>NZ_CP126093.1:3850000-6139711 GCF_030123065.1 Neobacillus sp. DY30 | reverse complement strand
CGGTTGTCCCTCCTTTTTTTTATCTATCTATTTATTCAAATGCATTTGCAGGTTCGTTTCTGTCTAAACTCCATATATAGAGATATTTTTTCACAAAGAGTTCTGAAGTATCCTTTTTGCAACCTAATAACAAATTCGGCAAAAGTTCCGTGAAAAAACACGTTATACAAGCTGTACAACCTACTAATTTATAAATATACGAAACAATGGTTGTGGAAAAAACATATTATAGGAAATAAAGTGGAGTTTCGACAATATCCACGGCTTGTGGACAAGTTTCTGCAGTATGCTAGAATAACTTGTCCACATGTTATCCACAAATTGTGGATAACGGAATTAAGAGACGAAGTTATTCAGAGTGAAAACACAAATATAATATCAGATAAAAGGCAGGTGTGCAATGCCTTTTAACCGTTTATCCACAACTGTAACAATATGTGGTTGAAACTTGTCCACAAGTAGTGTGTCCTGTGCAAAAACTGTCAATATCTTGTGAAATGGTTGAAAAAAAGTCGAAAAAAATATCCACAGATTAATTTTTTGCAAAAAGTTAGGATTAAATATAAAAGTGGTTCCGATATGGACTAGGGGTAAATAATTTTATTAACACGGGAACAATATTTTAAGGGTAGGTTGACAATATAGAGGTCCGTCTTTATAATAAATTAGACTGTCTTTAACAGCTATTCCTCAGGGAGGTGTCATATATGAAAAGAACATATCAACCAAATAAACGTAAACACAGTAAAGTTCACGGTTTCCGTAGTCGTATGAGCAGTGCAAACGGACGTAAAGTTCTAGCACGCCGTCGCCAAAAAGGAAGAAAAGTATTATCAGCTTAGGCCACTGAAACATCAGTGGTCTTTTTTCTAATAAAATCTTTCCTAATGTAGATGGAAGGTGTTTTCTATGAAGAAAGAATTACGGGTAAAGAAAAATAAAGAATTTCAAGAGGCATTCCAGAAAGGACAATCCTTTGCTAATCGGCAGTTTGTTGTCTATAGTCTGAAGAAAGAGGATCAAGAGGATTTTCGGATCGGTCTTTCTGTCAGCAAGAAAATAGGAAATGCTGTAACTAGAAATCAAATAAAAAGATACATAAGACAAGCTGTTTTTGAACTATCAGATCAGATTGTCCCAGGAAACGATTACGTCATTATTGCTAGAAAGCCTGCGGCGGATATGGACTTTTTTGAAGTGAAAAAGAGTTTAACTCATGTCTTTAAAGTTGGTAAGGTTTTCAAAAGAAGGTAGATTCAAAATAATGTTGTATTCATCATAAAATTAAGAAGCAAATTAAGTTAAAAGATGGTAAAATACCTATGAAATATATCCATGGCTCTATTAATATAAGGTATTGATACTTAAGGAGTATATATATATTGTTCAAGGAGGAAAATTCGGTTGAAAAAACGAATATTACTTTTAATTGGCGTTGTTTCTGTTATTCTTTTTCTTTCAGGATGTACAGAAATTAATAAGCCAATTAATGCTGAAAGTACAGGCTTTTGGAATGAATACATTGTCTACCCGCTTTCTTGGTTGATCGTGGAAGGTGCGGAAATCTTGGGAGGAAGCTTTGGTTTATCACTAATTGTCGTTACGATTCTGATTCGTTTAGCGATACTGCCGCTGATGATCAAGCAGACAAGAAGTTCTAAAGCAATGCAGGCATTGCAGCCAGAGATGAAGGCGCTTCGAGAGAAGTATAGTTCAAAAGATCAAAAAACACAGCAAAAATTACAGCAGGAAACGATGGCGCTTTTCCAAAAGCACGGTGTAAACCCAATGGCAGGATGTTTCCCGCTAATTGTACAAATGCCAATTCTGATTGGATTTTACCATGCTATCTCAAGAACAAGGGAAATTGCAGATCATAGTTTTCTGTGGTTCGACCTTGGTGATAAGGATCCGTTTTATATCCTGCCGATTATTGCGGGTATTACTACATTTATTCAGCAAAAATTGATGATGGCCGGACAAGAGCATAATCCGCAAATGGCGATGATGCTTTGGATGATGCCGATCATGATTGTCATTTTTGCTTTTAATTTCCCTGCAGCTCTTTCTTTGTATTGGGTAGTGGGTAATATTTTTATGATTGTGCAAACTTATTTCATAAAAGGACCGGATTTAAAAAAGGCACAAGAATCCGGTAAAGCGGGAGGAGCAAAAAAGTGAAACAAGTAACTGCTACCGGACAAACAGTCGATGAAGCAGTGGAATCAGCTTTAGCTCAGTTAAACACAACAAAAGACCGCACAGATGTAGCTATTATTGATGAAGGTAAAAAGGGTATTTTTGGGATCTTTGGATCACGCCCAGCTGTCGTAAAGGTTACAGTCATTATTGATCCAATTGAAGAGGCTAAGAAATTTCTGCTTCAAGTTAGTGAACAAATGGGAGCTCCTATTGAAATTGAGGTTAAGCGTGATGGAAAACAAGTTCTATTTGTTATGACTGGAGAAAAAATTGCTCTGCTAATTGGCAAAAGAGGACAAACTTTAAATTCACTTCAGTATTTAACACAGCTCATCATTAATCGTTTTTCTAACCAATACTTAACAGTTATTTTAGATGCTGAGGATTACCGAAATCGAAGAAATGATACGCTGATCCAACTTGCCCATCGTCTTGCACTTAAGGCGGTTAAAACTGGCAGGGATGTTGCTTTGGAGCCAATGCCTTCTTACGAGCGTAAAGTTATTCACACAGCTTTATCAGAGAATAAACGAGTGAAAACTTTTTCTGACGGTTCAGATCCATATAGACATATTGTAATTTCACCCGTCAAATAAAATCAGTTAAAGACATCCTGTTCGAAGGATGTCTTTTTTTGTTGTCGAAAATTAAATTTAAACATTTGTTTATAGCAATTATATGAAAACTCTTGTTTTATTGTTATTCACATGTGGATAAGTTAAAATAATAGGTAGACATTTTAAGGGTTGTGGATAAAGTAATACTAGGATTTCTAGTTTTTCAGACCAGATCAGATGTGGTATTCTAATAATTTGGAGTAAAAATACTTCGTTTTTATATAGATTAATTTATTAAAGAGTGGTGAAAGTAGTGGAATTTGATACGATAGCTGCCATATCGACGCCGATGGGTGAGGGAGCAATTGCAATTGTACGGTTGAGTGGCGATGATTCCATTAAAATCGCTGACCAAATTTTTAGAGGCGTCGGCGGTAAAAGGTTAACAGAGGTACCAACTCATACGATTCATTATGGTCATTTAATTGATCCTAAGAAGGACCAAGTAATTGAGGAAGTAATGGTGTCGGTTATGAAGGGACCAAAAACTTTTACGAAAGAAGATGTAGTTGAGATAAATTGTCACGGCGGGATTGTTTCTGTTAATCGGGTATTGCAGCATGTACTATCCTATGGTGCTAGACTTGCTGAACCAGGTGAATTTACAAAACGGGCGTTTTTAAATGGCAGGATTGATTTATCTCAAGCAGAAGCAGTAATGGATTTAATCAGAGCCAAAACGGATCGTGCGATGAATGTGGCCTTAGGACAAATGGAAGGTCGATTATCAAAGTTAATTAGGGCCTTGCGTCAGGAAATACTAGAAATACTCGCACATGTCGAAGTAAATATAGATTATCCCGAATATGACGATGTTGAAGAAATGACACATACTATGTTGTTGGAAAAAGCCACTTATGTTCGAGATGAGTTAAGAAAACTGCTGCAAACTTCTCAGCAAGGAAAAATATTGCGTGAAGGTCTTTCTACTGTAATCGTAGGGCGCCCAAATGTCGGAAAATCTTCTTTATTGAATAGTCTTGTTCAAGAAAATAAGGCAATTGTTACGGATATTCCTGGGACAACCCGTGATGTAATTGAAGAGTATGTCAATGTTCGCGGTGTACCGCTTAGATTATTAGATACTGCGGGTATAAGAGAGACGGAAGATATTGTTGAACGAATTGGTGTAGAAAAATCTAGACAGGTTTTAAAAGAAGCAGATTTAATATTGTTAGTGTTAAATTACGCTGACCAATTCACAAAAGAGGATGAAAATCTTTTTGAGGCTGTTAAAGGGATGGATGTTATTGTCATCGTTAATAAGACAGACCTTACGCAGCAAATTGATATGGAACGTGTAAAGGAACTGGCAGCGGAGCATAAAATCGTTACGACCTCCTTATTGGAAGACCGCGGGGTCGATGAGCTTGAAGAGGCGATATCCTCCTTATTCTTTGCCGGATCCATTGATGCTGGCGATATGACCTATTTGTCAAACAGCCGCCATATTGCTTTGATTGGGCAAAGTTTGCATACCATAGAAGAAGCCATTAATGGAGTAGAAATGGGAACGCCAATTGATATCGTTCAAATCGATGTTACAAGAACTTGGGAGATTCTTGGGGAAATTATAGGTGATAGTGTGCACGAAAGCCTAATTGATCAGTTATTTTCACAGTTCTGTTTAGGTAAATAAGAAAAGCGGAAGCGCCTCGTTCAGCCCCGACAAGCGCTGGAGGGCCAGCTGAAGAAGTCGCGCTTTTTGACTTCTTCGGATGGACCGAAGCGACCTCGAGGGGCTAGGCGCTGGAGCTAGACAGTAGTATTAGAAAGAGGAGGAAAGAGATGTCATACGAAGCAGGTAATTTTGACGTTGTCGTCATTGGGGCAGGCCATGCAGGCTGTGAAGCAGGCCTCGCGGCGGCACGTTTGGGTGCAAAAACATTAATGATTACCATTAACCTTGATATGGTGGCCTTTATGCCATGTAATCCATCAATTGGCGGACCGGCAAAAGGAATAGTTGTCCGGGAAATAGATGCACTTGGCGGTGAAATGGGAAGAAATATTGATAAAACACACATTCAAATGAGAATGTTGAATACGGGGAAGGGTCCGGCAGTGCGTGCACTGCGGGCACAAGCGGATAAAGTTGACTACCAGTACGAAATGAAAAAAACAATTGAAGAAACACCGAATTTGACGCTACTTCAGGGAATGGTTGAAAGACTAATCGTTGAGGATGGTGTTTGTGTTGGGGTTATTACTAAAACAGGTGCGATTTACCGTGCCAAAACAATTGTAATAACGACTGGTACCTATCTTCGCGGCGAAATTATCCTCGGTGAACTGAAGTATTCAAGCGGTCCAAATAACCAACAGCCGTCCATTAAGTTATCAGAGCATTTGGAAGAGCTTGGATTTGAACTCGTTCGTTTTAAGACTGGAACACCGCCACGGGTTAATAGTCATTCAATTGATTACAGTAAAACCGAAATTCAACCTGGCGATGAAGTTCCAAGAGCTTTCTCATATGAAACGACTCAATATATTACTGACCAGCTTCCATGCTGGCTGACCTATACAAATGAGCAAACTCATCAGTTAATTGACCAAAATCTTCACCGTTCACCAATGTATTCTGGAATGATAAAAGGAACGGGTCCGCGTTATTGTCCATCGATTGAAGATAAAGTGGTTCGTTTTAACGATAAGCCGCGTCATCAAATTTTCCTTGAGCCTGAAGGAAGAAAAACGCAAGAGGTTTATGTGCAGGGCTTGTCGACTAGTTTACCCGAAGATGTTCAGCAGCAAATCCTCAAAACCATACCAGGTTTAGAAAATGTTCAAATGATGAGATCTGGATATGCAATTGAGTATGACGCCATTGATCCGACTCAGCTCTGGCCGACACTTGAAACAAAGGTGGTAAAAAACCTGTTTACTGCTGGTCAGATTAATGGAACTTCGGGTTATGAAGAAGCAGCGGGACAGGGGATTATCGCAGGAATTAATGCTGGTCTAAGTGCACTTGGAAAGGATCCGTTAATCCTAAGTCGTTCAGATGCCTATATCGGTGTGTTAATAGATGATTTGATTACAAAAGGGACAAACGAACCGTATCGTCTGCTCACTTCCAGAGCCGAATATCGTCTTCTATTACGACATGATAATGCAGATTTACGATTAACCGACATTGGTTATTCCATTGGTCTTATACCTGAAGAACGTTATCAAAGATTTTTAGCGAAAAAGGCAGCAGTTGAAGCAGAAAAGGAAAGACTTGCATCCATCAGATTAAAACCTTCAGCCGAAGTTCAGGAGCTTATTCGAAGCACTGGCGGCAGTGAGCTTAAGGATGGAATTCTTGCATCTGATTTATTGAAGCGGCCGGAAATGACCTATGAACATATCGAAAGTCTGACACCTAGTGAAGTGAAATTAGATCAAGATATAAAAGAACAGGTTGAAATTCAAGTTAAATATGAAGGCTACATTGAAAAATCACTTCAGCAAGTTGAACGCTTAAAGAAGATGGAAAATAAGAAGATTCCTGAAAACATCGATTATGATTCTATTTCAGGACTAGCAACAGAAGCAAAGCAAAAGCTAAAGCAAATCAAACCATTATCACTTGCACAAGCATCAAGAATCTCTGGCGTAAACCCAGCAGACATCTCCATCCTGCTTGTTTATTTAGAACAAGGAAAAATTGCAAGAACGAGTAGCCTATAATTGGGCTATGTTAAAGCTGAAAATTTATTTTGGCACTCTGTTGATTGGAGCGAAGTGCCTGGAGCTCCAATCAACAGAACCTTTTAACAAAGTCCATAATATTTACAAAAAGAGGAAGTTTTGCTGATGAACATCGAACAATTCAAAGCTATGCTTCTTGAGAAGGGGATTCCCCTTAGCGATGAGCAGCTAGACCAATTTAATAAATACTTTCACACCTTAGTGGAGTGGAATGAAAAAATGAACTTAACTGCCATCACTGATCAAGAGGATGTCTACTTAAAACATTTCTATGATTCCATCTCTGCGGCTTTTTACTTTGACTTCACGCAGCCCCTCCATCTTTGTGATGTAGGGGCAGGTGCGGGATTTCCAAGTATTCCTTTAAAAATTGCTTTTCCTCATTTAGAGGTCACAATAGTGGATTCATTAAATAAACGAATCAACTTTTTAAATCATTTAGCCAATGTATTAAAATTGGAAAAGGTTCATTTTATCCACGATCGTGCTGAGACATTTGGTGTCAATCCAGCTCATCGCGAGTCTTATGACCTCGTAACAGCAAGGGCAGTTGCAAGAATGTCTGTTCTAAGCGAACTTTGCCTTCCTCTTGTAAAAGTAGGAGGACATTTTGTTGCCATGAAAGCAGCTCATGCAAACGATGAGTTAACCGTGGGTCAGAAAGCGATTACGACTCTTGGAGGACGATTAGAGCAAATGCATACTTTCACTTTACCTATGGAAGAAAGTGAAAGAAATATACTTGTTATTAAAAAGGAAAAACAAACGCCGAAAAAATATCCGCGAAAACCAGGAACCCCTGGTAAAATGCCAATCGAATAGTAAAGGAAATTTTTGCATAAATAAAACTACAGGTTTGGCAGGAAGAAAACAGTATAATAGAGAATAAGTAATAGGGAGTTTCGTAAAGGTGGTGTTGGGGATGAAGAATTCGTTTTCACGCTTTTTTGGCCTCGGCGAAAAGGGAGATCAAAAGGTTGAGTTAGAAAAAGAGCTTGAAAAAGAGCTAGAACAAGAACTAGATGTTGTAAAAAATGAAGAAATAAAAAAGATTCCGATTGAAAGTATTGTTCCTAACCGTTTTCAGCCTCGAACCGTATTCGACGATGAAAAAATAGAGGAGTTATCACGAACAATCCATACACACGGAATCATTCAGCCAATTGTGGTCCGACAGTTTGATGGAAATTATGAAATTATTGCCGGTGAACGCCGCTGGCGTGCCATGAAGAAGCTAGGCTGGGAAGAAGTACCAGCAATTATAAAAAGTTATTCTGATACAGAAACGGCTTCTGTCGCATTAATTGAAAATTTACAACGGGAAGAGCTGTCACCGATTGAAGAGGCTATCGCCTATGGTAAACTGCTCGAACTGCATAACTTAACGCAAGAAGCGCTTGCTCAGCGTCTTGGAAAAGGGCAATCGACAGTAGCCAATAAGCTCCGTCTTCTGAAGCTGCCACAGCCAATCCAAGAATCCTTGTTAAATAAGGAAATAACAGAACGGCATGCCCGAGCACTGATTCCACTTAAAAATCCAGAGAAACAGGTATTGCTTCTACAAGATATTATAGATAAAAATCTTAATGTCAAGCAAACAGAGGATCGAGTGGCTCGCCTGCTAGAAGAAAAGAATCAAAAACCAAAACCAAAAAGAAAAGCCTTCAGCAAGGATATGAGAATTGCTGTAAATACCATTAGACAATCATTAACCATGGTGTCAGATAACGGTATCACTCTCGACTCACAAGAAGAAGAATTTGAAGAGTATTATCAATTTACCATAAAAATACCAAAGAAAAAATAAAATATTCACATAATGGAACCAGACTAAAAGCAGTTTGGTTTTTATTTTTGCGCTCTTTAATTGGGGCAGAGCTCAATAGACCTCTCGATACCCTGTTAATTTATGGCAGTTAATACTTTTATTCATCATTATTATTTTATGAAAAAAAATAACAACAAATCAGTTTCATGTTAAAATAAATAGCATGGAAATTTTAATTTATTAGTTTTGCCTGTTAACATAACAGGTTTTACTAGTTTATATGAGTAGAAGTTAAGTATTTTATTTGAAACAAGGTAGGTGACACCGTGGGCAAAACGATTGCAATCGCGAATCAAAAAGGCGGGGTTGGAAAGACAACTACCTCTGTCAATCTAGGCGCCTGCTTAGCATACATTGGGAAAAAGGTTTTATTAGTAGACATTGATCCACAAGGGAATGCAACGAGCGGAATTGGTATCGAAAAGGCAGATGTACAACAGTGCATATATGATGTTTTAGTAGACGATGTAGAAGCAAAGGATGTTATTAAACCAACATGTGTTGAAAACTTATATGCAATACCAGCTACTATACAGCTTGCAGGAGCAGAGATTGAGCTTGTTCCTACTATCTCGAGAGAGGTACGATTAAAGCGTGCACTTGAAGATGTGAAAGACCAATTTGATTATATTATTATCGATTGTCCTCCTTCACTTGGGTTGTTAACGCTCAACTCCTTAACAGCTTCTGACTCTGTATTAATTCCAGTTCAGTGTGAATATTACGCTCTTGAAGGATTAAGTCAGCTATTAAATACTGTTAGGCTGGTACAAAAACATTTAAACCAGGACTTGAAAATAGAAGGTGTTTTATTAACGATGCTCGATGCCCGAACAAATTTAGGCATTCAAGTAATTGAAGAAGTGAAGAAGTATTTTCAAGATAAAGTATATAAAACCATTATTCCTAGGAATGTACGTCTAAGTGAGGCTCCAAGTCATGGAGAACCAATTATTACGTATGATTCGAAATCACGCGGCGCAGAAGTTTATTTAGATCTAGCAAAGGAAGTGGTCTCAAATGGCTAAAGGTCTAGGGAAAAAAGGCATTAATGCATTCTTTACAACTATCGAAGCCGGTAAGGAAGAGACTGTCCAAGAAATTAGTTTAAAAGAATTGCGGCCCAATCCTTACCAGCCAAGGAAAACCTTCCAACAAGAAGCTATTGATGAATTAAAAGCCTCTATTTTAGAGCATGGAATTCTTCAGCCTCTTGTCGTACGCAAAAGTATTAAAGGCTATGAAATTGTTGTGGGTGAGAGACGTTTTCGGGCAGCAAAAGAGGCAAAACTGGAATCAGTACCTGCAGTAGTCAGAGACTTAACAGAACAGCAAATGATGGAATTAGCGGTTTTAGAAAACCTGCAGCGGGAAGATTTAAACCCTATTGAAGAAGGACAAGCCTACCAAACTTTAATGGAAAAGTTGAAATTTACCCAAGAAGAAGTAGCAAAGCGTTTAGGTAAAAGCCGGCCGCATGTAGCAAACCATATCAGGCTGCTTTCTCTGCCTCCTAAGATTCAAGAACTCATTTCTAATGGGAAAATCTCCATGGGCCACGGCCGTGCGCTTTTGGGCCTTCGCCAAAAAGCAAAGCTGCCAGCCTTAGTAGATAAAATTATTCAAGAATCATTGAATGTACGCCAATTGGAAAAAATTATTCAACATCTAAACGAAAATGTTCCACGTGAAACAAAAAAGCCTGAAAAGAAGAAGGATGTCTTTATCCAGGAACGGGAACACTCCCTTCGTGAACGGTTCGGAACAACTGTAAACATCAAGCAGACGAAAAACAAAGGCAAAATAGAAATAGAATTTTTCTCCCAAGAAGACCTAGAACGTATACTAGAAATGCTTGGCCAAGAAGAATCACTATAAACCATCATTGGATGGTTTATTTTTTTATAAAAGGCTGTGTTAATGAAGACTGTTGCTTTTAGAACCTGTTGATTGGAGCGCAAATCAACAGCCCTATTTAACACAGCCTCACAAAAAAATATCTTTCAAACTCTAGTAAAAAGTGATAGTTTAATACTATTATAAATTTCGAGAATCGAAGAATAGGTGAATAGCAGATGTTTTTATTAGGAACGCTTGTAAACGGGTTATTAATTATTGTCGGTGTACTAATTGGAAAACTTTTAAACCGGATTCCTGACAGCATGAAAACAACAGTCATGTATGCCATTGGATTATCGGTAATCGTTTTAGGATTGCAGATGGGCTTAAAGAGCGAAAATTTCCTTATTGTAATCATAAGTTTAGTCATGGGAGCTGTGCTTGGGGAACTCATGCAGTTGGAAGAAAAGCTTAATCAACTGGGTCTTTGGCTGGAAAAGAAAATGGGTTCCAGCAGGATAGGTTCAACTGGAAAAGGTAGTATCGCTGAAGGTTTTGTAACAGCAACCTTAATCTTTGTAATTGGAGCTATGGCCATTATTGGAGCACTTGACAGTGGTATTCGCGGTGATCACGATGTCTTGTATACAAAAGGGCTTATTGATGGTTTTACATCCATTATCCTAACCACTACCCTTGGAGTAGGCGTCATTTTTTCTGCTATTCCAGTCATGCTCTATCAAGGGTTGATTGCATTATTCGCCACGCAAATTAACACCTTTATACCACAGGTATTGATGGATCAATTCATTGTCGAAATGACGGCGACAGGCGGTGTCATGATTTTTGCTATCGGTTTAAATCTAACAGGATTAGTAAAAATAAAGGTAGCCAACCTCCTCCCTGCTATTGTTGTGACAGGAATTATTGTCACTGTTCTTTATTTATATCGTTTATTTTTGTGAAAATTACAGCATTTGTAAATATTAAAAGAGCAACCAGGTTGATTCCCTGTTGCTCTTCTAATTGGTCTTTTTTTGGTCCTCTTGAATTAATTCCTGAATTCTTCCTTTGGAATGGAGAATACTTGCTTGATAAATCCCATTTGCAATCGTTTTTGCCATTTTCATCACTAGATTTAATCGAGTATTTTGTAACACAAAAAATTCCATAAAGCCACTTACGTTAACAATTCCCGTTATGTGGATATCACCGACTGCGGGAAGCTCTTTGTTTACACCTGCTCCAGGTTTAACAGGTCCATCAGCTACCTGGATTATTCCAACATTTTTCATTCTTCCTAAACATGCGTCGATACCAATAATGTAAGGGTCAAGATGCTTTAATGTTATTTCTTGCAAACGTTCACTTAAATTGACGGCATGAATCGGTTCATCTAATGTGCCATAAACATGAAATGATGGAACATCCTTCTCCTCTAAAAGTGATCCAACAAGTGGTCCTAATGAATCTCCAGTTGAGCGGTCTGTTCCAATACAAACAAATACGATGGGGCGATTGCGTGCCCGTGGCAGAAACTTAAGCAATTCTATGGCTAAGTTTTCAACAGCCTGAAAATCATCATGAGGTATCCGCCCCGTATTTGCCCTCCTATCAAAAAAACTAGGTTTCAGATTCATAAGTACACTCCTTAATTGTGACCAGTTTATTTTTTTAACAGTATACGGAAAATTTTGAAAATCTATACGTAGGTTGACAAAGATATTCCAGTTGAAAAAAGGAATAAATCACAATACTATAAAGTACAGGGAAAACTTGATAAAATGAATTTGAGTCATCAGGGTGAGGAAAGGATGTTTAAATGACTTCAACAGAAAGAATTATTCAAAGATTTGTTGACAAATTTCAAAATGAAGATACATGGCTGGCTATTGGCGAAGGTTTTCTTAAAATTATCGCTATTTTAATTGTAACTAAAATCTTAATTAAATTGGGAAGTATGGCCATTGATAACGTTTTTAAACTAAGAACTCGATCACCTTTAAAGACATCAGAACGAAGGGAAGAAACTTTAGCAAAACTGCTCGATAATGTTCTTACGTATGTTGTCTATTTTATAGCGTTTATGATGATTCTGTCTGTCCTAACCATTGATGTAAAGGCATTAATTGCAGGAGCAGGAGTTGTCGGTCTTGCCGTTGGGTTTGGTGCACAGAGTCTTGTAAAAGATGTAATTACTGGTTTCTTTATTATTTTTGAAGATCAATTTTCAGTCGGGGATCATGTGCGAATTGATCAATTTGAAGGAACCGTTCAAGCAATTGGTTTAAGAACAACAAAGTTAAAAAGTTGGACAGGAGAAGTCCATATTTTACCAAATGGAAGTATCATTCAAGTTACTAATTTCTCTTTAAACAATAGCCTTGCTATCATCGATATATCAGTCGCTTACGAAGAGGATATTGAAAAGACGCAAAATATTATAAGGGATTTACTTGAAAAAATGCCTGAACAATACGAAGCCTTAACTAAGACGCCTGAGCTTTTGGGCGTTCAAACCTTAGGACCATCAGAAGTTGTATTGCGAATTGTTGCGGAAACATTGCCAATGAAACATGCGGCTGTATCTAGGAACATAAAACGGGATATCAAACAATGTTTAGATGAGCATGGAATAGAAATTCCATATCCGCGTATGGTCATGTACTCAAAGAATTCTGGAAATATCAATGAACCTAGTGTTTAAAAGGAGAGGTATTCAATGGAAGAAAAAGAATTTGGGTTAAATGATGTCGTTGAAATGAAAAAGCAGCATCCATGCGGTACCAATCGCTGGAAAATCATTCGTATGGGAATGGACATTCGGATCAAATGTGAAGGCTGCGAACATAGTGTAATGATTCCAAGACGCGAATTTTCAAGGAAAATGAAGAAAATATTGGTGAAGCATGAACAGTAGTTTATGCTTCTTTTTTTTGGTTAACTGTATTATTCTATTTAACAAGTAAAATCTTTTTGGGGGTGGAGCAGTGGCAAATATTGTGAAATCAGCATGTCCATTGAATTGCTGGGACAGCTGTGGTTTTCATGTAACGATAGAGAACGATAAAGTAATAAAAGTTGATGGTGACCCTTCCCACCCCATTACTAAGGGAAAAATTTGCGGCAGAGGAAGAATGCTCGAAACAAGGACGAACTCACCGGAGAGAATACTTTATCCCTTAAAAAAGGTGAATGGAGAATTTAAGCAAATCTCATGGAATCAGGCACTTGATGAAATTGCCTTACAGTTGAAAGAAATAAAAGAACGGTATGGTTCTACAGCTGTACTTCATAGTCATGATTATGCGAACAATGGAGTGTTAAAAAATCTAGATCAACGATTCTTTAATGCCTATGGCGGTGTAACAGAGCTTTATGGTTCACTCTGTTGGGGTGCTGGAATTGAGGCGCAAGAATGGGACTTTGGTGACGCTTATGGGCATGAACCAGATGATGTTTTAAATAGTAACAATATTGTTATTTGGGGAAGAAATGTAGCACGTACCAACATGCATTTCTATGAAAAGCTCATAGAAGCAAAGAAAAAGGGAGCAAAGATTTATGTTATTGACCCTTTATTTAATGCAACTGCGAAAATAGCAGATGAATATATTTCTGTAAAACCAGGAATGGATGGATTACTGGCGGCAGGAATTATAAAGAAAATCCTGCGTTTAGGGCTTGAAGATCGTGAATTTATTCGACACCATTCTTTTGGCTTTGAAGATCTAGAACAACTGGTTAAAAGTATTTCTTTAGAAAAAATCAGTGAGATGACAGAAGTATCCTTGGAACAGATCCACCTGTTAGCAAAGGTGTTTGCTGATAAACCGACTTCTACTTTTATGGGACTTGGTCTGCAGCGATATAAAAATGGCGGGAATACAATCCGTTTGATAGACTCCCTTGCTGCAGTAAGCGGCAATATTGGAATACCCGGCGGCGGTGCAAATTATGCTAACCTTCAAGTTGGACAAAGCTTTGATATTTCTAATTTAACACTAAGCAGCCGGAAGGAAAAACACCGTCAGTTTTCCATTATGAAGCAGGCAGAGGAAGTGCTTTCTTCCATTGATCCGGAGATAAAAATGATTATTGTTACTTGTGGGAATCCGTTAACACAGGTCCCTGATACATCCATCGTAGAAAAAGCATTTTCCTCCGTTTCTACACTTATTGTTGTTGAACAATTTATGACAGATACAGCTCAACTGGCAGACTATATCCTGCCAACTACTACTTCTTTTGAGGAAGAAGATGTTTATTATTCCTCTATGTATCACCATTATGCTAACTATGGTCCGAAACTAGTTTCTGCTCCTGGAGAAGCTAAGTCAGATTTATGGATATGGACACAACTTGCTGAAAGGCTTGGTTTTGGTGCAGATTTTCAATTTTCAAGAGAACAGTGGCTGGAAATGTCCCTAACTTCCTTATCTGCAAAAGGTTTGACATTGGAGAGAATTAAGGAAGAGTATCATTTAGAATTGCCAGTGAAACAAGTACCATGGAATGATTTTAAGTTTAAAACGCCTTCTGGAAAATATGAGTTCACAGCCCTAAGTAAGGGTGGTAAGGGCGAGTTGAAATTAGCTATACCTGAAGAATCAAAATGGAGTAATCCTGTCCTAGCCGAGAAATATCCATATAACTTATTAACCATTCACCCACTAAGGTCAAACCATTCACAAAACTATCATCTTTTTACTAAAGCTCCTCAAGTGAAGATTGAAGTTGCTCGAAATATTGCGGATGAGCATCACCTGCAAGATGGTGATTTTGTTCGAGTTTGGAATGATCGCGGTGAAGTGAAAGGATATCTTTCAATTCTGCCAAAGTCCCATTCTAACACCATTAATATTGATGAAGGAATTTGGAAAAGGTTTGGCGGCTCAGTTAATAACTTAACCTCAAGCGGAGAATCTGATAATGGTCTTGGCAGTATCTTGTATGATTGCCTTGTTAATCTCGAAAAAATAACCTAGCTGTCGTGTGAGCGGCAGTTTTTTGATTGTCTTGTCTTTTTCTCTCGTTATCTCTATAATTGTGAGAGGCTTTTTAATAATTTTTGGACGTTATTTTTATAAATAGATATTTGTCTTGAGGAGTGAAATTTATGGCATTAACAGCTGGAATCGTAGGTTTGCCGAATGTTGGTAAGTCTACATTATTTAATGCAATTACACAGGCGGGGGCTGAATCTGCTAACTACCCATTCTGTACAATTGACCCAAACGTAGGGATCGTAGAAGTACCCGATCACCGCTTAACAAAATTAACGGAACTTGTACAACCGAAAAAAACAGTTCCTACAGCTTTTGAATTCACCGATATTGCTGGGATTGTAAAAGGTGCAAGTAAAGGTGAGGGATTAGGAAACAAATTCTTATCACATATTCGTCAAGTAGACGCCATTTGTCAGGTTGTCCGCTGTTTTGCAGACGATAACATTACCCACGTATCAGGAAAAGTAGATCCTATTTCTGATATTGAAGTCATTAACTTAGAGTTAATTCTTGCTGACATGGAGTCTGTTGAAAAAAGAATCAGCCGTGTAGAAAAGTTAGCTAAGCAAAAAGATAAAGAAGCAGCAGCGGAATTTGAAGTGCTTTCTATGCTACGCGAAGCTTTTGAAGCTGAAAAGACAGCTCGTACGGTTGAATTTACCGATGAACAAATGAAAATTGCCAAAATGCTTCATCTTTTAACCATTAAGCCTGTTTTATATGTAGCGAATGTTGGTGAGGATGATGTTGCAGATCCATCCGGAAATGAATATGTACAAAAAGTACGTGAATTTGCAGCAGCAGATAATGCAGAAGTAATCGTGGTTTGTGCAAAGATTGAGGAAGAAATTGCTGAGCTAGAAGGCGAAGAAAAGCAAATGTTCCTTGAGGAGCTTGGTATTGAAGAATCAGGTCTTGATCAATTAATTCGTGCTGCATACAACTTACTTGGATTAGCAACATATTTCACTGCAGGTGTGCAGGAAGTTCGTGCATGGACATTCAGACACGGCATGAAAGCTCCACAATGTGCGGGTATTATTCACTCTGATTTTGAACGTGGATTTATACGTGCCGAAACGGTGTCTTATGATGATTTACTAGCAGCAGGAAGCCATAATGCTGCTAAAGAGGCTGGGAAAGTCCGTTTAGAAGGAAAAGAGTATGTAGTAAAAGATGGAGATGTTATTCACTTCCGTTTCAATGTATAAAACGGTTAGCCTTGCGTTTGCAAGGCTTTTTACATGGAAAGACTTTTAGGAAGAAAAACTAGAAATTGTGAACAGCCTTGCTTTTCGTAATTAACTATGATAAAATCTTAACTTGTGAGTAATGAATAATTGCTCCTTGCCCAAAATTGGGCCGTTTAGACCAAAAGGAGGTGACTGTGATGAATAAGTACGAAATCATGTACATCATCCGCCCAAACATTGAAGACGAAGCGAAAAAGGCTCTTGTAGAGCGTTTCAACGGAATTCTTCTTGAAAACGGTGCGGAAACTGCTGAAACAAAAGATTGGGGTAAGCGTCGTTTAGCTTACGAAATCAACGATTTCCGTGATGGCTATTACGAAATCGTAAAAACGAACTCTTCAGCTGACGCGGTACAAGAATTTTCTCGTCTTGCGAAAATCAGCGAAGATATCATTCGCCATATCGTAATTAAAGAAGAAGCTTAATATAAATATATTTTGGTCAGAATGTTTCACATGAAACATTCTCCAGAAGAAAAGGAGTTGATTCTGATGATGAATCGTGTCGTGCTTGTTGGCCGTTTAACAAAAGATCCTGATTTGCGTTATACACCAAATGGGGTTCCTGTAGCTACCTTTACTTTAGCAGTTAACCGCCCGTTTTCTAGTCAGGCAGGTGAGCGTGAAGCAGACTTTATCAATTGTGTTGTTTGGCGAAAACCTGCTGAAAATGTGGCAAACTTCTTGAAAAAAGGTAGTCTTGCAGGAGTAGATGGCCGCATTCAAACCCGCAACTATGAAGGACAAGATGGTAAGCGTGTTTACGTTACTGAAGTTCAGGCAGAAAGTGTTCAGTTTCTTGAACCGAAAAATGCATCTGGCGGCGGTGGCGGAAGAAGCGACAATGATTACTTCGGTGCACCACCAAGGGAACCTCAAGGAAACCCTTATGGCGGCGGCAATCAGAATCAACGACAATACCAAAACAATAACAATAATAAAGGTTTTACAAAAGTGGATGATGATCCGTTCGCAGGTAACGGTCAGATAGACATCTCCGATGATGATCTACCATTTTAATATAACCTTTCATGATCGTTAATCATTCATAAAGGAGGGAATTTTCATGGCAGGTGGAGGACGTAAAGGCGGACGCGCGAAGCGCCGTAAAGTGTGCTATTTCACAGCAAATGGCATCTCACGCATCGATTATAAAGATGTAGATTTACTTAAAAAATTCATCTCTGAGCGTGGAAAGATTTTACCACGTCGTGTAACTGGTACAAGCGCTAAATATCAGCGTAAACTAACTGTTGCAATCAAACGTGCACGTCAAATGGCATTATTACCATTCGTTGCAGGTGAATAATAAAGCGTAGGCGCCCCTAGGCGCTTAAGCTAGAATAATATTTCGTGAAAGGCAGCTGGGGTTTCCCAGCTGTCTTTTTATTTTATCTTTGCAGATTTGTTGAATAGGAGAGCGTAACTGGCTAAAATTAAGGAATAGGCTTTTGAAATAATTGAGGTGAAGTAGTGAAGAATGTTCGGAAACTTACTGAAGGAGCTATACTGTTAGCTGCCTTTGCGGTCTTATTATTATTAACGATTTATGTCCCGTTTCTTGGGATGATTGTAAACTTATTTTTAGCAGTGCCATTCATGCTTTTTGCAGCAAAGAATGACGTGAAGAGTATCTTTGTTTTTATTATTGCGTCCCTGCTCCTCTCGTTCATTGTAGGAACCATTATGTCATTACCATTAACGCTGGCATATGGGACAACAGGTGTTGTAATCGGGTACTTAATTCAAAAACAAAAGAATATGGGGATATTATTCATCAGCGGATCCCTTGTCTTTCTAATCAATTTAATTATTATTTATGTGACAAGCATTGTTTTATTTAATGTGAATATGATTACTGAAATGATTGATATGATGCGGGAATCACTTAATACTTCAGCTGACCTGCTAAAGAATTTTGGAAATCCAGAAGACACTAAAAAGGTAATGGATCAATTTAATAATGGGTTAAACCTTATTAAAACCTTAATGCCAACTTTATTTGTAGTGACTTCATTTTTTATCGTATTCATAATGCAGCTTATATCCTTCCCAATCATTAAGAGATTCGGGGTAAAGGTGGAGAAGTGGAAAAGCTTTAAAGAGATATCCTTACCAAAAAGTATATTATATTACTTTTTGTTCACTTTGCTATTAAGTATGTTTATGAAGCCTGAAGAAGGCACCTTTTGGTATATGGCCATTATTAATATGACCTATATCCTTCAATTTCTGATGATCCTGCAGGGATATACCTTTATCTTTTATTATTTCGACAAAAAAGGTTTTTCGAAAGCTATTTCTATTACAATAGCGATTGTCTCCTTTCTCATTCCAATTTTCCTTTATATTGTAGGGATATTAGGTATAATTGATTTAGGCTTTGATTTACGAAAAGGCTTAAGAAAAAAAGAGTGATGACTACTGTTAGGAGCTGAAAAAATTGCCTGCATTTATTGAAAAACGCTCGATACGCTACCCTTTTTACGGGCTGATAGGCATTACAGTGGTGCTGCTCATTGTCCTGGGCTACTATAATTGGATACTTAGCTTGGTGGGGTTATTACTCATCATCCCTCCGCTGTACTATATGTTAGTCATCGAATCCAGCCAAAGAAAAGAAATGGAAGACTATATCTCAACCCTATCTTACCGTGTCAAAAGAGTTGGCGAAGAAGCACTGATGGAAATGCCGATTGGGATTATGCTGATCAATGATGAATACTCAATTGAGTGGACAAATCCTTTTCTTTCCTCCTATTTTGATGAAGATACCCTTGTTGGTAAATCACTCTACGAAATAGCTGATACGTTGATACCATTAATTAAGCAAGAAGTAGAAACTGAAATTATTACTCTTCATGAACGAAAATTTCGAGTCATTCTTAAAAGTGAGGAAAAGCTCCTTTACTTCTTTGATGTAACAGAACAAAAAGAAATCGAAAAAATGTACCATGACGAGCGCACGGTAATCGCAATAATCTTTTTAGATAATTACGATGAGTTAACACAAGGTATGGATGACCAGATGCGCGGAAGCATTAACAACATGGTTACTTCAACCTTAAATAAATGGGCTCAGGATAATGGTATTTTTCTTAAAAGAATCTCTTCTGAACGATTTATCGCTGTTTTCAATGAAGCCATTCTACAGCTGCTGGAGAAAGGTAAATTTACTGTACTTGATGAAGTAAGAGAAATGAACTCTAAGCAAAATATCGCCTTTACATTAAGTATTGGTGTAGGTGCTGGGACTCCTTCTCTGCCTGAGCTGGGCGTATTGGCACAATCAAGTTTGGATCTGGCCCTAGGGAGAGGCGGTGACCAGGTCGCTATAAAACATCCAAATGGCAAGGTAAAGTTTTTTGGCGGAAAAACAAATCCGGTTGAAAAACGGACAAGAGTTCGTGCCCGAGTCATTTCTCATGCACTAAAGGATTTAATTACAGCAAGTGATAAGGTTATTATTATGGGACATAAAAATCCTGATATGGATTCCATTGGTTCCTCTATTGGTATTTACAAGGTTGCTCAGATGAACCAAAAGGATGCCTACATTGTATTGAATTTCCAAGAAATGGACGGTGCAGTCCATAGGCTGATGGATGAAATCCGCCATCAAGAGCAATTATTCTCTCGTTTTATTGGTCCAGAAGAAGCATTGGAAATTACAACAGATAAAACACTACTGGTGATTGTAGATACTCATAAACCTGCACTAGTGATTGAAGAACGGCTGCTAAACAAAATTGATAATGTTGTTGTTATCGATCATCATCGCCGCGGGGAAGAGTTTATTGAAAATCCAGTTCTTGTTTATATGGAGCCATACGCTTCTTCTACAGCAGAACTTGTTACCGAATTTCTTGAATACCAGCCAAAACGCGGTAAAATAGAAATGATAGAAGCAACGGCACTGCTCGCAGGAATCGTAGTGGATACAAAAAGTTTTACCTTAAGAACCGGTGCAAGAACCTTTGATGCGGCTTCTTATTTAAGAGGTCAAGGAGCGGATACCATTCTTGTTCAGAAGTTTTTAAAAGAGAGCTTAAATACCTATATTAAAAGGGCCAAATTAATTGAATCGGTTGCTTTTTTCCGCGATGGAATTGCCATTGCCAAAGGTGAAGAAAATGAGCTTCATGATCAAGTCCTTCTTGCACAGGCAGCTGATACACTCCTGACGATGGATGGGGTAGGAGCATCGTTTGTTATTGCAAAACGCAATGAGGGAATGATTGGAATTAGTGCCAGATCTCTCGGCAATGTGAATGTTCAAGTAATCATGGAAAAGCTTCAAGGCGGCGGACATCTTACAAATGCAGCTACCCAGCTGATCGGGGTTTCCATAACAGAAGCAGAAAGACAATTAAAGCTGGCAATTGAAGACTATTTTGAAGGTGGGAAAAAGGAATGAAGGTAATTTTTCTAAAAGATGTAAAAGGCAAAGGCAAAAAAGGTGAAATCAAGAATGTGGCAGACGGCTATGCGCATAATTTTTTGATTAAGCAAGGCCTGGCTATCGAAGCGAATAGTGCAAACATCAGCACATTAGAAGGTCAAAAGAAAAAGGAAGACAAACGCGCTGCTGAAGAGCTTGCTGAAGCGAAAAAACTTGGTGAGCAGTTAGATAAAATAACGGTTGAGTTATCAGCAAAAGCTGGTGAAGGCGGCCGTCTATTTGGTTCTATTACGACAAAGCAAATTGCTGAAGAGCTTCAAAAGAAACACGGAATCAAGATTGATAAACGTAAAATGGAATTAGAAGATGCGATTCGTACTCTGGGACATACAAAGGTTCCTGTAAAGCTTCACCATGAAGTAATGGCCACGTTAACAGTTCATGTAAAAGAAGTAAAGTAATTTCCAGTTCAAATTTTAGATAAACATGTTAAAATAATAAAAGTTAATCAGGAAACTTTTCAAAAGTGATGTGATCGGTCGAGACTGGTCACTTTTCTTCATTATGGACATATTTCCGCTTAAAACTATTACTATATAATTTATCCTCTTCAAAATAGGAGGTTTTTTGATAGATGAATGATTTATATGCAGATCGTCTCCCACCCCAAAATATAGAGGCTGAACAAGCTGTCTTAGGTGCAATTTTCTTAGAACCCTCTGCGTTAACTGTGGCTTCTGAGATCTTAATCCCTGAGGATTTCTATCGTGCCTCACACCAAAAGATCTTTAATGCCATGCTGAAGCTTAACGACGAGGGTAAGGTGGTTGACCTTGTAACGGTAACAGAGGAATTAGCGGCAGCAAAGCTAATTGAAGATACAGGCGGAGTAAGTTACTTAAGTGAACTGGCAAGCTCAGTACCAACCGCAGCTAATATTGAATATTATGCGAGAATCGTAGAAGAAAAGTCTTTGCTAAGACGTTTAATTCGGACAGCAACCGAGATTGCCTCAGATGGCTATTCTCGTGAAGACGAAGTGGAAGCACTATTAAGCGAGGCTGAAAAAAATATCCTTGCCGTTGCCCAGCGTAAAAATGCGGGAGCATTCCACAATATTAAAGATGTCCTGGTTCGTACGTATGACAATATTGAGCAAATGCACCAGCGTGCCGGGGAGATTACCGGGCTTGAGACAGGCTTTATTGAGCTTGATCGAATGACAGCAGGATTCCAGCGCAATGACTTAATTATCGTGGGTGCCCGTCCTTCGGTGGGTAAAACAGCCTTCGCCTTAAATATTGCTCAAAACGTAGCGCACAAAACAGGTGAAAATATTGCTATTTTTAGTCTTGAGATGGGTGCTGAACAGCTTGTCATGCGTCTTCTTTGTGCCGAGGGAAATATCGATGCCCAAAGGCTTCGTACCGGTACTCTGACAGATGATGACTGGGGCAAACTGACAATGGCAATGGGCAGTCTTTCAAACTCAGGTATCTTCATTGATGATACACCGGGGGTAAGAATTAGTGATATTCGTTCCAAGTGCCGCCGCTTAAAACAAGAGCACGGTCTAGGGATGATTTTGATTGATTACTTGCAGCTTATCTTAGGCAGCGGACGTGCTGGCGAAAACCGTCAGCAGGAAGTATCGGAAATTTCCCGTTCCCTAAAGCAATTAGCCCGTGAGCTTCAGGTGCCAGTTATTGCCCTGTCTCAGCTTTCCCGTGGTGTCGAGCAGCGTCAGGACAAACGTCCAATGATGTCCGATATCCGTGAATCTGGTTCGATTGAGCAGGATGCCGACATCGTTGCCTTCTTATACCGTGATGATTACTATGATAAAGAGTCCGAGAATAAAAACATCATCGAAATTATTATTGCTAAGCAGCGTAACGGTCCAACCGGCACCGTCTCACTAGCCTTTGTAAAGGAATATAATAAATTCGTAAACTTGGAGACGCGATATGATCCGAGCGCGTAGTTTTTTAGAGAGAGCTCAGCCAAATATTTGGCTGGGTTTTTTTATAGGGTTTTTGGTCCCAAAAAGGTATTTGTGCCCATTCCCCTTGAAAAGTGGGATTAGCGGTAACGAATAGAATCTATTCGTGCCCGCTCATACTAAAAAAGGGAGTTTGCGGTAACGAATATCAAATATTCATGCCCAATTTCGCTCAGAAAGCGGATAGGCGGTAACGAATAGAAATAACTACTCTTTAAAGCTGTAATAAGATGATCTGCTATGTCTGTGCAGTGTGAGGTACTTCCTTAAAATACGCCTAATAGTTTTTTTGGACTTTATTATTCCACACCAATCATGGATACCTTCTGTTGTAATCTTTCTATCCGGAAATAGTAACGAAAATTCCTCCACACTCCTTAAAACTGCTGCATCTACTTCCTCTTTGCACCCGCACTTCTTACATATCAGCTGCTCATCTGAGTAAAAGGTATTACAGTTATTTGAGCAGATTATTCCCTTTTTTAACTTTTCGAAGGAGTATTGCGGTAAACGCGAATAAGGGGACTCTTCTTGGTTATGGTCTACTAATTGTTTCGCTAATTGATAGTGTTTTTTATGGAGTTTAACAGGCTTCATGTTTAGTTTTTTCAAAAAGCGGTTAAGCTGTGTTGGAAAAATAAAAGCAGGATTTATTGAGGTCGTGTTTAAGTGAAACTCGGGGTTGTTGAAGATTAGATAGGATTCAATCTCATAATGATGTCCTAATTTGAGCAGTAATTTTGTAAGTAAAGTCTCACAACGTTCAAGCTGGTGTAATGGGTTCTTTTGGAGGGTACCTGCGGGGTTATACCATTTATCATCTTTGATCGAGTAATCTCCCTCAAAATATTTAACATCTAAAAGGTAAATTTTCTCGAAAGTGATAATCAAGGTATCAATTTGAAATTTTGAACCATGATATTCAAATAATAAATCATGGAGAACCAGCCACTCACCTGTTAATCCTTTGAGCCAAATATCGCTTTTTAACTCCCCTTCATACCCTTTTACAAGGTTGGTGTAATTTAACGCCTGATCATAGGAGAACTCCATTCGTGGCTTTAAATATCTTAATAAGATTAATTCTAGCTTTTCTGGCCGCGGTCTAAATAACATATAACACTTCCTCTTTATTATTTTAAAAAAGTTTTACTACCTATTTTATGGAAATCCATCATCCAATACAAGATAGATTCGTAAATTAATATTTTACGAACATATTTTTATAAGTTAATATAAATCGTTCGTGTTTTGTTGACTTTTGGTCGTATATATTGTTAAACTTGTGTGTGGGAAAAAGAAATGCGTATATAATTTGGAGGTGCCTTTATGACATCAGTAGTGGTAGTTGGTACACAATGGGGAGATGAAGGAAAAGGTAAAATTACCGATTTCCTTTCTGAAAATGCAGAAGCAATCGCTCGTTATCAAGGTGGAAATAATGCTGGTCATACGATCAAGTTCAACGGTGAAACCTATAAATTACACCTGATTCCATCAGGAATTTTTTATAAGGAAAAAATTTGTGTCATTGGAAATGGAATGGTTGTGGATCCGAAGGCGCTTGTAGCAGAACTTGCTTACTTGCATGAAAAGGGAATTACAACCGATAACCTTCGTATCAGCAACCGTGCACATGTAATCCTTCCTTACCATTTAAAGCTGGATGTTGTTGAGGAAGAAAGTAAGGGTGCCAATAAAATTGGAACCACTAAAAAAGGAATCGGTCCTGCTTATATGGATAAGGCAGCACGTGTTGGAATCAGAATCGCTGACCTTCTTGAGCGTGATGTTTTTGAAGAAAAGCTTGAACGTAACCTAGCTGAAAAAAATCGTTTATTTGAGCGTATTTATGAGACGACTGGTTTTACAAAAGAAGAAATTTTAGACGAGTATTTTGAATATGGACAGCAAATTAAACAATATGTTTGTGATACATCTGTCGTATTAAACGACGCACTAGATGAAGGAAAACGAGTTTTATTTGAAGGTGCTCAGGGCGTTATGCTGGATATTGACCAAGGTACGTACCCATTTGTAACTTCTTCGAATCCAGTTGCAGGCGGCGTAACGATTGGTTCTGGTGTTGGTCCATCAAAAATTACTCATGTTGTGGGAGTTTGTAAGGCCTATACCTCTCGTGTAGGTGACGGACCATTCCCAACTGAATTACATGATGAAATTGGAAATCAAATCCGTGAAGTAGGCCGGGAATATGGTACAACGACAGGACGTCCACGCCGTATCGGCTGGTTTGACAGTGTAGTTGTCCGCCATGCACGCCGTGTCAGCGGTTTAACCGATCTATCCTTGAATTCAATTGATGTGTTATCAGGAATTGAAACATTGAAGATTTGTACAGCATACAGTTATAAAGGGGAATTAATTACTGAATATCCTGCGAGCTTAAAGGTATTAAGCGAATGTGAGCCTGTTTATGAAGAGCTTCCAGGCTGGCCTGAGGATATTACGGGTGTAAAATCATTAGATGAATTGCCAGTTAATGCGCGCCATTATGTTGAGCGTGTAACCCAGCTTACTGGTATACCATTAACAACTTTCTCTGTAGGACCAGATCGCAATCAAACAAATGTTGTTCGCAGCCCTTGGAGACAAATTTAATCTTGAAAAAGCCCTCATCATTCGAGGGCTTTAATTTTTTTTAAAACTTTTTTAGAAAAAGTATTGCACTATATGTATAAACCATGATAATATAAAAAGCGTCGTCACGAACGAGACATATTAGTACGAGCCATTAGCTCAGTTGGTAGAGCATCTGACTTTTAATCAGAGGGTCGAAGGTTCGAGTCCTTCATGGCTCACCAAAGTTTTTTCGCGAAAGCGAAAATAACTTTCTATTTTAAAAATATGGCCCCTTGGTCAAGCGGTTAAGACACCGCCCTTTCACGGCGGTAACACGGGTTCGAATCCCGTAGGGGTCATGGTATTTGATTGTTGGCAAGCGACTGGCAAGTCCGGTTACCTTGCTGACGATCAATTAAAAAAATGGTTTGGTAGTTCAGTTGGTTAGAATGCCTGCCTGTCACGCAGGAGGTCGCGGGTTCGAGTCCCGTCCAGACCGCCATACATATGGCTCAGTAGCTCAGTCGGTAGAGCAAAGGACTGAAAATCCTTGTGTCGGCGGTTCGATTCCGTCCTGAGCCATTATAAGAGAGAAGCTTGCAAATTGTAAGCTTCTTTTTTATTTGTAATAATCTTAATGCTTTTGTAATATAATGACCAAATATTTCCAGTGGTTCAGCGAAGTTTGTCTCTATTTGTAAAATATGGTCATACAATAATACTTTACCAAAACGCTGGTATATTAACTTTTACCTACTAATATAGGAGAAATGACACTGATAAAAACCTATTATTACAACTCCTATGCGTGTAGTAAAATGTCAGCTATTATACAATTTTGTTACATTATAAAGACTAATCGTTATTTACTAAAAAATTATGGTAAAGTTATAAAGTAGAAAAAGAGGGAAATTTCTTTTGTGGTTATAAAGTACTAGATTAAGAGAGTTGTTTCCGTGATTTAGGAGGATTCCAATGTTATTTTTTAATAAAGGAAGTAAATCAAGTAAATTAGCGATAAAACAATCCTTGAAAACTGCTGTAATGGCAGCGTTTACAGCTTCCACATTATTGTTTAGCAGCTTTTCTGCTAGTGCTGCCGGATCAATTAAATTAACAACGGTATACCATGTATATCATAATCAAGAATATATAGGCACTGTTTCAAATAAAGAGGTTGTTGAAAAAATTGTCGAAGAAAAAGCAAATCTGTTCCAAGAATCAACTAAGGATTTAACCGTAGAGTTTGATTCTGATATTGAGTACATAAAGGAACAAGTTTTTCATTCAACAGCAAATGATACAGAAACCATTCAAAATCTTGAGAGTGCGATCCAGCTTCAAGCTGAAGCCTCCGTCATCGTCATTGATGGTCAGCCGGTTGCATTTTTAGAAAATCAAGAAACAGCAGAAGATGTCATTAATCAACTTAAACTTAAATATGTAAATCAAGCTCAACTTGATGAATTAGAAGCTAAAAAAGTTGCATCTATACCTGAGCTTCCTGCATTGAAAGAAAATGAATCTCGTATACTAGACGTAAAAGTATCGAAAGATGTTTCATTTGATTCACAAAAAGTAACGCCAGACAAAATTATGTCGGCTGAAGAAGCAGTTACCTTCTTACAAAAGGGTACGTTAGAAGAAAAGAAATATGCAGCTCAACCGGGTGATGTTCTAGGAACAATTGCCAATAATCATGGATTAACTTTAGCTGACTTTCTTGCATTAAACCCAGGGCTTACAGAGGATTCTGTTGTAAATATTGGCCAAGAGGTTAATGTGACGGTTTTAAAGCCATATCTTGAAATTATTGTGGAGAAAGAAGAGAATCGAAAAGAAGCTATTCCATTTGTAAATCAAGTAGTAGAAGACGGTAACATGCCTAAAGGTGAAACAAAAGTACAGCAGGAAGGTAAAAATGGAGAACGCTCTGTAAACTATCGGGTTTCAACACAAAACGGAACAGTCATCAGCAGTGTGGTCACAAGTGAGACTGTACTTGCAGACCCGGTTCCTCACATTGTCGTAAAAGGAACTAAGGTGATTCCTTCACGCGGTACTGGAAATCTTGCATGGCCGACAGTTGGAGGCTACGTATCCAGCCAGCAAGGCCAAAGATGGGGCAGAGCTCACAAAGGTATTGATATTGCTAGACCTAGTGATCGAACCATAAAGGCTGCTGATAATGGCAAGGTTGTATCAGCAGGTTATGATAACGGCGGCTACGGTAACAAAATTGTTATTGATCATCAAAATGGCCTGCGTACGGTCTATGCTCATCTTGCCTCTATCAGTGTAAGTGCAGGACAAACTGTTTCACAAGGTTCAGCTATTGGCATAATGGGTTCAACTGGAAATTCAACGGGAGTACATTTGCATTTTGAAGTATACAAAAATGGAGCACTTCAAAATCCAATGAGTTATTTAAAGTAATGCATTTATCATAAAAGAGTCTCTAGCGTACTAGAGGCTCTTTTGGTGTCAAATACTACTAATAGATGAATTACTGCTAAAACCATGGTAAAGTAAACTAGAGTAGAAATGCCATTTAACTTATTCGCTAGATTTTAAAAACAAAGGAGCAATGGGTATGGAAAAGAAAATTCTCGTAGTTGATGATGAAAAACCGATTGCGGATATATTGCAGTTTAACCTAAAAAAAGAAGGTTACGATGTATATAGTGCTTATGATGGAAATGAAGCTCTGGTTATGGTAGAAGAGGTACAGCCAGATTTAATTTTGTTAGATATTATGCTTCCATTAAAGGATGGAATGGAAGTTTGCCGTGAAGTACGTAAAAAATACGATATGCCGATTATTATGTTAACGGCCAAAGATTCAGAAATCGACAAAGTATTAGGTCTTGAACTCGGCGCAGATGATTATGTGACAAAGCCATTCAGCACAAGAGAATTGATTGCAAGGGTAAAGGCAAATTTACGCCGTCATCAAGTTGTTGTCTCTCAGGCAGATGAAGAAGTGGAAACAAATGAAATTGAAATTGGTTCCCTTACCATTCATCCAAATGCATATGTAGTTTCAAAACGTGGTGAAACAATTGAACTCACGCACCGTGAATTTGAACTTCTCTACTATTTGGCTAAACACATCGGACAGGTTATGACAAGGGAACACCTTCTGCAAACCGTCTGGGGCTATGATTATTATGGTGATGTTCGAACTGTAGACGTAACCGTTCGCCGTTTGCGTGAGAAGATTGAAGATAATCCGAGCCACCCTACATGGATTGTTACCCGCAGAGGAGTGGGCTACTATTTGCGTAACCCTGATCAGGAGTAATGCCCTACATGAACAAGGTTAGTTTTTTTCGTTCTATACACGTAAAATTCGTCATTATTTATGTTCTGCTTATCTTAGTAGCAATGCAGATCATCGGCGTTTATTTTGTTAGGCAGCTGGAAGATACATTAAGGACGAATTTTCAAAACTCCTTAAAGGAACGTGTCAATTTACTTGCCTATAATGTGGTCGAAGAGATGGAAAAGAAAAGAACTCCTGAAGACCCTACCCTTGAAGAAGAAATTAGGAAAATACTGCGCGATTTTGAATCAGCAGATATATCCGAAGTTAGTGTAATTGAAGGGAAGACTCGAAAGATTATCGGAACCTCAGGTCAGAATCAGGGTGTCGTAGGACAACGGACCACGGAACTCCTTATCACACAATCCCTTAATTTAGAGGAAGATCAAAGCAATATTCGAATTGAGCCGCATAATCTTCATCGCATTTGGGTCCTATCTACTCCAATTAAGTCGGGGGATCAAGTCATTGGTGCCATCTATCTTGTGGCAAAAATAGAAAATGTTTTTACCCAAATGAAAACCATTAATGGGATATTTGCTACAGGTACCGGGATTGCTTTAGCGATCACAGCGATATTAGGGATACTTCTAGCCCAGACGATTACCAGACCAATTGTTGATATGAGAAAGCAGGCATTGGCGATGGCGAAGGGTAACTTTTCACGAAAAGTTAGAGTGTATGGCCAGGATGAAATTGGTACTTTAGCCGTTACGTTTAATAACTTAACGAAAAAGCTGCAGGAAGCACAGGCGATGACAGAAGGAGAAAGAAGAAAGCTTTCTTCTGTTTTATCGTATATGACAGATGGAGTTATTGCCACAGATCGTAAGGGCAGAGTGATATTAATTAACGATCCTGCGGCAGAGATGCTGAATGTTTCACGTGAAACAGTTCTTTCGCAGCCAATCGTTTCTTTATTAGGCTTAACAGATACCAACACATTCGAAGATTTATTAGAGGAAAAAGAATCATTAATTCTTGATTATAGTACGAAAAAGGAACATTACATCCTCCGTGCCAATTTTTCAGTCATTCAAAAAGAAACTGGTTTTGTGAACGGTTTGATTGCAGTTCTTCATGATATTACGGACCAGGAAAAAATCGATGCGGAGAGAAGAGAGTTTGTAGCTAATGTATCACATGAATTACGAACTCCGCTTACAACGATGAGAAGTTATTTAGAAGCGCTGGCAGATGGTGCATGGAAGGATGAAGAAATTGCTCCCAATTTCCTAGAAGTAACGAGAACCGAAACAGAAAGAATGATTCGGTTAGTCAATGACCTTCTTCAACTCTCCAAGTTGGATAGCACGGATTATCGACTCAATAAAGAATGGGTCAATTTTGTTGATTTTTATGATCGAATTATTGATCGTTTTGAAATGGCGAAGCAGCAAAATGTTAGCTTCAAAAGGGAACTGCCGGTTCATCCTATCTTTGTAGAAATTGATGAGGATAAAATGACCCAGGTTCTTTACAATATCATCTCGAATGCAATGAAATATTCTCCAGAAGGCGGTCTAATAACTTTCTCAATAAAAGAGGAAGATGAAAAAATTATTGTCAGTGTTTCTGATCAAGGTGTAGGGATTCCAAAGGAGAATATCGGCAAAATATTTGACCGTTTTTACCGAGTTGATAAAGCAAGGACGAGGAAGTTGGGCGGTACAGGATTAGGATTGGCCATTGCAAAAGAAATGGTAAATGTTCATGGCGGTGTGATTTGGGCTGTAAGTGAAGAGGGAAAAGGAACAAAAATTTCTTTCTCACTGCCATATGAGCAAACGGAAGAGGATGAATGGTCATGAAATATGAAAATATCAAATCAGCGATCTTAACATTTCTCGTTCTGGTTAGTATTGTTTTAACCTGGAATCTTTGGACGTACCAGCCCAATTTTGACATCATGGAAAATGGTAATTATGTTGAAGAAGTAACGTTAAAAGAAAAACGGGAACTTCATCAGATTATTAGTCCTGACCTTATTCTTTTTCATCGAAATGGTCAGCATTTTGGAACGACAAATGCAATTGACCTTGATAAGATCATGACTGAAATCAGGCAATGGTCTATTTATGATATAAAAGATTATTCAGAAAATGTAGAGGATATTAAAGATCTAGTTCATGGAAATGGTAATGCTGAACTCGTATTTCCAGCAGATGTTCCTATCGAAATTTACCGAAGTGTATTAAAATTTGAGGAGAAGAAAATTCCTGCTTTCAATTTTAACCGTATTGTTATAAATGTTGAGAACTCGGAAAAGGGAAACGGTACGGTTTACTTTGTTTCCTCCGATTATCAGCAGGTTTATATCAGTCATATTTCACCTAGTTTATTAAACGAATTTAACCGGGACTTTTTTAAAAATGCGGCTCAATATCAGCCTTATTTTTCCTTTGAGGCTACAGAACAGCGGACGGTCTTTATCCCTGATGGAAAGCTGGAAATGATGGAATTCACATATTTACCTGTCGTCCTGAACTCAGAGGCCTTCAAAGCGGCATTGTTTAGTGATCCTAACTTTGTACAAAGGGGCACTGTTGCAGGGGTAGAAGAATTTAGTGATGTTTCAAGTAAGATGACGGTTAATAATGATACGAATATGCTGCTCTATGTTAATCCTACTGGAGAGTCTAATTATGTTGGTACCTCTTATGATTTATTGAAGAGAAGTATTGATTTTATTAACGGACATGGAGGCTGGACAGACCCTTATCGTTATGTTGCGATGAGTGAAAAAAGGAAATCTGTTAATTTCCGCTTGTATAGTATCGACGGCTATCCTGTCTTTAATGAAGGGGGTATGTCAGAAATTCAAGAAGTATGGGGCAGAGATGAAATAACGAAATATGTTAGACCTAATATATCTTTAGAGCTCCCATTAACAACAGAAATGGTAAAGGTAACTCTTCCATCAGGAACTTCTGCATTAGAATTTCTCAAAAGCCGGAAGAATTTTAAACCGGAATTATTGGAACAACTCGTTTTAGGATATCGGATGTCTAAGGACATAAGCGAAAATAAACTGATCCTCCTAGAGCCGGCATGGTTTTATCGATATAACCAGACATGGGGACAAATCACGAAGGAAGACCTAGGGGGTTTGCTGCGTGGATTGGAGTAAAATAAAAACAATTTTTATCATTACGTTTTTGATTTTAGACGTCTATCTCTTATTTCAATTTATGAAAATTCGGGACGCTAATAAATACGAATATATTGCACCAACCTCCATTCAAGAAATGCTGAAGATAGATGAAATCAGCTATAAAGAACTGCCAAAGGGTCCATTTAAGGATCAATATCTAAGTGCTAAGCCAAAGATGTTTACGAAGGATGATATTACAAAACTAAAGGGACAAACAACCGATTTAAAGGAACCTAGCACTTCTCTGCAGGTTAAATTAGATAAACCAATTCCTTTAAACGAAAAATTTGAGGCCGCAGATATAACTAATTTTATAAAGAATAATGTTCTTTATGGTGACCATTATCAATTTTGGAAGAAAGATGATAAGAAAAACACCATCACCTACTCTCAACATTATGAAAATATGACTTTGTATGAAAATTTAAGCGGCATGATTACGTTTCATATAGACGAAAAAAAACAAATTGTTTCATATGAACAAACGTATTTAGAAGGTATTGAAAAAATGACGGAAAAGGAGGAAATTCTCCCTCCTTTAAAAGCACTTGAAACCTTGCACCAAAAAGGAATGTTGAAGCCAAAAAGCAAAATTACAAAAGTTGAACTCGGCTATTCATCTTTAATTCAGTTGTCTGCTTCGCAAGCGTTAGCGCCGACATGGCATTTTGTGGTGGATAATCATGAAAGTCTTTTTGTTAATGCGCTAGAAGGACAGATTATAGAATTTAACAGCGATGGAAATTAGATGTGGAGTGAAATCATATGTCATTACGTTATAGCATTTTAGCGAGCGGAAGTACGGGGAATTCGCTTTATGTTGAATCAGACGAGCATTCCTTTCTAGTAGATGCCGGATTCAGCGGCAAGCAAATGGAGGCCTTTTTTCAACATATAGATCGTGATATAAGTAAGTTATCAGGAATCTTTGTCACTCATGAACACAGCGACCATATAAAAGGAATAGGCGTGCTGGCTCGTAAGTATCAGCTGCCAGTTTATGCAAACGAAAATACATGGCGTGCTATGGAGCGGTTAGTTGGAGAGATACCTGCCGAACAAAAGATGATTTTTAGTACTGAAAGTGTAAAAAGCTTTGGAGCAACAGATATTGAATCTTTTGGAGTATCGCACGACGCAGCAGAACCCATGTTTTATGTATTCCATCATTCAGGTAAGAAATTGGTCCTGATAACTGATACAGGGTATGTGAGCGACAGGATGAAAGGCATTATCTCAAATGCCGATGCCTATATTTTTGAGTCCAATCACGATGTGCAAATGTTAAGAATGGGAAGATATCCTTGGAATATAAAACGAAGGATTCTTAGCGACCTTGGGCATGTATCAAATGAAGACGCAGCGGTCGCTTTAAGTGAAGTGATTGGAGATAATACAAAACGAGTATACCTGGCTCACTTAAGCCTCGACAACAATATGAAGGACTTGGCAAGAATGTCAGTAGCACAGACACTTCAAAGCCAGGGGCTAATTGTTGGTGAGGGGTTTGATCTCTATGATACTGACCCTAAAGTGCCAACTATATTAACAGCGGTTTAAAAGAAAGCGCCTCGATACTAAAGCTTGACCAATCAAAGAACAAAGATACCTTGTATTTGGTATCTTTGTTCTTTTTTTTATAAAATAGATTTGGACAGAGTATAATTGTAACTATAAGCCAAAATATAAATTAGTTGCTTATGAAAGGGAGACGTGGTGAAAATGGGTTACTATGATGATCATTCACAAGGGCGTAACCAAAAGACGAGTAGGAACAGAGGCAGTTTTTTGCTTGCAAGCATAGTAGGTGCGATACTCGGAGCAATGCTGGTTGTCATTTCGATTCCAGCATTATCGAATCAAGGCTTCCTCCCCTATAACGTACAGCCTAATCAAACTCAACCAGCAGGAACAGATGACAATAATGAAGAGAATTTTGTACAGCAGCAGATATCATACGAAGTAAATACGGATACGACAAAGGCAATTGATAAGGCAGCAGATGCGGTAGTTGGAATTAATAATATACAAACATCTAACTTTTGGTACGACGAAGGTGGAGATGACGAAGGACCAGCGGGAACAGGGTCAGGCGTCATTTATAAAAAGGCTGGAAATAAAGCGTATGTCGTGACAAATCAGCATGTGGTTGAAGGTGCTACACATTTAGAGGTAACGTTAAATGACGGCACGAAAATCCCTGCTAAACTTCTTGGTGGAGATGTTTGGACGGACTTAGCTGTTCTTGAAATTGATGCAGGCAACATTAAAAAAATTGCCGAGTTTGGTAATTCAGATGCCTTAAAGATGGGTGAACCGGTAATGGCCATTGGGAATCCATTAGGCGCTACCTTCTCTGGTTCTGTAACGCAAGGCATTATTTCAGGGATAAATCGAACTATCCCTGTTGATATCAACCAAGATGGAATTATGGATTGGCAAGCAGAGGTATTACAAACAGACGCTGCAATTAACCCTGGTAACAGCGGTGGTGCCTTAATTAATATAGCAGGACAGTTGATCGGGATTAACTCGATGAAAATTGCTCAAAATGCCGTCGAAGGGATTGGATTATCGATTCCGATTAACTATGCGAGACCAATTATTAATGACCTAGAACAATTTGGAGAAGTCAAACGGCCCTATATGGGTGTCGACTTAAAATCAGTTGCTGAAATCCCTGGTTATTATCAAGAAGAAGCTTTAAAATTACCACGGGATATCACCTATGGAGTAGCTCTTCGTCAAGTTGTACCAAATTCACCAGCTGCACAGGCTGGATTACGAGAGCTGGATGTTATTGTGGAAATGGACGGCAAAACGATTCATGACGTGATTGATCTGAGAAAGCATTTATATCAAGAAACAAAAATTGGCGACCAAATGGAGATTAAATATTATCGAGAAGGCAAGCTGCAAACAACCAAGATTACTTTAGCGGAAGATAAGCCTTAAATGGGAAAGCAGAGAGGTGTGGTCGCACCTTTCTGCTTTTTTATGGTATAGTGGTTGATTGAATGAAGCCGTTTCGTTAGTAAATAATAAATGTAAAAGTTATACGAGATGGAGGTGTCCAAATTGATTTATTGCTGTGAGGAACATGTAGACCTGGCACTAGATAGTGTAGTGGATGAGTATGAAACCTTTCCAGTTTTATCGAAAGTCGGTGGGGATAACTTATCAACAGGTTGTGAATATTGTCAAAATAGAGCTGTATATATTGTGGCGAACAAATGATTCCATACAAGATGTGGATAAAAAATGTGGACATGTGGATAACTTCTGTTGATAAGTTGTTTGTAAACTGTTTGTAACATAAAAAAGAGGGTTGTGGATTGTGAATATCTCAATTATTACGGTTGGCAAATTAAAAGAAAAATATTTAAAAATGGGAATTGACGAATATTTAAAGCGGTTAAATGCGTATGCAAAAATTGAAGTCATTGAGGTGGCGGATGAAAAAGCACCTGAAGTTTTAAGTGAGTCTGAAATGGTTCAGGTCAAGCAAAAAGAAGGGGAACGAATTTTAGCTAAGATTAGCCAGGATACATATGTAATTGCTCTGGCGATCAATGGAAAAATGCAGTCTTCAGAGGAACTCGCGGATACATTAGACAAACTGGCAACGTACGGAAAAAGTAAAATTGCCTTTGTGATCGGCGGGTCTTTAGGGTTAAGTGAAGAAGTATTAAAACGAGCGAACGAACAGCTCTCTTTTTCAAAAATGACCTTTCCGCATCAATTGATGAAGTTGATTCTTGTCGAGCAGATTTATCGGGCATACCGAATTAACAGGGGTGAACCTTACCATAAATAGGAGCTGTTTTGGCAAAATTCGGGTGGTAGCACCTTTATAACGAAAAAGCCAATGTTGAAAAACATTGGCTTTTTCGTTATGGTATATCTTAACTCAATTCCTGCTGAAAACAAGGATCATTGAAGTATACAACTTCAGAAAGAATTTTATAGCCCTTCATGTCTTTTAGTTGATCTTTTGCTTCTTGTTTTGTATTAAATTCAAACATAGAAATATTTGAATCTAAATAACAAGTTATAATCCACATAAAAATTCATTCCTCTTCCTATTGTTAAATAAATTCTGCCCTGCAGACAAGACTTCTATCAATTTTCTCCGTCAAAGCTTGCTTCACAAATTTTAAATCCAAGTTTGAAGGAAGAAATTATCAATTGCTACAGACCAATCATAGTGCAATAATGAAAATAAATAAAATGCAAAATAAATATACTATCATATAAAAAACTATTATATGGAATATTTTGGAGATAAATAGTGAGTTGTTGTAATTGGGCATACTGTAAGGTTCTCTTAGTCAGAAGAACATATTGTTTTTACAAAACTGCTACTTAGACTGATACGTTGAACCCGTATCACAAATAGAAGCAGTTTTTCTAATTCTAGGGGTTAGGTGAGAAAATATTATGGATAATACTTTCCAAAACAAAAGGAAACTAGGATTATATCCAGTAGTGAAATTTAACTTAAAGCTAAAAATGATATCGTATAGTAACTGTTCTTATAGCGGCTGTTGCCCAATTAGATGGATCGGGCGCTTCTACGTTTTTAATAACAATTCCAGCTCTTCTTCCAGTTTATAATCGTTTGAAAATGAATCCATATTTGTTGCTTTTATTGGTAGCTGGAAGTGCAGGTATGATTAACATGCTTCCATGGGCTGGGCCTCTCGGGCGGACAGCTTCTGTTCTTGAAATGGATGTAACCGAATTATGGAAACCTCTTATTCCAATTCAAATTATAGGGTTAGTTATCATGTTAATTCTAGCCGTTTTCCTTGGTATGAGGGAAAAACGCCGCATTTTTAAAGAATATGGTTCTTTAGAAATTGCTGCTACAGCCGAATATGCATTAACTGAAAATGATATAAAAGATTTAGAAACCACTAACAAGGATAACAGCTTAGTTCGTCCCAAATTACTATGGATAAATGCTATTCTCGCTTTAGCAGTAATAGGTGTTCTTATTTCAGGTATTATTCCCGCAGGCTTGGCCTTTATGATGGGTGTGAGTCTAGCATTGCCAATAAATTATCCAAGTGTTAAGGAACAGATGGGAAGAATTCGAGAACATGCACCAAATGCCTTAACAATGGCATCTATTATCCTAGCAGCAGGTCTGTTTTTAGGAATCCTAGAAGGGACAGGAATGTTGACTGCGATTGCAAATGATATCGTAAGTATCCTTCCGGGAACGATTGCTCCTTATTTGCATATAATTGTTGGATTTTTAGGTGTACCATTTGATTTACTATTAAGTACAGATGCTTATTACTTTGCATTGTTACCCGTTGTCGAACAAATAGCAGCAGGATTTGGAGTCGATTCTGTATCGACAGCTTATTCAATGGTTATTGGCAATATTGTAGGTAAATTTGTCAGTCCTTTGGCTCCGGCAGTATGGCTGGCTCTAGGTTTATCTGGTTTGGAAATGGGACGTCACATACGCTACTCTCTATTTTGGCTGTGGGGAATAAGTCTTGTCTTAATAGCTATTGCTATACTTATGGGGATAATAAATGTTTAACTAAGTGTAATGAATAAAGAGGGTGTGTTTGGTATGACAGTGAAGTTATTGCAAAGAACGCAAACGATAGTTCGGTATCAAAATCAAAACGGTCAAGTATACTACGGGATTGTTGAAGATGGGGAAATTTTGCAACTAACCAGTACCTTTAACGAAATTATAAACGATGAGTTAAAATTTGATGGTATAAGAGCAAAAGTTGAAGATGTGAAAATATTGGAGCCTGTAAGACCACAAAAAGTGATTAACTTTGGCTGGACATATGCCGCACACGCACAAGAGACCGGGGGAAAGGCTAATCTCAAAGAACCCTTTTTGTTTTTAAAACCTACATCTTCCTTGATTCCTAACGAGGGGAAAATCATTCTTCCCTCTCTTAGTTTAACGAATCAGGTGGAAATGGAAGGTGAAGTGGCACTTATTATTGGGAAACGCGGGAAAAATATCAAGGAAAAAGAGGCATTGGATTATGTTTTTGGCTGTACAATATTTAATGATGTAACGGCTAGAGATCTGACAAAAACTGATCCTCAATTTACACGGGGCAAAGGTTTTGATACATTTGGACCACTGGGTCCATGGATTGTGACAGGTTTAGATCCAACTAATCTAAGAATCGTTACAACTTTAAACGGTAAAGTCGTACAAGATGGCAATACGAATCAGATGTCCCTTTCGATTCCTTACCTGATCAGTTGGATTTCACAGGTTATGACATTAGAGCCAGGGGATGTTTTAGCTACTGGTTCACCTTCTGGCAGTTGTCCTATGAAGTCAGGAGACGTGGTTTCTGTGGAAGTTGAGAATATCGGTAAACTGCGTAATTATGTAAAATAGAGTGCGTACGAAAAGGTTCTTGAACCAAATATTATAGAACGTAAAAAACCTACCTTTGGAGTATTCAGGTAGTTTTTTTAGCTTTTTATTATTATTTAAAAACCCCATTGGTTCTGAGTGAGAAGTATGAATATTTCACACGCGTAATCTTTTCTTTTGGTTAAGTAAATATGTAATTATTAATTTATGTCAATAAGAATAAAGGTTTGATCATCACTCTTATGGTCTAAATTTTTTTCATAATTTAGGCACTGTAAAATTTCCTCTTTCAGTTTAAATAAAGGTAATGAAATGGTTTTCCTTACTAACGGAGCTAGATAGTTTGAAATAAGAGGATCAACACCATCTGTATAAAGGAGTAGTCTGCCTCCCTTTTTGTAGGTAAAAGTATTTGTTTTAAATACAATACCCTCAAATGTTCCAAGTGGCGGGACTGTAGAACATAATTCATATTGTGTTCCGTCGGGGTTCTGCCATATAGCAGGTGGATGACCTGCATTGATATAATCGATTTTTTGTTTATCTGTATCAATTAAAAGATAAATGGCGGTGGAATAATGCCTAGCCTCCTCATTATTATGAAACAACTTGTGAAGGTGGCTATCCAATTCTCTCATTACTAGTTCAACTGCAAATCCTGCTGAGATTAATCTTTGAAACAGAGAATGAAGAGTCATTGTGATTAACGCTGAAGAAATACCATGACCCATCACATCAAGCAGAATGATTCCATAGCGATATTGGTCAATTTGATAGATCCCGTAGATATCACCGGATAATTCACCAGAGGCATTATAGAAAACTTCCATTTGAACTTTATCGTTGTTAATCGGGTGTGTTAAGGATATTTCCTGAATGATTCTAGCCAGTTCTAACTCTTTCTTTGTTTCTATTTTATATTTTTGATTTTGTTGGTTCAGTTCAAGTAATTCTTGTTTTTGGATCTCCAGCTTTTTTAGGGTAGTCTCTAATTCCTCGATTGCTTTATGTTTTGCTTTTAACGCTTCTTCGGTTTCCTTTTTTGCTAGAAGCAGTTCAGTTTCATACTCATTTCTTTTACGCATTGGGATAATAATACAATCCAATACCGTACTCTCTTTTACCCTCTTTTGGAGAGCATTAATAAGAACGGGAATCTCTTCTTCCTTACTTGTCTCTAGTGAAATATACATTTCCTCTACCCGATGTTCAAGTTTTACAAGCGGGAAAAAATAAAACTGTGAAAACAGACGGGCAGGGACAGTGAGGATAGAATTGACATGTTGTCCTATTAAGGAATCATGGCTGTAATTGAGTATCTTGAGCAACGTTTGATTCATTTCTAAAATAAAACCATCTTCTGACAGCGTGAGAAATCCACAAGGTGCATGATTTAACTGTTCGTCCATTAAAGATTAGCTCCTCTAGCAACTGGGCTGCCTTCTTCAGATACACAGGCTTCGTTCAGATATTGGGTGATTAGGCGAATAGTTTCCTCGGGATGGCTCATATGAGGACAATGTCCCGTTGCCTCCATTATTTTTAGCATACTAGTAGGAAGATACTGATGCATATACTCACCTACTGCTAATGGAGCAATAATATCATTAGAACACTGTAAAATAAGTGCTGGTACTGTTACTTTTTTTAAATCGGAGCGGTTATCGGCGAAAAAAGCTGCCTCTGCAAATTCACGTGCAATAATAGGGTCAGTGGAACAAAAACGTTCTTCCAGTTGAAGTTTAACCTCTGGCATCTCCGGATTATTGGTGGCCGCCTGAGCAAAAATATTTGCCCAGCCTATGTAATTTTTCTCCATCATATCAATCAAGCCTAAAAGCTCCTCTTTTTCAAAGCCGCCGTAATAATGCGGAGGATCATTTAGGTAGCATGGAGAAGGGCCAATCATAACGAGACGAGAGAAGTACTCAGGATGACTCAATGATGCTAGCATCCCAATCATGCTCCCCACAGAGTGGCCAACAAATATAGTATCTTTTAAATCTAGGGCTTTACAAACATCAAGTACATCTTGTGCGTAGCCTGCAAGACTACTGTATCGTTTTGAGTCATAAGCATGTATGTCTGAACGACCCAAACCTACGTAATCGAATAAAATGACTTGGTAATCTTTTTCGAATGCTTCCGTAACTGATTTCCAAACAGTTTGGTCACAGCCAAAGCCAGGAGCAAAAATGATTGATTGTTTACCTTTGCCTTTAATGTTCACATTATTCCGAAATAGAATTTCCTGATCCATCCTGATGCTCCTTTCTATTATTATATATATCTATCATATCACTTACATCCAAAAAATGGGGTTTTCTCTTGTAGTACTTATGACCTCACTTTAAAAAAGTGTTATCTTAGCATTTTAATAATTGTATACCAATTTAAAGAGTACAAGGCTCAAGACAAAACCGGTAAAGTTTTAATAAAAAAGCCTAGATACCAACTCATTATCTAGGCTTTTCCAATCCTTTATATAGAATCTTTGTGAAAAAAAGCGAAAGAATGGATCCTGCCAATAAAAATGTCATATCCAACTGGGCGTCCCATATGTCTCCTTGCATGCCTAAAAAATCTTTTGTCGCTTTCCCTTCTTTCCCTATTTTAGTACTTGCCCACTCGGTGATTTCGTAGAAAGCCCCAATTGCTAGTGTTATACATAGAGCAATAAAATTTGTTGTTTTACTTTTCAATAAAGCTGTTTTCCTTAATAAAATCTCTAGTATAACTATGACCATAGAACCCTTAAGGAAATGACCGAACCGATCATAGTGGTTTCTTTTTAAATCAAAATAATCTTTGATCCATGTAAAGAGAGGAACTTTGGAATAAGAATAATGCCCGCCTATAAACGTTAAAATGACGAGAAGGGTAATAAGACAATAGGAAACAGTGGTAAGGCGAAAATGATTGTATCTTGAGATCAAAATTATTAAAACTAATAATGAAGGTGAAACCTCCATCAACCAGACCTTATAACCTTCCTCAGGTTTAATCAGGGACCAAATAAGAATAAGCACAACAACAATTAACAAGAAAAAATGTATCGAATTAGCTTTTTTACGTATCACTCAAATCACTCCATCAGAAGACAAGATGAATATAGTATTTGTTAATATTAAAAAAATATAGACCACCTGATTTTTTTGGGTGTCATTTGCCAAATAATTTCAGAAAATTATGATGATAAGCTTTCCTACTACTAAATAAAAAACCTCATTTTAATTAGACACGGTGAACCGTATCTTAAGTAAATGAGGTTTACAAAAAATCAGCAGCACCTCCAATTTGTGAAGGGGTGCTGTTCTGTTATTAATATTCACCTTTAATTACAAAAAATGAGCCTCGAATGGTTCCAGCTAACTTTGACTTCTGCCTAGCAAACTTAAATTTCCCTTCTAACTCCTTTGGTACCTCCATCCCCTCAGAAAGTTTAAAACCAACAGCGCGCTTCGGCTTAGGGCCATCAAGCGTATACAAGACGTTAACTGAAAGGCCATCCTCATAAAAGACGTAAGTCCAATTGATATTTTCCACTTGAAAACGCGATGTTTCTAAAGGTTTTGCCGCAAACTCAATATCACGTTCTTCTTTTAAAACTCGCTTCACATAATCAAGGGTCTCGCATGACTCGCTTGCTGGTACAACGGTAAATTCATGCTTGTATTTGTTCATAAAGTAACGGGCTTCATTTGCACGCAACCCAGCAAGAGCTTCAGCTACGGGTGAGGATTCTAAACCGACCGTAGATACATTTTTGAAATCAACGATATAGGACATTTCCATCCCCCTTATCTATTTACTTCCTAACAACAGGAATCCACATTTCACCAAATACTAATCCGTTTCGTTGCCCCATTATAACCGCTGTATTTGGACCGCCAACATAGGCAAAATCCTTTGCTTCCGGCAGTACTTGTCCAAAGGCAATGCCAGTAACCAGATTACTCAACGCTTCATCTGTCTCTGCTTTCCCTTTTACAACTAGGTATTCTCCCTTAGGAAATTGAATCAATCTGGATGCCTCTGGTAATGAAGCCTCTGTCATGACGCCAGCATAATGCATCATCTTGTTATTCACTGCTTCATTCACTACAAAAATGTAGTCATTTGCGGCAACGGCTTTTAACTTGTCAAGCCTTCCATCTTGTTTAACGGCTTCCCAAAAGTCTGACTTTTCCTTGTTTATGCCAGTATAGTCTGTGTAATGACTCATAAGCTCAGTTCCAATACCTAAAACGGTAAAGCTATCTTTTTCTTCCAGTAAATAATCTGCCATATTCAATCCCATCCTTTTTTTAATTAATCAAATGATTTGTTTTTTCACTTGATGAGTTTATAATAGCCTTAAATCATGTCAAAAAGTGATACTGTTTAGGAGGTCCCGATGAAAAAAGTTGAACGGATTAATACTATCATGCGGTATATTAACAACCGTGCCCACTTTACAATTACTGAAATCATGCGGGAATTTAATATCTCTCGTTCGACTGCTATTAGAGATATCAGAGAAATTGAAGCAATGGGGATGCCGCTTGTCGCTGAAGTTGGAAGGGATGGGGGGTATTTTGTCATGAATAACTCTGTCCTGCCCACTGTTCGCTTTACCGATAATGAAGTCAAAGCTCTATTTATTGCGTTTATGGCCACACGAAATCTACAACTCCCTTATCTAAAGAGTCGTCAGTCTTTAGCTGAAAAATTACTGGGCCTCATTTCAGAAAATCAGCAAGATGACCTTGTTCTTTTAAATCAAATCTTGCTTTTTGAAGGGACCAACCCCAATAATCCCGATCTTCTTGAGCTTTCAGACCTCCCCCATCCCATGTTAGAAACACTCATCGAACTCCTTCTTGTGGACCGCTATTTATTAATTACGATCAAAGAAGAGAAGGTAATAAAGTCTTATCCCATTTATCTCTTGAACCTTTATCGTGACAAAAGCCTTTGGCTGATTGAAGGGTTTGACTTAAAGGAAGAAAATAAGCAGGTTTTCCCTGTAGACAATCTCACCAGTGTCACTTCGTACCCTGTGAAGAAAAGATTAAGTAAGAAGAAAATCTTAGAGAAACTAAGTATGCAGGAAGAAGTAAACAACCTTGTCATTGAACTTGGTCCAAAGGCGATTGCCCAGTTCAAAAAATACCATCCTTTAAAAGTTTCAATTTCATTTACAAGTCCTTACCAAAACACAGCCATTCTAAAGACTTTCATCAATGTTAATAATTATGAAGAAGTAACCGAAATAGCAAATTGGCTACTGTTCTTAGGCGGGGATCTCAAGGTAAGGGAAATGCCAGAGGAAATCTTAGAAGGTTTACAAGAGAAATTATTCCTATACTGTCCATGAACAGTCCCGGCTAAACTTCATTTATATGCGTTACGGTGAAATTGCACTGCTTTTTGTTTGAAAAATGGAATAGCCCAGTTCATATGAACTGGGCTATTTTCATCATTTATCCTGGCAGCTTAATCACAGAAAAACCTGTTTATTTGGTGAGTAATGTTTGGGGCAGCTCTCTTGCTTCTGAGGAAGAATCAAGTGAAAGAACCATATTAAAGGCTCTTAATACCATTATATCATTCTACAATCGCTACAACGGGCGGCTTATTCAAAAATGGCATAAGATTTACTACATCCTCTTGAGCCTTCTTGCCCTCTGGAGATGCTAGGCCCTCCCCGAGCTTTTGTTGGCTATCAAATTGGAGCTCTGTAACTAAAAAGAGATTCTCGCTTGTATTTTGAGTCTGTAATACACGGTGAACTTCTATCCCTGTTAAGTTTGGAATACCTTTCGCCAAAGGAATATGTACATTTTGATAGTATTGTTCAAATCCCTCTTGATTTTTAGTTGATCATACATAACAAGAACTTTTGCCATCCCTTAGTCCCCTTTCGTGAAACGGAAATTTTCTTCATTTAAATTATAAAGGGCAGAAGGATATACTAATATCAAAATAGTTCGACAAATACTTTTACTGTTATACTATTTTCTCTTCAATTCCCCAAACCTTCCGCAGTTCGGTGGGGATGAGAAATGGAGTATATTCATAATCGGTCATGGCAAGTGACTGGCGTTTAATTAATGCTAACCCTAGACGATTGACCATAGTTCCAAAAAAGCCTGTATAGTCAGAATCAAGCAAAAAACCCATTAACTCTTTGTATTTCATGAAGTTTTGCCAGTTAGAATTCGGCACTTCCATCCAGTCGGCAATTTCGTCCCCTACGGTTTCTCGGATTAAAGCAGGGATTATGGTGTCAAACATCTGACCGGGAATAAGACCAGCATGAAACTCAAGTAAAGCTCGGGTCATCTGGACCCCTTCAGGAGACGGTCCGTGATGTCTTTTTTTTATCATTTTCTCCAATTGAATGGCTTCTTCCATGGTTTTCGGGATGATATCCTTCCGGACCCCCAGCATGATTCCGACGATTTTCCAAAAGTACAGGTAATCTTCCGCCTGTTTTTCTGTTATTTTCATACCTAACTGGCGAAGCCCATTTATGATGACAATGGAAAAGGTTAATAGGGTACCAAGCAGATCCTCCTGACAGATGGGAATACCATTTTCTTTTTCATTCCATCTTCCCGTCTTTTGAACCAAATACCGAATGGCTGAGTGCATTAAACGGACTTTTTGAATGGCTTTAATTCCGTGTCCCTCAGGTTCAAGTCCGCCCGGTGCCATGACATGAAGAACAAATTGCCCTGTTTCTGCTATCCTGCGGTATGCATTTTGGCCTAAACGATAACTGAATGTAAGGACCTTCACACCTTTACGTGCAGCGTAACAATTCACTAGGGAACTTGTTGATAATAAGAAGGTGATGGCAATGCCGTGTTCCTGAAATAAGTCGGTTGCGTTTCTTATTCTTGCCAAGTCCACGCCTTCTGGGCAACAAGCTGTATCCTTGAGCCAAAATTCTATGGTATCAGGCAGCTCTTCCGGATACTCTTGGTCGTTGTGCATTAATTGCTTCAGCAAATCATTTACGGAGCCAACCTGACTGTTTTTGAACAATTCTTCAATGATTCTGTCAGGCGCTGGATCGCCTTCCATCCGTAACTTCTCCAAAAACTCGTCTGTATATAACATCTCTTTCCCCCTGTTACCATTCCCTGGTAGATTAAAAGACTTGAACCGTTATATATATATTCCTACTAATATGAAAACATGTTGGGTTGTAACCAAGTGGTGTCACGGCGTACTCTATCAATTTGATATCCGAGTTTAATGAGGCTGCCTGTTTTTTGGCCACTGCTAAAATGAGGTACAATCATTATTTCCATTATAGTCTAATTAAGGAGCGATAGTTGATTAATGAGCGGAAATTAGTTTATAGTTTATGTGTTATTAAAATTGAGTGGGCCAATAGTTTATTTAAAGGTGTGTAAGATAATGAGTATTAAACCCGAGGATTTTCAAAAAACCAAGCGGCCATTATTTGCAGTTGTTTATGATAAATTGTATAAACTTATTATGGATGGAACCTTTCCCCCTGACAGCAGGCTGCCGACAGAGCCGGAATTGGCTAAGCTTTTTGGCGTGAGTCGGATGACACTAAGGAATGCATTATCAAGATTACAGGAAGATGGATTGGTTAAAAATATCCATGGAAAAGGAAATTTTATTACAAAATTCCATCATAATAAAAACATGATTGGCCTAGAAAAGCTGGGAAACCCCTTATATAAATGCTTCACAGGCAACATTGATAATGTGGAACTCCATTTTCGAATTGAACTAATTAGTGATTACGCCAAGCAAGTTTTAAATCGGAATATGACCGCGGTTGTTGCCATTGAGCGTTGGTATAAAAGTAATGAACAAGCCGTAGCCTATGCTTTTACGATCATGGCAATTGAAGCAGTATCGGAATTAAATTTAGATTTACAAGATGAACAGCAATTATTAGATATGATAGACAAAAAAATATATGAGCTTGCAAATTCTGCAACCATTGAACTTAGGCGTTCCGATTCCATCCCATCACAAAAATATCAGATCCTCAACGAGGAAGATTGTGATTTACTAGTTGAAAGTGTATACATAAGTGATAAATATCCTGTTATTTATAATAAATACTATATACCGAAAGAGTCTAGCCAAATAACAATTAATGCAGTCAAATAGAGTCAATGGAAAAGGTAATTGTAAATAGGGTTTCTTTAAAGAGGTAGCAATTTCTCATCAAAATCAGTTGAGAAATTGCTTTTTTTTGTTACAAAAAAGACAAAATTTAATTAACAAGATAGTTGTGAACAAAATGATAGTATGCTATTCTTTTTATTGTTGTGTATGTATACAAGTTTTTATACAACTATACAATATTATTTAATTTTAGATCAATTTTATACAACACGATGAAAGCGGAAACAAGATAAAATCGCACAATAGGGTAAACTACCAACTAAACCGGATAAAAGGAGAGAATACAGATGAATAAAAAGGAAACTGCACATATCAAACCAAATGGAGTGGAGATTGCTGAAACGATACTTTTGCCAGGGGACCCATTAAGGGCGAAATTCATTGCTGAAACCTATTTGGAGGATGCAGTCCAATTCAATTCTGTCCGCAATATGTTTGGGTATACAGGGACCTATAAAGGAAAGAAAATATCGGTCATGGGGACGGGCATGGGTATGCCGAGTATGAGTCTTTATTCATGGGAGCTGATACATGTATTTGGTGTGAAAAACTTGATTCGCATTGGTACTTGTGGTGCGATGCAGGACCATATGAACCTATATGATATTGTTTTTGCCATGGGAGCTTCAACGGATTCACGTTACGTGCACCAATACAATCTTCCTGGGCAATTTTCTAACATTGCCTCTTTCTCATTATTGGAAAAAGCGAAAAAGGTAGCCGATGAAAAAGAATTTCCCGTTCATGTTGGAAATGTCCTGACAAGCGACATTTTTTATAATGCCGATGAAACAGCTGTGGAAAAGTGGCGCAAAATGGGGATTCTTTGTGCAGAAATGGAGACGGCTGGTCTTTATATGAATGCTGCTTATGCAGGAGTTAATGCCCTTACGATTCTAACCGTAAGTGATCATATGATTCGCCATGAAGAAACGACACCAGAAGAACGACAAGTTGCATTTACGAATATGATGGAAATCGCTTTGGAGCTAGCTTAAGCGATAACAACGAGGCATTTGAGCACGACTTGAGCAAAGGATTTCACTCAAAAGAGATGCTGTAAGTCGTGATCAAATGCCGGATTATTAGATATCGGATTGCCAAAAAAGAGAGGAAAACAGTCATGACTACATTAAGTGCAAATGCAAGTATGACAGAAACTCAGGAATATAGTGTGAAGAAAGCTGTACCTGTAATGCTTCTGTTATTTCTATTATGTTTAATAATTGATAATTCTTTTAAAATTATTTCGACTGATATGGCAAAGGATTTTCATATTTCTGCAACAACAGTAAGCTGGCAGGCAACTTTAGCCGGGCTGGTGATTGGAATTGGAGCAGTAGTTTACGCTGCTTTGGCGGATTCTATAAGCATTAGAAAGCTATTAAGTATCGGGATTATTTTAATTTGTGTTGGATCAGTGATGGGATATCTTTTTCAACATTCATTTTTACTAGTAGTTGTTTCACGAATCATCCAAACAGCAGGTTTGGCTTCAGCTGAAACTTTATATGTTATCTTCGTAACTAAACATTTGCCTGTACACGAACAAAAGAAGTTCTTAGGGTTAAGTACAAGCAGCTTTGCTTTATCACAGGTTATCGGTGCATTAACCGGGGGTTATGTTTCTACGTATTTACATTGGACAACTCTTTTTTTAGTCCCATTAGTAACTCTTTTCACCCTCCCGTTTATTTTACGATATCTTCCTAAGGAAGAGACGAAAAACAGTCATGTTGATGTAGCAGGATTATTTCTAGTTGCGGGAATTGCCGCCTCCCTGCTGCTATATATTACCGATTTCAATTGGGTTTATCTTCTAGCATTTATTGCGGCTGCTGCTTTATTTCTTGTTTATATCAATAAGAATTCAAAAGCATTCATAGGTATAGGATTTTTTCAAAATAGGCAGTTTATTTCTTTACTCGGAGTAGCTTTCGTGATTTACTCTGTGCAGTTAGCGTATATTTTTTTGTTTCCGTTTTTGCTTGAAAAGCTATATGGTTTAAAGCTGGATACGATTTCGCTATTACTGATTCCAGCTTATCTGCTGGCTGCAGTTGTAGGAGCGCTATCTGGGAAAATTGCAAAAGTACTTGGAAGCAGACAATGTATCACGATTGCGATGACTGGAATGATTGGCAGTTTATTGTTGGGCGGTTTCTTTGTAACAACCTCTGTCATTATCTTTGTAATATCAATGATTGTATTTTCAAGTTCGTTCGCGTTTATGTATGCCCCAATGTTGGATTCCTGTATTGGCACAATTGATAAAGATAAAACGGGAACTGCCATAGGATTTTATAATTTAACGTTAAATGTTGCTATGTCAATTGGAATTGCCTATACAGCGGCGATGATGGATCATTCCGCAATGCGTTCAAATATCTTGGGGATTTTAAACCGTCCTGAGGCAACCATGTATAGTAATATTCTTTTTGTTCTCGTACTTATAACCGCTTTCAGCTTATTTCTCTACTGGATTTTGGTTGGAAGAAGAGTAAATGTGACTTCACCAGATTTGTAAAAATGGCTTTAGGTAACGTACTAACAATAGTTTGGTAGAATTTGTTTTTAATAACTAGTTGACGAATTTCGACAAAATGCTGTAGTATATTAATATAATTTAATAAGACCTCACTTTTTTAACAGTGAGGTAGAGGCGCGATATTTAACAGTCTTTAGTGGAGTTTGAGAGGCAATGATGCTAAGGAGAAGGAAATGTCGCCGAAGTTTGTAATATTCTCAGTATTACATGCTGGGTCTGTAGTTAAGAGCTGCAGGACTGTCTCAATAAACTCTCCGGTTTATTGAGTTGTGCTATCTCATTTGGGATAAAAGAGGGGACTTTAGGGCAGCTAAGAATAATGCGACCTGAGTTTATCTCAGGTCGCTTTTTGTCGTAATTATAAAAAACAGGAGGAAAAACATCATGAAGAATAAGTTTACTATTTTTATATTATTGTTAGTTTCAACGATGCTTTTATTGGCAGGATGCGGGACTAGTAAAAGTTCTGGATCTGAATCATCAGAGGATAATACTTTTAAGGTAGGTCTTGAAGCAGGTTATGCTCCTTTTAACTGGACTCAAAACGATGATTCCAACGGTGGTGTTAAAATAAATGGCTCTTCAGAATATGCAGGCGGATATGATGTGGAGATTGCAAAGAAAGTGGCTGAGGGCTTAGGAAAAGAATTAGTTATTGTCAAAACAGAGTGGGATGGACTTGTACCAGCGCTAACATCAGGAAAAATTGACGCGATTATCGCTGGGATGTCACCGACAGCTGAACGTAAAGAAACGATTGATTTCTCGGACACTTACTATACTTCAAATTTAGTAATGGTTGTAAAAAAAGGCAGCAAATATGAAAATGCCACTTCTATCCAAGATTTCAAAGGAGCAAAAGTGACAGCTCAATTAAACACCTTCCACTATTCAGTTATTGATCAAATCAAAGGTGTAGACAAGAAAACAGCGATGGACAACTTCCCAGCAATGAGGGTAGCTCTTGAATCAGGAATGATTGATGGATATGTTTCTGAGCGTCCGGAAGGTGTCAGTGCATCAGCTGCTAATGAAAACTATGTAATGGTTGAATTCGAAGAAGGATTTAAAACTTCAGCAGATGATACAGCAATTGCGGTCGGGCTTGAAAAAGGCAGTGACCTTACTAAAAAAATCAATGATATTTTAAAAGGTATTTCAGAGGAAGAACGTACAAGCATTATGGATAATGCTATTAAAAATCAACCAGCAGCAGAATAATAGTGAGAAACCGGCTGTATAAAATCATACAGTCGGTTTTATACAGTAAAGGAGGATAAAAGATGAGTCTTGAGTGGGTCATAAAAATAATTTCAGAAAACTGGCCTATGTTCCTTCGTGGCGCTGGTTTAACACTTTTGATTGCTCTTATTGGAACGATTATTGGGGCAGCAATTGGATTATTAGCAGGGGTAATACGAACAATACCAATGCCTGAACGCGGGGCAAAGAAAGTACTGTTAAACGTCATTAATGCAATTCTTTCTATCTATATTGAATTCTTCCGTGGAACACCAATGATTGTTCAAGCAATGGTTATTTACTATGGTTCTGCGCTAGCATTTGGTATCGATATGAATGTTTTTGCTGCAGCGATTATTGTTGTTTCTATCAATACAGGAGCTTATATGGCGGAAATTGTTCGCGGCGGGATTGTTTCGATTGATAAAGGGCAATTTGAAGCGGCTCATGCAATTGGAATGACTCATGTCCAAACGATGTGGAATGTTGTATTACCGCAGGTTATTCGTAATATACTACCTGCAACAGGAAACCAATTTGTTATTAATATTAAAGATACATCCGTTCTGAATGTAATTTCCGTTACAGAACTATATTTCGTAACAAAATCGATTTCCGGAAATAACTTTAGATACTTTGAGTCGTTTTTCGTAGCTTGTATGATTTATTTTGTGATGACTTTTATTGTAACGAGAATATTGTTATACATTGAAAAGAAACTAGATGGCGCTGACAACTATACAATGATTGAAAATGACCGTCAAAAATAATGGGAGAAGGAGGAGAGGAAATGGAAAAGATTATTGATATACAGCATTTAAACAAATCCTTCGGAACACATGAAGTATTGAAAGACATTAATTTTTCGGTAAATAAGGGAGAAGTAGTCTCGATTATTGGTTCTTCTGGGTCTGGTAAATCAACTCTTCTTCGTTGCATTAATCTTTTAGAGAAGCCTAGCGGCGGTCAAATTATCTATCATGGTGAAAATATTTTGGATGAAAAACACGACGCAGCTGATTACCGCAAGCATTTAGGCATGGTGTTCCAACAATTTAACCTATTTAATAATCACAATGTCCTTAACAATTGTGTGGTAGGCCAGGTAAAAGTATTAAAACGTTCGAAGGAAGAAGCTGAAAGAGTAGCGATGAAGTACCTGAAGGTTGTTGGGATGGATAAATACATTAATGCAAAGCCGAAGCAGCTTTCCGGCGGTCAAAAGCAGCGTGTGGCAATTGCAAGAGCTCTTTCGATGGAGCCAGATGTGATGCTATTTGATGAACCAACATCCGCTCTTGATCCAGAAATGGTAGGAGAAGTTCTAAAAGTCATGAAAGAACTTGCAGAATCTGGTCTTACGATGTTAATCGTGACGCACGAAATGGAATTCGCAAATGAAGTATCCGATCGAGTGGTATTTATGGACAAGGGAGTCATTGCGGAAGAAGGAAGCCCAGAACAAATTTTCAATAATCCAATACAAGAGCGTACAAGAGAATTCCTGAAACGTACGTTAAAATAGTTGCCTTGATTAAGGCATAAGAAATGGAGCCAGATTGAAACTTGGCTCCATTTCTTTTTTATGTTTAAATAATCCGAGCAGTTATTATGCCAGAAATTAGTTTAATTTTTTCCTCTAATCCCGGAATAACATCACCATTTACCTTATTATCAATATCAATCATCGTATACGCATATCCCCCGCGGCTTCTGTTCACCATATCTGCAATGTTTAAATCATAACTAGATATAGCCGAAGTGATTTGCCCCACCATATTTGGAACATTGTGGTGAAATGCTAGTACTCGCTGCTTTCCTGTATAAGGAAGAACCGTATTTGGGAAATTTACTGAGTTTTTGATGTTTCCTGTTTCTAAAAATTCCTTTACCTGGCGAGCCGCCATAATCGCACAATTTTCCTCAGATTCTTGTGAAGAGGCACCTAGGTGCGGAATCGGAACGGTATTTTTCATTTTCAGCACATTTTCATTCGGGAAATCTGTAATATATTTCCCAACTATCCCCTTTTCGAGAGCTGCTGCCATGTCTTTTTCATTCACAAGCTCACCGCGTGAGAAGTTTAAAATATGAACACCTGGCTTCATGATGCTAAATGTAGCTTCATTAAACATTTCTTTTGTATCCTCGGTAAACGGTACGTGAACAGTAATATAATCAGATTCTGCGAACAATTGTTCAATTGTAATTGCCCGCTGGACATTACGTGACAAATTCCAAGCTGTATCGACAGAAATAAACGGATCAAATCCGATTACATCCATATCTAAATCAAGTGCATCATTAGCGACAAGCGCACCAATGGCACCTAGACCAATGACACCTAATGTTTTCCCTTTAATTTCTTTTCCGACAAACTGTTTTTTACCAGCTTCCACTAACTTTGGAATTTGGTCGCCCTCGCCTTCTAACGCCTTTGCCCAAGCAATACCAGCAAAAAGGTTACGAGATGAAGAGATTAATGAAGTAAGTACCATTTCCTTTACGGCATTGGCATTTGCACCAGGAGTATTGAATACTACTATACCTTGATCAGTACATTTTTCTACCGGTATATTGTTGACACCTGCTCCGGCTCTTGCAATGGCTTTTAAGTTACTGCCGAGTTCTACTGAGTGCATATTAAAGCTGCGAACAAGGATGGCATCGGGATTTTCGCTGTCGTTGTCAATCTGAAAATTGCCTTTAGTAAATACCTTTAGGCCACTTTCTGCAATATTATTAAGTGTTTTAATTGTTTTCACTTTTTCTAGAGTGATGGTGCTCATAATTTCCCTCCTAATTTTTAAGCTTTAATAAGCAGAAAGAGGTAAGGGATAGAATCCCTTACCTCTGCCCAGGCGAACGGCTGCGACACCATGTGCTCCCTCGCGGTTATCCGCGTTTCGCCAGTTACACATGGTCTTTTTAAATTTATTTTATATTATCATAATTCTCTGAAGTTTTCTACCCTAAAAACAGCAATTTAACCATTTAGAAACTATTTTTATAATGGATGACGTTTCCAGTGAACTCAAGTATAATTTTAAAATAAAAGGCTAACAGGACGTGATTAGAAGTTGAAAACGGTAACAATAGAAAACTTGGTTCAAAGGTTTTCACTGAAAGTATTGGCTGGAGAAAACCACCTGCAGAAGGTCATTACGCAGCCGCGGGTGCATCGTCCGGGTTTAGAATTTGTGGGGCATTTTGACTTTTTTCCAACAGAACAAGTTCAAATATTAGGAAAAAAGGAAATCACCTACTTACATAAGTTAAGTAAAGAGGAACGTAAAATTCGAATCGGGAATATCGTACACTACCATCCACCATGTTTTATCGTAACGGCTGGCGAGGAAGGACTTACCTATTTAATTCACCATTGTACAGAGCAGGGTATCCCGTTGTTAGTGACAAAACAGCCTGAGACAACCTCAGAGTTTATCCCTAAATTGGATGCGTTTTTGGTGAAGGAATTAGCACCAGAGATTTCTGTTCATGGAGTTTGTATGAATGTATCAGGCATTGGTATTTTACTTCGTGGTAATTCAGGGGTAGGAAAAAGCGAGACCGCCCATACGTTAATCCGCCGCGGGCACAGGCTTGTATCGGATGATATCGTGGTTTTAAAGAAATTAAGTACGCAAACCATTCTAGGTACCCATGATGGAAAAACAAAAGAATTCTTGGCGCTTCGCAGTATTGGTTTGCTTAATGTCGTCCGCTTATATGGCCGTAAGGCATTTCAGGACGAAACACGAATTTCCCTTGATATTCATTTGACGAAGTGGGAAAAGGACGCCTTATATAATGATTTAGAACAGGAATATCATTATACCGACTATATGGGTGTGAAAATTCCTTGTATGGAGATCCAACTACAGCCCGGACGTGATGTGGCTGGGTTAATAGAGGCAGCGGCAAATAACTGGTACTTAAAACAGCAAGGATACAGCGCGGTAGAAGAATTTATGAGCCGGGTTGAGGCGGATATAAAGAATTCTTGCAGGGATTAACTCTTAAAAACCTCACCATAAATGTAGGCAAAAGAAATACCTCATTCCAATAAAAATTTGTTTAATAGGAAAAAGACGCTTCCAATGGAGGCGTCTTTTTTATGATTGAATAAAATTTTTAAAGATATTTAATAAATTTGATATTGTAATTTTTATAATATCTGATTATAATACAAGACATAACAAATAAAAAAGCGTTTTCAAATAAGGAGGTGAAACAAATGAAAATGGCAGGAATGAATATCACGTTCAAGCATTTTCCCTTTCACTATTTTTTAGACAGCATGGAGCGTTTAGGGATCAATAGTATTGAATTATGGGCAGGCGAGCCGCACTTATATGTTTACCGAAACATCCTTGGGAATATCAGAAATATAAAAAAAGAGATTCAGAAACGAAATATTAACATCGTCTGCTATACTCCAGAACAATGCATTTATCCTTATAATATTGCAGCTGCTGACTCTCACTGGAGAAACAAGAGTATAGATTACTTTGTAGAAAATCTTTACGCAGCCCTTGAACTTGATACCAAAATGATGCTAATCACTTCCGGGATAGGAGATTTTTCTTTGTCTGATGAAGAATCATGGAAGTATGCAAGTGACTCCATTTATAATCTTTCAAAAGTAGCAGAAAGGGAAGGGTTAACGCTTGCTTTAGAACCATTAACGAAATATGAATCTAATCTTATTACGGATTTAAATGGATTAAAGAGAATGATAGATGAAATTCAATCGCCTGCATTAAAAGGAATGATTGATACAGTAGCAATGCAGTTAGCAGGCGAAACGCCAGATGATTATTTTTCTGCACTTTCAGAAGTATGCCATTTTCACCTAATAGACGGGGATGGTCAATCAGACGCACATTTGGGCCTTGATGATGGGGTTTTAATGTGGAAGGAATACCTAAGAAGTCTTCAAAAACATGGTTACGAAGGTACATGTACCCTAGAAATCATGGGATCTAATTATTATCAAAATCCACAAGATGCAATCATGAAATCTATTAAGAAAATAAAGGAATTAGGAATCTTACCATCTTAATTTGGAGGAACTCTTTATGAGTAATGCGACTCTTACGCGAAAACTTGGATTTTGGGCAGCTCTTGCCATTGCGGTTGGAACGACTGTTGGCTCGGGAATATTTGTATCTTCTGGTGATGTGGCAAAAGCTGCTGGTACACCTACTATTTCTATTCTTGCATGGATTATTGGCGGAATCATTGCCATTCCACAGGTCATGGTGCTCGCGGAATTAGCGACGGCATATCCTCAAAACGGAAGCGGCTATGTTTACCTAAATAAAGCAGGCTGGAGACCTTTAGGCTTTCTATATGGATGGGCTACGTTCTGGGCTTTAGATCCACCATCGATTGCCATTATGGCGCTGGCGATTGTTTCCTATGTAGCATCCTTTTTGCCATTTTTCAATGGTATGGCTGGAAAATTACTTGCCATTGCAATCATTCTCATCATTACTTCCATTCATTATCGAAGTGTAAAAGAAGGCGGCAAATTCCAAGTCATTATTACGGCTGTAAAAATCATTCCATTCTTAATTGTCATCGGATTGGGTCTTATGTATTTAAACCCGGGGAACTTTTCCTATGTACCTGCGTCCGGTGAGGTGAAAACTAGCTTAATAGGTGGAGTTTCTGCCACTACTTGGGCGTATACGGGAATGGCGGCAATTTGTTTTATGGCTGGGGAATTTAAAAATCCAGGAAAGGTCCTGCCGCGTGCTCTTATTAGCTCAGTTTTAATAGTCTTGGCGTTATATACATTGCTTGCTGTTTGTATTATAGGTTTAATGCCTTTTGAAAAATTAATTAATTCTAGTGCCGCGGTTTCTGACGCTGTCAAGTATATCCCGGGACTCTCTGATGTTGCCTCCTCATTTGTTGCTGTTACAGCGATTATTGTCATACTGGGATCGTTGAGCTCGTGCATTATGTTCCAGCCTCGTCTGGAATATGCAATGGCAAAGGATGGTCTATTCTTTCAACGTTTTGCGAAGGTTCATCCGAAATATGAAACACCAAGTTTTTCTATTATTGTTCAGGTTACATATGCCTGTATTCTTGTGATGTTTAGTAATTTAACAGCATTGCTGGGATATTTCACGCTCATACAGTTGCTCATAAATATTATGGATTTTGCTGCAGTTTATAAATGCCGTAAACGCGAGGATTATAAGCCGGTATATCGCATGCCGGTCTGGCGATTAACCACGATTTTAGCTATCCTTGGTGCATCATGGCTTGCTTGGGGAACGTTCACTTGGGCCCCGATAGAAGGGATGATTGCGGCACTGATTGTCATCGTAACAGGTCTCCCTGTTTATTACTATTGGGAAAAGAAATATGGCTCGAAAAACAAAAGCAAACTAGTTGCATAGTACAAGTGAAAATAGGAAGTTAGTTCATTTATTAATAGATTCTTAAAATTAAAAGTAGTTATTTAGTTAGGGAGGAAAATGTTGATGTTAAAATTTGATGAAGATTTATTTCTAAGACTCGTAGAAAAAGAAGGCCTTGCTTTTCGAGGGCAAATAGAAGATATTGTTGATGGAATATGCAATAAAGGCTACAGCAATATTTTTCTAATTGGTGCGGGCGGAACGATTGCGATGATGTATCCTTATGAATATATATTAAAATCTAATTCTACTATCGATGTTCATGCAGAAATTGCTGCTGAATTCATGGTGATGAATAACAGGCATTTTAGCAAGGATTCCGTTTGTATCTTTACATCCGTTTCAGGAACAACGAAAGAAACGGTTGAAGCAGCAGAGTTTTGTAAGGCAGCAGGTGCAACTACAATTGCTTTAGTAGCTGAGCCAAACACTCCGTTAACTCAAATTGTGGACTACTGTATCACAACTGGGTCCGAAACACATTCTTTTGATACATTCTTCATGCTTCTGTATATGTTCGTATTCCGTTTCATGTATAACAATAATGAGTTCCCGCAATATGAGCAGTTTACAAAAGAGGTGGCTTTATTACCGCAAGCCATTTTAAACGCTGTGAAGGCCTTCGATAAAAGTGCTGAGGAATTTGCGATTAAACACAAGGACACGGACTATCACATGATGGTTGGTTCCGGTAATTTATGGGGGAATACATATTCCTACGCTATGTGTATTTTAGAAGAGATGCAGTGGATTCATGCGAGATCGATACATGCAGCAGAATTTTTCCACGGTACCCTTGAATTGGTGGTCGAAGATACGAGTGTTATTTTACTAAAGGGTGAAGATGATACACGTCCATTGATGGACCGTGTAGAAAAATTCGCTGAAAAGATTACAAACCAGCTCACTGTTATTGATACAAAGGATTTTAAGATGGAAGGGATTAGTGAAGAGTTTAGAAAACACTTTGCTGTCAGTATCAACTGGTCTGTCTTAAGTCGAATCAGCGTATATCTTGAGCGGGAAAGAAATCATCCCTTAACGCTAAGAAGATATTACCGACAAATGGAGTATTAAAATGCATGTGAGCACTACTTACTTAGTAGTGCTCGTTCCTTAATGTTCAAGAAAGAAGGGAATAAAGATGAGGATTGCAACAGTCGGAGATAATTGTATGGATGTCTATCAAACAAGCGGGAAGGCCTATCCTGGTGGGAATCCTGTCAATGTAGCCGTCTATTTAACAGAATTAGGTGCTGATTCCTCTTATATTGGCTGGGTTGGCAGCGATTCTTATGGTGAATTAATGCAAAAGGATATTTCAAAAAAGGGTGTTGATATTTCTCATCTATCAAAGAAGGATGGAAAAACAGCTGTTACCTATGTGGAATTAGTAAACAATGATCGTTGTTTTGGGGAATATGATGAAGGTGTTATGGCTGACTTCACCTTAACACCGGCAGAACTTGACTTTATTCAAAAACATCAGCTTGTACATGCCGGAGTTTGGGGGCATGTTGAGAGGTATTATTCTCTTTTTAAAAAAAGGGGATTACAAACCTCATTTGATTTTTCTAACCAATTAGATCATATACTTGTCAAAACCCTGCCACAGTATGTAGATTATTCATTCTTTTCCTATACACAGGATGATTCTTTTATCCGCCAATTTCTAAAGGATGTAAAGAATAATGGATCAAGAATTACTATAGCGACATTAGGTGAGAATGGATCACTTGCTTATGATGGTGAACAATTCTATAAATGTGGTGTAGTAGCAGTAGATGTAGTAGATACAATGGGAGCGGGAGATTCTTTTATATCTGGGTTTATTTATGGAAAATTGAAAGGTCTTCCTACTGCCAAATGTTTAGATTTGGGAGCAGAAACGGCAGCGAAGACGATTCAATACTTTGGTGCTTGGTGACTGTTGTAGTCAATCAATGTATAATGATTAGTATAATTGTCAATTGACGGATAAGGATGGATTTAGTATGAGTTTAAATCCTTCAACCCCACAGCCATTATACATGCAAGTCAGGCAAATGTTGAAGAACGATATCCAAACTGGAAAATATAAACCAGATGAGCAGATTCCAACTGAAGCAGAACTTTGTGAAATCTATACCGTAAGCCGTATTACGATACGTAAGGCAATTGAGGAATTGGTAAAGGAAGGTGTCCTGACACGGATTCCCCGAAGAGGTACCTTTGTTACATCCAAAAAGTTCCATAATGAATTACTATCTGTAAGCGGATTTTCAGAGTTTAGCCATCAGTTGGGTATGATACCTAATTCTCGGATATTAAGAAGTGAGGTTATTCCTGCACCTGAAGATGTTGCGGATCATCTATTAATTGATAAAAGTAGTCCTGTTCTGGTACTTGAACGGCTTATGTATGTAAATGACCGCCCTCTTTTCTACGATATCGCGCATTATTCCTTGTTACGGTTTCCCGATTTAGAAAAGAAAATTGCCGGGAAAGAATCAACTTATAAAGTCCTTTCTGAAGAGTATCATACTGAAATTGTTAGTAATGATAAGATTATTGATGTTATTGGTGCGACAAATGACTATGCGAAATTATTAGAATGTGATATCGGAGCTAATCTGTTTAGAATCGTAAAAATTGCATTTAATGATAATGACGAACCTGTCCATCTCTCTACTTTTATGTGTGAGACAAGTAAAGTCAATTTGACCGTTCATCGTGCAAGATAGGTTGGTTAAATGACCGCTATAAAAATTTACAATAGATAAAGAGAGAGGGAGAAATACCAGTTGGTATTTCTCCCTCTTTTTTATACCAGAAGATTTTACTCTTCCCCTACATCTGCCCATTTATATTCGTAGGTTGCACCAAATGGGTTCACGAACACACCTTGAACTTTTGGAGAAACCAATTGTGCTCTAGAAGCCTGGTAGACAGGAGCAACTACTGCATCTTCAAATAGCAATTTTTCAGCTTTTAAGAAGTTTTCATAACGTGCGGCATTATCTGTAGCAAATTTTGTAGCTGTTTCACTAACTAACTTGTCATATTCTGCGCTTGAATATCCAGTCATATTGTTTCCGCCATCTGTAATAAATAAATTCATGTAAGTAAATGGATCAAGGAAGTCAGGGCCCCATCTTGTAAGCTGAAGTTGATATTCCATAGATTTATCTAAATCAAGACGCTGCTTTTTTGGAATTTGTTTGATGTTAATTTTTAATCCTTCTAAATTTGTTGAGAGTTGGTTTGCAACGTATTCAACTAAGTTTTTAGTTGTTTTGTCATCATCTGCAAGAAACTCTAGTTCAACGGAGTCAGTACCTAACTCTTCTAATCCCTTTGCCCAGAACTCTTTTGCTTTCTCAAGATCATACGTGACAAGATCTCCACTTACTTTACGGAAATCTTCACCTGTTTCAGGCATTGGTGTAAAGTCTTTTGGAACCAAGCCGTTTGCAGCGATTGAGCCGTTATTTAAAATTTCTCCTACTAAAGCTTCCTTATCAAAAGCTCTGCTAAGTGCGGCACGAATATTCTTATTTGCTAATGCTTCAGATTTTGTTTGATTAAACTTTAAGAAATACACAAATGTATCTGCTGATACCACATAATCATCATTTGTCGAATATTGGTCAACAAGATCAGATGTTAAATCCATTCGATCAACAGTACCTTCTTCATATAAATCTACAGCCGTTTGTGGATCTTTAACAACTTTGAAAGTCAGTTTATCCATCTTTACTGTTTTAGTATCCCAATAATCTTTATTCTTTACCAAGTCCCATGAATCACTAGTACTAGTCCAGTTGTTCATGGTGTAAGGACCATTTGCCAATAAGTTTTCTGAACTAGTGGCAAAACTATCGCCTTTTTCTTCCACAAACTTTTTGTTTAATGGGAGGAATGTTCCAAATGTCGTTAATGTTTCAAAGTATGGTGTTGGATTTTCTAATTCAACAACTAGTGTATAATCGCCATCAGCTTTAACTCCTAATTGATCAACAGCTAGTTCACCTTTGTTAACTTTCTCAGCATTTTTGATTACGCCATTCATCATATACGGACCATATTCAGATGCTGTAGCTGGATCAACGGCACGCTGCCATGAATAGACGAAATCATGAGCTGTTACCGGGTCTCCATTTGACCATTTAGCATCCTCTCTCAATGTAAAGGTCCAAGTCAGACCATCATCACTTACTTTATGTTCAGTAGCAATCCCTGGTGTAGGTTGTGTTTTTTCATCTAGTCGATATAAACCTTCCATTGTTGCAGCTAAATAGATAAAGGAAGACTCATCTGTAGCTAAGGATGGATCCATTGAAGGAATTGCCTCTGGGTTTAAAAAGTTAAGGACCTTTTCCCCTTTTTCTTCCTCTTTCGCGTCTGTTCCTGCAGGTTCCTTGGACTCATCGCCGGAACATGCGGCTAGTACACTCAGTACCAAGCCAAATGTTAAAAGCAATAACCAATGTTTGACCTTCATTGTTTTTCCCCCTAAATAGAAATTGAGTCTGAATATTATATATGTACTGAAAATTTAGACTCTAATTTTGATTATACTTAATAACTTGTTTACCTGTAAAGTTTTTGGTTATTTTTATGCTGGAACGGTGGGAATGGTAAGCATGGTGTAAGCTGCTAAAGCGGCTGTTCATATTGCTGCCGATATTCGTCGAGATGTGTTTAAAAAGGTCGAGCAAATTTACTATTTAAGGAAAATCTAGCCTGAAAAAAGGGAGAAAATCCTAATTTTCTCCTTTTTGTATTTGCAAAAAAGATGGAATTTTGTCAATAAAAGAAGAAAAGTATTTTGATAATTTTCAATCTTTAATCTTTAATTATTCCCATATAGTTAGTATGATGAATACGTCTAAGAAGAATAAGGAGGAAAAAAACATGAACCAAGGTTTTAACTTTTATGATGTATGGAAGGATTATTATTCACAAACCAGTAAATTATTTGATGAAAAAATCGGCAATGATTTTCCGTCTGAAGGAATGGGACAAATTTTGGAGATGAACCTCCAATTTAAAAAAATGATTGATGAATCAACATTAAAATACTTAGAGTTCATGAACGTACCATCTCGTAATGACATTGCTAACCTTTCATCATTGATTGTGAATGTAGATGCAAAGGTAGACGATTTAGAAGAAAGATTAGAAGAGAAATTAGAACAGGTAGTCATTCCGGAGTCTTATAGCAAGGAATTGTCGAATTTAAAAAAGGATATGAAGAGTTTAGATAATAAGTTGAATCAGGTTCTTACCTTATTAAAATCAAAAGAAGAATCAAAATAACCAACAATAAATTTAAAAAATATATAGAAAGCGGTGGAGAAAATGGCAGATTTAAAGGGTAAAGTAGCAATTGTAACAGGAGGCAGCAGAGGAATCGGTGCAGCCATTGCATTGGAACTTGCTAGAAATGGCGCAAAGGTTGTTATCAACTATAATATCCGAAAAGAATTGGCGGATAAAGTTGTCGCTGAAATTAATGAATTTGGCGGAGATGCATACGCAGTTCAAGCGGATGTTTCGGAAAGTAATGAAGCAGCATACCTTGTACATGAAACGATAAAGCATTATGGCAAGTTAGATATTTTAATTAATAATGCAGGGATTACAAGAGACAGTACGTTTAAAAAGTTGAATGAGGAAGATTGGAGAAAAGTAATTGATGTAAACCTAAACAGTGTCTACAACAATACATCCGCAGCGTTACCTTATCTTCTGGAATCAGATGCGGGACGCATTATTAACATTTCATCTATCATTGGGCAAGCTGGAGGGTTTGGACAAACCAACTATGCTGCAGCAAAAGCAGGATTGATTGGGTACACAAAATCCCTTGCACTTGAACTTGCTAAAAGTAATGTAACTGTGAACGCCATTTGCCCAGGATTTATCGGAACCGAAATGGTCCAAGCGATTCCTGAAAAAGTGCTGGCAGGAATTGTCGAAAAAGTTCCTCAAAAACGTCTAGGTAAACCAGAAGAAATCGCTCGTGGTGTTGTTTTCCTATGTAAAGATGGCGACTATATTACTGGACAGCAATTAAATATTAACGGTGGACTTTATATGTAAGTGTCATGAAAGAAAGTATTTTTTAATATATTGACTAGTAATTCATATGTAAGGAGTGAACCGTCATTAGCGTACTTATGCCTACAGATTGGAATGAGTTGATCGAATTTACGCCACAGCAATATAAAGAGATGTTTCAACGTACAATAAGGGCAAATCAAGTCCTAACGACCGATGCGGAGCCGGAAGTAGCACCTACACCGAAGGAACTTGTTTGGACAAGAAATAAAACCAAGCTCTATCGGTATATTTCAGAAAATCCTAAGAAACATAAAATTCCTCTTCTTTTGGTTTATGCCCTCATTAATAAACCATATGTATTAGATTTAACAAAGGGCGGCAGTTTAGTAGAATATTTGGTTAATCGCGGCTTTGATGTGTATCTGCTTGACTGGGGTGAACCAGGTTACGAAGACAGAAATATGAAACTAGATGATTACATTATGGACTACATACCGCGTGCAGTTCGTAAGGTCCTGAGAAAGTCGAATGTTGATGAAGTTTCGATCCTTGGCTATTGTATGGGGGGAACGATGACTTCTATCTTTGCAGCGCTGCATCCAGAATTACCAATCCGTAATCTTATTTTTATGACAAGTCCCTTTGATTTTGAAAACACAGGGTCTTACGGTGCTATGTTAGATGAACGCTATTTTAATATTGATAAAGTAGTAGATACGTTAGGGGTTATTCCACCTGAAATGATTGACTTTGGAAACAAGATGATCAATCCAATGGCAACAAACTATGGACCATTTATTAGTCTTTATGAACGAGCTGATAATGAGAACTTTATAAAGAGCTTTAAACTATTACAAAAATGGCTTAACGATGGTATTCAGTTCCCAGGTGAAGCTTATCGTCAATGGATTAGAGACTTTTATCAAAAAAATAAATTGATAAAAGGAGAAATGGTTATTCGCGGTAAGAGAGTCGATCTTGGAAATATTAAGGCAAATGTACTCAATTTAGCAGGTAAAAACGACCTTATCGCCCAACCGCATCAAGTAGAAGCATTAATGAATTCCATTTCCAGTGTAGATAAAGAATATAAATGTTTACCTGTTGGACATACGTCTATCACATTTGGCAGCCAAGCTGTAAAAATTACCTATCCAACAATCGCTGAATGGTTAGAAGAACGATCCAACTGATGTTTTAAAGGAGTTAGTGTCCCAGGGTTTCAACTGGGGCACTTTTTAGTATAACCTTGAAAACTAGGTAGAAACAGTGGTAAAGATAATTATATTAAATTTTCAGTAAGTAAACAAGTGTAATTATAAAAGTGATTATATTGTCTAGTGCATCCTGTTTCCCTCCTTTATTGCATGGATTCTACTATCTCTTCGATCTTATCTGATATAAGCGGATAAAAGTAATTCTTAGCGCTGGCTGTGGAATTACCTCCGAAAAATCCAGTACCAGGACAGGATTTAACATTGTAACTTGCTGCCGCATCTAATACCCGTTCTTTCGTTTTCATATGCCACCAATGATGGTAAGTAATTGTGTCAATTGAAGGTGTTAACCCAAACTTAATACATAGCAGCGCGTTGATATAAATAATGGCAGCCTGTTGTTCCTTTGTCATAACATCATGACCTATATCAAAGTTACCAACGTGTTCAATAGCGATTCCCACAGAGTTAGCTTTTGGACCAATTGTTCCTTCAGGAATGATGTTTAGCGGTCTTGAAACTGCGACTTTACCGTCTGGAAATGTCGTAATATTTTGAGCAATGTTCTTCCAGCCCATTGTTTTTTTATGATGATTCTCCATACCTATCAACAATTGAAAATGGTTTGAACCATTAAAGTGTTTGTAGGAGGGAAGCCAAGTATGATGTTGCTGTATTAAACGAATTTCACGTTTAACTTGTGTGTTAAATAACCAATCTTTAAACTCCTCTTTTGTCATGAGAATATGCTGACCCTGTATGTTCATTCTTTTTGGTGTAATCTTTAATAGCTGACCTGTATAAAGCTGCTCGGAGGAAAGTCCATTTACCGCTTTAATTGTCTCAACGGAGGCATGAAATGCGGAGGAAATATCCACTAACGTGTCCCCTGCCCTCACTTCATATAGGATCGGTACCCACAACTTCTGCCCTGCAATTAATTCATCAGACTGCAAACCATTTGCAGCTTTTAATTCCTCTATAGAAATACTATATTTATTTGCAATTTCAGGCAGGTTGTCCCCTGCTTTTACTAAATAAATATTACTATTATCAATTTCAGCGGCATGGGCAGGAGGTATTGTCAGGGATAACATACTAAAAATAATGCTAATAACAAGCACAAGCCTTTTCCTCATTTTTACAACCCCTTTAGCACTTTTATATATAGTTTGCAGAACAGCAAGGGAGAATATGCTGCATTTATTTATATAGAAGGTATTAAGAGAAAAAAAGAGGCCGTTATCTGATTAACGGTCCTCGTAGTATTTTTTTAAACTTCAAATTCACTCATTAAAGCGTGAGTATTATCCTCACAATCCTTAAAAAATGCCATCCAAGTTTCGATTTGTCCCATTTTCGCGATGAGATGTGGTTCGTCAATAAAGGAAACCTCTTTATTTCGTAGATCTTCATAAGCCTCTTTTATATTTTCTACCTGAAAGTAAATGACGGAGCTTGAACGAGCAAATTCTTCTGTCTCAGGAACACTTAATAATAGACGAATTCCATTGCAATCAAAAAATGCTAAGCCGTTTGACGTAAATAAAAGCGGGAGCCCAAGCGTTTCTTTATAAAAATTTACTGCTTGGTCTAAATTTTTTACTGGAATGGCAATTTGACCGACTTGTTGAATCTGATTTTTCCCCATTACTAACCTCTCCCTTAGATAAAGTAAACTTAATTTTCCGACAAGTTAAGTATGACCATATTTTAGATTACATAGTAAAGGAATAGTAAGATAGTAAGTAGCAAGAGCAATGAAATAGTTTGGAATTTGAGACGTTGATAGAGAGAAGCGTTAAACTTTTCCGAAGGCAATGGTTTTTCACGCCAGTCTTCTAAATAATCGTTCTTTTTGAACATGAGCGTATTGAATCTTCTAAAGCCGAAGGTAACACCGTCAAAAAAACCGCCTTTTGCCGTGTACATAAATAATACTGTGATGAGATAAAAAAAACTAAGATAGAATACTGAATTGATAAAGTTCAAGAGATTATAGGTTGATGAAAAAATAAAGAAGATCAAAAGGATAATTAAAAGATTGAGTAAGAAAAACTTCCATTTATTTTTAAACATTACTTTCACCTTATCTTTAAAATATTATTTTACACATGTAATAAAGAATAAGGGTATTTTAACCTAATATGCTGACAAAGTATACTTTATCCAATTTCTCCTAAATATTAAGAAAGCGCATTCTAATTTTAGAATAATTTTTTTGTTAAATAATCTGACAAGAAGTATTGATATATCAACTGTAATGTTATTGTAATCTATAATGATATAATAATTTTTTGACTCTTTTATATATTTAGTCTTTACAAGAGTAGTAGAAAAATAGTATGATTTCTTTAGCTTCTTTTTTAAGAGCGAATTGACAGAAAAATAAAACAATAGGAGGTCATTTTTTTATGAAGAAAAAGTATTCATGGCTTTTAGCTCTAAGCCTTGTACTTAGCATGTTCTTAGCAGCATGTTCAGGCAACAAGGAAACTGCTGATGATGATAAGAAACCAGCAGAAGATGCTCCAAAAGTAGAACAAACATTAAACTTTATTAATGGTGACACTATTCCATCTATGGACCCATCATTAGGGACTGATGAGTATGCATTCCAATTCTTGGGTGCTACAATGGAAGGTCTATATCGTCTTGACGAAAAAGGTCAGGTTAGTGAAGGTATTGCAACAAAGCATGAAGTAAGTGAAGATGGTAAAACTTGGACATTTACTTTACGTGAAGATGCTAAGTGGTCAAATGGTGATCCTGTAACCGCTAACGATTTCGTTTATGCATGGCAGCGTGCTGTTGACCCAGCAACTGGATCTGAATATGGTCCATACATGATGGGCGGCGTTATCAAAAACGCAACTGCTGTAAACAAAGGTGAAGTCCCTGTTGATCAATTAGGTGTTAAAGCTGACGGCGATTTCAAACTAGTTGTTGAACTCGAAAATGCAACTCCATACTTTGAATCTTTAACAACTTTCGGTACTTTCTTACCATTGAACCAAAAGTTCGTTGAAGAAAAAGGTGATACATTCGCTACTAGCGCTGATACACTATTATCTAACGGACCATTCAAGTTCTCTGACTGGACTAGTACTGCTCAAAAGTGGGAATTAGTTAAGAACTCAGATTACTGGGATGCAAAAACTGTAAAATTAGAAAAAATGACTTACGTTGTTGTTAAAGAATCACAAACAGCTGTTGATTTATATGAAAAAGGTGAAGTTGACCGTGCTGGTTTATCATCTGACCTAGTTGACCAATACTCAACTCATGATGATTATACAGTTGAGCCTGATACTTCGGTATTCTATATCAAGATGAACCAAACTAGAAATCCAGCTCTTAAGAACGCAAACGTACGTAAAGCAATCTCTAGAGCATTTGATAAGGAAGCATTAGTAGATGAAATCTTAAATAACGGTTCTATCGTTGCTAACGGTTTAGTTCCAAAAGATTTCGTTTCAACTCCTGATGGTAAAGATTTCCGCGAAGTAAGTGGAGATCTTGTAAAATTTGATGTTAAAGCAGCACAAAAGTTCTGGGAACAAGCTAAAAAAGAACTAGGAACTGATACAGTAGAAGTTGAATTCCTAGGCGGCGACACAGAAGTTTCTAAAATGATGAACCAATACCTTGCAAACCAATTATCTACTAACCTTCCTGGTTTAAAGGTTACTTTAAAAGAAGTACCATTTGAGCAACGTCTAGAATTAGACACGGCTATGGATTATGACATGCAGTTTGCAGGATGGGGACCAGACTTCCTTGATCCATATACTTATATGAATCTTTGGTTAACTGATGGCGGAAACAACAAAATGGGCTACACTAACCCAGAATATGATAAGTTAGTAAATGAAACAGCAACAACTTTAGCTCAAGATGCAGAAGCACGTAATAAAAACTTCTTAAAAGCAGAAAAAATCTTATTTGAAGATGCAGCAATTGCTCCTGTATATCAAAGAGCATCAGCTCTATTAGTTTCTCCAAAAGTACAAGGTGTGTTCACAAACGCATTCGGAGCAACTTACGAATACAAGTGGGCTAGCGTTGGTGCAGAAGAATAATAATCAGTAAAAAAATAGTATGAAAAATACTATTATAAAAATTGAAGGGAGTGTATGCATTTTATGCATATACTCTCTTTCGGCTTATGAGTATGAATATTCCGATTATAACAAAAATTTATAATCGACTCGATATAACATATAATAAAGAGAAATTTAGGAGGTGCAGCATGACTCGATATTTACTCCGTCGCGTATGGTATATGTTAATAACGCTATTTATTATTGCGACGTTTTCATTCTTTCTTATGAAAATATTGCCGGGCAGCCCTTTACAGGCAGAAGATAAATTAAGTGAAGAGCAAAAGGCAATTATTTTAGAAAAATACGGGTTAAATGAACCAGTTCCCGTTCAATATGCTAAATATCTTGGCGGACTTGTTAAAGGTGATTTGGGCGTTTCATTTAAGTTTGATAATACACCTGTTACAACAATACTAATGGACAGAATTGGGCCATCTGCGCTATTGGGCTTTCAGGCATTGGTGGTAGGCTCTATCTTGGGAATTATCTTAGGATTATTAGCCTCGATCTTCCGTAATAGTCCTATCGATTTTTCATCGACTATTATCGCAGTTATAGGAACGTCGATACCTTCGTTTGTATTTGCAGGGTTATTGCAATATATATTTGCTGTAAAATTAGGCTGGTTCCCTGTAGCTCTATGGGGCACATCAGCACATACCATTTTACCGACGATTGCTTTGGCCATTCACCCGATGGCAACGGCTGCACGTTTTACAAGAACTGAAATGGTAGAAGTGTTACATTCCAATTACATCACAACTGCACGTGCTAAAGGTGTTTCTGAAACTGGAATTATATTAAAACATGGATTGCGTAATGCACTCATTCCGTTAATTACTGTATTGGGTCCAATGGCAGTTGGTTTGATGACAGGTTCTATGGTTATTGAACAAATTTTTGCGATTCCTGGTATTGGTGAGCAATTCGTTACATCTGTTATGGTAAATGATTATCCAACCATTATGGGTACAACACTATTATTTGCTTTCGGATTTATTGTGATTATCTTACTCATTGACCTCCTATATGGATTGATTGATCCTAGGATTAGACTAGCAGGAGGTAAATAAAATGGAAAAAAACAACCTGAATAATAATATACCAAAAGAGTTATTTGTTCCTCTTGTACGCAAAGAGGATACGAGTGAAAAAATATCAGCTCCAAGCAGAACGTTTTTTCAAGATGCGAAAAGAACACTTTTAGGTAATAAGCCTGCTGTTTTCAGCATGATTCTTATCCTGTTTATTATTATCATGAGTATTATTGGTCCTTGGATGAACGATTTTGGTTCAGATGATCAGGATTTAAAAAGAGCAAAAATGCCTCCTCGTGTACCAGTTCTAGAGAATGTCTCTTGGCTTGGGATGAATGGAACATTATCTGGAACTTTCCAAGGGAAAGATGTTCAGCAGGCTACTGCTAAAGCAAATGCGAGATTTGGTAATAAAGAAGATTTTATTGATATTAAAGTCCTTAATAAAGGTGACGGTACCAAAAATTCTGCAGAAGTAAAAGCAACCTATCATATTTATGAAGCGAAAGATATGAAAGATACTTATTTCTGGTTTGGCAGTGATGCCTTAGGTCGTGACCAATGGACAAGACTTTGGCTAGGTACGAGGGTTTCTCTTATCATTGCTTTTGTTGCCGCAGTACTTGACCTTGTTATTGGGGTCGCATACGGTGGTATCTCCGGATTTTATGGAGGAAGAGTCGACAATGTTATGCAGCGTATTGCTGAGATTTTGGTAGGTATTCCTAACCTAGTTATAATTCTATTAATGATGCTTGTTCTTAAGCCAGGTATTATTTCGATTGTCATTGCGTTATCGATCACTGGCTGGATTGGTATGTCTCGGATTGTTCGTGGTGAAGTTTTAAAGCTAAAAAACCAAGAGTTTGTTTTGGCTTCAAGAACATTAGGAACATCTAATGGTACGATCATTAGAAAACACTTGGTTCCAAATATCAGTGGGATTATCATTATTAACACGATGTTTTCAGTTCCAGGAGCTATCTTTTTTGAAGCATTCTTAAGCTTTATTGGATTAGGTATTGTTCCTCCAGATGCTTCACTGGGTTCTTTAATTGATCTTGGGTTTGACAATCTGAGACTTTATCCATTTATGCTCGTGTACCCAGCAATTGTAATCTCTGTACTTATGATTGCATTTAATATTGTTGGTGATGGTTTGAGAGATGCATTTGATCCTAAAATGCATAAATAGAAAGGTAGGTGTTTAATAAATGAGTAAATTATTAGAAGTCAAAGATTTAAAAGTATCATTTAACACCTACAATGGTGAAGTGCATGCTGTTCGAGGTGTTACCTTCGATTTAAATAAAGGTGAAACATTGGCTATAGTTGGTGAATCTGGATCTGGAAAATCAGTAACCTCTAATGCGATCATGAGACTTCTTCCTGAGCCGCATGGCTATATTAAAGAAGGTCAAATCCTTCTTGAGGGAGTTGACCTTGCCAAGAAAACAAGCAAGCAAATGCAAAAAATTCGTGGTAAAGACATTTCAATGGTTTTCCAAGATCCAATGTCCTCTTTAAATCCGACAATGAAAATTGGAAATCAGATTATGGAAGGTCTAATCAAGCACCAAAATATGAGCAAACAAGAAGCAAGAAAAACGGCTCTTGAGCTTCTAACGCTTGTTGGAATTCCAAGACCGGATGTACGTATAGACCAATATCCTCATCAATTTTCAGGCGGTATGCGTCAACGTGTGGTGGTAGCGATTGCATTAGCATGTAATCCCAAGATTCTAATTGCGGACGAACCTACCACTGCATTAGACGTAACCATTCAAGCACAAATCTTAGAGTTGATGAAGAGTATCCAGCAGAAAACTGATAGTGCGATTATTTTTATCACGCATGACCTTGGTGTTGTGGCAAATGTGGCAGATCGTGTAGCAGTAATGTATGCTGGAAAAATCGTAGAAATTGGGACAGTAGATGATATTTTCTACAATCCTAAGCACCCATATACTTGGGGATTGATAGGCTCAATGCCTACATTAGATAGCAGTGACGAGGAGCTTTTTGCCATTCCAGGAAGCCCTCCAAACATGCTTACACCTCCTGTAGGGGATGCGTTTGCAGCTAGAAATCAATTTGCTTTAGAAATTGATACGGTCATGGAACCGCCGATGTTTAAGGTTTCAGACACACATTATGCAGCAACTTGGCTTCTGCACCCGGATGCGCCTAAAATTGAGCCGCCTGATGCTGTTAAACACAGAATGCAAGGTTTTGCTCAAACAGGTACTAAAGGCGGTGGAAAACGGTGACAAGAGAAAAGCTACTTGAGGTAAAAAACTTACAAAAGCATTTTGCTGTAGGTAAAAAGAATACCATCAAGGCAGTTGATGGTGTTAGCTTTGATGTATATAAAGGTGAAACCTTTGGTCTAGTTGGGGAGTCTGGCTGTGGAAAGTCTACAACTGGCAGAACCATCATCAGACTTTATGATGCGACAGGCGGCGAAGTTAAATTTGCTGGTGAAGATGTTCACGGCAAGAAAAATAAATCGGAACTGCTTAAGTTTAATCGTAAAATTCAAATGATTTTCCAGGATCCGTCTTCTTCCTTAAATCCTAGGATGACAGTATTGGATATCATTGCTGAAGGTCTAGACGTTCACAAACTAGTAAAAAATGATGCAGAGCGTAAAGCGAAAGTGGAGGAATTACTAGAAGCTGTTGGTTTAAATAAAGAGCATGCTACTCGTTTTCCACATGAATTTAGCGGCGGGCAAAGACAAAGGATTGGTATTGCCAGAGCATTAGCGGTTGATCCTGAATTTATCATCGCCGATGAGCCTATCTCTGCACTTGATGTGTCTATTCAAGCACAGGTAGTCAATCTGCTTAAGAAGCTTCAAAAAGAACGTGGATTAACATACTTGTTTATCGCTCATGATCTATCAATGGTTAAATATATTTCAGATCGAATTGGCGTTATGTATATGGGGAACTTGGTTGAACTAGCAGAAAGTGATGAATTATACAATAATCCAATTCATCCTTATACTAAATCATTGTTATCTGCTATTCCTCTTCCAGATCCAAGATACGAGCGCACGCGTAAACGTATCGCATATGATCCAACTGTACACGATACAGATGGTGAATTTGCGCTAAGAGAAGTTACACCAGGTCACTTTGTCCGTTGTACGGAAAAGGAACTTGAAAGATATCAAAATGAACTAAAACAAAAATAAATACGTTTAAATAAAACAAACACAAAAATTCCTTACTTAAACAAAAGTAAGGATTTTTTGCGTCAAGGATACTTAGAGTGCAATCAATACAATTTATCATCTTTTCCTATATTCCGGGGAAGAGTAACATTATCTCATTTGAATTTATATAGGGAGTTGGAATTATTGGATAAGGTATCGAATGTATTTTGGATATCCCTTGTTATTGCAAGTGCATTTGTCATCTGGGGAATGATAGCCCCAGTTCAATTGGGTGAAGTCATGGATGAAACAAAGGCTTTCTTTTTAGACACATTTGGATGGTTTTATCAGTTATCAGCTACCTTCTTTTTGTTATTTGCAGTTTTCTTGATTTTTAGCAAGTATGGAAATATTAAATTAGGTGCTGATTCTGATAAACCCGAATTCAAAAATAGCACTTGGTTTGCAATGTTGTTTAGTGCAGGAATGGGGATAGGTTTACTCTTTTTCGGTGTATCTGAACCAATATCACATTTTATGACCCCTCCTATTGGTGAGGGGGGTACAGGTGAATCAGCCAAAGTTGCTTTACGATATACCTATCTTCATTGGGGATTCCATGCCTGGGCGATCTATTCGGTTATAGCACTTGTCCTAGCCTACTACAAATTTCGAAAAAAACAGCCGGGATTGATGAGCGTCACCTTAATACCTTTGTTGGGAAAGCGGGCAACTGGAATCATTGGAACGATTATTGATGTAATTGCGGTGTTTGCGACAATATTTGGTGTGGCAGCTTCTTTGGGTTTAGGAGCAGCACAAATAAATGGCGGACTGCACTATGTCTTTCCAGCAATACCAAACAAATTTACAATTCAGCTTATTATTATAGTCATTGTAACAGTGTTATTTCTGCTTTCTGCTAGTACAGGTCTTAAAAAGGGGATATCATTTTTAAGTAACGCTAATCTAGTGTTAGCAGTTATTATCCTCTCTGCCATCTTATTTTTGGGTCCAACAGGATTTGTGCTTGAATTGTTTACAACAACATTAGGGAGCTATATTCAAAACTTGCCAAGTATGGGATTAAGATTGACCCCTTTTAATAAAGAACAGGCAACATGGATTAAAGATTGGACAATTTTTTACTGGGCTTGGTGGATAGCATGGGCCCCATTTGTCGGTACCTTTATTGCCAGGGTCTCCAAAGGAAGAACAGTTCGTGAGTTTATGATTGCAGTTCTGGTGATCCCCACCCTTGTATGTGCATTCTGGTTTAGTGTTTTTGGAGGGACCGCTATTTATTTTGACTTTTTTAAAGGTACGAATATTGCCGGTGAAAGTCTTGAAACAGCGTTGTACGCAGTATATGACCTCTTGCCCTTTACGGGTGTTTTAGTAGTAGTAACACTTTTATTAATCTCTACCTTTTTCGTTACTTCGGCTGATTCAGCCACCTTTGTACTGGGCATGCAAACGACTCATGGTGAGCTAAATCCACCTAACGTAGTGAAAGTCACCTGGGGCCTTTTTCTTTCTGCTTCAGCTGTGGTGTTAATGCTTTCTGGCGGGCTTAACGCTATGCAGACTGCGATTATTGTGAGCGCCTTTCCATTGACCTTCATCCTGATTGCTATGACAATTTCAATACTAAAAGAATTTGGTAAGGAATCTCTAGTGACAAGTGGTGAAAAGAAAAAGAAGAAAGTTAAATCTGGAGAAGAGCCAGATACGAACCCTGCTTAGTACAAAAAGAAGAGTGTTGGATTATTCAACACTCTTCTTTTTTGATTTTTGTTAGAATTGATTGGTTTCTAGTATATAGTTTTTTTCCTTAAGAACCTTATAAAGCGTATCGATATGGTCATTGTTTTTTGTTTCCACAGAAATTTCCAACCCTGCATATCCGGGATAAATATTTTTGCCAATTCGATTGAGATTAACGGATTGAATGTTAGCGTCTAGGTCTGTTAAGGAGCTTAATACTTTTTGGAGTTCACCAGGTTTATCCCTTAGTGTAATGTTAAACGTTGCATACCTTCCTGACTCAACTAAGCCGCGTTCAATAATCCTAGAGATAAAATTCATATCGACATTGCCGCCGCTTAAAACAGCAACCACTTTTTTTTCTCTTAATTTTACTTTTTCATATAGAAGCGATGAAAGTGAACATGCACCAGATCCCTCTACTAACAGTTTATTTCTCTCTAAAAGCATGAGCATCGTTCTTGCTATTTCCATTTCGTCGACACAATAAATATCATCCACATATTTTTGTACGAGTTCGAATGTTCTCTGTCCTGGTTTCTTAACAGCAATTCCATCTGCCATCGTTGGAGTGGATTCAATTAAAATAGGTTGCTCTTCTTTTAGAGATGTTTTCATGCTTGGGCAGGCAAGCGCCTGAACTCCATATACGGCGATTTTTGGGTTTTTCTCCTTCACGGCGAGTGCAACTCCCGCAATGAGTCCTCCGCCTCCTACAGGGCAAATAATAGCCTCTACGTCTTCTAGCTGGTCAAGTATCTCTAACCCAACTGTCCCCTGGCCTGCAATGACAGCTTCATCATCAAACGCATGAATAAAAGTGGCGTCTCTCTGCTCTTTTAGCTCTAGAGCATAGGCAAGGGCATCGTCAAATGTAGCCCCTTCTAAGAGTACCTCCGCTCCATACTGCTTCGTTGCCAGGACCTTACTAAGAGGCGCTCCTTTAGGCATCACAATTGTACAGTTTACGCCTAGCATTTGACTTGAATAAGCTACACCCTGTGCATGGTTGCCTGCAGAGGCAGCTACAACACCCTTTTGCAGCTCTTCCTGCGATAGAGATATGAGTTTATTATAAGACCCTCTCGCTTTAAAGGACCCTGTTTTCTGGAGGTTTTCAAGCTTTAAATATACTTCATTATGAGAGAGTCTGCTAAATGTTTTTGAATAATCCAGCGGTGTCGTATGGACAACCCCCTTCATCTTTTCCCTAGCAATGATAATGTCATCTGCTTTCACATTTCTTCCTCCTGTTTACATCCTTTTTCTTAGGTTGTGCTGCGAAAAGTAAACTATGAATTATTTCCAGGAAATAATTCTAATATAGAGATTTGGTACTTTTGTCAGATCGGCGGGAATAGTTATATTTCCTTTTTTAGGTAAAAAGGGGTATGTGAGAGGTTGGGAAATTGAAACTTAAGCATCAGTTGTTTGTATCCAATTAACTATATATTCTAAAAATTCATTATGTTACTATTATTTGGAAAACATATAATAGAGATAAAAGGGAGGAACCAGAAGTTGAAAAAGAAAAAATTATTTTCAATTCTATCATCTAGTGCATTAGCTCTATCACTTTTTGCTCCATTAGCTAACGATTCAAAGGCAGAAGCTGCGGAAGCAACAGCACCTAAATGGGACGTAGAGCGTTATGGGGATCGAGTGGATATTGATGGTCAACTAAATCTACTTAGTAAAGATTCTTCATACTTAAAGCAAGCTGAAAAGAAGATTGCTGAACAAGCTGCTCTAATCAATTTTAATGAGGATCAATCGTCAGGAAGTTCAAGTGCTTCCAGTACAGCTCCAACTGAAGGGCAGGTAAAACAATTTTTAAATAGAAATTTAAAATTCAAACCATTTACTCTACGTAGTGTAGGAGAAAATGTTGAAATTTGGGTTGCAAATGACCTCTCATTTCCAGCAGGAGATCCACGCCCAGCACATGTTGTAACGCAAGAGCAAGCGGATAAACTTCGTGATGAGTTTGATAATAATATTTACCCGAAGGCAACTGCGTTCTTTGGAACACCGGATGTTCATGATGGATCGAAATCTCCACTAGCTGGAAAGAATGTCCCAGTTGGATACTATGAGGGAAGTGATAAGGTTATCATGTTGGTAGATAATATCCAAGATGATAATTATAAGGACCCTACTTATCCATTCTTTGTTGCTGGTTTCTTCTGGCAAACACTAGAGAACTATATTGATAGAAATATCATTACAATAGATACAAATAGCTGGGAAACTCGTTTGGAGTCTACATTCTTCGGAACAACAATCCATGAGTTACAGCACTTAATTCATGCTGATAACGATGGTGCAGAGGAAACATGGATAAATGAAGGTATGTCTACTTTCTCTGAATATCTTGGCGGATATGGACACGATGACAGTTCGATTAACTTCTACCTAGACCATCCAGAGAACTCTCTAGTAAACTGGGATGAGCATCGTGTAACAAAAACTGGACCTGAAACAATTGCAGACTATGGTCAAGTATACTTATTCACCTTATACATGAATGATAAATTTGGACGTGAATTTATTCGTGACCTAGCACTAAGTAAATCACAAGGTATCAACAGTGTTAATGAAATCTTAAAAGCACATGGTTCTGATTTGGACTTTACACAACTTTACCAAAACTTTATCACAGCATTGACATTAGATTCTGATGGCGTAGGTAATGGAGTATATAATTTTGACAGTATCGATCTCCGTGATGTAGTTGTGAATGCTACAACAGGTGAAAAACGCGGCAAGACTGTTGACTTTGAAAAGGCAGTAACATTTGAAAAAGAAGGCGTACCAGCTTGGGGCGGAGACTTTAAAGTATTAGATTTCCAAGATAAGATTAGAAGCATTTCTTTTGATGGTGTTGATTTCTTAGCAACTCCATGGTCATCTGTAGCAGATCCTAAGGATGCTGCGAATAAGGTATTATGGGGCGGACAGGGCGACGAAGCAGATAATGCAATAGTCCTTGAAGCGGATTTATCAGGGGTTCAATCAGCAACTTTAAATTTTGACAATTACCTTGATATCGAAGAACAGTGGGATTTCGGGGTAGTTCAAGTATCAACTGATGGCGGTAAGACTTGGAAGAGCTTATCAAATGAAAATACGCGTACTGATGTTGTCGAAGAAGGCTATCCGAAAATTAAAGAAAACGTACCTGGTTTTACTGGTAATATAAAAGCTTGGCAAAAAGAATCGTTTGATTTAAGTGATTATGCCGGTCAAAATGTATTGGTTTCTTTCCGTTACTTAACAGACTGGGGTCACACTGACGGTGGCTGGTTTATTGATAACATTGAAATTCCAGAAATCGGTTATACAAATGACGGAAGTTCAACAGAAGACTTCAAATCCTTCCAAGAGTTAGCTGGTCAGTATGTTAACTACACAGTAACTTTTATCAATGAGAAGGAAGTTGGTAATAAAAAGGGTGCGAAAACAAACTACAAGGTAATTACAGTTGATCCGTTCAACGTAACTGAAGAGGATGCATTAACTCTAAGACAGTTATTCCAAGAAGGAAAGAACTATATGATTACTTCTTATGCAGCGCCTGCAGATGATAAAAATCCAGTAGATTTTTCCTATGAAGTACATTTGAAAGAGAAATCTGCAAAGAAGAAGTAATAATTAAGACCGAACAATGACTTTAAAATAGTCATTGTTCGGTTTTTTTATTATAAAAAATGACTCCGGCAAGCACCGGAGTCACCTAAATTTAGGCATTTAAGTTTATTTAAAGATTAATACTTTACCAACCGTACGATCAGCACTTTCACCAACCACACGGAACTTTAATCCGTACTTTGGTACATTACGTCCTGCGTCCACGAGACCAGGATTACTGTAGTCTGCACTGTCATCGAATAGCGGGTTAAGTTGAGTATAGTTATCTGTCATAGTAAACTGACCTGGATAATTAATAAACATATTATCTGCTTTAGTTAGACTAAAGGCAGCATCATGTACTTGGTATCGAGTTGACGCAAGGGCTTTATTGCTCCATGAAAGTGTATGCTGATCTGCATCAACAACTCCTAAAAACCCGTCACCAGGATGTATTCCAGTCCAATTTTCACCATATGTTTCATCGACATACCAAACAACTAATCCTGAGTTATAGCTCATTAAGCTTGCACCACGACGGATATGTGCTAAACCTGCATCAACACCATTGTGTGATCTCCATTCTAATAAGTAATAGTGAGTACCTGTAGTTTTACCACTATCCTTTTTAAAGCCATTAAAAGTAAATTTAGAATCTCCTTCAGCGCCATCAAAGAATATTTCGCTTCCATCAGCAGTTACTTTTATATTGTCTACAAAAAAGCCTTCTAAATTCGCACCCCAATCTGACATAGAACGGAATTGAAGTTTGATATTTTGTCCAGCGTATTCGCTTATATTAATTGTTTCATGAATCCAGCCATTACTTGTGCCTGTGTAACCTGGTAGATTTTCTTTAATCGCAGGATACCCGCCTTCAACTAAAGAGGAACTCGTATTCGGAGTTGATAAGGATTTCCATGAAGTGCCACCATCTGTTGATATTTGGACCATAGCAAAATCCCAATCTTCTTCAATATTGTACCAAGCATCAAAATCAAGTGTAGCAGTAGACGCCGCTGTTAAGTCAAGTGAAGCTACCATGGTGTGATCTGCTTCATCACCTTTACCGCCATGATATTCAAAATTACCGTCCTTTGGAGTGTTTATAACAGTTACCTTTTCAGGTAAATCAATCCGTACAGCGTCATTATTTGTTCCTTTGGAGTTTGCCTGGTCAAGAAGGATTTCCTTCCCTTTACTTGTAACTTCACTTAGGTTTAAGGTAGTTCCTGTTAGCCAGTTACTTCCAGGCATAGAAGCTTGTAAAAATTCCCTTGCATACGGACTAAATCCAGTTGGTTCTGTTCCGGAAACATCTCCTGCCCAGCTTCCGCTTGACATAATGGACCAATACTCTACAGGTTCACCTGCCCCAGAGTAGATGGTATCATACTCGTCAGGAAGACCAAGGTCATGACCATACTCATGGGCAAATACACCTGCAGCGCCATCTGCCGGTTCAATTGTATAGTCATAGGCAGCCATATTACCTCCCCAGTAACGAACATCTGCCTTTGTGCGAGGAAGTGTCGTCACAGCCCCAAGATCCCATCGGTGAGACCAAATGGCATCAGCTCCTAGGGAACCCCCGCCTGCTTCTTCACCAACGCTAGAATGAACGATCATTAAATGATCGATTAATCCATCTGGCTCACGAAGATTTCCGTCTCCATCTAAGTCATAACGGTCTTCTTTATCATAATTTTTTAGATTTACAGTTTTGTCATTTGCAACAGCTAGTAGTGCTTCTTTAACAAGGCCGCGGGGATTTTTGTCATTATCACTTGAATCATTTCCGCCATAATAGGCAGCAGGCTGGGAGGCTTTATACCATCCTGCAACTTGACCATCAATGCTATAGCTGCCACCGGATTGTTGTTCATAATACTGTTTAACCGATATTAGTGTTTGACCATTAGGTCCCTTATATCCATTTTTACCAAAAATCATATCTTCATAATGCTGTTTTGTATAGTCCTCGTAGAACATATCGGTCTCATCCGATTTAATATTCGCAGCTGGAAAGTCTGGATACTCAATAAGTAATACTAATACATTATCTATACGTTGACCTCCATTCCAAACCTCTTCGTTTACAGGATTAACTGTACTCGACTGTCCCAGCTTATTGCCTTTGCCACTAACTAAGCCTGTATTTGCCAGGTTGGCTTTTAATGTACTTTGTAATTCCTTTTCGTGCTTATGAAGCTCACCAGTTTCCTTTGAAGCACCAGCTGCTTTATCTTTTAGGTATTTTTGTAAGGCTTTTTCTGCCTCTGCTGGGGTAGCATTTTTAGCAATTATGCCATTTTTCTTGAGCATTTCTATTAATCTCTCATCATTGGCAATGCCAAGATCGATTGGGGCACCATGTGATGTTAATTTAGAAGCAAAATCAGCAGCTTTAATATTTGGTGGAACTGAAGTGGCATTAACTAACCCTAGTCCTAAAGAAAGAGTTAATGCAGTGGATAATATTTTTCTCTTCTTCATATAGAACCTCCCTTTTCTATTTTACCCCTTTTAACCAACTGGTCAGTATGTATAAATCACCCCACAACTATTAAAATCTACTATTCTAAAAAAAGTTTCGTGTCCCTAAGAGAGTAGTAGTGTAATATGATGATATATCTTACACTGAATATTGTAAATATTAAATTTATTAAATACAAAAATAGAATAAATACTTAAAAAATCGACAACATTCTTCGTCCATATAAGGTTTAATTTTACAAAAAGAAGGAAGATTCTTATAAAATTAGACAAAAAACCTGAGCCTAAGGGACTCAGGTTTTCCTAAACTATTTTTTTGTACCTTCATTAAAATTATAATAGAATTTAGCAGTGATAGAACCATCTGCATTTTCTTTAATATCGTTTACATGGATTCCAGAGTCTGCAGGAGTAGCGCTATAGCCCTTCCAGAAGTAGTAGGAACCAGTATGAACATTAGAAGAAGTTGGAGTGATCTTCGCGCCTGTTTTGAAGAAGTCTCCGGCGTTACCGCGGTTTAAATTCTTTTCCAATTCATATAATCCATCAGCTTGAAGAAGAGATAATCCGTAGTGAGTAACAACAGTACCGTTGCTGGCAGTTTGTGACTGGTTATACTGGAACCGCTTGTTCATCCAGTTTTCAACGTTATTAGGGCGGAAGCCGGCAGTTTGATATAAGTTAATGATATTTTCGTCAACATGCCATGCTAATAATCCGTGAGAATCTGCACCTTGGCGGATTAAGCCTTTATTAAAACCATCTTGCTGTACGTTTTCAAATAAGAAGTACTCTGTTCCGTTAGAACCAGGGACCTCCATTTTTACAATTCCATTTGTTGCGTCCGCATTATTAATAGCCGGTAAAGTAATCTCTTTGACACCATCGGCAGGTGTTACATTAATAGGTTCTGCCCAGCCAAGGAAAACCTTAGAGAATGGATCAAAATGAGTAGGTGAGTTACCAGAGTAGGCGTTATTGTCTGGATAACGCATCCATGAACCGCCGGCCATCATCGAGTAGTTTCCAACACCTTCAGAAGTATAAAGAGTATCATAGAAATCTGGAAGTCCTAATGCATGTCCAAATTCATGTGCATAAACCCCAGCTTGTGCAGGGTATGGACCTGTTTTTGATGCTTCATCATATCCGTTAGTTGCAACGTTAAAGCCAGCAACATTACCGCCAATAGCAGGCTGGATATTGTAGTTGTTTACAACTACGCCATCATATGTCATATCTTGAGTAATAGTCTTATCAATCCAAGCAGCTTGACTCATTCCAGCATGTACATCTGCCGGTTTACCAGTTTCATAGTATTTACCATAGTATAAGGCACTTAATAAACTCCATTTATGAGACCAGAATTGAGCTGGGTCTCGGCTCCATTCTGCTCCTGTTCCTTCGTGAACAACAAAAATGTTTGGTACTTCACCATTTTCAGCATACTTTGAGAAATCTACTTGTGCGTCAGCAGCTTTTAATAGGTCTCGGACGAATTCTCCTGTATGCGCATCTCCGTTTACATTTCCTAATACATATTTGCCATTTTCAGCATACTTACCCTCTTGGTCTAAATAGTATGAAGCACCATGAGGTAGTTCTACCCAAACAAATTCTGTGTTTTCTTTGCGAACTAAATTAATTCTATCATCACTGGATTCTTTATAAGCATTTTGCATAGTACGATCTGTTGGGGCTTGAACACCGTTGTATTGGGCATATTTTTTAAAATATTCCAACTCGTATGGGTTATATTCTGTACCGAAAATTAAGTCTTCATAGTAATGAGCTGGAACTTGTCCAGGTAAGTCACCGACTGGTTCATCGCCGGTCTTATATTTTGCTAGAATAACAAGAACAGGTACATCACCTGTTGCTTCCTTATACGCTACGTGATTATTGCCAGGCTCCTGGAATTTTGTTCCTATATTAGCCTTTTCTGCAGGGTCAACCTTTGATAAATCAACTCCTAGTTCCTTTGCCTTTGCTGCTAGTTCTGGAGCAGCTCCAACGAATTCTGCTGGGCTGAGAGAGTATGTACTTTTTGTTGTGTATGGGGCTTCAGTAGGTTGAAAGCCTGCTGCCACAATACTTCCAGCTAATGCTAGAGTTAGACCGGTTTTTGATAGTACTTTTAACATGTACGTCACTCCTAAAATTATTTGAGAATTACAATATATCAGAATTATCAGATATAAGAGAGGAACGAATTACCTAATTTCCTTTTTATTTAGGGAGTCGAAATACCCAATTTCTAGCATTTTTTTGTGAAGGTAGATTTTGATAATAGATTTAAGTAATAGGAGATGGAGTTACTATTATAATTTTCAGTAATCTTGTATATGCTATGATTGAGACTATATAGAATGAGAGGAGGATTAATTAATGACGGAAGCAGCTCCTGTATTAAAAAAGTTGAATTTTAAGGATCAAGGACAGCCGGTTTTAGTGATTAACGCACCAAAGTCTTATGATAGTATTAAGTGTGCGTTTGAAGGGGAGGTTCATCAACAGGCCGAACTTGAGAAGTATGATTTTGTACAAGTGTTTGGGACAAGTAATCAAGAACTTCAAACACTTGCAAAAAAAGCGGTTTCTTTTGTTAGTAAGGATGGACTACTCTGGCTTTGTTATCCAAAGAAAACCTCAAAAACCTATAAAGGGTCAGATTGCAGCCGTGATACTGTTACAGGTATGCTCTCTGAAGAAGGTTTTGAGCCTGTCCGACAAATTGCCATTGACGATGACTGGTCTGCACTAAGATTCAGAAAACCGGAAAAAATTAAAAAAATGGTTCGGACCTTTGCAGTAACAGAGGAAGGAAAAAAACGTACCGAAAAGGAATAGACTCTCTTAATTGAGAGTCTATTTTTTTGTTTACAAAAAACGTTTACGTGTTTACGCATAGTGTGTACATGTCTACAAAGTTGTTTACATTGTGTTTACAAAAATGTAAACAAGTGTACAAACGTGTGTACATGTTGATTTTACGCTATGTTTACGTGTTTGTAATCGTTGTAAACGAATATTGTATACAACGATTACGTATTGTTTACAATTTTACACTTTGATTTCTTTTATACTTCATGATTGAAGAATCTATCAATCTCATATAATCTAAGACTAGAGAAATGAAATACATATCTTCATTAACATCTAAACTAATAGAATGAAAGGATGACAATTTTGAATAATACTAGAATTGCAGCCGTTGATGTTGGAAATGACTCCATTAAGGCGATTTTTGGAGAAATGGAATATGAACTTAATATCCCTAATATTATTGCCAGAGATACAGAAGACCGTCCTGTAATTGGAATTGAAGAATTAGATGACAAAAATCCTCTCGATGGCATTCATGTCAGAGTACACTCCCCTGCTTTGAAGGATAACAATGCTATTTACCGTGTTGGGAATCTTGCAACTAAAAGCCCTAATGGGACAGAACTAGATCCAGGCAGCAGCAAGTCCGAAGAAGACCAAACCTTAGTTCTTCTTTTTACTACATTGGCACTGGATGCTGTGAAGGAAGGAAATAAAAATAATTTCCGTCAAACGAAAAACGTCATTGATGCGAACTATACACTTGGAACGGGCCTCCCTCTTCGTGAAGTTAAGGAAGGGAAAGATGCCGGCTATCGTTCAAAATTAATAGGTTCCGTCCATCAAGTAGAGTTTCTCGTTACACCTAAATACCAAGGTTTAAAGGTAAATATCAAGTTTGATGAGATTAAGGTATACCCAGAGGGTTTTGCGGCTTTTATTAACCTAGTAATGGATAATAATTCGAAAATTATTAATAAAGACTTAATCGATAAGCGGATTCTTATTCAAGATATCGGCGGTTTATCAACAGATATTGCTGTTATTAAAAACCGCAATGTAGATGATGATAAAGCACAAGGTTTTAATCTTGGAGTTTCAGAATCATTGGAAGCAATCCGTGAAGAGATTAGAAAAAAGCATGGCGTAGAATTAGATAGCCGTCGCGATGTTGTTGAAATCATTACGAAGAAAAACGACCGTAACCATATCATGGTTAGAGGGAGCAGAACAAGTGTTCATGATATCACAGACCGCATTCTACTTGATTTAGCAAAGAAACAATATCGTTTATTACGAAATGTTTGGTCAAAGAACTCACAAACAGAGATTTGCTACTTTGTGGGCGGTGGAGCAACAGTCTTAAAGGATTATCTAAAAACCCTAAATAACAATTTAGATGGTTTTAATATTGATTTCTTTGAAGATGAAAAAGAAAGTATTTGGATGATGGCAAATGCCTATTATAAACTCATTCAAGATTTCGTCAGAAGATCAGAGAAACAAAAGCCTGAACAAACAAAAAAACCTGTTACCAATTAATAGGGTGATAATATGAAAAAGGCTGGTTCAAATGAAATTCAGCGTGGACAGGCAATTTCCTTCCGTGTCCCTTCTGACACACCTGACCATTTAATTAAGCAGCTGCAAAAATTAAAGGAAACTGAAAGAAGAAATTTTTCTAGCAAAATTGCTGAGTTTGTGATGGAAGGTGTCGGTAACGTAAATGCAAGAGAACGAGAGATGATAACCGTTCCTCTGCCGAAAATGCTGACGAAAGCACAGCGTGACTGGTTAAAGCACGAGCATTCAGAAGCATTGTTGGGGAGTATTATCTATCAATTGATAACCGACCCTGTTCGTTCTACTTCTCTGCTCGCAAGTTTAAATAGCAAATCGGTCGATATTGATGAAGCACTATACCTGCAAGAGGAAGAAGTATTTCCTGAGAAACATGATATAAGTTCATATCTAGTAAAAGAACCTGTTGTAGAGGAAATGGCAGCTTCTATCGATCTATCCGATATGGATGATGATTTGGATGAGTTTGATTGGGAAAATGCCAAACCTTTGATACAAGAAGAAAAGGTTGAGGAAGAGCCTGATTTAGATGACCTGCTGGGCGGATTTCTAGCCAGTATGAATAAATAGAAAAATGGACCCGAATGTTCGGGTCCATTTTCAATTCATCATTGAATCCAAAGTTTAAATAAGCCTTCTGTAACGCCTAAGTTGTACATGTAGTAGATACCAAACACAGTACTAATTACACCTGTAACCTGGGTAAGAGATTTATTTAGACTAAACTTTTTCGCACTAAACACAAACGGAATTCCAATTATAGTAGTAAAGACAAGCATTCCAATTACGGTTCCAGCTCCAAAAATCATGATATAAATAGCTGCTTCCCAAGCACTATTTACTGTACTCATTGTTAAAACAATCATTGCTCCGCTTCCAGCAAGTCCGTGAACTAAGCCGATAAACATAGATTTCAGATAGGAAACTTGTTTATGGTGATTACGGTGCTCATGTGTACTGTGATGACCATGTGAATGGACATGCTTATGTACTTCACTATCATGTTCATGCTTAAGTAAATAAATATTTTTAAAGGATAGAATGGTAGTAACACCAAGATAAACTAACATAATTCCTACTAAAAATTCTAATGACATGGCCCATTTTTCAGGAATTTCACCTTTCATTAAAATGAGTACGATGCCGACAATAAATAATGTTGCTGTATGGCCAATCCCCCAAAATACACCTGCTAAGGATGAACGCATTAGCTTTTTACTTTGGCTAGCGATGGTTGAAACAGCAATAACGTGGTCCGGCTCAATTGCATGTTTTATTCCAAGAACAAATCCTAGTCCTAGAATGGAAAGTAAAGTGATCTCCATTCAATTCCCCTCCTTTAATACTCTTTTCTACAAGAGAACATTTCTTAATTATAACACAGCAAAAGGGTACTGAATCTAATATAAGACCGTCTACTGAAAGGCCGTTTAAAAAAATTTTCAAATTTCCCTCAAACCGATAGGTCAATTCCATCGTTTCCTTTTGTGTAAGTCAAAAAAGCATATTTAAAGGAGCTGAAAGAGAATGAAGTTACGTCTAAAGTTCTTCATCGGTTTGTCAATCATCTCAATGTTTTTCTTTGGTGGTATGGTGTCAGCAGCTACAGATTTCACACAGTTTGGCTTTAAAGAGGTTGTAGTAGAAAAGTATATTAAAGCTGGGGAAGCTGAAAAAATAAGCCATAGTGGAATAAAAATTCAAGTACCAGAAGGGGCTTTTAATCATGACGTTCTCTTTCAGGTCCTTGAAGGGAATAATAAACAATTCCAAGCAAATGTCCCTGCAGGAGAAAAGGTTATCATGAACTTTGCTTTCCGTGTCATCGATTTGGAAACAAACGAAATCATTGGAGTATTTAATAAACCACTTATATTTAGTTATAAAGATAAAGAAATAAATTAAGGAAGTATCTACTATAATGTTAAGACTGATGGTTCGATTGTCAATAATAATGGGACATCGGTTATCGAAGGGAAAACCTTAACGCATCTGGTTGGAGGGGCACCTGTAGGCTGGTTGATTACATCACCTAAATAATAATTTTTAATTATAAACAATGCCGATGATTCCTAAATTGAATCATCGGCATTTTGTTCTTAGGTGCCTAATACTTTTTGTCCACGGGGCTGGGTGCCGTTGGCATCTGGTTCAAGTGAGACCCCAATTGCCTCAAAAACTTCTTCATTCTCCTTTAACTCATAGGTTAAAACGCCATTGCCTTGACTATCTACATGGAAAACCCCTGCGCTTCGCCTTTTACCCTCACGGATTAACCAAACCTGATAAGCTTCAGTACCCTTAGTTTCAGTAAGCCCCTCCAGTTGAAACACAAGTTGTTTTTTGTCACCTTGCTGATAAAGCCAAGCCTTTCCTTGTTTGATGGTGTCTGATGGTGTGTTCGATTTTAAGGCAAACACTTGTAATACCTTTGTTGGAGCTTGAGTTTGTTTTGTTTCCTCCTGGAACTGATTACTATGATAAATATGACTCCATAACACACCTGCAAAGGCCAAAAAGAAAACAGCTGCTGCCCATTTATAGAGATTATATTGGTAGATTGATTTTTTTGACTGCTTTGAATTAGTAATAGGTGAAGGATTTTTTTCTTCTGAGAAAATATGATTCATTACTTCTACTTTTAATTCGGAAGGAACTTCAACATCGTCTAATTTGTATGGAATTAAATTCCATGCCTCCTGAAGTTCCTCTAGTTCGATTCTACAAGAAGAACAGTTTATTAGATGATCTTTTAACGTATTTCTCTCATCTTTTGATTCTTCTCCAATTAAGAAACTCACTAATTCATTAGAAAATGAACAGCTGTTAAGTGTGCTCATTTTTTATTCCCCCATATCCACAACGAAGTGATTTCGTAATATTTTAAGTGTTTGATGCAATCTGCTTTTGATTGTACCAATAGGTTCCTTATTCATTTCGGCAATTTCACTAAGAGTATATCCTTCCCAATATAAACATTGAATTAGCTGGATTTGGCTTTTTGATAAATATTGATAGGCTTTTTGTACTTGATCACGGATTAGTTTTCTGGAGACGATATCCTCGGGTCCATTTTGGGAGCTATCAGGAATAAACTCTAATTGCTCTTGTTTGGTTGGGGTAAAAACACTTTCTCTCTTTTCTTTCCGGTGGTAATCAATTGTAATATTTCGAGTAATGGTTAGGAGCCAATTAACAAATTGACCCTTATCGTGGTCGTAGCCATTCACGGTTGTCCAAAGGCGAGTAAAGACTAATTGGACAATCACTCGCGTTTTCTCCTGATCTCTGGTTGATTTTAAAATAAAGGAATAGACAAGCTTTATGTAACGATCATAGAGTTCTTCAAGAGCGGGACGGTGTTTCTCTTTAATAAGCTGCATTAATTCAGCATCGGTCTTATTCTGCATTAATCAAGTCTCCTTTTAATTTCAGATCCTATAAATAAAACAACGTAAGAATTAGAAGATCGGTTTGTAGTAATTTATTTTAAATTTTTCATTCTATGAATCTCTCTTTAAAATAGTTGCAGCCAAAAGTTTAATAGAAGCCAAAGGAAGTTATATAGAAATAATAGTTTCTTTTATGTTGCCATTAGAAGCTTTACTTGTGGTTGGTTTGATGATTAAAGAAGATTGAAGGGGGAAATGTTTGGAAAGGCTGTAAAAAAGGGTGCTCCAAGTTAGGAGCACCCTTTTTGCAGGTTAAATTACACCTTGTGCGATCATTGCATCTGCTACTTTTAAGAAGCCAGCGATATTAGCACCAACAACGAGGTTGCCTGGATAGCCATATTCCTCTGCTGCATTCATGCTGTTACGATAGATGTTGATCATAATTTGGTGTAATTTTGCATCAACTTCTTCAAATGTCCAAGAAAGTCGTTGGCTGTTTTGTGCCATTTCAAGAGCAGATACGGCTACACCGCCAGCATTTGCTGCTTTCCCTGGCGCAAATAAAATATCATTTTCTAAGAACACTTCAACAGCTTCAAGAGTTGATGGCATATTAGCGCCCTCACCAACAGCTTTTACGCCATTAGAAACGAGGATTTTTGCTGCTGCTTCATCAATTTCATTTTGCGTTGCACACGGTAAAGCAATGTCACATGGAGTTGACCAAATACCTGAGCAGCCTTCGTAGTACTGAGCTTCTGGGTGCTCAAGTACATATTCACTGATTCTCTTGCGTTCCACTTCTTTAATTCGTTTTACCGTTTCAAGCTTAATACCAGATGGATCATAAACATATCCATTGGAATCACTGCAGGCAACAACTTTTGCGCCTAATTGAGTAGCTTTTTCAATCGCATAAATTGAAACATTCCCTGAACCAGAAACGACAACTGTGCTTCCGTTGAAGCTATAACCTTTGTCAGCAAGCATTTCGTTTACAAAGTAAACAGTACCGTATCCAGTAGCTTCTGTACGGCCTAAGCTGCCGCCATAACCAAGGCCTTTACCAGTTAGAACACCAGCTTCATAGGCACCGCGAAGTTTCTTGTATTGTCCAAACATATAACCAATCTCACGAGCCCCTACACCGATATCTCCAGCTGGTACATCGACATCAGGTCCAATATGTCTGTATAGCTCGGACATGAAGCTTTGTGTAAAGCGCATGATTTCGCCATCTGATTTACCTTTAGGGTCAAAATCAGATCCGCCTTTTCCGCCGCCAATAGGCTGGCCAGTTAATGAATTCTTAAAGATTTGCTCAAAACCTAAGAATTTAATAATGCTGGCATTAACCGATGGGTGGAAACGTAATCCGCCTTTATAAGGTCCGATAGCACTGTTAAATTGAACGCGGAAACCGCGGTTTACTTGAACTTTTCCTTTGTCATCAACCCAAGGAACACGGAATGAAATGACTCTTTCAGGCTCTACGATTCTTTCAAGAATATTTTGCTCGATGTATTTTGGGTGTTTCGCAAAAACAGGAATTAGTGAGTCAAAGATTTCCTTGACTGCTTGGTGAAATTCCGATTCATAAGCATTTCTATATACCACTTTATTAAACACTTCATCCACATATTGGAGTGCAGCGCCTTGCGCATCATGTTTTAACTGTTCAATTGTTTTCAAGCTATCCACCTCTTTAATGGGAAATTATTTTTTAAATAATTAGATTATTAATATCAATTATTTTATAATTAAATAATAATCTTAACAATGCTAATAATAGATGAAATCCATCTCATAATGAGATGGATCGAGGTGAGCCCTTTGGAATTACGTCAAATTCAATACTTTATGGAAGTAGCCAAGCGTGAACATGTTACCGAGGCGGCAACCGCATTGCACGTAGCACAATCTGCCGTAAGCAGGCAAATCTTTAATCTAGAAGAAGAACTTGGTGTTAATTTATTCATCCGCGAGGGACGCAATGTCAAACTTACCATGATTGGGCAAATGTTCCTAGAGCATATGGAACAAGCGATGAAGGTAATTGATGAAGCTCAACGAGAAATCAAGGAATACCTTGATCCAATGAAAGAGACCATTCGCATTGTGTTTCCAAAGGAATATATATTACGGAAAATTATCGTTCAAGCTTGTGAGCAGCTGGGATTCCAGCCGAAGGTTTCCTTCGAAGGAGTGGATATTGATTCAATAAAAGGATTGGTTTCAGCAGGTCTTGGAATCACGTTAATTCCAGAAATCACTTTGGTGGATGGATTCCCTCGTTCGACTGTTAAGGTACCAGTTATTGAGCCTGAGGTGACCCGTACGGTCGGGGTCATTATTCCAAGAGAACGCAAAATGCTCCCTACGGTCAGACTTTTCTATGACTTTTTAAAAGATTTCTTTTCCATGCTTGACCTATATCAAAGGTAAAAGCCCAACTTTTATGATATGCTCCCGGTAAGGTAGACAGATTAAAAAATAAAAATCTGTTTGCCTTAAAGGGGAGTTTTTTTTATGTCAAAAAGAGTGCATTCTTTAGAGGATAAAATCAGGATAATAAAAGCATTAGAAGAAGGAAGTCATTCCATTTCCGAACTAGAATCTATATATAACGTCCATAAAGTCTCCATTTATGATTGGATATATAAATATAAAAAATACGGAGTTGATGGATTAAAAGAATCCTCTACCTGGAGGAGGTTTTCAAAGGAACTTAAGCAGGACGCAGTAAAGGACTATCTTAGCGGCGAATACTCCATTCGGGAGGTAACTAGAAAGTATGAAATTCCTAGTACTTCCACCCTTCGTTGTTGGATAAAGAAGTATAATAGTCATAGAGAATTAAAGGATACGTCAAAAGAAAGGACGAGCTCTATGACTAAAGGGAGAAAAACTACTTGGGATGAAAGGATTCAAATAGTACTTGATTGTCTAGGGAACGGAAAAGATTATCAAGTAACATCTGAGACCCATAATGTCTCTTATCAACAAGTGTACCAGTGGGTTAAGAAATATGAAGATGGCGGAGAAGAAGCACTCAAAGATAAAAGAGGAAGGAAGAAAGAAGAAGTAGAGCTGACCTCAGAAGAGAAAATGCAGCTTCAAATGAAAAAGTTAGAACGAGAAAATGAGCGGTTACGTGCGGAGAATTTATTCTTAAAAAAGTTAGAGGAGATCGAAAGGAGGCGAAAATAAGCCAAGTCCGATTTGAAGATAAGTACATTGCTATTCAGGAGCTTCATCAGGAAGAGAATTTGAGCATTCTTTTACTTTGTGAAATAGCCGGTATTTCACGCGCTGCTTACTATAAATGGCTTAATCGCATACCTACAGATCGAGAACTCCAGAATAGAAAGATTATAGAAGAAATGAAAGCTCTTCAAGAGAAAGTAGATGGAACTTTTGGTTATCGACAAATGACGTTACATATGAATCGGAAATTTGAAGAGGACATCAATCATAAAAGAATCTATCGATTAATGGGAATCGGAAATTTACGCTCGGTTATTCGGATAAAGAAGAAATATTCATACAAAAGTTCTACCCCTCAGCATGTGGCAGAAAATGTACTAAATCGCGATTTTACAGCAGAAAAGCCTAATGAAAAATGGGTTACGGATGTCACTGAACTTAAATATGGGGCAAAGAAGGCTTATTTAAGCGCCATTCGTGATTTATACGATGGATCGATTGTTAGCTATGTCCTCGGGCATTCCAATAATAATAAACTTGTATTCAAGACACTTGACCAAGCTACAGCACTTTTGAATGGAGAACGCCCTCTTATCCATAGTGATCGTGGATTTCAATATACCTCGAAAGGTTTTAAACGAAGAATAGATGCAGTAAAGATGAAGCAAAGTATGTCCCGAGTGGGCAGATGTATTGATAACGGACCAATGGAATCCTTTTGGGGAACACTTAAATGTGAGAAGTATTATAGGCGTAAGTATAATACATTTGAAGAACTAACTTTAGCGATAAATGAATACATACATTTTTATAATCACGATAGATATCAAAAACGACTAAACGGCCTTAGCCCTATTGAATATAGAGCTAAAGCCGCCTAAATCATTTTTATTATTTCCACTGTCTACTTGACGGGGGGCAGTTCATTAAGGTTGGGCTTTTATTCTATGCTTTTTGTTCAAAAAGTTTCGTGATTTCGATGACAGTGTTTGTTGCTTTAATCATGTTATCAACAGAAATAAATTCATATTTACCGTGGAAGTTTTCCCCGCCTGTAAAAATATTCGGGGTTGGCAGTCCCATGTATGAAAGCTGCGAGCCATCCGTACCGCCGCGGATTGGCTTAATGAGCGGTTTAATATCTAAACTCTCCATCGCCTCTTGGGCAATATCAACGATTTCCATAACCGGTTTGATTTTTTCACCCATATTGTAATATTGGTCTTTTAACTCTAGAAGGATAGTATCTTTGCCATAATTTTCATTGAGAGAGTTAACAATGTTTTCGATTTTATTTTTTCTGGCTGCGAAAATTTCCTTGTCATGATCGCGGATAATATAGTACATCTTCGTTTGCTCGACATCGCCGTTGAAGGAGATCAGGTGGTAGAAACCTTCATAACCCTCAGTGTGTTCAGGTGCCTCCAGAGCTGGCAGCTGGCTATGTAATTCCATGGCAATCTTCATTGAATTTACCATTTTGTCTTTCGCAGATCCCGGATGAATGTTGGTGCCTTTGATTGTAATTTTAGCAGCCGCAGCATTAAAGCTTTCGTACTCCAGCTCTCCAAGCGGACCGCCATCGACGGTGTAAGCATACTTGGCATTGAAGGCACTTACGTCAAATTTATGCGGTCCTCTGCCAATTTCCTCATCAGGCGTGAACGCAACGCGGACCTTACCGTGTTTTATTTCTGGATGTTGAATCAGGTAAGACATTGCGGTCATGATTTCAGCGATCCCCGCCTTGTTATCTGCACCCAGCAGTGTCGTACCATCCGTGGTAATCAGCGTGTGTCCTTTATAGCTCGGAAGGCTTGGGAAATCCTTTGTCGTCATAATAACGTTTGGGTTAAGAGGGATATCATTCCCGTCGTAGTTTTCAATGATTTGCGGGTTCACATTTTTGCCCGTGAAATCGGTTGCAGTATCAACGTGGGCTAAGAAGCCGATAGTGGGCACATCCTTATCACTATTGGACGGCAGGGTCGCCATCACATACCCATTCTCATCAATGGTTACCTCTTGCATGCCAATGGACTTTAACTCCTCCACCAGCATATTCGCCAACGTAAGCTGTCCAGGTGTAGAAGGACAACTTTCATTGCTCTCATTCGACTGTGTATCTACCTTAACATAGGAAGTAAACCTTTCAATAATCTCGTTTTTCACTTTTGCAGCACTCCCCTTTCAATATTTACCACTTAATAATAGCATGTTGGTGGGGGTGGGAGGAAATTGGAATTTAGGGATCCTGAAATTAGGTATCTTTGGTTTAGATAGCTGAGATTAGTTGCGGATAGCTGTAGAATAGTTGCGGATAGCCAAAGATTAGTTGCGGATAACCGAAATTAGTTGCGGATAGCCGAGATTAGTTGCGGATGATAGTCCTTAAGTCCATAAAATAGGTCCGATCCCGATAGGTTCCTCGACTTTTAAAATTCATACTTTGCAATATTCGATTTGCAGTGAATTTATCATTAACTTGCAAAAACTCCCGACACTCCCGATTAGTAATCGTCCTCTTCACCACCAAAAACCATTCAATCAATGCCTTCTGATGTGCCAGATGATTATTCACCCCGCAAAATCGACAATGCCAGGTCCTAGGAACTTTAATCATCCCAAGCTTCCCGCATGAGTCACACCGCACTCCTTGTAGAATATCACCTACAGGAATTTGATAAGATTCACAAACAGGTTTCGGAATGTAGGTTTGATGACATCGCAATAATTCAGATGACAGCCAGTTAAAAGTGGGTGTATTCAGACCCTTTCCTTGCTGGGAAAGGCTTTTGATAAACGGCGGGACTAAATTTGGAAATAGTATCTTCGTATTGGCAGGGGGGATTTCTACATGTTGCTTCGGGTAGGCTAATACGATGGCACCATAAAGCGGCAAATCAATATTTCGTTGCGATAACCATGACGAAAAAAGCTCAATATTGCGCTCCAATTGAACGACTGGACTTTCATAATACTTAATTTGGCCGTCATCCCGCTTTTGAATCAGCTGTGGCGGGTTATCCCTGAATTCCAAGCTGCCTGCTAAATTTTTGGTTTCTAAAACGACACCGTTATGGGGTGTTTTCAATAAGTGGTCAATTTGAAAGTAAGTGTCCGAAGAAAGTGATAAATCGTGGTAAATGGTGTTTTTGAATGGAAACTGGTATCTCCCAAGGACCTCTGCTACTTGCTCCTCACCGCCAATCCCCGCCTCAATGATTGATTGTTTTGAAGCTAGAACAGACGCAGTTGGATGCGCATAGGAAAGCCTGCTTTGGGCAGCGATCAATCCTTTTAACGTTAATGAGTCAGAACGTTCTTTCATTTTTCACCTCCACATGTATCCTAGCACAACGTCGCCCCTAAATATATAAACTTCATAATTTTGTAAAAAATATAACTTGTCTAATATTGACCAGGTGAGTCAACGGGAGTAAACTATAATTGACTGATGTGGTCAACGACTAATCGAAAGGGGCCAGACTAGATGTTTTCGAAATTTTTAAGCCTGGATTCAGAGAAACAGGACCGCATAATAAATGCAGCAATCAAGGAATTCGCCCAGAAGGGATATGATAATGCCTCAACGAATGAAATCGTAAAGGAAGCTGGAATTTCAAAGGGGCTGCTTTTTCATTATTTTCAAAACAAGAAACAGTTGTTTTTCTTTCTATTTGATTACTGCTACAACCTTGTTGCAGATGAATTTTATAAAAAGGTAGACCTGACCGAACGTGATTTTTTCAAACGAATTCGTCAGGCTGTACACATTAAAATGGACCTCCAAACGAAATATCCAGAAATCTTAACGTTTATCCAAGAAGCATTTATGCAAGATTCACCGGAAATAAAAGACGAATTTGATAAAAAGAAGCAGGAACTAAATGCTGTTAATACTGGGATTATTTATGACGGGATTGACCTATCAAAATTTAGAGATGACGTTGATGTCCAGAAAATCCTCAAAATTATATCCTGGACGTTTGAAAAAATGAGTGACGAGGAGCTTCAGAAAGCGAAAATGATCCCTGGTCACAAGATTGATTATGAAAAGGTGTTTCACGAAGCGGAAGAGTATTTTGAGATTTTCATTAAATGCTTTTATAAATAGGGGGTATTGACAATGAATGTGATTGAGATTAAGAATCTAACAAAGGTGTACGGTGCGGCAAGAGGAATCAGCGATATCAGCTTTAACGTTGAGGAAGGCGAGATTTTTGGTTTTATTGGTCCGAACGGTGCCGGGAAATCAACCACGATTCGTACACTCCTTTCTCTCATCTATCCTACCAGCGGCAGTGCAACTATTTTTGGAAAAGACTCCATCAAGTTTGCCCCAGAAATCAAAAAAGAAATTGGCTATTTACCATCTGAGGTATTTTACTATGACAACATGAAGGTGAAGGATCTATTAAAGTATTCAGCTAGTTTTTATAAAAAGGATTGCAGTAAGAGAATAAAAGAGTTGGCTGAGATTATGGATTTAGATCTCACAAAAAAAATCGATGACCTTTCGCTGGGAAATAAAAAGAAGGTCGGGATTGTTCAGGGGCTGCTGCATGAGCCGAAACTGATTATCCTGGATGAACCTACTAGCGGATTGGACCCTCTTATGCAGCAAAAATTCTTCGAACTGCTTGAGGAAGAGAATCGAAAAGGTTCTACAATCCTATTTTCATCGCATATTTTAACGGAAGTTCAGCGCTTATGTAATCGGGTTGCAATTATTAAAGAAGGCAAGATTGTTACCGTTGAAAAGATTAGTACATTGAAAGAAAATACCTATAAAAAATTCAAAGTAGAAACTAAATCTGCCATCGAGCCTAATTACTTTAACCTATCAGGAGTGAATAAGTTAGAGGTAAAGGGTAACCTTACAAGCTTTTTGTTTAAAGGTAATATTAACGAGGTTATGAGGAAAATTGCTGACGTCGAAATTACAAATCTATGGATTGAAGAGCCAGACCTTGAGGAGATTTTTATGCATTATTATGAAAAGGAGGCCTAATAAACGATGAATATATTGTTGCATGAATTAAGGGCTTATCGGAAATCCACTATTATTTGGACGATATCGTTAATCATGGTTGCAGCACTGTTTATGTCATTTTATCCTTCTTTTACAAAGGATACGGAGGAGTTTAGGAAGCTGCTTGAGGGGTATCCAGCTGCGTTAAGGGAGGCATTCGGGATTAATCTGGACAATTTCTTTTCGATTCTTGGATTCTATTGCTATGGACTGTCTTTTGTCACTCTTTGCGGCGCGATCCAAGCAATGAACCTGGGTACGGGTATTGTCAGCAAAGAGGTCAGGGAAAAAACAGCTGACTTCTTATTAACAAAACCTGTTACACGTACTGCTATATTGACGAACAAACTATTGGCTGCACTTATTTCCATCATCGTGACAAATATTTTTTATATAGCAGCAGCCACTCTGCTTGCCTATCAGGTAGCAAAGGAAGCATTTGATGTTGGCGTTTTCCTCCAGCTTTCATTGACACTCTTATTTACACAATTAATTTTTTTAGGACTAGGCATAATCGTTTCGGTTATTTTTCAAAAGATAAAGTCGGTGTTAACGGTGTCACTGGCAACGGTGTTTGCCTTTTACTTTTTGGGGATGCTCAGCTCGACTTCCGGTGATGAAGCAAAACGTTATATTTCCCCGTTTAAATACTTTGACACAGCATATATCATGGAACATGCTAACTATGAAGCTTCCTTTTTAATGACTGGCGCTGGTTTCATTATTTTCGCAATCGGAATCAGTTATTTTATTTATAATAAAAAGGATATCCATACGGTATAAAACCTGCCCGAAGGAGGGTGCTGGAAGGATGAATATTTTTATAAAAGAAATGAAGTCACATAGAAAATCCCTTATATTTTGGAGTATTGGGATCTTTCTGATGGTAGCGTCAGGGATGGTGAAATATGAGAGTCTTTCTTCTTCTGGACAGCCGATGAATGAAATGCTGGCAGGAATGCCAAAATCATTGCTTGCTGTGTTAGGAATAGGTGACTTTGATATCTCTACAGCAAGTGGTTATTACGGATTATTGTTCATTTATTTGTTATTAATGGGAACGATTCATGCAGCGATGCTTGGAGCAACGATTATTTCAAAAGAAGAGCGGGATAAAACCACAGAGTTTTTATTTGTAAAACCTGTATCGAGGAATAGGATTATAACTGCAAAATTGGCTGCGGCATTCGTAAATATCGTAATTCTGAATATCATTACATTCGTTTCTTCAATAGTTGTGGTTGGTAAATATAGTAATGGTGAAGTGTTTACGGATGATATTGCCATTACAATGGCGGGTATGTTTATTTTGCAGCTCATATTTTTGGTCATCGGCAGCTCCCTTGCTGCGGTAAAAAGGAAGTCTAAAACAGCGGCTTCCTTAGCCACCGGCGTTCTTTTGCTTACGTATCTGTTATCGGTGGCCATTGACTTGAATGAAAACATTGAAATACTACAATACCTCACCCCATTTAAATATTTCGAGGCAAAAAATGTTATGTTCGGCGGCGGATTTGAGTTCATCTTTGTGCTGTTATCAGGTGTCTTAATTGCAGTACTTACAGTCATAACATTTGTATTTTATAAAAAAAGAGATTTGAATGTGTAAACGTTTTTAATAACGCGCCGATAGTGTTAAAATAGTGAAAGTGCAATTGGAAAAAGGAGGATAACACTATGAGCCAAAATGAAAACACTACACTGCCGCCAAAAACTTGCTCCATCGAACGTTTAGTAACAATGGAAAGCGATGTTAAAAAAGTGCTTGCAGGAGAAAAAACTGCTACACGAAGAAATGGAAGATATGCTGATCCAGGAGAAATTATGACGCTCGAAGGACGTCAATTTGTTGTTGAACGAGTATATTCACAAAGCTTAGGTGAATTAACGGATGATGACGCTCGCCGCGAGGGCTACCCTACGGTCGAAGAATATAAACAATCCATTCTTGCCTATCATCCTGGGATGCCGTGGCTTCCGCAAATGCGTGTTTGGGTTCATGAGTTTCGCCCGCTGGAAGATTAAATAAAAGTATGAGTTCTTATCATAGAACTCATATTTTTTTTTGCTATAATAGCTTTATCCAAAGATTTCCTCGAGGTGAAGATTCATGGGGTTTTTAGCAAAATACATAAAGAAATATTGGAAGTCTTTTAGCTTAGCAGTGTTATTCTTAACTTTTGAGGCGATAAGTGATTTGTTAATGCCGACGATCATGGCAAAAATAATCGATGTCGGTGTCGCAGGCAGAGATTTAAACTACGTCTTAAAAATGGGCGGGTTCATGCTGCTGATTACATTTTTTGGCGCGATTGCTGCCTCCACAAGAAGTATACTTGCAAGCATTGTCTCGCAAAGTTTTGGAGCAGAGTTACGGTCGGACTTATATAAAAAAATCCAAACGCTGTCATTCAAAAATATAGACCGTTTTGAACGCGCGTCGTTAATCACAAGGCTGACCAATGATGTAACACAGGTACAGGTTTTTGCCAATGGGTTAATGCGTATTTTTGTTAAATCTCCGCTTCTTGCAATCGGCGGCTTAATCATGGCGACTCGGTTAAACCTTCATCTATCCGTCGTATTAGTTGTCGTTGTCCCAATTGTTGCGCTATTTATTATACTGAACCTAAGACTTGGGTTCCCGATGTTCTCAAAGGTTCAAAAAGCGCTGGACCGTGTAAATGGTGTAATGCGTGAATACTTATCCGGTGTCCGTGTGGTGAAAGCGTTCAATCGTTTTGATGTTGAAGTGGACAAGTTTGATAAGACAAATGAAGAGTTTAAAAAACAATCGATTTCTGCCACAAGGTTAATGGCTGTATTTAGCCCAGCGATTATGCTGACAGTAAACCTAGGCATTGTCGCAGTCCTTTGGATTGGCGGTTACGGGGTGACAAATGGCAATGTTCAAGTTGGCCATATTATTGCTTTCATTAATTACATGACGCAAATTCTTTTTTCATTAATGATGATCTCGATGGTTTTTAATATGTTTGTTCGTGCGAAAACTTCCGCGGTTAGAATAAGTGAGGTTTTTTCTCAGGAAGATGACCTAACCTGGGTGGATGAAACGGCCTCTTCTCGAGTTGAAAAAGGAAGAATCGAGTTTAACAATGTCTCTTTTTCTTATGAAGGAACAAGCGGTGAACCTGTTTTAAAAAATATTAACCTATCAATCTCACCAGGTGAGACTGTCGGAATCATTGGCTCGACAGGCTCTGGTAAAAGTACTCTTGTTGGCTTAATTCCCCGTTTTTATGATGTCAGTACCGGAAGTATCAAGGTGGATGATGAGGAGATACACCGTGTTAATCCTAAAGAACTGCGCAAAAAAATTGCATTTGTTCCACAAAAAACGATTCTTTTTACCGGAAGTGTAGAGGAAAATATTAAATGGGGAAAAGAAGATGCGTCAATGGATGAAATTATGAAGGCGGCGGAGATTGCCGGCGCTCATGAATTTATCAGTGCGTCCCCCGAAGGCTATCAAACAAGAATAGGGCAAGGCGGAGTCAACTTTTCAGGCGGTCAAAAGCAGCGGCTTTCGATTGCAAGGGCCTTAATTAAAAATCCTGAAATTTTAATATTAGATGATAGTACCAGTGCGGTTGACGTCACCACGGAGTCAAGAATTAAAGCGGGTTTAAAAAAATATGCAAAAAGTCTTACATGCCTTCTCATTGCCCAGCGGATTACTTCAATAATCGATGCAGATAAAATTGTTGTTATGGACCACGGTGAGATTGTTGGAATTGGAAAACACGAGGAATTATTAAGAGACTGCAGAGTCTACCAGGAAATTTATCAATCTCAAGTGGGCAAGGAGGTGGCATTCTAATGTCGAAAACTCAAGATCGACCAAGTAAAACTCCTCCTCCCCTGTCAATCCCGGGAAGACCTGGCGGCTTTGGAGGCCAGCGCCGGGGTGCACCGGTTGTAAAACCGAAGAATTTTAGAGAAACAATTAGGAGACTATGGCATTATTTTGGCAATGAACGAAAAATGCTCAGTATTGTGTTTTCGTTCATCTTATTGAGTTCTGCATTATCACTGCTCTCACCGTTTTTAATTGGGAAAGCCGTTGATGCCATAAGCCTGGAAACACAAGTAGATTTTAATTTTCTTGAAATCATGGTGTTGATTCTAATAGCAGCTTTTATACTAGATGCGGTGTTGACGTTTCTGCAGGGCTGGATAATGGCCGGTGTTTCGCAGCGAATCGTCAAACGTTTACGGAATGCGCTTTTTAAAAAGCTGCAAAAGCTGCCAGTTGCTTTTTTTGACAAACGGACACATGGCGAATTAATGAGCAGGCTTTCAAATGATATCGATAATGTCAGCAGTACGATTTCACAATCGACGACACAGCTAATGTCAGGTGTTATTGTTATCGGCGGGTCATTCATAATGATGCTAATCCTAAGCCCGATTTTAACGGTGGCGAGCCTGGTAACCGTTCCGCTTGTTTTTCTGTTAACGAAGACGATTGCAAAAAGAACCAGTGTACTGTTTAAAGATCAGCAAATTCAGCTGGGAAAACTAAATGGACAAATAGAAGAAACGATTTCAGGCATTGAAGTAGTGAAGGCTTTTAATCATGAAGAAAAAGTGATAGATGAGTTTGAAGAGGTCAATCAGAAATTACGTGAGGTCGGCCTTAAGGCGCAAATTTGGTCCGGCTTTCTTATGCCAATCATGAACGTAATAAATAATTTAGGCTTTGCCATTGTTGCTGTAACAGGGGGATTCCTTGCTGTCGAAAATATGATCACTGTAGGTGCCATTGCCAGCTTTATTACCTACTCCCGCCAGTTTGTCCGGCCGCTGAATGACCTTGCACAAATTTTTAATATGCTACAGTCAGGTGTAGCCGGTGCTGAGCGCGTATTTGAAATTCTCGACGAGCAGGAGGAACCAGAGGATTTACAGGACGCGGTGGTGCTGGACAAGCCAAAGGGGCATGTTGTGTTTGAAAATGTAAGCTTCGGCTACCGCGGCGATGTGCCAATTATAAAAAATGTTAGCTTTGAAAGTGATATTGGCAGCAGTACGGCTCTGGTTGGGCCGACTGGAGCGGGAAAAACAACCATCGTTAATTTGCTGACAAGGTTTTATGATGTTACAGAGGGAGGGATATTGCTGGATGGCCGTGATATTCGTGAATATACCCGTGATAGCTTAAGAAGCTGTTTCGGTTTTGTTTTGCAGGATACGTACTTGTTTTCTGGGACGATAAAGGAGAATATTAAGTATGGCAAGCCTGACGCAAGAGATGAGGAAGTCATTAATGCGGCTAAGATGGCCAATGCGGATGCTTTTATAAAACGTCTGCCTGGTCAATATGAGACAATCCTGTCAGAGAATGGCGGAAACTTAAGTCAAGGGCAGCGCCAGTTGATTGCCATCGCCAGGGTAATTCTCGCAAAGCCGGCAGTATTGATACTAGATGAAGCGACAAGCAGCATTGATACCCGAACTGAGCTTCATATTCAGGAGGCACTGCTTTCTTTAATGGAGGGCAGAACAAGTTTTATAATTGCCCACCGTTTAAACACCATTCGTGATGCAGATAGAATTATGGTTATCGAAAATGGAAAGATTGTAGAACAAGGAAGCCACGGGGAACTCATGGATACGCAAGGCAGATACTATCATATGTTTTTCAATCAATTTAAAAATGTAGAAATCGCGGCAGATTAAATAATGGTGATTCATTAGGGAATAATGTCACTAATGGCAGTCATCAAGGGGGTTGATTATGAAAAAAGAAATTTCTAACCGGAGATTGCTCTGGGTTTCTGGTACAGGATGGATGTTTGACGCAATGGACGTTGGGATGCTTTCGTTTATTATTGCGGCACTAAGTGTGGAGTGGGAGTTAACGGCCAAACAAATGGGCTGGATTGGCAGTGTTCAATCGATTGGAATGGCTGCCGGGGCATTAATTTTTGGATTAATGGCAGACAGAATTGGACGTAAAAATGTATTTATCATTACTTTATTACTATTCTCAATTGGAAGTGGAATCTCTGCATTTGCCACGTCCATTACCATTTTTCTTATATTAAGATTTTTTATTGGAATGGGACTTGGCGGTGAGCTTCCTGTTGCCTCGACACTTGTTTCGGAAAGCGTCCCGGCAGAAAAACGCGGGCAAATTGTTGTGCTGCTTGAAAGCTTTTGGGCTGCAGGCTGGCTGATTGCGGCCGTCATTTCTTATTTTATCATTCCGAAATTCGGCTGGCAGACAGCTCTGCTAATTAGTGCGACACCTGCACTGTATGCCTTATATTTACGAGTTGGGTTGCCGGACTCTCCTAGATTTGAAGCGATTAAAGATAAAGAGAAGATTTCTGCTTTCCAAAGTATCGCGAACCTATGGACTAATGAATATCGCCGCAGAACCACTATGCTATGGATTGTTTGGTTCTGTGTTGTTTTTTCTTACTATGGAATGTTTTTATGGCTTCCAAGTGTGATGGTAATGAAAGGTTTTAGTCTCATTAAAAGCTTTGGGTATGTGTTGATCATGACGCTTGCACAGCTGCCTGGTTATTTTACAGCTGCCTGGTGTATTGAAAGATTTGGCCGGAAATTTGTTTTAGCTGTCTATTTAGTTGGAACGGCGGTCAGTGCTTTTCTGTTTGGAAATGCAGAGTCGACGGCCTTGTTAATTACGTCGGGGATTCTTTTATCCTTCTTTAATCTCGGTGCATGGGGCGGATTATACGCCTATACTCCTGAACAATATCCTACGATTATCCGCGGAACTGGGTCAGGCTCAGCAGCGGCATTTGGAAGGTTAGGCGGGGTGCTGGGACCATTATTGGTAGGATATTTGGTAGCACAAGAAACATCGATTGGCACTATCTTTACAATTTTTTGTATCTCCGTTTTAATTGCTGCCTTTGCCGTTATTTTTCTAGGAAAAGAAACAAAAAATAAAGTATTAGTATAATGTTTAAATAAGAGAGATTTCTATTAGGGAATCTCTCTTTTGTTTTTTAACACAGTATGATTTTAGTCCTTTAGAGCAAGAGAGCGCTTACTTCATCTATTTAAACCTATGACAATAATAGGAATACAGATTTTTCAGAATTATATTAAAATAACGCAGATTCTACTAGACGAACAGGAATTTATTTTGTACAATGTTTTCAGAATATTATCTTTTTTTAAACATCTCAAGAGAAACAACGGGTAAAGGACTATTCAAAAATAGGGGGTATAGACAGTGAGGAAGAAAAAACTAGCAGGTATTTTCATGTCGTTCATGATGGCGGCAGGCGTATTGGCAGGCTGTAACTCATCAAGTACGAGCGGTGAAAAGGATGGAGAAACCATCAAAATTGGCGCAAACCTTGAACTTTCAGGCGGGGTAGCTTCTTATGGCCAGTCCATCGAAGAAGGTATCAAACTGGCATTGGAAGAGATCAATAAAGAAGGTATTGACGGAAAGAAACTGGAACTGGTGACATTCGATAATAAATCAGATGCGGCCGAGGCAACAAGCGGTACTACGAAGCTGATCAGCCAAGATAAGGTAGCTGCTATTATCGGTGCGGCTACAAGTACAAATACATTGGCACAAGTACAAATCGCTCAAAAAAATAAAATTCCGTTATTGACACCAACTGGAACAAATCCAACGATTACAAATAAAGACGGCGTGCTAAGTGACTTCGTATTCCGTACTTGCTTCATCGATCCTTTCCAAGGAACTGTGGCAGCTAACTTTGCTGCTAAAGACCTTAAGGTGAAAAATGCAGCGATCATCATTGACAGCTCAAGCGACTATGCAAAAGGGCTTGCAGCAGCATTCACAGAAGCATTTGAAGCAAATGGCGGAAAAATCGTTAAGGAAGAAGCTTATGTTGCTAAGGATACAGACTTTAATGCGATCTTAACAAATATTAAATCTGCCAAACCTGATTTTATTTTCCTTCCTGGGTATTACGAGGAAGTAGGCTTAATTATCAAACAGGCTCGTGCTCTTGGTATTGAAGCTCCTTTCATGGGCGGCGATGGCTGGGATTCTCCTAAACTAGTAGAAATTGCTGGGGCTGATCCGTTAAACAATACGTTTATCACAAACCACTATTCTTCTGGTGACTCTGATCCGAAAGTACAAGATTTCGTAAAAGCATTTGAAGCAAAATATGATGGTAAATCTCCTGATGCCTTTAATGCATTAGGCTATGACTCCCTGTATTTCCTTGCTGATGCAATTAAGCGTGCAGGAAGTGCTGACCCTGAGAAAATCCAAAAGGCACTTGAGGAAACAGATGGTCTTCAATTAGTATCTGGAACAATGAAACTTGATAAAAACCATGATCCAGTTAAATCTGCAGTAATTCTTGAATACAAAGGCGGAAAGCAAGAATTTAATACAAAGGTAGATCCAGAATAAAAACAAAAGTGGAAGCGCCTTGGCGCTCTAGCTGAACAAATTTTATAGTGGTCAAAAAGAATAGGGAGCCATATTGCCTCCCTATTCCCATTTAGATAATAGTTTCCTAATTTTAGGAGGGTCAAGACATGGAATTTTTACAACAGCTGGTTAACGGGGTGTCATTAGGCAGTATTTATGCGTTGATTGCCCTTGGTTATACAATGGTCTACGGAATTGTAAAATTAATTAACTTTGCCCATGGTGACGTCTTCATGGTCGGTGCATTTATTGGTTTCTATTCCATTACAATATTAGATTTAGGATTTTTCCCTTCCCTTCTTATATCCATGGCAACTTGTGCCATCTTAGGGGTTCTAATTGAAAGAATCGCCTATAAACCTTTGCGTAATGCGACTAGGATTGCGGCTCTTATTACGGCAATTGGAGTATCCCTGTTAATTGAATATGGGGTTATTTATGTACGCGGTGCTCAGCCAGAGGCTTATCCTAGCAATCTTATTCCGGCAACAAGCATCGACTTCCTTGGAGTAAAAGTGAGCAGTCAGTCACTGTTAATCTTAGGCACTTCTGTAGTATTAATGATCTTATTGCAGTTTATCGTTCATAAAACCAAAATTGGAAAAGCAATGCGTGCAGTTTCTCATGATATGGAAGCTGCAAGATTGATGGGAATTAACGTTAACAATACCATTTCTGCCACTTTTGCGATTGGATCTGCGTTAGCAGGTGCGGCGGGTGTTGCATTTGGAATGTACTATACAAAAATTGAACCATTAATGGGGATTATTCCAGGTCTTAAGGCCTTCGTTGCGGCCGTACTCGGCGGTATCGGAATCATTCCAGGCGCAATGGTTGGCGGCTTGTTATTGGGTGTCATTGAGTCGCTTGTAAGTGCTGCTGGCTTCTCGTTATGGCGAGATGGCGTAGCATTTGTTGTACTGATCTTAATTTTGATTTTCCGTCCAGCCGGTTTATTCGGTAAAAATGTACGGGAAAAAGTGTAAGGGGGCTATAGCGATGAATATTCTCAAATCAGCGAAAGGTTTTTGGTCATCAATCGTTTTAGCCATTGTTTTTGGTGTTGTCATGCAATTTTTAATTACCGGAGAAATAATTAACTTCTTTTACGTAAACACACTTTATTTTATTGGAATCAACATTATTCTTGCTGCGAGCTTACATCTGATTATTGGAATTACCGGACAGTTTTCCATTGGACATGCAGGCTTCCTCGCAGTAGGCGCATATGCCTCTGCCATTATCACAATGAAATTAGAGCTTCCTTTCGCGCTTGGGCTGTTGGCGGGAGGAGTTGCAGCTGCGATTGCAGGCTTAATTATTGGTATTCCTACACTTCGGCTAAAAGGAGATTACCTGGCAATCGCCACACTTGGGTTTGGTGAAATTGTCCGGATTGTCTTTTTAAATATTGAATATGTCGGCGGAGCAAGCGGGATGACCGTAACGCAGCTTACTACTTGGCCATGGCTGTTTGGAAGTATCCTCTTAACACTTCTTGTCATCAGGAACTTTACAAATTCAACCCATGGACGAGCATGTATTTCTGTAAGGGAAAATGAAATTGCAGCTGACGCTATGGGCATTAACACAACGTATTATAAGGTTATTGCATTCGCCATCGGAGCATTTTTTGCCGGTGTTGCAGGTGCCTTATATGCACACAACTTTTTCATTATCCAGCCGACAAACTTCGGTTTCTTAAAATCTTTTGATATCTTAATCTTTGTAGTTCTTGGCGGATTAGGCAGTATGTCTGGTGCAGTACTGGCAGCGGTACTTTTAACGATTGTTTCTACCTTCCTGCAAAGCTATCCGGAACTGCGGATGATTATTTATAGCTTAGTACTAATCATTATGATGCTTTACCGTCCACAAGGCATTATGGGAACAAGAGAATTAACTTCATTCTTTAAGTTTGGAAAGTCTGCAAAAGGAGGAGTCAACGATGGCAGTAAAAACACCGTTGCTTAAGGTAAATAATGCAGGCATCCGTTTTGGCGGATTAAAGGCCGTTTCAGATGTGAACCTTGAATTAAAACAAGGTGAATTAGTCGGTTTGATAGGACCGAACGGCGCTGGAAAAACAACATTCTTCAATTTGTTAACGGGTGTATATGTACCAACTGAAGGCAGCATTGAGTTAGATGGCGATAAATTGAATGGATTAGCACCCTACAAGATTACGAAAAAGGGAATCAGCAGAACCTTTCAAAACATTCGTTTGTTTAATGAATTGTCTGTACTTGATAATGTAAAGGTAGCCTATCACTCTCTTGCAAAGCATTCGATTATGAGTTCAATCCTCCGCCTTCCTAAGCACTTTTCAGAGGAAAAGTATATGGAGGAAAAGGCGATAGAGTTTTTGAAAATCTTTAATTTAGATACTGTCTTGCATGAAAAGGCAAAGAATCTGCCGTACGGTCAGCAGCGGCGTTTAGAGATTGCCAGGGCGCTGGCAGCAAATCCAAAACTATTGCTTTTGGATGAACCTGCAGCCGGTATGAACCCGCAGGAAACAGAAGAACTAATGAATTTAATTGCCTTAATTCGTAATAAATTTGAGCTTACTATTCTATTGATTGAACATGACATGCTCCTTGTCATGGGTGTATGTGAGCGAATTTATGTGCTTGACCATGGCCAGCTTATTGCAGAAGGGACTCCTGCGCAAATCAGAAATAATCCAAAAGTCATCGAGGCGTATCTTGGAGAGGAGGTTTCATAATGCTGAAAATTGAGGATATCAATGTATACTATGGTAATATTCATGCCTTAAAGGGTGTTTCTCTTGATATTAATGAAGGGGAAATCGTTACCTTGATTGGAGCGAATGGAGCCGGAAAAAGTACGCTGTTAAAAACGATTTCCGGATTGCTAAAGCCTAAGAACGGCAGCATTTTGTTTGAGGGTCAATCCATTTCAGGCAAGGTAGCTCAAGCGATTGTGAAACAAGGACTTTCCCATGTTCCTGAGGGGCGTCGTGTATTTGCTAATATGTCTGTCGAGGAAAACCTTGAATTAGGGGCTTATTTGCGAAAAGATAAACAAGGAATTAAAGAGGACTTTGAGAAAGTCTACAACTTATTCCCTCGTCTTCTAGAGCGGCGTAAGCAGCTGTCCGGTACATTATCAGGCGGCGAGCAGCAAATGCTTGCAATGGGCAGAGCCTTGATGGCACGTCCGAAGCTTTTGCTATTAGACGAACCTTCTATGGGACTTGCTCCCCTTTTAGTTAAAACAATCTTTAGAATCATTGAAGAAATTAACAAGACTGGTACGACCATTTTATTGGTCGAGCAGAATGCGAATATGGCATTATCGATTGCGGACCGCGCCTATGTGATTGAGACTGGAAAGATTGTCATTTCAGGTTCTTCAGACGAATTAAATCAAAGCGACCAAATAAGAATGGCCTACCTTGGAGGACATTAAAAAGACGTGTGATTACACGTCTTTTTTTGTCTATATTTTCACTTTCTGATGCTGTGTTTCTAGTTTGAATTGGTGGCGAAGCTTCGGCTGCAGAGCATGTTTGAATTTCATTACATATTCCTCATAAAGCTGCTCCAAACCAACTAATGCAAGAGAGAAGAAGTTCGCGTAATTCTTTTGAACCTCCCATTTTAGCTCATTCTTACCACAAATACTGTATTTATTTAATTCTTCTATTTCTTTTTGAATTTTTGCTAATTCCACTTGCTGTTCAGCTTCCGGAAGGGAAAGAACATAATCTATTTTTTCAATATAGGCTTGTGATTTCTCAATCTTGCCTTTAATTTCTTCGTAGCCGGCTTGATTAATTAGACCGTACTTTAATTTAAATTCGTTTAATTTTTGTGCAGAATCGTAAGTTGATTGGACGATATCATCGCGTGTCATTTGTGTTGTTTCATAGCTGAGCATATGCTTCCATGAAGGCTGGGTTATCGCCTTGCGGTGGTCCTCAAGGGTATGACAGAACTTTTTAAAGCCGTGAAGCTCTGGATTTTCAAAGGCTGGGCTAGCAGGGTCAAGGAATGGTGCAAGCGGTGCGACAAAGTAGAATAGTCTAGGATCCTGATTGCACGCAAGATGAATTTCTTCACAAAAATCAATATTTTCGATTGCACTTTGATATGTTTGACTTGGAATACCAGTCATAAAGAACAAGTCAATCTTCTTTGCACCATGTTTTAATGCGAAATTCAGGGTTTCGATTACTTTAGGGTTCGTACAGTTGAACTTCCCATTATAACGTCTAATTTTTTCATCATGAGTTTCAAGCGTAATTTCAATGCTGTATTTTGAACAGCTTTCATTCATCAATTGGAAGAATTCTTCACCCGCATATTGGAATAGTTCAAACACGATTTCATTTTTGAGATTAAGTGCTTTAAGTCGGCTGAAGAATTCTTTTACATATTCACGTCCGCCCTGGCGAAGATCATGCAGGATAAAGATTGGTGCACGGCTGAACCGTGAAATAAATTGGATGTCTTCAACAAGTTTTTCTGGTGAGCGTAATGCGAGAGAACTTCTTCCGCAGTTTTGATCATAGGCATCTTTTGAGCCGCCGCAGATAAGGCAGTTTTGCGAACAGCCTCTAGCTGTCAGTAATGCTGTATTGGGATATTGCAGCCAGCCATTGTATGGCAGCGGATCGAGAAAGTTACGATATTTGAAGACAGAACGGACGGTGTAACGATAGCCGGGTACATCAATATCATCTAAATCCCTTGGTACATAAGTAATCGGGTTATAGCCAATTTCACTGCCTTTTTTCCAGGTTAGATTTGGTATATCAGCATAGTGATTATTTCCAAGCTCCAATTTATTCATTAACAAAAGCATAAGCTTTTCCGTGGAGTCACCGCGTATAACGAAATCAATACATGGATATTTAATTAACTCTCTATGATAATAGGTAGCAGATAAACCTCCAAAAATCATCGGAGTATCAGGATGAAGCTTTTTAACAATTTTAGCGAGTTCAATACTGCCATGTGCATGCGGCAGCCAATGAAGGTCAATACCGAAAGCCCGTGTTTTGATTTTTTTTAGCTTTTTTTCAACATCAAATTTTTCACTCATTAGCATCCGGTTGGCGATGTTGATGATTTTTACGCGAAGTCCGAACCGTTCCAAATAGTCAGCAATACTTGTCAGCCCAATCGGATACATTTCAAACACTGGTGATGACGGTACTACATCGCTGATCGGACCTGCAAGCAGGGAATTTTTTCGAAAGTCATATACACTTGGTGCGTGTAAAAGGACTAAATCGTATTTCATATAAGCCACCCTTTTTAAGTTAATAATGTTTATATTAGTCATTGTGAATAATTTCACATGTAATTCTTGATTGAAACGTGGCAAAGTTATAAACCAGATAAATTCTTGCCAATATCCATTGCTGTAATTATTTTCTAACTACTTTTATTTTACTATAATGATGGATTAATAGAGTGACAAACGGGTGACAACAATGTGGAGATTCCGTGGAAGCCAGGTAATACAAAAAGGATGATTATGCCGTGCTCTTACACGTTATTATCAGGCATGGTTCAAAAATAAAGTATTACTAAAGTCTTCCTCTTTTAACCCAATTAAACTTTTTTTCATAGATTAAAGGGAACACACATAAAGGAGGAATATGTCTTGTATTATTATGGTTATCCCAATCAGTATGAAATGTATCCAATTTTAGAGCAGGACGCTCGATTTGGCGGAGGGCAGCAGCCTGGCTTCCAGCCCCCTCCCTTCGGTGGAGGACAGCAAGGATTCCCTCCATTTGGCGGGGGACAGCAAGGGTTTCCACCGTTTGGCGGAGGACAACAACAAGGAGGAGCTCCATCTACACCACCACCATCGTACACGCCGCAAGAATCAGCTTCCTTATTCGCTGTTGATCCAGGTGCGATTAGAGGCTGTCTCTACCGCTTTACCTATGTTTGGCTGAACAATGGCAGCAGTTTCTGGTTTTATCCAACATTTGTTGGCAGAGACTCAGTTGCCGGATATCGCTGGAGAGGGTTCCGCTGGGTATATTATGGAACGGACTTGAGAAGAATTCGATCATTTAGATGCTCGTAAATCATTAATAAGGGTATGAACCAATAGCGGTTCATATCCTTTTTTTATATTTTCAGGTAAAAATTGTTATAATCATTGTAAAAACAATTAAGGATGAGGAATATGGCTAAGGTCAAGACAAACGCCATCCGGATACTTGAGGCGAGAAAGATGGCTTATGAGGTATTAACATATGATAATCAGGATGGAAAAATAGATGGAGTTTCTGTAGCAGCGAAGATAGGCAGAGATGCCCGTGAAGTATATAAAACCTTGGTTGCTCAAGGTGCAAGTAAAAATATTTATGTGTTTGTCATACCAGTAGAAGCAGAATTAGATTTAAAAAAGGCAGCAAAGGCCGCTGGGGAAAAGAATGTGGAGATGATTCCGGTTAAAGATATTCTAAAATGGACCGGATATATCCGCGGCGGCTGCTCCCCGATTGGGATGAAAAAGGATTATAAAACATTTATTGATGAGAGCTGTTTAGAGCTTGAAAATATAGTTGTCAGTGCTGGAAAAATAGGTGTCCAAATCGTAATAGATCCTAAAATGTTAGTAGACCTGACAAAGGCTGAAACTCCTGATGTTAGAAAATCGTGATGTAGGCATTCACCTATAAACAAAGAGTGCATATGATAAGGTGAAATGAAAAGCGAAAGCGCCTTGCTTAGGGAAAAAATGAATTGCTTTTTTCCTAGGCGCTGCAGCTAGACAAATGAAACTTTGCTATGTCACGTAAAGGAGAGTGTTCGGTGTGGCAGGAAAGATAAAAAATTACTATGCAGGCGGGAATACAGCTAGGGGATTTCATAACCTGTATGATTCAAATTTACAAGGGCTGGAACGCATTTATATTCTAAAAGGCGGCCCTGGAACAGGGAAATCTTCGTTAATGAAAAACTTAGGCAATGAATGGGTTGAAAAGGGATATGATATCGAGTTCTTGCATTGCTCGTCAGATAATAGTTCGATTGATGGCATGATCATACGTGCTTTAAAGGTGGGTATCGTGGATGGAACGGCTCCGCATGTCATTGAACCGAAGGCTCCAGGTGCGATAGAACAGTATATTAATCTGGGAGAAGCGTGGGACGCAAAAGCACTTGCTGGTGAGAAAAAGAACATTCAGCGGTTAACCAATCAAATCAGTGCATCCTTTAATTTAGCGTATTCTACCTTTAAGCAGGCTTTAGATATTCATGATGATTGGGAAAAAATTTATATCGATAACATGGATTTTGAAAAGGCAGATCAACTGACCAATACATTAATACAATCCTTTTTTGGTAAGTTAAAAATAAATAAGCAATCAGATGTCCGACACCGATTTTTAGGGGCGGCAACACCAAAAGGGGCAGTTGACTTTGTTCCTAATTTAACGGAGGACATCGAAAAGCGTTACTTTATAAAGGGACGCCCTGGCTCCGGAAAATCAACCATGCTGAAAAAGCTCGCGGCAGCTGCAGAAGAAAGAGGAATTGATGTAGAGGTATATCACTGTGGATTTGATCCCAACAGCTTGGATATGGTGATTTTTAGAGAGCTTGGCATCGCCATCTTTGACAGTACGGCTCCACACGAGTATTTTCCAAGCCGTGCCAGTGATGAAATCATTGATATGTATGAAAAGCTGATTACTCCGGGTACAGACGAAACCTATGAAGATAAAATTAAACCGATTGCAGAAAGCTACAAAAATAAAATGAAGGAAGCGATCTCTTATCTAGCAAGAGCGAAGGAACTTCATGATCAGCTTGAAGCAATCTATGTTCCAGCAATGGATTTTGCCGTTGTCGAACATATTCAGGAAAGAATTGCAGAGGAAATTAGAGAATTAGAGCATGACACAATTGTGAGCTCTCAGTAGAAAATTAAAACTGTCCCGTGGGGCAGTTTTTTACGTGTTATTTATGTAGCGGGTTGGGGAAGATAATAGCAATGTCCAAACATTTTACATTGAAGGAGCTATTTGACTTGAAAGATAACCAGAATGCAGAAAATGCAGCCGTAGAGGCCAATATTAAAATCAACAAGCAATTGGAAGATGGAGAGGTGCATGCTCCCATTCAGGCACAATCTGAAGCAGACAGAGCCAATATTGAGTTACAAAACCAGTTCAATAATAACGAAAATAAAGACATACGCACTTCTCCTGCAGCTATTTCTACTCCTCAATAGAACGAAAAAGAGTCGGCCTCCCTCAGTGGTAAGCCGACTCTTTTTTATTCATGAGGGTTTGTTTTGCTTTGCTGACTTTTATTTCGCTTATTTCCTTTGCTGTTATCTCCGCTGACAAATTCACTTGCGAACTCAGCTTCAGCATGACCTGCACGTGGAGAATTTTGATTTTTACTGCCTTTATTAACCTTCTTCGTCATATAATCCTCTCCTTTCGTCTACTGGTACAATATAGTTTGGCATTTGCATCATTCTTTATGCATTTTCATAAAGGTGTTCTGCGGTGGTTATAGAATTAGTAGGAGAGCAAAAATAGAAATATAGTGATTTTTTTAGAGGTGATATATCTTGAAAAATGAAATTGAAAAACTAACACTTTTATTTGAAGAACACAGTAATGAAGAAAACGCAGAACCAATGAAAAAGTATATGAAAGATCATTTTCCCTTTTTAGGAATTAAGTCGCCGCTCCGTAAAGAACTGGAAAAAACATTTTTCAAAGAGACAGGGATCTTGAATGGGCCGTTTGACAAAGACCTCGTAACTGGTCTTTGGGAAAAGGAAGAAAGAGAATATCACTATACAGCTATTACATATATAGGGAAATTCGCGAAGAAATTGCCTAAAGATGTGGTGTCATTTCTTGAAAGGCTAATTACAACCAAATCATGGTGGGATAGTGTTGATTCAATTGCCCCATTAGTTGGAGAGCTCGCACGGAAGTATCCTGAAGTTATTAAAGAAACGATAGATATCTGGGCGGTCGATGAGAATATATGGCTGCGGAGAACTGCGATTCTTTTTCAATTAAAATTTAAACAGCAAACCAATGAGGACCTTCTCTATGATTACATCGTTAAGAATGCGGATAGTCAAGAATTTTTCATCCAAAAAGCGATTGGCTGGGCGTTACGGGAATACTCCAAAACAAACCCTTTATCTGTTAAGGCGTTTATCGAAGAAAATAAGCTTGCTCCATTAAGTATAAGGGAAGGCAGTAAGTATCTTTCGTGAGCAAAATGGTGAAAATGCATATGGATATCTGATAAGATGGCAGTAACAAAAAATAGAAATAGGTGAACAGCATGATTAAGTGTATTGCATCAGATATGGATGGAACCTTATTAAATTCGTACCAACAAGTTAGTCAGGAAAATAAAGAAGCCATTCTAAAAGCCCAGTCACAGGGGGTAGAAGTTGTTATCGCATCGGGGAGATCTTATCAGGAGATACGATTTGTACTCGATGAGGCGGGTATCCATTGTCCAGCAATCTGTGTGAACGGTGCGGAAGTTCGCACAAAAGAAGGAGAAATACTGTCTGCTGTACCGATAGAAAAGCATGTAGCCAAAAAAGCTGCGGAAAAGCTTATGGAAAAGGATATTTATTTTGAAGTATATACAAACAAAGGTACATACTCGTTAGACCCTGATAAGGCAGTCGAAATTCTGGTTGATATTGTAGTTAGTGCCAATCCTGAAGTGGACCCAGAAGATGTTGTGAAGCGAGCAGGTGAGCGCACTCGTCATGGCTTAGTCCACCAGGTTGAAAGTTATGACCTTTTATTTAATGATGAAACGCATCAAATTTACAAGCTCTTTGGATTTGCAATGGATGCAGAAAGACGTGAAGCTGCCGAAGACGAATTAAAAGAATTAACAGAGTTGGCAGTGTCCAGTTCGGGACATAACAATCTAGAAATAACGAATCGAAATGCTCAAAAAGGAATTGCCTTAGAAACGTTTGTTAAATCAAAAGGAATTCATATTTCCGAAACGATGGCAATGGGTGATAGTTTTAATGACATTTCCATGCTCGAAAGGGCCGGAAGAGCAGTGGCAATGGGAAATGCCGATTATGAAATTAAATCTCTTTGTGATGTGATTACTGCAACAAATGACGGGCATGGCGTGGCTAAGGCAATCCTTGAAGTTTTATAGGGAAGGAAGAGATGGATGGTCAAAGTGTATTCCATTTTATTATCAATCGTCCTATTGCTATCAGGTTGTTCTCTATTTGAAAAAGAAAGGCTGCAGCCGAAAGACCAGCCTGAGGATGAAGCAGTTGTCCTGCAGCCAGAGTTTGAAGTTGTTGCTGATACACTAAGTGTCCCATGGTCGATTAATAAGGTTAATGAGACTTTTTATTTGAGTGAACGAACAGGAAGTATCGTGAAAATTGATAATGGAAAAATGGAACGGCAGCAAGTGGAGTTGAAAAAACCGCTCGCGAAAGCAGCGGAAGCCGGGCTGCTTGGCTTTGTCCTAGATCCGGAGTTTCCAGCCAATCAAAAGGCATTTGCTTATTATACGTATGAGACCGGACAGGAACAGTTTAATAGGGTTGTTGTCTTGCAGCTGGCGGGAAATAAATGGACGGAAGAAAAGGACTCTCCTTGACGGGATTCCTAGTGCCGCTTACCATCATGGAGGCCGTTTGAAGATTGGTCCGGATAGGAAGCTGTACATCACCACTGGTGATGCCACTGCTCCGGAGCTTTCGCAGGATAAACGGTCCTTGAACGGAAAGATTTTAAGAATGAATTTAGATGGCAGTATTCCAGAGGATAATCCCTTTGAAAATTCCTATGTTTACAGCTATGGACATCGGAATCCTCAGGGGTTAGTGTGGATGGGTGATGCGTTATATGCGACGGAGCATGGTCAATCTGCCCGCGATGAGCTCAATGTAATTAAGCCAGGGGCAAATTATGGCTGGCCGGTAATACAAGGAAATGAAGAAAAAGCCGGAATGGAGACGCCATTGTTCCAGTCAGGCAACGAAACTTGGGCCCCATCAGGAATGGCCGCCGCTAATGGGAAGCTATATGTTGCAGCATTAAGAGGCAATGCCGTTCGGGAATTTGATGTAGAAAAAAATACGACAAGGCCGATTATTACAGGATTAGGAAGAATACGTGATGTGTTTGTGGAGGGGGAATACCTCTATTTTGTCAGCAACAATACAGACGGCAGAGGAAATCCTGATGAAAAGGATGACAAATTGTACAGAGTGCTGCTAACCAATCTGAATGGGTAAAGGCTGGTGTAATTATGACGACAAAAAGCAATAAATTACTATATGGATGGACACTGATCGCCCATCCAACCTATCAAATCTTTACAAACAAAAACTCCTACGTCATCATCGACGAAGACAATGACGTCATGCTCAGATTCACCATCCAAGAAAACGAAATCGAAATCCAAGGTGCAAACTGGAACCTAAACTACAAAATCAACCTCGGCTTCAAAACCATAAAAATCATCAACACACCCGAAACCTAAAAAAAGCACCATTTATACAAAAAGCGCTGCATAAACAGCGAATTTTGCATAAATGGTGCCTGTCACCGTTGTTGTCACCGTTGCCATCGTTATAGTATCTCTATTTTCAATGAGTTAACCTGTGAGACTAGGAGTTCTTCGTATTGTTTTTGGGCTTGGAAGTTGATTTCTTGCTGGCTCATTTCTGGGTTTTCTTTTTTTACTTTTTCAATCATGTCTTTTTGTACTTTTTGGGATAGGACGATGAGTTGGTATTGTTGTTTTTCGGTTTCCCAGAATTTTTCTTCACCATATTCATTGATCATCGCTTTTGCTGATTGGAATTGGTCGTATTGGGCCCGGACTTTGTTGAGTTCTGATTCTACTTCCGCTTCGGTTGCTTTGTGCCCTTTTTCTTCAGCGAGCATCGCCATCGAGCGAAGGCGGATGATTTGGGTTAATAATTGATTTTGGTCTTCAACCAGCTTTTCTTGTGACTCCCAATAAGTTAATGCTTCTTTCAGTTGATCGCCGGTGTATCGCTTTTGGTCTGATTCACGATTGATCGCAAGCTGGAGATAATTGATAAACTTATAAAAGTTTACATCTTCATACGTAATCCATTCTCCGTTAATTGATGCCACACCTTCTGGTTTTTCTACCTCATAACTGATGACCTTTTCAATCTTTTCCCCATCCTTTTCCAGGATGAAGAGTATTTCATATTTGCCAGGCATAGGAAGCTCGACATTACCGGAATAAATTCCATCTTCCCCTTCCGTTAATTCCACCTTGGTCATTCCGTGGTCCATATTGGCCATGGAGAATTCTGCCGAAGCATCAAGCCCAGTTACGGCCTCGTCCTTCTCCTTTACTTGAATTTCCATAGGCATTTCCTTATCAGGCTGCTGATAAATTGGCTTTGTAATTTCAATATTATATTCAGGGTCTCCATTACAGCCTGCAAGCAGTGTCAGCAACAGCACTGCGGTCAACCTCATCGCTTTTTTCATGATTCTATCCCTCCAAGATTATGTGATTGTAAGAATTCCTCCACACTGTATTTCTCCATTTTTCCATTATTTAAATACGCGACATGTGTACAAACCTGTTTGATTTCATCAAGGTGATGGGAGGAAAGAAGGATGGTTTTATCACGAAGCGATTTTAACACTTCTAATATTTCCTTTCGTCCCATTGGGTCAATTCCGCTTGTCGGCTCATCAAGAATTAGGATACTGGAATCCTGATAGAGAGTGATCGCTAATCCAAGCCGCTGGAGCATCCCTTTTGAATATTTTTTCACTTGCACATCGCGGTCATCCCATAAACTTACCGACCGAAGAACATTCTCCATCCGTTCCTGATCAATACTCTTATCAACAGCCTCCGCAAAGAAGGTAATATTCTCAAGACCCGTCAGCATGGGATAAAGCATAAATTTCTCTGGCAGATAGGCAATGGCTTTTTTCCACTCATGATTTTTCTTCGTAACTGGAACGCCATTAATCGAAATCGAGCCCTGTTTTACAGGAAGCAGTCCAAGAAGACTGTTAATAAAAGTCGACTTTCCAGCGCCATTGCGGCCAACCAAGGCGCAAACTTCATGTTTTTGAATTGCAATATTAACCGAATCCAGAATCAATTTTTTCCCGAAGGATTGATTTAAACCAGATACCGTAATCATTCAAAGCCCTCCTTACGGTGGAAAATAATACCTGCTGCAATAGAAGTGATGAACCAAAATACTAGATTTCCGATTAAAAAGAATACAGGCTTTGTCCACATGAAGGCTTGGAGAAGCCTTGACATGTGACCGAAGGAGTAAACACCCATGCCTGTTTCAAGGAACATTCGTACAGATTGCAATGGATTTAAGAAGTAGCCGGCTGAAAATACTTTTACATTTACATAGGTAACGTCAGGCAATAGTGATAGTAAAAGAAAGTCATGCAAGAAGAAAAAGTAAAACCAGATAAATATGGTATACCCAATAATCTGCATTCTGGAACGGCTAAAGCTTCCGATGGCTGCTCCCATTTGCAGGAACACGAGCGACAGGGTCACAATGGCTAAAATAAAGATAAAATATGCCTTCATATCAAGCTGGAAGTTAAACTTAAGCAATAATAAATAGAGAAAAAACCAGACTAAGATGGGAACAAGGACAACGGTATAGAGTCCTAGGCTCTTTCGCAGTAAAAAACTCGCATAGCTGTCTTTCTTAGTCAGCAGCATGATTAGCGTCTTTTGTTCCTTTTCTTGAAAAATCGAAAAGGCTCCGATAAATAAACAGAGGATTGGAATAAAGTAAATAATGGTATCAAACAAGTTAATCAAGAGCACATAGAAGCCTTTATCAAATGAAAGGGCAGTGGAACGAAACAAGATACTAATTGAAATCAGAACGATAATGCTTAAAGCGAGCCATAAGCCTTTTCCTCTTATGTTTTCCTTCCATTCCTTCCAAATGTAATGCATAGTAAATGTCTCCCTTTTAGTAAAATTAACACTGCGGCCAGCACTAAAGCCGCTATTAACACCAAATGGTTATTGCCTTTAGCAGCGGCCAGCGGGTGAGGGTCATAAAACATAATCTTTTCGTCCATCAAGACTGCATTCATTTTTTCAAAGATAGGCAGTGCAGGACTTTTTAAAAATAAATAAGATAATTCTTGTTCTTCTAACAGCAGATATAAAGAAGAGTGATACGTTATAGGAAAGTCCCCAATGCGATCTTGGTTTAAATCGGTGAGCGGGAAAGCTCTTCCCCAATCGTTTCCTTTGCCATTATGACTCCAGAAGTTGTTTTCACCAGTTCCACCGATGGTAACAGCGGGAATTGTATTTTCAGTAATTAGGTTTTTAGAAAAAATTTGTTCATTGGAACTTGCCCAAAGTTCAATCCCGATCTGGTTTTGGGAGATTTTATTGCCTTCCATATTGTTTCGAGTGGCCTGATCGATGTAAATGCCTCTTTGGTTCATGTAGAACGTATTGTTTTTAATTTGATTATCATTGGCTTGCAGCAGCAGTAATCCGAAAGATTGGTTGCCATAGTTTACGATAAATTGGTTATCTTCTAAAACTAAGTGGTTCGAATTCATGACCGCAGCGCCGCCCGTATTCATCGTAAAGGTATTATTCTTAAAAATATTCTCGTCGGAGTACATGTAATGCAGGCCGTACCGTGTATGACTAATCTTATTTTGATAGCTTTCATTTTTGTTGCCGTAGTCAAAAAACATGCCATCACGTGTGCCTTCTATGGTGTTATGTGTTAACAGGTTATGATTGGAGTAATAGATATGAATTCCATTACCCTGTGCGGCAATTTCTCCCTTGCCCTTACCTTTAATCTCAACATGATTAATTTTATTTTCATGTGCCTGACTTAAATAAATTCCGTGAAAGGAATCGGAAATCTTAACGTTCTCAACTATATTCCCGTTGGTATGAATCTTAATCCCCGCATACTCCTCAGCAGAATTACGGTCCATGCTGCTATTTGTGACGCTAAGCTCTCTGATCGTCACGTTAGGTGCTTTAATGGAAATGACATTTCCCGTTCCATCTCCCTTTATCACCGTGTTAATAGTGCCAACTAGAGTCAATGATTTATTAATGACAATATTGCCCTCATATGTTTTATTTTCAAGTTGGAGTACTGCTCCTTCTTCTAAGCTGTCGATCATGGCTTGCAAGTTTTCGGCAGCACTATTTTTCTCAGGATATACAAGAATAGTGATAGAGAAAATGAATAGAAAGAGCAGTAGTTTTTTCATCTTGTTCGGTCCTTCCATAACGGAATCAGTAATAATAGAAATGCAGCAATAAGGCAATATGCACCGTACCCAAGAATACTTTCAGTGACAAAGTTTGCAACTGTATTATGCCCTAATAGCGGTGGAACAAAAGGGTCTATTTTAATCGGTGCAGTTGGGCTTAAGTTGGTGCCAAATTTACGAAGCGCACTTGAAAGGTCCCACACACCGAGACTGCCGCCAATGATAAATAAACCGATCAATCCATATAACATTGATTTTTTTCTTAGAATGGCTGTTAACAGTGTGATTATTGCTAAACCAATTACCAAATATGACAAGTATGCTAGTTCTGGGAAATTTTCTTCGCTGAAGTTTTCCATTCCAATGTAGTGGTTCAGGCCATTAACAATATCAATTTCGCCCTCAAGTTTATTAGGATAAACGATAATATTTAATCCTTCTGGATACTGTGGAGCAAAGAAAATCATCTGCCACCAAGGAAAGAGTAATGAAAGTCCGACAAGAACGGCAGCAAGGGCAATCAGTATCGATGAAAGGAGAGATAATCTTTTTGCTTTCATGTAAAACAAGTCCTTTCTAAACGGAGAAGGGTACCAATTGAAACAATTGATACCCTTACCATCCATTTTAGTTCTTAGGTTTCACAAGGAAGTAGCCGGTCATTTCTTGGTGCAGTGCAGAGCAGAAGTTCGTACAATATAGCGGGAAGGTTCCTGCTTTGTCTGCAGTAAATTCGAGTGTATTTGTTTGGCCAGGCTGAACTTCAATGTTTAAGTTATAGCTGTTGATGGCAAATCCATGGGTAATATCCTCATCAAAATCCGTATTGGTTAAGTGGATAAACACCTTATCTCCTTGATTAACTTCAATCACATCAGGGCGTTTTGCCTTTGCGTCAAAGATAAACTTCGAGCGCATGGCGATACCGTAGACATGAACTTCATTTCCATTGCGGACAATTTTTGCGTCTTCTTGCTTATAAGTCGCAAGCTTATTGCTTTCATCCTTCTCATACACTTCAATGGTCTTAATCTTATCTGCTTTAATAATTTGAGCATAGTGCGGCTCAGGGTTTACAGGTGAAGATTGAATCACTTTCATCTTGCCGCTGATATCAATTAGCTGCATAGACTCAGGATGTGAAGGTCCAACGGATAAATAGCTGTCTTTTGCAATTTTGTTCAATGCAATCAGCCACTTTCCATCAGGTGAAACCGTGTCGCCTTCAGCTGCTACAGAGTGCCCTGGTGAATATTGAACAGGTACGCGGTCTAATGTTTCGCCTGTTTTTGGATCCCATTTCACGATTTCCGAAGAAATGAACATCGTGGTGTAGGCCATACCTTTATCATCAAACTGAGTGTGAAGCGGTCCAAGTGCGTTTTCAGGATTAACTTCTCTTTCCATAATAGAGTCGTAGTTGATAATCGGAATACCGTTACGTTCGCCAGCGAAATCTTGTTTTTCAATGGCTTCAAATGCTTTTTCAAAAGAGAATACGGTCATCGCCGGTGCAAGCTTACCTGAAGCGATAAAGTGTTTACCATCTGGCGTTACGTCGACACCATGTGGTGATTTCGCAACAGGAACAAGGTAAATACCGCCTTTATGCTTTTCAGGGAAAATCATTTTCTGGCCGGTAACTTCATCATACTGTCCGTCTGCGACCATTTTCTCTAGCTCTTTCCAGTTAAAAAGAACAATGAAGTCACGGTCAGCCTGTGAGGCGTTAATTTCTAGATTAGTAGTTGCTTCTTCAGTGTTGTACGTGGTCATAACTGCCCAATCTGCTGAACTCTTCTTACCAGCATCTGATAAGTCGTAAGACCATGGTGGAAGGGCAACTTGGTAGGCAATGTTTAATTTTTCTTGTGTTTCATCAAACGTTACGGCCGACATTACACCGCGGTACTGCTGGCTGTATTCATCTAAAGGCTTGTATTCAGAGCCAATTGGAACCGCGAAACGTGTTGGCAGGAACATGTACTCTGTATTTTCGGTAACGAACGCCGCACAGTGTGGGCCGCTTGTATTTGGTACGTTAATAATGTCTTTTACCGTAAATGTTTTTAAATCCATGGCTGCTGCACGGCTGTTTCCGACATCTGTGGCAAACATGTATTTACCGTCGTAGTCACCTTTTGTTTCTGAGAATGCAGGGTGATGAAGGTCGCCCCAAGTGTAGCCGCCCATCATCTTTTTAGAATGCTCGTCAAATCCATATCCAGTTGCAGAGTCTTGTGAGAATACTGGTACTGTACGGATATGACGCATGGATGGAACACCATAGATAAACATTTGGCCAGAGTGGCCGCCTGACGCAAATAAGTAGTAATCATCTTTTTCACCGAACGGAACATAAACCTTTTCTGCGTCACTTTTCGTACTGCTTGAAGCAACTTGAGTGTTTGTACTCTTTGAAAAATCAGCAAAGGAAATCGTTGCTGCTACAAAACCTGCTAGTAATCCAGAAGCAATTGGAACCCATTTCTTCATCTATTCCACCACCTTTTTATTTTTCAGATGCTTGTTTCAACATATCTAATATTTGTGTGCGTTCCTCATCTGTTAATGGGCTGCCGCCAATTACGCTCGACATAACTGCTGACGTTGGTTCTTTTAAGAATTCATCAATTGGCTTGCCATGCTTTCCTTCAACTTCAGTAAAGGCTTTTGAAAGATCAGGACCCGTAGCCCCGCCTTTTAAACCGAGTTTATCGACAGCGTGGCAGCCGAGACAGCCCTTGCTGTTAAGAATGTTATTGGCATCTACCGTTGCTGTTTCAGTATTTGCTTCATCCTTTTGGTCTTCCGTTCCACTTGTTTCTTCGGTTGGTTCTGTTTGAGCAACTTGAGGCTGTTTATCGGAATCCCCCATAACGACACCAAACACTAAGTATCCAAGGCCAAAACCAATTACTAAGCTGATGGCAAAGCTAATAATTGCCTTCTTCATACTTCCCCCTCCTTCTGTCTATTCAACAATTTCATCCTAAATGGATTTAAAGCTTAATTTTGTGATTAACCTCACTGTTTTTTGTGTAAGTTTGAACGTTTTGTGAAGGGTATTGATATGTAAGTGTTTTAAAAATTGAACGTTTTGTGAAGATAATCACTACGAGTTGTGATTATTTTTACTACAATGGGAAGTAACAAGGTTGTAAGGAGAGGAGGGGCAAAATGAATCCCGTACATGCGTTAGAAGAACAGCCATTAGGAAGAGTGAGAGAGTTGAAAATGGAGGACTTTCTGCGGAAAATTGTTATTTTTAAGGATTTATCTGCAAAATCGATTCGTCTTATCGCCAAACGAATTCAACTGTTAACCGTTAAAAAAGGAGTACAGGTTATTTGTGAGAATGATGTTGCCAAAGGGGTATTTTTTATCCAAACAGGGGCCGTCAAACTGACGAAGCAAGATGAAAGTGGTAATGAGATCATTGTTTGTATGAAGCAAAAGGGTGATGTGTTTGCAGAGGCTTGTTTATTTTCAAAAACCTCAGAGTTGTATCCAGCGACTGCCACCATGCTCCAAGACGGTCAGCTCTTCTATTTAGATAAGTTTGAATTAGAGAAGGGGCTTCATGAATATCCCGAGCTTGCAGTACAAATGATTCAATATATGAGTGATTCGCTGCGCGAGATGACCTCAACCTTAAGAGATTTGGCGTTATTAGATGTTTATGCGAAGACAGTAAAGACGTTAGAGCGGCTGGGGAATAAATTTAATACCTCCAGCTCGAGATGGAACATTGAAATTCCTTTGACGATTCAGGAATTTGCCACAATCGTAGGGACCACGAGGGAAAGTGTAAGCCGGGTGTTTTCGAAATTGAAAAAAGAGGGAATCATTGAAATGAAATCGAGGAAAATTATCATCCTTGATATGTGCCGGCTTTGTGCACTGATGAATACTGCCTATTGAAAAAACCCTTCGCCAGTGGCGGAGGGTTTTTTACGTTATGAGGACCGATTTCAGATTTTCTATTGAATTGGGGCTTCATGAACGCGTAATGAGACCCGTTTTGAGGTTTTATAATTAAGTTTGGGCTTCATGGACGCCTCATGAGGACCGTCTCAGTGATTTCCGCCTAATATCGGGTTTTATAAACATAGAATTATTTGAATTTATACGTCCAAAACCGTTCATTATTGATCCAGACCATCATCTGCGGATCTTGGTTTTTCAGCTTTTCTGTCACGTCACCAAACATTTGCTCCGTCTGAGAACGATGTGCTTGAATCGCAGCGAGCTTTTTATCGGCAACAGCACTAATATTATGGATAATGTCGGCCTCACCAAGCTTCTCCACACAATCGTTAGAAAAAGCAACACAGTGCAGTTTAGGCCTTGCGGCGGCAGGAAGCTTTTCAACGGCTCTGACAACCGCCGCACCGGTGGCGTCATGGTCAGGGTGAACGGAGTAGCCTGGATAAAAAGTAATAATCAATGATGGATTTACCTCATTAATTAATGACAATATCGCATTCGCAAGTTTCTCATCATCTTCAAACTCAACCGTTTTATCACGGTACCCTAACATCCGCAAATCCTGAATTCCTAATGCCGCGGCAGCAGCCTTAAGCTCTTCTCTTCGGATTTTCGGGAGGTTTTCTCGATTGGTAAAAGGCGGATTACCCATGTTACGCCCCATCTCGCCCAAGGTTAAACAAGCATATGTGACCGGAGTGCCATTTTGTACATGAGTGGCAATGGTGCCTGATACTCCAAAAGCTTCGTCATCCGGATGTGGAAAGATGACTAATACATGACGTTCTTTTTCCATAAAGGCTGCTCCTTTCTTTACTCAAACGGTGTAGCACTGATTTCAAGAGCTACCGCGAGTTTTCCTTTGTTATCATGACCGGCTAGCAGCAAACGGTTTTGCTCATCCACTTCAAAATGAGTGAGACCTTCTGCATAAATCCAGCCAAGGTTTATTTTTAAGCCAACACGATAGGGGTCACTTCCTGTGATTTTCCCAATTTCGTATCGAACCAATGCGTTGCGGATATAGGCACCTGCTGAAAAGAAAGTTTGATCGTGATGTGAAGCATAGGCACCATTCGTAGTTTCCAGGTGAATGTATACATCCTGGTTCGCGTATGCGTTAATCGCTTCTTGAACCTGGCGATAATCCTTAATCGGTTCCATAATTCTATCTCCTTTCTCAATTGCAAGGTATGTAATCAAAAAACAAGTTTATTTAATAATGTAACTATCATACTAAAATCACATTGAAAAAGCGAAATCATTGCCTAAAAAAAGAGCCGAACCCAAGGCCCGACTCTGTTTTTATATGATTAACAATCTGTACAATATTCCGTTTTTGCGCCGCGGTAGGCACCATGCCAAGTTGGGCCGACAAATTCATTTAAGCGGAATCCTTGGCTGATTGCAGCTGAGATGAAGTCTTTTGCCACTTCGACCGCTTCTACAACAGAACTTCCTTTCGCAAGTTCTGCAGTAATTGCTGATGAGAATGTGCAGCCTGCGCCGTGTGTAAAGTTTGTTTCCACTTTCTCTGATTCAAACACGGTAAAGTTTTTGCCATCGTATAAAAGGTCTAGGGATTTTTCTTCTGTTAAAAGCTTGCTGCCGCCTTTAATGACAACATACTTTGCACCTAAATCATGTATTTTTACAGCAGCTTCTTTCATCTGTTCTAACGTTTTAACCGGACCCGTTTGGGCTAATTGACCTGCTTCGAAAAGGTTAGGTGTCACAACCAATGCACGCGGTAATAACAGTTCACGCATAGCATCAGTTGTTTCTGGATTCAATACTTCATCTTCCCCCTTACACACCATAACAGGGTCAATTACAACTTTCTCCAATTTGTGTTCATCAATAACCTTAGCCACTAACTCAATGATCTCAACTGTCCCGAGCATACCAGTTTTCATTGCGTCAATCCCTACAGATAAGACAGTATCGATTTGTGGTTTTAATGTCTCAACAGAGATTGGAAACACACTATGGTGCCAGTCCTTTGGATCCATTGTAACGATAGTAGTTAGTGCGGTCATCCCATAAACACCCAGCTCCTGGAATGTTTTTATATCTGCTTGAATCCCAGCACCCCCGCTCGTATCTGAACCTGCGATGGTCATAACCTTTTTGATAGTCATATGTACTCCTCCTATTAACAGTTGGTGAATTTCACTATTCCTATTATAAAACAAACCTGAAAATATAGTAGAAATTTTACAAAACACAGTGATTATGTCAGAAAAATGACAAATAACTGTTTTTACCCTAATTAAATGGTTATATGTGATAAATCTTACTTCAGGGAAAAAGTACTCATCGTACGATAGTACTAAAGATATACTTTTTAAATGGAATCGCTTACATATTAAACCTTTACCATTCTATCGTAGTATTAAAACCATTTAACTAGAAAGAATTCGATAATCTGTCACAAAATTGTCTGAGATTTGACAAAGTCCTGAAATGAAGGCGTCGAGATTATTAAAAAAATTTAAAAGAATAATGGATTCATTTCAATCTGGTATTCGTTGTGATAAATGTCGCTGAGAAGGTTCGGCATCATCCTTACAATTGAAACGCCAAGATGGTTATTTCCTGAAAGGAGGGAAACCAATGTACCGCAAAGGATGTCCTGATGAATATCCGATTACTCTGGTTTTAAATGGGTATGAGATTGCTGTATTTCAGCTAACGAAACATGATTTAGAGGATTGGGCCTATGGATATTTGTTTTCTGAAGGATTTATTCACGGATCGAGTGATGTTGGGTCCATCACGGTAAATGAAGAAATGGGCACCATTCATGTTGAACTTCTGAATGGCTTTAATGAAGAAGAGTTGTTTACGAAGAAGAAGCACTATACTGCAGGCTGCGGCCGCGGGGTTACTTTTTTCTCGATGACAGATGTGAAAAACTTTGAAAAGGTTTCGTCTGAACACAGCTATAAATTGAGTTATCTATTAAAAAAACGATGTGAATTTGCTCAAAATTCACCGTTTTATCTTGAAACCGGCGGTATGCATGGAGCCTGTATTGTTGATGAAGCAGGCACTATCATCGTCCGCGAAGACATTGGGCGGCACAATGCAGTCGATAAGATCATTGGCCACACCATACGAATGGGTTTGCAGCCTGAACGGTTAGTTTTATTAACAACCGGAAGGGTTTCATATGAAATGCTCTCCAAAGCAGCGAAATTTGGCTTTCCTGTTATTGGATCAAGAACAGCCGCCACTAAGCAGGCTGTTCAGCTGGCTAAGTTCTTAAATATAGAGGTAATTGGCTATTTACGAGGGAAAATGGCGAATATTTATACCTCAACAGGCCGAGTTGAAAATGATTTAGTGGAAATACCTGCTGTCGAGATGCATTGAAGGGGGGTATCAATAGTAAGGTAGAAACTAGATAAAAAGTGTGTCTAGCTTCAGCGCCTAGGGGCTCGGGTCATAAGCCAATCCGTCCAGAAGGTTAAAAAACAACCTTCTAGCCGGCTCGTCTTATGCCTGTCGCCCCTGGGCAAGGCGCTTACGCATTTCATGGGATGTTCTATTCAATTCTGGGAAGGAGATAGAAAAATGGTTGAAATCAACTTAAACCGCCGGCAATTTTTGAAATTGTCAGGAGCTACTGCGGCAACTTTGGCTGTTGTTGAATTAGGCTTTGATACAAAAAAAGCCCAAGCCGCAACAAAAGAATTTAAAATTGCCAAATCAACTGTAACGCCAACCATTTGCTGTTTTTGCGGCGTTGGTTGCGGAATTTTAGTCCATACAAAGGACAACACAGTGGTTTATACGGAAGGGGATCCGGATAACCCAATTAACGAAGGAAAACTATGCAGCAAGGGTACAACCATCAGACAATTATATACCTCTGAAAAACGATTTAAGAAACCGCTTTATCGTGCACCAGGCAGTGATAAGTGGGTAGAAAAAGACTGGGAATGGATGTATGAAACCATTGCCAAGCGTACAAAAGAAACACGTGATAAAACATTTGTTGTCTCAGAAGACGGCATGACAGTAAATAAGACCGAGGCGATAGCAAGCATCGGCGGAGCAGCTCTTGATAACGAAGAGACTTACCTGCTTTCAAAAATGATGAGAGGGCTTGGTGTCACCTATTTAGAGCACCAGGCACGAATATGACATAGTTCTACGGTTGCCGGTCTGGCACCTTCATTTGGTCGTGGAGCAATGACTAACAGTTGGAATGATCTGCAGTATACAGATTGTGCGTTGATTATGGGTGCGAACCCTGCAGAAAACCATCCAATCAGTTTTAGATGGTTAACGAAAGCGAAAGAGAATGGCGGCAAGATTGTGAGCGTTGACCCTCGTTATACAAGAACATCGTCAATGTCAGATATTTATGCACCATTACGCTCTGGTACAGATATCGCTTTTATGGGCGGGATGATCAAATATGCGCTTGAAAATAATCTTTATCACAAAGAGTATGTTGCTAAATATACAAATGCAAGCGGTATCGTAAAAGACAGCTTTAAATTCGAGGATGGCTTATTCTCTGGATATATGGAAGATAAGCGCTCTTACGATAAAACACAGTGGGCATTCGAGAAAGATGCTGAAGGAAAGCTAGTTAAAGACTTCACTTTAGAACATCCTAGATCTGTTTTCCAATTAATGAAAAAGCATTACTCACGCTACGATATTGACACAGTAGTAAGTGTTACAGGAACACCAAAAGAAGATTTATTAAAAGTTTATAAAGCGTTCTGTGCAACTGGTCAAGTAGGTAAGGCAGGAACGATTTTATACGCTATGGGAACAACCCAGCATACAGTTGGAACACAAAACGTACGTGCATTCGCAATCATACAGCTTCTATTAGGTAACATAGGCATACCTGGCGGCGGTTTGCAAGCAATGCGTGGAGAGTCTAACGTCCAAGGTTCAACAGATTTTGGATTATTATATGGTAACTTAACAGGTTACTTAAATGCTCCAACTTCTAAAGATCCTTTAAATGCTACTTTAGCAGGACACTTAGAAAAAGAGACTCCTAAAACAGGTTATTGGAGCAACAAGCCTAAATTCATCGTCAGCTTGTTAAAAGCATGGTATGGACCAAATGCAACAAAAGATAACGAATTCTGTTATCAATACCTGCCAAAAGGCAACAAGAACTACTCACACATTAACCTTTTCAAGGCAATGTATGAAGGTACTCTAGAAGGAACATTCCTATTTGGAACAAATCCAGTAGTCGGCGGACCAAACGCTGGTAAGGAGAAAGAAGCATTAGGCAACTTGAAATGGTTAGTAGCAGTTGACCTTTGGGAAACCGAAACATCAGCTTTCTGGCAAAAAGAAGCTGGCAACGATCCTTCTAAGGTTAATACAGAAGTATTCCTTCTTCCTGCATGTTCTTCTTATGAAAAAGAAGGCAGCGTATCAAACAGTGCCCGTTGGATGCAATACCGCTGGCAGGCAATTAAGCCACTGGGTGAATCAAAAGCAGACTTAGAAATCATCCATGAACTTGCAACAAGAATTAAGGCTCTTTACAAAAATGAAGCTGGCCCATCTGCAGCTCCAATCAATGCATTATATTGGAATTATGGTGAAGGACATCACCCTGACATTGACTTAGTATGTAAAGAAATCAACGGTTATGACGTGAATACAGGTAAACTGATTGCAGGCTTTGGTAACTTGAAAGATGACGGTTCAACCTGCTCCGGAAACTGGATTTATTGTGGATTCTATCCGGAAGAAGGAAAGAATCGCGCGAAAAACCGTGACAAAAAAGATACCGGCATGAGCTTATATCTAAACTGGTCATATGCTTGGCCGATGAACCGCCGTATTCTTTACAACCGTGCTTCTTGTGATCCAAGTGGAAAACCATACAACAAAGACAAAGCAGTTATTTGGTATGATGCAGCACTTGGTAAATGGACTGGGGTGGACGTACCGGACTTCGTAGCAGTCAGAAAACCTGGAGATCCAGGCTTTGAAGATCCATTCATCATGATGAATGACGGTTTGGGCGGACTGTATGCACCAACTTTAAATGATGGGCCATTCCCAGAACACTATGAGCCGTTTGAAAGTCCAACTAAGAATAAATTCTCAAGCCAAGAAATTAACCCAACCATTCAACTATTTGAAGGTGAATTCAACAAGCGCGGCTTCAAGGCAGACTTCCCGATTGTTGCTACCACTTACCGTGTAAGTGAACACTGGCAGTCTGGAACGATGACTCGTAACCAGGAATGGTTATCAGAACTTGTACCTCATATGTATATTGAAATGAGCGAAGAGTTAGCAAAAGAAAAAGGTATTAAAAATAAGGATAAAGTCATTGTCACATCAGCCCGTGGTGAAGTAAACGCTTATGCAATGGTGACAAAACGTTTTAAACCTCATACCATCGACGGTAAAAAGGTACACCAAATCGGAATGCCATGGCATTTTGGTTATAAAGGATTCGCAACTGGGGATACAGCAAACCGCCTGACTCCTCATATCGGGGATGCCAATACAACCATTCCAGAGTACAAAGCATTCCTCTGTGACGTAAGGAGGGCATAACAATGGCTACTGAATATGTAAAATTTGTCGACGTAACCAAATGTGATGGTTGCCGTGCTTGTATGGTTGCCTGTAAAAACTGGAATGACCTTCCGGCAGAACAGCAGGATTTCCTAGGCAGTGCTCAATCACATGCAAAAACAACTGCAGATACTTGGAATGTATTGCAATATATTGAGCATGAAAATTCTAAAGGCGGCCTGGATTACCTATTCCGTCACTCCGCTTGTATGCACTGTACCGATGCTGCCTGCGAAAAGGTATGTCCAGAGAATGCTATCAGCTACACTGAGTTTGGTACGGTAGTGATTGACCATGAGAAGTGCGTTGGCTGCGGATACTGTGTAAATAACTGTCCATTTGAAGTGATTTCTCTTAAGGAATACGTTGATAAAAATGGCGACAAATACCGTAAAGCAAATAAATGTACAATGTGTACAGACCGTTTGGAGGAAGGCTTACAGCCTGCATGTGTTACAACCTGTCATACAGGTGCAATGGAGTTCGGCGACAAGGCTGAAATGGTTGCGAAGGCTGAAAAGCGTGTAAAGGAAATTAAGGATCGTTATCCAAATGCACAGGTTTATAATCCACAAGGTGTAGGCGGTACACATACTGTTTATGTATTAGCTGAAAAACCATCTGTATACGGATTACCTGAAAATCCAAAAGTACCTACATCTGCTGTAATTTGGAAAGACTATGCACAGCCAATTGGTAAGATGATGATTGGGGCAACTACAATGGCGGTTGTCGGAGCTTTCATTACGAATACGATTATAAGTAAGAAAAAGAACGGTAAAAACGAAGACGGAGGTGAACACCATGAGTAAACCTCAAAAGTCGACAGTAAAAGTAAGACGTTTTTCGAAGGCATTTGTTTGGGCACATGCTGTTAACGCTATTTCTTTCTTCGCACTTTATATTACAGCCTTGCCGATGTACACAGAGTTTTTTGACTGGTTATATCCGGTACTTGGCGGTCCCGAAGGTGCACGGTTGCTGCACAGAATATTCGCAGTAGCGTTTATATCCCCAACGCTTATCTGGGTAATCTTTGATTTTAAAGGCTTTAAGCTTTGGATGAAGGAGCTTGTTACTTGGAAGAAGCGCGACCTGGAGTTCTTTACTGAATTCGTAAAGGAACTATTCGGTTTTAATTTTAAGCACGTAAGGCAAACATTCTTTAACGCTGGTGAAAAGATTAACTCAATCATCCAAATTGTCACGGCGATTTTAATTATCGGTTCAGGCTTTCCAATGTGGTTCCCGCAATTTTTCCCTAGAGCTGTAGTCCAATGGGGATATTTACTGCACAATGTTGGTTTTGGCCTTGCAATAGCGGTAGTCGTAGGACATGTTTATCTATCTGTTATTCACAAAAACTCTAAACCTGGATATTCAGGTGTTATCACGGGAGAAGTACCTGCTTGGTGGGCTAAAGAACACTATCCAGATTGGTATGATGAAGAAGTTGCAAAAGGTAACTTCCCTGATATTGACGCAAATGGAAATCCAAAAAAGCCAACTAGTCCGAACAAGAATAAGAAAAAAGGCGCGTAAGCCATTGAATCACTAATAACCAAAATGGCTGTCTGTAATAAGACAGCCATTGCTTTATAAATTTAAAAAGAGGTGCACAATGAAAAAATCCGTTGTTTCAAAAGAATATCAGAATTTACAGAAGGAAATTATAGCACTTCAAGCGAATTGGAAAGAGAGTATTGATTCAGAATCAATTATACCGAACCTAGATAAAGTAGCCATGTCAGCAGGGGTGCCTGCGGCGGCATTAGCGTCTATTAATTTTGAAATTTCACTATTCCAACAGTGGATAGAGGAGATAAATAAGCTTTTAAGCAAAAATAACCCTGACCGGGAAACAAAACTTGCGAGAGTAAGCGGTCTATTAAACGAAGAAACAGCCATTCGCTGGATTGACGAAGCTTTTTCATTTAACAGTGTTTATTTTACAAATTTCGCTGAAGAAAATGAATTGGAAGAATGGATTCCGCAGTTCCTTGCTGAAACTGCACTCCGACCATACCTGCAGTTAACGGCAGAGAAAATTCAGCACGAAATTACTCACGCTGTTCCTGGGGCTGGCTGTCCAGTTTGCGGTGAGCCTGCACGACTTGCTGTACTTAAGGATGAAGGGAAAAAGGTGATGACCTGCCCGCGCTGCCTGGCTCATTGGAACGCAAAAAGGATTGAATGCACACACTGTGGCAATGATGACCATAAAACGATTCAGTTCTTGACCATTGAGGGCGATGCTTCATCCCAAATCCAGGTTTGTGACAAGTGTACAGGATATATTAAAGTGATCGATACAAGACAATATCTCAGCAAGCCATCAGCTGCTTTGCTGGATTTAAATAGTATTCATCTTGATTTTGTGGCCCAAGAGCATGGCTATCAAGCTGTGGGGGATGAGAAAAGCGAAAGCGCCTGTTAAATGAAGTGCACTAGTTGATAGGAGCTTCCGAAAGACAAACTAAACAAACCAATTAAGTAGGTGCATTTACATGAAGGCTGCGGCTATTATTTTATCAGGTGGAAAATCTAGCAGAATGGGTACGAATAAGGCACTCTTAAAATTAAATGAAAAAACCACCATAGAAAGAATGGTCGATACTCTAAAGGTATATTTTGAAAATATTATTCTCGTTACCAATGATAAGGAAGCCTATCAGTTCTTGGACGTGAAAATGGTGTCCGATCACTATCAGGACAAGGGGCCGCTTGCTGGCTTTCATGCCGGCTTATCAGCTTCTGATTATGATGTGAATTTCATTGTAGCGTGTGATATGCCATTTGTTTCAGGCAAACTTGCTGCGGCCCTCGTGGAAAAGATTGACCATTATGACGCCTTAGTACCAGTTATTAATGGAAAAATGCAAACCTTATGTGGTGTTTTTCAAAAGAAGAGTGTTAAAAAAATTGAAGAATGTATTGAAAATGGACATCTTCCGATAAAAGGTCTGCTTGACCATTTAAATGTCCTTTATTTAACCGAAAAAGATTTGCAGGATTATAGTAGTATAGACATAGAGCGTGTCTTTTTCAATATGAATCATCCACATGAGTATGAGGACGCAAAAAAGTGGCTCAGAAGCTGATTAGATAGGAAGGATGTAAGGCACAGTGCAATTTTTCAAAGTAAAGACAGTCGAAGAAACCTTTGCAATGATAGAAGAAAAAATACCTGCCATCACGCATATGGAAGTGCGCTCATTAGAAGACGCACTCGATTATATTTTAGCGGTGCCTGTCACCGCAAGGGAAAATGTCCCAAGCTTTGATCGCTCAACTGTTGACGGTTACGCTGTTAAAGCAAAAGACACGTATGGTTCATCCGAATCAATGCCTGGATTTTTAACAGTGGTTGGAGAGGTCAAAATGGGTGAGTCTGCCGCTATTTCTGTTAATCAAGGGGAAGCGGTCTATGTCCCGACAGGCGGAATGATTCCGCCGGGTTGTGACAGCGTCATTATGATTGAACATTGTGAAGACCATGATGGTCTTTTAAATACCTATAAGCCGGTTGCACCAGGTGAAAATATTATTCGTGCAGGCGAAGACATCCGTGAGGGAGAGATTCTTCTTTTAGAAGGAACGAGACTTCGCCCGCAGGAGTTAGGCGCGATCGCTTCACTTGGGATTAGCACTGTTACAGTTTATCGAAAGCTAAAAGTTGGATACCTATCATCCGGCGATGAGATTGTTCCATTTCAAACAGTAAAATTAGCAGAAGGTCAGATCCGGGATATCAATTATTTGACGATTTCAGGCCTCGCGAAACAATGGAATATTGAGGTTGTTTACGGTGGAATCGTCAAAGATGACTATCTAGAATTTCAGCAGAGGGCTCAGAGTTTATATGATAAAGTGGACTGCTTAATTCTCTCAGGAGGAAGCTCGGTTGGTGCGAAGGATTATACCACAGATGTCATTCAATCACTAGGTACACCAGGCGTGTTTGTACATGGCATTTCCATTAAGCCGGGGAAACCTACGATTCTTGCGGTAGCAAACGGAAAACCTGTGATTGGCTTACCAGGACACCCAGCTTCTGCGATGATTATTTTCATGCTGTTTGGTGAAAAAATACTAAGAAAATTAAAAGGCGAAAAAATAGATAAGAAACCTGATAGAATACTTGCACGGATTACCAAAAATATTCCTTCTGCACCGGGGCGCTCAGATTATATCCGTGTCCGCTTGTTCGAGAAGGAGGGAGAGTGGTGGGCAGAGCCTATTATTGGGAAATCAGGTTTAATTACAACATTAGTAAAAAGCGATGGAATTGTTGAGATCACTTCAGAAAAAGAGGGTATTTCACAGGGAGACTATGTGCCTGTGATTGCAACACGATGAGGGGGAACAAATATGGACCATAAACGCTATAAACGGAAAATATATTTAGAGGACAAACCCCGATCGGAAGCGAAACGTGAAATTCTCGAGGCGTTTTCGCTGCCCCTTGAAACAGAACTGATTCCAGCAGCGGATGCACTTGGAAGGGTAACAGCAGAGCCGATATTTGCTAATGTATCGGCGCCCCATTACCATGCGTCAGCAATGGATGGTATTGCGGTGATTGCTGAAAAAACATACACAGCTCATGAGCAAAGTCCATTACGGCTTAAATTGGGTAAGGATTTTTCCATTGTCGATACAGGAAATGCGATTCCTGCTCCGTATAATGCGGTCATTATGATTGAACACGTAGATATGATTGATGAAGAAACGATTGAAATCATTGAGCCGGCGACCCCTTGGCAGCATATCCGCCCAATCGGAGAGGATATTGTACAGGAGGAAATGCTGTTTCCACAGGGACATATATTAAGACCTGCAGATTTAGGCGTTCTTTTAGCAAGTCAGCAGCTCCATATTCCCGTCACCAAAAAGCCAGTTGTCTCGATTATTCCAACAGGGAATGAGCTTGTTGAGGCGAATTCGAAGCTTTCATCTGGAAATATTATAGAATTTAACGGCACAGTCTTTGCGAATTTTGTAAAGGATTGGGGCGGTGAACCAAGACTTCACCGGATTGTGAAGGATGATCCTGAGAAAATTAAGGCGGTTTTGCTGGAAGCGGCGGAGACTTCTGATATTATCGTAATCAATGCTGGATCGTCAGCAGGTTCAAAGGATTATACCGTCCATATCATTGCTGAAATTGGCACAGTCTTTACCCATGGTGTGGCCGCAAGACCAGGAAAGCCTGTTATATTAGGAAAAATAAATGACAAGATTGTCGTAGGTGTTCCGGGGTATCCTGTTTCAGCCTATCTAGCACTCGAGTGGTTTGTCCGCCCGCTCATTTGCAAATATTTGCAGATACCTGAGCCAAAAAGACAAACGGTAAATGTAAAGCTTGGCCGCCGGATTGTATCAAGTATGGGTGCGGAAGATTTTGTACGAATGAATATCGGCTATGTGAATGGACAGTTTGTCGCGAATCCGTTGACAAGAGCAGCGGGTGTAACGATGTCCTATGTGCGGGCAGATGGCCTGCTGGTCGTACCAGCCAACGTCATTGGCTATGAACAAGGTGAATTCGTTGAGGTGGAGCTTTTAAGGCCGCTTGAGGAAATTAAAAATGCGATTATGTTTTCAGGAAGCCATGATTTAACGATTGACCTTTTATCGTCGCAGTTAAAGAGGGTTCGTGCTGATATGAAAATAGTTTCTTCCCATGTTGGCAGCATGGCTGGTATTATGGCGATTCGAAAAGGAGAGGCCCATGTAGCAGGCATTCATTTGCTTGACCCTAATACAAAGCAATATAATATCTCATATGTTAAGAAAATATTGGCTGGCTTCGATGTTGTCCTCTATCCTTTTTTAAAAAGAAAGCAAGGATGGATTTTGCCAAAGGGCAACCCGCTTGGTATTGAAACAGTGGCAGATATATTTGAGAGAAAGGCGAACTTCGTCAATCGCCAAAAAGGTGCAGGCACGAGGATTCTGTTTGATATGCTGCTAGAGGAAAACGGTATTTCATCAGAAGAATTCACCGGCTATGATCGTGAAATGTTCTCGCATCTAGCGGTAGCCGCAGAGGTAAATGGAGACATACATGGAGCAGGGCTGGGAATTTATCCTGCAGCGAAAGCAATGAACCTGGATTTTGTTCCAGTTGCAGATGAAGAGTATGATTTAGTGATGACAAGAAGCTTCTATGAAAGTGAAAACGGCAAATTGTTAATTGCTATGATCCAGTCACCAGAATTTAAACAGCAGGTCGAAAAGATCGGCGGCTATGAAGTGGTGGAAAATGCAGAGCCTAAGAAATTGGTCTGAAGAGGTGCACAAATGAATTTTCAAATTTCAAAAGAACCGATTGATATTCAATCTGTAATAGATAAAGTTGTTCAGCGTAATGCTGGAGCGATTACTACTTTTATTGGAACCGTACGTGAATTAACCAAAGGAAAAAAGACACTATTTTTGATATACGATGCGTACGAAGCGATGGCTGTAAAAAAATTGGAGCAAATCGGCAGGGAAATTGAAGAGCGCTGGGAAGGTTCTCAAGTAGCCATTACCCATCGTGTAGGAAGGCTTGATATAACGGATATCGCGGTTGTTATAGCCGTTTCAACTCCTCACCGTGCTGATGCCTACGAGGCGAATCGTTATGCCATTGAGAGGATTAAAGAAATCGTGCCTATTTGGAAAAAAGAACATTGGGAAGATGGCGAAGAGTGGATGGGCAACCAGCTTGAAACTGTAGCCTATCCAAGCGGCAAACCAGAGGAGGACGATTTGAATGAATAAAGTTTTGTTTTTCGCTCATTTACGGGATGCAGTCGGAGAAGAATTTCTTAAGTTAGACGCTAGCGGCAAAACCGTTGCTGAATTAAAAGCGGAATTGGCTCTCAATTACAATCTTCCGAAATTAGATACCGTTATGACCGCTATTAACGAAGAGTTTGCCCAGGATGATGAAGTGATTCAAGATGGTGATGAAGTTGCTTTTATCCCGCCAGTAAGCGGCGGTTGAGTAAAGCTGGGAGATATACTCTCGCATGAAGGAAATTACTCTCGGATGGGGTACTTTCCCTCCTAGATATAGGTTCGATTTTGGAAAAGGGGAAAACAGAATGGACGAACGATATTCACGGCAAGTCCTCTTTCCAGGGATCGGAAAAGAAGGACAAGATAAAATTCGTACGAAACATGTGTTAATGATAGGGGCAGGCGCCCTTGGATCTGGCAACGCAGAGGTGCTTACACGTGCAGGGATTGGCAGGCTGACAATTGTCGATAGAGATTATGTGGAAGCTAGCAATCTTCAGCGCCAGCAGCTTTATACAGAAGAGGATGTGGCTGAGAAGCTTCCGAAGGCGGCTGCAGCAAAAAAACGGTTAAACGCAATCAATTCGGACGTCGAAGTGAAAGCCATTATCGGTGACGCCACTCCTTCTATGCTTGAGGACTTGGTGAAGGATGTTGATGTGATTATTGACGCGACTGATAATTTTGAGACGCGGATGGCCATTAATGATGTTTCACAAAAATATAAGATCCCTTGGATTTACGGGGCGTGTGTTGGCAGTTATGGGATGAGTTTTTCGATTATTCCAGGGAAAACCCCTTGTTTAAATTGTTTGTTACGGACCATCCCTATGCAGGGGTTAACTTGTGATACCGGAGGAATTATCTCGCCTGCTGTCCAAATGGTGATCTCTCATCAAAGCGCAGAGGCGTTGAAAATGCTGGTCGAGGATTGGGATGCGGTTCGAACTTCATTTGTGAGCTTTGACTTATGGCGGAACCAATATGCGAGTTTGAAGATGGGAAAAGCCAAATTTTCCGGCTGTTTATCCTGTGGCGAGGAAAGGACATATCCGTACCTTGACGCAGAAAATATGACAAAAACGACGGTTTTATGCGGGCGGGATACCGTACAAATCCGGCCATCGATACAAGGTGAACTATCGCTTGAGAAGCTTGCAGGACAACTGAGCACACTCGGGTATACCGTTAAAGGGAATCCGTATCTTTTGTCGGTAGAAATGGATTCTGAACGAATGGTTATCTTTAACGACGGCCGTGCTCTCATTCACGGGACAAAGGATCTAACCTATGCTAAATCTATTTATCAAAGAATTTTAGGATAGAACTCGTACCTAATTGGTACGGGTTTTTTTGTGACATAAACCAACATGTTTCACGTGAAACATGTCGAATTTCTATTTGGCTGGCAAATTTGGTATGATGATAGCAAGAATGCAAATAGAGGAGTTTATAAATCGTGAATATACCGATAGATAAATTATTAAAGAAAATCGAAGAGGAATTAACACTGGCGAAAAACAGCACAAAGCAAGAAAACTTGCGGGAAAAAGTTTACTCTATTAAAATATTATGCGAACTGATTCTAGATGAAAAGCAAAGACAGACGGAAGCAGCACCTTTAAATCCTGTCCCTGCCTATCAGCCAGTAACCGTACAGCCATCCTTTCAGCAGCCAGTAACATTAAACCAGCCAAAAAAACTAGAAATGGAAGACGAAGCAAACGGCGACTCTTTATTTGATTTCTAATGGGGGAGAGAAAATGAAAACATTTATTATTATTGGCGCAATTAACGCCTTTTTAGCAGTAGCACTTGGAGCCTTTGGCGCTCATGGACTTAAGGATAAGCTAGATCCCTATTATTTGGACATTTGGAAAACAGGTGTTACGTATCAAATGTTTCATGCCACTGCACTTTTGGTGATTGGAATTCTGCTGGGCAAAGTGGCAGCTAGTACATTTTTCACTTGGTCCGGCTGGTTATTTTTAGTTGGAATTATCCTATTCAGCGGCAGTCTCTATGTTTTAAGCTTAACGAAGGTAGGAGTGCTGGGCGCGATTACACCGCTGGGAGGAGTTGCCTTCTTAGCAGGCTGGATTTTAATGATTATTGGTACTGTGAAAGACTTATAAAATAGAAGAAGGCATTGGATTTGAGTTCCAATGCCTTTTTCTATTATCTTGGCGGGAAAGTACTTAAACCCGGTCCAGCACCAAATGGATATTCGTATTCAAGCTCTTCATCAAACGTAGCGTAATCGAAAGAAACCATTGGGATGAGGGAACGCTGACCTGTTTGTGGATCACTTAAAATGAGGTGATCACGTCCAGCTGCTTCAACAATACCAACAAATTTTTTGGCATTCCATTGGTTGTTGCCTTCAAAGGTTGCATAAACAGTTGCTAACTTCCCTTTGTTTAAGCGTAAAATGTTTTCGATGTATGATTGCTCAATTGGCAGCATTGCCTGCTGCTGTGAAGCTGCAGGTGTCCCTGCAGGAGCTCCTTGCTGCGGATACTGTGGAAACCCTTGCTGTTGCCCGCCAGGAAAAAATCCTTGCCCTTGCCCTTGAAATTGATTGCCTGCTTGCTGTCTAGCGGGATAAGGCTGATACCCTTGTTGATTATAATATTGATTCATGTTTTCCCCTCCTAAAAATGACTAAACGAATGCCCAACAGTCTATTCATACTCCAAAAGGCCTTAAATGGTGACAATCGGGATGTTCCCGATATGAGCAGAATCGGAGCTGTAACTTAAGACTCGCTGTTTTATTAGTATGAAGGGGAATAGGCAAATATGACTTATGCAAACGACAAAAAAGTTCTCAGCATGAGCTGAGAACTTAGGATTTAAACGTGTAAGAATCGAGAAACTCTTTCCTCTTCTAATAGGTTACCAACAAAGAAGGCACCAAATTCACCAAAACGTGCACTTACTTCATCAAAACGCATTTCATAGACAAGCTTTTTAAATTGAAGAACATCTTGAGCAAAAAGCGTTACGCCCCATTCATAATCATCGAAGCCAACAGAACCTGTAATAACTTGCTTTACTTTCCCTGCATATGTACGGCCAATCATTCCGTGGCTGCGCATCATATTGCGGCGGTCTTCCATCGGAAGCATATACCAGTTGTCGCTGCCTTGACGGCGCTTGTCCATTGGATAGAAGCAAACATGCGCTGTTTTAGGAAGCTTAGGATATAGACGAGCGAGAATTTGCGGGTTTTGGTACGGATCTTCACCAGCAGGCAAATAGTTGCTCAGCTCAACAACGGAAACATACGAATGAGCGGGAATGGTATATTCCGCTAATTTTGTTTTATTAAATTCTGTTTCTATTTCATTTAGTTCCTGCATGGTTGGGCGCAAAATCATCATCATGAAATCTGCTTTTTGACCCACAATTGTATATAAAGCATGGCTGCCTTCGTTACGATCTTGTGTGTGATTCCATTTTTCAACTAGACTTAAAAACTCGTGAATCGCAGACTGGCGTTCATCACTCGAAAGCATTTTCCAAGTTGTCCAATCAACCGTACGGAAATCATGCAAACAATACCAGCCATCAAGCGTTTGAGCTGCTTCACTCATTACAATCACTCCTAAATAATCATTCTTCTTATTTACAATCTTTACTATAACATAGTTTGACCAAGACACGCTCGAATAAACCTTTATGGTTATTTTTTTGAAAAGAGGTAATAGTAAAGGAGTGTGAAGTTTTTTGAATAAAAGAACATTTGTAATGTAAACGCTGCCTAAGTTGAATTTTTCAACAGGTAAAGTATGCTAAAAGAGGTAGATTTATTTAGGGAGGATTTAATGTGGCTGATTTATTTGAAGGCTTGAAACAAAAATTATCTGGTCGTGATATGCGAATCGTTTTTCCTGAAGGCTTGGATGAGCGAATTGTCAGAGCAGCAAGCAGGCTTGCGGAAGAAAAGCGATTAACCCCTATTTTAATAGGAAATATCGAACAGGTTCAGGCAAAGGCCCAGGAGCTCGGAGTTTCCTTAGATGCAGCAGAAATTTATGATCCGGCAAGTTATGCGGCAATGGACGAGCTAGTAGCAGCGTTTGTTGAACGCCGTAAAGGAAAAGTAACGGAAGAAGATGCACGAAAAATTCTATTAGATGAAAATTATTTTGGGACTATGCTTGTCTATTTGAATAAAGCAGACGGTTTAGTGAGCGGTGCAGCACATTCAACTGCTGACACGGTCCGCCCTGCACTGCAAATTATTAAAACAAAAGCAGGCGTGAAAAAAACATCCGGCGTCTTCATTATGGTTCGTGAAGATGAAAAATATGTATTTGCTGATTGCGCGATTAATATTGCTCCAGACAGCAATGATTTAGCAGAGATTGCGATTGAAAGTGCCAAAACAGCGGACATGTTCGGAATGGAACCAAGAATTGCTATGCTTAGCTTCTCAACAAAAGGTTCTGCGAAATCTCCAGAAACGGAGAGAGTCTCAGGTGCCGTTGAAGAGGCGAAACGCCGTGACTCCTCTCTAGTTATTGATGGAGAATTCCAGTTTGACGCAGCATTTGTGCCATCTGTGGCGAAAAAGAAGGCACCAGATTCGCCGCTTCAGGGGGATGCGAACGTGTTTATCTTCCCAAGTCTTGAAGCAGGAAACATCGGCTACAAAATTGCCCAGCGTTTAGGCGGTTTCGAAGCAGTTGGACCAATCCTTCAAGGGTTAAATAAACCTGTAAATGACCTATCACGCGGCTGTAACGAAGAAGATGTTTATAAACTAGCATTAATCACGGCGGCACAAGGATTATAAGTTGATAGTGGGAGCCAGTCCAAGGTTGGGCTGGCTTTTATAATTGGATTTTTAGGGGTTTTGTACATTTTATCTGGTGTTTTGTACATTTTTGGGCGGTTTTTGTACACTTTTTCAACCCTTATGTACAGTTTTTGAAGTGTTTTGTACATTTAGACATTTACTGGAAAATGCAACACGAACACTAACTTTTTGCTACAATAAACTTATTATCTAATTCAAGGAGATTAACGATATGGAAGGTTTATTGCGTCAGCCCGAATGGCGGATTATTGATCAGTCAACTGCTGGCACACATTTTCAAGCATTACAGTCCTTTGGCGTTGACGATACTCTTTGTGCCTCAGTGGGTTCCGGACAGGCTCCCGCAACGGCGCGAACCTGGGTTCATCACAATACCATCGTACTCGGCATACAAGATACCAAACTGCCATTTTTAAAAGAAGGAAGGCAATTTCTAAGGGAACAGGGTTATCAGTCTATTGTCAGGAACTCCGGGGGCTTAGCGGTGGTTCTCGACGAAGGGGTCTTAAACATCTCATTGATTTTACCTGAAAAAGAAAAAGGGATCGACATCAACCGAGGATATGATACGATGTGGCAGCTCGTTCAAAACATGTTTTCTGATTACAATCACACAATTGAAGCAAGAGAAATCGCCGGCTCCTATTGCCCGGGAAGCTATGACCTTAGTATTGGCGGCAAAAAATTTGCCGGCATTTCGCAGCGCCGTCTTAAAAAAGGAGTAGCTGTTCAAATTTATTTATGTGTGAATGGCAGCGGAAGTGAACGTGCCCAGGTAATTCAGAAATTTTATGAGATAGCAAAAGACGGGCAGCCAACGAAGTTTACGTATCCAGAGATTGTTCCGGAAGTAATGGCTTCTCTTTCTGAGCTATTGGAAACGCCGTTCACCATTTCTGATGTGATGCTGCGTCTATTAAACCAATTAAAAAATAACAGTGACCATCTATATGCTGGTCAATTGAATGAGTTTGAGCTAGAGGTTCTCCCAAGTTATTACAAAAGAATTGTCGAGAGAAATGAAAAACTGAATGAAATTTAAAAAGCCGTAAACCAAATGGATTTACGGCTTTTTTAAAAGAGGATACTGTGCTACAGCTCTTCTCCCAATCATTCTCTTTATTCTGCCACTTTTTCTAAATTTCCGTTACGGTCCATTTTGAATTTTGTCGCGGGTCTTTCTTCTTCTTCGAATAATACAAGCTTACGAGCGCGGTTCATAATTTTCATGAGTGTCTCGTAATCTTCCTGGATGGTTTCGGTATTTTGCTCAAGACCTTCAATTTTCGCTGCCATTTCCTCATTTTGCTTGCGCAGCTCTGCGATTTCACGCTTCAATCTTTCATTCTCACTTTTTAATGCTTCATTTTGCAGATTCGCATGATTAAAGTTTTGTAAGTAATCAATCACGCTATCAAGTGATAAACCTGCTGCTGGTGTGGATGGTCTGTACGTTTGTGCTGCTGGCTTTACATAGGTTTCAGGTTTTACAAAGGTTTCAGATGCAGCTTCCGTTGTTAAATCTGGCATTTCATAGGAATCTTCCATAGGCATTTCTACTGGCACTGATAGTGTTTCAAAGTCATCAGCAGCCGGTACTGGAGGATTGTACAGTAACTTTTTCTTTCCGCCTTGGTCTTTTCCTAACACTCTTTGTCTTTGTTTACGCTGTTTTTTTGCTAATTGCAATGCTTTTTCATAGCGATGGCGCACAACGGCATTCCATCTAAATCCACACGCTGCAGAAGTCCGGTTTAGCTTGTCGCCTACCTCTTCAAATGCGTTCAGCTGGGTACTGCCTTCACGTACATGGCGAAGGACGGTTTCAGCTAACAATAAATCATTTTCATCTGTCCATGCATCTTGCCGTACTTTCATATCTCTTCAACTCCCTAAATAATAATTACCATTAACTCAAGATGAGTTTTTAAAAGTTCTAGTCTTATCTTGGACAAGTTTTTCAGGCTTTATACCAAAATGTCTGCAAGGATAATAGTTTTTTTAACTGAAAGAGTTAGAAGGATTGCGAAAGAAAAGCAACTTGCAATGGATTGAAAGAAATTGTAAGATATCTAAGGAGTTATACGGTAATGAAATTGGCTAAAATAGTAGTAATAGATAAGAAAGGGTGGAAGTAATGTCAAATGAATTCCGCGTTTGTGATGATTGTCAGGCCGTGAATCTAAAGACATTAATCCCTCGTTTAAAAGAATTGGATACTGAAGCTGACATAAAAATTGGCTGCCAATCTTATTGTGGACCTGGCCGGAAGAAAACATTTGCCTTTGTCAATAACCGTCCGGTTGCTGCCCTAACGGAAGAGGAATTAATGGAAAAGGTTAATAAAAAGTTAAAATAATCACCTATGACTTATAAGCCTTAGGTGATTTTTCTTTTCATCCCTTTGTCGAAAAATCCTGCAGAAAATTGCTGGAAATTGGGATATAATAGAAGAAAGTTTAGAGGAAGAGGGAAAGCAATGGTATATTCGGCGGAAAAACTGAGTGAAGAAAAAGTGTTTAAAGACCCTGTTCATCGCTACGTTCATGTACGTGATCGGGTGATTTGGGATCTAGTCGGAACAAAAGAGTTTCAACGCCTGCGCCGTATTAAACAGCTTGGAACTACTTTTTTAACGTTCCATGGAGCTGAGCACAGCCGTTTCAACCACTCTCTCGGAGTATACGAAATTGTCCGCCGTATCATTGATGATGTGTTTGCAGGCAGACCGGAATGGAATGATGATGATCGCCTCCTAACCCTTTGTGCCGCACTTCTCCACGATTTGGGGCATGGGCCATTTTCCCATTCGTTTGAAAAAGTGTTCGATTTTGACCACGAAGACTTTACCCAAAACATCGTTTTAGGTAATACAGAGGTTAACTCCGTTTTAAAAAAGGTGAGTCCTGATTTTCCCCAGCAAGTCGCTGAAGTGATTGCAAAAACATCTGCTAAAAAGCTGGTTGTCAGCCTAATCTCCAGTCAAATCGATGCCGATCGGATGGATTATTTGCAGCGGGACGCTTATTTTACCGGAGTGAGCTATGGCCAATTTGATATGGAGCGGATTCTTCGTGTCATGAGGCCGAAGGAAGACCAAGTGGTCATCAAAAAGAGCGGTATGCATGCGGTTGAGGACTATATTATGAGCCGCTATCAGATGTATTGGCAGGTTTATTTTCATCCTGTATCCCGCAGTGCCGAGGTAATCTTGACCAAAATCCTTCATCGTGCCAAGCAGCTGTATGAAAACAATTATTCTTTTAAAAATAATCCGATTCACTTTTATTCTTTCTTTACGGATAGTGTAACGCTAGAAGACTATTTAAAGTTAGATGAATCGATTATTTTGTTTTATTTTCAAATCTGGCAGGAAGAGGAAGACGGTATATTAAGCGATCTTTGCCGCCGATTTGTGAACCGAAATCTGTTTAAATATGCTGAGTTTGATCCAGCGAAGGAATATAAGAAGCTCGCTGAATTGACCCGTCTTTTTGAAAAAGCAGGAATTGATCCGGAATATTACTTAGTTGTCGATTCATCATCTGATTTACCATACGATTTTTATCGTCCTGGTGAAGAAGAGGAACGTTTGCCAATTCATTTATTAATGAAAAGCGGGGAATTAAAGGAGCTTTCCCGAGAGTCTGAGATTGTGGATGCTATCTCTGGTAAAAGGAGAACGGACCATAAATTATATTACCCCGGTGATTTTTTACAGGACGAATCCTCGCAAAAAGACATAAAAAAACAAATACGTACCCTATTAGAGATATAATCCTGGAGTAGGAGCTGACGAGAGTGTTAAAAGATCATGCCAAGCTGATGCAGGCTGTTTTAGTTTCCGGAGAGATCATCGGGAGAAAAAAGCTGCAGAAGATGATATATATTGCAAAAAAGGTGAGCTTTCCGTTCCATGAGCGGTTTCAGTTTCATTTTTATGGTCCATATTCGGAGGAACTAACGCTTCGTGTCGAAGAGCTTTGCAATATGGGTTTTCTCAATGAAATCAAAGAGAAAAAAGGCGGTTATTTTCAATATCGCTATACCCTGACAGACGCGGGAAAAGAGTTTTTGAGCTTAAATGAGGTCGAAATGCCATTTCTGCAAGATTGCCTCGAAGACATGAACGAACAGAATGCTAGATTCCTCGAGCTAGTTTCGACGGTTTTATATTTTGATAATCTATCGAAAGAAGAAGTAACCGAGAAAGTTTTTACGTTAAAAAGCAGCCAGCGCTATACAGAGGAAGAAATTGACCAGGCCTATACCTATATAGCTGGATTAAAAGCTAAGCTAAATTAGAAAAGTGTCCGCGTTTTTGAAGCTGCCTTCAAAGACACGGACACTTTTTTAATGATTGTCCAGCTTCGGCGCCAGGGCGCCTCCACTTTTCTTATTTGTCGCTTGCTCTAACGCCAGCCACACCGTAATGTTCTTTCTGCATTTCTTCAATAAAAACAACAACAGCCTCTTTTGGAGCGCCAGTTGTTTCGCTAACCGCGTCAGTCACCTTTTCAACAAGTGCTCTTTTTTGATCATCTGTACGTCCTGGAAGCATTTTTACTGTAACATATGGCATATGTATTCCTCCTTTGATTACTACAAGGATAGTTTAGCAAACATTTTCATTTTATATCCAGTTTAAGGTATACTTATAGGAAAAAAGAGGAGAAGGGGAACCAATTTGGAAAATTTGGAAGGATTTCTTGCTTATTCTTTAAGGGAGATTCCCTATGTCGCGATTACGTTAATGATTGCATTTACGTTTCACGAATTTGCACATGCTTTTGTTGCCTATAAGTTCGGAGATCATACGGCGCAAAAGCAGGGGCGTTTAACATTAAATCCACTGAAGCACCTCGATCCATTTGGGACGATTTTAATTTTTATAGCCGGATTCGGCTGGGCTCGTCCGGTGCCTGTTAACCGCTTTTTCTTTAAAAAGCCGCGCCTTGCAGGTATATTAGTTTCAGTAGCAGGTCCTCTGAGTAATCTTGTCCTTTGCGCGCTTGGTTTTTTTATTGCATTCGGATTAGGCAGAACAGGGTTAGCGGTAAATCTTCCCGGTATTTTTGAGTTTTTTGAGATTTTTAACTGGCTTAATCTAGTGCTGTTTGTGTTTAATTTATTGCCGTTTCCGCCATTGGATGGCTATCGGATTGTGGAGGATTTAGCTCCAAATCATATTCGTGCAAAAATGACGCAATTTGAACAGTATGGTGTATTAATCTTTCTGATTTTGGTCATTACTCCTCTAGATCGCTACACCATTCAGCCAATTTTCCAATTCATTATCCCTGGACTCTGGCAGGGATTAAATAATTTCTTTTATAATTTGTTTTTTTAAATAGGAGGTTTTGAGTTTTAATGGAAGAAAATAAGAAAAAACCACTTGGCTTTAATATTATAAAACCTGATCCGACGGATGGACATAAAGGCTTTGGCAAAGGTGCATTAAGCCTTGATAATGTTTCACCGGTCATTATAGATGTCGAGGCCGGTGATGCGGTCATTGATGTCGCTGCTATGCATGCACGCAGCGTGGTTGAAAAGGGAATAAAATTCCTAAAGACCAAAGAAGAGGTTCCGAATGCGAAACCGTACTGGCTTGTGTGGGTGACTGTTGACAGGAAGGAAGAGGGTCCTTATTATGCCGGAGTAACGGCATGCGAAATGACAGTAGACCGCGAAATCCGCCGCGGTTATAAATCACTTCCTGAGCACGTTAACAGGATGGATAAGTCATTAAAGCGTCATATCATCGTCGACCATATGGACGATAAATCAAAGAAAGTCCTAGCTGATTTCCTTCAAAACCACAATCAAGACATGTGGAATAATTCAGCAGAAGAGCTGAAAAAAGGCTTAGCTGTAGAATAATCATTTTTTACAATAGCAATTTTTGACGAAAAGTTGTAAAATATATGCAGTGTGTAAACACTGTAAGACTAGGACAGGAAAAAGCTCCGGAGACCAATCCTCGGAGCTTTTTCCGTTTAATCTAGCTAAAGGACCCCCTAAATGGGGTGGTTTCGATTTTAATTACCCCAATTAAAAATCCGCTTATACCATGGGTCCTTTGTTTCCTCTTTCTTTTCTTTCGTTTTATCTTCTTTATGTTCTAAATGGTCGGTACAGTATTCTGTCGGCTCGGTTCCGGCTACAAAATAAGTAAACCGGCGAACAGGGCAATCCTTTGTAGCAAGCTTGCCGTTTTCAGGGTTCACGTAAACACCTATAACTCCCTCTTTCGGTGGGTTAAATGCCTTGACTGGCTTACCTTTTAACGATTCCTCCATAAACTTTACCCAAATCTTTTTGGCATAGCTTTTTTCAGCGGTAAGGGTAATTGGCTTCCCAACATCATGGCCAGCCCAAACAGCCGTTACCAGCTGTGGTGTAAAGCCAATCATCCAGCTGTCTGTTTCGGTTGAACCAGATTTACCGGCATATTGCCGTGTGATTTCATCAATCAGGGAGTTACCCGTTACCTTCGCATATCCGTTTAGTTTCTTATCGAACATACCTGTCATCATATGCGTCATGACAAAGGCTTTTGCAGGATCCAGTACTCGTTCAGCTTCATGGTTACTTTCAAAGATAACATCGCCATTATAATCTTCTACTCTTGTAATCAGTGTGGGCGTTACCTTTTTACCGGCATTGGCAAAGAGACTGTAGGCATTTGCCATGTCAATGACTCGAACGCCCGAGGTACCTAGAGCAAGTGATGGGACTTTATCCATTTTCGTTGAGATTCCAAACTTTTTAACATTCTTAATCAGGGTTTCAGCACCCATAAATAAGTGTGCTTTGACCGCATAAATGTTATCAGAAACGGCAAGCGCCTGAGCAAGTGTAATTTCTCCATCCGCATACTTGTTATTAAAGTTATGAGGAGAATATTCTGTGCTGCCATCATCCAATTTAAAGGTTGTTAGTTCACTTCTCATCGTAGAAGATGGCGTAAAGCCTTGACTAAGCGCTGCATAATACAAGATTGGCTTTATCGTTGAGCCTGGCTGTCTAACCGCTTGAACGGCTCGATTAAAAGGACTTTGTTCATAATTACGACCGCCTACCATTGCTTTTACATACCCGTTTTTCGGGTCCATTGCAACGAGACCGACTTGGATTTCAGAACTACTGGCAATGGTTTCCTGAATTTGTTTTTCAGCCTCTTGCTGCTGCTTGAGGTCGAGTGTGGTATAGACTTTTAAACCGCCGAGAGCGATTGTCCGATCATCTAGGTTTAGTTGATTTTTTAAGGCATTTTTAACGGCATCTTGAAAATAAGGTGCGGCCTCCACCCGTTTATGAGGGTATTCACCGACAAAGGTAAGGGAAGTTTGCTTTGCCTGTTGTGCAGCTGTTTTTTTTATATAGCCGTTTTCCACCATTGCGTTTAAAATAATTGCTTGTCGCTTAGTAGCATTATCTAATGATTCCAGCGGCGAATAGTAACTAGGGCCTTTTGGAACACCAGCTAACATCGAGCTTTCAGCCAGGGTTAACTCAGAAGCGTTTTTTCCATAATAAAATTGGCTGGCCGCTTGGACACCATAGGCACCGTTACCATAATAAATAGTATTTAAGTACCCTTCTAAGATTTCTTCCTTTGAATAATTCATTTCAATTCGGATGGCATAAAAAGCTTCATGGAATTTCCGTGACCACGTTTTGTCGTGCTCTAGGAAGAGGTTTCGTGCGTATTGCTGGGTAATGGTGCTGGCGCCTTGTACTTTTGCACCTGCTTTTATATCGGCAAGGATGGCTCCCATAATTCGTTTATAATCAAAGCCATTATGTTCATAAAAGTTTTTATCTTCGATGGAAATGGTCGCATGGATTAAATCTGGTGAGATTTCCTCGAGGGGAACCCAGTAACGCTTTTGGCCGCTGTTGCTCTCACCGATTAAAGTACCGTCATTGGCAAAGAACAGAGTGGATTGCGGGACAGCTAGCGGCGGTGCACCAAGAATTTTGGCATAACCGAGGATCCCAAGAAAAACAATCAGCATACAGCCAAAGCCTATCAAACTAATGATAATAAATGCACGCAAGTATTTTATCGTTTTCCGAAATCCATGATTCGTCATAATTTCCACAGCAATACCCTCCTCTGCCAAATTTTAAAGATACCCATAGTTACAGTATTGAGTTAAGAGAGTGTTTTTAAACTACCAAAAAGAAAATATTTCTAAAAAATTGATAGATTATGCTAGACTTTTCTTTGTGTTTGTAATTCAATAGTTTGGGTACTATAAAAATGGAATGAAATTCATGGTAAATAAGGCTTTATTAAAAGGCTGTGTTATAGGATACTGTTGCTTTTGAGAACCTGTTGATTGGAGCGTAAATCAACAGCTAAGTTTAACACAGCCAAAAAACAGATACGGAAGGATGTTGGACATGGCAATTTGGTTTACAGAAAAGCAAACTGAAAACTTTGGTATCACCATGAAAATCAATAAAACTTTACATACCGAACAAACAGAATTTCAAAAGCTTGATATGGTGGAAACAGAAGAATGGGGCAACATGCTTCTATTAGATGACATGGTCATGACCTCTGTTAAAGATGAGTTTGTATATCATGAAATGGTGGCACATATACCATTGTTCACACATCCAAATCCGGAGAATGTTTTAGTTGTCGGCGGCGGCGATGGCGGCGTTATCCGTGAAGTCTTAAAGCACCCAAGTGTTAGGAAAGCAACGCTTGTAGATATTGACGGTAAAGTAATTGAGTACTCTAAAAAGTTCTTACCAGAAATCGCTGGAATGCTTGACGACCCTCGTGTCGATGTTCAAGTTGATGACGGCTTCATGCATATTGCCAAAAGTGAAAATGAGTACGATGTGATTATGGTTGACTCGACTGAGCCGGTAGGACCAGCAGTAAACTTATTTACAAAAGGATTCTATGCTGGGATTTCTAAAGCTTTGAAAGAAGATGGTATCTTTGTAGCACAGTCTGATAACCCTTGGTTTAAAGCTGATTTAATCCGTAACGTACAGCGTGACGTTCGAGAAATCTTCCCAATCACCCGTCTATATGTAGCAAACATCCCTACATACCCAAGCGGACTTTGGGCATTTACCATCGGATCCAAAAAATACGACCCACTCGAAGTAAGTGAAGACCGCTTCCACGAAATCGAAACCAAATACTACACAAAAGAACTGCACAAAGCAGCTTTCGTACTCCCTAAATTTGTTGGGGATTTGGTTAAGTAGATTCGGTGACAATATTGGTGAAAAAATATCGGTGACAGGCACCGCCCGTGGACACTGTACACCTCAGGCGGACAGTTAGTGACCGAAAACTTTGAAATATGGAGGTTGCGGTCGTTATAAACGGGTTATAGTGACTGAAGGATGCATGAAATAGGAATTAAGGGCACTATAGAGGGTTTATAGTGACCGTAACAGAGTCGAAAAAGGAAATAGGGTCACTATAGCCAGCTTATAGTGACCGTATTCTTGTTGAAATTGAAATTAGGGTAACTATAGAGGTTCAACTGTTTTATTACATATATAAGTGAGGTTAGAAACATGCGTTTTGATGAGACTTATTCTGGTAATGTGTTTATAAAGAGTCATCCGAGTTTTGAAGATAGTCAGGTTGTACTTTATGGGATGCCGATGGACTGGACGGTCAGCTATCGCCCGGGCTCGCGTTTTGGCCCTGCTCGTATTCGTGAGGTTTCCATCGGTCTTGAAGAGTACAGCGCCTACCTTGATCGTGAGCTTGAAGAGGTGAAATATTTTGACGCCGGCGATATTCCGCTTCCTTTTGGAAATGCGCAAAAGAGCTTGGATTTGATTGAGGAGTTCGTGGATCAAGTTTTAGCGGCTGGAAAGTTTCCATTTGGCATGGGCGGCGAGCACTTAGTGTCTTGGCCGGTTATGAAGGCGGTTTATAAGAAATACCCTGATTTAGCGATTATTCATATGGACGCACATACAGACCTAAGGGAAAACTATGAAGGCGAACCATTATCCCACTCCACTCCGATTCGTAAAATTGCGGAACATATCGGACCAAAAAACGTGTATTCTTTTGGGATCCGCTCTGGGATGAAGGAAGAATTCCAATGGGCAAAAGAAAACGGCATGCATATTTCAAAATTTGAAGTGCACCAGCCATTAAAAGAGGTCCTTCCGGAGCTTGTCGGACGTCCTGTTTATGTAACGATTGATATCGATGTGTTGGATCCTGCACATGCACCGGGAACTGGTACAGTGGATGCCGGCGGGATCACTTCGAAAGAGCTGCTTGCCTCTATTCATGAAATTGCCCGCTCTGGCGTGAACGTTGTCGGCTGCGACCTGGTTGAAGTGGCGCCTATTTACGACCCATCTGAGCAAACGGCAAACACTGCCAGCAAATTGATTCGTGAAATGCTTCTTGGCTGGGTGAAATAACATTTTTTGTGCCTGTCCCAATAGTGGGGCAGGCATCTTTTGAATTGTGTACATACTATAGGTATAATGATAAAAGTGTGTTTAAATAGAAACTATGGATGACCTAAATAAGGTTTATTTTTAAAAAAGGGTGTGCGTTTTATGTCAATCCCTGAGATCCCTGTGAAAATTAACGTAAAAACAACAATTGACCACGATGAGACTTTTGAATTGCTCGTATTTGGTACATACTTTGAAAAAGGAAATGCTGCGTATCTTCGTTATGAAGAAGCGGTGGAAGAGGGAAATGTCCGAACCATTGTGAAGATGGGACATCTTGAAGCCCTTATTTTACGCGGCGGTGCCATTAAAATGCGTTTGCCGTTTGAATTGAATCGGAAGTTAAATGGCAGCTATGAAATGCCATTTGGCCAGTTTGCAACCGTGACAAAAGCAAAAAAAATAGATTTTTCCTATGAAAATGGTAAAGGTCACTTTAGTGTTCTTTATGATTTTACTATGGAGGGTGCACTGGCAAGTACATATCAGTTAGAAATAGCTTTTCAGGAGGAGAAGAAATGAACATAGTTGAACAGGTTCAAAGTAGATTGAAAGAGGAAATTCGGGCAGCTGTAGTGAAAGCAAACCTTGCAGCAGAAGAACAGATTCCTGATGTGATTTTGGAAATACCAAAGGAGAAAGCGCACGGCGATTATTCCACCAACATGGCGATGCAGCTTGCACGTGTGGCAAAGAAGGCGCCGCGCATGATTGCGGAAGCCCTCATTGAAAATTTTGACCGCTCAAAAGCCTCGATTGAAAAAATTGAATTGGCAGGTCCAGGGTTCATCAATTTTTATATGAATAATGCCTACCTAACAGATTTAATTCCAACAGTTCTTGAGGCAGGGGAAAAGTACGGGGAAACAACAGTTGGCGGTAATCAGAAAATACAAGTGGAGTTTGTTTCCGCGAATCCAACTGGTGACCTTCACCTTGGTCATGCCCGTGGTGCGGCAGTCGGCGACTCACTTTGCAATATTCTAGCGAAAGCAGGCTATGATGTTTCCCGTGAGTATTATATTAATGACGCTGGTAATCAGATTAATAACCTGGCATTGTCTGTAGAGGCACGTTATTTCCAAGCGCTTGGTCATGATAAGCCAATGCCTGAGGACGGCTATCATGGTGCAGACATCATCGGGATTGGAAAGGCGCTGGCGGAAGAGTTTGGCGATAAGTATGTGAATGTGGATGAGCAGGAACGCTTTGAGTTCTTCCGTGAGTATGGATTAAGGTATGAAATGGCAAAGCTTCAAAAAGATTTGGAGGATTTCCGTGTCCGCTTTGATGTGTGGTACTCTGAAACCTCTCTATATAAGAATGGAAAGATTGATGAGGCATTAAAGGTGCTTCGTGACAATGGCTATATTTATGAGGAGGAAGGCGCTACTTGGCTGCGTTCGACGGATTTCGGCGATGATAAGAACCGAGTGCTGATTAAAGGGGATGGCTCTTATACGTATTTAACGCCAGATATCGCCTACCATAAGGACAAGCTTGACCGCGGCTTTGAAAAGTTGATCAACATTTGGGGGGCAGACCATCACGGTTATATTCCGCGTATGAAGGCGGCCATTCAGTCACTTGGCTATGCTGCGGACGCCCTCGAGGTCGAAATCATACAGCTTGTTCACCTGTACAAAAATGGTGAGAAGATGAAGATGAGTAAGCGTACCGGTAAGGCTGTCACAATGCGTGATTTGGTCGATGAGGTCGGCCTCGACGCCACTCGTTACTTCTTTGCGATGAGAAGCTCGGATACGCATATGGACTTTGACTTGGATTTAGCTGTTTCAGAATCCAATGAAAATCCTGTGTACTATGCTCAATATGCACATGCAAGGATTTGCAGTATCCTGCGTTCAGGCGAAGAGCAGGGGATAAAAATTGATGAAAATGCGGATTTCTCCTTAATTGGCGCAGAAAAAGAAATCGAGTTATTGAAAAAGCTAGGCGAGTTCCCGCAGGCTGTCGGTGAAGCGGCATTAAAGCGCGTACCGCACCGCGTCACAAACTATATTATGGAACTGGCTTCAACCTTCCACAGCTTTTACAATGCAGAAAAAGTACTCGACAGCGAGCAGCCAGAGCGCACTAAGGCGCGCCTCGCGTTAATCAAAACCGTTCAAATCACACTGCGCAACGCCCTCGCATTAATCGGCGTATCCGCACCAGAAAAAATGTAAAATTGGCATGGCTCCCTTTATGGGAGCCATTTTTACTTTTTCCATTGGGGTGATAGTGTCCATATGGGGTGGAAAGTGTCCACGAGCGGTGACAGGCACCAAACAATGTAGAGACGGTGACACCATTTATTCATCACTGAATATTTATCCGCTTTTTGGTAAATATTATGGAAGTAATTTTATGATGAGGAGTGGCCTTGATGAATGTGGGAAGAGCGAAGGAAATTGCTGAGTCGATGGATATGATTAATGTTACGTATGAGGGGACGCCGGTGATTATTCAGCATGTGGATGATAATACGAAGATGGCGCGGGTGTATACAAAGTCTGATCCGGAGAATGAGATAGAGGTTCCTGTCTTAAACTTAATTGAAGAGTAGAAGAGTCTCCTGCAATGGGAGACTCTTTCTTTTTTATACACCTTGTGAATGTTTATGGTTTGGTAATTTGCTTTCTGGGTCGTTGTTGCCATGCTTTTGATTTTTTTTCTGCTTCTTTTCATTCTCTGCTAATTTTTGTACGAATTGATTGGTGCTTTCCATTGAAAATCCCTCCTTGTGTGAATCTGTAGTTACTTTAACCATTCCCTGTTGAAAAAATGCTGGGAGTTATTTCACCTCGATGGCTGCCCCGCTGATTCGTTTAAAGCCGCGGACCTTACTAACATCTTCGACTAATTTCAATGTAGCCTGGTCCTTTGCTTTTGCCTCAATCATAAAGTCAACATCTTGTCCAATTTCCTTAAGCATTTTTATTAACGGCATGATAAATTCGAGATCCACAAAATCGGCGTGAGATCGGAATTCTTTTTCTCCTTTAGGAGAGGAAATATGGATTTTGGGAATCAAGTCAACATGGTCCCATGTCTGAAATATCCTCGGAAGCAGCTTCTCCAGCGGCGGTTCACAAAGATTGGCCATGTGATGATGATAATCAAACACAAAAGGGATTCTCTCTTTTTCACAGGCAATCAACGTCTCCTCGGTATTGTAGGTTTTGTCATCATTCTCCAAGGTCATTGCGCGCTTAATATGTGATGGAAGCTTTTTTAGATTCTCATGAAAACGGACAATGGTTTCTGCTTTATCACCATAGGCTCCGCCGATATGAATATTCATCATCCCTCTATCCTCGACACCCATGGCCTCAAACATGCGGTAATGATATTCCATATCGATGACGGCATTATCGGTTATTTTTTGCTGCGGAGAGGTAAATAACGTATATTGATTTGGATGAAAGCTAACCCGTAAATTATTTTTTTTAATAAGTTGGCCAATTTCTTTCCACTGCTTCTTAAAGGGGGTAACAAAATCCCAAAAAACATCTGGATGGGTGGCCAACGGTACTATCGAACTCGAAAGCCGATACAATTCTATTTCATGGGCGAGATTGAAATAGAACATGCGGAGCGTGTGGGCTAAATTAAGCCTTGTAAGCTCAAGTAATTTAGTTTTACGCTCTTTTTCCGATAACTGCTGGTAGCGAGTAAACGTAAGTGTCTTCGATGGAGAAGCATCCCACAAGGTGATAGCGGTTGAAACATAGCCGAAACGAATCTTCATCGCAAAAACTCCTTACTATAAAAAGAATGAAATAGCCCCGGCAATGCCTTCCTTTATCGACCTGAAAAAGCTTTTCTTATTAAGGTCCTCCAGTTTCAGTGGTTTTGAATCAAGAATATCTTTATGGAGGACATCCCTAAACCGATCTACAAAGGCTGGGTCATAAAAATAACAATTAATTTCTTTGTTTAAAAATAAACTTCTTTTATCAAAATTAGCCGTACCGATATCACAGAGATGATCGTCGATAATGATTGATTTTGCATGGTAAAAACCATTCTTATACTGAAAAGCCTGCGCCCCTGCTGATAACATCTTACGTAAATAACGGTATGAAGCTTCTTGTACAAGCATATGATCTGTTATATAGGGCACAACGATGGTAATCTTAATGCCGCGCTTTGCCGCACGAAGCAGTTCATCCATGAGTTTTTTGCTTGGAATAAAATACGGAGTACCAATGGTAATTGACTTTTTTGCGTTTTGAATTAATTGTAAATATTTATCTTCAAGGCGTCCTGCTTCCGTTGGAACAAGTTGATGTGGTACCGTCCCTTTGGGCTGCTCAGGAGCATAACGAGAATCTACAATCACATCATCAGAAGCGTACTCATTCCAATCCAAGAAAAACTCACGCTGCAGGTACGAGACACCTTCACCCGTCATTTTTAAATGGTAATCGCGCCAGGGACTTAGCTTGGGATCTTGATCAATATATTCTTTACCAACATTAAAACCGCCAAGATAACCAATTTTGCCATCAATAATCGAAATCTTACGGTGGTTTCGTACCTGGGTGGAATAGAAAAGGAATGGAAGCCGTAATCGATTGCTAAAGGCAAATTGAACACCTGCATTACGCAATTCTTTTATTGCCGGCTTTTTCACCTTATGACTGCCAACCCTGTCGACCAGCAGTCTAACTTCAAGGCCTTCTTTTGCTTTTGCTTTTAAAATATCGAGAAACTGCTGGCTAAATTGATCATCCCTCACAATATAAAAAAGAATATGAATATGACTGTTTGCCATTTTTAATTCATGAAAGTAGTCAGCAAACAATTCTTTTCCATGTGGAAAAATATCGAAGTTTCCGTACAGAATCGGGGTTTCCCGTTTGCTGAAAAGTGAACGATGCTTTTTTCTTCCTAAGGTAAGGTCAATGTAAAACCATACAATGATAAGAAGTATAAGAGCGATGACGATGGATGGTAAATTCATTCAGTATCGTTCCTCCAATCATATCTGTTAGGTTTGCCAAACTGAGGCTATTGTATGAATCACGAACAAAAGTCAAATAAATTTTAAGAAATCATTTGACTGAATGCTCATTCATTATATAATGGTGTTAATAGTAGTCAGAAAATTTTATTGTTTTGAAATTTTCTACGAAAAACAAACAATTGGGATTAAAAAAACAAAGGGGGCGTATTGAATGAATGGGCTTTTATGGGTGAACCTCATTGCATTCCTGGCTGTAACCGCTTACGCAATCAGTCTATTCGTTTACGTGGTTAAAACGAGGATTGAATTCATTAAGCTGGGGAAAAAGGTTGAATTTGACAACAAAGTCAAAGAACGAATGCAAAAAATTTGGGTCAATGTTTTTGGTCAGAAGAAATTATTAAAGGACAAAAAAAGCGGAATCATGCACGTAATGTTCTTTTACGGCTTTATTCTTGTCCAATTTGGTGCCATTGATTTCATTTGGAAGGGATTAGTGCCGGGCTCTCATTTGCCGCTGGGCCCGTTGTATGCAGGGTTTACCTTTTTCCAAGAAATCGTTACACTGATGATCCTAGTTGCGGTTATTTGGGCTTTTTACCGCCGATATGTGGAAAAACTTGTCCGCTTAAAGCGCAATTTTAAATCGGGTCTTGTATTAATTTTTATTGGCGGTTTAATGCTGTCCGTTCTAGTAGGAAACGGTATGAGTATAATCTGGCATGGTCACGAGGCCACTTGGACAGAGCCAATTGCTTCGGTTATTGCGCTTATTTTTTCGGGAATTAATGAAACCGCTTCAATTGTCATTTTTTATGTGGCATGGTGGATACATTTATTATTCTTACTAACCTTCTTAGTTTATGTACCACAATCGAAACACGCACATTTAATAGCCGGACCGGCAAATGTATATTTTAACCGTTTAGAAAAACCAGGTAAGTTGAAGAAGGTCGATTTTGAGGACGAGTCTCAAGAATCCTTCGGTGTTGGAAAAATTGAGGACTTTACGCAGCACCAAATGATTGATTTTTACGCTTGTGTGGAGTGTGGGCGCTGTACGAATATGTGTCCTGCAACAGGTACAGGAAAAATGCTGTCACCGATGGATTTAATTGTAAAAATGCGTGATCATCTGACGAATCATGGTGCGGCCGTTACCTCTAAACAACCATGGGTGCCCACTTTTGCGTTCGGCAACACCAAAGGGAATCAAATTGCACTTGCTGCAAGTGGTCAAGGTGCCCAAGAAACGGCAGCCACACTTGCTTATAATCCAAGCTTGATTGGCGATGTCATCACCGAAGAGGAGATTTGGGCATGTACGACTTGCCGTAACTGTGAAGACCAATGTCCAGTAATGAACGAGCATGTTGATAAAATTATTGACCTTCGCCGTTATCTTGTTTTAACAGAAGGAAAGTTAGACGCAGACGCACAGCGCGCCATGACCAACATCGAGCGTCAGGGGAATCCATGGGGCTTAAACAGAAAAGAGCGCGAAACTTGGCGTGAAGTTCGCGAGGATGTTGAAATCCCTACAGTAAAAGAAATGAACAAAAAAGGCGAAGAGTTTGAATACTTATTCTGGGTTGGTTCAATGGGATCCTACGATAACCGCAGCCAGAAAATCGCTCTTTCTTTTGCAAAGCTTTTAAATGAAGCAGGAGTGAAGTTTGCAATTTTAGGAAACAAAGAGAAAAACTCAGGTGATACACCGCGCCGTCTTGGCAATGAGTTCTTGTTCCAAGAGCTTGCCGCTAAGAATATCGAAGAATTTGAAAAGGCTGAGGTTAAGAAGATTGTTACGATTGACCCGCATGCCTACAATATTTTCAAAAATGAATACCCTGATTTTGGTTTAGAGGCAGAGGTTTACCATCATACAGAGGTACTTTATCAGTTAGTTCGTGATGGAAAGCTAGTGCCAAAACATGCGGTCAACGAAAAAATTACCTTCCATGATTCATGTTACTTAGGGCGCTACAACGATGTGTACGATCCACCGCGGGAGATTTTAAAAGCAATCCCTGGTGTACAGCTTGTAGAGATGGAAAGAAACAGAGATACAGGAATGTGCTGTGGTGCAGGCGGCGGCTTAATGTGGATGGAGGAAGAAACAGGACACCGCATTAACGTAGCAAGAACGGAACAGGCTCTTGCTGTGAATCCATCTGTTATCAGTTCTGGATGTCCATACTGCTTAACCATGTTATCTGACGGAACAAAGGCGAAAGAAGTAGAAGAAAAGATATCTACCTATGATGTGGCAGAACTTTTAGAAAAAGCTGTTTGTGGAAACGTAGCATAGAAAAGCGGAGGCACCTTGCTCAGCCCCGACAAGCGCTGGAGGGCCAGCAGGTGAAGTCGCGAACTTTGACTTCACCTGTTGGACCGAAGCGACCTCGAGGTGCTAGGTGCCGGAGCTAGACAGAAAAAATTTAACGGCAGAAGTTGCTTTGTTACCTGAATTCATAAAATCTTAGGAATTTTGCGTAAAATATTTCAACTTCTGCTCTTTTTTATGTAAAATAGATAGTGGGAGTAAAACGCTTACATTTTTTTTGAACAATAGCCGAGCGAGCGTTCAGTCAATTAAAGGATTAAAGAATAGGGAGTGTGCTTGGAATGGGGAAAACAGTTATTTTGAGCGGGGTTAGAACACCATTTGGAAAATTTGGCGGAGCACTGAGCAGTCTGACAGCAGCACAGTTGGGCGGTATTGCAGTGAAAGAGGCAATCACACGCGCTGGAGTGAATCCTGATGATGTCCAGGAAGTGATTTTAGGAACAGTGTTACAAGGCGGTCAAGGACAAATTCCTTCACGTCAGGCAGCAAGAGAGGCTGGTCTTTCTTGGGAAGTCAAAACAGAAACGATCAATAAAGTTTGCGCTTCAGGTATGCGCAGTGTCACGTTAGCGGATCAGATTATCCGTGCAGGTGATGAAGATGTCATTGTGGCAGGCGGCATGGAATCGATGAGCAATGCCCCATATATTTTACCAAAAGCACGCTGGGGCTTAAAAATGGGCGATTCATCTGTGAAGGATTTAATGATTCATGACGGCTTAAGCTGCAGCTTCACAGGCGTTCATATGGGAACCTACGGAAATTCAACGGCAAAGGAAATGGAAATCAGCCGCGAAGCTCAAGATGAATGGGCATTAAGAAGTCACCAAAGAGCGATTGCCGCGATCGAAGGCGGATTATTAGCAGAAGAAATCGTGCCTGTCACCGTCCCACAGCGTAAAGGTGCACCGGTTGTCGTCCAGCATGATGAATCACCACGAAAAGACACCTCTATCGAAAAACTTGCAAAATTAGCATCCGTCTTTAACTCTGACGGTACCATCACAGCAGGAAATGCCCCTGGAATCAATGACGGTGCGGCAGCCCTTACTTTAATGAGTGAAGAAAGAGCGTTACTCGAAGGCCGAAAGCCGGAAGCAATCATCTTAGGGCATGCAGCCGTGGCCGCTCCCGCAAAGGATTTTCCACAAACTCCAGGATTGGTCATCAACAGCTTATTGAAAAAGACAGGAAAAACCGTAGAGGAAATTGACTTATTTGAAATCAATGAGGCATTTGCAGCGGTGGCACTAGCAAGTGGAAAAATTGCCAACCTTGATCCGGAAAAAGTCAATGTCAATGGCGGTGCGGTCGCATTGGGCCATCCAATTGGGGCGAGCGGTGCACGGATTATTATCACGTTAATGCACGAACTGAAACGCCGCGGCGGCGGAATTGGAATTGCGGCTATTTGCAGCGGCGGCGGCCAGGGTGATGCGGTGATGATTGAGGTTCCGAGAGGGTAGTGTGGGTTTGGCAGAAAATGCCTAAATGTACAAAACGAGTGGAAAAGTGTACAAAATTGCAGAGTATTTGTCCAAAACACTGATAAAAATGTACAAAATTCAAATAGTCTAAAAACCAACTAGAGGTTATTTTAATAAAACTTAATAGGAGGGGAAGTAATGAAAGTTGAAAAGGTAATGGTCATCGGAGCGGGGCAAATGGGGTCTGGGATTGCTCAGGTTTGTGCCCAGGCTGGCTACACTGTGTTCCTTAATGATTTAAAGCCGGAATTTGTGGAGCGAGGGCTTGGAGTCATCAGTAAAAATTTATCTCGCAATGTGGATAAAGGGAGAATGACAGAGGAGCAAAAACAGGACGTTCTCAATCATATTACAGCCTCAACGGATCTAAATGATGCCCGCAATGTCGACCTCGTCATTGAAGCAGCGGTTGAAAATATGGAAATCAAAACAAAACTCTTTGCGCAGCTAGATGAACTGGCCCCGGCACACGCCATACTGGCCAGTAATACGTCATCACTGCCGATTACAGAAATTGCGGCGGCAACGAAACGCCCGGAACAAGTAATCGGAATGCACTTTATGAATCCAGTGCCGGTTATGAAGCTTGTGGAAATCATTCGCGGCTTAGCAACAGCCGATGAAGTCTACCAAGTCATTGAGGATATGACGAAGACATTAAGCAAGGTTCCAGTAGAAGTAAATGACTTCCCAGGATTTGTTTCAAACCGCATTCTCATGCCAATGATCAATGAAGCGATTTATACACTATATGAAGGTGTGGCCACGAAAGAAGCGATTGATGAAGTGATGAAGCTTGGGATGAACCACCCGATGGGTCCGTTGACGTTAGCCGATTTTATCGGACTTGATACATGCTTATATATTATGGAAACCCTGCATGAAGGCTTTGGAGATACCAAATACCGTCCATGCCCGCTGCTGCGTAAGTATGTAAAAGCTGGCTGGCTTGGCAAGAAATCAGGTCGAGGCTTCTACACATACGAATAGGTGGAGATGAAACTATGAATCTAAGATTTACAGAAGAGCAGGAAATGATGCGGAAAATGGTTCGCGACTTTGCTGAGCACGAAATAGCCCCGTTTGTTGAGCGCATGGAACAGGGAGAATTTCCGCGTGAAATTCTTCGTAAAATGGGTGAACTTGGTTTGATGGGTATTCCCGTTCCGGAACAATACGGCGGTGCAGAGATGGATTTTGTCTCTTATATCATTGCGATTAACGAGATTTCTCGGGTCAGTGCGACTGTAGGCGTTATTCTGTCTGTTCATACATCGGTGGGAACCAACCCAATCTTGTATTTTGGCTCGGATGAACAAAAGCAAAGATTTCTTCCTAAGCTAGCGTCAGGCGAGTATTTGGCCGCATTTTGTTTAACGGAGGCGGGGTCAGGATCGGACGCAAAAAGCATGAAATCCCGCGCGGTACGCAAGGATGACCATTATGTGATTAATGGTTCGAAGATGTTTATCACCAATGGCGGTGAAGCGGATGTTTACATCGTCTTTGCTTCGACCAATCCGGAACTCGGCAGCAAAGGAATATCGGCATTTATTGTAGAAAAAAACTCACCTGGCCTCGTGATTGGCAAGGATGAACATAAAATGGGGCTTCATGGCTCAAGAACGGTACAGCTTTCTTTTGAGGATATGCGCGTGCCTGTGGAAAATCTATTGGGGCAAGAAGGAGAAGGCTTTAAAATTGCGATGGCAAACCTTGATGTCGGACGAATTGGCATTGCCGCCCAGGCGTTAGGAATTGCAGAAGCGGCATTAGCTGCGGCTGTAGACTATGCAAAACAACGGCAACAATTTGGAAAACCTATTGCGGCACAACAAGGAATTGGTTTTAAATTGGCCGACATGGCGACGAATGTGGAAGCTGCTAGACTATTACTCTATCGCGCAGCGGATTTACGGGCACAGGGTATGAAATGCGGCATGGAAGCTTCGATTGCGAAGTTATTTGCATCAAAAACAGCTGTAGAGACGGCGACAGAAGCGATTCAGGTGTTTGGCGGATATGGTTATACAGAGGATTATCCAGTTGAGCGCTACTTCCGCGATGCAAAAGTTACCGAGATTTATGAGGGTACCAGTGAGATTCAGCGGATTGTGATTAGTAAATATCTTTAGTTGGTAGATTAGTAGTTTGTGGATATACGGTCATTATGTGTAGATATCGCATTGGAACATATAGGTTCTCTAGTTAATTGTAGAAGCTGTACGGTTTTATGTAGAAGCTGTATGGATTTTTGTAGAAACTGTACGGTTTTGTGTAGAAACTGTATGGTTTTTTGCAGAAACTGTACGCTTTCTTGTAGAACCTGTATGGTTCATTGCAGAAACTATATGCCTTCTCGTAATAACTGTACGGTTAAAGAGAGTAGTTACCCTAAGGAGGACGTAAAAATGAATTTTCGCTTATCAGAAGAGCATGAAATGATTCGGAAAATGGTTCGCGATTTTGCTAAAAATGAGGTTGCTCCGACAGCGGCTGAACGTGATGAGGAAGAGCGTTTTGACCGCGAGATTTTTGATAAAATGGCCGAGCTTGGCTTAACAGGGATTCCGTGGCCGGAAGAGTACGGCGGCATCGGCAGTGATTATCTTGCCTATTGTATTGCGGTTGAAGAGCTATCAAGAGTTTGCGCATCAACAGGTGTAACCTTATCCGCACACACCTCATTAGCAGGATGGCCCATTTATAAATTCGGCTCCGAGGAACAAAAACAACAATACCTTCGTCCGATGGCAGAAGGTAAAAAAATCGGAGGGTACGGTTTAACAGAGCCAGGAAGCGGCTCGGACGCCGGCGGTATGAGAACGACCGCTAGACGTGAAGGTGACCATTACATCCTCAATGGTTCGAAAATTTTCATTACTAACGGCGGTATCGCTGATATTTATGTCGTGTTTGCGTTAACCGATCCGTCCAGCAAACAAAAAGGAACGACCGCATTCATCATCGAAAGCGACTTCCCAGGCTTCTCAGTAGGGAAAAAAGAAAAGAAACTTGGCATTCGTTCTTCACCTACAACGGAAATCATTTTTGAAGAGTGTAAGGTGCCTGTCACCAACAGATTGGGTGAAGAAGGCGAAGGATTCAAAATTGCGATGATGACACTTGATGGCGGTCGTAATGGCATTGCGGCTCAGGCGGTTGGAATTGCGCAGGGTGCGCTTGACGCTGCGGTCGACTATTCAAAAGAGCGTCAGCAGTTCGGCAAGCCCATTGCAGCAAACCAAGGGATCGCCTTCAAGCTTGCGGATATGGCGACAAACATTGAAGCAGCAAGACTATTAACCTATCAAGCAGCGTGGCTTGAGTCGCAAGGCCTGCCTTACGGTAAAGAATCAGCGATGTCAAAATTATTCGCTGGTGACACTGCGATGAAGGTAACGATAGAAGCGGTGCAGGTATTTGGCGGGTACGGTTATACAAAGGATTACCCAGTAGAGAGATTCATGCGCGACGCAAAAATCACCCAAATCTACGAGGGCACACAAGAAATCCAGCGGCTCGTTATCTCGAGAATGATCACTAAGTAATGAAAAAGCGGAAGCGCCTTGCCTAGGGGCGTGAGACTAGATAAAAGGCGGTAAAAAGGGATGAAAAAGCGGGAAGTGCAGGCTTCGGTGAAAGATGAACGTCTTGTAAAAAGAAGACGGGATCAGATGATCAAAGGGGCGGTATCACTTTTTAAAGAAAAAGGGTTCCATCGGACGACGACAAGAGAAATTGCGAAAGCGGCAGGTTTTAGCATCGGGACCTTATATGAATATATTCGTTCAAAGGAAGATGTTCTTTACCTTGTTTGTGATAGTATCTATGACCATGTAAGCGAGCGGCTTCAGGAGGACCTAGAGCATAAGCAGGGTACATTGGATAGTCTGAAGCATGGGATTGCCAATTATTTCAGGGTTATTGATGAAATGCAGGAAGAAATCCTGGTCATGTATCAAGAGGCAAAATCACTTACCAAGGATGCACTTCCATACGTGTTAAAAAAGGAAAATGAAATGGCGGCGATGTTCGAAAAACTCATCACACTGTGTGTAGAAAACGGCGAACTACATTTAGAAGAAAAACAAATTAAAATCCTTTCGCAGACGATTATCGTCGAGGGACAAATGTGGAGCTTCCGCCGCTGGACACTGCAAAAATTGTTTACGTTAGAAGAATACATTGAAATGCAAACGGAGTATTTGTTTTTAGGAATTAACGGGGTAAGTCAGTCACTGAAAAAAGGGACGGTTCCGAAGTAAATTTTTCCAAAACAAAGGGGGAGACAAATGGGTACGACGGAGGTTTATCAGCCGAAGCATCATATTCGTTTTGTAACGGCGTCTAGTTTGTTTGATGGTCACGATGCTTCGATTAATATCATGAGGAGAATTCTTCAGGCGAGCGGAGCAGAGGTCATCCATCTTGGTCATAATCGTTCGGTCGAGGAAGTTGTCAATGCGGCAATTCAAGAGGACGCGCAGGGCATTGCGATTTCATCCTATCAAGGCGGCCACGTGGAATATTTTAAGTATATGTACGACCTGCTGAAGGAGAAGGGTGCACCGAACATCCGCATTTATGGCGGCGGCGGCGGTGTCATTATCCCGCGTGAGATTAAGGAGCTACATGATTACGGGATTGCCTGGATATTCTCGCCAGAGGACGGCCGCACGATGGGGCTTCAGGGAATGATTAACCGAATGCTTGAGGAATGCGACTTCCCAACCGTTACGTCCGATCATGCTGAGCATATCGAAAAGCTGCCAAGCGGGGATGTCAATGCGATTTCAAAATTGATTACCCTTGCCGAGCTTCATGTTGATAGCAACCGGGAAGCTGCGGCTGCTGCGGAAAGCCTGCTTGAAAAAGTTAAATCGTTAACAAAGGAAATTCCCGTTGTTGGAATCACCGGTACAGGTGGTGCTGGTAAAAGTTCCTTAACGGATGAATTAATTCGTCGTTTTATCAATGAATTGCCGGACGAGAAAATAGCGATTCTATCCGTTGACCCGACCAAGCAAAAAACAGGCGGTGCACTATTAGGCGACCGTATCCGGATGAATTCCATCTTCAATTCAAACGTTTATATGCGAAGCCTGGCCACCCGCTCGTCAAAAACAGAACTCTCTCTTGCGATTAAAGACGCAGTTTCAGTAGTGAAGGCAGCTGGCTTTGACCTTGTAATTGTTGAAACAAGTGGAATTGGCCAGGGCGATGCTGAGATTACGGAAATCTGTGATGTTTCTCTTTACGTCATGACGAGTGAATTCGGTGCGCCTTCACAGCTTGAAAAAATTGATATGATTGATTTTGCTGACTTAATTGTCATCAATAAATTTGAGCGCAAAGGCTCAGAGGATGCACTTCGTCAGGTTCAAAAACAGTACCAGCGCAGTCATATGCTGTTTGAAAAAGACATAAGTGAAATGCCTGTATACGGTACGATTGCGAGTCAGTTTAATGATCAAGGCACCAATGCGTTATTTGCGGCGTTAATTGAAAAAGTAAATGGAAAAATGGGTACCAATTGGGTTACCTCCTTTACAAAATCTGCATTGGTCGAAAAGCAAAATGTCATCATTCCAACGGACCGTCGCTATTATCTTCGGGAAATATCAGAAACAGTCCGCCGCTATCACCAAAAGGCTGAGGAACAGGCAAATATTGCCCGAAAAATATTTCAGCTTGAAGGCGCCATTGCTGCAGTTAAAGAAACAGAAGCAAACGCAGAAGTTCTTGCTTCCTTAGAAGCTATTAAGCAAACAACAGAAGAGAAATTAACACCAGAGTCGAAAAAAATACTCGACGGCTGGGAGAAAACAAAGGCTGCTTATAAAGCGGATAAGTTTGTAACGAGAATTCGTGACAAAGAAATTATCACGGTGCTAAAAACAAAGAGCCTTTCAGGCATTGATATTCCAAAGGTCGTTTTACCGAGGTATAAGGATTACGGCGAAATCCTCCGCTGGGTGTATCGCGAGAATGTACCAGGTTCCTATCCGTTTACAGCCGGAGTGTTTCCGTTCAAACGCGAAGGTGAAGACCCGAAACGTCAATTTGCCGGAGAAGGAACTCCGGAGAGAACGAATCGCCGCTTCCACTATCTATCAAAGGATGATAGTGCAAAACGTTTAAGCACCGCCTTTGACTCAGTGACATTGTATGGTGAAGACCCGGACTATCGCCCTGACATTTTTGGGAAAATTGGCGAAAGTGGCGTCAATGTTTGTACACTTGATGATATGAAAAAGCTTTATGATGGCTTTGATTTATGCCACCCATCAACATCAGTTTCAATGACCATCAATGGGCCGGCGCCGATTATTTTAGCGATGTTTATGAATACCGCGATTGACCAGCAGGTGAAGAAAAAAGAAGCAGAGCTGGGGCGCGTATTGACGGTTGAGGAATTTGCCCAAGTGAAGGCATTTACGTTAAAAACTGTCCGCGGTACGGTGCAGGCAGATATTTTAAAAGAAGATCAAGGTCAAAACACTTGTATTTTTTCAACCGAGTTTGCCTTACGAATGATGGGTGATATTCAACAGTATTTCATTGACCAGCAGGTACGTAACTATTATTCTGTTTCGATTTCTGGCTATCATATTGCCGAGGCAGGGGCCAACCCGATTTCACAGCTGGCATTTACACTTTCAAACGGCTTTACCTATGTCGAGTATTATTTAAGCCGCGGAATGAAAATTGATGACTTTGCACCAAACCTATCATTCTTCTTCTCCAATGGCTTGGATCCGGAATATACCGTTATTGGCCGAGTGGCGCGCCGTATTTGGGCAACCGTTATGCGTGACAAATATGGTGCAGCTGAACGAAGCCAAAAGCTAAAGTACCATGTTCAAACTTCTGGCCGCTCACTGCACGCTCAGGAAATTGACTTTAACGATATTCGTACGACTTTGCAGGCGTTGATGGCGCTGCACGATAACTGTAATTCGCTTCATACCAATGCCTACGATGAAGCGATTACGACACCAACAGAAGAATCGGTTCGCCGCGCGATGGCGATTCAAATGATTATCACAAAAGAGCATGGGTTAACGAAAAATGAAAATCCACTTCAAGGTTCATTTATTGTGGAGGAACTGACCGACCTTGTGGAGGAAGCGGTACTGCAAGAATTCGAACGCTTAAATGACCGCGGCGGTGTTCTCGGTTCAATGGAAACCCAGTATCAACGCGGAAAAATTCAGGACGAATCCATGTATTACGAAATGAAAAAACATACGGGCGAGCTTCCTATTATTGGCGTAAATACGTATTTAAATCCAAATCCGCCATCCGAGGAAGACATCGACAGCATGGAGCTGGCACGAGCGTCCTATGAAGAAAAAGAACTACAAATCACTAACTTACGTGCTTTCCAACAAGCACACGCTGCACAAACAGGCAAAGCATTAGAAAAATTGAAAGCAGCAGCAGTCAACAATAAAAATATTTTTGCCGAACTAATGGAAACCGTAAAAGTCGCCAGCCTCGGCCAAATCACAAAAGCACTATACGAAGTCGGCGGGCAATATAGAAGAAATATGTAAAACGAAAAGCTGAAGCCCCTAGGCGCTGAAGCTAGACATAACATATTACAATGGCTTAATAAGCAACAGCTTGTAAGCCATTGTTTTTTATTTATAATATGTCAAAAGTAATATTGATATTGGCACCTGTTGATTTGCGCGGAAGGCACGAAGACTCCTGCAGGAGTACGGAGCAGGTGAGACCCCACAGGCGCTAGCGCCGAGGAGGCTCACCGCAACGCCTGCGGAAAGCGAAGTGCCTCGAGACAGGCAAAGACCCGCTTGTCTCTGCGATGATTATTCCAAGAAGCATTCCTTAGTGGAGCGCAAATCAACAGCCCAGATTGAAACGGCCAACAAAATTATTTTTTTGACAAGTACTAATCTTAGCCATTTTTCTTATATAATAGATGAGCGAACATTAAAGGATCCCGAGGCGGGTGTTGAAAATGAAGATAAACTATATGTTTTTGGTATTAATAATATTAGCCTGGCCATTATACTATCTCTATCAACACCAATTAGGTGCCATTTCCTTTCTAGTATTGGCTATTTTCTTCTTGATAAAGGCAATGAAAGAGCTGAAAATGATAAAGAGCGAGGAAAAACCTGATGATAACAAGCCTAAACGGGAAAAAATCAAGTAAAACAGTAGATAGAACTAGCATAAACGGGAGAATATTGTTTATAATGAAGAATATGTCAAAAAACTAGCACTTTGGTGCGAACATTTTGCCCGTTATCACTCATACATAGAGTGTTAAATAGAGAAAGGAAGTGCCGATATTGAGTTTACAAGGTTACTCAAAAGAGCAATTAAAAGAGTTTTCCCTCATTGAGCTAGCGTACGAATTTCTAAAAAACAGTAAACAGCCCATTGCCTTCAATGATTTAATCAATGAAATTGCGGCAGCTACTGAGCTCACAGAGGATCAAATTAGATCAAGAATTGCACAATTTTATACTGACATAAATATTGATGGCCGCTTTCTTTCACTAGGTGAGAACCGCTGGGGTCTTCGCGTTTGGTATCCAGTGGATACTCAGGAAGAAGAAGTGGTTACTGTTATTAAACCTAAGAAGAAAAAGGCGAAGAAGGTTGTCGATGAAGACGAACTTGAAGATTTCGATGATATTGACGAAGATTACGATGAACTGGATGACTTTGCTGATGAGGATGATCTCCTTGACGACGAAGACGATGATTTACTAGATGACCTTGATGATGTCGATGATTTAGACGATGATGATGATGTCATCGATGATGACGACGAATTCGATCTTGACGAAGAAGAAGAACTTGATGAGGTCCTCGAGGATGAAGACGAAGAGTTAGACGAAGTAGAAGATGAAGACGACGACCTATTATAGGCTTGACTTTTTATCTCTGCACTTGTAGAATCTTTTTTGGGCTCCTTTAAAAAGGAACGGATCATAATTTGCTTATAGAGCGCTCCCCTTACATTGCGTAAGCGGAGTGCTTTTTTATTTTTTCAATAAATGATACATAGCTCTTTCGGCAATGACCGAGACTTCTTTACGAATAAAAAAATTTATAAAAGAAGCCTTAAACAGCAAGAAGATTGCACAAACTGAATTAGAGGAGGATTATTTTATGACTAAGTATATTTTTGTAACTGGCGGTGTGGTTTCATCGTTAGGAAAAGGAATTACCGCAGCCTCTTTAGGACGGTTGTTAAAAAATCGCGGATTAAACGTTACGATTCAAAAGTTTGATCCATATATTAACGTGGACCCAGGAACGATGAGTCCGTATCAGCACGGTGAAGTATTCGTAACCGGTGATGGCGCGGAAACGGATTTAGACTTAGGGCACTATGAGCGTTTTATCGATATTAATTTAAATAAGTACAGCAACGTAACGACAGGGAAAATCTATTCTACCGTTTTACGTAAGGAACGCCGCGGTGATTACTTAGGCGGTACGGTTCAGGTTATTCCCCACATTACGAATGAAATTAAGGAACGTGTTTTCCGTGCGGGCAATGAAACAAATGCAGATGTTGTCATCACTGAAATTGGCGGAACAGTAGGGGATATTGAATCACTTCCATTCCTAGAAGCAATTCGCCAAATCAAGAGCGATATCGGCAGCTCTAATGTCATGTACATTCACTGTACATTAATTCCGTATATTAAAGCAGCGGGCGAAATGAAGACAAAGCCGACACAACATAGTGTTAAAGAGCTTCGCAGTCTAGGTATTCAGCCAAATATCATCGTTGTACGTACAGAAATGCCAGTTTCTCAGGATATGAAGGAGAAAATTGCTTTATTCTGTGATATCGATTCTAAAGCGGTAATTGAATGCCGTGATGCCGATACACTTTATTCGATTCCATTGGCTCTTCAAGAACAGCATATGGATCAAATTGTTTGTGATCACTTGAAGCTGACAACACCGGAACCAGAGATGACAGAATGGAAAGCTCTAGTTGAAAAGGTTCTTAACCTTTCAAGTAAAACACGCATTGGTCTCGTTGGAAAATATGTGGAACTTCAAGATGCGTATATTTCCGTTGTTGAAGCGTTGAAACATGCAGGTTATGCATTTGACGCTGATGTCGAAATTAAATGGATTAATTCGGAAGATGTTACGGCAGAAAACGTTGCAGAACTTCTTCAAGATGTTGATGGAATCCTTGTTCCTGGCGGCTTTGGTGACCGCGGAATCGAAGGAAAAATCCAGGCAACCCGCTATGCGCGTGAAACGAAAAAGCCTTTCTTTGGTATCTGTTTAGGAATGCAGCTGGCTACGATTGAATATGCGCGCCACGTTCTTGGTTACTCAGATGCCCATTCTGCGGAGTTTGTACCTGATACGAAGCATCCGATTATCGATTTACTTCCTGAACAAAAGGATGTTGAAGACCTAGGGGGAACATTAAGACTTGGTCTGTATCCATGCCGTGTGGTGGAGGGAACAAAAGCGTTCGCTGCCTATGAGGATGAAGTGGTGTATGAGCGTCACCGTCACCGTTATGAATTTAACAATCATTTCCGTCAAGAAATGGAAGAAGCAGGCTTTGTTTTCTCTGGTACTAGCCCAGATGGCCGTTTGGTGGAGATTATTGAACTTAAAGACCATCCATGGTTTGTTGCGTCTCAGTTCCATCCGGAATTTGTGTCAAGACCAACTCGTCCACAGCCGCTTTTCCGTGACTTTATTAAAGCTTCTTTGCAAAAATAAGATAATTGGGCCAGTTCTCTGTGTTGGGGGACTGGTTTTTTTATGAGGTTAGTTTCCATATATTGTCTAAATGTACAAAACAAAAAACGGCCACACCAAGGCCGTTCCCCATCATTCATATTCTGCTAAAATCTCATCAATTGTAAATTTTAAGCCATAATAAACATACAATGCTGCCATTAAAGACGGATAACCATACCGATTTCCGAAATCATCGGGAAGTAACCCCTTTTTCAGCTGTAAATTAATATAAACATCAGCTAACTCTTCAAGTTTTCCGTCCTCAATTGATGTAGATACGGCTACAAAGGGAATTCCTTTTTGATGAAGCTTACCAGCCAATTCAGCTGCTTCTTGGTCAGCGGATGTCCGTGAAAACAGAAGCACCCTGTCAGCACTGGTCGCTTCGTCAACATTTGTTAAAGCACCTTTTAATGGTTCTGCACCCTCTAATGCTTCAAATTCAATGCCCTTCATTTCCTTGAAGCCGACAACATAAATATTTTGTCCCTGGGCTAGCAGGCGGGCACCGTCCTCCAAGGAAAATTCTCCTTTCTCTTCAATTCGTTTAAATAAACCGGTTAATTGGGTTGTAAACATTTTTAACAAGTAAAGCCCTCCTTCACAAGGTTATTATAGCCTTTTGAAATCAAAAGACAATTACCATAAAATACCTCAAACAAAATAGAGGATTTTTAATAGAAATGTCGAAGATTATTTAGTGGAAGAATTAGGAATCATTTATAGATAAAATTAGGGTGGAAGAGGTGGAGTTATGAAAGAGAAAATTTTAATTGTTGACGACCAATTTGGGATCCGCATTTTATTAAATGAGGTATTCTCAAAGGAAGGGTATCAAACCTTTCAGGCAGCAAATGGAATACAGGCACTTGATATTGTTACGAAGCATGACCCAGATCTCGTCCTATTGGATATGAAAATACCGGGTATGGATGGTATTGAAATTTTAAAAAGAATGAAGGTCATTGACCCAGATATCCGCGTGATTATTATGACCGCTTACGGGGAGCTGGATATGATTCAGGAAGCGCGGGATCTTGGAGCAATCACACATTTTGCGAAGCCGTTTGATATTGATGATATACGTGCAGCGGTAAGAAAGCACATTCCTCAAAAAACAAATTAGTCATTTTTAATAAAAGATAATTGTCGAAAACTGTTGCCGCTTTCATTGTGAACATTTAAAAAACTCGTCTACATTAATGGAATTTTACGAATCTGTTTGGTATGATTACTTATGAACTTTTACTGGTCACTTATCTTACTCGAGCGTACATAATCAGTAAAATGGTAGGAAATCCTTAATAGGAAAGCCCTAATTCGAGGAGATATACACCTATACCAAGGAGGAAACAAAATGCCTTTAGTTTCAATGAAAGAAATGCTCATCAAAGCGAAAGCGGAAGGCTATGCAGTTGGGCAGTTCAACTTAAATAACCTTGAGTTTACACAAGCTATTTTACAAGCAGCAGAAGCTGAAAAATCACCTGTTATTCTTGGTGTTTCTGAAGGCGCTGCTCGTTACATGGGCGGTTTCAAGACTGTTGTAAAAATGGTAGAAGGTTTATTAGAAGATTACAAAATTACTGTTCCTGTTGCGATCCACTTGGATCACGGTTCAAGCTTCGAAAAGTGTAAAGAAGCAATCGATGCAGGCTTCACTTCTGTTATGATTGATGCTTCTCACCATCCGTTTGAAGAAAACGTAGCAACTACTTCAAAAGTGGTTGAGTACGCTCATTCAAAAGGTGTTTCTGTTGAAGCTGAATTAGGAACTGTTGGCGGACAAGAAGACGATGTTGTTGCTGAAGGCGTTATTTACGCAGATCCTAAAGAGTGTGAAGAGCTTGTTAAGCGCACAGGTATTGACTGTCTAGCACCTGCACTAGGTTCTGTACATGGACCTTACAAAGGTGAGCCAAAGCTTGGTTACCCAGAAATGGAAGCAATCGGTCAAGCAACTGGTCTTCCACTTGTATTACATGGTGGAACTGGGATTCCAACACACGATATCCAAAAGTCTATTTCACTTGGAACAGCGAAAATTAACGTAAACACTGAAAACCAAATTGCATCTGCAAAAGCAGTTCGCGAAACATTAGCAGCGAAGCCAGAAGAGTATGATCCACGTAAATACTTAGGCCCAGCTCGTGATGCGATCAAAGCAACTGTTATTGGCAAAATGCGCGAATTCGGTTCTTCAGGTAAAGCTTAATATACAACAAGACTCAACAAAGAAACCGCCCATTTTTAAAATGGGCGGTTTCAAATTATAATAAGTAGTCTGAATTTTGGCTAAATTTGTCGAAAAGGCTAGTTAAGGATTGAAACGAAAAATTTTCCATTTTTTAAAACTTTTTCTGATATTGATACATGAAAATTAAATATTGGTGTAAACTAGATGATAGACAAACTGTCGGATTATGTAATTTGCTGTTGGAAATAATTACCTAAAAGACAAGTGGATTATCAATTTAGTTGTTTAATAAAAGGTCACATTCCATCCCAATGGCATAGAAGGGAGTCGAAAATGGAAAAACTTAAAATTGCGGGCGGATATCCGCTTAAAGGAACCGTAAGAATAAGTGGTGCAAAAAACAGTGCAGTTGCGTTGATACCAGCGACCATTTTAGCAGAATCACCGGTAACAATCGAAGGGCTGCCGGATATTTCCGATGTGGAAATTTTGAAGGACTTACTCGAAGAAATTGGCGGGAAAGTTGAACTTTCGAATGATTTTGATATGACGGTTGACCCATCGACGATGATTTCAATGCCATTGCCAAACGGGAAGGTAAAGAAGCTTCGTGCCTCCTACTATCTCATGGGGGCGATGCTCGGTCGTTTTAAAAAGGCTGTCATTGGTTTACCTGGTGGATGTCATCTTGGTCCACGCCCAATTGATCAGCATATTAAAGGCTTTGAAGCACTCGGCGCTCAGGTAACAAATGAGCAGGGAGCGATTTATTTGCGTGCGGACGAGCTTCGCGGCGCACGTATTTATCTCGATGTCGTCAGTGTTGGTGCTACCATTAATATTATGTTGGCGGCCGTCAGAGCTAAAGGCAGGACCATAATTGAAAACGCTGCAAAAGAACCGGAAATTATTGATGTCGCAACCCTTCTAACCAATATGGGTGCCAAGATAAAAGGTGCTGGAACTGATGTTATCCGAATTGATGGTGTCGATACGCTGCATGGCTGTCGTCATACCATTATCCCTGACCGGATTGAAGCCGGCACTTATATGATTTTAGGTGCAGCCATGGGGGAAGGCGTTTTAATTGATAATGTTATTCCGCAGCACTTAGAATCATTGATTGCCAAGCTGAGAGAAATGGGTGTAACAATTGAAACAGGCGATGATCAAGTGTTTGTCAGCAGTTCGGAAAAGTTGAAAGCTGTTGATATTAAAACACTCGTTTATCCTGGTTTTCCAACGGATCTGCAGCAGCCGTTTACGACGCTGTTAACAAAAGCAGCCGGATCTAGTGTAGTAACGGATACTATTTATGGTGCCCGTTTTAAACATATTGATGAATTAAGAAGAATGAATGCCAACATTAAAGTGGAAGGCCGCTCAGCGATCATTAGCGGACCTGTAAAGCTTCAAGGTGCGAAGGTGAAGGCGAGTGATCTAAGAGCAGGGGCGTCGCTGTTTATTGCCGGTCTTATGGCCGAGGGTATTACTGAAGTCACAGGTCTTGATCATATTGACCGCGGTTACAGCCAGCTGGTTGAAAAACTAAATGGCTTAGGTGCAACCGTTTGGCGGGAAGCTTTAACAAAAGAAGAAGTGGAACAACTAAAGAACACTTAAATAAGCTATACTAATCCTCTAAATATGTTATACTAATGATATTGATCAGTATAATAGAAAACTTGGGGGGACCGGAGAACATGGAGAGAAGTCTTTCAATGGAGCTTGTCCGCGTAACGGAAGCTGCTGCACTTGCTTCTGCACGCTGGATGGGACGCGGGAAAAAAGATGAAGCGGATGGAGCTGCAACATCAGCGATGCGTGATGTGTTTGACACAATCCCAATGAAGGGAACTGTTGTCATTGGTGAAGGCGAGATGGACGAGGCTCCGATGCTTTATATTGGTGAGAAACTAGGAAATGGTTACGGTCCGCGAGTGGATGTTGCGGTTGATCCGCTTGAAGGTACGAATATTCTAGCGTCAGGGAGCTGGAACGCCCTTGCTGTACTAGCAGTGGCAGACCATGGCAATTTACTTCATGCACCAGATATGTATATGGAGAAAATTGCAGTTGGTCCTGAAGCAGTAGGCCTTGTCGATATCAACGCTTCCGTCTTCGATAATCTTAAAGCAGTAGCGAAAGCGAAAAATAAAGATATTGAAGATGTGGTTGCGACCGTATTAAACCGTCCACGACACCAGCATATTATTTCCCAGCTTCGTGAAGCAGGAGCAAGGATTAAACTAATTAATGATGGCGATGTAGCAGGTGCAATCAATACGGCTTTTGACGACACGGGTGTTGATATTTTATTCGGCTCTGGCGGTGCTCCGGAAGGCGTACTCTCAGCCGTTGCCTTAAAGTGCCTTGGCGGTGAAATCATTGGGAAATTGCTTCCTCAAACAGATGAAGAATTAGCGCGCTGTGTAAAAATGGGACTAGATGTCAATAAGGTGCTTCGTATGGAAGACCTTGTTAAAGGAGACGACGCTATTTTTGCAGCCACCGGTGTAACCGATGGTGAATTGCTGCGCGGCGTTCAGTTTAAGGGATCTTATGGTTCTACCCATTCAATCGTTATGCGTGCGAAATCAGGTACGGTTCGTTTTGTGGAAGGCCGTCATAGCTTGAAAAAGAAACCAAATTTAGTGATTAGATAATCCTTTATAACAAATACTTAGTAAGAGACTAGAATCGACTCTAGTCTCTTATCTCCATCCAGAATCTATTACCCCCTCCAATTGAAAAATTCCAGTTGATTATTTTTTAAAACAAAGGGTACAATAGATAGTGTTTTATAAAAAATAAAGATTCTGCTATTCTATTCATTTCTACTATTTCCTCAATTTTGAGACCCTCTATTATACTTTTGTAACTCCGGGAACGGAATAGAGTAAAAATTTTAAAGTGTGGTGTACTATGGAATTAACTATATCAAGTTTAGAAAACATGAAGCTGAAAGAGCTTTATGAGCTTGCGCGCGAATACAAGGTGACGTATTACAGCAAGTTATCGAAAAAAGAACTTATTTTTGCTATCTTAAAATCACGTGCGGAACAGCAAGGTTATTTTTTCATGGAAGGCGTACTCGAAATTATCCAGTCAGAAGGATTTGGTTTTTTACGTCCGATCAACTATTCACCAAGTTCGGAAGACATTTATATCTCTGCATCACAAATCCGCCGCTTCGATTTAAGGAATGGGGATAAAGTATCTGGTAAGGTTCGTCCGCCAAAAGAAAACGAACGTTACTATGGACTTTTACATGTAGAAGCAGTTAACGGTGAAGATCCAGAATCAGCAAAAGAACGCGTTCACTTCCCAGCATTAACTCCTCTCTATCCGAATCGACATATGAAACTTGAAACCACTCCAAAATATATCTCGACAAGAATTATGGATGTAGTTGCTCCAGTTGGATTTGGGCAAAGGGGCTTAATTGTCGCGCCTCCAAAGGCAGGGAAAACGATGCTGTTAAAAGAAATCGCTAACAGCATTACCACCAATCACCCTGAAGTGGAATTAATCGTACTCTTAATCGATGAGCGTCCTGAAGAGGTTACCGACATCGAGCGCTCGGTTGCGGGTGATGTTGTCAGCTCTACGTTTGATGAGGTCCCTGAGAACCATATTAAAGTCGCTGAGCTTGTATTGGACCGTGCAATGCGCCTAGTGGAGCATAAACGCGATGTTGTCATTTTGATGGACAGTATCACACGTTTGGCGCGGGCCTATAACCTTGTCATTCCGCCAAGCGGCCGGACACTTTCCGGTGGTATCGACCCAGCAGCATTCCACCGTCCAAAGCGTTTCTTTGGTGCAGCCCGAAACATTGAAGAGGGCGGCAGCTTAACAATCCTGGCAACAGCGTTGGTGGATACAGGATCACGTATGGATGATGTCATTTATGAAGAATTTAAAGGAACTGGTAATATGGAACTGCATCTTGACCGTGCACTTGCAGAGCGCCGTATCTTCCCAGCAATGGATATTCGCCGCTCCGGTACAAGAAAAGAAGAATTGCTTCTTCCTAAAGACCATCTGGACAAGCTATGGGCAATCAGAAAATCCATGTCCGACTCACCAGACTTCGCCGAACGCTTCCTGAAAAAACTAAAACAAACTAAATCCAACGAAGAATTCTTCGCACAAATTGGGGAAGAGTTAAAGGGAAGAAGATCTTAATTATTAATATCTAGTCTGTATACAAGTTTAGATGATTTTAAACTCTGTTGATTTTCGCGGAAGGCACGGAGACTCCTCGAAAATGCTATCGCATTTTCTTCGTGCGTGGGCGGATTCAGAGAAGCCCTTCAATGTCCTGCAGGAGTACGGAGCAGGTGAGACCCCACAGGCGCTAGCGCCGAGGAGGCTCACCGCAACGCCTGCGGAAAGCGAAGTGCCTCGGACAGGCAAAGACCGCCTGTCCCTGCGGTGATTATTCGAGGAAGCATTCCTTAGTGGAGCGAAAATCAACAGACCCATCTATGCAGAATTATCTAAATCCATTAAAACCCAGCTTGCCAAAATAGACTCATCTTGTTATAATGTGAACAGTGTGTTTTTAGTATTTGATGCTTGTTTTTAAGACAGGCATTTATATAACTCTGTTTCGAAGGATTCAGGGCGGAAGGAGATGAAAAGAATGAAAGCAGGAATTCATCCAAATTATAAAATGGTACAGGTGACTTGTGCATGCGGAAACACTTTTGAAACTGGATCAGTTAAAAAAGAAATTCGCGTTGAAACTTGTTCAGAATGTCATCCATTCTATACTGGTCGTCAAAAATTCGCTGAAGCTGGTGGACGTGTAGACCGTTTCAACAAAAAATACGGCCTTAAGAACCAACAACAATAATTTCACAAAACAGGCAAGCAGAAACACTTACTTGCCTGTTTTTTAATTGAATAAAACATGTTAAATTACAAAAATATAGACGTAATAGGTTTCGTACATAGGAAGGAGACGCCGATTTATGTATTTAATGAAGCAACTCGGATGGGTTGAGGTTATCTGCGGCAGTATGTTTTCAGGAAAATCAGAGGAATTGATTCGCCGTGTCAGACGGGCTGAATTTGCTAAACAAAAAATAGCTGTTTTCAAGCCGAAAATTGACAATCGCTATAGCGAACATTCTGTCGTATCCCATAATGGCAACTCTTTTCATGCGAAGCCGATTTCCCATTCGATAGAGATTTTACACCATGTAGAGGCGGATATCGACATTATTGCCATTGATGAAGTGCAATTTTTCGATGAAGGGATTGTAAGAGTAGTTCAGCAGCTTGCTGACAGCGGTCACCGTGTCGTGGTTGCAGGGTTAGACATGGACTTCCGAGGCGAACCTTTTGGGCAAATGCCGGCATTGATGGCGGTTGCTGAAACGGTAACAAAGCTTCAAGCTGTCTGCAGTGTATGTGGATCACCGTCAAGCCGGACACAGCGCTTAATTGATGGAAGACCCGCTTCTTATCATGATCCTGTGATTTTAGTCGGTGCTTCAGAAGCCTATGAGCCGCGCTGCCGTCATCATCATGAAGTACCTAAAACTGCATCCTACCGAACGCAAGAACCTTTGGTAAAATAAAGTGTAAGAGGCACTGCCTTCTTGCACTTTTTTTATTTGGCATAATCTTACTAGGACGTTCCTTCAGGTGCTTGGGAAAGATAGTTGTAGGAGGTGTAAGCGTTGAAAAAGTGGATAATTCCTTCGTTGTTTTCTGTTCTCATGCTGACGGCTTGTATGAAAGGAAACGACACGAACAATACCGCCTACGACTTGCGTAAAGACACGATGAACCCGAATTATATGGCCAACAGGGCTAATAAAATGCCAGACCGTGACATGGGTCCAATGTCTGACCAAAATCCAAACTTCCTCAATTTGACAGGAACGGGCTTGAATGATGCCTCGAACAGAAATGATTTCGGAAGGGATATAGACGTTGCGAGAGACGTTGTAAATGGCACCCATGAGTTTAGATCCGAATCCATTTGGATTAATAATGCAGGGGATCGTATGACTGTAACCGTTGATACTCGGGGAAGTCTTAATGGCAAAGAACGCGATAAGGCGATCGATCGCCTTCGCCAAAAACTTGTACAAGCACTGCCGCGTTATTCCTTCGACATAAGAGAACGATAACATGCTCTGGCTTCAGGGCATGTTTTTTTCGTTTATGTGCCTCCAAACCACCGTCTGAATTTTTTTCCGGATGAATTTGGTTTTGACGGGGGTTTTCACCTATACTATAATTAGAATGTTATGGACAAAAATAGAGGTGAATAACTGTGTTTGATCGTCTTCAATCCGTTGAAGATCGCTATGAGAGACTAAATGAACTTTTGAGCGATCCGACCATTATTAATGATTCAAAAAAACTTCGTGAATATTCAAAAGAACAATCTGATATACAAGAGACTGTACAAACGTATCGTGAATACAAAGAGGTTCGCGAACAACTCAAGGATGCCAAGGCAATGCTTGAGGAGAAACTCGACAACGAAATGCGTGAAATGGTCAAAGAAGAAGTCAATGAGCTTGAAAAGCAAATCGAGGAACTAGAAGCAAAAATGAAGTTCCTGATGATTCCGAAGGATCCGAATGATGACAAAAACGTTATCTTTGAAATCCGCGGAGCAGCAGGCGGCGAGGAAGCTGCGTTATTTGCTGGTACGCTTTACCGTATGTACAGCCGTTATGCAGAAGCGCAGGGCTGGAAAACGGAATTAATTGATGCCAACCCAACAGGTCTTGGTGGTTACAAAGAAATCAGCTTTATGATCAATGGTCAAGGTGCCTATTCCAAATTGAAATTTGAAAATGGCGCCCACCGTGTTCAACGTGTACCGGAAACAGAATCAGGCGGACGCATTCATACTTCAACGGCTACCGTTGTTTGCTTACCAGAGGCAGAAGATGTTGAAGTAGAAATTCATGATAAGGATATCCGTTTTGATGCGTTTGCTTCAAGCGGCGCCGGCGGACAGTCGGTTAATACAACGATGTCAGCCGTTCGTTTAACGCATATTCCGACTGGTATCGTGGTATCTATCCAGGATGAAAAATCTCAGCATAAAAACAAAGACAAAGCGATGAAGGTATTACGTGCGCGTGTCTATGACAAGTTTCAGCAGGAAGCACAGGCAGAGTATGATCAGGTCCGTAAATCTGCGGTTGGTACAGGTGACCGTTCTGAACGTATTCGTACTTACAACTTCCCGCAAAACCGTGTGACAGACCACCGTATCGGCTTAACTCTTCAAAAGCTTGATCAAATCATCGAAGGTAAGCTTGATGAAATCATCGACGCATTAACGCTAGAAGATCAAACGAGCAAGCTTGAAAGTGGTTCAGATGAGTAAGAAAGTGTATGAAGCTCTGCAATGGGCTTCTTCTTTTTTAAAAAAAGCAAATAGGGATGAAAACGCCGGCGAGCTGCTGCTGCGTCATTTCACTGGTATGTCGCGGGCACAGCTATTTGCGAATGTCCGTGATGACCTGCCGCAGGCCCAATGGGAAGTGTTTGAAAAAGCGGTCCATGAACATGTAAAGGGGACGCCGGTACAATACATCATCGGCTCAGAGGAGTTCTATGGCCGGAAGTTTATCGTCAATGAAGAGGTTCTGATTCCGCGGCCAGAAACTGAAGAGCTTGTTTATGAAACATTAAAACGTATCAATAAGCGTGAATTAAAGGTTGTCGACATTGGAACGGGCAGCGGGGCGATTGCAATTAGCCTCAAACTTGAGCAGCCTTCATTATCGGTGTATGCCTCGGATATTGCAGAAGAGTCATTGAAGGTAGCTCGAGAAAATGCCGGCGTGTTAGGTGCTGAGGTTACCTTCGTTCAAGGGGACTTACTGCAGCCATTCCGTGGGCAAAAGTTCGATGTGGTCATTTCAAACCCGCCGTATATCCCAGTTAGTGATATAGAAACCATGTCTGAAGTAGTAACCGAGCATGAGCCGCACCGCGCACTGTTTGCGGGCGAGGATGGACTCGATTTTTACCGCCGCTTTATGGTGGAGCTGCCCGAAGTGATAGCTCCAAGCGCGCTGGTTGGCTTTGAAATTGGGGCCGGTCAGGGGGAGGCGGTAGCCGACCTTTTTAAAAATGCGTTTGCGAATGTGAAAGTAGAAGTTCTGAATGATATTAACGGTAAGGACCGGATGGTGTTTGCGGAAATCGAGGCAGAGTGATTCTAAACGAATTGCTCTGTTTTTTTATTGGGAAGCTTTGTTGAATTTCTAAAAGGTTGATGAAGGTAAATCAGGAGAGTCTCTAGAAAGATTAGTCTTTCATAAGGTTGATGAAGGACAAATCAGGAGAGTTCCGAGGGAGATTAGTCCTTCACAAGGTTGATGAAGGACAAATCAGGAGAGTCCCTAGAGAGATTAGTCCTTCATAAGCATTTTTGGGTAAGAAAAACAAAGCCTCTTGAAAAAAGCGATCCTTCGTAATCGAAGCATCGCATTTTTGGTGATTACTTATTGTGTTGTCGTTCCTGAGCTTTTAATGCAACTTTTTCAAGTCCTGTATGCGCAAATTCCACATCTGTTTTTGGCATAGCAGGATTATGCTGCACTTTTTTATTCTTCTGTTTAGACATGTTTTCACCACCTTCTAAAAAAGATGCCAACATCTCTGTTAGTTTGCATTCTTTTCTAAAGGCTATGAATCCAAAACTTACCAAGTTGATATTACGAATAATCTAAGCTATCCGCTTCCAAACTATAAGTGTAAAACAATTACACTATAGGAGATGATACAAAATGGCAAGAAGCAACAACAGCAATCAGCTTTTGGTTTCAGGAGTAGAACAGGCACTTGAACAAATGAAGTATGAAATTGCACAAGAATTTGGAGTACAGCTTGGAGCCGATACATCTTCACGCGCTAATGGATCTGTCGGGGGCGAAATCACAAAGCGTTTAGTGAGTATGGCTGAGCAGCAATTAGGCGGATCTTTCCGTTAATACAAATAATAACCCGCTCTGAGCAGCGGGTTTTATTTTTTTCTTTCCATGAAAAGAAATCTAGTTTTTTTAAATTTACTAGTTTAAGATTCTTTGCATTTGTCCACAATGAGGATAGTGAAGGGATGGTGCGGGAATATGAACAGTAAAGTATTAGTGTGGTCTTATTTAATCATTTTATCGTTAGGAACGATTTTAAACTTATATATGCCGAAAACAGAAGCGGTGGCCAAGGATTCGATTGTGATTCCAGCAGAGGCGATTCGTCTTCGAATTCTAGCAAATAGTGATAGTGCCCAGGATCAGGAGATTAAACGTAAGGTCCGTGACGCAGTAAATTCACAAATTACGGTGTGGGTTCAGGATCTAACGTCTTTGGATAAAGCAAAAACAGTGATTAACTCAAAGCTTCCAGAAGTTCAAGCAATCGCTGAAAAGGTTGTTGCAGAGCAAGGGTCGACTCAAAATGTTAAAGTAGAGTTTGGGAAAGTTCAGTTTCCAACGAAATTGTATGGTGAGTTTCTATATCCAGCAGGTGAGTACCAGGCGATTTTAATTACATTGGGCGAAGGGACAGGCGCTAACTGGTGGTGCGTACTTTATCCGCCATTATGTTTCTTGGATTTCTCTAATGGAGTAGCGGTTCAAAGTGATGGTTTTGAAGATAAAGCTTATGCAGCTGAAAAGGAAGACCAAGTAGCAGAAGCAGCGCAAGAACTAGAAAAGGCAGAAGCGGAAGTAACGAATCCTATTGCAAATGTGGATACTAAGAAAGGGCAGATTGAAGTTGAAGAGCAGTTCGACGAAGAAGTAGAAGTTGAAGAAGTAGAGCAAGTTGTGGTAAAAAAGCAAGTTAAAGTAGAAGAGCCGGTTGAGGCAGAAGTAGAGGAAAAACAAACAGTAGTGAAAAAGAAATCAGAGAAGGCAAAAGAAGCTCCAGTTTATACGGCGGAAGACGAAGAGCCAGTTAAAGTTAAGTTCTTTGTGGTAGAAATGTTTGAGAGTATTTTTAAATAGGAATGGTTATCGCAGATATAATTGGATAAAAGCAGATATTACAGAATTAACGCGGATAAATTTGATTTATCGCAGATAAAATGAAATCTACGCAGTCTAATAAAAAGTAGTCAGCCAGTTCCGAAATCAGGGGCTGGCTATTTATTTTTTCTAAATCTAGTTCTAACTCTCTCAATTTTTCATAGTAATAGAGTATCAAATAAAAGAGGTGATCGGAATGCAAGCAGTGATTCGTGGCGCGAACAAAGAGGATTTGAACGGATTAAGAGAGTTTCTGACGAGGGCAAACCTTGGGTGTGATGGACTATCAGAGGAAACCGTAGAATTCTTTTTATTGCTAGAGGATGAGGATGGGTTGATTAAGGGTACACTTGGAATGGAAGTATTCACAGAGTGTGGATTATTGCGCTCACTGGTTGTTTCACCAGGACAAGCTGAAAAGGATATTGTTCTGTTGATCACTCAGATGATGCAAGTTGCGAAAACGAAAGGGTTAAAAAATTTGTTTTTGGCAACAAATAAAGGCGCAGCATTGCCGTTTTTTGAGCTTCTGGGATTTGAGAAGGTGGCGCGGGACCAATTACCTGCTGAAATGTATAACTTAGAGCATATTCGACATGTATTGAATGTGGATAACTCATTATTTTTGAAATTTTCGCTATAATTGTGGATTAATCCACAAAGTTATCCACTTTTTCAGAATAGTTATACACAAATTGTGGACAAAGGGTTGTGTTTATCCCCACCTTCTACTATACTTTCAAATGGAATATGAGGCAAAGAGCCTAAATTCGGCAAATTTCGATATCATTTGCGTAATTCATAAAGGTGGATAATTATGAACACAAAAGTTTGGAAAGTGGATAAGTATGTGGATAACCTTGAAAATAATCCACAAGTTGTGGATGCGGCACGATTTTTACAACAAAATGAAGTGGTGGCACTTCCTACGGAAACGGTTTATGGCTTGGGGGGAAATGCAGAAAGTGATGCAGCTGTGGAAAAGATTTTTGCTGCAAAAGGCAGACCGAGTGATAATCCACTGATTATCCACATTGCGGAGAAAAAGCAGCTCAATGCGTTTGTTATGGAAATTCCGGAAAAAGCAGAAATACTAATGGAAAGATTCTGGCCAGGACCGTTGACGCTTATTTTTAAAAAGAAAGACGGTGTTCTTTCAGATAAGGCGACCGCCGGCTTAGAGACGGTCGCTGTTAGAATGCCGGATCATCCTGTAGCATTGGCGCTTTTGAAAATATGTCAGCTGCCGATTGCAGCACCTAGTGCAAATAGCTCAGGGAAGCCAAGTCCGACAAATGCTCAGCATGTTATTGAGGATTTGAATGGAAAAATTGCCGGTGTACTAGATGGCGGATCTACGGGTGTTGGGGTAGAATCAACGGTATTGGATTGTACGGAGGAAGTTCCTGTTATTTTACGGCCGGGCGGCGTCACGAAGGAGCAGATAGCGGCTGTTATTGGTGAGGTTAAACTTGATTCTGCGCTGCTTGATGAAGCTGCAAAGCCGAAGGCGCCGGGAATGAAATATCAGCATTATGCGCCGAATGCCCCGCTCTATTTAGTGAATGGCAGTCAGTCATTCTTGCAAGATTTAATAGAAGAGAAGCAGCAGGAAGGGCTTCGTGTTGGGGTGCTGGCAACCGAGGAAAGTGTGGAATCCTATCAATGTGATGTTGCAATTGCTTGTGGAAGAAGGGCCGAGCTGGAAACAGTTGCGACTGCGCTTTATGAAACATTGCGGGCCTTTAATCTAGAAAAAGTGGATATCATTTTTAGTGAGATGTTCCCGAATACCGGTGTTGGACATGCGATCATGAATCGTCTGCAAAAAGCAGCTGGGAATAAAATTATACATCAATAAGCACCAGTTCCCTTAATGGGCCTGGTGCTTTTTTGGCTGCTGCTGTGATAGTAAGTCAGCGACAAGAATATACCGTTTTGGAGCGTTTCCGATGAAACCAAATGGATAACAAGTGGTCACGGTTAGTGTGCTTTTCGGTTTCGGTACTAGTACCGTCCGGTCATGTTGATCAACAATCCTGACTTTTCTTATTTTATATAGATATTCACCATCATCTGTTGTGACAATTAAATTATCGTTGATTCCTACATTTCCTAGTCCTCGAAAAACCGTATCCCGATGCCCTGATAATACGGAATTGTTCTTTTCACCAGGAAGTGCGCTGTGTGTAAAATGCCCAACTCCCTGTTTTAGTATCTCAGCATTCGTTCCTTCAAAGATGGGAAGCGACCGATTTAACTTTGGAATGGTTAGGACCCCGATTTTTTCACCTAGTACAGGTTTACCTTTGTCTATTTCCTCTGTTTGGATTGTTTCGACTGATACTTTAAAGTCACTGGGACGAATGTCTGGCTGCGAAGAAGCCGAAAATCCTTTATTCAGCCAGTATAGATTATAGCTCGTAATCGTAACACCAGCAAAGATCAGAACAACAGATATTATCTTTCTCCACATTATACATTCTCGATTTTCCTAGAGTAACGGTAAAAAGCAAGCCCTGCAAAGGTTAACAGTATACCTAGGATAATATTTAAAGAGAAAGGAGAAGCGGTATTTGGTAATTTGTGTTCATGTAATTCTTTGGTTAATTCACCGGCGATATCACCAACATCGATTAAATTTTCGCCAGTTTGCAAGATGAATTCTGATCCAAGCATTTCCTCTGAAACTTGAAAATCAGCCAGTAAATTTCCTTGCAAATCGGTAAGTTCAACTAGAAGACTGCGGCCATCTAACGTCTCTAGTTTCATCAACTCCGGAAAACTAATCGCTGTTTTCGCTTTATCCACTAAGAAAAAGTTTGCTTTCACGTGGAAGGCATTCAACATTTCAGCCCAAATAGTTAGTAATTGTTGCTGCTGGGCTTCTGTAAGCTGTGAGGGGTCTTCAATCTCCATAAATGGTTCAAGTTGAGCCATTATTCGTTCCATTTCTTGTTCTAAAACGAGTTCGTCAAGAGACATTAAATGAGTGAAGAGCTTATCAACCTCTTCTTCCAGTAAACCGATTTGAGCAAGGAATTGTTCCGACTCCAGCATTTCCTGATCGTGGTTGGAATAAAAGTCTACCGTTACATCTAAATCTTCAATAAAATGATAATCCTCAATACTTTCACCGAATTCCCCTAACAAAGCTTCGAGACCTTCTTTCGTTAGATCATACTTTTGAAGTAGATCATTGAGGTTTTCATCTGTGATTGGGGTACCGAGCATCCCTCTTAAATCTTCAATCGTTTCGAAATCTGCTACTGTTGTTTCATAGTAAGCTAAGTAATCTTGTAATTCCTCCATACTCCAGTTCATTTCAGCTAATAGCTGGTCAATTTCTTCCTGTTGCACTGCAGCTGAAACCATAGGGGGGGAAACTGTGAGCAAAAGTAAAATGGCAAGGATTGAATGCATAAGGATCTTCAAGGGTATTCCTCCTATAAAATAAGTTAAAAGCCTCACCTGATAAAAGTTGAATTTTCGCAACGAATAGCAGGGTCCAAAGATATTATTTTTCTGACTGGAAATTTTATTCCGTATAGGGAGGTTTATCCATAAATAATTTCTGTCCATTCTTCTGACTTCTAAAAGCATTTGGACGTGCATATGTTAAATCAGGGCAAGTCCGAGGGGGTTGAGTTAGGTGTATGGGTTGATTGGGGAACTGGTGACGCTTGTTTTAATGGCGTTTGCACTAGGAATGGATGCCTTTTCTGTTGGTTTGGGGATGGGCATGTTCAAGCTAAGGATGAGGCAAATTTTTAAAATTGGAATTACAATTGGGTTATTTCATGTATGGATGCCGCTTGTGGGCATGCTGGCAGGCAAATTTTTATCCGAAAAATTTGGAACCTTTGCATCGGTTATCGGTGGATTGCTGCTGATTGTGCTCGGAGTGCAAATGATTTGGTCAAGCCTCCGCAAGGGTGAGGAATCAGTGATGACGCCGGTCGGTTTTGGATTGTTAATCTTTGCAACAAGTGTGAGCCTTGATAGTTTTTCGCTTGGGCTTACGTTAGGGATATATGGAGCAAAAACGGTTTTGGTGATTATTTGCTTTGGGGTTGTGGCAACGCTATTAACTTGGGCTGGCTTGCTGCTTGGAAGAAAAGTTCAAGGCTGGATTGGCTCTTATAGCGAAGCACTTGGCGGAAGCATCCTGCTCGCATTTGGGATTAAATTACTTTATCCTTTTTTATAAAACCTTTCCTTATAACGGTGAAAGGTTTTTTCATTGCTGATGGAGAAATGATACTATATACATAAATAAAAAGGAGGGCATGCCGCATGAAGCGCATTTTATTTGTTTGTACGGGTAATACTTGCAGGAGCCCTATGGCTGAAGCGATTTTAAAAAGTAAAAAGATTGACGGTCTTGAAGTGAAGTCTGCGGGAATTTATGCAGCAACGGGAAGTGAGGCATCTGCTCATGCCAAAAAAGTCATGGATGATAATCGTATTGAACATAATCATTTATCCAATATGCTGACGTTCGAATCTGTTCATTGGGCAGATTTAATTTTAACAATGACGTTTTCTCACAAAAGTGCGATTCTTCAACAGTATCCTGAAACAACGGGTAAAGTTTTCACCTTAAAGGAGTTTACAGGTGAGGAATTTGATGTTGATGTAGTCGATCCATTTGGCGGCAACTTAGCCATCTATCAAGAAACGTATCGAGAACTGGACAAATTGATTGCGAAAGCAATCGAAAAAATACAAAGCTCCCAGTGATGGGGGCTTTATATTTTTTTACGGGTATGTCAATATTAAATCAGAAAAGCAGAAGGCGCCTGTTGATCGGCGGCTGGAGCTGGACAGTAATAGTAAGATAATAGGGAGGTTTTTATGATGAAAGTAGCATTAGCGTCAGATCATGGCGGGGTTAATATCCGCAGGGAAATCGCTAGTTTGATGGATGAGCTTGGCATTGAGTACCAAGATTTCGGCTGTGAGTGTGAAGGGTCTGTAGATTATCCGGATTATGCTTTGCCTGTCGCTGAAAAGGTTGCTAGCGGTGAGTTTGATAGAGGAATTTTAATTTGTGGTACAGGAATTGGGATGAGCATTGCTGCAAATAAGGTAAAGGGAATTCGCTGTGCGCTTGTTCACGATACATTTAGTGCAAAGGCAACACGCGCCCACAATGATACCAATATGCTTACGATGGGGGAACGTGTGATTGGCCCTGGCCTTGCCCGTGATATTGCAAAAATCTGGCTGACAGAGGAATTTGAAGGCGGCCGTCATGCCACTCGCGTTGGAAAAATCAGCGAATATGAAAATAAGTAGGATGAGACAATGATTCAACAGTGGGAAAAAGAACTTGAAACCATTCTTTTGGAATTTCGAAACCAGTCTTCCTTAAAGCCGGGGCAGCTGGTGGTTGTTGGCTGCAGTACGAGTGAGGTAGTTGGTGAGAAAATCGGAACAGCTGGTACAAGTGAAGTGGCTGAGATGATTTTCCGTCAGTTAAGTCAGTTTGCAGAGGAAACAGGTGCTGCGCTGGCGTTCCAATGCTGTGAGCACCTAAATCGGGCATTGGTGATTGAACGTTCGGAAGCTGTTAAACGCGGGTTGGAAGAAGTATCGGTTGTTCCTGTTAGAACCGCTGGCGGAGCGATGGCTACATATGCATTTGAAGCATTTTCGGATGGTGTTGTTGTTGAATTTTTAAAAGGTGATGCTGGAATTGATATTGGCCAAACCTTAATTGGCATGCACTTGAAACATGTTGCTGTACCAATAAGGGTAACGCAGAAAAAAGTAGGACACGCACCTGTAACGTTGGCGAAAACACGTCCGAAACTAATTGGCGGGGCCAGAGCGGTGTATGAAAAAACAGCGGGGAACGCTAGTTGTACTTGAGTAAAATCACGAACATTATCCGATTAATTTTATTTAACGTTCGTGTATAGGTTGTTTTCTTTATCATTTTAATAGTGTAAAATAAAAAAAACGGGGATTTTACGAATCCCCATTTCTCTTTTAGAGAGAAACGTGCTATTATATAGAAGGAATTTTCAAAAGATTAATTCAGGTTCATATATACAGGGGGGATTACCATGAAGCATTTGTCTAATCAGGACAAGCAGGTATTTGAAGCGATTCAACAGGAATTAGGACGCCAGCGCGGAAAAATCGAATTAATTGCCTCAGAAAACTTTGTAAGTGAAGCGGTAATGGAAGCACAGGGATCTGTGTTAACCAACAAATATGCAGAAGGCTATCCAGGCCGCCGTTATTATGGCGGTTGTGAATACGTGGATATTGTTGAAGACCTTGCTCGCAATCGTGCGAAAGAGATTTTTGGTGCTGAGTATGTAAACGTACAGCCGCATTCTGGCGCGCAGGCAAACATGGCCGTTTACTTTACGGTCCTTGAACAAGGCGACACAGTGCTTGGTATGAACCTTTCACATGGCGGTCACTTAACACACGGAAGCCCGGTAAACTTTAGTGGTGTTCAATATAACTTCGTAGAATATGGTGTAGATGAAACCACGCATCGCATTAATTATGATGATGTTTTAGCAAAAGCACGTGAGCACAAGCCAAAGATGATCGTTGCTGGAGCAAGTGCATATCCACGTGAGATCGATTTTGCAAAGTTCCGTGAAATCGCAGATGAAGTGGGCGCATACTTAATGGTTGATATGGCTCATATTGCCGGGTTAGTAGCAGCTGGACTTCATCAAAATCCAGTTCCTTACGCTGACTTTGTTACAACAACTACACATAAAACACTTCGCGGACCTCGCGGCGGAATGATCCTCACTAAGGAAGAATGGGGTAAGAAGATTGATAAATCAATCTTCCCAGGAATTCAAGGCGGTCCATTAATGCACGTAATCTCTGCAAAAGCGGTAGCGTTTGGAGAAGCTCTTCAAGACAGCTTTAAAGAGTATGCAGGACAGATTATTGCAAACGCACAGCGTTTAGCAGATGGTTTGCAAAAAGAAGGCATCAGACTTGTTTCTGGCGGTACAGACAACCACTTGCTGTTATTAGATATGCAGACACTTGGTTTAACTGGTAAAGTTGCTGAAAAGGTTCTTGATGAAGTTGGTATCACTGTTAACAAAAATACGATTCCATTTGACCCGCAAAGCCCATTTGTAACGAGCGGTATCCGTATTGGTACAGCTGCTGTTACGAGCCGCGGCTTTGGTTTAGAAGAAATGGATGAAATCGCGTCAATTATCGCGTTTACCTTAAAGAATCATGAAGACGAAGCAAAGCTGAAAGAGGCTGCTGCTCGTGTTGAAGCTTTAACAGGTAAATTCACACTTTATCCTGAATATTAAACAACTGTGAAATCGGCTCGAAATGGGTCGATTTCTTTTTGATTTTATTTGCTCTCTATATTATTTTTCTGTAAAATGAGACGGAGTTAAATTTTATTAAAGGGGCGATCATTGTGGCAAAGGTATACGTCTTCGACCATCCACTTATTCAGCATAAACTTACATACATTCGTGATAAAAATACAGGAACAAAAGAGTTTCGTGAGTTGGTAGACGAAGTCGCAACACTCATGGCATTTGAAATCACAAGAGATATGTCGCTTGAAGATATTGAAATTGAAACGCCAGTCTGCCCGGCGAAATCAAAGGTATTGTCTGGTAAGAAAATCGGGATCGTACCGATTTTGCGTGCGGGGATTGGTATGGTTGATGGGATCTTGAAATTAATTCCGGCTGCAAAGGTTGGCCATGTCGGGTTATACCGTGACCCAGAAACATTAATGCCTGTGGAATACTACATCAAGCTGCCAAGTGACGTGGAAGAGCGTGAATTCATCGTCGTTGACCCAATGCTCGCAACAGGCGGTTCAGCAAATGTAGCAATCGATAGCTTGAAAAAGCGCGGCGCTAAGCATATTAAATTTATGTGTTTAATTGCGGCACCTGAGGGCGTGGACGCTGTTAAGGCTGCACACCCGGATGTGGATATCTACATTGCGGCGTTAGATGAGAAGTTGAATGATCATGGATATATCGTACCTGGATTAGGGGACGCTGGGGATAGATTGTTTGGGACGAAATAAGATATTTAGAGCTGAGCAGATAATTTTTCTGCTCAGTTTTTTTGTTTTTGTATTTAAATAGGGGGTCTTGAGGACAAAACGCATGGAAGAGGAAGAGAGATTTGTCTTCAATAAGGGGTCTTGAGGACAAATTGCAAGGAAGGGTAAGAGAGATTTGTCCTTAATAGGAGGTCTTGAGGACAAATCGCAAGGAAGAGGAAGAGAGATTAGTCTTCAATAGGGGGTCTTGAGGACAAATCGCAAGGAAGGGTAAGAGAGATTAGTCTTCAATAGGGGGTCTTGAGGACAAATCGCAAGGAAGAGGAAGAGAGATTAGTCTTCAATAGGGGGTCTTGGGGACAAATCCCATGGAGAAGGAAGATAGATTTATCTTCAATAAGACATCGTGAGGACAAAACACAGGATTGAGAAGGGGGAATTTTCCCTCCACAAGGGGGATATTGAGCCGAACAAACCTACCACTCACCAGCAAAAATCGCAGCACCAAATACTATCTCCCAAAAAACTGCATACTTTCCCCGTTAAATGAAAACGATATGAAAAAAGGGGAATTTTTCACATGAAGAAATGGACACTTTTATTCGTAATTGTTTTCTCCCTCCAAACGACGACTTCTGCTCGTTCACTTGAGACACCTCCAATGCCAAGAGAACGGATTGCCATTGTGGTTCTTGATCAGCCGCAATCCCCGCAGGATATTCAACAGCTTATCAAACCCTTTAAAGACATCCAATTAAGGCGTGTTTTTCAAGAAGCGATTTATGGTTTCTCTGTCGAAGGAAACCCTGAATCAATAGAGAAACTTGCGCAAAACAGCAAGCAAATCATTAGCGTCTCACCAGTAAACCAATATAAAGCTCAAGCCGAGGAGAACGTTAAGATTATCGGCGGCGAAGAGATTCGAGGGCTCTTTGATAAAAAAAACCGCCGCTTGACGGGGAAAGGTATAACAGTCGGAGTAATTGATACGGGTGTCGATTACACCCATCCTGACCTGAAAAGAAATTACGCCGGCGGGCGTGATCTTGTTGATAATGACACTGACCCGATGGAAACAAAAACCTTAGGAAGAGCAACCGTTCATGGCACTCATGTTGCTGGGATTATCGCTGCGAACGGAAAATTAAAGGGTGTGGCACCGGATGCCAAAATTCTTGCGTATCGTGCCCTTGGACCAGGCGGCGGGGGGACGACCGAAAATGTCCTGTCAGCGATTGAGCAGGCAATTAAGGATAAAGTCGATATTATGAACCTCTCACTGGGAAATGATATCAACGGACCAGACTTGCCGATCAGCCTCGCATTGAACAGAGCTGTCGATAAGGGAATTGTCGCCATAGCAGCTTCGGGGAATTCTGGGCCGAATGTTTGGACGGTGGGATCACCTGGAACAGCCTCAAAGGCGATATCGGTTGGGGCTTCCACCCCAACGATCGAGGTTCCGTTTCTATTAATAGAAGGAATGCGGGAAAAATTACGGATTCAACCGCTGGAGGGGTCTGCGAATTGGGGCCTGGATCGTTCCTTTCCTATTGTAGATGGCGGTATTGGAACGAAAGCAGAGTTAAAAGAGGTTACGGGCAAAATCGTTCTCATTAAACGAGGAAAATTAACCTTCACGGAAAAAGCAAAAAATGCTCGTGAGGCGGGCGCTAAGGCAGTGATCATCTACAATAACTTAAGCGGCGGCTTTTTGGGAAATCTTGAAGAGGGGTTGGACATCCCGGTTGGTTCACTTTCAAAGAAAGATGGGGAACGTTTAAAAAGGAAAGCCAACTCATTAGCGAGAGTAGAGATCATCCAAGAGAAGGATTTGCTTGCTGACTTCAGTTCGAGGGGCCCGGTCACAGACACATGGGAGGTAAAGCCTGATATTGTAGCACCTGGTGTAGCGATTAACTCTACCATTCCAGGCGGCTATCTTACTCTGCAGGGTACGAGTATGGCGGCACCGCATGTTGCGGGGGCGTGTGCTCTTATTAAACAGGCACATCCAGAGTGGACACCGGAGCAAATTAAGGCAGCCTTAATGAATACAGCCAAGCCGTTGGTTAAAAACGGGAAACTGTACAGGACCTACGAGCAGGGAGCAGGGAGAATTCAGGTGAATGAAGCAGTGCAGGCTTCCTCACTTGTTAGTCCAAGTTCACTGCGGTTCGGAAAATTTGAGAGTCAAGGGGATAACCACAAGGCCTTTTTACATGTTGAGAACTTAAGTGATAAACCTGTGCGCTACACGTTCGACATACCGAAACAGGCGGACGGACTGAACTGGCGATTCCCGCTTGCCTTTACACTGCAGCCGGGTGCGTCTAAGGATGTCAAGGTTGAATTGGAAGTTAATCCAGCAGAACTGAAGGGGAAAATTCATGATGGTTTTCTTACCATCCATGCAGGGGCCAATCCGATTCAAATTCCTTATATCTATGTTCTTGAGGAACCGAATTACCCAAGAGTCATGGGGTTTGACTTTAAGGACGGCGATCAGCAGGGAACCTACAGATATGAGGTTTACCTGCCTGGCGGCGCCGAAGAATTTGGTATAGCTCTTTTTAATCCCGATGATTTCCGGTTTGTCGGCTTCTTAGACACCAATCAGAATGTGAAGAAAGGTTTGGTCAGCAAACTAATAACAGAAGAAAATCTTCCGCCAGATGGAGTTTATCTTGCTAAAGTCTTCGCCAAAAAGGCTGGAAAAGAAGACTTTATAGAAACGATGCTGGTAATCGGAGCGGTAGTTCGATAGTACAAATGGGAGTGGGACATACGGACCCACTCTTTGTCAAATATGTTCACAAAATAGACACAATTACGACACAAAAATAAGGGGTAATTACACTACAATTATAGTGTTAACTAAAACTTCCAAATGGAAGAAATTACGCATAATAGTTTGTGTATTAATTCACCTAAATCCATTGACATTGGAAAAAGGCTGAGGTATGCTAACAAAGGATGTAGAATGAGAGGGTTTTCATATAATTCGACAGAATTCTCAGGAATTCTACCTATCTGCCTTTTGTACATAAGCCTCGATTTTTGATGTATTCTCTTATAGTGAGGATGCGATAGTATGCGTAAGGAAAACCGCAATCCATTTAAAGCTTATGCCCTAATGTCAGCAATTTTGGCATCCCTGGTTGGATCTATTCTAATCGGTATTTTTGCAGGGAGATGGCTCGATAAACAATGGGGTACAGAGCCAATTTTCTTAATAATTGGACTGTTTATAGGTTTAGCGGCCGGTATTTACTCAATGCTCATTTCAATTCGCAAGTTCTATTCAGGAGATTAAACCAACCATGCCAGAATTTCAAACAATGTTTGCCCGACAGCGAAAGTGGATGTTTTTTTTATTGTCTTTTTATGTGCTTGGCTGGGGGTTCACTGCGCATCAATCAATCTTTCTGGGATTGATTCTTGGGACAAGTTTGAGCCTCTTTAATTTGTGGTTGATGGCTCGTAAAATCGACAAATTTGGACAAGCGGCAGCTGAAGGAAGAACGGTTCGTTCACTTGGATCATTTTCACGAATGGCAACCGGTGCTCTTGCGATTGTCATCACAATGAGATATCCCGAGCAATTTCATCTCATTAGTGTGGTTATAGGATTAATGACATCCTACATTGTCATTATGATAGATTTTTTTACGCAAAATTTATTTTTACATAAATAGCGGGGGAAGCGAGGTGAATACTGTTGCATCACGAAGCTCCAATAGTTACGTTTCTTGGGCTCCAATTTAATCTGGCGAACATTTTGATGATTACCATCGCAAGTGCAGTTGTCTTTTTGTTAGCCGTCCTATCTACTCGTAGACTGGCCATGAAACCGACCGGAATGCAAAATTTTATGGAATGGGTCATGGATTTTGTTAAAAACATAATTAACAGTACGATGGATTGGAAAGATGGCGGACGATTCCACATTTTTGGAATTACCATCATCATGTATATCTTTGTATCCAATATGCTTGGACTTCCATTCTCAGTCGTGGTGGACGGACAACTTTGGTGGAAATCACCAACAGCAGATCCGGCTGTTACGTTGACATTAGCCACATTGGTTGTGGGATTATCTCACTACTACGGTGTCAAGATGAAAGGCGCTGGAGCATATGGGAAGGAATTCTTTAAACCTTTCTGGTTTATGTTCCCAATCAAAATTATTGAAGAGTTTGCAAATACTCTGACTCTCGGTCTCCGTCTTTACGGAAACATTTATGCGGGGGAAATTTTATTAAGCTTACTCGCAGCTGGTTTAGCAACCGGTGTAGGCGGAACAATCGCCGCTGCACTGCCGATGTTAGTATGGCAAGGATTCTCAATCTTTGTCGGTGCCATCCAATCATTTATTTTCTGTATGTTAACAATGGTGTACTTAGCTCACAAAGTGAGCAGCGACCATTAGCATAAAAACCGTTCTTATCATAAGAACAAAAAATAAGAATTCATTTTTTTATACATTAAAGGAGGAAATATTCAAATGGGTCTTTTAGCAGCAGCAATCGCAATTGGTTTAGCAGCACTAGGTGCTGGTATTGGTAACGGTCTTATCGTTTCAAAAACAGTAGAAGGTATGGCTCGTCAGCCACAAGCTCGTGGTATGCTTCAAACTACAATGTTCATCGGGGTTGCGTTAGTTGAGGCGATTCCTATCATCGCGGTTGTTATCGCGTTCATGGTTCAAGGTCAATAATCGAACACCTAAAAGTGTTCATATAAATGGCGAAGATCATTCGTGAGAACCTTCGCCATTCGTTTATGTTCATTCGTATACATAAACGATTGATTTCGACAATTATTTCGACTGATATATAGGTTGTTTTAAGGAAAGACCTTGAAGGGAGTGAATCGCAGGTGTTAACAAATAGTTTTGTATTAGGAGCAGCAGCAGCCCATTCTGGTGTAAACTGGGGAGATATTATTTTCCAGCTTGCTATGTTTATCGTACTAATGGCGCTGTTGAAGAAATTTGCTTGGGGTCCTTTAATGGGCATTATGAAACAACGTGAAGAGCATGTAGCTGGAGAAATTACAGCAGCAGAGCAAAGCCGCGTTGAAGCAAAGAAACTATTAGAAGAGCAGCGTTCTCTTTTAAAAGAAGCTCGTTCAGAAGCACAAGTTTTAATTGAAAATGCGAAAAAGCAAGGCGATATTCAGCGCGAAGAAATCATTGCTGTCGCTCGTACTGAAGCTGACCGCATGAAAGAATCTGCGAAGCTTGAAATTGAGCAGCAGAAAGAAAAAGCGGTTGCCGCTATTCGTGAACAAGTTGCTTCCTTGTCTGTATTAATTGCTTCTAAAGTAATTGAAAAAGAATTGAATGCAGCAGACCAAGATAAACTGATTAACGAATATATTCATGAGGCAGGAGAAAAGCGATGAGCAACTCCATGGTAGCAAAACGCTACGCGTTGGCTCTTTTTCAAATCGCAAAAGAACAACAGCTTCTTGAAGTAATAGAAGAAGAACTTCGTGTAGTAAAGGAAGTTATGGTTTACAATACTGACTTAAAAGCAGTTTTAAAGTCTTTAAAACTTACACTTGATAAGAAAAAAGAGATTTTAAGAGCAGCTTTTTCAACGGTAAATCCATATGTACTGAATACACTATTGATCTTGATTGATCGCCACCGCGAAGACGAGATCGTTGAAGTAGCTAACCAATTCTTTGAACTGGCAAATGATGAAAAGGGAGTTGCTGAGGCTGAAGTTTACAGCACGCGTGAGCTTACAGAAGCAGAACGTGAAGCAATCTCTGCAACATTTGCGGCGAAGGTTGGCAAGAAGTCATTAAGAATTGAAAATATCGTGGATTCCGAATTGCTCGGCGGCGTTAAGCTCCGAATCGGAAACCGTATATACGACGGCTCTTTGCGCGGAAAGCTAGACCGTTTAGAACGTAAATTGTTAAGCTAAGATTCGTAGATAGGGGTGAAACTCATGAGCATCAAAGCTGAAGAAATTAGTGCCCTGATAAAACAGCAAATTGAAAACTATCAGGCAGAAATTCAAGTGAGTGATGTAGGTACAGTTATCTCCGTAGGTGACGGTATCGCACGTGTTCATGGCCTCGACAATGTCATGGCTGGAGAACTTGTTGAATTTTCAAATGGCGTTATGGGTATGGCTCAAAACCTTGAGGCTAATAACGTTGGTATTATCATTCTTGGACCTTTCACTGACATTAAAGAAGGTGACGAGGTTCGTCGTACAGGACGCATCATGGAGGTTCCAGTAGGTGAGGAACTAATTGGTCGTGTTGTTAACTCTTTAGGACAGCCAGTTGATGGTATGGGTCCAATCAATACAACAAAAACTCGCCCGATTGAAGCAGTAGCTTCAGGCGTTATGGCTCGTAAATCCGTTCATGAGCCATTACAAACAGGTATTAAAGCGATTGACGCGCTTGTGCCAATCGGCCGCGGTCAGCGTGAGTTAATTATCGGGGACCGTCAAACAGGTAAAACATCTGTTGCAATCGATACAATCTTGAACCAAAAAGGTCAAGATATGATTTGTATCTACGTTGCAATCGGTCAAAAGGAATCAACAGTACGTGGTGCCGTTGAAACCCTTCGTAAGCATGGTGCGTTAGATTACTCAATCGTTGTAACTGCATCTGCTTCACAACCAGCTCCATTGTTATTCTTAGCTCCATATGCAGGTGTTGCGATGGCGGAAGAATTTATGTATGCTGGCAAGCACGTCTTAATCGTATATGATGATTTATCAAAACAAGCGGCTGCATACCGTGAGCTTTCCCTATTACTTCGCCGTCCTCCAGGTCGTGAAGCATATCCAGGGGATGTATTCTACTTGCACAGCCGTTTATTAGAGCGTGCAGCGAAATTGAACGACACACTTGGTGCTGGTTCGATCACTGCATTGCCATTTATCGAAACACAAGCCGGTGACGTTTCTGCTTATATCCCAACAAACGTTATCTCCATCACTGATGGACAAATTTTCTTACAATCAGACCTATTCTTCTCCGGTGTTCGTCCTGCGATCAACGCTGGTCTATCCGTATCTCGTGTAGGTGGATCCGCGCAAATCAAAGCGATGAAGAAGGTAGCAGGTACACTGCGTCTTGACCTTGCTTCATACCGTGAGCTAGAAGCATTTGCTCAGTTCGGTTCTGACTTAGATAAAGCTACACAAGCGAAGCTTAACCGCGGTGCCCGCACCGTTGAAGTTCTTAAACAAGATCTTCACAGACCGCTTTCTGTTGAAAAGCAAGTAGCAATCCTTTATGCATTAACACGCGGATTCCTTGATGATATTCCATTAGAAGACGTCCGTCGTTTTGAATCAGAATTCCTTAATTGGTTAGACCACAATCGCAAAGACTTGTTAGACCATATTACAAAAACGAAGGATCTTCCTTCTGATGACGATATGGCTGCTGCACTTAACGCCTTCAAAAAGACGTTCGCAGTTTCCGAATAAGTAGGGTCTGACAATTTGTAAAGGGTTAGGAAAGGGATGGTTAAGGGCAGTAAAGGGAAACAGGCACTACAAAACCGTGCCTGTCACCCTCTACTGCTACCCCTTAACCTAACTAACCTAATCAAACATTCTTTGTAAGAGGGTGGTGAGAACCTATGGCATCATTACGCGATATAAAAAATAGTATTAATTCGACTAAAAAGATGAGTCAGATTACAAAAGCAATGGAGATGACTTCCGCTGCTAAATGGAACCGTGGAGTTATGAATGCAAAGGCATTTGTTCCTTACATGGAGAAAATCCAGGAAGTTACGGTAGCTGTCGCAATGGGCAGTAACGGAGTAAATCATCCAATGCTTGAATCTCGTCCTGTCAAGAAAACTGGCTATATTGTTATGACATCCGATCGTGGTCTAGCAGGTGCTTTTAACAGTAACGTGATCCGTCGTGTATTTCAAACAATCCAAAGTCGTCACAAATCGAAAGATGAATATTCGATCATTGCAATCGGTCGTGTAGCCCGTGACTTTTTTGCGAAACGCGGTATCAATGTTGATCTCGAAATTATTGGACTTTCCGATCAACCGAGCTTCGAAAGCGTGAAAGACATTACTAGTAGTACAGTAGGTATGTTCTCCGATGGAACCTTCGATGAACTTTACTTATATTACACTCATTATAAAAGTGCCATTACTCAAGAAGTAACCGAGAAGAAATTGCTTCCGCTTACGGATTTATCAACTTCTTCAGAGCTTACCTCTTATGAATTTGAGCCATCTGCAGAAGAAATTTTAGACGTTCTCCTGCCTCAATATGCTGAGAGCTTAATTTACGGTGCTCTTTTAGACAGTAAAGCGAGTGAGCATGCAGCCCGGATGACTGCAATGAGAAACGCTACTGATAATGCGAAAGAAATGATCAAGAATTATTCACTAATCTACAACCGTGCACGTCAAGCAGCGATTACACAAGAAATTGCGGAAATTGTCGGCGGAGCGGCAGCATTAGAATAAATTTTTATTAAAATAAACCCCGTTTGGGGGTCTTGATAAGTCCTGTCTGTGGAAATGAATTCATCGTTCAGGACGATAACTAGTAAAGTGTGATTCACATCGTTCTTTTTTTAAGAGAAGGTTGTGAAAAAGTAAGATAGGAGGGAAAAAAATGAACAAAGGACGCGTTCTTCAGATTTTGGGTCCGGTTATCGACGTTAAGTTCGAAAACGGTCAGCTTCCTGAGATTTATAATGCTTTAAGAATCGAATATAAAGCGCAAAATCAATCTGAAGTTGACATTCACTTAACTCTTGAAGTAGCCCTTCATTTAGGTGATGATACTGTTCGTACAATTGCAATGGCTTCTACTGATGGTGTAATGCGTGGAATGGAAGTTGTTGATACAGGAGCACCTATTTCTGTACCGGTTGGGAACGTAACTCTAGGCCGTGTATTTAACGTACTAGGTGAAGTAATTGACCTTAACGAGGAAATTCCAGCGAGTGAGCGCCGTGATTCGATTCACCGCGAAGCTCCAACATTTGAAAACCTTTCTACGGAAGTAGAAATTCTTGAGACTGGTATTAAAGTAGTAGACTTACTTGCTCCTTATATCAAGGGTGGTAAGATCGGTCTATTCGGTGGTGCCGGTGTAGGTAAAACCGTATTAATCCAGGAATTAATCAATAACATCGCGCAAGAGCACAGCGGTATTTCGGTATTCGCTGGTGTTGGTGAGCGTACACGTGAAGGTAATGACCTTTTCCATGAAATGACGGATTCAGGCGTTATCAAGCAAACAGCGATGGTATTCGGACAAATGAACGAGCCGCCAGGAGCACGTATGCGTGTTGCACTGACTGGTTTGACAATGGCTGAATATTTCCGTGATGAGCAAGGACAGGACGTTCTTTTCTTCATGGATAACATCTTCCGTTTCACGCAAGCAGGTTCTGAGGTTTCTGCACTATTAGGCCGTATGCCTTCTGCCGTAGGTTACCAGCCAACGCTTGCTACTGAGATGGGTAAATTACAAGAACGTATTACATCTACAAATAAAGGTTCTGTAACATCAATCCAAGCGATTTATGTACCAGCCGATGACTATACGGATCCGGCTCCTGCTACAACATTCGCTCACTTAGATGCGACAACAAACCTTGAGCGTAAGCTTTCTGAGATGGGTATCTACCCTGCGGTGGATCCACTTGCATCAACTTCTCGTGCATTGTCACCTGAAATCGTTGGTGAAGAGCACTACAATGTAGCTCGTCAAGTACAATCAACATTACAACGTTACCGTGAATTACAGGATATCATTGCCATCCTAGGTATGGATGAACTTTCTGATGATGATAAGCTAGTGGTACTTCGTGCGCGTCGTATCCAGAACTTCTTATCACAGAATTTCCACGTTGCTGAACAGTTTACTGGACAGCCAGGATCATATGTACCTGTAAAAGAAACGGTTCGTGGTTTCAAAGAAGTCCTTGAAGGTAAGTATGACCACCTTCCAGAAGATGCATTCCGCTTAGTCGGCCGTATTGAGGACGTAGTGGAAAATGCAAAACGTATGGGTGTAGAGGCCTAATACCGACCAGGAGGGTAAAAAATGGAGACGTTTAAAGTCAGTGTTGTTACTCCCGATGGCCCGGTGTATGAGTCAGATGTGGAAATGGTTATTACCAAGGCTCAAAGTGGTGAATTAGGTATTTTAGCTGGACATATTCCAACGGTTGCTCCTCTTGAAATTGGCGTTGTTCGCCTGATAAAGCCCGGCAGCAAAGAAGAGGAACTTGTTGCAGTAAGCGGCGGCTTTTTAGAAGTTCGTCCTGACAAAGTAACAATCCTTGCCCAAGCCGCTGAAAAATCAGAGGATATCGACGTGGAACGTGCACTGCGAGCAAAAGAACGTGCCGAGCAGCGTATACGAGATCAGAAAGCGGAAGACATCGACTTCCGTCGTGCTGAACTAGCCCTGCAGCGCGCCATCAACCGTTTAACGGTTACAGGAAAACAATAATAGATATCATTGAAACCCCTGCTGGTCCACGAGACTAGCGGGGGTTTTTGTGTCGTATGCATAAATTTCCACCTAATTGAAAATAGTAAGTGTTGGAAGGTTTTTTACCAAATTATAGGTCAGCCTGCTTCGAGGATGAATACGGATGAAGACGGAAAATATAAGTGGACTCCAACTTTTTTATTTAATGACTGGTTATGTTTTAGGGACGGCAATTATTTTAGGGTTAGGCTTAGAAACAAAGCAGGATGCATGGATTTTTATATTAGTTGGTATGTCAGGCAGTTTAGTCATAGTGGCTGTTTTTACCCAATTAGCGATTTATTATCCAGGGGATTCATTGGTTGAGTTACTTCCTAAAGTTATCGGGAAGTTCCTATCCTATCCTGTCATTTTGCTATATATTTCCCATTTCACTTATTCTGCGGCCAGAGCTAGCAGGGAATTGGGTGATCTTATTGTAACTACGATATTATCTGAAACTCCCATATTAGTAGTAATTGCAAGCTTTATGGTGCTGATGATCTATTGCCTGCGAGGTGGAGTGGAAACGTTCGCCCGCATGGCGGAAATCGTATTCCCTGTTTATATTTTTTCTCTCATTCTAATTTGGATCCTACTCTTAAGTGTAGATCAATTTAGTATCAAAAATCTTACGCCTATTCTTGGAATGGGAGTAACACCCGTTTTAAAAGCGGCTATTCCTAATGCGATTAATTTTCCCTTTGGTGAAACTGTGGCTATCATGATGTTGTTTCCTTTTTTGAACAATAAAAGGTATACGAGAAGGATAGGAATGTCAATGATTCTCATCGGCGGTCTGCTATTAACGGTGAATTCGATTATGATGATTTCTGTATTAGGACCGGAATTTTATAGCAGGGATGTTTTCTCCCTCCTAGCTGCTACGCAGATGGTTTCGGTTGCCGATTTTCTCGAGCGCTTTGATGCACTTGTCATTTTAATGATGGTTGCAGGAGTGTTTTTTAAAGTAGGGGTGTTTACCTTTGCTGCAGCCGTTGGTATTTCCCAATTAATGAAGTTAAAACAATATCGCTCAGTACTTCTTGGGCTGGGGACCATCATCCCCCCGCTGGCACTCGTATCTGCTTCCAGTTATGTAGAACATATCGAATTTGGATTTAAGTTTTATGTTCCTTATGTACATACTATTTTACAAATCATTTTGCCTATTCTTTTCCTGTGCATTGCTTTTATTCAAAAAAAATTAACTTAACTGTAGGTTCATTTAACGATAGGTGGTGCTTCCATTGAAAATTTTTCGGCAGATAAAAAGATTAACTGCTAAAACGAAATCTTATTTGCTGGACGGAAGCGTTCAAGAGCAGGGTAACAATGAGGAATTAACGGGCAGCCTGGAGAATGACTTCCACCGGCTCAAACAGCTTTTTGAAGGAGCAGCTGATTTTTCCTATCGGGAAATTAAGATTAATAATAATTATTCGGTGATTATTTCATACCTTAACGGGTTAGTCAGTATGGAAAGATTAGAAATACATGTCTTTCATCCATTAGTACAGGCTAACGAGAAATTACCGAAACATGTTGATATCACTGTAGATGACTTGAAAGGCATTCTTAGTTCAGCACAAATAAGTCAAGGGGCAACTTTCCAAGAGGTGATTGATCAAATTTTAGCAGGCGGAACGATTTTGCTCATGAATGGTTCTAAACGCGCACTATTCATTAGCGAGCAGTCATGGGAGCAGCGCTCGGTTGATGAACCCGTTTCGGAAGCGGTTGTCTTAGGTCCGAGAGAAGGTTTTACGGAAAATATCCGAACGAATGGAAGTATGATTCGCAGACGGCTAAAAACGACAAAACTAAAGTTTGAATATATGAAGCTCGGTAGCCTTTCTCAAACGGAAGTGATGATTACCTATCTTGAAGATATTGCCCAGCCTTCGATTGTAGAGGAAGTTCGGAGCCGATTAAAACGAATTGAAATTGACGCCATTGAGGATAGTGGCTACATTGTCGAATTTATTGAGGACCAGCCCTTTTCACTGTTTCCTCAGGTGCTGCAGACGGAACGGCCGGACCGAGTGGTGGGTAATCTTCTCGAAGGAAAGGTCGGGATTTTGGTGGCAAACAGCCCATTTGCTCTTCTTGTTCCGGTGACGTTTTTCGCCATGATGAATTCACCTGAGGACTACTATGGAAGGTTTATCATGACTTCGTTTATTCGGTGTATCCGCTATTTATTCTTAGCGGTTGCTTTATTGTTTCCAGCCATTTATATTGCGGTGACCACCTTTCACCATGAATTACTTCCAACCAATCTAATATTTAGTGTCGCGGCCTCAAGAGAAAAGGTGCCTTTTCCCGCGGTGATAGAAGCCTTGTTAATGGAAATTACCTTTGAGGCGCTGCGTGAAGCAGGGCTCAGATTGCCCAGACCAATTGGTTCAACCGTCAGTATTGTGGGTGCCTTGGTGGTAGGGCAGGCAGCAGTTGAGGCTGGTATTGTTTCGGCTCCATTGGTCATTGTGGTCGCAACGACAGGGATTGCTTCTTTTATGTTTCCGAACTACCCTTTAACCGGTGCGATTCGCCTCCTTCGCTTTTTTATGATTTTTTTAGCGGCAACGCTAGGGTTTTATGGTATCCTGCTTGGGATTTTCTTTATACTGGTTCACCTCGTTCAACTTCGGTCATTTGGTGTGCCCTATTTGTCTCCAATTGCTCCCTTTCATTTTAATAATCTTAAAGATCTATTTATTCGGGTTCCATGGTGGAAGATTAATGAACGACCACACGAAACCGGAAAAGGGAATTTGAAACGGTTAAACTCGCGAAATCGAAAGTATTAGTTCGCTGTAAAGGCTCTTTTCTTAAACTTTGCTGCTTCTTAAGAACAAAAATTTATTAAGAAAAGAGCCAGTAAACTAAATTCTAAAGAACAAAATAGATATTTCCACGTTAAAATCGGCTTTAAGATTTTAACAACAATATATGAAAAAAAGCCCTTTAAACAGGACAGGATGGTCATAATGAAAATGCTGAGATTGCTTTTAATTTGGGGAATCACTCTGATTTTTTTATCAGGTTGTTGGAACCGAGTTGAAATAAACGATATTGCCATTGTGACAGCCATTGGCTTAGATCTTGTCGAGGAAGATCAACTCCGCTTAACCCTTCAAGTGGCTATTCCCTCAAAGTTAGTTACCGGAGGTACAGGCGGCAGCGGAGGGAAAAGTACCCTTATGATTTCGGAAACAGGTGCAACAGTTTCAGAAGCTTACCGTAATATCCAAGGTAAGCTGCCAAGGCGAATATTTTTTTCTCAAAGCCGTGTTCTCTTAATTGGAGAGGATTTAGCTAAAAAGGGAATTTTTCATGTTGTTGATTTCCATACACGGTACTCGGAGCCCCGGATCAACAGTTTTATTATGTTTACGAAGGGCAAAGCCTCTAAAATCATCAATAGTATGCCAAACTTTGAAAATATTTCGGCGGAGGAAACGAGAGAGTTAGCCAAAATGAGCGTGGGGATAAAAGTGTATGTCAGGGATTTTATGAATATGCTTCTGACGGATGGGTTAGAACCATTTGCCTCTCAGTTTACCTTGGAACCATTAGAGGTATATTCAAATAAACCAGGGGAAACTCAGGCAATAAATGGAATTGCTGTGTTTAAAGGAGACAAGCTGGCAGGCTGGCTGGATGGGAGGGAAACCAGGGGCCTATTATGGCTCCGTAATGAAGTCAAAGAGGGTGTAATTAGTATCAAAATCCCTCGTGAAAAAGGTGGGGGTACCATTAGTATGGAGATTGTGCGAACAGAAACGAAGATTGTTCCCATACTAAAAGGAGGCAAAGTCACACTAGATGTGGATGTGGTCACAGAATTGAATGTGATTGAAAATGATTCCAAATTACAACTCTTCGAAACAAAATCCATCGAGGAGATTCAAAAATATGCTGAGGAGAAAATCAGAAAAAAGGTTGAGCTGACCGTAGATAAGGCACAAAAGGGGTTCGGTTCGGACATTTTGGGTTTTGGACAATCAATCTACAAGAAATATCCAAAGGTATGGAATACACAGTATAAGGAGATTTGGGAAAAGGAATTTCCACAAACAAAGGTTACCATCCATTCTAAAGCCTTGGTAAGAAGAATTGGTTTAGTGAAATGACAAAGAGGAGTGAAAAATGCTTAAGATTATATTTATGACCCTCATTTTCGGGATAATTTTTGCAGGGGAAATTCCACAGTTAGTAAGAAAAAGAGAAATGAAAGAATTAGTGGTGTTTTCACTTCTAGCCCTAATCGGATTGGCGTTAAGTATTTTGATGGTGATACGGTCGTTTATTTAGGTAATATTTTATCAATCAACCCCCTGCTGGTCTACGGACTGGCGGGGGTTTTTTGTTTCTTAAAATAAAATTATTAAATAGATAATATTTCATCTGTTCCAATGATAGAATTTATGGTATTTTAGGCTAATAATGAATTATTGTAGAATACCTATATAGAAAAGAGTGTGGGACATCCGGGTGTTTATCTAAGTATAACAAAAATTGTTTGAAAGTTCCCCCAATTTTGATATTGACTCCAAAGGTTATATAATGTAATATCATATTATAATACAACATCACATCTAAGATTACATCCTTAAGAACAGTCTGGAGGTTGATAGGTACAATATTGACTTGTAAGCGCTTTACAATTTTCTATCAAAACAGAAGAAATATTGGGGGGTATGTTTATGAAACGATGGTTTACTCTAGCAATCAGTATTTTAGTAGTAATGTCATTATTAATAGGATGTTCATCGAAGAGCTCTAATTCAAAATCAGAAAATGGGAAAACAACGATAACCTTTTTCCACCGTTGGCCAAATGAGCCGTATAAGTCTTATTACAAACAAATTATTGCAGAGTTTGAAAAACAGAATCCTGATATTAATATTGAAGAAGTAACGGCGTTAAATGATGATTACAAGCAAAAAGCGAATGTCATCCTTGGCAGTAAGAATCCACCAGATATTTTCTTCAGCTGGGTAGGCGAATATGGCGAGAAGTTTATCCGTGATGGTGTAGCGTTAGATCTATCCGAATACTATGCAGCCGATACTGAGTGGTCTAGCCAGTTAATCGAGTCACAAGTGGAGCATTTCAAAAAGGATGGAAAAGTATACGGTGTACCACTTTTTACGGACAGTAAGTTATTTTTCTACAACAAAGAGGTTTTTGATAAGTTAAATCTTAAGGCTCCAACGACTTGGGAGGAGTTCATCACAGTTCTTGAAACACTAAAGAAAAGTGGTACAACTCCATTAATTCTAGGTAATAAATCTCCTTGGGCAGCTGCACACTATGTAACTGCACTAAACCAAAGAACGGTGCCTGGTGAAGTATTGGATAAAGATTTTAGTTATCAAGGCGCAGAGTTTACAGATCCTGGTTATGTGGAAGCATTAGAGAAACTGAACGAATTAAAACCTTATTTAAATGAAAATCCAAATGCGTCTGCACATGATGAAACAAGAAACTTATTTATTGGCGGTAAAGCAGGAGTAATCTTCTTAGAAACGCTTGAAATTTCTTTCTTAGATGATGCTCCGTTTGAATGGAGTTCATTCAAAGTTCCAACGATTGAGGGAGCTAAGGGTGACCAAGAAGGAATTATTGGTGCACCTGAAGGATTTATGGTAACAAAGAAATCAGCACATCCTGAAGAGGCAATGAAATTCTTGAAGTTTTTAACTTCAAAAGAAAATGGTGAAAAACTAATCAAGGATACTGGTTTTGCTAGTACCGTTAATGGTGCAGTAAATGAAAATACAGCTAGTGAACAAGAAGTGAAGGCAATGGATATGATTATTGAAGCAGGAGATATGTTAATCTGGGCCGATAGCGCATTAGACAGCCGAGTGTTTAAACCATATGGCGACGGTGTTCAAGCAATGCTAGGCGGTACGATGACACCAGAAGAAGTAATGAAGAGTGTTCAAGAAGCTGCAAAACAAGTGAAAAAATAGCGGAAAGATGAAGTCTATTAAAAGGTCGGTTTATTAGATAAATAGTTTACTATAAACCGGCTTTTAATAGATGTTTGATGGGAGGGGTATAAAATGCGCAGAACAAGAATCATCCCAATACTGTATATTGCACCAGCTTTAATTATGCTGTCCTTATTTGTGTATTATCCATTAGTTCGAAATTTAGTAAATGGTTTTTATGAGTGGAATCCATTTACTTTAGATAGAAGCTTTGTATCAATCGAAAATTACACACGCCTCTTTAAAGATCCCGTCTTTTTCACGGTGCTCAAGAACAATCTATTTTATGCCGTGATCTCCGTCATTCTTCAAGTTGGGCTTGGTTTAGTGATTGCTGCCATCTTGGAAGATAAAATATTTAGGAGATTTTCCACTTTCTTCCGGACAACCTTTTTTATTCCGGTTTTGATTTCGATGACGGTCATTGGGATTCTCTTTAGTTTTATCTATAACCCAGAAGTAGGTTTACTTAATAGTTTTCTACGGGCCATCGGTTTAGGAGAATGGGCAGAAGGCTGGCTCGGAAATCCAAAAACAGCAATCTTCGCCGTCATATTTGTATCGCAGTGGCAAAGTATCGGATATGCCGTCATGTTGTTTGTGTTGGCCGTCCAAAAAGTTCCTGGCGAGTTATATGAAGCAGCTACGATTGATGGAGCTGGGAAACTTCGAACCTTTTTTAACATAACGGTGCCGCAGGTAAAAGAAATGACCTTTGTGTTATTAATCTATACGGTTACAGGATCGTTTTTAGTGTTTAGTGAAGTATATGTATTAACGAGTGGTGGTCCTGCTAACTCATCACAAGTCTTTAGTACATATCTCTATCAGAAAGCGTTTATTGATAGTGAACCAGGATTTGCCTCAGCGATTGCCAATGTGATCTTGGGGATTACGCTAATCTTTTATTTTGTTCAGAATAAGGTCTTAAAAACGGGGGAGGAGTAAAAATGAAGCCGGTAGAGTCAGAGGCTGCGAGCAGCCCGGATGTAAAGCTAGCAAATATCAGGTTGAAGTCAAAAGTACGTAAACCAGGCACACCAGTTGTGGTCGGACTAATCTTTGTTTTCCTCCTCCTTTATTTTATAGCGATTGCCTATCCGTTATTTTGGATGGTAATCAATTCTTTTAAAAACACGGCAGACATTTTTAATGACAGCTGGGGACTGCCGAAGGAATGGTTGTTTTCCAATTATGCAACCGCATGGGAACAGGGTGTTTCGAGCTACTTTGTTAATAGCGTGATTATTACGGTAGGAACCTGTTTGTTAACGGTGTTAATTAGTGCATTGTGTGCGTTTGGGTTGACGCGCTTTCAAATCAAAGGCGGAAAATTTCTGTTGCTATTTGTTTCAGCAGGTTTGATGTTTTCACCGCAGAGCAGTTTAATTCCGCTTTATGAATTAATTCAGCAAATGGGGATTTTTGATACGCATTGGGCGTTGATTTTAACCTTTACCGCGTACCGAATTCCGTTAACCGTCTTGTTAATCCGCTCCTTTTTCCTATCAATTCCTAAGGAGCTGGAAGAGTCAGCGTATCTGGACGGAGCAACAAGTTTAGATGTATTTGGAAGAATATTTTTACCGATGAGTAAACCAATTCTTTTCACAGGTGTGATTTTAACGGCTTATTACGCTTGGAATGAGTTTTTATTCTCACTGATCTTTATTCAAACAGAAGAGATTAAGCCAATCACGTCTGGGTTGTTAGTGTTTAAAGATGCGCTTAATACGAATTGGGGAGTATTAATGGCTGGCTTGGTAATTTCAGCGCTGCCATTGATAGTGGTCTTTATGTTAATGCAGAAATACTTTGTCCGCGGTTTAGCGGAGGGCAGTGTGAAAGGCTAATAGTGGGGGTTCTCCCCCTTCTTTAAAAATTAATTACTTATATTGACTAAATTGGATAATCATTCTATTATTGATATAACGTTATATAATGTATTATTAAAAAGGAGTGGAATCGATGTTGAATTTTAGCAGGGAAAAGTATTTGAAAGTAACCGGTGGAGCGATAGGATTACGAGAAGAAATTGAAAAAGTTGCAGACAAAGTTTTTGAGAAGGGCTTTAAAAATATTTTTCTAATTGGATCAGGCGGAGCAGTAGCAACCTTTTATCCGTTCGAATACATGATTAACTCAACATCAACGATTCCAGCTTACGCTGAAATTGCCGCAGAGCTTGTTTTGCAAAATCACAAGCAATTAAGTGACGAATCACTAGTCATCTTATCTTCGTTGTCAGGTACAACAGAAGAGACAGTAGCAGCGGCCAAATATTGTAAACAGCTTGGGGCAACAACAATTGGTTTAACGGGAGAGTACAATCAGCCGCTTGCAGATACAGTTGATTATCCTTTGGTTAATTTTGCAGAAAATGACTTTGCCAGCGATTCTAACCAATTAGTGCTATTTCACCTCATTTTTAAACTGATGAATAAAAATGGTGATTTCCCTCGCTATGAGGAGTTTGCGGCTCAATTAGAAATTTTACCTGAGAAGTTAATACAGGCAAAGGAACAGTTCGAGCCTAAAGCAGAGAACTTTGCAGTTACTTACAAAGATGAGCCTTATCATTTGGTAGTGGGTTCCGGCACAACTTGGGGCCGCGCTTACTCCTACGCGATGTGTGTTTTAGAGGAAATGCAATGGATTAAGACAAAATCCATCCATGCAGCGGAATTTTTCCATGGGACATTGGAGATTGTCGAAGAAGATACGAGCATGTTATTACTAAAGGGTCAGGATGATACGCGACCGCTGATGGAGCGTGTTGAGCGCTTTGCTGAAAATTATACAAAGAAATTAACCGTGATCGATACTGCCGATTATGAGTTAGAAGGTATCAGTGAAGAGTTTAGAAAATATCTATCACCGATTGTCACGTCCACTTTACTGCAAAGATTGAGCGTTCACTTAGAAGATAAGCGAAATCATAATTTAGAGATTAGAAGATACTATCGAACAGTGGCTTATTAAAAAAGAAACTTGGAAAGATACAATAAACTTATTGTATCTTTCTCTTATTCATTTATTGGGAGGGTTTTGAGGATGAGGCTGATAGCGGTTGGAGATAATGTAGTGGATTATTACGATGATCGCCAGGAGATGTTCCCGGGCGGAAACGCATTAAATGTAGCAGTCTTCTGGAAACGCTATGGTATGGAGGAGGTTTCTTACGTAGGCATCATTGGGAACGATGAAGAAGGCGAGCATATTATCAACTCCCTGCAGGAAGAGGATATCGATGTTTCCCAGGTCCGCCGTGCGTTTGGACCATCTGGGGAGGCGGTTGTGTCTTTGGACGAGCATGGCGATCGGATCTTTGTCGGCTCTAATAAAGGCGGCATTCAAAAGCACCTAAAACTTAATTTTACAAAAGAAGAACTAGAGAGTATTGGCACCTATTCACTGCTCCATACGAGCGTATTTAGCCATATCGAAAAAGAACTGCCCGTATTAAAAAAGTACATTAATATCTCGTTTGACTTTTCAACTAACCGAGATGACGACTATTTGCAGCTTGTCTGTCCGCATGTGAAGTTTGCGATCTTCTCTGGTGGAGATTTATCGGCAGCGGAATGTGAGGCTTTTATTAAAAAGGTACATGAGGCGGGAACACCAAATGTGATTGTGACGAGAGGCTCTGAAGGATCGTTATTTTCCGATGGTAACCAGTTGTTTAAACAAGGGATTGTCGAAACGGAGGTTATTGATACACTCGGAGCCGGAGATACCTTTGTTGCTGTGTTCTTAAAGGAATTCATCGTAAATCATGATGCGCAGGAAGCGATGGCAAAAGGAGCTGCAGCGGCAGCTGAAACCTGCCAGCGATATGGCGCCTTTGGCCACGGGAAGAAGAGAGCTAGGAAGATTGTGCTTTGTTAGTATTTATATCGAAGGGACCTGTTCTAGTAGAGAGCAGGTTTTTTTGTTGTTGAAATTTTGAAGTTATAGTGACCGAAGTGGTGGAAGGTGAGCGGTTTGGGTAGCTATAGGGGGTTTATAGTGACCGAAGTGGAGGTAGGTGAGCGGTTTGGGTAACTATAGAGGGTTTATAGTGACCGAAGTGGTGGAAGGTGAGCGGCTTGGGTAACTATAGAGGGTTTATAGTGACCGAAGTGGAGGTAGGTGAGCAGTTTGGGTAACTATAGATGGTTTATAGTGACCGAAGTGGAGATAGAGAAGAGGTTTGGGTAACTATAGAGGGTTTATAATGATCGTAAATGTGATTGATGAAGTGTTTAGGTCACTATGAAAAGGTAAACAACAAAAAGATTAAGACAATGACGAGAGTCAGGCATTCGCCTGGCTTTTCAGGTTTGGATTCTAAAAAAAAAGCTCCTGAGTCGAAACTCGAGGAGCTCTTGCTTTTAGTATTCTACTTTCCACATGTAACGTCTTTTTGAGAGCGGGTGGTTGCGGGCATCTGCTAATTGTTCTGCGTATCGGCGCAGTACGTTGTTTAATACGAGCGGTGCAATGTAGCCCTTTAACTCTTCGTCGACACCAGTTAGATCAAGATCCTTGGCATCTAGTACAACCAATTTCTCGCCGTACTTTTTCGAGAAGTCTAAAGCTCTTTCATCTAGCGGGCGTGTTTCATCTAGGCCAAGCAGGATAATGAAAGGTACATCTTTATCAATGATTTCGAATGGTCCATGGAAGTATTCACCAGCGTGAACAGCATTGGAGTGGATCCACTGCATTTCCATTAGGATACAAATCGCATAGGAATAAGCAATTCCGTAGTTTGCTCCGCTTGCCATTGTGTAAATAACTTTTTCGTCCTTGTATTGCTGGCCGAATTGGTATGCTTGGTCTTTATATTGTACATCTGATTTATCAAAAACAGCTTGGAGGTTCGTTAAGCTGTTAATTACCTTATCAAACTTGTCATTTCCTTCTAACACGTTTAGGACACCGAATGTTAATTGATAAAGCAGGCCTAAGTTGGTGTTAAAGGCAACAGATTCAGTACCCCATTCGTATTTTACAACAAACTCACTTTCTTGAGCTAAAGGTGAGGTTGGCTGGTTTGTATATCCAACGGTTAAAGCGCCTTTTTGGCGGGCAAATGTTGCTGCAGCGACTGTTTCAGGTGTTGTACCAGACATTGAGCATAGGACAACAAGTGAGTTTTCGCCAAGTTTTCTAGGATTACGATGAATGAATTCATTGGAACTATAAACGTCTGATGTAAGATTTTTTGCCTCGCGGTCAAGTATGTACTTGTTTGGGTACATAATCGCAGAAGAGCCACCGCAAGCTACAAAATATACGTGGTTAATGGTGCGTCCTTTCAGAGCCTCTAATACATTTTGAACTTGTGGATCTACAACTACTTGTGAATTTACCATTCATGTTTCCTCCTTAAATTCATTTTGAAAGGTTTAAAATATAATATAACATTATATAACATTATATTAATTCACACCCTTTTAATTGTCAATCTTTTTCGAACATTTAATTTATTAAATTATACCACATTGACATATAACGTAATATAATGTTATATTTACTCTAATATTTTGCTTTTTTAAGGGGAAGGGTTGGAGTGATGGCTAAAATTACGATGGATCAGGTAGCTGGGATGAATTTTCATTATAAGCACTACCCTTTGGAGTACTTTCTAGATGCTATGGTTCGCTATGAATGTAGAAATATTGAATTATGGGGTGCGGCTCCTCATTTTTATGTGGATGATTTGAGTCTCCACGAGATTCAAAATATAAAAAAAGAGATTAATAGAAGAGACTTATCTGTGGTCTGCTTTACACCTGAGCAATGTGTTTACCCAATCAATCTGGCTGCCAAAGAAGATAGGCTGCGTGAGAAAAGTATACAGTACTTTATTAAGTCAGCGGAGGCAGCTAAGGAGCTAGGTGCACCAATGCTTTTAGTTACCCCGGGCTGGGGCTATGAAAATGAAGAACCGGACGAAGCTTGGAAAAGAACCAAGGATTCGTTAGAGAGGTTATCGACAGTGGCAGCCGACTTAGACCTAACCCTTGCATTTGAACCTTTAACAAGAGTGGAATCCAATTTAGTTTTTAATGCTAAGTCCTTAAAAAGGATGTTAGATGAAGTGAATACCCAAATCTAAAAGGAATGATCGATACGATTCCGATGGCGCTGGCGGGTGAGGACTTTGAGGACTACTATCGTATAGTAGGTGATGACTTAGTTCATATTCATTTTATCGACGGTAAGCCAGAAGGTCATTTGGTTTGGGGAGACGGCGTTTTACCTCTGGAAAAATACATCCATCAATTAAACGGAATTGGATATAAAGGCTTTCTAACTTTGGAATATACTTCCTATCAATATGTTCAAAATCCGGATGAAGCGATGGAACGGTCTTTGAGGATTCTTTCAAGTGTGATAGATGGTTGAAACAAATTGATAGTGTGAAATAAAAACTATATACTTAGTAGTACGAAGGATAAAGTAAATTGAATACCTATGTAAGCCTTTACTTTATCAAATATTAGGCAGGTGATAATAATGTTAAAACAGGATGACCAAATTCCTTTATACATCCAATTGAAAGAATCGATTCGCAGCTCGATTGTTAATGGTCAATTAAAATTCGGAGATAAGATTCCGACTGAATTAGAGTTAAGCGAAGAGTATAAAATTAGTAGAATTACGGTCAGAAAAGCGATTCTTGAGTTGGTAGAAGAAGGCTATCTTGTCAAAAAACAAGGCAAGGGTACGTTTGTAAACAAGCGAAAAATTGAGAGAAAGATTGTTCACTTCTTAAGCTTTAGTGACGCTTGCAAGGCAAATGGCCTGATACCAAGCAGTAAAGTAATTAAAAGAGAAATTATCCAGCCAACCCCAAGGGATCAAAAGCTGCTTCAACTTGATGATGGTGACGCTCTTCTATTTATTCAACGGGTCAGATATGCCAGCGATTCACCGATTATGCTCGAGAATAATTATTTTTCATATAAAGAGTTTCATGCTTTATTAAATGAAGATTTGGACGCATCGGTCTATCAAGTTTTGGAAGAAAAGTTGAATGTAAAACCTACGGGTGCCAGTGAAACTTCCTTGGAGATTGTCAGGGCTGGTGAAGAAGAAGTCCAATTGCTAAACGTTGCGAGCGGTGAACCGCTGTTTTATATGGCAACCTTGGTACATGACGAAAACGGCAAGCCGGTTCACATCGGAAAGCAGTATATCGTTGGCGATAGTTATAAATTTATTTTAAAGCAATAGGACGGTTAACACATGGGATAACGGAATATTCTTATGAGGAAGTAGATCACAATGTGGAAAACAGTCAAAGAATGTTTATACATTTTATTTGGTGGACTCATTTTTTCAGTAGGTATCAACTACTTTACAATCCCAAACCTGTTGTCAGAAGGCGGTATAATCGGCCTGACTGTGATTGCGCATTATCTTTTTGACTTGTCGCCAGGGATGGTGAATTTCGTCCTAAATACGGTCCTGGTGCTGATTGGGTATAAATTTTTAGAAAAAAGAGCGATTATATATACGTTATTTTCTATTTTTTCCTGTTCTCTTTTTATGTATATTACGGAGCAGACTGGAAAGAGGATAACGGATGACCCGCTATTAGCAGCAATCTTTGCTGGAATTTTAGTCGGCGGAGGCTTAGGGATTATTTTTCGTGCGGGCGGCACTTCGGGTGGAACCACGGTCTTGGCGAAATTGGCGAATCAATTTTTAGGCTGGAGCATGGGCAAGGGTATTCTATTGATTGATATCATTGTTGTCGCTGGTTCTGTTTTTATCATTGGACTTGTGAAAGCGATGTATACTCTCATTGCCGTTTATATTGGCGCTAAGGTCATTGACTTTATTGTTGATGGACTTGAGGAAAAAGTGGCTGTTCTTATCATTTCGAATTCCCCGCAATTGGTATTGCACAGGGTGACGAGTAAAATGTCGAGGGGTATTACCGTGTTAGAGGGACGCGGCGGTTATACCGGTGATAATAAGGAAGTCTTATACATTGTGATTAGCCGACAAGAGGTCGTTCGGTTGAAAAATATAATTAGTGAAATTGACGAGCACGCCTATGTTACGGTCCATCACGTGCAGGAAGTGATTGGGAAAGGGTATAAGGCGAGCTGAACCGGAATATAAACAATGGCGAAGACTAGTTCTTTGCCTATTTTTTTTGAAAGCGAGGGAGTTTGGTGGGCACCAATTTAGTTATTTTTGATATGGATGGGTTGTTATTTGACACGGAGCGGCCTTCGTTCCAGGCTTTGCAAGAGGTGGTTGTAAAGAGAGGCTATCCGTTTACGTTAGATCATTATAAACAGCTCATTGGTATACCAGATAGAGAATCTGATGTAGTATTACTGAAAATGTACGGAGATGATTTTCCGTTTGATGTGATTTCAGAGGAATATCACGAGCGGTTTAAAAGGATTTTAGTGGATGAGGGGATTTCGGTGAAGCCGGGCGTTGTTGAGTTGTTAACCGCTTTGGAGGAACGGGGGATAAAAAAATGTATCGCTTCTTCCAGCACTCGAGAAACAATAGCGGGGTATTTAAAGCGGACAGGACTTGAAGGCCGATTCGATTTTTATATTAGCGGCAATGATATAAAAAAAGGCAAGCCTCATCCGGATATTTTTGTTGTGGCCTGTAAACTAGCGGGCGAACCAGCGGAGTCGGCCCTTGTTTTAGAAGACTCGCTTAATGGATTAAAGGCAGCTTGTGCAGCGGGAATCCGCTGTGTGATGGTGCCTGATTTGATTGATCCTACTGAGGAAATGAGAGAAAAAGCTTATAAGATTGTTTCGGATTTGGGAGAGGTAGTTGGGTTGTTGGATATATTTTGAGGGAGAGATAAAAAATGGTTGGGCCAGTCTTACGACTGGCTTTTTTTGATGTTTGGTGGGGTGGGGGAGTTGGTTAGGCAGGTAAACGAAGGGTATTGGCAGGTAAATGAAGAGAAAGGCAGGTAAGTTTGGGGAATTGGCAGGTAGAGGAAGGATAATGGCAGGTACGGGGGTGAGGTAGGTAAAAAATTAGGAGGTAATGGTTGGAGGCAGGGGGATTTCAAGTGATTTGATTAAGAGAAATGACGATGGCCAGTCTTGCGACTGGCTTTTTTGGGGTTTGATAGCGGTGGGGAATTGGTTAGGCAGGTAAACGAAGGGGATTGGCAGGTAAATGAGGAAAAAGGCAGGTAAGTTTGTGAAATTGGCAGGTAGAGGGTGGGAAATGGCAGGTACGGGGGGCAGGGGACTCAGGTAATTTGATTAAGGGAAAATGACAATGGCCAGCCTTGCGAATGGCGTTTATGGGAGTTTAGTAGGATGTTGATTATATTTATTCCTTTTTAATAGAAAGTTTTGAATGATTTGGTATATTGTGAATATGATGGGTTGTACAGGAGTATTATTTAAAAACTGCTTTTGGACTTGATGTAAATCGTTTTTTTATATAAAAGGGTAAGATTTGGTGTATATTTTATGACAATTCTCACTGACAATAATTAGTTTTTGTTGTTAAATGTCGATAAAAGGACCAAATTGGCTCTTGCGAGCCTGATACTATGCACGTCATCTTCCGCTCCGCTGCAGTTCACGTGCACCTAAGTGCAAGGTTCAACAATTCGCTTTTGCGTCATCTCTGAAGTGTTTTCAGGGAGCCTTTTCTGCGAGATCACGCAACGCTCAGGGGGTGGGGCTTTTGTGTCTCAAAACCAGTTCGATGGAAAAATTGGAAATTCTATCGCCATGTGCTAACGCACATTGCGCTTCCGCTGTCGCGTCCGCTTGCAAAATTTCACAATCCAAGGCGTTTCTGAGAGCTAGCTCTCAAACGCTTGGATTGTTAAATTTTGCGGCGATAGAATTTCCAATTTTAATGGGGTGGTGTTGTCGACACAAGTTTGTAACAATGCTATAATGTTATCGGTTACAAATTTAATTGTTATGAAAATTTACAACATTGGAGGGGATGGGCATGGAACTTTTAAATTTATATCAGAATAATTATCTGATAGTTTTTGTGTTCCTCTGTCTTGGGGTGCTGCTGCCGTTGGTGGCGTTGTTTTTAGGTAAGTTTTTGCGTCCTCATAAGCCGAGTGTCGAGAAGTATACGACATATGAAAGCGGTATTGATCCATTTCACGATTCCCGTGTACAGTTCAATGTCCGCTATTATATTTTTGCCCTTATGTTTGTTATTTTTGATGTAGAGACTGTATTTTTATATCCATGGGCTGTGGCCTATGAAAGACTTGGGGTTTTTGCGTTAATTGAGATGTTGATTTTTGTTGTTATGTTGTTGATTGGCTTAATCTACGCTTGGAAGAAGAAGGTGCTACGATGGACTTAAAACTAGATGACCTTTCACCACAGGAAATGAAAGAGCTAGAAAGAAATGTGTTTTTTGCGACGCTAGAGCAAATTAAGGCATGGGCACGCAGTAATTCATTGTGGCCGATGACATTTGGTCTGGCTTGTTGTGCGATTGAAATGATGGGTACGGGTGGAGCGAACTATGACCTTGACCGTTTTGGGACGATTTTCCGAACGTCTCCACGTCAATCAGACTGTATGATTGTATCGGGTACGGTTACGAAAAAGATGGCGCCAATTGTCCGCCGTTTGTATGATCAAATGCCAGAGCCGAAATGGGTTATTGCGATGGGGTCTTGTGCAACTGCAGGAGGTCCATATGTAAAATCTTATTCTGTTGTTAAGGGTGTCGATCAAATCGTACCTGTTGATGTTTATATCCCTGGATGCCCGCCAAACCCGGCTGCATTAATTTATGGAATTAATAAATTAAAGGAAAAGATTCGCTATGAAGCGAAGACTGGGAAGAAGGTGATCTAACCGATGAGCGGGGAGAAGGATCTCGATCAATTAAAAAGAGAAGCGGCTGAGAAGGCGAAGGCAGCTGCGCTGGCAAAGCGTAAAGCGAAGGAAGCAGGCGAAACAACAGCTGCACCGAAGCAGGAGGACAAACCCTCTGAGCAAGCGCTTAGTCAGGAGGCGAAGCCAGCGGAACCTGCTGCACCTGCTGATGATGCAGACCTTGCGAAGAAAAAGGCAGCAGCGGCAGCAAAGGCGAAAGCGGCTGCACTCGCGAAGAAGAAACGAGAAGGTATTGTAGAGGAAGAGGCTCCTGCTACGGCTGAAGCTGCGGAAGTAACGCCTGCGGCTGAAACCCCAGAGGATGGAGACGACCTTGCGAAAAAGAAAGCGGCAGCGGTTGCTAAGGCGAAGGCGGCGGCAGCGGCGAAGCGGAAAGCAATGGAATTAGCGGCAGGCAATGCGCCGGCAGAAGAAACACCAGCAGCAGAAGCGGACGCAGGTGATGACAGTGATGACCTTGCCAAGAAAAAAGCAGCAGCAGTGGCGAAAGCAAAAGCGGCGGCAGCGGCGAAGCGGAAAGCAATGGAGTTAGCGGCAGGCAATGCGCCGGCAGAAGAAACACCAGCAGCAGAAGCGGACGCAGGTGATGACAGTGATGATCTTGCGAAGAAAAAGGCAGCAGCAGTTGCGAAAGCAAAAGCGGCTGCAAAAGCGAAAGCAGCGGCAGCAGCGAAGGCAAAGGCGGCAGCAGCGGCAAAAGCCAAGGCAGCTGGAGTAGAGGGCGGCGCTGATGATGATGAAAAAGCGAAAGCGAAAGCAGCGGCAGTAGCCAAGGCAAAAGCCGCAGCAGCAGCAAAAGCGAAAGCAGCTGGAAAAGCAGGCGACGTAGCACCAGCTGAGACGGCAGCGGCTGCACCATCACCAAATCAGCCTTTCTTAGACAAGTACAGAAAGGTGATTGAGGAAAACTTAGGCCCTGATGTTTTGGAAGATTCTTATATTAATAAATTATCGAAAGATGTTCCAACACTGGTTGCAAAGAAAGATACATATTTCAAAGTGGCTCAATTTTTAAAATACAATGAGCTTCTCGGGTTTGATTATCTCTCTGAGCTGCATGGGACAGATTTCGTTACACATATGGAAATTTATGTTCACTTGTTCTCATACAAAAATCGCCAATCAGTGGCGTTAAAAGTGAAGATTGACCGAGATGAACCAACAATCGAGTCCTTGCAGCCTATTTGGGCAGGAGCCAACTGGCCTGAGTGCGAAGCTTATGATTTATTAGGAATTAAGTTTACCGGACATCCGAATTTACATCGGATTTTGCTAGGAGAAGATTGGGTTGGCCATCCACTGCGTAAAGATTATGAACAGTATGATGTGGAGGTGTAACCAATGATCAGAACTGAAGAAATGCTGCTAAACGTCGGTCCTCAGCATCCGAGTACACACGGAGTGTTCCGGCTGGTGGTTAAAATCGATGGGGAAATTATTACCGAAGCAACCCCGGTCATCGGTTATTTACACCGCGGAACAGAAAAGCTGGCAGAGAACCTGCAATATACACAAATCATTCCATACACTGACCGGATGGACTATTTGTCTGCAATGACAAACAACTATGTCATCTGTCATGCCGTTGAAACGATGATGGGAATCCAAGTTCCGGAACGTGCTGAATACTTGCGTGTCATGGCAATGGAATTAGGACGAATCGCAAGCCACTTGGTTGCATGGGGTACATACATCCTCGACCTTGGTGCGACAAGTCCGTTTATTTACGCGTTCCGTGACCGTGAAATGATCATTAATATGCTTAACGAATTATCAGGTGCTCGTTTGACCTTCAACTATATGCGTGTTGGCGGGGTTAAGTGGGACGCTCCAGAAGGCTGGGTTGACGGAGTAAGGGAATTCGTTCCTTATTTGCGCGAACAGCTGAAGGGTTATCACAACCTCGTATCGGGAAATGAAATCTTTTTAGACCGTGTAAAAGGGGTTGGCGTTTATTCAAAGGAAGAAGCGATCAACTATTCACTTAGCGGTCCAAACCTTCGCAGCACCGGTGTGAAATGGGATCTGCGTAAAGATGAGCCATATTCCATCTATGACCGTTTTGATTTCAATGTCGTCACAAGAGATGAAGGCGATTGTTTAGCCCGTTACCATGTACGCCTTGATGAAATTGAAGAATCTTTAAAAATCCTTGAGCAGGCTTGTGAACAATTCCCTGCTGAAGGTGAGATTATGGCGAAAGTGCCAAAGATTATTAAAGCACCAAAAGGGGAGGCTTTTGTACGAATTGAATCTCCGCGTGGAGAAATCGGCTGCTATATCTCAAGTGACGGTAAAAAAGAACCGTACCGCTTGAAGTTTAGAAGACCTTCATTCTATAATCTGCAAATTCTCCCGAAATTATTAGTAGGCGAAAACATTGCAAACTTGATTGCGATTTTAGGGGCAGTTGACATTGTCCTTGGGGAGGTGGACGGCTAATGGTAGAAGAGTTGCTTGGGTCCAGTCCCGGCTGGATGAATTTTGGAATCTTCTTTTTACTCGCCGTTGTCTTACTATTAGTGGTCTTAGGTTTCGTAACCTATGCGATATTAGCAGAGCGAAAGGTTTTAGGATATATGCAGGCCCGTCACGGCCCTAACCAGCTTGGCGGTAAGTGGGGATTATTACAGACAGTAGCCGACGTTCTTAAACTTTTAATCAAAGAAGACGTTATTCCGAAGGCAGCTGACAGGCCGTTATTTATCATTGCGCCAATCATTGCCTTTACTCCTGCCTTTATGGTACTTGCGACCATTCCCTTTACCGACAAATTTCAATTTGCCGATATTGGGGTTGGCTTGCTCTATTATATCGCCGTTTCAGGAATGACTGTATTTGGAATGGTTCTTGGCGGCTGGGCGTCTAACAATAAATACGCGCTCCTAGGAGGCATGCGTGCAGGTGCACAAATGATCTCTTACGAAATTCCGCTTGTCATGTCCGTTTTAGGTGTTATTTTATTAACAGGAAGCTTGAATTTGTCCGATATTGTCCTCCAGCAGGAGCATGGCTGGTTCATTCTTTATCAGCCAATTGCGTTTATCGTGTTTTTCATCGCTTCGATTGCAGAATTAAACCGGACACCATTTGACCTTCCTGAATCAGAGAACGAACTGGTTGCCGGATACTTTGTAGAATACTCAGGATTCCGTTGGGCATTCTTTATGCTCACTGAATATGTTTATATGTTTGCAATGTCATCTTTAATCACCGTCATTTTCTTAGGCGGATGGCTGCCGCCGCTGGACATCTTAGGATTTATCCCGGGCGCTGTATGGTTCGCACTTAAATTCTGTCTTGTCGTCTTCGTTTACATGTGGTTACGGGCTACACTTCCACGTTTCCGAATCGACCGACTAATGGAATTCGCGTGGAAAGTACTATTCCCAGTCGCATTAGCAAACATTTTCTTGACCGCGTTAATCAAAACATTATTTTTCTAGGGTGACTCATCACCAGTTTACATAATATTTGGTGACAGGCACCACATTATAGTAATTCTAAATAAATAAAAGGGGTGAAAAACGTGCTTGGATTTACAAAAGGCTTGAAGTATACCCTTAAACAGCTGACAAAGGAAAAGGTTACTTATAATTATCCAGATGAGCCGCTTCCGCTTCCGGACCGCTTCCGCGGTATTCAAAAATTTTATCCGGAAAAGTGTATCGTGTGTAATCAGTGCATGAACATTTGCCCGACAGAATGTATTAATTTAACGGGTAAAAAACATCCGGATCCAACGAAAAAAGGGAAAATCATTGATACGTATGATATTAATTTCGAGATTTGTATCCTATGTGACCTCTGTACCGAGGTTTGCCCGACTGAAGCGATTGTTATGACCAATAACTTTGAGTTAGCATCATACAGCCGTGATATGTTATTTAAAAACCTTGAATGGTTAGATGAGAACGACGAAAACGTACGGCAGGTGAATAAACCATGAACATAACAGGCGAGTTTATCGCATTTTTTGGCCTCGCCCTAGTCGCCATTATTGGCGGGGTACTGTTATTGAACCTTACCAAAGTCGTGCACATGGTCGTTGCCCTCATTTTTACGTTCGTCAGCATTGCTGGAATTTACGTGCTGCTGTCAGCAGAATTTGTCGCTGCGGTACAGATCTTGATTTATTCCGGTGCGATCACCATTATCATGTTATTTGGAATAATGTTAACGAAGCATGATGATGAAGGGGAAACAACCACAGGCAAATGGAGAAAGGTTCTATTATTCCTTGGAATAGTCGGTTTTGCAGGGGCTGTGTACTATGGAATTTATGATTTCAACGTGGTACAGGTACCAACCGACTTACATGTGGACAATACAATGAAAATCGGGGAAGCCCTATACTCTAAATGGGTCATTCCATTTGAATTAACATCTGTTTTACTATTAGTGGCACTTGTTGGAGCGATTATTCTCGCGAAGAAAGACGAGAAGGAGGGTGACAAGGAATGAGCTCAGTTCCTGCTTCAGCCTTCTTGGCACTCGCACTGATTTTATTCTGTATCGGATTATATGGGGCATTGACAAAACGAAACACCGTTATTGTCCTCATCTCAATTGAATTAATGCTGAATGCCGTCAATATCAACCTGGTAACCTTCAGCAAATACGGTGTAGCACCATCCATCACCGGTCAAATCTTCGCGCTGTTCACGATTTGCGTAGCCGCTGCAGAAGCAGCAGTCGGTCTAGCCATCCTAATGGCCTTATACCGCAACCGCAAAACCGTCAACATCGACGATATGGACACAATGAAAAACTAAATTTTAGGTTTGGATATTTTTTTTAGACACTGCGGTGCCTGTCACCGCAGAAAGACACTGTCCGTCTCAGGTGGACAAATTGGTAATATTTGGTGTACATCCTCGGTGGACAGTGTCCACGAGCGGTGACAGGCACCATTTTTAAAAAGGGGATTGTGATGATGATGGAAAATGCATGGATCATACCGCTTTTCCCGCTATTATCGTTTTTGATTCTTCTTCTATTTGGTAAGCGGCTGAAGGGTGCGAGTGCGTTCGTAGGGATTCTGCTTACATTGGCGTCGCTTGTGTATTCGTTGTTGGTGTTGTTCGAGCGTTTCAGTGAACCAACGTATAAAACTTCAACGGAGTGGCTCAGGATAGGAGATATTTCTTTAACAGCGGGCTTTGAAGTGAATCAATTGAATGCATTAATGCTAGTAATTGTCTCGCTCGTCAGCTTCCTGGTACATACATATTCAAAGGGATATATGGACGGGGATGAGCGGTTTCCAGTATTCTATGCCTATTTAGGACTATTTACGTTTGCAATGCTCGGGCTTGTCATCTCGCCAAACCTGCTGCAAACATATATTTTCTGGGAGCTCGTCGGAGTCGGTTCCTTCCTCTTAATCGGATTCTACTTCTACAAAGAAGAAGCGAAGGCTGCGGCAAAAAAAGCATTCATTATGACTCGTATCGGAGACGTTGGTCTCTTAATCGGGATGATTTTATTATTTTGGGAAACAAAAAGCTTTGAGTACAGTGAGATATTCGACGCAGTCGAAGCTGGCGCTGTCTCCACCACCATGATTACATTAATAGCGATCCTCATCTTCATCGGTGCTGTTGGTAAATCAGGTCAGTTCCCATTACACACATGGCTTCCGGACGCGATGGAAGGTCCGACACCAGTTTCGGCCTTAATCCACGCGGCGACAATGGTTGCTGCCGGTGTTTACTTAGTTGCTTCACTGTTCCCGCTGTTTGCAGCGAGTGAAACAGCATTGTTAACTGTGGCGGTCATTGGTGCGTTTACAGCCATCTTTGCGGCCAGCATTGGTCTTGTACAAACAGATATTAAACGCGTTCTAGCATACTCAACAGTCAGCCAGCTTGGATATATGATGCTTGCGCTCGGCTCTGCAGGCTATGTTGCGGGTGTATTCCACTTGATGACACATGCTTTCTTCAAGGCATTGCTCTTCTTAGCAGCGGGAAGCGTCATTCATGCGGTACACACACAGAACATCGAAGAAATGGGCGGTCTTTGGAAAAAGCTAAAGTTTACCGCACCGCTATTCTTAATCGGAACACTCGCGATCAGCGGTGTACCATTATTTTCAGGATTCTTCAGTAAAGATGAAATCTTAATTGCAGCCTGGGAAGGCGGACATCCAGTCCTATTCTTACTAGCGCTTGCAGCGGCATTTATGACCGCATTTTATATGTTCCGTTTGTTCTTCATGGTTTTCACCGGAGAATCACGGACACCAATGAAAAATGTACACGAATCACCATCAATTATGACATTGCCAATGATTGTTCTAGGTGTTTTAGCGGTTATCTCTGGTTACGTGCAAACACCATTTAATCATAACCTGGGTGCATGGCTCGTCGATGGAAACGAAGCACTGGGACACAGCCATATTGAAGGTCCAATTTGGATTATGATTGCGGCAACAGTCGTTTCCTTAGCAGGTATCTACCTTGCTTACCTTATTTACTACAAGCGTTCAGTCTCACGCAACTGGCTGTCTGGCAGCGGAGATACGCTTCACAGCATTTTGCTGAACAAATATTACATTGACGAATTCTATCAAATGTCAGTAGTGGCCGTCACAAAGGGTATCAGTTACTTCTTACGCTTCATCGATGTATTCCTTGTTGAAGGAATCATGAAGGGCGTAGCTGGGATTGTTCAAGGGCTTGGAGCAGCGGGATCGAAGCTTCAAAGCGGTCAAACGCAAACCTATGCAGCGTTTGCTTTTGTAGGCTTGGCACTGCTTGCGGTCATCTTCGTGTTAACAGGGGGGTACTTATAAAAATGGATCTTTCTTTCGTTCTATCAATATTAGTATTCTCCCCGTTACTCGGAATTATCGTTTTAGCGTTCATGCCGAAAACAGAAGAAAAGAGCATTAAACTCGTCGGTTTCTTAGCGACACTTCCGGCTCTGGGAGTTGCATTCGGTCTTTACCTTCACTACCTAGCTGGCAAAAGTTTGAGCGACTTTGATGTTGCAAAGGATTGGATTACCTTCGGAGGCCTGCAAGGTGCCGAAGCGGGATTCTGGAAAGTAAACTATGAACTTGGTGTTGATGGCTTCACGATGCTTTTAGTTGTTCTAACAGCGGTAGTCGCAACACTGGCAGCAATTGCCTCCATTTATGTGAAACACGAATGGAAAGGCTACTTCATGTTATTCCTGCTATTAGAAATCGGCATGCTTGGAGTTTTTACAGCTGAAAACTTAATTCTATTTTTCTTATTCTTTGAAATTACCTTAATCCCAACCTTCTTCTTAATCGGAAAATGGGGCTATTTTGAAAAAGAAAAAGCTGCATACAGTTTCTTAATCTATAACGGTTTAGGCTCAGCCGTGCTGTTAATTGTGATTATGATTCTATTTTCAAAAACAGGAACCACCAATATTGATATGCTCACAAAGATTGTGAGTGATCCGAACGTACCAATGACTAGCGGATTAAAATTAGGCTTATTGATTGCGCTCTTAGTCGCGTTTGGCGTTAAGCTGCCAATCTTCCCGTTACACAGCTGGATGCTTCGGGTCCACGTACAGGCGCCGCCTTCGCTTGTTATGATTCACTCTGGTATTCTATTGAAAATCGGTGCGTACGGTTTAATTCGTTTCGGAATGGGCATTTTTCCGGAGCAGTTTGAAACACTTGCAGTACTTTTGGCCGTCCTTGGAGTCGTAAATCTTCTCTACGGAGCGTTCCTGGCGTTCATTCAAACAGACTTTAAAATGGTTTTGGCTTACTCTTCGATTTCTCACATGGGAATCGTGTTAATCGGGTTAGCAGCATTGAATGAAGCGGGTGTGCAAGGGGCAATTTTCCAAGTGGTTTCACACGGTTTGATCTCAGCACTATTATTCTTCTTAGTCGGTGCTTTCTATGAGCGTACAGACACGTCTCTAATGGAAAACCTTGGCGGAATGGCAAAGGGAATGCCGATCGCTTCAGGCTTCTTGCTTGCAGGTGCGATGGCTTCACTTGGATTACCTGGGATGTCCGGATTCGTCAGCGAATTTATGGCGTTCTTAGGATTATTTGAAGAAATGCCGTGGATTGCCGCGGTCGGATGTATCGGGATTATTATGACCGCTGTTTATTTATTACGTGCCGTGCTCGGTATTACGTACGGCCAATCACACCGTGACTTTACCGGGGTTCTTGATTTGAAGGGCGTCGAATTTGTGCCGGTTATCGTGCTCATTGCTTTAATCGTTTTAATCGGAGTAGTACCAAGCGTTCTAAGCTCACCGCTTCAAGCCACACTTGAAACGATTATGCTAGGGTTAGGAGGGTGACGTCAGGATGAGTCTTGAGGAATTAACATCATTTAACTGGAGCATCATGACACCAGAGTTCATCATCGTTGGTGTAGCAGCGCTTCTTACAGTAATCGATTTATTTATGCCGAAAAATCAAGATCGCCGAATCCTCGGTTGGATCGGAATTGCAGCCATTTTTGCCGCGATGGTTTCTGTCGTCGGACTGCTTGGTGCAGCGCCTGATTCGATTTTAGATGATACCTTCCGTCTTGATTCTTTTGGGAAAGCATTCAAACTCCTACTGCTAGCAGGCGCAGCGCTTGTATTATTTTTAGCTGTCTCCTACAAGGGTGATGAGGGGATGGATGAATATCGCGGAGAATTTTACTATTTATTTTTAACCGGGTTACTCGGTGGAATGATTATGACATCCTCTGGTGACTTAATCACGTTATTTATCGGTTTAGAGTTGCTGTCGATTTCTTCTTATGTTTTAGCTGGTATTCGCAAAACGAATTTGCAGTCAAACGAGTCGGCAATGAAATATGTCATCAACGGATCGATTGCTACTGCAATTACTTTGTTCGGTATGAGCTATGTATACGGTCTAACTGGCACAACCAACCTGTTAGCCATCGCTAGAACACTTCAGGCTTTAGCTGATGCGCAGCATGCGTACTTGCTAGGATTGGCATTCTTAATGATTTTCGTTGGATTAGGCTTTAAATTGGCGGCAGCTCCGTTCCATATGTGGGCGCCGGACGTGTATCAGGGTGCACCAACACCGGTTACGGCTTTTTTAAGCGTTGTTTCGAAAACAGCTGGCTTTGTCATTGTGGCAAGGATTTTAATTTCTATGTTCGGTGTAGCCGCTACAAAAGGTCCGGGCTCCATACCAATTCTTTATAACATGCAGGATTATATCGCCGTTATTGCCGGAGCTACGATGATCATCGGAAACGTTGTTGCTCTGAAACAAAGCAATATTAAAAGAATGTTTGCGTACTCAAGTATTGCGCATGCCGGATATGTGCTGGTGGCGTTTACGTCATTGAGTTCGAACTTCTTTTATACCGTTTGGTTCTATTTGTTAGCTTACTTGTTCATGAACCTTGGGGCTTTTGCGATCATCCAGTTGATTGAAGCAAAGACTGGTTCTACAAGAATTGCTGATTTTGCGGGATTATATCGACGTTCGCCGATACTGGCTGTTGCGATGGGAATTTTATTAATCGCGCTGGCTGGCTTCCCAGGAACGGCAGGCTTCATTGGGAAGATGAACATCTTTATCGGTGCCTTTATGGTACAGGAACCGCATTATGTTTTGGCGTCTGTTATGATTGCCACAACGGTAGTGTCTTACTTCTACTATTTCGGTATTATGACACAAATGTTTTTCCGCCCGGCAGCGGATGACAGCAAGTTTTCAAACATTCCATTTGGAATTGTGGTTGTCTTAATCGTTACCGTCGCTGCGTCGATACTGTTTGGAATTTTCCCAGACATCGCCATCGACTTCGTGAACGAAAACTTTAACCACTTCGCAGACTTTCTACAATAGATCGGTAACTTTGGGGGAAGGAACCGGTCTAGGTCAAATATAGGGGTAACCATATAGGTAAAAGAAGAGGCATGGGGACCTCTTCATTACATGCAAAACGGTCCTTTTAGGGGACCGTTTTTTTAATAGCTATTATTGTAAGGGATCACGAACTTTCTCTCTTTCCTCTAAATCTTCCTTCGTTTCACCATTATTCATTTCATTGCCAAGCCTCTTCAATTCATCCCAATCCTGTGCCATTGAGCTATTGTTTGCCTGTGCTAAGGTATTCTGGTCCTCAAGAGGATGATTCAATCTATTTTTCGTTAAAACTAAAATTTTACCTTCTTTAACGGAGTTTCCGTAATATTCGGCTTCATCGTCTGGAATTCCGATCGCAATGAGTGCGCCGGTTAATCCACCTAAGCCGGCACCTGCAACGGCTCCAATTAAACTTGAAGCGATGGGCCCCGCGGCGATGATTGGACCAACACCGGGGATGGCCAGCGCACCTACTCCTACGAGTAAACCAGTTAAGCCTCCGAGTGTTCCGCCGGCTAATGCACCCGTGGCAGCGGTTTCTTCCGCAACGGTCCCTGTCTCATCGGCAATATAATTCACATTTTTGATGTCTTTACCAATAACACAGATATCCTGTTTATCATATCCTTCTTTAACAAGTTTCTCAATCGCAATAATGGCTTCCTGTTCGGTTTCATAAACTCCTACAACATTCTTTTCAACCTTGTCCATTTTCGGGTTCCTCCCCTTTTCTATTATTGGTTCCGAGAGATTCACAGCTTAATAGTTTTTTGTTATTTTATCCTTTACTCTGCCAACCTCTTCCTGCAATCTCCCTTTCGCCTGGTCAACTTTGCCTTCATTTTTTGTTGAGCGATCATCCGTCAATCTACCCCATTCTTCTTTGGCTTTCCCTTTAACTGTATCTACAAATCCATTCATTTTGTCTTTATTCATTTTAATAAGCCTCCTTAATTTTTATAAAAAATTATTGGTTAACACCATCATTAACACCGTTATCCTCAACCTTTTTTTCTATATCCTGTTGTGCTTCTTTTAATTCTGTTTCTACTTTATTTACAGCATCTTTGGCATTTTGCTTCGTGTCTTTATCTATTACGTCTTTCTGTTGACCATCACTGGCCCCGTTATCTTGATCGACCCCGTCACCGCAGCCAGTTAATCCGGCAAGAGTAAGAGAAACAGCCAATCCACCAACTAGTAAACTTTTCTTCATACTTACAGCTCCTTTCGTCGTGTTTGGTTATGCCCTTTTTATATTCCCAATAAGAAAAATCTGAAACTCTTTTCACCAGAAAAATGCAGCAAAACCATTTTCTTTCTATTAAATGTCTTTTTTTAAAAAAACTTGAGGTAATAGAAAAATGTACATTTATTGTTTAGGTCACTTACTAAAAGGGTAAAAGCATACTAGACAAATTAAAGGAGGAAACAACGATGAATAAAATTTGGAAAAAGAAATTGATGATGACAGGAATGATTTTTGCATTAACATTTGGTGCGCTGACAGGCTGTGGAGATGGAGTGGACCAGGATAACGGTGTAAGTGACGGATCCCACAAAGATGAGGCAGAAAATAAAAACCCAGAAACAAACTAAATGCTGAGGAGATAAGAAAGGGAAGAGTATCTTCTTTTTCTTATCTATTAAACGATAGAAAAGGAGATAGGTAGAATGAATCTAAATGAAATGATGACAGGATGGACCTCGTACTTTTATCAGCTTCCCAACCTATTATTTGCCCTTTTAGTCTTATTGGTTGGCTGGCTGATTGCCAAAAGCATTGGTAAAAGCGTGGAGGCCCTTTTAAAGAGAACAAAACTTGATGATAAGTTATTTTCAAACATTGGCACCAAAAAATATTCTTCCGAAGTCATTATCGGAAAAATAGTATATTACATCTTACTGGTTGTCGTCTGGATTATCTTCTTTAATATGCTTAACTTAAGCTTTATTGCGACACCGCTCGTAGAAATGCTGACGATGATTACAGCGGCGATTCCAAACGTTTTAAAAGCTGCCCTTATTTTACTTTTTGCCTGGGGTGTTGCATCGCTGCTTCGTATGCTGTTTAAAAAGGGTGCGGCAATGCTCCATTTAGAACGCCGCCTAGTACAGTGGAAAATGGCGGTAAGTCAAAGTGAAGCGGTAAACAAGGTAAACGGTATTGCAAAGGCACTATTCTATTTTGTTCTATTACTATTCTTGCCGGGTGTATTAGGAGCGTTACAGATTGAAGGAGTTTCAGAACCATTTGCAGATACGCTGTCAAATCTGCTTGCTTTCATCCCTAAACTAGTTGCGGCCGCTCTTATTGTGTTTGTTGGCTGGCTGATTGCAAAAATAGTCCGAGATATTCTAACAAACTTCCTAAGCAGCATCGGTACAGAAAAACTTGGCCAGCGTTTAGGAATGGTAAAAACAAGTGATAACATAAGTCTTTCAAGCATTATCGGCAACATCGCGTTTATTTTAATCTTAATACCTACAATCATTACAGCCTTAGAAAAACTTGAACTAAAAGGCATTTCTGATCCAGCAATTGCTATGCTTCATGATGTTGTAGGGTTAATCCCGAACATTGCCGTGGCCGTGATTCTGATTTTAGTTGGGATTTGGCTTGGAAAATGGGTGGAAAAGGTCGTTGCGCAAATGCTGTGGCGTTTAAAGGTTGATAATATCTTTACCCAAATGGGTGTGGGTTCACTTAAACCTGAGCAATCAACGTATACACTCTCTCAAATTATCGGATTGTTAGCAAAAATTGTCGTCATTTTATTATTTGCAGTCGAAGCATTGCAAATCGTCCAATTGGAGTTCCTTGTTGTTCTTGGTACCGCGGTGATTTCGTATTTACCGATGTTATTTGCCGCTCTTATTATTTTAGGAATTGGTTTATACCTAGGGAACCTTGTAGAGCGTATCCTGCAGAATATTCTTAAGAACAGCTATTCTAGAACGCTTGCAGCGGTTGCGAAATATGCTATTTTCTCGATTTCCATCTTTATGGCATTGGATCAGCTGGGTGTAGCACATTCCATCGTCAATGCTGCCTTTATTCTTCTATTAGGAGGATTAGCATTAGCGTTTGGGCTGGCATTCGGTCTCGGAGGAAAGGACTTTGCATCCAAATATCTGCGTAAACTGGACGATAAAATCGATAACAAAATAATAGAATAAAAGATTCGTTGAAGCTAAACGAAAAAATAACAATCCGGATCTATGAGATTTCGGATTGTTATTTTTATAGGCTGTGTTAAAAGGACACTGTTGATTTTAGAACCTGTTGATTGGAGCGAAAGGCGCTCGACTCCTGCGGGATGAACGAGCTGAGTGAGACCCCGCAGGTCGGGACGACCGAGGAGGCTCACGGGCGAGCCCGCGAACCGCTCGCGCCTGTAGCGTAAATCAACAGCCCAGTTTAACACAGCCTTTTAATAAGAAGGGAGGAAGGCTGCTCAATGACGATTATTAATCTATTATTAATCGCTCTTTTAATCGCGCTCACGGGATTTTTTGTAGCGGTAGAATTTGCGATTGTGAAAGTACGTCCATCGAGAATCGATCAATTGATTGCAGAAGGGAAAAAGGGGGCAGTGTCCGCTAAAAGGGTAGTAAACCATTTAGATGAATACCTTTCAGCCTGTCAATTGGGAATAACGGTTACGGCTCTCGGACTCGGGTGGCTGGGAGAACCTACTGTGCAAAAATTAATTCATCCCTTGTTTTCGGCGATAAATCTGAATCAATCGCTATCGCATCTGATCTCTTTTATCATTGCCTTTGCCTCGGTTACATTTCTGCATGTGGTAGTCGGGGAGTTAGCACCCAAAACAGTCGCCATTCATAAGGCCGAGGAGGTAGCACTTATGTTTGCTGCTCCGATTATCGGATTCACCAAAGTAATGCGGCCATTTATTTGGGCATTAAATGGATCTGCCAGGCTCTTGGTCGGAATCTTTGGCTTAAAGCCTGAATCGGAGCAAGAATTAGCTCATTCCGAAGAAGAGCTTCGTTTGCTTTTGTCGGAAAGCTTTAGGAAAGGTGAAATCAATCAAAATGAATTAAATTATGTGAACAATATTTTTGAATTTGATGAAAGAGTGGCAAAAGAAATCATGGTTCCGCGGACAGAGATGAGTTCGCTATCGATTAATGATACCCTTGATGTGGTTGTAAGCCGGGTAAGAACAGAAAATTATTCTCGTTACCCTGTCATTGAGGGTGACAAAGACAATATTATAGGGATTCTTAATGTTAAAGCGTTAATTACCGCCCAAATAATGAATAAAAATCATACAGAAGCCATGAGTCTGAGACCCTTTATTAAACCTGTGATTAAAGCAATTGAAACCATCCCCATTCATGACTTATTGGTGAGAATGCAAAAAGAACGCAGTCAAATGGCGATTCTTGTCGATGAATACGGGGGTACCTCAGGATTAGTGACCGTAGAAGATATTATTGAAGAAATTGTCGGTGAAGTAAGAGACGAATTTGATACCGATGAAGTAGCAAAGATTCAAAAGGTGAAGGAAGGCCATTATTTACTGGATGGAAAAGTGTTAATTGAGGATGTTAACAGTCTACTAGGTACAAACATAACCGGTGATAGAATTGATACAATCGGCGGCTGGTTTCTTACACAAAACTTTGACGTGGAGATTGGGACAGAGGCTAAATTCGATGGATACTTGTTCAAAGTCCGTGAAGCTGTTGGTCACCATATTTTGTATCTAGATGTGAAAAAAATTGTTAGCTAAGCAGTGGAAAAAAACGTAAGGCACACGTCATTTTAATGTAACGTGTGCCTTTTTATGTCGTAATGGATGAGTCGGATTTTAGTACGGCCCTTATTGTGATGATTGGTACTCGCTGACCGGCGTATGCTGGGCATTTTTAAGCTTTTCCTCCATAATTTTAATGTCATCTTTAAATAGTTTGAAAATGACGTCTTCTTCTCCGAATAATAGAATCTGATCGCCCTCGTGTATTTTTGTGTGATAGATATTTTTTCTAAGTTTTAATTCTCCTCTTTTGATAAACAATACAACAAATTCTAAGTCTTCATAATTCTGGATCACCTGACTAATCTGTTTAAGAAAGAGAGAAGATTCTTTATAGATATGAAGATTGAGCAGATGGTCTTGTTCTTCTGACATAAAAATATCTCTCATAGGGAGATCTCCAAGTTCAATATTCTGCTTCATTTCTTGTTTAAATAACTTGGATAACTTGGTTTGTACACTCTTCAGCTTTAAAATAGCAAAGACTAGCACCACTCCGCCTGCTGCATAGAAAATATCCTTCGTGCGAAGGTCCTCAGATAAAATCGTACTAATTGATGAAATGATTACAGCAAGTGAGAAGGCCCCGAATAGGATTAGAAAAGTAGCTAGTTTCCTCCGAATCGGGTGGCCTAAAATCAGCTCAGACTCTCCCGTCGTAAAACCTGTACCTGTCATCAAGGAAATGACCTGAAACCGCGAAACCTCCAATTTCAGGTCCGTCAGCCGAAAAAGAATCACAAAAATTTCAATGACGGCCATAATAATCAGGAAATAAATGAGTAGAAAGAATAAATTCATTTTTTCACCCCGGAATCAAAAAATTGGCTGGTGCTGAAGCGCGCCAACCCTCTTACCCCTGCTTTTACTGTTCGTGTGAAATATTCTAATTAAATACCCCGATATACGTAGTCCTAAACCTTATAATCTTTTTAAAAAATATACGAGTAGATTACGAGTATTTCAAAATGATTAAACCGAGAAAAAGGAGTTTTAAAAAGGAGAGTTGGTGGTACTACATAAGCATGGGTTACAAGTTAACCCGATTGAAGGAAGTCGAATGTACGAATCTGACTGAAGACAAAAAAATCTAAAGGAGGACGTAGAAATGGCTAGGAATAATGAAACAATGAGCAGAGAAGAAGCAGGACGCAAAGGTGGAGAGGCAACCTCAAATAACCACGATAAAGAGTTTTATCAAGAGATTGGCCGCAAGGGTGGAGAGGCAACCTCTGAAAACCACGATAAAGAGTTCTATCAAGAAATTGGTCGCAAGGGTGGAGAGGCAACCGCCGAAAGCCACGATAAAGAGTTCTATCAAGAAATTGGCCGCAAGGGTGGAGAGGCAACCTCTGACAACCATGATAAAGAATTCTATCAAGAGATTGGCCGTAAAGGTGGAGAGGCAACTTCCGAAAACCACGATAAAGAATTCTATCAAGAGATTGGGCGCAAGGGTGGAGAATCACGGAGTAACCAACGTGATAACGACTAATCGTATTCATGATATCAGGATGACTGGTATAAAAGAAGCTTGTGCAATTTGTACAAGCTTCTTTTCTTTAAATCGGATGTAAAGGAGGACTTGATATGAAACGAATTGTATCGATGAAAGGATTTTTGACGGTTTTAGGAATGGGAGTTTCGGTCGCAAAGTGGTTAGCCTCTGAAACGAACAGAATGAAAGTGAAAAATATCCTCAGCAAATTGAACATTACACCTTCGTATGTTAAAAAATAAACTCTTCCTAATGGAATGGAAGTAAGTCAATAGACGTGCGGTGCTCCGCATGTCTTTTTGTATATCAGCAAAATGGTGGATTAGCTTTATGGAAGAACGGGTATTTAATCATAAATGATTTTGCTATTAGGAGGTGAGAAAAATGCTGACAACAAAGGCATTTCGATTTGGTTACGGTCTTTTGCTTATTTTTTTACTTATTTTTATAGCGATGAAAATTGATTTTATTTTCCAGCCTATCTTTTTACTTGTCCAAACACTGTTTTTTCCTTTTTTGTTTGCCGGTGTGCTTTATTACCTGTTTCGCCCGCTGGTAAATTATCTTCAGTTAAAAAATATTCCTAGAACACTTTCTATCCTGCTGATCTATGTAGTATTCGGTCTTTTGATTACATCATTAATCTCTCTTGGAGGACCTGTTCTGAAAGAGCAAATGAAAAGTTTTGCTGATAGTACGCCCCATCTTATTGAGGCCATATCGGACAAATTGACTGAACTGCAACAATGGATCAATCATTTACAGGAAAATGACAGTGTGGATATAGAAAAAGCTTCCGATGCGATTACAGAGTCAGTTTCCTCCAGTCTTGCTGCGATTGGAACCAATTTTATGAATATTATTGGGGTACTTGCAAGTATTGTAACTGTCTTGGCAACGGTTCCGTTTATTCTCTATTACATGTTAAAAGAAGGAGAAAAGGCGCCACAGCAGATTCTTCGTTTATTGCCATCCCAGCAGCAGAAAAATGGACGAAAGATTCTGGCAGATTTAGATGAAGCGCTTAGTTCTTATATCCAAGGCCAAATTCTTGTTAGTTTTTGTATAGGTGTCATGCTTTTTATCGGTTATTTGCTTATTGACCTTGACTACTCCCTTCTTGTTGCAATTTTTTCAATGTTTACCAATGTCATCCCGTTTATCGGCCCGATCCTTGCGGTGATTCCTGCCGTGATTATTGCGTCAATCGATTCACCGATGATGGTGGTAAAAGTCCTAATGGTGATGATTGTCGTCCAACAGATTGAAGGACATATTATTTCACCTCAGGTGATGGGGAGAAAGTTAGAGATCCATCCGCTCACGATTATATCCTTGTTACTTGCAGCAGGACGTATGGGCGGGATTCTCGGGTTAATCATAGCGGTTCCCGTGTATGCGGTTCTTAAGGTAATTGCCCATCATACCTATCGGTTATGGAAGCTGAGAAAAGAGAAATCAATAGAGGAAAAAATTATCAAGGGAGAAAACAATGATGAAACGAAGCAATACAATGATGCCATTTTTTAACTGGATGTGGATACAAAGTTTCATGTTCATACATGAAAGGGTAAATAAAAGGAAAGACGTAAGGGAGGAAAACTAAATGTTATCAAAAGAAGAGATGAATTATTTTGAGAAAAGGTTATTAAAGATGAAAGAAGAAACCATTCAAATGCTAGAAGCCAATCAGCCTTTAGCGTTAGAGGATGACGGAGAATTAACTAGCTATGATAATCATTTGGCCGATACGGCAACACAATTGGAAGAACGGGAAAAACAAAGGGTTTTGCATGAAACAGCAAACAATCTTCTCGAAGAAGTAAATGAGGCTTTGGAGCGGATTAAGACAGGAACCTATGGAGTTTGTGTCGATACAGGAGAAAGGATTCCTTATGAGAGACTTAAAGCCCTGCCATATGCCAAACGAACGGTAGAAGCGCAAAAGGAGCAAGAGAATGAGACAGTGAGTAGTATTCCGGAGGATCAGTCTTTTTCCACTCCTGAGAACGATATAAGAGGCGATAAGCGGATTCAGACCGTAGATGAACTGATAAGCATGCATGGAAACTCATCGTCATAGGATAAAAAATGTCTTCTTTTCGGGGGAAAGGAAGACATTTTTTTGAATATGAAAAAAGGCTGGGTTCCTAGGAACCCAACCGCTGCTCTATTATTGAATTTTCTCGTTATAAAATTGAACGGCATACTGTGCTCCCTCGCTGACCATATCATTATCAGGAAAATCCTTCGGGTGCGGATTTCCGCCCTTATCAATCGGAAGCTGATCTGATTTCGCATAGACATTCGGTGCTACCTTGTTTTTCCAGTCTCGTAACATACTTTCGGCTTTAATGCGATTTGGTTTATTTGAAAGCCATACCGCTGCCGATGCGCCAATTCCTACCGCTACTAGTGAGCCCATACCAAAGCCTTTTTTCATCATTAAAACCTCCTTGAATTTGAACTTGTTTTGTAAATACCCGTTTCATCAGTCTATTAAACATTTTTTTACGTTTGTATGATTCCTTTTAGGGTAATCAACTGATAAGGGAGGAGGCAGTCGATGGAGAGTAATATGAATTTTGATCAGTGGAAATGGGTTCAATTGAATAAGAATGAATTGCATGCAGTATGGGACCAGGAGACCATGCTATCAGGCTGGTTAGCGAATGTTCGAAAAAATAACAACAATTGCGTGAAAGTGCATGGCTTTATAGATGAGGAAAGGGTCGTGAATGGATCTCTAATTTATCGACAAAATGTCGATGCGGAAGAAGACCGGCAAATTTTTCATTTCTATATAACGAGTAATACCTTATTTACGGTCGATTTAGAGTTTACCTCTTTTAAACAATTAGAACCAGACGTAATGCTGCGGCAGCTAAATAAGACGGAAAATGCAGTAGATGGCTTTTTGTTTTTACTAGGAGAACTGGTGAATGACATACTGGTCGAGATTGACCAGTTTGAGGTGTCACTCCAAAAGTTAATGTGGGGTGTGAAAAAACAGAATAACATGCGGATTCTAGAACATATTTTTCAGCAACGCCATGAGCTATTAGTTTGTAATAATCTATTAATTCCCATCCAGGAACTGAAAATGGCGATAGAGGAAACTAATTTTCCAAACGTTAACAACGGGGAAATCTTTATCCGTACATGCAAACGAATTGAACGGGCGATGGTGCTGCTGCGGGAGTATGAGCAGGAGATAGACTCGGTGATTCATTTAGAAGAGGTCATATCCTCTCATCGCGGAAATGAAATAATGAAAACCCTAACAGTTCTAACCACCATTTTCACTCCCATTATGGCATTTGGGGCCCTATGGGGGATGAATTTTAAACATATGCCGGAGCTCGAGTGGAAGTACGGTTACCTTATTTCTATCATTTCCATTATTTTGTCGACAGCACTGCTTTATGGATACATAAAAACAAAGGGCTGGACAGGAGATCTATTAAAAGGGAAAAAGAAAGGTTCGTTTTTTCGCTAGAAAAGGTTTGATAGTTGTTGAGCGGGGTATAACACTAGCATGGTTAAGTAACCGCTTAACCTGATCTCGAGATTAATAGAAAGAGGGTGGTTGAAGTATGTGGTTGCATGTTCAGTAAAACCGATAGGGATGAAAAACAGCAATCTAGAAATTTATAAGGAGGAAACGATCATGGCTAAAAATTATGTTGGTAACACGGCAATGGATTCATTAAGACGTAAGGATGAAAACAAAAGTTACGGAATTAATGAAAAACGTCTAACAGGATATAATGATGGTGAAGATCCTTCTATCATGCAAGAGCTGCCTGGCGAAGAAATTGTGGAAGATATAAGAGAGCTTTCACGTCAGCAGGGGCAAAGGGGCGGCGACCCAACCAGTTTACGCGGTGAAAATGTCCAACCAGAGAATGACAGGCAAAGATATGGTGATTCGATTTCCAAGAATGCTGAATTTCAACAAAGAAGTGGAGAATCGAACGGGGAATCGAAAAATAAAAGTAACAATCAAAATCGTTACTGATTCTTAACCCGCCATACACTGCCTTTACTATATAGACGAGGCTTGCACGGATTCGTGCAAGCCTCTTTCGTGTGGGATAAAATGACTAGGAGGTTCTATCTATTCGTAACTCCTCTAAATTTTAGTATAATGCTAGAAAAATATTTTTTTAAAAAATAGGTTTAACTTTTTTTTAATAGGGTATATAAACAGTAAATATTTCAGAGGTGATGATTGGGATGAAAATAAAGGTCGAGGAACATCAGAATGAGAAGGAAATATTCGTGTCGGTTGCCGGAGAAATCGATGCCTATACAGCACCAAAACTTCGTGAGGAGCTATTGCCGCTTTCAGAAGGCACTGGAAAAATCCTAACGGTTAATCTAAAGGAAGTTTCCTATATGGATAGTACCGGATTAGGGGTATTTGTTGGATTGTTCAAGCAGCTGAACAAAAATGAGGGAGAACTAAAGTTAGTAGAATTATCGAGCCGATTAGTGCGTCTGTTTGAACTGACAGGATTGGATAAAATTATGGATATTTCAGAGGACGGAGGACGATGAAAAACGTGATGGATTATGTTGAAATGAAGATTCCTGCCAAACCGGAGTATGTTGGTGTCATTCGATTAACGCTTTCAGGAATAGCGAGCCGCATGGGTTATACATATGAGGAGATTGAAGATATTAAAATTGCTGTTAGTGAAGCTTGCACAAACGCGATACAGCATGCCTATCCGGAAGACGAGGACGGAGAAGTCATCGTCGGCTTTGGCATTTATGAAGATAAGCTAGAAACGATGGTTGCTGACAGCGGTCAGAGTTTTAATTTTTTAAAGAAAAAAGAAGAACTTGGTCCTTATACAGAGTCAAGTACAGTCGATCAACTAACAGAGGGAGGGTTAGGTCTCTATCTGATCGAAACGCTCATGGATGAAGTCCGTGTGTTGAATCGTTCCGGAGTAACGGTCTTCATGGTGAAGTATCTAGGCGAGGAGCGTGAAAATCATGACAAAGCCACCTCAGACCGTGAAACGAACTAAGGAAGAAACCTATGCATTGATTCGAGACTTTCAGGAGAATGAAAGCGAGAGTGCCCAGCTCCAGTTAGTTGAACAATACACTAATTTGATCGGCAGCATAGCGAGAAAATATTCCAAAGGAAGAAATTTGCATGAAGATATCATGCAGGTAGGGATGATTGGATTATTATCCAGCATTAGACGGTTTGACCCTAATACCGGGAATCCGTTTGAAGCCTACCTAGTTCCGATGGTGGTTGGTGAAATTAAACGATTTTTAAGAGATAAGACGTGGGATGTTCATGTACCACGACGAATTAAAGAAACATGGCCAAAGTTAAATGGAGCTGTAGACGAGCTGACTAACCGCTATCAACGCTCACCGAAAATCCATGAGATCGCTGAGTATTTAGGGATTTCTGAAGAAGAAGTGCTGGAGACGATGGAATTAGGAAAAGGGTATCAAACAGCCTCCGTGGACCAAACGATTGAGACCGGTTCTGACGGGAGCGGGGTTACACCGTTAGATGTAATCGGGTCAGAAGATAAAGGGTATGAAAAAGTCGACCAGCAGCTGTTGGTGGAGAGTGCCCTTCATGTATTGGACAATAGGGAGAAGCAAATTATACAGTGGACGTTTATCGATAACAAAAGCCAGCGCGAAGTGGGAGAATCTCTGGGAATTTCGCAAATGCATGTATCCCGGCTGCAAAAAAAAGCAATAGAAAAACTGCGAAAGGCACTTGCCGGTAATACCTATCAGGACAGACTAAACTAGTTGGTGCCTGTCACCCTATTAGAGGGGGCAGGCTCATCTTTTGCAAAAGGGGGAAACCCAAATGCCAATGAAGATTGTCATCGTAGATGATAATAAAACAAATCTAATGATTGTCGAGAAAATTCTCAGGAAAGCAAATTATAATAATCTGCTTTTGCTTTCATCTGCCGGAGAGTTATATCAATATTTACAGCTTGATTCACTTAATCCTGGAGAAGTCCCGGTTGACCTCATCCTAATGGATTTGATGATGCCAGAAATTGATGGGATGGAAGCTTGCCGGACAGTACTGGCCAATGAGCGCTTCTCCGATTTGCCGATTATTTTTGTTACGGCGATGGGCGATTCTAACAAAATGGCGGAAGCAATGGATGCCGGAGCCCTCGATTATGTGATGAAACCGATTAATAAAGTCGAACTTCTAGCAAGGATTCGTTCCGTCCTTAGGTTAAAGCAGGAAAAAGATTTGCGGAAGGAACGGGACAGACGCATTCAATATGAACTGGACTTAGCCAGGCAGGTGCAGCGAAGTATGCTTAGCGCCCCCCTTCAGGAAAAGGATGTTAACATTTCAGCTGTTTACAGGCCAACATTTGAGCTTGCTGGTGATTTCTACGCCTGGTATCAGATAAGCCCCACTAAGTACGGCGTGATCCTGCTGGATATGATGGGCCACGGGATTTCATCCTCACTTGTAGGGATGTACATTTATTCCGCGTTAAAGGATACGATTACCGGAATTGTGGACCCGGAAAAGGTTATGAAGGAATTGAACAGGCGGATGCTTCAGCTGCATACGCCTGATAGTTTAATGAACTATTATTTTACGGCGATTTACTTTGTTCTTGATACGGAAAAGCAAACGATTGAATACGTCAACGCTGGCCATCCAGCCGGGATTGGGATCGTGGATCAGGAAGCGAAACTCTTAACAGAAGGTTCCTGCGCGCTTGGTTTTTTTGAGGAGATTGATGTGACCAAAGGTGTAATTACATATCGTGATTCTGCCCGGCTTCTGCTGTTTACCGATGGGTTATCGGAATGGCTGGAGGAGAAGTACGAGGATGCGACCGATAAGCTGATTCGCTCCTTACAAACGGTTGATGTAGGGGACCCTGCTGCGCTGCTTCATCAACTGCAGCCAGGCTGGGAGCTCATAAATCCACCAAAAGACGATATGTGTCTTGTTTTAATTTCTACGAATTAAAAGGGGTGTCAGCACTGTGACTGACACCCCATTATTGTGAAAATTAATCCGCCAGATAGGCTTCAAACATCCATCTATGTTTTTCTAAAGAGGTACGAATGTGAACGAGTAGATCTTCCGTAGGCTGATCTTCATTTTCTTCAGCCAGTGAGATTCCCTCTGTCAGCTCGGTACAAATCATGTCAAAATCATCAGCCAGTGTTTGGACCATTTGCTTCGCATTTTCATCACCTTTTGCTTCTTTCAGTGTCGTAAGATCAAGGATTTCTTCAAGAGTTGCGACCGGTAATGCTCCTTGTGCAAGCATTCTTTCCGCAATCGTATCAAGATGCAGAGCAGCTTCCTTGTAAAGTTCTTCAAATTTAAGATGCAGCGTGAAAAAATTTTCTCCTTTTACATACCAGTGGAAATGGTGCAGCTTCATATGAAGAACCGAAAAGTTCGCCACCTGCCTGTTTAGAGCCTCCGATAAAGTTAATGATTTTTCTTTTGATTTTGATTTAGTTTTTGTGGATGTTGCCATGAAAAAAACCTCCTCCAATTTTGTGGTGTACTTATTACATACCCGGTTTGCTTGTTATGAAACTATTAAATTCATGAAGGAGATTGGGTTGTGCGAGAGAGTTTTCCCTGCAGGTTGGTACAAATTTCCCATTGGGTGAGATTGCGAGAAACGATATGATAGAATTAGTTATTTTTTTACAAAAGGGGGAAAGTAGAGAATGAAGGAATTTCATTTCAACATTCACACGAAAATTATAGCAGGCTATATATTCATTTTGGTTTGCTTAGTGGTCTCCCTGCTGATCGTCATGAATCGGATGTCAGCCATGCAGGAAGAGGTCGATTTCATCACACAGCATGATATGGAAGTGCACAACCTAGCAAATCAGATACAAAAAAATGTATTAGATATGGAAACGGGCATGAGAGGGTACGTGATTACGGGTAATGAGGAGTACCTTGAGCCTTACAATACAGCTAGACAGAACTGGCTCGATAACTATAATACACTTCATTCCATGCTGGGAGATAACGGGAGGCAGCAGCGGAATTTAGAAGAAATGAAACCACTGATCCATAACTGGGTTACCGGGTCTGCAGAATTTGTTGTTAACCAGAAAAATGTAAATAATCAAAGCGCATTAGACAAGTTTTTTAGAGAGAACAAAGGTAAAAAAATGACCGACGAGCTCCGCGCACATTTTGATTCCTTTCTTGAAAATCAAAAGGAACTGACAAATTATCGTGTTGAGAAACTGGATAAGGACAATAACAATTTAAGAATTTCGTTGTATGGCCTTATCATAGTGGTAACCTTGATTACAATAGCTACGGCAGTTTTCCTGGCGAATTCGATTGCCAAAACCATTAGGCAGGTTGTTCGCACGATTAATAGTATAACGGATTCAAGAGAGACCGAGGTAGACCTTTCCACTAGAATCGAGGTCAGCACTCATGATGAAACCCAAGAACTCGCAGAAGCGATGAACGAACTTCTCGGGAGTCTTGAGAAACACAATTGGGTTCAAAAAAGCGTAGCAGAAATCTCGACCATGTACCAGGGGAAGACGGATTTAACAGAATTGACGCATGCGTTTATCACGAAGCTTACTCCTTTGCTTGGCGGGGTCTACGGTGTTGTTTACCTGCGCAGGAATCAAGGAAGCGAAGTTCGCTACGTGAAAGAGGCGGGTTATGCGGTTGCCGGAGAAGAAGGTGCTGCGGCGAGTTTCCGGATAGGAGAGGGTTTAATTGGCCAGGCTGCACTGGATAAAAGAATCTTCTTGATTGATAAGCTGCCAGAGGAACACTTTAAAGTCACATCGGGGTTAGGTCAATCTTCACCAACGAATCTTTTGGTTGCCCCGATTTTAGTGGATGGCCGGGTAGAAGCAGTGGTGGAGTTCGCTTCGCTTCAGCCGTTTTTGTCTCAGCATTTAACATTATTGGATCTGCTTCAGGATAAGTTCGGTTCCGCGATTACCAATGTCGCCGGCCGGATGGAAGTAGAAAGGCTGCTGGGGGAATCACAGGTACTCACCGAAGAACTTCAGGCGCAGTCTGAGGAACTTCAAGCCCAATCGGAAGAGTTGCAAATGCAGCAGGAACAGCTGCGGATTACCAATGAATATTTAGAAGAACAAAAGCAATACGCCGAACAACGAGCGTTTGAACTGAAAAAAGCAAAGGATGAGCTTGAGGACTACTCACGGAAACTGCAGATGAGCTCGCAGTATAAAACCGATTTCCTTGCAAATATGTCACATGAGCTGCGTACGCCATTAAACAGTATTTTAATTCTTTCACAAATGCTGATGGAACATGATGGCGAAATAGACAGTTCAGAAGTAAAAGAATCTGCCAGTGTTGTTTACACGGCTGGAAGTGATTTGCTGCGGTTAATTGATGATATCCTCGATTTATCCAAAATTGAAGCGGGTAAAATAGAAATTTTAACAGATGAAGTGAACGTGACGGAAATTCCGCAAATGATGAAGAACATGTTCGGCCCCGTTGCAGCGAAAAAGGGTTTAACCTTTGAGGTTCATACCGCTGCAAATGTACCTTCTGTGATTACAACAGACGGCCACCGCTTGCAGCAAATTTGGAAGAATTTGTTATCTAATGCCTTTAAGTTTACGGAACACGGTGCTGTCACAGTAAATATTGGACTTGCATCGCCAGAAAAGGTGGAGAAACTTTGGCCTGGTCTTGATATGGAGGAACAGGTGCTGTCCATCTCAGTGACGGATACGGGAATTGGAATCGCTCAGGAGAAGCAGGAAATTATTTTCGGGGCATTTCAGCAGGTGGATGGTACGACCAACCGACAGTATGGCGGCACTGGTTTAGGATTATCGATCTGCCGTGAATTCACCCGTCTGCTTGGCGGTGCGATTACGGTTGAAAGCGAGCCGGAAAAAGGAAGCACGTTTATTCTGTATATTCCTTGCAGTCTGGAGTCCGGGGAATATCCTCTTCAGCTTGAAGAACAATTGGCACTTGCTGAGACAGCGGTAAGTGTGAGTGAGGCGGCAGAGGAACAACAGCCGGTCAATGAAGAAACAGAATCAGTCGAGGCAGTAGAAGCGGAGACATCTGATGACCAGTTGTTTAAAGGAAAGAAAGTGCTGTTAGTAGAAGATGACCGCCGGAATGTATATGCACTTGTAACTGCCCTTGAGAAAAAGGGAGTGAAGGTTCAGGTAGCGGATAATGGTAAGAGTGCGATTGAGTTTTTACGTAAGGAAGCAGATTTTGACCTTGTTTTCATGGACATCATGATGCCGGTGATGGGCGGCTATGAGGCGATGAAAATCATCAGGCAAGATATGGAAATGGAAAAACTGCCGATTATTGCGCTGACGGCCAAGGCGATGAAAGGTGAACGAGACAAGTGTATGGAAGCGGGCGCATCTGATTATATTATGAAACCATTAAATATCAATCAGTTATTCTCGTTAATGCGGGTATGGCTGACCGAGCAGGTGAATGAAGATTGAACGAAACAACCAAAGAGATCGTAACAGATATCAATCTGCAAGAGCCAAATGAGCTTCAGGAAATAGAAATCAAATTACTGCTGGAAGGCTTGTATCAAATGTATGGATATGACTTCCGGGGCTATGTCAGGGGTTCGATTGGCAGACGGATTTTAAACCGGATGAAGGCGGAGAGGCTGCCAACCATTACAGCTTTATTGGAAAAAGTGCTCCACGAACCCGGCGTTTTGGAACGGCTGCTAAATGATTTTTCCATCCGGATGACGGAAATGTATCGTGACCCTAGTTTCTTTGCCGTCTTTCGTAACGAGGTGGTCCCGTTGCTGCGGGAGCTTCCTGAAATCAGGATTTGGCATGCGGGCTGCGCTACGGGTGAGGAAGTTTACTCTATGGCGATCCTGCTTCAGGAGGAGGGTCTGTCGGCGAAAACGAAAATCTACGCCACAGACATGAATGAAAAAGCGCTGACGGCGGCGCAAAAGGGTGCGTTCCCGCTCAAAAAAATGCAGCAATATACGAAAAATTACTTAAAAGCGGGCGGAAAAATGGCGTTTTCCGAGTATTATTCTACCGACCATCAATTTGCTTATTTTTCACCCAGCTTGACCGAGAACCTCACGTTTGCCCAGCACAATTTGGTGAGTGACAGCTCATTTAATGAATTTCATGTGATTTTATGCCGCAATGTCATGATTTATTTTGACAGCACCCTCCAGCAGCAGGTGCATGGACTTTTTTATGACAGCTTGGCAGAAGGCGGATTCATTGGACTGGGAAGTAAAGAATCGATTCTAGGAATGCCAAAGGGTATGAAATATATTGAATTTAATTCTAGTGAAAAGATATATCGAAAAAAAGTAGACGCCTGAGCTTAGCCAGGCGTCTTTTTATGTTTGATAGGGTGCCTGGAAGGGTATTTCTTTTTAAAAAGACTGTGAGGGAAACTGGATGAAAATAAGAATCGAAATCTTCTTTGTCATGTTGATGTTTTTCTTCTCCTGGATGGTTCTTTTTACGAGATTCCCTATCTGGTGGAAAGTAATAGGTATTAGTTTGTATATAGGTATTATTTTATATAGTGTAGCAGAGCTATGGCTGCAGAATCGTCCTGTACCGAGAACGCTTTTATGGACATGCCTGTTAATATTGTTGCCGGTTGCAGGCTATATTTTCTACATATATTCAGGGCAAATGCTATTTAAAGGGGAACTTTTTAAAAGTAAGCGTGCAAGCGACCGCGAGTTCTTTGAGGCAATAGGTAAAAAAAAGGAGCTCGATGAGGCGCCAATCACGCTCAATGAACATCAAAGAGGATTTGTCAGCTATCTTGAACGGGTGACGTTAACCAATCAAAGCCAGAATACGAAGACGAAAATTTTAAAAAACGGGCAAGAAACCTTTCAAGAGGTGAAACAGAGGTTAAAAGAGGCGAAGGAATTTATTCATTTAGAGTATTATATTTTTCGTTATGATCGGCTCGGGCAGGAGCTGATGGAGATCTTGACTGCTAAAGTAAAGGAAGGGGTGGAGGTCAGGCTGATTTATGACGCGTTTGGCAGTTTTGCCCTTTCCGAACAGGATAAAAGGAAGATGGCGGAATCCGGGATTCAGGTTCACCCTTTTCTGCCGCTGATTTCCGGTTGGTTTACGCAAAAGTTTAATTTCCGTAATCATCGAAAAATTATTGTGATTGATGGAAAAATTGGATTTGTCGGCGGATTGAATGTGGGAGTTGAATACCTTGGCGAGGATGACAAGTTTGGTTTTTGGTGTGATACGCATGTTTTGCTGGAAGGTGAGGCTGTCCAGACACTGCATGCCGTTTTTTTATTGGATTGGAAATATGTGTGCGGAGAAGCGTTGTTTGAAGATCGCCGCTATCTTCAGCCGGTGCCATTAGCGGGTGAGGGTCTCGTCCACGTGGTCGCGAGTGGACCGGAAACAAGGGACATGGGGGATCATTTTTATGCGATGATTTCAAGTGCAAGAAAATCAATCTGGATTGCGACACCATACTTTATTCCAAGCCAGACCATTATGACGGCGCTGCGTGTGGCAGCAAAAAAGGGAATTCAAGTTCGGCTCATGGTTCCTGAGAGCAATGATGGTTTTCTAACCCAATATGCCACTCAATCCTACTTTCCGACCCTCCTTCGTGCAGGTATTGAAATTTACACCTACCAAAAAGGCTTCTTACATAAGAAGGTCATCATTGTTGATGGCAACATGGCCACGATTGGAACCGCAAATATGGATCAGCGCAGCTTTCATTTGAATTTTGAGGTAAATTTATTTCTAACAGGCACTTCCAGTATTGATGTCCTGGCGAGTCATTTTGAAGAGGACCTTAAAGAATGCAGGCGGGTGAGACCGGTTGCCTTTTATAAGAGGGGCTTAGGTGTCAAATGGAAGGAGTCTTTTGCTAGGTTGTTTTCCGGGGTGTTGTAACTGAGTATTGGCGGGGTTACATTTGGGCTTATTGTAATTGAGCTTTTGATGAAAATTATTTTACCTGCGGGATTTTGTTCTCTACCTGCGAATTTCATTTGATTACCTGCATAGAATTCATTTTACCTGCATTTTTGTTTTGTTTATCTGCCTAACAAATTCAGCAAGCAAAACCTAAGCCTGGCTTAGGTTTTGCTTTTTCGTATAGATGTATAATTTGGGGCGAAAATAAGCGTGGTTTCTAGATTTAGCTGCGTTTTTTAAGTTACCATTTTTGTGAAAAACCTTCTACCTGCCAAAATGAGGTCCTTACCTGCCGATTTGGTTTGCTTACCTGCATAGATTTCATTTTATCTGCATTTTTGCTTAGTTTATCTGCCTAACAAATTCCGCCGCAAACCTCACCAATTAAAAAGCCAGGCTGTGGCCTGGCTCATGTATTTTATTTTCCTATATATGGATATGTCACTCGAAATTAAGCTTTATTTCTGGATTAGGTTCAGTTTTTGAGTTACCTCTTTATATCAAAAACCCTGTACCTGCCAAAATAAGTTCCTTACCTGCGGAATTGGTTTGCTTACCTGCATAGATTTCATTTTATCTGCATTTTTGCTTAGTTTATCTGCCTAACAAATTCCGCCGCACCTGCATGATGTAATTCTAAACAGTAAAAAAGACTGCAAAATTTGCAGTCTATTCGTCGTTCTATATTATGCTCTTTTTCTAATCATTCGCAATACCATGCTCACAATTAGCACGATGACAATGGCACCTAGGAGTGCTGGTAAAATATAAAATCCTCCAATTTCAGGTCCCCAGTTGCCTAAAGCTGATCCAATCCAGGCCCCGATGAAACCTGCGATAATATTTCCGATGACTCCTCCAGGAACATCACGCCCCAGAATTAATCCTGCTAACCATCCGATAATTCCTCCAATAATTAATGACCAAATAAATCCCATAAAATTCTCTCCTTTCTGTTTTCAATGAGTATGGTTAGTAAATACCCGAAATGACAGCGGCTAAACTTATAAATAAAAAAACTTATCGCGATTTTGTTCCAATCGCTCCTTTATACTCGTCTCAGTGGTATTCATACGCGTTTCGAGGTAACGCTGGCAAACTCTCAATTCAAAGGTTAATCGATTAAATGCTTCCTGATCCCGCTCATCCAAACACTGATCGATTTTTCGTTTTAACAAACTTATTTTAGTAATTAACTCTGCTTTAGTTTTCATCTTACCCCTCCAATTAATCCTTATTTAAATAACTAAAAGGTATATACCCAAAATGTTAATCATTAAACTAAATAGAATTTTAGATAAATAGGTTTCGTTCGTTTAAAGAGCGGATATATAACTGGTACAAGCTGAGACATCAGCAAAATAGATCATGCGTAACGCGCGAGGAGGAATAAACATGGAAAACGTAAAAATCGTAGAAAATGGAGTTCAGGCTAAAAAGGAAATCACGGATTTCATGATGGAGGGATTCACAAAGGATGAAATTTATCTATTCGCTCATGACGAAAACCGAACTGAACACCTGACAGACGCACTGGACATAAGCGCGGTTGGTGTTGGAGAGCAGGGAGTCTTTGAATCCTTCGCCAATGTTTTTCGTTCCAGAGGGGATGAGCTCCGTTCGAAGTTAGAATCACTGGGGTTATCAAAAGCGGCAGCAGAGCGTTGTGAAGAACAAATGGACCATGGAAAAGTCGTTGTCGTTGCAACGAAGTCGGCTTAATAAATTAATAAAAAAAGGATGAGGTGAAAAATAATGAAAAAGTCTAATCAAAGTATAGAGAAACTAAAAGGAATGCGGCAAAGAGCAAGACGTAACAATAGTGAGAGCCAGTCACTCATGCAGTATTTTAAAAAACCAATCATTCATAAGGAGATACACGGAGACAGAGTTTACGTTCCATTAAGAATCAGCAGGATCTGGAATGGAATCTAAACTTCCCACTTACCTATTAACTGCCTAAACACTGATTTTTCACACACAACCAGTGTTTAGGCAGTTAATGCGTTAAAAATTTGCTATAATAAAAGCGAAACTTTTCAAGGTTTCATCCGTCAATATGGTATGCACTATTTCATGCATAAAAGCAGTATTTTGCATAAACGGTGACAGGCACCAACACCGAAGGAGGGTGTAATGGAGAACTTTGGACAGATTGCTTTGTTGAGTATTTTTTCTCATCTGGTGTTTATTGCTTTGGCGTGGTGGGCGCTGCAGTCGATACGCTTGGATAAGTTGTTGAAGCCTAATCATGTTTTTCAAGCGCGTTTATTGTATATATTATTGGCGATTATTATTGGATCGTCGGTTAGTAACTTCTTCCTAGACTACCTTTTGTGGTCAAGGCAGCTGCCTTTAATCTTACAATACATACAACTGGAAAAAATTTAGGTCTTCAAGCATGTATCTTTTTTGAGAAAAATTGAGTACAATTCTCTTTGTGTGTGAAAAAAAGTGCAATCTACAACAAAAAGTTAACAACTTAGAAAATAGATGGATATATCGAGAGACTTCGAAAAACAAATGCTTGAACCTATCTGCCGCTGGAAAAAGATAATTTTTCGAGAGAGATCTTTTGCTTCAAAAAGCTTGTCCAAAAGTGTCGACATTTCCCAAGTATGCTATTCCTCCCCTTGGTAACAATGGTAGTAAGGGGGGAGAGTAGAGATGAAGAGAAAAACAAAGGTACTTTTTAGCATAAGTTTAATGATGGTTGTAGGTTTGATGGCGGTACTTGGCAGCCGGTTAACGGCAGCCAGCGGTGAGCCGGATTTGGTAAAAATCGCTGACGCTTTTCAAACAGAAGATATTTTGCTCGAAGAATGGTCGTTTTATGCACGGGAGCATTTGGTTGACCTGACTACAGAGAAAGAAGTGCAGGAATATGTTAAGGAGCTTCAGCAAAAGTTTCCTGATTGGGATTGGTCCACAAGTAAGACCAGCGAAAAATGGGAAGTAACAGCAGTATCTCCAACTTCTAAACACCACAAAGAAATGCTTCAAATGATGGCAACCCACACAAAACAACCTGTTAATGCGTATATAGTATATAGGGTCAGCGGTGACGAGTGGAATAAGGAGATGGAGTCCTTTTTCACGAAGGATCAAGTCAAAAATAGGCTTTCTGACATATTTCGAGAAAATCCAACAATTTTCTCTGGTATGAAGGGCAGTATCAGTGATAAGATGGATAAAGCTGTTCCGACTATTACAAATGAGTTAATGGAAATTTTTGGTGCAAAAGAAATCGAAGCGTTAAAAGAGGATAATTTCATGTCTGTATCGGCGAACTCGCCAATGTTTTCAGACTCCATAGCTCGGGACATGAATTTACAAATTGGGATACGCTCCGAAGGATTGGGCGCGAAGACTACCATTGTAGTTGGCACACCAATCATTACGATTGAATATTAATATAGAGAAAATGGACGCGGAGGGGAATACTCTTGGAAAAGATCATCGTCCGCGGCGGAAAAAGGCTATATGGAACCGTTAAAGTAGAAGGCGCAAAAAATGCGGTCCTGCCTGTACTCGCTGCCACATTATTAGCAAGTGACGGAAAAAGTGTAATTCGTGATGTACCTACACTCTCCGATGTATACACAATTAATGAAGTATTGCGCAACCTGAATGCAGAGGTTGGCTTTGACAATAATACAGTTGTCGTTGATGCATCTAGAGTGTTGAAAGAAGAAGCGCCGTTTGAATATGTTCGTAAAATGCGTGCATCTGTCCTCGTGATGGGCTCTTTACTCGCGCGCAATGGCCGTGCACGTGTAGCATTGCCAGGCGGATGTGCGATTGGTTCTAGACCGATTGATCAGCACCTTAAAGGTTTTGAAGCAATGGGCGCTAAGGTTAAAGTTGGAAATGGTTTTATCGAAGCGGAGGTTGATGGCCGCTTAAAAGGTGCAAAGATTTACTTGGATTTCCCAAGTGTTGGTGCAACCGAAAATATTATGATGGCTGCCACCTTGGCAAAGGGAACAACTGTCATTGAGAACGTAGCAAAGGAACCGGAAATCGTTGACCTAGCGAACTTCTTGAATAAAATGGGGGCAAATGTCCGAGGCGCTGGCACGGGCACTCTTCGTATTGAGGGTGTCGATGTATTGTTTGGTGCTGACCACAATATTATTCCTGACCGTATTGAAGCTGGAACTTTCATGGTTGCTAGTGCGATTACGCGCGGAAATGTATTGGTACAAGGTGCTGTTCCTGAACACCTATCTTCCTTAATTGCAAAAATGGAAGAAATGGGCGTTACGATTATTGAGGAAGGTGATGGCGTCCGCGTCATCGGTCCTGAAAAGCTTAAGGCTGTTGATATTAAAACAATGCCTCATCCGGGCTTCCCAACAGATATGCAATCACAAATGATGGCGCTTCTGCTTCGTGCGGATGGAACATCTATGATTACGGAAACGGTATTCGAAAACCGCTTCATGCATGTGGAGGAATTCCGCCGGATGAATGCTGACATTAAGATTGAAGGACGTTCTGTTATTTTAAACGGACCTTCTAACTTACAAGGCGCAGAAGTAACCTCTACAGACCTTCGTGCTGCGGCTGCTCTTATTTTAACAGGGCTGGTTTCTGAAGGTAATACGCGCGTAACGGAATTAAAGCATTTAGACCGTGGATATGTGAACTTCCATGGTAAATTAGCGGCTTTGGGCGCAGATATCGAACGTGTCAAAGAAGCAGAGGAAGCTTTTACAGAAGTACAAAGCTATATTACTGATTTAAACGCGTAAAAATAACGAGCCGAAGAGGGTATCTGGAGAGATGCATTCTTCGGTTTTTTATTTTTATGTATATTAGTTTTCTGAATATTCTAGAATCTATTTTTAGTCATAAATGCTTGTCCGCCTCCATATGATGGAATGAGAAAGCAGCCCAGGTTGGGATGCGCAAATTTCATAATTGGAGGCTCCTACATGAAAAAATTCAAACCACTCATCCTACTAGCGTCATTCTTATTTGCCCTCACCTTACTCATTCCAGCCATTTTAGTACTGCCTTTTGGGGATGGAAAGGTCAGCGGTAAATTAGGTGAAGACCTGTCTACCAAGGCCCCAAATACCGAAAATACATCTTCAGCAGATGCTGCAGTGGAAGTGGCAGTTTACCGCTCTTCCGTCGGACAAATCGATAACGTTCCATTAGAAGAATACCTGGTCGGGGTAGTGGCAGCTGAAATGCCTGTTGAATTCAAGGAGGAAGCTTTGAAGGCACAAGCTCTGACAGCGAGAACGTATATCGTGAAAAAAATGCTTAGCAAGGATAACATCGGTGTTCCAGAAGGAGCACAGGTAACCGATACGCAAATTCATCAGGTGTACCTCAGCAAAGAGCAAATGAGAAATAACTGGGGAATGGAATTTGAATCGAATTACGCAAAGATCCTTTCTGCGGTACGGGCCACGAGCGGTCAAATCTTGACCTATGACGGTCAGGCCATCGACGCCTCCTTCTTCTCCACCAGCAACGGCTACACTGAAAACTCTGAAGACTACTGGAACAATGAAATGCCATACCTGCGCAGTGTATCAAGTCCATGGGACAAAAATTCTCCAAAATTTAATTCTGTAAAGGAAGTGACCGTTAATCAATTTGAATCTGCACTAGGTGTCAAGGTGGGGGCGAGCGGGACCATTGGAAAAATTGTTGAGCGCACTGCAGGCAAGCGGGTCGCTAAGGTTGATTTTAATGGGAAGGTATTGAGCGGTAAGGAAATTCGCGAAAAGTTAGACTTAAGATCGTCGGACTTTGACTGGGAACGAAAAGGAAACAGCATTGTGATTACCACCCGCGGCTTCGGGCACGGCGTCGGCATGAGCCAGTACGGCGCAAACGGCATGGCCGCCGCCGGAAAGAACTATCAGGAAATTGTGAAGCACTATTACCAGGGCATTGAAGTGACCTCTGCGGATAGTATGATTGCGACGATTACGGCGCAGAAATAATGTTTTTTTCGAGCCAGACCTTATATGGGGTCTGGTTTTTTTATCGTGTGTTGAATAGATTGGAGCGGGCGGCTGATTTGTTAGGCAGGTAAACAAAGCAAAAATGCAGGTAAAATTGAATTTGACGCAGGTTAGCTAACCAAATTCGCAGGTTAGGAACATATTTTGGCAGGTAGAGGGTTTTTGATAAAAAAGGTAACTAAAATATTGTAATCTAAATCCAGATTCTAGGCTTGATCATGAGTAAAATATCCATATATAGGAAAATTCGATACTTAATCCATGCTGCCGCCTGGCTATTTCAGTGTTGGGGTGGGTGGCTGAATTTGTTAGGCAGGTAAATAAGGCGAAAATGCAGGTAAAATGGAATTTATGCAGGTAAGCAAACAAGATTCGCAGGTAAGGAACATATTTTGGCAGGTAGAGGATTTTTATATACAAAAAGGTAGCTAAAAAACGCAACTGAAATCGAGAATTACGCGTAATTCAAAACAAAATATCAAATAAAGGAAGTTAAATCACCTAAGCCTAGCCGCCGCCTAGCTATTTCAGAGTCATGCCAGGGCGGCCAAGTTAATTAGGCAGATAAACAAAGCAAAAATACAGGTAAAAAGAAATCTATGCATGAAAGCAAACAAAATTCGCAGGTAAAACACAAATTTTGGCGGGTACACAAAAACTCCTTATTTCTGTAACAACTTTTATAAAGGACTTCCACATTAAAAAGTAGAATAAATGACAAAATGAAAGGAGAGTTGCGTATGATCGCTAAGCCATGTGTACCACCGCCAATTCTGGAAAAGTATCATATTTTAAAAAGGAGATTATCAGATAGTCATATCAAAAAATTAGAAGTGATGACCGATATGAATAACCGCATAACTGGTTTTAGTGGAGAGGAATCGGTTATGAACTTCCACCTCGAACCAATATCAAACATGAAATTCAAAATTTATCATGATCTTCGAATATTCTACGGCAACTATTACTTCCAAATTGATATCCTCATCCTGTGTGCCTTCTTTGCCTTGGTGCTTGAGGTAAAGAATTGGGCAAGAGATTGGCACTTCGAAAAAGTTCTTCATCAGACAATGACAGGTAACGATGGTAAATTGGAAAGAACAAAAAATCCTGTTTTTCAGGCAAGGTTACAAGCGTTTAAGTTAAGAGAATGGCTAAAACTGCATAACATTACAGGTATACCCATCCAGTATTTATTCGTCAACAGTAATGAAAATTCAAATATCATTATCCAAGAAGACAATAAATACAAGTGGAACGTATGTAATAGCGAATATTTGCTAGAGAGAATTGATCAATTCGACAATGAATTCAAGATTGAATTACTGGATGAAAAAGAACTAAAAAAAATAAATAAACTCCTTTTAACCAACCACACTCCTGAAAATATCGACCTTCTTCAAAAGTATCATCTTTCACATAATGATATACTAACAGGCGTTCATTGCCCCGATTGCGATCATTTACCCATGAAATATTATGCTGGAACATGGAAATGTCCAAACTGTCGAACTCATTCAAAAACAGCCTTCCTAAACACCATCCATGATTATTTTCAAATTATTAGCCCCACTATTACCAACGCGGAGGCGCGCAGATTTTTACAAATCGATTCTCCAAAAATGGCCCACCATTACCTAAATTCCAGCAGCCTAAAGAGTACAGGCACTTTCAAAAATAAAATCTATCACAAATAAAAAACCACCGCACAAACGCAGTGGCTAAAACTTCCTCACTTTCCCAAGCATCTTCCCTAACCTCTCAAATCGACCTTTAAACAGCGCACCCCTAATAAAATAGAAGCACACCAAAATCCCTGTGACGTCTTTAACGAGGTCAAACCAAGACGCAGAGCGATACGCATAGAAGGATTGGTGAATCTCGTCTGTAAGTCCGTAAAGACCTGCTATCACGGCACAGAGCACGTTTAAGCCCGCGCTAAACGTCCGCTCACGGGTGAGAAAGGCTAAAACTAGCAATACATATAAAATTGCGAACTCTATCAAATGCAGGGATTCCTTTATAAAACGGTCAATCTCGGAATCCGGGAGTTCAACGAAGTGGTTCGATGGCAGGCTCGACATGATCCAAATCGCTGCCATGTAGGCGATGGGAAGTAACCGTAATACGTATTTCAAAAAAATTTCCTCCTTGATGCATAAAAAATTTGTGTTTATCGAAAAATAAGTGCAAAAATTTTTTTTGCTAGTGTATATAATTCTACTTATCTGTTCAGAATGATTGCTGAGGTGATGAAAATGAGAGAGGAAGAAAACAAACGATCTTCTCAAAGTTCCAGTGTACAACGTTTTTTCAAGAAGCGTTGGGTATTTCCAGCCATCTATATTGCAAGTGCAGCAATCATTCTGACAGGAGTTCTTTGGTATCAAAGCAGCGACAACGCAACTGACAAGTATAATTACGAGTCTTCAGATCTAACGGGTAAGAACAATGATACTCCGGCACTTGAAGTTAACTCGAGCTTAGAAAACTTGAAAATGCCTGTGAAGGATCCAATGAGTGCAGTTGTCAAAATGGAATTCTATGATTTCAACGCAAGTGAAGAAAAACAAGAAGCAGCATTAGTATTTTACAACAATACCTATGTTCCGCACACTGGTGTTGACTTCACATCCAAAGATGGCGAAACATTTGAAGTAGTATCTGCCTTAAGTGGAACAGTTTCTAGAGTAGAAGAAGACGCAACCCTTGGTAATGTCATTGAAATCGAACACGATAAAGGTATTGTAACACAATATCAATCAGTTAAAGATGTCAAGGTTGAGGTTGGCGACAAAGTAAAGCAAGGACAAGTTCTTGCCATGGCTGGACAAAGCTTGTTTGATGAAGAATCTGGAACGCATGTACATTTTGAAATTCGTAAAGATGGTGTAGCTGTAAATCCGACTAAATTTTTCAATAAACCAGTAAGTGATTTACATGACGCCAATACAACGGAACAAAAATCAGTAGACAATGCAAAGCAACAAATGATAGATGAACCAGCAGCTGGTGAAGATAAGGCTCCTGCAAAAGAGGAAACTCCATCTAAAGATGAAAAGAAACCAGCTAAAGATGAAACACCTTCAGATGATGAAACTCCATCCGAAGACGAATCTTCAGAGTCTACAGAAAAAACAAACTCTTAATCGGAACAAAGGGGAAAGGGGAATATACCTTCCTCTTTTTTTTTTGCCTAGGCTCCACATCGATATAAAAAAAACAACCTTTACCTAAATATGTTAAAATGGTAGAAAAAGGGGGGAGTTTTTTGAAAAAAATCATTGGATTGCTGTTAATGCTTGTCCTGTTCGCCGTGGCAGCAGCGGGCTGCAGCAAGGAGCCAACGCCTCAGGATCGGTTCGACGCGTACATAAAGCTATGGAATGAGCAAAAGTTTGATAAGATGTACGATTACTTAACAGAGGGTTCCAAAGAGGTAATCTCCAAGGAAGACTTCACGAGCCGCTATCAAAAAATCTACGATGACCTGCAAATTACAGACCTCAAGATGACCTTCAATAAACCGGGAGAAGAAGAACTGGCAAAGGATGAAGACACCGTCACATATGACTTTTCCGCATCCATGAACAGCATCGCCGGAGAAATCCAATTTACACACAAAGCAAAGATGAAGAAAGAAGAACGTGACAAAAAGAATAACTGGTATGTCGACTGGAATACTACCTATATTTTTCCACAATTGAAAGATGGCGACAAGATCGGGATTAGCAGTGTAAAGCCAAAGCGTGGCCAAATTTTTGACCGAGCAGACAACACGCTTGCATATAACGGTCAGGTATATGAAGTGGGTGTGGTTCCTGGCAAGATGGAGGGACAGGAAGGGCCTGTCATTGCGCAATTATCCAGCCTGTTAAAGATGACACCGGAGCAAATCAACAAGGCGCTAACCGCCAATTGGGTAAAGCCAGACTTGTTTGTACCGTTAAAAAAGGTATCAATGGACGACCAAGAGCGTATCGCTCAATTAATCGCTTTAGAACCTGTACAAACGAAAAAGGTAGAAGCCCGATTATATCCTTTTAAGGAAACAGCGGCTCATTTAATCGGCTATGTTGGTTCTATAACCGCTGACGAGCTGGAAAAGTTAAAAGATAAAGGCTATACTAGTACAGACATCATCGGAAAAAGAGGGCTTGAGGAAGTGTTTGACGAGCAGCTTAAAGGAAAAAGCGGTGTGAAAATTACGATTAAAAAGCCCGATGGCAAAAGCGAAGTCCTTGCTGAAAAGCCAGTCGAAGATGGTCAGGATCTAAAGCTAACGATTGATATTGAACTTCAAATAAAGATATACAATGAACTGGCTGGTGAGGCAGGCACAGGAGCGGCAATAAACCCCGTAACAGGTGAGACGCTTGCGCTAGTCAGCACACCTTCATTTGACCCAAATCAAGCTGTACTGGGCTTCTCAACGCTAGAGTGGAACGAGCTTCAGGAGAATCCGCAAAAGCCGTTGACAACCCGGTTTAATAAGGCGTATGCACCAGGTTCTGTGTTCAAGCCGCTCACCGCATCCATCGGACTTAAGAATAATATGATTACCCCAGAGCAAACGATGGATATTAAGGGATTGAAATGGCAAAAAGGTGCCTCATGGGGTAACTATTTTATAACAAGAGTTCATGAAGCCAACCCAGTAAATTTAGAAAAAGCACTGGTGTATTCGGATAATATATATTTTGCACGAACAGCATTAGAAATTGGTAAAGACACATTCAGTGCTGGATTGAGGGAATTTGGCTTTGAAGAAGAGCTGGATTATCCGTTCCCGCTTGAAAAATCAACGATCGGTAATTTAGATAAAGACATTGCCTTAGCAGACTCCGGCTACGGCCAGGGGCAAATTCAGATGAGTATCGTGCATTTATTGCAAACCTATACTCCATTTGTGAACGGCGGGAATATGATTAAACCAAGCCTATTACTTGGCGGTGAAAAAACAGAGAAGGCAGTCAGTTCACCTGAGATCGCTGCAATACTTTCATCGCAGTTAAGAAAGGTGGTCGGTGATTCGGAAGGAACGGCCCATTCTGCGGACATGGCAGACTATCCACTTGCAGGCAAAACGGGTACCGCTGAAATCAAACAAAAACAAGGTGAAAAAGGAACAGAGAACGGGTGGTTCATTGCCTACAACACCAACTCGCCCAATTTGATGGTTGCGATGATGGTTGAAAATGTACTGGATCGCGGCGGATCACAGATTCCAGTTAAAAAAGTAAAAAATGTCATTACAGAACTCAAGTAACAGAAACCAGTCTATGGTTTCTGTTTTTTTAGGATATTTGGACCAGAAATAAGCAAAAATAAAATTAAAAAACAGGAGAACAAAATTGAGCCAATATCCTATTGCCCGAAGACAAAGGGCTCACTTATCACAATTTTCCAACACTATGTTATACCCAAAGAACCCGTGGGTGGTGGCTTTTTTTTCATTTTCTTATCCTGGTTTTGGCCATTTATTGCTGCATCGTTATATTGCTGGCTTCATTCTCATCATTTGGGAAACCTTTATTAATCAAAGTGCCAAAATAAATCTTGGGATTTTTTATACATTAACAGGTGATTTTGCGAAAGCGATGGTTGTGATTGATGAACAATGGCTGATGGTTTATGTGGCCATTTATATGTTTGGAATCTGGGACGGTTATCGACAGACAGTGGACATGAATAAACAATACATTTTAGCCGACCGTGAAGATGTATCTTTGCAGCCGATGGCCATGGGTGCATGGGATATAAATTTTCTCGATAAGCGAAAACCGTGGGTTGCTCTTCTATGGTCGGTGTTGTTTCCGGGACTGGGGCATTTATATATTCATAAAGTCATTGTTGGATTTTTTATTTTTGCCTACACAGTGGTAATTCTTTATTTTGGCCATCTGCCACAAGCCATTCACCTAACCATGATAGGAGATTTCGATACAGCTAAGGAAGTTTTGCACATGCAGTGGGCCATGTATTTACCTTCCATCTATTTTTTTATCCATTACGATGCATACGTCGGTGCTATTGATTATAATGTTCTATTTGAAAAAGAGATGAAAAAATTTTTACGAAAAAATTACCAAAATAAAAATTTCAAATTTCCTTTTTAAGAAGTGGGTTGAGTAGATGTTTGTTATTGCAACATTTGAAAATTCCCTTTATATTGAGCTGGCAATTACGGCATTGGAGGAGCAGGGAATCTCAAAGGAAATGATTTTAGCCGCCCCGCTGGATAAGCGCAAGGCACCAAGAAATTTGTTTGATACAATTCATAATTCAGACGGATTTAGTTTGTTTGACGGACCGGCCATTCTAGGAACGTGTTTAATGCTGTTAGGAGCGATATACGGCTATGAGCTAAAATGGGGACCGATTCTTTGGGGAATTATTGGTGCTGTTTCTGGACTGCTTTTAGGGTTTCTTATAAAAATCTTAATACTTAGGAAAAATAAGTGGGGCAGCAAAAATATCTCTTCAGAAATTGTCCTTATGGTTCGGTGTGAGGAGAATAAATGGGAAATGGTTGAAAAAATCTTATGGGACCATCTGGCGCTTGGTCTGACCAAAATATAAAATACCACCTCTTTTTAGGGGTGGTATTGGTATTTTTCAAGGTCAATGGTGCCGTTCAGGCCCACCTGAATTCCCTCACTTTCGAGTGAAAAAAGCTGCTCATGATAGGACTCATCATCCTGGAGAGCAATTTGACCTTTACTGTTGACGACACGGTGCCAGGGAAGGCGATGTTTCCTTGACATCGAATGCAGGGCGCGGACAACCTGACGTGCCGCACGCGGGCTTCCTGCCTCCCTGGCAATTTGTCCGTAGGTCATCACTTTGCCTTCGGGGATCGCTTTTATTATCTCAATAACTCTTTCGGTAAAAGGCTGCATCTGTTAATTCCTTTCTATCTTCATGTCCTATTATAAAATTTAATTATTTTCAGCTAAATTTTCATTCGACATCCCGCCGCGACAAATTTCTTAGGAAATAATCAATCATGTTTTATATTTCCATAATAAATCCTATTACCATGCACGTTACAGCAATTTCGCATGGCTGTCGAATAAAGCAACATAGGAATTATTTTTCAAGCCAACTGTCCGATTTTTCAAAAAATTTACACCAACCCTTGTCCCGATTAGATAATTCGTGCATATTCTCATATCCAAGCTAATAAAATGGTTACAAACCTTTACAAAGAGAGTGTCTGAGGTGAAGAGTCGTTTTAGCCTTTTGTGGATTCAGTTGGGGACTTGATTATACATTGTAATGCCGCATAGTTGCATAAATGGTGACAGGCACCGCTCGTGGACACTTTCCACCTGTGGTGGACAGTCATGCGGATTTAGTATTTCGTCTTAGTGATAAGCGGGTCTCATTTCGCACTTCTCACATCCAATTTAGGGAGGGCGAGTGGTGTGCACGATTACATCAAAGAGAGAACTATCAAGATTGGAAAGTATATCGTGGAGACGAGGAAAACGGTTCGTGTAATTGCGAAGGAGTTTGGCGTGTCCAAAAGTACTGTCCATAAAGATTTGACAGAGAGGCTTCCTGAAATAAATCCTGAGCTGGCAAATGAGGTAAAAGAAATTTTAGATTATCATAAATCAATCAGACATCTCCGTGGTGGAGAGGCGACAAAAATGAAGTACCAGAAGGAAGAAAAAGAAGGTGAGGCTGTTAAATAGGCCGACTTTCAGAAGGATCTCTGCAAAAAGAATAAATGTTTAAAATGGCCATTTTCAAGTGACTTCTTAGTGCATTCTAAGAAAGTCGGGGAAAGGGCCATTTTTAATGGTTAAAAAGGCATGCATTCTCTTCAAGATATTTTTTCCGACAAATTTCTACGTTTTTTAGGATAATAGTATGGAATTTTTATGGAATATGATACAATTAGCAATTAGGAAAGTATGACCGTTTCAAGGAGGAAAGAAAAGAGAATGTTTGCTAGGGATATTGGGATTGATTTGGGAACGGCTAACGTGTTAATCCACGTAAAAGGCCGCGGAATTGTATTGAATGAGCCATCTGTCGTAGCAATAGATAAAAATACGAATCGTGTTCTTGCTGTTGGTGAGGAAGCTCGCCGAATGGTAGGACGTACACCTGGTAATATCGTCGCGATCCGCCCATTAAAAGATGGGGTAATCGCTGACTTTGATGTAACAGAAGCAATGTTAAAACATTTTATTAATAAGTTGAACGTAAAGGGCTTTTTATCCAAACCTCGTATTCTGATTTGCTGTCCAACGAATATTACAAGCGTTGAGCAAAAAGCGATCCGAGAAGCAGCGGAAAAGAGCGGCGGAAAGAAAATTTACTTGGAAGAAGAGCCGAAAGTGGCAGCAATTGGTGCAGGGATGGATATATTCCAGCCAAGCGGTAACATGGTTGTCGACATCGGCGGTGGAACAACAGACGTAGCGGTCCTTTCAATGGGCGATATTGTTACCTCTTCATCCATAAAAATGGCCGGCGACAAGTTCGACATGGAAATCCTCAATCACATTAAGCGTGAGTACAAGCTATTGATTGGTGAACGCACAGCCGAAAATATTAAAATCAACATTGGTACCGTATTCCCAGGATCACGCTCGGAAGAAATGGAAATCCGCGGACGTGATATGGTCAGCGGCCTGCCGCGTACGATTACGGTTCGTTCAGAAGAAATCGAAGGAGCTTTACGCGAGTCTGTGGCAGTTATCGTTCAGGCTGCAAAAAGTGTTCTAGAGCGCACACCGCCAGAACTTTCTGCTGATATCATCGACCGCGGGGTTATTTTAACAGGCGGAGGAGCCTTGCTGCACGGAATCGACACATTACTTGCAGACGAGCTCAAGGTACCAGTCTTAGTGGCTGAAAACCCAATGGACTGCGTAGCGGTCGGAACAGGAATTATGCTCGACAACATTGACCGCATTGCGAAGCGTAAAATTATTTAATAAGGTAGGACATCTTACCAATTAAAAGTCTAATGACATAAATCATTGGGCTTTTTTGATTATCAATCATAACTTTTCGCCACTTTTTGCCATGGAAATACTTTTTTCTGCAAAAAACTACTGTATATTCCCTAATTATTTTTTATAATAGAGTATAATATTAAGTAAAACGAAATAACAGCAGAAGAATGGGCAAACTATCTATCCGATACTATAGATGGATTTCGGTTAAAGGGGAATAAAGAGATGTCAGTAAATCATCTAAACCAGGTGAAATCGAGGGAAGAGTATAAAAAGACACAAGCCGAGGTGCAGAAGGGTCCTGTGGCAGAAAAGGAACCTAAAGGCCAAAAAGCTCAAAAGACAGAAATGGCAAATAAACGGATTCGGATCCGTTTGATTCCCATTTGGCTTCGAATTGTTCTTTTGCTCATTTTTACTGGTGTTTCTTTGGTTGCAGGTGCCGCGGTTGGCTATGGTGTGCTGGGGAATGGAAAGCCGGGAGATGTGTTAAAAGCCTCTACGTGGACACATATAATTGAATTGGTTGAAAAAAAATAAACGAGGAAGGGTATCTTGCCCTTCCTTTTTGTATGCTCATAATAGTATGATATATATATCAGTTCCTATGAGGAGGTACTAAAAATGTTAGATGTACAACAAATAAAAGAAATTATTCCCCATCGTTATCCCTTTTTGCTTGTAGATAAAATCCTAGAAGTGGAAGAAGGAGTAAAGGCAGTCGGGATCAAAAATGTAACGTCAAATGAAGAATTTTTTAATGGCCATTTTCCTGACTATCCGGTAATGCCTGGGGTGTTAATTGTTGAGGCGCTTGCACAGGTTGGAGCAGTTGCGGTATTGAAAAAAGAAGAAAATCGCGGCAAATTGGCTTTTTTTGCTGGAATCGACGGCTGCCGTTTTAAAAGACAGGTAAAACCAGGTGACCAATTGCGGCTTGAGGTAGAAATAATCCGCTTGCGCGGGCCAATTGGAAAAGGAAAAGCAGTGGCGACAGTAGATGGAGAAGTGGCCTGCGAAGCTGAAATCACATTTGCATTAGGAAAATAGTCGGGGATATCTCCGATTATTTTTTTTTGTAATAGTCCTTTCATACTTGGGGAAACTAACATAAGACCGATAAAAGGGTCAATAATTTCCTATGGAAAGGGGCTTTTACGTTTGAAGAAAAAACTGTTTTTATTACTAGCAAGTGTACTTCTATCAGGGTCTTTTTTAGCAGGATGTAATAATAATGATGATGATCAAAATCCTGCACCGCCGGTAAATGATGAAGTGGATACACCACTCGACGACGATAACAATTTAGATGGGAACAACAACAACAATGGTGACAACGATGACAATGATTTAAACAACACCAACACGAATTATCGAAACAACGATATTAACACTGATACCGACAAAGACATGATGAGAGACCGAAATACTCCCGGTGAAGAAATAATCGAAGACGACCGCGACGCTAACGACCGTGACAACAGAGACAGATAATAGTAAAAGGGCAGGCTGGAGCAGCCTGCCCTTTTACTAATCGTGTTTCATTTTTAGCTTTGGTTTGCTTTTCATTTTGTCCCTGAATTCTTCAAGCAGTGCCTGGCCGCCCAACCCCTTTTCAAGCAGGCTGTCGAGCAGAAGTTCAGAGTAATCACTTCTGTTGCGGCGTAATCTGCCTTCAAACAAGACGCTCAAGTGGTTTTCGAATTTTTTAAGTGATGCAATTTTGGTTTGGAAATAGGCGGGATCATTTTCGCGCTTGGTGATCACTACTTGTACAATCACCTCGCGGCTTTGCTCGTGGATTTTTTGGAAGTAGTCGTAAAGGGATAAATCTGTATAGGCTTCAAGCAGCCAGCTGGCGCGTTCATTTTCTTTATTGATAATTAAACCATCTTCTAAAGGAACTTCAACCGAATTTCCATCCTCAACAATTTCTAAAGCGACTAACTTAAAGGTTTTCATCTGCAATACCTCCTATACCATTTCTCGGGTCCCATTTTCTAAAGTATAACATATCAGTACTGGAAACAAATGTCGAAAAATATTTGTCGTATTTTGCAAAATGACCATTTGGTTTCAAAACGTTGCTTCAAAATGGATTTTTCACCTTGGTGAAGAAACCATTTTGGATCAGAAAATACGATTGAAATCTGCGTTTCGCAGTTTTACAACTAGGCCGTAAAGGTCTATGATTAAGCCATCAAAAGGAGAGGAGAAAATGGTATGATCAATCAAGTCACGCTTGTTGGAAGGCTGACACGGGAACCAGAGTTGAGGAAAACCTCTGATGGGCTGTCAGTAACGACGGTAACCTTGGCCGTCAGCCGGCAATTTCGTAACCAGCATGGAGAGATAGAAGCAGACTTTGTTCAGTGTACAATTTGGAAGAAGGCCGCTGAGAATACTGTACAATACTGTCGAAAGGGTTCAGTTGTCGGGGTTACAGGCAGACTTCAAACCCGGCATTATGATAATAGAGAAGGAAAGCGTGTTTATGTAACAGAAGTCGTGGCCGAATCCATCCGTTTCTTGGGAACAAAACCAAACTATGTGGCTGCTGAATCGGCACCTCCAGTTACAGTTAGCATTTCGAAGGAGGAGCTGCCATTTTGAAAAATCGTGATGATGTCGCCGCCAGTTTAGAACAGCTGCTTGAAAGTCTGATAAAAATGGTCGGCCGGGCGAATAAGAAGAATGATAACCTGCAAGGCCAAATCAGTCAGATGAATGAAAACATCGAAGGTCTCCAGAAGAGAATCAGCCAGCTAGAATGGATTATGAAAGGGCAGCTAACTGAAAGAAATATGGGCCCAATCAGGACCTACCCCACCCATCACCATACACATACACCATCCGAAATTCACGACCATATCTCACATTTCTGAAAAACTGCATCTTTGACGTCGTAACCCGGGTTATTATTGGTAAAACTAAAACGGTTCCTTTGTTGAACATTTTCCCCGAATTTAGAGGTTCCTCTTTAAAAGAAAAACTTTTACCCTCAAAATAATCCTCATTTTCCGGCCAAGCTGCGCCGGAAATTTTTTGTTTATTTTTTGTATAATTTTTCTCAGCCAGGGCAAACTAGTACAAAACCCCCTGTGTTTTATTTTTCAAGGCCGCTGATTATGGATCAGCGGCCTATTTTTTTAGATATTTTTATACTTCATGATAGCTTTAATTTGTTTTAAGGACAAGTTATGGGCAGGAAAAGAGTATGAAAATGGAACCGTTTCTAGAGGAGACGGTTAGATTGACGAGGGAAATTTTATTCACTCGTATTTCCTTAAAATAATAGCTGCATTATGACCTCCGAAACCAAATGAGTTAGATAGCCCTGTAGTCAAATTCACTTGGCGAGCAACAGATGGTACATAATCTAGATCACATAATGGATCAGGATATTTCAAGTTAATTGTTGGAGGAATGATCCCTTCCTTTAAACTCATCGCTAGCGCAATTGCTTCTACTCCTCCAGCCGCTCCTAGCATATGACCAAGCATAGATTTATTAGCTGTTACAGGAATTTGATAAGCTTGTTTTCCAAAAAGCTGTTTAATAGCTATCGTTTCTGAAATGTCCCCCACTTTTGTACTTGTTGCATGTGCACTAATTACATCAATTTCTTCAGGTGATATATTGGCATTTTTTAAAGCAGATTTCATTGCTAGATAAGCGCCTCTACCTTCCGGATGTGTAGCTACGATATGGTGTGCATCTGAACTTGCACCATACCCAATGATTTCAGCATAAATCTTTGCGTCTCTGCGTAATGCATGAGATAAAGATTCTAGTATTAGAATTCCAGCTCCTTCTGACATGACAAATCCATCTCGATCTTCATCAAATGGACGACTAGCTTTAGTGGGATCATCGTTTCTTGTTGATAATGCTGTAGCATTACCAAAGCTTGCTATTGATAAATCTGTTATAGCTGCCTCTGTTCCACCCGCAAAAACAACGTCAACATCTCCAGTACGAATTAGTCTAAAGGCTTCTCCAATAGCTGTATTTCCAATTGCGCAAGCAGATACAGGCGACATAGAAGGTCCCATCGCGTTCCATTTGATACTGATTTGTGCAGCAGCAGCATTAGAAATCATGGCAGGTACTAGAGTTGGGCTGACTCTTCTTGGCCCCTTCTGCCTAAGTGTATCAATATTTTCAATTAAGGTTTCAAGTCCTCCTATGCCTGAGCCTACGTATACGCCTAACCTTTCTACATCTATACGATCGAGGTCCAACTTAGAATCTGCCCAAGCCTGTTCAGCTGCAGCCAGAGCAAACTGAGAAAAACGATCTAATTGTCTCGCTTCTTTCTTTCCTAAAACTTCATCTGCATTAAAATCTTTGACGATACCTGCAATTTTTGTCTTATGATTATTAACATCAAATTTGTCAATAGCAGATATACCAGATTCCCCGTTAATTAGATTGTTCCAAAATGTTTGAATGTTGTTTCCTATAGGAGAAACTACTCCCATACCGGTAATTACGACTCTTTCCACTTTTCATTCCTCCAAATCAATAATATACTTATATATTACATCCACATTATGCTATTACAAGTGATTGTTTATCCTAGTATAATTACTACTATGTTAAATTAATTCAATAAGGAGTCAAAAAATGAATGATAAAACTAGGCTTGAAGCTTTGTCGACATTCTTAAAAGCTAAGCGTGCCCAAATTAAGCCAGAGTCGATAGGTTTACCTACCGGAACCCGTAGAAGGACACCGGGGTTAAGAAGGGAAGAGGTTGCACAATTAGCGGGTGTAAGTACCACTTGGTATACATGGCTAGAGCAAGGAAGGGATATAAAAGTTTCTTCAAGCGTACTTGATTGTATTTCTGCAGCTTTGCAATTAAACAATGATGAAACAGACTACTTATATGACCTGACATTAGAATCAAAATCAGAAATTACAAATCCAAAAAAGGTTCAATCAGAGCTTAGCCCCTCACTAAAACGAATATTAGCTGAATTAAGATATTGTCCGACTATCATTACAGATCGGCATTGCCATATTGTGGGTTGGAATCCTGCTGCTGCTCAAGTTTTTTTAGATTTTGAACAAATACCAAATGAACAAAGAAATTTGATACATTTAGTGTTCACTAGAAAAGAATTTAAGGCATTGGCCGTCAATTGGGAACATTTCGCGAAAGGTTTTCTGGCCATTTTCCGTACCTATTACGGACAATACTTAGGTGATGAGTGGTATAACCAATTTATTAACGAAATGAGTCATTCACATTCAGAATTCCGCGATTTATGGCAAGAAAGTCAAGTAAGTAAGGCTCCAGAAATGATAATTGAATTCAGACATGCTAAAGCAGGGAAAATGTTGTTTAATTTAACTTCTCTTCAAGTTCAAGGTGATTTGGATTTACGATGCAGCATCTATACACCTGTAGAGGAAACAGAAAGTAAATTAAAGCGTTTAATGGAGAAGGTTTCTGCTGAAAATTAATAAAGTAAGGTCTATATACAAAATCTTTTGTATGCGTGTAAGAGTTTTTTGTCTTAAATAATATTTTGTTTAATCTTTAATAAATAAATCAGCAGAAAAGGACACTGTCAAAAAAATAGTGTCCTTTTCTTGTTTTTTCTATAATTCATTATTAAAAATAAAAGAACCTACCCCATCCATTATTATTGGTAGCATATTTATTGTAAATTCCTCTGTAGAGATTTTCCTACCCTCTTTATTCCAAGAGTATGTTGCACCGTAGATACTCCAGCTTAGCATTGTTGAAATGGTTTTAATTGACTCTAGTTTGAATAAACCAGGTGTTTGTTCATTAGTATGAACTAAAGAGTTATAGATAAAATTGTGTAATTCTTCAATAATATTATTTTGAATAACCGTTCCCAAGGATTGATATCTATTAGAACAAAGGGTACTAAGGTTTTTATGATAATCGCACATAACGAATAGGATATTAGTAAGAGTCTCTTGATTGAATAGACTATGACAATTGAGTCTTTGTGTAAGATAATTTCTGAAATCATTCGTTATTGTAGAATCTAATAGTTCGTATTTATCGGTAAAATGCGCATAAAAAGTTGCTCGATTAACGGTTGCCCTCGTTGTAATATCTCCTACTGTAATAGAATTGAAGTCTTTCTCCTGTATTAAGCTAGTGAAGGCATCTTCAAGTAGTTTCCTGGTTCGTATAATTCTTGGGTCAAGTTTCTGTATAGTCATTTTTTCACCTCAGTAATAAGACAATTTTTAAATTTTGTTGGATAAACAATATTTTTAGAAATTTGACGATTGTACCTTCTTCCTGCCTATCTTATTATAAACTATGCAACGGGTGTTGCGTAAGTATTAAGGATCAATCAAATTAAGGAGTGAATTTAAAATGGCAAAAGTTTTATTTATAAAAGCAAATTCTCGACCATTAGAGCAATCAGTAAGTGTACAACTCTATCAATCATTCTTAGAGAGTTATATAGAGACTCATCCTGAGGATGAAATAATAGAGCTTGATATCTTTAAAGAGAATTTACCTTATTACGATACAGATAAGATAAATGGGATGTTTAAGTTGAGTAAGGGACTAGAATTAAGCCCTGAAGAAAAAACAGCAACAAACCTAGTCAATAAATACCTGGACCAGTTCCTTTTTGCTGATAAAGTTGTATTCGCTTTTCCTCTTTGGAATTTTACAATACCTGCTCCATTGCATACCTATTTAGATTATATAGGTCAGGTAGGAAAAACTTTCAGCTACACAGCGGAAGGACCTAAAGGATTACTCAGTGAGAAGAAAATAGTTTTATTAAATGCAAGTGGAGGAGTTTATTCAGAAGGACCTGCAAAGTCATTGGAAATGGCTGTGAGTTATCTAAAAGTAATTTTAAACTTCTGGGGGGTAAAAGATATAACAACCGTCATAATAGAAGGGCATAATCAATATCCAGAACAAGCACAGGAGATTATTCATGCTGGTATTGAGAAAGCTGTAAAAGTTGCACAAACATTCTAATAGCAAGGATTATCCTATCGTATTATAGGTATTGAATACGATAGGATGTTGAATATGATAGGGAGCTAACTGAATAGTTAAGCGTCCCTTTTTTATTACCATAATCAGCTCAAAGTAATTTTATATCAGTATTTACGTTGAAATTTAGAGTAATATATCAAAAAGCATTTCAGGGTGAACCAAATAGACAATTATTTTGGCCTAAATAGAAAAGGGAGGATGAAGATTATTTAGTATAGTTACCTTATCAGCTAAAAGATAACCAATTTGCTGAAATCGTACAATGGAGGAGATTAACGATAAATTGATTGCTTATTTCATTAGTCCTTTTTAGGTCTCTTTAAACTCTAATGCATTTAACTTTTTCATTATTTAGATAACTAAGTAATTGCATTGAATTTATATATATTGATAACCTGCTCAACTAGAACAATTCATAAAAACAAGAAAAGAGTGGATAATGATGTCAAAAAAACAAAAAGTTTGGTTCATAACTGGTGCGTCGAGAGGTATTGGATTAGAGATTGTAAAGGCCGTACTTGATTCAGGTGATATTGTAGTTGCTACAGTTAGAAACTCAGTAGAACTTCTATCAGATAAATTAGCGAATCCCAAAAATCTTAGTGTTGTTGTTATGGATGTAACTAATGAACAACAGACTCTTAAAGCAGTAAATGAAACAATAGAAAAATACGGAAAGATCGATATTCTAGTAAACAACGCTGGATACGGACTTCTGGCCGCTGTTGAGGAATCATCCACAGATGAGGCAAGAAAAAACTTTGAGACCAATGTGTTTGGTTTACTTAATGTTACTAGAGCAGTATTGCCATACATGCGTAAAGAAAGGTCCGGTCATGTAATTAACATTTCATCAATTGGCGGATTGAGTGGGTTTATTGGCTGGGGAGTATATGGTGCAACCAAGTTTGCAGTAGAAGGATTGACTGAATCGCTTGCACTAGAGTTGGCTCCACTTGGTATAAAAGCAACCGTTGTAGCACCAGGATTCTTTAGAACAGATTTCTTAGATAACTCTTCCCTAATTCAATCAAGCAACATTATTCCTGATTATGATGAAACAGTTGGTGAAATGAGAAGAATTGCTAATCATATAAATAAAAAACAACCTGGTGATCCAGTGAAGTTAGCCAAAGCAATTGTTTTGTTAGGAAATGCCAAAGAAGCACCCGTACATCTCCCGCTAGGTAGCGATACTCTTCAAATGTTTAAAGAAAAGACAGCAAACTTTGAAAGAGATATTCAAGCCTGGAAGGATGTTATCACTAGTACAGATCATGAGGATATAAATAATTAATCTTTCATTAACAATTTATAGAGAGTCCCCGTAAAAAGGAAAAAAATCATGAATAAATGTCAAAACCTTTTAAGGGAAATTCATATATTAAGATGTCAACTATATACACTATATAAGAGTAATAGGATACTTTCAAACCATTATATTTTATTGAAAAGCCAAGAACTTGACTTGTTAATAATTAAGTATCAAACAGAGTGCAAGATAAAAGAAGCCTAAAAAAATTATTATTCTATATGGGGTTACCAAATACACAGGTTTAATGGCACAGTAGAAGTTGTAATAGGGGGAAGTAATGGCGTTAAACTCGTTTGCCGTGAGCAGCAAAACAAATTGTATCCTTTCCAAGAGGAAAGCTGGGGACAGTTGATGAGGTAGCTAATGCTATTGTATTCCTTGCTACCGAAGATAGTAGTTATATTAAATGGTAGTGAAATTTTAATTGATGGTGGAGTATCACAAATTTAACCCTATATTATTTATTACTACAGACGTTTATATATTAAAGCGAGGAGACATAATTGTTTCCTTGCTTTTTTTATAAGGTAAGGATTAAGTGTTTTAAATATTTTTAATCCGTGTATATCTTAAAATTGTGAAGATAACATTATAATAATGAACTAAGATACTGATAGAAGGGAGTAAGGCAATGGTTTCCCTTAAAAGTACATTACCTGAATTTAAAAATATTAATGATATTATTTCCTACTATACTCAATCCAGTGACTTCTCAAATTTAATTATAAGTAGTGAATTATCTTTATCTATTGCATATTTTAATTCTTTAGTTGATGGAAAAATTATCCACGATAATATCTCCACACCGATTCTGGAAAACCTTGAAGATATAACAAGTTTAGAGGATATAAGAACAATACTTCCTATAAAAGATACAAAAATAAATAATAATACGAAAGAGATTTCGGAGCAAGTATTACAGGGCAGTTCAATAATATTTTTTAAAAATAATGCAGATAAGTGTATTGTTGTAAACTCGTTAACAACTTCTAAAGGTTATCGTGAACAGAATGATGCCGAAAATGAGTCTAGTGTTATCGGCCCTAAAGTTGGTTTTGTAGAAAATATCGATATTAATTTGCGTTTATTAAGAAAAAGTTTGAATACACCTAATCTTAAATTTGAGGAAATGATTGTCGGAACCACTTCAAATACAAAAGTTGTAATTGCATATTTGGATGGGGTCATCAATAAAGAATATCTTTATACAGCTAGACAAAGAATTAAAGAACTTGACTATGATTTAATCTGTGATAGTTCAATGCTAGACCAATTAATTACTGATAATTCGAATACTCCTTTTCCCTTGTTATTGACTACTGAGCGAGTAGATCGTGCAGCCTTTTGCCTAATAAACGGACAACTTACTATACTATGTGATGGTTCTCCTTACGCAATTAATGCTCCAACATCCATTTTCGACTTTTTTGTTTCTCCTGAAGATTATTTATTACCGTGGGTACTTGGAAGCTTTTTTCGAATGATAAGGTTTTTAGGAGTTATGTTCTCAATTACAGCAACTCCCATTTATGTAGCTGTTCTAACTTATCACATTGCTATAATACCAAAGGATATGCTAGGACCTATCATTGATTCGAGAGTAAACGTTCCTTTTCCACCATTAATAGAGGCGCTCTTCTTGGAGATCATTATTGAGTTTCTACGAGAAGCTGGTGCTCGACTTCCAACAAAGGTTGGGCAAACATTGGGAATTGTAGGGGGGATTGTTATTGGACAAGCAGCTGTTGAAGCAGCATTAACCAGTAACATATTACTTATCATTGTTGCTTTGTCTGCATTAGCATCATTTACCACCCCGACTTTTAAAATGTCAAACACTATTCGTTTTTTAAGGTTCCCTTTAATTATTCTAGCATCAATATGGGGAGGATTAGGGTTAGTTGCGGGAGTAATAGTCCTATTCACACATATTATTCGTCTGAAATCATTTGGGATCCCATACCTGGCCCCCCTTTATCCCTTTCGTTATCATGATTTGACTGACGGTTTTGTTAGGTTCCCTTTACCTTACATTAATAAGAGACGAACAATTTTTAGACCACTCATCCTGTCCAGATTCTATGTGAATGGAAGGAGAAAAGACAAGAGGGATGATTTTAATAATGAATAAAAGTAACTTGTGTAGGAGACTTGTAGGGATTTTTATTATTTGTTTATTTATAAGCGGTTGTTCAAGGACAACGATAATAGATGATGTAAAGATCATTCAAAGCCTAGGTTATGATTTAGAAAATAACAAAATAAAAGGTACAGCGTCATATCCTGTTTATGTTGAATCCATGCAGGAATCTCACCCAAGAAAGTTGTTTACATCTGAGTCAAACACGACAACGGGCGTATTCACGTCCTTTTCAAACCAAACTGCACATAGGATTGATATGTCACAATTGGGTTCAGTTTTAGTTAGTAGAAATTTTGCCAAAAAGGGAATTTCGGATTTAATACGCAATTTAAATAGTGATCCCAATATAAGCAGCAATATTACCCTTATTATTTCTAATAAACCTGCAAGTGAACTATTAGAGGAAAGTATGGACTACCCTCCATACTATCTATCTTCAGTATTAGACCAGAGTATGCGTAATGGAAATGTTCCCTTTAGTAATCTTCATACAGTAAGTTATCAATATTTTAGTGAGGGGCAAGATATGTATATCCCTAAAATGGATATAAATGAAAAGGGTTTGATTGTGAGTAATGGAGTAGGGGTTTTTAAAGATGAGAAGCTTACATTATCTCTTAATAATAAAGAGACCCTAATGCTGAAAATCTTAGTTGATGAACTTGGGTTTAACAGTACATATGAGTTTACAACGAGTGATAATAACCCTTTATTAATAAAAATAGTTTCAAACCATAAGAACTCAGATGTACAGATAAATAATGCTGAGGTAACATTCAATTTTAAATTAAAGGTTTACCTTAAAGAACAAGCTTCTAAATTATCTGTTGCAAATATAAATAATAAACTTTCAAAAGAAATTGAAACTAATATAGGGACAGAATTAACAAAGCTATTAGAAAAACTAAAAAACAAAGATGTTGATCCAGTAGGGGTTGGGGAACTATTCAGAGGGGCTCAGAGAGATTGGAAAAGATACGAATTCTATGAACGAGTCTATCCCAATATAAAATTTAATATTAAAGCAAATGTAAATATCGTAAATACAGGAGCAGCCAAATAATGCAAAACGTACAGAAGGAAAATTATGTAGTTTCAAATTTTTTTATATTTTTTATTATTATCTCATCCATAAACGGAACAGGACTTTTGGGGTTTCAGAATATCCTTGCAAAAAATGCAAGACATGATGGATGGATTGTTGTAATGTCAATTGGGATTAGTATCCTCCTTATTTTATGGTTAATATATAAATTATTGCAGGGAGAAAGTAGCGATATAATAGCTGTTCATAATGATATTTTCGGTAAATTTATTGGGAGTGTATTATCAGTTATTATTTCTATTTATTTTTTATCTGTATCAATATTTGTTTTTCGCACCTACTTAGAAATAGTTCGAGTATGGGCTTTCCCATCGGTAAGTATTATAGAGTTAGGTGTCCTTATGTTAATAATTATCTATTATATAGTGTCTGGTGGTTTTAGGGTAGTAACTGGTATTTGTTTCATGTTTGCGCTTATTCCTAGTCTTTTGTTTTTATTTAGTCTGTTTTTCCCGTTGAAATTCGTACATTTGAATAATCTCTCCCCAATATTAAATTTATCCTTTTCTGATTTTATTAGTGGCTTTAAGGAAAGCAGTTCCATTTATTTTGGTTTTGAAACATTACTTATTTATTATCCTTTATTGAAAAACGGTAAGAGTTCTAAAAAGTGGGCAAATTATGCCATTATATATATTATTTTCTTATTTACTATAGTTACCTTAATAAGTTTCACCTATTTCAGTATTGGACAATTAATAAATAGTAAGTGGCCAACATTAGAGATGATAAAGATTATTGAGCTTCCATTTGTTGAAAGATTTGAATTTATATTTGTCTTTAGTTGGTTAGCTGTTATTATCCCTACAATATGTCTACATTTATGGAGTGTCTGCCGAATTTATAAGAGATTGTTTGATATTAAGCCTAGAATCTCACTAGTTATTTCACTTGGGATTGTATTAATGTCTACAGTTGGAATTGATAATTATTTGAAATTAGAGAAGGTTAATAATTATGTTTACGCTTCAGGGTTTTATTTTGTTTATTTTTATATCCCCTTGATCTTTGTGGTTAACATAGTTAGGAATATGATTAGAAAAAAGCTTAGAAATACAAAGAAATAACTTGGAAAAGGAGGTTAGAATCTTGCTAAACGTTATAAGTGAGCTAATTAAAGTACCAGAAGGAATGTCGCATGAACCTTCTAGTCAAATTATAAAAATGAATGGTATGACTGTTATTGAATCATGCTTACCTACAAAAAAAACGGAGGGGAGAATGTTTTTAGAGGATCATATGCTATTGTTTGTCCTTAAAGGTAGGTATTTATTAAAGTTTGGTAACCAGGGCTACTTAGTGAAGGAAAGAGAAATGCTCTTAATTCATAAATCCATTGTAGTTAGTTACGAGAAATTTGGTGATGGAAATTCAGGTGATTTGCTTGATTACATGATGTTTTTTTTAAAAGATGAATTACTAAATGAGTTTATAAAAATGACTAAATTGCAATCCTCATTCCCATCCAGAGTTATTCCAGTATCAGTTTATCCTATGAATGAGCGTTTAATAGGATATATTGAATCATTAAAGCCTATATTAAAAGATTCAAATAAAATTAAAGAAGGATTAGTCAGATTAAAACTGCTTGAGTTACTATATGATGTTGCAGATACAGATGAAAAGTTTCTATACCAATTTCTACATTTAAGACATAACGAAAGGAAAAGTATTAATCAGGTAGTTGAGGAAAACATATTCAATCCTGTATCTATAGATGATTTGGCGTATTTATCTGGAAGAAGCTTATCCACATTCAAAAGAGAGTTTAAAGAAATATACAATTCACCTCCTCTTAAATGGATTCGTAATCGTAGGCTAGATAAAGCAAAGGAACTTTTATCACATTCTCCTTTTTCTATTACAGAAGTATGTTTTTCTACTGGATTTGAAAATGTAGCTCATTTCTCGAGGGTATTTAAAGAGAGATTTGGTGTTTCACCATCCATATATAAGCAGTCATTAAGCAATCTTATGGATGATACACGATGAATTTATTAAACCACAGGGTAGTACTAAGTGACTAAACTACTAGCATGTACGGATAGAAACATAGAAAATACAAAGAAAGAAACAGGAACCCAGTTAAATAGGTAGTCGAGTTTCCTGTTCTTTTAGCTTATTTTATTATATTGTTAGGGTCTTAAACCACCGGAAACGAGTAAGACTTCGCCTGTGAGCCATCGCGCATCCTCCGATGCGAGGAAGGTGGCAACGAGTCCAATATCCTCTGGCTGACCCAGACGACCTAATGGAGTACGATTTACAAGATCATTAATGTAAGGGCTACCAATTAAGCCGTGTTTATGTCCTCCTTCTGTTTCTGTTCCTCCAGGATTAACAGAATTAACACGAATATTACGTGGACCAAGTTCCTTGGAAAGAACTCGAGTGACAGCATCGACTGCGCTCTTTGTCGCGGTATAAACAACTTTTTCTGTTTCAGATATTTGCGTCGCTGTTGAACCAATATTCACAATGCTGCCACCATGATTGCCCAAACGTCGTACAGCTTCCCCAATAACTAGTAATAGCCCTGTTACGTTTACATCGAATTGGAAGCGAATTTTTTCTGTCGTGAGGTCCTCTACTTTACTAAACTCATAGACACCAGCATTGTTTACGATAACATCAACAAGTCCAAAGTTCTTCTCTGCCTCATCAAACATTGCTCTGATTTCATCAGCTCTGGTCACATCCGCATGAATATGAATAGCTTGTCCCCCAGCGTTATTTATATCATTTACTACCTTTTGTGCTTCTACTGGAGAATCCAAGTGGTTAACAATTACCTTTGCTCCTGCCTTGGCCATCGTTTTGGCAATTCCTGCACCAATTCCTTGTGAAGCTCCAGTGATAAGGGCTACTTTTCCTGTTAAATCATTCATCCTAAATTCCTCCAATTTTTATATTGTTTTATTATTTAAGTAGGCAAAATGAGTTTTAGTTAACAAATTAGTTGCTCCCCATTCTTGTTAATATTTATGCTAATATTTGGTGGGTTCAGTTTGTTAACCAATACCTTTTGTCTATACAACGATTGTTGTATAATGTGATTATAAGCTCAGGACATATTACTCACAATCAATACTTTCTATGTTTTATCGTAAATACGACATTATTAAGGAATAGTCTAAAAAACAAGTAGAAATGGGGTATATCTTATGGCTGAGACAAGACTAGATCCCCGTGTTATGCGGACACGAAAATTAATTATGGATTCATTTTTGGAGGTTTCGAAGAAAAAGGAATTTAAAGATATTAAAATTTTAGATATTACAAAGGAAGCAACAGTTAATCGGGCGACATTTTATTATCACTTTATGGATAAGTATGACTTAAGGGAAAAGCTAATAAAAGAAGATTTAATGGTGAATGTCCTTAGCCAAATTGATGAGGAAGATGTACTGAACGAGGCATTGATTATTAAAATATTTTTATCGATGACAAGATATCTAGAAACTTTAGAAACAAAATGTAATAGAAATTTCCAACAATTATCATCCACAATTGAAGCTGTCATGAAAAAAGAGTTACAAGATATATTGTATAAGAGGTTATTAAAACAAAACTACCTCGGAAATGAGGAGTCTTTAAGAATGACAGCTGTCATGTTAAGTTGGGCAGTTTATGGGGCAATGTTAGATTGGCAAGCCAATAGCACACTAACCGCGGAGGACTATATTAAAAAAGTCATGCCCATCACTGAAATGTACCTTGGTGTCTAGGATGAGGTAAAGGCGATACTTTAAAAGCATCGCTTTTACTATACTCAAATTTGTGAAACAATGCACTTAAATTATAGGGGGTGTTTCTACAAGAACCGGAGACGCTCTTTCACTAACGGAGCAGGGTAGTAGGAGATGGGAAATATATTCTTTTTATAGAGACAAAGTAAAGAGAGGCTTTTTGCCTCTCTTTACTTTATCTCTCATGATATATTTTACATCTTTTTTATACTCTAATAATTCAATATAATCGAGCAAATTAAATTATAACGAGCTAGATATGATGTCATTATAAATATTTTTACTTACTCAAACCAGTATCCTTAGACAAACCAGATATATTTTCCCCTTTATTAAGCAATGGTAGAAGAGTATGGTAACCCGGACTTATTAAATCATCATCATTCTCTTCCCAAGTTCCGCTTTTTTTATTAACTCCAAATTTCACACAACATCCTAGGAAAATAAGTAAAATGTGGTGATTTTTGCCCTAAAAGCCTTTATTCCGATTAACTTTTCACTGATATAATGATGATTACACCAGTGCACAATGCACTTTATAAAAGACTTATTATTTAAATCAAGAAAAAAAGGAGTATAAAAATTATTGTCGAATAATAAGTGTTGATGTAAATATTTGTCTCATGGGGGGAAATAAAAATATATGCCAAACTCATTAATCTTTATAGGGGAACGACCGAGTCAGATGGAAATGCATATTAAAGGAAAACCAGATTTTTACGATGCCTTACTTCTCTCAAAAAATCCATCTTCACATTTGTCTTACCATTCTATCCCTCTTCATCAATCAAGTGTTACTATCCACATCCGTGAAAATAAGTCCCAATTTAACTGTTATCGGCAATCCTTGCAGCTGATCGAAGGAGAAAGACCGCTTTCAGAGAAAGACGCCTATGATATTTTTACTAACTTCGCCATTATAGATGATAACAAAGTCGCCTTCATCATGGTCTCAGGTAGGAATCGCATCAGATTAAGAGAAAAAGCACAACCAAGAGATTTGTATGCCTATGAAATAGTGGAAGTCTAATTTTAACTGGACCTGTTGAAATTTATAGCTAATGTAACAAAGAGATGACAAAAAACACACAATAAAGGGGAACGGAGTAATTCCGAGCCCTTTTTTGCTTTCAAAAAGGGATTCATGACGAAACATAAATCAACTGTTTCACAATATAGACAAAAAGACCCCCATTTCCCCCTCCATGCGCGTGCAAAAACCATATAATCCACACCATCCAAGAGCGTAAATATCACCTGTAAACACCTACTGTCCACCCCACGTGGACAAAATGGCCAAAATGTCCACGAGTGGTGACAGGCACCGCACCAATCACCCATATTTTTCATCTGTTCACATTGTTTTCCACTGTTATATGACAATTTGTGATAGAGTTTTAATATTTTTGTAATATAACTGGTACATTGTCATGGTATAAATAGATTAATAGAGAAGGGGGAAAACCGTATGCAACTTGTAAGGCGTATGATTTTCATGTTTCTAACATGCGTAATATTGGTGTCAGGTACCGTTGTGGCACATGCACAATCAAGTAAAGAAGCACTACATAATGTGCAACAAGAGCTTGAACAAAAGGCAAATGAAAAGAACTCTATTAATAATGAAATTGTGAAGCTCAACAAAGAAATGGAAGAATTGCAAACATATATTACACAAAATAGAGAAGCCTTAGCAGAAACTCAGAAGAGAATTGATGCAACACGCCAATTGATTGAACAGAAAAAAGAGGAAATTGTCTTCCTTGAGGATAAAATCCATAACCGCAAAGATGTGATGAAAAGCAGGTTAGTGGCTTTACAAGAGGATGAAAAGCTGAATGTGGCCATCAATGTCATTCTAGAATCAAAAAGTGTGGCAGACCTGATTCAACGCGCGAGCGCTGTAACTACTCTGTTTAATGCAGATAATGATATTATTAAGGATCAAGAAAACGACCTTAAACAAATCGAAGAGAATGTTAAAGTAATTGCTGAGCAAGAGGAACAGCTCGCTGTCGAGCAAGAAAACCTTGCCAAACAACAAGCTGAACTTGATCTTAATTTACAAAAGAGACAAGAATCCTTAACGGTTATGCAACAAAAATATAGTCAAGTGAATCAAGAAATGGCAGGAATTCAAGCACAGCTGGCAGCGGCGCAAGAGAAAGTTCGCCAAGAACAAGCCGCAGCACGGGCAATTGCAGCAGCTAACGCTCCTGCACCAGCAGCAACACCAGCACCTGCTGATACAAAAGGTAAAGAAATGTATGTGACCGCAACCGCTTACAGCTGGCAATCATCAGGAACTACTACTTACATGGGCTACAATATTAAAGAAAATCCAAATATCAAATTAATTGCGGTAGATCCTACTGTTATTCCATTGGGATCTAAAGTATGGGTAGAAGGCTATGGTGTAGCGATTGCTGGTGATACCGGCGGTGCCATCAAAGGTCATAAAATTGATGTAGTAATGCCAGACAATGCGCGTGCATTCGCATGGGGCAGAAAGACTGTGAAAATTGTCATCTTAAATTAGCAAATCATAATAGAGATCTTACATCCTAAATAGATGTGGGATCTCTTTTTTTATACCCGTATTATTAGGGTCTCAAACATAACAAAAACCAGTCCGGAGACTGGTTTGGGTTTACAGATGGGTGACAGGCACCAAATATACATCATTGTATATTTAGACAAATTGTTCCAAATTGGTTTAATGAGCAGTTTCATGAAGCTATTTCATATGCTGATTCTTACTTTTGGGCCTTATGAACATTCCATGAGGCCCATTTTCTTTGCCGATTCCTTTTTCGGGCTTTATGAACGTTTCATGAGGGCCAAGCACTTATCCCAAATACACCAAGTCTTTGAGTTCGTCTGTGGAGAGTTCGGTGATCCAGTTTTCGCTTTGGATGATTTGGTCGTTTAGGTGCTGCTTTTTCTCGAGCATGGCGTCGATTTTTTCCTCAAGTGTACCGGTACAGATGAGTTTGTGAACGTGTACGAACCGGGATTGGCCGATACGGTACGCTCTGTCTGTTGCCTGGTTTTCGACTGCTGGATTCCACCAGCGATCGTAGTGGATAACGTGGTTGGCTGCCGTCAAGTTGAGACCTGTTCCTCCTGCTTTCAAGGAAAGCAAGAACACGGGGAACTCCTGATTTTGGAACCGCTCAATCATGGCATCACGCTGCGTTTTTGGTACACTTCCGTTTAGGAACGGCACCTCAACCCCAAACTTCTTCTTAATTGTCGAACGAATCATTTCACCCATTTCGATATATTGCGTGAAAATGAGACAGCTTTCGCCAGAGTCTAAAACAGCGTCAACCAGGTCGACAAGCTTCTCCAATTTATTGGAACGCTCTAGAAGCAGCCTATCAGCGGATCTTTCTTTCAGATAAAGAGCAGGGTGATTGCAAAGCTGTTTCAGCCTGCTAAGCATCTGTAGTATCAATCCCTTGCGCTCGAAACCTGACAGCTTTTCAATCTCAGCAAACGTATCTCGGACCAGCTGCTCATACAACGAAGCCTGCTCCGTTGTAAGCGGACAATACTCTTTTTGCTCCTGTTTGTCAGGAAGATTGAGTGCCACTTCTTCATCCTTTTTTGTCCTTCTCATCAGGAATGGACGGATTAAAGATTGCAGTTCATTGACCTTTTCCTTTTTCTCATCCTTCTCGATTGGAATCACGAATTTCTTCTGGAATTGCCCCAAACTGCCAAGATAGCCATGATTGGTAAAATCAAAAATTGACCACAACTCGGATAAACGATTTTCCATCGGAGTACCAGTCAAGGCGATGTGATGGCCGCCGCGGAGTCTTCGTACTGCCCGCGACTGCTTCGTCCCTGCATTTTTAATATTTTGTGCCTCATCAATGGAAATCGAACTCCATAGGATGGACTCAAACTCCTCAGAGTCCATATGGCTTAATCCATACGAAGTCAGCACCACATCGGCATCTTTGATTTTTTCCTTAAAAGCCTCTTCTTTCAAGCGGTTCGAACCATAATGCAAATATACATTCATCTCAGGGGAAAAGCGCTCAAGCTCCTTCTGCCAGTTACCAAGAACGGAAGTTGGGCAGATAATTAAAGCAGTTTTAACTGGGATTTTTTCAGTTGTGCTGCCTTTAGAATCTTTTCCATCCTCGGTGCCTGTCACCATTTCATGTGTTTCTTCTTTTACTTTCAATAGATACGAGATTAATTGCACGGTTTTCCCAAGTCCCATGTCGTCGGCCAGAACGGCGCCAAATCCGTATTGACGCAGGAACCAGAGCCAGCTCATACCCAGCTGCTGGTAAGGGCGGAGCTCACCTTGAAGCCCTGCTGGAACTTCTTCCAGCGGTATCTCATGTGCTTCAGATAGCTGCTTAATCATTTTTTTCCATTGGCTGTTTAATTCGATTTGTATCTTTGCGAAGGCTTTTGGATTTTCGAGCTCATCTTCGGTAGGAGCTGTCTCTACCAGTTCCTGCTCAAGCAAATCCCTAACATGCAGGCCTTCCTTCTCAGCGCGCTTCATTAAATCCTGAATTTGTCGAATAAAGCCTGGATCAAGCTTCACCCAACGTCCGCGAATAAACACGAGTCGACGTTTTTCTTCGACAAGCTGACTAAATTCATCCTCGGACAGGTCGACACCATTCATGGAAAAACGCCAGTTGAAATCAAGCATCGCCTGCAGCCCCACAAAAGATGGACGATGGCTGGAGGAACCCTTTAATGACGCCTTCACCTTTAGATTGGCATTCTTCATTGCCTGCCACCAAGAAGGGAGGAGGATCTCCACGTCCAAAGCAACGAGGGTTTCACTCGCCTCAGTCAAAAACATCCATGCTTCTTCCTCAGAGAGTCCTGATTTTAATGTTACTCCGTCCTCACTCAGCCACGGAATTAACCTAGCCCAGCGCTCTTGCTCACGGTCAACCCTTTCCAAAAACGGCTTCCACCGAGCAGGAATCTTTGCCTCCAAGTCATAAACATCATCGACATTTTTTTTACCGCGCAAAAAGACACCCAGGTTCCAAGGTCCTTCTCCATCCAGTGGTTCCTCTAACCTTAATCCAATTGTGAAAGGGGTGTCGCTCTCCTTGATTCCGACCCATTCAAGCCAGGAATCTTCATCAAAATAGCGTGCCAGTTCGGCACCCGAAATTCCTTGTTTCCTCAGCAACGCAAGCTTCGGTCCAAATAACTCCTTCATAGAAGCATTTCGCGTTAAATACGAATCCAAGGCATGGTCGTATAAATCAGAGATAAATTTCTGTACCGTTTCAGACGTTTCATCCTGAGGGTCCACTTCCTGGTCCCAAAAAGAAGGGTCGAACTCATCTTCTACCCGGACAGGAAGCTTCCAGCGGAATTCACCCTGCTCCCAAACGGAAAAGTCGGGCAGCCAGTCTTTCTCAAGGATCCCCTCATGGAGAGAGTGGGCGGCAGCTAAACAGATTTCAGATTGTTCACTCCAATCCCAGTGGATAAACCGGTTGAAAGACTCCTTTGCAAAAAGAGAAACCAGGTGCCAGCCGGTCACGACCACACCCTCGATGCCATCAACTGACTCCGTTTCCAAAAGCGTGCCAAAAAAGCTCTCATCATGGCGGCTGAACAGCACATTCTTCCACTCAGAAGGCGGTAATCCATACCCGTGCTCATCCTCAGCAGCAAGGAGATAACGGGCATTATCCAATTTAATTGTCAGAAGCTTAATAAATCTAGTTTTCAGCATCGTAAGTTTACTCCTTTTACTAGGGTGGGGCTGTTATTTTTGGGGTGTTTGATTTCCAAATAATGTCTAAAAGTACAAAGCCCCTAAAAAATGTACAAAAGTATCCGAAAAATATCCAAAAGGCCAGAGAAAATGTACAAAACACCGCAAAAAATGTACAAAACCTTATAAGAGCCCGACAACATATCACAACTGTCCGCCTGAGGTGGACACTGTCCACGAGCGGTGCCTGTCACCACAGAAAGACACTATCCACGACCGGTGACAGGCACCGCCACACCCGCCACCAACCCGCTATTCCTCAATAAGTTTGCTCCGTTTGCATTCTTCGTGGAAGGCGCGGAGTCTTTTGGTTTTTTCCATTAGGTTGTCGAGGTAGTAGTGCCAGTCGTCGAGGCGTTTGATTTTTTTGTATAGGGTTCGCAGCTTTTTTAGGTGCCGGACGGCTGCTTTGTAGCTGGAACGGTTTTTTTGATTGATTTCGTTCAGGGCGGATTGGTGCAGCATGCCGAGCAGCACTTCCGGTTTTTCCTTTTCAATCACCTTAACCCGCTCTCGTGGCAGATCGTGAAAATTCCAGCCCATAAACGCCTGTAGGTCACCCCATTTATCGTACTGCTTCCGTTCAAACAGTGAATGCTCATATTCCGTATAGCTGTATGGCAAAGTCGAGAGCATCGCACGCTCATATAATTCAACTTTCCCGTTCTCCGAAACGTAAGGAGAAATTGCCTTAAGTGCAGAGCGGGTAAAAGACGCACAGGAATGATAGGTTCTCAGAAAATCTAAATAGCCTTTAAGCTTAGAAATAAACAGCTCATTTAGCGGTCCCACCCGTTTCCAAGCTTTTTGCTGTGACAATAGTTCAATCCAATGAAGCATATAGGGAGTGATCACTTTATCATCCATTTTATTAATCAAGTCTAACGCCAGTTCATCCTTTTGCTGCAAAATACTGATATGAATCCCAGCAACTAACAGCGGATTAGGATTCTCCCAATCCTTCAAAGACTTCATCCGGTCGTTAATCAGTATGATTTCCTGGTCACGCCATTCCTTTTTCTTAAAAAGGTTGGTCCAGAGTAGCCGATAGAGATAAATGCGTTCCTGCTCCAGTTCGCTCGCAACAGTCAACAACTCAAACACTTCGTCCTTTAATTTTAAAATAAAGGCGTCAAAATCAAACGGCAGCGATTGAACACCAATTTTCAAAACAAGCTCATCGGCGTCCTCAATTAAATTATGGAACACAGAGAGGTAGGCGCGTCTTACAACATCCTCCGCAAATCCTGATTGCACGGTTAACGCCGCAAGCTTCTTAAAGGAAACGACAATCCCGACCATTTCATAAAGCAAGCGCCATTCCTGTTCCACGGGAGCACTCGCTTTAATCCGCCGCTCATAAATATTGAACAGCTCCGCAATAATAAAAGGGCTAGAATATTTCTTGGAATTGAGAATCGTGTCGAAGCTGACTTCGAAGGACTCTACCCAGCGATCGTAATCAGGCTTCATCACACCATTTGCCTTGATCAAATCCTTAGCCTTTTGAAGCCCCCAGCTCGCAATGTCACTCTTCTCTTTCATTGGTTCCCGCCATTCCGCAACCCAATCCGCAACACTGCCGACCCGGGAATAAGCAGCAAAAAATACAGCCATCTGATGGCGGCACAGGCCCTCGTGAGGACAAGTACAGCTGTTTAACGACAAATGTGAAAAATTCAGTTTCACATGGCACGGCGCCACGTCCTGTACCATCGCTGTAATTTGAGCATTCCATATTTGTAATTGCTTAACCATCCCTTGCCGGTACAGCATTAAGCCCTTTTGAACAAGCTTCACATCATCGGCCGCATGCGGATGGAGCAAATCTTTAATTTCTTCTGCCAGAAGTTCAATCCGTTCATTAGCAGTCGTTGCCTCCAAAGCCACGACCCCCTTTTTTAGAAAAATCCATATTCCTATATTATACCCAAAAATGGAACGTTAGAGGAAATAAAAGAGGATTTCTATTTAAGACCCCTATTTTTTAAAAAAAGATCCTAGTGTATGTGCCAAAACTTGATTCGCCCGTAAACAAAAAAAGTCCAGGCATTTAGCGGTGCCTGGGCTTAGGTATTTTCAACTTCAGTGGTGCAAGCTGGATTCTGCTCCAGTTGAATGGAGACATATTCGAACAAGTGAGTTAAATAGTTACTTAGCTCAAAGCCTTCCTCATTAGCAAACTGTGATAATAGTAATTTAGATTCGTTCATAATTTCGTTCCCCCTTAAGATTACTTTCTACCATTATTTTTACCAATCTATCATTCTCTTATACATAAAAAATAAATTTAGTTCTAACTGCCTGGTTGGTCATTATTCCGATATAACTATATTCCCAAATTTTATGAAACTTTTTGAAACACTCCCAAAACTAAAGGTTTAAAAGATAATATATGAGTAAGGGAGGATGGCACAATGAGGCAGAGAACTGAGTATAAATCCCCATATGCAGCAGCGGTATGGTCAATGGTTTTGCCGGGTTTTGGGCAGTTTTATAATAAGGATTATATTATCGGCTTTGCATTGATCGGCTTTGAGTTCCTCATCAATTTATACTCCAACTTAAATCTGGCACTTGTCCATTCTTTTACTGGAGATTTCGCTCAGGCCCACAGTGTGATAGACTACCGCTGGGCGATGTTTTACCCATCACTTTATGCCTTTTCAATTTGGCAGGCGTTTAATGCAGCCAAGGCCCATAATGGCCGAACATTGAATAGTGAGTCGAAAAAAAGGACCTACTATACTGGTTTCTTTATTGGTTTAGTGATGGGCATGGATTGCGGGCTGTTTTGGCATGAATTTGCGTTTTTGAATCAAGTTAAATTCTTTAGCATTTTGGATATGCCTGTTTTTAGTGGACTCTTTTTTGGACTAGTACTTGGATTCATAGGAAACTTTCTTGAAAAAACAATATACCGTCAAAAAAGGGCAGCCAAAATGCATATGGCCGAGTAATTAATCATTACATGATTCATCATGGACAGGATCTAGTTCCCCGAACAATCACGTTCGATAGTACGCAGTCTCTGGTTCAATCTTTGAAACCGTGTTGGAGCTGCTCAAGCTCAATTGCACGTTGTTGCTGTCACGCTCAAATCGATCCACACGTACTCAAGTTGTTCTGGCTGCAGTATGCTGAAATCACCATCATCTATCGTAATCCCATCATTCTCACCATTACAAGGTATGTCCAAATTAGAAAAGTGGTCACGGCAGGCGCGTAAAAACCAGCCCCAGCAGCGCTAGGACTGGACTATTTTCTATAAGCTTTCTATATTTTGAGTAACTTCAGGTTCCTGTGTTTCTCCGTCAGTAGCAAACCGTTCCAACCCCCCTGTAGCACAAAACAAAACAAGCGCAATAAACAAAGCAATTAACAGCCTTTTCATCGAAGTGATCCCCCAGTTATTTCCTTTTATCTCTACTCAATTAGACGTCAGTAAATCGTATTTGGTTCCATAAAAGCGTTTGACAAAATCTGCACGTGTTGCATTTCTAAAATTGATATGATATATTACTTTTCGTACAAATGACCAAATTGGTATTTTAGTCAGTTTTGGAGGTGAAGAGTTTGGCAGTGATTGATCGAAAGAAATTGATACTCGAGGCAGCAGCGAAGTCTTTTTCTTTGTATGGGTACAAGGCAACGACGATGGATCAGGTTGCGAAGTTAGCCAATGTGGGGAAAGGAACAATCTACACCTTTTTTAAAACGAAAGAAGAGTTATTCGATGAAATTATCAATTCGCTAATTGCTGACATCCGGTTCGAAGTGGAGAGTGCTCTGAATGAATCGGCATCTATCCTTGAAAATGTGAACAATGTGTTAGCCCGGATTCATGAGTTTCGGGAATCGCATCAATTGACTATAAAACTGATTCAAGAAGAACGGGATATGGGGACGCAAACGGTGGTAGACGCGATGCAGCGAGTGGAGCAATCGATCATTCAATATATAAAGGCGATTATCCAAAAAGCAATTGATAAGGGTGAAATTAAAGCCTGCGACACTGAGATTACAGCCTTTGTGATGTTGAAGATGTACTTCTCTTTGGTGAATGAATGGCAAAGAAACCATCCGCCTTTAAAAAAAGAAGAAATCGCTAAGCTCTTTGAACTTTACTTACTAAAAGGCTTGTTAACATGAGTCTTTTATTTTGCAACAAATTGACCATTTGAACAAAACGGTCATTATTTTTCAAACAAAAATGACTAAATGAATAAAATAGTCAGGAGGTAAACATCATGAAAGGACTTAAAGCAGAATTAAAAAGTATCTTTACCAATCGAAAAGTATTAATCCCGATTATCGCCATCCTCTTTATTCCAGTTTTATATGCGGGAATGTTTTTATGGGCGTTTTGGGATCCGTATAAATATTTAGGTGACCTGCCTGTGGCGATCGTCAATCAGGATAAGGGCGCAGAACTGGCCGGAGAGAGGCTTGAGATTGGCGACGACCTGGTCAAAAATTTGAAGAAAAGTAACACCTTTGACTTCGATATCGTAGACAAGGAGAAGGGCTACAAAGGCTTAGAGGATCAAAAGTATTATATTCTCGTTGAGATTCCTAGTGATTTTTCAAAAAATGCGACAACGCTGCTAGAGGATCAACCGGAAAAGCTCCAAATCAAATATGTACCGAATGAGGGAGCAAACTTCCTATCAGCACAAATTGGCGAAACTGCGATGAAGGAAATTAAAGCAGAAATTTCAAAGCAGATTGTCGCCACTTACTCCGAAAGCATTTTTGAAAAAGTAACAGAAATGGGCGATGGGTTAGCCCAAGCAAGTGAGGGAGCTGGCCAGCTTAACGAAGGTTCGGTAAAACTTAACGAGGGAGCCGGACAAATCAAAGAAAACCTTCAAACCTTAGCAAGCAAATCCATTGAATTTGAGGAAGGTATGAACAGCGCTGCGACTGGATCAAAAGAAGTCGCCCAAGGGACTATGGCTATTCAACAAGGTTTAAAAGAGGTAGATGAAAAGCTGCCGCAATTGGTGACAGGCACCGAAAAAGCACAAGCGGGGGCAGAGCAGATCAAAAAAGAACTGCCGGCTGGAATTGCGGCTGAAATCAACTCACAGTTAGCGGGAAGTACGGGAAAATTAAACGGAGGTATTAATCAATTCGAAAATCAGCTTGGTGCAGGATTGTCGGCGCAGATTGCGGACCAAATGATTGCACAGCAAACCGCAAAAATGCAGGAGCTTGCCGCGGCGTTAATCGCTAATGGTGTTCCGGCAGAAACCGTAACCGAAATTATGGCGCAGCAAACTGCACCAAGCAAGGCAGAAGTTCAACAGCAGGTTGCACAAGCGATTACCCCTGGTTTACATCAAGGCTTCACGCAATTTAAAACTCAGGTAAATGGTCAATTACTTGGAGCGACTGACGGTTTAGAAACAAAACTGAAGCAGCAAACGGACCCAGTCTTTGATCAACTGATTGGCGGAATCGGTGAGATCAATGCGAATCAGGTGAAATTGCAACAGGGTATCCATCAGATTTATTCAGGGTCAACCGCGCTTAATGCAGGCGCCAACCAACTGACAGCAGGGATGGGTGAGTTGTCTGCTGGTGCAGGTAAAATAACAGAAGGTACTGGCAAGCTTGCGGAAGGTTCCGCTGAGTTACAAGCAGGCACAGAAAAACTTCAGGATGGCACCTCCGAATTAAACGAGAAGCTATCACAGGGGGCGGAAGCGGCAAACAGTGTCCATGCAGACGATGATACCTATGATATGATGGGCGAGCCAGTTAAGGTTGATAAAAATGAGATTAACACCGTGCCAAACTACGGTACCGGCTTTGCACCATATTTTGTCTCACTCGGACTTTTTGTAGGTGCACTCATTATCTCAATCGTTTTTGGACTAAGAGAACCTGCCGTCAAACCGGCATCCGCTTCGCAATGGTTTTTCGGTAAATTAGGCGTCATCACCATTATCGGTGTGCTCCAAGCACTATTAGTCGATTTTGTGTTACTCGTTGGATTGGGAATTGAGGTGCAAAACTTGCCGTTGTTTATTTTGACAACGATTATCACAAGCATGGTGTTTGTGACGTTGATTCAGATGTTAGTCACAACGCTTGCGGATGTTGGTCGCTTTATTGCGATTCTCATCTTGATCATGCAATTAACGACAAGCGCGGGAACCTTCCCACTTGCGTTAATTCCGGAGGCACTGCAGCCATTTAACGCGTTCTTCCCAATGACGTACACTGTTCAGGCGTTTAAAGCTGTGATTTCAAGCGGGGACTTTGCTTATATGTGGCACAATAACGCGATCTTGCTTGCGTACATGGCAGGTTTTATGGGTGTGACGTTCACTTATATGGCCATTCGTTTTAAAAAAAATAAGACTAATATTTCTATGTTGGAGCAGGCAGCTTAAGATATGTGGAAACACCGGATTCGCGGTAAGAAGCGGATTCGGTGTTTTTTTATGTGCAGATTAAAGTCCATACTTTTTGTAAAATATTGCTACCTGCCAAAATGTGTTGCGTACCTGCGAATTTTATCTGCTTACCTGCACAGAATCCATTTTACCTGCATTTTTGCTATGTTTACCTGCCTAACAAATTAAGCCCGCCAAAACTCAAGACTAAAACAGCCAGGGTGCGGCATGGCTCAGGTATTTTGATTTCCTATATATAGGAAATGCGTGTAATCGTAGGTTCCGGAATAAGTGCAGTTCTTTGGTTACCTTTTTCAAGTAAAAATCCTCTACCTGCCAAAATGAATAGCTTACCTGCGAATCTTATCCGCTAACCTGCATAGAATCCATTTTACCTGCATATTTGTCATGTTTACCTGCCTAACAAATTAAGCCGCCCAACCTCACCCCTGAAAAAGCCAGGCAGTGGCATGGCTCAGGTATTTTGATTTCCTATATATGGGAAATGTGCTCGTGAATTAATCGTAGGTTCCGGAATAAGTGCAGTTCTTTGATTACCTTTTTTTAGTAAAAATTCTCTACCTGCCAAAATGAATAGCTTACCTGCGAATCTTATCCGCTTACCTGCCTAGAATCCATTTTACCTGCATAATTGCCATGTTTACCTGCCTAACAAATTCAGCCGCCCCATCTCAACCCTGAAAAAGCCAGGCACAGGTATTTAAATTCCTTATATATGGAAATTCAACGCTAAATTAATCGTAGATTCTGGATTCAGGTGCCGTTTTTTTAATTACCTATTTTAACAAAAATCCTTTACCTGCCAAAAAATGTACCGTACCTGCAAAACATATCTGCTTACCTGCATAGAATCCATTTTACCTGCACATTTGTCATGTTTACCTGCCTAACAAATCTCACTCACCCAACCTCAACACTGAAAAAGACAGGCAGCAGCACTACTTTGTAATACCTTTTTATTCCACTTCTGTCTATCGAGTATACTACTTTTTTACAAACCTAAGAGGATTATCAAATTTCATCTTGAATACTTATAATCTATGTTTTTGGAGGTGCTTCATGGAAGTTTTTAATTTTTCAAAGGAAGCTGGGAAGAAGATTTCAGCATTTCAGTCGGATTTTATTATGTCGCGTATTCTTCAGACGACTAAGGGTGCACACATAGGATGTATGCACCTAGAGGAAAAAGGGGTAATTGGCTATCATCAAGCGGTCATTCCTCAGCTTCTACTAGTGGTGAGCGGAGAGGGGTTTGTCAGCACCCAGCGTGATGAATATTTCAAAGTGCAGTCCGGGGACGCGGTTTTTTGGGAAAAAGATGAATGGCACGAAACCAAAACAGACACAGGGTTAACGGCGATTGTGATTGAAAGTGAGGAGCTAAATCCGGCAGCCTATATGCCGAGAAGGGAGAACCATCAATGAATTACTTTGTAATTGGGGATGTGCACGGCTGCTATTATACGTTTGTTACGATGCTTACGAAGTATTGGGATAAAGAAAATGAAATTTTGATACAGCTCGGTGATTTAATTGACAGAGGCAATTATTCGCCGAAGATGGTTCAGTTTGCTAGGCAGTTACGTGATGAGTTTCCTACCCAGGTTTATTTTTTAAAAGGGAACCATGAGTTCGAGATGATTGGTCACTTTACGAACCAGCCGAATCACAATTGGCTGAGGCAGTGCGGGGAGGAAACATTACGGCAGTATGAGGCGGAAGAGCGGGATTGCATGAGCGATGTCAACTGGATGAAACAGCTGCCTCTCTGTTACGAAAATGCCCATCTGTTTGTAAGTCATGCGGGGATTTCTGCACAAACAAAAAACCCATTTGACGAAGAGGATTCCTGCGGGGTTCTATGGAATCGGAGTCCTTTGAAAAATATTCAGAAGCTGCAAATTATTGGCCACACGCCATGTGATGAGCCGAAGTATGATGTACATAGTCATTCGTGGAATATTGATACCGGTGCAGCGTATTCCGGGTATTTAACGGGGATAAAAATCCAGCCGAATGGCGAGGTTATTGAATTTGTCCGGGAAAAAACAGATAACAGAGATAGGGGGTAAGGCCATTGGAACAACAAGTAAATCGAGCAATAGAGTTACGGCACGAGGGGAAAAATCAGGAATCGAATGACCTGTTAATAAAATTGGTGAAAGAGTTCCCGGAAGATCCGTTCGTCCACTACCAGTGTGCTTGGAGTTATGATTTATTAGGCATGGAAACCGAAGCGATACCTTTTTATGAAAGGGCAATACAGTTAGGGTTGTCTGGAAACGACCTAGAGGGAGCGCTGCTTGGTCTAGGGAGTTCCTATCGTGCGCTAGGGGAATATGAAAAGTCAAAAGCAGTTTTTCAAAAAGGAATTGCGCAATTTCCGAACAATCGGGCACTACAAGTATTCTATTCCATGGCGCTGTATAATTTAAAACAGCATAATGAGGCAATGGAGATTCTGCTTACGTGCTTAATTGAGACAACATCGGACGAGCAGATCTTGCATTACAAGAGAGCCATCAAGTTTTATTCAGATAAATTAGATACCACTTGGAGCTAATTTTGGAGGTGTTTTTGTATGAATAGTCCTATCCTAAATCAAATCGGAACGGTTTTCATCCCGGTAAAAGACATAGAAAAGGCAAGAGATTGGTATTGTGAGTTATTAGGAATCGAAGCAACGAGTGAAATACAGTTTGGCCATCTTTATGTCATTCCCATGGAGGGTGCGGGGATTGTATTGGATAGCAAAATCTATTCCGAAGATAATCTATTTAAGACACCGGTGTTCCATTTCAATACCTTAAACATTGAAGAGGCATTTACTTTTATGAAAAATAAAGGTGTTAACCTCGTAACAGAAATTCAACATGGCCATTATTTCAATTTCAAGGATCCCGATGGAAATCTATTAATGATTTGTAAATGTTAAAAAAAGGCAGTGGAAATGGATCCACTGCCTTTCTATTAGTGAGCCTTCTCGAGCGCTAGTTTGACCCCGAACGCTATCAGGATCGTACCAGTAATTCCTTCCATAACACTTTGCGTCCTAGGCCTTTTCATGAAAGCACTTATCTGGTTAAGCAGATAAATATAGAACAAAAACCAGACTGCGGTTAAGATGGTATACGTGATTCCCATGGTGAGAAACGGAAAAAAGGTATTGCTGCCGGAATCCACGAACTGCGGCAGGAAAGTAAGGAAAAATACTGCTACCTTTGGATTTAGAAGATTGGTAAGGAAACCTTGTTTAAAGCAAGATTTACCTTCATATTTATTTTCAGTACTTATTTCAGTCGTAATTTTCTTGCTCCTGAGTGCCCATAGTGTCTTGATACCTAAATACACGAGATACACAGCACCGACGTATTTGAAAATAGAAAAAACAATAGCTGACTTCACAATAATCGCTGAAAGGCCAACGACCGCCGCCAATGTGTGGATTAGTAATGCACAACAAGTGCCAAACATCGTTTTGAAACCGCCTGTTCTGCCAACGGTGAGGGTGTTTTTTGTAGCAATAGCTGTATCAGGGCCAGGCAAAAGGATTAGTAAAATACACATAAATACAAACATATAGAAGTTCTCCAAGATTATCAGCACCTCCGCAATGTAATTGTTAAACTTAATTTATCACAAACATTTAGAACAGTGTAAAAATTTTTTGTAACCTTTTACGTTTTCATTTGTCATTAGTAGTGGGAGGGGTGAGAGACATGACAGATCCGCTTGAAGAAATGTATCAGGCACATAAAGATTCGGTTTACAACTATCTCCGCCATATGTGCCACAGCAACACGATGGCTGAGGAATTGACGCATGATACGTTTATTAAGGCATTCAAGGGATTTAGTCGGTTTCGCGGCGAGTCTTCCCTCAAGACATGGCTTTTTAAAATCGCGCGCAATACATATTTGAATGAGGCGAAGAAATTTTCCCAAAAGAACGAAATTCCATATGCCGAGCCGGAGCTTCAAGCCAGCGGCAAAACTCGGAACATTGAAACAGAAATGATGGTAAGGCAAACGTTTCAAATGTTGACCGATCATGAAAAATCGCTTTTGGCTTTACGGGAACAGGGTTTCTCGCTTAGCGAGATGGCTGAAATCCTAGCACAGACAGAAGGCAGTATTAAGGTGGGAATTCATCGCGCAAAAAAGAAGTTTAAAAAATATTATCTTGAAGGGGAGGGGGATTGAAATGAAACTAGAATGCAGCTTAGTCGAGGATTTGTATCCTTTGTATGAAGAAAATGAATTAAGACCGGAAAACCGCCTAGCAGTTGAAGAGCATTTACAGCACTGTACGAAGTGCAGTGAACTATATAAAAGTGGAACGGGATTTTCGGAGCTGCCTCCTCCTGAAGAGAAATTGTCGAAGGAAATGGATGGGCGTATTCGGCTTCACTTTAAGTTGAGGAGAATGAAAGTGATTGCCGCCCTTCTGGCAACGGTCATTATTGTTTCAGGAATCAATCAGTATGCTGCTAATCGTGAAAAAGTGGCCAACCTTCTCAATGGTGTTTATTTATATGCCGAGTCACTTAACAAAATAGCCCAAAATCTATACGAAATCGATTCAAGCGGAGACATTCTATCTTATGCAGCGGAAGATGTCGTCGATGTAGACGACGAATTGCTGTGGTTTGAACGTAAACGAAATGGTCCTCTTCTTGTAAATAGCCAGGAGCTTGATGAAATGGCGGTGACCTTGAGGGAGCGAAAAAGCCAGGGGCTTGAGGATGAAACGGACATAAAGGCAATTGAACTTTTACAAAAGTATACCAACATGGTATATAAACACGTTCAAAAGGAATATAGTGAATTTCATCATGGCTATAGTTCTTATTTCGAATTCCTAGATATTGAAGGAATAGGGACTCCAATCGGAAAAATTAATGAGCTCGCCTTTTTTTATAACAAATACCACAAGCTCCCTTCAGAGATGGAGTTGATAAAAGAGAAGGAACTGAAGCAGACCATAAGAACAGCATTTAATGCCAAGGACGGCAAGGTCGAGTTGAAAAGGGAAGATTTTGGGGTTTATCGTTTTGATCTTCAAGATGGAGAAACCAAGATGGATGGAGAAATTGATGGCTATACTGGATTGATATTATCTGTACATCACTATGGGCAGCAGTTAAATGTAAAGAAGCCTTTGGATAAGGAAGTTGTCAAGGTGAGAGCCGAAGAAATCCTTAAGGCAATATACGGCGAGGCTGCCACCTTTGAACTAAAGGATGAGCTAGGTGGAGAGCCGAACACCTATCGTTTTCGATTCACTCCTCTTGTTGGAAAGTATAAGCTGTACTTCCCATTAGGAGAACCATTTGTGTTGGAATTGGATGCGGGAACAGGAGAGTTTTACAGCTTATCAGCCCAACCGGCACTCCAATCTAAAGAGTTCTTCTCGAAAAATTATCAGGTTAAGCAAACACAAGCTTCACTTGAAAAGAAGGCAGAGCAAATTTTAGGAGGAAAGGTTAAATCAGTGGCAACGGGTGTTATCTATTCAACGGTTGCGGCGGATTATGTCCTAGTTCAAATTTTTGAAAGGGAAAAGAGCAGACGGACCTATCTAAATGCTGAAACCGGCGGGGTTGAAAGACCATATTTGTTAAATCTACACTAACTAAAAACAAGTAGAAATCTCAAGTAAAGAGGTTTCTACCTGTTTATTAGCAGCCTGTTTCCGTGCTCTTATCAGCGGTTTTTCAAAGGCGCGTATCAGGGTCATCCATCCTTATAGGTAAAGCATATTGATTGATAAAAGTTATGTAAACCGGAAACAGAATGCAAGACCCGAAAATCAAAAGGCTAAATCTAGGGAACAGCGTCACTCCTGGATTAAGAGGCACAATAACAGTGAAAAAATAGAGCAGAACAATAAAATAAGGCACCCACAGAATAAGTGTCCAATAACTGTTTTTTCTGCCTAACATCCATTTTTTTGTTAGTTTAATAAATATAAGGGTCGATAGAAGAAGTCCAATAACATTAATAATAGCAATGGCAATGTAAACATTATCCCATTCCCAGCCATACACTTCGCTGATATGAGAAACATTTATTATGAGTTCGATGGCGATAAACAACGCTAAGGCGTATAGGGCACTAAGCGTATTTAACCTTAAAAAATACTTCATCATAACCTCCGTAATTGAGTTAAGCTCGTATTCCATTATACAACTTTCTAAAGGAATCTGGTTTAAAATAAAATCTTAAACCTCGTCAACCTACTTGCGAAATATTACAGCCTGATCTAAAAGCAACGGGAATTGATTGAGCGGTAAAATCGAGAGTCCATTTCGGCAGTTAATTCCCACACCTGGATAATTGCCGAAACCTCAGCTTCCATTCTGAAAAATAGATAAAATGACAAAAAGAGGATGGAAACACTAACTTAGCAGGTTAATTGAATAAACCATCTTAGTTCTTAGGAAACTAAAATGAGGTGGTTATTACGAAAAAACTTGCGGTTATACTTATGATTGGAATGTTTTTAATGATTAATAACACAAGGGTTAAGGCTAAAACAGTAAATGAAGCAGATACGGAATTGTGTGAAACGCTAAAAATGGCACTTATAAGTAGCAATAGAAAACCAGTAGATAGAGCAATTACTGAAATTTATAAAAACGACAAAAAAGCACAAGAACTCGGTCTTACTTGGGCATCCTATGACACAGAAATCCTTAAAATAAAACAGTTGTATGGAATTGGTGGATTATATGAGATAACGGTGAAGGTATACCCTTATTATCGTGCTCATAACAGTTATGGGGAAGATGAGGTTGTGATTAATACAAATGGTGAACTAATCAGTTATAAACACTTAAAAACATATCCTTGAACTACAACTACTGTATACAAGTGTAAACAAAGGGGTTGCCTGGTGGCGGCTCCTTTCTTTATTGAGCTAACGTTTTACTAATTAAATTAAAGAACCAGTATAGTTAAAGTAGCTCACTATTTTAGTATCAACTACTAATACCAAGTGATAAAATAAAGCAATACATAGATTTATTCCAAATATTATTGTTATGGGGGTTTTAATGATGTTAGATACTCAAAAAATTAAGGAAGTTATTAGACATCGTTATCCATTTCTTTTAGTGGATAGAATTTTGGAATTAGAAGAAGGAAAAAGAGCAGTTGGTATTAAAAATGTGACTGTGAATGAGGACTTTTTTAACGGACATTTCCCCAATTATCCAGTTATGCCAGGCGTATTAATTTTAGAGGCATTAGCCCAAGTAAGTGCAGTCATAATGTTAACTAGTGAAGGAAACCAAGGAAGATTAGGGCTTTTAGCAGGTATAGATAAATGCCGATTTAAACAGCAAGTAAAACCAGGAGACCAACTCCGTCTTGAGGTTGAAATAACCCGATTAAAAGGTACTATTGGAAAAGGCAAAGGCATAGCTACAGTTGATGGAGAAGTAGTTTGCGAAACAGAGATAATATTTGCATTTGGTGATTAAAAGCTATTTTTTATAGTTGAAAAGATAAATGCCAACTACAAAAAAAACATGCCCAATCTAGGGCATGCCTTTAACTGACAATCTTATAATATTCCCTTGCTGTTAACGTATATACCAAAGCATAGAATAGAGCAAATATAAGGATGGTTGCGGCTGTGCAGATGGCAAAGAGACCCACATTCGTTAAATTTAGCAATGCCATAAGTTTTGTGATGACTTTAAAGGCAAAGGCGATGTGTACGACGGCTGCGATCAGTGGCAAAAAGAAAACCAGCAGAACTTGACTCTTGATCGATTTCTTAATTTCATCTTTACTTAAGCCTACTTTTTGCATGATGGCAAATCGGTCTTTGTCGTCATATCCTTCAGATATCTGCTTATAGTACATGATTAAGACAGTTGCCATAATGAATAATGCTCCTAGGAACAGTCCAAGGAAAAATAGACCGCCGTATAGAGAAAAGAAGGATTCTCTCGATGCCTCTCGTCCTTCCGCAAAGCCTTGGATGTTAGCTTCCTGTATTTTTTGAGATAGTGCATTCGTTAGAGCGATTTTATTTTCAGGTTTTCCTTCTGTGTCAAAGCCATAATAGAAGGATAAATCTTTCCATTCTATCGTTCTGTTTACATTAGCAGGGTAAAGAGATTTTATCGTTTCCTCATCTTTTACGACCACAAAATAACTGTCTGCCAACATGGCAGCAGCATCGCCATTGATTGGTAAATCTTTTACCTGTGCTTTAATTCGAAATTCCTTTCCTGAGATAGAAAGAGTATCTTCAACAGGTTCACCCCGATAAGTAAAGACTAGGACTTCATTGTCTTCAAGAGTAGCCGATTGATTTTTTAACTGATTGAACACATCGAGTGGGATTAGTTCAACTATGGATATTCTCGCCACTGAGTCTATGGAGTTGCTGTCTGTTTTGAATTGATTTCCTTGTCTTTTTGAAGGAAATGCTGCAGAACGATAAAATATGGGTTCTTTTAGTTCCACTTGGTAGTTTACTGCTTCTTCCTGAATCATTTTTTCTAGCACTTGTGCCTGCTCTGGAGAAATATTAGTTGCTGAAAGATCTATTTCTTTTGGATAGCGATTTTTTAATAAATCTTCCATTCCAATATAAAGTGATACAGTTGTGGACAACATCACCAATACCATGGTGGAAAGAATACAAATATTGGCGAGTCCGACTGCATTTTGTTTCATCCGATAAATCATGCCAGAAATACTGATGAAATGTTTGGTTTGATAATAGAATCGTTTGTTTTTTCGCGATAGTTTTAACACAGCGATGGTGCCGGCTGTAAACAAAGCATATGTCCCGATAATGACGAGCAGTACAGCTAAGAAAAATTTATTCAGTACAGCAAGAGGCGATTCTGTTACAAGTGCAATGTAGTATCCGTATGCGAGTGCTGCCACACCAATCACAACGAGAAGCCATTTTGTTTTTGGTTCTTTTTCTCCGACCTGACCGCCACGCAGCAATTCAATCGGTTTTGCCAGGTGGATTTGTCTTAAATTGTTAAGCATTGTGAGGCCAAAAATACCAAGAAAAAGTGCCAATGTCACAATGATGGATTTCACTGAAACAAAATACGTAAGTGGTACATCAAACTGAAGAATATTATTTAACAGCAAGAACATTAACTTGCCGGTCACGATTCCGCTCACTAACCCAATCACAATACTACTGACGGTGACGAAAAAAGTCTCCCAAACAATGACTTTGGCAATATGCTTTTTTTCCATTCCCAGAATGTTAAATAGCCCAAATTCCTTTTTTCGCCGTTTCATTAAAAAACTGTTCGTATAAAACAAGAAAATCAATGAAAAAATCCCAATGACGTTGTTTCCTAAATTTAAGATGGTGATTAGTGAATCGCCACCTGACATTTTTTTCAGGCCCGGGTTTCCAGAAATAAAATGCATCATGTAAAACATCGCGATCGTACAAATACATGTCAAAATATAAGGAATATATGTTTTCCGGTGCTTAGTGATATTGGTTAACGCAAGCTTGCTGTAGAAAAACTTCCTCATTTTCTGCCACCGCCGGTTGCGATCACATTCAAGGTGTCTGAAATTTTTTGATACATAGCTTCATTGGAAAGTGATCCTTTATATATTTGATGGAACACAGCACCATCTTTGATGAATAGCACTCGGCTGGCATGGCTGGCAGCCTTTGTACTATGTGTAACCATTAAAATCGTTTGTCCTGATTGGTTAATTTGCGAAAAAATTTTCAATAAATCATCCGCTGAACGGGAATCAAGTGCACCGGTAGGCTCATCTGCAAGTACAAGCTTTGGATTCGTAATTAGCGCTCTAGCTACTGCTGCCCGCTGTTTTTGGCCGCCGGAAACTTCATACGGGTATTTAGATAAAATATCCTTAATTCTTAAGTTTTCGGCAAGCGGTGTTAAGCGGTTATTCATTTCATGATAGGATGTACCGGATAGTACAAGCGGTAAAAAGATGTTGTCCTGTAAGGAAAAGGTATCAAGTAAGTTAAAGTCTTGAAACACAAAGCCGAGATTTTGCCTGCGAAAGGCAGAAATTTCCTTTTCGCGGATGGATACGATATTTTGGTTATTCAACAGGACCTCACCGCTCGTCGGTTTGTCAAGAGCGGCTAAGATATTTAGCAGTGTTGTCTTACCGGAACCAGATTCGCCCATAATGGCAACATATTCTCCCTCTTCCACTGAAAAGCTGACATCTGTAAGTGCCTGAACATGATTACCGCCAAAACGGGTTGTATATATTTTTTTTAGATTTTTCACATCTAGTAATGTCATGAAAAATTCCTCCGTTCCTTTGTTTATTTTCATGTTCAGTATAGCAAGTGCAGAAGCCGTGCAGACATCGCTTTCCCTTACAAAACAGCCCGCAAACTTACAATAATGTAAGATTGAATCATTCCACCACCATTTCCTTCGTTTCCAGATCAATGCTGACCTTTGTTCCTTTTCCAATTTCTGATTCAATAGTGATGTTGTGAGATAATTTGCTTACTATTTGTTTACATAGGTACAAACCAATCCCCGTAGATTGTTTCATGGCGCGGCCGTTGTAACCGGTAAATCCTTTTTCAAATACCCGTGGCAGATCCTCGGCCCGAATCCCAATACCAGTATCTTCAATAATCAATACTTTTTCCTGCATATAGATAGAAATAGAACCTTCTTTTGTATACTTCAATGCATTTGATAGAATTTGCTCCATCACAAAAAGCAGCCATTTCTCATCAGTTAGCACGGTATAATTTACTTCCGAGAAGTTTAGACTGATTTTTTTTCGGATAAACATTTTGGCATTTTTCCGGATTGCTTGTTTGATAATTTCATCTAGTTCATACTTTTTTAAAACTAAATCATTCGACATATTTTCTAAGCGATGATATTGCAGGACGAATTCTACATATTGTTCAATTTTAGCCAATTCCATCTCCAGCTCGGCAGTTTGTTCACTTTGTTCTGATTGAAGCAACAGGCGAATGGCCGCAATCGGTGTTTTAATTTGATGGGTCCATTGCGTGAAATAATCAACGGTCTCCTTTTGTTTATTATCAGCTTGTACGGTCAATTCGTTCTTATTTTCCGTAAGAATTTTAAGTAGTTCTTGATATTGGCGTTCAATTGCATTTTTTGGGGAAGGCAATTGGTCCATATGCACCATAATCGTTTTTTGTGCTTGCTTTAGAATTTCATAGTTCTTCCTAAATCGTAAAAAATCAATCACAAAAAAGATGAGGCCGCTATATAAACATAAAAGAATGCTATAGAGGATTGGGTCAAGGGGGAGATGACTAAGCGAAAAAACAACCGTAAAGCATCCCACAAACAAGCTGAACAGAGCGAACGGTTTCCAGTTTTTATGTAAATAGAGGAGTACGACGTTATCTGTCTGCTTTTTCATCCTAAACCACCAAATAGCCGAGTCCTTTCTTTGTTTTAATAAAATCATTGAGCTCGATCGCTTCTAATTTTTTGCGGAGGCGATTGATATTCACCGTCAGGGTATTGTCATCAATAAAACTGTCTGTTTCCCACAACCGTGTCATCAAGGTGTCTCTTGAAACCGCTTTGCCCTTATTTTCTAGTAAAACATGCAAGACTTTCATTTCATTTTTGGTTAAGTCTATTTTTTGACCATTAAAGATCAGTGTGGCATCGCTGGTGTTCAGAATCGCTCCACGATGTTCGATCAAATTTGTTTGACCGGTAAAATCATAGGTTCGCCGAAGTAAAGCTTGTATTTTACTAGTCAGGATAGTTAAGTCGAATGGTTTAGCAATAAAGTCATCCCCGCCCATATTAATCGCCATGACAATATTCATATTATCGGAAGCCGAAGAGACAAAAATAATCGGTACCTTGGATACTCTGCGAATCTCATTACATAACGTAAAGCCATTCACAAAGGGGAGGGAGATATCCAATAAAACTAATTGCGGGTCAAAAGAAACGAATTGAGTCATGACATTTTGGAAATCCGAAACGTATTCGACTTCAAATCCCCACGACTGAAGGTGATGACTGACCGTTCTGGCAATCACCATATCATCCTCTACAATTAATAGTTTATACATGGTAAAAACTCCATTCATTTAATAGATTAGGTTATATTTCCATTCTAGCTGATTACCTAGCAAGAGGGATATAGTTTAGAAGATAAAGCAATGTAAAAAGAGTTACAGAAGGGGACGGCGGATTTTTTGCCGACCCTTTCTTAAAATGGTAGTGGGAATTATTAGTTTTGAATTCTTCGTACGACTGTACTAAAATATACAAATGAGTTCTTGCATTCGTAGATGAATCATTAATCTATGTTGACATTCCGAGATTTTTAGAGCAAATAATATGAAACTATTATAGGAGAGTCGTAGAATGGAAATGAAAGTGAACTATTTCATCTTACTTTTAACGGCACTCTTTATTGTTGGTTGTACCAACGCAGAAGATGTGTCCATTACAGAAAAAGAAACGAATACTCCGGTTGTTGATGAACCCGCATTAGAGGAAACACAACCACTACCACAACCAAATAATGAAATGTTCTCAGGATACAAACGGATTGAAGTGGATGGTGGTGATTTGTCTGGATTACGTGAACCTAATGTTGTCGTTGACATTGGTTATGGGGACCGTGAATATTGGGCATTTACGAATGAATACGGGCAACTTGTACGTGTCATTGCGGACGAAATCATTCTGCAAGATGACACCAACGAACCGGTATTATCGTCTGGCAGATACTACGCTGATGAGGCAAAGGTTCCTGGTGTCGAAAGTGAACTTTTAGATGAAGGACATATCATTGCTGATTCTCTCGGAGCGGTATCGAATGCTTATAATATTACCCCACAAGATAGTACGCTCAACCGACATGGTGATCAAGCTTACATGGAAGACGCAATCCGTAAAGCAGGTGGAGCCACTCATTTTGAAGCCATTATCACCTATCCGAATACGGAAACGCAGATTCCTTCAAGTTATCAGTATACCTATACGTTAATGGGTAACAAGATCGTTGATACATTTGACAATGTGAACCCTGATGAAGTAAACGCCTCACTCGGTTTAACAGGAAGTAATCCTTCCGCTTCAACTAGTTCAAACACAAACGGAGATATTTCTAACGTTGATACAAACGGTAATGGACAGGTGACGATTAAAGAAGCAAAGGCAGCAGGTTTCAGTCTGCCAATTACGAGTGATCATTGGTTATACCCCTATATGCACGATGCTGATAAGGACGGTCTGGTAGGGGAATAAGCCGCTTGCTATTTGAAGCAAAATAAATGAACGAAAGAATTTTTTTCTTGTGGGACGATTGATCACAATATGCGAATTGGTGTAACGGTGGGCGTTGATCCAAGAAGGATTAACACCTCTTTTTGTTGACCTTTATTGAAGTGGAAAATTTATGATAGCAGCATGAAAAGGCAAATATAAAATGATTTTATCCATTTACTAACACGGGAGTAGAGTTGAAGAAGGGTGTAAAAAAATATAGGAGAAATTTATGAAAAAGTCTTTGATTACTTTAATAGTGTTAGTTTTATTAGGAGTGGGGATTTACTTTATTATCGGATTAATTAATACTAATCCACCAAAACCAACCATAACTGTTGAAGGTAAAAAAGTAGAAGTGGCACAAGGTTCATATTGTTGGAACGGACTTATTAACTCTAGGTGTGTTGATATGATTTCTCCACCAGGTATTATTGAACATCAAGAACTTAAACCTGTTGTTGTATCACCTGAATCCGAATTAAAAATAGAATTTGAAAAAGAACCTAATGCAAATACATTGGGAGTAAATAGATGGCTTAATGATAACAAAGTGGAAGACGTTTCGTTAAAGAATAATGTTTTGATAGCACCAAAAGGAAAAGGTGTTTATATTTCCGATGTCAATGCACGTTGGGAAAAGGGAAGTTCGAGTTAAGCTTTTGTAATTGAAGTTCGATAAGGATACTTGAACTATCGGATGCATTCCTTCAATACGGGATGTAATTGCAGCTAAAACATTGGTGTTGCTACATTAACTTACATTGATTGAAAATAAATAATGAAAGCCAAGTACCGTCCTTTCTCTACATTTTGTAATAGTGGAAGGATGGTGTTTTATTATGGGAATTACAACAAACGGATCTAGATAGAAAAAATTGTAACGTTTTATCTTCTTTTGTAGAAAACAACCAACAAGCACATTAATCATGCTAAAGTGAACAAAACATATCTGAGGAGGAAGGGTAATGCAGTATATTGATAGTTTCGGTTGGAGCTTAAATATAATTCTAATGATTTGTTTTGTTATAGCATTATTGACACTAATGAGAAAACCGAGAGAATACCGAAAAAACACAAAAAGGAAAATGTGAAGTAATGTACTTAAAGTTAACAAGTTATAAAAATGGATATTTAAAATGGCTCAGTATGGTACTGAGCCATCTTATATTTAATTGAAAAAAATACGAAAGGCAGTACAAATTCGGCTACAATTTCGATTGCATTTTGGGGTTTTTGCGATAGGACATGGAACCTGTCCCTCTTTCCTCCTCCGGTACATGTATTTGGGTTTAATTATAGGTATATTATTACCATTATCCTCTTTTAATTGCCTATACTTATTTATCGAATATACATAGTAATATAATATCTTAAAGGTTCGAGGTGATAATATGATTCCTGAGATTAAATTAAATATATCTTCTCCGAAAAGTGAAACAGTGATCTGTAGTATGGCAATTGGCGCAAAACATGTAAACATGCTAAAAATAATGGGCCAAACATTGTCTCATTATGCACACTTGCATCAGATGGATTATTTTTTATTAGAATTAGTTGATCAAAGATTAGATGATTCACGTTCCCCAGCCTGGGATAAAATAATATTTTTAAACCATATGCTTCAATTCTATGACACAGTAATATGGGTAGATTGTGATGCCATTATTTGTAATCCAGAACCTGATATTCGGGATTCCTTAATTGGTGAATATCCAATGTACCTGGTTTATCAAGAATGGGGAAATATCCCAAACACGGGTGTATGGGTTCTGAAAAGAAAACGAAAAACAAAGAAAATACTAAATAAGATTTGGGAAAATACCAAGTTTCTTAATCACGTATGGTGGGAACAATCCGCGTTAATGGATCTGATGGGATATACTTTTAAAGATGATAATCCACAACCACATGATGTTGAGTGCAATCCAACAAAATATTGCAAATATATTGGACCTCTTGATAGGAAGTGGAATAGTTGTTGTTCCAAAATTACAGATGAAACGATTATTAAACATTACTGTGGGGATAGAAATGATAGCGTGGTGGACAAGTTAAATGCAGACTATGATTACTTTTACAAGAAAAATCGATAACTGGCGGTTCAATTAATCAAGCAAATTACTAACCGTGATTTTGTGGAGGTCGATCAAAAATATGAGAATCCATTCTCCTTTCTATCACATTCACGCGTATTTCAGCAAAAGCATATACTTTGCCTTCCCATTCCTTCTAAAAATATATTAATTTCCTCACTAATTTCTGTTGTCCTTTCAGTTGTAATTTATCCTGCCTCCGTGTCAACGATATTCATAGTGACAATATTCTTGGATGAGTTATTTTGTAGTGATATATGTGTTGAGTTTATTTACGAAAAAAGGTAGGTCTAAAGGTTGAAAATTTAAAGAGTTAGTAAAGAGACAACTTTATTTAAAGCAAGATTGTAAAATTTTTCACTTAAACTATAGGGTAGCATTCCTTCAATATGGGATGCTAACTGCAGCTAAAACATTGGTGTTGCTGCATTAACTTACATTGGTTGAAAATAGATAATGAAAGCCATGCACCATCCTTTCTCTACATTTTGTAATAGTGGAAGGGTGGTGTTTTATTATGGGAATTACAGCAAACGGATTTTGATAGAAAAAATTGTAACGTTTTATCTTCTTTTGTAGAAAACAACCAACAAGCACATTAATCATGCTAAAGTGAACAAAACATATCTGAGGAGGAAGGGTAATGCAGTATATTGATAGTTTCGGTTGGAGCTTAAATATAATTCTAATGATTTGTTTTGTTATAGCATTATTGGCACTAATGAGAAAACCGAGAGAATACCGAAAAAACACAAAAAAGAAAATGTGAAGTAATGTACTTAAAGTTAACAAGTTACAAAAAATGGATATTTAAAATGGCTCAGTATGGTACTGAGCCATTATATATTTAATTGCAAAAAAAAAGATACAAAAGGCAGTACAAATTCGGCTACAATTTCGATTGCATTTTGGGTTTTTTGCGATAGGACACGGAACCTGTCCCTCTTTCCTGCTTACTTCATACATTTCTTCAAATCAAGAATCGTTTGTAAATGCATGCCTTCATGAAAAATGGTTCGAATCAGTACTTGCTCAATGGTGTGCATGCCCATTTCGGTTGGTGGAAATTCCTCTTCAAGTCGTTCTCCGTACTGTGCTTTGATTTGAGCAGGTTGTTCTTTGAGCAGTTTCTTTAATTCGTCCAACTCAGGAGTATCCGAAGTGAAGTCAGCGGGTGATGTCCCGTATCCGAACCAAGTCTGAAAGGATTCAGGAACTTCCGCTTTTTCCTTCGTCACAGCCTGAATCCATAAGTATTGATCAAGATAAATATGTCCAAGGTTCCAGCGGATATTATTGTTGAATCCGTTAGGAATGAATTCCGCCTCGTCTTCCGTTACATTTTCTAGTACGCTTAAAATATAGCTTCGATAGGTTTCTAATTGGGTGAACAATACCTCATGACGACGTTTCATATGTATACCTCCTTTTATTCACTAGCATTTAATTCGATACTAAAAAGGAAAATCCTGCTATAACCTTGTGAGGGCTTGGCTTAGACACTGGCTGGGTTTGGCACGTAAAATTGAAAATCGGCACGTAAATCTATGATTCGGCACGTAAGTTATTATTTTGGCACATAAAAGTGGCTTTGCTTAAAAAGGGCATTTAATAGAATACTAGATTAGCTTTCCGCACTCAAAATGTCCGCTTTCTAAATCTAATCCAGGCGTTCGCTGGATTTTTTGGCTTTTCCTTTGTGGAAATATCAATTTGGGCACGTAAATTATCAAATCGGCACATAAAACTATGATTCGGCACATAAGTTTTTATTTTGGCACATAAGTTGGTTTTTCTTAAAAAGGTCATCTAATAGAGTTCGGAAATTAGCGTTCTGCACTCAGAAATAGAACAATCTCAATGACCTTATCCGGTCGTTCGCCTGGAGGTCTTAGCATTAATGTCCACGTAAAACAAAAAATCTGCATATAAACTATGAATTTGGAACACATAATGAAATACCAGAAAAAAAAGGCTGACTATAAAAAGTCAGTCCATGTAACGCCAGGTGCTTCCTCGCGTCTAATATATTATATTCAAGTAGGTAGAAAAGTGTTACACACAAATAAAAAACACTAGAAAGGTATGTGGCCGTTATTTTTCAAAAATTAATTTCATACATAGAAGAGATAAAAGAACGAAATCACAGCAGCGGTGCGGCATTGGTCATCATGAAAAACAACAAAGTCATATTAGAGCACTACAGCGGCTATCATTCTAACACAAAAAACTCCCGCCGTATTGATGAAACTTCGCAATTTAATGTCGCTTCTGCAAGAAAAAGTTATCTAGGTTTAGTGGTCGCATATGCTTTGTATGAAGGTAAAATCAATAGTTTAGATGACCTTGCTGTTCAGTATTTTCGAGACATAGATCAGGAACTGCTAGGGAAAACCACGATCAGGCATTTGGTTACCCATTCTCACGGCTTGCATCAACAGGAGGACGGAACGATTTTTCGAGAGTTTGAGCCTGGAACGAATTGGGCGTACAGAGGGATTAACATCATCATGATGACACAATTAGTAAACAGGCTTTACGGTAAAAGTTTTCCCAAATTCCTCGAAGACCGAGTGTTCAAGTCAATGGGATTCAATGAAACGGCGTGGCAAACGGAACAAAATGAAAAATTGGTTCAGGTTGTCGATGACCCTGGAGAGACGGCTTCCTATAAAATAGGACTAACAAAGAACGGGATGGAATCCAATCTACATTCTTCGGCCCGGGAGTTTGCCCAATGGGGAAATCTTCATTTGAACAATGGAATGCAGATCGTCCCAAAACAAGTAATTGAACTAGCAACTCAAGTTCAAAATCCTTCTTATAAAAATAAAGATTTGCCGCAAAACGGCCTGTTCTGGTTTGTACAAGGTACTCCGGCCAAACAAAGCGAACTGGGGGAAAGAGTCCCTAAAGGGTCCTATCAAATACTAGGCGTTACCGGGCCAACCCTATTAGTGATTCCAGAATACAATGTCGTTGTTGCAAAAATGTACAACAAGCACTATAACTATGGAGGCAGTAATTATCTTCATTATTTAAGGGAGTTTAGTAATTTAGTCGCAGATGCGTTTTAAGGGGGGAATCTGGTTGAAACAGAGAAATAAGCTGGTGCGCATGTCCAAAGTGCTTTCGCTCGCTTTCGGCATTTTCATTCAAATTTATTGGTACAAGATTCGCAGAAAACCGAAGGAGGAGTGGGAAAAACTGTGGGGGCAAATAGGGGCACGGTATCGCAATACTCTTTTTGAATTAGAAGGCTTATTGATTAAAGTCGGGCAGATTTTGAGCACACGTGGCGATTTGCTGCCGAAGGCTTTTATCAGTCAAATTGAAGACCTCACCGACAAAGTTCCTCCTTCTGACTGGAGTGAGATAGAGAAAATTCTTAACCATGAAAATTTCCTTTCTATTGAAAAAACAGCGATTGCCTCCGCTTCGATTGGAGAAGTCTATAAAGGTGTGCTTAAGGATGGCAGAGAAGTGGCAATCAAAGTGAAGCGGCCGTATATCGATAGCATTATTCAAACGGATTTTAAGGTTTTAGCGGTTGTGATTTGGTTTGCCGATCACTTTGTTCCGATTCCAAAAGGATTTATAAACTTTAAAGTCTTATTTCAGGAACTAAAGCAAGTGATCGAACGAGAGTTAGATTATACAAAGGAACTTGAGACAATCTTGTTTTTTAAAGAAAGGTTTAAGGAGATGGATGAGGTAAAAATCCCATCGGTTTATCCGGAACTTAGCACATCAAATGTACTGGTAATGGAGTGGGTAGAGGGGATGCGGCTCACGGATAACGAGATGTTGGAACACTTATCGGTAACACGTGAAGAGCTTGCTCAAAGGCTGATGAAAGTGTTCCTTCCTCAATGGCTAGAGCCTGGGAAGTTCCATGCCGATCCCCATCCAGGCAATGTTCTCGTCTCAAAGGACGGGAAAATCATCTTGCTCGATTTTGGAATGATTGGTGAAATCAGCAAAAAGGACGCAGCCCACTTTCAAGGCTTAATCGAAAGCTTTCTTTCAAAAAATTATTCGAAGGCGGTGGATTGCTTAGCCCAACTAGGATTTTTACTTCCAGAGGCGGACTCAAGAACGATTGAAAAACTGTTGGCAGAATTGGTTTCATTCGAACCAGAACAGTTAAAGCAAATGGATATATTGGCATTTAAGAAGGAAATGAACGATACCATTCAGGCTTTGCCCATTCAGGTTCCGACTAGATTTGTCTTTTTAGGCCGCTCATTTGTTACGATTGAAGGGATCATCCGCAATCTGGCCCCTGAGGCGGAGCTCCTCGATTTAGGAAAACCGATTTTTCTCGAGTGGCTGAACAAACAAGGAAACAATAAATGGTCATTATTATGGAAATGGATTCAATCACAGCCAGCGTTTAAACTGATTCACTCTGTTACTGAATTTTTACAAGCGCCACAAAAGTTCGAAGATATAAAGGAACTAGAGCAGCGAAGACAATTCCAATTTATGATTTATGAAAATAATAAAAAGCATTTATTCCAGTTAACCGTACTTGGAATCATAGGAATCCTGGCGGGTATTTATACCTCTCACTCACTGATTTTGAACTTATCTGTTGGAGGTACTGCGATTGCTTTAGTGGGATACTATGTTTGCAGCCTAAAACAGAAAAAGTGGATGAAGTATATGCATGAGAAACGAAAATAGTAGGGAGGCAGAAGTATGAATAAACAAAGCAAGTTAGTTTTTTACGGTGCAATCAGTTTAGACGGTTACCTCGCACGTGAAAATCATTCATTGGATTGGTTATTTGGGACAGAGGGAGAAGAGGAAACGGGTTATCATGAATTTTACGATAGTATCGACACAATCCTGATGGGAAGAAGTACGTACGACCAAATCGCCATTCTTTCTCCTGAAAAATTCCCGTACGAGGGCAAGCCCTGTTATGTTTTTTCACGGACAGTGACTGGTTCGGATGAACACGTAACGTTTATTAATGAAGATATTGCAGGTTTTACACAGTCGTTGAAGGAGCAGGAGGGCAAACGGATTTGGATTGTCGGCGGCGGCGAAGTGCTTCAACTGCTGCTAAAGCTGGTGGATGAGTTTATTATCCAAATAGCTCCCATCATCATCGGGAAGGGTATTCCGATGTTTGTACCAGGGGACCAGGAGAGCAAACTTACACTGGTCGATGTTCGACGATATAAACAGTTTGCCGAATTACACTACATTGTCAAAAAATAAAAACTGTCATGGACCCCTGGCAGGCCATTATCTGGCCGTTTCCGTATACGTTATATTTACAACTTGTTCCGTTTCTTTGATAAATTCAATGTCTACATAAACACCGAATTCTTTACCGTTTTCTTTTAACCATAATTTGAATTTCTCAGTTGAGGTACGCGTTCCATTTTGCCTGCCAACATAAAGATAATCGATGATTTGGGCATTCGGATACTTTTCTTTTGTTTTAGCCAATGCGATTTTACTCCACTTAGCATAGGGAGGAATCGGTTTTTGCTGGGCATAGGCAGTATGGCCGAGTTGAGGCAGAGAGGAACAGGTAAAGCCAAATAGTAATAAGAAACAAATTAGAAGCTTTTTCATATAAGCACCTCCTTTGTGTCTTACTATCATGGCATCCCATATGAAAATTATGTACCTGGCTTCAGAAACGGGATATATGACTCATTTTAAAAAAAGAGGTATGAGGCTTGAAGAAAAAAATTGGTTGTCTGCATGCACATTATTCAAATATTAATTATATAGAAATGGCGCTTTCGGCCTATGATGTCGAGTTAAGTCATTTCGTCGATCCGGGGCTCATGTATCGTGTGAAGAATGACGAGGGTTTCACTGATTCTAATGCTCAAAGGAAAGTGAAGGAACAAGTAGAGTGGGTTGTACAATCAGGTGTAGACGCCGTCCTTATTACATGTACAAACTATATTGCGCTACTGGAAGATCTTGCGGCCAACGTGCCAATCATCAAGATGGATGAACCGTACTTCGAGGTTCTTTGCGAGATTGATCAGCCTCAGACAATATTGTTTACAAATCCGGATACCGTACCTGGAACGATGAACCGGCTTCAGCAATATGCAAAATCCAAGCAGAAAGTGCTGGATATTGAGGTTGTGGTCATCGAGAATACCTTTGAATTAATCATGAGCGGCAAAAAGGATGAGTACCAAAAAGAAGTGGCTGATTCTTTGAAAAATTATCAGGGGAGGACTGTCTCTGTTGCACAGTTATCGATGGTTGGGGCGGCGCAGCAGGTAGAGCAGGAAACTTCTCAAATGGTTATTAATCCATTGGGTGCACTGGTCACGGCGATGGTGAAGCAGCTAAATCTAAAGGCAAAGGGCGAGTGACTGAAGCCCGACAAGATAAGAATTTGGGTCAATGCAGAGGTGCTGGAGTGCCCGAAGCCTGGCAGAAAATCCTCGGGTCAATACAGTGTGCTGTAAATATAAAAATGCCGAGAAAAATATCTTCCTCGACAATCCGAGAGGCAAAGGAATAGTCTATATTCCTTTACCCCCTCTAGGAACTAGCGTCGAAATCCTTTCCATCCCAGCAAGGATCGGTTTCGCACGCTGTATTAATGTTTGCGTGGATTTCAATGATAATGAAGCTTGATGGGCATTCTCACTGCTCCACACCTCATAAACATAAACCGCATTAGAATCCTCTGGTGCCACACTTACAAGATATAGTTCGCAATCATCATGATTTTGCAATGATTCTGCAGCTTCTAATAGTATCGCTTCCAGCTGTTCCCGTTCGCCTTCTTTTGCAATTAACTTACCGTAAATCCCGAATTTCTCCATATTTCAAACCTCCTCGAGTTAGTTACCATTTCTACTTTCATCGCCGTAATTCCTGTTCGATATACTACTTAAGAAAAGATTTTTAAGCATCCATTTATTTTCCAATGTTTTGGGTAAATTAAGATGAAAAATAAGACCAAGGCAGGGAATTCCAATGAGTGATGCACAAAAAGAGGCCTTAAATAAATTAATAAAAGAACAGCAAGAGGGAGCTGCACAATGGCTGAAATATTGGCATGATTTTTCTGCCTTGGATACGTGGCAATTTTGGTTCACCGTTATTATGTTTCTGTCCCCGCTCATCATTCTTTATTTTGCTATGGACTGGAAACGGGCGCTCCAGCTTGGCTTCTATGGATTCAACGTACATGTTTGGTTTGCCTATTTTGATGATTTTGGTTCGACTCAAGCACTTTGGTCGTTTCCTTATAAGATGATACCTTTTGTCGCACATAATCTCGGATTGGACGCATCGTTGGTTCCGGTATCGTTCATATTAGTGTACCAATGGACGAATAAACATAATAAAAACTATTACCTCTATACATTGCTATTAAGTTTGGGTCTCTCGTTCATCCTAAAACCAATTCTTGTCATGCATAATTTGTTCAAGTTCAACTCATGGGCAAATTACTTTCACCTGTTTCTAAGCTATATCGTAATCCTTGTCTTATCAAAAGTGATCACAGACATCTTTCTGTGGTTACAAAAGAATGCGAAGGAGAAGGGTGATAAGAAGCCGATGAGAACTAAAAAGAAAGGTCCGGTGTTAAAGTAACTTTGTTATCTGCCAAAAGTGTTACTCTACCTGCAGATCTGGTTTGTTTACCTGCCTAATTAAGCCTTTTACCTGCAAAAACCACACCCTTTCTGTCATTTTATCTCGATGGCAGATTTATATAGTTGAAAAAGCAAGGCGGCAGCCTGGCTAAGGTCTTAAATTTCCTTTATATGGGTATTCTGTTTTGGAATTAGGCATATGGGCTGAATTCGAGTGTGGTTTTTATTTACCTCTTTTATCTTATCTGCCAAAATGAATCCTCTACCTGCGGATTTGGTTTGCTTACCTGCATAGATTCTATTTTATCTGCCTATATGCTTTGTTTATCTGCCTAACAAATTCAGCGGACCAAACACACCACAGAAAAAGTCAGGCTAGCGCCTGCTATAGATGATTTAATTTACTATATTTGGGTTTTAAGCTTGATAATAAGCTTAAATTCCAAATTCCAGTGTAGATTTTAATTACCTACCTGCTAAAATGAATCCTCTAGCTGCGGATATTGCCGGCTTACCTGCATAGATTCCATTTTACCTGCCTAAATGCTATGTTTACCTGCCTTCCAAATTCAGCGGACCAAACTCACCACTGAAAAAGTCAGGATACCGCCTGCTATAGATGATTTAATTTCTATATTTGGGTTTTGAGCTCGATAATAAGTTTAAATTCTAAATTCCAGTGTACATTTTAATTACCTACCTGCCAAAATGAATACTCTACCTGCGGATATTGCCGGCTTACCTGCATAGATTCCATTTTACCTGCCTATAAGCCTTGTTTATCTGCCTAACAAATTCAATCCCCAAAACTCAATACTAAAAAGCCAGACAAAATGTCTGGCTTTCATGAAATCGTTGAATTAATAAAATCGCTTAAACCCATCAAAGTGTGCTTTGTAATAAGAGTTGGACAGGTTTGAGATGGTAACACCCTTCGTTGCATCGGCATGGATGAACTCGTTATTGCCAAGATAAATACCTAGATGAGAGATTCCTTTTTTATATGTATTTTCAAAAAAGACTAAATCACCCGGTTGTGGCTGATCAACGTAGTAGGTACGGCTATAGTAGCCTTCTGCTGAATAGCGCCCGATTTTGTAGCCGGCTTGATTGGCAGCATAATAAATGAAGCCGCTGCAGTCAAAGCCAGATAAGGAGCTGCCTGCCCACACGTAAGGGACACCGATTAAGCTTTTTGCAACAGTAATAAGTTCCGTCTGGAACGCAGTGCTCGGTGCTGCAGTCGGTTTTACCTCCGGTGCAGAACCGCTAACCTTCAGTTTTTGCCCCACGTAAATCATATCGGATTTCAATCCGTTAAGATTCCTTAATTCCTGGACAGTCATTTTATAACTAGATGAAATACCACCTAATGTATCGCCGCTTTTAACTGTGTATTCAGTCGTTTTCGCAGGTCCAACAGGAGTTGTTACAGGAGCCGTAACGGGTGGTGTTGCAGGGGCTGGAGGCGGAGTGGTTACACTTGCCTTTCCCGAAACCTTCAATTTCTGGCCTACATAAATCATATCGGACTTTAAGCCATTTAGCTGTTTTAATTCTTGAACAGTCATTTTATACTGTACACCGATTTTACTCAAGGTATCCCCACTTACAACCGTGTAAACCGCAGTGGATGAAACGGCTGCTGGCGGCGGTGTAACGGCAACGGGAGGCGCTGTCTCAACCTTTCCTGAGACCTTAAGTGTTTGTCCAACATAAATCATATCAGATTTCAAACTATTAAGTGACTTCAACTCTTGAACCGTCGTGTTAAATTGCCCAGCGATTTTGCCAAGGTAATCACCGCTCTTAACAACATAATTACTAGTAGAAGGTGATGATGTACTAGTACTAGCTGCTGTTGTTTTCTTAATTTCTGGAACAGCTGAAACCTTCAATGTTTGATTCACCTGAAGAAAATCAGATGTTAAGTTATTCAAGCTTTTTAATTCTGAAACAGTAGTTTGATATTTTTTTGCTATTTCCCATAGGGAATCTCCTTTTTCAACAGTATGGGTACTGGCATACGCCGACCCTGCATAAACCGTCGAAAGAAAGGCAGCAGTCGAAACTGCGCGAACCATTAATTTCTTCATCCACGAATCACCTCTATTATTCTGGTATTTTAAACATATTCTACCATGAATTTCCTCTAATGAAGTACATAAAATTGCAAAGAGTGACCAATTCTAGCAAAAAGATGACGAAAGTATAGGTAAAAGAAGAAAATGGTCATTTTTTGAAGGACGAAAATCGTTGCGGCTAGGCATAAAGTAGTTCTAAAATGGGTTAAAATTACTATATAATAAGTGTGCTTTCAGATTATGATTGGGAAAATTTAACTTGCATAGTACCTTAGATACACATATCTACCATCAATTTTTCCTACTTTCCAAAGCTTCTAGTCGCAAATCCTAAAAAAGAACGTTATAAATACATACAGTGGAGTGAAAAAAATGAAAAAATACTGGGTTGGATCTGCGCTTGCCGTAGTTGTAGCTGGAACGAGTCTATTACTGGTTGTGAATCATGATAAAAAAGACCAAAAAGCGGTAGATTCTTCTGGTCAGAATGTCGCAGTAGAACAGGTGGTAAATAAAACAAATCTCTCAGATTCACAGACTAATAAACAAGAAGAAACCATTCAAGAGGTTAAGAGAATGTATAATCCGCAATGGGAAAAAGTGAATCAATTAGCTGATAAAAGGCTTGTGGAACTTATCAAACAGGCGGAAAAAGAGTTTAATGCGAAGAAAGAAAGAAATCAGGATGTTACAAGATTAGAAGGTAAGTATCTTGCTATTTATAATGATTATGAAGAAAGTACAAAGACTCAGATCGATAGTATCATTTCCAATATGCAAAAAGAGGTTATTTCAAAGAATCTAACCAATAATATCTCGGATGAATATGTTGAATTGTATCGAATTCAAAAAGAAAAACGTATTGAAAAAGTGGTTGCTGAATTGAAAAAACTGTCCTAGAGCTTAGTAGGTTTGCTCTCTCGACATCGTATGAGAGGCAGCCTTTTTTATTTGGGTTTGTCGACTGTTGTTGCAATATTTATTATATTCAAAATATATGTAATATTATGTCAATAGTATATTCATGGGTTCTAAAATAGGATATAATTCCTATACATAGTAGCGAAGGAGGAGGTATTTTTGAGTAGAGAATTAATAATAGGGAGGGTTATGTTTGAGGAAAAAATCCATTGTTATTAGTGTTTTGTGCTTATCATTGTCTCTTCCGGGAGGTGCTTTGGCAGGGACTAATGGAGCAGTGATTCCGCAATCCATAAAAGTAGAGAGTCAAGTAAAGGCTGCAGTAGATTCTACTTCTATTGGAGCGCTGGCAGAAGATTTATTCGGACCCGTTCTTGAAAGTGCAACGGTCAATCCAACTACAGCGGCAGTAGGAGAAACAATTACAATTACGGCTCAGGTTTCTGATGATCTAAGTGGTGTGGCAGCGGTAGATGCCTACTTAAATCTACCAAATGGAACTGGGTACAAAGTCCTTCCACTGGAACTTGATACAGCTACAGGGGAATGGAAAGGTACATATACGATCACGGAGTTAGACTTAGAAGGTACCTGGATAATAGATTTTGATTTATTCGACGCAGCAGGTAATTACACGTATGCACTGCCAGCGGAACCGATTGAAGTTCAAGTAGTGAACCCAAATGGCGGGGACGCTGAAGCACCAACGTTAGAGTCTAGAACGATCACACCTCTAGCAGTAGGTGTAAATGAAGAGGTTACCATTCGTACAAAAGTGAATGATGCGAACGGAGTAGCATCCGTATTTGCTGCTATATACACAGCTGATAGCACGGGGTATCATTATGTACCTCTAACATTAGATGAAGCTACAGGTGAGTGGGTAGGCAGCCATATTTTTAGCGAAAGCGATCAGCCGGGTTCATGGTATATCGATATCGATATGTTTGACAAAGCTGGAAACTTTGATTGGGTAACGCTAGAGGAGAAATTAGTATTAACCAATCCTCTTAGTGACTATACAAGCCCAGCGATTGGTACGCCAGTCATTTCACCAAAAACAGCCGCTCCAGGAGAGAGTGTGAGGGTTTCAGTTCCAGTCAGTGATGACAAATCGGGTGTAAGGTCGGTCTATGCGGAATTCTCACATATTGACCATCCGAATGATATTTATCTTCGTCACATGACATTGGATCCAAACACGGGAGAATGGGTGGCTGACTTAAACATCGAATCCGGTTTCCAATCAGGAGTGTGGAATGTGGTCATCCATTCGACTGATAAAGCAGGAAACAGCGGGTATAAAGAACACCCTGCAGCCTTTGATGTCATCAACAATGACGGTGACTTTGATGCTCCAGTCATTTCAAATGTTCAAGTGACACAGGGAGAAGTTAAAGTAGGCGAAACGGTTACTGTTACAGCTAACGTTACGGACAATGTAGCAGTAGATTCGGTATTTGCTACTTTCTACAGCCAAGAGGGATCTCAGTTTGTTGAAATGAATTACAATGAAGAGAATGATCAATGGACTGGAAGTTTTGTGGTACAAGAAACCACGGCACCAGGCTTCTATCAAGTTAGTGTTGCTGCCTATGATCCATCATTTAATTTTAATTTTGGAGATGCAGAAGGCGGCTTTACGGTTGTTAATTTGGAAGGCGATTATACTGGACCAGTCATTTCAGCTGTTGAACTCGATAAAACAGAGGTGAATATTGGTGAACAGGTCACCATATTTGCAATGGTTGAAGATGCAGAGTCAGGTGTAGCAAATGTAACAGCCTACTATAATGGAAATGAAAGTATCAATTTAACATACGATAATAACCTGCAGAAATGGATAGGTACCATCACTGTTCCAACAGATGTTCCTGACGGGGAAGTTATTACGATCGATTTTATTAACGCGTTAGACTTGTCAGGAAATCAGTCTGTAGCATTTTTTAATGATGTATCATTCGTAGTCCGCGACCCTAATGCAGATTCTACACCACCAGTGAACCCTGTAGTAGCGGAGGTAAGTGATCAATCGACAGAAGTGTCTGGTACGACGGAGGCTGGAGCAAGTGTGACAGTATCAATAGGTTCAGAGATATACACAGGAACAGCAGATGAGAGCGGGAACTTTACAATAGCAATACCGGTTCAAAGTGAAGGAACAGTCATTACAGTTTCGGCAAAAGACGCGTCCGATAATGTCAGTGAGGAAACAAGGGTAACCGTGGTAGATAAAACAGCACCAGCCAACCCAGTGGTAACGGAGGTAAATGACCAATCAACAGCAGTGTCAGGAACCACAGAAGCCGGAGCAAGTGTTACAGTGTCAATTGGTTCAGAAACCTACTCAGGAACAGCAGATGAAAGCGGGAACTTTACAATAGCCATACCAGTTCAAGCTGCTGGAACAGTGATTACGGTTTCGGCGAAAGATGCTGGTGATAATGTTAGTGAAGTAACAACGGTAACGGTGGTTGATAAGACACCTCCAGCAGCTCCAATAGTGGATGCCATTACCGACAAAACAACTTCAGTAAATGGAATAACAGAAGGAAACGCAGAAGTAACAGTAAAGATTGGTGATACAGTAATCGGCAGCGGTAAAGCGGATGCTGAAGGCAAGTTTAGTATTACGATAGCAGCACAAGCTTCAGGTACTACTATCGCTGTAATAGCTAAAGATGAGGCGGGAAATGAAAGTACCACAGAGGTAGAAACAGCACTAAGTTACCAAGCACGTAAAATACAACTAAATGGAGTAGATTTTGCCGAAGGTTATATTGCCAATTCCCATACGCATTTAAATTGGAAGGCGTTAGATGCATTAAAAATTCTACACAGTAATAAAGGTAATGGAGTATTCGAAATTGAAGGTCGTACCGTTCAAGCATTATCAATTAACGGAGATTGGTATATCGCTTGGCACGAATTATCACCTGGGAGACTCATCTACGAAAGAATTAGTGGTGGATATAACTTTATCTACACTACTCCTGTAAAAGTACGATTAAATGGAAATGATTTCTCTCAAGGTGGTTATATCTATAAAAATGGGACCCATGTGAATTGGAACGCCTTAAAAATTCTAAACATTCCATACACAGATAAAGGGAATGGCTTATTTGTAATTGAAGGTCGCAATGTGCAAGCTGTGTTAATAAACAAAGACTGGTATATCCCTTACAGTCTCTTATCACCAGGGAAAATCATTTACGAAAGATTTAGCGGTGGATATAACTTTATCTACACAACTCCTGTTAGAGTACAGTTGAATGGAAATGATTTTATACAAGGCGGATACAGGTTTAATAATGGTACCTATGTCAATTGGAATGCTTTGAAGATTCTAAATACACCATTTACAGATAAAGGGAAAGGTTTATTTGCTATTGAAGGTCGTAATGTGCAGGCTGTTTCGGTAAACGGAGACTGGTATATCCCATATAGTTATCTATCATCAGGGATTAGATATGAAAGAATTAGTGGAGGATATAACTTTATCATCACGCCTCCTATAAAAGTGCAATTAAATGGAAATGATTTTGCCCAAGGCGGTTATAGGATTAATAATGGAGCATATGTGAATTGGAATGCTTTAAAGGCTCTAAATATTCCATACACAGATAAAGGAAAAGGTTTATTTCAAATTGAAGGCCGTGATGTGCAAGCTGTGTTAGTAAAGGGTGACTGGTATATTGCATATAGTAAATTATCACCAGGCAAGATTACTTATCAAAGAATTAGTGGAGGATATAACTTTATCTATAATCAATAATTTATGTAAAGGTGGAAGAGGAGTAACGCTCTTTTCCACCTTTTTTTTATAAAAAATAAAACTAGTTAAGAAGCTGTTATGTCTCTTAACAAATATCTTGCCTTTACCACAAATAGTAAAAGTGATAAACTTATTAGGATTTTGTCGATTATTGTATGAATGATTAAATGTTTCGACAATCCATTTATATCAGTTTTATGGTGTCAGGAAACTGCTAAAACCGATAAAATTATAGAAAAATATCTAATGTGAGTAGGTGTCATAACCTAGTAAATTCTATTAGGTATTTATTTTTTTACTAAGTTATTTTGTAAAACGAAATAGTTTGAACTATACACTTTCAGCCCATTGATCTTGTTTAATTTACTTCAAGGCTGTAGTATGATAAAAAGGATAATTTTACATTAACTTACAAAATGTGACAAGCAAAGCGATTATGATATGTAAAAGGTGGTAACCTGTTAGTGAAGCGAGTATTGATCATATCACAGCATTTTTATCCAGAAATAGGGAGTCATGCGAACCGCATTAAACACCTATTTATGCAACTGAAACAGGAAAATTTCGATGTGAGGATCTTCACTTCGGAACCCTCTTATCCTAATAAGAAAATATATGAGAATGCAGATTTCTGGGATGAGGAGTCCTTAAATTGTGAAAAAGATAACATTGTTAGAATCAAAATTAACAACAGAAAATATTCAAACAGTATTCTAAACCGCTTATTTTACTATTTAGAGGTAGCCTTGAAATTTCTTTTCCTCATTGTTAAAGATAAGCAACAGTATGATTATATCTTTGTTACCTCACCGCCGATATTTACTGGTTTCGTTGGTTTATTCGCAAAATATAGATACAAATGTAACTTTATCTTAGATATAAGGGATTTATGGCCTGAATCCTTAAAGGGCGTTGGGGTATTTAACTATCCCTTTATACTAAACTTCTTTGGCGTTCTGGAGAAAATCCTTTATAAAAAATCAGATAAAATTATCATTAACAGCTTGGGTTTTGAAGAGTATATTCAGAAAAAGGCTAATATACCAAAGTCGAAAATATTATTTATTCCAAATGGAGCAGTCAGAGAAGAGATTGCTTCTAATGATAAGAAAGAAAACAAAATACCTAGAATTATTTATGCAGGGAATTTAGGGTTGGCTCAAAACACAGAGCTAATTAATAACTTGGTCCCCCTCCTAGAAAATCAGGGAATCAATTTGACAATCATTGGCTACGGTGTAAATAAAAATGAACTTTTTAACTCTATTAAACAATACAAAAATGTAACCATCATTAAACCGTTGACGCGCAAAGAATGCTTTAAGATTATAACGGAGCATGACTTGGGTTTGGTTACTCTAAAAGATAAGGAAGTTTTTAAAACAGTCCTTCCAGGAAAAATTATTGATTATATGACCTGTGGAGTACCAATAGTTGGTGTCATCGATGGATACGCCAAGGAAATAGTAGAAAAAGAGCGGGTAGGGATTGCAAGTAATTCGGATGATCCTCAGGAAATGGTGTCTCTTATTAAGAAATTATTAGACGATAAAAAGCTGAGGGAAGAGATGTCTCAACGAGAGCATAAAGTAATACTTAGGGATTTTAACTGGGAAGCGAATATTAAGAAATTGGTTGAGTATATGAATTAGAAATACAAGAAAGGAGGATTACGATGTCTAAAAGAGTAGGGATGTTTGTATGGAATCATTTCACAAATGATGCCAGGGTGTTAAGAGAGTGTACAGCTTTATCAGAGGCTGGTTATGATGTTGACCTTATTTGTATACATGATCCAAAAGATCCGAACCTGCCAATGTTAGAACAAAGAAATGAACGATTTAAAGTATATCGACTTAGAAGATATCCTGTTTTACTTGAACTATTGCAAAAGGCTTACCGTTTCTCCAAACAGAATAAATTGTTTGGAACTTTTGGCGTGATTTTATGGGCAGTTTTGGCCTATTTAGTGCCACTGGTAATTATCCCATTGACTTTTTTGGTATTCTTTTTATTGAAAACAAAATTAAATGTAGTATGGGTCCGTGGCAGCTTGATCCTAAGAATGATCCTAAAAGGGTATTCAGGCAATTATGATATTTATCATTCTAATGATTTAAATACCCTGCCTCAAGGCTATATTAGTGCAAAGTGGCGCTTAAAGCCGAAAAAACTAATTTACGATTCCCATGAAGTTCAAACCAGTCGTACGGGATATAATAGTCCAATCCATGGGAAGCTGGAAGCATTTTTAATAAAGAAAATTGACGAAATGATCGTTGAAAATAATACAAGAGCAAAATACAACGAAGACTTATATGGTTTTTATCCGCATGTTGTGCACAACTATCCATTCAAACAACAAACAGTAAATCATCAAGAAAAAGTCGATTTACATGAGATCTTAAACATTCCGAGAAATGAAAAGATTCTTTTATACCAAGGTGGAATTCAAACAGGCCGCGGTTTAGATAAATTAATAAAGGCAGTCCCTTATTTTAAAGAGGGAGTTTTGGTCCTAATTGGTGAAGGGAAAATTAAAAAAGAATTACAAAATATGGTCAAGGAGATGGGGCTTGAGGATAAGGTGAAATTCCATCCGAAGGTACCTGTAGGTGACCTGCCAAAATACACGAGAAATGGTTATATAGGATTTCAGGTGCTAAATAATGTTTGTTTCAACCACTACTCAGCTTCCTCAAACAAGCTGTTTGAATACATGATGGCTGGCGTGCCTGTGGTAGCCTGTAGTTTTCCAGAGATTCAAAGAGTGGTTGAGGGGGATGAAACAGGAGTAACGGTTGATTCACATGATCCTATTTCAATAGCCAATGGGGCGAATTGGTTATTAGAAAATCATAAAGAGTATGAAGAGATGAAGATAAAGTCAATTAAAGCCAGTCAAAAATACAACTGGGACAATGAAAAAAACATTTTCTTAAATATTTATTATAAAAGTGCACCACTTTAAAAGCTTTATTAACAATTTGGAGGTTTCTATGAGTAATCAATTAAAGGTAATGACGGTATTTGGAACACGACCAGAAGCGATAAAAATGGCTCCGCTTGTGAAGGAGTTAGAAAAGAACCATGAACACATTCAATCAATTGTTACCGTTACAGCGCAACATCGACAAATGTTGGATCAGGTATTAACTATTTTCGAAATCACACCAGATTATGATCTAAACATTATGAAAGACAGGCAGACCTTAATTGATGTTACTACAAGGAGTCTAGAGGGTTTAAATCAAGTATTACAAGATGTAAAACCTGATATTGTATTAGTCCATGGAGACACCACAACAACATTTGTGGCAAGCTTAGCTGCTCTTTATAATCAAATTCCAATTGGACATGTCGAGGCAGGTCTAAGAACAGGAAATAAGTACTCACCATATCCAGAAGAAATGAACCGTCAGCTGACAGGAGTTCTAGCAGACCTTCACTTTTCACCTACTAATCAATCGAAACAAAACCTCTTGGTAGAGAATAAAAAGGAAAAGGATATATTTGTTACCGGTAATACAGCTATTGATGCCTTAAAAACGACAGTTAAAGCAAATTATGATCACCCTATATTCAAAAAGTTAGGAAATAACAGATTGGTATTAATGACAGCCCATCGCCGTGAAAATACGGGAAAACCAATGGAAAATATGTTTCGTGCAATAAGTAGACTAGTGGAGAAACACGATGATATTCAGGTGGTCTATCCTGTTCATATGAATCCAGTGGTTCGGGAAATTGCCAGCAGAATTCTCGGTGATAATAGTCGAATCCATCTGATTGAACCGCTAGATGTCATTGATTTCCATAACTTCGCGTCCAGGGCTCACTTAATCCTAACCGATTCTGGCGGCGTCCAAGAGGAGGCTCCATCTTTAGGAGTTCCTGTTTTAGTCTTAAGAGATACAACCGAGCGTCCAGAAGGCGTTCAAGCAGGTACATTGAAGCTGGCTGGAACGGACGAGGAAAATATCTTCGGTTTAGCAGATGAATTATTGTCCGATAAATCAGCACATGACGCAATGGCGAAGGCCTCAAACCCATATGGTGACGGACAGGCTTCGAGAAGAATTGTAGAAGCAATTCTCTACCATTTTGGAAAAATAAGCGAAAAGCCAGCTGATTTCAATGGTTAATAATATTTGATAATAATTAATAAACCCAAAGGGCAAAATCAAGTGGAGAGATTGGTTATAATTACAAACTACCCTTGATTGCCCAACTGTATTGGGCAGGTAATAATTTTGTTTAAAGGGCGGGTAATTATGAGTGCGAGAGAGGATTTAAATCAAGAACATCAAGCTGCAGAAATCCAGACGAAAATACTTCAAAAGGAAATAGAATTATTAAAAAAAGAACTAAAGTTACAATTAGATATGCGTGAAACAGAATTGAACGATTACCTTAAGCTTGAAAAAAAATACGGCGATTTAGAAAAAAGATATAACTCCATAAGAAATTCGTTTCTTGGAAAAGTAACAGTGAAATACTGGGGTCTTAGGAAAAAGCTAAAGAAATAACGGTAATGTAAAAGGAGTATATCAAATATGAGTAATGGAATATCAAATAAACTAGAACAAATAAATAGAACTAGAAAATGGTTGAATCAGGGCTATAATCCACAGTTTGAAAGAAAATCTGTTGAAGAAATAGGAAATACAGGCTGGTATAAACAGATAGACGCTCCTGTTACATTCGACCATTTAACCAGTACGTTTTATTCCGAACTAGAAAGCAATCAACATGCTTACTTTTCATTTAGAGAGCAAAATACAAAGTTCTCTTTATCACCAGCAGAAAAGCCCCTAAATTTACAACCCAATCAAGAGTATCAGGTTTTCTTTAAAGGATTGAAGGATGAAAATATAGCTATTTCTATGATTGCTATATTTTACAAGGATGGAAACAGAATCGAAGATCAAACGATTGCTCTTAATAAGGGTACTTCTATCCACGTTTCTAATGACTTTGACAATATTAGGCTTGCTATCAAGGTAATGGGGACAGGTAATTTTACAATTGATACTATTCAAATTGGAGATATCTCTGTGTGGGAAACGACTAAGAAAGGCAACAGCAAGTTTCTTCGCTTAAGTGGTTCCAATTGGTATGCACCTAATACGAAAGAGATTACTTTTGAAAGCTTACATTCTTCCTTCTATATTAATTTAGAAAAAGGAAGTCATTTATATATCCCGTATCGAGAAGCAAACATAAATTTTAATAACGCTCCTCAAAATCCTATTGAAGTCAAGAAAGGCGACAAGCTATCCGTTCTTTTTGAAGGAGAAAAGGACTTGCAGCTTGATGTTAAGCTTTTCCTAATCTTCTACAATAACGAAAATGAAAAAATAGAAATCCAGCAAATTGACCTAAATAGTAAAAAGTTAGTTTTACCAAATCCTGATGCAGTGAATATGCGGATTGCTTTAAGAGTACAAGGAACTGGAAACTTCCAGTTAAATGCTATAGGGGTATCAGGAGTGGGTTATTGGCTTTCAAATAGGATAACCACATCTGAAACGAGTTATCCAAAGTATGATTATGTGTTTAATGTAGACAAAGAGAACCTATTTGGCTTATACAAGGATAATAAAATATTAGTTCACAATGAATTCCATTGCTTTGAATCCTTGCTGACTGCAAAACAATATCGCTACTTACCTTGTATCGAACATGTTGATATTAATGAGGCTCCAAAAAAATCCTTATTAATCCCGAAACCAAAGCATTATTATGAAATATTTCCATATGCTAACCTGTTCGAAGATGTTAATTTAGAGCTATTTATACTTTGCTACAAAAATGACAGAAGAATAGACATTAAACAAGTTCCATTTAATCAACAATCCATCATTAGTTTCAGTGATGATACTACTGATATTAAAGCAATAATAAGAGTGAATGGGACAGGTGTATTCCAAAATATTCGAATTAATATAGATGAAAAAGAAATTGAGACGACAAATGAATTAAAGATAGAGTTGAACAAGGAAAGCTGGTTCCCATCTAACAAATTAATCACCATAAAAACAGAGAATACAGGTTTAGTGGTGGAATCAACTGCTGCTGGAGACAAGCGTGCCTATGCAGCGTATAAGGAGAAAAATAATAGTTATGCGACTCCGCCTGTTTCGCACCTGCTGCCGATAAATAAAGACGCAGTATATGAATTTAACCTCCGTGTTCTAGTACCTGAAGGAGTTCAATTTATTCCAATGGTAGTTGAGTATGCCGGAGAGAAGAAGTTAGAGGTATATCAACTCAGGTTAAATACGGCAAACACGTTAAGATTCCACCCTGATACTACAGATATCCGGATTGCCTTTAGAATTGGCGGTGCAGGAACCGTAACAATTGAAGAATTTGACCTGAAGGAAATGCTGGTCTATCCAGACACTGATCGGACTGAATTTATAGATAATCGTGAGCCATATGAACTTAAATTAGTAAATCCAAAGCCGTTAAAGAAACTAAAAATGGCCGTTATTTTTGATGAATTCACAACAGCCTCATATGCAAAAGAGTGTGAATTAATCACCTTTACACCAGATAACTGGTTAGAAATCTTAACCAGCAATAAACCAGATTTGTTAATGGTTGAGTCTGCGTGGGTAGGGAACAACGGCAGCTGGAACAAACTCGTTGGCTATTATGGTGAAGATAACATGAAGTCATTGTTTAGTTTGATAAAATGGTGTAACGAGAACAACGTTCCAACGGTATTCTGGAATAAAGAAGATCCGGTGCACTTTAATCGTTTTATTAAAACTGCGATTAAATTTGATTATATTTTTACAACAGACGAGAGAATGGTCCCAAGCTACAAAGAACAAGCGGGTCATGAGCAAGTATATGCACTTCCATTTGCAGCACAACCTGCGATTCATAATCCAATAAAGATTGTCGAAGAACGGGAAAATAAAGCTTGTTTTGCTGGCTCTTATTATCGTCACCATGAAGAACGTGCAAGGGACATGGACAGGGTTTTAGATTATGCGGCTAAGTACGGTTTAGACATTTATGATCGTAACTTTGAAAAGAACTTAAAAGGTTTAATGCCTAATCATCGATTCCCAGAAAGACTTGAAGAGAATATCAAGGGAAGTCTCAAGTATTATGAGATTGATAAAGCTTATAAAGGCTACAAAGTCATGATCAATGTGAATACGGTTAAAGATTCTCCTACGATGTTCTCACGCAGGGTATTTGAAGGGTTAGCTTCTGGTACACCTGTTGTAAGTACGTATGCGAAAGGTATCGAAGAAATTTTTGGTGATTTGGTCTACATTTCAGAGAATGAGGAAGAAATTGATAAAGCCTTCAAAGAATTGCTTACAAATGATGAGGTGTATAGACAAAAGTCAATGATAGGAATTCGAGACGTTTTAAGCAAACACACATATACAGAAAGATTAAAATACATTTGTGAAATTGCTGGAATTCCTGTCTATTATGAACTGCCTAAAGTTACGGTACTAGCACTTATCCACTCAAAAGATGAATTTTATAGGGTACTTCAGCAATTCGAAAACCAGAAATATGAACATAAAGAACTTTATCTATTAGTAGATACGTTTGATGGTTATCTTGAGCTATTCCAAAAATATAATACGAAATCAGTTAAAACGTTTATTCGAAGCTATATGCATAAATATCAAAATATCCTGGAATGGATTGATAGTCCATACATCACTTATTTTAATAAAAATGATTTTTATGGAAGTAATTACCTATTGGATTTAATGTTAGCAACTACCTTTACGGATAGTGATTTCATTGGAAAAAGTGCACATTATAAATATGAGAATAAGGCAGTAATAGAACAGAATGCCAATGCTGAATATGAATTTGTCACATCATTACAACCAGCTTCTACTGTCGTTAAAACGGAAGTATTCTCAAAAGAATCGCTGCTGGATGTGCTTAGTAAGCTGGAAAATGGTACCGAGTATACTTCTTATTTAAAGTTCGGAAGACAATTGTATAGTAATGATAAATTTAACTATCTGGCTAATGCTTTTGACGGTAACCAAGGCGAGCAGTTAAATAATAAAATCTTAAAACAAATAGAAATATGAGGCTTGATATAAATGAGTAAAGTAAAGATGGTTATTGCCGGACATGACTTAAAATTCGTGAACTTGATCATTGATTATCTAGAAAAAACCAATAAGTTTGAAATTCGCTTAGATAACTGGACAGGTCATAACGTTCATGATGAGAAGTACAGTAAAGAATGCCTTGATTGGGCTGATTTAATTATCTGTGAGTGGGGCTTAGGGAACGCTGTTTGGTATTCCTCCCACAAACGACCGCATCAAAAATTAATTGTCCGTATGCATAGACAGGAATTAGATACTGCATACCCCCGTCAATTCACGATTGAGAATATTGATGCAATCATTGCCATTTCACCATATGTTTATGAAGAATTTTACCGTGTTTTCAAATTACCACGGGAAAAGACCAGAATGATTTACAATGTGTTGGACGCTTCGAAATTGGACAAGCCCAAAACAGATGCGGATTACCATTTAGGAATCATTGGAATTGCTCCAAAAATGAAAAGACTCGATCTAGCCTTAAATGTTTTAGAAGAGCTATGGGCTTCAGATAAGCGATACAAATTGTTTATTAAAGGAAAATTACCACAAGAGTATCCATGGTTATGGAACAAGGAAGAACAACGAGAATACTACGAGGAACAGTTCAAGAGAATCGAAGAAGCTCGGTGGAAAGACGCTGTTAGTTTTGACGGATACGGCGATGTAGATGAATGGCTTCAAAAAATTGGATTTGTTCTATCTACAAGTGATTTTGAAAGCTTCCATTTAGCACCAAGTGAAGGAATGGCTTCAGGTGCTATTCCATTAATCCTTAAATGGGATGGAAGTGAGACCATTTATAATCAAGAGTATTTGTATGAAGATATCAATGGATTTGTTAATCGTATACAGGAAGTTAATAAGATGGAATCTACAGAGAAACTACGGCAGGATGCGAAAAATTACGTTAAGCGATTCGATATTGAAACGGTAGGGAAACAGTGGGTAGACCTTGTGGAAGAAATCCTATCCAATTAGATGGTAATTATTTTACATTTAAAAATAAAAATAACATAGTAAAATGGGAAGAGTCGAGGGGGGGAAAACTAAAATGATATTTAATCCTTCTAATTTAAGTACGGACAGGCTAGATGCCATTCTAGGGGCTTTGCCGAAGAGTAGAAATAAGGATTATCTACTAGCTGCAAATAATATAGTAGATAAAAATTCTTATACCTTACCTCCATTTGGAGTAGTAAAGTTCTCTAAATTGATTGACTGGAATGATAATCGTTCAAGAAGTTTTGAAAGGTTGATTCATGGATTTACCTTTCTAGGCTGTTTAACTGACGCCTATAAAGAAACGCTTGATTTGAAATATATAAACAAAGGTATGGAGTTAATAAGTGATTGGCTGGGGAAACATTCATACCAACTCAATAAAGGTACGATGGCCTATCACGACGAAACAACGGCACTTCGTTTACAATACTTATTAAAGTTTTATATATATGCGTGGAACTTTATCACTGAAAGTGACAGAGAAAAGATTGAAACAAGAATGTGGGAAACAGCCGGACTGTTGAGTGAGGAGCATTTTCATGCAACTAATACCAACCATGGGATGTTTCAAGATATTTCTCTTTTACTGTTTGGATTTTACTTCGATAATGGCAAGAACACTCTTAGCAAGCGTTATATTAATCTAGCTGTAAATAGATTAAAGGAATACTTTTTTAGTGTTTTCACGGAAGATGGAGTTCATAAAGAACAATCGCCGAACTATCATATGATGGTGGCACTAAATATAAAGAAGTTAGTTTCGTGGATGGAAGAAATTGATCCAAGGATTAGCGAGGATTTTGTAAGGTTATTTGATAAATCTGAGGAATATTCAACTTATATTATCCGTCCGGATGGTAAATTTCCTCCTATGTGTGATACGGAGTCAATACCTGTTAACGCTAGCAGTTACGGTTCGTTATATACAAGTGAAACGTATAGATTTGCGGTCTCATCAGGTAAAACTGGTAAAGCACCGAATGAGAATGTGAAGGTATTCCCAGAAGCAGGATATGCGATTTTCCGCGATGATTGGATGAAAAAGGAAAAGGCGACATATGTGCTGTTTTCTGCTGCCTATAATGCAAATTATCATAAACATAGTGATGATTTAAACCTTACGATTTATTCCGGCGGTGAAATTATTACTGAGGCAGGACCAAATGGTTATAACTATCAAGATCCATATACAAAATATGCGTACTCTTCCTTTGCCCATAATACGCTCATTGTCGATGGCAAGGGACTGCCTCGTACCGACGGTAAATTCGATAGTGTTTACTTCTCAGACTATAACGTTTCTGAGGATATAAGCGAAGTAACGGGAGTCAATAAGCGTTTCGAGAATGTTGAACATCAACGGAATGTAAAATATCAACGCAGCAATAATTCCATTTTTGTTAATGATGAAATAATGTCAGATAAGAAACATGCATATAAGCTGTTATGGCATGTTGCGCCAGATGTACAAGTACATCTTCGTGATCGAATGATAGAGCTGTTCCGAAATGATGAAAAGGTGATGGAAATAGAGGTTTCCGCAAACGCTCCTTTTTCTATTAGAACGGTTAAGGGGCAAACATTGCCAATTGTATTAGGGTGGAAGTTTCCGAAAATGGAAGCAAAGGAAATGCTGACAACAATAGAAGTGGATTTAAGCGGGGAAAATGTTAGTTGTACCACTGAGTTTAGATTAACAGATTTCAAAATACCGAAACGTGATAAAGCGCCTTTTGCTTTAGAAAAGGAATTTAAGTCTCTTAGAAGTGTTCGATATCATTTTGAACCAGCTGCATCGGAGAAACACAAAGACCAGTTGTTTGTGGTGTTTTCAGCACTTGGAACTAGATATAGTTATTTATATAATTATATGAGCACATTAAAGGACATACCTGCTAATAAGCTATTTATCTTGGATGACTTTGGTGACCAAGGATCCTATTATTTAGGGAAAAATAGAGACTATAGTATAGAAACCTCTGTTGTTTCATTAATTCACTATATTATGAGACAAAATAAAATAAATGCTGAAAATGTAACCACAATGGGGTCTTCTAAAGGTGGATATACGGCACTTTATTATGGTATAAAATACTATTTTGGTAATGTTATAGCTGGTGCACCACAAAGTAAGATGGGATCTTTCTTGCTAAAAGAGGCGAACCATCCAAATATAGCACAGTACATTGCAGGCGGTACGGAAGAGGCAGATTGCTTGTATTTAGATGACCTTCTCTTTAAGGTTATTAATCAGCCATCGGAATTTTCTCCGAACCTCCATATTTTCGTAGGGAAAAATGACCATCACTATCAAAATCATGTTATGCCATTATATAACGTTTTGAAAGATAGAGGTTTTAAAGTAGATTTAAAGGTTTCAGAAGGGGTTAACCATGAAGAGTTAAAAGTCTACTTCCCTTATTATCTATTAGGAAAAGCAAAAGAAATACTTGGTATTGAGTTAGATGGGAAGACAGATGTGCTTCCACAACAAAGTGTCTTAAAAATTATTAAATTACCTATCTCAGCGGATGGCAGGAAAATTAAGGTAGAATCTGTAGTTAGTGGATCAGGACTTAAATATGCCTTTTATATCTATAAAGATAATGAAGTATTGAAAAAGTACTCTTATACAAGTGAGTCAAAATTGGAACACAATGTTGATTCAAGCGGCGTATATTTTGCCAGGGTTTATGTAAGAGACCAGTTCGGAGCCCAAACAGCTATGAATACAACAAAGATCACAATAAACTAATAAAAGGATGGTAGAGAAATGAAACTAGTAACGATTGGCTTAGGTTATATAGGATTACCAACTTCAATTATGTTCGCAAAACACGGTGTAGAGGTTGTAGGTGTAGATGTTAAACCAGCGGTAATCGAATCTTTAAATAGTGGCAAAATTCATATTGAAGAGCCTGGCTTACAAGAGGCACTTACAGAAGTAATTGAGAGCGGAAAGTTTAAGGCTTCCCTAACTCCAGAAGCTGCAGATGCATTTATTATTGCAGTTCCTACTCCCAATAATGATGATTTATATAAATCTTGTGATTTAACCTATGTATTAAGCGGTGTGAAAGCAGCACTTCCATATGTACAGAAGGGGAATGTCTTAATCGTAGAATCAACAATTGGACCAAGAAGTATGGATGACCATGTTAAGCCGTTAGTAGAAGAAGCTGGCTTTGTAGTGGGTAAGGATATTTTCTTAGTTCACTGTCCTGAAAGAGTACTTCCGGGTCAAATTCTTCACGAATTAATCTATAACAACCGTATTGTAGGCGGAATTACACCTGAGTGTACTGAAGCGGGTGCAATGGTTTATAGCACGTTTGTTAAGGGCGAAATCATTAAGACAAATGCGAAAACAGCAGAAATGTCTAAGTTAATGGAAAACACATTCCGTGATGTAAACATTGCATTGGCGAATGAACTTACAAAAGTATGTAACGAGTTAGAGATTAATGCTCTTGATGTAATTGAGATGGCTAATAAGCACCCGCGTGTAAATCTTCACACACCAGGGCCAGGTGTTGGCGGTCACTGTTTAGCTGTTGACCCATATTTCATCGTAGCAAAAGCGCCAGAACAAGCACAATTAATTAATCTAGCAAGGACTATCAATACTTCTATGCCTGAGTATGTAATAGAAAATATTGATAGATTAATGGAATCAGTAGAAGGAAAGAATGTTACTCTATTTGGTTTAACATATAAGGGTAATGTTGACGATATTCGCGAGAGTCCAGCGATGGAAATCTATCAAATGCTACAAGTACAAGGAAAGTACAACGTTCGTGCGTACGACCCACATGTTGAGGAAGACTTTGTTATTGAAAACATTAATGATGCAGTTCATGCTTCAGATCTAATTGTTGTTCTTACAGACCATAATGAGTTTAAAGAAATCAAACCAGAAGAACTTAATGGCATGGCTCATAAGAGAATCTTTGATACTAAAAATGTAGTCGGCATGATTCCTACTGAAGTAGAATACTACAACTTTGGAAACCTTTATAAAGCGACTAAGAAGGAAGCAATTACTATATGAGATTTGTTTTACAAGTCCTAAATGAACAATTGAAAAATGTTCACCTTATTTTCCGATTAGCTATTTATGATATAAAAGGAAAATACCAGTTACACTACTTAGGGTGGCTATGGCAATTTTTAAATCCTGCTATCCAAGTGGCTTTATATTGGTTTGTGTTTGGTTTTGGAATCAGGAAGGGGTCTCCGGTTGGGGACACTCCTTTTCTGATTTGGCTTTTAGTAGGATTAATCCCATGGTTTTTTATAGGTCCTACGATGATGCAAGGCTCCAATAGTATTTACTCAAGAATTAGCTTAGTCTCAAAGATGAAATTCCCAGTAAGTATATTGCCTTCGGTTAACTTAGTAACCAATGGCTTTAATTTTCTGGTTATGATGATAGTATTAGTCATATTACTGTTTATTAATAATATAAATTCTGGAATTTACTTACTGCAGCTTCCTTATTATTTATTTTGTTTATTTACTTTTTTATTTGCTACATCACTCTTATTTTCAACAATTTCAATTATTATTAGAGACTTTCAGATGATTATTCAGTCGGCAATGAGAATGATGTTCTATCTATTACCGATTGTATGGAAAATGGATAACCTGCCAACTATCTATATAAATATATTAAAATTAAATCCCGTTTTCTACTTAATACAAGGATTTAGAAATACATTTCTTGGACAAGGTTGGTTTTTTATAGATATTAAGTATACTTCTTATTTCTGGAGTCTTACTTTACTACTGCTCTTTTTGGGTTCATATATGCATATTAAATTTCGAAATAAATTTGTAGACTACATTTAATCGGAGGCTTATATTATGAAGCCAAAAGTGAAATTTGAAAATGTTTCAAAAAGCTATACCCTTTATGAGGGGAAATTTGATAAGTTGTTAGATCTATTTAAAACAACAAAACGAAAGAATAAAACCTTCTATGCACTTAAAAATGTATCGTTTGAGGTATATGAAGGTGAGACAATTGGAATTATTGGTGTGAACGGTTCTGGTAAGTCAACACTGTCCAATTTGTTAGCACAAGTTTTACCGCCTACATCTGGGAAAATCACTATTAATGGCGAAACATCTCTTATTGCTATTTCAGCAGGATTAAATAATAATTTAACCGGCATGGAAAATATTGAAATTAAATGTTTAATGCATGGATTAAAAAAAGAAGAAATAAAAGAAATCACACCTAAAATTATTGAATTTGCTGATATAGGCGATTTTATTAATCAACCTGTAAAAAACTATTCAAGTGGAATGCGTTCACGTTTAGGATTTGCTATTTCGGTTCATACAGATCCGGATGTCCTGATTATTGACGAGGCACTATCCGTTGGAGATGAAACATTTTATGAAAAGTGTTTAGCGAAGATGGAAGAGTTTAAACAGCAGGGAAAGACCATTTTCTTTATTAGTCATTCCATTTCGCAAGTTCGTTCATTTTGCGATAAGGTTATTTGGTTACATCATGGAAAAGTACAAGATTTCGGAAGAATCGGTAAAGTGATTAAAGATTATAAAGATTACATTTCCTGGCATAAGGGGCTTAGTCCTAAGGAACAGAGAAGATATAAAAATGAAATGATGGCAAAGCAATTAGTGAACGAAGAAAATGATCCTTCTACAGGAAACAATCAAGAACTTTCAAGAAGCCGATCCTTACGTAAGTCAAAGGTGCCGGAGGTAAAGGAAAAGAAAAATCTTCTGCTTGGGGCTTTATTTATCTTCTTTATTATTAATGCATTTTTATTAATTAATAATGGGGTTACGAGTGATGAAAAAACGGCTGAAGCTATTGGAAGTAAGGAAAAGGTCACTGGTAAAGAACAATCAGCGGCTGATTCCTCAAATAAAAAAACAATCATAAACAGTGATGGCCTTGTCATAAAGAATGGCTCAGATGTTTATGAAAAAGTTGAAAAAAAAAGCCCAATTCGTAACTTGTCGTTTTCTGAAAAGGTCTATGTCTTAGAACAAAGTGATGATTTATATAAAGTTAAATTGGAGGATGGAGTGATAGGATACACACAGGAGGGTAATATTAAATTAATGGACTCTGAAGTTAGTGATAACGATATTACCATGAATGATATGTTATCCATTGCTCCAAACTCTTTTAAAAATGCTTATCAATTTTATCTATCCTATATTGGCTCAGAAGAAGAGGTTATAAAGAATAACCTTAATGGGTTAAGTGGTGTAGTTGAAGTAAGCTCAATGATAACTTTACTCGAGTTTAGCGGCGGCGATATTCAATATCGAATTGAAAATGGAGTAGCTGACGCAATTATAATAAACAATATTGATATCGAATCAGAAGATTTTATGGAAGTAGTTCAGAATGCTTCATTAATAGATGAAGAGGAAAATTATTCTCTTATAAATACAGATAACAATAAAATTATTATAAATAAAAGTGAAAGATCAATAATAATAGAAGAACGATAAAATACCCCACCTTGAATAGGTGGATATTTTGTGTATTGCCAAAGATTGTGAGATTACTGTAAGAGGTGTTATGGGATGGCCATTAATGTAGAAAAATTCATTACAAAATTGGTGAACTTTTTTCAGCTAAAGGTTGAATGTAAGGCAATTGGTGAGCAATTAAAGTATGCATTCTATCTATACAAGGATCAAGAAATTATTGAAAAGGTCGCTTATTCAGACAATCCGAGTATCTTATTTAACCTTCAGGATAAAGGGATTTACTCTGTGCGAGTTTTTATTAAAGATAAACAAAATAATAAAATTATCAACACGAGTGAAAAAATCACATTTAATGGTTTTAAGGACAAAGCTTCTCCTATTGGTAAACCAGAGGTGGCTATTTACGGGGTTTCAAGATTAGCTGCTGCGGTTAAAGCAATCCTGGAAACAAAATATAAGGTTTCTTTTTTTATTGATGATGACATGGAGAAATGGGGACAATCATTTTTTAATGTAAAAATTATTGAACCTGCATATGCCGAAAGGTTAGATCATTTAAAGATTGTTTATGTAGATCCTAAAAACGAAAGAATAAATGATCAATCTGATATCTTTACTTCCATTTTTGTACCAGATAATTTAGTGACTAAAACAATGTTTGAATTAAGTTTGTTAGAGCTTTACGAAATTGCAAAATACTGTTACTCAAATGGGTTGCTATCCGGGGCAAAGCTAATTAAGCGCTTTATCCATTTCCGTTTTAGTTCAGTTGTGCCTTATACCGCTGAGTTAGGAGAAGGAACTAGATTTGGATATGGAGGAATTGGAGTTGTCATACATACGAAAGCAAGAATAGGAAAAAATTGCGTAATTGGACAAAATGTAACCATTGGTTCACGCGGTGAAACGCCTATCATAGGAGATAATGTTTTTATTTCACCTGGGGCTAAATGTATTGGCGGAAGAATTGGTAACAACGTAATCATTGGTGCGAATGCTGTTGTGACTAAAGATGTACCTGACAATTGCGTTGTTGCTGGTGTACCGGCAAGAGTTATCAGTACAGATATAGAGAAATATAAGGGGTATTTTAAATAAGAAACATTAAATTAAGAGAAACAAAGGGTGGGTCAATTTGTCTTCAATTTCGGAAATGATTAAAGAGAATGAAAAGGTCTTTAATGGTGCGATACCCATTAAATATTATTTATCCCTTTCAACAGAAGAATGTAATCACTTAATTATTGGATTTTCAGGCTTCAATGGGAAAGAATCTACAGGTGAGCCAGCTAGATATAACTATGTGAAACAGTTGAAAAACTTTAATTGCCACCAACTTTATATCTTAGATAGTTACGAGGATCACCCATGTTATTATCTTGGGAAAAATAAATCTCTAGATTATGAAGTAACCGTTATGGCCTTAATTAATTATATAGCAAATCGGATGCGAATTCCGATGTCAAATGTGATTACGATTGGCTCAAGTAAAGGCGGCACCGCTGCTTTGTATTTTGGAATGAAATACAGCTTAGGTCATGTAATTGCTGGAGGAATGCAAACAAAAGTTGGCGACTACCTTTGGCTAAATAAATACACCCGAGATACAGTATTAAAGTTAATAACGGGCGGCAATGAAGAAAATGATCGACGATTCTTAAACCGGTTTTATGACAAAATCTTTTTTAATCCGAGGAAAAATACAGAATATAATATCCATGGCGGTTCTGGTGATCATCATTTTATTAATTATGGAAAACCTTTTATTGAAAATCTGAAGAAGTCTAGAATCCCTTTTAACTTAGATATACAAGAATACTCGGATCATGGACTAATCGGTACATACTATACACCTTTTTTACTGAACCAATTATCCAGAATTACGGGGAAGATAGCTGTTTCAGAAGCTCTGTTAGAACAAGAAGGAAATGAGTTAAAAGTTAGCTGCAGGATTTCAGACTCTTTAAAAAATGATTCATCGGTCAGATATGCCTATTATTTCTTTAAAGGGAATGAAAATGATCCTTTTGAAAAGGTACATTATAGTAGAGCAAACACCTGCAAGGTACAAATTAGAGAAGCGGGGAATTACCGGGTTAGGATATACGTACGAAATGAGAAGGGAATTGTAAAAATTGGTGCAAATCCAATTGTAGTTTAAGAGGTGAGTCATAGTGGATATGAAGTCCTCTCCATTCATCATCCACTAATATAAGAAAGGGAGAGTTTCCATGAAGATCAAGAGTAATGCAATAATAGTAATCTTGCTTTTTATTGTAACAATTGTCGTCTCTTATTTTACATCAGAAGAGAAAATTCCCACATTAAAGTATGAGGACCACCCGGTTGAGAGTAAAGATTTAAGGGAATCCGAAATAACTGAATTATCTCAACATAGACCAGAGGATTTTGGTGCAAATGGGTTTGATAACAAACCAGATACAAACTCTCTTCAAAAGGCGATTGATCATAGTGATACCCTTCTTCTAAAAGCGGGGGCAAGATATATCATAGATCAACCTTTGGAAAGCAGTCATACAATCACCATTAAAAGTGAGGATAGTGACAGGCCGGCTATGATCATTCAAAAAAGTAGTGAGAGTGCTATTCTAATTAACAATGTAGAAAATATATCTACGTTTGTATCAAAAAAAATAGCCTATGATCAACCTTACGTTGAGTTAAATGATACGAAGGGAATAGAGCCGGGTGACTTGATTCATTTAGTCTCATCTAAACTTTGGTTTTGGGATAATAGAGGCTATCTAAAAAAGGGTGAATTGCATAGGGTAAAAAAAGTTGAAGGTAAGAAAGTCTATTTAGATAGCAATACCAATGGAAAGTACAATGTAGGAAAAGATGAAAGTGTCGAGGCTAAAATTTATCCCCAAATATCTCTAGAATTAAGCCATGTATCGTTTATGCATCCTACTCCATTAAAAACGGTAATGATAAAGGTGAATTATACCATCGATGCAAAAATCAATAATGTATCCGTAACAAATTCAAAGCTTCTTGGAATACAACTGAAAAACACCTACAACTCTGTCGTGAGTAATGTGAAGATTAACCTAGGTACAACAAAAGATATTACTTCCGGATATGGTATACAGGATTGGGGCGGCAGAGGAACATTGATCACAAACAGTTCATTTGCTAGAGTACGACGGGGTGTAGACTTTTCTGGTGATACACCTTCACGATTTGGAACAGTTGCAAATTCAATAGCCTATGGGTATAAAGATGGTGTTCTTGCTAGTGGAAATAGTGGTTTCGGAACACATTCAACTGCCGATCATATAACATTTAAGAACAATTATGTGAAAAATTTTAGCTATGGATTCTTAACGAGGGGTACAAACATTACTGTTGAGAATAATGTACACGAAGGTTTTAGCAGAAGTTTCATAGCCGTTTCTCTTGGTAATCATGTGAATATTTTAAATAACTCCTATAAAAGCATAAATAAAAGTTCCCTAGAAGGATTTATTATGTTACTAGATTCATATAAAGGGACCATTAACGCTTCTGGTAATAGTATAGAGGGTTTAAAAGGACCGTTTATTAAAGGGAAAACAGAAAATTTACAAGATTTTACAGTGAAAGATAATAGAGTTATAAAACAACAAGAGTAAGAGAATTGAAGAAAATTGTCTAAATTTGGTTGCTTGTTTTCCTGCTTTTATATAATATTATTATAGATTGTTATATAGAAGGGAGGAAAATAATGAGAAAAAAGTCCTATAATATAGTAAAGATAATTTGTGTTTCTTTGCTTTTTTTCCTACTATTTCCTAAGACCACAGACGCTTATATAGATTTATCTACCTATAAGCTCTATACAGGGAAATTTAGTGGAGAAATACAAGCAAATGCTGCACTTAATAAGCTTCATAGTGAAACAGAATGGACAGGGAAATATCAACCTACAGGAACATATGAAGAGTATTATCAAATTCAGTCTAGTGAAATATTCGATCAAGGTCATGCGAAAAATGTCCTTAACCAATTTACAACTAGTACTGGTATTCCTGCTTATTATGTTGGTTTAGGTGATAAACTACTCTATTATCAACTAATAACGGGAGGTTTCTCAGGGGAAGAAACAGTTAAACAGATCCTCCAAGCATTAGAAACTGAAACCGGGATAACGGGTAATTATGTTGGTATCGGAGAAAAACTAGACTATTATCAAATCATTAGTGGTGGTTTTAACGGAGAAACCACAGCTAAACAAATATTAGAGCAATTTAAGAATTCCACTGGGATTAATGCTAGTTATGTTGGTTTAGGAGAAAAGTTAAACTACTATCAAATCATTAGTGGAGGGTTTTCCGGCCAAGCTAGGACTATTGAGATAATGGAGCAGTTTAAAAGAGAAACTGGAATCGGCGCTTTTTATATAGGCTTAGGAACACCCCAGAGTTACTATCAACTAGTCAGCGGCGGGTTCTCTGGTGAAGCGGCTACCCAAAATATTCTTCAACAGTTCGAAAAAGCTACAGGAATAAAGGGAAGCTATGTTTTTATAGGGAATAATAGGTATCAAATCATCTCTGAACCTGTATTAGGAATAAAGCAAGTCAATATTGGCCGAGACTTTTTTAAAAGTAATAATTGGTCTATAACATACAAGGATACAGGAAGAGTAGGGTATGACAGATACCAGATTAAATCTGTACCCGTTTTAGGAACAGACCTAGTAAATAAGGGGAGAAACTTCTTCAAAAATAATAACTGGTCTGTAACGTATCAAGCAACTGGTCAAACTGGATATGAAAGATATCAAGTCATTTCAGATCCAGTGTTAGGATTAGATTTGGTTAACAAAGGAAGAAATTTCTTCAAAAGCAATAATTGGTCAGTAACCTATAAGCCTACAGGTCAATCTGGATATGAAAGATACCAAATTATTTCAAATCCGGTTTTAGGATTAGAGCATGTGAATAAAGGACGCAGGTTCTTTATCAATAATAACTGGTCAATAACCTATAAGCCAACTGGGCTTATTGGATATGCAGGTTATAGGGTCATTTCAAAGCCTGTGCTTGGAATGACATTGGTAAAAAAAGGGCAGGAATTCTTTAAGAATAATAACCTTTCAGCTACTTATCAAGCAACAGGTAATAGACTAGAACAATATCAAATTGTTATTGAAGATATTATTGGATATGAAAATGTCAGGGCCGCTAATTTGAAGCTTAATCAAATGTATGGCTGGATAGGTACGGCGATAAAAACTAAAGTTGGGCCTCAACTAATGTATACAAATTATGGTTTGTCCCTAAATAGTATGCTGGACATACAAATGACTAGAAGTCCCCAAACAGATATGTATCGTAATGAGCGAAGATATGTGTCAGCTGAATTTGTAGACATGGCCAGACAGGTAATTACAGGGAATGGTGTTAACTTAAGAACAGCACCTTCAATAGATAGTGAGATTGTTCAAAAATTAAATAGTGGCAATAGTGTGCTAGTTATCGGAAAAATAGGTGATTGGGTAGAAGTAAGAGTAACTTGGCAGAATGCTAAACAAGAAGATGTCAAATCTTATTTAGATCCTAGCAATTTTTCAATAGATAATACCAAAGATTATTTCCAGTTCCTTAAACTTTCACAATCAGCACAGTTAAATGCTGCTGAGGTTAATGATAAGATTCTGAATGGGAAAGGAATCTTGGCTGGAAAAGGTCAAGCGTTCGTTGACGCTGCTAAGAAATATAACGTTAATGAGGTTTACTTGATAGCGCACGCACTCTTAGAAACAGGTAATGGGACATCTAAGTTGGCCAATGGAATCGAAGTTAACGGTAAGACAGTGTACAATATGTATGGTTACGGGGCGGTAGATGCTTGTCCATTAACATGTGGTGCACAAACCGCGTATGATAACGGATGGTTTACCCCTGAGGCAGCCATTATAGGTGGAGCAAAATTTATTAGCGAAGACTATATCTATAATACTACTTTTCAACAGGATACCCTTTATAAAATGAGATGGAATCCAATAGCACCTTGGCATCAATATGCGACAGATATTAGCTGGGCTTATAAGCAAGTAAGTAGTATTTATAATATATATCAGATGCTAGATAATTATACGCTTTATTACGATGTTCCAAAGTACAATTAAACAGATTAAAAAAACCGGCTAGATACATCACTATGCCGGTTTTTTGATTGTTATAAAGTTGTTGTTTGAACTTGATTTTCTTGATAAATCTTGTTCAATTGTTGTCTTGCCTCGAGATAATAGTCATCAACAAAGTGCATAGGACTAAGACCCCATTGATGATTTAAATCCCCTACATTGTTTTCCTTCGAAATCTGAATGCAGTTGATACTAGGATATCTCGCTTTAAAGTATGAATAATACATTTTCAACAAAGAATTTGTTTCCCGGATACCTTCAGTTTGCTTTTCGTCAAAGTTTTTAATCTCTGATTGCTCTCTATACTGCTCGGTTAAATATACTTCATTTAAAATAATTTGATTTGGTTTGAAATTTTTCTGAAGAGATGCAATAAATTGGTCACATGCATTAAACCATTCATGAAGGAGTACCATATCATCCGCTTTACGGTTAACAACTTTACCAAGTCGATATTTCTTATTGTTCAAAATGCCAGAATTGCTTAGTTCTTTGGAACGGGTAATATATTTATTACCATTAGCTAATAAACTAATTCTTTCTACTAAGAAGTCAATAATAAAGAAATCCACATCCAAACTCTCTAAATCCTTTTTAAGTGTTTTATTAAAATCAGCAGCTACAATTCTTTTTTGGAAAGCGGATGAAAGGTTAATATCATTTAGATCTACTTTCGTAGGCTCAGAAAACTGGCTTATTAATGATGTCCTTGCAGAATAATGCTGAACATGATCTCTTTCTGGAAATAATCTAAAGATATCTCTAGAAACACAGCCACCAAATATCCCAATGTTCATAATGTAAAAACCCTCAATTCTATTAGTGTTATTTATAAAGTATTTAAAATTAATTAGGTTCTAACTATTAACTTGGCTATTATACCATATAAATACTATATATATGTTTGAAAAACGGCAAAGTAGGAAATATAACCCAATATAGAATGGTTAAAGTAACCGCTTCCTTTTGTAATAACAATAACCAGCAAATTAAACAATATCATGGTTTTTAGGTATCGTTTAGGTTTACTACTAGACCCAGCAGAAGTAATAAAATCAGCTTGCATTACTTATACTATGGCCTTCTTTAAAAATTATTAAAAGGACAAAATCTGATTTATATCTCAAAAGTATTCGACAATAATATTAGAGGGCAATAACCATATTTCAACAGATTATTTAATAAGGATATGAAATAATAAATAAAATAAGATGAAAAGGGGTTGTTGTTAATGTTATACGTGAAAGATCTTTTAAGCTTCAAATCAGCCATTTCTATTTCTTTAGAGGTTCTTTCTAATTACGATAACGGCCTCCTAAGGGAGTTTCTTGCAACAATCCCTAGTACGGTGGGCAGGGCAAGGCTAGAGACAACTATGGAAATAGAGGAAAGTTTGAAAAGCTGTATGAAGGAATTCAAACAGACAAAAACCTATCATTGGCTGAGAGAAGACTTTAAAAACGCCCTATACGACATTGAAATTCAACTAAATAAAAAGATGGTATCCTAAACAAAAAAACTGATTGGGAAAGTCCCCAATCAGTTTTGTACTGTTGCTTGATCTAATTCAAGTTGTGCTTTCAACTCAGTTTGAACACGCAGCTTTTCATCTTCTGGTATTTGTAGATAGTAAATACCCTCAATCTTGGTGCCTTGTCCGGTAATTTTCATCTGTTCAACGTTATTTCCAACTGTTTTATAGTTCTTTTGGATATCAACCATTTGATCGAAGGTTAAGTTCGTTTTAATATTGGTTCCAATCGCACTGAAGATTTCAGGGAAGTTAGTTAAGCTTGAAAGGCTTGCCCCTTCTTTAATAACTGCCTGGATAACCTGGCGCTGTCTTGTATTACGGCCAAAGTCTCCTTGAGGGTCTTCTTTACGCATTCTAACGAATGGTAATGCTTCCTCTCCGCTTAAAGTGATTTGACCTACTGGGAAGTGAATGCCTTGGTAAGAGAAGTCGAGTGTATTGTTAACTGTTACGCCTCCAACTGCATCGACTATATCCTTAAACCCTTCCATATTTACCTTCATATAATAATCAATCGGGATATCAAGGAAGTTTTCTACGGTATCCATCGCCATTTCAACGCCGCCAAAAGCGTGGGCATGATTGATTTTATCCTGATAGCCTTTGCCAATAATCTCTGTACGTGTATCACGTGGTATGCTCAGCAATTTTGCAGAATTTGTATTCGGATTAACGGTTAGTACCATAATCGTATCGGTACGCCCTTTATCACCCTTGGAATCAACGCCAAGTAATAAGACGGAGAATGGATCTTTTTCAACTAATTCTACAGGTTTTGGACGCTTTTCAGACTGCTTGCGTTCAATCGGTTCATGCATAGTGTCAACGGCATTTTTTAGTGAATTATATACAGTAAAAGCATAAGCTCCAACTCCAATGATAAGAACAAGGAGTATAATACCAGTAACTTTTAACCATTTATTACTCTTTTTATCTTTTGATCTCATCGTTTTTCCTCCGAAAATTTTACAAATTTTGACCACAACAGATAGAATACCAAAAAAACAGTAAAATAGATAGATGTAAGTTGTGGATAAAATATGGAATAATGATACTTTAATAAGGCACCTTTCTACAATATTCTGTAAATTACACCCTTTTTCCACAAATTTGGAATGGAAATGTATTTACATTTGACTAGTAATTTATTAAAATACTTAAATAATAAGAAAAATTAGAGGGGGGATATTTGAAAGAGATGACTAAGGCAAAGGGCGGCAGCTCGAAACAAGTCGATTTCTCTATGATTGTGAAGAAGGCTTACGAAAGAGGTCTAACAGAAAACGAAATGACACTTGAAAAAATACTGGCGGAACTAAAAAGTGATCTAAAAAATATTATTAGTTAATATATAGAATAAGGAAGACTAGCGAAAAACGCCAGTCTTCCTTATTTATTTACAAAATATTGAACTAGAAACTGCCCCCATGCTTGATAACCATTTTCGTTGGGACTGCTTTGATCCTCATTTAAATAATTTTTAATTTCTGGATTGTCCGTTGCGGGCCAAGCTGTCCAGTGATCTAGATAAGTCAAATTGTTTTCTTCCGCATATGCCTTTAGCGCTTCCACCTGTGTTGAATAATACTTAGGAAGGTAGATCGGGTAAGAAGGCTGAATGATGAAGGCAGTGTCTGGGTTGCTAAGCTTCACATCTTCTATAATCTTTGTTAGATTGGCTAAGGTACCATCAATTTTTACTTTGCCGTTATCGTTCAGTAAAAACGGCTCAATGACCACGAGCTGTGCTTTCTCCGCTGCCAACTCTAGTTGCTTATTTTCTGAGACTATATCCTTAGATGTTTGATCGTATGTATGTATAGCTGTAGTAATATGTTCACTTCCATAACTTTCTGTTAATCGTTGAGTGACCTCTGCCTCCCATTGATTTGCGGTTGTCCCGACAAAGAGGATTTTAAAGGGCTGCTCACTTTCCAAGGCTTGCTTAAATGACTGCTTAGCCGTTTCGGGCCAATTTGCTGCAAGGGCCAAGTATTGATCAAAGGTGACTTCATTGGACTCCTCTGACTCCTGCTGTTCGACCCCTTGTGTCGTTGCAACTGCATTGGCGGCTGTCTCCTTATTCCAGTGGATATGACCATACACAAGCACACTTAAACATACGAATCCCCAAAGGCATGTGAGTAAACACTTCATCCATATTCCCCCAAACTTAATAGAATCTTCCTATCATTATAGCAAACTATCAGCCGTTTAAATGAATACATCCTCAAAAAGTCTGCGTTTTTTTACAAAATTCGCAAAAAAAACAGGTATATTTTATTAAATATTAGGGTTTCTTCAAAAGTGGAAAGAGAAATTTGCTATGATTATAAGTATGAAAGAGCGAGAAAGTTACCGCTCTGATTTACGTAATTAACGGAGGAATTTCCGAATGAATCCAATTAAAGTGTTAGTAGCAGATGATCATCTAGCTTCACTCGAGATGATGAAATATTTCATCAGCGACCTGCCAGATTTTCAGCTGGTCGGGCAGTGCGAGAGCGGCGAGGAACTGGTGGAGCAGGCGATGGTAAAAAAGCCGGATCTTGTCCTGACAGATATTAAAATGCCAAAGAAAAATGGGGTAAAGGCAATAAGGGAATGCCTGTCATTTTGTCCGAAGGTGAAGGTTATTTTTATTACTGGATTTGATGAATTTGCAGTGGAGGCTTTTGAAATTGCAGCTGTTGATTATCTTGTCAAACCGATAGAAAGAACACGTTTACTCCAAGCGCTGAATAAAGCGAAAAACCTCATTGACCTTGAACAAGGCAAAAAGGAAAGCAGCTTACCGAAAGTGAATAAGGATGTTCTAGCATTAAGAGATACACATTGTACGCTATTTATCCCGATGTGCGAGATTTACTTTATTGAAAAGTCCGGGAAAAAGTGCCTGATTTATACCGATACAGAAGTGTATGAAACGAACGAAACCATTGCTAGGATAGGAACCCAACTTGATGAGACCTTTTTCCATTCTCACCGTTCTTATATCATTAATTTACAGAAGATTACTCAAATTAAGCAGCAGAACGAAACCTTTATTGCCTATTTTAAGGATTTTGACAAACATGCCGGTATTTCTAAATTGAGAATTAATGAACTAAGAGAAAGAATCTCAATCTAGAAAAAAGAGAGACTACCAGGGAGGGTTTATTTTCCTTGGTAGTCTTTTTATTTTGGATAGATTGTTCTAATAGGTATAATAATGTATCTAATTGTTTGCTGCATTAAGGTGTTTAACATACAGAATAAATGGTGTGAAAAGGAAAAGTAGCTGTATTTGGCAACTATCATCATTTGTTTTGGGAATAGTAAGTCTATAAGATGGCGGAGGAATTTAGAAGGGGGGAAATCAAAGGTGGGACCTTTTGCTATAACGATTATCTTTTTATTGATAATTGCCTTAAGTGCTGCGTGCTATAAAATCTACAAAATGAATAATTTGTTGGATGCATACAGAGAGCGTAATAATATTCCTCTCATTGAATCGAGTGATGATATTTCAGCGTTAAAAAGAGCAAAAGAAATAATAGAAAATAGCGAAAAACGGTATAAGAATATTCTAAGTGTAATGCCCGAGGGTGTCATTCTTTATGGGGCGGATCACAAGAAAATAGCGTTGAACGAAAATGCCTATAAAATGTTTAATTTGGATCGCGAGACATTTCATGAAAAGTTGAACATTTTGGAACCAAACTTTCCTTTCGTAGATAACGAAGGAAATCCTTTAGCATTAGAAGATTATCCAGTCGCGATTACCTTAAAAACGGGAGAATCGATAACAGGCAGAGTCATAGGCATGAAAAGCAATGGAAAAACAAGATGGATATCTTTAAATACAAAGCTTCTTGAACCATGTGATTCTACAGACGTCCCCCAAGTTTTAGTGACGATGATGGATATTACGAAGCAAAAAGAAACCGAAATTAAACTAAGAGAGTCGAATGCGTTGATGAGAACGATCATTGATAGTATTCCAATAGGGGTCATTGTTATCAATACGGATCGAAAGATTGTCGCCGTAAATCGACCATGCTTAGAGTTATTTAGAATTAACGAGTCAAGACAGAACTTAATCGGGCAACCTGCTTCCAAATACTATCAGCCATCGTATAAATATAGTGAGGAAGAGCGGGAAAAAGTAAAAGTTATTTTAGCGAATAATATGCCTGTGGTGGATGAAGTCCAAATGAGCAATGACCAATTGATTCAAAGAAGCTATTTTCCTTTTTATATGGATGAAGAACTAAAGGGGTATTTATGGGTCTTTGAAGATATTACCGAGCGAAAAGCGATGGAAACAGGAGTACTAAGGGCAAAAGAAGAAGCAGTGAAAGCGAATAAGGCTAAATCGGCTTTTTTAGCCAATATGAGTCATGAACTGAGGACACCGCTGAATGCAATTCTTGGCTTTTCACAATTGCTTGAGCTCCAGGAAACACTTACTGAGAAGCAACGTACCTTCGTTAAGGAAATATTAAAAGGTGGAAGGCATCTGTTGAGCTTAATTAATGAAGTATTAGATCTTTCGAGAATAGAATCGGGAAAACTAAAACTATCATTTGAAAACATAAAAATAGCGAGTGTAATCGATGAATGTATCAATTTAGTAAGCCCAGCTGCAGATGTCAAAGGGATTACAATAATGAAAGAGCGGAACGTATGTGAAAATGCTTTTGTTTATGCTGATCAAATGAAACTCAGACAGATCCTGTTGAACCTACTAGATAATGGTATTAAGTATAATCGGGAAAATGGGGAAATCATTATTAGCTGTGAATCCAAGGATGACCTGCTGACGATTCATGTACGAGATACAGGAATAGGGATTCCGCCTGAAGCGCAAACGGAAATTTTTGAACCGTTTTACCGCCTTGAAAATCCATTCGTAGAAGGGACGGGGATTGGCCTTCCCCTTGTTAAACAACTTACAATCCTAATGGGTGGCAGGCTTGGAGTAGAGAGCCAGCCAGGAGTGGGTAGTGATTTCTGGGTTAGCTTCCCGATGATGCAAAAGCATGAAACGAACCACCCCGTGTCGCTAGAAAAAAATGAAATGCTCTTACCAGAACACAAGGAGTATAACATTCTCTATATAGAAGATCACCTTTCCAATCAACAATTAGTAGCTGGAATTCTTGGGAACATAAAGGGAATGAAATTACTTACGGCCAGTTCGGGATCGGAAGGTATCCAGACAGCGGGGAACCAAAAGATAGATTTGATCTTATTGGATTTGCAACTTCCTGATATGAATGGTGTGGAAGTATTTGAAAGGCTGAAATCCAATCCAAAATCGGCGGATATTCCGGTTATAGCGCTGAGTGCGAATGCCATGCAGGAGGACATCGGCCGTACCCTGGCAAAGGGATTTAAGGAATATATCACAAAACCATTCGATGTTCCCAGCGTTATAAATGCGATCATAAAACATTTAGCCTAGCCAAATGGCTCTATGTAAATGTTAGAAATTTGGAATTTTTGTCGTGAAAAGTCCTTTTGATGACACAGACGGTCCCCGGCAGTAGCTAAAGTGCCGTTTTAAGCCCCTATCATGGTCTTTGTCGAATGGACTCGATGAAAGAGAAAAGATAAGATAGATAGGTATAAATACTAGTTCATTTTAAACATAAAATGGTTTCTTAATCATTTGTATCGATTCCCGATGAAGTGTTTACAATAAAAGGTAACTTCGGTATAAGGGAGGGGTTTGATGGAAGAATTAAAAGTAGTAATTTCGGATGATGACGTGTCTTCTAGAACCCTCCTCTCCTATTTTATTGAGTTATTATCTGAATATAAGATAGTTGGACAAGCTTCTACTGGCAAAGAACTCATCGAAGTGGTCATGAAGGAAAAGCCTAATATCGTGTTAGTGGATATACAAATGCCCTTATTAAATGGGGTAGAGGCAGCGAAAAGTTGTAAAGAAATGCTTCCTTCTCTTCAAGTAATCTTTACAACAGGTTGTGAAGAATTTGCTGTTGAAGCTTTCAATATTTCAGCAACCGATTATATTGTGAAACCAATTGAGAAGGTCCGCTTATTTATCGCCTTGGAAAAAGCGAAACAAGCACTCCAATTACAGGGGCTGACAAAAGCGAACCCTGTTATAAAAAATAAGCTGGCCATCAAGTCAAATCATACCTTCGTTTATATTTTAATCGAAGATATTCTTTATATTGAAAAAGAAGGCAGAAAATTGATTGTTCATACAGACAAGGACCGCTACGAAAGCGTTGAGTCGCTGCAGGAAATGGAAGATAGACTCCCAAAGTACTTTTTCAAGACGCATCGATCCTATTTAGTGAATTTAAGGAAAATCGTAAAGATTAAACCCTTTGGTGAAACCTATATAGCTGAATTCAATGTTCCAGATAAAAAGGCCAATATTTCGAAATTGAAAATACAAGTGGTTCACCGATTATTAGGTCTATAAGTGCATGTAGAGGGATTTCCCTGTTATGGAGGAAATCTCTTTATTTTGTACTGTAAAAAATAACAAAACCTCTATTTTCTCAGATTTTCTGATTAAGTGTAATATATACCAATTTTGAAAATCCTGCACTTTTTTACAATAATTATGTTACAATTGGTTACATAATTTACAAATTCATACAAAATATGTCAAATCCGTGACAGCTAATTACCCCAAAGCAAATAGTTAAAATGGAATCTAAAAAATAAAATAAATATTCATCGTTCTTCATAAAACGACAAATATCGACATTGTTTCATGATATAATACTCTTTGTTTTGTAAAAAAAAGGCGAACCATACTGAAAATGAAATAGGCAATAAGTAACAGGGAGGATATTATGGAAGAAACAATTAGTTTAAAAGAGTTACTAACGACGTTAAAAAAACGGCTCGTTATGATCATACTCATTACCATGACAGCTGGATTAGTCAGCGGAGTCATTAGTTACTTTTTTCTAACCCCAATTTATCAAGCTTCGACACAAATACTCGTAAATCAGGCAAAGAATGAGCCAACAATTTATAGTCCTAGTGAAGTTCAAACCAATCTACAATTAATTAACACCTATAATGTCATCATAAAAAGTTCTCCTATTCTGGATAAGGTAATTACCCAACTTGATCTTGATATGACGGCAGAACAACTTAAAGGAAAAATTACGGTTGGCAGTGAAAAGGACTCACAGGTAGTCAATGTGTCAGTACAAGACCCAGATCCAAATATGGCTGCGGATATTGCAAATAAAACAGTAGAAGTGTTCCAAAGTGAAATTGTCAATCTTATGAATGTTGATAATGTTAAGATTTTTGCACCAGCAACGGTTTCCGAAAACCAAGCACCGATTAAACCACAGCCATTATTAAATGTTGCGATTGCTCTTGTAGTCGGCTTAATGGCAGCTGTTGGACTAGCTTTTTTACTCGAGTACTTTGACAACACGATTAAAAACGAACAGGATATTGAAAAAATCCTTGAACTTCCTATTTTAGGCGTTATTGCTCAAATTGATGATCAAAAGATGGAGGAGTTAAAACTACGTAAAGCAGCAGGTTCTAGGTCAACAGGAAGAGGTGATACGTATGGTGTTTAAGAGAAAAAAGAAATTTAAATCAACTGATCCAAGTCGGAAGTTAATTGCAGCACTTGACCCAAAGTCACCGATTTCAGAGCAATACAAAACGATTCGGACAAATATCCAGTACTCCGCTGTAGATGAGGAACTTAATACGATTATGGTAACGTCCTCTGGTCCTGGGGAAGGAAAGTCGACAACAGCGGCAAACCTAGCAGTGGTTTTTTCTCAGCTAGGTAAGAAAGTGTTGCTAGTAGATGCCGACCTTCGTAAGCCTACGGTTCATCGGACGTTCGGTGTCAATAATCTATTTGGTTTCACCACCGTGCTGACGAAACAAGCTACACTTGCGAACTCAGTTCTTGAGACAGAAGAAAAAGATTTATATATCTTAACAAGCGGCCCGATTCCACCGAATCCCGCAGAGCTGCTTAGCTCAAAGTCAATGGAGCAATTTATGGAAGAAGCAAAAGAACAATTTGATTATGTCTTATTCGATACACCGCCATTATTAGCGGTAGCGGATCCGCAAATACTCGCTAATAAAGTTGATGGATCAATAATGGTTGTATATAGCGGAAAAACAGAAATTGACCAAGCGAAAAAGGCGAAGGAATTACTGGCGAATGCCCAAAGCAAGTTGGTTGGTGTGGTATTAAACCATAAAGAAATGAAAGATAATGACTATTACTATTATTATGGTACGAAATAACTAAAATTCGACAAAATACCCCCCTTTACCTAAGTATTCGACGATGGTACCATGAATATTGTCGGAGAAAATTAACAAATAACTGGAAAGGAACGTGCTGCCATGATTGATGTACATTGTCATATACTGCCTGGTGTCGATGATGGCGCACAATCTCTTTCTGATTCTCTTAACATGGCAAGGAAAGCTGTTGAGCAAGGGATACATACAATAGTGGCAACACCACATCATTTGAATAACTCCTATGAAAACCCCAAGAAATCTATATTGGAAAAGGTCGAACTTTTAAACAAGGCTTTACTTGAAGAAAAGATAGAGTTAGAGATTGTACCAGGGCAGGAAGTGCGGATTCATGGTGAAATGGTAGAAGGTTATGAGGCAGGACAGATTCTATCAGTTAACCATACACCATATCTATTAGTAGAATTACCATCGAAACATGTGCCAAGGTATACGGAAAAGTTGTTTTATGATTTGCAGATGAGTGGACTAATTCCAGTAATAGTACATCCAGAACGGAATCAGGAAATCATTGAACGACCTGAACTTCTCTACCAACTTGTTAAAAAAGGTGCACTGACTCAAGTGACAGCCGCTAGTGTTTGTGGGGACTTTGGGAAAAAAATTAAAAATTTCTCGCTGCAATTAATTGAAGCAAATCTAACCCACCTTATTGCGTCAGATGCTCATAACATCACAAGCCGTGGCTTTAAAATGAGAGAAGCCTATGGCAACATTCAAAAATGGTATGGGAACGAGATGCTTTACTACTTTGAAGAAAATGCAGCTCTCATTATTGAAGGAAAGCATGTGTATAAAGAGGACCCGGAGAGAATAAAAAGGAAAAAGCTATTTAATCTGTTTTAATCACGTAAATACTTCTAATCAGGCTGGCGTCTGAAGCGGCGAGGCTCATCTGTCCGTTATCCATGGGGGCACTCGATTATGCTGTGGGAAGGGAGAGAAATCTTCTCTTTATTCCTTAGACGCTTGTCGTCAATAGCATGATGTGAGGCAAGGTTAAAGGCCTTATGGTAAATAAAAAAGTAATAATAATAAATATCTAATGAAAGGCCAGATGATGTTTCAACTGAGTTTCCATTAGATATTTATATTTTTTTGTCAAAAATTTTACTTTAATTAAATAAAGAAATAAAGGGGGAATGATTTAGGTGACGTATAAAAAAAGATTAACGACACTTGCTTTATTGGATTCCATTATTGTGTTAACAGCAATTTACATAAGCTATTGGACTATAGATCCTACGAAAATCACCTTTGATGTTCAAATGGTTACTGTTACTGCGATTACCCTACTAGTTTGCCATCATTTATTTGCTTCCTTTTATCATCTTTACAATAAGGCTTGGCAATATGCGAGTGTCGGTGAACTAATTGCAATCGTTAAAGCTGTTACCTTTTCGATTTTAGTAACTTCAGCGATGCAATTAATGGTTTTTAATCACACATATGTAAGAGCATTGATGATTACCTGGATGCTTCATGTGATATTAATCGGGGGTTCTAGGTTTTCGTGGAGGATGTTTCGAGACAACATCATGAATAAGCAAAAGGATATCAAAAAAACATTGATCATTGGTGCGGGTTCAGGTGGAACGATGGTAGCAAGACAGCTACTTACCAACCATGATATCGACCTCAAGCCTGTCGCATTTATTGATGATGACCCAAAGAAATTCAAACTTGATATCCTTGGAATACCGGTTGTAGGAAACTCAGATAGTATTGCACAAACGGTTGAAAAATATCAAATTGAAAATATTGTGATTGCGATTCCATCCTTGAAACAAAGTGAGTTACATCGTATTTTTGAGGAATGTTCAAAAACAAATGCAAAAACACAAATCATACCTAAGTTAGAGGATTTAATGACGGGTAAGATTTCAGTCAATCAATTCCGTGAAGTTCAGGTTGAGGATTTATTAGGTAGAGATCCCGTCGAGTTGGATATTGATAGTATTTCAGAATATGTATCTGGCAAGACGGTGTTAGTAACTGGCGCAGGTGGATCAATTGGATCTGAAATTTGCAGACAAATATGTAAGTTTAATCCTAGAAAAATTGTGTTGGTCGGCCATGGCGAAAACAGCATCTACCAAATTGATATGGAACTCAAAAAACAATATCAAGATAAAATTGAGATTGTTCCAGTGATTGGGGATATTCAGGATCGAGCAAGGATGTTTGATGTAATGGAGCAACATCGACCATTTGTAGTGTATCATGCGGCGGCACATAAGCATGTACCACTGATGGAATATAATCCTCGAGAAGCGGTTAAGAACAATGTGTTTGGTACAAAGAACGTAGCAGAAGCCGCAGATACTTTTGGTGTTAGTACATTTGTATTAATTTCTTCGGATAAAGCAGTTAATCCTCCGAACGTAATGGGAGCAACGAAACGTTTTGCAGAGATGATAATTCAAAGTTTAGCGGAACACAGCAATACCAAATTTGTAGCGGTTCGATTTGGAAATGTACTTGGTAGCCGTGGCAGTGTTATTCCATTGTTTAAAAAACAAATTCAAGCTGGCGGACCAGTTACGGTTACTCATCAGGATATGACACGATATTTCATGACCATACCTGAAGCTTCCCGTCTTGTAATTCAAGCTGGATCTTTGGCTCGCGGTGGTGAGGTGTTTGTTCTTGATATGGGTGAGCCTGTTAAGATTGTTGACTTAGCAAAAAATGTGATTAAGCTTTCTGGCTATAATATAGAAGAAATCGGGATACATTTTACAGGACTTCGACCTGGAGAGAAGATGTATGAAGAGTTACTGAATGAAAATGAGATGCATCCGGAAAGTATTTTTCCTAAAATTCATATTGGGAAGGCGAATGTACTTCAAGCAGAGGTGCTAGGTAAGTTAATAAGCGGTCTATTAGAAATGCCTGAAGTTGAAATGCATGATACGTTGATTGCTGTGGCTAATAATAAGTTTGATTGTTCTCCTATTTTGACTACGGCAGAATAGGGATAATTGTAATATTTTTAGTTTGATAATAAAGTTACTGAAGGTGGAATTTATATGAAAAAAGTACGGAAAGCGATCATTCCTGCTGCAGGATTGGGAACAAGATTCCTTCCTGCAACGAAAGCCCAACCAAAAGAAATGCTTCCTATCGTTGATAAGCCAACCATTCAATACATTGTTGAAGAAGCAGTTGCATCAGGAATTGAAGACATTATTATTGTGACTGGTAAAGGAAAACGTGCCATCGAGGACCATTTTGATTTTGCTTCAGAGCTTGAACAGAATCTGATGGAAAAAGGAAAGTTAGATTTGTTGGACAAAGTTCGTTACTCAACGAATCTTGCGGATATCCATTATATACGTCAAAAGGAACCAAAAGGGTTAGGCCATGCGGTTTGGTGTGCTAGAAACTTTATCGGTGATGAACCGTTTGCGGTCCTCTTGGGTGATGATATTGTTCAAAGTGAAACACCTTGCTTAAGACAATTAATGAATATATATGAAGAAACTCATTCTTCCATAATTGGAGTACAGATTGTTCCTGATAACGAGACTCATCGTTACGGAATTGTTGAACCATCACTTCAAGATGGCCGCAGATATCAGGTGGATAACTTTGTTGAAAAACCTGCGCCGGGAACTGTTCCTTCAAATCTTGCGATTATGGGAAGATACATTCTGACACCTGAAATTTTTATGTTCCTGGATAAACAACAGACTGGGGCTGGTGGTGAGATACAATTGACGGATGCAATTCAGAAGTTGAATCAGATTCAGAGAGTGTTTGCTTATGATTTTGAGGGTAAAAGGTATGATGTGGGAGAGAAAATTGGGTTTGTGAAGACAACGATTGAGTTTGCTTTGCATAATCCAGAGTTAAGAACGGAATTGCTTACTTATCTTGAGGAGCTTATGGATGATATTAAAGTGAAATAAGAATTTTACTTATATAAGCCCCTGTCAATGTCATGTCCTTATTAAAATAGGCAGGGGTTATTGTCCTTTAGGTTGGTTAATTAAGAGTTAGTTGGACAATAGAATATGAAGATTCCAATTAAGTCCTAAGTGACTAAAATTATTATACATTATTTAACTTAACATGGAAGGATGTCTTTGACAATGGGAGAGAGAATATTTCTCTCATCACCACATATGAGTGATGAAGGTTATGAAATGCAATATGTAAAGGAAGCTTTTGATACCAACTGGATTGCACCGCTTGGAGAAAATGTAAATCAGTTTGAACAGGAATTGGCGTCTAAAGTTGGTTCAAAATCTGCGGCAGCATTATCTTCCGGAACAGCTGCGATTCATTTAGCATTAAAAGCTGCAGGAGTTGGAAAAGGAGATATTGTCTTCTGTCCAACTCTAACATTCTCAGCTACTGCAAATCCAATTATTTATCAAAATGCTATTCCGGTTTTTATAGATAGTGATTATGAGACATGGAATATGTGTCCCAAAGCGTTAGAGGAAGCTTTTGAGAAATATCCAAATGTTAAAGCAGTGATTGTAGTTCACCTTTATGGATTATCTGCTGATATGGATAAAATAGTAGAAATTTGTAAAAAGTATAATGCTGTTTTAATAGAGGATGCTGCCGAGTCTTTAGGTACTTACTATAAAGGAAAACATACTGGTACTTTTGGTGATTTTGGGATTTTCTCTTTTAACGGGAATAAAATCATCACCACATCAGGTGGCGGTATGCTGGTTTCTGATAATGAAGAGAAAATTGAGAAAACAAGATTTTGGGCTACCCAATCTAGGGATGCTGCAAGACATTACCAACATAGCGAATTAGGATTCAATTACCGAATGAGTAATATTGTTGCTGGGATTGGAAGAGGGCAGCTTAAGGTGTTAGATAATAGAGTAAAGAAGAAGAATTATATTTTTGAATATTACAAAAGAGAACTAGGTGGACTTGAAGGTATTGAGTTTATGCCAAGTAATGAATGGAATGAACCTAATTATTGGTTGAGTTCAATGACTTTGAGTGGAAAAGTTAGACCATTAGACATTATGGAAGTTCTTGAAAAGGAAAATATCGAGTCAAGGCCTATTTGGAAGCCAATGCACAAGCAACCTTTTTTTAAGAAATATGATTTTGTCGGGACAAATGTTTCTGAAAATCTATTCGAGAATGGTGTTTGTTTGCCGTCTGATACAAAGATGACAGATAGTGATTTGGCGAGGGTTGTAGAGATTATTAAAGGATTGTGGTTAAAGTAATGACAAATTCTAAAAGTGGCATCTATAGAAGATTAGTAAAAAGGCCTATGGATTTCATATTATCTTTGATTGCTATTATAATTCTCAGTCCTGTTCTTTTGATAGTTGCTATTCTAGTAAGAGTTCAGCTTGGTAGCCCAGTGTTGTTTAAACAAAAAAGACCAGGATTAAATGAAAAAGTTTTTATGATGTTTAAATTTCGAACAATGACTGATAAGCGAGATAAAAACGGAGAGTTACTTCCAGATAGTGCGAGACTTACGAAATTTGGAAAAACACTACGTTCAACTTCCTTGGATGAACTTCCTGAACTTTTGAATATTTTAAAAGGTGATATGTCTATCATAGGACCGAGACCGTTATTGGTACAGTATTTACCTCTTTATAATCATCATCAAAAACGACGCCATGAAGTAAGGCCAGGTTTATCTGGTTTGGCGCAGGTAAACGGTAGGAATGCGATCAGTTGGGAAGATAAGTTTAACCTCGATGTAGAGTATGTAGACAATGTAAGTTTTATTAGTGATTGGAAAATTATTATTATGACAGTTAAAAAGGTTTTTGTAAGAGAAGGTATTAACTCAGAAACCGCAGCAACGATTGAACCTTTTAGAGGCAGTTCAAAGGAGTAATTAGAGATATGAGAGAAAAACTTATCATAATCGGTGCCAGCGGACATGGGAAGGTTATTGCTGACATCGCAATGAGGATGAATATATGGAAGATTATTGCATTTCTAGATGATAATGAAAGCATTAAATCAATTATGGGATTAGATGTTATTGGGTCCTCAGAGGATGTTTCTAAACATCTAGATTCCTGCGATATTATTGTGGGTATTGGCAATAATTCTATTAGGGAAAAGATACAATTGAGGCTTGAAACATTGGGAGCTAGTATTCCTGTGCTGGTACATCCAAAAACAGTTATTGGTGAACAAGTTAAGATAGGAAGTGGAACAGTAATCATGGCCGGTGCGGTTGTTAACTGTTGTACTACAATAGGAAGAGGATGCATTATTAATACGGGTACTACGATAGACCATGATAATATGATTGAGGATTTTGTTCATTTATCACCTGGTGTGCATTTAGCAGGGACGGTAAAAGTGGGAAAAGGGTCTTGGTTAGGCGTGGGTAGTTTAGTAAGTAATAATTTAAACATCACAAGTGATTGTAAAGTTGGAGCAGGTGCTGTCGTAGTCAAGGATTTAACGGAACCTGGAACCTATGTAGGAGTTCCGGTGAGGAGAGTATAAAGTATGAAGATATTAATTTTAGCTAATTTTGGTATGGGTTTATATAATTTTAGAAAGGAATTAATAGAAGAACTAATTAATAACAATAATGAAGTTTATATTTCATTACCTAATGATGAGTATGTACCGAAATTAAAAAGTTTGGGCTGTAAATTCATTGACACACCAGTAAGCAGGAGGGGGACAAACCCAATTACTGACTTTAAGTTGTTAATGAATTATAAAAGGATTATTAGTAGTATTAAGCCCAATGTGGTTTTAACATATACGATTAAACCTAATGTCTACGGTGGTTTGGCTTGTAGAATGAGTAATGTTACTTGCATAGCAAATATTACAGGGTTAGGAACTGCGGTTGAAAATGGCGGTTATTTACAAAAAATAACTATGCTTTTATACAGAATATCATTAAAAAAGGCAAAGTGTGTATTTTTTCAAAATAAAGAGAATGAAGAATTGTTTATTAAAAAGAAGATTGTTAATGGTAAACATAAAATAATACCCGGATCTGGTGTGAATCTTAACCATTATTCTTTATTGGATTATCCTTTGGAAAAATCTATTAATTTCTTATTTATATCTCGCGTAATGAAAGAAAAAGGTATTGATCAATACTTAGATGCGGCTACTTTCATTAAGAGAAAGTATCCAAATACAGTATTTAACATTGTAGGTTTTTGTGAGGATACATACGAAGAAAAACTGAAGGATATGCAAGACAAAGGCATTATCAAATATCATGGCAAGCAAAGTGATGTTAGGGAATTTCACAAAATCTCACATTGTACGATCCATCCTACGTATTATCCTGAAGGAATGTCAAATGTATTACTAGAAAGTGCTGCTTGTGGTAGACCAATTATAACTACAAATCGGAGCGGTTGTAGAGAAATTGTTGATGATGGGGTAAATGGGTACGTTATTAACCAAGAGGATAGTGAAGATTTAATTCAGAAAATAGAGAAATTCCTCCAATTAAGCTATGGATATAAAAAACAGATGGGGTTGGCAGGGAGAAAAAAAGTAGAGAAAGAGTTTGATAGAAAGATTGTAGTTGATAATTATCTTGAGCAGATAGAAAACATAGAGGTGACTGAGTTTGGATTATAGGAAAATTATTAAGAATAAAGAGATGAGATTTAAACTATTACATTATTTGCGGTTTATCCCAGATCCTTGGATGTTAAAGTTACAATATAAAATGAAAATGGGTAGGAAACTAAATATAAAAAATCCCCAACGTTGGACTGAAAAGCTTCAGTGGTACAAAATTTACTATAGGACACCTCTTATGACAAAATGCGCAGATAAATACGAGGTGCGTGATTATATAAAATCAAAAGGACTGGAAGGAATATTAAATAAGTTATATGCATCCTATAATAGTACTGATGAAATTAATTTAGACATATTGCCTCAAAAGTTTGTTATTAAAACTACAAATGGTAGTGGTACAAACATTTTGTGCAAGGATAAATCACAGTTGCAACTAGATATAGTGAAACATTCCCTAAATGACTGGATGGACCGAGATAATTTTTCGGTAGGCCGTGAGTGGTCTTATAAAGATATAGTACCAAAAATAATAGTTGAAGAATATTTAGAAGATGAAAGTAATTCTTTTGATGGAATTAATGATTATAAATTTATTTGTTTTAACGGAAAGGCAAAATACATTGTATTTGATGTTGATAGGCACATTGATCATAAAAGAAATATTTATGATACTGAGTGGAATTTTATTGACGTAAATACAGATTACCCTAACTTTGGTGACAGTGCCTCAAGACCGGATGGACTTGATGAAATGTTGAGAGTTGCTAATATACTTGCTGAAGATTTTCCTTTTGTTCGTGTAGATCTGTATTGGGTTAATGGTAAGGTTTATTTTGGGGAATTAACATTTTATCCATGGACTGGATATGTTCAGTTTGATCCCGATCAGTTTGATTTTATTTTAGGTGAGCAGTTTGGATTACCTGAAAAGAGAAGGTAATTACGGAGATTGTTATGTAATTGAGGATTATATCCACTATTTTCTTTTGAGACCATTGGATTTAAAAAAATTACTCTATAAGGTATTAGAGTTATGTAAACCTGTATATATCTATGGTACCAAGAACCCTTGAAAATGAAAAGTACATCGAATGGAACTCATATAAATTTACAGATAATAAAGTAAGGGTTGAATTAAGTGATATATTACTATTTAGTTGCATTCTTTGTTGGTTTAAGTCAACTAGAATCAAAAAAGTCAAGACGAAATAATTACTTTACAAATCTTGTAATAATAATGATTATCAGCCTTATGATAATTGTTGTACTCCTAATGCCATTGAGAATTGATATGGTACGTTATTTGGGAGTTTTCGAAGCTAGTAGTTCACTTTCCTGGTATGCTGCACTATCAAGTGTACGTTGGGAACCGGGGTTTGTGACCTATCAGTGGATGCTATCTAAAGTCAATACATCTAAGACATTCTTCATATTAATTACATCTATAATCATGTGGATAATTATAGTATCTGCATTGAAAAAAAATATATCATTTAAGTCATTGCCTTTGATACTGTTTGGATATATAAGTTTATTTCCAATTTATAATCTATTCTCAAATGTGTTACGTCAAGGTTTTGCAATATGCTTCTTGATGTTCATGATAGTTTATTTGGCAGACAATTACTATAAGAAAGCATTCATATTTTTTATTATAACATTATCATTTCATGTTTCTGCATCTATTGCAGGAATCTTGTTTATTGTTAAAAGGTTTAATATTTCAATAAAAAATCTTTGTATCGTTTTTGTAATTAGTTCCATATTATTAATCACTGGTATTAACCAAAAGCTAATGACAAATATTGCTGTTTTATTTGGTGGAAGATTAGGGGATTCTGTAATAAGCTATTCTTCTGAATCTGTTGTTTCTATATACGGGTCAGTTAATCGGATTGATTTTCTTATCTTTACTTCTATTTGGATTGTTTGGGGCTTGTACTTTCGTAATAGATTTTTAATGAATGATAAAATTTTTGAATGGCTATTAAAGGCTTATTTATCATTTAGTATTATTTACGTACTGTTTGGTTTCATTGGTTTTTCAGATAGGTTAGCTTCATATGCCTGGTTCCTAATTCCAATATTGTTATATTATCCTGCAATAAAAATGGAATCTCGATTCCAATTTATTTGGATTATTATTTGCATAATTATTAGCATTTTGTTGTTTGTGTATTTTGGAACTTACTCATTATATGAACCTCTCAAATTGCTTTATTGATTACTAAAGTTTAATACCTTTGTACTTTTGATTCCTGCTTTTGAGAAAACCAATAACAATTACCTAATTCCGACGGATGTACATGAATTTTATAAAAAGAAAATAAATTTATATTACGTTTTTAGAGATTTAGGGCAAATGAATACTATGAAATTATAAGGGGAGTAAAATAATGCTGTTTAGTATAGTAGTTCCAATGTATAATTCTGAAAAATATATTGGTAATTGTATTGAATCTGTATTAAAACAAACGGAAGGAGATTTCCAACTAATCATTGTAAATGATGGTTCTAATGATGATTGTGGTGATATAGCTGATAATTATGCCGCAACAGATAAAAGGATAATGGTAATACATCAAGAAAATTCAGGTTCTTTCCATGCAAGGATAAAAGGTGTTGATAATGCTTTAGGGGACTATGTGGTTTTTTTAGATGCTGATGATACATTAAAGGAATACACACTTGAACAATTAAAAAAACATATACTTATTGATGAACCAGATATTATTATTTATAGAGCTGAAAACTTTATTGAAAATGGCGGTGTTTTTCAAAGTGAAAAATTATTTAAAGATGGAACGATATTTGAAGATAGTAATAAAAAAATAGTATATGAAAAATTCATAACAGATTCTAGTCTAAATAATTTATGGACTAAAGCTATAAAAACTAAATGCTTTGATAATAATAAAGTTCGACACTATCCTCCAATTTCGATGGGAGATGATGTATTGTTTACTTTAGAACCTCTAACAAATGCAAAAAAGATAAAGTATATTGATGAAATTTTATATAATTATAGAATAATAAAGACTAGTATGACTAGGAAGTTTCAACCTAATGTTTATAATGGGTTTAAATTAATAACAATTGCAAAAAAGGGGTATCTTTCTAAGTGGGATATGAATACCGAAAAGTATATCAATGAACTATCTATAAGAACATTGAAAAATGTAAGTGGAATTGCTCTTTATTCCCAAGCAAACATAAGGGGACGAGAAAAAGAATTTGTCAATGTGCTCAAAGAAATACAATCAGATTCTTTCTTCTATGAAGCTTATAGTACTTCGTTTAGAAGTCTTTCATTACTAAGAAAACTCCCTATTTTTTTAATTATGAAAAACAAATTAAAATTATTAAGCTATTTAAAACTTATTGTTACAAAACTTCGGACAATTAAACAAGCAAATTAATAAAGTATAAAAATGCCAAAAGGTCTTGTATTCACCAAAACAACAAGTGATGTATATAAACATATCAATACTCTATTATCTTTTAGAGTAAGGTTTTGAACTATTTACAGATCAGAAGGAGTAAAAAATGAAGAAAATATATTTTAAAGGTTACTACGGATATAAGAACCTTGGTGATGACATCTTTGCTGTAACAGCAGAATGGATATGTAATAATTTATGGAATAATTGCACACCAATTATAATTGGAAAAGATTTACCGATTATTTCTAAAGGGACAAAAAGGATAGAGATAAAAAATGAACTTTTAAGAAGAGGCGTTGAACTTGTAGTATGCCTTTTTGTTCATAGGATAATTTACTTTGGTGGATCTCTTTTTTCTGGCGGAGGTTCAGGGTATAAAGATTTAAAATTTTATTTAAGAAAAATACCTTTTTTGTACAAAAAGACTGGTGCAATTGGTACTTCAATAGGACCATTTGATAGTAGAAATGATTATGATTTAACAAGAGACCTATTAAACAAGTTTAAATTTAACTCAGTAAGAGATTATTCTTCAGTACAAATTGCTGATGAAATGGAAGTTAAAAGCAGCTTTTGTTTTGATAATGCAATTTTAATTAAAGAGGTTTATCCAAAATTGAAGGATCAAAAGAGAAAGTCCGACAAAATAAAAATTGCAATTAGTTTATGCCGTTATGAAAGTTATAATGGAAAAGATTTAAAAAATGAACAATTACGTGAAGAGGCAATTAAACAATTTTTAAATGAGATTCTTAAAAAATATAATAATATTGAAGAATTTGTTTTTATTGTATTTAATGGAAGCTCTAAAATCGGTGATCTTAAAATAACAAAGCAGTTTAGCAATTATTTTAATAATAGGGTTAAAACAAGAATCGTTGATTATACAAATAACACCGAAGAAATGATTAATGAAATGAATAATTGTGATTTCGTATTTGGAGTCAGATTACATTCAGGTATATTGGCTTATGCGTTAGAGATACCGTTTATGCTTGTTGAATACCATCCTAAATGCACGGAATTTTTAAATACAATAAATCATAATTTTAGATTCAATATAAATAATACTTCTACAAATTTACAAAGTTTTGATATAATACAAAGCCAATATTCTATTCCAGATATAAAAAGTCCTGATGTATTTAAAGATATTATGATTTCAGAATTAAAGGATATTGAAAAATTAATTTGATTAAACGGTGGATGGTATGAGAAAAACTGCATTAGTGCTAATGATATTAGCAGTGATATCTAAATTTTTTGGATTTGGTAGAGAAATTGCATTATCATATTTTTATGGAACTTCAATGATTAGTGATGCATACTTAATCTCGTTAACCATTCCAGGGACCATTTTTGCATTTATAGGAGCTGGAATAGCAACAAGCTATATCCCTATGTATGTTGAAATAGAAAAACAAAAGGGAATTGCAGTAGCTAATCGATTTACTAGTAATATGATTAATTTAGTTATTCTGATTTGTGCTGTAATTATTTTCCTTACCTTAACCCAAACGGTAAATATTGTTAAAATATTTGCATCAGGTTTTGAGGGTGAAACATTAAAGTTAGCTGTAAAGTTTACAAGAATAAGTGTACTTGGCATATTTTTCTCAGGGATTGTCTTTATACTTACTAGATACTTACAAATTAAAGGTAAATTTAATATACCGGCGTTATTAGGTATACCTTTTAATTTTGCTATTGTGGCTTTTATAGTAATTAGCGGTACCTTGGGAGAACAATTTCTTCCAGTTGGAATAGTAATTGCTATGGCATTGGAATTACTATTATTGATTCCATTTGCCATTAAAAGTGGTTATAAACATAAATTTACTACATCGCTAAAAGATAAGTATTTAAAGAAAATGATAATTTTAGCTTTACCAGTTATCTTAGGAACATCTGTTAATCAAATTAATACACTTATTGATCGGACGATTGCTTCTCAATTAGAATTAGGTGGAATATCTGCCTTAAACTATGCCAATAGACTTAACTTTTTTATTCTGGGTATATTTGTTACTTCTATTACTACAGTAATGTATCCTATGATATCTAAAATGGCTGCAAATAAAAATATAAAAGGTCTAAAAGGAAAACTTACTGAATCTTTAACTGGGGTTAGCTTATTATTAATACCGGCTACTGTGGGAACATTAATCTTTGCTGAACCAATTGTACAACTACTTTTTGGAAGAGGGGCATTTGATTCAAAGGCAACATTAATGACATCTAATGTTTTATTTTTTTACTCACTAGGAATGATTGGTGTGGGCTTTAGAGAAATTTTATCTAATGCATTCTATTCATTGCAAGACACCAAAACGCCTATGATCAATGCAGTAATTGGAGTCATTTTGAATATTATTCTTAATATAATCCTATCAAAACATTTAGGTGTAGGTGGATTAGCTCTGGCTACTAGTATTTCTGCAATATTTACTGCTATATTATTGTTTATTTCACTACGTATTAAGATAGGCCCTCTAAAATTAAAAAATGTTAGTAAGTCAATTTTGAAAATAACATTTTCTTCTTTAATTATGGGATTAACCTCCAAATTATGTTTTGACTTGTTAATAATACTTGTTAGTCAAAACATTTCACTGTTTATTTCTATAGTAGTTGGTTCTATTTCATATTTGGTTATCATTCTTCTAATGAGAATAGATGATGTAAACATAATTATTAATGCCATAAAGGGTAAAATAAAAAAGAATAAAAAGGTTAATAGGTTGTAGTATACATGATAAATAGGAGTAAAGTATTAAATCAAACAGAAAAATATTTCATATAAAACCATAAAGGATGTATGTTAATGTATAAAATAGCGGTCGCAGGAACAGGCTATGTAGGTTTAGTTGCAGGCGTATGTTTTGCAGAAGTTGGTCATCAAGTAACCTGTGTTGATATTGATGAAAAAAAAGTAAATATAATGAAATCAGGCGTATCCCCAATATATGAAGATGGTTTAGAAGAGTTGATGCAGAAAAATTTCGCAGATGGAAGAATTGATTATACTACTGATTATAAGAATGCATATAAAAATGCAGATGCAATATTTATTGGAGTGGGTACTCCTGAACAGCCAGATGGATCCGCTAATCTTTCTTATATTGCAACTGTAGCAAGGCAAATTGCTGAATCAGTAGAAAAAGATTGCCTAGTCGTTGTAAAATCGACAGTTCCGATTGGAACGAATGATAAAGTAGAGCAATTTATTCAAGACTTTTTAATCAATGATGTGAAAGTAGAAGTGGCTTCAAACCCGGAATTCCTAGCACAAGGTTCAGCGGTAAAGGATACATTGCATGCTGATAGAATTATTATAGGTACAGAAAGTAAATGGGCGGAAAAATTATTAATGAATATTTATGAACCATTTCATTTGCCTATTGTTTCAGTCAATAGAAGATCAGCAGAAATGATTAAGTATGCTTCTAATGATTTCCTTGCTCTTAAGATTTCTTATATGAATGATATTGCAAATCTTTGTGAATTAGTCGGAGCGGATATCCAGGATGTTGCTCGCGGAATGAGTTTTGACGAACGTATCGGAAGTAAGTTCTTAAATGCTGGCATTGGTTATGGTGGTTCATGTTTCCCTAAGGATACAAAGGCACTAGAGTATATTGCTAGACAGCAAGGCTATGAACTTAAAACAGTTAAGGCTGCCATTGATGTGAATAAAGAACAAAAAACATTATTATACAAAAAAGCCAGTAAGCGACTTATCACCTTTAATGGTCTAAAAGTAGCAGTACTAGGATTAACATTCAAACCAGGTACTGACGATTTAAGAGAAGCAGCATCCCTTGAAAATGTACCATTATTATTAGAACAAGGTGCAGATATTTATGCCTATGATCCTGTCGGTGCAGCTAATTTTGCTAAAATGCATCCAGAAGGTAAAAATGGCAAAGGTAGTATCACATTTGTTTCTAATATAGAGCATGCTTTAGAAGGCGCAAATGTTTGCTTTATTTTCACTGAGTGGGGAGAAGTAAAAGCAGTGACTCCTGAAACATATAAGAAGTTGATGAGAACTCCTTTAGTTTACGATGGTAGAAATATATATCCTGTTGAAGAAATGCAAGAAGCTGGGGTAGAATATCATTCTATCGGAAGAAGACCTGCTACTAGAGAAGGTATGAAGGAGTTGAAGAACCTTGAATTACAAAACTCTTAATACTAGTAAAACATATCTTATAACGGGAGCAGCAGGTTTCATCGGATATTTCTTATCTAGAAAGCTATTGGAACAAGGATGTAGAGTTGTAGGAATTGATAATATTAATGATTATTATGATGTAAATCTCAAACATGCTCGTTTGGAGAATCTTGAACCTTATCAAAATTTCACTTTTATTAAGGGGGATATTTCGGATAAGGATGCGATTACAAATCTTTTTGAAGAATATAAGCCAAACGTTGTTGTCAATTTGGCGGCTCAGGCTGGTGTTAGGTACTCTATTGACAATCCAGATGTATATATTCAAAGCAATATTATTGGTTTTTATAACATTCTTGAAGCATGTAGATACTATCCTGTAGATCATCTCGTTTACGCTTCTTCTAGTTCGGTTTACGGTGCTAATAAAAAAGTTCCTTTTGAAGAAACAGATTTTGTGGATAATCCTGTATCACTATATGCATCAACAAAGAAGTCCAATGAATTAATGGCACATACTTATAGCCACTTATATAAGATTCCAGCCACAGGACTACGTTTTTTCACCGTTTATGGACCAATGGGACGTCCCGACATGGCCTATTTTGGATTTACTGATAAGTATTTCTCCGGAGAGCCAATTAAGATTTTCAACAACGGTGATTTTGAGAATGATCTTTATCGTGATTTTACTTATATAGATGACATTGTAGAAGGCATAGAGAGGCTTATTAGTAACCCTCCAACGGGAGATGTCGCTCATAAAGTCTTTAACATAGGAAATAACAGCCCAGAAAAACTAATGGTGTTTATCGGAACACTTGAGAAAGCTTTGAGTAAGGCTCTAGGTAAGGAAGTCCTTTTTGAGAAGGTATTTGAACCTATTAAGCCTGGTGATGTACCTGCTACCTTTGCTTCTACTGATTTGCTACAAAAGGCTGTTGGATTTAAGCCAGAGACATCGATAGAAGAAGGATTGCAAAAGTTTGCTGATTGGTATGTTGAGTACTATAAGAAGAAGTATATATTTGATCATATACTAACATGTTGAAGCCTCTAATTTAGGTGTATAAACAGGTAATAGTGCAGAATAACAAATTAAAAGAGCAGCCTGACATTAGTTAATCAGTCTGCTCTATTCTTAATTTTCCATTATACTTATACGGCGTATAGGTACATAGGCTATTCTGGCCAGCATATTAAATTATAGCAAATGAATCAATAAAGAATGTAATCTCTGGGGTAAAATACTATAAAACTTCAACGACTATTAGCAAAGAATACAATTGTTATTAATAATTAAAGGTTATTAGATTGAAGGCTTTAGGTGCCCAAAGTTTGATGGATTACATGTCCAAAATTATTCCGAAACAGAGAGAACCATGCTAATGCGCAAAATAAGCATTTAAAATTATGTAATGGCTATATTTAAAATACAACGTATTCTAGGGAGGACTAGAACTAGCAACGACAGTTCTAGGAAATTTGGGGTCAGACCCCCGCTCGGTTAAAGTTTTAACGTGGTAAAATTAGCATGGGAGACTTTTCAGTCATTAAAGTAAGAGCAGCAGCAAATGATGATTTTTGAGTTACTAATGAAAACAATAATTCAAGAAAAAGACATTATCGAAAGTGCCAATTCTGCAGAGAAAAGGTTGCGGTTGAACATCGGTTTGATAAAGATACATGGCATGGTTTTCCTAGTGAGTATTTTGGTGTTGTATATTAAAGTTATAAATCTTCCTGACCAATTCAGGGGGATTTTTTCTTTTTTGTCCGATCATATTTTATTTTATTCATTTATATAACTGTTAAAAAGCGTCTTGTTTTCCCATAATTCCCCTCAAACCCTTGCTCCATGTACCTCCTAAAAGTGTTGATATATCAATAGTTTCAGAGATTTTAGAGTGTATAAAAATGTTACACTTCATAATTATAAAAAGCTTTAAAATTGAAGGCTTAAAATAATCGTAGAGGTAATTTTTTAGAAGTGAAATTCTGTTCATTTGCTTCTTAAACATCAGTACTAGATATTCTTCTAGAACGTCTTTTGTGGTGAGTGATGGTAATTGGAAGTTCTGTGATAGGTACTTCCATATTACTATGAAAAAGGTGGTCCTTTTTATGGTGCTTTTGTCTATTTACTGCACTAGACACCTCACCTCAAAATCCTAAGTTTTTTCGAACGTGCTGGACGTAGCTCTGGCTTACGGGAAGAACGGTACTCTCTGGTCCTTTTAATGTGACCTCTAAATTGGATATCAGGTCACGGGAGATGTGTTTAATTGAAGAAATATTTACGATATAAGAGCGATGAATTCGGATAAACGTGTCTGGTATTCGTTGTTGCAGTGTTTTAAGAGGAAATTTTGAATGATAACAGCCATCCTCTGTATAAATGAATGTTTTCTTGTCTTTACTTTCTATATACATCACCTGTTCAATAGAGATCGGAATCCACAGGTCATCTTTTCTACCGACGATAAAAGAAAGCGGTTTGTGCTTTTTAAACGAATATTCCGGCGGCAGAATAACGGTTAAAGCCCCGCTAAAACCTGTTTCCGCATCCTCAAGCGGGTAACCAACTCCATAATAAGGAGTACCAAAAACGGTTTCATCCACCAACGATTCAACTCGACGTTTCTGTGAATAGACACGCTCGGTTATACTCCCCAAAGGGACCGGCTGACCTTGTGTAATTTGAATATCATGACTTCCGGGGATGTACGATACATACTTATCTCCACCTGCAATTGCGATAGAAGCCTCTGCTGGAACCCAATCTTCAATAAATTTCGAAAATTGGTGAACAACATTTCTTTTCATGATTTCTCTCCCCCATTCCAAAATCATCCATCTATTTATTGTTTTATCGCAGTTATTTCTATTCTGTCATGGAATATTATGGTTTGTCACTTTTTTGTCACAAAGTAATCAATTTACTATATATTTTTAGAATAGCTGGAATTATCTAAATATTAAGGAAGCATTTCATAAAAGTTTTACTCATACTTCCCTGTATCACTTTTTTATTATACACAAGAATGAAAGCGCTTCAAATGATAAAAGAACTAATAAAATTTATGAGGAGGATATACAAAATGACAACACAAACTCTTTCTGCAAAAAAGGATCATTACAACTTAAAAAATTATGATGAAGTATACAACTCATTTCAATGGACTCAAGTAGAGCAGAATTTTTCTTGGCACACAACGGGCCTTGTTAACATCGCACATGAAGCCATCGACCGCCACGCCGAGACGGAAAAAGCCAACAAAGTGGCTCTCTATTATTCAGATCCATATAGAATAGAACAATATACGTATAAAGAAATGAAAGATTACTCGAATAAAGCTGCAAATGTTTTAAAAAATATTGGCGTAAACAAAGGTGATCGAGTGTTCATCTTTATGCCCCGTTCTCCAGAACTCTATTTCGCTTTACTAGGAACAATAAAGCTTGGTGCCATTGTTGGGCCATTATTTGAGGCTTTTATGGAAGGGGCTGTAAAGGATCGCCTTGAAGACAGCAACGCAAAAGTCCTTGTCACAACCTCTGAACTGCTCAAACGTGTTCCAGTTAACGAACTTCCTAATCTTAAGAAAGTTGTTATCGTTGGAGAAGATGTAAAAGAAGATGAAACGTACATTGATTTTACTAAAAACTTTGAACAAGCAAGCACCACGCTCGATGTTGAATGGGTTGATTGTGAAGATGGAATGATCCTTCATTATACGTCCGGTTCAACAGGAAAGCCAAAAGGCGTTTTACACGTACACAACGCGATGATCCAACATTACCAAACTGCTAAATGGGTCCTCGATCTAAAAGACGATGATGTCTACTGGTGTACCGCAGACCCGGGCTGGGTAACAGGAACCACTTATGGAGTTTTTGCTCCTTGGCTTGCGGGTGTGTCAAACGTCATCCGTGGTGGACGATTTAGTCCTTCTGATTGGTATCAGACTCTTGAAAATTATAACGTAACCGTATGGTATAGTGCTCCGACAGCTTTCCGAATGTTAATGGGAGCTGGAGATGAGCTTATTAAAAACTATAATCTTTCTTCGTTGCGACATGTTGTAAGTGTAGGTGAACCGCTAAATCCTGAAGTAATCCGCTGGGGAATGAAAATCATGAACTTAAGAATCCATGATACATGGTGGATGACGGAAACGGGATCCCAGCTCATTTGTAACTATCCTTCCATGGAAATGAAACCAGGTTCCATGGGCAAACCAATTCCAGGGGTCGAAGCTGCGATTGTCGATGACGAAGGGAACGTCCTGCCTCCAAACCGAATGGGCAATCTAGCAATCAAAAAAGGCTGGCCATCAATGATGAGAGCGATCTGGAATAATACAGAAAAATATAAATCCTATTTTCTTGCAGGAGATTGGTATGTTTCGGGAGACTCGGCCTACATGGATGAAGACGGATATTTCTGGTTCCAAGGACGTATCGACGATGTAATCATGACATCAGGTGAACGTGTCGGACCTTTTGAAATCGAAAGCAAACTTGTTGAACATCCAGCTATAGCTGAGGCTGGGGTCATCGGAAAACCAGATCCTGTGCGCGGGGAAATTATTAAAGCATTTATTGCGTTACGAGATGGATATGAACAAAGCGCTGAACTTCAAGAAGATATCCGTAACTTTGTAAAAAAAGGATTGGCTGCACATGCTGCTCCAAGAGAAATTGAATTTAAAGATAAATTGCCAAAAACAAGAAGCGGTAAAATTATGAGAAGAGTGTTAAAGGCTTGGGAGCTGGACCTTCCGACAGGTGATTTATCTACAATGGAAGACTAGTAGGAATCTGTGGCTGCTCATGAATGGATAGGTCGCCCCTTCTATTCGTGAGCCGAGATGTTTAAAAACTATCATATTATTGAAGGAGGAAATACATGAAAACTAGTAAAAACAGGTGGTTGATCGCTTTATCGGCAATTGCGATCCACCTTTCCATTGGTGCTGCATACGCGTACAGTGTCTATACAAATCCCATTCATGATGCAATGGGCTGGTCAAAGACAGGAATTACGCTATCCTTTACGATTATGATGGCACTCGCAGGGATCGCAGCAGCTTTCTTTGGCAATTTTGTTGAACGAAATGGTCCAAGAAAATCAGCGATTCTTGCAGCGATACTATTTGGAGCTGGCCAAGCTGGTGCTGGTGTTGCCGTTGCGATTGATTCCCTCTTTCTTTTCCTTCTTACCTATGGATTAGCAAGTGGGTTAGGAATGGGCCTTGGTTACATCTCTCCAGTGTCGACACTCGTTAAATGGTTCCCTGACCGTAGAGGGTTAGCCACTGGTATGGCCGTTTTGGGTTTTGGTACGGGAGCTCTGATTACAGCCCCAGTTGCAGCTAGCCTAATGGAATCAATCGGCATTCAAATGAATTTTTATATTTTGGGGATCAGTTATTTTGTTCTTATGGTACTAGGAGCTTCCTATATCGCACCCCCACCTGAAGGGTGGATGCCGCAGGGGTTGAAAAAAGATATTGCATCTGGTAAAAAAGTCGTTAAAAAAGATTTATCACAATTAACTGCAAAAGAAGCTGTGAAAACAAAGCGTTTTTGGATGTTATGGACAATGATGCTCATTAATACCACCGCTGGGATTATGATGATTTCTGTCGCTTCTCCTATGGCTCAAGAAGTCGTTGGATTATCAGCAGCTGGAGCAGCTGCGATGGTAGGGATCATGGGGATCTTTAACGGCGGCGGAAGACTTGGCTGGGCAGCCATTTCCGATTATATCGGCCGAAATACCGTATTCATGACGTTCTTTATCCTGCAATTAATCGCTTTTTTAACACTTCCGAATACAACAAATGTATTATTGTTCCAAGCACTAATTTTAATTGTTGTGAGCTGTTATGGCGGCGGCTTCTCAAACCTCCCTGCATTCATCGGAGATTTATTCGGAACCAGGCAACTTGGTGCCATTCACGGCTATTTATTAACAACATGGTCGTTAGGCGGCATTTTAGGTCCACTATTAGTATCACAAATTAGAGAAAGAACAGAAAGCTACATCCCTGTCTTCTATGTATTTACAGCATTAATTATCGTCGCATTCCTTGTCTCGATCTTACTTCGATTAGACATCAAAAAGTTCGAAATAGAGGCCAAACAAAAACAGCAACAAGGAATTGCTTAAGGTCCTAGGGGACGGTTCTGGTGGCTTTTTGTTGCTGGAATGTGACTAGGGGGACGGTTTTAGACCTGTGAAAATGTCACTTTAATTTCATAGAAATAAAATGACACTTCACGGCGTCCACATTTTTGTCTTCATGTATGGGCAGAAAAAGATGTATGTCAATTACCATGAATATTGGTGATGTCACTCCCCGATTTTTTAACGAAGTTTGATAGGTTTTTAAATAGCTTATCAGTGATAGAATGGAGTTGCAGCTGAATATTGTTGGGTGGCCGGGTTGACGATTTTCTTGAAATCTTACGAGAAGATCTGAAATGGATTGTGCATGAAGTTAGCGCATATTTCTTTCGAAAAAACGTACTAGAGAACCAGGCCCCCCCACCGTAGCAGCAAAATGAACTGCACCCCAATTGTTAGACACAAAACTAACAATTGGAGGTGCAGTTTTTTATATGGCTAAATTTAATATCTGTTGGAAAATGTAAAATAACAAGATCAATTGAGCAGCTGTCTTTTCAAAAACGACCTCCCCTATTAACTGATGACACTAATTAGGATAGAGGAGATTTTTGGATCTTTCAAACTGCCCCAATCTGCTTATATATAGTTAAATACCACACTAGAAAAATCAATAGTATTTGCAGTCTTTTTAATGTCACTAGTTCAGTGAAAAGGCAAATTGCATGACGCATAATATTCCTGCCACTATTACTATCCAGAAATGTTAAGGGCAACCGTGTCCGTTTAGGTTGGTAAGTTCCTCCTAATCTTTTTTTTTCAATATTTAATTTTGGCATAAAAATAGCATTAGTTTAAGCAGGAGCATAATTAAGTTGCTCAAACCAGCCAATAAGAAATTTCTGAATTAGGTTAAGCATATCTATGCAGGCAGCACCATGATCACTCCCCGGTTTTTGTCGATGGGACATTTAGGTTTGACCTTCAATAAAGGTTGAAAGGAACAGTTGTACTTTTAAGACAGTTGGATAAATATGTTAATATGTATAAGGGGATGGAGGGTGTACTCAATAAACTTGTCTTGAATTGAGAATTGAGTGGAGGGGTGTTTTAATGAAATTTGTGAACAAACTGCCAAAAAGTGACCATCGTTTACATGTGGATTTAATTAACAATGATTGGGTTCCAATGAAAGAACCTAAGAATTTAATGAGTGCTATTTTGTTATCGATTCCTTTGATGATTGTCGCAGCCATGATCTCGATTGGGATCATTACTATCTTTTCTTCCATTTCCTTAAGCGAATACGGAATGACATCCAATTCCATATCAATATCCATTAACTTAGGCATTATTTTTTGGATCGTTTTACTTGTGATCTTTCACGAATTACTTCATCTGATTTTCATCCCTCATTTAATTCAATCCGAAAAAACATATATAGGTCTTACTCTTTTCGGAGGGTTTGTTGTAACGGAGGAGGAGATTTCAAAATCAAGATATCTCTTCATTACCATTGCTCCTTTTATGATTATTTCAATCATTTTGCCATTGCTATTAGGTGTATTTGGACTATTAACACCGACATTAAAATTTTTGATCATTCTAAACGCTATGGCATCATCCGTGGATCTCTTAAATCTCCTTCTGATAATGAAGCAGGTTCCGCAAGATGCAATTCTAAAAAATAATGGGACCAATACTTATTGGAAACGAATATAAATATAGTTGGATGAAGTACTTTTATCTCGACAAATATTTTTAGAAATAACAATCCAATTTTCTTTTTTCATAAGGGTTTAAGGCACTTTTAATTAAACGTTTAGTTAGAAAAATCATGACTAACCAAACGTTTGATTAGATTCGCTGTAACCGTTGTTATATCAACATTTGTGGTAATGATAATATGTGAAGATTGTCGAGATAGGGGATAAGTAGAAAAGAGTGTAAAGTATACTTGATTGCTAGGTTCCTTATGCGTAAAATTCCATTTAAAGGGGGTGTTACAGTTGGATAATCGCTTACGACTATCTGATACTTCTTCCACTCATGCAAAGCCTAGTATTGGAAAGGCGATACTTTGCATGGGGCGAAACAGTTAACATTATCGCTCAAAAAGCTTTTCTACTATTTGGCTTTGCACCTTATTTTCAAAATCAAAATAAGGAGCGAGCAAAATTGAAATATATGAATGCAAACCACGTTTTACCCGAAAAGCTAATTGTAGAAATTCAAAAGTATGTTCAGGGGGAAACTCTTTATATTCCCAAGCCGGAAACGGAGTATCAGAAATGGGGAACCTCAAGTGGCGGGAGACGAATGCTTGATCGCCGGAATGAAACCATTAGAAATTCATTTATTAGTGGCAGCAGTATTCAGCAGCTGGCTGAGGAATATTATCTTTCAACCGAAACCATAAAAAAAATTGTTTATACTCATAAAAAGTAGACGAACAGCACTGGTGAAGCTCTTTCACCGGTGCTTTTGTTATGTAAAAAACGTTTATAAGTCATTTTTTCTATATTAGGGGGTTGCTGTATTATTTAAAATAAATGTAGCAAAATGATTGGAGAGAGATAGATGACCGAAAAATTTATTAAAAATGAACAGTTTAATTTTATAAAAAAGCAGATCGCTTTCATTAAGGACAGCACTAAAAAGAACATCCCACAAAACGTTTTGGCTTCTGTGATTGATTTAGCGAATGCCAAAATCATTGATCTCTTTCCACATGTATCATTGGAACAACAAGAAATGCTGAATCTTTCCAGCCTGAAAACAGATAAAGAGTATGAGCAATATATCCAGCACCTTTCGGACTGTTTGCTGCCCTTTCCAACCATCACCGAGCAGCAGCTGAAAAGAATGTTTCCGAAACATAAAAAACTTAAACTGCCTGATTTATCAACGATAGACCACAGCCAGTTAACCTATTTAAGCTGGAATGATCTGAGATCGAATAAGAAATTTATTGTCTATGAGCTAGAAGGAAAAATGGTCGGCATTGAATGTGAATTTGCACCAACGAGTAAAAAAAATCTTTGTTCCTTCTGTAATAGTTTTGGTGAGGTTGCTTATTTTTCAACAGTAACAAAAGCGAAAAAATCAAATAACCCGGATTATTATAAGGCCATCGGCAATCTTATTTGTGCTGACAGCAGCGAATGTAATAAAAAAATAATCAATGTCGACTATTTAACCACTTTTCTAAAAGACTCACTAGGAAAATGATTGTCACCTATAGCACCGGTCGAATTGCCCACAAACGCCTCCATTGGCACCCTAGTCGTTTGATTTGGTCTACATTTAACGCTACACTTGGGATATTGTAAATTTGAGCAGGTGCAGAAGTTCCTTTCCTTATTCACAGGAGCATTTATATAGAATATTGCTAACTACAAAATGATCAACAGTATTATGAAGGTTCAATAAGGATAATAAGAATATGAATTGCCAGAATAAAGAGATGAGGGATTAAGATGATTGTCATTGAAAATGATTGGTTGAAGGTCAGTATTGAAAGACACGGAGCAGAAGTACGTAAAGTAACGCATAAGAAAAATGCGCTGGATTATATGTGGACAGGGGATGAGACATACTGGGGACGGGTTTCTCCAGTCTTATTTCCGATTGTGGGACGGTTAAAGGGAGATCACTATCAACTGGATGGTCAGACCTACAAGATGTCGCAGCATGGTTTTCTGCGTGACGCTGAATTTGATGTGGCCGAGCAGACATCAACAACTGTTTCTTTTGTGTTTGAGTCTCTTGGTCGCTTCATTCATGTGTATCCTTACGAATTTAAAGCGGTAATACAGTACCGTCTCAAAGAAGACTCTCTGATTGTTCAGTGGCAAATCCTAAATGAAAGCAAAGAAGAGATGTATTTTTCCATTGGTGCACATCCTGCATTTAAGGTTCCAATGTTTGCAAATGAAACGATTGAAGATTACCATTTGGAATTTACTCCTGCAGCAAATCAGAATGTGATGGAATATGAGATAAAGAATTCCCTCATTCATGAGAAAGGAACAGCTCATGATCTTTCAACGATTCAAATTACTAGCTCTCTATTTGCCAATGATGCTCTTATTTACAGCAACATCGACAAAGTCACATTGGTATCGAATCAGTCAGGTTATGGTGTAGAAGTAATGTTTCAAGGTTTTCCGTTTGTTGGGATTTGGTCAAAGTATGAGGAAACCGATGGGACGATTGCTCCGTTTGTTTGCATTGAGCCTTGGTATGGGATTGCGGATACATCTGATACAACAGGAAACTTTAAGGAGAAGTTTGGAGTAAATAAGCTTGAAGCAGGAGAAACATTTCAAGCTGAATATATAATGAGGTTTAAGTAAACAAATTCAGTAAAAAGATTGGTTGTGACGGGAATTTTTACCGTGGTTCTATGTATTTCCTCCATCACTGCGAATGCCCAGCCTTTGATAGAAGAATATACGTAAAAAGTGGTGAAAAAATTGAAACGATCGCTGCGCAACATGGTGTAACACCAGAAGAAATATTAGAAGCCAATGGGCTGATTTCCATTGCTGGAAAAAAATATTACTACCAAAAGTAACAGATCAAATAGTTACTGCCACTGTACTGAATATTCGATCGCAGCCGACCACTACAAGTAGTATTATCGGAAAATATAAAAAAGGTGATGTGGTTAAGGTTGCATTTAAAGAAAATGGATGGGCGGGTATTTTGGTTAAAGGAAGAGTTTGTTTTGTGAGTATGGATTATCTTACAGCCAAACAAACAGTTGAATCACGTCCGACGACGAAAACCATGTATGTAACGGCAACATCGTTGAGAGTAAGGCAAGCAGATTCTACGAGTAGTGCAATCCTTGGCACTTTGAAATTAACAGATCGTGTAGCCGTGGTATCCATTTCTAATGGTTGGGCAAAGATTGATTTCAATGGAAAAGTTGCGTATGTGAGTGCAACCTATTTAACGAATGAAGAACCTAAAAAAACAAATAATGATCCGATGATTGGAACAAACACTTTTGTCATTAAAAGTGGTGATACTTTTGCAAAAATCTCTAAAAAAGTAGGTATGTCTGTTACACAGATTATAGAATTAAATCCAGGTGTTGAACCAACAAAGTTGAAAATTGGACAAACCATCAAGATTCCTTCAACTACTGAAGCTACGGCCAAACAGCTCATATCGGTGGAGTGGACCCTCAAGGAACCTTTCGCTTTATGACGACAGATGGTACCACCTATGCTGCCAAAGCATCAGGCAACATGATCAATGACTTATTTTACCTTCAAGGAAAGAAAGCAACACTATCATTGGAAGGTAAGAGAGGTCAACTATTGAACTTAGTATCCATTGTATAGATAGTTATCCTAAATCAAAAAAGAGGCCAGTTTCAAATAAGAAACCGGCCTCTTTAGTGCCTGTCACTCCCCGGTATTTGTCCAAGAAGTTCTGAAGGGAATAGTTCGGGAAGTATGTGCCTATATCTTTCGGGAAAAGAGTGCTATATTACCTATTTAGTTGCTTTCTAATCTCACTTCGATTAAGATTTTTCCTTCTAGTTCTCGTCTCTTTGCGATATATTTCATGCGGGGCGTCTTTTCCTTTTTTCGAAATTATAAATATCTAGGTAAGAGCTACTTCTGGATCTTGGTCCCTCTAGATGGGATTTTAATTAATTTGAATTGTTGAAAAATATCACAGACACTGAAGTCGAAGAGCAATATAATAGACAAAAGTTAAGTATTACTCTTTAAAAAATAAGAGAGAGGGAAGGTACAGTGATGAAAAGAACTGATTTTCCGATTGTCTATTCATGCTCTGGATGTTCGTCGGCTGCACAAACGGCTAATTTGATTGCGATTAAAATGGACCGAGAAAAGGTAGCAGAAATGTCCTGTATTGCCGGAGTTGGCGGGGATGTAAAGCCGCTTGTACGAACCGCAAAATCCGGGCGGGAGATTATTGCGATTGATGGATGTCCATTATCCTGTGTGAAGAGCTGCTTAGCTAGGCACGATGTATCGCCGCAACATCATTTCGTCCTATCTGACTTTGATGTTCCAAAAATGAACGGGAAAGACCCTGATTCCGACCTTGTTGAAAGTGCCTATCAACGTATAATCCGTGCCTGTCACTCCCAGCTATTTTTCGAAGATTGATAGGTTGTTAGATAGTTAGCCAACTTTTGAAAGGTGCCGCTAATCCACAGGATCTTCCTAATACGTCTAAAGTAGAAATCGCACGTTTATTCCTAGAAAGTGTAAAATTAGCCCACCTACAAGCATCAATTGTTGACGAATTTGGGAACCCAATTGATATCACAACCTTTAAGGTCGATGGTACGAACCTTCTTATCCAGTTAAAGGATCTGAAAGGAAATTTATTAGCAACGATAAATCCTAAGAGAGAGGATTTAAATATCGCTGCTCTTCAAGCAAAAATGAATGCACTAAAAAGTGCGGTTCAAGCTAAGAAACAATTAGACAAAGCAGGCACATTCGTTCCAATGCCAAATGCTCCAATTCCTAACACAGACAGCAATACCGTAGATTATATGGCATTAGGCGGATTATTAATTCTATTAGGCGGAATTGCGGCAGTTCCAGCAGTACGTTTGGTAGGCAAATCCGAAATTGAAGCTTAAAAAATCATAGAAAAAATAAGAAAGAAAAAGAGGAAAAAGAAGTGGTATCAGAAGTGGAAATGGGTACTGCTTAGTTTTCCGATTTTACTAATTGCAGCTGGTGTTGGCGTTGTAGCTTATTTTGGTTGGGATTTATCAAAACAGACAGTTTTGTTAGCGCACGAAGTGGTTGATGAATACGAACCAGAATTACCTGCTCAGACATTTGACCAGCCATGGCCAAAACTGCCGGACCCAGGTTCATCGATCGGTGAGCTGCAATTCACCTCGATTGATTTAAATGTTCCTGTGGTCCAAGGCACTCATGACAATGAGCTGAAAAAAGGTGCTGGTCATTTTGCCGGCAGCGCTCTTCCAGGCCAAGGCGGCAATATGTTATTTTAAGCGGACACCGAGATACCGTATTTAGGAAGCTAGAACACCTTAAACTAGGTGAACAAGTGACCTTTAGTACCCCATATGGTGATTTTGTTTATGAAACCATCGACTTTAAAATCGTCCCAGCAGACGATATGACGGTTATGGTACCAACTGATTATGAAACTCTTACGTTAACGACGTGTTATCCCTTTGATTTTATTGGGGATGCACCGGATCGGTATATTGTTTATACGAAGTTGGTTTCTAGTCCGATAGTTGCTAGTAACTAGACCATGAGGACGGTTCTGCTGGCTTTTATTATGTGGTAGTAGGATACAGAAATAAAAAAGAGAGGGTGATTCATTTTCATTGAATCATCCTCTCTGCTGTTTAGAAGAATAGTAGTCCTAGTGAAATGACTACACCGCTGACAACAAGAACCAGTACAAGGTAACCCATGATGTCCTTTGCCTTCAGACCTGCAATTGCCAGTGCTGGAAGTGCCCAGAATGGCTGGATCATGTTCGTCCAGGCGTCGCCCCATGCAACTGCCATCGCTGTTTTTGGGAGTGATGCACCAAGTTGTGTTGCTGCATCCAGCATAATAGGACCTTGAACTGCCCATTGCCCTCCACCAGAAGGAACGAAGAAGTTGACAATACCTGCACTTAAAAAGGCCAGCATTGGGAAGGTAAAGTCATTTGAAATGGCAATAAACGCGTCAGATATGACTGCAGCTAATCCTGAGGTCGTCATCAATCCCATTAATCCAGCATAGAAAGGGAATTGGACGATAATACCGCTCGTTCCTTTTACAGCGTTTAACACAGCGTCCAAGAATTGTTTTGGAGTACCGTGAAATAGAATGCCAAGAAATAAAAATAAGAAATTCACGATATCGAGATTCAACTTAAATCCATTATTAGCGAAATAATAGAATAGGAAAACCAGTCCAAGTATTCCAATTAATAAAGAAACAAGTTTACTGTTTTCAAGTTTGTCAGCAGGTGTTAGAGCTTCTTTTTCAATGGCCGCTGCCTGGAAATCACCCTGCAAGAGTGCTGGGTCAATACTTATCGTTTGTTCCTTCGACGGCATGCTTAAGCGGTTGATAATAGGAATGGTTACAAGCAGCCCTAATACGATCACGATATTAAAGGTTGAAAAAATCGTTTCACTTGTTGATACCACACCGATTAGATCTTCTGTAAAGTGTCCTGGAGTGGCAATTGTTAATGGGACAGACCCCGAAATTCCTCCATGCCATACGAGAAAACCAGAGTAAGCGCTTGCAATTAGCAGCCTGTAATCAACATTTTTTACTCTTTTCGCTAATTCCTTTGCGAACAAAGCTCCAATGACAAGCCCGAATCCCCAGTTAATTAAGCTTGCAATCATCGATACGATCGTGACGATGACAATAGCTTGCCCTGGTGACTTGGCAAATGAAGCAAGAGACCCTAACCCTTTTTTAAAAATAGAGCTGCTTGCCAAGACATGTCCTGTTACTAATACGAGGACCATCTGCATCGTGAAAGAAAGAAGTGCCCAAAAGCCATTTCCCCAGTGCTGGACCATTTGGTATGGTCCATTATCTGTGAAAATAAGGCCTAATCCAAAAACAACAAAAGTTAAAATGATGACGAATATAAATGGATCTGGCAAGTACCTCTGCATGATACGGTTAAAAAATGATACCAATACTTTCATAAAGTTCTCTCCCTTTGATGTATTATTGCAACACTATTAGTTATTTTATAAAGATACCGAAATCCCTTCTTTTTTTCTGTAAATTTTCTGTAAATTTGGGTAATGAGGTAAAAAATATCGAAAAAGTAACAGAGAAATCAGATGAAAAAAGGGTTGAATATCAGGAAACGATTAATGGGGATAACAAAAGAGTAGATATTGGTTTTGATAGATATGTTGTTTCAGAGAGTCTATTTCCGACAATTTTTGCAATTACTAACCAAAATAAAACCGTTGCTGTAGCTGGTTTTATTCCCAAACTAATCAATCGTTTGATTAGTTTTATTTTATTGTACATGTACAACGAAACAAAAGAAAAGTATTGCCAAACATGACGAATCTGACTAAGGTTTCATCATAACTAACAAATCGTTAGATTTGGTAATACAATCTCGACAATCTCCGCACTTAACTATTAAAGCTTATGAATAAAATGTTTGACTATCTTGTGGATAGTGATAACATAATAATCAAAATACTAATTTCATAAAAAATACCACTAGGGGTGCCTTTTGAGAAGGCTGAGATTAAAGTGAAACTTTAAGACTCTTAGAACCTGATCTGGATCATACCAGCGTAGGGAAGTGGTGTAACGGGAATTCCTTATGTTTCAACCACATTTCCAATACAACCACTTTCTTCCAATAGAAAGTGGTTTTTTATTGGAAAAAATACGTCCGCTGCCGGCAAACAAGGATGTATTTACAATCAATCTAACAAAGTATTAACTGTATGTTTTTGAAAACGACCATTAAATCGTTAACACTAAGCAATTAATTAAATGGAGGTAACGTATGTCTACATTTACTGAAATTCTACGAGAAAAAGCAGCTCCGATATGGGAGGCGAATCTAGAACACCCATTTGTTCAAGGAATTGCTAGTGGAAAATTAGATTTACAAAGTTTCCGCTATTACGTATTACAAGATTCCTATTATTTATCACACTTTGCTCGTGTTCAAGCGATTGGTGCTTCGAGAGCAGAAGATTTAAACACTACAGCAAGAATGGCTGCTCATGCGCAAGGTACTTCACAAGCAGAGTTAAGCTTACATGAGAAATTCATCAAACAGCTGCAAGTTACATCAGAGGAGCTAGCAAACTTCCAGCCTGCACCAACGGCCTATGCATATACTTCCCATCTATATCGCGTTGGGGCATCTGGAAGTTTAGGAGAGATTATCGCCGCTATTCTACCATGCTACTGGATTTATTATGATATCGGTCAGCAGTTAAAAGGGGCGACACCGGATGAACCGATCTATCAGGAATGGATTGCGGCCTATGGTGGAGAATGGTTTGGCGAATTGGTCCAGGAGCAATTGAATCGTCTAGATGAGCTAGCAAAAACCGCTTCCGAAAAAGAAAAAGGTCGAATGATTGATCATTTCTTAATTAGCTGTCAATACGAATACTTATTCTGGGAAATGGCTTATACATTCGAAAAATGGTCCATTGAAGCGAATTCCCAAGAACAACTTAGTACTAGCTAATAAGGAAACGATCATGTTCGCAAGGGGGAATGAGTTCTCCCCTTTGCTAAAAAAGGAGAATGAAACAATGAAAAAAGGGTTAAAGTTAACGGATATTTTAGTAACCATCGTGATATCCATCGCATTTGGGATTGTTTACAAAATTTGGGGACCGCTTTATTACGCAGTAAAACCTTTTGGATTACATATTGACCAGCTGATTTACGGAATGTGGTTTATTGCTGCGACCGTTGCGTTCCTCATCATACGTAAAGCTGGTGTGGCCTTTCTTGCGGAAGTTGCGGCTTCTTCTGGAGAGTTTCTAATGGGGTCTGAATTTGGACTAGAAGTTCTTTTATATGGTGTTGTGCAGGGGTTATTTGCTGAACTTGTCATAATGGCTTTTAGGTATAAGCGCTTTGATTTACTTGTTGTTAGCTTAGCTGGAATTAGTGCGGCTATTGGGTCTATATTTATGGATTACTACAAAGGATATATGGGTGATTTGTCAACATGGAACTTCATGTTGCTCATTGGTTTCAGGTTGATTGGGTCTGTTATCTTTACAGGGTTTATGGCATTTGGCATTGCGAAGGCACTAGAGGCAACAGGAGTTACCAATTTACTTCGTCCTGCTTCCAAAGAAGATTACGACGCCTTAAATCAATAATCAGGGGTGAAGACGTGACAAATATAGCGATGGTGGAACAGCTTAGATTAAAGTTTCCGGGAGACGACAACCTGCTGTTCAAAGATTTATCCATTACCATTAAAAAAGGTGAGAAGGTCTTATTACTCGGACCTTCTGGATGTGGTAAATCAACTCTTTTACAAACACTTTCAGGATTAATTCCAAAGTCTATAGAAGTACCAATTAAGTATAGACATATTCAATATCCCGAATCCTGGGGTTACGTGTTCCAGGATCCGGATTCGCAATTTTGTATGCCATATGTCGATGAAGAGCTTGCATTTGTATTAGAAAATCTTAATGTACCAAGAGGTGAAATGCCTGATAGGATTGAAGCATTATTGTCCGCTGTTGGGTTGCGATTGGATCTATATCATGCTTCTATCCAATCTCTATCTGGAGGTATGAAGCAGCGACTTGCGCTTGCATCCGTATTAGCACTCAATCCTGAATGTGTATTTTTAGATGAACCAACAGCGCTGATTGATGAAGAAGGCACTAAACAAATTTGGGATAGTGTAAAGAGCGTCGCTAAAGATAAAACAGTCATTATTGTCGAACACAAGATTGATCACATTTTGGATTTTATAGATCGTGTCATTGTTTTTAACGATGACGGGGTGGTCATTGCAGATGATGATGTGAATACCGTGTTTTCCTTTTATCGTAAACAACTACAAGAATATGGTATCTGGTACCCGGGGGTTTGGGATGATTACTTAATGTCTTTCGAAGCGAATGCTGGACACGGTTACAACCACTCACTGATTTTAGAGAACTTTAAGGGTTACCGAAAAAAAGAAATAAAAGTTCAACTTGATAACGCTTCTGCTCTATCGGGGGAATGGATCGCGGTGGTTGGTGATAATGGAGCAGGAAAAAGTACCTTGCTATTATCATTGATGCAGCTTCTGAAAACGTCAGGAACCTATGTAGTAAATGGAGAAATTATACAGAATATTAAACAACTCCATAAGAAAGCTTATTTTGTCTTTCAAAATCCTGAATACCAATTTATCACAAACTCTGTCTATGAAGAAATCTCCTATTCTCTCACTGTGAAAAAGGAAGAACCCTCAATCATTAAAGAGAGGGTGGGTGAGCTGTTAGCCATATTTGGATTATCAAAAAAACAGCACCACCATCCCTATCATCTTTCTATAGGGCAAAAACGCCGACTGAGTGTAGCGACTGCATTTGTAGAAAATCCAACGCTTTTGCTCTTGGATGAGCCTACCTTTGGGCAGGATTCCAAGAATACATTCCATCTGCTTGAGTTGTTAGAGAGGGAACGGCAAAAAGGGTGCATCATCATCATGGTCACGCATGATTCGGAAATCGTTAAGCGTTTCGCGACAAGAGTTTGGGAGATGGATAACGGTAAGGTCGTCAAAGATTGGAAAAACGAACATGTACATCAGGGGAGGGACCAAGTAGCTTATGCACACAACATTTGATTTTAGAGAAACATGGCTACATAAAATCAATCCAAGTCTGAAGCTCCTGACGATGATTTTCTTGTTTATCCTGGTGATTTTTATTCATAATCTTAATCAGATGATTCTTTTTACCATTGTGACGATGATCCTATTTGTATTTTTTACAGGCCATCCCTATAAGCGAATTTTGCTATTCTCGATACCGTTTCTATTTATTTTCATCTCGACGGCCACCTCGATGATCTTTTTTGGCAAAGGGGATAGTACTATTTTCAGATGGGGTCTCGTCCATGTAACAGAAGAAAGTTTATTTCGAGGAATTCACTTGGGATTCAGGGCTTTAACCTATGCACTTCTGGGCTTAACGTTTGCCCTTACAACAAGGCCTGTGTTTTTATTTTATTCGATGATGCAGCAGTTAAAGCTTAATCCAAAATATTCCTATAGTTTTATGGCTGGAATTCGCTTAATGCCGATCATGATCGAAGAATTTCAACATATTCGCAGTGCTCAAAAAGTGAGAGGCGTGAGAACCGGTGCTGGAATGAAGGGTCTTTTTCACCTATTCAAAATCACTTCGATTCCATTGCTGTCTCAATGCATCCGGAGAGCTTTTCGTATAGCCGTTGCTATGGAAGCAAAGAGGTTTGATTACGCAAAGGAACGCACATTTTATTACAAAATAGGTTTTTCAAAATTTGATGTTGTCTTTGTTGGTTATTTTGTTGTACTAACAGGTCTAACGTTTTATCTAGCTCAGGAATTCCCCTTTTTTCCAGTTGCGGATGTTCGCGATTGAATACGGGTGCCAGTCACTCCCCGATTTTTATCGAAGATTGATTGTAAAATACATAAAGAGTGTTTGAGTAAAGTTGAATCTGGAAATGGTTGGGGGAGTTGGTTGCTCTTCTTTCAGTAATTGCGAAGGGAGGTATAATCATGGAAACATTTCTTGAGATTCTAGGAGAAGTTCTGAAGGGGTTAGTCGGAGGAAGCCGTCAATGATTGTAGAAATCCATTTTTGTTGATGAGCTTTGGGGGGATAGTAGAAAAAGCTTTTCCTCGACAAGAAATTCTCTTAAAGCGAGGCTAAAGTTCGTTTTTCAAAAGGGTTGAGGTACTTTTAATTAAACGTTTAGGTAAGGAGAATTAAATCACTATTTGTAGAGGGACCCTAGAGGGGCCTTTATTATCAGCAGATTATTAGGTTGATGAAATAAGCACCCGTTTTTTCAAAAATGACCTCCTATTAACTGATGAAACCGATTTTGGGAGAGCAGATTTATAGGGATTTTCGAATAAATCGGGGTGAGCTGTACCATAAATAGAGGCATAAGCAAGGAGTATCATTTGATTCAGAGGAGGTAAATGCACTGATTATCACAGCTGCGGCCATCTTCGCAAAAAAGGCCTAGCAAGGGCAGGCCAATCCAATGAAGAATGTGCGGAATCTACTGCTTCGTACAGTCTGTGGAGCAAGGTTATCGCTATTGTGAAGTCAACGTGGAAAAGTCTTCGAATCGGAAATCTCCATGTTTTCGGTTACTTCGCTTTCCTTCTCCAATGAAGGGGACGTCAAGTCAGTTCTTGGTCATTTATGAGTTCCGCTTTGGACTGTTTGAACACTTCATCCTGCCACATTTGATACAGATAGATGATAAACGCAAAACCGACCATCATAGCAACAATAGCTATTGTAGACAAAGTCGATTCACTCGAAACAAGCCCCATCCGTTGCCATACTGGGTAAACGATGTACATAAATAACCCATCCAAAAGTATATTGACAGTCAAATACATCCAAAATTTCCCGAAAGTAAAGCGGAATATCCAGATAACTATAACTAAATATGCTCCATACACCCAAGGAACCGGGATGACTTTATCCCACCCGAACAGACTGGAACCTGTCTCTTTCCACCATCCGTAATGGTAAGCCGCTTGATATGCCAAGGTATGAATAACGGTCATAAATAGAGCGACCGGCATGTACCTGCGTACAGTATCCATCTTCAAAAAAAACAAGGATGCCCAAGGCAATATCAAGAGTGACCAGAGAATAATCTGTTTCATGTCATTAATACCCCACATTAGTTTTATGTGTAGTGTTACTCTCGGTTCATATATTTATTCGATTTATCCGATAATAAAAGTAACTGAAACACCGACTTGGTTAAGCAGAATAACATTCCAATTGGGAATAATGTTTGCGGTTGGCTACGATTAGGAGGGTTTTATCTCATTCTTTTTACATACCATTTAAGCTTGGTGCTTTCTATTCAAATGCTGATATATACTTTATGGTCAAATAGAAATTTGTGTTTAGATACATTACGGTTAACCGTATCATAAATAGTACAAAGTAAACTATAAAAGCTGTTACTAAGAATAGTGACAGCTTTTATAGTTTTTTGAGCTGACTTTAACATAATTTTGTTAATTGGTACTGAAAACATTTAGTAGAAAGGGAGTAATGATTTTGAAGATTTCGGGAATTTTATTATATGGTCTTGTGTTAATAAATATTAATGGATTGCTTTATTGGATTACTACAATGTTAATAGACTTATTTAATTAAAATACGATTTAAGAGTTATCATGTAACCTTTCTTTCTTAGATTGTAGGGAAACGGTTGTTCCTCTTTTGTTTAAATTAATGGTGAACAGAGAAACCCAATTAAAATGCTTATCTAAACTGAAGTAATATATATTTGTTCTAAAAATAATTAATAAAAATGCATTTGTGTAAAGGATAAGGCTTATTAAATTCATATTTCCAGATAGGATAAAGTTAATGTGCATAAAAAGACAAACAAGGATAGAAGGTATGGTGAATAAACCGGCTATAAGAAATAAACCAAGTATAAATTGAACAATTGGTATAACATAGTTAAAAATTAGTACATGCTCTAAAACTATATTCTCTATGAAAATCTTATAAAGGGGTGGGACATTCGATTGTTGTAATGATTGCTTGAGATATTCTCTCAAAAATATACCCGGTTCTTTAAACCATAATTTTTCCGTAATTTTGGTTACTCCTGCCAATAACCAACCCATTCCAAAAAGAACCCGTGTTAAAACAATAAGTGATGGAAACAGTTTTAAATTTTTAATTTTCATTTTAATACTCCCCCTTAATTTTTGATTTTCCATAAGGAATCTTTTTTGCCATAGGGAAACTTTTTGGACAAAAAAATTTATTAAGATTGTTTGTTAGTTTAGACTTTCGGTTTAGGTATTTATTTTTAATGAATTATATGTCTTATATGTTAGAATGTTTACTCCGTACAAAAGAATTTATCAAATGCAAAAAAACGGTTGTAAATAAATATTTAGATGTATAAGTGTATAGAACTAATGAATAGATTGAAGTGACTAAATACCCCCCACAATATTGTGAGGGTGGTGGTTATAAAACTATATAAACTTTTTACCAAAACGTACATGAACATGCCGTAGTTGATCATTGCTCTTAATCAAGATTTTCTTTAGGTTTATCTTTATGCTTTCTGTTTTTAACCTCAGTAAATAGGTTATCTGACAAAATGGCTTGACTTGTTGATGTTCCACTCGATGGATTAGATTGATTGGATTCAATCAGCAATTTCAGCATCTGGATATCCTCTTTCGTAGCGTATTGTTTATCAGACTTTAACATATATCCTAACTGACCGTTCGCTTCAATTGTAGCCCATTGTAAATCAGTAAAATGCGGGATGTTTTGTTGTCTCATTCTTACTTCAAGCATATCAACCGTTAATCGCAGCTTTTTCAAATTGCTTTCATGAACTTGGCCGTTTTCGACTACTATAATTGATTTTCCATAAATAAAAGTCTCTAGAGCATTCGATTTCAAAACGATATACTCAATAAAGAGAAGTGTACTCACCATTAGAAATGTAATCACCATTGTAATCCAAATGTTCCTGTCGCCAACAGGTTGAATAATCAATGACCCAACAGCTATCATCATGACCGTCTGAGCAACCGTAAGCTGTGAGATTGATTTTCTCCCAGCTAAGCGCAAAATAAGGACTCCTCCAACGACGATGAAAATAGCTTTCCATATGAAGTGTAAATCCAAAAGCATCCCCTCTTTTCAAACAATATATCAATAAAGCTTCGGTTGACCCTTTTTGCCCTATAAACTAAAATGGTCCTGCTTGTTTTAACGTCTAATTTCCTAACGTTTTTTCTTTTTTTCTACATTTTCAATCGTTTCTGCGTGGGGGATATTATATAACCTGCTCTTAGGTTCATATATTTTTTGAGAAGGCCATAGTCCATGATGTCCTGAAAATAGATAGCTGACTAAACAAGCAACAAAAAAGTACTCCAACCCTTTCCCATCAAACATTTCCATTGCCAATAGGAAAGCTGCTATAGGGGTATTCGCACCTCCACAAAAAGCAGCGATCAATCCCAATGCAGCAAGAAAAGACATAGGTAAATCAATGAACGTGTGTAAGGTATTACCTAATGTTGCCCCGATAAAAAATAGCGGGATGGCCTCCCCGCCAACAAATCCACTTCCGAGAGTTACTGCTGTAAATACCAGCTTGGCCAGGAAAGCGAAGGGAGGGACTTCTTCTTTAAAAGATTGTTCCAACATCTCTAATCCCCGGCCATTATAGTCTTGGGAACCAACCATCAATGTTAATACTACAATGATGACTCCTCCAAAAAAGGCTCTCTTCATATGGTTTTTCTTGGAAATTTTCTCAGAGAAGTTTTGTATCCCGTGTCTCAGCTGGCAGTATAAAACACTGATCAGGCTGAAAATAATAGACATAAGAATAACTTTTAGAAATGAAATAGCAGATATTTCTGGTACGTTCTGTATCATAAATTCTTCGTGTTTATGTCCCCACGCTGCTGTAGTTATATAGTGACCAACAAAGCTAGACACAAGACAAGGAACAAGTGCTTCAAATTTTAGCTTTCCTAAAGCAGCCATTTCCATGCCAAAAATAGCACCAGTTATCGGTGCTCCAAATGCAGCCCCAAAACCAGCACTAATACCGCTCATAATTAAAATGTTCTTGTCAAATCTATTTACCTTAAAAAATTTGTTGACCGCTGCAGCTACACTTCCTCCCATTTGGACAGCTGCACCTTCTCTTCCCGTTGAACCACCAAAAAGGACTGTGATAAAAGTCCCGAAATAGACAATAGGTCCCATTCTCCGCGGCACCTCTTTTTTTCCATGAACCGAGTCTATTACGAGATTGTTTGCTTCAGCAGTGTCATTTAAAGTATGATTCAAAAATACCTTTCCGTAGTTCATATATACGTATCCTATGATAATTCCTCCAAAGGGGAGAAGGAAGATAAGCCAATCTCTTTTTAATCGTACATCTTTTCCTAGAAAATCGTTTGTCTCTAAAAGGAAGTTAGTTGTCGAACCGACAACTATACCAATGATGCTTCCCAAGAAAATCCATTGCCCCAGTATTGAAAAAAAGTTTTTATACTTTAACGGCATCTACCCAATCACCTCATTTCAAACCTTATTTTTGCCCACTGTATTAAAATTATGAAAATAAAGTATGGAATAATAGTGGCCCGCTTAGATGCTAAAGTATTTGAGGGGAAACCATTGAACTCCTAGTTGTGATATAGAGAGGTGATTTAGAATTATCCAGAATATTCTTATAAGTGTGGACAGGGGATGAGGCATATTGGGGACGAGTCTCTCCTATCTTATTTCCGATTGTGGGACGGTTAAAGGAAGATCACTATCAAGTGGATGGCCAGACCTACAAGATGTCGCAGCATGGCTTTCTGCGTGACGTTGAATTCGATGTGGCCGAGCAGACATCAACCAACGTTTCTTTAGTGTTTGAGTCTCTTGGGCGATAAGAGTGTGATGGAATATGAGCTAAAGAACTCCCTCATTCAGGAGAAGGGGCAGCTAATGATCTTTCAACGATTCAACTCACAAACTCTCTGTTTGTCCATGATGTTCTTATTTACAGCAATATCAATAAAGTTACATTGGAATCTAATCAGTCCGGTCATGGTGTAGAAGTAATGCTTCAAGATTATCCGTTTGTTGGGATTTGGTCCAAATATATATTGAAACAGATGGGACGATAGCACCGTTTGTTTGCATCGAGCCTTGGTATGGCATAGCAGATACATATGACACAACGGGCAACTTAAAGGAGAAGTTTGGAGTGAACAAGCTTGAAGCAGGAGCAACGTTCCAAGCTGAATATATAATGAAGTTTAATTAGCCAGGGGGGAGGGTTCTCGTGGCTACTTGGGAGAAAATGGTTAAGTGATATATACAAGCTTCTTTTCTTCCCCATTTTTTTGTGGAGTTTCAGTACCTGAACGCTCTATCTAAGTATCTAATTGCATCAGAAAACTAAAAGACTGCAAAAAAGAAAAGATGGACCTCATGACGCTTTCATGAAGCCCTAAATTCTTTTAATTACGAAAAGATGGACCTCTCGTCTAATGCTGAAATAATCAAGCCCTTATTAGAAGGATCTTGAAAATTTACCGGATACAGGAATCCTTGTCCTCGGCAATTATTTTGAATGGAAACTGCCAAGAGTTCGTTTTTCAAAAGGGTTTATTGTACTTTTAATTAATCGTTTGGTTAGTATTTCAACTTGTATAGGTTTGTCAGAATGTGTAATATACTAGTTTTTATTGTTAATTTTGCGGATGTTCGTAACCATTATTCACCAATTAATTCTCCTGAAACCAATCGAAAGTTCGCTCAACAAAAGGGCTCAACTGCAATCTAATCAAACGTTTGATTAGTAGACTGGATGTTAACTAAACGATTGATTAGAATCGCTGTAGCTGGTGTCACTATTATGTTTGTTGTCCTAACAGACCACGGAAATTGTCGAAAAGCCGAGATAGAGAAAAAGGGGTTCTCGCACATTAAAGTGCAAGAACCCCTGGCAGTTTACTTTTATTTACGGTTTGTTGTTTTGTGTTTGTTGCCTTTGCTGCCATAGGTGATCCACTCACCAACAGGTTCGCCCATTTCAAAATACCCTGAACGCTTGATGGTTCCATCGAGACGATACCATTCCCAATAGCCGTCTGGCTGATCATTCACGATTTTGCCCTTTGACCATATTGTGAAGCAAGGGGGACGGTTCTTGAGGTTCCTTCCACTAACCGTCCCTATGGCATACCCTTTAATATTTAACCCTTTGTGTTAGCGGTTTCCAGTTTGGTTTGGTTTTTCGTTACATAATTTAATATACCTTTAATAAACAAAGCACCTACTGTTGCTCCTGGGTCTTGTTTTCCAATGGAATCGTCCAGGTACCGTGCAGCTCTGCCTTTACGGGATTTCATATTAATCGTATTTTTCATACCTTCATCAGCAGATTTATAGGCTTTTTCAAAAGCTTGCTGATAACTTTCCTTGTTTTCAGAAGAAGTCTTTAACGTTTGCCAAGGTGGTATCAAAGAATCAAGAACCGTTTTATCCCCTAATTCTGCTTTTCCCCGATCTTTGATTCCTTGTATCATGGTCTCAAGGAAGGTAACAAGGTCATTTAGGGTTAAATGTTCTTGTCCTTTAAACTGTTTTCCAGTCTTGAGGAAAGCGGATGCCAATAAAGTCCCCATGGTGGAAGGAGCCTTTTCCCCCATGACCATCCCATAGGAGAGTAATAGAGTACCAATGTCTTTTTCTCCATATTCTAAACTAGTAGTATCGATGGCTGCAAATCCCTTAGACAACGTGATACCGATATCCCCGTCGCCAAGGCTTCCATCCAGCTGACATAAAAAGTCTTTATGATCATCAATCAATACACGAATTTCTTTAAAAATATCCTTAACATCCTCTACATAAATCAATCTAGTCATCTCCTCTATTATTGTTGGACATGAAAAGGAGTTTCAAATGGTGAATCGAGAAGCTCCTTCATTTCCTCATCGAGGTTTAGTAAGGATACAGACAGCCCAGTCATTTCCATCGATGTAGCATATTCGCCTACAAAGCTTTTGTAAACCTTAATGCCTCTTTCCGTTAGAAAGTTATGGACCTTTCTGTAGACAATATAAAGTTCTTCTAAAGGGGTAGCGCCAAGGCCGTTAACTAAAACAGAAACTTCCTTAACCTCTTGTTCGCCTTCAAAATCAGCTAATATAGAAGTGACCAATGTTTCTGCCACATTGTCAGCAGATTCCAGCTTTCCTCTTTTTATCCCGGGTTCACCGTGAATTCCCATTAAGGTAAAGGGTACTGGTCAACCGGTACCTTTTTTAGTGCCTTTCACCGCTCATGAACAGACAGTGCATGGATTGTTAAACTTGCGGGCGGCAAAATTCTTCCTAAAACTACAAAAGTTTTCTATACTAATAGTGAACATACAATCGTACGAAAGGGCAGCACCAACGAAAGTTGGTTACGCAAAACTATAGGGGCTAAGGTCTTTGGACTATGCCTGCCAGTTGCCGAATACTTAAAAACCTCCGTACGATTACTTTGGAGGAGAAGAATGAATCGAAAAAACATGAGGAAAAATGCACCTAGAAGCAAAGAGGGGTACTTGACTGCGAAAGAGCGTAAAAGTTGAATGGTACGAAAGCAAGAGAGTAGAAGCTAAGGTAAGGGAACTGGAATTAAATGTACTTAAATGAGAATGACGGATCCTTCGCAAAAGGATGTTTATGGGGGTTAATTCTATCCTTAATACCTTGGGGTATTATCATTTATATTGTATCTACATATTTTTAAAGACACCCATTATAGGTATCCCATGCCTATCACTAGATAGTAGAGTCAGACCTCCATGCTAGAGCAGCCCGATTAATCAATACATTAGTAGAAAATGGAATTGCAAGACGATATGAGGATTCACGGTCATGAAAAGTATTAGTGGCAAACACTGTTTCAGAAAAACTAGCAATAGCTGAGTGAAGATGGATTTCACTCAGCTACATATTTTCATTAGGGAAAAAATCTTAGTAAATGAACTACGTAATAATGAAGTAGGACCTCATCTAAAAAATGGAGTGTTAAGCCAGTGGGGTCAGACCCGCACTCACCAATCTGGAAAAAATGGATAAAAGTTAATTAAAGTTATTTAATTCAAATTGCGGTATTACAATTTGAAACTGAGTTCCTGAGGGTGTACTATCAATAATTTGGATTTCTCCCTTATGTTCGAGAATAATTTTTTTTACAAAAGGTAAACCAAGCCCCATTCCACCAGTTTTTGAAGAAATAAAAGGATCAAAAATACTTTCCCAATTTTGAGGAGGAATCCCTTTTCCGTTATCATACATATTAATTATGATATTACCGGCAACCAAATTAGCTTCTAGTTTTATCGTTCTAGACTTGAGGTCATCTGGGAATGCTTCTGTACTATTGATGATTAAGTTAATAAAAACTTGTTGAAGATAAGTTTTATTAACAAATGCCCTCAATGCTCTGTATTTTTTATCAAACTTCACTTCCACTCCCTTTTTCTTTACTATTTCATTTGATAACGAAATAGAGGATAAAATAATCGCATTCATATCCTCCATCTTAAGTTCCATTTTTGAGTATTTCATATAGTCTTGATAATTATTGGTCAAATCCTCTAATTGGTCGGTAGCATTTTGTACCATTGCTAATGAATTAATCGCATAATCATTACTAGAAAAATTTTGGTTTAGAAGAGCTACAAATCCTTTTATTACTTGTGTTGAATTTTTAATCTCATGGATTAGGCTAGCTGCCAAATTTCCAGTGTAGTCTAACTTTTTTTGCCTTTCCAGTAGGTTATTATAATCCATTATGATGAATGTATTGAGTTTTATAAATGATAACATAATGGCTACTGAAAAAATGATAACGCCGATACTGCTTACGATAACCCCGGAACTAGGAAGAAAATTCATAAAGCCTGTAAAGAATAATAAAAGTGAACAAATTGAAAAGGTCTTTAAAAAGTTTTTCATATACTGATTTAATATGTTTCGAGAAACAATATAGATAAAGAATAAAAATATGAAAAAACTACTCATATGAAGTACAAATATCCATGATAAATTTCCGTACTCCGGATAATAGAATTCAATAGAGGAATAGGAGGCTTGTCTAACTACCAATTTCTTTATGCCAAATGAAGTCCAATTCGTGATATAGACGACCGTACTCCAAATTAATAAAACGATTAACGTTTTTCTTGAAAAGATCACTCTTAAAAGCAAATTAAAAAAGTTATCTTTAAAGGTTGTCGTGTGTTTATTGATAATAATATATGTGATATAAAAAACGATTGGAATTGAAAAGATAGTGGAGATTCTTAGCAGACGGAAAATAAATAAGATTGTATTTTCACTTAAAACATCTTTAAAGTAAAGAATGCTAACATCTAATTGCCAGACACAAACAATCCCCATATAAATTAAAAGCCAAAAGGATAATTCAGAGCCTTTATATAGATTTCTTATTCCGACAGCTAGAACAATTGGTATAATTGCGATTGCACAAATTAATAATCCTATAATCATCCAGGTTCTCCTTGATGTAACTTTCTGCTTTAACAAAAATCACAATTTTTTATTACCATTTTACTCGATTTGTCCCGAAAAGAACAGGGACCCTGGGGAGGTTCAAACTGACCTGCATTGACGGCCATTCTGATACATCTGCTGATTTAGATTGAGTAGTGGATGGGTCGCTCTTCTTTTCCTTTATCAGGGAAGGAGGTGATACTCCTGGAAACTTTTCTTGAATTTCTACGAGAAGTTCTTAAAGGAATTGTGTGTGAAGTGAGTGCATATTTCTTTCGGAAAAACGTTTTAGAAAACAAGAAAACCACCCGCTGTCACAAGCCAAAGGGTGGTTCTCGAGAAAACTAACTTTTATTGACAACCACCACCCTGACGGTTGAGGTTGCAGGGAGAAGTGTTAGCAGCACTTCTCTTTTTTAGTATATGTCCATTATACATAAAATTATTCCAGTTGAGAAGGGACTCGAACTCGTTCTAATGCCCTGTCACTCCCTGATTTGAATGTGAATAATTACACTTAGACGGGTGCTAGAGTTTAAGAATTATTGGCTGCTTCGGTAGCGCACTACCATGAAAATTAACTTCTGTTAGAACCGAAAAATGGCAATACTTAAATAAACGCAGCTCATTCATCTTTTTAAAAGGGGAGAGCGTCTGATCTTTGGCGGTTATATACTTGTTTAATGGATTAGGAAGCTTCTGTTATTGTAACCGAATAGCCTAAGTTTTCTAGCCTACGAACCGAATGGCGTACAATAGATACCTGTCTTTGTTTATCAAAGTAGTCTTCGCCTAAGTCTACATACATTTCTTTTCTAATTAACAGGTAATATGCAATCCGCAATATTGCATGTGCAACTACTATTGCTGCTCTTTTGTTTCCTTTTCGTCCTGCTGTTCGTCGATATAGTGCACCTAGATAGTTTTTAGAACCTCTCACTGATTGAGCTGCTTCAGTTAATGCTGATCTTAAATACTTATTTCCTTTTTTCGATCTAGTTGATTTTCTTTTTCCAGCACTTTCGTTATGTCCAGGTACGAGAGCTGCCCACGAACAAAGATGTGCCGCAGTTGGAAATTGTTTTTTAACATCAGTACCGATTTCAGCTAGAATTTGTTCAGCCATTCTTCTGGCGATTCCAGGTATCGAATCTAGTCTTTCAATATCTTCTTCATAAGTGCTAACTCGTTCGGCTATTTCTTGATCTAGCATTTCAATTTGCTCAGTTAGAAAATCAATGTGGGTTAAAATCGTCTTGAGCATTAAGCGTTGATGTGGGTTTACATAGCCCTGAAGTGCTAATTCAAGTTGTTCTTTTTTCTTTTTCATTGTACGACGAGCGAAGTTTGCTAGTTTCTCAGGATCATCTTCGCCATCAGCGATAGCTCGAAGCATATCCTTTGAGGAAACCCCCATAATATCAGAAACGACAGAGCCTAGTTTGATGTTGGCTCCTTCTAAAACTTTTTGAATCCGATTATGTTGTCTTGCACGTTCTTCTATAATACTACGGCGATAACGAACAAGTTCTCGCAGCTCTCTTTGAGTTCGATTTGGAATGAAACTCGCTTTGAGTAGACCATGGCGAAGAAGTTGTGCAATCCATTCGGCATCTTTAACGTCGGTCTTACGACCTGGGAGTGCCTTCATGTGTTGGGCGTTTACAACTAGAAACTCAATCCCTTCAGATTCTAGTAAGTTGACTATAGGTTTCCAATAAACACTCGTGCTTTCCATTGCTACATGTGTACAACCATGTTCTTTAACCCAGTCGATTAACTTGAGTAGAAAAACTGTTTTAGTAGAAAACGTTTGAATCTCCTTTCCATCAGGTGTCATAATACACGCAGTGATATTATCTTTATGAACATCCATACCACATGCTCTTTCAATGATTACATCCATTGAAATTCTTCCTTTCTAGGCTTATAAATTGGAGGCTGGTGCAACAATCAGAATAAGGATTAATCTACCATGAGTGCTTCCCGTAAGGGAGCGACAGTTTGTGGTGCACCGTGGTCGTTGGAGTCAGACTAACGGATGGGCTCTATGGCACCATAGTACATCGACCTTCCTCTCCAGCCTTAGGACAAGTATGGACGGATTCAATACATTTTCATTCTTTGTGGTGAAGAGCTGTTTTTTAGTGATTCATGGATGGCTAACGGGGCAGGCTTATCTAAAAAGAGAGCATAAAAAAGGTGTTACCTTTCTGGTAGCACCAATTTGTATTATTTATAGTCAGTGTTTATCTATGAGAATTCAATCTAGTAAATTCTAAAAATAATAAATGAAAGTTAGGCAATATGGCACCTATACCCTATCCCATCTTGGTCCGATTGTAATAAATCATTTAAGGCTTGTGGGTTAATCATTTCACTAAAATCTGAGGGGGGGTTTAAGGAAACTCCTCTCCGATCAATTTGGGTTTTAAAATTGTGTGAAAACCAAAAACATTATGATTTTCATCTTACATATAATCATAAACAGAATCTACAAAATAGAGCCAGTGATAATACTCGATCTGGGAATCTGTCATATTGGCAATTTCTTTCTCATTGAATTTTTGTTTTTCTAATAATTGCCTGACTTTAAAATCCCTTTCAAATCTGCTCATCTTATTTCCTCCCTTTACATGAGTAGTAGCCAAGCAGCCACAACTTGTAAACGCATTCATTGTTATTGATTTTATTATATATATTGAAATTAGATTAAACCAATATTAATTTTAGATTGATTTTTTTAAATCAATCAATATTAAAGTAACATACCAAACCCACAAGTTATCCCGAACGAAAGACCTATTTGAAGTAGGATAAATAGAATTGGAATGTATACACTATTTTTATGTGAAAAAATATTTACCAAGTAAAAGTAGTACATAGCAAGTCTACTTGAACATAAAATGCAAATTCTTGTAAGAAGGGATGTTGTCATGAAAAATCCTGGGTATCCTGGCCCGCAAGGTTTATATCACCCTGAATATGAACATGAAGCTTGTGGAATTGGAATGGTCGCAAATATAGATGGAAAAAAGTCGCACGATATTGTTGAACATGCTATAACGATTTTATGTAATTTGGAACACAGGGGTGGACAATCAGCAGACACGAGTACCGGGGATGGAGCAGGGATTCTTACGCAAATTCCCCATTCATTTTTTGAGAAACAATGTGAAAAAGAAAACATTGAACTCCCTGAAGCGGGTAAATACGGGATTGGTATGATCTTTTTACCACAGGATCCAGAAGTCAGAAAAAAAATCCAAAAACAAATTGAAAACGTCATAATAGAGGAGGAACAGGTCTTTCTAGGTTGGAGGACTGTACCGGTTAATGATTCTTTTGTTGGTGACATGGCCAAAAAATCAAAACCGTTTATCCGTCAAATGTTTATTGCTTCTTCTCTTAATACACATTATCAAAATGATTTCGAAAGAAAATTATATATAATCCGTAAACGGTTAGAAAAAGAAGTGTGCCCAACTGACAAGGAACATCAAGAAGGGATGTATGTTTGCAGTTTATCCTCAAGAACGATTGTCTATAAAGGCATGTTAATTCCTGAACAGCTAGATTCCTTTTATGTTGACTTAAATCATCGTGATTTTAAGTCTGCACTAGCCCTTGTTCATTCGCGATTTAGTACAAACACATTTCCCAGCTGGGAAAGAGCTCATCCAAACCGCTTTACGATTCATAATGGTGAATTTAACACGATTAAAGGAAATGTTAAATGGATGCAGGCTAGAGAGGCTCTTTGTGAATCTGAACTATTTCGCCAGAAGGATTATCAAAAGTTATTTCCGGTCATCGACACGGATGGCAGTGATTCTTCCATGTTTGATAATTGTTTTGAATTTCTGCATCTTTCAGGACGTTCACTTGCGCATACAGCGATGATGATGATTCCCGAGCCATGGGTACATGATGAAACAATGGATGAAGCAAAGAGGGCATTCTATCAATTTCATAGCTGTTTAATGGAACCATGGGATGGGCCTGCAGCCGTTGTATTTACGGATGGGATACAAATCGGGGCAAGTCTTGATCGTAATGGACTCCGGCCTGCCCGATATTATGTAACAAAAGACGGGATGATTGTTTTGGGTTCTGAAGTAGGTGCATTGGATATTTTTGTTGAGGATATTGAATATAAAGGCAGACTACTCCCAGGGAAAATGCTCCTTGTTGATTTGGAAAAGGGCAAAATTATTCCGGATGAAGAAATTAAAATGCAAATCGCTTCAGAGTACCCGTATAAAGATTGGTTAGCAGAACATTTGGTTCATATTGATGCTCTGCCTGAAAAAGATAGCCATCAACAAGTTTTTAATACGGATGAAAGACTGACACAGCAACTTGCATTTAGGTATACAAACGAAGACCTCAATAAAATTTTGAAGCCGATGGTTACAGATAAGCATGATCCCATTGGATCAATGGGGTATGATTCTCCCCTGGCTGTTTTATCTAAAAGACCACAGTTGCTATATAACTATTTCAAACAGCTTTTTGCCCAGGTAACCAATCCGCCGATTGATGCCATTCGGGAGAAGATTATTACTTCCGTTTTAACAACAATTGGACCACAGAAAAACATAATTAAACCTGAGCCTGAAAGTTGTCAACAAATTCAGCTTCAGACACCGATTTTGACGAATAGTCAGTTAGAAAAACTTCACTATTCCAGCTTTAAAACGGAAACACTATCCATCCTGTTTCCTGTTGAAACAGCTACACCCGATTTTGAAAAAATTTTAAATAGCTTATTTTTAAAAGCTGACACCGCCATCGACAATGGTATTTCTTTACTGGTTTTATCTGATCGCGGAGTCGATGCCGAATATGCCGCGTTGCCAGCTCTGCTCGCAGTCTCGGGATTGCATCATCACCTAATTCGAAAAGGAACACGATCAAAGGTAAGCATCATTGTTGAATCGGCGGAACCAAGAGAGGTCCATCATTTGGCAGCATTACTTGGTTTCGGGGCGGAAGCGATCAATCCTTATTTAGCCTTTGAGTCTCTAAGGGGTTTGATTGAAATCGGTGATATACGCGAAACAGAAGTCGACAAGGCTATTAATACATACATTTTGACAGCAACCGATGGAATCGTTAAGGTGTTATCGAAAATGGGGATATCAACCATTCAAAGTTATATTGGGGCACAAATATTTGAGGCAATCGGGATTGATCAAGGCGTAATCGAGAAATATTTTACTAAAACGGCTTCACGAATTGAGGGTATTGGGTTGGGTATCATTGCCGAAGAGGTGATGATGAGGCATAAACGAGCATTTGATCCGACAAGAGGCGTGGAGAGGACATTGGATTCAGGTGATGATTTTCAGTGGCGCCATGACGGAGAAGATCACCAATACAACCCGCGGACCATTCATCTATTACAGCAAGCATGCCGAACGAATAATTATAAACTTTTCAAAGAGTATTCAGCATTATTGACAGATCCCAGCGACAATCTTCAATCGATTCGCGGCTTGCTATCTTTTAAAAAGCGAGAGTCGATACCGATTGACGAAGTGGAATCCATTGAAGAAATTTGTAAAAGGTTTAAAACAGGAGCGATGTCATACGGATCCATTAGTAAGGAAGCGCACGAATCACTTGCGATTGCCATGAACAAACTTGGGGCAAGAAGCAACTCGGGAGAAGGCGGAGAGGACCCGGCGAGATTTACACGTGATGCAAATGGGCAATCGAGGCGCAGTGCGATTAAACAAGTAGCATCAGGCCGATTCGGAGTGACCAGTCATTATCTTGTCAATGCGGATGAAATCCAAATTAAGGTTGCCCAAGGTGCCAAGCCGGGAGAAGGGGGACATCTTCCCGGAAAAAAAGTATATCCATGGATTGCTGAGGTAAGGGGCTCAACACCTGGCGTAGGATTGATTTCACCGCCGCCCCACCATGATATTTATTCCATTGAAGACTTGGCCGAATTAATTCATAACTTAAAAAATGCAAATCCATCCGCCAGAATTAGTGTCAAGCTTGTATCGGAAGCCGGTGTCGGAACCATTGCGGCAGGTGTTGCCAAAGGAAGAGCCGATGTTGTTCTGATTAGCGGATATGACGGCGGAACGGGGGCTGCGCCAAGGACAAGCTTAAAGCATGCAGGATTGCCGTGGGAACTGGGCTTAGCCGAAACACATCAAACATTGCTGTTAAATCGTCTTCGTGATCGAATCGTCGTGGAAACAGACGGGAAATTGATGACGGGCCGGGACGTTGTCATTGCTGCCTTACTTGGGGCAGAGGAATATGGATTTTCAACAGCACCGTTAGTTGTATTAGGATGTATCATCATGCGGGTATGCCACCTTGATACTTGTCCGGTAGGCGTTGCCACACAAAACCCCGAGTTACGGAAAAAATTTACGGGTGAACCGGAGCATGTAATCAACTTTATGAGATTCATCGCCATGGAAGTAAGAGAGCTTATGGCCGAACTCGGATTCCGTACGGTCAATGAAATGATTGGAAGGACGGATGTTTTAGAGACCAATCAAGCGATTAATCATTGGAAAGCAAAAGGGTTAAATCTCTCTGCTCTTCTCTATCAGCCTGAGGTTCCGAAAAATACCAGCCGTTTTGCCACGGTGGAACAGGTTCATGGACTTGATAAAACAATGGACAAACAAGAGTTAATCCCTTTATGTAAAGAAGCGCTTGAAAACCAGGAACCAATTCAGGCGACTTTGTCGATACGGAACATTAACCGAGTTACAGGGACCATGTTAGGGAGTGAAATAACCAAACGGTATGGTGCTAAGGGGCTGTCTGAAGATACCATTCACTTAACCTTTACAGGCTCTGCCGGGCAAAGCTTTGCTGCCTTTATTCCACCCGGATTAACGATGAGACTTGTTGGAGATGCCAACGATTTTATCGGTAAAGGGTTATCGGGGGGGAAAATTATTGTTCGCCCTTCTAGGAGGGCTACCTTTACCTGGGAAAATAATATTATTGTCGGAAACGTTGCCTTTTACGGGGCAACGGCAGGAGAAGCCTATATCAGCGGAATTGCCGGAGAGCGCTTTTGTGTGAGGAATAGTGGAGCAAATGTGGTCGTAGAAGGTGTGGGCGACCATGGTTGTGAATACATGACAGGTGGAACAGTGATTATACTGGGGGAAACAGGGAAGAACTTCGCAGCCGGTATGTCGGGTGGTGTTGCGTATGTATTGGATAGTTCAAACGATTTTCGAGTCAAATGTAATCAGGCTCAAGTTTATCTCGATCCCATTCAAGATGAGTCGGAACTCCAACTTGTCCGCCAAATGATTGAAAAGCATGTTCAATATACGCATAGTCCTCTTGGGGAGAGAGTGTTAAATAGCTGGGCAGACATATGCAAGAAATTTGTCCGTGTCATTCCGAAGGACTATTTGGAAATGAAAGAGCGAATAAATCGAATGCTAGAGGAAGGGTTAAGTGAACATCAAGCAGCACTCAGGGCATTTGAAGAAAGCCAAAAAGCAGTGAAAGCAATAAAAGAGGGAGGGTGAGCGATGGGAAAACCAACTGGTTTTATGGACTACGAACGCCAATCAAGGCCCGAACGTGACCCTAAGAAACGAACGGATGATTGGGATGTTTATACGGTACCTCTTGAAGAACATGAATTAAAAGAACAAGGTGCTCGTTGTATGGATTGCGGGATTCCAACTTGTCATACGGGTATTATGATAAACGGGATGACTTCAGGTTGTCCCGTCCATCACCTTATACCGGAGTGGAATGATTTGGTATACCAAGGCCAGTGGAAGGAAGCCCTGAAGCGAGAACATAAAATGAATAATTTTCCGGAATTTACCGGATTAGCTTGTCCGGCCCCATGTGAAGGAGCCTGTGTCCTTGGAATTAATGAGCTGCCGGTTGCCATCCGGACAATCGAGCTGGAAATTATCAATAGAGGCTTTAAGGAAGGTTGGGTGAAACCGGAGCCTCCAGAGACACGGACGGATAAAAAGGTCGCGGTTGTCGGTTCAGGTCCAGCCGGATTGGCTTGTGCAGACCAGCTTAATAAAGCGGGACACCATGTCACTGTTTTTGAGCGTCATGATCGAATTGGGGGCCTCTTAACGTATGGGATACCTGAAATGAAGCTTCCTTATTCTGTGGTGGAGAGACGGGTCAATATTCTTAAAGAAGAGGGGATTACCTTCGTAACCAATACAGACGTGGGCAAAGACTATCCCATTACTAAGTTACAATCGGAATTTGATGCAATCGTTCTATGCGGAGGTGCAACAAAACATCGTGATATACAAGTAGAAGGAAGAGAGCTAACAGGAATCCATTTTGCCATTGATTTTCTGCATGCCAATACAAAAAGTTTATTGGATTCCAACCTTGAGAACGGAGAGTATTTATCCGCAAAAGACAAAGATGTGGTGGTTATTGGCGGCGGGGATACAGGGGTAGATTGTTTGGCTACTTCTGTACGTCATAAATGCAAGAGCTTAACACAATTTGATATTTATCAGAAAAAAGGCGAAGTTCGAGAAGATGATAATCCATGGCCGCAATGGCCCGTTATCCATCGAGTGGAGTATGGCCAAAAAGAAGCCGCAGCCACGTTCGGTGAAGATCCTCGAGCCTATGCGGTGATGACGAAAAGGTTTGTGGGGGATGAAAATGGGCATGTCAAAGAGATTCATACCATTAACGTTGAAACGACAACCGATGAAAACGGACAAAGAATTCGAAAAGAAATTCCTGGTTCAGAAAAAATCTGGCCTGCTCAGTTAGTATTACTCGCGATTGGATTTAGTGGTCCAGAGCAGGATTTACTAAAAAAAATGAACGTCGAGACGGATAATCGTTCAAATGTAAAGGCTGAGTATGGAAAATATAAAACAAATATCGAAGGGGTTTTTGCAGCAGGTGATATGCGTCGTGGTCAAAGTCTTATCGTCTGGGCTATAAATGAAGGAAGAGGTGCTGCCAGGGAGTGTGATAGATATTTAATGGATGAAACAAATTTACCTTAGAATAGTCCATGTAAGGAAGAAATCGTTTTGAAGTAGAAGCAGGGAACCTGAAAATGGTTTCCTGTTTCTTCTATTCAAATGCTGTATTTGTGGGGCTAGATGAAACTGATACATATATCGATACAAAATGTGAAGAGATTGACGATACGTTCCCGCATAGTTATACGATACGTGGGCAAAAAGAAAAAGAATAACAACAACTAGAAAATAAAAAAGAATAACAAGCGAAAGCTGAGCTATGTTGTTGGGGTTCTGATAGATAAAAAGACCGGTTTTGTCATGCAATGTTACGGCTTTACATATTCATCAAGATTAATAATGCTGTCTTGTAATAAATAATTGTCAACAAAAGGGTATCAAAAAGCTCAACGAAGTGACGGAAGGGAAAATTGTCGAAAGCGGATGTTGAAATTGCAGGTACTCCCTATTGGAATAAATCCACCATTGCGGATTTGGAAACAGGAGAAGGCACGATTCAAAATGAAATTAAGGTAGGAGCAGTTAAATGGCAATGTAGCTTGGAAGGTTGATCCGACCTGTTTTTCTCTGAAAATAGTTGAATATAAATACACATTATTGTATATTTATAAATAATTATTAAAAGGAGATACAGAATGGAAATTTATCATGCAGTGACAAGTGATGTTAATGATATATATGATTTAATCGAAATTTATGCTGAAAAAGGAATCGTGTTGCCCCGTACATATTTATCACTCTATCAACATTTACAATGTTTGTATGTTATGAAACAGGAGAATAAAATACTAGGAGTTGCGGGATTACATGTTTTAGGACAGGATCTGGCAGAGATACGATCTTTGGTTGTTTCTCCCGATTATGCTGGAAAAGGTATTGGTCGCAGACTAGTTAATCGAATTATTAGTGATGCTCCGAAACTTGGAATTAGCCGTGTAATGTCTTTCACATACGAAACAGAGTTTTTCAAAAAATGTGGTTTTAAGATTGTAGAAAAGGAGACTTTGCCTGAAAAAGTTTGGGTGGATTGTATGAATTGTCCTAAGTTTAATTGCTGTGATGAAGTCGCTATGATTAAGTATGTTGGGTAAGGAGTCAGATAGGTTGCATACAGTGACATTAACTTGGCAGTTTACAAGAGAAATAGGAATGGCGCCATTATTTGTGCCATTTTCTTAGGAGAAAAGTCGTTTCGAAAAAGGTTAAGTTTCCCTTGTAAGAGACGGGGGTGTCAATCATCTTTTCCTATTAAGGGAGGAGGTGATAATCCTGGAACATTCTTGAAGTTCTACGAGAAATTCTGAAGGGAATTGTGCGGGAAGTATGCGCATTTTTTTTGGAAGAATGTTCTAGAGAAAAGGAAACCACTCTGCGCCGTCGTAAGCCAAAGCATGGTCATTAAAAAATTATGTAGTACCTTCTCCTGCTGGCATTGACTGTAGCCACACCATCGCTCGCCCATTCTTTTGATTAAAAAAAGACAGAGTCCACTAGTGGGACTCTGCCTCAACTTGCTATAGACGTTAAGCTGCTGTTTTCATTTCGAGTGTTTGTTGCTGCTGGTGGCTGCGTATTTGGTAAATATACCAGAAGGAAACTGCCAATGTAATGATGGATCCGATGATCATGGATAGCTGATAGCTTAGTTTTAATCCTTCAGGTGCGTAGAAAATATAAGTGCTGACAACTCCTGTCATAAACAATGCCGGAATACCACATATCCAATGGAATTTACCGTTACGTAAGCAGTAAACAGTCGCTGTCCATAATGTCACGGTTGCTACAAGCTGGTTGGACCACCCTACGTAACGCCATAAGAATGAATAGTCAATGGTTGTTAAATATAAGGTTGGAAGGGCAACAGGAATGGAATATAGTAATGCTTGTTTCCAGTTTGTTTGCTCCTTTGCACCAACCATCTCACTTAGAATCATTCGCGAGGAACGAAGTGCTGTATCTCCTGTTGTGATTGGCAAAATAATAACACCTAAGATCGCTAAAATTCCTCCCATTTTACCTAAAAGAGATGTAGAGATTTCGTTTACTGCACCTGCAGGTCCGCCAGCCGCTATTGCAGCTTGTAATCCTTCTGTACCATGAAAGAAAGTCATACCTGCAGCAGCCCAGATTAATGCGATAACCCCTTCACCAACCATAGCACCGTAAAATACTTTTCGTCCGTCACGTTCGTTTTTCAATGTCCTTGCTACAATTGGACTTTGTGTACAATGGAATCCAGAAATGGCTCCACACGATACGGTAACCATCATTAACGGCCATATAGGCAGTTCTTGCGGATGGAGATTTTTAAATGTAAGATTTGGTATTGGATTATCCAAAAATAAAAGAGAGACTGCAATGGCTACAGCCATAAAAATTAAGATTGCACCAAAGATAGGATAGATTTTTCCAATCACTTTATTTACGGGTAATACAGTAGCAATTAAAAAATAAGCAAAAATAATGGTGAGTGCTGTACCAAAAGACAATGGGGTGACTTGTGCAATGAGTTGTGCCGGCCCCGCTGTAAAGGCAGCTGCTACAAGAATCATTAACACAAGTGATACGACATTAATGATCACTTTCATGTTTTTACCTAAATAACGTCCGACAAGCGATGGGTATTGTTCACCATTATGACGAAGGGACATCATTCCGGAAAAATAATCATGAACCGCTCCCCCAAAAATACAGCCGACCACAATCCAAATGAACGCTACAGGACCATATAATGCACCCATTAAGGCACCAAAGATTGGTCCTAATCCAGCGATATTTAATAATTGAATCAGCCAGCCTTTCCACCACGGCATAGGAACATAATCAAGGCCGTCTTCTTTCATATAGGCAGGAGTTTTACTTGTCGGATTTATTTTAAAAGTCCGCTCAACCAACTTTCCGTAAAACATATAGCCTAAAAGTAACAGAGCGATTGCTGCTAAAAATGTTATCATGATAAAACCCTCCTGATGTCAGTTGTAATATTATTCTGAAATATGTTTATATACTAACAAAAAACGAAACAATCATCAATATATTATTCTGAAAATTTAGAGTATTAAAATAAAATTAGTTAAAGGGGAACGGATACCAGACACCATCCAGAGGTAGATAGCTTTGAAATGATAGATGGTCCTATCTTTAATCAAGATATTAAACCAAATATTGGTGGGGGAGGTAATATGTAGCCAGGTTTTCAATGGCAGGTCTTACAGAAGTTCCTCTCAACAAAATTAGAACACTTCATCCGACAAAAAATAAATTCGACATGATCGATAATCTTTTTTCGTTACTTAAAACCTCCAATTATCCTTTCAATCATTATCGCTAATAAAAGAAGTGCTTTCCTTAAAAGGAAAACACTTTTCTTCAGTACTAAATCCTATAGAATTACAGGGAAGCTGGGGTCAGACCCCCGCTGGGTTAAAGTTTTAACGTGGTAAAGTATGAGGAAAGGTGGATGGCATGTGCTTTCTGCCTTTTAATGTTTTTTGTAAGTTTTTTAGCAGAATGAGGAGGATTATGGCTAAAATTGTAGAATGTGTAGAATGTATAGATATATGAATAAATGGTAGAAAGAGAGATGTTATGTCAGTTGTCGAGAAAACATCGTGTTTGGTTTCCAGGTGCCATGTATCACATTACGAGCCGTGGAAATCGTAATATATTTTTTATGATGATTTTGACCGTGAAGTTTATATGCAATTACTAGAAGAAGCCCGTCATTGTTTTCCTTTTCACCTCCACGCCTATTGTCTTATGACCAATCACATACATCTTCAAGTAGAAACCATCCAACATCATCCAAAAGATATAATGAAAATGCTTAATTCCAGATATGCGATGTATTTTAATAAACGACATACCCTAGTAGGGCACGTTTTTCAAGGCAGGTATAGATCAAAAATTATTGATTCCACTGACTATCTTTTAGAAGTTAGTAGATACATTCATTTAAACCCAGTTGAAGCAAAAATGGTGAAAGCTCCTGAAGAATATCGATGGAGCAGCTATACTACCTACATATCGGAATCGATTAATCCCCTTGTTTCAACCACAAAAATATTATCCCATTTTCCTGAACCTCAGAAGGAAAACTACCGCAAATTTGTCGGAATTCCATGGCTAGACTAGACTTGATCACATGTTTCACCCAATAAATATAAGGGTACTGTATGGGTGAGGAGTTGATGATAATGAGTAAAAAAATTGCTGTTTTACTAACGAATGATTTTGAGGATTCCGAATATGTCGAACCTGTACAAGCCTTTAAGGAAAAGGGGCATGAGGTAATCATCATCGAGATGGAAAAGGGAAAAACCGTGAAAGGAAAGCAGGGGAAAAGCGAAGCTGTTATTGATGAAAGCATTGATGATGTATCCCATGGGGAATTTGATGTACTTTTCATACCAGGCGGATTTTCACCGGATATTCTTCGTGCCGACGAGCGTTTTGTTCGTTTCGCAAAAGCATTTATGGAAGCTAAAAAACCTGTATTAGCCATTTGTCATGGACCTCAGCTGCTTATTACAGCGAAAACGCTTGAAGGGCGTGACGTAACAGGCTATAAATCCATTCATGTTGATCTAGAAAATGCTGGCGCTAATTTACATGACAAGGAAGTAGTTGTTTGCCAGAACCAGCTGGTCACAAGCAGACAGCCAGAAGATATACCGGCATTTGTGCAAGAATCCTTAAGAATAATAGGATAACAGTTAGGCAGAAGGGGCTCCTTCTGCCTAACAAATTGGGTCTGACCCCCGTTAGGTACAATGGTGATTTTTTACAAATAAAAAGATAACGAACTGAATTCTGTTTAATCCAATTCCGTTATCTTAAAGGAATATCTAATGAAAATGGTTGTACCTATTGATTCATCATTTATTCCTTAATTTTTTCAAAGGTAATGATTTGATTCATATCTTTAATGTCTAGAGCATGAGCGATACTTGCCAAATGAGGAAAGTGGGCGCTGAGCCTTTTTTGGTTCGCTAATTCACTTATAGTGGCATGACGTACATCGGTGCGGCGAGAAAGTTCCCTTATCGTCATCCCTCTTTCCAACAGTAGACTCTTTAATTTCACAACAACAATCGTATCCATAATTCTCCTTTACCCAATCCATATTTTATATGGTTATTTTTTTAAGAATAATGTTCTTATGGAAAGAAATTAATATCATTGCTATGTGCAGATTTTTAAGATTACTTTTTGGCTTTCTTGAACTTTCTTTTCCTGTTCTTCTTTGGTGGTTCAATGAAATAGGATTGCGGATTATTGGCATTCTCAATGGTAATTCTGCTTAGCTGCTCTGCTGATTTTAACTTGTTATTAAAAGAAAAAAGTTTTGAATCAATCTTGAGTGAAAGCCTATTTCGAAACTCGATTTGTGTTTTACGTTTGATGCTATGTGTTCGTAAGATCTGGCAAGGATTAAACCAAATCGTATCTTCGTGTTTGTGTGATTTGTCAGGAAAGACACAGATGTTGTGTATATGGTTGAGCATGACAGGGCACATCATTTTGTTCTCGATGATGATTTTGGCAGACTCCATGGCACCCTTCAAATTAAATCCAATACTTCTAAGACTATCATCTAATATCTCTAAAGGTGAACGGTCTACGATAAACACACCGTAGAAATCTCTTACTAGCGTACAAACTTTTGCATTTCGATCCAATAAGCCAAACATGTACATCATATGCTGATTAATAACGTAGTAATTTTTAATAATCAAACAAATCACTCCTGAATTTTCATCATATTAGATTTCTTGTTCGAATAGCTGTTAGATATGGGTCCTGTGCTCCAAAAGCCTCCCCTCCAAAGTAAATAGCTAGGTTGAAGTGAAAACTGATGCTATATGTGATGAATACATGTTGAGAAGGTCAAAAAACTAGGGAGATTCTGTTTGGTACCAAGAGGTTCGTTTCAATCAAGATCATGAAGGGAATCAGAATTTTTTTAGGAAAGTAATTCTAGAAGTATTTCTTCTACCATTAAACAATATTGAAACCGTTAATCAAAAAATACCATTTATTACGATAGTATTTCCACCGCATATGCGTACCAATAGTGGAGATTTTGTGAAACTAGTCCAATTATGTCGAATATTGCCAATAAATGATATATCAGGCGGTTTTATACCGCAAACCGCCCGAAATGGGATAAATCTGTTAATTTAGGATTGCAGCCTTTTCTTTTAGCTTTCTTAGTGCCCCAGACTTCCATTGCTTAACAGCAGATACCGATACCTTCTCCTTTTCCGCTATTTCCTTAGTGGTTAGGTGTTCAATTGAGAAGGCGGTTACCCAAATTGATTCTTTTTCCGTCAGACCATCGCAATAGGTTTGAATGGCTTCTTTCTCGAGAAAAAGGGATGATTCAGAGTCTTCAATACATTCCCAGAATTCCCTTTGAGGAAGAACATATTTTTCTTGATACTGGTTGTTTTGGTTCATTTGCGTTAACATTTTTCCTTTCATATAAGTGTAAGCATAATTAGAGAACTTGCCTTTTCCCTCATTATAGGATAGTGAAGCCTCCCAAAGTCCAATTAACCCCGTTTGATAGAATTCATCTTGGTTCCGGTAAATATGCAAAGATTTTATAATCTTATGAATCATAGGTTGATACTGTACCACTAATTCATCAAAGCTCTCCACTGGTAAGATCCTTCAGGCAGCGCGCTTCCGATTATATTCCTAGGTAGCCTTACCATAATTCATATAAAGGAAAACTTCGAATCACAGAAAATTGAATTTAATAATGAAAAATTGATTTTAGGGGGTGAAATTTGATTCAAATTGGAACCGCGATTCCCAAAAAGGGACTTGTTTTTTAATAAGTATAAGAGTTAATATTGGTGTCCCCATCTTAAATAGGTTAAAGGGTTTTAGTATGTGGAAGATTACTAGACCATTGGCCGGTTCTGCTGGCTTTTTAATTGGTGGCATTTAGGAAATAGAGATGTACACCTACCTAGCAAATTGGGTTAATGGTGACGGGGAATTAAGAAGAGCGGATACGTTTTTCCCGCAATATTTCAAAATAAAAAAAGGGCCATTCCTGCTCATTTTCGGAGCGTGAATGGCTCTTCTATTTTAAGTTCTATTAAAAGAAACAATCATTTATGGATGGAATCATCTGTCTTTTTTCAGCCTTTCAAAAGACCTGCATAAGAACCGTTCGCATGATTCCTAATGAATAGCAAGGAGGTTCATTTTTTGACCTCTTTTTGCTTCGAGAGTTAGGGTTACTTTTTCTCCTTGATGGGCGAATAGTACGTTTATCATGTTGCCTGCTGCCTTTGCGTCGTACGTGTTGCCGTTCGACGTGATAAATCGGAAGGTTCCGTTCGGTTCGACACCTCCAATTTGAGCTGTCACCATTAGTTGATTTGCAGTAGATACAGTTGCAGCAGGGACTTTGATTGTTTGTCCAATTTTTAGCCGGGTTGGCTCCAAGGCTGGATTGAGTGCTTGTATGGTTGAGGCAGGGACCCCTAAAGCCTTGCCGATTTTTGTAAAGGTATCACCGCTTTTAATCACATACACAGATGAATCAACTGGTGAGCTGTTGTTGTTACTAGACTCATCTGGTGCAGTAGCTGGCTGTTTTTTCGTTAAAAAGGTTTCACTCACATATGCTGTTTTGCCTTGGAATTGAATCTTGGCCCACCCTTTTGAACTGGAGGTTACCGTTACACGGTCATTAAATTTCAACGAACCCAGGACAGCACTGCTGGTAGTAGCAGCTGCACGAACTCTTAAGGATGTGGCCGTTACATACATGGTTTTCGTTTGAGCTTCGACTGTAGATGTGCCTGCTTGTGCAGGTGCTTTTGTGAGATATTCAGCGCTGACGAAACAAACCCTCCCTTTGATCAGAATGCCAGCCCAACCATCTTCGATAAATGCAACCTTTACGATACTTCCTTTGTTATAGGTTCCAATTATACTGCTTTTCGTGCTTGGCTGTGAGCGGATATTTAGTGTGGTAGCGGTCACCGTTCTATCTTCTACTTTCGGTAAAAGAATTTTTTTGCCGTCAATGGAAGTCAGTCCATTGGCCTCTAATATTTCTTGGGCTGTGACACCATGTTGCATCGCGATGGTTTCAATTTTTTCGCCGCTTTTTACCTGATAGGTGTATTCTGGAATATGAATGGCTGCATTGGCCGTGTTGGAGTACAAGCCAAGGACGACCATAAAAATGCCAGTCACGACCAGTTTTTTTACAACATTTTTTTGAATCCATTCGTGAACCTGTGATACATATGTATTCCAATCTGTGCGGATATCCTTTAAAAACCCTTGGGCATCTAGTACATTTCGAATATCAAAATGGATGCTCTTATAATATTCACGTTTTTCCATTCTTGTGGTGAAAACAGGTACACATTTTGCTTGCTTGCCTTTTCCGTAGGTTTCTTTCCTGCTAAGTGTCCATTCACCATTAACAACTAATTGTGTAGTCAAATTAACCAATTCCCCTTATCTCTTTCTAAATTAACTCTTACTCTGAAATATTCGTAATACTTCGCCATTTTTTGTCCCAAAAATGTCATAATTAGTCGAAAAATGAATATGTTGGAGAAAATACCATTTTTATGTCCCATTTTGTCCACATATCCATACGACAATTGGAAAATTTAAGGACGATTTTGTCTACTTTTATAGAGATGTTTATGTTCTAGGGAAATTGTTATTATCTTTTTAGCGGCTTTGGCTTTAATTCTTCATAAATTATGAAGAATCATTCCTTCGATTAGAGGGTTCACGTAACGGAACAAATAAGGTACTATCTATGGGAATAGATATTTGTTATAACAACTTAACAGGCCGAGGGGGTTACGTATTGAAGAGAGTTGAAATGGAAGAGCTGGGAATAGAAAATGTTCGAGTTTTAAAAAGCTCCGGTTTTAACGGATTTGAAATAGAGTTTTCGGTCTGCGGGCAAACCTTTGTTTTTATCGTAGGGAATTCTAGGAATCCCTATCCACTGAGTGTTAAGCACCAATTTAGTAAGCAAGAAAATTGCAGTTTATGTGAAAAAATTATTTATTCAGCACCCATTGGGCACCAATTGTGTATGTATTTCCAAAATAATAGACAGCAGCTGCTCGAGTATTTTAGTCGGTATATACCAACTGAGGAGTAGAAAGGAAAAGGTATAATCCCACGAACATTTGGGGAATTATACCTTTTTTAGTCGAAATATTTACTTATTCGTAATTTCTTTCTATTACAAAATGGGCCAAATCACCACGAAAGATTGTTTTCGAATATTCTATGATTGTCCCGTCGTTCAAATAGGCAAGGGTATCGAGAGAAAAACAGGGATCACCTATATGGATATGGAGCTTTTCTGCTGATGCTTCATCAGCGATAAATAGCTCCAAGGTTTCAACAGTCTTGCTGATTTTCAAATTAAATTGGGAAGCCAAAAGCTGATATAGTGAATTTTTACACGCTTGTTTATTTAAACCTGGTGTTTTATACCAGGGCAAATAGGCGGTTTCATATTGAATAGGCTCATCATTTACAAATCGGACCCTTTCAAGCACATTAACAGGTTGACCTACATCTATTTTTAGAAGGTCGCTAAGATATTCGTCCGCTGGAATAACTTCCAGTTCGAGAACTTTTATAGATGGAGTTTTTCCCTGCATCGTTATTTGTTCAGCGAATTTTTCAACCGTTGTTGTTAATTTTTGTTTTACTTTATTTGCTGAAACAAAGGTCCCACTACCCCGTTTACGGTAAACATACCCTTCCGCACTAAGCTGCTGTAATGCAGTGCGTACTGTTGTCCTGCTTACTCCATACTTCTCACAAAATTCAGCTTCAGTTGGCAGCTGGGTATGAGGTTTATATTCTCCGTTGTTGATTAATTGAATGATTGCATCCTTCACCTGCTGATGAAGAGCACCGTTATCCTTTAATTCTTCCATCATATCTTCCTCCCTAGTAACTATAGATTATCAGAAAAGCCGTAAGATTTGTATGTATAAGTTCAATTTTAAATAATTTGTTATAACATTTAAAAAAATGTATTGAATTTAATCTTAATTGTCATTACAATGAGATTACAACAATTTATAGTAAGCGATTACATTTTGGTGTTAGGAGGTGGGGCAACCTTCAGCTCTTAATGAGGTTGTGTTCTAGTGATGAATTGGATAAATATTTAATGCCATTATCTTACTTTGAAATCGTTTTCTATTTTAGGGGGTATCTTAAATGAAAATCTTATTGTGTTGTTCTGCTGGTATGTCTACAAGTCTCTTAGTTTCTAAAATGGAGAAAAGTGCGGAAGCTCAAGGGTTAGATTGTACCATCTGGGCTGTCGGCTCGACAGAGGTTCAGGAGCAAATTGAAAAAGCGGAAGCGGATGTATTGCTGCTAGGTCCACAAGTTCGTTTTATGCTTGCACAACTTAAAGCGGCTGGAGAAAAGAAGGGTATTCCAGTGGATTCCATTAACCCTATGCATTATGGCCTTTGCAATGGAGAAGAAGTATTGAAGCAAGCTATTAAGCTTATTAAAGGGGAATAGGGATATGATGAATTTTATAGATAAATATATTATGCCGTTCGCTAATAAACTTGGTAACAATAGGCATCTTCTTGCCATTCGTGACGCTCTAGTCGGAATGATTGCGATTACGATGATTGGGTCATTAGCCGTTTTATTAAATAACTTAGGCTCTGTACCTGGGATCGGGAAACCTTATCAAAATTTAATGATTAGCATTTTCGGAGAAACATGGACCACACTGGGAGGAGATATTTGGTGGGGAACACTTGCGTTTATGACAATCTTTGCGGTGTTCGGAATCTCTCATAAACTTGCTAAATCCTACGGGGATGATGGTTTTGAAGCAATGCTTGTTGCTGCCGCATCTTTCTTTGTGTTAATACCTCAGGTTGGAAATGTAACCATTACTCCAGAGGGTGGAGAAGCAGTTACAGGTGGAGCATGGGGCTTTATCAGCTGGAACTATTTCAGTGCAACGGCATTATTCACAGGGATTGTTGTGGCAATCGCAGCAACTGAAATTTTCGTTCGTTTAGCAAAAGTAAAGAAACTCGAAATTAAATTGCCTGATGGAGTACCGCCGGCAGTTGCCCGCGCGTTTGCAAAGCTTCTTCCGGGAATGGCTACCATCTTCATCATGGGATTGTTTGGTTTAATTTTACGTAAGTTCATCAGCAGCGGCGCTTACTTAAATGACTGGTTAAATACCGTTTTAGTAACTCCGCTGACTGGTGCAGTTGATTCCCTGCCGTTTGCGATTTTAATTGTAGGGCTTGTACACGGCTTCTGGATGATTGGTCTTCATGGTCCGAATATTCTTGGAGGAATTACCACTCCTTTGATGACAAAGCTTGGCCAAGAAAACTTGAACATGTATGCACAAGGAGTTAAGGATTTAAGTGAATATAATGTACTTTCAGGTGCCTTTTTAGATGCATTCGTATATCTAGGCGGATCAGGTGCAACGTTAGGTTTAATCGTTGCTATGTTTATTGCTGGCAGAAAACGGAATAAGCAGTTATTGGCTCTAGGTACACCTCCTGGAATATTCCAAATTAACGAACCAATCCTTTTCGGTTTGCCAATTGTTTTAAACCCAATCTGGTTTATTCCGTTTATTCTTGGTCCAATTTTAATGACAGTGACAGCCTATTTAGCTATTAGTCTTGGGCTTGTACACCCAGTTGTTGCTGATATACCTTGGGTAACGCCAGCGATTATTGGAGGCTTACTTGCAACCGGAGGACATATTTCAGGTGCCGTATTAGCAGCGGTTAACTTAGCGATTTCATTCGTTGTTTATCTTCCGTTTGTCATTGCTCAAGGAAAAATGGATGCTAAAAAAATAAAGGCTGCAGAGAATAAAACTGATACGTTAAACATGTAATCGATTATAACTATATTTCTAAAAAACTGCTGCCCTGACATTTTGTTTTTATAAGTGCTCAGGGCTTTATCTTTTAAAAAATTTTAAAAATTCAGGGGAATAATCCCTTAATTAGAGGTGTGCGGAGTTATGACAACAGGATTGAAGATTGTAACAATCGGTGGTGGTTCTAGTTATACACCAGAATTGATTGAAGGATTTATTAAGTACCATAGTGACCTTCCAGTTCGTGAAATTTGGCTAGTTGATGTGGAAGCAGGTAAGGAAAAACTTGAGATTGTAGGAAACCTTGCAAAAAGAATGGTAAAAGAGGCAGGGGTTCCGATTGAGATTCACTTAACATTAGACCGAAAAGAAGCGTTAAAAAATGCAGACTTTGTCACCACTCAATTTCGAGTAGGTATGCTTGAGGCACGTGGCAAAGATGAGAGCATTCCTTTAAAGCATGGGGTTCTTGGCCAGGAGACAAACGGGCCCGGGGGATTGTTCAAAGCTCTCCGTACAATCCCTGTCATCCTCGATATTTGCCGTGAAATGGAAGAGGTATGTCCTGACGCCTGGCTGATAAACTTTACAAATCCGGCAGGAATGGTTACAGAAGCTGTACTTCGCTACAGCAATATTAAAAAAGTAGTTGGATTGTGCAACGTGCCTATTGGAATGGAAATGGGCGTTGCAAAATTATTAAATGTTGACCACAGCCGGGTCAGAATTGATTTTGCTGGATTAAACCATATGGTATACGGCTTAGATGTTTATGTCGATGGAATATCCGTTAAGGATGAAGTTATTTCTTTACTAACAGACCCGGAGAAAAGTATTACGATGCAAAATATTCATGCGATGGGCTGGGAGCCTGAATTCTTGCAAGCGTTGAACGTTTTCCCATGTCCATACCATAACTACTATTATAAGTCTGGCGACATGCTTGAAAAAGAGCTGAAGAATTTTAATGAAGGCGGCACACGTGCCGAGGTCGTAAAAAAGCTTGAAGACGAACTGTTTGAATTATATAAAGATCCTAATTTAGCGATCAAGCCGCCGCAGTTAGAAAAACGCGGAGGAGCTTATTATAGTGACGCAGCCGTAAGACTCATTCATTCCATGTATACAGATAAACGAGATATCCAGCCTGTAAATACGATCAACAGAGGGGCCATCGCAGGTTTGCCTTATGATTCGGCTGTAGAAGTAAGCTGCGTTATTACGAAGGATGGACCAAAACCAATCACAATGGGTGAACTTCCTGTTGCAATCAGAGGTCTTGTTCAATCAATCAAGTCATTTGAGCAAGTTGCGATTGAGGCAGCTGTTACAGGTGATTATGGAACGGCTTTGCTTGCGATGACGATTAATCCGCTTGTACCTAGTGATCGTGTCGCGAAAATCATATTAGATGAAATGCTTGAAGCACACAAAGCCTATCTGCCGCAGTTTCGTTCATCTATGGTTTGATGATTTAGCTTGCAGGCAGTTCCATGAAAGGAATTCCTGTAAGCCAGTTTATTTTAGGAGGAAGGAATAATGGAAAACTTAGAAACGGTGATTTTTCAGATCATCTTACATGGCGGTAATGGAAAGAGTTCAGCTATGGAGGCGATTCAGGAAGCAAAAAAGGGCAATTTTGCAGGAGCGGAAGAAAAACTAAAGGAGTCATCTGCAGCATTAAATGAGGCTCATCACATCCAGACCTCTCTAATTCAGGGGGAAATTAGGGGAGAAAAGACGGAGATTTCACTGTTAATGGTTCATGCTCAGGACCATTTAATGAATGCCATAACCATGAGGGATTTGGCTTCGGAAATGGTTGATTTATATCGGGCTATTAAATTACCTGGAACGTTAAACTAAAAGGGGATTAGTATGATTACTTTAATCGTCAATGCAGATGATTTTGGGCTTAGCCGCGGGGTAAACAACGGAATCGTCGACAGCTATTTATACGGAATTGTAAATTCCGCAACGATGATGATGAATATGCCGGGGACAGAACATGCGATTGAATTGGCAAAAAAACACCCTGGTTTGCGTGTGGGGATTCACCTTGTTCTGACTTGTGGAAAACCATTATTAAAAAATGTACCTTCTTTAGTAGATGAAAATGGGGACTTTAAGAAATTATCCTACTTAACGAGGACGAAGGACCTTTCGTTGGAGGAACTGGAAAGAGAATGGACAGCTCAAATAGAAAGATTTTTAGCTGCGGGTCTCAAGCCGACGCACTTTGATAGTCATCATCATGTACATACGATGGAAGAATTGCTGCCAGTGGTGCAACGATTAGCAAAAAGGTATAACTTAGCGGTAAGAACAAATGGGAGCAAGAAGATTGCTGAGGTAAAAGCATTTTCAGACCTATGTCTTTTTGACTTTTATGGAGAAGGTGTAACGGAGGAATATTTTCTAAGCCTGGCGGATCGACTAGAAGATGGAAAGAGAGTTGAAATTATGTGCCATCCCGCATACTTGGACAATACCCTTTTAAACGTTTCATCCTACACCCATACTCGATTAACGGAGCTTGATATATTGACGTCTGTCAAATTGCCTGAGAACCTAACCCTATTGTAGACAACTCAGTTGTTTCTACAATATAGGTTTGTTTAACCAAGTTGGTAACCGATATAACTTTTAGATTGTTTGGCCTTTTGTCTATAGCACATGGTTATATCTATATAGTAACAAAAGAGACCGTTCATATTGGACGGTCTTTTTCAAATTCCGTTATCTCAGTTTTTGAAGATTAATAGATTTAAACAAATTTATGATAGTTTTTCACAGCAGTTTCCAATACTTAGCGCTTTTATTATACAAATTAATTCTCCAAAATAAGTAAAATTCTTCTAGTATCTTTCAAATTGCACATGTAAAGAATATAATATTTTGTATGAAAATAATTGTAGAGAGGGGAGCAAATGAAAAAAGGATTATTATTTGGAATCACTTTGGCTGCTCTATTGGTACTGGTTTTTTCTCTATTGAACTCTAAGGAATCGTTTCAAATGGCTGGCAAAGAGATGGGGAAGAGTGTAGTAGAGAAGGAAGAGAATCTGAAGGAAACAAAGGTTCAAAAAGCTCCAACAGCAAAAGTCGAAACAAGGGTTCAAAACTCTGTAACTGTAAATGCCGAAACTGAATCAAATGACGAAAAAACACTGGTTGATGATAAATTTGATTCTAAGGCTGAGTTTAATAGAATCACACAGGAGGCAGAAGGAACCTTAACCGCTTTACTAGAGATAGCCGAGAAGGAAGTAAAAGTGAAAAAAGAAGTCAATATGGATTTATCTATCATTCCAATAAAATATGAGGCGATTCTAAGAGAAAAAGAGAAAGAAGCAGACAGCCAATTTAAAATCTTTTTAGATAAACTGGAATCAGACATGCTTGAAAATAACCTCCCTGCTTCAATGGAAGAAGAGTATAAGCGAGAGTACGAACAAAAGAAGTTAGATCGCTTATTGAGATTAAAGGAAGAAATGAAAAAGCTTGTTTAACCTCAGAAAGTGATAGAAAGAGAGAGAAATTAATAAGTTGGGAGTGGGGCTTTTGAACAACAAGTCACTAGTATTCTTGCTAATCATTTTGTTAATCACGAATCCACTAATGACGATGGCTCAGTCATTCGTTACAAGTGATCAAACCACAGAGTCTGATTATATGGGACCTACTCTTCATAACGTTCAATTATCTACAACAGAGGTCAATGTAGGGGAAGAGATTGTTTTTACAGCCTCAGTATCGGATGACATTTCCGGAGTATCAAGTGTATCTGCCATGATATACTTAGCAGACAAATCAAAACCTAATGGTGCCAGGTACATTGAGTTTGTCTACAACCCTGAATCATCTAATTGGATCGGGACCTATAATGTAGGAGTGAATGATGTACCTGGAGAATGGGTTTTAGAGGAAATTCACATGATGGACAACATGTATAATTCAAACTGGGCTTATATTTCAGAGTCATTTACTATACATAACGCTGACGGAGACTTTACAGCTCCTGCAGTAGAAAACGTTGTCATTGATCCGGTTACTGCTAATGTTGGGGACGTTGTTACTATTTCAATGAAGGTTACCGATGATAAGTCTGATATTTCTTATGTGAATGCATATCTGCAATCTGTTAATGGAACGAATCGTTATGTCTATTTAGAATATGACCAAGAAAAAGGGGAATGGGTTGGTTCATATACTGTACAAAAAAACGACAGTCACGGCTTAAATACCTTAATGGTGGACACACAAGATACAGCAGGTAATTATGGAACGATTGATACGTCTAAAACCCTTTATATCAATAATGAAGATGGAGATTTTACGGCACCGGTTATTGAAAATATCGAGGTTTCACCTTCTGTTATTCAAGTAGGAGAAACGGTGACGATAACGGCTGATGTAAGCGACGGTAAATCAGGAGTTCGTGAAGTATCAGCAAGTCTTCATTCATCTAACTACGAGCACTATGTAACAGTAAAGATGAATTACAATCAAGAACTAAACAAATGGGTAGGTACTTTCACTGCAAAGGAAACTACCTATGATGGTGATTGGTTATTGTATGTAAGTGCAACAGACAATTTTGATAATAATAGCTCAAATTACTATTCATCATATTTTACTGTCATGAATCCTGATGGGGATTATACAGCTCCTACAATCTCAAATTTAGAAGTTAATCCGACCGACGTATCGGTTGGTGAAAAAGTGACATTGTCAGTAACCGTGGAAGATGACAAATCAGGTGTAGCCTATGTTCAAGCATATCTGGACTACTTAGGTTATGTACCATTCAAGTATGATCCTGAAAATGGAAAGTGGACGGCAGCAGTCATGATTCCTGAATCTATTGAAGATGGAAGAGAGATCTTTGTTCATAGTGTAGAAGCCATCGACTTCAAGGGGAATAAAAGGTCTGAATGGTTATCACAATCATTTTATGTATCCAACCCAACTCCGCTCACATTAGAAAACGTTGAATTTTCTTCAAATCCTGTTATGGCAGGCGATAATCTTCAAATTCAAGCGAAATTTGCTAATGATGAAAATGTAATTAACAGTGTAACAGCAAGAATTACGGATGAATTAAATCTCAACAGATATGTAGAACTTACTTATGATTCAGTAAATGGAACATGGATTGGAAGCTATCCTGTAAGTCAAAATGACAAACCTGGAGAATGGTATGTATACTTTAATGTAAAAGATGTAAAAGGAAATCGTCATTATTTTTCAGCAGAGAAGACGTTCACCATAGAAAATCCAAATGCTGATACAGAATTGCCAGTAATCGAAGACGTGACGATTACACCTGATGCAGCAACTTTGGGTGATGAGGTAACGATTGAAGTAGAAGCATCCGATATCGGATCTGGCATCCACTCTGTATATGCCTTCATGAATATGGGGGATCTAGGTTACCGAGATATCACATTTTCCCTTGATCAAACGACCAAGAAATGGATAGGGAAATTCACAGTGGAACAAAGGGATGCATCCGGTATATGGACTGTTGAAATTATGGCAAGGGACTTCGCTGGTAATATTCAGTCTGGTACGTATCAAATGGAAATCGATAATCCAAATCAAGATATAACTGCACCTACAATTGAATCCTTTAACTTTGACAAAATTATTGCACAACCTGGTGATACAGTTCAGTTTGAAGCGAAGGTTAGTGAAAATCAGTCAGGAATGAATAGTGTCTACGTTCAAATCAGTCAGTATGGCAATGCTGAATCTAGAACGAAGAAAGTAACACTATCCTATGATGAGACCCGTGAATTATGGGTAGGATCTTATACAATTCCAGCATACTCCTCTACTGGATTACATTCTATATCATTAGAGGCTGTAGACCAAGCGGGTAATTACGGTGGATACTGGATGAACGATGAATTGTTAATTTTAAATGACACGCCTGATTATGAAAAACCGGTTTTCGAAGAATTGAGCTTTACACCTGGAACCGTTCAATTAGGTGACTCAGTTTCTTTCAGAGTAAAAGCGACAGATGCAGGATCAGAGGTTGAAAGTGTCAGTGTTATTTTCATGGATGGACAGTTTTGGAATGCAAGTGAATTTGGCGGACACTTTGAAACGATCGACTTAGAATATGACCCTAATGAAAACGTCTGGGTTGGAAGTAAAACGATTACTTCAGTTGATTACACAGGAAAATGGAGATTGGAAGTATCGGCAAAGGATAGAGCAGGTAATTACGTATATGACACATTCCCTCAACCTCTATTTGTCGACCAAAACGAAAGTGAACCCGTTACTTCAGTAAATCTTGAAGTTAATCAGACAAGTCCGCAAATTGTAGGTACACCTATTTCTGTTAAGGCAACTTCAGAAGGAAGCAGTAACCCAGAGTATCGGTTCTATGTCCGTGATGATAAAGGAGACGTTACGACTATTCAAGAGTATAGCAGTCAAGATACCATAACATGGACACCGACTGCGCCAGGTAACTATACCATTATTGTGGAGGCAAAGGATAAATACAAAACTGGCTCAGCTAGTTTTTATGAAGCCCGAAATGAACTAAACTATACGATTAATGTTGGAAAAGTTACAAGTTTACAGGTTGATGCGGATCAAGCTTCTCCAAATGTTGTTGGAACACCTATTACGTTTACGGCAACATCTGAAGGAAGCAATGAGCCTGTGTACCTTTTCTATGTTAAAGATAACAAGGGAAATCTAACCACTCTTCAGGAGTATAGTGATGATAACACCTTTACATGGACACCAACGAGTAAAGGCAACTACACTGTAATTGTTCATAGTAAGGACAAGGGATCGAAGGATTTATTTGAAGCTCAAACTGAAATGAGTTATAAGATTAAAGCTGGAAAAGAAACAAGTGTTCAAGTTAAAGCAGATCAGCCTTCATCAACCATTGTTGGAACTCCGATTACGTTAACAGCAGCATCTGAAGGAATCAATCAACCTGAGTACCGATTCTTGGTCAAGGGTGAAAAGGGTGCACCTGCGACTCTTCAGGAGTATAGCAGCAATGATACAGTAACTTGGACACCAACGAGTGCAGGAAGTTACACGATCATTGTTCTTGGTAAAGAAAAGGGCAAACCTGGTTCAGGTGAATCCTTTGAAGCACGGACTGAAATGCTATTTAATGTTAAAGAATAGTACGCTAAAAGAGAGGGGGAAGTACCATTTGGTATTTCTCCCTTTTTCAAAGAGAGAGTTTTTACTCTAAGTATTTTTTAGTCAAATCTTTTCAACATGCAAAGTAAGACGATTAGTGTTTAAACTGAAAAAATTTTAACCAGGATGGCTTCCAAAGAATATACAAAAGGTCTTGCTATCAAGACAATTAATACTAAAAGCGATGTAAAAATAAAATAATCCTTTCGTTTCATGAAAATCCCTCCCATCATATAACTCCAAATACATTATAAAATTATAGAGTTAACTTGATATGTATTTATTGTAAATTTTTGGTTAACATCTACTGCAATTAGACTGTTTGTAGGTGGGAAAAGTTTCAATCGTTCGAAGCTTTTTTTAATTTACGGAGACTTTTTATAAAATTACAATTTATTACAATTTTGTATGACTTATGCATTAAAATGACAGCTACTCTATCATTTTTCGACCTTTTTTGCTAAAATTCATGTTGTACTAGTCTACTAGTTTTACATTTTCTTGGAGGTGCATACACATTATCAAAAAAGCAAACAGGTATATACTGTTGGCCGCCTTTTTTACAATTCTCATATTGTTTAATAATGGTAAAGTGCTAGCAAACAGTACACCACTTCAACCCCTAGGGTTTTTGGACACGCCACCTGCAGGATCAACGGTGAGTGGGATGGTCAAGGTTCGGGGATGGATCTTAGACACCAGCGGAGTTTCCAAAGTGGAGGTTTTAGTTGACGGAAAAGTTGTCGGCCAAGCCCAATATGGTCTTTCTCGACCTGACGTTTATAACGTTTTTCCTGACTATCAAAATGCAAATTCTGGTTATGAATTTAATTTTGATACCAGGTCACTTACCAATGGACAACATACCATTTCCGTTAAAGCTACTTCAAAGACCGGGTCTACACTGTCATTACAGGGGAAAACAGTAAATGTGCAGAATGTAGCTTTAGCTCCAACTGGTCATATTGATTCACCAATCTCTAACTCTTCCATTAATGGTATTACGAATGTAAGAGGTTGGTTTTTAGATGCTAGTGGTGTTTCCAAAGTTGAAGTCTTTGTAGATGGAAAAATTATGGGACAAGCAACGTACGGCCTTTCTCGACCTGACGTTCTAAAAGTTCTTCCAGCCTATCAAAACGGAAACGCGGGTTATGAATTTTCTCTTGATACTAGAAAGCTTACAAATGGTACCCACGTTATTACTGTGAGAGGGACTGGAAATAACGGCACTATAACTGAACTGCCAACTAAGACAGTGAATGTTAAAAATTTGCCAACGGTTGGTTTTATGGATACACCAAAGAATGGCTCTACGATTAGTGGCATAACGTCTGTACGGGGTTGGTTTTTAGACGCTAGTGGTGTTTCTAAAGTGGAGGTTTTAGTTGATGGACAGATTGTGGGGCAGGCACAGTACGGCAGCTCCCGGCCAGATGTTCTAAACGTTTTACCGGAGTATCAAAACGCAAACGCGGGTTATGAGTTTGCTCTTGACACCAAAAAACTTACTAATGGGTTGCACACGATTACGGTTAGAGAAACTGGTAAAAATGGAGCCAGCACTGAACTTCAAAGCGTTAGTGTAAATGTTAAAAATGCTGTAAATTTGGAGTTAGTTGGATTTTTGGATGCACCCGCGAATAATTCAATTGTAAAAGGAATCAGTACCGTACGCGGCTGGTTTTTAGATGATGACGGGATTGCTAGAGTTGATGTTTTAGTCGATGGACAATTGGTCGGTCAGGCCAAGTATGGTCTCACTCGATTAGATGTTCAAAGATTCTACCCTCAGTATAATAACGCAAACGGTGGATATGAGTTTGCTCTTGACACTAAGAACTATGCAAACGGTGCACACACCATTACCGTTAAAGCTACTGCGAAGAACGGTTCAACGAAACAGTTTGATAGTAGTGTAAGTATCCAAAATCTTGATCATTTGCCGACATTGGGATTCTTAGATACTCCACAATCCGGTACAACCATTAACGGAGTGTCAACGATTCGTGGATGGTATTTAGATGGCAGTGGTGTAGAAAAAATTGAAGTTTTTGTGGATGACAAGTTGATTGGAAATGCACAGTATGGCTTAAGCCGTACTGATGTGGCAAATGTCCTCCCAGAATACCTTAATTCAAACGCAGGTTTCCAATACTCGTTAGATACAAAACAAATCACAGATGGACCACATACTCTAACGATTAAAGAAACGGGGAAAAATGGCAACAGTCATACTCTTTCTGCAAGCATTACAGTTAAAAATGGTAGTCCATATCTTTCATTAAATCTAATGAAACCAGCGAATATAACTGCTAATGATATTGTTAATTTCTTTAATTCTAGAAATCAATCCAGCAGCCCGCTAAAAAATTATGCCCAAAGCTTTATTGACGCTCAGAATCGATATGGTGTAAATGCACAATATTTAGTCGCTCACGCGATTTGGGAGACTGGCTGGGGCGGTTCAGATTTAATAGGTTACAAGAATAACCTTTATGGATATGGTGCCTATGATCCGTGTCCTTTCACTTGTGGTTACTATTTCCAATCCGTTCAGGATAGTATTTTTAGAGTAGCCTATCAGGTTAGAGTGGATTATCTAAATGAGTCTGGAGCTTATTATGAAGGTCCAAATTTAATCGGGATGAATGTGAACTATGCGACAGATCAAAATTGGAAAAATGGGATTGCAAATCTTATGCAAGGTATGAAACCTTATGATAACGCCTATTATTCCAATGCGAATGTTCTTGGAATGTCTAACATTGCTCCACCTACTTTGGTGAGAGATATTCCAGCTGGACTGCCATATCCGGAAGATACGATTATTAACTTCCCAAGTGGGATCAACGCAAAGATAGTGAATACTTCATCACTAACTTTAAGATCATTACCATATATTTTACGATCAACCGTCATCGGTTCCATTCCTCAGGGTACAGCCATCACCGTATTAGGATATAATACTGATGTTTACTATGAACCGACTACAACAGGTAATTACGCCTATCGTTGGTACCGAGTAAGTGTGAATGGCCAAACCGGCTGGCTTTATGGTGGATATTTACAGATTCAAAACTTAGCACAGGTAACCCTTGCTGGCGGTTCTTTAAATATTCGCAGCAGTGCTTCAACGGATTCGAGTATGATTGCTAGTGTTAGAAACGGTGCTTATTTGAATCTTGTTACGATCAACGGAGTGCCTGTAACACAAAATGGCTGGTATCAAGTGTTTGTGCCTAATTCCACAACTACCGGATGGGTAAGTGGAGATTTTATTAAACAAGTAATTAACTAAAAGTAAAAAGACTATCATTAGACACCCTTGAATTTCAAGGGTGTTTTTTCTCGACATTTTACGTACTTCTTGGGTGAAGAAACTTCTTGCAGGTGGAGGGATTTTAGTCAAATTAATCAATCATTTAATTAGTTTTTGATTTGTCTAAGGGAGTCTACTAGTGGAAAAATATAATGTTTTTGGAAAGTAATTGTCATTTTGCTGTCGGTAAGAGAATATGTTATCGACAAAAAATTTCCCGGAAAACTATTAAAAGTTCGTTTTTCAAAAGGGTTTAAGAGAGTTTTAATTAAACGATTAGTTAAGACGTTTCTTGTCGATTAAGGAAACATTGATGGCGGTATTATTAATACTCAAACAAAGACTTATAACCCATTAAAATTGTCGCACGAAATCGATTGTAAGAATGTAGGTAAAATGGTAGCCTATTGGTAATCTGCGTTGGGGGAGGGAAATCTTGTGATAACAATAAAAGGGACACAAACAGAAGCAAAGGTATTTTCTAATTATCCGCAGGAAACGGCGATGGAGCAAATACAGGAGCTATGTAATCAAGCGTTTTTAAAGGATACAAAGATTAGTATAATGCCAGACTATCATGCTGGGAAAGGCTGTGTAATTGGCACAACCATCCAGTTGAAAGATAAGGTCGTTCCTAACCTAGTTGGAGTCGATGTTGGCTGCGGTGTCCTGACCGTTAGGCTTCAAGATAAAAAAGTTGATTTTAACAAACTGGATAACGTCATTCGTTCATACGTCCCAAGCGGCCATGAACTTCATACGGATGATACGGTAAAATTTATTAGCACGGATTTCCCATCCACAGAAGAGTTCAGGGCTAAACATATACTCAGTCAGAATAAAAGTCTTTATAGCTTGGGAACCCTTGGGGGCGGAAATCATTTTATCGAAGCGTCAATTGATTCCGATGGCTGCCACTTCTTAACGATCCATACTGGTAGCCGTTATGTTGGGGCAAAGATTGCAACCTACTATCAGAAGGTAGCAATTTCAAAGCTTCGTAATCAAGACTTAACGGAAATGATTGAACAATTAAAAGCTGCGGGCCGGGAAAGAGAAATCCAAACGGCCATTCAAAATTACAAAGAAAAGAATCCAGTGATTCCAAATGATTTAGCGTATTTGGAAGGTGAGGATTTTTATAATTATATGCATGACATGAAATTAGCTCAAGCATTCGCAAAATCAAACCGCGAAGAAATTGCAAGAGCTATCATTGACAATATGGGATTTGAGGAACTCGATCGCTTCGATACCGTGCACAATTATATTGATACGGATAACTTGATTTTGCGAAAAGGGGCAGTTTCTGCCCAAAAGGGAGAACGGCTCATTATTCCGATCAACATGAGGGATGGTTCCATTTTAGCGGTGGGTAAAGGGAATGAGGATTGGAATTATTCCGCACCACATGGAGCAGGCCGTGTCTTAAGCCGTACAAAAGCAATGAAAACTTTAGATATGGCAGACTTTCACAAAACAATGGAGGGCGTTTGGACGACATCAGTATCTGAAGAAACACTTGATGAAGCGCCAATGGCCTACAAGCCAATGAATGAAATTCTAGAAAAAATCGAGGAAACAACGGAGATTGTTTCTTTTATCAAACCCGTTTATAACTTTAAAGCCAGTGAAAAATATATACCTGGAAAATATAAAAAATCATAGTTTCGTAGTTAAGAGAGACTTCTTATGGTCTCTCTTTTTTCATGGAGTAATGTCCATATCATCGACAATTCTTGCAACAATTATTTGTACTAATCCCAAACTGGGTATGGTTTGAATCTTCCACTAATCAAACGTTTAATTGAATTCATATATGTCACTCTTTGTCGATTGATTGAAAAAGTTAAGAAAAAAATGAATGGAGATAGGATAAATGAATTTTTTTATTGAATATAATCAAGGAAAAACTTTTTTGCATTCGTCTATTTATAAGAGAGAAGTGATGAATTTGAGTTGCCGAGATTGTGGTCAGGAAATAGGGGAACATGAGGCTCATTGCTATAGATGTGGGCATGTTGTTTCCAGTGAATATGTACAAGATCCAAAACCAGCGCAAGAACTTGTTGAAAACGACCTTGAGATGGAGCAGTCTTATGTGGGAAAAAAGCATCATTATTATCGAAGAAAATGGGACCAGTTAGAAAATCGAGCAATCAAAACAAGCTGGAATTGGGCATCCTTTTTTCTAGGACCAATTTGGCTCGGCTACCGAAAAATGTATCGGTATCTTGGGTTTCTGGCAGGTATCTATCTTTGGTTAGATTTGTTGTTGTACTTTATTGATATCACCTATTCTATTTTTTATTTTCCGATCCTATGGGTGCTAAAGGTTTGCATTACGTTACTTTATGGATTGTTCGGAAACTATTTTTATTTGCAGCACACCAAACGGCAATTGACGAAAGGTAAACGAAGAAACAATAATCAGGAAAAAATGGACATATGGTCGAAAAAGAAGGGCAGAACTAATTGGATAACTGCCATAACTTCTTTCATGGGTTTTGTAATTTTTTATTTGGTTAGTCAGGACGTGCTTATTCCACCTAATGCGATAAATATCGTAAGTGTTCAGAACGGATCCTATAAAAGTTATCCATCAGCTACGATTGGAAATGGGTTTCACCGGTTTTTTGGGTCTCCCCACTGGGAAAACCAAGAAACCGAGCTTCCTTATGAGATTGTTCGCTTTACAGGAGTAGCAGACCGGGATGGGGAAGTCGTGTCTGTCATCATCGATATAGGGATAACCGGGGATTCGTATATCGATCAGATGATTGTAGTTGATGGTGAGGTTTTAGATCAATTTGAACGTGAACACTTGCTAGGCACCATCTTTGCGGACTAACTTTTCGTTTCTATATATGGCGGGTTGAGTAAGGTTATTTCTTATGATTATGATAGGTATTCTAAAGAAGAACAATATTTAATGCTGCACCACAATTGCTAGTTGCGACTAACATTTGGAGGTGCAGTTTTTTGTTTCAAAGTTCTTGATTGGTTCTATTTATAGGGTCACATATTGACGATATTTCCTCGACAATTATTGCACCATTATTATAAAGGAAATTCAAGTTGCTAAACAGATTCAATTCAAACTAATCAAACGTTTGATTAGTTACCAGTTTGTTGTAGCTAGTCAAATAATGTAATAATTTAGCATATGGTGGAGGGCATTTTATAGACCAAACGTTTTTCTATTGCCAAATTTGGTTAATTATTACACAATTAAAAGGACAAAGTAATACAACTAGCGGGGATGATAACGATGAATGTTTTGGTAGAAAACCATGAACAAAAAGAAGAGTTTATGACTCTGTGGAGTCAAATCGCCAATGAAAGGAAATACCAGGTAACAACGCTTGCTGAAAACTCAGAAGCTTATCTGTTAAAGGACAAAACCAACAGAAGTGTTGGAACAATCGAATTTGTGCCATGTGATGCGAATCTCTTGGAAATTGAGGATTTAATTGATATATCAAAAGAAACACGCATACTAGAAAACTTAAAGTATTCTTACCAGGTTCGTAAAATGGGGGTAACAAAAGAGTTTGCTTCAAAATCCATCTTATTGGATTTGCTTAAGCTGGCAGCCATGCATGCTAAGAATAACCAGGTTCGCTTTTACGTTAGCTATTTAGAGCATAATCATTATGTAAAATTAACCGAGAAGTTTAAATTCAGAATCGAAAAAGTTGGCGAGGAAGTTATGTTTGGTAAGAAGAGACTGGTTCCAGCTTTAATTGATGTGGAAGACGCCATCAATAACACTGAAGGATATCCTATCTATATCAAACCCATTGCTTACTTAGTAAAAGGGTCTAAAAAAGTAAAGGCGTTTTTTGCGTAAAACCGAGTGAACATTGTGGGCGGTTTATATGGCTTATTAATTGGTGATATTAGTGAGCCGAGGGATGAACATCACCCTAAGATATTTACCATGGTTTAACCATGATGTACCGTCCCAGTGGTTAAGGTACCCGACTAATTAAGATCAATTAACCTATTGTAATGATAGGTTATTTTTCGTCTCAATTTTGTTTGAATAATGGTATCGAGACAGCTATCCAATAATTGCTTTAAATAGTTTATTCTTGCCGAATGCCACATAATTCTAAGTTTTGTCATATTCCTGTTGATCTCCATAATGTTTGTCTCCTTTAATTTTTCAAAAATCGTAAGAGACCGTATTCGGTAACTGGCGAGCATGATCACCAAATATGTTGTTAGCCCCTTTAGTTTTGCGTTTATGTATATATAGATACTATCTGATATCTACGAAGTAGAGTTATAGGTCTTTAACTCTATATTATTCAGTTTTTAGGGTTCCTATTCCAAATACTATATATATACCCGAAACACTAGCTTTTTAAACGTTAAAAAATAAAAAAGCCATGAGTTACGGATATATTAAGATAGTATGGGTCCTCTGGATTAATCATTGTCCTTCTTGTAATATGGTAATATGCTCAATTAAAAGCGAGATTTAGGAGGACATGTTTTGTATAAATTAATAGCAATAGATATTGATGGAACACTGATGAATGATCGAAAGGAAATTACAAAAGAGGTCAATGACGCCATTCAAGCTGCTAAAGCAAAAGGAGTAAAGGTGGTAATCTGTACGGGGAGGCCAATCGTTGGTGTCCAATCGATTATAGAGGAATTAAAATTAAACGATGAAGATGACTTTGTGATTACCTTTAATGGTGCACTTGTACAAAATACGTACAGCAAGGATGTAGAATCCCAAATTACCTTAAGCTATGATGATTTAAAAGACATATATGAATTAGGCCTAAAGATTGGTTCACCGCTCCATTACTTTGATACAGAACATCTTTATACACCGCATAGAGTAATAAACGAGTATACCATTCATGAAGCTCATATCAATCAGATGCCTCTTCATTATCTGCCAATTGATGAAGTACCAGAGGACATGCTAATTCCGAAGGTAATGTTCATTGATGAACCGGACCGTTTGAATACGAGCATTGCCAACATACCTGAATCATTCTGGGAAAAATATACGTTCGTAAAAAGTACTCCGTTCTTTTTAGAAATCCTAGATCCGCGTGTCAGCAAAGGAAATGCAGTCAAACAGCTGGCTGAAAAACTTGGAATTAAACGAGAAGAGGTCATCTGCATGGGGGATGGCGAGAATGATTTAAGTATGATTGAGTATGCAGGCTGTGGAGTGGCAATGGCCAATGCAGTATCTGTTGTGAAAGAAGCGGCCCAGTTCCATACACTATCTAATAATGAACATGGAGTAGCTTATGCCATAGAAAAATTAGTATTAAACAATTAAAATGCATGGTAGATAAAAGATAGGAGGGAATAGTATGTTAACCTCAGCAATTGGTCGATTTAGGTTAATGGGATTTATAGAAGGTTTATCCCTGCTCATTTTGTTATTTATTGCTATGCCGCTTAAGTACTTTGCAGGTCTCCCAGAAGTAGTAACAGTTGTTGGTTCGCTTCACGGTTTGTTCTTTATCATGTATTTGTTTACTATTGCATATGTAACTTTTAAGATTAGGTGGTCCTTTATATGGGTAACCTCAGCGATTGCTGTTGCGTTTATTCCTTTCGGTAATATTTTTCTTGATGCGAAACTACGTAAGTCACGGTACTAGATAGAATGATTAAAGTATGAAGCTTTGAATTAACCTTTATAGAAGGATTGAACACGAAGATGAATAAACGAGATCTCGTTCAATATTTTATTGTAAACCAAGACCTAAAAATGTCGACGGGTAAAACAGCCGCACAAGTGGCTCATGCTGCAACTCTAAGTACGATTAACCTGATGTCCTCACATTCCCCTTTTCCTGAAAGGCACGATGATTTCGTGGAATGGGTACAGAGCGGAATGAAGAAAATTATTCTAAAGGGTAAACAAACCGAGCTTGAAAAGTTAGAAAAAAGAGGTTTTTTCAGTATACATGATAGTGGCTTAACAGAGATTAAAGCGGGTTCATTAACTGTAATTGCCCTTCCGCCGATGGAAAAATTTGAAGCGAAGGAAATCGTCGGACATTTAACTCTCTTAAAAAACTGAAATTTGAGGAAATGAATTTTAGGGACGGTTCTGGCGGATTTTTTTACAGATACCGCGGGAACCGTCCCTATTGCAATCCCTATTGCAATCCCTATTGCAATTCCTGTGGCATTCCCCTGGTATTCTAGTATTCCCTTTTTATGGCTATAAATGGAATATTTTAGAGTGTGCATTTTTTAGATACTTACAAAATGGGTACGTATGAAAGAGATTACGAATAACCTTAGTACTGGGGTCAGACCCCCACATCTTATTTATGCGAAATAATTAAACTACAACTTCCTTCTATACTGAATTCTCCAAATCCAACCGGAATAATAAAGTGCGTTCCTTTGTTCAGTGAGTAACGATTCCCATTATGAACAAGGATTCCTTCCCCATTTATCACACTCATTAGTAAATATTGATTATCATTTAGGAAGGTAGATTGACCGGTAATATCCCATTTATGTACAGAGAAAAACTCAGATTCTACGAAAGTAGTAATCGCGACATTTTCCCTCACTTTAATATTGGGAATAACACCAGTTTCTTGAAACGGCACACTGGTTACAGAAATCGCCTTCTCCAGGTGAAGTTCACGTAAATTTCCATTTGCATCCCGGCGTTCATAATCATATACACGATACGTCGTATCGGAGCTTTGCTGTGTTTCAATTACAAGGGTTCCTTCACATAACGCATGAATGGTTCCGCTAGGAACATAGAAAAAATCCCCTGGCTTAATCTTAACTCGACGCAATAGTTTATTCCATTGACCTTTGTTAATTTGCTCCATTAATTCTTCCCTTGACTGTGCATGATGGCCATAGATCATGTAGGCATCTTCTTTACAATCAAGAATATACCAACATTCCGTTTTCCCTAACTCGCCATTTTCATAGACCTTAGCATATGAGTCCTCTGGATGAACTTGGACAGACAAGTCCATAGTGGCATCTAATATTTTTGTTAACAGTGGGAAAACCTCTTCCTTTGGATGTCCAAACAGCTCTGGGTGTTCCTTCCATAACGTGTCCAACCCTACTCCCGCATAAGGGCCATTCTCAATCACTGATGGTCCATTTGGATGAGCTGAAATTGCCCAGCACTCCCCTGTATTTTCAGTTGGAATATCATACCCAAATTCCATCTTCAAGGTCGTACCGCCCCAAATTCTCTCTTTAAAAACTGACTTCAAGAATAAAGGTTGCAAGATTATTACCTCCAAAAGAACAATTTTTAATAACTCCAGAATAAACTCAGCAAAGAGGATTCCAAAAATTCACTATGGATTCACTTAAAATTCAGTAACAGCGTATAATCCTACATAAGTTAAACGGAAATATTTTTATAAAAATGACCGACCTTAAGCAGACCCTGAAATTTCCATTTTTTCGAATAACAAACAAAATGGAGAGGGATTTAAGTACTTGGTGAAAAAGATAAAGAAAGAATACAAATATACATAAGTGCCTATGCGGCTAAATGCAAAACAAAATAAAAGTGCAGGGGGCATAGATGTCGTGGGTTAAGGTGTTCTTGTTTTCTGGTGTAAAGATTTTGTGAAAATCCTTAGCTAAAGTTTACCCCATTCTAGTAGTTCAGTGTCATCCTAAAGAACTCATAGAAACCTGAAAAGGATACATCTCACTTTAAAAGGATGTAAGAATTGTAATCTTATATCTTTTTACATAATTCATTCGTACTATTTTTTTGCAAGAATTGAAGTATATCTTCTTTTGTAAGGCCTGAAATTTTTGCATATGATATTAATTTCTTCCATTCATCATCAAAAGGGGTTTTAGAATCTTGTTCCATAATAGTTGTTGTCATGCTTATTCACCAAACTCCTTTTTTTGATTTAACCATTTTGTAAAACGAATATAATCCAGATAATTCTTGAAATCATCTTTACTCATTCCATTATTAATAGCCTTTTGAATTAAGGCCCTCCACTCTTCATCCAGTAGTTGATCCATCAAAGGGTGTGATTCGTTATCATCAATACATAATAAAAATGTAATCGTAGTATCCAATGGTACAGCAATCTTTGATAAAAACTGGAGTGAGGGATTATTTTGAAGATTTCGTTCAATATAACTCAGGTATGATTTGGATACTCCTGCAAGTTCTGCTAATTCCGTAATGGAATACCCCTTTTGTTCTCTCAATTTTTTTATACGAACTCCAACCATTTTTACCTCCTTAAAATAGATAATGTATATGCGTTATAACGAACTGATTGTGAAAAAAATAAATGGATATAAAATATTACTAATAAGTAAAATCCAACATTTGGCACATTAAAGCTTTGTTTGTAGTCAACAGCAGCAGATTGAATGCAAACACAGCTTGAATTATATGTTTGAAAAAGATCATGCTTATTGAACAGCGATTTCACATTTTCATTATAAAGAACGAAATGATGCATTACAAGTATTTTTAAGAATAAATTAAGGAAATAGAGAACAAGAAGAATGCTTTCTTGTTTGCTAAACGGACCAAGTGGGAATTTCAAAATTTACCATTTTTGTATTGTTCAAATAAGAATTTGTATGATATATTTTTTAAGTCAATTCTCTTTTAAGAACGACCTGATGATTATTGTCATAAGAGTTGGTATTAACAAGATGGGGATAAGCATGTAGGAAGAATATTGACTGACATTAAAATGTCAATACATTTGTTAAATGGAATTTTAAAAAGAACAATTTTCAACTTGACACGTTCTTTATAAGGAACATAAAATAAGCTTATAAAGAAATTATTTATTTTTAGTAGTGCTTTTGTATTCCCAACTTGTTCATCATTAAGAACATATGTGAGTAAAAAGCCTTATAGGTAGGAGCGGTAAAAATTTTTACTACCAATATTTGAAAAATATATTTTAATGGAGGGAACTATGGAAGAATTGGATTTTATTACAGTAAAAGAGTTATTTAATGCCGTTAAGAGACGTTTATGGATGATAGTATTAATCACATTACTCGCAACAGTTACAAGTGGTATTTATAGTTTTTACTTTGTAACTCCCTTCTATCAATCTTCTACCCAGATTCTTGTAAATCAAACACAAGAAAATGGGCAAAGAATTAATTATAACCAAATCCAATCAAACCTCCAATTAATAGAGACCTATAGTGATATCATCAAGAGTCCAATGATACTCGATATTGTTAGTGCCGAGTTGGGATTAGATCGCCCTGGAAAGTCGTTAATTAATCAGATTGAAATAAGCAGAGGAGAGAAATCACAAGTATTTACTGTAACAGTTCAAGATAAAGACCCTGAAACGGCAGCAAACATAGCTAACGCGATTGCAGAGACATTTAATGAACAAATTCCAACATTACTGAATGTTGAAAATGAGAATATTTTATCAAAGGCAGAAGTTAATCCATCACCAATTAATCTTAATCCGAAATTAATAATAGTCGTTGCTTTTATATTTGGACTACTCGCAAGTATAGGACTTTGCTTCATGCTTGAGCGGATGGATGATTCGATTAAAACAGAACGTGACGTGGAAGAGGTATTTGATCTTCCGGTATTAGGTGCAGTGTCTGAAATAAAAGGCAAACAAAAGAAAAATGGAAAACAAGTTAATTTATCAATTAGAGGTGAGGCAATTGATGCTTATACGAAGTAAAAAGGCAAAACATAGAAAAGATACAAACTTAATTAATTACATCGATACGACATCAATGATTTCAGAACAATATCGGACCATTCGAACGAAAATTCAATTTTCATCCATTGAAAAGGCCTATCGTACATTAATCATTACGTCCCCAGGGTTTGGAGACGGAAAGACAATGACAACGGCAAACTTGGGAGTCGTAATGGCTCAACAAGGAAAAAAGATTCTCATTGTCGATGCAGACCTCCGCAAACCAATGATGCATTATATGTTTAAAACCGAAAATACGACTGGATTAACCAATGTACTTATACAACAAACTTCATTACAAAGAGCTATACGAAAAACGGAGATTGATCAATTAGATATTTTGCCTAGTGGACCTATTCCTCTCAATCCAGTAGAACTACTAAGTTCAGGTGCAATGAAAGAGGTTATGGAGCAGGCCTTAGAAATGTATGATGTGATTTTATTTGATTCCCCGCCTGTTAATGCAGTTGCCGATACGCAAATATTGTCTAATTCATGTGATGGTGTTGTATTAGTTGTAAACAGTGGCAAAACGAAAAAAGACAAGGGCTTAATTGCGTTAGAAACACTAAAATCAGCAAAAGCAAAGCTCATAGGTGTGGTGTTAAATAAAAAAAAGAAAAGGTGACCGGCATTCTTATTACGGTAGGTAATAACCATATAACTTTCTATGATATTTAATTAAAACTCTCAAAGAGTTCATTATTAGGAACAAAAATTCACCCAATGACAAAGATGTAATAAAGAATATCGATTAAGTTATTTTTATTATTATTTTTTTACTCAATTAGTTCTTAATAGAGAACAACCGTTTGTCATTTTTCAATAATGTGGTGATGTCTCCTTACCACTATCAATGGAGGCACTCGGTTATGCTGTGGGTTAATGATACCTTAGACGCTAGTCGTCGAAAGTGTAATGTGAGGTCGGGTTTGATGCCCAATTATTATTAATTTCTAGCTCTTATGTATAATGTCTCGCAAGTGATCTTTATACATAAGAGCTTTTAAGTTGTTTTCATATATTTTAAAAAACAGGGAGGGAAATATTTGAAAAAAGTTAGAAAAGCAATTATACCTGCAGCAGGCCTAGGGACGAGATTTCTACCTGCAACAAAAGCAATGCCAAAGGAAATGCTCCCAATAATTGATAAGCCTACTATTCAGTATATTGTAGAGGAAGCAATTGAATCTGGCATTGAAGATATCATCATCGTGACAGGAAAAGGAAAAAGAGCAATTGAAGATCATTTTGATCATGCATTTGAACTGGAACAAACGTTAATGGAAAAAGAAAAGTACGATTTGTTAGAAAAAGTGCAGCATTCCTCAAAGCTTGTGGATATCCATTATATTCGCCAAAAAGAACCGAAAGGATTAGGGCATGCTGTATGGTGTGCACGAAAATTCATTGGTAATGAGCCATTTGCTGTTCTACTTGGAGACGACATTGTTGTTTCTCAAAAGCCTGGATTAAAGCAATTGATTGAGCAATACGAACAAACCGGATCATCTGTTATTGGAGTTCAACCTGTTCCTTACAATCAAACAAGCCGCTATGGAATTATTGATCCCCTTAGACAAGAAGGAAGACGTTATAAAGTATTCAATTTTGTTGAAAAACCAAAAGAAAATCCACCTTCAAATTTAGCCATTATGGGGAGATATGTATTAACTCCTGAGATTTTTACATTCTTGGACAACCAAACGATTGGTGCTGGGGGAGAAGTTCAATTAACGGATGCCATTCAACAATTAAATCAATTGCAAGAAGTCTATGCCTATGATTTTGAAGGTACTAGATATGACGTTGGTGAAAAGCTTGGCTTTATCCTAACAACTATTGATTTTGCAATGAAAAATGAAGAGTTGAGAGAAGGTATTTTTCAAGCATTAGAAAAATATCTTGGAGTTGAAAAAGTATCCAACTAGTAGGGGGAGAGACTGTTGGCTCTTACTAAAATGAAAGAAAGAGAGAACGTAGTTAGTGATTTTAGTCAAAAAAACTTCGTTAATCAAAAAGTGGGGTATCTACTTACGAAACGTATCGTAGATATTGTTGGTGCTTTCTCTGGTTTCATCTTATTGTCACCTTTTTTTTTGATTTTTGCTATTCTTATCAAAATGCAGGACCCAAGAGGTCCTATTTTTTTTAAGCAAGAACGAGTTGGCAAAAATGGACAAAAGTTTTATATGTACAAATTTCGTTCAATGGTTATGAATGCGGAGGAATTATTAAAGGATTTACTAGAAAAAAATGAAATAAGTGGTGCGATGTTCAAGATGAAAGATGACCCCCGTATTACGAGGGTAGGAAAGTTTATCAGAAAAACAAGTATTGATGAACTTCCTCAGCTTTGGAATGTAATAAAAGGTGAAATGAGCTTAGTTGGACCTAGGCCGCCGTTACCCAGAGAAGTAGAGGAATATGATGATTATGATAAACAACGGTTAACTGTCACACCTGGTTGTACGGGTTTATGGCAGGTTAGTGGGAGAAATAGTCTTAGTTTTAAGGAAATGGTTGAATTGGATCTTAAATACATTTCTGAAAGAAATCTTTGGATGGATATTAGAGTCATATTAAAAACTTTTCTCGTTTTATTTGGATCAAAGAATGCGTTTTAACTAAGGGAGTGTTTGAATGGAAAAACATTCAAAAATATATGTTGCTGGGCATCGAGGATTAGTTGGATCTGCTATTTTAAGAAGATTGCAGAATGACGGATTTACAAATTTGCTCTATAAAACTAGCGACGAATTAGATTTACGGAATTTTGAGAAGGTATTAGCCTTTTTTGAAGAAGAAGAAGTTGAGTATGTGTTTTTAGCTGCCGCAAAAGTTGGAGGAATTGTAGCAAACAATGAATATCCTGCTGATTTCATTCGCGATAATCTTTTAATACAAACGAATGTGATTGATGCAGCATATAAAACGGGGATAAAGAAACTACTTTTTTTAGGAAGTACCTGCATTTATCCTAAATTTGCCCCTCAGCCTCTAAAAGAAGAATATTTATTAACAGGTGAACTAGAAGCAACTAATGAACCGTATGCGATTGCAAAAATCGCCGGGATCAAAATGTGCCAATCATACAATAGACAATTTGGCACTAAATACATTTCTGTTATGCCAACAAACTTATATGGCCCTAATGATAATTTCAATTTACATACATCACATGTTTTGCCAGCATTGATCCGTAAATTCCATGAAGCGAAAGTCAACAATAGGTCTGAGGTCGAGGTATGGGGAACAGGAACACCAAAAAGAGAATTCCTGTATTCCGATGATTTGGCTGGTGCGTGTCTATTCTTAATGAATCATTATGAAGGAAATGAAATCGTAAATGTGGGTGTTGGAGAAGATATTTCGATTAAAAATCTTGCTGAAACGATTAAACAGGTTATTGGCTATGAGGGTGAAATCATTTTTGATACGACAAAACCTGACGGAACCCCTCGTAAATTAGTGGATGTATCTAAAATAAATTCGTTAGGCTGGAAAGCAAGTATGCCTTTAGAAGTAGGATTACAAAAAGCCTATCAATGGTTTTTGGAAAATGAATTAATGAAAGTGAAATGAATAAATGGGAGGACTCACATGAAAAGGGCATTAATTACCGGTGTAACAGGGCAAGATGGTTCCTATTTAGCAGAGTTTTTATTGGAAAAAGGATATGAAGTCCACGGTATTATTCGACGCAGCTCTTCTTATAATCAAGAACGATTAGAAGACATTCTTACTGTTGAAGAAGCAAATGAATTAATAAATAACCAAAACTTCCACCTTCACTACGGAGATGTTACAGATGCTTTAAACGTTACCCGTATAATTGGTGAAATCCAGCCAGATGAAATTTACAATCTGGCAGCCCAATCTCATGTTCGTGTTTCTTTTGACATGCCAGGATATACATTGGATGTGGATGCAAAAGGTACTTTGAATATTTTGGAAGCAGTACGAATTTCAGGATTAACAGATAAAACACGTGTATACCAAGCCTCCACTTCTGAACTATATGGAAAAGTTCAGGAGGTTCCACAAAAAGAAACAACTCCTTTTTATCCACGTTCTCCATATGGAGTAGCAAAGATATATGGATTCTGGATTACAAAGAATTATCGTGAATCTTATAATATGTTTGCAGTAAATGGGATTTTGTTCAACCACGAATCAGAACGTCGCGGTGAAACGTTCGTAACACGAAAAATCACACTTGCTGCAGCGCGAATTGCCCAGGGGAAACAAAAGAAATTATTGTTAGGAAATTTAGACTCTTTACGCGATTGGGGTTATGCGAAAGATTATGTTGAATGTATGTGGTTAATCCTTCAACACCATAATCCTGAGGATTTTGTCATCGCAACTGGTGAAATGCATACTGTACGAGAATTTGTCGAGTTAGCATTCAAACATGTTGGTGTCCATATCGAGTGGACAGGACATGGTTTAGAAGAGAAAGGGATTAACAAAGCAACAGGTGAAGTCATTGTTGAGGTTGATCCTAAATTCTTCCGACCTGCAGAAGTAGAGCAGTTATTAGGAGATCCAACAAAAGCAAGAACATTATTAAGTTGGAATCCGACAAAAACTTCTTTCCAGGAGTTAGTCCGTATCATGGTGGAGGCGGATATGAAGAAAGTTGAGAAGGAAGATATAGCCAAAAAGATATTTGATTATGTTTCAGTATAATCATCATTTTTTTGGGGTTATTTAACAGAATATTTGAATATTACTATGGTTTAATCGGGGGCAGACACAGATGTCAAATGTGTTGAGAAAGACTGCAGAGGAACCTGTTGAGGGTTTTGTCCGAAAAGTGGATAAATCGGGGATCCCAACATGCAATATCTTAGGGGTAAATATCGCCGCGATTAATATGGAGTGGTTAATTGATTATTTAATTAATAATATAAAGGACTTAACCGGTGACTACATCTGTGTTTCCAATGTGCATACCACAGTAACCAGCTATGAAGAACCGGATTATTGTGCTATTCAGAACGGTGGTATTATGGCTATTCCAGATGGTGGTCCACTATCTGCTATTGGCAGAAAACAGGGTCATAAAAATATGGCTAGAACCACTGGACCTAGTCTTATGGGAGAAATTTTCAAGATTTCTGTAAAGAAAGGTTATCGACATTATTTTTTCGGGTCTTCAGAAGAAACTTTAGAAAAACTCTCTCAAAAATTGAAAGAAAACTATCCAGGCTTAGAGATTGCTGGGATGTACAGTCCTCCTTTTCGTCCGATGACAGAAAAGGAGGACGAAGCCATTGTGAAGGTCATTAATGACACAGCCCCTGACTTTGTTTGGATTGGTCTAGGCGCACCGAAGCAGGAAAGATGGATGGCAGCTCATCAGGGAGAGGTAAACTCCTTGATGATTGGCATTGGTGCTGGATTTGATTATTATGCAGAAAACATTTCTAGGGCACCAGAATGGATGCAGAAGAGTAATTTGGAATGGTTTTACCGGTTGATGCAAGACCCGAAAAGATTGTTTAAGAGATATCTTTACACGAATACAAAGTTTTTATGGTTAATAGCTAGAGGTATGTGATATGGAAAAAAATGTTATTGTCTTTTATGCTCCAGTAGGTACAAATTTGCCACGATACCAATTGGGTGGAGGTGAAATTGGGTGCCGTAGAACAAGAGATATTTTAAAAGGAAATGGGTTTGATGTTATTACAATCGATAAGCCTATCATGGGGAAAAATGGGATTATTGGTTATGTAAAGATGGCACTGAAGGGTTATAGCAGACTTTTGAAAGCATTAGTCTCTAATAAGGGTGCTATCTTATATACAGTTGGTTTCTATGAAAAAAATGTTTACTTGGAATGGTTCATTATCATATCTGGAAAGTTACTTTCTCGAAAGACTATCTATGAAGCAAGGAACGGTAGATTGGTTAAGGCATATTTTGAATTTGGAAAGATTTATAGGTTCATGATGGGTTCTATACTCAAGCAAGTGGATACCGTGTTTTGCCAAGGGCTCGAATATGTAGAGTTTATAGAACAACAATATAAGAAAAAATCTGTATATACTCCAAATTATGTCTTAAACAAGAGTTTGAAGAAGTATAATGCAGAGCGTCCTCTAGATGTTGTTAGGTTGATCTACTTTGGTCGTGTTACGGAGACAAAAAATGTTGGATTAATTGTCGATGTGTGTAATGAACTCTTAAAAAAAGGCTACAACGTTGAAACGATTATTATTGGATCTTATTCAGAAGAATATAAAAAGGACTTGGATCAGCATATTGCTAACATGAATATTCCTGAAGGCACAATCAGATTTTTAGGGCAGCAGCCCTTTGAAATGATAAGCGAAGAATTACAAAAAGCACACTTTTTTATTTTTCCTTCGCAAGAGAAAAAGGAGGGCCATTCCAATTCACTCACAGAAGCGATGACCTTCGGTGTGGTCCCAGTTGTCAGTTCAGCAGGATTTAATAGTAGTATCGTCGCTAAACCAGAACTGGTTGTTACTGAGATGGATCCAACCGGATACGCTAATGTTATGGATAAGATCATTCAGGATAAATCATGGGGAATTTATTCAAAATTTGTTTACGATCGGATAAAAGAAAACTATACAGAGGATAGGGTTAAAACCTCTATATTAAAAGCAATTTCTAGGTTAATGGAATAAGTAGATACACTCACGGATATTCGTAAGGATTAAGCAGCAAGTACCTCATTTAGGGGATGATTTAAATGAAAAAAGTTCTTTTTGTCATATCAGCATTAACAACCGGAGGAGCAGAAAAAAGCTTAGTCAATCTGCTGAATCTTTTGGATTATTCAAAGTTCAAAGTCGATTTGCTGTTATTTAAACATGAGGGTGAGTTTATTAAACAAGTACCGAAAGAGGTTACGATATTAAGCATCCCGAACACATTGAAATATGCATTCAAATCTTTGGACTCGGATGGAGTCAGAAAAATTTCTACCTTAAATTCAGGTATAAGAAGGTATATCGGTACCTTTTATACAAGGTATAGATATAAAGGCAATATGAATAAGGGTAAACAAATCCGATGGAACACGTTCTATAGAAATGCGATTAAGGATTTACCAGGGGAATATGACGTCGCGATTTCTTATATGCACGGTGAAGCGATGTATTATGTCGCTGATAAGGTACATGCAAAGAAAAAGATTACATGGGTACACAATGATTATCATGCCGCTGGATTTGATCAGGAGTTAGATCGGCCCTATTTTGCGAAATTCGATCGAATTGTTTCCATATCAGATGAATGCGTAAAAATATTCAGTGATATTTTTACTGATTTTGCTGACAGGACCGTATCTATACCGAATCTCACATCATCCTCATTAATTAAGAAAATGGCGCTTGATTTTCTTCCGCATGAATATAAGGAAGTGAGAGAAATGGATCCTGAGAAGCCAATCCTTCTTTCCATTGGCCGGCTAAGCAGCCAAAAAGGATTTGATATGGCAATTGAAACGGCAAAAGTAATGCAGGATCAGAACATTAACTTTATCTGGTATATTATCGGGCAGGGTGAGCTAAAGGGAAAATTACAGAAGCAAATACATGATGCACAGGTACAAAACAAAGTCATACTATTAGGGACCAGGGAGAATCCATATCCCTATTGCCATTATTGTGATATCGTCGTCCAGCCATCGAGATATGAGGGAAAATCAGTTGTGCTGGATGAAGCGAAAATTTTAGCGAAACCGATTGTGGTTTCCAATTATGATACCGTTAAAGATCAAATTATTGGAGGTTCGGAAGGAATCATCGTCCCGCTTGAACCTCATCAAATCGCCGGGGTCATTATCGATTTATTGAACAATCCAAGTAAAAGGAAACAATTAAGTCACTATTTACAAGAACATGAATATGGCAACGAGGACTTAATTGAAATGTATTACAATCAAATCAACTAACTAGCACTTCCGGCGGCTAAATTCGAAAAAAATTGTTTAAGGGGATTTGATATGCCTGTTAAAAAGTATCTTTTTGTAACGAATTCTCTTTCATCCGGTGGAGCAGAGAGGGTTGTATCCATATTAGCAAGCCTTCTCGCTGAGAAAGGGTATGAAGTTCATTTAATCCTATATGTGAGAGTTGAAAATGAATATCCGATTTCGGATAAAGTAAAACTGCACCTCCTGCCTAAAAGAAAAGGCGAAAATAAAATCTATTACTATATGCGGAAATTTTCAATCATGAGAAAATTGGTTGATGAAATCAGGCCTGATATCATCATTCCGTTTTTACCCGATCAAGTAAACCATGTCTATATCGCATCAAGATTTATGAACATTCCATTCATCTTTACTGTCCGAAATAATCCGTTTGTCTATCCAGAATCAAACCTCATGAGGTTTGTTGGCAAGATGGTTGCGTTGTTATCCACTGGAATCTTTCTGCAAACGGAAGAACAAGCTGATTTTTTTCCGAAATTTGTACGGAAAAAAATCTTTGTGGTTCCTAATCCGGTAAGCAATGCCCTAATAGAATGCGATTATCAGAGAAGAGAATCCATTGAAGAAATAGCTACTTTCGGTAGGTTAAATACTCAGAAAAACCACCGCCTCTTAATTCAGGCATTTGCAAAAGTTTATCAAACAAATCAGTCTGTACGATTAAGCCTATATGGTGCAGGTGAAGAAGAAAACATCCTGAAGGAATTAGTGAATAAACTGGGAATAGAGAATGCTGTAAGTTTTAAAGGAAGAGTAGCGAATGTTGCCGATGCACTGATGTCTACTGATCTATTTGTTTTATCGTCCAACTATGAAGGGATGCCAAATGCACTGATGGAAGCGATGGCCGTTGGCTTGCCTTGTATCTCGACAGATTGTCCGACTGGCCCTAAAGATCTAATACAGAATATGGAAAATGGCATTTTGATTAAAAGCAATGATGTCGATGAATTAGCATCTGCGATTCATTACTGTGTAGAGAATCCTTTATTTTGTCAAGAAGCAGGAAGAGCTGCAAAGGAAAAAGTCAAAGAAGAATTTCAAGTAGAGATGGTTATCGACAAATTTATTAGAGAAATAAATCAAATCGTAAAGAAAAATGTGTCGAAAGGAGTTTTTAACGTTAACTATTAATCAGAAGCCAATGGAAAATTTTAAGCGACAGGATGAACCATTGGGTTCGCTACTAGGGGTAAAACGATGAATCTAAATGAGTTGAGAATTAATATAAAAGGATTGCTACTAAATAGCATCATATTGCTAATGCTTATTCATTTAATTTTACCGGGGATTACGGGTTTTTGGAGTTCTGATGGTTCGGATGCCTACGCTTATCAATTTCATTACTCTTCATTATCATCAGCAAGCTTCAATCTGGCCATCCTTTTACTGTATATGTTATTAGCCTTTTGTATCGTTAGTAATCAACAAAAAGGCAAAATTAATTTGTTTATTCCTTTTAGTCTACTAGTATTTTTTATTTGGTTGATCAATTCAATTTTTGAAGCTAGTTTGCAAGAGATATTTCTAAGTGACCTTTCGATAAATCTAAGTTTAATCCCGTTATTTTATTTACTTGGTTATGATAAGACTGTTTTTGAAAGTGCAAAAAAAGTTGTCCCATATCTGATCATCCTAATGGTTGTACTAATTCTATGGAATAGTATTTCATTTATTTTACAATATGGGATTTCAGTTGAGACGCGATTATCACCAAGTAAAGAAATGTTTTCGGTGCTAATCAGTGCTTATTGGTGTTATGCATTAGGAATGTCTGGTCAAAAAAGTACCCACAAGTCTTTCAAATATATTTTGGGCATATGTTTATTGATTTGTGCTTTTCTACTCCGTTCCAGAAGTTGGGTTATTCAGGGGGTTTTCGTCCTCTATTCCATCATGGCTCTTAACCCAGGTAAACATAGTTTCTTTAAGAAAATATTGTCTGTTTGTATTGTTGTGCTCGTTTTTATCGCCATTATCGTCTTATTTCCAAATATTACTGGAGCTCTTTTTAACCGTATCGGTGAAGATACGAGATTTGGACAGTACGAAACTTTCTTTTCGCAAGTTAGTCCACTTAGTTTACTGTGGGGTAACGGAATACGTGCTGGTTATAGTTTTCTAGGTAATCCCAACTATAAGTATTTTGATAATCAATTTATTTATCTGATGTTTCATTATGGAACGGTGCCGATTCTTTGTTTGCTTGGTGTGATCAGCGGCTTATTTAGAAAAATAAAAAGAGGCAGTTTAAATCGAGAGGAAATAGCTTTTATTTTCGGGTGCCGATTAATGAGTATCTTCTTTTTGGCAGCCTTAGGCGGATTATCGGTCTACTATAAATTAGGGTGGAATCTGTGTACACTATTCGTATTTATTTTCATTGGAAGAGCACATAAAATGGTGAAGGAATCTAGAAAAATTGCCATAAACAACGATAACACTCGAACAATAAGCAAAAATTTGAAGGGAAGTAAAGTGAATAAATTGATTAGTTAGTGGGGGAATTTTGGTGAAGAAAAGAATTTTTGTTTTTGGAGGATATTCAAGTTTCCCTCGGGGATCAGCAAAGGCTAATTATATGCAATATTTGGGTCAGGCATTGAAAGAGGCAGAATATGATGTGTATATAATTTCAAATATAAATGATGAATTTAGACTCCAAATTCAAGAGGGTCATCTTTCTTATAAGGGACTGAAGATCATTCCATACAAAATAACGAATATAAGACTTTTACGGCGCTTACAATTTGACTATCTTCAGGGGCATATCTTCGTTAATCTCTTAAAGAAGTATAGGGTTACAAAAGAAGATATTGTGTTGGTATATTCTGGAGACTTAGGCGTGAATCGTGAGGTTATAAAATATAAGAGAAAGATTGGCTTTAAATCAGTACATGTTGTTGCTGAATGGGTCACCAGCAGCTATTTTGAGAAAAAGCAGAAAGAAAAAAGGTACAAAACTTATTTAGACCGCTTTTTACTACAACATGACTTAATTTTCCCGATTTCTTCCTATATAGAAACGCATCTCATTGGAGACAAGAGCAAAAGCATGTGCTTACCGATTATGGCGGATACACTTGAATACCCGGTTGGAGAAAAAGCATTTAATAAAATTAAGTTTATCTTTCCAGGTAATGGATTAATGAAAGATGCGATTGAGGTCGTTCTGAAAAGCTTTAGCCAACTAACTGTTCAAGAAAGGGAACGAGTGGAATTAAATTTATGCGGGATTAAGGAAGAGAAAATTAAAAATCTATTGTCTCCACAAGAATATGATCGTCTAAAAGATATGCTTATCGTGCATAAATGGATGCATTATGAAGAATTGATTGAATTATATCAGTCGATGCATTTTTTGATGTTGGCTAGAGAAGAAAACCAAATGACCTTAGCGAATTTTCCTAGTAAAGTACCGGAAGTCATGTGCTATGGTGTGATTCCAATCGTATCACGTGTAGGTGACTATACGAAATATTATTTAGAAGACAATGTAAATAGTTTAATCTTTGATGGATGTGACATCGATTTATGCTTAGAGAAAATACGTCAAGCCCTTTCTATGACGCAGGCAGAAATAGTGGATTTATCTTTAAAAGCAAGAGAATGTGCGAAGAATAAATTCGACTATAGAAATTGGGCAGGAAAAATCCATAATGCCCTTGAACATATGTAAGGGTGTTTGAGAGGTCATTATGGAAGAAAAAAATCTGAAGAAAAAAGTTGTATCTGGGTTGTTATGGTCATTTGGTGAGCGATTTATGACACAAGGTGTTTCTTTTGCTTTATCGATCATTTTAGCACGTCTGCTTATGCCTAGTGAATATGGTTTAGTAGCTTTAATTCTGGTGTTTATTAATTTAGCTAGCGTATTCGTCACAAACGGAATTAGTGAATCATTAATTCAAAAAAAGAATGCAGATGAAACAGATTTTTCTACGATCTTTTATTGCAGTTTTGTCATGTCGATTTTTATTTATATCATTCTATTTTTTACAGCACCATTAATAGCAAAGTTTTATGACAACGCTGATTTAGTATGGATATTACGAATCCTGGCATTAATCATTCCCGTTTCGTCCTTTAATACAATTCAGCAGGCATATGTGTCGAAAAAAATGATGTTCAAAAAATTCTTTTTTTCGAACTTGGGCGGCACATTGGTGTCTGGGGTAATTGGCATTATCATGGCATATAATGGATTCGGCGTATGGGCATTAGTAGCTCAAAACCTCATTAATACAATAGTTGGAACAATCGTGCTTTTTTATACTGTTCAGTGGAGACCTAGACTATTATTTTCTTCACAGTCTGCTAAGGAACTTATGGGATTTGGATGGAAACTTGTTACTGCCGATTTTATTAATATCGGATATAACGAGTTAAGAAGTCTAACCATTGGTAAGGTTTATACAATGGCTGATTTGGCCTATTACAATCGAGGCAATCAGTTCCCCAGTCTTATTATTACGAATATAAATTCAGCGATTGCTAAAGTCGTATTTCCAGCGATGGCAGAGGTCAATGACGATATTAGCCGTTTAAAAACCGTAACAAGAAGATCGATGAAAATTACTGCCTATTTCATTTTTCCGCTTATGGTGGGACTTATGAGTGTGGCGAATCCCCTCATTCTGGTTTTATTGACTGAAAAGTGGTTGTTTGTTGTCCCGTTTTTACAGATTTGCTGCATTTATTGGTTATTTCAACCCATGCAAACGGCAAACTGGCAAGCGATTAAGGCTTTAGGGCGAAGTGACTTATTAATGAATTTGGAAATCTTGAAAAAGGTAATCGGTGTATCGATGCTTTTGTTAACCATGCACATAAATGTATATGCAATTGCGATATCAAATGCTGTTTTTGCAGGTATTTCAATGATCATCAACATGATTCCGAATAAAAAGTTGATCAATTATTCCATGGCAGAGCAATTTCGTGATATTGCACCACCGTTATTATTATCCATTGCAATGGGAGGGATGATTTATACGATTTCTTGGCTCTCACTTCCAGCTATCGTGACACTGGGATTGCAAGTTTTATCTGGTGGAATCATATATGTCGGGTTTTCCTATCTGTTTAAACTTGATAGTTTTATGTATTTAAGTGAAATGCTCATGAAAATGGTAAGGAAAGATTCTAAGGTACATATACGAAAAATGAAGGAAGGCGAAACGATTGTTAAAGAAAATTAGCAAAGTTATCAAAAAACCAGAAACTGTGGTTTTATGGGCTAATTGGAAAGGATACTTGAATTGGCTCCCAGATAATGTCTACCTGAATATAATGTATCTTTCTAGAATGAAAAAAAAGCTAGAATTGAAAAGCCCAAAAACATTTAACGAGAAACTCCAATGGCTTAAACTTTATGACCGGCATCCTAAATATATACAAATGGTCGATAAGTATGAAGCGAAAGAATATGTTGCGAACAGAATCGGATCAGAATATATCATTCCTACTTATGGGGTGTGGGATTCTTTTGATGAGATAAATATTGAAATGCTGCCAAACCAGTTTGTTTTAAAATGTACACATGATTGCGGCGGCTTAGTCATTTGCAGAGATAAAAAGAATTTTGATAAAGAGGCAGCTCGTGAAAAAATCAATCGTTGTTTGAAAAGAAACTATTTTTATAATGGGCGGGAATGGCCGTATAAAAATGTAAAACCAAGAGTGATCGCCGAAACGTACATGGAAGATCCTTCATCCGTCGTCTTAAAAGATTATAAGTTTTATTGTTTTAATGGAAAGCCAGAATTCGTACAGTTATCCGAAGGTATGGAGAAACACAGTACGGCATCTATGGCTTTTTTAACGTTAGATTGGGAACGTCTGCCATTCGAGAGGAGCGATTTTTTACGAATCCATAAAATTCCTCCTCAGCCGTTAAATTTAGAACTGATGAAATCGTTCGCAGAGGAGCTATCACAGGGACATTCCTTTTTGCGCGTTGACTTATATGAAATTAATGGAAGAGTATATTTCTCTGAATTAACCTTTTCACCTACGAGCGGATTTATTCCCATACAACCTCCAGAATACGATTTGCAAATTGGAAGATTACTTGAATTACCAAACAAACCAACTATTAAAAGGGTGATGTAAATATGACGATCAAATTTCAGAATAAATCAATTTTCATTACTGGCGCGGCTGGTTTTATCGGTTTTTACCTGGCTAAACAGATTTTAGAAACAAATGATGACACGGTGTCCATTATCGGTCTTGATAATATGAATGACTATTACGATGTTTCCTTAAAAGAAACGAGGTTGTCCCTGTTGAAAGAAATCGCAGCGGATGAATCGAAAGGTAACTTCACTTTTATTAAAGGTTCGCTAACAGACAAACCGCTCATTGATTCTATTTTTGAACAGTACCGGCCGAATATCGTGGTAAACCTTGCTGCACAGGCAGGTGTTCGTTATAGTATTACAAATCCGTTATCCTATATTGAATCGAACCTAATTGGTTTCTTCAATATCCTTGAAGCATGCCGCCATTCCTATGAAAATGGAGCAAAAGGGGTTGAGCATCTTGTGTATGCATCCTCTTCCTCTGTATATGGATCCAATAAAAAGGTACCGTATGCTACGGATGACAAAGTGGATAATCCTGTGTCCTTGTATGCAGCCACAAAGAAGTCTAATGAACTGTTAGCCCATTCGTATTCTAATCTATATGGTATTCCTTCTACCGGTTTACGTTTCTTTACCGTTTACGGTCCAATGGGCAGACCGGATATGGCATACTTTGGGTTTACCAATAAACTTGTAAAAGGAGAAAAAATCCAAATTTATAATTATGGGGACATGATGCGAGACTTCACTTATGTGGATGATATTGTGACCGGCGTCATAAATGTGATGGGAAAAACTCCAAATGCAAATGAAGATGGTGTGAAGTATAAGGTTTACAATATTGGTAATAATCAGCCGGAAAGCTTGTTAAACTTTGTGGAGACCCTTGAGAAGTGTTTGATGAAAGAGGGGATTATTGATCAACCTGCTGTGAAAGAACTTCTTCCTATGCAGTCTGGTGATGTTTACCAAACGTATGCAGATGTAGATGAACTTGTGAACGATTTTGGTTTCAAACCTAGTACTAGTCTTGAAGTAGGTCTTAGTCGATTTGCGAAGTGGTATAAGGAATATTATCTGGAATCCGGAGTGAAGGCGGTACAAATATGAAAATAGCAGTAGCTGGAACTGGATATGTAGGCTTAGTCACAGGGGTATGTCTGGCAAAACACGGCCATTCTGTTACATGTGTAGATGTCGACGATACGAAGATTGCTTTAATGAAGTCGGGAATTTCCCCCATCTATGAGCCGGGCATTGAAGAATTAATGGCTCATAATAGAGAACGATTGGATTTCACGACCGATTATAAAGAAGCTTATAAAGAGGCAGATGTCATTTTCATTGGTGTTGGAACGCCAGAAAAGCGGGACGGTTCGGCCAATTTAAGTTATGTTTATGAAGTAGCTGAACAAATTGCTGAAAGTATTGAAAAAGATTGTGTCGTGGTGGTTAAATCAACCGTCCCGATTGGCACGAATGATAAAATTGAAGATTTGATTAAATCCCATTTAGCAAATGATGTAAAGGTATATGTTGCTTCAAATCCGGAATTTTTGTCACAAGGTACGGCTGTCAGGGATACCTTACATGCATCAAGGATTGTGATTGGCGTCGAAGATGAAATGGCTAGCAACATATTAAAAGAAGTTTATCGAAATTTTCATGCGCCAGTTGTGGTGACAAATAGAAAAAGTGCTGAAATGATTAAATATGCCTCCAATGATTTTCTAGCTCTTAAGATATCTTTTATCAATGAAATTGCAAATCTTTGCGAAATTATTGGTGCGAATATAGAAGATGTCGCACATGGCATGGGCTATGATCCGCGGATTGGCAACCGATTCTTAAATGCTGGCATCGGATATGGAGGGTCTTGTTTCCCTAAAGATACAAAAGCATTGCATTGGCTGGCAAATTTCCATGACTATGAATTAAAGACTGTAAAAGCAGCGATTGATGTAAATGAAAATCAAAAACTTAAATTGTTCAAAAAATCCCGCAAATATTATGATCGTTTAAAAGGATTGAATGTAGCGGTCCTTGGTTTAACCTTCAAGCCAGGAACGGATGATTTAAGAGAAGCGCCTTCGCTAGTGAATATTCCGATTATGATGGATGATGGCGCAAATGTAAGGGCTTGGGATCCTGTGGGGATTGATAATTTTAAAAAGGTATATCCAAACGGCATTGCTTACTGCCATTCCATCGAAGAAACGATTAAGGATGCTGACATTTGTTTTATATTTACTGAATGGGAAGAAGTTAAAAACTTTGATTTAAATAACTATAGTAAGTTGATGAAAAATCCGATCGTTGTGGATGGAAGAAACTGCTATGATTTGATCAGTGTAAAAAATGCAAAAATCATTTATGACTCAATTGGAAGAGAAACGATAAACAGTTTAGAAATGTCACTTTTATAAGTGATTTTTGAATAAAGAAATAGCCTTGGTTTTCCGAATATTCAATCTCCTGAAGTGTGACAATATTATAATCAATTAAAAAAAGAAAAGGCAGACCAACTCCCGGTCTGTCTATTTTTTTATGGAGGGAAAATCATGAGATTAGTACTATTATCTGGTGGTTCAGGAAAACGGTTATGGCCGTTGTCAAATGATACCCGTTCGAAACAATTCTTGAAAGTGCTTGAAGGAGAAAATGGGGAAAAACAGTCGATGGTCCAAAGGGTATGGGGACAGTTAAAAAAAGCGGGACTTGCAGATTCTTCATTAATCTCCACTTCAAAAATGCAAAGAGACATGATATACAGCCAAATTGGAATGGATGTTCCTTTAATTATTGAACCTGAAAGACGAGATACGTTTCCAGCGATTGCATTGGCTGCCTCTTATTTATACTCGATTGAAAGTGTTTCAGAAAATGAGGTCATTGTTGTTTTGCCAGTAGATCCATATATAGAAGATCACTTTTTTGAAAAGGTAAAGGAACTAGAACACATATTAGCCCATTCGGAAGCTGATCTTGCTTTAATTGGGGTGAAACCAACATATCCATCTTCAAAATATGGATATATTGTTCCAAAAGAACATGCTGGTATAGGAGATGAATATTTAACAGTAAATCATTTTACCGAAAAACCAAGCGAAGAAAAGGCACGAACACTAATAGAAAAAAATGCATTATGGAATTGTGGCGTGTTCGGATTTAAATTGAAATATCTCATTGATTTACTTTACGAAAAAGGCTTGCCGCTTCATTTTGATGAACTAAAACGACAATATCAATCTCTCGCTAAAATAAGCTTTGATTATGAAGTGGTTGAAAAAGCAAATCATCTTATTGTGCTTCCATATGTTGGATATTGGAAAGATCTTGGAACATGGAATACGTTAACAGAAGAAATGGCTACCACTCAAATCGGTAAAGGGATTATTAGTGACGATACGTTCAATACACATTTAGTCAATGAATTAGATATTCCTATAACGGTTCATGGTGTCAAAGATGTAGTAGTTGCCGCAAGTCCGGATGGGATTCTTGTTACAGATAAAGCATCTAGTCCAAAAATTAAAGAGCTAATCCGTTCCTTTAATCATCCACAAATGTATGAAGAACGGATATGGGGATGGTCCCGTGTATTAGATTATGCAAAATTTGAGAATGGACAGGAAATGGTTACAAAGCGAATTTGTATCCATAAAGGAAAAAATTCAAGCTATCATTATCATCATTTACGAGATGAAGTGTGGACGATTGTAAAGGGTGAGGGTGAGCTAGCTTTAGATGATTCAATCAATCGTGTTAAAGCAGGGGATATTGTTCATCTTCCAGCAGGAAGAAAACATGGAATTTTTGCGATTAGTGATTTAGAGTTTGTAGAAGTTCAAACAGGTTCGGGTATCACAGATGAAGACTTTACAAGATTGTATATGACTTGGGATGAAGTTATTGGTCATTTTCAACAATCTAAATCAAAGGTAATCTCGTAATATGGATTCGGTCTTGGGTCATTGACGGTGAATCATGAACTCTCCCTCAATGATCCTTTCTAACTGTATATCGTTTTTTATAGAGGTGATTATGATAAAAAGGAATAAAAAATGGGCTTGGTTTTTTCTCTTATTATTTCTCCTTTTTAGTTGTCAACACACTGTGCTTACCGAAAAGCAAATGGACTTCTCAAAAGGAATGAATCTTAATGGTTGGTTTGTTTGGCAATTTGGTAATGATCCACATACATTTTACAAGGAAAACGACGCTAAACAATTAAAAGATCTAGGATATACGTATGTTCGTATTCCAGTTGATCCAGATTATATTTGGGATTATGAAAACGATCAATTAAAGCACATGAAGGAAATTAAACGAGCAATTGAAATGAATAATAGTCAAGGACTCGCCGTAACGTTAGATTTACATCCAACAGAAAAAATTACAGGTAAACAAAATGATCCTAGTACAAAACAAGAAATATATTCCCTTTGGAGTGCATTATCAAAGGAGTTAAAAAAGTATCCTTCTGACCAATTATCTTTTGAATTATTTAATGAACCGAATTTTACAGACGATGACGCTTGGCGGGATTTTATGGATAAATCCATTAAAGCGGTTCGAGAACATGATACGAAACGTACCCTTCTAATTGATTCAAACAATTTTTCTAAGTTGGAAACACTTGTATCAAGCGAGCCTTTTAGTGATAATCATTTAGTTTATGTTTTTCATTTCTATGCCCCATTTGTGTTTACTCATCAAGGGTGGGAATGGTGGGAGGAGGCCGCTATTAAAGAATTAAGAAATATTCCATATCCTGCCTCACCTGAAATTGTTGCATCACTCCTTCAAGGATTATCACCAGAGGCACAGTCAATGCTAAAATGGTATGGAAGTGAAAAATGGAATCAGCAAAAAATTGAACAACAAATTATGCAGGTTGCAGAATGGCGTGATCAACATCAAACAAAAGTGATCATGAATGAATTCGGTGTATATAAACAAAATTCAAAACCAGAAGATAGAAATGCTTGGATCAGGGATGTTCGAACCACGGTAGAAAAATATAATATCGGGTGGGCATTTTGGGGCTATGATGATCATCAATTTGGATTATTCTCTTCTCGATCAAGTGTGACTGGTAAGCGTACGGTAGACAAAGAAACCGCACAGGCTCTTGGTTTATCTGATCAAAAATAGAATAAAGCTTTATTCAAATGAATACAGGGGAACCAGTATTATTTATTTTCACAGATAAACCGAAGTATTAATTCAACCCAGCCAATCATTGAGATCCAAAGAGTGATACTTAATGGTACAGCCCAGACTAGTCCTTTTAGAAAATTACCTTCATGATTCATAATAGTACCTCCTTAACTTTTATAAAAGGAAGAAACCTTTCTGGTTTAAATCTATTATGGTTAATAATTCTGAAGTTAACCTTATTAATTAGGAAAAGTGCTAATACCATTGCTTGAAAATTCAAAATAATAGTCTCGATTTTTAAGCAGTATATTTATCATTTTATTCCTATTGGATTAAAAAAATTACGGAGTTAAAAAAATGAGATGGTTTACTTTTATTTGTTTAAGTGTTATTTTTCTTGTTACTCCATTCCAGTGGGGACTTTATTATGATTCGGATATTCGATTTTGGGAATGGTTTATTTTCGGACTATTTCTAATGAACGTTGCATGGTTTTGGCTCAAAGAACCAGAGATATTATTGAAAAATAAAGTTTATTTCCTAGTGTTTCTTTTACCATTTATGTATGTTTTAACGGTTCCTTTTGCATTAAACCCAGAAGGGAACTGGAATACAATTTTCAGATTTTTTACATACTCATTCTTCTTTCTTTTATTAATGTGGACAAAAGAAGAAGTTGTTATAAAAAATCTGTATTCATACATTTTTCATATTCTAGGAGTCTCATTTCTGGTTTTTTCATTAGCCAATAAGTTAGATTTCATTTATTTTAATGAATATATGGTTGGATGTGAGCCAGGACGGGCATGTGGACCTGTTCGATATCCAAACACTTTTGCAGCAATAATGGGGGCTTATTGGTTTTATACCTTCGCAATTCTGATTCGGAGAAGATCCTTTGATTGGATAACTGGATTTCTCTTGTTATTGATTGCAGGTTATGGAGCAGTTTTGTTACATACCTATTCACGTGGAGCTTATATCTTTTTCGCATGTGCTTTCATTTTAGCTATTACTTTATTATATAAACAGTGGAAAAAGTTATTATTATATTCGTCCTCGTTTATATTTTTATCCATTGGTGTTTTTAGTTTTGCAAGCATCGAACAAAATGGAAGGATACAAGTCATTCCAGACAGCTTGAAAGCTCGTATATCTGATATTAGTCCGAGCACGGATACTGCAGCGGCTAGAATTAGTTTTTACGAGGAAGCGATCTCTATGAGTAACGATTCACCATGGTTTGGTTTCGGTGGTGACAGCTGGCCGGTTTATTATCCAAAATATGAAGATAAGAAATTTGGATTAGATCAAGTTCATAACGGTTATCTAGATTTCTTAATTGAAATCGGTTGGATTGGGATATTGGTTTTTAGTTTGTTCTTTATCTTATTAATCTATCTTATATTGAAATCTAGATCTACTGTAAGTAATCAGACACATCGAGTTGGAGTAATTCTAGCATTATCTATGTTATTTGGGCATGGAGTGGTGGACTATGACTTTTCATATGGTACTGTGTGGTTCCTTATTTATTGGTTGTTTGCAATTGGATTGAATGAAATAAACGTTGAAGAGATCATCTTTAAGATTAAGTTGAAACCTAAAACAACTAAAATGGTGATTAAGACAATGAAATGAAAATTTTAAAAATTCTGTCGCCTTAGAGGAATTCATGTTATAATTTATGTAATACTTAAAGGTAAGGCTTGTTCCTTATAAGTACTAAATCATTAGGTTAAATGCGAAAGCATTTTTTTTATACATTCTTCGTTCTTTATAAAGAACCAACCTGTTTTTTAAATCAACAAAAGGGCAGAAAGGTGATAAACATGGAAGAACGCTTTTTAATGGAAATACATAACCAACTTACGAAAAGCCATGAAACAATTAGTGCTTCTAATATGTTTCAAAAAAAAATATTAGAAAAGGATATAGAAATATTTTTAAATGATTATCGGAAGGTAGTGTTGCCAGAATTTTTCCATGATGGGTAAATTACACTCCAAGAATTAAATCATTTTAAAAATAGGATCGAGAATATACTTCATATGACAAAATGTAGTAATGGTTTATCTGATAAAGATTCAATGATTATTCTTGGGAAGATCCCTTCTATTAGAACCATGGTCTATAAAGAAATTGAGGCAGCCTTTATAAAGGATCCTGCAGTCTTTTGGTAGCTACTTGTTAAAAAGATAGGAGGCTAAAAAATGGATCATTCGTCTGTATCATCAGTATCAGACAGAGATGCTCAAGTTACCTTACCAAGGAATACGATTGAAAAGAAACTTGTAGAATTATGGGAATCTATATTAGATGTTAGACCCATAGGAATTACGGATAATTTCTTCGATTTAGGTGGAAATTCTTATTTAGCTATGCAAATGTTTTCGGATATAGAAAAAATCTTTAATAAGGAATTGCCTGTTTCAATCATTCTTCAAGAAGGAACAATAGAAAATCTGGCAGCGTTATTGTCATCAAATAATCAGACTATTGATATGTCATCATCCCTAGTGGCAATACAATCTTTTGGCTCTAAGCAACCTCTTTATTGTATTCATGGTGGAGGCGGTGAAGTATTAATTTATAGATATTTAGCGGTGGAATTAGGGAATGACCAACCTTTATTTGGACTTAGATATCCTAATAGTGAAAATAACGAGAAAATAACGGTTGAATCACTCGCTGATATATATGTTAAAGAAATAAGAAAAATACAACCAAATGGGCCATATTCACTCTTGGGTTTCTGTATTGGTGGAGCCATTGCCTATGAAATAGCTCAAAAGCTGATTCAAATAGGAGAGGAGGTTTCATTGTTAGCTATTCTCAATTTAGCCAACCCCCAAAAAATCCCTCTAATCATTCCAAAAGAAACGCCATTAAACCAAAAAATCCTAAATAGGCTAATGAAAATATCTAAAATGTCACTGAAAGAGTGTGCTTTATTCATTAAACAGATGTTCCAAAAAGTAGTAGGTAAATTTTTTGCTTCAAATACGACAGAAAATAAAAAGCCTAACGGAATGACACAAACAAGAATGACCCTTAGAGCTGCAGTAAGAGGATATAATCCCCAACCTTATCCAGGAAAGATATTACTACTTTCTGGAGATAGATATAACGACTATGAGGAAAAACTCGGTTGGGAGACAGCTGATAATGGAAGCATTGAAGTTCAAGCAATACGAGTCGAACATGATAGGTTTTTGAAAAAACCGAACATTGAAGTTGTTGCGGGTCTCTTAAAACAACATTTTGAGATGGAGGAAGCCATTTTTTATAACCAAAAAATAAATTGATAGTAGGTTATTCCCTAAAATCTTTTTAAGGAACGAGAGGTGGACAACAAGTATGTGTGGAATTTGTGGATTTATTACCAAGGAACCATTTCATTTGAATGATCTAGAAAAGATGAACAATACATTGGTGCATAGAGGACCAGATGATAATGGTGAAGTAATCTTCCAAAAAGATGGATTTTATTTTGGATTGGCACATAGTAGATTATCCATTTTAGACTTATCTGAGATGGGGCATCAGCCAATGCATTCGGATGACTCAACTATTTCCATTGTTTTCAATGGAGAAATTTATAATTATATTGAATTACGAGAGGAACTTCGTGCTATTGGATATCGGTTTCGTTCAAACACGGATACAGAAGTGATCATCTATGCCTATCAACAGTGGGGAACAAATTGCTTTAATAGGTTGAATGGAATGTTTGCAATTGCAATATATGATAAAAGCAAAAATGAACTAATCTTGGCAAGAGATCGAATTGGTAAGAAGCCGCTCTATTATTACCATAAATATGGGGATTTTGTATATGCCTCGGAGCTTAAGGCCATTATGAAGTATCCGGCGTTTACAAAAGAGATAAGAAGGGATGTCATATCAGGTTACCTCTACCATCAATATATTTCCGCACCAAATACCATTTTTAAAGATACGTTTAAGTTAGAGCCAGGTTCTTTTTTGATTTGGAAAAATAACACTGTAACGATACAAAAATACTGGAACATAATAGACAGGTACTCGAATTTAAGTAATCAATTAATCACCGACTACAAACAAGCAAAATTTGAGTTAAATGATTTATTGAAAGATAGTGTGAGTAAAAGAATGATAGCAGATGTTCCTTTAGGATCTTTCTTAAGCGGCGGCATTGATTCTAGTTTAGTTACTGCTATTTCGCAAAGCGTAAGCAGTAAACCAATCAAGACCTATTCAATCGGATTTGATGACCCTGAATATGATGAATCAGCTTTTGCAAATGAGATTGCGGATTATTTAGGAACACACCATACTGTGATGAAAATCAATACAGATGATATGGTTGATCTTGTTGAAAGTATTCCCTACTATTACGACGAGCCATTTGCAGATGCTTCACAGATTCCTACCATGTTAGTTTCACAGCTTGCTAAGAGGGATGTAACCGTTGCTCTCTCTGGAGATGGCGGTGATGAACTATTTTGTGGTTATAATATGTATGATAAATTACCGATGGTGCAAAAATTAGATAGATATGGGGGAATTTTGCACTATTTGTTAGAAGAAACGAAGATCAAAAAATTAAATTTAAATGAGAAAATTCCATCTTCCGTTAGGGCCGTTGTCCTAAACCGGGAGGAAAGAACGAAAACTCAATTATTGTATCATACGCTTGATGATCTTCCTAATAGGTTAGTGAAAGGGAACAGCGGCGAAGTGTTATTCTTCGGAGAAGATAAATATCCACTGGATAATTGGCAGATGCGTCGAATGCTTCTTGATATGCAGACATATTTACCAGAGGATATTTTAACGAAAGTGGATAGAGCATCCATGAAATATTCGCTCGAAGCGAGATGTCCAATCATCGATTATCGGATTATTGAGTACTCGTTTCAACTTCCACATGATTTTAAGTATTATAAAGGTACGAAGAAACGTATTCTAAAGGATCTTGCCTATGAATATATTCCTAGCAAGTTACTAGATCGCCCCAAAAAAGGTTTTGGAGTACCGATTGACACATGGCTAAAAACTTCATTAAGTAATGACCTTAAAAGGTTCTCTGAGAGAACTGCTATTATGAAACAGGGAATATTTGAATATGAAGTACTTTCAGAGCTGATAACGAAGCTTTATGACAATAAAACTAACGGCTTAGAAGATCGAGTTATATGGAGCTTTTATGTGTTTCAATTATGGTACAGAGAGTATATAGAGGCTATTTTCTAATTGACAAAAGCGTTCATTGATGACAAATTAGGTCATCAATAAACGCTTTATTTGTTCTCCCTACTGTTCTATTTACAAAAATGTCCTTGAACCAACAAAGTAGTTTTTACTCACTGCCATGTCCAATGATTTTGGTAAATATTCTTGCTTCATCATATCTGTGATGTCAATCAGTGCAAATTCCGCTGCATAGAAGGGGTATTGCTTTGCATTGTTTGTCCCGACTTGATCTTGCACATAAAAAGCGACTTTACTGCTTGTTCGATCTGCTTTAAATACAAATGAAATGTCCGTGTAGGCACTACTGTTATATCGAGCATCTATTTGTCTAATCTGGTCAAAGGACCCTTCATCATAAAAAGCTTTAAAACGAAGGAAATAATTATCTACAGTTGGTTTCACTTTGACTCTAACTAAATATACACGATTCTGTGATACAGATAAATTACTAAGTGTGCCCATTCTAGGTGTTGCTGCCCAGTTCGTAGTTGCATAAATTCTATTTCCTGTTACTGTATAGGAACTAATGAAGTTTTTGCCTAACTGAAAATTAGTACTGTTATAAGCAGTTATCTTATTGGTCAATGTGTTTCCTGACGTTAGAAAATTATTATATTGTGCAATTGCATAAATAGTTGCTTTCATACTTGCAGTTGTTACTTGAGAGGTGTAAGAAAGATTTGTACTTAGACCTTGCGTCGCATCTTGCTCATAATCCAATGAGATGCTTGTACAAGTATGGTCGATATAATATCCGCATAATTGTGAGACAAGATTTGTGTTAAAGTTAGTGGCTTTCACAATACCTGTGATTCTGGCACTAGAATTGATAAAATAAAAACCGACTGCCGTTGCTGCAGATTTTAGGCTAGATCCATCAGGAGCAAGTACAGAGTATCCATTTTTATCCGCTAAACAACCAAGTAAATCTGTATCTTTCGCTCCATCGAAGACAAAACCATGTCCATAGTTTTCCTGTGAGTCAATATTCACAAATCCATTTCTAGTACCCGTACAATAGGTACCTGCAGAGTTCAAGTCCGTACCATTGCCGTAGAATTTCCCATCTGCTTTCTTCACGCCGCGGCCATTGAAGATGATTTTCATATTTGAAAATCTGTTATTACTTCCTGTTACATAAAGTCCTGCTTTACCATTGCCAGTAATATCAAAAGTATCATACATATTATCCGTTGATTCGATCCAAGCACCGTAACCCGTACAGAATTGAATGGTGACCCTCGAGATAGAATAGATCCATGTATTGCGGTAACAGCGGAATCCATTTCCTCCTATGTCCCTAATTTCAATATTTTGGATGCTAATATTATCCATTGACCCCTCGTTAGTGGCCGAATTAAGACCGGGTCTACCAATGACAAGACCGTTCTTATCAACAGAAGGTGTGGGATCGAAGCAATTCCCTCTTAAGGTGAGGTCGGCAATTCCACAATTATCACTTATATTAAAGTTAACCATATCTGTATTAGCACCATTGGATAGTCTAATAGTCGAAACACCTGCACCTGCTCCTATAATGTGGACATTTGACGGAATGTTTATAGTAGAATTGATGTAATGTAATCCTGCTGGAATTTGTAAGATTCCGCCTCCGCTCGCTGTTAAATCCCTAAATGCTTGGTTAAATGCAGGAATCCAATCCGACCCAATTTTATAGGAAGAATAATCTGAAAGATTAACTATTTTAATCACTCCCCAGTAATTGATTTATTGTATTACATAATAGTTTATTAAAAAGTACAAATAAGACTTAATTAAAACACACATTTATTGTAAAAATTTTAAATATTTTGTCATTAATTGTCAGACTATCAACAGATTCTGTTAGATAAGATTAAACACTTTTTGCCAATATATTTTCCAGGCAAGCTATGATACTTATATCAAATTTTTTCTAGTAGGAGGAATGAAAGGGAGCACAATGATTCAAAGGTAGCTGAGAAAAAAAAGTCAAAGGTAGGAAATAGGGTTATAAATACCTAGAAATGGATTTGGAGGAAGTAGCTGAGTGGATTAATTCTATACCTAGTAGAAGAAAGACGTTAGACATAATATAAGTCGGTGATAGGATTCAAACACAAAAAGCGTTTATGGATGACTTTCAGGTCACCAATAAACGCTCTCTTATTTATTCTCATTTTCTATTTTCCACTTATTAAAATCTAAAAATTCTCGGAATGATTTTTTGAGACACCTGAATTCATAGCTTCTAGAACTAGTTTTGACCATTCAGTGTCAAGGACGTTCTGACTAGCTTCGTTATCCTCATCGTTAAGTAAAGTATTCACTGATACTCCTAGAACGGAGGAGATTTTTTCAAGGAATTGAATCGAAGGATTTGCTTGTAGGTTACGTTCAATAGAGCTTATATATGATTTTGCAACTCCTGCTCGTTCAGCTAGTTCGGATAATGAGAGCTTCCTTTGCATTCGATATGATTTAATGCGTTCACCAATCATGTTTTGTCACTCCCTCCATAATCGATTATAGCATAAGTTGAAGGGTGACGGAAACGAGTCTAATTGTTCAAATCCAATTACTTGATTCTTTTCTCTTCTCTACAAAGAAGCTTTTAATTTCTTCCTCTGTGATTCCCATTTCTAATGCTTCTAAAATTAAATCTACCCACTCTTGACCAACAGTTCATCTACTTTTCTCATCTTATTCATCGTTTTTCCTCCAAAATACAACATTTTATTTCAGGCAGTCCAGCCATCATAGCAAAAAAATAACTTTAGACCTGTGACTTTACGTCCCTATTTTTCAATAGTTTTGCCCTTTACTGTTTAATAGTTATTTATTTTTATTTTTTATCTCATTTCATAGTATATATGATGTATTAAAGGGATACTGTAGAAGTTTGTAATTGTCTAAAAATTAAGAAGAGATAAGAATTTTTTAACTATAAGCAATTGGAAAATGTTGTGATTTCAAAATTGTAAACGTATTCATAAAGATGATAGGAATTACCTGGTTTATATATCCAATTTTAGGATAGTTGATTTGTCACTTCGAACAAGCTAAAAAACATCAAAATATTGTTAGAAAATAGTATAAAGTGTATATTGCTGTGAATTAATGTCGATTGTTTTTTTTACGAAAAAATAACTAGTGATTTTTGGGAATAAACTCCTGGGAACTAGAAGTAAAAAACAGAAGCGAGTAAAGTCATATAGTGCTGTTCTCGTTGACCGTAAGAATCGAGTAAAGCGAGTGGTCCGCATTGAATGAAAGTGGAGGAAAAAAACAGAAGTGGTAAATGAGAGGGGTTCTCATTGTTCAAAGTGAATACGTTGCCCTGTCAACCCGAAGTTGTTGAAGATCCTAAACACAAGGATGTGACCAGTAATGTTTATTGATGAACCGGAACGTTTGAATACGATTTTTGCTAACATATCTGAATCATTCTGGGGAAAATATACGTTCGTTAAAAGTACTCCGTTTTTTTAGAAATCCTTGACCCATGTGTCAGCAAAGGAAATGCAGTCAGACAAATCGGCGAAAAACTTAGTATTAAGCAGGAAGAAGTCATTTGCATCGGGGACGGCGAAAATGATTTAAGTATGATTGAGTATGCTGGCTGTGGAGTGGCAATGGCCAATCCTGAATCTGTTGTGAAAGAAGCGGCTCAGTTCCATACATTATCCAATAATGAACATGGGGTAGCTTATGCTATCGAAAAATTAATAGTAGAAAAAGAATAGTCAATCAAAGTAATTTTATATTTTACAATAAATAGTATATCAAGGGAGGCAACACCCTAACAAAGAACCTGCATCCTAATGGATAGCGGGTTCTTTGTAAGTTCTCAATGCTTAATTGAAGTATTTCTGAACCCTAGCTCTTCCATAGCAAAGATTGCTGTTAAGCCCCAAATCGATGTTACTCCGATACTTGGTTGTTTCTCAAAAAATCCCTAATTTCTTCAACGGATATTCCTAACTCTAAAGCCTTCTTAATAAGAGCGACCCATTCTTTATCCAGCGTAATAGTCATCAAATTTACCCTCCAAAAAATGCACAATATTCCTAACACTAGAAGTGAAATTTAATCATATTATTCTGCTTCTCATCAACCGAGAACTAGATTGTTAGTCTTATTTATTATTACAATCGTACTATAAGCGTATCAATATACGAACAAAAACCGTGACAAAAAGTTCGACAGTAATTTGAAAATACTGTCAAATGATAGAAACGTATAGTTCTATAGTTGATTTTTCTCCCAAATTTTAAATTTGATATAGTTTATATATTCTTTAAAATCGTCTTTTATCTATTCCATCATTCACAGCATTTTCAATGATATTCTTCAACTCTGTATCCAGTATCTCTTTTTCATAATTGTCTAATTGAATTTTTCCTTGGTCGATTCCGGTAAGTATTTTATGGAAACACCTAAGGGCTTTGTGGCCTTCATTAAAAATGGAATAGAAGGGTTTTTATTAAGATCAAATCACGCAGCTATTACTATATTCTCCTTCTTCAACCCCATTTCCCGCACAAGCCCTGCTTTCCTGAAACAATCGCCCTATTCATTCCATGATTCTCAAAGAAACGTAATCTCCGCTGCCATTACACAAGGTATCTCATTCCCTATTCACATTTCGACTTCTTTTTACTACTTTTAAGTGAAAAAGATTGATTTAAAGAACTATTTTAATAGGTTGTTAGGAACCTAATCAGTACCATGGTTTAGGTGGCTTTTTTTGACCAGGTTTACCCGTAATGACATCGATCAGAACCTCCCTTTGGCATTCCCTTTTTATATCTAAAAATGGTATATTTTAGAGTGTACATTTTAGACTTTTATAAAAGGGGTTTGTATGAAAGAGATTACGAATAACCTAAATGAAAAAATCTATTATATTGTTGTATGGATAGTAATCGCTATTATGATATCTGGTTTGTTTATTGATAATCCACGTTTTGGAGAATTTGGAGTTGTTTACATAGCCCACTTGATACTAGTGTTCATCCTGTCTATATGTTTACTGCTTTATCCTAAGAATGGTACTGCGGTTCTAAGATTGACCATTATAATTGTTGCATCCGTTTACTTTTATACGCTATTCCTTTTTTATCCTGAAACATCTTCCACTTTTGTATTTTTATGTTTTCTCCCAGCACTTTCTATTCTTTATTTTGATTCAAAGCTTTTTTATTTTTCCTTGTTCTTAAACGGTATATCAATAATCATTATATTTGGATATATTGTGTTGACTGATGGACTGCAATACCCCTTTATAGAAGAGGACCTAATAGGAAATTTCTTTAACTTTGTTGCGAGTCAAATTATTGTCTACTTTATTTTTTATTTAACAAATGGAAGGATTAAGAAACTACAAATCTATTATGAACAAATCCAACATTCTGAGCGATTGAAGACAACCGGTCAGCTTGCAGCTGCGGTTGCACATGAAATTAGAAATCCTCTTACCGTTGTGAAAGGGTTCTTGCAGGTATATGAGAAGGATTCTTCCTTTAGCCATATTCAAAAAGGGCATTTTACTCTGATGATAGATGAATTAAATACGGCTGAAGAGGTTATTTCACAATTTTTATCGGTTGCGAAACCAGATAAAGAGAATGTAACTGAAAATGTCGATGTGAAGCTTGTTCTCCGGAGTGTAACCGATTTGCTTCATTCATATGGACTTTTACATGATAATCGGATAGAACTAAACGTAACGGAAGATTGTATGATCTCGGCTAATACCATAGAGTTTAAACAATTACTCATCAATCTTATTAAAAACGCAATCGAGGCTTCCCATTTTGGTGATCCAGTTTTTGTGACAGCTGGAAGGGAGAAAGATTTTGTTGTGATTCAAGTAATTGATTATGGGAGAGGAATGTCAGAAGCAGAAGTTGCATTTTTAGGTACTCCTTTTTATTCATTAAAAAGTAAAGGAACCGGATTAGGAATGATGATTTGCTTTAACATTGTGGAAAAATTTAATGGGACAATTGACTTCCAATCCTCTATAGGTCGGGGTACTACCGTTATGATACGTATTCCAGCTTCGTAATCATGGGTGAATCTTGGGGACGGTTCTGGCGGTTTTTTTTCAGATTTCCCCATTTTGAAACCGCGGTATAAGACAAATTTTACTCCTTGTTTCATGCAGAAACTCAACAATCATAGGGGTTCAGGCGCTGTTTAAACAATCGTTTGATTAGATTCACGATAAGTGTTGTTCATACTGCGTTTTCCGGTTATTGGTAGTAAAAAAATTGTCGAGATGACTAACAGTTTATTAGGATATTAGAATGATGCAGCAAAAAAAGAGCCAAAGGGCTCTTTTTACATAGATTTACTACTCTTTCCACATCTGATGCATTTACTTGTGTAATAACTGTACTTATGTCGTCTGCGAAAGAAACAAAGGATGGATTTAAAATTCAGATAGATCAACTCCCTTTGAATGATTAAAACGTTAGTTCAGCTAATGCATTGTGTTTCACTTTAGAAACCTTCTGTCTATGTACCAAAGTTACAAAACGTTAATCATTATGACAAATAGAACGAACATACTAGGGGAAAAACTAGATAAAGGGATTGTTTTTAAAAGTCCTTTTGCACAAAGAATAGCAGTGAAAAATGAACCTGACTCGAAATGGAGCTTTATTGTGCCTACTTTAGTATAATTTTACCATAAAACTTTGAATATTTAGAAATTAAATTTACGATTAAATGGATAGAATGTAAGTAGCGTAACTATTCGAAATAATCTATAATTTATCCAGGCATCTATGGGGATACTCGCTTTAAATAGTTGTATTAAGAGAGGCGGTAAAGGAATGGAAGCATTTAAAAAGATTACAGTTGAAACAATTGTTCAAGCACCCGTTGAAAAGGTATGGGAATATTGGACTGAGCCATCTCATATCACGAAGTGGAACACAGCTTCAGAGGATTGGCATACACCCCATGCTGAGAATGATTTAAGGGCAGGCGGGAAATTCCTTTCCAGAATGGAAGCCAAAGATGGCAGTTTTGGTTTTGATTTTGGAGGAGTCTATGACGAAGTGAGATTACATGAGCTTATTGCGTATTCACTGGAAGATGGAAGAAAAGTGACGATTACGTTTAGAGGTCAAGATAACGTAACCAATGTCATCGAAACGTTTGATGCAGAAACTGAAAATTCCATTGAGTTACAACAACAAGGATGGCAGGCTATTCTAAATAATTTCAAAAAGTATGCAGAGGAAACAGCACGATAAATAAAGCAACAAATAATGAATGGCTCTGTTATTATTTATTGTTGATTTTCGTGCAGGTGTAAGAATTCATTCATAGGCGGAGAATTTCCGGTTAATGTAAACAGGGTAAGCTTAAGAAGCAGATATAAACGGAGATATTCCGGTTAACTGCTCAAATTAAGCCAAAATCCAAAGATTTGGATCATATAACTGGAAAAAATCCCCTTTGTTTTTTAGGGAATATGGGTATTTCCCAATTTAGTGGAATTTTTCCGATTATTTATCAAGCACAATGAACTCAACAATCATATAACATAGCCAAATGAATAAATAGAAAGGGCTTGGATACTGAGATCCAAGCCCTTTTACTAGTTTATTTTTATAACTTCTAGATATGGGAGCAAGCTCAACAATAACCACATGGAGAAAGGTTACCAGTGCAAACGCAATACCAAAAAATAAATTATCCCTGTTTTGTGTACCGAACTTTTTTGAAAAATGTCGGTAACAGTTTTTACCTATGAGGTGTTTAAAGAATTCATATTTTTTTATAATAGATTTTGCCAAGGGATATTTTCATAGGAAAATCCATATATATCGAAGTGGATTCTAATTAAGGTTTGAACAGATTAGTCAAGGGGAGAGGTTTAAATGGTAAAAGAAAGAGAGAAGTTTACGATAAAACATCCGACAGTAGATGACGCGCAAGCCATTTCGGATTTGGTAGCATTATGTGATATTGAGGATATTGGTGAACCGGATATTACGTTATCGGATGTACTGGATATGTGGAGAACTATTCCAATTGACAGTGATGCATGGATTGCCGTTTCTGCGAAGGACGAATCATTGGGTATGGTTTTGTTGAGGTAACCGGTTTAAATAGAATGGATACGTGTGTGTTTGTCCACCCACAGCATAAAAATCAAGGTATTGGTTCCTTATTGCTTACGAAAGTTGAGGAGCGAGCCTATGTTCTAGCTAAAGGGAAAAAGGAAGAGCAAAGGTTAATGAACCAAATTGCTTTTACCAATAGTGGAGCTAGAAACTTGATTGAGAAGAGGGGATACCAATTCAGCAGGCTATATGAACGGATGAAAATTAAGTTAGAAGAGCAGCCAGACCAGCCTCAATTACAGGGGATGACAATACGGCCTTTTCAACCCGATCATGATGAAGAAACCCTATTCTCACTATACGATGAAACCTTCCGGGATTCATGGGGTTATACCAAGAAGGACTACTCCACATGGATTTCTCAAAAAAGGGGAGACGGGTACGATCCAAGTCTTTGGTTTCTAGTATGGGAGGATTCTAAAGCAGTAGGATTCCTCATGTGCAGAATGCAGGATGATGGATTATTTATTGATTTACTAGGCGTTAAACGTAATTATCGAAAACATGGAATCGGGAAGGCGCTACTGCTTCATGCATTTAGCGCCGCATACCAACGTAATCAAAAAACGATTCTTTTATATGTAGATTCTGATAGCCTAACCAATGCCAACCGCTTATACCAACAAGTGGGAATGAGCCCCCATTCACAAACTGCGGTTTATATGAAGGAACTTACTTTTTAAGCATAGCCTAAGTCAAGTCAATGGGGACGGTTCTGTTGGCTTTTTTGTCAAATTTAAACATAAAAAAACCATGAGAACCGTCCCCAAAGAAACCCATGGAAACACTTTTTTACAATAAAAGTTGCAGAAAAATGCATTTTCCTGTATTTTATTATATATAATAGTGTAATAAAAGGGAGATCGATGTGCGAACATTACAGTTAACATTACAAGAAGCGATTGAGATTTGTAAAGCGCTTGCGAATGAACACCGGATGGAAATAATCAGATCCTTAACAGGCGGTCCTAAAAATGTGAATGAGCTTTCTGAGTTGTTGAACATCCCGTTCTCTTCGACGGCAGTGAATGTACGGAAGTTGGAGGAAACAGGTTTGATCACTACAGAGATTGTTCCTGGCCGAGGGAATCAGAAAGTGAGTTCTAAGCGCTATGACCGAATCATTATTGACCTTGAGGAAAAAGAGGGTGCGAAGGAAGATGTGTTAACCTTCGAGCTTGAGATTGGCGAATATGTGCAGTGTGAAATTGAATCGACCTGCGGCCTGCTCAGTGAAACGGGGATTATCCATATCCTTGATGATCCCCGTTCCTTTTACGAGCCAGAACGGAAAAATGCCCAGCTGATTTGGTTTCGTTCCGGTTACATTGAGTACCACTTCCCGAACAGAATTCCTTACGGGGCAAGGGTTGATGAGCTGAGTTTCTCTATTGAATTATGTTCGGAAGCTCCTTATCATAATTTAGACTGGCCCTCTGATATCACCTGTTGGATTAACGGGAAGGAAATTGGTTATTGGACGAGTCCTGGGGACTTTGGGGGAGAGAGGGGATTTTTAACTCCAGCCTGGTGGGAAACTCACAATACTCAGTATGGTTTATTGAAATATTGGAAAATAAACCATGAAGGCAGTTTTATTGATGGTATGAAAATTTCTTCTGTGACGATTGAGGATTTAAAACTACAAGAAAAGCCTTATATTTCGCTGCAGCTTGGAGTCAAAAAAGACGCCAAAAATCCGGGCGGAATCAATATATTTGGCTCGAAGTTCGGAAACTATGAACAAGGATTGATCATGAAAATTCAATATGCTGCAGGGGAATAATCCGCTGCCAGAAAAGACTGATTGGAACTATATCCAATCAGTCTTTTTTTATAACATAAAATATTATTATAAAAATAGTTGATTTATTATAATAAATTATGTAATAATGGTTTCAGAAGTTGAAAGCGTTTTATAAAAGAATAATTTCCTAGGAGGAAAGACAGAATGAAATCTTTTAAATGGCTAGTTTTATTAATTGCTAGTGTCCTAGTTTTAGGCGCTTGCTCTGGCGGTAATAATACGTCCTCAAAGTCAAAAGATGGAAAAATTCAAATCTCATTTATCAACGGTTTCACTGGCGGCGACGGGGCATACATGAAAAAAATCACAGATGGCTTCAATGCATCTCAGGATAAGTATGAAATCGTCGAAAGCCAAGAAAAAGAGCACTATACAAAATACAAATCCGGTGACTATGACCTAGTTGTCATTCATGGGAATAACCTGGAAACGTACCGTCTTGATGGAATGATACAGGATGTTGGTTCTCTATACGAAAAAGCAGGTCTGAAAGAATCTGATTTCCACAAAGCTGGAATGGACCTTGCAAAACTAGATGATAAGTTATACGGATTCCCGATAGATATTCACCCATTAACCATGTTCTATAACAAAGAATTTGTAAAAGACGCTCCAAAAACATATGAGGATATCTTGAAGCTAAATAATGAACTTCAAGCAACAAACAAGGATTTATATGCAATGGGAGTTCCATCATCAGGTCTTGTGGAGTTTTACATGCTGATGATTGCTGCACAGAATGGTGTAGAACTGAAGGATGGAGATGCCTTGAACTTTGCACAGCCTGAATTTGCTGATGCGCTGATGACCTTCCACGACATGGTTTGGAAAGATAAAGTTTCTCCAGCAGGCTTAGGTCTTGATGGAGAATTTAAAACCTTTATGAAAGAAGCAGAATCAGGAAAAGCAGTTCAATCAGCTGTTGCGCTTACAGGTCCTTGGTTCTATGGGGCAGCGAAAGAAAAGTTTGGTGATAACCTTGGGGTTGCACCTATTCCTCAGATCGGTAAACAGCCTGCTGCTTATGGTAATGCCCACATGCTTGCTGTTTCTGCAAGTGTAAAAGATGAGGAAGTCAAAGAAGGTATTGCAGAGTTTGTTAAATATATGTACACACCTGAAAATCTGATCAACTGGGCTGACGGAGGACAAGCTCCTGTTCACTTGAAAACAATTGAAAAAGTGACAGCTGAGAAAGACAAGTATCAAATCGCATACCAAAACTCTTTACAGTTTGATTCGTATGTCGCTCCTCCTCAAGTGTATCAGTTTGGTGAACAAATCCGTTATATGAATGAAAAAGTCTTTAGCAAGCTTGTAACAACCGAAAACTTGACAAAAGAACAATTAATGAAAGAACTTCAGTCTGCAACAAAGAAAGCCCAGCAAATTGCTGAGACTCAACCGAAATAATCATGTGAAAGGCAGAGTGGCGTGGGAATTCCTGCGCCATTCATGCTAAGAAACTCTAAATCAGCTAAGGGTGAGCAATCGTTCCCTGCTTAGTGGAGGGTGTATAAAATGCACAAAGGAACTTCGACAAAAACATGGGCAATCCTAATGGTTTCCCCATTTATACTTTGCTTTATTCTATTCTGGCTGGCACCGATGCTCTTAGGGGTATGGGTTAGTCTTCACAAATGGAATCTTTCTTCCGGTAATAATGGTTTTATCGGGCTGCAAAACTATATTGATATTTTAACCCCCGGCTCTCTCTATAATGAAGCATTTATGCTGGCCTTGAAAAATACGTTAGTATTCGTCGTTATCAGCGTTCCTCCGTTAGTGATCATTGCTTTAGGTCTTGCGCTCCTTCTTGATCAACTGCCAGCAAAGCTTAAGCCGGTTTTCCGGACCATTTACTTTGTTTCTTATTCGATTTCTGTTACCGCTGTATCGGCTATCTTTTTATGGCTCTTTAATGAGAATGGCGGTTTTATCAATAATCTTTTTCTAAGCATTGGAATCTTGGATAAGCCGATTAATTGGCTTAGTGAACAGCCGTATGCTTGGGTGTCCGTCCTTATTGCTACCGTTTGGTGGACAATTGGATTCAATATGATGTTGTTCATCAATGGTCTTGATGAAGTGGATCCAAGTCTTTACGAAGCGGCTGACCTAGATGGGGCCAATGGATTCAAGAAATTTATTTATATCACATTGCCTCAGATTAAAAATGTCGCTTTCTTTATCATTATTATGACTGTCATTGCGTCCTTTAACTTGTACGGGCAATCAAAGCTCATCACAGCAGGCGGGCCGGAGCAGTCGACCACAAGTTTGACAATGAGCATCCAGAATACCGTTTTTGGCATGAATCAGCTTGGTGTTGGTTCTTCGATGGCCATTATGATGGGGATTATCATGCTGCTCGTGACAGCTTCCCAATACTTCATGTCTTACCGCAAAAAGGAAGTGAATTAACATGAGACGAAAGCAAAAAAACATCATTATTGTTACACTGGCCGTTCTGATTGCCATTTTATTTCTTTTACCGCTCGTCTGGATGGTGTTCACTTCCTTTAAAACCTTAAGTGAATCGATGTCCAGTTCGGCCATCCTGCCAAAAGTTTGGACCCTGCAAAACTATATAGATATTTTATCGCCGACAAGTGATGCACCAATCCTTCTCTGGGTTTTTAACACCGCTGTTATTACGATTGTCGGAACCATTCTTGTTGTTGCTATTGATATACTTGCGGCATACTCATTGGCGCGCCTAAATGTACCAGGTAAAAAAATCATCATCGGAATTATTATTATTGCCTTGACCGTTCCGGGCATCGTAACCCTTTTCCCGGCGTTCTATTTATTTAAAAGCTTTAATTTGCTGGATACTTTTATCCCGCTCGTGCTGCCATATACAGCAAGTACCATGGGTGTCTTCCTGATCTATAACTTTCTTATTAGCTTTCCGAAGGACCTGGAAGAAGCAGCCTATCTTGATGGTGCTTCACAAATGCAGATTCTGCGCCATGTCATATTCCCTGCGATTAAGCCGGTCGCGGTAACGCTCGGTGTTATCACATTTATGGGGATTTATAATGACTACCTATGGCCGTCACTCGTGATTAACTCCAACGAAATGAAAACGATGACGCTCGGAATTGCTACGTTAATCCAAGGCTCGAATTTCGTTAACCCCGCTGGAATGATGGCTGCCACCGTAGTTGCAACCATCCCGGCAATCGTTGTTTTCCTAGTGGCTAACAAATATTTTGTAAAAAGTGTAACGAACTCAGGAATTAAATAAGTATTTTTCTAAATGAATCAAGCTGTTACTAAAGGAGACTAAAGATATGTTGCGTCAAGAATATCCGAGACCACAGTTAAAACGAGATAAATGGTTGAATTTGAATGGAACCTGGCAGTTTGCCTTCGACGATCAAAATATTGGTTTAAAAGAAGCATGGCAGACGAAGTCGGAAGTTTTTACAAAAGAAATCAATGTTCCATTTGCCTATCAAACAAAACTGAGTGGTATTGAGGACCATAGCTTTCATGACTATGTTTGGTATCGCCGCGAGTTGAGTGTTCCGTCTGATTGGAAAGGACAACAGGTCATCCTTCACTTTGGAGCGGTTGATTACCGTGCGTGGGTGTATGTTAATGAACAGCTTGTCGGCTTTCATGAAGGGGGAAATGTGTCCTTCTCTTTCGATGTTACCCATTATTTAACTTGGGGGAAGGAGAGTGTTGTGGTCAGAGTAGAAGATCCCTCAACGGATGAAACCATTCCAAGAGGAAAGCAATACTGGATTGAAAAGTCCGATTCGATTTGGTATACACGAACAACTGGGATCTGGCAAACCGTCTGGATGGAAGCAGTCAACCCTGTTCATTTTTCAAAAGTTAAATTCACCCCTGATGTCGATCATGGTGATGTTCATCTTGAAGTAGAGGTAGAAGGAGAGATCGCTGGCAAACAGGTGGAAGTGGAAATTTCATTTAAAGGGGAGTCTGTGGCCAAGGATGTCATTCATCTGTTTGACCGTAATACTCAGCGTAGTATTAATCTCTTTCAAAATAAGATTTTCCGAACTCATTTTCACCACGATGGCTGGTGTTGGACACCGGAGAATCCGAATTTGTTTGACGTTACATTGACGATAACAGAAAACAGCTCCGTTCTTGATGAAATTGAAGGATACTTCGGGATGAGGAAAGTCCATACCGAAGATGGAATGGTATACTTAAACAATAAGCCATACTATCAAAAGCTTGTGCTTGATCAAGGATACTGGCCAGAGGGCTTGTTGACAGCACCAAGTGACGATGCGTTAAAGCTTGATATCGAGCTTGCAAAGGAAATGGGCTTTAATGGCTGCCGGAAGCACCAAAAAGTGGAGGACCCAAGATTCTTGTATTGGGCTGACCAGCTTGGCTTCCTTGTCTGGGGAGAATGCGCCGCTTCGCCTTCTTTTAACGATAAAGCAGCTGGCCGCCTGACAAGAGAATGGATTGAAATTATCGAGCGTGATTACAATCATCCTTCGATTGTTGCATGGGTACCGCTTAATGAAAGCTGGGGTATCCCAAATGTGCGCGGTGACAAGCAGCAACAAAATCATTCGCTGGCGATGTACCACCTGGTTAAATCGCTTGATTCCACACGTCTAGTCATTTCCAATGATGGATGGGAGCTGACTGTGTCGGATATTTGTGCGATACACAATTATAATCATGGCAATGATAATGAAAAAGCGAAATATGAACAGTATAAACAATCCATTTCTACCAAGGAGCAGCTTCTACAATCGCAGCCAGCTAAACGTAAGATTTATGCCAATGGCTTTGCCCATCAGGGAGAGCCGATTCTTCTGACTGAATTTGGCGGAATTGGATTTAAAGTCGGTGAAGATGCGGGCTGGGGTTATACTTCTGTCAGCGGTGCAGATGAATTCGTAGCGGATTATAAGCGAATTATGGAAGCGGTCTACGCATCAAAAGCGCTGCATGGGTACTGCTATACCCAACTAACCGACGTTGAACAGGAGATTAATGGCTTACTTACCTATGACCGCAAACCAAAATGTGAACTGGAAGAAATACGCAACATTAATAACAAGTGGCATTCAGAAATTGTGGAGGGCTAAAAAATGAAAAAAGGTTTCCGTTCCGTTCAGAAGGTTAGCCGGGAAAACATTCACATGAGGGATCCGTTCGTATTCCCGTATGTTGAGGAAAATAAGTATTACTTGTTTGGGACTACGTTCGCGGATGGCTGCGGAGACAAAGATCCCGTTTTTGAAGTGTATGTGAGCCAAGACTTAGAAACATGGGAAGGTCCTTATATTGCCTTTGAACCCCCGTACGGATTTTGGGGTGTACGCCATTACTGGGCTCCAGAGGTATTTTCTGTTGATGGTCGATTTTATATGTTTGCGACGTTTAAAGGCGGGATTGGCGAACACCGCGGGACTGGTATTCTGGTAGCAGACCATCCTGCGGGGCCTTATGTCCCGCACAGTAACGGTGCGGTGACACCTGCTGGCTGGGAATGCCTTGATGGAACGTTTTATGAAGACAAGGACGGACAGCGCTGGATGGTATTTTGCCATGAATGGACCCAAGAATATGAGGGGAAGATCAAGGCGATTAGGCTGACACACGATCTGAAGCAATCATATGGTGACCCGATTGAAATTTTAAACGCAGCTGAAATGAGATGGATTCGGCTGTTCGGAGACCCGCGGATTGAAAAGGAAGGATTCCTGACAGATGCGCCGTTTATGTATGAAGCGCAAAATGGTGACCTGCTGATGCTTTGGTCCAGCTACTCTGTTCCAAACTATGGGGACAAAGGTTTTGGGGGTTATACGGTTGCAGTTGCCCGTTCCAAATCAGGAAGCATTGAAGGACCATGGGAGCATGAAGACAAGCTGTTAATGGACCGGAACGCAGGACACTCAAGTCTATTCACCGGTCTCGACGGAAAAACCTATCTTGCCACCCATTATCCTGATACCCCGCACGGTAGTGAGCGGCCTCTGTTTATAGCGGTAGAAGAACTAGTAGACGGGTTACGGATTCCTAATTTCAATGAGATTGGTTCAAATGTCAAACAAAAGTAGAATCGAGCCGGTTTATTTAAGAGAACCATGGGGACAGGTCAGGTGTCTCGGACGTTAGGTAAAAGACGGGCACCATTGTATGCTCGTTTTCTTATATGGAGTAGGACCTGAACTGATTTCTCCGAAAAATACTAAAGTGAACATCAAGTAAGTCGATATTCAAAAGATGATATTTATCCTTGAACAAGAAGGACTGATAATAATGGAGATTAGGTTTATTTTTAGCCAGTTCCTTAGGTTTTATAGGATAGAATAAAGCCCCTCTCGATTGAGAAGGGCTATTTTTTTAATGAGAAGGAAAGTTTAACTTCTTTTTTAATTAGTTTTGATAAATTCCACTTGTAGTTTTTCCCTAACAAAAAAGGAAAAATATTATTAATGATGAAGCTTACCGGGATTAACATAAAAATGGCGAAACATGTAATAAATAAAGCTAGTATATTAGGGTGTTGTTCTAAATATAATCCTTCTCGGAAATGAGTGTTAAATATATTTATAGCCATACTTAGATGTAACACCATAAGAATAAGTGAATTTTTCCCTACAAAATTAATTACAGGGCTGAACGATAAAAACTGTGATAAATAAATCACAAAAGAAATGGCCAAAGATGCCCAAACAATGCCACTTAAATATCCCTGAATAACCGAAGGTAAGTGTAAGGACAGCCATAATTTTTGATAAAGAGTGGAATCTACAACTAACCAAATGTAAAGACTTGAAATACCCATTAATACTAAGGATTTTTTAAGATTCTTGTCAAACCATTGCATATAACGTATTAAATACCCAATGCCGAAATAAACAAGGTAATACAGTGATTGATCTAAACTCCAGGGTAATATTCGGGCTCCGCTAGTAGCTTGTAGCTCAGAGAAAGCAAAGAAACTAACAATTAGAACCACTAGTAAAATAGCAAACTTCTTTTTTATAAATTTTACAATAAGATAAAATATGATTTCTATAAGAAATAGAGAAGTTAAAAACCATAAAGGATCATTATAATAAATGAAATTCCTTTTCGATTCTATAGTAGAAAACAAAAACTTACTGATATCAATAGGCTGGTTTTGGTAATAAGAAAATAATAAAAACGATATAACTGCAAAAGCAAAATAAGGAACTAATAGCGATTTTATTTTTGAAAAAACAAATTCTTTAAAGTTATTCTTAGAGGAAAATAAGAATCCAGATAAAAAGAAAAACAATGGCATATGGAAAGAATAAATATGAAGTCGTGGAGTACTAACTAAAGTTGTGTGTCCGATAATTACTAAAAAAATCCCAATACCTTTACAGGCATCGATCCAAGTTATGCGATTAGTCATAGACTTTGTCCCTTTCATGATAAATTCGACTAACTTTAACAAATTACTTCCATTTATGTCAATAGCAAAAAGGAGCCATGGGAGCCATGGGGACAGGTCAGATGTCCTCGTTGGCTGGATTTACCCATTAAGAACCAACAAGATGACACAAGAAATGACGTATGAATATCGCATACGTCATTGTCTTATTTATTAGCGACTAAACAGCCTTGTGTTTCTTACTCATTTTCTTTTGATTGCGTATTTCTTCACTTTTTCTACGGTAGTTGGCAACTTTCTCCTTAATCATTTCAGAGTCTTGTTTTTTTGAAAGCAATTTAATGATTAAATCTTCTACTTTATAACTAAAGGTCCGGTAAATGCCCATTTCTATCCTCCCTGTTAACCTATCATTTTTTTCGCCACATAAAATCTTCTGCCTAACCAAACGAATGCTAGTGCCCCGATACCACCAACAGCTGCTTTTTGATTATCGCTTTGTTGCTCTTCGTATTCCTTCAATCCTTGTTCATAGAAATGTTTAAAGATGACTTCGCCGCTTTTGTACTTTGAAGGCAGTTTATAGGATTCGCCTGCCTGTCCTAAGGCCAGTCCTGCATCACCAATTTGTTTAACCTCTGTATTGGATTCAAAACCTTCCTTGTACCAACCAATGAATTTTTCGTTATCTATAGTAGGTTTCGTATATTTTAATATGGTAAACGCAGCTTCATACCCTTGTTTTAAATACTTGTCCTTTAGTTCTTCTTGGGCTGTATTGTATCCTTCCAGGTATGCAGTTACATACGCTTCCTCGACGTCTTTAGGAGCGTTGCTCATATCCTTTTTTCCGTCAGTGTAACCTAATTCCTTGTATTCTTTTTTCTTAACTTCTACTCGCTCCGTAACTGCTTTATTAAAACCCGCTTCAAAAGATTGCTTTAATCCTGTATGGTTTATATAACTCGTCGGAATATCGATGGTATCTTGTTTTTGCCCAAGAGCATACCCATCACTGGTAGCTTTTGTTTTTTCGGCGGTTATCTTCGTTTTTCCTTCATCGTATCCCCGATTATAACCAGTTGCATATCCAACTTTATATGCTTCTGAACCTGTTGAAGCAACATTATTACTTGTAATCTCTTGATATCCATCGTTTAAACCATTCGGATATCCTGCTTGTTCTCCACTTGCAAGATCTTGTTCCTCTTGTTTATGCTGAATCTGTGCGGGACTATTATTTATCTTCGTGAGGTCGTAGCCGCTGGGGACTTCACAAGGTATCCCATCATCAACCACACCGTTTCCCCAACCGTCCAAGTTTTCTGGATCATTCGTTGCTGAATACCCCTTTTCATTCCAATAAGCAACAACTTCATCATAACTAGCAAAATCTGTACAATCTTTTTCACTATTAATGATGGTAGCCCCGCTGCTTGTTGAACCACCAGTGCTTGTTGAACCGCCGCCTCCGTTATGATAGTGATAGCCTGTGCATAGACCTTTTGCTTTTGATTTGTCGCTGCAATTGTGTCCACCGCTAGAATCTGTTCCCCCAGAATGTGCTGAAGCAAACGTTCCGAATAACAACACAAATAATAAAGTGAACAAAAATACTTTCTTTTCCATTTTCTCCCCCTGGATATCTATGATTCTTTTAAAAATGACTAGCAAATAACAAGTTCAAATTAGGTACATTTACACATTATTTAACATAATAATAACAGTTTTCTTAGATTTTCCATATGGGGAGTTAAAAAAATATCATATAGCTAATTCATTTTATTTATACTTCATTGCTGTCATTTTTTATTTGTATGAACATGATTTTGCTAGAAGGAGGGAGGGGTTTTGTGCATTTTTGAGACCTTTCCGTTTTTTGCTTTTTTAATAATTTTATTAAAGCAGTCGTTCTAGGACACACTGTACTTAGCTCTGGGTTACAGAAGAAAGATTATATAGAAAAATGGTGAAAAGTTCCCCAACTTTCCGATTTAGCAAACTGAGGATAGGAGGACATAAAGTTTACAATGATTGAGGCGTGTTTTAAGAAAGGGGACGAGTTGAACAAAAATCTATCGCCATACGCAATAGCTGTTAATGCCAGTGGTAGTTCACGTCTAAATATTTCATTGCGTTTTGCTGAAACCATTTCGTTATATTCTCCTTGATCGATATATAAATAAACATTGTAATAAAAGCAATTTCCGTTTGTTTTCCATTCCCCTAATACCTCATCTCTCATAGGGTTAATTTTATCCCAGGCATACTGTTTTCCAATTGTTAAAAATAGGTCACCAGTTATATCAGAATGAGTAAGTGTGTAATGTCTTGGAAAAACAGGTTCCAAAGCTGTGATACCATCCCGGTATTCTACAGATAGTTTTTCTGGCATGGATTTGCTCAAGCAACCAGCTCCAATCGTTTTTTTTAACATTATGTAAAAGTTCATTTCTTAATTCGTTAAAAAGTAATAACTGGATATTTCCTTTCGTATCCAAGAATTATAACGAGATGGTCGTAATACTCGAAGATTTATAAAGCAAATGAATTATTTAAAAAGGAACATAATATACGGTATTATCGCTTCTTAAGCCCCCTTTATTTCAATAGCCGGAAATTCTCCGTCTATTAGTTCTTTAACCTTAAGCCAGGATATGGTCACACCAGCACCTCTGGATTGACCCAAATTTCTTTTCATGCCGGGTTACAGTCACACAGCGCCTCTGGATTGACCCAAAACTCTTTTCATACCGGACTACGGTCACTACAACGCTTCTGCATTGACTAAGATCTCAATTCAAACCAAGCTACGGTCACTCTATTATTGGCAACGACCAAAATCTCTTCTAAGGTCTTTTTTTTAGTGACAGCTGTACAAAACAAAGGACCATTCTTCGACAATAAGATTTCTAAATAACAGGTGAAAATCCTATTTTATAAGGGTTTGACGCACTTTTAATCAAACGATTAGTTAGAAAAAATAATTTTAATCAAACGTTTGATTGGAAATGATTTAAAGGCTGTTAAACTGGGTTTTAATCCTCCTTAGTGAGAAGAATATTGTCGAAAAGAGGGTTTAATAAAAGAGGGTATTAATGGGTTTGTTTTTTTAAAATAGACTGCAAAAGTAATGGAAGTAAATGGTTGAAATTTGGGTTCATAAAATATTTAACCCAAAATTTTTTTGTAGACGGGCTCGAATTTCCTTTTCGTGTGTATTATGTAGTGTTGGCACACCAGCTCTCTATGCAAATGAAAGGAAGTGTTACAATGGATAATATGATTCCATCACATACTATGGGGGCGAATGTACTTCCCCAGCCTCAAATGCATTACGGCTTTGCGTCTCCATGTGTTCAAACACGTGGCTGCGATAGTTTTATCATAATAATCGTGTTGTTTATTTTATTAATCATTATTGGTGCATTTTGTTTTTGCGATTAAAAGGACGGACATATACGTTCTTACACATGCAGGATTACAACCAATTATCTTGTGATGTTGCATGAATCGCACCTTTAACAATGAATACTAACAATCGAATAATGTTAAAGGAAAAGCCTTCTCTAATTTAAATAGAGAAGGCTTCTATATTATCTTATGCTTGAATCTACATCCTCTAAGAACAATTATGTCCTTTCTAGCATAAATAAAGCAAATGGGTAATTCACCCTCTTATCGTGATTTTAATGAGAAGTTAATCATAACTTTACATTCCTGTTTTACTATTTAATAGAGTAATAAATAGGAGGAGAGTCTATGAAAAAAATGAGAAAGAATGTATTGACGAGCTGTTTTTCACTGGCAATGGCTGCTGCTTTGGTCGCAACACCTTTAACCGCAGGTGCTGAGGGAAAGCTTAAGGAGGGAGATCAGTTTGAACTCACTATCCTCCAGACAAATGACCTTCATGGACATTTGGATGACATCCTCACACTGGATGATGGAACCGTTCATCACAATTCGATTGCGAAATATGCTACCATCATAGAAAATGTTCGCAATGTCGAGGAGAATGTACTACTCGTCGATGGCGGGGATGTCTTCCTGCGCGGCGAGTTTCAGGCTGGTCAAGGTGAGTTGGAGACGTCTCTTTTAAAAGCCATGGACTATGATGCGATGGTTCTCGGAAACAACGACTTCCGCGTTTACCCTGCCGGAGAGGGAACACCGGACAGTCTTTATGATCAGTTAAAGAATTACCATCGTAACGTGAACTTCCCAATCGTTACTGGTAATGTCATTGACAGGGAAACAGGAAAGTACATACAGAATGTTAAGCCATGGAAGGGTTTTACTTTTAATGGTATTCAAGTCGGTTTGATCGGTCTTACTTCAATGAAACCGGAAATTCGCGGTTGGAATGATGTTGCAGACCTCGATTTTATTGAACCGGTTGAAGCGTTAGAAGCATTGCTGCCAGAAGTAAGTGCAAAGTCGGACATTAACATTGTCCTTTCTCATGCCGGAAACCCGGAAGATCACAACTTGGCTAAGGTTCCTGGAGTTTCAGCGGTACTGGGCGCAGATACACACAAGGTCATCAAAACGCCTGAATACGAGTTCAACGGAGAGGTGATGGTGCCGATCACTCAAGCTGGCGGAGAACAAGAGAATTATCTGGGCCGCCTGGATTTGACTTTTGAAGTCGTTGACGGTCAAATGAAATTAGTAGAATCTGATGGATTCCTCTACGATGTTACCAACGTTTCTGAAGATCCGAAGATACAAGCGATTATAAATGATTATCGTGCAGAGATGAATGCACAATAATACAAATGAAACTCATAGTGCTAAAGCTAATGGCAAAGAGAGATTCATTGCCTTGAGTTTAGTTATGAAGTAGGCATGGGGCATGTCCAGTTAGTCGGTGACAACGAACTGACTGGCGCCCTTTTTATTTATTGTGAGTCAATTAATCTAAGCATGCAGCCAATCATAGTTCAGGACTTCTCCACCTGGCAGCGCAATCTGAAAGGGAATGCTGTCAGATTTTTCTTCAGCAAGCTTCTCTAAATAGTATTCTTTCAACTTATTGGTTAAAATCCCATAAAAGAAGGCAATTGGCTTTGCTACTTGTTTGGTAGATTTTAGTTTGCGGATCAGTTGCTTAAAGGATTGAATCGCAATAGCAAGAACAGCCTCTGTATCCTGGACACATTCAAAACGAAAGGAAGCGATTTGAACCATATGCCAATATTCCTCAATTGTTTTTGCGTCTGAAAAGAAGTACTTTACCAGTTGAACGAAAGTTTGTGGAACTTTATCACTAACAAAAGTATGATCAAGTTCAATCGGCGCTTCGTTACGTTTTTTATTCTTTTGGTTTTCAGTTTTTAAAAGATTATTAATTTCTTTAAGGTGGTTCAATTTTTCCATTTTGGGTGGTTCACTTTTAGGAAAACGATTAAAATAGTATAGGTTGCTAGACTGGGAGCCATTTTTTCGTTCTGTTTCATGGATGGTAAGGATGCCTAATTCTTTCGCTTTCATGGTCATCCGCTTAAATGTTGAGCGGGAGATTCCGTTTCCTTGATATTCTTCATTAATAGCTTTTAATATTGTGCCGATCTTCGCATTCGAAACCCCAGGAATTTTTGCAGAAAAACGAACCAGCCGTTTGAACGCGACTAATTCCCCTTTAGAGAAATCCCCCTTCTTTACCGCCAACCACATCTCGATATGTGTATTGAACTCCTTAAGACTCGTAAACTGCGAATATTGTTCAAACCCTTCAACTTTGCCAGATTTTAAATTCATAAAAATGCACCACCCTTTCTACCCTCTATATAGGAATCCAGAAGGTAAAAGGACATGGTGGTTTTTAGGAAGTTGTTACAAATTTGTGTACGTATGAGAATTATATTCGGTAAGCTCTATTTAAAAAGTAACCCAGTATTTTTTGTTGTTTAATTGACGCTCCCCGGTAGCTCTATTTGACTAACTACTTCACCAAATGTTCCCTATTAAGCGAATTATCATTCTTGGTATAAACATTAAGATGTTCCAAACCACTTCAAATATAAATTCAAATAGGGTATCTTTAAAAAAGCCGTCTCTATTTCTTTTTTTATTTTTCATCTTCTAACTCCCAATTAATGAATCGTTGTTTAACTATTCTGACGCGGAATAACAATTTCAATCCTTTAAATAAATTTTTTATTTCCTTCTTCCGCTAACTGCCCCGTTAAACATCAAGGCAATAATTCCTCTAATGTATTGAATTAATAGCTTGTTGGAGCTTATTTAATCTTCATTAAAGTCATCAGCTTCATCAGAAATCAGAATAATAAACTCCTCCAAACTAGATGCATATTCATCCAATTCTGTCGTTTCGTGATTCCACAGATAAATGGTATCGCCCATTTTCCCGTTTGTTTTTTTAAAGCACAGTTTCTCTCCCGAACCATTATCACCAATTGTAATAAGGTCTTCAGACATTCTTTCATCTTTTACTTCCTTATTTTGTCTAACAACATCATCCCAAGTCTTTTTAATATTTTTTTTGGTTTTAATAGGAAAGAGAATCCATTCACCGATTTCGGGATTATTTACTAACTTAAAAAGTTCTCTGTAGTGTTCAGGAAAAATCGCTCCTAACTTTTCCTCTGTCAACTTTATATCCGATTCATCAACACCAGGTTTCTTTGTTTCGATTAAATATCTAACATTCTGCATTAGATAAAACTCCTTCACCATAACTCATTTGTTTCTTATTAATTCATAAAAAAATTTTCTTCAACTTACATGACCGTAAGCAAAAAAAGAAAAAGGTTGCCGCAGCAACCAGAATTTTAAAAAGAAAACCCTATTTGTTCAAATAGGTTTACCATTCTCTCCATTCTTCAGTTATGTCTTCTTCAGATTCAAAGCCAGCAATCCGTGCTGCTTCAGTAATAAACTCATATAGTTCTTCTCTCTCTATTGTTTCAATAAAGTAATCATAATTATCATTTAGTTCATTTAAACTGATAACTACCTTTTTAACACATTCTAATACTTTTTCCTCATTCGGATCCTTAAGCTCTTTTAGGCTATTGATGTATGATTCGAGAACCTCGTTAGTTGCATTTATATTTTCTTCAGTAAATCGGTCATCATCTTTAGCCATTCTTAGTTTCCATTCTATTGTAGGTTTGTTTTTAGTTAACTCTTCAAAAGTCATAATATCCTCCAAATTATTTACCTCTTATTTGGGAGTTTCCTCACCCTCGGCTTTTTCCTTGTATTCATTACAAGCCCCTAAAACAATAACTGATGATAAAATCGAAAAGAGTAAAAGCTTTTTCATAGTTGAAAACCCCTATTATGTCTTGTACAAAACAATTATAAGGGTTTTTTTGGAAAAAAGTACAAACTATTTTATTAAATTTTACTACAATTCTTCTTCACCTAAACTGCACCATATATGCAATAAGCACTGGTGGAAATTTATGTATAAATATAAGAAATTGTTTTGAGTACTGGTAGTTTATTAGGGCTACTGAACACTACCAAAACTGTGTACTATATACGAAAGTCGATTTGATAGAATTATTGGCCAACCTTTTGTATCACTTTAATTTTTCTTTAATTACCATCGTCGGAAAATAATCACCTTTATCATTTGTTTCCTTTTCATTACGATGCATGCTGATAGTCCCGACAGCAGGATATGTAATCGTTAAGATATTCCAACCTTCATGTTTTAATAATTCATCTGATAATTGGCTGTATCTATTAACAGCAATATCCTTAGCAGGGAACATTTTTTTTGGAGCTAGGTTAACCGTCGCTTTAATTTCACCATTTACAAAAGAAAAATTAGATAATTGATCACCTTTACCGGCACCATAAAAGTCGATTATTTCTTTCACCTGGGCTTTTGTTAGCGGCTGCGGTATTTCTCGAGGTTGAGTTTCTTGAGATTGTTCATTTAACTTTTCTTCAGAATCTTTTGTTGTCTGTCCGTCATTCACCTTTATTGGAGTATCTTTCACTTCTTTCGTTAATGGTACATTTGCTGACTGGCGGTTATTATTTGGTTCTTCTGCATTACAGGCAGTTAAAAGTACTAAAGCAGCCAACAAACTATAAAGTATTTTTTTCATTCTGCACCCCTGCCAATTGTTTCAAAGCGAAAAATTGTTTTTTGCCTATATTATTCGATTTGGAAGGGGTTTGTATTCCAAGCCCAAAAAAGAAAAACCCTTAGCGATGGCTAAGGGGGATACTCATTGATTCACAGCTATAAACCGTTTTCGATTCTTTACTTGATATAATATAGCCACCATCCATAATACGATAATGAGACCGTAAGTTAGCGATGCCAGGGAAACTGGTAATGCGACGGTTTTAATAATCGTCATTGAATTGGTTAGGATAATGAATCCTCCCACTAACACCCCTAACATATAAGAAGGAACGATTCTTACCAGCCAAGCAGCTATAGGTGCCGCAATTACTCCGCCAATCATAAATGCTATAACCAGTTGCCATTGAAACTGATCAAGTCCTAGAAACAGTATGAATCCTAATGTTGCTGAGACCGCAATGGCAAATTCGCTTGTATCTACCGTTCCAATCACTTTTCTAGGGGAAATCCCTCTTCTTGCAATCAATACGGGAGCGGTGATTGGACCCCATCCGCCGCCTCCAACGGCATCAAAGAAGCCGCCAACAATACCAAGGGGAGTTAGGAGCTTTTTTGAAATCGGTGATCCTTGATTCTTAGATGATGCATGGTTGAAAAATAGGAATCGAATTAGAATGTAGACTCCTAAAAATATTAAAAAGACCGAGATAAACGGTTTAATTATTCCACCAGGTATACTACTTAAAAATGCTGCCCCTATAAACGCACTGATCGCACCAGGGATTGTTAATTTTAATAAAATTCCCTTATCTACATTTTTAAACCATATATGTGATGCACCAGACGCAGCTGTTGTCACAATTTCAGCCATATGAATCGAAGCTGAGGCAGCCGCGGGGGCTAACCCAAACATTAGTAGTAATGAGGAGGATGTTGCACCAAATCCCATTCCTAAAGAACCATCAACTAACTGAGCCAAAAACCCAATCACTGAAAAAATAATTAACTTTTTCACATTACATCCTCCTTAAAACCAAGTAATCTTATATGGATTATATGGTATTGGGGCTATTTTTGTAAATATTTATTTTTTCAGAACGTTATAATTAGTTAAAGTGTACATAAACTCTAAACTCTTGAATTAAGTTATTGAGAAATAATTTGAAGATAGCGTTTGCATAAATATTTGGTGTATTGTATAAATATCCAAGCCGTGTTATATTATTAATAAGTTTAAATTCTTCTGAGTTTAGACCTCCTAATATAGAACTTAGCTTATCACTAAGTTCACCTTTGGCCTTTGATCGTATTGATCAAAGGTTTTTTTTGTTTTTGTTTTGATAAATAGTCCTTTATGGGGTTTTTGAAAGAGAGGCCGGTCACTTATGGGGTTGATGAGAGCCCGAAAGCTGATAAAAGAAGAAAGAGCGGTCACTCGTGGATTAATGAGAGCTTAATGAAAATACCTTTTTTTAAGTTGGCGCGCTGCCAGAAGGATTCGTTCTTAATCGTAGTCTTGAGGACAAATATATCGTTCTACCAGGAGGATTTGTCCTCAACCCGGTATCTTGAAGACAAATCGAATGTTGCAGTTAGAGGGATTAGTCCTCAATCCGGTGTCTTGAGGACAAATCGAATGTTGCAGCTAGAGGGATTAGTCCTCAATCCCACCTTGAAATATCAATCATAATCAGGATTACAAAATTTATAAATGGGACAGAATGAAAGTAGCGTAACTATTCAAAATAATCTATAATTTATCCAGACACCTAGTGGGATACTCGCTTAAATTTTTCGCATTAAGAGAGGCGGTAATAAAATGGAAACATCTAAAAAGATTACAGTAGAAACAACCGTTCAGGCACCTGTAGCAAAGGTATGGGAATACTGGACAGAGCCAGCACATATTACGAAGTGGAACGCTGCTTCAGATGACTGGCACACACCTCGAGCTGAGAATGATTTACGAGCAGGCGGGAAATTCCTTTCCAGAATGGAAGCTAAAGATGGAAGTTTTGGTTTCGATTTTGAAGGGGTCTATGATGAAGTGAAAGTGCATGAGCTTATTGAATATTCCCTTGAAGATGGAAGAAAAGTTACTATTACATTTAAGGGTCAGGGTGACGCAACTGAAGTTGTCGAATCGTTTGATGCGGATACTGAGAATTCCATTGACATGCAGCAACAAGGATGGCAGGCGATTCTAAATAATTTTAAAAAGTATGCAGAGCAAACAGCGGTTTAAATAAGGCGCCGGATTGGGCTGTATCTTTGCTTTGGTATTATTCTTAAAATGAATGAATAGAAAGGGGGGTGCCCCAAAAGTATAACTTTTGGGGCACCCCCCTTTTTTGTGTCTATCTTTGAAATAAGTTGACTGGAATATTTAGAAAAGTATAAAAAGTTTTTGAAAGTAGTTGACCTGCGGATACGATGTTTTGTATTATGTATACATAAAGTTCAATTCAAAATTTTCACAATTATTATAAAAAGGTGGAGACGTTATGAAGGGAGTAAGCTTAAAACCAATTAAGAAAGAGATTACAACACAAGATAAGGTTTATAAGCAAATTAAACAGGCTATTCTTTTTGGTGGTATCTCCTCAGATGACATCTATACAGAGGTACAATTAGCAGAAACATTAAATACCTCCAGAACGCCAGTTAGAGCTGCTCTTCAAGATTTAGTCAAAGAAGGATTACTCGTTGCAATTCCACGGAAAGGAGTAACGGTAAGAAAAATAACACCTGCAGAACAGGATGAAATTTTTTTACTGCGTCGTTCGATTGAAGCTGAAGTGGTGAAAAAACTAACCGAGTTGATCACATCTCCCGAACAGCTAGAGATATTAAGGGGAATCGTGGAACAGCAAGAGGAAGCCTTGCAAAATGACGATGCGATTCGATTCATTGAGTTAGACCATGAATTTCATTTATCACTAACAAGACTAGCGAACTATGGCATTATCGAAGAAGTATTGCAAAATCTTCATAATCTTACTCAGCTTATGGGTCTTAAAGCAATCAGCCAAAAAGGAAGAATGAAAGAAGTAATAGCAGAACATAGTGAAATTATCGATGCCTTGGAATCTAGAAGTGCTAAGGCGGCCGAAGCAGTTATTCTATCTCATTTAAATAATACAAAAGCTACTTTAAATGACTTAGATATTAATTTTTAGGGCCTTCCCTAGAAATAGAATATTTTATTAAATCAAGAAAGGGTGAAAAACATGAAATCGGTAGAATCAACCATGAGTCAAGAAATAGGAGAATTGCTGCAAGGGCAAACCTTGATCTTATGCCACACTTACAGTAAAAGTTTAGGCAAGGTGATTTCAACTGCCCTTTCCTGGGTGTTTGCCATCGACAATAAGACAGTACGCTTTGCTGTAGACTGTAAATCAAAAATTGTTGAAGCCGTCCAAAATCATAGTGAAATTACATTAAGTTTTGTTGGAGGTGAAAGCGTTTACTCGTTGTCGGGTCCTTCGAAAGTCAAAGTGGAGAAGACTCAGGATTTGACCTTAAAGATGGCGATTATTGAAATCGAAGTAGAGGACTTGCGGGATATTACCTTCTATGGCGCAAAAATTACCCAAGAACCGAAATTTATCAAAACCTACAAGGAATCACTGATCAAAAAGCTGGATGACGAAGTCAAAGAAACTGTTTTTAGTCTATAAATCTATTAATAGAGAGGATGACCCTAGTGGTTAGAACAGGTAAAGAATATTTAGAGTCTATCAAGGACAACCGAAATATCTATATTGACGGAAAAAGAGTTGATGATGTCACGACACATCCGGCCTTCAAGGGGATTACCGAAACGATTGCTAATCTTTATGATATTGCTTCAGATAAAAAAAACAATATGATTTATCAAACAGAAGACGGAACTCTTGCCAATAAAATTTACATGATTCCAAAAAGTAAAGAGGAATTAAGAGACCGCCGTCAAGCGATCCAAACATGGGCAGAATCTACTTACGGTTTTGTTGGACGGTCTCCGGATCATGTTGCTTCTTTCTTTGCTGGTTTTGCAAGCGCGCCTGAAATTTTTGAACGAGGACTTCCGCAACTAAAAGATAACGCACGAAATTTTTACAAGTATGCAAGAGATAATGATTTGTATCTATCTTATGTCATTATTCCTCCACAAATTGACCGCAGTAAAGCAGCCCATGAACAAGAGGAAAAATTCCTGGCCACAGGTGTTTTTGAAGAAAGAGAAGATGGCATTGTTATAAGAGGATCACAAATGCTTGGAACAGGCACAGCCGTCTCGAATTATTTGTTTGTCAGCTGTATTACACCGCTTCGACCAGGTGATGAGAATTATGCTGTTTCTTTTGTAGTGCCGGTGAATGCACAGGGATTAAAGCTTTATCCACGTCCAAGCTATGCTACAAACAAGCCTAGTACCTTTGATTACCCGCTCTCTACTCGATTTGACGAGAGTGATGCGTTAGTTGTCTTTGATGATGTATTTATTCCTTGGGAGCATGTGTTCATCTATAAAGATATTGATCTTGTACGGGCACAATTCCACGAAACACCAGCCCATAAATTAGGGAACAGTCAGGCTCAAACCCGGTTTAGCGCAAAGTTGAAATTTGTCATTGGTTTGGCGAAGAAAATTGCGGCTGCAAATGGTATCGATAAAATTCCAGCTGTTATGGAAAAATTGGGTGAATTGGCCTCACTTGCGGCAACTGCAGAAGGAATGCTGCTTGCTTCCGAGTATGAATGTACGATTGATAAAAACGGTAACGCCGTTCCAAACCCGCGTTTCTTATATGGAGCAATGGGATTGCAAAATGAATTGTATCCAAAAGTGATCGCGATTTTTAGAGAGCTTGTCGGCGGCGGGGTTCTACAGGTACCATCTTCGTTTGCAGAGCTTGTGAATCCGGAAACGAAGGAGGATATGCAAAGGTATATTCGTTCCGCTACCGTGAATTATGAGGAAAAGGTTCAATTGTTCAAGCTTGCCTGGGATGTGATTGGCAGTGAATTTGGCGGACGTCATCAGCAGTATGAAATGTTTTATGCTGGTGCCCCATTTGTGGCGAAAGGTTATTCTTATCGCAATTACGGTTATGAAGAAGCGGAAGCTCTAGCTGCCAAGTGCTTAAATGGTTATAGCATTCCAAAAGAATGTGTAATATAGATTTATTGTATTTTCTGCACTTAAGGGAGGAGTATTTGGGTGAAAATTGGTTCGATTCAACTAGAAATTAAAGATGAGGAATCCAAACAAGAACGAATTCAAAGAGTGAAAAACATGTTAGCCGATATGAAAGGTTACGACCTTATCATTTTGCCAGAAATTTGGGCGACGGGATATTTTGCTTTTGATCATTATGTTGAGGAAGCAGAAGAAATAGATGGTCTATTTGTTCAGGAATTTTCGCAAATGGCCAAGGCATTACATGTTCACCTTTTTGCCGGAAGCTTTGTAGAAAAGGCAGGGGAGGACTACTTTAATACCAGTATCTTGATTAATCCAGAAGGAGAGGTCATCGCAAGTTATCGGAAGATTCATCTGTTCCGATATGGTTCAAAGGAAGGACAATTGCTCACCCGCGGATCAGAGATTACGGTGGTTGAAACACCTTTTGGAAAAGTGGGGTTATCCACTTGTTACGACTTGCGGTTCCCTGAGCTTTATCGAAAGCAAGTGGACCTTGGCGCAGAGATTTTGTTAGTCACTTCCGCATGGCCCCATCAGCGACTGGAGCATTGGAAGCTATTTAATGTAACCAGAGCCCTTGAAAATCAATGTTTTCTAATATCCAGTAACTGCGTTGGAAAGAATCAGGGCGTTTTATTGGGTGGGCATAGCCAGGTTGTTGATCCATGGGGTGTCGTTATTGCGCAAGCTGGCGAAAAGGAAACCATTTTAACAACCAAAATCAACTTAGAAGAGATTAAAGTCATTAGAGAGGAATTCCCGCAATTAAAGCATCGCGTTTTATAATACCCGAAAGGAGTGTAAGCACCAATGAATTTTATTGTGAATGGGAAAGAAATCACTTGGGAACCACAAAACTTTCTTATTGCCGGTTACACGGCAAAGGATCAGGCGGCACTTAAAGCGCATATTGAAGAGTTAGAAAAAATAGGAGTAGCATCTCCTAAGGCTGTACCGATGATCTATCAGCTTTCCCCAGAATTACTTAGTACAGAACGAGTCATCTCTACCGTAAGGAACGATGGCAGCGGTGAGGCTGAGGTGGTTTTATATCATATCGAAGGAGAATGGTATGTGGGGATTGGAAGTGACCATACGGATCGAGTGCTGGAAGCAACATCAGTACAAAAATCCAAACAAGTCTGTGCTAAGCCTATTTCAAAAGAGTTATGGCCTTTAAGCAGTATCGATGATCATTGGGATGAGATTGAATTGAAGAGCTGGTATTCCGTTAATGGGGAAGAGCATTTATATCAATCTGGAAAGCTTGCGGCGTTTTTATCGCCGAAGGAGCTATTAGATATTATTGAAGCCCGCGGGTATACCACTTCTAATACAGCATTGTTTTGTGGCACGCTTCCGATACTGTCCAATGAATTTCTATTTGGAGAGGAATTTCGAGCAGAATTATACGATGCACGAAATGATAGAAAACTAGAATTATCGTATCAAACAAAAATATTAATCGATTCTGAGGTGGTTTAAGATGGGAAAAAGAGAGTTAGAATTCACAGATTATACTAATTTTGAAGTGGAACACTTTCCGGTAAAAGGTCTCTCACAGAGGGTGATTGCACAGATTCCAGGCAGCCCGGTAGCAACACGTATTCTTCAGTTTAAACCTGGAACCGATACTTCTCCAAATGGTGTGCAAATTCATGATTTTTGGGAGGAATTGTATATTATTGAAGGATCAATTATTGACCTGGAATTGAATGAGGAGTTTAAAGCAGGTGCTGTCGCTTGTCGTCCTCCAGGGATGAAACATGGTCCATGGATCTCTCCTACTGGCTGTAAAATATTTGAAGTTCGCTACTATGCCAAAGGCCAATAAGGGAGGAATGGAGCTATATCTCTATCAAGCTAGATATATAAGGGTATAGCTTTTGGTAGAATTTTTTTAACCTTTTGTGTATACACAGTACACAGTACAGTATTCAAAAAAGCAGAGAGCTGCTGGAAACTTAACGAAATGGGGAAGGTGACGCAACTTGGATATTGAATACATGACACACTCACGGGATGCTGTGTTTAAGATGAATGAACCTCATGTCATGGCATTAGGCTTTTTTGATGGTGTTCATCTAGGTCACCAATCCTTACTGAAGCAGGCGAAGTCAATCGCTAAAAAGTTGGGATTGAAGTTCACCGTGATGACCTTTGATCCGCATCCAGATGAGATCATTAAACATGAGACCGATCGGAGATATATTACTCCACTGGATTCGAAGCTGGAGAGAATCTCTGCTTTTGGTGCAGACAAAATTTTTGTCATGAATTTCAATCATCCATTTGCTTCCCTTCCAGCTGATGATTTTATCAAGAAATATATTGTTGAACTAAATGCGAAACATGTTGTCGTAGGCTTCGACTTCTCCTTTGGCTATAAAGCCCGGGGGGATGTCGACTACTTACGTCATTTTAGGAAAGATTTTGAGGTAACTGTTATTTCTAAGAAGACACGGAATGACCAAAAAATTAGTTCCACTCTTATTCGAAAGCTGATTAGTGACGGAGATGTTCATCTAATCCCGCCTTACTTAGGAAACCATTATGAAATTCGAGGCCATTTAACAGGGGTGCATATGAAAGCGCTTCATCCGGATAGCAAATATATCATGCCGAAACCCGGCCTTTATCAAGTGGAGATCCTTTCAGAAAAGAAAACGACCAAGGGACTTCTAAGCTGCAGTGCTGAAACCTGTCAGCTAAGCAGCAGTACATGGGTCCCGTTAAACAGCGGAGAAATTACAGTTAAATTCTTACGCCAACCAGCATTGGTAAGGACCGTATCAGTATAAAAAATTACTTTTTATAGGGGGAAAAATATGAAAGGGAAACAAAAGCAAACGTCAAGCTCCAAAAAAGTTCTGTTCGCAAGTTTAATTGGCAGCACCATTGAGTTTTACGATTTCTTTCTATATGGGACTGTAGCGTCACTTGTTTTTAATCAATTGTTCTTCCCAAATTCTGATCCCTTTGTAAGCTTATTGCTTGCCTATGCCACTTTCGGTGTGACGTTTTTTATTCGTCCTCTAGGCGGTCTCGTGTTTAGCCATATGGGAGACAAGTTCGGAAGAAAAAATACACTAGTCATTTCCCTTCTGTTGATGGGGATTTCAACAGTGCTTATTGGATTATTGCCGACCTATAATTCAGTTGGAATATTGGCACCTATACTACTTGTTCTTCTGCGCCTTATTCAGGGGATTGCTCTTGGCGGTGAATGGGGAGGAGCCGTTTTGTTGGCAGTGGAATCTGCACCGAAACAAAAACGTGGTTTCTATGGAAGCTTCCCAGCAATGGGAATTCCGCTCGGAATGTTACTAGGTACTGCCTCCGTATCGTTAATGAGCAGGCTTCCCGATGGACAATTTCTAACCTGGGGCTGGCGAGTTCCATTTTTACTAAGTGCCCTTTTGGTAGGAATCGGGATTTGGATTCGCCGTGGCATTGAAGAAACATCCGCCTTCCAAGAAGAAAGGGAAAAAGGGAATGTGGTAAAAATCCCGCTGTTAGAGACCCTTCGCTATCATTGGAAAGCTGTTTTAATCTCGCTAGGCGCGAAATGCGTAGAAGTTGGACCTTTCTATATCTTTACAACTTTCTTTATTGCTTATTCTACAGGAACCATTGGATTTTCAAGAACAACCGCATTAAATGTAATTACTGTTGCGACCCTTGTCACCACACTCTGTATTCCATTAATGGGCATGTTATCGGATAAAATTGGCCGGAAACGTGTTTTCCTTATGGGAGCAGCTGGTTTAGCACTATTTGCTTTCCCTTACTTTTATTTACTATCAATCAAGTCTACTTTCTGGGTCTATGCGATTTCTATTATTGCTTTAGGAATTCTCTGGTCTTCCATTGCAAGTATTATAGGAACGATGTTCACTGAGATGTTCAGTACGAATGTCGGCTATACAGGAATTACGCTAGGTTACCAAACAGGATCTGCTTTATTTGGTGGAACTGCTCCGATGATTGCTACTGTTCTGTTAAAGAACTACAATGGTTCATGGACTCCACTTGCTATTTTTATCTGTATACTTTGTATAGCATCGTTTATTTCAGTTTTATTCTTACGTAAAACTCGCGAGGGTTCTCATGTAGAGACTTCCTTGTCTTCAAAAACAGTAGTCGTTAAATAATTCAAGTTGAAATTAATCCAAAGAAGGGGTTTGATTCCGATAAAAAAATATTTATCCCTTTTATTAATCGTTTTACTTTTTAATTCGGCATTTACGGGGATTACGTTGGCGAAGAAAAATTTGAATCCAGTGGCTGATTTGATCTTTAAAAATGGCGACGTTTTTACAGTTGATAAAGATCGGAGTTGGGCGGAAGCGGTTGCCGTTAAGGATGGCAAGATTCTCTACGTTGGTGATAACGGGGGAGTTGCAGCTTTCAAAGGGGCCGGAACCAGAGTGATTGACCTGAAGGGAAAAATGCTTATGCCTGGATTTATCGACAGTCATAACCATGCGTACCTTATGGCGGAAAGTCTTTTTTGGCTGAGCCTTAATCCGTATTCCACTGTGGAAGAACGCCAACTGGCCATCAAGGATTACTTGAAGGAAAATCCCGGTATCAAGCAATTGCGCGGCGTAGGCTGGGACGAAATCAGACGCGATAGTGAAGCTAGAGGACTCGCTCCTAAAGAATTGTTTGACCAAGTTGTTCCTGATATACCTGCTGTTTTTATTACAAACGACCATCACAGTATATTGGTCAACTCAAAGGCTCTTGAGGTTGCGGGGATAGACAAAAACACCCCTGATCCGCAAGGTGGAACGATTGAACGCGATCCTACAACAGGAGAGCCGACAGGAATTTTACACGAATTTTCCGCCCAAAACCTTGTGATTAACGCTCTTCCCCAACCAGACTTTACGGTTGAGCAATATAAAGAGACGATTTTAACTTGGCAGGGAATAGCGGCTGAAGATGGAATTACTTCGACATTCGTGCCCGTTCACTACCCAACCGAAAATCTGCTTAAAGCATTTGAAGATCTAGACAATACAGGAAAATTAACCGTAAGATACGATTTAGGTTTATGGGCTGATGAAAACAAAGGAACAGAGCAGATTGGGAGATTAAAAGAATTACGTGACAACTATCAAGGGAAGTCGTACAAGGTAGATACCATTAAAATATTTTCTGACGGTGTCGGTGAACATAAACTGGTTTGGGATCAAGATGTTTTAGAGAAGACCGTGGCTGCTTTAGATAAAGAAGGTTTCCGTGTTTATATCCATGCGATTGGCGATCAGGGATTTTATCCATCTCATAATGCTTTAGACGCTTTTGAATATGCGGCTGAAGTAAATGGTAAAAGAGATTCCCGTCATGTGATTACCCATATAGACTGGGTCATGGAAGAAGATGTTGCCCGGTTTAAGGACTTGGGAGTCATACCTGCTCCTCAGCCTGCCTGGTTTGGTAAAGACTGGTATAGTGATGTGGGTGGCGAGCATTTGAAGAATCTCAATCGTTTGAATAGCTATTTTGAAGCCGGAATACCGGTTGCTTCATCAAGTGATTTTCCATCAACAGATACGTTTAAACGAGACATGTATCCACTAACAGGAATAGAAGTAGGGATAACAAGGTTGGATCCGGACACTACCGCTGAAACTGATTTAGATAAAGTAGCATGGCCGAAGGAAAAAGCTACTCTCGAAGAGATGATCACAAGCTATACATTCAACGGAGCTAATTTGATTTTCCAAGAAGATGAAAGAGGCTCAATAGAGGTGGGTAAAAAAGCGGATTTGGTCGTTTTCGACAAAAATCTGTTCGAGATTCCAGTCACGACAATTGGTGAAGCGAAGGTCTTGTTGACTATGTTTGAGGGGAAGGAAGTATTTCTTCATCCCACATTTATTAATGCATCCTATATTAAGACACTTGTTGAGCAATTCGAAGTAGATGGAGAATTTGCCAACCTCGGTGCTGTCCGTTCCATACTGGCCCATTTGGATACAGTGGTCCGTTTTGAAAAACAGGAAGCAGCCGATAGGGTTATCAAGCACATGCAAAGCTTTAACCAGTTGCTTGACAATCATAAAAAAGAGGGTGTTATATCTGAGGAAGCGTATAACACCCTAAAAACTCATACCGATTCTTTGATTAAGAAGTGGCAATAAGAATTGCAAGAAAGTCTAGAGTTACCAAGTTGATTAAAGAGGACTGCAACTATGCAGCCCTCTTTTTTATATATCAACTAGTTTGTCATGATTATCTGTTGGTGTGGTAATCATTGAAATGTTAGGATTAGTGACTAAGAAAAAATAAATTATTTAAACGCATAATTAAATATGCCGAAATATAAAGGTCCCATTAAGAAAATCACTGTAATTCCAATGATTGTAAGTTTAATGGATTGAGGGGTATCTTCGTCATCATTAACCTCTTCATTGAACTTTTTGAAACTAAAATAAACATCCCATAATAAACCAATTACAAATACAAACTTCCATACAAGTGGAGTAAGAATCTGTGTATTCGTAACATAACCAAATAAACCTATCCAAGTGATTACAGAAAATACAAAATCTAATTTACCAAGAGTTTCTTTATATCCAGTTATCAGTATTGCAATAGCAGCAATTGCCAGAAAAGCTAAGTAGCAATACCAAAGAATATCTATCATAATCTTTATGTCCTCTCCCTTATGCTTATTGATTTCATTATAAATGGAACTAAATTAAATATGAATAAATTAATAGCCAATTCGTGAATAATGTGCAGTTAAAAGGGATGGTGTTTGTTATTTGGGTGCCTGTCACCGCTCGTGGACACTGTCCACCTCAGGCGGACACTTCCTCTTTGAAGGACAGCGTTTATGATGGTGCGAAAACAGAAGGAAAGACTCAGAGTCGGCTCTGAGTCTTTCTTTTAATGTTGGCGCTTATTTTATGGGTGTACTTAACTAGTAAAACAGTCTCCCTAGATCACTCACACGGGTGATTGTTTCTTAGGTTACTGTTAATGGTAGTAAGAGAACGGGTAATGGTTTCTTTGTTTAGAGAGTTTTATTAATCATCCATGCGGCCATTGTCATCGTTACCGCCGTTATCATCCATTCGGCCATTGTCATCGTTACCACCGTTATCATCATTGCCGCCATTATCATCATTATCGTCGTCATCAAATTCAACTCGAGTTATTTCACCTGTTTTGGCATCAATTCGCACGTCTGCTTCACCAGAGTTAGACTGTATCTCAAATTTAAACTCTAGTCTTCCATGTTCCATTTCTTGTTCTACTTCCGTGATTGTTCCATTTACTTTGTTAAGAGCGATCTTTGCTGCTTCATTGGTTGTTAGGTTTGATCCAGTAGCGGACTGACTAGCAGAATTGCTGATGGAATCATCTGTCTCCACTTTATAGAAGGTCTTGCCATGCTCGGTTTCCAACTCAATCTCTTGTCCTTTGGAGATTTCAGGCAGGTTTTGAGGATCTACATTCATAGAAGTAACTTTGTCATCTTGATGAATGGAATCATCTGGCTGGGTCCCGCTTTTTGAAGCCCCCACAGCTGCTGCACCGCCAAAAATTAATAATGCTGATAAACCGCCAATCATTAGTTTCTTTTTCATTTTAAATTCCTCCTGTTTTTTAATTTTTTCTACACTTTCACTATATCCAGCGAAGATGAGAATAAAAGGATAGAAACATTAGAAATAAATGAGAGAGATTTTAATGTTAACGGATAAACGTTTGATTCGTTATAAACACTCTATGGCAGTCATGAATGAGCGGAAACCGATATATTGATTCAATCCTAAAACAGAGAAATGATTAGAACAGAAGAAAAGCAGAAGGTAATATAAATATTTTCAAAATATTTAAAATAATCGTTTGACAATCAATTATATACAACGTATACTGATAGTAGTCAAAATATTATTAATACTTCCACTCGCTGAATAATACCCTTTCAGATTCGTGGATAGATTATAATATTTGGAATCAGGAAATATAAATAACAATTAACTGCTAATTCATTGTGACTCTATAAACCATAGAGCTGTGAAGTGAATATAAGCCAGTTGTACATTGAGTCCCGCTATTTTTGGGTACTTTGTGCAGCTGGCTTTTTTATATTCCTTAGCTTCCATATTTTACTATCCAACACGGAACTAGAGGGGTAAACAGTGGTAATTGCAGAAAAACAAAGGGGGCCAATTTTGCAAACAAAAACAATTCTGTAGTCAATAGAAACTATTCTCATATGAAAAAGAGAAAATGGAAAATCGGGATTCTATTATTCTTTCGTATGGTCTTGTACCAAACATTTTTTAAAAATAAGGGCAGAATGTATGTGAGTAGGAGGTGGGAGTTTTTGAAAGGAGCTTTGGAAGGTATAAAAGTATTGGATTTAACGAGGGTACTGGCGGGGCCATACTGTACGATGATTCTTGGGGACCTAGGTGCAGATGTCATGAAAGTGGAGGCTCCGGGAGGCAGTGATGAAACGCGAAGCTGGGGGCCGCCGTTCCAAAATGGTGTAAGTGCCTACTATTTATGTGCTAACCGCAATAAGCGCAGCATCACCGTCAATCTGAAAACCGAAGAGGGAAGGGATATCATTCGCACTTTAGCCAAAGATGCAGACGTAGTGATTAATAACTTCAAAACCGGTTCGATGGAAAATTGGGGCTTGGACTATGACTCTTTGAAAGCGCTCAACCCGAGGCTGGTATATTGCTCCATCACAGGTTTTGGCGAAACGGGACCATACCGGCATTTGCCGGGCTATGATTACATTATTCAGGGAATGAGTGGACTGATGAGCATTACCGGGAATGATGAAAGTGGGCCAATGAAAATTGGCGTAGCGATGGTTGATATTTTAACAGGTTTATATTCTGCCATTTCGATTGAAGCAGCATTACTGGAAAGAGAAAAATCCGGGCAAGGGCAAAAAATAGATATGTCGCTCATGGATACGGCGGTAAGCTCACTCGCCAATGTAGCAAGTAATTATCTTATATCCGGAGCAATCCCAAGAAGACTTGGTAACGACCATCCAAATATTGTGCCTTACTCAACATTCAGGGCAAGAGATGGAGAAATGATCATTGCAGTTGGTAACAACCGGCAGTTTGCCGCGCTTTGTGAAGTATTGGGAATAAGTGAAATTGCAGCAGATGAACGGTTCCATACGAATGAAGCCAGGGTTATTAATAAACGTGAACTCACGGGCATTTTAGAAAACCGGCTGCAAATCAAACCAGTCAATGAGTGGATGGAGCTGTTTTCGCAGCATAATATTCCGTGCGGTCCTATTGCGACGATGGATCAGGTATTTAATCATCCACAAGTATTGGCCCGGGAGATGGTCGTTGAAGTGGATCACCCGGAAGCAGGTTCAGTCAAGTTAGTCGGTTCGCCCATTAAACTGTCAAGAACGAAGACAAAAATAGAACGCCATCCCCCGACTGCTGGCGAGCATACCGTTGAAATCTTGCAGCAGGCGGGATATTCACACTTGGAAATAGAACGATTAAAAAAGAATAATATTATACAAATTTACCAGGAGGCCTATACGCTATGAATTTTGAATTTTCGGAAGAACAGGTAATGTTAAGAAAAATGGTAAGAAGTTTCGTTGATAAAGAAATTATTCCAAATATGAAAGAATGGGACGAACAAGGGAAATTCGATCCGATTATTTGGAAACGATTAAGTGAGCTGGATCTTATGGGTGTTTGTATTCCTGAAGAATATGGCGGAAGCAGCATGGATTATAACTCACTCGCCATTGTTTGTGAAGAAATGGAAAGAGGCGATACTACTTTCCGTACCGCTGTATCCGTTCACATCGGCTTAAACAGTTTAACACTACTGCAATGGGGGAATGAGGAACAAAAACAAAAATATCTCGTGCCGCAGGCAAAAGGTGAAAAGATCGGCGCCTTCGGTTTAACGGAACCGGGGGCAGGATCAGACGTGGCAGCCCTTCAGACAACTGCAGTAAAAGACGGGGATGACTATATTTTAAATGGTTCGAAAACGTGGATTTCCCTTTGCGATGTAGCGGATCATTTCATTGTGTTCGCCTATACGGATAAATCGAAAAAACACCACGGTATTTCCGCATTTATTGTTGAGCGCACGATGCCTGGTTTCTCATCAAAAGCTATTAAAGGCAAAATGGGGATTCGTTCCGGAAATACAGGAGAGTTATTCTTTGACAATGTAAGGGTTCCAAAGGAAAACCTATTAGGTTTAGAGGGCGATGGGTTTAAAATCGCTATGGCCGCACTTGATAACGGTCGATTTACCGTCGCAGCGGGAGCTGTTGGCCTGATTATGGCGAGCTTGGAGGAAAGCGTAAAGTATTGTCATGAGCGTAAAACATTCGGCAAAGAAATCGGCCGGCACCAGCTTGTACAGCAAATGATTGCAAATATGGAAGCAGGATTGCAAATGAGCAGCTTACTCGTATACCGTGCCGGTGAGCTTAAAAATAAGGGAGTGCGGAACACAAGAGAAACATCACTCGCCAAATGGCAGGCTTGTAATTTTGCCAACAAAGCAGCTGATGACGCTGTTCAAATTCATGGGGCTTACGGATTTTCAAGCGAATACCCTGTTGAAAGATTCTTAAGAAACTCAAAAGCACCTGTTATTTACGAAGGAACGAGGGAAGTTCATACAATTATGCAGGCTGAATACGTTCTTGGTTATCGTGTAGATAAGACGTTAAATAAAATGCTGCCTGGGTGGCCGTTTGAAAAAGAAACGATAAAGAACAGGTAAAGGAATTATAGAATGAATGTAATAGACTTCCCTTGTTAACGGGGAAGTCTATTACTGGCTTTGGCCGAACAGGTAAAATACCAAATTATTTATTAAGTGATTCATATTGTTTATACAAATCCTTTAACGCTGCAATTAGCGCAGGGTTGGCTTTTCCTAAATAACCCTCTTTTAACTCATCAAGAGGCATGTCAATCCCATTTCTCAAACTATGGCCTTTTAGCAGTCTTGCAATATAATCTCTCCCGTGTTCAGTTGCCAGTGTACAAGAGGCATCCACAATGACCCCATAATATTTATCAATTTCTGCCGTAATCGTCAGTGTTTCATATATACTTCTAGCTGCCATTCCTGTAGGTAATTTCGCATGTCCAGCAATAAAAATGGTATTCATTCGAACACTCTCCTATATGAAGATTTACTTTTAGAATAATATAAAATTGAAGGAATAGTAAGAATAATTACTGAAGATTTTATCTGTTCAAACGATTTATATTACTGAACTTGATGGTGTCTAAAGACATTAAGCAATAAAGGAGTGATAATTGTAAACGGAATTGGAAAGTTTGGTGGAAAATCTAAAAATAATAGTTTATTTCCATATAGAAGCGGGTAGATACAAGGCATACAAACTTCTTTATTTGTATTTCTAGTAAATGGTTGTATTGGACTGGTTTGATTTTCCAAATCAGTAACGTTTGTACTATTTTTAGAAAATATGGAACATTTCCAATTGCAAAACGTCTTATTAGGTATAGAATAAATATGGGGGGGAGTAACAATGATGAAGCATGGTTTAATTTTGATCACTTTTTTCATGGTAATGACCGCATGTTCTTCTGTAGATGTGTCTCCGGCTAAGGAAGATACGATGAATGACTTATCTCCGCAAACGATTGCTTTGGATCAAACAGATTATATTACTGAAAACGAAATGCTAGAGAGCAATGAAGATATTAAACTGGTAAGCAGTGAAAATAATGAAAACGTTACAACGCAAAGTTCCCACATAAATTCTTCTCAGACAGAAGAAAAGGATATTAAAACTACATATTTATCACAGGAGCCTATGGAGTCACTAACGGAAGAAACACATACTGAGGATTCTATAATCATTGGTGATACGGAATATATTAATTTAATGCATGAAGAAAAATTCGAGGATTGGATAAGTGTTGCGGAGAAATATGGGGCTGAACTCTATGCTATTCCGTACTCTGATGTTTTTGCTATCGTAAAAGATGAAGAGGTACTTGTTGGTATGAGTACTGGGGTTGCCAGCGCTGCACCAAACCATATAGATATTCTATGTGATTTGATGTTGGATAAAGGGGAGTTTGCACAAGAAATTATAGATGGTATCAAGAACGTGGCTCAAACGGGAGAAAGTGTTCAAGTAATAGGTCCGCAGGAATTTGGTGACGATTTTTCAATTGATAAGCAGGATGAGTGGATTGTTGTTTCATGGTAATAAGAAGGGAGGTTTTCTAGTTGTTTAGAAACCTCTCTTTTTTGTGGCGCTTGATTTTATTGTATGGTGAATGGGATAGTGCCGATAAACCAGACCTCCCAAAAAATCAACCCGGGATAGTGCCGATAATTCAAGGCATCCCAAATTATCGGAACAATCAACCCGGGATAGTGCCGATAATCCAAGGCATTCCAAATTATCGGAACAATCAACCCAGGATAGTGCCGATAATTCAAGGCATCCCAAATTATCGGAACAATCAGCCTGGTATAGTGCCTATAACCCAAAGCATCCCAAATTATCGGAACAATCAACCCGGGATAGTACTGATAACCAAAGGCTTGCCAATGAAATAAATAATCGATATTAAAGTGTACAAAATAGCCATAGATTGGTCATACATCTATGGCTATTTTAATATATTAAGTAAGCCCGCCACATTTCACCGATAGGGAAGATTTTATAGATTTATCACATTGCCTCATTGTAAAAAATGTATTCTCTAAAAAATACAGGCAAATTAAGAAGTGAAGTTAATTCGGCAAATGTACTTTTTTGCTCCATATCTATATCCACGATATTATAGCTCCATTCGATTTCTGATGGGATATGAATAGCGTTTATGCCTAATTCTATTGCGGGTATTATGTCTGTTTTAAGGGAATTACCTATCATCCAAATGGAGTTCTTGTTAGCAGGGATTTTGTTTATAACCTTTCGTAAGGCTTTACTGTTTTTATGTTGAGAAATATATATTCTGTCTTCAAAGTAGTGTTCTAATCCTAATTGCCTAATTTTTCTGGTTTGATTTTTCACATCGCCGCCAGTGAATAAGTGTAGTTGATGGCCATCCTCTTGTAATTTATTCAGGACATCATACATATAAGGAAAAGGCTCCACTTCCATTTCAAAAACACGCCGGCCAATATTTCGAACGTGTTCTATTTCATTTGCCTTTATTCCCCTACAGTATTTTTGACAAAAGTAAAAATACGTTGCGACAAGCGATTCTGGGAATTTTTCTGAAAGTAAGCCGTGTATCTCGACACTTTTTAAATCAATTTCTAATTGCTTTTGCATGATCTCTTCTTCGGATGGTGTTATCATCCATTCTTTCATTTTCTTAGTAAATTCATGTTTAGCTTGCGTAAAGTATTTGTTACAGTGGATAAGAGTATCATCCAGGTCCAATATTAAGGTTTGTTGATTCATAACCAATTCCCCCTTAAATAGTGGTGTAAACTAATTATATGGGTAAACAATTTATCAATGATAAAAACAGCATTTCCAACATCAAAATTAGTCAATATGTATGAACGAGGAACTTTGGGACGGTTCTTGTGGTCTAGAAATCCATGGGACCGTCCCCAATGGATAAACGCTAAGAGTAAGAAGTATGTGCATTTGTTGGAAAAACTGTACAAAATTGAAAAGTTTCACTTAAAATAAACTCGTTAGTCTATTTATTTTTAGGAGGAGTATCCATGAAAAGTTTTGAAGAGAAATTGGATCAATATGCTGAACTCGTGGTCAAGATAGGTCTTAACATTCAAAAAGGACAGAGATTACTGATAAATTCTCCTATTGAAGCGGCCGATTTCACAAGGAGACTTACGAAATATGCTTATGAATATGGATGTAAACGGGTATTTGTCGATTGGGTTGATACAGGATTAAATCGAATTCATTATTTAAACGCATCGGAGGAAGTTTTAAAAGATTTCATCCAGCCATGGGAGATTGATAAGTTCAACAGCCTGGCAGACCAGAATGACTGTATGCTTTATATAGCGGGTACAGATCCTGCTGCATACGCAAATATCCCGCCTGAACGTATTATGTACGTTCAAAAAAACGGGGCTGACAAACTGAAATCTCTAGCTGAAAAAAGACTAAGGGGCGACATGCCCTGGGCGATTATCGGCGTACCTACGGAAGCTTGGGCAGCGAATATTTTTCCAGATTTGAACAAAGAAGAAGCGGTCGCAGCACTCTGGGAAGCGATCTTTAAAACAGTAAGAGTGGATCAACCAGATCCAATCGCAGCATGGGAGGAACATTCAGCAGCCCTTACAAAAAAAGTGGATTATCTGAACGAACAAAATTTTAAGACACTCCATTACAAATCAAAAGGAACAAATCTTTCCATTGATCTGCATCCAGATCATAAATGGGTCGGCGGTGGACATCCATCCACTTTTGGTACCGTCTACATTCCAAACCTTCCAACCGAAGAAGTATTTACGACACCACATAAATATGGCGTAAACGGTACCGTGGCTAGTACAAAGCCTTTATCCGCTTTAGGAAACTTAATTGAGAACTTTACCATAACGTTTAAAGAAGGAAAAGTTGTAGATTTTTCTGCAGAAAAAGGCTACGAGACGTTAAAACAGCTTATTAGTATGGATGAAGGGATGTTATATCTTGGTGAAGTGGCACTCGTCCCACATGATTCACCTATATCTAACTCCGGTATCATTTTTAATAATACTTTGTATGATGAGAATGCTTCTTGCCACTTGGCTCTTGGAAACGCGATTTCGATGGCGCTTAAAACTAAGGATATCAGCTCGGAGGAGTATGAGGAAAAAGGTATTAACCATAGCAGCGGCCACACTGACTTTATGATTGGTTCAGCGGATTTAGAGATTGAAGCTGAGTATCATGATGGCAAAAAAGTTCCATTGTTTAGAAATGGTAACTGGGCATAACATGTTGAAAGGGGGACGGTTCTAGTGGCTTTTGAGCCATCAGAATCGGCCCCGTGCTGTCATATGATTCAAGGGAGAGTGGCTGATCATGTATACGGTAAAACGGCTGAACGAACTGACTTTTGATGAAGCACTTCAGATCTGGAATGAGGGATTTAAAGGATACCTGGTGGAAGTGTCGATGACTCTTGAAGGATTTATTTCAAGAATCGTCAAAGAAAACCTTTCGATTTCCAAGTCGATTGTAGCGTACGATGGGGAAAGACCTGTTGGGATTCTATTAAATGGAATTCAGGAAGTGAATGGTGTCAAAGTTGCTTGGAACGGAGGTACTGCCGTAATACCAGAGTACCGTAATAAAGGTGTAGGAAAGTTTTTAGTCGAGTCAGTAGAAGAGATTAATAGGGTAGAAGAAGTAGAAATCTCTACACTTGAAGCCATCAGCGAAAACACTCCGGCTATTGAGCTTTATAAAAAAATGGGCTATGAGATTGCCGATTCTCTTTTATTGATGAACCATGATGATTCTCTGTTGTTAGAAGCAGGTGAGGGTCACTTTTCCTTTAAAAAAGGAAACGCACACGATATCTTTTCATTGGATATTTACGATACAGACATCAAACCATGGCAAACAGAATGGTTTAATAATAAAGATGCAGAGATTCTGACGATACAAGATGATAACAAAAATGCAGGGTATTTTTTATATCGCAGGGTTCTCGATAAAAGCGGCAGTCAAATCGCAACCGTATTGTACCAAGGTCATGCGGCCAAGGATAGGGGAGACCAAAAGCAGATCATTCTGGCAGGTTTGAAGAAGGTGTTTCATCCCCTTGATATGAAGATGAAAAGAATGACAGTGAATACCCCTCTAGGAAATAAAGTTTTGGTCGACGCCCTTAAGGAGCTAGGGTTTTCGGTCTCAACGGAACAAGTGTTTATGACGAAAAAGATTGGTGGAGTATCATGATAGAGAAGGGCTAAAAATGCCTCACATTTCGTGAAAAATTAATCGAAACATTCCTCGACAAAATATTTTCTAGGAAATAACAGAAAGGGTGCTACTTAAAAGGGTTTAGTAGACTTTTAATCAAACGATTGATTGGAAATAATCTTATCTGATTTTGTCGAGTTTACACTCTTTGAGTAGATGAGAAAAAGCCACTGTTTTTCGGCTTCTGTGCACAGTGGCTTACTTCTTAAGATATCTTGCTGAATTTCATTCCAAACGTTAAGATCTCATAACTATTTTTAAGAATAAATCCATAATTTTTTTTATGGTCAATTATGATATCTTCAGCTAAATGGTTAATCACCGATGGCTCGATTAGAACCGTAATTCCCTCAATCTTAAACGTCTCTTCATTGCTTATCTGCTCAACCTGAGCAAGTTCGTACTCATAGGTAGCACCTCAACCAGTAGTTCGAACTTCATTCAATTTAATCACTGGCTCTTCACCAAGCAGATTTTTTAGCTGTTGTTTTGCGTCTATGGTAAGTGTAACTTTCATTTTTTTCACCTCACAGATAATAATACCCTTTCTGAATCAAATTAATCGAGAAATTTACTTTAACAAACCTTATAGGTTAGTCTTAATATGTCTCTAAATCTAGTGCTTTTATGATTATAAAGGATTTTTAACGTAAACAATAATATACTTTTAGTAGGATGGTTATCAAAGGAGGCTATTATGAAGCAGCTTTATATAAAACAGAAGGTATTCAGTCTCAGTGGCAAGTTTACGGTTAAGGATCAGCAGGAGAAGGATGTTTATTTTGTAGAGGGCAGTTTTATGCAAATTCCAAAGACTTTCTCCATCATGAATACAACTCGAGATCAAGTTGCACTCATCACGAAAAAGACGTTCAGCATGTTGCCGAAGTTTTTTGTTGAGGTGAATGGCAGAGAAGTGTTAACGATTAAGAAGGAGTTCTCCTTCTTTAAAGCACGCTATACCATTGATGCGGCAGGCATTGAAGTAAATGGTAATTGGTTTGATATGGATTTTCAGGTATTACAGCATGGTAAAGTCGTCGGAACGGTGAGCAAGGAGTGGTTCACTTGGGGCGATAGCTACAAGGTTCAAGTATTGAATGAAGAGATGGAAACCATGGTGATTGCGCTCGTTGTCGCTATTGATTGTGTCAAAGCTGACCAAGCAGCCGCTTCCTCAGGAGCGACGACTTAATGTAGGAAGGTACATAGACAATAGGACGGTTCTTTTGGTTATAAGCATATTAACAACCATGAGAACCGTCCTTTTGATTACGAGGGATTCGTTGACCACAGTCCTGCAGTTTTTAGGACAACTCTTGGATGAAGCTTTAAACCTGAGACAATCAGGTCAGCTAAATCTTCCGGGTGCATCACTTTTTCTGGATCACCAGTAATGAGATTTGTATCATAGGCTAAATCAGTAGCCACTGTGCTTGGTGTTAAAGCTGTTACACGAATATTATGTTTTCTTACTTCCAGCATAAGCGATTCTGTCAACCCGAGAACAGCGAATTTGGAGGCACTATATGCACTTGTGACAGGAGCTCCTTTTTGCCCAGCTGAAGAGGATATATTGATGATATCCCCGGATTTCCTTTCAATCATACCTGGTAAGACGGCTCGAGTAACATTATAGACACCCATTACGTTTACACGGATAATGCTTTCCCACTCCTCAGGAGTTAAATCTAAAAATCCACCAAACTTAGCTATCCCTGCGTTGTTAATTAAAATATCAATAGACTCTAGGTCTGACTGTATGTGTTCTACCGCATGTTGAACAGACGTTAAATCAGCTACATCCGCCGTTGCTGCGGAAACGCTGATATCATATGAAGCCAGTTCAGCTGCAACTTTCTCTAGATTAGACATGTTTAAGCCAATTAATCCAAGATTTACGCCTTCTTTTGCTAAGGCGATTGCAGTTGCACGTCCTATTCCTCTTCCAGCTCCTGTGATGATTGCGTTTTTTCCTTTTAATGAGATCATCTTTACACTCCCTATGTTTACTAATAAGTTATTGCACAGGTATTATCTCCATATTTTTCAAATTCATTACTAACAAGGTTTTACCGTAGAGGTCGAAATATAAATGGAAATGCATTTGTTAATTGATTTAAACCTAATCTAATTCTCAACTGGAATGGATTTTTTATTTACTCTTTTAGTTCTTATAACATAAGAATCAATAATTGAAGCAAAATAACAGGGATAACCTAGGGGGTGGCTTATGGAACACAGCCAGTTTTGGGGCCAGATATTTCAGAAAAATACAGAGGTTAATGCTCTATATTCTGATTACTGGAAAGAATATTCCGATTTGGGAACGTGGCAATTTTGGATGGTTTTAGCGCTATTAATCATTCCGCTATTTGTATTATGGTTTACAATTGATCGAAAAAGGATTTTTGAGTTGTTTTTCTTCGGTTATACCGTACATATTCTTTGGACGTATATTGATATTGCACTTGGAAGAAACGGTTACTTTGTTCACAAATATTTTTTAACTCCTGTTCTGCCAAACGCAGCCAATATGACAGCTTCTGTATTACCAGTTGGTTTTTTGCTGGTCTATCAATACTGTACAAATAAACAAAAGAACTTTTATTTATATATATCGCTCTTAAGTGCTTGCTTTGCTTTTATTTTTGCTTCAATTGAGCAATACATGGGATTTGTAGAATTCCGAAAAGGAATGAATCAATTTTATGTTTTTCTAATTGATTTAGTCATCGTATTTATTTCTTATTGGTTTACAAAGTTTATTCTTAAACTAAAAAATACGGTCAATTCTTAATCTGTTTCCTAAAAATAGCCTAGTCTATAGAACTAGGCTATTCCTGTATTTATTTTGTTAAACTAGTTTTACGTTCATCGCTGTTTCATTTTGTTGGAAGCATACAAAACATTTTGTCTGTTTCTAATTTTGTTGCACTAAACGGACAAGCATATGAGCCAGTTTATGCTGCTCTTCCTCAGTCCCTACTTTCCAAAGCTCTTGCAATAATCGCTCCTCGGTATTCTTAGGAGACTCCTTAGCCGCCAGGTAATCGGCTACTTTCTGAGCCGAGTTGGCTAACTGCTCTTCATCCATACCTAGCTTTCTTCCTAGATTAACTTTTCCACTAAGATATTCCCTGAAATCATCAAAACTTGTTAAGGCATCACCATTCTTATAAATCTGGTTTTCGATCTGTTTCTCATCTAACTGATTGTTCATGAATATCCTCCTTTAGTGTACTAAAAGTTTTCATGTGCTCGTCTTGTACATTCCCTGTTTCCTCGCAAATAAACCTTATTAAAAAAAGATTTCCAAAAAAGGTTAAACTGACCATTAAATTCCAGACAGGCGAGAAAAAATTAATTGTCCTTACATGAAGACCAAACGAGGGAAGAAAAGGTAAAGATGGTTCTTCATGAAGTGTTCATGAAGACCAAACGAGGCGAGAAAAGTTAAAAAAGGGCCTCATGAAGTGTTCATGAAGCCCAAATGAGGTGAGAAAAGGTAAAAATGGACTTCATGGAGTGTTCATGGAGCCCAAAAGAGGCAAGAAAAGTAAAAATAGATTCACAGTGGTTTTTTACTATCATCAAAATATCTTACTAAATTTCCAAAAGTTTCGATTTCATAATCAATCTCTACATTGTTTATCTGCTCAATCTGGCAAAGGTAGTGTATTGCTCGTCGATCGGGATGAATGGATTGATTTTATCCTAGTGTTTAACAGATCAATTAAAAAGGAGGTTCCGGTGAAGGCGATAGAGATTGAAACTAGTAGTCGTGATCTAACTTGTGTTAAATGTGGAAGTCCGATGGTTTTAAAGACGGGGAAGCGAGGGGTTTTTTACGGGTGCAGTGGTTTTCCGAAGTGCCGATATACCAGAGATAGTTTGAATGCAAAAAAAGAGATTCAGCCAGCGGCCGAATCCAAAAATATATAAATATGGGAGATATGAAAAAGATAAAGTTTTAGGCTTCCTCTTCATGTTTCTATCATACCCATTATTCATGACCAAACTATGAACAAAGATTTAAAGTTCTATTAATGAATTCTTATGTGAGAGGATACGATAGTTTGTTATCGTTACCATGGAATGGGGTAAAACGCTGGGTTTCGTGAACGTTAGAAAAAAGTAAAAACCACTGAGTGTAAACTCAGTGGTTCTACTAATTACTTCGTATCATTCAATAAGAAGTTATAAATATTAGCTTCGCCTGCCCCATAAAGTGGATCTACTCCAACTTTACCAAAGTCAATCGCACTTTGTCTGATGGCTGCAGTTACTTGTGCAGGGGTGTACTCAGGGTGAGCTGCTTTAATGACTCCAGCTATTCCAGCTACTTTCGGTGCAGCCATGGAGGTACCATGCAAATAAGAATACCCATGCCATTTTCCGTCGGTAAATTGCGTTGTAGCATTAGTGCCATTTGGTGCGGCTTCTGTTACACCTACAGGATAAGAAGGATAAGTAGATAATGTACGATACGTAAAATCACGTTTATTTAAATAGTTTCCGGCAGGGTCTTGACGGTACAGACTGTCGTATAACGGGCCATTATCACCGCCAGGACCAGCAACATCAATAGCATTACCATAATTTGAGTAGAATGCAATTTTATCTGATGACCATTGATTAGATGAAGAAACGGTAATAACTCCAGGAATTTGTGCTGGTACGACACGAGATGGTCCCTTAATGTCTAAGCCGTAGGTAGCCTTCCAATAGGCTTGCATATCATGTAAATTGTTTAGGTCTTTTGAGTCGTTACCAGAAGATACGACTACTGTAACCCCTTTTTGAATCGCATATTGAACGGCACGGTGATAGGCTACCATAGAAGCGGAATCACCTTTCTCTTCTAGGTTATGAGCCATCCAGCGCCAGCCGCCAATTGACATATTAATAACTTCAACACCATCGTTTGCTGCTGCTACAATCGCATCGGTAATCCATGATTGCTGTGCTCCTCCAGTTGCTCCAAAAACACGGTAAGCTCGGACCGTTAAATCCGGACCAACACCTTTGACCTTTCCATTCGCAGCGATTGATCCAGCAACATGTGTGCCGTGACCATTTTTGTCCCAAGCATCTGTAGTTCCTGGAACAAAGGTTTTAGAGCCTGCTAAATCAGCATTATCCTTCAAGTCCGGATGGCTAAAGTCAATACCAGTATCAATTACCGCAACAACCGTATCTTCATTTCCATCATTCATTTCATAAGATATCCCATCGCCAGTAAGACGCTGCATGTCCCATTGTTTATCCCAGTAGCTTTTTGCATCTGCATCTAGAGTAACTTTCTCTCCATTAGGAGTTCCTGGGGTAAAATTAACTTTAGCATCTGGATCTGTTTCTAAGTATGCCTCAAGTTCTCTACCAGCCGTTTGTACGTTTGAATCTTTCTTTACATTGGTAAGGAAAGTAGGATCAGCGGATGCGACTTCTACAATGCCAATTTCCTCTATGATTCTTTCTACTTTCCCGCCTGATTTTTGAATTCTCTCAGAAAAATTAGATGGCAGTTTCCCCTTATACGCTACCACATAATGTTCCAGCTCCGGTGCAGCTTTTGTTTTGTTCGGTTGAACCCCAACCAGTAGTGAAAATGATAGAGCAGAACAAATAGATAGTACAGCTAGTTTCTTCTTCATTTAAATCCTCCCTTTATATCTAGGTTTACGTAATACACGTAGAATTAAATTTTAATATAAGCTCTTAAATATATTTGTCGAACTATAATTATGAAAATGGGAATATTCCGACAAATTCTCAAATACGGATAAGGCTGTACAAATCTATCAAATATTGGATGCATGGTTAAGAAAAGAATAGATGTTTCATCGAGGGACATTTTGCGTATGCGATGGATTTCAAATGTGCCGGTATACCAGAGACAGTTTGAATGCAAAAAAAGAGATTCGGCCAGCAGCCGAATCCAAAATATATAAATAGGGGAGTTATGAAAAAGATAAAGTTTTAGGCTTCCTCTTCATGTTTCTATCATACCCGGTAATCATGACAAAACTATGAACAAAGATTTAAAGATCTATTAATGATTTATTATAAAGCCTTCTTGGAGAAGAAGAGGCAATATCGACTGTGTTTGGTACCTGTGATTTCTCAAAAGGATGAATAGAAACCCAAGTAATAGTAAATAAATTAACAGGTATGATACGATATACACCTAAAAAGGAAAATACATATCAATTCAAAAAGGAGAATGGAGCATGAACTTTGTTATACTAAACAACGGTTTAAAAATGCCGCAGCTTGGATTCGGTGTTTGGCAGGTTCCAGATGACCAAGCGGCAGAGTCGGTTGCCATCGCACTTAAGGTTGGCTATACCTCTATTGATACAGCGATGATTTATAAAAATGAAAAGGGCGTGGGAAGGGCGATTGCTGAATCTTCCGTTCCTCGTGAAGAGCTATTTATTACAACCAAAGTTTGGAATTCTGATCAAGGTTATGATAGTACTTTGCGTGCATTTAATGAGAGTTTAGAAAGATTAGGATTGGATTATGTTGATTTATATTTGGTCCATTGGCCAACTCCTAACTTTGACCAGTATGTTGATACCTATAAAGCATTAGAAAAGTTGTATCACGATGGCCGAGTAAAGGCAATTGGAGTTTGTAACTTTGAAATTGAGCACTTAGAACGCATTTTAAAAGAATGTGAAGTCGTGCCGGTATTGAACCAGATAGAGTGTCATCCTTACCTTGCACAAAATGAGATAAAAGAGTTTTGTGCAAAACACAATATCTTTGTAGAAGCTTGGAGCCCTCTTGATCAGGGTGGTGAAGTGCTGCATGACGAAGTCATTCAAAAAATCTCGGCCGCATATAGCAAAAGTCCGGCACAGATTGTGCTGCGATGGCATTTACAAAATAACACCATCGTCATTCCAAAATCTGTTACACCATCAAGAATCGAAGAAAACTTTAATGTCTTTGATTTCGAATTAAATAAAGATGAAATGAACAAGATTCATGAACTTAATCGTAATCGACGTAAAGGTTCACATCCAAACGACATGCATGTTCGATAATATTGAAAAAGGAGAGGAGCTAATATGCCCTCTCCCTTTGCTATTTTTTACGGTAATTACATCTTACTATTAAAGGAAAAAATTAATTCATCCTCAACAGCCTTAATTACTCTGCCGGTGTCCTTAAAACCTACTGATAAATATAGTTGTTTTGCCTTTTCATTTTGAGGAACAAAGGTTATTAGTATCTCTTCACACTTAAATTGGTCCACCATTTCTTTTATTACTAAGAGTAATGCTTGCTTACCATATCCATTCCCTTGAAACTTGTAATCAATCATAATTCTGCAAATCTCATAGCCAGCGAGTTCTTCCGAATATCCATACATGGTAAAGCCGATTGGCGTATCATTTTTATAAATGGCTTTGACAGTCCAATTCTCTTCTATACTCGCTTGTGCTAAAGATAAACAGTTAGAAGCAATTGTTTTTTCAAAGACTCTGTTTTTTTGGTCTTCAGCACTGCAAAGTTTTATAAGGTTTAACCAGTTTTGTTTATTGACTTCTTTTAATGTAATCATGTCGTTTCCCTCTAATCAAAAATTTCTCCATTAATACATTCTCCTTTTGATAAAAATAACCTCTATTTGGGTTGCTTTCCGTGATGTAGGGATTTTTTAACAAAGAAGAATATTCTTTTTAAAAATAAGCAACCTAAAGGAAAACAGTTTAAGGAGTACTTGAATGCTGGCAGCTATTATTAGAATCGGTCTAATCATCATACCATGGTTAACCGTTTTCTTTATCCCCAAAAAGTCTTTTAAAAATATACACCTGTTGCTATTATCAGTATATTATCAGTTCCCTTTAAATTGTGGACGGTAAAAGGCGGATTATGGAATAAGGTTATCAATGATCTAAGCTTCATATTAGGCCCATTCTTTATAGGTACCATTTGGATTTTTCGTTTGACCTTCGGAAGGTTCTGGTTATACTTTATGACGAATACGCTGATGGATTTATTTTTAGCTTTTCCAGTCAGCTGGTTATTGCAAAAATTAAAGGTATACAAATTAGTTAATTTTAAGTCTATTCATGTTTTTTTGGTTTCAATCTTTTTTGCCTTAGTTATTTACCCCTACCAATTAATCCGTTCAAAATCAAAGGATTGAAACTAAAATGCAGGCACCGTATTTGCGGTGCTTTTTGTTTTACAAAAATAACAGGGAGGAATCCCAAAAAAGAATAAAAAAGCCCTTCCTGTTTATTTGCAGAAGGACCTGAATATGAATATTCTTATTTCTTATTTCTGATTAATTCATCACGATCAGCTGCCATTGGAGGCTGTTCCAGCCATCGATTTTTTATCATGATATTTGCACCATCTTCAGCATACATCTGAACTTCTAAGGACAGCCTGTTATACATTGAACTAATATCTCCTCTAGGACTTTGGCTGACACCTGTGCCATAATAACCCACACTCATCGAAATCAAACCAGATGTAAAATACATCATGAGTTTATCGGAAAATGTACGTGCGGTACTGTTTGTTATTTCTGAATCCCAGCCCATCGGCGCAGGGAGTTTACTTTCCTCTAGCTTCCCTCTGAATAATCGAATGTGTTTATTTCCAATTTCTAAACCCTTTAAAAAGAATTGTTTTACATCCTTGTCTTGTGCAACCTGGCTAAATCCAGTAAGTGCAGCAACTCCAAGAGCATTTCTTTGTAGATTAGCAAATAAATTTTCGACTTCCGCAGCGACTAACGGTCTCTTTTCTCCAAATACATCTAACATAAACCATTGCTTTTTCACGAATTCAGCTTTCTCCAATTTAGGCAAGTTCGGAGACCTGATAAACAATCCTTTGGATAATAATAATTCCGTTGATCGATTATATAGTTCCATTGTTTCCGTAAGGCAGTTCATGTAATACGTTCTTATGTCACTTCTTACGGACGTTCCTACAGCTGCACCGTATAAAGTAAGTCCAACCTTCGACATCTGGTTTATAAAATTAAGCACAAAACCGTCTGAATAAAGTCTAGGAGCTGTTAAATCAACATCTTCTTCTATACTAAAACCATACGGAACTGTATTTTTTTCCTCTGATAGTATAGATGAAACCTTTTTAACATGTGATTTAGATAACTCTAAAGCAAAGTCAATGATAGGCTTAATCTCATCATCCTCCGCTTTTTCTAGGAAGTATGTGAGGACACATATACTGGAACTATCATTTAAGTATTGCATCCATAGTTGACCTATTTCGCCTGCGGTCAGCCTTATCTGTGTATCCTTTTCCTCCATAAGTAACCTCCAAAATAGAAATGCTAGAAATAGCATTACCATAAATTAGCGCTGCTATGTATTAGTTAGTTTGCTAATAACCGGATTGTTTAGCCGCAAATTTCCTAATTAAACTCATTAGATACCTAACCAATATAAAAGTCGAGGCAATTGAAAAAAAACTGTGTAATGATGTCCACGATTTTTTATAGACAATTAATTTTGTATTTTTTTCAATCCAATCTTCAGCTAATGTAGACGGGGCACTAAATAAAATGCTCTTCAGAATGATCCCTAAAATACTTGAATTTCTGGTAACTTGATTAAAATAAATACAGCTTACAGGGAAAAGCAGGTAACTAAACAAAACGCTAATATCGAAGGTCTTAAATAAGTTTACAGGATACTTCAAATAACCTTTTTTAACCAATATATTGTCTAAAAATGAAGCAATATAACTTTTTAACAGGAAAATAATAAACCAATCCTTTACAGGAGGCTTTCTTACTAATTTTATAAAAGAAGCGATTCCAACTAAAAATAATAACCGTAACATTTTTCTTTCAAATTTTTTCCCCATACTATATTCTCCTTGGTTTGTTTGTTTTTATTAGTTTTACAAAAAGGGGAGATTGTAGTTAAAAACCCCTTCAAAAGTTTCTGAAGAGGTTTTGCTTGGTTAAAAAGCTAATTTTTATCTCTGTGCTGCATATGGCGGCTGTTCCATCCAGCCATTTTCGATCATGAGTTTGGCTGCTTGTTCACAAAATAAGGAGATTTTTGCAAACGATTTAGTATAAATTAGTCCAATATCATGTCTTCCATTTACAGCTACTGAATTTCCAAATGCCCTTAACTTCATAGAAAACATATCTGCCTTATGAAATAACATGATCTTATCAGAAAAAGGTGAAAACGTTGAGTTTGTCACTAAATCATCTAAAAGAGACGGAGAAGGCAAATTTTCATCGTGTAGTTTTTGCATATAACGTTCTAAATTTGTTTGAGTAAGGTCTCTCCCTCTTTCAAACAATTGCCGAATTTGTTCGTCTTTTGCTACCTGGGCAAATGCCATAATGAGAGCTTTACTTGTTACATTGTTCTCAATATTATCGTAAAAATGGGTAATCTCCAAAGCATGTAACGGTCGTACATGGCCGAAGAAGCCATTTAAAAAATCCTTATGAATAAATTCAACTTTATCTGGAACCGGAATAAGAGGTGGTTTTATGATAAATCCTTTGTGCATTAAGATTTCTTTGATTTGGTCCATTAAATCCATAGTGGACTCCATACAATACCTAAAAAAGTCTGTTACATCTTTCCTGTAAACCAATGGGTATCCTACGTTATAGATACTCATTCCAGCTTTTGCTACATATTTTAGGTAATGGACATAGAACTCATCTTCGAATAAACGAGGTGCACCTAAGTTTACATCTTCCTCTTCAGAGAAGCCCTTAGGGATAGGGAAATTTTCTTTGTTAAAAATCTCTTCCGTTGTCTTCATGAAATCCATACTTAAATGATACGCATTTTCTAGTAAGGTTTTAATATCCTCATCTTCTACGTGTTGTAGATAATAAGCTAAAATGCATTTTGCCATGCTGTTTCCCATATAGGTTGCCCAAAGTTTTGCCATTTCTGCTGACGTTAATTTTTCCGTAGTGTTTGTTTTGGGTGAACTTAGATGAATCGGTTTTAGTGCTATCATATTAACCCCTTGGATTGATTTTTTCGATAGTATTTAACTTAATAAGAAATCATATACAGTTTTGAGCCGTTATGAAAGTTTTTTCGAGGAAAAGTTGGACATATTATCCGTAGGAGGTGATAAAGTGGCCGACAAAAAGCAAACGTCCTCAGAAAAAGCAAATGAAAAATTCATTACATTAGAAAATGACCGGCATAATGATAATGCTAGGGCATCAGCCGCTCCACAAACAAATACCCCAAGAATTAGAACAGATAATCTTTAATAAAGTTAAAATACATGAGCCAGGCCGCAGCCTGGTTTTTTCATAGCTAGGTTTGGGTGGGGGGATTTGTTAGGCAGATAAACAAACCGAAAATGCAGGTAAAATGAAATCTATGCAGGTATGCAAACAAAATTCGCAGGTAAGGAATAGATTTTGGCAGGTAGAGGGTTTTTGATATAAAGAGGTAGCTAAAGAGCCACACCTGAATCCGGAAGTTACGCGTAATTTTGAGTCAAATATCCATATATAGGAAAATAAATTACCTTAGCCCGGTTGCAGCCTGGCTTTTTCATAGCTAGGTTTGGGTGGGGGGATTTGTTAGGCAGATAAACAAACCGAAAATGCAGGTAAAATGAAATCTATGCAGGTATGCAAACAAAATTCGCAGGTAAGGAATAGTTTTTGGCAGGTAGAGGGTTTTTGATATAAAGAGGTAACTAAAGAGCCACACCTGAATCCGGAAGTTACGCGTTATTTTGAGTGAAATATCCATATATAGGAATATAAATTACCTTAGCTTGGCTGCAGCCTGGCTTTTTTATTGCTAGGTTTGGGTGGAGGGATTTGTTAGGCAGATAAACAAACCGAAAATGCAGGTAAAATGAGATCTATGCAGGTAAGCAAACAAAATTCGCAGGTAAGGAATAGATTTTGGCAGGTAGAGGTTTTTTGATATAAAGAGGTAACTAAAGAGCCACACCTGAATCCGGAAGTTACACGTTATTTTGAGTAAAATATCCATATATAGGAAATGAAAATACCCGAGCCAGGCCGTAGCCTGGCTTTTTCATAGCTAGGTTTGGGTGGGGGGGATTTGTTAGGCAGATAAGCAAACCGAAAATGCAGGTAAAATAAAATCTATGCAGGTAAGCAAACAAAATTCGCAGGTAAGGAATCTATTTTGGCAGGTAGAGGGTTTTTGATATAAAGAGCTAATTAAAAAACCACACCTGAATCCGGAAGTTACGCGTGATTTTGAGTAAAATATCCATATATAGGAAATAGAAATACCTGATCCAGGCTGCAGCCTTGCTTTTTCATAGCTAGGTTTGGGTGGGGGGATTTATTAGGCAGATAAACAAACCGAAAATGCAGGTAAAATGAAATCTATGCAGGTAAGCAAATAAAATTCGCAGATAAGGAACATATATTGGCAGGTAGACCATTTTTAATTAAACTGCTGATGTTAATGTAGTAAGTTATGACGGTCCCATTGATAATCCCATGGATTCCAACGTCTTGAGCAACTTTTACATCATTTTTAGGATGATCGCCAACATAAACACATTGATTAGGTGGAACATTGAGTTCTTGCAGTGCTTTCGAAAAGATATGGGGGTCACATCACATTGAACCTATAATTCATAAATCAAGCTAATAAAACAAATGTTAAAATTAAGCTTGCATTAATAGTTAAAAATATGTATTATTTGTTTAAACGCTTAAACATTTAAGTGTTTAAACATTTAATCTAAAAATACTCATTCATACTTTTTTTAAAACATAATTTCAGGAGGTTATAAAGTGAATAAAACTGTTTTGATTACGGGGGCTACAAGTGGTTTAGGCTATGAATTTGTAAAAATGTTTGCAGCAGATGGGTATGATTTGGTACTTGTGGCCCGAAATAAGACTAAAATGGAAGAGATCAAAAGCCAATATCCCAACTTAACTGTGACAGTAATTAGTAAGGATTTGAGCGAGCCTCATGCAGCCAAAGAAGTTTATGAGGATGTACAAGCAGCAGGAATTACAATCAATACTTTAGTAAATAATGCTGGTTTTGGATTGATGGGTAAATTTGAAGAACTTGACATTCACAAGCAATCTGAAATGATTCAATTGAATATTTCTGCCCTCACAGAGTTGACCTACTATTTTCTGCCTGAACTGAAGAAAAACAATAATGGTGCAAGAATTCTTAATGTTGCAAGCACAGCAGCGTTTCAGCCTGGACCTATGATGGCGGTTTACTATGCAACAAAAGCATATGTATTGTCCTTTTCAGAGGCGCTAGTCGAAGAATTGGCTGATACAAATGTAACGGTGACCACTCTTTGTCCTGGAGCAACAAAGACAAGTTTTGCTTCCGTAGCGAATGTTACCAATACAAAGATGTTCAGCAGGGCAATGTCATCAGGTGAAGTTGCACAACAAGGCTACCTGGGAATGCTGTCTGGTAAGCGGGTAGTGATTACCGGAAGTGCAAACAAACTAGGAGCATACGCAGCGAAATTCCTTCCGAGGAGCCTTGCTGCTAAAATAGCCAAATATGTTGCGAAAGAAGCCTAACTCCGATTTAATAATGTTAAAAGAATAAAAAAGGAGAGCGTTTAATGGGGGAACAAGCAATTAAAGTTTTTCGTTCATGTATTCCGCTTTTTACGGCATTAAGTGACCCTGCTAGGCAAGATATTATTTTACTATTAGCGGAACAGGAAAACTTAAGTGTTAATGAAATTGCCGAGCATTCAACTTTATCACGACCGGCTATTTCCCATCATTTAAAAATTCTGCGCGAGCAAAATCTTGTGCAAATTGAACAAAAGGGCACACAGCGGTACTATTCACTATCCCTCGACAATTCGGTAGAATTATTAAAAGAGCTGATTCATACTGTTGAAAATGAATGCCTATAGAAATAGATGTAAGGCCCAACTAGCAAATATTTGTTAGTTGGGCTTTTTGCTGAGCAAAACTTCCAGTTTTTTTTTGTAGAGCTTTATTTACAAACAATTTACTCACAATTAACACTTTATAACTTGGTACCAAGTTATTCTAATAACAAAGATAAAGGAGGGACCTGACGTGAAAATTGAGTTACATTGTCATACGAATATTTCAGATTGTCCATTATCCATTGAAGAAGTCTTGGAGTTAGCTCTTGCACAAGGGGTTACACACTTAGCAGTGACAAATCATGACACCACGAAGGGTCTTAAAGAGGCAGTTGAAACTGGAAAGAGATATGGAATTGAAGTGATTCCAGGCATTGAAATGTCAGGGTTTGATTTTGAAAGAGGCCGGCGCGTACACATTCTCGGTTATTTTATTGAACCTGGTCATGAGGGGATTGAAACCATATGTCAACCACTCGTTAACCAAAGAAACAGAGCTTCAGAGGAAATGGTTGAAAGATTAATGGCTGCAGGGTATAAGATCACATGGGAGCGCTGCATGGAAATTGCTCATGGAGGAACAGGAGTTTACAAGCAGCATATCATGCATGCATTGATTGAAGCAGGATATACCGGTTCCATTTATGGCAGGCTTTATAAAAGATTATTTAATCGCGGACAAAATGGTGAGAAGCCGGGGATTGCTTTTATCCCAATGGAATATATCGATGCCAAAACAGCTGTTCAAGCCATTCTTCTTGCTGGGGGAGTACCCGTGCTTGCTCACCCGGGGCAGTATGGCAACTTTGAAATGGTGCCGAAGTTAGTGGAAGCTGGATTGCAGGGAATTGAAGTTTGGCATCCGCTGCATGATGAGAAACATGAAGAACAAGCCAAACAGCTGGCAAGACAATATGACCTAATCATGACAGGTGGATCCGATTTTCACGGTGAGTATGGAGAAAAACCTGTGTTAATTGGGAGTAAAAGCCCAGGAATAGAGACTTTAGAAGCGTTACTAGCGAGGACACGAAAAAACGAATTCATTTGAATAAGGAGCTGAACCTTATATATGCCATTGATTTATCAGCCCAAAAAGGAAAAAAAGCTATCGATCACTCCAAGCTTCGCTGATTCAAGCTATATTATCAATAGTTCTGCGGGGGAATGGACGTCTATTGGAGAAAATAATCATATCATTGAGTCCACCTTTGGTGATTATACCTACACGATGGATGATGTAACGGTTAACTATGCGGAAATAGGTAAGTTTTGTTCGATTGCGTCTCATGTATGTATTAATCCGGTTCAGCACCCGATGGACAGAGTCAGCCAGCACCATATGACGTATCGAAAGGTGGCATATGACTTTGCTGATAAGGATGATGAAGCACTTTTTAACTGGCGGAGAACTCAAACCGTGAAAATCGGCCATGATGTATGGATTGGCCATGGTGCGATTATTATGAAAGGTGTAGAAATTGGCACTGGAGCAGTCATTGGCTCTGGGGCGGTTGTAACGAAAAACGTCGAGCCTTATACGATTGTCGTTGGTGTTCCTGCCAAACCTATTAAAAAAAGGTTTTCAAAGGAAGTAGCAGACCGATTACTTGAAATTGCCTGGTGGGATTGGCCAAGGAAAAAGCTTGAAGCCCATTTTGATGAATTAAACGATGTAGAATCCTTCCTAAAAAAGCATGGTTAAGTGTTGTGGCAAGCCCTAATCTAGTATTAGGGCTTTTTCTTAAGGATAAATGAAAATTTACATAGGCTTTACTATTACTTCATATTCTGGCGATATACTAGACATAGATTTCGTGTCGAAAGGGGTTAGCCTTGATGTCTGAAAAAACTTTATTAGTAGATCGGTTGATTTCGGAAATACGGGAAGGAAAATATAAACCGAATGACAAATTGCCATCTGAAAATGAACTAGCCGATCTGTATAAAGTGCCCAGAATGGTGATTCGGAAGGTGTATGAGCGCTTGCAGGAACTTGGTTATATTTTTTCAAAGCAAGGAAAAGGCAGTTATGTTCAAAATCAAAAATTGCAAATACCGCTTATTTTAACCGGAGATGTGAGTTTTACTGAAAAAATGAAGGAATTAAAGTTTGATTCTCAGACAATCAATCAATCTTGTGAAAAAATTCCATACGATTCTTCCATTTATCATACGTTGCAAGTGAATCGTGAAGACGCCGTGTTTAAGATTAGCCGATTACGAATTGTTGAAGACTGTCCGATTGCTGTTCATACATCGTACTTATCTCAATCCCTTTTTGAAAACATTGAAAACGATGGGAAGGGCATTCACTCTATTTTTCACTATTATCGACAACAAGGCTACACAGATTTTCAATCGACTCGCAGCCAATTGAGTGTTGTTTTTCCAAGTAAAGAAGAACGAGATCTATTGAAATGTCCCAGCCTTGTACCCCTTTTACTTTTAGAATCAGGATGCGTAGATAAAAAAACTGGGATAGTGTTGGAATATTCGAAGATAATGTATCGCAGCGATTGTTTTACTTATGTGATCTGAAGGTGTTGTTATTCTATATAAAGCTTGAAATAGAAAAAAATCGGCCAATGAGAAGCCGATTTTTTTTATTTTAGGCTCTGTTAAAACTGAATGTTGATTTTCACTAAGTTTGGAAAATAAACGGAGAATTTCCGTTTATATTGGAAGATGCCCATATTTCCTTAAAAATAGGCGGAGTTTTTCCGCTTATTGTATCTAAATCCTTGGGTTTTGTCTTATTTAAAGCAGTTAACCGGAATATCTCCGCTTATAACTGCTAATTAAGCTTCCTCTATAAACAATAGCCGGAAATTCTCCGCCTATGCTTTCTCAGCCCTACACGAAAATCAACAATAAATAATAACAGAGCCTTATCATTTACAAAACCCATACAAACTTAACCATCCTTTTACGTTCGCTCACTTGGCAACAAGATAGAGTAATACATGTAGAACAAAGGACATTAGGAGGCCTTAGATGAGAAGAAGACGAAGAACGGAGATATTAATCAATGGCTCTCAAAAACTAGCAGAGGACTTGGCCCATTGTATAAAAGATACATACCAGGTGAGGGTCATTCAAGAGCCAGAAAGCGGCTTAGTGATGATGAAAGTCCGAGAGACTTCCCAAAAAAGCCTGTTTTATCCTGGGGAAGTGTTGGTAACCGAATGTAAGGTTCAAATCGATGGAAGAATTGGAATTGGCATTGTGGCAGGCGATCAACCAGAACTTTCGTATCATCTTGCTGTGATTGACGCCGCGTATGAAGCGAAGCTGCCTGAAACGATCGGGTGGAAGCTGCTGCTTGAAAACGAGGAGAAAGTCATTCAGGAGCAGAGAGCTGCTGCCAGCCATTCTATTTTAAAAACAAAAGTAAATTTTGAAACAATGGATGTTTAATGAGGGGGAAGAGATGTTGAAATTAGATATCGTTCACGATCTTCAATCTGTTTATCGAAAATTGGTAGATTCTACTTCAAGACCAGGGCTCATTTCCGATTTGAGGAAGGAGGCAGCTTTAGTAGAAGAGGAGGCTAAAAAAGGCTGCAGTGCTTCTACTTTATTGATCGCCCTAACCTTATTTGATCAGGAAGTTTCTTTTAAAGTTTTTTCACCTCAAGCTGATTCGGTTACCCAAACCATTAATCAATTAACCTATGCAAAGCCTGCAGATTCAAAGAAGGCAGATTTTCTATTAATCCTTCAAGATGCTGAGAAAGGATGTTTTGAAGAGGCCATTAATAATGCGAAGGCTGGGACGTTAAAAAATCCACATGCCTCCTCCTTCATTATCGCTGAAGTGGAATCTGTGACAAGCGGTGAAGCCCTATTGTTAAAAGGACCAGGAATTCACACAACGGAGCTCATTTCTTTGGATATAAATGAAAAATGGATGGAAAGCCGCCAGGAAAAAAACAAGGAATACCCGTTAGGGATTGATTTGATCTTTATCGATCAAAATCATCAGCTATTATGTTTACCTAGAACTACACAAATTACCAGAAATCGGGTGATTGAATGGGATATGTAGCCGTTAAAGGTGGAACGCATGCGATTGAAGAGTCAATCAAGCGTTTGAAATATGAAAGAGTTCATCATGGACAAACCATCGAAGTTGAAAAAATTCAAGCCGGTATGCGTGGATTAGTGGATCAGGTGATGTCCGAAAGCAGTTTATACAATGAGACGCTGGCTGCTCTGGCGATCAAACAAGCAGAAGGAAACCCGGAAGAGGCCGTATTCTTGTTAAGAGCTTATCGTTCGACGGTCCCCAGGAAGCATTATTCAAGAGTGATTGAAACCGGGCAAATGAATGTTGAGCGCCGGATCTCGGCAAGCTTTAAAGATATTCCGGGAGGTCAAATTCTTGGGGCAACAACCGATTATACCCATCGATTGCTTGATTTTAACTTAATGGATGAAAGTGACGAGGTCGTTCAGGAATGGCTTCATCATTATCTACAGGAAAGCTTTCAAGGTGATGAACAAAGGCTGACTTTACCAAAGGTGCTTGATTATTTACGTAAAGAAGGCTTAATTCCGCCTTGCGAAAACAACGATAGTGAACCAGATGATGTGACGAGAGAAAGTCTAGAGTTTCCGTCGAGCAGAAGTCAAAGGCTGCAAATTTTAACAAGAGGGGAAACAGGTGCTGTTACTTCCCTTGCCTATGCGGTTATTAGGGGATATGGTGCCTTGCATCCGACTGTTGGCGAGCTTCGCGTTGGCACTTTGCCCGTTACGATTGATCATCCAACTGATGCTGGTGACGATGATGATGCCTTTTATATTGGTGAAGTAAAAGTCACAGAAGTCGAAATGCTCATGCCGGTTACCGTTGAAAAGGAATACGGAAAAAAAGAATTGGAGTTTGAAATTGGCTACGGCCTTGTGTTTGGTCAAAATGAAACAAAGGCGATTGCAATGGGAATTCTCGATAATTGTCTTGAACATCCAACTACTGATTTTCCCAGTCATAATGAAGAATTTGTTCTTTTTCATATTGATTCAGTGGAATCGACGGGCTTTATCTCACATTTGAAAATGCCTCATTATGTTACCTTCCAATCCAAGCTGGATAGTGTACGAAAAACGAAAAAAGAAGGGATATCAAAAGGACAAGAGGTGAAAAGGTGATGAATACAGCCTATAACTTTGCTTTTTTTGACGAAGGTTCAAAAAGAGAAATTAGACGTGCCACTCTGAAGGCGATTGCGATTCCTGGTTACCAAGTTCCATTTGCCTCAAGAGAAATGCCGATTGGAAGAGGCTGGGGAACGGGCGGTTTGCAGTTAACGCTATCGTTAATCGGTAAAAATGATGTTCTAAAAGTTATTGATCAAGGATCGGATGAATCTGTTAATGCCGTCAATATTAAAAAGCTCGTTTCTGATACGACTGGGGTAGCAACAACTGATCGTACCACGGAGGCAACCCTTATTCAATCAAGACACCGAATTCCTGAGGTTCCGCTAAAGAAGGATCAAATTCTCATCTTGCAGGTGCCGCTTCCTGAACCGCTTCGCTATTATGAGCCGAGCGAGAATGAAACGAAAAAACTTCACGCAGAGAAAGAATATAGTGGTGCTTGGTTAATGCTGTTTGAACAGATTATGAAATATGGAAGTATGACAACAGGGGCAGATCACCCTGTGATGGTCCATGATCGTTATGTGATGGCACCGAGTCCGATCCCACGATTTGATAATCCGAAAATGCATGAAAGTGAAGCACTTATTTTGTTAGGGGCAGGCCGTGAAAAGAAGGTGTACGCAGTCCCGCCGTATACAAAGGTCGTATCGCTGGATTTTGAAGATTATCCGTTTGAGCCAGAGTCGTTTGAAGACAAGCATTGCCGGCTATGCGGCCGGGCTGGGGTCTTTTTAGATGAGCTTGTAGATGAAGTAACGAATGAAACGTTCTATCAATGTAATGATACAAGCTATTGTATTGAAACATTAAATGAAGTCGAACCATTTGGAGTGAAATAAATGGCTGAATTTGAAGTTCCGGTTTTATCGATTAAACATTTAAATAAGCAGTTTGGTAAAGGCTGTCCGTATTGCCAAGACGAAGATTCTCTCGTTAAAAATTATTGTCCGGTTTGTGGAACAGTTTATGCCTGCAGGGATATATCCTTTGATGTTTTTCCGGGTGAGGTTCTTGGCATCGTTGGAGAGAGCGGCAGTGGAAAATCAACCTTGATGCAATGCCTATATTTTGACCAAGACGTAACCAGTGGCGAGGCCTATCTAGCAGACTACCATCATGGTGAGAAGAATCTTTTTCAAGAGTCTTCTCAGCAGCAGCGCTATATTCGTAACAACATTATGGGGAAAGTCTATCAAAATCCTTTATTGGGATTAAAAATGAACTTTTCATCGATTGGGAATATTGCCGAGAAGCTGATTGCAGCTGGAAACCAGCATGTAGGAATGATGGAAGACAGAGGGACAGAACTTCTAAATAAAGTAAACATCCCTGTGCACCGCCGAAAAGAGGCACCGAAAAACTTTTCGGGGGGAATGCAGCAGCGGGTTCAAATTGCCAAAGCTCTTTCCAATCGTCCTCCACTTCTTCTGCTGGATGAAGTGACAACTGGTTTGGATCTTTCCGTACAAGCGAGTGTCCTGGATTTAATTAAAAGTCTGCAGCGTGAATTAAATATCAGCATTGTCCTCGTTTCGCATGATTTAGGAGTCATCCGTATGCTGGCAGACCGCACGCTTGTGATGTTGGAGGGAAGGGTCATTGAGCAAGGATTAACGGATCAAATCCTCGAGGACCCGCAGCATCGATATACACAGCAGCTTGTTCATTCATTGCTGTAAAAGTCCATTCTTAAATCTAGGGGGAAGTACTTTGTTTGTCATTACAAATGGAAGATTAATTACCGAAGAAGCGGTTTTGTATGGCTATGATCTGTTAATTGAAGACGATAGAATTGCGAAAATTGCTCCTAAAGGTGAGATTAAATTTGAGGAACAGATAGAGGTCATTGATGCAGCAGGAGGCTATATTTCTCCGGGTTTTATCGATATTCATTCGGACTACATTGAGCATATGGCTGCACCTAGGCCGACCTCACTGATGAATTTTGATTTGGCTTTACGAGAAACAGAAAAACAGCTTATCTCACACGGTATTACAACGATGTTCCATTCTCTTTCCTTGTTCAAAGGGAGTGATTATGAGTATAAGCCCATTCGTGAACCTGAAAATGTTCGGAAATTTATTGACTTGATTGACCGGACACACAGTATGAAGCACCTTGTCCGCCACCGGTTCCATGCGAGATTTGAGATTGATAATGTGGAAGAAATGGAAAATCTCAAAAGTTATATAAAAGAGGACAAAGTCCATTTAGTTTCCTTTATGGATCATACCCCTGGTCAAGGGCAGTACCGTCACCTAGAAATTTATCGGAATACCGTTAAAAGCTATAACAATATCAGTGATTCATCTATAGATGTTCTCATTCTTAAACACCAAACGAAGGAGAAGCTATCCATTGAAGACATAAAGGAAATCGCCCAGCTGGCACATGAGCATGGTATTGCCGTTGCTTCCCATGATGACGATAGTCTTGAAAAGCTCAATCTTGTTCATAGTTTTGGGACGACCATTAGTGAATTTCCGATCACGTTAGAGGTCGCACATCGCGCGAAGGAGCTTGGCATGTATACCATTGCTGGTGCTCCAAATGTCCTCCTGGGTGGTTCTCATAGTGGAAACTTGGGGGCAGCCGAGGCGATTCTAAACGAATCAATTGATATCTTATGCAGTGATTACTATCCTGCCGCAATGCTTCATTCCATCTTTGAGCTGGTCGAAAAATATGACATGGATTTAGTGGACATGATGAAGCTTGTCACGATTAATCCGGCAAAAGCAGTAAAAATGGATGGAGAAATTGGCTCGATTCGCGAAGGGAAAAAAGCAGATTTGCTTATTATTGAAAAAATTAATGATCATTTTCCAGTGATTACGGGAGTATTTGTGGACGGGAAGCTGATACAAAAGACCAATTATCGAATTTAACGTCTTATTTTAGAAAGCAGGTGAATAGGTGGAAAATCTTCTAGAGATTAAGAACTTATCCAAATCGTTTGATCTTCATAATTTGGGTAAACATATCCGAGCTGTAAGCAGTGTGGATATAAAGATAAAAGAAGGAGAATTTGTCGGGATTACGGGGAAAAGCGGAAGCGGCAAGTCGACGATTTTAAAATGTATTTATGGAACGTATCGTATCCAGCATGGGAGTATTTGGTATCATTCCGAAAAATTTGGACCTATGAATTTGGCTGAGGCAACCGAACGAGAACTGCTTTATTTAAGGAAGCATGAAATTGGCTATGTGTCCCAATTTTTAAATGTCATGCCGCGAACGACGGCCAGGCAGCTTGTAAAACAAGCGATCCTTGAGATGGGGGACAATCATGACTTTGCGGAAAAAGAAACGGAGAAGATTCTCACGCATTTTGAGTTGGATGAAGAATTATGGGACAGCTACCCAGCCACTTTTTCCGGAGGTGAGAAGCTGAGGCTTAACATTGCACGGGCGATGGTGAAAAAACCGAGACTGCTGCTATTAGATGAACCGACAGCAAGTTTAGATCATGATTCAAAAATGAAGGTGAAGCTTCTCATTGAACAGCTGATGAAGGAAGGAACAACGATGCTTGGAATCTTTCATGACCTTGAATTTATGAATCATTTATGTAATCAAGAGTACAACATGCAGAATGGAATTTTCTCTCATTCTACTAATTTTACCAACTCTTAACAAATCTTTATACAAGATTAATAGTGGCTTGACAATCAACTGATACAGTATGGATATGTCCAATTAAAAAAAAGCGAGGAGTTTGATGATGAAAAAGACGTTATTATTTTTACTTTCTATCGTTATGTTAGTCGTATTTGCAGGTTGTTCAGCTTCTGCAGGAGCTGACGATAAAGATACCCTTACCATCGCTTGGCTTCCAAATGAATCTGGGGCAGATCTTACCGAGGCTCGTGATGAAATTGGAAAAATAATTGAAGAGAAAACAGGTAAAAAGGTCGAGCATCAAACAACGACAGACTATATTGTTGCGATTGAAGCAGTAGCTAATGGAAATGCAGATATGGCTTTCTTAGGGGCACAAGGATATATTGAAGCGCATAACAAAAATGAAAAAGTTCTTCCGTTGGTTGTCCCATCAGGTGCGTCGGGTACTTTGGAGGATGCGGTTTACTATAGCTGGTTAGCGGTAAATAAAGACAATGTTGATGAATATCAGAATGGCGATGAGTTTGTAATCGACAGCATTCAAGGCAAGAAATTTTCCTTTGTATCGAATAGTTCCACTTCAGGATTTAAAGTTCCATCTACAGGGATCGTTGATTATTTCAGTAAAATGGGAGAGTTTAAAGACTTAACAGCAGAAGACCTGCTTGAAGGCGGCGAAGATAAATTTTTTAGCGAAGTTTTATACGGAGGCTCTCACCAAGGTTCAGCGGTCAATCTATTATCAGGGAAAGCGGACGTAGCGGCTTTCTGTGATACATGTGTGAACAATTATGTGGAACTTGCTGATGGGGTAGAAAACCGACCTGGTGCTGTTTATCAAGTGAAAAAGGATGCAGCAGAACCATTTAACACTGTAGCTGGAAAAGAATTTTCACTTATTTCTGTTACGCCAGTTTTAAATGCACCATTTGTATTCAATTCAGAGACGTTGAATGAAGATCTTAAAGCTCAGTTGCTTGAAATCATGACATCCGATGAAATTACGAACAACGAAAAAATCTTCGTTCCAGAGGATTCCGAGTTTTCAGGATTATTTAAGAAATCAGCAGACGAGCGTTTAGTAGAAGTAGAGGATGCTTGGTTCAATCCAATTCGTGAGCTTTCGAAATAATTACCAAATAGCAAGGAGAGTTAACCTATGACAGCCTTATTAGAAGTAAATCATGTGTCCAAACAATTTGGTAGTGATATGAGGGCGTTATCGGATGTTAACTTCTCCGTAAATGAAGGAGAGTTTGTTTCGATCATCGGTCCATCAGGAGCGGGGAAATCTACTCTCCTTCGTTGTATTAATCGGATGATTGGTGCAAGTAGCGGAGAAATTATTTTTGATAACATGAACGTAATGAATCTGAAGAAAAAGGACTTAAAACTGATCCGAACGAAAATCGGAATGATTTTTCAGCATTATAATTTAGTCAATCGCTTAAGTGTGATTGAAAATACGCTTCATGGCAATTTGGGGAAAAAATCAACAATGGCTGGAGTTCTCGGTCTTTATAGTCAAGAAGAAAAGGAGCAGGCCGTTAACATTCTGCATGTGCTTGGTTTAGAGGAACACATGTATAAGCGGGCAGATCAATTGAGCGGCGGTCAAAAGCAGCGAGTTGGTATCGCACGTGCGCTTATTCAAAATCCGCGGATGCTTTTGTGTGATGAGCCGATTGCTTCACTTGATCCAAATTCAGCAAAAATCATTATGGATCATTTGAGAAACATTTCAAGGACCATGGGCATTACCGTCCTGGTGAATCTGCATCAAGTGGATGTGGCATTGAAGTACTCGGATAAAATCATTGGGATTAACCATGGTCAAGTTGTTTATAATGGCTCGCCTAAAAACATTACTAAAGAAGATATTCAGTGTATTTATGGATCCGAGGCTGAAGATCTTATTTTTGATGTAGGAGGCATCCATGCAAGCTGATTACTTTGTAAAAAAGAAACGAAATACGCTAGGGTTCCTATCCATTTTAGGTGCTGTCACGGTACTAGCCATTATCATCACCGAGTACAATATCGCAAAAGGCTTTACCTCCCTTCCAAGAGCAGTGGAATGGGGCTTGGCAAACTTTTATCCAACGCAAGAATCATTAACGAAGCTTCCCGATATTCTCGATAAGCTAATCGAAACGCTGTTGGTTTCAATTGCTGCCACCACTACGGGAGCCGTGTTTGCCCTTCTATTTGCGATTCTAGGCTCGAATACAACGAGAGTGAATGCTTTTTTTGGAGGGATTAGTAGAGGAATTGCGACGATTTTCCGAAATATAGATGTGGCAGCCTGGGCTATGATTCTACTATTTTCATTTGGTCAAAGTTCATTAACAGGTTATTTTGCTTTGTTTTTTGGTTCTTTCGGCTTTTTAACAAGAGCTTTTGTTGAAACCATTGATGAGGTAAGCAGTGGCTCCGTTGAAGCTCTGCAAGCAACTGGAGCAGGCTACTTTTCGATTATCTTTCAGTCGGTAATTCCATCAAGCCTTCCACAATTGATCAGCTGGGTCTTATTTATGATTGAAACAAATATAAGAAGTGCCACTCTGATTGGGCTGCTTACTGGCTCGGGAATTGGGTTTACATTTAACTTGTATTATAAAAACTTAAATTACGATGTCGCCTCTTTGGTGGTCGTCGTCATTATCGCAGCTATTTTATTCATTGAATCGGTATCGAATTATGTCAGAAGGGCGGTTCTGTAATGGAAGCAAATGAACAATTAACCTCAGCAAAACAATTACTTAACCCACACCCGCACCTGAGAAAAAAAATAAGAATGAAAACATTGACTAAATCGACGGTGGTTATAAGAAGCACACTAATCATCCTAGTACTTCTAACGGTTTACGCATTTTTTAGTTTCGACTACAAACAGCTTGATATTGGAGAAGCAGTTTTATCCACTTTTGCAAATCTAAAAGCAATGTTTCTAGAGCCTCATCTTAAACATTTTACCTTTACCCATGCACTTTATCAGGTTTTTGTTACGTTAGGTCTAGCCTTTTTAACCACTTTGTTTGGCGCAATCATCGCTGTATTTTTGGGATTACTGGCTGCAGAAAATCTGACGAATAAACGAATTTCTTCCGTGATTAAGGGATTTGTTGCTTTCATAAGAGCGGTTCCGACAGTTTTGTGGGTGTTGTTTTTTGCGGTGGCGGCAGGCCTTGGAAGTGTTGCGGCTGTCATTGGGATGACGTTCCATTCGGTAAGCTATTTAGTGAAGGCTTATTCTGAGTCCTTTGAAGAATTAGACAAGGGAGTCATCGAAGCCCTGCAAGCCAGTGGAGCCAACTGGTGGCAGATTATCTTTCAAGCGGTTATTCCATCTTCCCTCACTTATCTGATTTCTTGGACGTTTCTTCGATTTGAAATTAACTTCGCCGTTGCTATCGCCATGGGAGCAGCAGCAGGTGCTGGCGGCATCGGATTTGACATGTTTATGGCGAGCAGTTTCTACTTAGACATTAGAGAAATCGGGGCTATTACCTACTTTATCTTAGCGATTGCTATCCTTCTAGAAATGATAGCGATCCGATTTAAAAAGAAGCTCAAGGTCCACGGGTAAGGATTAAAATTATATAATTACCAGAGCCAGGCCGCCGCCTGGCTATTTCATTTTACTAGATTTGCCTTCGGAACAAGTATGCAGGTGAATGATGGGTTTTGGCAGGTAAAATGGTTAATCAGGCAGATAAACAAATGAAATCGGCAGATAAAGAGGGGCTTTTGGCAGATAAGATTTTTATCTTAAACATATCCTCTTTTTACAAAGGATTTAAACCTTTTCAGAACCAAACTCAATCCCAGAAAGTAAATAAGGAATGGCGGATTTAATATATTCTTCGGGCGGAACGTCCATACCTTTTCGTTTCCATTCCACAGAAGCTCCATATATCCCCCAGCTTAGGATGACGGCATTAAGTTTAAGTGCTTCATCTTCTTCCATACTATTTTGTTTTACCAACATTTTGGAAAAATGATTTCGAGCTGTTCCCTAATGATTCGAGCAATGGTATCTTCATATCCTCTATGACATCGAGTGGATAATGACTTTTGAAAATTGGTGATCGCTATGAAAATACTAACGAACGCTTCTTCATTTAGTTTGTCATTCATGTAGACATCGCCATTCAAATTCACTAACAATACTTCCGATAATGCCTTCTCTAAAATGATAATAAAAAGTGGCACGATTTATCATTGCCTCTGTTGTTATATCTTTTATGGTAATATCCTTAAATTCTTTTTTTGCGGAAAGTTCAATGAAGGAATCCATAATTAATCTACGAGTACGTAGAACTCGCGGATCCGTCTTTGATTGAGTCATTCTATTGTCACTCCTACTTTTACAACAATTTCTTCAATGTGTTGTATAAACGACATATCGAAGGGAATATCGGTATTGATCTCCAATTTTAGTCTGATCATCAATTCCAGGTTCGTTTGAAGTTCCTTTACATATTTTCCAGTCATTAAATGCGTATAGTTCCCATTCATCAACTTGATCCCAAACTTAGTTGAATTATCAAAATCGTTAACATGAAATTGGAAAAAGGAGACATTGCTTAGCAAAACAGTGAGATTTATAGTATACATAAAGGATTAACAAAGTAATAGTTAGATATTATATAGGAGGATATATGAAGCGATTTCTTTCTATCAGTCCCATTCTTATCATTCTCTTGTTAGCCGGTTGTACAGGAAATGAATTAGATCAATCTCTCATAAAAGAAGATAAGATTGAACTTGAATTTTTTTCACCGAAACCAGAAACAGAAGTGATCTTTAATGAACTCATTCAAGAGTTTGAAGAGCTGCATCCTAACGTTACGATTAAGCAGGTCATTGTACCTGAACCGATGACAGTGTTAAAAGCAAGAATTGCAAGAGGTGATATTCCGGATCTTTTTATTACTTATCCGATCGAACAAGATTATAAAGTAAGAGCTGAAAAAGGATATCTGCTTGATTTATCAAATGAACCCTTCATTAAAAATATCCAACCCACTATCCAAAACCGATATCTTATAAACGGAAAGATGTACGGTGCTGCCTTAACGCAAAATGCGGTAGGAGTCCTATATAATAAGGATCATTTCGAAGAATTAAATTTATCGGTTCCTAACAGTTGGAATTCGTTTGTTCAAGTTTTGGAGGAATTAAAGTCTAATGGAAAAACAGCTTTAGTCATGCCTAACAAGGATGCAAACCAGGCGAGTATTTTTAATCTAAACTTAGTCGCAAATGAATTCGAAACGAGTTATTGGGAAAAGGATGAGTTTTCAATTGTATCTGATCCAAGGTGGAGGGAAATATCAGAAAAAACCCTTACGGTGCTGTCATATGTTCAGCCAAATTCTTTTGAAGACAGCTATTATGATGTAAATAAAAAGTTTGCAAATGGTGAAGGTTCTATGTACATTATGGGAACATGGGCGTTAACGATGATTGAAAAGTCGAATCCTAATTTAAATTATGGCATTTTTCCATTTCCGGCAACGAATCAAATCGATCATAATGTGTTGGGAGGAGTTGATATCGGCTTTGCCATTTCCGCTGATACAAAACATCCTAAAGAAGCGAAAGCATTATTAGCATTTTTGATAAAAAAGGAAAACGCTCAAAGAATATCCAATTTTGAAGGTTCAATCAGTGCGGTTAAAGGAGTTACAAGCACCCATAAAGAAGGTCATTTAATAAGAGAAAAAATTGCAAGCGGGCAAGTAGTAAACTGGCCCAATCATTACTGGGCAGGAGGGACTGCTGCAGAATCCGATTTTCGAAAATATACGGCACAGTTTTACTATGATCATAATATGGATGTTTATCTGGAGAATTTAGACAAGATGTTTAACCATTATTCGAATGCTAAATAAAAGAATTAGGTGCCGATATGTTAAAATTTCAGCATAAGTTAATCATTGCCTTTATCAGTTTTGTATTAATTCCGATTATTATACTAGGTGTGGTTTCTTACAAAATTTCATCCACCACGTTACAAAAAAATATTAGTGAGCAAATGATCCAAACTTTAAAGGCGGTTGATCGAAATTTATTAGCCGCTGTTTCTGAGGTGAATTCCTTTTCTGACTATGTTGTTTCATCAACTGCCATTCAGGACTATTTAAATACACAAAATACTTCCTCGATCTATGAATTTTACAGCAATCAGCAGGAAATCGCCGGAAAGATGTATGGAAATTCACAGATTGATAATCTTGTTCTTTATACGAATGACGGGAATGTGATTACTTATACCGATGATAGGGTTACGAGTTTAGATACGCTTCGCTCAAGTTTGTTTTTGGATAAGGTTTTACAGCAGAAAGGTCGTCCGGTTTGGTTAACTCCATATGAAAATCAAAACCTTTTTTTTAGTCAGGACTATATTCTCACTCAATCAAGAGTCGTAAAGGATCTTAACACGCTTGATAATTTAGGGTATTTAATACTACAAGTAAAACTAGATTTATTTGATCCAATTTTTAAAGATATTTATGGAGGTCCCAGCCATGAATTAATTGTGAATAAAGCGGGGACCGTGCTTTATTCATTAAATCGAAATTTCATTGGTAAAACTCTGGACATTCAAAGTTTTTCTGAATTTCCAACCAATAAAAGTGGTTACTTCACTGATGAATGGGACGGTGAAAAAAGTTTGATTACTTATATGCCGTCTAGTTTTGAAACGGGAAGTAACTCACAGCTCATCCTAGTATCAATAAAGCCTTTGAAAACGATTGCCAGTGAAGTCGTTAATATCCGAAACACCATGTTAGTCGTTGTAGGGTTTACCGTGTTAACCGCCGGTTTATTTAATTTATTGTATTTGAAAAGAATTTCTCGTTTTATTCATGAACTGTTAATAAGGATGAAGCAAGTTGAAAGCGGCAGGCTGAGCAAACGAATGGGAAGATTTAAATTTCAAGAATTACAAAACATTTCGCAGGGCTTTAATAACATGATCGGAAAACTTCAACAATTGATGAGCGACATTGAGATAGAACAGGAACGCAAGCGTGAGGCTCAGTTTAGAGTGCTGCAGCAGCAAATCAATCCTCATTTTTTATACAATACCCTTGAATCAATTAATGCACTCGCCGCTTTAAATGGGCAAAGGGAAATTAGTAAAATGACGATTAACCTCGGTAAGCTGCTGCGCATTAGCATTAATGGTGGATATGAAGTGAATGTAAAAGATGAGATCCGTCATGTAATCAGCTACCTGGAAATACAGAAAATAAGATTTAATAATCGTTTTTCTTTCGAAGTAGATGTAGAAGAAGAACTTAATAATTCTCCGGTCCTTAAACTAATTCTGCAGCCGCTCGTAGAAAATGTATTAAACCATGCGTTTTCAAACACAGATGATGAAGAACGGCTGATTAAGATTAGAGGAAGGGTTTCAAACAGCCAAGGCGAGTTTTGGATTGAAGACAATGGTAAGGGTATTGATGAACATGTACTAATGGAATTAAATCAGTGGAAACTAGAAAATCATCATACTCAAACAAGTAATGGCCATGGTGTGCGCAATGTTGATGAGCGGATAAGACTTTTTTATGGAGAGAAATATGGTCTCATCATTTGTTCGACGAAAAATGAGGGTACGATAATTAAAATTTCATTTCCGATTAAAGGTGATTAAATGGGATATAAAGTAGTGATTGCGGACGACGAAAAGTTAATCTTAAAAAATCTTGCACAAATCATCGATTGGCATGGATTAGACTGTGAAATCATTGGGACAGCTCAAAATGGACAAGAAGTTTTGGAAATCATCAAAAATCAACAAGCAGATCTTCTATTAACAGATATTTCAATGCCTGAAATGAGCGGGATTGAACTGTTAAAGACATTAAATCAGATCGATAATAGGCCAATGGTTATTTTAATAAGCGGTTATGATGATTTTGAATATGCAAAAGAGGCAATTAAAAATAACGCGTTCGACTATATTTTAAAGCCAATTGATTATGACGAATTGGAAGATTGCGTTAAAAGAGCGCTTAACAAATTAAAAGAGCAAAAGGTAAGTGATTATCGACATGAGAAAAATGCAATCTATGAGCTGATTACATCAGGGAAAGTGGACGTACAAATCAACAATAAACAAGCTCTTTACTTCTCAGTGATTGTAAAAAATTATAAGGAAGACATCGAGTTCATTTTTACAAAAAATGCAGACTTCCTTTCTAAGTGGAATGCAAACCTATTTGTTTACAAGCTGTCAGAAAGAGAAGTGATGGTAGTCGTTGAAATGGCAAAACACTTCATCAATCAAACAGCCGAGATTATCGATGCATTCTCACAGCAGCTTCTTCATGAAGGCTCTGATCAATGCATCATCTCGGTTGGTAAAGTCGTTAAGCAGTTATTTGAAATAAAGCATTCCGTTGATGCTGCCAAGGAATTACTAAAATATGAAAACTATATAAGTGGCAATGTTCTGACAGAAGAGCGGCTAAAGAAAGAATATAAGCCCAGCCAATCAGCTGCAGATATGATGGAAGAGGCGCTCGACTATATCCGAGATAACTTTCAAACAGATCTTGGTATGGAACAGATTGCCGAACGTGCAGGATTAAGTGTTAGCTATTTCAGCCTGCTTTTTAAACAAAAAACTGGTCTTACCTTTCTCGATTATTTAACCAATGTCCGAATGGAATATGCCTGCCTTTTCCTGCAAAATACAGATCTTAAAACATATGAAATTGCCGAAAAAGTCGGCTATACCGATCAGCGCTACTTCAGCCAAGTATTTAAAAAGAAAATGAAAAATACACCAAGTGAATATCGTAAACTAGTAAAAAATAAGTAAGCTAAGTAAGCCTCTCCCTGCTGGGTGATGAGGCTTTTTTGTTTATTGCCTTGTGATTGTTGCTGATAAGCGGGCACCTTTACGTTTTTCTTTTTCAATAATAAGAATTTAAACATTTTTTAGAAAAATGCCGCATATCGAAAGCGCTTTAAATACCTTATCATTAACTTATGAAAGCGCTAAACGAACTCACACTTCAATAATGAAAGCGCTTGATAGGGTATTAAGAGAACGAGGGGGAGAAGTATGAAAAAGTTAATGTTATTTGTATCAATTCTGTCTTTAGTCTTTTCGTTAGTAGCATGTAGTTCAGACAAAACTAGCAACAGTGAAAAAATTGTAGTTTGGACACAAGCCGCAGCAGATCATCCAGAAGGAAAGATGTTTGCTGACCGGGTAAAGAGCTACAATGAGGCTCATCCAAAAGGACCTAAAGTCGAAATACAAAACATCACACGTGCAGGAGCTGGTTCAGGATATATAGATAAACTGAATGCAGCCATTACAGCAAATGACATGCCTGATATTTTTACATTAGATGGACCTGATATTGGGGCTTACGTTGATTCAGGATTACTTGGTGAACTAGATGAATACATGAGCGAAGGATTCAAAGATGGATACACGCAAGCGATCATCGACCAAGGAACAGTGGACGGGAAATTCTATGGAATGGGTTATTCAGACTCTGGCGTAGCCATCATGTATAACGAAGACATGATCAATGCATTACCTGAAGATGTAAAAGCATTAGTTCCTTCACTTGATCAAGACTGGACATGGGATCAATTTATTGAGTTATCAAGAAAAGTGGACGAGTTCGCAAAAACGACGGATGATCCAGCGTTTGCAAATTATGAAGTGGCTGTAAGTTTATTACTAACAGACATTCCTGCAGGTGCCTATGAATTAGGAACATACTACTTTACCCCGCTTCTTTGGGGAAATGATGCAAACATCGTCGCTGAAGATGGTGTCACAGTTGATGGCGTATTAAACAGTGACAAAAGTGTAGAAGCATTAACAAAGTATGCACAATTATTCGCTGAACCAGCACTTGCTAGTGCGACAGAATCCGAAAAAACATTCCATACAGGAAAATCAGCACTATCTGTTAGCGGATTCTGGTATGTAAATGAGCTTATCAATAATTACCCTGACTTAAAATTCAAAACGGTTCGTTATCCAAAAATGAGTGAAAACATGAACGGGTTATACACACCATCAGGATCTTGGGCATTTGTTCGTAACGGACAAGAAGAAGACGAAGATCGCATCAAGCAAACCGTTGAAGTCATGGAATGGTTAACTAACGACGAAGCATCAAAGGAATATTTCGCTAAAAATGGTTCTATTCCAACAAGAATCAATTCCGTGGACGCAATTGATACAAATACAGACAACCCATATCACAACGATGCATGGACAGTATTAAAGTATCAAGTGGAAAACACAAATAAATCTCGTCCTGTATCACCAGGATATCCTTATCTTTCTGAAACCTTTGCAAAAGACGTCATTCTTAAAATCGCTCAAAACAAAGCGACAGATGAAGCAACAATCAAGAAATATTTAGACGATGCAGCGAAGAAAATTGAATTAGAATTTGCAAAGTACAAAAAATAATCGTTTGTAAAAGTAAGAGGTGAGGCGAGGACCTCACCTCTTACTCTTTTTTAAAAGGGGTGTGAACCATGAAGAAATTTATCAAACGTTTTGTAAAAGTGAGAAATACAACCGAACACTTCAGACATAGCGAGCATTATAAAACAAGAGATATCGTGTCCGCTTACGGATTTTTAACACCTGCTTTAATTCTAGCGATTCTTTTCATTGTATTACCCATTATTTTAGCGTTTACGTACGGCTTTACGGACTACTATTTATTAAAACCAAACGACAAAGAATTTAATGGACTTGAAAACTTTAAGCGAATGATGACAGATGAAGTGTTGATCCAAAGTTTTAAAAACACGATTAAGTTTGTGGTATTTGTTGTTCCTCTGCAACTGTCGATGGCACTTGGACTTGCGCTAATTGTCAACAAAAAAATCAGAGGCGTAGGGTTCTTCCGTACCGCCTATTTTTCTCCAGCTGTTTTATCTCTTGTTGTTATCTCAATCCTATGGACGGTCATGTTAAACCCAACATCTGGGTTAATTAATGAAATCCTTGCAAATATTGGCATTTCAAAGCAGCCTTTCCTCTCAAGTACGTCTCAAGCAATGTATACGATCATTGCGATCTCTGCATGGTCAGGGTGTGGGTATCAAATGATGATCTTTTTAGCAGGACTTAAAAATATTGATGGAAGCCTTTATGAAGCAGCGGACATTGACGGAGCCAATGCGTTCCAAAAGTTTTTATTTATCACCATTCCGTCATTAAAACCCATTCTGATGTTTTTAGTGATCACCACCACGATTCAGGCGTTTAAACTTATTGTTCAACCGATGGTTATGACAGGTGGAGGTCCGGATTACTCAACGATTACCATTTTGCAATACATTTATGAGTATGGATTCCGTCACCGAAACATTGGATATGCAAGTGCTATTACATTAGTATTCACGATTTTCTTAGTCGTTATCTCAATTATTATTAAAAAGCTATTTAGAGAGGAGAAAGCAGCATGAAAATTGTAAAGAAAACCTTGTTTTATATCCTGGCGTCTCTTGTGGCATTACAATTTTTACTTCCTCTTATTTGGATGATTCTTTCTTCATTTAAAATTGATGAAGTGATTTACAAAGATATTGATACAATCTTTGCCTTTGTTCCAAGATTTTCTGATCTTTCGTTTGATTCCTATGTGGAGTTATTAGGTTTTTATAACATCTTTAAGAACGTTGGAAATAGTTTGATTTATGCATCCGTTACAGTGGTTGTAGGATTAACCATCAATTCATTGGCAGGATATGCTCTAGCAAGATTTAAATTTCCTTTTAAAGATTGGATTTTAATTTTTATTATCGCTCTTATGATTGTGCCAATTGAAGCGACCATTCTTCCATTGTTTTTAGTGGTAAATGAAATGGGATTAATCAACACGATTCCAGGTTATTTGCTGCCATTTATTATCAATGTGATGAACATTTTCTTATTCAGACAACATTTCATATCCTTCCCTGGTGAATTGATTGAATCAGGAAAAATCGATGGACTAAGTGAAGTAGGATGTTTTTTCAGAATCGTCATGCCGTCAAGCTTAAATATGTATATTACAGTTGGAATTTTAACGTTCTTAGCATCATGGAACGATTTTTTATGGCCGGTTATGGCGTTATCAAACGCAGATTTGATGCCAATTCAAGTTGCCCTTAATGCCGTTTTTGCTGACACGTATAACATTTTCACAAGTCACATGATGGCAGCACTAACCATCGTAACGATTCCAATTGTTATTCTTTATATCATTTTCCAAAAATACATTGTGGAAGGTTCCATGCAAAGTGGAATTAAATAAAAGAGGTGCTCTATGAATCGACTACAAAAAGCAAATGACTATATCAAAGAAAACAAACATAAAACAAATAACCGCCCCCTTTTTCACTTTTCACCAGAAATCGGATGGCTCAATGACCCAAATGGTTTTTCCTTTTACAAAGGGAAATACCAGCTCTTTTATCAGTATTACCCGTATGACATTGTATGGAATGACATGCATTGGGGTCATGCAACAACAAATGATTTTGTCAATTGGGAGTACCTTCCCGTAGCGATGGCCAATGACAAAGCGTATGATGCAAACGGATGTTTTTCTGGAAGTGCGATTGAAAAGGATGGGAAGCTCTATCTCATTTATACAGGTCATATTGATCCTAACTTAGGGTTTGATAAAGATGAATCACAAATTGCTGAACGTCAGTGTGTTGCCGTGTCAGAGGATGGTATCCATTTCGAGAAATCCAAATTAAATCCCGTGATTGGCGAAAAAGAATTGCCAGAAGGGTATCTCATTTGTGATTTCAGAGACCCTAAAGTGGTAGAGCGTGACGGGGTATACTACTGTGTATTAGCGGTAAGAAACGCGAAACGTCGTGGTGAAATCATCATGTTCCAATCAAGAGATTTACTTCAGTGGAGCTTTCATTCTTCAATATTTCAAATGGCATTTGAAGAAAATACGTTACTAGAATGTCCAGATCTCTTCCACTTAGACGGAAAAGATGTGCTAATGTTCTCAGAAATGCCATGCGACCCTGAATTTGACGGAGAAGTAGAGAAAAAGACGTCTTATGTGATTGGACACATGGATTTTGAAAACGGAGCATTCACTCCTGAGGCAAAGGGCTTGTTAGATTATGCAACGTTTTACGCACCACAAACAACGGACGGTCAAAACGGTGAGAGACTTTTAATTGGATGGATGCATCGTTGGACAAAAGCAACACCACCAAAAGAGTACGGCTATAACGGCATGATGAGTTTACCAAGAAAGTTACACATCAAAAACAACACATTGATTCAACAAGCCTATATTAGCCATGACGATTATTTCACACCCGTTGCTGTTCATGAACATGTTTCATTAAATGAGGATTTGCACATTGAAAGCGGAAGAACAGGATATTTATCCCTATCACTTTTATCTAAGAGTGAATCGTTTGTTGTTGAATTAAATAAGAAAGATAAAACAGCAACACGCGTGAGTGTGGATCCATCATCCAATTCAGTTGTGATTTCTTCTGATTATGGAGAAAGTGAACCCATTACCATACGTGACTGTTTTAACAAAGAAGAAAACACACTAGAATTTTATGTGGATCTTCATTCAGTTGAAATCTTTGTGAATAAGGGCGAAAAAGTCGCAACATTTACGGCATATGAAAAAGAAAAAGGAACAAGTATTGTCATTTCAGGAAAAGGAGCCCACTTAAAAGAAGTTCGTTATGAGGCGTTTAGTTCTTAATAAACGAAATAAACCCCGCTCTAAACTATTTGGGTATGCACACAAAAAGATTGGCTTGATTTGGAATCACAGATGTCAATGCAAAAATCTTGGCCATCAATCCTAAACTTAGTGATATTACAAAAGCACCGGGTTTGAAATAATCACGAATTAAATGGATAGGACATAGGGACAGGACAACTGTCCCAATTTTTTTGAGAAAAGTCCTGCCTTAAACGAGAAAGAATATAAACAAGGTTGTAAAGGGGGTAGAAAAAAGAAAAGTAATATGATCCCAGTCAAGTAGAAAGTAAATTAAAAGAAAAGGTAAGCAGCTAAGTTCTATATTGGCAAGGGCTCAGGCTGCTATTTTTTTCAGAAAACAATCGTGATTATAGAATCGGATATATTGTTTTCACTTTATAGAGATCCAGCCAATCATTGAGGGAAATATGCTATTTAAGAGATAATTCAACAATTTTCTATTATATTAACTTTTGCTAAAATATAATGTCTCCTATCTAATGACTTCAATTGCAGTTGAATCACTTTTCCTTCATATTACCTATTTGTTTTTTAAACACTCTTTTGATTCGGAATATTGTTTACTTTGTGATTTAATAGAGTAATACGGTAGAGTAGCGAAAAGGAGATGTGTATTAGTTGCTAACGAATCATTTAGACTTTAGACTTGAGCCGCAGTTAAAGGAATTATACGAGGAACATAAGAAAAGGGCAGCCAAAATCGATTGGGGCTATCATGATTTCTTGCCTTGGGATAAAGCACAGGATTTCCGGAGAGTACCTTGGAACCCTGAACAGGTAACATTACCGGCAGGTGTGGTAACCGCAGTAGAGACCGCTCTCTTAACGGAGGTTAATCTACCTTGGTTCACTTCCCATTTAGATCAAACCTTCAAAGGGTCACTTTCTGTCATTAAGGATTTTGTCCATACCTGGACAGCGGAAGAAGATCAGCATTCCAACCTTTTGGAGACTTATCTTTTAATTACAAGAAACGCAGATCCCAAACGCCTTCGTCAATTGCATAAACAGACCGTTGAGGGTGGCTGGGAGCCGGATTTTCATACCCCTTTTGAGACGATGGTCTATACTTCGCTCCAGGAACTTGCGACGATGGTTTTTTATTATAATGTTGCGAAAGTGGCGGGACCTCATGATAAAGAATTGGCTACACTGCTTAGACGACTCGCCAAGGATGAAACGCTTCATTATGCTTTTTATCGTGATGTCATTAAGTTACACCTGCAATTGGAACCGAATTATTGCTACTATCTCGGTTATGTAATTAAGAATTTTCAGATGCCTGGCACGGTTATGCCTGATTTTGAAGATCGGATGTCTATCATTGCAAAGGAAGCCAATTACGGGCCGCTTGAATATTTTGATCAAGTGCTGGATGTTATTGTGGATTATTGGGATATTGCAAATCTTAGACCGATTGCTCCGGAAGCGGAAAAGGCGAGGTTGGATATTCTTAACTATCATGCGAGGCTTAAACGGGTAAGAGATCGTTTTTATGCTGGTGTAAACCGCAAATAGAAAGATACTAAATTGGGTTTTCCCTGCAAGATTTCGCTGCAGGGGAAACCTTGTTTTTTGTGTGGTGCTAAAACAGAGGGATTTTTGGGCAGGTAAGCAGAACCTGGTGACAGGCACCAAGCATGAGTGTGTTGGTGACTAACGCTTCCGTTTCCGCTCATTTGACTTTTTTATTTTCATGATTTTGGTTGAAGGCTGTTTCCGAATCCATTTAAGAAAGAGAGATAGTTGGGGATCTTCTTTTAATTCAGGAATGGTTGTTAAGCGTGCTGCAATTTCTTCATTAGTATAAAGTGCATGTATTTGTTTATGGCAAGGGATACATAAATGTGCTGTCGGACCAAATGTACCACCCATCTCTTTCGGCAGCAGATGATGGACAGTTGTCTCAACCTCCATACGTTCACAAAGTTCACAAGTACCCATTCATCATGCCTCCTGATTTCCCTATCCAGTGGTAGGACCTCTCATTTAAAAATTTCCACTTGCGAGATAAAGAGATGTATATATTTATTTGCAATATTCCATATGTAAATTCGTGTTATTCTTCTTTTTGTTCTGGATCCTTTCAGGTTTTGTTTTTTTAAGGCAAGTTCTACAAAAAGTCTTATGATGGTTGTTCGTCCAAGCCATTTTTCCATTTCTTAATAAACTAACTATATAAAATGGTTTTTTAGGAAGGGAGTAAGGTAAATGCCAGGTAAGAAAAAGCACCATAAGCATCATCATGGCAAAGACCACAAAGACAATAAGGAAAAACACGACCACAACGATAAGCATAGTGGCGGCAGTCAGCACGATCATAACGACAAGCATAGTGGCGGCAGTCAGCACGATCACAACGATAAGCATAGTGGCGGCAATCAGCACGATCACAACGATAAGCGCGATGGCGGCAATCAACATGATCATAACGACAAGCACGATGGCGGCAAAAAACAAGACAAGAATGACAAGCATGATGATTGTATGAAGCAGGATAAAAAGGACAAACACGATTGTGGCTGCAAAAAGCAAGACAATCATGACAAACACGATTGTGGCTGCAAAAAGCAAGACAATCATGACAAACACGATTGTGGCTGCAAAAAGCAAGACAATCATGACAAACACGATGATTGCCACAAGCAGGACAATCATGACAAACACGAAGATTGTGGCTGCAAGAAGCAAAATAAAAACAATCACCACCAAGATGATTGCAACAAGAAAGACAAGAATGACAACCACCATGATTGTGGCTGTAAGAAGCAAAATAAAAACAACCACCACCAAGATGATTGCAACAAGAAGGACAAGGATGACAAACACGATTGTGGTTGTAGTAAGCAAAAATGGAACAAACAACATCAAGATGATTGCCATAAGCAGGACAAGAATGACAAACACTGTGGATGTGGCTGTAATAAGCAAAAATGGTACAAACAACATCAAGATGATTGCCACAAGCAGGATAAGAATAACAAACACCGTGATTGTGGCTGCAATAAGAAACAACATCAAGATGATTGCCACAAGCAGGACATGGATAATAAACACCATGATTACGGCTGCAACAAGCGAGACAACTATAACAAATACGATCGATACAAGAAGAATGACTGTGATCAAAAGAGAAATGATTATTATGATCATGATAAAAAGCAAAACCATGATTATACTAACCGCAGACCATGCAGAAACTTTGGTTGTTTATTTAGATGTAAATGTGGGTGGTAATTTTGACAGGGAGCCATTTCTATTGACTAGAAAGCTCCCTTTTTGTTGTTGTTAAAAAATCTTAAAGACTAGTTCTTCCACTATAATAATGTCTATGTGGCCGTGGCCCGTTAACCGTGGTAACTCCATTAAATTCATGATAATGTCCGCCGTTAGGAAGCGGAATGGCAGGTCCGGTTACTCCTTGAATTTGGTGTCTATGTCTGTCATCAACAGAAGTAAAGGTAAAATATCTGTGGGTATGCGGAACCCCAGTAGGTGCTGGTTCGGTGGTACCAGCGTATTGATGGCTGTGACCATCATCAAAAGAGGTAATACCGCTAAAGCTGTGAACATGTACAGGCCTGCCATCCCAAGAGGTAATATAAAGTCGGTGGGAATGCATAGGGTCTGATCCATCGGAGGAATACATAAAGCCAGAAACAGGGATATCCATGAAAATTCACTCCTTAAAAGCTTTTTAACACAGTATTCAACTCCTGCCTATTTAGTGCTAATTCCCTAAAGAGGAGTATGTTTTCGGACAAGCTCAGGTTTCTGCACAGGTGAAGCAATTTCTTTCGACAAAAAATTTACTAGAATCGAGGCTAGAGTTCTTTTTTAAAAGGGTTTGTGACGTTTTTAATCAAACGTTTGATTAGCAGTGATGTTGCGGAGAAGTGTCGAAGTCTGGCTGCAGATATAGTAAAATAAATACAATGAATTTTCTTGGAATGAAATGGATTCGGAATCTAAAAAAATGAGGTTATGAAGCATGATCGCCGATTTGCTTACGAAGTTAGAAGATGAAAAGGATCAATGGATTTACGATGCGATTGATCGATTTCATGAACGGTTTATGGACCTTGATGGCCAGTGGTATGAAACTGGTGAAGGTCCAGCTGAAAATCAGATTATGAATATGAAAAGTTCCATGTATAGCATTCGTAAACAGAAGAATCTTGAATTGAAATCAAAGCAGATGGAGCTTAAAACGATTGAAGCTAGTATGACGGAAGATGAGCGAACTCACGAGAATTTGGAGACCGCGATTGAGTTTTTAGATAAGGAGCTTGTCCTTTACGCCGACCAACTGCAAGGGTTGGAAAAGGTTCAGTTGGGAAAGTACCAGGTTTTTTTGGACGACAAGTTTACTTTTGATAAAAAGGATCAGGTGGTTTTTAAGGAGCGGAAGATATCGAAGTTAGTGGAAAGCTACCAAATGGTGGAGATGGAACTGGTTGACTTTTATCAGCGGCAGCTTTCAACGATTTGGGTGTTGCTGTCTCGGAGTATGGAGAACATTGATTCGGCCGCTAAGGTTGATTTTAAAATGGACCCGCCGCAAGTTGGTCTTTCCTTAAAGCATGGTCGAGGTCTTGATCAATATATAAAACTAGGGAATTTTGAAGAGGACTTTCGGATTGTGCTGGAAACGTTAATAGAAAATAACGATATTGTTTATGGCTATTATGAAAGCCAGGTTAATCAGTTTAAGGAGAAGGGTATAGAAGACATTAAGCTGCTATGGACACAAAAGATAGAGCACAAAAGGCAGGCAGAAGAGAACCTGCATGAGCTTCAGGAACAGAGAAAGATAAACGAAAAGCGTATGCTAGAACTGCAGGATGAGCTGGGCAGCGAGGAGATCGAGCGGAATCAGGAACTGTTAGAACCCAAGCTGCTGGATGATATGTTAAAGGAAGAGTTTGTGAAAACCGTATCACGCTGGCAGGATAAGTTATTTGCGGAGAATGCATCTGATGAGGAGCGATGGGTGTATCACCACTACTGCCAACTTATATTAAAGCAAGCGGAAAGGATCATTGGGAATGAATACTTCTAATACATTGGATGAGAAATATACAAAGGTCATACAATCACTAAAGGAAATTAATAATGAACTTTTTTATGATGATTTGAAAAAGCTTATGAAGGACCGGGAAGAAAATATTGCCGCATTAAATGAAGAAGTTTATGAATCGATTGAAAATATGCAGAGGTCGATGCAGAGCTTTCCTTTGCAGGTTAGTGACAGGTTGAAGGAAGCATTGGTCGACCCTCAGAATGAAATTTTTCATCGCGGGATGGAAAGGTTTGATGAGAATATTCTCGTACTGGAAAAGAAGATTGCTTTTTGGCATCAGCAGTATCAGGAAAATCTTGAGAAAACCGAAAAGTTGTTGGCAGAAGTAAAAGGGTTCCAGCAAGAGGACCGGGAGTTTATCATCGGTGAAACAGAAAAGGGACTGACTGCTATTAGGAAGGTACAGGAAGCTTTGAGTGAGCAGTCCTCCGCCTTGAATGTGAAATATGAAGTGGTGAGCGACCGTTTAGGGTTGATGCTGCAGGAGTTTATGGCGGTTGAAGACAGGTACAAAGCGGAGATCGCGGAGTTGACACAGAATGTCGTGCAGGTTCAAAAAAATGCTCAGGACAAGTGGGATGAAAAGTGGAAGCTGAGTGTTGAACGTAGTGTAAAGAGAGAAAGGCTGTTTAAAAAGTGGCTGATGGGGCTTGCCGTTGGACAGGGAGTCTCGGTTTTAATGATGGTCTTGTATTTTATAATGAAGTAATGTGGCGGCTTGCTCTTGGGATGGGGGCGGGTCTTATTTTTTTTAGTTGGTCTTAGGTCTCGAATTAATTAGGCAGATAAACAAAGGGAATCGGCAGGTAAAAAGGAAAATAGGCAGGTAGGAGTCTGAAATCCGCAGGTATAGGAGACAAATAGGCAGGTAAGTGGGTTTTGGTGAAATAAGAAATTGGAAAAATGCACACTTAAATATGGATTCATGTTTAATTTAGGGTGAATTATCCATGTTTAGGAAAAAATAATACCTCTAGCCATGCCCCAGCATGGCTTTTTCACATTTGGTCTGAGCGAGGAATTCATTAGGCAGGTAAACAAAGAGAATTGGCAGGTAAAATGGAAAATATGCAGGTAGGAGTCTGAAATCCGCAGGTATAGGAGACAAATTGGCAGGTAAGTGGTTTTAGTTAAAAAATGGAAATCAGAAAAGTGCACCTCAAGTTTGGATTTATGCTTAATTTACATTGGATTATCCATATTCAGGAAAAACGATACCTCTACCCAAGCCCCAGCATGGCTTTTTCACATTTTAATCTGAGCGAGAAATTAATTAGGCAGATAAACAAAGGGAATAGGCAGGTAAAAGAGAATATATGCAGGTAAGAATCCCAAATCCGCAGGTAGAGAATCCAATTTGGCAGGTAAGACGAACTTTACGAAAAAAATATGAATGTATACTAAAAAGAAAAGAGACCGGCTCCCACGGGAAACCGGCCTCCTCATCGATTATACAATCTCATATTCCGTAACATTGCGGTCAATCACTCGTGCTCCTTTTACAGAAGCAAAATTACCATTTGTAGATGTAAACACTCCAGACGCGATCATTTCCTCCATCGCAGGCTTTACGACAGATTCGTCAATCGGTTCCTTCGGATTTTCAATCGACAGACGCACCGGTTTCCCAAACTCGGTAACAAACTCTAACTCTAGTGTTTTAGCCATTTTATTCACCTCCTATCATTTTTATTTTTCCATTACGCTAGTAGCTCTGCATTTTCGACTCTCTCAATATTGCTGAGAGTGTCATTGGATAAACTAATTACAGCCTGTGCTGCTTGTAAAAGTTGACCGGGAGTGGCGGATTTTTGGATATTATTGAAGGTCTTTGCCTTAAGAATAGGTTTGCCGTCATCATCCATCCCCACCTGGAACACCAAACGTAACTTCGACGCTGTTACAATTGCTTGTGCCATCGTTATCACCTCCTTTCACCCTTTATATATAAAAAAATAGGCAAAAAGGACATGGTGACAGAAAATATATTTTTATCTGATGTTATACTTTAATAAACTAGTGAAAGAAGTGAGGAGAGAAAATGAATGTAAAGAAAATACACCATATCGCGGTGATTTGTTCGAACTATGAAATTTCGAAGGATTTTTATGTGCGCGTTTTAGGCCTCACGCCTATAAGGGAAGTGTACCGTGAGGAAAGAGACTCTTATAAACTGGATCTTGAGGTAAATGGACAGTACCAAATCGAGTTGTTCTCCTTTCCAAACCCGCCAGCGCGTGTTAATAGTCCGGAGGCTGCTGGTTTACGGCATTTGGCCTTTGAAGTGGACAATATTGAAGAGGAGGTCCAGCATTTAAAAGGGCTGCAGGTGGAAGTAGAGGACATACGGATAGACCCATGGACACTAAAGAAATTTACCTTCTTTAAAGATCCGGATGGGCTGCCGATTGAACTATATGAATGTTAAGGGCAGATCTGGGGGGGTTAATCGTCAGCAAACATTTCACCCAGATACTCTGCATGGTCCAGATACTGTAAAACAAATTCATCTAAGGTCATTGGGATTTGGGTATCTTCAACCCAATAATCATAACTCACTGCAATAGTCTTTTTGATAAGGTCGTTGACAAGCCACTTTTGGGCTAATGGATGGTGCTGGCTGGAGAGGACATCATTCACTTCCTGAATACTGGTTATCCTGAACACCCCCTAGAGATTGCCTTTTTAGTATATGCAGAAACTTTCCATTAAGAGTTAAAAAAAGGAACTTTATTGTTAAATTTGGCTAAAGGATGGATATCAGGATATAGTAATATATGTAGATATGTGATAGCATTTAAAGCACTGTAGAAAGAGGAAGTGAGCTTACGTGATTAACATAACCGTTCCAAAGCCGGATGTTACGATTACCAAAAAAGATAATCCAGAGATGAGTAATATTTTTGGATTTACTGAATTTCATCTTATCCCTCGTGATAAGGGTGGAATCTTCATGTTTTATAACAAGGATAAAGAGCTGTTATTTGTTGGGAAGGCAAGAAAACTGCGGCCAAGAATCAAAAAGCATTTTGAGGATACCGTTTCTCCAATCAAAAACCATCGAAATGAAGTCACAAGGATTGAGGTTTGTGTGATTGAGGAACCCGTACATAGAGAAATTTATGAAACGTTTATCATTAATGAAATGAAGTCGAAGTACAATATCGACAAGGTTTTTTTTAGATAAAATAAAGGCAATAGGTATAGTCAATCACCGACCATGCCTGTTGCCTTTTTCTATAAAGGATGAGAATGATGGATTGTACCTATATCTATACTTACGCAGGTTATGAGGATGAACGCTCTTTGCGTGCGCTGGAGATGCGCTCAATGTTTGGGATGGAATCGCAAACGAATATTTTAGAAAGCCCTGTAAAAATTGGACCAAGTCGCAGTCCGTTTATAAAGGAGAGAATTGGTGTAATTTTCGAAGGAGAAAGTTTGGAGGAACTTCTCGAAAAATTAGCCTCCTTTGAAGTATCCGGAGAAACCTTTAAAGTGATTTTTTTGAAAAATGGCGAGGAAACCTTTGAAAATCGGCGGACGATTGAGCGGGAAGCAGGCCAGCGGATTAAAGGTATAGCTGATATTCGTCATCCACAGCGTATGTTTGCGGTCATGCATGTGAACGGAAGATGGGTTTTCGGCGACTATGTGAAAAGTGAGTCGGTTTGGTTTCGTCATCAGCAGAAGCCGCACCAGTACTCCACCGCGCTCAGTACACGTGTAGCGAGGGCGGTGGTGAATATCGCGGTGCCGAACCCAACCGGGATCAAAGCGATTGATCCTTGTTGTGGAATAGGGACCGTGCTGATTGAAGCACTGTCGATGGGCATTGATATCGTGGGGAGCGACAACAACCCGGTTATTCTCGCTGGAACAAGAGAGAATATTAACCATTTCGGCCTTTCATGTGAGGTCAAATTTAAAGACATGCGTGATATTGTCGATCAATATGATGTGGCGATTATCGATTTACCTTATAACCTGTGTTCCGTACTATCTGCCGAAGAGCAGCTGGAAATGCTTCAAAGTGCGCGGAGGTTTGCGGATAAGATTGTCGTGGTAACTGTGGAACCGATAGATAAGATTCTTATGGAAGCGGGTTTTGAAATTATTGACCGGGCCGTTGCAAAAAAAGGGGTATTTTCTCGTGAAGTGATTGTGTGCAGGTAGGATAGAGAAAAAAGTGTAGAGTTCGCAGACTCTACACTTTTCTTGGGTGCCTGTCACCACTCGTGGACACTTTCCACCTGAGGCGGACACACATCAGAAGAGTTCCCAAAGATTAACTCTTCTTAAGCGGAATGAAAGACAAATCAGGAGAGTTCTCATTGAGATTAGTCCTTCATCAGCGGGATGAAAGACAAATCAGGAGAGTTCCCAGTAAGATTAGTCCTTCATAAGGATTTCTCATATGAAAAGTCTGGCATTCACAAATCCCATCATTTAAAGCTCTTCCCCATTACTAGCAATAATCTGCTTATACCAATCAAAGCTTTTCTTCTTAATCCGTTCATTTGAACCTTGTCCCTGGCTGTCACGGTCGACATAAATGTAACCATAGCGTTTTTTCAGCTCAGCGGTAGAGGCACTTACAAGGTCGATTGGTCCCCATGAGGTATAGCCCATGATTTCGACTCCATCCCCGATGGCATTTTTCATTTCCTTGATATGCTCGCGAAGGTATTCAATGCGATAATCATCCTGGATCGTTCCGTCTTCTTCCACTTTGTCGACCGCACCAAGTCCATTTTCAACAATAAATAATGGTTTTTGATAGCGGTCATATAACTGGTTACAAACCGTTCTTAAGCCTTTCGGGTCAATTTGCCAGCCCCATTCGGATGCTTGTAGATAAGGGTTTTTTACCCCTTCGAACAGATTTCCAGCTGTTCTAGCAGCTTCATGTTCCGGTGCCGTGCTCGTGACAAAGGACATATAGTAGCTAAAACCAATGTAATCAACCGTATTTGCCTGTAGAAGCTCTAAATCGCCAGCTTCCATTTTGATATCGATATTATTTTCGATAAAGTAATTCGATATATAGGTTGGATAATAGCCTCTAGATTGAACATCTGAAAAGAATAACGTTTTTCGATCCTGTGTTAAGGCGGCGAACATATCCTCTGGTCTAGAACTATAAGGGTAGGTAATCATCGACGCAATCATACAGCCAATCTGTGAAGTCGGAATGATTTCATGTCCGGCTTTGACAGCGAGAGCGCTCGCAACAAATTGATGATGTGCTGCTTGATAGATGTCCTGTTCATTCTTTTGCCCATTTTCAAAAAGCAGTCCGCCACCTGTAAACGGTGCATGAAGGAGGACATTGATTTCATTAAAGGTCATCCAAAATCTTACCTTGTCTTTATAGCGGGTAAAGAGAGTCCGGGCGAACTTTTCATAAAAATCAACCACTTGGCGATTTTTCCAGCCGTCGTAATTTTTAACTAACCCAAGCGGCATTTCATAATGAGAAATTGTCACAACGGGTTCAATATTGTAACGGCGTAGCTCATCAATCATATCATCGTAAAATTGCAAACCCTTTTCATTCGGCTCTTGGTCATCACCGTTAGGAAAAATGCGTGTCCAGGCAATTGAGAAACGAAACGCTTTGAACCCCATTTCGGCGAATAACGCAATGTCTTCTTTGTATTTATGATAAAAATCAATTCCCTCATGATACAAATTAAATTGTGTCATGGAAAAATCAGGAGGACTCATAATCCCGTTCGGCGATACATCTGCCGTGGATAAACCTTTACCATCTTCTTGATAGGCACCCTCCAATTGGTTAGCAGCTACAGCCCCGCCCCATAAAAACCCATCAGGGAATTGTCTTGTTTGTGAATTCAATCCATTCACCCCTTAACAAAATTTTGTTCAACATTTATTACTTTGTTTTCAACTCAAACAATCGGTCTCCAGATTTAACATGGTTTTGATCTGTGACCAACGGAAGTTGATATTGACCTTTATTTGTCACAATCACAGGAGTGGTGACAACATATCCGGCCCCTTGTATACCTGGAATATCAAATTCAATCAAAAGCTGGCCTTTCTCTACTCGCGCACCTTGAGAGGTGTGAGAGGTGAAGAATTTACCTTCCAGCTGCACGGTATCCATCCCAATATGGACTAAAATTTCCGCTCCTTGGTCTGATGTAATCCCAATCGCATGGTTGGTTGGAAACAGTGCCGTCACGGTACCAGAAACAGGGGAGTACAGTTTCCCCTCGGAAGGTTCTATTGCAACACCCTGTCCAAGCGCACCCGATGCAAATGCTTGGTCTTTAATTTCTGAAAGAGCTTTTACTTCGCCGTTGAATGGGCTGAAAAGAACCTCGCTGCCCTGACTTGGAGTTGATTGAGTTTGGCCAGTTGGTTTGGACTCAACTGTTTTCGTATCTTGGGCTGCTGTATTATTTTTACCCATCCCAAACAGCCAAGTTAAGATGAAGCCGACGATAAATCCGACAATCATCGCAACGATGGATCCCCAGAATCCAGCGTCTAGTCCTCCTGTAGGGCTGATATAGGTAGGGATTCCAAAGATACCAAGCCCGCCAACCATATAGATTTGCGACCCCATAAAGCCTAAAATCGCACCACCAACGGCACCGCCAATACAACTGATAATAAACGGTCTTTTTAGCGGCAGGGTAATCCCATAAATGGCGGGCTCTGTCACGCCAAAAATACCGGAAATAAAAGCAGGTAAACTAAGTGATTTTATTTTCTGATCCTTGGTTCTTAACCAAACCGCAAGGACGGCACCAATCTGAGCGAAGGAAGCTGCAAACATCGTACCAAGTACGGGGTCTGCGCCGTGCACGGTAAGGTTGTTAATCGCAATAGGGACAAGGCCCCAATGCAGTCCAAAGATAACAAACACCTGCCATAAACCGCCGACAAACAGTCCTGCAATCATCGGGCTGAGATTATATAACCAAAGGGTCGCTTGACCTAAAAGGACACCGGCCCAAGTGGCGACTGGTCCAATGACAAGGAACGTAATCGGAACGACAATTAATAGAGTTAAAAATGGCACAACGAATGCTTTGACTACATCTGGAACAACCTTTTTGAAAAATTTCTCTACTTTTGCCCCAAAATAAGCAGCTAATATAATTGGAATAACCGAGGAGGCATAACTCATTAAAATAACCGGTATCCCTAAGAAAGTAATATAAACGGGGGACTGAAAAACACTCCCCGAAAACAAAGTGGTGATCGGGTCGCCCGTTGTTAACGTGGTTAAAGTCGGATAAACAAGAGAGGCCCCAATTGCCATCCCGATAAAGTGGGAGCCGCCAAATTTTTTGATGGCGGTATAGCCTAAGAAAATCGGGAAGAAAAAAAACAGGGAGTCACCGATTGCGTTTAAAATATGATAAGTTCCTGTGGTATTCTCTAACCAGCCTAGTGCTACGAACAGGGCGACTAACCCTTTGATCATCCCGGTTGCGGCCAGGACGCCTAGAACTGGGGTAAAAATACTAGAAATAATATCAATAAAACTTGCTTTCTGTTTGTCTCTGCCATCTTCGGCATCGACAGGGGATTGTGATTGGAAACCGCCGGAGTTTACCACAGCCTTGTATACATCTGGAACGTGGTTGCCAATTACCACTTGGTATTGGCCGCCGCTTTTCATCACAGTGACGACACCTTCCATGTTTTTTAGTGCATCGGTATTCGCTTTGGATTCGTCTTTTAATTTAAAACGTAAACGTGTGATACAATGAACAACGCTATTTACGTTTTCTTTTCCGCCGACATTTTGTATGATGTCTTTTGCTAGTTGCTCATACTTCATTCCAATACCTACTTTCACTCTTTTTTACTATCGGCTTTGTTATATTGGGTCTGTTGATTTGCGCTCCGGGCACTTCGCTTTCCGCGGGCGTGCCGAGGAGGCTCCCCAGCCCCGTACTCCCGCAGGACATTGAATTTCTTCCTCGAATTCGCCCACGCACGAAGAAAATGTGATAGCATTTTCGAGGAGTCTTCGTGCCCTCCGCGCAAATCAACAGAGTGTAATAATCAAGTTTAGCTCTAACACAGCCACTAAATAAAAAAAACCTGTATCCCTATGAGCACACATGTAGTGTGTTTCAAAGAAATACAGGTTATTCCCAATGCTTTTAATAAACAACAACTGGCTGGTAAACGCTGAGGTTGTCGTAGACGGCTTTCATCATGCTAGGAGATACGTTGACGCAGCCGCCGGAGCCTTGTGTTAGATAGGCGTTGCTGTTCCAGTTTGTTCGCCAGCTAGCATCGTGGAATCCTTGGCCGCTGTTTGTAAATGGTGCCCAATAATCGACTTTTACTTCATAATCGGGTTTGCCGACGGCACTGCCCTTAAGTGTGTATGGTGTTCGTTTAAAGAGAACATACCAGACACCCGGTGAAGTATCTTCACCCGTACTGTGTTTGCCCGTAACAACATTCGTCGTTAAGACCATTTTTCCATCGCGGTAAAGCCAAATACGCTGCTCGGCAATGGATACTTCTGCATACGTATCACCAATGCCGTTATTGGCAATGATATCGTAGCCATAGCCTTCTTTGTTCCAGCCGTTTCCGTGAATATTAGAAGCCGATATAGATTTCTCTCCTTTTTCAAAAGCGGCTTGAACGAGCGATGTTTCTTTTTCGACATCAAGCGCCCAGCCATAGCCTTCACCTTTAACAGAAATCTCGGAACCTGAGTGAGTCTTAAAGGTGAAATTCTTCCCTAATGTAGATTGGGCGTTATTAATTTCGGCGATTTTCTTCTTTAGGTCGCTTGCGTCGATTGAAATTTCCATATCCTTTGTTACAGAGGCATTTTTGATTACTTCGCTGCCTTTTAACGAATGGACTTTATCTTGCACCTTATAGTCCACGTTATGTTGAAGGAGCGCTTGAAGCTTCTTCTCTTGGTCTTTTACAATTTCACTGTCTTCCTTGGTCGGCTGAATTAAAATGGGATTCAGGCGGATTTCGCTCGTAAATGGCTGTTTTTCATAATCCTTTACTAGACTAGCGACATCATATTGAGTACCTTCAATACCTTGTATAACCGTTACTTTTCCATCTTGTAAGGTTACCTGCGCATCTTTAGGAGCCTGAAGCTTTTCATTCATGGAGTTCAGCTTTTGTTCGAGTTCCTTTTTAAGGCTTACACTGCGGTATTGGTCATCCTTGCTTGGAGTTAGAGAATACTCCTTTGATTTGAAAGAGGGCAGAAACGTCCACTGGCCTTTCAATAGTTTCTTAATTTCCGAGAGATCTTCCTCTGTAAACCCCATCTGCGTATCATTTCCATCTATTATCAGTTCATTTCCAATATAGACATCGTTTTTTAGGACAGATGTTTGTAACTTTTCTAGTGCCTCGTCTGCCGTTAAGCCGCTGACTTCTATGCCATTAATCTTTTTATTCGCATTAAAATGGTTCGCCTGATAATAGCTGATTGCAATAACGGCAAGTGCGATTATGGCAATGATAATGGCTGTAATGTACTTCCAGTTTTTAAACCATTTAACTGGTTTTTTTCGTGAATGGTTCATTTCTCCAAATGATTGTTCTAAAGCGTTTCCCACATTTGCTCCCCCCACATACCTTTGAATCTTTATTATACCATGAATTTCCAAGTATGTTACATTCCTATTAATCTTTCATTACAATATTACAAGATAGTATAGCGCAAACTTTGTCGGTAATTGTACATATTTTTTATATTTATTTTTACTAAAAAGTGGTAACGAACCAATCGAATAAATCGATACAACCTTAACGTAATAGAATATAGGCAGGAATTAGGGGAATAATAGGAAATATCTAGATCTTAAGGAGTATTCCGGCATGATTTTCTCAAATAAAGTGGGTAGTGATATTGAAAAAAATATAAAAATGTTAGAAGAGCATTTTTGCCATACGGAAGATTTAATGAAAAAAGAACTCGTTTTTGCGAAACAGAGGTGTGTCATTTTATATCTTGATCCCTTGGTAAAGAAGGAACTTCTTCAATCATCTATTATCGAGCCTATTTTAGAAAGGGAAATGGATGACATTGAACTTGTTGTCCATGCGGCAGAAGTAAAAAAAAACACCTTGATTTCAGAAGTGGGGAAACAATTATTAGATGGATTCTGTGTGATTTTGCTAGAAGACGATCCCTTTGCATATACCGCTTCGGTTGGAGGGGTAGAAGGCAGGTCCATTGAAGAACCGAAAAATGAACGGAATATTAAAAGTTCCCATGATGGTTTGGTTGAAGAGTTTAACTCAAATCTGCAGCTTTTACGCAAAAGAATAAAAAGTCCTTATTTAAAAGTGAAATATTTTACAATCGGTAACCTTACCCAAACGAAAGTGGGCATGGTTTATCTAGAAAATTTAGCGAACAAAGAGCTTGTTGACGAAGTAGAACGGAGATTATCTTCGATTGAAATCGATCAACTTTATACACTTGGTAATTTAGAGCAGCTCATTGAAGACAACCCATTTTCACCTTTTCCGCAAAATTTAGCAACAGAAAGACCGGATAGAGCAGTGTCTTATTTAGCTGAAGGAAAAATTACGATCATTGTGGATGGGAGTCCCAGAGTGTTAGTCGTTCCGATTACATTTTTTGCTTTTTATCAGGCACCGGACGATTATAATAGCCGATGGCTGGTAGGTTCATTCTTTCGAATCATTCGTATCTTTAGTTTCATTGTTGCGATTAGTTTGCCTGCAATCTATATAGCGATTGTTTCATTTCATTCTGAGGTCCTTCCTATCGGAATCCTATACTCCATCCGGACTTCCTTAGAGTATGTTCCCTTTCCGCCTTTTGTGGAGGCCATAACGATGCAAATCATTTTGGAACTGTTAAAAGAGTCTTCAATTCGATTGCCATCGCCTATCGCTCAAACCATTGGGATTGTCGGGGGGTTAGTCATTGGGACTGCTATAGTTGATGCCCATATTGTATCGAATATGATGATTGTGGTAATCGGGTTTACTGCCATTGCCTCGTTTGTGGCGCCGATTAATGAAATGGGGACGAGTGCAAGGTTGTTAGGTTTTCCAATTATGATAGCTGCTACATTGTTTGGTTTTTTTGGAATTGTCTTCGTGTTAATGTTACTTTTTATGCATTTATGTAAACTAGATTCTTTTGGATCGCCCTATTTTTCTCCGTTAGCGCCATTCAAGAAAGAAGAGATAAAGGATACGTTTATACGCCTGCCTTTTTGGAAATTGAATACTCGTCCCACTGATGCAAAGCCAGCGTATGCTAATCAACAAGGGAGAACAAGGGCATGGAAAAAGAAATGACGAAAAACCAGATAACAAAATTTCAGTTATTTTTTTTACTAATACAAAGTCAAATTGGTGTTGCTCTTTTATCATTACCGCATGCTGTGCAGGAGAGTGCGAAAGGAGACGGCTGGATCTCTACCCTCATTGCAGGGTTGGCCGTTCAAGTTATGCTTATCGTTTATTGGCAATTGTTAAAACGATTTCCTACCCTCATGTATACAGAAATAACGAAGAAGCTAGTAGGCAGGTTTCTAGGAAATTTCCTAAATCTGTTCATCTACCTAAATTTCATTCTAGTCGGGGGTTTAGCGACTATTCTTTTTATTAAACTCATCAACTTATGGTTATTACCTTTGACACCTGGATGGATGATTTCTGCACTGATATTGACTGCCTGTATTTATTTAGCTGTTAGTGATTTAAAAATCATCGCAAGATTCTTTGTCCTTGCTACCTCCTTAATACTATTTTTATGGTTTACATCTGTATTAAGCTGGTTTACTCCAAAAGAATTTCAATATGTTCTTCCTATTGGCAGTTCAGGAATTAAAAATATTTTAATGGGAAGTAATAATTCGCTTCTCGCGATGTTAGGATTTGAAGCGTTGCTTTTTTTCTTCCCGTTCATTATTGAAAATAAAAAAGGAGTATTCAAAACGATATCGCTGGCCAACCTTTTTATCACTCTTTTTTACACATACTTTATTTTTATTACTCTCATCACTTTTAGTACTGATCAGCTGGCCCAAATGAGAGAACCGATTTTAAATCTACTTAGAGGAATATCCTATAATATGATCGATCGAATCGATCTTATTTTCCTGTCCGTATGGATGGTACCAATGGCCACTTCGATTATTACCTATTTATTTGCTGCGAGTAAAAGTTTGAATCTTGAAAAAAAGAATTATCCCAAAGCAGTCGTACTTAATGGAGGCATATTTTTTTTGATTACCTTGATTCCTAACGATGACGCCATTGTTACTTTGTTTAACCAATATGTATCCTATTTAAGTTATGTGGTTGTATTTTTGATTCCTACTCTGTTATTAATTCTTTCATTCTTAATGAAGAAGCACGAAAAGAGTGAAACAACATGAGAAAAATTTCCCTTATCATTTTACTAATTTTCCCTATTGTGCTAACAGGATGTTGGGACCAACAGCTTCTTGTGAATCGAACGCTAGTGAATGGAATAAGTTTCGATCTTACGGAAGAAGGTAAAATAACTGCAGCGGTCAGAGCGTTAAATATACAAAGTAAGGGCGGAGGCTTATTCGAAATCCAGGACGAACTAGTGGAAGATGAAAGACCCACGGTTGTTGGTTTGGGATTAGATTTAGACAGTAAAATTTCTGGTGAACTAGATGCCAGTAAAGCCCATGTAGTAATAATAGGGGAAGATCTAGCGAAAAAAGGAATTCACCCTTTCGTTGAGTTCTTTTATCGTAACAGGGAATCTTATATGTCTTCCAAATTAATCATAAGTAAAGGGAAAGGGAAAGAGATTCTGTCTGTTGAAAAAGAAAAAAGCCCCATTGCTTTTTTCATATTGCAATTACTAGAAGGCGCAGAAGCGGATACGGTCATTCCGAAAAAAAATACCTTTATGGTTTGGAATAACATATTAGACCCGGGTAAGGATATGGTTCTACCGTATCTTGAAAGGTCAGGGGACGATAAAGTTCAAATCGCGGGAGTTGCCTTGTTTAACGGTGATAAATATACAGGTACAAGCTTATCGAAAGAAAAGAGTGGTATACTACTGGCATTAATGAATCAGTTAAACAAGTCAAACAGAATGGCATTGATACTGGGGCCAAAAAATAACAGACGATCCATTTCTTTGGCAATTAGAGATTTGAGGAGGAATCTCGAGGTCCAAGTGGATAAGGATAAAAAAATCACATGTAAAATTGATGTTAAAATGAATATTGAGATATTAACCTATCCACAGAATTTTACGAATAAAATCAATGTCAAAAAACTAAATCAAGATCTTTCTGATGAATTCACCAAGAGAGCAAAGGAAATTACCAACACGTTAGTAAAAGCCAATTGTGATGCGTTTGGGATTGGCCGTCAAATCTCAAGCTTCCATCCTGAATTATGGAAGAAAATCAATTGGGACCAGGAGTATAAAAATGTTCAAATTGAGCCTGTGGTGAAGGTAAACATCATAAAAACCGGCAATGTTTTTTAAGCTGTTGTTTCACAGATGTAGTTACTTTGATGGCTGATTTGTAACTAGTAAAACGTATATTTATAAAGAGGTTGTCAACTGCTGACAACCTCTTTTTTTAGAATGTAAAGCGAAAGCAGCTCATGTACTATTTCACTAATGGTATTTTAATATCCTCCCCCACTTCAAGGACAGTGTCTTGTGGGTTTTTAACCGGAGCAAATATCATCGCATATTCACCCAGTGGTCCAGGGATCTCGTTTTTATTGAAGATTGGTTCCACCTTTTCACCGGCCGACTTTAAAAATACCCCCGATTTACTAGGATCAACGAAGTAACCTTTTCCTTTTTCAAACTTTCTGGCATTCAGGAGTTGATTTTCTAGCTTACTCATGACGTCAAATTTTTCTCCATTATCATCTATATACGGTCCAGTGTCTGTTCCAGTCACCACTACTTTTGTTTCAAACGCAGAAAACTCCACTTGTTTAATCAGGTATGTTTCATTTTCAAATGCAAATTCTTTATTTAAGGATACGGTTGTTCGTTCTGAAACAGCCGATGTGTCTAATGTAAAGGCTATCGGCCAGGTTGTTTCAATCTTTTTCCCTTTTCCTTCTTCATTGTAAATGGTTATGTTTTCAACCTCTAAGCGTATTTCTTTTCCTTGGTACTCTTTTAGCGACTCCATTGATAATGCTTCAACAACTTTATTCTCTTCACGGTCGTAATACCTGCTCCCCCAGCCATAATTCTTTAATTTCTTCTTTTCTCCCTTGTCATTAATCAAATGAACAGAACTATCACCTTCAAAAATATCTAAGTAGTAATTTTCTAGATTGTTTTCCTTGCTTTGGTAGGTTAATAAGAGTTTCGTCTCTTGATCATCTGTAATCACATTTTGAAAATGTACACTTATATCATTTTCTTTATCGTAATAAGTTTGGTTTATAAATTGACCAATCCCTAAATCAATCGCCGCTTTTAAACCAGAGTCATCAATATGTTCACTGGAAAATATTTTGTCATACAGCTCTTGAATGGCGGCTAAAGCAGGTGTAAAGGTTAACGTTGATAGGGTGATAAGACAAACGGCCGCAACCATGGAAAATCTTTTAGTAAGAATTCTTTTTTTGTTTTGAAGGTGCACTTTACTTTTTATAAAGGGTTCCTGGTATTCTAGGTCATCCACTCTATGAATCTTTTTTTGTATTTCATCCCATACATCGGGGACTTGTTGTTCAATAGCTTTGTCTAAGTGCTTAATTAGTCTTTCTTTATCCACTAAATTTCCTCCTTATTCCAAAGATTTTCTAAGTTTTTTCAGAGCGATTCCATACTTCCAAAGTACTGTGCCTAGCGGCATTTCCATGATTTTGGCGATTTCCTTATGCTTCAATCCGGAGATTTCCTTTAAGATAACAATTTGCCTTTCTTCGCTATTTAGTAATTTCAAATATTTAGCTAACACCATTTTGTCTACAGGATCTTCAGAGAAATAGTTTGCTTGTTCAAAATATTTGTCGTCATAGCCTGTTATTTCGCGATGCTTTTTTCGATAGTAATCTAAGGCTGTGTTTCTCGACACCCTGATTAGCCATGCTTTCACATTCGTGATCTCGTGGTGTTTCATATGCTGGTACAGTTTAATAAAAACTTCCTGCAACACATCTTCAGATAATTCAAAGTCTCTAAGTATTGATAATGCCACCGCAAACACATGCTTCTTATGTTCATTAAATAATTGCTTGAATTCAGTTAAATCACCACTGGATTGATCATAATGCTTTATATTTACTTGCCCCATCTTCTTCCCCCTTTCATATAATAGACGTGCCGTTTTTAGGATTTATTGGTGATTTTAAAAAAAATAAAAAACAGCAGTGATCACTCGCTGCTGAATGGTAAAGTCATTATTGTCAAATCATACGAAAGTCTCTATAAAAAAGATTTAAGAACAAACCCTACATCGTAGTGGCCAGACCATAACAACCATGTATAGATAACAATAATTTTTGTGATGCACTCAATTTGTTCCCATCTATACTTTTTCGTACTCATTTTCAAATCAAAAGTATACGGTCTCATGGAAGTCATGTCCACATGTTTATTATCGAATATTCACTTGTATTTTTATGAATAGTCGCGTAAAATTTAGTAAATAAGTTTACTAAATAATTTGCAGCTTTTGAAAAAACAAAATGGTAAATATGGAGGTTAACACAAATGGCAACAATAAGAGATATTGCTGAAAAGTCAGGTTACTCGGCTTCTACCGTTTCACGGGTTCTGAACAATGATCAAAGTCTTTCTGTTTCGGATGAGACACGTGATCGGATATATGAGGTGGCAGAGGAGCTTAATTACCGAAGGAAAACAGTAAGACTGTTAGTGAAGAATATTGCTTTTTTATATTGGTTAACAGATATCGAGGAATTAGAGGATGTTTATTTTAAAACGATGCGCATTGAATTAGAAAAAATGGCGAGAGTATTCAATGTCGAGATGATTACCTACAAAATATCAGATGGCATTCATCAAATTCCAGATACGATTGAGGGGTTCATTGCTGTAGGGACGTTTTCGGATAAAGAGCTGGCGCATTTAAGAAGCATTACGACCAATGGTGTCTTTCTTGATACATCACCTGACCCGAATCATTATGATTCTGTTAGACCAGACCTTCCGCAAATCACAAGAAGAACTGTGGATTTTTTAGTGGAAAAAGGACATACAGAGATTGGTTTTATTGGAGGAACCTATCACAATCCAAACACCGGTGAGGACGAAATGGATTTACGTGAGCGTGTGTTTCGCAGATATATGGAGAAAAAAGGTTTATTGAATGATTCTTACATTTTTCATCACAGAGGATTTTCTGTAGAGAATGGTTATTTTTTAATGAAAAATGCGATTCAGCAACTGGGTGATCAGCTGCCGACCGCTTTTTATATTGCAGCTGACCCGATCGCAGTAGGCTGTCTTCAAGCGTTAAATGAACATGGGATTGCGATTCCTAATCGTGTAAGTATTGTCAGTGTCAATAATATTAGTGTGACAAAATATGTTTCTCCGCCGCTGACTACCTTTCATATTGACTTACGTGAAATGTGCAAAAATGCCATTCAACTATTACTTGAACGAGTAATGGAAAAACGCAAACTAGTGAAAACGTTGTATATTGGTTCTGAATTAGTAATTAGAAAGAGTACTATTTAAGTAAATGTTTTTACTGATTTTAGTAAAATAATTGTTTACATGTTTTCTTGCCGGTGATATATTAGATTTACTGAAACGCTTTCAAAAAAGTGTGAAGGACTAGAACTACTACTTTACTTTGAAAGGATGTCCATCCATGAAATTTAAGAAATATTTTAGCGTAATGAGTGGGGTTGCATTAAGTTTATCTTTAGTTGCCTGTGGTCCACAGGATGACGCTAAAGGTGGAGACACAAAAGAAGCAGATAAACCGAAAGAGTTACTCGTTTGGGAAGACATTATGAAAGGTGAAGGTATTAAAGACGCCATCGCCAAATTTGAAGAAGAAAATGATGTAAAAGTAAAAATGGTAGAAAAACAATATACAAAACAAATTGAAGACCTTCGTTTGGATGGGCCGGCTGGAACAGGTCCAGACGTCCTGACTATGCCTAGTGACCAAATTGGTACGGCAGTAACGGAAGGATTAATTAAAGAGTTAAAGGTTGATGAAGATACACAAGGTATTTATACAGAAGCAGCGATGGACGCACAGAAGGTAAATGGTAAGGTTTACGGATTACCAAAAGCAGTAGAAACAACTATGCTTTACTACAATAAAGATCTTATTTCTGAAGATCAATTACCAACAACACTAGAGGGATGGTATGACTATTCTAAAGGTGTGGCCAATGGTCAAAAGTTTGGTTTCTTAGCACTATTTGATCAAATCTATTATGCGAATAGCGTATTAAGCGGTTACGGTGGTTATATCTTTGGTCAAAAAGACGATGGTGCCTATGACCCAGCTGATATTGGAATCAACAATGCAGGTGCAGTTGAAGGTGCACAATACATTCAGAAGTTCTATAAAGAAGGCCTATTCCCAGCAGGTATTATTGGTGAGCAGGGGATCAGCGTAATTGAGTCATTATTTACGGAAGGTAAAGCGGCTGCAATTATTTCCGGACCATGGAATGTTGAGCCATTTACGAAAGCTGGCGTCAATTATGGCGTACAAAAGTTGCCTGAACTTGCTAATGGTAAAAACATGAGTGCGTTCATTGGGGTTAAAAGCTATAACGTTAGCTCTTATTCTAAAAACCCAGAGCTTGCAGAAAAATTCGTCAAGTTCATTGCAAATGAAGAAAACTCTAAAAAGAGATATGAAATTACAAAAGAAGTTCCAGCTGTAGCGGCTTTAGCAAATGATCCAGTTGTTACGGAAAGTGAAGTAGCAAAGGCAGTTGCAGAGCAATCTCAATTCTCAGTATTAATGCCAAATATTCCACAAATGAACGAAGTTTGGACTCCTGCAGATTCAGCATTACAAACGATTGCAACAGGTAAAGCGGAGCCAAAAGCTGCATTAGATCAAGCGGTAAAAACGATTAAAGGTCAAATTCAAGCAAAACATAGTGGTAAATAATTAACACAATAATGGTGTCAAACGCTACTTATGTTTGACACCATTTATTATATGAATTCGAATATGAGAGCCATTATTTCTTAACGGCCATCTATATAAAGAGGTGAAACAACGTGCAACATCGAACAATAGCCCCGCTGTTATCTATCGTACCGGGATTAGGCCAATTTTATAACAAACAATGGGTAAAGGGGATTATCTTCCTAGTTATTACCGCTTCGTTTTTTACGGCGTTTGGCCAGCTCTTAAATATGGGTTTCTGGGGGCTTTTTACACTAGGAACAGAGGTGCCTCGAGATAACTCTATTTTCCTTTTAGCTGAGGGGATTATTGCGTTAATTGTAACTGCCTTTGGTCTTGGCATTTATTATTGGAATTTAAAAGACGCTTATAAAAATGGGAAATTACGCGATGATCATCAACCGGTTACTTCTCTTAAGAGTGAATATAAAAATTTAATTGAACAAGGGTACCCATACTTAATCAGCGGTCCATCATTGTTTCTATTAATTTTCGCCGTTATCTTTCCGATTTTATTTAGTTTCGCATTGGCGTTTACGAATTATGATTTATATCATTCACCACCGGCTAATTTAGCTGATTGGGTAGGTTTACAGACGTTTGCGGAAATTTTCACGGTTGATATTTGGCGGGCTACGTTCTTTGATGTTTTAGCATGGACGGTCGTTTGGACCGTGGTTGCTTCTTCGCTCCAGGTAAGCCTTGGTATTTTCTTAGCCATCGTGGTTAATCAAAAAGAAGTACGCTTTAAAAAGTTTTTCCGTACGATTTTAGTTTTACCATGGGCGGTACCAGGGTTTGTAACCATCTTGATTTTTGCCGGATTATTTAATGATAGTTTTGGTGCGATCAACAATGATATTTTAGCGTTTTTTGGTGTCGATCCTCTTCCTTGGATGACCGATGAAAAGTGGTCGAGAGTCGCGCTGATTCTTATGCAGGGCTGGCTTGGATTCCCTTATATTTTCATCGTAACAACAGGGGTTCTTCAATCAATTCCAGATGATTTATATGAGGCGGCAACGATTGATGGTGCATCGATTTTTGCTAAATTTAGAAATATTACCTTGCCGATGATCTTAATTGCGATGGCACCGATTATTATTACGCAGTTTACGTTTAACTTTAATAACTTTAATATTATTTATCTATTCAATGGCGGTGGTCCTGCTGTCGCGGGGTCAACGGCTGGCGGAACCGACATCTTAGTATCTTGGATTTATAAATTGACGATGCAATCAAGCCAATACTCATTGGCTGCAGCTCTAACTATTTTGTTATCAATCTTTGTTGTTGGGATTGCGTTATGGCAATTCAGACGGACAAATTCGTTTAAAGAGGGGGCGTAAAAAATGCAGACATCTATGAAAACCAATCGCTTCATTCGTCTCTTTTTTACCTATGCCTTTCTAACTTTTATGACAGTGCTGATTATTTATCCTTTGCTTTGGACAGTAGGGGCAAGCTTTAACCCTGGTAACAGTTTAATCAGTACTTCCATTATTCCGAAAAATCCTACCCTTGATCATTATCGAGAGTTATTTGCCGGAAAAGAAAGTTTGCAATATGGCAAGTGGTATTTGAACTCGTTGAAAATAAGCATATTTACAATGATTGGTTCGATGATTACCGTATCATTTACCGCCTATGCTTTTTCACGTTTTCGCTTTAAAGGGAGAAAAAATGCTTTAATGCTGTTTCTGTTATTACAAATGATTCCGCAATTTGCGGCGTTAATTGCACTGTTTGTATTAGCGCAAATTCTAGGAATGATGAACAGCCACTGGTTATTAATCCTTCTCTATATCGGCGGACAAATTCCGATGAATACGTATCTAATGAAGGGATATATGGATTCAATTCCGATGGATTTAGACGAGAGTGCGAAGATTGATGGCGCGAGCAACACAAGGATTTTCTGGCAGATTCTCTTGCCATTATCAAGACCCATGCTTGCGGTTGTGGCCATGAATGGTTTCACAGGTCCGCTTGGCGATTTCGTTTTATCTTCGGTTATTTTAAGAACACCAGATGCGTTCACGCTTCCGATTGGCTTATATAAATTAGTGAACGATGTAATGGGTGCCAGCTATACAACATTTGCAGCTGGTGCGATTTTGATTAGTATTCCGATTGCGGTTACCTTCCTGCTTCTTCAAAAGCAATTTGTGTCTGGTTTAACGGCTGGTGGTACGAAAGGTTAATGACAAATCTTAGGCTGGCAGAAGAGGATTAGTCTTTAAGAGTACTGATGAAGGACAAATCTCGGGTCTGCGGAAGAGGATTAGTCCTTAAGAAGCTTGATGAAGGAGAAATCTTAGGTTAGAGGAAGAAGATTAGTCCTTAAGACCCCTGATGAAGGACAAATCTCAGGTTAGAGGAAGAAGATTTGTCCTAAACCCATATACCTTACAAACAAAACTCAAAAGGAAACAACAAGATTTGCCCCAAGAAGGAATTTTGGTTGTTAGAAGGAGATTACTATGTCTAAACATGAAAAAACATATACAACAAAAGCAAACTTCATGCTTCATGGCGGAGACTATAATCCTGACCAATGGTTAGACCGTCCAGATATTTTGGAAGATGATATAAAATTAATGCAGCTTGCTCATACAAATACATTCTCAGTTGGGATTTTTGCTTGGGCGGCACTTGAGCCGGAAGAAGGAGTTTACAACTTTGAATGGCTTGATAAAGTGATTGATGACATCTATAGCATAAACGGCCGAGTCATCTTAGCGACACCAAGCGGGGCCCGACCGGCTTGGATGTCACATAAATACCCTGAGGTACTGCGTGTGAATGGTGCAAGAGTTAAGATGCTCCATGGCGGCAGGCACAATCACTGTTTTACTTCGCCTGTTTATCGCGAAAAGACTCAAAAGATTAACCGTATGCTCGCAGATCGTTACGGCAATCATCCAGCTCTGCTGATGTGGCATATTTCCAATGAATATGGCGGCGAATGTCATTGTGACCTTTGCCAAGATGCCTTTAGAAACTGGTTGAAAAAGAAATACAATAACGATTTAAAGTCTCTGAATGACGCATGGTGGGGACCATTCTGGAGCCACACTTTCACAGATTGGACGCAAATTGAATCTCCTTCATCAATTGGAGAAAGCATGGTTCACGGCTTAAATCTAGATTGGCGCCGATTTGTTACAGACCAAACAATAGATTTCTATGAAAATGAAATTGTTCCAATCCGAGAGTTGACACCAGAAATACCGATTACGACGAACTTTATGGCGGATACCCATGAATTAATTCCATTCCAGGCGCTTGATTACAGCAAGTTTGCGAAACATCTTGATGTGATCAGCTGGGACGCGTATCCTGCTTGGCATAATGATTGGGAGAGCACAGCGGATTTAGCGATGAGAGTCGGATTTATTGATGACCTGTATCGCTGCCTAAAGCAGCAGCCATTTTTACTTATGGAATCCACTCCTAGCATGGTGAACTGGCATCCAGTGAACAAAGCAAAACGACCAGGCATGCACAAGCTTGCTTCGATGCAAATGGTAGCACATGGCTCTGATAGTGTGCTTTACTTCCAATGGAGGAAATCTCGCGGCTCATCGGAAAAATTCCATGGTGCCGTTGTCGACCATGACAATAGCTCAGAAAACCGTGTATTCCAAGAGGTAGCCGAAGTCGGTAAAACCCTTGAAAAACTTTCTGATATTGTCGGTACCAATCGTCCTGCTGACGTAGCCATTTTATATGATTGGGAAAGTAATTGGGCGCTTAATGATACCCAAGGATATGGATTGGAGACAAAACGATACCCGCAAACGCTGGTTCAGCATTACCGTGCGTTTTGGGAACAGGATATTCCTGTTGATGTGATTACGAAGGAACAGGATTTTTCAGGCTACAAATTATTGATTATTCCAATGCTATATCTAATCAGTGAAGAAACCATTGCGCGTCTTAAGGCATTTGTTGCCGCGGGCGGTACACTAGTTACTACGTATATTAGCGGTATTGTTAATGAGCATGATTTAACCTATACAGGCGGATGGCACAAGGATCTGCAAGAAATCTTTGGTATCAATCCAGTAGAAACAGACACCTACTATCCTAGTGATAGAAATGCTGTCACCTATCGAAACCAATCATATGAATTAAAAGACTATGCAACCGTTATTAAAGTGGGTACGGCAACAGTTGAAGCTGCCTATGAAGATGATTTCTATGCAGGCACACCAGCGGTTACAAGCCATTCGTATGCAAATGGAAAAGCCTACTATATTGGCGGCCGCCTAGAAGATCAATTCCAACGAGACTTCTATCAGGAATTAATAAGTGATTTGTCACTTGAACCAGTCTTTAAAGTAAACCACGGAAAGGGAGTATCGGTCCAAGTAAGACAATCCCCTGAAAGCGACTACGTATTCGTCATGAACTTCACCGAAGAAAAACAACCAGTCACCATTAAAACTACAGTCGTTGACCATCTAACAGGTGAACAACTATCCGGTGACATCACCTTAGACAAATATGAAGTACGAATTCTGGAGAAAAAGAGATAAAAATAAAATAAAGCGGTGCCTGTCACCGCTCGTGGACACTGTCCACCTGAGGCGGACAGTTGAAGTTGATATAACTTGTTTATAATGACTGTAACCGACACTTTAGAAGTTTTTCGGTCACTATGGAGCTCTTATAGTGACCTAAATGTTTAATAGACAAGGATTATGGTAACTATAAAGCCCTTATAGTGACCGTAATGTCCATTTGAAAAGAATCATGGTAACTATAAAGCCCCTGTAGTGACTGAATCGTCTAATCCAATTAAGTTTTGGTCACTATATGAACAATTTATTTCTTTTTTTTATTTTTCATAGAATACTAGATCGAATGAAAACGTTTACTAAGTCAAATTTAACGGTAAAAAGGTGAGGAAACTATGGGGAAGAGCAGCAAGTTTTTTGTTATGTTTCTAGCATTTTTAATGGTATTTAGTTCATTATTCACAAATATTCACCCAAGGAATGTTCAAGCTGTAGCACCTTCTTTGGTGAATGGCGGGTTTGAAACGGACTTTTGGGCTGATGGTTCATGGAGTGTTGAAGCGACGGTTTGGGATCATCTTGATTTACAGCATTTTTCTTATTCCGGAGACTCATGGATGAAGAAGGATGAAGGAGAACACGCTTTTAAGTATTGGATTAAAGACAGTGCCGGCGAAAATCAGGCATTTACGGTCAAACAGACTATAGCCACACTTCCAGCTGGAAGCTACGAACTATCGATCCATTCTATGGGCGGTGGAGGTGCTGAAGCGGGATCTGTACAACTATTTGCCGGAAATGAAACGACAGAGGCAACTGCTACTGCCGGCTATAATAACTGGGGAACGATCACGTTAAATTTTGAAGTAAGTGAAGAAGTTTCCAATTTTAAGGTAGGTGCTATTGTGAGTGGTGCGCCAAAGGCTTGGGGTTATTTAGACAGCGTAAGCTTAAAGTCACTGAATGCGAGTGTTCCTGACCCAGTAGAAGCTGATATTTTTGTAGAAAGAGTAGACGGTATCAGCGAGGACTTTATTAAAGGTGTCGACGTTTCTAGTATTATTTCGCTAGAAAACAGCGGTGTGACATTTAAAAATAAAGCGGGCGCTGAGCAGGATATTTTTAAAACATTAGCAGATTCAGGCGTAAACTATGTACGTGTTCGTGTCTGGAACGACCCATTTGACGCTGCTGGAAATGGTTATGGCGGCGGAAACAATGATTTGCAAACGGCAATTGAAATTGGAAAAAGAGCAACAGCGAATGGAATGAAGCTATTGGTAGACTTCCATTACTCTGATTTCTGGGCTGACCCTGCTAAGCAGCAAGCGCCAAAGGCTTGGGCGAACTTAAGTTTTGAAGACAAGAAAACAGCTTTATACAACTATACTAAAGAAAGCCTTGAAACGATGAAGGCTGCTGGAATTAATATTGGTATGGTTCAGGTTGGGAATGAAACAAATGGCGGGATGGCAGGAGAGAAGGATTGGACAAAGATTAGTGCACTCTTTAATGAAGGCAGTAAAGCGATTAGAGCCGTAGAATCTAGTATTTTAGTAGCTTTACATTTTACAAATCCTGAAACAGCAGGAAGATATGCTTCTTTGGCAAAAACCCTGCATGATAACGGTGTAGACTATGATGTATTTGCGAGCTCCTATTATCCATTCTGGCATGGTACATTAAGTAATTTAACGGCAGTTCTAAAGGATGTTGCCAATACGTACGGTAAAAAAGTTATAGTAGCTGAAACATCTTATGCGTATACAGCTGAAGATGGAGACGGTCACGGAAACACAGCACCGAAGGATTCTGGTCAGACGTTAAATTACCCAATTACTGTTCAGGGACAAGCTAATTCCGTTAGAGACGTATTTGAAGCTGTTGTCAATGTTGGTGAAGCCGGAATCGGTGTGTTTTATTGGGAACCAGCATGGCTGCCAGTTGGTCCAGCTTCTCAGCTTGAGCAAAATAGAGCAATCTGGGAACAGTATGGTTCTGGCTGGGCAAGCAGTTATGCTGCCGAATATGATCCCCATGATGCAGGCGCGTGGTATGGCGGAAGTGCAGTAGATAACCAGGCATTATTTGATTTCACTGGTAAACCATTAGCTTCATTAAACGTATTTAACTATGTTAATACAGGTGCAGTTGCTCCTTTAAAAATCGATGAAATTAAGGATATCACTGTAAGTGCCATTCTAGGTGAAGAAATTACGTTACCAGAAACCGTTACCGTTACCTATAATAACGGGACCATGGGTGAGGCTTCTGTCGAGTGGGATCTTGCAGCATTAGATCAAGCGATCGCCAGCGGTGTTGGGGAATACGTGATTGAAGGTGTTGTGGAAGGTGGAGCATCTGTAAACGCACAGCTAACCATTAATCCTGAAAATTATGTGGTAAACCCTAGCTTTGAAGACAGTGACGTATCAATGTGGACAATAACTCACCCAGAAGGTGTAACTCCACATGCTGCCATAAAACAAAATGCTTCTGACGCGCATTCAGGAGAATATATGGTGCATTTTTACTCAGGTGAAGGTGTCGATTTTAAGGTTGAACAAACGATTACCGGCTTAGAACCAGGTTACTACAACCTTTCTATGTTCCTGCAAGGCGGGGATGCTGCAGAGCCTGAAATGTACTTGTATGCAAAAACCAGCAATGAGGAATTAAAAGCTGATACATCTGTAAACGGATGGGTGAATTGGAGCCATCCTAAAATTGACGAGATTCTTGTTACAGATGGAACGATTACCATTGGAGCAAGTATTAAAGCGAATGCAGGTGCATGGGGAACGTTAGATGATTTCTATCTATATAAAGTGAAGGATTATCAAGCAGAACCAACTCCGGATGGAGACCCAGGTCAGACCCCTGATGAGGATACACCGGAGAATGATGATGCAGGCCAAACGCCTGATCAAGGTATACCTGGCAATGACCATTCTGGCCAAACATCAAAAGGCGATTCGCAAGAAGGCAACCAACTGCCTGACACTGCAACAAACATGTACAACACGTTGCTGTATGGCTTACTATTAGTAGTTATTGGCGGATTCGGTTTCCTTTGGTTTAGAAGATTAAAACAAAACTAACACCCGACTTCGTTGGGGCCTGGCCTGGAGTATGGTCAGGCTCTTTCTATGCGTTTATATTTAGGATAACGAAATATGTAAAAATTAGTAAAATTTTGTATCAAATCTCTTGGATAACAGGATATAATTATTTTGTTAGTAAAACTTTTATCCTAAGGAGGGTGCAGCTTGCGTAATCGAAAATGGACGAATCTGTCTATCGTTCTAGTATTCTTATTTTCTTTGTTTAGCCCGTTTGCTAGTTTAGAGACTTATGCTGCGGCAGGGTTACAATTACTGGACGTGACAGAGAAAAATGAGTCCACTGTTCTTGTTTGGGAAGTGGTGAACGAGGGAGAAGAACTCACAAACTATCAATTAATAAAAAATGGTGCAGTACTGGATATAGAGCCGGTAAAATTAAATGAGTCTACCGAGGACAATGTGACACGGTATTCTTACGAAGACCAGCATGTTGAAAAAAATACTCTATATAAATATGAAATCGCCGGATATTTATCTACTGGTGAAAAAGTGGTAAGTGCACCGATTGAACTTACTTTTACGGGACATGCCGCAGAGGCACAAAGTAATGTACTAGCGGACACTGAGGCAGAAGCCGCAGAGGCACAAAGTAATGTACTAGTAGACACTGAGGCAGAAGCCGTGACGACAAATATTAAAGTGGTTACGGATCAAGGTACTATTCCTTGGGAATTTGATTTTTCAATCAATAGTGATGATGGTTCAGAAATTGGATATTACGGTTATTTGGATGAGGATGGTTTTTTTGTAGATTACGAGACTGAATCCCGAGACATTAACCTTCCTATAGGAAACTATCATTTAGTTACATATAACTACTCAACCGAAGAAGAGGTTTCGGCGGCATTTACGATTGAGAGTGGAAGTGATTATGTAACATCCCCAATTGAATTGGTGTTTCCTCACGAACAACTTGTTATAAAAAAGTTCATACAAGTTGAAGGAACAACAGAGCAGTCGATTTCAATCAGCTGGAGTGAGTCTGTCGATCCCGAAGCAGTAGAAAAATACCATGTCTATTTAAATGACGAGCTTGTAGAAGAAATTACCGATCCATATAATACTGTTTTCACGTTTTCAGATTTATTGGCTGAAACATCTTACCAGGTAAAAGTAGAGTACGTTTACAAGGACGGCACAAGTGAGTACGTAACCGTAGAGGTTATGACCTCAGCTCCTCCAGCAGGTGAAGTGGTTGATTTTGCTGATGAAAACTTAAAGAAAGCGATCAGCAATCAATTGAAAATTCAACATCGTGACATTTATACAGATGATATGGAAAAGCTGACTTACCTGGATGCGAGTTATTCAGATATAAGTGATTTAACAGGACTTGAGTTCGCTGTAAATCTTACTGAACTTATGGCTTATGGCAACCAGATTGAAGATCTCTCACCGCTTGCAGATCTGACGAATCTAACCTTTTTGGACCTAGATGGAAATTTGATTACGAGTCTTGATGATTTGAAAAAATTACAAAACCTTGAGACTTTGCTTCTGGCATTTAACCAAATCGAGGATATTGGTATCCTGCAAGAATTACCGAAACTCGCTCATGTGTCGTTATATGGTAATGAAGGTCTTGATTTTACTAAAGGCTCCGATGATTTTGAGGTTTTAAAGAACCTTATCTCAGCTGGTGTTTCGGTTGAGTGGATGTTAGAAAGCGGCGAAATCTTCATTAAGGAAGTAACAGAATCCTCGATTAAATTAGAGTTTAGTTTCCCTGGAGTTGCTGATTTCATCAGTTCCTATAATCTTTATCTTAATGGTGAATTAGTAAAAGAAATACCAGTAGAAGAGAATAGTTATAAGATAACGGGTCTTGACCCATTGACTGAATATGAAATTTCGGTTGAAGCTGTAGATGAGGATGGTAATGTTTGGAGCAGCGCCTATAACTATGTGATGACGCCGCCTGTACCAGCAGGAGAAGTTATACAATTTAAGGACGAAGCTCTAGAAGAAGCGGTACGTGACGCCTTGTATATTTATTCTCGTGACCTGTTTGAGAGTGATTTGACCATTTTAACTAGTCTTGATGCAAGCGGACGGGGAATTGAGGTACTTGATGGTTTAGAGTTAGCTGTTAATCTTGAGGCATTAATATTAGATTACAACTCCGTTCGTAATCTTACGCCAATCGCGGGGTTAACGAATTTAACTCATTTATCGTTAGGATATAATAAACTGTCAGACATTTCTGGTTTGGCTTCTTTAGCTAATCTGCAATCGTTAATGCTTGATGGCAATGAAATAGCAGATATCAGTATCCTATCTCAATTTTCATCGCTCAGCATTTTGTCATTACAGGGAAATAAGGTAAAAGACATTGGTGCGTTAGCGGATCTACCGATTGAGTTTCTTAACATCGGCTATAACGACATTGACGATATTTCAAGTCTGCTGGAATTAGAGAATTTACAATACGTATTAATCATGAACAATCCACTCGATTTAACGGAAGGATCTGAAACACGATCTGTGATTCAGACTTTAAAAAACAATGGGGTCATGGTCATTTACGAATATCTCGACATTTCCGTCAGCGAGGTAACGGAGAATTCGATTAAAATTAGCTGGCTGCCAGTTCCGGAAAACGACGTACAGGATTATATCTATTATGTCCTAGTGAACGGGGAAGAAGTAGCGATAGATTTAACGGATTCTTCTTATACTCTAACCAACCTTGAGGCTGATACAGAGTATACGATTGAGATATTAGGAATAAGTGAGAATTCCGAGAGCTTTATATATGGAACTACTGTTGTTCGCACTGCTGCGGTTGAAGAGAATCCTATTCCAGGGGATACTGAAAACCCAGGTGAGGGAACAGTGGGAGATGGGGAAGATGCTCCATCTGCTCCAGATAAAGAAACGGAAAATGGTTCAACTCCTGATAAGCAAGAAACCGAAAATGGTACCACTCCAGATAAAGAAACGCAAAAATCAGGCAGTCTGCCAAATACAGCAACAAATAGCTTTAACTTGATATTGTTGGGACTTGGTCTCGTGGCGGCAGGAACAACCTTCTTTGCCTTAAAAAGAAGAAGAGTAGTGAAGCAATAGTCTAAGAAAGTAGGACAAGGTATGTTAGCTCCTTGTCCTATTTGCGGTGTTTCCATTTCTTCGGTTCTTTAAAAAAGCAATTCCTAAGAGCAGTAAGGGAATAATGATTAGAAGAAAAGGGTGTAAATAGCGAGTAACAAATTCCAACCCTTCTTTTAAATGCTCCGCATAGCTGCTTGCGATGGTCACAGACATGAATAAAACAACCATCCCCATCGGATAGGTTAACTTTGAAGGTTCTTTAATCTTGAATAAGACCGCAGTACCAGCAACGGCAGCATAAAAATATATGCTAACTTTAAAATAAATAGAGATGACGGTCGCGATCATAAAAAAAACATCAAGACGTTCAAGAAATTCCGCTACTTGTATACTTTGAATGGTACTTAACAGCGGAAATTGAGAGCGGGAAGTCAGGTCTACACCCAAAACTCCAATGTTAATTGCCATGGTAATCGCAAGATTAATTCCACTCAGTCCTATTGCGAATAACCCCACTTTTAGTACACTTTTTCTTTTCGTTACATAAGGGAAAATCATCGAAAAAGCGATTGTCTCACCAAATGGAAAAAATAAGGTTTGCGTGAAAAAAACTTTGGCAACAGGAAAAATGCCTTCCTCTAGTATAGGTTTTAAATTATTTACATCAATAAGCCCAGAGAAAACAATTAGTATAAAACCGGTTATCGCAAGAAAATACATAGAAACAAAAAATAATTCTCCTGTTCTTGCCACGACCTCAATCCCCTTACTAACAGCATAAATCGTAACTAGCATCAATAAGGCATTTACCATAAATAAAGGGGTTTCAAGATAGGCAAAGGTCAGGAGCATTTCTCCAAAATCACGAAGGACCCTGGCGGCTATATACATAAAAAGAATAATATAACAAAAGGCTAGGAGGGTACCTGCTATTTTTCCAAGCAGCTTTTGCATATATTCTGGGGGTGTTAACTCTGGATAGTAAAGAAATAAACGGTAATGTATCCAGAATAAGAATAGACCTGCTGCCATTCCAAACAGAATAGCCAACCAGGAGTCTTGTTTGGCGTCAATTGCCAGAGGCACCAAAATCGCACTGCCTAGTTCGAATAACAAGATTAGGACAAAAAGCTGGTATAAGCTTATCTTTGCCTTTTCCATGCTTTTGTCACTTCCTTTTCATCCTTTTTCATTTTACTTATTCACTTGGTGTGGGTTGTTACGTAAACCTGTTCGACGAACAAAGGCGTCTACCACAATCTCTGTTTTAACTTCTGGAAAATAAACATCATTCCAATTCGCTTTCATTTTTTTCCAATCCTTTGGATTCGTGCGATGAAGAGCGTCGCCAAAACCAAAAATATCTGCTTTATATTCCTGCGCTTGCTTTACAGCCAGATTAATTTCTTTTTTTATTTCCTTTTCTATTGCTTTTTCTATGTTTAAAAGAACATCAGGGTTTTTAGTATCAGTCTGCACTCTTACCTCACCAAGATTGCCCTCTGCATGAACTTCAATTGTGACCCGGGGTGTTCCTTTTTCCATTTTTGCCGATACCTTGGTTTTTTGTCGGATTAATTCGTATAAAATAGCCTCTTCTTTTCCTTTCCACTTGACGGCAATTGCAGAAGCCTTTAGTTTGTCGAGGAGGAAGAGAGAACCTCTTGCTGCCTCACCATCAATCCAAGCGGTTAATTTACCGTTTTTAAATATCGCAAGGCTACCTGCGTAAAGTGCCGAAGAGGGTTCTGTTTGCTGAGTGTTTTCGGTCTTTGTTCCCTTGGTTACATCTCCGTTTAAACGAAACCCTGAAACAACCAATTCTTTCCCAGGTGAGACTAGTGTCTCAATGGCTTCTTGCACATTAACCGCGATATTTTCTCCCCAAGTTTTTTCGGTAATTTTTAACGTTTTGATTACTTTATTTGATGGGATTTTATCTATTGCTGTTAACACTTTAACAATGTCGGAAGCTTTCTTTTCCTGGGCGATGACAAGGATAGCTGTATTACGAAACTGCGCATCACGTTCTAGCGGATCAAGGATGTTGCTAATGGACTCTTTTTTAGCGAGATCTTCACTTATGACAACCAAATTCGTATGCGCATAATACAGTCTTCTTGACAATTTACGGGATGTATTTCTGCTTAACTCGGCTATTGTATTTCCTGTTCCGGTTACGACGGAAACGGGAGGTCCTTGATTCCCACCTCCGCCTTGCAGCCCGCTCGCTACGTTACCTGGATTAATAATTTGCATGGTGCCAACATATCTGCCTTCTTCATTCTTGTCTATACCAAGGGCGGCAACAATCGCCAAGTCGGTTAACTCCTTTTTGCTCCAACAACCGGATAAAAGGAAGATACTAACGATAAAAACTAGGAAAAACCATAATTGTTTAACTTTCATCTTTGCCACCTTTTTCTATTGCAGAGTTGACCATCCCCCTGCTTTCAGGAGGTTGTGGTTTCTGGTTCTCTCCTACACGATTCTCCATCTCACTGCTAAATAGCCTTGGCCGTTTCTTTTGCGCCCACAATGGCAGACGGACGATTGTATCACCGAAGTTTGCCAGGATAAGGGGTGCCATTGGGGTTAAATAGGGTACTCCAAATGAGCGAAGGCTGCATAAATGTACAGCGAGTACGATTATCCCTAAAATAATTCCGTAAAAACCGAAAGTTGCGGCTGCAAACATAAATCCAAAGCGAATAAGACGGGCAGCAATGGCGACTGCAAAAGCTGGAGTTGCAAAATTTGCAATGGCAGTAATCGCAACAACGATGACCATAGCTGGAGAAACAATCCCCGCCTGAACGGCTGCTTGGCCAATAACCAGCGCACCAACAATTGAAATGGCTGAACCTACAGCTCTAGGCATCCTTACTCCTGCTTCACGAAGGATTTCAAAAGAAACTTCCATGATCAGGGCTTCGACCAATGCTGGAAAGGGTACGGTTTCCCTCTGGGCTGCGATCGCAATCAACAGTTGCGTTGGTATCATTTCCTGATGAAACGTTGTAATTGCAATATAAGCAGCCGGACCAATAATAGAGATAAAGAATATTAAAATCCTTAAAAATCTCAATGCTGTTGCAATATCCGCACGGTCATAATAATCTTCTACGGACTGAAAAAATTGAATAAACACAGCTGGTGCGATTAAGACAAAAGGTGTTCCATTCACAATAATCGCTACCCTGCCTTCAAGGAGATTACCGGCTACCATATCAGGACGTTCCGTATGATACAGGGTTGGAAAGGTAGTGAATGCCTGGTCTTCGATAAGTTGTTCAATATAACCCGATTCAAGAATACTGTCGATTTCAATCCTTTTTAATCGATTCCGGACCTCTTCAACAATATCTTCCTTTGCTATCCCTTTTATATACATTATAGAAACATCTGTTTTCGTGACGCTGCCAATCTTCATATTTTCCATCCATAAATTTGGATTTTGAATACGTCTGCGAATCAATGCGGTATTTGTACGGATGGATTCCGTAAAACCATCCCGCGGTCCGCGAACCGTTACTTGGCTGCTCGGTTCTTGAATGGAACGCTGCTCCCCGCCTCTGGTGCTGGCACTAAGTGCTTTATGGTAACCATCCACGAGTATAATACTCTCACCGGACATTAAAGACAGGAACAAGTTCTCCCAATCTGTAATTTCTTTAACGTCACCAAGCGCCACTACATCCTCAAGAAGAATTTCAAAGATAGGCTGACTATTGTGAACGGAACGATTCATCACGGATTCAATAATAAAATCATTAATTGCCTTGCTATCTGCAATTCCCTCTATAAAGACAACTGCTGCATTCGGTACTGTACCGTCCCCGAGCTGTAATTTTCGGATGTTTACATCTGTGCTATTACCTGTTTTTTCTTTTATGTAATCAACTTGATCTTGTAATGAACTATGAATGGCTTTCACAGGCTGAGGCTGGTCGGTCTGTTGAGCTTGTTTCTTTTGCAGTTTTAATTTTTTCATTTTTTTTGATAGGGAAAATAGAGACATCTCACTAAACCTTTCCTGCTTTTTTATTATTTTCCACTAATATTGAAAAGGTATTCCTGATTTCTAAAAAGTACCAGAACACTTTCATCCGAAATGAGGAATGATATACTGCAAGGTGATAAGATGAAGATAATTGTAATTACTTTAGCGATGTTAGCTATATTAATTGGCTTTTCCTTTGGAATTGACCTCATGTTGGGTTTTGATATGAAAACCGCTTGGCGTAATGCCATAAGTCCATTTCGAGTAATGGAAGTTCCTGAATATTTTGTATTTGTTACTTTAATCGTTGTTTATTTATTAAAGAAGTTATACGAGTTGACGAGTAAATGGATTAGCAGCAAATTGAGGAAGATTTTGGAGTAGTCAGGTATAATAATAGAGCCGGTTTGCAATTTGAAAGCAAACCGGCTCTTTGTAAATAAGGGAAGGCTGCAGTATGGTGACAGCGGAACATCACAGTGATCGACAGTTTCTCTTGATTCTACTTAACCAAAACAATCAAGACTGGCAATACAATAAAGGACAAAAGAGTAGTCCAAAGAATCGTTTTGGTTAACAATTTTGGTGATGCATCAAATTTTTCCGCAAGAATGCCGGCGTTGATTGCAACGGGCATACACGATAATACTAATAGAGTAGAGTACATAATGCCTTCAATCCTTAATAGAGTTAAACACAATAAAGCAATAAGCGGTGCAATTATTAACCTCATGCCCATCCCAGTCCAAAAAGTGATCCGTGTATTTCTGCTGATACTTTCTGTTTTTACATTGGCCATCTGTGCTCCTAAAACTGCTAGAACAATGGGCGGGTAGGCTTCTGCAATCATGGAAACTCCGGTGGACAGACCACCCGGTAAGGTTAAATCAAATGTACGCATCACCAGGGCAAGCACTACTGCATAAATAGCCGGCAGGGCAAACACCGATTTAATCGCATTTTTTATTGTAAAGTGAGAGCGTGCTGCAAAGAAGATTCCTAACGTATGCATCATGACCATCTGCATTACAATGTAAACGGCAGCTTTCTCAAGCCCAAGTTGTCCGAAAGCAAGCAAGGTGAGTGGGATTCCATAATTAACTGAATTGGTAAATGAGGAAATTAAGGTTAACCCAGCAATATCATTAGCAGGCAGTTTGAGCAATTTCCCCAAAATATTGGCAGCAACCGCAAGTAAAATCAGATTTAGCAAAGAATAAGCTAAAGTCAAATAGACATCCTCGGGCGAAAGGTGTGCCTCCATTAATGTATCAAAAATCAAAAATGGAGTTATGTAATATAAGGCAAAGTTTAAAAGCGGCTTGATTTCCAGTTTCCCAAACCTAAAAAGTAAGACCCCTGCTATCACAGGTATAGAGAGCGGTAAAATCACATCAAAAAGCGTGGTAAAGATTTCAGCTATCATATAATACTTCCTCTCTAAATAAGAAACTATCATTCCTGTTAATCCTATTAAACGATATAACGAGAAGGATATATCTACCAATTGTATATTTTATTATATACTAATAGATTTTCTTCATATATACGTTTTTTTGATAATGGTGCAGAGAACTGCTAACATCTTCAGGTAGTTACTATGACATTAATAGACAATGTTATCTTTCGAAAGGATTGAATAAAAGTTATTCCGAAAAAAAGAAAACTTTTTGTTGCATAAGTAAATCGAAGGTGTTACTATAAGGGAGTCGCTTTTAACACCAGCTTTACTAGTTAAAAGTGAGAACGAAAAAAAGTTAAATTATTATATTGACATAATGATAGAAATGCGATATGATAATTTCACTGTCGCTTAGGACATAGTTAAATTGCTCTTTGAAAACTAAACAAACAAGAACGTCAACAAACAATTTTTTAGCTTTTTATATAAAGCTAAGCCAACGTAACATTTTTGAGCTAATCAACTTTCTTGGAGAGTTTGATCCTGGCTCAGGACGAACGCTGGCGGCGTGCCTAATACATGCAAGTCGAGCGAATCTTGAGGTGCTTGCACCTCTTGGTTAGCGGCGGACGGGTGAGTAACACGTGGGCAACCTGCCTGTAAGACTGGGATAACTTCGGGAAACCGGAGCTAATACCGGATAATCCTTTTCCTCTCATGAGGAAAAGCTGAAAGTCGGTTTACGCTGACACTTACAGATGGGCCCGCGGCGCATTAGCTAGTTGGTGAGGTAACGGCTCACCAAGGCGACGATGCGTAGCCGACCTGAGAGGGTGATCGGCCACACTGGGACTGAGACACGGCCCAGACTCCTACGGGAGGCAGCAGTAGGGAATCTTCCGCAATGGACGAAAGTCTGACGGAGCAACGCCGCGTGAGCGATGAAGGCCTTCGGGTCGTAAAGCTCTGTTGTTAGGGAAGAACAAGTACCGGAGTAACTGCCGGTACCTTGACGGTACCTAACCAGAAAGCCACGGCTAACTACGTGCCAGCAGCCGCGGTAATACGTAGGTGGCAAGCGTTGTCCGGAATTATTGGGCGTAAAGCGCGCGCAGGCGGTCCTTTAAGTCTGATGTGAAAGCCCACGGCTCAACCGTGGAGGGTCATTGGAAACTGGGGGACTTGAGTACAGAAGAGGAAAGCGGAATTCCACGTGTAGCGGTGAAATGCGTAGAGATGTGGAGGAACACCAGTGGCGAAGGCGGCTTTCTGGTCTGTAACTGACGCTGAGGCGCGAAAGCGTGGGGAGCAAACAGGATTAGATACCCTGGTAGTCCACGCCGTAAACGATGAGTGCTAAGTGTTAGAGGGTTTCCGCCCTTTAGTGCTGCAGCTAACGCATTAAGCACTCCGCCTGGGGAGTACGGCCGCAAGGCTGAAACTCAAAGGAATTGACGGGGGCCCGCACAAGCGGTGGAGCATGTGGTTTAATTCGAAGCAACGCGAAGAACCTTACCAGGTCTTGACATCCTCTGACACTCCTAGAGATAGGACTTTCCCCTTCGGGGGACAGAGTGACAGGTGGTGCATGGTTGTCGTCAGCTCGTGTCGTGAGATGTTGGGTTAAGTCCCGCAACGAGCGCAACCCTTGATCTTAGTTGCCAGCATTCAGTTGGGCACTCTAAGGTGACTGCCGGTGACAAACCGGAGGAAGGTGGGGATGACGTCAAATCATCATGCCCCTTATGACCTGGGCTACACACGTGCTACAATGGATGGTACAAAGGGCTGCAAGACCGCGAGGTTTAGCCAATCCCATAAAACCATTCTCAGTTCGGATTGCAGGCTGCAACTCGCCTGCATGAAGCCGGAATCGCTAGTAATCGCGGATCAGCATGCCGCGGTGAATACGTTCCCGGGCCTTGTACACACCGCCCGTCACACCACGAGAGTTTGTAACACCCGAAGTCGGTGGGGTAACCGCAAGGAGCCAGCCGCCTAAGGTGGGACAGATGATTGGGGTGAAGTCGTAACAAGGTAGCCGTATCGGAAGGTGCGGCTGGATCACCTCCTTTCTAAGGATAATGCAGTCCTTGTGGACTGATAAGAAGTTGACTGTTACTTGTTTGTTTAGTTTTGAGAGTGCAATTCTCTCAAAACATTGCTGGTTAATCACGATGTGATTAAAGTCAGTAGACTCGTTCCTTGAAAACTAGATAATCGTAAGAAGAAGTCAAAGTAAAACCGAGAATCGCCATTTTAGTTTTTCTCTCTTATTTATTAAGAGTATAACCATTTAGGTTAAGTTAGAAAGGGCGCACGGTGGATGCCTTGGCACTAGGAGCCGATGAAGGACGGGACTAACACCGATATGCTTCGGGGAGCTGTAAGTAAGCTTTGATCCGGAGATTTCCGAATGGGGGAACCCACTGTTCGTAATGGAACAGTATCTTTACCTGAATACATAGGGTATTGAAGGCAGACCCGGGGAACTGAAACATCTAAGTACCCGGAGGAAGAGAAAGCAAACGCGATTCCCTGAGTAGCGGCGAGCGAAACGGGACATAGCCCAAACCAAGAGGCTTGCCTCTTGGGGTTGTAGGACACTCAACATGGAGTTACAAAGGAACGGGGTAGATGAAGCGATCTGGAAAGGTCCGTCATAGAAGGTAAAAACCCTGTAGTTGAAACTTCGTTCCCTCCTGAGTGGATCCTGAGTACGGCCGGACACGTGAAATCCGGTCGGAAGCTGGGAGGACCATCTCCCAAGGCTAAATACTCCCTAGTGACCGATAGTGAACCAGTACCGTGAGGGAAAGGTGAAAAGCACCCCGGAAGGGGAGTGAAAGAGATCCTGAAACCGTGTGCCTACAAGTAGTCAGAGCCCGTTCATGGGTGATGGCGTGCCTTTTGTAGAATGAACCGGCGAGTTACGATCCCATGCAAGGTTAAGTTGAAGAGACGGAGCCGCAGCGAAAGCGAGTCTGAATAGGGCGAATGAGTATGTGGTCGTAGACCCGAAACCAGGTGATCTACCCATGTCCAGGGTGAAGTCCAGGTAACACTGGATGGAGGCCCGAACCCACGCACGTTGAAAAGTGCGGGGATGAGGTGTGGGTAGCGGAGAAATTCCAATCGAACTTGGAGATAGCTGGTTCTCTCCGAAATAGCTTTAGGGCTAGCCTCACGTTGTAAGAGTCTTGGAGGTAGAGCACTGTTTGGACTAGGGGCCCTCATCGGGTTACCGAATTCAGACAAACTCCGAATGCCAAAGACTTATCCGTGGGAGTCAGACTGCGAGTGATAAGATCCGTAGTCAAAAGGGAAACAGCCCAGACCACCAGCTAAGGTCCCAAAGTTTACGTTAAGTGGAAAAGGATGTGGAGTTGCTTAGACAACCAGGATGTTGGCTTAGAAGCAGCCACCATTTAAAGAGTGCGTAATAGCTCACTGGTCGAGTGACTCTGCGCCGAAAATGTACCGGGGCTAAACGTAACACCGAAGCTGTGGATTGACACCGTTGGTGTCAGTGGTAGGAGAGCGTTCTAAGGGCGTTGAAGCTAGACCGTAAGGACTGGTGGAGCGCTTAGAAGTGAGAATGCCGGTATGAGTAGCGAAAGATGGGTGAGAATCCCATCCACCGTATGCCTAAGGTTTCCTGAGGAAGGCTCGTCCTCTCAGGGTTAGTCGGGACCTAAGCCGAGGCCGAAAGGCGTAGGCGATGGACAACAGGTTGATATTCCTGTACCACCTCTTTATCGTTTGAGTGATGGGGGGACGCAGGAGGATAGGGTAAGCGCACTGCTGGATATGTGCGTGTAAGCAGTTAGGCTGGTGAATAGGAAAATCCGTTCACCTTAAGGCTGAGCTGTGATGCCGAGGGAAATATAGTACCGAAGTTCCTGATTCCACACTGCCAAGAAAAGCCTCTAGCGAGATAAAAGGTGCCCGTACCGCAAACCGACACAGGTAGGCGAGGAGAGAATCCTAAGGTGAGCGAGAGAACTCTCGTTAAGGAACTCGGCAAAATGACCCCGTAACTTCGGGAGAAGGGGTGCTTTTTGAGGTGAATAGCCTCGAAGAGCCGCAGTGAATAGGCCCAGGCGACTGTTTAGCAAAAACACAGGTCTCTGCGAAGCCGCAAGGCGAAGTATAGGGGCTGACGCCTGCCCGGTGCTGGAAGGTTAAGAGGAGGGGTTAGCTGCTAAGCGAAGCTCTGAATCGAAGCCCCAGTAAACGGCGGCCGTAACTATAACGGTCCTAAGGTAGCGAAATTCCTTGTCGGGTAAGTTCCGACCCGCACGAAAGGCGTAACGATCTGGGCACTGTCTCAACGAGAGACTCGGTGAAATTATAGTACCTGTGAAGATGCAGGTTACCCGCGACAGGACGGAAAGACCCCGTGGAGCTTTACTGTAGCCTGATATTGAATTTTGGTACAGCTTGTACAGGATAGGTAGGAGCCTGAGAAACCGGAGCGCCAGCTTCGGTGGAGGCGTCGGTGGGATACTACCCTGGCTGTATTGAAATTCTAACCCGCACCCCTCATCGGGGTGGGAGACAGTGTCAGGTGGGCAGTTTGACTGGGGCGGTCGCCTCCTAAAGAGTAACGGAGGCGCCCAAAGGTTCCCTCAGAATGGTTGGAAATCATTCGCAGAGTGTAAAGGCACAAGGGAGCTTGACTGCGAGACCTACAAGTCGAGCAGGGACGAAAGTCGGGCTTAGTGATCCGGTGGTTCCGCATGGAAGGGCCATCGCTCAACGGATAAAAGCTACCCCGGGGATAACAGGCTTATCTCCCCCAAGAGTCCACATCGACGGGGAGGTTTGGCACCTCGATGTCGGCTCATCGCATCCTGGGGCTGTAGTCGGTCCCAAGGGTTGGGCTGTTCGCCCATTAAAGCGGTACGCGAGCTGGGTTCAGAACGTCGTGAGACAGTTCGGTCCCTATCCGTCGTGGGCGCAGGAAATTTGAGAGGAGCTGTCCTTAGTACGAGAGGACCGGGATGGACGCACCGCTGGTGTACCAGTTGTCTTGCCAAAGGCATCGCTGGGTAGCTATGTGCGGACGGGATAAGTGCTGAAAGCATCTAAGCATGAAGCCCCCCTCAAGATGAGATTTCCCATAGCGTCAAGCTAGTAAGAACCCTGAAAGATGATCAGGTTGATAGGTCAGAGGTGGAAGCGCGGTAACGTGTGGAGCTGACTGATACTAATCGTTCGAGGACTTAACCAATTTAAGGTGAACTCGTTTTTACAAACTTCTTCTGAATTATCTAGTTTTGAGGGAATGAAACCTCAAAAAATGTCTGGCAATAATGGCGAGAAGGTCACACCCGTTCCCATACCGAACACGGAAGTTAAGCTTCTCAGCGCCGATGGTAGTTGGGACTTTGTCCCTGTGAGAGTAGGACGTTGCCAGGCATTGCCCCTTTGGGGCTTTTATTTTGCGTTTATGAATGGCCCCTTGGTCAAGCGGTTAAGACACCGCCCTTTCACGGCGGTAACACGGGTTCGAATCCCGTAGGGGTCACCAAATTTTTTTCATTACGCTCAAATTATGGAGGATTAGCTCAGCTGGGAGAGCATCTGCCTTACAAGCAGAGGGTCGGCGGTTCGATCCCGTCATCCTCCATCAAAGTTTTTTCACTATCGCGAAAATAACTTTCCATATTTCACTTAATGAAAATAATATTTCACAACTAGCCGGTTTAGCTCAATTGGTAGAGCAACTGACTTGTAATCAGTAGGTTGGGGGTTCAAGTCCTCTAGCCGGCACCATGCTTCTTACTTCATAGAACTAGATTCTCTTATAAGAACTAATTTTTCGAGCCATTAGCTCAGTTGGTAGAGCATCTGACTTTTAATCAGAGGGTCGAAGGTTCGAGTCCTTCATGGCTCACCAAAGTTTTCTCTCATTAGCGAAAAACTTTCCTGTGTAGTAAAATAATTTTTGCATATGCGGGTGTGGCGGAATTGGCAGACGCACCAGACTTAGGATCTGGCGCCGCAAGGCGTGGGGGTTCGACTCCCTTCACCCGCACCAAGTTATTTTCAAGGTTTTCAACGAGATAAAATAAACTTCTAGATTGCGGAAGTAGTTCAGTGGTAGAACACCACCTTGCCAAGGTGGGGGTCGCGGGTTCGAATCCCGTCTTCCGCTCCAATATTGCCGGGGTGGCGGAACTGGCAGACGCACAGGACTTAAAATCCTGCGGTAGGTGACTACCGTACCGGTTCGATTCCGGTCCTCGGCACCATTTTTGTAAGCTAACCAGTTATTATCATATTGCGCCCGTAGCTCAATTGGATAGAGCGTCTGACTACGGATCAGAAGGTTATGGGTTCGACTCCTTTCGGGCGCGCCATTTTTTACGGGAAGTAGCTCAGCTTGGTAGAGCACTTGGTTTGGGACCAAGGGGTCGCAGGTTCGAATCCTGTCTTCCCGACCAGTCAACCATTACATTAATAAAATGGGGCCTTAGCTCAGCTGGGAGAGCGCCTGCTTTGCACGCAGGAGGTCAGCGGTTCGATCCCGCTAGGCTCCACTTATTCGGAGGAATACCCAAGTCCGGCTGAAGGGATCGGTCTTGAAAACCGACAGGCGGGTTAAACCGCGCGGGGGTTCGAATCCCTCTTCCTCCGCCATTTATGCAAGTTGTCTTTCAAGAAGTACCTTTAACATCATTGGTCCGGTAGTTCAGTTGGTTAGAATGCCTGCCTGTCACGCAGGAGGTCGCGGGTTCGAGTCCCGTCCGGACCGCCATTTTTTATATTATTGTATGGCTCAGTAGCTCAGTCGGTAGAGCAAAGGACTGAAAATCCTTGTGTCGGCGGTTCGATTCCGTCCTGAGCCATCGTTTTTTTTTTTTATGGAGGGGTAGCGAAGTGGCTAAACGCGGCGGACTGTAAATCCGCTCCCTCGGGGTTCGGCGGTTCGAATCCGTCCCCCTCCACCATTTTCTTTGTCAAGGTTAAAATAACTATTATGGCGATTGTGGCGAAGTGGTTAACGCACCTGATTGTGGTTCAGGCATTCGTGGGTTCGATTCCCATCAGTCGCCCCATTAAAAGTTTAGGCAGCATAGCCAAGTGGTAAGGCAGAGGTCTGCAAAACCTTTATCCCCGGTTCGAATCCGGGTGTTGCCTCCAATTTTTTATATGCGGGTGTAGTTTAGTGGTAAAACCTCAGCCTTCCAAGCTGATGTTGTGAGTTCGATTCTCATCACCCGCTCCAATTTAGGGCCTATAGCTCAGCTGGTTAGAGCGCACGCCTGATAAGCGTGAGGTCGATGGTTCGAGTCCATTTAGGCCCACCAGGATTTTTTATGAATAATAATTGATTTTTTGTAAAGTATAATCAGTAGAGTTTTTGCAACAGCAAAATTAACATTTTCATTGTTCCGCAGTAGCTCAGTGGTAGAGCTATCGGCTGTTAACCGATCGGTCGTAGGTTCGAGTCCTACCTGCGGAGCCATCTTTCAAGTGAAGGAAACAAATCCTTTTAAAATAATCAATATACATAATGAAACCACCTTTAAGAAAATAAAAGGTGGTTTTTCTTATTTTTTAGGAATGGTGCACGCTTCTTTTATTGCCCCTTTGTACCTCGACTTCGCTTTTTAACCCTTTCACTAGCGAGAAACACATCACGACCAGAATAATCGCAAAAGGCAGGGCAGCTGCAATGGAGGCCGTTTGCAGTACGTTCAACCCGCCAGCCAAAAGCAATACTGCAGCCAAAGCAGATTGTATGACACCCCATGTCATTTTAATTTTATTGGAGGGATTTAATGTTCCTCCTTCACTTAACATCCCCAATACAAAGGTGGCTGTATCGGCGACTGTTATATAATAAATTGCTACTACCGCAAACCCCAAAATACTTAACACTGAACTTAATGGAAGATAATCAAAGAATGTGAAGATTGACAATGAAACGTCTTTGGTGATCTTTTTTGCCAGGTCATGGTTGTCTGAGTTGAGCACCAATTCAAGTGCTGAGCCGCCAAATATGGACATCCAGAGACATGTTCCGAGGGTGGGTACAACCAGTACGCCGATTACAAATTCCCTTACTGTTCTTCCTTTTGAAACCCTGGCAATAAACATACCGACAAATGGTGCCCAGGCAATCCACCAGGCCCAATAAAAAAGCGTCCAGGAGGCAATCCATTCTCCTTCACCAAAGGGTTTTAACCTTAAGCTCATATGTATAAAGTCACTAACATAAAGACCCGTCGTATTAAAAAAAACTTTAATAACAGTCAGAGTTGGACCGACGATTAGAATCAGCAGCATAATTGCTAAAGATAGGATCATCGCAGCATTGGATAAATACTGAATCCCTCTTTCTAAACCTGTATTGATGGAAATAATAAAAATAACTGTCGCAACGACAATCACAATCATTTGAACAAATAACTGATTGGGAACACCGAATAGGACATGCATTCCGGCCGTCACCTGCATGGCACCAAGACCTAAAGAGGTTGCGATACCAAAGACTGTTGCAAAGATAGACAGGATATCAATTGTTTTTCCAATTGGCCCGTAAATTTTATCCCCTAATATCGGATGGAATGCCGAACTTATAGCTGCCGGCAGCCTTTTGTTGTATTGAAAAAACGCAAGAGCTAGACCAATTACCGTGTAAATTGCCCATGGGTCCAGGCCCCAATGGAAAAATGTATACTTCATAGCCGTATTGGCTGCGTCAACGGTATATCCTTCTCCATAAGGAGGGGAGGTGTAGTGAGTTACAGGTTCGGCGACACTCCAATAGACAATTCCAATTCCCATCCCGGCACCGAATAGCATGGCAAGCCAAGATGCGGTGTTAAAATCAGGTCGGTCTGTTTTTTTACCAAGCCGAATATCCCCATATTTAGAGAACAATAAATAGATTGAAAAAATCACAAAGAAGAGGGTAGCGCCAAGATACACCCACCCAAGGTAATCAATCGAACCATTATAGAAAATATCGGTCACTTTGGAGAGATTATCGGTAAAAAATACTCCCCAAATAATAAAAATGAGCGTAAGTAATAATGAAATAATAAAAACACTGTTTCCCATATTCTTATTGCTGTCCATAGAAACCTCCTAGTAAAAACTCGGTGTTATGTAACGTTTTTGAAAGTACATCACTTATCAAGGAGGTTATATAGAAATTCCCACTTTTCACTGTTTAGCAACTCTTCCTGAGTGGTCTCTAATCCTCCTCCAAGGTAAACGGTTTGGTCCTTAATTGCGATCACCATTGCCTCAAAAAAAGAATCAGCGTCTTTCTTTTTATAGATGTCTCCTAAGGATGGCAGTAGTTCGCTGGATGCAGGACCTAGGGCTCCGATGTCACTTATGCTCTCGTCTTCATCATTTGCCTTGTCTTTATAATCGATAGGATTACCGCCGGCAGCGCGGCCCGGTACCATTAATAAATACTCATTATGTTTAACCCCGTGGGAATTACTTGTGATAACTCCTTTTTTATCCGCCGTTTCGACCAATTCAATTTCATTTAATGTATAGGTATCAAGGGAATCGGGCATTGGATTGTTTATTAAAATATAGTCTCCTGCTTCAGCATTTCGTTCTTTTTTGAGCGTATAGGCTTTATGATTAAAAATAAAACTGTCATTTTCCTTAGGCCTGTATTTTTCCACGCTTGCAGCATTGGTAATATGCTGAGTTAAATCCCTTAGCTTAATTAAATGCACGGACAATTTATACATAGGTTTTACACCGTATACTTTGTGTAACTCATTGTTATAATAAACAAATTGTCCTTTTCTTACTTGATACAGTTTCACGGATCAATCTCCCTTCAACGACTCTATATGGTCAGCTACATGATCACTCGAAGAAAATTTATCTCTATTATTAGGTTGTCTTAGAATTGAAAATACTATTCTGTTAGAAGGCGAGGGGAAGGGAAGGTGGAAATAGAGATACAGCCTGTTAAAGCTGGAAAAAGAAAAAAAGCCGCTATACTATCAGTCAAGATAGTACAACGACTTTTTTATAGAGAGATTAATTTCGAATCAAGTAATCAAATGCACCTAATGCAGCAGTTGCACCGGATCCCATAGAAATAATGATTTGCTTATAAGCACTATCTGTACAGTCACCAGCTGCATATACTCCTGGAATGCTAGTAGCACCATGCTTGTCCACAATAATCTCACCGAAGCGAGTGCGTTCAAGGGTACCCTCTAACCAGTCTGTGTTTGGCACAAGACCGATTTGAACGAAAATACCTTCTAATTCAATGTGCTTAACTTCTTCTGTTTCACGATCCATATAGGAGATACCATTTACTTTGTCAGTACCGTGAATTTCTTTTGTTTGAGCATTTAGAATAACAGTTACATTCGGCAGGCTGTATAGACGTTTTTGAAGCACTGAATCGGCCTTTAGCTCTGCTGCGAACTCAAGTACTGTTACATGCTTTACGATACCTGCAAGGTCAATAGCAGCCTCAATACCGGAATTACCACCGCCAATAACGGCAACGCGTTTTCCTGCAAACAATGGACCATCACAGTGTGGGCAGTAAGCTACACCTTTGTTTTTGAACTCTGCTTCACCAGGGACACCAACATTACGCCAGCGGGCACCTGTTGAAACGATAACAGCTTTACTCTTAAGAACCGCACCGTTTTCGAGTTCAATTTCAACAAGCTCATTCTTTTCTAAACGTTTGGCACGCTGTAAGTTTAGAACATCGACGCCATAGTCTTTAACATGTTCTTCAAGGCTTGCAGCTAGCTTAGGACCTTCTGTGTATTTCGTACCGATAAAGTTCTCAATACCCATCGTGTCCATAACTTGGCCGCCAAAGCGTTCCGCCACAATACCAGTGCGAATACCTTTACGTGCTGCATAGATCGCCGCACTCGCACCAGCTGGGCCACCGCCGACCACAAGCACATCGTATGGCTCTTTATTAGAAAGCTCAGCTGCATCTGGACCAGTGCCCATTTTCGCGAGGATTTCCTCAATGGTCATACGACCGCTTCCAAACGATTCTCCATTTAGGAAAACAGTTGGAACTGCCAAGATGTTCTTGCTTTCCACTTCAGCTTTGAAAGCTGCACCGTCAATCATGGTATGGGTAATACCAGGGTTGAGAATGCTCATTAAGTTTAGGGCCTGTACAACATCAGGACAGTTGTGGCAAGTCAGGCTGATATAAGATTCAAAGTGATATTCACCTTTGATGGCTTTAATTTGATCGATTACTTTTTGTTCTACTTTTGGTGCTCTTCCGCTAACCTGCAAGAGAGCCAATACTAAGGAAGTAAATTCATGTCCTAGAGGAATACCAGCAAACGTTACTCCAGTGTCTTCGCCGATACGATTTACACTAAAGCTTGGAGTTCTCTCTAGTTCTGTTTTTTCAACCTTAATGTTAGAAGACATGGTTGCCAATTCATCGATTAACTGCAACATGTCGCGAGATACGTCATCGGTTCCTGCGCTGACTTTAAGAAGGATATCGCCTTCCATCAGTTGAAGATACTGGGATAACTGAGCTTTTATATCTGCATCTAGTAACATTTTTTATCTACTCCTTAAATTTTTCCTACAAGGTCAAGGCTTGGCTTAAGTGTTTCAGAACCTTCTTGCCATTTAGCTGGGCAAACTTCGCCTGGATTGTTGCGTACATATTGAGCAGCTTTAATCTTGTTAACGATTGTGCTTGCATCACGGCCGATTCCGCCTGCATTAATTTCCATAGCTTGTACCACGCCGTCTGGATCGATGATGAAAGTACCGCGTTGTGCAAGACCTTCTTCTTCGTCAAGTACGTCAAATGCGCGAGTAAGTTTTTGAGATGGGTCACCAATCATAATGTATTCAATTTTGCTGATTGCTGGTGAATGATCGTGCCATGCTTTGTGAGTGAAGTGAGTATCAGTTGATACAGAGTAAACTTCTACACCTAGATCTTTTAATGTTGCATATTCATTTTGTAAGTCTTCTAATTCAGTAGGGCATACGAATGTGAAATCTGCTGGGTAGAAGCAAACTACACTCCATTTACCTTTAAAGTTTTCTTCTGAAACTGTGATGAAATCTCCGTTTTGATACGCGTTTGCTGTGAATGCTTGTACTTCTTTACCGATTAATGACATAGTGATTTCCTCCTAAAATTAATTTGAGAATTGTTTACATCAAATACTAATAACTAAATTAGAATAATTCTAATACAATGTTTATTATTATATAAAAGCACCATAATGTCAACCAATATGTTTTATTTTTTCCATGCTTTGTTTCAGGGTTATTTTATATCAAATAATCACTCCGAATTTCATCATGCAAATTCTCAAATAAGACCGTTTTTCTCATTAATTAGGTAATTAGATGCTAAAATGGAAGTTGAATTAGTATTACTTCTACTAATAATGATATATTTATACCAGCCTTTTTGTGGCATGGATAGTTTGAAAGAGGGGTCTATATGAGATTTTTAGATCAATCCTTGGCTCAGGAAATTGTGAATCGAACAATGAGTATTATAAACCGAAATATTAATGTCATGAATGAGAAAGGGGTTATCATTGGTTCAGGAGATCAAAAAAGGATAAATTCTATTCATGAAGGAGCCATTAGGGTAATAGAGAGCCAAACTGGTTTTGAAATAAGTGAAACTGAGGCGCAACAACTTTACGGGGTTAAGGCGGGAATTAATTTGCCGATTAACTTTCATGATAAAGTAGTAGGGGTCATCGGGATTACAGGTATTCCCGAGGAGATTCGAAACTACGGACAATTGGTTAAAATGGCAGCAGAAATGATTCTTCAGCAAGCTGTGCTCATCGATGAAATGCAGTGGGATGAAAGACTAAAGGAAGAATTAACCAGCCAGTTACTGCACGGAACGGATAAATTAAATTCATTATATTTTGAAAGGATGAAACGACTCGGGATTAACTTAGCTATTCCACGAGTTGCTATTATTCTAACGGTTGAAAACCAATCCAACGGGTATAAATGGATTCGCGATAAACTGGAAAAAGACGACTTATATGTCATGCATCCGGACCATATCGTTCTATTAAAAAAAGTGGGTATGACGGAACAGGAATGGGATTATTCCCAAACTGTAAACCAAATGGAAAAATGGGCTGTTGGATTAGAAAAATTTCAACGGGTACATTGCAAAATTGCCATTGGAAGCTGGCATCCAGCTTTAGAGGGGCTCTCCGAGTCTTATCGAGAGGCAGTCTATACGTTGAATGTAGGGGAGAAACTTGATCCTCATAAAACCATTTATTTTTTTGATGAATATAAATTGCCCATTTTTCTTGCGCGAGCTAACCAACTTGGGATTGGGGGAGAGATTGGTCCATATTTTCAACAATTAAAACAACAAGATAAAAAAGGGGAATTGTTGGAAACTTTAATGGTATATGTTGAGGAAAATGGAGATGTCAATAAAGTGGCGGGAAGGCTCTTTATTCACCGAAATACCCTTAGATACCGCTTAGAACGGATATCAGAATTGACAAACAAAGACCCTCGTAATATTAAGGATTTACTTGAGCTCTATCTGTCTATTTTACAATCCCAACTTAGATGATTTTGTGCATATGCACAAAAAGGCTTAGTTTTCTTAAGCCTTTTTTTGATGGACGGAACAATGTAATTAGGAGAGGAAACGCTTACAATGAATGTACAATAATCAAGGAGGGACTCACAAATGGATCCACAGATTCAAGTAAGCGCTTTAGGTGCAGTGATTGCACTAGTTATTGCCATTGTACTAATTTTAAAGAAAGTATCTCCTGCCTATGGAATGATTGCCGGTGCGTTAGTCGGTGGTCTTGTTGGAGGAGTCGATATAACCAATACAGTAACATTAATGATGGAAGGTGCTAAAGGTATTATTCCTGCCGTATTACGAATTTTGGCTGCAGGTGTTTTAGCTGGAGTTCTGATTGAATCAGGTGCCGCAGCCGTCATTGCTGAAACGATTGTAAAAAAGTTAGGAGAAACAAGAGCATTGCTTGCTTTAGCGATTGCTACGATGATTTTAACAACAGTTGGTGTTTTCATCGACGTTGCCGTTATTACGGTTTCACCAATTGCCCTAGCGATAGCGAAGAGAGCTGGAATTTCAAAAACAGCTATTTTACTAGCGATGGTTGGTGGAGGTAAAGCAGGTAACATTATGTCACCAAACCCAAATGCCATTGCTGCTTCAGACGCTTTTAATGTTCCATTAACATCCATTATGGCTGCAGGAATTATTCCAGCCGTTTTCGGAATTGTCGTAACGTATATAATTGCTAAAAAACTTGTGAAAAAAGGCTCAACTGTTCAAATGCAAGAAATTCAAACACATAATGGCGGACAGCTTCCTTCATTCGCAGCAGCCCTTATTGCTCCTATTATAACGATTATCTTATTGGCCTTAAGACCGTTGTTCGATATTAGTATCGACCCGATGATTGCCTTACCTGTTGGAGGTATTGTGGGAGCCATTGTAATGGGCAGAGGAAGAAAAGTAAACGACTATGCTATTTCAGGCTTAGGAAAAATGTCTGGTGTGGCGATTATGCTTCTTGGGACAGGTACTCTAGCTGGAATTATTGCTAATTCTGGATTGAAAGATGTTTTAATCGAAGGATTAAATGCAATTGGACTTCCGGGTTATGTTCTTGCTCCGGTTTCTGGTATTTTCATGTCTGCTGCCACTGCTTCTACGACTGCCGGTACAGCTGTAGCCAGCCAAGTATTCAGTTCAACCATTTTAGGTATGGGTGTTTCTGCTATTGCTGGTGCTGCTATGATTCATGCGGGTGCAACTGTTCTAGATCACTTACCGCATGGAAGCTTCTTCCATGCAACAGGTGGAAGTGTCAATATGGAAATTAAAGAACGTCTAAAAGTGCTACCTTACGAAACACTCGTAGGTTTAACGTTAGCAATCATTTCTACTTTAATTTATGGTGTATTTCATATATTTGGTTAACATCAAATAGATAGGAGAGGAAAAAAGATGAAGATTGTCATTGCGCCAGATTCCTTTAAAGAAAGTTTATCAGCTCTAGAAGTCTCGGAGTCAATTGAAAAAGGCTTTAAAAGGATCATTCCTGATGCTGAATGTATAAAAGTACCAATGGCCGATGGCGGTGAAGGTACGGTACAGTCCCTAGTAGACGCAACCGGTGGTGAAATCATTTCAAAAACCGTAACAGGACCACTAGGCGAACAAGTAGATGCATTCTTTGGAATTCTTGGAAATAAAACGACAGCTGTAATTGAGATGGCCGCTGCTTCTGGTTTACACCTTGTACCAGCAGAGAAACGAAATCCTCTTTTAACCACTACGAGAGGGACAGGTGAACTAATTGCTGCCGCTCTTGATTACGGTGTAAACCATATCATTATTGGAATAGGCGGCAGTGCAACCAATGATGGTGGTGCAGGAATGGCGAAAGCGCTTGGTGCACTTCTACTGGATGAGAATGGAATAGAAATAGAGGAAGGTGGCGGCGCTCTTTGTCACCTAGCTTCTATCAATCTTTCAGAATTTGATCCGCGGTTAGCAACTATTAAAATTGAGGTTGCATGTGATGTTGATAATCCGCTGATGGGGGATAAAGGAGCGTCTGCCATCTTTGGACCGCAAAAAGGGGCTACTCCTGAAATGGTAACATTACTGGATCAAAATCTTGGTCACTATGCTGCCATTATTGAGCGAGATCTTGGTAAAAAGATAAATGAAGTACCTGGTTCCGGTGCTGCAGGTGGTCTTGGAGGAGGATTATTGGCCTTTTTACCCTCGGAAATGAAGCGAGGAGTCGAAATTGTCATTGAAGCTACTGGTCTTTCTAGAATCATAGAGGATGCAGATTTAGTCATAACGGGAGAAGGTAAGATTGACGGACAAACAATCTTCGGCAAAACTCCAATCGGTGTTGCTAAGACGGCTAAAAAATATGGAGTCCCTGTAGTAGGAATTGCCGGAAACGTATCAAAGGATAGTGAAGTTGTACATGAACATGGCATTGACGCCATATTCAGTATTGTCCCCGGTGTCATTTTATTAGAAGATGCGTTTCAACATGCAAAAGAATACGTAGAGAGAACCGCTGCTAATATTGCTGCTGTTTGGAAAATGAAATAATAGGATAAGTATGAATCGCAACTAATTTAAAAACAACAAACGTTCAGTAGGTCTATAAAAAAGACCCATTCAAAAGTATTTCATTCCTTTGAGTGGGTCTTTTTTACTTTTGATTTTCTATTTACATTCAATCCAATCAAAAAAGCCAACTCTCCATAATGGAGAATCAACTTTTAAGTTACTTCGTCATTCATCATCTATTCTGATGGCGAGGCAGATTTCTTTTAATGGTTAAGCGTTGTTTTTAAAATCTTGTATACTATATAGATCTATAAAGGCAGTCCAACTCATTTTTCGTTTCAAATGTTCACGGAAAGAATGGCTGCTTTTTTCTTGAGGGTTATGATAGAGAAGCGAAATAAAGCTTTGTAATCGTACCTCTACCATAAAAAAGTGTCGATGGTTTTTTGTTAATACAGGGATATCCATGACTTTAATCTTCTGTCCAAAAGTATTTTTGAACTCTAGGCTTTTACATACCAAAATATCATCTTCTTTTTCCAATTTCTTTCTATTATACCTGATTAACGGGCTAAAGCGTTAAAATATTGTTACTATTTAATGGCAAAAAACCAGATTCTAAAAACAGAATCTGGTTTTACTAATGATTTAAGCGAGTCTCATTTTAAAGTCTTGATAGCCAAATTCACGTACGATACGACAGTCTCCGTCTTTATCCTGAACCGCAATTGCTGGTAAAGGCATACCGTTAAAGGTCGTGTTTTTTACCATTGTATAAATGGCCATATCACCGAAAACTAAACGATCGCCGCTCTTTAATGGCTGGTCAAATGAATAATCACCGATGACATCACCTGTAAGACAGGTTTGTCCGCCTAGACGGTAGGTAAATGGCTTTTCGCCTGCTTCTCCTGAGCCGAACAGAGGAGGGCGGTACGGCATTTCCAATACGTCAGGCATATGACAAGTTGCGGAAGTATCAAGAATCGCGATATCAATTCCGTTTTTATGAAGATCAAGGACAGAAGTAATTAAATAGCCTGCATTAAGCGCTATTGCTTCACCTGGCTCAAGATAGACTTCTAATCCATATTTCTCCTGCATTCTTTTGATGCAGTTTTCTAGACGAGGAATATCGTAATCTTCTCTTGTAATGTGGTGGCCGCCGCCAAAGTTAATCCACTCCATTTGTGGAAGCCACTCGCCAAATCTTGCTTCGACTGCATTTAAAGTAGTCTCTAAATCGTCAGAGTTCTGCTGACAAAGAGTATGGAAGTGCAAACCAGAAACACCATCCAGCAAATCAGGGCGGAAATCTTCTTGTTTTACACCAAATCTAGATCCAGTTGAACATGGATCATAAATTTCATGTCCTACTTGTGTCGAGCATTCAGGATTGATACGCAGGCCTACTTTTCTGCCGGCTGCTAGAGCTTTATCTTTAAACTTTTCCAACTGTGAGAAGGAATTAAAAATAATATGATCACAAATGGATATAATCTCGTCAATTTCATCGTCACGATAGGCAGGGGCAAAGACATGATTTTCTTTGCCCATTTCCTCGTAACCTAGACGTGCCTCGAATAATCCGCTTGCTGTTGTACCGCTTAAATACTTTCCAATGAGGGGATACATTGTTGTCATAGAAAAAGCTTTTTGTGCTAAAACGATTTTAGCTCCTGTACGTTCCATGACGCCGTTCAGGATTTTGAGGTTCTTCTCTAGAAGACCCTCATCTACTACATAACAAGGTGTTGGTAATTCTTCAAACCGCATCTTATCGAACTAGCTCCAAATCTTTTTCTTTCACTGGCTCATCAACTAAAACAGGATTGAAGTCCTCTACCCATGGAAGTCCCCATTTGTTTAACTCTTCCATGAATGGATCTGGATCAAATTCTTCGATATTAAATACGCCTGGTTTATTCCACTTTCCAGTCATCACCATTGCTGCACCGATCATCGCTGGTACACCAGTTGTATAAGAGATGGCTTGAGAACCTACTTCACGGTAGCACTCTTGGTGGTCACAAACGTTGTATACATAATACGTTACAGGTTTTCCATCTTTTTTACCTTGGAAGATACAGCCGATGTTTGTTTTCCCTACTGTACGTGGTCCAAGAGAAGCTGGATCCGGTAATACTGCCTTTAAGAACTGAAGTGGAATGATTTGCTTTCCTTCGAATTCAATTGGTTCGATTGAAGTCATTCCAACATTTTCAAGGGCTTTAAGGTGATTAATATAGCTTTGGCCAAATGTCATGAAGAAACGAATACGCTTAAGTCCTGGCATGTTTTTCGCAAGAGATTCAAGCTCTTCATGGTACAGCAAGTACATGTCTTTTTGACCAACTTCAGCGAAGTCATAAACGCGCTTGATTTCCATTGGCTCAGTTTCAACCCACTCGCCATTTTCCCAGTATCTACCGTTAGCAGATACTTCACGGATATTGATTTCAGGGTTGAAGTTTGTTGCAAACGGGTAGCCATGATCGCCGCCGTTACAGTCAAGAATATCGATATATTCGATTTCATCAAAATAATGTTTAAGTGCATATGCAGAGAATACGCCTGTTACACCTGGGTCAAAACCGCTGCCTAAAAGAGCTGTGATGCCAGCTTTTTCAAAGCGCTCTTTGTAATCCCATTGCCATTTGTATTCGAATTTTGCTGTATCTTCTGGCTCGTAGTTAGCAGTATCCATATAGTGTGTCTTTGTTGCAAGACAAGCATCCATAATAGTTAAGTCTTGATAAGGTAATGCTAAGTTCATCACGATGTCTGGTTTTACTTCATTGATTAAAGCAATTAGCTCATCTACATTATCTGCATCGACTTGTGCAGTCGTGATTTTTGTTTTCGTCGTACCATCTAATTTTGCTTTTAAGTCATCGCATTTTGATTTTGTACGGCTTGCAATACAAATCTCTTCAAATACGTCACTGTTTTGAACACATTTATGAACTGCTACTGATGCAACGCCGCCGGCGCCAATGATAAGTGCTTTTCCCATTCTCGTATCTCCCAACTAAATAGATTTTTTTCCAAACAAAAAAACAAGTGCAAAAAACGCGTATGAGGCGCACAACACTTGTTTCGATAATCTAATCAATATTAATAAGCACAGTAATCCGTAACACACACGGATACCCTCGCATAAAAGTCATAGGACATTATGAAAGAAAGCTCCTTAATATTCAAGATATATCTATAGGATCAGAGTCTATATAGCAAATAATTACTTTTACTACTCTTATTGACCGTTTCACAAGTTGTGTGCATCGCGCACTGGTTGTAAAGTAACCAACTTATAAAATTTGAGCTTTTAACTCAATCAATAAGGCAACTAAAGTTGCCAATCGGCATTTGACCCGGCTGTCCGTATGGCCTTAACTTTCAGAAGAAAGTGGTCAAAAATTATCTGCTTGGAAAGACTCAAGATATATTGAATAACAGCTTTCCAATAACAATGCTATTTCATATTAGCAGAATATAAATTTCGTAGCAATAGATAATTTAATTTTTTTTGCATGATACTTATTCCTTTTTTTGCTAGTTTTATATTGTTGATAACTCGGCGATATTAAAAACACTGCAACCCCTTTATTGATAAGGTTTTGCAGTGTTTTTATATTAATTTAAGATGGTTACCTTTAATTGTTTTCTTCCAAAATTAATTGCTTCTTGCTTTGATGGTATGAAGATATCAATTTTATTTCCTTTAATGGCCCCGCCTGTATCTCCGGCGATTGCTTCACCATAGCCTTCAACATAAACTTTACTGCCAAGAGGAATAACAGATGGGTCAACTGAGATGACTTTCTGGTTTGGGTTATCTATAAGGTTAATTCCAGTCGCAGTAATACCAGAGCATCCTTCACAAGTTGCTGTATAGGCTGTCGCTTCTACTGTAATTTCCTTTCCACTAGGTGCTGCGGCTTCTACTGCCGGTGCACTTTCGGCTGGTGCGGGCGTTTCCTCTGCTGCAGGTGTGCTTTCAATTGGTGCTGTTGCTGTTGTTTCTACAGCTGGTGCAGGGTCTGCTTGCGGTTGTGCTGCAGGCTGTTTTGGTTGTTCTGTTAGTATAATATTAGTAGTTTTTAAACCTTCAAAGATTAAGAGGTTTAGTCCAGGGTGAATGAGATCGGTATGTAATTGATTCCATTCTTTAATTTGCGAAACGGTTACCTGGTATTCAGCGGCTATGTCCCATAATGTATCACCTTTTACAACGGTATGTTGTTTTTCCGGTGCTACCGTTAGTACATCGCCCGGATGTATAAGATCTGTGGTAAGTTTATTTAATTTTTGAAGATTTTCTAAAGACATATTGTTCGCGCGGGATAGAGCCCAAAGCGTATCTCCCTTTTGTACAGTGATACTCTCAGCATGTACATTAGCACTTACAGTTACTGAGAGTACAGCAACTGCTAAAATTGAAACAAATTTCTTAAGCATTCTTTTACCCTCCATGTTCTTTGGTTGCTAATTTTTAATCATCGTAACATAGAATTCTCTGAGAAAAAGAACAGGGAGGTGTTAGTTCGGTTACATGTGTGGCATTTATATTGCGATAATATTTCTGAAATATACTAGTAATTAGAATATAATATTTTTTTATTTATTTTTGTGATAATCGCGATACTAGATAATCAACACCTGCTAAGGTTATTTTTGTTCCTGCTCGACCTCTTCCTTTTTTGACTAGTCCTTGCTGTTCTAAATAATCAAGGCGCTTTCGTACCTGTTGGGAGGTGAGGGAAAGGCTGGACTCCTTACTAACCTCGGCAATCCAATCCCGGCTTGCAGCTTTACCGCTATCATTACATTGTTTAACTTTTTTTAGAATATACAGGTATTCCCGGGCTTCAAGATCACTTTCGGAAACAAATGACTGCTGGTGAATATTTGCAACCGGCTGTTCAGCTTGGAGGAAGTTGTCAGGAAGGTCATTTTCTGTAATCGTGCTGTTTTCGCAAACCGTCAGCATGTAATCCATTACACTTTTCAATTCACGGATATTCCCTAACCATTCGTATTGTACTAAGCGATCAAGGACCAGAGGGTCAATCTTTACCCATTTTCCACTTTTCTTCTTAAAATAATCTACTAATAGTGGGATATCACTTTTTCGTTCTCTTAAAGGGGAAATCGTAAAATTTAGTACGTTTAGGCGGTAGAATAAATCTGGCCGAAAGCTCCCATCCCGCATTTTATCACGAATATCTTTATTGGTAGCAGCAATAATTCGGACGTTAATAGGAATGATTTTATTTCCGCCTATTCTGCGAATCTCTTGTTCTTGAAGTACTCTTAATAAATGTGCTTGGAGTGAAAGGCTGATATCACCTATTTCATCTAGAAAGATCGTTCCATTATCAGCTAGTTCGAATAACCCTTTTTTTCCGCCTCTTTGCGCTCCTGTAAAAGTCCCTTCTTCATAACCAAATAACTCACTTTCCAGAAGGTTCTCTGTTAAAGCACTGCAGTTAATGGCAAGAAAAGGTCCATTCTTTCTCATTGAGTTACGGTGCATTGCATTTGCAAATAATTCCTTGCCAGTGCCTGTCTCCCCATGGATTAAAATGGGATGCTCTGATAAGGCGAGCTTTTTGGCAATCTGCTTACAATACTTAATGGAAGGGTGTTCACCAATAATATCTGTTAAATCATATTTCGCATAAAACCCTCTTTTTCTGAGTTGTCTTTGCGCTGTTTTTTCTATTTCAAAAGCTTGGTTTACACTCTTAAAAGTAGTAACAATCGTATTCTCCCTGCTCATAACAAAACGATAAAGAACGACCTCAATCCCATTAATGTTAAAAAATTTACTCGTATCTTCTCCTTTTAAGATAAAGTCAACAATATCCTCTCCAAGGATAGCGGTTAATGGCATATTACTAATCTCTTGAACAGACAGCTGAAATAGTGCCTTCAGCCGATGGTTGAATACCGTAATTTCTTGATGTTGATTTATCGCAAGGATTCCGTCATCAACAGAATTTACAACATCTTGGAGGTGCTCGTTAATTTGCTTCGTTTTATGTTCCGCAAGCAGCAGTTTCCTTTGCAGTTCGACTATATTACGAATATAGCGCTCGGAAATCCTAATGGTAATACCTTCATTCAGCTCGCAGTAATCAACAATTTTGAGGATGGTAGTCATATCAAACAGGCGAACATGAATATCAATGATATTTTTTATAAAAGGTGGACAGAGCTGAGTTTCTCCGGGCGAGACAGCAAAGTCAATATGCTCATAGAATAATTGACCTTTCCGAAAAGGAACAAACTGAATATGATTGATACCAAGTTGGTAAAGTGATTCAATAAAATCTACCGTTTCATCAAAGTCATCATTAACTAATAAGACATTTGAATTCTCTGGGATATCAAACAACGTATCAATTTGTTCGTGATTAATGGTCCGCTTTCCAACTATGGTGTGCGTGCTGCGGATGGTAGCTTGTTCGTTGGCTTCCCGATAAATGACTTTGGATGAGTAGACAACAATGGCTTCATCTAGTAGTAGAGGCAGTCCTTCATCAACTGCATAACTATGTATCTCTACATAATCGCCTAGTAATTGATCAAGCTGGTCATGCAAAACAATTCTCGTTTTATTACTTCCTGCAACTAATGTAATCGAAGGCCTAGACATCATTACACCTCTTCATGATAATTGGTTAAATGTTAGCACTTAATAAAACCTTAAACAACCAAAAACACCCAAAAACAAACAACCTTCCTATGAAGATGGTGATTTTGAAAGTTGGCACAGAAATTGCAAATAATAAGAGTAAGAGACCACAAGGGGGTAAAATGCACAAAAGGTGGTCTGAAATTAATTTTTGCAAAATTCATTCAGATGGTCAAATGAATTTAAAGGAGGTATGGGGATTAACAATTTTTGTAAGCGTTTTATATGAGTTTATTTGAATAAAGGGTCAGGAAAAGGGGAGAGTATGATGAGCCAAAATGTAAAAAAGGTTGTTACGATTCAACCGGAGGGTAAGAAACAAAAGAAAATTAATGTTTTTGCTTTATTACTTGGAATTTTATTAGTTGCTACTCTATTAACTTATATTATACCCGCAGGTGAGTATGCCAGAGTCGACGTTGATGGACGGACAGTTGTTGATGCTGACTCCTTTAAATGGATTGACTCCACTCCAGTAGGGCCGTTTGAAATGATTAAATCTATTCACACGGGGATGGTTGAAGCTTCTAATATTATCTTTTTTGTTCTAATCATCGGTGGATTTTTTGGTGTCTTAAGTGCAACGGGGACTGTCGATGTTCTCATTACAACAATGGCTACCAAGCTTGCTGCCCGGGAAAAACTATTAATTCCAGTTATGATGCTTTTCTTTGCTGCTGGTGGATCGTTAATGGGAATGGCCGAAGAAGGGCTTGCTTATATTCCTTTGTTAATTCCGTTAGCTTTAGCCCTAGGCTTTGATACGTTAACTGGTACGGCAATTGTTTTACTAGGGGCATCTGCCGGTTTTACAACGGCCGTCATGAATCCATTTACTGTTGGGATTGCTCAAGGTATAGCAGAGCTTCCGATGTTCTCAGGGATGGGCTTCCGTTTAATTTTGTTTGTGATTGTCTACTTTGTTTCTGTCATCTTTGTATATCGCTATGCAATGAAGGTGAAAAAGAACCCTTCCCTTGGTTTTTATGGTAATTATTCAAGAGAAAGTGCTTCTAGCTTATTGGATTCTTCTGCGAAGTTGACTTCAAAACATAAATTCATTTTAGCTGCTTTTTTACTTAATTATGTTGTGCTTGCTTTCGGGGTAATAAAATATCAGTGGTATATTACTGAAATTGCAGCTTTGTTCGTAGCTTTGACGGTTGTAATTGGTCTGATTGGACGGCTTTCGGTAGAAAAAATGGTAAGTTCTTTTACGAGCGGTTCGGCTGCATTGATCGGCGGAGCACTGGTAATCGGTTTATCGCGGGCAACATTAGTTGTATTAAATGATGGCCATGTGGTCGATTCTATGCTCTATTGGATTTCTGGTGCAATTAAGGACGTGCCGCCATATTTAAGCGTTATCGGAATGTATAATTTCCAGGCTTTTATTCATTTTATTTTGGCTTCAGGCAGCGGGCATGCGATGTTAACGATGCCAATTATGACTCCGTTAGCAGATTTATTAGATATCACCCGGCAAACAGCTGTCCTATCCTTTTCCTTTGCGGATGGGATTGGTAATATCATCTTCCCGACGGCTGGAACACTTATGGCGGGCCTTGCCATTGCAGGAATCCCATGGACGAAGTGGGTTAAATGGGTCTTACCGTTAGTACTGATTCAATATGTTATTGGTCTAGCTGCTGTAGTCATCGCTTATCTTATTGGATATGGACCATTTTAATCATGTAACAAAATAGAGTAAGGAGAGAAAACGATTGTTAACGTTAATCAAGAATGGTGAAATATATTCACCGCATTATTTAGGTGTAAAAGATATTCTCATAACAGGTGATAAAATCGCTTATATTCATGACAACATTGAAATCCCGGAACATTTTGCACCAATTGAGGTAATCGATGCCTCTGGTCAATTGGTGGTGCCAGGGTTTATTGATTCACATGTGCATATTATCGGCGGAGGCGGAGAAGGCGGTTTTAGGACGCGAACTCCTGAAATTGTGTTATCCGATATTACGACTTCGGGTATCACGACTCTAGTCGGGGTTTTGGGGACGGATGGGACCACCCGGAGAATGGAGAGTCTATTGGCTAAAGCTAGGGCTTTAGAGGAAGAAGGAGTAACCTGCTACATTCATACAGGCTCTTACCAGGTCCCAGTCAAAACGCTAACGGGCCGGGTTGAAGATGATATCATTTTAATCGACAAAATCATTGGTGTCGGGGAAATTGCTATTTCCGACCATCGTTCATCCCAGCCAACGTTTGAAGAACTTGTAAAAATCGCAACCGCTGCCCGAAATGGCGGAATTCTTTCAGGAAAAGCGGGTGTGTTAGAGATACATGTTGGGGATGGGGACGAGAAGCTGTTCCTGCTTGAGGAAATCATCGAAAAAACAGAAATACCATCCCGGCATTTTCATCCTACACATATAAATCGGAATGGAGATCTTTTTAAAGCAGGTATTGAATTTGCTAAAAAGGGTGGTTATGTTGATTTTACAACCAGTACAATCCCGGAATTTTTAGAAGAAGGAGAAGTCGAGTGTTCCAAGGGCTTGAAGATCATGTTAGAAAATGAAGTGCCGATAACCAGCATCACCTTTTCTTCCGATGGTCAGGCAAGCCTGCCTTCCTTTGATAAGAACGGAGAATATAAAGGACTTCAGGTTGGAAAGGTTTCTTCACTCTTTAAAGAAGTTCGCAATGCCATACTGGAAGAAGGAATTCCGATTGAGCAAGCGTTGCAGGTAATTACCTCAAATCCGGCCCAAATACTAAAGCTGGAGCATAAGGGGACAATTCAAAAGAGAAAAGACGCCGATTTAGTCCTCCTCGATAAAGGAACATTGGAAATCCAAACGGTTATAGCGATGGGACAGATTATGGTGCAAGACGGAATACCTATTGTAAAAGGAACATTTGAATAAGAAAAATAAATGCGCATCAAAAAACAAAGTGAAATTCAAGCAGAAAGATATCTATCAAAAAGGATACCGTTTACTAGCCGCGGTATCCTTTTTTGACTAGTTATTTAATATTTCATTGATTTTTTCCACTTTATCTAAAACGGACATTGCATGCATGAATTCCTCCTGTCAATTGACCGAGTATTCAAGTTTATTTCATGTATTTACCCAATAATTCTGCAATTTCCCGTTCATCTGACTGGATGGCATTCATCTGCGGAGTCATGTTTTGCGAGTCCTTTATAGTAGGGTCGGCTCCTAAATCAAGCAACAACTGAACCGTCTCTATATCTGAACTGTACACGGCATGCGTTAATGCAGTCATACCGCTTGTGTCCTGGTAATTGGGGTCACCGCCAGCATCAATCAGCATTTTTACCATCATTTGATCACCTATTTCTGCCGCCCACATGAGGGAGGTCATCCCATAGGTTGTCTCATAATTCGGATCTGCACCTGACTTCAACAATAACGCAGCCATTTTTTCATTCCCAGCTTTTACTGCCCAGTCCAGCGGTGTATAGCCATTAATATCTTCTTGCTGAACATCTTCACCTTGATTAATCAACTGTGAAACCTTCTCTGTATCGCCACTCGCTACGGCTGCATTTAAAGGCGTAATTTCTTCACCGATCGCTCCTTCTTCAAATTCTTCTATTGGATCGAGCATGCTTTCTAACTGAGTAAAGGCATAATAGATTCCGCCTGTTATAATCCCAAATGACAGGAGCGGTACTAGGACAAGAATCCATCCACGTACTGATTTATCCTTCTTTATATAAATCTGTTCCGTTTCACCAAACAATTTGCTAATCTCGTTGATTCGTTTCGGCAGGGGAGGATGTGTCGAGAAAACTTCACTCAGCCAGACAACAAAACCTTTTTCCTCATTTACTTGTTGCAGGTATTCTTCCCTATTTACATGATTATAAAGAGTTTTTCCGATTGCTAGTATGGTGAGACAGTTTTTTGAGGCTTCACTGTTTCCCGTATAGTAGGCAGCATAGCGGTCACATGTGTATTCACACGCACGCAAATACAGCTCAGCCACTCCAGGAATCCACATTGCCGGTAAAATTAGACTTAGTTTTGTGGGATGATTCCGTTTTATGTGTGCCAGTTCATGTGCGAGGACAAAATAAAGTTCATCATCGACATTGGTCTTGATTAATTCAAAGAATTCGGCATACACTACCACCATATTCCGGCGGAAAAACCGAGTAGCGAAGGCGTTAAGCATGCCGTCTGACTGCATAACATAAATATCAGGTACTTTCATAATTTCCATTTTGGTGCACAGCTCTTCGGCCTTTTGATAGACCTTTGGGAACTGAGCTGGACTTAATTTCACTGCATTTGTACGAATCCGGCCAATCATGAACGCATAAAAGAATAAAGATAAAACAATGATTGCGAGTAAAATTAAAATCCCAACCATTGAAATGGCAAGAACAATATAAGATAGAATACTAATGATTAATACAAACCAAAAATATTTCGTTTCATTTTTATGTACTAAGTCTTTTGGTGTCAGGACATGTTCATTCATGTACAAAATCTCCTTACATAGATACTATGACTATTATTTTCAACTCTCATTCAACCTATCACCCTAGAGCAGCAGCTTCAATATCATTGTACTTCTTTTTCGAAACATAAAGTAGAAGATTCGAAGTTTTTTCATACTTAAGCAGGAATACTGATGATTTCTCATTTATGTTTTAATTTCTAACTTTGGACTATAATCATAGTATTAGATTTCTTAATCAGATTAATCTTACAAGGAGGCGGCAGCATGAAACGAGTAGCAGTGTATTGCGGTTCAAGTTTGGGTGCTTCAGATGCTTATAAAACAGGAGCTATTCAATTGGGGAAGGAGCTCGCGAAACGGAAGATCACCTTAGTGTACGGCGGTTCGAGTATCGGCTTAATGGGTGCTGTCGCAGATACAGTCTTGAGTGAAGGCGGGCAAGCGATTGGTGTTATTCCTAAGGTGTTAGAGGAACGAGAGATTTCCCACAAAGGGTTAACGCAGTTAATAACAGTTGAAACCATGCATGAGCGGAAAGCAAAGATGGCTGAATTGGTGGATGGTTTTGTGGTTTTGCCTGGCGGGACAGGGACACTTGAAGAGTTTTTCGAAGTATTTACCTGGGGGCAGATTGGCTTGCATAAAAAGCCGTGCGGTCTACTTAATATCAATCACTATTACGACCCATTAATCAGCCTGTTTGACCATATGATTGACCAAAAGTTTTTACAGGAAAAATTCCGTTCGATGGCGATTATTGAAGAACAACCCGGTGTCTTGCTTGATCGGTTTACAACCTATGAGGCACCGCCGATTAAATCTTTTGAATAGAAAAGGCAGTGAAATATCTCACTGCCTTTTAATTAAATGCAAGATAGATACTTATTAGTGCTGCCGTAAAGAAGACCATTGAGACAAGTCGGTTATATCTGAATTTAATCCCATACGTGGTAAAAAAGATAGCCGCGGCTAATTTTGAAATGCTTCGGAATGCCGTATTTTCCATACCGCTGAAAATAACCGAAATAAGAAAGGTTAGGGAGATTAGTAATTTAAACCATAAAGGTTCTTTTAGAAAAAGTTTGATCATTCCTATTATCCGCTTCATGCTGGTAACACTCCCTTCAAGAAAGCATATGGTCGTTTTTCAAAAGTATCCCTTTTGTTTATACGTGTTTTTAAAATTGGAGCCTCCCTATTTCTTTATCTGTATCATAAGAGCTTATACTTGTTAAGTACGATGTCCTTTCGAATTTTTAGGGGCACTATCTTATCGGGAATAGTCGTTAGGGGTGAATGGATTGAACAATCCATTGTCAGATTTTCAATTGTCATTTCAACAGATTGATGTACTCGTTCCAAGGGTAAATAAAGGAATTCAATTTGTCCTTGTCATAAGTGGTGAATTAAAAATAGAAACAGCAAGCCGTTTTTATCACTTGGAAGAAAAGGATTTGCTGGTGATTAACCGGAATCAGCTTTACCAGGTTCAGGGCAGTGAAAATAATAAGCTAATGATTGTCACTATATCGGATGCCTTCATGGATCATCATTACGCAGACTACCGAAACCGGCGCTTTGAATGCTATTCGAGGGAAATCGATTTGGGAAGAGAAGAGATGATTTCTTCGATTCGCAAGCTGCTGGCCAATGTAATGATTAGCTATTATCGACAAGATGAAAGCTATCGGATTGAGGTTAAAAGTTATATCTGTCAAATGTTGCTGATTCTGATTCGGGGGTTTAAAGAAGAAGGCAGTGTCCTCGAGAAAATGGATACTGAGGATCTTCGTTTATCACAAATCATTGACTATATGGAAAAAAACTATGACCAAATGATTACTTTAGAGGGAATCGCAAAGGAATTCTATCTGTCAACTGGCTATCTTTCCCGCTATTTTAAAAAGAAAATGGGAATGGGGCTGAGTCGTTTTTTAATGAATATTAGGCTTAAGCATAGTTTGAAGGATTTGCTTTACACCACTGACTCGATTTCGCAAATTGCGATGAATAATGGCTTTCCTAATACAAAGTCTTTTTCAACCTTTTTCAAAGAAGTGTACGGAATGACCCCGCATGTTTATCGAGATAACCATTATGTACAAAAAGAGGATTCCGTAAAAAGTTATAGCAATGAAGATGTATCCAGTTTTATCGACTCACCAGAAATGGTAGCAAAATTAAGCAGCATGATGGTAGATGACCAAAAATCATATTCTCATACGGAGACGAGATATGAAAAGCTGCCGTTAGACTTGTCCAAACCGGTAACCATGAAAGTAAATGCTCCGAGTCACATTCTTGAAATTGGAGAGATTATCAATTTATTAAAAGAAGATGTACGCTCCCAGGTACTCGATGTGAAAAAGGATTTGCAGTTACGTTATATTGGAGTTCGTCATCTTTTTAGCCATACAGCCATCCCTCCGGAGGTGGAAACAGATGAAGAGATTCCGACAACTTCTGCGTATTTTACAATTGATCGTGCATTAGAATTCATAAACCAGCATCATTTATCTTTGTTTGTCCGGTTCGATTATATGGATATCTCGCGAAATGAAGAAACATATTTTATAAAACTCACTCAGTTTATTAAGCATTGCTTGCAATTGTATGGGGAATCATTTGTGGGGCAATGGCATGTGATGTTTTACGAGCCATATTACACTGGGGTCGAAGCAAAGGAACTGGAGAGAGTTTATTTAAAGCTGCAAAAAATATTGAAAAAAATGATCCCTTCGATTCAAGTAGGAGTATATATGCCTTTTTCGTTCAGCAAAGAAAAGACAAGCGATCATCATAAATGGCAGCTAGAACATGGAGCGTCTATTGATTTTATTGGATATAACGCTAACCAAAATGAGGTCATTGATTTTAAAGAAACAGCGGATACGAAATTTGATTTAGCAAGGGATTACATAAAGGAAAAAACGGTTAAGATGAGGCGGTATCTTAAACGGAATTATTTAGAAAAACCACTTCATCTCGTTTCTTGGAACACATTGTCTGGCAATACTCGGTATACGAACGGAACCTTTTTCCGAGGGGCATTAGTTTTGAAGAATGTGTTAGATATAGCTAATGACGTAGAAACAGTTGCTCTCTGGATTAATACCATCGTCCATGAAGAAGTGGGGAAAGATAAGCGTTATCGAATGGATGGTGTCGAATTATTCCATTATTTACATGGAAAACGACCTGCCTATTTTGCGTTGATGTTTTTAAAACGGCTGCAGGGCGAAATTGTTGCACATGGCAAGGATTACGTGATGACACAGAATGAGCGGGGCTATCAATTGATTTTGATGAATAGCACCATCATCAATCCATATTTTTCAGTTGAGGAGACATTTCTTCAAAAACTCAATAAGGAAATTCACGTAACCATTTCGGGAATGCCGAAAGGTGAATATCAAATACGGAAGCATGTGTTTGATAAAAATCATGGAGCATTATATACAAAATGGTGGAGCTTGAACAGTAAGCATGGTATGGATGCGGAAGTCATTGATTATATTATCCATTCCAGCAGACCTTCTTTAGAGATTTTTGATGAATCGATTGAAGAGGATTGGTCATTTTATACCTATTTAACTAGTAATGCCATTCACTTTTTTGATATTCGGAAAACGTATAGCTAATATGAAAAGGGTCTGACTTTATCACTCCTAAACTTTGGAGACGGTAGGTCAGACCCTTTTTGATTAGGAGGATAAAAATCAACCGTACATTTTTTACCCCAATAACCAGCGAGTTGATAAATATACATATTTTCATATTGATCTGCTTCAAAATTGACTCTCTTATCATTGGGTTACTTTTTATAATAAACGTGTAGAAACACAAGGTTCCTGAGATTGTTAATGGCTAATGTTGTTCAGGTAGGTGCAATCTAAAAATAACAGGGACCTACTAAAATATAGGAGGCACATCATGGAGAGAAGTTATAAAGGTACAGATAAGATGATCACTGGGATTGTGTTCGGTGTTATCACATTTTGGCTTTTTGCACAAGCAATGGTCAATGTGGTCCCGGCCGTTCAAAAGGATTTGGGGATTTCATCGGGAACGCTGAATATCGCCATCAGCTTAACCGCATTATTCTCCGGAATGTTTATCGTAGCGGCGGGTGGACTCGCAGATAAAATTGGCCGTAAAAAAATTACCTATCTTGGGTTAATTTTGAGCGTGGTTGGTTCCCTTTGCCTAGTGTTAGCGCAAGGATCAATATTGTTAATCATCGGACGTATCATTCAAGGACTTTCCGCAGCTTGTATTATGCCAGCAACAATTGCCTTAATGAAAGCATACTTTGAGGGAAAAGACAGACAACGTGCCCTTAGCTTCTGGTCGATTGGATCTTGGGGCGGTTCAGGGGTATGTTCGTTTGCAGGTGGTGCGATTGCGACGTATATGGGTTGGAGATGGATTTTTATATTCTCTATCGTATTTGCCCTTCTCGCGATGTGGTTGATTAAAGATACACCTGAAAGCAAAGCAGAAGGAACAGGTAAGTTTAAATTCGATTATAGTGGATTAGCCATCTTTATCGTGACTATGATTGCATTAAACGTTTTTATTACGTTCGGTGGTGACTTAGGCTGGACAAGCCCAACTTCCATCATCGCTGCCATTGTTACCATTATTGGAGCTTTTGTCTTCTTCAAAGTTGAAAAAAGAAAAGAGATTGCATTAATTGATTTTTCTTTATTTAAAAATAAACCTTACGCTGGTGCCACATATTCAAACTTTTTGTTAAATGCGGTAGCGGGGACACTTGTTGTAGCCAATACGTATGTTCAAGTCGGCCGTGGGTTCACTGCCTTTCAATCAGGGATGCTATCGATTGGATACTTGGTGGCCGTGTTAGCCATGATTCGTGTCGGAGAAAAAATCCTCCAAAGAGTGGGTGCGAAATTACCAATGATTTGGGGCGCTATCATCACTACGGTTGGGGTAGCGATTATGGGTTTAACCTTCTTGCCTGACGTTGCTTATACCGTTGTTGTATTTATTGGGTTTGCCTTATTTGGTCTTGGGCTTGGTATATATGCGACACCGTCTACAGATACTTCTGTCTCTAATGCGCCATCCAACAAAGTGGGTGAAGCGGCAGGGGTTTATAAAATGGCTAGCTCACTTGGAGGAGCGTTTGGTGTTGCCATTTCCGCAACGATTTATAGTTCAATTGCAGCGAATGGAAGTGTAGCAACTGCAGCCTCCATTGGGATCATCGTTAACGTGATTTTTGGAGTTCTTTCCATTCTTTCGATTATGATCATGGTCCCTAATAGTGCAGGAAAAACGTCAGAGGCTCCAGAGAAAAAATCAAGACGCACACCAACACCAACACCAACTGGAAGTCACTAATTGAACGTTAATTCTTTGTTACTAAAGGGGAGACGAAAATGATTAAAAGCGATTTAATGGGCATGTTAGAATCACGTAAAGAAGAAATCATTGAAATCCGCCGCTATTTACATGAACATCCGGAGCTCTCTTTTAAAGAAGAGAAAACCGCTCAGTACATTGCGGATTTTTATAAAGGAAAAGATGTTGATATTCAAACAAATGTTGGGAATGGGTATGGCATTATCGTTACGATTAAGGGTGGAAAACCTGGAAAAACCATTGGTCTTCGTGCTGATTTTGATGCACTGCCGATTGTAGAAGAAGCGGATGTGCCGTTTAAGTCAAAAAACGAAGGTGTGATGCATGCCTGCGGACATGACGGACATACGGCGTACTTGTTAGTTTTGGCCGATTGCTTAATCCAAATAAAAGACCAAATCCCTGGTACCATCAAAATCATTCACCAGCATGCCGAAGAAGTCCCGCCGGGCGGAGCGAAAAGTATTGTCGAGTCTGGCTTGATTGATGACTTAGATGCCGTTTATGGCATTCATTTGTTACCATTGGGACCTGCGGGAACAGTAGGTTACCATGCTGGGTATTCCTTCAATGGACGAGCCTATATGAAGTTGAAGGTACAGGGAAGAGGCGGACATGGATCCTCTCCACATCTTGCGAATGATGCGATTGTGGCTGCATCACATTTTGTTACAGCTGCTCAAACCATTATTAGTCGTAGATTAAGTCCATTTGATGTGGGTGTTATCACGATTGGCTCTTTTGATGGCAAAGGGACATTCAATGTGATCAAAGATAGTGTCGAACTTGAAGGTGATATCCGCTATATGACGGTAGAAACAAAAGAAACAATTGAGAAAGAAGTTAAACGGATTGTTAGAGGAATTGAAGAAGAATTTGGCGTAACCTGTGAGCTTACGTATACTCCAGATTATCCGCCTTTATATAATGACCCTGAGCTTACAGCAATGGTAGCAGAAAGTTTGCGAAGCATGAATGATCCTGATATTAAAGAAGTGAAAGAATTCCCTGCAATGTCTCCATCCGAAGACTTTGCATATTATGCAGAAAAGTTTCCAGCCTGCTTCTTTTATATTGCTTGTACACCAAAAGGGGTAGAAGACCCATACTTTAATCATCATCCGAAATTTGATATCGATGAAGACGCATTGCTAGTAGCTGCGAAAGCGGTTGGTCAAGTTGTTTGCAGTTATTATGAATTAGACTAAGAGTAATCAAAAAAGAGGTTGTCCCTAAAATATAACTTTTTGGGCACCTCTTTTTTTATTATGTCTTACGTTTTAATCGATCAATTGCTTTTAGAACTTCTTTTCTGTTTTTTGAATCCTTCATCCACTTTGGCAATCTACTCTCGATACTCTGATAATATAACCCGGAGGGACGAACCGCTTGTTGAATATAGGTCTCAATATGGGAGAGATGCTCGTAATTAAAAAACCAAAGCAAATGCCCGCAGCACCGTGTTTGTAAAAATAATAGATATCCAAAATACCAATCCGCACCTTGTTTTTCATCGAAAAGTTCAAAGGGAAACGCCCACAAATTATCCCATCGCTTCTTTGGGTGAATGTCCTTTGTAAAGCCGCACTTTTCACATATCATACGTTTTGATTCGTGCCCGATATAACGGGGTTCATTTCGGCCAATTGCGTTATCTGGAGTAAACACTCTCGAACAATTATGACATTTCGGACAATGGACTAAAAATAAATCAGAGTAAGCTAACAGACTATTACCTGCATCATTTAACAGTACATATCCCTCCAGTTTTTACATACAATAACCTATTTTTCCCAAGGTTATACAGGAAATTAATTGGAATAGATGGAATAATCATTTCCTTTTAGTGTCGAAATCCACTAACTCTCTTCGACATAAAATTTCCCGGAAAATCTTCAAAAATTCATTGGTCAAAGGAATTGAGGAAGTCCTAATCAAACGTTTGTTTAAAGTGAAAACTCTAAAATGCTGTCGAAAAAAAGACCCATTGGAGATGGGTCTACTCTAAATTACTATGTCGGCTAAATGCTGCTGTATGGTCCACTTCGTTAAGCGCACTGTATTGCAAGCATAGAGTATCAAATAAGATATGAGCACATTGATCAAATAGGGAACCAAGCGGTTGAATCGTTTTTAATTCATTTTCCCGGCGATATTTCGTAGCAGCTGGGACGTGAAGAATCGTTGTGGCAGTATGAGCTAATGGTGAATCAGGATTAGTGGTAACAGCTACCACTGAACAGCCCAGGGATTGTGTTTTTTCCGCGGTCCAAACAACATTCTTCGTTGTGCCTGAACCAGAAATCGCTACTAACAGGTCACCTTCTTCGATAGAAGGAGTAATGGTTTCACCTACAACATAAACTGCAGCTCCTAAATGCATTAGGCGCATGGCAAACGATTTGGCCATTAACCCGGAACGTCCTTCACCAATAACAAATATTCGCTTTGCTTTTTGCAATAGGCCAGCGATTTCTTCAAGCTTATTTTCTTCGACCTTACTAAGTACGGTTTCGATTTCTCTAATAATAGTAGGAATCAATAACATAATTTATTTTGCCTCCACTCTTTTAAATTTGGCTGCTGCTTCTGCTGGATTCTCTGCCTTTGTGATGGCGGAACCAATAATCACAATGGAAGGATTAAGTGTTTTACGAAGTAGTTCCAATGAATCGTGCGTAATTCCACCTGCAACAGCAATGGTCATGTCTGGACCATAGAGATTGTTTTCTACTACACCGTCATTGCTGGCTCCGAGCTCTTCTTGTTGATCCTTGCTAACGTGCTCACAAAAGACCGCTTGCTTATATTTCATCAAATCCCTTTTTTGCTGCTCTGTTGTATTTAATAAATCAATCATGACAAGTTTGTTGTATCGATTGGCAACCTCCATACACGCATCAATTGTTACAAGGGGAGATACGCCCATGACAGTCGCCACATCGGCTCCGGCTTCAAAACACATTTCAAATTCATAACGGGCATTATCAATTGTTTTTATGTCAGCAACAATCGTTTTATCTGGGAAGCTTTGTTTCATGTTTCGAACACTTGTTATCCCAAATTCTTTAATTAATGAGGTCCCGACCTCAATCCAATCAACAGAATTTTCCACTTTTTTCGTTATTTCGATGGCTTCGTTGATTTCCATCCGATCCAAAGCAAGTTGTATTTTCATCGTTCAAACTCCTTTTTGGGCAGTTAGATAAATCGATTTAGTAAACCGGTTTATTAAATGATTATACTCCTATTGTAAGCGTTATTCAATAGAAAAAACAGGCAGTATTGAGGACAGGAGATGATGGGTATCTCCAACGACACTGTCCGCCTGAGGTGGACAGTGTCCACGAGTGGTGCCTGTCACCATTTCATGGTGACAGGCACCAAACTTCCTACATCATTTCGCTCGGAAATATGAATACTTCTGGTTTCTGATTTTCTTTCTGGATTTGTTCATAAAGGAGTTCGGCGGCTTTGGTTCCCATTTTTGCAGCAGGCTGAATGATAAAGGATAGGGTGGTCTCAAGCATTTGGGAAAAGGGGATGTTATCAAATACTACTACGTCAAGGTCTTTCCCAAACTTCATTCCTTTTTCCTTTAAGAATTCTCCAAGTGCGATAAAAACTCGATCATTCGCTGCTAACAGGGCTGTTGGTTTTACCTCTAATGAAAAAAGCTGCTCCAATTTCTTTTTCATCTCGGGGATACTTCCTTCGATGATGTAGTTTGGATTTACTTCTAACCCTGCCTCGGTCAAAGCTTTTTTGTATCCTTCTAATCTTTCTATCCGTGTGCTGACTGTAAGCGGCTGTACGGCAAAGGCAATATTTCGATGTCCGTTTTCGATGAAATGCTTAATGGCTTTATAGGTAGATTCGGTATTGTCTGTAATCACGGAAAAGACGTCAAGATTCTCTACTTTTCTATCGACAAACACAACGGGATAGCCTTGCTTTACCATGCTTTCATATAAATCATTATTTTTTCCGGTTGGAAAAATGATTAATCCATCCACCTGTTTCGCTCTCAGCATTTCAATATACTTTTTTTCTTTTTCAGGATCATCATCTGCATTACACACGATGGTCTGCAAATCATATTGATGGAAGAAATCCTCAATTGCGCGGCTCACTTCTGTTGAAAAATAATGTGTGATATTGGCAACGATGATTCCAATAAACGAGGTACGCTTTTGTTTGAGGCTTCTAGCTAAAAAATTAGGTTGATACCCAAGGGTTTCAATCGCTTCTTCAATTTTCTGCTTTGTTTTTTCACCCATATATTCATATCGTTTATTTAAGTATTGAGAGACGGTACTCTTTGATACACCAGCTTCACGGGCCACATCGGCCATCGTTACTTTTTCCATGTTTATCTTCCTCTTTCTTTGGTTCACTGCTTTCATTTTAACGACAAACCCACTAATTATCCAGTTTATCTGCCGAGTAAAGTTTTAATGAGAAAACATTGTTGATTAATGAAACAGTGTCTATAAAGGTGCGATGAAGACAAATCAGGAAAATTCCCAGTGAGATTTGTCCTTCATAAGCGTAATGAAAGACAAATCAGGAAAGTTCCCGGCGAGATTCGTCGTTCATAAGCGTGATGAAAGACAAATCAGGAGAGTTCCCGGCGAGATTCGTCCTTTATAAGCGTGATGAAAGACAAATCAGGAAAGTTCTCAGCGAGATTCGTTCTTTATAAGCGTGATGAAGGACAAATCAGGAGAATTCCCAGCGAGATTCGTCCTTCATAAGCGTGATGAAGGACAGATCAGGAGAATTCACAGCGAGATTTGTCCTTCATAAGCGTGATGAAGGACAGATCAGGAGAATTCCCAGTGAGATTTGTCCTTCATAAGCGTAATGAAAGACAAATCAGGAAAGTTCCCGGCGAGATTCGTCGTTCATAAGCGTGATGAAAGACAAATCAGGAGAGTTCCCGGCGAGATTCGTCCTTCATAAGCGTGATGAAGGACAGATCAGGAGAATTCCCAGCGAGATTCGTCCTTCATAAGGATCTTCGTAAAGAAGCTAGCTTTAGCAGAGACAAAATAAAAGAGGATGACCAACTCTGTCATCCTCAAAAATTAAGCTAACCGCGCTGTGCGGACCTCTTCAATCAACTTCCTAGCATTTTCCGTAATCAAAGCTAAATAATCATCACTTAACTCCCTCTTAGGATCGACAAGTGAACTGCCAACGCCAACCGCCACAGCACCGGCAAGAATATAGTCCTTTGCGTTATTCATATCGATACCGCCTGTTGGCATTAAAGGAATGTGGGGCAGGGGACCGGCGATATTTTTAAAATAATCTGGACCCACGCTTCCTGCCGGGAACACTTTAATTACATCTGCACCATACTCAAAAGCAGTTAGAATTTCTGTTGGTGTAAAAGCACCCGGGACACTGATGACCCCGTAGCGCTTCGTGATTTCAATCGTTTCCTTGCGAACGGTTGGTGAAAAAACGAATTTCGCCCCAGACAAAATTGCGGCACGTGCTGTCTCTGCGTCCAACACCGTTCCTGCGCCCACAAACATATCATTCCCAAATACATCGGCTGCTTTTTCAATGACTGATAATGCTTTTGGCGTTTCCATTGTAATTTCAAGCGCGGTAACACCGCCATCTTTTAAAGCCCTAGCCATTGGAATAATACTTTCTACAGAAGCACCGCGAATCACAGCGACAACGGCTCTTCTTTTAATTTCTTCAACACCCATGTAAAAAAACTCCCCTTCTTAATGGATAACAGCCTTAGAAATTTTTCTAAGGCTGTTGACCTCTTTATATCCAGCTTTAAAAATCTATAGGCTGCTACGCGCTCACTTTCATATCTGCGGACTTGCTGCTCCCCTTTTTTGCTGTATTTACCGCCCAAATTGTTAAGATGGCAGAAAGGAATAGAGAGCCTGCCATGAAGATATAGGAAGCACCAAAACCGCCTGTTGCACCATTTAAATATCCTACAATATAGGCACCAACGAAGGATCCTAACGCACCCATCGAGTTAATTAATGCCATCGCACCACCAGCAACGTTACGCGGCAGAATTTCAGGAATGATGGCAAAGAATGGACCATATGGCGCATACATCGCACCACCAGCAATGACTAATAGAGTGAATGACAGCCAGAAATTTGAAGTTCCAATCATATAAGAAGCATAGAATGCAATCGCTCCAATTAATAAGAATGGCCAAACAAATGCGTTTCGGTTCATGGTTTTATCAGAGAAATAAGAAGCTGTTAACATAAGAACAATGGCTAAAATATAAGGGACGGAAGATAACCAGCCTGTTGTAACAATATCCATATTTGGTGCTGCTTTAATAATAGAAGGCAGCCACATTACAAATCCATATACTCCAATGCTCCATAAGAAATATTGAGCGCTTAACAGAATTACTGGTTTTGATTTGAAGGCCTCACCGTAATTTTTAACCGGCTTGATTCCTTCTTGCTCTTTAGCTAATTGCATTTCAAGATCGGACTTTTCTTTATCGGTTAACCATTTTGCTTCACGCGGCTTATCGTTGACAAGTTTCCACCAAATGAATGCCCACAGAACAGCAGGGAGACCTTCAATAATAAACATCCATCTCCAGCCGACAGATTCAACTAAATAACCAGAAACAATCGACATCCATAATACGGTTGCAGGATTACCAAGAATTAAGAATGTATTGGCACGAGAACGTTCTTTTTTCGTAAACCAGTTGCTTAAAAGAACAAGCATGGATGGCATAACAGCGCTTTCAACGACTCCAAGGGCAAAACGAATGACGAATAGTAACTTTACATTTGTTACCATGCCTGTAAAGGTAGCTAGTAGACCCCAAGCAATCAATGACCAAAAAATCAGTACCTTGGCACTCTTTTTCTCCGCATAAGCGGCACCAGGTACTTGGAAAAAGAAATACCCTAAGAAGAAAAGTGCACCGAGCAGGGAGGAAGTAGCTGCTGTAATATCAAGGTCCTTCGCTAATCCGGAAGCAGCCCCAAATCCATAATTGGCACGGTCGAGATAGGCAAGACTGTAAGTGATAAAAGCAATAGGAATCAGATAAAACCATCTTTTTTTAGCAATACTTTGGTTCATGTTATTTCACTCCCTGTAAGGTTTTTTCTATATATTTTTCTAATTGCTCTTTTGTGGGATAACCATCATTGTCACCTGGTGACTGGACAGCCAGAGAACCAATGGCATTTCCTCGAACCACTGCTTCATGAATCGAGAGACCCTCAAGGAGTCCGCTAATCACACCAACAGCAAAGCCATCGCCGGCCCCAACAGTATCGATTACTTTTTCAACTGGAAAACCAAGTACCGTTCCTTCTTCACTTGCGGTTTTATAAAAAGCACCAGCCGGTCCCAGCTTAATGACGACAAGCTCGACACCCTTATCTAAGTAAAAGGACGCGATATCACGAGGGTTTGAAAAACCTGTTAAAATTTCACCCTCAGCCAATCCCGGTAAAACGTAATCCGCTTGGAAAGCCACTTCATTGATTTCTTTTACCATTTCCTCTTGTGATGCCCAAAGAGTCGGCCTTAAATTCGGATCAAACGAAACCTTCCGGCCGTTTTTTTTCATAAATGTTAATGCATGTTTGGCAAATGCCCGTGCACTTTCTGAGATTGCTAATGGAATACCCGTCATATGCAGGTGTTTAGCTGCTATGAAATACTCTTGATTAAAATCATCTGCACTGAGATGGCTTGCAGCGGATCCTTTACGAAAATATTGAACTTCAGGATCTCCTACAACTACCATCGACTTTAATTGGAACCCAGTAGGGTGCGTGTTGTCTAGTAAAACATGGTCAATGTTGACGTTTTCATTTTGGAGTCGCTCGATAATAAATCTTCCAAAGGCATCGTTTCCTACTTTACTCGCCCAGCCAGAGCCAAAACCAAGTCGGGCAAGACCAATTGCTACATTGGTTTCAGCACCCGCAAGCTCGCGTGTGAATTGGCCGACTTCATGTAAGGAGCCAGGATGATTGGCCATGAACATCGCCATTGCTTCGCCAAATGTAACGACATCTAACTGTGTCATGTTAACGCCTCACTTTCTGTTATCATTTGAATATACTCTTTTGTTTTTTCCTTTGGTTGGATCGGAAACTCAAGCGCTTTCACTAAGTGTGAAGGAAGATGGTTCATAACCTTTTCCCAGCTGTGGTTACTATGTTTTTGCAATGGACGGGTAACAAGCTCTCCTTTTTCCTTATCTACTTGTTTTAAATGAAGATAATTGACATAGGGTGCTAGCTGACTTAATGCTGACTCTACATCCTGATTGGAATAGTACCAGTTTCCAACATCAAACGTCATTTTGACGGGTACGTCCTGTTCGGCTGCGCTTTCAAAAAAGGATTTTAAATTGGTAACATTTCCGCCATACAGCGTTTGATCATTTTCCACAAATAATTGCATTTCCTGATACTGCTGTAAAAAGGACCGGAGTTGAAAGATATCCGACTGGACATGATCAAAATGTCCTAGTGATACCTTTATCCATTTGGCTCCAAGCTTTTTACCTTCTTGAAAAATCGTCGTTAATTCTTGTTCATTAAACTGATGATTGTTTTTCCAACATTCGACTGGAGCTGAATAAACTGTAAATAGCTGCTGCTGTTCGATTTCATGTTTTAACCTTTCTAGTGGCAGCTCTTGCTTTGAAAATAACTCTCTCCGTATTTCAACCCCATAAGCACCTGATTCGGAAATCAGTTTAATAAAAGAAGTTTGTCCTTTCTCTAAGACTTCAACTCTATCAAAAGCATTTAAAGGAACAATTACATTTTGCATGGTAATGACACCTTCTTTGAAGTAATAAATAAATCGTTTTAGTAAATCGATTTAGTAAACCGGTTTATAGATATTATAAACCCATTAAAAGCGCTTACGCAAGCATAATTTTTTTATTTTTAAAGGGCGGAGTAAAAAGTTCATGAATGATAAATCTTAGGATGTTTAAACTAATTAATTATGCGGATATATATGTACAATACATAAGTATGGAGGAAAAATTATGCCTGAGTACCCATCCATATCATCTTCCGAAATCGGAAGTTTGTGGAACACATACCAACAAAAAACAATCATTGTACACATGTTAGAATACTTAATTGAGAAAGCAGACGATTTACAAGCAAAAGAAATGATGACCAATTTATATAATGAAGTTAAATCTTATCCAGAAAAGATAAAGGTTATTTTTGAAAAAGAAGGTGTTGCAATTCCTATCGGATTTTCGGAAAAGGATGTCCGTAAAGATGTGCCGCCGTTTTATGATAATGGTTTTGATATTATGTTTGTCCGCTTGATAAAAGAAATAAGCATGGGGATGCATACGTTGAATTTAACGATGTGCTATCGTAAGGACATTACCATGATTTTTAGAGAGCTTACGATTATTACACAAAAATATTATGACATTTTTACCCAATATTTACTTGAAAAAGGGTTACTTCCTCGTTCGCCCTATGTATCGACACCGGAATCTGTAGCATTTGTGAAAGGAACAGGCTATTTTGGAGGCTTTAATCCTTTAAGTGAAAAAAGACCTTTAAATACAGTAGAGATTGCAAATATCTATCATGCGATTGAATCGAATATTATGGGAATGCAAATGATATTTGGATTTGCACAAATTGCAGAGGAAAAAGGAGTTAGTAAGTACTTTTCTAAAGGGGGAGAGCTTGCTAAAGGGATTGTGAAGGAATTGAGTGAAATTATGATAGAAAATGATATTCCAGTACCGTCAACTCATGGAGGAAATATTACGAACTCAACGCACGCTCCATTCTCTGATAAGATCATGATGTATTGTGTCAGCCTATTTTGCAGTTTTTCATTGGGCGGAAATTCACTTGGAACGGCTTTTAGTTTACGTAATGACTTGCCAGCAAAACTATCTATTTTTATAAAAGATATCTTTGAATATGCTCATGAAGGGGCAAAATTGATGATAAAGCATGGCTGGCTGGAAGAACCGCCACAGACGGTTATGCATAAGAAAAAATAATAAACACAAGGCATGCGTGGAGATTTTCACCGTGCTTTTGTTGTGTGTAATAATTTTCAAAATTGGTTTATTAGGCACGGTAATCACATGAATTAATGATTGCCGTAATTTAATTTACCAGAGTGAAGGATTTTAATTGATAGAATTTCGCCACAGCTTAAACAAATAATATAGTTCTCTACGGTTCCCTTTGTAAAACTTTTTTCGATTGAACGAAGGCATTGATGTTCACTTGCTTGGGTAAATGATGTCCCGCCACATTCTATACACTTTTTTATTGTTAACTTCATACAACACCTGCTTTACAAAAAATTCCAACCTCAAAGACGAAAAAAAGAACGAAACGTTACATAATAGTGAGTAACACTCGATTTTATGCCAGTCAGGTATAGAATTTTTTCATAAAAAAAAGGATTCGGCCGGTTGCCGAATCCAAAAAAGAAATCTTATAAAAGGGGGTTATGGAAGAGAGAGAAAAAAGTTTGTCCTCTTCATGTATCTATCTTACCCCAAAAGTATGAACAAACTATGAACAAAGGTTTAAGGTTCTATTAATTTGGCTGTTACATCCTCGATTTAGCTGCTATGCTTTCATCCGTTCGGGAAGATTTTGAATCGATTGGACGACCATATCTAGCTTCGATTCAATCCGATATAGCAAATAGAGGGTCACAACAATTGGAAATCCTACCTCACTGATGAGAGGTATCATTTGCTCCACGAGATTTCACTCCTTTCCTTTAATAGAGGCCGGCTTCCTATGGAACCCGGCCTCCTTCTACTCTATTAAATGATTTCATAGTCCGTTACATTGCGTTCAATTACGCGGGCTCCTTTTACAGAAGCAAAATTACCGTTAGTGGATGTGAAAACTCCTGAGGCAATCATTTCCTCCATCGCCGCTTTGACCACAGATCCGTTAATTGGTTCCTTCGGATTTTCTATTGATAAACGGGCCGATTTACCAAACTCGGTCGTAAACTCCAACTCTAATGTTTTAACCATATCATTCACCTCCTATCACTATTTATTTTTTCATTAAGCTAGTAAATCTGCATTGTCGACTCTCTCAATATTGCTGAGAGTATCGTTGGATAAACCGGTCAAAGCTTGTGCTGCCTGGAATAGTTGATCAGCTGTCGCTGATTTCTGGATATTACTAAGTGTCTTCGACTTTAAAACCGGTTTTCCATCGTCATCCATACCTACTTGAAACACTAACCGTAACTTAGACGATGTGATTACTGCCTGTGCCATTTTAATCACCTCCTTTCACCCTTTATATATAGAAAAGAAGGCAAAAAGGACATGGTTAGAAAAAATAAAAAATCAAAATTATAGCTCGAGTGTGTGCTGGAGTGACCGAGAACGGAGGTGAATTGGTTTTTGGGTCAATCCAGGTCTGCCTTGAGTAGTTACGTTTTGATAAAGGCAGATAAAAAAGAGACCAGCAAATTTTTACTGGTCTCAAACAAGTTATATGAATTGTTCCATTTTCTCGTTAAAGTATTCGTTCATCAGGAAGTCGAGTTTGATTGAGAGACTTATATATTCGGAAGTATTTGGACCTGTTCGGTTAAATAATTCACTTAGTTTTCTCTTTATCTCCACAATGTCCATTAAAAGTTTGTCGTTTTCGATTTGAACGGATTTGTTTGTTTTCATCATACACCTCGTAAAGATTTTTAGTACTGTGGTTTGGATGGTGCGATGACTTGATTTCGAAGTGCTTCGATTATGAGATAGCATTTTTCCAAAGCCTTCCCGATAGTAACATAGAACTTCTTTGCTGTGAACACTGATTTAAAAAGAAAAAAAATTGAGAAAAGGAGAAATGATATCGGTATATCTTGTTACTACCAAATTCCTATAATTAGACAGGATTCGACCCATAATTAAGTTATTTTGTAATAACGTCTAAATTTCGACAAATTTCGTAATAGATATTACCCATATTTTACATAATAACCCTATACGAAGTTGTGAAATGGGGTTTTCTGGTTGGAAGAGAGTATGCATAACGTTTCATTAACAACAGGGGAAATAGCCAATCTTTGGACTCAATATATGAATGATTCGTTAGCAATTTGTGTCCTAAGTCATGCGATTGAGACATCCCAGGATACAAAAGTAAAGGAAATCTTAGAATTTGCAAGGAGTTTATCAGAAGCGCATATTGAAAAAATTCAACATTTTTTCAATCAAGAGGACTTTCCCATTCCAAAGGGTTTCTCAACGAAAGAGGATGTTAATTTTAACGCACCTGCATTATTTACAGATACATTTATGCTTGTTTATATGTTAATTATGACCATACATGGACTAACAGGCTATGCTGGAGCAGTTAGTACTTCTGTACGATTAGATCAAAGAAAGTTCTTCAATGAATGCAATGTAGAGGCTCTGGAGCTGCACAATCGAATTGTTGAACTGATGCTGCAAAAAGGAATTTATAGTAAACCTCCGCGTATCAATACACCTAAGCAAGTTGATTTTGTACATAGTCAAAGCTATCTAACGGGCTGGTTTGGAGATAAAAGGCCTTTAAATGCAATAGAGATAAGCGGACTAAGCTATAATATGCAAAAAACAGTCGTGAAGGTTGTCCTGGAAATTGCATTCGGGCAAGTATGTCAGACAAAGGAATTGCGAAAGTACTTTCAAAGAGGGAAAGACATCTGTAAAAAACAGTTTGATATCCTTAGTGCCATTGTCTCGAAGGAAGATCTCTCTTCTCCACGGTCATGGGTATCTGAAGTAACAGATTCCACCATCTCTCCTTTCTCCGATAAACTGATGCTGCTTCATACGGTCATTATGGTTTCAGCAGGAGTTGGCTATTTAGGAGCTGCCTTATCCGTTTCACAGCGAAGGGACCTTGCCTTAAAATATACCTATTTAATGGCAGACATAGGGCGATATGCAGAAGACGGGGCTCAACTTTTAATAGAAAAAGGCTGGCTGGAACAACCGCCATTAGCTGAGGACCGAAGAAAATTAGCTAGTAAAGATTGAACAGAGGCTTATAAACAAATCACTAGCAGCCTTCAAGAAGGATAAGTCCTTAATCCGGGGTCTTGAGGACATATCACATGAACAGCGAAGAAGGATTAGTCCTTAACCCAATAAAAGTTAAAACCGCCAGATAAAAAAGAGGTACCGCTAAAATCAGTGGTTACCTCTACGAAATATCTTTAATCATATCGAATAGTTTCAGTTCGGTTACATCGATGACAATTTCTTTGGTCGAATTCTTATCAAATTTTTTCAACAAGCTGCTAATTTGCTTTTTTATCGTTTCTACTTCTACGGCACGTGCTTCCGCTATTTCTTTCCGTTTTAATTCTCTCAAGCCGCCTGCGAAGGGCTTCCATATCATCGGCAATTAATATTTGAATGGTCTCCATTTACATCACGCTCCGAAAAATTTATAAGGGGTTGATTGTTACGATAATTTCAGGAGCCTTGGATTATCGACACTATCCCCGCCTGATTGTCACGATAATTTCGAGAGCCATGGTTTATCGGCACTATCCCCGCCTGATTGTTACGATAATTTCAAGAGCCATGGATTATCGGCACTATCCCCGCCTGATTGTCACGATAATTTCGAGAGCCATGGTTTATCGGCACTATCCCCGCCTGATTGTCACGATAATTTCGAGAGCCATGGTTTATCGGCACTATCCCCGCCTGATTGTTACGATAATTTCGGGAGCCCTAGTTTATCGGCAGTATCCCGGTCTATTGTTACCGTAATTGTGGGACCATGGATTTTCGAGGGGTCTTAGTGCCTTTTGCTCCAATCAAGGTGTAAAATTTAACAATTTTCTTTAAAACAGCCTATGTAAAAAACAATATTTCTAAAAATTTGAACAACATGTTTATTGTGAAAGCGTTTCAATAAAAGTAAGCTAAAGTACGAACAGGTGGTGGTACTTGCTGCTAATTTTTTGATTGCCGTTTGCAGGTATCATCATCTTTTTAAAATTATTAAACTATGGAATTTAAAGGAGGAGAGGAATTGAGAAGTAAGTATTTTAAGAGAATTACCCATTCACTGCTAGCAATTGTGTTGTTTTTGCCAATGTTTTTAACGGGGTTCGTTCCACCAGTAAGTGCAGAAGCACCACAAACAAATTCAGAGGATCCCATTTTAACTGGAGGAAATGACGTAAATCCTGGAGATGGCGGGCAAGTAAAGCAGGAGGAAGAACTTGTCGACATTACCGATGAACAACTCGAAGAAGGAGATTTTAAAATCTTATCAGGTGATGGAAGAGTTACCTACAATGAAGATGGTTCAGCAACCTTTCATGTAACCTCTACCCAAAAGAATCGAATTGTCTACAATAATATGAAAGCCATTAAAAATGGTACGTTTGAAGCAGATATTACTCCAGGGAACAATGCAATGAACCGGTTTGGTCTCATCTATCGTGTTCAAAATCCATCTGCCTATACGTATGTAGGTACAGGGGATCAAAACAATCAGTATTTCGGTGAAATCTTTGGTCCAGCCAATACTTGGACGGCGATGACTTCTGATGTGCCATTGGAAGCAAATAAAACCTATCATTTACTCTTAAAATTCATGGATGATGTAGCTACCCTTTATATTAATGATAAAAAGGTAACGAGCTGGACGTTAACTGGCGGCGTTGATCAAGCAGGATTACTTGGTTTTGAAAAGAGCCGCGGAGCTGCTGCCATCACGATTTCAAATATTAAAATTAAAGAGTATGTTGCCCCTAAACCACCCAATACTCCACCAGTTGTGGATACACTAAGATCAGACTATATGGACGTCATGATTGACCAAGTATTCCCTCGTGTCATCGAATACCGAGTGGGCGATAAAGTCATGAACGGACAACAATCGCCAGTATACGGATTGAAAGTGAATGGAAATCTTTACTATCCTGAAGTAAGCTTTGAGAAGCTAAACGAAGGGGAAGCACTTTATACATTAAAAGTGAAGGATGAATGGGAAAAACTTGATGCTGTTTTTAAAGTGTTATTAAAGGTCAAAAATAATCAAGTCATTTATACCTTTGAAGAAATCAATAATGCTGATAGTGCAAAAATAGAAAGTGTTGAATTGGCTGATTTGAACTTTATTTCGGTCCATTCGTCTCAAACCAATGCGAAAGCCAAATTAACAAATCTTAGCAGTGATGTTACCAAACCTGGAGATGTCGATGTACTAGTTGACACATCCATGGGAAGCATTGGAACTTCAGAAAGATACTATACTGCATTCCTATCAACTGACACATTGAGTGCAGGTGTATGGTCTAATTCAGAGGTCAATGGCTACCGTAACTTAGTTGCGAATCGTTATCAGAATGAAGATGGCACGAAAGCCGTTGGTATCGGTTCTAGTTTGCTATATTACCAGAGAGAGTTTATGCCGAAACCACAGTCCGAAAAACCTACTGTGAAAATTGCCATTGCAGAAGACGCCAATCATGATCACGAAGTCGACTGGCAGGACGGTGCGATTGTTTACCGTGATATCATGCAGGATATTCCAGGATCGAAGAATGTAAATAATATTGTCGGCACACGAATTGCAATGAACTTTGGGTCACAAGCACAACAGCCATTCCTAAAAACATTGGATAATGTAAAAAAGGTCGCTCTTGCTACAGATGGATTAGGTCAGGCAGTACTGTTAAAAGGCTATGGAAATGAAGGTCATGACAGTGCGCACCCGGATTATGGCGATGTTGGTGAACGAATCGGAGGTGCGGATGATTTAAAAACCCTAATTGGAGAGGGTCATAAGTACAATTCTGAATTTGGGGTCCATATTAATGCGCAAGAAACGTATCCTGAAGCGAAGGCTTTCAGTGATGATTTTATTGACGGTCCGAATTCAAGAGGCTGGGGCTGGTTAGACCAATCCTATACCATCAATAAATTAAGGGATTTGTACTCAGGAACGCGTGCAAAAAGACTAGACGAATTAAAAGCTGCGGCACCGGGTCTTGATTTCGTCTATTTAGATGTATGGTATCAAGATCAATGGGAATCAAATCGAATTTCAGAGCAATTTCATGACCGGGGCTGGAGGGTAACAACGGAGTTTGGAACGTCAGTAGCCAATTATTCAACTTGGCAGCACTGGGCTACGGATAAGAACTATGGCGGCCCTGCCAGCAAAGGGATCAATTCAGAAGTACTTCGTTTTATAAGTAACCACCAAAAAGATTCTTGGGTGTTGAATTGGCCTGAAGCAGGCGGTACGGCTGATCATCCATTACTTGGAGGATTTGAATTAGCCGGTTTTGAAGGATGGCAGTCAGATAAAAACTTTGATCAATTTATCAGGATGACATTCGATACCAATGTCCCAACTAAATTTCTACAAAAATATTATGTTACTGATTGGACAAATGTAGAAGGTGACAAGCAAAAAACGAACTTGGAAAAAGAGATTAAATTAACAGATCCAAGTAACGGTGATGTAGTTATTGTCACTAGAAAAGATGACTCTAGGGAACGTATCATTACCCTTAATGGAAATGTTGTTCTTGATGAGCATGCTTATCTGATTCCATGGGTAGAGCAAGATTTTGAAAAAACAACTCCGGATTCTGAAAAACTCTATCACTGGAATTTGGAAGGCGGGACAACAACTTGGACACTTCCAAACGAATATGCCGGTACATCTAAAGTTTATGTCTATAAACTAACCGATCAAGGTCGAACAGTTGTACAGAAAGTCAAGGTCGAAAATAATCAGGTGACATTGAATGCTGAAGCAGCCACTCCATATATTATTGTTCCGGATAAAAAGGGCAAGGGCTTACAAGTTGACGACTGGAGCAAGGGTGCCCATGTCTATGACACAGGATTTAATTCAGGAACCGTAAAAGATGAAAATACAAAAGTTGCTGGAGACAAAGATGCTGTTAGTGTGATAAGAACGAATCAAACAGGAAATGGCCGTAATTTAAGCAGCGGCGACTATTATTTGAATATGGAAAGTCCATCAAAATTTACAACTGTTAGCCGTACGATTACGGACCTTGAACCTGGCAAGGATTATGTGGCAGAGGTGTATATTGAGAATAACAGTGATGTGAAGGCTGGAATCGAAGTAACGGGCGGGGAGAAGGATGTCAGCAATTTCACGCTGCGCAGCCTGCAGAAGAACTATGTTAAAGCAGACTCACACGCTTCCAATGATGGATACACTAGCAAAATGCAAAGGATTCAAGTAAGCTTTACGGCTGTATCCGAAACAGCAAAATTGACTCTCAGCCGGGAAGCAGGCGAAGGAAATACAAGGCTTGATGATATCCGTGTTGTTCAAAAATCATTGAAAAATGAGGTATCATCAACAGTCTTTGAACAAGATTTTGAATCGGTAGTACAAGGAATCTACCCATTCGTGATTGGGAATACGGAAGGAGTAGAAGACAACAGAATTCATTTGTCTGAATTGCATGCTCCGTATACACAAAAGGGATGGGCAGGCAAAAAATTAGTTGATGATGTTATTGCAGGAAATTGGTCTGTCAAAGTCAATACTGGAAATAAAGGATTGGTGTATCGTACCATTCCACAGCATTTCCGCTTTGAACCAGGAGTAACCTATAAAGTTTCCTTTGACTATCAGACAACGGCTAATTCTTATCGTATCATCTCTGGAGAAGAGGAAATTGATGTGCGGGATATTACTGCAGCGAAAGGTTTGACTACAAATACTACACTGCCGGCATCAACTGAAACCAAAACGGCTGAATTTACTGTCACTGGTTCTCTGAATGGGCAAACGTATATTGGAATTTTCAGTGATGGAACTGGTTTGAATGGAGATACTGGGGCAGGAACATTTATTTTAGATAATCTTCGGATTGAACAGGTGCCTGTCACCGCAGGAAATTAGGAAAAAATTTGATTTACAAAAAAGACGATTCGGAAGGAAACACCGAATCGTCTTTTTGAATACTAAGTTTTCATTTACTAGATTTGGATTTTCTAGTTTTACCTTTTTTAGAATTCTGGGCATTACGGTATTGTGAAGGTGACAAATTCGTTACTCGCTTAAAGGATTGTGCAAAAAAAGATTGGGAAGAAAACCCGATAAAGGTCGATATATTAGAAATTGGGTAGTTAGTCGTTTCTAATAATATTTTACTTTCCCGGATACGGGTTTGAATTAAGTATTCAATCGGTGAAACGCCGAATGCTTTTTTGAAGGAATGGGCAAGGTAGTATTTATTGATATGACCAACCTCCGCTAAAATATCCAAATTGATCTCTTCCCGAAAATGCTGCTTAATATAATTTTTGACAAATGCTACATCTTTACTAATTTTTTCAGAAGAGGTTTTCTCCATGTTAAAAGCTTTTTTCCTCATCATTTTCAGCAGTAATATCTCTAATATGTTTTGAATAATCAACTCATAATCTTCTTTTTGGCTTTCCACTTCCTCTATTAATTCATACAGGTAAGAGAGATAAACCTTTTGTTCCTGTTTATAATTGAAAAAAGTGACTTGTAGACACGGATCTTCAGAAGATGAAAATGCGAGACCCTGGATACCAAGTGCAATATATTCGAGCGGGTAATCGGGACCGGACTTTTCTGTGTGTTCGATATTCGGGTTAATGACAATCAAATCATGTTCCTGAATAGGAACTTCTTTATTGGAATAAACAAAAGTCCCTCTGCCTTTGGTAATATACAAGAGTTCTGTAAAGTGATGAGTATGATTGGTACTATGCCAATCTTTATCATATTTTGATTTTGTTACATAGAGGAGTTTTACAGGAAGATGGCCTCGTTTCGATTGCGGAACCTCATAAACATTATTGGACAAATGATTCCCTCCCTTTATCAAGCGTCTTTCTTAAAGTATAGAATTTTTAGTGGATTATTACAATGGAAAGCAAGATATCTAAAAAACTGAACAAGATGTTTATTGTGAAAGCGTTTTTTCATAACTATACTTTAGCTATAAATTAAAAAAGAGGGGGAAGAGCAAGATGAAAAAGAAAGCTTTGTTAGCAGGGATGTCAGCATTGTTATCTGTTAGTTTAATAGCATGTCAAAGTAGTAAGGTTGATAATTCTAGTGACGGGAAAAACTCTGGTGAAAAAAAGACTCTTCATGTGGCGGCACTTGAATCGGCTTATGGTAAGGATATGTGGACCAAAGTGATTGAGGCCTATGAAGAAGCCAATCCGAAAGTCGATGTTGAATTAACGGTCGATAAAAACCTCGAGGATGTTATCAGCCCGAATATGAAAGCAGGAAACTATCCGGATGTAGTTTTATTAGGTACCGGAAGAAAACTTGCGCTAACAGAGACATTGATTAAAGATCAAGCTTTAGAGGACATTACTGATGTTTTAGATAAGAATGTTTTTGGTGAGGATGTCAAGGTTAAGGGTAAGTTAGTACCGGGTTTTACTGATACCCTGGCAACGAACCCTTATAATGACGGCAAAACATACTTGGCGCCGATGTTCTACAGTCCAACTGGATTGTTCTATAATACCAGTTTGTTAAAAGAAAAAGGCTGGGAAGTACCGAAGACTTGGGATGAGATGTGGGCTCTTGGTGAGAAAGCGAAGGCAGAAGGAATCGCTTTATTCACGTATCCTACGACAGGTTACTTTGATGCATTCTTCTTTTCCTTACTATTAGAAGCAGGCGGCCCTGACTTCTACAATAAAGCGATGCAATATAAAGATGGCATTTGGGAATCTCCAGAAGCAACGAAAGCCTTTGAAATTGTCGGTAAATTAGCGGAGTATACAGAAACAACAACGGTTGCTAATGCTAATGACAAAGACTATACAAAAAACCAGCAATTGGTTCTCGATAATAAAGCACTTTTCATGCCGAATGGTACGTGGGTCGTTGGCGAAATGGGTGAAGCACCAAGAGCAGATGGTTTTGAATGGGGCATGACAGCTTTACCAGCGATTGAAGAAAACGGAGACCGTTACGCATTTACCTTCTTCGAACAAATGTGGATCCCTGCTGCAGCTAATAATAAAGAGGCAGCGAAGGAGTTCATGACGTATGTGTATTCGGATGAAGCAACGGCTATTTTTGCAGAAGCTGGTGCGGTTCAGCCAATTGAAGGAATCTCTGAAAAGTTAACTGGTGACAATAAACTCTTCTATAGTATTTATGATTCTGGCGCAAAAGCTGGTATGGGCGGATTTGCCGCCACAGAAGCTGTAGAGGGTGTCAGCATGGCAGATACATTATTCAGAACGATCGATAGTATTGTCTCCGGTGATAAAAACGTAAAAGACTGGCAAAAGGCAGTTGAAAAAGTAAGCGATCAATTGCGGTCAGCGTTAAAATAACTAATTTAATAGTTTTCACTTATATAACGGTGAGAAAACTTCCTCACCGTTATATTTATTAACTGAGGTGATAGCGATGAATAAAACAGCAGAAAAAAGGATTTTTATTTTTGTTTGTACGACACCTGCACTGCTCTTGTTAACCATATTTATGATTTTCCCTACGATTGAGGTATTCAGAATGTCCTTGTATAAGTGGGGAGGGTTTTCTAACAATAAGGTATTTGTCGGACTTGATAACTTCAAAATTTTATGGAATGATATGAATTTCTTTCGAGCTCTTCAAAACAGTATTGTATTGATTGTTATCGTTACACTCATCACGATGATGGTGGCAATCTTGTTTGCTGCATTGCTTACAAGAGAAAAGATGAAAGGCAACAGCTTTTTCCGGATTATTTTCTATATCCCTAATATCTTATCCATTGTGGTCATTGCTGGAATTTTTTCTGCGGTTTATGATCCAACCTCAGGATTGTTGAATAATCTCCTTGCGTTATTTAACCTTGAGAACCTTCAAGAAATGTGGCTCGGAAATCAAAAAATTGCTATCTACAGCATCGGTGGAGCCCTTGTTTGGCAGGCCATTGGCTATTATATGGTGATGTACATGTCGAGTATGGCAAGTATCCCGGAAAGTTTTTATGAGGCATCGGCTCTAGAAGGTGCTGGACGGATCAGACAATTTTTCAGTATTACTTTACCGTTGATTTGGAATAACATCCGGACAACATTAACCTTCTTCATTATTAGTACGATTAATTTAAGCTTTCTTCTCGTCCAAGCGATGACAGGCGGCGGGCCTGACGGATCGACGGAAGTATTTTTAAGCTACATGTATAAACAGGCTTACACGAATTCTTCTTATGGTTACGGTATGGCTATTGGGGTGGTAATCTTCCTATTCTCTTTCGCGTTGTCTGCGATTGTCAGCCTTGTCACTAAACGGGAAGTTCTGGAGTATTAGGGGGTTCATGAACGATGAAAACACAAAAAGGAATGAGTGCAGAAACAGCTTATCGCTTGTTTATCTATGTCGCTCTTATTACATTAGCCATTTCTATTATAATCCCTGTAGTATGGGTTTTCTTAGCTTCAGTGAAGCAAAACTCGGAATTTTATGGAAGCCCTTGGGAGCTGCCAAGAGGGTTTTATTTCCAAAATTTCATTGACGCGTTTCAAAAGGCAAACATGGGTACCTATATGCTAAATTCCGTTATCGTGACAGCTTTGGCGCTTCTCATTTTATTAGTCGTCTCTTTGCCAGCAGCCTATGTGCTTGCGAGATACACCTTCAGAGGCAGCCGCTTCATGAACGGTTTGTTTAAAGCGGGATTATTTATCAATGTGAATTATATTGTGGTTCCAATTTTCTTACTGTTGTTGGACGGGGATAACCTCTTACGGGGACAATTTGGTGATGGATTCCTGCTGGACAATATTTTTATTTTAGCAGTGGTTTATGCCTCGACAGCTCTGCCCTTCACCATTTACCTATTATCCAGCTACTTCCAAACGCTTCCTTCTACTTATGAGGAAGCGGCGCTGGTCGATGGGGCCGGATATCTTAAAACAATGATTTCAATTATGATTCCTATGGCCAGGCCAAGTATTATTGCCGTTATTTTATTTAATTTTCTTGCCTTTTGGAATGAATATATTATTGCTCTAACCTTAATACCGGGTCCAAATAAAACATTGCCTGTTGGACTCATGAACTTAATGGCAGCTCAAAAATCTGCCGCTAATTACGGACAAATGTATGCGGGAATGGTACTTGTTATGCTGCCAACCTTAATTTTATATATTATGGTTCAAAAGAAATTAACACAAGGAATGACCCTTGGTGGATTAAAGGACTAATACCACCCTATTGAAAACAGATTGGAGGACTTTTTAATGAAGGCTGCTATTATCGTTATCTTAAAAATCATTGCTCTGATCATTTGTCTTACATTGATTTTGATTGGTCAAAAGACGGTCGGTAAATTTGAATTGGGCATAATGTTACTCGGATTAGCAGGTCTCTTAGGGCTGTTATATGATTACAATCGAAAATATGTGTAGAAAGCGACTGAAAATCAACCGATTTGTGGAGGCGTTTAGATGATTACCTATGATAAAAAGAGCTGGAAGATTCAGAACGAAAGAATCTTTATTCTATCTGCTGCCATACACTATTTCCGTCTTCCAAGAGCGGAGTGGAGTGAAGTCTTAGACAAGGCAAAAGCAGGAGGATGCAATACAATTGAAACTTACATACCGTGGAATTTTCATGAATTTTATGAAGGAGAATGGGATTTTTCTCGAGACAAGGATTTAGCGCATTTTCTTCATTTATGTGCTGACAAAGGACTCTATGTGATTGCGAGACCGGGGCCATATATTTGTGCAGAATGGGATTTTGGAGGATTACCGTGGTGGCTCTCTACGAAAAAGGGAATTCAATATCGTTCCGCAGACCCTTTCTTTTTACAATATGTAGATAAATATTTTGATAGGGTTATACCAATCATTGCTGAATTTCAGTTGACGAAAAATGGAACCGTCATTATGGTCCAAATTGAAAACGAATTTCAGGCTTATGGTAAACCAGATAAAACGTATATGGAATATCTGCGTGACGGTATGATGACTAGAGGCATTGAGGTACCGTTTGTTACCTGCTATGGAGCCGTTGAGGGTGCTGTGGAATTCCGCAATTTTTGGTCGGGTGCAAAACACGCTGCTGAGATTTTAGATGATCGGTTTGCCGATCAGCCGAAAGGAGTTATGGAGTTTTGGATCGGCTGGTTTGAACAATGGGGCGGAAATAAAGCCAATCAAAAAACACCGGAGCAGCTTGAATATGAGTGCTACCAGCTGTTGAGTAATGGGTTTACGGCTATCAATTATTATATGTATTTTGGCGGTACCAATTTTGATCATTGGGGAGGACGGACAGTTGGAGAACAAACATTTTCTACAACATCATATGATTATGACGTTGCCATTGATGAATATTTACAGCCAACAAGAAAATATGAAGTATTAAAAAGGTTTCATTCATTTACAAAATGGCTTGAACCGGTTTTCACAGATGCCGAGCAAGCGGGCACAAATATAAAGCTTCCTAGTTATTTAAAATCCCAGCGGCTTGTCAGTCCTTATGGCGAAGTGCTATTTATTGAGAATCATAGACAGGAAAGAGTTCAATCCCAGGTTTTACTTGAAGGGGAAATGATTCCGTTTACGATTGAGGCAAATGCGGTCTTACCGATTGTCCGTCATGTGAACGTAGGAAATCGGTTTACGATTCAGACGCTCACCGGCCAGACTACTGGGTTCGAGTCCAATCAGGCGGTCATCTATCATGAGGAGGGGCAGCGTTCATTCTTAAAATTACAGCTTACTAGAAAGGCTGAAATTCATTGTCCAATGCCAAACTACATTGAAACCGAAGAAGATGGCCTCATTACGTTTCACTTATTTCATGGAAGTCAGCCCCAAACCGTACAGCTATCCTTTGTGGATGGTACCAGCTATTCAATTGAAATCGTATCAAGAGTATCGTTGGAAAATGCGGTTACAGTGTTGGAAAAAAGCACTGCCTATCAATCCTTACAGTGGCAAGCGGCAGATGAAAAGCTTTGTTTTTTATACGGAAATGTAAAAGAGGCTGAAAAACCGCTTGATTTCAGCAGCTTCGGTCAGTTTAGCGGCTATTTAGGATATGAAAGTGAATTTTATGCGGAGGAAGCGAAGGATTCGACAATTGTCTTTCCAAGAATTGAGGATCCTGTCATGGTTTTCTGTAATGATCAATATATTGGAAAACTTAGCAAAATTGGGGCTGCGGCGATTGAGGTTCCGGTTAAGAAGGGGAAAAATACGTTAACATGCCTAGTCCAGAATATGGGACGTTTCAACTTTACCGAAGCAATTGGCGAACCAAAAGGGATGAGTGAGGCGCCTGCCCTTCATGGAAAGTATGTATCATTACGGGAAGGATGGCGGGTGGAAGGCAGTGGTGTTCCGCATCCATTATTCAACATTCCAAAAATTGAAGGACGAATTGGGTTTTTAAAATCATTCCTAAATGACGGTTATGACCGGGCGATTCTTGTTGGTGAGGGCGTTTCACGGGTTCAGATCAATGGAAGGTCTGTAAAGGTGTTGATGGAGAGTCAAACGGCTTGGTCTAGGGACAGTGCTGTCTATGGGATAGCTGACATAAGCGATGCCTTAAAGCAGGGAGAGAATGAAATCGATTTAGATGCCCAGCACCTTACTAGTATTCGCCGGTTTGATCTTTATTTATATAAGGAAGAGGAACAAATTAGAAACTGGAAAACAAAATCATTTGCTCAGCTTCAAGAGGAAAAGGAATGGACAGTTGAGAATCCACAAACAATTTCTCCACGCTGGTATAGAAGTCGTTTTGACTGGAAGCCAGAAAACGGTCAGATTGTAAAAATTCGATTTGATCATATGAGTAAAGGCTGTTTTTGGGTCAATGGCCACTGTTTAGGACGGTACTGGAACATCGGACCGCAGGAGGAATATAAGATTCCGGTCTCGTTGTTAACAGCACAAAATGAGATTGTTGTTTTTGATGAAGAAGGATTAACCCCAGATCATGTGGTGGTTCAGTCTTATTTTTCCATGTGAAAAATATAAGGGTTTATCATGAATGGATATAAAAGTTGTTGGGTTGACTCTACAAGCAATGGTGATATAATTTACATGGAGTATGTATATTTTGGAAGGCAGGCATATAAACATGGAACCATTGCAACACGAAAGTTTAATTCCCTTATATCACCAATTAATGGAAAGAATTAAAGATTCGATAGAAAAAGGACAATGGACACCTGGCGATAAAATCCCATCGGAAAATCAGTTAATGGATCAATTTGGGGTTAGTCGTAACACGGCAAAAAAAGCGATTGAGGAGCTTGTACAGGTGGGAATCCTTTACCGAATCCAAGGAAAAGGAACGTTCGTGGCAAAACCGAAGCTGCAGCAGTCATTGATGGGTTTCTACAGTTTTAGCAAAGTATTAAAGGAAAAAGGATTGAATCCTAAGGATATTATTCTGAAAATAGAAGAAGTTAAACCGGAAGCCAAAATCAAGGAAGCATTACAGCTGAGTGAAGATGAGAATGTCATTGAAATGAAACGCCTTCGCTGTGCTAATAATGAACCATATATATTGGAATCATCTTTTATTCCAAAAAGGGTGGTTTCAGATATAGAACAGCTTAAGAAAGTGGGCGAAATCTCCTTATATGATTTATTCTCACAACAGTTTAATATCGTTGTAACGAGAGCAAAAGAGGCATTTGAGCCCGTCCTCATCCGTGCAGATGAAAGTAAACACCTTCAAACGGAGGAAGGACGACCAGCACTGTTGCTGGAACGAACAGCCTTTGATGTTGGTGGAATGCCAGTAGAATTTTGTATATCCATTGTGCGGGGCGACCGCTGCCGCTTTTACACTGAACTAACCTAAACGTTGAATCACTTATGGGCATTTTGTCTATAAGTGATTCATTCATCTTATCCGTAAAAAAATTTATGTTGATGGGTTGACAGGTTAATGGTGAGAAGTTATATTCTTAGTAGTTGCAATTTTCAGTCAGTCACCTTATTTTTTTAAAATACTTGTACCTATAACCCGCCAATTTCGTGAGTAGATGGACCCGTTCTATAAAAACCTCTCTTACAATACATGATAAAAATTTAACAAGTATTTCCGGAATAGGATAAAAATTTGATATCCTATGAAAGAAAGCGCTTAATCGCATAACTAAGAGGTGTTTTAATAGTGATAAGATTAAAGGATATTGCCGAGCACGTTGGTGTATCAATTTCTACTGTTTCGAGAGTCATTCAAAATGATCAGACTAGAAATGTTAACTCGGAAACAAAAGCAAAAATTTGGGAGGCTGTTAAGGAGTTAGGGTATATACCAAATCAACATGCCAGGAATTTAGTTACCAACAAGCAAGAGAAAAATAACACAAGAACAATGAAAATTGGCTGGGTAGCCAATCCAAAACAAGCAGAAACGAATCCTTACTTTGCAACTATTTATACTGGTATTCGTGATTCACTAGCAAATCATGATTACACTCTGATTAGTATTACTAAGGATGAGATAGAAAACGAGGTGCTTCTGCTTAAGACGATTCATGACCTAGGGATTGAAGGGCTGCTTCTTATCGATAAGATTGATGATAGCATTATCGAGTATATTCAACAAAATATCCCTGTAGTAGGGCTGGACTTTTATTATACGGATAAAAATATGGCGATTGTTGACTATGATCGCCAGGCATCAATCAAAATGGTGGTTCGACATTTAGTTAAGCAAGGGCATCGCGACATAGGGTTTATTGGCGGTGGTCACGAAACTTTTGAAGATTTACATACTGAGCATCGTTTCAAAGGCTTTCAACTAGCAATGGAAGAAGCTGGGCTGGATATCCAACCTGAGTGGGTAATAAATACACAGTGGAAAATGGAAAATAGCTATGAAAAAATGAAAGGTCTGATTAAACAAGACCCATTGCATTTACCGACAGCCATGGTTTGTGCAAGTGACTTAATGGCTATCGCTGCTATGAGGGCTGTAAGAGAAGATAACCTTCGAATTCCAGAAGACATCGCTTTCTTCGGGGTTGATAATCTTGAGATGGGTAAATATTCATCCCCACAGCTTTCAACGGTAGATATCCCTAAATATGAAATGGGAAGAATGGCAGCTAAAACCATTATGGAAATGGTAGAAGGAAAAATTAAACTTCCAATAAAAATAACATTGCCTTTTCAATTAGTCTTTCGGGAATCATCTAATATAAAACGAACCTAACTGGTTCTTTTTTTATCAACTATTGGAAAACGTTTGGATAGTATCGGGAAAATGTTTGGAAAATAATAATGTGGGAGTGTTTAACATGAAACCAATGACGGCAATCCTTATTGGAGCAGGGGACAGAGGGGCAAGAGCATACGCACCTTATGCTTTAGGTCATCCTAATGAATTAACTATTATCGGTGTGGCAGATCCGAATCAGGAAAGAAGAACGAAAATTCAGCAAGAACATCAGATTTCCGAAGAACATTGTTATGAGTCATGGGAAGAGATCTTAGACCAAGAATCAAAAATAGCGGATATTGCTATTATTTGTACACTTGACCGTCATCACTATAAACCGACTATGAAGGCATTGGAGTTAGGTTATCATGTTCTTTTGGAGAAACCAATGTCCCCCGATCCAGTAGAATGCATTGAGATGGAACAAGCGGCTAAAAAATATAATCGGCAGCTAACGATAGGTCATGTTTTGAGGTATACAGAATTCTGGTCCACGATAAAAAACATTATTTCCAAAGGAGAAATCGGTGAGGTAGTCTCCCTGCAATTAAATGAAAATGTAGAAGTCATGCATATGTCTCACAGCTTTGTACGCGGCAATTGGAATAATAAAGATAAGTCAAGTCCGATGATCCTTCAAAAATCTTGTCATGATATGGATATCATTTCTTTTGTGATTGGGAAGGATTGTAAGCGGGTTAGTTCCTATGGCTCCCTGATGCATTTTAAGGAAGAAAATGCACCTGTTGGGGCACCGAAGAGATGTTTAGAGGGCTGTCCTGCCGAACTTGAATGCCCTTTTCATGCTGGCAGGTATTATCTTGGTGAGGGCAAAGGATGGGCGAAGAAATTTACGGAAGACGGTTCGAATGAAGGCATCATAAAAGCCTTAAATGAAACACCTTATGGAATTTGCGTATACCGCTCCGATAATGATGTAGTCGATCATCAAGTAGTGAATATGGAATTCGAGGGTGGGGCAACAGCAACCTTTAGTATGTGTGGTTTCACGAGGGAACAAACACGAATTGTTCAAATTATGGGAACAAAAGGTGAGATACGTGGAAACATGGAGGAAAATAGCATTTCGATATTTGATTTCCTCTCGAAACATGAAACGGTCATAAAGTTTGACAATCCTATTGGAGGACATGGTGGGGGAGACAATGGAATTATGAGAACTTTCCTGCGAGAAATTCAATTTGGAAATAAACAAGACAGCGTTTCTTCTGCGTCTGCGTCAGTAAGAAGTCACCTAATGGCATTTGCTGCGGAAGAATCCAGAATTAATCATGGTCAATCGATTACTATTGACGATTTTTATACTAGTTTACTAGAAAATATAAAATCTTAATGTTCACCGCCTAGAAACACAGTTTAAGACTATTACTTATAAGACAATAAATTTCAATAATACTTTCTATTCTAGGGAGGTGGTTATCGGTATTTAAACCAGTTATCTTATGTCTTTCTAATTTAGCTAAAGTAAAAATGTAAGGGCTATCAAAGGGGAATTCTAGTACTAAAAGTATTTCGCTAGTAATCTACTAAACATTATATGAAAGAAGGGAAATAGGATGAAAAAGTGGCTATTCATGCTTTTAACTGTCATTTTGGGATTTGGGTTAGCTGGATGCAGTGATAGTGATACAACTTCAGGTAATACAAAAGATGAAAAAGTGGAAATCACATATGGTTTTTGGGATAAGAAGCAAGTCCCTGCTATAGAAGAAATCATTACGTTATTTAACGAAAAGAATCCGAACATTAAAGTGAAAACAGAGCTAACTCCGTATGGTCAGTATTTCCAAAAGCTTGAAACAGCTGCCACTGGGGGCGCCTTGCCAGATGTTATGTGGATGAATGGCGCACATGTTGAGCAATATGCGGAAGGGAAGGTTATTCTCCCGCTTAGTGAGCTTGCAAAGGAAGATAACTTTAGCTTAGAAAATTATCCGGAATCATTAATTGATCTTTATACAGTTAATGGAAAAGTATACGGTATTCCAAAAGATTTTGATACAACAGGCTTATGGTATAACAAAAAAATCTTTGATGAAGCAGGTGTGCCATATCCAGATGAGACTTGGGATTGGGCCAAGTTAAAGGAGGTTGCTGCAAAGCTGACAAATAAGGATAAGGGTATTTGGGGCTATGCAGCTACAATGGGCAACCAAGGCGGATATTATGATTTCATTTGGCAAAATGGCGGTTATATTATTTCCGAAGATGGCAAATCTGTAGGCTTTGACCAACCTGAGGCGATTGAGGCACTTAAATACAATATTAGCTTTATAAAAGAAGGTTTATCGCCAACCCAAGCGCAAATGACGGAGACTGCTGCTTCTGAACTCTTCGCTTCAGGTAAAGTAGCGATGATGTTCGATGGACCTTGGATGGTTCCAGAGTATAAGCAAAATCCTGATTTAGACGTTGCTGTTGTGCCAAAAGGAAAACAGCGCGCGGTAGCTATTCATGGGTTATCGAATGTCATTGCAGCAAATACAAAGCACAAGGATGCGGCTTGGAAGTTTGTCCAGTTCCTGGGCTCCAAAGAAGCAGCGGAAGTGTTTGCGAAAACAGGAACCGTTATTCCTGCTTATAATGGTACACAAGAAGCTTGGATTCAAGCAGTTCCAACTTTAAACCTTCAAGCCTATATTGATGGTGTTGAATACTCTGTTCCACTGCCTAGTGTGAAAAGTACTGGGGAAATCTGGCAGTATGAAATAGATGTTCTTAAGAAAGCTTGGAGTGAAGAAGAAAGTGTGGAAGAAGCGGTAAAAGAGTTGACGAAAAAGGCAAATGAGGCTTTATCAAAGAAATAGAAAAATTGAAGAGAAGAATTTGTTTCTTCTCTTCTTTTTTCTAAAAAGGAGGGAATATAGTGAAGGAACTTCCTCTAGAGGTTGAAGTGAAAGCGAATAAAAAATTTAAGGTTTCTAATTTAGCGAAGACAAGGAAACGATCGGATTACTTTTGGGCTTATCTCATGGTTACTCCTCTCATGTTAGGCTTGGTTATTTTTTACCTGTGGCCAATCATTCAGACCTTTTACTTTAGTTTCACCGAATGGGGAGCATTTGGACAGTACGAGTGGACGGGGTTAGATAATTATAAGCGGATGCTTGATGATACCAATCTATTAAAATCGTTCAAGAATACAACGATCTATATTATTTTTACTGTTCCAATTGGAATTTTCTTATCTATTTTAATAGCTGTGCTCCTGAACCAGAATATTAAAGGGAAATCTGTTTATCGGACATTGTATTTCTTGCCGGTTATTACCATGCCGGCTGCGATCGCAATGGTTTGGAAATGGCTTTATAATTCCGATTACGGACTGCTAAATTATCTATTATCATTAATCGGAATTAAGGGACCTCAGTGGGTGAGTGATCCGAAAATTGCTTTATATTCGATTATTGTGGTAGCAATCTGGAGTGGAATAGGTTATAACATGGTCATTTTCCTCTCGGGGCTTCAAGGAATTCCGAAGACCTATTACGAAGCTGCGGAAATGGATGGAGCCGGACCCATCAGAGTGTTCTTTAAAATCACACTGCCACTGCTTTCTCCGGTCATTTTCTTTGTAAGCATTATGTCGCTCATTGGGGCATTTCAAGTGTTTGATTTAATTTTCATGATGATTGGAAAAAGCAGTACAGCGCTCGAAAATACACAATCGATTGTTTATTTATTCTATCAGCATGCGTTTGTATTAAATGATAAGGGATACGCTGCAGCCATCGCAGTTCTTTTATTAGCTGTTATTTTAATCATCACAGCGATTCAGATGGTCTTACAGAAGAAGTGGGTTCATTATGACTAAAGGAGGGATAATCATTGGAAAGATCGAAACAGCTTTTGAAAAATAAAACATTCCTTATCCATTTTGTCCTTATAGTAGGATCGGTGGCAATGGTCTTACCTTTCTTATGGATGATCTTAACCTCATTAAAAACCTATGCTGAGTCTATTCATGTCCCGCCTGTGATTATTCCTGAGGATTTTCAATGGGGGAATTACAAAGAGGTCTTTGGACTGCTGCCTTTTTTCGAATTTATGTATAATACCTTTATTGTTACTATTTTACGAACGGCAGGGCAGTTGTTTCTCTGTTCGTTAGCTGCTTATGCCTTTGCCCGGATTGAATTTCCTGGCAGGAATATTTTGTTTATGCTCGCGTTATCTGTGCTAATGGTTCCTGGCCAAGTGTTTTTACTCCCGCAATATATGATTATGGTGAAATTAGGGTGGTTGAATACATTGCAAGCGGTCATTGTCCCTGGATTGTTTAGCGCTTTCGGAACGTTCTTGCTGCGTCAATTCTTTATGGGGCTTCCAAAAGAACTGGAAGAAGCAGCCAGGCTCGATGGCTGTAACCATTTCCAAATCTACTGGAAGATTATGCTTCCTCTCGCCAAACCCGGATTAGTTGCATTGGGGATTTTCACTACTCTTTGGAGCTGGAATGAATTAATGTGGCCGATGATTGTGAATAGTTCTCCGGAATCGATGACCCTTTCTGTCGGATTGTCATCACTGCAAGGTCAATATTTAACCAATTATCCGATTCTGATGGCAGGTTCCTTCTTAGCTATCCTGCCAATGCTGATTTTATTTATCATTTTGCAAAAACAATTTATCGAAGGAATTGCCGTAACAGGTGGAAAATAAATAGACCAGTATATAACAGGCAAAAAAATAAAAAAGTTCTATTTTGTTGGGTTGACCCAACAAGTTTTGTGTTGTAAAATTAACATTAATAAAAATGAAAGTTTCGTTTTGAATGACAGGATGATTACTGCCATTTCGATTCTGAATAAATGATATTAAAAAAACTCATAGTCTCGTGTCTATGAGTTTTTTAAAAAGACAACTTGTACCAACAACCCATCCAAATGAAAGTGGGTTCCTTGAACAAAACGGAGATGCTTATCCTTGTGACTTTTATATCAATGACGAGTATAAGCTGGGGAATGTTGGGGAAGATGCCCTTTCGGATTTGTTAATTAGTCCGATCTATTCTGAGTTTCTTCGATTAAAGCCCAACTTGCCAGATAAGTGTAAGAGCTGTAAGTATTTGAAGTTATGCCATGGAGGCTGCCCGAGAAATCGGAAAAAGGATGATGCCATCCAGCCGGATTATTTTTGCGATAGTTATCTCCAAATCTATGATTATGCACATGAAAGAATGGAAAGGCTTGCAGAAAATATAAAACGACAATGGCTTTGGAATCATCTGCATTCAGGACATAGGAAGCCCGATAGGAACGATTATTGCCTTTGTGGCAGCGGGAGAAAGTTTAAGAAGTGTTGTGACTTACTTCTTTCAACGAAACATTCATAAGTTAGAGGTGCGTGTAAATGAAAAAAGCAATCGGAATTGATATCGGCGGGACAAAGATTGCAGCGGGAATCATTACCGAATCAGGAGAATTGCTTGACCGTCAGGAAGTGAAAAGTGATCCTTCCGGCCGTGAAAGTATGTTTAAACAAGTCGTAACAGCAGTAGAACAAGTTCTTGAAGGAACATCGTTGTCAGAGATTGAAGGGATCGGCGTCGGGGTACCAGGAAAGGTTGATACAGAGAACGGTATCGCTATTTTTCAAAACAATTTGCCCTGGCAGGAGTTTCCGATTGCTGCACGTTTACAGGAGCGATTTGGCGCTAAACCAATCACCATTGACAATGATGTCTATATGGCCGCATTTGCTGAGTGGAAAGCGGCACAAGGAAAAAAGAATGAAACCTTTGTTTACGTGACGATCAGTACAGGAATATCCTGTTCGATTATCCATAATGGTTCCTTTTTGAGAGGAGCTGGATTTGCTGGTGAACTGGGGTTGATTCCGGTTCTTTCAAAAGAGGGCAATAAGCGGCTGGAAAAAATCGCTGCCGGCCCAGGGATCCAGAAAATAGCGGGAATTCCAGCCAAGGATGTCTTTACTGGATATGTAAACGGATCACAGGAATTTCAGTCCATCGTCCATGATGTAGCCGACCATTTAGCTCAAGGACTCTATTCCATTTCTTGTTTACTAGACCCGCACAAAATGGTGTTTGGCGGCAGTGTCATCGTGAATAATCCTTTTCTGCTTGAGTTAATCAAAGAAAAGCTAGAAACCTATCAAATTTCTGAACAGCAGCATCTATTAGACCAAATGAGCATCAGTACACTGGCTCAAAATAATGGGGTTGTTGGTGCAGGATTACGCGTATTTGAAAAAATCTAATGAGGAGTGAGTGGTTATGTTTACATTAAGCAGTGAAAAATTAGTGCCATTAGGTGCATCGGTCACAACGGCAGAAATAAAACAACAGCCTGATTTATGGGGTGAAACCTATGACTTGTATACGGATAAAAGCAGGGAGATTGAAGAGTTTTTCCTTAAACTATCAATGAAGCATTCCCGAGTTCGAGTCATTTTTACAGGTGCAGGAACATCTGCATATGTCGGTGAAACTGTTACGCCCTATCTAAAAGGAAAAGTGGATGAAAAGCAGTGGGAATTATTAAGCATTCCGACAACTGATTTGGTGTCAAATCCCTACCAGTTTTTAAAGTCAGATTTTCCAACATTACTGGTTTCGTTTGCTAGAAGTGGCAATAGCCCGGAAAGTGTTGCTGCCGTACAACTAGCGGAGCAAATCGTAACAGATTTGTATCAGTTAACGATTACATGTGCAAAAGATGGTAAATTAGCACAACTGGCAGACTGTGACGAGAACCATTTATTGCTATTAATGCCTGAGAAATCGAATGATCAGGGATTTGCCATGACCGGTAGTTATACTTGCATGGCGTTAACAGCCTTACTTGTTTTTGATCCTTTGTTGGTGGAAGAGAAAGGGGAGATAGTGGAAATCCTTCGTCAAATGGGTGAAAGTGTCATTCGAAGAGAAGAATCCATTCAAGAAATGATCGATCTTCATTTTGACCGAATCATTTACCTAGGCTCTGGCAGTTTAGAGGGATTAGCAAGAGAAGCTCAATTAAAAATATTAGAGTTAACCGCTGGAAAAATTGTCACCGCCTATGATTCACCTTTGGGATTCCGCCATGGGCCTAAATCCTTTGTCAATGAAAATTCATTGGTTTTTGTATTTGTTTCTAACCATCCTTATACGCGTAAATATGATTTAGATATTTTAAAAGAAATACAGCGAGATAACATTGCCAGCTGTATTTGTGCCATCTCGGTGGATGGAGAAACTAATTATGATGGGCACACGTTTTCATTCGGCAGCGAGGCCAAGTCCATACCAGATGCATACTTAGCATTACCTTTTGTCATGATCGGGCAAACGATTTCTTTGCTGGCTTCAATAAAGGTTGGTAATACGCCGGATACCCCATCTCCGACAGGAACGGTGAATCGGGTTGTTAAAGGTGTAACGATTTACGAATATCAGTAACTTGTTAGGGGAATTATGGATGGGAAATTTTATCTTTGCAGATAAGTTTTTTCTTGGGGAGACAGTCGCAGGCCCTGGTTTTATGGAAATAAAAGACGGAAAATTCTGTCAATTCTTGAAAAATAGACCAGCTGATGCAGCAGGAATCATTGATTATGCGGGACACTGGATTGCCCCAGGGTTAGTCGACACACATATTCATGGATTTCAAAATCACGATATTATGGACAATGATTTTGAAGGACTTAATCAGATTTCTGAAGGGCTCCTCTCTTGCGGAGTAACATCCTTTTTACCGACAACCTTAACCTCATCAACAGAAGCGTTAAATACTGTCGTTGAAATGATTGGGGCCCAGTACAGGCATGTCAGTGGAGCAAAAATTAAAGGGATCTTTTTAGAAGGGCCGTTTTTTACCGAAACACATAAAGGGGCGCAAAACACGAACTATTTTTGTGATCCTTCGATTGAAAAAATTAAAAAATGGCAGAAACAATCCAACCAATTGATTAAAAAAATTGCGATTGCACCTGAAAGAAAGGGTGCAGCGGAATTTATTGAATATGCCGCCCGCGAAGAGATTGCAGTGGCGTTAGCACATAGTGATGCAACGTATGAAGAAGCAAAAGAGGCTGTCGCAAAAGGAGCATCTATTTTTGTTCATACTTTCAATGGAATGAGTCCACTTCACCATCGCGAGCCGGGGATGGCTGGTGCTGCGATGAATCTAAAAGATGTTTTTGCCGAAATCATTTGTGATGGACACCATGTTCATCCCGCCGCCGCAAACATCTTAATGAATGCCCGAGGCAGAGACCGAACCCTGCTGGTGACTGATTGTATGATGGCTGGCGGCATGCCGGAAGGAAACTATCAGCTAGGGGAATTTCCTGTAGAGGTTAAAGGCGGGACTGCTCGAATACCAGGCGGCAGTCTAGCAGGCAGTATTTTGCAATTAAAGAATGCCGTTAAAAATGTCGTCGAATGGGGGATTGCAACACCGGAGGAAGCGATCTATATGGCGAGTACAGCTCCCGCTAAAAGTATTGGGATGGATTGCGAATGCGGGAAGATTGCTGAGGGGTATGCTGCTGACTTTATTGTGTTGAATCCTGATTTGGAGTTAATTGCAACGTACCTTGATGGTGTTTGCCGTTATCAAGTACAGAAGGAGGGAGTGAAATGATTTTAGCTGTCACGATGAATCCATCCGTTGATATTTCCTATCACCTTCATGAATTCAAGTTAGATGATGTGAATCGTGTGGAAAATGCTCGAAAAACTGCCGGTGGTAAAGGCTTGAATGTTGCCCGCGTACTTGCACAAATGAATGAAGAAGTCCTGGCAACTGGTGTACTCGGGGGAACAATTGGCGAATATATCGTTCAAGAATTAAAAAAAAGCAATATTCCCAATGACTTTTTAAAAATAGACAAAGAATCGAGAAATTGTATCGCCATTCTTCATGAAGGCAGGCAAACGGAAATACTAGAATCCGGGCCAACCTTAACGAAAGAAGAGGGGGAAGATTTTTTAGGAAAATTTAATGACCTTTTGTCTAATGTTTCCTTTGTAACGATTTCAGGCAGCTTACCGAAGGGACTGGCAGCTGATTTTTATCAACAAATGTTAACGATGAGTAAGAAAAAGGGAGTTCCCGTGCTATTGGACACCTCTGGTGAACCGTTAAGGAAAGCCTTGTTACATACAGAAAAACCATTGGCAATTAAGCCGAATACAGAGGAATTGTCTCAGCTGCTCGGTATGGAAGTAGATGGCAGGATAAGCAGTTTGAAACATGCTTTGGATCATAAGTTATTTAAAGGGATTAAGTGGATTGTCGTCTCGATGGGTAAGTATGGTGCCTTTGTAAGGCATGGTGCTGATGACTACCGGATTACCATCCCCAAAATAGATGTGGTGAATCCGGTGGGTTCTGGAGATGCCACAGTTGCAGGGTTAGCGGTGGCTCTGAATCGGAATCAGCCTGTCGAAAATGTTCTTAAAACAGCTATGACTACGGGGATGCTCAATACGATGGAAGCTGGAACAGGTTCAATAAACATGACCAAGTTTGATCAGTATTTTGATTTGGTAATCGTTGAAAGAATAGATTGATAGGGGGAATACCGATGAGAGAATTAACAAAAAATAAACTAGCAGCTCTAAAGCGTTTATCCGATGAAAATGGTGTAATAGGAGCTTTAGCGATTGATCAACGCGGGTCATTGAAAAAAATGATCGCAGCGGGAAATGCGAATCCAATTGGTGACGAAGGTATCATCACCTTTAAGAAATTGGTTTCAGAGGAACTAACGCCCTATTCAACTGCGATTCTATTAGATCCAGAATATGGACTCCCGGCGGCTAAAGTCCGCAGCAAAGACGCTGGCTTATTAGTGGCCTATGAAAAGACAGGTTATGACGCTACAGCCGTGGGCCGCCTGCCTGATTTATTACCAGAATGGTCTGTGAAACGACTGAAAGAGGCTGGGGCCGATGCCGTTAAGTTTTTACTGTACTATGATGTGGATGAGAACGAGGAAATTAATGAGTATAAACATGTTTATATGGAACGGGTAGGATCGGAGTGCGTCGCTGAAGATATTCCATTTTTCTTGGAAATCGTATCCTATGATGCCGAAAATGAGGATGTAAAAAGTAAAGAGTATGCCAAAGTGAAGCCGCACAAGGTGATTGAGGCCATGAAGGAATTTTCCAAACCGCAGTACCATGTCGATGTTTTGAAAGTAGAAGTTCCTGTGAATATGAACTTTGTCGAAGGTTACACAGAAGGTGAAACTGTCTATAGTCAGGAAGAAGCTGCAGCGTTTTTTAAAGAGCAAAGTGAAGCAACAGAGCTGCCGTTTATTTTTTTAAGTGCCGGCGTAAGTGCTGAACTATTTCAGCAGACATTGAAATTTGCTAAAAAATCTGGTTCCAGCTTTAATGGCGTGTTATGCGGGCGTGCAACCTGGAAAGACGGTGTTGCCCCTTTTGGTTCTGGTGGAGAACAAGCTGGCCGTGAATGGTTACAAGTCTTGGGCAAAAAGAATATTGAAGAACTGAATGTCGTTTTGAAAGAATCAGCCAGCTCCTGGTTTGATAAGGTTAAAAAAAATAATAGCTTCGTATCTTCTTAAACTAGTAAGAAGGCCGGTTTCAACAAGAAACCGGCTATTTTTCTTATGAATAGAGTGTTATTCCTATTAGCCCAGAAAGGACAATCACATAGATGGGGTTCCAACGAAGTTTTAGTAAGGCGAATAAGGATAGTACAAAGATAAGCCATAAGCTTATAGAACGAAAGAAAATATCGAAGGCAGCAAGGTGATTGGACTTTGCAAAACTTATCGCGGCGAAGATAATTAAACTCGTCACAAGCGGCTTTAACCCATATAACATGGCTGCTGCCAAGGGGTGGTGATGCCATTTTACAAAAAAGGCAGCTGCAATTAGGACTAAAATCACAGAGGGAAGCAAGATGGCAACAGCAGCTAGAATGGCGCCGATGATCCCAGCTGTTGAATAGCCTATTAGAATGGCACTATTAGCAGCGATTGGACCAGGGGACATACCGGCAATAGCGATCATATTGGTCAACTGTTCAGAGGACATCCAGCCATATTTCGTAACCGCTGCATTGATAAAGGGCATCATCGCGTATCCTCCTCCAAAGGAGAAAAACCCCATGAAAAAAAATGTACGGAAAAGCTCCCATAACACCATACTTTTCCCTCCTTGTTCTTAGATTCCAGCCCCCATAAAATAATCAGGGTCCGTGGCATGATCATTTTTCTTCTTATGTTTGTAGCCCATTTTCTTCTTTAAAAAGACGGCCACTACACCCGTTAAGGCTCCGAGAGGGATTGCAACTGTCGGATGGACAAAAAACAGCAGCGGAACCCCTGCAAGCATGATGCAGAAGGTGGTTTTGTCCACAATGGCCGTTTTGGCGATTTTGATGGCTGCATAGATGATAATTGCTACAATCGTGATTCTTATCGATACAAAGGCAGCTTCTATCTTTGGATGATCATGAATGAAAAGGTAGGCTGCTCCTAAAGCGAGAACGATTAAAAAAGTGGGAAGCGAAACCCCGATCATGGCGGCTAGTGCTCCTTTTACTCCGCCAATTCGATATCCAATAAAAGTGGCCGAGTTAATGGCAACCGATCCGGGTATGGTTTGCGATAAAGCAAACACATCTGCCACTTCCTCGCTGTCCAGCCATTTTCGTTTTTCTACTATTTCTCTTTCGATGAGAGGGACCATGGCAAAGCCCCCTCCAAACGTAACAGGGCTTATTTTGAAAAAGGTCCAAAAAATTTCTATCAGTGTTTTCCAACGTTCCTTCATGTTTATCCCTTCCTCTGTGGGAATATGAAACTATATACTTAGGGTATCAGACCAGACTTGAACGGTAAATTGCAATAAATTTATAGGCTATAACTAAAACGTATAGCCTGTGGAATATAATACTAGAGAAGATAGTTGTTTTGTGGAGGTTGAGTTTTTTGAATATAGAGAGTCTGCAAATGTTTTGTTTAGTCGTAGACGAAGGAAGTATTAGCCAGGCTGCAAGATTAAGCTATGTCTCTCAGCCTGCTGTAACAAGACAGATTCACCAGCTGGAAAATTTTTATGGTGCGTTATTATTCGACCGAAGTGATGGGAAGCTGAAGGTAACAGGTGCTGGGAAAATGTTATATCCGTTTGCCAAATCCATTGTTCATGATTTTCATCGTTCAAAGGAAAGCATCAAACAGGCTATGGGGGAGTATCACACAAACCTTCATGTCGGTGCCTCCTTTACAATCGGCGAGTATTTATTGCCAAGCTTATTAGGGCGTTATAAAAAACAAACACCCGATATAAAAGTGACGTTAACTATAAAAAACACGCCAGGTGTTTTGGAAGACTTATCGAATGATGTCATCGACATGGCCCTGGTTGAAGGACTGGTTGAGAATAAGGAATTTATCGTTGAGAAATTTGCTGACGATGAACTCATTGTTGTTTGTTCACCGGAACATGTATGGGAAGAACAAATCCAGATTGAAGAGCTGATTCATGAACGGATGATTTGGCGGGAATCTGGATCTGGAACACGACTGATTGTGGAGAACTCCTTAAGAGAACATGGGATAGTAGAAAAAATGGAAAGCTATATGGAACTAGGCAGTACGCAGGCAATCAAAAGTGCCGTCGAAGCAGGACTAGGGATCAGTATTCTGCCAAGACTAACAGTTGCTAGAGAGCTAAAGCTTGGACTATTACGAGAAGTAGAAATTGATGGAGTCACCATTTCCAGAAACCTGTGGCTAGTAAAAAAACAACAACGCTTCAATAAAATCGGCGTCTCCCAGTTCGTAGAATTCATCCAAAAAGGCGGCCGTTATTCATCGAATGATTGGTGACAGGCACCCAGGTTCTCAATCGGTGGTCTTGAGGCCAAATCGTACGAGCCGCTAGGAGGGATTTGTCCTCAATCGGTGGTCTTGAGGCCAAATCGCACGAGATGCTGGGAAAGATTTGTCCTCAATCGGTGGTCTTGAGGCCAAATCGTACGAGCCACTAGGAGGGATTTGTCCTCAAACGGTGGTCTTGAGGCCAAATCGGATGAGCTGCTGGGAAGGATTTGTCCTCAATCGGGGGTCTTGAGGACAAATCGCACGAGCCGCCAAGAAGGATTCGTCCTCAAACGGGGGTCTTGAAGCCAAATCGTACGAGCCGCTAGGAGGGATTTGTCCTCAAACGGGGGTCTTGAGGCCAAATCGGATGAGCTGCTGGGAAGGATTTGTCCTCAAACGGGGGTCTTGAGGCCAAATCGGATGAGCTGCTGGGAAGGATTCGTCCTCAAACGGGGGTCTTGAGGACAAATCGCATGAGCTGCCAATAAGGATTCGTCCTCAATCGGTGGTCTTGAGGCCAAATCGCACGAGCCGCCAAGAAGGATTCGTCCTCAAACGGGGGTCTTGAAGCCAAATCGTACGAGCCGCTAGGAGGGATTTGTCCTCAAACGGGGGTCTTGAGGCCAAATCGGATGAGCTGCCAATAAGGATTCGTCCCCAATCGGGGGTCTTGAGGACAAATCGCATGAGCTGCCAATAAGGATTCGTCCTTAATCCAATATCCTTGATAAAACTATTTTTGCAAAATCATAATTTTAACGGTCATCGCTGGCTGTTCAACATTCCGTCATAACATTTCAAACAAACTGTGAACTTAACACTATACCCATGTTAATAACTGTAAAAATCCAATATAGTGTAAGTATAAAGAGCAAACAAATTTTGAAAGGCGGAATGACTTATGTTTAACCACTTTTTAAGAGAACATAAAATCTCAGCAGCAATTTTAACAATCATTCGTTTATATCTTGGTTACGCTTGGTTCACAGCTGGTCTTGGTAAAATCACAGGAGGATTCGACGCTTCCGGTTACCTTAAAAATGCAGTAGCAAATCCTGTAAAAGGCCCAGATGGCAACATGGTTTACAGCTGGTACGTGAACTTCTTAGAAAGCTTTGCACTGCCAAACATTGATGTATTCAACTTCATCGTTCCTTGGGGCGAAACACTAATCGGCTTAGGACTTATGCTTGGATGTTTAACAACTGCAGCAGCGTTCTTCGGTCTAGTGATGAACTTCTCTTTCTTCTTAGCAGGAACAGTGTCTCATAATCCAACAGATATTTTCTTAGGCTTTATCATCTTAGCAGCAGGCTTCAACGCAGGTAAATATGGTTTAGATCGCTGGGTGGTTCCATTCATCCGCAAAACAACAAAGACTTATACTGAAAAAAATAAAGCAGCAGCCTAACCATCAGGTATACAAAGAGACGATTCCTTCCCCCGGATCGTCTTTTTTTATTGGTTAGCCTATGCTGCTTCAAGGGTTTAAACCAGTAAGGGACTGACCCTCAGTTCTCGTAATAGAGCAGGCGTTTGTTTAAACCATTTCTTTTCTCAACCACTTACCAAATCTGAGCAATATTTTCTAATCAGACTTGAGGCTTTTGTTTGACTGATGCCGAGGTCGTTTGCCACCTTTCTAGAGGATTTGTGAGTTTGATAAGATCTTCTGACAAATATCCTTTTCGTTTCATCAAGAGCTTTATCCAATGAGGTAGGAAGAGCGAGTTGGGTAACTTGTCCCACATTGTCATGGATTATATCTGGTAAATCAGAGAGTTGAATAATAGAATCGCTGACAATCACTAAACGTTCCATTAAATTTTCAAGCTGACGGATATTTCCTGGCCATGAATAATGAAGAAGAACGTTTAGGCATTCTTGGGAGATCACTTTATTTTCATTATATTTTTGATTGAATTTATTTAAAAAGTTGTAAATAAGCGGAATGATATCTTCCTTTCTTTCGGATAGCGGGGGTAAATAAATATCAATCACATTCAAACGGTAAAATAAATCTTCCCGGAATTCTTTGTCTTTTACCATAACGGCTAAGTTTTTATTTGTTGCGGCCATGACTCGGATGTCGACTTTTTTAATCTTATTGCTTCCGACAGGGATAAACTGTTTTTCCTGAATGACCTGCAGGAGTTTTGCCTGCACCGTTAGAGGCATTTCCCCAATCTCATCTAAAAATATTGTCCCGCCATTTGCGGCTTCGATTAGCCCTTGTTTCCCCAATGTGCTTGCACCGGTAAAGGCACCTTTTGAATAGCCAAACAGCTCTGATTCTAATAACTCTTCGGGGATGGCCGCACAGTTGATGGCTAGGAAGGGTCCTTTATTACGATTGCTTATTTTATGGATATATTCAGCTAGTACGCTTTTTCCTGTTCCAGACTCCCCGAGAATAAGAATATTGGAATCTGTCGGAGCTACCTTTTTACAAAATTCTAAGATTCCTTTAATCTTACCGCTATTTGTCACAATTCGAGCTTCGGATTCCGACTCATGAGTGGATTTTGACTCATCTTTTTCTTCCTTTGCTCTCATCATTTTAATGGTTTGTACCTGAGTTGAGGTAATAACGACAAGCTCAATTTCCTTTTTATCATTTAATATTGGGACTGCAGATGTCATTAACTCTGCCCCAATATTTGTTACCTGCCTCATATAGCATGGTTCTTTTCTTCTATAAACCTCCGGTACAATCGAAGGCTTCCAATACCCTTTTTCAAACAGTTCGACATTAAATTTTCCAATGACATCTGTAGGTTTCAGCCCGTAGTGCTTCTCACAAACCTGATTGACATACAGAATTCGCTTTTCGCCATCAAGGACGAAGATTTCGTCAGATGAGTGATCAAGAATTTTTAATAGCGTTTGTACAGTCATTTCTACATTGCCTGTGTGAGTAGTTATTTTCATGAAAAAGCCCTCTCTTTATAAAAGTGAGTTATTTTTGGTTCGAGGTAATGTACTAATGAGTTCATTTTAACTCATTATTTTGTAATATTCAGCATATTTTTACTACTTTTACGTAAGTTTCATGGGTTTACAACATTGGCACAGTACTTGCATTAGAAAAGAATGAGTCACTCATTATTTTGTTTACTTGGTGAACTGTACAGGTTTTCCATAAAAAACAATAGGGAGGCAGGATATGGGGGAACAACTAGAAACGTTTGATATTACCATTATCGGAGGAGGACCGGTTGGTTTGTTTACCGCATTTTATGCGGGTATGCGCCAAGCTTCGGTGAAAATCATTGAAAGTCTGCCTCAATTAGGTGGACAGCTGTCCGCTTTGTACCCTGAAAAATATATTTATGATATTGCAGGGCTCCCAAAGGTGAGAGCAGGTGAGCTTATCGACAATTTAATTGAGCAGATGAATCAGTTTAAACCGGCCGTTTGCTTAGAGGAATCAGTGGAGAGTATCACCCGTCTTGGGGATCAGTCATTTGCCATCTTAACGAACAAAGAAACTCATTATACGAAAGCAGTCATTATTACTGCCGGAAATGGTGCCTTCCAGCCGCGGAAGCTGAAATTAAATGGTGAAGACAAATTTGCAAATGTTAACCTTCACTATTCTGTTCAGGATATGAACCGATTTGCCGGGCGAAAAGTCGTCGTATTTGGCGGCGGCGACTCTGCGGTTGATTGGGCATTAATGCTAGAACCGATAGCGGAAAAGGTCTCATTAATTCATCGAAGAGATGCGTTCCGTGCGCATGAACACAGTGTTGAATTATTGAAAAAGTCTAAAGTAGAGATTTTAACACCGTATGTACCCATCGAACTAATTGGAGAAAACAAGGTAGAAAAGGTCGTTTTAACTGAAGCCAATAGCGGCGGGCAGCTTGAAATTGAAGTGGATGATGTCCTTGTCAATTACGGATTTGTCTCATCCATCGGCCCAATAAAAGAGTGGGGCTTGGAAATTGAAAAAAATTCAATCGTGGTCAATTCCCAAATGGAAACGTCTATCAAAGGGATTTATGCTGCTGGGGATATTTGCACCTATAAAGGAAAAGTGAAGCTTATTGCGAGTGGTTTCGGTGAAGCACCGACTGCGGTAAGTAATGCAAAGGTCTACCTTGATCCAACTTCAAAAGTGCAGCCGATTCATAGTACGAGCATGATGGAGAAAAAAGACAAAAGTGCTTCAGCTGTTTCTAGTTAGAAAAAATTTTATTCATTTATGGGGGAGAAAATAATGGCTTATAACAAAGTACAAAACGCAACGAACCGTACATTCGAAAGAACATTACCATATGACAAATATACAGACCCTAAAGTGTTAGAAAAAGAAATGGATGTTGTTTTCTCAAAATCATGGCAGCTTGTGGGTCATGTCAGTCAAGTAGAAAAGCCAGGGGACTTTTTTACAGTTGATGTAGCAGGAGAGCCGATTATTGTAAACCGCGGAAAAGATGAAGTAATACGTGCATTTTATAATGTTTGTCCGCATCGTGCGACAAAGCTTGAAAGAACAGAGGCTGGAAACAAGAAAATTCTTCAATGCGGCTATCATGGATGGACCTTCAAGCTGGATGGTCAGTTGAATAAAGCTCCTAACTTTCGAGGAGAAGATGCGGCTTGTGTGAAGGATGCTTGTTTACGATCTGTTCGCATCGGGATTATGGAATCATTAATTTTTGTAAATCTTGATGATAATGCAAAACCGTTAAGCGAGTCATATGGCGATTTCTTTGAAAAATTGAGCAAGTTCCCATTCTTAAGTGAGTTAAAAAGAACTCACCAAAGAACGCGTGTTGTAAAAGCAAACTGGAAAGCGTATATTGACAACTACTTGGAGTGTGACCATTGCCATGTTGCCCATCCAGGTTTCGTTGCAGCCCTGGATATGAATAACTATCAAATCATCACCTGTGACAATTATTCGATTCAAGGTACGATTGTGAAACCAGATAAAAAATATGGAGAGGTAAATCTAGATGAAGCCGAAATGCAAGGCGGTTCATTCTACTGGCTGTGGCCAAATTTAATGGTAACGATTTACCCGGGACCTGGTAATATGGCTACGATTCAAATGATTCCGATTGATCACGAAACATCTTTGGCTGTTTATACCTATTATTTCCGGGATGAAAACTTGACGCAAGACGAAAAAGACTTAGTGGCATTTGCAGAACAAGTTCGTCAGGAAGATATCGAACTTGTGGAGCTGGAGCAAATTGGTTTCCGTTCCCGTGCATTTAATAAAGGAAGATATTCATCATCAGAAAAAGCGATATTACAATTTCATGAAATGGTATTGGAGGCCCTCAATGAGTAAAAATGTGAGTGAATTACAGTCTGCGAAACAGTTCCTAATGATCAATGGTGAAAAAATAGAAACAGCGAAATACGCTCCACTCTTCTCCCCCTATTCAGGAGAGGAAATTGCCCAAATTGCGATGGCAGATAAAGCGCTTACTGCAAAAGCTATTGAGGCTGCCTACAACGCACGTGAAGTAATGGCGAAAATGCCGGCCTATAGGCGGGCAGAGATTTTGGAAAAAGTTGTTGCTCTTTTAAAAGAAAAAGCAGAGGAAGCGGCAGAAATCATTACACGTGAATCGGCAAAACCAATTATGTTCTCCAAAGCAGAGGTAGCAAGAACGATTGAAACGTATAAGTTTGCAGCGGAAGAAGCAAAACGAATTCATGGAGAAACCATTCCTTTCGATGCAGCAGCTGGCGGGGTTGGCCGTTTCGGATATACGGTAAGAGAACCGATTGGAGTAATCGGAGCGATCACGCCATTTAACTTTCCTATGAATCTAGTCGCACATAAAGTAGGTCCGGCGATTGCGGCAGGAAACACTATGGTCTTAAAGCCTGCTTCACAGACACCGCTTTCCGCCCTCTTTATTGCTGAACTCTTTGAAGAGGCAGGTCTTCCAGCCGGCGTATTAAATGTTGTGACGGGTCCTGGCGGTACAGTAGGCGAAGCGATTGTGGAAGATGACCGAGTGAATATGATTACCTTTACGGGGAGCCCGGGTGTAGGAATTGGTATCCGCAATAAAGCTGGACTAAAAAAGACAACATTGGAGCTTGGTTCAAATTCAGCGTTAATTATTGATAAAGACATTAAGATTGATGAAATTATCGACCGCTGTATTATGGGAGCTTTTTCTAACCAAGGTCAAGTATGTATTTCTTTACAGCGCGTTTATGCCCACGAAGAGGTTTATGAAGAATTTGTAACGAAATTCACAGCAGCGACAAAGCAATTGAAAATTGGTGACCCATTCGATCCAGAAACCTATATTTCAGCGTTAATTTCAAAAGGGGAAGCAGAGCGTGTATTAGGCTGGATTGAGGAAACAGAAGGTAGTACAGCAAACATCGCGGCCGGCGGAAAGCTGAAGGACGGTATTCTGGAGCCAACGATTATTACGGATGCGGACCACGATTTAAAGGTATCTTGTCAGGAAGCCTTTGCACCGGTTGTTGTTGTGAACAAAGTAAGGTCAGTAGAGGAAGCGGTTAAAGAGGTAAATCACTCCCGCTTTGGACTCCAGGCTGGCATTTATACAAATAGTGTGAAAAATGCTCTTTTTGCCTCACAGGAATTACACGTTGGCGGTGTTATTATAAATGATGTTCCCACCTATCGTGTTGATCAAATGCCATACGGCGGAGTAAAAGAAAGCGGTACTGGCCGTGAAGGCATTAAGTATGCAGTAGAAGAAATGACGGAAATGAAATTAGTCGTCTGGAATCATAGCTGATAGCTGAATAAAAGGGAGTAATCGTCATGAAAAAACTAAAAATTGCTGTTATTGCCGGTGATGGTGTCGGACCCGAAGTGATTGACGAGGGGATTAAAGTATTAAATAAAGTGGCTGAAATCGATTCAACCTTTCAATTTGATTTCACTTATTTTCCGTGGGGTTGTGAATTTTACACCAAGCATGGAAAAATGATGGATGATGATGGGATCGAGCAACTTAAAGCGTTTGACGCAATCTATTTGGGGGCAGTTGGTTTTCCTGGTGTCCCCGACCATATCTCGTTATGGGATTTATTGCTGAAAATCAGAAAAAGCTTTGATCAATATGTAAATATACGCCCGGTGACATTATTAAAAGGCGCAAAAACTGCTTTACAGGATGTCAAACGGGAAGATATCAATATGCTTTTCATCCGTGAAAACAGCGAAGGTGAATATTCCGGGGCTGGTGATTGGCTGTTTAAAGGGCAAGATCACGAAGTGGTGTTACAAAACAGTGTCTTTTCTAGAAAGGGAACAGAGCGAATTATTCGTTATGCCTTTGAAACGGCAAAAAAAGAAGGAAGAACCCTGACAAGTATATCGAAAGGAAACGCATTGAATTATTCGATGGTCTTTTGGGATCAGGTTTTTGAAGAAGTGAGTGCCGAATATCCTGAAGTGAAAACCGCTTCATACCTTGTCGACGCCGCCGCCATGCTGATGATCAAAGATCCGAAGCGATTTGAAGTTGTGGTCACCTCTAACTTGTTTGGTGATATTTTGACTGATTTAGGTGCAGCCATTGCCGGTGGAATTGGACTAGCTGCAGGGGCCAATATTAACCCTGAAAGAGACTATCCATCGATGTTTGAGCCGATACATGGTTCTGCACCTGATATCGCGGGACGAGGTATCGCGAATCCATTAGCCACGATTTGGTCCGCAAGTCAAATGCTCGACTTTTTCGGCTATGAAGAATATGGAAAACTAGTACTTGAGGCCATTCAGCAGCTTTTGGTAGAAGGCCAAGTCCTTACACCAGATATGAATGGAACATCTTCTACGAGTGAAGTAGCCGACAGGATTATTGAAATTATTGCTTCAACTGTTTCTTCAAATAGGTTAAACGTGTAAAAAAATGTATGGTATCATATGAAGGAGCTTTCCTTCATGTGGTATCATATTGACTTAAAAATTCACAATATTCCTGAAATAATATATGTGTTTTTTTATCCACCTTAGTAATCGCTTACATTTTGAATCTATTAAAAAGGAGTGTTGGTATGAACGGTAAGAGAACCGTATTCTATGTCTCGTTAGCTATTAGTTTAGCTTTAATCAGTGTTGGTATATTTGCACCAAAGCAGTTAGAGAATTTCTCCAACTCATCTCTAAGTTTTATTTATAATAATTTAGGCTGGTTTATTCTCGGCAGTGTTTTTATCTTCTTTTCTTTTTGTATGTATATTGGGATTTCGAAGTTTGGACATATTCGATTAGGTGATGATTCTGATCGCCCTGAATTTAAAACGAGTACGTGGATTGCCATGCTTTTCAGTGCTTCCATCGGGATTAGTCTTGTGTTTTGGGGAGTTGCCGAACCACTATCCTACTATATTGATCCTCCGTTCGGAAAGGCATCCTCCGAGGAATCAGCAAAGCTCGCTATGCAATTTGTCTATCTGCACTGGGGTGTTTCTGCCTGGGCATGCTATGGCGTTGTAGGAGTTTCTCTAGCATTCTTCCAATTTAGAAAAAAATTGCCCGCTTCCTTGAGTTCCGTTTTTCACCCACTATTAGGAGACAAAATTAAAGGCAGATTCGGAAAGTTTATTGATATCATTGTTATCCTTTCAATTGTTATTGGAATTGCTACGTCCCTAGGCTTTGGAACCTTACAAGTGAATAGCGGGATGAATTATCTTTGGGGAATTCCAGTTGGTTTTCTCTCTCAAGTAACCATCATTGCTGTCGTAACCGTACTTTATCTTGGCTCAACGGTTTCAGGGCTGCAAAGCGGTATGAAACATTTATCCAATCTGAATATGGTGTTAGCGTTTCTTCTATTAGCTTTTATGCTCCTACTTGGACCAACGCAATCAATCTTAAAGATCTTCTTCCAAGGCGTGGGTGATTATGCGCAAAACTTTATCAGTATGTCATTCAGACTCGAGCCATATAGTGATGATTCATGGATTGGAAGCTGGACACTCTTCTATTTTGGCTGGTGGATCGCTTGGGCACCGCTGGTAGGAAGTTTTGTGGCGAGGATTTCGAAAGGGAGAACGATCAAAGAATTTATGATGGGGGCTATTTTTATTCCTGTTCTTGGTTCCTTTTTATGGTTTGCCGTTATGGGAGGCTCGGCGCTAGATCTTATCCAAAATCAAGGTCAAACAGCAATCGCAGAGGCTGTTTCTGCAGACGTCACATCTGCCCTGTTTAAATTTTTTGAGCACTTCCCAATGAGTACATTTTTAAGTGTTTTAGCCATGATCCTTGTGCTTATTTTCTTCATTACCTCTGCGGATTCGGCCATTTTTGTACTTGGGATGATTAGTGAAAATGGTAATCCTAATCCTACTAATACAACCAAAATCATTTGGGGTGTTGTCATCGCAGCAGTTTCCGCTGTCTTAATTATGACGGGTGGTTTATCGGGCCTACAGTCAGCACTCGTCGCAACATCCATACCATTAGCCATTCTTATGTTATTTATGTGTTATTCTACCTATAAAGGGCTGACAAATGAACTAAAGATCATTTCAGCAAAAAAGAAACAAGCAGTCCCTTCAAAGAGTAAAATTATTTCCAAAGAAGCTTAGGGAATAAATAGTTCAATTATCTATTAACAAGCCCAACGTATAGGATATTACGTTGGGTTTTTTATTATTACTAGTGTTAAAAATTACCCATAATAGCAGGGGGAATTGGGAGAAAAGAATTGTTTTTAAGGTTAAACGACAAAAAATGACCCTCTGACTCGAATCTTGTCCTTGAACGAAAAGATTCATGGAAAGGGGGTGAAAATGTGCACTTCCGCCAATATTTTATAGCAGCTCTGCTAGTTGGTGCGGCGATGTTTTTTCCAGACAATGCTTTTGCTGAGAAGAATGAACTTCGTCCTCAAAAGGGACAAGCTCCAACTTCGATTCCGGAACACGCTGCAATACCAATACCGGCACCTAAATCAGAACCTATAACCATTACAGAACCAGCAAAGTCTGAAGAGGCGAAATCGCAGAGCAAGACGATTCCGGAACATGCTCGTGATAACCAAATACAAGCAAAACAGGTCCCAACCCAAATAACACCAAATCAGTCTGTGTTGAAAAAAAGTTTGCCAGAGCAGGCAAATGAAAACGCAAAGCCTGAGGTAAAGAAGGCTAAGAAGGTGGTTCAGGACAATGTCCCTAAACAAAAAGAGGCTATCCGGGTAAATCGTACAGTAGAAAAGCTGAATCCTAAAAATTCTATCCAAGATACTAACCGTAAAGTAAATAATAGTGTCTATTTGCAGGATGAAGACTTAGACATTACAACATCAAAATCTGTTGTACAGGAGCCGAAGAAAGATCCTGACAGCAAGGAAGAGATACCTAAGGTGAACCAAGTGCTGAATCAAATACAGAGAAGCAGCACTTCAGGGGGTCAAGCAAATGATCGGGTTAATCATGGGGTAAATAATGTTAGCTTTTTGGATAAATGGTTTGAATGGAATCATTCTTTTGATATCAAACTTGTCCAGCCGTACCTTTCCCGGCAAGCCTTAATGAATACTCAATGGGTGAATGCTCCGCCATCACCACCGCCGCAGGCAGCTCCTTTATTACCCAATGTCACCCGCAGCTAAAAGCCACGGATCATGATAATAAAAGGAGCGAATTAAAAAATGAAACATTACTTAAACCCTAATAAAGTTGCTAAATCTTTCGTACTGGCAGGAGCATTATCGTTTGGAATTTTTGCTGGAGGTCAATTTACACTAGCAGCAGGTCCAGATCATGCTAAAGCTGAAAAAACAGTTCAAGTGAAACCATCCAATCATGTAAAGGCTAATGTGAATGTTAAGCCAGTTGTTCCGGCAGCACCCGCTGTGAAGGCAAAGGATGACGTGAAGCCTAATAAAGAACAGGCTAGTAAGTCGCAGGCGAGCGTACATGCAAGTGAAACAGCAAAAATGCATGCAGCAGCTAATTCAGCTGTTCATGGTAAGGGAGAAAAAGCTGAAGATGTGGTTGTGGAAAAGGAAGTAAAGGAAGAAGTACAGGTTGAGGAAACAACACCTGTCATTGAACTTGAACCCGAAGTTGCAACTGAGGAAACGAACGTAGATGCAGATTCTGAATCGAAAGAAGCAGTTGACGTTGATAACGATGTAGCTGCGAAAACGGAAGATGAGGATAACGCGGCAAAAGAAGATACAGATACTGAATCTGACTCAGCTGTAAGAACTGAAGATGAAGAAGATGAGGATGAAGAATCACAAAACATCGATTTTGAAACAGACGCAATCGTTAAAACTAAAGATGACGAAGAAGCTGAAGTTGTTGAAGAAGAGGAAGAAAAGTTAAACCCATCTGCAGCAAATAAAGCAAAGTCTAACGCAAGTGTAAAAGCAAGCGAAACTGCTAAGGCGCATGCAGCAGATAATTCGGCTGTCCTTGCAGTAGCTGAAGAAATCACTGAAGAAGTATCTGCTGAAGAAACAGTTGAAGTAGAAACTGAAGTTGAATCTGAAGAGGCTGCAGAAGAAGTTGTTGCTGATGAAGAAACAGTTGAAGTTGAAACGGAAACAGAAGAAACGGAAGTAGTTGAAGAAGAAGAAGCAGTAACTGTAGAAGAAGCTGTTGTTGAAATTGACTTAAAAAATTAATGTCATTTTCATTAGGACCGAAGGATTATTCCTTCGGTTTTTTTGCATTTTCATCTAATTAACAAGAAAACGATTCGCCTCCACGCGAATCGTTTCATTTTGTATTTTATACATACCTATTGCGACCAGACAGCATTCCAAAAATCATAACCATCACTGAAACGGCAATAAGAGTTATGAGTGGGACTGTCCACAAATGCGCCATATCATATAAATAGCCAATAACCAATGGCCCTATTGCTGCAAGGATGTAACCGGTAGATTGCGCCATTCCAGATAACTCTGCTGCCTGGTTGGCATTCCGCGCGCGAAGACCAATATAGCTTAGTGCCAACGGAAAGGCGCCACCCAATGCGAAACCGATTAAAGCAATACTTACAATTAAAATGGGAAAGCTTGTGCCTAACAGCAACCCACTATAACCGACAATTGAGCACAACCCTAACATGAATGCAATCCAAACTTGTGATTGAGCACGTCCTGCGAGAACTGGAATGAAGAAACTAGCGGGCAATCCTACCAATTGAGTAAAGGAAAGCAGCCAACCTGCTGTTCCCATACTCAGTCCATGACTTTGTAAGATTTCAGGAAGCCATGAAATGGTTACATAAAATAAAAAGGACTGAAATCCCATAAAAATAGCAATTTGCCATGCTAGCGGTGTACGCCACATTCTATTAGAGGCTGAACGGTCCCTCTGTTGTATACTGCCAGAATCCCTTAAATTATACTTACGAAGGGGGACCCACACCAGAATTGCTACTACCACCGGGATCGCCCAGACAATTTGGGCTCCCTGCCATCCTAGGTGTAAATCCATTGCTAATGGAACACTAATTCCTGATGCTAGAGATGCGATTAATCCCATAGATGTTGAATAAACACTAGTCATTAACCCGAATTTTTCTGGAAACTTATCCTTCACAACAGCCGGCAGCAGAACATTTCCAATTGCAATCCCCAATCCAGCCAAAAGTGTTCCGGTGAAAAGGAAAAAAGTCATCGGGATTGACCGTATGGTAATACCGATGAAAAGCGATAGTAAACCAATAATTAAAGTCAATTCGTTTGTAAGCCTATTTGCTATTTTAGGAACGAGCGGAGACATGACCGCGAAAACCACTAAGGGTAAACTCATCAATAAACCTGCACTCCAATGGGCAAGTCCCACGTCCTCCTGAATCATACCCACCAACGGTCCGAGGGATGTAATCGCTGGTCGGAGATTAAAGGCAATAAGGACAATCCCCACGATAAAAAGATATATATAAGTTGATTTTGTATTTGCTTTAGATTCTAAAAACTCCAAAAAAGCAACTCCTCTCAAAAGAACAAACCTTCTAAATTATAACATAATCGAGGAATTCCCGTTCATCACATTGATTTTTTCACCGAACAAGGTAACAATGATTTGCACTAGGTACTTTTCCAATAGCGTGCGGAGAGTCCAGTCGGATTGAAACAATACAAAAAGACTGACTTAAAAAGAGTTGTTATTCAACTTCCTTTTGAGTCAGCCTCTTTTTTTATCTTTTTTGAGTTATATAGAGTAATTCCAGTTTAAAAAATTGGTTGAAAACAACTTTAAAGAATTAGTTGATAGCTTTCTTCTTAAAGAAGATCACGATGAAGATACTTTGTTCTAAATTACATAGACTCAGAAATAACTGAAAGGACTAGCAGATTCCTAAGATAAAAAACACAAATGAATTGACAGAATTAATGAACACTATTAACATCCTATATGTTAACGTATTTTATAATTTGGTTAACATATAGGAGGTTTGTGGTAAAATATTGGAATTATTTTAATTAAATTACCAGGAAGAGGACAGATGGTATGGAAGCCGAAAAGTATTATAGCGTTAGAATGAGAGCTGCCAAGAATGGATCACATGAACATGGGGGAAAGCATATATCTGGCGGGGAACTACTATCAACCTATAGCCATATGAAACAAGCAGTGAATGATTTACTGGAAAAAGGTATACATCATTCAAGAGGAAATCCGGATTTTATGCAGATTCAATTTGAATTGATTGAAGAGCCTATTAAACTTATAAAGCCATTACAGGTTGCGACAAATATAGTGGAATCAGTAGATATGGGACAAGAATTGTGTAGAAAGCTTTTGGAGAAGGCTGGCATCAAAAGGCAGGTTATTGAAAAAGCCTATCAACATATGACTGAATATTCAATAATTAGGGGTGCTATATTAATTGATGTTCATTCAGGTGAACGTTTTGATGATCGGAATGATAAAGGCGTGCGTGTTTCCAGAATGGACTGGTTGAACACTAATTTTGAAAAATGGGCTGACTACTACAAGATGCCTAAAAACTCCAGAATTAAGGAGGCACTAGTCCTTGCAACAAAGGTATGTGAGCATCCAGCTACTGTCGCGGAATTATGTTGGTCAGATGATCCTGAATACATAACAGGGTATGTTGCAACTAAAAGGCTAGGCTATCAACGGATTACTAAGCTAAAAGAATACGGAGATGAACGAGGCTGTCGGATTTTTTTTGTTGATTGCTTAAGAAATCCGAATTCATACATACACTACTTAGAAAAACAGCCCGTCTTCATACAATGGGAGGAAGAAAATGACACAAGAATTAATTGAAAAAAGTAAAAAGCATCTTTGGCTGCCTTTCACGCAAATGAAAGATTACGATGAAAATCCTTTGATTATTGAGAGTGGAAAAGGAATTAAAGTGAAAGACATTGATGGTAAGGAATATTACGATGGCTTTTCTTCTGTTTGGCTTAATGTACATGGACACAGAAAAAAGGAATTAGATGACGCAATTACAAAACAACTTGGAAAAATTGCGCACTCAACCTTATTGGGTATGACCAATGTGCCAGCAACAGAGCTTGCTGAAAAACTAATTAAAATAAGTCCTGAAAAGCTGACACGTGTCTTTTATTCAGATAGTGGAGCAGAAGCGATGGAAATTGCTCTTAAGATGGCTTTTCAATATTGGAAGAACATCGGTAAGCCAGAGAAACAAAAATTTATCTCCATGCAAAATGGCTACCATGGCGATACGATTGGTGCTGTAAGTGTCGGTTCGATTGCGCTATACCATCAAGTATACGGCCCATTAATGTTTGAGAGTTGTAAGGCACCCATTCCTTATGTATATCGTTTTGAGAGTGGTGATCCGGCCCAGTGCCGCGATGAATGTTTAAATACGCTTGAACAGTTACTGATTGAAAATCATCGAGAAATCGCTGCACTTACAATTGAATCGATTGTCCAAGGAGCAGGAGGCATAATTAGGATGCCAGAAGGGTTTTTGACCGGTGTACGTGAGCTTTGTACAAAATATGGTGTCTTACTGATTGTAGATGAAGTGGCAACGGGTTTTGGCCGCACCGGAAAAATGTTTGCATGTGAACATGAAAGTGTCCAGCCAGACATTATGGCAATCGGGAAAGGAATTACAGGAGGCTATTTGCCCATTGCTGCTACATTAACAACCGAGGAAATCTACATGGCATTTTATGATGACTATCAAAAGTTAAAAACGTTGTTCCATGGTCATTCTTATACGGGAAATCAGCTAGGATGTGCCGTTGCACTTGAAAATTTACGTTTGTTTGAATCTGAAAAAATCGTAGAACAGGTAGCCAACAATTCAGAGTACCTTCATTTACTCCTTAATGAGCTGCAATCACTCCCACACGTAGGAGACATCAGACAACTTGGTTTTATGTGTGGAATCGAGCTTGTTCACTCAAAGGAAACAAAGGAGCCTTATCCTGCTGAAAAACGAGTAGGTTTTCAGGTTACCCTGAAAATGAGAGAGCTAGGTATGCTAACAAGATCATTGGGTGATGTCATTGTGTTTATGCCTCCGCTCGTTAGTACAAGGGATGACCTGAGAGCCATGGTTATGATCATGAAAGAAGCAATCAGTGAAGTAACAAATGGGGTAAGATTTGTTGAAGTTTGATGGATGGTTACGTCATCGCTTAGACAAGACGAAAGAGGCTGGCTTGAATCGAAAGGTACGAACGATGAAAGCTTTAGAGCTGCCAATTGTTATTGTAGCTCGACCTAATCTAGGTACCATCAATCATACTTTTTTAACCGTCCAATATGCAAAAAGTATAGGACTTAGGATTGCCGGAATTGTAATCAACGGCATAAGTCATCATCCTGACCTTGCCGAAATAACAAACCCGAAACTAATCGAAGAGTTATGTGGAGTCCCTATATTAGGAATAACCCCTAAACTTAAAGAAATAACACATGAAAACATTAAAAATATCGTAAAGGGTCACATCGATATGACATTATTAATAAATCAGATGGAGGTAGGAAGATGAATCAATGGATGGAACTTGCTGGTCAAGTGTTAGGTGGGATAGAAGTATCAAATGAGGAAGCCCTGTCAATCTTAGAATGTCCAGATGATGACGTATTGTTGCTCATGCATGCTGCTTTTCAAATAAGAAAGCGTGTTTATGGAAAAAAAGTAAAGCTTAATATGATCATGAATGCAAAGTCTGGACTTTGTCCGGAGAACTGTGGCTATTGCTCTCAATCTTCTATTTCGACAGCACCGATTAACTCTTACAGAATGGTAAACAAGGACACCATTTTAGAAGGAGCAAAGCGTGCACATGATTTAAATATAGGAACCTATTGTATTGTTGCAAGTGGTAGAGGGCCATCTAATCGAGAAGTTGATCAAGTGGTTGAAGCGGTAAAGGAAATCAAGGACTCATATGGATTAAAAGTTTGTGCCTGTCTTGGTCTGTTAAAGCCGGAACAAGCTCAGCGACTAAAGGAAGCCGGGGTAGATCGGTACAATCATAATATCAATACCTCATCAGGCAACCATGCAAATATTACCACTTCACATACGTATGATGATCGAGTCAATACGGTAGAAATGGTAAAAGAATCAGGAATGTCTCCATGTTCTGGTGTCATTATAGGGATGAAGGAAACAAAGCAGGATGTGGTCGATATGGCTAACAGCTTAAAAGCCCTTGATGCAGATTCCATCCCTATAAATTTTTTACACGCCATTGATGGTACTCCACTAGAAGGAGTAAAAGAATTAAATCCAATTTACTGTTTAAAAGTCTTGGCATTATTTCGTTTTATCAATCCAACAAAGGAAATTCGAATTTCAGGCGGCCGAGAAGTCAACCTACGTTCACTACAACCATTAGGACTATATGCAGCAAATTCCATCTTTGTCGGAGATTACTTAACAACAGCAGGGCAAGCGGAAAGTGAAGATCACAAAATGTTAGTTGATTTAGGATTTGAGGTTGAGTCGGTAGAAGAAATGAAAGCTAGTCTAGCAGGGGAAAATTAATAAAAAGAGTTTCCAAGAGTTTTCTATAGATGTATTTATTATTATGGTCGCATCTATTGAAAACGAATAGGATTGAATTTGTAGGGGGCATGAAATGAAGAATGTTTTAAATGAACATTTAGAAGAAATGATAACCAGACCATTTTCGCTTACTTCTCATGAATTTTTAAGAAATCCTTATCCTTATTATGATAAGCTGCGGTCCGTTAATCCTATCTACTGGGGGAATTCAGTAAAATATCCAGGATGGTATGTAACCGGATATGAAGAGGCAGTAGCGATCCTTAAAGATGCCCGATTTCAAAATCGTATTCCTTTACCACAGACATCAAAAAAGTATGAGCATCTTAAAAATATACAGAATGACATGATGCTTTTTAAGAATCAGCCTGATCATAAGCGGTTACGAATGCTCGTAAGTAATGTATTTACTCCAAGTGTTATTGAAGCTTATCGTCCTTATATAGAACAAACTGTTAATGAGCTACTGAATAAGGTGGAGAATAAGAAAGGAATGGATGTTGTTTCAGATTATGCGTTTCCTTTAGCCAGCCTCATTATAGCTAAAATTTTAGGAGTTCCAGCGGAGGAAAGGAATCAATTTAGAGAATGGGCTGTAACCTTAATTCAAACAATAGATTTTACTCGAACGAGAATGGGATTAGCAAATGGTAACGATACGATTAGAAGGTTACTAGATTATTTTAGAGAGCTGATTACAAAGCGGAAACATAACCCTCAATATGACCTGATTAGCATGTTAATTAAAGAGGAACAGCAGGGTGACAAGTTAACAGAAGAAGAATTACTGTCAACTTGTATTTTACTTGTTATTGCTGGACATGAAACAACCGTAAATCTCATTAGCAATTCGGTCCTTTCCTTATTAAATCACCCTGAGCAATTAGTGGAGCTAAAGCAAAGACCATCGCTAATTGAAAGGGCAGTTGAGGAGTTTTTACGCTATGAGAGCCCAACCCAGATGACAGCTCGCCTTGCATCAGAAGATATTGAATTTAATGGGACGACCATAAAAAAAGGTGAACAAGTATATATCCTTTTAGGAGCTGCCAATCGAGATCCGAAAAAATTCTTTCATGCTAATGTGCTTGATATAACTAGGAATCCTAATCCTCATATTGCCTTTGGATATGGTGTTCATTTCTGTTTAGGTTCCTCATTAGCCCGATTAGAAGCACAAATTGCTATTCATACACTCGTACAGCGATTGCCCAACCTTCAAATTGCTACTCCTTACCTACAATGGAGAAAACTTACAGGTTTTCGATCGCTAAAAGAACTGCCAATTACTTTTACCTAAGGTTGAATATAGAATCTGTTTTATTTTGAAATTCTTAATGGAAAAACCAAAATAACCAAACAATGTTCGGTTATTTTGGTTTTTTACGGATCTTCAATTTCACTAAACTTCACTATACATCTTAGAAAACCAACTCAATATTAAAATCAATCAAGTGAAACTTCAAAACTCTGTAAAGCTAAAATATAGATGATGGTTTATCCAATAATAACTACCTATACTTAAATATTTCCTCTGAATTCAAGCGTTTCATTTCATAAAAAAATACTTGAATGAATTTTTTTGTATTTACTCGAGTTTGAGTTGCATGTATAGTTTTATTTTTTTGCAATTCCAAATATTTGATTTGTAAACTTTTGGCGGAGAGTAAGCTTCGGCAATCAGTTCTTTTGATTCAACTTGTGAAATCATGATAACTTTTCCAGAAAACGTACCTTTTAAATGGCGAATTGTTTCAATTCCATCGCGGATTGGCATTAATAAATCAATAAATAAATATCAATTTGTTTTAAATTCAAAATGTGTCCTTCTTATAGGTCGCCATCTTCCGCTTCCTCAACCACTTCTCCTAGGTCTTCGTCTTCTATAATTTGCCTTAAGATTGAACGAATAGCGCAATCATCATCAGTTAAAAAAACGCATGGAACCCACCCTTACCCTTTCTGAGTCAAATTAATAATCGGTAACTTAATTAAAAAAACAATGCCGTTGTTATGATTATTTTGAAATTGAATCACTCCTTCAAGGACTTGCACTACTTCACTTACATATGAGAGTCCAATTCCTGTTGAAGGTGTTCCTAAATAAGCTTATAACAATAAAACTGTGGGCAAATACGACCATGATCATATCATTTAGTTCCACGAACGTAATCGTTGTTTCTAATACGAAATATTGAATAATTAGTTCTACACAGTCGGACAGTATTTCGATTAAAAGGCCAATAAATCCGATTACCAAAGGCCTATTTTGAAAGCGGTTGGTTTTCACTATTTAAAAGAGGCAAGAATAAGTGAAATAAAAGAAAAAACTTGGGTATTGGGCTTGAAAGGAGGATGAGTAATCAAATTTTCCTGCTGAATAAAGTCCATTAAAATACGAAAATGAACAAAATTTTGTAGATTTTTTGTAGTTTTCTGTAACATTATATAGTTCCAGTTATAAATTAAAGCTAAGTTCTTATAGAAAAATTTGAAAGCGCTTAAGGATAGTTAATTTTTTTAATTTTTATACTAGTCTATTATTATTTTTTTCAGTAGAGGGGGATGAAAGGTTGAAAGTTTAAATTAAAAAATTAGAAAGGTGGAATAATATGGTCGCAGGGATGTTAAAAGAGCGAAACATTAAGGTTAATAGTATAAGGAAATCTTGCTTAGACGAATGGGTAACACATTATAAACCCTATGCTACTAAAGGACAAACCGCTCACTTAAAAAGCATAATGTCTGGCGAAAATAATAAAGGAAGACAATAAGTCGCTAAATATGTATATTTTGATATCAAACTACTAAACTTTTACAGGAGTGATGAATGAACATGCAACAATTATTTCATGATATTATTAGCTTAACAAATGATTTTCTATGGTCAAAGTTATTAATTATTATGCTAGTTTTATTCGGTTTTTATTTCACATTTAAATCGAATTTTGTACAGTTTCGAATGTTAAAGGAAATGGTCCGTGTATTAATGGAGGGGAGAACTGGTTCTAAAGAAAGCATTTCCCCATTTCAAGCGTTCTGTATTGGGATGGCGGCACGCGTTGGAACAGGTAATATTACAGGAATTGCGATTGCGATTGCATTAGGCGGTCCTGGAGCGGTATTTTGGATGTGGATTATTTCTATTATTAGCTCAGCATCCAGCTTTATTGAAAGTACGTTAGCGCAAGTATATAAAGTAAAAGATAAAGACGGTTTCCGTGGCGGCCCATCCTATTATATGGAAAAAGGATTAAACAAACGTTGGATGGGAGTACTATTCTCCATTTTAATTACGCTTTCTTTCGGTCTGGTATTTAATTCTGTACAATCAAATACCGTTACAATTGCTTTTGAGAACGCATTTGGTACAGATCGTTTAACTCTAGGGATTATCATGGCACTTGTTTTCGCTGCGATTATTTTTGGCGGTGTGAAGAGTATTGCAAAAATAGCTGAATACAAGGTTATGCTTTTAGCTGTGTTATACCTCGGTATTGCCTTATTTGTCATAGCTACGAACATAACAAAAATGCCGGAAGTTCTTTCTCTTATTGTTAAAAACGCGTTTGGCTTTGAGCAAGCTGTAAGCGGTTCACTCGGCGCTGCGATCATGCATGGAGTTAAACGTGGCTTATTCTCGAATGAAGCCGGTATGGGGAGTGCACCAAACGTTGCCGCAACTGCAACAACAAGTCACCCGGTGAAACAAGGACTTATTCAAGCTTTTGGCGTATTAACGGATACACTGATCGTCTGTACAAGCACAGCATTTATTATTTTACTTTCCGATGCTTACAAACAACCAGAGTTAAATGGTATTGCCCTTACACAAGCAGCATTAAGTGAACATGTTGGTTCCTGGGCATCAGGCTGTCTAGCCATCTTTATTTTCCTATTTGGATTCGGTGCGTTAATTGGTAACTATTATTATGGGGAAACAAATATTCGCTTTTTACACAAAAGTAAATCATGGCTGATGCTATACCGAATAAGCGTATTCGCCATGATCATATTCGGTTCAATTGCAAAGATTCAACTTGTATGGGATTTGGCTGATCTATTTATGGGCTTCATGGTTATTGTAAATTTAATTGCCATTCTCATATTATCAAAAGTGGCTTTTGCTGCATTAACGGATTACATGAAACAGAAAAAGGAGGGTAAAGATCCGGTATTTTATAAAGATACTATTAAGAATCATGAGAACATTGAATGTTGGGAACTCTCTCAAGTTGATTCAACCTTAGAAAAGGAAAAGGCCATATAATAATAAGGCGTTTAAACAGATTCTGGTCTGAATATCTTTAGATTTTTTCTGGTAGATTTATCACGCAGATGTTCATCAACTAATTGTTCCAATCTATACTTACGTACAAGATCCTCACTAATAACAATTACTTTAAGGTGTAAAAATTGAATCAGAAGGACGCCTATCTGAAAATTGGATGGTTTCGGGGGAAAGTTCTGAAAATACTTCACGATACCGTAAAGTTATATTGAAATAAAACTTTTAAACTAGAACTTTTCGACAAACTTACAATAGTCGTTTCCTAATTAATGATTTTATGTCACTTTCGGTATTAAAAGATGTCTTTTATCGAAAAACAATGAAATATTTTGCACCCATACCTTGTAGACTAAGTCCCTTTTATAGTACCTCATACATTTGATATTGAAGAAGTTGAAAAGGCTTCTTAATCTAACATGAAAAAAGCTGCCTCGGCAGCTTTTTTCTGTTATTTCAATATCATATTCCTTTGCACTTTATAATCCGATTTGGCCCAATACCAGCGTTAGTCCAACCAAGGGCTAAGCAGATCTGGTAAAAAATTAATTTTATTTACGTATTTTTCCGTATTTTTATGTAGTTCGTATTATAAATTAAATCTACATTCTTTATGAAAAATAAATGTGAAAACGCTTCATATTTTGGTTTGTTTCTTGGTCGGAAGAAGGATAACCCATAATGATGTATAAACAGATTAATATCTTTTAGGGAGATGTGTGAATGGAAGTAAAATATTGTAAAGAATCACGAGTGATTCGGACTAGTCGCGTATTCCCAAACGATATAAATAATCACAATACCTTATTTGGTGGTCGGTTAATGAGTGATTTGGACCAAGTCGCCTCCATTTCCGCAGCGCGTCATAGTCGAAGGGAATGTGTAACGGCTTCAACAGATTCAGTTGACTTTTTACATCCCATTCGACCAACAGATTCAGTCTGTTTCGAATCCTATGTGACATGGACCGGTACTTCATCAATGGAGGTATTTGTAAAAATTATTGCAGAAGACTTAAAAAGCGGTGAGCGTAAGATGGCAGCGACTGCCCTCTTAACCTTTGTTGCACTTGATGAACATGGACGCCCAATGCGTGTTCCACAAGTCATTCCGGAAACAAAAGAAGAGAGAAAGTTACACGAAACTGCTCCAGACCGAGCAACAATGCGCAAAGAAAGAAAACAAAAAAGTAAAGAATTAGCCTCATTTTTAACTACAAATTAGCCCTTGGATTGACAAGAGGAACAGTAATCTTTTATAGGAGGAATTTTTTATGTGGGTAATCACTGTCTATTCAAAGGAAAATACTTCGATGTTTGAATTTGACACGGAAAAAGATGCAAGGGAAGCTTTCAAGTATATTGAAGGATGCAAGATTCTTTCCGAGATTGTTTACTTTAATGATTATTTTGTTGCTTAGCTACTGTTAAAAATATTACTCATGAGGTTTGAGAATTTTTTAACTATTTGTTTACTAAACCAAATATCAATTAAATTAAGGAGCGCCATATATGTCCACTTTACGTAAAGAATCATTAAAGATGCACAAGGAAAATCGTGGAAAGCTTGGTGTTCATTCAAAAGTTCCAGTACGTAATGCGAAAGATTTAAGTCTCGCTTATTCTCCAGGGGTAGCGGATCCGTGCTTGGAAATTTATGAAGATGAAAGCAAAGCGTATGAATACACGATGAAGGGGAATCTTGTTGCCGTTGTTTCAGATGGAACAGCCGTACTGGGTCTTGGGAATATCGGCCCGCAAGCTTCCATGCCGGTCATGGAAGGGAAAGCTTTGTTATTCAAATTGTTTGCAGATGTGGATGCATTCCCGATTTGCTTAGGTACAACAGATTCGGACAGGATTGTGGAAGTCGTTAAATTATTGGAACCGACTTTTGGCGGAGTGAACTTAGAAGACATCGCTGCACCGCAATGTTTTGAAATTGAAGATCGGCTACGAAAGATATGTAATATTCCAGTTTTCCATGACGATCAGCACGGTACAGCTATTGTAACAGCGGCTGGGTTACTCAATGCTTTGAAACTAGCAAACAAAAAAATAGGAGAGATTTGTGTTGTCGTAAATGGTGCCGGATCTGCAGGCGTAGCGATTGTCAAGTTGCTGCTGCATATGGGTGTAAAAGACGTTATTTTATGTGATACAAAAGGAATTATTTATGAAGGACGCCCGTTTGGAATGAATCCATTTAAAGAGGAAATTTCTCGTATTACCAATAGAGAACTAAAACAAGGTACTCTGGCAGATGCTCTTGTGGGAGCAGATGTGTTTGTGGGAGTATCAGCCCCAGGTGTCGTCACGCAAGAAATGGTTCGTTCAATGAATCATAGTTCGATCATTTTTGCGATGGCAAATCCGGTGCCTGAAATCATGCCGCAATTAGCAATTGAAGCGGGAGCACTCGTAGTTGGAACAGGTCGTTCAGATCTTCCAAATCAGATCAATAACGTACTTGCATTCCCCGGTATTTTTCGTGGTGCTTTAGACGTTTACGCCAAAGAAATCAACGAAGAAATGAAACTCGCAGCCGTTTATGCGATTGCCGGATTAATTGCAGATGAAGATCTTTGCGCTGATTATGTAATTCCAGATCCATTTGACCGAAGAGTAGCGGCTTATGTAGCAGAAGCAGTTGCTAACGCAGCAATGGAAACAGGTGTTTCGCAAAAGCTTGTTAATGCGAAACAAGTAAAAGAGCGCATATTAGCGTTGGCAGAAGAAAAACAAACTGCTTTAGAATAAATCCATTTCCTAATTAAAGTTAAACTAAGGTCTCATACTATTCGTTTGGGCACATATTGACGAAAAAGTTAAAAGCCTATATCAATTAGTAAAGGGGTCCGTTTTGAGGGGTTTTTCAAAAATAACTGCTTAAATGACAAAAGAAATGGCAAAATTAATACGAAAAACTCGTCAGCTTTTTAAAGATACATTAAATAAAGCAGAAAAGATGGTAAGGAGCAATATCCTTTACCATCTTTTTTTATCTATTAGGACGAATTAAATATGTCATAAGAATTTTCAACTTTTGCATTCTATCAAAAAACGATTTTAAAAAATACAAGATTAAAGTAATAGTTTTTGCTGCCATACTTGGTAAATCGTTTAAGATTATATCCAGCCCCGGTAACGCGAAGCTTCAGCCGGTTTTCTTATACCAACCATATATGCTGCTAAACGCATATCAACATGACGGGTCTGTGATGTTTGATAAATCTCTTCAAAGGAAGCGATCATCACGTTTCTTAGTTTTTCAGCAACCTCATCCTCTGACCAATAATATCCTTGATTATTTTGAACCCATTCAAAGTAAGAAACGGTGACACCACCTGTACTTGCCAGTATGTCTGGTACAAGGAGGACTCCTCTTTCATCCAAAATTTTTGTCGCTTCAAGGGTTGTTGGTCCGTTTGCTGCCTCCACAACAATCGCTGCCTTAATACGCCCAGCATTTTGCGCAGTAATTTGGTTGGAAATGGCAGCTGGCACAAGAATGTCACATTCTTTCTCAAGTAATTCTTGATTGGTAATGACATTTGTAAATAAAGTTGTAACTGTACCGTAACTATCACGCCGATCAAGTAAATAATCAATATCAAGCCCTTCTGGATCATATAGAGCGCCATGTGCATCTGATATACCAATCACCTTTGCTCCAGCATCATGCATGAATTTGGCCAAAAAGCTTCCAGCATTTCCAAAGCCTTGAATCACGATTCGTGCACCTTGTAATTCAATGTTTTTTTTCTTTACAGCTTCTTCAATACAAATTGTCACACCGCGAGCTGTTGCGGTTTCACGACCTTGTGATCCCCCTAAAACAAGCGGCTTACCTGTAATAAAACCAGGGGAATCAAATTCACGAAGACGACTGTACTCATCCATCATCCAAGCCATAATTTGAGCGTTTGTATATACATCAGGTGCCGGAATGTCTTTTGTAGGACCGACAATTTGGCTGATAGCACGAACATATCCACGACTTAATCTCTCTAGTTCCCTAAACGACATGTTTCTTGGGTCACAAATAATACCACCTTTTCCACCGCCGTAAGGAAGATTTGCAATCCCGCACTTTAAACTCATCCAGATAGATAATGCTTTTACCTCCGATTCATTGACTTCAGGATGAAAACGTACTCCACCTTTTGTCGGACCTACTGCATCGTTATGTTGCGAACGGTAACCGGTAAAAATTTTAATGGAACCGTCATCCATTCGAACTGGGATACGTACTGTGATTGTTCTAAGTGGTTCCTTGAGCAGCTCATATACTTCATCGTTATATCCTAAATTTTCAACCGCCTCTTTTATAATCAATTGAGTTGAAGTTAATAAATCTATTGTTTCACTTTCATTATTATATGGCTTTTGCACTTGATTAGTATTAACAAGATCTGTCATTTTCATTTTTTACACCTCTTAGTCTAAAATAGTTAGCTTGGAGACTTTCCCTAATCATCCAATCGAATTCTGTATTGCTGAAGTTATCATCTTTGGGAAATCCCCACCTCCGTAAATTAAATCAACAGGATAGTAGAAAGGTATATGAACTCTTGTTTTCTTCATCTACTTTTCTCAAGATCCTTCTTAACTAAAAACTAAAATATTAAGCGCTTTCACATTTCCTTAAAAAACATAAGTTTACTTTATAGTAGAAACTACATAATCATACGGAAAACTACAAAAATAAAATAAATTTCTAAAAAAGAATTCCCTTTTATATCGGTATTATATAAGAACGATTGTCCTAAAACCGATTACCTAGACTATATAACTATTAAAATCAGTAATCCCAATGACGCTAATGACATCATGCTGCAAAAAAAAATCGGGAGATTGATTCCGGACTTTACCCCTAATTGCGATGTTTCATTTTCAGTGATAATCAGCTTTTTCTTCTGTTTTGGCGTGATTAATGCACCTTCATGGAAGGTACCTATTCGATCTCGATTCGTGCTGGCCATGATACCATTTGGACTGACAGAACTTCAAAAAAGGGGAATTTGTCAGAATGCAGGTGTCATTTGGACAAAGTGATTCCTAGTAAAATGGAATCTGTCAGAATGCATGCCCCATTTGGACAGATACAAAAAAGCCAAGCTGTCAGAATACCAGTCCAATTCAGACAAGACAAGCTCCAATAAAGCGGAAGCCCCCTGAATCGAAGACGTACACTCATACCAGATTAAGTATGTTCATCTTTCCGCCATATCATTTCAAACAAACTGTGAACTTATTACTATACCTATGTTAATAACTGTAAAAATCCAATATAGTGTAAGTATAAAGAGCAAACAAATTTTGAAAGGCGGAATGACTTATGTTTAACCACTTTTTAAGAGAAAATAAATACTCAGCAGCTATTTTAACTATTATTCGTTTATACCTCGGCTACTCTTGGTTCACAGCAGGTTTTCACAAAATTACTGGCGGATTCGACGCTTCTGGATTCCTAAAAGGAGCAGCAGCCAATCCAGTAAAAGGTCCAGATGGCAGCGTGGTTTATAGCTGGTACGTTCACTTCCTAGAAAGCTTTGCACTGCCAAATATTGACGTGTTCAACTTCATCGTTCCGTGGGGCGAAACATTAATCGGTTTAGGACTTCTACTTGGTTGCTTAACAACCGCAGCAATGTTTTTTGGTTTAGTAATGAACTTCAGTTTCTTCCTAGCAGGAACTGTATCTCATAATCCAACAGATATTTTCTTAGGCTTCATCATCTTAGCAGCAGGATTCAACGCAGGAAAATATGGTTTAGACCGCTGGGTGGTTCCATTTATCCGCAAAACAGTTGATAAAGCAAAAGTAACCGCATAGCGAGCAGTAACAAAAAAGACGATTCGTCCCCCTCGAATCGTCTTTTGTTTTGGGGCTGAATATAGGCATCGCAGATATAATTCGATTAACGCAGATACATTCCAATTAACGCAGATATAATAAATTTAACGCAGATATATCGTAAAACTTTTTAAAAAATCAATGCTATTTCACTGCCTCTGCCAGTAAATCCACAATATGAACAGCCCGCATTTTATCAGACAAGCTCTCACGCTCAATCCCAAGCTGCATTTGCAGCAAGCACCCTGGGTTAGCAGTAACGATGGTCGTCGCATCTGTTGCTTTTGCCTGAACCATTTTATAATCCAGCATAACCATCGACATTTCGGACTCGACAATATTATAGATTCCAGCAGACCCACAGCAGCGATCGGCTTCTTTCATTTCTTTAAACTGGACGCCTTTGATCGCCGCCAACAGTGTTCGTGGGGCGGAAGCAGTTTTCATCACATTCCGTAAATGACAGGAATCCTGATAAGTAATAACCTGAGCAGGAAGCTCTAGTGTTACTTTTTTATGAAAAGAAACGGCGACTAGTATTTCAGAAATATCCTTTATTCTAGCCGTAAAAGCAACAGCACGGTCTTTCCAAACAGGGTCATCCTTCAATAGGTGATCATAATCAACAAGGAAAGCCCCGCAGCCGCCAGCATTCGTAATAATAAAATCTACGCCCAAATCTTCAAATGCCGCAATATTTTTCTTGGCAAGTTCTTTCGCAGCATCTTTTTCACCGCTATGCCCGTGCAAGGCCCCGCAGCAGGTTTGCTGTTTCGGAATTACAATCTCGCAGCCCGCTAATTGCAATAATTTCATGGTGGCATCATTGGTTTTCATAAACATGGTATCCATTAAACAGCCGCTGAAAAACGCCACCTTATGCACTTTCTCATGAATCGCTGGCAGGTGCTCTGGCCGGTTTTTCATTTCTTTCATCGTTGGAACCTTCGGAAGTACTTTTTCCATCGTGGCTAAATTGTCAGGCAGCAGCCCTAAATAGCCTGTTTTGCGCGCAAGGGTTTGAATCCCGGAACGCTGATAGAAACCAAGAAGACCAACCATCGTGCGCATGCGGTTTTGGTGAGGAAATAACCCTTCAAACACCGTTTTTCTAACCGCCTTAACTGGTAAAGAGTGTTTTTTGTTCTGATTGATAATGTCTCTTGCTTCCTCTAATAAATGCCCATAATTCACACCAGATGGGCAGACCGGTTCACAGGCACGGCAGCCAAGACAGAGCTCGAGTGAACGCTCAAAATCTTCATCGGGTTCAACCATTCCATCGACAACAGCCTTCATCATCGCAATCCGACCCCGAGGAGAGTGGGATTCTTTATAACCTGATTCAATATACGTTGGGCAGGTTGGGAGACAAAAGCCGCAGCGCATGCAGTTTAAGAGTTCATCTTCATTCATCCGCTCTTTGAATTGTTGTTGAATTTTTTCTTGTTCAAGTAAGGTTGTCATCTTGTAATCACCACGCGTTTCTTACTGTCTTTCGCGAAAACTTTTCCAGGATTCATAATGTTATTCGGATCAAACGCTTGCTTAATCCCCATCATGGCGGCGATTCCTTCTTTTTTCAGCTTCCACTCTAAGTACGGTGCTTTCATTGCACCGACTCCGTGTTCCCCCGTAATCGTGCCGCCTAATTCAATCGCTTTTTCAAAAATCTCCGCAAATGCCTTTTCGACGCGTTCCATTTCTTCATGATTTCTTGCGTCTGTTGCACAGGTAGGGTGGAGATTCCCGTCGCCAGCGTGACCAAAGGTACAAATCGTCAACTGATATTTTTCCGTTATTTCATTAATGGCTTTCACCATATTGGCAATTTCGGAGCGAGGAACGGTTGCGTCTTCTAAAATGGTCGTCGGTGCTAAACGAGCGACTGCCGAAAGTGCCGCACGTCTTGCCGTTCTAAGCGCCATGGCTTCCTCTTCGGTAGCGGCAATTTGAATCGATACGGCATTTTCCTGCTTACAGACTTCTGCAATTTTTGCTATATCGCGTTCAACGACTTCAGGCGGGCCATCTTGTTCAATTAATAGAACCGCTTGAACATTTGTTGGCAGCCCGATTTGGGCATAATCTTCGACAACCTTTAAGGTCGCCTGATCCAAAAACTCAAGGGTGGTCGGAATAATTTTATTAGCAATTACTTTTGAAACAGAGCGGGCAGCAGCGGATAGGTCCTGATAAAGAGCGAGCATGGTTTTACGTGTTTCCGGCATTGGAATCAGCTTCAAGGTCGCCTCGGTAATGACACCTAGCGTACCTTCAGATCCGACAAACAAACGTGTTAAATCATACCCGGCTACATCCTTTGCCAGCTTTCCGCCTGTACGAATGATATCGCCATTTGGCAGCACGGCTTCAAGACCGATGACATAATCTCTGGTTACGCCATATTTAAGACCACGCAAGCCGCCTGAATTCTCATTGATATTGCCGCCGATGGTAGAGATTTTCATCGAACTTGGATCGGGTGGATAGAAAAGCCCTTTTTCTTCAATTGCTTGAATCATATCAAGCGTAATGACACCAGGCTGAACAGTAATCGTGAGATTCTCTTCATCAATCTCAAGAATGTTATTCATATGTTTAAAAAGCAGGACAATTCCGCCTTCCGTTGGGCAAGTTCCTGCACAAAGGTTCGTTCCAGAACCGCGCGGAACAATCGGAACTCCGTATTGGTTACATATCTTCAAAATTTGCGAAACTTCCTCCGTATTGCGTGGGCTAATCACCGCATCAGGCATTGATTGGAAGTTCGGAGTGGCATCGTAAGAATATACTAAACGTTCGATTTTCGAATCATCGAAGTTTTTTTCCGTCACAATCGAAATCAATTTGTCTTTTACCTCATTTGAGAGCATGCTATTTCCCCCATTTACGTACTATTTTCATGCTATTTAAAGTATAAAAAAACAGGCCTAAGCCTGCTATGGAGAAACATCCAAAAGTTAAACTTATTTTCTTTTAAAATTTGGTTTTTCATCTAAAAATAAAACCGCGAGATACAAACAGAACAAATCATGAATCGTGTTTGGGTTCAGATGTGTCAGCTCCTCGATTTTCTTTAAACGATAATGGAGGGTGTTGATATGAATGTGTAAGGCCTGAGCCGTGTTTTTCAATGAATGATTTTGTTTAAATAGCTCCTTTAAAGTTTCGAGAAGGTCGTTTTCTGTTAGTAGCGGAGCAATACTCCTTTGAATGTATTCTGCTTTAATCTCTGGAGTTATTTCCCCTGTAACCATTTCAAGGATTAATTCCTCATCAAAAATAATCCCTCGATTCCGTCTTGCCAGTTTCAATGCTCGTTCGGCTTGCGCATAGGATTGGTGCAGGTTGGACGAAGCTGCACATTGACCTACGCCGGCAAAGGCTGATATCTCAAAGTTATTTTTCATAAATAAAAGAAATTGTTCTAGTCGATGTTTAATGGACGTTGGCTGCAGGGACTCGGAGCAATCGATTAACAAAATGATTCGTTCGTTTCCGGATCTTGTGACCACATCGTTTTTATTTATGGAGAAAGAATTCAAAATAGATGACCACATATCCCTTGATAATGGTTGTTTTCTTTGTTCAAATTCGATAATGACCGCAGTACGGTTAAGTTTAAGATTAATGGTCAAAGCTCGAGCCCTTTCAAGCAAATCGGCACTTGGTTCTTTTGCCTGAAGCCACTCAAGCACGAACGTTTCCATCCCCCGGGAGTGATAGTCAAACTGTTCACCATAATAATTTTCGCTGATTAATAGCTCCGTCATCTTACGGATGATTTCACCAAAGGGGGTGACACTTTTTGGGTCACCGGTAATCCCAATAACGCCAATGACTTCATGCTGAAAAAAAATCGGGAGATTGATTCCGGATTTTACCCCTTTTAGTTGAGGGGTATCTTTTTCGGTGATAATCAGCTTTTTCTTCTGCTGTGAAGTAATTAAGGCCCCTTCATGGAAGGTACCGATGCGGTCTGTGTTGGTGCTGGCCATGATGATTCCCTCTGTGTTGACCACAATAATCTCTTCCGTTATTAATCGCTGGACTTCCCTGACAATTTTCTCTGCTAGATCTGGATGTAGCATGTACAGCACCACCTGCCATTGATTAAAATGATATTTTAATAAATACTATAAACATATTGAAAAAATAGTGCAAAGGGGAGAGTAAGTTGGCATATAAATTATTAGCAACCGATTTGGACGGGACATTACTAAATGAACACAGAGAAATTGATAGGGAAAACATTGAAGCGATTCATGAGTACCGTAAAAATGGAGGAAGAGTGGTTATTTGCAGCGGGCGTTCTCCCCTTTCAACACGGTGGATTGCCAATACCATTGGTCTGAAAGGAGAACCAATCATCGCTTATAATGGGGCGATCATTCTGGATGAAAATGGAGAGAACAGTGAACAGGCAATTTTTGATCACGACCGCTTATTGAGTTTCTGGGAATTATGTGAGGGTGAAGGATTCTACGCTCATTTTTACGAAGGAGATACATTACTCGTTCCAAAAGAAACGAAATGGAACAAGAACTGGATTGAAAATAATATTCCTTCCCTTGAAAAAACAGGGAGCAGAGCAGCGGACTTAGAAATTTTTCGCGGTCAATGTCAGGTGAAAATCGTGGATGATTTTTATCGATACATGAAGTGTAACCAACCAGATATCACAAAAATTGCGGTTTTTGATGAAGAGGGGAGACTTGCTGATTTTTCTAAGGTTATTGGTGAACAGATTGGCGGGATGGAGGTTAGCAGCAGTCTCAACTTTTTAAATTTAGAGATTTCACCATCAGGAGTAAGCAAAGCTTCATCACTTTTAAAGCTTAGTGAGAAATACAACATCCCTATCTCCCAAATCGCAGCGATTGGAGATAATTATAATGATTCTTTGATGCTTAAAGCAGCAGGACTTGGAATTGCGATGGGCAATGCACCAGCTGAAGTTAAGGCACTGGCCGATCAGGTGACGGGAAATAATCAGGAAGCGGGGGTTGCACAGGCGATTCGACGTTATTTATTATAAGAGCTTTGTTAAATTTCATAGTTGACTACCACAGCACAACGGAAAAAAAGACGATGAAAGACAAATCAGACTAGATCTCATTGTGTTTAGTCCCTAATAAGCCATTTCCGTGAGAAAAAAATTCATCTGTCTTTAACCGAGCTTTTAAAATAGATTTTTGAAATGATATTTTAAAATTTTAATATAGTTATTGAATTATTATTTCAATGGCGTTATAATGAGGTTGTAGAAATCGCTTACAGCTAGAAATCAAACAGGAGGATAAGGAAATGATCGAAGAAAATCTCGAATTACTAACGACCGAGTCCCGAAATCAAGAAACGATGCAGATTGATACGGCCGAGGCCATCGATATATTACGAATCATGAACGAACAAGATCAATTGGTAGCACTGGCTGTCAAAGAAGTTTTACCGGAAGTAGAGGCAGCGGTTCAGTTTGTATTTGAATCCTTTAAAAACGGCGGCCGACTGATTTATTTAGGTGCCGGTACGAGCGGCAGATTAGGTGTACTGGACGCAGTTGAATGTCCGCCTACTTTCAGCACCGAACCTGAAATGGTGGTAGGTCTTATGGCTGGAGGAGAAGGCGCCTTTTTGAAAGCCGTTGAAGGAGCGGAAGATGATCCTGAACTCGGTGTGAATGACTTAAAGCAATTGGAACTGACTGAACATGACACTGTGATTGGCATTGCTGCCAGCGGACGAACACCTTATGTGATTGGTGCCCTTCGCTATGCACGCAGCATTGGAGCAAAAACCGTCGCGCTTTCGTGTAATAAAAATGCCGCGATTAGTAAAGAAGCTGACCAAGCAATCGAGGTTATTGTCGGTCCAGAGGTTCTAACGGGCTCAACCCGTTTGAAATCAGGAACTGCTCATAAAATGATTTTGAACATGATCTCTACATCATCAATGATTCTTTTAGGAAAAGCCTATGAAAATTTAATGGTTGATGTGAAAGTGAGCAACTTAAAGTTAAAGGAACGCGCGATTGGGATTATCGGTAAAATTACTGGCGTTTCCTATGAAGCAGCGTTAGAGACTTTAGAAAAATCAGATCTTCAAGTAAAAACAGCGATTGTTATGATTATGACGGAATCAACAAAACAGCAGGCAGAAGAATTACTAGCAGCAGCAAATGGATATGTAAAAATGGCAATCCAGAAAAAATGATGAGGTAAAGGTGGTAATGTGTGTGGCAGCAGGCGGATTAACAATGCTTCAAAATATGCTGGATCAGCTTCCGGCTTCCGAGCGAAAAATTGCACAATATATTCTTGAAAATCCACGAAGTATTTTAAACAGTACGGTAAATGATATCGGGACCCAAGCGAAAACCAGCGGAGCTGCAGTCATTCGCTTATGCAAGTCACTTGGCTTAAATGGTTTTCAAGATTTAAAGGTTAGAATTGCGGGAGATTTAGTGAAACCCAAGGCAGAACAAGGGTACCGTGATATTGAACCAGGTGAATCGTATTATTCCATCGTCCAAAAGACAACCAGCAATAGTATTCAGAGCATCCGCGATTCTGAGGAGATTATCAATTATGAGGAATTGGAGCGGGGGGTTCAAACTCTGCTCCATGCTCAGAATGTCCATTTTTTTGGAATTGGCGCATCTAATATTATTGCAAAGGATGCGCAGCAGAAGTTCCTGCGGATTCAAAAAAATGCAACCGCTTTTACAGATACACACCTTGTTGCAACATTGATTGCCAACGCGGGAAAGGATGATGTCGTTTTTGCTATCTCTCATTCTGGAGAAACAGCAGAGGTTGTAAAAGTGATGGCACTGGCGAAAGAGCGCGGCGTAAAGACAATTAGTCTGACTAAATATGGACAGTCTTCGGTCGCATCTTTAGCTGATATTAAACTGTATACCTCTTATTCCGGAGAGGCAGCATTTCGAAGTGCCGCGACATCGTCACGTCTAGCTCAGTTATACATGATGGATATTTTGTTTTTATCCATGGCAACCGTTCAGTATGAGCAAACGATTCAAGCGATTGATCAAACAAGAGAGGCGATTCGGTTTATTAAAGAAAGCAACTAACCTTTCAGGGGGTGATGTGAACACTATTTATACCTTTTTGAATGGGGAAATAGATTCACGTGATTCAAAGTTTAAAAATACAACAGAGAGAAGGGGAAATTCATGGCTGGAGAAAATAGACAATTAGCAGAAAAAATCCTTGAACAATTAGGCGGCTCCACTAACATTGGCAACTATACACATTGTATGACAAGACTTCGCGTTACACCGAAGGATGAGTCGATTGTCAATAAGGCGGCACTTAAGAAAATAGACGGAGTTATGGGAGTGGTAGAGGAAGAAACGCTTCAAATCATTCTTGGACCTGGAAAAGTAAACAAAGTAACCGAAGAGTTTGGCAAGTTGATCGATGCAGCAGGCGGCATTAACTTAAAAGAAAAAGCAGCCAGCACAAAAGCAGAAATCAATAAGAAGAACGCAACACCATTTAAGATGTTTTTACGTAAAATCGCAGGAATTTTCATTCCATTAATTCCAGCCCTCGTGGCATCAGGTTTAATTACCGGGATTACCAAAGCAATAGTTCAAGCAGGCTGGTTAGCAGCTGATTCACAGCTAGCAACGATTCTTTCTGTCATTGGCAGCGGATTATTTGGTTATCTAGGAATATTAGTTGGTACAAATGCAGCCAAAGAATTTGGCGGTTCACCAGCATTGGGTGCGATTGCCGGTATCTTAATTATTAACCCGGCTGTTGCAGGTATTCATTTGTTTGGCGAAGATTTGCTTCCTGGTCGCGGTGGTTTAATTGGGGTTCTGTTTGCAGCCATCTTTATCGCGTTAGTTGAGCAGCGAGTACGTAAGTTTGTTCCAACAAGTCTTGATCTTTTTATTACACCAACTGTGGCTTTATTGGTTACTGGTATTGTTACTTATCTTGTTTTTATGCCGCTTGGTGGATTCGTTTCAGATATTATCACAAAAGGTTTAACATCATTACTAGATATGGGCGGTGTGGTTGCCGGCTTCGTCCTAGGTGCAACATTCCTTCCGCTTGTTGTAACTGGTTTACACCAAGGTTTAACTCCAATTCACTTAGAGTTAATTAACACCATTGGTGATGATCCGCTACTTCCAATCCTGGCAATGGGTGGAGCAGGTCAAGTGGGTGCTGCGTTTGCCATCTACCTAAAAACAAAGAAAACTCGCTTAAAAAGAGCCATTGGCGGCGGTCTGCCAGCTGGTATTCTTGGTATCGGTGAGCCGTTAATTTTCGGTGTAACTCTTCCTTTAGGCCGTCCGTTCTTAACAGCATGTTTAGGTGCCGGTGTCGGCGGTGCGTTCCAAGCAGCGTTTGGTATTGCAACAGTTGCAATCGGAGTATCTGGTTTACCACTTGCGTTCCTAGTGGTTACTGGCCAAGTTCTCCTTTATTTAGTAGGGGTATTAATTGCCTATGCAGCAGGATTCCTGTTCACATATCTATTCGGTTTCAAAGATGAGATGGCTGGTGAATTTGATTGATCGGAATTTCCTTCTATTTAAATGATCCTTTAGCAGAAGAACGGATTACAATGGCTGGAAAAATGGGTGTGAAGCGGGCGTTTACCTCGCTTCACATTCCAGAAGAATCTGGAGATTTAGCGGGTCGCGCGATGGCACTGCTTCAGTGTGCGAAGGAAGCAGGCATAGAGGTTTATGCAGATGTGTCGTTAAAAACGCCTGGTCACTTGGGATTAGATAGCTTGTTTGGGTTGAAATCACTTGGGGTCAGCGGTCTTAGACTTGATGACTTTTTTGAGCGGGAGTTGATCTTAAAGCTGGCGGCTGAATATAAGCTAGCACTGAATGCCAGCATTTTATTTGAGGATGATGTGCGTGCACTTTTGGATGCAGGATTAAAAGCGGATCAGCTATTGGCTTGGCATAATTTCTATCCAAGAGTTGAGACCGGATTATCTGATTTGTTTTTTGAGAGACAAAATGAACTTTTTGGGAAGTATGGAATTCCGGTGAGTGCTTATATTCCCGGTGATGGAGAAAAACGCGGTCCGTTGTTTGAAGGGCTGCCAACACTTGAGGAGCATCGTCAAATGGACCCATTTGTGGCGGCGTTGGAATTGTTCCATTTTGGGGTTGAGGATGTTTATATCGGTGATCCAGAGGTAAGTGCCGTGCTTCTTCGAAAATTAATCGATGTTGATCATGGCTGTGTTGAGATTCGAGTCGAAGGGTTTCAGGAAGGGGAATTCAAGCTCCGCCCTGATTTTTCCCGTGATGTTCTAAGGTTTATGGATACAAGAAGTGCGGATCCTGTGATTCCTGAAAATACTTCGGATCGAGTGGTTGGTTCGATTACCATGGACAATGACCGCTATGGACGGTACCGCGGTGAGGTTCAAATCGCTCTTTGTGACTTGCCGGCAGATGAGCGTGTCAATGTCGTAGGAAGAGTGGTCGAGGAAGACATCGTGCTTCTTTCCTATCTTAAACCTGGCCAAAGAATAAAATTAGTACATGAATAAAATGGAACTGTTTTCTTGTGCTTTTCTCTTTAAATGGAATACGAAATGACGTGTGAATTTCACACGTCATTTTTTTTACCAAGGATTGTCCCCAAAAATCCATTTATACAAAACATGGGTCATTAAAGTATACAATTTCAGTAAGAATTTTGGCGCCTTGAATATTTTTAAAAGCTTCGGTAGCATCCTCTTTTTTGTCAAATTCAAACATTTTAATATTTCCTTTTAAATAAAGAGTTATGATCCACATTTAAAAGCCTCCAATTAAAATAGATTTGATGTGCTGTGAATATCAGAAAAGTTTAATCAAGCAAATTGATAGGAAATCTCATAATTTCTTTTCATATACACATAGCCCTCTAAAATGGTTCTCGCGGTACGGACCACTTTAATGGCTCGAATGTGGCCTGCCAGGAAGTCCACTTTCGTTTCCATAATTCCTGCTGGGTGAGCTAATCGAAAAACTTCCTGTTTAATGTTCACCATTTCTGAAAGAATCGTTTCCTGTAAGAAGGCTCCTGTAGTTGCACAAATGGCCCCTGTGATTGCAAGAGCCTGATGGGGCTTTTGCATTGACATCATTCTAATCATCAAATCCATTTCTTCCGCTTTTCTCTCTATTCCGGTCATATCGACGTAATCCATTGGCGGTGAAATAATGGCCATTTTCGGTACAGCAGGAGATAGAAGCGTTGCGGATTTTCTATCAGCGAAACCGCACATTTCAGCCGCAATTGAACGAATTTCTTCCAGTTCAATTAACTTTTCCTGTGTATAGTCAGCAGGTAATTCACTTCCAGTCAGACCTATATCTTGAGCCCTAACAAACACAAGTGGGTTTGCGGCATCAACAATAGAAACAGGAAAAAGTCGATTCCTTGTTTTAATCATGTCAATTGGATTACCAGTTGGAAAGAGCTTTCCTGTAACAGCTCCTTCAGCACGATTAAAAGTAAGATAGATAGGTGAGCCTGTACCAGGCACGCCTGGAATGGAACAGCTTCCTTCCGTTTTTACTTTGCCATTTTCAATTTCTACTTCTGCTATTATTAATTTTTGTGTATTAGTGTTGAAAATTCTTACCGTTGTGACTGGTTCCTTTACTGGAACTAATCCTTGCTCAATTGCGTATGGCCCTACCGCAGATGATATATTACCGCAATTCCCTTTAAAATCAACCATTTGATTATCAATGCTTATTTGAGCAAATGTGTACTCCACATCAAATTCTTGCGAATCCGACTTTTTGATTATTGCTGCCTTACTAGTCAACGAATTTGCCCCGCCAAGACCATCAATCTGTCTGTGATCCGGACTACCCATTATATCGAGTAAAAAGTCTTCCCAATGCGAACGATTCAAGGGCAAATGTTCAAAATTGAGAAAAACCCCTTTACTTGTTCCGCCACGCATCAAAACCACGGGTACCTTCATTGTATTAACCACCTTTATATAAATTGTTTTACCACTACCAGTTCCTTTGAAAATATAGTATGATAGGTTCAATCATAAGTAAAATACATATTTTTTTAAAGAAAAGTAAAAAAAAAATTATAATCCAAAACAGGTGGCGAATAAATTGGACGAAAAAGACTGGGCCGCGTTAAGGGTATTGTATGAGGAAAAAAATATTAGCCGTGCCGCAGAGCGATTATACATTTCGCAACCAGCGTTAACATACCGGCTTAAGAATTTAGAAAAAGAATTTGGGACGAGTATATTTTTTAAAATAAAAGGAGGTATTGAGTTTACTTCTGAAGGTACACATTTAGCGGGTTATGCGGAAGAAATGATTAAAAAACTCCAAAAGACGAAAGATTACATGTTAAATATGCAAAATGAAGTAAGAGGCACGCTGCGTTTGGGCGTTTCTAGTAATTTTGCTCAATATAAACTTCCTAAAATACTTAAACAGTTTTCAATAAAATATCCACTTGTACAATTTAATGTCAATACAGGATGGAGTACCGAAATCATGAATCTTCTTGATTCTGCTAGTGTTCAATTAGGAATATTACGGGGAAATTACGAATGGTATGGAATTAAAACATTGCTGCACAAGGAAAGACTTTGTTTAATTTCAAAAACTGAGGTGGATCTGGAGAACCTGCCAAATCTTCCATTCATAAATTATAAAACAGACAGCTCATTGAAAGGTTTAATGAATGGCTGGTGGCATGATAGATTTTCTGAACCTCCATTAGTTACTATGGAAACGGATCGGCAGGAGACCTGTAAGGAAATGGTTAAAAATGGTCTTGGCGTTTCTATCTTACCAGAAATATGTATGCAGCCATCAGATAACCTGTTTACATATGGGTTATCTTATAAGAATGGAGAACCTGTATTAAGAAATACATGGTTGATGTATAACGAGGAGTCTTTAAAACTATCTTCAGTAAAAAATTTTATTGATTTTTTAAATAGTAATCCTAATCTTTAATGAAAAAGCACAATGAGATCTTGACGATCTTTATTGTGCTTTTGTTCGGTAAAAGGGATTATAAGTTTTTTTATATAAAAATGTTAAAAAACTTCTATTTTACTTATTTTAATATTTAAATTATTCTAAAAAAGAGAAAAGGGAGCAAGGTAATGGAAAAATATTTTATGCTTATTTATTTGTAAGCGATTTCTTTTTATTAGGAGGGAGATTAATATTCTTACTTTTTTGGGAATTTCAATGGTAGTTGTGTTTACTTACTTAATTATGTCCAAACGCTTATCCCCGGTTACTGCCCTTACGATCGTACCGATAGCCTTTGCCATCATTGGTGGATTTAGTTCTAAACTTGGGGAAATGATGTATGAGGGATTAAAGGTTGTTGCACCTTCAGCTGCTTTGTTATTGTTCGCTATCCTGTTTTTTGGAGTTCTAATTGACGCCGGATTATTTGATCCACTTATTAAAACGATGTTGAAAATTGTAAAAGGGGACCCAGTTAAAATAGCGATAGGAACTGCAGTGATCGCAATGACTGTTGCTTTAGATGGTGATGGTACAACAACTCATATGATTACCATCTCTGCCATGCTGCCGCTTTACTTGCGACTTGGTATGAATCCTCTTATTCTAGCCACCATTTCTATGCTTTCTGTCAGTATTATGAGTGGAATGACGCCTTGGGGAGGACCCGCTACAAGAGCGATAGCATCTCTTGGTCTAGATGCAAATGAATTCTTTATTCCAATTATTCCAACACTGCTTGCAGGAATGGCATCTATACTTTTTACCGCTTATGTACTTGGGAAAAAAGAACGTAAGAGGGTTGGAGTTGTCCAAATCAATAATGCTCCTAGAATGAGCACCGCTCTTGGTGAAGCTGCAGTTGCTGCCGCCATACAAGCGGATTTAAAGCGTCCCAAATTAATATGGGTCAATCTTCTTTTAACGCTTACGATCATGGTCGTTCTTGTAATGGGTTTAATACCGGTACCCGTTTTGTTTCTAATCGGATTTGTTATTGCTTCAGTTATTAATTACCCAAATTTAGAGCAGCAAAGGGAGCGGATTGTGGCACATTCTGCAAACGCTATAACGGTTGTTACATTAGTATTTGCGGCCGGTATTTTCACTGGAATTTTTTCCGGCACAAAAATGGTCGATGCCATCGCAAATTCATTAGTGGCCATCATTCCGGATTCTTTAGGCACCTTTTTTCCGGTAGTCGTTGCCTTGACTAGCATGCCATTTACATTCGTTTTATCCAATGACGCTTATTACTTTGGCGTTTTACCGATTCTTGCTGAAGCAGGAACAGCTTATGGAGTGAGTCCTTTAGAAATTGCCAGAGCTTCTGTAATGGGACAGCCTGTACATTTTTTAAGTCCACTCGTGGCTTCGACTCTTTTATTAGTGGGAATGGTCAATAAAGACATCGGGGAACTACAGAAGTATGCATTTAAATGGGCTCTTTTTTGTTCAGTAATTCTTATCCTTGTCGCTATCCTGACAGGGGCTATCACTCTATTTTAATTATCTCACCTTAATAGAAACAGGGCTGTTCCAAATACCAATTCTTAAATGGCTTTTGGGACAGCCTCACTTTTTTAAGAGGTTCCTTGACTCTCGTTGGTTGCTTGAGTAATAATCTTTACGATTGTTTTTGCAAGGTTCATAACTGTGAATAGACGAGTATCATTTAAAAATTGCATAGCTGGTAATGGATCTATATAATTTACCATCCCTATAATATGATAGTCTCCTACTTCCGGCAATACCTTTTTTAGGGCTTTCCCCGGAACAAGAGGTCCTTCTTTCAAGAAAACATAACCCACTTGATTTTGATCGCCTAAACTGGCATCCACACTAAAAATAAGCGGCTTTTTAAATTCCTTTTTAATTTCTTTTAATGTTTCTTTTAAATTAAATGCATGAACTGGCTTTTCCAAAGTACCGTAGATACGGTAAGGTACCTGATTCTCTTTAAGCATCGTCCCAACTAAAGGGCCCAATGAATCTCCTACAGAGCGGTCTGAACCAATGCAGAGAAAGATAATATCTTCTTTTTGATATCCAGAGGATTGAATAATTTCCTTCATTATAAATGCTAATTTTTCTGTATTTTTATCGCTCGGATCACAGAATATACCTGCTCCGTTTTCTTGTAGATTGGACATATCTTGATTCCCCTTTTTACTATTATCTGAACAATAGTGATTTTATTCAATTAAGCTGAAGGTTGAGAAGATAGATGCTTTTTATGTTCCCAATAATTTAACAGCCTGAAAAATGGCGGTAATATAACACACACAATCATGATTCGAAGTACTTGCACTACTATGACAAATGTAGAATCTGCATTTAGCACAACAGAAGTTGTTGTCATTTCAGCAATACCGCCTGGAGCAAATGCAAGAACAGAGGTAATAAGTGCGATTCCCGTTACTTTTGAAACAAAAATGGCGCACATAATCATGGAAAAAATAAGGCCAATCGTACTTAAAAGGGCGACAAATATCGTCTGCTTTAATCCGATAAACATGCTTTTATGAAAACGGGAACCAATACTTGCCGCAATAAAAATTTGTGATAAAGTGATTACCACATGCGGCCACCATGAAACCATATCATGACCTATATACAAAGAACCGAACGATTGGACAATAGCAACCGCCACCATACTTCCAATCAACCATGGAGCAGGAAATTTTAAATACTTGCCCAAGTGGTACCCCCCATATGCAATTCCAACTAACACTAAAGTCCATTGCAGCTTCTCCAATTCAAAGGGAGAGACAGTCTGTGCAGGAATGGTGACGTGATCTACCGGATTACGAGCCCATAAGGAGACACTAATAGGAATAATAAGTATAACTAAAAAAACACGCATGGTTTGAATAATGCTTACGACAGCCGTATTCGCTCCGACCTCTTCCGCAATCCCCGGCATGGCGGATAATCCGCCAGGGGCCGTTCCAAAAAAGCTAGTAAGCATATCAGTTTTACTATATTTCCAAAGTAGGAATCCAGCAAGTAAAGAAAAAAAGATTGATAGAAGTAGCATGAGAATAATGGTCATCCAATATTCTTTAAAAATGTGCAAAAAAGACAAGTTTATTTTCTGACCCAATTCAATACCTAAAATACACTGTCCTATATACAACCAGTATTTTGGAACACCTTTTTGATAGGCATTACTCCTTAGTAGTGAGGGCCTCAAAAAGGATAGTAAGGCAGCTGCCAGAAATGTACCAATCATCCATCCAAGGGAGAGACCTGTCAACGTGAGTAAAAATCCGCCTAAGCTGCTTATTGCTATAAACGAAACACTACGAAAAAAAGTGTTGTTTCTTTTCAAATTTCCCTGCCTTCTTTCAATGAAAATATAATTCGCTGCTATTTGAGCTTCCGTATTATAAATATAGTATAATCATAGCAATAATTAAAATATCGAATAATATGTTTAACCATAATGAAAAGTTATTTCTAATTTAGAGGTGTAAATATTGGACGAAAGAGACTGGATGGTTTTGCAGACCCTTTATCAAGAGAAAAATATAACAAATACAGCTAAAATATTGTATATTTCTCAGCCGGCTTTGACGAATCGTTTGAAAGCGATGGAGAAACATTTTGGAGTCCGAATCGTTATCAGAGGCCGGCGCGGAGTCCAATTTACCTCGCAGGGCGAATATCTCGCAAAAAGTGCACATGAAATGATATTGCGTTTCCAAAAGATAAAAGAAACGGTTCTGAATATGGAGGATAAAATTTCCGGAATATTGAGATTAGGTGTTTCAAATTTCTTTACTGATTATAAACTTCCTGGGCTATTAAAACTCTTCAAAGATCAATACCCAGATGTTGAGTTCAAGGTAACAACAGGATTAAGCAGCCATATTACTCATTTAATGCACAATCAAGATGTACATATTGGCTTTGTAAGAGGAGATTATAGCTGGCAAGATCAAAAGAAACTGCTCTTTAAAGAAAGCATTTGTATTGCATCAAAAGAAGAAATCGATATCCGTGACCTCCCCGCTTTATCGAGAATTGATTATCACACTGATCCATTACTAAAAACCTTAGTGGATAATTGGTGGACTGAAAACTATTCCCAGCCGCCATTGGTCAGCATCAATGTCGATAAAGCTGACACATGCAAAAAGATGGTTGAGAATGGGTTAGGTTACGCAATCTTGCCAAGCTTGTTAATAAATGATTTGGATAATATCCACAAATTTGAGATTAGAACAAAAGATGGAGAGAAAATCATACGTAAGACTTGGATGTTCTACCATGAGGAATCTTTACAGTTAAATATTGTGAAAGCCTTTGTAGAGTTTGTAGAAGGAATGGACATGAAGAGTATTACATAGAGGAAAGAGAAAAGTAATCATAAGAAGAATCCTAATCGAGTATCCGATTAGGATTCTTTTTCGTATATAATCTTTATTTATCCTGTTTTACAAAATAATGACTCTTTCTGTAAACCATCGCTTCCATTGTCGCGATTAGTTCATTTTCACTTTGGACATTGATTTTGTACCAAGCGAGTTTGTGATTTTTCTTTATTTCTTTTGCATTTGCAGTTAGAGTCCTGCCACGTTTGCCAGCGGATATAAAATTAACATTTGTTGTGACACCCACTGCTGTTTTGCCATAAGAGTTGCTCGCTGCGGCAAATACGTAATCTGCAAGTGAAAAGATAATTGCCCCGTGAACAGTTCCATGTGCATTAAGCATGCGGTCGTCCGGAACTAATTCAGCTTCCGCTGTACCAGGTCCGAGATTTGTCAACTTCATGCCAAGAAAAGCTGCAAAGGGTTCGTCTTTTAGAACTTGTTTAATTTCATCGTAATGTAAATCGTGAATAGTCTGATCATCTAATTCAATTGTCATGGTATTCTCCTTTACTTAATGATCTTTTGCAGAGCTTATGCCATATCCAGTGTTTGATTTAAACAATACCTCTGCGAATTTATTTTCGTTTTCTTTTGATTTAGACAACACTGTACCTAAATAGGCACCTATAAACCCTATTGGTACGGTAAAAATGGTCGGGTTACTCATTGTGAAAATAGGGTCTCCTGTGAAAATACCCATTCCAGGCTGCGGATTCCATACATTCGGACTAAGCAAAACTAAAACAAGAGAGCTGATTAAACCAAACAACATGCCGGTGATAGCACCGTTTGCATTAAATCGTTTCCAGTAAATTGTGCAAAGAATAACCGGCAAGTTAGCGCTGGCTGCGATACCTAATGCAAGTACCGAAAGGAAAGCAACGTTCAGCGACTGTGCGAACAAGGCTAGCACGATTGAAATAGCCGCTACACTAACTGACGCCATACGTGCTACAAAAACTTGCTGCTTTTCGGTCATTTTCCCGTCTTTAATAATTTCTCCATAAATGTCATGAGCGAAGGCAGATGCTGACGTTAAAACAAGACCGGATACTACCGCCAGAATAGTGGCAAATGCGACAGCTGAAACAAAAGCGAACAAAAATTCTCCGCCGACGGTTAATGCGAGTAGCGGTGCAGCCATGTTTCCAGCAGGGTTAGCTTCAACAATCCGGTCAAAACCAACGAATGAAGCAGCACCGAACCCTAGGAAAATCGTCATAATAAAAAAGGCGCCAATAAACCATGTTGAATATACAACAGATTTTCGTGCCGTCGCCGCATCTTTTACCGTAAAGAAGCGGACAAGTAAATGCGGAAGTCCTGCTGCGCCAAGGACAAGTGACATATTAAGTGAAATCATATCGAGCCCATTCGTGTATTTATTTCCTGGATTTAAAAAGTCATTACCAAGAGGTGTAGCTGTCTGAACGTGGCGGAACATTTCTGCGATGTTAAAGTTAAAGCGGGAAAATACTATAAACGTCAATATAGTAGAACCGCCCAGCAAAAGAACGGCTTTAGTTATTTGTACCCAGCTTGTCGCCCGCATTCCACCGAAAATAACATAAATTGTCATTAATACACCTACAAGAAGAACGGAAAGACCGTAATCGATTCCGAGTAGAAGTTTAATCAATCCACCCGCACCGACAAGTTGAGCAATCATATAAAAAATTGAAATGACAAGAGTGTTCGCTGCGGCGATCCCACGTACCTTTTTGGACATAAAGCGAGCAGAGATCATATCCGCTAACGTGTATTTCCCAAGATTACGAAGCGGCTCTGAAACAAAGTACAATAAGACGAGGAACGCGACAAGATTGCCAATGCTCATATAAAATCCATCGAAACCAATCAGCGCAATAGCCCCTGTAATTCCAAGAAAAGAAGCGGCAGACATAAAGTCGCCAGCCACAGCCAATCCATTTTGCCATGCCGTCAAACCTCCGCCAGCTGTATAAAAGTCGCTCGCGTTTTTCGTTTTTTTAGAAGAATAATATGTTATTGTAAGCGTTAATAATATAATGCCTAAAAAAAGTATAAGAGATAATGTGCTCATCCGCGAAGCTCCTTCTGGTATTTAGTTAAAATATTTTGGGCCATTTTGTCATACTTCTCTGATTTCTTAAGGTAGACAATTCCACCGATCCAAACCACAACGAATTGAAGAAGTGCATAAACCCACGCCCATGTTATATCGAGAAATGCTTCTCCTTTTAATACATCTGTATAAGCAGCTAAAACAGGCAGGACAAAGTAAAACGCAAGGAAGAAAGTAGAGACTGGGATGATAAATGCCTTTTTCTTTTGAAGTAAACCCTTAAAATCTTCGGTTTCAACCAATTGATCATAGGGCTTCTTTTCGACATGTTCTTCGGTTAAGTAACTTCTTTTTACTGGTGATTCCATAATAACCTCCCCTTTTATAATACGATTTTAGAACGATGGTATTAAAAAGTGATATATATCACTCTCGTTAAAATTAGCATAAACAGAAAATTAAGTAAATTAAAATATTAAAAAAATTTTCTATTTTCTATCAAAATTCCTAGTTATCACTATTGACAACGTGGAAATGTCGTATTAATCTGAAAACTATATTACTAGTTTTTTTATTTTCGTTGTAATTCCGTTATGTAATATTTTGCAAAATGAAAAACAATGAGGGGGACTGAAACAATGTACAATCCAGAAATCGAAACTATGGCCCGATTTGAAATGGAAAGTTTGCAGCTTGCACGTCTTCAAAAAACGGTTAGAAATGTATTTGAGAATGTACCATTTTACAAAGAGAAATTTGATGAACTGGGCATTACGCCAGAAGATATTCAACAGTTAAGCGATGTGACAAAGCTTCCATTCACCAAAAAACAGAATTTTCGTGAGCAATACCCATTTGGTTTATTTGCGGTTCCCATGGATGAGGTAGTCCGCATTCATGGATCATCGGGAACGAGTGGAAAGCCGACCATTGTAGGATATACAAAAAATGATATTGAAAATTGGTCAGTGATTGTTGCCCGTGCAATTGTCGCTGCTGGCGGACGCAAATCAGATATTTTTCATAATGCCTACGGCTATGGATTGTTTACAGGCGGGATTGGTCTTCATAACGGAGCTGAAAAGTTAGGCGCAGCAACATTACCAATTTCGGGGGGAAATACAGATAGACAAATTACACTTATTAATGATTTGAAACCGAGGGGTATTTGTGGAACACCATCTTATATTCTAAATATTGTTGAAAAGATGGAAGAAATGGGGATGAACCCTGCTGGATTTGGAATCGAATATGGTATTTTTGGGGCTGAGCCTTGGTCGGAAGAAATGAGAGCGACGCTTGAAAAGAAACTAAATTTGAAAGCGGTTGATATTTACGGCCTAAGTGAAGTTATGGGACCAGGTGTTGCGATAGAGTGTCATGAAGCACAGGATGGACTACATATCGCAGATGATCACTTCTTGGTTGAAGTTATTAATCCAGATACACTTGAACCGGTTGCAGATGGAGAAGTTGGAGAAATTGTTTTTACTAGCTTAACGAAGGAAGCGCTGCCAATTATTCGTTATCGAACAGGGGATCTTGCCTCTATTACGCGAGAAAAGTGTAAATGCGGACGTACGACAACAAGAATGTCCAGAGTAAAAGGCCGAACAGATGACATGATCATTGTCAGAGGTGTCAATGTTTTCCCTTCGGAAATTGAACGGGCATTGTTGCAAGTGGAGGGACTTGTTCCTCATTATCAGATTCACCTTGTTAAGAAAGGTGCAATGGACAGTGTTGAATTGCATGTTGAAATTGAAAGCGATTTCTACTCTGGGATTGATGGAGACTTAACGCATGTCAATGTTCAAAAATTGAAGAAGAAGGTCCAGCATCATATGAAAAACACATGTCTAGTCACGATGGATATTGTTGTCAACATTCCAAAAGGCATTCCGCGTTCTGAAGGAAAAGCCATTCGTATTGTCGATAAGCGAAAAAGTGATTTGATCAGCGTATAAAGAATCTGTCATTATCACAGAAGGGAATGGTTTTTATCAAGAAGAACAAATGCCGTTCCCTTGTCATTGTAATCAAAAATTCTGGTACGGCTGCACCAACTGCAATACACATATCTTAATTTAAAATTGATTGATTTAAGTGTAATCGTCACGGTTTAAAGAGTATTACCCATTTTTTTTTATTTTAAAAAAATGACGCAATATTCTTGCTTTTAATATAACCATAAAATATAATTACGTTAAATTAACGTTATATAGATTTTAAGAAAAGGGGGATTTGAAATGAGCGTTCTTTTAAATGAAACAACAGAACAGGAAAAGCTGGAGCAATTTATGGCTAGAATCGAAGCGGGAGATAAAATTGAAGCCGATGATTGGATGCCAGATGAATATCGGAATACATTAATCAAATTGATTTCTATGCATGGCATGAGCGAAATTATGGGTGCACTTCCTGAAAAGGAATGGGTACCTAAAGCTCCCACTTTGCACCGAAAGCTCGGGATTATGGCGAAGGTACAAGACGAAATGGGACACGGACAATTATTGCTTCGTGTTGCGGAAGATTTATTGAAACCGTATGGCAAAAAGCGGGACGATCTGATGCAGGATCTTTTTACAGGGAATTTAAAGTTTCATAATGTTTTCCATATGGAAGCTAAATCATGGGGAGATGCAGGGCTGATTGGCTGGTTAGTGGACGGAGCGGCTATTATCACCCAAACGGATATGCTTGGTGCATCTTACGGTCCATATGCCCGTGCCTTACACAGAATTTGTGCAGAAGAAGTCTTCCACGCTCAACACGGAGAAGCGATTATTATGGCTTTGGCAGAAGGTACAGATGAACAGAGACAAATGGTACAAGATGCACTTAATTATTGGTGGGAATCTTTGCTGCTTTTCTTCGGACCGCCAAGCAAGAATGAAATGGGTGCTTCAAAACAAGATGTTACCTTAAAGTATAAAATCAGAACAGGCACGAATGAGGGACTTCGTCAATCTTTCTTTAGCAAATATATTAAGCGGATTCATTCACTTGGTTTTACCATTCCAGATGAAACACTAAGGTTTGATGAAGAAACGGGAAAATGGATTTATCGTCAGCCTGACTGGAACAAATTAAAGAAGATTGCTAGAAATGAAGGACCTCGTTCACAAGAGCGCTTAAATCTTAGGAGAGTTTCTTATAAAAATAACCAATGGGTACGTGAAGCATTGGCTCCAAAAACTGTCTAAGGGAGGGGAAAGAACATGGAAACTAGGCAAGAATCTTATTTTGAAGAGTTTGAAGTATTTAGCCGCAAGACCCCAACTGCACCAGTACAATATCATTTTAGCTTACTCGCGCCTAATGAGGATATCGCGATCCTGATGGCGCAGGAAAATTTTATGCGACGTGAAACAGTGGATGATATCTGGGTTGTCAAACGTCAGAATATACGTAAAATGACTTCGGAAGAAAAGAAAACGCTTCAACGTTTAGATAATAAGGATTACCGCAAAACAAAAGGATATGGCTATTTAAAGAAAAAATGGCGGAAATACGAACAAGAAATGCTTGACGAAAAGGAAATTTTGTCTTGGGCTGGAGGTGTGAAAAATGGCAAATAATTCATCAGCAGAGAATACGGCCATTAAAGAGTTGTTATTTCAATTAGCAGACGATGACTTTATTCATTCCTATCGTGGGTCTGAATGGCTTGGTCTTGCGCCCCACATTGAGGAAGACATAGCTACTTCCTCTATTACACAAGATACAATGGGTCACGCGGCCATCTTCTATCAATTGCTAGAGGAACTCGGTGAAGGGAATGCCAATCAACTGGCCCATGACCGTCCGGCAAATGAAAGGCGTAATGCGATTATCTTGGAACTCGTTAATGGAACTGGAAATTATATGGGAGAACCAGATTATGATTGGGCTTTTGCGGTTGTGAGAAATTACTTCTATACCCAGGCTAAAGCGATTAAGATTCAATCTTTACATTCATGTTCATATGAGCCGCTGGCTGAAGTTGCAGCAAAGGTACAAATGGAACTTTACTATCATCTAATGCACTGGAAAACATGGTTCGTTCAACTTTTAGGTTCAGGCCATGAGGAAGCGGTTTCCCGAATGAAAGCAGCTATTGAAAAAACGCTGAAGGATTTCCAAGGTGTTTTCTCTCTTGGAGAACATCGAAATATAATCGTGCAACAAGGTTTAATTGAAAGCGAAGCGGTTTTACTGAGTAAGTGGAATCAGGCTATTGCACCTGTATTGAAAAGTGTTGGGCTAGAAGGGCCCATAGAAGTAGGAATGGCTCATGGCGATGGACGCAATGGGAAGCACACAAAGGATTTAGAGAAGGCACTCGAAACTTTATGTGAAGTATACGCTAGTAACAAAGCAGCTTCCTGGTAATACGAGAGGAAAAGGGGGAGGGTACTATGTCTACCGTGTTAATAACATCAGAAGAAATCTATAAACTACTGGAAAACGTAAAAGATCCTGAAATTAGTACCGTCAGCATTCTAGATTTAGGAATGGTGGAGAATGTTGAGATATCAGGATCAGATGTTTCAGTAAAAATACTGCCTACCTTTCTAGGGTGTCCAGCTTTGCCTATCATTCAAAAAAATGTTGAAACAGCCGTAAAACAGCTGCCAAGCGTTGACGGAGTGAGCGTAGAATTCCTGCGTTCCCCATCTTGGACATCTGATCGGATTACGGAAAAGGGGAAAGCCGGACTAAAGGTATTCGGTATCTCCCCTCCCCCTCGGCAAATGAAAGAAGATGGGTCGTGGCATATAGATTGTCCGTATTGTGAATCCACGTATGTCACGATGGAAAACATATTTGGGCCAACAGCGTGCCGCAGCATTTTATATTGCAAATCATGTAAAAACCCATTTGAAGCAATGAAACCAATGATTAAATTTATGTAAAATACGGAGGAAATAAAATGGTAAAGTTAATTGCTCTATATAAGCAGCCGGAAAATAAAGAAGAATTTGATGAACATTATTTCAATGTTCACGGTCCGATTACAGAGAAAATCCCAGGTCTTCAAAAAATGGTTGTTACGAAAATAGTTGGAACACCAATGGGGAAAGACTCTGAATATCACATTCTATGCGAAATGTATTATGAAAATCATGAAGCGCTTCAACAAGGTATGCGTTCCCCTGAAGGAAAAGCATCAGGGAAAGACTTGATGGGCTTTGCTGGGAAACTCGTCACCATGATGATTGGTGAGGAAGTATAAGGATGGGACTGTTTCAATATATTGAGACTTCTGTCGAGAATGAAATTGGTTTTATCACTTTAAATAGGCCTAAACAATTGAATGCGCTGAACCGGACAATGGTTGCTGAAATTGTTTCTGCAGCAGAAGAATTCGACCGTGATACCCAAGTGAAAGTCATCTTACTATCCGGTCATGGAAAAGCATTCTCGGCTGGGGCGGATATTGATGAGATGGCCAATGACAATCCTATTAGATTAGAATTGTTGAATCAATTTGCTGATTGGGACCGGTTAAGTCTCGTTAAAAAGCCTATCATTGGTGCAGTCAAAAGCTTTGTATTCGGCGGCGGCTTTGAGCTTGCCTTATCATGTGACTTACTTATAGCTGCTGGAGATACACTGTTTTCCTTCCCGGAAGTAACACTTGGAGTTATGCCTGGAGCAGGAGGCACACAAAGATTGACGAAGCTGGTAGGTAAAACAAAGGCGCTTGAATGGATCTTGACCGCCGAAAGAATCAATGCAGAAACAGCCTTGAAATACGGCATTATTAATAAAATTGTCGCACCTGAATTATTGATGGAGGAAGCAATAACTTTCGCAAGAAAGATTACGGCACAGCCACCCTTAGCAGTCAGAATGATCAAAGACTCTGTTAATAAGGCAGTGGATCACTCCTTATATGAAGGAATGCAATATGAAAGAAAAAATTTCTACTTGCTTTTTGCTTCAGAAGATCAAAAGGAAGGCATGGAAGCCTTTGTAGAAAAAAGAAAGCCTAATTTTACCGGCAGATAAGGAGTTATCTATGTACGAAACAATTACTTATCGGATTGAAAACGGGGTAGCTTGGCTCAGTCTAAACCGACCTGATAAACTGAATGCTTTTACATCACAAATGAATAAAGAAATCCAAAAGGCAGTGAAACAATCGTCACACTCTCATGAAGTGCGTGCGATTGTCATTACCGGAGAAGGCAGGGCCTTTTGTTCCGGCCAAGACTTAGCAGATGTGGATGACAGCATGAATTTAGGGCAAATGCTCCGTGACGATTACGGTCCAATGATGAAGGAAATCGCTAGATGTGTAAAACCCATTATTGCAGCAGTAAACGGTGTGGCTGCAGGGGCAGGCTTCAGTCTGGCATTAGCCTGCGATTTCCGTCTTGTCTCTGAGAAAGCAAGCTTTTTAAATGCCTTTGTCAATATTGGGTTAATTCCTGATTCGGGTAATCTGTATTACCTTTCACGGATAGTTGGTCATGCAAAAGCATTAGAACTATCGGTACTTGGACAAAAAGTACCTGCTGCGGAGGCAGAAAAAATGGGCCTTGCTACAAAAGTAATCGCTGTTGAGGACTGGAACGAGCAAGTGACAGCCTTTGCAGAGAATATTGCAAGCAGACCAACGAAAGCAATCGGCTTAATCAAAAGATATTTAGAGGCCTCTTACCATCTTTCTTTTGAAGAATATTTGAAAGAAGAAGCCGAAGGACAACGAATTGCCGGCTTAACGAAAGATTATGTTGAAGGGGTAACGGCATTTACAGAGAAACGTAAAGCTCAATTTATAGGTGAATAACATAAAAAAGGGAGTGGGATTAAATGGTAAAAGTACAAGAAGCACCAATATTTGAAAAAGTAGAAATGAAGCGTGATTATTACCATCTAGTTATTAATGGCGAAAGAGTTGAAAGCTCTAATGGAGCGACTATCGATGCTTACAATCCTGCCACTGGTGAAATCCTTGCTAAGGTAGCAAAAGCTACACAAGAAGATGCAGAGAGAGCGGTACAAGCGGCTCTTGCGGCTTTCGAAAACGGAAAATGGAAGAGATTTCCCATTAATAAACGCTCTCGTATTTTAAATAAAATTGCAGCAATTATGCGTTCCCGTTTTAATGAATTAGTTGAATTGGAAGTATTAAATAGCGGGAAATCTATTTCAGCCGCACAAGGACAAGTTATGCAGGCTGTTGAAGTTTTTGAGTTTTATGCAGGTGCCATTGTAGGACATAGCGGCTCCGTAAATAATATGGCAGGTCAATTCCATAACTATACAGAGAAAGAACCTGTAGGTGTATGTGCACAAATTATTCCTTGGAACTACCCGTTAATGATGGCGGCGTGGAAGATTGCACCTGCAATCGCGGTTGGATGTTCTGTTATTGTAAAACCAGCTTCATTAACTCCGTTAACGGCCATTGTTTTAGGGGAAATTTGTATTGAGGCAGGAGTTCCAGCGGGAGTGGTTAATATTATTCCTGGTTCTGGTTCTGAGGTTGGAAATTATCTTGTTGAACATCCAAATGTAAATAAAGTAGCTTTTACAGGTTCGACGCCAATCGGCAGAGATATCATGGGCAAGGCTTCTCAAACATTAAAGCGGGTAACATTGGAGCTTGGCGGGAAATCTCCGAATATCGTATTCGAGGATGCTGACATTGAAGCGGCTGTAGATGGGTCATTGTTCGGTATTTTCTATAATACAGGACAATCTTGTGAGGCGAGATCTCGCTTATATGTACATGAAGATATCTATGATGAATTTGTTACTAGATTCGTAGAAAAAACGAAAAAGCTTAAATTAGGAAATCCATTAGATAAAGAAACACATGTTGGATCCGTTATCGATCAAGGTCAATTAGATGTTATTGATAGCTATGTTCAATCAGCTATTGCTGATGGAGCTGAAATCTTAGCAGGTGGAAAGCCGGCAGTAGTTGAAGGATTCGAAGGCGGTTATTGGTATGAGCCGACAGTCATTGGTAATGTGAATCACGATATGAAAGTAGTGAAAGAAGAAATATTTGGACCAGTTGTTGTGATTATGAAGTTCAAAGATGAAAAAGAAGCTATTAAACTAGCAAATGATACAGAGTTCGGTCTTGGCTCAGCCCTTTGGACGAAAGATGGTGCCCGTGCAACTCGTGTAGGTAACCAAATCCAAGCAGGGATTGTCATGGTAAACTGCCCATTCTCAGCTTTTCCAGGAACACCTTTCGGCGGTTATAAACAATCAGGATTCGGACGGGAGCTTTGTATTGAGACATTAGATCTTTATACGGAAACGAAAAGTTTTATTTCCTATTATGGAAGCCGCCCATTAAATCCTTTCGGCATTCAATAATGTAAAACTTCTATCAGGGGGCCTGCTTCTGATAGATAGTAAATAGCGTTAAAATATATTGAATAAAGGCTGGCTGAAAATATTTCAGAAAAATCATTCGGGTATAGCTGGATGCTAATCTGATTCTATCGCAGCCAGCCTCTATTATTTGGAAGGAGAAAGGTAAATGATTACAAACATAGTAGTCGTAGGATCCGGAGTAATGGGAAGAGGGATCGCCTATGTAGGAGCAACCGGAGGATTTGACATCACATTAGTAGATGTGAATCCATCTGCATTAGACAGCGCGCAAAAAGAGATTGATATTATTTTTGAAAAAGGTGTACGGTACGGAAAAATCACTTCTGAAGAAGCGGATGCTGCAAAAAATCGATTATTATATTCTTCCAATTTAAAAGAAGCGGCTTGTAATGCTGATTTAATCATAGAGGCAGTTCCAGAGCGTGCAGAAATTAAAAAGGCTGTTTTTGAAACAATTGAAGAGCATGCACAAGAACACTGCTATTTTGCGACCAATACTTCCACTATGAGCCCGACAGAAATTGGTTCTTATGGGAAGCGTCCTGAAAAAACGATTGCGATGCATTTCTTCAATCCAGTACAGAAAATGCCGCTGGTCGAAATTGTACGCGGCCTCGAAACGAGTGACGATACAGCAGCAGTCATAAAACAGGTCGCTGAGAAAATGGGGAAAGAGACAGTAGTCATTAACGAATTTCCGGGTTTTGTAACAAGCCGGATCAGCTGCCTGGTTGGGAATGAAGCATTCTATATGCTTCAAGAAGGGTTAGGAACACCTGAAGAAATTGATAAAGCAATCAAGCTTGGGTTGAATTATCCGATGGGGCCGTTTGAGCTGGGGGATTTAGTAGGGCTAGATGCCCGTTTAAATAATTTAAAATATTTACATGAAAAACTTGGTGAAAAATACCGCCCAGCACCACTTCTTGAACAGTATGTAAAAGCGGGAAGGCTGGGTCGTAAGTCTGGAAAAGGTGTGTACGACTATACAAAAATAGAAGAGCTGGTGGGAAAATGAGGGACGTTGTAATTGTTGATGCGGTAAGAACACCTATCGGGAAGTATAAAGGAGCTTTAAAAAGTGTACGTCCAGATGATCTCGGAGCAATTGTAATTAAAGCGCTGACAGAGCGGAATCCAGGGCTGCCGCCGGAACAAATTGAAGATGTCATCTTCGGAAATGCGAATCAGGCAGGGGAGGATAACCGAGATGTAGCGAGAATGTCAGCACTTTTAGCTGGTCTTCCGGTGAACGTAGGGGGAACAACGATTAATCGTTTGTGCGGATCAGGTCTTGATGCGGTTATGTATGCTGCACGATCTATAGCTGTAGGGGAAGGCGATATATACATCGCAGGGGGAACGGAAAGTATGACTAGAGCACCATATGTCATGGCCAAGCCTGACAGTGACTTCCCTCGGGGATCAATGGAGCTTCAGGATACAACGATTGGATGGCGATTTACGAATAAAAAGCTAGAAGAGATGTATGGAGCAGATTCCATGCCACAGACAGCTGAAAATGTCGCACAACGCTGCTCAATTTCACGGGAAGATCAGGATCAGTTTGCACTTCAAAGCCAGCAGCGGGCAAAAATAGCAATGGAATCCAATCGTTTTGCGGAAGAAATTGTACCAGTTCGTTTTCATGATCGGAAAGGAAACGAGATTGTCTTCGATCAAGACGAGCATCCGCGTCCAGATACAACGATTGAAAAACTTGCTAAACTGCGTCCGATTTTTGAAGGCGGGACTGTAACAGCTGGTAATGCATCAGGAGTAAATGACGGTGCATCCGCTTTATTATTAATGAGTGCAGATAAGGCAAAAGAACTTGGGTTGAAGCCCCTTGCAAAATATGTAGTTGGAGCGGTTGCTGGTCTTGAGCCTGCTGTTATGGGCCTTGGTCCAATATATGCAACGAGAAAAGCGCTTGATCGGGCAAACTTATCGGTAAACGATATCGGGCTTGTAGAACTAAATGAAGCTTTTGCTTCACAGGCGCTGGAATGCATCCGCCAGCTTGAGTTAGATCAGGAAAAGGTTAATGTAAACGGCGGTGCTATTGCGTTCGGACATCCTTTAGGTGCAAGTGGTGCCCGTATTTTAACCACGCTTCTATATGAAATGAAAAAACAAAATGTTCAATATGGCCTGGCAACCATGTGTGTAGGTGTCGGTCAGGGGATTGCGGCGATTATTGAAAATATAGAATAGAAATTACAAAGGCTGTCTCGAATAAGAGGGATGGCCTTTATTTTTAAATAAGAGAGGGAAAATGTCATGGAAAACGTATTATATGAAGTGATAGATCATATTGGATATGTAACAGTAAACCGACCAGACGTATTAAATTGTTTTAACTATGATACACTACGTGAACTGCAGGAGGCTGTTGATTCCATTCATGTAAATCCTGAGGTGCGCGTTGTTATTTTTACAGGAGCCGGCCAAAAAGCATTCAGTGCCGGTGCTGATTTGAAAGAAAGAAAGACATTGAATGAGGCACAAGTAAGAAGAAATGTGAAAGCGATTCGGGATGTGTTTAATAGTATTGCCAGCTTGCCACAGCCGACAATCGCAGCAGTTAATGGTTACGCGCTGGGCGGAGGATTTGAGTGGCTGCTGTCGTGTGACTTTGCGATTGCGGCACAAGGTGTTTCCATGGGGTTGACCGAAACAAGCTGGGCAATCATTCCTGGTGCAGGAGGAACGCAGCGTCTTCCCCGACTGATTGGTGAAATGAAAGCCAAAGAACTAATTTTAACCGCGAAAAAAATCTCATCAGAGGAGGCACTCGACCTTGGTATTGTATTAAAAGTGGTGCCACGTGATGTACTTTCTGAAGAGTGCAAACAATTTGCTGAAAACATGATGAAAAATGGTCCTGTTGCATTAAAACAGGCGAAATATGCGATCATTCAGGGAATGAACACAGATTTGCAAACGGGGCTTGCGATTGAAGCAAAAGCGTATGAACTGACAATTCCAACAGAAGACCGGATCGAGGCGCTCAATGCGTTTAGTGAGCGGAGAAAACCTCAATTTTCAGGGAGATAAAATGGATGTTTATGATATAATAGAAAAAAAACGTCTCGTTCAAAATATGTAAGGGACAGGTAAAAAGAAAGAGTGAAGAGGTTATGGGTGCAAACACACAATCGATGATTTTCACCATTTATGGAGATTATTTACGTCATTATGGAAACAAAATTTGGATTGGCAGCTTAGTTCGTTTATTGAAAGAGTTTGGGCATAATGAACAGGGCGTTCGTGTCGCGGTTTCACGAATGGTAAAGCAAGGTTGGATTCAGTCAGAAAAGCAGGGAAACAAAAGTTTTTACTTTTTGACAGAACGAGGTGTTTCCCGGATGGATGAGGCTGCCAACCGGATTTTTAAACTGAACCCGCATGAATGGGACAGAAAATGGCGTATTTTAATGTATTCGATTCCAGAAGAAAAACGACAGATTCGTGATGAGCTTCGACAGGAGCTATTGTGGAGCGGGTTTGGCAGTTTCTCTAATGCCTGCTGGATTTCACCGAATAACCTTGAAAAAGAAGTGAATCTTTTAATCGAAAAATATGATATTAGTGAATATGTTGATTTCTTTGTCTCGGACTATAAAGGGCCAAAAGATAGTCAATCGCTTGTGGAAAAAAGCTGGCCGCTTGAGGAAATCGAGAATAAGTATGAGGAGTTCATCTCAAAGTACAGTAAGCAATTCATTGTACATCAAAGTGTGCTAAGCAAAGGAGAAATGTCCGACTCAGAGTGCTTTGTGGAGAGAACAAATCTAGTTCATGAATACAGAAAATTTCTGTTCATTGATCCAGGTCTGCCAAAGGAACTTTTGCCGCCCATGTGGAGTGGTAATCATGCGGCACTGCTTTTTAGTCAGTATTATAAACTTTTAGCGGAACCAGCCAGCAGGTTCTTTGAAAATGTCTTTGAAGCGGATAATGATTTACGCAGAAAGGATCATTCCTATGACGCGAAAAATCATCCGTTAATTATTCATTCAAAAAAATAAAAGCTGCCTCAAAAGTCATTTATGGAAGACTTTCGAGGCAGCCTTTTTTTGTGATGAAGTGGATACAGTCCGGCGCAGTTTTGCCCAGAAATTTATTGAAGGATTTCTTTAAATTCCCGTCCTTTTTGTACATATGAATCAATAGATAGGCGAATAAGTTCTAGGTCTTTATCGTTTAATTCCCGGACGACTTTTCCTGGCGAACCAACGACAAGTGAGCGAGGCGGTATCTTTTTGCCCGCGGCAATCAGTGTATTCGCGCCAATAATGCATTCTTCTCCGATTTCAACATTGTCTAATATGGTAGAGCCCATACCGATAATGGAACGTTTCCCTACTTTGCAGCCGTGCAAAATAACATTGTGCCCCACTGTAACTTCGTCTTCAATGATAACAGGACATCCTTTGTATAAATGAATGGTGGTGTTATCTTGAATACTGCACTTTGCGCCAATGATGATCGAATCCTCATCCCCTCGTAACACAGCATTAAACCAGATGGAAGATTCTTCTTTAATCGTAATATCGCCAATTACGTAAGCGCCAGGTGCCACGAAAACTGTTTTATGGATGGATGGGGTTATGCCATTGAAAGGGATAATCATTACTTTCGCTCCTTTTAAAAAATCAGAATTGTTTTTCTATTGATTATAGTATAACATGTAATTAACGGAGGGGTGAAAAAATGAAACGTGTTTGCGAACTTTTTTCTATTCAATATCCAATCATTCAGGGGGGAATGGGGAATATAAGTAATGCACAGCTTACGGCTGCTGTATCTAAAGCAGGAGGTCTCGGTACGATAGGGTGTGGAACGATGACGCCTGAGCAAGTCGAAGCGATTATTCTTGAAACTAAACACAAAACGCATAACAGTTTTGCGTTGAACATACCGATTAATGTTAGTACTTATACGAAGGAAATGATTCAACTGGTGTTAAAGCATAAAATACCGATTGTATCATTATCGGCTGGTAATCCTGCTCCTTTTATTCCACTCTTGCATGAAAAAGGCATAAAAGTAATTGCGGTTGTTGCATCGGTGAAACAAGCTCAAAAGGCAGAAGATGCAGGGGCAGATGTACTGGTGGCAGAAGGATTTGAGGCTGCCGGTATTAATTCAAGTCTGGAATTAACCACATTTACGCTCATACCACAAATTTGCCGCCATGTCACAATACCGGTTGTGGCTGCGGGTGGCATTGGAGATGGTCAAGGTCTGGCTGCAGCTTTAATGCTCGGTGCTGCCGGCGTACAGTTAGGAACCCGATTGATTGCAACGAAAGAAGCACCCTTTCATTCATTATATAAGCAAAGGCTTCTAGACGCAGGGGATACTGAAACCGTTATTTTAGGACGTTCAGTCGGACAAGTAAGACGCGTTCTAAAAGCACCATATGCTGCTCGCATTATTGAATTGGAACAAAGCGGATTGGCCTCGGAACAATACCGTGACATGACATCAGAGGACCATCACATTGCTGGTGCAATCCAGGGGGATGATGAGAATGGTTTCATGAATAGCGGGCAAGTGGCCGGACTCATTGAACATATCCCAACCGTGAAAGAACTGCTTGATGGAATGATGAACGATGCTAGAAAACAAATGGAAGATCGATTAAGCAGCTTTCCTGTGATGATATAATTAAGGGATGAATTCTCATTGTTTTACTAACCTGGATAATGGAGAGATTCAGAATCAGAGTCTGTTGCTGGCATTCACAGATCTTACGAGGAAACCCTGAAGGAGTTTAGTAAAAACTACAAGCTCACTTTTGAGGCAATCGGGGAAAAGAATATAGAAGATTTTTTATATGAAATCGAACGTAATAAAATGGTTTATTTTTATGGCGCCGGATTTTCTACTTTGTTTTCAAACTATCTAGCAAAAAAACTTGAGTTATTTGGTACTATGTTACAAACACTTCTATAAGCGACAGCAGAGCTATCTTTTTCAATAATATCCAAAAGTATAATCTATTGATCATCTTTTCCCGTTCCGGTGAAACCAGTAAGGTTATTGATAAAGTGCAAAGGTCCAGTACCTGAATATGTGGGTGAAATTCCATACTTCCACAAAGCAGTGAATGACCAGCAGCTTGCTTCGGGGAAAATCTTAGTAGAAGCCATCACAGAAGGTTCTTATGAAAAAGCATTACAAGCGTTTACAGTTAATAAGACGATCCCAGCTGCGATTGTCGCAATGAAAATTCTCGATGATTTAATCGAAGCGAATAAAGACTTCTGGCCAACACTAACAAAAAAGCTTGAAGAAGGCGTATTGGTTTAGGGGATTTATAGAAAAAGTGCATGCAGCATGTTGCATGCGCTTTTTTCTTGCACCTTATTAGATGTGGGAAGGCGGGATTATGCCCAAAAACCGGGGGAAGTAGAAAATTCGGTAACAAAAGGTTTTGGTTTAATCCAAGTGTCGGAAATTTCCTTTTTTGGGTAACTATATAAATAGGGGTGATTTTTGTGGAAGAGTTGAAATATCTAAACCCGACCGAGCTGCTGGAGAAAATCTATGACACGCTTTGCTCCGAGTATGAGGACGAAGCCCATTATGACAAAGATCAAGATAAACAAGATATAGAGGTTACGAAAAAACGGTTAACTAAGAAAGTGTTTAACGAATTCGTCGTTGAGGATGAGTATTTCCTAACAATGGATTCGAAAACATTTAAAGAACGGTATCATTTATTTGAAAAAGACTTCTTTAAACTAATAACCGAATGCAGCAAAAATGGAGTTCCCTATGAAAAATTCATTGAAATCATTGACAACCTGCTGGCTTGCGCCCACTATCGCCTAAATGCATTCGAACAACTAACAGAAGAAATCACAAGAATACAAGCAGAAAAAGAACAAGAACAAACAGACACAGAAGAAGAGATAGAAGAAGAAATAGAGGAAGAAGCATGAATCAGAAATATACAGTGATGTATAAATGGTGCCTGTCACCACCTGAGTGATAGGTACGTTCTTCTTCCTGCCTTAAATATACAGTCCTGCGACGTAGACCGAGGTAATTGTTTTTGCTATTTCTTCAACTGATGTATGGTGTTCGTTCCTGACAATCTCCCACAGGTACATTTCATTGGTAAAAAACCAACCCCGTGCCACAATTTCATGATCTAATTCCGCTCGAGCTAACCCATTTTGCTGTGTATAGGCAATGTCCTTTGAAATTCGTTGAATAAATTTTTCCCGTATCATTTTCCATTTATCTGATATTAAGGAAGACACGCCAATTGCCTGTTCAAAGACCTGCATCATATCGCGTTCGGCTTCTGCCATTGTTAAAAAACCATTGGCTTGTTTATAAATAATTTCCTCTGCTTCTTGTTTTGATTTTGGTAAGAAAGAGATTTCCGCAATCTCGTAAAACCGCTCCATGACATCTTCCATCAATACAATTAACAGATCTTCTTTGCCCTCAAAATGAACATAGGCCGTTCCGTATCCGACTTTAGCTTTTTTTATCATTTGTGAGATGGTTGCTTTTTGAAAGCCTTCTTGAAGAAAAACTTCTTTTGCGGCTCCTAGTAATTTTTGCCGTGTCAAAATCGAGCGTAAATGTCGTTTATCCTCTACAGTCATTTATATTCCTCCACAACTCATTATCTCTAGGATAAAGGGATTTTCATAAAAAGGGAAGGGGGCGAGTAGTAATAATTCTCTGAAAAAAATAATATTGACACAATGTCATATTCCGTAGATAATGATATTGACATTATGTCATATACATTTGTGTAAGCGCTTTTAATACTGTAAAGGGGAGAATCATAATGCTTTTAAATAACTTTCAAGCAACTTTAGAATACGCGAAAGGATTGGATAAGGAAGATTCTCTTAAGCATTTTCGAGAAGAGTTTTATTTAAAGCCAGGATCCATTTATATGGATGGGAACTCATTGGGCCTTCTTTCGAAAAGGGCTGAAAGAACTCTTTTAGAATCTTTAGAGGATTGGAAAGAACATGGGATTGATGGATGGATGAAGGGGAACCATCCATGGTTCTATATGGCCGAGGAACTTGGAGAAAAGCTTGCGCCGTTAGTAGGCGCTTCTGCTAAAGAAGTCATTGTGACCGGTTCTACCACTACTAATCTGCATCAGCTTGTTTCGACTTTTTATAAAGCAGATGGTATGCGCACAAAAATTTTAGCAGATGAACTAACTTTCCCATCTGATATTTATGCTCTTCAAAGTCAGCTAAGGATTCATGGATATAATCCGGATGAACATCTCATTCGTGTAAAAAGCCGTGATGGCCGTTTTTTAGAAGAGGATGACATTATTGAAGCAATGACCGACGAAGTTGCATTAATCGTCTTGCCAACGGTTCTTTATCGCAGCGGTCAGATATTAGACATTAAACGTTTAACGGAAGCAGCACACAATAGGGGTATCTTAATCGGTTTTGACGCTTGCCACTCGGCTGGATCAATTCCACATTTTTTCAGTGACTGGGATGTTGACTTTGCGTTTTGGTGCAATTATAAACATTTAAACGGCGGACCTGGCGGTGTTGGAGGCTTATTTGTCAATAAGAGGCATTTTGGAAAAATGCCTGGACTCGCTGGATGGTTTAGTTCTAAAAAAGAAAAACAATTTGATATGGAGCATACATTAACACCTGCTGAATCTGCAGGAGCCTTCCAAATTGGAACTCCTCATGTGTTAAGCGTTGCCCCTTTGATTGGGTCTTTAGAAATTTTCACAGAAGCAGGCATTGAAAATATTCGCGCTAAATCACTAAAAATCAATCAATATTTAATGGATTTAATCGATACCGAACTGGCAGATATGGGATTCTTCATTGGCACGCCAAGAGAAGATGCACGCCGTGGCGGTCACGTGAGCCTTGAGCATAATGAAGCAGCACGAATTTGTAAGTCATTAAAGGAAAACGGGATCGTTCCGGATTTTCGTGCTCCAAACATCATTCGCCTTGCACCAGTAGCCCTATACACTTCTTATGAAGAAGTTTGGAAAGTCGTTCAAATCCTTAAAACCATCATGACAGAAAAGCAGTATGAGAAATTCAAAAACGAACGGGAAGTAGTCGCTTAACGAACACGGTGCCTGTCACCACTCGTGGACACTGTCCACCTGAGGCGGACAGTTGCTAAATAAAATACGGACAAAGCCTTTTGGTTAGAGAAGGGGATGAATTAGGATGAAGGATACAAGTAGTGGTGAGGGTTTAAAGAGGGAATTATCAACCGGTCAGCTTTCGATGATTGCGATGGGGATGGCAATTGGGACCGGTTTATTCCTTGGAAGTGGATTAGCTATTGGTACGGCTGGACCTAGTGTAATACTGAGTTATACCATAGGTGCATTCATCGTTTTATTATTAATGGGCTGTTTGGCAGAAATGACGGTTGCCTACCCCACTTCAGGATCTTTTGGGACGATAGCCGATAAATTTCTTCATCCGATGGTAGGTTTTCTTGTCCGGTACTCCTATTGGATTGCTCAGGTTCTTGCTATAGGGGTTGAAATAAGTGCGATTGCCATTTATATGAAGTACTGGTTTCCTGAGGTCCCTGGGATTGTTTGGATTATTGCATTTGCAGCAGTCCTCATTTATGTAAACGCTACTAGTGTGAATGCATTTGCTACATTTGAGTATTGGTTCTCGATGATAAAGGTTAGTGCCATTGTTGGGTTTATTCTGCTTGGAGCATATGTGTTATTTGGAACTTCTGGCCATGAAGGTGTGGGGGCTAAGAACCTAGTCGACAATGGTGGTTTCATGCCGTTTGGTGTAAAGGGTATGTGGATTGCCGTCTTCATTTCACTTTTTAGCTTTTTAGGTACAGAATTAGTAGCCGTTACAGCAGGTGAAGCAAAAGAGCCAGATATTGCTGTTCCGAAAGCATTGAAAGCAACGGTATTTCGTTTGAGTGGGTTCTATGTTTTGACGATGGCAATCATGTTGATGATTGTCCCATGGAAATCGGCTGGAATTGAAGAAAGTCCGTTTGTACAAGTAATGGAAATCTTAAATATACCAGGTGCCTCTGGAGTGATGAATTTTATCGTTTTAACAGCTGCTTTATCAGCCATGAACGGACAGCTATATGCTGCATCACGAACGATGTATTCCTTATCAAATGAAAAGTTTGCTCCAGCCATTCTCAGTAAATTGAATAAAAAAGGTGTTCCAACTACTGCTTTGGCAGCTTCAACGACTGGAATCGTCCTTGCTGCAACTGTGAATGCGCTGCTGCCTGGATCATCCTATGCCTTCATGATGGGCATTTCCATGTTTGGTTCACTTTTTACCTGGTTAGTTATCTTCGTTTCTCACCTTTCTTTCCGCAGAAAGTGGGAAAAAATGGGTGGACGCAAACTGCCGGTCAGAATGATTGGATTTCCGTATTTAACGATAGTGGGAGGACTCCTCCTACTTAGTTTAATGATCACGGCATGGTTTACTGATTTCAAAATTATGCTTCAATTCGGTATCCCTTGGCTGCTGTTTTTATCAATTGGTTATTTTATTATGAAAAAAAAGAACCCTCAGAAATCTGATGATCTGAAGAATAAAGAGGCTGTTTAATCTAATTTTTTTTAAAAAGGAGAGATTGTCATGATTATTGGTGTACCTAAAGAGATTAAAAACAACGAAAACCGTGTAGCTTTAACTCCAGCTGGTGTCGTTTCATTTGTAAATGCAGGGCATAAAGTGTTAGTTGAGAAAAACGCTGGTGTGGGCAGTGGTTTTACCAATGAAGATTACCTAAATACTGGTGCAGAAATTATTGAAAATGCGGCAGACGTATGGGCCGGGTCAGATATGATTATGAAAGTAAAAGAGCCGCTTTCAAGTGAATATGGCTATTTCCGTGAAGGCTTACTATTATTCACTTATTTACATTTGGCCGCTGAACCTGCGTTAGCTCAGACGCTTAAGGAAAAAGGCGTGCTTGCGATTGCTTATGAAACCGTGTCAATGAATCGCACGTTGCCGCTGCTGACACCTATGAGTGAGGTTGCTGGCCGAATGGCTGCCCAAATTGGTGCGCAATTTTTACAAAAGTCAAACGGTGGTAAAGGAATTCTTCTTGCAGGTGTTCCAGGTGTAAGCCGTGGAAAAGTGACCATTATTGGCGGTGGTATTGTTGGTACGAACGCAGCGAAAATGGCCATTGGATTAGGTGCGGATGTAACGATTATCGACGTAAGTGCTGACCGGTTACGTCAATTGGATGATATTTTTGGCAATTCCATTAAAACACTCATGTCCAATCCATTCAATATTGCACAGGCAGCAGCAGAAGCTGACCTTTTAGTTGGTGCTGTATTGATTCCTGGTTCAAAGGCACCTAAGCTGGTAACAGAAGAAATGATTAAGGCAATGAAGCCAGGTTCTGTTGTTGTTGATGTAGCAATCGACCAAGGTGGAATCGTGGAAACGATTGACCATATTACAACCCATGACAATCCAACCTATGAAAAGCATGGTGTAGTTCATTACGCCGTAGCCAACATGCCTGGTGCCGTACCAAGAACTTCTACCATTGCATTAACGAACGTTACCCTTCCATATGCCTTACAAATGGCAAACAAAGGGGTATATAAAGCAATCTCCGAAAACGAAGCGTTAAAACTTGGAGTAAACGTAGCAAACGGTGAAATTACTTTTGAAGCAGTTGCAAGGGATCTTGGTCACGACTATGTAAGTGTCGATGACGCTCTGAAAAAAGAATTAATTGCTCTATAATGCAGTAAAAAGAGGGTGCCCAGAAAGTTAGGGCACCCTCTTTTTGTAGTAAAAGCAGCTGGTCGTTAGGGTCAGCTGCTTTTATGTTTTTGTCATATTGCTGGTTAATCTGGAAAAGCTAAGGATAAAAGGAGGTTGAGTGGAATGAAGATGAAGAGGTTATTGATGATGTTGCTTTTAGGTTTTTCTCTTTTCACCATCACGGGTTGTGGAAATGATGAGCAGCCGGAAGAAGGGGAAAAAATTGAAGATGTAGAGGAGGAGGACCAAATCGGTGATGACGAGGTAGATGATGAATAGGGTTAAACCCTTTCGTCATATCATCACAAAATAGAAGGAGTGCCTTTAACGGCACTCCTTCGCTTTATACTATGGCAGGATGTTTCCAGCAGCACGAAAGATTTCATACCACTCTTCGCGTGTTAGAGTGATTTCGCTTGCTTTACAACATTCCTTCAACCTATCAACGTTCATCGTACCGATAACTGGCTGCATTTTGGCTGGATGACGCAGCAGCCACGCAATCGCGATAGTCGTATTACTCACTTCATATTTCGCGGCAATTTCATCGATTTTCTGGTTTAATTCTGGGAACTTTTCATTCCCTAGGAATACTCCTTCAAAGAACCCATATTGGAAAGGTGACCACGGCTGGATGGTGATGTCGTTCAGTCTGCAAAAATCAAGGACACTGCCATCACGATTAATCGCGGAATCATTCTCCATGTTTACATTGATGCCATTTGAAATCATGTTGGCGTTCGTGATACTCAATTGCAGCTGGTTCGCAGCAATCGGCTGTTTCACATATTTCTGCAGCAGTTGAATTTGCATTGGGTTTTGGTTGGAAACTCCAAAATGACGTACCTTTCCTGAACTTTCTAGGATGTCAAATGCCTCCGCTACTTCCTCTGGCTCCATTAGCGCATCCGGACGGTGGAGGAGTAAAGTATCCAGGTATTCGGTTTTCAGCCGTTTCAAAATGCCATCTACGGAATGCAAAATATGTTCCTTTGAAAAATCAAACATTCCCTTGCGAATGCCGCATTTAGATTGGAGGATGATTTTTTCACGAATATCCGCATTCATTTGGATTGCTTCTGCGAAGATTTCCTCAGATTTTCCATCCCCGTATATATCAGCATGGTCGAAGAAATTTGCTCCTTGTTCTAATGCACTTTGGATAAAAGTCTCTGCTTCCTTCGTTTCTAATGCCTGCATGCGCATGCATCCGACTGCAACTACAGGCACTTCTAATTTAGTGGTTCCTAGTTTAATTGTTCTCATCAACTTAGCCTCCAATAAGGGGAAATTTCTACTGCGATTCATCACTTCCTATTTTGACACATCGGCTGAACAGTTTCAAAAAATTCAAGTGACTGTCATTTTTCATGTACTAGAGTCTAGTATTATTTAAGTGCTATAATATATTATTCCTATTATTTTTTTTATTGTAAGGGTTTACTTGACTTCGTTTGGAAGGGAGGAAATCATGCTTTTTTCATTACGAAACCGATTTTTGCTGATTTTTACATGTTTACTGACAATTCCATTTATCATACTATCAATCATTATTCCTAGCTTTTTTACAACTGAAATTCGCGAGCAGACACAAGAATTGACCATCGAAATGATGGATCAGTTTTCACTATACGTTGATTCCATCACCACCCAGGCAGAAGATTTGGGCAAACAAGTACTGGTTGATCAAACCACACAAGAATGGCTGAGATTAAGTAGACAAGGTGCAGCAAAGGAAGAAATCGACTCATCGATGAATCAGCTTAGACAGAATCTATCCTCCATCATGATTAACAATTCTAATGCCATGTCCATCTCCGTTCTGCTTGATGATGGAACTGGGTCTTGGGGAAGTCATTCATCGCTTCATGAAACAGAGTGGTACCAGGATTTTACTCAAAATAACCAGGACTATGTTAAATCACATTTAGATCCATTTCAACAAAGTCAAGAAATGCAGAAAAAGAAGATCAATAGCTATATTTTACCCCTCATTGATACTAATACGATGATTTCAACAGGGGTTATAAAGGTGAATTTTCCATCGGTTTTACTTGAAACGGCTTTAAATAAAATCAAGAACGGACAAAATGAGCATACCTATTTGTTAAATCAACACGGGGAAAACGTTTTGTCCGGAAAGATTATGACACCTAGTTCGATCCTGCAGCAAAGTTTGAAGCAAATTACTGCCAGCGATGACCAAGAAGGACACATTGAGGCTTCTTATCGGGATGAAAAATATCTAGTTTTCTTTCAAAAGCTGTCAGTTGGTGATTGGATCTTAGTAAGTGAAGTGACGGAGTCCGAATTGTTCGCAAGGGCCAATCATTTGCAGCAGAGCCTTTTAGTAACAAGTGCCATCCTGTTTATCCTAACAATTGTGGCTTCGTATTTTATGTCTAACACGATTACAAGTCCTTTAAGAAAACTAGCAAAAGCAATGAGATTAATCGAGCGGGGAGATTTTTCAGGGGCAAAAGTGTTGCTGCCGGACAGCAAATCTCAAAATAATGAGGTTGATTACCTTATCGACGTTACCAATCATACAATTGACCGATTACAGACTTTAATTGAAACCGAATATGAAGCCAATTTGCGCCGGAAGGATGCGGAATATAAAGCCTTATTATTACAGATAAACCCTCACTTTTTAAATAACACGCTTGAAATTATTGGCAGTTTAGCACTTCAAGAGAAAAATAAAGAGGTTATGAATGTCAGTGTTTATTTAGGAAAGATGTTGAGATATTCCTTAAATACAAAGAGCAATATTGTTTCTCTACGTGAAGAATTAAACTATATCATAAGTTACACGAACATATTAAAGTTGAGATATGAGGACATGATTCACATTCATATGGATGCAGACCCTGAAACGGAAATGGTTCCCGTCATTAAGTTTATTTTGCAGCCACTCGTGGAAAATGCTGTGAAATATAGTTTTAGCGAAAAGACCTTTGCAAAAATTTCTATAAAAACTCAAAAGGTTGGTAACCAGATCAGTATATCCGTTGAAGACAAAGGCATAGGGATGTCAGATGAGATAATTTCAACCTTACAGCAAACCGATGAAACGATGGCGGCGTTGGAAAGCAAAGGGAACAGCATTGGCTTAAGAAATGTACTAGGCCGATTAAAACTTACTTATGGAAATGACTTTTCCTATTGGATTGAATCTAAAAAAGATCAAGGAACTAAGATTACACTACTGATTAATTTAAAAAGGGGGGATAAACAGGATGAAGGTATTAATCGTTGACGATGAAATTCAAATCCGAAAAGGTTTACGCTTAAAAGTGGACTGGGAAGAAGAGGGTTTTCAGATCGTAGAAGAGGCTTCAAATGGGAGAAAAGCTCTTGATATCCTCCAAACCGAAGATATCGATGTAGTCATTACAGATATGCGAATGCCGATTATGGATGGAGTAGAGTTGGCAAAACGCTGCCATCAAGAATTTCCCCATGTAAAAGTCATTGTCTTATCAGGTTATTCCGATTTTGAGTATGTGCGAAATTCACTGCAGCAAGGCGTTAAAGACTACCTATTAAAACCTGTTGCCCCTGATGAATTAGTAGAAGCATTAAGAAAGATACGGAAGGAAGTAGCGGAAGAGAAAAGAAAACAAGCTGAAATCGCGCAAATGAGCAGGCTTGTTCATTCTCATTTGCAAGAATTACAGGAACAATTTATCCTTCATTTAGCAAAAGAAGAAGTATTACAGCTTCCGATTGTGACGGAAAGGCTGCAGCAGCTTCAGTTAGAAGAACTAGCAACTGAAAATGGAAAAGTACAGTTTATAACAGTGGAAATTAGAGAAAGCAATGATGACAATCGTCTAGAGGAACTTAGGCTGCCATTCCAGCTGCTGTGTAAGGAAATTGCCCAACAGTATAAAGCAACTTATGTGTTTACAGATCCAAGCTATCCAAATATGGTTCAACTTTTAATGCTATTGGAGTCTAATTCTTCAGTTGACCAGTTCGTTCAACATATTCAGCTTAACGTTAACAAGTTATTAAAATTAGAAACGGTCATTGGTATTGGTGCGATTGTGAATGGATTGTCAGAATACCGGAGCGGCTATATATCCAGTTTACTTGCATGGAGCCAAAGTCAACTTGGATCGAAGTCACAGATTATGGACCAAACTGCCCCAAGCGAAGAATTATTTGACTTTTCTCCGGACTTTGAGAAACGGATAACGAATTCAATTGAAAATCTTGATTTTGCGGCTTTTAAAGATTATTTAAAGATGGTTCTGGAAGGTCGTTCCGTTATGTCATTTTCATTTGCGGCCAACCAAGTGTTATTTATGTTGGGTTCATTAGCCAAAAAGTATGATGTCGAAACGAACAACATTCAAAATATGATTTGGAATTGCCAGCAGAATATATGGAAGCTGTATTCTCAACATAAAGTGAAAGAGGACCTGATTCAATTGGCATCCTTAATCATTGAAAAAGTTCGTCTTGCTCGTTTTTCCAATAAGAAATTAATCGATAGTATTCGGCACTATTTGGACCAGCACTATGCAAGTGAAATATCCCTTACCACCTTATCTGCTTTATTTCACATTAATAGTGCCCATTTATCGGAAACTTTCAAAAATCATGTGGGCCAAAACTTCAGTGATTATCTGGTTACATTGAGAATGGACAAGGCCAAACAATTACTGAAAGATAAACAGTTGAAAATCATTGATGTCAGCAACTTAGTTGGTTTTTCAAATTCAGGGTATTTTAGTACGGTCTTTAAAAAGCACTTTGGACAAACACCTGTCGAATTTCGAAATTCGATAGAGGGTGCAGGTTGATTGGAAGGAAGGGGCAGATACAGTGAAGAAATGGATGGCGGTAATCCTTCTTATTAGTTTGGCAGGTTTTGCATTTTACTATTTTTCGCCACTGTCAAGTGAAAATCCAGATAAGGAGAAACCAGCCAAGCAAATTGAGCTGACCTTTTTAAGAAATTTGGCAAATCCAGCGTTTAATCAAGCCTATGAAGAGGTAATTGCCGCTTTTGAAGCATCACACCCTAATATTAAAATTAATATGCAATCGATGCACTGGGGAAGTGAATACGAATTAAGGCTGCGCACGGAGCTGGCGGCAGGAAACCATCCAGATATTATGGCCATTGATAGTCCGAACCTCGCTCTTTATGCAAATTCCGGTTCTCTATTATCCATAGATTCTTATATGAAAGAGGAAGGCAATATTGAAGATATACCTGAAGGAGTGTTAAAGGGTTTAACGTATAAGGATGAAATTTTTCTTGCCCCTATTGTGGAATCCAGTATTGCCTTATTTTACAATATGAATCTTTTTAGGGAGGCGGGAATTCCTTTTCCATCAGGAGATCCAAACAATCCCATGACGTGGGATGAAGTACTGGAGATTGCAAAAAAAATTAACAACCCAGCAAAGGGTGTGATTGGGATAGACCCAGCCCAAGGATTTAATGTTGGAGAAGGTCCTGCTTATTTTAAAATGCCGATTCTTTGGCAGTTTGGTGCAGATGTCATTAGTCCAGATGGAACAACCGCGCAAGGGTTTATCAATTCTAAAGAAGCTTTAGATGCGTTGCAATTTTATCAAGATTTATATTATAAGCATGGAGTAGCGGCGGTTGAAATGCCTCCGACTCCTTTTGAAACGGATAAGCTTGGGATGACGGTCTTGGGTTCGTGGGCCTTATCCGAATTGGAACAAACTCCAGATTTTGTTTTAGGAGAAGATTATGGGATTGCTCCGCTTCCGAAGGGTGATTACCAGATTGTCCCGAATGGCGGCTGGGCACTTGGGATTTCTTCGAAAACCAAACATCCGGAGGAAGCCTGGGAATTTTTAAAATTCGCAACCGGGTACGAGGGATCGAAAAAGTTCGTCGAAATCTCCGGGGATTTACCTGTGAGATATTCAGTAGCAAAAGACTTTCCTGAACTCAATCAATACCCAAAAAATATCTTCGTCCAACAAGATCAAAACCACTCGAAAAATCGGCCGGTAACCCCAGCCTATCCTGTTATCAGCGAAGCCATCAAGGAATTGTTCGAGGAAGTAGGTAAGAATGGTAAGGATGTGGGTATTGCTGCTAACCAGGCAGCGGAAAAAATTAATAATGGGTTAAGAGATATCAAAAAGCCGTAATGTCCTCTAGTTTATTAACTAGGGGATTTTATTATTATGAAGGACAAAACTCAGCAAGAGAGTAAGAGATTAGTCCTTCATCATAAGGATGAAGGACAAAACTCAGCAAGAGAGTACGAGATTAGTCCTTCATCATTGGGATGAAGGATAAAACTCAGCAAGAGAGTGGAAGATTAGTCCTTCATCATTGGGATGAAGGACAAAACTCAGCAAGAGAGTGGAAGATTAGTCTTTCATCATAGGGATGAAGGACAAAACTCAAAAAGAGAGTGGAAGATTAGTCCTTCATCATAGGGATGAAGGACAAAACTCAAAAAGAGAGTGGAAGATTAGTCCTTCATCATAGGGATGAAGGACAAAACTCAGCAAGAGAGTAAGAGATTAGTCTTTCATCATAGCGATGAAGGACAAAACTCAGAAAAAAAGTAAGAGATTAGTCCTTCATCATTGGGATGAAGGACAAAACTCAGCAAAAGAGTAAGAGATTAGTTTTTCATCATAGGGATGAAGGAAAAAACTCAGCAAGAGACCACGAGATTTGTCTTTAATACTGTCATTTATCCACTTTCCACTCATAATAAGTCCATTGGTGAACACCTTTGACCATTAAATACTTTCCCAATGTCCTACTAATTGTCTTCTTAGAAATACCCACCCTGCACCATTCATGAATTATATTTGTGGTGATTTTTCTATCTGGAAAAAGTAAGCTAAATTCCCCAACCATACGCAAAACAGCAGATGTAACCATTTCTTCGAACCCGCAACTATGGCATATTACTCTCTTTCCTTGAACAGAAACTGAGAATGAAAGACACTTTTTGCAGGTGATTCCTTTTCTAAGTTGATCATACTCATAGGACGGCAAATGTGTATAGGGCGGTACTGTCTGATGCAACGAAATAAGTTTATCCGCAAGCGTTTTATGGGAGTCGTTTAATCGTGAAGGTCCCTGGTCTAATTTCTTCATAAAGCTGTCCAGTTTGGTGGGGAGTATAAAAGGCAGGTCAGGTGGAGTCTGGTATAACGTAAACTGGGGGTTAATGAAAATCACGTATGCTTCAACAGTAAGTTTACTTCCCAGCGTTTGGAGAAGCTGGCTTAGTAATAACTTACTTCGTTTTAATTGGTCAAGGGGGTTTTGGAAATCTCGTCCGCTGATTGTTTTAAAATATTCATCACCATAAACGTACTCGCCTTCGAAATTTTTTACATCAAAGAGGGAATAGGTGTCTTGAAAAATAAGGGAGGAATCCAGTTGAAAACTAGATTTGTTACTTTCAAGCTGTAAATCATTTAAAATATAGCTGCTGCGTTTAAGTTTCTCCGTCAATATATCAAACTGAACTTCTCCTTGAAAACCTTTCTCTTGGTTTTGATAATACCTCTGTTCATCCTCAGTTAATTTCATTCGTTTGTTCAAAATACGTAATACCATTAATATCAAAGATTCACTTCTGGCTTTATATGGCGGCGGCATATCCCACATCCTTTCTCCATCCTATCATACCGAAAAAATAGTTTGAAAGCGATGTCAAACTGCCGAAAATTTTAAACTGCTATAACCAAAAATATTAAACTCTTATTTCCTGCCATTTTGTTATATTTAACCCATGTTGAAAGTGCTTTCAGCAGAGTACATGGATAGGAGGATAAGAGAGTGGAAGAAATAGTAAAAGCAGAGCAAGCCATACCGGTTCACACAAGTAAACCGACCAAATTAAGCAGGAACCTTCAATATATCAAAAAGAACTACATTCTATATTTGCTTCTTGCTCCTGCCGTTATTCTCACGATTATTTTTAAGTACATCCCAATATACGGGGCAACGATAGCCTTTAAAGATTTTAGTCCGATACGGGGGATTATGGGAAGCGAGTGGGTGGGGTTTAAACATTTTACCAGTTTCCTAACATCACCCAATTTCATGGAAATCTTGATGAACACGATAAAATTAAGTTCCTTTGAACTTCTCATCGGTTTTCCAATTCCGATTATTTTGGCCTTGATGTTAAATCAGCTGAGAAGATCGGGCGTGAAAAAGAACGTTCAATTAGCTTTATATGCACCGCATTTTATATCGGTAGTTGTCGTTTCAGGAATGGTCTTTCTTTTTCTATCACCAGTGGGACCAATAAATGCACTGTTATCAATCTTTTTAGATAAGCCGATATCATTCATGTCGGACCCAGATTATTTTAGGACCATCTACATTTGGTCAGGAATTTGGCAGGGAGCAGGCTGGGCTTCGATTGTTTATGTTGCCGCACTTGCGAACGTTGACCCGCAGCTGCATGAAGCGGCAACCCTTGACGGAGCGTCACTTCTCCAACGAATCTGGCATATCGATCTCCCAACGTTAAAGCCAGTTATGGCCGTATTGTTCATCCTGGCTGCTGGAGGAATCATGGGGATAGGATTTGAAAAAGCGTACCTGCTTCAAACGCCGATGAACTCGCCGTCATCAGAAATTATCGCCACCTATGTATATAAACGGGGTCTGCTTGCAGGAGATTACTCGTTTGCTACTGCGGTTGGATTATTTAATGCCGTTGTAAATGTGATTTTACTTGGAGTCGTCAATCAAGTGGTTAAGAAACTAAACGAAGGCGAAGGTCTCGTATAAGAAAGGAGGATACGTATGAACAACAGAATCAAACACTCAAAGGGCGACCGAATCCTGCTGTTAACTAATAATATTTTACTAACCATCATTGTTCTTGTCATTGTGGGACCACTATTGTATGTATTTCTTTCGTCTTTCTTAGAACCGAATGCCATCATTCGAAAAGGGCTTTCGCTGCATGCTTCTGATTGGTCATTAGAAGGTTATAAACGGCTCTTTACCGATGACACGATTGTAAGAGGGTTTTTCAATTCACTTCTATACTCAACTGGTTTCACGATTGTGACCGTAGTCGTTTGTCTCTTTGCCGGATACACATTATCGGTAGATGGTTTAGTGGGAAAAAAGGTATTTATGGTTTTCTTCTTATTTACCATGTTTTTCGGAGGAGGCTTAATTCCAACGTATTTCGTTATCCGTGATTTAGGAATGCTGAATACGATTTGGGCGATTATCCTGCCAGGTGCGGTGAATGTGTGGTTTATTATACTCGCAAGAACTTACTTTAAAGCGGTTCCAAATGAGCTGAAGGAAGCTGCACGAATCGATGGCGCTTCCGATTTGAAAATTTTCTTTCAAATTATTTTACCTTTATCGAAGCCGATTATCTTTGTTCTAGCACTATACGCCTTTATTGGACAATGGAATGCCTATTTCGATGCGATGATCTACCTTGACGATCGAGAATTGCATCCACTGCAATTAGTATTGCGTTCGATTCTGATTCAAAACGAGGTACAGCCTGGAATGGTTGCCGATGTGGAAGCTAGGAACGAGCTAATGAGAATTTCAGAAATGATCCGTTATTCCTCCATTGTCATTGCAAGTTTGCCGTTATTGATTATGTATCCATTCTTCCAAAAGTATTTTGAAAAGGGAGTTATGGTTGGTTCATTAAAATAAAAAAAGTGAGGGTTTATGATGAAAAAAAGAATGCTTACAACTGCTTCAGCACTACTACTTTCAGGGTCGCTCATTCTTACTGGCTGTTCAAGCAAAAGCGGGGGCAGCGAAAGTTTCTCCTCTAAGGATTATGGACTAAAGGACGTAACCTTCCCATTGAAAGAGGAAAAAACATTAAAAATTATGACATCCAGTTCACCATTAGCTCCTAAAGATCCGAATGAGAAATTGATTTTTCAACGATTAGAAAAGCAAACAGGTGTAAAAATTGATTGGAGAAACTACACAACAGATGTTTTTGGTGAAAAACGAAATTTAGCGATTGCAAGCGGTGAGCTTCCAGACGCGATCTTTAATGCGGGTTTCAGTGACTATGAATTATTAAAACATGCTAAGGATGGCGTTATTGTTCCTGTTGAAGATTTAATCCAATATATGCCGAACCTACAAGCTGTCCTTGAAAAAGCACCACAGTATAAAGCAATGATGACGGCTCCTGATGGCCATATCTATGCTTTCCCATGGATTGAGGAGCTGGGTGAAGGCAAAGAAAGTATTCACTCTGTTGACGCGTTCCCTTGGATTAATATGGAATGGTTAAATAAATTAGGATTAGAAGTTCCAAAAACAACAGAAGAGTTAAAGCAAGTATTGCTTGCGTTTAAAACCCAGGATCCAAATGGTAATGGTGAAGCGGACGAGATTCCAATGTCATTCATCATCAATGATGGAGGACAAGATCCACATTCTTTGTTTGGGGCATTTGGCTTAGGGGATAACTGGGATTTTACAGTTGTCACCAATGATGGGGAAGTAAAACTTACGGCTGCAGATGAAAGCTATAAAAAAGCCATCAGCTGGTTCAATGATTTATATAATGAAGGCTTAATTGATGTTGAAGCGTTTGAACATGATTGGAATACGTATCTTGCAAAAGGCCGAGACAAAAAATATGGTTTATATTTCACATGGGATAAAGGGAATATCACTGGTATGGGCGATGATTACGATTTATTAGCTCCATTAAAAGGTCCAGAGGGACATCAAAATGTTGCCAGAACAAATGGAATGGGCTTTGACCGTTCACGTTTAGTCGTAACATCCTCAAATAAAAACCTTGAATTAACAGCGAAGTGGATTGACCAATTATATGATCCGTCTCAATCGGTTCAAAATAACTGGGGTACGTATGGGGATGAAAAGCAACAAAACATTTTTGGAATGGACGAGGGTGCAAAAATGTTAAAACACCTTCCTTTAGAAGGTACAGCACCAGTTGAATTGAGAGAAAAAACTTCTGTCGGCGGACCGTTAGCGATTTTAGACAGCTACTACGGTACTGTAACAACGAAACCAGACGATGCTGCTTGGAGATTGAACTTAATGAAAGAGGTTATGGTTCCTTACATGGAAGCAGAGAATATTTATCCACGTGTATTCTTCTCAATTGAGGACCTTGATCGACTTTCTGTGATTGAAACGGATATGTTTGCTTACATTAAGCGAAAGCGTGCGGAATGGATTGCCAATGGCGGCGTTGAAAAAGAATGGAATGATTATTTAGCAGAATTAGATCGACTTGGACTGCAAGAGTGGTTAGACATTAAACAAAAGGGTTATGACAGAAGCCAAGAATAAACAGAAAAAGGCTGTGCAGTACGTACAGCCTTTCCTACTAGTTTTGAATAAAGGAGAGAAAAAAATGACACAAATGTGTAAAGAACTGCACCGGCCACAATTTCACTTTTCACCAGAGGAAAAGTGGATGAATGACCCAAATGGAATGGTCTTTTTTAATGATGAGTATCACTTGTTCTATCAATATCATCCATTTGGGACGACCTGGGGGCCGATGCATTGGGGACATGCCGTAAGTAAGGACATGATCCAGTGGGAGCACCTGCCGATTGCCTTATATCCGGATGAACTGGGGGCCATTTTTTCAGGAAGTGCGGTTGTGGATTGGAATAATACCACAGGATTTTTTGAAAAAGATAAACCAGGATTGGTTGCAATTTATACAAGTGCCGGCACCTATCCGGATTCTGACCGGCCGCTTCAGCAACAGAGTTTAGCTTATAGTAAAGATAATGGCAGAACGTGGGTAAAATATGAAGGCAATCCTGTCCTTTCAGATGTAAATATTACCGATTACCGCGATCCTAAAGTGTTTTGGCATGAAGAAACCAATAAATGGGTAATGGTTCTGGCTACGGGTCAAACGATTACCATTTATACCTCTCTTAACTTAAAAGAATGGGAGTTTGCCAGTGAATTTGGGCATACTGCGGGATCACATGATGGTGTTTGGGAATGCCCTGACTTATTTAAACTGCCAGTAGATGACGGGCAAGAAAAGTGGGTAATGATTGTCAGTATTGGTGATAACGGTCAATCAGCAGAAGGTTCGAGAACACAATATTTTATCGGCGAGTTTGATGGTTCAACTTTTGTGAATGACCATGATGACTCAACGATACTTTGGCTGGATTACGGCCGTGATAACTATGCGGGTGTAAGCTGGTCCGATATCCAAGATGGAAGACGTATTTATCTTGGCTGGATGAGCAACTGGCGCTATGCGAATCAAGTTCCAACTGAAACATGGCGTAGTGCAATGACGTTGCCAAGAGAATTATCATTATCTTCTACAGAGAATGGAATCCGTTTATTCCAAAAACCAGTCGAGGAAGTTCGTACGATTCGGAAAGAAATGAAAAAGTATGGAGTAGAATCAGGTACTATACCTCTAGCATCTTCCTTAATGGAGATTACTATTGAGCTTGAAAAAGAAACTTCAAAACAATTTGGAATTGTCCTCAAGCATTCTGAGGAAGAAAGAACAGTGATTGGCTATGATGCAGTAGAAGAGAAAATATTTGTGGACCGGACGAAATCGGGTGACAATCGCTTTTCGACTTCCTTTCCAGCCATACAAGAGGCACCATTGAAGTTGAATCGTCAACGGTTAAAGCTCCAGGTATTCTTGGACACTTCCTCCATAGAAGTTTTTGCCAATGACGGGGAGATTGCGATTACTAGCTTGATATTCCCAAGTGAAGATGCAAAAGAACTTTCTATATTTTCTAATGAAGGAACCACAAAGGTGTTGGATGTAACGTTAACTCAACTTGATTCAATTTGGGAATAGCCAGTTGAAGCTCTAACATTGGTTAGAGCTTTATTTTTATAAAAGGATGGTGGTATGAATGAAATCAACTATTATATGTATGGGTGAATTATTGATTGATTTTTTCTGTACAGATGTCGACATCAATTTAATGGAAGGTAAAAACTTTCTAAAACAAGCTGGGGGGGCACCTGCAAATGTGTGTGCAACCATTGCGAAACTCGGCGGTACGGCACAATTCTGCGGTAAAGTTGGCAACGATCCCTTTGGGCATTTTTTAAAAAAGACACTGGATGACGTCCAGGTGGATACCTCAATGGTCGTTCTCGATGATGTACATCCGACAACTTTGGCTTTCGTATCCTTACAAGCAAATGGCCAGCGTGATTTTGTATTTAACCGTGGAGCGGATGCCTATTTAATGGAGGAAGAGCTTGATTATGACAAGTTTAACAATGCAGCTATTCTTCATTTTGGCTCTGCAACAGCTTTGTTAAATGATCCTTTTCAATCCACTTATTTCGCGGTTATGGAAACAGCAAGAAATAATGGGAAATTTATTTCGTTTGATCCAAATTTTCGCAGTGACCTTTGGAAAGAGAGAGAGTCTGATTTTATTCAATTAGCCAAAAAAGGCATTGCATTAGCGGATTTTGTAAAAGTAAGTGATGAAGAGTTGCATATTATTACCGGCAGTGCCGATTTAACAGAGGGAACTGAAATGCTTCATCAGCTGGGTGCCAAAGTGGCTGCGGTCACATTAGGGAGCAAAGGGACTTACCTATCGAATGGCATCCACAACGAAATCATCCCAAGCGTAAAAGTAAAATCGGTTGACTCGACGGGTGCTGGGGACGCTTTTGTAGGTGCAACGCTATACCAGTTAGCCCAAACAAACCCATCATTAGATGATTTTCAAGCACTCAAAGAAATCATTACGTTCAGTAATAAAGTGGGCGCGTTCGTTTGCACCAAGGTTGGTGCTATATCTGCGATTCCAACATCAGAAGAAATTTTAACTCTAGTATAAGTTAAACATAGCTGTTCATACATCCGCCATAACATTTCAAACAAACTGTGAACTTAACACTATCCCCATATTAATAACTGTTGAATTCCCATATAGTGTAAGTATAAAGAGCAAACAAATTTTGAAAGGCGGAATGACTTATGTTTAATCACTTTTTAAGAGAAAATAAAATCTCTGCAGCTATATTAACTATCATTCGTTTATACCTTGGCTATGCTTGGTTTACCGCAGGTTACGGAAAACTCACAGGCGGATTCGACGCTTCTGGTTATTTAAAAAATGCAGTGGCAAATCCAGTAAAAGGTCCAGATGGCCATATGGTTTACAGCTGGTATGTGAACTTCTTAGAAAGCTTTGCACTGCCAAATATCGATTTATTCAACTTCATCGTTCCTTGGGGCGAAACATTAATCGGCTTAGGACTTATGCTTGGATGTTTAACAACAGCAGCGATGTTCTTCGGTCTAGTGATGAATTTCAGCTTCTTCTTAGCTGGAACAGTATCACACAACCCAACTGACATTTTCTTAGGCTTCATCATCTTAACTGCAGGCTACAACGCAGGCAGATACGGTTTAGACCATTGGGTAGTACCGTTCATCCGTAAGACAACTAAAACTCATTCTGTTAAAAATAAAGCAGCAGCCTAACTAGTAGGCAAAGAGACGATTCACTCCCCCGAATCGTCTTTTTTTATTATAAAAAGGAGTTGCGAGATGAAATGGTGAATTAATAAGTCTGATAATCTGTAAAAATAAGGAGTTCATCATAAAATGAAAATTTCTAGCGAATTTCAGGAGAAAATCATCAATGCCTTTGGCCCGGCTGGGGAGGCTTGGATAGAATCTTTAGAGCAAAGAGTTGAAACCTATTTACTTAAATGGGAGCTCACGAGTGAGGGTCCTGTTGATAATCTTTCTTATAATTTTGTTTTAAAAGTTAGTGATTCAAATGGAACACCTAGGATTTTAAAACTGGGAGTTCCGAACTTTGACACACGAAATGAGATGGTAACGCTTCAAGCCTATAATGGGGAAGGGTGTGCCAAGCTATTGAAGTCAGACCCAGAAAATGGTGTGATGCTGCTGGAACGTCTCGTCCCTGGCACAATGCTTTCCGCTGAAAGTGATGAGATGGTTGTTTTAGAGAATTTTATAAGAGTTTGGAAGGCGATTCGCAGTCCCGTGCCAGCAGGAACCTCGACGCCGTCCCTCATACACTGGTTTGAAGGGCTTACGCGCTACCGTAATGCTGGAGAAGGACCTATTTCCTTGGAACATGTTCAGTTAGCAGAGGATTATTTTCAACAGGTAATGGAAACATCGGAAGGACCAGAACTGCTGCACGGTGATTTACACCATGAAAATATTCTGTTTTCCGAACAAAAGGGCTGGATGGCCATTGACCCTAAAGGTGTCGCAGGGGATCCCTATTTTGATGTCATTTCGTTTTTGATTAATCAATTAGAGACAAAGGCTGATTCAAAAAGCATCCTAAAGCTTCGTGTCGATATAATCAGCGAACAGATGGGATTTGATCGCACGCGATTGCTAAAAGCTGCGATTGCCCTAGGAACACTATACGCGTGCTGGGGTGTAGAGGATCTAGCTGATTGGGAAACTACCTATCAATGTGTGAAATGGTTTATTGAGTTTCTTGAGTAAAGTGGGGCGGTTCAAAGCCAATCTCTTGCTTCCTTTATGAGGTGTTGTCCTTCACCCTCTTATGATAGACAAATCGTTTACTATTCCATTGAGATTTGTCCTTCATCTCCATGATGAAAGACAAATCTTTTGTTTCCTAACCGAGATTTGTCCCTCATGCCCATGATGAAAGACAAATCTTTTGTTTACTAGCCGAGATTTGTCCTTCATGCCCGTGATGAAAGACAAATCTCCTACCTCCTTACCAAGATTTGTCCTTCACCCCCATGATGAAAGCCAAAACTCCTGCTTCCTTACCAGGATCTGTCCTTCATCCCCATGATAAAAGCCAAAACTCCTGCTTCCTTTTTTTCTCCCTAATATACTGAATGAACAGAAACCAATCTAAATAGAATGAAAGGAGGAACTTTTTTACAAAGTCAAAGTGAATGGTGGGAATGGCATGAAGGAAATAACCATTGACCCTTATATCCACGTTCGTATGGTAAAGAGTTTTGAATACGACCCGAGTGGAAAGAAAATAAGCTTTATTTCTGATTTTACCGGGGTTCCACAGGTATGGGAGCTTGACCGAGAGGACAGGTGGCCGGCGCAAACTTCTTTTACCATGAAAGGCATCACCTTTATTAAATATATTGCTGGAACTTCAGACCTGATTTTTGGGATGGATGCCGATGGCGATGAAAAGGAGCAACTGTACTTATTAAAGGAGAATGGTGATAAAATCGGTCTGACGAACTCACCTAATCATCTTCATTTATTTGGCGACAGCTCACCAGACGGCAAATGGATTGCTTGGTCTAGTAACCGCCGGAATCAAGCGTATTTAGATATTTATATTCAAAATCTGGAGACGTTGGAAATTCGCCGGGTATTTACCGGGGATGGAACCTATATGGTTGAAAAATGGTTTCCTGATGGGAAATCGCTTTTAGTTAAAAAAGCAAATTCTCCCCTTGATCATGATTTAGGGGTATTTTCACTTTCTACGGGAAAAATGGACTGGATCACGGAACATAAAGGGGAAGCCAGTTATAAGGAATTTCATTTTAATCGGGAAGGGGATCATCTCTATCTTTTAACCAATCAGGGCAGCGAGTTCTTTGGACTCGCATTGATTGAGCTTCCCACCAAACAATTTACTTGGCTGGAGAGGCGAGAATGGGATCTTGAAAACCTAGCCATGAATAAGGATAAAAACAAACTAGCCTTTTCCGTCAATGAAGGGGGAATATCAAAGGGCTATCTAGTTGACCTTGGCCGAAGTAAATTATATACGTGGGATACCCCCATGGGAGTGATTTATAATCTCAGATTCTCACCGAATCAACAAAAGGTAGGTTTTGTGTTAAATGGGCCCGCCCATCCTCCAGATATATGGGAGGTGGAGATTAACACCCTCCAAGCAAAGCGGATAACCTATATCTCGCGTACACCAATTCTAGAGGAAAAACTCATTGAGCCGGAGCCAATTTCGTTTCCGTCCTTTGACCAGCTTTCAATACCGGCTTTTTACTACAAGCCGAATAGCACCGGTAAAAAATCCCCCGTGGTGGTCTATATTCATGGAGGACCAGAAAGTCAAAGCCGTGCCGTCTACAGCCCTTTTTTGCAATATTTCCTAAACCAGGGTTATGCTGTGGTTGCTCCTAATATCCGAGGAAGTACTGGTTATGGAAAAACCTACACACATCTCGATGATGGGCGAAAACGAATGGATGCGGTAAAGGATGTTATTTTTTTAATGGAATGGCTGAAAAAAACAGGGGATATTCATCCAGATAAGGCAGCGATTGTCGGGGGTAGCTACGGCGGATTTATCGTACTGGCTGCTATTAGTCACTATCCTGAATTATGGGCAGCGGGCATAGATATCGTCGGAATGTCGAGCATCCGAACTTTCCTGCAAACAACCAGTCCTTGGCGAAAAAAACTGCGAGAGGCGGAATATGGAACGATTGAAAAAGATGGCGAATTTTTTGATCAAATCGATCCGTTAAACCATGCGGATAAGATTACCGCTCCACTAATGGTGATTCATGGGGTAAATGATCCTCGCGTTTCAATCAAAGAATCGGATCAGATTGTCAGCAAACTAAAGAAACGAAATCATCCAGTCCGCTATATTCGCATTGAAGAGGAAGGACATACGATGACGAAATTAAAAAATAAAATAAACTCCTATACGGAGATGGCTCAGTTCCTTGAAAAATATTTAGGAGAGTCGTGATATTTTTAATAGGATAATAGTATGATTTTCTCGGAAAGTTCTAAACAGAACAAATGTTTTGTTGTATGATAAGAGTTATTATAAAATTAGAGGTGGAAATAACATTGAATGGCACCGCACATACAGCAATTGGAGCCGCAACAGGATTTATCGCTGCCAATACTTTTCATTCCTCTCCCACTGAGACCATGATTCTCGTAGGACTAGGAGCGGTATCGGGCTTGATGCCGGACTTGGATATTGATGGTAAGCTTCGCGGTAAAATTACCTTATCCCATAAAGTCATTCGGTTGGCCGCCATGTTTATAGGGATTCTTATGGTCTTTTATAGCTTTTATGAGGGCAGTGCGGCTGATAGATGGTTAGGTATCGGGAGCGGCCTGGTGATTATGATTGTCTCGTCACTTATCAAACAAAAGCATATGTTAACCATTACAGGAATTGGTGTACTTGCCGGAGGGATTTCGTTATCAGAAGTATGGTTGATTCTGCTGGGGGTCTATGTGGTCGTTGCGTCTATCTCCTCACACCGCAGCTATACTCATTCTATCTTGGGCGTCATTTTCTTTGGGGTAATTGCTTCAAAACTAGAAGGATCACTGGGAATTCAAGGTGTTTTCTATGCCTGTCTTTTGGGATACATCAGTCATTTGCTTGCCGATTTAAAACTATTACCGTTTAATAAACGAGGGATTAAGCTGTTTTTACCAGTTTCAAAGATTGAAATATAGTTTAAAACAGGTCACCTAGATGTGACCTGTTTTTCATGTATATTCAACAGCTTGCAGGACCTCTAGGTGAATCTCGTTTTTAACCGCCGTATAAATACGCGGAACGCGTTTTCCAATTAAGCAGACAACCTCATAATTAATCGTCCCCATGAGGAGTGCAATCTCATCAACGGATTGAAACACTTCATGATTTCCTCCAAAAATAATCACTTCGTCTCCTTGCTGGCAGGAAGGGACACTAGTTACATCAATCATCGTTTGGTCCATGCAGACGCGGCCGGCTACTAATACCTTTTGTCCATGTACAAGAAATTGTCCGCAGTTCGATAGTTGTCTGGAGAGTCCATCGGCATACCCAATTGGTAATGTCGCTATTATTCTTTCAGTTGATGGCGTATAAGTGCAGCCATAACTAATCGGCTGCGCCTTGCCTACCTTTTTAATCCCGGCAATTTTCGTTTTAAGCGTCATGGCTTGCTGAAGTGAAATACGATGCTCCTTTAAGGCTGCGTCCGGATATAGTCCATACAATCCTATTCCGATACGGACCATATCCAAGTGCATTTCAGGGAAATTCATTGTTGCGGCCGTATTACAACAATGCTTTAAAGGGATAGAAATATCGTTATCTTCTAAAAAAGAAGTAACCGAACGAAATCGTTCAAACTGCTGAAGTGTATAAGATGGATCCTCACTATCCGCGTTAGCGAAATGAGTAAAAATACCTTTAACTGTTATAAACGGTGACTCTAACGCTTTCATCGCTAATTCCAGTGCTTCTTCTCGGGTCTGCACACCAATTCTGGTCATACCGGTATCGATTTTTAAATGGATGGATACGTTTTTTTGGAGCTCCTCGGACTGAGTAATCACTTCGTCAAGTACATCCTCACTAAAAACCGTAATATCAACGCCGAAAATTATTGCATGCCGAATGGAGCGAGTAGGAGTATAACCCAATACCAAAATTGGCTGAGTAAACCCTGCCTCACGCAATTCAATCGCTTCATCCAAAATGGCTACTGCTAAGTAATCTGCGCCCGCTTCTAAAGCGGCTTTTGCAACCGGAACTGCTCCGTGACCGTAACCATCCGCTTTTACCACGGCCATCAAGTTCACGTACGAACCAATATATTTCTTAAATTGGTTTGTATTATGTTTAATGGCTGCTAATGAAACTTCAGCCCACGTATCTCGATAACTCTGTTGAATCACAAGTTTTCCCCCATTTCCCCCTATGAAAATACCCTCAAGATAAACTTGAGGGTACCAAGATGGTTAATTCAATACAATTTCTTTTTCCAATGCTGTTTCCACTGGTACATATTCATAGTTAAGGTCTCTCGCTACCGCTTCATAGGTGATTTCGCCGTTTGCAACGTTTACTCCAAGCTTTAATGCAGGGTTTTCCAAGATTGCCTTCAAAACACCCTTGTTCGCAATTTGCAATGCATATGGAACAGTTGCATTTGTAAGAGCCATTGTAGATGTTCTAGGAACTGCCCCAGGCATGTTCGCAACGGAGTAGTGAACCACACCATGTTTTTCAAATGTTGGGTTATCATGAGTGGTTACATGGTCAATCGTTTCAACGCTTCCGCCTTGGTCAATTGCAACGTCAACGATTACAGAACCAGGTTTCATCGTTTTAACCATTTCTTCCGTTACTAGCTTAGGAGCCTTTGCACCTGGAATTAAAACCGCACCTATCACTAAGTCCGCTTCCTTAACTGCTTCAGCAATATTAAATGGATTTGAAATTAATGTTTTAATTTGGTTTCCGAAGACATCATCTAAATAACGAAGACGATCTGCACTTAAGTCAATAATGGTTACATCTGCGCCTAAACCAATCGCCATTTTTGCTGCGTTTGTTCCGACAATACCGCCGCCAATAATCGTAACCTTACCACGGCTGACCCCTGGAACACCTGCAAGCAGAATTCCTTTACCGCCATTGAATTTTTGTAAAAATTGAGCCCCAATTTGTGCAGACATACGGCCAGCTACTTCACTCATTGGTGTTAGAAGCGGAAGCGTACGGTTAACAGAAACTGTTTCATAGGCAATCGCGATGACGCCGCTGTCTTTAAGTGCTCGTGCTAACGCAGGCTCTGCTGCTAAATGCAGGTAAGTAAATAACACTAAACCTGGACGGAAGTATTTGTATTCACTTTCAAGCGGTTCTTTTACCTTCATAATCATTTCGGACTGATTCCAAACATCAGCAGCCAGCTCAATGATTTCTGCGCCTGCTTGAATATAGTCTGCATCTGCGAAACCGCTTCCAATTCCAGCCCCTTTTTCAACTACAACTTTATGTCCAGCCTGTACAAATGAAACTACCCCTGCTGGAGTTAATGCCACACGGTTTTCATTGTTTTTAATTTCCTTCACTACACCAATAATCATTATCGTTATCCCCCTTGGAAGTCTTTAGTGATTTTTTCTGACTTTAGAATAATCCTTTCAAAACCATTTTTCTTTGTTGAGAAAGCAGAAATAAAAGAACTCTATTTGTGGATTTACACAAAACGTTCACAAATCCCTTGATATAAAAGGAAAAATCACAGGAGGTATATAATAAAAAATACAAATTTTATTTTGTTTAAATATTCAAACAGACGGTGCCTGTCACCACAGGAGGTGACAGGCACCACTTTTTATTTGAACTTTTCTAGTTTAAGGTCGAGGTAGAGGGTGATTTTTTGGTTTGGGTCTTTTAGATTGATTTCTCCGATTTCGGATATCCGCTTGAGCCGGTAGTTGAGTGTGTTGGTGTGCACATTTAATGCGCATGCGGCTTCGTGGACATTGCTGTCTTTGTTTAAAAACACTTCTAGAGTTTCAACGAGATCGGTATTATTTTTTCTATCATATTCTTGAAGTTTTCTTAAAGAATAGTTTTCGTTTTGGTCTGTACCCGCTTTTTCTATCAATACATCGATATACTTATAGATTCCTAAGCTTTGATAGCCATGGATGTCTTTTGCTTCATCAGGAAATTTTCTTTTTACTGATAATACTGTTCGAGCTTCTTTGTACGATTTTTCCACTTTTCCTAAATTATGATAAACACTGCCGTAGCCGTGTACGATGGATTCAATACCAAATCGCTCTTTCATTTTAGCAACAAACAGTTCACAAAATGCATTTAGTTTATTCACGGGCTGTGCAATTCCATCAAGAGAAATAAACAAGATTAATTGTTGATGATCAATGGTGTGCAGCAACATCTTGGGCAGTTGAATCGTTTTTAATAGATATGCGATATGCTTTTCATCATCTCTTCCTAATTCCTTTGAAAATTGAAAAACCGCAACTGCAAATAGGGCAGGAGGCGAAATTTGCAGCATATGAAATTTATCTATAATTTCTTCATTGGTAGAAAGATGGCTCGTCAGCAGCTGCCAGAAAAACTCTTGATATTGCTCTTCTTTTTTATTTTTTCGATTCTGAAGTTGAATCAGTTTGTTTTTGGTTGCGTCCGCTGCCCGTTTTAAACAGGCCATTTCTTCATCGCCTAGTGTTTTATCAATCTCTAACGCCCAAATGAAGCCGAGCAGATCATCATTTTTCCAGATTGATACTGCAACCCTGTTTCCCAGCCCAATCTCATCTACCGTCTTAACCCGTATAGGCTCACGGCTGTTTAACAAGGAAGGAATGACCCCTTCTTTCCATAAGGAATTGATCACTTTTTCCGGTACACGGCGGCCGATGATGGTCGCAATCCGTGCCGGGTCGGTTCGGTCATCATGGGTACTATAAGCAAGAAGACGATGGTTCGCATCTTCTATGGTTATTGGACAGTGTAAAACTTCACTTACCATATCTGCGAATTCTTCTAAACTATCAAAACTGGCGCGAAACGGATCATTTTTCATAAATTACCACCTTTATCAATGAGATTGTGCAACATGTAACGTATTTGTTATTTAAAACAATAATTTTTTAATAGATTTGTATTTATTCTACAATATGAATTGTTCACAGATATGTTATACTAATTTCACAAAGTTTTAACTTTTACTATTTTAAAAAGCTATTGTAAACGCTATCATTCAGAAAAAGATAAGGAGGATATTATTTAAATAGAAACAGTAGGTTTTATTCGAATAATATTGTAACTTTTTTAGAGTAAAAGGGAAATAGGAGATTTAAACTAAATAGGGGGTAGACTATGCAAAAAAATCAAAATCAATTACAAAGAGGTTTAGAAGAAAGACATATTACGCTGATGTCTTTGGGAGCGGCCATTGGGGTAGGTTTGTTTCTAGGGTCAGCGACAGCGATTAAGCTTGCGGGTCCTGGAATTATTCTCGGTTATGCATTTGCCGGTATGATTATGTTCTTTATTATGAGAGCGCTTGGTGAGATGGCAATTCAAAAGCCTGTTGCAGGTTCCTTTAGTCAATATGCTCGTGATTATTTAGGTAATTTACCTGGATTCTTAACGGGTTGGAATTATTGGTTCTTATGGGTTGTTACTTGTATGGCAGAGATTACAGCTGCTGGGATCTACATGGAATATTGGTTCCCTGAAGTCCCTCGTTGGATTTGGGCATTGGCAGCTTTAGTAATCATGGCAGGAGTTAATTTCCTCAATGTAAAAGCATATGGTGAACTGGAATTTTGGTTTGCATTAATTAAGATTGTCACCATTATTTTCATGATTGTCTCAGGTATTGGAATGATTGTTTTAGGGATTGGTAATGGCGGTATTGCTACTGGTATTAGCAATCTTTGGGAGAATGGAGGCATCCTTCCAAATGGAATTACTGGGGTGTTAATGTCGTTACAAATGGTTATGTTTGCTTTCTTGGGCATTGAGATGATCGGTATTACTGCCGGAGAAGTAAAAAATCCTGAAAAAACACTCTCAAGAGCGATTGATACCGTGTTTTGGCGAATTCTTATTTTCTATGTAGGAGCCTTGTTTGTTATTATGTCGATTTATCCTTGGACCGAAATCGGCGCGCAAGGCAGTCCCTTCGTATTAACTTTTGACAAGCTTGGAATCCCGGCTGCAGCAGGAATTATTAACTTTGTTGTCTTAACGGCTGCGTTATCTTCTTGTAACGGCGGTATTTTCAGTACTGCACGTATGCTATTCAACTTAGCCGAAAATAATGAGGCACCAAAGGGACTAGGCAAATTAAACAAGAATGGTGTTCCGAGTGCTGCCGTGTTAGTAACAGCGGGTGCCCTATTGGTAGGGGTTGTTCTTAACTATTTAGTCCCGGCAAAGGTATTTACTTGGGTAACAGCGATTTCAACGTTTGGAGCCATTTGGACTTGGTCGATGATTTTATTATCACAAATTAAGTATCGTAAGGGTCTAACTCCGGCACAATCAAAGGGTTTAAAATATAAGATGCCGTTATTCCCTTTAACATCTTATATTTCATTAGCATTCTTATTTTTAGTAGTAGGGTTAATGGCGTTCTTCCCTGATACAAGAATCGCATTAGTGGTTGGACCGCTTTGGCTCGGCATTTTAACCGCCTTCTATTATGGAAAGGGATATCATAAACGAGGAAAGCTAGAGCAGGAACACGTAGAACAAGCTGGATAAAAATAAAGCATGTTTTTGGCAGGAATATCGCCAGGAACATGCTTTTTTATGGTTTTCTTGGTATAATTTTACTTAGGAAAATACATTGCAGGGAGAGGGAATTTTGGAAGGTTTTTTTGGATTAGCTTTAAATATTATCCTGACCATTTATTTAGTCATTGATTCTAAAAAACATGGTAAGAGCCCCGTTCTATGGGGAATTCTTGGTTTTGTTTTTGGTGCGATTGCATTAGGGATTTATTTAATTAAAACCGACAGAAAGGTAGTCGGCTGGATCGTTACCATTCTAAGTATTTTAGGTTATTTAGCTTTCATTCTATTAGTTGGTTTGGCAATAGTATTTACAGTTGGAGGGTTTTCATAAGAAGAAGGAAGGGGATTCCCTTCCTTTTTCTATCTAGCAGCAACTATCGATTTCCTTTTATATAACCAAGATCCAAGTAAAAAGGTAATGGCTCCCCAAATGACTAAAACTCCAATTCCGAACCAAAGTGTACCTGAAAGCACACCTGTTTCATAGACCATGCTATCACGTAAGCCTTCTGCAAAATAGGTGAGCGGCAGGATATTAGATACTGGCTGCAGCCATTCAGGCATTGTTTCAATCGGAAAGAACACCCCGCTTAAAAACATCATGAGGAAGCTGACAATATTCGCTACTCCCATATAAGCATTTTGTGTACTGCTAAAAGAAGAAATAAAGTAACCTAATGCATTAAAGGAAAGTGCTCCTATTAAAAAGATGATTGTCAGGCTGAAAAAATTGATGTATAGGTTTGCCCCAAAAATAAAAACCCCAATGAGAGACAATAGCAGAATCTGCACGATGCTGAATAACAGCCGCATCACCATGTCACTTAGGCCGAAAATCCCCATTTTTGCAGGTGTCATCCGCAGTCTTTTGATCAATCCTTTGCGGCGCATTTCGACTAAATCAACCATTCCGAACATACCGCCTTGCGCAATCGAAAGGGCAATCATCCCCGTTAACAGAAAATCTGTATAGTCCAATTCATTTGTACTAGCTGTAACCGATTCAAATTGAATGTCATAGGTCGGGGTTGCACCAACCGCAGACAGGTTTGCCTGTTGAACAACTTTATCAAGAATTGCTGATAGGGCTTGTGTTGTTACCCCTTGTTCATCTTCTTTGTTTACGACCAGTACGAAAGAAGTGTCTTCTGCGGATTCAGGCAGGATGATGGCCGCATCCACTTCTTGGTCTTTCACCCATTGCTCCGCAGTGTTGCGACTAACCGGTTTGCCCGATTTTACATCTAGAATAGGGAGTTGATTCATTTGGGTTAACAGCATTTCTGAAGCAGGATTTGGATTATCTGCGACAATGGCAATTTCAGACTGAAATTCATCATCAGAGTTGCCACTAAAAATGACCATGAAGATGACCATTAGGATGACGGGGAAAAAGATTCCCCAAAACCATGCTTGTTTTTCACGAAGGGTTAATTTTAATTGTGCAGCGAACATTTTTTTAAATTGATTGAAATTGTTCAAGCCTAATCCCTCCATTCCTTCCCTGTAAAAGCAATAAAGACATCTTCGAGACTCATTTCACGGATGGAAACTTGTTCGACTTGGTATTCTTTTTCCTTTGTAAATTTGAACAAATCCAAGAGTGTATCCTCGGGTTTGGTCGCCCATAGCTTTAATGTCGCCCCATCTTGCTCTGTACGAGAGACGGAGGGAAGTTGGTTCGCAAAAGTGTCTGCTTCTTTAGCTGCTTTCTCACCATCAAGAAAGGCTAATCGGATTTCTCGCTCTTTTGTAAGTTTTTCAATAAGGGCGGAAGGTGTATCGATGGTCACGATATTACCTTGGTCCACAATACATACACGATCGCTCAGTTTTTCAGCTTCTTCCATATAATGTGTGGTAAGAATAGTCGTTTTACCTAACTTCTTTAGTTCAAGGATAATATCCCATATATGACGGCGTGCCTGGGGATCGAGACCGGTAGTCGGCTCATCGAGGAAAATAATATCGGGATCACTAATTATTGCGAGCCCAATCGCAAGCCGTTGGCGCTGGCCGCCTGATAGTTTTTTTACTTGGTTTTTACGGTGTTCTGTTAGGTTGATGAGTTTAAGAATCTCTTCTGTTGGCCTTGCTTTTTCGTAAAAGGTAGCAAAAAGATCTAAATTTTCTTCTGGGGTTAATAAATCAAACATCGCACTAGATTGAGGTTGTACACCAATTTTCATCTTAATGGCAACGGCATGTTGGCCCCAGTTCATATCTCCAAACTGTATTTCGCCGTGGTCAGGTGTGACCAACCCTTCAATCATTTCCAGTGTGGTCGTTTTCCCTGCACCATTCGGCCCAATGATGGTGAATACTTCTCCTGCTTGAACGGAAAAACTAATGTCCTTTACAGCCATAATCGTTCCAAATGATTTTTGAAGATTCTTCACTTCTAAAACGTTCATTTTCTCTCCTGCCTTTCCCGTGAGGCTTCGGACTATTTGCCCTGTTTTTCTATATGTCCTTTTTAGGGAAATCATTCGAACTTTATGCGAAATCACTGTAGATTTTTGCTGTTCAAACTTCCGTCATAACATTTCAAACAAACTGTGAACTTAACACTATACCCATGTTATAAACTGGCAAAATCCAATATAGTGTAAGTATAAAGAACAACCAAATAATGAAAGGCGGAATGATTTATGTTTAACAGCTTTTTAAGAGAACATAAAATCTCAGCAGCTATTTTAACGATCATTCGTTTATATCTTGGTTATGCTTGGTTCACAGCTGGTCTTGGAAAAATTACAGGAGGATTTGACGCTTCAGGTTATTTAAAAAATGCAGTGGCAAATCCAGTAAAAGGTCCAGATGGCAACATGGTGTACAGCTGGTATGTAAGCTTCTTAGATAGCTTTGCACTGCCAAACATTGATTTATTTAACTTCATTGTTCCTTGGGGCGAAACACTAATCGGCTTAGGACTTATGCTTGGCTGTTTAACAACTGCAGCAGCGTTCTTTGGTCTAGTAATGAACTTCTCTTTCTTCTTAGCAGGAACAGTGTCTCATAACCCAACAGACATTTTCTTAGGCTTCATCATCTTAGCAGCAGGTTTCAACGCAGGTAAATATGGTTTAGACCGCTGGGTAGTACCATTTATCAACAAAAGCGTTAGAAAAAATAAAGCAAAAGCAACAGCCTAACAATAGGAAGCAAAAAGACGATTCGAATCCCCCTCGAATCGTCTTTTCTGTTTAGTGCTATTAATTTATTAGATCTGTATCGCCGTGGGGACTTGAGGACAAATCGCATGGGCCATTAAGAAGGATTAGTCCTCAATCGGGGATCTTAAGGACAAATCAGACAAGCCGCCAAGGAGGATTAGTCCTCAATCAAGGGTCTTGAGGACAAATCCCCCGAGCCGCCAAGAAGGATTAGTCCTTAACGAAGGGACCTAAGGATAAATCTCAGCAAAAAGACAATTCGAAACCCCCTCGAATCGTCTTTTCTTATTTATCGTACCTCAAGTAGTTGCGGAGACACTGTAAATGCGGCTTCCGTTTTTTGTTTCACTTCTTCAACCGTAACGCCGCTCGCTGTTTCAATCAGGACCATACCATTCGGTGTAAAATCAAAGACGGCCAAATCAGTTATGAGACGATGTACCACTTGTTTGCCGGTAAGTGGAAGAGTACATTCTCGCTTAATTTTCGATTCACCGTGTTTGTTGACGTGTTCCATAATAACCACAACCCGTTTCGCTCCATTTACAAGATCCATCGCCCCGCCCATTCCTTTGACCATCTTTCCTGGAATCATCCAATTTGCTAAGTCGCCGTTTTCGGACACTTCCATGCCGCCAAGGATGGCAAGATCAATATGACCGCCGCGAATCATCGCAAAGGATTCAGCACTATCAAAAAAAGAAGCTCCCGGAACGGTTGTAATGGTTTCTTTTCCCGCATTAATCAAATCAGGATCTTCCTGGCCCTCTATCGGGTAAGGGCCAATGCCCAGCAGTCCGTTTTCCGACTGTAATAATACGTTGAAATCCTGAGGAATCTCATTGGCTACAAGTGTCGGCATGCCGATTCCAAGATTTACATTCATTCCATCTTTAATTTCCTGCACCGCTCTTTTCACAATCGTTAAACGAGTGTCTCTCATTTTCATCCGCTCCTTATTAGTGTATTATGCTTGAACAACTGTCCGGCGCTCAATGCGTTTTTGGTAGTTGGTGCCAACTAAAATCCGCTGCACATAAACACCTGGTGTGTGGATTTCATTGGGGTCTAACTCGCCTGCCTCCACGATTTCTTCCACTTCCGCAATCGTAATTTTACCGGCCATCGCAGCGAGTGGATTGAAATTGCGTGATGTTTTACGATATACGAGATTGCCTAGCGTATCCGCTTTCCAAGCTTTTACAAGAGCAAAGTCGCCAACAATTCCGCGTTCTAGCAGATACGTTTTTCCGTCAAATTCCTTCACTTCTTTTCCTTCTGCAATTGGTGTTCCTACACCTGTTGCCGTATAAAACCCTGGAATCCCGGCACCGCCAGCTCGGATACGCTCAGCTAAGGTACCTTGTGGAGTCAACTCCACCTCTAATTCACCACTTAAAAATTGCTTTTCGAAAATTTTGTTTTCTCCTACATACGATGACACCATTTTCTTAATTTGCTTGTTTGCCAGGAGCAGACCTAAGCCCCAATCATCCACACCACAGTTGTTACTTACAACCGTTAAATCTTTTGTTCCTTGTTCCTTCAAGGCTTGAATGGCATGCTCTGGGATGCCGCATAAACCAAAGCCGCCGACAATTAATGTGGCACCGTCCTGAATATCTGAAACCGCTTCCGAAAAAGAGGTAAACAATTTACCATTTTTCACAAAAATCCCCTCCGTTTATTCTGAATATTCTATTACCTAATAGTTTACATGCGGAATATTTATAAGTAAAATACATAAAAAGAATAAATAGTATGAATATCTGGAATAAATGGAGGAGCTAACTTGGAACTTCGTGATTTGAAATCTTTTATAGAAGTGGTTATTCATCAAAGTTTTACAAAAGCGGCGGCTCATTCGTATCTTTCACAGCCTTCATTCAGTAAAGCGGTAAAAAAGCTTGAAGAGGAATTAGAGGTGGAATTATTTGACCGCTCAACCCGCCACCTGCGGCTAACCGATGCCGGACAAATTGTGTATGAACAAGCACAAAAAGCATTGGAGTCCTTGAATGAAATCACCATCCTGCTTGATGATTTAAGGAACGTTGTATCAGGTGAAATCAAAATAGGTATACCGCCGCTGATTGGTACATTGTTTTTTCCCAATATTGCGAGAAGGATCCAGGAAACGTATCCTCATGTGTCTCTAAAGCTAGTAGAACGCGGTGCAAAACTAATCGGTCAGCTTGTTGAAAACGGACAGGTTGATCTCGGAATTGTTGTGCTTCCAGCTGACACGTCAAAGTTTACTGTACAGCCCTTTATCACCGATGAGTTTGTCCTTTATGTACATAAAAAGCACCCGCTGGCGATGCGAAGCAGCGTTGAAATCAGCGAGCTAAAAGAAGAGAAGTTTATTCTTTTTTCAGATGAGTTTACACTGCATGACTATATAAAAAATGTTTGTAACGAGGCAGGGTTTATACCAGAGGTCGCGTATCAGAGTTCACAGTGGGATTTAATCATTGAGCTGGTTTCTTCTGAATTTGGTGTTACGTTGCTGCCAAAGTCTATTTACAACAAACAAAATAACCCGAATGTTCAAATCGTTCCAATAACAGCGCCAACCTTGCACTGGAGACTCGGCATTATCACGAAAAAGGAAGCCTATCACTCATTTGCTTTGAGAGAGGTTTTAAAGATGTTTTGATGTATAATTAGAAGGAATCAGCACGACCATTCCATTTTTAAAACAAGTTTTACAGGATGAAGATTTCGTAAGTGGTCGTGTGCATACAAGGTTGTTGGAAAAAATCATGGCTTAAAATGAAATAAATTTTTAATAAAAGCGCCCAGCGACAAGGTTATGTCACTGGGCGTTAGTATTATTTGAATTCTTCTGCTTTTTTTTCTTTAAATTCTGCTTTAATCTGATCTAATGTACCAGCGTCTGTAATCAGTTTTAACGCAGTTAGTGCAAGAGCTTTTGCACCCGTAATCAAAGCTTGGTCTCCTTTAGGGGAGGCTGCTGCTTCTCTGAATGATACCGTATGTGGAATAAGGTCGCTGGCACCAATTTTAATATAGGGATGAATGGTTGGGACAACCTGACTGATGTTTCCTGCATCTGTTGAGCCGAGGCCTTTGTCTCCACTTTCAACCACGTTTTCACCTAGTTCTTCCACGATTTCCTTGAATACAGCATTATAACAATTATTTAATAGAAGGTTATCGACTTCATTTTGGAAGGCAATAACGTTTACCTTTGCCCCTGTCGCCAATGCCGCGCCTTCTGCAACTGCTTTTACTCGTTGGGTAACTTCGTTCAAACTAGTTCTTGTAGCAGCTCGGATGTAAAATCTTGCCTTTGCATATTCAGGGATAATATTTGGTGCATCCCCGCCATGGGTGATAATTCCATGAATCCGAACATCGCCCGGTAGTTGCTGCCTTAAGGCATTGATTCCATTAAACAACTGAATGACTGCGTCGAGTGCATTAATTCCTTCATGCGGGTTAGCCGAGGCATGTGCCGGTTTTCCGATAAATTCAAAGTCCAGAGGATCTACAGCCAGAGATGAACTGGTTAAACGTGTCTCAGCATTCGGATGGATCATAAGTGCGGCGTCAATCCCATTCACTAGTCCATATTTAACAAAGCTACCTTTTGCACTGCCGTTTGGACCGCCTTCTTCTGCCGGAGTACCGAAAACAACTGCTTCTCCGCCTGTTTCTGATAAAACCTTACTCAAGGCAATCGCTGCAGCGGCACTAGTTGTTCCGATAATATTATGTCCGCACGCATGCCCTAGACCTGGCAGGGCATCATATTCTGCTAAGAATGCAATGGCTGGACCTGGTTTGTCTGACTTTTTACGAGCAATAAATGAAGTTCCATGTCCGGCAACTTCCTTTTCAACCTCAAAGCCTTCTTTTAAAAGAATGTCTGTCAAGAGGGTAAAAGCAAAAAATTCTTCGTTGCCGATTTCAGGGTTTTCATGAATTTTATGGCTTGTTGAAAGATAAAGCTCTTTATTACTTTCTACATTTTCAATAATTGTCTCTTTTAATGTTGTTAAAGATTTATCTGATACAATCATTATTATCCCCCCATTGTGAAAATCTACCAGCCTATATTGCTTAATGGAACAAATGTTGGAATCATGTTGCCTTTGAACTCGTCTTCAATAAATTTGGCTGTATCTTCAGATTGGTAAAGTTCTGCTATTCTCTTATACGTTTTGTTGTCTTTGTCTTTTGCTTGGACCGCAATAATATTAAGGTAAGGGGTAGCTGTTTCACTTTCATGGAAAATTGCATCTTCTAATGGGCTAAGACCGGCATCACCGGCAATCCCGTTATTGATTACAGAAGCGGCAACGTCTGGCAATGCTCTTGGTGTTTGTGCTGGTACAATAGGAACAAATTCAATGTTCTTAGGGTTTTCTTTTATTTGTGTTAAGTCACCATTTGGATCGAAATCTTTTGGTAGTTCAATAAGTCCAGCTTCTTGAAGAAGTAATAATGCACGGCCTTGATTGGATGCATCGTTTGGAAGTGCAATTTTTGCACCATCCGGAATATCTTTGACATCTTTGTATTTTTCAGAGTAAATTCCCATTGGGGCAAGGACGGTTGTAGCGATAGGCACTAGGTCTAAATTGTGTTCTTTAATAAATACATCGAAATAGGCAACCGTTTGGAATGCATTAACATCAATTTCGCCTTCTGCAAGAGCTGTGTTGGGAGCAACGTAATCGGAGAAAGAAACGATTTCGATATCGATTCCCTCTTTTTCAGCCTTTTTCGCTACAAAGTCCCAAATACGTGTATCGGTTCCGCTAATTCCGAGCTTAACGGTAGTGGATTCTTTACCCTCTGATGTATTCTCAGCACAGGCAGCACTGATAATCGCCAATGTAATAATAATGATGGATAGTAAAAGTTTTTTCATAGTTGTTTTCCTCCTAGGTTATCTTCTTCTTATTTTTTTTGCTGCTATATTTCCTAATGACTGCAGGCCTTGAACTATTACAATCAGAATTGCTACTGTAATCATCATCGTGACAGTATCAAAACGCTGGTAACCATATGTAATGGCTAAATCCCCAATCCCGCCGCCGCCGACTGCCCCAGCCATCGCCGATGCTCCAACTAAACCGATGGTGGCAATTGTAAGGGCTAAAACAAGTGAACTTAGTGCTTCAGGTATAAGAAATTTGAAAATGATTTGCCCTGGGGTTGCCCCCATAGCCTCTGCTGCTTCAATGACACCTGGATCCACTTCAAGTAAGGAGTTTTCTACCAATCTTGCAATATAGGGGCCGCAATAGAATACCAGTGGGACTACTGCTGCGGCCGTTCCAATGGATGTACCGACAATCAACCTTGTGACGGGAATCATCGCCACTAATAAAATAATGAACGGTACAGAACGGAAAATGTTAATGATTCCATTCAAGATGGTAAAGAACGGCAAATTTTGAAGCAGATGGCCTTTTCGTGTTACCACTAGTAAAATCCCCAGCGGCAAACCAAGAATAGTAGAGAACAAGAGAGAGAAGGCTACCATTTGAATGGTTTCAATTAAGGCTGAAATGATTTGCTCTGAATTAACTAGCATGTGACGCCACTTCCTTTATACTGATATTCTTCTGGTTGATATACGTTAACGCTCGGATTACTTCTTTGTCAGACCCTATAAACTCAACAATTAGGTTTCCGAAGGGAGTTCCTTGAAGCTCCGTTATATTGCCAAACAAGACATTGATATGAATATCAAACTGTTTAGCTAGTTCCGATAATAACGGCTGACCCGCTGTGCTGCCGACAAAATTAATTCGGAAAACTCTTTGCATCCCATCATGCTTTTGAATGATTTCTTTTATGGAATCAGGCAGCTGGTCATTCATGACCGTGCTGACAAAATTCTTGGCTGTCTGTGTTTTCGGTGCTGAAAAGACATCAAACACTGAGCCTTCTTCAATGATTTTCCCCGCTTCAATCACGGCGACCCTGTCGCAGATTTCTCTAATCACCGCCATCTCGTGTGTAATAATTAAAATCGTAATGTTGTACTCTTTATTGACTTTTTTCAACAACTGCAAAATCGAGCTAGTAGTTTGCGGATCAAGTGCAGAGGTTGCCTCATCACAGAGCAGGATGGATGGCTGTGTTGCCAATGCTCTTGCGATTCCAATACGCTGCTTTTGTCCACCGGAAAGCTGGTCTGGATAATAGTCAGCTTTGTCGGCCAATCCAACAAATTCTAGTAATTCATGAACCCGTTTTTTGATACTGTCCTTCGGAAGTTTGGCTAGCGTCAGAGGCATTGCCACGTTTGCAAAGACTGTTTTTGAGTTTAATAGATTAAAATGTTGAAAAATCATCCCGATATTTTTCTTTATCTCACGGACCTCTTTCACGGACATAGAGGTGAGATCATGACCATCAACAATGACCTTACCAGATGTGGGACGCTCTAATAGATTCACACAACGGATCAGTGAGCTTTTTCCCGCACCGCTGAACCCGATAACTCCGAAAATCTCGCCCTTATTTATTTTCAAATCAATTCCATTCAACGCAGCAACCTGCTGGCCGGCACTTTCATATACTTTTTGAAGATCTTGAAATTCGATCATGGTGTACCTCTCCTTTGTATAAAAATAAAAAACCCTCTTCTTAGAAATAAGAAGAGGGCATGCCAATGCAAAGCAAAGCAAGAAGCTCTTCTTATCTATCAAGTCAAACTTGCTGGATTTGGCACAGTCACCATATAGGTTCCGCTGCCGAGGTGTCATAGGGCCAGTCCCTCAACCTCTCTTGATAAGAAATAGTATTCAGTTAAAAAATAAAAACCCTCTTCTTAACAAAGAAGAGGGTGAATTGAAAAATTCAACAAGCCTCTTCTTATCTATCAAGTCAAACTTGCTGGATTTGGCACAGTCTCCAAATGGATCTGCTGCCGAGGTGTCATAGGGCCAGTCCCTCAACCTCTCTTGATAAGAAGGTGTTTCATATATTCGTTTTTTAATATGTGTATAAATTTACGCCTATATAATTTATATGTCAACTACTTTTTTGCAAAATAATGTTAGTATTCGGTAAATTGCCTCAAGACTAAAAATTCAAGAGTTATGAATGTAGTTTTACTAAAATTAGCAGGATGAACTTTTCATCTTGCCTCTATATTAATAGAATTTTTTAGTTTAAATAGTAGCATTTAGATTAGATGAAGCTTTCATAGTGAAGGGGTTTGCGGCATATCAGGATTTATAGAACCTATAAATGGAAATCAAAATTCAACCTTACCTAACGGCAATTCCAGCTCAGTATTAGAAAAAGAAGTTTTAGTAAAACTATTAATGTAAGCATTTACTTTTAGTAAAACTAAGATTATAATAATCCTATAAACTACTAGGAGGGATAATATGAAGGTTTCGAAAAAAATGAAATTGTTTTTCCTTTTTACTATTATAGCCACACTGCTCTTATCAGCTTGCAGTTCATCATCTGATACGAACGGAGAGAAAGCGGAAGATGGTAAAGTAAAGTTAAGGTTTGCAACATGGGATGTTGGGGATGATGTAGACCTGCAGCAAAAATTAATTGATCAATTTAATGCTGAAAATAGTGATATTGAAGTAGTTTTGGAAGCATACGGCGGTGAATATGATACAAAAATTACGGCTGGTATTGGTGCGAAAGACGCTCCAGATATCATGTATATGTGGAATTACCCTCAATATAAGGATGCCTTAGAGCCGCTTGATTCTTATATAGAAGATAAAGGGGAAGAGTACAAAGGTAATTTCTATGAAGCATTATGGAACTATAATGCTGTTGATGGTGATGTCTACGGACTCCCTGTAGGGTATACAACACATGTTGTCTACTACAATAAGGATTTATTTGATGAAAAAGGTATTGAGTATCCAAAAGCTGGCTGGACATGGAAAGATTTGCAAGAAGCTGCTAAGAAGTTAACAGATAAGGATAAGAAGATTACTGGTTTTGCTTTCCCTGGGAAACCGGATCCATATGATTTTGAAATGTATTTATGGGGCAATGGTGCTTCCTATGTTGATGATAAAGGTAAATTAGATGGCAACATAAATTCAAAAAAATCAATTGAAGCCTTTACTATGTTCCAAAACATGTTGAAAGATGAAATTGCTATCACCACTGAAGGCTGGGGTGATACTGAATTCAAGACTAACCGAGTAGGTATGTTTATTAATGGTGCATGGTATCTTGAAGCATTTAAAGAGGCTGGAATCAACTATGGTGTTGTTGAAATCCCGTCGTTTGGTGATAAACCAAGTGCAAGTATTGTCAGCTCTTCCGGTATTGCAATGTCTAAGGATTCAAAGCACAAAGAAGCTGCATTTAAATTTATGGAGTTTTGGACAGGGGAACAGGCAAATAAAGAAAGACTTTCTTTTGAATTACCAGTGTTAAAAAGTGTAGTTGAATCGGAAAAGCTTCAAGAAGATCCAATTAAGAGTGTCTTTTATTCTATGCTTGAACAAAGTGAAGGCTATAACCCGTCATCATTTGTAACCGAAGATTGGAGTAAGTTGTCTGAGGAATTAAGCTTAATTTTCGAACAAATCTTTAATCCAAGTACACGTGTCGATCCTGAAAAAGCATTAAACAGTATCGTTAAGTAGAGGTATGTTAATAGGAATATATCAGGGAATACCCTGATATATTCTCATTTAATAGATGTCAGAGTAGCTTTCATTGGGATTGCAAATCACATTTTCAAAAGGTCAAACCATTTAAGAGGGAATGATATGTTTACTAAAAAAAACAAACAAAAGAAATTTACATTAGTTCGGAAGAGAGTGCCCTTTTTATTTATTTTACCATGGATTATTGGCTTTATTGTTTTTACATTAGGACCTTTAGTTTTTTCATTAATCATGAGTTTGTTTGATTGGCCAATTGCGGGTGAAGCGAAATTTGTTGGGTTTGATAATTTTACCCAAATGTTTACGGCGGATCCTCAGTTCTATGATTCTCTATGGATCACCTTGAAATTTGCGCTCATCTTTGTTCCCTTGAACCTTTTTGTTGCGTTAGTGCTGGCTCTCTTAATTACTCAGCCGATTAAAGGAATCAAGATATTCAGGACCATCTTTTATTTACCGGCTGTTGTTTCCGGTGTAGCGGTGTCGATTATATGGGGTTGGATGTTTAACTCTGAATATGGAGTTTTGAATTATATATTATCTTTACTGGGTATTGAAGGACCAAACTGGCTGATTGACCCTAAGTGGGCAATTGTAACGATTGTGATTGCGAGCGCCTGGGGTGTTGGTACGATGATGTTAATCTTTTATACCGATATTAAAGGAATTCCGCACGAAATGTATGAAGCAGCCTCTATTGATGGTGCGGGTCCAATTCGACAATTCATCAGTATCACGATTCCTACCATAACACCAACGATCCTCTTTAATGTCATCACTTCTGTTATTGCGGCATTGCAGCAGTTAACATTGGTGCTGCTTTTAACTGGCGGAGGACCATTGAAGTCTACTTATTTTTATGGACTATTTGTCTATAACAATGCATTTAAACATCATGAACTCGGTTATGCAAGTGCGAATGCTTGGTTTATGTTTATCATCATCCTTCTGTTGACCATGTTAATCTTTAAGTCATCGTCGGCATGGGTATTCTATGAAGCTGAAGTGAAAAAGGAAAAAAGGGGAGGTAAAGGAAAATGAAGATGACGCGAAAATATAAATTCATCATGTATAGCATTCTTGTCCTCTTTTCCCTTTATTTCCTGTTTCCTTTTATTTGGGCATTGATTACCGCGCTTAAAACGGAAGGGGAAGTATTTAGCTTTCCGCCAAAGTTTATCCCTGATGTACCACTATTTAGTAACTTTATGGACGCTTGGAATAGCCAGCCGTTTGGAACCTATTTTAAGAACTCGATGATTGTTACGGTTTTAACAACCATTGGTCAGCTTATATCCTGTTCCTTAGTGGCATATGGTTTTGCAAGGTACGATTTTAAATATAAGAACTTCCTGTTTATTTTGCTTTTGTCCACGATGATGATTCCGTGGGATGTAACGATGATTCCGCTTTATATGGAATTTAACTTATTTGGCTGGATCAACACATTGAAGCCATTAATTATCCCGGCATTCTTTGGGTCTGCCTACAATATCTTTTTGCTCAGGCAGTTCTTAATGAACATTCCAAAGGATTTAGAAAATGCAGCGAGAATTGACGGAGCAAACGAATTTCAAATTTTTTATAAAATTTTCCTTCCTATTATGAAGGCACCTTTAACGTTAATTGCCGTCCTAAATATCATTTTAGTTTGGAATGACTACTTAGGGCCGCTCATTTATTTAAATGACCAATCTAAATATACCATGGCACTTGGTTTGGCATCATTCCAAGGCGTACATGAGCTTCAAATTATTCCTATTATGGCGATGACGCTTGTGATGATAATCCCGCCAGTAATCGTTTTTGCCTTTGCACAGAAATATATTGTTGAGGGTATAAGCGGTTCGATTAAGTAATAAAGTTCGGAGGAAGATGACATGCAACGTGAAATGAAAAGATGGGAAAATATCCATCTAACGGCCCTAAATAGGCTTCCGGCACATACTGATTTTTACAGATATCGTGAGTTTACTGAAGCAATCCAATTTAATAAAGAACGTAGTAAAGGATATAGATCACTGGATGGGAATTGGAAATTCCTATTCTTAGAGGCGCCCGAATTTTCACCAGAAGACTTCGAAGCGGAGAATTTTGAAATCAATCACCTCGATGATATTGAAGTACCGTCTTGCTGGCAGATAAAAGGTTATGGAAAAATGCATTATACCGATGTCTTATATCCATTTCCGATAAATCCTCCATTTGTTCCACAGGAAAATCCTACAGGAATCTATTTCAAAGATATAACTTTGGAAGATATAAAAGAAGACGAAAAAATCATCGTGAAATTTAACGGTGTCGATTCTGCCTTTGATCTTTACGCGAACGGTGATCATGCCGGCTTCAGTAAGGGTTCACGGATGCCGTCAGAATTTGACCTCACCCCGTATCTTCGAGAGGGATCGAATCGATTGACCGTTAGAGTTTACCAGTTTTCTGATGGAACCTATTTAGAAGATCAGGATATGTGGTGGCTTTCAGGTATTTTTCGAAGTGTAGAATTATATAGACTTAATCAAAACACGTTACAAGATGTTTACATTGAAACAGTTCCAGATGAGGAGTTTAAAGATTTTACACTCAAATTAACAGGTACGTTTTTATCGACAGATGTGACTAGCATAAACGTGAAGCTTTACCAGCAAGAAAAAGAGATTGATTGTTTCCCAGTCGAAATTTCGAATGGAAATTTCCAGGTGGTAAGAGAAATGATTGATCCATTATTATGGAATGCAGAGGAACCGAATCTATACATGGCTGTCCTTGATTATCAATTACCAAGTGGAGAAGTAGAATATGTGCCTCTAAGGTTTGGGGTCAGATCGATTGATATTACGAATAATGAAATCAGGCTGAACGGAAAAAGGATTTTCTTTAATGGCGTGAATCGTCATGATTTTAATCCGAAAATGGGCAGGACGGTTACCTACGAGGACATGCTTCAGGATGTACTCTTAATGAAGAAACATAATATCAATGCTGTCAGGACGGCTCATTATCCAAATAATGATGTTTTCTATGACCTTTGTGATGAATATGGGCTCTATGTGATTGATGAAACCGATCTCGAGTGCCACGGGTTTGAAAATACAGGGAATTATAACTGGATTAGTGATAATGAATTATGGGTGCATCAGTACGTTGACAGGGCAGTCCGAATGGTAAAAAGGGACCGAAATCACCCAAGCGTCATCATTTGGTCATTGGGCAATGAATCAGGTCAGGGCAGAAACTTCACTGCTATGTATCAAGCTATAAAAGAAATTGATTCTACTAGATTGGTACATTATGAAGGAGATCGTCATGCTGCCTATAGTGATATGTATACTACAATGTACACCCGATTAAAGGAGCTTGAAGAAATCGGCCAGGATTCTGAAGGGAAAAAGCCCCATATCTTATGTGAATATGGCCATGCAATGGGAAATGGTCCTGGGGGACTGACAGAATACCAAGAGATAATGAGGAAATACCCGCGATTGCAGGGTGGATTTGTATGGGAATGGTATGACCATGGAATCGAAAGTGTAGATGAAAATGGAAATATCTATTATCTTTATGGTGGAAATTACGGGGACTTTCCTACAAATGGGAATTTTTGCATCGATGGACTAGTATTTCCTGACAGGACGCCATCACCTGGACTGATTGAATACAAAAAGGTAATTGAACCGATTGTAACGGAAGCTTCCGACTTAACAGAACTCAAGATTAAGATTAAAAATAGATATGATTTTAGAAACCTAGAAGGTATTCAGCTCCATATTAAGGTAGTATCATTTAATCAAGTAATAGATGAAAAGAATATGATACTCCCAAATATTCCTCCACAGGAAGAGCGGGAACTGGCATTGCCTGTGAATCTTGAGGAAGCCTTTAAATATGACGATGTTCGTATAGAATTAAGTTATTCAGAACCAAAGAATACTTTATATGCAAATGAAGGTCATCTCATTACTAGTGAAAGTTTTTTACTAGAGCCGACAAAGGTGAAGAAAATGGTTATAACGAAGCGCAATGGTGGAACTCCGATTACCGTTACGGAAAATTTTGGACAGCTGCTGTTAGAAAATGAGTATTTTAAAACTGTTTTTTCAAAGATTCATGGTGTTCTCCAATCTCATACATTAAACGGGGAAGAAATTATTGAAAAAGGACCTGAGCTTACACTTTGGCGAGCGGTTATTGACAATGATATGTATAAGAAGGATGCTTGGATCAATAAATACTTTCTGAAAAATACGAAGGAACATTTAGTTTCCTTAAACTATGAAATAAATGAAGAATATGTTGATATTGAAATCAATAAATATTTATCGAGTGTCAATCAAGCATGGGGCTTTGATTTAACTTATCATTATCGAATTACTCAAGAGGGTGTGTTAAATCTTGAATTGAAAGGCTCTAAAATCATTCGGGGGAAAGAGATTCCTGAATTACTTCCTAGAATCGGAATTACGATGCACCTAAACAAAGAATACAATGATGTAACATGGTATGGCAGAGGAGATTCAGAAAGTTACCAGGATAGTAAACGAAGTCAAAGCATTGGCCTTTATCAAAAGCGTGTTGAGGAAATGCATACCGATTATGTTTATCCACAGGAAAACGGTTCAAGATGTGATACCTCTTTCTTAGCGCTAACCAAAGGGAATCAGTCTATTCTTTTTAATTTTAAAGAGATTAGAGATTTTACCATCCATGATTACGAAACAAGCGCATTAGAAGAAGCAACGCACCGAGGGAAAATTAAAAAGTCACCTTTCAATGTGTTAACGATTGATTATCGACAAAGTGGACTTGGCAGTAATAGCTGTGGTGAGGAGCAGCTTCCAGCTTATCGCGTAGGTGTCGAAGACTTTGAAATCCAGCTGGAAATTAGAAGTGTTGAAAGTGATCAACTGGTGGAAGAGAGTAAATACTTTAGAGCTCAATAGAATTTTTAGATTGTTTTCGTAAAGAATGTTGTTGTTAAAACGAGCCATTCCAAAAAGCAGGGGAAACCCTGCTTATTGGAATTATAGCTGATTATAATCAAATTGAGGTGAAATGGGATGAATTTAGATATTACCGAAATACCATTTTCCAGGTTTGGGTCCTATTTTTGCGTCTCTCAGGAAAAGGATTCCGGAAATGTTTATATAAGAGATGTTCATGGCGGTGATGATGCACCCTCCAAACTTTTTCAAGTTGATATCGTTTTAGATGGAGTTGAAAAAGAATACGAAGTTCGAGCTACGGAAATCTCCTTATCCTTCTATCTAAAAGAGACTTCTAAATGTGTTGCAGAAATCATTCTGCCTGAAGAAGATGAACTACATATTGAAGTACAGGATGTAGAACTCAGACTGCGAGCAACAAAGGGAAAATATGATTCGTTAATGGAATTGGAAGATGGGATGTACGAGTACCACATCTATCCGAAGGAACTAAAATTAATGATTCTGAACCTGAATGGTGTGATGTCTGTTGACGCCCCTTGGAATATCATTGGAAACGATTTTATCGATATGCGATTAACAAATGGTCATTTCGTCATCGAAAGTTATCGAACCGTTTATCAAAAAAAGGATTACCTTCCTTTTATCGAAGGAAGAGCTCAGGTTGATGGGCTTTATCAGGAATGGTTTAACAAGATGAAAAAGGGATATGACCAAACACACTATCTCCCTTCGGTGGAAAGGGCCTCCTATATTACATGGTCAAGCGTCGTTCATCCAGACGCCGTACTGAAGGATTATGCGATGTACATGTCGAAGTTGTGGATGTATAATATTTGGTCATGGGATAATTGCTTTAACGCATTAAATTTAGGCGAACATTATCCTGAACTTGCCTATGCTCAATTACAGATATTTATGGAGACACAAGACCAATCAGGCGCTTATCCTGATTTTGTCAATGATAAATTCATCTCCTATAATTGTATTAAGCCGCCGATTTTTGCTTATGTCTATGAACAATTAATGGAGAGAAATCATTACTTTAAAGATGAACAGCGGTTAAGAGCGGTTTATGAGTCGACTAAAAAAGTAATGAGCTATTTTGATACGTATCGGACTTATCCGGAAAGACTCCCACACTATAAGCATGGAAATGATTCCGGCTGGGATAATGCATCATTATTTCATAAGGGAATGCCTGTGGAAGCACCGGACCTTGCCAGCTTTTTGATTCGAACCTATGATATTCTTTCCTCTTTCGCGGAAACTTTGGGTGAAAAGGAAGAGGCAGAAAGATTTAAAGATAAAGCAGATTCACTGTTCACCCTTTTATTGGAAAGACTGTATGATGAAGACGGCTTTTTTGGGCGTGTTGGCAAAAAAGCTGACAAAGTCACGATCCGTTCTAGTTTAATCCTCAGGCTGCCAGTTATTATCGGCTATCGTTTGGATAAAGAGATCATGGATCGTTTAGTACTTGACCTTGAAGCGAACTTTGAGACCCAATATGGATTAGCTACAGAGAGTATCACGAGCAGGTTATATAAAGAAAATGGCTATTGGCTCGGACCGATTTGGGCTCCCGTTACGTATCTCTTTATACATTCTTTGAAAAATAATGGATATGATCAGGCGGCCAATCGTCTAAGGGATAAATTTCTTGATCTTACTCTTATTGGCGGGATGGCTGAAAACTTTGATCCACTCACCGGAAAAGGGCTGGTCGATACATCCTTCACTTGGACTTCAAGCGTATTTCTATTGTTATTACAAGATCATCTTAGGGGGGATTAAATGCAAAAATATATGGGGGAACTAGCCCTTACGATTACTGCGATTATATGGGGGAGTGGATTTGTTGCCAGTGCAATCGCCTTGGAACATTTTACACCCTATCAAATTTTGGCAATACGATTCTTGATTGGGGCTGTCATTTTAAGTGTTATTTTTTATAAACGACTGAAAAATATTAATAAAGCTACTATGATTCAAGGTGCTATCATTGGTATCTTTTTATATTTGGCCTTTGCACTGCAAACCGTAGGACTTCAATATACGACACCATCTAAGAATGCCTTCTTAACGGCTGTGAATGTCGTAATTGTTCCGTTTATCGCATTTGTTATCTATAAGAGAAAAATTGATATATATGAACTAACGGGCGCTATTTTAGCGATGATTGGTGTAGGTGTATTGTCGCTTAAGTTTTCCGGCGGGGTTAATATTGGAGATTTGCTGACACTCGGCTGTGCTTTTGGATTTGCATTTCATATTTTCTATACAGCAAAATATGTAAAAGATTCGGATCCTGTCTTATTAACGCTTATCCAAATGATGACTGCTGCAGTTATTGGTATCATGGTTGTTCTTTTCAAGGGAGAAACCTCTTTTTCTGTCCAAAAGGAAGGCGTTTTTTCACTTCTATATCTCGGTGTCTTTTCAACAACGATTGCGTATTTATTACAAACCGTTGCTCAAAAGATGATAACAGAAACAAAAGCTGCAATTATTCTTTGTACAGAATCATTCTGGGGTATGGTATTTTCTGTTGCAATCTTAGATGAAGCGATGACGATAAAAATGGTGCTTGGTGCTATCCTCATTCTTGTTGCCATCATCATATCAGAAACAAAGTTGCCTTTTTTAAAAAAGAACAAACTAAAAGAAATCACTTAAATAACAAGTAGGTAGGGAGAAATAATGGCCACAATAAAAGATATTGCCAATTTAGCTAATGTTTCAATCACTACCGTTTCAAGAGTATTAAATTATGATGAAACATTAAATGTTTCACCGGAAACTAGAAAGCGAATCTTTGAAGCGGCTGAGGAGTTAGCCTATGTGGTAGCTCCAAAGAAGAAGCAAAAAAGCAAATGGAAAATAGGGTTATACGATTCTTTTTCACTAGAGGAAGAATTATTAGATACTTATTACTTGTCGATAAGGGTTGCTTTGGAAAAAAAGTTAAAAAGTAAGAGCATCGACTTTTTTCGAATTGATAAGGAAGGAAATCAAGCCAATCTCAATAAAATTGATGGAATCTTATGCCTGGGAACCTTTAAAAGCAAGGATATTGAAAAAATTAAAGGTTTTAATAAACCTTGTGTCTTTGTTGATTCTAACCCGGACGAATATTATTTTGATTCGGTTGTAATCGACTTTAACTCTGCTACTAGAAATGCTCTTAACTATTTAACTGAACTTGGTCATGAGAATATTGGCTTTATCGGCGGAGTAGAAACGGATATGTATGGAAATCGATTTAAAGATTTAAGGCAGGATGTTTTTGAAAATTATTTGAAGGATAGAAATATCTTCAAAGAGGAATTGGTGAGAATCGGCGGATATGATCCAAAGGATGGTTATACAAATTTAAGAGAAATGTTACAATCCGAACCTAAACCAACCGCTGTTTTTGTTGCGAATGATACGATTGCAGTCGGGTGCTATAAAGCTGCCTATGAACTTGGGGTTAAAATACCCGAGGAACTAAGTATTGTTGGTTTTAATGATGTAGCTACAGCAAAATATATGGTCCCTCCTCTTACAACGGTAAAACTGTACACGGAAATCATGGGGGAAACGGCTGTAGATTTACTCATAGAACGGCTTTCCTCCAAAAGGGAAGTTAGCAAAAAAATCACAATTAATACGAAATTAATTATAAGAGAAAGTGCTTCCGTACCTCAAAAATTATAACGTAGAAACAAAAGAGAGCGGGAAATCCGCTCTCTTTCTTCATCTTAAAAGACTATCTTCTTTTTACCAAACAAAGTACCCCTTGGATGATTAACACAAGTGAGGTGGGATTCAACTGAATCCAGCCTCAAATATTTTTAACTTCTTTAAAATGCTTCCGCTTTATTCTTCACACGATTTTCCTCCGCCGCAAGTTCCGGGTGTACCTTCCGAATGACGGCTGGTCTTAAAAGGGTAAGGACTACACCTAAGAATATTCCAGATGAAAGAAGCAGTACCCATTGTGCAGGGAATACATCGTAAAGAAATCCATACAGTACCATTCCTAATGGCATTAAAGCCATCGCAACTGTTTCAACGAGGGAAAAAACACGACCCTTAAATTCGTCGGCAATTTGTTTTTGCATCATTACTTGGGTTGGTGTATTGACGAATACAATGCATGCTCCTAAACCAAGTTGAAGAATGATGTAGTAGCCAAACATGACGTTATAAGGCAGGGAGAAAAGTAAAGGTAAGGTCGCGCCCCCCATAATTATCCCCATGATAATAATTCCCCCTTTTGATACCAGCAACGGAAATCTTATCTCTCTCCGGATGGAGAGATAAATCGATAACAGCAGCATTCCCACCGCAAAGGCACCTTCAGTAAGACCAAAATGGTGAGAAAGCATTTTTAATTTTTCAATTAGAATGAAGGAGTAGCCAACCTGATAGGCACTGAAAAGGAAGTTTACTAAAAGGGCAATCCAGATAATGGTCATCAATAATGGCTGCAATTTTAAATAGGAGACCCCCGCCTTCATTCCTTGCCACATGGTTTCCTGTGTTTTTTTCATGTTGTTTTCCTTTGGGCCGGAAAACAAAGTGAAATTCATCGTGGCTTCGAGAACAATGGCAACAGTTGAGGCAGCCAGATAGAGAATAAGAAATAGCGGCATGGAAATCACTCCATATAATAGTCCTCCAACTGCTGGAGAAGCAATCGCCGCAAAGGATATAGACATTTGGTTTAATGACATTGCTTTTTGAATTCTGGCTTCGTCCACAAGTCCTGTTATTGAGGAAGTAAAAGCTACACTGGAGAACATGGATGTAAGAGATAGCAGGCAGGTAGTAATATAAATGGCGGTAAGCGATAATCCTGAAGTAACACTGACGAACAATAATCCCCCGATGGCCAAGGTGGTCGCTATTTGTGAGATAATGGCGATCCTTTTTCGTGGATATTTATCGATGATGTAACCTGCAAATGGTGCTGCGAGGGTACGAGGCAAAACATTGCAAATTAAGTTCAATGCAAAACTTTTCGCGGATCCCGTGGCTTGCAAAATATAAAAACTAATCGCAAATGAATATACCTGTGAACCGAAGGACGAAATTAGTTTGCTTATGGTGAAGGTCCAAAGATGATACGTGGCTTTTTTCAACATTAGACTGTTATTCATTAATATCTCCTCTTTCACTTATAAAGTTTAATTTAATTAAACAAATCATAGCATGAAGTTTTTACCAAATCAAGTGAAAGTTTAATTAAATTAAACAAAACGTTTACAGCTTTCAAATTAAGGGTAAGTTTAATATAATTAAACAAAGAAACTTTCTAAGGGGGTGTCCTAATATGTTAGGAGATCGAATACGAAAGATAAGAAAACAGAAAAAGTTAACGCTTGAAGCACTTGCTGGTCAAGGGCTTACCAAAGGTATGCTCAGCTTAATCGAGAACAATAAAGCGAAGCCTTCTATGGAAAGCTTGGCATACATTGCTGAAGGTCTAGGGGTAGATGTAACGGAATTACTAGGTGAAATTAGCACACAAGAGTTAAGGGCCATTCTTGAAAAAGCTGAAAAATTATATAATCAAAAATCCGACGAACAATACAAGGAAATATTAACACTGATTGAACCTTACTTAGAAAAACTCACACAAGGCTATGAATCTGCACGATTACTGGATATCTATTCCCGCAGTCTTTCCAAAGAAAAGTTACCTGGCTGGGAGGAGTATGCTAATCGGGCTGCGATTATCTACGACGAAATCAATTTAACAGCAAACCGTGCACAAATTGCAATTTTTCGTGCTATGGTGAAATTTATCCAACACGAGTATTCAAGGTCTTTGGATATTTTGCTAAGTGAACGGGAAGTAATTCAATTGACGCATGTATCCATGGATCCGATGACACGTATGGATTTTGATTATAATGAAGCCATTTTACATTTTGCGATTGGTGATAATGAGGCAGCGAGTGCTGTGATGGAAAAGGCTATTCAGTTTTCAAAAGAACAGAGAATATTTTATCGGATTAATGATTTATATAGACTTGGTGCAGGCCAAGCACTCATGTTTAAGGATGAAGAAAAGCTAGAGTTGTATTTGCGAAAGCTAAAACAATACGGGGAGTTTGCGGATGATTTACTCTCTATCCTCATTCATGATTTACTCATCGTTATGTCTCTAAATACAGTGAAACAGGAGTATACTGAGGCACTTGAAATCATCGATCCATTTTTATCCGACCCTAAAATGGAGGAAGTAGTAGAGGACTTGTATCAAATAGAAAAAGGAAAAGCTCTATACGGACTAGGACGCTTTTCGGAAGCTATTGCCTATTTTGATAAAGTAGAGACATCTACTACAACTCATCATCCGTTTGATTTGGCGCTTTATTATGTCCGCTATTCTTATAAAGCTTTGTGCCACCGGGAACTTGGAGAAAGGTTAGAAGCTCTTCAAGCAGCACAAATTGCCGTAGAGAATTTTGAACCCCTACCAGATACTCCTTTCAAACAATTTGCGATTGAGACGTATCAGATGATTAGGAATTTAGGTTGATCAGTAATGCTGCATAAAAACAGGGATTCTCCGGAAAAAAGGGGTGCCAGTCCACTGGTGATTGTGCCAGTATTCTGGGAATAGCAGAATTATGGTAACAATCCAAGGTGAATTGTGCCTGTAATATGGGAACAGCAAAATTACGGTAACAATTCAGGATGAATTGTGCCCGTAAATTGGAAACGGCAGGATTACGGTAACAATCCGAGGTTGATTCTGCCGGTAAACTGGGAACCACAAAATTATGGTAACAATCATCCGGTCAGATTATTATGTCCCTAAAAAAGACCTTCCGTTACAGAAGCTAAACCTTTCCGTAACGGGAGGTCTTTTTTACATTAACCGCTCAATTCTCCCTTTAAATGTTGGTTTAACGTCTATTTCTGTTTTACGATTACTATCTGGCTCAGGAGACTGATAAAATTCAGGATCAACTGGTTTAAAACTATCCTTCGTTAGTTGATAGGAAGGAACCTCGTTTGCCTTCACGTTAGCTTTTTGTTTACGTGGTTTTGGAGCTTTGTATAAAACACCGACTTTTACTTGCTGAACTTCTTTCACACCCTGAATAATCAGCTGCATGGCAAAAATCGCCAGCATGAAGGCAGCTAAAATCCACAAATACCAGTAACGTCCTGAAGCAATGGTCGTTCTGCCTAGCTCCCCAATTAATCCTGACCATTCATGAGTTATCGACATTGGCGGATCGCCCCCCATAGGATCAAAGCTAAGTTTGGTTCCGCCAAAGAAAAATTTAAATATCCCTAAATGAATAAAGATTAATAAGACTTGGATAAATTGAGTCCCCAATAAAATGGTTAAACGAGCACCAATATGCGGGAAAATGTGCCTCCAGAAAAGATGAAACCTGCTGCCGCCTAGAACTCGTGCACTTGCAATAAATTCATAATCAAGAACTCGCTTTATCTCACTACCTAATAAAACCGTTGTTAACGGAACGACCAAGATGGTTAAGATAAACATTTCTAGTAATATACGTTCGGTAAAGGTATATGTAAATTCATAGCCAAAACCGGTAAACGCCGGCATTAAAATAGGTGCCAATAAGATATAGGCTACCAAGCTTAACGGCAGGAAATGAATGGAGTCTATTAACTTAGCAAGCCATTGCTGTGTGCGTGGACTTAAATGAAAGGCATAAATGACCCCAAATAAAAGCCCGCCAAGAACACGCAATAAGGCGATTAACATAGCAAAAATCAATGTATATTTTGCACCGATCACTAATTGGTCAAAAAGGCTGAACCCTAATTTATCTGAGCCAAAGAAAAAAGGCTTTGTTGGTGCATGCGGCATTGCGCTAATGAGTGTCGCACCATCATCTGCGTAGTAAAGCCTTACTTGATCAACGTGGTTATCGGTTGTAACCGAATAAATGATGCTGTAACTGATGGTTACAATGAAAAATAAAGCGCCAAGAGCGAATTTCCAATTTTTCATATGCCTGCCTAAAGTGAGAAGTACATTGATAAATGGCCGGATTGGTGATACTTTTTTAGGGTTAATAGATTGAAATGTAAAAAGTAAGTTTTCAAAGAACCTCTTTGTCTCCTCCGCAATATTTCCCACGCGCAACATGTGCCGCCAGGAACTTCGTCTTTTTTCGTAAAATAGCGGATGATCCACTTTAAGCCATAAATCTACCAATTGGAATAAAAAGTAAAAAGGTGTAAAGATAAGACCGAGCGTTACAAAAATCGTGATCGGTTGGAAGTTATCCAGTAGGTAGAATGTTAGTCCATGGACATTAAACACCCGTTCAATAATAAATTGGCTGGAGAGTGTTCCCCAAATAATAATCTTTATATGATGAAACGAAAGAGGCATGATATTTTTTAAAACATGTCTGATCAGGATATTCAATTTGTCTATCCCTTTGCTTTTTACAAAGGTGACATAAACTTTTAAAAACTCTTCCTCAATCATAAGGAGAAGAATCTTGAACATGGAAACAAGCGGTAATATTGCCAATGTGACAATAGGTGCAAAATAGGCCTTTTCAGTAAAACTGGCAACCTTAAACAAATCAACTCCAAACGATTTAAAAATAACAATGGATAATACTTGTAAAACGCTTGCCAGTATCAAATCTGGAACCGACTCCAGCACATCAAGTAATTTCTTTATCGGACTAAGCAAAAGCTTAGGCAAAAAGGCGGATGCTAATGCAAGAAGAAGCGCGAAACTGAAGCCTGCCAAAAGTGCACCTAACAATATTTGCATGGAATAGATAAATGCCGGCCCCATAATCTCCATCATGGGAGCACCGCCAGCTTGCGAACGTTCGAACTTATAAATCCATGATTCTGCTTTGAACAAGTCCCTGCCAAAGGCAAGTAATTGTTCAAAATACCCTGTTGAATCTGGAGTCCCCCTGGTGGAAAAATATTGCGGAAAAACACTCACGCAAAATATAGATACCATTCCAAGGAGATAGTATGTAAGTAATCTAACAATCTTCAAAATATCTCACCCCATTTTCCTCCGCTAAAAACTACATTCGTATAATAGAAGCAGTAACGTAAAAGAAATTATATTCTAAATTTTCACTCCTTTCAAGACTCCTAATATTTTCCATAGTTAAATTTTGGACGTAAAAGGGTTTAAATTTGTTACAATAAATAGTGAAAATATATTTTTTGTTAGGGGACATGACTATGATTCTCGTCGTTGGCGGTGCTGGTTATATCGGCAGTCATCTTGTTAAGGAATTAGTGGAAAAAGAAGAGGTAATCGTGTTAGATAACCTGTCTACGGGTCATCGTGAGGCAGTGGATACAAGAGCCATTTTTGTCCAAGGCAGCCTTGGAAATGAAGAAGATTTACAAATGATTTTCTCGAGTTATCCGATAAAGGCAGTGATGCATTTTGCGGCGTACAGCTTGGTGGGAGAGTCAGTAGTGGATCCTCTCAAATACTATGAAAATAATGTAGCAGCAACGTTAACACTTTTAAAAGTAATGATGAAGAACAATATAAAGAACTTTATTTTTTCATCAACTGCAGCTACATATGGGATCCCAAATGTTGAAATCATTGATGAACAAACAGTTACTTCACCGATCAATCCCTATGGCCATTCAAAATTAATGATTGAACAAATGTTAGCTGATTTTTCTAAAGCCTATGGCTTAAATTATGTTGTTCTTCGTTATTTTAATGCCGCTGGGGCACATGAATCGTCTAAAATTGGGGAAAGCCATGATCCAGAAACACATTTAATTCCAATTATTCTTCAGCAGTTATTAGGTCAGCGCGAGAAAGTTGCTGTTTTTGGATCTGATTATGATACTGCTGATGGTACATGTATTCGTGATTACATTCATGTGACCGATTTAGCCAGCGCACATATCCTCGCACTAGATGCATTATTAAGTGGAAAGAAAAGTGCGGAGATTTATAATTTAGGGAATGGTCTTGGCTATTCTGTAAAAGAAGTCATTGAAACATGTGAGAAAGTAACAGGGGTTAAAGCAAATGTGGAAATGGCTGATCGTCGTGCAGGGGATCCGGCTAGGCTGGTCGCTTCATCAAAAAAAATTTACAATGAATTAGGCTGGAAAGCCGAGCGAAATTTGGAACAGATTATTGCCGATGCCTGGAAATGGCATAACAATCAGCAGTATTAAATAAGGAAACCCTAGTCCTTTGGTGGAGACTAGGGTTTTTTTGATCCACGATAGAAATATAAAGTTTAGACAAAAAGTGACACCATGAAAAATAATGTCTAAGTTTGTTGATATCAATCACAGCGATCTCCACCAGATTGTTATATGGTCACTATAAGCAGGTGTTTGATTCTCAGTGATCCGTGGAAAGGAGCTTTCTCTTGAGAAATGAGATCAAAGTTTCAGGTTTGGGTTATTTTGTTGAAGTTTGTAAAACTTTACTTTCTGAGGCTCCATATCCTTGTTATGTGATGGATTTGGAAGGCAGTATCGTTTTTTTAAATGAGGCTGTTCAAGAATTACTAGGTTATAAAAAACATAATGATTCTCAGCTTAATTTTGTTTCCATTTTAGAAGATGATGAGATAGATAAGACAATCAACCATTTTAATGCGGTCCTTCAGGGGGAAAGGTTGAGTTTACAAACGAGGCTTAGAAATCAGAATGGCCATGTGATAGAAGTATATATTCTTTCTATACCAGTAAAGGTTGATGGTGACATTCTTGGTATTTGCGGCTATATTACCCGAACGTCATCTGATTTTCCACCTTCCACTCCTGTGAACTGGGATACAATTTTTAATGGTATTAAGAGGATAGATAGAATCGCTGTAGATGTAGCGAACCGTAAAAAGGCAGAGGAACAGTTAACGTATTTAGCTTTCCACGATCCGTTAACAGGCTTGCCAAACAGACGAAAATTGGATCGTGAACTGCAAAAATCCATTACAGAAGCTAAGGAAAAGAATATGAGGGTCGGGGTAATATTCTTGGATCTCGACCGATTTAAAAATATCAATGATTCTCTCGGTCATAAAATGGGGGACAAGGTTTTACAAGTCATTGCGGAACGGTTAAAGGGCAGTTTGAGAAGTAATGATACAATCTCGCGCCAAGGCGGGGATGAGTTTGTCATCTTGCTTAAAAACATGTCCACAAAAGAGGACTTTTATGGAGCAGCAGCCAGGATAAATGCGATTATCGCAGAACCAATACGATTGCTGGGCAATGAATTTGTACTTAGCGCCAGTATCGGAATTAGTATTTTCCCGGATCATGGGTACGACGCAGAAGGATTAATTCAAATGGCAGACCAAGCGATGTATCTTGCGAAGGAGAGCGGGGCAGGTATTCAGCCTTATGAAGCGGGGATGTCGAAAAGCCTATCCCGGAAACTGCTGCTCGAACAATACCTCCATAAAGCGATTGAAAAGAATGAGTTATATCTGGTGTATCAGCCAATCGTTGATGTATACGGAAAAAAAGTGATTGGGTTAGAGGCTCTTCTTCGTTGGCAGCACCCAGTTTTAGGGGCAATACCACCTGGAGAATTTATTCAAATTGCCGAAGAGTCAGATTTAATTATAAAATTAAGCAATTGGGTATTGGAAACGGCCTGCAGGCAGCGGAAAATATGGGCTGATATGAACCTGCCGCCATTCTATATTTCTATTAATGTGCCAGCGAGGCAGATTAATGTCGAATCTTTCCTTGATACCGTCAAGGACACGTTAGAACGCTATTATTTATCAGCTAATCTATTAAAAATAGAAATAACAGAAAGAACTGCCATGACCAATGTCGAGCAAACCTTGAACACGTTAAAAGAATTACAGGATAATGGGGTAGATATTATTCTCGATGATTTTGGCGTTGGCTATTCGTCCATCAGTTACCTAGTACAATATCCATTTAATACGATAAAAATAGATAAATCCTTCATTCAAGGTTTGGAGAATAAAAATCAGCGGTCTGTTTGTCGAACCTTAGTGGCCATGGGCAGGAACCTTGGAATGAATGTGGTGGCAGAGGGAGTGGAGGAGTTAGAACAATATCAATTCTTATGCAGTATTGGCTGCCATAATATGCAGGGCTACTATTTTAGCAGACCGGCTTGTGTCGAGTTAATCGCGACGTTCTTCACGCCCGAACAGAAGTGTTTACAGGCTAAGTTTATATAAAGCCGGAGACTATATTGTCTTCGGCATGTGAATATTAATCAATTTTAACCATCGTAATAAATTCAGTTGTCCCTCTACTAAACTCCACTTTTTTATTAAACCCAAGTTTCGTATAAAGATGAATGGCTCTTTGATTAAATTTTGCCACTGTTAATCGGATTGAATCCAGGTGATAGGTTTCTTGTATATATGAAAGGATAAATTTGAAGAACTGGGTTCCAAACCCCTGACCAGTTATAGCAGGTTTCATGCCAATACCGATATCCTTCATATCCTTCATATCCTCATTATAGGCACCTACTGTGGCCCCAAATGGAACTTGTGCGGCGATCCCGATACAAAAGAAGCCGATGAGTTTATCGTCTTGATTCAAAACGGCATAATAGGGGTTTTCTAGTAATTCGTTAAGAGATTCAGAGGTTTCTTCATTGTTATAAAAATCATAGGGTGCTTCGTATTTCCAATTGAGTATTTGTTTCGCATAGTCCTCCGTCATATTCCTTACATGTAATTGCATTTTTTAAAACTCCTTTTTATCTTTAAAGGAAAACGCTGCTATTAAGTTAGCAGCGAATTTCCTTAGATTTTAGCCGTCCGAATAATGTTACTCATCATTTCTGCATTAGGGTAGTTGACCTCATGGTAGCGTGCTACGACACTTTCAAGATCATAGTTTACTCTTCTTATGGATGTTTTTATATGTCCGTCCTCTATTTCAACTAGGCCATAGGAGGCCTTTGTCAGACCATCGAACGGTAAACCCACGCTGCCGATGTTCATAATGATTTTGCCATTTATGTATCTAATATATGGCCTGTGAATATGCGCGTAAATGAAAACCTCTGCACCCTGCGCTTGCATCAAACTCGTTTCGATTTGGCTGTCATCCGCGTTCGGAAGTATGGTATCAAATAAACTTGTTGGGGTAGCATGGAATGCTGATAGTTGAACACCTTCGACGGTAAGATTTAAAGTAGTTGGCAGGCTGTCTAAATATTCAATATCCGATGGTTCCAATCGCTCCACAATCCATTGGCGTTCAATGTTCATTAACTCCAGAACCTTATCTGCCACTTCACCTTTCCGAACACCGCGTACCACCCATTCATCGGCATTTCCTTTGATTACATCTGTATGTAGAGAGCGAACGAGGTCAAGAGACCGTTTAGGCTCTGGCCCGCGATAACATATGTCACCTAACACATAAATTTTATCCATTCTCTGTTTCTCAATATCCGCAAGAACCGCGTCCAGTGCGATGGCATTCCCGTGGATATCAGAAATGAAAGCCATTTTCATATCACAGACAACCTCCTTTTTAAAAATATTACCATTATTTATGTGTGAAATAAAATTAGAATTTTCAAGAAAATCTTCGCTTCTAAAGGCTGTGTGCTGTATAATCTTTTCTAATAATAATAGAGGAGTTATGAAAATGAATGCTTATATCAAAGACCAACTAGAAAAATTCCAACAAGAGAACCGTAATCGTGGACGATTACTCGTAAGTTGTCCAGATCAGCCAGGGATTGTTTCAGCGATCTCGCAGTTTTTATTTTCGTTTCAAGCAAACATCATCGAATCTAGTCAATATTCTACCAATCCGGAAGGCGGAGTATTTTTTATCCGTATTGAATTTGAATGCCCGAACCTAAAGGAAAAGGCAAAGGATATGGAAGGGCAGTTTGCTGCAGTTGCTGAGAAGTTTTCGATGGATTGGAAATTAACGCACGTCTATCAGGTAAAAAAAGCAGCTATCTTTGTATCTAAGGAGCTTCACTGTTTGCTTGAACTGCTATGGGAATGGCAAAGTGGTGATTTAATGGCGGATATCGCGCTGGTCATCAGTAATCATGAGGAAGCTAGAGATGCAGTAGAAGCTTTAAATATACCGTTTTATTATATTCCTGCGAATAAGGATATTCGAGAACAGGTCGAAGAGAAACAGCTTGAGTTATTAACAGAATATGAAATTGATTTAGTGATATTAGCACGTTATATGCAAATCTTGACGCCTAAATTTGTCGCTGCCAATCCAAAAAGAATTATTAATATACATCATTCCTTTTTACCAGCGTTTATTGGGGCAAGACCATATGAACGTGCCCATGCCCGCGGGGTAAAGCTAATTGGAGCAACCTCTCATTATGTGACCAATGATTTGGATGAAGGACCGATTATAGAGCAGGATATTGCACGTGTTGATCACCGTGACGATGTGGACAACTTGAAAAAAATTGGCCGTAGAGTAGAAAGAAGTGTATTGGCTCGAGCAGTGAAATGGCATATTGAAGACCGGATTATTGTTCATCAGAATAAAACGATTGTTTTCTAAGGTTTCAGGGTTTGTTAAACAGAAAGAGGATGACTCGATTTTTGAGTCATCCTCTTTCTATTTGAAGAAAAGAATACTGCCACTTGCCCGAATTCCAATGGATGTAACAAATTCAGTCACATAGACCCACCTCTATAAGACTTTTCATTTACAAAATATATGTTTACCAATTTTCTTTATCTGTGGACGGCTCCAGATCCAACTGCTCGTTGCGGTATCAGGATTAAAGTAATATAGGGCATTTCCGCTTGGGTCCCAACCATTTAAAGCATCCTGGACTGCCTTTTTTGCTGTTTCATTTGGTGTTAAATTAATTTGTCCATCAGCAACTGCCGTGAAGGCTCCTGGTTCATAAATCACCCCGGCTGCAGTATTTGGAAAAGAAGCACTTTGAACCCGGTTTATAATGACAGCTGCAACCGCGACTTGACCTTCATAGGGTTCCCCGCGGGCTTCCCCGTACACGGCATTTGCCATCAAACGGATATCATTTGCACTATAACCGCTTGGAACATTGGCGGCGTTAGAACTGTTATTGCCATTCTTTTCATACTTTGTTGCCCTAACCAGCATTGCCTTTGTATTTGCCCCGACAATTCCGTCGACAGGAAGTCCAAATTCATACTGGAAATTCCGTACAGCCCAGTAAGTATTCCACCCAAAAATTCCATCAATCTTACTTTTAAAAAAGCCATTATAGGCAAGACGCGATTGTAACTCAATGACATCCTCTCCACGGGCTCCTTGTTGAAGAACCTGGTTTGAGAATGCATGTACTTCCTTCCCTTGATCGCTGTTGGCTAAAAATGTAACAGTTAGAAAAAGTATGATCAGTGGAAGCTTAACTATATGTTTCCCCTGCACAATTTAACCTCCTAACGAAAAAACAATATACTTACTATACTTTCATATTTTTTACAGTTTTATGTACCTAATAAAATCTATACTATTTTGGGTGATGAAGGACAAATCATAGTAAGGAATCAAGAGATTTGTCTTTCATAAAGGGGATGAAGGACAAATCCTAGTAAGGAACCAAAAGATTTGTCTTTCATAAGGGGGATGAAGGACTAATCATAATAAGGAACCAAGAGATTTGTCTTTCATAAGGGTAATGAAGGACTAATCATAATAAGGAACCAAGAGATTTGTCTTTCATAAGAGTAATAAAGGACAATACGCAAAAAAAGTCCCCAATAAGTGGGGACAAAAACGTATGTTAGACTTATATACTAATTCGCAATCCTACCTCAACCCATAAGCCTTAATCACTTCTTGTGCAATACGGCTGCCCTTATCGTCCCATGCACTAGTACGAAGTGAGACTGAACCTCCAGGCTTGTTTTGATGTTTTATCATAGCCATCCAACCGAGCCTTCTGGAGCCAAGTCTACTTTCTCCCAAGTTTGGCCTTCATCAAAGGAAACTTCAAGAGCAGCACCTTCGACGACACCGTTTCCTGGTGGATGGACATTAAAGATATGATTAAAAAATAGTCAAAAAAAGAAAGCACATATTTTAAAGTGCTTTTCTTTTAATAGTTAATCCACTACAAATTCAAGTGCCATTTTTGGCTGGAATTCTTTAGCTGTCAGTACGAAGCTAATTAGATAGGAACCGGGCGGCAAGTTTTCAACTTGTACTTCATACGAAATAGATCCACCTGGTTTTACCGGTTGTTCACCGGGCAAATTGGGGGCTTTTGTCTCTTTTAAATAGGTCTGTATTACATTTCCGTTCTGATCTTTAATAATGTAATCATACTGTTGTGCCGTATCAAAATGAAAGGTAAACAAATGATCTAGATTATTTCTCACGTTGAAAGTAAAATGGACTTTTTTGCCCTCTTGTTTGTACGTAATACTTGGAGTTATTTTTTTCGTATCTGCGTCCGTAATTACGGGTGGTTGCCATTTACTATTTCCCTTATCGTTAGGAGGAGGAGATTTAGACGGGCTGTTTGTTGCCGTCTGTTCTTTCGGACTAGACATTTCTTCATCACTGGATTGAGACATTGTTTCTGGGATTTCAGTTTTATCATCTGACTTTAATTGGTCAGATGATTGAGTTTGAGTATTAGCCTCCATTTCTCGGTTGGCATTTTCTTTATCATTTGAACAACCGGTAACTAGTAATAAAGCAAGAAAAAGTAAGTTTAGTTTTTTCACCATAGTTTTCCACCCCATTTATTTATTAGTCGTACCCAAGTGTACATTTGTTACATTATGCATTTTATAATTTTGATTTTTAATTTTCCTAGTCTGAATGAACTATTACCTTTATCATAGTACTCCTGTTTATTGACATAGAGAGACCATATTAATTTTAATGGTATGCTAATAATAATGAAATGAATAGTAAAAATACTGGAATTTTTTTGATAATTATGGGGAAAAAGTACTTTAATTTGTAAATTTTTGTGGTATATTTTTATAGAATCTATCATAATTTCAGAATAGTATGTAAAAAGATAGAACCCAAAAATAGTAGGAGGGTAGACTAATAGTTTAAAAGACATAGAAGGGGGAGGAAGAATAAATGGCAGAGTGGAAAAAAATACTCGGGACTTCAGTTTTGTCTGCAAGTTTAGTATTTAGTTCTTTTGCTCCAGTGCTTGGGAATGTCCCGTCGGCAAGTGCGAAGAGTAAAGTTGTACATAATTCGGAAGGAGAACTTCCATTCATTAATAAACACATAAGTGGTCCTTTTGACGCTGGAATGGTTAATAGAGATAAGGTGCTTACGGCATTAATTAAGCAAGGAGTAATTAGTAAAAATGCATCGCATGCGCAGCAAGAAAAGCAATTAAATGCCTACCTTACAAAGCGTGCTAATAAGGCAATTGCTTTAACTGCTGACCAACTTGACCAAAAAGCGGTTCGTACAGATATGCAAAAGGCAGCAGGTCTTGAGTTAGTAGATGCAGGTGTTCCAGCGGCACCTAAAGAAGATTCTGTAAAAGCAAGTAAGCATAAAGTGGGTTCAATTGTTGAAGAAGGCTGGGATGGAGAAGTACAAACGGATCAAGTTCTAGTACTTTTAATCGATTTCCCTGACTATAAGAACAGTAATATTACAGAGGAAGACGGACCTGTCTTAATGTATGAAGATTACACGAAAGAGCATTATGAACAAATGGTCTTTGGTGATACAACTTTCAAAGGTGGAAATGGTGAAGATTTCATTTCGATGAAAGCCTTTTATGAGCAGCAATCTGGTGGAAGTTATACGATTGACGGTGCCGTTTCTGAATGGTATACAGCTTCACAACCTGCTGCCTACTATGGTGGAAACGATGCAAATGACAATGACGCTAGACCGCGTGAATTGGCTCAAGAAGCATTAGCACACGCGTCAAAGGATCCAAATATTGATTTGAGTAAGTTTGACATTGAAGATTTATATGATTTAGATGGAGATGGAAACTATCGTGAGCCAGATGGAATCATCGACCATTTGATGATCGTTCACGCTGGTACAGGTGAAGAAGCTGGCGGTGGCGCAATTGGTGCTGATGCGATTTGGTCTCATAGTTGGAATCAAGCAAATCCTGTAGTCATTCCTGGTACAGAAGGTGAAGCTGGCGTTGATTATTGGAATGGAAATTTAACTTCTTACGATTACACAATCCAGCCTGAAGATGGTGCAACAGGCGTATTTGCACATGAATATGGTCATGATTTAGGTTTACCAGATGAATATGATACTGCTTATACAGCAAATAGTGTTGGAGCACCAACTGAGTATTGGACTTTAATGTCTTCAGGAAGTTGGGCAGGGATTATTAATGGAACAGAACCAACTGGATTTAGCCCTTATAATAAAGAATATCTTCAAAATAAATGGCCAAGTTCTAACTGGTTCAAAAATGTAGAATACAGTTTAGATGATATTAAGAATGGTGAAAAGATTGTAAATATAGACCAGGCAAGTGTTAAAGGTACGAATGCTGATGCTGTGAAAATAACATTGCCTGATAAAGTAACTAAGGTTAATAGTCCAGCCAACGGTGAGTATGAGTACTTTAGCGGAAAGGGTAATGATTTAGACAATAGCCTAACCACTACAGTTGACTTAACAACTGTTGCAAATGCAGAATTCAAGTTTAATGCTTGGTATGATATCGAACAAGATTGGGATTATGCTTCCGTTCAAGTAAATGATGGCTCTGGATGGGTTGCTCTTCAGGGTAACATCACAACTGATACGAATCCATATGAACAAAACCCAGGGCACGGTATCACAGGATCAACAAACGGTAAATGGGTACCTGCAAGCTTTGACTTATCAGCTTATACTGGTAAAGAAGTACAAATTAAAATCAATTACTGGACAGATGGTGCTGCCGCTTTGCCAGGTCTTTATGTGGATGACATTGAGGTAGTTGTTGATGGAACTATTGTTGTATCTGATGGAGCAGAATCTGATGAGTCAGTGTTTACTGCTGATGGGTTTACTAAATCAACTGGTACTACAACATCAACTCACTACTATTTAGTAGAGTGGAGGAACTGGGCTGCTACGGATACAGCATTAGGTCGCATTTCACGTGGAAAGTCTGTTTTAACCTATGATCCAGGTATGGTTATCTGGTATGTAGATAATAAATATGATGACAACTGGGTTGGAGACCACCCTGGAGATGGATTCCTAGGTGTCGTTGACGCACACCAACCAATTGCACGATGGACAGATGATAACTCACCTGCAACTACGAGATATCAAATCCAAGATGCAGCGTTCTCATTGAATACAACGGATGAGATGTTCCTTGATTACTCAGAATTTTTTGGGCCAGGTGTGGGTATGGCTCTAGATGCCCAACCTGCTATTCCACAATTTAGTGATTATAATGATTATTCAACTCCAGACTTAATTTATGCAGGTCGCAATGTACCTAAATATGGATTAGAAATCAGTGTATTGGATCAAGCTGAAGATATGACTGTTGGACAGGTTCAACTTGCATATGATGATCACCAAGCGAATGTTCAAGTTAATGGTCTATTAGACACTTATTCTAGTAATGAAGGTTATAATTCATTAGATCTTACTGTTGTAAGTGATGATGAAACATATGGTGAAGAAGTAACGGTAACTACTGACGTAGTGAATGCATCAAACGAAGTAGTGGTTTCTGATGTACAAACGTATACTTCAGATCGTACTGAAAAAGAGCTGGCTGTTAAGCTGACACTTCCAGAGGGTCTTCCAACAGGAGAATATAGTCTTGAAGTGAATGTGAACGCCGGTGAAGCCATTGTAGCTTCTTATTCTAAGGGCATCAATGTGGATAATGATGCTGAAGTACCTACAGTTGACAACAACGGTTCAGAAGAAGTTGTTAGCAGTCCTTCTGTAACAGTTACTGTTTCTAATGTGGTGGATGGCACACTTGAATATTTGTGGTCAAAAGATGCAGAACCAAAATCAGATAGTGACTGGAAATCATTCAATAGCGGCGAAACATTAACGCTTAGTGGTGTTTCTGGTTTGTACTACCTGCATGTAAAAGGAACTGATACATTAGGAAACCAGATTGCTTGGACTTCCAACGCATTCAATGTTGATGGAGTAGCTCCAGTGATTACATTAGCTGGTGACAACCCACTGGTTATTATACAAAACTCTACTTTTAAGGATCCAGGTTATAAAGCTGTAGATGATGTTGATGCAGATGTAACAGATCAAGTAGTAGTTGAAGGAGCAGTTGATGTAAAGACTGTTGGTGACTATACGTTAACGTACAGTGTTACAGATAAGGCTGGTAATAAAACAACTGTTGAAAGAACTGTTACGGTGAAAGCACCTGCTGCTGGTGGATCTGGAACAGATAATGGATCAGGAAATGGATCAGGAAATGGATCAGGAAATGGTTCAACTGGTGGTGGAAGCATACTTCCTAATACTGCAACTAATGCATACAATATTATGCTAGCGGGTATGCTTACTCTGGTACTTGGTGTAACATACTTTGTTATTCAAAGAAGAAAAAGAAGATTAGTAAAATAATAGAGTAAACAGTTAAAGCCACACAGTAAATAGCTGCTGTGTGGCTTTTTTTTAGTTGCTGTCCTGAAAATAAATCCAAAAAACTTCTTAATGAAACTTTTTATACCATTCTACGAAATGGCCTAACCCTATTTGTAATGGAGTAGCAGGGGAGAAACCGGCAGCCTTCTGGAGGTCGCTGATATCTGCATAGGTCTCTTTTACGTCTCCAGGCTGCATTGGAAGATATTCAATTTTTGCTTTTTTACCGATTAGATTTTCGAGCGTGTGGATGAAATCCATTAATCTAACGGGGCTATTGTTGCCAATATTATAGACTTTATAGGGAGCAAAACTAGTGCTTGGGTCGAGATTCCTGTTTGTATCTGGCTCAGGCGGTTGATCTAGTAATTTGACGATTCCTTCGACAATGTCATCAATATAGGTAAAGTCCCTGCGCATGTCGCCATTATTGTACACTTTTATTGGATTCCCTTCGATTATATCCTTTGTAAAAGAATAATAGGCCATATCCGGTCTGCCCCAAGGCCCATATACGGTAAAGAAACGCAGGCCAGTAGTGGGGATATTAAATAAATGACTGTACGTGTGTGCCATTAATTCATTAGCCTTTTTCGTGGCTGCATAGATACTTACCGGGTGATCCACAGAATCTTGAGTAGAGAAGGGGGTTTTTGTATTGGCTCCATAGACAGAACTAGACGAGGCATAAAGTAAGTGCTCCACTTGATAATGCCTGCATGCCTCTAAAATATTTACAAATCCAACTAAGTTGGAATGAACATAGGAGTGTGGATGGGTAAGACTATAACGGACCCCAGCCTGTGCAGCTAAATTAATCACAATGGGGATGGAATGGCTCTCAAAAATTTTGTTTAAACCTTCTGCATCGGCTAAATCTACTTTATAAAAAGTAAACTTATCGTCATTTTCTAGCTGTTTTAGCCGCTCATCTTTTAAACGAACATCGTAATAGTCATTAAGGTTGTCCACACCAATTACATGATAATTTTCAGCTAGCAACCGTTTAGAAAGATGGAACCCAATAAAACCTGCAGTACCTGTCACTAAAATGTTCATTTTTTATCAGATCCTTTTTTACGATCATTTCCCTTCTTTTTATCCTTATTATCTTTCTTACTGCTTTGACGGTGGTCCTTATCACTGCCATGCCCTTTTTTATGGTCACGTTCCTTACCATAACCCTTGTCCTTTTTATGGCCGTTGTACTTACCATGATCCTTGCCATTTTTATGGTCACGACCCTTTTCATGACCCTTGGCATTTTTCTGCTTATTCACTTTTATGTTTTTCTGATTTTTTATTACTGGCAGTACAGTAGGGATGTCCTTAATTTCCATTTGAACTTCTTCTTCCGTAAGCGGGATTGGAGTTTTCGTCCATTCCGCATGTGTGGCTGGATCAAGAAGCATTACTTGCTCAAGAAATGCGTCAAGGAAACCTCTTTCATGAAGGTTTTGGAAAAGTTCTAATGGACGTTCTTGCAGACGAGAGAACGAATACACATGGTCGACCATTTTAAAGCCTGAATTGGTGACAAAAACATGCCGTAATGGAGCATCAATTTGTTTAAAACCTGCTTGTTTTTGAGATGTTAAAATGTCTAGCAAGAGTTTTGTGACAGTAGGAGGAAGGGTGATTTGTTTTTTTAGATAGGTGTTTAAATCTGGTCCCGATAAATATTCCATGACAACGTAGTTGACGCCTATTTCATATACTTTTGGGATAAAGGAAAGGTCTTGATTCGCCAATAAAATCGTTCTTTCCATTTCACAATGTTCTGGTTTTCCATAGATTTTTACGCACTGATCCTCAGCAATACGAAAGACCGCACCTTGGTGACCTGCTCCAATTAATGTTTGCGAGATGGCGCTATCGACTTTTACTCCTTCACCATTTCCTCCAGAAAAGACAGGAATGTTTCGATAGTCTATTTTGTTTTCATCGAAATATCTTTGCCAGGTTTCATATGTGTCTGGTTCAAACTTTTTAACTTGAGATAAAAAGGATTCTTTTAATAACATCATGTTTAAATCTCTTAATAATTTTAGCGGCACAGGATGTACGCGCTTGAAGGCATTTACATGGTCAATGAGCTTTAGTTCTTCATTTTCAAGGACGAAAATATGCCGTAACGGAGCGTCAACCATTGTGAATTGGGCCTTTCTCATTTCACTTAAAGTATTCAGCAACTTCTTTGTAATGGATTCCGGAATATATGTGCAATTTCGGAGGTATTCCTTTAATGTGGGAGCATTAAAGTATTCCATGACGATATAGTTCTTGCCATAATCATATAATCGAGGAAAGAATTCTAAGTTTTGCCCTGCTTGAAGCGCCTCTAATTCCATTTGAGCTTGAAGTGTATTAGAATAAATTTTTACACAGCGCTCCTCCGATAATTTAAAGACAGCACCTTGAGCACCCATTCCAATTAAAGGGTAGTTAGTGGGGTTATCAATTAATAGAGTTTTTGGTCCTTTCGTTACGTTAATTAATTTGAAATCTTCCATTATGATCCCCCTAACAATTCATCATAATATTTGGCCTGTAAGAGCAGCTGCTTTTTCTGGTCAAAGTTTTGTTCTACTCTTTGACGAGCTGCAATGGTATAACCTTCCCAAAGGTGTCTATTTAATAACATAAATTCTAATGCTTCTGCGAGATGGTCAACATCATTTTCACGTACTAAAATACCATTTTGGTTATTGGTGATGATTTCTGGAATACCAGCATGGTTGGTGGTGAGCACTGGTATGCCCGTTGCCATAGCCTCTTTAATCGTATTCGGAATACCTTCCACATCGCCATTGGACGCTGTTATGCTTGGTGCACAAAATATATCAGCTTGTCCCATTAATTCTGGTATTTGATTTTTCGGTACACGATTTAATAAACGAAATGAAGTTCCTAAATTCAACTGAGCAGCCAGCGATTTAATATACCCTTCCAGCTCGCCGCCTCCAATAATGGTAAGGGTTGCATTAGGAAATTTTTCTTTAATCTTACTAAACGCCTGCATTAAGACATGGTGTCCTTTCTTCTCTACTAATCTCCCAATCGAAACAATGTTTTGTGATCCATGTAGATTTGGGCCCTTATAAGGGAAAAGATTAAGGTCAACTCCTCCGTAGAGAACTCTAATTTTATCGGCAGGACATCCCCATAAATTAATTCGGTGTGCAAGATACTGACAAACAGGGAAAAAGCGATCTCCTTGTTCGAAAAGCATTTTTATGCCATTCAAATAGTCAGTAGGCTGATTGGCAAGGGTTGCATCTCTACCGCGGAAACTGGTTACGAGCGGCAGGTTGGTTTCTTCTTTAAATGGAAGCAATAATAAACCTAATTGACCATGGTGGGCATGGATTAATGATATTTTGTTTTTTTCTACATATTCTTTTGGTGAAAAAATTTCACTGAGGTAGTGGACCTTTTCATTGAGAAGCGGCAGATGAACCATATACTTAGGCTGCCTGACCAAATGGATATAATCATAGCCAGGGACTTCGCGAATCTGGGGAATATACTGAGTCGGGTCCACTCGCAGGTTTAAATGAATAGCTTTAGGCAATTTTTATTCTCCTTTCAAAAATGATAATTAAATTTGTTATTCTCTAAAAATAAGATATGCTTTTTGAAAGGGAAGGCTTGGACAAATTGGTAAAAACACAAAGGTCAAAAAAAATGCGCCACAGTCGTTAATTGACTGTAGCGCATTATGTGATTTGATAGCCTGTGTCAAAATGATCTGTTGATTTGCGCTCCACTAAGGAAAGCTTCTCTGAATAATCACCGCAGGGACAGGCGCGATCTCTGCCTGTCCGAGGCACTTCGCTTTCCGCAGGCGTTGCGGTGAGCCTCCTCGGCGCAAGCGCCTGTGGGGTCTCACTTGCTCCGTACTCCTGCAGGAGTCTTCGTGCCTTCCGCGCAAATCAACAGGTGCCAATAACAAAGTTTCACTGTAACACAGGCTAAAATAAGCCGAAAATGCGCCACAGTCTTGGAATAGACTCTGGCGCATTTTTTTGATATTAGCGGATTGTTTTTAAAGCTCCGCTCCAAGCGATTACTTCGTCAAGCATTGCTGTCATGTTTGTTTGGTGTAGATCTTGAGGTTTGAATACAGAGCCGTTTTCAAAGTCTGTGAATAAAGATAATGTTGGATGTGTACGAACGTCAGCTACTTTTAATTCACCAAGAATACCTCGTAAATGTTCAGCAGCACGAGCTCCACCTGTTGAACCATAGCTTACGATACCAGCAGCTTTGTCATTCCATGCTTCACGTGCAAAATCAAGAGCATTTTTTAATGCACCTGTAATGCTGTGGTTGTATTCTTGAACAATAAATACGAAGCCGTCTAATTCAGCAAGTTTTTGATTCCAAGCAGCAATTCCTGGTTCTGAACCATCAGTAGTACCTAAGAATGGCAGTTTGTAGTCTGCGATATCAACGATTTCGTAATCTGCATCTCCACGTTGGTCAGCAATTCCTTTTACCCATTCTCCTACTTGCGGGCTGACACGTCCTTGACGTGTGCTTCCTAAGATAATACCGATTTTTAATTTAGCTTTTGTCATTGTTTCTTCCTCCTTAGTTGTTGTACCAAATAATTTGTTGAAAAAACCCATGCTGTTCACCCCTTGTTGTTATTTTTTATCTATTTAGGTTTTTTGATTTCATTTGCTTTTAATTAAAATATAATTAAATAATATATTTTTAATTCGAGATAAATATAATACATATTTATCTCGATGTCAAGAGATTGATTTCATAAAAAATCATAAAGCCCAAACCTATCTTGCATGATTGTGCTTGAAAAAGTGAAGCAGCAATTGAGAAGGTGCTTGTCTGTCTGAAAAACCTATGCCACAATATACAAAGAACAGAACGAATGGAGGATATGAAGTATGGCTGCTTTGCCAAATTGCCCCAAATGTCATTCAGAATATACATATGAAGATGGAAGTTTACTAATCTGTCCGGAGTGCGGTAATGAGTGGAGTTTAGAATCTGCCACTGAAGAAGAGGTAAGGGTTATAAAAGATGCAAATGGTAATGTTTTAAGTGATGGTGATACCGTTACGGTAATAAAGGACCTTAAAGTAAAAGGTAGTTCATCGACGCTAAAACAAGGTACGAAGGTGAAAAATATTCGTTTAGTTGATGGGGACCATAATATCGATTGTAAAATTGATGGATTTGGTGCGATGAGCTTGAAATCTGAGTATGTTAAAAAGATATAAAAATTGGCGCTCCTTTTATAGGGGCGCCTGTTATTTTTGCTAAAAGTCAATATTATCAGGGTCTGGACCGACTCTATGATTTTCGTTTAGACTAGTTATTCGGTCCATATCTTCTGCTGTCAGTTCAAAATCAAATATGGTTGAGTTCTCTATTATTCTGCGTTCCTTTGTTGATTTAGGTATGGTAACAACCCCATTTTGTAAATCCCAGCGTAAAATGATTTGAGCGATGGTTTTGTTATATTTATTGGCTAGTTCCTTTAATAGAGGATTATCAAATAATTGACCCTGCATTAAAGGGGACCAGGCTTCAAATTGAATGCCGTTGTTATCACAAAAGGTTTTGACTTCTGCCTGAGTTAGACGTGGGTGGTATTCCACTTGATTGACCATTGGTTTTGTTTTTGCATTCTTCATTACTTTTTCAAGATGGTGGACTTGAAAGTTGCTTACTCCTATTGCTCTAACTCTTCCTTCACTATAAAGAGTCTCTAATGCCCTCCATGCTTCTAGATATTTATCCTCTACCGGCCAGTGAACAAGGTATAGATCAAGATAGTCGAGACCTAGTTTTTCTAAGCTTGTTTCATATGCAGCTATTGTTGATTCATAACCTAAATCAGAATTCCAAACTTTTGAGGTAATGAATAATTCATCTCTTGTTATTCCGTATTCGTTGATTGCTTCCTGAATGGCCTGTCCAACGCCTTCTTCATTCCCATAAATAGCGGCTGTATCAATACTGCGATAACCTTGTTTAATTGCAAATTTAACAGCATTCACTAATTCGGGACCTTCTTCGACTTTGAATACCCCTAGACCGAACCAAGGCATGTTTACCCCATTAGATAAAGTAGTTGTTGCTTGTAAGTTGTTTGTCATTTTATTGAACCTCCAATTTTTGATTTGAAAATAAACACTGGTTATCAGTAACGTTTTTATTTTTTTCTTCAAGCTTTCGGCTCCAGCCAGTAAGGAAGACAGCGCCAAGAACCATCAAGGCACCAATCCAAGTGGTATGGATGAGTCCAATTGAATCGGTTATGATTCCGCCTAAATAGGAACCAATCGCGATCCCTGCATTGAATGCAGCAATATTAAGGGCTGAAGCTACGTCTACAGCGCTTGGGACATACCGCTCTGCCAACATGACCACATACACTTGCAATCCAGGAACGTTCATAAAAGCCAGCAGACCCATAAAGAAAATCGTGATTAATCCAGCTATTTTAAATGGTGCTGTAAACATTAAAATAACTAAGACAACAGCTTGGATGATAAACATATAAAATAGTGCCTTAATCGGATTTTGATTGGATACCTTTCCTCCAATCATATTTCCGATTGCTATCGCAATTCCATAGCCAAGTAGAATCGCAACTACAGTTGCTTCTTTAAAGCCAGTGATCTCCTGCAGGATTGGAGCTAGATAAGTAAAGACGACAAATGTTCCTCCATACCCTAAAGCAGTAATGATAAATACTAGTAAAAGCCGGCCATTTGTGACGATTTTGATTTGGTCACGAAAAGATGAAACACTACCTTTTCGTAAAGACGATGGAACCAGAATACTATTCGCAAGTAATGCGATGACTCCGACAACAATAATCAGAACAAACGCCATTCTCCAGCCAAATTGTTGACCAATAAAAGTACCAAGCGGAACACCTGTTACCGTGGCCACGGTTAGTCCTGAAAACATAATGGAGATTGCACTGGCTCTACGATTTTCTGGTACTAAATCAGCTGCGATGGTAGAGCCGATTGACATGAAAATACCATGTGAAAGTGCTGATATAACGCGCGCTGCCAAGAGGACGCTGATGCTCGTTGCGCTTGCCGCAAGACCATTTCCGATAATAAAAATGACCATGATCCAAAGCAATAAAGATTTCCGTGACATACTAGAAGTAAGAGATGTCAGAATCGGTGCTCCGAAGGTAACTCCGAGGGCATATAAGGAAACTGTTAAACCCGCCGTTGTAACGGGTATTTCTAAATCATTTGCAATTAACGGTAAAAGTCCGACACTGATAAATTCAGTGGTTCCAATTGCAAAGGCACTAATGGCTAATGCCAGCAGCGCAAATAAACTTTGTTTATGATTGAAAGACATATGGTGTCTCCTCCTTCAGTAAATTTTTTAACGATTGGCTTTTTACGGCCCAATCGATAAATGTTATTATGGGATATAGTGAGATATTAGTGAAGTACGCACTTTAAAGTGATATAGATACTTTCAAGTAATATAGATACTTAAAAGTGCCTATGAATAAGAGGGGAATTACGTATGAAGCAACAAAAGAAATACAATATATCTGTAGAAGCAACGTTGGAAGTAATCGGAGGCAAGTGGAAGTGTGTGATTCTCTGCCATTTAACCCACGGTAAGAAACGTACAAGTGAATTGAAACGCTTGATGCCTGATATAACTCAGAAAATGTTGACGCAGCAATTGCGTGAATTAGAGGAGGATGGAGTGATTAACCGTATTGTTTATAATCAAGTTCCGCCGAAAGTGGAGTATGAGTTAAGTGAGTATGGCAGGAGTTTAGAAGGGATTTTAAATTCACTTTGCACATGGGGAGAAAAACATATTACCAAAGTGTATGGAAGTTTAGATGTCCTAGAAGAAAACGTGCTAAATGAACATTTAAAATAAAAGCTTTGTTAAATTTCATTGTTGATTTTTAGTTCAGCGATATAAAAAGGACGATGAAGGACAAATCAGGTGAATTTCCGGTGAGATAAGTCCTTCATAAGGTTGATGAAAGACAAATCAGGAAATTCCACAGTAAGATTAGTCCTTCATAAGGTTGATGAAAGACAAATCAGGAGATTCCACATGAAGATAAGTCCTTCATAAGGTTGATGAAAGACAAATCAGGAGATTCCATAGTAAGATTAGTCCTTCATAAGGTTGATAAAAGACAAATCAGGAGAGCCCACAGTAAGATTAGTCCTTCAAAAGTTTTTTGGTGAGAGAAATCAACATCAGTCTTTAACAAAGCCAAAACAAAAAACAGGCGTATCCTTTTCCAAGGATAACGCCTTATTTTTTCAATAAAAGATAAATAAAGTAGGGTGCTCCAATTAGTGCAACCATAATACCGGCAGGGACGCCTGCAGATTCCATGATATTCCGTCCCAAAGTGTCTGCAAATACGAGCAGCCAGCCGCCAATTAGAATGGCGATTGGAATAAATAACTGATTTCGCGGTCCTACTAATGCTTTTGCCATATGCGGCGCCATTAAGCCGATAAAGGTAATTCCACCAGTAACGGAAACAGCAGATGCTGCAAGGGCGACAGCGGTAATGAGTAAGACAATCCGTTCTTTTTCGATTGAAACACCGACCCCAATGGCCACTGGTTCACTCAGGCTGAGAAGGTTTAAGCGGTTTGCTTTGTATAAAGTAAAAGGAAGCAGTACGACCAGCCAAGGGAGGAGTGCCCAAATAAATGGCCAATCGGTTCCCCAAATATTCCCGGCTAACCATTTAGCGATAAAGTCGACCTTTACCCGTTCAGCAGAGGAGATCAGGACAATCATGGCTCCGGAAAGTGCCATCGAAAAACCAACTCCGATTAACACCAGCCGAACAGGCTGCATTCCTTCTGTTTTGCTGTATGCGAATAGATAGATTAGTACAGCAGTCAGCAATGCTCCGAGAAAAGCAACAAGTGGGAGCATGTAGACAAACGAACCTGCCTCTATCGGGAAAAACAAAAAGAAAACCGTGACAGCAACACCCGCTCCAGAGTTAATCCCAATAATCCCAGGGTCAGCTAAATCATTACGCGTGATGCCTTGTAAAATAGCCCCTGATAAAGCTAGTGCCATACCAGCTAAGAGGGTGATGATGATCCGCGGCAATCGAACAGAAAATAACACAAATTCCTCTTTAAACGTACCTTGGCCAATAAGGGCAGGGATCAGCCTGTCGTAAGAAAGTGAGGCAGGACCTAACCCCATTCCAACTACGAGCGTAAGGATAATTAATGCAATTAAACTAATGAAAATGATACGTTGTTTTCTAATTAGTGAAGGTTGGATCATGAGAATGCCTTACCTCCTTTACGGACAATCACAAGGAAGAAAGGTAAACCCAATGTAGCCACAATCGCAGCTACAGGTGTTTCAAAGGGAGCGTTAATTGTCCGGCCAAGGGTATCGGCAAAAAGCATAAACGTAGCTCCAGAAATAGCCGTCATAGGAAGAATAAAACGATAATCTGTCCCAACTATCGCGCGGACAACATGTGGGACCATTAAACCGATGAATGCCATGTTTCCTACAAGTGCAACAGAAGCCCCTGCTAATAAAATAATGGCGATAAAAAGAATTACCTTTATTTGTGTTGTTTTTTGACCTAATCCAACTGCCACTTCTTCACTTAAACTAAGAATTGTAAGCTGCCTTGATAAAAAGAAAGATACTAGTAACCCAACTAGGATGAAGGGGATAATAATTTGGAGCTGCCCCCATGTAGTGCCAACCATACCTCCAGCCGTCCACATTGAGACATTTTTTGATACTTTAAAATAGATACCTATTCCTTCTGCAATTGCATAAAGGAATGCAGAAACAGCGGCTCCAGCTAAGACAATTCTTAATGGAGAAAAGCCGCCTTTTCTCATCGCACCAATGCCGAATACCATGGTTGTTCCTGCCGCTGCCCCAATAAAGCAGGCAATCGTAATACTGAAATAATTGGCTGAAGGGATAAAGGCGATTATGAATGCTAATGCAGCATTTGCTCCCGCTGTTAAACCAAGTAACCCTGGGTCTGCGAGTGGATTCCTGGTAATTCCCTGCATAATTGCTCCGGCAACCGAAAGGGCAGCACCCACAACGATGGCAGCGATTTCACGAGGCAGACGTATTTCACGAATGATTGAAATTTTTTCGCCGTTCGCATTAGAAAATAGGGTCTTCCATACATCTTGAAGAGAAATATCTGCTGCTCCCATAATCATGGAAAGGACAAACATCGCCGCAAACACAAGCAGTCCGATTATTAGTTTATAGCTAAAAGGAATGGAACGTCGGTTTTCTTTCATCATAACTCTCTCATCTTTTCTTTCATAGAATAGGGTGAAGAGGAATCCTGTATAAGAATTCCTCTTCTAATATTAATTGCCTAAAAATGATTTCTTAATGAATTCTAATTGCTTTTCAAGTGTGATTGGATCACTGAAAGAAGCACCTTCACCATTCATTTCAAAAACGCGGTTGTTTTTAACAGCAGGAATATTTTTGTACGTTTCTGTTTCTTGGAAAGACGTATCAGCGTCAGAGTATTTACTTAAGATTACATAATCTCCTGCATACTCAGGAATTACTTCTGCAGATAACGTAAAGTAGCCTGATGATTCTGCCACTTCTTTCACTTTTTCAGGCATTTTTAGTTTCATCGCTTGATAAAGGATTTCTGTTCCGCGTGCCCAGTTGCTTCCGAAAACATAAAGGTCCTTGCCGTAGCTTTCCATAACGGATACAGTTGCGTCCTCACCAATTTTGGCACGTATTTCTTCGCCGGCACTTTCAGCTTCTTTCTTGAAGTTGTCTACCCAAGCTTGAGCTTCTTTTTCTTTATTTAATAGTTTTCCGATTTCAATGTGCTGTGTTAAATAATCAACTTTTCCCCATGTATAAGTTACAGTAGGGGCAATTTCACTTAACTTATCTACGTTTTTAATGTTGGACAAACCAATGATTAAGTCTGGTTCTAATTCAATGATTTTTTCTAAGTCTTCATCGGAAACTTCTGCGACGTCTTTCATTTCTTTTTCAAATGTTGGGTTGTTCTTTGACCAAACATCAACACCGACGACATTTACGCCTAAACTGATGACATTACCAGTGAAGCCGGAAAGTAATATAACGCGCTGTGGGTCTGCAGGTACTTCAATCGGTCCATTTTCTGATTGGTAGGTGATGGTTTCAGATTCTTTTTCTTTTGGTGCTGCTGTGTTCTCTTCTTTTGTAGTATCAGTGCCGCATGCACTAATAATTAACGCTGCGAGCAGGATAAAGGGCAGTAGTAGTTTTTTCATGTTTGGTTTCTCCTTTTAGTAAGTTGTACGTTACGCACATTGGTTTTTTTGTTCGAGGGTCATGGCCGATAACAGCATCAATATTGAATACCTTCCGCAGTACTTTGTGACTGATGACTTCTTCACAACTTCCAGCTTTTACGATTTCACCGTCTTTTAAGGCGATAATATGATCAGCAAAGCGGGCAGCTTGGTTTAAATCATGAAGGACCATGACAATTGTCCGCTGTTGCTCATGATTTAATTTTTGCAGAAGCTCTAACACTTCTAATTGATGGGCCATATCCAGATAGGTAGTAGGTTCATCCAGGAAAATAATTTCCGTTTCTTGTGCCAGTGCCATCGCAATCCACACGCGCTGGCGCTGTCCGCCGGATAGGGCATCAACAGGCCGGAACTTAAAATCGATGGTTCCTGTTACTTCAAAGGCCCAGTCAATCACTTCATAATCTTTTATTGTTAGGCGGCCAAAGCCTTTTTGATAAGGGAAGCGGCCATAGGACACAAGCTCGCCAACCGTTAATCCGCTAGCACTTTCTGGTGTCTGCGGAAGAATTGCCATTTGTTTTGCAAGAATCTTTGTATTTACTTTTGAAATATCTTTACCATCTAAAAGGATGGATCCTGATTGGTGGGAAATGATACGTGTAATTGCTTTCAATAATGTCGATTTTCCACAGCCGTTCGGTCCGATGATAGTAGTGATCTTCCTATCTGGAATTTCGATGCTTAGACTTTTGACAATTAAACGTTCACCATAGCCAATGCTTAAATCATCAGTAGAAAGGCGAACCATTGTAATCCTCCTTTTTTCAATTACAAGTTAATAGTTGATAATGATTATCAGTTTTGTTATGACCTAACTATAAATGTGAGTGATAATGATTGTCAATTACAAATTTGTGAACAGTTTTTAAGTGTTGCATAGTGTTTAATGAAAACGGTCGCCATTGCTTATAGAATAGCGTTCCTTCTACGTCAAAAAATCGACAAATTTTGTTGCCGCAGAATTTTCAAAAAATATCTATTGTAAATCGAGGGGAAATCCAGTAATCTTATTGATAATGATAATCAATTACAGTTGGTTAGGGAGTGGACGGAAATGGAACAACAAGATTTGTTTGATGTGACGGTAATTGGCGGGGGACCTGCAGGACTTTATTCTACTTTTTATAGCGGACTCCGAGAAATGAAGACAAAGGTCATTGAATACCAGCCGGCTTTAGGCGGAAAGATTCATGTCTATCCAGAAAAAATGATCTGGGATGTCGGCGGTTTAACACCTATTACAGGAGCTAAATTAATGGAACAGCTTGTTGAACAGGCGTTAACCTTTAGTCCAACCGTGGTATTGAATGAAAAAGTAGAGTCGATTGCGCGTAATGAAGAAGGTATCTTTGTTCTACAAGGATCTTCCGGACAAAAGCATTTTTCAAAAGCAGTGATTGTGGCCATTGGCAGTGGTATATTGAATCCACAAAAACTGAACATAGAGGGTGCAGAAAGATTTGAAGTGTCTAATTTACATTACACTGTTAAATCCTTTGCGCAATTTAAGGATAAAACCGTCATTATATCGGGCGGCGGGAATTCTGCTGTTGACTGGGCAAATGAATTGGAATCAATTGCGAAAAAAGTCTATTTAACCTATCGAAAAGAAGAATTGGGAGGACATGGCCAAGAAGCACATTCCACAAAGCTTCTTGAAAGCTCTGTGGAATGTTTCTTTCAATCTTCGATCACCAAGTTAATTGCCAACGGCGACCGTGATGAAATCGCCACCGTGGAATTAACAAACCACGAGACAGGTGAGGTATCATATTTAGCAGTAGATGAAGTGGTCATTAGTCATGGGTATGAACAGGACGCAACACTTTTAGAAAATAGTGAATTGAGTATTGATCGAGTAGATAATTACTATATTGCCGGAAACGCAACAAGCGAATCCTCCATTGAGGGTCTTTATGCTGCTGGAGATATTTTAATGTACGAGGGGAAAATCAATTTAATTGCCGGTGCGTTTCAGGATGCAGCCAATGCCGTAAATAAAGCGAAGCAGTTCATACAGCCTGACGCGGCAAAAGTCGCGATGGTTTCTTCCCATCATGAGGCTTTTAAAAAGCGTAATAAGGAACTAATCAAGCAAATGATATAACTAGAAAAGAAGGTGGACTGATGGAGTCCACCTTTATTTTGTATGGGATGAGATTCGATCAACCCGATTCGTCCAGATCCCGCCGCTATAATTAGCAGGAAGTCTTTTTAAATCCTCCGGAGTATCATAGCCCTCCGACCAGCTGCCATCACCGGCAACTACAATGACCCGCGTATCGACACTGTCCATTCGGTTTAAGAACTTTTCCGACCAGCCCCATAACCATGGAGCAATTTTTTCTGGTATATGCAATTGTGTTTTCTCGCAAGCGGAAGGGATATAACCGGTCCAGCCGACTGCAATATAAGGAAGAAGACAGCTTTTTAACGTCGCTTTTGACATGACGCGAAGTTCAGGGATTTCTTCTTTAATCGTTGCAATGGGCTGATCACCGCCGTAGACGGTCATCTGGGCTAAGCGTTTTGCCGGCAGCTTAGATAGCAATTCAGCCAGTTGTTTGCCTTCTTCGGGGGCATCGCTTTTGATATGGATCAAAAAAGAATTATCAGGAAAATGTTCTAATACTTCGTTCAGAGAGGGCATGAGACCAACACCCTTACCACGAAAAGGATATGTTTTTCCATTATTACCCGTATAGCCATAACCGATATCTAACTGTTTTAATTCTTCCATCGTATATTCCTTCGTGGTTCCTTCAGCATTGGTCCGGCACTCCAGTGTCCAGTCATGAAAAACAGCAAATTGCCCGTCTTTTGTAGGCTTAATGTCTAATTCAACAACATCTGCACCGTTCTTAAATGCCGCCTCCATCGAAGGGATTGTATTTTCTAAGAATGAATGTTCAGGTTTGAAAATTCGCTCAGCAGTACAGGTATCGCCTTGGATACCTTCCATACTAAAGGTTTGTCCTAGCCCTCGGTGTGCAAGAAGCAGCGGGTTACCCTCACGATCCTTTGCAAATAGATTGCTATTGTTTAGGAAAATAAATAAAGACAATAAGAGTAGAAATATAAGAAATCTTTTTAGTATCTTCTTCAGCTTCGTATCCTCCTATATAGATATTCATGATAAATAACGCAATGAGGAGCAGAAATGCTTCAATTTTTTTTATGATTTAAGTCAAAGTTAGCGGATTTTAATCAGCATTACAAGATTTAAAAGGCTAATATTATGTTATAGATGACGTTATCAGCGTTAATTAAAGTCAATCGGCGTTAAAGGAAATATATCAGCAAAAGTCACATCAACAATAAAAAAACTGATTGGATCTCCCAATCAGCCATAATTTACATTCTCTCTTTTATGTCATCTCTAATGGATTCGATAAGACCATCGGATAAATTAGCTGGCAGCGATGTGCCATCCTTGAAAACCCAGGCATTGATAATTTCCAAATCTGCCTTTTTAAAAGTAATGCTATAGTTCATTTCATGATGGATAAACTCTGCCGTCACATATTCCTCACTGTCAAAATCATCATCAATAATCAAATTAGTTATTTCATAATGCTCCACAATCCAGTCTCCTTTTAACATACGATAAAAATAGTGTTTGCTAAAAACAAAAGTTTATACTCCAGTGACAGTGTCCACATGGGGTGGACACTGTCCACGAGCGGTGCCTGTCACCAATTTATTGTCATCCATAACTGTCACCAATTATAAGTCATCAAAAAGGAACCCTCTAGTTATGAAGGTTCCTTTCTAGTGATTTATGAGATTTTTGAGGGTGTTGTGTTTTCGATTAGGGCATTTATTTGTAAGACTGTTAATGGTTTACTATATATGTCACCCTGGACGATATCACAATGGTGTTCTTTTAGGAAGAGCAGCTGTTCTTTACTCTCAATTCCTTCAGCAATAACGGAAAGCCCGAGGCTATGACCTAAGTAGATCATTGTCTCTACTAGTGCTTTGTCTTTTTGACCGGCCATAATATCTTGGTTAAATGGCTTTGGAATTTTTAAGGTGTTAATAGGAAATCTTTTAAGATACATTAAAGAAGAATATCCTGTACCAAAGTCGTCAATGGATATTCTTACACCCAAATCCCGCAGTGCCTGCATTTTTTTAATCGCTGCTTCTGCATCGGTAAAAGCCACGCCTTCTGTAATTTCTAACTCTAAATAATTTGGATTAAAGCCAGTTGTTCTTAAAGCATTGATGACCATCTCTACCAAATTTTCGTGAAGGAATTGGACAGGAGACAGGTTTACAGCGACTTTTAAATGGCTTTGTCCACTATCATGCCATGCTTTTCCCTGCATACAGGCATGATTCAAGACCCATTCACCTATAGGAATAATCAGCCCGGACTCTTCAGCGACCGGTATAAATTGAATGGGAGATACCATACCAGCTTCGACAGTATTCCACCGCAGTAATGCTTCAACTCCAACAATTTCCCCTGTCTGTAAACTCACCTGTGGTTGATAATTTAATACAAATTCATTATTTTTTAGCGCTTTACGCAGCCCATTTTCAAGTGCCATTATTCTAGAAACCGTTTTGTTCATATCGATAGAATAAAATTTGTAATTATCTCGGCCTTCTTCTTTGGCGCGATACATGGCCATGTCTGCATTCTTCATTAGCTCTTCAGTGGTTTTTCCATCACTTGGGTAAAAAGCAATCCCGATACTCATTGAAACGTGTAATTCCTGACCTTGAATGATGATCGGTTTTGCGACTACCGCTCGGATTCGTTCCACTAAAGGAATCACATCTTCCACCGCCCGAATCCGGTTTAGTAAAACGGTAAATTCATCACCGCCTTGACGGGAAATTGTATCAATTTTGCGGACGCTTTTAGCCATTTCTTTGGTAACATGCTTTAACAATAAATCACCAAATTCATGACCCAGTGTATCATTAATATTTTTAAAACGATCTAAATCAATAAAGATAACGGCTAGCTTAAAATGATTTCGTTTCGCCTCATCCATGGCTGTTTTCAGCCGTTCCAGAAACATCCTTCTATTTGGAAGCCCGCTAAGTACATCATGGTAGGCCATATATTTCATTTTCCTTGCTGCAGAAAGAAGCTGCTGGTTTTTTGCGCTTAGTTCCTCTGTCCTTTCCCCAATTTTTTGCTCTAATTCCTCTGTAAGTTCATGGTACTTAATTAACAATGTTTGGTTTTCTAGAGAGGCAAAAATGTGCCGTGATAGTAGCAATAAAATGGCTGCCGCAGAGCCAATGATTAAACTATTTGAATCATCATGTTGAAAGATCATGGTCATAAACAAGAGGATTATACTTAGATAAGGCAATAGTAATCTTAGAGTGATAGAATTTTTTAGAGAATGGCTCTTATTTTTCTTTTCGAAGGTTACACCGTCGTTTTGCGCCGCGAGTGTCCCTGCAATCCCCATTAATAAAGGGGAAAGAGTCCATAATGGATGAAATAGACTTTCTATAAAAGGAATATTGTTTATTGTGAAAATTAAATAAGAAGAATCAGCAATCACTTGAAGCAGCAAGCTTGATAGTATTACAACTCGAAATGGGGATAATTTTTCAGACCCTAAGTAGAATATCATGGCACCAAAAAATAGGATTAAATCCCCTAGTGGCAATCCTATAAAAATATTATACGTTTGGTGATTCCGTATGATAAAATACCAGCTTAACGTAACAGCTGTAATCATCATAATACTGGTATCAAAGATGAATTTTATAAGGTGAACGTTCTCATTTTTTAGCAAAATTTTATAAATAAAGACGGTAAGAAAACATACTATCTGAAGTATAAAAAGGAAATGATTCCATTCAAGGGACAGAATTTCTTTTTTACTATTTTCTAGTAAAGCCAGAAAATTTAAAAAATACCCTAGCGAAAAAAATAACCATATGTAATTTTCTTTCGTTTTTACTTTCCGATAAATGAAAAATAAAATAATAGATGAAGAGAGGGGAGCAGTAAGAGAAAATAGATTCTCCCCAGTTGTTGTAACGGCGCCGGTATTTCTCCAGAAATAAAGCCAGAGATAATAACCTAGTGTATGAAAAAGTGTATAGTAAATGTAAAGTTTTTTTCTAACCAGCCAATCCATCTATGACACTCCCGCGAGAAATCAGATTATTCCCATTTACTTGAAAACGTAAGACTATTTTACCATCTAGAAATGTGGGAGGTTGTCGAAAAATGTCTGTATTGTGGGAAATACTGCTAATTGTGATTTATTTTTCCAATTATTCGAAATGATAGAGGGGGAATACAGAATTGAGACCAAAAATCTACATAACGCGAAAGCTGCCGGATCAGATTGTTACAAGATTAGCAGAGGTTTGTGAAGTGAAAATGTGGGAAAAGGAAGAGGAACCCGTTCCTAGAGAAATCCTTGAAAAAGAGATTGTGGATATCGACGGTCTTTACTGTTTATTAACGGAGAATATCGACAAACCTCTGTTAGATTTGGGAACGAAATTGAAAGTTGTCAGTAATATGGCGGTTGGCTATAACAATATCGACGTGGCTGCGGCGACAGAAAAAGGGATTATGGTAACCAATACACCAGGAGTATTAACAGAGACTACTGCAGATTTAACCTTTGCATTGTTAATGGCAACAGCCAGGAGAGTGGTAGAAGCCTCCGATTACTTACGTGCTGGTGATTGGAAAACATGGTCGCCGATGCAATTGACCGGAAAAGATATTCATGGGGCTTCCCTAGGAATCTTCGGGTTAGGGAGGATTGGTGAAGCGCTCGCAAAAAGAGCAAGAGGATTTGATATGAAAGTTTATTATCATAACCGCACACGAAAGCCTGAAGCAGAGGCACAGCTTGGGATTGAGTTCGCAGAAAAAGATCAATTGCTTCGTGAATCCGACTTTGTCTGCGTGTTAATGCCTTTCACGCCGGAGACAAAGAATTATATTGGTGCAGAAGAGTTATCACTTATGAAAAAGTCGGCTATCTTGATTAATACCGCCCGCGGCGGAATCGTCGACGAAGAAGCTCTTTATCATGCTTTAAAAAATGGAGACATTTGGGCCGCCGGCATCGATGTTTTTGAAGAAGAGCCCGTGAGGACAGACCACCCTCTGCTAAGCCTTCAAAATGTTGTTGCCCTGCCGCACATTGGCAGTGCTAGTCAGAAAACTAGACTAAAAATGGCAGCACTGGCTGCAGAAAATTTAGTACAAGGTCTTCTGGGAGAAACACCTAGACATTTAGTGAATCGGTAATCGAAAAAAGGTTAGGAGTCTCCTAACCTTTTCCGTTATTTTTCTAAAAGCCATTTTGTAACGGTTTTAGCTTCTTCTTCTGTTAGGAGTCCGCCGGGCATCATGCCGACCCCGTCGTTTAGTAATTTAAGCAGTTCCTCTTCTGAATACTTTGCTTTCATATTTGTTACTGGCGGGCCTGCTAATCCTTCTAAGTTTTCACCATGGCAGGATAAACACCCGAATTTATACAAACCTTCACCGTCCGCAGGTCTTTTTGCGTCAGCTGTATTAGATGCACATCCTGCTAATAATAGTAATGAGAGGGCAAGAACAATCCAAATTCGTTTCATCAAGTTACCTCCTAATGGCAGCGTAATCATTAAGAAAAGATTACATTACAAAACTAAATATTTTCTAAACGAAAGATTAAAATTTTCTTAAATGGATATCAATCCTGGGTAGTGGGTGAAAGACTGGCGGATAGCAGGAGTTAGTTGCGGATAACAAGACAGCAGCACCCCCTAACCGCAAAATCTACTCTGTCAATTGAAAATAGAATAAAGGAGCTGGCAAAATGACTGAATTAGCAACGTTTGCAGGTGGTTGTTTTTGGTGCATGGTATCACCATTTGATGAGCAGCCTGGAATTAAGGAAGTGATCTCGGGGTATACAGGCGGCCATAAAGAAAACCCGACTTATGAGGAGGTTTGCTCAGATACGACGGGGCATTATGAAGCGGTTCAAATTGCCTTTGATCCTGAGATATTCCCCTATAAAAAATTGCTGGAGATTTTCTGGCAGCAAATTGACCCGACGGATGCAGGCGGGCAATTTAATGATCGCGGTTTATCGTATCGTACCGCCATTTTTTATCACACAGACGAACAAAAGATGTTGGCAGAAGAATCAAAGGCAGAGCTCACTGCGAGCGGACGTTTCCAAAAGCCGATTGTCACGCCAATCCTGCCCGCTGGTCCCTTTTATCGGGCAGAAGAAAAACATCAGGACTATTATAAAAAAATGCCTTTTCACTATAACCACTATCGTGAGGGTTCAGGCCGGGCAAAATTCATACGTGAAAACTGGAAAAAGCGTAAAAGTGATGAAGAGCTGAAAAAAGAATTAACCCCACTTCAATATGAAGTCACAAGGAAAAATGCCACAGAGCCACCTTTTAAAAATGAATATTGGAATAACAAAGCTGAAGGAATTTATGTAGATATTATTTCAGGTGAGCCGCTTTTTAGTTCACTAGACCAATATGATGCTGGCTGCGGATGGCCAAGCTTTACAAAGCCGCTAAGGCGATATGAACTCGAGGAAAGATTTGATACTTCGCATGGAATGAGGCGGATTGAGGTTCGAAGCAAAACGTCCGATTCCCATCTCGGACACGTGTTTGACGATGGACCTGGTCCTGACCGTGCCAGGTACTGCATTAACTCAGCAGCACTCCGATTTGTCCCGAAGGATAAACTGGAAGAAGAAGGTTATGGCCAATTTTTAAAGCTGTTTACCTAAAGAACTCCCAAGGCTCAGCCTGGGAGTTTCTCCATTTTCTCCTTTTTTTCCATGAGGTATTCCCGCCACTGCCCCGCAAGCTCCTCGACACCCAATATTTTATCTATCAATTCAATAGATGGAGAGGGATCATGAAAGTAAAGTTGATGGATGGAGGAAACGGTGATTTGTGCAGGATGTGAAATCAGCTTTTTTATCTGAGAATCTGCCGTTATTTTTCCTTCTTCCAGCACTCTGAAAAAATAACCGGTATATCCCGTTTCAACAATTCTTTTCAATAAAAGGTTATTGTAATTCCGTTTATTGATAGTGGAGCAGGGATACCGGCCTTGAGATACCTGCAGGACAGCCTCTCCAATTTGAAAAACATCTCCAATATAAACCTCAGCTTCCTTCATGCCAATAGGTGTTACATTTTCACCGAATGCAGAGGGTTCCAATTTACTACCGAAGACACTTTCCCAATGTGCATAATGTTCAAAGGGATATACGCAGACTACTCGCTCTGAGCCGCCATGGTACTCTGGATTCGCGACCTGATCGCCATTTATTTGATCAAAGCCCACAAAGAGTTCTTCACATTGTTCCTTCCAGATACCGGACTCGTAAGCCTCATTTTTATAAATCTTAGTTTTAGGCACTCCCTTGCTTAAATATATAATTTCTCTGTCCAGCAAAGATCTTCGCCTCCTTTTTATTTATTTTACTATATATAAAAGAAACCCTCATAATCTTGAGAGTTTCTTAAGTAAGACTGAAAACACGCTGGGTAATGGTCGGTAAGATAACTTCGATTGTTGTTCCTTCATTTACTGTGCTATCAATGATAAGTTGACCATTATGACTTTCTATAATTTTATAACACGTCATAAGACCGAGACCGGTTCCCTTTTCTTTTGTCGTATAAAAGGGTTCACCGAGAGTTGGAATTCGGTCCTTTGGAATCCCAATACCCTGATCGATAATTTTGATGGAAATTTTCCCTTCTTCTTTTACCTTTACTCTAACATCAATGTTGCCGCCGCTAGGCATGGCTTCTATGGCGTTTTTTAGCAGGTTCAAGAAAACCTGTTTTAATTGGTTTTCTTCACAGCTTATCATAGGCAGGTCGCATTCAAATTCTACGAAAATTTGAACATTGTTTAAGATAGATTGCGTATTAATTAAGGTGACGACATCTTTAATTAATAACTTCACATCTTTTTCTGTAAAAACAGCGGCAGTTGGTTTAGCGAGTAAGAGAAATTCTCCAACGATGTCATTGATTCGATCAAGCTCGGATAAAACAATATCATAGTATTCTTCCTTATGTGTAGCGGTTTTGAATAATTGTATGAAGCCTTTTATCGAGGTAAGAGGATTGCGAATTTCATGGGCTATGCCTGCAGCCATTTGACCGAGAAGGGCTAACTTCTCAGATTTTTGCAGAAGTTGTTCCGTCTGTTCTTTTCTTTCTGTTATATCTCTACCAATAGACAAGATCGCGTCTTTTTCACCAAATGTAATGGACAAGGAGGAGCCTTCAAATATAAACGAAGAGCCATCTAATTTTTTAAATTTGTATTCAATATTGTTTAAGGGGTGTACTTCCTTTTTAACTTGTTTCAGACGTTCATCAAGTCTTTCCTTATAGTCTGGAAAAAGATAATTGTAAATAGAGGTTCCAATAACGTCTTCTTTCCGATTTGCACCAACCATCGTAATGGCTTCCTTATTGACATAAACCACCTTATTATCTTGGTGAATAATAACAGCTCTTGGCAATGAATCAATTAATTTTCTATAGCTATCTTCACTATCCCGTGCTTTTTTTTCTAAGAAACGCGCACGGTCATATTGCCAGCCTGCCAGCCATGCAATGGCTGTAAAAATAACAAAGTCTACCGCAAAAAAACGGTCATGGTTCATAATCGTTTGGAAACTGGAAAAAAGAACCGATATTAACACTAGAGTGATTTGCCCTAATCTATTCATACGTTTTCCTCAAATTATAGAATTTGCTATTATCATATCACGAATGGCTGCAAGATTAATAGAAAATTTAGGATAAAAGGCTCATTTATCATGGTGATTTTTTGACAAAAAAAAGCCGGCTGTTGGCTGGCTTTTGAAATCTATTTATGCTTGGGCCATTCTTCGGTAAATGTTTAAGATTGACTGACCGTAGGTGGTGCCTGGTACAGCCCATTTTCCGTTCAAGGCGGTCCATGTTGGGGCAGATCCTCTATTTACAAGGTGAAAGCGGGGGTCAACCAGTGGGTATCGGTTTGGTAATGCTGCTGTTGTTGCATAAGCATACAAGTGCTGGAGATGTGCAAGTACACCTTCTTCGGGTGTACTGAAACTGGCTCCTCTGACCGCACCGCCTGTCGCCCCAATGCCTGCAAAGTTGTTTTGACTGCTCCTTACATCTCCTGTAAACCGAAAATAGCCTGTTTCCTGCATAGCTTGTGCAAAGGCAACATCACCTCTAATGCCATAATACTCCCCGAAGGATTTATAATATTCCCCTAACAAGGGTGCACTAGGGTTTAGCAATCTGGCAAACGCGTTCATTTGCTCAGCCGAGAGCTGGGTAGGGCCTAAAATTGAGGAAGGATTGAGATCGATACTGCGGGGACTTGCAATTGTGCTAGAAGTCGGGCTGGCAGTGTCGTTTTCTGTTACGATGAAAGCATTTATTCCTGTCTTTACCCTGATTTCATTTACTCGATTTTCTGCATTCTCTCTCGTTGAAAAGGCACCTGTTTGTACCCGGAACCAAGTTTCACCAGAAATGACGGTAGATACGATAAAGGATTGGATTCCTTTAGAACGCAGGAAAGCTACTCGTTCCTGTGCATTTTCCCTAGACCTGAAAGACCCGGCGAATACTTTGTACATTTCATCTCCTCCATCATGATGTTTTTTTTATTTTATGAGAAGAAGAAAGGGCTGTCGACGGACAACAGCCTGTAAAAGTAGAAAAACCCCCGGATGGAGGTTTATATCAAGTCCCGCTCTTAACGGCTGCTTTTAGATAAATCTTTTTTTGCTGTTGTGTTAAAAAGAAAAACACACCAAGAAGCACGAGCATTCCACCTGCAATTTGCCAGCTGGCAAGATGTTCATTTAATAAAATAACTGCCAAAATCGTGGCACCAACAGGTTCACCTAGTATACTCATTGATATGGTTGTAGCATTGACATAGTTTAAGAGCCAGTTATTGATGATGTGACTGATCGTCGGAACCGTTGCAAGCAAGAGGAAAATCCCCCATTCCTTGGCCGGATAGCCGCTGAAAGCCACTGAGGTGCTAAGGTTATAGATTGATAGAACAATGGCGGCAATAAAAAACACAGTAAAACTATAAATCCAATGCGACACTTTTTTCACAATGCTTTGACCAATCATTAAATAAACAACGACGGCAATTACGCTTAAAAAGGAGAGAATGTCTCCGAGGATGGCTTCCTGACTTAAAGCAAAGTCACCCCAGCCAATCATCATCGCACCGATGATGGCAATTCCCATTGTCATCAATGCCGAACTTGTTGTTCGTTCCTTAAAAAAGAAGTATCCGCCAATCAAAGAGACAATCGGCTGCAGGGCAAGTATTATGGTCGAGCTAGCTACAGTGGTTAATTTTAACGAACCGAACCAAAGGACAAAATGTAAGGCTAAAAATAGGCCGGAAAAAAATAAAAAGACCCAATCATTTCTAGTTATTTTTTTGAATTCCTCGCGGTTTTTCCAGACAATAGGAAGCATTAGCAGACTTGCGAGCAACATGCGATACATACTTAAAACCGATGCGGGTGCATCAGACCATTTTACGAAGATTGCTGAAAATGAAATCGCAATAATTGAAATAATCAACGGCAAAACGATTGATCTGGAGTTTTCTTGATGATTCATTTCTATCCCCTTTTCATGACATATAAATGAATCTTACCATAAATAGCGCTTCCCAGATACTAACAAAACTCACCAGATAAAGACAAAAACGCCAAGCCCTGAATCATATAAGGGTTGGCGTTTTTGCAGATGTTTAGTTATTTGTATATTGTTCTTGTGTTTGTTTTACTTTCAACGAGTCCATGAATCGGCTGATACGCTGCATCGCTTCTTGGAGCTGTTCCATCGAAGTGGCATAAGAACATCTGATGTAGCCTTCGCCGCTCTCGCCAAAGGCACTGCCGGGAACAACCGCTACTTTTTCTGCTAGTAAAAGCTCTTCTGCGAATTGTTCAGAAGTCATGCCTGTACTTTTAATCGAAGGGAAGACATAGAATGCGCCGCCTGGAGTGTGACAGTCCAACCCGATATTGTTTAACGATTGAACGATGTAATTTCTTCTCCTGCGATAACTTCTTCTCATGCTTTCCACTTCGTGATACGTATTTCGTAAAGCCTCGATGGCACCGTGCTGTAGCATATGTGGTGCACACATCGTTGTATATTGTAAAATTTTAACCATTTGCTCCGCGAATAGCTGAGGAGCTGCTAAGAAACCTAGACGCCAGCCTGTCATCGCAAATCCTTTGGAGAAGCCGTTAATTAAAATGGTTCGGTCGTACATGCCCTCTATGGAAGCGAAGCTTGTATATTCATCATCATAGGTTAATTCTGCATAGATCTCATCGGAGACGACAAGTATGTCGTGTTTTTCTACCACCTGGGCAATTTTTGTAAGTTCTTCTTTGTTTAAATAGGTGCCCGTTGGGTTATTAGGTGAACAAAGTAAGATTGCTTTCGTTTTGCTAGTGATAGCACTTTCGATTTGTTCCGGTGTCAGCTTGAACCCATTATCAGGGTGGGTTGAAACGGGTATTGGCTTACCACCTGCCAAGGTAACTAACGGTGCATATGAAACGAAAGCCGGTTCAATGATAAGTACTTCATCCCCGGGATTTAGGATAGCGCGGAAGGTCAAGTCAATGGCTTGACTGGCGCCTGCAGTTACAATTACTTGGTCGACAGGATTATACTGGACGTCAAATCGCTTCTCTAGATAAGAAGAAATTTCCTGTCTTAATTCAAGTAAGCCTGGGTTCGCAGTGTAGGAAGTGTAGCCTTCTTCTAAAGAAAGTATAGCTGCTTCCCGAATGCTCCATGGCGTGATAAAGTCTGGCTCCCCAACACCTAGAGAAATGACTCCCTTGATAGAGGCAGCAAGGTCAAAAAACTTCCGGATTCCTGATGGCTTTAGTTCCTTTACCATTTCAGCTAAATAATGTTGGTGGTCTTTCATCATGGTGAAACCACCATTCGACGATCGCGATCATTGTTTTCGCCAAAGATGACGCCATCATGCTTGTATTTTTTTAACATGAAATGAGTGGTGGTGGAAATAACATTATCGATCGTTGACAGCTTTTCCGAAACAAACCTAGCGATCTCACTCATTGTTTTTCCTTCAATCGTAATCGATAAATCATAAGCACCAGACATGAGATATAAAGAAGTAACCTCAGGAAAACGATAAATTCTTTCTGCGACATCATCAAAGCCAACTCCGCGTTTCGGGGTCACCTTGACATCAATCATCGCGACGATATTTTCCTTGCCGACCACCTTGCTCCAATCAATCAAAGCAGGATAGCTCACAATAACCTTCTCATCCTCAAGCTTCTTAATAATCGCCGTAACATCCTCCACACTTGAATTCACCATCAACGCAATATCCTTCACAGGAATCCTATGATTCTCCTCCAAAATCGAAAGAACCTCCAACTCCTCATCTGACAACCTCATCGTTACATCCCCCTCAATACGTTCAAAATTTAATATTACTATAATACATCATTGTTAGAATAAATAAAATAATTTCTGGTGGTTGGGAGGAGGTTGGCGGTTGTGGGTTGGTGGTGGGTGGTTGGTGCCTGTCACCACTCGTGGACACTGTCCACCTGAGGCGGACAGTGCAGGGCGTTTATTTGTTATGCAAGGTAGAATAGTTAAGTGTCGGTGCCTGTCACCCACGGTGTTTTGTTTAAACAAGAAAGGGATTTAGCATGTGTGCTGTGCTAAATCCCTTTTTCTACTGTTCATTTTTTATGAGATATCGAAGGATCGCTGCGAGTCCGGCTCCGTGTTTGAATTCACCGCTTAGTATAAGCTGATTTAACTCGTTCATTGTGATTGTATGTAATTCTATTTGTTCAGTGGCTTCGAGCTGCTGCTCTTTTTTTATCAGGTCGGTTGCAGCGAAAAGAAAAATTTGCTCACTCGTTGACCCTGGGGAGGGGTAAACACTCCCTAAATCCACCCAATTTTTTGCCTGAAAGCCTGTTTCTTCTTGGAGTTCTCTTTTGGCTGCGGAAAGAGGTTCTTTGTCTTCACGGTCAATCGCTCCTGCAGGCAGCTCCCACTGCCATTCCTTTACTGCATGCCTATATTGCCGAATACAAATAACCTTGCCGTCCTCGGTTATTGGCAAAATACAAACTCCCTTTGAGAAATTTACATAAGAGAAATGCATATCTGTTTGATTTGGCAGAGTTACATCCTCTTGAACAATCTCGAATCGATCTACTTGGTCTTTTTGAACGTTGTTAATTTTCCACTCCACTAAAGTACACCTCAATTGTATAATTCATCTGACTATTCCTATAGATGAGATTCTGTCTCAATCTGTAAAATTCCTTTAATTATTTAAATCAATACGACTAGAATGTTTTATCCTCAAAATGTTTGCAATCGCTAAAGTAAGTAAAATACCTATCAAATCAAATCCAATATCAAAAGCCCTTCCACCACGGCTGAAATATAGTTGTAGAATTTCGGTTAGAGAAGCAAAGGAAGCAGTCATCGCTAGGATTATCATATGAGATCGAAATTTCATTAAAAGCAGGATCGTAAGAACCTGAAAAACTACTATATGGCCAAGTTTTTGCAAAAGGAATCCCTTACTAAGAACATACGGCAGTGGTGACAGGAAATCAGAAAAGGTTGGATCTCCATCCCATCGAAAACGCAGTACACCCTGTTGGATTAAATCATGAAAACTGGAGGTACAAGTAAAAATCAAAATGACCGTACACCAAACAAAAATAAACAAGCTTCGCATAATTCCAACCCCTTTTTCAACCACAGTTTGAACGCTTACAAGAGGTTTCATACATAAATCAGTGTATAAATGGTACAATTTGCATAAATGGTGACAGGCACCATAATAAAGGAGGTTTTTTTATGGCTGTGAAGAAGTTGGAGCATGTTGGTGTGATGGTGAGTGATATGGAGGTTTCTGTTGATTTTTATGGGAATGTGTTGGGGTTAGATTTGCTGGATCGGTTTGCTGCGAATGAAACGACTGAGTTGGCGTTTTTGGGAGATCGTGCTAGTGGACAGGTTATTGTTGAACTTATTTGTGGGAAGGACAATAAGTTTCCTGATGAAGGGAAGGTTCATCATATTGCCTTTACGGTCGACGATATTGAGGTAGAGATTGACCGTCTTAAAAAGTTGAAGGTGCATTTTACACAGGATGAAACTTCTATTTTGGCAAATGGAAGCAAGTATATTTTCTTTAAGGGGCCAGATGGGGAGACGCTGGAGTTGTTTCAGCCTGAGCTAAAAAAATAGAATTGAATGAGTAAATCGGAGGGGACCCAGGGTGAGAGTGGAAGGCTTAGAAAAAGAGAGAGTTCTCGATTTTGTTGCTTATTGTAAGAAGCATAGAAGTGAGCTAGATGATTCCTATTTGTATGATTTTGATTTATTGAAGTTTCAGGCAGGGGATGAAAATCCAACATATCTTGCACTAAATCAACAGGATCAAATTGTCGGAGCCGCCTCGCTGGTTATGGATGATTATCATAAGCGTGGAAGAAGGGCTCGGTTTCGGATTTTTCATAGCGAAACCCAAGATATACAATGCTATCAGCAGCTGCTAGAGAAACTCTTAAAACATACTACTAGCCTAGAAAAGGTTTTTCTGTTTATCCCAGTAGGAAATAAAAATTTGATAGAGATGATTGAAGGCTTGAAGTTTTCTGTAGAAAGATATGCTTTCCTGCTTGTAAGAGAAGATCTAGACGTACCGGAAGTCGAACTGCCAAACGGGTACGAACTTAAAGCATTTCGTCCTGACCAGGATGAAGAAAATTGGTTAACCGTACGAAATGCTGCTTTTTCAAAACTGAAAGGCAGTGAAACACCTCTTACCACGGAGGGTGTAAAAACATTGCTAATCGATGATGATTACCTGGAAGGCGGGATGATGATCCTATTTCACCAGGGTAAGCCAGTAGGGGTGATTAGAGGAGCCGATGATGAATATGAAGAAGCACCGATTATGAACATTGGCCCTGTCGCTATTTTACCTGAGTACCAAGGCCGCGGATTAGGAAGAAGCCTGCTAAGGGCTTCATTAAGGTTTGCTAAGGAAAAAGGCTATAAACGAACGATACTTAGTGTTAACGGAGAAAATGAGCGGGCACAGGCGTTATACGTTCAGGAAGGCTTTAAACAGGTTGACGCCGTTGCATGTTATCAGTATTTGATAAATAATCGATAGGTGTAAAAGGCATTTTCTCATTTCAACAGAGAAAATGCCTTTTTTCTATTAAAACGGCTTTATTCTTAAAAATATTTATTTATTTTCGTACGTTCCATATCCTTTGAAATTCCATATGCTTTAGTAATAAGGGGTGAAATGTAATGAAAAAAGACCAATTTGACGCAGAAACATTAAAGCATATAAGGAGCAGACTGGATACGGTTTATGCCATTGCCAAGAAAAATTACAATGACAACCCTGAATTGATGGACACAATCGAGAGTTTAGCTCAAATAGCCATTATGTTTACCACTATTAAACTACAAGAGGTTAACGGCGACGAAAAAACCGCTAGCCCTCAAGGGTACATCCTTTCAAAACTGTCACACTCGTACTCACGAATGACAGAATATGAAAAACAAAAAACGAAAGATTTTCCAGAATGGAAACTGTAAAATGGCAGTCCTAAGTGGAAAGAAACATGCAACGTTCGACTTCAGATTCCAATGGCCATACATCGTTACCTAATAACAAAGGCTCAGAGTTAGTTTAGACTCTGAGCCTTTGAATTTGGGTCAAAAAGCCTTATGAGTGTTTTTGGTTAAAGCTCCTAACTCAAAAAGAATAGCTGCGTCACTATTTTCGCACCAAAGCTCTTTGACTTTACCTTCATGAAAAAGAAAAATCATAATACCCGTTTCCTTTACCCGCTGGTTTTCTGAAGGGATATTGAACCATCCGCCCTTATACGTCATCCAGCCTGTATAACGAACTACTAACTTTTCTCCCTGCTCAATAAAGTCATCAATTACCCATTCATCGTCTTGAAAAACAGAACGATACCACGACATGAATTCTTTCATTTTTTCTCTAGTATTGTCACCATTTCTTGAATGATATAAAAAATCAGCTGTTGTGACTTCATCTAAAACATTTAGATTCCCTTTAGTAAAATATTCGTTAAACCACTTTTCAGCGGTTATCCTTTTTTCTATACTAACCATCTTTTTCCCCTCCACCCTTGTGTATGTTTATCTTAGCACGATTTCAAGTTAAGCACTTTCCTTCGAGTTTTCTTTTTAAAACTCGACCTGTAACGTCAATTTTAAATGTTTATAAATTGTTATTTACCCTTGTTACGGTAATATCGAAAAGATTATAGAGAAAATTGTCTAACGATTAATTTTCTCCTATGAAGGATATCCTGCTATTAATAAGGAAATTCGTTATTAGGAACAACCAGGAGGTGAGGGACCCAATGGTCTTGCTCTTTCATTATTTATCTCTCTTAAATATATTTGACGGTTTCATAACTTATTTTGGTTTGGAAAAATCACTAATACAGGAAATGAACCCGCTCATGCTTAAAATATATGAAGCAGAGCCGTCCATGTTTTTGATTATTAAGATCGTATTTTCGCTGTGCCTTTATATGTTTATTCTTTTTAAGAGAGTACCAAAATCTTCCCTTACAAAGGGACTCACGGTCTTTGCCTCATGTTTCTATACACTGATATTTTTCCTCCATTGCTACTGGGTCGTTGTTCTGATGTAAAGGTGCCAAACCATTTTTATGGAAGGCACCTTTTTCATTATGCTTTAGATCCCATGGCTATTTTTAATTTTTCGCGCGCTCCTTTTCGCCAACTTTTTACTGCAGAAAGTGAAACCTTTTCCTTTTCGGCAATTTCGCTAACACTTAAGCCTTCAACAGCCGTATGAAAAAGCCATTTTCTTTGATTGGGTGTTAGATTACGACCATATCGCATGAAAATATCTTTTTCTAGAGGTGCCTCTCCAGTACACGGAGCTTCTGCATATTCCCAGAATTCTTCCTTCGGGTAAAAATTTCTTTCCGACTCCACCGTTTCCTTCGTTAATTCCATGAGTATATATCCTTTTATATAATGATAAGCGTAGGTGGAAAAATTCCCTTTTCCGGGGTCAAACCGCTTGCTTGCCTCCCACAGTGCGATAAGACCTTGCTGGCGGAATTCGTCTTTGTTTTTATATATGTGAAGTGAGGAAATAATTCGTTGAATCATTGGTTCATATTGAATAGCTAACTGTTCAAAGCTCTCCAAGGATAGTCCCTTTCAGAAAGCGCGCTTTTCATGTTATTCCCGGGTACCTTTACCATATCGAGAAACGTAGAGAGTATCGAACGGCATTGAAATACATAACTTCAACGAAATTGTCAGAACAATCATGTTTTGTGTGATAAATGGAATTTAGTTAGGGAAATTTGCATTTTTGCGTAATTATCAGATAATTTTTTAAAAAATAGTGGTAAATACTCATAGGTGTTAACCCTGTCTTAAATAATCAGTACAAGTATCTGGGATAATTTTGTATAATTAATAGAAATTGGGCTTTTGCCAAAAAAGATAGATTTAGAGTTTAGGGGGAGAGCGCAATGAAGAAGGTGAAAGTGTGGGGTCCTATCGTTGGGATTCTAGCTTGTATCGTGGGAGTTTATTTTTTTCTAAGTGAAGATAGCAACTTGAAAATCACTGGTAAGAAAAATGACCCCGTTGCCGCAAAAGAGGCACAAACAAAAATCGATAAAAGCTTTGAGACCCCGGTATCAACGAAAGTAATGGAACAATATGAAGCTATGAATGAAGGGGAACTTATACAAGAAGTTCACAACATGACTCATCAGAAGGTGGAGGCAGACAAAAAATGGGGATCCTCCGAAATCACCGCTGATAAAGTACAGATACTATATGATGTAATAAAAAATAAGAACTTCAAAAATAGCAGCACGAAACAAATGCTTATAGACATCCTAGAACCCTGGATTGGGAAAGACTTCACCAACGCCGTAAGCGCCCACAACCGCATTTGGTCCTACCAAAAAGGAAACATCGGCAAAGCCACCCGTCTACTTACCCCGCAGGAAGAACTAGATTATATAGAAAAAGAATTCCGCTGATCGAGTGGTGCTCCAGTGGTGCCTGTCACCGCTCGTGGACACTGTCCACCTCAGGTGGACAGATGGTGAGGAGAACTTCATTAATATTTAGAAGGGGCTGGACATAGTCTTTAGTATGGGAAGTCTGTGCTAAAGGAGAGGTCCATGTCTAGAAAGTCAACTTCGATTAAAGGGTTTATAGTGGGAATAGTCTTACTGGGGTGTATAGTTACTGTTGTTTTGTTAATAAAAGGTGCTTGGTTTTCGCCTGATGAAGAGGCTGCTGCTGTGGTCGAGGAGTTTTATTTGTATGAACAGGAGGGGGAATTTGCTTCGTCCTGGGGCCTTTTTCATTCAACGATGAAGGAAAGATTCGGTAAAGGGCATTATATCCAAGACCGTGCTCATGTATTTATGAACCACTTTGGCGTTGAAACCTTTAATTTTACAATGAGTGAACCTGAAAAGATTGACCAATGGAAAATGTCCAAGTCAGGGCCAGCCTTAAAAAACGTCTACAAAATCTTGGTTACCCAAACCTACAAAGGAAAATATGGCAATTTCGACCTTGAACAAGAGGTATTTGCCGTTCAAGAAAAAGATAAGTGGACAATTCTTTGGGATTACAACCAGTAGCCGGGCCGTACAATTCCCCCTGAGGTGGATTCTTTAGAGGGACGAACTTCATTCATATCAGGACGAGACTGGACATCGTCTTTTCAGAAATCAATTCATGAGCCAAAGTCAATAGACAAGGTGTGTGCATTTCTTGATAACTTGGGTCAAAGAATCTTTAAGAATGGGGAACTCTAGCAAGTGAACCAATTCAAGGTAAAGTGCGACGAAGTAGGACGGTAGACTGGTGTCCCAAAATATTAACAGTAACTTGCTGGTGTGAAGTCGATATTGAATCGTACTCATGCCAGCTTTTTATTTATATGTTTTATAAGTATAGTAATCTATATTAGGTTATGAAAATAAAAGTACGTAAATGATGCAGGTTTTTAAGTTCTAAAATTTTTAGGTATTAATGAAGCAGAAAGATATTTCTAACGGAATCAGGCAAAACTGGTTCCGTTAGTTTTGTCTGTCTCACGGCACCATTTCTGGAAGCTGTCGAAAAATGTTTATTAAAAACGAACTAAACAATAATAACTTTTCACCGCGTAATAATTATTTCCCACAGGATAGAATCCTATAATTTCTAAAATTAATACTAATCATAATAAAGAAAAATCGTCAAAATTTCACAAAATTATAATTTAGCTTGTTAGAAAAATTATATAATTATATAATTTTTACGGGAGGTTTTTGAATAATAGAAGTAGTAAGAAATTCGCTACTTTTGAAAGCGCTTTATGATTATATCTTTATCCGAAGTAATAGATAAACTTGGTTGATATCTAGACTTGGAGATTTAGAGGGTTATTCAAACAATTAATACAATGTAAATGTCTTTTATAAGGCATAGGGGGAGAAAAATGAAAAGAAGCCATAAGAAGAGTTTGAGTATTGTCACAGTGCCTGTCTTACTAATGAGTTTGCTTTCACCAGTAGCCGGCACTAATGCAAGGGCTGAAACTGTTAAAGCTACGGATTTGATTATTTCAGAATATATAGAGGGATCTAGTTTTAATAAAGCTATTGAACTATTTAATGGAACAGGTGCAGAAGTTGACCTAACTGGATATACACTAGAATTATATAATAATAGTAGTACTGCAACTACAGGTGTCACAACTACGAATCTAGTTTTACCATTAGATGGAAAGGTTGCAGCTGGTGATACTTATGTTATTAGTCGTTCAGATGCACATGCTGACATTCTAAAGGTAACTAACAAGTATGACGATAAAAAAACTGTTATTAATTTCAATGGTAACGACCAAATCGTACTTAAGAAAAATGGACAGGTTGTTGATTCAATCGGACAAGTAGGTTCAGTTGAAAATGTTTTAGCGGACCTTACTCTTGTAAGAAACAGCAATATTACATCAGGAGATACAAACATAACAGATGCGTTTGATAGAAATAACGAATGGACTAGCAAAGGAAAAGATGTCTTAACTGAGCTTGGAAAGCATGAAATGGGCGGTACGGCTCCTAGTGAACCAGCTCCAGAACCAACAGTGATTTCCGTTTCAGATGCACGTCAACTTGGTGCAAATCATTCTGTAACAATTGAAGGTATCGCGACAACAAATACAGGTCTTTGGGGCAGCGAAACATTCTATATACAAGATGCAACTGGCGGCATGTATGTCTATAATAGCCCACAAAATGTAAAACCAGGCGATCAAGTAAAAATTACTGGCGATTTAGTATTATACAAAGGTGAATTAGAGATCAAACCTACGAATCTTGTAATCGTATCCAATGGAAATCCACTTCCTGCAGCACAGTCTGTTAGGCAAGTAGATGAAACGACTCAAGGTGAATTACTGAAGCTAGAAAGAGTAACAATCTCTGAAATGACAAAGGATAGCTACGGTACTGCTACTTTCCAAGCTGTGTTTGATAATGGCGACAAAGTAAGAGTAATTCATGATAATCGGACAGGTTCTACTTATGATGAATTAATTAAACATTATAAGGAAGGCGATTTAGTTCATATTGTTGGACTTGGTTCTATAGATGATAAAGGATTTAACTTAAAGACTACTGGTCTTGATAGTTATGACTTAGTTAATAAACCAGCAGTTTATACTACTATTGGTCAAGGTGTTGTCCCGGCTGGAACAAAAATTGTATTGAACTCTGGCCTTGAAGGTGCTGAGATTTTTTACACAACAGATGGAACAACTCCAACTGCAGCAAGCGCAAAATATGTTGAACCAATTACATTGGAAACTGGTGAAACAACTATTAAAGCGATTGCAGTTGTGAACGGTACTGTAAGTGAGGTATTTAGTTTTACGTATAAAATTTTAAATACTCAAGGGATTGCCATCCATGATATTCAAGGAAAAGGACATGTTTCCGAATATAACGGAGCTTCCGTTCAGGGAATTACAGGAGTTGTAACTCACAAATTTAATAACAACAGCTTTGTAATGCAGGATGTTACTACCGCAGACAATGACAATGCAACATCTGAAGCAATTGAAGTATCTAAAACAGCTCACGGAGTGAATGTCGGTGATACAGTAACGGTTGACGGAAAAGTTACAGAAACTGGCGGCGGTGCGAACCTGTCTACAACAAGAATTACTGCAACTACAGTTACAATAACAGGTACAGCTGCATTGCCAGCACCACTTGAAGTTGGCAAAGATATCGTGCCTCCAAACAAGGTCATTGATAATGATCAAATGCAGTCATTTGACCCAGCAGAAGATGGTATTGACTTCTGGGAATCTGTTGAGTACATGCGCGTATCATTCCCGAATGCCCTTGTAGTCGGACCTCCATATTCTAACGATGTACCAATCGTTGTGGAAAGTACGACAAACAATCAATTGAATGTTTTGGGCGGATTGAATATCGCAAAAGACGATTACAATCCAGAGAAGATATTCCTTGATAATGTTGGTTCTGATTTCCGTTCTGGTGATAAGTTTGATGGTACTGTAGAGGGTATCGTAACTTATTCATCTAACGGTTATCAAGTAGCGACTGATAAGACCAAATTGCCTGCTCTAATCAAAGCAGATTTAAAACAAGAAGTTACGCATATTGTACCTGCAGAAGAAAAATTAACGGTTGCATCTTACAATGTTGAAAACTTCTCAAATAATACAGCAAACACACCAGATCATAAAGTAGCAAAAATCGCAAAGACATTTGTGGAAAATATGAAGTCTCCTGACATCATTACTCTTATAGAAGTTCAAGATAATGACGGTGAAACTGATTCAGGAAATTCAGATGCAACAGAAAGTTACAAACGTTTAATTGAAGCGATCAAAGTGGCAGGCGGCCCAACATATCAATGGACAGATGTTGCACCTGTAAACAATACAAGCGGTGGTGCCCCTGGCGGTAATATTCGCGTCGGATACCTTTATAATCCAGAACGTGTTACATTGGTTCAAGGAACAAAGGGTGAAGCAACTCAAGCAAACGGATGGACTGAAAATGGTAACCTAAAACTTAACCCAGGTGTCATTAATCCAGAAGTATTCTCTGGAACACGTAAACCAATCGCTGCAGAATTTGAGTTCCAAGGTCAACGTGTCGTAGTAATCGGTAATCACTTGAATTCTAAGGGTGGAGATGAATCTCTATGGGGATCCAGCCAGCCTCCAAAATTAAACTCAGAAGTTCAACGTCTAAAATTGGCCCAGGAAATTAACAGCTTTATTAAAGCAGGCCTTGCACAAAATCCAGCTCTTAATGTAGTTGTTACTGGGGATATGAATGATTTTGAATTCACACCAGTTCTTGACACACTAAAAGGCAATGTTTTAACAAATATGGTTGATAAAGTTCCTGCTGAAGATCGTTTCTCTTACTTCTTCCAAGGCAACAACCAAGTATTAGACCATATTCTAGTTACAAATAATCTCGTACCAAACACTGCAGTTGATATGATTCATATCAATGCTAATTTCACGGAAGCACAGGGACAAGCATCTGACCATGATCCTGTATTGGTTCAACTAGATTTCCCTGACTTATCCATTATTCATGCAAATGATACACACGCAGCTTTAGAAAACATGCCTAGAACAGTAACAGCTGTGAAGGATGTAAGAGGAACAAATCCAGGAGCACTTCTTCTTCATGCTGGGGATGCATTTACCGGAACATTGTTCTTTAATGAATTCCAAGGAAAAGCAGACCTAGATATGATGAACTTGATGAAATTTGATGCAATGACTTTTGGTAACCATGAATTTGACTTAGGTTCTTCAGCTCAAGGACATCAAAAATTAGTTGACTTTATTAAGGGAGCTAATTTTCCATTTGTAAGTGCAAACGTTGATTTTTCAAAAGATGCTAAATTTGATGGGTTATTCAATGATTCAATTGTGACAGATTTTGAAAATGGTCAAATTTACAATGGAATCATCAAAGAAGTAAATGGTGAAAAAGTTGGTATTTTTGGTTTAACAACTGAAGAGACAGCAGATATCTCAAGTCCAGGTACTATTGCATTTGAAAACTATATTGCAGAAGCGAAAAAAGCAGTGGAAGCACTAGAACTACAAGGTGTTGATCGTATCGTTGCGTTAACTCATATTGGTTATGACGACAATGCAACTATCGATAATGACTTAATCCTTGCAGAACAAGTAGAAGGCATTGACGTGATTGTGGGCGGACATAGCCATACAACATTAGCAAAACCAACGGTTATTGCGAAAGATGCAACTCCTACTGTAATTGTCCAAACTGGAAACTCAAACAGCAACCTAGGTGTCTTAAATGTTGAGTTTGATGATAATGGTGTTGTAATTGCTCATAATGGCAAATTAATTGCAATTGATTCTAAAATTGCTGCTGACCCTGAAGCAGTAAAAGTTTTGGAGCCATATCAAACACACGTAACTAAGGTATCTACTACAGAAATTGGTGTAACTACTCCAATAGCATTGGAATCTCCTCGTACCAATGGTGATAATACGAAACCAAGTGTACGTAAAAATGAAACTATTTTAGGTAACTTAATTACAGATGGAATGCTAAAGAAGGCAAAATCATTCACTGGTAAAAATGTTATCATGGCATTACAAAATGGTGGAGGTATCCGTGCCTCGATCGGACAAGGTCCAATCACTGTAGGTGAGGTAATTACTGTACTTCCGTTTAATAACACTCTAGCAACAATGGAAGTAACAGGTGCTGAGTTAAAAGCAGCATTTGAAATTTCTCTATCTCAATACCCAGCAGAAAATGGCGGATTCCTACATGTTGCTGGCGGTAAAGTGGTATATGATATGACGAAACCAGCAAAACAGCGTATTGTTTCTGTATCTTATTTAAATGAAGCTGGTAAATATGTAGAGGTTCAAGATGATGTGAAATACACTATTGCTACAAACGCCTTTACAGCAAAAGGTGGAGACGGCTATGATGTCTTTGCAAAAGCATATGCTGAGGGACGTGTAACTGACCTAGGTCTTTCAGATTGGGAAAACTTCCGTGATCACTTAGTAAGTATTGGAAGCGAAGGAATTCCAACTGAAATTGAAGGTCGAATAATTGATGTGAAAGATGTAGAACCAGTAGAAATTAAGGTTCCAGTAATTAAACAAGGTAACAAGTATACAATTAATGAAAATGCACTTGAAAACCTTGAGAATAAAACAGTAGTTGTTGTTGAAGTTGAAAATAAAACAAATGCTACTTTAACACTTACTAAAGCGCAAATTCAAGCATTAAAAAATGCAAGTGCACAGGTTGTGGTTAGCAATGGAAATGTAGATGTACAAATTCCTGCTTCTATGCTGCCATTTGCAGAAAATCTTGATATTCTTGTGAAGAAAAAGCAAGAAAAAGCTGCATTAGCTGCTTATGACTTTAAAATCGAAGTCGATGGCAAAGAGTATCATAAGTTTAATGAACAAGTTAAACTTACATTTAAGGTTGATCCTAATCAGGTTAAAAATCTTAATAATGTAAAAGTTTATAAATGGAATGAAGCGAAAAAGAACTGGGAACTAATCGGCGGAGAATACAATAATGGCGAAATTTCAGTTTATACAGATCACTTCAGTACATTCGGTGTATTCGAAGTCACTCCAGATTCTAAAAAGATTCCAACAAAAGGTAATTAAACTATTGAACACAGCAACAAACAACTTTAACAATTAACATCCAATTATTAGTTGTTACTAAAAAAGTAGGCGTGCCAATTTTCAGGCACGCCTTTTCTCTCGTTAATTATTTAAGTAGTTAATTAATAAGGGGTTAATTTACTAATTACATGAACTGAAACAATTTCCCTTGCAGCGAACAATGTGTTTTGTGGTCGGTAATTTGACTGGCAACAGATTTTTGAGTACAATTACCTTGATTTCGAGATATTATTCATGAAGTTCGTATTAGGAGGCCAATAAATGAAACTGTTAGGTTTACATCATGTTTCAATCTTAACGGGTAAGGCGGAGCGGAACTTTCAATTTTATACAAAGATTTTAGGTTTGAGGCTGGTCAAGAAAACTGTGAACCAAGATAACACCGAGTCTTATCATCTATTTTATGGTGATGCAAAGGGAAGTCCGGGGACGGAGATAACCTTTTTCGATATCCCAGGATTGGGTCATACGTATCCTGGCATTGGCAGTATTTCATCTACGTCACTTCGAGTGAAGGACACGGAGGCACTCCACTACTGGAAATCTCGTTTTGAGCAGTATGGTATTCACCATGGGCAAATTGAGAAGCGAAACAATCGTGACTCTCTTGCTTTTCAGGATTTCGAGGGAACTCGTTTAGTTTTGGTCGCAGATAACGACGAAGAAGGAGTTCGTGCGGGTGTTCCTTGGGACAAAAGTGAAGTACCCGTAGAGCATGCCATCGTTGGTTTAGGTCCTGTAACCTTAACCGTTGGTGCTCCCGATAAAACGGTAAACGTCTTAACGGAGGTTATGGGCTTTACACAGACTGGCACTTATCCTTCGCTCGAAGGAGATTTCCCTGATATTCAGGTTTACTCAACAGGGGAAGGCGGCTCAGGGGCTGAGGTGCACGTTGAAACGAGACCTGATCTACCTCGGGTGAGGCCTGGACGGGGAAGTGTTCATCATGTTGCCTTTCGTATTCCGAATGAGGAAGAATATGAGTATTGGGCACAGAGAATTGCGGCGTCAGGATTAATGAATTCTGGTAAAGTCGAACGGTACTACTTCAAAGCGCTCTATTTCCGGGAACCGAATCATATTCTTTTTGAATTATCAACGGATACGCCTGGTTTCGACGTGGACGAACCAATCGAGACATTAGGAGAAAGTCTGGCACTGCCGCCATTTTTAGAGCCGCACCGTGCAGATATTGAAGCGAAGTTGAGACCATTAGATATAGACGATAAGTGATCCATTCAAGAGGCTGAGGCACCGCCGGAATGGCGGTGCCTGTCACCGTTTATACATCCCTGTATATTTTTTCAACACTGACCCGCCCAGAGAAGAAGGTTGCGCCGCCGCCCATGTCGGCGATTCGGTCTGGTGTTAGGGTGTTGACCATTTGTTTAGTGCCATCTAGATCTGCCCAAAGTCCTTGGGTGACAACCACTCCTGGTAGGACATTTTCTCCTACGTTCGCTTTTAATACACATTCCCCGCGCTGGTTCCAGACACGGACTTGGTCACCATCCTCAATACCCGAAGCCTCCGCATCACTACGATTCATATGCAAGCGAGGTTCTTTTTCAAGGCTGATATGCTTTTGATTATTTGAAAAGGTAGAGTTTAAGAAATTGTGATTGGGTGCCGGAATAAAGTGATAAGGATGATCTCCGTCAATAATTAAAGGAATATAGGTTGGCAGCGGCGGATATCCATTGGCTTTCATCCGCTTTGAGTACAACTCAATTTTCCTGCTAGGAGTTCGCAGCTTACCAGGAAACAGCGGTGTTACCTTCGCTTTCATAATCTGCTTATCTACTAAAGTTTCATAATTAATACCTTCCAAATACGGATTGGCAGGTTGGTCTAACGCTTGGACAATCATTTCTGCATCTGAGTCCTGAAATGCAGATTCTTCAAATCCCATTCCTTTGGCCAACAGACGGAATACGTCTGCATTTGAACGAGACTCACCATATGCTTCTACGACTGGCTCCTGAATCTGAATGTAAAGATGCCAGTAGGACGTGTATATATCTGTATTCTCAAAGGACGATGTTGCAGGCAATACGATATCAGCATATCTTGCGGTCTCGGTTAAAAATAAATCGTGAACGACGACGAATAAATCCTCGCGCTCAAGGCCCTTTCTTACTTTATTGCCCTCTGGAGCAACTACGGCAGGGTTACTGCCGTAAACGTACATTGATTTTATAGGTGGATCTGCCGTTAACAAAGCTTCTCCAAGCATATTCATGTTTATTACCCTTGTTTGTTTATTTTTCAGTAATCTTGGAAGCTGTAATTTTGTTGTGTTCACCGAAAGATAGCCTGAATTTCCTTTGATCGCCCCGCCTCCCTTGATTAGCCATTGACCTGTTAAGGCAGGCAGACAAGAAATCGTGCGGACAAACATTCCTCCATTGTCGTGGTGCTGCGGTCCATTGCCAATCCGAATAAAGGAAGGTGAGGTAGTGCCATACATTCTAGCAAGCTTATAAATATCCTCGACAGAAACTCCTGTAATTTCCGATACTTTAATTGGATCGTATTGCACAACGTGTTCGCGTAGTTCCTCATGGCCAACTGTATATTGATCCAGGAAGGAGGAGTCGACCATGTTTTCAGCAAATAAAATATGCATGATTCCAAGTGCAAGAGCAGTATCAGTCCCTGGTAAAATTGGGATAAACCAATCTGCTAATCTGCCAGTTTGGTTTTTATGCACATCAATCAAGACAATTTTAGCTCCGATATGTTTGCGTGCTTTCTGAGCAAGTGCTACTTGGTGCATATTGGTACTAGCTGCGTTGATCCCCCAAAGAATAATCAGCTTGGAATGAATGGTGTCTTCTGGGTCAATCCCGAAGCTGCCGCCCATTGTATATCTGTAACCAACCGAACCGGCAGAATTACAAATACTCCGATCTAACTGCGACGCTCCAAGGCGGTTAAAGAAACGGCGATCCATTCCCTCGGCATTCAACCGCCCCATGTTTCCGTAAAAACTATATGGCAGGATACTTTCAGGTCCTTCAGTCTGGACAAGCGTTTTCCACCGGGAGGTTATCGTCTCAATGGCTTCATCCCAGCTAATCCGTTCAAATTTGCCTTCACCTTTAGCTCCCACCCTTTTCATAGGATACGTTAATCGATTTTCATCATAAAGCCGTTCTGCCATATTCCGAACCTTATTACAAATATTCCCCTTCGTAACCGGATGCTCCGAATCCCCTTCCACCTTCACCACTTTTCCATCAACCTTATGCAAAAGCAAACCACATTGGTCTGGACAATCCAGCGGGCAGACCGATTTGAAAACACCTTGTACCTCCATATTAACCCTCCTTCTCTTGGTGCCTCTTTTGGTGCCTGTCACCGTTTATACATCATTGTATATTGTTTTTCATGATATGACAGCTTTTAAGGATGAGTAATACATAAAAATATTTATAAAGTAAAAAGGACTAATCTTGATATGTAATGATAAGAGGAATTCTAAGAAATCTACACTTTATTAAATGTAAGTGTCCGCCTGAGGTGGACAGTGTCCACGAGCGGTGACAGGCACCGTAACGAAGGCACCATAACGAAGGCACTGTATTTCTGAAGAAAACACCCTTTACATATTGGAAATATTATCATATTATTAGGGCAACGAAAAATTGCATACGGTTTTTGCACTAGGGGAGCTTTTTGGCTGAGAGGACGTTTGTCTGACCCTTATGACCCGATCTAGATAATACTAGCGTGGGGAAGTGCAGGAAAAGATTATCGTGAGATCAATGTTGATATGATTCGACTGCATTCCTGTGGGGTGCAGTTTTTTTGTTGTCAAAATATCAATGGGGGTATGTGAAATGTCTAATATTTGTGGGACGAGTGAGATTACTGGAGCGCGGTTTTCAATTTATCCGATGTCTGATAGGTTTGTAGATATTATTCTATCAGCTTTAGAAGAAGTGGATACTTCAAAGGTTTGGATGGAAACAGATGATGTCAGCACATCTGTCAGAGGGCGGTCTGAACATGTATTTGATGTCGTGAAAGCTATATTCTTAGAGTCAGCAAAAAACGGTGATCATGTTGTGCTGCAGGCTACGTTTTCCAATGGATGTCCAGGAGATTCAGCCGGGGATGTGTACCTTTCCGAAAACCAAGATCGACTAAACGAGGAAAAATCACTGCAAATCAAACAGGATGTAGCAGTCCAATTTGCCCTATATCCAATGGGCATTCCAACGTATATGGATGTGATTATGGATCAGTGCAAACTTGCTCAAGATCAGGGAACCTTCACGAAAGGTGTCCACTACGCTTCTAGACTTGATGGTGATGTAAACAAGGTTTTTAAAACGCTCGAGGACGCCTTCCACGGAGCACATGAAAGCGATTCAACGCATATTGTCATGACAGTTGCGATGTCTGCGAACAGTCCATCGAAAAAGAGGGTGAAATAAATGCTGGCAAAATGGAAACTGCGTGAAGTTATTGTGTTATCGGTGCTTGCTGTTGTTTTTGCTGTAGTCTATTTATTGTTTCTCCAGCTCGGGAATGTTCTTTTTGGTCTATTTGGCTTAATTGGCTATGATATTATTTTTGGAATTTGGTTTATCGTCTCAATTATTGCAGCGTATATTATCCGCAAACCAGGGGCTGCTTTTCTCTCGGAAACGGTAGCTGCCACGGTTGAAGTTTTGCTCGGGAACGCGGTTGGACCGCAATTAATCCTCTCCGGAATGATTCAAGGTTTAGGTGCGGAGGCTGTTTTTGCTGCTACGAAATGGAAGAACTATTCGACGTGGGTATTGATGGCAGCAGGGATGGGTTCATCGGTGTTTAGCTTTGCCTGGGGATTTTATGTCTCGGGATTTGCTGCCCTTTCGTCTGGTTATGTAACGGCAATGTTCTTTGTCCGCCTTGTGAGCGGAGCCTTATTGGCAGGATTACTAGGCAAATATTTAAGTGAAGGTCTTGCGAAAACAGGAGCATTGAACAGTTTCCCATTGGGAAAGGAACACAAGCGAAATGTCCCGGTTTGAACCTCAGATTAAGGCAGCGGGTCTCGGATTCAGCTATGAAGATACGGATATTTTCAAAGACCTTTCTTTTTCGATCATAAAAAATCAATCGCTTTTCCTTTTAGGTCCTAGCGGTTCGGGAAAAAGTACCTTTGCATACTGCTTGAACAGATTATATCCAGAAGCAGTCGATGGAAATATAACTGGGTCAATCATGTTTGATGGCAAAAATCTAGATGAGTTTAAACCAGGTGAACTCAACCAAAAAATAGGAATTGTTTTTCAAGATCCAGAGAGTCAATTCTGCATGCTGACCGTGGAGGAGGAAGTAGCGTTTGGTCTCGAGAATTTCCATGTCCCACGGGCAGAGATGGAATCAAAGATCGATAGAGCATTAGAATGGGCAGGGTTGCAGGCTGAAAAAAAGACTGTCATCCATACCTTATCTGGAGGGCAAAAGCAGAAGCTCGCGCTAGCTTGTGTATTGGCACTCGAACCAGATGTAATCATCCTGGATGAGCCCACAGCTAACCTTGACCCGCAATCCAGCTCAGAATTAGTAGAAACCATCACGAACTTAAAACAGTATCGTCCGTTTACGCTAATTGTCAACGAGCATAAACTTGATGATTGGTTTGAGCTGATTGACCGCTGTCTGGTTCTAGATTCTAACGGAACACTTCTTTTTGATGGTACTCCTGAACAATGTTATGGAGAATTCACTCCTTATTTGCGAAAGGAAGGCATTTGGCTGCCAAAAGTAGTGGAAGCTGGAATAACGGCAAAGGATGCAGGTGTTTATAAAGGAGAACGAATCCCGCTTCGCACTAGTGAATTACTGACAGGGCTGGAGGACCCTAGTGCTTTTTTTAAAAAAGAAAGCAAAACGACGGACCCAAAAGAACCTATTCTCGAAGTGAATGGTCTTTATGCTCGCGGGCACTTGAACAATATAACATTGCGTATTCATAAAGGAGAGCGGACTGCTCTAGTTGGTGCAAATGGTTCTGGAAAGACGACCCTATCAAAATGCTTAGCCGGCTTACTTCCTGTTGATCAAGGGGAGATTCAGTTTCTCGGTGTTCCGCTTTCGAAGTGGAAGGAGAATGACCTATATCAGTCTCTCGGCTACGTGTTTCAAAATCCAGAACACCAATTTATCACGGACAGTGTTTATGAGGAAATTTCCTTTGGGTTAATGCAAAAAGCAATCGTCTCAACGATTCTTGAAAAAATGGGCCTGGAAACACATGCGGGAGCACATCCTTTTGCACTGAGCCAAGGGCAGAAGCGGCGTTTAAGTGTAGCGACCATGCTTGTCCACGAACAGGACCTGCTCATCCTCGATGAGCCGACATTTGGTCAGGATGCCAATACTGCACATGAAATCATGAGTGTGCTGGACGAAAAGGACGGGGCAGTTTTTATGATTACCCATGATATGGAGCTGGTGGACCAATATGCGGACACCGTTCATGTGTTAGATAAGGGAGAATTGATTTTCTCTGGAACACCTGAGAGATTGTGGGAAAACTGTGAAGTCATCAGTCGTGCTAGGCTGAAGCTGCCGTTTAGAAAACAGATGGAAAATGAAATGGTAAGGAGAGAGATTCATGTCACTTCATGAGGTGAATCCGAGTATCAAAGCATTTGCTATTGTCACATCGATTCTGATCTTATCTGTGTTTTTTGATCCGATTACACCGCTTCTGACGATACTCTGGTCTGTTACGTTGACCTTCCTATTCGGGCACGTTTCTTTTAAAAAATGGCTGCTGTTATTTGCTCCGTTTTTATTCATTGCTTTCATTTATGTTTGGTCAACTATGCTGTTTCCGCGCCTTCAAGAGGGGGATCATGTGATTTGGCAATGGGGTTTTTTAACACTGACAGGAGAAGGTTTTCGAAGAGGTGTGTCACTTGGTCTTAGGGTGTTAAGCTTTGCTGCGTTATCTATTATGTTTACCTTAACAACTAAGCCAACGGATTTTCTTCTCAGTTTAATGCAGCAATGCAAGCTGCCGCCAAAGCTTGCCTATGGAATTATAGCAGGCTACCGATTTCTGCCGTTAATTAAGGAGGAGTTTCAAACCTTGCAAAATGCTCATCGAGTACGGGGCGTAACACGAGCACGAACCATACCGGAAAAAATACAGCAGTTGAAACGATACGTGATTCCACTCCTGGCAGGTGCCATTCGTAAAGCAGAGCGGACCGCACTTGCGATGGAATCAAAAGGTTTTACTGGAGAAAAAAAGCGGATATTTTATCGTGTGATTCCGGTTTCGTATATTGATTGGCTTTTTTTCATACTTATGATTGGTGCTGTAGTGCTCAGCGCCTTTATCTCATGGAAACTCGGATACTTACAATTTTATAATGGTGAACTGTAAACACAAAAAAAGGGTGTCTCAACAGACGCCCCATTTTTTCTATTTGATTACTTCAATCGATAAAGCGGTGCCTTGTAATGGGTAGGATTCTCTAATTTTTCCATCTGTCCAAGCGGCAACAGTTTGACCTTTTTCGAAAGTTTTGCTAGTACTTTCCTCTGGTAAAGAGAGCCAGATTAATCCCAGGGTTTCATCTTCCACTAAAATACTGTTGTTCTCGACATCCATTACCTTTCCTTTAATATCATGTTCACCTTTTGCATTACAGGCTGTTAGCAGGATAAAAAGGAACAAAAAGATAAGAGATTTTTTCATGCCGCTCTACCTCCTTGACTTGGAGATGAACTATTCGCCTAACTGTTGAACCTGGTCAATTATGCTAGTAATATCTTGAACGGTCTGAAACAACTCCGTGTTTTCGAGAATAGCAGGATCAAGCAGGCCGTTTTGGAAATTGCTTATGAATGTTTCAATTTCAGTTATAATCACACTGTTTTGTTCGATGATTTGCTGGTGAAGCTCAGCTGCAATCTCCGGTGCTTGAAGTTCATTAAAAGCCTCAGCTGTTTGCTGCATTTGTTCAAGCATAGTTTGGAAATCTTCTGCAGCCTGGAGATCGCTGATCGCCTGCTGAGCAAGTGCTGGGGCATCGCTGGCAAACTCAGTGGCAGTGGCTAAATAGTCTGTTGCTTCATTAATATAAGTAATCGTGTCCTGCGCGTCATTGAGAAACGAACAACCTCCAAGGAACAATAACATACAGCTAGATAAAACAATCAATAATTTTTTCAAATTAAAACCTCCGTTTTAGTTTTGGAAAAATTGAAAAAGGAACCTTAAATGAAGGAAAAGTTGAAGGGGCCAAGAAGAATAGTATCTGTCTATAAATGGAGCATATAATTTCCCTTAAGAATAGCATAAAAACAGCAATCATGCCAGGGTGCCTGCCAGGGTGCCTGTCACCGCTCGTGGACACTGTCCACCTCAGGCGGACAGTATGTTAATTTTTTCCTTATTAGAGTTTGAGGAAGGAATTTGGGGAAGGGTGTCGAATGATACTATTTGAATCTTTGCTTTGTTTTTTTCCTCGGTTTTAACCTTTCTTTAAAAAGGTTAGTTCCCAAAATTCCAATTGAATAGGAGTGACTGCTATGGGTCGAAAACGCCGTGCTTGGTTTCCAGGTGCAAAGTATCATATTACTAGTAGAGGTAATCGAAAATCTACCTTATTTTATGATGATGGGGATCGCATTAAATATCTAAGTTTATTGCAAGAAACTAAGACTCGATTCCCTTTTACGCTCCACGCTTTCTGCTTAATGTCCAATCATACTCATCTCCAAATTGAAACCTCAGACACTTCTCCCACCATTATCATGAGTCATTTCAATACCAAATTTGCCAAGTATTTTAATAAGAAATATGATTTTACCGGCCACGTTTTTGAAAAACGCTATGGTGCCGAATTACTAGATTCGCTTGATTACGAATTCGATGTCAGCAAGTATATCCACCTCAATCCATTGAAAGCGGGGCTTGTCGATCAACTAGAGGACTATCCATGGAGCAGTTACAACGCTTATGTGTATGGCGAGGTAAACAAGCTGGTCGACACGAAACATCTACTATCCTATTTCCCCGATCCTGCATCTCAGCATTATGAAGAATACATAAAAACACCACTAATGGATTTATTTTTACTCGACAATAGAAAAGTTGTGATGATTCCCAGAAAAGAGGAAAATCCATGTGTGCGAAAGTAACGAGTATTGGTTTGAAAGGTATGGAGGGTTATCGTCTCAATGTAGAGGTAAAAACGTTTGTGGGAAATGATTCGATACGAATTGTGGGTCTTCCTGACGCTGCTGTTAAGGAGTCGAAGGAACGAATTAGTGCTGCACTTCGTTCATTAGGGTATACCATAAATGGTCAAAAAATCATTATAAACCTATCACCCTCAGAGCAAAAGAAAAGTGGTCCCATGTTTGATTTACCTATGGCAATCGGAGTGCTGTTAAGTTTGGATGAACTGGTCACTTCTATTCCTGAGAACTATGGGTTTATTGGAGCGTTGTCGCTGGATGGAGCGGTAGTGCCAGTAGAAGGCATGCTGCCAGCCGTATTAGCAGCTAAAAGGCTGGGGATTAAAAAGTTATATATGCCGTATGACGACAAGCAGCCAATTCTCGATATTGACGGACTGGAAATTATTTATACTTCTAGTTTAAGAGAAGTGATTGAGAATTTAGAGGGAAGGGGAGGGTCTCTTTTTACTCCCAAAAAGGAAGAAGTTGGTTCGGATCATAATAGTTATATAGATTTTCAACAGATTATTGGTCATAGTGGCACGAAAAGGGCGTTGGAAGTGGCGGCAGCCGGGGAACATCATGTCTTGATGACAGGACCGCCTGGTTGTGGAAAAAGTATGCTTGCTGAGAGCTTTCCATCTATTCTGCCTCCATTGTCAAAAGAAGCACGCCTTGAAATCATTGCTTTACACCAATTAAGTGGAACACCTTACCCTTACGCCAATATCCCTCCATTCCGAAATCCTCATCATTCTGCCTCAGGGATTTCAATTATTGGCGGAGGGACATATCCAAAGCCTGGGGAGATATCATTAGCTCATCGCGGTGTCTTATTCCTTGATGAAATTGCTGAATTTCCAAAAAAAACACTTGATATGCTTCGCCAGCCGTTTGAGAGTGGAAAAATCACCATCAGCAGAACGCATGCCACACTAACCTATCCTGCTTCCTTTATCTTACTGGCTGCCATGAATCCGTGTCCGTGTGGATATGCTAGTTCGAATTCGCACTATTGCACATGCACACCACGGCAGGCTCAAAACTATCAAAATAAAATTTCTGGTCCGCTTCGTGACCGGTTTGATATTCGTCTTACCATGAAGCCAGTTGACTTTGATAGAGACACCACAATAGTAAGGGACACCTCAAAAGTAGTTCAAAGGAGGATAGAAGCTGCAAGAAGCCGGCAGTATGAGCGGTATGGAAAAGAATTATGTAATAGTAGAGTGAGCTATGAAATGCTGCAAAAAACAAGCCCATTAACATCAGACCAGCAGAAATTAATCCACCAACTCGCAGCGAAGAAAAACTGGAGCAACCGCACCCAAATAAAAATCATCCGCTTAGCTCGAACCATTTCAGACCTAGAAGGAAATACCACCATAACCGACCAAAGCATTTGGGAAGCCGTAAAGCTTCGATGATAAAAATGATACAAAGGATCGCTGCAAATGATGGTCGGCAATTGGTCGCGGTAAAAAGATTGTGGTGAAAAGATGGTGACAAAAAATGGGATAAAAAAATGGTGACAGGCACCGCTCGTGGACACTTTCCATCCAGGGTGGACACTTCTACCCCTCATGTGGATAGTTGGTGCACACAAAAAGTCACTGCCAATCTCCTTGTGGCAGTGACTTTTTTCTATCTTATTGACCGTTGACTAGTGTATGTTGTGTGGATTTTTGCTCATAGGCTATTACTCTATTTAAGAGATTCGTCATTTTTTCTAGGTCCGCTTTATCGTAGTGGTCGATGCAGGCAATTTGAATCCAATTTCTTTGCTGCAGATAGTCACTTTCATAGTGCAGCTGGTAGCCATGATGATAGAGAATATCCCCAATCACAACGGAAGAAACACCACTAGGGATTTCAATCGTAAGAATCATCGGCGAGCTGTTGTGTTCACTGATGATGGTAAATCCAAATTCTATTAGCTGATTTTTTAAGAAAGTATGTGTCTCGATTACTTTTTCAAAAGTTTCTCTATTAACATCCTCTAATGCGGCCAAAAGTGCCTCTAAGAGATTGGATGACTGCGAAAAGGGAACGCTGCCCTTAGCCATGTATGTTCCTAAATCCAGAAATTTAGGCAGTGCTAATGAAGGCTGTACCTCATGGTGGTGGAAAACGAACGAAAGCCCTGTTAGTCCGCGAATGGCTTTTCCACTTACACCCGTTGCTAAAAATACCCCATCCAAATCTATTTCAATTGCCCCCAAAGAGCTAATGCAATCCAGGCATAGCTTAAGTTCGTACTTTTCTGATATTTCCTTTAATAAACCAAGATCATTGAGCATACCAGAGGAAGTTTCACTATGAACAGCCCAAATCCAACTCGTTGTCTCCGAGATAGCAGAAATAAGTTCATCACGGGTGAATGCCTGTCCCCAATCTTTTTCAAGTACATCAAATTGGAGCCCGAATCGCTTAGCCTGCTCAACTAAACGACTGCCAAATTCGCCATTTGCCAAGATAAGCCCTCTGCCAGATTCTAAAGAAAGCTGTCCCGCCACGACATCATTGGCAAGTGTTCCAGACCCTAGGAAAATATGAACATATTTACTGTTTACTAATTTTGCAAGCATATCCTTTGCTCTAGCAATTTTTTCTTTGTAATGTTCTGAACGGTGGGAAATTGGTGTTGTGCTTAAGGCATTCATGACCTTTTTCGTGATCTGAACCGGACCCGGTAAGAATGGAATCGTTGGAGGGAGTATCCTGCCCGCAATCGACTCATCAAAAGTTTTCTTCGTCAAGTACATGGGTTGAAAGAGTGCTTCATCCGTCCCGGTTAATTGGGCGAAAGGCTGGAATCCTAACTGACCATAAAGCTTTAATTGACGGACTGTACCCGAAATAAAAGCTATATCGTAGCCTTTTTTTAAGCAGTATTTTATGAGGAACTGCGCTAGCCCTAAAAATACCCGGCCATTTCGATATTCTTTTTTTACCGATAATAGCCTAACTTCACATGGAAAGAAGACGGGAAAGGAGAGTGATTGTTCAACGGGGCCAATTTTTCGATCAAGCGAAAATGGCCGTTTATCACGAATCGCTGTCATCCCAATCACTTCATTTTCTTTTACACAAATGATATATGTATTTTCAGCATGGAAGGGGTCCACTAATTTTTGCTCCTCATTCTTCGCGTGCTGTGGAATTTCCTCTGAAAATGTTTGATAGTTTAAGCGATGGATTTGTTCAAATTCATCAGCTGTGGTGGCAATTTTGAAAAAAAACTCATGCTTACTCATTAGGTTTCAGCCTTTCTTTAAGATTTTCTGCATGTGCTGCGTAAAGCATTGCGAGGATACCTAATGCTAAAATGCAACTTAGCCAATCATTATTTTTTAAAAAGAGGGCCACAGGGATAAAAAGAAATGCCCCTAACCCTGCTAATGTAAAGCTTTTCAAGAAAGGGTAGAGCATTCCAAATCCTAGGATGATTACAGGAATAAGAATGGGTTCAAAGATGATGATTCCGCCAATGAAGGTGGAAATCCCTTTTCCACCCTTAAATTTTAAGGTGACGGGCTTAATGTGACCGATAATAGCGAATGCTAATCCTAGCAGTTGAATAGACTCCGAGAATTGCAGGTGGCGTGCTGCTAAAATGACTAGGGAACCTTTTAGTGCGTCGCCGAGAAAAATGAGTACAAAGGCAGTTTTACCATGAAGGCGGCCGGCATTTCTAGCACCGACATTACCGCTGCCTTGAATACGAATATCTTTTCGATAGAAGATCTTCGTGATAAGAAAGCCAAACATAATACTTCCAATTAAATAAGAAAGAATAAAATAAAACCATAGCATTTGTAACACAACCTTTGTGGGTTCTTATCACTCACTCAGAAAAAATGAATTTATTTCCATTATAATATGATTCCTTGATTATTCACATATACTTTGTGAAAATCAATTTCTTAATAAAGAAACATCCCCGTGTGAAAGAGGATGTTTCTTTATCAATCTCCGCCGCCGCCGGAGTCACCGCCGCCAGAGTCGCTGTCTGAACTGTAAGAACGGTCGTTGTTATAATCGTTGTCGTTGCTAGAGTGGTGACCTCGGCTATTACTTCGATTCGGGAAAATCAAAAAGGCTAATATAATGGAGAGTACTCCAAAAAACACTTGTTCAGCGAAAATCAGATAAAGCCCAAAAGCAAAAATGAGGAAACCAACCAACCGTAAAATCCCTCTCAGAAGACATTCCCCCTCATAAACCACATTTATAAATAGATATTATCTCCTATTACTTTTTATACTTTTTAATTTAGGGGTGCCTGTCACCAATTATTCATTTTTCCTTATTTATACAGCAATTTATGCATATTCGGTAGTGGACGCTTATTCGTCGTCTTTTTTCTGTTGTTTCTTTTGTTGTTCTTGGAGTGCGAGTATGATGTCTTGAACGTCGACTTTTCCATCGCCGTTTAAGTCGGGAATGGTGTTTTCTGGTATGGTTGGCTGCGCTGGTGGTACCTGAGGTGCAGCTGCTGCAGGTACTGCTGCCGGCCGGTTCCGCTTTCTTGCAAAGGTGAATACCAAAAGAAGTAAGACCAGTAATGCTGCAATGCCATCAACGATGTAGAAAATCGTTTTATAATCTGACCACAATGTTTTACTGTCTCCAGCTCTTTGTTCGGAATTGGTGATAAACTTCTTTATTTCAGAATGGTTTGGATATAGTCTTTGGACTGCTTCAAATTTTTCAAGAGCATTATTGTAATAACCACCCCAATAAAGCTCTAGTCCTTCCTTATAAAGCTTATCAGTATTACTCGATGTATTCTTTGCGCCTGCTTGGTTCGTGAATTCCTTTACGGTATTAACCGGAACCGAGAAGTTAAAACCTTGAACCTCTTGACCATTAACGGTATCGCCTCTAAAGGTGAGCAATCCAATGATTTCGCCATTTTCATTGATTACAGGACCGCCGCTGTTACCGTGTGTTGCCGCTGCATTAATTTGAATGACTGGGCTTCCCTGCTCTGTTTTCTTATCTGTAGCAGAAATTTGACCTGCATTCATAGAAGATACAAGAGAGGAATCAGGAGACAACAAATCAGAATCGGCTGCTGCCGGGTAGCCGCTCACCCAAATATTATCCTGGTTTTGGATATTATCGGAGTTTCCAAGTTTTAACGTAGGAAGGTTTTTCCCTTCAATCTTGAGAACTGCTACATCCTTACCTTCATTGACAGGAGCTCCATAGCTCTTAACTTCCCCGTCAAGTATATCTCCGCCGGGTAAAATTACCTTAATTACTTTTTGGATCCCAGTGTATTGCGTATAGGTCAACATATATTCATATGCTGTATCATAATCTACCTGAAAATAATCAGCGATAAGGGTGACTAGCTGATCAAATGCAGCGTTAGCAATATCCTCATCTTCCATTTGGGCAGCTTCTACAACATGGGCATTGGTAACGATATACCCGTCTGAGCTAATAATCGCCCCTGATCCAGAACCACCCACAACAGATTGGTAGTTTAACTGATTGAGTATAGCCATCACTTCAGGGTCATTTGGATTGTTAAACTGCCATCCAACAACAGAGTAGCCAAGAATACGAACCACCGCTGGCTTCGTGTACTCTGCAAGCTTTTGGGCTTGAGAAATATTCGAAGAGCTCGGTTTAATACCCATTAGAACAAAAGAAGTGACAATCACTCCAATAAGTATTAAACAAAGCGGTATCGTAAATAGGGCCCTTTTCATCAATAAATCCACCCGCTTCCATGAATTTTGGAAATTCCATCTAATATATGCCCTTATATAAATATTGAAACTTTGTACCTGAAAATAAATAAGTTTGGTATGTTTGGTGCCTGTCACCACTCGTGGACACTTTCCACCTGAGGCGGACAGTTCCCGGATTCCCAAAAAACAGAAAAGCCAGCATTTCTGCTGGCTCTCGAGTATTTCGTTATAATTTGTGATTAGATGAAAAGTAAAAGGCTAACTGCCATGACGGCCATACCGGCAATTAGGCCGTAGATTGATAGATGGGTTTCGTCATACCTTTTTGCGGCCGGTAATAATTCGTCCAGAGAGATAAACACCATGATCCCTGCGACTGCAGCAAAGATAATTCCAAACATAATATCATTTAGAAAAGGCATTAAGAATAAATAAGCGGCTAGAGCACCAATTGGTTCGGATAAGCCAGATAAGAATGATAGTTTAAAAGCCTTTTTCTTATCACCTGTCGCAAAGTAAACAGGCACGGAAACTGCGATACCCTCAGGAATGTTATGGATGGCTATTGCGACAGCGATGGCAATACCGAGTGCCGGATCCTGTAAAGCGGAAGTAAAGGTAGCAATTCCTTCTGGAAAGTTATGAATCCCGATGGCAAGTGCTGTAAATGTACCCATTTTTAAAAGGTCGGGCTTTCCATTGACCATACTAGGTTGATTCATATCTTCAACAGTTTTTAATTCATGCGGGTTCGATTGCTTTGGAATGAACTTGTCGATTGCGGCTATGAGGATCATACCTCCGAAAAATCCCCCAACCGTTAACCAATTCCCGGGAACAACTCCCATGGCATCTACAAGTGCTACCTTTGCTTTCACGAAAATCTCTACCATAGATACATAAATCATGACACCCGCCGAGAATCCGAGGGTAACAGATAGAAATTTTGTGTTTGTGTGTGATGTAAAAAATGCGAGCAGACTTCCTATGCCTGTTGCAAGGCCAGCAAATAATGTCAGCCCAAATGCTAATAGCAGATTCTCCGTCATAGTCTCTTCTCCTTTTTATTTAAAAATGTTTATTTTAGTGTTTGAAAGTTTTGAATAGTATTATATATGTGCGGATACAGAAATGTTTCCTATGAGAAACATTTTACACCGTCTGAAACAAAAAAACAGTAAAAATAATTCAAAAAATAAAAAATAGCGTTAGGTCCTTGATTGTTCTCAAGTTCCTCACGCTATTTATTTTAGAGTTTTTATAGAGTTAATAACCAGGACCGTATCCGCCGCCATAACCACCCATTCCTGGTCCATAACCAGGACCGTATCCGCCGCCATAACCACCCATTCCTGGTCCATAACCAGGAACATAACCAGGACCATAACCAGCTCCATAACCAGAACCATATCCTGAATATCCACCTGGATATCCATAACCAGCTCCATATCCTGGACCAAAACCGCCGTAACCGTAACCTGGTCCATAGCCGCCACCGAGACTAGAACCTAAATATCCTAAACCAAGACCGAGCAATCCAGCCCCAACATTACCTAAATTAAATCCACCGCCGTGGTGACCGCCGCCATGATGACCACCGCCATGGTGACCTCCTTGATGTCCAAATCGATAATCAACGGGCATTCCAAATGGTTGATACATTCGTTTCATCGCACTCCTCTATCTATATAGTTGAAATAATATAATGTGATACCCTCATATCCTATGTATAACTGGATAATCCTCTTGGGCTAAAGCCTAGAAAACATTAAACAACAGGAAAGAGAAGGCAAACTGTCCACCTAGGGTGGAAATTGTCCACGGGTGGTGCCTGTCACCATGTCACCATATCACGTGTCACCATATCACGTGTCGCAATGCAGCCCAAAAATACGTCTTAGGTCTTAGTCTTGTTTACGTTTGTGGTCTATGGAAAGCAGGAGTTTTATGGTGTATTGTTGAAGTATGAGGGGTATCTTCCTTTTTTTGTATTTTATATTTGCTGAAACATTTTTGTCGGTAGTTCGTATGAATATAAAGGATTTTTAGTCAGGAGTCGATTATGATGAACCGATTTTTATCTTTTTTAATCCAGAGTGTTGTGACTGTTCCATCTGTGGTCACGGTATGGTTTCTAAGCTATTTTGCCTTTGATTTAACATTTTTGGCTTCGTCCGCCATTTCTTTAGCAGGCGGTGTCATCGTTTACAAGATTACATCCGCGGTCATGACATCCCGCTTTTTAAAAAAACATCAGCTTACGAGAAAAGAATATCGTTATATAAAGAAGAATTTAGATGAAGCTAAACGAAAAATTAACAAACTAAATAAATCATTATTTTCCATCCGCGATCTATCTACAATAAAGCAAAGACTTGACGTTCTACGGATTACAAGGAAAATTCAAAGCATGGCTCAAAGTGAACCGAGGCGCTTTTATAAAGCGGAGAAATTTTATTTTTCTCACTTAGATTCTGTCGTTGAATTAACCGAGAAATATCGTTTTTTAGCACAGCAGCCGAAGAAAAGTCATGAGATGGATGTATCTTTATATGAGACGCGGCAAACCTTAACAGATTTAACGAAGGCCCTGGAAGAGGACCTCTATCATGTTGTTTCCGACGATTTAGATTCCTTGAATTTTGAAATTGATGTTGCAAAACAGTCTATAAAAAAACTTAATGATACTAAAACCATAGACGAAAGCAGGAGGCTAAAATGAGCGAAAATAACTCTCCACAGGCTAAAAAAACTGGAAACTTATTGGATGATATCCTGGCAAACCCGTTCGGTGATAACGAGCTTACACCACAAATACAGGCGGAACCGGCACCACAGCTTCAGGAAGCCAAGCCTACAAAGCTGATTGATGTCATTCCTGAAGAGAACCGGGCAAAGGCTTATCAACTCGCTGAACAGATCGACCCAAGAAATCATCAGGCGATGATTACGTACGGTACCCAGGCACAAGGGAAGCTCTTAAGTTTTTCCCACACCATGCTCGAACATGTACAGAAAAAGGATATTGGTGAGGTTGGCGAAATCATTAGTGATTTAATGAAGAGGCTGGACGAAGTTAATCCAGATGAACTGAAGGAAGGGAAGCCATCCTTTTTTGGGCGTATGTTTGGAAAAATTTCAAACTCGCTTCAAGAAGTCTTATCCAAATATCAAAAGACAGGTGCACAAATAGACCGGATTAGTGTGAAACTTGACCGCAGCAAGAATGTGCTGTTATCGGATATAAAACTTTTGGAACAGCTTTATGAAACAAATAAAGAATATTTCCATGCTTTAAATGTTTATATTGCGGCAGGAGAAATTAAGCTGGAGGAGATGCACCAAAAGACAATCCCAGAAATGAAAAGGGCAGCAGAGGCCACAAATGATCAAATGAAGGTCCAAGAAGTAAACGATATGATACAGTTTGCTGACCGATTGGACAAACGTTTATACGATTTGAAATTGAGCCGGGAAATCACGATTCAGAGCGCTCCGCAAATCCGTCTGATTCAAAATACAAACCAAGCCCTCGTCGAAAAAATACAATCGTCTATCATGACCGCAATTCCGCTTTGGAAAAATCAAGTCGCGATTGCGCTGACGCTCATTCGCCAGCGTCATGCAGTAGAAGCACAGAAAAAAGTATCACAGACGACAAATGAGCTGTTATTAAAAAATGCTGAAATGCTAAAAACCAATACCATTGAAACAGCGAAAGAAAATGAGCGTGGACTCGTCGATATTGAAACACTTAAGAAAACACAGGAAAACTTGATCACCACCCTAGAAGAGACGATGCGCATCCAGGAAGAGGGACGTCACAAACGGCGTTTAGCTGAGCAGGAACTAGCGAATATGGAAAACGATTTAAGGCTCAAACTCTTAGAAATTAAAGGTAAATAAGAAAAGCGTCAAGTTCCACTATTGGAGCTTGACGCATTTTTTTAAACTTCATTATAATATTCCTCAAGCGTAATACCTTTGCTCGTAATCTCAAGTGCCAATTCCTTACCGACATAGCGAAGGTGCCAAGGCTCGTATTGGTATCCAGTAATGCTTTCTTTTCCCTGTGGATATCTAATGATAAATCCGTATTCGGCTGCATGCTGTTCGAGCCAAATCGCTTCCGGTGTACCTCCAAAACAATTTTCCGCCGCACACTTTCCGTTGCCGCTGGTAACATCAATAGCCAGGCCGGTTTCATGTTCACTTGTGCCAGGTAATGCACTATAGGTTCTTGCTTTTTCATAACCATCACGGTTCACATAAGAGTTAAACAATGTCGTTTGCGTTTCATGAGATCGATATGCCGAAACTGCTAATAGAGAAATCCCATCAGCTTTAGCACCAGCAAACAATTGATTGACCGCCGCCGCCGCAACACGCCGCATTTTGCGTTTTTCATTCGTCACATCAGAAACAAAAGGAATATCAGTATAAACAAGATCGGCAGGTTTATAATTTTCTGGAAGTTTATTTTGTTTATTAACGAGCACCGGAATACTTTCTGGATTGAAAACAACCTGGATGCCATCTTGATTCTTATCTGTTGTATGTCGTTTCATGTTTTCATCAGATGTATTTGCCACTGATTGCTTTGCCTGTTCGACATTATTCTGCATTTGGTCATTTGAATGCTTTGCGTCTTTGTTATGAGTGTCTGCCTTAACCTCAGAAGTTACCTCAGATTGACCGGGATAGCCTTTGGCATTGAGGATTTTCTCTGAACAACCTGATATTAGTAAAGTCATCATGACTAAACTCACAAATATAGAAGAATTCTTTTTCACAATAAAACACCCTTACTTTTAAAAATAAGTCAAACCTAACAGGATTAGACGTCAATATAATACATTATGTTACATCTTTCGCTACGCAACAACGTATTTTTGAAAAAATAGGCTGAGCAGCCTATAGTAATAAAAAGGATATAAAAGCAAAGCAGGACCTAAGACTCTTTTTTATTATTTAGCGGTAGCATATAGTTCTATTAAACACATAAATCGTACGAAACGGCAAAACTATTGAAAAATGGTGACGCAAAACTACAGGGGCTAATGTTTTTTACAACGATGCCAGCCAGTTACCGAACACGATCCTCTGCGATTTATGTAGATAAATTAAGGAGGTTTTTTTGTGTTGTCGTTAAAAAGTATTTTACTAAGAGGGAAATACTATTATCATTTATTTCAGTACCGTCATATTGAAATGATGCAGTATGATTGTTTATGTGACGAACTTAAGTATGAATTAAAGGTGAAGTCTTTGTATCACAATAGTAAAGCAATAGAATTAGGAGCTAGAATATAGAAAAGGTCTGGGATTCCCAGACTTTTTTATTTTTGGGGTTTATTTGTGGATATGTTAATGGGAAATGTGAGTAACTAATTAACAGTTGTGAATAAATATGTTGATTCCGTGGATAAGTTTATAGGTTCTGTGGATAAGTGAAAACTAGAAAATAAAAAAACTCATAACTGTGGATAATCTTGCGCGGTGCTATAATCATTGTTGGTAACTTGAAAATAAAAAACATCGGAGAATTCCGATGCTCTTCGAAGTTTTAATGTGACATGGCTGCGCTGCCATCGTCTGATCCGTCTTTTGTTACTTTCAAAATTCCAACAGCGCCCTTTGTTGCATGGTTAAACTGATGTGTTACAATGGGATAACTGCCTTCTTTAGTGACCGTAAATTCCACAACGGCTCCGCCGCTTGCAGGCAGCATTACAGTTTGCAAACCTTTCATGAGGTTAAACGGATTACCATCAATATAAACATGATCAAAGACTGTACCCACCACGTGAAAACTGCTGACTTCATTCGGTCCAACATTGTTAATGTATATTCTGACTTTCTCGCCGACCTTCGCCAGTAATGGAGTGTCGACTAGGGCACCAACCGTTCCGTTTGTATTAATATCGCCTTCTTTTAAAGCTTTGGCGGAAAATACCACATTACTAGGTACTCCATTCATAAAATCCTCTAGGTCGTTGTATTTATACCATTCATTTTGAACGATGACAAATTCACGGTCGATTTCAGCTTCTGTCGGGTATCCGTTTTTAGGCTTAACAATGATCGTACCGTGCATACCGTTTGCAATATGAGCCAAAACCGGCTTTGTTCCACAGTGATACATGAAAACTCCTGGATTGTTAGCCGGATAAGTAAAGTTTCCGGTTTCATTTGGCATGATATCTACAAAATCTTGTGATGGGGAGGCATGAACGGCATGAAAGTCCATGCTGTGCGGGATTGAAGGATCCATGTTTTTTAAGGTAAAGTTAATGGTGTCACCTTCATTGACAACAATTACTGGTCCTGGGGCTTCACCGTTAAATGTCCATGCTTTGTACATATTGCCTTTGGTAATTTCGATATCGGTTATTTGGGCGGTCATTTCAATATTAACTTCGTGTTGACCGACACGTACTATCTTGAGTGGAATTGGCTGTTGATTGAGATTTTTATGAGGTTCAATTACTTGTGAGGATGTGTTCGCTTTTGCAGTCTGTTTTTCATTGGAGAAATTGGCTGAATTACAGGCAGTTAAAACCATAACAGAAGTGACAATAACACTTGCAACCTTAACAAACTTTCTCATTCGATCCTACCCCTTTGATATAAGATGACTACACTTTCATTGTAAATTTTGTAAAAATTATCCTAGTGATTAGTATCACTTATTATTCAGAATTGTTTGAACAATTTGTGAAATGTTGAGCATTTAATAATATTTATAAGTTTATTAAGTAAAATAAATAATTAATAGTAAAAAATCCTGTGTGACATCGAGAAGGAGAGTAAATAATGTTAATCGAATTTATTGCGGTTACGGTAGAGGATGCAAAATTAATCGAAAGATCAGGTGCAGACCGGATTGAATTGGTGTCTGGATTAACAGAAGGCGGAATCACTCCAAGCTATGGATTAATCGAAAAGGTTGTTAATAGTGTAAACATTCCTGTCAATGTTATGGTGAGACCACATGCTCAATCATTTTGTTATTCAGAAGATGACATTACGATTATGAAAAATGATATACGAATTATTCGGTCGATAGGGGCAAATGGTGTAGTATTCGGAGTACTGGATAACAAAGGGGACGTTGATTTCCGCCGTGTTGAAGAGTTATTAACGGAAGTAGGTACTATGGAGGTTACGTTTCACCGTGCCATCGACAGCTCAAATAATATAATGAAAGCAGCGCAGAAAATAGACCAATATAAAGAGATTACGACCATTTTAACCTCTGGTGGTTATGGTGACTGGGAAACACGTTTGGAAACCTTAAGAAAAATGAAGGAAACCTGTACAAATACACATATCCTTATCGGCAGCGGTTTATCAAAAGATAATATCAGGCAGGTACATACACAAGCAGCAACAAATCACTATCACTTCGGAACAGCCATAAGAAATGAAAATAGCATCCTAAAAAGTGTCTCCTTAGAAAAAGCTATTGAAATCGTTCATACCTTGAAATAATTGGGCATATTAAAAATAACCTTACCCATGGAGGCAGCAATGGAAAAAGAAAAAGACCAAACAAGCGAAGGACTCAACCAAATCTTCGAAATCATCAACGCCAAAGGTGACACAGGCGAAATAAAACAAATCGTTCAAAACAACGAAACAGAAAACAATAACAAAAAATAGAGAGACAGTGGGCGGTGCCTGTCACCGCTCGTGGACACTGTCCACCTCAGGCGGACAGTTGCGGGGTAAAAAAAGAGACTTCAACTTTAAGTTGAGGTCTCTATATTTTTTGTTCTAGTGATTAGCAACTAATTGCTTAGTTTCTTGGCTTACACCGCTATTATTCAGCTGTTTAACCATGTCAATAAATGGTTCTACAAATTGGGGATCGAATTGTTTGCCGGAGCAGGTTCTCAGTTCAATAATTGCTTCTTCGAATGTTTTTGTTTTTTGATATGGCCGTTCGGTAGTCATTGCATCAAAGGAATCAATAATACAAAGGATTCGTGCCAGTTTTGGAATTGATTTTCCTTTTAACCCATATGGATAACCGTTTCCATCATATCGTTCATGATGAAGTTCGACTAATGGAACCAAGTCTTCTAATTTTTTATTAGTCGAAATGATTTCTTTGCCCCAGGTCACGTGCTTTTTCATCATTTCCCATTCATGCGGCTCAAGTTTTCCCTTTTTATTTAAGATATCCCGAGGGATTTCAATTTTTCCGATGTCATGGATAATTGCACCTAGAATCAAGGTTTTCCGTTCATGATCACTCAAGGATAATAACCGTGAAAAATCAACCGCATATTGGTAGACTCGCTTACTATGCCGGTATGTATATACATCCTTTGAGAGAAATATTCTTAACTGTTGTTCCGCTTCCTCCAATTCTTTTTCGATGGAGAGAGACCGATAAGCGGAGTATTCGAAATTCTGATCATATAATTGAACAAGATTTTTTCCTTGGTCCTTAGCAGCATACATAGCTTGATCAGCCTTGTTTAGAAGTTCAGATATGTTATAGGTTTCTTTTTCACATTCTGCAATTCCAGCTGAAAAAGATAGGCAGCCATAGGGGAGATTTTCAACCCCTTTATAATAGGTGTCATTTGTTTTCTTTCGCAATTCATTCATAAATAAATTGGCTTTATGAAGATTTGTATTAGGCATTAAGATGGAGAACTCTTCGCCTCCATAGCGTGAAACAATATAATTTTCAGCCTCTGATGCTGTTTTCAGCAGCGCTCCAAATTCCTGTAGTAGATGATCACCTTGTACATGTCCATATAGATCGTTATATTTTTTAAAATCATCGATATCAAGAAGGACTACACATAGCGATTGGTCGGTTTCCTTTGCAGCGGCTACTTCTTTTTCGAGAATTTCTTTAAAATATCCATGATTGTTAAGACCGGTTAAAAAGTCTTTGTTTGCTTTCTCCGAAATCTTCTTAAATAAATGAAAGTGCTGCTTAAATGCCAAAGACAGCAAAAAGGCAATACAGGTAAACAAGAAAAGTCCAAATAGCTTCTCTGAATTCATTAAAATCGCCAACACTAACGAAAGCATGAGTGTACTGAAGTAAGGGGAAATAGCTTCTTTAATAAGTTCTTTAAACACACTCTCAAAGCTTTCAGCAGCTGCCAGGATGAAGAATAATCCTACAAAAATAACATTTAGAGCAAAGTAAGTGAGTAAGGAAACCAAATAAGGAACCGAGTTATTGATGTGGATACTGCCGATGGACCCACCAATAGAAGTATATATATAATAAGAAATTGCAATCATTAAGACATAGCTGGAAAAATTAAAAATATGCTTCCACCAGACAATTTTTCTTTGAGTAAACGCAAATAGAATTGAATTAATTAACAATACGGCCAAAGTTAAATCCAGTCCAAATAAAAAAAGACTTGCTAGATATATAGAAGAATCCATAGAAAGAGAGTTGCCCTTTGGGGGAAGGAGTATAGGATAATGATTTAATAGTAAAATGGCGCCTGCGAGTGCAAAAGTTATGATCCATTCATATTTTGTATGAATTTGAAAATCATTAAATGCGATAAAGATGAAGAAACCTAATACTGATACAAGAATAAGGTATTTATTAGTAGTTGTCTTTAGAAACTGCATTATTCCATCACTCTCATAATTAGATTGGAGAAAGTGAAAATCACTTTCCCCATTATTTCAAATCTAATGATTATACTAATCTAAATCCAGAAGTTAATGCAACAATAACCGACCCAATAATAATTGCATTATATAAAATACCAGTTAATTTAAGGCCTTGTTTTTGGTCTTTTTTCATCTTTCTTCACCTCCCTTCAGTGAAAGGGCAGCTGCATTTCCTCTATTAGCCAGGGGATGTTTAACCATTAAATATTGAATAAAAAAGAAGATTCCGATATTCATAATGATATCGCCAATACTTATGATTTGGGTTCGTGGGTAAGGGTCACTTATTGGGATCACATCACCCAAAAATCCGAGATTTGTTTCAGGTGTTAACATTGCATGTTTTGCGTACAATCCTTCTTTTAAAGCTTGAATATACCCGGGAACTAGAACCGCTGAAGCCTCAACCGAAACAGGCATTCTGCCGCCATTAAGAACCATCACGATAAAATTTAGAAAGACACCAATAAAAATAAGGATAAAGCCAGGATTCTTCCGATTTAAAAATAAAAAAATCAGTCCAATGACGTAGACAATGATATAAATAAATCCACTCAGTTGGCCTAAAAATTTACTATCGTTTTGAAACGTAAATACTGCCAGCTGGACGACTAACAATAGTGGAAAAACCCAGCCCCACTTAAGATTTAACTGAGAGAAAGCCCTTAAGTTACCTTTCCTGAGAATTCCTACAATAAACGAAATAAGAATGCCATCAAATACCATTAGTACTACCTGCCTATGCATAGAATAAAATCAAATAAAAATGAAGATTTTGTAAAGGGTAAATATTCCCATAATATCAATATTATTGTTGAGAATTGTCGAATTCAAGTATAAATTGTGAAAAATATGTGTAGATTTTATTTTTATATAATTAGATAAATGGTGCCTGTCACCGCTCGTGGACACTGTCCACCTCAGGCGGACAGTTGCAGCCCAAAAAGACCTCAAACTTTGAGGGTTTGAGGTCTTCTTCTTTTTTTGTTTATTAATTGCTGGTTATTATTCGGCCTTCTTATTTTTCATTTTTAGAAATTGGAATAAATTTATTAAAGATACCGATGCTGGTGACTTGCCCTAAGCCTATCTCGGAAAAATCGGTTTTGTAGACTGAAAATATGAAGTAATCTTTTTCCGTTGTTCCCATATCGAAAACCTTTTCCCCTGCTAACGATAAGATCCCTTTTTCAAGTATATTAGAAGATTGATCCATCGCTTCATGGGTAATCCACTCCACGTATTGCGACCGCCCAGGGTTTGTTTCTGATAAGACAAATACAATGACTATCAATAGGATAATAGAAATGATCTTTTTCACTTTTCAACCCCTATTCTAATTATTGTTAATTTTCACCTAATTCAAGTATAAGGCCGGATGGATATACTTGTAAATAAAATTGGCGATATTATACCTGGTGCTAATTCTCTATTAATATGATAAATTATTACTAATTAACTATAAAGGAGAAAACCCTTGTCAAGAAAATGGAAATGGTTGATTGCTTGCTTACTTTTCCTGTTGTTAGTAAATGGATTTGGTATTTTGGCTGTGCAGCTTTTTGAAAGGTAGAGGGTACAGTGACTTTAATGGCAGGGAATGATAACGATGACAACTAACTTAACTACACCAATATCAAAACCGCTTTTGTTTGCACTACTCACGATTACTATCGGGGTTGAACTAATTCTTTATTTAAGCGGTTACAGTCAATTAGCTGGTACCCTATATGACGCGATTATGGTTTCTTCCTTTTTTATAGGATTGAAACTTCATCAAAGACTTAGTAATGGTGTACCAAAAACAAAACTGCAATATATTAGACAATCTATCGGCGCCTTTTTGGTGTTTATTCTAGGCAGTACCGTAATTAATATCTATTCCTCTTACGCCTTTCAGGATTTTAGCGATGATTATGAGCAATATGTGGAGACTTATACAGATGTAATAGACGATAATAACGACAGTTTAGAAGCAAACGAGCCTGTTGAACCTGTAGAAAAGATGTGGGAAGTAATAGATGAAATTGATCGTGTGGGGTACGATATTTTTACCGATATTCTTGCCGGTCTCGAAGAAGTTTGGCGATTGGCGTATATCATCCTCATTCTGTTAGTTTTCAAGAAGTTCTTCCCAAAACGCTGGGAAAATGGGCGGCGTGATAGTTTCGTCTTAATTGCGCTCTTTGTCACCTCTGTGCTATTTGGTATTGACCATACGCTAAGCTCGGTAGAATCATGGCAATATGAAATTGGGGCTATTGTCACCTTTACCAACATGGGTTTACTATTTGGATTGATCTTATTATGGACGCGGAATCTCTGGGTGACGGTTTTGGTTCATTCGGTTTATGACATCCTCGCTACACTTTCCTGGTATTACTTTGAATTTATTGTCGAAATCTTTGCGTTGCTTCTTTTACCGATATATATGATTTTAACTACGATAGAGAAGAAAAAGTCGGTTGAAATTGTCGTATCAGAAGATATAGCAAAATAAAAATGTTAGGAGTTACCAAATCTGGTGACTCCCTTTTTCCATCTTTATAATTTTTTTTTCAGCAATAGGAGCTAAACCTATGAACTAAAGTAAATAATAAGTATATGTCAAGATCCATCATGGTTTAAGGAGAGGATACATAAAATGTTTTTCTTAAATGCTCAATTTTGGAGGTTTGTAATTGTAGGGGTTATCAATACGAGTAATTATTATGTACTTTTCTTATTCTTACATAATATTGTCCACTTTCACTATATGGCAGCGCATATTGTTTCCTTTATCATTAGCATGGTAGGGTCATTTTATTTGAACTCCTATTTTACGTATAAGACTAAACCGACACTTAAGAAATTTTTGCAATTTCCTCTTACCTATTTAGTGAATATTTCAGTTTCTTCGGCGGCCATCTATATTCTCGTTGTTTTTTTAAAAATAAGTGAAAGCATTTCTCCGTTATTTGCTTCTGTTTTGGCGATTCCTTTTACTTTTGTTATCTCTAAAATCATCCTTACAAAAGAAACAAGTTAAAAACGAGGGAAGAAATCAACACCGCATGTGAGCGCTGTTTATCTGAAGGAGTTAAAGAGGGTACAACTGTTTTAGTGCTTTTAAAGATGTTTTTTGATATTATGTAGGTGTCTTAAGCATATTGAAGGAAATCCAATTGGAGGTTTTTATGAAGAACCAGTTAAAAGTAATGACTGTATTTGGGACCAGACCTGAAGCTATTAAAATGGCTCCACTTGTAAAAGAATTAGCGAAGCATGATGATAAAATAGAATCGATTGTAACGGTAACGGCTCAGCATAGAGAAATGCTAGACCAGGTTTTGAAAATTTTTGCAATCCAACCAGACTATGATTTGAATATCATGAAAGACCGTCAATCATTAATTGATGTTACTACACGCAGCCTAGAGGGATTGAATAAAGTATTTCAAGAGGTAAAACCTGATATTGTTTTAGTGCATGGGGATACCACCACAACGTTTGTAGCAAGTTTGGCTGCTTTTTATAATAGTATTCCAATCGGGCATGTTGAAGCGGGACTTCGGACGTGGAATAAATATTCTCCGTATCCTGAAGAAATGAACAGGCAGCTTACGGGCGTATTGGCAGATTTGCATTTTTCTCCAACCTCACAATCAAAGGAAAATCTATTGGTTGAAAATAAGCCGGCCAAATCGATTTTCGTTACCGGTAATACTGCGATAGATGCGCTGAAAACGACCGTCAAAACTCAATACTCTCATCCGGTATTAGATCAGCTCGGTAATGATCGCTTAGTTTTAATGACTGCTCACCGCAGGGAAAACACCGGAAAGCCAATGGAGAATATGTTCCAGGCGATTAGAAGATTAGTCGAAAAGCACGATGACATCCAGGTTGTTTATCCCGTACATATGAATCCGGTGGTTCGTGAAATTGCTAATCGAATATTAGGAGAAAATAACCGCATCCATTTAATTGAACCTTTAGATGTGATTGATTTTCATAATTTTGCATCTAGAGCCTATTTAATTCTTACTGATTCTGGCGGTGTTCAGGAGGAAGCACCTTCGTTAGGAGTTCCAGTACTGGTTTTAAGAGATACAACGGAAAGACCTGAAGGGGTTAAGGCCGGTACATTGAAGCTTGCTGGAACAGATGAAGAAACCATCTATCAGCTTGCCGATGAGTTGTTGTCAAATGAAGCTGCACATGCTTTAATGGCTCAAGCTTCTAATCCTTATGGTGATGGCCTTGCTTCTGAAAGAATTGTTCAGGCGATCCTTTATCACTTTAATGTAAGTAATGAAAGACCGATTGACTTTGGGGAAGTATAAAGCGACGTGCTATCATAAAAAAGCTGACTGGGGACGCCAGTCAGCTTTTTTTGTACCTATATTTATTACTACTTGAGATTACTTTTTCATTTTGGTCGGTTATTTTTACAACGATTTCTGTACCGTCTTTTATTTTGGAATAAGGAATAATAATCTTTGTTCCATCGCTTGAGATTTTGTCTGCTGCTTTTCCGTTCAGATACACATGACTGTTGTAAGTGAAATTTTTCCCCTTTATTATAAGAACCTTTTTGCCATCCACTGTAGACGTAGAGATCCCTGTAACCTTGGGGTCGCTGTAACCTAAACGGTAGTTCTTGCTAACCTCAATTTTCTTATCTTCCATGCCATACATTTTTCCAAATAAAACGTCGTATTGGAGCATTTTTATGTCATTTAACGTTTGATTATCGATTTTCTCCTCTGCTAGGAAATCTGCCCTTGGTATTTTAGAAAATTCACCATTTTGGTATTTAGTAAGTAGATAATTGGTCAGATAATTCCCACTAAGACCGGCACGCTCTAAAATAACTGGCGTAAGCATAGTCGAACCAATATTTAAATCATCTTGCCTGTTAGAAAAGTTATCCCAGATTAACACAGGTGTAGTATACATCTTTAAATATTCTTCATACGTTTTCGTATCGTTATAATAGTTTGCCTCTTGATATACTTGATAGTTATTCCCTAGTAAAGGCAGGTGATCGCCGAAGAAAACGATAATTGTTTTTTGATTCATTTTGTTTACTTCTTCTACTAGTCTTTGGAGTTCTTTATCAATCTCAGTAAGATTATCGGAATAAACCTCTAACATGTTTTCGGCCTCAGCTGAAAAAGCAACATCACCCTTCAGTTGGGTTTCGATATTTGCAAAACTAAATTTTTGGTCAGTCGCATATGGTCCGTGGTTTTGTGTGGTAACAGCGAAAATAAAATTCGGTTTACCTTCATTATCCATTTTTAGTTTTTTCAAAATTTCATCCGTCACACTCTTATCATGGAAAAAGGGTCCAAAAGGAAGTGGTTCTGCCATATACTCTACACTTATAAATCGATCAAAACCTAAGTCCTTATAAACTCCTGAACGATCATAAAACCAATGATGCCACGAATGGATGCCGGTTGTATCATAACCCTGTTCTCTTAAGATAGATGGAAGAGAGGGCAGTGGTTTCTTAACAAAATTTAAATAGGCAATCGAACCAGTTGGCAGGAACTGTGTGGATAAACCCGTTAACGCTTCGAATTCGGTATTAACCGTAGAACCGCCGAACACAGGTACATTTAGTGATCCTGAGCTTTGTTCCTCTTCAAGTTGATGGTAAAAAGGAATTGGGTCCTTATTAAATTCAACATTTTCCATAACAGTTGGATCCCAAAAAGCCTCGTTCATGATCATTATTATATTTGGTTTTTCCGTATCTGTAGCATTAGCAGCAACCTCAGATTTAGAGATTATTTCTTTTATCGCTGCGGTAGAATAGCCAGGCGGCTTCTCTTGTTTCAGCCATTTCAGGTTTTGAACAAACCCGCCGATTACACCGTCTTGCTGATACGTTAGTTTTTGGTCTGTCATCACATAAACAATCATTAATTTTCTTTTTAGAAAAGAAGTGTCAGAAGTACTTTCTATTCTAAAAATTAGTAGAAACAATCCTAATAAAACAAGAGAACTGATTAATTTAATCCTATTATGTCCTTTTGGATTTGGAACTTTAATTACCAATATAATAATAATTAGGGTTATCGAAACAAGTCCAACAATTGTCCAAAATAACAATGTCCCTGAAAAAAATTCCGCCATGCTTCTGGCTTCTGCCGCCAGCGAGAGGTCAGTAGGCAATACTGGAACGCCGCGGATTCCTTGTTTTATATAGGAAGCGAGACCGAGAAAAAGCAAAGGGATTGTTACAATAAAGGAAACGATGATATACATTTTCCTTTTAAAGATATGTAAGCCGGCTAAAAGCAAAAATAATAACAAAACATTATATGTAAAAGGTCTGGTGTACTCCCTTGTCCATTGAAAAGCTTCACTAAATCCTCCACGATAAAGCATTTCAATAAAAAGTATCGTTAAGAGCGATTGGATAGCGCTTACGATGAATGCAGATATTGTATCTTTAAATTTTATATGTGACATTGTTACTCCTTTTAAAAGTCAGTAAGAATTTAATGTATATTAAATTAGTGTAGACAAAAAACGACAAAAGACAACATATATGCAAACATTTTTATAAAAATGTAATATATATGGATATCCCATCCAAATTTTTTAAAATATTACGACTAAATGTAAATTAATTGGTAATTTAATGTATTTGTAATGATTTGTAAAAAAACGACATATTTATGTTATTCTTTTATCCGGAGCTGCTTTAGAAATTATTTTTAAATAGATTTCTAGAGCAGCTTTTTTATTTTACTAAACTAAAATTTCGTTTTAATAGATATAAAATTTACTAGGAGTTGAAAAGGAATTTGTCACGGAAAAACTTAATAGGTTATATCGGAGCAGGATTCATAACTTTTATGCTTCCTTTAGGTATTAAGGTATACGCAAATGAACCCGTCTATGTACCTAATATAGTTGAAAACAGTGCCGCCGTTCCTCTGGAGTCTTGGCAGGCTTACTATTATCCAAATAAGACATTATCCGGTAATCCAACTGCTTCGAAAATCATCGAGCCGATTGGAGAGTTAAAAAAACTTTCTGAGAATCATGGTAAAGGTTCGCCGATTGCAGGGTTTAAGAGCGATCAGTTTTCCGTCCGTTATACATCGGCGAAGAAACTTCCTGCCGGGGAGTATATTTTACGAGCAACTGCCGATGATGGTGTTCGCGTTTATGTAGACGGGAAATTGGTACTAGACCGCTGGAGCTCAGCACCTGTCCTTAGGGAAAACGGTGTAAAACTTATGATAGCTGATGTGGTTAATGCAAAAGCAGGTGAAAAGGATATTCACTCGGTAGAGGTGGAATATTATGAAGGAGCCGTTAATAGTCAAATAGACGTTTCCTTTGAGCCTTTTCAACGCTCCATCGAAGATAATTGGGTTGCTGAATATTACCCAAATAAGACACTAAAGGGAAATCCAATTATTGAAGGCGGGAAAAGTTCGGCTGTAAAGCTTCATACTATCAATTTTAACTGGAAGTCAGGTTCGCCGGATCCCTCTATCCCGACAGATGGATTTTCCGCGCGTTTTACGAAGAATCTCGAATTTGAAGCAGGCACATATGAATTCCAAATTCGAGCAGATGATGGCTCACGTTTATGGGTCGATGACCAGTTAGTTATTGACTCTTGGGTTAGTACTTCAGGTCATCTGAAGACAGGAAGAATCGATCTTGCAAAAGGAAGGCATACAGTAAAAGTAGAGTACTTTGAAGGTGTCGGATTGGCTAATCTATTTGTTGACTATAAGAAATACACGGAAATACCGACCCAGAAAGGTACTAAAGTTCACTATAACTGGGGCAGTGGCACTCCAGGTCCAGGTAAACCAGCAGATGAGTTTACTGCGGTATTTGACCAAACTCAGGAAATGCCAGCAGGAGATTACTTTATCCAAGCACAAGGTGATGATGGTGTTAAAGTCGAAGTGGACGGTCAGCTGCTAATCAACCGTTGGAGTAATTCTCCTGTATTGGTGACCAACAAAGCTCTATGGACAGGTGTTACTACAGGTCTGCATACGATTAAGACCCATTACTACGAAGACGGAGGTAATGCAAGTATTTTCTCCGATGTAGTTCCATTTGATTCCTGGCTGGCTTATCATTATTCAAATAAAACCATGTCAGGTGCACCAACAGCTGCAAAGGTTATTGCACCAACTGGAGAATTGAAAAAGCTTTCTCAACAGTATGGAACGGCTTCTCCAATAGCGGGAATTAAGGCTGATTCTTTTTCAGCCCGTTTTACCTCAGCAAGGAGAATTTCAGCAGGTGAATATATCCTGCGTGCCACAGCTGATGATGGTATTCGGGTGTATGTGGATGGGAAGTTGGTACTAGACCGCTGGAGTTCTGCACCTGTCATCAAAGAAAATGCTGTTATAGTTCAAATCGCAGATATAACTGGTGCTAAACCAGAAGAAAAAGATGTTCATTGGATTGAAGTCGACTACTACGAGGGAGCAGGAAACAGCCAAGTAGATGTTTCCTTAGAACCTTTCCAAAACTCGATTGAGGATACGTGGGTTGCGGAATATTATCCAAACAAAACGTTAAAAGGAAATCCAGTTGTTGAAGGTGGAAAAGGCTCGGCTTCAAAGCTGGCAAATATCAACTTTAACTGGAAATCCGGTTCTCCTCATCCATCCATCCCGGTAGATGGATATTCAGCACGATTTACAAAAAGTATGGAATTTGAAGAAGGTACCTATGAATTCCAAATACGAGCTGACGACGGATCACGAATTTGGGTGGACAATCAGCTGGTGATTGATTCCTGGGTTAGCACTTCTGGCCATCTTAAGACAGGAAAAGTCTCCCTAAACAAAGGAAGACATACAGTAAAGGTTGAGTACTTTGAAGGTGTCGGTCTGGCAAACATCTTTGTTGACTTCAAAAAGCAGGTCCAAACACAGGTATCAACACCGGCCCCATCAGTTGAGAATCCGATTAAACAGGAGCCAGTAGTGGATTCTTCTCAAAATGTGAAATATGTATCTTCAATAAAATTACCTGCGTACCGCAGTTTTGAGGAATTAATTGATTATGGCAAGCATCTTGTATTTTACAATCCAACATATACTAGATTGCTAGAACTGGGTTATGGTGACACTGTGTATGTTTTGGAAGAAAAGCTTTATGCTGCCAGAATTAAGACGATGGATGGTCTAATCGGCTGGGTTCAAAAGGATTATCTTGAAACAAATTTAATGGAAGATACTTGGATGGTTAAAGAAGCTAGGGCCTTTAGAAGCGGTCCTTCTCAAACTAGTTCTAGTATTGGTACCATTCCGAGCGGCTCAAGTGTGTATCTGTTGGATCATGTAACAGTACCGGGTTCTGCTTATACAGAATGGTATTATATCCAAACACAAACAGGTCAAAAAGGGTGGATCTGGGGAGCAAATAACCCTTGGGGTAACGAAGGCTATAACGTGATTAAATACGAGTTCAATAAATTAGGGTTTACAAATCAAGTTACGATGTTTACTCCGTTAAATACGAAAGCAAATGTTACCGCAGAACAAATTAATAGTTTCATAAACTTTAAGACGGGCGGAAAAACAACTGTTATGACCAATATGGGCTATGCCTATATGAAAGCCCAGGAAGAAACAGGACTGAATGCCATTTACTTACTGGCGCACTCCGCCTTAGAAACTGGATGGGGAAGTTCATCAATTGTAAAAGCAAAATATAACTTTTACGGAATAGGTGCGATTGATTCAAGACCAGATGAGGGTGCTTATAACTATGATACTCCAGAAGGAGGAATTATCGCAGGAGCCTACTTCATAAAAGGGAATTATGTCGACCGTTCATGGGATACCGGTGGTTATTTCCCTTATACAAGCAAACCAACGATTGATAATATGAGGTTTGACAATAGCTGGCACCAATATGCAACAGATGAAGCATGGGCAGCAAAAATAGCCAATAATGCGCTAGAATTTTACAATTTCATTAATAAATAAATCGAACTGCCTATCCTAGTTGATAGGCAGTTTTTTTACATACAAAACCTATTTTGGGCTTGGATATTCATTTGCTTTCACATAGGATAATTGCTAGAATGAATACTGATTATAGAGCGACATAATCCATTTTTTTACGACAAATATTACTATACTAAAGGAATTATTATGAACTTACTAAAAACTAGTTTTCTTTCTTCCATTGCAACAGTTATCAAAATTTTAACTGGATTTATTGTCAATAAGGTCCTTGCCCTGTATGTTGGACCGGCGGGTATTGCACAGATCGGGCAATTGCAAAACTTTTTTTCTATTGTTTCCAACTTGAGTAACTTTTCAATCAGTCAGGGAGTTACAAAGTATGTTTCTTTCCATGGTGAGGAAGAGGATACCCAAATCAAATACATAAATGCAGCGATCACCATTTCTTTTATTGCTTCTTTAATTACAGGGCTCCTGATCATTGTGCTTCATAAGTATCTTTCCGTTCTGTTATTTAGGTCAGAAAAGTATGCAGACATTTTTATTTATATTGGAATCTTTCTTATTCTATATGCGGTTAACAGTATCCTGCTTGCGGCCGTAAATGGTTTTAAGAAAATCAGGAAGTTTACACTTATTAATGTTACACAGAGCTTTTTTGGGTTAGCTCTTTCGATTTTATTAACGGTTAAATGGGAACTTAGAGGTGCAATGTATGCGTATGTACTTTCTCAAACCCTGGTTCTTTTAATCTCGATTGGCTTTTTATTGAAGGAAGATTGGGTTAGAAAAATTAGGCTGAGGAAAGTCGACCGCTCGATTCTGAAAAGTTATTCCAATTATACAATTATGTCAATGATTCATATTTTAACCGTTCCGGTATCGTTTATTATCATACGAAATTATATTACGGATACCTTATCTTTTGACGACGCTGGTTATTGGCAGGGCCTTACGAAAATCTCTGATACCTATTTAATGTTCATCACCATGTCGTTAAGTGTGTATTACTTGCCGCGTTTATCAGAAATCAAAGATGATCTGAAACTAAAAAAAGAAATATTTGATGGATATAAACTTATTATCCCAATACTGACGGTTATTTTGGTAGCTGTTTATTTCATGAAGGACATTGCCATTTTGATATTATATTCTGCGGAATTCCTAGAAATGAGAGAATTATTTTTATTTCAACTCATTGGGGACTTTTTCAAAATTGCCAGCTGGCTCATTTCTTTTAATATGCTTGTTAAAGAAATGACAAAACATGTAATCATTACAGAACTGTTTTATTCCATCACACTTACGGTTCTCTCCATCATTTTTATCAAAATGTTTGGGTTAATTGGTGTCACATATGCATATAGCCTTACGTATTTCTTATACTTTTTGATGGTTGGCTATATGATGAGACATATCTTATTCTTAAAAGCAAATTAAAGGAATGGATGTAATTATATGAGAGAAATAAAGGTTTTATTTGCCACCAGGAATGACGCACTGACTCACCGGGGCGGCGATACGGTACAAATGCTCAAAACGAAAGAGTTTTTAGAAAAGAACTTTCCTGTAAAGATTGAGATTGCTTTAAATGAAACTGATTTTTTAGAGCATCAAGATGCTGATTTGGTTCATATCTTTAATATTCAAACGATAGATGAAACGTTAAGGTATGTAGATTTATGTGAAAAGTACAATAAGAAATTTACCTTTTCCACGATTTATTGGGATTTGTCTCACTACATCTACAACACGTTCTTAATTAATACCTTTAATTATATGAATATAAATAAAAACAGCTACAATTATAAAGATCTTGTGATGAACTTGAAAAAATTTGCCGGCTTACTCCTTAATAAAGGGGATCAATATGGCAGCAAAAACTATGTGGAAAAGAGACGAAAAGTTCTAGAAAAAGCAGATATCTTACTGCCTAATTCCAATGAGGAACTAGAAATTTTAGAAAGAGAATTTGGCCTTGAAGGATTAATGAAAAAAACCATCGTTGTTCCTAATGCAGTAGATTTAAAGGCTTCATCTGAGACTAAATTGTCGCTTGACTGGCTGAATAAATTAGAGAATATTGTTCTTGAAGTAGGCAGAATTGAACCTACAAAAAATCAGGCAAGTGTTGTAAAGGCTTTGGAGAATCATCCTGAAATCCCAATTGTGTTTGTCGGCAGGGTCCATAATGAAAAATACGCAGCATATGTAAAGAAATTGGCTGATAAAAGGGGCAATGTTCATTTTATTAATCAAATTGACCATGAAGAAATCTTTGCACTATATCGAAAGGCTGCGGTTCATGTCTTACCTTCATTTAGAGAATCACCAGGGCTGTCCAGCTTAGAAGCACTCTTTTCAGGTTGTAATATTGTCGCTTCGTCGGTGGAATATTGCCCCGTTCATTACTACAAATTTGATCAGTATGGAGAGATTTGTAATCCTTACGATGCAGAGTCTGTTAAAAAAGCCATCCTTACTGCACTTAAGAAGGACAGGGTAAAACCGCCGGAAAGTTATTTTGAAGACTATTCCTATCAGCGTGCAGCTGAGCTGACCTATAGAGCGTATGAAAAATTAATCAACTAAAAAACCCGATTTGATTGTCAGTGACAGTCAAATCGGGTTTTTTTTATTTTGAGTAAATTTCCGCCACGGTGTCTGGAGGCAGGTTTAAGTGTTGTCGTAATTGGTCTGATAGGGATTGTCTCGTTTCATCCTCGACCATGTAATAATAAACCTCTCCAACGAATCCATTAGAACCTTCTATTTCAATCTTATCGATGGTTTCTGCAGCTGGCTTATAGGATGACTGCATACCGATAATCTCACTTAAGGTTAGGTTTGTTTTAATGTTATTTTCAAGAGCATCAAGGATATCGTCGTAATTCGTTAACGTAGATAATGATTTTCCTTTTTGAATTATTTTTGAGATTACTTCACGCTGGCGTTCTCCACGTCCAATATCTCCGCGAGGATCCTGTTTTCTCATTCGAGCGTATGCGAGCGTTTCAGTACCGTTTAAATGCTGTGGTCCTTCTTCTAACGTTACCCCATCCAATTCAAAGGCATATTGGTTATCAACATCGATACCATTAACAGCGTCAACAACATCCTTAAATCCTTCCATATTAATCTCTACATAATAGTCGATTGGGATATTTAAGAAGTGCTCAACGGTTGCTATGCTCATCTCAATTCCGCCATAAGCATAGGCATGATTAATCTTATCTTTAGAAGGGTCTTCAGGATCCTCAGGATCGATTAATTCTGTGCGTGTATCCCGTGGTATACTTACTATTTTAGTAGATTTCATTTCAGGGTTAACTGTTAAAACCAGCATGGAGTCTGTACGTCCATTGTCCCCGTCACGTTCATCAATACCCACCATTAAAATCGAAATTGGGTCTTTTTTCGTAAATTCGACCTTTTCTTCCCGTTTTTCAGAGACCTCTCTGGAAATCGGTTTGTTCATATTATCTACAGCACTTGCTACATCATTGTAAACATTAAAGAAATATAAACCGCCGCCGGCAAGTAAGATTAAAAAGGTCAAAAGAGTAAAGGTTATCCATTTTTTAAGCTTCTTTTTCTTCTTTTTTCTAATTCTAGTATTAATCATATATAGTATTCTCCTACTATTAAAGGTTAAATTTTTTTGGGAAAAACAGTCAGAAAGTCACAGAATAAATTATAAACCCGAACATACAGAAGTTCAACTGGAAAAGCTAATAATCTACAAAAAAAGTACAAAGTTTGACACGATACTGCTATAATCAATTTTTGGAGACGGTCCAAATCTAGGCTGAGATTTGTTGGGATTTGTCATTCTCTGTAACCGTCTGCTGAATTTCTACCTATATAGACGTAAACATTCTTAACTTGTTACATAGGAAACTTGTCCTTTTTTATAAGGAGAAAATTTGAACTCTTGAACACATTTTGTATAATAGAAATCAATACATTCCCAAAATGAAGGTTAAAACTTTTTTATTAAAGAAAGAAGGAACTCATGATGTTAAAAAATGTATTAATTACTGGCGGTGCAGGATTTATTGGAAGCAGCTTAGCCTTGAAATTATTGGATAAAGGATATGAGGTAACCGTTCTTGATAACTTATCTCCACAAATTCATGGAGAAGACGGTATCTCGTCAGAATTGTTCTTAAAAATAAGAGATAAAGTTACCTTTATTAAAGGTGATGTTGTGAATAGTGATGATTGGAGAAAGGCCTTAAAGGGGCAGGATGTCGTCGTGCATTTAGCGGCTGAAACAGGTACTGGTCAATCGATGTATGAAATTAATAAATATATTGATGTAAATGTGAAGGGAACTTCAAATTTATTAGATATTTTGACAAATGAAGAACATCAAGTGAAAAAAATTGTTGTAGCTGCTTCAAGAGCCATTTATGGAGAAGGAATGTATCACTGTACGGAGCATGGAACGGTTTACCCTGTTGAAAGAACAGAAGCAGATATGAGTAAAGGTGACTTCGAAGTTAAATGCCCAATTTGTAACCGAGACGTAGAAGTTATGGCTACAACAGAAGAAACCAAGATTCATCCAACTTCTGTTTATGGAATTACCAAACAAGTTCAAGAGCAAATGTGTATGGTGGTTGGTAAATCTTTAAATATTCCCGTTGTTGGCTACCGTTATCAAAATGTTTATGGTCCAGGCCAATCATTAAAAAACCCATATACAGGAATCCTGTCTATTTTCTCAACGATTATTAAAAATAACAATAACATTAACATTTTCGAGGACGGTCTAGAATCAAGAGACTTTGTATTTATTGACGATATCGTAGATGCAACCATCCTTGGAATTGAAAAGGAAGAAGCAAACTTTGAAAGCTTCAATGTAGGGACAGGTGTGCCGACAACGGTTATTGAAGTAGCAAACGTTTTAAAGGAAAAATATCAGTCTGACACTGAAATTCAAATCAGCGGAAATTTCCGATTAGGTGATATCCGGCATAACTTTGCAGATTTGACGAAGATCAAAGAGAAGTTAGGATTTACACCAAAAGTCAGCTTTGAAGAGGGTATCAGCAAATTTGTTGATTGGGTAAATCAGCAAGAGGTTGTTGAAGACCGTTACCAAAAATCGATTGAAGAAATGAAGAAAAAAGGATTATACAAGTAATGAATGGCCAGCTAAAAAATAAAAAGATTTTGTTTTTATGTCCATTATTTTTTAATTATCATAAAAAAATAATGCGGGCAATGGAAGCAATGGGTGCTCAAGTCGATTACTTTGATGAGCGCCCTTCCAATACTTTTCTGTCAAAAGCATTGCTGCGAATCAATCGGAACTTTGTTACTGTACAGATTAATAAGCATTATGAAGACATTACCTCTAAAATTAATGGCAAAACTTATGATTACGTGTTTATTTGCCAGGCAGAAGCGACACCAAAATCTTTTTTGAGAAATGTTAGGAAAATGAACCCTAATGCGAGATTGGTACTGATGTTATGGGATTCTGTTGCGAATAAAGTGAATACACTTGAGAAATTAGATTTATTTGATGAGGTCTTTTCCTTTGATAAAAAGGACTGCGATCAATTTGGACTGACCTTTAGACCTTTGTTTTTTGACAAGGAATATGAAGAACTGGCACAGGAAGAATCTGAACTCATTTATGATTTATTTTTCGTTGGTACCGTACATAGTGATCGGTACCTGATATTAAATGAAGTAAGACAGCAATTTGAAAAAAATAACTTAAACGTTTTTTACTATTTATATATTCCAAGTAAGATCATGTATTATCAGCGAAAACTATTAACAAGTGAATTACAAGGCAGTCAAATCACTGATTTTTCTTTTGTCGGTTTGCCAAGCGAACAATTGACCGCGAAATTAAAACAGTCTAAGGCTGTTGTTGACATTCAGCATCCGAAGCAGACAGGTCTTACGATGAGAACAATCGAAATGCTCGGAGCAAATAAGAAGATCATTACGACTAATACTGATATCGAGTATTATGATTTTTATCATCCTAATAATATTTGCATTGTCGATCGAAGCTCTGTGGTCGTTCCAACCGAATTTATGACCACTCCCTATGTTCCTGTCGATGAAAAGGTGAAAGAGAGATACTCAATTAACTATTTTGTATTGGATGTATTAGGATTAACGCAAAAAGATAAGCATGGGTTTTATTCGAAAAGTGGTGGTGAATGACAATGAAGGTTTCTGTAGCAATGGCCACTTATAATGGGGAAAAATACATCGAACAGCAAATAGACAGTATTCTGATGCAATTAGGCAGTGATGATGAATTAATTATTTCAGATGATCACTCTTCAGATGGAACAATTGCTATTATTGATAGATATATCAAAAACGACCCTCGCGTAAAGCTATTTATGAACGAAGAATCAGGAGTGACTTCGAATTTTGAGAATGCGATTAAACGAACTCAAAATGACATTATCTTCTTAAGTGATCAGGATGACGTTTGGAAACCTGAAAAAGTTAGTACCATTAAGGGGTACTACGAAAAAAATCCTAAAGTTCAAATGATTATGTCCGATATCACCGTCGTCGATAATCAGCTGAATACGACGATCGATTCGTTTTACGAATTTAGAGGAAGCCGCGCAGGTGTACTTAAAAATATCGTCAAAAATAGCTATATTGGCTGTGCTATGTCATTCCGAAATCAATTAAAGACGAAGATACTGCCTATTCCAAGGAATGTACCGATGCATGATATGTGGATTGGGCTGGTGGCGGACATGAATAAATCTGCTTTGCTGATACCAGAAAATCTGATTTACTATCGGAGACATGATGCGACCGTAACGAGTGTTGAGAATACATCATCCTTAAAAGAAAAAATCCTGTGGAGATTTCAAATTTCTTCTTTGCTCTTAAAATCATATTTAAATAAAAAATAGGAATTTAGGAAAGTATGTTTTTCATAATGAGAAACATACTTTTTTAATTTTTGGAAAGAATAAAGATTATTGTGTGCATTTATGATGATTGTAGCGGAGTTTGATTTTTGTTGAAAACACTTATTAATAAAACGTTATTAGTAATAGCTGCGAACCTTATTTTTTCTTTGTTGGTTTTATTTTTCTATTACATGATTAGAGATAACTTTCATATTGTTCCTTTAATTGAATCCATGCATGTGAATACAAAAAGAATGGCTATGTCGATTGTTATTTTATTTTTCGTATTTATATCGAGTGCGATGTGGCAATTAAAAATATTTTCATTTATTAAGAAGAATAAACCTTGGCTGGTACATGTGCTTAAAATTGCTTTTTTATTGTTGGTTTATTTGGGAGCGTCCATCCTAATAAATTACTTCTTTCAATACTTTCAACATTTACAGGATTCGCTCTTAACCGTTCAATGGATCATATCGAATCCAACTATTTATTTTGCAGGAGTACTCTATTTATTCTTTCTATTCTTATTAACCTTTGCGGTCATTGGTAATGTCTATATAAGTACGTTTCTTACTGGCCTTATTCTGACGGTAATAGGGTTTATTCATTACAATAAATTGAATATTCGAGTGGAACCATTATATCCATTTGATTTTAAGCAGTATTTACAAATGAAAGCTGTAATTCCGATGATTACCGAATACATTTCATTAAGACAGATCTTTGTGGCTTCGATTTTGGTTTTTATTCTTTCATGTGCCATAGTGGTCCTTAGAAATATTAGAATGGGTTATCTGACAAGAGGTATTATTTTTGCTGTATCTATTATGATGTTGTATTCCTATACAAATTTTCCTAAAACGTTTATGAAGTCCTTTGTTGCCAACAATCATGTCACGATTGTTAAATGGAATCCAATCGAAAACTATCGAATAAATGGATTTTTGTTCGGTTTTATTTCAAATCTTCAAAATAACAGTTTCAAAGAACCTGAAAGGTACTCGAAGCAAAAGGTTTTACAGACAGCACAAAAATACATAAGCAACTCGCCTAGCAAAACAACTTATACTGGTCGAACTCCTAATATTATTTATTTAATGAGTGAGTCTTTTTGGGATCCGACTAAACTAAATCTAGAGTTTAGCAGTGATCCGATCCCCAACCTCCGCCAACTTATGACTGAGCATTCTTCTGGCTCCGTTCTATCTCCGGTGTTTGGAGGTGCTACGGCGAATGTTGAATTTGAAGCTTTAACAGGATTTAGTACCTCGTTTTTAAATCCTGGGGTGATTCCCTACCAAGAAATGATGGATAAAAAATCATTTGTTCCCTCGATTATCAGTGATTTAGAGGCAAAAGGATATCGTACGCTAGCCATTCATCCTTTTAATAAGGTGTTTTACAAACGAAATGTTGTTTATAACATATTTGGTATCGATAAGTTTTTAGACCAAGAATCCATGAAGCATAATGAGCGGCAGGAGGGCAGGGTGATTAACGACCAATCCTTGACCCGTGAAATCCTCGATAACATTAAAGAACAGGATGACCCTCTATTTATTCATGCAGTATCTATGCAGAACCATATGCCATATAATGCTGGAGCGTATGAAGAGAACGAAATAAAAATTTCTGGTCTTTCGCCGGGTAATACGCCTATGTTAGAAGTTTATACAGAAGGAATTCGAAGATCAGATGAGGCTTTACAATTATTAGTTGAGGAATTACAGACGATAAACGAACCAACTGTTGTAGTGTTCTGGGGGGATCATCTACCCATACTAGGGGAAAATAAAGCATTATATATAGAAGCAGGCTATGACGATGAAAACCCTGAAGAAAACAAGTTTAAATATTCGGAAACACCACTGTTACTATACTCTAATTTTAATTCGAAACAAGAGAGATATGATTTTATCAGCCCATTTTATTTAGGACCAATTATTTATGAGTTAGCTGGAATGGAAAAACCTTCATTCTATAACCTGCTAGATCAATTAAGAGAACAGATGGGTATTTCTGCTCTTAAAGGCGATCTCACAATAGGAAGCGATCGGAAATTTGTTACCAGTCCAACAAAAAAGCAGGAGCAACTATTGAAAGATTATAAATTGATCCAATATGACTTATTGGTTGGTAAACAGTATAGTTTAGATGTGTTATATAAATAAAATTTTCATTTATAGAGCCATTCTCAAGTTTTTTATGAGAATGGCTTTTATGGTTTTCTCAACGCTAAAAAAACATGTGGAAAAATAAGTGATACAAAACCTGAATAGATAATGCTATAATTTTTCCTGTATGTTAAAAGGAATGCACCCTATGTGTTGTATTTTATATCAGCCTTAGGATAACAATAATCTTGATTAATAGGTGGGATGCTTAGTGCTTCTAAAAGGCAATAATATTGAACACTTCATTACGAATAAAAAAAATAATTTAGATATTATCCGTTTTATTGCTGCCTCCTTGGTTCTGTTTTCACATGCCTACCCATTAACAACAGGAAATAATGGCTCTGAGCCGTTTGCGATTATGACAAATGGTGAAATGACATATGGGGAGCTGGCAGTTGCCGTATTTTTTGTGATAAGCGGGTTTCTGATTACACAAAGCTATGACCGGTCGAAAAACCCGGTAAACTATTTCAAAGCAAGAAGCTTGCGAATTTTTCCTGGACTTATCTTTTGTGTTCTTTTATCTATTTTTATCCTTGGACCAATCCTTACGAATCTAAACTTAAAGGATTACTTTACGAACAGGGAAACGTATGATTACTTAAAAACGATTACGTTATATTGGATGCAATATGACCTGCCGGGGTTATTTCCAGATAATATCTGGCCTGGTGCGGTTAATGGTTCTTTATGGACATTATGGTATGAATTTTTCTTTTATTTTGTGGTAGCCATTCTTGGAGTTACAAAACTGCTTGATAAGAGAATTGTATTGGTTGGTTTTATCCTTGCTACTGCCCTTTATTTTGCTGGAAGAGGCGGATTTTATACAGATTTATTCCGTTATTTTAGTGCGGGTATGGTATTTTATCTTTTCAGGAAAGAAATTAAATTAAACGGCTGGATTGCAGCAGCATCCTTCATTATTTTGGTTTTAACTGCGAGGAACGGGTACTTTGAATATTCTTTTTCCGTTTTTGGAACGTATCTGATTTTTTATTTAGCATTCGCTTCAAAAGTGAAGTTCTATAACTTTGGAAAATTTGGTGATTTTTCATATGGTATCTATATTTATGCTTTTCCAATCCAGCAGATTATGACGCAAGTGTTTAATAATCAATTGACACCGTTAGAAAATTTCTTGTTTTCTTTTCCGGTCACATTGATATTCGCGATTCTTTCTTGGTACTTAATTGAGAAACAGGCATTAAAATACAAAAAAGCTTCATTCAGGTCTATATTTAAGAAAAAGAAAATTTACGTCGAAAATTCAATTAATTCGAGTGCTAACTGAAAATAGAAGCAATCCTTACCATTGGTATTGCGTAAATGCTAGGAGAGGTCCCATGAATAGGTTTGAAAAAATATTACTAACCATTTTTTTCATCGAGTTATTTGTTGGCGGTGGGGGAAGACTGATTGACTTTGGTGTTCTATCCATTCGCCAAGTATTATTTTTACTTGTATTATTAACCTTTGCTTACCGTATCGTTAAAGAAAAAGCACTTTTAAATAAGAATGTTAATACCCTTATTCGATTTAATCCTGTAACGATAGGAGTTTATGCACTCATTGCTTGGTTTATAGCGAGTGCGGCCATTGGATTTCTAAAGGGGCACCCTGTTTCCATTATTGTGATGGACTTTTTCAGGGTATCGTATGTAGCTGTTTATTTTCCTTTAGCCTACTACATTTCAAATCAACGATTTACGTTAAACCGTATAATTACGCTTTTGAAATATAGTGCACTGGCCGTTGCGATATTTACGATCGCGATTGATTTATTAGGAAAAACGGTCTTTGCAGCCGATTTTTATCCTTTCTATGTCTTTATGAATACCATTATGAACGATGATTTATTTTTCCGTCCTAGTAATAGTGTTTTTTACAAGAGTCATTTCTTTGTACTAATTGGTCTAATCTTATCGCTTAATCAATTATTGAATAAAAAATATAATAAGCTAGATATTGCAATTGTCATCTTAGCTTCGATTTCTATTTTATGGTCAGAAACACGAGGATTTTTACTTGCCTTTATGCTTAGCGTATTTATGATTATTATTTTGGATGTAAAGGTCATTGTTGATCCGATAAGAGGATTATCAAGTAAGATAAAAAAATTGGTTCAATCACAGCAATTTATTAAAAAGTTTGTCATTAGCATGCTTGTTCTTGTAGCTGTACCGTTTATGTATAAGTATATGACGCTTGAAAGATTTGAAGTTGCCACGGTTCAGCATGCTCCGGGTGATGTAGAAGTCGAGGAACAGCCGGAAGTAAATGATGTCAGTGTTAATGCAAGGATGGAATTTATCGTTGCGTCAAAGGATATCTTAATGCAGCCAGCTAATCTTATTTTTGGTACAGGCTATGGATCGGAAGTTGCAGGAAGAACAGATGGCTTAGAAATGAGCTTTCTCGATATTCTTGTGGAACAAGGATTGATTGGACTAGCTATTTGGTTTTTCTTGTTTCTAATCATTTACCTTAACTATTACTCAGCCTATAAAAAGGGACAAAAGCTTGACACATTGGAAATTTCACTATTGTCTGTCTTTATGGGTGTCTTGTTGCTAACGAACATCAATCCGTTTATAAATAATCCAATTGGTATTAGTTTCTTCTTAATTATGCTGGTTATATCTCAGATAAAGAAAGAGTCGAGTGCAAGCGGGGAATTACAATGAAATTAACGATGGTGGTAGTCTTATACAAGCTAAAGCCTGAGGAAAGTAAAACGTTCCAAACGCTGAGTAGAATAATTAATTCAAATTTCAATTCCTGTCATGATATCGAGCTGATTTTATATGATAACAGCCCTGAAAAACATGATTTTTCATCCCCTCGTCATGAGGGGATACATATAACGTATAAACATGACTATCGTAATTTAGGGATAGCCACAGCTTATAACCATGCTTGGTCAATGGCTAAAGCAAATAACAGTCAATGGCTGCTTTTGCTTGACCATGATACCGAATTAACTCAAGAATACTTTAACTCAATCCTAAACATATCTAATGTTCCAGAAGAAGTTGCAGCTGTAGTTCCGAAAATAAATAGTGAAAATACAATGATTTCTCCTGTATACAGTAATTCTCTTCGGCCATTAAAAGAGGAACGCCCGTCCCCAGGCATTCAGGACCGTCCTGTTATGGCAATTAACTCAGGTGCTTTGATTTCAGTCAATTTTTTAAATGAAATTAATGGATTCAATGAAGACTTTTCGCTCGATTATTTAGACCATTGGTTATTTTTTAAGATTTATGAAAAGCAAAAGAAGGTTTTACTCATCGATGTGACATTGGAGCATGAATTGTCGGTATTGGATTATACAAGAGTATCATTACAACGGTATCAAAGTATTTTGGACTCAGAAGTGAACTTCTACCAAAACTTTAAAAAAGATTTAGTTTCAAAATATCGAATGCAATTAGCCAAGCGATTTCTTAAACAAGTACTTACCGTTAAAAATAAAGAAATAGCCTTCCTGACCTTAAAAAGGTTCTTTACACTTTAAAAAGGCGTGTAATTAACTTGATGTTTTTTAACAGCGATATCTTTGTAAAGAAGATATCCTTTTTCTATGCATATAACATATTTAACCTAACTTTAGGGGATATTTTAAAGAACAACTGTATGATATTCTTTAATTTGTTAAAAATATAACTTTTTTCTAACATTCATGTTAATGTTTGTCTTTTTATGACAACCTTCTTTATAATGGGGAATGGAAAACTTGTCAGTTTTTGTAGATAATAAAATGTAGAAAATTGGAGGGGTTTACTTGAAAGGAATTATTCTTGCTGGCGGCAGCGGAACCAGACTATATCCTTTAACAAAAGTTGTTTCAAAACAATTATTGCCAGTATATGACAAACCTATGATTTATTATCCACTATCTGTTTTAATGTTAGCAGGTATCAAGGATATTTTAATTATTTCAACACCAGAGGATACAGAAAGATTCGAACAAATCTTAGGAGACGGCTCTGATTTAGGCATGAACTTTACATACAAAATTCAGCCGCATCCGGGTGGATTAGCTCAAGCTTTTATTTTAGGCGATGAGTTTATCGGAGACGATAACGTTGCTCTTGTGTTAGGGGACAACATTTTTTATGGTCATGGATTAACAGAGCAATTAAAAAGAGCTGCAGGCAGAGAAACAGGTGCAACTGTTTTTGGCTACTATGTGAATGATCCTGAACGTTTTGGTGTCGTAGAATTTGATGATGAGGGAAAAGCTGTTTCAATTGAAGAAAAGCCTAAAGTACCGAAATCAAATTATGCAGTAACTGGTCTTTATTTTTATGATAACCGTGTTGTTAATATAGCAAAAAGCATTTCACCCTCACCACGTGGTGAATTAGAGATTACAGACATTAATAAGGCATACCTAGAAATGAGTGAGCTTAATGTTGAACTTCTTGGACGCGGCTATGCCTGGTTAGATACTGGAACTCATGCTTCACTTCTTGAAGCAGGTCAGTTTATAGAAACAGTAGAAAAAAGGCAATCCTTAAAAATTGCCTGTTTAGAAGAGATTGCATATAAAATGGGCTATATAACAAAAGAGAAGCTCTTAGAGTTAGCCGAACCCTTAAAGAAAAATCAATACGGTGAATACTTATTGAAAATCGCAAATCAAAGATTGTAATCCATAAGTGAGGTTATAGCATGAATATTATTGATACAAAAATACCTGATTTAAAAATTTTAGAACCAAAAGTATTTGGGGACCACCGAGGGTATTTTATGGAAAGTTATAATAAAGACTTATTTGAATCATTAGGCTTACACTACGATTTTGTTCAAGATAATCAATCGTTGTCTGCAGCTGTTGGAACGCTTAGAGGTCTTCACTTTCAATTAAACCCTAAGGCGCAAACAAAGGTTGTCCGCTGTGTGACAGGAGCCATCTATGATGTTGCGGTTGATATCCGTCAAGGCTCCCCTACATACGGGCAATGGGTAGGTGTAATTTTAAGCGAATATAATAAGCGTCAGCTTGTCGTTCCAAAGGGATTTGCTCACGGCTTTTGCACAATCGTTCCAGATACTACTGTTGCTTACAAGGTAGATGAATATTATTCTCCTGAGCACGATGGCGGTATACTTTGGAATGACCCCGAATTAGGTATTGATTGGCCGGCTGCTAATCCAATTCTTTCTGATAAAGATACGAAGCACCCGACATTACGTGAAGCTACCCATCTAAATTTTGTGTACGAGAAATAGGAGGCAAAAGCAAATATGAAGTTATTAGTTACAGGCGGAGCAGGCTTTATTGGAAGTAATTTTGTCCGTTATATGGTAAATAAATACCCTGAATACAACATAGTTAACCTTGACCTGTTAACATATGCGGGAAATCTTGAGAATCTTAAAGATATTGAAAATGCAGCGAACTATAAATTTGTTCGTGGTGACATTGCTGACCGGGAATTTATTAATGGTCTTTTTCAAGAAGAGAAATTTGATTATGTGCTGAATTTTGCAGCAGAGTCACACGTTGATCGCAGCATTACGGATCCTGGAATTTTTGTTCAGACAAATATTCAAGGAACATTGGCGTTATTGGATGCCGCAAAAACATTTGGTGTGACAAAATATCTTCAAGTTTCAACAGATGAAGTATATGGAACGTTAGGTGAAACGGGTTATTTCACTGAAGATACTCCATTAGCAGCAAACAGTCCATATAGTGCTAGTAAAGCAGGGGCTGACTTGCTTGTACGTGCTTACCATGAAACGTTTGGGCTTCCTGTAAATATTACACGATGCTCAAATAACTATGGTCCTTACCATTTCCCAGAAAAGCTTATTCCATTAATGATTATCAATGCATTACATGATAAGGAACTGCCGATTTATGGAGATGGCTTGAACATTCGTGATTGGCTCCATGTGGAAGATCACTGCCAAGCGATTGATCTTGTACTTCACAAAGGCCGTAATGGTGAAGTGTACAATGTCGGCGGCAACAATGAACGTACAAACATAGAGATCGTGAAAACGATCCTTAAGCATTTAAACAAACCTGAGTCTCTAATGAAGTTTGTTAAAGACAGACCTGGTCATGACCGCCGTTATGCAATTGATGCAACGAAGCTTCGTACTGAGCTTGGCTGGTCACCGAAATATAACTTCGATACTGGAATTGAACAAACCATTAATTGGTATCTGAATAATCGTGAGTGGTGGGAAAACATCATCTCTGGTGAATACCAGGATTATGTGAAATCCCAGTATGGCGGCAGATTAGGGGTAGAGTAATGAGGGTTGTTGTAACAGGTGCTGCGGGTCAGCTGGGAAAGGATGTTCTTTTAGAACTCGAGAAAAAGAATCATCAAGCGTTTGGAGCAGACCGGCAGCAATTAGACATAACGGTTGAAAACGATGTATTGACTTATATCAGTGAGTTAAAGCCTGATGTCATTCTTCACTGTGCAGCCTACACAAATGTGGATGCTGCAGAAGAAAATGAAGATGCAGCTTACGCAGTCAATGCAGCGGGTACGGAATATTTGGCAAAGGCAGCCAAACAAATTGGTGCAAAAATGCTTTATGTTAGTACGGATTACGTTTTCGATGGCAGTGCAAATGAGCCCTACGAAGTGGATGAGCCAACGAAGCCCCTAGGTGCTTATGGACGAACGAAGCTTGCTGGTGAACAGCTTTTACAAAAACACTTGGATGCATTCTTTATCGTTCGTACGGCATGGGTGTTCGGAATTCATGGTAATAATTTTGTTAAAACGATGATCCGTCTTGGCAAAGAACGTGGTGAAGTCGGTGTAGTACATGATCAGGTTGGTTCACCAACCTATACAGTCGACCTTGCACAATTCATGGTGGAACTAATGGAAACAGATAAGTATGGAGTGTACCATGCTACCAACAGCGGTATTTGCTCATGGTATGAATTTGCAGTAGAGATATTCAAACAGGCGGAAATGGATGTAATGGTTAATCCATTAACGACAGACCAATTTCCGCGTCCTGCAGCGCGGCCTAAATATTCAGTCTTAAGTAAGAAAAGGATTGAACAGGAGGATCTTAAACCTCTTCGCGATTGGAAAGAAGCACTATCGGCTTATTTAGAAGAGTCAAACGCATAAATGTATTTTCGTTGTCATGCCCTTTTCTTAAAGAAAGGGGTTTTTTTTTTGTGCAAAAGGGAACATTTATGTAACCTTATTAAATCCTTTACCGTCTATAACAGTGGAGAAATCAAAATAAATGTAGTTATTTGTCATATCCGTGAAGTTTTATATTACTTTAAGAATTCGCTTTCATTCCTATTATATTAGTTTTACGGTATTTCATTTATATTTCAATCCTATTAAAGTCAAATAAATTGTCGTATAACCTAGTTTATTTCTATAATGGACTATGCTATAATCCATTAGGATAACGTAAAATCGGTGACAATCAAACTACTAAATAAATAAAAAAACCATTGATACGTAAAACTTGGAGGGGCATATGCTTTATATTACTCTAGCTATCTGTTTTTTTGCGTCCATTCTACTGACACCGCTAGTAAAGAAATTAGCATTTAAAATAGGAGCAACGGATAAACCAAATCAAAGAAAAGTCCATTCACGTATTATGCCTCGACTTGGAGGATTAGCTATATTTCTTAGCTTTATCATTGGAACACTCATTAGCAAGCCTAATTACTTAATGTATGGAGAATTTCACTGGTCGATTATTATCGGGAGTTTCATTATCATCCTAACTGGTATGGTAGATGATGTGAAGGAAATTTCTCCGAGGATTAAACTGCTTGGCCAAGTAGCTGCTGCTGCAGTTGTTGTGGTCTATGGCGGTTTGCAGGTAGAATTTATCAACTTGCCTTTCGGCGGTATCATTGACTTCGGTTATTTAAGTATTCCCATTACGATGATTTGGATTATCGGAATTACAAATGCTATTAATCTTATTGACGGTTTAGATGGTTTAGCTGGCGGCGTTTCGACGATTGGATTATTATCTATCGCAGGAATGTCCATGGTAATGGGTAACCAATATGTTACCATTATGGCCCTAATTGTGGCTGCTAGCACCATTGGTTTCCTCTTCTACAATTTTCACCCTGCAAAAATCTTTATGGGTGATACGGGAGCCCTGTTTTTAGGATATATGATTGCCGTATTGTCCTTGCTTGGATATAAAAATATTACATTTATCTCATTGATTATCCCAGTTATTATTCTAGGCGTGCCAATATCTGATACATTCTTTGCGATTATCCGCCGTCTTGTTAACAAACAGCCATTATCAGCACCAGATAAATCACATCTTCATCACTGCTTGTTGAAAATAGGATTTACACATCGTCAAACGGTTTTATTAATTTATGCGATGGCTGCACTGTTTGGGTTAGCTGCATTTATTTTTTCCCAATCAACTGTTTGGGGTTCTATCATTGTCATTTTAGCACTTTTAATTACGATAGAATTAGTTGTTGAGAGTATAGGGCTTATTCGTGAAGACTATAAACCCCTTTTAAAGCTAATTAAAGGTCTCAGACCAATTAATGTAAAAGATAGATAATTTTTATAAAAAAAGCCTAAAACATTGTTTTAGGCTTTTTTTATACCTGTTGTTCTGAGAGAGTATATATCTATACGGAAATTTTTGCTTATTTTCCTACACCAAAATGAACAATTGTTCATTTACTATACCAAAGGAGAGGATAAGTAATGTTAAAAATTTCTTGGGATGCAGGACATGCTGGCTTCGGTGTTACACCCGGAAAACGTGCGCTTGACAACTCAATGTATGAATGGGACTTTAACGATGGTGTAGTTGACTATGCCATGGAAGCTCTGTCACATTACGAGAATGTTGAACAATTACGTGTAGACGATCCTTCCGGCAGAGTAGATGTCCCGTTGACTGAACGGGCTAATCGTGTCAATCAATGGGGGGCACATCTCCATATCTCCGTACATGGCAATGCTGCCGCACCATCAGCCAACGGAATTGAAACCTTCGTTCATCCGTCAGCTTCAGCATTAAACCGAGATATAGCGCTGCATATTCATAACTATGTGGTTAACCGCACCAATCGTAGAAACCGTGGACTGAAGGAAGCGGATTTTCAAATTTTACGTGCAACAAATGCAGATAGCCTTCTCATTGAGGGAGGATTTATGACAAATACTGAAGAATTAGCGTTAATGAAAACGAATCAATATCGTGCAACAGTCGGTCGAGCTATTGCCGACGCAATTGTTACAAAGTTCAATTTAAAGAGAAAGAACCAATATCGTGCAACAGTCGGTCGAGCTTTTGCCGACACAATTGTTACAAAGTTCAATTTAAAGAGAAAGAACCAAGCTGTAATCCAGCCGACAAACATCATACGTTATATCGATACTGGTGGTTATGCTGGTCCTGCTTTGTTGGAAATTCATAATTATCTTGTTAAGACAGGTCATAATTATGATACTAAGCGAGGGCGGGATGGTTCCATTCTCTTTTTAATCGGCCCATTTGATACCGGTATGGCAAATTATAGAGAAGCCACTGCTTCTATCTCTAAATTCGATAGCAATATGAGGATACTGACTCGCGAACAAGCTGCGGAATGGAGACAATAATGCTTCATTGATGAACACCTAGTCTAAACAGAGTTTAGACTTTTTCTTTTTTGGTTATGAAGATTTCCTATTTTTTACTGTCCAATCTCCGTTTTCGAAATTACTTTTATGGATATGATACTATCGAGGAGGTTCACAATGCTTTTTTTTACCTTGATAATATGTTTTATCATATCCATCCTTATTACTCCACTTATAAAAAAATTAGCTGTCTTGATTGGAGCAACGGACAAGCCTAATCAGCGCAAGGTTCATCAATCGACTATGCCAAGGCTCGGCGGTTTAGCCATTTTTATTAGTTTTATTGTAGGAATTATGATTTTAAAGCCAATAAACCCAGCGTCAATAGCCATTTTATTAGGAAGTACTATCATTATTATTACAGGAATTTGTGATGATTTATTTGAGCTTTCCGCAAAGTACAAGTTCATTGGTCAATTCTTAGCGGCACTTACGGTGGTTTTCTTAGGTGACCTGCAAGTGATTTTTGTTAATCTCCCTTTTGGAGGACAGTTGGAACTTGGTTACTTGAGCATTCCCTTTACATTGCTGTGGATTGTTGGGATCACCAATGCTATCAACCTAATTGACGGGCTGGATGGATTAGCGGCAGGTGTGTCCTCAATTGCCTTGGTGACCATTTCAGGTATGGCACTAATCCAAGGAAATTTATATGTAGTTGCAGTCGGTACGATTGTCTTAATGGGAACATTGGGTTTCCTCTTCTACAATTTCCATCCTGCAAGTATTTTTATGGGAGATACAGGCGCGTTATTTTTAGGATTTATTATTTCGGTTCTCTCCTTGTTAGGATACAAAAACGTAACGTTCATTTCTTTTATCATTCCAGTAATTATCCTTGGTGTACCTATCTCTGATACTTTTTTTGCCATCATGCGGAGAATTATTAATAAACAGCCGTTATCAGCCCCTGATAAATCTCATCTACATCACTGTCTGCTCAGGCTGGGTTATTCTCACAGGCAAACAGTGCTATTGATTTATGCAATGGCGGCCTTCTTCGGACTTGTTGCTGTTATCTATTCCCAGGCGAGAATTGGCATCTCCCTCTTCTTAATCTGCCTGCTTATTTTATTAATGGAATTTATTGCTGAAAAAATTGGTTTGATGGGGAACAACTTTCATCCTTTACTAAAAATTTTACGTTTATTTGGAATTAGGACGGCTAAGGATCGATCATAAAAAGTCACTGACTCAAGATGGCACAGGCTGTGGCATTTGAGTCAGTGACTTTTTTTAGAGTATAACTTCCAAGTAATCTGTGTCTCCTTTTTTAAGGCTGGCCTGTCCATTTGTAAGTTCAGTTAACCATTCAAAAAACGTACTCACTTGGTCTTCATTCACGTAAACTTCCACTTCAACAATGTCAAGATAATGAATTTCTTTTATAATGTATTCTGACTCCCGAAGTTCTTTTTCAACTTTCCCAAGCCAAGTATAATCAATCATCACATGGATAACTTGGACAAGTCTTCTTTCCACAATACCTGCCGTTTCTAATCCCTCTGAAGTAGCTTTGCCATAGGCGCGGATTAACCCGCCGGCACCTAATTTAATACCCCCAAAGTAACGGGTAATTACGACCACCGTATCTTTCAGTTTCTTTTTTTTCAGCACTTCAAGAATCGGAACGCCCGCAGTCCCGCTGGGTTCACCATCATCATTCGCTTTTTGAATTTGGTCATTTTCACCTATTAAATAGGCGGAACAATTATGATTGGCGTCCCAATATTTTTTCTTTAATGCCTGGATAAACTCTTGCGCTTCCCCTTCATTTTCTACTCTCTTAATATGGGCAATAAAACGTGATTTTTGAATAACTATTTCATGTTGTGAAACTTCTTTCCTTACTGTAAGATACCGAGATAGCATGGTTTCTCCCTCCATTATTCTGTTACTATGAAAAAAAACTTCGGTGTAATATAACTTTAATATAGAAATAATTTTCCCGTGTTATAATAAATAATGTTCAAATAGTGAATATCAATTTTCTTAAAATAGTAGTTTTACTATTAAACATTATACTACTTACGCACTATACAGTTGGGAAATTTTTTGGTTTAATGCATAGAGATAGTAAAATCTTACAATACGCGTTAAACTAGAAAAAAGGTCTCTGGAGGAGAGCATGGCGAAAATTCAGAAGATTAATGTGAAATCGATTGATGAAATTCGTGAAGAGATGATTGAAACCGTCACGAGCAGTAAAAGTGATATCTTTCAAATAAGTGAGCAATGCCGAAAAGACTACGAAAATATGACAACTGAATTACGCATGATAAAAGATATGATGGTGAAACTGAATGCTGAAGAGGAACGCCTGGAAGAACTGGTACTTAAGGCGAGGTTAACCTTATCAGAGTTAAGTATGAACTTTAAAACATACAGCGAAGCTGAGGTCAGGGAAGCCTATGAAAAAGCGCATCAGCTTCAAATGGACCTGTCGATCAATTGGCAGTATAAAAAACAGCTATTGGATAAACGAGCGGACCTAGAGCGCCGGCTGCTGGGTTTGGACGAAACGATTGACCGTGCTGACCAGCTCATTTCTCAGATTTCGGTAGTCATGAATTATCTAATGAGTGACTTAAAGCTTATGGGTGAAGAATTACAGAATGCAAAAGCCAAACAAGACTTTGGCTTGAAAATCATTGAAGCCCAAGAAGAAGAGCGAAAACGCCTGTCTAGAGAAATTCACGATGGCCCAGCGCAAATGTTGGCAAATGTTATTATGAGATCTGATTTAGTGGATCGGGTTTACAAGGAGCAAGGTCCTGAGGAAGCTTTTAAGGAGATTGGAAGCTTTAAAAAAATGGTTCGTTCCGCACTCTACGAGGTCAGGAGAATTATTTATGACCTTCGCCCGATGGCCCTTGATGATTTAGGCCTAGTACCTACCCTCAGAAAATATTTACAGACCATCGAAGAATATCATAATCGCTCTAAAATTGAGTTTATTCCAGTTGGTATAGAACGAAGGCTTCCACCTAAGTATGAAGTGGGTCTATTTCGATTAATTCAAGAATCGGTTCAAAATGCATTAAAGCATGCCAATGCTTGTGAAATAAAAGTCAGATTGGAAATGACCAAAAAAGAATTAACGGTTCTAGTAAAGGATAACGGCTCCGGATTTGATATTAATCAAAAAAAGCCCGAATCTTTTGGAATGATTGGAATGCGGGAACGTGTAGAGCTTCTTGAAGGAAATATAACATTTGAATCTAAAATAGGAAAAGGAACCGCTGTTTTTATTGTTGTTCCATTACCATCTTAAAACGAAAATAACATGCATGAACATTGGAGCAGGAGGGGAAATAAATGATGACGAAGATTGCGATTATCGATGACCATCAGCTATTCAGAGAAGGGGTTAAACGAATTTTAGAGTTCGAAAAAGCTTTTCAGGTTGTTGCCGAAGGTGATGACGGAAGCGAAGCGGTAACAATTGTTAATGCCTATAATCCTGATGTAGTAATAATGGATATAAATATGCCGAACGTGAATGGAATCGAAGCCACACGTGAGCTGTCTGAGAAATTCCCAGATACCAAAATTATCATTTTATCGATCCATGATGATGAGAACTATGTAACTCATGCACTGCAAACTGGGGCTAGAGGGTACTTACTAAAGGAAATGGATGCTGATGCCTTAATTGAGGCAGTCAAAGTAGTAGCCGAAGGCGGCTGTTACCTGCATCCAAAGGTAACTCATAATTTAGTAAATGAGTATCGCAAGCTGACAGCAGGACGTACTGGCGGCGGTGCATTTGTTCAAACCCTGGAATTACGCCGTCCGCTGCACCTGTTAACTCGCCGCGAATGTGAAGTACTGCAAATGCTGGCTGATGGTAAGAGCAACCGCGGAATTGGGGAAGCATTATTTATCAGTGAAAAAACGGTTAAAAACCATGTTAGTAATATCCTGCAAAAAATGAACGTCAACGACCGTACACAAGCAGTAGTCGTAGCCATCAAAAATGGCTGGGTTGAAGTTCGATAAAGATGAAAAGGGGCACGCTCTACTAGAGGGCGTGCTCTTGTTTTATAAAAAATGCATTTTGCACCATTTTCATTTAGAATAGATAAAAACATATATTTAAGGATGGTTCCCATTATGAAAACGGCAGTTGTTACGGATAGTACCGCCTACATACCAAAAGAAATACGCGATAAATGGAATATACATATGATCCCGTTAAATGTTATCTTCGGTAACGAGGTGTATCAGGAAGAAGTCGATATTACTGCAGAACAGTTTTACCAACAGGTAAAAGAAAAAGAACTTCCGACCACCTCACAGCCTCCAATCGGTCAGTTTGTCGAGCTGTTTGAGCAATTGTCTAAAGACTACGATGCTGTCATCTCTATCCACCTTTCCAGCGGGATTAGCGGGACCTTTGCAGGAGCTGTAACGGCTAGTACCATGGTAGACACGATTAAGGTCTACCCTTTTGATTCAGAAGTAAGTTGTATGCCACAGGGGTTATATGCGATTGAAGCTGCAAAAATGGCTTTAAATAGGGAGGACGGTGATAAAATTATGTCCCGTCTTATGGATTTGAAAAAAACGGCACGGGCCTATTTTATGGCGGACGACTTGTCTCATTTACAGCGTGGCGGACGTCTTTCCAGTGCGCAGGCGATTATCGGCAGTCTGCTTCAAGTGAAGCCCCTCCTTCATTTTGAGAACAAGGTCATTGTACCATTCGAGAAAATCCGCACCCGGAAAAAAGCGATGAAACGAATTGTTGATTTGTTAGGAGAAGACGCTGCCAGCGGCGGGCACTACCAAGCGGCGATTATTCACGCTAACCGTGAAGCAGAAGCACTAGAATGGAAGTCCGAGCTTGAAACCTTGTATCCAAACGTTGAATTCACGATTAGCTACTTTGGACCGGTTATTGGAACTCATTTAGGAGAAGGTGCCATGGGTTTGGGCTGGATGAAAAGTTAAATGTGAGTGGAAGTCAGGTCAATGTTATCTAGACCTGGCTTTTTATTATTTTTCGACAAAGCAGCAGGTATTTTGCCAACTCATGTTGAATTTTCTTAAAAGCAATTTACAAAAAAGAAAGGGTGCTGTTTACGTGCGTTTTCTTGTAAAAGACAATTGTTTAGTCCCCCAAATAGAGCGTGACCACTCACTTCCTATCTCTCAAATACAAACCATCCCACAGCCAGCCTTAAACCCTGATTTTTCCTACAATCCCAACCTCCAGAAGCTTCTTACAGGAAAACAGCTATTGTTGGATGACCTGCCATTCCCAATCGAAGAAATTCAAAATCACTATGAAAATGGATATATTACCTACCGTAAGGGAATTGAATATAAGCGAAACCGACCGATTTGCTCCCGGTGTGGTAACAAGGCAGAGAATTGGTTTGCTCGTTTTCCATGTTCCAGGTGTGGAGAGATATGCTATTATTGCCGTAAATGCCTGATGATGGGAAGAATCAGTGCATGCACTCCTTTAATAGGCTGGAACGGAACAGCCCCGGAGCATCAATTGCCTGAAACCATACTAGGGTGGAAAGGTCAGTTATCACCGGGTCAGCAAACCGCCTCCAAAAGAGTAGTGGAGGCAGTACAGAACATGACTGAGCTGCTCGTATGGGCGGTTTGTGGTGCGGGGAAAACCGAGGTTCTTTTTGCTGGAATCGAATCTGCTCTTGCATCTAAGAAGAGAGTCTGTGTTGCTACGCCCAGAACTGATGTAGTCCTCGAACTTACACCGAGGCTAAAAGCCGCTTTCCCTGAAATTAATGTTGCCTCCCTATATGGCGGAAGTGAGGAGCGGCACCTTTATGCCCCGTTAACAATTGCAACTACCCATCAGCTGCTTCGGTTTTACCACGCCTTCGATACGATTATTTTGGATGAGGTCGATGCGTTTCCTTATACAATAGAAGATTCGCTCCAATTTGCTGCCGTACAGGCAAGAAAGCCGGACTCCGCAATGATTTACCTAACGGCCACACCTAATGAAAAATGGCAAAGAGAATGCAGGATTGGTAAAAGAGACTTCACCACCATCCCGGCCAGGTTCCATCGATACCCACTCCCTGTACCTCACTTCAAGTGGTGCGGAAATTGGCAAAAACAATTAAAAAAAGACAAGCTGCCTGTAAATATTCTCACTTGGGTAAAGGATCGATTAGACCATAAAAAGCAGGCGTTACTGTTTTTTCCGCACATTCACTTAATGGAAAAAGCCCTCCCCATTCTCCGGAGATTATCCCCCAAGATTGAGGCTGTCCATGCCGAGGATCCAAACCGTAAAAATAAGGTTCAAAAAATGCGAAATAAAGAGATTCCTTTATTACTAACCACAACCATTTTAGAACGGGGTGTAACATTTCCCAACATCGATGTTGCAGTCGTTGGTGCAGAAGATGACATATTTACAGAAAGTGCACTTGTGCAAATTGCCGGAAGAGCAGGAAGGAGCAGGGATTTCCCTGATGGAGCAGTAACATTCTTTCATTATGGGAAAACAGAGGACATGCTGAAGGCACGAAAACAAATTAATACAATGAATCAAGAGGGTGTAAGAAAGGGGCTGATCGACGTATGAAATTATTTTCTCAATCTCAATGCCTGATATGCCATGAACTCATCCAGCCAAGAATGGGGTGGAAGGCTATCTTTTCAGAAGAAAAAGAGCTGACCATATGCCCAGCTTGTGAAGGGAAACTTGAATTAATTGAAGGAGAACAATGCAGGCTATGCAGCCGTCCGTTTCAATTTTTGGAAGAAAGGTTCCGTCATAAAGATGTGTGTCATGACTGTAAACGCTGGGAGGAGGATGACGATTGGAACGGCTATCTTGATTCCAATCACTCCATTTATCTATATAATGATTTTTTTAAAGAGGTAATGGCAACTTTTAAATATCGAGGTGATTATGTATTGGCTTTCATTTTTGTTGAAAAAATAAAGGATGTTCTTAACAAAATACAGCCGGACATAATGGTGCCAATTCCATTAAGTCATGAGCGTCTGTATGAGCGCGGCTTTAATCAAGCCGAAGCACTGCTGATTGAGTCAGGTTTTACCCCAACCAAGCCTCTTACCCGGATTCATTCGGAAAAACAATCGAAAAAGTCTCGTTTAGAACGAATTCATATTCAACAGGTATTTCAAGTCGACCCTCAAATTGATATAAAAGGAAAAGGTGTCCTGCTAATCGACGATATCTATACCACAGGTTCCACGTTAAGGCATGCAGCAAAGTTATTAGTAGAATCGGGAGCGAAAAGAGTGCAATCCTTAACGCTCGCAAGATGACCCTTATTTATACTTCATCCTTAAAGCTTTTTGGGCATTTTGAATATCAAGTCCCAGCAGGCGGCCTAAATCATACGAAGGATATAGTCCATTTTTGTACATATAATTAAAAATTCGCTCATGTCCTTTAATGCCGGCGTTTAATTGTTTTGTTAACACATTTCTCAATGCCGGTGTTGCTGTTTCCGTAATGGCAACAGATAAATTCCGGACTAAAGCTTTCGAAAGACTTAGAAGGTCACCTGCATAAAAACCAACATCCTCACGATAATCCTCATCGTCCTCTCTGCCCGGGTAACCAGGGGCAGAAGGATAAAACTTTAATAGCTCACTAAGATTATGTTCAAGATCATGAATGCATTTATTATAAATTTCCTTGAGTTCTTGGTCAGGAACCTTTCGATACGATAACTTTAACTTCATTAAGCCAACAGATTGAAATGCTACGAGTTCATGAAGTTCTAAGGTTTCATGCCATGCGAGTGTTCTTCTTTCTTGTTGTTCCATGCATAACTCCTCCAGTCACTTTTCATCTCAGTACTTTATTCATTAGACATATATGTGGTAAATTGTCCCTAATGATAATAGACTAAAGATGTAAGATACTTTAAAAGGGTTTAAAGATGTCATGGATAGGTTGTCACTATTTTCCCTTTGTTTTTGTCAAAATTTCGACAAAATATTTATTCCGTTTTAGCAGGATATTGAAAGGGTAAAATAGAAATGTAATACATAGGAATATAAAGGAGGAGTCCACTAATGAATTATAACGTTCGTGGTGAAAACATTGAGGTAACTCCAGCAATTAGAGAGTACGTTGAAAAGAAAATTTCTAAATTGGAAAGGTATTTCACAGAAGCACCTGATGCAAAGGTAAATGTGAATTTACGATTCAATCAAGATAAAACTTCAAAAGTAGAGGTTACCATCCCGCTTCCAAACTTGGTTCTTCGAGCAGAAGAAACAAATGTTGATATGTATGCAGGCATTGACCTAATCTCAGACAAGCTTGAGCGTCAAATCCGTAAGCATAAAACAAAGGTAAATCGTAAATTCCGTGAAAAAGGCGATTTTCCGGTTACGTTTGCAACTTCTGAAAACACAGAAGTCCTGGAGCAAGATGAAGATGATTTAGAACTAGTCCGTACAAAGCGGTTTGATCTTAAGCCAATGGACAGTGAAGAAGCAATTCTTCAAATGAATCTATTAGGACACAACTTCTATGTGTTCAATAACTCTGATACGAACCGTACAAACGTAGTTTATAAGCGAAAAGATGGCCGTTACGGCTTAATTGAAACACATTAATTAAAAACATAACGCAGTTCCGGGCATTTTGGAGCTGCGTTTTTTACATGTTCTATTATTCTAATATTTTATATTATTAAATAATAAAGCGTTTACATATAATCTACTTTTTCCAGGAGGATTTCTAATGACCTTTTCAATTGTGGGCTATGATCCAATCGAAAAAGAATGGGGTATTGCCGTTCAGTCAAAATTTTTAGGAGTGGGTGCAGTGGTACCTTGGGCTAAGGCGGGTGCAGGGGCAGTAGCAACCCAATCTTATGCCAATACCGCATATGGCCCAAAAGCACTTGAATTAATGGAGCAGGGAAAATCAGCAGAGGAAACGCTCGAACTGTTATTAGCGGAGGACCCTGAAAAAGAAATGCGTCAGGTTGGGCTGATTGACGCAACTGGCAGCCCAGCAACATTTACAGGAAAAGAGTGTTACGATTGGGCAGGCGGGGTGACAGGCACCCATTTCGCGGCGCAGGGGAATATTTTAGTGGATGAAGAAACAGTGCAAGCTATGGCAAAGGTATTTACGGAAACGAGCGGGTCTCTTGCAGAAAGATTGTTGGCTGCATTAGATGCTGGTCAAGAACCTGGAGGGGACAGCAGGGGAAAGCAGTCTGCTGCACTGTATATCGTAAAGGATAAAGGCGGTTATGGCGGTTTTAATGATCGTTATATTGATCTAAGAGTTGATGACCATCCCGATCCTATTAAAGAATTAATTCGAATTTATCAATTGCAGCAATTGTATTTTGCTCCATCAAAGTCTGAGCGGATCGCTGCTATTGAAGGGGATATTAAGAACGAATTAGTTCATCATTTGAATAGGTTGTCCTATTTAAGCAATGAGGCACCGAGCGATGAGGAGATTTTTAAAGCGCTAACCGCCTATATACATACCGAAAACTTTGAAATGAGAGAACAGAGTTCAGGGTTCATTGACCTAGAAGTTCTTGATTTTATGAAAAAGTCATAATCTGATCACCTCCTACTTTTCTAGGAGGTTTTTTCAATGTCAAAAATACTATTTATATATTGGTAATATTGTTATTTTCTTGAAATATAGTATAATAGTCGTGAATTTTTAACTAAGGAGGTAGGTACAAAGTGGGAAGGGCTTATTTAAAAATAGCAAGTGTTTATTTTACAATTGGGGTTTTGGCCGGTCTTACGATGGGAATTATTCATGATTTCCGATACACATCCGTTCATGCGCATGTTAATTTACTTGGCTGGGTATCCATGGCATTATTCGGACTTATTTATCACTTTTATCCAAATGCTGCAAATTCAAAGCTTGCTAAAACACAATTCTGGTTACACAATATTGGGGTTCCGGTCATGCTCGGAGGAATTGCACTGCAAGTTTTGGGTGTTTCCGCAGCCTTGCCGCCAACCATCATTGGTTCATTAGCAGTGGTAATCGGCGTTATCTTATTTATGGTCAATGTATTTAAATATGTTGGTAAAGACACTAATTACAATTCTGATAAAAACGTTTCACTATAAATGAAAGAGGGACAGCAAATTGCTGTCCCTTTCTAGGCTATCGTGATAGTCTCGACAGCCGTTAATTTTTAAACTATCACAATCCGCAGCGATTTCTACTATAGGTGCCGTTAAATCACCTAGATTAAGGACAAATCTTTTTAGCAGAGCATCCGGTTTGTCCTCAATCCCCCTGGTTGAGGACATATCCTTCAGGATAGGACGAACGATTAGTCCTCAACCCCCTTGCTTGAGGACAAATCCTTTTGGATAGGATGTACGATTAGTCCTCAACCCCCCTTCTTGAGGACACATCCTTCTGAGTATGATGAACGATTAGTCCTCAACCCCCCTTCTTGAGGACACATCCTTCTAAGTAGGATGTACAATTAGTCTTCAATCCGCCTGATTGAGGACAAATCCTTTAGTCAGGAGCATCCACATACTCCTCAAAGATCAAATAGAATATTTTTATAAAACACAGACTAAGAGGAAATATACCTTTCTCGACAATTAAAAGAGGGACAGCAAATTGCTGTCCCTCTAATGTTCTTATTTCCCTGCACCATGACAGTTTTTATATTTCTTCCCGCTTCCACAGTAACATGGATCATTACGGCCGATGTCGATCTGGTTTACTTTTGGCTTTTTCTTAACTGCTTCTCCGTCTTCTTTCGGATTAACAGCCTGTCCTTTTGCAACCTCTTGACGCTCAAGGTTGTTGCGGATCTCTGCCTTCATGATATACATAGAAGCTTCTTCTTCAATGGAGAGAATCATTGCCTCAAACATTGCGAAGCCTTCATGCTGGTATTCACGAAGAGGGTCAATCTGTCCATACGCACGAAGGTGGATACCTTGGCGAAGTTGGTCCATCTGGTCAATATGATCGATCCACTTGCTATCAACTGCACGCAGCGTAACAACTTTTTCGAATTCGCGCATTTGTTCTGGAGAAAGAATCTGTTCTTTTTCATCATAACGTCCTTTCACCTTAGCAAAAATGGCTTCTGTCATTTCTTCAGGATCTTTACCTTTTAATTGCTCGACAGTAATGTCACCTTCATGAAGCAGGTTGGCATTTACGTAATCGATAATACCCTGCAGATTCCATTCTTCTTCATCCTCATGCTTATTTGCATGCGCTTCAACATTTCGCTGGATCGTAGAAAGAATCATCTTTTCAACGATCTCACGCAGGTTTTCTGATTCTAATACTTCATCACGCTGGGTATAGATGATTTCACGCTGTTGGCGAAGAACGTCATCATATTGTAAAAGCTGCTTACGGGCATCAAAGTTATTGCCCTCCACACGTTTTTGGGCAGATTCAACCGCTCTTGAAACCATTTTACTTTGAATTGGCTGAGAATCATCCATCCCAAGGCGTTCCATCATCGCTTTCATGTTGTCAGAGCCAAAGCGGCGCATTAGTTCATCTTCCATTGACAGGTAGAACTGAGTGACCCCTGGATCTCCTTGACGGCCGGAACGTCCACGGAGCTGGTTATCGATTCGTCGGCTTTCATGACGCTCTGTACCAATAACAGCTAGACCGCCTAATTCAAGAACACCTTCACCAAGTTTGATGTCTGTTCCACGTCCTGCCATGTTTGTCGCGATGGTAACAGAGCCTTTATGACCTGCTTCAGCAATAATTTCTGCCTCGCGTTCATGGTTTTTCGCGTTAAGGACGTTATGTTTGATGCCTTTTTTCTGCAAATACTTAGAAATAAGCTCGGATGTTTCAATGGCTACCGTACCAACCAAAACAGGCTGTCCTTTTTTATTGCGCTCCGCAATATCCTCAACAACCGCACGGAATTTGCCATCCATGGAAGCATAGATTAAATCTGGGCGGTCATCACGGGCGATTGGTCTATTTGTTGGAATCACAATAACGTTCATATTATAAATGTTACGGAATTCTTCTTCTTCCGTTTTCGCAGTACCAGTCATACCCGCAAGCTTTTCATACATACGGAAGTAGTTTTGGAAAGTAATTGTAGCCATAGTCATGCTTTCATTTTGAACTTCCAAGCCTTCTTTTGCTTCAATCGCTTGGTGCAGACCTTCACTATAACGACGGCCCTTCATTAAACGGCCGGTAAACTGGTCAACGATGACAATTTCTCCATCTTGAACAACATAATCAACATCTAAGTGCATGCTGACATTTGCCTTCAAGGCTTGGTTAATATGATGGTTTAATGTTACATGAGAAATATCAAATAGATTTTCTATCCCAAAAGCACGCTCTGCCTTGTTAATACCATCTTCCGTCAGCATAACGCCTTTGGTTTTTTCATCATACGTGTAATCTTGGTCCTTTGTCAGTGTGCGAACAAACGCATTTGCTTGAATATAAAGAGCTGCCGACTTTTGTGCCGAACCAGAGATAATCAGCGGTGTACGAGCTTCATCAATTAGAATCGAGTCAACCTCGTCAATGACCGCATAGAACAGAGGACGCTGTACTTTTTGTTCCTTATATAAGACCATGTTATCTCGCAGATAATCAAAGCCAAACTCATTGTTTGTACCGTATGTTATATCACATGCATATGCCTCTTGTTTTTCTTCCTTTGACATGCTGTTTAAATTTAAACCTACTGTAAGCCCGAGAAATTGATATAATTGTCCCATTTCGTTGGCGTCACGGCTGGCCAAGTATTCGTTGACAGTAACAACGTGCACACCTTTTCCTGAGATGGCATTTAAGTAAACTGGCATTGTAGCCGTTAATGTTTTACCTTCCCCTGTCTTCATCTCCGAAATGTTACCTTCATGGAGAGAAATTCCCCCCATTAATTGAACATGGTATGGATATAAACCTAGTACCCTGCGTGCTCCTTCACGAACAACTGCGAAGGCTTCAACTAGTAAATCCTCAAGCGTTTCGCCTTTTTGATAGCGAAGCTTAAACTCTTCTGTTTTTTCACGGAGCTGGTCATCGCTTAATTTTTCTGTTTCTGCGGCTAGAGCCTCAATTTGATTCGCCATTTTGTCCAGCCGTTTCAGCTCGCGTTTATTAAGGTCGAACACTTTATTTAAAATCCCCATCATATGATGAAACGCTCCTTTATATCTGATTTTCTTATTTAGAAATTCGCTTTATATACAAAAAAATCCTATCAAAAGTATCGATAAATATCTTTTATATCTTACCACTTCCATATTAGAGTGACAACATTGTTACCGTTTTAGCCATATTTGCAAAAAAGTGAATCATAGAATTCTATCCTTACACTTAATTCCCCTATTTCAAAATTGTCAAGTTTTTGTATGCACCTATCATTCATATTTCATGAGAAAAAATGGTGAATGATAGATTATTATACGTGGTTATGTATAATTATAAATTCCTAACAGAGGTTTACAACTTGCTTATATTGGTAATCAAACCTTCATTTATCAATGTTTACATGTTGTTTTTAGTAAGTGGATTACATGGTAACAGTATGAAAAAATATTCACAAATTGTACATTGGAAAATACTTTTGCAATGTTAGATACTACCATTAGAGAGGTTAACTTAAAAAATAGAGAGATAAAAATAAATAATGGGAAGGGTGAGTCAAGTGGCTTTTTGGGGGAAGAAAAATAAAGAGAATCCCGAATCTAGAGAGAGTAAAAAGAAGCCTGGACTTTTTCGTAGACTTTGGCAGAAAGTTAGAAACATAGACTGGAAGGATCCAGTTACAAGATGGAAAGCATTATTTGTCGCCCTAATCGGGTCTATTGTTATTTTTGGTGGAGGTTACGGAGTTCTTTCCTTTACGAACTCGCCATCCTTTTGTGCGAACTGTCACGAAATGGCTCCAGAGGTTTCAACTTTTACAGCAAGCGCACACAGTGAAATCACCTGTGTTCAGTGCCACATCAAACCTGGCTTTGTGAACATGATGACCCACAAAGTGATTTCCTTAAAGGAAGTCTATCACCATGTAATGGGTATACCGGAACAAATCGTTCAAACCGAGCATGAAGCAGTTTCAGATGAAAACTGTTTACAGTGTCACTCGAAGAACCGTCTAGTAACTGCATCAAAAGACTTAATTGTTAACCACAAAGGACATATTGAGGAAGGCGTTCCATGTATCGCCTGTCACTCCGGTGTAGCACATGCGAAAATTGCAGCACGCGGTATCAATACCGAAGAAGTACGCGGACACTGGACAACTGAAGTTGCAGAGCAAATGATGGAACAAAAATACCTAGCACCAAACATGGGAACATGTATTGACTGTCACGATAAAGTGAATAACGGTGAAAAGCCATGGAAGGACGTAGCTTACCTCGTTCCGCCAAATCCAGAACATTTAGAAGAGGCAGCGAAAGAGGAAACAAAAGAAACTAAAAATGCAGTTAAACATGAAGCGGGAACAGAGGAAGAAGCAGCTGAAGCTGTTGCTGCACATGACAAAAAAACACAAGCAATTATTTTAGAGGCGGTTGGCAAGCAAACAAAAGATGTCAAGCTTTCTATGGCATGTGAAACTTGCCATCAACGTGTAAAAGTTCCAGAGAATCATAGAGTCGCAAACTGGGGCGGCGACCACGGAGGTACAGCCATTCAAGAGCTAGACACATGTGTTGACTGTCACCAAGATTCTAAGTGGATTAGGGACATTCCGAAAGAAGACCTAATGTCAATGTTGAAAATGGCTGAGGTCAAGGAAGAAGATAAAGAACACAAATATACAGCAAATATTAACGTTGTAAGAGAACAATCTCGTATCAACAAATTCTGTAGCGCTTGTCACGGTGAACGCCCTGAAAGCCACGTAGAAAGTGATGTATGGTTAACTTCCCACGCAGATAAAGCACAAACTCCTGAAATGAAAGCAGAATGTTTTGTCTGTCACGATCGTGAAGAGCCAAAAGCTGATTCCACAGATGTTAAAGCACCAACAGATGTATATTGCCAATACTGTCACAGAACTGGCTTTAAAGATGATGTGAAGAAATAAATAAAGTTATTACAGGAGGGATGATGTATGGACGAGGAACAAGTTGAACAAACCCCCCCTCCCCGGAAAGGCTACAAATTATTTAAATATTTAACAGTAGCAGTAATGTTTATCGTTGTATTTTTCTCATTAGGGTTAATAGGAGTAGAAACGACTTCAAGTCAGGAGTTCTGCTCCTCCTGTCATGAGATGAAGCCACAGTATTATACATTGAAGGCTTCAAGTCATAGTGAGGTTGATTGTGTCAGCTGTCACGTTGATCCAGGTGCGAAAAATTATGCCAAAGCTCAAGCAAATGGTGTTGTTGAATTTTATAAAAAGCAGACAGACTCATATATTGCTCCAATCAAAATGCCGAACCTGATACCGGATGAAGCATGCGAAAGGTGTCACAATATGAATGCTCGAGGAGTCACTCCTTCTGGGGATTTAATCATCCCACATGATAAACATAAGACAGAAGGAATTGAGTGTGTACAATGTCATAGTGGTACTGCGCATGGTGAAATTTCTGATCGAAAAGTTACCTATAAAAGTGACTATGGAAAATGGAATGAAAAACTAGGGGCACATATAATGAGTGACACAAAATACATACGGCCTCAAATGGATACATGTATGAATTGTCATAAATTACAAAATGCTCCACTTGACTGTACGGCCTGTCATGAATCAACAATGGTTCCAGATGATCATAAAACTGAAAAATTCAAAACTGGCGGACATGGGAAAATAAAGCCTTCAGACCTTGAAACTTGTGAGAAGTGTCATTCATATATGTCATCCGTAGAGTATGATTTATTTAAAGAAGACCCCAGCTACAAGCGGTATTTGAAAAATGAAGATGATACAGAAGCAAGTAGTGTAACAGTTCAAACCTATGCTAAAACAAATACATTCTGTAAAGACTGCCATGGACAAAAACCATCGAGTCATAAACGTGCTTCGTTTATAACAGAGCACGGTCGTCTATCAGAGGATACAAAAACTTGTCTTACATGTCATGACAACCGAATTTTAAGTGATTCACCTGTTACGCAGGTTCAATGTGCTTCATGCCATCCAAGCTCACACAAAGGCTGGCAGAAAGACAGACATCCAGTCAAACTGGCGGCAAATCAGAAGTTTAATAAAACTTGTTTAACTTGTCACGTCGAAGAAACTTGCGCAAAGTGTCACAAAGATGGAAGTCATAAAGATAATGAATAAACTCCGAGAGGTGAATTAACATGGAAGCAGAAAAACAACCTCAAGAAGTTGAGGGGAAACCAGCTAAGAGGAAGAAGCAACCAAAGACATTTACATTAATACAAAGTATCCTGTTACTGGTACTTACACTAGTAATAACTTCTGGCTCAGGGTATGCTCTCGGTCACTTTTACTTTTGGAATGAAGTAGATATGAAAAGGGTAAATGAACAGCTAGAATACTATAAAGAGCAGGTAAGAAAAGATCCCGCAAATCTCGAAAACCGTATTATCTTAGGATATACCTATTACCTAAAAGGTGATAACGAAGATGCGATTAAAGAGTTTGAATATGTGTTAGAGCAAGATAAAAACTACTATGACGCTCATTATAATATGGGTTTAGTGTTCATAGAAGAGGAACGTTATAATGAAGCTCTTCTAGCATTTGATAAAGCAGTAAAAATCGCTCCAAAAGATTTTAAGGGACACGTACAATTAGGTATCACATATCGATATATGGAAAAGTATGATGAAGCAATGAAATCACTAGAAACCGCAAACCAACTTAGTCCAGCTAGCACAGATATCATTTATCAAATTGGCTTGGTAGCAGAAGCTAAAAAGGATTATAAAATGGCAATTGATATCTATAAAGAGGCACTATCATATGACCCTCTTTTTGAGGACGCTGTTGTCGCACTTGATCGCATAAAAGACAAAGATACTGAGACTGAAGGTGAATGAAGATGACAATAAAAAGACGTAATGTTTATTCAGGTATGGTGCTCATCGCACTCATTACCGCGGCCGTTTTTACCTTCACCTTTCTCAATAATTCAAAAGCTGTAGATACAGGTTTAGTAGATGTCCTTAACCCAAATGGCGCACCAAAGTATAGTCACCAACTAATTGGGGATTTTGAAAATTCCTTAGATAAACCGATGGATGTAGCTGCATCAAAATCTTTTACGTATGTAACAGATACCAATAATAAGCGAGTTCTTGTATTTGATAATGCCGGAAATATCCTGTACCACTTCGGTGAGGAGGGTACCGAGCCAGGTCAATTTAAATTCCCATATGGGATTTCGGTGGATGACAAAGGGCGAGTCTTTGTTGCTGATATGTATAACGGTAAAATTTCAATTCATGATGAAAAAGGTAAATTCATTGAGTATTTTGCTCAGCAAACTATGACTGATAAAAAACTTACATCACCAGCAGCATTAAGGATAATTGATGAAAAAGTATATGTTACAGATATCCAAGCAAATAAGGTATTTATTTTAGATATGAAAGGTAAATTGCTCCTTGAAATTGGAACAGCTGGTAAGGAGCCAGGTGAGTTTATCGCGCCGAACGGGATCACCGCTGACGGTGAGGGAAATATTTACGTAATGGATACAGGAAATCAACGTGTCCAACTCTTTGATAAAACAGGGAAGTTTGTAAAAATCATTAATGGTTCTAAAGATGGTAAAGGAGAATCCGTATTTGTAAATCCACGAGGAATTGGCATTGACAGCCGGGGAATTATGTATGTTGTTAGTAACCTAACTCACATGGTTTATGGCTTCGACAAAGACGGAAAAGAAGTCTTCACATTCGGAGGAATGGGTGAAGAAAACGGCAAATTTTATTTACCAAATGGACTATTTATTGATGAAGAGGACAATGTCTTTATTACTGACACTCTAAATCTAAGAGTTTCCGTATTCAACTAAAACAAAATCAAATAAGTGAAATATAAACATCATCTTTTTTTAAAGGGGGTGGTATAGAAAAGTAGGGATAGTCGAGTTTCTTCAGTGGATAAAAACACTAAAAAAAACAGAGAGAAAAAAGAGAGATTTACTTGGGAGGTTTTTAGATTGAAAAAAATTAGTTTAAGCTTGTTGTTTTCATTCATGATGGTATTTATGTTTGTAGCAGCAGCATCTGCGGCCACAACTATAACAAACACACAACCAGATGAAGCAAACAACGGAAATCTTGTAGATACTGCTCCGGATCATAACGTAGAACTAGATCCAGGAACTGTTGAACCAACTGCAGAGAACGCTAACAAAACTGGTTCAGGAGCGGATACTGGTGCTCCTGCAACAGGCGAAAAGGCGGAAGTAATTAAAAACGTAGATGGTCACAAGACTCACGGAGAATACCAAAATAACACAAACTCTTGTGCTAGCTGTCACCAAACGCATACTTCAAAGGGGAAGCAGTTATTATTTGCTGATACCACATACCAAACATGTGCTGCATGTCATGATGGTACATTAGGATTCTATAACGTATTTGAAACTGGCGAAAATGCTTCATTGGACGGCGCTGGTACTTTCGGTGGTAGCCATGCAAACAACATGAGTATTCACCAATCAAACGACGCTGTTTTAGTAAAAGCTGCACCAGGTGGAAATAAAAATGGAACTGGTACTTGGGCTGCTTCATTTAACTGTGCAAGCTGCCATGCTCCACACGGATCTTACTCTGACCGTTTATTACATTACAATCCAAACGGGATGGCTACAACTCCAATAAACATGCAAAACGGAGTTAACATTGGTGGGAATCAAATTCAAGGTCTAGTGCCTTCTGTTACAAAGCCAGCTGCTAACACTTATGGTTTAGTAATAGAAGATGGTACTCATGAAATCGAGCCAGGCGTATTTGGTAAGAAAATATTCCTTTACAAAGGTAATACTAAACTTACAACTCCAATGTTATATGGTTATAGTTCACACGGAACTCCACACTTCACTCACTTAGCGTATACTCATCCAACTCATGGAACTGGTCGTATCGAGTATGGTAATGCTGATGTTCACTTCAACAACGAAGGTGGGTATTTCGAAGCTGAAACTGTAAAAGGTAACGAAATCTTAACTGGTTCTACTTCTTTAGTTGGTCAAGTATCTTTAGCTTACACTGTTGATATGGACCTTCAAGTAGTACAAGATATTGACGGATTAAAAATATACAAAAACAACCAATCTGCCTATTGGACTGAGAAGACTCTTAATAATACAGGTACTACTAAAGACTTCGTAGGTCAAGGTGTTAAAATGTCTGAATACTGTGCTTCATGTCACGTTGACTATCTTGCAAAATCAAGTACTGGTACTGGAATAAAATCGGGTACATTTGAAAAATCTTTCCGTCACACTACTAACAGCGCTAGCTACAGCTGTGTACGCTGTCACTTTGCTCACGGTACTGATGCTGAAATCATGATGGATGCTGAGGGTAATACAGTTGCTGACTTAACTGCTACTGGTGGTAAGTATGAGGGCGATAAAACTGCTGCTCTAACTTATATGACTGACACTAACCCATCTTCGGCACTTAAGAAGTTCACTAATATGACAGTATGTTGGGCTTGTCATAATAGCTCTAAAGCTACAACAATCAAGAACACAAACCGTCCAGAGAATCATCCGAACGGAATGCCGTTAACTGATGTTGACTTTGGCGGATCAACAAAAACAATCCAACGCTAAAAAAATAAGCTAACAATCAGCTGCAACTAATTGTTAGCAAAAATTAAATGTCTGAAAATAGGGTGTTATGCTAATGCATAGCACCTTATTTAATTACTACTATTGTAAAATTTTTGACACCAAATTGTCAATTCTTATACTTTACAGTTTACCCTATAAATGTAAAGCTAGGGTTAAAGTGTTTAAGAAAAAATGGAATAATAAAATGTGCTTTCCTCAGTATTTCCCAAGATATTTGCTACATTTTTACATTCTATATATGAATATTTATTGAATAATAGTCGTATTTACTAGAACCTTCTCCGCAATACAATTAAAATAAAGGTAAGCATTTCATTGTGTAATTACGGAATAAGGAGAAAAGAGGGGGACTAAATGAGGCAAAAAGGACTCCTGCATAAAACAAAGTTACATGTACTAATTACTTTTATTTTATGTTTCCAATTTGTTGGATACTATCAATTATTAAATACCACACCTGTTAAAGCCGAAGAATTAACCGTAACAGAATCAAAAGTAACAATCACTTCACCACAAACGGGTGATTTTCTTCATGAAACTACCTTTACTGTTGCTGGTACAGTTGAAAATTTCACAACCGGAGCAGCTATTGTCCTTTATAGTGGTTCAAGTGTTATTGGCTCAATTGATGGGGTTACAGGAAATAACTGGACAATAACGGCATTATCCCAGGAAGGCACCCAAAGTATATTTGCTGTTGCGACTGATTTAGACTCAAATACAGCAACATCAGACATAGTCACAATAACATTGGATAAAACTCCTCCAGAAATTACGATTGAGAAACCAACTAATGGGGAGTATGTAAACTTTCAAGTTATTGAGGGGAAATCAGAAGCAAATGCAACCATTCAGATTTGTACGGATTGTGCCAAAAACGCTGAGAATCAAGTAATTGGCACATGGGTGTCTGTTTCAGCAAATAGTTCTGGTGTTTGGAAATATGAGGATTTGCAAATGGCTGATGGCAGCCATACAGTGTTTGTAAAATCAACAGATAAAGCGGGTAACATTAGTACCGTTAAAGAAGTTTCGTACATATTGGATAAGTCACGTCCTATTGTTTCAAGAAATGTTTATCCAAAACAGGACATGACGCAAGTTCCAATAAATACTACTATTAAAGTAACAGTCTTAGATTCAACTGCTTTAAATGAACAATTAATATCAAATAGTATTAAACTATCGCAAAATGGTATAAATGTACCAGGGGTGACAGTTTATAATTCTGAAACAAAGGAACTTACCTTTACGCCTTCAGCAGATTTGTTAACAAGTAAAAAATATCAAGTCTTTGTTAGTCCATTGGGATTGATGGATTCGGCTGGAAATATTGCTTTCCCTAAATTTTGGTCTTTCACGACTGTTAGTGCTCCCCCAGATGAAGTAAGAGAGGAGCACGCAAACCCCCATGGTAGTTATGGGAATGACGTTAATACATGTGCAAATTGCCACAGTACACATGTATCTTCCAGCCTAGGTTTAATAGGCCGGAAAAATCCTGATGGTACAACTCAACAAAATTTTTCAGTAGATGATTATTGTATGGCTTGCCATGACGGTACAGTTGCTCCAAAGTCTGAGAATATGGAAAGCACACATACCCATAATGCTGCAGTAAACATTGAAGGGAAACCGAGTGGAAGTTCCTGTGCTAGCTGCCATAATCCGCATTTGGAGTGGTCAGAACAAAATCCCAACTTAACCCAGGATCATATAATCTATACTCATCTACCACCTGACCCGGCTAAACCAGATATGGTTAAACCAACAGGCATAATTAGCAGCAAAGAACAAATGTGCGAATCCTGTCACGAATCAGATAGTGCTGAAAGGATTGCAAATCCTGCAGTGGAATACCGTATTTTCCAGTATAAAAAATGGAATACTGCAGTAGGAATAAGTGAAGACTATGAGCTATGTTTACGCTGCCATAATCTTAATTTTAAACAAAAATATGACCTAACTCCTGACATTAAAATTTATTATAATAATTTGACAGAAACAATAAAGAAACAATATGAATTAGTAAATGGTACTGGGTCCTTCCCTAATCGGGAAATCACTGAACAAGAGAAGAATTTCTCAGGGCACATTATAAAAGCACAAGATGGCAGTTTTTTAGCAGGACATATTCCATGTGCAGAGTGTCATGATACACATGGTTCGAACAATGTTTATAATTTAAAAGTACAAATAGGTCATGAAAATCCTAAGACTTTTGTTGCACCTACTGGTGAATGGGATGCGGCGAAGGAACGTGCCTTCTGTATAGCATGCCATAACGGAGAAACAGCGATTTACGGTGTAATCGGGAGGGCAATTTACGATGAAACAACAGGGATAGCCATTAACCCTGCAAGAAGTGCCCATAACAAAGACAATATACAAGCATGTTCTGAATGTCATAGTAATAACAATTCTTTTAGTGAAGCAGCACATGCTCCAAAAAGGGTTAGAAATCCTTAGGAAAAACGAGAGGAATACCTCTCGTTTTTTTGTTGAGAAATTAAATACGAATTTGTTTATGTGGTGATCTTCCTCTTTCCGAAAAAATATCTATTATTATGGTAAATCTGCAAAAATAATTGGTGTGATTGAATACGAAAACTATTATGTCTTCGACAAACTTCTACATTATTCTATGTTCCATTGAAATACTCTTTATTTAGAATTAATTGTTCTTAACAAAGAATAACGAATTTTTTTCTAGCAGCAAGTTGTCAATAGATCAATTTTAAAATAGGTCTATTTGTTATTTCTAGGATTTTAATGATATCTCAAGGAAAGTGGGATTAGATGGTAACTATTAGCTGGAATTTGACTTAAATCTATCATGGTGGTATTTGCAGGAAATCAGTTGCTAAAGTTTGTATCGTTTGCAGAAACCATGATGGTATTTAGTGATAAGGTGTGATTAAAAATTTTTGTAATGAAAAATATATAGTTGCATCTCAAATAATAAATTAACTTTTAATGAGACATTTAAAACTCCCCTTTTCTATTAAAAGTTGCTAACCCGAACTCACTAATCTTCACATTAGACTAGGATAACTCTAATGAGCAATAAAAACGCGAGGAACAGTCTTCCCGTTTTTATGTGGATAAGTAAAATTTGGAACGGATTTATCCTTTAGCTTTAAAGAGCAAGTAAGAAAAAACTCTACTGCTTATACGAAGCTTAGTACAGGAAATTCACAAATAAAACATATTTATTATAATGATAATTCCAATTATATCTATTCCATTATGTAGTTATTATAAATGATATTTCTCCTTATAAATCAGCTGTTTTCGTTGTTTTGGGAATATGTTTGCGGATGAATATTTGATTTCTTAATATAATGAAGTAAGTTTTTTTACATTAAGTGATACTATACTAAAAATTAAAAGATATTGTATAATTACAATATAAATCAATGATTGAAAGACAAATATTTTATTTTAATATATCATTTCTACTTTCGGTATGTTGGAAACAACAGTATATCTATGTGAAGAATAAATGAACCAATGCAAAGGAGAAATATTGATGTCAAAAAGTCTTTGGATTACGCCGGAAGAAGCACTTCGTAAGAAAAAAATGAAGAAAAATATTCTTTATGTAAGTATCATGCTTGGAACCATCGTATTTAGTACTTTGCTTACCTTGTTAGTAAATAACTTATAATCAAAATAATTCTTAAAAACGAGAGAATCAAGACCTCTCGTTTTTTGTTTGGGAATCATTCGTAAATGTTGATAAGTATTGTTAATATGTAGATATGTGGATAAAATTTTATGATTATTTTTAATATTATGTATATAATCTGATTTATCCACACAGATATCAATGTGAATTTTCCATATCGCTGTAATATCTGTGGATTACTAATGTTATCCACAGAAGATAAATACCTATTTTACCTAATAAGGTGATATTTGAGTTTTCCTGTCTTCCACATGCTCCCTTGGAGTAGTCATATGTAATCAATTTTGAAATTTCTCCTTATTACAGGCTATAATGAATAAGGAACAATCGTACGACCAGGACATAAGCTAGAAACTGACCGTAATTTTTATAGAGGTGAAGAAAATGGAATTAGCAGAAATTCGAAATGAGCTAGAAAAAACAGCTAAGCGTTTAGCGGACTTTAGGGGGTCTCTTTGACCTTGAAAATAAGGAAGCGCGTATAGCTGAACTTGATGATCAAATGCTTCATCCTGATTTCTGGAATGACCAGCAGGCAGCCCAAACTGTCATCAGTGAAGCCAATGCGCTAAAGGATCAGGTTAATGAGTTTACCCAGATGTATGAAACATTTGAGAATCTAGAAGTGAGCTACGAGCTTGTAAAAGAAGAAAGTGACGCGGAATTACAAGCAGAGTTGGAAGAAGAATTAACAAACCTAACCTCAAGACTCAATGATTTTGAACTTCAACTGCTTCTTAGTGAAGAATACGATAAACATAATGCGATTTTAGAGCTGCATCCTGGAGCTGGTGGAACCGAATCACAGGACTGGGGCTCAATGCTGCTGCGTATGTATACACGCTGGGCTGAGAAAAAGGGCTTTAAGGTAGAGACACTTGATTATCTTCCAGGCGATGAAGCGGGGATTAAAAGTGTAACCTTGGCAATAAGAGGACACAATGCCTACGGTTATTTAAAAGCGGAAAAAGGTGTACACAGATTGGTGCGGATTTCGCCGTTCGATGCTTCAGGACGCCGTCATACATCGTTCGTCTCGTGTGAGGTCATGCCGGAATTTAATGATGAAATTCAAATTGATATCCGTACAGAGGATCTTAAAATAGATACGTATCGTGCCAGCGGTGCCGGCGGACAGCATATCAATACAACGGATTCTGCCGTGAGGATTACCCACACACCAACAGGAGTTGTGGTAACATGTCAATCGGAACGTTCGCAGATTAAGAACCGTGAAGCAGCGATGAAAATGCTAAAAGCCAAGCTTTATCAACGCGAAATTGAACAGCAAGAAAAAGAACTGTTGGAGATTCGCGGCGAACAAAAGGAAATCGGCTGGGGAAGTCAAATTCGTTCCTATGTTTTCCATCCTTATTCTATGGTTAAGGACCACCGTACAAATACCGAAAGCGGAAACGTTCAGGGAGTTATGGATGGAGACTTAGACCCATTTATTGATGCGTACCTCCGTTCGAGAATTTCTTAATAAACTTAAAAAGCCTTTGCCCATTGAGTCGGCAAAGGCTTCATTATTGGGATTTTTTTTACCGCTCTTGGTGGAATTAATGAGGATTTTGCAGGAAATTTATTGTATGTGTGATTTTATAAATAAATTACAACCACCTTTTATTGTTCAATTCTCCAGAAACCAATTCAAACATTTTATCGTGGTGGCCTAGTTTTTCTTCAATATGTCTAAAAGAACTTCTAAACTCAACAGCATTGTTTTCGACTGTTTCTTGGAGGGACTCTATTCTTGACTCTACCTTATCAAGACGTCTATCTATACTATCAAACCGTCTATCCATACCATCAAATCTTTTATCGATTGCAGCAAATTGTTGATTCATTTTATCAAACTGATTATTTATTTGTTCCATCATTTTCAGTAATTGTTGTTCCATTGTATCACCTCCGCTATTCGACAATTATACCATTATTAAAATAAATCATCGTATTCTTAGAATCCCTTATGAAAATTATTTTATTGACAAATACTAATAAAAATTTAACCCTTTAATGCGTTATCTGAATGCCATTTACAGCAAATTAATGCCATGCTATACTCACTTCGGTTAAGTAAGAAAATTATAGCAAAATGGTAATATAGAGGGGAATCGCAGTATGAATAAAAGAAGAAACAGTCAGCCGGCACCAAGATTGGCAAGTGCCTTAGAATACATAAACGTTTTAGTTGGATCCGCCGTTATCGCGCTCGCCTTTAATGTATTTCTTCTGCCAAATCAAATTGCGTCAGGCGGCGTAAGCGGCATAAGTACGATTTTATTAAGTGTATTTGGATGGGAGCCGGCATATGTTCAATGGGCTTTTAATATTCCCTTGTTCATTGCAGGAGTAATTCTATTAGGAAAACAGTTTGGAGTAAAGACGCTAATTGGAACAATATTCTTACCTTTTGTTGTTTTCTTAACAAAGAATATTGACCCTTGGACAAATGATGCCTTGCTTGGCGCACTATTTGGCGGGATTGTAGTCGGTCTTGGACTAGGAATTGTTTTTAGGGGGAACGGCTCGACCGGTGGAACCGACTTAGCCGCTCAGATTATTACGAAGTACACTGGGCTTACTCTTGGTACCAGTGTGGTTCTAATTGATGGACTCATTGTCCTCTCTGCAGCTCTTGTGTTTGATATTGAACGAGGCCTATATGCATTGATTGCCTTATATGTAACAAGCAAAACGATAGATCTAGTCCAAGTAGGCTTTGGGAGATCAAAAACCGCAATGATTATTACCAACAAGCAAGAAGAAGTAAGAGAAGGGATATTGAATAAAATCGACCGAGGAGTCACAAAACTATCGGCTTATGGCGGGTTTACAGACAACGAGCGTCCAGTGCTTATGTGCGTCGTCGACCAGCGTGAGTTCACAAAATTGAAACAATTGGTTAAATCCCTTGACCCGTCTGCATTTGTCGTCGTTATGGATGCGTCTGAAGTGTTGGGAGAAGGTTTCAAAAGGGCGTAATACTGCTATACTATTCCTTGTATGGAAATTTCTTCTGAAGGGGGAGTAGTTATGAAGAAAAAGCTGTTAAAGATGCTATTGGGATCTGCACTTGTTATGGGTCTAGCTGCCTGTGGCGGCGGCAATGATGAAGCTGGTGGCGACACAGCCGCAGCTGGGGATGCTGAAAAAATTTATTCACAAAAATGCTCAAGCTGTCATGGCGGTGACCTAAAGGGAGGCATGGGGCCTGAGCTTACAGCAGTAGGAGCAAGCAAATCAAAAGATGAAATTGCCGCTATTATTAAGGATGGTACTAATGGCGGAATGCCTGCAGGCCTTATCGAAGGCGATGATTTAGACAAGGTTGCTGAGTGGTTGGCAGCGAAAAAGTAATTTACCTCAACGTTCTGTGATTTTTACAGAACGTTTTTTTATTTTTGTTAATCTATGACTTTATTAAGATATTATTACCTTTTGTCGAAAAATATAGGTTATAAATAACAATTTATGCATGTTTTGAAAAGAAACTGTAATATTTTTACCGCTTTTTTTACCAGTATAGAGTGTTATAATGAAATTGTGCGAAATCCTGCAGTATTTTGTCTAGGATTTTGTTTTTGTGCAAGAAAATAAGAGGTTATTGTCGAATCTTATTGTTTCGAAACTAACTGATAAAGGTGATCTAAATGATAGAAATGCAAGATGTGTTTAAAAAGTACCCAAATGGGGTTACTGCGATAAATGGAATAGATGTTCGGATTAATCAAGGCGAATTTGTATATGTGGTGGGTCCAAGTGGTGCAGGGAAATCAACCTTCATTAAAATGATGTATCGTGAAGAGGTTCCGACCTCCGGTACGATTACCATGAATGGTGTTAATGTTGCAAAAATAAAGAACAAAAAAGTACCTATATTCCGACGCAACCTTGGTGTTGTGTTCCAAGATTTTAAACTGCTGCCAACGAAAACCGTTTATGAGAATGTAGCCTTTGCACTTGAGGTTATTGAAGCTCAGCCGAAATTCATAAAAAAGCGCGTGATGGAAGTCCTTGACCTTGTTAACCTTAAGCATAAAGCTAGAATGCTTCCAACAGAGTTATCGGGAGGGGAGCAGCAACGTGTTTCAATTGCGCGTTCGATTGTAAACTCGCCTAAAATTGTCATAGCGGACGAGCCAACAGGTAACCTTGATCCAGAGACATCATGGGAAATCATGAGTATTTTTGAGGAAATCAATAATAGGGGTACCACGATTGTCATGGCAACCCATAATAGAGAAATCGTCAACACAATTAAACATCGTGTAATTGCGATTGAAGCTGGAAAAATCGCTCGTGATGAACAAAGAGGTGATTACGGTTATGAAAATTAGAACCCTTGGCCGTCATGCGCGTGAAAGCTTTAAGAGTATTGGCAGGAATGGCTGGATGACGTTTGCCTCAGTGAGTGCCGTAACGGTAACACTCATTTTAGTCGGTGTCTTTTTCGTTATTATGATGAACCTAAATAGAGTAGCCGAAACGATCGAAGAGGACGTACAAATTCGCGTTCACATCGACGTGGCTGCTAATCCAGAGGATCAGCAAAAATTAAAGAGTGAGATTGAAAATATTCCAGAAGTACAGAGTGTAAAGTTTTCATCCAAGGAGCAGGAACTTCAAGAACTCATTAAGAGTATGGGTGAGGATGGACAAGCATTTAAACTATTTGAACAAGACAATCCGCTAAATGATGTATTTATCGTAAAAACGAAAAATCCACAGGATACAATGAAGGCAGCGAAAGCCATAGGAAAGCTACAGTATGTTACAAAGGCTGTTTATGGTAAGGGAACAGTTGAAAAGTTATTTAACTTTATAGAAGCTAGCCGCAACGTGGGAATTGTACTAATTGCTGGATTATTTTTCACTGCAGTTTTCCTTATTTCCAATACTATTAAAATTACCATCATTGCAAGACGTAGAGAAATTAAGATTATGAGATTGGTAGGAGCAACGAACAATTTTATTAGATGGCCATTCTTCTTAGAAGGATTATGGCTTGGTATCCTTGGTGCTATCCTGCCAATTATCTTGATTTCAATTGCCTACTATAACGCTTATGAATATCTAGCACCAAAGCTTGTCGGGAACTTTATTCAAATTCTCCCTTATAATCCATTTATCTACCAGGTATCTGGCGTTCTTATTTTAATGGGAGGATTGATTGGAATCTGGGGCAGTGTAATGTCAGTTAGAAAGTTCTTAAAGGTTTAAATTAATTGTCATCAGGAAGGGCAATGAGTACAGTCCTTCCTGATTACTGATATGGATTCAGATGTACATAAATGGGAAGGAGAAATTGGACTTTGAAAAAACCAATACTAACATTTGCAGTTGCAGGAACGATTACGTTGACCAGTTTTTTTGGGGGATTTGCTGAAGCTGCCTCCCTTTCAAGTTTAAGAGATCAGCAAAATAAAATCGAAAAAGAGAAATCTGAATTAAATTCTACTATAAATAATGCAGACCAACAGATTAATAGTTTAAATGAACAGCAGTCAAATGTGAAAGCAGAAATGACACGCCTTGATCTTTCTATTGATGAAACTCATAGAAAAATCAGTGAGAAGACAGCTGAATTGGAGAAAACAGAGGCAGAAATTAAAAGACTTCAAGAAGAAATTAAAGTTACAAAGGAACGGATTGAAAAGCGAAATGAGCTTTTAAAAGAACGCGCCCGCAACTATCAAGAAACAGGTGGGTTGGTTAGTTACATTGATGTTTTAATGGGTTCGCAAAACTTTAGTGACTTTATTGACCGTGCGAGCGCGGTTGCGACAATTATGCAGGCCGACCAGGATATCTTAAAACAGCATGAAGCGGATAAAAAGAGTTTAGAGGAAAATCAAGCTAAGCTAGAAGTAGAGCTTGCAAGCGTTCAAACGATTCTGGATGATTTAGAAAAAATGAAACAGCAATTGAATGCACAAAGAGCTGAAAAGGATAGATTACTAGCTTCTCTAGAGAAACAAGAAGAAGAAATTCACGAGCACAAAATGGAGCTGCAGGAAGAGGCACAACTACTTGCTGCCCAATCATCAGCCCTCCAAAAGGCCATTGCGCTTGAACAGAAACATCAGGAAGAAGCAGCGGCAGCTGCAGCCGCACAAGCCGCAGCCGCAGCAGCTGCTGCAAATAATAACGCTGGGTCTGGTAACGGTGGAGGAGGTAGTACTTCGCCACAACCAAGTGCACCACAACCAAGTGCACCTGTTTCTAGCGGGGCATTCACATTGCCGGCGAATGGGACCTTCACATCAAGTTTTGCTCCTAGATGGGGCTCATTCCACTATGGTGTGGATATAGCTAATCGTGCTGCAAATGTACCAGTTTGGGCAGCTGCTGATGGTGTTGTTATTCAATCCTACTATTCTAGCAGTTATGGGAATGTTGTTTTTATTGCCCACTCTATTAATGGACAAACTTATACTACGGTTTCTGCTCATTTGGAAACGAGAAATGTCAGCTCTGGTGCAGTTGTTAAAAAGGGTCAGCAAATTGGTATTATGGGTAATACCGGTGATTCACAAGGGAAACATTTACACTTTGAACTCCATAGAGGCCAATGGAATGCGAGCAAGAGCAATGCGATCAATCCAGTCGGAATTGTACCAATGCCATAATAGGAAAAAGGAAGAAGCCATGCTTCTTCCTTTTCTTTTTGCTTAAAACTTTTACAGGAATAACTCGTCCATACCTTACATAATAGTTTATAAACGGGCAGGAAAGAGACACTTTTTTCGATAATGAAAGTCAATAGACGCTGCACATGAGGGGGAACAGGATGAACAGAAAATGGATTGCCCTAATGATGGTTGGATCGCTTCTTACAGGGGCGGGGGGCACATATGCAGGAATGCAATGGCTGGATACAACAGAGAAAAACACAGCGCTTGAACAAACATTAACAAAGTCTGAAACAGTTGTTACAGGTCAAGCAGAAATCGAGGACCTTGCAAAGGTTAATCAGGCCTATGAGCTAATTTTGAGCAGTTATGTGGAAAAGGTAGATAGTGACACCTTAGTGGAAGGGGCTATTCAAGGAATGCTCACCGTCTTAGATGATCCTTATTCTGTTTATATGAACAAGGAAACGGCACAGCAATTTACTCAGACTTTAGATTCCTCGTTTGAAGGTATCGGGGCAGAAGTGGGAATGGTCGATGGGAAAATTGTCATTATCTCTCCATTTAAAAACTCACCGGCGGAAAAAGCAGGGTTAAAGCCAAATGATGAAATTTTAAAGATTGACGGCAAGAGTGTAGAAGGACTGGACCTCAACAAGGCGACATTAAAAATACGCGGTAAGAAGGGAACAAAAGTAAAGTTAGAGGTCGAACGGAAGAGCTTAAAGGAACCTCTTACCATTGAAGTCACACGTGATGAAATTCCACTCGAGACTGTTCATGCCTCCGTGAAAAAACAAGATGGGAAAAATATTGGTTACATCGAAATTACCTCGTTCTCAAAAGAGACAGCCGCTGATTTTAAAAAGGAACTGAGTAGTTTAGAAGGGAAAGATATAGAAGGACTTATCATAGATGTCCGTGGAAACCCTGGGGGATTGCTTGTTAGTGTAGAGGATATTTTAAAAGAGTTTGTTACAAAGGAAAAGCCATTTATTCAAATAGAGCAAAGAAATGGGGAAAAGGAACGCCACTTCTCTAATCTTACAGAGAAAAAGAAATACCCCGTAGCTGTCTTAATCAACAAAGGCAGTGCTTCAGCCTCTGAAATATTAGCTGGTGCTTTACAAGAAGCGGCTGGATACCAATTAGTCGGGGAAACAACTTTTGGTAAAGGAACCGTTCAACAGGCTGTTCCGATGGGAGATGGCAGCAATATAAAGCTGACTCTATATAAATGGCTGACACCGGATGGCAACTGGATTCACAAAAAGGGGATAAAACCGGACGTAGACGTGAAACAACCAGCCATCTATGATACGCATCCGCTTCAAATTGAAGAACCGCTTCAAGAGGATATGAACAGCGAGCAGGTCAAAAATGCACAAGAAATCTTAGATGCATTAGGGTTTGCACCGGGACGAACAGATGGTTATTTCAGTTCTGAAACAAAGACAGCGGTTAAAGCCTTCCAGCAGAATCATAAAATGCAGCCTACAGGGAAAATTGATACAAAAACCGCTGCAAAGCTTGAAGAAGAAGCAATAAAGGAAATGAAAAAAGAGAAAAATGATATTCAGCTGCAAACTGCTTTGAGATTAATCTCAAAATAAACAAATGAACAGAGGCATCCCGCCTCTGTTTTTCTTTGCGACAAAAAAGACTAAAAGTCTAGTGGATGATGTCGAGATTTCCGTGGAAATATTGTTGAAGTCGAAAGAATAAACATGCATACACATTGAATTACATTAGATAAACTCCTTTTTTCTAGAAGTTTCGACATTTTATTGTTTTTTCAAGAAACTAGCAATAGGTTTTATTCCTCCATTTTGGTAAAATAATCATTAGAGCTAGATTAATAGAATTTATGATAGAGGCAGGTGGCAAAATTGGTGCAATTATGGCTGTTTGAGCTGTTAAAGGGGACAGGAAGACTCTTTCTTCATCCAGTTTTTTACTATCTCATTTTCCTTTCCGGAATACTGGGTGTATTAAGAGTTAAACGGGAGCGTAAAAATTTCCATACGAGGACCTTTGATGCTTATTTTGAACTTCGACAGTTGTTCCCATTAGGTTTAATCTTGGGTCTTGTGCTATCCATCGTCACAGTTACCTCTGGTCTTAGCGTTCCATTTGCAGCCATTCTTCTTATCGTTGTCTTTACGCTATTATGGAGTTTTACAACTAATATACGATTAATGTCGCCAGTTTACACGGTAGGTGCCGCATTTTTCGGAGTCATATTAATTGCTGAATACGGATGGAATGTCCCGTTTTTTAAAGATGCCTTTCAAAGTATAGATGAAAAGGTCTATCCTTCGATAGTGGTCTTATTGGCGCTCTTATTAATTTCAGAAGGGATTCTTATTAGCAGGAATGCAGTCAAAGGAACCTCTCCCAAACTGGTTAGGAGCAAGCGCGGGCAGAATGTAGGTGCACATGAAGTGAAGCGACTCTGGCTGCTTCCTGTATTTCTGCTCATCCCAGGAGATGTCCTAACACTGCCGTTATCGTTCTGGCCCATCTTTCATATTGGAGCAGAGTCATACTCGCTGATCCTTGTTCCGTTTGCAGTTGGTTTTAACCAGCATATCCAAGGCTTGCTGCCTAAACAATCGATTCAGCTGCATGGTCGTAAAGTAATCGCATTGGGAATTGTAACCTTGATACTGTCTGTTATCGGCTATTGGTATCCGCTTATCTCTATTGGATCAGCAGCCCTGGCGATAATTGCCCGTGAACTCATTTCCTTAATGCAGCGATTGAAGGATGACAATTTACCTTTTTATTTTTCTAAGAAAAACAATGGCTTAATGATTATCGGGATTATCCCCGAATCACCTGCTGACAAAATGGGACTTCAAGTAGGAGAGTTAATTTCAAAAGTAAATGGTGTTACTATTCGGGATGAACAAGTTTTTTATGAAGCGTTACAAAAAAATCGTGCCCATTGTAAGCTCGAGGTTTTAGACATTAATGGCGAGGTCCGTTTTGTTCAACGCGCTTTGTATGAAGGAGACCATTATGAGTTAGGTATTCTATTTGTACAGGATCAGAAAAAGTATGATGAAAAAATTGGGTAGTGAATGAAGTCAAAGGATAACTCCTTTGGCTTATTTTCTTTATTAAAGGGATTCTAAAACTTCTATTTTCTGTATATTTGGAGACTGGAGAGCTAAACCTAAAGTGGGAAATTCCTATCCAAGAAAGGTGGTTTAGCCATATGGTTAGTTACTTAGATTTTTACGCTCCCACAACGTTTAATTTTGAGGCAGTTTCAGCGCTTGTATTTTATTTTACCATGTATTCATTGATGGGGTGGCTGTTAGAAAATAGCTATAATTACTTTACAAACCGAAAATTTTTTAAACCGAATTTTTTTCATGGACCGTTTAAGCCTATGTATGGTTTTGCCCCTGTAATCTTGGTTTATTTAATAGGTCCTGAAACAAATTGGGGTATTGTTCTTTTGTTATGTTTTTTCATTCCTACCTTGATAGAGTATATCAGCGGTGTCTTACTTCTAAAGTTTTTTCAACGTCAATGGTGGGACTACTCAAATATGCCGATGCAAATACACGGACATATTTGTCTGCCATTTTCACTTTGTTGGATCCTGCTATCCTACGCTTGTATTAAGTGGGTTCATCCTGCTGTGGTTTCTTTTTATGATTCTGCTGAACTGTTGTGGACATGGATATGGCCTGCAGTTATTTTATATTTCATTGCTGAATTGGCTTTGTCCATTCGCAGACACTCTGCCCAAGCACTCGAAGAAGCAGAATCGCCAAATCCAATTCAATAATGGCTGTGTTAATATATGTCTGTTGATTTGCGCTCCAGGCACTTCGCTTTCCGCGGGCGGTCCGGGAAGCCTCCTCGGCACTTTAGCGCCTGCGGGGTCTCCCCTGCCCCGTCCTCCCGCAGGAGTCTTCGTGCCTTCCGCGCAAATCAACAGAGTGCCAATATCTATATTTACTTTAACACAGCCTCAATAATACAATCCCAACTCCTTCTCCTTAATAAAGAAGGAGTTATTTTTTTCATAAAATATAAATTTTATTTGACATTCAAATATCCATTTGAATATCATAGAATCAAATAAAGATTTGAATGTATGAGGTGATGGAATGAAGGATCGTGATATTTGCGAAGTAACTTGCGTTGATGATCATAAAACGACAAGATTGCAGCCCTTAATTGAAAAAAGCAATATTTTTGAGGTGACTAAGATATTTAAAGCTTTGTCCGATGAAACGCGCATGAAAATTGCCTATGCGCTCACACTTGAAGATGAGCTATGTGTATGCGATGTGGCCAATATTGTTGGTGCGACAACGGCAACTGCTTCCCATCATTTACGTCACTTAAATAGCATGGGACTGGCAAAATACCGGAAAGAAGGAAAGCTAGTCTACTATTCTCTTGATGATGATCATGTGAAACAGCTCATTTACATTGCCTTCGAACATCAGCAAGAGGTTGCAGGACGAGAGTAAAATTGTTTGAAAAACGAATCACAATAAAGAGATCAGAAAAAACTAAGAGACAACTCTAGTTGGGAGAGATATTTATGGGACACCATCATCACCACCATGGACATTCTCATGGGCACTCACATGGTCATGGACACGGTCATTCACATACAAGTAATAAAAAAGCACTGTTAAGTTCCTTTATTTTGATCGCAGCGTTTATGGTAGTAGAAGTCATCGGGGGGATATTAACCAATAGTTTAGCTCTATTGTCTGATGCTGGGCATATGTTAAGTGACGCTGCCGCACTTGGACTTAGCTTTTTCGCTATTAAACTTGGGGAAAAACAAGTATCACAAGAAAAAACGTATGGATACAAACGCTTCGAAATCATTGCTGCCGCACTAAATGGGATTACACTCATTATCATATCCTTATATATATTTTATGAAGCATTTCAGCGTTTCTTTGCTCCTCCTGAGGTTCAAAGTACAGGAATGTTAATGATTTCGATCACGGGATTAGTGGTAAATATTATCGCTGCGTGGATTTTAATGAGTGGTGACAAGGATGATAATCTTAATGTAAGAAGTGCCTTTTTACACGTGCTGGGTGATATGCTCGGATCCGTCGGAGCCATTGCAGCTGCCCTGCTGATTATGTTTTTCGGCTGGACGATTGCCGATCCAATTGCCAGCGTCATTGTCGCTGTTTTAATCATTATTAGCGGTTTTCGTGTAACAAGAGATTCCTTTCATATCTTGATGGAGGGTGCACCGACACAAATTGATATCCAACAGGTCAAAGATGCACTTAGTAAAATCCCATTGGTAAAGGAAGTCCATGATTTACACATTTGGACGATTACGTCCGGCTATCCAGTATTGAGCTGTCATATAACCATTTTAGACGAAGGAATACATGACGAGATTCTAGCTCGATCCCAAAAGATTCTTCATGATGAATTTCATATTGAGCATAGTACAATACAAGTCGAGAAAGAGGAAATAGGCTGTCCGAGCCCGCATGGAACATGTAACTAAATAGAATAGAGGGTGTCCCATATTTTTTGGACACCCTCTATGTTTTTTTATAGGACCTTTACGCTAATCGGATAGAGATAAGGTTCACTAGGCTCTTTGATTTCTTTCCAGTTTGTGATTTTTATGATTGGATATTCCATTCCATTATAGTTAGTAATATCTAAGACACCTGTAGCTTCAATCCAAGTATTCACATCAATTGATTCTGTTGATTCTGGTAATTCCGATATAAATCCAATGATGCCAGCATCTGCGACACAATGAGTAATCAAGAATCTTGCTAAAACAAGCTGGTTTTGCTGAAGCCCATCTTCTTTATATACAAATCCATTTAAAGTGATTTCTCTTCCTTTAAATTTATCGAGGTCCATATGCATTTCTTCATAATAAGTAGAAAAAACTTGATCGTTCATATCAATACTTGAACTTTGTTCTAATTGTTTTATTAATTGTTCGTATTCTTCGTTTGTATAAATGTTGTCTTCGATACGTGAAAGGTCTACAAGATCCTCATTAATAACTGGATCTTCCTGTTGGTTAGTGTTAGTTTCCCCTTCTTCCGCTTGTTGTTTGTCTGCCATCTGATTAGATAATACGGCTAAGCCGCCTTTTTTATCAGCAATAGAGGCGTCGAGCACCTTGGCAGGAAGCAAGAATCCGGTAACCAAGGGAAAAGCAATCACAAGATAAGAGAATAACTTCTTTGTATTAAATGGAGAATCTCCATGATCGTGGTTACAGCTATGGCCGTGTGATTCTTCATGACAATGGTGATAGTGGCTGTTTTCCTTAATTGTCCATATTCTTGTCGTTTGGATGATAAACAATAGAATAAATAATACAGCTGCTGACTGGCTTAAGCCCTCGTATTTAGGATTAATAAACTTCGTAATTTCTCCGGCGAAATGGAGTTTGAATAGCATGACTGAAAAAGCTAATAAAATAAACGCTCTGACTGCCTGCTGAAAATGAAATCTCACGACTTTCCCCCCTTAAATAAAGCTTTGAACAGACATAATCGTAATAAAAATGACCGAAATGATTAAAGCCAGCACACCGATAACAAATCTCATTCGGAAGACGCTCAGCATCATAAGGGTGTTTTTTAAATCCATCATTGGACCAAAGATTAAGAATCCTAAAATGGCTGAAGTTGGAAAGATATTTCTGAAGGAGGCACCAATAAAAGCATCGGCTTCAGAACAAAGTGATAAAACATAAGCTAAGCCCATCATGACAGCTAAAGATGATATTGTTCCGCTTCCAGCTTCCAGGAGGGCTTTTGCCGGCAGATAGGTTTGTACAAATGCAGCTAAAAAAGCTCCCATAACCAGGTACTTACCCATATCAAAAAACTCATCAATAGAATGGGTTAACATCGACCAAAATTTTGTTAAAAAAGATTCGTTTTTTGTGAATGTGCTTGAAGAATTTGTAACAATAGAAGACTTTAATTGATTACCTTTAAATATGGTGCCGACAACCAATGCCACCACCAAAGCGACAAAAAAACCTAACCCCATCCTTAATCCTGCAATCTTAAAATCGTTGCCAAATGCCATATAAGTAGAGGCAATCACAATTGGATTAATTAATGGCCCTGTTAACATAAAACCAATAGCGGCAGGTATGGGTACTCCTTTCCCAATTAGACGGCGGACGATAGGAACAATACCACATTCACATGCAGGGAAGAGGGCTCCAATGATACAACTCGTGATTATAGCTAACACCTTATTTTTTGGAATCCAGCGTTGAATATGTTCTTCGGTGACAAATATTTGAATCACACCCGCGATGAGGACTCCTATTAAAACAAAAGGAAGTGCCTCTATTAAAATACTTAGAAATATCGTATTTAGATTTAAAAGTGACGAAGGTATCTCAAATGATAGTGTAAAGCTAGTGCTAAATGAAAGCAGTAATAACGCTAAAACAATGATTGTAATACCTGAAAATTCTATGATATTATTGCGGATAATTCGATACATATATACCTCCTGATTCTATTATTTAATTTGTACAATTTAAAATACAGTATGAATTAGAAACTATAAAAATACCTATTGTAAAATATGTAAAGGAAAACCCGACCATAAAAATACAGAAGGGAAGGTCTAATATAAAAGTTTTTTAAAAGTAATAAATCGTAATTATTTCGTTTTATATTCTAAAACATGGCTATAAGTTTGTAAATGAAAACTTGAAGCTTTTTTAACACATTTTGCTCAAATTAAAAACCCTTAGGAATTAACCTAAGGATTTATTTAAATTGTTTAACGGCATATATTGCAAGTTGGACACGATTTTCAAGCTCTAGTTTTTCTAATAAATTTTTGATATGATTTTTTACCGTATTTTCAGAGATGAATAATTGCTCAGCAATTTGTTTATTGGAAATACCTTCACTAATTAAGAGAAGGATTTCCTTCTCCCTCTTAGTAATTGAATTGGTTTTGGAGGAATTCTGCAAATCTTTTTCCCTAAATTGGTAGAGTAGCTTACCAGCCAATCCGCGAGTTGCATCACTTTTTCCTTCGACAACAGAGTGCAGATATTGAATCCATTCATCTGGGTCCATATTTTTCAGAAGATAGCCTTGGGCGCCATATTGAATGGCAGTAAACAAATCGGCGACATTATCAGAAACACTTAAGATAATTACTTTAATAAAAGGGGACTTATCCTTAATTAGTTTTGTTGCTTCTAGACCATTTAAAACAGGCATATCAATATCCATTAAAATAATATCTGGATGAAGCTGCTGACTCATTTCTACTGCTTCTTTCCCATTATGTGCTTGTCCGACGATGTCGAAATAGGGATCATCCTCAAGCATTGCTAATATCGCTTTCCGAGCATGTGGATGATCATCAGCAATTACTATCCTAAATGGATTTATCATATTCCTTATTACCTCGCAAACTAATTTTTGTTCCTCGATTCAATTGTGTATCAATCACTAAGCTGCAGTTCAACTTTTCTGACCTTTCCTTTAACATAGCAAGTCCATAATGGTTTGAACCAATTTCGTCTAAGTTAAAGCCTCGCCCGTTATCTTCTATATTCAGCTCCCATTCATTATTACAGGTATGGAACTTAAAGGTAACAGTAGTAGCTGCCGAATGCTTTCTAATGTTTATCAAAGCTTCCTGAATGACTCCAAAAATCTGCACTTCTTCTGCAGCAGTAAAATACCGATCTTTTAATTGAATGTCAGAATCTATGTCAATTCCTGATACTGTCATCCAGTCTTCTAACCAATTTTGGAGTCTGTTTGAAAAATTTACATGTTCAGCTGGGTTCATCCGTAAGTTAAAAATTGCTTGCCGTAATTGGGTATCGATTGAATTAACAAGAGAAGCAGCTTCTTTACTTTTCCCTTTTTTTAAATAGACTTTTAGTAAAAATAGAGTTTGGGCAATGCTATCATGTAATTCTTTTGCTAACCGTTCCCTTTCTTCATATATTGCCCGCATTTCCCTTTCGTTTGTTAGTTTTTGATTTTTCAGTTCAATCGTTTTAAACATCCAAGAAGCAAAGGCATAGGAAATAATCAAAGTTAGGATTGTGATTAAATAGTTCCCTGTTTCCATTGAGAGATGGTGATGAATCACACTATGCCGAAAGAATTCAAAACCTCCAATTAGAAGAGTTGGTATTAAAACGGTGAAGAACTTCATTAGTCGGTATGACAAAGTGTTAATCTCCTTTAATTTATTGCTTTTATCAGTCTACATGATATATCTATCACTGTGACGTTTTTATGAACATTTTAGTCTAATATTTAAAAAAATAGCCCATTAGGGTCATATAAAGAACGAGTTAAAATCTTTAATTTTATAGGTAAGGAACTTATTAATCTAATAAACTATTAAAAGAATGGAGATATGAGAATGAAAAAATTAATAATTTCTCTGGTAACACTGATTGTTGCTTTATCGCTTTTTGCTGGGGCTGCTAGTGCCCATGTTACCGTCGGACCGAAAGAAACGTCACAAGGAGCATATGAAATGTTCACGTTAAAAGTTCCCTCTGAAAAAGGGGATGTTACGACAACAAAAGTTCAAGTGTTAATTCCTGAAGATGTTAATATTACTCGATTTGAACCGAAGCCAGGGTGGACCTATGAAATTCAAAAGGATGACTCAGATAAAATTACATCTGTTACTTGGACAACTGAAGGAGAAGGACTTTCTGCGACTGAATTTGGTCAGTTTAACATGAATGGAAAAGTAGGCGACAAAGCAACAGAAATCGTTTGGAAAGCGATCCAAACCTACTCGGATGGAAGTGTTGTAGAATGGGTAGAAGCAGAAGAGGCTAATTACCCTGCCTCTGTAACGGTTGTAAATCCAGCTGGTGCTTCTGCACATGGCCATGGAGAAAAAACAACTGAGAAGGATGCTTCATCAAAAGAAAAAGTAAAGGAAGAAGTTAAGGAAACGAGTTCATCAAATACACCGCTATATCTATCAATCGCAGCTTTAGCAGCAGGATTAATAGGTTTGGTACTATCTCTTAAAAAGAGAGGATAATTGATTCGAAGACAAGAGCTTAAAATCTCTTGTCTTTTTTCTTGCAATTTTGTGAATAAATTTCTAAAATTAATAAACAGAAATGAAAAAATGAGGTGGACCCATTTTGGAGATGGTTATAAGATATTTGTCTGCGCTTATTTTGCCGGGTTTGCTCGTATTGCTATTTACCCGGGTCACATACAATCGGCTTATCGGGCTTGCCTTAACCGTCGGGCTCATCGCTGCCTCTGCTTTTAAAGGATATACCAACACTCTGCCGCTCATCGTGGTTGATGCGTTTTCGCTTACAGCTGGATTTTGGCTCGCTTCAAAAATGAAACAACGGGTTTTCAAAAAAACGTAAACACTCATCGTAGATTAAGTCTGTCAATAAAATGGCAGGCTTTTTTGTTTTTGTGGATAAAAACGGGGTATACGTAAAGAAAAGCCAAATTCTACAAGGAAATCGAATGTTCGTTCGCATATTAGTGGTTTGTTTTGGAGGAATTGTGTTAGAATGATACTATTAGAATTTCAGGATACATTTTCTAGCACCGTCCCGGTCAACTTGCACGTTTTTCTTGCTAGAAAATGATTATTTATCGGGAGGAAAATCAGTGAAGGATCAATTTGAATTGGTTTCGAAATACTCACCTCAAGGCGACCAGCCTGAGGCAATTCGACAGTTAGTTGAAGGAATCAAAGAGAACAAGCGCTATCAAACATTGCTTGGTGCCACTGGGACAGGTAAGACGTTTACTGTTTCCAATGTGATTAAAGAGGTAAATAAACCAACACTTGTGATTGCACATAACAAAACATTAGCAGGGCAGCTCTATAGCGAATTTAAGGAGTTTTTCCCTAACAATGCAGTAGAGTACTTTGTCAGCTACTACGATTATTATCAACCGGAAGCATATGTTCCGCAGACAGATACATTTATTGAAAAAGACGCAAGTATCAATGATGAAATTGATAAACTTCGGCACTCGGCAACATCCGCCTTATTTGAGCGGAAAGATGTCATTATCATTGCGAGTGTCTCATGTATTTATGGTCTCGGTTCTCCGGAGGAATACCGTGAGATGGTCGTTTCACTTCGGACTGGTATGGAAATTGAACGGAACCAACTGCTGCACCGTATGGTTGATATCCAATATGAACGGAATGATATTGATTTTAAGCGTGGTACGTTCCGGGTTCGTGGAGATGTGGTGGAGATTTTCCCTGTATCACGTGATGAGCATTGCGTTCGGATTGAATTTTTTGGTGATGAAATCGATCGTATTCGTGAAGTCGATGCCTTAACAGGGGAAATTATTGGTGAACGCGATCATATCGCCATTTTCCCAGCTTCCCACTTCGTAACAAGAGAAGAAAAAATGCGGGTAGCCATTGAGAACATTGAAAAGGAACTTGAGGATCGGTTAGAAGAGCTGCGTGAGGAAAATAAATTGCTCGAAGCACAGCGGATCGAACAGCGTACTCGTTATGATCTTGAGATGATGCGTGAAATGGGTTTTTGTTCAGGAATCGAAAATTACTCACGCCATCTAACTCTTAGACCTGCTGGTTCTACACCGTATACTCTGCTTGATTACTTTCCTGAAGATTTTCTGTTAGTTATTGATGAGTCGCATGTTACTTTACCTCAGGTTAGAGGAATGTTTAATGGAGACAAAGCAAGAAAACAGGTTCTTGTGGACCATGGTTTTCGCCTGCCTTCAGCACTTGATAATCGGCCATTGACCTTTGATGAATTTGAAAAGCATATTCATAATGCAATCTTTGTTTCGGCTACACCAGGTCCTTTTGAGCTTGAACATACACCGGATATGATTGAACAAATCATCCGGCCGACTGGATTATTAGACCCAACCATCGAGGTTCGTCCAATTGAAGGGCAAATTGATGACCTCATTGGAGAAATTCAAGAGCGAGTGAAGAAGAATGAACGTGTTCTCGTTACGACATTGACGAAGAAAATGTCGGAGGATTTAACGGATTATCTTAAAGAAATTGGGATCAAGGTCCAATATTTACACTCTGAAGTAAAAACGCTTGAACGGATAGAAATCATTCGCGAGCTGCGATTAGGGAAGTATGATGTTCTCATCGGAATCAACCTCTTGAGAGAAGGACTTGATATCCCTGAGGTCTCGCTCATTACGATTCTCGACGCTGACAAAGAAGGCTTCCTGCGTTCAGAACGTTCCTTAATCCAAACGATTGGCCGTGCAGCCCGTAATGCCAATGGGCACGTCATAATGTATGCAGACAAAATGACGAATTCAATGGAATTGGCGATTGGTGAAACGAAGCGCCGTCGAGCGATTCAAGAAGAATATAATAAAAAGCATGGAATTACACCTACGACGATTCAAAAAGCAATTCGTGATGTCATTCGCGCGACACATGCTGCCGAGGAGCAGGAGGACTACAAACCAGCTGCCGCCTTCGGTAAGATGTCGAAGAAGGATAGAGATAAGCTAATTGCGACCATGGAGAAAGAAATGAAAGAAGAAGCAAAGGCGCTTAACTTTGAGCGGGCTGCTGAGCTTCGTGATTTATTATTAGAGTTAAAAGCGGAAGGATGACGTAACCATGGCGATGGATAAATTGATTGTTAAAGGCGCCAGAGCCCATAATTTAAAAAATATAGATGTCACCATTCCGAGAGATAAGCTTGTTGTTTTAACGGGACTTTCTGGTTCTGGAAAGTCCTCGCTTGCTTTTGATACGATTTACGCAGAAGGACAGCGTCGCTACGTTGAATCACTGTCTGCCTATGCAAGACAATTCTTAGGGCAGATGGATAAGCCAGATGTTGATTCTATTGAAGGATTATCTCCAGCAATCTCAATCGATCAAAAAACAACAAGCCGGAACCCTCGCTCAACAGTAGGGACGGTGACGGAAATTTATGATTACTTGCGTTTACTTTTTGCCCGTGTCGGCAGACCAACTTGTCCAATCCATAATATCGAAATCTCCTCGCAAACGATTGAACAAATGGTAGACCGTATCATGGAATATTCTGAGCGGACAAAATTGCAAATACTCGCTCCAGTTGTTTCAGGACGCAAAGGAATGCATGTGAAGGTTTTCGAAGATATAAAAAAACAAGGATTCGTTCGTGTCCGTGTTAACGGTGAAATGCTCGATCTTGGTGATGAAATTGTTCTAGATAAAAATAAAAAGCATTCTATTGAAGTTGTCATCGACCGTATTGTTGTGAAAGAAGGGATTACAGCGAGGATTGCTGACTCTCTTGAAACTGCTTTAAGGCTCGGAGAAGGAAAGGTAATTGTTGATGTTATTGGTGAAGAAGAGCTTCTTTTCAGCGAGAACCATGCCTGTCCGCATTGTGGTTTTTCGATCGGTGAATTAGAACCGCGAATGTTCTCGTTCAATAGCCCATTTGGTGCATGCACCGAGTGTGATGGGCTTGGGTCGAAGCTTGAGGTAGATATTGATTTAGTCATTCCAAATAAGGAATTAACATTGAAACAGCATGCCATTGCTCCATGGGAGCCAACTAGCTCGCAATATTATCCGCAGCTGCTTGAAGCAGTTTGCAATCATTATGGGATCGACATGGATATGCCGTTTAAAGATATTCCTAAACACCTTATAGATAAAGTTCTTTATGGCTCTAAAGGTGATAAAATCTATTTCCGCTATGAAAATGATTTTGGTCAGACCCGGGAAGGTCATATTGAATTTGAAGGAGTCATACGGAATGTAGAACGCCGTTATAAAGAGACCAGCTCGGATTGGATTCGGGAACAAATGGAGAAATATATGGGGGAGCAGCCTTGCCATGTTTGTAAAGGTCATCGGTTGAAGAAAGAAACTTTAGCCGTGCTTATCTCAGGTCGCCATATTTCTCAAATAACAGGGTTATCCATTGAAGAAGCTCACCACTTCTTTACTGATCTAACTTTATCCGAGAAAGAACATCAAATTGCTAAGTTAATTTTAAACGAAATTAACGAGCGCCTCGGCTTCCTTATGAATGTAGGACTTGACTATTTAAGCTTAGGCCGTGCAGCCGGAACCCTTTCCGGCGGAGAAGCACAACGGATTCGTTTGGCAACTCAGATTGGTTCTAAGTTAACCGGGGTTCTTTACATTTTAGATGAACCATCGATTGGACTTCATCAGCGTGATAATGACCGCTTAATCGGAACACTTCAAAACATGAGGGATATTGGAAACACCTTAATTGTGGTTGAACATGATGAGGATACCATGCTGGCGGCAGATTATTTAATCGATATTGGTCCAGGTGCCGGTGTCCACGGCGGACAAATCATTTCAGCTGGTTCACCTGCAGAAGTAATGGCTGATCCTAATTCGCTAACAGGGCAGTATTTAGCTGGTAAAAAGTTTATTCCGCTGCCACTCGAACGCCGTAAGTCTGATGGAAGGTATATCGAAATAAAGGGTGCTGCTGAAAATAATTTGCGCAATGTGAATGTAAAGATTCCGCTTGGAATGTTTATAGCTGTAACAGGTGTTTCTGGATCAGGAAAAAGTACCTTAATCAATGAAATCCTACTTAAAACACTGTCCCAGAGGCTTAACCGTGCTAAAACAAAGCCTGGTGAACATAAGGATATCTTAGGTATTGAGCATTTAGATAAGGTCATCGACATTGACCAATCACCAATTGGCAGAACGCCGCGGTCTAACCCGGCTACGTACACCGGAGTATTTGATGATATCCGTGATTTGTTTTCGACAACGAATGAAGCAAAGGTCCGGGGATATAAAAAAGGACGTTTTAGCTTTAATGTAAAGGGCGGCCGCTGTGAGGCATGCCGTGGTGATGGAATAATCAAAATCGAAATGCATTTCCTGCCTGATGTTTATGTACCATGTGAAGTTTGCCAAGGCAGACGCTATAACCGTGAAACATTAGAAGTGAAGTATAAAGGAAAGAGTATCTCAGAAATTTTGGATATGACCGTCGAAGCTGCAGTTGAATTTTTTGAGAATGTTCCTAAAATCCATCGAAAACTGCAAACCATTAAAGATGTAGGTTTAGGTTATATTACACTCGGTCAGCCTGCTACCACCTTATCCGGAGGGGAAGCACAGCGTGTGAAGCTGGCTTCTGAACTTCATAAGCGTTCGAACGGGAAATCTTTCTACATTTTAGATGAACCGACCACAGGACTTCATGTAGACGATATTTCTAGATTATTAGGTGTTCTTCAGCGACTCGTTGAAAATGGAGATACCGTACTGGTTATCGAGCACAATTTAGATGTAATCAAAGCGACGGACCATATCATTGATCTCGGACCAGAGGGTGGAGACAAAGGTGGTACAATTGTCGCAGTTGGCACACCGGAAAAGGTCGCTGAAGTACCTGAATCGTATACAGGCAGATACTTAAAGCCCATCTTAGAGCGTGACCGGTTACGAATGAAAGAACAAATACATGAAAAAGAAACAATCGGAAAAAGCTAAAACCTTGTGTTTTGGCTTTTTTTATTTGTAAAAAAATTGAATCTTTCTTTAACTAAATACGTAAATAACGAGTAAGGGGAGTGATCGATGATGGATACTAGAAAAGTACTTTCAGGATTATGTTACTTTAGTATTTTCTTTGCAGGTATTCTTTTTCCACTTGTTGTCATGTTTGCTTCTGGGGATGATATCACAAAAAGCCATGCAAAAAAAGCATTCTTATCTCATTTGATACCACTGATTCCAGCACCGCTACTAATATTCGCTATTTTTAGTGATATAAATACCATTAACAATGAAGGAATACCTGTTTTTACACTCGTGACAGCAGGAATTATGGTCTTGGTTAGTCTAATTGTTACGATCTGGAATGTGATAAAAGGCGTAAAAGCCTTGATGATGGAATAGGATTTATAGATTACATTTATTGGGGTGGATGACATGAAGGAAGAACGTAAAAGGATTTTAAAAATGGTGGAAGAAGGAAAGCTAAAGGTTGACGAAGCCTTGACATTATTAGAGGAGCTTGAAAAAGCTGGTCAAACGATGGAACAGAAGCAGGAACAATTTGCACATGAGATTTCAAGTGCCGTTAAGTTTGAAGAGGCAAAAAAGGGAGAATCGTCACAAAACAAAGTTCACTCAACAAAGGAAAAGATTATTGATTTTGTCGACACCGCTTTTAAAAAAATAAAAGATCTTGATTTTGATTTGAATTTTGGCCACTCTGTAGAAATCTCCCACATCTTTCATCAGGGCGATGTATACTTACGCGATATCGATATTGACCTTGCGAACGGTTCATTAAAACTTGTTCCTTGGGATCAGAACGATGTGAGAATCGAGTGTCAGGCAAAGGTGTACCGTGTAGAAAACACTGACCAAGCTCGAGAAAACTTTTTGAAAGATGTATTGTTTGCCATAGATGGTCAAAAGCTTCGGTTCATGACACAGCAGAAATGGATGAAGGTTGACGCAGTGGTTTATGTTCCTCTAGCGGAATATGAACGGGTTCGCGTTAGAATGTTTAATGGTCCAATTTCGGGGGAAGAATTAACGATTAATGATCTTCGGATGAAAACAGCGAATGGAAAAATCGAACTTTCACGCTTAAACGGAAAAAAGGCAGAAGTCGAAACAGCCAATGGCCATATTACCTTAGATACCAGTATCATAGATATTCTTGAGGTTGAAACGATCAATGGTGCGATAAAACTTGATGGAGATTTTAGAAAGGTAGAAACACAAACATTAAATGGGAATACTACTTATAACCTTACCGGAAATCGCTGTGAATTAATTGCAGCAAAAGCGACTACGGGCGGGGTTGATTTGTTTATTCCTGATGGAGTGGCTGCCAGCGGGGAGTTAAAGACAAATTTGGGCGGCTTTAATATTAAGCTTGATGGAATTCAGGTTCTAGAGGAAAAAAGTGAAATGATCCAAAAGATGCTTCGCTTTCAATCCGTCCATCATCCTGACCGCATGTTAAAGATATTTGTCGATACAAAAACTGGATCGATTACACTTCATAAATCCGATGAGGTAACCAATTAATAGGAGACTAAGGTAAATGAGATGGTTGATTGGAATTTTAGTAAATGCGATATTGTTCATGGCAATAGCGGGTTATTTTTCTGAAAGTTTTGTTCTAGAAGGCTTTGCGGCTGCCATTACAGCAAGTGTTTTACTATCAATCATAAATATCATCGTTCGCCCGATTTTAGTTATTTTAACCTTGCCGGCAACGGTTTTAACATTAGGATTTTTTCTGTTTGTCATTAATGCGATCACCCTAGAAATAACCGATTACTTAATGGGTGATTCGTTTGAAATTGCAGGGTTTGGAATGGCACTGCTGGCCGCGGTGATTATGTCGATTGTCACACTGGTTTTGAATAATACAATACTTAAATCCAAAAAGGAATAAAAAAGAAGCAAATGGTTACGCCATTTGCTTTTTTAACGTTTCATTGTATGAACAAAACGATACCGGTCTGCCCGAAAAGTAGATTTAACCAACTCAAATGGAACTTCATTTTGTAAATAAGATATCCGTTCAATCAAGAGGATGGGATCCCCAATATGAATTCCAAGGACTTCCGCGTCATGACTGCTTGCAATAGAAGCTTCAATTTCTTGTTTCGCTTCACTTATGGACAGGGATAGATGTTCCTCAATGTATTGATAGAGAGAAAGATTACTGTTTTCCTCTGTCAGCCCGGGAACGAGATCAACTGGAATATAGGCCGTTTCTAATGCCATTGGGGCACCATCTGCTAAACGAATCCGCTTAACTTTATAAACAGAGTCATTCTCTTCTATTCTAAGGTCAAGTGCCGTTTTTTTATCAGCGGGAATGATTTGAAAGGATAAAAGAGTGCTGCTTGGGCTCATTCCTCTTGATAACATATCCTCGGTAAAACTCGTCATTCCCTGAAGTTCTTGTTCAACCTTCTTTTTACTAACAAAGGTCCCTTTGCCTTTTTGTCGATTTAGATAGCCTTCTGAAACCAAATTGTTGATGGCTTGTCTGACTGTCATGCGGCTTATTTGGAATCTTTCAGCAAATTCCCTTTCTGAAGGAATGACAGCCTCTTCCATTAAAAGACCACTCTCGATTTGTTGTTTAATGTACTCTTCTAGTTGATGATAGATGGGAACCGGTGAATTTTTATTTATCATCCAAACACTCCTTGCGAAAAGTACTAGATATATTTTAACGCATCTTTATCAGCGATAACAGTGACATTTTGATGGTGCTTTAAGGCAGAAGCCGGGAAATCTTCGCTAATTTCTCCATTCATAAACTTGAGTAATGCTTCTGCTTTTTTTTCTCCAGAAACCAGCAGAAGAATTTCTCTGCTGTCTAATATCGAAGCGATGCCCATTGTTATGGCATGTGTCGGCACTTCTGCAAGAGAGTTGAAGAATCTAGAGTTTGCTTCTCTAGTATTTTCAGCTAGTGTGACGATATGTGTCCGGCTTGAAAAAGGAGTACCTGGTTCATTAAAACCTATATGTCCGTTTTGTCCAATGCCTAAAATTTGAAGGTCAACCCCGCCCAGCTCTTGTATTAGCTGTTCATAACGGATACATTCTTGTTCTAAATCACGGGCCGCCCCATTTGGTATATGAGTTTCATATTCGCTGATGTCTAAATGATTAAACAAATTCTGTCTCATAAAATAATGGTAGCTGTTTGGGTCATGTGCCTGCAGTCCGCTATACTCATCTAAATTTACCGATTTTACTTGTTTATAGGAGGTGCCGTTTTCCTGATGTTCCTTTATTAAGTACTTATAAAGTCCCTTAGGTGTGCTTCCAGTTGCCAATCCTAACGTAAGGCTTGGGTTAGATCGGATTTTATCAACAATAATTTTTCCGGCCTCTAAGCTCATCGCTTCATAATTTTCAGTACGAATTAGTTTCATGTCATTACCCCTTTTTATATGCTAGTTCTCCACGGCAAATCGTCATTTCAACTTGATATTCATTCGATAAGATTGTTATATCCGCATCTTTTCCTACCGAAATACTGCCTTTTCGATCATAGACGTTTAATTGTTTAGCAGGATTCACACTTGCCATTTGAACAGCCTCTGTTAGTGTAATCTCTGCGGCTTCCATTATATTTTTAATAGAATCGTTCATTTTTAAAATACTGCCAGCCAGTGTTCCGTCGGCTAGAAGTGCTTTTCCATCTGCAACCGAAACATCTTGTCCCCCAAGATCATAGACACCGTTTTTAAGGCACTTTGCCCTCATAGCGTCTGTTATCAAGATCATGCCCTCTGTTCCTTTCGCGTCGATGACAAACTTCATAACTTCAGGGTGTACATGAATTCCGTCTGCAATCAGTTCAACCATTAGCTCCTTAAAAATAAGAGCTGACCCCGCGACGCCTGGTTCACGGTGATGTATCCCGCGCATGCCATTAAACAAATGTGTCACTTGTTTTGCACCGGCCTGGACGGCTTTTTTCATTTCCTCGTAAACAGCATCGGTATGCCCAATGGAAGCAATAACCCCATTTTCATGCAAATAGCGGACAAAGTTTGTCCCATTCTCTAGTTCAGGAGCCACAGTTACTAGTTTAATACTGCCTTCAGCTAGTTCTTGCCAGGACTTAAATAATTCAATATCAGGATCGATAATGTATTCTTTCGGCTGTGCGCCGGCGCGTTTCTTATTAATAAAGGGACCCTCTAAATGAACACCGAGTACATCTGCTTGACCAGCATCATTATGACCTGTTAGATAATTGGCTGCATTTTTTAAGGCCTTTTCAATACTTTCGTGTTTTTGTGTGATGGTTGTTGCTAAAAAGCTGGTGGTGCCTTCGGCTGGGAGTGCTTTAGCCATTGTTTCCAACGCCTCAATGGTCGCATCCATCGTATCAGCACCTGCTGCTCCATGGATATGCACGTCTATAAAGCCTGGAACAACATGTTGGTCCTTTGCAATTTCAATTTTTTCTACATTATTTAAATGAGCAGGAAGGGCATGAATAGGACCAATCTCTTGAATTTTTCCATTCTCTATAAAGATATAGATTGATTCTGCCGCTTTATTTTCGAGTACTGCCTTGCCATGAACCATCAATAGTAGGCTCAACATCTTCATCTCCATTTCAAAGTATGACCTCTATGAAATATTATAGCTTTAACTGGTTTAGTTGTCTATACCAGTTGTGTACTGCACTATTATTTATTTTTCCGATAAAAAAAGATTATATGAAAACGAATAACCTTCTATTTGGTTATGAAAATAAATTAAATAGTGCTAAAATAAGAAGAAATTAAAACAAATTTTTACGATGATAACTGTCAAGCTGCCGCGCCAAGGGTGCTTTATGCTTTTCAGGTAAGGAGGAAAACTTTTGCCAAAGGTACGTACGAAGGATATTTATGAAAGATTCCAGCTGGAATTGATTAGCGGTGAAGAGGGAATAAATCGTCCGATTACGACAAGCGATATTTCAAGACCTGGAATTGAAATGGCAGGATATTTCGAATATTACCCTGCGGAACGAATTCAACTATTAGGAAAAACAGAGCTTTCCTTCTATTCAGAATTACCAGAACATGAACGTATCTCAAGAATGGAGCGTTTATGTACAGACATAACCCCTGCAATCATCGTTACTAGAGGTCTGGATATACCGCAAGAGCTTATTGAAGCCTCAGAGCGTGAATCTGTTCCAGTGCTGCGTTCAAACATGAAAACAACTCGGTTTTCAAGTCGTCTAACCAACTTCTTAGAAAGTAAACTCGCACCAACAACAGCTGTTCATGGAGTTTTAGTAGATATTTATGGAATTGGTGTTCTGATTACTGGAAAAAGCGGCGTTGGTAAAAGTGAAACAGCATTGGAGCTTGTTAAACGCGGGCACCGCCTGGTGGCTGATGACTGTGTTGAAATTCGTCAGGAAGACCAAGATACGCTTGTTGGAACCTCGCCAGATTTAATTGAGCATTTATTAGAGATCCGCGGTCTAGGCATCATTAATGTCATGACTCTTTTTGGCGCGGGTGCTGTACGCAGTAATAAGCGGATTACGATGGTCATCAACCTCGAAATCTGGGATGCTGCAAAGCAATACGACCGTCTTGGTTTAGATGAGGAAAAGATGAAAATTATTGATACAGACGTTACTAAGATTACAGTTCCCGTTCGTCCAGGGCGAAACCTTGCTGTCATCATTGAAGTAGCTGCAATGAATTATCGCTTAAAGAGAATGGGTGTAAATGCTGCGCAGCAATTTACAGAGCGTTTATCCGATGTCATTGAGGATGGAGACCATGAGGAATAATTTAATGGCTGTATTAATGGATACTGTTGAATTTAGAACCTGTTGATTGGAGTGGAAGGCGCTCGATCCTCGAAAATGCTATCGCATTTTCTTCGTGCGGTGCCTATTCGAGGAAGAAAATTCAATGTCCTGCGGGATGAACGAGCTGAGTGAGACCCCGCAGGTCGGAACGACGGAGGAGGCTCACGGGCGAGCCCGCGGAAAGCGTAGCGCCTGGAGCGCAAATCAACAGCCTATTCTAACACAGCCAAGTTCAATAAAAGGAGAAATCGTATGGAATCAACTATTCAGCCGCTTGATCCGATTGCATTTAGCTTAGGACCAATTCAAGTACACTGGTATGGCCTTATTATTGGCTGCGGCTTAGCATTGGCACTGTTTTTAGCTATTCGGGAAGGAGATAAGAGAGGACTTCCAAAGGATACGTTTGCGGATTTAATGCTTTGGGCAATTCCGATCGCTATCCTCTCCGCCCGTTTATATTATGTAATTTTTGAATGGGATTATTATACCGAGCACCCAGGACAAATCATTCAGATTTGGAATGGAGGAATTGCGATCCATGGAGCTTTAATTGGATCCGTTCTAACCACATATGTTTTTGCAAAAAAACGCGGAATTTCTTTTTGGAAAATTGCCGATATTGCTGCACCAAGTATTATTCTGGGTCAAGCCATCGGCCGATGGGGCAACTTCATGAATCAAGAAGCCCACGGAGGCGAAGTAACTAGAGCTTTCCTTGAAAATCTGCAGCTGCCTGAATTTATTATTAATCAAATGTATATAAATGGCGCTTATTATCATCCAACTTTTTTATATGAATCAGTTTGGAATATTTTAGGGTTTATTTTATTGATTTTACTCCGACGTGTAAACCTGCGCCGCGGAGAGCTATTCCTATCATATGTTATTTGGTACTCAATTGGCCGTTTCTTTATTGAAGGCTTAAGAACAGATAGTTTAATGCTTGGCGGTCTTCGCATGGCACAAACGATTTCCATTGCATTGATTCTCGGTGCTGTAATCATCATGATATACCGCCGAAAAAAGAATCTAGCAAAAGACAGATACTTAGATAAAAACAATCAAGCATTTACGCACTAGAAGGAGATTGTGGAGAAATGGTTGACTCGATAAAAAAGGGTTTTCAGGTGGGGATAAAAACAACATGGACCTTGGGGAAAATTATTTTTCCAGTAACCCTTATTGTAGCAGTGCTGCAGTATACACCTATCTTGCCTTGGGTAATTAAATTGATTGCGCCAATTATGAAGCTGTTTGGTTTGTCAGGAGACGCCGCAATTCCGCTGGTTTTGGGGAATTTCCTAAACCTATATGCTGCCATTGGTGCGATTTTAACACTTGATTTAACAGTGAAGGAAGTTTTTATATTAGCTGTTATGCTCTCATTTTCTCATAATTTAATTATTGAATCAGGCGTTGCTCTAAAGGTGGGTATTAAGCTTTGGCTTGTATTGGTTACACGTCTGGGACTTGCATTTGCCTCCGCAATCGTGATTAACCTTGTTTGGCATGGAGGAAGCGAAACCGCTCAATATGGTCTCATCCAGGCAAAGGCTGAGGAACAGATTACGGGAATAGGTGCGATCTTACTCACCGCAATTGAAAAAGCGGGACTTGGAATCCTCCAGTTAGCAATGATTGTTATTCCGCTGATGATTTTCATTCAAATCTTAAAGGATTTGCAATGGCTGAAGAAATTTTCTAATGGAATGTCTCCTATTACTCGGAGTCTTGGAATGCATGAAAATACTTCTACTACGATGGCAGCAGGCTTATTATTTGGGCTTGCCTACGGTGCAGGAGTGGTGATCCAGGCAGTGGAGGAAGATGGAGTTAGTAAAAAGGATTTAACACTCGCTTTTCTTTTTCTCATGGCCTGCCATGCGGTAGTGGAGGATACATTGATTTTTATTCCGCTGGGTATTCCAGTCTGGCCGCTGTTTTTAATCCGGCTGGGTGTAGCCATTATCTTAACTTTGATCGTTGGATTCATTTGGAAACGGTCAGGCATTTTGAGCAGAAAGGGAGCACAACCAACATATGAAAAGTAATATTACGACCATTTTATTTGATTTAGATGGAACATTAATTGATACGAATGATTTAATTATTTCTACTTATTTGCACACACTTGAAAAATACTATCCGGGCAAATATGGAAGGGAAGATGTCCTGCCTTTTTTAGGTCCAACCCTACATGAAGTTTTTGGGAATATGGATCCTGAGCGGGTTGAGGAAATGATCTTAGAATACCGCACTTACAACTTAGCGAATCATGATCTACTTGTAAAAGAATTTGTCGGCGTGATGGAAACGATCGAGACATTAAAGAAAAAAGGATATAAACTGGCAATCGTAACGACAAAACGTGAGGATGTTGCCTTTAAAGGACTTCGCTTGATGAAACTAGATCCCTTTTTTGATGTTATGATTGCTTACGATCACGTGAAAAAAGTGAAGCCAGATCCCGAACCAATCTTTTTGGCGCTTGAAAAGTTAGAATCAAAGCCAGAAGAAACCTTAATGGTGGGGGATAATTTTCACGATGTACTTGCCGGGAAAAATGCAGGTACGAAAACAGCGGGAGTTGCTTGGACGATTAAGGGAAGAGATTATCTGGCAAAATATGAACCAGATTACATGTTAGAGAACATGACGGATTTATTAACGATTCTCGGAGAGGAATAAGAATGAGGAATACGACCCGCTACCCTGTTGAAGGGGCTAACTCCTTATGGCATGTTTATAAAACCGTTCCTTTCTGGAAGGTGGTCAGGAATTTCATTTTCATCCAATTGGCACGTTATACTCCTTTTTTAGGAATGAAAAATTGGCTATACCGTACTTTTTTAGGACTTAAGGTCGGCGAGCAAACGTCCTTCGCGTTAATGGTGATGCTCGATGTAATGTTTCCTGAGAAAATCAGTGTCGGACGCAACACGGTCATTGGCTATAATACAACAATCCTTGCACATGAATATTTGATAAAAGAGTATCGTCTTGGTCCTGTTGATATTGGCAGTGAAGTGATGATTGGAGCGAATTCAACTATTCTGCCTGGCGTAACGATTGGTGACGGCGCCATCGTTTCTGCCGGAACACTCGTCCATAAAGATGTCCCAGCTGGTGCATTTGTCGGCGGCAACCCTATGCGGGTCATTTATACTAAAGAAGAAATGGAAAAACGATGGGCCGAAGACCCGATATATAGTAAAAATAAATAACGAATTATTGAGCTGGGGTGTTGTACCTGGCTTTTTTTTACATAATAAATGGGGAATAATCAGTTTTCAGTTGACGAAAATTTCCCAAAAAGGTAAACTTTAATTTATTAGCATATTAGCGAACTAAAGGATTCTGAAAATAAAGGATGATTGAAATGAGCCGTTTATTTATGTTTGAAAAGCCTTTAGGCATGAGAGATACGCTTCCGGAACTATATGAAAAAAAGCACCGTGTACGCACTTTTATGGAAGACGCCATCAAACAGTGGGGATATCAATTTATTGAAACACCTACCCTGGAATACTATGAAACCGTGGGAACAGCCTCTGCGATACTGGACTCGGAGCTTTTTAAATTACTCGATAAAGATGGACATACGCTTGTACTTAGGCCGGATATGACATCACCAATTGCCAGGGTGGCCGCTTCACGCCTGTTAGAGAACGATCTGCCGCTTCGCTTGGCCTATGCCGGAAATGTATACCGTGCACAGCAGCGAGAAGGCGGAAGACCCGCCGAGTTTGAGCAAATTGGTGTGGAATATATAAATGACGATACCGTTTCAAGCGACGGCGAGGTTATCGCCTTGCTTGTATCTTCGTTAAAAAAGGCAGGGCTGAGTCAATTTCAAGTTTCAGTAGGACATGTTGGCTTTGCACAGGAATTATTTAAGCAAATTTTAGGAACCAATGGACGTGCCAACGCACTCAGACGGTTTTTATATGAAAAGAACTTTGTTGGATATCGTGAGCAAGTGAACTCTTATTCGCTATCATCTATTGATAAAAAAAGGCTGCTGCAGCTGCTGGAATTAAGAGGCGGCGAAGAGGTAATTGGAAAGGCACTTGATATTGTTGAAGATGGCTATGGAAAAGAATCACTTCTACAGCTGAAGGAATTGTGGGAAGTAATCTCAGACTACGGTCTTAAGGACTATGTGAAATTTGATTTTACGATAGTCAGCCATATGAGTTATTATTCTGGGATTTTATTTGAGGTTTATGCCGGTAATGTCGGCTTTCCGATTGGGAATGGCGGCCGTTACGGGTTGATTGAGAAGTTTGGGAAACAGGCCAGTGCCACTGGTTTCGCGGTAAGGCTTGATAAACTGCTTGAGGCAATGGGTTCACTAGAAGTAACGAATACAGTTGAATGTATCTTTTTTAGCCAGGAACGGCGAAAGGAAGCCTTTCAATTGGCTGAAACCATGAAGGGTGAAGGAAAGAAAATTGTCCTGCAGGATATTAATGGTGTGAAGAATCTGGATGCATTTACGAAGAAGTTTGCCAATACCACCTTTCTAATTGGGGGGGCTTAAGATGAATACAAAACTAACAATTGCGATGCCGAAGGGCAGGATTTTTGAAGAAGCGTTGGAGTTATTGCGAAAAGCAGGATATTCACTGCCTCCTGAATTCGATGATTCGCGAAAATTAATCCTCGATGTTGACGCGGAGGACATGCGTTTTATTTTGGCAAAGCCGATGGATGTAGCTACATATGTGGAGCATGGGGTTGCGGATGTCGGTATAGCTGGTAAGGACGTATTACTTGAAGAAGAACGAGATGTATACGAATTGCTAGATTTAAGAATCAGTGCCTGCTACCTGGCTGTTGCCGGCCTGCCCGGGACGGCAATGAACGATGTGGCGCCAAAAGTGGCAACAAAATATCCTAATGTGGCTGCTGCATATTTCCGCGAGCAAGGTGAACAGGTCGAAATCATTAAATTAAATGGTTCAATTGAGCTTGCGCCATTAATCGGATTAGCAGATCGAATTGTCGATATTGTTTCCACGGGAAGAACGCTTGTTGAAAATGGGCTTGTTGAATATGAAAGAATTAAAGATGTTACATCAAGGCTTATCGTTAATCCTGTTAGTTACCGGATTAAGGACGAACGTATAAACGAATTAGTGACAAGGTTAAGCACAGTTGTCTCCTTGGAGGTAAAATAGTATGAAAATCGTAAAAGTGAATGACCTTGTTTCAATTAAACGTTCAATTGAATCGGGTACCACGGAACAGTTAGCTGTAGTTAAAGAGATCATTTCGGACATTCGGTCCTCAGGGGATAACGCCTTACGTGATTATACGGAAAAATTTGACCGGATAAAATTAGATTCCTTTTTGGTTACTGAAAGTGAAATAAATGAAGCCTATGGGAAAATAGATGCTGAATTTATCTCGATTGTTCGAGAAGCTGCTGATAATATTAGAAGATTTCATGAAAAACAATTGCGGCCTTCATGGATGACCACCGAAGAAAATGGCAGTATACTCGGCCAAAAAATAACACCGCTTGATTCTGTTGGAGTTTATGTCCCTGGAGGAACAGCGGCTTATCCATCTTCGGTACTGATGAATGTCATTCCTGCTCAAGTGGCTGGGGTGAGAAGAATTGTTATGGTATCACCACCAGACAGTGGGGGAAAACTTCCAGCAGCTGTACTTGTTGCTGCGAAGGAAGCCGGGGTGAAAGAAATCTATAAAGTAGGCGGAGCACAGGCCATTGGTGCTCTAGCATATGGAACAGAGTCGATCGCAGCTGTTGATAAAATTACAGGACCTGGCAATATCTTTGTCGCATTGGCTAAACGAGAGGTTTTCGGTGATGTTGATATCGATATGATTGCGGGGCCGAGTGAAATAGCGATTATTGCTGACGATACTGCCCGTGCAGATGAAGTCGCTGCTGACTTGTTATCACAAGCAGAACACGACCCGCGTGCATGCAGTGTCCTTGTTACTCCTTCTCCACAATTGGCTGAAGAAGTGGCGGCAGAAGTAGAGAAACAATTAGCCGAATTGCCTCGGAAGGATATAGCTTCGAAGTCAATTGCCGATTTTGGTGTCATTTATGTGACTTCATCCTTAGAGGAAGCTGTTGAAACAGTTAACCAGCTGGCACCAGAGCATCTTGAAATCTTAACTGAAAATGGGATCGAACTGCTTGGGAAAATCCGGCATGCAGGTGCTATTTTTATTGGGCGTTATAGTTCAGAACCAGTAGGTGATTATTTTGCAGGACCTAATCATGTCCTGCCAACCAATGGGACTGCACGTTTTTCAAGTCCATTGAATGTGGATGATTTTCAAAAAAAATCAAGTGTAGTTATATACAGTGAGAAAGCGTTAAAAGAAAATGGAGAAAAAATCGCTAAATTTGCCCGCATGGAAGGTCTAGAAGCACATGCGCGAGCAGTTGAGTTAAGGCTTAAAAATCAATAATATTTTAGCTAGGGGGCTCTTCCATGGAAAGATATGCAAGCATTGAACGAAAAACAAATGAAACCCAAATCAGTTTATCGCTGGATATAGATGGCGAAGGAAAATCCGAACTTGAAACAGGAGTTCCATTCATGAGCCACATGCTCGATTTGTTCACGAAACATGGACAATTTAACCTCACTGTTGATGCTAATGGGGATATCGAGGTAGATGATCATCATACTACAGAGGATATCGGAATTGTCTTAGGACAGGCATTACGAGAAGCACTCGGCGACAAAAGAGGAATTAAACGCTATGGAAATGCATTCGTTCCAATGGATGAGGCATTAGCACAAGTAGTGGTTGATCTGAGTAATCGACCGCACCTTGAAATGAGAGCTGAGTTCCCAAGTGCTAAGGTAGGTACGTTTGATACAGAGCTGGTTCATGAATTTTTATGGAAGCTTGCCCTTGAGGCTCGCATGAACCTTCATGTCATTGTTCATTACGGTCAAAATACACATCACATGATTGAGGCTGTTTTCAAAGCACTAGGCCGTGCGCTTGACGAAGCAACAACCATTGACCCTCGCATCAAAGGAGTTCCATCTACGAAAGGGATGTTATAGATGATTGGTATTGTCGATTATGGTATGGGTAATCTCTTTAGTGTCAGCAAGGCATTAGAGAGGTTGAATGCTGATTATTTTATTTCAGGTGATCGCGAAGAGCTTCTAAGCGCTGATGGATTATTACTTCCAGGCGTTGGTTCATTCCGGGACGCGATGGAAGTATTACAGGCAGACACCATCAAGGAGTTTGCAGCAAGTGGAAAACCACTTCTTGGGATATGCTTAGGTATGCAGCTATTGTTTGAAGATAGTGATGAAAATGGGTTTACGAAAGGTCTTGGTTTATTACCTGGTCATGTACGACGTTTTTCTGGCACAAATGCTTCAGGTGAGACATACAAAGTACCCCATATGGGCTGGAATAAACTTGAGTTTGTTAAATCATCACCGCTATTGGATGGTTTAGAAGAAGATTATGTTTATTTTGTTCATTCATACTATGTAAGTGCAGACAACTCGGAAGCACTGTTGGCAAAAGCCGATTATCATGAAGAAGTTTCTGCCGTTGTTGGCAAAGATAATATATTTGGAATGCAATTTCACCCTGAAAAAAGCAGCAAGCTTGGAATGGCACTGCTGAATAATTTTTTAAAATTGGTTGAGGAAAGGAAGGCAGTACGATGACACTTACAATTTATCCGGCAATTGATATGCGCGGCGGGAATTGCGTACGCCTCCTCCAAGGTGATTATGATAAGGAAACCATTTATGGCGATTCTCCTTTCGATATGGCGCGAGCGTTTGCGTCAGATGGAGCAGAATGGATACATATGGTTGATCTGGACGGCGCTAAGGATGGAAAAAGGGTTAATGATCGCTTCGTAATAGAAGCAGCTAAGCAGCTCAATGTAAATGTCCAAATTGGCGGGGGCATCCGTTCCGAAGAGGACATCCTTCATTATTTAGAAAATGGCATTACTCGTGTAATTATTGGGAGTATTGCTGTATCAAATCCTGAATTTGCGATTGACATGATTCAGAAGTACGGCAGGAAAATTGTTGTGGGGATTGATGCGAAAAATGGCTATGTTGCTACCCATGGCTGGCTGAATACTTCAGAAGTGAAAGCTGTTGAATTGAGCAAACGCTTTGCTGATAAGGGCGCGGAGACATTTATTTTTACTGACATTGCTACGGATGGTACCCTTTCTGGACCTAATATTGCTGCTGTATGTGAAATGGCTGAGGTTACGGGGAAAACTGTCATTGCGTCTGGCGGTGTGAGCAGTTTGGCAGATTTGCGCGCTCTTAATGCGGAAGGGGTTAGAGGAGCAATTGTTGGCAAGGCTCTTTATGAGAACCGTTTTACATTGAAAGAAGCGCTGGATGAGGTGGGAAAATGACATTAACAAAACGAATCATCCCGTGCCTTGATGTAAAAGAAGGGAGAGTTGTGAAGGGTATTCAGTTTGTTCAGCTCCGTGATGCTGGAGACCCTGTGGAATTGGCCAGATTTTATGATGAACAAGGAGCCGATGAACTGGTATTCCTTGATATTTCAGCCTCTGTTGAAGGGCGGAAAACTATGGTAGAAGTGGTTAAGGCGGTTGCTTCGGAGCTTGCCATTCCTTTTACAGTGGGAGGCGGAATTAATTCCTTGGAGGATATGAAACGAATTCTCCGTGCTGGAGCCGACAAGGTATCATTAAATACGGCTGCTGTAGTGAATCCTAAGCTTATTTCTGAGGGAGCCGGCTACTTTGGGACACAGTGTATTGTTGTCGCCATCGACGCGAAGTACGATGAAGAACTTGGAACATGGCGAGTATATACACATGGCGGCAGGACACCAACCGATCGAAAGGTCATTGAGTGGGCAAAAGAAGCAGCTGAATTAGGTGCAGGTGAAATTTTATTGACAAGCATGGATAGCGATGGCGAAAAAAATGGATTTGACCTGAAGCTGACTGCAGCAGTCAGTGAAGCAGTAACAATACCGGTGATTGCTTCAGGCGGTGCTGGAAACGCCGTTCATTTTGAGGAGGCGTTTGTAAATGGAAAGGCCGACGCAGCGCTTGCAGCTTCTATCTTCCATTATAAAGAAACTTCAGTTCATGAAGTAAAAAGTTATTTGCTAGAGAGAGGAGTGACGGTGCGATGAATATTCGATTTGATGAAAAAGGACTTGTGCCTGCCATTGTCCAGGATGCAGACACTAAAGAGGTATTAACGCTAGCATATATGAATCAGGAATCTCTGACCAAAACGCTGGAAACGGGGGAAACTTGGTTCTACAGCCGTTCTCGACAGGAGTTATGGCATAAAGGTGCAACGAGCGGTAACACTCAGTCTGTCATTAGTGTAAAATATGACTGTGACCAGGATGCAGTCCTTGTTCTCGTCCAGCCTAAAGGACCAGCCTGCCATACGGGAGCTGTCAGCTGCTTCACAGAAGGTATTGTTACAGAAAGAGCTGCTTCTAGTCTTGCAGACTACCAGATTTTGCAGTCATTAGAGAAATTGATAATCGAACGGGAAAAAGAACGCCCAGAGGGAGCATATACTACCTATCTATTTGAAAAAGGCGTCGATAAAATCCTGAAAAAGGTCGGTGAAGAGGCATCAGAAGTCATCATCGCCGCCAAAAACCGCGACAAAGAAGAACTCAAATGGGAAGCCGCCGACCTCCTCTACCACCTGCAAGTACTATTAGTGGAACAAGGCCTGCCATTTAAAGAAGTATTAAAAACATTAGAAGAAAGACATAAAAGATAAATTGAAATCACTTTGGTGCCTGTCACCGCTGCTGCGGTGACAGGCACCAAATATGCAAAAACACGCTGTTATGCAGCGTGTTTTTGTATATTTGGAATATCTTCCATTGTGCTGGAATTGCTTCTAACCCTTCTCGTACGGGCTTTGGTTGTGGTATACTACATAAGTTAGTTTATTGTATAGATGGAGGTCTCCATGGTTAAAGATTCGAAAGCAAGAATTCAAAAGGGAAAGATCCTGTCATTTGTTCCGACTGGGGAATATTATTTCACGAAGGGTATTAAGGCATACCATCGCCGTGATTTTAAAAAAGCTAAAAAGTATCTCGGGCGGGCGATGCAGCTGGAGCCGGGTGAACCGATGATAACCTGTCAGCTTGCCATAGTTTCAACGGAACTTGGTGAGTTTGAAAATTCTAATCGACTCTTGCATTTAATCCTTGAAGATCTTGATGAAGATATGGCAGAATGTCATTATTTTTTAGCAAATAATTATGCTCATATGGGTTTATTTAAAGATGCATATCATCACGCAAATTTGTATTTAGAATTGGATCCAAATGGTGATTTTATTGAAGATACACAAGACCTTCTAGAGCTGTTATCGTTTGAGGCAGAGGGGTTAGAAGATGAGCTTTATGAACAGGACGATCTTATCATTAAGCAGGAACAGGCTCGTGATTTATTGGAATCAGGTTATTTTCCAAAAGCGATTGAACTGTTAAACGATGTTGTGGAAGCATATCCTGAATATTGGTCTGCCTATAATAATTTAGCTCTTGCTTATTTTTACTTAGGCAAAACAAAAAAAGCAGAATCCATTCTTGATGATGTGTTAGAAAGAAATCCAGGAAATCTTCATGCGTTGTGTAATAGGCTAGTGTTTGCCCATTATCAGGGTAAAACTAAAGCTGTCACACGTTTAATGGAATCGTTAAAGAAAATTCAGCCTATGCTTATTGATCATCAATTTAAATTAGGTGCAACCTTTGCCTTAATTGGTGAGTATGAACCAGCCTATTTTTGGCTGAAAAAGCTGCAAAAAAAAGGTTTTGAAGGCGACGGTCCATTTTACTATTGGTTAGCCTACTCAGCTTATTTTACAGGACGAGAAAACTTTGCAAAAAGCATTTGGAAGGTTGTCCTTGAGCATACCCCTGATAAGGAAGGGTTTGAACCATGGAATGTGGAAAAACCAATTGCAAATGGGTTCGAGGATCATTCGGGATCTATTTTTCAAAAACTAGAAAGTGATTACATGGAAGAGCGATTATTTGCTTTATTCCTGGCTTCTGTCTCTGGTAAAACAGAAGAAATCTTTACTTCCAAACGTTTTTATCAAAATCAAAAGCTTACAACATTAGAAAAAAGTTATGTTTCTTTAATAAAATCAGGTACTCCTTCAGCGATACTCGATGCACAGGAAATTGCCGAGGTCCTATATGAAAAACATCAGCCAATCGGAACGGTTGAATCAGGTTTATATTTAATGTGGTTTTCCGTGTTTGTAGAATTGTCTAAGTCAGAGATTAACTTGAACAACAAGCGGGCTTGGGCAGGTGCAATGGAATATGTCTGGTACAAGGCAAGCAATGAAAAAGTATCACAGCAAGAAATTGCCAAACGGTACGATATCTCACCGGCAACCATTGGCAAATATGTGAAAATTGTAACTCAACATCTAAATTAAGCAGATAAATGGACTTCAATGCAATTGTTTAATACGATTAAGTAGGTAATACTAAACTTAATCGTATTTTTTTATATTTATATCTAGCTGCAGCGCCTAGGGGCTCGGGGTCATAAGCTTGTCTAGTTGCGGCTCCTTGGGACTCGAGGAATAAGCCACCCCATGAAGAAGGCAAAAAGCGCCTTCTTTCATGGTTCGTCTTATTCCTTCGTCCCAGGACAGTCGCCTCCACATTTCTGACAATCCGTCAAGAAGGTTAAAAAGCGAACCTTCATGCCGGCTTGTCTTATGCCTGTCGCCCCTGTGCAAGGCGCTTCCGCTTTTAAATAAGGGAGTGACGAACATGTCTGAGGAAAAAATCTATGATGTGATTATCGCTGGTGCTGGTCCTGCTGGAATGACAGCTGCTGTTTATACATCACGTGCAAATCTTTCTACACTTATGATTGAACGTGGTATGCCTGGTGGTCAAATGGCAAACACGGAGGATGTTGAAAACTATCCTGGTTTTGAAAGCATTCTAGGGCCAGATTTATCAACAAAAATGTTTGAGCATGCGAAAAAGTTCGGTGCAGAATATGCATATGGAGATATTAAAGAAATTATTGATAATGGTGATGTGAAAACCGTTGTTGCTGGCTCAAAGCAATACAAAGCCTATTCAGTTATTATTTCAGCAGGTGCTGAATATAAAAAAGTAGGCGTACCCGGTGAGAAGGAACTTAGCGGCCGCGGCGTATCTTATTGTGCAGTTTGTGATGGGGCGTTTTTTAAAGGAAAAGAATTGTACGTCATTGGCGGCGGAGACTCTGCAGTTGAGGAAGGAGTTTACTTAACTCGTTTCGCATCTAAGGTAACGATTGTGCATCGCCGTGATGAACTGCGTGCACAGAAAATTCTCCAAGATCGAGCTTTTGCCAATGAAAAGGTTGACTTCATTTGGAATCACACGATTAAATCGATTAATGATAAAGAAGGAAAAGTGGGAAGCGTTACACTTGTTTCTACGCAAACAGGAGAAGAACAGGAGCTGCCTGCAGACGGTGTTTTCATTTATATTGGAATGATTCCACTCTCTAAACCATTTACAAACTTAGGGATTACAAATGAAAACGGCTATATCGAGACAAACGAGCGAATGGAAACAAAAGTACCAGGAATCTTTGCAGCAGGAGATATTCGCGAGAAAACACTAAGACAAATTGTTACAGCTACTGGTGATGGCAGCATCGCTGCACAGAGTGTGCAGCACTATGTAGAGGAACTGAAAGAGGAATTGAAAATTAAGAAGTAAATTTACATTTTCTTCATAATCGTAACTCCGTTTTAATTCTCTTGTAACAGTGGTGAAATATTAATAAGGTACAATGATTATAAGAATTGACCCCCTTTAAAATATTCACTTGGTGCACAGGCAGAAAACGCCTGTGCTATTTTTTTTTGTATAGCTGCAACACCGGCAGGAGAATTTCCATTTTTCTGCTTTACATATTTTTAACAGAATAAAGAAATTTGATTTGTTTGTGACCGCTTACCAAAAAGAGTATAATAAGAAGAATAAATCTACGCTATTTTACTATTGAACAGCTTTATTATTAAATGAGAAAGAAATATTTAACTTTGAGAAATGTCTAGCCCAGCTAGGGGCTTTCGCTTTTCTTGTTAGAGGGTGTTTGTTGTGCAGCGTGTCACCAATTGTGTATTAATTAGAGATAATCAAGTATTAATGTTGAAGAAACCGCGCCGCGGCTGGTGGGTAGCACCGGGTGGCAAGATGGAGCCTGGCGAGTCAGTTAGAGATTCGTGTATTCGTGAGTACCGGGAGGAAACTGGAATTTACTTAAAAAATCCACAATTGAAGGGGATTTTTACATTCATTATAAAAGAAAATGATCAGGTTCTATCTGAGTGGATGATGTTTACCTTTTTTGCAACCGATTCTGATGGGATGCGTTTTGACGAATCGGATGAAGGAAAGCTTGAATGGCAGCAGCTTGATCAACTTAAAAACCTGCCAATGGCGGCCGGAGACTATCATATTATTGATTACATGATACATGGAAATGGAATTATTTATGGTACTTTTACATATACCAAGGACTTTCAACTAATCAGTTATCGATTAGATCCAAGTTAATAGGAGGGGGAAAATAAATGAGTACCGGGTCAACAAATGAAACACAAATGGTCATTATTACGGGGATGTCTGGAGCCGGAAAAACGGTTGCAATCCAAAGTCTAGAGGATTTAGGTTTTTTCTGTGTAGATAATTTACCGCCGACTCTGCTTCCAAAATTCCTTGAACTTATGAAGGAATCTGGGAATAAAATGAATAAAGTAGCATTGGTGATGGATTTAAGGGGAAGAGAGTTCTTTGACCATTTGTTTAAAGCGCTTGATGACCTTGCAGAAACCTCATGGGTGAGCCCGCAAATCCTGTTTTTAGATGCAGACGATGCTACTTTAGTACGAAGATATAAAGAAACAAGAAGATTTCATCCTTTGGCACAATCTGGACTGCCGCTGGAAGGAATCAAATTGGAGAGGGAATTGCTTGATGAATTAAAGGGCAGGGCCCAGGTTATTTACAACACTTCCCAAATGAAACCGCGTGAATTACGCGAAAAAATTATAACGGAATTTACTACGAATAAAAAATCAATTTTTACTGTAAATGTCATGTCCTTCGGATTTAAACATGGAATTCCAATTGACGCAGACCTCGTTTTTGATGTGCGTTTCCTGCCTAACCCGCATTATATCGATCACATGAGGCCTAAAACAGGATTAGATCAAGAAGTTTCAAGTTATGTTTTAAAATGGAACGAAACGCATAAATTTCTAGAAAAGGTTACAGATTTACTAAGCTTTATGCTTCCGCATTATAAGCGGGAAGGAAAAGCACAGCTTGTGATTGCAATAGGCTGTACAGGAGGACAGCATCGCTCCGTAACTCTGGCAGAATATCTTGCTAAATACTTTGAAAAAGATTACAAGACATTCGTTTCACACCGTGACATTGAGAGGAGAAAGGAACAGACGACATGAAGGACTTAGGACAGCCAAGAATCGTCATCATTGGCGGTGGAACAGGATTGCCGGTTTTATTACGAGGATTAAAACAATATCCGGTTGATATTACCGCCATTGTAACGGTTGCGGATGATGGCGGCAGTTCAGGCAGGCTTAGAGATGACCTGCAAATCCCGCCGCCTGGGGATATCCGAAATGTATTAGCTGCACTATCCGATGTTGAACCGCTTGTGGAGGAGATGTTTCAACATCGTTTTAAGACCTCCAATGAGTTATCTGGGCATTCACTTGGTAATTTAATACTGGCAGCCATGACATCAATTACCGGAAACTTTGTTCACGCCATTCAAGAAATGAGTAAGGTGTTAAATGTTCGCGGTAAGGTTCTGCCTGCAGCCAATCAAAGTGTTGTGCTTCATGCAGAAATGGAGGATGGTTCAGTCGTATCAGGTGAATCCAAAATTCCTTACTCAGGCAAAAAAATAAAAAAGGTTTTTTTAACACCAGAGATTATCACTCCTTTGCCAGAATCCATCCAAGCCATTAGACAAGCGGATTTAATTATTATCGGACCTGGAAGTTTATATACCAGTGTCTTACCGAATCTGCTTGTACCAAAACTAGGTGAAGAAATTTGCCGTTCTCACGCTAAAAAGGTGTATATATGCAATTTAATGACACAAGCTGGTGAGACACATGGATACACAGCGAGTGACCATATTAAAGCCATTTATGATCATATGACCTGTGCTTTCATGGATACGATATTAGTAAATGATAAAGAAATTCCTGAAGACATCCAGCTCCGGTATAATGAAGAGCTTGCTGATCCAGTTCATTATGATTTGGAACGCATCTCTGAGCTTGGACTTGAAGTGGTTCATGCGGATATAGCTGTACAAGAAACTGGCGTTTTGCGCCATGATCCGAAAAAAGTAGCAAAAATATTATATAATATTCTAATAAGTGAAACCAAACAGCGATATAAAGCGTAAATACTAATGCACGTGCAAAAGGGGGTGAAGGGATGTCTTTCGCTTCGGAAACGAAAAAAGAATTAACGAATTTAGAAATAAAGCAATGCTGCACACAAGCGGAACTTTCCGCACTCATCCGAATGAATGGGTCGATGTCATTTTCAAACCGTAAGTTAGTTGTTGATATTCAGACTGAAAATGCAGCCATTGCTCGAAGGATTTATACGTTAATTAAAAAGAGCTATGATGTTCCCGTAGAACTGCTTGTTCGAAAAAAAATGAGATTAAAAAAGAATAATGTTTATATTGTCCGTTTGTCACAGCAGGCTAAGGAAATACTAGAGGATATGAAAATCCTTGGTGAAGGATTTACCTTCATCCATGACATAGATAGTGATCTTGTGAAAAAGAAATGTTGCAGGCGTTCTTATTTACGGGGAGCGTTTCTGGCTGGAGGCTCCGTAAATAATCCGGAAACGTCATCATATCATTTGGAAATTGCTTCACTATACAAGGAACATAATGATTCCCTGTGTGAACTAATGAATAAATTTGATCTGAATAGCAAGACACTTGAGCGAAAAAAAGGCTATATTACTTACTTAAAAGAAGCAGAAAAAATAACCGAGTATTTAAATATTATTGGTGCCGTTAATGCTCTTCTTCGCTTTGAAGATGTGCGGATTGTAAGAGATATGCGGAATTCTGTAAATCGTTTAGTTAATTGTGAAACTGCGAACTTAAATAAGACAATTGGTGCTTCTATCCGGCAGGTTGAAAATATAAGGTATATTAACGATACGGTTGGATTGCACATTTTACCAGAAAAGTTAAGAGAAATTGCAGAACTCCGGCTCCACTATACGGATGTAACCTTAAAGGAGCTAGGGGAAATGGTTTCCGGTGGTACAATTAGTAAGTCAGGAATTAATCATCGATTAAGAAAAATAGATGAAATTGCAGAAAAATTACGGATGGGTGAATTGGCTCCAAGAAAATAGAGGGAAAACACAAGGAGGATTTTTGTAATGGTAGAGAAACAGGTAGAAGTTAAATTAAAAACAGGTCTTCAGGCACGACCAGCAGCACTGTTTGTTCAGGAGGCAAACCGTTTTTCATCGGATATTTTTTTAGAGAAGGATGGAAAAAAAGTAAATGCGAAAAGCATTATGGGGCTTATGAGCTTAGCTGTCGGTTCAGGAGTGTTAGTTAATATTGTCGCTGACGGTGATGACGAAGAAAAAGCAATTGATGCTTTGTCTAATTTTGTTCAAAATGAACATTAAAATAAAAAGAGTTTGACCTTAAAATATGGCCAAACTCTTTTTATGTAAAAAACAGCCGGCTCGCACCGGCTGTTTTATCGTATCTTATTTGTTTTTCTTTTCTTCAATAATATTTCGAGTAATGATATGGTCAACTAAGCCATATTCTTTCGCTCTATCAGCTGTCATAAAGTTATCGCGGTCAGTGTCCTTTTGGATGACTTCCATCGGCTGGCCAGTGCGCTCTGCTAAGATTCCATTCAATTTTTCACGAAGGAATAGAATTCGCTTAGCTGCAATCTCAATTTCAGTTGCCTGCCCTTGTGCGCCGCCTAATGGCTGATGAATCATTACTTCTGCATTTGGCAGGGCATAACGCTTACCTTTTGTACCTGCTGCAAGTAAGAATGCGCCCATAGAAGCAGCCATACCGATACAAATCGTTTGCACATCTGGCTTAATGAACTGCATGGTGTCATAAATGGCCATACCAGCAGTAATACTGCCGCCAGGGCTGTTGATATAGATGGATATATCCTTTTCAGGGTTTTCAGCTTCTAGGAATAGTAATTGTGCCACAATGCTGTTCGCAACATGATCATCAATCCCGCTGCCCAGCATAATAATACGGTCTTTTAAGAGACGAGAATAAATGTCATAGGCTCTTTCTCCGCGGTTTGTTTGTTCAATAACTGTAGGAATCAAATTCATTTTTCTTCCTCCTTTAAGTATGAATGGTTTTAACTTATGTATAGTAATCATACACTGATGGTCAATTAAGGTCAAACAATTCGCCTTTATATTTGTTCGACATCTTTCCCTAATACATCATACCCGCTGGTGATTTTTTTAAACCTATCCTACTTGCAAAGTTTCGTAAATTGGCATATAATATCTAAGTCGCATATATGCGCTCGTGGTGCAACGGATAGCACGTAAGATTCCGGTTCTTAAAATGGGGGTTCGATTCCCTCCGAGCGCGTCATCTAAAACCTCTTGTTACTTGTTAACAGGAGGTTTTTTTCTTTCTGACAATTAATAACCATACACGAAATCCTTATCATCATGTAAAATAGAGCAAGGGGGGAGATAGTATGGATATCAAAGCAGGTTTATGGCAACAGCAAACATTGAAATTGGCGATGACGCAGGAATTGACTCAAGCGATTACGCTCTTACAATATTCAGCACAAGAGCTAATGTCTTTCTTAGAAAACAAGGCGCTCGAAAATCCCCTTATTCAGGTAGAAAATAATACGATCCAGCCTATTAATCCATTAATTGACCGAAATCGGCGCAAACATACTAAAAATACAGAAAATGAGTGGATTGAACAAATTGCTGCAAAATCAACTTCGCTTCAAGACCAATTAATTAGTCAGCTTAACTTAAATAAATACTCTGCAAAACAATTAAAGGTTATAAAATATCTAATCGACAACCTGGATGTAAACGGATACTTATCCGCAGATCCTGTTGAAATCTCCAAACATTTAGGTGTACCTCTCGAGTTGGTAGAGGAGAGCATTATTGTAATCCAGACATTAGAGCCGGCTGGGATTGGGGCGCGTGACCTTCAAGAATGCTTACTAATACAAATAGAACGGGAAAACCTAGAAGATGACTTGGCACTAACCATTCTAACTCATTATTTTCAACCCTTTGCCGAAAAGAAATGGAAGCAAATTTCGAAAGAATTGCAGATTCCATTACAAAAAATTCAAGAGATTTTTGATACTATCCAGCAGTTAAATCCACGTCCCGGGTCGTTGTTGGAGCAGGAAGCTCCTTCATATATTATACCTGATGCCATCGTTGAACGGTTTGAGGATGGTTTTTCAGTACGGTTATGTGATGATATAATTCCTAAACTAAGTTTCAATGACCACTATTATCAAAAACTTACCTCCACTCAGGATTCTCAGGTAAGCCGCTTCCTGCAAGAAAAAGTTCAGGATTACCAGTGGATCATGAAAAGTATTGAGCAGAGGAAGGAAACGTTAACTAAAGTCGTGAGTAAAATCGTGGAAAAGCAAACCCAATTTTTTCAAAAAGGCAGTGAATTTCTAGTTCCCATGACCATGAAAGAAGTGGCAAGTGAACTTGATATCCATGAATCTACTGTCAGCCGGGCTGTGAAGGAGAAATATGTGCAGACACCTATCGGAACGTATTCACTGAAGTCCTTCTTTACTAGCACGATTCAAACGGTTTCAAATGAAAACGCTTCTTCGAAGCAAGTAAAAAATGAAATCTCTGCGTTGGTTGCAAAAGAAAACAAACAAAGGCCACTTTCGGATCAAGAAATTGTCGAATTGTTAAAGTCGAGTCAAGGAATTGTGGTTTCGAGAAGAACGGTTGCAAAATATCGAGATCAACTTGGTATAGCCTCTTCTTCCAAAAGAAAAAGGTTCGATTGAAAGGAAACAAATTAATGAAACAAACAATCATTACTCTTTATACTAGAAAACGCTGTTCTCTTTGTGACAAAGCCAAAAACATGATTGATGAACTAAAGGAAGATTGGAATTTTACTTTAGAAGAAATTGATATAGATACAAGTGATGAGTTAACAGAATTGTACGGAATCATGATTCCAGTCGTTCAGATTGATGGGGAAGAAGTCGCTTTTGGAATTATTAACAAAATTGACATAAGTAAACGTTTGCAAGAAAAAACGGAAAACTTTTAAGTTGAAAAAGGTTTTTACTCCTGTTAGAATGAAAATTGTTAGCAGGGGTGATTTTTTTTCGATGAAGTGGGACATAATTTGTCTAGGGTGGACATTTTGTGACCAGTTACATATATTAAAGGAGCAGGACAATATGCAATCACTCATCGATATTCAAAAAAGATTATTACCTGATCTCCTTCAAGTTCTACATAAACGATATTCTATCCTCAGACATATCGGTTTTATGCAGCCAGTGGGAAGAAGGAGTCTTGCTTCCAACCTTGGGTACACGGAAAGAGTTTTGCGCAGTGAGGTTGATTTTCTAAAGGAACAAAATCTTGTTTCAATAAACAATATTGGAATGAGTTTAACTTCCGAAGGGAAAAATTTACTAGAAGATTTAGAAGGACTCATCCGAGAATTAATCGGTATTGATGTAATGGAGTTGGAATTGAAACACCGCCTTAAGATTCAAAAGGTTATTATTGTTCCTGGAAATAGTGATGAATCCCAGATGGTAAAAGAGGATTTAGGCAAGGCTTGTGCCTATTGCATGAAAAAATATCTAACTGGGAAAAATATTATCGCTGTTACTGGCGGATCAACGATGGCGGCTGTCGCAAACGTGCTTACTCCCGAGCTTGGGAAAAAGGAATTATTGTTTGTACCGGCACGCGGCGGAATTGGTGAGGATGTCCAGAACCAGGCAAATACAATAAGCTCAATTATGTCAAAAAATACACAGTCTAAGCACCGTGTATTCTATGTACCCGATCAAGTTAGTAACGAAATTTATCAATCCCTTATAAAAGAACCTGAAATTCATGAAGTTTTGAACTTAATTAAATCTGCAAGCATGGTTCTTCATGGAATTGGGGACGCTATTACAATGGCTGAAAGACGAAAATCAAGACCTGAGGTTATCCAGAAGCTAGAAGCGAATGCTGCTGTAGGCGAAGCTTTCGGTTACTATTTTAATGAAAAAGGTGAAATCGTCCACAAGGTGTTAACGATTGGACTTCAGCTAGAAGACCTTTCACAGATACCCAAGGTAATTGCAGTTGCCGGCGGCGCCACTAAGGCGAAAGCTATTAAGGCCTATATGAAAAAAGCACCTGCCTCGACAATTTTAATTACCGACGAGGGTGCAGCAAGAAAGTTATTAAAAGGTTAATCCCTTTTTAAATAAGGCTGTTTTCTAAGAAAAGAGCCTAAATAATAAAACCTTTTTAAATACAAGGAGGAAAATAAAATGACAGTAAAAGTTGGTATTAATGGATTTGGTCGTATCGGCCGTAACGTATTCCGTGCGGCATTAAATAATGCAGAAATGGAAATCGTAGCAATTAATGATTTAACTGATGCAAAAATGCTTGCGCACCTTTTAAAATACGATACTGTTCATGGAACTCTTCAACAAGAAGTTACCGTTGACGGCGAATATTTAGTTGTTGGCAACCAAAAGGTAAAAGTAATTGCTGAACGCGATCCAGCTCAATTAGGTTGGGGAGAACTTGGTGTTGAAGTAGTAGTTGAATCTACTGGACGTTTCACAAAGCGTGAAGACGCTGCGAAACACCTTGAAGCAGGTGCTAAGAAAGTTATCATTTCTGCTCCAGCAGATAACGAAGATATCACTATCGTAATGGGTGTTAACCAAGATCAATACGATCCGGCAAACCACCACGTACTATCAAACGCTTCATGTACAACAAACTGTCTAGCTCCTTTTGCGAAGGTTTTAAATGACGAATTCGGAATTAAGCGTGGAATGATGACTACAATCCACTCTTATACTAATGACCAACAAATCCTTGATTTACCACACAAGGACTACCGTCGTGCTCGTGCAGCTGCTGAGAACATGATTCCTACATCAACTGGTGCAGCTAAAGCAGTTTCTTTAGTTCTTCCTGAACTTAAAGGTAAATTAAATGGTATGGCTGTTCGTGTACCAACTCCAAACGTATCAATCGTAGATTTAGTTGCTGAATTAGACAAAGAAGTAACTGCTGATGAAGTAAATTCAGCATTAAAAGCAGCTGCTGAAGGTCCATTAAAAGGAATCCTACACTACAGCGAACTTCCATTAGTATCTACAGATTACAATGGCAGCCCAGCTTCATCTTCAATTGATTCTTTATCAACTATGGTTCTTGAAGGTAATATGGTTAAAGTATTATCTTGGTATGATAACGAAGTTGGTTATTCTAGCCGTGTAGTTGACCTAATTGGTTATATCGCTCAAAAAGGACTTTAATCTTTAGTTAGCTGAGGTTGGAAAATTTCTCATCAAAAAGCTATAATGATTTAGGGTATACAAAGGGGAGCGGGGAACATTCCCCCCTTCCCTTTTTTTGTGGAATATGCTGTCAATACATAAGGAGGAGCTTTTCACATGAACAAAAAAACATTAAAAGATGTAGATGTAAAAGGAAAACGCGTTTTCTGCCGTGTTGATTTTAACGTTCCTATGCAGGATGGGAAAATCACGGATGAAACAAGAATCCGCGCTGCATTACCTACTATTCAATATTTAATCGATCAAGGTGCTAAGGTTATTTTGGCGAGCCACTTTGGACGTCCAAAAGGCAAAGTAGTAGAGGAAATGCGCTTAACTCCAGTGGGTGTAAGACTTTCTGAACTTCTTGGCAAAAACGTACAAAAGGCTGATGAGGCATACGGTGATTCTGTTAAAGCTATCATTGAATCTATGAATGAAGGCGATGTTCTTCTTCTTGAAAACGTTCGTTTTTACCCAGGAGAAGAGAAGAATGATCCTGAACTTGCAAAATCTTTCGCAGAGCTTGCTGATGTCTATGTAAATGATGCATTTGGTGCAGCACACAGAGCACATGCTTCTACAGAAGGTATTGCTCACCATCTTCCTGCAGTATCTGGTCTTTTAATGGAAAAAGAGCTTGATGTATTAGGAAAAGCTCTATCCAATCCTGAACGTCCATTTACGGCGATTATTGGCGGTGCAAAGGTTAAGGACAAGATTGGTGTTATTGAAAACCTATTAGAAAAGGTTGATAACCTAATCATTGGCGGCGGACTTGCTTATACTTTTATTAAGGCACAGGGTCATGAAATTGGTAAATCTCTTCTTGAGGCAGATAAAATCGACTTAGCCAATTCTTTTATCGAAAAAGCAAAAGAAAAAGGTGTCAATTTCTATATGCCGGTTGATGCAATCGTTGCGGATGATTTTTCTGCAGATGCGAACTCAAAGGCAGTTGCTATCAATGAGATTCCAGCAGATTGGGAAGCTCTTGATATCGGACCAAAAACAGCTGAAATTTATCGTGACGTCATTCAAAAATCAAAACTGGTTATTTGGAACGGACCAATGGGCGTGTTCGAAATCGATAAATTTGCTGGAGGTACCAAAGCTGTTGCTGAAGCACTTGCAGAGGCAGAAGGTACATATTCAGTAATTGGCGGCGGAGACTCTGCAGCAGCAGTAGAAAAATTTAATTTAGCAGAAAAAATGAGTCATATTTCAACAGGCGGCGGAGCTTCACTTGAGTTTATGGAAGGTAAGGAACTTCCAGGTGTAGTCGCTTTAAATGATAAATAATTAGAACTTTCTATCTTGAAAGGTTGTGTAACCATGCGTAAACCGATTATTGCAGGTAACTGGAAAATGAATAAGACACTTGCTGAAGCAAAAAGCTTTACTGAAGAAGTAAAAGGTCTTGTTCCACATCATGAGAAAATGGATTCCGTTATTTGTGCACCAGCATTATTTTTACAAAGTCTTGTGGAACTAACAGAAGGCAGCGATGTAAAAATAGGTGCTCAAAACATGCATTTCGAAGAAAGCGGAGCTTTTACTGGGGAAATCAGCCCAAAACCTCTTGCTGAAATCGGGGTTCAATATGTGATTCTTGGACATTCTGAACGTCGTGAAATGTTTAATGAAACCGATGAAAGTGTTAATAAAAAGACACTTTCAGCTTTTAAATATAACTTAACTCCAATCGTTTGCTGCGGCGAAACATTAGAGCAGCGTGAAAACGGTGAAACCAATGAACTAGTAGGCTCACAAGTTCAAAAAGCATTATCTGGGTTAACAGATGAGCAAGTCAAGCAAACTGTTATCGCTTATGAACCAATCTGGGCTATTGGAACAGGCAAATCTTCAACCGCACAAGATGCAAATGAAGTATGTGCTCATATCCGCCAAGTGGTAGCACAGCAATTTAGTGAAGAAGTTGCTAATGCTGTAAGAATTCAGTATGGCGGCAGTGTAAAACCAGAAAACATTAAGGAATACATGGCGCAGCCAGATATTGATGGTGCTCTTGTTGGCGGAGCCAGCCTAGAGTCAGGTTCATTCCTGCAGCTATTGGAGGCAGGAAGCTATGAGTAAGTCTCCCGTTGCCCTCATCATTCTTGATGGATTTGGATGCAGGGATGAACAAAAAGGGAATGCAGTTTATCATGCGAAAAAACCGAATTTTGATCGCTACTGGGATACTTTCCCGCACTCCCATTTAACGGCTTCCGGTGAGGCGGTGGGTCTTCCTGAGGGACAAATGGGTAACTCGGAAGTTGGTCATTTAAATATCGGTGCCGGCAGGATTGTATACCAAAGTTTAACACGTGTGAACATTGCCATTCGTGAAGGTGAATTTGTAAAAAATGAAACCATCTGCAGTGCAATGGATCATGTGAAGAAAAATGGAACAAACTTGCACTTATTTGGATTATTATCTGATGGCGGCGTACACAGTCATATTAATCATATGTTTGCTCTATTGAAGATGGCAAAAGAGGAAGGCGTAGAAAAGGTTTATATTCATGGCTTCCTTGATGGACGTGATGTCGGTCCGAAAACTGCTGCTAAATATATTCAGCAAACTTTGGATAAAATTAATGAGTATGGCATTGGTGAATTTGCTACCATTTCTGGTCGCTACTATTCAATGGACCGTGATAAGCGCTGGGAGCGTGTTGAAAAGTCATACTGCTCCATGGTTTATGGTGATGGACCTACCTACACCAATCCTTTAGATGTCGTAGAGGATTCATACCAGCATGGAATTTTTGACGAATTCGTGATTCCATCTGTAATTACAAAGGAAGATGGCCAGCCAGTTGCGACAATCAAAGACAATGACGCAGTCATTTTCTATAATTTCCGTCCAGACCGTGCAATCCAAATTTCTAATGTATTCACAAACGAAGATTTCCGTCCGTTTGACCGTGGTGAGAAACATCCGAAGGATTTATTCTTCGTGTGTTTAACACACTTCAGTGAATCGGTAAATGGATATGTTGCGTTTAAGCCTACTAACTTAGATAACACATTAGGCGAGGTATTATCGCAAAATGGATTGAAGCAATTAAGAATTGCTGAAACAGAGAAATATCCACATGTTACTTTCTTTATGAGCGGCGGCCGTGAGGACAAGTTCCCTGGAGAGGAACGAATCTTAATCAACTCTCCAAAGGTTGCAACCTATGACCTGCAGCCTGAAATGAGTGCTTATGAAGTGACAGACGCTTTACTTAAGGAAATTCAAGACGATAAATTTGACGCTATTATCTTAAACTTTGCTAACCCTGATATGGTAGGACATTCAGGTATGCTTGAACCGACTGTTAAGGCAATCGAAACAGTTGATGAATGTTTAGGTAAAATTGTGGATTTAATTCTTGAAAAAGGTGGATCAGCGATTATTACAGCTGACCATGGTAATGCAGATGAAGTTATTACCCTTGAAGGCGAGCCAATGACAGCTCATACAACAAATCCAGTTCCAGTCATTATTACAAAAAATGATGTGGAACTGCGAGAAGGTGGAATCTTAGGGGATTTAGCTCCGACGATGTTAAACCTGCTTGGTGTTAAGCAGCCAGAAGAAATGACAGGAAAAACGTTAATTAAATAATTTATATATTAAAAGGAGAGAAATTAAATGCCATTTATTGTAGATGTATATGCACGTGAAGTATTAGATTCCCGCGGTAACCCAACAGTTGAAGTAGAAGTTTTTACTGAATCCGGAGCTTTTGGCCGTGCTTTAGTTCCAAGTGGTGCTTCTACTGGTGAATATGAAGCAGTAGAACTTCGTGATGGTGACAAAGAGCGTTACCTTGGTAAAGGTGTATTAAAAGCTGTAGATAATGTAAATGAAATTATTGCTCCGCACCTTGTTGGTGAAGAGTTCAGCGTATTAGATCAAGTTGCTGTTGACCAAGCTTTAATCGAGCTTGATGGAACTGAAAACAAAGGTAAATTAGGTGCCAATGCTATTCTAGGTGTTTCTATGGCTGTAGCTCATGCTGCTGCTAACTACTTAGATATTCCTTTATATCAATACCTTGGCGGATTCAACTCTAAGCAGCTTCCAGTTCCAATGATGAACATTGTTAACGGCGGAGAGCACGCTGATAACAACGTTGACATTCAAGAATTCATGGTTATGCCTGTAGGAGCTCCTAACTTCAGAGAAGCTCTTCGTATGGGTGCAGAAATTTTCCACAGCTTAAAATCTGTTCTTAAAGAAAAAGGTCTTAACACAGCTGTTGGGGATGAAGGTGGATTTGCTCCAAACTTAGGTTCTAACGAAGAAGCTCTTCAAACAATTGTTCAAGCAATCGAAAAAGCGGGCTACAAGCCTGGTGAAGAAGTATTCTTAGCAATGGATGCTGCGTCTTCAGAGTTTTATAACAAAGAAGATGGAAAATACCACCTTAAAGGTGAAGGCGTCGTTAAGACTTCTGCAGAAATGGTTGATTGGTACGAGGATATGGCTACTAAATATCCAATCATCTCTATCGAAGACGGTTTAGATGAAAACGATTGGGAAGGCCACAAGCTTCTAACTGAGCGTCTTGGTAAGAAGGTCCAATTAGTTGGGGACGACCTATTCGTTACAAATACGAAGAAGCTTTCTGAAGGTATTGAAAAAGGAATTGGCAACTCAATCCTTATCAAAGTTAACCAAATTGGTACATTGACTGAAACATTTGAAGCAATTGAAATGGCGAAGCGTGCAGGTTACACTGCAGTTATCTCTCACCGTTCTGGTGAAACAGAAGATAACACAATCGCTGACATCGCTGTTGCAACAAATGCGGGTCAAATCAAAACAGGTGCTCCTTCACGTACAGACCGTGTAGCCAAATACAACCAATTGCTGCGCATTGAAGATCAATTAGGTGAAACTGCACAATACAACGGATTAAAATCTTTCTATAACCTTAAAAAATAATTAACTAAGCTAAGGCACTCATTGACGAATGAGTGCCTTTTTTCATATGAGATTAGAGTATAATAACTCCTAAATGCTGACACAAAAGGTAGTATTGTTAAAAGTTCAATATTATGGTACATTAGAAATACTGTAAAACTGTACGAACGAACAGGAGGTAGCCTACATGCATGCATTGGTTGTAACATTATTAGTAATCGTTAGTATTGGACTTATTCTTGTTGTCTTATTGCAATCAGGGAAAAGCGCTGGATTATCAGGTGCCATTTCAGGTGGTGCAGAAACATTATTTGGCAAGCAAAAAGCACGTGGACTTGATTTGATTTTACATCGTATTACGGTTGTATTAGCAGTTCTTTTCATTATCCTTGCTGTTTTAGTTGCATACTTCGAAGTTTAATAAAGAATGCTCAAAAACCTGGCTCATGTCAGGTTTTTTTTAATGTGCAAAACAATTGAAGGCTTTTTTCTGGAATGTTACCCAAATGTTTGCTTAAACTAAGGTAATAGATTTTTTGAGTTGAAGGAGTTTTAATCATGAAAATTGCAGCACCAAAGCCATTTACCTTTAAAGGAGGAAAACGAGCCGTTTTATTGCTTCACGGATTCACAGGTAATTCGGCTGATGTTCGGATGTTGGGACGCTTTTTAGAAAAAAGGGGATATACCTGTCATGCCCCCCATTATAAAGGACACGGAGTTCCGCCAGAAGAATTAGTACATACAGGTCCAGAAGATTGGTGGCAGGATGTTATAAATGGCTATAATTTTTTAAAAAGCCTAGGTCATGAGGAAATAGCTGTTGGGGGACTTTCACTTGGCGGCGTATTTTCCTTAAAATTGGGTTACACTGTACCTATAAAGGGTATATTTCCAATGTGTGCACCTATGTATATAAAAAGTGAAGAAGTGATGTATCAAGGAATTCTTGAGTATGCCCGCGAATATAAAGTACGGGAAGGGAAAACCGAAGAGCAAATACAATTGGAAATGAACGAGTTTGCTAAGTCGCCAATGAAAACGTTAAAGGCCCTGCAAACTTTGATTTCTGACGTCCGCAGCCATGTGGATATGATTTATGCGCCAACCTTTGTTGTCCAAGCACGACACGACAAAATGATCAACACAGATAGTGCAAACATCATTTACAATGAAGTAGAGTCCGTTAAGAAAGATATTAAATGGTACGAGGAATCTGGACATGTGATTACGCTGGATAAAGAACGTGATCAGCTTCATGAAGATATTTACGCCTTTTTAGAAAAATTAGACTGGCAGAACTAATCTCTTGAGGAGGGATTTTATTTGGAAGATAATATTCAACTGCACGTTGATAAACTATTACAGTATATGAAAGATGAGGCTTACAAGCCTCTAACGGTACAAGAGCTGGAAGAAGCCTTTGGAATTTCGGATTCAAGTGATTTTAAAGAATTTGTTAAAGCGCTTGTTCAGATGGAAGAAAAAGGACTTGTAGTCCGTACGCGCAGCAACCGATATGGCTTGCCGCAAAAAATGAATCTTATTCGTGGTAAGCTGACAGGGCATGCTAAGGGTTTTGCGTTTGTGATTCCAGACGAAGCAGGAATGGATGATATTTTTATACCGCCAAATGAACTGAATAATGCCATGCATGGTGATACCGTACTTGCTCGAATTTCTTCTGAAACTTCTGGTCAGCGAAGAGAAGGAAGTATTATTCGCATATTAGAAAGAGGCGTTCAGCAAATTGTCGGTACCTATGTGGAAAGCAAAAGCTTCGGCTTTGTAATCCCGGATGATAAAAAATTTGCAAGTGATATCTTCATTCCAAAATCAGCATCCAAAGGTGCGGTAGAAGGCCATAAAGTGGTGGTAAAGCTTACTACTTATCCAGAAGGACGTAAAAGTGCTGAAGGAGAAGTTATAACTGTACTAGGACATAAAAATGATCCAGGTGTAGATATTCTGTCTGTTATTCATAAGCATGGACTGCCTATGGCTTTCCCAGAAGAAGTCTTAAAGCAGGCAAATGAGACACCGGATACCATTGATGAAAGCGAATTGGCGAACCGCCGTGATCTCAGGAATGAAACCATTGTTACGATTGATGGTGCTGACGCAAAAGACCTTGATGATGCGGTTACTGTAACCAAGCTTGAAAATGGCAACTATAAGCTTGGCGTACATATTGCAGATGTCAGCTATTATGTAAAAGAAGGAACGCCAATTGACCTTGAAGCAGAAGAACGAGCTACAAGTGTTTATTTAGTTGACAGGGTTATTCCAATGATTCCACATCGTTTATCCAATGGGATTTGTTCACTGAATCCTCGCGTTGACCGTCTGGTGTTATCGTGTGATATGGAAATTAACCCCGAAGGCCAGGTAGTGAATCATGAGATTTTCCAAAGTGTCATCAAGACCACTGAGAGAATGACCTATTTTGATGTAAATAGGATTTTAGTTGATAAAGATAAAGAAACCCGGAGCCGATACGAGTCTCTCGTTCCTATGTTTGAACAAATGGAAGAGTTGGCACAAATATTACGAGAAAAAAGAATGAGGCGTGGGGCTATTGATTTTGATTTTAAAGAATCCAAGGTATTGGTAGACGAAGATAGTAAACCGACTGATGTAGTTCTCCGCGAGCGCTCGGTTGCAGAAAGATTAATTGAAGAATTTATGCTTGCTGCAAACGAAACAGTTGCTGAGCATTTTCACTGGATGGAAGTACCGTTTATTTATCGAATCCATGAAGATCCAAAAGAAGATAAGCTAAGAAGATTTTTTGAGTTTATCACCAACTTTGGTTACATCGTAAAAGGGACAGCGAATGATGTTCATCCTAGAGCTCTTCAAGAAATTATTGAAGCAGTACAAGGAAAACCGGAAGAGATGGTTATTTCCACCGTTATGCTTCGCTCTATGCAGCAGGCAAAATACGATCCTGAAAGCCTAGGCCACTTTGGGTTATCGACGGAGTTCTATACTCATTTCACATCTCCTATTCGACGTTACCCTGATACGATTGTTCATCGCTTAATCCGGACATACCTTATTGAAGGAAAGCTAGATGAGTCAACAAGGGAAAAATGGAATGCGAGACTGCCTGAAATCGCTCAGCATTCATCGAAAATGGAACGCCGTGCGGTTGACGCAGAGCGTGAAACCGATGAGCTAAAGAAAGCTGAATATATGGAAGATAAGATTGGTGAAGAGTACGATGGTATCATTAGCTCTGTAACTAATTTTGGGATGTTTGTCGAGCTTCCAAATACGATTGAAGGTCTTGTCCATGTCAGCTATCTGACGGATGACTATTATCGTTTTGACGAGCGCCATTTTGCGATGATTGGTGAGAGGACAGGTAATGTATTCCGTATTGGCGATGAAATTACTGTCAGAGTCGTTAAAGTCAATAAGGATGAGCGTTCCATCGACTTTGAAATCGTCGGAATGAAAGGGACACGCCGCGAGCGTTCAGAGACACCGAGAGTATTTAAAACAGGCAGCGATACGAAAAAGCCGCGTCGTAATAAACAGGAAGGCCGTGGCGGAGGGCAAAAGTCTGAAGCACGAGGCGGCGGATCAGGTCAAGGATCTGGCAATCGTAAGAAAAAGAAGTTTTACGATAACGTTCCTAAAAATAAAAGTACGAAGCGGAAGAATAAAAAAAGATAAATCGTAAGTTAGCGCGGCCTTTATAGCGCCCGAAACCTTCTCATGAAAAGGTTTTGGGTAACTATAGAGGCTTCATAATGCCCGAAAACGTTGGGATAGAGGAATTTGGGTAACTATAGAGGCTTTATAATGCCCGAAAACGTTGGGATAGAGGAATTTGGGTAACTATAGAGGCTTCATAATGCCCGAAAACGTTGGGGGAGATGAATTTGGGTAACTATAGAGGCTTCATAGTGCCCGAAAACTTAGGATAGAGGAATTTGGGTAACTATAGAGGCTTCATAATGCCCGAAAACGTTGGGGGAGATGAATTTGGGTAACTATAGAGGCTTCATAGTGCCCGAAAACTTAGGATAGAGGAATTTGGGTAACTATAAAGTCTCCATAGTGCCCAAAATCTAAAGGAAACCTGTGAAATTGTTCACTCATGGGAATATATCCAGTTATATAGTGACGAAAGGTTTTGCAGTCACTTTGAAGTTTTATAATGGAGGAATAGTGGTTAACCATATTGTAGGCTCTCTTGTTTCAATTGTTATGACTACAGTTTTCTGCTAAAATAAACCCATAACGAGGTGAGAGACATGCCAAAAGGTGAAGGAAAAGTGGTTGCGCAAAATAAAAAGGCATACCATGATTACTTTATTGAAGAAACATATGAGGCTGGTATCGTTCTTCAAGGGACGGAAATTAAATCTATACGTGCCGGAAAAGTAAATTTAAAGGATTCCTATGCAAGAATCCACAACGGTGAAATGCATTTATTAAATATGCACGTAAGCCCATATGAGCAAGGAAATCGCTATAACCATGATCCTTTGAGACAGAGAAAGCTATTGCTTCATAAGCGGGAAATTAATAAACTTTTCGGTGAAACTCGAGAAGCAGGTTATGCGTTGATTCCTTTAAAAATTTATTTGAAAAATGGCTTTGCTAAGGTTTTATTAGGGTTAGCAAAGGGTAAAAAGAATTATGATAAACGTGAAGTCTTGAAACAAAAAGAGGCTAAGCGTGATATCGAGCGAGCATTCCGCGATCGTCAGAAAATATAATTACAAATACTTACAATTGAAAAATTCGCTCAGTGTGTTATAATAAGTTTGTCGCTAAGGAGCGATGATAACTTTTGCTCAAACTATTGTTGAGCATCCTAACGTCTGCAGCTTTAATCTTTAAGTAGATTTCAGCTCATTTTATATGGGGGCGCTACGGATTCGACAGGGGTAGTTCGAGCTTGGGTTGCGAGTCGAGGGGATCGGCCTCGTTAAAACGTCAAAGCCTATAACTGGCAAAACTAACAACAACCTAGCTTTCGCAGCTTAATAACTGCATAGCTGTTCGCCCCTCCATCGCCTATGTGGTAGGGTAGCGGACTCACTCTTAGTAGGCTACGCCGGAGCTCACCGTCTGAGGGCGAAGGAAGAGAACAACCAGACTAGCTGACCGGACGCCTGTCGACAGGCAAAAGGATCAGCGAAGCGCCAATATGTCGACTACACTCGTAGAAGCTTAAGTGCCGATATCTTTGGACGCGGGTTCGATTCCCGCCGTCTCCACCATACATAAGGTGGATAACAAGATCAACTGTGTGACTTGAACCATAAGATTGCCTTACTGGCAACGTTCTGCTTCAAAAAACTGCTGGTAAGAATATGCTTCAAATATGTAAGAACTGTAGAATCTAACCTTCTGCAGTTCTTTTTATTTTAAGCTCATAACTCATAGAAACGAATTATACCATTGTATACAAATTTTTTTTATTAATAAAAGTTACCAACTGAGAGCTAGAGGTTTAATCGCTACCAAAAACTTCACTTTTAGCTTAAAGGAAAATGTTATAGTTATACTTATTTATTGGGGAAGTCAGCAAAGAGAAAAACAAAATTAAAGAGTACAATAATACCTATTATTGAACTTTATGATAATTGATGAAAAAGCAAAAACAACGAATGTCCTCGTTGTTTTTTGCTTTTTTAAACTGAATCTATATCATCTATTTAAAAAGTGATAGTAAAGCTAGTTCCAACATCAACTTGACTTTCAACCGTAATTTCTCCTCCGTGGGCTTCGACTAGTTGCTTTACTATGGCGAGGCCAAGACCGAATCCACCTGTGGCTCTTGAACGAGATTTATCTACTCTGTAAAGGCGGTCAAAAATATGTGGAGATCTTCTTCTGGTATACCTACGCCTTGATCCATAATAGTAATTTCGATTATCCCGTTATCTTCAATTGCCCTTATAGAGGTGGTACTAAATTCCCTAGAGTATTTAAGACTATTATCTAATAAGTTTATTAAAACTTGTTCAAATCGAATTGGGTCTAAATCAATAAATAAGTTTTTAGGACAGTCTAAAGTTAATTGTATATCCTTGTTTTTAAAGGCTGGCAAAACTCGTTCATAAATAGATTGGATATAATTGCATAAATTAACCTTTTCTTTTTTTATGGAAAACCTATTGTGGTCCAACTTTGCCAGGTCAAATAATTCTTTTAGTAAACTGCTTACACGTTGGGATTCTTCCTTGATAATTTCAAGATATTGTACTCTATCCTTTTCTTCAAGGTTTGTTCGCCTAGCTATATCTGCATATCCATTAATATAGGTTAAGGGAGTTCGAAGTTCGTGAGAAATACTAGCTAAAAATTCATTCCTTTCCTGTTTTAAGTATTTTAAGTCATTCGCAAGCGTTTGGATGCTATGAGAAAGTTCACCTAATTCATCGTTAGACGGTTTAGGAAGGGTAACAGTAAAATCACCTTTACTAAGTTTTTTTGTGGCTTCTTTCATAGTAATCAAAGGCTTTGTCAAAGCCTTCGATAAAAAGAAAATCAAAATTAGGACAGTAAATATGATTAAAAGCGATGCAACAAAAATATGTTTATTTAATTGGGAAATGAGCTTTTGGACATCATCAGTGTTCACAAATTGCAATTTCGCTGCATCTTGATGCAAAAAGACAAAAAAAACTAACAAACGAAGAATACAATAAATTAGTGAGTGAATACCAACTATTAGAAAACTCAAGATTACAAAAAGGCACGACTATACAAAAAATCGCATTTCTACTTGCAGAAGATTAAACATATTCTTTTAATTAAGCTGTCGAGAAATCGGCAGCTTAATTGTGTTTGGAGTTACCTCTAAGATTTTGGACAGCCAAGTTATTTTTGGCTAGTATTATTTGATACAATGGAAAATAGCATCTTCAAAATATTTAGGAGTGAGCATGAATTGAAAAAGATATTAAGTACTATAGGACTGATGGTTATTATATGTAGCTTAGCCGCATGTGGTCAGGAAGCTAAGGAGACGCCAAAAAAAACTGATGAACAATCACTGAATGGTGGAGATACTGCTATTAACGATGATGTAAAAGGGGCTGTTTCATCAAACAGTTTTTTTGAACTATTCAAGGGAAACATTGACCATATCCACGGAATTGGTTATGCGGGCAATCAAAACGCTGTCTTTTTTGCTGCACATGATGGCCTAAAGATTTATGAATATGGGAAATGGTATAAGACGAAAAAAGAAAATAATGACTATATGGGGTTTAATGCTACAGAGCAGGGATTCTATTCAAGTGGGCATCCAGGTGCAGATTCAAAGCTTCCAAATCCTATAGGCATCAAAAAAAGTACTGATAATGGAGAAACGATAGAAGATATTACACTCGAGGGTGAGACTGATTTTCATGTAATGGGTGTTGGGTATAGAAACAACGCAATTTTTGTTTTAAATCCAGAGAAAAACTCTTTAATGGAATCAAACAAATTCTATATGAGTGAAGATGGTGGAGAGACATGGAGTGAAGCAAACGTTAATGGGTTAAACGATGAAATCTTAAGTGTTGCTTTACATCCAGATAATGCTGCTATAGTAGCTGCCGCAGGAAAGAATGGTATTTATTTGTCAAAGGATAAAGGAGAAAGTTTCGAACTTATCACAAATGAGATGCAGGGAACTTCAGTGTTTTTTACAGAAGATAGCCTATGGTACGGCAGTTATAGACGTACACCTAAACTGGTAAAGCGGTCATTAAATGACGAGACTGAAAAGGAAGTTATTCTTCCAGAGTTGAAGCAGGACGCTGTTCTGTATTTTGCAGTAAATCCCCAGAATGAAGAAGAAATGACGTTTGTTTCTTTTAATGGAAGCATCTATCAATCAACTGATGGTGCGGAAACCTGGAAGCTTGTCGTAGAAGAGGGCAAGTTACAGTAAATCATCATCAGACAAAGAAGAAGGTTTTCTTGAATCTCCCTTCCTAACAGCCATATTAGAGCCAAGAATAAAGAAAAAGCGTAATTACATTTCTGGTTAAGGAAGATTATGGGTCCATTATTATATTTACGAAGCAGGCTGGTATTTAAAAGCTCATCAGAAAAAGCTAATCTGATGGGCTTTTTTTAATGGTCGCCGTAATATTTCAAAAAATCGTCACTCAAACTCCTAAGAAAATGCAAAGTTATATAAGAAAATGAAAAAGGAAGAGTACATTTTGGTTGCGTCATAACTACAATCAGAAAGGTAAAAAAGGAGCGATGTTATGGAATGGTTATCATACTTACTCATTTTACTTTGTCCTATAATGATGATTCTTTGCATGAAAAGCCATGGAGGGAAGCATAAACACTATGATGAAACAGATATTTTAAAGAACTTAAATAAAAAGATTAAGTATCTTCAAGAGGAAAATGAGATGCAGCGGGAGGAGATAATATTCCTTTTAGAGCTAGTGAAAAAAGAAAAAGAGTCATAGTTTTAAAGCCGTTTCCATTAAAAGGTTACGGCTATTTTAAAAAGTAAAAGAATAAAAAATAACCTATTTTCTTGGTAGAGAGAGGTAATCATAAAGGATGCAAAAAAGGTTTGGTAAGTTTACCAAACCTTTTAAAATAGCCATCTTAAATAGTAGATTCGGTTTAACAAATTTTCAAAAAGATGTTTTTATTACAAATGTATGAACAAATTTGGAATAAAAGGGATATGACATATTATCTCCATTAAAAATGCATAAAAACTGCAAACATACCCAGTAAATTATAGATGTACCCAATATAAATATTTTATTCGTAATTACCTTTGTGGAGGTGGGAAGATTGAAAAAGATATTTTTATCTTTATTCGCTTTAGCATTTATTTTCGGTTTTAATGTAACAGTTTCAGCAGATGAAGGACATTCAGATGACAGTAATGTAAAGAACGCAACAGAGAATTTCAGAAATGGAACAACCGGTGAACAAAAGGAACATAGTGAGGACGCGGATACTCATTTAGGAGAGGCAGCTACTCATGTAGAAGAAGCGGATGCCCATGCCGAGGAGGCGAAGGCGCATCCTGAAGAGGCCGACATTCATACGGAAGCGGCAGACGCTCACTCCGATGCGGCAGATGGTCATTCTGAGGCTTCGGCTGCCCACGGTGAAGAGGAAGACGGCCAAAGTGAAGAAGCAGATACCCATGCTGAAGAGGAAGGTGCTCATGAAGAGGAAGCAGGAGCTGGTGATCATCATGGGCCGGTAGTAGAAACTCCTCCAAACTATAAAGTACTAGGGTCGTATGGAGCAGTTAATCTATCATTTATTTTAATAGGTGTTTGGAATAAATGGTTTAGAAGGAAGGGGATTAAATAATGGCATTGCCAGAGAAAAATTTAAAACCAGAAAAAGAACCTTTTGATCTCTTATCTATTCCAGTTGTTAATAAGTTTGTAAGAAGTAAATGGTATCCAGGTATCTTTCAATGGATTGTTATCACCGTTTTTTCTATCATTGTTTTTGAATTAGTAATGGGAACAGTCAATCCGAGTAAAAACTTTGGTACAACCATGACTTGGGTGCTTTGGTGGCCGATCATACCAATCCTATTTTTAGTAGCAGGTCGTTTCTGGTGTGCAATCTGTCCATTTGGAAAATTAAGTGATATCATTCGAAAAACAATTGGTGCCAATCGCCCAATGCCTAAATTTTTAAGAAAGTATGGAATTTGGCTAATTGATTTATTTTTTATTGCAATTACATATAGTGATCACGTATGGGGAATTGTAGAATCGCCGCGAGGATCAGGTTATTTACTTCTATTATTAGTAACAATGGTTGTAGCAACTTCAGTATTTTATGAAAGAAGAACATTCTGTAAAACACTTTGTTTCCTAGGCGGTCTGGCCGGTAACTATGCACGGTCTGGAGCAGTAAAAGTACAGGCAACCCCTGATATTTGTAAAACATGTAAAGTCCAATCATGCTACAAAGGAACGGAGAAAGTTGAAGGATGTCCAATGTTCCAATTTCCACGAACAATGGAGTCAAGTGCAGAATGTAATATTTGTGGAAATTGTGTGAAAAACTGTCCAAATGAATCTATTAAAATTACAACGAGAATTCCTACAAAAGAATTGTGGGGCTTAAAGAATCCCAAGCTTGAGCATGCCTCATTAGCTGCTGTTATCATGGGGATTGTGTTCGTACAGAACATTACGATGCTTGAACCATGGCAGGCTATTTTAAATGCTATTGGTACTGTTACTAGAACGGATAGTTATGTTGTAAACTTTACTGTAGCCTTTATCATTGCAATGGCTATTCCTATTCTTCTATTATTAGGTACTGCAAAGATTGCATCATTCTTTGGAATGGAAGGTACAGTGAAGAAGAACTTTACCCGTTTTGGATATGCAATTATTCCTTTAGATTTAGCAGGTCACCTAGGTCATAACCTATTCCATATCTTTACTGAAGGAAAGGCAATTTGGTATAACTCTATTGGTTTATTTGGAGTAAAGTCGAATCCTGCCAGCTTAAGTCTTGCATCCACCCCAACGGTACAAATGATTCAGTATTTGATTATTTTAGTAGGTTTAGTTGGTACCACTTATGTAGTGTACAGAATGGGAAAAAAGGAATCATTCAAAGCAATGCTGCCATATTATATCCTTATGTTTGCACTTGCGGTTGCGAATATTTATTTATTCTCACTTCCAATGAGTCACAGGGTTTAATTATAGAAGTTGTCTGAAAATAGTCTAATTGCTGGAACTGAAGTCGGTGTGCTTCCTTAACTTATAAAAGCATCTTAAAAAAAGAGGTGCCAACCATGTCTGAAATTTTATTAGTAGATGATGAGCCATTAATGCTAAAGTTGTTAGAACTCTATTTAGTTCCATATGGATTTAACTGTGTTAGTAAGACTTCTGGTCATGAAGCAGTTGTATATTTGCAACAAAAAAAAGCTGAATTAATTATTATGGATGTTATGATGCCGGGTAAAGATGGATGGGAAACAACAAGGGAAATAAGGGAGTTTTCAAATATTCCTATTATAATGGTGACAGCCATCAGGCAGTAGATATTATAAACAGTATTAACAGTGGTGCAAATGGTCATATATCTAAGCCAATCGAAGAATATACCCTAATAAAATATGTTCAATCATTAATTCACAAGAATAATGAAGTAACAATTTGATTATAAATTCTTAAAGAGGAGCCATAGTGGTTCTTCTTTTTTATTTAATGTTGATGGTTGTTGTCAAAATGGAAAAAAATCATAAAATAAAATAAAAGTTGGTCTAGGGAAAATTATTAGTACTAAGGAAAAAAGGACTGTATAATAAAGTAATAATATCTCACCTAAAATCAATCTAATGAGGTGATAATTGTGTGTGCACCTATTAATTTTATTGAACAACAAGCTACTGAAATGTATGAAAATATAAGGAAAAGTTCTATATACAAATTGATTAGGGTAGATTATTCTGTAGCTAACAATCAAAAGTCGCAATCTGGGGCAGGATTAATTACTCAAGTAGTTTTAGAAGATAATGAAGGTAATGTGTATTTTGTTGAACCAAACTCGTTTGGGGTAAGATTTGCAAAGGGAGAAATTACGTATAAAGAGTACAAAAAATTCAAGAAAAGAGAAACATTAAACGCAATTTTACTCTTTTTGGGGATAATTGTCTTTTTTAGCGGTTTGATGATTATATTAATGAAGAACTTTGCCTAAATAGGAAAGGTACATCTGTTTTTCAGAATAATTTGTTATATCCCAAAACGTAAAGCATAATCTTTTCGATTGGAAAGGTTGTGCTTTATTTTTTTTTTGAAATTTTATACTTAATTCCTTTATAAAGTCGAAATCTTCTCTAATGGATATATGAAGAAAGAATGTTTTCCGTTGATAACGTACAGCCATATCTTAATAGAAAATTTTTTTAACTCTACTATTTAGAATATAATAAATTTTCTAAATACAAATTGACTTTCATCTCCTATCTTTTATAATATAAGTGAACCGCTTTCACTATAAAGATGTGAAGGTAATTCTTTTTACAAACGGCGACCTTGTGCGTCTATGATTTAAATTATTTTTAGGGGGGAAATAACATTGCAAAAGAAGAAGTTTCGTTTTCTATCACTCATTGCCATTCTATCCGCTTTCGCTTTAGTTTTAGCCGGGTGTGCTAGCGGCGGAACAAGTGAAGAAACTGCTGGTAAAGAAGGAGCAACTTATACTTTTAAGGCAGGACATGTTACCCAGGAGAGCCATGTTTGGCACCAAACAGCACTGAAGTTTGGAGAAGAATTGGATAAGCTATCAAATGGCAGAATGAAGCTTGAGGTATACCCTGCGTCTCAATTGGGCCAAGAAAAAGACATGGTACAACAATTAGAAACAGGCTCATTGGATTTTGGCTTTTTAACCAATGCATACATGAGCACCCGTCAGGAGTCATTAAATGCTTGGTTTATGCCTTTTGCTTTTCGTAGTTTAGAAGAGGCAGTGAAATTAAGAGATTCCGAGCCTGCTAAAGAAATGTTAAAAGAATTAGATAGTCAAGGACTAGTTGGTTTGGATTTTGGATTTGCCGGTAACCGTCATATCCTGATGAAAAAAGGGCATATTGCTTCACCAGGAGATTTAAAAGGGAAAAAAGTACGTATTATTGGAAGCCCTGCCATTCAAGATTTCTGGGCCACTACAGGTGCGGGACCGACTGCCATGCCGCTATCTGAAGTTTATACTTCGCTTCAAACCGGGGTTATTGATGGTATCGATATCGACCTTGATGCCCTTGTTACAGAAAAATATTATGAAAATGCCGAAAATCTCACGATAACAAATCATACGACTTTCCCAACAGTTATCGTTATGGGTAAAACATCCTTTGAAAAGCTATCAAAGGAAGACCAAGAAATTGTGAAAACGGCCATGAAAACTGCGGTTGATTGGGGAATTGAAGATGCCTTAAAACGTGAAAAAGATAACCTGGAAACATTGAATGGAAATGGTGTAAAGGTCGAGGAACTCAAAGATACAACCAGTTTTGACAACATTAAAAAAGAAGTAGAGAAAAAATATACAGAAAAGTCTCCGACCATCAAATCATTTTTAGAGGAAGCAGGCAAGTAGTGGAGGAATGCTTATGACTTTCATACACCGACTCAGCGACTTATTCCATAAGGTCGAAAAATTCATTGCGATTATTCTATGTCTGACCATGTTAATTTCGCTTTCATTGGGAGTCTTCTTCCGTTATGTATTGAGCGCACCCTTAAACTGGTCAGATGAGACAGCGATATTTTCGCTAGTGTGGCTAACCTTTATCGGCGGGAGCTTGGGAATCAAAACCCAAAGCTCTGCTGCCGTAACTCTTTTTATGGACCGCTTTTCCGGGAAGATAAAAACGATATTATTTGGGCTTGGTTTATTGGCAGCTCTTGTTTTTGTAGCTTACATTTTTTATTTATCCATCATATGGATTTCATCTCCATCCATCATGCTGCAAAGATCTAACTCCATGAGATTGCCAATGATCATTCCATATTTAAGTGTTCCTGTCAGCTTTTTCTTTATGACCATCCATTCAATCGATTTAATGGCCAAAAACTTCCTCGATAAAAGGGAGGCACTATAGATGGTTATTGCTCTGTTAATCTTTATTGTATTACTATTGCTCCAGGTTCCTATTTCATTTGTATTAGGAATAACTTCCATCATGTATATAGTGCTAACTAATAATATGGGGCTGCTTGCCACTGCTCCACAAAGACTGTATTCTGGGCTTGAAAGCTATGGTCTTCTTGCAATTCCGTTATTTATGATGGCGGGAGAACTGATGAACTCAGGAGGTATTACCAAGCGTCTTATCGCATTTTCGAAAACAATAGTCGGACATTTTCGCGGCGGTTTAGCCTACGTCAATGTCTTATCTAATATGATGCTTGCCTCTATTATCGGTTCAGCTACTGCACAAATTGCAATGATGAGCCGTACAATGGTGCCTTCTATGGAAAAGGAAGGATATTCAAGAGAATTTAGTGCATCTACGACAGCTGCAGCAGGACTGCTTGGGCCAATCATCCCGCCAAGTATGCTGTTTATTATTTATGGTGTTTCTTCAGGAGCATCTATTGGCGCCATGTTCCTTGCCGGTGTCATGCCGGGAATCATCCTAGGGCTGGCCTTTATTATACTAATCGCCTATACAGGTATGAAGCAAAAATGGCCTACACATAAACGTTCTTCTTTTTCTGTAATAAGCAGCTCATTTATTAAAGTCATTCCTGCATTGCTTGTTCCTGCGATTATTATTGTTGGCATTCTAAGCGGAGTTTTTACACCTACAGAATCAGCAGCATTTGCCTGTGTAATTGCCTTGATTGTCGGGTTCTTTTTCTATAAGGAATTAAGGATAAAAGATTTTCCTAAAATCATGATAAATACGGCAATGACGACTGCTACGATTACTTTATTAATTGCGATGGCCAATTTATTTGGCTGGGTCCTTACATTTGAGCAAATCCCGCAGGCAATTGCCAATTGGATGGCCGCATTAACCAATAATCCTATTATATTCTTGTTAATCGTCAATCTATTTCTTTTAATCGTGGGAATGTTCATGGATGGGATTGCTGCCCTTATCATTCTAGTTCCTATATTTGCACCTATGTTAGCAAAGTATGGGATCGATCCTATTCACTTTGGAGTTGTTATCTGTATAAACTTGACAATTGGCTTGTTAACGCCTCCAGTTGGTGCAGGTTTATATATTGCCTCCTCACTGGGGAATGTTAAACTAGAAACATTAACTAGGTCCATTTGGCCGTTCTTGGCAGCATCCTTTGTTGCTTTAGCGATTATTACGTTTTGGCCGCAAATGGTTCTTTGGCTTCCAACAGCTTTGCAATAATTTTTTAAACTGAGGGTTATCCGGAAAAAAGGATAACCTTTTTTTCTTCGCATGAAGTGCATAATTATAATTTTTTTAGACTAAAAATGCAATTTTTTATTGCACATTAATTATATAATGCGGTATTATTCTATCTGTGAAGTTTTTCCTTCATAAATAAGATGTTAATAGACTGCATATTCGGCATTGATGTTGCTTTTTGAATACTTAGAATATAAAAAATTTTAGTTGTGATAGAAGGATTTGTTACTTTATAATGTTGATTATGAAGTTTTTCCTTCTTCACTACCGTGGGGGAAACGATTGATGGATCAAAAACCATTAAACCTAGTGATCAAAGAAAACTTTTCTTTACTATCTCCCGGCCAGAAAAAGGTAGCAGAATTTTTCATTCAAAACGTGAATGAAGCCGCGTTGCTAACGGCATACCAGGTCGGCAAGAAAGTTGGCGTTAGTGAAACCACGGTGATTAGACTGGCATACGCTCTTGGATTCAGCGGCTTTTCACAGCTGCAGGAAAAACTTCGCAAAGATTGGCTTGTAAGAAAGTATCCTCAGAGTGAAGATAGACCTTCAAACATGGAAGCGGATTCAGATAGTCATCTCTTTACTAACGTTATAGACCAAGAAAGACTGATTTTGCAGCAGTTATTACAGCAGTTAAACACAAATGAAGTTTTGAGAACTGCGGAAGAAATTATTAAGGCCGATTCCATTTATATCGGCGGGTTTGGGAGTACCTATGGTGCAGCTTATTGGTTTTATTACACATTAAAGCAGTTCAGAGGAAATGTATATCTATCCAGTCCAACGGGTTTTTTGGCTGAGGATATTTCAGACCTGACAGAACAATCAGTTGTTATTATTTTTTCCTTTCCCCGGTACAGAAGAGAATCTCTTAAACTAGTAAAAATTGCAGCAGAGCAAGGTTCCAAAATCATTGCCATTACTAATAGGCAATTATCACCTATAGGTCAGGTTTCAGACATAACATTAACAACTGAAGAACAAATGGAATCCGATCATCACTCGATTGCTTCTGTTATCACTTTATTGGAAGTACTCATCGCAGCGATCCATCATCAAGATATCGATAGAATCAGCATTCGACAGAAAAAATTAGAAAAGGTCTATACAGAACAGGAATTATTTTTGGAATAAATCTTTACAAAAAATATATTTTTAGGGGGTTATTAAATTGAACGACTTTTCGAAGGAGATAACAGCAAGTAATGAAGTGTCAGTGAGATCAAACGCTGATTATTTAAAGTTTATTATCCCATCAATATTGGGTGTAATTTTATTCATGATTCCATTTAAAGCTGAGGATGGAATTACAATCCCTGTGGCTTATTTTGCTAACCAAATAAATGGTTTATTAGGTGCAAGTATTCCGCCGATTACCGTTGGAGTTATGGCTCTGTCTGTCATTGGTTCCTTTATTGCAGTCGTTATAAAACCAGCATTTATAGTGAACAGCCGGTTTCTTAGCAAACTGCTAGTTGTAAATAAGTTTTGGCTGTCTGCACGCTTTTTAGGTTTGATTTTTGCTGTCATCACACTATTTAAGCTGGGTCCGGCAATGATTTACTCTGAAAATACTGGCGCTCTATTACTCTATGATTTAATGCCAATCTTATTTACTACCTTTCTTTTAGCAGGATTTTTATTACCTCTTCTTTTAAACTTTGGGTTACTTGAATTTTTTGGCGCTTTATTAATAAAAATAATGCGTCCAGTATTTAAGCTTCCAGGCCGTTCTTCATTGGACTGTCTTGCTTCTTGGGTAGGAGATGGAACGATTGGCGTTCTGTTAACAACGAAGCAGTATGAGGATGGCTATTATACAAAACGTGAAGCAGCTGTTGTTGCAACCACTTTTTCAGTTGTTTCCATTACCTTTACGATTGTTGTTGCTCAATATTTAAAACTTGGTGATTATTTCATCCATTATTATATGACGGTTATTTTTGCCGGGTTAGTTGCAGCAATAGTTATGCCGCGAATCCCACCGCTTTCAAGAAAACCGGATACTGGCTACGATGGGATTGAATTTAAAGAAGAGAATGACATTCCTTCAGAGTTTACTCCTGCCCGCTGGGGTCTAAACCAAGCGTTAAAAAAGGCAAAGACCAATGAAAGTGTTTCACAGGTTGTTAGAGAAGGTATTGAAAATGTCTTAGACATGTGGATGGGTGTATTGCCAATTGTAATGGCGATTGGAACAACTGCCTTGTTGATTGCAGAATATACTCCCGTGTTCACGATTATTGGAAAACCATTTGAACCTATTTTGACTTTAATGCAAGTACCGGAAGCAGCAGAAGCTGCTCAAACGATGGTTGTTGGATTTGCAGACATGTTCTTGCCAGCGGTTATCGGCAGTGGAATTGAAAGTGAATTGACTCGATTTGTTATTGCCTGTGTTTCCGTTACACAGCTTGTTTATATGTCAGAAATGGGCGGCTTGCTTCTTGGTTCAAAGCTCCCAATTACTATTAAAGATCTAGTACTCATTTTCATCCTGCGCACCATGATTACATTACCGATTGTTGTTGTCATTGCTCATATTATTTTTTAAACGAACCAAGGGGATAAAAAAAATGGAGATAAAAAGCATCGTATTAAGACATATTAAAATGGATCTGTTAAATCCTTTCACAACAAGTGTAGGGACGGAGTATGACAAGGATTTTATTATCGTAGAAGTAAAAGGTAAAAACGGCTTGTCGGGCTGGGGTGAATCAGTTTCGATTATCGAACCAATTTACAATGAAGAAACGGTAAAAACCAATTGGCATATGATGAGTGATTTCCTGATTCCGCTGTTATTAAAAGAACCTATTCAGCATCCAGATGAGGTCTCAGAAAGATTCAAGCACATTCGCGGAAATTATAATGCAAAGGCTGCCCTTGAATGTGCTGTTTGGGATCTGTATGCACGTGATCGGAACATTTCATTAGCAAAAGCCCTGGGTGGGGTAAAAGACAAAATTGAAGTTGGAGTAAGTGTTGGAATTCAGGATTCTGAGTACAAAATGCTTCAACAAATTGAAGGATATCTGAACGATGGCTACAAACGAATAAAGGTAAAAATAAAGCCAGATTGGGATATTCATATTTTAAAGGCTATCCGGGCGCAGTTTCCTGATATCGCGCTAATGGCAGACGCCAATTGTGCGTATACGCTTGAGGATATTGAACACCTGCAGCAATTGGATCAATTCAATTTAACAATGATTGAACAGCCGTTGGCCTGTGATGATATCATTGACCATTCAAGGCTCCAGGCGAAACTTCAGACGCCTATTTGCTTAGACGAAAGCATTCATACAGTTGAGGACGCGCGAAAAGCGCTTGAATTAGGCAGTTGTAAAATCATTAATTTAAAAATCGGCCGGGTTGGCGGATTGACACAGTCGAAAATGATTCATGACTTATGTGTGAAGAACGACATCCCGATGTGGTGCGGAGGAATGCTGGAAGCAGGAATCGGCAGGGCTCACAATATTGCAATTACTTCGTTAGCTAATTTCATACTGCCGGGTGATACAGCTCCTTCTTCTCACTACTGGAAAGAGGATATTATTCAACCAGAGGTAGTGATGAATAACGGATATATCCATGTTCCAGACCTTCCGGGAATCGGCTTCGAACCGTCTATAACAAAAATTGACGACCAGACATTGTATTCAAAAACATTTAATAGCTAAAATGAAAAAAGCGTTCCATTCTTAGGAAGAATGGAACGCTTTTTATGCCCTGAATTAACAGAAATAGAATGGCCATTTTGTTTTAATGCGGCATATTGTTGTTCATATTCACATTGTTATTTGGCATTTGCCCTTGCGGCATTCCCTGTGCTGGTGCAAATGCATTGAAGAAGTTCATCATATCTTGCTCCGCAAATTGTGGTACTTGATAGTATTTATGTTTATTTTGATAAATGGAAAGCTCATATCCCATTTCAATGCAGTTTGGAATTGAATCTGCTAGTACACGGCGTACAACTGGATTTGTTGACTCCAGTGCTGCCATTGTTTTCATTTGTGCACCTGACTTACAAGATGCAAGCATACAACTAGAAATGTATTCATCATTAATTTCAGCTACAGATTGAAAAGGCTTCTTTGGCTGAGCCGGTGTCATTCCATAAATGAAATCGTTCCCTTGATTCATTTTATAGCTTGAAGTTGGATGGGAAGGGTTTTGACCGGATTTGAAGCACTCTAAAGTAATGTTATATTCATCTTGCATAAATTTATATTGACGATCTAGTATATCGAGTAATTCAGGGTCTTTTACGTGCTGACGTAGCATTAAATACTGATTCATAGTACCGATTGCGGATGAAAGCACCTCATTTAAGTCGATCACTTCATGACCACCGTGATTCATCTGCGGGGGAACATTACCTGTATGCATATTTTGGTGCATTTGTCCTTGTTGACCTTGCTGATTTTGCATCATATTTTCTCCTCCTAATTGATTGATAACAGCCATAGTTATTATGTTTTCAATTGACCATAGTTATTCATCTAAACGATTTGTTCAAAAGATTGTAACCAAAAGGTTTTAGAAAAACAAACAACGTCAATAATGTCAGGTAGAGAGTATTTGGAGGTGCGAGTGAATGCAAGAAGAGTTAAGGGCTTTTTATCAGATATTTACGACAACAAAAGATGCAATTGAAAAATTCATGAATATGCTTGATCCGGTCATTCAAAATGCAGCTGATGAACATGAAAGGCTGTACTATCACCATATTTATGAAGAAGAGGAACAGCGTCTATCCCGTTTGGTCGTATTGATCCCCCTTATTCAAAAATTTCAGCAAGTCAAAGATGAAAAAGAGTTTTCTCCAGCCAACAATGAATTCAATCGACTTTTACAGGAACTTAACCTTGAAAAGTTTGGTTTACATAATTTCGTCGAACATCTTGACTTAGCACTATTTCGCTTCACTGATGAAGAGCGAAGCACTCTATTAAATAGTCTAAGGGAAGTATCCTATAAGGATTACCAGCAAGTAAAACAAATGCTAATCGATATCAACAGCCGATTTGACACCAACTTTGTTGACCCCCATGCCTATCATGATGAGCACCATGATCATTTAGATCGGTCAGCCACTGCAACAGTAATTGCCCATATTCCTCAGACAAAACAGAGAAGAGGATTTACGGTGGGCAGCTTAATATAGGGAAAGAGAGGTAGAAGCAAATGAACAAAACACAATTATACCCGGATTCACCGTTATCAAGTCAGGAGTTTACACAATTAGACCAAACGGTAATTGAGGCAGCACGAAGACAGCTCGTAGGCCGCCGCTTTATTGAGTTATATGGCCCATTGGGGCGTGGTGTCCAGAGCATTTTTAATGATATTTTTTCAGAAAACTTAGAAGCGAAAATGGACTTCCAAGGATCCTTCGATACGGATATTGAAGCAAGTAAAAGGGTGAACTATACGATACCATTACTTTATAAGGATTTCGTATTATATTGGCGTGATTTGGATCAGGCAAAGGTATTAGATATCCCAATTGATTTTTCTGCCGCGGCCAATGCAGCCCGGGATGTTGCGATTTTAGAAGATCAAATGATCTTTCATGGAACCCGGGAATTTGATATTCCTGGTTTAATGAATGTACCAGGGCGTTTAACACATTTGATCGGTGAATGGTATGAATCTGGAAATGCCTTTCAAGATATTGTGGACGCAAGAAATAAACTGCTGGAGATGAACCACAATGGCCCATTTGCTCTTGTGCTATCACCACAGCTGTATTCTCTCGTTCATCGTGTTCACCGTGATACAAATGTATTGGAAATCGAACATATTCGGGAGTTAGTTACGGACGGTGTATTCCAATCACCTGTTTTAAAAGGAAGATCGGGTGTGCTGCTAAATACAGGAAGAAATAATCTCGATTTGGCTATTTCAGAGGATTTTGATACTGCTTACTTGGGTGTAGAAGGTATGAATCATCCTTTCCGTGTTTACGAGACGGTTGTTTTACGAATAAAACGCCCTTCCGCCATTTGCACATTGGAATCCATGGGGGACTAATGAACAATCGTGTATACACTGTTGGGTCTCTTATTCCGGGAAGGCTGATTGCCAAACCACCTGTATCAGAACAGACCGAAAGTAAAGTAATCAAGACGGAAGTGATTACTGTAGAGCAAAACGGCAAAAGGATGGACATTCATCCTGTAAAAGGAAAGCTGTTGGATATAGCTCTGAATCAAGGTAAGCAGATCAATTATAAATGCAGAAAAGGAACGTGCGGACAGTGTACGGTCAAAGTGTTAATAGGTCCTAGATTATCTGCCCCAAACAGTCAGGAGCAGAAAAAACTAAAGAATGAAATAACCAACGGGTATCGCCTAGCCTGTCAGGCTGAAATACATTAAATTTAATCCAATAAAAAAAAACGAGGTCCAGCGAAGGGACCTCATTTTTTATTATGCCAACTTTATAATTTTGTCTTCAACAGGGAATGGTAGTGAGATATTGTGTTTGTTTAATTCATTTACACTTATATCCTGAACAAGTCTCAAAGCCTCTTTCTTAAAGGTTTTTGTGACAAATCCAGCGTTAACTTCACAAAGCTTTTGCAGGTATTGTAGTGTATCACGAACGAGCATTTGTTTTATATAGGTATTATTTAGCTGACAAATTAGTTTATGTTCTAATCCTTTTATAACCGCAATTTGATCTACATGGGCAATAATGTTCTGTCCTTCACCATCAATAAAACCAATAGATACATACTGTCCTTTAGAGAAATCAACATTTGTAAACACTGGGTTTAGATAGATTTCACCAGAAGATAGAGTGATAGAGTCTGCTTCTGCAGCACCGCCAATTTTACGCTGATTTGCGATAACCGTGTGAATATCCTTTAACCCAAATAGCATGTTAAACATAATGATGATCCCCCATTTCCGAAGTTGTTTATAGTGTTGATTTTATAGATAATGAGAATCATTGTCAATGGAATTAACAGCCTAATTTTGACGATAAAAAGAAGCCAATTAATGGAAAGTTTTATTGAAAATGGCCTCACATATGAAAGGAAAGAATCCACGCATGTGCTAATGAAAGAATCGAAAGGAAAGAAAAACTAATTAACAGGGAAAAAAACATCCTCACTTTGAATCTTGTAATGAATGGAAACAAGAAAGAAGCTAATAGACTAAACCAACCAATGGCAGTAACGATAATAAAGCCATCCAGTACGATGTGAGACGGCCAACCCATATAAAATAGGCACCCTAATAAAACGCTGACCACTAGTGGAACAATAAAATCTTGTATTTTGCTTATAACAGGCACACTGTCATGATAAAAATACTTTTTCGATAGTAGTGGATATGTAAAATAAGGCAATACAAGCCCAAAAGAAATACCCGTCAATAAACGCCGTGGATTATTCGATTCAAAAAGGCCGGTATAGGATCCTAGTCCATCTGCCATTAAAGGAACAAGGAAAAACAGAAGTAAAAAGCTTACTTTAATAGAGGGTATGGTTATAGGTTGTCTGCGTTTAAAGAAATGTAAATACATTAAGGTAGAGAAAATACCTATATAAATTCCAGTGTCCCTGGCGCATACTGCAAGGACGTCACCGGATACTGTGAGAGAGCGTACTTCGAATTGGTGACAAATCGCTCTCCCAAAGAAATGTAAAATATCATGAAGCAACTCCATCACTCCTACTGAAAAACCCAATTCAATTAAAAGAATTGGGTTATCCGCCTATATTAATACGTCATAAAAGCAGGGATTATCGACAATGCTGAAGCGGCAAACCAGCAAATACAACTAAGGACAATCGAAACAATACCAACGATTAAACAGGTTTTTCCGATAGCTTTCTTGTCTAAATCTTGATCATTCATCCATACAATCCCAAGGATAATGCCTACTACAGGTATGATAAAGGACAAAATGTATAAAAGTGCTCTCTGACCTCCCGACACGAAAATCCCCTCCGTTCAAATCAATCCTGTGCTCTTTGAATATGTATGATGAGGAGCAGGAGTTTTTGCCTGTCTCCCTATGAATTTTTCTTCATGCAGTTCCCATGACGAAAGAATGAATCTTTTTACTAAAAAGATTCAGACTTAGAAGTAACAATCATGTACATATTTGTTATAATAAACTTAAAATATAGTTCTTCAGGACATAAAAATGGGGTTTGGTAAAAGTATATGATTAATAATCTGATAAAAAGCAGCGGTTTTAAAAGAATTTCTATCTTTGTCTTACTTGCATTAGTGCTTTACGGACTAAAAGATATGATTAATTTGATACTATTTACGTTTATTTTCACGTTTTTAATGGACCGGTTAGTGATCTTTTTGAACAGAAAAATACCACTCAATCGAAAAATACTTGTTATTGCGTCCTATTCTACTATTGTAGGCCTTCTGTCATATGGACTTGTGAAATACTTACCAATGATTATTGGCGAAATAACTGCATTAATAAGGCAGATTACAGCGTTCTATACAAAAGAACACGATAATATTATATTAAATTATTTGGTCAGCCGGCTTGAAGAAATTCAGATTTCAAATTATTTGGAGAGAGGCTTTACCTTTTTAATAACTTATTTTACGGATATAAGTACTTTTGGATTACAAATTCTTATTGCGCTATTAATGAGTTTGTTCTATTTATTGGAAAAGCCTCGTTTAGTTGAATTTACCAAGAAATTTAAAACGAGTAAGGTTGCATCTATATACGCAGAAATTGAATTCTTCTCACTTAAATTTGTTGGGACTTTTGGTAAGGTGATTGAAGCACAAATCATCATTGCGGTAGTAAACTGCATTCTAACAACAATTGCTTTATGGATTTTCGGTTTCCCGCAATTAGGCGGACTGTCTATTATGATTCTATTCTTAGGATTAATTCCTGTTGCCGGGGTAATCATATCTTTGATACCACTGGTTATCATAGGGTATAGCATTGGCGGCATTATGACTGTGCTGTATGTATTTATCGCAATTATGATCATCCATGCGATTGAAGCCTATATTTTAAATCCGAATTTAATGTCATCCAAAACAAATTTACCGGTTTTCTATACATTTCTCGTATTAATATTCTCTGAACATTTTTTCGGGGTTTGGGGGTTAATCATCGGTATTCCGGTATTTGTTTTCATATTAGATGTTTTAGAAGTAACAGATCATAAGAAAGTATAGAAGGTGATTGTAATGAGCGAATGCAAACTGAATCATTCACATGAAGATGTTAGAAACAAGTATGAATCGCAAGAAGCATTTCTACCGGAAGACATGAAGCCGTTATTTGAACAATTCTTCTCCAATGAACATACACAAGATTTATTAAATGAAGTGTTTCATCTGTTAAAAAAATATGATTTAGCTTCAGACGAAGAAAGAAATGAGAGAAATAACCGTTTATATATGGTTTTAAAAAACGTTTAACCTGTTAACCTCCAGCAATGGGGGTTTTTGTTTTGGGAAAATCTCTCTTAATAGGAAAGCGGCTATGTTCATGAAATTCGCTATTTTAGAAAATAGTAATGATAACTAAAAATGTAGGAGAAAGAAGGGATATAATGGGAGAATTATTTAGATTATTAAGAAAAGGTAACAAGTCTGCTTTGATTGCAGCGATTGTTAACACTATTATTTCCATCGCTAAAGGCGTTGCTTATATGTTTACTGGAAACGTCGCAATGTTTGCGGAAACGATGCATAGTCTGGGTGACGCCGCAAACCAGTTTTTCGTATTTGTTGGTTCTGCCTTAAGCAAGAAGTCACCAACCAATCGCTTTCCAAATGGCTTTGGTCGATTGGTAAACTTAGTCTTATTGGGTGCGGTCCTAATCGTTGGTATTATGGCTTTTGAAACAATCCAAGAAGGTTATCATCATATTCTTCACCCGGCTGAATCAGAAGGGTTCTTTATTAATGTAGGTGTACTTACATTTGCCCTCATACTTGAGATATATGTTCTTTATAAGGCAATGAAGGAAGTTATGCATGAAGTCGGTGAACCAGCAAGTGGTCCAAGTGTTTTTTTAAAGAGTTTTGCCCATCTCGGTAGGGCTAAGCCAGCCACAAAGCTAGTGTTCATGGAAGATTTAGTAGCGACAAGCGGCGGCTTACTCGCTATTATCGCTGTCGTGATTTCGCATTTTACGGATTTACATTGGATTGAAGGAGCTGCTTCGATTCTCATTGGCTTGATGATGTTTTTTGTTGTCGGCCGAGTCTTTTTGGATAATGCTGCAGGTGTTCTTGGCAGGGCAGATGAGGAAATGGAAGGTAAGATTGGTCAATTAGTGATGTCTGACCCTGATGTTAAAGATATCCAAGACCTTGCTGTAATCAAAGAAGGGGAAGACTTGCATGTCGAATTGGAAATTGAGATTGACCCGAGTCTAACGATAGCAGCTGCAGATGATATTAAAGACCGTTTACAGGAGAAAATCATGGCAGAAAAAGGCGTAGTTGATGTCACGATTGAGTTTGATGAAGAAGATGGAGTAATTAACTGGAATGATAATTCTACTGTAAAAAAATAAAGATAGGCTAGCTAAAATAGCAGCCTATCTTCATTCCCAAGGTTTTTCAGTTGTAAAATAACTTGCTAGTTCCTTACTGCTTTTACGGTGTTCTTTACGTTTTTCGGCTCTATCCTTTCCTGTTTCAAACAGCTTTTTTTCTTCTTCCGTTTCAGGAATAATGCCAGGAACCTTTGTTGGTTTTCCATCATCATCCAAAGCCACAAAAGTTAAAAAAGCGGTAGCAGCAATTTTTCGATTACCCGTTAGTAGATTTTCTGCAATCACTTTGACGAAAACCTCCATTGAACTCGTTCCGGTATAGGTAACGAAAGATTCAATGCATACAGAGTCCTGTTGAGTAATCGGACTTAAAAAATCAACAGAGTCTGTGGAGGCGGTGACAACTTCTTTTCTTGCATGTCGTACAGCCGAAATGGAGGCAACCATGTCCATGTCACTCATTAACTTGCCCCCAAATAAGGTATTATGATTGTTAACATCATTCGGGAAAATTCTGCCCGTCCGAACCACTCTTGATTCATTACATGTTTTTGCGTCCATCTTCTTCCTCCATTGGCCAGGATAAATTTATTTTAAACTAGAATTATATTACATAATCATTAAATTTGGAAAAGAATAGAGTCCCGAATAAAGCGAACACTAAGTAATTATGATAAATTACATATATGATGAAATAGGATGGGGGTTTAAAAAATACCATGCAAAAAGAAATTATCAAGGCATTAAATGTGAAACCTGAGATCAATCCAAAGGAAGAGATTCGAAACCGAATCCAATTTCTGAAAAGCTATTTGTTAAAAGCTAAGGCGAGAGGGTATGTACTGGGCATTAGCGGCGGACAGGATTCAACGCTGGCAGGCCGGTTAGTTCAATTGGCAGTGGAGGAACTTCGTCAAGAAGGACATGAGGCTTTGTTTATTGCGGTACGTTTACCTTATGGGATTCAGCAGGATGAAGCAGATGCACAACGTGCTCTAAACTTTATTCAGGCAGACCGTGAGTACACCTTCAACATACAAGGTGCGGTGGATGCTGTTCAAAAGGAATATAATTCTGTTACGAATGAAAAGCCATTAAGTGATTATCACAAAGGAAATGTGAAGGCAAGAATGAGAATGATTGCACAATATGCCTTTGGCGGTATGGAAGGTCTGCTTGTAATCGGTACAGACCATGCAGCAGAAGCTGTTACAGGTTTTTATACTAAATATGGTGATGGTGGAGCGGATGTCCTGCCATTAAGCGGATTATCCAAACGTCAAGGAAAAGCATTGCTGAAAGAGTTAGGAGCAGAGGAAAGTTTATATTTAAAAGTACCAACTGCTGATTTACTTGATAAGAAGCCAGGTCAAGCTGATGAGACAGAATTAGGAATTACCTATGATGTGATTGATGATTACCTGGAAGGAAAACCTGTCTCCAAAGACGCAGCTGAGAAAATTGAACAGCGATATTTGGCTACAGAACATAAACGTCAGCTGCCAGTCTCCATGTTCGACAGCTGGTGGAAGTAAAAAGGAAGGGATCACACCCTTTCTTTTTTCATAAAAATTACAAAAAAGTAATGTAATCATACAAAGAGATTACCTTACTTTTTTTTGTGTTTAAAATACTGCTGAGTGATACATTTTTCCATTGACTGTTGTAATTTCAGCTCGTATTATTATTAGGTTACTATAATAATTATCCGTATTAATCCGCATTACTCGATAGGAGGATACATCATGGGGATTTCAAATAAATTAGGCTTTTGGGTATTAACCGCACTTGTCGTTGGAAATATGGTCGGTTCAGGTATTTTTATGCTTCCACGCTCATTATCCGAGGCAGCAAGCCCAGGGGGAGTTCTATTAGCATGGCTTCTTACTGGAATTGGTGTACTGATGATTGCACTTGTTTTCGGTAACTTGGCTATTCGGAAACCCAATTTAACAGGGGGTCCGCAAATTTATGCGAAGGAGCTTTTTAAACCAGAATCACAAGCCTCTGTACTTTCAGGTTTTATGGCGTCATGGGGTTACTGGATTGGAAACCTAGCTGGAAATGTGGCAATTATTACAACCTTTGCTGGTTACTTATCAACGTTTTTCCCGATTTTAACAAGTCAGGCTGATTGGTTCACTATTGGCGGGTTCACACTTAAGGTAGGAAATGGACTTACATTTATCGTTTGTACAGTTCTCCTATGGGGGACACATTTTATTATTTTACGCGGCTTAGAAAGTGCTGGGAAATTGAATTTCGCTGCAACAGCTGCAAAGGTGACAGGGTTTTTACTATTTATCATTGTTGGACTCTTTACCTTTGATAAAACAAATATCATGCCAATGGTAGACACGAGAATAAGTGATTCAGGTCAAACATTTGGTTTAATGTCACAGGTTAACAATGCAGCATTGGTGACGCTTTGGGCATTCTGTGGATTAGAATCCGCTGTTGTGTTTGCGTCCCGTGCTAAGAGGAAAATCGATGTAAAACGGGCAACGATTATCGGGCTATTTATCGCTCTAGGTATCTATATTGGGATAAGCACGCTCGTGATGGGGATGTTGGACCAAAATACACTTATCAATTCCGAAAAACCATTAATAGATGCGATTCAAACAGTAATGGGACCAATCGGTGGAAAAGTATTAGCAGCTATTGGGTTAGTCAGCTTATTTGGTTCCACGATTGGCTGGGTAATGCTAAGTGCTGAAGTACCTTATCAAGCTGCAAAGCAAGGATTATTCCTTCCTGCTTTCTTAAAAGAAAACAAAAAAGGACTGCCAATATTCTCACTTGTTCTAACAAACGGGATTGCACAAATCTTTATCTTTTCAACTATATCTAAGTCGATTTCAGGAGCTTTTGATTTTATTATTATCATTGCAACTTTAGCCTATTTAGTACCATATTTTATTGCCTCTGTTTATCAGTTGAAATTAGTTATTACAGGTGAATCCTACAACAATTCAAAATCAAGAATGATAGACGGAGTCATTGCAACAGTTGCCACCATCTACTCAGTTTGGGTCATTATATCAGGAACTTCTGATCTAAAGACTTTTATATTTGGAATTGTGTTATTATCAAGTGGAATCTTCTTTTATGGACCGCTTAATAAAAAACACGCTAAAGATGAGCATGAACTATTATCTGCATAATAAAAAATGTAACACCTGCTGGGATTTTAGCAGGTGTTTTACATTTTAGTTGAGAAAATAGGGAATGATAAAATTGTGTAGATTTTATATTTTCCTTTACATCTACAAAAGATTATATTAAGATAATCAAATCCGAGAAAAACAATCAGAATTAGGAGGATAAGTAGAAATGAAGAAATTAACTATTGTTTTTGCACTTTTAGTCAGCTTTATGTTGATTTTATCAGCATGTGGAAAAGATGATAAGGCAAATGAGGATAAAAAGGAAGACAACAAAGCAGCTGATAAGGCTGATGATCAAGATTTATTAGCGAAGATTAAGGATGATGGCAAACTCTTAATTGGAACTGAAGGTACATATGCTCCATTTACTTTTCATGATGAGAGTGGTAATCTTACCGGATTTGATGTTGAGATTGCAACAGAAGTTGCAAAACGTTTAGGGGTAGAACCTGAGTTCAAAGAGACACAGTGGGATGCCATTTTTGCAGGGCTCGACGCAAAGCGATTTGATATGATTGCTAACCAGGTCGGAATCCGCCCTGACCGTCAGGAAAAATACGATTTTTCTGATCCATATATTACATCTGCGGCTGTTCTGATTGTGCACAAGGATAATAATGAAGTAAAGACTTTTGAAGACATTAAAGGCTTAAATGCTGCTCAGTCTCTGACAAGTAACTATGGAGATATGGCAAAAAAATATGGTGCTAATTTAGTTAGTGTGGAAGGTTTTACCCAGTCTGTTGAACTTCTTGCATCTAAACGTGTTGACGTAACGATTAACGATCGGATTTCGTTTTTAGATTATACAAAGCAAAGACCAGAGGCGCCAATAAAAATTGCCGCAACAAGTGAAGACGCATCAGCCAGCGGGCTTATGTTTAGAAAAGATAGTGATACGCTCGTAACCGAAGTGAATAAGGCTTTAACAGAAATGGTTGAAGACGGCACATACAAAAAAATCTCAGAGAAATGGTTTGGTGAAGATGTACTTAAATAGTATTTTTACTGACCCAGAGCGAACCGCGCGTCTAATGGATATAGCTCAAAGTTCCTTTCTGCCCCTTCTGAAAGGGGCTATTTTTTATACAATACCGCTAACAATCATTACGTTTATAGTTGGCTTGATTTTAGCTATTTTAACTGCCTTGGCCCGAATCTCACATGTGAAAGTTTTTCAGATAATAGCAAGAGTCTATGTTTCAGCCATTCGTGGAACACCGCTATTAGTACAGCTTTTTATTATATTTTATGGTCTTCCTAATATCGGGATTATTATTGACTCCTATATAGCTGCCGTAATTGGTTTTTCATTGAGTGTCGGGGCATACACTTCTGAAATTATTCGTGCAGCGATTCTCTCTACGCCAAAAGGCCAGTGGGAGGCAGGCTATTCCATTGGAATGAGTTATTCCCAGGTTTTGAGAAGAATTATCCTGCCTCAGGCAGCAAGAGTTTCGATTCCTCCACTTTCAAATTCATTTATTAGTCTTGTGAAGGACACTTCCCTTGCCTCCTTAGTGCTAGTATCCGAGATGTTTCGCAAAGCTCAAGAAATAGCTGCAAGCAATTATGAATTTTTATTAGTCTATTCGGAAGCGGCATTGATCTATTGGGTTATATGCTTTATTCTTTCCATTTTTCAACAATACTTTGAAAAGAAACTCGATCGGTACGTGTAATAGAAGGGAGGGCTACCTACGATGATTTCGATTCAAGGATTATATAAGCAATTTGGTAAATTAGAGGTTCTTAAAGGGATTGATTTAGATGTAAAAAAAGGGAATGTAGTTGTGATTATTGGGCCGTCTGGGTCTGGGAAAACCACGATGCTTCGCTGCTTAAATGTATTAGAAACACCAACGAAGGGTGTTATATCCATTGAGGGAAACACCCTTGATTTCTCGGGTAATGTACCAAAAAAGAACATCGCCTCCTTCCGTAGATTAACCGGTATGGTTTTTCAAAGCTATAACCTATTCCCTCATAAAACAGCACTGGAAAATGTGATGGAGGGGCCGGTAATCGTAAAAAATGAGAATAAGGACTCTGCTCGAAATAAGGCTCAGACATTATTAGAAAAGGTGGGGCTGGGGGATAAACTAGACTTTTACCCTGCACAGCTCTCAGGCGGCCAGCAGCAGCGGGTTGGGATTGCCAGGGCATTAGCAATGGAGCCAAAGGTGATGTTGTTTGATGAACCGACTTCAGCCTTAGACCCTGAGCTCGTAGGTGAAGTATTAAAAGTGATGAAGGACCTCGCTAACGAAGGAATGACGATGATGGTGGTCACACACGAAATGCGCTTCGCCCGAGAGGCTGCAGATGAAGTTATTTTTATGGATCAAGGTGTTGTAGTTGAGAGGAATAAACCAGAAGAAATCTTCACCAATCCAAAAGAAGAGCGTACTAGGAAATTTTTAAATATGATTCAGTAAGTGCTTATGGCAAAAGTCATAGCACTTTTTTTATTATTTAGGTAAAATTTAATTATAAAATTGTGAAACTTTTCCATAATTGGAACGTATTAAAGTTGCATACATAAGGAAGGGAGTGGTGCCGATGGAGGTATTTAACTTGCCATTAGAAACGATTTATTTATATGGATTAATTGGCTCAGGGATTTTGACCATTTTGTATGTATTCTTTGGAGACGTTGTTCACTTTGATGGACCAGATTTTCTTAATCCGGTAATTATTCTATCATTTGTAACCCTTTTTTCAGCAAGCGGGTATTTATTTGAAAAGCTTTCCGCGATTCATTACTTGGTAATCGGTGGAATATCAGCAATTATAGCCTTTATCCTCGTTACTTTTTTAAACGTATTTGTTCTAATTCCATTATCGAATGCCGAAGAGTCACTTGTATATAAAGAAAGTGACTTAAGAGGCAGGATTGGAACGGTGATTACTGCGATTCCGGCTGATGGGTATGGGGAAGTAATGATTGAAAGTATCAGTGGAAGAATTGCAAAACCAGCGACAAGCTTCGATCGTGTTCAAATTGAAAATGGCACGAACGTGCTTGTAGTTGATATAAAAGATGGAGTACTGCAAGTTAGTTCCCATCAAGAAGTAGAGACATATTTATTATAGGGAGGTTGGCTAGATGGAATTAGGTTTTTGGATTGTAATTGGTATAGTTGCATTTATTTTGATTGCTTTAATTGGTGTTTTTATTACGAAGTACCGGACAGCAGGGCCGGATGAGGCATTGATTGTTACCGGCAGTTTCTTAGGAAACGGAAATGTTCATGTGGATGAATCAGGAAATAAAATAAAAATCATCCGTGGCGGTGGTAGTTTCATTTTACCAGTGTTTCAACAAGCAAAACCGTTAAGTTTATTATCTAGTAAGCTAGAGGTAACAACACCAGAAGTATATACAGAGCAAGGTGTGCCTGTTATGGCGGATGGTGTTGCGATCATCAAAATCGGTGGTTCGATTAGTGAAATTGCGACTGCTGCTGAACAGTTCCTGGGTAAAGCGAAGGATGACCGTGAAAATGAAGCGAAAGAAGTACTTGAAGGTCACTTGCGTTCTATCCTTGGTTCGATGACTGTTGAAGAAATCTATAAAAACCGTGATAAATTCTCGCAAGAGGTTCAACGAGTGGCTTCACAGGACTTGGCAAAAATGGGCTTAGTGATTGTTTCCTTTACGATTAGGGATGTTCGCGATAAAAACGGATACCTAGATTCGCTTGGTAAACCACGAATCGCTCAAGTTAAACGGGACGCCGATATAGCCACAGCAGAGGCAGACAAAGAAACGAGAATCAAAAAAGCCGAAGCAGCAAAGGAAGCAAAGCGTTCTGAGTTAGAACGCGCAACTGAAATTGCTGAGGCAGAGAAGGTTAATCAGCTAAAAGTTGCCGAGTTCCGCCGTGAACAAGATAGTGCGAAAGCACGAGCTGACATGGCGTATGAATTGGAAAGTGCAAGGGCGAAGCAGGAAGTAACCGAGCAGGAAATGCAAGTTAAAATCATCGAAAGACAAAAGCAGATTGAATTAGAAGAAAAAGAAATTCTGCGCCGTGAACGTCAATACGATTCTGAAGTCAAGAAAAAAGCGGATGCTGACAGGTACTCTGTTGAACAGGCAGCTGCTGCGAATAAAGCAAGGGAAATCGCAGAGGCAGAAGCGAATAAGTACCGGATCGAAGCCATGGCAAAAGCAGAAGCAGAAAGAGTTCGCCTAGATGGTTTATCCAAAGCGGAAGCCCAAAAGGCACAAGGTACAGCTGAGGCAGAAATCATTCGCTTGAAGGGTTTGGCAGAAGCAGAAGCGAAAGAAAAGATCGCAGAAGCGTTCGAACAGTTCGGTCAAGCAGCCATTTTAGATATGATCATCAAAATGCTGCCTGAATATGCGAAGCAAGTGGCAAGCCCGCTTTCGAATATCGATAAGATTACAGTTGTGGACACCGGGGGTTCTGGAGAGAATGGCGGTGCCAATAAGATTACGGGGTATGCTACCAATCTAATGGCCACTCTTCAAGAGTCATTAAAAGCATCTAGCGGAATTGATGTCAAAGAACTTATTGAAAACTATTCCGGGAAAGGGAATGTAAAACGAAGCATTGAGGAACTGACAGAAACGATTAAAAAGACAGACGAGTAAACAAAGAGGGTCCTTATCATTTATGATAAGGATTTTTTTGTGCGCAAAAAAATAAGGATTCCTCACAACGAGGCAATCCATATGTAAAAAAGAGAGATTAAATTTGGGAAGCAAGAAGGTTCATTACCTTAGGTGATGAGTAACTCTTTCATTGCTACAGGTACATCTTATCGAGAAATATTGTAGATGTTATGAAGAACTTGTGATGAATTTGTGAAGATGGAAACAGCCATTCCCCAACATGCTATATTATAGTTAAGGGAGTGAGAACAGTGAAAATATTACTAGTTGATGATGAAAAAAGAATCCTAGAAGTTCTCGAAGCCTATCTTGAAAGAGAAGGCTATGAAATTCATTGTGCCGATAATGGAATAGATGCTTTAAAAAAGGCAAAATCAATAAATCCGGATTTAATAATTTTAGATCTAATGCTTCCTGATATTTCTGGTGAAGAAGTATGCCGCTTAGTTCGAAAAGAATCTGATGTCCCAATTATTATGCTGACGGCGAAGTCTGCAGAAGATGACCGTATCAATGGGATTGTCATGGGGGCAGATGATTATCTAACGAAGCCATTTAGTCCGCGGGAAGTAGTGGTACGCGTACAGGCAATCCTTAGAAGAGTGAAGAAAACAGAGAAAGTAGAACGAATTGAATTCAATAACAAACAGCTGGCCATTGACCTTAGCAAAAAGGAAGTAACCGTCAAAGGACAGGATGTTATCTTGACACCGATAGAATATAAGCTGTTAACCAATATGGCGCTAAATCCTGGAAGAGTATACAGCAGGATGGACTTACTCGAAAAGATTCAGGATGAAGGAATGTATTATGAAGGCTACGAACGCAGTGTTGACACACATATTAAAAACCTTCGGAAAAAAATTGAGTTGGATTCTAGACAGCCAACGTTTATTCTCACCGTATTTGGGATGGGTTATAAATTTGGAGGGATACTAGATGTTTCAAACACTGCGGTCTAGAATCCTCTTTTATTTATTACTCAGCTCGTTGATTGGGATCCTCTTTGTCAGCTTTTTTATGCAGTGGGGATTTGAAGAGAGCTTTACGAAATATCTAGATCGTAATCGTGAAAAAAAGATTGATAGAATTATTACAGAAATTGAAAAGGGCTATCAGAAAAATGGCCATTTTACTAGGGACCCAGTTTTTGGTTTCCTCCACGAACATGCGATGACCGATCAGCTATATTTCGATTTGTATGATAACCGTGGTCAATTACAAATGGGGACCTCTAATATTGTCGGCTATTTGAACAGCCTAGGGTTGACTGAACCTGAACCGAATGATGAAGAGTGGCATTCTGCTTCCTATACGTTAAAAGCAGACAATAAAGTGATTGGTAAACTTGTTGCGATCTACCCGATAGGCTTAATCGATGACGAGTATAATTTTTTACAAACCATTCAATTATACATTTATGCAGCTGTTTGTCTAACGATACTGTTATCCATTCTACTTAGTATGTTATTCTCGAAAAAAATAACGTCTAGCTTAAATAAAGTTTCCTTTGCAGCAAATGAGCTCCAGCAGCATAATCTATCAATCCGAATTCCTCTGACTGGATTACCTACAGAGGTTAAGCAGCTGGCAATATCCTTTAATAATTTAGCAGAATCATTGGCAAAGGGTGAAATGTTAAGGAAGCAGTTTACGGGTGATTTAGCTCACGAACTTCGGACGCCGCTTGCTACATTAAGAAGCCAAATTGAAGCCTACCAGGATGGGATTTGGGAGCCCACACCGGCACGATTACAATCAAGCCATGAAGAGCTTATGAGACTAGTAAGACTGGTAAACGAGCTTGAGAAGCTGCTAGCTGCCGAGAATCCACAAATTAAATTGGAAAAAGTAGAGGTTGAAGCCGGGAATGTGCTGGCTGCATTATGGGAAATGTTTGTACCATTGTTCAAACAAAAGGGTGTCCAACTTCATATTGAAGAGCCTGAACAGGAACTCCTTTTCCCGGCTGACAAGGATCGTTTAATGCAAATTCTTTCCAACGTGTTAAACAATGCCCTTAAATATACACCTGAAGGAAAGAATGTAACCATATCTGTCATCACCGAAAAGGAAGGGTATGTAGGTTTTAAGGTTGAAGATGAAGGCTCTGGGATGTCAGAGGAAGATATTCCCCATATATTTGAGCGCTTTTACCGCGGCGATAAATCGCGTGATCGAAAAACGGGCGGAGCTGGAATTGGTCTTTCCATTGTCAAAGCGTTAATGGAAGCACATAAAGGGACTATAAAGGTAAAAAGCAGAAAAAATAAGGGAACAAGTATCATCTTATGGTTCCCTGAAGACGAAGATTAAAAAAGAGCCGCTATCTCATAAGGGTTAGCGGCTTTTGCTGGTTAGCCTGTAAGGGATAGAATTTCTTCCATTCATTTAGGAAAGGAGAAGTCGCTGAATTGGGGTGTTCAAGGACTCTCTGAGTAGGGCCATATTGCTTAATTTCTCCGTTTACGATAATTGCAAGGGTACTTGTTAAATAATTAATTTCCATCAAATCATGACTGACAAAAGCTGTTGTGGTTCCTGAACCTTCTATAATACCTTTAAAGTCATCCATTAATTTAATTTTTGTAGGAAAGTCTAGTGCTGAAAAAGGTTCATCTAGAAAAAGGATTTCAGGCTCAACGATCATCGCTCTTGCAAGGTTTACACGCTGAGCTTCACCGCCCGAAAGGAAATGGACATTTTTTTTCGCAAGGTGACTAATTTGAAACCGTTCCATCCATAATGATACCTTTTCTTTTATGATCGCTTTGGGTACCTTTCGTAACTTTAAACCAATTGCAATATTGTTAAAAACAGTTCCTTCTAACAGCAGCGATTGCTGCAGGGCCACTGAGAATTTTCTCCGCAGTTCAAGGGAGGGAGTTCCATTTGGAACGACTTGCCCGCGGTAGAGAATCTCACCACTACTGATTCTGTCCAACAAAGCTATTACTTTCAGCAAGCTGCTTTTTCCGGCACCGTTAGGTCCCATGATACCGAGAAATTCACCAGCATGGATTTGGTAATGAGGGATCGTTAGGATGGTTTTATTATGTGCCTGATAGGTAATGTTTTTGAGCTCAATTAATGGATTCATGATACTCGCTTCCTTTGCTGTAACATCGTTAACACTGCAGTAATGAGTAATGCAACCGTTAATAAAATGAAGGAAATTGCTAAGGCCACATCAAAATTACCTTTTGAAACTTCCATAACAATGGAAGTGGTTAGTATACGGGTATCTCCTTGGATATTACCACCTACCATCATTGCAGCACCAACTTCTGCGATCACACGGCCAAACCCTGCCATTATGGCAGCAACAATAGCAATTTTGGTTTGTTTGAAAAGAATTATAATGGTTTGTAATTTCGTTGCGCCAAGTGCCTTAATTTGCAAAAGCATTTTATCATTGATTTGTTGAAAAGCAGAGCTTGTTAACCCTGTGACAATCGGTAAGGAAACCAGTACTTGAGCCATAACAATGGCTGTTGGGGAATAGAGCAATTGTAAATGTCCAAGGGGACCAGAACGCCATAAAAGCATGGTGATCCATAATCCTGCAACAACAGGGGGTAAGCCCATACCGATATTAATGAAAACAAGTAGTATTTTTCTGCCTCTAAATTTTCTTAGGCCAAGCAGCATTCCAAGTGGCAGGCCAATAATGGAACTAATAACGATAGCCATAAAGCAAACTCTTAGTGTTAACCAGGTAATTTCAAAGATCTCTTTATCACCGGTTAGTATCATTTCTACCGCTTTCTTCAGTCCATCGATAATAAGTTCCATCCTGCCTGCTCCTTTTTACTTGTCCTAGGGTTATTCTGTATATTTAATAAACAATGACTGTCCAAATTCTTCTTTTCCAAAGCTTTCAATGACATCTTGTGTTTTTGAATCTACCATGAACTCCACAAATTTTTCTGCGTCTTTGCTGTTAACCATATCGTGTTTCTCAGGATTTACCTGCATGACATGGTAAATATTCATGAGATCGTTGCCGCCCTCAACGACGATTTTTAGGTTGGTTAAGTTTTTCTCCTGTGCCAGCCATGTCGCGCGGTCTGTTAAAATATAGCCATTTTTCTCATTGGCAATTTGTAAAGAAGCCCCCATTCCTTGTCCTGTGGAGATGTAGGTGTCACCAGTTGGCTGGATATTAGCAGCTGTCCAGATTCCTAGTTCTTTCTTATGGGTACCAGAGTCATCGCCGCGAGTAATAAAGTTTGCTTTCACTTCAGTGATTTTTTGAAATGCTGCTTTAACGTCATCACCGCTAACACCTGCTGGGTTATCTTTAGGACCTACTAAAATAAAGTCATTGTACATCACGCGTTTACGATTGACGGCGTCACCGCTTGTTACCAGTTCTTCCTCTGATTTTGGAGCATGGACTAAAAGGACATCTGCTTCACCCTTTGTGCCCATTTCTAATGCTTGTCCAGTACCAACGGCAATCGTTTTTACCTTTACATTGTTTTCTTTTTCAAAGATTGGCAGCAATTCATCTAGTAAGCCGCTGTCCTGGGTACTCGTTGTCGTTGCCAGGATGAGTTCAGTCGGTTCTGCGTTCGGTTCAGTCTTTTTCTCTTTTGCATCTGCTGAGTCTGTGGCAGTATTTCCACAAGCAGATAGAATAAGGAGCATGAATATGAATAGTGCAGCAAAAAAGCGATTCTTTAACATGAAAACTCCTCCATTTTACTAGTTTGATAGATAATTTTTCCTAAATCTGCTATATCATATCCTTCTAGATTCGTTAAGCTGATTTTAAAATTTTCAGACTGAAGGTAGTGAATTAATTCAACTAGAGTTTCTTTGTTATCTTTTGTAAATCGGAATACGAGATCAAATTGTTCCTTGGTCACTGGAATAAAATCCAGTCCTAAATGACTGGCAGCTGAGTGAATTCCAAAGGCAACGTCAGCCATGCCCCTGCTTATATAAGAAGCAGTCGATAAATGATTCCATTCCTCGTTTTCGTAGCCATTTATAGCAGCAGGATCAATCCCTTGTTTAGCAATCAGGGAGTCAAAAAGAAATCTTGTCCCCGCCCCTTTTTGGCGGTTAACAAACTGGATATCTTTTCTAGTGAGATCCCCAAAGTTCGATATCCCTTTTGGATTCCCTTTTGCTACAATAAAACCTTGTTCCCTAGAGACAAACCGAACCACACAAATGGATTCGTGTACAAATAGCTGATTGATAAATGGGAGATTGTATTCTTGTGAGGCTGGATCTAATAAATGGACGGCTGCAATATCGGTTTGGCCCCGATAAAGCATCATCAGTCCTTCAAGGCTTCCTATGTAGGTTGGCTGAATTTGCAGGTGTAAATCTTTTGATGTTTGTTTTACAAAATGTTCTACTAAAAAGTCATGGCTGCCGGATAATCGAATTTGAATGGAAGCAGGGGGGTCAATCTGCTCCGCTTGATTCTTTTTTGCAGGTGCTTTTGTGCTTTCCTTATATCGTTCAATCTCTTCATATTCAATTCTCATTTTGTTGCCAACTTTAAACGCCTGAAGTTCACCTCGCTTAATAAGTTCATAAACCGTATGCTTAGAAATCTGAAACAATTGAGCAACTTCATCTGGTGTGTAAGCCTTTCCATTCATTAGTGTGTGCCTCCTTTCATTAGCAAAGTAAATATAATACAAATATACTATGGTTCCTGTGACTTTTGTTAAGTTTTGTTAAGTTTCGTTAAGTTTTATTTGTAATTGTCACTTTTTGTTCATGGGTAATTGAAAAGTTCACACTTTCTTCATAAACTTCACTGATTGTTCATCTGTGAACAAAAGAGTTTGATGTACTATATGAATAGATGAAAATTTAATTACAAAGGGATGAAGCTGAGATGGCAAAACTTCTATATATTACTGTTAACCCAAAAAATGATATAAAATTATCGAAGGGAATGCAGTTAGGTGAGGCATTTTTAGAAGAGTTTAAGAAACAAAAGCCTGATGTCGAAATAGAACATATGCATTTATACGATATGGATATCCCGCAAATTGATATGGATTTATTATATGCCCGCGCTAAACTATCTTTCATGGGCAAGACCTTTGATGAACTTTCAGATGGAGAACAAAAACAAATCACTGCTATGCATGCACTGGCTGATCGATTTATTGCAGCCGATTATTATGTGTTTGTTACACCAATTTGGAACTTTGGATCACCGGCTATTTTAAAAGCATTCCTTGATAATTTATTTATCGTAAATAAAACTTTTATTAATACCCATGAAGGGGCAAAAGGGCTGCTGACAAATCGCAAAGCTCTTCATATTCAAACACGCGGCGGCATTTATTCAACGGGTCCAATGGTCGAATTTGAATTTGGAGACCGCTTCCTAACAAAAGTACTTGGATTCTTAGGTATGGAAGTCATGCCGACTGTATTTGCAGAAGGTATGGATCATTTTCCAAAACAAGTTCCAGAAATCATGGCGAAGGCAAAAGAACAAGTCATCGAAGCTGCAAGAGAAATGGCAAAAGAAACCGTTACAGTTTAATAGAATGAAAAATGCGACTCGAGTATCGAGCCGCATTTTTTGTTGAGTTTCTTAAATATCGAACTAGGAATAGAACCTCTTCTTGTGAACAAAACCCTAGCTGTGACGAGAAGATTTGTCCTCAATCGAGTGTCTTGAGGACAAAACACCAGAGGAGCCCAAGGAGATTAGTCCTCAATCGGGGGTCTTGAGGACAAAACACCAGAGGAGCCCAAGGAGATTAGTCCTCAATCGGGCGTCTTGAGGACAAAACACCAGGGGAGCCCAAGGAGATTAGTCCTCAATCGGGCGTCTTGAGGACAAAACACCAGAGGAGCCCAAGGAGATTAGTCCTCAATCGAGTGTCTTGAGGACAAAACACCAGAGGAGACCAAAGAGATTTGTCCTCAATCATCCCGTCTTATAGAAAATCCTCCAATAACATGGAGGTTGGCTTCAAAATTTTCCTGTAAACTGGAAAAATAGAACTGCAAAACCTAGAACCCAGACATAAATGGCAAACGGTTTTAAAGAGCGCTTCTTTAAAAATCCAATCATCCACTTCACCGCAACATATCCGAATAGGGCAGAAGAGACAATCCCCACGATTAACGCAGATAGTGAAATTTCCTCTCCTGCGCCTCCAAATAAATCCATTGATTGCAGCACAACGGCCCCGGCAATGGCCGGAGTAGATAACAGGAAAGAAAAATAGGCTGCTGTTTCGCGGTCTAACTTCCTCCATAACGCTGCGACAATCGTAAACCCTGAGCGAGAAATCGCTGGGAAAATAGCTGCAGCCTGAAAAGAGCCAATGATGAAAGCATCCGTATAACTAATATCATCCATATTTTTATAACCATTTTTTGCTGAATCAGCAATCCAGAGAAACAAACCGGTAACTAAAAACTCCCAGCCAATGGTAACACCTGTCTTTGAAATTTCTTCAAAGTAGTCTTTGAACAGCAAACCTATCACAACAGCTGGAATGGTCCCCACGATCAATAGAAAGCTGAGCTTACTAAAAGGATTTTTAATAATCTTAACAAACTCATCCTTATAGAATACAAAAACGGCAAGCAAGGTACCGACATGAAGCATAGTATCAAGTAATAAACCTGCTTCTTGTAAACCAAATAAATTCCTTCCTAAATATAAATGTCCTGTCGAGCTTATTGGTAAAAATTCCGTTAATCCTTGGATAATTCCTAATATAAGTGCTTCTAGTTTACTTAACATATCCAACCTCTCTTTCTGCTCCGTTAGCCTGTACATAGTAAAGATATGCACGTCCCTCAACAAATAAGCAATAAATTTTTGCTGTTTTGGCGCCGGTCAGCTGATCCCACGCTCCATTCAACAGAGTGCAAAATTAAAGAATTGCTGTAGAGCAGTCAAAATTTCAAACATTAGCAAGGCAAAAATAGTGCAAAAGCAGTGAAATCTCCCATAAAATAGAAGTAAGTATTTTGGAGAGGAGCTGCACATTTGAAAAATCACCATCTACATTTCAATACATCCATCGGAGTTAAGAAACCAGAAAGTATCAGAAATAAAGAGCAGGCATGCCCTTTTTGTGCGCGAGGCGAATTGACCGACATTATTGAAGTGGATGGACCTATTATATTACTGAAAAATAAATATCCAGTTTTAGAAAATGCCTACCAAACGGTTCTTATTGAAACAGATGATTGTCATGGTGATTTATCAACCTATGAGCTTCCCTATCTACATAGGCTGTTACAGTTTGGAATGAGGAATTGGCTAGATTTAGATAAAACCGGGAAATATGAATCAGTTATCTTTTTCAAAAATCATGGTCCATTGTCAGGGGGAACCATTGCTCACCCTCATATGCAAATAATTGGTTTAAATGATATTAATTACAAGGAAAACATATCTGAAGAAGTGTTTGAGGGTATTATAATAGAAGAAAAGGATGGGGTAACATTTACACTATCGACAAAGCCAAAGGTAGGCTTTTATGAATTTAATATTGTGATGGAAGACGCTAGTTATAATGAATCCTTTGGTATTAATCTTCAAAAAGCGGTACATTACATTCTCAATAACTTCCCATTTAAGGCAAGCAGCTACAATCTTTTCTTTCACCATTATAATAGAAGGATATATGTAAAAGTTGTTCCCCGATTTGTTACCACTCCACTTTATATCGGCTACGGGATTCCCCAAGTACCGGATAATTTACATTGGATGGCAGATGATATTAGAAATAAATATACTATCAGTGGAAGCGCCTGACCAAGTGGCTTCCACTTTTTTATATGTAAATTCACCCATTCTCACTTTATAAGTTGTGCTTTGTTCATTTAAAAAATATAATGAAATAATGTACAAGTTCCTTTTTGAAGCTTCGACATAAAGGAGTGTGAATGATGACAACATCTAAAAATACAACTTCAAAACTTGATTATAGTCTTGTTTTTATCTTACTTTTATTGTTTTTAGCCAGCTGTTTTTCGATTTATAGTGCGCAGGCAAGCGGTCAATATGATAGTAACTTCCTTATAAAACAAATAATCTTTTATGGAATTGGCTGTGGAATAATTGCTGCTGTTATTAGGCTTGACTCTGATCAGTTAAAAAAATTGACATGGTATGCATACGGAGTAGGAATATTTCTCCTTATTTTACTAATAATCGCCCCTGAAAGTATTGCACCTGTGATCAATGGAGCAAAAAACTGGTTTAAAGTTCCCGGGATTGGTTCACTCCAGCCTTCGGAGTTTGTTAAGATCTTTATTATCTTAGCTTTGGCAAAGGTAATTGAGGATCATCATCAAAAGAACCCAGTTAAAACCATTTCTTCGGACTTTTGGCTTTTAATAAAGCTTGGAGTCACCACAATGGTTCCTTTAGTACTTATTATTAAACAAGATTTAGGGACAGCGCTTGTATTTATCGCCATCCTTTTAGGGATGATTTTTATATCCGGTATAACATGGAAATTACTAGTACCCATATTTTCAACTGGAACTGCACTTATATCGGTCATTTTTTATTTTGTATTATTGAAGCCAGAAATACTTGAAAAATACTTAGGTGTAAGGCAGTATCAATTTAGCCGTATCTATTCTTGGCTGGACCCTTATAACTTTCAAAGCTCTGCAGGGTATCAGCTGACACGATCACTCTTAGCCATTGGCTCCGGACAAACTGGAGGTAAGGGATATGGAAATCGAGAAGTATATTTACCTGAAAGTCATACTGATTTTATCTTTAGTGTTGTCGGAGAAGAGTATGGTTTTATTGGTGCGAGTATGCTAGTAAGTTTATTTTTCTTGTTAATTTATCATATTACCAAGGTTGGTATGGAAACGAAGAATAATTTTTATACGTATATTTGCGTAGGTGTCATTAGCATGATTACCTTCCATGTATTCCAAAATATCGGGATGACAATTGGAGTGCTGCCGATTACGGGTATACCATTGCCGTTCATCAGCTATGGAGGAAGTTCTTTAATGGGGAATATGCTTGCACTTGGGTTAATCTTCTCAATCCGCTACCATTATAAAAAATATATGTTTTCAACATCGGATTAAAGATAGAAAAAAAGAACGAGGTCATGGCAGCCTCGTTCTTTTTATCTATTTTTTAAGCATGATTTCCTCTAAATCATCCAGCATAATATTTGCTGCTAGCACGCCGCCAGCTGTATTCCAAGTTGCGTCACTTACTTCATGGACATTTCCATTTTTCACAGCATTTAAATTCTTCCAAAGTGGATTATTCGTATATTCCTTTGCTGTATCTAGGGCAACCGTGTCACCATTTGGAGCATAAGTGAAGTAGAAAATAATGTCTCCGTCCATTTTTGGAATAGCCTCTGTTCCAACATCTTTTGCAAGATTTCCTAATTTGGCATCAGGGAAAAATTCTGCTTGATGTGCTGCACGTTTGAAACCTAGTTGATTAAAGATGATTCCTGAGAATGAGTCTGTGTAATAAATACGAGACTTTCCAGCCATAAAACGGACAACAGAAACTTCTTGATTTACTTTATCTCCAAGTTTTCCTTTTAATTCTTCTACATGAGCATCAAAATCTGCTAATACTTTGTTCCCTTTGTCTTCCATGTTTAGTGCTTTAGCGTATAGAGTAAAGTTCTCTTTCCAATCTCCTCTAAGTGTTTCGGAGAAAATCGTTGGAGCAATTGCGTTTAATTGACTGTATACTGCTTCTTGACGCAGCTTGTTTCCGATAATTAAATCAGGCTTTAGCGCGGCAATCTTTTCTAAATTTACTTCACTTTCAACGCCAACAACTTCAACTCCATCCATGTCCTCTTTAATATGGTCATACCATGGATCACCAAGCCAAGATTGAACAGCACCAACTGGTTTTACACCAAGTGCAAGTAACGCTTCCGTACCTTCGTTTGTTAAGATAACGATTTTCTCCGGAGTTTTTTCTAAAGTAGTAGATCCCATTGCATGTTCTACGGTATAGCTGGTATCTTCTGTTTTTTTGCCTGTATCTTTCTCTTCAGTTGTTTTCTCTTCCGTGTTTCCACACGCAGCAAGCAGGAAGAGAGCAATGATTGAAATCATTGCAAATACATTTTTAAACCTTTTCATCCTATGTACCCCCAAATAATGTTGTTAATGATAATCATTTTCATTTACAACCCTATCATAAAATGTTTTCAGATAAGTGTCAATCATGAAAATGAAAATGATTATCAAAATCAGTGGCAAATTTATGACTCTTGTTTTAATAAGTGAAAATGGTTTTCAACTCATTGACAGTTTTTCACGATTCAAATAGACTGATACATGAAAAAGCGGATACATAAGGGTCAAATTCATCTTATTAATTAGGTTAGAGGAGAACGAAGCTATGCTGCTAAAGCGCACAGGACAAAAGTGGGCAGGACTTTTTATTGCAATTATATTATTATTATTTCTTATGTCCGTAAGCATTGTCTACGGGTATACAGATACTACCTGGAAAATGGCTATTGACTCTGTTACCAATTTCAATGGAACAAATGAACATATTGTCATCCAGCACGTAAGAATACCACGAGCTTTTATTGCTGCAGCGGTTGGTTCTAGTTTAGCGATTTCGGGTGTCCTCATGCAGACTGTTACGAAAAACCCGTTAGCATCACCAGACATATTTGGGATAAATGCCGGAGCAGGGGTGGCGGTTGTAGCAGCTGTAACGGTATTTAGCGTGGCAAGTCTTCAATTGTTTACCTGGATTTCATTTGCTGGTGCAGCTATCGCAGCTATAAGTGTCTATGCTATTGGCGGAGTCGGGAGAGAGGGACTGACTCCTATGAAACTCACTCTTGCAGGTGCTGCGATGACGGCATTTTTTGCTTCTATTACACAAGGGATCCTCGTTTTAAATGAAGCTGCTCTAGAGCAGGTGCTATTTTGGCTTGCTGGTTCTGTAGCGGGAAGAAGTCTTGAAAATTTACAAGCTGTCCTTCCTTATCTGGCTGGCGGCTGGATTGTATCTTTGATCATTGCCTCCAAAATGAATGTATTATCAATGGGTGAGGATGTTGCCAAAGGTCTTGGAGTTAACACGGCTCTATTAAAAATTGTGATTGGTCTCGTAGTTATTCTTCTTTCAGGTGGTGCCGTAGCTGTAGCTGGACCAATAGGCTTTATTGGGATTGTGATTCCACATCTTACTCGTTCCATTGTGGGAATCGACCATCGCTGGGTAATTCCTTTTTCAGGGCTCCTCGGTGGAATGCTTTTATTGGCTGCAGATACATTGTCTAGGTACATCTTAATGCCGACAGAAATCCCTGTTGGAGTTATGACAGCCATTATTGGTACCCCGTTCTTCATTTACATTGCTAGAAAGGGGTTCAATGGCAGATGAGTAAGTATAAAGTTTTTAGAATTAAAAAAGGAAAAATATCTTATTTAATTGATAAAAAGGCATTTTATGTGATTATCGCCCTGCTGCTTTGTACGGTTGGAATCTTTGTTGTTAGTACCGGATTGGGAGAGATGAGAATCACCCCATTAAACGTCATGAAGGTGTTTTTTGGGGGCGGAACTGAAATGGAAAAGCTCGTTATCCAGACGTTTCGTTTACCAAGAATCATCGTTGGATTACTGGCAGGAATTGCATTGGCTGTAGCAGGGGGCATTCTGCAGGGAATGATTCGAAATCCGCTGGCCTCCCCTGATATCTTAGGGATTACTGGTGGAGCATCGGTTGCAGTTGTGGGTTTCCTGGCAATCTTCAGTGATAAAAACCATGTATTAACGGTCAGTATACATTGGATGCCTTTAGCTGCATTTATCGGTGCGGCTGTCGTGGCTTTTCTAGTATATTTATTGGCATGGAAAAATGGTGTTTCGCCGATTAGACTAATTCTGATTGGAATAGGTTTGATGAGTTTAACAAAAGCTCTTACCACGTTTATGATGGTTTTAGGACCTATTTATCAGGCAAGCCAGGCGAACATTTGGATCACAGGGACAGTCTACGGCTCAACGTGGCGAAATGTAGGTGCCCTCCTGCCTTGGGTCATCATCCTAGTAATCATCACATTTGTTTATGCACGTAATATAAATATTCAAGAGCTCGGTGATGAGGTCGCAACCAGCCTTGGAGGACGAGTGCAAAAACAGCGTTTTATCCTTCTTATGCTTAGTACCGGACTGGTCGGGGGCGCGGTAGCTTTTGCGGGAGGTATTGGATTTGTTGGATTAATGGCGCCGCACATGGCGAGAAGATTAGTAGGCTCTGCATTTGGAGCGTTATTGCCTGTTTCAGCACTCCTCGGAGGAATCTTAGTCATGCTGGCTGACTTAGTTGGGCGAACACTTTTTTCACCATTAGATATTCCTGCGGGTGTTTTTACAGCAAGTATTGGGGCACCGTACTTTATCTACCTATTATTTAAGACCAGAAACCATTAGTTTTCACCAAAAGAAGCCATTTCCTTTGAAATGGCTTCACTTTTTTAAATGAAACGCATCATGAGGCCAATTCATGAATGTACATTATAACCAAGATACTATTTACAAATGAAAATGATTTTCATGCTCATTGACAATCATTATCAATTAATTATAAACTTAGAAATGTAGAGAATATTAATTCTATATAAGATATAAATACAACCCCCTTTAGGGTCTAATTCATATACTATAAAACAAGCCTAAAAAACATTAACTAGATTGATTAAAAAAGGAGATGACAGATGATGAATGCGGTTGAAACGAAAAATTTATCACTTTCATACGGGGATACACTCATCATTGATGAGTTAAATTTAATAATTCCTAAAGGTGAAATTTCCGTATTTATTGGGGCAAATGGATGTGGAAAATCAACTCTCCTTCGTTCAATCGCACGTCTTCTTAAGCCGAAATCTGGTACTGTTATTTTGGAGGGAGAAGCGATTGCTAAGCTTTCGACGAAAGAAGTAGCTAGAAAAATGGCGATACTTCCTCAATCACCCACAGCTCCTGAAGGACTGACTGTGCTTCAACTTGTTAAACAGGGTCGTTATCCTCATCAATCATGGTTAAAACAATGGTCAGAGGAAGATGAGAAAAAAGTTAATGACGCACTAAAAGCTACCCGGTTAGAAGACTTGAAAGAGCGAAGTGTTGATTCTCTTTCAGGAGGTCAAAGGCAGCGCGCATGGATTGCGATGACATTGGCTCAAGATACCGATGTGATTCTTTTAGATGAGCCAACAACCTATTTAGATATGACACATCAAATTGAAATTCTTGATCTTCTATTCGAACTCAATGAAAAAAGAAGAAGAACGGTAGTAATGGTTCTCCACGATCTTAACCTTGCTTGCCGCTATGCACACAATATCGTTGCCCTAAAAGATCAGAAGGTGTATGACCAAGGTAAGCCCGAGTATGTAATCAACCGAAATCTTGTTAAGAATGTCTTTGGCATGGAATGTGAGGTAACAATGGACCCTTTATTCGGAACACCGCTTTGTATTCCTTATGGTAAAGGAAGACGTATTCTTCAAAAGGCAGCTGTTTCTCATGGGTAATACACTTACAAAAAATGACCTGAGCAGTTTACAGAAATATAGGTTTAAACCCTTAACAGGCAAATCCTTTAACGTGGCAAATTTAATGGATAAAGCTTTTGCAATCGACTTTATGAAAAAATTAGCTCTTTCCATCGGTTCTCCATCCGAAAAAGCGGCAGCCTCCATATTTATAAAAAGATATGCATTTATTGCTGTCATTTCACTGTTTACCATGACAACTACCAATAAGAAATTTAATTTATCTTTAGATAATATTGAAATGGAAGAAGCAGAACGCGGGACAGATTGGCTGCCATTGATTTCGTTGAAGAATCCGTCCATCGAGGATTGGAATGGTCAAGATCGTGACGAATGGCGGAAAAGTGTTTACAGAGACCTGTTTGCTCACAATATCTACCCATTAATTGAGCACTTTGAAAAAACGTTTAAGATATCAAAACTAATTCTCTGGGAAAATATCGCCGTTTATCTTTTCTGGCTTTACGAGACGGAGTTAAAAGAGAGTGAATATCAAAATGTGCGAAGTGATTTCAATTACTTAATTCAGGAAGCAGAGGGTAATTTGTTCGGTGATTATCACCTTAATCCAATTCGAAGGTATTATTCTAAGAAAAATTCTGAAGATGAGATAAGAATGAGAAAAACATGTTGTTTTACCTATCAGCTAGGGTCAAAACGCTGTAAAACTTGCCCATGTACTTACAATACTAACAATGGAGTGTGCTTTGATGGAGAAAGTATTTGTGGAGCAGTTCCAAGCGCTACTTGAAAAATATAGTGACTTGCTCGTCGGTGAATCCAGTGAGGAGGTAACGGAAAAGGTAAAAGTGTGGGCTCTGTATACACATATTGCGAAATCAATGCCAGCCTTAGCAAAGCACTGGAATGAACGATATCCAGAGGCAAAGGAAGAAATGAAAACAATTATTAATGAAATTAAATTGCTGAATGAACAGCATAGACAGGGAAAGTGATATTCAGATAAATGAATAATTATGCTTCCTTAGGTCACCTTTTTATACGAGGTGGCCTTTTTTATATGCAATTTTAGAAAACGCTTTCTTTTTTATATGCATAAAATATTCGAAAAATTTAATAAAACATATTGTCAAAAATAATTTTTCACACTATAATAAACTCAATGTTAGGAAACGTAACATGAAAACGGGAGGAGAAATAACATGGCTGAAGCTATTCTATCAGAAGTTAAAGATCAAACTGAACTAGTACAACAAATTAAAGACGTAATAAATAATAAATGTGTAGAACTTTTACACTTACAATTTGTGGATATTGAAGGAATCTTAAAACATGTAACTGTAACAAGTGAGCAATTGGAAGATGTAGTAGAAGGAAAAATGATGTTCGATGGCTCATCTATTAAAGGATTTTCACCAATAAATAAATCTGATTTATACCTGCAGCCAGACTTAACAACATTCTCCGTTTTACCATGGACAGTCGAAGAGGGATATTCAGAAGCACGTTTTTTATGTTCCGTTAAAAACCCTGATGGATCGTGGTTTGAAGGTGACACAAGAAATGTTTTAAAGAAAACTGTGGAACGTGCTGCAGATAAAGGATACACCATTTCTGTAGGTCCTGAGCTGGAATTTTTCCTGTTTAAAACGGACGAAAATGGATATCCAACACAGGAACTAAGTGACAAGGCTGGATATTTTGAACCTTCACCTAAAGATCTTGGGGAGCGTGTTCGATTAGAAATTTACCGTGCGTTAAAGGCGATGGGATTCACTATTGAAGCATCTCACCATGAAGTTGCTGAGGGACAACACGAAATTAACTTTAAGTATGCTGATGCTCTAGGTGCAGCAGATCTTTCCACTACATATAAGTGGGTAGTAAAAACCATTGCAAAGAAATATGGATTGCATGCAACGTTTATGCCTAAACCGGTATTTGGGATAAACGGTTCTGGAATGCATGTCAACATGTCTTTCTTTAAAGGAAATGAAAATGCCTTCTTTGATCCGGCTGATGATCTGCAACTTTCGAATGAAGCGTATCAATTTATTGCAGGACTACTTGAAAATGTAAAGAGTTTTACGGCTATCACCAATCCGCTTGTAAACTCTTATAAGCGTTTAGTGCCTGGATATGAGGCGCCTTGTTATATCGCATGGAGCGCATCAAACCGTTCCGCATTAATTCGAATCCCAGCAAAAAAAGGGTTGGCTACACGTGTTGAACTGAGATGTCCTGATCCATCTGCCAATCCATACCTAACCTTTGCAGTAATCGCATCTGCTGGATTGGATGGAATTGAAAAAGGATTAGAAGTGCCGTTCCCAATTAATGAAGATATTTTCCATATGACCGAAGAGCGACGTGGTGAATTAGGTATTGAAAGCCTTCCTGGCAGTTTAGCTGCAGCGGTGAAGGAACTAGAGGATGGAGAGATTGGACGTAATACATTAGGGAACCATGTTTATGATGAGTTCGTATCTGCGAAGAAAGCAGAATGGGATAGTTACCGCACAGCTGTTCATGCATGGGAAATTGAAAACTACCAAGCTAAGTTCTAATAAAAACGAATTCAAGCAGGCTGAATATATGCAGCCTGCTTTTTTACATTTCTCAGCAAGTTATCTGCAAGCGGGTTCTTATCTTTTAAACTGATTATTTTGGCTGTTAACTTTGTCTTTTTGTGACCGTTCCCCGCCAGGACCTGCGTTCCCTTGTACGCTAGCAGCGCTAACGCCTGCTTTGGATGGGTTTTTCTTCATTTTACCCATGAATTATCACCTCGTTTTTAGGATGCCCAATTCGACTTTTTTATGTAAAGAGGATAGGAAAAGATAATTTATAAAAAAATTTGGTATTTTCAGCTATTATTTATTGCGCAAATTTTTAAAATATTCTATAGTAATAATTAGCAGAACTCATTCATTTGTGAATTTTTTTTGGCTAAAAAATGAATGAGTATTCATTCAAAGTGTGTAAAGGGGGAGACAATGTTGAACCAACTTATTAAAAAGGCAGCTGTTCTAGGTTCTGGAGTAATGGGATCGGGGATTGCCGCTCATCTAGCAAACATCGGTATACCGACATTATTATTGGATATTGTGCCTCGGGAGTTAACCGACGACGAAAAAGCAAAAGGCCTTACGTTAGAAGATCAACAGGTGCGTAATCGCATTAGCAGCCAATCGATCCAAAAATTACTAAAACAAAAACCAGCACCTTTAGCGGTTAAAAAGAACTTGGCGCTAATTGAAGCAGGAAATTTAGAGGATGACCTAACTAAATTAAAAGATGTGGACTGGGTAATTGAGGTTGTCGTTGAGAATCTCAATGTTAAGAAACAAGTATTTGAAAAAGTAGAACAGTACAGAAAACCTGGAAGCATTATCAGTTCAAATACATCAGGGATATCTGTTGAAGCAATGGCAGAAGGAAGGTCAGAGGATTTTAAGAAGCATTTCCTTGGCACCCACTTCTTTAACCCGCCGCGATACTTAAAATTACTTGAAGTGATCCCTACACAATATACGAGTCAAGAAGTCATTTCATTCATGAAAACATTTGGCGAAGATGTTTTAGGAAAAGGTGTGGTACTTGCAAAGGATACCCCGAACTTTATTGCCAACCGGATTGGCACTTATGGTCTCCTTATTACTGTCCAAGAAATGCTAAAAGGCGGTTATAGTGTTGGGGAAGTTGATTCAGTTACGGGTCCATTAGTCGGCCGCCCTTCTAGCGCAACCTTCCGTACGTTAGATGTTGTTGGGCTGGATACATTCGCACATGTGGCAGGCAATGTTTATGAAAAAGTATCCGGAAAAGAAAAGGAAGTATTTGAAGTCCCAGCATTTATGAGAAAAATGCTTGAAAAAGGCTGGCTGGGCAGTAAATCTGGTCAAGGCTTCTTTTTGAAAAAAGGGAAAGAAATTCTTGAACTTGACCCTGATACGTTAGAATACATTCCTCGTAAAAAGCTTTCAACTGCAGCAACAGAAATGAGCAAGCAGGAAAAAGGCACTGCTAATAAATTGAAAGCGCTTATATACTCGAATGATCGAGCAGGTGAGTTACTGTGGAACATCTTTAGTCCGGTTTTAGTATACTCAGCACAGCTTTTAGGAGAAATTGCTGACAGTGTGGTGGACATTGACCGAGCCATGAAATGGGGTTTCGGCTGGGAAATGGGTCCTTTTGAAACTTGGGATGCGATTGGGTTAGAAAAGTCAGTCGAGAAAATGAAGGAAAGCGGGCTGGAAATTCCTGTTTGGATAACAGAGTTGCTTTCTAAGGGGCATTCATCTTTCTATATTGAGGAAAATGGAGAACGTTTCTTTTATAACAATGGTGAATACCGCTTAGTTGAAAGGAATCCAAAAGCAATTGACTTGAAAAAAATAAAAAAACAAAGCGGTGTTATTAAAAAAAATAGCGGTGCCAGCTTAATCGATTTGGGTGACGGAGTCGCTCTTTTAGAATTTCACTCTCCAAATAATGCCATTGGCCTTGATATTATACAAATGATTAATTTTGCAATTGATGAGGTTGAGAAGAATTACAAAGGTCTAGTAATCGGAAATCAAGGCAAGAACTTCTGTGTTGGTGCCAACCTAGCCATGATGTTGATGGAAGCACAGGATGACAATATTTATGAGCTTGAAATGGTCGTTCGTCAATTCCAAAATGCGATGATGAAGATTAAATATAGCGCAAAACCAGTGGTTGCAGCACCATTTGCGATGACACTTGGCGGCGGAGCTGAGGTTTGTTTACCTGCTGCGCACATCCAAGCTTCTGCAGAGACCTATATGGGTCTGGTTGAAGTCGGAGTAGGATTACTGCCTGGCGGCGGTGGTAATAAAGAGTTATATATTAAGCACTTAGAAGGACTGCCTAATGGCGTACAAATTGACCTTCAAGCTGTTGCAAATAAAGTGTTTGAAACGATTGCGATGGCAAAGGTATCTACTTCAGGTGCAGAAGCACGTGAGAACAATTTCTTAGGCTTAGCCGACGGAATTAGTGTGAACGGTGATCACCTGATTTACGACGCAAAGCAGGCTGTCTTAGCGTTGCATGAGCAGGGATATGTACAAAAAGCCCGCAGAAAAGTACCGGTAGTGGGTGAAACAGGTTACGCAACACTGTTACTAGGGGCGCAATCAATGTTTTTATCAGGATATATTTCAGAACATGATTTGAAGATTGCAAAAAAGGTCGCCTATGTGATTGCTGGCGGTAAAGTCCCATATGGTACAGAAGTAGATGAACAGTACCTATTGGACTTAGAAAGAGAAGCATTTTTAAGTTTAATAAGAGAAGGTAAAACGCAGCAGCGTATGCAGCACATGCTGGTAAAAGGTAAGCCCTTGAGAAATTAATAGATTTCTATTTTATTAGGAAAGAGAGGGAATGAAATGAGAGAAGCGGTAATCGTAGCCGGAGCTCGGACCCCGGTAGGTAAAGCAAAGAAAGGAACGCTTGCCCATGTTCGCCCTGATGATTTGGGAGCATTGGTTGTAAAGGAAACATTAAAGCGTGCGGGTAACTATGAAGGAAATATCGATGATTTAATCATAGGATGCGCAATGCCTGAAGCAGAGCAAGGTAACAACATGGCCCGTAATATTGGTGCTTTAGCAGGCCTGCCGCACACTGTACCAGCCATTACTGTTAATCGTTTTTGTTCATCTGGACTCCAAGCAATTGCCTATGCAGCTCAAGGAATCATGCTGGGACACACTGATACTGCAATTGCAGGCGGAGCCGAGTCAATGAGTTTGATTCCGATGGCAGGGCATGTAATACGTCCCAATGTAAAGTTAGCAGAAACTGCTCCGGAATATTATATGGGAATGGGTCATACAGCGGAAGAAGTAGCCAAGAAATATGGTATTTCTCGTGAGGATCAAGATGCATTTGCAGTTCGAAGTCATCAGAAGGCGGCAAAAGCCATACAAGAAGGAAAGTTTATAGACGAAATCGTTTCTGTTGATGTCACTGTCCGTACTGTTGGAAAAGACAATAAACTTGTTGAAAGAACGGTCCAGTTTTCGCAAGATGAAGGCGTTCGTCCTGATACAAACGTACAATCGCTGGCAAAACTCCGCCCAGCCTTTTCTGTGACGGGTTCCGTAACTGCAGGGAATGCCTCGCAGACAAGTGATGGGGCTGCAGCCTTAATGATTATGGATCGTGAAAAAGCAGAATCACTTGGGCTAAAGCCATTGGCTAAATTCAGATCATTTGCCGTCGGTGGTGTACCGCCAGAAATTATGGGAGTAGGGCCTGTAGTAGCAGTACCAAAAGCAGTGAAACTAGCTGGATTGGAAATGTCTGATATTAACCTGTTTGAGTTAAACGAAGCATTTGCATCACAGTCACTCCAAGTCATTCGTGAGCTTGGATTGGATGAAGAAAAAGTTAACGTAAATGGAGGCGCCATCGCCCTAGGTCATCCACTTGGATGTACAGGTGCAAAGCTTACCTTAACCCTCATCCACGAGTTAAAACGCCGACAGCAGCAATTTGGCGTCGTAACCATGTGTATTGGCGGCGGAATGGGCGCTGCAGGAGTATTTGAGCTTCTTTAAAAAAAATTAGGGGGAAATGATAATGGCACAGCAAACTGAAAAAATTATTAAAGGCGGAAGCTTTTTAATCGATGATATTTCCTATGACCGAATTTTAACACCTGAGGATTTTAACGAAGAACAATTAATGATTGCGAAAACAGCCGAAGACTTCATTGAAAAAGAAGTCCTTCCACAGTTGGAACATCTTGAAAACCATGAATTTGACCGCACCGTAAAACTTTTAAAACAGGCTGGTGACCTTGGTCTACTGGCAGCTGATGTTCCTGAGGAGTATGAAGGGCTAGGTTTAGATAAAGTAACTTCCTCACTTGTAACTGAAAAAATGTCAAAGGCCGGCGGCTTTTCATTATCCTATGGCGCACATGTTGGTATTGGCTCATTGCCAATCGTTTTATTCGGAAACGAAGAGCAAAAGAAAAAATATTTACCAGCACTTGCTTCTGGTGAAAAAATTGCAGCGTACGCTCTAACAGAACCTGGATCTGGCTCTGATGCTCTTGGTGCCAGAACAACAGCAAAATTAAATGCAGAAGGCACTCACTATATTCTTAACGGTGAAAAGCAGTGGATTACTAATGCTGGTTTTGCTGATGTATTTGTTGTCTATACAAAGATTGATGGTGAACACTTTACGGCATTCATTGTTGAAAGAGATTTTCCAGGTGTTTCTACAGGTGCTGAAGAGAAGAAGATGGGAATTAAGAGTTCTTCTACTCGTACACTTATTCTAGAAGATGTACCGGTTCCTGTTGAAAACCTATTAGGGGAATACGGCAAAGGGCACGTCATAGCCTTCAATATCTTAAACATCGGACGTTATAAGTTAGCGGTCGGAGGTGTGGGTGGTTCTAAAAATGCATTTGAGTTAGCTGTTAAATATGCAAACGGCCGTAAACAATTCAACACACCAATCTCCCAGTTCAATTTAACAAAAGAAAAGTTTGGAACAATGGCGTCCAAAATTTATGCAGCGGAAAGCTCTGTCTACCGTACGATTGGATTGTACGAAGAAAACCAAGGAAAACTTACACCTGAAGAACAAAAGGATATTAAATTAGTGGCTAATTCGATTGCTGAATATGCCATTGAATGTTCTGTTAATAAATTCTTCTGTAGTGAAGTCCTAGATTATGTGGTTGATGAAGGTGTTCAAATTCATGGTGGATACGGCTTTATGCAAGAGTATACGATTGAAAGAGCATACCGTGATTCACGTATTAATCGTATATTCGAAGGTACAAATGAAATTAACCGTCTCCTGGTACCAGGAACTTATATTAAAAAGGCGTTCAAAGGAGAGCTCCCATTATTCCAAAAAGCACTGGCCCTACAAGAAGAAATCATGATGTTAATGCCTGAAGAGCCAGGTGATGAGCCGTTTGCACAAGAAAAACATTTAGTTAGCAATGCAAAGAAGATTGGCTTACTTGCGGCCGGCTTAGCTGCACAAAAATTCGGTAAGGCACTTGATAAAGAACAAGAAATCTTATCAAATATTGCAGATATTGTTTCTAATGCCTATGCAATGGAATCAGTCGTGTTACGTACTGAAAAGGCAATTGCCAAGACGGGAATAGAGAAAAACAAACAAAAACTTCTTTATACACAAATTTTCTGTCAAGAAGCCTTCAATGAAATTGAGCAGCATGCGAAAGAAACGTTGGTTGCGACCGAACAAGGAGATACGCTTCGGATGCTCGTTTCAGCTCTTCGTAAATTAACTCGCCATACACCGATCAATGTGATAGGTAAGAAACGTGAAGCGGCCGACGTTCTAATTGCCGCAGAACGCTATATCGTTTAATTAGTAAACTTTAGGCTCCCGCGCAGATTTGCAGGAGCCTAAAGTTTTTCTATATGTTAGCAGGATTTTTGCAGAATTAGTCGAAATTTTAACTGAAGCGTTTTTACTTTTTTTTCTGTTGTGTTACTATTCAAGTGACATGCATCAGTGGTTAATTACAAGGAGGGTGGACAGTTGTCTCTTACTTTTTACTGGTATCCCAAATGCGGGACATGCCGAAAGGCAAAGAAATGGCTAGATGAACATCATCTTTCCTACAAAGAAATACATATTGTTGAAACGCCGCCATCACGGGCTGAACTTCAGGATATCTACGAAAAGAGCAATCTTGAATTAAAGAAATTTTTTAATACAAGCGGCCAAAAATATCGTGAATTGGGTATTAAGGATAAAATACCCACTGCTGCTGAAGATGAGCTGCTAGATCTGTTAGCTTCAGATGGGATGTTGATTAAAAGACCATTATTAACAGACGGTGAAAGAGTGACAGTTGGTTTTAAAGAAGAAGAGTATGAGAATGTGTGGCAAAAAGCATAATCATTACTGTTCTGCAGGGTATTAGGGTAATATTAAATTAACACATTAAATCTCAGAAAATAATGGAGGGTTTTGTAATGACTACACCAAAGGAATTGCGCTATTCTGAAGAACATGAGTGGGTAAAAGTTGAAGGGGAAACGGTTCGAGTAGGTATTACTCATTTTGCTCAATCTGAATTAGGCGATATCGTTTTCGTTGAACTTCCAGAGGTAGGAGATGAAGTGACAGCGGATCAGCCATTCGGAAGTGTTGAATCAGTTAAAACTGTTTCAGAGCTATATGCACCTATAAGCGGTAAGGTTGTAGAAGTGAACGAAGATTTAAATGACAGCCCTGAATTCGTTAACGAATCTCCATATGAAAAAGCATGGATGATCGTTATTGAGCCATCTAATAGCAGTGAATTGGACAACCTAATGACTGCTGAACAGTATGAAGAAATGATTAAAGAAGATTAATCTTCGTAAGCACCTTGTTTCTCAAGGTGTTTTTTTTATGGGAAAAATTCGCACCTAGTATATTCTAAATCCAGGGGATACTATAATAAACTTTAATTAAAAGGAGCTCTTGGTATGACTTTAAAGCAGCAAAAGGTTGATGTGACAGATCGAGTTATTGGAAAGATGAAAAACGGTGAGATGGAATTATTTCTAGATAACACATCCATCGGAAAGATACAGTTACCAGGTGACATGACTTTTCAATTAGATCAACAATTTGAAATAGAACAGCGAAAGATTTTTCAAAATGTAACTGTTACGGAACAGCCAGACGCTAAATATACGGATTGTGATGACGGTGGATGGTGTTAGTGCTGTACAAGTACTTATAAGCAAACACCTATTATCAAAAAGTCAATCGTGGTATAGTTAACATATAACACACGTTATTAATTATATTGAATATGTTAACATCAAACAAATAACTTTCTTTCGTATAGGTGATGAATGATGAATGACACGTATGGTGACAAAGTTCTGATTGTTGAAGGAAAATCAGACAAGAAAAAGGTAAAAAGTATCTTGAAGGAGCCAATGGAGATTGTCTGTACAAATGGAACCATCAGCATGACAAAATTGGATGAATTAATTGATACACTCGAGAATAAAGAAGTCTATATCTTAGTTGATGCTGATGATGCGGGTGAGAAGCTTCGTAAACAATTGAAAAGGGAATTTCCTCAAGCGGAACATATTTATATAGACAGGATGTACCGTGAAGTAGCCACTGCACCAGTGTACCATCTTGCTACAGTTCTTTTAGGTGCAAATATTGATGTTCATTCTGAATTTTTGGAAATGGGTTGAAAATGAACGATTGGAACTTAGATGAGTTATCATCATTCTTGAATGGTCATTCATCCGGACTGATTTACTTCTATACACCTTTATGTGGTACTTGTCAGGTGGCATCGAGAATGCTCCAGATTATTGAGAATATGTTTGATGTGAAAATAGGAAAAATGAATCTTAATTTTTATCCAGAGCTGTCAGATACGTTTCAAATCGAAAGTGTTCCCTGTTTGCTTTTTATTAAGGATGGAGAATTAGTTGAGATGATCTATGCTTTCAACTCTGTACCTTTTTTATATGAAAAAATTAAACAATTGATACTTTAAAACAGATGCTGAGGCATCTGTTTTTTTGTTGTTTCTCTAAAATAAGAAATTTGTCGATGAAATTATACAGGAATCCTAACCAATAACCTTGAATATATAACAGAATGGAGTGAATCGGAGTGATGAAAAATGGATGAGATGATACAGATTTTTATTTCTGCTATCAAGAAACGCGGTCACGTTCTTACGTTGATTGAAAAATTGGAAGCTTTAAAAATAAAGCTGGTTTGTGAAGGCCAAGAAGACTCCCTCGTTTTTCATCATGGCGAAGTTATTTTCCTCGTTGATTCTAACGACAGCTTTGTCACTTGCGAAATTATCGGGCAACGGGATTCCATTTATAATCTGCTTGAAGGAAAAGAAAAATTAAGAAACCTTATTAACAATGGACAGCTAAAAGTTAAAGCACCATTTCGTACTATTTTACTTATCGAATCAATCTTTTATTTAACCAGACCAGATGAACGGTTTAAAGAATTTATTTCATAAAATGAAGGAGTGTTAAGTATGGGGGGAAATCAAAAAAATTATCGTTTTGAAACGTTGAGTGTTCATGGAGGGTTAGCGCCAGATCCAGTTACAGGAGCACGTGCTGTTCCAATCTATCAAAATAATGCCTACCAATTTAAAAATACCGAACATGCTGCAAATCTATTTGCCTTGAAAGAGAGTGGGTACATATATACTCGAATTCACAATCCGACAACAACCGTTTTCGAAGAAAGAGTGGCGCTGTTGGAAGGGGGAGTTGGAGCCCTAGCAGTAGCAAGCGGAATGGCCGCGATAACCCTAGCAATCTTAAATATTGCGGAAGCAGGTGATGAAATTGTTTCAGCATCCACGTTATATGGCGGAACCTACAATTTATTTGCCGTTACTCTACCGAAATATGGAATTAAAGTTAAGTTTGTAGATCCCGAAGATCCAGAAAACTTCCGACGTGCTATAAATGAAAAAACAAAAGCGGTGTTTGCCGAAACGATTGGGAATCCGTCTTTAAGAATTCTTGATATTGAAAAAGTGGCGGACATTGCCCACGCGGCAGGGGTTCCATTAATTATTGATAATACGTTTGCGACACCATACCTATGCAGACCAATCGAATACGGTGCAGATATTGTTATTCATTCAGCAACAAAATGGCTATTAGGGAATGGAACAACCACCGGAGGGGTTATTGTAGACGGCGGGAAGTTCGACTGGAATTCACCTAAATTCCCAGGTTTTACGACTCCAGATCCAAGCTATCATAACCTTGTTTATGCAGAAGCATTAGGTGCAGTTGCCTATATTATTAAAGCACGTGTACAGCTTTTACGTGATTTAGGACCCTCTTTAAGTCCACAAAACGCTTTTCAATTCACACTTGGACTAGAAACGCTTCATGTTCGGATGAAGGAGCATGTTGCCAATACGAAGGAAGTAGTTGAGTATTTAGTAATGCATCCTGCCGTTGAGTGGGTATCCTATCCTGGTCACTCCTCTCATCCAGATTATGAATTGGCAAGCAAGTATTTGCCTAAGGGTGCAGGGTCGATGATTGTTTTTGGAATCAAAGGCGGTAGAGAAGCTGGAGCAAAGTTAATTGATTCAATTACACTTTTTGCCCATGTAGCGAATGTTGGCGACGCGAAAAGCTTAATTATTCACCCTGCTAGTACTACTCATCAACAGCTTGATGCAGAAGGACTAAAGGCAGCTGGAGTATCTGAGGATTTAATTCGACTCTCCATTGGTATTGAAAATGTAGAGGATCTAATTGAAGACCTAGAAGCTGCAATTGAGACAGCCACAGGTGTTGCTTCTTTAAAAACAAAAGCTTAATAAGAGTTTATTCGAAATTTGTAGAAAATTCGTTGACACCTTTTTTTATCCATGTTAAGATAATTTTCGTACTATAAATTAATTACTTTAATCAATGAACGTGCTAATTGAATATAGAATGTTATAACTCTTATCAAGAGTGGTGGAGGGATGTGCCCGATGAAGCCCGGCAACCGTCAATTTATTGAAATGGTGCCAATTCACACAAAGCGGATGCTTTGGAAGATGGGAGAAAGGTCTTATTAATGATGCCTTTCTGCCTATTGCAGAAAGGCTTTTTAATTTTTCTAATATAAGAATGTTTTTCTTAAATCAATCAAACCCTATATTTAAACAGCCCGCTTTAATTGGAATTTTTGTATACATTTAATTGGATAAAAAGAAGGTGATAGTATGATTTCTATAAAAGATGTCCGAAAAGTTTTTCCTTCTAAGCAGGGGCAGCTGAAGGCAGTCGATGATGTTAATTTAGAAATACAAGAAGGGGAAATCTTTGGGGTAATCGGTTATAGTGGTGCGGGGAAAAGTACCTTAATTCGAATGCTGAATGGACTAGAGCTCCCGACAGAAGGATCTGTTACCGTTGCTAGTCGTGTTATTTCAAAAATTAGGGGCAGTGAACTTCGGAAAGCACGTCAAGAAATAAGTATGATTTTTCAGCATTTTAATTTACTTTGGTCTAGAACTGTTAGCGAGAATATTGCCTTTCCTTTGGAGATAGCTGGCGTAGGTAGAGCAGAAAGACAAAAAAGAGTAAATGAATTGATTAAATTAGTAGGACTTGAAGGTCGAGAAAATGCTTACCCTTCCCAGCTTAGCGGCGGTCAAAAACAGCGTGTGGGAATTGCGCGGGCACTGGCCAACAACCCAAAAGTACTTCTATGTGATGAGGCAACTTCAGCCCTTGACCCACAAACCACTGATTCCATTTTGGATTTGTTGGTTGATATCAATAAAAGGCTCGGATTAACGATTGTGTTGATTACTCATGAAATGCATGTCATTCGTAAAATCTGTCACCGGGTAGCGGTTATGGAAAGTGGCAGAATTGTTGAGCTTGGGCAGGTGTTAGACGTATTTAAAAACCCACAGCAGCCGATTACGAAGCGTTTTGTTCAACAGGTTACTGAACCTGAAGAAACAAAAGAAACGATTGAACATTTACTAGAACGTTATCCCTATGGAAAAGTGGTGCAGCTCTCGTTTGTTGGAGAAGCAGCAGAACAGCCATTAATTACAACTCTTATAAGAGATTTCGACGTTGTCGTCAACATTCTTCAAGGGAAAATTTCACACACGCAAAACGGATCTTACGGAACATTATTTATTCACTTGGATGGGAAGGCAGACGAAATTCAGAAAGCCATTGATTATGTTCACTCACAGCAAGTCGGTGTGGAGGTGATTAGTAATGGCTAGCTATATAGAATTGGTAAAGTGGGAACAGTTATGGGCGGCTACACTCGAAACCCTTTATATGACTTCCATTTCAGTGTTTACTACATTTATTTTAGGACTAGTCCTTGGATTGCTATTATTTCTTACGGATAAAGGTAACATATGGGAAAATAGGACGGTTAATGTTATTACTGCTGGTTTTGTAAATATTTTTAGGTCAATCCCGTTTATAATCCTTATTGTTTTATTAATTCCTTTTACAAAATTATTGATTGGGACTATACTCGGTGCCAATGCGGCACTGCCTGCCTTAATTATTGGTGCAGCTCCTTTTTATGCGAGAATGGTAGAGATTGCGCTTAGGGAAATCAACAAAGGTGTTATTGAGGCATCTCAATCAATGGGAGCAACACATGGTCATATTATTTTTAAAGTATTGATACCTGAATCACTACCGGCTTTAATTTCAGGGATTACCGTGACTGCTATTTCGTTAGTCAGCTTTACAGCAATGGCCGGAGTAATTGGGGCAGGTGGACTTGGACATTTTGCTTACCTTGAAGGTTTTCAGCGCAATAGACCGTTTGTCACATTAGTTGCAACGATTGCCATTTTAATTTTAGTTTTTATTATCCAATTTATTGGAGATTATTTTACAAAGAAAACAGATAAACGATAACAGGAGGGGTTAAAAATGAAAAAAGTATTTAGTCTTATTGTTTTGGCATTATTAGCATTTGCATTAACAGCGTGTGCAGGTGCAAACAACGACACGGAAGAAAAAGAAGGAAAAGATGGTAACAAAAAATTAGTTGTAGGTGCATCCGCTGTACCTCATGCGGAGGTACTTGAAGCCGCAAAACCTTTATTAGAGGAAAAAGGTATCGACCTTGAAATAAAAGTTTTTCAAGATTATATTCTTCCAAACGTGACGTTAAGGGATAAAGAACTCGACGCGAATTATTTCCAAACACCAGGTTATTTAGAACTTCAAATGGAAGAAAATAAGGATTATGATTTTGTTAGTGTTGGTGCAGTCCATAAGGAACCAATCGGTATTTATTCTAAAAAGTATAAAAGCCTAAAAGATCTTCCAAATGGTGCAAAAATTATTATGAGTGATTCATTTAGTGACCATGGACGTATTTTACCTATTTTTGAAAGAGAAGGTTTAATTAAGCTAAAAGAAGGTGTTGGCGCAAATGCAAGGGTAGAGGATATAGTGGAAAATCCAAAGAATCTTGATTTCTCTACATTAATTGAAGCCAAATTATTAGCTTCTTCTTTCGAAAGCGGTGAAGGTGATGCGGTAGTTATTAACACGAACTATGCATTAGAAGGTGGAATTGACATTGGAAAGACCGGAATCGCATTTGAAGGTAGTGATGTTGTTCCAGCTAATCTTGTTGTCGTTCGTTCAGAGGACAAAGATCGCGATGAAATCAAAACACTTGTAGAAGTCCTAAAATCAGAGGAAATTCAAAAATTCCTTAAAGAGAAGTACCAAGGTGCAGTACTAGCAGCAGAATAATGTCCTGTATAATAGGAAGAAACAAGGAAGCCGGTGAATATGACTCACTGGCTTTCCTTGATTTTAATTCTACTATGGAACATCAAACTAGGTTTATAGGTAAAAATAGGCAGGAAATAATATTGCTCTTACCTTGGCAAAATAGAGAGAAATACGTTATGATTTTATTCGTATGTGAATACATAAAGCGTTCACAAGTTTCAAAATTTCGAATTTATTATAGTACAAACACATCTTGTCTATAAATTCATTCTCATTTGGTTTGTGTTCAGTGAAAATAAAAATTCTTTCGTTGTTCTTGAATGTTAATACTGTTTATGAGTTGCTAACAGATTCTATTTGTTATAAGATTGTAATGAGAATAAAGTGAGAATGAATTTTGGGGCCAAGTGTTTTAGGCTACAAGATACAAAATTATCTTTGCGGAGGTATATATATGGCAGGGTCAACATTAACAATTAAAGATTTACATGTAGAAATTGATGGAAAAGAAATTTTAAAAGGTGTAAATCTTGAAATAAAAGGTGGAGAAATCCACGCAATCATGGGACCAAATGGTACAGGTAAATCCACTTTATCATCTGCTATCATGGGACATCCAAAATATGAAGTAACAAGCGGTTCTATTATGTTAGACGATGAAAATGTACTTGAAATGGAAGTGGATGAGCGCGCGCGTGCTGGACTATTTTTAGCCATGCAATATCCAAGTGAAATTAATGGCGTAACAAATGCTGATTTCTTACGTTCTGCCTTAAATAGCCGTCTTGGCGAAGGCAATGAAATTTCATTAATGAAATTTATCCGTAAAATGGATAAGCAAATGGAATTCTTAGAAATGGATCTTGATATGGCACAGCGTTATCTTAATGAAGGATTCTCCGGTGGAGAGAAAAAGCGTAACGAAATTCTTCAATTAATGATGCTGGAGCCAAAAATTGCAATCTTAGACGAAATTGACTCTGGATTAGATATTGATGCCTTAAAGGTTGTTTCAAAGGGAATCAATCAAATGCGTGGAGAAGATTTTGGCTGTTTAATTATCACCCACTATCAACGACTTTTAAACTATATCACTCCTGACCATGTGCATGTAATGATGCAGGGACGCATTGTGAAATCTGGTGGACCAGAACTTGCACAACGCTTAGAAGCAGAAGGATATGACTGGATCAAGCAAGAACTTGGAATCGAAGATGAAACAGTTGGGCAAGAAGCGTAAGAGTTTAGCGTTAGGAGGATAATCATGACAACAGAAACGAATTTATCATTTGATAAAGATTTTGTTCGTTCTTTTTCTAAAGAATTGAACGAGCCTGCGTGGATGGAAGAACTGCGTTTAAAAGCATTAGAATTGAGCGAATCCCTTCCAATGCCAAGACCAGATAAAACAAAAATTGATAAGTGGAACTTCACTCAATTTGATACTGCTACGATAAAAAGTGAAACTTTCGCATCACTAGCTGAGCTTCCAGATGAAGTAAAAGCTTTAATTGGTGATGAATCGACAGCGAAAAATTTATATATACAACGAAATCATACCCCTGCATACATTTCTTTAACACAGGAATTAAAGGGGCAAGGCGTCATTTTTACCGACATCTTTACAGCGATTCGTGAACATAGCGATTTGGTACAAAAGTATCTGTTAACAGAAGCAGTTAAAACGGACGAACATCGTTTGATTGCCCTTCATGCAGCACTTATGAATGGCGGAGCATTCTTGTACATCCCTAAAAACGTTGAAATTAAAGAACCGATTCATTCGATTTATTTACATGACTCAGCCGGTACAAACCTCGTCAATCATGTATTAGTAGTTGCCGATGATAACAGCGCAGTTACGTATGTAGAAAATTACCTCTCAACTCTAGAGAGTGCTAACAGTGTCTTTAATATCGTTACAGAGGTCATCGCAAAAGCCGGAGCAAAAGTTCAGTATGGTGCAGTTGATACTCTTGCAAAAGGAATCACCACATATGTGAATCGTCGTGGATCAGCGGGAAGAGATGCTAGAATCGAATGGGCACTCGGCTTAATGAATGAAGGAAATACGATTTCTGAGAACACAACCAACTTAGTTGGTGATGGTGCATACGGTGATACAAAAACAGTTGTTGTTGGACGTGGTGAGCAGATTCAAAACTTTACAACAAAAGTTGTTCACTATGGTAAAAACAGCGAAGGTTATATTTTAAAACATGGTGTCATGAAAGACAGTGCTTCTTCCATTTTTAATGGAATTGGGCATATCCTCCATGGCGCATCAAAATCGAATGCTGAACAGGAATCACGAGTACTTATGCTAAGCGAAAAAGCGCGCGGAGATGCTAACCCGATTCTTCTAATTGATGAAGATGATGTAACAGCAGGTCACGCAGCTTCTGTCGGACGTGTTGACCCTGTTCAACTCTATTATCTAATGAGCCGCGGAATTCCGAAAAAAGAAGCAGAACGCCTAGTTATTCACGGATTCCTAGCTCCGGTAGTGAACGAATTGCCAATCGAAGGAGTTAAAGAGCAGTTAACTGCTGTAATTGAAAGGAAAGTACGGTAATGAATGTCCATGATATTCGTCGTCAGTTCCCTATATTAGATCAGGAAGTAAATGGAAAACCTCTCGTTTATTTAGATAGTTCCGCTACCTCTCAAAAACCAATCCAGGTGATTGAGACAGTGGAGAAATATTATAAAGAAATCAATTCCAATGTCCATCGTGGTGTTCACACGCTCGGAACACGTGCAACAGATGCCTACGAAGGTGCAAGGGAAAAGGTTCGAAAGTTTATTAATGCAAAATCAACCCAGGAAGTTATTTTTACCCGGGGGACAACGACGGCCTTAAATACAGTTGCAGCCAGCTATGCTGCTGACAACTTAAAGGCTGGTGACGAAATTGTCATTACGTATATGGAGCACCATAGTAATATTATTCCTTGGCAGCAGGTTGCAAGACGTACGGGAGCTGTATTAAAGTACATCCCGCTTCAAGAGGATGGAACGATTTCACTTGAGGATGTTAAAGCAACGGTGACAGCTAATACCCGTGTCGTTTCTGTTATGCAGGTATCGAATGTACTTGGTGTGATTAATCCTGTAAAAGAAATTGCTAAAATTGCTCATGAGAATGGGGCGATTATGGTAGTCGATGGGGCACAAAGCGCGCCTCATATGAAAATAGATGTTCAGGATTTAGATTGCGACTTCTTAGCCTTTTCTGGACATAAGATGTGTGCGCCAACAGGTATCGGGGTTCTATATGGGAAAAAGCATTTGTTAGAAAATATGGAACCAATTGAATTCGGCGGCGAAATGATTGATTTTGTCCATTTACAAGAATCTACATGGAAAGAGCTCCCGTGGAAGTTTGAGGCGGGAACACCAATCATTGCAGGTGCCATTGGACTTGGAGCAGCGATCGACTTTTTAAATGAAATTGGCTTAGATAATATTGAAGAACATGAGCATAAGCTTGCTGCGTACGCGTTAGAAAAAATGTCTGCTGTTCCTGGCATGACGATTTATGGACCATTAGATGCCGCAAAACGTGCCGGTCTTGTTACCTTTAATATCGAGGATGTGCATCCGCACGATGTGGCTACTGTCCTTGATGCCGAAGGAATTGCCGTCCGTGCAGGACATCATTGTGCGCAGCCATTGATGAAATGGCTCAAGGCGTCAGCAACTGCTCGTGCAAGCTTTTATTTATACAACACAGAAGACGATATTGATAAGCTAGTTGAAGGACTTGTTAAAACAAAGGAGTATTTCAGCGATGTCTTCTAATTTAGATGCACTTTACCGTCAAGTTATTATGGATCATTATAAAAAACCGCGTAACCGCGGTTTATTAGAGGATGGCAGTCATACCATCAATATGAACAACCCTACTTGCGGCGACAGAATTCAATTGACTTTTAAAGTTGAAGATGGAATTGTCAAGGACGTAGGATTTGAAGGAGAAGGCTGTTCGATATCGATGTCATCCGCTTCGATGATGACACAAGCAATTAAGGGGAAAAAGGTAGAGGAAGCGATCAAGCTATCAAAAATATTCTCCGATATGATTCAAGGGAAAGAATATGATGATGAAGTTGACCTAGGTGATATTGAGGCGCTTCAAGGTGTTTCTAAATTCCCAGCCCGAATCAAATGTGCCACGCTTGCATGGAAGGCAATGGAAAAAGGATTGAATGAAGAGGAACAACAATAAAACGAAATTGCGGGTGAGATGTCTAGCTCCAGCGCCTAGCCCCTCGAGTCGCTTCGGTCCTGACGTTGAAGTCAAAAAACGACTTCACCGTCAGACCCGTAAGCAGCTGTCGGGGCTGAACAAGGCGCTTCCGCTTTTCTAATGAAATGGAGGAATACGACGATGGCGAAAAAGATGCCGGAAATCGGTGATTATAAATACGGTTTTGCCGATAAGGACGTTTCCATATTCCGATCAAAACGTGGTCTAACAAGTGAAATTGTTGAAGAAATTTCAAAGCTTAAAAATGAACCACAATGGATGCTTGATTTCCGTTTAAAATCACTTGAGCATTTTTATAAAATGCCAATGCCTCAATGGGGCGGCGATTTAGGTTCATTGAATTTTGACGAAATCACTTATTATGTAAAACCATCTGAGAAATCGGAAAAATCATGGGATGAAGTTCCAGAAGAAATTAAAGCAACTTTTGACAAACTTGGAATTCCTGAAGCAGAGCAAAAGTACCTTGCGGGTGTATCTGCTCAATATGAATCCGAAGTTGTTTATCATAATATGAAGGAAGACCTAGAAGAACTAGGAATTGTCTTCAAAGATACAGATTCTGCTCTTAAAGAAAATGAAGATATTTTCCGTGAGCACTGGGCAAAGGTTATTCCACCAACGGATAATAAATTTGCTGCCTTGAATTCTGCTGTTTGGTCTGGCGGCTCATTCATTTATGTACCACCAGGTGTGAAAGTGGATACTCCATTACAGGCGTATTTCCGAATTAACTCTGAAAACATGGGTCAGTTTGAGCGTACGTTAATCATTGTAGATGAAGGCGCACATGTTCATTATGTTGAAGGATGTACAGCTCCTGTTTATACAACTAACTCACTTCACAGTGCAGTTGTTGAGATTATTATTAAAAAAGACGCTTATTGCCGTTATACAACGATTCAAAACTGGGCAAACAATGTCTTCAACTTAGTTACGAAGCGTGCAGTTTGCGAAGCTAATGCAACAATGGAATGGATTGATGGTAACATCGGTTCTAAATTAACGATGAAGTACCCAGCCGTTATTTTAAAAGGTGAGGGTGCACGTGGTATGACTTTATCGATTGCAATTGCAGGGAAAGGTCAGCACCAGGATGCAGGAGCAAAAATGATTCACTTAGCTCCAAACACATCTTCCACTATCGTGTCTAAATCCATTTCTAAGCATGGCGGTAAAGTAACGTACCGTGGTGTTGTTCACTTTGGACGTAAGGCGGATGGCGCTCGTGCAAATATCGAATGTGATACGTTAATTATGGATAATCAGTCAACTTCTGATACCATTCCATACAACGAAATCCTAAACGACAATATTTCACTTGAGCACGAAGCAAAGGTTTCAAAAGTATCTGAAGAACAGCTCTTCTACTTGATGAGCCGTGGTATCTCAGAACAAGAAGCTACAGAAATGATCGTAATGGGCTTCATTGAGCCGTTTACAAAAGAACTGCCAATGGAATACGCTGTTGAAATGAACCGTCTGATCAAGTTTGAAATGGAAGGTTCTATCGGATAATTAATACTCATCCGCTTGCCGATTTGGCAGGCGGTTTTTTAGCGTTATCTGGGGAAACACTGGCGGATAGCGAAGATTTACTCTGGGAAGCGGAGATTTACTCTCGGATCCCGAAAAATACTCTAGGGTAGCAGAAAATCAAATCTCGGGGTATGCTATTATCAGTAGGTGGAGGTGATTTAGGATGATTTACATTGGCGTAACAGGCTGGGGAGACCACGATAGTTTATATCCTGGGCAAGTGTCTCCACGTGATAAGTTAAAAGAGTATGCTGGTCATTTTCCAACAGTTGAAGTCGATAATGCTTTTTATGCAATCCAACCGAAGAGGAATGCTATTAAATGGGTGAATGATACTCCTTCCACGTTTCAGTTCATCGTGAAGGCTTACCAGGGGATGACTGGCCATCAGCGCGGAGAATCTCCATTCGCAACCAACCAAGTAATGTTCCAGGCTTTTAAAGAATCCCTTGAACCATACATAGAAGCAAACAAGCTAGCAATGGTCCTTTTTCAGTTCCCGCCTTGGTTCGATTGTAAGCGGGAAAATGTTGAATATTTACGTTGGTGCAAAAATGTTATGGGCGATTTACCCTGTGCACTTGAGTTCAGGCACCAATCATGGTTCAAACCCCGTTTTCGCCAGCACACACTAGATTTTATGAGAGAGGAAAAATGGATACATAGTATTTGTGATGAACCCCAATCAGGAGAGGGCTCTATTCCAGCCATATTAGAGGCAATTGATCCTGAAAAACTTCTCATACGATTCCATGGACGAAACTTTCATGGATGGCAAAAACGCCAAGCTGAAAATTGGCGTGAGGTTCGTTACCTCTATCGTTATAATCAGCAAGAACTCCAAGAATGGGCAAATATTATCAAAAAATTAGCTAAGGAATCTGCTAATGTCTATGTTCTCTTTAACAACAATTCTGGCGGGTATGCAGCTGATAACGCAAAAGAAATGATTGACCTTTTAAATATAATATATGAAGACCTCGCCCCTAGACAGCTAGATCTATTTTAAAAAAAGGAGAAAAAATATGGAGTGGATTGTTTTAATATTGATAGGGATAGCTGGCAGTTCTTTAGGCAGTTTGATTGGACTGGGCGGAGGAATCGTAATTGTTCCTTCCTTGCTATTTTTAGGCTCACTATCACTGTCTGCGTTTGGTTATATTTCGCCACAGACAGCCGTAGGTACCTCCCTTTTTACCATGATTTTTACCGGGCTTTCCTCAACGTTAGCTTATATGAAGCATAAGACGGTAGATTATAAAAGTGGATTAATTTTTTTGATTGGAAGTGGCCCTGGGAGCATTCTTGGCGCATGGGTTACTGAGATTTTAGATTTAAAATCATTCAATCTATTTTTTGGCATTTTTATTTTATTTGTTTCGTTTGTACTGCTCCTAAAAGATAAATTAAAGCCTGTTCCTTATCAAAAAGATAGGGGGATTGTCCGAACCTTTACAGATAACTCAGGAAAAACCTTTGAATATGGTTTTAATCCTTGGATGGGAGTCATTATTTCGTTTATTGTCGGCTTTTTATCAGGGATTCTAGGCGTTGGCGGTGGATCGTTAATGGTGCCGACCATGATTTTGTTCTTTTTCTTTCCTCCACATGTCGCAACAGCCACATCGATGTTTATGATCTTACCAACATCCATCCTTAGCTCGATTACCCATATTACGTTAGGGAATGTTGATTGGCTTTTAGCATTGGCATTAGTTCCTGGGGCCTGGATTGGAGCAAGGGTCGGTGTCTACCTAAACACAAGGCTAAAAAGCAAAACAATTGTTTTTTTACTGCGAACCATATTAATAATCGTCGGCATACGATTAATCTATCAAGGTATTATTAGTTAAAAAAGGATGCGAATCATGTATGGAATTCATTCACATATATCATACAAATGATGTTCATAGCCATTTAAAACGATGGCCGCGAATTCAGCATTTCTTAAATGTCCGCAGAACAAATCACAAAGAGGCTGAGGAAGAGTTTTTTCTATTTGATATAGGTGACTTTATTGACAGATGGCATCCACTTTCAGAGGGGACGAATGGGCAAGGGAATATAGAACTGCTAAATGAAGCCGGCTATACCGCTGTCACGATTGGGAACAATGAGGGGATAAACTTTCCTTATGAAGGCCTCAATCATTTGTATGACAACAGGAAATTTGATGTCCTGGTTGCTAACCTCTATAACACTAACAGGCAGCATCCCAAGTGGCTGTCTCCCTACAAAATATATCAGACCGAAAAAGGTACACGAATTGGTGTGTTTGGATTAACAGCTTATTATTCCCTGTTTTATGAGTTATTAGGCTGGCACCTTACCGAACCTCTTGAAGAGTTAAAAAAATGGATACAGCCGCTAAAGTCTCAATCTGATATCTTTATTTTACTATCTCATCTTGGTCTTGACCATGATGAACAAATTGCAAGGGAATTTCCGGAGATCGATATTATTCTTGGGGGACACTCCCACCATACCCTTCCGGACGGAAAGCTAGTGGGGCAGACATTGCTTGCGGGTGCTGGTAAGCATGGAAGATATGTAGGGCATGTATCTCTTCAAGTTGATGAGAGAAAAATAATCAGCAAACAAGCCTTATTATATAATGTGATGGAACTTCCTACAATTCCAAATGAGAGGGTGAATTCCAAGGAGCTATATCGTAAAGGTAAGAAATTGTTAAATCAAAAAATTACAACCCTTCAAAATGAATATTCTCATGATCCTTTCCAAGAAACGGAGCTTTCGAAGCTCCTATGCGAAGCAATAAGAGAATGGTGCAAAGCGGATTGTGCCTTTATTAATGGCGGTCTGATTTTAGGTCCTTTATCAGGTAAAGTGTCATTGTATGATTTGCTTTTAATATGTCCACACCCGATAAATCCATGTAAAATTCAACTAACAGGGATTGAATTAAAAAGGGTATTACTTGAAACAAGGGAAGAGGACTGGGCACAGAAGCATGTAGTCGGGCTTGGTTTTAGGGGGACTGTGATGGGAGTAAGTATATATGACGGGATAACTTTTAAAGAGAACAACGAAATTTATATCAATGGCATTCACTTAGATTTAAACAAGCTCTATACGCTTGCGCTCCCAGATATGTTTACCTTTGGACATTTTTTTAAGGACGTTTTTCCACAGAAGAAAAAGGAATATTTTCTTCCTGAATTTTTACGGGATATCTTAAAATGGAAATTAGAAAAAAAGTAGTCCTAAAATGGATACACGCATCCTCTTGCACTTTCATAATTTGTTAGTGAGGAAGGGAGTGTGTAAATTGATTGAGTTAACACCGGTAGAGATTAATGGTCATACGTTCTTGGCTGTTACTGTCTTGTTACCAAAAACTACACTGCTCTCAATAAGCAATGATAAGGGCTATATTATGTGCGGTGCTCTAGATGTTGGGTTATTAAACGAAAAGTTAAAGGACCGCAAAATCATTGCCGCAAGAGCAGTGGGGGTAAGGACCATTGAACAGCTCCTAAATGCTCCTATGGAGTCGGTTACAGCTGAGGCAGAAGCAATCGGTATTACAAAAGGAATGCTCGGAAAAGACGCCTTGTTGAAAATGGTATAAAAAGCCTGCATACGTGCGGGCTTTTTCTTATGGTGCAGCTAGTATAAATTTATAGGCTAGTTCACCCCTTTCCTGCATACATATAACATGTAAGGGGGGATTATATTTGGCTAAATTCCGTGTCCGTCACCGAAAACGGGGACCGTTACCTTTCCGATATGTGTTGTTATTATCGTTTGTATTTTTTTTATTGTCTACTGCAATGGGAATATGGCTGGTCAACAAGGGGATTGAGCCTTCCTTAATGAGATATGCGGAATCTAAGACAAAACAAATTGCCTCACAGGTTATTAATAAGGCCATTAATAAAAAAACAGTTGAAGTAGGAGATGTTATTGCAATCGAAGCTGGTCAAAATGGTGCACAGCCAAGTGCAAGTCTAAAAACGGAAGTCATAAATCAGAAATTATCTGAAATCACGAATGAAATACAGAAAAACTTAAATGCAGCAGAAAAAGGAGACCTTGATTCACTAGAGAAATTAACAGATGTCGATATTGAGGTAAATACAGAAAGACAGGATGGGATTGTTTGGAATGTTCCTCTTGGTCAAGCCACAAACATGGCATTATTAGGAAACTTGGGTCCTAAAATACCTGTTCGATTCCATGCAATCGGTGAAGTACGCCCAGATGTGAAAATTAATCCAAAACCTATGGGGATCAATAATACATGGATTGATGTAGCAATCCATCTAGAGGTTTCAGTGCAAATTATTACCCCGTTTAAAACAGAGATAACAAAATTAGAGCAGAATATTCCAGTAGGCGGAAGACTCATTCAAGGTGATGTACCACAATTTTATAATAATGGCGGAAATGGTGTTACACCATCTATTCAAATACCTTCTCCTCAAAATTAAAAGGACTGTCAGCCGGACAGTCCTATTTTTTCTTTGATTTTAATGCCTGTCTTTCTTGTTGTTTCCATAATCGTAAATGTGGGGTTGGGTCAAAAGACCATTCGGTATAACCGTTATCCTTATACATTCCATAGTGCAAATGCGGCGGGAATTTTCCAGATGTTCCTGGAGGTCCGTATCCTGAACTGCCAACACCGCCAATTAAGGTTCCTGGTTCAACCACTTGGCCAACTTTTAAATCTTTAGCAAAACCGCTAAGATGAGCAAAATAATGATACGTATTATTAATATCACGAATTCCAACTCTCCAGCCGCCGAACTTATTCCAGCCCTTCATTTCTATTATGCCATAGTTTGTGGCACGGACAGGGACACCATACCCTGCAAAAATATCGGTTCCTTCATGAATTCTTCGGCCGCCCCAGCCCCTTGCGTCTCCCCATGTACTGCGATAACTGTGATTGCTCCGCAATGGAAGCGGGAATACATGAGAATCTAAATCTAACCTGCCATAATGGTGGTACATTTTAGCCTTTCCAACGATAATGCCGACGGTTTTGTCACGATGATAATAATTCCATAATCCAATTTTAATATTATCATCGTCTATTCCATATGAGAGAAGATAATTGGCAAAAGTATACAAGACATCCTCATCACTCTTTAAACTAGCTTTACCATCTCCATCACCATCGACGCCCATTCCGTTGAAAAATTGGATAATTGCTGGGTTTTCTTCTTCAGGATTTGGATTTATAGGTCCAGCCCATTTCTGTGGAGTAAAATAAATGCCAATTACACTTTCCGGCTTTGGTAAATCTTTGCGTACCTGCCGTATAGACCTTTCATACTGGTCCACGGCCGCTAGGTAATACCATGGAATTAATGTTACGGTTTCAACTTTTTTATAAAGCTTCATTCTTTCCTGATACTCATCCGGACCTTTAGCATGAGCATCCCTGAGAGAAAAGCTCATAAATAAGAGGATTGTTCCAATTATCAGAAATGCCCGCACAGGAATCCTCCTTCCGATTATTGTACGCTTATAGTTTATGAATTCTAGGCTATTTCATTATGGACAATAATTGGAAAATGGGACCTTATGGAGTTGTCTGCTTGTTGTTGTTACAAAAAGTATGGTAAAGTGACTAGGAGCAAACTCATTTATAGGGGTGGAAACAGTGAGCAGGAATAGTGATTACCTAAGAAAACCGGAATGGTTAAAAATAAAATTAAATACGAATGAACATTATACTGGCTTAAAAAAAATGATGCGCGAGAAAAATCTACATACGGTATGTGAAGAAGCACGCTGCCCTAATATCCACGAATGCTGGGCTGAGAGAAGAACGGCTACCTTCATGATTCTTGGTGATACATGTACACGTGCCTGTCGATTCTGTGCCGTTAAAACAGGATTGCCAACAGAGTTAGATCTGGCTGAACCGGAACGAGTAGCAGACTCTGTTCAATTAATGAACTTAAAACATGTTGTAGTAACAGCAGTAGCTAGGGATGATTTAAAAGATGGCGGAGCTGCTGTGTTTGCAGAAACCATTAGAGCGATAAGAAGAAAGAATCCTTTTACAAGCATTGAAGTTCTTCCGTCAGATATGGGTGGAAAAGAAGAAAATTTAGCTTTGTTAATGGACGCAAAACCTGACATCTTGAATCATAACATCGAAACGGTTAAACGATTAACACCAAGAGTTAGAGCACGTGCAAAGTATGACCGTTCATTAGAGTTTTTACGCAGAGCGAAAGAAATGCAGCCGACTATCCCAACAAAGTCCAGCTTAATGGTTGGCTTGGGTGAAACAAAAGAAGAAATCATTGAGGTTATGGATGACCTAAGGGCAAATCATGTAGATATTATGACAATTGGACAATATTTACAACCGTCTAAGAGCCATCTAAAGGTTGAAAAATATTACCGTCCAGAGGAATTTGCAGAATTACGAGAAATTGCATTGTCTAAAGGGTTTAGTCACTGTGAAGCAGGTCCATTAGTCCGTTCCTCCTACCATGCAGATGAACAAGTTAATGCGGCTGCAAAACATAAACAATTGCTTGGGGAAGCAGAAGTCCAACAAGCTTAAAAAATGAATAGCGGAAGCCCCTACGTACTTCCGCTAGACAATAAAAAGAGTTCAGTCCACTTGGGCTGAACTCTTTTTGTTAACGGGTTGTATTCATATTATCATCAGCGGTCGCCCCGTTTTCGTCCTCACTATCGCTCATACGATTACCTTGCGGTGATTTCTTCATTTGTTTAATTAAACCATTGACTAAATTTCTGGCATTGTGACTAGTGGAATCAAGATTCGCCAAGTTTTCCACATCACGCATTAATCGTGTATTGTCTGAAACATATACATGATAGTATCTAGGGACAACTGACATAGCCGTTCTCTTTACTTGGTCAGCCGTCCGGTTACGGTCTTTAGAATCTGTATCATAGGAAACGAGAACTTCCTGATCCGTTACAAGAGTGGCAACATCATCAACATTCGGTATGTCTGTGCTTAGCTGACTAATAATATTAGCAACTTGTTCACGGTCTATACCTGCATAGTGCTTCATTCCGCCACGGTCACCTTGTATGGGGCTCCTTTGATGACGGACAAAGCCATAATCATCACTCACATTTCTGACACCCTGGCCGCCGCCTTCATTATAGAGCTCTTCTCGTTTGTTATTGACATTTATGGTATCTCCGCTTTCTTTATACACATCACGATTGGCCATATCCCTTGAGCAGCCAGCTGCTGTTAGAAGTAAACAAAAAACAATCATCATTGACCATTTTTTCACTGAAAGCACCTCCTTTTTATAGAATAGCCAAATAACTTATTTTTTTTCTTAGTAATTGATGGTGAATCGGTTATAATGAAAGATAGATTTTACTGGTAAAATTTGAGGTGATAACATGATCAATATAAACGGCGCCACGTATGAAATCGTGCAGGAACATAGAGATGCCTTTAATGAGGAGGCTCTAAAAGCGAGATACAGTGATATATTATCCAGATATGATTATATTGTCGGTGATTGGGGTTATGGTCAGCTACGACTTAAGGGCTTTTTTGAAGATCAAAATCAAAAAGCTACATTTGATACCAAAATTAGTACATTAAGTGAATATTTATATGAATACTGTAATTTTGGCTGTGCTTATTTTGTGTTGAAAAAAGTTAAAAAATAAAAAAAGGCTGGCCAAAGCGGCAAGCCTTTTTATGTGCTCTCTTCATGCTTAGCGCTGGTTAATGTGCTGAGCTTTTAATGCGTGTAGGGCGGTTGTTCCTCTTGATTAGGGTCGTCATGTACCGGATGAGCCCCTTCCATCTGACGAGGAATATCCTGATGAAAGGTTTTGTTCTCATAATTAAAGTTGCTATAATAACGCTGCCCTTCATGCCAAGGGGTGCTTTTATTTTGAACCGGTTTATCTTTACGAATTGGAGATCCAAATGGACCATCTGGGAACTCCTCTGCGGTTAGAAAGTTCTCTCGTTTTTCAACATTAGAAAGGTCAAAATAGCTTCTTGATTTTTTTTCTGGCATGTCATCACTCACTCCTTTTACTAATCTAGCTGCAGCGCCTAGGGGCTCGGGGTCATAAGCCAATCCGTCAAGAAGGTTAAAGAGCAACCTTCCTGCCGGCTCGTCTTATGCCTGTCGCCCCTGTTCGAGGCGCTTCCGCCTTTTTTATTAGTATGTAAAAAGGAATTATATTAATTCTAACAAAAAGGAACGTAACTCTTCGGCATCCTCTTCGTTTAATTGGAAAGCGTATTCTAAATACCCTTCCTCTTGCAAGTCATCCTCACCTATAATGGCAAAGCGATTTCCTTGTAAATCGAGTACAAGGTGTTTCCCGTAATGACGATCGGTTTTAACAATGGCTAAATCAAACCGCTGGTTGTCGCCAACAAAACTTACAAACCGTGTTTTTGTATCTTCTGTATCATCATATAAGAAAAAACGTTCTTTCATGAAATATGCTCCTTTAGTTGATTTCTGCTTCCTCTTTATATTACCAAATAAACAGGAAATGGGGGAATTTTGACGTTAATAGAATATTTGTAAAAATTTACTGAAAGAAAAAACGGTTTCTGTCAAATTGTGTTACAATATAATTATTATTGTCGTATGTGTTACTGAGAGGGATGGAGTTAATGGGCTGTCGTTACATCAAAAAAGTTAAGAATGTAATGCAATGGGGAAAGCTTATTTTACCTCTTTCATCCATACGCTATTACCCGCCTCAATTTACCTTGCGTAATCCTTTAATGGAAGGGGTAAAGAACGCTATAGGTGCTGGCCATGAGGTAGCGGTAATTGTTTTTAAATTAAGTAACTTACATGATTTAATTGAACAGGCAGACTCCCAACAGCATTCTAAATTGCTGACAAAAATGAAGAAACTATTTCAAACCGTTGTGGAACAAACGGTAAACCCAAAGGAGTTAATTACCCTGCATGATTATTATGGTGAAGGCGTTACACTGTTAATTACCGTAGATCATGAAAGACATTCCATTTCGAATATTGATATCCTGTTGGAAACAATAACAAATGAAGTATCGGAGAGTTACTTTAAGCAGTATTCTACTTCCTATCCAATTTTTGATGTTGGGTATATGTTTATTGATAAATATGATTTTTCTATCCAAGATTCTATATATAGGGCACATAGACAAGCTATTAGTATGGCAGAAAAGAGAGAGCAGCTGCATATCAATGAAATGCTTTTTGCTATAAACAAAATTATTACAAAGAGGTCTATTACCTTGTTAGCACAGCCCATTTTTGATGTAGCCACAAAGGAGGTTCGTGCCTGGGAACTGCTTACTCGCGGCCCTAAAGGGACGGCTTTAGAAGCTCCTTTACAGCTTTTCTCTGTTGCAAGACAAACCGGCAGATTGTACGAATTAGAAATGATAGTTTTAGAAAAAATCCTTCAGCAAGTTAAAGCATCTCGGTGCCGTCAAGATATATTTGTTAATTGTACTCCTTTAACGCTGGGGAATATTAGATTTACAAGTGATTTAAAGAAGCTGCTTCAAAAATATAGGGGAATATCTCCTAAAAAAATTACGTTTGAGGTCACAGAACGTGATTCAATTGAGGGTTTGAAGAACTTTACGTTTAATATTAATGTATTGCGACTAATGGGATTTAAGATAGCTGTTGATGATACAGGAGCGGGTTATGCAAGCTTAAATACCATAAGCGAATTGATGCCAGACATTATAAAGATTGATCGTTCCGTGATAGAAAATATTGATAAAAACTCTGTAAAAGAGTCAATGTTAAAGGGATTGCTTCTTGTTGCGAAGGAGGCAGGATCTTTATTGGTGGCAGAAGGCATTGAAAACCAAGAGGAAGCATCCGTATTAACCAGAAATAATGTTGATTTAGTACAGGGTAATTTCTATGCCCGTCCCGCTAGGTTTTTTGATGATGTGGCAACATAAGTGACTATTTATGAGGAAGTGGATGAAATGTATTTTGTAGACCGCGAAAAGTTGGAGGCTACATTGGTGTTTCTAGAAAAGCAGATCAGACTATTTTCTAATCAGGGTCAATGGTTAACACCGATAGAAAAAGCAGCATTAGAACGGATTACACATCTGATGATTGAATCTGTGTTAGATGTGGGGAATGCCATGATAGACGGCTTTATAATGAGAGACCCTGGCAGTTATGAAGATATCATTGAGATATTAATCGATGAAAAGGTTGTTTCCGAAGAAACCGGAAAGAGTTTAAAAACACTTGTCCACTATCGAAAGGTACTGGTTCAATTGTATACAGAGATTGATCATAGCGAACTTTTAAATCAGTTCTCCAGCAAAATGAAAGATTTAGCTTTATTTCCAAAGAATGTCCGAGACTATCTTGAGAATGAACTTGGTCCAGTAACCGCTTTTGTATAATTTATCACTGACCGCGTTTGCGGTCCTTTTTATTAATCGGATATGATACATGTGGGAGTGATCAACATGAAAAAGTATAAAGGTTATTTAATTGACCTTGATGGAACGATGTATAGAGGATCAGAAAAAATTGAAGCAGCAGGAAATTTTGTGAAAAAATTAAGGGAAAAGGGTATTCCTTATTTATTCGTAACTAATAATTCATCACGGACACCTGTGCAAGTTGCTCAAAAACTAAATAATTTTGATATTCCAGCAGAAGAGAATCTTGTTTTTACAACGAGTCAGGCAACAGCGAATTATATTTATAGCGAAAAGCAGGATGCTTCCGTTTATGTAATCGGTGAGGAAGGTCTTCGCAAGGCTATCGAAGAAAAGAAATTCAGATTCGCCACAGAGAATGCCGATTATGTTGTCATTGGGATTGACCGTGAGATTAGCTATGAAAAATTAGCAGTAGCATGCCTGGCTGTCCGTAATGGCGCTTCCTTTATCTCTACAAACGGGGACATTGCGATCCCAACAGAAAGAGGCTTAGTGCCTGGAAATGGTTCGTTAACCTCTGTCATTGCCGTTTCAACACAAACGAAGCCAACTTTTATTGGAAAACCTGAATCCATCATCATGGAGCAGGCGTTAAAGGTTTTGGGTACTTCTAAAGAAGAAACACTCATGGTGGGCGATTATTATGATACGGATATCTTAGCGGGAATAAATGCAGGACTTGATACACTATTAGTGCACACGGGTGTGACTACTAAGGAATTACTTGCTGGCTACGACCGTAAACCTACTTATTCCATCGATTCATTGGATCAATGGGAGCCGTAAGAAAAGGATGGATTACCTCTCCATCCTTTTCTTATTGTCTTTATTCCACATGCGCAGCTCGGTGAGCAAGTCTGCTTGAGGCGGCAGCTGCGATTGCACCGACAATGTCATCTAAAAATGTATGGCATTCTCCTGTTGACTTATCATTTAAACGGGCTAATATTCCAGGCTTTTGTTTATCGATATAGCCATAATTGGTAAAGCCGATGGACCCGTAAACATTAACAATAGATAGTGCTAAAATTTCATCGACACCATAAAGACTTTCATCTGTTTTAATAATGGATTGGATCGGTTCTTCAAGCATGTTTTTCTCTGCTAACATATCTAGTTGAATTCCTGTTATGATGGCATTTTGAACCTCACGTTTTGATATAACGCGTTCCACATTTGCAATACAGTCTTCCATTTTTAAGTCATCATGGTATTTTTCTTGTAAGAAAAAGACTAAATCAGCGATATCTTGAATTTCAACGCCTCTTTCTTTAATCCATCTTCGTGCTGTTTCTTCTGTTAAATCCATTTTTTTATCTTCTGCCATCCATTTATCACCTTTTCCTCGGAATTTTTTACTATTCTTAATTTTTACCATATGCTTGATGTTTTGAAAAGGAACGAATGAACCAACACCCTTCTTACAGATTACTCCTTTCACGTTTTTCTTATACTTTATTACGTAAGAAGACAACAAGTTTTTTGGGCTACTACATATATATGACATAAGAGTAGAAAAGAGAAGAGGTGTAAAGGTGCTTCAAAAATTACTTGAAAATAAATATGGAATACAAGTCGAGGAATATGTGAAATTAGATTCTTACGATGCGCTGAGAGGAAACGGCTGGTTTTATTTGGTTGAAAAATCTGACGGGAGGGAAGCCGAGGATATTAATGAATTGGAGAAAATTGCAGAACATTTAAGGAATAGTGGAGATTCTCATGTACCGGCATTTTTACAAACAATTGAGGGTGGATTTATTACATCATGGGAAGATCACCAATATTGTGTGCTGGCAAATAGACAAACAGATAAGCACGTAAAGGCAAAACTAGGGAGAAAGTTAGCTAAATTTCATGAGCGAGGTAAAACGATCCCATACAAGATTGAAAGGTCTAGCAGGATTGGACAATGGAAGCAATTATGGGAGAAGCGTCTGGATCAAATCGAAAAGGTATGGAGTGAACTGTTGTTCCAAACACCTGATGATGATTTTGAACGGATGTTTATTGAGTCATTTCCATACTATATTGGTTTAACCGAAAATGCCATTCAATACTTAGTGGATACGGAACTGGACGATGAGCCTGTAGAATCGGACAGCGGAACGGTGTGTCATGAGCGTTTTTCAAATGACTCTTGGGGAGCCGATTATTATATTAAAAACCCATTTGATTGGGTTTTTGATCATCGCAGCCGTGACCTTGCAGAATGGACGAGAGAGCGTTATTTTCAAAACACCCAAACCTATCAGATTGATGTAAGACAGTTTTTTGCCGAATATCAAAGTATTGCACCTTTATCCTCTTTTTCATGGCGGTTATTATTTTCCCGTTTAATATTTCCACTTCATTATTTCGAGTGTATTGAGAATTATTATATTACTCGGTCTGAGCAGGAAAAGAAGCTTTTGGAGGAAAGGTTAAGTAAGATGTTAAAGCAATCAATGGAGTATGAGCGATTTTTGGGCAACTTTTTTCATACTGTAGGTGCTCCATTAAAACCATTAAAGATTCCTCAATTAGACTGGCTGCCGATTAGGTAATATAAAAAAGCGATTGCTCTTTTTATCAGCAATCGCTTTTTGTGTTTATTAAAATACTTGTTCTACTTCAACAACCCCAGGAACTTCTTCTAAAAGTGCTCTTTCTATTCCTGCTTTAAGGGTAATCGTTGAGCTCGGGCAGCTTCCGCATGCACCTAGTAAACGAAGTTTAACAATACCATCCTCAACATCAACTAATTCACAATCTCCTCCATCGCGAAGAAGAAATGGACGCAATTTATCTAATACTTCCTGAACCTGCTCAAACATTTCTTGTTCTTGTACTTGTTCTGCCATATTTATCGTCTCCTTCCTACCTTATATTATAATGTCATTGAAGGGAAAAATCCATTCTCATGAAATGGGAATTCGCACATTTACAACCATATTCTTATGTTTAATAGTTTAAATGTTGTAAAATAAAAGAAAAAGGCAGGATTGATGGAATGACCACTTCTACAGTTGAAATTATCCTCTATGGTGCAGAACAATTATGTCCAAGCTGTGTAAATTTACCTTCCTCAAAGGAGACATTTGAATGGCTCGAGGCTGCAATTTCCAGAAAGTATCCTAATCAGCCATTCAAGATGACGTATGTTGATATTTATCAACCTCCTCAAGAACCAGAAAAAGAAGCTTTTGCGAAAAGAGTTATTGAAGAAGATTTGTTTTATCCTGTTGTGGTGATTAAAGATAAAATCGTAGGTGAAGGAAACCCGCGATTAAAAACGATTTTTAGTGAATTGGAAAAATATGGTTACAAAGCATAAGTGAAAAAGCATTCCTGTTGGAATGCTTTTTTGAAAATTATCCGTTATGGTATTTGTAAAGCCACAGAATCCCTGATTTCAACAGACGAGCAACACGTCCGGTTATAGCTCTGTCTGCCATCATCCCAAAACCATGTTTCTTACCAAGTGAACCAAGAACACCTTTTAATTTTATTGTTGGGAATTCAACTGGAGGCTCCTCACCGTTCCAGCGCTTCTTCAATACTTCCACCATTTGCTCTGCCTGACCTTCTGCTAATTGAGCGCTTGGGGCATGTGGAAGACTTGCGCAATCTCCTAGTGCAAAAACGTGCTCATCATTCGGTAAATGATGACGAGGCGTAATGATCAGTCTGCCGGAGCGGTCCGTTTCTTCTCCTAATTCGCGAACAATCTTATTAGCCTGGATACCAGCGGTCCAAACAATCACGTCACACGGGACAGGCTCATCATGGTTATAGAGTAAATTTTCTTCCACTTTCGTAATATTAGAGTTGTTGATGATTTCTACGTTATTCTTATGAAACCAATTTTCAACATATTTACTTAAGCGATCCGGAAAGGCAGGAAGTATGTGTTTACCACGGTCAAATAGTTTAATTTTTAAGTCGCCGCGGCTTTCGCTTAATTCACTGGCAAGTTCTACACCACTAAGACCAGCGCCTACGATGCCAACCACGGACCCAGGTCCTAAATTGTTTAATACTGAATAAGTACGACGAGATTTTTCGATGCTTTGAATGCTGTATGTGAATTGGTCAGCACCTGGTACACCATGGTATTTATCCTCGCAGCCTAGACCGATGATTAAATCATCATAGGAAATCGAAGCAGAATCTTTTAGCAGGACCTTTTTATTGTCTCTTTCAATTCCTGCAACTTCTCCATATATAATATCTAATTGAGGATGCGCAGGAAAGGCAACGCGCAGCTCCTTATCCGAAACAGTTCCTGCCGCCAAGGCATAGTATTCAGTTTTCAAGCAATGGTATGGAACGCGGTCAACAAGTGTTATTCTTACATCCTCAGGTAAATGGTTTGGCAGGAGTTCGCTCAATATCTTCATTCCGCCGTATCCTCCACCGAGAATAACTAGGTTTTTCATTTTTTATATCCCCTTTGTAAACCAGTAATCATGTCATAGTTTATGTTGAAATGATAGTAATATAGTCTTTAAATCCATTAAAAGTATAGCTGAATTATGACAAAATAACAACACGTATGGGAATTTTATTGACATTTAGATATAAAACGTGGTATTTGACGTAGCAAAGGAAAAATAGTAGGATAATAAGTTGTAAAGAGGTGATAGCCATGTTTATGCCAATTATTGAATTTTGTATGAGTAATCTAGCCAGTGGTTCTCAAAAAGCCCTGGAAAGGCTAGAAAAAGACCCGAATCTTGATATCATTGAATATGGTTGTCTGGGGTATTGCGGGAAATGTGCTTCCACCCTTTTTGCACTTGTTAATGGTGAAGTCGTAACAGGTGAAACACCGGATGAACTTGTGGAAAAGATTTACCAATACTTAGAAGATAATCCAATGTTTTAATATATTCCAGCACAATAGGGGGCGTTAAGCGCTCCCTTCTTTTATTCTAGACATATAATACTCTAAACGTATTAGTTGAGTGATGATGTTATAGTGTATATACTATAAGAAAGACCTCAAAGGAGGAAAAATAAATGAGTAACGATGTAATTGTTTTAACAGAAGCCGCGGCTCTTCAAATAAAAGAAATGATGAAACACAATGAAGAAGAAGGAGCCTTATTACGCGTAAGTGTAAAAGGTGGAGGCTGCAGTGGATTATCCTACGGTATGGGATTTGACCACGAAGTGAAGGAAAATGATCTCCATTCCGAACAGCATGGAATACAGATTCTAGTGGATAAAGAGGATGCCCCTATATTAAACGGTACTAAAATTGACTATAAGCAATCAATGATGGGTGGCGGATTTACAATTGATAATCCTAACGCCATTGCATCTTGCGGCTGTGGCTCATCATTTAGAACAGCAACAGCAGCAGGGACACCAGAAGAATGTTAATTAAAAGTTAAAGGCGCCTCTAGGGGCGCCTTTTGTTTGTTATTTACCAAACATTGAAGAACTGTGAAGCGGCTGGATTTTGGCTTTTGGATCAATGAATGCTTTTGCATTGTTAACAGCTGTAGGCGCTTCACCAAATCCGCAGGCAATCAATTTTACTTTTCCTTCATAGGTACAAATGTCTCCAGCTGCATAGATACCAGGTACATTTGTTTCCATTTTGGAATTGACAACAATCGAATTTTTCTCAATTTCTAAGCCCCATTCTTTAATTGGGCCTAATGAGGAAACGAACCCATAGTTACAGATAACAGCATCCACATCGATTGCTTCTCTGCCATCTCCATTAACGCCAGTAAGGACGACTTGCTTGATACCGTTGTCATCTCCAATTAATTCCGCAGGAACAAATGGAGTTTTAACGATTACTTTCGAATTATGCAAGTTTTCGACACTATGCTCGTGAGCTCGGAATTTATCTCTTCGATGAACAATTGTTACTTCTTTTGCAATTGGCTCTAACATTAAAGCCCAGTCTACAGCAGAATCACCGCCGCCAAAGACAACGACTTTTTGATCGGCAAACTTGTTTAAATCATCAATAAAATAGTGAAGGTTTTTGCGCTCATATTGAGCAGCACTTTCAAGCTCTAAACGGCGAGGCTGGAACGCTCCATTTCCTGCTGTAATAATAACGGTTTTGGAATAATGCACCTCAGAATTGGTCGTTAATTTGAACGTACCATCCTCTTGTTTTTCCAACTTTTCCACGGATTGCTCTAAAGCAACAGCTGGTTCAAACTTCGCCATTTGCTCCTTTAGGTTATTAATTAGTTCTTGTGCACGGACCTTTGGAAACCCTGCAACATCGTAAATATATTTTTCCGGGTATAGTGCTGATAATTGACCGCCTAATTGTGGCAAACTTTCAATAATTTTTACAGAAGCTTGTCTCATTCCACCGTAAAAGGCTGTAAATAGACCGGTAGGACCGCCTCCGATGATGGTAATATCATATACTTTTTGATCTTCTTGCACTCTGTATCCCCCTAACGTATGTAGTAACAGACTCCATTCCTTATAATATCACAAAACTATAAAATCCTCACAACTTTTGGGGAATATTCAGAGTAGTTTAATCAACGAAAATTAAACTATTTTTCTCTAAAAATAATCAAATAAACCACTTGATAATGTGAAGAGTTTAGCATAATATGTATGGAGGATAGATGTTAATTTTTTGTGACAACAAAAGGAACTTTTTGTGTCGCTATACGTGAAGTATATCACAAACTTTTTTCCTCTGAACAAAAATAAAAATGTAACAAGCTGAGGAAGATAAGAACAAGTATATTAACAAAATAAAAAAGGTGGAAGTGATCACTTTGAGAAAGCCAAAAATTGTTATTGTTGGTGCGGGGTATGGCGGGCTGATGACAACTGTAAGGTTGCAAAAGCTTGTTGGTGTTAATGAAGCGGATATTGTTCTAATTAATAAAAATGACTATCATTATGAAACTACATGGCTGCATGAGGCTTCAGCAGGCACACTTCATCATGACCGTGTCCGTTATGACATTCGTGATGTGATTGATAGAAGTAAAGTTGATTTTGTACAGGACACAGTAGTTGAAATCAAGAAAGAAGAGAAAAAGGTAATCTTAGAAAAGGGCGAAGTTGAGTATGATTATCTGGTTATTGCTCTTGGCGGAGAACCTGAAACCTTTGGAATTAAGGGTTTAAAGGAATTTGCATTTGGGATTACCAATGTAAATTCATCTCGTCAATTGCGTGAGCATATTGAGTATCAATTTGCCACTTATAGTATGGAAGAAGAAAAGAACGACGATCGTTTGGTCATCGTTGTGGGCGGAGCAGGCTTTACCGGTATTGAATTCTTAGGTGAATTAACCAATCGTGTACCAGAACTATGTCACGAATATGATGTAGATTCTCATAAAGTAAAAATCATTTGTGTAGAAGCAGCACCAACTGTTCTGCCAGGTTTTGACCCTGAATTAGTTAACTACGCCGTATCACAATTAGAGCGTAAAGGGGTAGAATTCTTAATTGGAACTGCCATTAAAGAATGTACACCTGAAGGAATCATTGTAGCGAAGGGTGAAGAGGAACCGAGAGAAATCAAAGCAGGCACCGTTGTTTGGGCTGCTGGGGTTCGCGGGAATTCAGTTATTGAAAAATCAGGTTTTGAAGCAATGAGAGGCCGTGTAAAAGTTCAGCCAGACCTTCGTGTTCCAGGATTTGATGATGTGTTTATCATCGGTGACAGTTCACTTGTGATCAATGAAGAGATCAACCGTCCTTATCCTCCAACTGCTCAAATTGCAATGCAGCAGGGGGAAGTAGTTGCCCGCAACATCGCTGCATTGGTTCGAAACAAACAGGATCTTGAAACTTTTACGTTTGATAATAAAGGAACCGTTTGTTCTCTAGGTCATGACGATGCCATTGGTGTTGTGTTCGGTAAAAAAGTTACCGGTGCTAAGGCATCCTTTATGAAAAAAGTAGTCGACAACCGTTCACTCTACATGATTGGCGGAGCTGGATTGGTACTGAAAAAAGGTAAATTTAACGTATTTTAAATATAAAATTTTTAAAAAGGGCAGAGAATTCTGTCCTTTTTTGTTACTATATAAAGTAAATAGGGGTGTTAAGGGGGGGGTTTTATGAGCAATAAAGAGAAACGGGGAAAGGTTTGGTTAGCAGTTGCCGGGCTGGTCAAGTCTTCTGAAGGGCATTGGCTGGTTGTTAAAAAGCGTTACGGCGGCCTAAAGGGAAAATGGTCACTTCCCGCAGGTTTTGTAGACGAAGGAGAAACGGCAGATGAAGCAGTAGTTAGAGAGGTAAAGGAAGAAACCGGTATAGATTGTGTTGTCAATGGGTTGGTAGGGCTTAGAACAGGTGTTATTTCAGACGAAATAAGTGATAATTTGCTTGTGTTTTTACTTGAACCATTAGATGAAGGAAAGATCCAACATCAGGAGAATGAACTTTACGAAGCAAGATTTGTTGCACCTAAAGACCTTCTACTAGAAAAAGATGCGTCGATTATGCTGCACTACCTGATTAATCAAAACATAACGACTTCCAGGCCAGGTTACGATGGATTAAACCCTGGAGAACAATTTAAGTATAGTGCCTATAAATTATTTTTTTAATTTTTTGATAATTTAAGTTACGCCTAGAAAGTGAAAGTAAATTTACGATGTATCCGTTTTCTCAGCCGATTTTGGTTAATTTTCGTCCTTTTCTTTCTTTCGGTTTCTTGATATATTATCAGAAAATTTAAATAATAATTCAAGGAGCTGATTTGAATGAATACGACTACTTTAGATACTAAAACATGTGATTATTGTTCAGGGACAGGATATTTTCAATTACTGCTTGGAGGTTCTGAAACATGTACCTGCTGTAAGGGCACTGGGAAAAAACAGGACTAATAGTAATTCGAGCTTCTAGGGTCAACCAAAGCTGCTTCCACGAGAAACTTCGGGAGGCTATTTTTTTGAACTTTTTGCCTCGAATATGTAATGATATTCTAATATGTAAAGATTGACTCCCTTTTGGACATTCAGTAAACTTATAAATGGATGTGTAAAGGAGGTATTTCCATGCAGATGAGTATTGTAGTGTTAATCATTTCCATCTTATTATTCTTTGTGTTATTTTTTGGAATTGGTTTTATTTTAAACATGCTTTTAAGAATGTCCTGGATTATGGCAATTATTTATCCAATTATCGCCATATTTATAGTTGATAACGTAAAGTTTATCGAATACATTACGAATAGTAAAATAGCATTTCAAGAACTTGGTCAAAAGGTAGGGTCTTTGGCAACAGCAGATATTCTTATCTTACTGAGCGGGTTAGCAGGGGCCATTGCTGCTGGTGTGACAATTAAAATGTTAAGGAAAAATGGCTATCAAATGTTTTAAGCTTTTTCCCTGGGTTACTCCACTTCCGGTTTAACTTAGGTAAAAAGCTTTTTTTATAGTTAGGATATTACTTCTTTTGAATAATTCTTCCCGGGTTGGGAAATGAATATTTTGGGAGGAGTGAAAATCTTAATGAATGAAATCAAAAATTGGACAAAGCGTTTTGCGATGACCGTTCTTTTCCTGATTGCTATACTAGTGACTTTTCAATCTATTACAGGCATTGATCTAAAATTGTTTATTAAACAAATGGTAGAACTTGAAGCCAATGCAGCTTCAAACGCTGCAACTTCAGAGAAACCAAAAGCGCTAGAAGATGCTTTTGATTGGTCAAAATATCCGAAAAAAACAGTAATTGCAACAGGCTATACAGCAGGTTATGAATCAACAGGTAAAAATGAAAGCCACCCTGAGTATGGAATTACCTATTCAGGTGTAAAAGTGAAACGAGATTTATATTCAACTGTGGCAGCAGACCTTACTGTTTTTCCGATTGGTACGATTCTGTTTATACCTGGTTATGGTTACGGGGTAGTAGCGGATAAGGGCGGCGCGATTAAGGGAGATAAAGTCGATCTTTATTATGAAACGGTTGAGGATGTTTACAATAAATGGGGGAAAAAGGAAATTGATGTATATATCATTGAACAAGGAAAAGGAAATCTTACAGAAGCAGAGCTCCAAGCGTTAAACGAAGAAAAATCGATGCAAGTGTTCCGTCAGCAGTTTATTGGTTCAGAGAGAAAATAGTGCAGGCATAAAGCCTGCTATTTTTATTGTGTTAATTATTAAAATACTTAGAGAGTCGAAATATATCCATTTTTCCGATACAATGAACAGGTAATTTAAACGGAGGTGGGAAAACATGTTTGATGTTAAAAGTGAAATTGACCTTTCGGCCGGCCACGAAGGATTGATAATTGGACTATTTGATAAACCTGAAAAGTTTACAGGTACCCTGGCGAAGCTTGATGAACAGTTTGAGGGTCAATTAAGAGAGCTAGTCAGAGCAGGTGATATTTCAGCAAAGTTAAAAAATATTAGCAAAGTACATAGCTTAGGGAAAATTGGAGCAAAAAGAATTTGGTTTGTCGGCCTTGGAAAAGAGAAGGATTTCAATTTTGAAAGGCTGAGTGAGGCGTTAGGGAAGGCGTATAAAGCATTAAAAGCAAGTAAGCTCCAAGAATGTGGTGTTCTGCTGGACTCCCTTACGGCTGGGTCTGTAAGCGGACATGAAGCAGCACATGCTGTAAGTGAAGCGTTTTCTCTGTCTACCTACCAATTCTACGGCTATAAGCAGAAAACAAACGAGCCTGAGAAAAGAATAGAGAAAATTACTGTTTATAGTGAAAGTATCGAGAAGGAAGAAGTTCAAGCCTCGCTTACAGTGGGTCATGCGTTTGGAAAAGGTACGAACTCTGCTCGTACACTTGTCAATATTCCTGGTAATCTCCTTACAGCAAAGGATATGGCGGAATACGCTCGAGAGCTTGCTGTTAAATATGACTTTGAGGTTGAAATTCTTGATAAAGAAGAGATTGAAAAACTGGGAATGGGGGCATTCCTCGCTGTTAACCAAGGTTCTACGGAACCTCCGAAGATGATTGTTCTTAAATACCAAGGGAAAGAACACTGGCAAGATGTAATCGGATTGGTTGGAAAAGGAATTACTTTTGATACAGGCGGTTACTCTATTAAAACGAAAGCTGGCATTGTTGGTATGAAAACGGATATGGGCGGGGCCGCAGCTGTTTTAGGCGCTATGGAAATCATCGGTGAAATAAAACCGGAACAAAACGTTGTTGCCGTTATACCTTCAACAGATAATATGATTTCCGGAAATGCCTTTAAGCCGGATGATGTGATTACCTCTATGAGCGGGAAGACAATAGAAGTCTTAAATACTGATGCAGAAGGCAGGCTTGTTTTAGCAGACGCTATTACCTATGCTAAGCACCATGGTGCAGAGTATTTGATTGATGTGGCAACCTTAACAGGCGGGGTTATTACGGCGCTTGGACTACATACCACCGGTGCCATGACGAATCACGAAACGTTGTATGAACAAGTGTTAGAAGCCTCAATGGAAGCCGGAGAACCGATCTGGCAATTACCGTTGTTTGAGAAGGATAAAGAACGGGTTAGAAATAGTAAAGTTGCGGATTTAAACAATTCTCCGGGCAGTGAAGGTCATGCGATTGTTGCTGGGGCTTTTATAGGTGAATTTACAGAAGGAACTCCTTGGGTTCATTTGGATATTGCTGGAACCTCCACCACATCAAAAGAACATGACCTTGGTCCTGCAGGGGCTACAGGGGTAATGACGCGTACATTGGCTTTATTTGTAGAACGCTTTGAACCCATGGAAAAATAACCATTTGCCCAACCCATCTATTCTCCTTTTGCATATGAAGTAGTGTAGCAAGTATTGCGAAAGGGAGGTTTGGCTGCATGTATTATTATCGAAATTCGTATCCTAAACATGACCAGAGATTTATCGGCTTTGGGCTGCCATTTTTAGGTGGTTTAGTTGGTGGATTACTAGGAAGTGCATTAATTTACCCTCGCCCATTCTACGGGTATCCTCGTCCGTTTTATGGCTATCCTGTTTATGCTCCGCCAGTATATGGCTACCCTGGATATGGATCACCTTATTACTATTAAAAGAAAAAAACAGCTTTCGCGGCTGTTTTTTTCTTTTACATGTACATAAAAGGAAATCCAAAAGTATTAAGAGAATATATACACTAACGAAATGTTTTGAAAGGGAGAGAGTAATGATAAAAAACACATTAATTGAAACATTAGGTATCGAGATAAAGCTGTTAGAACCGGGAAAAGTGATTGCAACCATGCCAGTAGATGAAAGAACCCGCCAGCCATTTGGTTTATTGCATGGCGGTGCTTCTGTGGCCCTTGCAGAAACAGTTGCAAGTATTGGTGCATATGAATTGGTTGATAAAGAAACAGAAGGTGCTGCTGGTTTAGAAATTAACGCTAACCATGTCCGCCCGATTACAGAAGGGACGGTAACAGCTGTTGGAGCCATCTTACATCAAGGAAAAACAACAATGGTTTGGGATATCAAGATTACAGATGAAAAGGATCGCCTTATATGTATTTCAAGATGTACAATTGCGATTATAAAAATAAAAAAATGAAGTAAAAAAAGGTGGAGTATTTCCATCTTTTTTTAATTTAATTGAAAAAATATTTAAAAAATTTGAGTCAATTTCGTGATATAATATAAGAAATATAGAGAAACAGTACAATACTTTGTACAGGTTTCTTTATATAATAGTAGTAAGAAAAGATCAAAAAGGTGGTGAAAAAATGAAGGAAAAGAGACAAACTATCTTTATTGATTTTGAATTTACAATGCCCGAACGAAATGTCCGGATGAAAGATTTTTACGCAGAGATTATTGAGGTTGGACTTGTGGCAGTTGTCGATGATCAAATAACAGAGCAATTCTCATCCTATGTAACACCACTAAAATTCCCGATTTTATCTGAACGCTGTAAATCATTCTTACATATTTCACAGCAGCAGGTTGACCAGGGAATTTCATTTTATGAACTCGTCCGGAAATTAGGAGAATTCAATAATCAGTATGAAACTACCATTGTCACTTGGGGAAATATGGATATGAAGGTACTAAAGCATAATTGTTTAGAAGCAGGGGTTGCATTTCCATTTAAAGCCGCAGAATTAGATTTATCTATGGAGTATAAGAGGTTCTTTGGAGACCAAAACCAGACAGGTTTATGGAAAGCCGTTCAGGAGTATGGAAAAGAAGGAACAGGAAGACATCATAGAGCGCTGGATGATGCGTTGACTACCTATAATATATTCCGGTTGGTTGAAAAGGATAAACGCTATTTAGAAAAGCCAAAACCAACTACAATCGGTGACCGCGTTGATTTTTCAAAATTATTAAATGAATTCGCATAAAAGGCCAAATCATTCAATCTGATTTGGCCTTAAATTATTTATTTGAAGTAATCCTTTTCTAGGGAGGCAATACTTTTGAGACTCATTTCAGCCCAGTCAGAAGCATTTTCTGTTAATTCGCTTTTCATTTTTTCAACTGCTTGTCTCAATGACTCGAGATAGTCAGGCACTTCTTCCATGAAAGGCTTGACCATTTGTTTTGGAATATTGGTTTGTTCCCTGTATGAAAGAGCCTTTCTTTCATGGAAAATGAGTACATCCACTTCTTTTGGATTATGTAAATCACCTTGCATAGGATGTTTGACAACCGCTAAAACTCTGACCAAATAATGCTGCGGACGAATTTCGGTAATTTCCCCAATATATTTCCCTGTTTTATAAATCCCTGTAACAATTTCTCCAATCTGCAATTCAGGCAAAAAAACCACTCCTCATTCATCTATATATTTATCCTATTATATAAAAAACGAAGTGCAAAAAACAAAAATATCGGTTAAATTAATAAAATGGAGGGATGATAGAGATGAAGATATGGAAATTTTGGTTCGTTCTAATGATTGGTGTGCTTATCTTGGCTGGATGTGGGACAAGCAAAGAGAAAGAGGAAGCAGCTCCTAAGAGTAATGCTTCAAAAACGGAGGAAAAGGAAGGGAGCAATCAAGTGGCAAATACAGTATTTCCTCAACTTTCAAACGAGGTATCTGAAAATGAAAAACTAGTTGAAATGGAAACAACAATGGGCACTATTAAAATTAAATTATTCCCTGAATATGCGCCAAAAGCGGTGGAAAATTTTGTGACACATGGTGAAGAAGGGTATTATGATGGACTAATTTTTCACCGGGTCATTAATGATTTTATGATTCAAGGCGGCGATCCGAATGGTGACGGAACTGGCGGAGAAAGTATTTACGGGGCACCATTTAAGGATGAATTTTCAACCAATCTTTTTAATATACGCGGAGCATTATCGATGGCTAATTCAGGGGCCAATACGAATGGGAGCCAATTTTTTATTGTGACGAAAAAATCGGTAGACCCGTCAATGAAAACGGAAATGGAAAAAGCGGGCTTCCCAAAAGAAATTATTGAGGCTTACGATGAAAGAGGAGGCACACCTTGGCTGGACCATCGTCATACTGTATTCGGACAAGTGGTTGAAGGAATGGATATTGTTGATAAAATTTCTGAAACTCCAGTAGACGCTAAGGACAAACCAGAAGAAGATGTAATTATAAAAGGAATTAAGGTATTGAAGTAAAACCCCTGAGTTTTCTATAATGGCAGGATACACTTTTTATTGCTATAATTAATCTTAAGTGACATTCCTTTAAAGAAAGGGAGAAAAAAGATGATCCAGCCATTTATATTATCGTTATTTCTATATTTTCCAGAAGATAAATCGGAATATGGTCCAGCTGCGGTTACATTTTTGATTTTTATGATAGGAGCCTTTTTAACCATGCGGTTCATTATCAAAATCTCTAAGCGGGAAGCGATGAAAGCAAAAGAACTCGAGGAAAAATTAATGTCTCAACAACATAGTCAAGGAAACAGTGAACATTAAGCCGCTGTTTCTTTTTTTTTACATAAAGTTACCACCCGAAGCTAATACTATGACAAAATGTCTATCTAGGGGGATATTTATGAAACGAGTTTGGATCATCATCCCACTTCTATTACTCACGGGCTGCTTGGAAAAGGATATTACAAAACTAGATGTGAAAATGATAAATGATAAGGGAGATTCTGTTGGTACAGTTAAATTCCAAGAGGTATCTAGTGGAATAAAATTGACTTTTGATTTGAAAAAAATTCCTCCTGGAGAGCATGCTGTTCACATTCATGATAAGGGTGAATGTAAGACTCCAGAATTTAAATCCTCCGGGAAGGATTTAAACCCTGATGATAAAAAGCATGGTCTGCTGCACCCAGAGGGTGCACATGAAGGTGACCTTCCAAATATAATTGTTGAGGATGACGGAACAGTTAAAGCAGAATTAATGGCTCCGAGGGTAACTTTAAAAGAGGGTAAGGCAACGCTTATTAGAAAAGATGGAACTACCATTGTGATACATGAAGAAAAAGATGATGGAATGTCCCAGCCGGAAGGGGATTCAGGCGGCATCATAGCGTGCGGTAAAATCTCTAAGGAAAAATGATTGCAAAAATTAGACGTTTGAAGCCTGTTTCTTCATAATTGAAGGGACAGGCTTCTTATTATTAAAAACTAGGAGAATGAAATATGGGAGTTAAACTATTTTACCAAGACCCTTACATAAAAACATTTTCAGCAAAAGTAACAGCACAAAAAAAAGATGAAACTGGAAATTACTATATAGTGTTGGATCAAACTGCATTTTACCCAACAGGTGGAGGACAACCTCATGATATTGGGACACTTGAAAACATAAAAGTCCTAAATGTAGAGGAAGTAGATGGTGAAGTTCGTCACTACCTTGAAAAGGAATTAAATAATGGAAATGCAGCCGCCGTTCATGGTGTTATCGATTGGGAAAGACGATTTGATCATATGCAACAGCATGCAGGTCAGCATATTCTATCTGCCGCTTTTGAACAACTGTATGGCTATAAGACAGTGGGCTTTCATTTAGGGAACGAGACTCTAACCATTGATCTAGACACTGAGAACCTTCTGGAATCGGAGGCTCTACAAGTAGAGAAACTTTCCAACCAAATCATTGTAGACAATTGGCCGATTGACACGAAGTGGGTAACAGAAGAGGAATTAGGTAATTATAATCTTCGCAAAGAGACGAAGGTAAAAGAGGATATTCGACTTGTGATTATTCCGAACTTTGATTATAACGGCTGCGGCGGAACTCATCCGAGTGCCACTGGGGAAGTACAGGCAATAAAAATATTAGATTGGGAGAGGCAAAAAAGAAAAACTCGGGTACAATTTGTATGCGGAAATCGTGTGATAAAACAGCTAAGTCAAAAACATAAGGTGCTTATGGAGTTAACCAAATTACTGAATGCTCCTGAAAAAGATATGCAGCAAGCGGTCATTAGACTGTTAGAGAATGGGAAAACTGCTGAAAAAGAGTTAGAACAATCATTAGAAACGATCCTGCACTTTGAAGCAAAAAGCTTGTTAGCCAATAGGGAGAAAAAAATTATCGGTAATGTTTTTAAAAACAGAAGTATTCAAGAACTGCAAAAGCTAGCCCGAATTATTATAGCAAGTGATGAAGAGGCAATCGTATTATTGGTTTCTCATAATGAAAATAGGTTACAGCTTGTTTGCGCAAGTGGACCGGCAGAAAATATAAGTATGAAAAAGGTTATCGGAAATGCACTTCTATCCATTAATGGCAAGGGTGGAGGAAGTAATTCATTTGCACAAGGCGGAGGGGAAGCATTAGTTTCAGCTGAAAAAATGCTCGAGCACCTATTGGATTTAGTCCATAGTGAGAGGGTATCTTAATCTTGCGTCAATGTCAGGCCTAGCTTTTTATTGAAAGCATGAATGAGTATAATAAAGTTAAAGGTTAGGAAAGGTGTGGGTATGATGGGATTTTTTGATGGGATGATGGGAAATGCCTCTGAGGTAAACTCAGCAGAAGCACAAAGGGAATTTGCAAGGATACTTGCGAAAGATGAAAGAATTGAAAAAGCATATAAATTAATTAGAGATTTATTTATCTTTACAGATAAACGGCTGATTCTAGTGGATAAGCAGGGGTTAACAGGCAAGAAGGTTGAATATCACTCCATTCCCTATAAAAGTATTACCCATTTTAGCATCGAGACTGCAGGAAGCTTTGATTTGGATGCAGAACTGAAAATCTGGATTTCAGGCAACGCGCTCCCGCTACAAAAACAATTTAACAAAAACTTGAATATATATGAACTTCAAACCGTACTGGCAGAATATGTCCTAAAATAGAAATCAACAGACAAATAATACTGCTAAATAGTGTAGGAGAGTATAAAATGGAAAGTGAAATGAAAACCAATCTGCAATTTGTAGACTTATTAAATGAATGGGATCCATTCAAATTAAAAAATGGCCATTACGATACCGAAATCGCTGATACGATACAGGCCATACATGAATTAGATCAACCGGACAAACTTGCAAAAAGAATACAAAGCATATACGAATTCTCTTTCGAGCAATCGATTCCTATCGACGAATGCTTAAAAATAGCAAAGCAACTATTCGCGATAAAGGAAAACTCTTCCTGTTCAATATAAAACGACAGCAGCATGCTGTCGTTTTTTTTTATGCCAAAAATTGGTCGATATGCTTGAAGACATCTTCCGGACGTTCCTCGGGAACTAAATGGCCAGTTTCCTTTAATATAATCAGCTCAGACGTACTTAAATCGGTTTTTAACCGTTTCCCTACTGATAAAGGGACTACTCTGTCATACTCGCCCCAAATTAATAAACATGGATTTGATATTTTGCTAAGTACCGCAGTTGATAAATCACCTTCATGGTCCCGAATCATTCTAGTTAAGGCTAAAAAGATTTCATCCTCTAAAAAGGGTTGTAGATAGCCAAAAAGCATTTCGTCATTTAGCATGGTATGATCATGCACTACATTCTGAAGATTTTTCATCACACCTGAACGAGCGAGCCAAAACTTTACATACAAGTGAAAATAGGGAATGTAACTGCCAATGATTAAAGGCAGTCTAGACCGTTTTGAATAAGATGAACTGCAAAGCAGAATCGCATTTTCGGCTATATCGGGCTTTTGATGCAGGATATTGAGGACAATTTGTCCGCCCATGGAGTGACCAATAAGAGTAACTTCTTTCAAATTGAGTACAGCAATCAGCTGAATCACGGTTTGGGCAAGATTATGATAGGAATAAACAAATTTGTTGCTTTTCCCACTTTTTCCAAAGGGAGGGAGATCAATCGAAACCACTTGGTATTTTTGGTTTAGATAAGGAATTAACCTTCGATAGCTAAACGTGGAAGAAAGAAATCCATGGAGCAGCACAAGTGTCTTGTGAGAATTAGGATTCGGATAGAATTCGTAATAAATATTTATATCATTGACTAGCTGATTACGGTAAAAAACCTTCTCTTCCACTACTCAACCCACCTTCTGCTGATATGTTAGTGATAATCATAAATCCTTCCAGTATTTTTAAAAAAAAAAGAGGACTAACCATATGTGGCTGTCCACTTCAAAAAGGGGGGAATACTAGAAAGCTTATATAATATTGATTTCCTTTTTTTTCATACTCTATACATTGTTTTTTAAAATTTAAATATGTTGGTCTAATTGGTCTAATAAAAGTTCAGAAGCGGGAATATCAAGAACAGTCGACAATTTAAGAAGAGTTTGGGTACTAGGGATTTGTTCGCCAGATTCATACTTCTCAATCGTTTGGGTTCCTACTCTTATTTTTTGAGCTAACTCCTCTTTTGTCATTTTCAAATGCTCACGATAATTTTTAATGGTATTGCCAATTGTGTTCAAACTGCTCACCTCTCCAATTTAGACATTATCTCTTTTTTATTCTATCATAAAAATCTTTTTATTGAAAAATTCGTTTTCAAACATTATGTTACCGTTTCCATTATATTTTAAGGAAAACCTTTTTTGATTATATGTATACAATGTGCTATAATTTCTTATTGCGTATATAGAAGATAAAAAATAATTATTTCTTAGGAGTGTTTTCATGTCAGAAAAGATCGAAACTGGAAGTGTAGTAAGTGGTAAAGTTACAGGAATTCAACCTTATGGAGCGTTCATAGCATTAGATGAAAATACACAAGGTCTTGTGCATATTTCTGAAATTACACATGGTTATGTTAAAGATATTAACGACCATTTGAAAGTCGGAGATGAAGTAAAGGTAAAAGTATTATCAATCGATGAGAATGCAGGGAAAATTGGTTTATCTATTCGTGCAACGGAAGAAGCTCCTGTGCAACAGGCAGCTGCTAAACCAAAAAAGCCTCGTAAGCGCCAAGCTGCTGCAATCGTACCAGAAGTTGAGGGTCAACAAGGTTTTAACACATTAAAAGACAAGCTTCAAGAATGGATTGACCAATCACAGCGTGAAGATTTAATCAAGAAATAATATTAATAAAAAACCTAGTTCCATGCTAATTATGGCAGAAACTAGGTTTTTTTATTTATCAATCAAAAAAGTTTTTTGGGTAATGGTTCATTCTTTTGGCAGGCTCGGCTACAATAGATATGTACATAATTCCCTTTTGAACGGAGGATAAAGTATTATGACAGCAGAAGAAAAAACTAAAGGTTTGATTGAACAAACTGAGAAATACGGGGCAAATAACTATCACCCACTTCCAATTGTAGTTTCACGCGCGGAAGGTGTATGGGTTGAAGATCCTGAAGGCAATAAATATATGGATATGTTAAGTGCTTATTCAGCAGTTAACCAGGGTCATCGGCACCCAAAAATTATTCAAGCATTAAAAGATCAAGCAGATAAAGTAACGTTAACTTCCCGTGCTTTTCATAATGATCAATTGGGTCCTTGGTATGAAAAAATTTGTAAATTGACAAAAAAAGAGATGGCACTTCCTATGAATACCGGTGCTGAAGCAGTAGAAACAGCGGTTAAGGCAGCACGCCGCTGGGCGTATGATGTAAAGGGAGTTGCTGAAAACCAAGCAGAGATTATTGCTTGTACCGGGAATTTCCATGGCAGAACGCTGACAGCTGTTTCCCTGTCGTCAGAGGAAGAATATAAACGTGGATTTGGACCGATGCTTCCAGGTATAAAATTGATACCATATGGAGATTTAGAAGCTCTAAAATCAGCGATTACAATTAATACAGCAGCCTTTTTGATTGAGCCTATTCAAGGTGAGGCAGGTATTGTTATTCCTCCTGAAGGTTTTATGAAAGAAGCCTTTGCTTTATGTAAACAAAACAATGTTCTTTTTATTGCCGATGAAATTCAGGCTGGTTTGGCTAGGACTGGAAAAATGTTTGCCTGCGAGTGGGAAGGCATCGAACCAGATATGTATATTCTAGGTAAAGCGCTTGGCGGTGGTGTTTTTCCTATTTCCTGCGTCGTCTCAAACCAAGATATCTTAGGTGTATTTAATCCAGGTTCGCACGGTTCTACCTTTGGTGGAAATCCACTAGCCTGTGCTGTATCAATTGCTGCCTTAGATGTACTGATTGAGGAGAAGCTCTCGGATAAATCATTGGAGTTAGGGCAATATTTTATCAGCAAATTAAAAGAGATACAAAATCCTCGAATTAAGGAAGTAAGAGGGCGCGGATTGTTTATCGGGGTAGAATTAAATGAGCCTGCACGGAAGTACTGTGAAGTATTAAAGGAACAAGGGATTTTATGTAAGGAAACACATGATACAGTGATTCGTTTCGCCCCTCCTCTAATTATTCGTAAAGATGAATTAGATTGGGCAATTGAACGCATTAATAAAGTACTTAGTTAATAGAAAAAACTTGAGGTGTCAAAATGGGGAAGAATGATGTAATAACAAATAGTGTAGGTGAGAACGATAAAGAGACATTAAATCTACTTACATCGACACAGATTGTTATTCATGATGCATTACAAAGAATGGGGCTTCCTGAATCTGCTTTTGAGTTGTTAAGAGAGCCTGTACGGATGCTTCAAGTACGGATTCCAGTACGTATGGATGATGGCTCAGTTAAAATTTTTAGCGGTTATAGGGCACAGCATAATGATTCAGTTGGACCAACTATTGGCGGCGTTCGCTTTCATCCTAAAATTAATGGCGATGATATAAAGGCATTGTCGATGTGGATGAGCATGAAATGTGGCATTGTTGATTTACCGTTTGGCGGTGGAAAGGGCGGGGTTCTTTGTAATCCGCGTACCCTTTCATTTGGTGAACTAGAGCGGCTAAGCCGAGGATATGTTCGATCCATCAGTCAAATTGTTGGTCCAACGAAAGATATTCCGGCACCCGATATGTATACTAATTCGCAAATCATGGCATGGATGATGGATGAATACAGTTGTCTGAGGAAGTTCGATTCTCCTGGTTTTATAACGGGAAAGCCGATTGTTCTTGGAGGTTCTGAAGTTAGGGAAGAAGCAGGTGCTCTAGGTGCGGCCATTTGTATCGAAGAAGCTGCTAAAATACGTAGGCTTCCAATTAAAGGGGCACGTATCATTATCCAAGGTTTCGGAAATGCAGGCAGTTATATTGCAAAATTCATGCATTCAGCTGGAGCTGTTATTGTTGGTATTTCTGATGTTTATGGCGCTCTTTATGATCCGGATGGGTTAAATATTGACTATTTACTAAGCCGCCGTGACAGTTTCGGTACCGTTACTTCCCTATTTGATGGTACGATTACCAACGAAGAATTGCTTGAACAGGAATGTGATATTCTCGTACCTGCAGCGGTTTCCAATCAAATTACAGCTAAGAATGCTGAAAATATTAGAGCTAAAATTATTGTCGAGGCCGCCAATGGTCCGACAACCATTGAGGCGACAAGAATTCTTTCAGAGCGGGGTATTCTTCTGGTTCCCGATGTTCTTGCGGGAGCGGGCGGAGTTACCGTCTCATATTTTGAATGGGTTCAAAACAAGCAGGGTTATTACTGGGATGACGAAGAAGTAACAATCAAATTACGTGAAAAAATGATTACTGCATTTCATAAAATATATGAAATCTCACAAATCAGCCAAGTGAATTTGCGGACAGCGGCCTATATCGTCGGTTTGAGAAAAATAGTAGAAGGTGCTGAGTTTAGGGGATGGATATAAAAAATCCTTGCAAAAGAAATGCAAGGATTTTTTTCTTATCTAGTAGTATCTGTTTGCGGCTCTCTAACATGCTGCTCATTTGGCTTGAATAGAAGGCCTAGGTTAATAAGACCGGCGATTCCTACTAAGCCATAGATAATTCTGGATAGTGCTGAATTATCGCCAAATATGGCCTCAACCAAATTAAATCCAAAAAAACCAATTAATCCCCAATTAATTGCACCAATAATTGTAAGGATTAGAGCAATTCTTTGAATAGTACTCAAGGTACATTCCTCCTATCAATATACTTTCAATAATAGCTTGCTGATATTAAGTTAAAATATTCATCTGTTTAACCTTTGCAAAATATTTTTTTTTCAATAATAATGGGATGTGGAAAGGATGTGCATCTCATGCAAAATTTTACGTTTTGGAATCCAACCAAATTAATTTTTGGTACAGGACAACTTGAACAGTTAAAATCTGAAATTCCTCATTATGGAAAGAAAGTACTTGTGGTTTATGGCGGTGGCAGCATAAAGCGGAGCGGTCTTTATGATAAGGTCATCAACTTATTAAATGAAATCGGCGCACAAGTGTTTGAATTACCTGGAGTTGAACCGAATCCCCGGATTACAACAGCTCGTAAGGGAATAGATATTTGTAAATACGAGGGAATAGATGTACTTTTAGCTGTTGGCGGCGGCAGTGTCATTGACTGTACGAAGTTAATTGCAGCTGGCGCAAAATATGACGGCGATGCGTGGGACTTGGTTACTAGAAAAGCCGCAGTTACTGAGGCACTTCCGTTTGGAACAGTTCTTACATTAGCGGCCACTGGTTCAGAAATGAATTCAGGGTCTGTCATTACCAATTGGGAGACAAATGAAAAATATGGATGGGGAAGTCCTTTTACTTTTCCAAAATTCTCGATTTTGGATCCTGTACATACTTTTTCTGTTCCACGGGATCAAACCATTTATGGAATTGTGGATATGATGTCACATGTTTTAGAGCACTACTTCCATTTGGAAGAAAATACATTATTCCAAGATCGTATGTGTGAATCTTTACTTATTACCGTTATGGAAACTGCACCTAAACTTCTAGAGGATTTAGAAAGCTATGAACATCGTGCTACAATCCTTTACAGCGGAACTATGGCGTTAAATGGTATTTTAAATATGGGCTACCGTGGTGATTGGGCTACCCATAATCTTGAACATGCCGTTTCAGCGGTCTATGACATTCCTCACGGCGGAGGGCTTGCAATTTTATTCCCACACTGGATGAAACATAATCTAAAGGTTAAACCAGAACGTTTTCAACAGCTCGCTGTAAGAGTCTTTGGGGTCGACCCAGAAGGTAAAACTGCGGAGGAGACTGGACTGGAAGGTATCCAAAAACTGCGAGAATATTGGAATAGCATTGGTGCACCTTCCCGTTTAGCAGACTATAACATCGATGACAGCAAACTAGAATTAATGGCAGACAGAGCAATGGTCTATGGTGAATTCGGAAACTTTACAAAACTAAACAGAGAAGACGTATTAACCATCTACCGCGAGTCACTTTAATTAATAGAAACGGGCACTTATTTGTGTTCGTTTCTTTTTTTCGACAAAATCTGATGAATGTAAAAAAAATGGCGAAAATGGGTACGCTTACAAGGGGATGCCCTTCTTGATAATCTGTCCAGCATTCGTTAAAGTGAGAATAGAAAATAAATTTATTGGAGGATTACATACATGACACACATACGTTTTGATTACTCAAAAGCGTTAACCTTCTTTGCAGAGCATGAAATTACATATTTACGCGATGCCGTAAAGGTAGCACATCATTCCCTGCACGAAGCAACAGGTGCTGGAAGTGACTTTTTAGGCTGGATTGACCTTCCTACAAACTATGATAAAGAAGAGTTCTCACGCATTAAGAAATCTGCAGAAAAAATTAAGTCAGATTCAGATGTCCTTCTAGTAATTGGAATTGGCGGTTCCTACTTAGGAGCACGAGCTGCGATTGAAATGTTACAGCACAGCTTCTACAATGCACTGCCAAAAGAAAAGCGTAAAACGCCGCAAATTATTTTTGTCGGAAACAACATCAGCTCTACTTATATGAGAGATGTGATGGACCTCCTAGATGGGAAAGACTTTTCTATTAATGTTATTTCAAAGTCAGGTACTACAACAGAACCTGCAATCGCGTTTAGAATTTTCCGTAAGCTTCTTGAAGAGAAATACGGTGTGGAAGAAGCCCGTAAGAGAATATATGCTACTACTGACAAGGCAAGAGGAGCTTTGAAAACCTTAGCTACAGAAGAAGGTTATGAGTCATTTGTTATTGCAGATGATATCGGCGGCCGATACTCTGTATTAACTGCGGTTGGGTTACTGCCAATTGCTGTGAGTGGTGCTGACATTGATAAAATGATGCAGGGGGCAGCTAAAGCTCAAGAAGAATACAGCACTTCTGAGCTCGAAGAAAATCAGGCCTACCAATATGCTGCTGTAAGAAACGCGCTTTATAATAAAGGGAAAACCATTGAAATGCTAATCAATTATGAGCCTGGACTTCAGTACTTTTCAGAATGGTGGAAGCAATTATTTGGAGAAAGTGAAGGAAAAGACCAAAAAGGTATTTACCCTTCTTCCGCTAACTTCTCAACTGATTTACATTCTTTAGGACAATATGTACAAGAAGGTCGCCGTGATCTATTCGAAACCGTCATTAAGGTAGAAAAACCACGTTATGAATTGACGATTGAAGAGGCAGAAAGTGATTTAGACGGTTTAAATTATCTTGCAGGACAATCCGTAGACTTTGTAAACAATAAAGCATTCCAGGGAACAATGCTTGCACATACAGATGGAGGAGTACCAAACTTAATCGTATCTATTCCTGAAATGGACGAATACACATTTGGCTACCTAGTCTATTTCTTTGAAAAAGCTTGTGCGATGAGCGGTTACCTTCTAGGAGTAAATCCATTCGACCAGCCAGGCGTTGAAGCTTACAAAGTAAACATGTTCGCATTATTAGGAAAGCCAGGATTCGAAGAAAAGAAAGCTGAACTAGAAAAAAGATTGTAATTTATTTTTAGCACTCTGTTAATTGGAGTGGAAGGCACGAAGACTCCTGCGGGAGGACGGGGCAGGGGAGACCCCACAGGCGCATAAGCGCCGAGGAGGCTCCCCGGACCGCCCGCGGAAAGCGAAGTGCCTGGAACGGAAATTAACAGACCAAATTAAAAAAGTAGAGTACTGAAAAAAATCAGTACTCTATTTTATATTTTTTGGGAAAACTAATAAATAATCATGAAAAGGGGGCTGTATTATGATTGAATTACCATCTAGCATAGAAGGTAAGCAGTTTGATTTGTATAAGCTCGAACAAATGCTAAAACCAATCGGATATTCAATCGGCGGTAACTGGGATTACGATCACGGTGCCTTTGATTACAAAATAAATGATGAAGTGGGCTATCAGTTTTTAAGGCTGCCGTTTACCGCCATTGATGGTCAGTTAGACGCCCACAACTGTACAGTTGTGCTAGGAAGACCGTTCCTATTGTCTCATAAGTATCAAATCGGTCTAGATGATCAGGTCAGCGCTGGCACCTTAAATCAGTTCTCCGAACCCGTTGATAAAGATGCCAGTTTTCCTGAACAATATATTGAAACAGGAAAGGTCCTTGTCAAAGAGCTTGAATCCATATTAAGTTCTGACCAAACCTTATGAGCGATGGGAACATTGTACTAGAATAATGTTCACAAAAGTTACAATTATTTTTATAGGGACTACTTGTTTTATAGTCAAAAATTACTTAAATTAAGGTTAATAATATAAATATGTTATAAACACGAAAAGAGGTTGCGCCCATGGAGACAAGCATGAACTATTTGTTGTCTGATATTGAAAAAACAAGGACTGAAATGATTGATTTAGCACGACAATTTGGATATTCGAACCCAAATGTTGTTCAATGCAGCCAAAGGCTTGACCTTCTTTTGAATGTTTATGAAAATAGACAGTTAAGACACTAAAACCATACAAAAATACCTTCTAATAAGGAAGGTATTTTTAGTTTTGATTGCTTTCAACTTTATTTAATGTCTCTAGTAAATATTGTTTCAGTTTCATCCTTAGTTCGGGCCGTTTTAAAGCAAAGTCGATGGAAGCCTGTAAAAATCCAAATTTATCGCCAACATCATAGCGGTTACCTCTAATCAAATAGGAAAAAATAGGTTCACGTGACAAGAGATGATCAATGGCCTCAGTTAGTTGAATTTCTCCTTTTGAATCGGGTTTACTGCGTTCTAACATTTCAAAAATAGTCGGAGTTAATATATATCTCCCTACAATGGCCTGGGTAGAGGGTGCTTGGTTAATAGGCGGTTTTTCTATGAGACTTTGAACCCTATACATGTCCTTATATGGATAGGAATAATCAACTATTCCGTACTTCGTTACGTCCTCTTGCGGAACTTCTTTACAGCCGAGAATACTTGACTGTACCTCATTATATTTTTCAATCATTTGTCTCAAAGCAGGTGTTTCACTGTCAATAACATCATCCCCAAGTAGAACGGCAAAAGGTTCATTACCAATAAATTTCTTTGCACATAATATGGCATGACCCAATCCTAAGGGTTCTTTTTGGCGGACATAGTGTATGTCAGCAAGATTAGAAATTTTTTGGACAACCTTCAGCATTTTTATTTTCCCGCTGGTTTTTAATTGCATTTCTAACTCTGAAGACTTATCGAAATGATCTTCTATTGCCCTCTTATTTTTGCCAGTAACAATAATTACATCTTCAATACCGGAAAGAACGGCTTCCTCCATAATATATTGTATCGTCGGTTTATCAACGATTGGCAGCATTTCCTTTGGCTGTGCCTTAGTCGCAGGAAGAAATCGAGTCCCCAACCCAGCAGCAGGAATAACAGCTTTTTTAATCATCTTTGTACCCCCTCTTCCTCATAAAGTCGAGACTCATTTAATCCTATGCTAATAAGGATATTTTTAGTAGTCGGCAGGAATTAGGGAAACATTTGATTAAAAGGAATAATTTCCATCCCAGATGCGAACTTTATTAAACAAGAGAAGAAGGCTTACGAGGTGTAATGAGTGTTCATGGATAAGAAAAAAGAGCAACGACGGATCCTTTTTGCTGTGCTAATTCTAACAATATATCTTTCCCCACTCTTTATTCTCCAAGAAAATGCTCATATACGTGTTCATGATAACTTGGATTCGAATTTAGCATGGTATAAAGTCCTAGCCAAGAGCGGACAAATGTTTGGAGAGGTTAATGCGGTGATTCCCCAAATTATAAACGGGGTGCCAAGAAATGCATTTGGAACGGAATTCAGTATCATTGTATGGCTTTATGCGTTATTTCCAACCATGATTGCTTATGGTCTCAGTCAGGCTTTGACAAGGGTAGTAGCATTTATAGGAATGTATTTACTGTTAAAAAAGCATTTACTGCCTGATAAAAGATGGGCCTTCCTGCAAGTGGGTGTATCGCTGGCATTTGCCTTAACCCCGTTTTGGCCATCGGGCATGCTTAGTACGTTAGGAATGCCGCTCGCACTTTGGGCTTTTCTTAATATCCGAAATGGAGAAGGATCGAAAAAGGATTATATTGTCCTTACGTTAATTCCTTTTTACGCAAGTATTGTCTTAGGTTTTTTCTTTTTCTTAAGCGCAATGGGGATCTTTTGGATCACGGATGTTCTTAGAGGAAAAGGATGGAATCTTCGTTTCTTTTTATCTATTGCTTATATGACTTGCATTTTTATGCTGGTTGAATATCGATTAGTCAGTTCCTTTTTATTTTCGACGGAACCAAACAGCCGTGATGAATATTTTCACGCTTCCCTGCCACTATGGAGAGTAATCAGACTGACCTTTAAAAATTATGTTTTAGGACATACACATGTAATGACAGTACACGGGCTTTTTATTCTACCCGTAATGTTTATAGCCCTTTACTTTGTCTATTCAAAAAAACTTTGGAAACAAGAAAAGGTGTTTGTCTTTTTATTTGGATTGAATTTTTTGTTATCACTTTGGTATGCCTTTTGGTTTTATAAAGGCTGGCTGCCTTTAACAAAGAAATTCCATTTTATGGACACTTTTAATTTTGCCCGCTATCACTTTTTAAGACCTATGGTCATTTATGCTGGATTTGCACTATCATTAAAAATCCTTTCGCTTCAAGGGCGAAGCTGGGCGAGTACTGCCAAATGGTTTGCCATCGCACAGATTCTCCTGCTTTGTTTATTTAATGATGAGATTATCTATCACAAAAAACCAACAGTAAGAGAATTTTATGCAGAGGAATTATTTACAGAGATAAAAGAACACATCGGTCAAGACCAAAAAAATTACCGGGTGGCTAGTATTGGAATCCATCCTGCCATATCTCAGTATAATGGCTTCTACACATTGGATACTTATAATAATTTTTATCCGTTATCTTATAAACATCAGTTTAGAAAAATAATAGAGGCAGAGTTGAAGAAGAATAAAACCATTCGTAAATATTTTGATCAATGGGGAGGCCGCTGTTACATTTTTACGGCACAGCTCGGCAAAAAATATATGATAAAAAAGGATTCCAGACGGAAATTAAAAGATCTGCAGCTAAATACAACGATATTTAAAGAAATGGGTGGTGAATACATACTCTCCGCACTGCCTATTACTAATTCCGAGCAAAATCAACTAAAACTGGATAAAATTTTTGAATCAAAAAACGCTGCTTGGAAAATTTATTTATACAAGACTTTGTAAACATCGGGGGTTATAACGGATGATTGAACCTGTCCTGACGATTGTGGTGCCTTGTTATAATGAAGAAGAAGTATTACCTGAAACGATGAATCAGCTCGACCAGCTCGTGAAACAGTTAATAGACGAACAGCTCGTTTCCAACCGAACAAGAATATTGTTTGTTGATGACGGGAGTAAGGACCGGACCTGGGAAATGATTTATAAAGAAGGATTAAGAAATGAACGTATACGAGGTTTAAAATTATCAAGAAATGTGGGGCACCAAAACGCGTTATTAGCAGGTTTGTTTGCTGCAAAGGACGCGTCTGATTGTGTTGTCTCAATTGATGCCGACTTACAGGATGACATTCAGGTTATTCGGGAATTTATCCTTAAGTATAATCAAGGAAATGAAATTGTGTATGGCGTTCGTAAGCGCAGAGATAGTGATACCTTTTTTAAAAGGAGCACGGCTCAAGCTTTTTATAAGATCATGAAAAAAATGGGTGTAGACCTTGTTTATAACCATGCGGATTTTCGTTTAATGAGTAAAAGGGCATTAACGGAATTAGAAGGATTTAAGGAGGTAAATCTTTTTTTACGCGGAATTGTTCCACTCCTTGGATTTCGTTCTGATGTCGTGTATTATGACCGTAAAGAAAGACAAGCAGGTGAAACGAAATACCCATTAAAAAAAATGCTTGCGTTTGCTTTTGATGGAATAACATCCTTTTCAGTGTCGCCAATTCGGTTTGTAATGTTTATCGGGTTTATTTCCTTTTTCCTAAGCATGCTATTTGGCGTATACTTCTTAATGTTAAAAGCTATAGGGGAGACCCAGACAGGCTGGACTTCACTGATTACTTCGATCTGGCTGATTGGGGGATTACAGCTGATTGCAATAGGTTTAATTGGGGAGTATGTTGGAAAGATCTATAAAGAATCAAAGCACCGGCCAAAATTTATCATTGATATAGATACCTTTTCTTTGCCAGCTCCTCGTCATTATTTAATTAGGGATAGTGAAGAAGAGGAATTCTTTAAAATTGACCATAGAAAAATGTCTGAGTCAAACTAACTCCTTTTGTATAATCTCTTAAAGAGCTTTCTTAATTTAAGAAGGCTCTTCTTTTTTGAAATAAAAGTGGTACAAACTCTCCTTTCTGAATAGAAATTGAAAGACAGGCTTCTATTTTGACTTAGGGAGAGATTAGGATGAATGTATTTTTGAGTTATATTTTACTAGGACTATCACTAGCTGCTCCGATTGGTCCAATCAATGCAGCTCAAATTGATAAGGGAATTAGACATGGTTTTATGCATTCATGGCTTATTGGGGTAGGGGCCGTTGTAGCTGATGGTGTATATATGCTGGTTGTTTATTTAGGGGTTGTTCACTTTTTGGAAACTCCTTTTATGAAAACCTTTTTGTGGTTATTTGGCTGCTTTGTTTTGATTTATACAGGAATTGAGACCCTGCTATCAGCAAATAAGCTTAAAATAGGTGATAATAGAAAAGATGAACCGTTAGTAAAGTCCTTTTTATCTGGATTTTTTATGTCGATATCCAATCCGTTGACCATTTTATTTTGGCTCGGTATTTACGGCTCTGTCCTTGCCAAAACCGCTGCGACTTATGAAACCAGTCAATTAATTATTTATAGCAGTGCCATCTTTATTGGATTACTGCTATGGGATATCACCATGGCAGGTATTGCAAGTAATTTTCGTAAATATTTAACCTCTCAGCTGCTAGTAGGGATATCAATTTTATCAGGAGTATCACTGATTGGATTTGGTGTTTACTTTGGGTATCAAGCGGTCAATGTATTATTTGGATAACAAAAAAGCCAGCATAGAAAACGCTGGCAATCATCCTTTAAGCGGTAGGCCAAGGGCTAAATACCTTGCCTTTTTTCTTTTTCTTTCTCCATTTGAGATTCATAATCACCGTTATGCACCCAATAACACCAACGAATGCTAAGCTGATGAAGAAGCCTGGTCTGCTCGTGCCATGGAATAAGGTACCGCTTACTGCAATTAAAATGAATAGTATACCTAAAGAATATTTTATTTTATCCTTCGCTGTCACCTCTAACAGTTTCCACGATGAAGCTAAAATAAAAATCCAATTGTAGAGCAGCATAAGCCCAGCAGCAGTGGTTATGTATTCATATACATGACCTGGCATTAATAATGCGCAGACAATTGATGCGGATATTCCTAATACTGTAATTAGCAAAGTAGGGATTGGAACCTTTAATTTTCCCTGCTTGCAAAATAATCCAGGGGCATCCCCTTCTTCTGAAAGTGTAACAAGTATGCTGGTAACCGCAAATAGGGAGGCAACCATGGTTGAAAATCCGGCAATAATTAATGCCCCATTAAAAAGATGGGGAATAAACGTTAAATTATAATTATCTAAAGCGTTAACAAAAGGACTTTTATCGCCATTAAATTGATTCCAAGGTACCATTAAGACAGCCAGACCGATTGATAGCATGTAGATAATCATAAGGGTAAATAACATTACTTTTCCAGCCTTTGGAGCTTCCTTAGGATCCTTTAACTGTGTAGCCATTAATCCTAATATTTCAATTCCTCCAAAAGCATAAAAGGCAAAAATAACACCTGACCATAACCCTAAAACACCATGAGGAATTAGGTCTTTTTGGCTGTCAGGATATTGAATCGGTCGATCCCCGTCAATTACTCCGAATATTGCCAGTAAAGCAATTATAACGAACATTAGGATGGCGGCGATTTTTAGTATAGCTAGAACATTTTCTAGTTTATTGAGAATGCTGACACCAATTAGAACTACAACAAGTCCTAGGAGAGCATAAAATCCAGCAAATACCCAAAGTGGAACCTTTGGAAACCAAAAGCGCGAAAAAATAGAAAGTGCAGTCATTTGACTCCCCATAATTAACACTTCTGACATCCAGTAGACCCATCCGCTGCTAAAACCAGCCCATCTGCCGAAAGCTTTTTTCGCGTAGGAACGAAAACCGCCTTTTAGAGGTTCTTGTGCAGTCATTTTTGCTAGTGCATCAAATACAAAGTAGGTTCCAGCAGCTGCAAGTACGAAAGCAATTAGTATGGCTGGTCCTGTCATTTTTATGGCAATACTTGACCCTAGAAAGAATCCCGTACCGATTGTACAGCCTATCCCAAATAATGTAAGCTGCCACCACTTCATATTGCCTTTTTCTTTAGCACCGCTACTCGTTTTTCCCATTATTGCTTCTCCCAGCAGCTCCTACCGATTTATCTGTAATTTCCTGATTATTATATTCGGGATCATTCTTACCATGCTGGCGATTGGCACCGCCTAAATATACGCTTTGATGCTCCTGCTGTTCTTTTCTAAATTTATTAAAATTTTCATTTACCATATATATCCCCCTCATTACTTTACTAATATCTTTCTATCTGTTAAGATACACGCTCAGAAAAAACTTATTCAGTAAGTTCCTCAGAGTAATTTAGGATTTTGTTGGAATCAAGAAATTAATTACATAATCATGGCCTAAATCAATGAAAATAAAAAGGTACTAGACAAAGTTAAATATATATAATTGGCGAAAAAGGAAGGCAATAAACCTTGAAAGGGGTTATCAATATGTTAACGACAGAGCAGCTTGCTGGGTTCCGTTTGCAATTACTTAAGGAAAAAGAGGAAATTGAAGAACGTCTCGAGCAAAATGATCACTATGGTTTCGAAAGAGGGCATTATCATGAATCGATGGGGGAGTTATCAAGTTATGATAATCACCCAGCAGATGAAGGAACAGATTTATACGAACGTGAAAAAGATATTGCATTAAATCAGCATACAGACTTGCAGCTTAGAAATATCAATAAAGCACTAGAGGCGATGGAGAATGGGAAATATGGCATGTGTGAGGTATGCGGGAAAGAAATTTCTTTTGAACGATTAGAGGCCCTGCCGAACACCACCTATTGTAAGGAGCACAGTCCAGACCAAGTTGTTTCCCATGATCGTCCCATTGAAGAAGGTGTGTTAATGCCGCCGTTTGGAAAATTTGACATGGATTCGAAAGATGAGAATGTTGCCTTTGATGCGGAAGATTCCTGGCAGATTGTATCTCAATGGGGAACATCCGATACACCTTCGGATTTGGCTTTTCCTCAAGAGCATTATAACGATGTTAACAATGAACCGGATGAAAATGAGGGGTATGTAGAGGATTTTGAGAACTTTGTTGGAAATGATATGTATGGTAACAATATTACTGTATATCCAAACTCACAACACGAACGGTATGAACAGTCACTTGATGAGGAAGGAATCATGACAAGCTTTGGAGACTTACCAGCCTATGAACATGATCCTTATGTAGATGACGATAAGTAAAAGAAAACAGCTTTCGTTTTGAAAGCTGTTTTCCTGATTTTTATCTGTCTAGCTTCAGCGCCTAGGGGCTCGGGGTCATAAGCTTGTCTAGTTTCGGCTCCTTGGGACTCGAGTCATAAGCCATCCCCTGAAAGAAGGCAAAGAGCGCCTTCTTGCAGGGTTCGTCTTATGCCTTCGTCCCAGGGCAGTCGCCTCCACATTTCTGACAATCCAACAAGAAGGTAAAAACCAACCTTCTTGTCGGCTCGTCTTATGCCTGTCGCCCCTGGGCAAGGCGCTTACGCATTTCATTTGTTTCGGTATGGTTTCTGTGCAATCGGTAGATCTTTAGCGTTTAGGTCATCATCAGTAGATGGATCTATTTCACCCTGCATATAGCTGTCACTAGCCTGTTCATGGGTTGTCGAAAGGCCAGTAGCTAGAATATCGTTCTTTTGATAATCACTTGTTTCGTAAATACGTCCAGCGAGATCAGTACTGTTTGTGGCATTATTTTTTTTATCCATGCTGCACACTCCTTTTAATAAAATTGGTACAACCGTATTTTCTACTTATTAATCGAGGATTACTCACAAAATATCAGGAGATGATTTATATGAACAAAGATAAATATCCATCAAGGGAAGAATTGGATGAGGCATTTCATTTTCTTCATGACGCGATTAACAGGATTACAGTAGAAGAAGAAGAGGAAGAAATGAAAAGGGAGGTTAATGGAAATAATCAGATATAGAAAAAGAACTGTTTTGAGGTGGACTTGAAAGATGAGGGAATCTCTAGCTAAGAAAATTGCGTGGATCAGCGTGATTAGTAATATTATATTAACATTAGGAAAACTATTTATCGGCTGGTATGGAAATAGTGATGCGGTTTTTGCAGACGGTATCCATTCTGCAGCGGATGTTTTCGCGTCCGTAATTGTGCTCATGGTGATCAAAATTGCGAATAAACCAGCTGATAATGAGCACCCTTATGGCCATGGAAAGGCAGAGGTCATTGTATCAGGGATTGTAGGGATTTTACTTTTTTTCGTTTCGATATACGTTGTATATGAGGGGATTATGGGCTTCTTCCATGAAGTAGAAACACCGAGTTTCTTAGCCATGTGGGTAGCGATTATTTCTTACATAACAAAAGTTATTTTGTACCGTTCATCATTAAAGGTGGCCAACGAACATAATAGTAAGGCAATAGAAGCAATTGCCTTTGACCATAAAGCAGATATTGTAGCTTCGATTGCTGCTGCTATAGGGGTTCTCCTTTCGATCATTGGGCACCGTCTCGATATTCTATTCCTCCATTATGGTGATAAAGCAGCAAGTATATTTGTAGCGTACTTAATCTTTAAAATATCGAAAGAAATGTTAATGGAAGCTTTTGATATCTTACTCGAAAGGAACATTGACGCCGGGACGCTGCAGGGATACATTAATGTAGTGAATGAATTCCAAGAGGTAAAGAGGATTGATCGAATTAGAGCAAGGGAACATGGCCATTATATTTTGGTTGATCTCAGGATATCGATTGATCATTTTAAAACCATTAAGGAGGGCCATGACCTTGCAAAGTTAATCAAGGGGAGATTAATGGAGAGGTACGACAACATTGAAGAAGTATTAATTCACTTAAATCCCTATTTTCCAGAATAATCTTGTTTGTGCTTTTTTGACTTTGGGTTTATGATTATGAAGTAATTAATTGTTAAGGAGTTGATATTTTTGAGTTATGCAATAGACCCTGACCCAAGTAGTATGGGGGAAGTCAGCGTTATCTTTGAATTGGATTCTTCAGGAATATCAGCTCTTAAGAAGGTAGTATGGCTTCCTCGAACATAGTAAGTGAGGAGGTTTTATCATGTTGGAGATTTATAAAAGCACAGAAACAAAAGTACTTGAACAGGTTGAGAAAATTACAAAAGGCTGCTGGGTTAATATGTATGCCCCAACCGAAGAAGAAATTAACAGGGTTGCTGATGAAGCTAACATCTATGTTGACTTTATAAGAGACGCCCTTGATGATGAAGAACGCCCGAGAATTGAACGTGAAGACGGCCAGGTTTATATTATTGTGGATTATCCTTATATTACACACGATGATGCAGGATTTCCGATTTATGAAACTATACCAATTGGGATTGTTTTAACGGACGAATGTATTCTTACTGTTTCATTAAAGGATACGCCAATTTTAGAAGTTTTTAAGAATAATAAAATAAAAGAGTTTTATACTTTTAAAAAGAACCGTTTTGCTCTGCAAATTCTCGCTATCATTACATCCTATTATCTTCGTTATCTAAAACAAATTAATAAACGAACAAATGAAATTGAGCGGGAACTTCATCAATCGATGAAAAACAAGGAATTATATGCATTTCTCGCTTTAGAAAAAAGCCTTGTCTATTTCACTACCTCCCTAAAATCCAATAAAGTGGTATTAGATAAAATTCTTCGTTTTAGTTATATTAAAATGTATGAGGAAGACAAGGATCTACTTGAAGATGTAATGATTGAAAAAATTCAGGCCATTGAAATGGCTGAGACATACAGTTCTATCCTTAGCGGGATGATGGACGCATTCGCTTCTATTATTTCTAATAACGTAAATATTGTTATGAAATTTTTAACATCATTCACAATTATTCTTTCATTTCCTACAATTGTGTTTAGTTTTTACGGCATGAATGTTGATCTGCCGCTGCAAAATAGTCCACATGCTTTCTGGATTTCCATAACTGTTGCATGTATCTTATCAACTTTAACGGCATTAATTTTTTGGAAAAAGAAATACTTCTAACCTAAAACCGTCACTACTAAGTGACGGTTTTTTATGCTCTTTTTTAGATAGGTGAACCAACATAATTTTTCCGAACGGATTTTAATAGAGTTAAAAAATTTCCCAACTTTTCTAGGTCATTTTTCATTTCTTTATTCTGAAAATTCAAAATAAAATAGAGAAACAGGTACAGGCCTGGAGTTTAATAGTAGGGGAGAATGTGGATGAAAAAGAGAAAAGTAATAGGAGCGTCAGTACTTAGCTTGATAATGGGGGTATCCATGTTTGCGACAGGTGCCTTTGGTCAGCAGCCAAATAGTCAGGATGAGTCTTTGCGCGTTATCATTCAAGGACCATCCGCGGAAAGAGCTCAGGCTAAGAAGAGTGTTGGGGTACGCTGGGATTTTGGATCAGAGGGTTTCACCACAACTGTTAACAGCAAGCAATACCAGGCATTATTAAAAAATAAAAATTTAATTATTGAAAAAGTAGAAGAAGTTCGGCTGGCACCAAACAAAGAAGCTGCAGCAAAGCCAGGTGGTTCCACCAATTCTGAACCGAGCGATCAAACACCATGGGGAATTCAAGCCATATATAATGATTCCGCTATTCAGTCAACCTCTGGAGGCAATGGGATAAAAGTAGCAGTCCTTGATACTGGTGCAAATACTAGTCATGCCGATTTAACAAGTAGAGTCGAGCAATGTAAGGATTTTACCCAAGCTAAAACGCCTCTTGTTGATGGAAGCTGCTCTGATGGTAATGGTCATGGAACGCATGTAGCTGGTACAGTACTTGCTGATGGCGGCAGCACTGGACAAGGAATATATGGTGTAGCACCAGAAGCAGATCTTTGGGCATACAAGGTGTTAAATAACCGTGGCTCTGGCTATTCAGATGATATTGCTTCAGCTATTCGTTTGGCTGCAGATGAAGCAGGCAGAACAGGTTCTAAAGTTATCATTTCAATGTCGCTAGGTTCCAGCGTAAAAGACACCCTTATTTCAAACGCAGTAGATTATGCTTATGGTAAAGGAGTATTAATTATCGCAGCTGCTGGAAATGATGGCCCATCAAGCAATACAATCGGATATCCGGGAGCATTAGTCAATGCTGTGGCAGTCGCTGCATTAGAAAATGTTCAGCAAAACGGTACATATCGTGTCGCTGATTTCTCTTCTCGAGGAAATCCGAATACAGATGGTGATTATATCATTCAAGAACGTGATGTGGAGGTCTCTGCCCCTGGAAGAGCAATTGAATCTACATGGCATGATGGTTCATACAACACAATTAGTGGAACGTCAATGGCGACACCACATGTATCAGGTTTAGCTGCTAAAATTTGGGCTGAAAGTCCTTCAATGTCACACACACAGCTTCGACAAGAGCTTCAAAACCGTGCAAAACTTTATGATATTAAAGGTGGGACAGGGGCAACAACTGGTGATGATTATGCTTCTGGATTTGGTTTTCCTAGAGTAAGATAATAAACATAAAGCCATCTGTTTATTACGAACAGATGGCTTTTTACGCTATTTAATAATTTTTAAAATAGTCTGAACAAATAGATGGAAGAGGTGGGCTGGATGTTATAAAATGATAGGAAAAAGGAAAAAACTTCTAAAGGTGGTGGTGATATGGAATTTGGACCATTAATCAAATATTACAGAACCCAAAAAGGGATCACACAAAAGGAACTTGCTGCTGGAATTTGCTCTATCCCTCATCTAAGCAAGATCGAGAACAATTCAAAAGATGCGAATGAAGAAACTATTTCCTTACTGTTGGAAAGACTGGAAGTCAGCTTTGAAGAGATGGAAGAAAAAGAGGAGTTAATAAAAAGCCTTCTCAAGGACTTTGCAGAGAAAATAAACTTCTATTTACGAGAAGAAATAGAAATAATATTTAATAGCTTAAAAGAAATCGAACATGTTATTCCGTTTTCTGCTCATATGTATTCATATGAATTATATAAATATCGGTATCTATTATTCAAGGGATTACTTACAGAAGCAGATGCTCAAAGAGATATTTTATACAAGCAAAAGAAAAATTTTTCCCAACATGAGAAGTATTTATTTCGCTATTATAATGCTGTATCCTTAATATTAAAGGGTCACCATAAAAAAGCTGATGAAATATTCGATGAGCTATTTGTGGAAAATAACAATGAAACAACGAATGGAGAATTCCTATATCACTGGGCATTAGTCAAGAGTGCGCTTGATCAGCCCGGGCATGCGATACATTTTGGCAGGTCAGCACTGCAAATTTTTATGAATCAGCATAATTTTTATCGGATACTTCATACCTTGATGCTGCTAGGTATTAGCTATACAAATTCAAAGATTTATGAGGAAGCACAGGTTTGTTTTAAGCACTTAATTCGAAATGCGGAGTTGTTAAAGGAAGAAAGGATGCTTCCACAAATCTATCATAATATGGGGTACTTGCAAGATAAGATGAACAACGTGAAAGAAGCATTAACCTATTATGAAAAAAGTTTATCTTTACAGACAATAAAAAACCAAAACTATTTAGTAACTTTATATGGGATTGGTGAAATCTATTATAAATTATCAGACATGGAGAAAGCAGAGGAATGTTTCCTTCAGGTTAAGGAACTTTCCAAAGGTATTGGCACAAAAAAACAAGGTCTTTTAGCTGATTTTTACTTACTTCAAATGGATTCCCCTGAAAAGGCAATGAAATTTTTAGAGGTAAAGGTAATTCCCTTTTTAGAAGGCTCGAAAGAACACAAAGAGGATATGATTCATTTTTACAAACTGCTTTCTGAGCATTATCATCATCAAGAGAAATATCTTGAAGCAGTAAATTATCTATCTAAAATTACTTGAGGAGGAAGAAAATGAAAAAAGCAATCATCTTATTATTTTCACTCTCAATACTTGTTTTTGCAACACCTTCGAATGATACTACCAGTCAAAATACATCGGTTGATGTCGCAAAGACTCAAATAAATAAAGCCCAAGCTGACCCTATTTATCCACCAGTAGGGTAATCTTTAAAAATCTTGACAGCTGCCTGCTGTCGAGATTTTTTTATTTTCTTCCATAATGTTAATGAAAACTATAAATAAGGGGTAAAGTAGTTTATATGTGGTTTAACAAGGAGGAAGAGTAATGAAATCATTTGTTGTTGGCTTTCACCAAGAAGACAATGTAGATTCGATGCAGATTCAAAAGCTTAGCCAAGAGGATTTTGAAAAAGCAACTGAAGGGGGCACAAGGCATTTATTTGATTTAGATACAAATATTGGCTTTTTCGTTTTTTTCGACGCAGAGGATGCAGATGGAGATGTTTCCTATATGGTTCTTCAATATGAAGATCCGACTGGAGAGGATGGCAGTGAAGATCCAGTAGCCTGCTATTCCTTCCAGTTAAAGGATTTTTATGAATTTACAGCCCTTTATCTAAACGATCTTGAATTCAATGAAGAGGTAAGTGAAGAGGAAGAAGATTATGGACCGATTCATCATCTAGCCCATCTTCTATTCCATATCGTTGAAGAAGGAAAGGATTTAGAAGTATAAAGAAGGTGTCCTTAAATTAGGACACCCTTCTTTATAAAAAGAATTAAGCTTTTAATACATCATGGTCTACATAGCGTTCGCCATTCAATTCGCTAATAACATTGATGGCAACTCTCGCACCATCACCAGCAGTAACAATGGTATGTACGCTCACACCAGCCACAGTTCCAGCAGCCCAAATACCATCGACATTTGTTTTACCTTGCGCATCTACATCAAGGATTGTCTTTACTCTTGGTTCAGTACCAGGCTTTGTACGTAAGCCTGCTTTTTCAGCCAGGTCTACAAGGAAACCTGTAGCAACAATTACATGCTTTGCTTCATAGTCTCCGTTTTCGGTTTCAACCTTAAAGCCTTGTTCAACTTTGCTAATGTTGGTAACAGTAGTCTGAACGATTTCCCCGCCAAATTTACTTACCTGCTGCTTACCAATTTCAACGAGGTCAGGTCCAGAGATTTCCATCACGCCATAATGATTTTCAACCCAAGCACGCTTTGTAACTGTCTTATCATTATCAAGCACCAAAGTTTTCTTTCCTGCTTTAGCCGTCAATAAAGCAGCACTTGCTCCGGCTGGTCCAGAACCAATTACAACCACATCTAACATGAAAAAAACCTCCATTCAGAAATAATATACAAAAAAAGTGTAACCTAATAAATCAGAAAAGTAAAAATCACTGCTCAGAATGTAGACAAGAACCATCGGGTAAATGATGGTTCTTGTCAATTATTGCTCTTTTATTTTTAAATAGTGCTGGCTCTTCATTACTGGCTTACGCACTTGAATGAAATAGTAAAGAACAGCTCCAATAAGAATATAGAAAGAACACAGGAAGTACAAGGAACTAAAGTCCATTTTGGCAGCAATTAATCCTATCAAGAATGAGCCTAATGCTATACCAGTATCATAGATTGATAGAAAAGTAGCGGTAGCTAAACCTCGTTTTCTAGGAGCGGCATTTTGAATGGCAATTGTTTGAAAGGTTGGAAAAAGAGTACCCCATCCTAAGCCAATCATCCCGGCTGAAATAAGGAAAGTAATCGCGCCTCCACTTTGGCTCAATACAAACATACCAATCGCAAACATGATAATAGAGGGGAATACAATCACATTGGGACCGTATTGATCAAGCCATTTACCCGTAAATGGTCTAGATATTAATAAAATAATCGCGTATACAACAAAGAAAAGACTTGAAACTTCTGAAACATGGATTTCATTTGCGTATACAGATACGAAAGAAAGCAGTGCAGAATATACAATGGCTAAAAAACCACCAACAATAGCAATGGAGACTGCTGAAGGTTCAATAAAGTTTTTCAATGAAAAAGCAGGGAGAATAACCTGCTGTTTAGCCTTCTCAGTCTTTGATAACTTCACTGTGAGGCCAGTGATTAGCGCCCCTATGGCCACAATTACAGATAGGATGAACATTGTTTTTGCCCCCCATTGCTGGATAGCTGTCAACCCTATAAATGGCCCTAAAACCATTGCCATATTTGTCGACATTACAAAGTATCCCATTCCTTCTCCTCTTCTTGAACTAGGAATGAGGTCGGCAACAATCGCTCCTACAGCGGTAGTGGCCATACCAAAGCCCACTCCGTGTAATAAACGAATAACTAGGAATCCTGTTGCTGTTTTGGGGAAGAAGTATAATAGGGAAGCCGCAGCGAAAATAATAAGTGCGGTTAAAAGCACTTTTTTATTGCTGTCTCGCTCAAGCCATTGTCCAGCAAGCGGTCGTGAAAGAATGGCTGAGAGTAAAAAAACAGTTGTCATGAGTCCAGCTTGTGAAGCGTTGCTTTCAAATTCCTGTAATGCGTATATAGGCAGAGTTACGAGTAAAATATAAAAAGTTAAAAATAGGAAAAAGTTGCTCAAGGAAATATTAATAAAATCCCTCGTCCATAATTTAGGTTTGTTCATGTTTTTTCACTCCTTTACAAAAGCTGTTTTAACCAAACACTTTGCAGTTTTAATAATTCTTGTTGTGAACTTTCGGGGAAGTGATTTAATAAAGTTTGATTACATTCCGAAACAGCATGCTCCCACTTAGGAAATTCACTTACTGCTAGCTCCGTTAATTGAATATACTTCTCCCGTTTGTCCTTTCCTGGTATCTGTCTTACATACCCTTGTTTAACAAGCCGTTGAATGGTACGAGTCATTGGAGGCGCTTCGACGAACAAATACTCAGAGATTTCTTTTTGAGTTAGTGAGCCTTTGGTATGTAATACATAGAGAACAGACCATTGGGCACTATATAATCCAAATGGTTTTAGAGCTTCATTAAGTTTATTGGTCAATTGACGAGAAAGTTGATGCAGCGTATGGAATAATGCGTGGCTGGTCAAATGTGTTCACTCCAAATATAATATAAATAGTTACCTGGGTAATCATTTTGTTTACCTAGGTAACTATATCGACTTTAGAGTGAAATGTCAAGGTATGCTTTGCTATTAATGGGTTTTCTGGGAGTAATATAAAAATCCGCGGAATTGATCCGCGGACTTCATTTATCTTAGAACATTGAAATATCTTGCCTCAGGATGGGCAAATACCATGGCCGACACGGAAGCTTCTGGCTCCATCATGCACCCCTCTGTTAATTCGATTCCAATCTCCTCAGGATGAATTAACGCAAATAGTTTCTTCTGATCTTCTAAATCAGGACATGCAGGGTATCCAAAAGAGAAACGCTGTCCTTGATACTTAGCAGCAAAACGATCCTGCATCGTAAACGTCAGTGGATCAGGGAATCCCCAGCGGTCACGCATTTGACGATGAATTAATTCTGCAAATCCTTCAGCTGTTTCAAGCGCTAAAGCTTGCAGAGCATGGCTCTCAAGAAAACGTCCTTCTGCCTTTAACTGATCTGCTTTTTCCCGGATTCCTCTTCCAGCCGTTACTGTAAAGAAACCAACATAATCTTTTTCACCACTGTCAACGGATTTAATAAAATCAGCCAAACATAAATGCGGTGCAGAATCTTGACGTGGGAAATCAAACGTCTCAATAATAGTATTAGGCTCTTCCGGATCATAAATGAAAACTTTATTTCCATCGGACTGAGCAGGGAAAAATTGATAAACAGCAGCAGGTAAAATCCAATTTTCTTTCTTAGCGTCTGCTAATAGTCCATCTACAACTTCTTTTACTTTTATCGCCTTTTCGTCCTTGGCAGCAATCAAATTTGCTATTTTTCCTTTTACACCAAGATGATGGCCGATTAACATTTGCATATTGATATATGGCTCAATATGGGATAGAGAGTATGTTTTTAAGATATGTTTCTTTGTATCCATCGGTGTGAAAACCGGAACTTCTGTTGAAACAGATGGTCTAGTTTTTACTGCAGTAGATACCGCTGAACGAATTGGTAAATCTCGAGGTATATCTAAAGCAGCTAGCTTTTCATTTTTTTCAGCAATCAGTTTTTCATGTTCCTCTGGGGATTGAAGCTGATTTGCTAATGATAGTCCGGTCATAGCGTCTTTTGCATAAAGAACGAGTCCTTCATATTCTTTTGCAATTTTTGTATCGGTGAACTTTCTAGAAAGAGCAGCTCCGCCTACAAGGATTGGTGTTGAGATCCCGGCTTCTTTCATATCTTGTGCAGTTAACACCATTTGCTGAGCTGATTTTACCAGTAGTCCTGATAATCCAACAATGTCCGGTTTTTCTTTTTGAATCGCTTGAACCAATTCAGTTGGTGATACCTTAATCCCTAAATCAAGGACATCATAACCGTTATTGCTAAGGATAATATCAACGAGGTTTTTCCCAATATCATGAACATCGCCTTTTACAGTTGCCAAGATGACCTTTCCTTTTGAAGCAGAAACATCTCCTTTTTCCATGAATGGCTCTAAATAAGAGACGGCTGCTTTCATAACTTCGGCACTTTGAAGTACTTCAGCTACGATTAACTGATTGTCATTAAAAAGTCTTCCTACTTCTTTCATACCTTCCATTAATGGTCCATTAATAATATCTAGTGGAGCAGGATAATTTTCAAGTGCTAGCGCCAAATCGTCCAGTAAGCCTTCTTTTGTGCCTTCTATCACATAATAAGAGAGTCGATCTTCTAAACTCATGTCTGGTATTGTACTTTTTGCTTCTTTCTTTTTACCGCGATAAAATTCAGTAAAAGTTGCTAATGTTTCATCTGTTGTTTTAAAAAGAAGATCCTCTGCTAATTGGACTTCTTCCTTTGAGATAGAAGCGAAACGTTCTAGTTTTTCGGTGTTAACAATCGCATAATCAAGACCAGCTAATGTACAGTGGTATAAAAATACGGAGTTTAGGATTTCTCTGCCAACTGGCGGAAGACCGAACGATACATTGCTGATACCAAGAATGGTTTGTGTCTTAGGAAGATGTTCTTTAATTAACTTAATACCTTCCACCGTTGCTTTTGCAGATCCTATATATTGTTCATCACCAGTACCTACAGGGAAAACAAGCGGATCAAAAATTATATCCTGTGGCTTCAAACCATATTTATTGACTAGAATGTCATGAGAACGTTTGGCTATTTCTAATTTCTTTTCAGCTGTAACGCCCATACCTTTCTCATCAATCGTACCAACGACGACCGCTGCACCATACTTATGAATAAGTGGAACGACTGCCTCGAATCTTTCTTCACCATCTTCAAGGTTTATCGAGTTAATGATGGCTTTTCCTTGAGAATACTTGAGTGCTTTTTCGATTACTTTCTCATCTGTTGAATCAATAACCAGCGGCACTTTTATTTTCTTCACCACTTCTGGAATGAAATTCTCCATGTCGCTAAGCTCATCACGATCTGGGTCTGCAAGACAGATATCGATGACATGTGCACCGCCTTTTACCTGGGCACGAGCAATCTCTGCAGCTTCTTCAATTTTCCCTTCGTTAATGAGGCGTTTAAATTTACGAGATCCAATGACGTTAGTACGTTCACCAACCATAATCGGACGGAGCGTTGGATCATCGTAAACAAAAGGTTCAATCCCTGATACCATATGGAAATCAGAAGGTTGTGCCTCGCGTGGTGTGTACTTTTTCATTTCTTCTGAAATCGCCCGGATATGATCGGGCGTGGTTCCACAGCAGCCGCCGACAATATTTAACCAGCCATGGGCCGCAAAGTCAGCAAGCTTTTTCGCTAATGTTTCTGGAGTTTCATGATAATGTCCTTCTTCATCAGGCAAACCTGCGTTTGGATAACATATAATCGCAGTAGAAGCAAGATTGGAAAGTGAACGGATATGATCCTGCATAAATTCCGGCCCAGTCGCACAGTTCAGCCCGACTGCAACTGGATTCATATGCTCCAAGGAGATATAAAACGAATCAATCGATTGTCCAGCAAGCGTTGTGCCCATCGGTTCAATTGTACCTGATACAATTAGCGGGAGAACTTTCCCAGTTTTACTAAAAGCATTTTTTATCCCAATAAAGCCTGCCTTAACATTCAGCATATCTTGACTTGTTTCAAGAAGCAGAAGGTCCACGCCACCGTCAATCAGCCCGATTGCCTGTTCTTCATAGGAGGCAGTGAGTGCGTCGAAAGTAGTCCCGCCAGTAACGCTTAACGTCTTAGTGGTCGGTCCCATTGACCCAGCCACATACCGAGGCCATTCCGCAGTAGAAATTTTTTCAGTTTCCTTTTTTGCAATTTGTGCGGCAATTTTATTTAATTCATAGGCCTTAAAGCCAAGATTGTATTCATCAAGAACAATGCTAGTAGCCCCAAAGGTATTGGTTTCAATAATATCCGCTCCAGCCTCTAAGTATTCACGATGAATTTTGGCAATCACATTAGGCGCTGTTAAGTTCAGATACTCGTTACAGCCATCGTATTGCTCACCGCCAAAGTCCTCTGCTGTTAAATTCTCCTGCTGAAGCATGGTCCCCATGGCACCATCCATTACTAGGATTCGTTTGTGTATTTGTTCATTAAATGGAGTTTTCGACATAGCTGTTCCCCCTAACTTGACTTGCACGCTGTCTGGCATATATGGCTAATTCTGTTGTTAGTTCATAACGTAAAAATGGTGTGATTAAATAGATTCCATTGAATAAATCAAGTGCTGTGTCAATTAAAGATTTTGTTATTTCAATTCCTTCACGTGCAGCTTGTAATGGCTGATCACTCAATGCTGCCATCCTGTCTCTAATCGATTGAGCGATTTTAATCCCCGGTACCTCATTATGAAGGAATTCCGCATTCCTGCTGCCCGTTAAAGGCATTAAACCAATGTAAATAGGTGCATTTAGATGTTTGGTATGTTCATAGACTTCGATTAATTTTTCCTCAGAGAAAACCGGCTGTGAAATGAAATAATCTGCTCCGTATTCGATTTTTTTCTCAAGACGTTTCACTGCTTTTTCTACTGAACGGACATTTGGATTAAAGGCACCCGCAATACTAAAAGCTGTTTTTTGACCGAGGTCTTTCCCTGAGAATGACAAGCCTTCATTTAACTGTTTAATCATTTGAATTAACTCAAATGATGATACATCGTAAACAGAGGAGGCACCAGGAAAGTCCCCAACTCGTGCAGGGTCACCGGTGATTGCGAGAACATCATGCATTCCAAGCGTATGAAGTCCCATTAGGTGGGACTGTAAACCAATAATATTTCGGTCTCTGCAGGCAATATGGATGAGTGGACGCATTCCTAATTCTTGTTTAACAAGGTAACCTAAAGATTCGTTGGAAATCCTTACCTGTGCTAAGGAGTTATCGGCCATTGTAATCGCATCGATTCCGGCTTCCTTCAACGCCTTTGCACCTTCCATAAATTTGGTTGTATCAAGCTTTCTAGGAGTATCTAATTCTACGATTACCGATGGTCGTTCCTTAACAATTTCCTCAAGAGGCTGGAATTCCCTTTTAGCTGCTGCACCGTGTTCAATAATGATTTTCTTTGTTTCAAATTTCACTACTTTTTCGGTGACAGGCACGCTATTTTTTAGTTCTGCTGCGAATGCCTGAATATGGGATGGAGTCGTACCACAGCATCCGCCAAGCAAATGAACGCCCTCCTGACGGAAACTTCGGGCAGATTTTTTAAAATAATCTGCATCTCCCTCATAATGGAATTTACCGTCTGTATAAGCTGGCAGACTCGCATTTGGGTAGGCTGAAAGGTAAGCATGTTTAGGCAGTTCAATCTGCTCTAGTGTCTTTAACATATGGTGGGGTCCTAGCCGGCAGTTCAAACCAATGACATCTGCACCGAGGTTTTCAAGACGGGTAAACGCCTCATTAATCGGTGTCTGGTCTTGTAAAATGCCAGGCTCATGAAGGGACACCTGGGCAATAATCGGCAGCTTTGTTTCCTTTCGAGCAATCGTTAGGACCGTCTCCAGTTCCTCAAAATCATAAAAGGTTTCTAATAAAAGCCCGTCCACGCCTTCTAGTAATAAACAATACAGCTGTTCACGGAAACTGCGTTTTAATTCTTCAATTGATAAAGTACTAGGCTTTATCCCGCGGTTACCACCGATTGTCCCTAGTACATAAGCATCATGTTGTGCTGCTAATTTTGCATTTTGGACGGCAGCACTATTGATAGCTTTAACGGAGTCCTCGAGACCGTATCTCTGCAGTTTTAGATAATTTGCAGCATAGGTGTTGGTTTGAATGACGTCCGCACCCGCTTCTATATATGCTTTATGGATCTCTTGAATTTTTTCCGGATGAGAAAGGTTCAACTCTTCTAAGCAGCTATCTTTACCGAATGAATAAAGAAGGGTGCCCATGGCACCATCACCTATTAAAATTTGGCTTTTTAATTTATCTAAAAAGGTCATGATCATTCTCCTTACTGCGAGACCAATAGTTTTTCTTTCACCTGTTGCAGCGCCTGTGAGAAGTCTTTAATCAAATCGTCAGGATTCTCTAAGCCAACGGATAAACGGATGAGGCTGTTTTTAATTCCTCTCATTTCTCTTTCTTCTTGCGGCATAGCTGCATGAGACATTTTCGCAGGGTAGGATAGAATAGATTCAACCGCACCGAGACTTACAGCGAAAACAGGTATTTTTACATTTGAAAGAAACACTTGGAGTGCTTGTTCATTTGTGAATTCAAAGGATAAAACCGCCCCGGGTCCGCCTGCCTGACTCTTTTGAAGCTCGTACTGTGGATGATTTTCAAGTCCAGGGTAATAAACCTTTTCAATTAGCGGATGAGACTCTAAATATTCTGCTATTTTAATGGCTGATTTTTGTGATTGTTCTAGTCTCACGTGAAGGGTTTTTATTCCTCTCAACACAAGCCATGCATCCTGTACCCCAAGTACAGCACCAAAGGAATTTTGTAGGGAGTACAGTCTCTTGCCTAATTCTTCATCCTTTACAACCGCAAGACCTGCGACCACATCGCTATGTCCTGATAAAAACTTAGTGGCACTATGAAGAATAACATCAGCTCCAAGCTCTAATGGCCTCTGGTACTCAGGAGTTAAAAATGTATTATCTACATAAGTAATTGCGTTGATTTCTTTTGCCAAAGTTGTAATGGCTTTGATATCCGTCACCTTTAATAGCGGATTTGACGGGGTTTCAACATAAAATGCTTTGGTGTTTGGCTTTATCGCCTCTTTTACTTGATCTAAATCAGTCATATCTACAAAGGTATGTTCAATCCCGAATCGAGTCAACACTTGAGTGACCATTCGATAGGTACCGCCATACACATCCTCAGTAATGACGATATGGTCACCAGAGGAAAGCAGAAGGAAGGCTGTTGAAATAGCAGCCATTCCTGACGAAAAAGCAAAGCCTCTCGTTCCGCCTTCTAATTCAGCAATAACATCCTCTAAAGCTTCTCTCGTAGGGTTTCCACTTCTAGCGTAATCATATTTACCGTAATTTTCTATATCAAATTGATGGAAGGTAGAAGCATGCTGGATGGGCACGCTAACTGCTCCGGTGGCTGGATCGACTTTATGCTGATTATGAAGGAGCTTGGTCTCAAAACGATAATTTTCTGAACTCATTATCCAATCACTCCTTCTTTTAATTTTGCTAATGCCTGTTCAAGGTCTTCAATAATGTCTGTTGGGTCTTCAAGTCCAACAGAGAATCTTAATAGTCTATTACAAACACCTGACTGAATTCGAATTTCCTCTGGAATATCAGCATGTGTTTGTGTTGCTGGATACGTTATAAAGCTTTCTGTTCCGCCAAGGCTTTCAGCAAATGAAATGAGAGAAAGGCTTTGAAGGAATGGATTCACCCAAGCTTCATCCTGTACGCGGAACGATACCATTCCGCCTTTTCCTGGGTATAGAACATCTGTAATGCCATCATGGTTAGAAAGATATTCGACAATGGCCTTAGCATTGCTTTCATGTCTTTGCATTCTTAGCGATAAAGTTTTCATTCCGCGCATTACTAACCAAGAATCAAAAGGACTTAGGACTCCGCCGGCTCCATTATGATGAAAAGCCAATGCCTCACAGATTTCTTTACCTTTAGCAACAACCAGACCAGCTAGGACATCATTATGGCCGCCTAAATATTTCGTTGCACTATGAATGACAATATCCGCGCCTAACAAGATTGGCTGTTGGAGAAGCGGAGTATAGAACGTATTATCAACAATCAGAATAATTCCGTGGCTTTTTGCAATTTTTGACACTGCCGCAATGTCCGATTGCTGCATAAGCGGGTTAGTCGGAGTTTCTAGAAAAATCGCCTTGGTTTGAGGAGTAATCTTTCTTTCAATCTCTTCCGGACAACAAGTATTAACATATTGGGTCTTTAAGCCCCATTTTTTAAAGCCCTTCTCTAGTAAACGATACGTTCCTCCGTACAAGTCCTCACTCACAATCCATTCGTCCCCAGACTCGAAAAGAGAAAGAATTGTAAAAATGGCTGCCATCCCTGAACTGCAGGCAAATCCTTGATCAGCACCTTCCAAATCCGCAATCGCCTTTTCTAGAAGCTGGCGGGTTGGGTTACCTGTTCTTGTGTAATCATATCCTGTAGATTGTCCAATCCCCTCGTGACGGTAGGCTGTTGAAAAATAAACAGGAGGATTTACGGTGCCTGTCACCGTATCACTTCTATTTCCAATTTGAGCTAACTTTGTATCAATTTTATACACCATTGCCTTTATCCTCCTTTATATAAACAAAAAAAGTCTTCTATAAGAAGAAGACTTTTGGATGCACGACGCGCGCAGGTCATTCCTCTTATCTTACAAGTTAACAAGAAACTTGCAGGACTTAGCACCTTTTCAATGAAAAATATCATTGAAGGTTGCTGAGACTTCATAGGGCCATTCCCTCAGCCTCTCTTGATAAGAAAGTATAATATTTAGACTTTTTATAAAATTTACTACACTAAAGCAGAAGTGTCAATTAATATTTAAAGGAAATCTACTTATACAAGAAAACTTTTAAATTATTTTTACGAATCGATGGTTGCTAGCAAGACATTTGTAACATCAGTGTGATGCTGAGTTTTTAGAGCATTAATAATAAAATATCAATTGATATTTGTGCCTCACCTAACCTTTTAAAAATAATCTCTCCGTCTTTTAAGTACTTAACGATGAATGCAGCCGCACCAAGGAAGATATATCTTTTATCATAAACTTAGTTTAATGGATACACAAAGTTAAAGTAGAATGTTATAATGAATCAAAAAATAAGGTAAGTCTATTTTTTTTTTTTTTTTGTTTGTGAAGGCGGTTTCAAACTCGTTTGGCAACGATCTTTTTTGCATTTAATTAAGAGGAGTTACTATTTAATTTTACCATTGAGATGATGGAAATTGGAATTGGAGGAAATCACCTATGAAAAACATGTTTATGATCGGAAATGCACATCTCGACCCCGTATGGCTTTGGCGCTGGCAGGAAGGTTTTCAAGAAGTGAAGGCAACATTTCGTTCAGCACTCGATCGTCTAACAGAATATGAGAATTTTATTTTTACTTCAAGTTCGGCTGCGTATTATGAATGGATAGAAAAAAACGATCCAAAAATGTTTCAAGAAATCAAGCAAAGAATTCAAGAAGGCAGATGGATTATTTGTGGCGGCTGGTGGATTCAGCCGGATTGTAATATTCCAAGTGGTGAATCATTTGTCCGACAAGGGCTGATCGGCCAGAACTATTTTAAAGAAAAGTTTGGGGTCACCGCCACTGTTGGCTACAATGTTGACAGCTTTGGTCATAATGGAATGCTGCCACAAATTTTAAAGAAATCCGGCATGGATTCTTATGTATTTATGAGACCAGGTCCAGAGGAAAAAGGGCTGCCGGGCAGGTTGTTTTTATGGGAATCCAAAGATGGTTCTCGGGTAAAAGCGTTTCGCATTCCCTTTGAATATTGCACCTTTGACCATCTAGAAAATCACATCATGCATTGTAAAAATGAACTTAAGCATTCTTTCAATCATCTAATGTGCTTCTATGGTGTTGGTAATCATGGCGGCGGGCCGACAAAGGAAAATATCGAGATTATTAAAAAATTAAACCAATCGATGGAAGATACCAATCTTATTTTTAGTTCACCGAATGAATTTTTTGACCATGTAGAGAGGTTTAAGGATATTCTTCCGGTTGTCCATGACGATCTGCACCATCATGCGATTGGTTGTTATTCTGTTCATTCCGAAGTAAAAAAGCTAAATCGATATTCTGAAAATCTCACTTTAATGGCTGAGAAGTTCTCCTCGGTTGCCAACTGGACGACAGGTCAACCGTATCCAGAAGACATGAATCAGGCTTGGAAGGGAATCTTATTTAACCAGTTCCACGATATTTTAGCGGGGACAAGCATTTCAGAAGCATATGATGATGCTAGAGATTTATTTGGCGAGTCGATCAGTATTGCATCACGAAATATGAATTACGCCCTCCAATCGTTAAGTTGGAATATTGATATCGAAGAAGAAAAAGACATGAAGCCAATGGTCATCTTTAATCCTCATTCATGGCCGGTAAAGGTAAATGTTGAAATTGAGTATGGGCTTTTTGTGAATTATTTATTGCCACAAGAATTTATTATTGAAGATGTTAATGGAAATGAAGTGCCTTGCCAAATCATTGATTCTGTCGCGAAAGTACCGAATCGAAAAAGAGTTGCCTTTGTGGCTGAACTTCCACCATTAGGATATAGCACGTATAAACTTCGTGCGGTTAAGCCGACAAAAGAGTTTGAATCTGTAAAAGTAACCGATCACGAAATGGAAAACGACCGCTTCAAGCTAGTAATTGATAAAGAAACTGGTGGTATCAGCAGTTTATTCGACAAAGAGAAGGAAATCGAAGTGTTCAAGAGTGACGCAGCTATCCCTTATGTCATGATTGATTCTTCCGATTCATGGGGACATGGGAAACTTCGCTTTGATGAAATCGCCGGAGTCTTCAAGCCAATCCGGATTAAAAAGCTGGAAGAAGGTCCTGTAAAAGGGGTTATTCGGGTCACGTCTAAGTTTCAATCATCCACTATTGTCCAGGACTTTATCATGTACAAACAGTTAAATAAGATTGAAGTGAAAGTGAAAGTAAATTGGCAAGAAAGTTACCAAACGTTAAAACTCAAGTTTCCAGTAAGCTTTAATCAACGGCATGCAACTTCTGAGATTCCATTTGGGCATGCTTCGCGCGAGGCAAACGGAGATGAAAAGCCAATGCAAAATTGGATTGATGTAACAGGCACAATTAGCAAACAAAGGAAAGATATATATGGTTTAAGTCTTCTTAATGACGGAAAATATGGTGTCGATGTAAGTGGAAATAGTATCAATTTAACGGTTCTAAGAAGCCCAATTTATGCCCATCATGCTCCATTCGTACCAGATCCGGACGAGGATTATCCGATTATTGATCAAAGGATTCAAACTTTTACCTATCAATTGCTGCCACATGAAAATAGCTGGCAAGAAGCCGAAACGGTTAAACATGCATTAGAACTGAATCAAAAGCCGCAGCTCATTGTGGAAACCTATCATAAAGGTTCTTTAGCTCAAGAGGATTCATTTATTGAGATTGACCAGCCGAATATTATTCTTTCTGCTTTAAAAAAGGCTGAAAATCATGATGATTTAATTATTCGTCTTTATGAAGCCCATAACGAAGAAACAGTAGTCAACGTGGATTTGAAGAATTGGGGTAGGAAGATTGAACTGCAATTTGGTCCATCTGAAATTAAAACGTTATCCATCCCGAAAAATCCCGAGGAGCAAATTAAGGAAACGAACTTAATCGAAGATCTTGAGAAATCCTTGGTGACTGTATGAAGAACTAATCTCTGTTAGATTAATAGATTTAAAAGCAAGGAAATAAATATGTAACTAAAATCCAGTTGGGAGAGACTGATATGGTAGAAAATATAGTAGAATTGGGCAGAGAAAAAGCTGAAAAAATACTACTCAAAAATGGCGGGGAGCTCGGACTGCTCGGCTCAAGTACCGCCTATCAACAGGTTTGGGCAAGGGATAGTATGATTTGTGGACTAGGTCTTCTTGTATGTCAGGATGATATGGGTCCAAGCATTCATCGTAGTTCATTGGAAACTTTGGGACGATTTCAAAGTGAATTAGGAAAAATCCCTCATAATGTTGGTTTTCCAAATGTAGCAGATCCTGCGTTAATCGCCCATGGCGGGAAGCTCAATGATGAGAGTGTGAAAGGACAAGCTGTTGAAGATTCGATTCATGCAGGCTGTGTGGATGGTAACCTTTGGTATATTATTGGACATTACTCATACTATATGGAAACGAATGACAAGGAATTTTTAAAAAAATGGTGGGGGAATTTAGAAAAAGCATTGCTTTGGTTACGCTACCAAGATTCAAATGAATGTGGCTTACTAGAAGTCCACGAAGCGATGGACTGGGCGGATTTATTTGCAAACCGATACAATGTCCTTTTCGATAATGTTTTATATGCTGCAGCATGGAAGTGTATGGGCCATATGGCAGATGCATTAAACCTTCCTTCCAGTTACTATTATGAAAATGCAAGAGATGTCAAAAAGAAGATTAATATTCTATTGTGGATTACGCCAGAAAATCAGGAAAAAATGGACTGGGTTAAAAAGGAGCGAAAAGAATGGCTTTATCCCATTAAGAGGGTGGAAACAGAACTTGTGGAAAGACCATTTTATCTTCCATATATGGGATTTCGTGATTATGCAGACCGGTTTGATACGCTTGGCAATTTATTAGCAATCGTTTTTGGGGTTGCGGATCAAGAAAAAGCCAATAAAATCCTCGATTATATCCAGGGTTGTGGGATCAATGAACCATTTCCGGTACAAGCCTTATATCCTGCTATTCGCGAAGGTGAAAAGGATTGGCGTGACTATTATCGGGTTCGCAATCTTAATTTGCCGCATCATTATCATAATGGTGGCTCATGGCCTTTCATTGGCGGTTTCTATATCGCTGCACTCATTCAAGCGAAAAGATTTGAGGAGGCGGAGTATCAATTAGGAAAACTAGCAAACATGAATAAAGCAGGTAAGAAAGCGGAGTGGGAATTTAATGAATGGTTTCATGGTGAATCAGGGCGTCCGATGGGATTTGCAGGCCAATCGTGGTCAGCTGCGATGTATTTGTTTGCGGAGAATGCGGTAAAAAATCAAAAGGTAAATATTTTTAACCATGAGGGTGAATGGAAGTAATTTCGGTTTCACGATAAAGAATGAGTCGAATGAATACGAAAAGTTTGTATGGACTTATTAATCGAATTACCACGCTAATTATGCCATCTATTTTATATTCATGAAAGTACCTGCGCTGTTCCTATTTTTTAGCGGCAGTATCGTTAGTTATATTTGGATGTGGTATGTGTATCCGACGATCGCTAGTATGAAGAAGATAGTTCAGAATCCTGGAAAATAGCTATAGAAATAAATTGATCGGATATATTTTAATAGAAAGTCGAATAATTGTTTGACAAAAGTATAGATACACCATAAAATTTAAATAGACAAATAATTCTTACACTTAATTGGGAACGTTCCCGAATTTCTTAGTAGGGTACGAGCAGTATCCTACTGAGTTACCATGATAATTATATTATTACGTTGTTAAAATTTTTTTTGTTAATTGAAAACGGTTTCTAATCCTTGTGTAGTAGTAACTCTTTTCTTTCATTTTGTGAATTTTCCTAAAAAAAGAGTATTATTCTACTAGGATTGAGGATAGTAGTTGAGCAACAGTGTTTAATTATCGGAATGGATCGGTTTCGTCAATTTTGGGAACGTTCCTACTTGTGGAAAGGGAAAATATTAAACTAAAGGAGAGGAGGGCAATAATGAATCCTACAATCAAAGATGTGGCTAAACTTGCCAATACATCAAAAAGCACTGTCTCTCGTTATTTGAATGGTTTACCAGTAAAAAAGGAAACAGAAGAGGCATTAAAAAAGGCGATAAAGGAATTGAACTATCACCGTAATGAAAATGCGAGAAGATTAGTTAGAAGTAAAACACAAACCATTGGTATTGTGGTTGACAGTATTACGAACATTTTTTATCCATCCATATTCAGGGGAATTGAAGAGGTAGCGAAGGAAAAAGGTTTTAATTGTGTGTTCTACAGTATGACCTCAAATAAATATAAGGAGTCATACTTTCAAAATTTATTTTTTGAAGGACATGTTGATGGAATCATTATGATTAGCTTCAGTAAAAGAGACAAACAAGAATTAGTTGAAATAGCAGAAGCTGGTTTCCCAGTTGTCGTTTTTGGAGATTCCGCGGGTGTTCCGAATGTCATTTCGGTAGATGTTGATAATTATTACGGTATTGCTGAACTTGTTCGCTACCTACATCGTATTGGACACGAAAAAATCGCCTATATATCAGGGCCAGAGGATGCTGCGGCAACAAAATGCCGCTTAACAGGTTATCTAGAAACAATCGGACAACTAGGATTAGAAGTCAATCCAAGCTGGATTGTTACTACTGACTGGTCGAATGAGGGTGGTTATCATGCAATGAATCAGTTACTTGCTGACGGAGATTTCACTGCGGTTGTTGCTTCCAATGATGAAACAGCAATTGGGGCATTAAGAGCGTTTCAAGAGCGAGGATATCATGTTCCAACTAATTTTTCGATAACGGGTTTTGACGACATCACTTTGGCGAGCTGGGTATATCCATCATTAACGACAGTAAAACAGCCATTTATGCAAATGGGCATGAAAGCAGCAACGGAATTATTTAATAGGATGGAAACTGGAGAAGAGTACCCAGCAAAACGCCATCTTTTAAAACCTGAATTAATTATCCGTGACTCATGCAGGAAGATATCCGAACCGATTTCTACTTTAAAATAAGTCAAGTTTCTAGATTAATAAACTTTACTCAAATACATCGAAAAATCCAAAGAAAAATAGGAAAAGGTGGACAAAAAAGTTTAAAAGGCTGTGAAAACATGAGAAGTTCTTCTATTAATAAATCAAAATATGGATTCTATTTTGTGCTTCCATACTTCATTACATTTCTTATTTTTGGTTTAGTTCCTATTATTTTCTCACTCTATTTAAGCTTTACGAAGTGGGATGGGTTTTCAGACCCCGTGTTTGTAGGATTAGATAATTATTCACGATTACTCCAAGATACATTCTTTTTTAAGGCGATAGGAAACACATTAATCATCTGGATTTTATCGATCGTTCCGCAATTGATCCTTGCTTTGGCGTTAGCCATGATCCTGAACGAAAAATTTATTAAAGGGAAGCATTTCTTTCGCGCTGTGTTCTATTTCCCTAATATTGTAACACCTGTCACACTAGGAGTTTTGTTCAGCTTAATGTTTGATTGGCAAACAGGAAGTGTTAATAAATTTTTGATGGGAATTGGGCTTTTTGATGACCCAGTAAACTGGTTTAATAGCCCTTGGCTTTCAAGGTTTATTGTTGCAGGAGTGATTATGTGGCAATACTTTGGATTCAATATGCTAGTATTTATCGCTGGTCTTCAATCGATTCAAGAAGAATTGTATGAGGCTGCTAGAGTAGATGGTGCTTCAAAATGGGATATTGCAACAAAAATAACATTGCCTTTATTAAGACCGGTACTATTATTTACGTTTATTACATCCGTTATCGGTGGTCTTCAATTATTTGATGCGCCGTTGATGCTTGGAAATGGACCGGATAATTCGACACTGACGATGGTGATGTACTTATTCCAAACCGCTTTCCAGCGCTTTGATTATAGTTACGGAGCAGCAATTGCATATGCAATCTTTATTATCATCTTGTTCTTCTCATTAATTACAATGAAGTTTTCAAAAATGAACAAAGTTGAACAGTAAAATATCTTTTTACTTTAGAAAAGTAGGAGACTTTCAGCTTGGAATGAAAGGGGATCCTTATGAAAGCTAATGATAGTGTTGTAGAAAAAAGTATTTCCTTTAGCAAAAGGAAAATAAAAAAAGAGTTTAATGCAAAAATATTCTTAGGCAAATTTGCAGTATACTTCTTGCTGATTGCAGTTGCCTTCACCTGTCTGCTGCCTTTTTACAGTATGATGGTCACTTCTTCTCACGCAAATTCAGATATTGCAAGGAAGCTGCTACTCGTTCCTGGCGGTGAGTTTATTGAGAACTATAAACGTTTAATTGATACCGTGCCAATTTGGAGAGGTTTTGCAAATACCGTGGTTATTACGGTTACTTCAACTGTATTGAACTTATATTTCTCGGCATTAGCAGGTTATGGGTTTTCAAAATATAACTTCAAATATAAAAATATTCTTTTCCTTGCTGTGTTAGGGACGATGATGATTCCGGGGCAGTTAGGTATTATTGGTTTTTTCAAGTTGATGGATAGCTTCCAAATGTTAAACACCTATTGGCCGCTCATTCTTCCATCCATTTCGAATGCATTTGGTATCTTCTTTATGAAGCAAATGTGTGATTCTAGTATCCCAACAGAAATTCTAGAATCAGGAAGAATCGATGGCTGCGGTGAGTTAAAAATTTTCCATCGTTTAGTATTGCCATTGCTAATGCCATCGCTCGCAACTTTGGGGATCTTTTCGTTTATTGGAAAGTGGAATGACTTCTTAACACCAATGATTGTCCTGTTTGATAATGAATTGCAACCGCTGCCAGTTATGATTGCGATGGTAAAATCACAGTTCTCAACAGACTTTGGAGCCATGTATGTGGGAATTGTTATATCAGTTATCCCAATATTAATTTTCTTCTCAATGGTTTCTAAGAAGATTATCAGCGGAGTTACAGCAGGAGCATTAAAAGGATAATCCTTCTCAAACTTAATGGGGGTGATGTGGAAAATAGATAAAAAAAACTTCAGTGAAAGGATGGTAACATCCATCACTGAAGAATACAGAACTTATCAAACTCGATTAAGTGTGAAAGAATTGACGGTCTTAGGCACTAAAAGAGAACGATAAGAAAAACAATAGACATTAATTATACCAAAAAAGGGGCTGTACATCTATATGAAAAAGTGGCTTTCTATCCTATTAGCTTCTGTTCTTGTTCTAGCATTATTTGCAGGATGTTCCAACAGTGAAAATACAAATGCTACTGATGATAAAAAAGGTGATAGCAATAAAGTCGAAGGTAAATTAACAATCTGGACATTCTTTGGACAAGTTGAAGATATGGCCAAAGAATTTGAGAAAAAGTATCCAGATGCAGAGGTTGAAGTGAAAATCTTCCCTGGCGATCAATATCAAACAAAGCTATTGAACGTACTCCAGTCCGGTAAAGATGTTCCTGATATTTTTGACTTAGAAAGAGCCTATATTGACAAGTTTATTAATTCTAAGTATGCAGCGAACCTATCTGATATGGGTGCAGAAGATCTTGTTAAGGATTACGTTCCATATGTACAAGCATTAGGCAGAGATAGTAAGGGTGATGTACGAGCGATTTCTGACCACTCTTCACCAGGTGGATTTTGGTATATCAAAGAAAATGCTAAAAAATACTTAGGAACAGACAATCCAGACGAAATCAGCGCAATGGTTGATTCATGGGACAAGATTATTGAATTAGGTAAGAAAGTGAATCAAGAAAGCAACGGTCAAGTTCATTTAATTTCCCATTATGGTGATGTTTACAACGTTGAAGCCAATCACGCCAAGCCTTGGGTGAAGGATGGAAAATTAACGATCGATGATAGCTGGAAAGAGAATTATGAAATTCAAAAAGAAATCTTTAATAATGATGTTGATGCAAAGCTTGAATTCTTCTCAGCAGGCTGGGGAAATGCCATCAATGATGGAAGTGTTGTATTAAATGCAATGCCAGCATGGGCAGGTTTCATGGTTGATAACAAAGATGATGCAGCAAAGGATAAATTCGGTGTAGCGAAAACTCCAAAAGGATTCTACATGGGTGGAACATATCGTTCTATCTATGAGAAGTCAGAAAATAAAGAGTTAGCTTATAAGTTTATTGAATTCATTGCAGGTGAAGAATGGCAGCAGCACAACCTAGAAGCAACAGGAAACATGCCAGGATTATTAACTGTATATGAAAAGAACTTAGAAACATTCAAAACTCCAATGTTTGGCGAGCAAAATATTTTAAAGCCTTATTACGAAATGGTGAAAGAAATTCCTGGAACTAAGACAGACAAGTATGGCGAAGAAGTGTTAAGTAAGTGGAGAAAAGTAGCAGGACAGGGAATCAAAGATAATGCGGACATTGATGAAGTGATTAAAAAATTCCAAAAAGAAGTACAGAACTCTTTCCCTGAACTTAAGGTTGATTAATTAGCAAGTTGTAAGAGTTAAGGATGGCTTAAAAATAAAAGGGAAGCCCTCCCACTCAAAATCGTGGATTTAAAACCGATTCTGAGTGGGAAGAAAGGGGTGAATTTTTTAAGTCATCTTTTCATCTTTGAGAGGAGCAGTACAATGAGTAGTATCCATGAAGAAATTAAAAAAATTCGCATTATCGATGGCCATGAACACATTGATCCGGTAGAAATTCGGAAGAAAAATAAAGTGGATTTTTTTGGTCTTCTTCATTATTTAGAGTCAGACTTTATAACGGCTGGAATGAAACGCGGAATCTTAAACAAGAATTCACCATTAAGTGATGAAGAGAAAGCTCAGCGATTTTTAACCTTCTATCAAAAAACAAAAAATACAACTTATGCACGTACTTTAAATACAGCTGTACAGGACTTATATGGAATGGAAGAATGGTCTGTTAATAGCATACTTGCCTTAAATGAAAAGGTTATAGCGGCTACAAATGACGATCAATGGTATCCGAAGGTGTTACAGGAAAAATCGGGAATAGATTTAGCTATTACACTAGCTTTTACGACGAATGTTGATTTTTCTCTTTTTCGTCCAGTCATGTTCATGGACTACGCATATAAACTGAGAACAATTAAGGATATACAGGTAATTGAAAAACATTCTGGAGTGACTGTACATACATTCCAGAATTATCTTCATGCTGTCGATGCCTTATTAAATAAATTTGTCTCTGAAGGGATGGTTGCCACAAAGCTCGGACATGCCTATTGGAGAACGCTTAAATCGTCGAAACCAACATTTTATGAAGCGGAAAAATGTTTTAATCGCTTACTTTCTTCGTTTTTAGACGAGCCAATGTCGCAACAGGAAGCGATTGTTTTACAAGATTACTTGATTCATCATATTATCCAAGGATCAATAAAAAATGATTTACCGATTCAGATTCATACAGGACATCATGAAACCAGTGTTTCAGAGAATGGCAATATTATTACAAACTCAAAGGTTTCTGACTTAATTCCGCTATTACTTGCTTATCCTGATGCGAAATTTGTTTTGTTACATTGCGGAATTCCTTACCACCAAGAATATTTGAACATTGTGAAAAACTATCCGAATGTATATGCAGATTTTACATGGGTGTATATCCTTTCGCCTACAATTGCGAAACAAATATTGCACCAAATGATTGAAATGGTTCCTCAAACAAAGATTTTTGGTTTTGGAGGAGATTACAATTTTATTGAAGGAACCTATGCTCATCAGAAGCTTGCCCGTAAGATTGTAGGAGACGTTTTAGTCGAAAAAGTACAAGACCATATGTTAACAGAAAGTGAAGCGGTTGAGTTTGCACAGCGAATTTTTAGAGACAACCTGATTGAATTTTACAAATTAAAGGTGTGATTTCATTGAGTACTTTTATTAACCTTCATCATAATGAAATTGAAGTGTATTCGTCAGAACGAAAGAGCAATAATGCTTTTCTAAAACTGTCATCATTGCTTGAAATCTATAACGGTGAACAGACGGTAGAGGAAATCAAAATAACAGAAACCAATCAGGTTGATGACAGCTTCCACGTTTCGGGCAAAGGAGAGCTATTCTCGGTTCAATCTGAGTGGAAACCTGTCCAGGATGGCAGTCATTTTATTGAAGTCGACTTAAACGTTAGGTACAACCAGGAAGTTTCAGGGGATTTTGGATTACAGTTTAAAGCTGAATTAGTAGGAAACGGAAAGCCGACTTGGATGATCCCAGGTGCCTTTTACAAAGAAAATCGCTTTGAGCATAATACGCGGCAATACCCAAGATATGATTACCGTGATGGCAATCATGAAGAAATGGTATCTGATCACTGGTCCTTTCGATCGGACCGTGCGGCACTCCCAGCAGTTTTTGCTTGGAATGATGAGATGTGTGGAGCTTTTTGTGTGGAGGAAATGTCTGCACTTGGGTTGACAGGCTTAGGTTTTAAAGGAAATGAATGTGAAACTTCCATTTGGGTCAATTTTCCTTACAAAGAGGAACCGGTCACATTTGTTGGGCAACCCATTCCTGAGCCAAAGGATATTTCTCTATATACCTTTAAACCAGGTGAAATGATCACTTTGCGAGTGAAAATCTATACAGGCTCAGCTGATTTACATTCCTATGATCCTTTCGTGCGAGAAATCTATAAGCAACATCAGCAAGAGTATGGATTAAATCCGTGGATGGGACTTGAAGAAGCAGCAGAATTAACCGCACATGGCTTATATCGTTGGCATTATATGCCTGAACATAGCATTCTAGCAGAAACCGCCGCCTTCGATCGCGAGTTTAACAACAATGTAAAAGGTTTGGGAGATCGGCCCCATATGCATGTTGGCTGGGTAAGTGGCGTACCGTATGCATATGCATTACTTACATACGGGAGAAATAAAGGGATTCAACAGTATGTCGATGCTGCTATCGATGTCATGAATAATATTGCTTCTGCGATAGCTCCAAGTGGGACGTTTTGGGCGTCATGGGTATTAGGAAAAGGCTGGGGAACGGGCTGGAATCCTAAAAACACTTGGCTGCAAGCAAGAACCATTTCAGAAGCGACCCTATTCTTAGTTCGTGCCCTGAACTTCGAAAAGCAGGCTGGTTTTAAGCATCCTGAGTGGGAAAAAGCGGTTCAATCCAATCTTAACTTTGCTGTCAATCATCAACGGGATGATGGCAATTTTGGATCCTACTATCACTGTGAAACAGGAGACATTGAGGAATGGGATGGAGCAGGCGGTATTTTATGGATTGCCTCCTTACTAGAAGGAAGCACTTTCTTTGAAGAAGAGACATACCGTTCCGCAGCAGAAAAGGCTGGACATTATTATGAAAGATTTGTGGTGGATGAATACATCTATGGTGCACCAGAGGATGTACATCTCACACCAACATCCGAAGATGCTTATAATGCTGTGGTAGCCTATGTATTACTCTATGAAAATGATAAAAATGAAAAATGGTTAAAGCTTGCCAAATCGGCTGCGGATTGGTTAATGACGTTTCGTTGGACGTATAATCTAGCATTTCCAGAGCATTCCTTCCTGCATCACTATGATTTCCGTTCTCGCGGTGCAGATCAAGCATCACCATCGAATCAACATTTACACAATTATGGACTGTTTTGTGTTCCAGAAATGCTGCGTTTATGGAAATATACGGATGATTCCTATTATTTGGACCGAACGCGAGATCATATCGCTTGTTTCTTGCAATTTATTGCCAGACAAGATGGTGATTTTAATGCCTATAAAGGGATGGTCACGGAGCGTTTTTATAATACAAATTGCTTTCAGCCGAAGGGAATGATGTTAACTCTATCTCATTCCTGGTGTGTTGGTTTAGTGCTATATGCTGCTCAGGAGGCGTTAGCATTTAACAGCGATTTGCAGCTAAATTAAGTTGAAAAATCAATTAGCCATCCTGGGATTCCCTGATGGTTAGTTGTGTTTATAACGGTGGAACTTGCAGAAATAGCAGACCTAATTTTGACAGGAGGGAAACGAATTGAAAAAGAAACTGGCGATTATCCATACGACTCCCGTTACAGTTGAGTCGTTAAAAGAACTAGCAAATAAAATGCTAGGAGATTGTGAAATTATCAATATAGTCGATGATTCCATTTTGCCGCAACTAAGTAAAAATGGCGGGAATATCAAAGAAATTGCTGAACGGTGGGAAAGTTATGCGAAGGTTGCACAAGGGCAAGGTGCTGATTGTATTTTGAATGCTTGTTCTTCAATAGGTGAACTTGTTTCCTTAACTCAACCAAAAATAACGATTCCAATTGTCCGCATTGATGATGCGATGGCAGATTATGCAGTAAATGCTGCTACAAAAATCGGGGTTGCAGCAACTTTGGAGACCACGCTAAAACCGACCTTAGAATTGTTAAAACAAAAAGCAGCACAGAAAAAGAAAGCAGTTGAGTTTGAACCTATTCTAGTTGCATCCGCCTATCAGAAATTAATGGCGAATGATAAAGCAGGACATGATAACGACTTGACAGCAGCGTTACGTGAATTAGCAAAAAAAGTAGATATCGTCGTACTAGCTCAAGCATCAATGGCAAGGGTTGTATCAACTTTTCCGATAGATGAGCAGCGCCAATTTGTAACGAGTCCTGAGTTAGGTATTGAAGCAGTTAAAGACACCTTACAAACAATAAAATAAAAGGAATGATTATGATGAATCAAGTAAAACCAACAAATGTACTCCCATTAACCGAAGCGCTAAAAATGGCAGAAAAATTTCAGTATGCAACCGGCTCGTTTTCACCACGTTATACAGAAATGATTAAGCCAGTTTTACAAGCAGGACAAAAAACTGCTTCACCACTAATTGTTCAAATCTCACAAAAAGAATTAGAACGTTATGGGATTACACCATTTGAATTTGCCGGTGAGTTTTATAAACAATTAGAAACTTTAGCAATTACTGTACCCGTTGTTTTACATTTAGATCACACGAAGGAATTACAAGTCATTAAGGATGCAATCGAAGCAGGTTTCACATCTGTTATGATTGATGCCTCAGAAAAAGCATTTGATGAAAATGTAAAGATTACAAAAGAGGTAGTAGAATATGCCCATGCAAAAGGAGTTTCGGTAGAAGCAGAACTTGGCATGATTGGTACAACTGATTTTATTGAAACTGATAAAGATGAAGAATTATATACAGATCCAATCGAAGCGGCAGAATTTGTTAAACAAACAGGTGTCGATGCGTTAGCGGTATCATGCGGAACAGCACATGGTGTGTACATGGTTCGTGAACCAAAGGTTGATTATGACCGTTTAAGTGCGATTCGTGAGTTAACACCTGTACATTTAGTCCTTCATGGCGGTTCCGGTGTACCAAGTGAAATGGTTCAAAAAGCGTTTCAACTTCCAAACGGCGGAGTAAGTAAAGTGAATATTGCTACTGACCTAGAGCTTTCTTTGTTAAAAGCAATCGGACTAGAAGAAAGAATGACCAATGCTGAATGTAAGCTATTAACATTAGATGAATTGCAGGCAGGTCAAGATGCAGTAGAAGAAACAGTATCAGAAAAAATTACTCAATTTTTATTAAGTGATAACAAAGCAAGTCATTTCAACCAATAACACAAAGAACTCAACAGATTGGGGTTTTAGGAAATGAAAGATAAAACATTTCATATGATTGGTAATGCTCACCTAGATCCAGTTTGGCTTTGGCAATGGCAAGAGGGTTTCCAAGAAACAAAAGCCACTTTTCGTTCAGCCTTGGACCGAATGAAAGAATATGAGGATTTCATTTTCACCTGTAGTTCAGCAGCGATGTTTGAATGGGTAGAAGAAAATGATCCGGATATGTTTGCTGAAATCAAAGAACGGGTTAAAGAAGGGCGCTGGCGAATGGTTGGAGGCTGGTGGATTCAGCCAGATTGCAATATCCCTAATGGTGAATCGTTTGTACGACAGGGTCTATACGGCCAGCGTTATTTTCAAGAGAAATTTGGTGTAACAGCTCGTGTTGGCTACAATGTTGATAGTTTTGGTCATCACGGCATGCTTCCACAAATTCTAAAGAAAAGCGGAATGGACTCTTACGTTTTTATGCGGCCTGCACCAAATGAAAAAGGTCTTCCTGGCAGGCTCTTTTGGTGGGAATCAGATGATGGCACACGTGTATTGGCTTTCCGAATTATGCAGGAATATAATTCATGGGGCAAAGAGCTTGATCGAATTGTCCATCGAAGTAAAGGTGAGTTCAAAGGCAACGTCAATGACCTGATGATTTTCTATGGAGTTGGAAACCATGGCGGCGGACCAACGAAGGAAAACATTGAGAGTATCTATCGGTTAAATGAGGATGCCAGTCTTCCTAATCTAATAATCTCAACACCTGAAGAATATTTTGAAAAAATGAAAAATACAAATGATTTACCTGTTGTTCATGATGATCTACAGCACCATGCAAGCGGATGCTATGCTGCCCATTCTGGTGTGAAACAATACAATCGTAAAGCAGAAAATATCGTGATGACAGCTGAAAAATATTCGGCCCTAGCTTCTTGGTTAACAGGACAACCGTATCCAGTTGAATTCAAACGGGCTTGGAAAAATATCTTATTTAATCAATTTCATGATATTTTAGCAGGTACGAGTATTGAGCCTGCCTATGAAGATGCAAGGAATTTATATGGTGAAGCAATCGCGATTGCTGACCGGGCTTTAAATAATGCAGTTCAATCGATTTCATGGAAAATCGATATCGAACAAGATGAAAGAATGAAACCAATTGTTGTCTTTAACCCACATGCATGGGAGAGCAAAGTGAATGTAGAAATTGAAATTGGCGGCTTTAAATCAACCTCTGTTTTAGTGGATGATCAAGGCAATGCTGTTCCATTTCAAACCGTACAGTCACAAGCAACCGCAGGGGGACGCTGGCGATTAAACTTTTTAGCTGATTTACCGGCCATGGGATATCGTGTGTACAAGCTTTATACAGAACTAAGCAGCGTTACACCAGTGGGTGAACCAATTAATGTAAGCCAATACTCCATGGAAAACGACCGTTTTAGAATCGAGTTTGATCCGGAAACCGGTTGGATTAAGAGTCTTTTTGATAAACAAGTAGAACATGAAGTTTTTTCGGGTCCTGCTGCAATACCGATGGTCCTGAATGACAAAACAGATACTTGGAGCCATGATACCCTCCATTTCAACGATATATTAGGCGAGTTTAAAGCGACGAAGATTTACCTAGCAGAGCATGGTCCAGTTAAATCTGTGATTCGGGTGAAAAGTGAATACGGGCGCTCTATATTGATTCAGGACTTCACCATGTATCAAGAGAAAGACCAGATTGATGTGAATGTTACTGTTGATTGGCGCGAAAAGTTCAAGATGTTGAAGCTGGTTTTCCCAATCAATTCAATCTTTAGGAAACAAACATATGAAATTCCATATGGAACAATCGAGCGGGAGCATAATGGCGAAGAGGAACCGGGTCAAAGCTGGGTGGATGTAACGGGTGTTCGTCCAAACCACGAAGGTGTATATGGTTTGAGTTTGATGAATGACGCAAAATATAGTTACAGTATCCACAATAAGGAGCTTTCTTTAACGGTATTACGCAGTCCAATTTATGCCCATCATGATCCACTTGTTCCAAAAGAGGACGGGGAATATACGTTTATCGACCAAGGAATCCAGCGCTTTGAATACTCGTTACTTCCACATGAAGGCAGCTGGGAAGATGCGGAAACAGTGAAAAGAGCAGCGGAATTGAATTGCAAACCAATATCTATTATTGAAACCTTCCACAAAGGTTCATTACCACTAACAGATTCATATGTGAACGTAAGTGGTGCAAATCATGTGCTTATCAGCGCCATCAAGAAAGCAGAAGACAATGAAGATTTGATTATTCGCGCTTATGAAACGAATAAAGTCGCAGCCGAAGTTGAAATCACTTTGCCGAAATTTAATCGTTCCTTTAAGGCATCCTTTAAACCTTCAGAAATCAAAACCTTCCGAATCCCTAAAGATAGCGAAAATCCAGTTAGGGAAACAAATCTAATTGAATGGGATGAGTAGAAATGGTCATCGATAAGAAGCTGCTAGAACTAAAAAAGCAATTGCAGGAAACAGGGAAATTCATGATGGAATATAACCTTGCCTGGGGAAATTCAGGGAATATCAGTGCTAAAACGGAGGACAATTCGTTCCTTATTACGGCAAGCGGGACATATTTAGGCGATTTAGATGTAGGAGATTTTGCCGAATGTTCTTTAGAAGTTAACGAGATTCCTAGTCTAGGTCCAAAGCCTTCGAAAGAAGTCCCAATGCATCAAGCAATCTATGAAACTAGGCCTGATATTGGTGCAGTACTCCACGCCTCACCTTTATATAGTACGCTGATCGCTTCTTCCCATCTCGACATACCTGCCGCTTGGTTTGTTGAAGGGATGTATTATTTAGAACGGATTGAACGTGTCCCGTATGCACATCCTGGCTCAATTGAATTAGGAGAACTAGTTCGAGAAAAGGCGAAAAACGCCAACATTCTTTTATTAGAAAACCATGGAGTCCTTGTTTATGATACAAGCATAAAGGAAGCGAAAATGGCACTGCAAACATTAGAAATGGCATGCCGGATGCTTATCACATCCCGCAACGCCGGTATCGTTCTTCAAGAGCTTTCGGATAATGAGATACAAAGCTTTCTTCATGATTCAGGATATAAGCCGCGAAGGAAGTGGGAAAATTGATCGGAATTGTTGCGGATGATATTACTGGAGCAAATGATATTGGAATAATGTATGCGAAAGCAGACTGGCAGACAGATGTCTATCCTTACCCATTTTCACAAACAAAAATGGGAACGTTCCTACCGGAAGTATTAATCATCGATACGAATTCTCGTCTCGATTCCTATAACGAAGCCTATAAGAAGGTTTTTTCGAGCACAAAAAATCTTCAGTTACTTGGATGTGAACAATTTTTTAATAAAACATGTTCGGTTTTTCGTGGAAATATTGGTGCTGAATTCGATGCGATGCTGGATGCGCTTGAAAGTGAATTTGCTGTCGTTGTACTTGGTTTCCCGAAAAACGGAAGAATCACGATAAATGGACAGCATTATGTCCATGGGAAAAAATTAGCAGATTCTGAGTTTCGTCATGACCCTGTACATCCGATGCACGACTCTAATTTGGTTGAAATCTTACAAGCACAAACAAAGAGAAAAGTAGCCCTTGTGGAAGTCGATATCATTGATCAAGGCAGCGGAAAACTTAAACAAGAAATTGAACGCATGCGTACAGAGTGCAATTATTTGTTGATTGATGTTAGAGACCAGTTATCTTTACAAGTTATTGCAAGAGCCATCAAAGAGGAAAAGATTATCTGCGGGGCATCAGGCATTGCGGAAGAATTAGCGCTCGAAATGAATCCAGGTCAAAAGGAACAACAATCTATTCAGATTCCAAAATTAGATATAGGGATACTATGTGCCGCTGGCAGTTTAATGCCCCAGACCTTTAAGCAAGTGGAAGAGATGAAGAAACGTGGACTTCCTGTATTGGAATTGGAATCACGCCTGTTGTTTTCTGGGCAAAAGGAAGTCCATAAAGAGGAGCTTATCATGAAGCTCGTCACTTACTTAACAAAAGGTGAAGATGTGCTGGTGCACTCTTCAAATAACCCAGCTGTTGTGAAAGAAACAAAACAAATTGCCGCAAGTTTAGGTTTTTCGAATACGGCCGTTTCAAGGGTCGTATCTGAATCATTAGCGTTTGTAATCGATGAAACGGTAAAACGGACTAATGCTAATCGCCTGTTAATAGCAGGTGGTGAAACCTCTGCTTCTGTCTGCAGCAGGCTTGGAATTGAAGGTCTTCGAGTCTGGAAGGAAATTGAACCCGGTCTTCCCTCATGTATGAGTTTAAACAAGCCATCCATGATGCTTGTCTTAAAATCAGGCAGTTTCGGGAGTCCTGATTTCTTTGCTAAGGCGATTAACCACCTTAAGGAAAATTAATGAATGATTTTAATAGGGGATGTCACGATGAATGCTAGATTAGAAAAACTAATTGAAAAATATCCAGAGTTACTAGAATGTCAGAATAGTATTATGGAAGCTTTTAAGGCGATTAAAAAGTCCTATGAGGCAAATGGAAAACTGCTGCTTGCTGGAAATGGGGGCAGTGCAGCTGACTGTGAGCATGTCGTCGGTGAATTAATGAAAGGATTTATGTCCAAACGGCCTTTACCCCAAACAATCAGAGCAAAGTTAAAGGAAGTTGCAGATGGCAGTGACTATCTTGGTGAGAATTTGCAGGGGGCACTCCCTGCTATCTCACTTGTCAGCCATTCGGCACTGATGACAGCCTTCGCCAATGATGTTGCTCCCGACATGGTGTTTGCTCAACAGGTATACGGTTATGGAAAACTAGGCGATGTCTTCATTGGGTTTAGTACTTCAGGTAATTCAAACAATATTAACCATGCTGTAAAAGTTTCAAAAGCGCTTGGACTAACAACAATCGGATTCACTGGTAAAAGTGGCGGGGCTTTAAAAGAGCTTTGTGATATTACCATTTGTGTTCCTTTTGATAGCACACCGGATATCCAGGAAAGACATCTGCCTATTTACCACACCCTTTGCATCATGCTTGAGGAGGAGTTTTTTGGATGAAACCCGTTCTAGCAGGTTTAGATATCGGTGGAACAAAGTGTGCCGTAGTAGTAGGTATTGAAGGTCTGCAAGGAATTCAGATTATAGCAAAACAAAGTTTTCCTACTCCTGATACACCCGAAAAAGCGCTCACAAAAATGATGGACGAATTAGAGAAAATTTTATTTATGGAAGAAGATCTTGTCTTAGCAGCGATTGGAATAAGCTGTGGCGGCCCGCTTGATAGTAAGAAAGGGCTCATCTTATCGCCTCCCAATTTACCAAACTGGGACCGGATTGATGTATTAACACCGCTAAGGGATCGTTTTCAAGTCCCTGTTTCTGTCCAAAATGATGCCAACGCCTGTGCGCTGGCTGAGTGGAAGTGGGGCGCAGGAATAGGCACGAGCAACATGGTCTTTCTAACATTTGGGACAGGAATGGGTGCAGGTTTCATATTGGATGGACGATTGTATACGGGTACAAATGATATGGCTGGCGAAGTCGGCCATGTTCGTTTGGAACAGGGCGGTCCAATCGGATACGGGAAGGCCGGATCATTTGAAGGCTTTTGCAGCGGCGGCGGTATTGCCCGTTTAGCTCAAATGATGGTTAATGAGTGGTTCAATCAAGGAAAAACGACCGAGATTTGTTCATCAAGGGAAGAAATTACTGAGATATCAGCCAAAACGATTGCTGATGCTGCAAATGCTGGGGACGACCTTGCCAATCAGATTTATCAAGTAGTTGGACAGAAATTAGGGAGAGGCTTAGCTCTATTAATAGATATGCTTAATCCCGAAAAAATTATTATCGGCAGCATTTACTCGCGGCAAGAAGCTTTATTAAAACCAATCGTGATGGAAGAACTGCGAAAAGAAGCCCTTCCTTTCTCGGTCGAGGTTTGCGAGGTTGTTCCTTCAGGGTTAAAAGAAAGTGTTGGTGACCTAGCGTCTCTCTCTGTTGCTAAATATGCACTTGAACTAGAAGGATAGGTCCAGACCAAAATAGACTAAAGGAGTCATACTATGTTTCAATTCGATAAAAAACAAGACGAGCTAGATTGTCTTTTCCATAATCAGCGGATATTAGCAGGAATTCAAGTTTCGGTTAATCTTGATTCTCACTCTACTTTATCTTTAGATTTCAAAACTGCGGAAGAGAATACTGTAGAAGATGATCTCGGCACCTATAAGGAATATAGTTATCATTATAGTGATGATTTGGAAACGGTAACCGCAGCATTAACATTCCGCTGTTATGATTCGTTTATGACTACATTTGTAAATGCATCTATTAAAAATGATGAATTGTTTAAAAAACAAGCTTATTTTGCACCACAGCAAGCAATTACCATTACGATTGCTAACCTTATGGAAGAGTATCAGGCAATGGCGAACTATCAACATAAAGATTGGTGGACACGTCCATTTTTTACGAACGACATTAAGGAAATCCCTGAACGAACACAATCCTTACTTTTAAAAAATGATAATAGTTATTTTCATCTACTTCCTGTTTGTGATAAAGAAGCGAGGACAGATTTAGTCGGAACCGAAAAGGGCTTGCAGATTTCTGTTTCTCCATTTCATGGCGGCTATGACCAGATTTTTACCTTTGCCTTTATTTTTGGAGCGTCAAATAATCCTTTCCAATTAGTAAATGACAATGTAAAGACTGCTTCTAGTTTCTGTGCTCAAAGTGTCTTGCCTAGAGAGGAAAAAAGCTATCCAGAAATTTTGGATTATTTAGGCTGGTGCAGCTGGGATGCCTTTTATCATGCAGTAAATGAGGAAGGAATTCTCACGAAAGCAGAAGAATTGCAGCAAAAAAATCTCCCTGTTAAATGGATGATGATTGATGATGGCTGGTCAGAGTTGAATGGAAAAAAACTACAATCCTTCGATGCTGATCAGGAGAAATTCCCTAATGGATTATCAAGTACTGTATCCTCACTTAAGCAGAAGTTTGGAGTGAACTGGGTAGGTGTTTGGCACACACTTGCAGGATATTGGGAAGGAATTGCACCCGATAGTTCTTTAGCCAAATCTTTAGATAAGCATTTATACCAAGCGAAAAACGGCAGCTTAATCCCATCACCTAACGCGGAAGAAGGCTTTGGTTTTTGGCATGCATGGCATTCAAAACTGAAAAAAGATGGAATCGATTTTGTTAAGGTAGATAGTCAAAGTGCAATTACAAACTTTGTGGCTCATAACCAGTCAGTCGGTGAAGCTGCAAGCGGAGCTCATACAGCACTTGAAGCGTCTTGTTCTTTACATTTTAATAATACGGTTATCAACTGTATGGGAATGGCTGAGGAAAATATTTGGCATCGTCCTTACTCCGCTGTTTCACGGAATAGCGATGATTTTGTCCCGCAAGAAATGAATGGTTTTAAAGAACATGCGTTGCAAAATGCCTATAATTCTTTTTACCACGGTGCCTTCTATTGGGGCGATTGGGATATGTATTGGACGAAAAACCATGATGATCAGCAAAATATGATTTTGCGTGTCATTAGTGGTGGACCAATTTATTTCAGTGATGCTGTTGATACCACGAATCCAGAAATGATTTGGCCGTTAGTCTACAAGGATGGCCGAATTATACGCTGTGACCAGCCTGGAGTGCCAACAGAGGATTGTTTATTTATTGATCCATTCAAAAGGAAGGTGCCGCTAAAAATTTGGAACTCAAGTAAAGGTGCAGGTGTAGTTGCTGCTTTTAATATTTTTGAAGGAAATGAAATCGTTAGAGGTTCTATTGGGCCAAATGATGTGCCTAATTTAGCAGGTGAAGAGTTTATCCTTTTTGATGTCTTAACAAAGAGACATTGGAATCTGAAAAAAGAAGAACGGATCAATATCGATTTAGCAGAGAATGAAAGTTCTATTTACCTCCTGATTCCAGTAACCGATTCCATTACTCCAATTGGTCTTATCAATAAGTTTATTTGTAATCATGGAATTATAAATAGATGGAACACAGAGTCTGGTTTGAAGCTAACGTTAAAAGAAGGCGGAGTCTTTGCATTCTTGTCTAAAGGACAACCATTAAAAGCAACTGTAAATGGTGAAGTGGTACCAATCGTAACGGATTCTGTTAACCAGCATATTTATACGATTGATTGTCAAGCTGTCGATGGCGAAGTGCTCCTAGAAATAGAAATAGCAATCTAAGTAGAAGGAGGTAATGAGAGTGTGAAAATACATCAATTGCCTGCCGGTGATATTCCTCTTTTAGCAGAAGTCGATAACGTGATAATCGGTGGCTCCTCTGCAGGTATTGCGAGAGTGCAGTGTATGAAGTGAGGATTCCGGTTGATTTTTTAGAAAAGAATCTTAATTTCAGGAACGTTCCCACTAAAGAAGGCTTCCTTTCTAAAAGAGCTCAGGTAAAGGATTATTCCTAAAATGGTTACGAACGAAAGGGGTTAAAAATCCATGGCAATCATTACTTTTCCTAAAGATTTTCGTTTTGGCGTGTCGACAGCATCTTATCAAATTGAAGGTGCCTATAACTCAGATGGCAGAGGTATGTCAATATGGGATACCTATAGCCGAATTCCTGGTATGGTCCTAAATGGAGACAATGGTGATACCGCTTGTGACAGCTATCATCGTATGGATGAAGATATTGCATTATTAAAAGAATTAGGTGTTAATACCTATCGTTTCTCCATTGCATGGCCAAGAATTTTTCCGGACGGAAGAGGAGAAGTCAATCAAAAAGGGCTAGACCACTATCATCAGTTTGTTGATAAGCTATTAGAAAACGGAATTGAACCACTTTGTACCATCTATCATTGGGATTTACCGCAGGCTCTGCAAGATGAGGGCGGTTGGAAGAATCGACAAACAATTGAGGCATTTGTTGAGTATTCCGATTTATTATTCCGTCAGTTTTCGGGAAAAATTAAATCTTGGTTAACGATTAATGAACCTTGGTGTGTTTCCTTTTTAGGATATTTCGTTGGTGAGCAGGCTCCAGGGGAAAAAGACCTCCAAACTTCTCTTGATGTTGCCCATCACCTTTTGCTGGCACATGGGCGAGCTGTAAAGCGATTTAAAGAACTTGGTATTCCTGGAGAAATTGGTTTTGCGCCAAATGTTACATGGTATGAACCATTTAGTAATCGACAAGAAGATATCGAGGCCTGTAAACGAATCTCAGCATGGTTTATGGAGTGGTTTTTAGACCCTGTATTTAAAGGAAGCTATCCGCAAATTTTATTGGATTGGTTTGCAAAAAAAGGGGCAAAAGTAAATATTCAAGAAGGCGATATGGAAATCATTTCGCAGCCTGCCGATATTTTAGGAATCAATTTTTATACTGGAACGGTATCGCGATATAAAGAAGGAAATGGAACGTTTGATTGTGAACATCTTGATGGTTTATTTGATAAAACCGACATCGGGTTTAACATCTATGCGGATGCCTTTTACAAGGTGTTGATGGATATAAAAAACAAATATGGCGATGTACCCATCTACATCACAGAAAATGGTGCAACTTATAATCAGGACCCAGTCGAAGGTCGTGTTTGTGATGATAAACGAATCAAATACTTAAAGCAGCACTTAACACAGATTAGTCGTGCGCTATCATCAGGTGTGAATTTAAAAGGCTACTGTATTTGGTCATTGATGGATAATTATGAATGGTCCTATGGCTATAGTATGAGGTTCGGTCTTGTTCATGTGGATTATCATACATTGAAGCGAACGAAAAAAGATAGCTATTTCTGGTACAAGAAACTGAATCAAAACCATTGGTTTGAATTGTAGGTGTTACGATGAATATTTATTTTAGTGGTGATTTGCAGGGGCTTGAACAAGGAATAGAGATTATTTGTATAGAGCTAGATATTCAGCAATCGAAAGATGGAATTCCTATCCATGTGGAACAAATAACGGGTCCATTAATGGCTGGCTGCCAGAAAGACCATGGAGTAATCCGCTATCAAGAAAAAATTCACTTTTTTCGTGCATTAGGATTGTGGCTGCAGGAGTATAAGGAAAGTAATCAATTTGAAATAACTGAAGAGCCAAAATTTACAGCAAATGGTGTTATGGTGGATTGCTCGCGTAATGCCGTCATGACCGTAGACGGGATACATACCCTTTTACGAAAAATGGCTTTAATGGGTTTGAATATTGTCATGATGTACACAGAGGATACCTTTACTGTTGAGAAATATCCATATTTCGGTTATATGCGGGGCCGATATACTGAGAAGGAATTACAAGCATGTGATGACTACGCACATCAATTCGGCATCGAAATGGTTTCATGTATTCAAACACTCGCCCATTTAACAGAGGCACTGAAATGGAATTATGCAGCAAAAATAAGAGATACACCTGATATTTTATTAGCAGATAGTGAAGAAACCTATGAATTTATTGAAGAGTTGATAAAAGCAGCCTCACGGCCATTCCGAAGTAAGCGTATCCATATTGGAATGGACGAAGCGCACCAGCTTGGCTTAGGGAAATATTTAGAGGAGTATGGATATCAAAAACGCTTTGATATTATGAATAAGCATCTTCACAGGGTGGTATCACTTGCTGAAAAGTTAGCCTTAAAACCGATGATTTGGAGTGATATGTATTTTCGACTCGGTTCCAAATCAGGAAATTACTATGATTTAAATGCTAACATCCCAGAGGACGTTATTGAATCTATGCCAAAAAATGTTCAATTTGTTTATTGGGATTACTATCATACGGATGAAGAATTTTACCGAACATTCTTAAGAAAACATAAAGAATTTGGCTCAGAGCCGATCTTCGCCGGGGGCGTATGGACATGGAATGGCATTGCTCCGAATTATGGAAAAACAATCGTTACCACAAATGCGGCTTTAGAAGCTTGTAAAAAAGAAGGAATCCGTGAAGTATTCGCTACCATGTGGGGCGATAATGGAGCAGAAACACATCCATTTACCGGATTGGCTGGCCTGCAGTTGTTTGCCGAACATGGATATGCTAGTGAAGTAAGTCAAGAGAAATTAGCCAAACGGTTCAATTTTTGCACCGGCGGCAATTGGGATGACTTTCTTACCTTAAATGAATTCGATGAGACACCTGGTGTTTCAAAGGATAACCTGCATGAATCACATCCATCTAAATTTTTGTTATGGCAGGATGTTTTACTCGGTTTATATGATGAGAATATTCGTTCCTTGCCGTTAAGTGAACATTACGAAAATTTGGCTTCACGCTTGGAAAAAGCGAAAGACCGGAATTCAAACTGGGCAGGGATTTTTACTTTTTATACTCAGCTGGCTCAAGTATTGAGTATTAAAGCAGACTTAGGTGTCAAATTAAAGGGTGCCTTTGATCAAAATGATAAACAGAAATTAACACACCTGAAAGATGAACTGCCAACATTACGAAATCTGGTCGATGATTTACGAAAACTTCACCGTTCTTTATGGTTTTCAACCATGAAATCTTTTGGCTGGGAAATCATTGATATCCGTTACGGAGGAATACTCTCACGATTAGAATCTGCAGAGTATCGAATTGACCAGTGGCTAAATGGTGAGATTGACCGGTTTGAAGAATTAGAAGTCGAGAGGCTCAACTACGATGCACCATGGAAAATGCCAGAAGGTGCTTTAGGAAGAAATTCGTACCACCGGATTGTAACAGCGGGGACATTTTCCGGATAAATTTTATAGAGGTGTTTACTATGATTATTGGCTTTCAAACTGCAAATTATTTTGCCCGTGCAACGAACTACCAATCAAGTATGGAAGCATGGGGAGAAGCTGAGCGCAAAGTAATTGAAACCTTTAGCTTAGCAGAATTCGACCGCATTTGCCATGATATTCGAGGTGCGGGGTTTCAAAATATCGAACTATGGATGGGACATGCTTTTCCTAAATTTATGACTCCTTATTTTGCAGAAGAATTAAAGAAAATTTGGCAGAGCTATGGTTTAAGCGTCTATTCTTATTCTTGTTCGCTTGGCGACCCAATCCGCTATCCAAGATGGACGAGGCTGTGTTTTGAAACAGCCAAAATGCTAGGAATTGACTTAATTACAAGCGGTATTTCCAAAGCGTCAGCTCCGGTCATTTATAGTCTTTGTAATGAATTTGGGATCAAGGTGGGCGTTGAGAACCATCCAGAAAAGCATCCTGATGAAATCAAGGCGATCATCGGTGATTATGGAGACTTACTTGGTGCGGTTGTTGATACGGGGTGGTATGGAACACAGGACTTTTCTGCATCTGAAGCGATTTTGCAATTAAAGGATTCCTTACTTAATGTACATCTAAAAGATGTAAGGGAAGCAGGCATGCATAATCCTGTCGCACTTGGAACGGGAATTGCCGGTATTGCTGAGTGTGTATATGCCCTAAAAGAAATTGGCTATGACCGGACGGTATCAATCGAGCAGGAAGCTGGGGAGAATGATCCAACTGATGACTGCGCCAGTGCTCTTCAATGGGTTAAGAGTTTACTAGATGAAAGCAAGTCTGATTCCTAGTCGGTTATGCATGAATAGTGGTTTAACCAAAAAACGATGAGGAGAATGAAATGATGGTACGGATTACAGTAGTGGGAACTGGCTGGCAAGGCCAGGGCCATTTAAGTACGATGCAGAAAATAGCTGGAATTGAAGTGGTTGGTGTTTGTGAATTAAATGAAGAAACCCTCTTAAAAGCCACAAATAAATTTGGTGTGAAGGGCTTTACGGATTATGTGAAAATGCTTGAGGAAAGTAAGCCTGATGGAGTCATAATTTGTACACCCCCAGAAGTGCGGGAGTTTCTTGTCCGTGAAGCAGCGGAACGGGGTATCCATTGTTTTATAGAAAAACCGCCTGCGAAAAATCTTGAGATGGCTAAAAAAGTCGATGAAATTTTAGATCAATCTGGAGTCATTAACAGTGTTGGCTTTATGTACCGGTACAGTCCTGCTGTTGCCTACATAAAAGAACTTATTAAAGGCAAAAGAGTTGCGTGGGTCCGCAGTGCCATGCTTGATGGTTTAGCGCTTCGTCCAAACTGGCCGCGCTGGTTTTTTAATAAAGAAATTTCAGGTGGGCCAGTATTTGATCAGGCGATTCATATCTTTGATCTCTCTCGCTATCTGCTTGGGGAAGTAGAGCGAGTAACTGGTTACCAAGGCAATCTGGTTGTTCAAAAAGGCGGGGACTTTACGATTGAGGATAGCTTTACCCTTTTAATGAAATACCAAAATGGAATATTACAAAATCATACCCATACTTGGTCATATCCGGATGTATTTACGCAAATAGAACTGATTTCCGATCAGATGCATTTAACACTTGATCTTGTTAAAGGAAGTGTAAGCGGTAAGCTAGAGGGGGAAGCAGTATCCTTCGAGGCGGAGGAACATGGACTATATCAGCTTGAACTGGAAGCATTCGCGAAGGCGATTGAAGAAAAAAATCCTGAATTCGTGCTAGCAACCTATAAAGACAGTATTCAATCTCTATCAGTTGCCCTCGAAGCACTGGAGGTTCTTGAAGCTGATAAAAAGGTAAATAGTTAAATAGGGACGGCGTCAGAGAATGCCGAGACTGCTAAAAGGTGTTCGTCGGCATTCTCTTTGATTACATATAAAGGAGAGAGTGATATGGGCAGAGCGCTTACTTTTTTAATGGAGTGGCTTTGGAGACTATTATATTTAAACGCAATCTGGATATTGTTTTCATTACCGGTCATTACTGTGATCCCAGCAACAGCTTCGATGTTTAGCGTAATGGACAAATGGGTTAGGGAAGATCAGCATGAGCCAGATTTTAAAGTCTTTTTCTGTGAGTTTAAGAGATTATTTCTAAAAAGCTATCTGCTCGGGCTTTCCAGTGTACTGATTGGTGGATTACTATTTTTAGACCTGCTGATCCTAAGAAATGCGGTTTCTAATATCTTTGTGACCATTCGCTATGGATTATTGTTGTTTAGCTTATTATTTTTAATTGCCGTGTCCTATAGTTTTCCTGTTTTTCTGCGCTATCAGTTCCCGTGGTATAAAACTCTGTTTTTTTCTTTTATGCTAGGAATCCGTAACCCTGCTATCACATTTTTGATGTCGTGTGGCTTTTTGTTGATTTTGTTACTGTTTATGTTTGCTACAGGTGTTGGTTTATTATTATTCGCGAGTTCAATAGCTTTAATTAGCACGATTTCTGCACATTTTATCATTAGTAGACTGCCGAAAATAGCGGTTGATTAAGTATTTTGGCTAGTTTGTGTTTATTTTAAGAAAACCGTCAAAAAATTTAATAGAATTTTCAAAAATCAATTGACATGAAAGCGCATCCATATAATAATAGTAATAAGTCCACAATATCCCACAACAGACGTCAATAAATACACCAAAAAACGATATAATTCCATATGCCTCTGAATGGAGGGAGAAAAGTTTACAATTACAGATCAGCAGTTTGTGAGGGTTGTGACCAAAAAAAGAATAATCTATTTAGGGGGAAAATGAATGAAGACTGTAAGAAAAACATTAGTGTCGCTGTTAATCCTGGCAATAAGCTTCTCTTTAATTCTAGCGGGCTGTTCAAGCAAAGAATCTGGAGCTACAAAGTCTAGTGGAAAATCTAAAGACGGTGAAAAAGTTGTTATCGATTTCTGGACTTTTTGGGGTTCTGAAATACGCAGACCAATCATTGAAAAAATTATCGATGATTTCAATAAATCTCAGGATAGAATTGAAGTAAAACATACATATCTGCCATTTGGGGATATTTGGACGAAAAACTTAGCGTCAATCGCCGCAGGAAATCCAGCAGACTTAATCATTAACGACATAAACGCAGTTGGAACCCGGGCGGAAAACAATCAAATTACGAATCTTGAAAAATATTTGAAGAAGGATCCAGAAGTAAAGGACCGCTTCTTCCCAGAACTGTATAATGCTACTCAGTACAATGGGGAAACGTACGCATTGCCATTCAACACAGATACACGCCTCTTATTCTGGAATAAAGATATGTTTAAAGCAGCTGGCCTTGATCCTAATACACCACCAAAAACATGGGCAGAGTTAGAAGAAATGGGTAAAAAGCTAGATGTGAAAAAAGGAGATAAATTCGAAAGAATCGGTTATCTGCCAAACTATGGAATTGAATCAGATGTCTGGATGATGAATGCCGACGGAAAAGGATACTGGGATTTTGATGCAAATAAACCGGTTATCAATGATGAAACAAACGTAAAAGCGTTAACGTGGGTGAAAAACTATTTTGACTATTATGGTGATAAAACGATTAATAATTTTAAGGCGGAATTTGGTGAGCAAACGGCAGATCCATTTGTTGCTGGTAAATTGGCAATGACTACTGATAATGCAAATTTCTTTACGAAAATAAGAGATTATGGTGAAGGAATAAACTTCGGCGTTGCCCCACTGCCTGAAATGGAACCTGGAACCGGTAATACAAGCTGGGGCGGTGGATTTGTCGCTGAAATTCCTAAAGGTGCGAAACATCCTGATGAAGCATGGGAATTCCTGAAGTATTTAACTGACGTTCAAGCACAAGAATTCTGGGCAGTGAAAAACTTTGATATTGTTGCAAACAAAGATGCAGCAGAAAAAGCTTCTAGTAGTGCAGATTTTACAGAGGATGGCAAGTTGGTGTACTCGGCAGCAAATGAGAACATGAAACAAACTTTGCTAACGCCAACGCCAATTGAAGCACCTGACTTTATCAACTTAATTAAACCTGAGCTTGAGTTGGTTCTATTAGGGAAAAAGTCACCGAAAGAAGGATTGGATGCCGCACAAAAGGCAGTAGAAGAGTTAGTTAAAAGTAACAAATAATAATAGTAAATTGTTCAGGGAGTGACATCAATTCGCTCCCTGATTGTTTAACCTTGAAAGAAGGGATGAACGATATGGAAAGAATGATTTCAGACAAACCAGTAGTTACAAAAAAATTAAAAAAATCGAAAGTTAACGCCTCGTTACAGCGAAAAGAAGGATTGCAAGGATACCTTTTTATTGCACCTTGGATCATTGGGTTTCTGTTTTTTATGGCTGGACCACTGTTATTTTCCCTCTATGGAAGCTTCACCAATTTCAACATCACTTCAAAAATGGATTTTATCGGTCTTGATAACTTCAAAAAAATGTTTACAAATGACCCAATCATTTGGCTCTCACTGAAAAATACGCTTTATTTTGTCGTCGTCTCTGTGCCATTAACAACGGCGGGGGCTGTCCTGCTTGCTGTTCTTTTAAATCAGGGAATAAAGGGGATGCGAGTATTTCGAACCATTTTTTATTTACCGGCTGTTTTATCCGGTGTAGGCGTTTATTTGCTCTGGATGCAGCTTTTAAGTCCTTCTTCAGGATTGGTAAACACACTGCTTGGTTTTGTAGGGGTTGAAGGTCCTGCATGGCTGACAGATCCTTCCTGGACTAAGAACGCCTTAATTTTCATGAAAATGTGGAGTGTCGGCGGCGGAATGCTTTTGTACTTAGCAAGCCTTCAAGGCGTATCACCGTCCTTATATGAAGCAGCTGAGATTGATGGAGCAAGCTCGCTTAGGAAATTTTTTCATATTACATTGCCAATGATTACCCCAGTTATCTTTTTTGATCTTGTGACAAGTACAATTGGGGCCTTCCAGATATTTCAGGAAGCCTACGTAATGAGTGACAGTGGAGATGGAGGACCAGCCAATTCACTGGTATTCTTCAATTTACATATGTGGAACAAAGCGTTTGAGGTTTTCGATATGGGTTACGCAATGGCCATGTCATGGGTATTATTCATCATTATCCTTGTATTAACAGTGTTCAACCTAAAGATTGCCCCACGCTGGGTTCATTATGAAGGGGAGGATCGGAAATGAGTACAGCAGCCCAAATAAAGGAAAATTATTTTAAAAGTTCGAACTTTAAGAAAAAAGCCGGTCAAACCATTGTCCTAATTATACTCATTTTAGGAAGTCTGTTAATTTTATCTCCAATCTGGTGGATGATCGCCACCTCTTTGAAGGATATGAAAGAAATCATGACCTATCCGCCAACCTTTATACCGAGAGAATGGCATTGGGAAAACTATTTAACAACACTTCAAAAAGGTCCTTTTTTGCAATATACCTTGAACACTCTGTTTATTACTTTCTTCGTTGTCATCGGAAATGTTGTGGCAAACTCGTTTATCGCTTACGGATTTGCAAAAATCCAGTTTAAAGGCAGGAATGTTTTGTTCGCATGTGTCCTTGCAACAATGATGATTCCCGGATTTGTTACACTAGTTCCTCAATATGTGATTTATGCAAAGCTGGGATGGTTAAACACCTATTTACCGTTAATTCTTCCTGCTTTCTTTGGAAGTGCATTTAATATTTTCTTGCTTAGACAATTCTTTTTGACGATACCAAATGAATTAATTGAAGCTGCCAAAATTGATGGAGCGAATCATCTTTATATATGGTGGAAAATTTTCATTCCACTGGCAAAACCGGCGATTGCCACTGTTGCCATTTTTTCTTTTAACGGAGCCTGGAATGATTTTCTTGGACCATTATTATACATAAATGATGAATCTCTCTATACGTTGCAATTGGGTTTGCAAATATTTAAAGGTCAAAATGATACGCAATGGAACTTTTTGATGGCAGGTTCGCTTATGGTATTGCTTCCAGTTATTACTATTTTCTTCTTCTTCCAGCGTTACTTCATTGAAGGAATGAACTTAACAGCTGGATCTAAGGGATAAACCGAACCTCATGGAATTTTAAAGGAAGGAATTGTTTAATTAATGGCATTACTAGGGATTGATATTGGTACTACTCATTGTAAGGCAGGGGTATTTAAAGAAAATGGATCCGTTATTCAGATAGCTGTCCGCCCTACCATTGCCCATTATACCAAGCAAGGAGAACCGTATTATTTGCCTGAACAAATATGGGGAAATATTACAAGTTGTTTAAAGGAAATTATGCTTTGCTGTGAGGAAGAGGTATCGGCTATCGGCATTACAAGTATGGCGGAAACTGGGCTGCTGGTGGACAGGCAGACAGGAAAACCAAGGACCCATTTCATTCCATGGTTCAACCGGTGTGCTGAAGCAGAATCAGAGGAAATTTCCAAGGAGGATAACCCTTTACATCGCTTTCAGAAAACCGGTCTCCATAATAGTTATAAATATGGGCTTTCAAAAATAATCCGGTTAAAAAAGCAGCAAGCAGACATTTTGGACGGGGCAGTCTGGCTGTCAGCTTCAGATTTTATTGCCTATATGCTTACCGGGAAATTTGCAACAGACTATTCTTTGGCGGCAAGAACCTATGCGTTTCGGATTGATCAACATGCATGGGACCAGGACTGGATTAGGCATTTCAATCTTCCGGACCAATTATTTCCGGAAGCATTGCCAAGCGGAACAAAAATGGGAGTAACTCTGTCGACAGAGTTGGAGGAGCTTGGAATACCCCGAGGGATACCTGTTACAGTTGCAGGTCATGACCACCTCGTAGCTGCCCTTGCCGTTGGTGCTATCACCCCTGGAAGTGTATTTGATTCTATTGGTACCGCTGAAACACTTATAGGGGCGATAGAGAAAAAAGAGCTTACGGAAATGGAATTTGCATCAGGTATTTCGTTTGGATGTCATGTCGTGAAGGACAGATTCTTTTGGATGGGGGGGATTTCGGCCTCTGGAGGTTCAATTGAATGGTTTAGAGAACAGTTTTCAGATCAAAAAATGTCCTATCATGAAATTATGAGTCTATCAGCCAAATCAATAGAGGGGCCGTCCGGTATCTTATACTATCCGTACTTATCTGGGAGTGGTTCCCCGCAGCCCGACCCGTTTGCAAGAGCAGCTTTCATCGGTCTCAAGACATCTCATAAACGTGAAGATCTTTTGAAAGCAATGATGGAGGGAACTGCATATGAACTGGAATCGATTCGCAGATCAGCTGAAAGAATGGCGGGACATCGGATTAATCAAATGATTTCTGTTGGCGGCGGGACAAAAAACCATTACTGGATGCAAATAAAATCAGACATTACAAACTGCCATTTGACCATCCCCGAAATAAATGAAGCGACCCTGCTTGGAGCCGCAATTACAGCAGGGATTTGCTCAGGAATTTATAAAAACGAAGAAGAAGCTGCAAAAGCAATCCAATTTACTCATCCTAAAGAAATAGCACCTAATCAGCAGCTTCATCATGAATATAAACGCTTGTACGAAGAAGGGTATATGGGACTTCAACTACATTTACGGAACTTTTATCAAAGTTTTCGCAAGACGGTTTAAATGAAAAACAAATCAAGGGGGACAAGGTATATGGCAAAAAATATTAATCTATTAAATGTACTGCCGTTAAAAGAAGTTTTAGTAGAAGCTGAAAAAAAGGGCTATGCAATTGGCTCTTTCTCACCACGATATACACCAATGATTCGTCCGGTTTTACGAGCAGGGGAAAAGACAAAATCTCCTTTGATTGTCCAAATATCCGAAAAAGAATTAATTCGCTATGGCATTACCCCGTTTGAATTTGGAGAAGAATTTTACAAGGTAATGGAGGAAGAGAAAATCACGGTGCCAGTCGTTCTTCATCTTGACCATACAAAGAATTTTTCTGTTATTGAGGATACGATTGAAGCTGGGTTTACTTCTGTTATGATTGATGCTTCTGAAAAAGAGCTGGATGAAAATATTGCTATCAGTAAAGAAGTAGTTGAATTTGCCCATGCAAAAGGTGTTTCTGTCGAAGCGGAGCTAGGAAAAATCGGAACAACTGATTTTGTAGAAACTGACAAAGACGAAGAGCTTTACACCGATCCGGAAGAAGCGCTGCAATTTGTGAACGAGACAGGCTGTGATGCGCTGGCTGTTTCGGTCGGAACGGCACATGGTGTCTATCTAGTCAAACAGCCAAAAGTCGACGTTGACCGCTTAAAGGCAATCAGAAAATTAACCCCGGTTCATTTAGTTCTCCACGGAGGATCTGGTGTACCATCTGAAATGATTAAAGAGGCGACAAAGCTTCCAAATGGCGGTATAAGTAAAGTTAATATCGCAACCGATTTAGAACTTGCACTTCTAAACGCCCTTGGAAGAAAAGAAAGAATGACAAACGAGGAGTGCAAAGCACTTACTAAGGAGCAGCTAGAAATAGCTCAAAATGCTGTTGAGGCAACAGTAATTGAAAAAATCAAGTACTTTCTGGGAAGTGCTGAACAGGCAGAAAGCTTTCAGGCATAAATAGGAAGGTCTTTTATAGAAGGAAAGAAACCGCTCTAGATATGCAGAGCAGTTTATCTTTAAAAGGAGGTTTTTCGGGTGACCCAATCCCCTTTCCCTATTAGAGGGGTTATTGAAGGATTTTATGGATTATTTTACACAGCTCCTGAGCGAAATGATTTAATCTCCTTTATTGCGGATCATGGATTTAATCTATACATATATGGACCGAAAAATGACCGCCAACATCGCGCCCGCTGGCGGGAGCCTTATCCTGATTTTATTATGGAACAGTTCGCTGAAACAGTTGCTCATTCAAGGAACATTGGAGTAGATTTTTCCTACAGTATTGGGTCTGGTGTTTCAATTAATTATGCTTCGGAAGAGGATTTCCAATTAATTATGGAAAAATTTAAAGCATTTTATGAAATTGGTGTCAGAAATTTTATGATCATGCTAGATGACATTGCCGCGGAATTTCATCATGAGGAAGAACGGCAAATGTTCACCAGTTATGCCGAAGCACATGTTCATGTTGCCAATCGATTGATTCTTTGGTTAAAAACACTTGATAAAACGTGCAGGCTCTCTCTTTGTCCAACTGATTATCATGGTATAGCGCCATTCAGCGACTATATTTATGAACTGGGTAAAGGATTAAACAAAGAAATTGACATCTTTTATACAGGGCCTGAGATTTGTTCGAAAACAATTTCGGAACAAGATGCAGCTGACTTTGCAGCGGCGGTCCAAAGAAAGCCGATTATTTGGGATAACTACCCTGTTAATGATTTAGCTATGACTAGTGAAATGCATATCGGTCCTATCAGCGGCCGCGAAGCGTCTATTACAAAAGTGTGTAAAGGGTTTATTGTCAATACAATGAGCCAGGCAGAAGCATCGAAAATTGCTTTGTTGACATTCGCGGATTTTTTCAACCACCCGAAGGAATATGACCCGTGGACCTCATGGGAACATGCCCTGAAAACAATTGGCGGTGAGGAAAACTACGAGGCTTTACGTCTGTTTGCTGAAAATTGCCTGTATTCATGCCTTGATTATCCGGAGGCAGCAGCATTGGAGCAGTTAACTTCAAAAGCCATATGTGCTCTTCAATCAGGTGAAAAACCATCTGTTAGCCATGATGTTCAAAATCTTTACGATTACCTGAACGAACTAGACGAAGCGGGGTACCAACTTAAATTCAGAATGACCAATTATGCTTTACGCAATAATCTGGTCCAATGGATAGAACTGATGGAAAGCTGGGCGTGGGCAGTTAGAAGGGCGATCGACGTTTTAAGGGCAATGGAAAACAATGAGGACATAAGGTCTTCACTCAACTGGCTGCAGGAGTCGGCTGGTGAAGTACGGAACCATCCAAAGCGGTATGCTGGGAACGTCCTATTACCATTGATTGAGTACGTTGAGTCGAAAGTCTTTGAGGAAAAGGGGTCATTCAAATTGTGATGAAGAAAATCTCAACAAATCTTTACTTATATGAAGATACATGTAATGTATACGTGATTAAGACCGAAGAAAAGGCGGTCTTAATTGACTTTGGTGATGGAAATGTTCTTAAGCATCTTCAAACAATCGGGGTTGAGAGTGTAACAGATGTATTAATGACCCATCACCACCGGGATCAGTGCCAGGGGCTTCCTGTTGCTGTTAAGGAAGGGATCCGAATCTGGGTACCACATAATGAACAAGATTTATTTCATCATATCGATGAACACTGGCTGGCTAGGGAAATTAATAATAACTACAATATGAGACAGGACCGTTTTTCACTCCTTCAATCTGTACCAGTGTATAAAACATTAAATGATTATTCTACACATGTTATAAACGGGATCAAGTTCACGATTATTCCCAGCCCTGGCCATTCAATCGGTTCCATTACCATAATAGCGGAAATTGACGATAAGAAGACAGCGTTTACAGGCGATCTGATTTATGCTCCTGGAAAGGTTTGGTCGTTAGCGGCTACACAATGGTCGTATAACGGTGGTGAGGGTATTGCTTTAAGTGTGCTTTCGCTATTGGATTTAAAAGATCGGGAACCCGATTTGCTTCTGCCCTCTCATGGGCAAATAATGGAGGAGCCATCTTCAGCTATGGAACTCCTTATTGAGCGTTATGCAGTATTGATGGAACAAAGAAAGCAAAATCCAAGATTATTTAAATTGCGGGAAAGTCCATATCAAGCCATTACACCTCATTTATTGCAAAACTGCACGAGCATGTCCAATGCCTATGTCGTTTTATCGAAAAGCGGCAAAGCGCTGTTTATTGACTTTGGTTACGATTTTATTGGCGGAATCGGATCTGGGAGTGACAGGGCTTCAAGAAGACCTTGGTTATATACTCTTTCAAGGTTAAAGGAACAGTACGGGGTTGAAAAAATTGATGTTGTCATTCCAACCCATTTTCATGATGATCATGTGGCGGGAATAAACCTATTGCGGGATGTAGAAGGAACTGAGGTTTGGTGCCCTGAAAACGTGGCAGAAGTTTTGGAAAACCCTAAAAAATATGATTTGCCGTGTGTGTGGTATGATCCGATAAAAGTGGATAAACAGCTGCCATTAAACCAAATATTTAAGTGGGAAGAGTTTGAATTTATTGTTTATGAGCAGGCAGGGCATACACTATATGCGGCTGCTATTGAATTTATCGTAGATGGGAAAAAAGTTCTTGCAATTGGAGACCAATATCAAGGTGAAAATGGCCAATTCAATTATGTGTACCATAACCGATTCAGAATATCGGACTACATTGACAGTGCTGAACTCTATAAGTCTGTTAAACCTGACCTTATTATTTCTGGACATTGGGAACCAATCGTTGTAACTGAGGAATTTCTTTTGCAAATCGAAGAAAAAGGGAAGGCGCTTGAACAGCTCCATAAAGACCTTTTGCCTTTAGGTGAACTGGATTTTGGGGCGGAAGGCTTTGGGGCGTCCATACAGCCATACCAGACAGAGGTACAATCAGGGCAAACTTTTTCAGTAACAGTTGAAATAAAGAACCCGTTCCCAGAAGAAAACGAGATCATTGCGAAAATGATTACGCCAGTCAGGTGGGAAATCAATATGAGAGAATTCAATACGAAGCTGCCTGGCAATGAAGCCGCACAATTTACAACATCCATTACAATTCCTGCAGGAACAACGGGATACAGGGAACGAATTGCAGTGGATCTTACGGTAGGCATGCGTCGTTTCGGCCAGCATGCAGAAGCACTTGTAACGATAAAGGATTTGCCAATTTTAGGAGGTGCAAAAAATGACTGAAAAAAATATTTCGATGATGGAAAAACAATTGCCGAAAACAAAAGAAAAAACCTTACATATGATTGGAAATGCCCATCTTGACCCCGTATGGCTATGGCAATGGCAGGAAGGATTCCAGGAAACAAAAGCAACATTTAGGTCTGCGCTCGATCGGATGAAGGAGTATCCAGATTTCGTGTTCACGAATAGTTCCGCCGCTAATTATGAATGGATTGAAAACAATGAGCCTGAGATGTTTGAAGAAATCAAACAGCGTATTCAAGAAGGCCGATGGGAAATTGTCGGAGGCTGGTGGATTCAGCCGGATTGCAATCTTCCAAGCGGGGAGTCGTTTGTACGCCAAGGTCTTTATGGACAGCGTTATTTCCAAGAGAAATTTGGGGTAACCGCAAAGGTTGGCTATAATGTTGATAGTTTTGGACATCATGGTATGCTTCCTCAAATATTAAAGAAAAGCGGCATGGATTATTATATTTTTATGCGTCCAAGCCCGCAGGAAAAAGGGCTTCCAGGAAGGTTGTTCTGGTGGGAATCAGATGACGGCTCACGCGTTTTAGCCTATCGTATTCCATTTGAATATTGTACATGGGGAAAGGATGTTGAAAAACATATACGTAGAAATGCAGGAGAATTAAAAGCACCATTTAATGATTTAATGACATTTTACGGTGTTGGTAACCATGGCGGTGGTCCAACGAAGGAAAATATTGAAAGCATTAAACAATTAAATGAAAATCCGTCATATCCAACGCTCGTGTTTAGCACAGTAAATAAATTTTTTGATGAACTCATGGTAAAGAATCTTCCGTTCCCGGTTGTTCATGATGACCTTCAGCACCATGCAAGCGGATGCTATTCTGTTCATTCGGGAATTAAAAAATGGAACCGTGAGGCAGAAAATGCCCTGATTAAAGCTGAGAAATTCTCGGCACTAGCGGATTGGATTACAGGACAAAAATATCCGGCTTCTGAATATAAACAGGCATGGAAAAATGTTTTATTCAATCAATTCCATGACATTTTAGCAGGGACAAGTATAGAAGCAGCATATGAGGATGCCCGGGATATGCACGGAGAGGCAATGTCGATTGCTAAACGGGGTGTTAACTATGCGATTCAATCTTTGTCTTGGAAAATTGATATAGAAGAAGAAAAAGGGATGAAACCGATTGTTATCTTTAATCCTCATTCGTGGAACAGTACTGTAAATGTTGAACAAGAAGTAGGCGAATTAAAGCCTGAGGATATTTTAGTAGATGAAGAGGGAAATCAAGTTCCGATGCAGGTGGTTCAATCACAGGCAACTGCTGGGGGCCGTTTCCGTATCAGCTTTATTGCTAATCTTCCTTCAATGGGATATCGGGTTTATAAAATCGTTCACCGGAAAGCTGGTAAAGAATTTACATCTATCACGGCAAGTGACACCACCTTGGAAAATGGCCATTTTCGAGTTGTAATTGATCAACAAACGGGATTTGTCACGAGTATATTTGATAAGCAAAAGAACCTGGAAATACTAGGAGGGTCAGCAGCAAGACCAGTCGTCATTAATGATCATAGCGACACATGGTCGCATAATGTTCTTCAGTTTAATGGAGAAGCAGGCACCTTCAAGGCAAACAGCGTGAAACTGGTGGAACATGGTCCAGTAAAATCAGTCATTCGCGTTATCAGTGAATATGGAAAATCGACACTCGTGCAAGACTTTACCATGTACAAGGAGTTAAACCAGATTGATGTCCATTGTACAATAAACTGGCAGGAACAATTTAAAGCACTAAAGCTTAAATTCCCTGTCGATCTTATCTTTAGAAAATCAACCTATGAAATTCCTTATGGGCACATTGTTAGAGAGGGCAATGGAGAAGAAGAGCCTGGACAAAACTGGATTGATACTTCTGGAACTCATCCATCAACAGGCGAAGTATACGGCTTCAGCTTATTAAATGACGGCAAATACAGCTTCGATATCCATAACAAAGAAATGAGTATGACGGTCCTTCGCAGCCCGATTTATGCACATCATGACCCGCTAGTACCGGAAGAAGACCGATATTATTCATTTATTGACCAGGGAATTCAAAGATTCACTTACTCCATGATGCCGCATGAAGGAAATTGGGAAACAGCTGGAACTGTAAAACGTGCAGCAGAATTGAACCAAAAACCAATTAGCATTATTGAAACCTATCATAAAGGTTCACTTCCACAAAAAGATTCTTTCTTGTCTGTTGATGTTGAGAATGTCATAGTAAGTGTCATCAAGCAAGCGGAGGACAATGAGGATCTTATTGTGCGTGCCTATGAAACAGCAAATGATGAAACTACGGCCATCATTTCTCTTCCTAAATGGAACCGAAAAATAAAGACTAAGTTTAAGCCGTCAGAAATAAAGACATTCCGTATTCCAAAAGATCCGTCCGAACTAGTAATGGAAAATAATTTACTGGAGTGGGAAGAATAAGAATGTTTAATGAGCACTTACTTAAGACAAGAGGAGTAAAGTACATGATTGTGTCGCAGCGCCGTAAGTTAATAAAAGAGCTATTAATAAAAAATAAGAGTGTAAAGGTTTCTGATCTTGTTGATTTACTGCATGTATCAGAAGAAACAATCCGGCGGGATTTGAACCAGCTTGAAAAAGAAGGCGTTGCCGAGAAAAACTACGGTGGAGCAGTCTTAATAGAGGAGACCGAAAACCAATTCTTAATTCCTCCTGTGGATAAAAGAAAATTGCAATATTCTCGTGAGAAAGAGTTAATTGGGAAGGCAGCCGCCCAATTGATAAAAGAGGGACAAACAATCATTTTTGATGCAGGGTCGACAACCTGGTATGTGGGAAAGAACTTACCAGATAAAAGTAACTTGACGATTATATCCAATGCTATGAACGTTGCCGAGGAATGCAGCAAGGATGAAACGGCCTCTATCTACTTATTAGGCGGGAAATTAAGGAAGAATTCAATGAGTCTTGTTGGCCCGCAGGTAGAGACTGAATTACAAAACTACAATGCCGATTATGTGTTCCTTGGCACCGCCGGAATTTCATTAAAGCATGGGTTTACAAGCTCCGATTTGTATGATGCGGAAATGAAACGGGCGATGGTTTCTGCAGGACAAAAGATTGTTGTGGTGGCTGACCACAGCAAACTTCAAAGAGCAGGTTTAACTCCTTTTTGCCCTTTTGATCAAGCAGATATGTTTATTACCAGTGACCTTGCTGATATAGAAATCCTGAAGGAAATTGAGAAAAGAGGTGTGGAAGTAATTGTAGTACCCATATCAGATGATACTTTCTCTAGGTAGAAAGGAAGTGAGGGGATAAAGCAGCTAGTTTGTTTTTTCCCCTGACTTCTATGAAACTAACACACTATTAAATAAAATCAATATGCAAAGGGAGGTTACTCAATGGTAAATGTTGCATTATTAAGTAAATGGCATGTTCATGCTGCCGATTATGCACATCAAGCAAATCAAAATAAACATCTAGACATCAAAGTAGTCTGGGATGAAAATGCCGAACGTGGGAGAGAGTGGGCAAGCAAGCTCGGTGTTCCTTTTGAACAAGATTTAATGAAAGTTTTATCTAACCCGGAGATTGAGGCAGTCATTGTAGATACGCCAACAAACCTTCACACAGAAATCATACTTCTTTCGGCAAAAAATAAAAAACATATTTTTTCTGAAAAAGTACTGGCTTTTACGGTGGAAGATTGTAAAGAGATTTATGAGGCAGTCCAAAAAAACAATGTAAAATTGATGGTTTCTTTGCCCCGGCTAACTGAAGATTACTATTTATACGCTCAGCAGGTTGTCAATGAAGGGTTGTTAGGGAAACTGACTTATATTCGTTGCCGATTAGCACATAATGGTGGTGTTCCCTTTGAGGGAAATCCAAACGGATGGCTTCCTAAACACTTCTTTAATAATGAGGAATGCGGCGGTGGTGCGTTTATTGACCTAGGGGCGCACCCGATATATTTAACCAATCGCCTTGCAGGACCAGTAAAAGCTGTGACAGCCAGGTTACAAAAACAATTTGGCTATGAAGTGGATGATAATTCCGTCGCAATTATTGAATATGAAAACGGTGCTTTAGGAACGATTGAAACGGGTTTTCTTTCAGGACGCAGCCCCTTCCAGCTAGAGCTGTATGGGACTGAGGGAGCTTTATTAATAGAGGATAATAAGATTCGCATAAATTCTAAACAGGCAGGTGAGGGTTGGAATATCCCTGAAAGCCTGCCAGAAGCACTACCAATGCCGTTAGAACAATGGGTAAATTCAATTATTAATGAAACCGTTCCAACCATTTCGGAAACTGATGTTCAAGGGTTAACGTTAATCAATCAGGCTGCACTGCTATCACAGAATCAAGGCCGAAGAGTAGAAATAGCTGAAATTATGAAAGATAAACAAAGAGTATGAATCGGAGGGAAAGAAAAATGGGGAACACATTAAGAGTTGGGATTATCGGAGCGGGCGGCATCGCAAAGCATGCACATATTCCAAACTATTTAAAATGCGGAGAAAAAGTTGAGATAGTTGCAGTAAGTGATGTTGTAAAGGAAAAGGCTGATCAATTAGCAGCAGAATTCAATATTCCTCATGCTTTTACAAGTTATGAAGAAATGTTTCAGACTTTAAAATTGGATGCGGTCAGTATTTGTACACCAAATAAATTCCATTATCATGCCACAATAGCCGCATTAAATGCAGGATGCCATGTTCTATGTGAAAAGCCGCCAGCTATGACAGCAAAAGAAGCAGAGGAAATGGCCATCGCTGCTGAAAAGGCCGGAAAAATCCTAACTTATGGATTCCATTATCGTCATGCACCACAGGTAGAAGTGTTAAAGCGCTTTATCGACGATGGCGAACTTGGTGATATTTATGCCGCTCGTGTAACGGCAATGCGCCGCCGGGGAATTCCTGGATGGGGTGTATTCACAAACAAAGAACTTCAAGGCGGAGGACCTTTAATTGATATCGGTGTCCATATGTTGGATACGGCATTATACTTAATGGGTTATCCAGAGCCGGATACCGTATTTGGAGTAACCTATCAAAAACTTGGGAACCGAAAAGGACTAGGACTCATGGGATCATGGGATTGGGAGAATTTCTCGGTTGAAGATATGGCGCGCGGAATGATCACTTTCAAAAATGGGGCTTCCATTCTATTGGAGTCTGCATTTGCTGCTAACGTCGAGAAGGCTGATGAAATGAATGTGACGTTAATGGGGGACAAAGGTGGAGCAGATGTATTCCCACTAAAGATCTATCAAGAAAAACATGAATCGTTAATTGATCTCACTCCAGCATATTTACCAAAGAGAGATTATCATGAATTAGAACTTAGTAGATTTGTAGCTGCGTGTTTAGAAGGTAAGGCACCATTAAGTACTGCCAAACAAGGTGTCTATCTCCAACAAATCATCAACGGACTATACGAATCAGCGGCAATAGGTGAGGCTGTAAAATTAGGTGAACATGTACAAGTTTAACTAAAAAATTTTATAAATGAGGGGCGGCAGGTATTACTTTAAGTCGCCTCCTATTTAATAAATAGGGGGAATTTCCATTGAGTAAAATTGGCTTACAATTATTTTCTGTGTGGAAGGATGCCGAAAAAGATTTTTTAGGAACGATTCAAAAAGTGGCTGAGCTTGGATACGAAGCAATCCAATTTGCGGGCTTTTATCATACTCCAGCTGCCAAACTACAAAATGTATTAAAAGAAAATGGAATCTTAGTTGCAGGGGCACATGTAGGGATCGAGAAGCTTTTAGATGATGAATTAAAGAAGACGTTTGAATACCATAGTGCCATTGATAATAACCTACTTATTTGTCCTGCGCTTCCAAAGGAAATGAGACAGACAGCTGATGATTATAAGAAAGCAGCAGAGATACTGAATCAAATTGGTGAAACATGTAAAAAGGCAGGTTTTACTTTTGGATATCATAACCATGCATTTGAATTTGAACAGTTTGGAAGTGAAACCGGATTTGATCTGCTATTTGGTCACACAGACCCTGATTTAGTGAAAATGGAATTAGATTGTTATTGGGCTAGCTTCGCGGATTATGACCCGTTAGAAATCATTCAAAAAAATAAAAATCGTATCGTGTCCCTGCATATTAAAGATATGAAAATTGTTAATGGTAAAAAGACTGGTATTGAGGTAGGAAGAGGTCAACTTGATTTTGCCTCACTTATTAAGATAGGGAATAAAGTTGGTGTTGAGTGGTTCACGGTTGAGCAGGAGGAATTTGAACGGGACCCTTATGAAAGTCTTTCGATTAATGTTGATACTCTTAAACAATTAATGTTGGAAGAGAAAATTCGATGACTAATATGATTCCTAGACCGGAATATCCAAGACCTAATTTCAATCGAGATGAGTGGTTAAATCTTAACGGCCAATGGAACTTTGAATTCGATGATCACAATATTGGTTTAAGAGAAGAGTGGTATGTAAAACATGATTATCAACAAGAAATTACGGTTCCGTATGCATTTCAATCGAAACTAAGCGGTATTCATACAAATGAGTTCCATGATGTTGTTTGGTATGAAAGAACATTTATGATTCCAGAAAAGTGGCAGGGGAAACAAATAAATCTTCACTTTGGTGCCGTTGATTATCGTGCAGCTGTCTGGGTCAATGGAAAGTTTGTTACTTCTCATGAAGGAGGGCATACATCGTTTTTTACTGATATAACAGATACTTTAATTGAGGGATTAAATAGAGTTGTTGTAAGGGTAGAAGATGTATCAACCGACTTAGAGCAGCCGCGTGGAAAACAATACTGGGAGGAGGAATCTGAAGGGATTTTTTATACCCGAACAACCGGCATTTGGCAAACGGTTTGGTTGGAGCCAGTAAATCACTCTTTCATTGAAAGAGTAAAACTAACACCCAACATCGATACAGGTGAAGTAACGGTTGAATGTTTTATTCAGAACCGATCAGAAAAACAAGAGCTAGAAATAGAAATCTATTCTCAAGATTTAGTTGTTGCAAAAGAGTCTTGTAAAGTAAATCTTGTTCAACGCAAGAATAAACAAGTGGTTTTGTTGAAGGATTTCGAGAGAGGTAACGGAAAACTTTGGAGCCCGGAACAACCATTTCTTTATACGATTAAACTCTGTTTAAATGTAGAAAATGAGATTGTTGATAAAGTTGAAAGCTATTTTGGGATGAGAAAAATTTCTATTAATGACGGAAAAATTGAATTAAACAATAAGCCTTATTATATGAAACTGGTTCTAGATCAAGGATATTATCCTGCTAGTCTACTAACCGCCCCAACGGATGAAGATTTAAAGAGAGATATCGAATTAACGAAAGAAATGGGCTTTAACGGAGTGAGGAAACACCAAAAGGTCGAGGAGCCTCGGTATCTATATTGGGCAGATCACTTAGGAATTCTTGTCTGGGGTGAAATGGCTAACAGCCATACATTTACAGACAAAGCCATAAAACGGATTTCGTCTGAATGGCAGGAAGCGATAGAACGCGATTATAATCACCCTTCTATTGTTGCTTGGGTACCTATTAATGAAAGCTGGGGTGTTCCTCGATTAAAAAGGGATCGACGTCAAGCGAATCATTTAGTAAGTATGTACTATTTAACCAAATCATTGGATCAGTCGCGTCTAGTTATTTCAAATGACGGTTGGGAACACACCGTTTCAGATGTCTTAACCATTCATGACTATGAAGGTGAAAAGCAAGTATTAAAGGAACGGTATTCCAAGCTTGATAATACATTACAGTTTACACCTGCAGACCGTTTTTTATTTGTCCCTGGCTTTCAGTATCATGGTGAGCCCATTATGGTTTCGGAGTTTGGCGGTATTGCCTATCAGAAAAGTGAATGGCAAGGATGGGGCTATACATCTGCCTCAAATGATCAAGATTTTATCGAGCGATATTATCATGTTGTTTCTAGTTTGCTGGAATCACCGCTCGTTCAAGGATTCTGTTATACCCAAATTACAGATGTTGAACAGGAAATTAATGGTCTTTTAACATATGATAGAAAGCCAAAGGTTGACCTAAGCATAATTCGTGAAATCAATGAAGGTAAGAAGCTTACGTTTACTGTGAAAGACTAACCCTGACTGCAGGAGTGTTTATGTTATATTTTACAGTTTTAAAAGATACAAAAGGGGAGCTTTCAACAATCATTAATTAAATCGAACAAAAGGCGTGAAACCGTTTAGTTTGGTTTCCGCCTTTATTATGAAGAATATCTAATTGTGTTACTTATTATCCGCTAAACACATGACGATTATAATAGAATATGCCTTAAATAATCGAGTGAACGCTCCACATCCTCCGTCATAGTTCGAACAGGCTGGGTGCTTTGTGGATGCCATAGTTCGAGTGCCAGCCAGCCGTTATACTTTGCAGCTGCTGCGGAATCGAGCAAGGAGACGAAATTAATATCTCCTTCAAGTAAGTCTTCAGTTGGTACATGCCCACGTTGATTACGTAAATGGAAGGCAAAGACCCGATCCGAATAGTCAGTTACCCACTCAATGGGATTGCAGCCAGATACATGTGCCCAGCCAGTATCTATACATAGTCCAACATGCGGATCTGCATATTGGATGACCGATCTTAAGTCACCTCTGGCATTGTGATTGTCTGCCGCATGGTTATGAAGACAAACCTTTAAACCTAAGGAGGCAACAAGTTCAGATATACGAGATAGGTTTTCACCCTGCTGTTTGAAATGATCCTCCGACTTAGGAACTGGTTTTTTCCAGCTGATAGGGTCAGCATTTATTAGAAAATCGGTGCCGTCTGCTGCTGCCAAGCGTTCAGCAAATGGTAACACCGTCTGCTCCACTTCAAGGTCGTTGAAAGGTATATGTAAAGGGAGACCAATATAGGAGGCAGATACGGCAAGCCCAAAGGAACGTGCCAATTTTAGTTTTTCCGTATCAGCATCAATCTCGACAGCATCAAGACCTGCTTCTGCACAAGCGCGGAATAATTCTTCCCACTGTGGTTTTTTGCCATCCATTTTCCAACGTTCTGTCCAGCCGTACATATTTGATGAAAATCCTTTGATGTTCAAAGTGTTACTCCTTTCTGCACCATTGCTATCAGTTGTTTTTGTCCGGTTTCTGCAGTTGTATATATGGATGTAAGGCAGAGAAAATTATTCAGTGCTTGTTGATTAACGTTAGCATGTGATTCAAGGCCTTTCACTTTTCGATAAAAGTGAAGGAGTGGATTGTCGAAAATCGTGTACTCACTTCGCGGTCCTGTTTCTACCTGTTCCTCTACAATTTGCCCGTGCTTATCGTAACGAAGGAAGACAGGCTGCCTAGAATCAAATGGTGTCCACCTAAGTGAACCAAGTGTACCCTCGATTTCTGCCCTTGCATAACTTTCTCCGTGAGTACAAGAAGCACGCTCGTAATGGACATGAATTGGATGGTTACCACTGCTGAAAGTCATGAAGGCGCCGACATGAGTTTCAACATCGAAGGGTGTATCCAAGGGATCAATTTCAGTTTGGGGCTTTGCCGTCCATGCAGTATTTATCTCAATGGAGGTTGGATTGAGTATGTCATTCAATGAGGCAAAGTCGTAAGGTCCCCAATCCATTAACACGCCTCCGCCGCTTAGTGTTGAATTTAAAAACCAGCGGCTTGCAGGCTGATATTCGATTCCTGAACGGCTTCGTTCCCATTTGTTAACAAACGTAACATGATAGATTTCACCTAGAGATCCGGACTTGATTACTTTCTTTACTGCCTCCATGTGAGGCATGCCTTTAAAACGTACACTGCAGCATCCTAATAATCGGTTATGCTTTTCTGCAAGCTGGACCATTTCTTGAGCTTGAGAACCATTCATCGCAAGAGGTTTCTCACAAAGGACATGGCGGCCAGACTCAATTGAAAGTCTTGTGGGATCAAAATGTGCCGTCGGCGGTGTACAGATAATTACTATATCATCGTTTTGTGCAGTCTCGGAGTTCAGCATTTCTTCCACATTTGTAAAGCCAATTGTCTCAGGAAATTGGCTGCAAAATGCTTCTAGTGCAGCAGGATTTGTATCAGCAGCTCGCAATTGAATCGGTTCGGAAAGTTTTTTTGCCGCTTCCGCGTGTGTCCGGCCAATTACGCCCGCGCCAATTATATAAATTCTCAAATTTATTCACCTCTGTTGAATATTTATGGTTTTACTCTACCATATCCAAAAAATTAAGTTCTCCTCCAATTAAGCTGAAAACTTATCATTTTGTTCAAAGAAAAAGATTGTTTAGGAGTTGTGAAAAATGTATGTAGAACACTTACGTTTACAGCGATCGTTTGCGTTTTGCCGTGTATGGGGGTCACATGAGGAGCATGATTTGCATGTCCATGATTGTTTAGAAATAGGGGTAGTTATTAATAATGAGCTAGAATATAGGTTCAACGAACACACCTACCTCGGGAAGCCGGGAGATGTGTTTTTATGCCGTCCATTCGAGCCGCACTGGAGTTTTGCTCAGCCTAATCAACCGTTCGAATGCATTCTCATCCTGTTCACACCGTCTGCTGTACGTAAAATCCCTGATGGAATTCAGCTTCTGAAGCCTTTCTATACTGCACAAGGAATTCAGCCCATTATCCCGTCTAACACAATTTTCGCTAGAGCAATAAGGCAGGCGGCTGTATCTGCGATGGAAGATCAAGAAAAGGACGAAGATCTTTGGGTGACCCGTCAATATATGCATTTAATCAATATTTTACTGCAAGTAAATCAATTTGCTAAAGAATCTCAATCTGCTAATAATTTGGAATTACCATCTTCTGAAATTGTCGAAATTGTGGGGTACATGCTTGATAATTATCAGAAGCCTATAAATATTGAAACATTATCCTGGCAGGCAGAAATGGGGAGAACAATGTTTTTTAATGAGTTCCGCAGGTTGACTGGACTTAGTCCAAATGAATTTCTTAACTTCCTGCGCCTACAAAGCGCAATGGACCTCCTTCGTTCGACGAACAAGAGTATCATTGACCTTGCCTATGTAAGCGGATTTCAGTCCTTAAGTACCTTCAACAAACAATTTAAAAGGTATACGGGGCGATCCCCTAAAGAGTATCGCCAGATGGCATATCAAATTTCGTAGAAATTTAGTTTGTCCAATATGCAAACTAAGTTTAGCGGGAAACATTGAAAATATATTAAATAGGAATGTTTCAAAACTATTAAAAATAAGGGGCTATCAAAATCATGAATTCTATTCTAATTCGTAATGTTCGTGTAATCTTCGATGAAGAACCAATGCTTGGAAGCATACTTATTCGGAATGGGCAAATTGAATCGGTTCATACTGGCAATAGGTGTTCTGACTTTTCCGCTGATTATGAAATCGATGGAAACGGCCAGATTCTAATCCCAGGAATGATTGATGTACATATTCATGGAGCAGAAGGTTTTGACATGATGGACGGTACTGTTGGCAGTGTGGAAGCAGTTTCTAAAGCTTGCGCAAAGACAGGATGCACCTCCTTCTTAGCCACCACAGTTTCTTCCTCCTTAGACGATCTTCTTAAAATGATTACCAATGTAAAAGAGCTGGCTGGCAGCGAACCTGGGGCTCAAATTATTGGCATTCATATAGAAGGTCCTTATCTAAATGTAAAACGAAAAGGTATGCAAAATGAGCGGTTTTTAAGACATCCTGATTTGGAAGAAATGAAAACCATCATGCAGAAATCTGGTCCATTGCTCCGCATGGTGACGCTGGCGCCAGAGTTGCCAGGCGGTCTTGAGATGATTTCTTTTTTAAAGGAACAAGGGATCATTGCTGCTATTGCCCATTCTGATGCCACTTATGATGATGCGAAACAAGCATTTAATTGTGGTGCCAGTCATGTTACCCATTGTTTTAATGGGATGCGGCCAATTCATCACCGGGACCCGGGTTTGATCTTAGCTGCTTTTGAAGAAAGCAGTGTTAGTGTTCAAGCAATCGTGGATGATGTCCATCTTCATCCGGCAATTGTAAGGCTCTTATACCGGGAAAAGGGCCCAGATAGAATGGTGTTAATTACAGATGCCCTTCAGGCGATGGGGATGGGTGATGGAACATACTTATTCGGGGGTCATAAAGTTCGCGTAATGGATGGAGTTGCTATGTTAGACGACGGTACCCTTGCATCAAGTACTGTGACAATGAATGAAGCATTGGCAAAAACAGTTAAATTGGGAATTTCTTTAAAGGACGCCGTTAAGATGGCGACACAGACACCCGCAGATATACTGGGATTAGAGAAAAAGGGCCGGATTAAATCCGGTGCAGATGCTGACTTAGTACTAATGAACGATCGTTTCGAGGTATTGTGGACAATGGTAAAAGGGCGAATCGTCTATCAGGCCTAAGCTTTGTTAAGATGCCTTTATCGGGCAGCGTTATAGGCCCATATTAAACAATAATGGGTATCTTAAATTAGATACCCATATTTTATTTTATTCAATTAGATGTGTTGTAAGGTTGTTAAAGACAAAACTGGTAAGAGACATTATTGTATTCAAATGTTCCTATAATATTTGGAAATTAACCAATCGTATACTTTGGTGTCACCTTATCAAAATGAGGATTTTCACCACTAACCATTAATCCCATTCCCCAATCAAAATGTGTATCTTCTACAGGGAAATCCGATGCATCACGATATTGAAATAAAACATTTCTGCGATTTCGTTCACTCTTGTTTACATCAGAACCGTGAATCGTTAAATAATTGAAAAATAAAACATCTCCAGGTTCAGCTGGACAAGGTGTTCCACTAGAAATAGGATATTCCTTGTGATTCAAGTAGTGTCTCCCTACATGCGAAAGGACTCCTTGTTTGTGTGACTTAGGGATAACACGCAGACAGCCGTTTTCTTCATTGCTTTCGTCTAAGTGGACACTTGCTGCCAACATGCTATGTTTTTCATGAGGAAAGTAAGGGTAATCTTGATGCATCGGAAATGCAGCACCTTTTTCAGGTGGCTTCACTAGCATTTTTGAATGATGAAGTTGTACATTTGGCCCTATTAATTTTTTTAAAACAGAAACCATATTTACATGAAATAGGGCATTTAAGAAGACAGAGTCATGATAATGAACGTTATGAAATCCCTTCAAAACGAGTCTTCTTATTTGTTCCTTTGGCAAATAATCACCATCCCATGCGGCATTCTCATCCCTTTTTGCTTCAGCCGCTCGTCGAATGATATTGTCTATACCATTTCGCATAGCTTCAACTTCTTGCATATTAAACACGCCTTTAACTAATAAATAACCTTCTTCTTTGTAAAATTCTACATCATTTTTTTGAATCATCGTTTTTCCCATCCCCCTTATTTCATAATTGTTTGTTAAATCCTTTAAAAGTAACGTCCACAATCCCTGTTTTATTTCATTTATTTCACTGCAGAAGGACGTTCCTTCGCTTTGTCAGATTCACCAGCATTCTTATTTGCTGCTTCGCGGTTTTTAGCCATTTCTTCTATTGTTTTGACTTTGAGACGCGCTGCACCTTTATTGTTCTTAGCTTGAATTGATTTTCCGGATTCTAATCGCTTTTTAGCATTTACGATTGCATCCTGATATTGTGGTAACCATTGTTCCTGTGCCACTAACATCTCATCTACAAGCTGATCAATTTCTTTCGGATTACACACTGCTCCTACTAATGGATCCATCATCATCGCTTGACGTAAGAGATTATCGTCTCCATGAACTGCAGCTTCCACTGAAAGGCGTTGAACTGTGATACTAGCATTACAAACTGCCGCACAGCCGAGTGGCAACTCTCCTACAAGTGGCATACTAATACCATTTCGATCAACATATCCAGGGGCCTCGATAATGGAGTCATCTGGAAGATTCGAAATAATCCCAATGTTAACGACATTAAAGTGTCCTCGGTATACTCTTCCTGTTTCTAGGGCTTCAAGAATATAGGATCCGTGTTCCTCACCACGATTTTCCTCTTTATATTCGCGAACAGGTTCTTTTATCCAGTTTGGAAAATCCATCTCAAACCAATTTCTACCTTCCGTACAAACTCTTAAATATCCACCCGTCTCACCATTTATCCAGCTTCCAAGATCAATCCAATCGTTAATGTCTTCCTGACGTTTTCGGTACCAAGGCACGTATTCACTTAAATGACCATTTGATTCGGTGCTGTAATAGCCAAAACGTCTGAGCATATCAATGCGAATCTTTTCCGTTTTACTAAATTCGGGGTGATTTTCAAATGCATGGAGAAGCTTGTCTGTCATATCTGCACCATTGTGCTTTACTTGGATATACCAGGTTTGATGGTTGATACCAGCACAGATAATATCAACTTCATGTTTCTTTAGACCAAGCACTTCAGCTATTTGTCGGTGTCCCCCTTGTACACCATGACAAAGTCCAATCGTCTTAACACCACCATATTTATTACAAGCCCATGTAATCATTGCCATCGGATTAGCATAATTGAGCAACAAACATTCACGGTCTGCGACTTCACGAATATCTTTACAGATATTAAGCATTTCAGCTATTCCACGCTGCCCGTACATAATTCCACCAGCACAAAGTGTATCACCTACACATTGGTCTATTCCATATTTTAAGGGGATGTCGATATCATATTGAAATGCCTCTAATCCACCCACTCGTACCACCGAAAATATATATTTGGCATTTTTAAATGCTTCCCTGCGATTGACTGTCGATTGAATTTTTATATTCAGGTTGTTTTCATCAATATCTCGTTGACATAGCTTTGTAACCATATCCAAGTTTTTTGGGTTAATATCAGTAAATGCTACCTCTATATTATGGAATTCTGAGACAGACAAAATATCCCTTAATAACCCTCTTGTAAATCCAATACTACCTGCCCCAATAAAAGCGATTTTAAATGTCAATGAGTCACTCCCCTTTGCAGATAATGGTAGATTACGATTTTTATCTTACCAAGCATCACGAGGAAAGCGTTATCAATATTGTAACCTCCTAAATATATCGAAGTTTAAAATACTAACTTATGTAATCTTTTCTTCAATGAAAATTATTTGATAAGTGTATTTCGATAATCAACGGGAGTCTTACCGGTGTGCTTTTTAAAGAGCGTACTAAAGTACTGACGGCTGTTTATACCCACGTATTCAGATATCTCAGTTATGGGTATTTCAGTGTGAGCAAGCAGCATTTTGGCTTTTTTTATTCGCAAAGTAGTTAAGTATTCCATCACCGTAGTTCCCATTTCTGCCTTAAATATACGATGTAGGTAAACAGGATGTAGATTAACCACATTTGCAATATCCTTCACCTGAATTTCACAGTCATAATTTTGGTGAAGATAAGATAGGATTTGTTTGATATATAAATTGATTTGATAAGAATTCTGATTCTCATATTCAACCGATAATCTGCCAATTTTAATAAATAGTTGAGAAAATAAGAGTTGAACCATCACCTTATTTTCTAAACTCTTCTCGTCTAACTCGAGTACAAGACTTTTTAGGATATGGTAAATATCACTTGAATCTTTTAACAAAATATAAGGATACGCTTTTGATAGGAACTGAGACAGCATACCATTCGTTCTAACAATTTCATTGAAAGATGGTGAAAATCGCTCGTTGTCTTTGTTTGTAAAAAAAAACTCTAAATTTAACATTCTACAAGGATTCTCTTTAGCTACTATCAAACGATGCTCAATGTTCGAATCAAGTAAAATTAAATCTCCTTTTTTCATGGTTACTGTTTCTGCAGCGGTTTCGACAACACATTTGCCCTCAATCACATACATAATCTCGATCTCATCGTGAGAATGAAACGGCATGTCAAAACCTTTCCATTGTTTAAAGTAATACTTTATAACCTTTGGATAATATTTATCATGAAGTAATTCACTAGAATAAAGGCTGTATGTATTCAAGCATTTTTACCTCCCCCGTACATGTAAATCTTTCTTCTAAAAACTTAAGTATATATTCTTACAATTGATTGACAATGGACAATGGACAGGTTTCATTTCCAATGGTCTTTCAACTGACTATCTTTCAATATTCACTTTATAAACCTATATTCTCAATTTTAAGGCCAATTCCAAAAAAATGGTACGACGATCTTTTATTTATATCGTCATTGTAAAAAATTGATCTTCACTTTTTCTCTTTTTCTTAAGGCAGGTTCTAATCCCCTAAAATAAAAACAAAAAAAGCCTTCTATAAGAAGACTTTTGGAGGCACGTTCGTATAGGTTATTCTCCTTATCTCACAAGTTAATAAGTAACTTGCAGGACTTAGCACCTTTTCAATGAAAAAAACATTGAAGGTTGCTGAGACTTCATAGGGCCATTCCCTCAGCCTCTCTTGAAGAAAGTATAATATAATATTTTGACTTTTTATAAAATTTACTACACGTCAATTACTATTTTTCGGAAAGCTATTTATATAAGAAAACTTTTATATTATCTTTCCGGTCAATTGTTGCGAGTAATACATTTGTAACAGCTGTTTGATATTGGTTTTTAAGAGCAGCAATAAGCCAATCCTCTTTTTTATTGATTTCTGTTAATACCTGAGAATTAATTCTTCCTTCTTTAATGATTGTCCGGGGAAAATCAAACGGCTCCACAGCTAAGTTATATGTAGATGGGGTAATCGGTTCGTATTGTGGATCCAAAAAAACGGACAATTTCCCATCTGCTTCCCACATTGCTAATGCAACTTTCTTGACATCTTCTACTTTTCTCTCCCGTAATTCTTCTAATAAAATATCAATTGATATTTTTGCTTTCGTTAAACCTTTAGAAATAATCTCTCCGTCTTTAACAAGCGTAATGGGTGAAGGAGTTATTAGGTTTCTAATTAGTGGAAATTTTAAAATGGTATAGATACTGCTAATATACAATACCACTAGTACCCCTGTGGTTATCACAGAACCTTTTAATCCAAGGTGTTCATCCGATAATGGATGGGCAATAATGTTCCCGATTACCAGAGCCATAGCAAAATCAATCAATCTGAGCTGAGCAATGGAACGCTGTCCCATTGCTTTAGCCACTAAAATTAAAAAGAAATAAGCTACAACAGCACGTAGTATCCATTCGATAGTAGTTAAGGATTCCTGACTATGGAAGAAATTCATCGAAGACACATCCTTCAACCGCTAAGTCTATTTTCCTAAAAACTTAACACAAACCGGGTGTGGTACCTTAATATCAGATTGTAAAAGAGTTAATTTACCGCTATTTTCATTCCTTGCAAATAGAGTCAAGTTACTAGATTCCTGATTGGAGGCAACAATATAGTTCCCGCTAGGATCGATTTCGAAATCCCTTGGCCAATCTCCTTCTGTTGAGGTATGTTCCAAGAAACTTAGTTCACCTGTTTCTTCGACATGAAAGACCGCAATGCTATTGTGACCGCGATTACCTGCATAAACGAATCGACCGTCCGCTGAAATATGAATAGCACTTCCTTGATTGTTTTCTTTAAACTCTTCAGGCAGGGTAGAAATATATTGTACCTCAGTAAAGTGACCATTTTCCGGATGATATCGCAGCACAATTACCTCAGAGCTAAATTCAGTCATTAGATACGCAAGTATTCCATTAGGATGAAAAGTTAGATGCCGAGGACCGCTGCCAGCTTTTAATGGCAGAAGATGCACTTTCGTAAGTTTTCCATCTGTACTTACTTCATACGTAGTAAGAGAATCTGTTCCAAGATCTACGGCGACTAGATATTTTTCATCTGGTGTGAGCCCAGTATAGTGCACATGCGGTTTTTCCTGCCTAGGGTCAGGTCCAGAACCCTCATGTTGGATAATAGAAGAGGCAGGCTGTATTGAACCTGTTTCTGAGTTAATTAAATAGGATTCGACTGTCCCTTTATGATAATTACCGCTAAATACTAACCGATTCTTACTATCAACACTCACATGGCAGGGAGGGGAACCCTCTGATAATTGATTATTAATGGGTGTAAGTTCTCCATTGCCAGTAATAGAATAGGAAGCAAGACCGCCATTGTTACCCGCTTTCCCTACAGAGAATAAATATTTTTGATCATTAGATAAGGTTAAGTAGGTTGGATTCTCTAGCGCAGCAACTGCTTTAATATCTGTGATTTTTCCTTCAGCCTGGTTCAATGTAAAGCTATAAATTCCTTCGCTTTCGCCTTTAGTATATGTACCAATATAGCCAAGCAGTAAATTTGGTGATGTCATTTGGAAAACTCCTTTTAAAAGATTATTTCTATATTTTAACCTTAGCAAAGTACTTAGTCTAATATGTGGAATTTTTATTTAACTCACTATATAGTTATTAACAGAAAGAAATTATTTAATAGATCAAAAACGAAATAGTAAGGAGTTTAACTATGGCGCAAAAGAAAAAGAAAGTGAACCAACCACCAAAATCTTCATCATCAAAATTTGTTTTTTGGATTATTGGATTGATTGCAATAGCTATTATCGGGTTTATCTTTCTAGCCAACAACCAAGATTCAGAAGATACAGCTAAAGAAGAGATTGATTATGCCAATCAGCCTTTTCTAGGTGAAGAAGATGCACCTGTTTCCATTGTGGAATTTGGCGATTATAAGTGTCCAAATTGTAAAAACTTTGCTGACAATGTAGTACCGCTAATAGTAAAAGAGTTTGTTGATACTGGCAAAGCTAAATTTTATTATTTCCATTATCCATTTATTAATGTTGATTCAGACCGGACAGCTAAATTTTCAGAGGCTGTCTATCATGAGTTAGGCAACGAAAAGTTTTGGGAGTTTCATGAGCTTATCTTTGATAAACAGCCTGAAGATACACGATATGAAACGATTGATGTTTTCACCGAGGAATTGTTAACTGAAACATTAGAGGAAATAGCAAGTAAGGAAGAGGTTAAGAAGGTAGTTACTTATTTTGATACAAAAGCCCCGGAAGAAGCTTGGAAGAGTGATGAGGCTTTAGGAGGGAAATTAGGAGTAAGTGGAACACCGACCATTTTTGTTAATGGTAAGCGATTTGATGGAAGTACAATGGACGATTTAAATAAATTAGTAGAGGAAGCGGCAAAGGAGAAAGGGAATGAATAAACCTTTACTGCTTGCATGGGTTGCAGCACTTATTGCAACCATTGGGAGTTTGTATTTCAGTGAAGTACTCCTCTATATTCCGTGTACGCTTTGTTGGTATCAGCGTATTTTTATGTATCCATTAGCGATCATTTTAGGAATTGCTTTTTACCGAAATGATAACGATATTGTGAAATACGCATTACCATTGTCGATTATTGGAATGCTCATTTCAGGCTACCACACAGCTCTACAAAAGATTCCTTATTTGCAGCAATTTGAAATGTGTAAAAGTGGTGTGCCTTGTTCAAAGGATTATATTAATTGGCTTGGTTTTATCACCATTCCAATCTTGGCGTTTACCGCCTTCACAATTATTACCATCTGCTTCGTTTTCATCGCACGAAACAAAAGCAAATAAGACTCAGCTTATGCTGAGTCTTATTTTTTCTGGAAATTTAAATTGCTTTGCCTAGGAATGCTGTTAGCATCCATACATGTTTTTCTAAACCAGAATGAATGGCCAGAAGCATATCGCCCGTTGTCTCATCGTCCTTTTCACCGGCAATGCTCATGCCTTCTTTTAATTCGCCTATAATAATTGAAAAATCATTTATAATGGTTTGAACCATTTTCTCAGCATTTTCGCTTCCATTCGCTTCTTGAACCGATGAAAGTTCAAGACACTCTCTCATAGTAGCAACAGGGTTTCCACCGATAGCGAGTAATCGCTCTGCCAGTTCATCTACATGCAATCCGGCTTCATTATAGAATTCCTCAAATTTAGCATGTAAGGTAAAAAACTGACCACCTTTCACATACCAATGGTAGTTATGTAACTTGATATACAATACTGACCAGTTTGCAATTTGTTTGTTAAGTATAGTGACTAACTGATTTTCCATTATGAACCCTCCATCATTTTGTCTTCTATTATATTATTACCAAAGATTTAAGGAGAAACCTGTGAAAAACTTAGGGATTTTTTGTCAATTTGGTGAAGAGTATTATTATTACAAGGGTATTTCATGAAATAAGCCTGAAATGGAATGTAATAATAATTCCTTAATTTTCTTATAGTGGAATAAATGTGGAAAAGAAATTAAGTTGGATTTTTATTCCATTTAGTAGATAAATGCTTTCATAGCAGGAGCCATTTGTGCTAGTTTTGCACTGGATATTTTTGGCTAATGAATAACTATGTTACAACTGATAGCCTTATTAATAGAGAAAACAACGAGATTACTAGGAGGCTATAAAATATGAATAAATTAAAAAAACTTGTTATTGCAGCGGGATTAATTTTAGGAATGTCAGCATTTACTGGTGTAACCAAGTCGGAAGCAGCAACTACTCACAAAATTCAATACGGTGAGACATATTGGAAAATAGCTAAAGGATTTGGTATTCCTATTAATAGTTTAATGAAAGCTAACAATAGTAAGCCGCTTATTGCAGGACAAAATATGATTCTGCCTAATTCTCCAATTTCAGCGGCAGATGAGGAATTAATGGCACGATTAGTTCGAGCAGAAGCAGTTGGTGAGCCATATGCCGGCAAGGTAGCTGTTGCAACTGTTATTCTTAACCGAGTGAAAAGTCCAGACTTCCCTAACACAGTTCGTGGAGTCATTTATCAAATCTCAAATGGACACTATGCATTTACACCTGTTGCAAATGGCCAAATCAATCAGCCAGCTGACGCAGCGTCGAAAAGAGCAGTTAATGAAGCAATTGCTTTGATGGGCAAAGGAAATGGTTCTTTATTTTTCTACAATCCAAAGACAGCAGTGAGTGATTGGATTTTTACACGTGAAGTTACCGTAACAATCGGTAATCATCGTTTTGCACGATAATTAATAGGGGACGCTTGGATACCTGCATATCCAAGCGTTTTTCGTTTTTTAAAAATAATCCTTAATCATAGGATAGTAACTATAAGTGCAAAATAAACTTGTTAGTCAAATTGCTAAAATAGTTAAGGAGGTTTAAGAATGGATCAGGAAATGTCATACGGCAGTGATTATAAATTTATACCAGCCACTTCGATAGGAAGTGGTATTGGCATTGACGTCCTGCCCGATTTATATAGTCATACCATCCAAATTGTAAATATTTGTTTTGTTGGCAATCCAGAAACAAAGGATTTTGTTTTAGTTGACGCAGGGATGCCTGAATCAGCTAATGAGATAATTTCTGTAACGGAAGAGCGTTTCGGTACTAATAGCCGCCCTCAAGCAATTATTTTAACACATGGACATTTTGACCATGTAGGGGCCATTATCGAGTTGGTTAATCATTGGAATGTCCCTGTATATGCACATGAATTAGAATTACCCTATTTAACTGGAAAAATGAATTATCCAGAGCCAGACCCTACAGTAGAAGGTGGGTTGGTTGCTAAAATGTCCCCAATGTTTCCAAATGAACCAATCAACTTGGGGAATCATATTCAAATACTTCCTACTGATGGCAGTGTGCCGCACATGTCAGGTTATCGCTGGATACATACTCCTGGGCATACTCCTGGGCATGTGTCGCTATTTAGAGATCAAGATCGTTCTCTAATAGCGGGAGATGCATTTATTACAGTGAAGCAAGATTCACTCTATAAGGTCCTTACACAAGATATGGAAATCAATGGACCGCCAAGATATCTTACAACAGATTGGCAAGCAGCTTGGAAATCTGTTCAAACATTAGAGGCACTAAAGCCAACTGTTGCGGTAACTGGTCATGGAATGCCTTTGTCAGGTGAAATACTGACCAACGGCCTGAAAAAGTTAGTTAATGAATTTGAACAAATAGCTATTCCAGACTTTGGAAAGTATGTAAACAAAAATAAACATTAGTAAGAGACGATTATCTGACTGAAAAATATGCTATGAATGAGAAGCACGAGACAACAAATATGGACAAAATTTCTTGCCAAAAAAGCAGTGAACTCGTAAATATTGAGTACACTGCTTTGTTAGTTTTATTTAATTTTAAGTGCAACAAGGCTGGCAAAATCATGGATAATAGTTGCCGCGAGTAAGGATGTGATCTGGGTTGGGTCGTATGGAGGTAAAACCTCAACAAGATCAAAGCCAATAAAATTAAAATCTGTTAGGGAACGAATGATTTGTAACGTTTCAAAGCTGTTTAACCCGCCAACCTCAAGCGTCCCTGTTCCGGGAGCGCAGGATGGGTCAACAAAATCAATATCAAAACTAAGAAAACATGGTGTATCCCCAATTTTCTCTTTCATTTCCCTCACAACATTATCAAAGCCACGTTCCTTTAGTTCAGGAGTTGTAATCACATGATACCCCAAATCACTACTTGATTCGATATCTCCAGGATGATTAAGGGTTCCGCGAATACCAACTTGAAAAACCTTATCCGGGATTAATAAATTTTCTTCATATGCACGAATGAATGGTGAACCATGCCAATATTTTTCTTCATAATACGTATCCCAAGTATCTGTATGGGAATCAAAATGAATTAACGCAACTGGTCCGTGGATTTTGGCTGCTGCTCTAAGATTTGCCAGCGTAACAGAGTGGTCGCCCCCTAGTCCAATTGGGATGATTCCCTTCTCCATTAACTCCTTCACTGCTTTTTCCATAAGCTCATAGCTTCGGTGAATATTGTGAGGTATAACCGATACATCTCCAATATCTATCGCGTTGCATGCATCAAATGGATACACCTTATGAATAGGATGGTAGGGAAATAACGTCATAGAAGCTTGACGAATTGCCTGTGGTGCAAAGCGGGCTCCTACTCGAAAGGAGGCAGCTGTATCAAACGGCAGTCCCACAATAGCTAATTTAGAATTTTCCCTATTTGAGGGTAACCTCATAAAGGTTCCTGTAGTACAAAACTCGGGCTTAACATCCGGTGTTAAAGGATAATGCATTTTACATTCCTCCAGTCCTTTATTTGTAATAGGATATGTTGCAATTTTTGTGCCAAGATTGTGTTCCTTATCGGCCCATTCCTTCGTGACAGTCGTTATTTAATATGGAATAATGTATGCAGGGATGAATAAATCTAAAAATTCAAAACCTTCAATAAGTTGATATTTTTAATGAGAATAAACTTTGGCATGAGAATTGCACGATTACATAGTGAATTTAGAAATAGGTGAAGGGGGAATAAAAAATTTATTGTAGACAAAGGGGAAACATCAGAATGAAAACGTTTTAATTTAGAGGAGGTATGATATGTGGAAAATGGCGTAAAGTTGAAAAGATCGTTAAAGTTATGGCAGGTTGTAATGATGGGTTTAGCCTATATGACACCCATGGTAGTATTTGATACATTTGGAATTGTGTCTGGTGAAACAAACGGACATGTACCTACCGCATATGTTATTGCCTTAATTGGTATGCTATTCACTGCGGTTAGTTACGGCAAGCTAGTAAGGGTTTTTCCTCAGGCTGGATCAGCTTATACCTATACTCAAAAAGCGATGAACCGGCATCTCGGTTTTCTTGTAGGCTGGTCATCTTTGCTTGATTATTTATTTTTGCCAATGGTAAATGCCTTGTTAACCAAGCTTTACTTAAATGCATTGTTTCCGTCCGTTCCCGATATCATCTGGGTATTAGTATTTGTAGGAATTGTAACCTTCCTTAATTTACGGAGCGTCAATGTCCTGGCAAATTTCAATACACTTTTTGTTCTGGTACAAATATTAATCATGGTTGTCTTTATCATCCTGGTTATTAAAGGGCTAAATGCAGGAGAAGGAACGGGAACTGTTTTTAGCATGCAGCCGTTTTTTGTTGAGGGTATGAACCTGCCAATTCTGATAACCGGAGCAACGATACTCTGCTTTTCATTCCTAGGTTTTGATGCCGTTACGACACTATCTGAAGAAACGCCAAATCCAGAAAAAACAATCCCCAAAGCAATTCTCCTTACCGCTTTATGGGGAGGGGTGATCTTTATTACCACCTCATTTTTTATCCAGTCATTTTTTCCGGATAATTCGAGATTCATTGATTCGGAGGCAGCTTTACCTGAAATTGCCCTTTATGTTGGCGGGAAGCTGTTTCAGTCGATTTTCTTATGTACAACCTTTGTGAATACACTTGCATCAGGACTTGCCTCTCACGCAAGTGTTTCCCGTCTCTTGTATGTAATGGGGCGCGATAAGGTATTCCCGGAAAAATGGTTTGGGTACGTACATCCAAAATGGAGAACACCTGCGATAAATGTTTTAATCGTTGGAATGATTTCGTTATCAGCCTGGTTCTTTGATTTGGTAACAGCCACTTCCCTTATTAACTTCGGAGCATTAATGGCCTTTACGTTTGTTAATCTATCGGTGATTAGTCATTTTGCAGTCCGTGAAAAAATGCACCGTACGCCGAAGGGATTTTTTGATTACGTCATCATGCCGTTAATTGGAGCAGGTTTAGTAGCTGTCCTTTGGATTAATCTTGAGCTTAGTTCATTAGTTATGGGTGGCTGCTGGTTCCTAATCGGACTTGTCTATCTGGTGTTTTTAACAAAAGCCTTCAAGGTAGCACCTCCTCAATATAAAGCTGAGGAAGCAGAAGTTTAATAGGAGAGAAATCATACGTATTCCCCTGTGGGGATGCGTATTTTTTATATATATAGAATGTATGCAGTTTTGAATAAAACAGTCATATTTTCATAGCATCATTTGAAGTGTATTAGAAAAACTTCAGTAAAGCTTTGGAATGGTGGTGTTTCTTTATTTGGCACGGAACTTGCTAATTAGATTAGTAACAATAATAAATGAGGTGTTATGATGGCGATCGAATCTTTAGATTTGAAAAAAAGTGAGAGTGTAAAGGAAAAGGATAATTCGCTAATTGAGTTTCAGGAAATTCTGAGGGAGGCTGTCGAGATACTGAACTATCCTCCACAAGTCTTCGATTTCTTGAAGAAGCCAATGAGATTTTTGGAAGTGAGTATTCCTATTCGTATGGATAACGGGCAAACAGAGATTTTCCAGGGCTACCGGGCACAGCATAATGATGCGGCAGGACCCACGAAGGGCGGTATCCGCTTCCATCCAGATGTTACACCAGAAGAGGTAAAAGCATTGGCGGGCTGGATGAGTTTAAAATGCGGTATTACGGATCTACCATATGGAGGGGCAAAAGGCGGGATTGTCTGTGACCCGCGGAATATGAGCCTAGATGAGTTAGAACGATTAAGCAGGGGATATGTAAGAGCTGTCAGTCAAATGGTCGGGCCAACGAAAGATATTCCGGCACCAGATATGTATACTAATTCGCAAATTATGGCATGGATGCTCGATGAGTATGACCATATTCGTGAATTTGATTCTCCTGGTTTTATTACCGGGAAACCAATCGCTTTAGGGGGGTCTAAAGGCAGGGAGACAGCAACTTCAAAAGGTGTGCTATATACGCTGCAAATGGTATGCGAATTAAAGAGTATTCCTTTAACAGATATGCGGGTCATTATTCAAGGCTTTGGAAATGTAGGCAGTTACTTGGCTAAGTATTTATATGATTTAGGGGCAAAGGTAATTGGGATTGGTGATGCACTTGGTGGTTTATATGACGTAAATGGGTTGGATATCCCCCATCTCCTAGAAAATAGAGACTCCTTCGGTATCATAACCAATCGCCCTAGCAGCAGTATTTCCAATCAAGAACTGCTGGAGAAAGAATGTGATATCTTGATTCCAGCCGCCATTTCAGGTGTAATCAATAAACAAAATGCCAACAATCTTAATTGCAACATTGTGATTGAAGCTGCTAATGGACCTACAACCAAAGAGGCTCTAAAAATTTTGGATGAGCGCGAAATTTTGGTTGTGCCTGATATACTTGCAAATTCGGGTGGTGTAATTGTTTCCTATTTCGAGTGGTGTCAAAATAACCAAGGCTATTATTGGACAGAGGAAACGGTAGATAAGCGATTGAAGGAAAAAATAACAGATAGCTTTAAGAATGTATATATCACCGCTGAAAAGTATGGAGTAAATATGAAAGTTGCTGCTTATATGGAGGGAATTAAAAAACTGGCGGAAACCTCAAGGCTTAGAGGCTGGTTGAAATATTAAAAATTTCTGTAAAGGAGAAGAGGAAATGAAGCTTGATATTCTGTCTGAACAAAAAGATCAACAGCTCTTGCATTACTTTTGTCTCATTTCAAATAATCACCGCTACGATTTGGCCATTGGATATTCACAACATTTTTATGGCAAAGCAATGGTCACATCTATGCAAACAGGGAATATGATTTTACTTTGCCAAGAGGATGCCTATGAACCAAATCATTGGGCAGATCGTTTAGGAATAGAAGAAGAGGATATTGCAGAATTTCAGGATTTTTTTGGCCAGGTATTACAAACAGGGTCTTTTAAGGAACAATACTAGCGCAAATAGAGGAGTGATACGATGTATTTGGGAGTGGTACTTAGTCCATGTCATGGAATTGTTGAAAAAGTTTCAATCCAAAGTGAAACACGGATATATGAATGGGAACCATTATTTCAAATTAAAACGGCTGAAGGCAAGGTCCAAATGATTCAAACAGGTATAAGCGGTCAGGTAGAATCACTGGAGGTTCAGGCAGGTGACTATGTTATTCCCGGCATGGTTCTTGCCTTCATAAAGGAAGATTTATTTGTAACTGGCAGTGACTAGAGGCTAGAAAAAGAAGATGGAAGCCACATCTTCTTTTTCTATTTAAAAAACTCTAAATAAAATGATAATATTAGGGTGATAAGGATAAGGGGGATGAAGTGATGTTTTCCGTCGCAAAAGATAAGATTAAGCCTATAATATCTATCACTATAGATGAAGAAGTTGTATTGAAATCGACTTTATACCAATGCAAAGAACCCTTTATATTCTTAAAAAAACAAGGTCAATTATTTGCCTATGCAACCGTTAATAATCCATTACTTGAGCTGCTTGAAAGCAATAATTATTCCATTGAGGCTTTGCTCAATCAAGCCAAATCTATAAAAAGTATTTGTTTTCTTAGCAAGAATATTTCTTTCCCATCCCTGTTCCAGATTATTGGTGAACCGTTCGCAATCATAATAGGTGAGGATGGCGAACCAGTAGGATACATACGAAGAGAAGATGTTTTGGCAGAGCTTTTTAAGCAAGAAAATAAAAGTGTAGATTTATTGAAAATCCTTCTTACCTCAATACCAATGGGGATTTTTGTACTAGATAAGGAGAAACAAATAATTAATTGTAATGAATCAGGCTTGAAGATGATTAAATCAACTGCTGATCAGGTGCTTAATTATCCAGGGGGAAGTATTTTTAGTGCACAAGAGATTAACAACGTGTTTGCTACAGGAAAAACCATTTTAAATCATCTTGAAATAACGAATGACACGGGAGTTCTCGTCGATTATTGTCCTATATTAACTGATGACGATGAAGTTGAAGGGATGATCATTGTTGTTCAGGATCTGCCAATGGTCGAGGACATGGCCAACGAAATAGAATATATTAAAGATTTGAATCGAGACTTGAATGCGATATTGTCGAGTATTTATGATGAAATTCTTGTGGTAAATGCAGTTGGGGAATTGATCAGATACAGTGACAATATTATTCAAGATTTCTGGAAGGTGGACCTTAAAGAGCTAATTGGAAAAAATATTCTCGAGCTTGAGGACCAGGGGCTTTTTACCCCATCAGTAACAAGATTAGTTATCGAAAAAAGAAAAAAAGTTTCCGTTGTCCAGGAAACAAAAACAGGCAGGAAAATTCTTGCCGTTGGAAATCCCGTCTTTAATAAAGAAAATGAGTTGGATCGTATTATCATTGCATCTAGGGATATTACTGAAACAACGCGTTTAAAAAGTGAACTTCAGGAAATACGGAAAATAACGGAACAATATAAAAAAGAATTAGATGACTTTAAAAGTAAAGATCGATTTTTAAAAAAACTCATCTATTGCAGCCCTAAAATGGAAAAGATCATGAATCAGGTTAAGAAAATTGCTGACTTTTCATCGACCGTCCTCCTAAATGGTGAATCTGGTGTAGGTAAAGAGGTGATTGCTCAAGCAATCCACCGATTAGGGAAACGCTCTGGAAAGCCATTCCTTAAACTGAATTGTGGGGCAATTCCTGAAAATCTTTTAGAAAGTGAATTGTATGGATACGCAAAGGGTTCGTTTACAGGTGCCGATAAGAATGGAAAGGATGGTTATTTTAAACAAGCGGATGGCGGAATATTGTTTCTTGATGAAATTGGAGAAATGCCTCTCCATCTCCAAGTAAAGCTACTGCGTGTTCTTCAAGAGCAAGAGGTTATTCCTGTTGGCAGTACCGTCCCGATTAAGGTGAATGTCCAGATCATTGCAGCCACCAATAAAAGGCTTGAAAAAATGGTGGAAGAAGGGACTTTCCGAGAAGACTTATTTTACCGTTTAAATGTTATTCCGATTCAGATTCCGCCGCTTAGGGAACGGACTGAGGATATCTCGTTACTTGCCTTTCATTTTTTACAGCAGCTGAATGAAAAATATGATCGAAATTATCATTTAACACCCGATGCGATTAATGTGCTTGAATTTTATTCGTGGCCAGGAAATGTCCGTGAATTACAAAATATTATTGAAAGATTAGTGGTTACCGCTGATCATCCTGCCATTGATGCAGAGTTTGTCAGTCAGTTTTTATCGCTGGGCTTTGATAATAAAAAGATAAAGCCAATCATTACTAGAGTTATTCCTTTACAAGAGGCGATTGAACATGTGGAGGAGCAGCTAATTGTTTTGGCTATGAACCAATACAAAACAACCACAAAGGCTGCAAAAGCATTAGGAATCAGCCAATCCTCTGTTAGCAGGAAATATCAAAAAATACTAAATGAGAAAAATATTAAAATTGAAAACATATCTTCTATATAAATAATGGCTGTTTCAGATCAAATCTGAAGCAGCTTTTTTTATGTATGCATACATAAATACAGTTATGCACTTTTGAATAACTATAAATGGCATTTTTGAAAAATATACGGCAATGACCACTTTTCTACTTTGGCACAGTTCTTGCAATAATAGATAGTAAGGAGAATAAAGGAGGATTGTATAATGGTCGAGATAAAAAAACGCGTTGCTAATCTTAAGATGTTTATTGATGGTGAATGGAAAGACTCTGAATCTCTGGAAACACGTCCAGTCATTAATCCTGCAAATGGAGAAGTGATTTCATATGCACCTGAAGGAACAGTTGCTGATGCACGAGCAGCCATCTTTGCAGCTCGGAGGGCTTTCGAAGAAGGAGTATGGTCAGGAATATCAGCCCAGGAGAGAGCCTCCTATTTATTTAAAATTGCGGATAAAATTGAGGAATATGCAGATGAATTAACACAGCTAGAAACGATGGATAATGGAAAACCATTAAGAGAGGCTGGATTTGATGTCGGTGATGCCGCAGCGTGCTTCCGCTATTATGGAGGACTGATTACAAAGCCAGATGGCTATACCTATCATGTAGCTGATCCGATGCAGGCGATGGTTGTCCGCGAGCCTGTTGGTGTCTGCGGCTTGATAGTCCCATGGAATTATCCACTCTTAATGAGTGTTTGGAAAATCGCTCCTGCTTTAGCAGCGGGAAATACCATTGTTTTCAAACCTTCTGAGGTAACGCCGGTGACACCGAAAAAGCTATTCGAAATCTTTGAAGAAGTAGGGCTGCCAAAAGGAGTGGCCAATATGGTTATGGGTGCCGGATCAGTTGTCGGTAATGAAATCGCATCACATCCTGAAATCGATATGGTTTCGTTTACCGGCGGTACAAAAACAGGCAAACATATCATGAAAACGGCAGCTGACACAATGAAAAAGGTGTCATTGGAATTAGGAGGTAAATCGCCAAACATCATTTTTGCTGATGCTGATTTTGAAACCGCTGTTGACTATGCTCTGTTTGGCATTTACGCTGGTGCCGGCCAGGTATGTTCGGCTGGGTCAAGAATTTTAGTAGAAGAAAGTATTTACGATCAATTTGTCGCCCGCTTTGTAGAAAGAGCGAAGCAAATTAAAGTCGGCCCGGGGAATGACCCTTCAACAGAGATGGGTCCGCTTATTAGCAAGGAACATTTGGAAAAAGTCCTTCATTATATTGAGTTAGGAAAACAGGAAGGTGCGAGCGTTGCTTGCGGCGGGAACCGAATCTTAAGCAATGGACTAGATAGCGGCTACTTTGTTGAGCCTACGGTGTTCGTTGATGTAAAGCAGGAAATGAGAATCGTGCAGGAAGAAATTTTCGGACCTGTCGTAGTCATTCAGAAGTTTAAGGATGAAGAAGAAGCAGTAAAGCTTGCTAATGGTACAATTTATGGACTTGCTGGCGGTGTTTTCACTAATGATGGAGCAAAAGGCTTACGAGTCATTAAAAAATTAAAATCCGGTATTACCTGGGTGAACTCGTATCACCCAACCTATAATGAAGCACCATGGGGCGGCTATAAGCAAAGTGGAATTGGAAGAAGCCTTGGAACATTCGGGCTTGAGGAATTCCAAGAAATTAAACAAATCAATATTAATTTACAAGTAGAGCCAATTGGCTGGTTTTCCAACTAATAGATGATGAGGAGCGATCATATGAGTATCGATATTAAACGAGAGACAAAGACTGAACAGAATCAACAAGTAAGCGAATACATTAATAAGGTTTTAAGTTTAATAGAAAAGGAAGAAATCAATAAGGAAGAAGTGGCTTGGATCACAAAGGAAACGGTTGATGGCTTCCGTGAACACGTTAACCCTGGATTTCTTGCTTATCGTAAAACCGTTACAAAGGATGGACAATTTGCAGCCGTTGAATGGTCAGATAATGGTGCCTGTTTTAAGGATGTAAACGGCAAAGAATATATTGATTGTCTTGGCGGCTTTGGTATCTACAATGTTGGCCACCGCAATCCCAAGGTTGTAAAGGCAGTAACAGATCAGTTAAAGCGTCAGGCTCTTCACAGCCAAGACCTGCTTGATCCACTGCGTGCGATGCTGGCGAAAATTTTAGCAGATATTACCCCTGGTGATTTGAAATATGCGTTTTTTACCAACAGTGGAACGGAAAGTGTTGAAGCGGCATTAAAGCTTGCGAAAATGTATAGTGAGCGATCGACCTTTATTTCAACGACGCGTGCTTTCCATGGGAAAAGTCTTGGGTCATTATCGGGAACTGCCAAAGGAATGTTCCGTAAACCATTCCTGCCATTAATCCCAGGCTTTCGTCACGTTCCATTTGGAGATATCGACATGATCAGAAAAACATTCGAAGTCTGTGCATCAGTAGGGGAAGATGTCGCTGCTGTTATCTTAGAACCCATTCAGGGGGAAGGCGGGATTATCCTGCCTCCAGAGGGTTACTTAAAACAGGTTCGCGAGCTATGTGACCAATATGGTTCCTTGTTAATTTTTGATGAAGTACAAACGGGTATGGGTCGGACTGGAAAAATGTTTGCAGCTGAATTATATGATGTAGTCCCGGATATTATCTGTCTAGCAAAAGCGTTTGGCGGCGGTGTCATGCCAGCAGGAGCGATTGTAGCAAGAGAAGAAGTGTTTAAAAGCTGGTTCCCGAACCCATTTATGCATACAACAACTTTTGGCGGCAATCCGTTAGCATGTGCAGCTGCAATTGCCACGATTGGTGTTTTAATTGAAGAAAATTTACCAGAAAGAGCCGGAGTAGTTGGGGAGTATTTCCTAAGAGGGCTAAAGGAAGCAGCGAAAGGACATGAAGATAAGGTCCTTGAGATTCGCGGCCAGGGATTAATGATTGGAATTGAATTTCATAAGGATGAAATCGGCTATGAGGTTTCAAAAGGGATGTTTGACCGCGGTATCCTTGTGGCAGGAACACTAATAAACTCGAAAACGATAAGAATTGAACCGGCTTTATCGATAAGCTATGAAGAGGTCGATAAGGTAATCAGGACCTTTAAGGAAGTTTTAAGTCTAGTAAAAGCATAACAATTTATTTTTAAAGGGGGGAGTACGGAATTGGAAAAGAGATTTGTAAAGGTCCAAACAGAAATACCCGGACCAAAATCGCTAGAAATATTGGAGCGGAGAAAGAAATATATCCCAAAGGGGATCAGCAATAATTGTCATTCCTTTGTGAAAAAAGCAAATGGTTCTCTAGTAGAGGATGTGGACGGTAATATTTTTATAGACTTTGCTGGCGCAATTGGAACATTGAACGTAGGCCATACCCACCCGAGAGTTGTCAGGGCACTGCAGGAGCAGGCAAGTCAATTTATCCATACAGGGTTTAATGTCATGATGTATGAGTCTTATATCAATCTTGCTGATAGGCTGTGTCAGCTTGCACCAGGTGATTTTAATAAGCAGGCAGCTTTCTTTAACAGCGGTGCAGAAGCTGTTGAAAATGCTGTTAAAATCGCTAGAAAATATACAAAACGTCAAGGTGTTATTTCCTTTACACGAGGATTCCACGGCAGAACGTTAATGACAATGACGATGACGAGTAAGGTCAAGCCATACAAGTTTGGCTTTGGACCATTTGCTCCAGAAGTTTATAAGGCGCCATATCCGTATGTATACCGCCGTCCTGAAGGGTTGAGTGAACAACAATATAATGAATTAATTATTGAGCAATTTGAAACGTTTTTACTGGCGGAAGTGGCTCCTGAAACGATTGCTGCAGTTGTAATGGAACCCGTTCAAGGAGAAGGAGGATTTATCGTTCCAGATAAAGCGTTTGTTCAAAGAGTCAGAGAAATTTGTACACAATATGGAATTTTGTTTGTAGCAGATGAGATTCAAACCGGATTCGCCCGTACTGGTAAATATTTTGCGATCGAACATTTTGGAGTTGAGCCAGATTTAATCACTATTTCCAAATCAATGGGAGCAGGAGTGCCGATTAGCGGAGTTATCGGCCGAGCGGAAATTATGGATGCAGCAGATGTTGGCGAGTTAGGAGGAACCTATTCCGGCAGTCCGCTAGGATGCAGGGCAGCACTTACCGTCCTCGATATTATTGAGAGTGAAAACCTTAATGTAAAGGCTCAAAAAATAGGTGCGAGAGCTGTGGAAAAAATGAAAGAGCTTGCTAGACGTTTCAATAGTATTGGAGATGTCCGCGGTCTTGGGGCTATGTGTGCAATGGAAATCGTTAAAGACCGTTACAGTAAAACTCCTGATAAAGAGGCAGTTGGAAAAATAGTGAAAGCCGCAGGTGAGCGGGGGCTTATGTTACTAAGCGCAGGGTTATATGGAAACGTGATCCGTCTTCTAATGCCATTAACCATCACAGATGAGCAGTTGGAGGAAGGATTACAGATTCTGGAGGAAGCCTTTGAAGCAGTATACTTGAATAATCCTGCTGTGTCGGCTGGGAGGTAATGCAATGGACATTGTAAAGCAGAAATATCAAATCTATCCAATGTATTTAGATGGAAAATGGGTTGGCAATGATTATGAAGTTTTTTCCGAGATAATTAATCCTGCTACCAAGGAAATTTTAGGAGCGGTGCCAACTGGCGGTGCTTTTGAAGCGGAGCAGGCCGTTGATGCCGCCCATAAGGCCTTTAAAACTTGGTCGAAAAAACCAGCTGACGAACGCTATCAGCTTTTGATGAAATGGCATCAATTGATTGAAGAGAACAAACATGAAATTGCCAGGATTATGACGATGGAGCAAGGTAAACCTTTAAAAGAAGCATTGGGTGAGGTCCAATATGCAAATGGCTTTATCTCATGGTACGCGGAGGAAGGGAAACGAATCTATGGAGAAACGATTCCGGCCTCCCACCCAAATAAGCGAATTCTTGTTAGAAAGGAACCGGTTGGGGTGGTTGCAGCGATTACACCTTGGAACTTTCCTGCAGCAATGATTACGAGAAAAGTGGCACCAGCACTCGCAGCGGGGTGTACATGCGTTGTAAAACCGGCCAATCAGACACCGCTTACCGCGTTAAAGATGGTGGAGCTTGCTCATGAAGCTGGAATTCCTAATGGGGTAATCAATGTAATTACCGGCAGGTCTGCGGAAATTGGTGAAACTTGGCTGAAGGATCCCCGTGTAACCAAGATAACCTTTACAGGATCGACTGAAGTAGGGAAAACATTGATGCGCGGTGCTGCTGAAAATGTAAAAAAGGTATCGCTGGAGCTTGGCGGAAACGCTCCATTTATTGTCATGGATGATGCGAATTTAGAGAAGGCTGCAGTAGGATTAGTACAATCTAAATTCCGTAATGCAGGTCAGACTTGTATATGTACGAATCGTGTATATGTACAGGAAGGAATAGCTGAGCAATTCATTGAGCTTTTTCAGGCAGAATTAGAAAAGCTTAAGGTTGGAAACGGACTCGAAGAAGGGACCGACATCGGACCATTAATTGATCATGCAGCATATAAAAAAGTAGAAGCTCTTGTGAATGACACAGTTAGTAAGGGAGGAAAAGTCACTTACAGCGGGCTAAAACCGGCTGAAGAGAAAGGCTATTTCTTTGCCCCAACAATTTTAACTGCTATCCACGATGATATGGAATGTATGAAGGATGAAATTTTTGGTCCGCTCGCACCGATTTCGACCTTTAAAACCGAAGAAGAAGTGATTGAGCGGGCAAATAATTCCCGGTTTGGCTTAGCAGCTTATGTTTATACAGAAAATCTAAGCCGTTCTTTTAGAATCACAGAACAGCTTGAATACGGCATCATTGGTCTCAATGATGCCCTGCCATCAGCTGTCCAAGTTCCATTTGGCGGCTATAAAGAGAGCGGTCTTGGCCGTGAAGGCGGTCACTTCGGAATTGAAGAATTTTTAGAAGTAAAATATATTTCAATAGGGCTAGATATATAGTCTTCAATTTGCAGCGAAAAAGGAAACTGCCAATATTGTTTCATCCTCCAGCCAGAGGAAGATTCACGAATAAATGCCAGTGAAACCTTCAGTGAATTTATTTGTCATTGAAAGATTTCATTGGCTTTTTTTAATATCTATTTTTATATACTTTAAAAATAGGCCTTTGCTGTGTTACGATAACGGAATAAAGTGGACTGGAGAAGAGGGTGGTTTAATGATTAAGACCATATTGTTTGACGTAGATGGAGTATTGTTAAGTGAGGAACATTATTTTGATGCCTCAGCATTGACTGTTTGGGAAATGTTAATTAGCAATAATTATTTGGGGCTAGCACCAGAAAAATTTAAAACAGACTACAGTGAAGCAGAGATTAAGACAATTCGGGAGACTGTCTTTGGAGAGAATGATGAAGTTCTAAAGCTCATGAAGTCGAGGGGGCTTAATGCGAATTGGGATATGATTTATCTATCTTTTGGTCATCAATTCATTCATCTTTTATCCCAAGTTAATGAAAACGAGAAGGATAGAATACAAAGCTGGCTGCAAGAACCTATTGATCGGGAAGTACTTCTTGAAATAGGCAAGGTTCTACAAAATTACAGTGTTAATTTAGATTTCAATTTATTTTTGAATGACTTTGAACGGTCGAAGGAAACAAAGCAAGAATTGTTCAAATATCTCAATCAATTAGCAGAAGAGAAACTAGGGGTTCACACAGAAATCTTTAGTGGTATCAGTGAACTTTGGTCAGTATGTGAGCATGTCTCTCAAGAATGGTACGTCGGAGATGAGAATATAGAAAAGTCCACTGGCAAACCTTCTGTTCAATTAGGAAAGAAAGGCTTTTTAGCGAATGAAACCACATTGGCTGCTAAAACAGAGATAGAAGCACTCTTTTCAGTCCTAAAAGATTCTGGAGTAAGAATAGGAATTGGAACGGGGAGACCTGAGCTTGAAACCATTCAACCCTTCCACCACTTAAACTGGCTAAAACAATTTGATATCAATCATATTGTCACAGCAGATGATGTGCTAAAAGCAGAAAAGGGATTAAATGAAAGAAGGTCACTATCAAAACCAGATCCATTTACATACATTATGGGCCTAAAAGGGAGAGATACTTCAGTTGATAATTGTCTGAGTACTTCTTTGCCAATTGCAAATGGAGAAGAGGTATTAGTAGTGGGCGACTCTCTGGCAGACCTGCTGGCTGCCCGGAAAATGGGATGTCAGTTTGCTGCAGTGTTAACAGGATTATCAGGAAAAGATGCGAGAAGTGACTTTGAAAAGCACGAGGCGGACTATATCCTTGATACTGTGCTTGATGTGAGGGAATTAATTGAGAAAAACTAAGAGGGATTTCCGAGCGTCCTTATTCGTTACCTTATAACGGTCTTTTCAGTTAGAACGGGCACGAATAGGATCTATTCGTTACCGATTATCCGGCTTTCCAGTCTGAGAGGGCACGAATAGTTCCAATTCGTTACCGACTATCCGCCTTTCTTGTTAGAACGGGCACGAATAGCTCTTAGACTAAATCTTACCCATTAAAAGATGAAGACCAAATCCATAGCAGATTTGGTCTTCATCTTTTAGTTATTTAACTTTTTCTAGTTCTAGCTTTCCTGGATAAAAGGAATCCACATTATCTAACTCTAAAGATTGAGCGTCATTTAGACCATTAATTTGTGTTAGGGCACGAATTACCTCTGTGGTAATTTGCTTATCAAGAGTTAGCACCATGACAGCTTCTCCGCCTACTGTTGTTCTGCCCACTTGCATTGTTCCAATATTAATCTGATAATCCCCAAGAAGAGATCCAACCTTTCCGATCATACCAGGGACGTCTTGATGTTTTACAAGTAAGAGGTGACTTTCAGGTCTAACATCAATACGATAATCATTAATTTTTACGATTCTCGCACCATAACCGTTTAAGACTGTCGCACCAATTTTAGCTGTTTCCGCGCCTTTTGTAATAGAAAGTTCCATATAGTTGGCAAAACCTTTATTATTGGCATTTTTCTGGACATTATAGGATACTCCCTGCTCTTTTAAAAGATGCAGTGCATTAATCAAATTAACAGAATCACTTAAATGATAAGAAAGAATTCCTTTCACCATGGTTCGAGTTAATAGTTCCGTATCTTCTTCAATTAAATCCCCATAATAATTGATTTCTATTTTAGAAGGAGCATGTTTTAATAATTGAACGACAAGCTGCCCCATTTGTTCCCCAAGGAGTAAGTATGGCTGCATTTTTTGCTGTGCCTCACCAGACATTTGCGGCATATTTACCGCATTGCGGATGGATTGTGTTTCTAGAATTTCAATGATTTCCTCACTTACTTCTTGAGCAACCTTCTCCTGGGCTTCCACAGTAGAAGCACCTAAATGCGGGGTTACAATTATATTAGGGTTATCTAACAGATCTGGATTGGCCACAGGTTCTTTTTCAAAAACATCGAGTGCCGCACCTGCAACATGGCCTGCTTGAATTGCCCTTACCAGAGCCTTTTCGTCAATAATTCCGCCTCGTGCAACGTTGATAAATCGTACTCCCTTTTTTGTCTTGCTTAAGTATTCGTCGTTCACTAAACCTTTTGTATCATTTGTAAGTGGTGTGTGAATCGTAATGAAATCTGACTCACGAGCGATTAGATCGAGACTCGCTTTTTTCATTCCAAGTTTCTCGGCTCTCTCCTCTGTTAAATAAGGGTCATACCCTAAGATATTCATCCCAAAGCTCTTAGCACGCTTGGCTACTTCTGTTCCGATTTTACCCATCCCAATGACACCAAGCGTTTTCTTGTATAATTCTACTCCCTTGAAAGAATTTCGGTCCCATTCGCCGCCGACTGTTTTTTTGTGGGCTTGCGGAATCATTCTGGCCATAGAAAGCATCATCGCTAAAGTATGTTCTGTAGCGGCAATTGTGTTGGCACCGGGAGCATTGATGACAATAATTCCTTTTCCTGTAGCAGCATTCACATCAATATTATCTACACCTACACCAGCTCTAGCAATTACCTTAAGCTTGTCAGCATATTGAAGTAGTTCTGCTGTTACTTTTGTTTGGCTGCGTACGATTAGAGCCTCGTAATCTCCAATAATATTCTTTAGTTCTTCTGTCTTTAAAGTAGGCTGGCGTTCTACGATAAAATTATGGTGGTCAAACAAACTCTTTAAACCAGTATCACTAATGCCGTCTGTCACAAGTACCTTAAACATTCTTTAACTCATCCTCTCATTTCAATTTTAATATTGAATGGCTGTGTTAAACTGGGCTGTTGATTTACGCTCCATTAAGGAAAGCTGCTTCGAATAATCACCGCAGAGACAGGCGGTTTTTGCCTGTCACGAGGCGCTACGCTTTCCGCGGGCTCGCCCGTGAGCCTCCTCGGTCGTTCCCGACCTGCGGGGTCTCACTCAGCTCGTTCATCCCGCAGGAGTCGAGCGCCTTCCGCTCCAATCAACAGGTTCTAAAAGCAATAGTATACTTTAACACAGCCTAATAAATAAAAAGTCCCTCATAACAGGACAGATTTGTCTTGTTATGAGGGACGTGATCTACGTGGTGCCACCCTCTTTTGCTGCCAATAGTTATGCAGCCTCAGTATGGTAACGGGGGATCCCGGGCATTCCTACTAAATGTTCAGTCTGCCTGTTCAGAAGGGCTGGGCATATTTAAGGAATTGCACCGGTTCACAGCAGCCACCGGCTCTCTGAAGCATTCTCTTAATGCCGTCTTCATCATCACATTTTATTTGGTTATTTACTTGAATTTAAAGAATATTCTACATGCATACCTTTACTATTGTAAAGGGTAAAATAAATAATTTTTTGAGTATTCAAATATAAAAATTTTTTTAATTAAATGAGGCTAATATTAGCGCGATAGTAAGCGATTACATTGAATTTTTAAAAAAATTAGTCTATTGTAAATATATTGAGAGAATAATATAATGTCTACTATATATAGACAATTGTACGTATGTAGTAGACAGAGTGGGAGGGATCTATTATGAAAGCAATCCAAATTGGGTTACTCGGTTTAGGAACAGTGGGTTCAGGGGTTGTTAAAATCATCAAAAATCACCAAGATAAATTAATGCACCAGGTTGGTTGTCCTGTTGTCGTAAAGAAAATCCTGGTCCAGAATATACATAAAACAAGACCGGCTGAAGTGGATCCAGCATTGTTAACATCTACCCCATCAGATATCCTGCATGATCCAGAGATAGATGTGGTGATTGAAGTGATGGGCGGGGTCAACGAAACAAAGGAATATTTGCTTAGTGCCCTCCGTCAAGGAAAGCATGTTGTAACTGCGAACAAAGATTTAATGGCTCTTCATGGGTCGGAATTGTTAACTGTTGCTTCTGAAAACGGCTGTGATTTGTTTTATGAAGCTAGTGTAGCAGGAGGTATACCAATTTTAAGAGGGCTGGTTGACGGTCTTGCCTCCGATCGGATTACCCAAATGATGGGTATTGTTAATGGTACTACCAATTTTATTTTAACAAAAATGAGCCAAGATGGGTTAAATTATGAAGAAGTTCTGCAAGAAGCACAAGAGCTTGGCTTTGCAGAAGCAGACCCTACTTCAGACGTTGAGGGGTTAGACGCCGCTCGCAAAATGACCATTTTAGCAACTTTAGGTTTTTCAATGAATATAGAGCTGGATGATGTACAGGTTAAAGGCATATCCAACATTACTGAAGAAGATTTACGCTATGGTAAGCAGCTAGGATATACCATGAAGCTGTTAGGTTATGCTCACCGAGAAGGAGAAAAAGTAGAGGTAAGTGTACAGCCTACTTTCTTGTCCGACAACCATCCATTGGCTTCGGTTCAAAACGAGTATAACGCTGTATATGTGTACGGTGAAGCTGTTGGTGAGACGATGTTTTATGGGCCGGGTGCAGGAAGTTTGCCAACAGCAACGGCAGTCGTTTCAGATTTAGTCGGAGTCATGAAAAATCTGCGACTTGGAGTGAATGGACGCAGTGCCGTTACACCACAGTATCCTAAGCGCTTAAAGGATGATAATGAAAAGTACTCTAAATACTTCTTACGAATTCATGTACAGGATGAGGTTGGTGTATTTGCAGAGCTTACCTCGATTTTTGCAAAATATGGTGTCAGCTTTGAAAAAATATTACAGCTTCCAGTCAAGAAAAACGAAACATCTGAAATTGTCTTGGTTACACATAAAGCATCCCTTACAAATTATGATGCCATCCTTCATGAATTAAATGATTTACCAGCAGTTAAAGAAATTAAAAGTGCATACAGAGTGGTGAGAAAATCATTATGAGGTGGTCAGGTTTAATTGAAGCCTATAAGGATTTTCTACCAGTAACAAATGACACTCCCAATTTAACATTAAATGAAGGAAATACCCCGTTAGTAAAGTTAGAGCGACTCTCAAAAGAATTGGATGTAGAGCTTTACGTTAAGCTTGAAGGAGCAAATCCAACGGGTTCTTTCAAGGACCGCGGAATGGTTATGGCAGTGGCAAAGGCAGTAGAATCCGGCAGTAAAACCGTAATCTGTGCTTCTACTGGAAATACTTCTGCCGCGGCGGCTGCCTATGCAGCGCGGGCTGGATTACGCTGTATCATTGTGATTCCTGAAGGTAAAATTGCCTTAGGAAAGCTTGCACAAGCCATGATGTATGGAGCAGAAATAATCTCAATTGAGGGTAATTTTGACCAGGCATTACAGATGGTTCGTAATATTAGTGAGGAAGAGCCGATAGCTTTAGTTAATTCGGTGAATCCATTTCGTTTGGAGGGACAAAAAACCGCGGCATTTGAAGTATGTGACCAATTAGGGTTTGCCCCCGACATTTTAGCAATACCAGTTGGAAACGCTGGTAACATTAGTGCTTATTGGAAAGGGTTTAAAGAATACGCAAACCATAAGGGAACTAGTCTGCCGCAAATGTATGGATTTGAAGCGGCAGGGGCAGCGGCACTTGTTCATAACCGCGTATTTGAGTATCCAGAAACGATTGCAACTGCGATTCGAATTGGAAATCCTGCAAGCTGGGACTTAGCGGTTTCCGCAGTTAATGAATCCAAGGGTCTTTTTGATGAAGTCAGTGATGATGAAATCATAGCGGCTTATAAGAAGATTGCTTCCTCCGAAGGTATCTTTGCCGAACCAGCTTCATGTGCTTCTATTGCTGGTGTTATGAAGGCCTTAAAAAAAGGCAATATTAAAAAGGGATCAAAAATCGTTGCTGTTCTTACCGGAAATGGCTTAAAAGATCCGGATACTGCTATTCACAGCAGCTTAGTAGATGTGAAAAAGCTGCCAAATGATGAGCAAGCGGTGACGCAGCATATTAAGGGAGTTGTCAATCGATGACCCTAAATGATGGGAAGTTTGTAATTAAAGTTCCAGCAAGCTCTGCTAATCTTGGACCCGGATTTGATTCAATCGGTGTTGCAGTGAATTTATATTTGACGTTAGAAGTAGAGAAAAGTGACAAATGGGAATGTTATTCCACATCAGAAGAATTGAAGGATCTGCCATCAGATGAGCAGAATTTTATCTGTCAAATTGCGCTGCAAACGGCAGCAAAATATGGCAAGGAATTGCATCCTTGTAAAGTAAAGATAGAGAGTGAAATTCCATTGGCACGCGGCCTCGGTTCAAGTGCATCGGCTATCATTGCGGGGATTGAGCTTGCTGATCAAATCGGTGACCTAGGATTAACAAAGAAAGACAAGTTACTGCTATCTACAGAGATAGAGGGACATCCAGATAACGTTGGCGCTTCTTTATATGGGGGCCTGATTATTGGAGTTTATCAGCAAGGTGAGGTGGATATCATCCCTTTTACAGCCCTTTCTTTTGAAATGGTTGCTGTAATCCCACAAGAAAGCCTATTAACAAAAGATTCCCGTGGCGTCTTGCCAACAGAATTTTCGTATTTAAATGCTATTCAAGCTTCCTCAACCGCTAATGTTTTAGTTGCAGCATTGCTTAGTCAAAACTGGGAATTAGCAGGTAAAATGATGGAAATAGACCTTTTCCATCAGCCTTATCGAAAAGCATTAATCCCTTTTTACGGTGATGTAGAAAAATTCGCAAAGTCTGAAGGGGCATTCGGTGTGGCTTTAAGTGGTGCTGGTCCAACCATATTATGTTTTTGTGAAAAAGGTAATGGTCGATTACTTGAACAATCGATTAGATCCGCTTTTCCTAAAATGACTGCCAAACTGCTTAACATAGATGATACAGGAAGCAGTGTAATCAAAGTTAATAATTACACAGTAAATTAGGGCCGAGACTGTTTCGGCCCTTTTATTTTTTAAAACCCCATTCTACCCTTTTACTCCTTGCAGCCACTCCTGATAACATTCATGACAAAGGATTTCATCTCTTTCTGTGTTGGAACTTAAAAAAGTGACATAGTGGTGCTGTTTTTCCTCAATTTCATTGACACAGTAGAAACATTTTTCTTGCATATTTCTTTTCTCCTTTTCTTAGAGGTTTCCTTAGTTTTTTCTTGAAAATTGTATTTGTTACATAGAAAAAATCCCCACTAAATTAGCGGTCGACAGCACTAATAAGTTAAACTACATACAAAACGATTGTGAGGAGGATTAGTAATGAATTTTATGAATAAAGTAGTGGTGGTAACCGGGGCTGCGAAAGGAATTGGACGCGGCATTTCGGCAGCTTATGCCGAAAATGGAGCAAAAGTCGTGATCGCGGATGTCGATGAAACTGCAGGAAAACAGACAGAATCTGAATTGAAAAATATGGGGGAAGATATACTCTTTGTCAAAACAGATGTTAAAAAAGAAGACGATATTATGAACCTTATGAAAACAGCAAAAAAAACCTATGGTCAGATAGATGTGTTAATTAATAATGCCGGCAAGGGGTTATTTAAATCATTGTATGATGTAAGTGTTGAGGAATGGGATGATATCATCCAAACTAATTTGAGAAGTGTTTTCCTATGTTCTCGGGAGGCAGCAAGGTATATGCGTGAAAATCAAGAGGGAGGAGCCATTGTTAACATTGCTTCGACTCGAGCACTCATGTCTGAACCAAACTCAGAGGGGTATGCAGCAACAAAAGGGGGAATTGTTGCGATCACGCATGCTCTAGCCTCATCTCTCAGTGATGACAAAATTACCGTTAATGCGATTTCGCCCGGTTGGATTCACACAGGCGACTATTCACAATTAACAGACATTGATCATAATCAGCATTTTTCTAAACGTGTTGGAAAGCCAGAAGATATTGCTAGAGCATGTTTATATTTAACAGCGAGAGAAAATAATTTTGTAACTGGGGTTAATTTAGTAGTTGATGGCGGTATGACGAAAAAAATGATTTATGAAGAATAAAATATTGAAAAGCCTAGTTCTGCCACTGGAGGTTATTATATGATAGAATAGTGTAAAAATTGGAAAAATTGAAAGGAGGATAAATAAATGAAGCTGCCTATTATTCAAACAAAACTGAGAATCCCTGTTATTAAAGACGAATTTATTAGACGGGCGAAACTTACTAGGAAAATGAAGAAAATACCTGAGTACTCGCTAACAATCATTCATTCGGGTGCTGGTTTTGGTAAAAGTACGGCATTGGCTTTATTTATGAGGGATGAAAGAATCCCGGGCTGCTGGTACTCCATTTCATCAATGGATGACGACATCCTTCCATTCCTTTCCTATATCATTCATTCAATTAGAGGAGTGGTTCCTGAATTTGGCCGGGAAATGACGAAGTATATCGAAACATTAGACCGGTATATACGGGAAGAAGATTTGAGTTATTTATGCACCTTATTTATTAATGAACTTCTTGAAGTTGATTCCGATATTACATTAATTTTGGATGACTATCATCAAATTGAGCACTCCTATACCATTAACAGTTGGATTGAAAAATTACTGCAGCATATCCCTGCTAATTTACATTTAGTTATTTCAAGCCGCAGCAGGCCTAGCTGGAAGCACTTAACGAAAATGCGGGTAAACGGACAGTTATTAGAAATTACACGAGATGATTTAGTACTTACAATAGAAGAAATGGAATTATTATTATTGGACCTTTATGGGCTGGAAATAGAGCCTGATTATTTACAAAGTATCTATCAATTAACAGAAGGCTGGATTATTGCATTGTGTATGATTGCACAGCAGATTCCACTTACTGGAGATCTCTCCGCACTCTTAGAACATTCTACCTATTCTCTTCAGGATTTATTCGACTACTTAGTAATGGAAGTCTTTTCAAAACAACCGCCAATCATTCAGCAATTTTTGGAGCAAACTTCCATCTTAGATGTAATGGAAGAAGAGCTTTGCGATGAAGTAATTGGAATACATGGTGCCTCTAACATGCTCGAGCAATTAAAGGAAAGAAATTTATTCATCCAAAAGATTGGATTAAAGCATTATCGTTATCATGCACTCTTTAAAGAGTTTTTAGAAAACGCTTTCCGAAAAAACAACCCCGTTGCTTATTCAGCACTGCATGAGAAATGTGCCAGATTCTATGAAAAAAGATCGCTATGGGAAGAAGCTCTCTATCACTATAAAAAGATCAGTCATGATAAAGCAATCGCCTCCATTTTACAGGACAATGGTGTTAATATGCTTGAGGGCGGCAAGCTAAAAAGCTTGTCTGATCATTTAATGTTAATTCCCGAAAATGAGTTAGACATTTATTATCTTCTCTGGTTTTTAAAAGCAGAGGTTCTAAGGTATCGCTCCCAATATCAGGAGGCAGAGAAATGCTATGATAAAACCTATTTAGAGGCCGCCAAAAGAAATGATTATCTTGGGATGAGCAAGGCATTAGAAGGAAAAGCGAAGATTTATTTAGATACTATCCAGCCTCATCAAGCCGAAAGATTATTATATGAAGCCATTGAAGCAAGAGATAAAAGTATTAGCCCCGAAGCAGAAAAGGCGAAGCTATATTATTTGCTCGCTGAAAATCTTTTGAATGCTGGAAAATCAACCAATGCTGAAAAATGGCTGCAAAGGGCAAAAGAATCCAGCCCGTCTATATTAGATGGAAACATTGAAGCAAGATTGTATTTAAGAACCGGTCGTTTTGAGCAAGCAAAAAAGGTACTTTACAGCCAAAGAGAAGAATTATCGGTTAAAAATGGTAATGCACTTCCGAATTCACATAGAGAAACCGATTTATTATTGTCCTTAATCGAAGCCTTTACGGGTGAAGGTTTGAATGCCAAGGACTTAGCACAGGCAGGCATACAACAAGGTATTAGTTTAAAGGCCCCTTTTGTGGAAGCATGCGGCTGGATTCGGATGGGGCATGCAGTTCAAATTCTTAATAAATATGATTCTGATTTAGCAGAACAGTGCTACAATACCGCTTTAGAAATTATGGATACGCTTAATGTAGAAAGGGGAAAGGCCGAACCATTAATGGGGCTTTGCATTCTGTATGGAACAAGGGGTGAATACGAGCGTGCCATAGAAGCTGGAAAAAAAGCATTGTTGGAGACAGAAAAGGTACAAGATATATGGCTTTCTGCTCTTATTAGCTTATGTATGGGGATTACTTGTATATATAACGAAAGAGTAAATAATGGTATCGATTACTTACAAAAAACAAGAGCATTATTTGATCAATGTGAGGATTCCTTCGGACAAATGTTATCCTGTTTCTGGCTCGCCTATACTTACTTTTTAGAAAAGGAAGAAGAGGGGTTTAGACATACAATCGATAAGTTTTTATACATGATTCAAACCTATGAATTTGAGTTCTTTTTCCACAGAGTATCGGTATTTGGTCCAAGGGATTTACAGATGATTGTCCCGCTGCTAATAGAGTGTGCAAAAGGGAATATTCAAAGGTCTTACTCTATAAAAATTCTTCAGGATATGGGTATTACGGGATTGGATTCACATCCTGGTTATTCTATCAGAGTTCAAACGCTAGGACAGTTCAAAGTTTGGCTTGGGGAAAAGGAAGTAGCTGAAAAAGATTGGCAGCGTGAAAAAGGGAAGGAATTGTTTCAACTCTTTATAACCGTCAACGAACTTATTTCGAAGGAAGAGATACTTCAAACGCTTTGGCCAAATCAAGATACAAAAAATGCAGACCGTGATTTTAAAGTTGCATTAAATAGTCTTCTCCATGTTCTGGAACCAAAAAGGAAGGCTAGGGCAGCTCCCTTTTTTATTATTAGAGAAGGAATGTTTTATGGACTAAATCCTCATGCCAAAATTGAATTAGATACAGCTCAATTTCAATTATTGATTCAAAGTGGGCTTAGTGAAACCTCCCAAGATAAGGTGATTGCTCTTTTGGAAAAAGGCTTAAAACTATATCTTGGGGAATATCTTCCTGAACGAAGATATGATGATTGGTGTATAGGTAAACGAGAGAGTATGCTGGTTTATTTCTTACGAGCCGCTGAAAAAATAGCTCAAATTATGGTCCGTCAAGAGAAATATGATCTGGCCATTTATTGGTGTGAAAGAATTCTTAAGCGCGACCGTACTTGGGAAGAGGCCTATCGGTTATTAATGTATTGTTATTACCGAAAGAACAACCGTCCACGGGCTATGAAATGGTTTCAAAAATGCAAAGTGGTATTAGAAAAAGAGTTGGGAGTATCGCCTCTAGAACCAACGCAACAAATGTACGACATGATACTCGAATCAGAAAAGTATTTAAATCAAATCGAACAGCCTTAATGAGGGGCTGTTTTTTTGTTTCTATGTCTAGCTCCAGCGCCTAGCCCCTCGAGGTCGCTTCGGTCCTGCAGATGAAGTCGAAAAGCGTGACTTCATCTGCAGGCCCTCCAGCGCTTGTCGGGGCTGAACGTGGCGCTTCCGCTTTTCCTTGTAACTTCTCTGTAACTCTACTTTTCTATTATTAACTCAAAGCTTTGCATGTTTTGATTTTAAGGATTAAGGGGGAAAAGAAGTGAAAGCATTTCGCGGAAAAGGGGTTTTATTAGGATTTCTTATTTTCATCATGATATTTACTGCAGCATGCAGCTCTGACAAAACCGAGGGAGATACAAAGGGGAACGGTGGAGAGGCTGAAAATAAGGACCCAATTAAAATTGGTGTTCTTGCATCCACAACGGGTGCGCTAGAGTCTTATGGCAAACAAACATTAAGGGGATTTGAGTTAGGTCTTGAATATGCAACGGAAGGAACCATGGAGGTTGCAGGAAGAAAAATTGAGTTTGTGGTTGAGGATACGGAAACGAAACCAGAAGTAGCTGTCCAAAAAGCAACCAAGCTTTTAGAAGAGGATGAGGTGGACTTTTTAGTAGGATCATCCAGCTCTGCGGATACATTAGCAGTCCTGCCGCTTGCTGAAGAATATCAAAAGATTATGATTGTTGAACCTGCTGCAGCAGATAGTATTACAGGATCAGAATTTAATAAGTACATTTTCCGTTCAGCTCGAAATTCCTCACAGGACGCCGTTGCTGGTGCAGCCGCGATTGCTGATGATGGTGTAAAAATTGCAACCCTTGCTCCAGATTATTCTTTCGGACGAGATGGAGTAGCAGCCTTTAAAGAAGCAGCGGAAAAACTTGGTGCAGATATTGTATTAGAAGAGTATGCAGATCCAGCTGCAACTGATTTTACTTCTAACATTCAGAAAATCATTGATGCAAAACCAGATTATTTATTTGTTGTTTGGGCCGGTGCAAACTCTCCTTGGAAGCAGATTTCTGATATGAAGGTACAAGATAAAGGAATCAAAATTTCTACTGGAGCTCCGGATATCGCAGCTTTGGCTACGATGGAACCGCTTGTGGGCATGGAAGGCTTTACTGTTTATTATCATGATCTTCCAAAGAATGAAATTAATAATTGGCTTGTCGCTGAACATAAGAAGCGATTCAACGGGGAAGTACCTGATTTATTCACACCAGGTGGTATGAGTGCAGCGATTTCAATTGTTGAAGCATTGAAGAAAACCGAGGGCGACGCCGACGCCGATAAATTAATTGAAACAATGGAAGGCATGAGCTTCGAAACTCCAAAAGGAAAAATGACCTATCGAGCAGAGGATCATCAGGCGCTTCAAGCCCTATATGCCATTAAACTAGAAAAGAAGGACGGCATACCATACCCAGTCCCTGTTTTAATGCGAGAATTAACCCCAGAAGAAACCGCACCTCCAGTCCGTAACTAAAAAGGTGCTATTTTAAAAATATGAGGGTTCGACCTGTTGTTATTTGGTCACCCTCTTCCTATTTCTATCTACTTGATTGGTGGTGAAAGCGTGACAACCTTAATTGAAACAGACAATTTATCGATTACTTTTGGAGGGCATACAGCGGTTGATTCCGTCAGCATCTCTGTCCCCGAAAAACATTTCAAATCCATCATTGGACCAAATGGAGCGGGAAAAACTACATTCTTTAATCTACTAAGCGGTCAATTGAGCCCGACGAATGGAAAAATATATTTTCGTGGTAAGGATATCACCAAACTATCTTCGACAAAGCGCACGAGAGAAGGAATTGGACGCTCATTTCAAATTACAAATGTTTTCCCGAATTTAACCGTCTTGGAAAATGTAAGGCTGGCAGTTCAGTCAAAAGCCGGAGTTCGCTATCAAATGTTATGGCATTATAAGAAATACCGTGAATTTGAACAAAAAGCGCTCGAATGGCTAAAGCTCGTGCTGTTAGACGATAAAGTGGACTCATTGGCAAGCAATTTGGCCCATGGTGAAAAAAGAAAGCTGGAAATGGCTATGCTCCTTGCGCTTGAAACCGAGGTGCTATTACTAGATGAACCCACTGCAGGTATGTCTTTAGAAGATGTTCCTGCCATATTAGAAGTGATTAAAAGAATAAAGGAACAAGGAAATCGAACGATTATTTTAATTGAGCACAAAATGGATATGATATTAGACTTATCAGACACTGTGATGGTGCTCTTTAATGGCAGACTGCTGGCGGACGGAACCCCTGAAGAAATTATGAAAAATGAAACGGTCCAATCTGCTTATTTAGGAGGTATGAGTGATGAGCAGCCTGCTGAAGCTTAATCATATTGAGACGCATATTGGACAATATCATATTTTACAGGGTGTATCGGTCGAAGTGAAAAAAGGTGAGGTGACAGTACTGCTCGGAAGAAATGGCGCAGGGAAAACAACAACCTTACGGACCATCATGGGCCTAAATCCAGCCTCAAAAGGAAGTATTGTCTACAAAGGAGAAGAAATCCAGTCTTTACCTACGTATACCATCGCTAAAAAAGGTATTGGATATGTTCCAGAAGACCAAGGCATCTTCTCTGGCTTGACAGTCGAAGAGAATATGAAAGTAGCGATTCAAATAGACAACGAGGAAACAAGTAAGCGGCTTGATTATATCTTAAATTTGTTTCCTGACTTAAAAAAGTTTTGGAAGAAACCTGGCGGGTTACTGAGCGGTGGACAAAAACAAATGCTTTCGGTCGCCAGGGCATATGTGAATGAAAATGAACTGTTATTAATTGACGAACCTAGTAAAGGATTAGCGCCTATTGTTGTTGAGAAGGTAATGGAGTCTATTATGCAAATGAAGGAACAAACAACCATTGTCTTGGTAGAGCAAAATTTTTATATGGCTAGTACTATCGGGGACTGTTTTTACATTATTGATGACGGAAGAACGGTAAGCAATGGTTTAATGAAACAGCTAAAAGAAGATGAGGAAATGAAACGAAAGTATTTAGGTATTGCCTAGGAAAGGAGGAAAGTTTGAATGGAGCTAATATTCAATTTAACATTAAATGGATTGGCAACAGGCATGCTGATCTTCCTATTAGCTGCAGGCTTGACGCTTATCTTTGGGTTGATGGATGTACTTAACTTCGCTCATGGCGGATTGTTTGCTTGGGGAGCTTACAGTGGTATATGGATTTATACCACTACAGGGAGCTTCGTTACCGGTATTATTGGTGCAATACTAACTGGTTTTATACTCGGAATTATTACTGAAAAGTGGATTATCAAGCCCGTTTATGGAAACCATATTCAGCAAATTTTAATTACCCTTGGCTTAATGCTAGTTTTATCCGAAATGCTTAAAGTTATTTGGGGACCAAACCAATTGACCGCTAATCCACCAGATTATTTACAAGGCAGCTGGGAGATTGGCAATATGATTATTATTAAATACCGAGTATTTATTATTGCCGTAGGATTACTTGTATTTGCAGGAGTACAGTTCTTGCTCAAAAAAACAAAAATTGGCTTGGTTGTCCGGGCTGGGGTTATGAATAAGGAAATGGTCCAGGCATTGGGTATAAATATCAAAAGGGTTTTTATGTTTGTATTTATGATTGGCTCCGGAATGGCCGCTTTAGGAGGAGTCTTATTCGGACCGTACTCAGGTGTTATTCACGCGGGAATGGGAATGGAATTTGCAATCTTAGCATTTATTGTTGTTGTTATTGGCGGGATGGGTAATTTCACGGGTTCTGTTATGGCAGCAATTTTAGTTGGGCTGTCTGGTTCGTTCATGGCATATTATGTACCGGAATTATCGTTAGCAGTAAATATGCTTTTAATGGCTGTTGTCTTGATTGTAAAACCACAAGGACTATTTGGCGGAAAGGGGTGAGAGGATGAAATGGATTGTATCAAATAGAGTGAATGCTATTTATATCATCATTGCTGCTTTTCTGCTGCTCTTGCCTTTCGTCTATGAGTCTAGAAACATGTTAATCCTTTTAACTCAAATTTTCGTGTTTGCCATTCTTGCGATGAGCTATGATTTATTATTAGGCTTCACTGGAATTGTCTCCTTTGGTCATGCAATGTTTTTTGGTATCGGGGCCTATTCGATTGGGATATTCATGAAGCGTTTTGAACCTACTATGATTCATTTTACTTATGCAGTATTGGCAACAATTTTGATTACAGCAATCGTCAGCTTTATTGTTGGCTTGCTGACCCTTCGGTTGAAAAGTCATTTTTACGCGATGTTAACAATGGCACTAGCGGGATTATTCTTAGTTTTAGCAGAAAAGTGGCGGACATTAACGTTTGGAAATGATGGATTTACCTTTCGGGTACCGGAGGTATTCATTGATCGTACTAACTTTTACATCATATGTTTAGTCTCAATGATAACAGCTTTTATGATCTTAAAACGCTTCACTAACTCCCCGCTTGGGAGAGTTTTGCAGGCCATTCGAGAAAATGAGCAACGAACTGAGTCTTTAGGGTATCAAGTATTACATTATAAGATTGCAGCTAGTGTCGTTTCTGGTGTATTAGCTGGAATCGCGGGAATCTTTTATGCGATGTCCCTCCGATACGTAAATACGAGTGTATTCACGATGGATATTACCTTAGATGCTTTATTAATGACCATTATTGGCGGTGTAGGTACCTTAGTTGGCGCCATTATTGGTGCAGGCTTAATTGAATTTGCTCATGATGGGTTAACAGAACTGGCAAAGGAGCACTGGATATTTGAGCGCTGGATTATTTTCTTTGGCATTATATATATTCTAGTTGTCATATTCTTCCCACTAGGTATTGTAGGAACATTAAGGAAATTCACCTGGAAACGAAGAAAGCAGGAAACGGCTGGTAAAAAAGAAAATTTAGCGAGTTAGGAGGAGGCTGAATGGAATCAATGCAAATTGCATCCTTCGTCGTTCGTTTTCAACTAGCGGCTGTTGAAAAAGAAACAGGAAAAAAACAATGGAGAATTAAAGTGACCCATGTGCAGGAAGAACGGGAAACTTTATTTGAGACAATTGAAGATGCGACCGCCTTTATGAAGTCAATGATAGAAGACTGTTAGTCAGGGGGTGAGAGGTTTGCAGATAGGAATTGTTAGTACAGGTCTTTACCTTCCAGATAAATACGTGACAGGTAAAGAGATAGCAGAGATGGCAGGTATCCCGGTACATGTTGTCGAAGGGAAGATGGGGATTAAAAAGAAACATGTACCTGGCCCTAATGATCATACCTGTGAAATGGGGATTATAGCTGCCAAACAGGCGATTGAAAGAGCACGAATAAACCCCTTGGAAATTGATGTTATCATTTATATTGGTGAAGAGCATAAGGAATATCCACTATGGACGGCTGGAATTAAACTCCAGGAAGCCGTTGGAGCTGTTAATGCTTGGGCGTTTGATGTTGCCTTAAGATGTGGTACTACTGTAATGGCGCTAAAGGTTGCGAAAAGCTTGATGATCGCTGATTCAACAATTAAAACCGTCCTGCTGGCAGGAGGATACCGTAATGTAGATTTCATAGACTACCAGAATCCGCGGACTCGCTTTATGTTTAACTTAGGTGCTGGCGGTGGAGCTATTCTATTGAAAAAAGATCATAACGAGAACGTTTTGCTTGAAAGTGAGCTAATCACCGACGGTTCTTTTTCAGAGGATGTGGTGGTCGTTTCTGGCGGTACAAAACATCCGATTACAAAAGAAGCAATAGACCAGCGCTTAAATATGCTGGATGTCCTTGACCCAGAGGGGATGAAGCAGCGATTGGAACAAAAATCAATGGTTAATTTTATTAAAGTAATCAAAGAATCTGTTAGAAAAAGTGGGTATAAAGAAGAAGAGATATCTTATATTGCCATGCTTCACATGAAAAAGTCTGCTCATGAATATGTATTAAAAGAATTAGGATTATCCCAAGAACAATCAATCTATCTGGAGGAATATGGACATATCGGTCAAATTGATCAAATCTTATCATTAGAGCTTGCACTAAAAAAAGGGAAGGTAACAGATGGTGACCTAGTCGTTTTTGTTAGTGCTGGGATTGGTTATGCATGGGGGGCATCTGCAATAAAATGGGGGAAGGTGAGGTAAATGGCTTTTGTAACAATTAAAGAAGTACAGTTAACAAATGGGGAAACAATCGCCTACCGTGAGCGGCATGGCGGGGAAAAAAAAGTGCTGTTAATTCATGGAAACATGACCTCTTCTAAGCATTGGGACCTTTTTCTAGAACATATGCCTGATGAATATAAGTTATATGCTTTGGATTTACGCGGCTTTGGATTGTCAAGTTACAACAATCTTATCACATCGATTAAAGATTTTTCCGATGATGTTAAGCTATTTGTGGATGAAATTGGCTTGAAGGACTTTGCCATTGTCGGCTGGTCCACTGGCGGTGCTGTAGCCATGCAATTTGCCGCCGATTATCACGGGTACTGTAATAAGCTTATTCTACTAGCGTCAGAATCTACAAGGGGCTATCCATTTGATGGGAAGCTGAGCGAAAACGATCTGCCTCGGAGATTTACATCCTATGAGGATATTAAGCGTGATTTAATTAGAACTTTGCCAGTACAAGCGGCCTATGACACAAATAATGTGGAACTTTTGAAATTGATTTGGAACGCTGTCATCTATACAAAAAATCAGCCGGCTCCAGAGCTTTATGATGAGTATGTTCAGGATATGAGAACCCAGCGAAACTTAGCGGAGGTACATCATTCTAACAATACGTTTAATATTAGTCATCATCATAATGGATTGGTTGAAGGGAACGGGCTAGTGGATAACATTAACGTACCTGTCCTAGTATTAAGAGGAGAACGTGATCTTGTTGTTACAGCAGAGATGACAAGAGAGTTGGTAGAGGACTTAGGACCAAAGGCTAAATTCGTTGAGTTGAAGGATTGTGGTCATTCACCACTTGTAGACGACTTACCGCAATTATTAACAGAGGTTACTAAATTCCTAAATACTGAGGTGTTCAAATGAGATTAAAAGATAAAGTGGCCATCATTACTGGAGCAGCTAACGGTATTGGATTCACTGCAGCTGAGACCTTTGCGAAAGAAGGTGCAAAGGTTGCTATGGCAGACTTTAACGTGGAACAAGGTGAAAAAAGAGCACAGGAATTAAGAAAAAAAGGCTATGAAGTAAGCTTTTTCCAAGTGAATGTTGCACAGCGTTCAAGTGTGGATGAAATGGTTGAGAAGGTCCGCGAAATTTATGGAAATATTAGTATCCTTATCAATAATGCAGGTATTACCAAAGATGGCATGCTGTCTAAATTATCTGCCGAGGATTTTCAAGCCGTAGTGGATGTTAATCTTACAGGAGTATTTCACTGTACACAAGCAGTATTACCATCGATGCTTGAAAATGGAAAAGGGAAGATTATTAATACTTCATCTGTTTCAGGTGTTTATGGGAATATCGGTCAAACGAATTATGCCGCAACCAAAGCTGGCGTGGTGGGTATGACGAAAACATGGGCTAAAGAGCTTGGCCGTAAAGGAATTAATGTAAATGCTGTGGCACCTGGCTTTATTGAAACGGGAATGACTGCCAAAGTGCCGGAAAGGATATTAGATCAAATGAAACAAATGGTCCCTTTGGCACGGCTGGGGAAGCCAGAGGATATCGCAAACGCCTACTTGTTTTTAGCATCTGATGAATCAAATTATGTAAATGGAACTGTCCTTCATGTTGATGGAGGAATCATGATGTAAGTTAAACAACGACCCTTTTTAAGGGTCGTTTTTTTGTTTTATGTCTTGTAACTTTGCTGTAACTGCCTTTTAGTAAGATATTGGCATCTAGTTGTGAAGGAGCGATTGTACGGTGAGGCGGGAACTCGATTGGCTGGAAAATAGAGCAAGATTATCACCAAATAAAAATGCAGTTATTCTTGATATTAATAATATGACATGGACTTATAGAGAATTAAATAATCGTTCATCCGCAGTAGCTGGGTGGTTAACGGGTCAAGGTGTAAAGAAAGGTGATCGCGTTGCACTGCTATCGCCGAATGACATCAGTTATTTTGATTTATTCTTTGCTTGTGGAAAAATTGGTGCCATTTTTGTTCCGCTAAATTGGCGTCTGTCAGTGCATGAATTACATGAAATTTTGTTGGATTGTACTCCAGTATTGCTTGGTGTTCATCGAAAGTTTGAGAATATGTTTACTGCCTTAGAATCCGCTGTACCTCAATCTTTTTATATTGGGGGGGCTGAGTACGATGAGATAGTGACAGGGAAAAATGATCATAAATTAATACGAGAAATTTCTGAACATGATCCTTTAGCAATAATCTATACAGGAGGAACGACTGGCAAACCAAAAGGAGTTGTATTGAGCCACCAATCTATACAATGGAATGCCATTAATACCATTCTCAGTTGGAACTTAACCCAAGAGGACGTAACCATCAACTATATGCCGATGTTTCATACAGGCGGACTAAATGCCTTATCACTTCCAATATTAATGAGTGGGGGAACGTTGGTTATTGCTGATCAGTATTCAGGACAAAAAGCGGTCCATTCCATACATCAATACAATTGTACGATTATTCTCCTTGTGCCTACCATGTACCATCTGCTTATTCAAACAGAAGAATTTCGGAAAAGTAAATTTCCATCCATGAAGATTTTCTTATCGGGAGCAGCACCTTGTCCATTACAAGTATACGAAGCCTTTCAAGAAAAAGGGCTGGCTTTTAAAGAAGGCTATGGTTTAACGGAAGCAGGACCGAATAATTTCTTTATACATCATGAAGATGCACAGGTAAAACGGGGTTCAGTTGGAAAGCCAATGTTATTTAATGACATAAAACTCGTTAAGGAAAAGGGTCAGGAAGCAAATGTAAACGAAGTTGGAGAACTTTTAATAAAAGGAAAACATTCTTTTTCGCATTACTGGAATAACGAATTCGCTACATTGGAAACGAAAAAAGATGGCTGGGTTCATACTGGAGACTTAGCGAAAAAGGATCAAGAAGGATTCCATTATATTGTTGGCAGAAAAAAGGATATGATCATCACAGGAGGTGAAAATGTCTACCCTCTCGAGATTGAACATTGGGTAGCCGCACACCCTGCAGTGGATGAAGTGGCAGTAATAGGGCTGCCAGATGACAAATGGGGGGAACTTGTTACAGCTTTTATCGTCACAAAACATTCTTATGTGATTGAGGAAGAAGAACTTATTAATTATTGCGAAAAAAAACTCGGAAGATACAAAATTCCAAAGAAGTTCATTCAACTAGAAGAACTTCCAAAAACACATGTTGGAAAAATCGATAAGAAGAAATTAAAAGAATTTAGTAGACAAACATAAAAGGAGAACCCCGAGTCCTCCTTTTTCTTTATTTTTGTGCAAGTTTTAAGGCAGTATCGGAGACATTTAAATCAACTTGAAGCTGTTCACTCAAGTCATGTGGATGATTATAAAAGTTATTCTCAAACCGTAAACAAAAAGGAGGCTGGAGTTCCAGCCTTTTTGTATGAACTAATTAAGGAGCTGATGTGCATTTTCAATAAATAATTTGGATAACATTGATTGTGTTTTGTTTAAGTTGTAAACAAGATAAAAATATCGTTCTTCATTGAATTCATTGATTTCATGAATCGTTAATAAATTTCTATCATAGTATTCCCTTGCTGCCATTTCTGAAATAATGGCAATACCGATATTTTGGAGTACAAACTGAATCAAACTTTGCCCATTTTCGGTATACGCTACAATATTCATTTGATCTTTTGATATCTGATTTTTTTTCAAGAATTTTTCGATGAGGGAGTTGGTTCCCGAGTCAGAGTTTCTCATAATAAAAGGGTAACTTAGCAGCTGTTGGATAGACACTGGTCCAACAAGGCCAGATTCTTTTGATGTGATAAGTACTAGGTTTTCTTTGAGTAAAGGGATATAACACAGTTTTTCATTTTCGTATTTTTCACCTAATATTCCAAAGTCTACTGAACCATTTAGAACTCGATCAGCTACATTTTTGGATGATGATTGGTTGATATGAAAAGTTGCTTTTGGGTATTGTACTCGAAATGATTTAACCATTTTTGGAATCATAAATTGCCCAGGTACAGAACTTGCTCCGATTCGAATCATTCCTCTAAGCTCTGTTACGCCCTCTTTTAAGTCAAGCATAGCCTGATCCTTTAGTAATAGAAGCTTTAAAGCCCATTGATACAAACGTTCTCCAGATGGAGTAAGAATGATTTCTCTCCCGACACGATCAAATAGATTTACATTTAGAGTCCTTTCCAATGACTGAATATGTGAACTTACGGTTGATTGACTTAAAAATATATCTTCAGCCGCTTTCGAAAAACTTTTATGTTCAACTACTTTTGTAAAAACAAACAATTGATGTAAATCCATTGGTTTTTCCCCTTTACTATATACAAGACCGATTTAAATTCATTGATAGAATAGATAAATTGAATTTATTTCATCATATCATTTTTTTATAATGAAAGTAATACTCTGATGGGAGCTGAATGGATGTCACTCCAATATGTACCAGACCTTATCTATGATGCAGGTAAAACCAGATATGAAGAACTCGTAATTAGCCTGACCTCCACTATGAAGGATTTGAATAAGGGAAATATACTCGAAATCATATCTACTGAACCAGGTTTGAAAGAAAAACTGCCATCCTGGTGCAGAATACAAACACATTTACTCCTTGAACGGAAAGATTTTGGAGAAAGTAGTTATTACTATATCGAAAAACGCTAAAAGACCTTTCGTATGGATAGGTCTTTTTTGTTTTTAAAAAGGAATATTTGCTATTTCGTTGTTAAACAATCAATATTAATAAGACAAAATTTTGTTAGAGATAGAGAAAGTAGGGATTTTTTTGCCTGATTTTAAATCGTTAGGTATTTCACAGTCAATTATAACTAAATTAAGGAGCTATGGTGTAGCGCAGCCAACTCCAATTCAAGAAAAATCAATACCAATTGTAATGGATGGAAAAGATGTCATTGCCCAAGCCCAAACAGGAACAGGAAAGACATACGCGTTCATACTGCCAATTCTAGAAAAAATAAATCCACAAGTGTCACATGTTCAAGCTCTCATTGTTACCCCGACAAGAGAATTAGCGTTACAAATTACGGATGAATTTCAAAAGTTAACAGATGATATTCCAGGAGTCGATGTACTTGCTGTATATGGTGGACAGGATGTTGAAAAACAGTTAAAAAGATTAAAGAAAAATGTTCAGATTGTAGTCGGCACCCCAGGCAGGCTCTTGGACCACATTAGAAGAGGAACAGTTCAGCTATCCGAAGTATCCTTTTTAGTTCTTGATGAGGCCGATCAAATGCTCCACATAGGCTTTTTGAATGAAGTGGTCGATATCATCAGTGAAACACCTATAACTCGTCAGACGATGCTTTTTTCTGCTACTATGCCAGAAGAGATAAGAACTTTAGCCAATAAGCATATGCGTAAACCGCAATATATCCAAGTGGAAAAAACGCAGGGCCCTGCTGAAAATGTTAAGCTGATTGCCATTCATACGACTGATAGAGCTAAGCAAGCAACACTTATTCAATTAATTGAAACATATCGGCCATATTTAGCTGTTATTTTTTGCAGAACAAAGAGAAGAGTCTCAAAGCTATATGAAGTGTTAAAATCACATAAATTTTTGTGCGATGAACTTCATGGTGATTTATCACAAGCTAAAAGAGAGCAGGTGATGAAACGTTTCAGGGATGGGGAAATTCAATTATTGATAGCGACAGATGTAGCAGCAAGAGGGCTGGACGTTGAAGGTGTAACACACGTATTTAATTATGACATCCCGCAGGATGCCGAAAGCTTTGTCCATCGTATTGGGAGAACGGGAAGAGCAGGTACAAAAGGACTGGCCATTACTTTTTACTCCACAGATGATCGTCCAACACTAGAGATGATTGAAAAAGAACTAAATATCAATATTCAAAAACAAAACATCGGCAATACTGAAGGTAATCGTAAAAATAGCCAAGAACCATCTAAACAAAAGAAATATACAGGAAAGCAAGGTGACAAACAGAAAGGAGCCAGCAGTACTAGGAGAGATAGTAAAATCTCGTCTAAAAATAGCTTGAAGTCTAAACAGGTGAAGGGCAAACAATCTCAATCGAATCAGGAAGGCGGCAGGCGGGATAGGAAAAGCTCCGCTTCTGGCCTTGCGAAAGGCAGGCGCAGCAAATAAACAAGGGACTGAATTTACTTTCAGTCCCTTGTTTCGATTTTTATTGTCCAACCCCGAGATTGGATTTGACTAAAACTTCATCATATTTCTTCATGTCAGCCTTCTGGCTGGAGAGTTTCGTTCCTAGGTATCCTGCAAGAAATCCTAATGGTATTGATACAATTCCTGGTGTCGTATATGGGAAAAGCGGGTTACCTACGAAAATAGCTTTTCCTACTTCGGGACTAAAAACATTCGGACTGATGATGACAAGCCCAATAGCTGAGATAAGTCCAACTACCATGGCACTAATTGCTCCGGTAGTATTAAATCGTTTCCAGTAAATTGTGTAAATAATGACAGGCAGATTTGCACTTGCAGCTACAGCAAATGCCAGAGAAACCAAGAAGGCAACGTTAAGGGTTTGAGCCCCTAAAGCTAAAACAATTGAAAGTATTGAAACACCAATTGCTGCCCAGCGAGCCATACTTACCTGTTGCTTTTCGGTCGCTTTTCCTTTTTTTAGAATTTCATTGTAGAAATCATGTGCAAAAGCAGAAGCGGCGGTTAGAACAAGCCCTGCAACAACAGCAAGGATTGTAGCAAATGCCACTGCAGAAATAAATGCGAACAGCATGTTTCCGCCAAGTGCCTGTGCTAAAAGTGGAGCTGCCATGTTTCCAGATGCATTTGCAGCTACTATATCGTTTGTACCAACAAATGCAGCAGCGCCGAAACCGAGGAAAATCGTCATTACATAAAATAGCCCAATAACCCAAGTTGCATAAACGACAGAACTTCGCGCTGTTTTTGCATCCTTAACTGTAAAGAACCTTACAAGAATATGAGGCAGCCCCGCAGTACCTAATACTAGTCCCATATTTAATGAAAGGGTGTCTATTCCATCCTTGTATTTTACCCCTGGATTTAAGAACGCTTCCTTTAATGGGGTTGCTGTTTTCATTTGATCAAACATATCTGTAATACTAAAGTTAAATTTAGCGAAAACAACAATTGAAATTAAGAAGGTACCTCCCATTAAAAGGACAGCTTTAATAATTTGAACCCAGCTTGTTGCGTGCATACCGCCAAAAATAACGTAAACTGTCATTAATACACCAACAATTAAAACAGATGTAGTATATTCCAATCCTAATAATAGTTTAATAAGTGCACCAGCTCCTACAAGCTGAGCGATCATATAAAAGATAGAAATAGTTATTGTGTTCATGGCAGCAAAACCACGAACTTTTTTGGCATCAAAGCGTGCTGCAATCATATCAGCAAAAGTATATTTTCCTAAATTACGCAATGGTTCCGCAACCAAATATAAAACAACCAGATAGGCAACTAGGAACCCAATACTGTAAAAGAATCCATCAAAGCCTGTTAATGCAACCGCACCAGCAATACCAAGAAATGAGGCGGCAGACATATAATCACCTGCAATAGCCAACCCGTTTTGCCAGCCTGTAAGTCCTCCTCCTGCGGTGTAGAATTCACTAGCGTTTTTTGTACGTTTCGAAGCGAAATATGTAATAACTAGAGTTAGAAATACGATGCCAAGAAACATAGTAAAAGCAGCTGTATTCATTTGTCTTTCCCTCCTTCTTTAACAACCTTTTCAGCTAAATCATCAAATTTGGCTGCCTTTTTGGAGTAAAGCATACACAATCCCCATGTCATAACAAATTGAAGAAAAGCAAAAACCCATGCCCATGAAATACTGCCTATGAATTTGTTATTTAGTACCGTTGAAAATGAAGTTAAAATAGGTAATGCAAAATAGAAACAAAAGAAGAATATCGTGATAGGAATGATGAATTTTTTCTTTTCGGAGAGTAATTTCTGGAATGAAGCTGATTGAACAATAGAGGTGTAATCGCTTTCGGTATTTGCTGTTATTTTTCGTGCTTCCATTGGAAGCTCCCCCTCTCATTGTAGAAAATGTACAAATAACTTATGAGGAAAAAATAAACCCATTGGTAATAAATAAATCAAAATTTAGATTTAGGCGTAAATAAATGACTTTGATATCGCCTCCTTATTACAGACTTTTCTAAATATTTAATTTTTTTGCTACGTTTATTATTATAGGAGCAGAATATTAATTTTGACAATAGGAAAAATTTCATTTTTTTGGAAAAAGTATTTTTTACTATATAGACAGTAAATACTATTTGAGGTTTTTTCCAAGCGTGGAAGTAAATGAAGATAAAAAGAAAAAAACCTCTGCAGCGCAAAGGTTTTTTGATGATGGAGACTATCGGGATCGAACCGACGACCTCTTGCATGCCATGCAAGCGCTCTCCCAGCTGAGCTAAGCCCCCGAATATGATACAAGAAAAATTATATCTTTCTTGTATCATTCTTGCAATAGTATTTTTCATTTTTTGTAAAAATATATTAACCCATACTTTCAATCTCGACCTTTTGAACTCCGTCTAGATTTGATACCGAATCATACACATCCGTAGTTTTTTCACGGTAATCTACTGCAACTAGTATCTGAACTAGATGGTCACCGTTGTCTAAATCCTTTATACGTATTCGGCGAATAATATATTTTTTCGCCATTAAAAATGAAATGGCATTATCAATTTGGATTTTATCTCTAATAAATAGTTGAAGACTAATTTCTTTCTCCCGCAATTGTTTTGGACCAATAAATTTCATAACGTAAGGGACCAATTCGACACTAATGATGAGTAATGTAACACCGACAAATGCCTCAATAAAGAAACCGGCGCCAACCGCAATTCCGATTCCTGCGGCACCCCATATCATCGCGGCTGTTGTTAATCCAGAGATACTATCATTTCCCCTTCTAAGGATTACACCCGCTCCAAGAAAACCAATCCCTGAAACGATTTGTGCTGCTAGACGAAGAGGATCCATAGTTATTCTTACATTATCAGAATCGGGAAACATATAAGCGGATTCTATTGAAACAATGGTTAACAGACAACTCACGACAGAGATAACAAGACTGGTTTTAAGTCCTACAGGTTTTCGCTTTAATTCTCGTTCCAGTCCAATGATAAGTCCTAAAATAGCTGAAATCCCAAGTTTTATTAATATATCGTAGTCAATATTCTCCATTGGCTTCACGTCCATTACTAAAAAGTTGTTATAATGCAAAAGGTAACGCTAATTACTATTATACGACATCGCTACTTTGTTAAAAAAAGAAAAATTTCCTATTACTAAATTATCAGTGGTTAAGGTATCACTAATCCCTGTATGACTAATTTCTAGACTTCTCTAATTACATATACATGAAAGACTAATTTTATGAGTACATCTCCTAAATGGCTTATCTTAGGTATTTTTATTCATTTATAAACTTTAAATCAGTTTTAAGTTAATCGTGGTTTTATTTCAGAGAAGCAAAGTGAAAAAACTTTATAAATTATATTGCAAACATTTTTAGAACGTGTTATATTAAATCTCGTCCTCACCGAGAGGTCACACAACAAAAAAAGTTTTTCGAAAAAGTTGTTGACATTGAGATGAAGGATATGTTAAATTAAAGAGGTCGCTTTTGAGCCGCTTAAATAGGACGAGCTCAGAAAAGATTAAAAATTGTTCTTTGAAAACTAAACAAACAAGAACGTCAACAAAAAATAGTTTCTTCTTATAGAAACTAGCCAACGTAACAAAATGAGCTATATCAACTTTCTTGGAGAGTTTGATCCTGGCTCAGGACGAACGCTGGCGGCGTGCCTAATACATGCAAGTCGAGCGAATCTTGAGGTGCTTGCACCTCTTGGTTAGCGGCGGACGGGTGAGTAACACGTGGGCAACCTGCCTGTAAGACTGGGATAACTTCGGGAAACCGGAGCTAATACCGGATAATCCTTTTCCTCTCATGAGGAAAAGCTGAAAGTCGGTTTCGGCTGACACTTACAGATGGGCCCGCGGCGCATTAGCTAGTTGGTGAGGTAACGGCTCACCAAGGCGACGATGCGTAGCCGACCTGAGAGGGTGATCGGCCACACTGGGACTGAGACACGGCCCAGACTCCTACGGGAGGCAGCAGTAGGGAATCTTCCGCAATGGACGAAAGTCTGACGGAGCAACGCCGCGTGAGCGATGAAGGCCTTCGGGTCGTAAAGCTCTGTTGTTAGGGAAGAACAAGTACCGGAGTAACTGCCGGTACCTTGACGGTACCTAACCAGAAAGCCACGGCTAACTACGTGCCAGCAGCCGCGGTAATACGTAGGTGGCAAGCGTTGTCCGGAATTATTGGGCGTAAAGCGCGCGCAGGCGGTCCTTTAAGTCTGATGTGAAAGCCCACGGCTCAACCGTGGAGGGTCATTGGAAACTGGGGGACTTGAGTACAGAAGAGGAAAGCGGAATTCCACGTGTAGCGGTGAAATGCGTAGAGATGTGGAGGAACACCAGTGGCGAAGGCGGCTTTCTGGTCTGTAACTGACGCTGAGGCGCGAAAGCGTGGGGAGCAAACAGGATTAGATACCCTGGTAGTCCACGCCGTAAACGATGAGTGCTAAGTGTTAGAGGGTTTCCGCCCTTTAGTGCTGCAGCTAACGCATTAAGCACTCCGCCTGGGGAGTACGGCCGCAAGGCTGAAACTCAAAGGAATTGACGGGGGCCCGCACAAGCGGTGGAGCATGTGGTTTAATTCGAAGCAACGCGAAGAACCTTACCAGGTCTTGACATCCTCTGACACTCCTAGAGATAGGACTTTCCCCTTCGGGGGACAGAGTGACAGGTGGTGCATGGTTGTCGTCAGCTCGTGTCGTGAGATGTTGGGTTAAGTCCCGCAACGAGCGCAACCCTTGATCTTAGTTGCCAGCATTCAGTTGGGCACTCTAAGGTGACTGCCGGTGACAAACCGGAGGAAGGTGGGGATGACGTCAAATCATCATGCCCCTTATGACCTGGGCTACACACGTGCTACAATGGATGGTACAAAGGGCTGCAAGACCGCGAGGTTTAGCCAATCCCATAAAACCATTCTCAGTTCGGATTGCAGGCTGCAACTCGCCTGCATGAAGCCGGAATCGCTAGTAATCGCGGATCAGCATGCCGCGGTGAATACGTTCCCGGGCCTTGTACACACCGCCCGTCACACCACGAGAGTTTGTAACACCCGAAGTCGGTGGGGTAACCGCAAGGAGCCAGCCGCCTAAGGTGGGACAGATGATTGGGGTGAAGTCGTAACAAGGTAGCCGTATCGGAAGGTGCGGCTGGATCACCTCCTTTCTAAGGATAATGCAGTCCTTTCGGACTGATAAGAAGTTGACCGTTACTTGTTTGTTTAGTTTTGAGAGAACAATCTCTCAAAATATTTTGTTCCTTGAAAACTAGATAATCGTAAGAAGAAGTCAAAGTAAAACCGAGAATCGCCATTTTAGTTTTTCTCTCTTATTAATTTAAGAGTATAACCATTTAGGTTAAGTTAGAAAGGGCGCACGGTGGATGCCTTGGCACTAGGAGCCGATGAAGGACGGGACTAACACCGATATGCTTCGGGGAGCTGTAAGTAAGCTTTGATCCGGAGATTTCCGAATGGGGGAACCCACTGCTCGTAATGGAGCAGTATCTTTACCTGAATACATAGGGTATTGAAGGCAGACCCGGGGAACTGAAACATCTAAGTACCCGGAGGAAGAGAAAGCAAACGCGATTCCCTGAGTAGCGGCGAGCGAAACGGGACATAGCCCAAACCAAGAGGCTTGCCTCTTGGGGTTGTAGGACACTCAACATGGAGTTACAAAGGAACGGGGTAGATGAAGCGATCTGGAAAGGTCCGTCATAGAAGGTAAAAACCCTGTAGTTGAAACTTCGTTCCCTCCTGAGTGGATCCTGAGTACGGCCGGACACGTGAAATCCGGTCGGAAGCTGGGAGGACCATCTCCCAAGGCTAAATACTCCCTAGTGACCGATAGTGAACCAGTACCGTGAGGGAAAGGTGAAAAGCACCCCGGAAGGGGAGTGAAAGAGATCCTGAAACCGTGTGCCTACAAGTAGTCAGAGCCCGTTCATGGGTGATGGCGTGCCTTTTGTAGAATGAACCGGCGAGTTACGATCCCATGCAAGGTTAAGTTGAAGAGACGGAGCCGCAGCGAAAGCGAGTCTGAATAGGGCGAATGAGTATGTGGTCGTAGACCCGAAACCAGGTGATCTACCCATGTCCAGGGTGAAGTCCAGGTAACACTGGATGGAGGCCCGAACCCACGCACGTTGAAAAGTGCGGGGATGAGGTGTGGGTAGCGGAGAAATTCCAATCGAACTTGGAGATAGCTGGTTCTCTCCGAAATAGCTTTAGGGCTAGCCTCACGTTGTAAGAGTCTTGGAGGTAGAGCACTGTTTGGACTAGGGGCCCTCATCGGGTTACCGAATTCAGACAAACTCCGAATGCCAAAGACTTATCCGTGGGAGTCAGACTGCGAGTGATAAGATCCGTAGTCAAAAGGGAAACAGCCCAGACCACCAGCTAAGGTCCCAAAGTTTACGTTAAGTGGAAAAGGATGTGGAGTTGCTTAGACAACCAGGATGTTGGCTTAGAAGCAGCCACCATTTAAAGAGTGCGTAATAGCTCACTGGTCGAGTGACTCTGCGCCGAAAATGTACCGGGGCTAAACGTAACACCGAAGCTGTGGATTGACACCGTTGGTGTCAGTGGTAGGAGAGCGTTCTAAGGGCGTTGAAGCTAGACCGTAAGGACTGGTGGAGCGCTTAGAAGTGAGAATGCCGGTATGAGTAGCGAAAGATGGGTGAGAATCCCATCCACCGTATGCCTAAGGTTTCCTGAGGAAGGCTCGTCCTCTCAGGGTTAGTCGGGACCTAAGCCGAGGCCGAAAGGCGTAGGCGATGGACAACAGGTTGATATTCCTGTACCACCTCTTTATCGTTTGAGTGATGGGGGGACGCAGGAGGATAGGGTAAGCGCACTGCTGGATATGTGCGTGTAAGCAGTTAGGCTGGTGAATAGGAAAATCCGTTCACCTTAAGGCTGAGCTGTGATGCCGAGGGAAATATAGTACCGAAGTTCCTGATTCCACACTGCCAAGAAAAGCCTCTAGCGAGATAAAAGGTGCCCGTACCGCAAACCGACACAGGTAGGCGAGGAGAGAATCCTAAGGTGAGCGAGAGAACTCTCGTTAAGGAACTCGGCAAAATGACCCCGTAACTTCGGGAGAAGGGGTGCTTTTTGAGGTGAATAGCCTCGAAGAGCCGCAGTGAATAGGCCCAGGCGACTGTTTAGCAAAAACACAGGTCTCTGCGAAGCCGCAAGGCGAAGTATAGGGGCTGACGCCTGCCCGGTGCTGGAAGGTTAAGAGGAGGGGTTAGCGCAAGCGAAGCTCTGAATCGAAGCCCCAGTAAACGGCGGCCGTAACTATAACGGTCCTAAGGTAGCGAAATTCCTTGTCGGGTAAGTTCCGACCCGCACGAAAGGCGTAACGATCTGGGCACTGTCTCAACGAGAGACTCGGTGAAATTATAGTACCTGTGAAGATGCAGGTTACCCGCGACAGGACGGAAAGACCCCGTGGAGCTTTACTGTAGCCTGATATTGAATTTTGGTACAGCTTGTACAGGATAGGTAGGAGCCTGAGAAACCGGAGCGCCAGCTTCGGTGGAGGCGTCGGTGGGATACTACCCTGGCTGTATTGAAATTCTAACCCGCACCCCTCATCGGGGTGGGAGACAGTGTCAGGTGGGCAGTTTGACTGGGGCGGTCGCCTCCTAAAGAGTAACGGAGGCGCCCAAAGGTTCCCTCAGAATGGTTGGAAATCATTCGCAGAGTGTAAAGGCACAAGGGAGCTTGACTGCGAGACCTACAAGTCGAGCAGGGACGAAAGTCGGGCTTAGTGATCCGGTGGTTCCGCATGGAAGGGCCATCGCTCAACGGATAAAAGCTACCCCGGGGATAACAGGCTTATCTCCCCCAAGAGTCCACATCGACGGGGAGGTTTGGCACCTCGATGTCGGCTCATCGCATCCTGGGGCTGTAGTCGGTCCCAAGGGTTGGGCTGTTCGCCCATTAAAGCGGTACGCGAGCTGGGTTCAGAACGTCGTGAGACAGTTCGGTCCCTATCCGTCGTGGGCGCAGGAAATTTGAGAGGAGCTGTCCTTAGTACGAGAGGACCGGGATGGACGCACCGCTGGTGTACCAGTTGTCTTGCCAAAGGCATCGCTGGGTAGCTATGTGCGGACGGGATAAGTGCTGAAAGCATCTAAGCATGAAGCCCCCCTCAAGATGAGATTTCCCATAGCGTCAAGCTAGTAAGAACCCTGAAAGATGATCAGGTTGATAGGTCAGAGGTGGAAGCGCGGTAACGTGTGGAGCTGACTGATACTAATCGTTCGAGGACTTAACCAATTTAAGGTGAACTCGTTTTTACAAACTTCTTCTGAATTATCTAGTTTTGAGGGAATGAATTTTTTAAAAAACCTCTTGAAAAATATTTAAAAAGACATTATAATAGATTTTGTCTTTGAGAAAATAGTCTGGTAATAATGGCGAGAAGGTCACACCCGTTCCCATACCGAACACGGAAGTTAAGCTTCTCAGCGCCGATGGTAGTTGGGACTTTGTCCCTGTGAGAGTAGGACGTTGCCAGGCTGTATCATATGGAGGATTAGCTCAGCTGGGAGAGCATCTGCCTTACAAGCAGAGGGTCGGCGGTTCGATCCCGTCATCCTCCACCATAGTTTTTTGCGAAGCAAAATAACCAACATTTTTTCACGATAGAGAAAATAATGTTCCATATATGCCGGTTTAGCTCAATTGGTAGAGCAACTGACTTGTAATCAGTAGGTTGGGGGTTCAAGTCCTCTAGCCGGCACCATGCTCTTTACTTCGTTGGTTCATATCAGCGGCAGCATAGATCATCAGTAATCATATAAGTGCCAATTATATGAGCCATTAGCTCAGTTGGTAGAGCATCTGACTTTTAATCAGAGGGTCGAAGGTTCGAGTCCTTCATGGCTCACCAAAGTTTTTTTGCGGTAGTAAAAATAACTTTCCACTTTAATATGCGGGTGTGGCGGAATTGGCAGACGCACCAGACTTAGGATCTGGCGCCGCAAGGCGTGGGGGTTCGACTCCCTTCACCCGCACCAAGATTTTTTGCAAAGCAAAATAATCTTCCATATATGCGGAAGTAGTTCAGTGGTAGAACACCACCTTGCCAAGGTGGGGGTCGCGGGTTCGAATCCCGTCTTCCGCTCCAAAGTAAGTTGCCGGGGTGGCGGAACTGGCAGACGCACAGGACTTAAAATCCTGCGGTAGGTGACTACCGTACCGGTTCGATTCCGGTCCTCGGCACCAAGTTTTTAATAAGTTACAATTAAAATATTGCGCCCGTAGCTCAATTGGATAGAGTGTCTGACTACGGATCAGAAGGTTATGGGTTCGACTCCTTTCGGGCGCGCCATATTTTACGGGAAGTAGCTCAGCTTGGTAGAGCACTTGGTTTGGGACCAAGGGGTCGCAGGTTCGAATCCTGTCTTCCCGACCATTCTTTTAAAACAATACGGGGCCTTAGCTCAGCTGGGAGAGCGCCTGCTTTGCACGCAGGAGGTCAGCGGTTCGATCCCGCTAGGCTCCACCAAAGTTCATAGAAAAAAATAACTTAATTTAATATTTGGCGGTGTAGCTCAGCTGGCTAGAGCGTACGGTTCATACCCGTAAGGTCGGGGGTTCGATCCCCTCCGCCGCTACCAAAGTTTTTTGCGCAGCAAAATAACCAATTAAATTTAGTTAAATAGTACTTTTATTTGGACCTTTAGCTCAGCTGGTTAGAGCAGACGGCTCATAACCGTCCGGTCGTAGGTTCGAGTCCTACAAGGTCCACCAGTAACTTTATATAATATGGAGGAATACCCAAGTCCGGCTGAAGGGATCGGTCTTGAAAACCGACAGGCGGGTTAAACCGCGCGGGGGTTCGAATCCCTCTTCCTCCGCCATATTATTAATTCTTCAGCAAATAGTCTATACAAACAATGGACAAGAATAAAATGTGGTAATTTCTATTGTCGCGGGGTGGAGCAGTCTGGTAGCTCGTCGGGCTCATAACCCGAAGGTCGCAGGTTCAAATCCTGTCCCCGCAATATGGTCTGGTAGTTCAGTTGGTTAGAATGCCTGCCTGTCACGCAGGAGGTCGCGGGTTCGAGTCCCGTCCAGACCGCCATATGTTGGCTCAGTAGCTCAGTCGGTAGAGCAAAGGACTGAAAATCCTTGTGTCGGCGGTTCGATTCCGTCCTGAGCCACCATTTACTTTAAAGATTGTATTATTATGATGGCGATTGTGGCGAAGTGGTTAACGCATCGGATTGTGGTTCCGACATTCGTGGGTTCGATTCCCATCAGTCGCCCCATCTATAAATATATTAAATGCGGGTGTAGTTTAGTGGTAAAACCTCAGCCTTCCAAGCTGATGTTGTGAGTTCGATTCTCATCACCCGCTCCAATTTATGGGCCTATAGCTCAGCTGGTTAGAGCGCACGCCTGATAAGCGTGAGGTCGATGGTTCGAGTCCATTTAGGCCCACCAGAATTTTTGCGACAGCAAAATAATTTTTCATTGTTCCGCAGTAGCTCAGTGGTAGAGCTATCGGCTGTTAACCGATCGGTCGTAGGTTCGAGTCCTACCTGCGGAGCCATTTTTTATGGGGAAGTACTCAAGAGGCTGAAGAGGCGCCCCTGCTAAGGGTGTAGGTCGGGTAACCGGCGCGAGGGTTCAAATCCCTCCTTCTCCGCCATAAAGATATAAGGCCCCTTGGTCAAGCGGTTAAGACACCGCCCTTTCACGGCGGTAACACGGGTTCGAATCCCGTAGGGGTCATACAAAAAGGCTGATGATAAATTATCATCAGTTTTTTTGTGCTTATTTCTGTCAGTAAAAATGACGATTCTTCCATCAATTATCTATAACTTCACTAGGTATAAAGTCTATAGTAACCGAAATATTTAAACAATAGATATTTGGGTAACTATGAAAGGTCTATAGTGACCAAAACGTTGCAGCAAACGGAATTAGGGTCACTATGGAAGGTCTATAGTGACCGAAACGTTGCAGCAAACGGAATTAGGGTCACTATGGAAAGTTTATAGTGACCATAACATTGCAGCAAACGGAATTAGGGTCACTATGGAAGGTCTATAGTGACCGAAACGTTGAAGCAAACGGAATTAGGGTCACTATGGAAGATCTATAGTGACCGAAACGTTGAAGCAAACGGAATTAGGGTCACTATGAAAGGTCTATAGTGACCGAAACGTTGAAGCAAACGGAATTAGGGTCACTATGAAAGGTCTATAGTGACCGAAACGTTGAAGCAAACGGAATTAGGGTCACTATGAAAGGTCTATAGTGACCAAAACGTTGAAGCAAACGGAATTAGGGTCACTATGAAAGGTCTATAGTGACCGAAAGGTTTCAGCAAACGGAATTAGGGTCACTATGGAAGGTCTATAGTGACCAAAACGTTTCAGCAAACGGAATTAGGGTCACTATAGAAGGCTTATAGTGACACGATACCTCTGTCTAAATCAATTTGAGTCACTCACAGCCCAGGGGGGAGAAGCGAACCCCTATCGATATCCACAATGAGTTATTCTATCCATATAATTTGTGTCAAACATTCCTATTTTCCATCTATCTCCTATGAATAAACATTCCAATTTAATCCCGTAAAATTTGTTGCTATATAAGAAAAACAAACATTCCTATCCTTTGAAGTGCCAATCGCTTGTCCAAGACTTAAGAGTACTTTTTCTAAACTAAATATTATATCTATATAATATTTAGTTTACCCGGTCCGCTAAGGAAACCGTTGATAACGCTTACATCCACTGAATATTTAGCACTTTTACATGTTAAAGTTTCTTATAATTTAAATAATATTTTTTACCCAAAATTGCAAAAAAACTTTATATATTTTTGTCTTTTCATGAAGGATTTCTTGTTTAATCTTGTCGAAAGGTGCTGTAAAACCTCGTAATATGACAAACTATATCTTTTATTGTCAGAAAAGATAAAAAAGTTTTACAAGAGATATTTGTATTTTGCACTTATAATTAACCCTTGAAATACATTTTCACAAGGATGAGGTTAATAATGGCAGTGAATACGTTTTATCCAACAGACTATCAGTTGCATTTATTTCATGAGGGCAACCTTTTTCAAAGTCACCAGCTGTTCGGGGCACACGTTTTTAAAGAATCCGACAAAGTATATACTCGATTTTGTGTGTGGGCTCCAAATGCTAAACAAGTAAGACTGGTTGGAAGTTTCAATAACTGGAATGGAGAAGGTTACGATTTACATAGGGTAAACAATGAAGGTGTATGGATTAGTGTCATTAATCAAGACCTGAATGGCTGCCTCTATAAATATGAAATAATCACAGCGCAAAATGAAAGTCTTTTAAAAGCAGATCCATATGCATTTTATTCTGAACTGCGGCCAAATACCGCATCAATCGTTTATTCTTTGAAAAATTACGATTGGCAGGATAATCATTGGATGCATCGAAAGCAAAAAAGAAACTTTTTATCAGAACCACAGATCATCTATGAGATGCATTTTGGTTCATGGAAGAAACATGAAAATGGTGATTTTTTAACATATAAGGAAATGGCTGAAGAACTCATACCTTATGTGCTTGAACATGGATTTACACATATTGAATTATTACCCCTTATCGAGCACCCCTTTGACGGATCTTGGGGATACCAGGGTACTGGATACTTTTCTGCAACCTCCCGTTACGGCACACCAAAGGACTTTATGTACTTTGTAGATCAATGTCATCAGAATGGAATTGGCGTAATACTTGATTGGGTGCCGGGTCACTTTTGTAAGGATTCACATGGTTTATACCGCTTTGACGGTTCACATATTTATTCTTACGAAACAGAAGGTGACAGGGAAAATCATGTTTGGGGTACAGCAAACTTTGACCTTGGAAAAGGAGAGGTCCAAAGTTTCCTGATCTCAAATGCATTTTTTTGGATTGATTACTTCCATATTGATGGGATTAGGATGGACGCTGTTGCAAACATCATATATTGGCCGAATTCAGCTGAAAACCTTGAAAACCCATTTGGGATAGACTTTCTAAAAAAATTAAACATAGAGGTTCATCAGTATGATCCAACCTTTGTCATGATAGGGGAGGATTCAACAGATTTTCCTAATGTTACAGCCCCGGTCCATTACGGGGGATTGGGCTTTGATTACAAGTGGAACATGGGCTGGATGAATGACGTTTTAAAATACATGGAAACCCCGCCATTTGCACGTTCTAGTGTTCATAATAAGGTAACATTTTCGCTTCTCTATGCCTTTTCAGAAAACTTTATGCTCCCGTTTTCACATGATGAAGTTGTACATGGTAAAAAGTCATTGTTAGACAAAATGCCGGGTGATTATTGGGAGAAATTCGCGCAACTGCGGCTGCTTTTAGGATATATGTTCGCACATCCCGGAAAGAATCTCTTATTTATGGGATTTGAACTAGGTCAGTTTGCAGAATGGAAAGACAAAGAACAGTTAGATTGGAACCTGTTAGATTATGAAATGCACCGAAATGTAAATCTATATGTTAAACAATTAACAAAACTATATAAACGATCTAAAGCTATGTATGAACTGGACCATATGCATGATGGTTTTGAATGGATTGACTGTAATAACTATAGCCAATCGGTCTTCTCTTTTATTAGAAAAGGAAAAACCGAAAATGATTATTTAGTTATCATTTGCAATTTTACGGGTATACACTATCCCGAATATAAGATTGGCGTACCTGCTCAAGGCGAGTTTCGTGAAATTTTTAATAGTGACGATGCAGACTTTGGCGGTGCTGGCTTTATTAATAAAAGAACATTTATGGCTTTAGAAGAGCCATTTCATGGCAGACCATATTCCGTTAATGTGACGATACCGCCTTTTGGCTTTCAGATCATTCGACCGGTGAAAAAACGAAAGGAGAGAAAAGGTAATGGGAAAGAAAAAGTGCGTGGCAATGCTATTGGCAGGAGGGAAAGGAAGCAGACTTAACTCACTTACAAAAGATTTGGCAAAACCTGCTGTTCCTTTTGGAGGAAAGTACAGAATCATTGATTTTCCATTAAGCAATTGTACTAATTCAGGTATTGATACAGTCGGAGTCTTAACTCAGTATCAGCCATTGCTATTAAACTCATATATAGGCATTGGCAGTGCATGGGACCTTGACCGAAAAGATGGAGGGGTAACCGTTTTACCTCCATATGCTGAGACTTCCGAGGTAAAGTGGTATACGGGAACTGCAAGTGCTATATATCAAAACCTTAATTATTTAAAGCAATACCAGCCAGAATATGTACTCATTCTCTCGGGTGACCATATATACAAAATGAATTATGAGAGTATGCTTGAGTATCATATCGAGAAAAGAGCAGATGTCACCATTTCATTAATTGAGGTTCCTTGGGCGGAAGCAAGTCGTTTTGGGATTATGAATACAAACGAGGATTTGAGAATAACAGAGTTTGAGGAAAAGCCGGCAGAACCGAAGAATAATTTAGCTTCGATGGGCATTTATATTTTTAGCTGGAATATACTGAAAGAATATCTTGAGATGGACGCTAGAAATTCTAAATCATCCCACGATTTTGGCAAAGACATCATTCCAACTCTCTTAGATGAAAATAAGAAGTTATACGCCTATCCTTTTAAAGGCTATTGGAAGGATGTAGGTACAGTTAAGAGTCTTTGGGAAGCAAATATGGATCTTTTAAATGAAGAATGCGATTTAGATTTATTTGATCAGGATTGGAGAATCTACTCTGTCAATCCTAATCAGCCTCCTCAGTATATCTCTCCTGAAGCAGTTGTGAAGGAATCTCTAATTAATGAAGGCTGTACGATTGAAGGGGAAATTGATAATTCTGTTTTATTTCAAGGAGTTAGTGTTGGAAAAGGATCCATTATTAAGGAATCTGTGATCATGCCAGATGCAGTGATTGGCGAAAATGTAAAGATTGAAAAAGCAATTGTTCCAAGTGATGTTATTATCCCAGATGGGACCGTAATTCGTTCATTTGATGATGAAATTATCCTTGTTACTGAAGAAATGTTAAGTGGGTTATATCCTGCTTTTTAAAAAAGTGCTATTTAGCTGCGGGCGCCATCGGCTCGAGTCATAAGCCAATCACTTCGGAAAGCAAAAACCACGCATTCTGTCAGTGCTTGTCTTATTCTTGTCGCCGATGAGCAGGCGCCCTACGCTTTTAATTTCGGGAGGGACTAGAATTGAAGAGAAAGCTATTAGGTGTTATTGACGCAACAACATACCATGAAGATCTAGAGGATCTTTTAACACATCGGTCACTAGCAGCCCTGCCCTTTGCAGGACGTTATCGTATTATTGATTTTGTACTTTCAAATATGGTGAACTCAGGAATAGGAAGCGTCGCGATCTTTCCTAAAATGACCTACCGGTCGTTAATGGACCACCTTGGGTCAGGGAAGAACTGGGATTTAAATCGCAAGCGTGATGGACTTTTCTTTTTTCCAACTCCCGTTATTGATTCAGATATAAATAAAGTCGGTACATTTGAAAACTTTGCTGCCAACTTAGATTTCTTTTACCGCAGTTCTCAAGAGTATTCACTTATTACGAATTGTTATACTGTTTTCAATATGAATTTTAAACCATTGCTAGACTACCATATACATTCCGGATGTGATATTACTGAGATTCACCATGAAGATGGTACTCCGATGGAAATGTTCTTAGTGAAAACATCCTTACTTATTAAGTTAATTGAAACAAGAAATGAAACAGGATATACATGTATGAGGGATGTGGTATTAGACACTGAACATCATTATTCCATTTGCAGCTACGTATATTCCGGTTATGCGGTTATGATAGATTCTATCCAAAACTATTTTTCTACTAGTTTAAATTTATTAAATTCAGATGTCTGGAAGCAATTATTTATTAAAGAACAGCCTATCCTGACAAAGGTGAAAGATGAGCCGCCAACACGGTATTTAAAAGGCTCGGTAGTGAAAAATTCCATGATTGCTAATGGCTGTTTAATTAATGGTTCAGTTGAAAATAGTATTATCTCCAGGGGAGTAAAAATTGGTAAAGGGGCAGTTATTAAGAATTGCATAATCATGCAAAAATCTGTAATTGAAGATAATTGCTACCTCGATTCCGTTATTTTAGACAAGGACGTAAAGGTAGAGGCGGGTACAAACCTAACAGGCACTGCAAGGGACCCATTTGTCGTGCGTAAAGGAACTAGACAAGGAGCTCTGATGAATTCGTGAAAGTATTATTTGCAGTTTCAGAATGTGGTCCATTTGCAAAATCTGGGGGGCTTGCGGACGTTGCAGGCTCCCTTCCTAAGGAATTAAAAAGTCTCGGTACGGACGTAAGGGTAATAATGCCCAAATATGGAACAATTGCCGATGAATTTAAGGCAGGTATGGAAAAAGTTAAAGAATTCACTGTACCTGTTGGCTGGAGAAATCAATATTGTGGAATAGAAGAGCTTTCCTATGAGGGTGTAACCTATTACTTTGTTGATAATGAGTATTATTTTAAACGCGAAGGTTTTTATGGATATTATGATGATGGCGAGAGATTCGCATATTTTAATCGGGCTGTGCTGGAAGCTCTTGCACATCTAGATTTTTATCCCGACGTACTGCATTGCCATGACTGGCATACAGCTATGATTCCATTCTTATTAAGAATGGAGTATTACAAACAAAAAGGCTACGGACTTATTCGTACTGTTTTCACGATTCATAATCTGCAATTTCAGGGCATTTTCCCAAGAGAGGCACTTTCTGATTTGCTTGGATTAGATTGGGGAGCATTTAACCCTCAAAACTTAGAATTCTTCGGCTGCATTAATTTTATGAAGGGTGCTCTCGTAGCAGCTGATGAAATTACAACAGTAAGCCCAACCTATAAACAAGAAATCCAAACGCCTGTATATGGTGAAAAATTGGATGGTCTTTTAAAAACAAGAGAAGAAGATCTTGTCGGCATTCTAAATGGCATCGATGATAAATTTTATAATCCGGCCGACGATTCACTTATATATAAAACATTCACAGTTAATAGCCTTGAAAACAAGGCCATTAATAAAAGTGAAGTCCAAAAATTCTTTGGACTCCCACAAAAAACAAATACACCGTTAATGGTGATGATTACTCGGCTGACAAAACAAAAGGGACTAGATCTCGTTAAGTGTGTTTTAAACGATATTCTTCATGAAGATATTCAAATGGTGGTTCTAGGGACAGGAGACTATACCTATGAAGAATATTTACGTGATGCAGCGAACTCCTATCCAGATAAATTAAAGGTTCACATCGGTTTTAGTGAGGGACTGGCGCATAAGTTATATGCTGCAGCAGACCTGTTTCTAATGCCATCCCTTTTTGAGCCATGCGGTCTAGGTCAATTAATCGCTATGAGATATGGTGCGGTGCCAATTGTACGTGAAACTGGGGGGCTAAATGATACGGTACAGTCTTGGAATGAATTAACCAACGAGGGTAATGGTTTTTCCTTTAAGAATTTTAATGCCCATGACATGCTGTATACAATTAGAAGGGCACTACACTTTTATCATGATTCTGTTTGGGAAACGATTGTTCAAAAAGCGATGGAGAAGGATAATAGCTGGGCCCAATCTGCATTTAAGTATAATCAGCTGTATGCAGAGCTGGTCTCGAGGAGTGAAACCCATGTTTTCTAATACAACAGAGTTTAAGAACACTTTCTTAAAGAGGTTGAATATGGTATGTGGAAAGAGCTTTTCAGAAAGCTCAGAGCGTGACCATTACCAAACACTTGGTATTATGATTCGAGAATTTGTTAGCCATGATTGGATTAAAACGAATGAACGTTACCTTGCTGCAAAAGGAAAACAAGTCTATTATCTTTCAATAGAATATTTATTAGGAAAGTTGCTGCGGCAAAATCTAATTAATTTAGGAATCGAAGAAACCGTACAAGTTGGTCTTAAAGAACTTGGCATCGATTTAAGTAACCTAGAGGAATTAGAAAGTGATGCAGGATTGGGAAATGGCGGCTTAGGCAGATTAGCCGCTTGTTTTCTTGATTCTCTAGCTTCACTTAACCTCCCAGGACACGGTCATGGGATACGTTATAAACACGGACTATTTGAACAGAAAATTGTGGATGGATATCAAGTAGAACTCCCTGAGCAATGGCTCAGGAGCGGTAATGTTTGGGAAGTTCGGAAGGCTGACTTAGCGGTAAAGATACCCTTTTGGGGCAAGGTGGAAGGCAGAACAGAGAATGGCCGGCTTGTGTTTCATCATTTAAATGCTGAAACCGTTACTGCAGTTCCACATGATATGCCGGTAATTGGATACAATTCAGAAACAGTTAATACACTAAGATTATGGAATGCGGAGCCATCTCAATTCCCCATTCATGATGATATATTAAAGTATAAACGGGAAACGGAATTAGTTTCAGAATTCCTGTATCCAGATGATACCCATGATGAAGGAAAAATCCTCCGGTTGAAACAGCAATACTTTTTAGTATCTGCAAGTATTCAATCCATCATAAAAACATACCGGAAACAGCATGGAAACTTAAGGGAACTTCATGAATACGTATGTATTCACATTAATGATACCCACCCCGTTTTGGCCATTCCTGAACTAATGAGAATCTTAATTGATGAGGAAGGATTTGACTGGGATCTTGCCTGGTATATTACAAGGCACACGATTTCTTATACAAATCATACAACTTTATCGGAAGCATTGGAAAAATGGCCGATTCGAATCTTTCAACCCTTATTACCTCGTATTTATATGATTGTGGAAGAAATAAATGAACGGTTTTGCGGTGAGTTATGGGATAAATACACAGGGGATTGGGATAGGATAGCAAAGCTGGCGATCATTGCTGATGGCTTTGTAAAGATGGCTCATTTAGCTATCGTGGGTAGTTTTAGCGTTAATGGGGTTGCCAAGCTGCACACAGAAATACTAAAAACTCGTGAAATGAATCAATTTTATCAATTGTTTCCAGAAAAATTCAATAATAAAACCAATGGTATCGCCCATCGGCGATGGCTGCTAAAAGGAAACCCGGATTTATCCAATTTAATAACTGATTCCATTGGTTCTTCTTGGACTCAATCACCTGCTGATTTAATTAAATTACTTAACTATCAACACGATTCATCCTTCCTAGAAAAGCTCTTGAAAATTAAAAGGGATAATAAAGAACGTCTTGCTGAAGTAATACAGAGTAAGAATGGGATTGTTGTGGACTCCTCTGCTATCTTTGATGTTCAGGTTAAGCGCCTGCATGCCTATAAAAGACAGCTTCTAAAGGTTTTACATATCATGTATCTTTATAATCGAATAAAAGAGGATTCTAGTTTTTCAATGGTACCGAGAGTATTCATTTTTGGTGCCAAGGCGTCCCCAGGTTATTATTATGCAAAGAAAATTATTAAGCTCATTAATACAGTAGCAGAAAAGGTTAACAACGATCCGTTTATTGGCGATAAAATGAAGGTGGTCTTTCTTGAAAATTATCGTGTTTCGCTTGCGGAAAAAGTCTTTCCGGCTGCTGATTTAAGTGAACAAATTTCAACTGCGAGTAAAGAAGCATCTGGAACTGGTAACATGAAGTTTATGATTAATGGAGCGCTGACAGTAGGAACAATGGATGGGGCCAATATTGAAATTCATGAATTGGTTGGAGATGAGAACATCTTTACGTTCGGACTTTCTGCTGATGAGGTACTTCACTATTACCAGCATGGAGGCTATCAATCGGATGAATATTATCATCATGACAGCCGTATCCGCCAGGCTGTAGATCAGCTTGTAAATGGGTTTTTCCCTGGTGTTTATAACGAATTTGAACCGATTTTTGATTCATTGCTAGAGGAAAATGACCAATACTTTGTGCTGAAGGATTTTGCATCCTATGCGGACACTCAAAAGACAATCGGCGAGACTTTTAGGGACCAGCAGATCTGGCAGCAGAAGTGTCTTGTTAACATCGCCCATGCCGGTTATTTTTCAAGTGATCGGACAATCAAAGAGTATGCGGACCATATTTGGGAAATTAAGCCGCTATAATCAAAAGGCATCTGCTGTAAAAATAGCAGATGCCTTTAATCATTTATGAAACAAAGTGTCCGAGGAAAATTCCAATGGCTAGTAAAAAGCCAAAAATTGTATTGGTTTGTGCTGTTGCTTTCATGGCTGGAGCCATTTGAATAGGTGAAACGCCGGCTTTAAACCCTTTAATGGCCTTCGTTGCTTTAGGAATACTAAGAAGTACGAGCAACGTCCAAATTGGAGCAATACCGGTGAGGATTAATCCTATTATCCAAAGAAATGAAAACATGAACATAAAGCCCATTAAAGTAACTGCCTTATGTTTACCTATAAGAATGGCAAGTGTTCTTCTGCCATTTTCTTTATCGCCTTCTAAATCTCTTATATTATTAGAAAAATTAATCGCACCAACAAGAACTAAAATAGGAACTGCGATTAAAACGCTGTAGGTGGTAACAGTTCCTGTTTGGATAAAAAATGAAATAAGGATGATTAACATACCCATAAAGAAGCCTGCGAAAATCTCTCCAAATGGAGTATACGCAATTGGAAACGGTCCGCCTGTATACAAATAACCCACTGCCATGCAAATAAGTCCCAGAACTGCCAGCCACCAGCTAGTACTCATACAAATATATACCCCAATCAATAAAGCAATTCCATAGAGGCTTAGTGCGAGCTGCATGACCGTTTTCGGTTTGATACCATCACGAACTATCGAACCGCCAATTCCAATTGAATGCTCATTGTCAAGTCCGCGTTTAAAATCATAGTATTCATTGAACATATTAGTAGCTGCTTGGATTAATAAACTTGCAATTAACATGGCAAAGAAAAGACCAAAGTGTATTTCTCCATGTGAAAGTGAAAGTGCTGTTCCTAGTAAAACGGGAACGAATGAAGCAGTTAATGTATGGGGACGGGTCATTTGCCACCAAACCTGAAAACCACGATTCGATTCAACAGCAGGCTTTGACGTTTGCTGTAAATTTGGCTGCATTATCTTCTCTCCCTTTAATGAAATTTTCTATTATCTATCGTAAAATCGTTAATTTGTCCTATTGTCTAAAGACTGTCCAAACCTTAGTTTATGGAATTTAACAACTACAGTCAATTATTTTTTATTAGTGAAAATAGCAGATAATTCCTCCTTGATTAGTAATGAGTATTTGGAGGGAAAATGAAACAAACAAATGTACAAATCATATACACCCCTGCTCGGTATGAATTAAGATATAATAAGTAGTGAATGAGTATACTTAGTGACAAGTATTACTGACTTCTTTACAATAAAGAAGTATCTTTAAATTAGGTATACAAATGAATGGATAACAGTCACTTGACTGTTTTGGAGGGATTTTTTTGGTTACCATTCAGGAAACGGAATTAAAGGATAGAGGTATTACCGCAATCCGCACTGCGCAAATGCTGGGTCGACCCATCTTAATTAGCGAAGTTCATAAAATAGACAGCATTGACCCTTTATCCTTTTTCGTAAGTGGAAGAGAGCGCTATCTTGGGGAGCGTTTCTATTGGAAAGACCCAACAGAAGAGGTTGTGCTTATTGGCGTTGGCATATCAAAACAAATTCAGTCGGATCAGGCTACTGACCGCTTTTTTCATGTTGAAGAAGAGTGGAGAAAATTTTTAGAGGAAGGGCTAATCTTTAACCCATACAATGAAAATGGTTTAGGACCGGTTATGTTTGGCGGGTTCTCCTTTGACCCGCTTAAAGAAAAAACAACGTTGTGGTACAAATATGCAGATTCTCTATTTCATGTTCCAAAATATATGTTAACAATTGTTAAGGGACAAACATATTTAACGACGAATATAGTCTGTACCCCAAATGATGATTATACACTTTTTGAAAAAGTAATGAATGAGCGGGCTCAGATACTCGCATCTTTAAAACAAGACACTGACTTGACACCGGCTAAACTTCTCGAAATGAAAGAAATTTCACCTCTGCAATGGAAACAGACTGTGGATGATGTGGTAGAGGAATTAAAAAATGGTTCGTTAAAAAAGGTAGTACTTGCACGAGAAGTAAGATTATTTTTTGATCATCCCGTTAAAGCTGAAATTATTCTTGAGAATTTATACAATCAACAACGAGATAGCTTTATCTTTGTTTTTGAATCAAACGGAGACTGTTTTATTGGTGCCACACCTGAAAGACTCGTGAAGAAGCAAGGAGAAAATGTATTCTCTACCTGCCTGGCCGGTTCGATTAGACGCGGTAAAAACGAAGAAGAAGACAATAAGCTAGGGCAAATATTACTAAATGATCAGAAAAACCTGAATGAGCACGGATTTGTGGTTGAAATGATTAAAGAAGCATTAGAAGAATCATGTGAGGAAATTATCCTTCCAGATAAACCTCAATTAATGAAAATCCGGGATATTCAACATCTATATACACCCGTCATTGGTAAATGCCAAAAGGATGCATCGCTGCTTCTATTAGTGGAAAGACTTCATCCAACTCCTGCTTTAGGCGGACTTCCTAAACAAGAAGCTGTTGAAAAAATTAGACAGGTTGAGAAATTAGATCGCGGTTTTTATGCTGCACCTTTGGGCTGGGTCGATTATCGAGGAAATGGTGAGTTCTCGGTTTCGATTCGTTCCGGTCTCATTCAAGGTAAAGAGGCCTCATTATTTGCAGGATGTGGTGTTGTGGCGAATTCCGACTCAGAAAGTGAATACCTGGAAACAAGCTTAAAATTTAGGCCGATGCTTCGCGCACTTGGAGGAAATTAATATGAATCATCAAGAATCCTTAACCGCTTATTTAGCAGCTTTTGTTTCGGAGATTGTACTATCAGGAATAAAAGATGTTGTCGTCAGTCCGGGGTCAAGATCGACCCCTATGGCAATGGTTATGGCAGAACATCCTGAGATAAATATTCATATCCATGTGGATGAACGTTCGGCGGCTTTTTTTGCATTAGGAATAGCAAAAGTAACGAACAAGCCAGTGGCGATTTTATGTACTTCCGGAACAGCAGCAGCAAACTATTTTCCTGCCATTATTGAAGCACGCTATTCACGTGTGCCGTTACTTGTCCTAACCGCAGACAGGCCACATGAACTGAGGGAGGTAGGTGCGCCGCAGGCAATTGATCAACTTCATTTGTATGGTCAGCATGTAAAATGGTTTGCAGACATGGCATTGCCAGAAAGCAGTACAGAAATCATACGCTATGCGCGAACGGTTGGAGCTCGTGCAGCAGCGATTGCAAGCCAAGCTCCAGCAGGGCCAGTCCATTTGAATTTTCCATTCAGGGAACCACTGATACCCAAAATGGATGAAACTATCTTTCAGTTAGAAGAGAGACCGATGGGATATGTCAAAGTCCTAAATGGAGAATTAACGATTAGTGAGAATGAAATCAAGGACATATCGTTGAAACTAAATGGATATAAAAACGGAATCATTGTTTGCGGCAATATTGCTGATAATCGTTTTGCTCAGGCTGTCACAGACTTATCAGATATGTTAAAGTTTCCAATCTTAGCGGATCCTTTATCACAACTTAGAAGTGGACAACATCAACTAGACAATATAGTTGAAACTTATGATACCTTTTTAAGAAATGAAGATGCTAAATCCTATTTGAAACCAGATGTTATCCTCCGCTTCGGGGCAATGCCTTTATCTAAAGCTCTAACAATATTCTTAAAGGAAAATCATCAAGCGGAGCAATTTGTCATAGATGGAGCAGGAGGCTGGCGGGATCCAGCATCTTTATCAACTGAAATGATTTACTGTAACGAAACCATCTTTTGCGAACGGATGTTGGCTGTTAGTGAAAAAAGAACTTGTGGTGAATTTTTAGACAAATGGCTGGCTGTTAATAATCTTACAAAAGCAAACATGGAGCTTATTAAGGATAATCAGCAATTAAGTGAAGGTCGATTGTTTTATCAATTAGCGGATATGCTTCCAGAAGGTGCAGCATTGTTTGTTGGAAACAGCATGCCTATTAGAGATTTAGATAGTTTCTTTCTCAATAACGAAAAATCAATTAAAGTCATTGCTAATAGAGGAGCAAATGGCATTGATGGAACGGTATCAACAGCATTAGGTGCAGGATTATACTCACAGCCTTTATATCTGGTAGTAGGTGATTTAACTTTTTTCCATGATTTAAATGGATTAATCGCTGCAAAGTTGTATGGCATTGATATCACGATTATTGTTGTAAACAACAATGGCGGCGGAATATTCTCCTTCCTGCCGCAAGCACAGCACCCTAAGAATTTTGAACGTCTATTCGGCACACCGTTAAACCTAGATTTTGAACATGCAGTCCGAATGTTTAATGGCCACTTTACAAAAGTTCAGGATTGGGAACAATTAGGAGCGCTGATGAACCAATCAAATGAAGCCAAGGGACTAAATGTCTATGAAGTGGTAACACATCGGGATAGTAATTTGGCAGAACATCGCAAGTTTTGGCGTATTGTTTCCGAGGAAATATCAAATTTTGTCAAAGGTGTTCAGTAATGCTCGTAAAAATTAATGGACTTAATTATTATGTCGAATTGTGTGGGGAAGGATTTCCATTACTGATATTGCACGGCTTTACAGGAGATTCTACCACTTGGACGCCTTTTGTTCCGATTTGGGGCAAGCATTCAAAACTAATCATCCCAGACATTATTGGACATGGTCAAACGGAATCACCAAATGATTTAAATCGTTATGAAATAGAATCTGCTGCGAAAGACTTGATTATGATTTTAGACCATCTTGAAATTGATCAAATCGACCTTCTTGGGTATTCAATGGGCGGCAGATTAGCCCTGACGCTTGCGATAGTATACCCAGATAGAGTAAGGAAGCTGATTTTAGAAAGCGCCTCGCCTGGTTTAAACTCAAGTGAAGAAAGAATGCTTCGCCGTATGAAAGATGAGGAACTAGCAAACTTTATTAATGACCGAGGGATTGTGTCCTTTGTTGATTACTGGGAAGCAATTCCTCTCTTTTCTACCATGTGCAGTTTACCTGCTTCAGTAAAAAAATCTATTAGAGAGCAGCGGCTGTCTAATAATGCCATTGGTCTTGCTAATAGTTTATTAGGGATGGGAACTGGCTCTCAGCCATCTTGGTGGAGAAAGTTGGACTCCATCCGCTGTGAAGTGTTATTGTTAACAGGTGATAAGGATGGAAAGTTCTGTACGATTGCCGAGAGAATGGCAGAGAATATCGAAAGTGCTTCATGGATTGTCATTAATGATAGTGGTCATGCAATTCATGTGGAACAAACAGAAAAATTTGGTACAATAGTAAGTGACTTTTTGTCAAAATAAAATTAAGGAGGAAGATTTTTTTGACAGTAGAATGGATTGCAGGACGCAAATATGATGAAATTTTATATGAAACATATAATGGAATTGCTAAAATTACAATTAATCGCCCACATGTACATAATGCATTCACACCAAGAACCGTTACGGAATTAATTGATGCTTTTGCTTATGCAAGGGATGATTCAAGTGTAGGAGTAATCGTACTAACAGGTGCCGGAGACAAAGCGTTTTGTTCTGGTGGAGACCAAAAGGTACGTGGACATGGCGGTTATGTGGGCGAAGATCAAATCCCACGTTTAAATGTCCTAGATTTACAACGCTTAATTCGTGTTATCCCAAAACCAGTTATTGCGATGGTAAAAGGTTATGCGATTGGCGGCGGGCACGTTTTACACGTTGTGTGTGATTTAACGATTGCTGCGGATAATGCTGTTTTTGGACAAACAGGTCCAAATGTAGGAAGCTTTGATGCTGGTTATGGCTCAGGCTATCTTGCTAGAATTATCGGTCATAAGAAGGCACGTGAAATTTGGTACCTTTGCCGACAGTATAATGCACAGGAAGCACTTGATATGGGCTTAGTAAATACGGTTGTCCCACTTGAAAGAGTGGAAGAGGAAACAATCCAATGGTGTAATGAAATTCTAGAGAAGAGCCCAACAGCGCTTCGCTTCTTAAAGGCTGCTATGAATGCAGACACAGATGGCTTAGCCGGTCTGCAGCAATTAGCTGGTGATGCAACACTTCTTTACTATACAACTGAAGAAGCCAAAGAAGGCCGAGACGCCTTTAAAGAAAAACGTAAGCCTGACTTTGGTCAATTCCCACGTTTCCCTTGATTTAAAAATGTTGCAGCTTGATGGACTCCATCAGGCTGTTTTTATATAGAAAAGCGCTTGCGCTAGGAAAATTAAAGGGTACTAACTAGAAGTAGGTGAAAATTATGCAACATGAAACCATGCCTAACTTTCTTAAAAAAAGGGCATTTTTAACACCTGAAAGAACGGCAGTTTATTTCAATGACCAGACAATATCTTTTAAAGAATTATATGAAAAATCTTATGAAACTGCTGGACAGCTCAAGAGTTTAGGAGTAAAAAAGGATCAATATATTGGTGTAATACTTAAAAATCATTTTGATACGGTTGTGATTTTATTTGCCCTTCAGCTCATGGGAGTCAAGGCAGTTATTTTAAACAATCGATTATCGAAAAAAGAATTAGTTTGGCAAGTAAATGATTCAAAGGCAGCTGCGGTAATTCTTGAAAATGAATTTTACGAAATATCACAATCAGTGGAAGTGCCCGTTATTAAGAAGGAAGACTTGTTTGCAGCAACTTTAGAAATCCCAGAAATTCAGGAAGAAATTCATTTAAATGATGTCTGTACTGTCATGTATACATCAGGTACAACAGGGTATCCGAAAGGTGTCCTTCACACATATGGAAATCATTGGTGGAGTGCTGTGGGTTCTGCCTTAAATCTAGGATATACCGATCGTGACCGCTGGCTTTGCAGCGTTCCACTTTTTCATATTAGTGGTTATTCCATCCTAATGAAAAGTGTTATATATGGGATGCCGATTATACTCCATGAAAGCTTTGATGCGAATAAAGCCATAGGTGATATTAAATCCAAACATGTTACGATTATGTCAGTGGTTGGAACGATGCTTTTTCGGATGGTTGAAGCCCTAGAGGGTTCTCAACTGCCAAATTATTTTCGTTGTGCACTGTTAGGAGGCGGTCCTGCACCATTGCCGTTGTTAGAGGTATGTAAGGCAAAAGCAGTTCCTGTTTTTCAATCCTATGGGATGACAGAGACGGCTTCTCAAATCGTTACATTAGCTCCCGAGTACAGTATCACAAAACTTGGTTCAGCAGGTAAGCCATTATTTCCTTCACAAATTGAGATTATTTTGGAGAATGGAGGAGTAGCACAGGCAAACCAAGCTGGTGAAATTATTGTAAAAGGTCCAAATGTAACAATGGGTTATTTAAATCGTCCAGAGGTGAGTAAGGAAAAATTTAATCAAGGATGGTTCCATACAGGAGACATTGGCTATATGGATGAGGAGGGCTTTTTATATGTACTTGACCGCCGTTCTGATCTGATTATTTCAGGAGGGGAAAACATTTATCCTGCTGAAATTGAATCCGTATTATTAGCTCATCCAGATGTGGCTGATGCGGGTGTAACTGGCTTCAATGATGAAACATGGGGACAGGTTCCCGTGGCTTTCATTGTTCCTAAAAAAAATGCAAAGGTTACAGAGGAAGAACTTATACAATTTTGCTTAGTAAGCTTGGCTAAATATAAAATACCAAAATCATTCTATTTTACGAAAGAACTACCGAGAAACGCTTCTAAAAAGCTGCTTCGCAGAAAGCTATCTGAATTGGTTCATGAAGGCAGGATTCAGAAATGAGAATAGATCAAATAAAACTTAGAGTGATCAGTATGCCATTAAAGTCCCCTTTTCACACTCACTTAGGTACGGTTACAACGCGTGAAGGGATTATCGTAGAGGTAATCGATTCGACTGGCATTTCCGGATATGGAGAGGGTGTGGCTTTTTCTACACCGTGGTACACAGAAGAGACTGTAGCAACTAGTTTACATATTTTAAGTGATGTATTAATCCCTTTGCTTAAGAAGAGTGAAATTGAGCATCCCGAGGACGCAGCGATTTTATTTCAGTCTATTAGAAGAAACCATATGGCCAAGGCCGCATTGGAAATGGCCATATGGGACTTATACGCTAAACTGAGTTCAGCATCACTTTCTAAGGTCATTGGAGGAACTAGAAGCGAAATTGCTTCAGGTGTAGTGATTGCTGCTAATTCACTCCCTAGTGCTCTCAACCAAATTGAAAAATATTTGGAAGAAGGATATCAGAGATTTAAGATTAAGATTAGTCCTGGTCATGATTATTCTCTCTTAGAGGAAATACGCCGTCATCACCCAGAACTTCCAATAATGGCAGATGCCAATTCGGCTTATACCTTAAACGATATTGACAGATTAAAAGCACTAGATGACTTTAATCTTATGATGATAGAACAACCGTTGGCAAGTGACGATATTATTGAACACTCACTACTTCAAAAAGATATTCGTACACCAATTTGTTTAGATGAAAGTATAGTCAGCTTTCATGATGCAAAAAATGCGATTGAAATCGGGAGTTGTAAGATTATTAATATTAAAGCAGGAAGAGTAGGAGGTCTTTACGAGGCCAAAAGAATTCATAATTATTGCCTGGATAGGGGCATCGAGGTTTGGTGCGGCGGAATGATAGAATTTGGAATATCCCGTGCGCATAACATAGCTCTAGCTTCACTACCTGGTTTTACTATCCCCGGTGATATTTCTGCTTCTAATCGATTCTGGGAGGAAGATATTATTACACCTGAGGTTAGTGTAAATAATGGTTTTGTAAGCGTGCCAGAAACACCAGGCATTGGGTTCGGCATTAATGCAAAAAGGCTGAAAGAAACCACAGTAATGGAAAAGGTTTTTAAATTTAACGACAAATAAACCAGACAAAAAGTCTGGTTTAATTTAATAATTTATAGATCTGCAGGTTCAAATGTTTTACAGTCGGTTTCTCGACTGTTATCAGCGGTTTTTCCTTTGTGGCTGACAACATATATACTATCCGCACTGCATTTATTTCCTTTTGCCCAATAAGAGCAGTTGTTAACTTCACATAATACATCTTGCGCCATTTGTATCACTCCTTTTTAGATCATTCGTAATACAAAAATAGCTTTTGAATTTTTACATTTTCTTATCCTTGTAAGATAAAGGGAATTAACAACTAATTGTTTAAAGCAATTTTTAATGATTCTAAGTTTTTCTCCATTAGAGAAAAATATGTTTCTTTATCTTTAATGTTTTCGGTTGTTAAAATACCTAAATTATGAACGAGTAAAGCCTTTGCTCCAATTTCCTTCTGCACAATCTCCGCCAATTTTGATTGAACGTTTTGTTCAAACAGGATGTAATGCAGTCCTTGTTTATTGGCTAATGAGATAATATTTTCAAGTTCACGCTGCGTTGGTTCATTCGTTGTGGAAAGACCAGAAATACTGATCTCTTCAAGACCGTACCTTTGCTCCCAGTAACTAAATGCAGCATGAGTGACAAGGATATCTTTATGTTTTGCATTTTGAATGGTGCTCTTGAATTCTGAATCTAATTGATCTAATTCATCTGCAAGCGTTTGATAATTTTGATCAAAAGTCTCTTTATTTTGAGGCATTTTTTCAATTAAAGAATCCCTAATGACAGAAGCCATTTCCTTTGAATATATAGGGTCCAGCCAAACATGAGGATTGAAATCTCCATGACCATCATCTTCATGATTTTCATGGTCATCATGTACTTCATGTTCTTCAGCAGGATCTAAAATTAGGTTCTCAGCAGTTGGAATCAACGTGACATTTTCACTTTTTAAGGATTCCTTCGCTTTGTCTACAAAGCCCTCTAATCCTAAGCCGATGTAGAAAAATAAATCTGAATCAGCCAGTTTAATCATGTCTTTTTGGGATGGTTCAAAAGTATGCTCGTCTGCTCCTGGTGGATAGATTGTATTAACATTCACGTATTTTCCACCAATGCGCTCCGTAAAATATTGAAGAGGAAAAACAGTAGAATAAATGGATAACTGCTCTTTCTCTTGATCTGATTGTTCATTTTCGGTACTGCAAGCATTTAGGGCTAAGCTGATAAGTAAAATAAAAGGTAAAAGAAAAAATTTTTTCATATGTTGCTCCTTTAAAAGTTTATAAACCGGAGTTATTACGATTTATATTTGAAAAATTTTTAGAATTTAGTTTATATAAAAAATGTATAATACGGAACGATTCCGATTTCCTTATGTATCTTACAAAAAAAATGAGTTAAATGCAAGCATAATATTGTAGCATCCGTTAGTTTTTAAGTATTATAAGTATAAATAAAGTGAAGGTGGGATAATTGTGAGCAACACAACATTATTAAATGAAATTCTAGATTATAACCAAAAATTTGTAGAGAGCCATGAATATGAGAAGTACGAGACAACTAAATTTCCGAATAAACGAGCGGTTATACTAACATGTATGGACACGCGATTATTGGAATTGCTGCCAAAGGCAATGAACTTAAGCAACGGTGACATAAAGACGATTAAAAATGCCGGGGCATTGGTTTCTCATCCATTTGGAAGTATTATGAGAAGTATTCTCATTGCTGTATATCAGCTGCAAGCTGAGGAAGTGCTAGTCATTGCCCATCATGATTGTGGGATGAGCGGATTAAAGGCTGAACCAGTTATAGAAAGTATGATGAGCCGTGGGGTAACAGAAGAAACATTTGATACTCTAACTTATTCAGGTATTGATATTAAAAACTGGCTGCATGGATTTGAAAATGTCAGTGAAAGTGTTGAGCACAGTGTGGGGGTTATCAGAAATCATCCATTAATGCCAGAAGGTGTTCCGGTACATGGATTAGTCATTGACCCAAAGACAGGGAAACTTGACCTTGTTGTTGACGGCTACCAACGTTAAATTTCTTTCTTTTCTGGTACTGGATCAACTCCACCCGGATGGAAGGGATGACATTTTAGAATTCTCTTTACTGTAAGCCAGCCTCCTTTTAGAGCTCCAAATCGTTGGACCGCTTCTATACCATAATGTGAACACGTAGGATAAAAACGGCAACTCGGCGGTTTAATAGGAGAAATTACAACTTGGTAAAAGCGAATAACTGAAATCAAAAAATTTTTTAACATAGGGAAACTCCCTTCAAGAAATTACTTAAAAGATATCATAAATAGAAAAAAACGTCTAAATTATTAATTATCCTATGCAGATGAAATTACTCGGATTTTATAGTATGATACTACATAGATGGATAAAAGGAGTGGGGAATAATGCCTTCTGTAGAAAGCTTTGATTTAGATCATAATGCCGTCAAAGCACCGTATGTTAGACATTGCGGTGTCCATAAAGTAGGAACCGACGGGATTGTTAATAAATATGATATCCGTTTTTGCCAGCCGAATAAACAAGCTATGAAGCCAGATGTTATCCATACATTAGAACATTTACTTGCTTTTAATCTCCGTGCACACGTAGAGAAATATGAGCACTTCGATATCATCGATATATCACCTATGGGCTGTCAAACCGGCTACTATTTAGTTGTGAGTGGTGAGCCGACTGTGGAAGAAATCATTGACCTTCTTGAAGATACAATGAAAACCGCTGTTGAAATAACGGAGATTCCAGCAGCAAACGAAAGACAATGCGGACAAGCGAAACTTCATGATTTAGAAGGTGCAAAACGTTTAATGCGTTTTTGGCTTGAACAAAATAAAGAAGACTTAAAACAAGTTTTTGCGTGAAAAAAAAATTCCTATTCGTTTTGAATAGGAATTTTTTTTATTGTTTATTTTCCGTATCAACATTATTTTCATTCTTTAAATAAGGATTATCGTCGAGTGGATCAACTGTATGTTTAAATTTATAGGCTTTCGACGTTGTGATAACAGCAAGCAATAATACTACAATAATGATAATAACGCTTACCACAAATATCGTATACATTTTTTCTCCTCCCCTGTCTCATCTTACATTTTAGCATGTTTTTAGCCTTTATTAACAAAAAAAGAAACTGACATCTGCCAGTTCCAAAATTTTAGTGCTATGTAGATTTTAGTGAATATTTCTTGGATAATAAGTATGGGTGCGCTGGCCGTATTCTTCCTGGGCGAATTTACCTTTCAAACTCTCAATTAAATAAAGCCCCATTAAATCGTATAATTCCTGCTTATCCATCTCTTTAATTAAGTGCAGCAGATCCTCATGTGACATTTCTTCTAAGAAGGCGAATGCTAACATATCAATATCCTCTTCATCACCTGTCAGCTTGTCTCGATACATCTGAAATAATTCATCGACTAACCTCACTCCGTTCACCTCCAAAGAATTTTAAAAATTTTTTCCTTACTTATTCAATTCCCTTAATGATGAAAAATATCCTCTATGACTGAATCAAAAGTTTGAAAAAATGGTAAAAATCTATTTTCTTAATATTATGACAATTATACCTTATTCATTTCTAAAAAATGAGTCGAAATTTGAAAAAGAATAAATTTTATTTCATTGTGGGAAATTTTAAATACTATTTATAAGGGGATGACAAAATGGATGAGCAAAAAAAGACCTATTATATAGACGTTGGGCATGGGCAAATATCCCAAAGTGCAACTGCCTCTGCTTGGAATTTTAAGATTCAAGCGAATGATGAAGAAATTACCCAGCTTCGGGAGTTATTTGACCAAAATTATTCTACAGAATGGCAAAATTTCTTCAGAGCCCATGTTCCGTATGTTCAATATCACTATGACCGTGAAAACGATGCTTATGACGATACAATTGAAAAAGTTTATGGGATGATTTACAAACTGGGTGACGAAGAAGCAAGAAGTCATATTGAAACGATGAATATCTTGCCAAAGCAAGGGTAAAAAAACGGAAAATCCTATTCTTAAGGATTTTCCGTTTTTTTCGATTATAATGAACACAAGGGGTCAGAACGGGGTGAGGATAATGAAAAGTTTTTTAGATCGGTTAGGGAACAAGGTTGAGCTATCATTCTCAAGCAATGCTTTTGAACAGAAAGCGAAACACGTATTTGTGATTTGTAAATATTTAGATGATTGGCTTCTAACAAAGCATAGCGTTCGAGGATTGGAATTTCCAGGAGGTAAAGTTGAATCTGGAGAGTCACTTAAAGAAGCCGCTATCCGTGAGGTTTATGAGGAGACGGGAGCCACTATAGAGGGCCTTGCACAAATCGCTGAATATAGAGTGTCTGACCAAAAAAATACTTTTGTAAAGGCTGTATTTTGGGGGAAAATAAAATCTATAGATAAAAAGAATAGTTATTTTGAGACAAACGGCCCTGTATTAGTAAAAGGTAATCTGTTGGATATGCGGTTTGGTGAAGAGTACAGCTTTATTATGAAGGACGAAGTGGTTGCGGAATGTTTGGCGTTTATTTATAAACGTGAAAAAGAATAGCGACAAATTTATATAAGCCGCTATTCCTTGATAAGTTTTTTTTCCAATAGCTCTACAAGCTGATACATGATGGTTGCAACAACAGCAATGACCAGCAAGGATAAAAAGACAAGGGTAAAATTAAAGACTTGGAAGCCGTAAATGATAAAGTAACCGAGTCCCCTGGATGAAACTAAAAATTCTCCAACGATGACGCCGACCCATGATAGTCCAACATTCACCTTTAAGGTTGAAATAATGGTTGGAAAACTAGCGGGGAGGATGGCTTCCTTAAAGCATTGCAGACGTGACGCTCCGAATGTCTGGAGTACTTTTAAATAGTTAGGGTCTACTTCTTTAAAAGAAGTATAAACCACAATAGTTGTAATAATAACGGAAATAATCGCTCCCATCGCTATAATAGAAGGATATCCCGGTCCAAGGGCGACGATTAATATAGGGCCTAAAGCGACCTTTGGCATCGCGTTAAGAATAACGAGATAAGGGTCAATAATCTTTGAGAGCATCGGCGACCACCATAGCAATGCTGCTAGAACGGTACCCAGTAACGTACCTAAAATGAACCCAAAAATAGTTTCTGTTAAGGTAACACCAAGATTGGATATTAAAGAACCATCTTGAATTTTTTCAAGGAATAAATTCCAAATTTTCGATGGAGAACTGAAGAGTAGAGGGTCAATCCAACGTTTTTGACTGGCGATTTCCCAACTCGAAAAAAAGAGCAGGAAAATGACGACTTGATAAAAACGTACCCATCTTTTTTCGATCGTTAGAGAATGTAAATAATTTTTATGGAGGAGGCTCACGTTATTCTTTCCCTGTTTCAAGTGAATCCAACTCCTTCCATATATTCTGAAAGATACTAGAAAATGTCTCATGGTTTCTCGCTTTAAAAGGAGATATGTTCCTTAATTCATCTGGCATTTCAAATATCTTATGAATTCTGCCAGGGCTTGGTGAAAAGAGCACAATCCGATCACTCATTGCAATGGCTTCACCAATGTCATGGGTGACGAGAATGGCTGTTTTTCCAAAGGAGTCGAGCGTGTTGGATACTAGATCTTCCAGCTTCAACTTAGTTTGATAATCTAAAGCTGAGAATGGTTCATCCAGCATGAGCAGCTTAGGCTCCGTTGCCAGTGTTCTAACGAGAGCGGCTCGCTGCCTCATACCTCCCGATAGCTGTTTAGGCAGCTGTTTCTCGATACCACGTAACCCAATTTGATTTAACAGGTCTAAAGCGGCACTTTTGGTTTGCTCATTCAATTGGCCGGATAATTTTAATCCAAGAAGAATATTTTCTTCGATTGTTTTCCATGGAAATAGATAGTCTTGTTGGAGCATGTAGCCAATTTGATTTTTTAACCCTGTGACTGGTTTATTTTCAAGCATAATCGTTCCTTGTGTGGGTTTTATAAGCCCTGCAATGATGGAGAGCAGGGTCGTTTTCCCACAACCGCTAGGGCCGAGGAAGGATATGAATTCACCTTCTTCTACTTGTAAACTTATTTCGGAGAGGGCCGTTGTTGCAGAGGCTTTTGTAAAATAAGTGTGATGGATATCTTTAATGGCTAAAAAACTCATTTGGACGGCCTCCCATATTTTTTATTCTTCTTTCGCTTTTTCAGCTATTTCTGTATTTACTAGTGTAGAATGATCAACTTCTTTTGGAAGCTCACCTGCTTCGTCCATGATGTTCTGGAGATTGTTCCACTCTTCCACATCAAGGATTGGATCGGTTGCAAATGATCCTTGCTCTTTATAACGGTCTACTACTGTGCTTATAAGTTTGACGTCTGTATCAGGAAAATAGGATTGAATAGCTTCAGCGATTTCGTCAGAGCTATGTGTTTCTACCCATTGCTGTGCCTTGTAAACGGCTCTCGTGAATTTTTCTACAATATCCTTGTTCTCTTTCATGTAACTGTCCTTTGCCATGAAGGTTGTATATGGAACATGGCCAGATTCTGTTCCAAAAGAAGCAATAATATGTCCTTTTCCCTCTTGTTCAAAAATGCTTGCCTGTGGTTCGAATAATTGAACAAAATCGCCTGTTCCAGAAGCAAAGGCGCTTGGAATATTTGCAAAATCAATGTTTTGGATGAGATTTAAATCTTGATGTGGATCGATGCCATGTTTCTTGAGAACGAACTCCCCAACCATTTGCGGCATTCCGCCAGTACGTTGACCTAAGAATGTTGAACCTTTTAATAAATCCCATGAGAAATCATCAATTTTTTCTCTGGAGACAAGGAAGGTGCCATCGGTTTGTGTGAGTTGAGCAAAATTAATAACCGGATCATTGGAACCTTGAGCGTAAACATAAATCGAAGTCTCAGAGCCTACCAATGCGATATCTGCACCATTTGATAACAGCGTTGTCATGGTTTTATCGCCGCCAAAGGCTGTAGACAGTTGAACTTCTAAGCCCTCTTCTTCAAAAAATCCTTTTGCTATTGCCACATATTCAGGTGCATAGAAGATAGAGCGAGTAACTTCTACCAATCGAACCTTTTCTACTTTCTCTGTATCCGTCTTGTTGGTATTGTTACAAGCAGCGATTGTGAGCATAAGTATGAATATGAGAAGTGAAGAAAAACTAATTTTTAACCATTTTTTCATACCAAAACCTCCTTATTACAATGAAAAACTGGGCTTTTTGACCTAACATATCGTATGAAACAGAAATAAATGTGTGAATGCCTACTTACATAAATTTTTACGGATTAATGGAAAGGTGAAATGCAGTGAACAAACAAAATGGAAAAATCATCGAGGTTTACCGTTTTCCTTCACCCAATCCTAATGTGGATCTGAGGGAGATTACCTATTTTTCTGATGGATTAAGAGTGAAAGGATTACTGGCAGAACCAAAAGTAAAAGGAAACTATGATGGGTTTTTATATTTGCGAGGCGGTATAAAAAATGTCGGAAAGGTAAGACCGGCAAGGATTGCTCAATTTGCTTCCGAAGGATTCATCGTATTTGCTCCCTACTACCGAGGAAATCAAGGGGGAGAGGGAAATGAGGATTTTGCTGGACAAGACAGGGAGGATGCTTTTTCAGGCTATGAGCTTTTAAAGTCCATTCCTAATGTAGGGAATATTCATGTTTTTGGTTTTTCGCGTGGGGGTGTAATGGCATTAATGACCGCACTTCAATTCCAGGAGACAGCTTCAATTGTTACTTGGGGCGGGGTTAGTGATATGACTTTAACCTATGAAGAAAGAAAAGATTTGCGGAAAATGATGAAAAGAGTGATTGGCGGTACACCAGGAAAATATCCTGAAAGATATGAAGAGCGAACACCGCTTAACGAACTCGAAAAACTATTAGCTCCTGTATTAATCATTCATGGAGTAAATGACCATAACGTATCGGTGGAGCATGCCCACAGGCTAGAAAGAAGACTTAAGATGTTAAATAAGAAGGTGGAGTGCTGGTATTTTGATGATTTTACCCACTACTTTCCTCCTGTAGTAAACAGAAAAATCGTGAAAGATTTAACGAAGTGGATGAAATCTCAAATCGAAAAATGATAAAATAACAGTAAGTCCAATTACAGAGGAGTTGGGTACATATGGGTATGCCTCTTGAGTTAAATACGATGATTGTAACAAAAGGCAGAGAAATAAGAATCGAGGAGAATAGTTTTATATTAGAAAAGGAAGGCTATCGACTTTATCCGATTGATATTCCCATTGACGTGAGAAAAACGATTGAAAGTGATACGAACGGAACAGCTGTCATCAAAAAAGTAGAATGGAAAGAAAACCGTACATTGTTAACTTATCAATTAATTTCACTAAATTCTACAAATTAGTAAAAAAGCCCTTATCCACAACAGCGATAAGGGCTTTCTTTATTTAGGCAACGGGTCCGCCTTTTTCTTCAATTTCTGGATCTAATTTAGTGAATTTCTTGAAGTTTTCACGGAATTTCCCAGCTAATTCTTTTGCTTTCAATTCATACGCTTGTGGATCTGTCCAAGTTTTGTTTGGTTGAAGTACCTCATCAGGAACTCCTGCAATGTGAAGAGGAATGTTTAGTCCGAAAATTTCATCTTTTACGGTTTCAACATGGTTTAGTTCCCCTTCAAGTGCCGCCTGAATCATAGCTCTTGTATAGGATAACTTCATACGGCTGCCTACTCCGTATTCTCCACCTGTCCAGCCGGTATTTACTAGAAAGACATTTGCATTATGCTCAAGAATTTTCTCCCCTAGCATTTCTGCATAACGAGTTGCAGGTAAAGGCAGGAATGGTGCACCAAAGCAGGTAGAAAAGGTTGCTTCTGGAGAAGTAACACCACGCTCTGTTCCCGCTAGCTTGGATGTATAACCACTCAAGAAATGATACATTGCCTGCTCCTTTGTTAACTTCGAGATTGGAGGCAATACTCCAAATGCATCTGCTGTTAAGAAGACAATTGTATTCGGGTGGCCCGCAATACTCGGCTCAACGGTATTTTCAATGGCGTGCATCGGATAAGCAGCCCGTGTATTCTCAGTAAGTGTCGCGTCATCATAATCTGCAATTCTTGTATCAGGATTGAGCACAACATTTTCTAATACAGAACCGAAATGGATAGCGTCAAAAATTTGTGGTTCTTTTTCCCTTGAAAGATTAATGGTTTTTGCATAGCAGCCACCTTCTATATTAAACACGCCACTTGATGACCAGCCATGTTCATCATCACCAATTAAGCGGCGATTTGGGTCTGCTGATAAAGTGGTTTTACCCGTCCCAGAAAGTCCGAAGAACAAAGCAACATCACCTTCAACACCAATATTAGCAGAGCAATGCATGGAGAAAATATTATTCTCAGGTAATAGGTAGTTCATAATTGAAAAGATAGATTTTTTCATTTCACCGGCGTATTCTGTTCCGCCGATTAATATGGTCCGTTTTTCGAAAGAAATGATAATAAAGGTTTCAGAATTTGTTCCGTCTATAACAGGATTTGCTTTAAAGTTAGGAGCGGAAATCACCGTAAAACCTGGTTTATGTGTGAGCAGTTCTTCTGCACTAGGACGAATAAACAATTGATGGGCGAATAAATTGTGCCAAGCATATTCATTTACAATTTGAATCGGCAGCTGGGTCTTTTTATCTGCCCCTGCAAATCCTTTAAACACGAAGATTTCATTTTTTTCTTTTAAGTATTCTACAACTTTATGATAGAGGTTATTAAAAACTTCTTCCGAAATTGGCTGGTTTAAATTCCCCCAATCAATTTTTTCCTTTATGGATTCTTCCATGACAATAAATTTGTCTTTAGGAGATCTTCCAGTATATTTACCTGTGGAAACACTAATCGCCCCAGTTGAGGTTAGTTTTCCTTCATTCCTAGATAGGATTTTTTCCACTAATTGAGGAACAGACATTTGAATATGCACATGACTTTCTTCCAGCAATTGGTTTAAATCATTTGGGACATGTACTGAATTCATCAGAACGAACCTTCCTTTTCAAGTTTTTAATATTCGATATATTCATAAAAAGTATAACACATTAAAATTAATAGTCTATACTAATTAGTGAATTTGGGTTGTATTATACAGTATAAATTTCAATTGGAAAGATTTATTAAAAATATCCTTAATTTGCTAGCAAATTCGTTGACAACGTTCGACAGGTTCAAGTAAGATACTATTTTGAACGGATACTCTCTTATCCTGAGCTGGTGGAGGGACAGGCCCTATGAAACCCAGCAACCTGCTTCATGAGAAGTTGATACATAGTGTCATTTTCTCAAATGCGAAGGTGCTAATCTGACGCAAGGCTTTGACCTTGAACGATAAGAGTGAAAGGACCGGAACAACCTTTCCTCATGTGGTAAGGTTTTTTATTTTGTATAAGACCTTTTATCATAAGAGTTGTTAATAAAAATCCTTTGTTTATTTCATACTAAGGGAATGAGTACCGTATCAATTTCAGTGGTTCTAGAAGTATTCCTGTAACCTTCATATGAACCTTGATTTATCTCATAATATAGGAGGAAATCAGATGTCAACAAAACGCCGTTTGTTTACTTCTGAGTCAGTTACGGAAGGTCATCCAGATAAAATCTGTGACCAAATATCTGATTCGATTTTAGATGCGATTTTAGCAAAGGATGCAAATGCTCGGGTTGCTGCTGAAACATCCGTTACTACTGGATTAGTCTTGGTGGCAGGTGAAATCACTACATCTACTTACGTTGATATTCCAAAAATTGTTCGTGAAACCATCAAAGGCATTGGGTACAATCGTGCCAAGTATGGCTTTGACTCGGAAACTTGTGCAGTATTAACTTCAATTGATGAACAATCTCCTGACATTGCAATGGGTGTTGACCAAGCACTCGAGGCCCGTGAAGGACAAATGACTGATGAACAAATTGAGGCAATTGGTGCAGGAGACCAAGGTTTAATGTTTGGTTTTGCATGTAATGAAACAAAAGAACTAATGCCTCTTCCCATTTCCTTAGCACACAAGCTGGCACGTCGTTTGACAGAGGTTCGTAAAGAGGAAATCCTTCCTTATCTGCGTCCGGATGGAAAGACACAAGTAACAGTAGAATACGATGAGAATGATAAACCTGTCCGTATCGATACGATTGTTATTTCAACTCAGCACCATCCTGAAATTACGTTAGAGCAAATCCAGCGTAATGTAAAAGAGTATGTCATTAATCCAGTTGTTCCAAAAGAACTAATTGATGAAAATACCAAGTATTTCATTAATCCAACTGGCCGCTTCGTTATCGGTGGACCTCAAGGAGATGCTGGTTTAACAGGCCGTAAGATCATTGTGGATACATATGGCGGTTACGCACGTCATGGCGGTGGAGCATTCTCTGGTAAAGATCCAACAAAGGTAGACCGTTCTGCAGCATATGCTGCTCGTTATGTTGCGAAGAATATTGTTGCAGCAGGACTTGCTGATAAGGTTGAAGTTCAGCTGGCATACGCAATCGGAGTAGCAAAACCGGTTTCTATCTCTGTTGATACGTTCGGTACTGGCAAAGTAAGTGAAAATATATTAGTTGATCTTGTAGGAGCCAACTTTGATCTCAGGCCGGCAGGTATCATTAACATGCTTAATCTTCGTCGCCCTATTTATAAACAGACCGCAGCATACGGTCATTTTGGACGTACAGATCTTGACCTTCCTTGGGAGCGTACAGATAAAGCTGACGCATTACGTCAACAAGCAAATAGTAAATAATCTAAAGGGAGTTGCATTTAAGATGTAACTCTCTTTTTCCTTTCCTCGTCTAAGTTTAGGGCAATAGGTTTAGGTGAAAACTATTTGTACCGGAATTTTCCTACCTTTAACACTGACATTTTTATATGAATAGTGGTAGGATAAGAGAGTATGTTTTTTAGTTTGGATATTAGATTGGAGTAGGTGAGGTACATAATGTGTGGTTTTATTGGTTGTGTACACGACAAAGAACAACATTATCGTGATGAACAAAAACAACAATTCAAAAATATGAACGATATAATAACCCATCGCGGACCTGATGATGATGGCTTTTATTATGATGAGCATATTCAATTTGGCTTTCGCCGTTTAAGTATTATTGATATTGAATGCGGGCATCAGCCATTAACATATGAAAATGAGCGCTATTGGATTATTTTTAATGGTGAGGTTTATAACTACCTGGAACTTCGTGAAGAATTGCTCAAGGATGGTTTACAGTTTGCAACAAACTCTGATACAGAAGTTATTATTGCTTTATATAGCCATCTGAAAGAAAAAGCGGTTGAAAAACTGCGCGGAATGTTTGCCTTTACAATTTGGGATAAACAAGAACAAACTGTTTTTGGTGCAAGAGACCCTTTCGGGATTAAACCGTACTTTTATTTTGAGGATGGGGAAAGAACATTTTTTGCATCTGAGAAGAAAAGTATTCTCCTCGCATTAGAGAACGATGTTTTAGATTATGATTCCCTGCAGCACTATTTAACATATCAATTTGTTCCAGAACCAAATACGATGTCAAAAGGCATCCATAAGTTAGAGCCAGGGCATTATTTTACAAAAAAGATCGGCTCTCCAATGGAAATCAAGAGATATTGGAAAGCTAGTTTTAACCCGGTTCAGAAATCGGAATCAGCGTTTATTAAAGAAATTCAAGATGTGTTAATTGATTCGGTTAAGATGCATATGAGAAGTGACGTTCCTGTTGGGTCATTCCTTTCAGGTGGAATCGATTCTTCCATTATAGCTTCGATTGCTAAACAATTTCACCCAGCTATTAAGACGTTTTCAGTAGGTTTCGAACAAAATGGTTTTAGTGAAATCGATGTTGCAAAAGAAACGGCTGACAAACTTGGGGTAGAAAATATCAGTTATGTGATTACACCGCAGGAATACATGAATGAACTGCCAAAAATTATTTGGCACATGGATGATCCCCTTGCAGACCCAGCTGCGATTCCATTGTACTTTGTAGCCCGTGAAGCAAGAAAGCATGTTACGGTTGTTCTTTCTGGTGAAGGTGCGGATGAATTGTTTGGCGGCTACAATATTTATCGTGAACCACAGGATCTCGAAGTGTTTAATAAAATCCCAAGAGTAGGAAAAGTATTGCTAAAAGGCATTGCAAACATGATGCCTGAAGGAATGAAAGGGAAGAGTTTTATTGAACGTGGAGTCACGCCTATGGAAGAACGTTATATTGGTAATGCAAAAATGTTCACCGAGGCAGAAAAAAGAGAGTTGCTATCGGTCTACCGTGAAGGTTTAGATTACACCGATATCACAAAACCACTTTACGCTGAATCAAAAGGATATGATCCAGTTGATCGTATGCAATTTATTGATATTCATACATGGATGCGCGGCGATATTTTATTAAAAGCGGATAAAATGACGATGGCTCATTCATTAGAGCTTCGAGTTCCATTTTTGGATAAAGTGGTTTTTGAAACAGCATCGAAAATTCCAACTAGCTTGAAAACAGCTAACGGTACAACGAAGTATATTTTACGAAAAGCAGCTGAAGGAATTGTTCCTGAGCATGTATTAAATCGTAAGAAACTTGGTTTCCCAGTACCTATTCGCCATTGGCTCAAGAATGAAATGAATGATTGGGCAAAAACGATTATTAGAGAAAGCAACACGGATCATTTACTAAATAAATCTTACGTATTAAATCTTCTTGAAGACCACTGTCAAGGGAAGGCAGACAACAGCCGTAAAATATGGACTGTCTTAATCTTTATGGTGTGGCACCAGGTTTATGTAGAAGGCAAGTACTCCTTTTCTGGACAAAAAGAACTATTAACAATGAAAAATTAAAGAAAAATGCACTCATAGTGATATATGGGTGCATTTTTATTATCATTTATTTTTGAAGTGACTTATAATACTGAGCTTTCTCCGCATATTCTGTATAAATCCGATGCATTTCTTTTTTGTCATGTTCATTTAATTCTCTAATAACTTTAGCGGGTCTGCCAAATGCTAATGTATTAGGAGGGATTTTTTTGCCTTGCGGTACAAGACTGCCAGCGCCGATAAATGCGCCTTCTCCAATTTCTGCTTGGTCTAGAATAATCGACCCCATGCCAATCAATGCCTTTTTTCGAATAATACAGCTGTGGAGAATCACCTGGTGGCCAATAGTTACTTCATCCTCTATAATCAATGGGTTATTGGGGCTTTGGTGCAAAACAGAGTTATCTTGGATATTCACTTTTTTCCCGATGACTGTAGGTGCCACATCTCCTCTAATGACAGAGTTATACCAAACGCTTGATTCTTCACCAATTTCAACATCACCTGTAATGGTGGTAAAATCGGCGAGGAATACTGAGTCTGCTATTTTAGGGTATTTGCCTTTGTATGGATAAATCATTTCGGTCGCTCCTTTTTGACTGAAATACATATTCATTCTAATATAATACTAAATAGTAATTTTTTCTAGGAGGAAAAACTATGTGGAAGTGGGAAGCAGAAGGGGAAGTGAAGGCTGTAATCGTGATGGTTCATGGTGCAATGGAACATCACCGGCGATATGGCTGGCTCATTGAAATGTGGCGCATGTCTGGTTTTCATGTCATTATGGGTGATCTTCCTGGACAAGGCATGACAACTAGATCCCGAAGAGGCCATATAGATTCATTTGAAGAGTACATAAGTGAAGTCAAAGAATGGATTAAAGCAGCTTATCGTTATGAATTGCCTGTATTTTTATTCGGGCATAGTATGGGGGGCTTAATTGCGATTCGTTTACTGCAGGAAGAAAATTTTGACTTGGCAGGGGTTATTCTCTCATCACCATGCTTAGGGTTAGTTCATACTCCTCCCAAAATTTTAGATATCCTGTCATACGCAATCAATGTGGTTTACCCTTCATTTAAAATGAATTCAGGTATAACCGTTGATATGGCTACTAGAAACCAAGATGTCCTTGAGGCGGATAAAGATGACAGCCTCTATATCACAAAAGTCTCTGTTAGGTGGTACCGTGAGTTAGTTGAGTCTATGAAAGAGGCTTTCCTGTCAATTGAGGGCACAAGGGATGTCCCAATGCTTGTTATGCAAGCAGGAGATGATAAGATTGTTAATAAGATTCCCGTTAAGGAATGGTTTAACCATGCGCCTCTATCGGAAAAGAGATATAAGGAATGGCCAAAGCTTTATCATGAAATTTTTAATGAACCTGAACGAGAAGATATATTTGAGTACGCGAAAGATTTTGTCAGCAGTCAATTAAAAGCAATAGGTTACATTGTTTAAGAAAGGGAAGATTTACTCCATGATGCCAATCAGACTCATGTCGAAAGTATACCGCCGCATTATTCCAGCTGTCCATCGAGAACTGAGTTTTTGGAGGTCCCGAGCAGAAAGTATCCCTAACAAGGAGCTTAGAACACAAGCTCTGGCTAGTATTGAACATAAAACGTTTCACTGTGAAGGCGGGGGTATTCTTGCACTTTCTGCGAATGGTGAGTATAGAAAAGCAGTAAAGTTTATCGTAGCCTATCAAACCATTAGTGATTACTTGGATAATCTTTGCGATCGGAGTACCTCGCTCGATCCGAAGGATTTTGCAGCGCTTCACGAATCCATGCGCGATGCCCTGACAATAGGAAGTAAGCCTAGAAATTACTACCGGTTTCGTGAGGATCAGAACGATGGCGGCTATTTAAATGATTTAGCTCAAACATGCAGATCAATTTTAGAAGAAGTGGAGCATTATCCAATAATAAAGGATTACTTGTTGGAGCTCTGTGAATATTACTGCAACTTACAAATACATAAGCATGTTATTCATGAGGAACGGGTACCCCGACTTGAAAAATGGTTTAAAGATCATCAAAGTAATCTGCCAGATATGGAATGGTATGAGTTTTCTGCTTGCTCTGGTTCTACTTTGGGGATATTCTGTCTTATCTCGTATGCGATGAGAGAGGATTTTTCCGCAGTGGATGCTGAGAATATTCGTAAAGGTTATTTTCCTTACATACAGGGACTCCATATATTATTAGATTATTTTATCGACCAAGAAGAAGATCGAGAAGGCGGCGACTTAAATTTCTGTTTCTATTACGAAAATCCAGAAACACTTTTCAAACGTTTAAAGCACTTTGTTACGGAGGCAGACAAACATACAGAATTTCTGCCACATAAGAAGTTTCACCAGCTTATTAATAGAGGCCTGTTAGGAATTTATTTATCGGATGGGAAGGTTCGTAAACAGAAAAATATCCGGAAATTAGCAAAGGGAATTATTAAGACTGGAGGGATTATTAGCTATTTCTTCTATATCAATGGACTAGCGTATCGTTCCTTTCAGAAATGGATTCCCTCATTATTTACAAGACCTTTGTAAAATGAAGAAAACCAGGCCAAATCAGCCTGGTTTATCTTTTCTCAATTGCAACGACAAAAGGGGGATTATTTTGTTGGTTGATAAATCGATACTGAAGGACATGAGCCTTCTTCTGGTCAATATCCTGACAATACGTCAATAGCGCATCCCGCTCAACTGCACCTTCAGCATGGCCATGGTAAATCACAAGAATGATTAATCCTTCAGGAAGCATTATCTCAAGTAACTGTTCGATTGCTGATATGGTGGTTTCAGGTTTTGTTACAACTGACTTGTCACTGCCAGGCAAATAACCTAAGTTAAAAATTGCCGCTTTTACCTTACCATGATGTTCTGCAGGTATTAATTTGGAAAGCTGTTCGTGACCTTTATGAAAGACGGTTACGCGATCAGCCAAATTATGTTGGTTCAATTTTTCTGTACTTGTTCGAATGGCATCCTCTTGTACATCAAATCCATACACAGTGCCATTTTCACCTACAAGCTGCGCCAAAAAAAGAGTATCGTGGCCGTTACCTAGTGTTGCGTCAACAACGACATCACCATTTGTAACATTCTTTTCAAGTAATTTCTTTGCATAAGGAAGTATTCGATCCAGCTTCACCGTTAGTTCCTCACTGTACTTTTTTGATAAAGTTTACCTTGATAGCTGTCTCTTCTTTTTAGCTCTGCATCAATGGAATTTAGTACTTCCCACTTGTTCACACTCCACATAGGTCCTACCATTAAATCAATTGGTCCGTCCCCAGTAATACGATGAACAATCATTTCCGGCGGTAAAATTTCTAATTGGTCACATACTAAATTTACATAATCCTCTTGAGTTAGAAATTCAAGCATGCCTTTTTCATACTGTTTCACCATTGGAGTACCCTTAAGTAAGTGAAGCAAATGAATTTTTATTCCTTGAACGTCAAGTTTAGCGACTTCTCTTGCGGTTTCCATCATCATTTCATATGATTCAAGCGGTAAACCGTTGATAATGTGAGAACAGATTCGAATGCCATGTTTCCTGAGCTTGTTTACACCTTCAACGTAACATTGAAAATCATGGGCACGATTAATTAATAATGCAGTTCGTTCATGGACGGTTTGCAAGCCAAGCTCAACCCATAAATACGTTCTTTGATTTAATTCGGCTAGATATTCAACCACATCATCTGGAAGACAGTCTGGGCGAGTGGCAATTGATAAGCCAACTACCCCCTCTTGATTTAGCACCTTTTCGAATTTTTCACGGAGAACCTCAACAGGTGCATGCGTATTTGTATAGGCTTGAAAGTAGGCCATATATTTGCCATCTTTCCATTTTGTATGCATTTTTTCCTTAATTTCAAGGAATTGTTTCTCTAAATCATCTGCTCGGTCACCTGCAAAATCGCCTGACCCCGCGGCACTGCAAAACGTACAGCCGCCGTGAGCAACCGTACCGTCACGATTTGGGCAGTCAAAACCGCCGTCTAAAGCAACTTTAAAAACTTTATGGCCAAATTGCTGGCGTAAGTGATAATTCCAAGTATGATAACGTTTATCGTCAGAAGCATATGGAAAAGGGTTCGTCTGAGTCAATTCAGAAACCTCCTTTTAGTTTTTTAAGCATAAACTCAATTTTATCATGAAAATAAATGCTTATCCAACTGTATTGTTTACCAGTAATTATCACGTAATAGGAAAAGGAAGAGAGAACAAAATAAGATATGAAGCACTTTGACTCATTGAGGGAAGTGTTTTACCAAAAAGAAGGGGGTCCTTAGATGGCTACTCGTGCTTCAATGGATGCTTTAATACAGCAGTGTGAGGATGTTATTCGCTACGCACAGGATCAATTTAAAGAAAGCAGCCTTCAAGAGCAGTACAATAATGATGGGTATACGCAGGCACTACAGAAACTTGAACAAACCTATCAGGATATTGCCAAGATGGCTCATAGCGCTAATGGACAGCAGCGGGATCAACTCCATCGGATGAGACTTCAAATTCAACAGCTTCAAAATAATATGATTTTAGAGGGGCAGGCATTTAGAGGAGGAGATCTTTCTTGAAAAAGCGTTCAAAACAACAAAACCCTGAACAAAAAACCCGTAATGGGAATAACAATCAGGATCTTGAGCTTGGCCAGGATGTTGATCTTATTAAACAATCTAAAGAGAAATATGAAAAATCTGGCGGCCAGCCGGTGAAGTCAAAATTTCACCAAGAAAAGGACCAGTCATCCTAATAATTCGCTTCAGACCTTCAACAAGTGTTGAGGGTCTTTTTTATGAAAAAAACCTAAAAACACCATGAAAATAAGGTAAAATCGCCGTTCACAAATTAGAAATAACTCAATATCTTTTTGTGATTTTGGTCACAGAATGGGTTTCGGTATCATGGGATAAATAAGGTATGAAATTTCGACTTCGAGTTTAAATATGAGGAGTTCTGTGAATATGTTCACAAAAAATTCACAACTTGAAAGGAAGGAAGGACAATGAAAAAATTACTGCTTAACATAAATATAATCCTGTGCTGCTTGCTGCTATTAAGCCCCTCAGTTACCGCAGGAGAAGAAAATCAGAACATCCTGACAATGGAGGAACTTTCAATCAAGGTAATGCCAGAATTTGCATACCATCCCAACGATGAAAAGAAAGAACATCCCCCCTTATTAATTGGCTTTCAAGGAACGATGAGGAATCTCTCAGAACAGCCGCAAAAAGGCCAAATTGAACTGCCGCTTCCCATGGAAGAAAAGAATTTTCAAATTGGCTATGTAGCTGATTATTCAAGTGATTTATCAAAGGTTTACGAAATTGAGTACATAATAGACCAAGAAAAAGGGACCATTTCCTGGACAACAAGCGAAGAGATTCAGCCAAATGATGTTTATAAATTCGTTGTTGAATTTTATACCGATACGATAATGATTGAAAAAGAAAAGAAAAGCCTTTCATACCAATTTAAAAGCTTTACGGATATATGCTTATTAAATATTTCTTTCATAGAGCCTCTGCAGGCAAAACAGGTAGTGCTTAATCCGGCACCTGAAGAGAAAAAGACTCACGCTGATGAAAAAGGTATTTATTCCTATTTCTCTCAAGGAATAAAGGCTGGAGAAGAGAAAAGCTTCACACTTACGTATGAACGAAATGAAGCGAGGCCTACTATTGAGTTGATGGAAACACAGGGACAACCACCAATTGATACTGTGGAAGATGAAAAAGATCCTGCTATCTTTTCCATTGCAGCGGTTAGCGGAGCAGGCGTACTAGCTGCAGGTGTGTTTACTTATTTGTCTAAAAGAAAACGCAGGAAGAATTAGCTCTGCAAGACCATTCCTCTTGGCAATAAAGTACATAGTACTTTGTTCAATAAATTAGAGAGAAGATTAATATTATGGGAGGTGAAAGGATGTTAAAGAGAGGTTTTAAAAAATTGTGGGCTATTGACAAAAGGGTATTACTTTTAGGTGCATTAATCGCCGGTGTACTATTTTCCTTTGGTACAGTGAAAACAATGGCTTACCTTGATTCACCTGGTTTTTGTCAAAACTGTCACACGATGAAGTCAGTTTATACCTCATTTGTTGATTCCACTCATGCAGATTTGCAGTGTAATGATTGTCATTTACCGCATGAAAGTGAGGCAGGGAAGTTATTTTTTAAAGGCCGCGCTGGGATGACACATATTTATTACAACACCTTAGGTACAGAGGATATACCTGATCGCATTTATGCCACAACTCGCACACTAAGAGTCATCAATGAAAACTGTGCGGATTGTCATAAGAGTACGGTCAGCAATGTTTCACATGACCAGAAGGAGAATTGTATGTCATGTCATCAAACAGTACCACATGGAAGCGATTTTAAAGATGATAGTTTCGACCAGGCACCAAAGTCTGGAGAATTATTAAAAAATAAGGGAGGATTTTAAGCATGAATAGGTTCCGCTATGGGGCATACCTCCTTCTGATAGCATTGATTCTTATTATTACTGGCTGCAGCAGCAATGAGGCTTCAAGTGAGAAAACAGCAAGTGCTAAAGAAGCGAAGGGAACAACTGGCCTATCTAAGGATGAAATAAGTAATGAAGCATTTAAAAAGTTATTTCCACTTCAATACAATAGCTACATGAAAAATGAAAAAATGGAAGACACAAAATACAATGGGTCCGTAAAAAGAAGCAAGTACGACCCTGATAAAGAACCGTTACTGCCAGTATTATTTAACGGTTATGGATTCGCTACAGAATACAATGAGGACCGTGGTCACGTATATGCTTTGGAAGATGTAAGGAATATTAAACGGATTACCGATAAATCAGTTGGTTCTTGTTATACATGTAAATCAACAGCAGTCCCTCAAATGATTGAAGAAATGGGCGACGATTATTGGGGAGCCAATTTTAATGCAGAGATTTGGCCAAAAGGGGAGGCAATGGGACATTCGCCAATCGGATGTTCAGATTGCCATGATCCCGAAACAATGGACTTACGTATAACTCGTCCAAGCTTTTATAAAGCGTTAGAAGCTCAAGGAGTGGATACTTCGAATCCAACAAAAAATGATATGCGCAGCTATGTGTGCGGTCAGTGCCACGTAGAATATCACTTTGCAGCAAGCAACAGCGAAGTAACCTTCCCATGGAAGGAAGGCTTTAAACCAGAAGAAATGTATAAGTATTATGACACCATTGCAAAAGAAAATGGGTTTGAAAAGGATTGGATCCACAATATTTCAGGTGCGCCAATGTTAAAGGCACAGCACCCTGAGTTTGAAACCCATGCAGGCGGTACACATGGAAAAGCAAATGTTTCCTGTGCAGACTGTCATATGCCTTTTGAGCGTGTAGACGGTAAGAAGAAAATTACGTCACATTACTGGACTTCACCGCTGAAAACAATGGATACATCATGCGGACAATGCCATGGTGACCGTGATTTAGACAAATTAAAAGATCGTGTGACTGAAATCCAAGATGCAAACGTGAGTGCCTTACATGAAGCACAGGATATCTCCACAACAGCTCACTATTACATTAATAAAATGATTACTTCTGGAGTCAGCCAAGACAAGATTAAACAGGCTCAAGAATTTGTACGTAAGGGGCAGTGGTTCTGGGATATTATCGCAGCTGAAAACTCTTCAGGCTTCCATAATCCACAAGGGTCTATGGATTCATTAAGAGAGTCAGTTGTACAATCAAACAATGCAATTCGCCTTGCAACAGAAGAGCTAGTGAAAAAAGGTGTAAGTATTGAAGAACTTAATACTGAAATTGAAAAAGTTAAAGCAGCTGTTCAAGCTGAAACTGTGAACGAGAAGAAAAAAGATCATGCTATAAACAGCTACTTCCCTGCACAGCAGCCTGTAGTACCTGCAGTAAAAAAATAGACCCTGACCACCAATTTCTTAATCGTCCCGCTAAGAAGGATTAAGATTGGATGAACCAGAGTCCCTAAAATTGAAGGAAACACCACTTCCAATATGGAGGTGGTGTTTCCTTTTGTATATTGTGTCAAATTTATGACGGTGTGTCAATTTTACCTAAGCTTTTTATCGCTTGAGATGGTCTAAATCTTTACGGAATAAAATATTTTATAAGGAGATTACAATCTGTGTATTTCATATGAATGGAGAGACGAACTATGCTGGTTGTTCATTTTCTTGAAAACAAAGACATCCTTTTGAGTCAACTTCTAAAAAATGTACCATCAGTCGGTGATGAGGTAGTAATAAAAGGACGCAAAGGAAAAGTAACAAGCGTTACCAATATGGATGAAAACGAAATTCATGTACAGCTATTCTTCGAGAAACTTAAGGTCAATAAAGGTAAAACGGTGGTAGATACTTCTAAAAAGAAAAAGCGGTAACTTGAGTTTTTTATGATGCCCGAAAACCTAGAAAAGCTGGAAAAGTGGTAACCATGAAGCCCTTCATGATGCCCGAAAATCAAGAAAAACCAGAATAGTGGTAACCATGAAGTTACCTAGTAAAATAATCATCAAAAAGCCTTGTTTTTTTGAGGGCTTTTTTTCATTTTTACAACAATTTGAAAAGGCATTGCAGGGAACTGGGAATGGGAATACAATATCTTTTGAAACTCGAAATATTTGATAGTTAAGGAGCGTTTTTTGATGCCGCGTGCCTTATGGCTTTTAATTATTGGGATGGCAGTAAATGTAACAGGCTCTTCTTTTTTATGGCCTTTAAACACCATCTATATTCACGATCATTTAGGGAAATCGTTAACAGTTGCTGGAGTAGTACTAATGGTAAATGCCGGTGCGACTGTCATTGGAAACTTATTCGGCGGCACGCTATTTGATAAAATCGGCGGCTATAAATCAATCCTTTTAGGAATCTGGATCTCGCTTTTAGCTTTAATTGCATTAACATTCTGGCACGGCTGGCCAGCCTATATTATCTTTTTAACCATCATTGGCTTTGGATCAGGCATTGTTTTTCCTGCTATGTTTGCAATGGCCGGTTCGGTGTGGAAAGAAGGTGGCAGGAAAGCCTTTAATGCTATTTATGTAGCTCAAAACCTTGGAGTTGCAGTTGGCGCGTCTCTTGGAGGATTTGTTGCAGCTTATTCAATTCAGTTAATCTTTCTTGCGAATACCATTATGTATGTCATCTTTTTCATGATTGCTGTTTTTGGTTATAGAGATATTTCAGTAGAACCAGTCAAGCAAGCAAAAACAAAGGGTCAGGTAGTTGTGAAAAGTCGAAAAAATTTGCAGGCTTTGCTTGTTTTATGCATAGGTTATTCCCTCTGCTGGGCTGCGTATGTACAATGGACAACCACGATTTCGTCCTATACACAAGAAATCAATATTTCCTTAACTCAATATAGTTTTTTGTGGACGATAAACGGGGCATTAATTGTTCTGGGCCAACCGTTTTTAAATATCATTTTGAAGCATCTTTCTGCAACACTTAAAGTACAAATTCTTATAGGAATTGGTTTTTTTATCATATCGTTTTTGATTGTCGGGCAAGTTACGGTTTTTACAGGATTTCTTGTGGCAATGATTATCTTAACCATCGGGGAAATGTTTATTTGGCCGGCTGTACCGACGCTCGCTTTTGAACTAGCACCAAAGGGGCGAGAAGGTTTTTATCAAGGGATTGTCAACAGTACTGCTACTGGGGGAAGAATGATTGGACCATTATTAGGTGGAATACTAGTCGATTTATACAGCATGTCAGTACTATTCACAGTATTAATAGGAGTATTCTTTATTGCAATTATGACTACCCTGACATATGACAGAATTTTAAAATCAGAAAAAAAGATGTCAGATATAAATTTACCGGTCTCTTAATGTGGCCGGTTTTTTTGGGGTATAAAATAAATCCTAGCGGACATACTAATTTGGGTGAATGTTTACTTGCATACTGCGAAGAAATTTATTACAATTACCGTAATACTTTTTATAAAGAATGACAGTGATTAGGAGTAGTAGTGAATTATTCCCGTTTATTAGAGAGTTGACGGCTGGTGGAAGTCAACCGGGTACATCATGAACTCGCCTATGAGTTGCAAACATGAAAGAAACAGTAATGTTTGCCGTATTCCGCGTTAAGGATTAATGAGCGAGTGTTAACAACACTAATGTGGGTGGTACCGCGGGAAGATACATAGACAATCCTCTCGTCCCTTTTGGGATGAGGGGTTTTTTTAATTTTTTTTAGGAGGCAGCACTTATGAGTTTCGATCATCAGCATATCGAGAAAAAGTGGCAAAAAAAATGGGAAGAAGAAAAAACATTTAAAACAAGTGAAGAATTTGATAAACCAAAATTCTACGCATTAGATATGTTTCCATATCCATCAGGAGCAGGACTGCATGTTGGACACCCTGAAGGTTACACCGCTACAGATATCCTTTCACGCTTAAAGAGAATGCAAGGGTACAACGTGTTACATCCAATGGGCTGGGATGCATTTGGTTTACCTGCTGAGCAATACGCGTTAGATACCGGAAATGATCCCGCAGAGTTCACGGAGAAGAATATTAATACTTTCCGCAGACAAATTAAATCATTAGGTTTTTCATATGACTGGGATCGAGAAGTTAATACAACCGATCCAGAATACTATAAATGGACACAATGGATTTTCTTAAAACTGTGGGAAAAAGGTCTTGCGTATATTGATGAAGTTGCTGTTAACTGGTGCCCTGCACTTGGGACGGTGTTGGCAAACGAAGAAGTAATTGATGGTAAAAGTGAACGCGGAGGTCATCCTGTTGAACGACGTCCAATGAAGCAGTGGATGTTGAAAATTACAGCTTATGGTGACCGTTTGCTTGAGGACTTAGAAGAGCTTGACTGGCCAGAAAGCCTTAAAGAAATGCAGCGCAACTGGATCGGTCGTTCCGAAGGTGCCGAAGTAACCTTTGCTATTGATGGTCATGATGAAACATTCACCGTGTTTACGACTCGTCCAGATACTCTATTTGGTGCAACTTATGCTGTCCTTGCTCCAGAGCATTCTTTTGTCGATAAAATTACAACAGCCGAGCAGCGTGCTGCGGTAGATGCTTATTTAGACAAAGTCAAAACGAAGAGTGATCTTGAGCGAACTGACTTAGCGAAAGAAAAAACTGGTGTCTTTACTGGAGCATATGCGATTAACCCAGTTAACGGCGAGAAAATGCCAATCTGGATTGCAGACTATGTATTAGTGAGCTATGGAACTGGGGCGATTATGGCTGTTCCGGCTCATGATGAACGCGACTATGAGTTTGCAAAACAATTTGACCTTCCAATTATACCTGTTGTAGCAGGCGGAGATATTGAAACCGAAGCTTTTACAGGCGACGGTGAACATATTAATTCTGATTTCTTAAATGGCTTAAATAAAGAAGAAGCAATTACGAAGATGATTTCTTGGTTGGAAGAAAAGGGGATCGGAACGAAGAAGGTTACGTTCCGTTTACGCGATTGGCTGTTTAGCCGTCAGCGTTATTGGGGTGAGCCAATTCCAATCATCCATTGGGAAGATGGTACGATGACAGCAGTACCTGAGGATCAGCTGCCATTAACCTTACCGAAAACAAAGAATATCAAACCTTCCGGAACGGGAGAATCACCTCTTGCTGTGATTGAGGACTGGGTAAACGTCGTAGATCCTGAAACAGGTAAGAAGGGTCGTCGTGAAACAAATACAATGCCGCAATGGGCAGGCAGCTGCTGGTATTATTTACGATATATTGATCCAAAAAATGATCAAGCACTTGCTTCAAAGGAAAAATTAGAACACTGGCTTCCTGTAGATGTTTACATTGGCGGTGCTGAGCATGCTGTTCTTCACTTATTGTATGCTCGTTTCTGGCACAAAGTTCTTTATGATATTGGTGTTGTATCAACAAAAGAACCATTCCAAAAGCTTTTCAACCAAGGTATGATTTTAGGCGAAAACAACGAAAAGATGAGTAAATCAAAAGGAAATGTTGTAAATCCTGATGATATCGTTGATAGTCATGGCGCCGATACACTTCGTTTATATGAAATGTTTATGGGGCCGCTTGATGCTTCCATCGCTTGGTCAACAAATGGACTTGACGGTTCTCGTCGTTTCCTTGATCGTATTTGGCGTTTGATGGTTGAGGATAATGGAGAATTAAATCCAAAAATTCAAGAAAATGAAGAAGCAGGTAATTTAGAAAAGGTATACCACCAAACAGTGAAAAAGGTAACCGAAGATTATGAGGGCTTGAGATTTAATACCGCAATTTCACAAATGATGGTATTTATTAACGAAGCCTATAAATCAACTGTTCTTCCAAAGCAGTATATCGAAGGCTTCGTAAAAATGCTTGCCCCAGTTGCACCGCATGTTGCGGAAGAACTTTGGGAAAAGCTCGGTCATAGTTATACCATTACTTATGAAACTTGGCCAGCATATGATGAAGCTAAATTAGTGGATGAAGAAGTGGAGATTGTTATCCAAGTTAACGGAAAAGTAAAGACAAAGCTAAAAGTTCCTACAGATGCTAGCAAGGAAGCACTAGAAGGTATTGCCATGGACGATGATCGAGTGAAGGAACAAATCGAAGGGAAAACCATTCGCAAAGTTATCACCGTTCCTGGTAAACTTGTTAATATCGTAGCAAATTAATTGGATGTCCCCCTGTTAAACAGGGGGGAACTGTAATAAGGGGTGGGAAAATGGAAGAAATTCAAATTATTACACCAGAAGAATTAAAGAAAAAGCTCGAGCAGGGGGAAAAACTTGAGCTTGTTGATGTTAGGGAACATGATGAGGTTGAGCAAGGAATGATACCTGGTGCGAAGCATATCCGGATGGGTGAGATTCCTGCAAACCTAGATTATTTTGATAAAGATAAAGAGTACATCTTTATTTGCCGCTCAAGCAGAAGAAGTGAAAATGTATGCTATTATCTTCAAGAACAAGGTTATAATGTTCGTAATATGATTGGCGGCATGCTCGAGTGGACGGGTGAAACAAAATAACGATTCCAATGCGGAATCGTTTTTTTTATGCCTATTATTTTTAATTTTCAGAAAAGATGGAAATAATGAAAGTAAAAAAGATAGGGAGAATCATATGATCCAGGTAAAGTTATTTGACCGTGAGCATGAAAAGGATTTAGAAAAGGAAATGAACCGCTTTTTAAAAGGGATTGATGAAAAACAGTTAATGGATATTAAGTATAATGTAGCTGCAATAACGGAAGATGAAGAGGACGAACAAATCTATTGTTTTTCAGCGATGATCATTTATAAGGCCTGAAAATAATCAGGCCTGATATTGTTTTTTAGCGGATAAGGCAGCATTAGTTCCAGCGAGTCTTCCGGTGACTAACGCTGAAGTGATATTATAGCCGCCGGTATAGCCATGGACATCAAGAATCTCACCGCAAAAGTAGAGGCCGCCCATCACTTTGGAAGCCATTGTCTGCGGTTCGATTTCTTTCACGGAAACGCCGCCGCCCGTTACGAAGGCTTTTTCCAACGGTAACGTACCATTTACTTTAATCAAGAACTGTTTGCAGCTCTTCACAAAAGTACGAAGTTTTTCATTTGAGATTGTTGCCCCTTGTTCTGAAGGGTCAATTTCATTCCGCTCCAGCAGAAACAAGAGATAACGTTCAGGGACTAGCCCCTTTAATGTATTTTTAATGCTTTTTTTCGGTTCGCTTTTTACAAGTTTCACAATTTCTTGAAAAAACTCTTCTTCTTTTTTATCTGGTATAACATCTAAACTCATGACAGCCTCTGTTAACTTCCATTTTTTCATTGCCTTTACCACAAATTGACTGCAGCGGAGGACTGCTGGACCACTAAGCCCAAAATGGGTAAAAATCATATCCATCCTGTGAGTGATAATCGCTTTCCCTTTTGGATTCAGTACACTTAACTCAATATCCCGTAATGACAAACCCTGTAGTGATTTATCTTTGATAAAGGGTTCATTTGAGGTGACAGGCACCTCAGTAGGAAACAGTTCCGTAATGGTATGCCCGGCTTTTTCAGCCCAGGCGTAACCGTCTCCCGTTGAGCCAGTATGAGGAACTGATTTACCTCCGACAGCTATGACAACAGATTTTGCTTCCATTTCAGTACCATTTTTTAATATAACAGTAGAAACATGACCTTCTCTATAAACAACATCTGCCACTGGGCTATTGGTGTATACCTTCACCTTAAACTTCTCTAATTGGGCTAAAAGTGCATCGACCACGGATTGTGCTTTATTAGAAACAGGGAACATCCGTCCATGATCCTCTTCCTTAAGGGCGATGCCTAATTTTTCAAAGAACTTGATAATATCTTCATTACTAAAAATTGAAAAAGCGCTGTATAAAAATTTCCCGTTGCCAGGCAAATGCTTGATGATTTCTTCAACAGGGAGTCGATTGGTGACATTACAACGGCCGCCGCCGGAAATGGCCAGCTTCCTGCCAAGCTTGTCACCTTTATCAATTAATAGCACCTTTGCTCCTTTTTCCCCAGCGGCAATTGCAGCCATCAAGCCCGAAGGACCGCCGCCAATAACAATTACATCATAATTCATACTTCCACCAACTTTATGTATATTCGTTTAAAATGAGACTGCGCATTATTCCATTATAAACACTCTGATAGAAAAGAAAACGGATAGGCAATTATTTTTAAAAATTTAGCACGGCTGTTAGTGGCATCCCAGCAAAAAGAGATGTAAACTACTAATAGTGTGCAAAATTGTGTATACCGAAAGTTTGCTCATATGCGCACAAACTTTTTCTTCACTAGGAAGGGATTCTTAATTTATGTCATCTAAGCTTATAAGAGGAACATTTATTTTAACATTGGGTACCATTATATCCAAGGTACTTGGCTTATTATATGTCATACCCTTTTATCAGATTGTAGAATCAGAAGGAACAGCGTTGTACCAATATTCTTACATCCCCTATACAATCTTTATTAGTATAGCTACAGCTGGTGTGCCCCTTGCTGTTTCAAAATTTATCTCAAAGTATAATGCACTTGAAGAATATGCTGTTGGGCGCAGATTGTTCAAATCTGGACTAGTTATGATGCTATTGACGGGTATAGCTTCATTTTTAATTTTGTATTTTTCAGCACCGCTTATAGCTGACATGATTATTTCAGAAAAAGATGATGTCGGATCAAGAGTACACGATATCATCACTGTTATCCGTGCAGTTAGTTTTGCACTGATTGTTATACCGTTCATGAGTTTAATTAGAGGATTCTTCCAAGGACATCAATCAATGGGACCATCCGCTGTTTCACAAGTGGTGGAACAGATTGTCCGGATTACCTTCACACTCGCAGGGGCCTATATCGTTATACACTTCTTAAATGGAAGTATTGTAACGGCTGTTAGTGTGGCAACTTTTGCTGCATTTGTGGGTGCTATTGGAAGTTTGATCGTTTTATTTTGGTACTGGTATAAACGGAAACCCTATTTAGACCAGCTCTTACAACAAGATAAAGGAACAGCACAGGTATCTTTGAAAGATATCTATAAAGAAATCCTGATATACGCTGCTCCGTTTGTGTTTGTTGGAATCGCCAATCCATTATTCCAAGCGATTGATCAAGTTACCTTTACCCGTTCCATGCAGGAAATCGGTAACAGCTATAAGGCGGCGGAGGCTGCATTCTCCATCTTGAACTTTGAATCACATAAAATCGTCATCATTCCTGTTTCTCTTGCCACAGGGTTCTCGTTGGCTCTTGTTCCAAGTATCACGAAAGCATTTGTAGAAAGTGATCAAAAAGCGTTAAGACAACAATTAAATCAAACCTTTCAAGTCTTACTGTTCTTAACTCTGCCGGCTGCCATCGGACTCTCACTATTAGCAGAGCCTGTCTACACAATATTTTATGAACATAAGGAGCTTGGCTTTGAGGTATTAAGAGCCTATGCACCAGTCGGTATTCTATTTTCATTATTTTTAGTTACTAGTTCGATTCTGCAGGGAATCAATGAACAACGGTGGACAGTATTAAGCTTATTAGTTGGGCTACTGATTAAATTGTCGCTAAATATTTCTTTTATTACAATGTTCGAGACAAAAGGCGCTGTATATGCAACGGCACTAGGCTACATCGGAGCTATACTGATTCAATTACTGGTTATAAAAAATTATGCGAAGTATCCTTTCTTATTTGTTTGGAGACGGAGCTTGTTAATTGTTATCTTTGCTGGTTTCATGTGGGCAGGAACAGAGCTTGTTTACCAGCTTTTATTGTTATTCCTTACACCAGAATCTAAGGTTCAATCGCTTATTATGATCATTGTTTGTGCAGGAGCAGGAGCTCTTATCTATTTTTACCTCGGATTAAAATCCGGACTTGTAAACAGACTATTTGGAGACAGGGTTGACCGAATAAAGCGGAAATTAAGATTAACCAATTAAACTCCTAAAAAAGAAGGAGGATTACCTTGAGAATTGATAAAATGCTTGCTAATCTTGGCTATGGAAGCCGTAAGGAAGTAAAGCAGCTTCTAAAAAGCGGCGCTGTTAAAATCGATGATGTAATCGTAAAGGACGCGAAACAGCAAGTCGATACAAATAAACAAACGGTTACTTTAAATGGAGAAGTAGTTGAATATAAAGAATTTATCTACCTAATGATGAACAAACCTCAAGGAGTATTGTCGGCTACGGAGGACAGTGCTGGGGAAACAGTTATCGATTTATTGGAACTTGAAGATCAGGTTTATGAACCGTTTCCAGTCGGAAGATTGGACAAGGATACAGAAGGGTTATTATTGATTACCAATGATGGTCAATTGGCCCATCGTCTGCTTTCACCTAAAAAGCATGTACCCAAGACCTATTTTGCGGTGATAAACCAGGAAGTAACCGATGATGACATAAAAGCTTTTGCAGAGGGAGTTACACTCGATGATGGGTATCAAACTAAACCAGGTATGTTAAAAATTTTGAAGTCTGGTATACGATCGGACATCGAGCTGACCATAACCGAGGGCAAGTTCCATCAAGTGAAAAGAATGTTTGAAGCAGTTGGAAAAAAAGTTGTCTATTTGAAGAGGATTTCTATGGGACCACTACCTCTTGATGAGACCCTTGAATTAGGTGAGTATAGAGAGCTGACAGATGAAGAGATAGAGCTTTTAAGGAATTACCAAGTAAAGTAAAAAGGACAAGGCTGCGTGCCTTGTCCTTTTTACGCTTGAAGAAAGGATGTTAACATCCAATTATGTTTGCTTAGTGTTTCAATTAATTCGGTAAACATATCACTTGTTACTTCATCATTTCCCTGTTCTGCAACGATTTTAGCTTCCTTTAATTCAGAGATAAGCTGGGAGAAATCATTTACCACATTTTGTACCATTTCTTCAGCAGATAGTGTTTCAGTAGTTTCTTCAAGAGTGGCATATTGGATGTACTCTTTTAATGTAGAAATCGGCTTTCCGCCTGTGATTAATAACCGTTCAGCTAATTCATCGATCGTTCCTGCAGCCTCTTCGTACAATTCTTCAAATTTCGAATGCAATGTAAAAAAGTGTGGTCCTTTTACATACCAGTGAAAACGATGCAGCTTCGTATATAATACATTCCAGTTCGCGAGTTGTTGATTCATTACTTGTTCTAGTGTGATTGTATGTTGTGTCATTGTTCATTCCTCCTAATTTCTAATCTGTTTTAATTATAACACATATTAATTAAAAGTAAATATTAAATTATAATAATTATAAATAAGTAGTTTAATTAGTAACAAATCAAAAACTGGGTAATCTAAAAATATTTACTACACTGTCCCACATGTGAAAATCAAAAAGGGGGAAGCAGCGTGAAACTTTCACACAAAGAGACGATCGAACTGCATGGCTTTAATAACTTGACCAAATCATTAAGCTTTAATATGTACGATATTTGTTATACAAGATCAAAAGAAGAGCGTGAGGCGTACTTAAAGTATATTGATGAACAATATAGTGCAGAAAGGTTACAAAAGATCCTAACGAATGTATCGGATATTATTGGTGCACATGTATTAAACGTAGCAAGTCAGGATTTTGAACCCGCAGGGGCAAGTGTAACGCTTCTTGTATCCGAGGGCCCAGTTGAAAATGCTCCGTCAGAACATTTTGAGGAATCACCAGGACCGCTGCCAGAATCGGTCGTTATGCAGTTAGATAAGAGTCATATCACTGTTCATACATACCCTGAATATCATCCTGATGAAGGTATCAGTACCTTTAGGGCAGATATTGATGTATCTACTTGCGGAGAAATTTCACCGCTTAAGGCACTGCATTATCTTATTCGTTCGTTTGAAACGGACGTTATGATAATCGATTATCGTGTGCGTGGATTTACAAGAGATAAAGATGGATATAAATTATTTATTGATCATGAAATCAGCTCGATTCAGAATTATATTCCCGATGATGTTGGCGAACTATTCGACATGATTGATGTAAATGTGTATCAAGAAAATATTTTCCATACAAAATGTAAACTTCGGGAATTTGATTTAAACAACTATTTATTTGGCTATAAAAAAGAAACATTACAACCGGAAGAGATAATTGAAATTACCGAGAGAATAAAGGTTGAGATGGATGAAATTTTTTATGGAAAGAACATCCAATAAATGACCATTTTACTAATCGCCTATCTATGTCGGATGGTAGCCAAAAAGAAAGTTCGCAGCTTTACTAAAAAGTAGAGCTGCTTTTTTGCGTCCTCGGTGTAAAATGAAATTCATAGGAACTAATTAAGTAGGAGAGTTAATATGTTAAAAAAAGTTACTTTATTAAAAGAAAAGATTCCAACCTTTAACCTCTACCCATTTTCAATACTTGCAATTAATAGCCTTGAAGAGATTAAATTAGAAAGGAACGTCACCTTTTTTGTAGGTGAAAATGGCTCAGGTAAATCCACGTTATTAGAAGCAATCGCACACAAATGTGATTTCAATACTGCAGGCGGCAGCCGAAATAATTCTTATGATGTGCATGAATCAGATTCTGAGCTTAGCCATTACATAAGACTTTCGTGGATGCCTAAGATTACGAATGGTTTCTTTTTGCGAGCAGAATCGTTTTATCATTTTGCTACCCATATTGATGAAGTAGATGAGAATGGTTATCGGGATTATGGAGGAAGATCATTGTTAAAACAATCCCATGGGGAATCCTTTTTATCGTTATTTTTAAATCGATTTAATGGGGAAGCAATTTATCTTCTAGATGAACCGGAGGCTGCATTATCCCCTGCGCGGCAATTAACACTCTTAAAAATCATTCACGACCTCGAAACAAGAGATAACGCGCAATTTATCATTGCTACCCATTCTCCCATTCTATTGGGCTATCCAGATGCAGACATTTATAGCTTTGACAATGGTGAAATCTCAAAGATAAACTATGAAGATACAGACCATTACAATATTACAAAATATTTTTTAGAAAATAGAAAGAGATTTCTACATGAACTATTTAAAGAGGAATGAAAACGCCCTTAAATTTTTGAAACAAATTGGTTGATCGGGGCGAGTTGGTTCTTCGTACAGGATTACAGATGGATAGTTCCTTTAATTAAAGATTGGAGGATTTATGGGCACAAATAAGGCCGGATTGTTCCCGTAATTAAAGGTTGAAGGATTTATCGGCACAAATAGGATGGATAGTTCCCATAATTAAAAGTTGGCGGCATTTACGGGCACAATCGAAGTATGTTCAGCAAAAAAAGAAGTGATACCCAAATGGATATCACTTCTTTTTTGTAATAAATGATAGAACTACCAGCATTCCTACTATGATTAGAGAAACAGATGAGCCTATTAAGTTGCTTGGACTAAAAATAAATCCGATAAAGATCAAACTTAATGCCAAAATAGCAATAATGGTCGTAATTGGAAACCATTTCACCTGAAAAGCAGGCTTAACCGTATACTGCGGTCTAAGCTTTAAATGGGCGGCACAAATTCCTATCCATACCATCATAATTGTAAAGCCAGGGATGGTCATTAGATAACTAATGACATTACTAGGACTGATATATGCTAAGAACACACCAACTAATAAGAAGAAACTGGTAATCATTAGACCAATAAAGGGAATTCCAGTTCTAGAAGTTTTCATTAATCCTTTAGGAGCCACTCCGCTTTTTGCCATAGAAAATAGCGTCCTCGATGTTGCATAGATTCCCGAATTGGCAGCTGAAAGCACGGCAGTTAAAAGGATGAAATTCATAACATGTGCTGCACCAGGAAGTCCTGTCATAGTAAATACTTGAACAAATGGACTGTCTTGTCCAGTAACAGAATTCCAAGGCATAATGCCACAAATAATTAAGATTGGGAAAATATAAAAAATAATAACTCGCCATACCGCACCCTTTATGATACTTGGCATAACCCGTTCAGCGTCCTTCGTTTCCGTTACGGCAACCCCAATTAATTCAGCACCGCCATAAGAAAACATAACCACCAAAAAGGCACTTAGCATACCACTGACTCCATGTGGGAAAAAACCGCCATGTGCAGTATAGTTTTCTAGAGGATCTCCAATATCACTTGGAAAAACACCAAAGATGATAAGAGCGCCCAAAAAGATAAAAGCCACTAAAGCGATTATTTTAATTCCTGCAAACCAAAACTCGAGCTCTCCATAATATTTTACAGGGAATAAATTAATGGCGATAATGATGGCGGCACATAACAAACTAAGAAGCCAAAGCGGTATGGAGGGATACCAAAATTGCAGAAAACTTCCCGCCGCTAATAATTCAACTGTGATTACAATGGTCCAGTTGATCCAATATAACCAGCCAGTAATGAACGACAGCTTAAAACCAAATGCTCGATAAAGAAGCAGCTGCACATTGTGATTGGGAAAAGCAATAGCCATCTCACCTAAAGCTGCCATAACGATAAATAATAATAGTCCGCCAATAAGATAGGTAAAGATAACACTTGGCCCCGCTATATTTAACGTATCGGTACTCCCTTTAAATATGCCTGTGCCAATCATGCCAGCTAAGGCAATAAACTGGACATGCCTTGGCAGTAATCCTTTTTTTAGTTCATGATTATTTTCCATGTTGTCCTACCTTTATTTTATAAAATTACCACTTCACTTAAACGCTTTTAAGCATTAAAGTATTATACTAATATATCATAATATAATAGATATTCAACCTTATTTTAAAAATAAAAGCAAGCAAGCACACGAAACAATCGCATGCTTGCTTGCTTTTATTTTTTCCATATATTACGAAGACATTTTTACCTTTTTTTGTGTTGTCGTCCATTTTCCGCGGCTTGGGCTAATTACCAAGTCATTATAGGCTAAGACATTTAAATCTCGTTGTATGGTGCGAGGAGTGATACCAAATTCCTCTACAAGTTCTTGCGTCGTGACTGTGCCTTTATTACGTATAAACATGTAGATGCATTTGATGCGGTTTAACATCCGGTTAGTTGAAGGTTTCAAAAAACCACTCCCTATCCTTTTTTAAAACCAATTGTCTATCCCTCTACCGACAGCCTCTTTGATTAGTATGTAATTTTCTTCCCGCAGACAACTCCTTTTATTCATAGATAGTTGCAGTGGATACCCCGCTGACTTACATTTATTGTACCCACAATTTCTGAAAATTTCCACCATTAGCGAAATATTTACATAAAAAACATAAGTTCGTAACAATAATTGTTCGGATTTTCTCCTCCCTTTCTTAAATCTTACTATAGTCTATGGGTGTTAAAGTTAGGTTTATGACAAATTAGCTGAATTTTTAGTAAATTTATTTTTATGACTATAGCGGAAATTATTTCGTTTTTTGGTGAATATTGATAAAATATCTGCATGGATATAAATAACACATCATGTGGATGAAAAGACTTTACAATTCAATACCAATAATAATAAGTAAAAAGGGGAAAAAGAATGGAATTTGCCTTATTAAATGGGGAGATTATTGAACGCTCACAGGCTAAGGTTGATGTCGAAGATCGTGGTTATCAGTTTGGAGATGGAATCTATGAAGTCATTCGAGTCTATAATGGGAAAATGTTTACGGCAGCAGAACATTTATCAAGGTTTAAAAGAAGTAGTGAAAGTATAGGGATTACATTACCATTTTCAAGTCTTGAGCTAACTGAAATGTTAAACGAACTCATTATAAAGAACAATCTTAACACCGGAAATATTTATATGCAGGTTACAAGAGGGGTGGCACCCCGAAATCACCTATTTCCAACAGGTAATGTCGTCCCGACACTTACAGCATATACAATTAACGGAGTAAGACCACTAGAAAACTTGAAATCTGGCGTAAAGACAATCCTAACAGAGGATATTCGCTGGCTGCGCTGTGATATAAAAAGTTTAAATTTGCTAGGTAATCTCTTAGCGAAACAAAAGGCGAGCGAGCAAGGCTGTTTTGAAGCGATTCAGCATCGGGGCCAGGATGTCACAGAAGGAAGTTCCTCTAATATTTTTATCGTCAAAAATGGGACAGTCATAACCCATGAATCCAATCACTTAATATTAAAAGGGATTACAAAAGATGTTATTTTAAATCTTTGTATGAAGAATAATATTCCAGTGCAAGAACGGACATTTTCATTGGCTGAACTTGAGGAAGCGGAAGAAGTATTTTTATCAAGTACGACAGCGGAAGTAATGCCTATAATTGAAATTGACGGCAAAAAAGTCAAATCTGGAATTCCAGGACCGCTCACATGTAAATTGCAGGATTTATTTCAAAAAGAAATTGAAAGACAATGTGGAGTACTGGTCGATAATGAAATATAGCAAAGAGCGTGCAGCAGATAAAATCTGGTGCACGTTTCTACTTTATTAAGCTGTAAAATACATACTACTTGGAAAAAATAGTCTAAAATAGGAAAAGGAATGATAAATATGAACAAGCACACACATTTTTTCTTTGCAATAAAAATCCCAACTGAAATAAAACTAATTATGCAAAGCAATATTGAGAGGTTAAAAGAAATTCTCCCATTCAGCCGCTGGGTTCACCATGAAGATTTGCATATTACATTAGCCTTTTTAGGCAATGCCCCTTCAGAAAAACTTTCCATCGCATTAGAAAATGTTCGCGAAGCTTTAAGCGAATTTAAAGGATTTTCACTTGAAATAAACAAGCTCGGAACTTTTGGAAAGGCGGATTCACCCCGAATCTTTTGGATGGATACAAAAGAGAGTAACGAGTTGAGTAATGTTAGGGAAAAAGTGTTCACGGCATGTGTCGAAGCAGGTTTTCAACTTGAAACAAGACCTTTTAAACCTCATATTACTCTTGCTCGAAAGTGGTCAGGGAACCAGGTTTTTCATAAAAGCCTGCTTGACACTTGGATCGAGCTGCAGTCAGAACCGCTTGTATTTAATGTGAACGAAGTAGTTTTATATCAAACACATCTTGATAAAACACCGAAATACGAGGTAAAAACGACTTATTACCTGGATTCTGAAATTTAACTTAAAAAAAGGTTGGTTAGATGAAACAAACTTACTTTATTATCAATCCAAAAGCGAGAAACGGCTACTGTTTAGATGTCTGGAAAAAGGTTGAAACAAAACTACTCACTGATAAAATCCCTTACCTCGCTTTCTTTACAGAATACCAGGGGCATGCAATGAAGATAGCGGCACAAATTGCAGCAAAGAATAATGAGCAAAAAGTCATAATTGCCGTTGGAGGGGACGGAACAATAAGCGAAGTCGTAAATGGAATTGCAGGGTATACCAATATTACGCTTGGGTTTGTTCCCGGAGGGTCCGGAAATGACTTTTCCAGGGGATTCCAGATACCCGCTGATCCGGAAGAAGCACTAAAGTTGATTCTTCGGCTTATAAAAGAAGAAGCTGCTATCATTGATATTGGAAAAATCTCGATGAAGGATAACTCTCAGCATTACTTTATCAATAATATGGGTGCTGGGTTCGATGCGTTGATTTCCTATGAAGTCAATCATTCTACAATCAAAGCTTGGCTGAATAAGCTTTCTTTAGGCCGGTTGGTATATGTGTATTTTTTACTAAAAAAGCTTTTTTCTTATAAATGCTCCACAATTGATTTATCAATTGACGGCAAAAAGCATATACTTGAACAAACATGGTTTGTAACTGTTTCCAATCAACCCTATTATGGGGGCGGAATGATGATTGCTCCTGCTGCCGTCTCAAATGATGGTCTCCTGGATATTACAGTGGTTCATCAATTATCAAAGTTGAAGCTATTATTGGTTTTTATTAGTGTATTTTGGGGTAAGCACATTCAATTTAAAGAAGTCAAAACCTTTAAGGGGCGAATGATTTCCATTCAATCCTCATCTTCCTTATATGTCCATGCTGATGGTGAGGATATAGGATATACTCCCTTAAATATACATGTTCAAACAAAATCACTAAAAGTGTTAACAAGGGTGAGTAATATACGAGAAACTGTGCTGAAAGAGAGGGAGCTCGAATGAACTCCAATGAACGTATTTTCCTAGCTTATTTAGATGAGATGGATATCATTACGATTCTTCTTCCACTTTCCTATCATAAAGGATTGTCTTCCACTTTCTCGATTACAGATGAATCACAACAAGCTATCCCTTTGCAAATTATCAAAAAACAACAAATTGAAAATCATAATAAATTTATTTGTCGGCTTTCTGAGGAAATTTCTTTTGGTCATACCTATTGGATTATTGATGATTATGGCGGAAGAACGGATCTTCAAATAGGTGCAGTGATTCGAACACCTGCATTTGATCATCGCTTTTACTATGATGGAAACGATCTAGGAGTGAAATGCAGCGACAATCAAACGCAGTTTAAACTTTGGGCACCAACAGCAACCCAGGTAAAATTAAAATTAAGAAATCCAAACAGTTCTTTTTCGGAAATTGTTAAAATGAAACGCGAAGATAAGGGTGTTTGGTCAATAGTCATGAACATTGATTTAGAACTATATCAATATACGTTTCTACTTCTTATAAACCAGGAATGGAGAGAATCGGTAGATCCTTATGCTGTTGCTGTCACAGCGAATGGGGAACTCGGGGTTATTGTTAAGTTAGAAAAAACTCGGAGGCCAAAGCCTCTATTACCTCCCCTTGAAAGTCCAGTGGATGCAATTATTTATGAAACGCATATCAGGGATTTTACGATTCATCCAAATAGTGGTGTAAAATGTAAAGGACTTTATTTAGGGGCGAGTGAGCTAAATACAAAAGGAAAAGATAGTCAACTAACTGGTCTATCCTATGTTAAAGACTTAGGAATCACTCATATTGAATTTCTGCCATTTAATGATTTTGCAGGAGTAAATGAATTAGAACCAGATAAAGAATACAATTGGGGTTATAACCCAATCCACTTTAATGTTCCTGAGGGGTCCTATTCTACAAAACCATCCGATCCTTACGCAAGAATTACTGAATTGAAGCAATTAATTGATGCCATTCATGGACAGGGAATTAAAGTTATTATGGATGTAGTATACAATCATGTCTACATTCGGGAAACTTCCTGTTTCGAAAAGGTCGTTCCCGGCTATTACTTTCGTCATAATGAGCTTGGTTTCCCATCGAATGGAACAGGGGTTGGAAATGATATTGCCTCAGAGCGGAAGATGGTAAGAAAGTTCATTATTGATTCTGTCCGTTTTTGGATGGAAGAATATCATATTGACGGGTTTCGTTTTGACTTAATGGGGATTTTGGATGTTGAAACCATGAAAGAAGTTAGAAAAACTTGTGATCGTATTCAAAAGGATACCCTGATTATTGGCGAAGGCTGGAACCTTAATACACCACTTCCCATTGATAAAAAAGCAATCATTCGCAATAACTCAAAGCTTCCTGAAATTGGGCAGTTTAATGATAAATTTCGTGATATGATAAAGGGTAATACTTTTAATTTGTATGATAAAGGTTACGTACTCGGTAACGAACATTATTATGAAGGCGCAATAGATGTAATTACTGGCAGCATCGGATTTAATCAAGAAGCTGGCGGGCTTTTAATGGAACCTTCTCAATCGGTGAATTACGTTGAATGTCATGATAATCATACGATGTGGGATAAACTTATTTCGTGCCTGCCTGATTTAGATCATGATTTTCATATGAAATACCACCGGCTAGCAACAGGTCTTGTAGTGTTATCGCAGGGAATTCCTTTTCTGCACAGCGGTCAGGAATTTTTTCGGACAAAACGAGGCGATGGCAACAGTTACAAATCACCCGATCATATTAACCGGCTTGATTGGGATCGAATGCACCTTTATAAAGAAAATGTAAACTATTTAAAAGGATTAATTCAAATCCGTAAAGAGTTATCCTGTTTTCGAATGAAAAGTGCTGACCAAATTAGAGCTAATATTACAATTCTGCCACTTACGGCGCCGCTGATTGGCTTTACAATAAAGAATCAGAGTCATGAAATCAGTGAGGTGCTTTTACTTATTAATCCTCTAAGGTCAAAACAATTAATTGATATTCCAGATGGCAGCTGGACAGTCATCGTCAATGATAAAAAAGCGGGAATTTATTCCAAGCAAAGGGTACAAGGAAAAAAATTAGTACTAGAACCAGTTTGCTTAACCATTTTAGCAAAAAAATAGTTTGTTCAGTTGTACTTGACGACTAAAGCTAATTGGAGATAAAATTTAGTAAGATGGCTATTGTGTGTTATTGTCCAATAGCTTTTTTTATTTTTCTAAAATATTTTTACTAATTAACTACTAAATGGTGTTTTTGACCCATTTGAGAACGGCATAAATTGAAGGTGAACAATTTTGGAACATATATTAGGACAAGAATGGGAGATTGTCCCTGCGGGGGGCGCAACGGGAGAAGCCTTTTATGCTAGCTACAAAGACCAAAGGCTTTTTCTAAAACGCAATTCCTCTCCTTTTCTAGCAGTTTTATCTGCAGAAGGAATCGTCCCAAAGCTTGTTTGGACAAAACGATTGGAAAATGGAGATGTAATTACAGCACAACAATGGCTGCCTGGACGTGAATTAAAGCCGCACGACATGAATCATGAACGTGTTGCTAAGATGCTAAGTAAAATTCACCGCTCTGAACCAATGGTTGGGATGTTAAGCAGGCTTGAAAAGCAGCCATTACAGCCAGACACAATATTTCAATCTGTAGTCGAACCTTTAGATGAAGAAACCTTATCATTACCTGTTGTAAAAAAAACGTTGAATTTTCTATTAAGTGAGGCGGCAAATGTTTTTAGTAATGAAAAAGTTGTTTGTCATGGGGATGTCAACCATAACAACTGGCTGCTGACAGAGGACAACCAGTTGTATTTAATTGACTGGGATGGTGCTATGATTGCAGACCCTGCAATAGATCTTGGTATGCTGCTTTATTTGTACATCCCGGAAAATAATTGGAGTAGCTGGTTAGCAATGTATGGAAAACCGTTAACAGAAAATTTGCAGCTTCGAATGAAATGGTATGTAGCACTTCAAACATTGTCTTCGATTCAATTTTACAAAAACAAAGACCGTTTACAGGAAATGGATAAATGGATTGATTTTTTAGATGGGCTTTTGTAATTAGGAATAAGTGTCTATATTGGACACCCATTGTGACAAATTACTTTGATTTGAAAGAATATGTTCATCTAGGTCTGCTGTTTGAGCGCCATGTTGACTGTAATTATATACCTCCTGCAAAATGCTTTTAACATTTTGATCAATCTGTGTGTTCACCATTAGAGATTTCACTAATCGTTCCAATTGTTCACATTCTGAAACAGACCCGCAACAGTCGGTTTGATGATTATTTAATATATCTTTTAGTAATGAAACTTGGTCCTGATGACTTAATGGCATTTTGGTACACCCTTTCAAGTGAAAATAAAAAAGAATTCACAGTTAGGTTGTGAATTCTTTTTTCGTTTATACATTAATGGGAAACCCCATTATTACCAATAATAAAAATAATATTTTTTATAGGAGTGGCATAATGAGACTTAGGCATAAACCTTGGGCAAAAGAAATGATTGAGAACCATCCACAATATATTGTCGGAAATCCAGAAAGTTATAAAGGAAAGTGGAATGAGGTATTTCATAATAAGCAGCCTCTTCACATTGAGGTAGGAACTGGAAAAGGGCGTTTTATTACAGAAATGGCAAAGGCACATCCTGATATTAATTATATAGGTATAGAACTTTACGATTCTGTCATTGTTGCTGCTTTAGATCGGTTAATTGAAGCAGATTTACCAAATTTACGATTACTTAATGTCAATGCCAGCGAATTAGATAAATATTTTGCAAAAAATGATGTAGACAGAGTGTATCTAAATTTCTCCGACCCTTGGCCAAAGACACGTCATGAAAAAAGAAGGCTCACCTATAAGGACTTTTTAAAACTTTATGAAAATATATTAGTTGATAAAGGTGAAATTCATTTTAAAACCGACAATCAAGGTTTGTTTGAATATTCATTGCAGAGTTTTTCGGAGTATGGATTGTTATTAACCTTCCTTAGCCTTGACCTTCATAGAAGTAATTTTGAAGGAAATATCATGACGGAATATGAACAAAAGTTTTCTGAAATGGGAAATCGTATTTATCGCTGTGAAGTAAAATTTCAAAACTAATCGTGGGACAGTCTAATAAAAAGACTGTCTCTTTTGTGTATGTTAAAATAGGAATAATAAGGCAAAAGGGGGCAGCAAATGGAGACTTTAAAAATTGGCAGGGTTCAGTTAACTTGGTTATCAGGGGGAGTTACGAATTTAGATGGCGGTGCGATGTTCGGTGTTGTTCCTAAACCATTGTGGTCCAAAAGATATCCGCCTAATGACAAAAATCAAATTGAATTGCCTACCGATCCCATCTTAGTTCAAATGGACGGTAAGAATATTTTAGTGGAAGCAGGACTAGGAAGAGGGAAATTATCTGAAAAACAACTTCGGAATTTTGGTGTTACACAAGAATCGGACGTAGAGGGATCCTTACAGCAGTTAGGGCTAACTCCAGAGGATATTGATTATGTTTTAATGACTCATATGCACAATGATCACGTTGGCGGACTGACAAAATTGGAAGACGGAAACAATAGATCAGTTTTTCCAAACGCCAAGATTATTACCTCAAGTATTGAATGGGATGAAATGAGGAATCCGAATATACGTTCAAAGAGTACATATTGGAAGGAAAATTGGGAGGCTATCCAATCTCAAGTGATTCCGTTTGATGAAAAATGGACTTTAGGAGCCATCACCATGTTCCATACTGGCGGTCATAGTAATGGACATTCTATTCTTATTATTGAAGATCAAGGAGACATGGCCATCCATATGGCAGACTTAATGCCTACACATGCTCATAAAAATCCATTATGGGTCATGGCCTATGACGATTATCCAATGGACTCTATTGCAGCAAAAGAGAAATGGAACGCCTTTTGTTTAGATAAAGATGCATGGTTCACTTTTTACCATGATGCCTATTATCGGGCAGTAAAATGGGGAAAAGATGGTCAAATTGAAAACTGTATAAAGAGGATAAAATAAGGCTAACATATTAAAAAGCCGTTCCTCTTTGGATACGGCTTTTGCCTTTTATAAGGCTGGCTCTGTAATCGACTTTATGTCTAAAAGGGTTCCGGTCGAAGCGTCAGCAATGAATTCGAACTGTTCATTTACTCCACTTTGATTTTTAGAAATTCCGCCTTTATAAACTTGATATTTAATTTGGTGCTTCTCAAAAGGCTCAGGTACCATATGTATCCATGAGCCGCTAATCGGTCCGTTTTGGTTAAATTGTTTTTTTACGCTATCCAAAACTTTTTCAGGTGAAACATATGTTTTTTGTGAAATGATTTCCTTGACGGCATAGCCGCTGACGACTCCAACTGCTGCCCCTAGGATAAATGATTTCCAGTTCATAAGGCACCTCCAAAATTTTCAATTTTCTATTGTTTCCAGTATATCTCATTTAGGGGCAAGAACATAATAAATCCTTCATATAAATTAATTAGTTAGTACAAAATTTTTGAACCATGAAAATACATATTGTTTACATAAAAAGCCAAGGGGGAAATTACATTGAATGATCAGACATTAAATTTATTCAAAACTTTAACAGAGCTCCCAGGAGCACCTGGAAATGAACATTTAGTAAGAAATTTCATGAAAGAGCAATTATCTCAGTATGCTGATGAAATTATTCAGGATAAATTGGGCAGTATTTTTGGTGTTAAAAAAAGCGACCAAAATGGACCAAGAATTATGGTTGCCGGGCATATGGATGAAGTTGGTTTTATGGTAACAGCGATTACGGATAATGGAATGCTTCGGTTTCAACCGCTTGGGGGCTGGTGGAGTCAAGTTCTATTGGCCCAGCGTGTTCAGGTAATGACTAATAATGGTCCAGTTATTGGAGTTGTAGGCTCCATTCCTCCTCACCTGTTGGATGAGGCAAAGCGAAACAAACCAATGGAAATGAAAAATATGCTTATTGATATTGGTGCAGATGATCGTGAGGACGCGGAACGAATTGGAATTAGACCAGGTCAGCCAATCCTGCCTATTTGTCCATTTACGCCAATGGCGAATGAAAAGAAAATACTGGCAAAGGCTTGGGATAACCGCTATGGCTGTGGGCTTGCAATTGAATTGCTTCAAGAGGTAAAAGACGAAACGCTGCCTAATACTCTTTTTTCAGGTGCAACAGTCCAAGAGGAAGTAGGTCTGCGCGGGGCACAAACGGCCGCCAATATGATTAATCCAGATATCTTTTTTGCGTTAGATGCGAGTCCCGCTAACGATATGTCAGGAAGTAAATCAGAATTCGGTCAACTAGGAAAGGGAGCGCTCCTTCGAATACTGGATAAATCAATGGTAACTCACCGCGGTATGAGAGAGTTTATTCTAGATACTGCTGAAACAAATAAAATTCCCTACCAATATTTTGTTTCACAAGGTGGAACGGACGCAGGGCGCGTTCATCAATCCAATGAAGGTGTTCCAAGCGGCGTAATCGGTATTTGTTCTCGTTATATTCATACACATGCTTCTATGATTCATATCGATGACTATGCAGCTGCCAAAGAATTAATCGTAAAACTTGTTAAAGCGTGTGACCAAACAACAGTAGATACCATCAAATCAAACAGCTAATGAAAAAAATTAAGGAGGCATTTAATTGCCTTCTTTTTAATGTGGAATTGGAGAGATATAGAATGAGAATTATGATAGGTTCTAAAAATCCTGCTAAGGTGGCTGCGGTAAAAAATGCCTTTGACAATCAACAAATGGAGTTTCTTTCATTGGATATCCCTTCAGGTGTTAGTGAACAACCCTTTTCAGATGAGGAGACCATTAAAGGTGCAATCAATCGTGCTGTTGGTGCTTTGGAAGCGGGCAACGGGGATATAGGAATCGGGCTGGAAGGCGGAGTCCAGGAGTCTGAACAAGGTTTACTATTATGCAATTGGGGGGCGCTAGCCTCAAAAAATAGGGAGCCCATTATTGCCGGCGGTGCCAGGTTACTACTTCCCGTTGAGATTTCAGCACGTTTAAGGGCGGGAGAAGAACTAGGTCCCGTCATGGATGACTATGCTAAGAAGAAAAACGTCCGAAAAAATGAAGGTGCTATTGGTATCTTTACCAATGGATTGATTAGCCGTTCAGAAATGTTTTCGCATATCATGAACCTCTTGGTTGGTCAATATCACTATCAAAAGGATGCAAAAAAGAAATTTTAGCTTTTAATAAAAGATTTCTTTGTTTTTCGACAACAATAATCGACAAATCACTTGTCTAATGAATATTGTGGAAGGTATGATATAGATAGGACAAATGTCATATAGGAGGCGAAGAAAGATGAAATTCTTTAATGCCGGTTTGATGATTATCTTATCTATACTCTTACTAAGTGCCTGTGGCAAATCGAACTTTAAAGCAGAAAGCAATGAAACGATTGAAACAGTAAAAGAAGCACTTAATGAAAAAGCGAAAAAACCAAATAAAAAAAGTGGAGATATTAACTTTTATTTACCATTTGGTTATGAAATTGAAGATGAATCAGCTAATAATATCATTTTAAAAAATGGGTCTAAACAATATATACTTTTTAATAATCCGCAAGAAAATAAAGTGAGCGATGTAGTTTATCAATCAACCATTGCACAAAATAAAGACCTGGACATTAATGAACAATTTAAAAAAAATGATCAGTTTGGATACTTGATTATAAAGAAGCTAGAAGAAGATTTGAATGAAATGACGATCGGGATTGGCGGAACGAAAATTACATCTTTGATTAAAACTAGCAGCATGAAAAATGAGGCTGCGGTGATGACACAAATGGTAAAGTCGATTGTAAATGAAAAATAAGGAAAGAGGGTATTACATTTGAAAAACTTAGAGTCTATGGAGCAGTTTGTGCAACTCCGTGATGGAGGAAAGACTATTTTTATGTTCTCTGCAGACTGGTGCCCGGATTGTCGAATTATTGAGCCTATACTCCCAGAGATAGAAGATAAGTTCAGTGAATTTACCTTTATTCATGTTGATAGGGATCAGTTCATAGAGTTATGCCAACAATTAGACGTTTACGGTATTCCTAGTTTTATTGCCTTTGGAAATGGGAAAGAGCTTGGTCGTTTTGTAAGTAAGGATCGGAAAACACAAGAGGAGATCGAAGGATTTATTAACGGTCTAAAATAGTTCAGTCCAATCTTCCATCTTTTTTGAGATGGAGGATTTTTTAATGTACAATTGGTGGGTAGTCTGGAGGGATACCAATGAAGATGGATAGCATTAAAATGAAAAAAGAATTAGAGGCACGCTTAGCTGCGGATGATCGAAAAATCACATATGATCGTGAAAAGGATCAGTTACGAATTGAGAATAAATCACTTGGAAAAGGAATCACTATCACTCTAGGTGGTATTGTTGCAAAGTGGCATTCTGAGAAGGAAAAGGCAATTGATGAAGTGGTTTATTATGTAGAAGAGGGACTAAGAGCTATGACGGATACCGTCCAGTTAACTGACCATGAGAAAAAGATTTTTCCGGTTATTCGTTCCACTTCGTTTCCTATCGAATCAGAAGAAGGTGTTGCTTTTTTAACGGAGGAGCACACTGCAGAGACAAAAATTTATTATGCGTATGACATGGGGACAACTTACCGATTAATTGATTCACGTATCATGGAAAAAGAGGGATGGCAGGCAAGCCGCATTAAAGAAATTGCCTTGTTTAATGTAAGGTCTCTAAAGACATCCTTGAAAGTAGATCAAGTAGCAGGTAATACGTTTTATTTTCTTAATTCAAACGACGGATATGATGCAAGCAGAATATTAAACAAAGGCTTTTTAAATGAAATGCAGAAAAAAATTACAGGGACAATGGTTCTTGCTGTCCCACATCAGGATGTTTTAATTATTGCAGATATCCAAAACAATACGGGGTATGATGTTTTAGCACAAATGGCAATGAGTTTCTTTGCTAATGGACGTGTTCCAATAACAGCGTTATCATTTTTGTATGAGGACGGAGAATTAGAACCAATTTTTATCTTAGGTAAGACGCGAAATCAAGATGGCAAAGGATCACGGTAAGTGGTCTTTTTTGCTTATCTTTAGATTTTTTGTCGAAAAAATAATAATACCTGTTAAAATAGAGTGATAGAAATAGTAGAAAGAGTGATAGTTTTGAGTTGGATCCAAAACTTTATTCAAAAGTTTATAAAGGACAAACAGGATGAATATGCTGAATATGAAATACATAAGAAGCCGCTGGAAAGACCACTGCCACATAAAATAAATGAGGGTAGTTATCATCTGGATACAAAAATCTCCTATCAGTATCCTAAAGGAAAACGAGAACAGTTAAATGTGCAGCCGGAGGTTCCAACTGTCATACCTAAAAAAAACATTCGTTCAAAGAAGTTCGAGCAGGGGGCTGATGGAAAGGGATCAGAAATCAGAAGTTCGACAATTAGCAGCTCAGATTCAAGGTCTAGGACAGAAGCTAACAAAATTTCACCGCCAATTAAGAAAAAGCCATTCCAGCTGACGGAAATTCCTTCACCTATTTATGGATTTAAAAGACCTGATAAATCTTCAGATCGCATTGTCGAGCATGAGTTAAGCCGTTTCTTAATGGATGAATCTAATAAGTTATTAGTTTCAATTATTCAGGAATCAGAGCCAGCGCCTATGCCTGAAATGGAATTAGCTGAATCCGAACCGGCAGTTACTGAATCCGAACCGGCAGTTGCTGTATCTGAGCCGGCAGTTGCTGCATCTGAGCCGGCAGTTGCTGTATCTGAGCTGGCAGTTGCTGTAACTGAACCGACAGTTGCTGCATTTGAAGAAATCAAGGATAATGAGGACTTTCCAGTAAATGATCCTAAGCCAGTAGAAAAAACGGATGAGTCTAGCGGCGCACCGACTCGAAAAAGGTCCCATCTTCCGTTTAATGTAATGATGCTGAAACAGGATAAGGTAAAGTGGGAAGAAAGAAAAAGAAAATCTTTGCTTGATGACAAAGAAAAGGTTAAGGAGGAAACTCCGGAATTAAAGAGAAAGCCGGACAATCTTGAAGACTCATTGGAGATTATCGAAGACCTTCCAAAAGTTGAAGTGCTTGCTAAGAATCCGGTAACAGTTCAACCTGAGCTCAAAGTTGAATCAGTACCTGCCAGCCACATCGTAATGGAGGAATCGATAGTAGAATCAGAAATAGGTTTATATGAGTTTCCAAAAATGAACCTATTAAAACCACCTGTTATAGTAGAAGACGATACAGAATGGCTGCTGTACCAAGAGGAACTATTAAACCAGACACTTCAGAATTTTAATGTTGGTGCGAGTGTTGTCAATGTTACACAAGGACCAGCAGTGACTCGTTTTGAAGTACAGCCTGAGCCCGGGGTTAAAGTAAACAAAATTACAAATCTTAGTGATGATATTAAACTAAGTTTAGCTGCCAAAGATATACGAATTGAAGCACCTATACCAGGTAAACATACGATAGGTATTGAGGTACCGAACCAAAAATCACGTCCTGTGTTAATTAATGAAATTATACAGAGTCAAGTATTTCGTGAATCTGCTTCTCCATTGACAGCGGTACTCGGTCTAGATATTTCCGGAAAACCGATTGTTACAGATTTAAAGAAAATGCCACATGGTTTAATAGCGGGAGCAACAGGATCTGGTAAGAGTGTTTGTATTAATACAATCTTAGTAAGTTTATTATTTAAAGCAAGTCCGGAAGATTTAAAGCTATTATTGATTGACCCTAAAATGGTAGAACTTGCACCCTATAATCGAATTCCACATTTAGTTAGTCCAGTTATAACGGATGTAAAAGCAGCCACCGCTTCCTTAAAATGGGCTGTGGAGGAAATGGAAAGACGATATGAGTTATTTGCACATTCCGGTGTTCGCGACATAAACCGTTTTAACGAGCTCGCTATCAAGCATAAACAATACTCTGATAAACTTCCTTTTATTGTGATTATTATTGATGAATTAGCGGACTTAATGATGGTGTCACCTGCAGATGTCGAAGAAGCGATTTGCAGAATTGCTCAAAAAGCAAGGGCATGTGGAATTCATTTAATTGTGGCAACTCAAAGACCATCAGTCGACGTCATTACTGGATTAATAAAAGCCAATATTCCAACTCGGATTTCCTTTTCTGTATCTTCACAGGTTGATTCCCGCACCATTATAGATATAAGTGGTGCCGAAAAATTACTTGGCCGGGGAGATATGCTCTTTTTAGAGAATGGCTCTTCAAAACCGGTCCGTCTCCAAGGAACTTTTGTTTCTGATGAGGAAATTGACCTTGTGGTCGAGCACGTGAGAAATCAACGTGAGCCAGATTACTTGTTTCAACAAGAAGAACTATTAAAAAAGACACAGGTAACAGAGGACGAAGATGAGCTGTTTTACGAAGCATGTGAATTTATTATCGAACAAGGACTGGCGTCTACCTCAAGTTTACAAAGGAGATTTAAAATCGGCTATAACCGGGCAGCAAGATTAATGGATATGCTCGAATCGAATGGTTTTATAACCAGTGCTAACGGCAGCAAGCCACGCGAAGTCTTGATTACATTGGAAGACTTGGAGTCCTTGCAAGATACTGGTTCAATGAACTAATCCAAGGTATTCTTTGTTAAGAAAAAACAAAAAATATAGTGTTAATGAAGTATCAAATAGTTTTTATTGATGAACAATGATATAATACTTAAATGTGAATCACTTTTAAACTTTTGTTCGTTACCAAGCTAAAGCGACAGTGCGTTTTAGTATTGTCTAGCTGCAGCGCCTAGGGGCTCGGGGTCATAAGCCAATCCGTCAAGAAGGTTAAAGAGCAACCTTCATGCCGGCTTGTCTTATGCCTGTCGCCCCTGTGCAAGGCGCTTACGCTTTTCGCTTTAAAAATTAGCATTTCAAGATAGATGTCATATACTGTTTTACAGATAGACGTTGGTTGGAGGTTCTTTATATGACTATTTACCATTTTGTAGGTATAAAGGGGTCAGGAATGAGTGCATTAGCGCAAGTTCTCCATGATATGAATTTCGATGTACAAGGCTCCGATGTCGAAAAGCACTTTTTTACTCAACTGGCCCTTGAAAAATCAGGAATAAAGATTCTCCCCTTTCAAAAAGAAAACATCAAACCGGGGATGACTATTATTGCTGGAAATGCATTTCCTGATACCCATGAGGAAATTCAAGAGGCTATGAAGCTCGGGCTGCCGATTATTCGTTACCATCGATTTTTAGGCGATTTTATGCAAAATTTTACAAGTGTGGCCGTAACCGGTGCACACGGTAAAACGTCCACAACAGGACTGCTTGCCCATGTAATAAAAGGGGCAAAGCCGACTTCGTTCTTGATAGGTGACGGTACAGGTAATGGCGAAGAAGGCTCGAAGTATTTTGTTTTTGAAGCATGTGAATACAGAAGACACTTTTTGTCTTATTTTCCTGACTATGCGATCATGACAAATATAGATTTTGATCACCCGGATTACTTTGCCAATATTGATGATGTTTTTTCAGCATTTCAAGAAATGGCCGTCCAAGTTAAGAAGGGGATATTCGCGTACGGGGATGATGAGCAACTTCAAAAAATCCAGGCAAAAGTCCCTGTATTGTTTTATGGTTTTGGTGAGGAAAATGACTACCAAGCCAAAAATATTGTAAAAAGTACTACTGGTACAACATTTGATGTTTTTATTCGTAATACATTTTATGATACCTTTACAATTCCTACATTCGGTGAGCATAGTGTGTTAAATGCGCTTGCTGTTATTGGGGTATGCCACTATGAAGAAATTGATGTTTCGATTGTTAAACAACAATTGGACACCTTCCAAGGTGTAAAAAGGAGATTTTCGGAAAAAAGAATTGGGTCACAAATTTTGATTGATGATTATGCCCATCATCCTACAGAAATTAAAGCAACTATCGATGCAGCCAATCAAAAATACCCTGATCGAGAAATTGTAGCCGTGTTTCAGCCCCATACGTTTTCGAGAACGCAGGCTTTTCTTGAGGATTTTGCAAAAAGCTTAAGACTTGCAGATAAAACGTACTTGTGTGAAATTTTCGGCTCTGCCAGAGAAAATCATGGAAAGCTGACGATAAAAGATCTTCAAACAAAAATTGAAGGTGCAGAAATTTTATTGGAAGAAAATACATCTCTGCTAGAGAAACATAAAAATAGCGTTATTATTTTTATGGGTGCAGGAGATATTCAAAAATTCCAAGAATTGTATGAAAACCAGCTAACCCTATAAAAAAAGAAAGGATGTCAGTCCAGCTGACATCCTTTTTTTTTTGTCTAGCTCCAGCGCCTAGGGGCTCGGGGTCATAAGCCAAGCCGACAAGAAGGTAAAGAACAACCTTCTTTTCGGCTCGTCTTATGCCTGTCGCCCCTGGGCACTAAGGAAAGCTCCTTAGATTAATCCTCGCAGGAACAAGCTGTGCTTGTTCCGAAGGCGCTTCCGCTTTTCTATTTTAAGTTCTCCGGGTTAAGTCCTTCTAGTTCAGGAATAACGAAAAGACCGTCTTTACGGATTAACACATCATCAAAGTAGATTTCACCGCCGCCATATTCTGGACGCTGAATGTTAACCATATCCCAATGAATATTTGAATGGTTTCCGTTAAAGGCTTCATCATAGCATTGACCTGGTGTAAAGTGGAAGCTGCCTGCGATTTTCTCATCAAATAAGATATCCTGCATTGGGTTTAAGATGTATGGGTTTACGCCGATAGCAAATTCTCCCACATAGCGTGCTCCTTCATCGGTATCAAATATTTTATTGATTCTCTCCGTATCATTGGCAACTGCCTCAACGATTTTCCCGTCTTTAAATGTAAGCTTTACATTTTCAAAAGTAAAACCATGGTAGGGAGAAGGGGTATTATACGTAATCACTCCGTTGACTGAATCACGTACAGGGGCACTATATACCTCTCCATCAGGAATATTTGCGTGACCTGCACACTTTATTGCAGGGATATCTTTTATAGAGAAGGTAAGGTCTGTTCCAGGTCCTGTGATACGAACTTTATCTGTCCGGTTCATCAATTCTACAAGGCTGTCCATAGCTTTATCCATTTTTCCATAATCCAAATTACAAACATCGAAATAGAAATCTTCGAATGCCTCTGTGCTCATTTTTGCCAGCTGAGCCATGTTTGATGTAGGGTAACGGAGGACAACCCATTTTGTTTTAGGTACGCGAATATCGCGATGCACCTTTTTACCAATCGTATTTCCATGAATTTTCATCTTATCGTCTGGAACATCCGCCTGCTCGTTGATGTTATCACCGGAGCGCAGTCCTATGTATGCATCCATTTTGCTCATAACATTTGCTTCAAAATCAGCTATCATATTGAATTGTTCTTCCTGAGCACCTAGTAATAACGCACGATCTACTTGTTGATCCTTTAAAAGGACAAATGGATATCCACCAGCTAAGTAAGCTTCCTTAACAAGTGCTGTAACAAGCTCGCGCTGCAGACCAAAGTTTTCAATTAATACCTTTTCACCTTTTTGCAGTTCTACCGAGTAGTTGATTAAATTTTTTGCTAGTTTTTCAATGCGTGGATCCTTCATGTTTATCCCTCCAACAAAAATGTAATACATTCTCTATTGTAACCGATTCCATTAAAAAGTGAGAAATAATCAAGATAATAGTTAAACGTATTGTAATCTACTGCAGGAAAATGAGACAATCATATTGAAGTAGTAAGAGATACTTATTTAGGTTTAACACAGCCTCAGATAGGTAATACATAAGGTATAAAAGCGGAGGTAAAAACATATGGAAATTATTTTGTACTTAAGTGTCGCTTTAATTGCGATTGCATTTTTAGTGCTAGTCATCTATTTAGCAAAAACGCTTAACTCACTTCAAACCACTCTTTCAAGCGTATCCAACACATTAACAGGATTAGAAAAACAACTGGATGGAGTGACCAAAGAAACGACTGAACTCTTACAGAAAACCAATGCACTAGCAGAAGATATTCAGGAGAAATCTGAGAATTTAAATAGTGTTGTGTCTGCTGTAAAAAATGTCGGGACAACGGTGAATAAATTCAATGGCACATTAAAATCGCTAACTGAATCTTTTGATATTCAAGTAGAAGAAAATAAAGAAAAAATTTCTCAAATAGTCCAATGGGGTAACGTTTTCCTTGAATTAAAAGATAAATGGAATGCTAAAAGGCAGGAAAAAAAAGAAAGTCATGTTGTGGAGATTAAGAGAGTTAGGTCGCATTAAATTTTTTGTATAAGGGAGGATCCGGTTATGAGCAGTAAAGATTATGAATTACGAGAAACAAACCAAAATAAAAGTGAAGACTCATCCAGCAGTTTTTTGTTAGGGGCGCTTGTTGGCGGTCTAGTAGGTGCAGCGGCAGCCATTTTCTTAGCCCCTAAAACCGGGAGAGAGCTTCGAAGTACACTTAACAACCAAGCGGGTGCAATAAAGGAAAAAACGGTCCAACTTATGAATAAGACAAAGGCACCAGTGGATGTTGAGGAAGATAATTATATTCCTATCGGTGGTGTGCCAAAAGCAGCTAGTGAAGATTCTGCTGATGAGCTTTCAATAAGGAAAAAGTTAGAAGAAGCAAAAAAAGCCTTTGATGAGGAAGAAAATAAAGTAACACATTGAGAGAATGTATAAATAAATAATTCAATTATTTGTATCAAAAACGGTGAAGTGATAGAATGACTTCACCGTTTATTATATTGGAGGAAACAATATGTTGAAAAAAATTGATACATTAGAACAATTTGAAGAGTTATTAAAGCAAGAGGACAAATTTTTTATCTTAAAACATAGTCTAACTTGTCCGATTAGTCATGCAGCTTATCAAGAGTATGAAAAATATTCAGATGGGGATCAAAGTATACCAACATATTATCTAGCAGTGCAAGATGCACGTCCTTTATCAAATGAAATTGCTGAGAAATTCGAGATTAAACATGAATCTCCTCAGGCACTATTGATTAAGGAAGGTGAACCAGTTTGGAATGCTTCTCATTGGAAGATTACAAACAAATCTTTAAACTCTGCAACTAATGAAAATTTATAGTACTTTTTTTTCCTATCAAGCATACAATGATTTATTATAATATGATTTACTTTAGCGCTTAAAAGCGTTTAATCATTAAAGAAAAATGGTGACAAAAAAGCTCTTATCAGATATAATAAAGCCTAATTATTGAATAATAAAAAAATTTATATTTAAGGGAGCTAGCTGACAGTATTTAGTTATTCTGCAATCATTCTGTCACGCTATTGAAAGGACGGGGGACAAAAAATGAGCAAGAGTAATTTGGAAACCTTAAGGACACGTGTCGATGATTTAAATTTAGAATTGTTGAAACTAATCAATGAAAGAGCTCAACTTGTCCAAGAGATTGGGAAGGCTAAAGAAAGTCAAGGTGTATACAAATACGATCCTGTTCGTGAAAGAAAAATGCTTGATGTTATTAAAGAACATAATGATGGACCTTTTGACAATGCGACAATCGACCATTTATTTAAGGAAATCTTTAAGGCTGGTTTAGATTTGCAAAAAGATGATCACCAAAAAGCACTTCTTGTTTCTAGAAAGAAGAAACCTGAAAACACAATCGTCAACTTAAAAGGTGAAACGGTTGGAGACGGAAAACAGCATTTTGTTTTCGGTCCATGTGCTGTCGAGTCTTATGAACAAGTCGCTACTGTAGCAAAAGCAATGAAAGAAAAAGGTTTGAAGCTTCTGCGTGGCGGTGCTTATAAGCCAAGAACATCTCCATATGACTTCCAAGGTTTAGGAGTTGAAGGATTAAAAATCTTAAAGCGTGTGGCAGACGAGTATGATATGGCTGTAATTAGTGAGATTGTTAATCCAGCTGATATTGAGATGGCTATCGATTACATCGATGTTATTCAAATTGGTGCACGTAACATGCAAAACTTCGAATTATTAAAAGCTGCAGGTGCAGTAAATAAACCGGTCCTTTTAAAGAGAGGTATTGCAGCTACGATTGAAGAGTTTATTAATGCTGCTGAATATATTATGGCACAAGGAAATGGGCAAATTATTCTTTGTGAACGTGGAATTCGAACATACGAACGTGCAACTAGAAATACGTTAGATATTTCTGCTGTACCGATTCTAAAACAAGAAACTCATTTACCGGTCATGGTGGATGTAACGCACTCAACTGGCCGCAGAGACCTATTACTTCCTTGCGCAAAAGCAGCACTTGCGATTGGCGCAGATGGGGTTATGGCTGAGGTTCATCCAGATCCAGCAGTAGCACTTTCAGATGCTCAGCAGCAAATGAATCTTGATCAGTTTAATACTTTCTATAATGAATTGCTTGCTTCCAATTTAGTTAGGGTTTAAATAGGTTAGAAAGACCAACTGCAGACCTTGTGGAAGGTCTTTTTTTTTATTAAAAAATGAAAATATAGTGAAAATGAGAACATATATCATTGCGACTTGTTTGGACTTATCGTATGATTAAATACATATAAAAGTTTGTATATTTTCTCACAATGACTAAATCATTGAAAAATGCTGTAAAATAAGAAAAATACGTTTCGTGTTTAAGGAGAGTGTTAAAACGTGAATATTACAATTTACGATGTTGCCCGGGAAGCAAATGTTTCGATGGCAACCGTTTCACGTGTAGTTAATGGAAATCCAAATGTAAAACCAGTTACTCGAAAAAAGGTTTTAGAAGTCATTGATAGACTTGGTTACCGTCCAAATGCAGTGGCAAGGGGATTGGCTAGTAAAAAGACAACAACCGTTGGGGTGGTTATTCCAGATATCTCGAATATCTTTTTTGCAGAACTCGCTCGTGGTATCGAAGATATTGCAACCATGTATAAATACAATATTATTTTAAGTAATTCCGATCAAAACAAGGAAAAAGAATTACATTTGTTAAATACCATGCTAGGTAAACAAGTGGATGGTATTGTGTTCATGAGTGGAAACATTACCTCTGAGCATGTTGAAGAATTTGGGAAATCACCAGTGCCAATTGTCTTAGCTGGATCTATTGAAGAATCTGAGCAGATTCCTTCTGTTAACATCGATTATGAGCAGGCTGTTTATGACTCTGTAAAGGAATTTATTGATAAAGGTCATAAGCATATTGGATTTGTAGTGGGGCCGTTACAGGAGCCGAGAAATATTCATAAAAAATTAAAAGGGTATCAGCGGGCGCTGGCAGATGCCGAGATTGACTATAATGATTCACTAATTGTCGAAGGTGATTACACCTATGACTCTGGCTTAGAAGCATTTGATAAATTATTGGAAGCCCCTAATAGACCAACTGCTATACTAGTTGGCTCTGATGAAATGGCGCTTGGTGTCGTCCATGGTGCCGAAGATAAAGGATATAAAATTCCTGAAGACTTCGAAGTGATTACATCAGATAATACTAGGCTTTCATTGATGGTTCGCCCACAGCTGACCACAATCGTTCAGCCTTTATACGATATTGGGGCTGTGGCTATGCGTCTGCTTACCAAATTAATGAACAAAGAAGAGGTAGAGGAACAAACTGTCGTTCTTCCACACCGTATCGAGCACCGCCAATCAACTAAATAATAAGAAAAGCAGAAGCGCCTGGCCAGGGGCTGGAGCTAGACAAAGTAAGGAAGCGCATATTGTGATGCGCTTCCTTCTTTTTTTAATCTTCCATTGTAGATAGGTCACCTGTTGGCAAGTTAAGTTCCCATGCTTTTAAGACACGTCTCATAATCTTACCGCTTCTTGTTTTTGGAAGCTTATCCCGGAAATCAATCTCTCTAGGAGCAGCGTGGGCTGCAAGTCCTTTTTTTACAAACAGCCTAATTTCTTCTTTAAGCTCATCTGAAGCTTCATAGCCGTCTCTCAGTGCAATGAAGGCTTTAATAATTTCTCCGCGTACAGGGTCAGGCTTACCAATTACTCCTGCCTCTGCAATAGCAGGGTGTTCTACAAGTTTGCTTTCTACTTCGAATGGGCCAACACGCTCACCAGATGTCATGATTACATCATCCACACGTCCTTGGAACCAGAAATATCCATCCTCATCCATATAGGCGGAATCTCCAGAAAAATACCATCCGCTTGGCATAAAATAGGATTCATATTTTTCAGGATTATTCCAAATCTTATACATCATGGAAGGCCAGCCCTTCTTAATAGCAAGATTCCCCATTCTATATGGCGGAAGCTCATTACCTTGGTCGTCAACAATCGCCGCAACAACACCAGGAATCGGTTTACCCATTGAACCTGGTTTAATTTCCATACAAGGATAGTTACTAATAAGCTGTGCACCAGTTTCTGTCATCCACCAGTTATCATGAATTCGTTTGTTGAATACCTTTACGCCCCATTTAACGACTTCTGGATTTAAAGGTTCCCCAACACTTAAGACATGACGAAGGCTGCTTAAATTGTATTTTTTAACAATTTCATCTCCGGCACCCATTAGCATACGGAAAGCAGTAGGAGCGCTATACCAAACGGTAACACCAAAGTCTTCAATCATTTTGTACCAAGTATCTGGACTGAAACGCCCGCCAACAATTACGTTGGAAGTTCCCGTTAACCAAGGTCCAAAGATACCGTAGGAAGTCCCTGTAACCCATCCAGGGTCAGCTGTACACCAATATACATCTTCCTCTTTTAAATCCAACACCCATTTAGCGGTTTGGTAATGTTGTATCATTGCATTATGTACATGCAAGACTCCTTTTGGTTTACCTGTGGAACCTGAAGTATAGTGAAGAATAAGACCATCCGTACGGTCTACCCATTCAATTCGGAGCTGGCTGCTAGCAGCCTCAAATTTTTCTAAAAAGTTAATGTACAAACCATTTTCTTCAACATTTTCACCGACAAGGAAAATGTGTTTCAAGGCTGGCAATTCATCAACAGGTACACGATCTAATAATTCAGGTGTTGTTACCAAGACTTTTGCTTCACTATCTTGTAGCCGATCGCGAACTGCACCCTCCATAAAAGCCTCAAATAATGGACCCACAATCGCTCCCAGCTTGATAGCACCTAAAACGGTAAAATATAGCTCTGGTGACCGTGGCATAAAAATAAATACGCGGTCTCCCTTTTCAATATCCCCGTATGTTTTTAAGACATTACCAGCTTTATTTGAAAGCTCTTTCATTTCTTTGAACGTATACTTTTCATTTCTTGTATTATCTCGATAGTAAAGTGCGACCTTATTTTTTCGAAATGTTTCTGCATGGCGATCAATGGCTTCATAAGCCATATTAACAAGTCCAGTTTCATGCCAGGAGAATTCCCTTTCAGTCTCCTCCCAACTGAAGGAATTGTACTTTTCATCATAATTTGATAAGTTATGCTCCCCTTGCATAACCGGCAGCTTTTCCACTTTCATTCCATTTCCCCCTTATGCTGGTATGAGATTATTATAGTACAAATAGAAACTATTCTCAATTTTTAAAAAAATTTAATCTGCGAGAAATTGATACATCGCTTTCTAACTAGACAGAAAATTATGTAAAGAGTCTAATAATTGAGCGAAATTATGTATAATAGAAGTGATATGCGAATGATTTTTCAGGTGGTGTAGGGATGGAACACAAAAAAACGTACAATGCTAAAGAATTAAAAACTCCCCATGGAAGCTTAATTATTGAAGGTCCGATTTCCTCGGACAAACTTGCCGGATATGAATTTCATGAACATCTTACCGCTTTTCGTCCTCCTGAACAGCAGCATCAGGCATTAGTCGGGATTGCACAGCTTGAAGAGGGAAGGATTATTATTGCAAGGCATCACCATACCATTGTTGGCTATGTAACATACCTTTATCCAGATCCTCTTGAAAGATGGTCGGAAGATAAAATGGATAATTTAATTGAATTAGGCGCCATTGAGGTTATTCCAAAATTTAGAGGCTGTGCGGTCGGAAAAAATCTTCTTACCGTTTCTATGATGGACGACGCCATGGAGGATTATTTAATTATAACAACAGAATATTATTGGCATTGGGATTTGAAGGGAACAGGCTTAAATGTTTGGGAGTATCGAAAAATCATGGAGAAAATGATGAATGCGGGCGGTCTAGAGTGGTATGCGACAGATGATCCAGAGATTTGTTCACACCCAGCTAACTGTTTGATGGCGAGAATTGGTAAAAGGGTAGATGTAGAGACAATCCAAAGGTTTGATCGACTTCGTTTTATGAATCGATTTATGTATTGATATAAAATTGAGGAGGCCATTCGATGTTAGTAGAAGAAATAATGAAAACAGAGATTGTTACTGTTACTCCTGAAGTTTCAATTGCAGACACAATGAGATTGATGGAGTCGAAAAAAATCCGGCATATACCCGTCATAGATGCCAATCAACAGCTTGTTGGCATTGTAACCTTAAATGATATTCGTGATGCTGCTCCATCTATATTTCGTGCAAACGAACATTTGGAAGATCTAGAAAAACCCGTCGACTCCATTATGAAAAAAGATGTTATTACCGGCCATCCCCTTGATTTTGTAGAGGAAATAGCCGCAGTGTTTTATGAACACAAAATTGGCTGTCTCCCGATTACAAATAACCAGAAGCTCGTTGGTATTGTTACTGAAACGGATTTACTCCGAACCCTCGTTGAATTGACAGGTGCCCATCAACCTGGGTCTCAAATTGAAATAAGAGTACCTAATCTCGCAGGAAAGCTTAGTGATATTACTAGTATAATAAAGAACCGCAAAGCCAATATATTGAGTGTGCTCGTTTACCCTGACAAAAGGGATGATCAATTCAAAATACTCGTCATAAGATTGCAAACTATGAATCCTACTGTTCTCATACAAGATCTAAAACAATCAGGCTATGACGTTCTATGGCCGAATCTGCCAGGTGTTTCCCTATGACCGATACCTGTTCATTTGTATTTTCAGAAGAATTGTTAAACTATAGATTCAGCAATAACCATCCTTTTAATCAGTTTCGTTTGAAACTTACAGTTGATTTGTTACATAGGTTAAATGCCTTAGACAACATGAAGATTGTTTCACCAAGAATGGCAACAGATGAAGAACTTAGCTTAGTTCATGATCCAAGCTATATTGACGCAGTAAAGATGGCAGGGAATGGGCAGCTGCCTTCACATGTGGCTGAGAACTATGGATTGGGGACAGAAGATACTCCCATATTTCCTAATATGCACGAAGCTAGCGCTCTGCTTGTCGGCGGTACATTAACGGCCGTCGACCAGGTAATGACAGGACAGGCACTTCATTCTCTTCACTTAGGAGGAGGATTGCATCATGGCTTTCGCGGTAAAGCATCTGGTTTCTGCATATATAATGATAGTTCAGTAGCGATTAAATACCTGCAAAATAAATATAATGCAAGAGTTCTTTATGTGGATACGGACGCCCATCATGGTGATGGTGTTCAGTGGTCCTTTTACGATGATCCTGATGTATGTACCCTTTCGATCCATGAAACGGGAAGATACCTATTTCCTGGTACCGGTAATGTGAACGAAAGAGGACAAGGTAAGGGATATGGGTATTCTTTTAATATCCCAGTAGATGCATTTACTGAAGATGAATCTTGGCTTCAAGTCTATACTCAATCAATAAAGGAAGTAGCAGCGTTTTTTAAACCGGATATAATCCTGACTCAAAATGGTGCAGACTCCCATTATTATGATCCATTAACCCATTTATCATCGACAATGAAAATTTATCGTGAAATTCCTAAACTTGCTCATGAGATTGCCCATCAATATTGTGGGGGGAAATGGATTGCAGTTGGCGGCGGGGGTTATGACATATGGAGGGTTGTTCCTAGAGCATGGGCACTGATTTGGTTGGAAATGACTGAAAACTCAAATTGTTATGGAAGTTTACCGCAGGATTGGATTGACTATTGGCAAGAAAAAGCACCAGTCATCCTTCCGATGAATTGGGACGATCCTGATGATATGTATAAACCAATACCTAGAAAAACTGAAATAACCGAAAAAAACCTGCTTACCCTCGAAAAGGCATTATATCCAATTAGAAGTCATCAAAAAAGTGAGTCTAAAAAATAAAGGAGCTTGGATGTGATCCAAGCTCCTTTATTGTCATTTATTGAGTTGCGGGCGCAGGTTCAGGTGCAGGTGCAGGTGTAACAGTAACACCAACATCCACTTTGTTAGATGGTCCAGATTCATTCCCTGCGATATCCACGGCTGTTACATAGTAGGAACCGTTCGAACCTGAATAGGAAAGACTAGAACCACTGATAATACTCGCGACCTTTTTTCCGTTTTGATAGACTCGATAGCCAACAATATCATTATCTGCTGGCGGTGACCAGATCAGATTTTTTCCAGATAACGAAAGACTGACTCCGTCTGGCCGTTTTCCGTTATCAACTAATTTATCATTTGGAACTAAGATTTTACCCCAACGATCCATTTTCGGAATTAGCTGGCTTGTATTGCTGAAATTAGGCCCAACCATTCGTGTGATAAAGTCTGGATTAAGGATTACTCCTTGTTGTGCAAATTCTTTTGGTGTTGAATCTAATGCTAAATACTTTTTATCACCAATTTGCACATAGTTTCCTGCAATCAAGCTGTCATCTCGTTTTGTTGGAACATTTTCAGCATTAAAGTAATCACTTTCTACTAACCCCGCCCTAGCACAGGCATCTGAAGGCAATAAGCCTGAAACAGCACAGAACGAGCGCTTTACAATTCCTGTTGGTACAGGAAATGATTCAGAAGGGTTAATTAACTCAGGTTTAATATCATAAGCTGCATTCATTAATTCAGCCCACAGATTATTCGTTCTCTGTGAATAGGACATGCCACCGGTTTTTAAGGATTTAGGTGTATCATACCCTGTCCAGATTCCAAACGTTACATTTGGGTTGGTAGCAACAAACCAAGCGTCATGAAAATCATGCCCTGTTCCTGTTTTACCTGCCCAATCAGCCCTAAACTTCAATTTACTGTTTATACCAGCTGCTGTACCACTTTTGATTACATCCCTCATCATGTCAAGTGTTAGAAACGCTGTTTGCGGTTTAAATACATCAACAGGCTTCACTTCATGCTGGTAAATGGTCTTGCCGTTTTTATCGACTATCTTTTCAATCATGTACGCGTCAATAAATTTACCTTCATTTGCAAAGGTTCCGAAGGCATTGGTGTTTTCTTCGACCGTTACCCCATTTTTCATTGATCCAATTGAGGTTGAGAGATTGGAATAATCTTCACTCCTTAAGGATGTAAAGCCCATTTTCTCCAGATATTTTGCTGGCTGCTGGTCAATTATATCTCGATACAGTTTTACAGCCGGTACGTTATAAGATTTCTTTAGTGCATGTCTGGCTGAAGTAATACCGCTATATCGCCTGTCATAGTTATTTGGCCAAGGTTTCGGATTGGTTGGATCAAGCCTTAAAGCAACATCTGGCAGCGGAGTGCCTGGTGAAGCTTTCCCCAATTCTATCGCTGGTGCATAAACAAGCAGTGGCTTCATTGTAGAACCATTTTGTCTCACAGCACTCGTCGCATGATTAAGCTCCTGTTTATTATGGTCTCGTCCGCCGACAAAACTGATGATTTTCCCTGTCTTATTCTCAATAAGCATAGCACCGACCTCAACCGGCTCCATGACAGTGATTGTTTCTCCGGTTTCAGGATCAATTTTCTGTTCTGCTTTATCAGGTCCGTAGTTAGGGTAATTGTTTTTTACCGTCTGGAATGCGTCATATATATCTTTATTAATGGTTGTGTGAATTTCATATCCATTTTGTCTTAAATTTTGCTTGGCTAAAGTTTTGTATTTATAAAAAAGATTTTCATCTTCCTTTAAATCATTCTCTTCATAACCGTCGTTTTTTGCCAATACATTAGTCAGTACATCAACTGCTCGCTTTTCAATTTCAAATGATAAGTATGGATATTTTTCAAGCGGGTTGTCCCCTGCAGGTATAAAGTCCTTGGTAATATCATAGGCTGAAGCTTCAGCGTATTGCGCTTCCGTGATATGCCCGCCATCATACATTCTCTTTAGAACCGTTTTCATTCGGGTAAGACCTGGTTCTAAATTGTTTTTTATTGTACCTTCCCTCGTAAAAGGTGTATAGCCAAAGGGACTTTGCGGCAGACCTGCAATAAAAGCTGCTTGCGGAAGGGTCAATTCGCTCGAATTTTTTCCGAATATGCCTTTAGCTGCTGCTTGAACACCGCCGATATTTTTACCAGATGAATTTCTCCCAAATGTCGAAACATTTAAGTAAGCTTCAAGAATTTCCTTTTTACTAAAAAACTTTTCTAACCGCAGAGCCAGCAATATTTCATTGGCTTTTCTTTCGAAAGAGACTTCATTCGTTAGGATTTGGTTTTTGATTAATTGCTGTGTTAACGTACTTCCCCCTGATTGCATGGGAGCATTCGTTACTTCTTGGAATAGTGCCCGGAAAACAGCTTTTGGGACAACTCCTTTATGTTGATAAAAATATTCATCTTCTGTTGCAATGACTGCTTTTACTAGAAAATCTGATACTTGGTCAATTTTTACTTCTTCGCGTTCAAGGTCTGTACGCAGCTTGCCTAAATAGACATTATCAGAAAAGTATAAGTCCGATGTTTCCGTATAATTATAAATGTCCTTTTTCATGCTGTCATAAGACCGGACAGGTTCGTCCTTAACAAGCGAGGCAAAATAACCTGCACCCACACCCCCTGCAAAAGCTCCCCCAAGAATCACGACAGTAATAATTAGCAGCAAAAGGTTCCAAAAGACCTGGTACGTAATTCGTGCACTTTTTACTGTCTTTTTATGGGTAAACAAGTTAGATATGGATTTTAATTTCTCTATCCACGCTTGAAATTTATCGTTCATCGAATCACCTCTTTTAAAATCACATATATTATAGCATAATGATGATTCTAAAAATGACAAACTTCTACATTTTTCTGATATTACCAGTTCTTGTTTGACAGCAGAAATAAAATATGGTAAAAATTCTATAAGTTATAAATTTAATAATCAAGCGTTGAAGGGAATCTACTGTAGGTCTTCTATCCCTGTTTATTAGAGAGTCAGCGGCTGGTGAAAGCTGACACAAATAGAAGAGTGAATTACGTCCCAGAGCTTTCTCCGTGAACATAGAAGTAGTGGAGAACGGTTTAAACCGTTAATTTTTTAGAGTTGGAGTGTTTTTTGCTCAAGCCGGGTGGTACCGCGCGTTACGCGTCCCTGCATTATTTGCAGGGGCGCTTTTTGTGTTATTTTGAGAATTTGGAGGTAAATACAATGGATTTATTACAAGATTTAGCATGGCGTGGGCTCATCTACCAGCAAACAGATGAACAGAGCCTAAGAGATTTGATTAGCAGTGAAAAGATATCATTATACTGTGGAACTGATCCATCGGCAAACAGCTTGCATATCGGACACTTGGTGCCGTTTTTAACACTAAGAAGATTTCAGCAGCATGGGCACCGTCCGATTGTTTTAGTGGGAGGTTCAACTGGGTTGATCGGTGACCCAAGTGGAAAAAGTGAAGAGCGGAAGCTTCAAAGTCTGGAAGCCATTCAAAAAAATTCTGAGGGCATCCAAAATCAATTAGCAGCTATTTTTGAATTTGATGGCGAAAATGGTGCAGTCATGGTAAATAACTATGATTGGACAAAATCGATGGATGTTATTACTTTTTTAAGGGACATTGGCAAGCATATTGGAGTAAACTATTTGCTTGCAAAGGATACCATTTCTTCTAGATTGGAATCAGGAATTTCATTTACGGAATTTACCTATACAATTCTTCAAGCGATGGATTTCAATCACTTATACGAGACTCATAATTGTAAACTACAAATTGGCGGCAGTGACCAATGGGGCAATATCACATCTGGACTAGAATTAATTCGAAAAATGCAACCAGAGGGAGCCAAAGCTTTTGGATTAACCATTCCACTTGTTACAAAAGCTGACGGAACAAAATTTGGAAAAACTGAGGGCGGAGCAGTTTGGCTGGATCCAGAAAAGACGACTCCTTATGAATTCTACCAGTTCTGGATTAACACTGCGGATGCGGATGTTGTGAAATACCTGAAGTACTTTACGTTCTTATCCCACGAGGAAATCGATGCACTTGAAAATTCTGTTCAAGAAGAACCACATTTACGTAAAGCACAAAAGGCATTAGCAGAGGAAATGACACGCCTGATTCATGGTGAAGACTCTCTACAGCAGGCGATAAAAATTACTGAAGCATTATTTAGCGGAGATGTTCGAAGCCTATCTGCTTCAGAAATCGAGCAGGGGTTCAAAGATGTTCCTTCGTTTAATGCAGCAGATACAGATGGCAACTTAGTTGATTTATTAGTAGCTGCCAAGATTTCTCCATCTAAGCGCCAGGCACGCGAAGACATTACCAATGGTGCAGTTACAGTCAATGGAGAAAGAATCACAGATACATCCTATGAATTACAGGATTCTGACCGTATTGAAGGTCAGTTTACAATTATTCGAAGAGGTAAGAAGAAATATACGTTAATTAGATATTAATTATTTGATAGCCGGCCCTTAATTTGGGTCGGTTTTCTTATAATTGTATTTGTTCGTACAAGATTTGGTGGGAGTCGGGGGAGAGTGGCCCCACTTGCCTGAAAAAGAAAAAAAGAAAATTTTCGGTCAAGTGAGGAGGTTCCTCTTGCCTCAAAAAGAAAAAATGAAATCATTCGGTCAAGTGGAATAGTCTCAATAGAGTGACAGAAATATATTTAAACTTTTGTAACTTTAAATGAAGCGACACCGTTATATATTATAAGAAGAAGTTTTTGGAGGTACTATTATGAAGTTTCTCATCCATGCTATTTTTATCATTCTCCTATTACTTGTTACTTTCTTTGGACTTGGCCCAGTCCTATATGCTGACGGGGTGTTAGCAGAACGCATCGGGACTGCTGCAGTGGTGGTCATTCTATACATCTTAATTGGGTTCTTATACTCTAGAGCAACTAAGTGGATAAAAAGCAAATAAAAAACCGTGCCAAGAAATGGCACGGTTTTTTATTTTGAACCTATTAACGAGAGTAGAACTCAACGATAAGAGTTTCGTTAATTTCAGCCGGTAATTCAGAACGCTCAGGTAAGCGAGTGAAAGTACCTTCAAGCTTGTCTGCATCAAATGTTAAATAGTCAGGTACGAAGTTGTTTACTTCGATTGCTTCTTTAACAACATCAAGGTTACGTGATTTTTCACGAAGACCAATAGTTTGACCAGGCTTTACGCTGTATGATGGGATATCAACGCGTGATCCATCAACTACGATGTGGCCGTGGTTAACTAATTGACGAGCAGCACGACGAGTACGAGCTAAACCTAAACGGTAGACAAGGTTGTCTAGACGTGATTCAAGAAGAATCATGAAGTTTTCACCGTATACGCCTGGTAATTTACCAGCTTTAACAAATAGGTTACGGAATTGACGCTCAGTTACTCCATACATATGACGAAGCTTTTGCTTCTCTTGTAATTGCAATCCGTATTCAGAAAGCTTCTTACGTTGGTTAGGACCATGTTGTCCTGGAGCGTAAGGACGCTTTTCTAATTCTTTACCTGTGCCGCTTAGAGAGATTCCAAGACGACGAGAAATTTTCCAGCTTGAGCCAGTATAACGAGCCATGAATGACTCCTCCTTAGTGTTTTTATTTTTTGGTAAAATAAAAACCGTTATGAAACATCAATGATAGCCATTTTGTTTTCATGCACCTTCGCCCTAGCAGCAGAGGGTTACCAGATGCACCATCATAAGTAAATATGACTCATGAGGAACAAAATGAGACCATTCACGTGTTCACATAGGCTGCAGTTATTTTACACAAAGGATATTATATAATTTTATTCATCAATGTGTCAAGTTAATTTAAGGAAATGAATAGGATATAGAAATAGATAATAATGACGGCGTTTACAATATAGGAGGATTCAGAATGGGCAATGATAATTTTCGCTTTGAAACGGAAGCCGTTCACGCTGGGTATCGTTCCGATGAACACCAAGGAAGTTTAGTCCCTCCCCTTTATCAAACTTCCACATTCACCTTTTCAACGGCAGAACAAGGGGAAAGAAGATTTGCTGGTCATGAAGAAGGATTTATATATTCCCGTTTAGGAAATCCAACGGTAAAAATTCTCGAAGACCGAATGGCGAAGCTGGAACAAGGTGAAGCAGCCTTGGCATTCTCATCAGGGATGGCAGCAGTCTCGGCTGTGCTAACTGCTTTAACTAAATCAGGTGATCACATCCTGTGTTCACAAGGTCTATATGGGTGTACGTTTGGATTATTACAATTATTAAGAGAAAAGTATAACATCAACCATGAATTTTCGTTAATGGCTTCAAAAGAAATGCTGGAAGAACAGATTCGTCCAAATACTGCCTGTATCTATATTGAAACCCCAATCAACCCTACCATGAAACTAGTTGAATTAGAATTAGTTGCAAGTATTGCCAGAAAACATGATATCCCCGTTGTGGTAGACAATACGTTTTGCTCCCCTTATTTACAAACTCCTATAAGCTTCGGCTGTGATATTGTTATTCATAGTGCAACAAAATATATTTGTGGTCACGGTGATGTCATTGCTGGAATTGTGGCAGGAAAAGGTGACTTTATTAAACATGTTTCGAGAACAACACAAAAAGATAATGGCGGTACAATTTCTCCGTTCGATGCCTGGCTCTTATTGAGGGGCTTAAAAACGCTTCCTGTTAGGATGGACCGGCATTGTGATAATGCTAATATGATCGTTGAATTTTTACGAAATCATCCAAAAGTAGAGAAGCTCTATTTTCCTGGCAATAGTGATTATAAAGAGGATAATAAGATTATCCATAAACAAATGAAAAAACCTGGGGGAGTCATTTCGTTTTCGGTAAAAGGAACAAAAGAAACAGCTCAATTATTTATGAATCAATTACAATTGATAAAAATAGCAGTAAGTTTAGGAGATGCTGAAACGTTAATACAGCACCCAGCAACAATGACGCATGCTGTTGTTCCAGAAGAAGAACGAAGAAAAATGGGAATTGACGATACATTACTCCGCCTGTCTGTAGGCCTTGAAGCATGGCAGGATATACAAGAGGATTTAGAACAAGCGCTTGAAAAAATATAAAAAACTCGCCGCGGCGAGTTTTTATTTTTACAAATGATTGACGAGAATGGCTGTGATTTCTTCCAGCTGCTCTTGGTCCAGTTCATCAAAGCGATTTTTCTCTGGTGAGTCAATGTCTAAGACCCCAAGTAATTTTCCATCCTTAATTAGCGGAATAACGATTTCGGAATTAGAGGCTGCATCACAGGCGATGTGTCCAGGAAATTGATGAACGTCTTCTACGCGAATGGTTTCCATTTTTTGTGCGGATGTTCCACAAACCCCTTTACCCACAGGGATGCGGACACAAGCAGGAAGTCCTTGGAAAGGACCCAATACGAGCTCGTTGTTCTCATCCATTAAATAGAAGCCAACCCAGTTTATTCGATCAAGAAACTGATTTAATAATGCAGAAGTATTGCTAAGATTCGCGATCAAATTATTTTCTCCATGAAGAAGGGCCTGTAATTGTTTTTTTACCAATTCGTAATTTTCTTCGCGGCTTCCTTTATACATTTCGACATTAAACATGTTTTTTCACCCCTTCCTTATTAAAATTCTTATTTATTTTATCAAACTGTCAAGAAAAAGAGCATACTTTGTCGATAATTTAATGAAGGAATCAATCAATCAGAGAAGAATTGTTATAGTAAGGACCAATAGCCAGAGAGTTTCAGGAGGTGTACGATGAAAAAGGATTCTAAAGAGGAAATAGTGAAAGCGGCGATATCGCTGTTTAATTCAAATGGATATGCTGGAACATCGATACGTGATATCGCTGCCGCTGCAAAAGTAAATTCAGCAACCATCGCTTACCATTTTGAGAATAAGCTTGGGCTATTAGAATATTGCTTTACTTACTTTTTTGAGCGATATCTAAGTATTATTGAGGAAAAGTTTTCTATAATGGATACAGGCGTAAAGGAATGTCTAAAACGGATTACAGCCGACTTACTCCACTATCAATGTGAAAATATTGAACTTACAAGCTTCGTATACCGAGAAATGTCGATGGATTCTCAAATGGTCAGAGAAATTATGTCTACCTATGCATTAAAGGAGAAATATTATTTTCAAAAGATGTTTGAAAAAGGCTTCGAAAGGAAGGAATTTCGGCCTCATTCAATTGCTTATTTAATCATCCAATACAAAGGCCTACTGATGATGCCTTTTATAAATGCTCATTATCTAAGAGAGGTATTGTATATTTTTCCAAATGAAAGGTTTTTTGAACAAAAGTATCTTAAGGAAATTAATAATTGGATCGAAAACACGCTCGCAACTAAAATAATAGAAAAGAAAGAGGCCATCCTGTAATTGGAGAACACTAAAGATTATAAAAGGTAAGCACTTGCTGGGAATCATATTTCCACAGCAAGTGCTTTTTCATTTGGCGTTTAATGTTTATCATCTTTTACAAAGATTTTTGTCATAAAATAGTTGATTAAAATTTCTTTTACAAAAAAATTGAAATTACTGGTCAAAAAATGTCGGTTACATGGTATCATAGAGGCATTGAACTTTACCGAATTATGATGATTTTAATAGATTAGTAAACTTGAGCTTGATCGATTTAAATGAAGTGTTTTGAAACAGGGGGCTTGAACGTGACATATTTTATTGGGTTTATTATCCTGCTACTAGCCTTATTCGTATTGGGATATTTTATAAAGAAAAAATATTTTAAAGAAATGGACAGGTTAGAAGCATGGAAGATTGATTTGTTTAACCGGCCGATTTTGGATGAAATGTCAAAGGTAAAACAATTAAATATGACCGGGCAAACCGAGGAGTTATTCGAGGGCTGGCGTAATCAATGGGATGATATCGTAACGGTTAAATTGCCAGATCTGGAAGAGATGTTATTTGACGCTGAAGAATTTATTGATAAATACCGCTTTAATAAAGCAAAAACAATTCAACAAGAAATCAATGCTAAATTACAGTCAACCGAAGATGAGATTAATAAAATTGTTGAACAACTTCATGAGCTTGTTGGAAGCGAAGAAAAGAACAGGATTGAAATTGAGCAGTTAAAGGAATTGTATCGGGAAACCAAAAAAACGCTGCTTGCTCATCGACATAGCTTTGGAAAGTCAGAAAAATACTTAGAAGCTCAACTTGAGGACGCCACGAAAAAATTTCACGAATTTGACGAGAAGACTGAAAATGGTAACTATCTTGAAGCACGCGAGCTTGTATTAGGAATTCATGAACAATTAAATCAGGTTAAAAATAATATGGAAGTAATTCCTCAGCTGTTAATAGAGTGTCAATCTCTTATTCCATCTCAATTGTCTGATATTCTTGATGGATATCGTGAAATGACCGAAAAGGGTTATTACTTAAGCCATATACAACTAGAAAATGAAATCGAAAGTTTACAGGCAAAATTGGTTGAGTATTTGGGGCTAATTGAAGAGACAAAAATAGAAGAAGCTCTAGAAGGAATTGGTGAAGTTAAAGAGCGAATAGATATACTGTTTGACTTGTTGGAAAAAGAAGTAAACGCCAAGCATTTTATCCTTCAAAATGAAAAAGGGATGAGTGGACTTTTATCCTCAGTTCTTGAGGAACATGAGCAACTTTCAAGTGAAGTAAAGCACGTTCAAGAAAGCTATCATCTGACAGAAAGTGACTTTGAAATTCAGCGCCACTTGGAAAAACAGCTGGCGGTTGTTACTAAGCACTATGAAATTTTAATGGAAAAAATTAATATTAATGAAACAGCACTAACAGTTCTTTGCGAAGAACTTATGGAGATTAAAACACATATAGAAATGATTCAAGAAGAGCAAGAAAGTTTCGCTCTTAAGTTACAGGCCCTAAGGAAAGATGAGTTCGAAGCGCGTGAAACACTAAGGGAGTTAACCAAAAAAGTAGGGGAAACAATTCGTTTAGTCTCAAAAAGTAATATTCCGGGATTACCTGAGGACTACAAATTCTTAATGGAAGACACAAATGATAGTATACAAAACGTGAAGCTTCAGCTTCAAGAAAAGCCACTTAACGTATCAGCACTCAACCAATATTTGGAGATTGCAGTTTTAACAGTTGAAAAATTAACAAATACAACAGTTGAACTAATTGAAAATGTGGAGCTTGCTGAAAAGGCGATTCAGTACGGAAATAGATATAGAAGTCAGTATCCTTCTGTTGCGAAGGGACTTACTGATGCAGAGCAAGCATTTAGACATTTTGCGTATCAGGAAGCCTTAGAACAGGCAGCTGCTTCCCTTGAATCGATTGACCCAGGAGTCTTGAAAAAAATCAAGGCAACAGTAGGAAAGCAATAATTAAACCTTAAACCGATTATGCTGCTAAGTGGCAAATCGGTTTTTATTTGTCTATCACAAAAGTTTTTTAAATTAATTAACTTTGTGGTAAGATTTAGTCCTGCAAAGGTGAGGTGTTTGAAAGATGATTTATTTTGATAATAGTGCAACGACAAGACCGTATAACGATGTTTTAGACTCATTTGTGAAAGTCTCAAGTGAATTTTTTGGCAATCCTTCATCCCTGCACGGCCTCGGGCTGCTAGCCGAAAAACTTCTTACACAGGCTCGTACACAAGTAGCTAACCTATTAGATGTAAAACCAACAGAGATTTACTTTACTTCCGGCGGGACAGAAAGTAATAATCTAGCCATTAAAGGATCTGCGATGTTCTATAAGAATAAAGGGAAGCATTTAATTCTTTCAAGTGTAGAGCATCCTTCTGTCCGTGGAGCAATGGAGCAGTTAAAAAAGTTAGGATTTGACATTACCTATTTGCCAGCCGATCAAAATGGAAGGGTAAGGGTGGATGATGTCAAAGCTTCAATAAATAAAGATACAATACTTGTTTCAGTCATGCAGGTAAATAATGAAGTCGGAACCATACAGCCAATTGCAGAAATTGGCAAGCTTTTAAAGGAGTATCCAACAATTCTTTTTCATGTTGATGCAGTACAAGCTGTTGGAAAGGTTCCATTAAATTTGCTGGAAAATGGCGTTGATTTATGTTCTTTTTCAGCACATAAGTTTCATGGATTAAAGGGTACTGGTGCACTCTTTATAAGAGAAGGTATTAAATTAGACCCATTACTTTCTGGCGGAAACCAAGAATGGAAAGTTAGAAGCGGGACGGAAAATGTTGCAGGTGCTGTCGCTATGGCAAAGGCTCTGCGGATGTCGATAGAAAAAAGTAAGCTGGGACTAGAAAGAATGACTAGGGTTAAATCCCTTCTAAGAGCGGGGTTAAGCAGAATAAATGACCTAACCATTAATACGCCCTTGGAAAATTCTGCACCTCATATACTAAATTTTTCTATAAAAGGAGTTAAAGCAGAAGTTTTGATCCACACTCTAGAGGAAAAAGGAATCTACCTGTCAACAACAAGTGCTTGTTCATCTAAGAAACAATTACCAAGTCAAACACTCCTAGCAATGGGGGTTCCAGATGATTTGGCAGATAGTGCATTTAGAATAAGCTTATCGTATGATAATACAGAAGATGAAGCAGAAAAGGTAATTGCGGCAATCGAAGAGGCAGCTAAACAACTTAGAAAGGTTATGAAATAATATGATGTATGATCGAATACTGATTCGCTATGGAGAAATTTCTACCAAAGGCAGAAATCGAAAGAAATTTGTAGATAAGCTAAGGAAAAGTGTCCGCATTGCATTAGCACCCTTTCCAAAGATAAAAATACGAGCAGAACGTGATAGGATGTACGTGCTTGTTAATGGAGAAAATGTGGAAGAAATTATCAAGTCATTGAAAAATATATTTGGTATCCAATCCCTAAGTCCAGCAATAAAAGTGGAAAGAGATGTTGAACAAATGAAAGAGGCAGCTCTTTCTTTAGTGAAAAGCCTGTACAAAGAGGGACAAACCTTTAAAATTACCCCTAAACGATCTGATAAATCATTCGAATTAGATACAGCTGGTATCAATCACACATTTGGGGGCCATATCCTCCAAAATATACCTGGCATTAAGGTGGATGTGAAAAATCCTGATATTAACGTAAAAATTGAAGTTCTCAGTGAGGCTATTTACATGTCATGTGAGAACATCTTAGGGGCTGGAGGATTGCCAGTTGGCTCCAGTGGCAAGGCGATGTTAATGCTTTCTGGAGGTATTGATAGTCCTGTGGCAGGATATTTGACAATGAAACGCGGAGTGGAAATAGAAGCTGTACATTTTTTCAGTCCGCCATATACTAGTGAAAGATCTAAGGAAAAAGTGATTGACCTAGCAAAAAAATTGGCTGAAATATTTGGGTCGATGAAACTTCATATCGTTCCATTTACGGCTATTCAACAGTCCATAAAAGAACAAATCCCAGAAAATTACTCAATGACAACAACAAGAAGATTTATGCTGCGAATTACAGACGAAATTAGAAAAAAACAGGAAGGTCTAGCGATTATAACTGGAGATAATCTTGGCCAGGTAGCAAGTCAAACATTAGAAAGCATGTATGCGATCAATGAAGTAACCAATACTCCAATACTAAGACCACTATTAACAATGGATAAAAATGATATTATAAAAATAGCTATAGAAATTGATACCTATGATATTTCTATCAGACCATTTGAGGATTGCTGTACAATATTCGTTCCATCCTCACCAAAAACAAAACCAAAAAAAGAAAAAGTAATGCACTACGAAAGCTTCTTCGACTTCGAACCACTAATCCAAGAAGCAGTCCAAGGCACAGAAATGCTCACAATAAAACCAGACAACAAAGAACAACCATCAGAATTTGAGGATTTATTCTAACTCAATGTGATAAGTTGAAATAGAAATTGTCACAATGTTGATTGGAACGGAAGGCACGTAGACTCCTGCGGGAGAAGCGAGACAGGCGAGACCCCGCAGACACGCAGTGTCGAGGAGGCTCGGCGGTCGCCCGCGGAAAGCGAAGTGCCTGGAGTTCCAATCAACATTCTTATGAACAGTAACTGTAAATACAAAATTTGTGAAATATTTGTGAACAATTACCAATTCTAAAAAAGTATATAGCCATGTGATTCTACACAATCTATACTCACAAGGAGGTGATATCACATGGCTAACAACAACAACTCAAACAACTTACTAGTTCCTGGTGTAGAGCAAGCTCTTCAACAAATGAAATACGAAATTGCTCAAGAATTTGGTGTAAACCTTGGTGCAGACACTACTTCACGTGCTAACGGATCTGTTGGTGGTGAAATTACTAAGCGTCTAGTTTCAATGGCTGAATCTCAATTAGGCGGATTTTCACGCTAACAAGTGAATAAAATGGCTACAGAGAGTGGGATTAATCCCACTCTCTTTTTACTTGACTTTTTTAGTATAATAATTTCAAATTTTTAAATAATTTTGTATAATAAAAATGGTGATGAATTACATTTCGTATGAGGAGGAGAAACATGAACCGCGAAGAATTAATTGCACCAGAAAAGTATAATCTTGTATCAGAAGTAGAAAGGTTTGCAAAAGACCCAAAAAGAATAGCACTAAAATGGGAAAATGAAGCAGGGCAAACAAGAGAAATTACATATGAAGATTTAATAAAAAAGGTTAATCAAGCGGGAAATGTCTTCACACAGAATGGTTTGAAAAAAGGGGATGTAGTCCTCGTAATAATCCCAAGACTTATAGAAGCCTATATCGTATACTTGGCTGCTTTAAAAGCTGGTCTGGTTGTAATTCCAAGTTCAGAAATGCTTAGAGAGAAAGACCTTCAATATCGAATTACACATGGGGATGTTAAAGCAGTAGTCAGTTATTACCCGTATGTGGAGCAATTTGATCATATTACTGGCCAGCAGACATTAATAAAGGTTTCAGTAGGAAACAAGCAGGAAGGCTGGATTTTTTTAGAAAAGGAAATGAAAGACGCATCGCAAACTTTTGAGTTTGCAGAGACAAATCGTGAAGATATGGCATTTTTATCCTATACATCAGGAACAACCGGTAATCCGAAAGGGGTTGTTCATACACATGGGTGGGCATTTGCGCATTTAAAAACTGCAGCACCCAAGTGGCTTTGTATCGAAGAAGGTGATACAGTCTGGGCAACGGCAGCTCCTGGCTGGCAAAAGTGGATATGGAGTCCATTTTTATCCGTGCTTGGTTCAGGTGGAACAGGGTTAGTGTATAATGGAAAATTTGAGGCACAAAAGTATCTAAGTCTTTTAGAAAAATACTCTGTAAATGTCCTTTGTTGTACACCAACAGAGTACCGGATAATGGCTAAGGTAGAAAACCTAGATGATTACCATTTACCAAATCTGCATAGTGCTGTTTCCGCTGGAGAACCACTTAATCGAGAGGTTATAGATACTTTCAAAAGACAGTTTAATGTGGATGTCCGTGACGGATATGGACAAACGGAAAACACCTTGTTGGTTGGTATAACGAAAGAGATGGAGTTAAAACCTGGGTCAATGGGGAAACCAACTCCAGGCAACCGAGTAGAAATTATTAATGAAGAAGGTGAAATCTGCGCTGTCGGAGAAGTTGGAGACATTGCTGTACATGTAACAACACCAGCGCTGTTTAAAAATTATTATAAGGATCCAGAAAGAACAGCCATGCAATTCCGTGGGGATTATTATATAACAGGGGATAAAGCAAAAAGGGATGAAGAGGGATATTTTTGGTTTGAAGGACGCGGTGATGATATTATAATCAGCTCTGGCTATACCATAGGACCATTTGAAGTGGAGGATGCACTTGTAAAACATCCACTTGTTAAAGAATGTGCGGTAGTGGCGAGCCCTGATGAAATTCGCGGGTTTATTGTAAAAGCTTTTGTTGTCTTAAAAGAGGATGTGGACGCAAATGACCCCGAATTAACAAAGAACCTTCAAGAGCATGTAAAAACACTTACTGCACCTTATAAATACCCAAGAAAAATCGAATATTTATCTGAACTCCCAAAAACCACATCAGGGAAAATTCGACGAATCGAACTCAGACAGCAAGAACTGCAATCTATCAAACAATAGTACTGAAAAAAGGCTGTCCATTTTAGACAGCCTTTTAGTATTAGCTGTGTTAAAGCTGAATTTAATTTTTGCACCCTGTTGATTTGTGCGGAAGGCACGAAGACTCCTGCAGGAGTACGGAGCAGGTGAGACCCCACAGGCGCTAGCGCCGAGGAGGCTCACCGCAACGCCTGCGGAAAGCGAAGTGCCTCGGGACAGGCAGAGACCGCCTGTCCCTGCGATGATTATTCTAAGAAGCATTCCTTAGTGGAGCGCAAATCAACAGGCCACTCAAACACAGCTTAGCAACTATAGAAAAGTTCTTTTAACCTTTTCCCAGAAAGAATTATCCTTTAGCTTCAGAGTTTTAATTTTTTTCTCACTAAGCCTAATTTGTATTTTATCCACATGACGAATGCTTAACGCCTCATTGTCTAATCCCATGGTAGGGTGCTCATTGCCTTCCGATATAATTTTAAGAGTCAAGGAGCGATTTCCTCCAACCACAAAGGGTGCACCTAATGTACGATACTTGTTGTTATTAATAGACGCAACCTCACTCACCTGCATGCACGGAATTAAGGGGTCAACAACAGCACCATTAACAGATTTATTGTAAGCTGTACTTCCTGTTGGGGTGGCAACAATTAATCCATCTCCACGGAAGGTTTCAAAATGTAAGTTATCAATAAATACATCTAATTCAAGAGTTCGAATGATGGAAGAACGAATACTAAACTCATTAAGGCATGGAAATATCCCTTGTCCGTCGACCATCACTTCAATAATGGGATATCGCCTTACCTTTAAATCTTCATTCGTAACAGCCTCAACCTTAGAAACTGCTTCAACCATTTTCGAAGAATCATTAATTTTGAAATCACAATACATACTTAAACTATCCTTCGTTGTGATACCACAATAAAGTACGTCATCACGAAAACCGGTCTTCCGAACCGCTTGAAGGAAAGTACCATCATCGCCGATGCTCGCAATTATATTAGCCTCACGATGGTCATTTACAATGGTTAAACCGTATTGCTTTGCAGAATCATCCAAATTACCGACTTTCCCCAGCATTTCCTTACTTAAATGATGATAAAAATAAATATTACGTCTATGTCCCATCGTAACCTCCAAAATCTAATCCTTAATTTTGTAAAAAAATTCCCATAAACCATTTTATTTTTGATAAACTTAGGTAGTCTGCTTTAATTTTAGCATTATTTTGAAAGAATATTAAATTATGTAATGACAATTAATAAGATTTAAAGGAGGATCTCAATATGAATGGAAAACGATGGGCCGCCCTTGGAATTGCGGCCGCATTATTTTTTGTATCCGTCGTTATTAACTTTTTATCTGCATTTGCTTTTAAGGGAGTTGAGACGGATTTAAGTGAGCTTTTTGCTGCAGCCGAGCTGCCTTATACGGAGGAAATTGTACAAGAAGGAAATGAAATGAAAAAGATTGCTGTCCTCGACGTGAATGGCGTCATACAAGATACAAATAGTGCAGAATCCTTTTTTCAAGCCGCCGGGTACAACCATCAAGGGTTTATGAAAAAATTAGAATACATAAAAGATGATGATACCGTTAAAGGAATTATTATCAAAGTCAACTCTCCCGGGGGCGGCGTAGTGGAAAGTGCCGAAATTCATGATAAATTAGTTGAAATTCAGAAGGAGACAAAGAAACCTGTCTATGTTTCAATGGGATCTATGGCTGCTTCTGGAGGATATTATATTTCAGCTGGAGCTAAAAAGATTTTTGCTAGTAAAGAAACACTTACAGGTTCTTTGGGTGTTATCATGCAGGGAATTAATTATGAAGGATTAGCTGATAAATATGGCGTAGATTTTGTGACAATTAAAAGTGGACAATATAAAGACATCATGAGTCCAACCCGTCAAATGACAGAAGAAGAACGGCAAATTCTTCAAAAAATGATCGACAATTCCTATGAGGGGTTTGTTAAGGTTATTTCTGAGGGAAGAAATATGACAGCCGATCAGGTAAAAAAGATTGCTGATGGAAGAATTTACGATGGAAGACAAGCCAAAGAACTGAATTTAATAGATGAGTTTGGCTATCTTGAGGATGTAATACAACAGATGAAGGCAGATGAGAAGCTCAAAGACGCTAAGGTTGTCCGTTACACCGACGCTCTTGGTTTCAGTTCACTATTAAATTTAAAGGTTCAGAAATTCATCGGTACCGAAAATGAGATGGCTGGACTAATGGAAATTTTATCAAGACCTAATTCTCCACGTCTAATGTACTTATATGCAGAGTAGGGGGAAAGCAGATGGACTATGAAAATCAAGACGAATTTGCAAAGTCAGAAATAATTCAAGAACCGGATTCTGGCTCCATTCGATTTGCTGGTTTTTGGATGCGGTTTTGGGCATACTTGCTGGATTTAATTGTGATAGGCAGTATAGAAAGATTAATAATTAACCCTTTATTTCGATTTTTAGAAATCCCATTAGTTGAATTTAATATGTTTGCACCAATTTCAATCGCTTCAGCAATCATATTTTATTTATATTTTGTGTTAATGACAAAATACTTTAATCAGACTCTTGGAAAAATGGTATTTGGTTTAAAAGTAATTGATTTGAAGAGTGAAAAATTATCTTGGGGAACAATCCTTTTTCGCGAATGGATTGGCCGATTTATCTCAGCAACAATTGTTGTAGGCTATATTGTCATTGCTTTTTTACCGAAGAAACAAGGTATTCACGATTTATTTACAGACACTTCTGTTATCCATATTGAACGATAATGTTTGACCCGCTAACAATTGATAGCGGGTTTATTTTTGTCTCATAAGGTGATACTAATAGGCGGAAAGGGTGTGAAAAAATTGGTTTGGCTGGTTATAGCTCTCATTCTTATCCTATTATTCATTATACTAATCATCTTTTCGAAACTTACAATTCGTCTTAATTATTTTCATCATAATGACAATGATGAATTGAAAATACAGTTTAGGATCTGGTTCGGCTTAATTCGATACACAATGAATGTACCCCTTATTAAAATTGATGATAACTCACCAAGTATTGTCATGAAGGAAAATACACAAATGGGGGACTCAAGTGAAAAACAGTCTCCGACAAAGGAAGAGCAAATTACGAAAGATGGATTTATGTCAAATTTATCCAATGCAAAAGAAATCATGCAGCATGTTGTTAATATGAATGTCATCATAAGCAAATTTATTAAAAGAATAGTAATAAAACATTTTGAATGGCATTCTTTAGTGGGTGTAGGTGATGCTGCACATACAGGGATCATCACTGGAGCACTTTGGACATTAAAAGGGAGCATTATAGGGATGCTTAGTCACTTTTTGAGACTGAAAGAAATGCCAGTACTATCCATTACACCCCATTTCCAATTAGCGATTATCCAAACTCATGTCACATGTATTTTTCAGTTTCGTATCGGGTATGCTATTTTAGCAGGATTAAAACTAATTAAATTTTGGAAGGGCGGACGCCCTAATCTCAAAATGGATACTGCCTATTCGAAGGAAAAAACTAAAACCGTGTAAAAGAGGAGGAAACAGCTATGTCTGAACATCCAATTCAAGGTTTAATGACGACTGCTATGGAAAGTTTAAAAGAAATGATTGATGTTAATACCATTATAGGTGATCCTGTAGAAACTCCTGATGGAAGTGTAATTCTTACAGTCTCCAAAGTAGGCTTTGGATTTGCCGCTGGAGGAAGCGAATTTAAACTAGAAGGGTCACAGTCAAAAGGAGAAGGAGAAGGGAAAGGTCAGCCTAAGCTTCCATTTGGCGGAGGTAGCGGTGGCGGAGTCTCAATAACTCCAATTGCTTTCTTAATTGTGAACTCAAAAGGTGTAAAAATGCTTCACCTTGACGAAAGTACTCACCTATATGAGAAAATTTTAGAATTAGCACCTCAAGCAGTAGATAAGATTCAACAAATGTTCTCGAAAAAAAATGAGCAGCAAGGCAATCAGCAGGGATCCCAGCAAGGTTCACAGCAATCCAAGCAAAATGAAGCTGCTAAGCAAGAATTTGATATATAGGATAAAAGAAGTTAATCTCTGCCATTAAAGGGGGAGGTTAACTTTTTTCATGAAGTGAAAGCTTAAATCATTGCAAAAAGAATACTGAAAAGATATATTTACACTGTACATAGTTGTAATGAAGGCAGTTTTGCTTTTGTTCGAACGAAAAAGGAGGATGTTTAAATGGCAAACGTAACTTTTAAGGGGAATCCAGTAACATTGTTAGGCAACGAGGTGAAGGTAGGAGACAAGGCTCCTAATTTCAGCGTGTTAGCGAATGATTTAACACCTGTAACCTTAGAAAATACAAAAGGTCAGGTACGATTAATCAGTGCAGTTCCTTCTTTAGATACTGGCGTGTGTGATGCAGAAACTCGTCGCTTTAATGAAGAAGCAAATAGTTTAGGAGATGTTAAAATCCTAACAATTAGCGTAGACCTTCCATTTGCACAAAAACGCTGGTGTGGGGCAAACGGCATTGAAAATGTACAAACATTATCTGACCACCGTGATCTTTCTTTTGGAGAAGCATACGGTGTTGCAATTCAAGAGTTAAGATTATTAACTCGAGCAGTTTTTGTTGTAGATTCAACTGATACTGTTACTTATGTAGAATATGTAAGTGAGGCAACAAATCATCCGAACTATGAAGCAGCACTTGAAGCAGCTAGAAATGCAAAGTAATTATTAACGGCGATTACGGCCTCGTCTATGGATGAGGTCTTTTCTTTATTTGGGAGGTGTTAGCATGAAAATTGCTCCAGTCGAACAACTTTTCACATTATTTAATGAAACAGCTCTTGTTTTACAGGAAGAACTATCATGTACATATTTAGAGGCATTAGCCGAAACAGGCGAAAATTTATTTCACGGATCTATTCTTCAGGATGAAGTAAGTGAGATTACAGAAAAAAGACTTAATAAACAATATAATGAAATTAATTTAGACGATTTTTCAAAGGAAGAAATTCGTAAAGCCTACCAGCTCGTCATCTTAAAAGGGATGAAAGAGAATGTTCAGCCTAATCATCAGATGACACCTGACAGTGTAGGTATGTTGATTAGTTATTTAGTGGACAAGTTTATGACACAATCCTCTTTTCGAATATTAGATCCTGCAATTGGAACGGGAAATTTATTAACAACCGTTCTTAACCAATTGCAAAAAAATGTCCAATCAATTGGTATAGATATAGATGACTTGTTAATTAAACTTGCCTATGTGAATGCAAATTTACAAGAACATCCGATTGAGCTTTTCAATCAGGATAGTCTGGAACCTTTATTTATTGATCCGGTCGACGCCGTAATAGCTGACTTGCCGGTTGGATATTACCCTAATGATGTCCGCGCGTTAGATTATAAATTAAAAGCGGACGAAGGGCACTCCTATGCTCATCACTTATTCATGGAGCAAAGTGTTCGCCACACCAAACCGGGTGGATACTTATTTTTTATCATCCCGAATGGTCTTTTTGAAAGTGATCAAGCACATCAGCTTCGTGACTTCTTTAAAGAAGAGGTCATTATTCAAGGGCTTCTCCAACTGCCAGTAAGTATGTTTAAAAATAAAAATGCAGCCAAAAGTATCTTAATTCTGCAAAAGAAGGGCGAAGGAATAGCAGCACCGCAACAAGCTTTACTTGTCAATTTACCAAACTTATCTAATGCTGTTGAAATGGATAATATGTTAAAGAAAATTGAGAAATGGTTTTTAGATAATAAGCGATAAAACCGGGGATATTAACGGTTTTATCGCTTTTTTATTGGTTAAGAACAATTAGAATAATGTGAATAAATTTTCATTTTGAGGGTAACCGCTTCCATCCAATTTACTCCTTGAAATGTAAATTATACAGTGATTAAATGAGGTGACGATAGCAATAAACGATGTCGGTTTGTGCAAAATAACCTTGTACGGAAAATGGACCTTCCCGGCCGATGTTGTTTTATAAAAGGAGCGGTAAACCAAATGTCTAAAATTATTGCCATTAATGCAGGTAGTTCTTCATTAAAATTTCAATTATTTGAAATGCCAAATGAAGATGTTATTACGAAAGGAATCATTGAGAGAATCGGATTAAATGATTCTATCTTTACCATTTCTGTTAACGGTGAAAAAGTCACCGAAACCATTGATATTCCTGACCATGAAGTCGGGGTGAAAATGCTGCTTGATAAGCTTACCACTTTAGGTATCATTCAATCATTAAATGAGATTGAAGGAATTGGTCACCGAGTTGTTCACGGCGGAGAAGAGTTTAGCGATTCAGCTCTTATTACGGAAGAAGTGCTTAAGAAAATTGAAGATTTATCGGAGTTAGCTCCATTGCATAACCCTGCCAACGTAACTGGAATTAAAGCTTTTCAAGCTGTACTTCCTAACGTCCCAGCAGTAGCTGTTTTTGATACGGCTTTTCATCAAACGATGCCAGAAAGTTCATATTTATACAGCCTTCCATACGAATATTATGAGAAATATGGTATTCGAAAATATGGCTTCCACGGAACAAGCCATAAATATGTTTCACAGCGTGCAGCTGAACTTTTAGGCCGCCCAGTAGAGCAGCTTCGCCTTCTTTCCTGCCATTTAGGTAATGGAGCTAGTATTGCTGCCATTGAGGGCGGAAAATCAATCGACACATCAATGGGCTTTACACCTCTTGCGGGGGTTACAATGGGAACACGTTCAGGTAACATTGACCCAGCTCTTATTCCGTTTATCATGGAAAAAACAAATAAAACGGCTGAAGAGGTTCTCGATGTCCTAAATAAAAAGAGTGGAATGCTAGGTGTTTCTGGTTTCTCTAGTGACTTAAGAGATATCGAAATTGAAGCGCGTAAAGGAAATGAACGAGCACAGCTTGCATTGGACGTTTTTGCCAACCGAATCCATAAATACATTGGGTCCTATGCTTCACGTATGTATGGTGTAGACGCCATCATTTTTACAGCTGGTATCGGTGAAAACAGTGATGTTGTACGGGAACAGGTATTAAAGGGTCTAGAATTTATGGGCGTTTATTGGGATCCGGCATTAAATAAAATCAGAGGTGAGGAAAGATTCATAAACTATCCTCATTCACCAGTAAAAGTAATCGTTATTCCTACAAATGAAGAAGTAATGATTGCACGTGACGTTGTTCGTTTAGCACAATAATTCTTGAAAAAAGGCAGACTGTCGTAGAGATGGTTTGCCTTTTCACATTTTTTAACTATATTTCTTTGTGATATACTGAAAAGTAATAGATGAAGTAGGGAGGAATTGCCTTTGCCATTAACTGAACGGGAAACAGAGGTATTGAACGAAATTAGGGAATGGGAAAAACAATTATATAACTACGAGGCAAATGATTTACAGCTTACGTACGAAAAATATTTAGAGCGCTCTTTCTCTTTATTACCTGAAAAAGTTCAAAGTCAATTTTTTTCAGTTATTGATAGCTGGTTGTTCCATTTGCATGGTTTAATTCAGGGCACACAAATACAGATGGACGCAAAGGAAAGAATCCTATCTTCAGGCCGTGTTTTTAATAAGGATTTGCATCAAATTGAGGATTTAACAAAACTGGACATCGATCAATTAAAGTACATAGCTATGCAGCAAATTGCAAGGCACCGATTATACTCTTTTGCACAGGGAGGCTTAGCTGGAACAGGCGGGCCGCTGCTATTGGGTACAGACATACCAGCGATGGCGGTAATTAATTTAAGAGCGGTCCAATTAATTGCCATGACATATGGTTTCGAGGTGAATACACCATACGAGATGATGAGTTCTTTAAAAGTCTTTCATACTGCTACCTTACCTGCCCGACTACAAAAAGAGGGATGGGCGGTTTTAATGAACGAAATGAATTCAAGCCGTGATCATTATTTTTATGAAGGCACTGAAGAACTTACAGACGTAACTTGGCTGGAACAGCCCATTCAACAATTATTAAAAGCAATGGTTATTACGTTGTTCCGCAAAAGGCTCATTCAAGGAATTCCGCTGGTTAGTATGGCTATCGGTGCAGGGACTAATTATCAATTAACAAGAAAAGTTACAGAATTCGCCCATAACTATTATCAATTGCGCTATCTTAATCAGAAAGAGGAAATCTAAGATGAGTACAACGGAACATAAACAAGAAGCTCCAAAGACTATTAATTGTAAAGTAATCACTGTGAGCGATACGAGGAATAAGGATACAGATAAGAGTGGCAAGCTGATGATAGAATTGCTGGAACAAGCCGGGCACGCCGTTGTTGACTATTGTATTGTCAAAGATGAAGCATCGCCTATTAAAGAGGCTATCTTACAAGGATGTGGACGCGAAGATATAGATGTCATCCTAACAAATGGAGGAACAGGAATAGCAAAGCGCGATGTCACGATTGAAAGTGTTCAAAGTTTACTAGATAAAGAAATTGTAGGATTTGGGGAATTATTCAGGATGTTAAGCTATCAAGAGGATATTGGCTCGGCAGCTATTCTGTCACGAGCGATTGCCGGTGTAGTAAAGAATAAAGGTGTTTTTTCCACCCCAGGCTCTACTGGAGCTGTAAAATTAGCAATGAATAAATTAATCCTGCCTGAATTAGGTCATGTGGTTAGGGAAATTAAAAAGGATCTTTAAAGGTAAGCAGAGCTCCCGCTTAATAGGGAGCTCTTTTTATTGGTGCATTTTTTCAGATACAGTTTGATTTGCCCGATACCACAGCCATAAATCATTAATAATAGATGCTAGTTCGGCAATTTCGCTGTTTAATTCACATGAGGTTTTAAAGTTACTTTCATCAGAAAGTTGAGCTTGCTTTTGATTTATACTCAATTCAAGTTCAGCAATTCGATCTGGAATGGAACCTCGAATTTGTTCCCAATGAAACAGGATAGCCTGCTGCGTTTCCTCACTATATTGTGCCCATTCTAGTTCTAGATTGGGGATCGAAATGCCAAGCCGATGATCGAAGCAAAAATATTCTTTCATGTGATAGCCTCCAAGACGAGTTATTCTTTTATTTTACACCACATCCTGATAGCATTCACGAGTTTATTTTTGAGTACGGACGATGAGGACATCACATGAGGAGTAACGAGTAATATGTTCAGAAACACTGCCAATTAAAAACCTTTCAACTGCATTCATACCAGTTGCACCGCAGACAATTAAATCAATGCCATGTTTTTTCGCCATTTCTTTCGGTATTTTTACTTTTGGAGAGCCATATTCAATTTCATAGTGAACTTGTGTAACTCCTTGATCAATGGCTTGGTTTTGATATTTCTCCAGCATATCAATCGCAAGCTTGTTTGCGCGTTCGGCGATATCTGGGTCATATGCATCAATTAACAGAAATGACCTTGTGTCGATTACATGTGCTAATAACAGTTTTGCGTTATTTCTTTTCGCAATTTCAATCGATTTTTCTAGTGCCCATTCTGATTCCTTTGAACCATCAATGGCAACTAAAATATGGCCATATCTTTCTCCCATGGTAATCCCTCCTTACTTAAATTATACATTATTTTCTAGGGATAAGATGTTTCAATTTTTCGAAAAATAATGGAGGTAAATATCCATCGAAGGGAGATTAAAATAATGTTAAAAAAAGATGGCAGTAAGTCTTTTACGTTTGAATTTAATGAACATGGAGCCAATGAGGTAAGTGAACAAATAATGGATTCCTACAATAGTGGCTTTATTGGTCAGGATTTCGAAGTGGCTAGCGAGGCTTCAGCACAAAGCACATCAGAATAGGCACTTATAGGACTCGCCAACAGGCGGGTTTTCCTATGTGTATACGTCTATTAAATTTCTTTTGACGGGGCATTTACCCAAGAATCTCATTTTAAGGCTGCATATTCTTTTAATGTGTAAGTAATAAAAATGAGGAGGAACAAAAATGCAAGAAATGACTAATTATATGGCGACAGTTGATCCTAACGATCAAAGGTTTGGATTTGGATTCGGCAGACCAGGATTTGGTTTTGGTGGCTTTGGCCGCCGCCGTTTTGGGTTTCCATTTGGATTCTTAGGAGGATTAGCACTAGGTGCAGCATTAAGTCCAAGACCATACTATTATCCGTACCCATACCCATACCCATACCCATACCCATATCCTTATTACGGGTATCCGTACTACCCTTGGTATTAAATATAGCGAACTAATGAAAAGAGCTTTGCTTGTGCAGAGCTCTTAATAATGGACTCCTAAAAAGCGTAAATTATAAAAAAGTTTGGGAATTCTACATTTTTTTGGTAAAATGAAGGTGTTTTCAAAGTAATGTATTTATTGGGGGTAAATAGATGCAAATCGGCATACCTAAAGAAATAAAAAATAATGAAAATCGTGTTGCGATGACACCAGCAGGAGTTTTCAACCTGTTGAAATTTGGGCACGAAGTTTATATTGAAAAAGGAGCAGGACAAGGTTCTGGTTTCACAGATGACGATTATATTTCTGCCGGTGCAAAAATCGTAGAAACTGCATCTGAGGCATGGTCAATGGAAATGGTAATGAAGGTAAAAGAACCTCTGCCAAGTGAGTACCAATATTTCCGTGAAGGATTAATTCTTTTTACATATTTACATTTAGCTCCAGAGCCTGAATTAACAAAGGCTTTAATCGATAACAAGGTAGTGGGTATAGCCTATGAAACGGTGCAGCTTCCCAATAGGTCTTTGCCTTTATTAACGCCAATGAGTGAAGTAGCTGGAAGAATGGCTGCGCAAATTGGAGCACAATTTTTAGAAAGAGTTCACGGAGGAAAGGGCATTTTGCTCTCTGGGGTACCTGGTGTACAAAGAGGGAGTGTTACGATTATCGGGGGCGGCGTAGCAGGGACAAATGCTGCGAAAATGGCAATTGGACTTGGAGCCAAAGTTACAATTATTGATTTGAACCCAGACCGACTTCGTCAATTAGATGATATTTTCGGTTCCGATGTTACAACGCTTATATCAAACCCTTATAATATTGCTGAAGCTGTGAAAAGTTCTGACGTTGTAATCGGTGCTGTACTAATTCCAGGTGCAAAAGCTCCCAAGCTAGTAACAGAAGAAATGATTCAATCCATGAGCCCAGGAAGTGTAGTCGTTGATATAGCCATTGACCAAGGCGGCGTTTTTGAAACTACCGACCGGATAACGACTCATGATAACCCAACATATATTAAACATGGTGTGGTTCATTATGCTGTTGCTAATATGCCTGGAGCGGTGCCAAGGACTTCAACTATCGCTCTAACAAACGTGACAGTACCCTATGCCATCCAAATTGCCAACAAGGGTTTCAAGCAGGCATGCCAAAAAAATGAGGCATTGCTAAAAGGAATAAATACACTGGGCGGCTTCGTAACATACGAAGCAGTGGCAGAAGCACATGGTCTGCAATACTCAGATACCAGAACATTACTGGGTCAGATGAAATAAAATCCGAAGAGGAAGAGATGGATTCTCTTCCTAATTTTTTATGTATAAAATAAAGCCAGCTTCATATCGAAGCTGGCAGTTAAATTTCATAGAATATATAGCCGCATTTGCCGTACCTCATATAAGAAAGTTTTAAACCACCACTCCTCAAAGTGGGTGTTCGCAGAAGCCTTCCTGCTTGTCCTCCATGTCGTGTAGACAGAGGCTTGTCATTACAGCTCCGATAGTAAAACTCCCTTTTACAGCTTAAAGGTTAAAACTTTATTATCACTACGAGCAACGCAGCTTGTATTAGTATATTACTGCATTTTCTTGAATAGTGCAATGGTAAAAAAAACAAAACGATTTACTTAAGGATCTGTAATTCTTTTGGGAAATTGGTTAACACTTTAGCTCCATCTGCAGTAATGAACACATCATCTTCAATACGAACACCTGCAACACCCGGTACATAAATTCCTGGTTCAATGGTGTATACCATTCCTTCTTCAATCACCAATTGGTTTGTCTCTGTCATTGAAGGATACTCGTGTACACTGATACCTAGTCCATGACCGAGACGGTGTGGAAAGTATTCTCCGTATCCTGCATCTGAGATGATTCTTCTAGCTGTTAAATCAACCTCAGCTGCCGTAGCACCAGGCTTGCTTACTTCAATTGCGGCTAACTGTGCTTTTAGAACAGTATCATATATTTCTTTTTGTTTATCATTAATATCACCATAAGCAACGGTTCTAGTAATATCTGAACAATAACGTTCTACCACTACGCCTAAATCGAATAAAACTAAATCACCCTTTTGGATTTTTGTGTTCCCTGGATTACCATGTGGTGACGCAGCATTTGCACCCGTTAAGACCATAGTTGAAAATGACATTTCTGTTACGCCTTTTTTCTTAAGTGCATATTCAACAGCATTTAGGACATCTAACTCAGTTCGTCCTTCTTTTATTTCACTGCAGCCTACTTCAATCGCATAGTCAGCCAATGCACAGGCTTCTTCCATTACTTTTAACTCCTTAGCATCCTTAATCATCCGCAGTTTTCGCATTTTTTCCTCAGCAGAAACAAATGAAGCACTCGGGAATAATGATTTTAACTCCTCATATCGTTCTACATTCATATGTTCTTTCTCAATGGCTGCGTTTCGTACGGCACCAATTCTTTTGTTGATTGAGGTAAGTACGAGTTCCCATGGATTGTCGATATCACTATAGCCGATAATTTCATGATTCCAGCCTGATTTTTTGACATCGTTAACCTCCATTCCTGGGCAGATAAGAAATGGTTCCTCCTCTTGGAACATTGCTAATCCTAGCAGACGCTCATGGGGATTAGTGAAAAATCCGCTTAAATAAAAAACATTTTCAGAAGAGGTAATGAAGCTGACTTCAATACCATTTTCCTTCATCCAAGCTTGAAGATTGTGTAAACGTTGGTTCATTATTTCTCCTCCTAAACGATACATTCCTATTTGAGCGTATCAATTTTGCTGCTGTGTGTAAACAATCTGCATATAGGTTGTGCTAAATCAATCTATTTATGGATAAATTGAGGAAGGAATTTAGAAATATTTATGGAAGTACATATAGTACACAAACGGAGGAGATGGGAAAAATGAAAATATCTTATCATGGGCATTCAGTTGTTCAAATTCAGGTAAATGGCAAAAACATTATCATTGATCCTTTTATTACTGGTAATCAATTAACTGATTTAAAATTGCAAGATGTAAATCCAGATGTAATTATTTTAACCCATGGTCACGGTGACCATGTTGGTGATACCGTCGAGTTAGCCAAAAGAAACAATGCACTAGTGATAGCAAATGCCGAGCTCTCTACATTCTTGGGCTGGCAGGGGGTAAAAACTCATGCTATGCATATTGGCGGGTCTTATCAATTTGATTTTGGAAAGGTAAAGTTAACACAAGCTTTTCATGGTTCTAGCTTTGAGACAGAAAATAACGAACTTGTATATTGCGGCATGCCGGCTGGAATTCTCTTTATGGCAGAGGGAAAAACAATTTATCATGCAGGAGATACAGGCTTGTTTTCGGATATGAAGCTCATCGGTGAAAGACATCCAATTGATTTAGCTTTCTTGCCAATCGGTGATAATTTTACAATGGGTCCAGAGGATGCCGCATATGCTGCAAAGTTATTAGCTGCAAAAACAATTGTTCCAATTCATTACAATACATTCCCGCCGATTAAGCAGGATCCAGAGCAATTTATTGCTATGCTTGAAAATAAAAATGGAAAAGTCCTGCAACCTGGAGATTTTATCGAATTATAATACTTTTTTATCCCTTCTATGCATAAAGTGAAACAAGCAGTAGTTTTGAAGGGAGATAATGAATTGAAAAAAAACAGATATTTACTATGCCTGTTGTTATGTGGGTTCATGCTTTATTTTGCAGCACCAAGATTATCGGTTTTTGCAGAAGGCCTTGAAGGGACTTTCGCCTTGGCCTGGCTGGCGTTTGCATTAATTGTCATTGCAGGAAATCTCACAGCCATGTTGTATAGCCCAAAGAGGGCAGTCATCAAAAGACAGCCGAACCGAGCCAATAAAAAATCTCGATCCTATTATTCATAACCAAACTGCAAGGGAGCCTGTAAAAACGGCTCCCTTTGTGTTGGTTTATTAATCAAAATAATGGTATAAATAATATATTGATTATTATTATTAATTAAAGGGTTATAGAAATGGGTGAAGGTCTTGGCTACAAAACATGAACAGATTTTGCAATATATTGATGAACTTCCTGTTGGGGAAAAAATATCAGTACGGCAAATCGCCAAGGCGATGACTGTTAGTGAAGGTACCGCATATAGAGCAATTAAGGAAGCGGAAAATAAAGGCTATGTAAGTACCATTGAACGTGTAGGCACCATTAGAATTGAACGAAAGAAAAAAGAGAATATTGAAAAGCTTACCTTTGCAGAGGTTGTTAATATTGTGGAGGGTCAGGTTTTAGGCGGAAAGACTGGTTTACATAAAACGCTAAATAAATTCGTTATTGGAGCAATGAAACTTGAGGCGATGATGCGCTATACAGGTCCCGACAACCTGTTAATTGTAGGAAACCGTACACAGGCACAAGAACTTGCATTGAAAGCAGGTGCAGCTGTCTTAATAACCGGTGGTTTTGATACTGAGGATCATATCAAGAAGCTGGCTGATAATCTAGAAATGCCTATTATCTCAACGAGTTATGATACCTTTACAGTGGCAACGATGATAAACCGGGCCATCTATGACCAGTTAATAAAAAAAGAAATTATTCTGGTAGAGGATATCCTTACACCACTTACTGAGACCTACTATCTCAAAACCTCTGATAAGGTCTCTAGATGGCATACGCTAAACATTGAAACCACTCATAGCCGATATCCTGTTGTTGATCAGAACATGAAGATTCAGGGAATGGTCACCGCTAAGGACATCATGGGGCAGGAGTCAGATACGACCATTGAAAAAATTATGACAAAACATCCGATGACGGTTTTGGGCAAAACAAGTGTTGCGTCAACAGCACATATGATGGTCTGGGAAGGAATTGAAGTACTTCCAGTTGTGGATGATACTAATCGTCTAGAAGGTATTATTAGCAGGCAGGATGTATTAAAAGCATTGCAGATGAATCAACGTCAGCCGCAGGTAGGGGAGACAATTGATGATATCGTCACAAACCAAATGGTGTTAATGCGAGGGAGAGCGAAAGGGGAAGAAGTGTATACCTGTGAAGTTACTCCACAAATGACAAACCATCTCGGCACGATTTCTAATGGCGTTTTTACGACGATTGTTTCAGATGCTGCAAACAGGATCTTACGTAGCTATAAAAAAGGCGATTTGGTTGTGGAAAATATGACCATTTATTTTTTAAAGCCGGTTCAAATGGAGAGTATTTTAGAAATTTATCCAAGAGTTCTTGAAGTGGGACGTAAGTTTGGAAAGGTCGATGTTGAGGTTTTTAATGATGGTATTTTAGTGGGTAAGGCAATGATGATGTGCCAGCTTATTGATCGGAATTAAAAATAAAATAGCCGCTTGAAATAAGCGGCTATCATTTATTTAATATCGTAACTTTCAGCTTCTTCTGCGGCGAATGGGAGATAATGTTTATACTTTTTGATTCCGACCCATGTAAACACACCGCCATACACAATAAAGATAACTGAAACAATCAGTGTGACCGTGGTTTGTGATATGAAGAATAAGTGATTAATCCCAAATAAGAAAACAAATAAACCAAGTGCTATATTTGATTTGGCACCAAGCCATTTTTTTTCAACTGGCCGGCTGCTACGAAAGTATTTGGTTTTATAAAATAAATAAAAAGCAAATAGGATGACGATGAAAAAAACCAGAACAGACATTATCTTTCCTCCAAGTCAAAAATTCTATTGTTAATTGTACATATTATTTTAACAAAATACTACCCTTGCTTCAAAAACATATAGAGGTGATCACATTGAATGAAAAAATTTTAGAAATGATCGAACAATATGAGACTATCATCGTACATCGCCATGTCCGTCCAGATCCGGATGCATACGGATCACAATGCGGCCTAGTTGAAATACTAAAGGCTTCATATCCAAATAAAAAGGTGTTCGCAGTAGGAAAAGAGGAAAGGTCGCTCCATTTTATGCGACGTCTCGATTCCATTGAAGATGAAGTTTATAAAGGAGCCTTGGTTATTGTTTGTGATACCGCAAATCAGGAGCGGATTTGTGACAGAAGATATACTTTAGGTGATAAACTAATAAAAATAGACCATCATCCGAATGAAGATCCTTATGGTGATTTATTGTGGGTTGATACAACGGCAAGTTCATGCAGTGAGATGATCTATGAATTTTACTTATTTGGTAAGGATAGAGGGTTGAAACTAAATGATGAGGCTGCAAGGCTTTTATTTGGAGGTATTGTTGGTGATACAGGAAGGTTCCTATTTCCAAGCACTACCGACAAAACCTTTGCTTATGCCGGGGAGCTCATTCATTATAATTTTTCACGTACCGAACTTTTTGACAAAATGTACGAGCGTGATACCAATATTATTAAATTAAACGGCTATATTCTTCAAAACTTTGAAATGCAGGATAATGGAGTAGCTTCCGTCATGCTAACTAAGAAGCTATTGGATGAATACAACGCAGAGCCATCAGAGGCTTCCTTACTTGTTGGAACTTTAGGTGATGTAAAAGGAATCAAAGCGTGGGTCTTTTTTATTGAAGAGGAAGATCAAATTAGAGTACGATTACGTTCAAAAGGTCCAGTCATCAATGGAGTTGCAAGAAAGTTCAAAGGCGGTGGACACCCGCTCGCATCAGGTGCGTCTATTCATTCATGGGATGAAGTTGAGCATGTAGTGAAAGAGCTAAGCGATGTATGTGATAATTATCAACTATAAAGAAAGAATCGGCCGTAAATTTCCGGCCGATTTTTTTATTGTTCAAATTCAATTTCTAGCTGAATAGAAAGGGTGGTAAAGATAACCATTTCCTTTACCTTCAGTTTGTAACGTTTGTCATTGATTTTAACCGGTTTATTTTGTATGATTTTCTTGATTAATTCTTTGCTTTTATAGACGGTCTCAATGTCCTTTGCAATCATCATACTAATATCATCTTTTACCGAGTCTTCAATCTCTGAAACACTTAGTAAGTCTAATTTGTATTTTTCCCAATTTGTTATTTTAATATTGATTTTCTGAATTGTCAGCTGCTCAATTGTCCTTTTATTAATCTCTTTATACTCTTCTTGCCAAATCTTCTTTTCCTCTTGTAAGTCAACGATTTCTTCACTTTGTTTATCAATTAATGCAGTATGCTTTTCCTGCCAAACCCCAAAAATATAAATGAAAATACACCAGCTAATAGCGCCGCCAATGACCATCCCTGCAAAGAAACGCTGCCAGGAAGGCTGCCGATAATAGGGAGGAATTCTCACGATATATACTCCTGTGTTAACCAATTAATAATCAGTGCACCTGTTTGGGCACCGCCTAAGGCAGATAGAATAATTAGAAGTTGTTTGAAAATATCCCTGGTTTCTGCATTGAATATCCCTCTTTCAAAGGTGTAAACGGCATCAAATGTCCCGCCAATAGCAGCAACTATTGCCCATATTCTTAAGTCTGTGGACAGTCTGTAAACAGCTGTAAGCGGTGGTTGTCCAGTTAGAAAGGCTGCGATTCCGCCAATCAACGAACCGCCAAGGATAACACCCAATGCAATAAAATAACTCTCAATAAACGTAGGAAAAAAACCAATCTCTTTCATAACCTCAACCGCCCTCACGGAATATCAATACCCTTATACATTTATATGGACAAACGTACGTGATTATGATTTTAAAAATAAGAACATATTTTCCTTTTTTAGAGTTTGGTTCTATAATGAAGATAGGATTTTTAATTGGAAGGGGTGACAAAATGTCTTTTATTCACCTTCATGTCTATAGTGCATATAGCTTGTTAACAAGCACAGCTTCGGTTCACGAACTAGTTCAAAATGCAAAGAAAAAAGGATTTAAGGCGATTGCATTAACCGATCGAAATGTAATGTACGGAACCATTGAATTTTATAAATTATGTTTAAAAAACAATATCCAGCCGATTATGGGGTTAACCGTTGATGTTGAAAGTGAGCAAAGAATGGATGAATCATTTCCATTAGTCTTACTAGCCGAAAATGAAAAAGGATTTAAGAACCTTTTAAAAATTTCTAGTGCAGTTCAAACAAAAGCGGAAAACGGTATCCCTTTTAAATGGTTAAAACATTATGCAGAAGGGCTTATTGCCATTTCTCCGGGTATAGAAGGAGAGATTGAACAAAATCTATTAAGCGATCAACAAGAAGAAGCGATTGCAATCATAAAAAAACTTCAATTTATCTTTGGCAAAGAGTCATTTTATCTAGCGCTCCAAAACCATCAATTAGAAGAGGAAGAAATCGTCACACGAAGAATTCAACATATTGCTAGAGAACTAAGTATTCCATTGGTAGCAACAAATAGAGTGCATTACATAGAACAAGAAGATATGTTTGCGCAAGAATGCCTGTTAGCTATAAAAAATGGAGACAAGCTTCAGGATGATCACCGAGAAAGACTAGGAAGCGATCAATTTTATTTAAAGAATGCAAAAGAAATGATGGAAATATTTTCTGAAGTACCCGAAGCATTAGAGAACAGTATAACCATCGCGAAAAGATGCATGGTAAATATCGAACTAAACAAAACATATTTACCTGAATTCCCCACAGAAAACAAGCAGCCTCCAGAAGAGTACTTGGAATTATTGTGTAAAAAAGGGTTAATGGAGCGCTTCGGGTCACCTACTCAAGAACACTATGAACGATTATTTTACGAATTATCGGTTATTAATTCCATGAAATTTAGTAATTACTTTTTAATTGTTTGGGATTTTATGAGATATGCCCGTGAGCATGGCATTTTAACGGGACCTGGCAGGGGATCGGCAGCAGGATCACTTGTTGCCTATGTTTTGTATATTACCGATGTCGACCCTCTATCCCATCAATTATTATTCGAACGCTTCTTAAACCCTGAGCGGATATCGATGCCGGATATAGATATTGATTTTCCAGATCATCGTCGCGATGAAGTAATAGAATATGTGGCAAAAAAATATGGAGAATTGCATGTTGCACAAATCGTAACGTTTGGTACTATGGCAGCCAAGGCTGCAATAAGGGATGTCGGCAGGGCTTTTGGACTGAATACAAAAGAATTAGAACAGCTTTCAAGACGTATTCCATCACGGTTGGGAATAAACCTTAAAGATGCATATAAAGAATCACAGCCACTGAGAAATTTTATTGATGAAAGCCCTATGAATCAAAAGCTCTATGAAACAGCATTAAAGCTAGAGGGGTTACCGCGTCATACCTCTACACATGCTGCAGGTGTTGTTATTAGTGAGAAGCAGCTTATTGAATTAATTCCCATTCAACAGGGGCATAATCAAGTTTATTTAACTCAGTATTCGATGGAACATCTTGAGGAAATAGGCCTGCTCAAAATGGATTTTCTTGGCTTAAGGAATTTATCATTAATTGAAACAATCTTGTCATCTATTCAAAAGAAAACAGGAAGAAAAATAGATATTAAAACCGTACCATTAAATGATGAAAAAACATTTGAACTGTTAGCAAGAGGAGAGACAACTGGTATATTCCAGTTAGAATCTGAGGGGATGAGGAAGGTATTATTACGCCTGAAACCTTCACGTTTTGAAGATATTGTCGCCGTTAATGCTTTATATCGTCCAGGACCAATGGAGAATATTCCGCTATTTATTGACAGGAAACATGGGGTACAGGAAGTTGAGTACCTGCATGAAGATTTAAAACCCATCTTGGAAAATACCTATGGAGTCATCGTATACCAAGAACAAATCATCCAAATTGCCTCTACTATGGCCGGTTTTTCCCTCGGTGAAGCGGATTTGCTGCGAAGGGCGGTTGGAAAGAAACAAAAGGATGTATTGGACAGGGAACGAAATCATTTTGTCCAAGGTGCCTTGAAGAAAGGCTATAATCACGTATTGGCAAACGAAATATATGATTTAATTGTTCGATTTGCCAATTATGGTTTTAATCGAAGCCATGCAGTGGCGTACAGTTTGATTGCGTATCAGCTTGCCTATTTAAAAGCAAATTATCCACTATATTTTATGGCGGGACTGTTAACATCCGCGATTGGGAATGAAACCAAAATAGCTCAGTATATTTTGGAAACAAAGCAAAAGGATATTGAAATCCTCCCTCCATCAATCAATTACAGCGGGTTTGCCTTTCAAGTAGAGAAGAATGGTATTAGATACAGCCTTGCAGCGATAAAAAGTGTAGGCGCAGCAGCATTAAGAGAAATATTTCAAGCAAGAAAAAGTAAAAAGTTTGAGGACTTGTTCGATTTTTGTACTAGAGTATCTTCAAAAGCCATCAATCGGAAGACTCTAGAGGTTCTTGTCCATTCTGGAAGTTTTGATGAATTTAAAGAAGACCGTGCTGTCCTGCTTGCAAGTTTGGATGTGGCGATCGAACACGCACAATTATTTAAGGTGGATGAAACAAGTCAAGTTGAATTATTCTTAGAGGAATTTCAGCTTAAACCGAAATACGTACAAGTTGACCCAATTAGACTTGAGGATAAGCTTGCATTCGAAAAGGAAGCTCTTGGCTTTTATCTTTCCGATCATCCAGTATCTATTTTTGAAAAGAGACTTAATCAAGCTGGGGCAAATGTTTTGCTTGAATTATCTGTGGATTTTAAACGAGCCGCTGCTGGTGTTTATATAACATCGGTACGAAAAATCCGGACAAAAAAAGGGGAATCAATGGCCTTTTTGAATATAAGTGATTCGAGCGGAGAAATGGAAGCTGTCGCTTTTCCAGTCGTGTACAAAAAATATTCTCACTTGCTAGAACACGGAAAATTTGCGGTGATAGAAGGAAAAGTGGAAGAACGAGAGGGGAAGCTACAATTTATTATTCAGCAAGCAGCAGAAGTGGAAACCTGGTTAAATTCGAAACCTAAGCAGGAATCGACTTTATATTTAAAAATAGCGGGCGGCAAGCAAGATGAGCACTCTTTATATCAATTAAAAAAATTATTTAAGGATCATTCTGGAAGTACAAAAGTTGTTTTGCATTTTGAAACCAGTAAGAAAACGATTAGGTTGGGAAGTGAGTTTATGGTCCTTCCCAGCCCTGATTTCTTGAAAGTATTACGTGATTTTCTTGGCGCAGATCATGTAGTTTTAAAAGAATAATTCTTTACAACTCATAAAGATGTGATATAGTGGTAAATGAAGATGGGTGTGGTCTGACCACTAAAATAACAGACTTGGATTATTGTATTTAACGACAACTTTTTGTACTAATTTAAGGGGTGACATATCTTGACATTACGGGAAGAAGCACTACATATGCATCGAATTAATAAAGGAAAGCTTGAGACAACATCAAAAGTAGCTGTAAGAAATGCCAAAGATTTAAGTTTAGCATATTCACCGGGCGTTGCTGAACCGTGTAAAGATATTTATGACAAGCCAGAAACTGTGTTCGATTACACAGTGAAAGGGAACATGGTTGCTGTTGTGACAGATGGTACAGCAGTCCTAGGTCTCGGAAATATTGGACCGGAAGCTGCACTTCCAGTAATGGAAGGTAAAGCAGTTTTATTTAAAAGCTTTGCCGGCGTCGATGCCTTCCCAATTTGCTTAAATACAACCGATGTCGAAAAAATAATAGAAACTGTTAAGCTGCTAGAGCCAACATTTGGCGGTGTCAATCTTGAAGATATCGCTGCACCAAATTGCTTTGTCATTGAAGAAAGATTGAAAAAAGAAGCAAATATCCCAGTTTTTCATGATGACCAGCATGGTACTGCTATTGTCACGGCAGCCGGTCTTGTAAATGCTCTTAAGCTCATCGATAAAAAAATGTCTGAAATCAAAGTCGTTGCGAATGGTGCTGGAGCAGCTGGAATTGCCATTATCAAATTATTGCACAGCTATGGTGTAAGAGATATTATTATGTGTGATACTAAGGGTGCCATTTACGAAGGACGCCCACAAGGAATGAATGACGTCAAAGCAGAAGTAGCAAAATTCACAAATCGTGATAATCTAACTGGAAGCCTTGAAGATGTCATAAAAGGTGCCGATGTATTTATTGGAGTATCTGTTGAAGGTGCTCTAACAAAAGAAATGGTTGCATCAATGAATAAAGATGCTATCATATTTGCTATGGCAAACCCTACTCCAGAAATTATGCCGCATGAAGCAAAAGAAGCGGGAGCAAGAGTTGTTGGAACGGGTAGATCAGATTTTCCTAACCAAGTAAATAACGTCTTAGCCTTCCCTGGGATTTTCCGTGGGGCACTAGATGTACGGGCTACACACATAAACGAGGAAATGAAAGTAGCAGCTGTTGAGGCGATAGCCGGCTTAATAAATGAATCACAGCTAAATGAAGATTATGTCATCCCTGCACCATTTGATCCGCGTGTTGCACCGGCAGTTGCTGCCGCAGTAGCAAAAGCTGCAATGGAAACGGGTGTCGCACGTATAAAGGTGGACCCTGAAGAAGTAAAAGAAAAAACAATGAGGCTCGCTATTATTGGTAAAAGTGAGTGATAATTAGTGACTAACACTAAAGTTTATCTTGAGATTGTTAAACAGCTAAGAGAGATGATATCTGCAGATAATTTAAAGTCTGGAGATAAGATTCCATCTGAACGGGAATTATCAGAGCGCCTGAATGTCGGGCGCTCTTCCGTTCGGGAAGCTTTAAGAGCATTAGAACTATTAGGCTTGATCGAAACCCGTCGTGGTGAAGGCACCTTTATCCGGGATTTTCGGGGGAATCAACTTGTACAGCTGCTAGGTACCTTTATTCTTCAAGATGAGAAGGCCAAGTTAGATGTAATTGAAACAAAGAATTTAATAGAAATGGATTTGCTCCGTTTAGTTCTTAATAGAGCTGATAAAGAGCAGTTAATGAAGCTTAAGAGCTTGGTTGAAGCCGATGAATTAAATGATGATCAATTTTTTTATCAACTTATTGAACTTGCAGACAATTATTTGTTCTCAAGAATTTGGTTAATATTAAAGGACTATCACCATTCATTAAGTTTAAAAAATGTGGAGTATAAGCGTGATAGCTATTTAATGTTAATCGAAGCCTTAGTTAAAAAAGATGAGAAAAAGACATTAACCGTTTATCGACAATTAAGAAATTTGTCTGTTTTTACCGACAAATACTAACAGATTTTGAAGTATTTTTCCTTTATAGTGATAGACAAGCAATCAAGCCCAATTGGATATGGGCATTTTTAGTTTTAAAGTGGTCTGACCAATTTATTAAGTGTAGGTTTGAATTGTCATTATTTAAGGAAAGACTTCAAATAGAAGACGTTAAAAATTGCCATTTGGCAGATTTTTTCTAACGAGGGAGGTTTGGACAAATTGCTCAAAGAGCTCTTTACCAAAAATACGATTAAAAAGAAAAAATATGCAACAATTCCTACCGAGGCTGCAAAAAGTGATGTGCCTGAGGGAATCATGACTAAATGTCCGTCATGTAAGACGATTATGTATACAAAAGAACTAAATAAAAATTTAAAGGTTTGTTTACATTGTGGTTATCATTTTGCGATGAACGCAAAAGAACGGATCGCCAGCTTTCTAGATGAAGACAGCTTTAATCAACTAGATGAAAACATGGTATCTGAGAACCCATTAAATTTCCCAGATTACTTGGAAAAAGTGGAAAAGGACCGTCAAAAAACAAAGATTAATGAGGCTGTTGTAACTGGAACAGGGACTGTTAATGGAAATAAAATTGTGGTAGCCATCATGGATTCTACTTTTAGAATGGGCAGTATGGGGTCTGTTGTTGGTGAAAAAATTACCCGTGCTATTGAAAAAGCAGATGAAATGTCAGTGCCATTTATTATTTTTACGGCCTCTGGCGGGGCTAGAATGCAAGAAGGAGTCCTCAGCTTAATGCAAATGGCCAAAACAAGTGTGGCTTTAAAGCGATTTAGCGAAAATGGCGGACTTATTATTTCAATGATGACACACCCAACAACTGGCGGTGTTTCTGCAAGCTTTGCATCATTGGGGGATTACAATTTTGCAGAACCAGGAGCATTAATCGGTTTTGCAGGACGAAGAGTTATTGAACAGTCCATTCGCGAGGAACTGCCCGAAGACTTTCAGACAGCAGAATTTCTATTAAAGCATGGTCAGCTGGACGCGATTATTTCTCGTCCTGACTTGATCGATAAAATTACAAACTTACTTGAAATTCATCAACCAGGAGGTGAGCTCGAATGGTAGGCGAATTAGAATTTGAACGCCCGATTTTGCAATTAAGAAATAAAATTGCGGAAATTAAAGAGTTTACAAAAACTGCAGATGTGGATTTATCATCAGAAATCGAGAAATTAGAATTAAGGCTTGAGAAACTTGAAAATGATATTTATAACAACATCAAGCCGTGGGACCGCGTTCAAATAGCGAGGCATCCAAACAGACCAACTACATTAGATTATATTTCTAATCTATTTGACGGGTTCTTTGAATGTCATGGAGACAGAACATTTGGCGACGATGAAGCAATTGTAGGCGGTATTGCTAAATTTCGAGGGCTTCCGGTAACCGTTATTGGTCATCAGAGAGGGAAAGATACGAAAGAGAATATCCGCAGAAACTTTGGAATGCCTCATCCGGAGGGTTATAGAAAAGCACTGCGTTTAATGAAACAGGCAGATAAATTTAACCGTCCAATTATTTGTTTTATTGATACAAAAGGGGCCTATCCAGGAAAAGCAGCAGAAGAACGGGGACAAAGTGAGGCCATTGCACGTAACCTGTTTGAAATGGCTGGTCTTAAGGTGCCAGTTATTTGCATCGTTATTGGTGAGGGAGGAAGCGGTGGAGCCCTTGCTTTAGGAGTGGGGAACCGCATGTATATGCTCGAAAATTCCACTTACTCTGTTATATCACCAGAAGGTGCAGCAGCTATACTATGGAAGGATTCAGCCCTTGCAAAGAAGGCAGCAGAGTCCATGAAAATAACTGCGCCAGACTTAAAGGAACTTGGTATTATCGATGATATCATTCCAGAAATTAAGGGTGGTGCACATAAAGACGTAAAGGGTCAAGCAGAAGCGATTGACAATTTCCTGAAAAAATCTTTAAAGGAACTTTTAGAACTCTCTGACGAGGAACTTATTGCAGATCGCTATAATCGATTTAGAACGATTGGCGAATACTCCTTTTTAAAAGATTATATAAGTATTTAAAACGTGCTCTCCAGGCACGTTTTAATTTTTGGTGATTACTTTCCATTTCACAATTATGTCAACATTTGTCCATTAAATGTAAATGATTACGTTTCCATTTTTTAGTTAAGCGTTTTCAGTTAACCGATAATTCCGTCTATTAAATTTACTAATATGATTGAGTTGTTATAGAGGTCTCTTTAATGGTATTTTATAAATATTACTGGATTTTCTGCAGATAATAAATGAAGTACTTAGAAAATGAAAACTCCTATTAGATATACATAAATATTTTAGTAAATCACATGAGGTGGTAAAAATGAAAAAAATTGGTGTGCTAACAAGCGGTGGAGATTCACCAGGTATGAATCCAGCTATTCGAGCTGTAGTTCGAAAAGCCATTTATCACGATGTAGAGGTTTATGGAATTTACGGCGGTTATACGGGTTTAATTTCTGGAAATATAAAAAAGCTTGAGCTTGGATCTGTGGGTGACATCATTCATCGTGGAGGAACCATGCTGCATACAGCACGATGCCCAGAATTTAAAACACCTGAGGGACAGCAAAAAGGAATTGAGCAGTTAAAAGCCCATGGAATTGAAGGACTTGTGGTCATTGGCGGTGATGGTTCGTACCGTGGTGCAAGAGCTTTGACTCAGCAAGGGTATCCATGTGTAGGTGTACCTGGTACAATTGATAATGATATTCCAGGAACCGAATTAACCATTGGTTTTGATACTGCGTTAAATACAGTTATAGATGCCTTGGACAAAATTCGTGATACGGCTACATCGCATGAAAGAACCTTTGTGATAGAAGTTATGGGCAGGGACGCTGGTGACATTGCTCTCTATGCTGGTCTTGCAGGCGGTGCAGAAACCATCCTTATCCCAGAAGAAAACTTCGACATGGCTGAAATTGCTGAAAGGCTCAGAAAAGGTCAGGAACGCGGTAAGAAGCATAGCATTATCATTGTTGCTGAAGGAGTTTGCGGCGGCAATGAATTTGCGAAACAGTTAAAAGAGGCTACTAACTTTGACACTAGAGTATCTGTACTTGGACATATTCAACGCGGTGGTTCGCCTACTGCAGCCGACAGAGTGCTCGCAAGCCGTTTAGGTGCCAGAGCAGTAGAATTACTAATTGAAGGTAAAGGCGGACGTGCTGTAGGGATGGAAAGTAATCGTGTTGTCGATTACGATATCATTGAAGCATTAGAAAGAAAGCATAAGCTAGACCTAGACCTTGTTAAACTTTCAAAAGAATTATCTATCTAACCAGTGTTTTGAATTATTATAATCTAGCTCCGGTCGCCATCGGCTCGAGGCATAAGCCAATCCGTCAAGAAGGTTAAAAAGCAACCTTCATGCCGGCTCGGCTTATGCTTGTCGCCGATAAACAGGCGCCCTACGCTTTTTAATATAGGAGGAAACATAAGATGTTGCGTAAAACAAAAATCGTTTGTACGATTGGTCCTGCAAGTGAAAGTGTTGAAAAATTAACCCAATTAATGGAATCAGGCATGAATGTGGCTCGTTTAAATTTTTCCCATGGTGATTATGAAGAGCATGGACAGCGAATCCAAAATATCCGTGAAGCCTCAAAACTAACAGGAAAGACTGTTGCGATTCTACTTGATACAAAGGGTCCAGAAATCCGCACGAATAATATGGTAAATGGAGCTATTGAACTTAAATCAGGGGATAACATTATTGTTTCGATGACTGAAGTCGAGGGGACAACAGAAAAGTTTTCCATTACATACCCAGGATTAATTGAAGATGTTCATGTGGGCTCTAAAATCTTATTAGATGATGGACTAATTGGGTTAGAAGTCCTTAATATTAATAAAGAACAAAATGAAATTCTGACAAAAATCCTTAACAGTGGAACATTGAAGAACAAAAAAGGTGTCAACGTTCCAGGAGTATCTGTAAAACTTCCAGGTATCACAGAAAAAGATACAAATGATATCATTTTCGGTATCGAACAAGGTGTAGATTTTATTGCTGCTTCCTTTGTACGCCGTGCAAGCGACGTATTGGAGATCCGTCAGTTATTAGAGGAAAAGCAGGCTACACACATCCACATTATTCCTAAAATTGAAAACCAAGAAGGCGTCGATAACATTGATGAAATCCTTGAAATTTCTGATGGTTTAATGGTTGCACGCGGTGACTTAGGTGTAGAAATACCAGCTGAAGAAGTACCTCTAGTACAAAAAATGTTAATCAAGAAGTGTAATGCGCACGGTAAACCTGTTATTACAGCTACACAAATGCTTGATTCTATGCAGCGTAATCCTCGCCCAACACGTGCTGAGGCTAGTGATGTTGCTAATGCGATATTTGATGGTACAGATGCAATTATGTTATCTGGTGAAACAGCGGCAGGAATTTATCCTGTTGAAGCTGTGCAGACTATGCATAATATTGCCTCTAGAGCGGAACAAGCATTAGATCATAAAGAAATATTATCTGCACGCAGTAAAGATACAGAACACAATCTAACGGATGCCATTGGCCAGTCTGTAGCTCATACGGCATTAAATCTCGATGTAAATGCAATTGTAACACCAACTGAAAGTGGTCACACAGCTAGGATGATATCAAAATACAGAACAAAGGCACCGATTGTAGCGGTAACAGCAAACGAGCAAATTTGCCGCCGTTTAGCACTTGTTTGGGGGGTATATCCTCAGCTTGGAAGAATGTGCAGTTCTACTGACGAAATGCTGGACAGTGCTGTTGAAGAAAGTGTTAACAGCGGAATTGTTAAACACGGCGACTTAGTTGTTATCACTGCGGGTGTACCAGTTGGTGAAGCAGGTACAACGAACCTAATGAAAATTCACGTTGTCGGTGACATTATTGCCAGAGCTCAAGGTATTGGCCGTAAGTCGGCATTTGGTAAAGTGGTTATTGCTACTAATGCGGCGGAAGCAATCGAGAAGGTAAAGCCAGGTTCCATTTTAGTTACGATTGGTTCAGACCGTGATATGATGCCAGCGATTGAAAAATGTGCTGCTCTAATCACTCAAGAGGGCGGGTTAACCAGCCATGCGGCAGTAGTTGGTCTTAACCTAAGTATTCCAGTAATTGTTGGTGTTGAAAAAGCACTTGAGTTATTTAGAGATGGACAAGAAATCACTGTAGACGCAACAAGAGGAGTTATATATAACGGGCACGCTAGTGTACTATAAAATCAGAGAGAAGGGATATTCCCTTCTTTTTTTAATGATTCGGTATATAATAGATTAAAGCTTGTTTGAAGGAGATAATACAATGCGCTATTTAGCACTTTTAATTATTGTCATACCTGCTATAGATATCGGATTCCTTCTGTTATCAGGAAAAACAATAGGAGTCCTGCCAACCATTGCTTTCATCATTCTAACTGGAGTGGCCGGTGCTTATTTGGCCAAGAGGGAAGGGTTGCAGACCATAAAAAGAGCTCAAGAACAGCTCGCTTATGGTCAACTTCCCGGTGAATCTGTCTTGGATGGGATCTGTATTCTCATTGGGGCTACCTTGTTATTAACGCCAGGATTTGTTACCGATTTAATTGGATTTTTATTGTTATTCCCGCCATCTAGAAAACCTTTTAAATTCCTGATGATTAAGGCCTTACAAAGAAAAATCCAAACAGGTAATATTAAAATTATCAAGTAAAAACGTCAACTTCCTGAATGGAGGTTGACGTTTTTACGTATTACACTTCTTTCCCTTTTATAAAAGTCCAAATATCGTGAAAAACATTTGCACGATAGAGTGTGTTAATAATGACAAGCGTAACAGGACCTAAAATTAATCCTAAAAAGCCGACTAATTTAAACCCGACGAACAAGGCAATTAGGGTGGCTAATGGATCAAGACCAATATTGGATGATAGTATTTTTGGCTCCATAACTTGTCTCTGTACAATTACAAGTAAATACAAGACACCTAACCCTATTGCCAGGCTGATATCCCCTGCTATGACTTCATAAATAATCCATGGTACAAAAACTGCACCGGTACCGAGATAGGGAATAATATCTACGACACCCGTTATTAATGCGATGGTAATTGCATAATCAACGCGGAGTACAAGGAGTCCAATTAAAATTATAACGGTTGTAATGGAGACCAGGGTTAATTGAGCCTTTAGAAAACCAAATAAAGCTTTCTGTAAATCAACGAATACGGTTTTACCACTTGTTTTAGCTTTCTCAGGTAAAATGGCGCTGCTTATACGTGAAAGTCTATACCAATCCTTACTAATGAAAAAAGTTGCTAAGAAGGAAAAAATCAGGACCGTTGCAGCATTTGGAAACCAGGATAAGATGACAGGAATGTTGCCAAATAGGTTTTGAATAAAGTTTCCAACGTTAGTTCCAACAGTAGTACCAACATTTTTAATATTAGATATAATTGTGTTTTGCTGCCCATCTTCTAATTGATTAAATATACTTGTTAGTTGATTATATAGAGGGATAATTTGAGCAGTTATATACTCCTCGATATAGCTTATTAAGGTATCCAAATGCTCTGGGACAACCCGTGCAAGGTAATTAGCGCCAGAAACCAATTCAGCTACTAAAAGTGTAACTAAGCCTGCAACAAAGGCAAAAATGATGATTAAAGCTACAAAAACGGCTAAGCCACGGGGCATACGAAGTTTTTTTTCAAAAATGTAAACTATTGGGTTGATAAAAAAGGCAATTACTAAGGCGATAAGAAATGGATACGTCACTTTTGACAAATAATAAAATGATAGAAGTGCGAAAACCACAATGCCAATAACTAAAAAGAACCTCAAGGTTCGATACAAGTACTTTTTTTCCAATCACATGCCTCCTTAGCGTCATTTAGGTAGTTCTAGTTTAACATTTCTTGTACAAAACTGCATGATTTTCCAATTGTATGAAGATTAGGAAGGATGAAATTTTATGTTTAATCAGCCATTATTGTTTCTATTACTGCTTTTAGTCATAGGACTTATCGCAAAAAATAACTCATTATTGATTGCAATTGTCGTTTTAATAATATTAAAATTAAGTGGACTTGAAACTAAATCGTTTACCTTTATACAAAGTAAAGGGATTAATTGGGGAGTTACGGTCATCACTGTAGCAGTATTAGCTCCTATAGCCTCGGGCGAAATAGGTTTTAAAGATTTGTCTAGTGCCTTTAAATCACCAATTGCATGGGTAGCACTTATTTCTGGAATGGCTGTCGCATTATTAGCAAAGGGTGGAGTATCACTTTTACAAAATGATCCGCATATTACAACCGCACTTGTTTTAGGGACGATTTTATCCGTATCCATTTTCAAAGGAGTGGCTGTCGGCCCGCTTATTGGTGCAGGAATAGCCTATACAGCAATGAAAATGATTGATTTTTTTAGATAGTTATTTTGTAAAATAATATTTTTTTTGAACTTTTCAGCCCCTTTTCGTTCACAAAAATCTGATAATTGTTTATAATAGGACTTGAAAGCGCATCCTTTTTTACATAATTCACATAAATATGCTAGATTACTTGTAAAATAACTTTTTTTTATGAATAAAAAGTTATTACGCTTTTTGGTCTTTGCCCGAGCAAGCGCTCAATCTAGCTATTTGTTTAAAAAGGGCGCTGGTATTCATATTTGAAATGAAGAATTTCTTTCAACATAGCTGCAACCAATTTCAAAGTTTCAGCTGATAAAAATACTTTCTTTTTTACAAATGGCGGGTAATGGGGAAATTAAAATGAGAAGGAGAGATTTTCTATGACAGTAACTCGAGGTCTTGAAGGGGTAGTGGCAACAACTTCTTCCATCAGCTCAATTATTGATGATACGTTAACGTATGTTGGGTATGGCATTGATGACTTAGCTGAGAATGCAAGCTTTGAAGAAGTAATTTATTTATTGTGGCACCGCAGACTGCCAACTGAGCCTGAACTAGCAGAACTAAAAAAACAACTTTCTGAAAGTGCAGCACTTCCTCAGGAGGTAATTGAACATTTTAAGATGTATCCGATTGAAAAGGTACATCCTATGGCTGCACTGCGCTCAGCTGTATCTTTACTAGGTCTTTATGACGAAGAAGCTGACTCTATGGATACAGAGTCAAATTATCAAAAGGCGATTCGTCTTCAAGCAAAAATGCCAGCAATTGTGACCACTTTTGCTCGCGTTAGAAAAGGTCTTGAACCAATTGCACCTAGAACCGATTTAAGTTTTGCCGCTAACTTCCTTTACATGTTGACTGGCCAGGAGCCTGATGAAATCGCAGTTAACGCGATGGACAAAGCTCTTGTTTTACATGCGGATCATGAACTTAATGCCTCGACCTTTACCGCTAGAGTTTGTGTAGCTACATTATCAGATGTATATTCTGGTGTAACTGCAGCAATCGGAGCGCTTAAAGGACCATTGCACGGCGGTGCAAATGAAGCAGTAATGAAAATGCTTAAAGAAATTGGTACACTTGAAAATGTTGAGCCATATGTTCGTGGTAAGCTTGAGAAAAAAGAGAAAATCATGGGATTTGGACACCGCGTTTATCGTTCAGGCGATCCGCGTGCCAAGCATTTACGAGCTTTATCCAAAAAATTAACGGAACTGACAGGCGAGCCTCACTGGTATGAAATGTCTGAAAAAATTGAAAGCATCGTCACTGGCGAAAAGAAATTACCTCCAAACGTTGACTTCTACTCAGCCTCAATGTACCACAGCTTAGGCATTGACCATGATTTATTTACACCAATCTTTGCAGTAAGCAGAGTTTCAGGCTGGCTTGCACACATTTTAGAACAATATGATAACAACCGATTGATTCGTCCACGTGCCGAATATACAGGTCCTGGCATACAGAAATATGTACCAATTAATCAAAGAGGGTAATAAATATTTACTTTTTTCAAAAAAATTGGTCTAATAGGATTGTAGGAAAAGGTTAAAGGGCCAAATCCTTTAACCTTGGATGCAATCTCTTTAATACACAAGGGACGAATAATTATTAACATCGATACATACCTAGGAGGGAGAACAACTATGCAAGGCGAAAAAATCACAGTAACAAACGGAGTATTAAATGTACCAAACAATCCAATTATCCCATTTATTGAAGGTGACGGTATCGGACCAGATATCTGGGCAGCTTCCGAGAGAGTATTAAATGCAGCGGTAGAAAAAGCGTACAAAGGCGAGCGTAAAATCGTTTGGAAGGAAGTTCTAGCTGGAGAAAAAGCTTTTAACCAAACTGGCGAATGGCTTCCACAAGAAACTCTTGATGTAATCAATGAATATTTGATTGCGATTAAAGGTCCACTTACAACTCCTGTAGGCGGCGGTATCCGTTCACTTAACGTTGCGCTTCGCCAAGTGTTAGATTTATTTGTATGTTTGCGTCCAGTAAGATGGTTTGAAGGTGTTCCTTCTCCTGTAAAGCGTCCGCAAGATACGGATATGGTGATCTTCCGTGAAAATACTGAAGATATTTATGCTGGAATTGAGTATGAAAAAGGCTCAGAAGCTGCTAACAAATTAATCAATTTCTTAAAAACTGAAATGGGTGTAAACAAAATTAGATTCCCAGAGACTTCTGGTATCGGAATTAAGCCTGTTTCTGAAGAGGGAACAACACGTCTTGTACGTGCTGCTCTAAATTATGCAATTAAAGAAGGCCGTAAATCATTAACGCTTGTGCACAAAGGTAATATCATGAAATTTACTGAAGGTGCATTCAAAAACTGGGGTTATGAACTTGCTGAGAAAGAATTCGGCGATAAAGTATTTACTTGGGCTCAATATGACCGCATTAAAGCTGAGCAAGGTACTGAAGCAGCAAACAAAGCACAAGCTGATGCAGAAGCAGCTGGCAAAATCATCGTAAAAGACGCGATTGCGGATATCTTCTTACAGCAAATCCTAACTCGTCCACGTGAATTTGATGTAGTTGCAACAATGAACTTAAACGGAGATTATATTTCTGACGCCCTAGCTGCACAAGTTGGCGGAATCGGAATTGCTCCTGGAGCAAACATTAACTATGAAACAGGACATGCGATTTTCGAAGCTACACATGGTACTGCACCTAAATATGCAGGCCTTGATAAAGTAAATCCCTCTTCTGTTATCCTATCAGGTGTATTACTACTTGAACATTTAGGCTGGAATGAAGCAGCTAAAATGGTCATTAAATCAGTAGAAAAGACGATTGCTTCTAAAGTAGTAACGTACGACTTCGCTCGATTAATGGATGGAGCAACAGAAGTTAAAACATCTGAATTTGGTGATGAATTAATTAAGAACATGGAATAAGTTGAAAGCTAGTGCACCTAGAGTATGAAACTTCACATGGAAAATCAGGGCTGTTTTCGAACAGCCCCTTTTCGAATAACGACAATAGTACTTTCAAAGGGGAGAGTTTAAAATGTCTTTAAAGCGTAAAAAGGTTTCCGTAATTGGCGGCGGTTTCACAGGTGCTACAACTGCATTCTTACTTGCACAAAAAGAATTAGGTGATGTCGTTTTAGTCGATATCCCTCAAATGGAAAACCCAACAAAAGGGAAGGCATTAGATATGCTTGAAGCAAGCCCAGTTCAAGGATTTGATTCAAACATTACCGGTACATCCAATTACGAAGATACACGTGATTCTGATATCGTTGTCATTACTGCTGGTATTGCACGTAAGCCTGGTATGAGCCGTGATGATCTAGTGCAGACAAACCAAAAGGTAATGAAAAGTGTTACACAGGAAATCGTGAAGTATTCTCCAAACTGTACAATCCTTGTATTAACAAATCCAGTTGACGCAATGACATATACAGTATTTAAGGAATCAGGATTCCCTAAAAACCGCGTCATAGGCCAATCAGGTGTACTAGATACAGCTCGTTTCCGTACTTTCGTGGCTCAGGAATTAAACGTATCTGTTAAAGATATTACTGGGTTCGTTTTAGGCGGACATGGAGATGATATGGTTCCGCTTGTTCGTTATTCTTATGCTGGCGGTATTCCATTAGAAACATTAATTCCTAAAGAACGTTTAGAAGCCATTGTTGAACGTACTAGAAAAGGCGGCGGTGAAATCGTTAACCTTTTAGGGAATGGCAGTGCTTATTATGCTCCAGCAGCATCACTAGTTGAAATGTGTGAAGCCATCTTAAAAGATCAGCGCCGCGTTCTTCCTTCCATTGCTTACCTTGAAGGAGAATATGGATATGAGGGTATTTATCTAGGAGTACCAACAATCCTCGGTGCAAACGGAATTGAGAAAGTTATTGAGCTAGATCTAACTGCTGAAGAAAAAGCTGCTTTAGACAAATCAGTTGAGTCCGTTCAAAATGTAATGAAAGTATTAGTTTAACTAAAATAAATTCGGGGATCTATAATCCCCGGATTTTTTCACTAAAAATGAAACCGTTTACAAAAGGGCGTGATGGAATGCTTTTAGGAAAAAAGAGAAAATTAGGCAGAGAAATTAAAGAAATGTCAGTCGGAGAAAAATTAACATTGACCGAAAAAGTGGAGGATAAAGATATTCTACTGTATTTAGGTCTAACAGATGACGCGAACCCACTCTTTATTCAACATAATTACGCATCCCAAACACCATATAAAAAACCCATTGTTCCAAGTATTATGCTAACGGGGATGATTACATCAGCTGTTTCAAAGTATTTACCTGGGCCAGGCAGCCATATAGTAAGTCAAGATATCGAATTTCCAAAACCCGTTTACCATTACGCAACGGTTGAGTTGTTTTTAGAGGTTGTCGAAATAAATCATGATGAGCACACAGTGATGATGACAGTTGTTGGAACAAACGAAAAAGACGAAGTAGTGATTACAGGAAAACTCAAAGTCTGTCCTCCTCATCGTTTAGGAAAAATGGATGCCAATGTCTTAGATAATTTTTAAGGAATGTATTTTACATTCCTTTTTTTTTGTTCCAAGGTCGATAATGGGTATTCTTTTTATTTCTATATTATAATGGAGGAGAGTGGGGAAAAGATTAAACAATCGGAGGTTTTTATGAAAAACAAGGTACTAGTTGTAGACGATGAACAATCAATTGTAACTTTGCTTCAATATAATTTGGAACAAGCCGGGTTTGAAGTTATTACGGCAATGGATGGCTTAACGGGAAAACAATTAGCTGAAAGTATGGCACCTAATATTATTGTTTTAGATCTTATGCTTCCGAAAATGGATGGTATTGAAGTGTGTAAACAGCTCCGGCAGCAAAAAATTATGACACCGATCCTGATGTTAACAGCGAAAGATGATGAGTTTGATAAAATATTGGGACTAGAGCTTGGTGCGGATGATTATATGATTAAACCATTTAGCCCAAGAGAAGTGGTTGCACGGGTAAAAGCAATTTTAAGAAGGATTCAAATACAATCCAACAATAATGAGGGTGACCAACAGGATGGTTCAGATATTATTATTGGAAACCTTCAAATTATTCCGGAAAAATACGAAGCCTACTTTAAAAATCAACAATTGGAACTAACCCTCAAAGAATACGAATTACTCCATTATTTGGCTCAGAATAAAAATCGGGTTTTAACGCGTGACCAATTATTAAGTGCAGTATGGAATTATGAATTTGCTGGCGATACTCGTATTGTAGATGTTCACATTTCCCATCTGAGAGAAAAAATCGAAGATGATACAAAGAAACCAGTTTATATTAAAACGGTCCGCGGACTCGGATATAAGCTCGAGGAGCCGAAAGGTGAATGACCAAATTTCGTACAAAGCTTCTACTTGCCCTAATTTCTTTACTTATAATCGGTTTAATCGGACTTGAAATATTACTTGGACAACTTTTTAAAGGCTACTACCTTGATACATATAATGAACGTTTAGATAAAGAGAGTAATCTCCTAAGTTTGCATATTGAAAACAATGGTGGAGTGAACTCCTTTAATCAACAACAAATTATGGAACTCAGTAATTTACTAAATGTGAGACTTGCCATCACAGATACAAACGGGAAGATCCTTTTTGACAGCGGCAAAATGAGCCCTTCTAATATAAAAGGGATAAAAGAAATTATTAATGAGGCCTTAAAGGAAAAGCAAAAAAATAAGACGGAGATTGTTGAACGTGAGGAGTACGACTTACATTATTCCTGGAAGCCTATACTAAATGCAAATGAAAATGAAGGTTATTTGTTCATTTTTACAAAAACAAGTGAGCTGAAACATGCCTACGGGCAAATTTGGTGGATACTTTCTATTAGTTTATTGATAGTGTTTGTTGTTTTTATTTATCTTGGATACAGAATAACGGCAAGATATACGAAGCCCATAGAAGCTGCGACCAATGTTGCGATTGAACTGGCGAAAGGCAATTACCGGGCTAGAATAGAAAGTAATAAATTGAATGAAACAAGTATGTTGAGCACCTCAATCAATGTTCTAGCCCAAAACCTTCAAGAAATGAGTAAAGCCCAAGAAATACAGCAAGATCGCTTAAGTGCACTAATTGAAAATATGGGTGCAGGACTACTTCTAATGGACAGCCGTGGATTTGTTAATCTAATCAACAAGGGCTACATTGATATCTTTCATGTGGAATCAACTAATTATTTAAATAAACTATATTATGAAGTTATTGAGCAGGAGGAAATTTGCAATATCATCGCAGATGTTTTTCGGACAGAACAAAAAATCAGAAAACATCTCCTTCTTCCATTAGGGATCGAGAGAAGATACTTTGATGTTTATGGAATACCGATTATTGGGATAAATAATGTATGGAAAGGGGTTTTGCTCGTTTTCCATGATATTACTGAGCTTAAAAAACTTGAAGTAATGAGAAAAGATTTTGTGGCCAATGTATCACATGAATTGAAAACGCCAGTTACCTCTATAAAAGGTTTTTCCGAGACTCTGTTGGATGGTGCGATGAACAATCGAGATACGCTTGAAGCATTTTTGTCGATTATTAATAAAGAAAGTGAGCGCATGCAAACGCTCATTCAAGATTTGCTCGACTTTTCTAAAATTGAACAGCAGGAATTTAAGTTGAACATCCAGTCCTTTGATCTCTATGAATTAATAAACGAAGTAATCACCATGCTTACTAAAAAAGCAGAATCAAAAGATATTCGTCTTGAGCTTGAGTTTCAGAGGGAAGAATTATATATACAAGGCGACCATGACCGCTTAAAACAGGTATTTATTAATCTGATTAGTAATGCCATTTTGTATACTCCGCCAAGAGGATATGTAAAAGTATCACTTTTCGATCACGAAAGAACGGTAAAAATCCATGTAAAAGATTCCGGGGTAGGAATTAAACAAGAAGAGATTCCACGTATTTTTGAACGATTTTATCGTGTTGACCGTGCAAGAAGCCGGGATTCTGGCGGGACAGGCCTCGGATTAGCAATTGTAAAACATTTAGTTGATGCACATCATGGTAACATAACGGTGAGAAGCACCCTTGGTGAGGGCAGTGAGTTTATCATCGAACTACATAAATATATGGATTAACCTGAAAGGGGTAAATGGATGGAAAAGAAGAAGCTAGTATTAATTGACGGGAATAGTATCGCCTACCGTGCATTCTTTGCACTGCCCCTGCTTAATAATGATAAGGGCGTACACACGAATGCAGTTTATGGTTTTACTATGATGTTAAATAAGATTATGGAAGACGAAAAGCCCACGCATATATTAGTGGCATTTGACGCGGGAAAGACAACCTTTCGTCATTCTACGTTTGGTGAATATAAGGGTGGAAGGCAAAAAACACCTCCTGAATTATCCGAACAATTCCCTTTTATTCGTGATCTTCTTGATGCATACGGTATCCAGCGATATGAGCTTGAGAATTATGAGGCGGATGACATTATTGGAACATTGTCATTGTCTGCTGAAAAAGAAGGTTATGAAATCAAAGTTATATCTGGAGATAAAGACTTAACTCAGCTTTCCTCTGAAAATATCACGGTTGGTATCACTCGTAAAGGGATTACTGATATTGAGGAATATACTCCAGCCCATGTTATGGAAAAGTATGGTTTAACGCCAGAGCAAATTATTGATATGAAGGGGCTAATGGGGGACCCTTCTGATAATATTCCAGGTGTACCAGGTGTCGGTGAAAAAACTGCAATTAAACTGCTTAAGGAATTTTCAACCTTAGAAAACTTACTAGAGTCCATTGATCAAGTGACTGGAAGTAAGTTGAAAGAAAAGCTTGAAGAATTTAAGGATCAAGCAGTGATGAGTAAGCAACTTGCCACGATTGAAAGACACGCACCCGTCGAAGTATCGGTAGAAAATGTAGCTTATGACGGATATGAAAGAGATAAACTTGTTTTACTTTATAAAGAGCTTGGCTTTCATTCCTTATTAGAAAAATTAGGTGGAGACACATCAGGAACTGAGCAGCTTGAACTTGAAGACATAGAATTTGTAACCCCTGATGTAATAAGTGATGATCTGTTTACGGAGGATAATTATTTCTATGTCGAAATGCTCGACGATAACTATCATTTTGCTGATATTATTGGTTTTTCACTTGTAAATGACAATGGGCACTATTATTTTCCAACTGAATTAGCCTTACAGTCCGAAAGCTTTAAAAAATGGGCTGAAGATGAAACAAAAAAGAAAACAGTCTATGATGCAAAGCGCTCCGAGGTTTCTTTAAGAAGGTATGATATTCATTTAAAAGGGGTTCATTTCGATACATTAATGGCTTCCTATATTATCAATCCATCGGAATCAATTGATGATCTTTCAACGATTGGCAAAAAATACGGTATTAATATTCAATCGGATGAGTCGTTTTATGGAAAAGGCGCGAAGAGGAGAATACCAGAGACAGCTCTGCTTGCTGAGCATCTGGTTCGAAAAAGTCTAGCAATGTTCGATTTGAAACAGAAACTAGAAGATGAGTTAAAAACAAATGAACAATATGAATTGTTTACTGACCTTGAAATGCCGCTATCGCTTATTTTAGCAGATATGGAATCGTGTGGTATTAAAGTAGATAGCGATCGTCTCCAGAGGATGGGCAGTGAAATTCATGACAGACTGATTGAAATAGAAGGAATCATCTATGATTTAGCCGGTGAAAAATTCAATATTAATTCTACTAAGCAATTAGGTGTAATTTTATTTGAAAAATTAAATCTTCCAACCTTAAAGAAAACGAAAACGGGCTATTCAACGTCAGCGGATGTTTTGGAGAAATTAGCAAATGACCATGAAATCATAGAGCATATTCTTAATTACAGACAGTTAGGCAAGCTTCAGTCAACTTATATTGAAGGATTGCTCAAGGTAATTAGTCCTAAAACCGGTAAAGTTCATACTAGGTATCAACAGACTTTAACCGCAACGGGAAGATTAAGCTCCATTGATCCGAATCTGCAAAACATTCCGATTCGATTAGAAGAGGGCCGAAAGATCCGGCAAGCATTCGTACCATCGGAACCAGGATGGCTTATCTTTGCAGCGGATTATTCACAAATCGAGCTTAGAGTTTTAGCAGACATTGCTGGTGATGAAAAACTAATTCAAGCCTTTAAGGATGACCTCGATATTCATACAAAAACAGCTATGGATGTTTTTCACGTTAATGCAGACGAGGTAACTTCAAATATGAGAAGGCAGGCAAAAGCGGTTAACTTTGGTATTGTCTATGGAATAAGTGACTATGGTCTTTCACAGAGCTTAGGCATTACCCGTAAAGAGGCAGGTCTGTTTATCGACCGCTATCTAGCCAGCTATCCTGGGGTAAAGGATTATATGGATGACATCATTCATTCCGCAAAACAGAAAGGGTATGTAACGACCCTTCTGCAAAGAAGAAGATACATCCCGGAGATTTCACATCGTAATTTTAACATCAGAAGTTTCGCTGAAAGAACGGCAATGAACACCCCGATACAGGGAAGTGCAGCAGATATTATTAAAAAAGCCATGATCGATATGGATGAAGCATTGAAGGATTATGGATTAAAAACAAGACTGCTGCTTCAAGTGCACGATGAACTAATCTTTGAAGCACCAGAGGAAGAAATTGAAACACTAAAGAAACTCGTTCCAGACGTAATGGAAAATGCCCTCGAATTAAAAGTGCCATTAAAAGTTGATTATTCCTATGGCCCAACATGGTTTGACGCGAAATAGAAAATCGGAAGCGCCTTGACAAGGGGCGACAGGCATAAGACGAGCCGGCGGGAAGGTTGGTTTTTACCTTCTCGCCGGATTGTCAGAAATGTGGAGGCGACTGTTCTGGGACGAAGGAATAAGACAAACCATGTAAGAAGGCGCTCTTTGCCTTCTTCATGGGATGGCTTATTCCTCGAGTCCCAAGGAGCCGAAACTAGACAAGCTTATGACCCTGACCCCTAGGCGCTGCAGCTAGACACCATAAGGGAGTTGCTTTATGCCAGAACTACCGGAAGTAGAAACCGTAAGAAAGACGTTAAAAAAGCTTGTTTCAAATAAACAAATTGAAAATATAACCGTCCACTGGGCCAAAATGATTAAAAATCCAGTTGAGGTTGAACAATTCATTGACGCCCTTAAAGGAGAAACAATTGAGGATGTCGGCAGAAGAGGCAAGTTTTTAATCATCTACACAACCACGTTTGCCCTTGTTTCCCATTTAAGGATGGAAGGGAAATATGGACTATTTCCAAAAGAGGAACCGTATGACAAACATACACATGTTATCTTTCATTTTACCGATGGAAGTGAATTAAGATATCGAGATGTTCGAAAATTTGGCACCATGCACTTATATAAAAAGGGTGAGGAATTTCAAAAGCCTCCACTTATTGACCTTGGACCAGAGCCTTTTTCAGAGGATTTCACCAAGGAATATCTAACGAATAAGCTAAAAAAGACGAACAGAAAAATAAAGCCTGCTCTACTAGACCAAAAAGTGTTTGTTGGGCTCGGAAATATTTACGTTGATGAGGCTCTGTTCCGTTCGGGTATTCACCCTGAAAGAATTGCAAACTCTCTGAGTGAGGAAGAATTGACGTTGCTCCACCAAGAAATTGTTAAGACATTGGCTGAAGCAGTTAAAAAAGGAGGAAGTACGATTCGCTCCTACGTAAACTCCCAAGGCGAAATTGGAATGTTTCAGCTTGAATTATATGCATACGGGCGGAAAGGGGAAGAATGCAAAAAGTGTGGAACCCCGTTAGAAAAAACAACCGTAGGCGGACGAGGTACACATTTTTGTCCTAAATGCCAAAAACTTTAAGCGTAAGAAGTAAGATGATAATTTAATAACAAAGGATAGGCTCCTCCCATATACTATCGTAGTGATTGACGGAAGGAGCCCTAGACATCATGTTTCAAATGTTCTCACTTCTCCTGCTGGCTTTTGCTCTCAGTCTTGATAGCTTTAGCGTAGGGTTTACGTATGGACTCAGAAAAATGGTACTGCCGCTTAAATCAGTGCTCATCATTGCAACCTGTTCAGCAATTTCTTTAATAATTGCTGTGTCAATCGGCCATGGCCTTGAGAAAATCTTATCTCCTGAAATCACGGCAAGCCTAGGGGGAATTATTTTAATCGCTCTCGGTGCCTGGGTTTTATATCAATTTTTCAGGCCGGAGAAAGAAAAGGACGCAGAACTGCTCGAACATGAAAAGCTGATTATTAATTTTGAAATCCGTTCCTTAGGAATTGCCATCAATATACTAAGGAAACCGATGTCAGCTGACTTCGACCATTCAGGTGAAATCACTGGAATCGAGGCATTCATGCTGGGCTTTGCCCTATCCATCGATGCATTTGGCGCTGGAATTGGAGCGGCAATGCTTGGATTCTCTCCTTTTTATCTAGCCGCCAGTGTTGCTGTTATGAGTTCTTTGTTCCTGGTCATAGGGATTAAAAGCGGTGCTTTTTTTCATAAATTTAACTGGGTCCAAAAGTTTACCTTTATACCAGGGATCTTATTAATTATCATTGGAATATTAAAATTATGAATTTTCACCAGAAAGGAACAGAGCATGTCACTAGTAATCGGACTAACAGGCGGAATAGCCAGTGGAAAAAGTACAGTTTCCAACATGTTAAAAGAAATGAACATCACTGTTATTGATGCAGACGTAGAAGCCCGCCTAGCTGTTGAAAAAGGAGAACCCGCCTATCAAAGAATCGTTGCTGAATTTGGTGATGATATTTTATTAGATACGGAGGAGATCGATAGAGTAAAACTCGGTTCCATCATTTTTCATAACGCTGAAAAACGACAGCTCTTAAATAGCATTGTTCATCCTGAGGTGAGAAAAAGGATGAATGATCAAGTCGAAGCAGCCAGGGGATGCGGGGAACAAGTCATTGTCCTCGACATTCCACTGCTGTTTGAAAGTAAACTAACGCATATGGTCGAAAAAACAATCCTTGTTTATGTTGATCGGGATATCCAGCTTGCGCGCCTAATGGAACGTAACAACCTATCACTAGGTGAGGCGGAGGCGAGGGTGAAATCTCAAATGCCGCTTGCTGATAAAGTAGCATTAGCTGATGCCGTGATTAATAATAATGGTGCCGTCGCCGAAACGAAAGAACAGCTCATTGGGGTACTACGAGGTTGGGGGATAACAACGTAAAAAAAAGAAGGGGGATACCCCTTCTTTTTTTGTCTAAAAAATTTGGATACCAGCTTGATAGTGCCGATAAATAGAGGCTTCTGAAATTATGGTAACAAACTGACCGGGATAGTGCCGATAAATCAAGGTTGCTGAAATTACGGTAACAATCCGTCCAGGATAGTACCGATAAATCAGGATTTCAGAAAATAAGATAACAAACCAACCGGGATAGTCCCGATAAACTATGGCTGCTGAAAATAAGGTAACAAACCAACCGGATAGTGCCGATAAACCAGTGCTGACCAAAACACGGTAACAAATAGCGGGATAGTGCCGATAAATTAAGACTGCTGAAATTATAGTAACAATCTGATTGGGATAGTGCCGATAATTTAAGACTCCACAAATTATAGTAACAATCACACCAGGATAGTGCCGATAAAATTAAGACTACTCAAATTACGGTAACAATTAGGCGAGAATAATGCCGATAAACCAAGGCTGCTCAAATTACAGTAACATTTTTTGGCCAGGACACCATTTAATCATAATAGGTATCCTTCGTATTCCCTATTGCTTTAAAATTTTCCTTAAGAATTCGCCTAATCGTTTTTTTAGAAGCAACCGCCCCACACCATTCATTTACAAGATTCGTGGTTATCTTAATCTCTGGAAAGAGAATATGCAATTCATTCACACTTCGCATTACTGCAGGTTCCACACGCTCTTTAAATCCGCATTCACATGTTAGTATCGTTCGGGAGACTGAAAGGGAAAATGAGTGGCACTTTGCACAGCTTAACCCCTTTTGTAAACTGTCATAGTCGTATTTTGGTAATCGGGTATAAGGATTTTCGGTTATATGTAAGGAGATTAACAGGTCTGCAAGTTTGAGGTCCCGACCGGTAAGTGAGGGAGGCAGTTTAGACAGTTTTTTTATAAAAGAATTCACTTGAGTAGGTAAGATTATTTGCGGATTATGAGATGGCTGAAACAAAGTAAACTCGGGGTTAATGAAAACTAAATAGGCTTCAATAGGAATAGCATATCCATACTTCTGGAGTAACTGGCGGAGCAAGGGTTGGCAGCGTTTCAACTGAAGCATTGGGTCCTTCTTTTCGATTTTAGTGTTGGTTTTAAATACACCCCCTTCGTAAAAATATTCTCCTTCGTAATTTTTTATATCAATAAGATATATCTTTCCCTGAAAAATGATTAGGGTATCAATTTGGAATAAGGAGTCACTAACCTCAAGTAACAAATCATTCAGTATTAAGGTTTCTAGGTGTTGTATTAATTTGTCAAACTTCACCTCCCCCTCATACCCTTTTTCTAGATTCCAAAGGTTTTGCTTATCCTTTTCGGTTAATTCCATCCTTTCATTCAAAATTCTTAAAATCACCACTTCAGGAGGTAAAGCCCGACTTTTCTTAAACATGCCCACATCCTCTCTATAGCCCTAACTATATACGAATATCCCATCCTATCGACCTATAAAACATGACTAATTTGTTAACAAGTCATACGGATTAAAAACATTTTTAAAAATCCGCACATTATATATCGCAATTTTATTTAAATATGTTATACTAATTACATCGAAACAAGTTAATAAGTATAACATAATGCGGAAGGGGCCGTGTGATGAAGGCGAGAATTGCAATAAACGGTTTTGGGAGAATTGGAAGGATGGTTTTTAGAAAAGCGATCCTAGAAAATACGCTTGATATTATTGCTATAAATGCAAGTTATCCTGCGGAAACATTAGCTCATTTAATAAAATATGATACGGTTCATGGACCATTTCAAGGGGATATCATTGCGCTAGATGAAGAGCTTATTGTAAACGGTAAACGAGTTAAATTATTAAATAATCGGAATCCTGAGCAGCTTCCATGGAAAGAGTTAAATATTGATGTCGTTATTGAGGCAACTGGTAAATTTAACTCAAGAGATAAAGCCAGTCTGCATTTAGATGCAGGGGCAAAAAAGGTAATCATTACTGCACCGGGTAAGGATGAGGATATCACCATTGTGATGGGTGTAAACGAGGACAAACTAGACATCACGAAACATGATGTTATTTCTAATGCGTCCTGTACAACCAACTGTTTGGCACCAGTAGCAAAAGTGTTGGATGAAAAGTTTGGAATTGAGAATGGCTTAATGACAACGATTCACTCGTACACAAATGATCAGCGAAACATTGACAACCCACATAAAGATTTGCGAAGAGCAAGAGCTTGTGGACAATCTATCATCCCAACTACAACTGGAGCAGCTAAAGCGTTATCACTAGTATTACCTCAGTTAAAAGGGAAGCTGCATGGAATGTCACTTCGTGTACCTACACCAAATGTGTCACTAGTCGATTTAGTAGTCGATTTGAAACAAGATGTTACGATCGATGATGTCAATCAGGCCTTTTTGGAAGCAAAAAATGGTCCATTAAAAGGTATCTTGGACTTTACAATGGAACCGCTTGTATCCGTTGATTTTAATACAAATCCTTACTCTGCCATCATTGATGGATTATCAACCATGGTAATGGGGAACAGAAAAGTGAAAGTACTAGCTTGGTATGATAACGAATGGGGCTATTCATCGCGCGTCGTGGATCTTACCTTATATGTCGCGCATCAGATGGCTAATTCTAATCAAGTGAAAGTTGGATAATTCTCAAAAAAATACTGTCGATTGACAGTATTTTTTTTTTGTAGCGTTCTAAACACTTTGTGCATAATATAGCATTTGAGGGATAAGCCTTTTGAGCACTGTCACTGGAAAATTTTTAGATTGATAGGTTGCAAAAAAAATATAAACTTAGTATACTAGTCATCGTGAACTTCTTGAAATTGGTAACGATTAATTACTTAAAGGGTTAGGACCTCTCTGGACTAACTTTCCCCCGTGGTAATTACAAGATACCGTCAACAAAAGGTTTCAAGAACGAAGCAAAAATGTTAGAGGGGGAAAATGAATATGGAAACAATGGGACGACACGTGATCTCTGAATTATGGGGATGCGATTTTGAAAAATTGAATGATATGAATTTTATTGAACAAACATTTGTCGAAGCAGCGCTTAAATCAGGTGCGGAGATCCGCGAAGTAGCATTTCATAAGTTTGCACCGCAAGGCGTAAGCGGTGTGGTCATTATTTCTGAGTCTCACTTAACGATTCACAGCTTCCCTGAACATGGATATGCTAGCATCGATGTATATACTTGTGGCGATTTAAATCCAAACGTAGCAGCTGATTATATTGCGGAAGCACTAAACGCGCAAACACGTGAAAATATTGAAATTCCACGTGGAATGGGTCCTGTTCAAGTAAAACAGGCAAAAGCTCTATAATTTTAAATAAAAAACCGACGAGAGGTGTATTTAATAGTACACCTCTTTTTATTTTTTTTAAAAAGTATTGTAAACTAAGGTAAAAGATATTTATTGGAGGCCGTCATGTCACTTAGGGATATATTTATTCGTTTTAGCAAACAAATCGAAACATCCGACCAGCAAAAAGATAGTTCCTTATCTACTCATTATTACAAAGCCACTTTTAATCAGTTATTTCAATCTATTGAAGAGTTATTTAGACAGGATGCAGATTGTCGAATCACTACCGTTTCTAAAGACCATGGCGAAATTGCTGTTGAAATTAACAAACCAATTCCCTGTTTTTTAATTGTGACGGTTGTTTCGGAGAGACCAATGGAAACGGCAGTAGACTTCAAGATTTCTTCTGAAAAGTTTTCACCTATTGGATTGTATCCCGTTTTAAGAAAAAGGCTCATTTCATACTACGAGCAAATCAATAAACTACATAATCTTGTCAGGGTCGGAAAAGGCAGATAAACATCTTGTGTTGCCGTTTTCTTTCTAATAAGATAAAGAAAAGATACTTACAATTATGAATGGATTGATTTGGGAGTTGATCAAATGAAGTGCCCTTCATGTCAAAATTATGGTACACGTGTGCTTGATTCCCGGCCGGTTGATGAGGGACGTGCAACTCGAAGAAGACGTGAGTGTGAAGAATGTGGATACCGTTTTACGACATTCGAAAAAATTGAAGAGATTCCCCTTATTGTCGTAAAAAAGGAAGGTACGAGGGAAGAATTCAGCCGGGATAAAATCCTCCGCGGCTTGATTAAAGCTTGTGAAAAGCGCCCTGTTGCCTTAAAAGAATTAGAGGATATTACCCAAGGGGTAGAAAAAGAATTACGGAATCAAGGAATATCAGAAATCAAAAGTGAATTGATTGGTGAAATGGTGATGGATAGACTTGCACATGTAGATGAAGTCGCCTATGTGCGCTTTGCTTCCGTTTACCGTCAATTTAAGGATATAAATGTTTTTATTCAAGAATTAAAAGAACTGATAAACAAGGAGAAATCCTAGGGAGCTAAAGAACGTCTTTGGCTCTTTATTACTTTTTTAAAGGGTGAATGATATGGCGCAGCATTGGCAGGAATTAATTCCGATTGACCGTTATCTTGTTACGTCAAATGGATTGCTGCATGAATACGACCGCAAAGTACTGACATTTTTGTATCAGCCCTTAATCGGCTCCACTTGTTTAAGTTTATATATGACGCTTTGGGCAGAGCTTGAAGAAAATAAACTATGGTCTGAATCTTCGACGCATCATTTGTTAATGAATTTGTTAAGTGTCAACTTAAAGGATATTTATGAAGCCAGGTTACAATTAGAGGGTATTGGCCTGTTAAAAACATACGTAAAAAGTGATGAAAGTGGACGCTCATTTATTTATGAACTTTATCCGCCGTTGAATCCAGAGCAATTCTTTTTAGATGGAATGTTAAATATTTATTTATATCGAAAAATCGGCAAAAATCACTTTGCGCGCTTAAAACGTTTTTTTAGCATTCCAAAAAGGCCAGCCGACGAAGATTATTTAGAAGTAACAAGAGCTTTCCAAGATGTGTTTGCGTCGGCTGTACCAGGCAGTCTTCAGTATATGCAAGAGCATGCAGAAGACCTGGAACCGGAATCCAATCAAGTATTTATTGGCCGCCAGGAACAAAAGCCGATTCAAATTGATACAAATACCTTCGACTTTGATCTATTAATGGCAGGACTAAATGAATCCTTAGTACCGCAAAAAGCACTGACCAAAAAGGTAAAAGAAGTTATCAGTAATCTTGCGTTTCTTTACGGAATCAGCCCGATTGAAATGAAAAATTTTATATTAGGGGCTATCAACGAAAAGGATGAAATTGATATCGAGGACCTTAGAAAAGGTGCACGTGATTGGTATCAATTTGAAAATTATGATCATCTGCCGAGTCTTATTAATCGAACACAGCCTGCTGTACACCAGGTCCAATTAACGGAACCGAAAACACAGGAAGAAAAATTAATTCGTTATTATGAAACCACCCCTCCCATCGTTATTTTTAAAGAACTCTCAGGTGGAGTGGAGCCTTCTGCTGCCAACTTAAAAATATTAGAGGAGGTCATGATTAAATATAAACTTCCTCCTGGTGTTGTCAATGTGTTAATTGAGGTTGTTCTTAGAAAAACCGATATGAAATTTACAAAGGGATTTGTGGAATCGATTGCTAGCCATTGGGCTCGGCTTAAAATAAAGACTGTTAAAGAAGCAATGGAAGCAGCTAGGAAAGAAGAGCGAGGCTTTCAAGAAAGCAAAAAGACTGGAAGATCCACGAAACAAAAACCGATTCGGACAGAAGTATTGCCTGATTGGTTTGATGATAGCGGAAAAGCAAGTGTTCAGACAGAAACGAAAGACCAGAACACTGAGCTTGAAGCGAAAAAGCGTGCAATTGAAGAAAAGCTAAAAGCATTTCGCAAATAGGTGGTGAAAGGAATTGGAAAGGATAAATCGAACAATTAAGCGGTTAGCCTCGAATGAAAACTTTCTAAAGCGCTATGAAGAGCAGCGGAAGCAAGTGTTAAGTCATCCTGATATTCATGCTTTTCTAACAGAACATGAAAATGAGCTCAATCCGAATACGATTGAAAAAAGTATGAGCAAGCTTTATGAATATACGCAGCAGAGCAAAGAATGCAATCGCTGCGAGAGTCTTGATGGCTGTATTAATTTTATGAAAGGGTATCACCCTGATTTAGTACTAGTACGGAACTCGATTGATGTGGTTTATAAGCGTTGTCCAAGAAAAGTGATGGCCGATGAGCAAAAGAAAAATCAAAAGCTTATTAAAAGTTTATATGTACCTAGAGATATATTGGAAGCTACCTTTGATGAGTTTGAAGGAGATTTGGGCCGTCTGGAAGCAGGCGATAGGGCAGCCACTTTTTTAATGAATTATGAGGCGGGCTTAAAGCCGAAGGGACTATATCTATATGGAAAATTTGGAGTGGGTAAATCCTATTTATTAGGTGCGATCGCTAATGAGCTCGCTAAAAAGCAAATTCCAACAATGATTGTTTATGTTCCAGAGCTTCTGCGCGAAATGAAAAGTGCGATTGGGGATTCTACCTTAAACGAAAAAATAGAAGCATTGAAAAAGGAACCGATATTAATGCTTGATGATATTGGTGCAGAAGCGGTATCAAGCTGGACAAGGGATGAAGTATTAGGGCCAATTCTTCAATTCAGGATGCTTGAAAAGCTCCCAACCTTCTTTACTTCTAATTTTGACTTTCAAGGATTGGAGCACCATTTAACCTACAGTCAGCGCGGTGAAGAGGAAAAGATGAAAGCCCGGAGAATTATGGAAAGAATTCGAAGTTTAAGTGACCCTGTTCTTGTTGATGGACCGAATCGCCGCAATTAAAATCGTACGTGATACTGGATTACCGGAAATTTTTCGGTAGTCCTTATTTTTTTTTCACAATATTGGTGCAACAATGCGGTCTTAACTTCTATTTTGGCCAAGTCCCCCATATAAATGTAAAACAGAGTATGGGACAGAGGGGGGATTTGGTTGGCAGAAATCATCTTCCGAAGCAAGATGGATGCGAAGAGATGTTATGATCACTTGCTGGAGTGCTTACGGTATCATCCAAATAATGAAGATATTCTTCTTTTAGAAGATCGACATATAGTAAAAATTTCGGAAAGCATTGTAAGGTTTGGAGAGGTCAAAGGAGCATTCTATGAATTTATTATAAAAATAAAACGTGATGATTGGTTTAGGGCTATTCTACAAGAACAATATTTTTTCAAGGATCCAGAAGAGCAGGAGCATATTATGGAGATTATTTATTCTGTTCTCGAAGGTCAACGGGAGGATCTGGCTGTTTTCATAAAGGAAAATGAAGGTGAAGTACAAATTAGAGAAGCTGTGGAGGAAATCTTTCAGGATCATGTCTCATTCTCGTTTGATTCCTTTATTAAATTTCGATTGCGTCCTTATTTAAAAATGTTAGAAAATTACGTAGAAATATCCATTGACGAATATAAAATGGAGCAAGAATATCAAATGTTTATTCAAACATTAAGGGATTTTTTAGCCGGCCGTGAATCTAAAGTGGACACGCTGCACCTTTTGTTTGATGAGGAAATCACGTTCTTTGATGAGCGGTTCGAAGAGATAAAAAGGGGAGAGTTGATGAAAATGATTGACCGGAAGCTTTTATTTAATCATCCGGTTTATGTAGATTCTGCTTCCATTGCACCTTTATTATCGATCGCACCAAAAAACATTCACCTCTATACAAAAAATCCAGAGGAACCGCTTGTAAGAACCATTAAAAACATCTTTGAAGAAAGAGTATTGATAAAGTCATACAAGGGTTTGCGACATACAAAAGAATGGCTTCAGCAAAAAAACTCCGCAAAGGGAAACGGTGCATGAAAAAAGTTGAATAAATTGTATGCTTGGTGTATTGATTTTTCAAAATAGAATCATTATAATAACGTACATAGTTAATATATCAAGCAAAAGTAATGATAAGGACAACAGTATTTTTTCACGGTTACCAGAGAGGGAGGACACGGGCTGAAAGCCTCCTATCACGGATTGAATGCTTACCACCTTTAAACTTCAGCGGTGAACGCTTCTTTGAAGTGAGTAATCGTCTGACGGGAAACAGCCCGTTACCCTGTCCTAAAGTCATTTTTATAGCTTTCTTTTAAAAATGAAAAATTGGGTGGAACCACGTGTTTATTAAACTCGTCCCTTTTCCAGGGACGGGTTTTTTTATTTTTTATCAGAAAAGCGGAAGCGCCTTCGGAACAAGCACAGCTTGTTCCTGCGAGGATTAATCTAAGGAGCTTTCCTTAGTGCTCAGGGGCGACAGGCATAAGACGAGCCGGCTAGAAGGTTGTTCTTTAACCTTCTGGACGGATTGGCTTATGACCCGAGCCCCTAGGCGCTGTAGCTGGACACTAAACTAAGTCGAAACCGACTTTAAATTCAAAGGAGGAATTACCATGTCAGACGTTGTTAAGATTTCGTTTCCAGATGGAGCAGTGAAGGAGTTTCCTCGTGGAACAACAACGGAAGATATTGCCGCTTCCATCAGCCCGGGACTGAAGAAAAAAGCAATCGCTGGGAAATGGAATGGTCAATTATTTGATCTTCGCCGTCCAATCGTAGAAGACGGTTCCATAGAAATCGTTGTACCAGAATCAAAAGAGGCTTTGGAGATTTTGCGCCATAGTACAGCTCACTTAATGGCTCAAGCGATTAAAAGGCTGTATGGCAAAGAAGTAAATCTTGGCGTTGGACCAGTGATTGAAGGCGGGTTCTATTATGACATCGACCTTGAGGAATCAATCACTCCAGAAGACCTGCCAAGAATTGAAAAAGAAATGGCAAAAATCGTTAATGAAAATATCGAAATCGTTCGTAAAGAAGTCAGCCGTGCCGAAGCTGTACAGCATTTCAAAGCGGAAGGTGACCCATACAAGCTTGAACTAATTGAAGCCATTCCTGATGATGAGACAGTGACAATTTATGAGCAAGGTGATTTTGCTGACCTTTGCCGTGGTGTCCATGTACCTTCAACTGGAAAAATTAAAGAATTTAAATTGTTGAGTATTGCCGGAGCATACTGGCGCGGTGACAGCAAAAACAAAATGCTTCAGCGTATTTACGGTACTGCTTTCTTCAAGAAAGAGGATTTGAAAGAGCACCTTCGTTTACTGGAAGAAGCGAAAGAACGTGATCATCGAAAAATTGGAAAAGAGTTAAACCTGTTTACTAGCTCTCAATTAGTTGGACAAGGGCTGCCATTATGGCTTCCAAAAGGTGCAACCATCCGCCGAGTGGTTGAAAGATATATTGTTGATAAAGAGCAGCGTCTTGGGTATGACCACGTGTATACTCCAATAATGGGAAGTGTAGAATTATACAAAACTTCAGGTCACTGGGATCATTACCAGGAAGATATGTTCCCGGTAATGGATATGGATAACGAGCAATTGGTTCTTCGTCCAATGAACTGCCCGCACCACATGATGGTGTACAAAAATGCAATTCACAGCTATCGTGAACTTCCAATCCGGATTGCTGAGCTTGGAACGATGCACCGTTATGAAATGTCTGGTGCTTTATCAGGTTTACAGCGTGTCCGCGGAATGACTTTAAATGATGCTCATATATTTGTTCGCCCAGACCAAATCAAAGATGAATTCAAGCGTGTTGTTAATCTTGTATTAGAAGTATACAAGGACTTCAACATTAAGGACTACTCTTTCCGCCTATCCTACCGTGACCCACAAGATACTGAAAAGTATTTTAATGATGATGCAATGTGGGAAAAAGCACAAAGTATGTTGAAGGAAGCAATGGACGACCTTGGCCTCGATTATTATGAAGCAGAAGGAGAAGCAGCTTTCTACGGTCCTAAACTTGATGTTCAAGTTAAAACAGCTTTAGGAAAAGAAGAAACACTGTCTACTGTACAATTGGACTTCTTGCTTCCTGAACGATTTGATTTAAATTATGTCGGGGAAGACGGCAAGCAGCACCGCCCAGTGGTTATCCACCGTGGAGTTGTTTCAACAATGGAACGCTTTGTAGCCTTCTTAATTGAAGAATACAAAGGGGCATTCCCAACTTGGCTTGCTCCCGTACAGGTACAAGTCATTCCTGTTTCACCTGACGTGCATTTTGACTTTGCGAAGCAGGTGCAGGAACAGCTTCAAAACCAAGGCTTCCGTGTTGAATTAGATGCGCGTAATGAAAAAATCGGCTATAAAATCCGTGAAGCACAAATGCAAAAAATTCCATACATGCTCGTTGTCGGTGACAAAGAAGTAGAAGAAAATGCCGTAAACGTCCGCAAATACGGCGAACAAAAATCAGAAACAAAGCCATTTAGCGAATTCCTTGAATCCTTACTTGCAGAAGTAAAAAGAGGATAACTATTTAACAGGGGGAGGTTTTCTCCCTTTGTTTTTTTGAAAAGAAAAAATTTCTATTGAATAATTTTTCGTTTCTTGATAAAATGAATTTCGTTGTCATACGAAATGCATGTTTGACATCACGTCTTTGCTTATGTTATAGTAACTAAGGAAAATTGAATACTAGTTTTGGGAAAAGAAGAAGCACCCGCTTCTCACCTGATTGACGCGATTGGCAGTTGGCAGGTTTTACGTGAACTATTTAGTTTATTTACTTTTGTTTCGTAAAGTGTGGGTGTATTCATCCGCACTTTTTTATTTGTGTAAAACAAAGAATCTAAAGTTGTTCATTACTTGCCGATGCAACGAACGTCACAGATGATCTTGACCCAATGTTGTATTCGTGAAAACCTTGGAGGTGGCTAATTATTAGCAAAGACATGTTGTTAAATGAGGGTATTCGCGCTCGCGAAGTTCGCTTGATCGATCAAAACGGCGAACAATTAGGTATTAAAACCAAATTTGAAGCGCTGGAGATTGCTGGACGAGTGAATCTTGATTTGGTACTAGTTGCACCAAATGCAAAGCCTCCGGTAGCCCGAATTATGGACTATGGCAAATTTAAATTCGAGCAGCAAAAGAAAGAAAAAGAAGCTCGTAAGAACCAAAAAATCATTACGACTAAAGAAGTTCGTCTGAGCCCAACAATTGATGAGCATGACTTTAATACAAAGCTTCGCAATGCAATTAAGTTTTTGGAAAAAGGCGACAAGGTAAAAGCTTCAATCCGCTTCAAGGGCCGGGCAATTACCCATAAAGAAATCGGTCAGCGAGTGTTAGACCGTTTTGCTTCAGAGTGCAAGGAAGTTGCAAGCATCGAGTCACATCCAAAAATGGACGGACGAAGCATGTTCCTCGTTCTAGCACCTAAAATCGAAAAGTAATAAGGAGGACTATCCCAATGCCAAAAATGAAAACTCACCGTGGCGCTGCAAAGCGTTTCAAGAAAACTGGTTCTGGTAAACTGAAGCGTTCACACGCTTATACTAGCCACTTATTTGCAAACAAATCTACAAAAGCAAAGCGTAAGCTTCGCAAAGGTTCACTAGTTTCTAAAGGCGATTTCAAACGCATCCGTTTCTTATTAACAAACATCAAGTAAATTCGAGCGATCGATTTATATAGGAGGGAAATTACATGCCACGTGTAAAAGGCGGTACAGTTACGCGCAAGCGTCGTAAAAAAGTTATTAAATTAGCAAAAGGTTATTACGGTTCAAAACATACATTATATAAAGTTGCTAACCAACAGGTTATGAAATCTTTAATGTATGCATTCCGCGATCGTCGCCAGAAGAAGCGCGACTTCCGTAAACTTTGGATTACTCGTATCAACGCAGCAGCTCGTATGAACGGTCTTTCTTACAGCCGTTTAATGCATGGCTTAAAGCTTGCTGGTATCGAAGTAAACCGCAAAATGCTTGCTGAATTAGCAGTAAGCGATGCAAATGCATTTGCTGAATTAGCAACTGTTGCAAAACAACAACAAGCTAAGTAATTTTATAATAAAAGCCATTCTCTTAACGAGGATGGCTTTTTCTATAAGGGAGACGGGGAAATGATTTTAGCTGCCTATATTATGATGAACCTGATTGGCTTGATCGTGATGAAAGTGGATAAAGATCGGGCGAAGAAACATCAATATCGAGTCAGTGAAAACACTTTGTGGCTAGTGGCTATATGTGGTGGAGCCGTTGGTACAACAGCGGGAATGCAGCTTTTTCGTCATAAGACAAAGCATTTAAGCTTTAAAATTGGCTTTCCTATACTGGCTGTAGCAGAGGTTATACTTTTGGGCTATTTTTTGATGTTGTAGACATAACAGCATGCCCCTTTTTATATGCTTAACTAACAAGATAGATTAACGCACAGGGGGCATGTAAATGAATGAGGACTTGTCTTTGCTGTTAATCATGGTGGAAGCTGGGGGCATTTTTGCTCCACTTGCTTTCGTACTTTTTCATCTCCTCAGATCGTTTTTATTTATTCCTGTATCAGTTGTCATTATCGCTGGCGGCGTTATGTTTGGAACACTGTGGGGAACTGTTTATTCCGTTATCGGTTTAATGGGGGTTAGCATCCTCTTTTATGCATTTATTGATAGAATGCCGAAAACACAGGAGCGTATTATAAAAATAAAAAATCGCTGGTTCGGAGAATACCGGAATCTTACTGTTGGTCAGATTGCTATTTTAAGACTTATTCCATTTGTACATTACCATCTTTTAAGCTTTTGTTTAAAGCAAAGAAAACCTAAATTTAAAGAGTACATGAAGGCTTCATTACTAACGAATATTCCCATCGCTTTTTTCTTTACCATCTTTGGGGAGTATATTAGCACTTTTACTCCTTCTGTTATAGTAATGATTCTTATTGGTTTAACTGGACTCGTTTTTCTATTGAGGGAGAAGCAAAATGTAATTAAGTGGAAGGATTTCTTTAAAAGAAAAACAGAAAAAGCCGCTGGTTAGGCGGCTATTTTTGTTGCAAAAATTCATGTATCGGGCTTTTCCAATTGATTTGTGCAACTGGATATCTTTCGTGTATCTTTTCTTCGATAAAATAAAAGTCTTCCTTAGTCATACCATGCAAAGAAGAAGTCTGATCCGGCCAGAGAGAGATGGAAACGACATCTATCGTATTTTTCGTGGCACCCAGGTATTTTTCTCCTGTAAACAATACACCATTATAGGTGAGTTGAAAATTTTTTATAACTTCCTCATTATCTAAAAGTAGAAAGCGTTTATGTTTTCGTGCGGCTTCCAATTTGCGGGTCGGTTTAAGGAGGAATTTAATCAATCGAAAAATAACAAAAATGAACAAAAATACTAACAGTAAGCGCAGCAGCCAAACCATGGTTTTGCCTCCTAGACCTTTTTCCTACTATACGAATCGAAATGAGAAAAGTTTCATTCTCTCCATAGTTTGATATAATTTTGCAGAGGGAGTGATAAAATGCAACTAGAAAAATTATTTAAAATGCAACGTGGTCTGGATCAACATATTGAAGAAAAGCATGGATTACAGAACGAAGATTTATTCGAAAGAAAGGTTCTTGCATTGCTCGTAGAACTCGGAGAATTGGCAAATGAAACACGCTGTTTTAAGTTTTGGAGTATCAAACCATCATCAGATAAGAGTGTTATTTTAGAGGAGTATGTTGATGGTATTCACTTTATCTTATCGCTGGGAATTGAATGTGGATTTCAAACCCTTGATTATAAGCTTGAATTGGAATCATCGACAGTGAGCACTACAGAGCAATTTCTTGCGATTTATGAAAAAGTCAATAAATTTAAAGACAGTAAGAATGATTCTGATTTTAAAACTTTGCTAACATCGTATTTACAACTTGGTACCTTGCTCGGAATATCTTATGAGGAAATGGAAAAAGCATATTTTACAAAAAATGAAGTAAATTATCAAAGACAGCAGAATAATTATTAGTTATAGATGTTCTGTTTTAACATACATAAAAAGGGGGCGAAGCAATGGCTAAAATGGATGAAACGTTAACAATGTTTAAGGATTTAACAGATGCCAATGGGATTCCCGGCAACGAAAGGCAAGTCCGCGAAGTCATGAGAAAGTACATAGAACCATATGCCGATGATGTCTCAACAGATGGACTTGGCAGTTTAATTGCCAAAAAGATTGGCAAAGAGGGCGGTCCGAAAATTATCGTAGCCGGCCACTTAGACGAAGTTGGCTTTATGGTAACTCAAATAGATGATAAGGGTTTCCTTCGTTTTCAAACAGTAGGCGGCTGGTGGTCACAGGTTATGCTGGCACAGCGCGTCACTGTGGTTACAAATAAAGGTGATATCATTGGCGTTATCGGTTCTAAGCCGCCGCATATTTTACCGGCGGAAGCTCGTAAGAAGCCAGTAGAAATAAAAGATATGTTTATTGATATCGGTGCTTCTAGCCGTGAAGAGGCTATAGAATGGGGCGTCCTGCCTGGAGATATGGCTGTCCCATATTTTGAATTTACAGTAATGAACAATGAAAAATTGCTTTTAGCAAAAGCATGGGATAACCGAATTGGCTGTGCGATTGCCATTGATGTAATGAAGCAATTAAAAGGTACGGAACATCCGAATGAGGTTTACGGTCTTGGAACAGTTCAGGAAGAAATCGGCGCACGAGGGGCACGTACTTCTGCGGAAAAAATTAATCCGGATATAGGTTTTGCTGTAGATGTGGGGATCGCTGGGGATACTCCCGGAATTTCTGAAAAAGAAGCAATGAGCAAGATGGGTAAAGGGCCGCAAATTATACTTTACGACGCTACCCTAGTAGCACATAAAGGCTTGCGTGATTTTATTATTAATGTTGCTGAAGAATTAAATATCCCTTATCAATACGATGTGATTCCTGGCGGCGGAACAGACGCAGGTCCTATTCATACAGCGCACAATGGTGTTCCTTCCATCCCTATTACAATCGCAACACGGTATATTCATACACATGCTGCTATGCTCCATCGTGATGACTACGATAATGCGGTTAAGCTGATTGTTGAAGTTATCAAGCGTTTGGATCGTGAGACCGTTGATAAGATTACGTATGAATAAAGTTTTTATATCCTCGACATAATGGTCGAGGATTTTTTTTTACTCTATGTGACCGAACGAATTGATTTTTGAGTTTTGGGTAAAGAGGGAGCTTCCCACGTGACCGAAGGAATTGAACTTTGAGTTTTGGGTAAAGAGGGAGCTGTCCACGTGACCGAACGAATTTCATTTTTGAGTATTGGGTAAAGAGGGAGCTTTCCACATGACCGAACGAATTGAACGTAAAGAGGACTCTCCATTTTACCTGGTTTATTAGTCACTTACTGCCCATAAAAAAACCGCCGAATTCATTCGGCGGCTTGGAAATTATTTTAATCCACTTTCAAGTGTTGCAAGCATTTCCTTCTTTTCTTCCTCAGAAGAATTCTTCCAAATAACTTCAAATAATACACCTAACCCAGGAAGCATTTTCTCTTCTCCATTTTGGATTGCGTCAACGATTGTATCTTCTAATTCTGCTTGAGAGTTACCAGAAACATTGTGAATAATGGCATTTCGCAAATTTAAGTTCATTTGAATTCACTCCTTTTTATCCTGTATTACTCTTATATGTTTTCTAATTTATGTTTTATTATGTATTTTTTTTGGGATATAATGAGAAAAAAACCTGAAGGAGTACAAACTTGAAGCACATTGAATCGATTCAAAATCCAAAAGTAAAACAGTGGAAGAAGTTATTAACAAAAAAGGAACGGGATAAGTCCGGGACATTTTTAGTAGAAGGCTTTCATTTAGTTGAAGAAGCACTAAAACAAAGTGATAGTGTTATCGAGATAATCGTTTCCGATAAGACCGGTCTTCCGCCGCGCTGGGATTCTGGAGGAACACCAGTCACGATCGTAACCGAGGAGATTTCCAATTCATTATCTGATACCGAGGCACCACAAGGAATTTATGCCGTTTGCCAGCAGGTTCAAATAGAAGTACCAGAAGCAAAAACATATCTGCTAATTGACGCCGTACAAGATCCAGGGAATTTAGGAACGATGATTCGTACCGCAGATGCTGCAGGCATCGACACAGTTGTGGTAGGAAAGGGAAGCGTGGACGTTTACAACTCAAAAGTACTTCGTTCAGCACAGGGAAGTCATTTTCATCTTCCAATCATAAGAGGGGATCTTCATGAATGGATAGAAAAGCTGCAGGAGAAAAATATTTCTGTATACGGTACAGCACTTGAAGGTGCTTCTGCATATACTGACATTTCAACAGGTGATTCCTATGCATTATTAGTCGGAAATGAAGGGAATGGGGTTAGCAAAGAACTTCTTGCTAAAACAGATGCCAATCTTTACATTCCTATATATGGCAAGAGTGAATCTTTAAATGTTGCAGTAGCAACAGGAATCCTCTTATATTTTTTAAAAAAATAGACGATACTAGTTTGAATCATTAAGTAAAGTATTATATAATAATTTACATTATTGAAAAATACCAAAAACGATGACGGAGAAAAGTATCTTATCAAAGACCTTTTAGGGAGAAAGTGCCATGACTGAAAGCACTTTTATGGAAATGGTAAGAGAAGTTCACCTCCTGAGTTGGCATCGGGACCACATGCAGAAGTATGTGTAAAGATGCACCGGCCTAGCCGTTATCCGAATGAAGCGAACACAATGTTTTTATACATATCGTGTTTACAAGGGTGGTACCGCGACTATAAACCTCGTCCCTTTCCAGGGATGGGGTTTTTTTGTTTTTTGACGAAAGTACCCGCTCGAAATTTGACGATTAAAAGGAGGAAATACGATGCAAGAACGATTAAAGGAATTGCAACAGGAAGCTATTCAAAAAATTGAACAGTCATCAAGCTTAAAAGAATTGAATGATATTCGCGTTGCGTATTTAGGAAAAAAAGGTCCGATTACGGAAGTACTGCGTGGAATGGGGAAACTTTCAGCAGAAGAGCGACCAGTAATGGGAGCACTTGCAAATGAAGTTCGTGAGGCTATTGCCACTACATTAGAAGCAAAACAAAAAGATTTAGAGGAAGCTGCCGTATTAGAAAAACTAGCGTCCGAATCGATTGATGTGACACTCCCTGGAAGACCAGTTAAGGTAGGAAACCACCATCCATTAACAAGAATTATTGAAGAAATTGAAGATTTATTTATTGGCATGGGATATCAGGTTGCTGAAGGTCCTGAAGTAGAGCAGGATTATTATAACTTTGAAGCTTTAAATTTGCCGAAGGGTCACCCTGCTCGTGATATGCAGGATTCTTTCTATATTACAGAAGAGATTTTACTGCGTACTCACACATCACCGGTTCAAGCTAGGACAATGGAAAAGAATCAAGGAAAAGGTCCAATCAAAATAATCTGCCCAGGAAAAGTATATCGCCGTGATAATGATGATGCGACACACTCTCACCAGTTCATGCAAATCGAAGGACTTGTTGTCGGAGAGAACATTCGAATGAGTGACTTAAAAGGTACTTTAGAGGTTTTCGCTAAGAAAATGTTTGGTGAAGACCGTGAAATCAGATTGCGTCCAAGTTTCTTCCCATTTACAGAGCCTTCTGTTGAAATGGACATTTCTTGTATGATTTGCGGCGGACACGGCTGTAATGTTTGTAAGAAAACAGGCTGGATTGAAATTCTTGGAGCAGGAATGGTCCATCCAAACGTTCTTGAAATGGCTGGCTATGATTCTAAAAAATACACTGGCTTTGCCTTCGGTATGGGACCAGAGCGAATTGCCATGTTGAAATACGGTGTTGATGATATTCGTCATTTCTATACAAATGATGTACGGTTCTTGAAGCAATTTTCTAAACATGAATAGAGGAGGAGCATAAAATGTTCGTTTCATATAAATGGCTCCAGGATTATGTTGATTTATCCGGAGTGTCAGCAGTTGAATTAGCTGAAAAAATTACAAAAAGCGGGATTGAGGTTGAGGGTGTAGACGTCCTTAACGAAGGAATTACCGGCGTAGTCGTGGGTCACGTGGTTGAACGTGTACAACACCCTAACGCTGATAAATTAAGCAAGTGCCAGGTGGACATTGGTCAGGGTGAACCTGTTCAAATTATTTGCGGAGCACCTAATGTCGCACAAGGACAAAAAGTAGCTGTTGCAACGGTTGGGGCAGTTTTACCTGGCAACTTTAAAATCAAACGGGCAAAGCTTCGCGGTGAAGAATCAAATGGGATGATCTGCTCCTTAACAGAGCTTGGTGTGGAAGCAAAGGTTGTACCAAAGGAATATTCAGAAGGAATCTTTGTTTTTCCTCAGGATGCAGAGGTTGGTACTGACGCCATCGCATTATTAAACCGTGATGATGAAGTTCTTGAGCTTGGCTTAACACCAAACCGCGCGGATTGCTTGAGCATGCTTGGTGTGGCGTATGAAGTGGCAGCGATTCTTGGCAGAGACGTAAAGCTTCCAGAAATTGATGTTCAGCCAGGTACTGAAAAAGCAACTGATTATATTACTGTTAAAGTAGAAGCAGCAGAAGATAATCCTTTATATGCTGCTAAAGTCATTAAAAATGTAAAAATCGGTCCAGCGCCGCTATGGATGCAGACAAGATTAATGTCTGCCGGAATTCGCCCGCATAATAATGTTGTCGATATTACCAACTACATCTTATTAGAATATGGCCAGCCGCTGCATGCATTTGACTATGATCGACTAGGTTCAAAAGAAATCCTCGTCCGTCGTGCCCATGATGGTGAAAAGTTTGTAACTCTAGATGATGTTGAACGTACATTAACTTCAGACCATTTAGTGATTACAAATGGAACAGAACCGGTAGCATTAGCAGGTGTAATGGGTGGTGCAAATTCAGAAGTAACATCTGATACAACTACCGTATTACTGGAGGCTGCTTATTTTACAGGAGGTACTGTAAGAAAAGCTTCAAAAGACCATGGCTTAAGAAGTGAAGCAAGTGCTCGTTTCGAAAAGGGTGTGGACCCAAATCGTGTTCGTGCTGCGGGTGAGCGTGCTGCATACTTAATTGCAAAATATGCTGGAGGCGAAGTGTTAGAAGGTGCTTCCGAAGTTGATACACTAACAGTTGAACCTGCAGTCGTTTCGATTACTATAGAAAAAATAAATAATGTGATCGGTACGAACCTGACTGTTCAGGATGTCGAAGCGATTTTTGAACGTCTTCAATTTACGGTGAATGTAGATGAAAATGTGATTACCGTTACAGCTCCTACACGCCGTGGTGACATCAAAATAGAAGAAGACTTAATCGAAGAAGTTGCCCGACTTTATGGCTATGATAACATTCCAAAAACATTGCCAATCGGTTCCGCTACTCCAGGTAAGTTATCTGATTATCAGGATAAGCGCAGAATTGTCCGCCAATATTTAGAAGGTGCAGGACTGTACCAAGCGGTTACGTATTCGTTAACAAGTGAGGAAAAAGCTGCGCAATTTGCACTTGAGAAACGCGACTTCATTCGCCTTGCAATGCCGATGAGTGAGGACCGCAGTATCCTGCGCTTAAGCATTATGCCGCAGTTGCTAGAAGTAGTAAAATATAACAGTGCCCGTCAAAACGACAGTCTTGCTGTGTATGAGACAGGAGCGGTCTTCTTAGCGAATGGAACCGAAGTCCTACCGGAAGAACAGGAGCATTTAGCAGGTGCGATTACAGGTCTATGGCATAGTCATTCTTGGCAGGGTGAAAAAAAGGCTGTTGACTTCTATGTGTTAAAGGGTATTTTAGAAGGATTGTTTGCGAAGCTTGGTCTTACTGAAAGTATTTCTTATGTTCAGGCCAAAGTGGATAACATGCACCCAGGACGTACAGCAGAAATCTTATTAAATGGACAAAGAATTGGGTTTGTTGGCCAAGTACACCCAACTATGCAAAAAGAGCTTGATTTGAAAGATACTTATGTTTTCGAGCTTTCATTGAAGGCAGTACTTGAAGAAGCGACAGCAGCATTAAGATACGAAGCCATTCCACGTTTCCCATCCATCACAAGAGACATCGCACTTGTTGTTGACAAAGAAACAGTTTCTGGCGTGTTAAGGGATATTATCCAAACTGCCGGCGGAAAGCTTCTTAAAGAAGTTAACGTCTTTGATTTGTATGAAGGTGAGCGCATGGAAGAAGGAAAGAAATCCATTGCTTACTCACTAAAATACATGGATCCAGAACGTACATTAACAGATGAAGAAGTAACAAAAGTCCATACTCAAGTACTTGAAGCCTTGAAGACTCAAGCAGGAGCAGTGTTGAGAGGGTAATATATAGAAAGAAAATGACCTAGTGATTAAATCAACTAGGTCATTTTTTTGTTGTGGTTTTTATGAAGCCCAAAATCATTTGGATTATGAAAAAGTGGTCCTCATAAAAGGTTCATGAAGCCCAAAATCATAGGAATCACAAAAAAAGGTCCTCATGAACTGCTCATGAAGCCCAAAACCGTACGAGTCAAGAAAAAACCGTCCTCATGAAAGGTCCATTACTATTACCTTCTCTTTTTATTCACAAGATTCATGGCCTTTTCCGTATTAGCAAAGTGCAGCTTTACAAATTGTGGAAGCACCTCTCTGCCTTTTTTCAAAATCAGCTTTGCAGCGGCCTCGTCGACCTGCGCACCTGCTCCTTTTGGTATCTTAAAGCCTGCCGATTGACTTAGCTTATCAAAATACTGTACAAAAGCATAACGTGCTAGAATCGAAGCTGCTGCTACCGCAAGATGAATCCCCTCCGCCTTCGTACTAAAATACACATTTTCCTTGGCAACAGCTTTTTGATTTTTCACATGCTGAAAATAGGTACTCTCTTGAACGAATTGGTCAATTAAAATACCATCTGGTTTAACCGGTGAAATCTTCTCCAGCACCTTTAGGATGGCTTGATTATGGAGAATCGCCTTCATTTTCCCTTGTGACATCCCTGACATTTGAAGCTGGTTGTATTTTTCATTTTTCAGTGTCATTAAACTGAACGGTACTACATCTTTAATCACCTTTGCGATAGCGATAATTTTTTCATCATTTAAATCCTTCGAGTCTCGAACCCCTAATTCTTTTAATAAAGGAATATCTTCCTTCCTGACGTAAGCGGCGACGACGGTTATGGGGCCAAAAAAATCACCGGTACCGACTTCATCGGAGCCAATAACGGACCAGTTGCTAAAACCTTCAGGCAGATTACCTTTAGCTGCTTTTGGTTTAGCAGGTGCCTTTGCTGCGGCCTCGCCCCACCTGCTGGCCTCTGCTTCACAGCCGCTTCCTTGAAATAAAACTTTGCCAGACTTATAGGCAGTAATCATCGAACCAGTAGTCTTGGCAGCAAACACACTTCCTGGAGGAGTTTTATCTAGCAATTTACCTTCATAGTAGCTTTTCATTTTATTAATTTCAGACATACTTAGATTTATTACGACATTACCCACTTTAAAAACACTCCTCGACATTATTCTAAAAAAAGTAAATTTCAACCAATGCAAACTGTTCTACTTTTCGACACATATCTGTTCATGTTATATTATAAATTAGGGATTTCTTCGAATCGAATGGAGGCAGTAATTTGTCAAATATAGATAAAACCAGAACAACCGTTGATATATACGGGCAGCAATACGTTATTTTAGGGACCGAAACCCAAAGTCATGTTCGACATGTCGCTTCCTTAGTTGATAAAAAAATGCGCGAAATTGGTTCCAGGAATCCGTTACTAGATGTAAATAAGCTCGCTGTACTTACAGCGGTCAATGCGGTCAATGATTTCCTTAAAATGAAGGAACAGTTAGAGCAGCTGCAATCAGAACTACAAAAGGAAAAGGACTGAATAAGTCATGCTGGATTTAGCCATTATTGTATTATTTATCTTTGGTTTTTTTATCGGGTTAAAAAGAGGATTCATCTTGCAGTTGGTTCATTTAACAGGTTTTATTATTGCATACATCGTCGCAATTTTATACTATGACGATTTGTCTCCTAGACTAACATTATGGGTTCCGTATCCAAATCTAGGTACCACTTCTCCTCTAAAACTATTAAGTGAGAACGGCAATATGGAGGAGGCTTTTTACCGCGCTATAGCTTTTATTATGATATTCTTTGCGGTAAAGATATTACTGCAAATCATTGGATCGATGCTCGATTTTATTGCCCATTTGCCAATTCTAAAACAATTAAATGTATGGGCAGGCGGATTACTTGGTTTCGCTGAAGTCTACTTAATTCTCTTTATTTTATTATATATTGCTGCGCTAGTTCCAATGGAAGCTCTGCAAAAGCCATTGGATGATTCCATAATGGCAAGTCTTCTCGTTAATCATACGCCAATTCTATCAGAACAAATTAAGAATATGTGGATAGAGTATACAGCTGCATTAACCTCTCTCTAAAGGAGAGAACGCCCTTACTTCTCTCTAGGAGAGAAGTTTTTCTATTAAAAGGTTAAAATATTGGTAAGGTGGGTGGAAATGATGGAGGTAAATAAAAAAGATTTAATTCGTTTGTTAGAAACAATCGCGGTTTACATGGAGTTAAAGGGTGAAAATCCCTTTAAGGTATCTGCCTTCCGAAAGGCCGCGTCAGCGCTGGAATTTGATGATCGCAGCTTATCGGATATTGAAGATTTTACGTCAATATCTGGAATTGGCAAAGGCACTGCGGCTGTTATAGAGGAATACATAAATGAAGGCACATCCACGGTACTAAATGAGTTAAAGGAAGAGGTGCCGAAAGGGTTAATTCCGTTATTACAATTGCCTGGCCTTGGCGGTAAAAAGATTGCGAAACTTCATAAAGAATTGGGTATCGAAGATGTTACAACCCTTGAAGAAGCTTGTAAAGCAGGAAAAGTGCAGGCGCTTGCAGGATTTGGAAAAAAGACAGAAGAGAAAATCTTAAGTGCTATTGCTAATGCAGGCTCTAGACCAGATCGCCTGCCGCTTGCTTATATGCTGCCAATTGCCGATCTGATTGAAGCAAAACTTGCTGAACTTCCCGAGATTCATCAATATTCCCGGGCAGGAAGCTTGCGAAGAGTAAGGGAAACCGTTAAAGACCTTGATTTTATCATTTCAAGTGAACAGCCGGAAAAAGTAAAACAATTTCTGCTGGAATTACCAAATATAAAAGAGATTATTAGTGCAGGAGATACAAAAGTATCCCTTGTTTTTTGGTTTGATTATGATGTATCGGTAGATTTTCGCATTGTCAAACCAGAAGAATTTATTACTACTCTCCACCATTTTACTGGTTCCAAGGATCACAATGTCAGAATGAGACAGCTTGCAAAGGACCGAGGAGAAAAAATAAGTGAGTATGGCGTAGAAAATGTGGAGTCTGGTGAAATTCTTACATTTACTTCAGAGGAAGAGTTTTTCAAGCATTTTGATCTTCCCCTAATTCCGCCAGAAATAAGAGAAGATGGTAAGGAAGTAGAGGATTTTCCGGCTTACGCAGGTGAATTAATCGAACTTAGTGATATTAAGGGCGATTTACACATGCACTCCACCTGGAGTGATGGGGCACATTCCATCGAGGAAATGGTGGAAGCATGTCGTGCAAAGGGCTATAAGTACATGGCCATCACAGACCACTCACAATACTTAAAAGTGGCAAACGGGCTCTCGCGTGAGCGGTTATTACAGCAAAAAGAAGAAATAAAAAAATTAAATCAAAAATACGATGATATACTAATTTTATCAGGGGTTGAGATGGATATCCTTCCAGACGGCACATTAGACTATGAGGACGATTTGCTTGCTGAAATGGATTTCGTCATCGCTTCGATTCACTCTGCTTTCTCTCAGCCAAGAGAAAAAATCATGGAGCGGTTACGCACAGCGTTAGAAAACGCACATGTTGATTTAATTGCACATCCGACTGGCCGGAAAATTGGCAGACGTGAAGGGTATGATGTAGATATTGATCTGCTGATCGAGTTAGCAAAAGAAACAAATACCGCTTTAGAGCTTAATGCCAATCCTAATCGTTTGGATTTAAAAGCTGAATACTTAAGAAAAGCACAGGATTCCGGAGTGAAAATATTTATAAATACCGATGCCCATAAGAGAGAAACGTTATCACATATGGGCGTTGGGGTTTCAACAGCAAAAAAAGGCTGGATAAAAAAATCATCGGTGATCAACACAATGGAACCGAATGATTTACTTGAATTTTTGCATAATCGAAAATAGGGGGTTCCTCTCCATGCAAGAAAGAACGTTAAAGGTATTGGAATTTACAAAAGTAAGAGACCAGCTCATTGAACATGCAGCGTCGTCTCTTGGAATAGATAAGCTAAAAAGATTAGTACCATCCACAGATTATGAAGAGGTCGTTAAACTGCAGGCAGAGACGGATGAGGCAACGACCGTGTTACGAATTAAAGGAAATGTCCCGTTATCAGGAATCCATGATATTAGAGCACATATTAAACGCTCGGTCATTGGAGGCGTACTTAGCTCGCATGAATTGATTCAGGTCGCCAGTACCATTCACGCAAGCCGGCAAATGAAAAGATTTATTGAAGATATTGCGGAAGAAAGAACCGAAATTCCAATTTTAATGGAACAGGTTGACCGTATTATTCCTCTAGCCAATTTGGAAGAATCAATTAGACACGCCATCGATGAAAGTGGTGAAGTTCTTGATAGTGCCAGTGATTTGTTACGTTCGTTAAGACACCAATTGCGGTCGAATGAAGCCCGAGTCCGAGAAAAATTAGAGAGTATGATTCGTTCATCCAATGCAGCAAAAATGCTGTCAGATTCGATTATAACCATTCGAAATGATCGCTTTGTTATCCCTGTTAAACAGGAGTATCGAGGTCATTATGGCGGTATCATCCATGACCAAAGTTCATCCGGTCAGACGCTATTTATTGAACCACAAGTAATTGTCCAATTAAACAATCAATTACAGGATATTAGAGTAAAAGAACAGCTTGAAATCGAAAGAATTTTGACAGAGCTTTCTGCAAAGACTGCTGAATTTGAATCAGATCTGCAGGTAATTGTTGAGGTTCTGGGAAATCTTGATTTTATTTTTGCTAAGGCAAGATACGGCCGGAAGATGAAGGCCAGTATGCCTCGCATGAATAATGAAGGACGAATTGCCTTATTTAAAGCTAGACACCCGTTAATTCCAATTGATGAAGTGGTAGCAAATGATATTTTGCTTGGAAAGGACTATACCACAATTGTTATTACCGGACCAAACACGGGTGGTAAAACAGTTACCTTAAAAACGCTCGGTTTATGTTCATTAATGGCACAGGCAGGCTTACAGGTACCTGCCTATGATGGCTCAGAACTTGCTGTTTTTGATGCGATTTATGCGGATATTGGTGATGAGCAATCCATCGAACAGAGCTTAAGTACTTTTTCTTCCCATATGGTAAATATCGTAGACATTTTAAATAAGGTCGATTTTAATTCGCTTGTCCTATTTGATGAGCTTGGTGCAGGAACCGACCCTCAGGAAGGTGCAGCGCTTGCCATTTCCATTTTAGATGAGGTGCATAATCGAGGGGCGAGAGTCATTGCTACTACTCATTATCCAGAATTAAAGGCCTATGGCTATAACCGGGAAGGTGTCCTTAATGCCAGTGTTGAATTTGACGTTGAAACGCTAAGCCCAACCTATAAGCTTCTCCTTGGTGTACCAGGACGAAGCAATGCTTTTGAAATTTCAAAACGATTAGGGTTAAATGAAGGCGTTATCGAGGCCGCGAGATCCCATGTTAGTGAAGATACAAATCAAATTGATAAGATGATTGCGTCACTCGAGGCGAGTAAACGTCAAGCTGAAATCGAGCATGAGGAAGCACGTGATTATTTAAGACAGGCAGAGAAGCTTCATCAGGATATGCAAAAGCAAATGATCGAATTTTATCAAAACAAAGACGCTATGCTAGAAAAAGCGGCTGAACAAGCTGGCGAGATTCTTGAAGAAGCAAAGAGTGAGGCAGAAAAGGTTATCCGTGACCTTCGAAAAATGAGAATCGAAAAGCATGCCGAGATTAAAGAACATGAGTTAATTGACGCAAAGCGCCGTCTTGAAGCTGCCACTCCTGAAATAAAGAAATCTGCGAATCAAGCGAGTAAGAAAACGAAAAAGCACACTTTCACACCTGGTGATGAGGTTAAAGTTCTAACATTTGGCCAAAAAGGTACACTTCTTGAAAGAGTCACCGATAACGAATGGCAGGTACAAATCGGCATCCTGAAAATGAAGGTAAAGGAAAAGGATTTAGAGTATATCAGCACGCCAAAGCCAGTAGAAACGAGACCAATGGCGATTGTCCAAGGCAGGGACGCAGATGTAAAGTTAGAGTTGGATTTACGTGGGGAAAGGTACGAGGCTGCACTCATGAGAGTGGAAAAATATATAGACGATGCGTTATTATCAAACTATCCTCGTGTTTCTATTATTCATGGAAAAGGCACGGGTGCATTAAGACAGGGAGTCCAGGAATATTTACGGAATCACCGTTCTGTTAAGAAGATTCGTTTCGGAGAAGCTGGCGAGGGCGGTTCTGGCGTTACTGTCGTTGAATTTAAATAATATCCGGGGAGAAGAGGAATGAACCAGTTTTGGGATAACGTGTATATTCAAAGTGCTGCCAATTATAGTGTGGTTATCTTATGTGTGATTCTCTTTTTAGCCATTTTTGAGTTGGTAACGAAATATAAAAATTGGGAAGAGATACAAAAGGGCAATATCGCGGTCGCAATGGCAACCGGAGGGAAAATATTCGGAATTGCTAATATTTTCCGCTTCTCCATTGAACAAAATGATTCATTGGTTACAATGATAAGCTGGGGAGTATTTGGCTTTGTGCTATTACTGATAGGATATTTTATCTTTGAATTCTTAACACCTAAATTTAACATAGATCAAGAAATAAAAAATGATAATCGTGCGGTTGGATTTATTGCGATGATTTTGTCGATTGGCTTATCTTATGTGATAGGTGCAGGAATTTCGTAAGGGGAGAAAAAAGTGGAGACTTTAGCCAAAGTATTGTTTGGTTTATGCGCCTTATTCTTACTAATTGGTTTGGGGTACTTGTTATTTTTTTAACACCATAGTAGTAAAAAATATGCGTGCAATTACTTTTTATAAATCGGTTGGATTTTTTAGGGTGCATACATTAGAGCTAGAACCTGGAAATAGGATCACATTAGTAGAGAAAAAGGAAACAGCATTGTTGCTGTTTTCTTTTTTTTGTAGCTAAGAATAGGGATAATGTTCTAACAAATATCATACTCGAAAACCTTTAGTGGGCAGGATGAACTAATTTTCCGAATTCTTATTGACAATGATAATCATTTTCAATTAATATTTCCATGTAATCCAAATTATAACAGACAGGAGTTGATTGAAATAAAGAGAGAAGAAGATTTTGAAGCAATTTTACAAGACAGCGAATATCATAAATCCATCGCATTTAGACATGTGACTGGAAAAGATACAGATATATTGCATACTTGGATGCAGCTTCCACACATTGCCCCTTTTTGGAAGCTGAACGTGAGTAGAGATCAATTTACCGGCTATCTGGACCGGACGCTTCATGCAGATAATAAACGGGTTTTTCTTGTTTATTTAGACGATCTCCCAGTGGCCTACCTGATGGCTTACAGCATTTTTCAAGATCCCGTAAAAGAGTATTACGAAGCAAAAAGTAGTGATCTTGGAATGCATTTGCTTATCGGGCCAAGAGAATTCTTAAATAAAGACGATGGGCTTATGCTCATAAGAGCCATGACGGCCTTTCTTATGGAAAAATATGAGTGCGGACGCATCATAGGTGAGCCTGATGTAAGAAATCGAATTGTCATACCGATTTTAAAGAGAATTGGAGGAGAAAGAGTTTGCACCATCACCTTACCCCATAAGAAAGCGGCTTTAATGATAGGTGAGAGAAATCGTTTTTACCGTTATTTATTGACGAAAGATGTTAAATTTAGGAAAGAACCTAAACGGGAAGACAACACTTTTTGGAAAGCAGGAGCGCCATGTGAAAAGGAACCATCCAATTGATCAGGACCTATCAGACTTGCTTGGTCGAATCAGTGAAAAAATGATGGAACTTAATCATCCGCCATTGGAGAAACTGACGCCTGACCAGTCGCGATTTTTTTATAAAGAAGCTAGAACATTTTTCAAGCCGTTTGAGTCAGACGACATTCAAACACATAATGTCTATGTTGGAGAAGGGAATATCCCTGTTAGGATTTATCAACCGAAAGGAGCCGAAGAACTGCCGGTTTTTCTATTTATGCATGGAGGGGGATGGGTTTTTGGAGATTTAGACAGTGCTGATTCATTATGCACGTATTTAGCGATGAATGCGGAGTGTCTAGTGATTTCAGTTGGTTACAGGCTTGCTCCTGAACATCCGTTTCCATCTGCACTGCAGGATGTCATGGTTGTGGCACAATGGGCGCAGCAAAATGTCCGGCACTGGAACGGAAATCCTGCTCAGATGGCGATTGGGGGTGAATCGTCTGGAGCGAATCTTGCAGCTGCGGCAGTCCTTTGGATGACGGAACTCATAAGTTGTCCTTTTCATCTTCAAGTCCTTATTACTCCAGTACTTTGTCATAAGCTTAAAACGGATTCCTATCAAACTGGATATGCATTTAATCTGACGAAAGAAAAAATGGAGTGGTTTTGGAAACATTACGTTCCAGATGCGAGGCAGGGAAGCCATCCATTTGCTTCTCCTCTGAATGCTAAAAGTCATGAGCATGTGCCTTCATTGCTTTTGGTAACAGCGGAATATGATCCGTTAAGAGATGAAGGATTCCAATATGCAGAAAAACTTAAAAACGAGGGGGTTCATGTGAAGCACCTGCATTACAGGCAGCTCGTTCACAGTTTTCCAAATATGATCGGCCAGGTCAAAAGGGCAGATATTGCCATGATTGAACTCGCCGGAACTTTAAAAACGATGATAAGAGAACGTTTTTTATTTTTAATTGAGAATGAGAATTATTTTCAATCAGGAAGGTGATTATATTTGCTGACAAATGAATTCTACCTAAGCAGTCAAAACCAACGGGAATCGAATGCAAGATCCTATCCGCGCAGAATTCCGATTGCCATTAGTGAAGCAGAAGGGATTTATGTAAAAGACGTGGAGAACAAAACGTACATAGACTGTCTAGCAGGAGCAGGTACACTTGCACTTGGCCATAACCATCCTGTTGTGATTGAAGCAATGGAAAATGTAATTAGAGGGAAACGCCCGCTACATACGCTTGATCTTACGACGCCGATGAAAGAGGAGTTTGTGGAAGAATTGTTTGATGCACTGCCCGCCTCATTTGCAGAAAATGCGAAGATTCAATTTTGCGGCCCATCTGGTTCAGATGCGATTGAAGCAGCAATGAAGCTTGTGAAAACGGCAACTGGAAGGGGGGGGATGCTCTCGTTTCAAGGCGGATACCATGGAATGACTAATGGATCCCTTAGCCTAATGGGGAATCTTGGTCCGAAGACAAAAATTCCGAATCTGATGTCTGATGTTCATTTTCTTCCTTATCCATATGCATACCGCTGTCCGTTTGGCATCGGAGGAAAAGAAGGAGCAGCAGTCGGATCGACATTCATTGAACGGACTTTGAATGATCCGGAATCAGGGATTGTAAAGCCTGCGGGAATGGTAATGGAAGTTGTTCAGGGTGAGGGAGGCGCCATACCTGCACCTGATGAATGGGTGAAGCAAGTCCGCCGGATTACTTCTGAACAACAGATTCCACTTATTGTGGATGAAGTGCAGACAGGATTCGGGCGCACGGGAAAAATGTTTGCATTTGAGCATGCCGGCATTATTCCTGATGCGGTTGTTTTATCAAAAGCAATTGGCGGTACTCTGCCTCTTGCGGTCGTTGTCTATCACAAAGAATTAGACCAGTGGGGGCCTGGCGCTCATGCAGGAACCTTCCGCGGCAATCAGCTGGCCATGGCAGCAGGTACGGCAACAATGAAGTTTATTAAGCGGGAAAAACTTGACGAGCAGGCAGCTCTGCTTGGGGATTTCCTCATGCTGCGCTTAAAGGAAATGAAACAAGATGTCCAATCCATTGGTGACGTTCGCGGTTTAGGTCTTATGGTTGGAGCGGAAATCGTCGACAAAACCGCTCCTGCAGATGCACTCGGCAGTTATCCTGCAAATCCGCAGCTGGCTAAGAAAATTCAGCTGGAATGCTTTAAACGAGGTCTGATCCTGGAGCTTGGCGGCCGCTATGGAAGTACCGTCAGATTCCTTCCTCCGCTGATTATCACAAAAGAGCAGCTTGAAACGGTGTGCGATCTGTTCTTCGAAGCGGCGATGGCAGCGGAAAAAGCGCTTATGCCAAGTTTTGTATAGGAGGTGAAGAAAATGACAGCCAGCGTAAAAACAAAAATCGATGCTTTTTTTCTCACAAATTCACAAGGAAGCTTCGAAAGCTATCAACATGTAATGAACCAGGCAATGGAAACACTTAAATCAGCCGTTCTTGCAAATGCTCCATTCAGCGGTTCCTCTCCTCAGCTATTAAAGGAGGGACTTGAAGCTCAATTTCCTGAGTTCCTTCCTGAAACTGCCGGCAGTCCCAGGGAAGTTTTTCACAAGCTCTCATCTGCGGTTGCTAACCATGCCGTATTTGTCCAACATCCGTTATGTGCAGCACATCTGCACTGTCCGCCGATGCTGACTGGTTTAGCAGCTGAAGTACTGATTTCAGGATTGAATCTTTCAATGGATTCCTGGGATCAAAGCGGGGCTGCAACCATGGTGGAGCAGATGGTCATGAATGGGCTTTGCCGCCTTTTCGGCCTTTGTGAAGGTGACGGGGTCATGACAAGTGGAGGAACACAATCCAATTTGATGGGGCTGCTTCTTGCAAGAGAGCATGCAGCTTTAAAGCTTTGGAACTGGGATATTAAGAAACAGGGTCTCCCTGTAAAACACCACCTTCTTAAAATTCTCTGCTCGGACGCTGCCCATTTTTCCGTACAGCAGGCAGCCTCTGTTTTAGGGCTTGGAGAAGAAGCCGTCATTCCTGTAAATACAGATGCTGCCCACAGGATGTGCATGAACGATTTGGAAGAAAAGCTGAAGCAGCTAAAAAAAGATGGAAAGATTCCTTTTGCTCTAATCGCCACAGCAGGCACAACCGATTTTGGAGCTATAGACCCCCTAGAAGAAATGAGTCAGGCCGCTAAACAATATAATCTTTGGTTCCATGTGGACGCGGCGTATGGGGGAGGCCTCATGATGTCAGAGGAGTACAAATACAAATTGAAAGGCATTGATAAGGCGGACTCCATTACGGTTGATTTTCACAAAATGTTTTACCAGCCAATCAGTTGCGGGGCGTTTCTGGTTAATGACCGCAGCTCGTTTTCTTATATGAAACGGCACGCAGATTACCTCAACCCAGAGGAAGATGATGAAGAAGAGGTACCGAATCTTGTAGGAAAATCCCTGCAGACAACAAGAAGATTTGATGCGTTAAAACCCTTCCTGTCCTTTCAGCTGATAAGCAGGAGCGACTGGTCAGAAATCATCGGGCGCACCCTTACTCTCGCAAAGGATGCCCATAAAATGCTTGAAAATGACAGTTCATTTATGGTTATGCATAAACCAGAGCTGAGCACGGTTGTTTTCAGGTACATAGGGGACGGCATGCTTACAGAGTACGCCATCAATCTACTAAACTACCGAATTCGGGACAGATTGCTTGCAAATGGAGAAGCGGTTATTGCTCGTACAAAGGTAAAAGGACATGCTTGCCTGAAATTTACACTATTAAATCCTCTCGCAGAAGCAGAGGATCTGTCGAAACTGATCAAGAGGATAAAAGAAATCGGACAAAATGAATGGAGGAGGCTTCAGAATGAACAGGGAAGAAGCTAGAAAACGTGCAGAGCATGCTACTCTGCAAAGCTATTTAAATTGTTATATCCGTGAGACGGGAAAAGGCTTTTTAACCGAGGATGTTCCACAAGAGCTTAAACATGTCCATTCAGGCAAGTGGATGAAGCTTTTGCTAAAAAGTAAATCTGCATTATACATACCTTTAGCATATTATTCAGAAACAGGACGCCACTTAGTTGGCCCAGTAGTTTATAGGGGTTCCGAAAAACTGAGTTTCATGGACTGCATTGATGTGACGTTAATAGACTTGAATACTGGCCGGCATGATGAAAAAAAGAATGAGCTGCTTACCCGCATTTCCCGGAGCTGCATGCTAATGGCAGCTTTTATTGAAAACCGTTCAGGTGATGAAGAAGAATTGTATGGCACAGACTTTGATTTCCTTGCCGCAGAGCAGTCGCTTTTATTCGGACACCTGCTTCATCCTGCAGCAAAAAGTAGGGAAGGGATGAATCAAAAGGAAATCGAATCCTATTCACCTGAATTAAAAGGCTCCTTTCCGCTGCATTATTTTAGAGTTCCTGCTGACTTTGTTTATTCTAAATCCCTGCTTGCGCATTCAGCCATTCAGCTGATTAAGCAAATGGTACTTGATGATCCAGACATAACAAATGACTTCAAAAACAAGTATGCAAAAGAGGATACGTACGCGCTGCTTCCGCTGCATCCATGGCAGGCAAAATATGTCCTTCAAAATCATGAGATTAAGAGTCTTGTAGAAGCGGGAGCTATTGAGAACCTTGGACAGCACGGGCGTTCTTACTTTGCCACCTCCTCACTGAGAACAGTATTTCATCCTGATGTGCCGTTTATGTTGAAGTTTTCATTGAACATAAAAATTACGAATTCAGTACGGACTAATTTAATGAAGGAATTAGAACGAGGCGCAGAGGTAAAAGAACTGATGGAGGCCGGCCTAGGGAAGGAAATTTCAGATAAGTTTCCCCAATTTGGGTTTGTTCACGATCCGGCATTTCTCACCATGAAGCTGGAGGATAGGAAAGAATCCGGGTTTGAAGTCATTCTTCGCGAAAATCCGTTTTATCAGGAAAATGCAAATCAAACAACGGCCATCGTCTCTTTATGCCAAGATGGACTGAAAAGAGGAACATCAAGACTTTCAAGTATAATCCGCGGCATAGCAGATAAAGAAAACCGCACCACAAGCGAAATCAGTTCGGACTGGCTAAAGCGTTACTTGAAGATTTCCTTAAAACCGATTCTCTGGCTTTATTATGAGAAGGGGATTGCACTTGAGGCACATCAGCAAAACAGCATTGTTCAGTTGAAAGACGGATATCCTGATCGATTCTTTTACCGTGATAACCAAGGTTTTTACTTCTGTGAATCAAAGATGAGCTTACTTAAATCAATTCTTCCTGAAGCGGGACAGAAAAGCGAAACCTTCTGTTCAGATGCAATAGCAGATGAGCGCCTGCGCTACTATTTCTTTTTCAATCATTTGTTCGGTATTGTGAATGCATTCGGGACGGCAGGACTGGCAGACGAACGCATGCTGCTTAACATCATACGGGAAGAATTGGAAGCCTATTCTGTTCCAGATGGACATCCTTCTCAGCTTATAAAAAGCTTCTTGGAACGCGAAAAACTGCCCTGCAAGGCCAATCTCATGACACGATTTCATGATCTAGATGAGCTTGTAGGTCCACTTGAAACTCAGTCTGTGTATGTGGATATTCCAAATCCGCTGTTAAAAGAGGAGGCCGTCGCTTCATTATGATTCAACAAGAAACAAACGCAGTGATTACGTTCCGCAAAGTTGATTTTGAGAAGGATGCAGTTATGCTTCATCAGTGGCACCATGAGCCGCACGTCATTCCTTTTTGGCACCAGAACCTTTCGTTCAGCCAGTATGCAAAGCACTTAAAGGGTTTACTTACAGACAGGCATCAAACTTTATGGATCGGCATGATGAACGGGGAAGAGATAAGCTACTGGGAAACATATTGGGCAAAAGACGATATCATCGGCCGCTATTATGATGCAGAACCATTTGATCAGGGTGTTCATTTACTTATTGGAGACACCTCTTATTTAGGAAAAGGTTTGGCAAAGCCTATGCTTCAGAACATCATGCAGCAGATGTTTTCTGACAGCAGGACAGCGAGGATTGTTGCGGAACCTGACACCCGCAACGCTAAAATGATTCACGTGTTTAAAAAGTGTGGGTTTGTTCCGCAAAAGGAGCTTACCCTTCCTGATAAACAAGCCCTGTTTATGATTTGCACAAGAGAAGATTTTGAAAGGAGGCTTACAAGTGATTTATGACGTAATAGGTGTCGGGCTTGGTCCGTTTAATCTGGGTATGGCAGCCCTGATAGATGAAACAGGCGGAATAGACGCTTTGTTTTTTGATCAAAAACCGGAGTTTGCCTGGCATGAAGGATTATTAATCGAAGGAACGACTCTTCAGGTTCCTTTTATGGCGGATGCCGTTACAATGGTGAATCCGGCGAGCAAATATAGCTTTTTGAATTATCTGCGTCACCAGAAAAGACTGTACCACTTCTATTTTCTGGAATCGTTTCATATACCCCGCAGAGAATATAACCATTACCTTCAATGGGTCTCAAAGCAGCTGTCATCATGCCGGTTCAGCAAGAGAGTCATTGATGCAGCTGAGCATGCAGATGGTTTTGAAGTGAGTGTAGAAGATGTTTTGACAGGACATGTGGAGACTTATTACGCAAAGCATCTGGTCCTAGGAATGGGAAGTGCCCCGAATTTACCGGAATGGACTGCGGCAGGCAGCCGTAATCTCTATCATTCTTCGGAGTTTTTGCAAAGAAGGAATGAAGCATTAGGGGAGACAGTTACAGTAATCGGCTCAGGACAAAGTGCCGCAGAGGTTTTCCTTGAGCTTTTAAAAGAGCAGGCAACCGTGGGCTATAAGCTGAATTGGCTGACACGAACAGACGGTTTCTTTCCAATGGAATATTCTAAGCTCGGGCTTGAACATTTTTCACCTGATTACACGGATTATTTTTACCGCTTGCCTCAAAGCCTGAAGGATGAAGTTGTGCCAAAGCAGGATTCCCTGTATAAGGGTATAAGCTCAGATACAATTGCAGACATTTACGATCTTTTATATGAAAGAACGATCGCCGGACAAAAGCCCGAGGTACAGCTTCTTGCCAAAACGGCGGTTAAAGATATTTCTGAATATGGCGGCGGTCTGGAGCTTGACTGTTATCACAGGGAGGAGGGTGAATCGTTTAAGGTTGAAACAGATACCGTTATCGCTGCAACAGGATACCAAACCCTCTGGCCTAAAGCATTCAGCAGCCTGGCTTATTCAATGAAATGGGACGAAGCAGGACGCCCTGTTATTTCGAGAAACTATCAGGCCGTAATGAATGTGACAAGAGATGAGCACAAGGTATTTATTCAAAACGGCGAGCTTCATACCCATGGGATAGGAGCCCCTGATTTGGGGCTTGGCGCTTATCGGAATGCGGTTATCATAAATTCGATTGCCGGTAAAACAATTTTTGAGATTCCGGAAAAAAATGTCTTTCAGCACTTTGGAATCCAGCATCTTGCCCGGAAGAAACAAACCGTATAGGAGTGAATGGAATGGAAACGAACGTGAAAAAAAGGCATTGGGAAATAGCAAACAAACGGCTGCTTGCCAAAATGATTGCAGAGTTTTTATATGAAGACATGATTTCAGCAGAGAAAACGGATGGTCTATATCACCTTTCATTAGACGGCGGGACAATGTACAGATTCCAGGCGGAAGAACGGCTTATGGACAGCTACTGGATAGACCCTGACTCCATTCAGAAAAAAACAGGCGGAGAATGGGCGAATGCTAAAAGTGCAGTTGCTTTTCTGCTTGAGCTGCAAAAGGAAATCGGCATTAAACCATTTACTGCCGCTTATCTGATTGAAGAATATAAGCGGACGCTGCTTGCAGATGCCCATATCTTGGCCAGACAGGAAAATCAGCGGACAGAGTCCCTCCTTGAAATCGATTATGCCGAGCTTGAAGGGGAAATGACCGGTCATCCATGGATTACATATAACAAAGGAAGAATCGGATTTTCCTATACGGATTACCTACAGTATGCGCCGGAACAGAAGAAGGAGATCAAGCTTGACTGGATAGCTGTTTCAAAAGAGAAGGGGAGTTTTCATTCAATTGTAGAATTAGATTATGAGGATTTACTGAAAAGCGAGCTGGGTGCTTCCCTTTGGGTAACGTTTCAGAAGGTTCTGCATGAGGAAGGTCTTCAGCCGGAGAATTATTTCTTCATGCCTGTTCATGAATGGCAGTGGAATCATGTATTGGTACCGCTTTTTTCAGAAGAGCTGTTTGAAAAGCGCATTGTTTATCTTGGAAAAGGAGAGGATGTGTACCTGCCACAGCAATCAATCAGAACGTTCGTGAACATGGAAGATAAAATGAAATATCATGTGAAGCTTCCGATGAGCATTTTGAATACACTCGTTTTTCGCGGCCTGCCGTCTGAACGGGTGGTGCTAGCACCAGAAATCACGCAGCATATTCAGGGAATCCGGGATCGTGACTCATTCTTGCGTGATACATGCAGAGTTGTACTACCTGGAGAAATAGCAAGCATGAACTACGCTCATCCAGATTATACAAAGCTGCAAGGGGCTCCATATCAATTCCTTGAGATGCTTGGTGTCATCTGGAGAGAAAGTATTTATTCGTTCCTGGACGAAGGAGAGCAGGCGATAACCCTGGCTGCGCTTTTATATGTTGGAGAGGACGGAGAATCCTATGCGCTTAAACTTGCAAAAAAGGCAGGCCTCAACACAGAAGAGTGGACAAAACAGCTTTTTGATGTACTGCTTCCGCCGCTTCTGCACTACTTATATCAATATGGAACCGTTTTTTCACCTCACGGGCAGAATACAGTCGTCATTTTAAAGGACAGCAAACCGCATCGTCTCGCAGTCAAAGATTTTGTGGATGATGTGAACATCAGTGATCAGCCGCTGTCAGAGCTTGAAACCATCTCTGCAGAGTTAAGAAATGTGTTGAGAAGCGAGGATCCGGAAGGACTCTGTCAATTTATCTTTACCGGATTATTCGTATGCCACTTCCGCTATCTCGCAGACATTCTTCATCGGAGCAGGGAACTGGATGAAGCTGTTTTCTGGAACATGTTAAGAGAGACGATTCTATCGTATCAGGCGCAGTTCCCTGAACTGAAAGAACGATTTGAGCTGTTTGATCTGTTGAGACCATCCTTTAAGAAACTTTGCCTGAACCGGAACAGGATGATTGAATATGGATATGGCGATGGCGATGACAGGCCTCATGCTTCAGAATTTGGAAGAGTAAAAAACCCGCTGGCTGCTGGAAAGCCTGCAGTTGTTTAAAAAGATAGGGTGACAGCATTCAATAGATGCTGCCACTCTTTTTGTTAACCCTACCTGAATTTTTTAAAAAAATTTCGTGATATAGTGAGCATATATTGTTGTTGTAATTGTTTAAACAGTCTGACTATATTATAATGATAAGGAAGTGAAAAATTTTACAATAGAATAAAAAGGAGGGGTATTATGTACGATTCTAAACCTTGGCTGCAGCACTATCCCGGGGAAATTCCTGCAGAACTGGAATTTCGAAAAGAACCTGTTCAGCAGTATTTAGTAGATGCAGCAAAAAGCTTTCCAGAAAAAACTGCCATCCATTTTATGGGCAAGGAAATGACGTATAAAGAACTATACGATGAAGCATTATCCTTTGCCAGCTATCTTCAGCAGATTGGTATTTCAAGAGGTGACCGCGTTGCCATTATGCTTGCCAATACACCACAAGCGGTCATAAGTTATTTTGGTATACTAATGGCGGGAGGAATTGTCGTACAAACAAACCCGTTATATACCGAACGTGAACTTGAATACCAAATGAAGGACTCCGGCGCAAAAGCGATCATCACACTCGACATCCTCTATCCTCGCGCTTCTAAGGTGATGCCGCAAACTACCTTGCAGCACATTATTGTAACCGCTATCAAAGACTACTTGCCATTCCCAAAAAATTTAGTTTACCCATTTATCCAGAAAAAGCAATATGGAATTGTCGTTAACGTTAAACATGAAGGCAATACCCATTTATTTAAGGAAATCGTTAAAATAAAGCCTAAAAAACTCTTGGAATATGACTTTGATTTTGAAGAGGATGTTGCACTCCTTCAATATACAGGTGGTACAACAGGCTCTCCGAAAGGGGTTATGCTGACACATAGAAATCTAGTGGCGAACTCATCCATGTGTACGGCATGGCTTTACAAAGCAAAGCCCGGCGAGGAATCCGTATTAGGTATTGTTCCATTTTTCCATGTTTATGGAATGACAATTGTGATGATTTTATCAGTTATGCAGGCTTATAAGATGATTATATTACCTAAGTTCGATCCATTGACCACCTTAAAGACCATTCAAAAGCAGCGTCCTACTTTGTTTCCAGGTGCGCCAACGATTTATATTGGACTATTAAATCATCCTGATTTGAAAAAATATGATTTGTCATCGATTGATTCCTGTTTAAGCGGTTCTGCACCACTTCCGGTTGAAGTCCAAGAGGAGTTTGAGGCACTTACAGGCGGGAAACTCGTTGAGGGGTATGGCTTAACAGAAACTTCCCCCGTCACCCATGCCAATTTCTTATGGGACCGAGAACGGATAAAAGGCAGTATTGGTGTTCCTTGGCCAAATACCGAAGTAAGGATTGTTTCAATGGATGATGGCGAAGACATGCCGGTTGGAGAAATAGGAGAAATAATTATAAAAGGCCCTCAAATCATGAAGGGCTATTGGAACCGCCCTGAAGCTACGGAGGAAACGATAAAAGACGGCTGGCTCTATACTGGTGACCTGGGCTATATGGATGATAAAGGATATTTTTATGTAGTAGATAGAAAGAAGGATATGATTATTGCCGGAGGATTTAATATATATCCAAGGGAAATCGAAGAGGTATTATATGAACATCCAGATGTGTTGGAAGCTGTTGCTGCGGGAATTCCAGACCCTTATCGGGGCGAAACCGTCAAAGCATATGTGGTCTTAAAAGAAGGCTCACAGATTACCTCGGATGACTTAAACAAATATGCCAGAAAATATCTAGCCGCCTATAAGGCACCAAGATTATACGAATTTAGAGAAGAATTACCGAAAACAGCAGTAGGCAAAATTCTAAGACGAACACTGGTCGAAGAAGAAATGAGAAAAATAGAGGAAGAAAACAAAAAACACGCCTAACTCCCTGCACTTCTTTTTTTTGCATAATAGTGCTTGTCTACCTTGAAGTAGTAAAGTAATATAAAATTATCTTCGAATTCTTGACAGAACTCCAAGTAAATTCTATTATAAAAATATGAATGACTATTCATTCATATTTTTTCTTTTTTAAATTACAAATTTACTTTCTTCGGGAGGAGGGAGAATTAGTATGAAAAAAAATAAACCGAAATACATGCAAATCATTGATGCTGCCGTAATAGCGATTGCAGAAGTAGGTTATCATCAGGCACAGGTTTCGAAAATCGCAAAGCAGGCGGGAGTCGCTGATGGTACCATTTATCTTTATTTTAAAAACAAAGAAGACATTCTCATCTCACTCTTTGAAGAAAAAATGGGAAGCTTTATCGAAAAAATAGATGAAATGATAGCAGGAAAACAGACCGCGGCGGAGAAGTTATTAATGATGATAGAAGCTCATTTTAAAAACCTTTCTGATGATCATCACATGGCTATCGTAACCCAGCTTGAATTACGACAATCCAATAAAGAATTGCGTTTACGTATAAACAATGTTCTAAAAGGCTATTTAAAAGTGATTGATAAAATCATCATCGAAGGAATAGAAACGGGAGAGTTTTCAAGCGACCTCGATGTCCGTCTTGCCAGACAAATGATTTTCGGCACGATGGATGAGACCGTTACAACCTGGGTTTTAAATGAGGAGAAATACGATTTAGTTGCACTTGCTAAGCCTGTTCATCAGCTGCTGGTCAAGGCCTGCAGTAGGCAGTAATACTCTTGTGCAAGAGGAGGAGGGATATTATTGGAGTACTTAAAATGGTCTAATCAAGATTCAATCGCGACGATCACCATCGAGCGTCCACCGGCAAATGCCCTCTCGCAAGGACTATTAAGAGAACTGTCGGCTGTTCTAGACGAAATTGAACCAAATCGTGACATTAAGGTGATTGTTATTCATGGGGAAGGGCGATTTTTCTCAGCGGGGGCAGATATTAAAGAATTCACAACCGTTTTTACTACAGAAGGCTTTGCGAATATTGGAAAGTACGGCCAGAATTTGTTTGAACGGATGGAGAAATTCCCTAAACCGATCATTGCAGCTGTTCATGGGGCTGCACTTGGCGGCGGTTTAGAGCTTGCCATGGCCTGTCATATCCGGTTAGTGGGGGAAAACACGAAACTGGGTCTTCCAGAACTTCAGCTCGGATTAATTCCAGGGTATGCTGGTACACAAAGACTGCCTAAATATGTTGGTACAGCACGGGCAGCCGAAATGCTGCTTACCTCTGAACCCATCACTGGATTGGAAGCGGTTCAATTCGGTTTGGCAAACCATGCGTATCCGGAAAATGAGGTTTTGGAGCAGGCATTAAAAATGGCGGGAAAGATTGCTAAGAAAAGCACAGGTTCTTTAAAAGCAACGATCCAATTATTAAATTATGCAAAAACCGACGAGTTTTATGAAGGCTGTAAAAAGGAAGTAGAGCTATTTGGTGAAATATTTGGAACTTCTGATGCGAAGGAAGGAATTCAGGCCTTTATTGAAAAAAGAGAGCCGCATTTTAAAGGTGAATAACTTCTCTTCTTATAGTAGTTACCAATAAATTTTTTTTTGCTATAAATATTCTTAATCTTTGAAACAGAAAAAATGTTTTGCATTATAGGAGGGAAACCATGAATATTTATGTACTTTTAAAAAGAACGTTCGATACTGAAGAAAAGATTACCATTTCCGGCGGAAAAATCAATGAAGATGGTGCAGAATTTATCATCAACCCTTACGATGAATATGCCGTTGAGGAAGCTATCCAAGTCCGCGATGCAAATGGCGGTGAGGTTACTGTTATCTCAGTAGGTACTGAAGAATCTGAAAAGCAATTACGTACAGCCCTTGCGATGGGTGCGGACAAAGCAGTGTTAATTAATACTGAAGACGATGTGGAAAATGGCGATCAATTCACGACAGCTAAAATACTTGCTGAATACTTAAAGGATAAACAAGCTGATCTTATTTTAGGTGGAAATGTAGCCATTGACGGCGGTTCTGGCCAGGTAGGTCCGCGTGTCGCTGAATTATTGAATATTCCATATGTAACGACTATTACAAAGCTTGAAATTGATGGAACAAATGTAACGGTTACACGTGATGTAGAGGGTGATTCTGAAGTAATTGAAACGAGCCTGCCGTTACTAGTGACAGCTCAACAAGGGTTAAACGAGCCTCGTTATCCATCTTTACCAGGAATTATGAAGGCAAAGAAAAAACCGCTTGATGACCTAGAATTAGATGATTTAGATCTAGAAGAAGATGATGTTGCAGCAAAAACAAAAACGATTGAAATTTACCTGCCAGCTAAAAAGGAAGCGGGCAAAGTTTTATCTGGTGAATTAAATGATCAGGTAAAGGAACTCGTTCACCTTCTTCATACAGAAGCAAAAGTTGTTTAATCGTTATTATGCGTAAATTTTCAGAATCTGTTTAGCAAAAATTGATTTGCAGGAGGTAAAGGGATGACTAGAAAAGTATTGGTATTAGGGGAAACACGTGACGGTTCTTTACGTAATGTTACATTCGAAGCAATTGCTGCAGGAAAAACAGTAGCAGAAGGCGGAGAAGTTGTAGGTGTTTTAATCGGACAAAATGTTAGCGCTTTATCGACAGAGTTAGTTCAATATGGTGCTGACCGCGTTGTAGTGGTTGAAGATGAAAAGTTGAATCAATATACATCTGACGGTTTTGCTCAAGCCTTATTAGCAGTGCTAGAACAAGAAAAACCAGGAGGGCTTGTTTTAGGCCATACATCACTAGGAAAAGACCTTTCGCCAAGAATTGCCGCTAAATTATCCTCTGGATTAATTTCTGATGCCACAGCAGTGGAAGTTGCCGGTGGAAATGTTGTCTTTACGAGACCTATCTACTCAGGTAAGGCGTTTGAAAAGAAAATTGTAACGGACGGGTTAATTTTTGCAACAGTAAGACCAAATAATATCGCACCACTTGCCAAAGATGAAAGCAGAACAGGTGAGGTGGCTTCTTTATCCGTTGAGATCAAAGATCTTCGTGCGATTATTAAAGAAGTGGTCAGAAAAGCAAGTGAAGGTGTAGATTTAAGTGAAGCAAAAGTTGTCATCTCAGGCGGGCGCGGGGTTAAGAGTGCGGAAGGCTTTGAACCGCTTAAAGAGTTAGCGAACGTACTTGGCGGCGCAGTTGGTGCTTCACGTGGTGCATGTGATGCTGACTATTGTGATTACTCTCTGCAAATTGGGCAAACAGGTAAAGTAGTAACGCCTGACTTATATATCGCTTGCGGTATTTCTGGAGCAATTCAGCACTTAGCAGGTATGTCTAACTCTAAAGTAATCGTTGCGATCAATAAAGATCCAGAGGCAAATATCTTTAAAGTAGCAGACTACGGTATTGTTGGCGACCTATTTGAAGTTGTGCCGCTTTTAACGGAAGAGTTTAAAAAATTGAAAGTTCACTCATAATATCATGGCGAGCAGTGAAAACTGTTCGCCTTATTACATATAATTAGTGAGAATACAAAAAGTATTTTAGGGTATATTACATCCGAGACAGATTATTAGCATGATGGTTTAAACAATGCTATACTTTCGATAGAAATTAGTAATTATTTAGGAGGCATAAACAAATGGCTATTTCAAACGTAACAGATGCAAATTTCTCTGCTGAAACAGGCTCTGGTCTAGTTCTTGCAGATTTCTGGGCTCCATGGTGTGGACCTTGTAAAATGATCGCTCCAGTTCTTGAAGAACTTGATTCAGAAATGGGCGACAAAGTGAAAATCGTTAAATTAGATGTAGACGATAACCAAGAAACTGCTGCTAAATACGGCGTTATGAGTATCCCTACATTACTTGTTTTCAAAAACGGCGAAGTAGTTGACAAAGTAGTCGGCTTTCAGCCAAAAGACGCTTTAGCAGGTGTATTAGAAAAGCACGTATAAGCTTATTTTACTAGGGATCTCCAAGTAACTATAAACCAGGTATAAGACACTTTTTATCAGTGTCTTATACCTGGTTTTTTTTATGTCATGCTAAAATTTTGGCTGAGTGAAGAAGATAAGTAAAAATAGTGCACATTATAGTCAGAATCGTGTATCAGTCAAAGGACGCCTATCTATTAAAGTGTAAATATAAAATAAAAGGAGGTACCATTAGTGGAAAATAAAGTCATCGAAACGGGTGTACCTGTAAATAATGTACACAAAAAAATATTTTGGACAGACCGGAGAAGAGAAGGTTTATTTGGGTGGCTGTTCCTATTACCAGAAATTATTGGAATTTTGTTACTATATTTATTTCCACTTATATTTTCACTTGTTCTCAGCTTTTCTGAATGGAATTTAGTTGGAGGCTTGTCATCAATACACTTTGCTGGATTTGATAATTTCCTAAAATTATTTCAAGATGAAAAAGTTATTATGGCATTAAAAAATAATTTTTTATTCACCATTTTCACTGTTCCGATTGGAATGTTTCTTGCGATTATATTAGCCGTCATTATTCATACAAAAGTCTACATGTCAAGTTACTTTAAAATTGCGTTTTTTATTCCTTATATTTCATCGATTATTGCAATTGGTGCTGTATGGAGTGCACTATTCCATCCGTCCCTTGGCCCTATTAACCAATTTTTAGCTGGATTAGGGATCGAGAATCCACCAATGTGGTTAGCAAGTCCGAAGACTTCTTTAATTTCAATTATCATTATTACGATTTGGGCGGGAATTGGTTATCAAATCATTATCTACCTTTCTTCATTATCAAGTATTCCTGAAGAATTATATGAAGCTGCTAGTATCGATGGCGCCTCACAACTGCAGCAATTCTTTAAAATTACACTTCCATTGCTTGGACCAACAAATGTCTTTTTATTTATCACATTATTGATTGGTTCGTTTAAGGTATTTGATTTAATTGCCTTCTTAACCCAAGGTGGGCCAAATAACTCTTCAACCGTAATCGTTTTCCGTATCTATGAAGAAGGTTTTCAACAATTCAATATGGGATATGCATCTGCGATTTCATGGTTACTGTTTATAATAGTAGGAATGATTACATTAATTAGCTGGAAACTGCAAAAACGATTTGTACATTATTGATGGAAGGGGAATTAAAATGAAAAAAAAGCTTGATTTTAGTAAGATCTTATTCACAATTGGTATGTTAGTATTATCATTCTTTTTCCTCGTTCCATTAATTTGGATGATGTCGGCAGCATTTAAATTTGAAAAAGATGTAATGGTATTTCCTATTCAGTGGATTCCGAAAGATTGGAATCTTGTTGAAAACTTTAAAGCAGTTTGGATGGCTGAAATTCCTTTTTATAAGTTTTATTTTAACTCTATAAAACTAGCTGCCATACAAACATTGTCGACACTAATTTTTTCTTCCATGGCTGCGTTTGCCTTTAGTAAGCTACAGTTTAAAGGCAGGGATTTCGTTTTTGCACTTGTTCTTAGTTTCATGATTATACCGGAACAAGCGACATTGGTACCAAGGTTTCTTTTGATAAAATGGCTTGGACTTTATAATACACATGAAGGTCTAATCTTGATGGGGTTATTCTCAATCTACTTTACCTTTTTAATGAGGCAATACATGCTCGGAATTTCTAATGAATATATTGAAGCAGCAAAATTAGATGGTGCAGGATACTTTACGATTTATTGGAAATTAATAATGCCGTTATGTAAGCCAATTTTAGCAACAGCAGGTATTATTAAGTTTATTTGGATTTGGAATGACTATCAGGGTCCACTTATTTTCTTAATTAATAAAGAACTTTATCCTATTACTCTAGGACTGCAATTATTTAAGGACGACTATGCGGATAACTTTGCGGTTCTGATGATGGCTTCATTATCTGCTATTGTTCCACTTGTTATTATCTTTATCATTATGCAAAAGCAAGTGATTAAAGGGATTGCTCTTGGCGGTGTAAAAGGTTAAGAAGTGAGAATGAAACTAGTAAAAAAAGTGCACAAACTGTATCAAATTGTGCACGTAAAGTAAAAAGAGCAGGAAGTATAATTTGAAATGTAAACGGTTTAATTATAAAAGAGGGGGATCCAAATGAGATTAAAAAAGAAAGCCACTTTAGCTTTAAGTACCGCATTTCTAGCAATGTCTCTATCGGCATGTTCAGGCAGTTCAGAGTCAAGTTCAAGTACGGGAGAAAAAAACAAAGACGAAAAAGTAACCATTAAGTATTACAACTGGGATAATGAGTTAATGCAGGCGTCAACGGACAAATATATTGAACAGTTTGAAAAAGAAAACCCCAATATTGATGTGGAACATGTTTCACTTGTCCCAGGGAATTCTCTTGAAACGCTAAAAAAGCTAGATGTACTAATGGCGTCAGGTGAATCAATTGATGTCTTTATGACTCCACACATTGATGCGATTTACCAACGAGCGGCGCAAGGTGTAGTTGCACCACTTGATGACCTATATAAAGAAAATAAGTTAAATCCAGAAGAAGAATATTATGTTAATCCTAAGTATAAAGGAAAGTATTATGGAATTTTAAACAATATTTCTACCAATTTTGTCCTACTTAATAAGAAAGCTTTAGATGAAGCGGGCCTTGACGTCCCTAAAGCAGGTTGGACATGGGATGAATTTAGTGAATATGCTAAAAAATTAACAAAGGGTGAAGGCACTGAAAAACAATATGGGGCATACTTCCATAATTGGGGATTATATGCGAATCCAATTGCTCAAGTCCACCTTAAGCATCCATTTATGACCGAAGATGGTAAAACCAATTTCACTGATCCTTCCTATGAATATTTCTTTAACTTAAGACGTCAAATGGAGAAAACGGATAAATCTATTAAACCTTACGCGGATGTTATCGGAGCGAAATTAAACTACCGGACCGAATATTTTAATGGCGACGCAGCCATGCTTCTAACTGGTACATGGATGATTGCAGATACCGGTAATACTCAACAGTTTCCGCATGAATTCAAAACCGCTTTTGCACCAGTACCAGTTCAGTCAAAAGGTGATAAAAACGAAATTTTCATGGGCGGTAATTATTTAGCAATTGGTGAAAGTTCTAAAAATAAAGAAGCTGCATTTAAATTTGCCCGCTTTATTTCTACTAACTTAACGGACGCAAGAACAGAGTTACCAGGTTGGAAAAAAGGAGATGCAAAACCATTAGTTGAAAAATGGATTGCAGATAAAGAAGAATATTATGATGTAGCATCACTAATGTCTACTTTATTCGACAGTACGGAGGCTTTACCAGCATCTGATGTTTCCATCACATATGCTGCAGAATTAGATAAAATTTTAGGCGATGGATTTAGCCAGTTCATCCTTGAAGATAAATCGGCAAAAGAAGTTCAAAAGTGGATGGCTGATGAAGCAAATAAAGTAATAAAAGAAAACGAAAAATAAAACTATTTATAAAGACGCCTCAGCTGAGGGGTCTTTTGTTCCATCTAAAAAACTAGATTTTGAAGTTAATAATGTCTGTATGAAATTTATAACGATCTTTGTAGTAAAATAATAATTGTAATCGTTGAAAACGCAATCTAAAAAAGGGTGGCAGGAATGATATGAACAAATTAAGCTATTATCAAAAAATACAGTCATCATTTATTATATTAATCTTGCTCCCAGTATTGGTAATTGCAGTATTGTCTTATAAAACAACAAAGGATAATGTAATAGAAAAAATTGAACTATCCAATCGTTCTGTATTGAATTTAGTCTCCAAAGATATCACAAAAATAGTCGATGATTTAAATTATGTTACTCATTTTTATGTGAAAAACGATGAAACCATTCGAAATCTTAGTGATTTTAGCGATACCGAGAAAATAGAGAGGTATCGGGACTATGATAACTATCAGAAGGTTGTCACTTCCTTTGACTATATATCCATTAAAATGTTAAATTCGGATATTCATATGTTTTTAGTTAATAATAAAGAGTTTATCGTTCCTTACTCAGATGGTATCTCTGGTAAAATCGCGTCTTTAACAGTTTTGAAAGAACATTGGAATCGGTTGCAAGACCGTATTGATGTTAATCAGACCAGTCATTTACAATCATTGGGTTCGGTTAATTATATGAATGAAGATGCAGACTCTTATTACTACTTTAGTCGTGTTATAAAAGATCCCCAAAATGGTGCACCTTTAGCGACGTTAAATATAGGCATCTCGAATGGATATTTTAAACGATTATTTCAATCGGCCAAGACTGGTAAACTTGCATTATTTGATGAGAATGGAAAGTTGATTGAAGGGGACCCTGCAATATCTTATCAAGGCGGAGAATCGAGAAGCGGAGAAATTCGTGACGAAATTCACATTCCGATATCAAAATGGAAGCTCATCCATGAGACCTCGGATGAAGAAGTAACAGGACAAATTACCAAAAACTTTTTACTAAGTTCAATTTTAATTGCTGTTTTCTTTTTTATCTTTTTGTTCATTTCACTATTAATTGCTAGAAGACTTAATCGTCCTATTCAGAGACTGTCTTTTGTTGCTACTCAGTTTGGTCAAGGAAAACACGATGTCCGGTACATCCCTGATGGCAGAGATGAAATCAACGAATTGGGTAATACCATTAATCATATGTTAGATGAAATAAAAGGGTTAATTGAAAAGATTGAAAAAGAACAAGAAGAAAAAAGGACCATAGAACTTCAAGCATTATTCGCTCAAATACGGCCGCATTTTTTGATTAATACCTTAAATTCTATCAAATGCAGTTTATTTATAAATAATGATAATGAGCATGCTGAAAAAATAAACGCCTTAATGAGTTTATTAAGAGCTTATATGAAAATAGATGAACCATCTACAATTGAAAGTGAATGCAAACTGTTATTTTATTATATAGAAATCATGAGGATGAGAACAGAAGTGAATGTAGAATTGAAAGTTGAAGTGGAGGATCAAGTGAAAGGTAGTAGCTTACCGAAATTATTACTTCAACCTTTTATAGAAAATGCCATTGTTCATGGATTTTCTGAAAAAACAGCTGGAGAAATAACCATCCGAGCCAAAAAAGTGGATCAATCGATTTCTATAATGATAAGTGATAATGGAAAAGGGATGAGTGAACTTCAACTTATAGAGTTAAACCGAATGTTAAAGATTGACGCTGAAGAAACATCTTATAATCGAGTAGGGTTAATGAATATTGCTAAGAGACTAAAGCTTTATTATGGTTCCAATACAGATATTGAACTTCAGCAAAATGAAAAGGGCGGTATATCGATTGTTATTCAAATTCCGTTTGGAACAGGTAAGGAAGGTGAAAAATAGATGATTAATATTATGCTGGTTGATGATGATGTACCAATGATTAAATATCTTCAACAACTAATCAATTGGGAGGAACATGGTTTAAACGTAGTAGGTACATCCTTTTCAAGTGTAAAAGCCTTGGAGATGTTTAAACAGTATAAACCTGATTTGGTGATTTCAGATATTGGATTACCACAAATGAATGGTCTTGAACTTGCTGCGGAACTTAAACAAATCAAACCAGATGTTAGAATGATTTTTTTAACCTGCCATGAGGATTTCCATTATGCACAAAAAGCCATTCAGCTAAATGCCGATAGTTACTTGATTAAGGATGAGTTAACGAAAGAGCAGCTTGAAGAAAGCTTGAAGAATTCGATTAATAAAATGATAGAAACGTCTGTTAGTGTAGAAGATTTATCCTATAAGGAGATACTCAACCGGAACATTGAAATACTGAAACATTCGTTATTCGACCGTCTTATAAAAAGAGATGAGCCGGAAATGCTAATCCAGTTTGCAAAAAAACTTGATATTAGTTGGCAATATCCCTCGTTTATTATAGGAACAGGCCACTTATCAATATCAACGTTTATGGAAAAGTATTCCTATCAAGATCTGTCCGTAATTAAATACGGATTTTATAATATCGCTAGTGATATCGCGAAAAAATATCATGGTATGACATTTTTTAATGAGGAAGAATCGATTGTTTTTGTTTATAATTATCGTCAAAATATAAAATTTGATCATCATCAGTACCTTCAATCTTTATTATTGGAGATACAGCAGAAAATAATTGAATTGTTAGGTCTGGAGATTTCTTTTATCTATGGCCGTCAATCGTATGATATAAAAAATGTTGGTTTTGTTTTCAAACCGATGATTCACAATCGCTATCGATTTTTTTATAATACTGTACCGATTTTGATTTGGGATAAGGAGACGAAACAAAGCGCTTTTTGCCCGATCAGTCGTCTTCTAGACAAAGAGATGGGTGAACTAGTTATCGCTGTAAAAGAAAAAGACAGTAAAAAAGTAAAAGAGATAATAAAAGTTATCACCCAAACCTCAACGGAAAAGAATTTTGATCCTGAAGAATTGAAGAAGGTTTTAGCACGGAGAATCCGATTAATTGAATTACAATATATTGAATCCGGAAATGAAGAGTTTTATTCGTTTCTTGAGGAATGCTCTAGACTAAGTGATGTAGTAAATCTTGTAGAAAACAAGCTTACACAGCTTATTCATTTGAATGGAAAATTGGACGGAGCCAGCGCTAGAGAGCCAAAGTTACAGGAGATTGATGAGTACATCGTTCAGAATCTCTCTAAAAATGTTACCTCTACAGATATGGCTGCTCATTTATATTTAAATCCAAGTTACTTCTCCCGTTATTTTAAACGATTGACGGGCGAAAACTTTACCGATTATGTTCATCGTTTTAAAATCGGTGTCGCCGTAAAAATACTTGAACAAACAGGAGAATCAGTAGAAGAGGTTGCCTTAAAATGCGGCTATTCAGATCGAACCTACTTTTCAAAAGTATTTAAAAAGTATACGAAGATGACACCGAGGGAATATCGGGCAAGGATACATTATTAATATATTAAAACAGGCAACTCCCTTTAGGAAGTTGCCTGTTTTTTCTGCCAGGATTAACCAAGTGGAATATGCTTGCGGGTGTTAAGTAAAATTTATGAGAGGTGCCTCATCTTGTAGCTTATCAGTCCAAAGGTTTATTATTTAGGCTGAACTCTGCTGTTATACTTTGACCCATTGCCCCTTTAACATCAATCAGCAGCTTGGTTTTAGCTGGACTGATTTTCTGTATTTGAATTCTAGGGTCTACAAAGATAGAAGACTTAATATTATAATCTAATTCTATCTCGATGAAATCCTGCTTATGAGTAGGGTCACTTACCGCTATTTCAATCATTTTACCTGGTATTTCCTTGAACATGACTGATGCTTTCTGATAGCTAGTAAGTTTATCAATGGTTATTTTTTCATTTTCCCAAAAGTTAACACCCATGATATTTAATTTCTTTTCTTTTACAGCCTGAACTTTTTCATTATTAGCTAAAATCTTAATGTCTGGATTCTCTGAGTATTTCGCTGTCTCTTCTTTTGATTTGTTTGGCAGTATTACGTAGGAGTAGCTTCCATTACTAGGATTTACCCCGTGATTGATGCTCATTTTCATATAGTTTCTTGTGATCAATTGTTCGGAGCCAGTTGTATTAATGTCTTTCCAAGAGCCGGTTCGAGCTTCTCTTTGGAATTTTACTTCAGTTTTTTCTGGGAAGTAATAACCAATATCGCTTCCTTTTGCATTTCCACTTAAATGTGACCAGTTAACGCCTATTTTTTCTTCCGTCCAGCCAAGGTTAGATGACATTTTTTGATGATCTACATACAGTGCATTATTTCCACTGTCTAGTAACTTTCTATTTTCGACAATCGTTTCAATTGGACGTCCGTCATTACTCTGAATACCCGATCCAAGTGCAATGATTTCATTATCGAACATAAACCATGATTTTTTCCCTTTTAAGGTCACTCCGTAAATACTTTGATCTAGGAACATTCCATTTGTTCCATATAGCCCTTCGATTGTACTGCCGCCAACCCAGGATTGAGGGGAAGTCTTTCCTGTACCTGCGCCTACTGGCAGTTGTTTTGTTGCATCAACCGTAGTACCTGGCAAACGATAGGAATCAACGGTCGGCCAGAAATCACCGCTATATTGCTGTAAATCATTATTGTATAAGTAGGTCATGCCTGAACCAGTATAAAACCCTTTTGTGTTTTCACCATTCATATTTCCTTCATAGGCACCAATCCGGTTAGAGTACATACTAATTCCAAAAACATATCCCGGTCTTCTATGGACGACCCTGTCCATATTCGCAAAGTTATAGTGGCCGATCAGTTCTCCTCTTGGCTGAATACTAGAATCATTTATAATCTTATTTGCCATGGTAATGACAGGAATACGACTGAAGCGTTCAATCATGTTTACGGAATCATTGGAAGATATCCAATATTTCACCATGCTTTCAAACTTTGACTTATACTCCTTCGGTGCAAATTCCATATACTGAATGATTCTCTCCATTGCCCCTACGCCATGGCCGATATCTTGGACATTACCTCTTGAGATGGCACGGCCATTTACCATATCCATCATTAGTCCGCGATAAATAACCGGTTGAAATGCATTCAAAATCATGTCGTATATATTATTTAAATCTTCTTCATTTAATGTGAACGAACTATTGTCCAACAAATAAATCATATCTACCATAGATCCTAACAATACGACACCATATGTTCCTGTATAGGCGATATTGCTATGATCGACAAATGATCCATCGGAATAGAGCCCGTTCCCCGTCCCTGATTTTTTTATTTCAATCATGGGGAAATGATCCCGGCCGGAAATAACTCTTGCTTTTTCTTTCGAAATAATCCCTTGAACCGCTGCGACCTTTGTTAAATCAACGAGATTTGCCCCTGTTGCTTCGACGATCCAGGTTGCTCCGCCTACTCCATAATAATGGGTTGGTCTTGGAACATAAGTTTTGATGGAATTCATATATTCGACTAATTGTTCATCGCTTAAATATTCATATAATACGGCTGTAATATCATTGAGAAGTTGTGGCGAACCAATTTGCCAATCCCACCAATTGTTATAGTGGTTACCGTTATAACGGTTTTCGACCATCCAATCCAATGACTTGATGATATCTTTTAAAAGGTCCGGATTACCTTGCAGTTCGGAACCTTCCGTGGCATAGGCACTTGTTAAGGTCTTTAAATTTCTAAAACTGGTTGTTACATCTGCAGAATTTGTATTACTGGACGCATTCTCCCAGATGTATTTCCTATCTGCACTTTTATTCATGTTCGCCCATAGTACTTTGGCGTCTTCTGACAGTTTGTCAATTTTTTGTTTTATCAGAGGGTTAGCTAAATCAATATAGGTATTCTGAATAATATAGTTCGCCCATTTCTTTCTCATCTGATCGTATTCGTCTTCTTCATACTGATCTACTACAATAGCAGTGAAGGCTTGATGGTTTCCGTCCACTGTTGTTGCAGTGATGACTGCATTTCCCGGCTGCAAAGCCTGGATTACTCCACCATTGACCTTTACAATGTTTTCATTTGACGAACTCCAGACTACCTGATGGTTGCTTGCATAAGAGGGTGATATGGTTGGAGTTAAAATTGTCCCTTTTCCCTCATTTAAACGAACCTGACTGTGATTTAAAGAGATTCCTTTCACAGGGATATCTCCCTCAAAGATTGTAACGGTAGATGTGGCATTAATGCTTGGATCGTTCTTGGAACTAACCGAAATTATAACATCACCACCGGAAAGGCCAGTAACCTTTCCATTCTCCACACTTGCTACCGCTTCATTACTTGAGGACCATTCAAGATCTTGGAAGGTTGCATTCTTAGGATTAAGGGTATAGCTTAATTCAGCAGTAGCCCCCTTAGGAATGGCGAGAGATTCAGGGGCCAGGGTAATACTTTCGAGCGAAACAACTTCAGGTTTCATGCTCAAAGAATCAACCCAAATGGTTCCTGTTGAGCCATTACCTGCTGATACTTGTCCCGTAATAAGAATCACTCTGACATGATTCGTATCACTCCGTGTCGTGATGGAGCCGGATAAGTTCACCCAATCCGATTCCCCGCTGTGATTTTTAATAAATGCAAGGTCATTTCTTGCCAAAACGGTACTATCTTTTAATTGTTCTACCCGAAGAGTAACTGCGTTTTTCGAGCTATGTGGTGTTTGAATATCCTTTGTTTTGACTTTTGCATTAAAATGATAAATACTGTTTGGATTTACAGGGATGGAATTATAATATTGGAAAAAACCTACGGTCTTATTTAGATCAATTTGAACCATATTTTTTTCCTGGTCTTGGATGAGTTTTGCTTGCGGATTCGCTCCTCCTGAGTTTGTCCAATTACGCAAATCCCAATTGACTGGCTTTTGTCCATTTTCCCACATATAAGCAAACGTCCCTGCATCTTCACTGTCGTCAAACTCATTATTTATTAAAAGTTCGCCAAGGCTGACATCGGAATCTAGACTAGAAAATGTTTCACTGTTTGCTATGGCAGCGTTTTCAATAAGTGGTATAGATAATGGTACGATTAAACAGATAACCAATACTAAATTTAATATTTTCCTCATTACTCCCTCTCCTCGAAAAAAATTAATGCTGCTCTCAACATTTTTCAATGTAACATCCAGTTTTTTTATCTTCCTCCTTCGCAAAAAGCTTTGGTACTAAAAGAAAATAAAATTTCATGATCCCCTCCTAGTAACCGGTTAATAACTAATGTTAGTACTTAATCTAGCAACATGTGGATGAAAATTTTTACCCATAAGAGAAGAATTTTGACAGATTCTTTAGAACACCAAACATGTTGGTAAGAGCTTAATGACATTTCAAGGTAAAAATTGTGCACATTTTTCTGTAAATCAGACATATTTCCTTCGTCCTTTTTCTTTTAGACTAAATACATGGCTAGTAGAAATAGTTTAGGAATAGATTAAGGCTGAGAGGTTAGGAGAATGTTTTCATGTGGAAATTAGCGATTGAAGATGCAGTTAAAAAAACAAGAAAGAATATTGAACATTTCGGTGAGTTATTCCCGCACGTCAGCGTGAATGGTAAATATGAATTGAACAATAATGACGACTGGACCGATGGTTTTTGGTCAGGCTTATTATGGCTCTGTTACGAATATTCCAAGGATCCTGTTTTTAAAGAAAAGGCTATACAAACAGTCGATAGCTTTCAAAATCGCCTAAATAAAAATATTGTTTTGAATCATCATGACATCGGTTTTTTGTATTCGCTTTCTTCTAAAGCCCAATGGATGATTGAAAAAAACGAGTCAGCGAGAGAACTAACTTTGCAGGCTGCAGAGAAGTTGCTTAGCCGTTGGCGTGAGAAAGGTCAGTATCTGCAGGCGTGGGGGCTAAAAAACGATGAAATAGAAGGCGGAAGAATCATTATTGATTGTCTTCTTAATCTCCCGATTCTCTATTGGGCGAGTGAACAGACAGGAGATCCTAAATATCTGGATGTTGCTGAAGCTCAAGCGGAAAAAAGCAGGCGCTATCTTGTTCGCGGTGATGATAGTTCTTATCATACATTTTTCTTTAACCAAGGAACAGGTGAGCCTATCGGTGGAGCAACCCACCAAGGATATACAAATGGGTCGACATGGACACGTGGCCAGGCTTGGGGAATCTATGGATTTGCCCTTTCCTATCACTCTACAAAAAAGTTAGCTTATTTAGAAACAGCAAAAAGAATGGCGAAATATTTTATAGAACATTTACCAGAAGATTATGTTCCCTATTGGGACTTTTGTGCGCCAATTAATGAAAATACACCTCGTGATAGTTCGGCAGCATCCATTGCTGTGTGTGGTCTTCTCGAAATAATCCGTCATTTAAAGGAAGACGATCCTGACCGAGCATATTTTGAAGTGGCGATTCAAAGCATGATGAAATCACTTGTAGAAAAATATTCAACGATTAATGAAGCAGATGCGGAAGGTCTCCTAAAGCATGGTTCCTATCATGTTCGGGGTAATCTTGCAATCGATGATTATATGATTTGGGGAGATTACTTTTATCTGGAGGCTTTAATGCGTTTAGAGAAAAAACATAAAGGTTACTGGTATGAGTAATTAGACGATTACAATGGTAAAGATCCAAAGTTACCTTATATGTTAAACCGTCATTCGTACTAATCTCATAAATAATACAATAAAAGATTTAGCTGAAAAGAGGAGCGATGATGATGGAAACGAAGGGTATGCTTTCAGGGATTTATCGAGTCTCAGAGAAAGTCATGCTGATTGCTTATACAAACATTTTATGGATCATATTTTCATTTCTCGGCTTACTTTTAGTGGGCCTCATGCCCGCAACGGCTGCTATGTTTGCCGTCATGAGAAAGCTTATTATGGAAGAGGAAGATGTACCGATTTTTAGCTTGTTTTGGAAGAAATATAAGGAAGAATTTGTGAAAGCAAATCTCTACGGATACCTATTATTACTTGGTATTGCTGTTTTTTTACTGGATCTTATATTATTTCAATCCTTAGATGGATGGCCATTTATCTTTCTGTCAGTTCTATCTGCCGGGTTACTGCTTGTATCTTTAGCCGTTGTCCTATATTTCATCCCACTTTATGTACATTATGACCTATCATTCACTCAATATATAAAAACAGCATTCTTATTAATTTTTACACACCCAATCCATACAGTCATCATGTTTATTTCCGGTGTGGTCATCGGATTCATCTTATTGCTGCTTCCTGGATCAATATTTTTCTTTAGTGGTAGCTTGTATTGTTTTATTGTAACCAAAACAGCTTTGAAGGTATTTGCTCAGGTAGAAGAACAAAAAAAGGTATTAGGAGGGGAGAGCCAGTATGGCCAGTATTCAATTTGATAAAAATAGCTGGATTATTGATGGGAATCGGGTTTTCATCAAGTCAGCAGCGGTTCACTATTTCCGCCTGCCTCGTGCAGAGTGGGATGAACTGCTGGATAAAGTAAAAAAAGCGGGCTGTAATTGTATTGAAACTTATATTCCTTGGAATTGGCATGAAGAGGCGGAAGGTGTATGGGATTTTGCAAACGATAAAGATTTGGGAACTTTCCTAAAGAAATGTGAAGAAAGAAATTTGTATGTCATTCTGCGGCCAGGACCATACATTTGTGCGGAATGGGATTTCGGTGGTCTGCCATGGTGGCTGAGTTCCAAGGAGAACATGAAATACCGCTGTTATCATGAACCATTTTTACACTATGTAGATCGGTATTTTGACGAGTTAGTACCGCGGATCCTTCCTCATTTGATCACGAATGCAGGTACAGTCATTATGGTTCAAGTTGAAAATGAGTTTCAAGCACTTGGAAAACCTGATAAAAAGTATATGGAATATTTACGAGACGGACTCATTACAAGAGGAATAAATGTTCCATTAGTAACTTGTTATGGCGGTGTTGAAGGTGCGGTTGAGTTTCGGAACTTTTGGTCTCATACAGAGGAACATGCAAAAATATTAGATGAAAGATTTGAAGGTCAGCCAAAAGGAGTTCTTGAATTTTGGGTCGGTTGGTTTGAACAATGGGGCGGGCCTAGAGCAAACCAAAAGACAGCAGGTATGTTAGAAAAAACGTTATATGAATTGCTGCGGGAAGGTTTTACAGCTATCAATTATTATATGTTTTTCGGTGGTACCAATTTTGACCATTGGGGAGGCCGTACGATCGGTGAACATACATTTATGATTACATCCTATGATTATGATGCACCTCTAACGGAGTACTTGCAGGAAACAGCGAAGTATCAGGCAATAAAAAGAGTTCATAGCTTTATTGATTGGGTCGAACCGATATTAACAAATCCCTTGAATAGTGATGAGTGTACTGCACTGCCTGACGGGCTGCAATGTAAAATAGTACAGAGTAAAGCTGGAAGTATAATGTTTCTTGCTAATTCGAAAATGGAGCGTGCAATTCAAAAACTTTATAGCCCAGAGGAACAACATGAACTTAGTATTACAATTGAGCCAGATGGAATTTTACCTGTCGTAAAGAATATAAAAGCAGGAAGATTAGCGGGCAAAACAGTGAAGATTTCAGCACTAACTGCATACTCAACAGGTTTTTCAAATAATATTGGTACTGTTTACCATGAAACTGGGCAGAAATCCTCACTAGTTTTACAAGTAAAAGATGTTGATGAACTTTCGATTTCCTGCCCCTATCCGCAGCGTTACGAAAAGCTAGACAGTGGGAAATTGCAATTTACATTATTTCATGGGTCAAAACCGCAGGTTATTTCCATTATGGATGGTAAGAATGAGTGTTTTGAAATCGTCGTGAATGATCGAAAGACGGTGGAGGAGAATGACAAAATCTTTGCTGATAAAGGGGAGGTTACATTTGCATTAACAGATTGGTACCAGGCCTCAGAAAAAATCGATGAGTCTTTAGGAAGGGAATCAGTTACACCGCTGGACTTTAGTTCATTTGGACAATGGAGTGGGTATTTATCGTATACGGCACAGTTTGAATCGAACGAAACCGGTCAAAAAACGTTAATTTTCCCAAGGATTGAAGATCCAGTAAGAGTATTCCTTAACAATCAATATATCGGACTTGTGAATGATTTGGGGGCAGCTTCTATCGAGATTCCTGTTGAAAAAGGCAATAACAGCATCCGCTTCTTGGTTCAAAATATGGGTCGTTACAATTTCACACAAGCTTTGGGGGAACCGAAGGGAATAAGTGAGTCACCTAGTCTTGATGGAATTGTTGTAGACTTATTAAATGGCTGGAAAGTGGAGGGAATCGGTAAATCACATTCATTAAGAAGTATTCCGGAAATAGAGGGAAGAATTTCGTTTATGAAGGAATTTGTCAATGATCAAGGCTTCGATAAAGCCATCCTTGTTGGAGAGGGACTTCAAAGATTGCGCTTGAATGATGGTGCGCCAGTCATGCTCATATCGAACGAAACTGCTTGGAATCGTTTCGATGCACCATATGGCGTGGCTGATATAGGTCATCTCTTAAATGATGGCTTTAATGAATTTGAATTTGACGGGCAAGGGCTCAAAGGAATTTCGAAATTAAAGCTTTATTTATATAAGGAAGCAAATCAGATTAATCATTGGAAAATGCAAAGCGCTGCTCTTTTAACTGAACCGAAAAAATGGCAAAGGATTAATCAATTAAGTAATGACAAGGTGGAACCATGTTGGTATAAAACCACTTTTACAACAACATTGCAATCTACAGATGATGTAAAAGTGAAAATACGTCTAGATGGGTTATCGAAAGGGACTTTCTGGGTGAATGGTTTTTGTTTAGGCCGATATTGGCAAATAGGACCTCAAGAAGAATATAAAATACCGGCAAGTATCTTAAAAGAGGAAAATGAATTAATCATTTTTGATGAAGAAGGACGTTCACCGCTGCAAATAAAAATAAATACGTTATAATCAATTATTTTCTTTCTATATTAACTTCATCTGAAAAACCGGATTTTTTCCGGTTTTTTTTATTTACCAAATACCAACGCTTTAATTTATGGCTAATTTGCTATAAAATTTTAAGATAGATAAAGACGGAGAGGAGCAGCTTGAATGAACGAAACCATCAAACAAAAATTAACACTGCTGCCTGATCAGCCTGGCTGCTACTTGATGAAGGACCGTCAGGGAACGATCATATATGTAGGAAAAGCTAAAATACTAAAAAATCGTGTACGGTCCTATTTTACCGGGTCACATGACGGTAAAACACTGAGACTCGTCAACGAGATTGAGGACTTTGAATATATTGTTACCTCATCAAATATTGAGGCCCTATTACTTGAATTAAATTTAATTAAAAAATATGACCCCAAATATAATGTGATGCTGAAGGATGATAAAACCTATCCGTTCATCAAATTGACAGCGGAAAGACATCCGAAACTAATCATTACAAGAAAAGTCAAAAAGGATAAAGGAAAATACTTTGGTCCGTATCCTAACGTCATGGCGGCGAATGAAACAAAAAAGCTGTTAGACCGAATCTACCCATTACGAAAATGCTCTACCCTTCCAGACCGGGTATGTTTGTACTATCATTTAGGTCAGTGCCTGGCACCATGTGTTAACGAAGTACATGAAGAGCAATACAAACAAATGACGGACGAAATCACCCGCTTCCTAAATGGGGGATTTAAAGAAATAAAAAATGAACTAACTGAGAAAATGACCAGTGCTTCTGAAGAATTAGACTTTGAGCGGGCAAAAGAATACCGTGACAAGATTATTCATATAGAAACGATTATGGAAAAGCAAAAAATTACGATGACTGATTTTACCGATCGTGATGTGTTTGGCTATGCTGTCGATAAAGGATGGATGTGTGTTCAAGTCTTCTTTGTACGCCAAGGAAAACTCATTGAACGTGACGTTTCCATGTTTCCTATCTACAATGAGCCGGAAGAGGAAATACTAACCTTTCTAGGTCAATTTTATGAAAAATCGAATCATTTTAAGCCAAAGGAAATTCTAATTCAGGATGAAATCGATTTAAATCTCGCTGAACAGCTTCTTCAAGTTAAAGTCCTAAAACCTCAGCGTGGTCAGAAAAAAGACCTTATAAAAATGGCCATTAAAAACGCAAAAATAGCGTTAAATGAGAAATTTTCCCTGATTGAAAAGGATGAAGTAAGGACTATCAAGGCTGTTGAGAATCTTGGCGAGCTTATGGGGATTTATACCCCGCATCGAATTGAATCCTTTGATAATTCAAATATTCAAGGGACAGATCCTGTTTCTGCGATGGTAGTCTTTATTGATGGGAAGCCTAATAAGCGTGAATACCGAAAGTATAAGATTAAATCGGTTAAGGGACCTGATGATTATGAATCGATGCGTGAAGTAACAAGAAGAAGGTATTCTAGGGCTTTAAAAGAGCAACTGCCGCTTCCGGACCTCATCATTATTGACGGCGGAAAAGGACATGTGGAGGCTGTCCGGGACGTTTTAGAAAATGAACTGGGTTTAGATATACCGCTTGCTGGATTAGTGAAGGATGATAAGCACAAAACATCTCAGCTTTTATATGGGAATCCGCTTGAAATCATCCCTCTTGGGAGAAACAGCCAAGAATTTTATTTACTTCAAAGAATTCAGGACGAGGTTCACCGTTTTGCAATTACTTTTCATCGTCAAACACGTGGAAAAAGTGCGTTTCAATCGCTGTTGGACGACATTCCAGGTGTCGGTGAAAAACGTAAAAAGCAGCTGCTAAAGGAATTTGGCTCGGTTAAAAAAATGAAAGAAGCTACATTCGAAGAGTTCAGAGCCATCGGCATTCCAGCTCAAGTCGCGGAAGAATTAATAAAAAAACTTCAATCATAGACATTGTCAGAAAAATTCCGCTATGCTATAATAATTGAAAATTATATTACTATCACTTTTTAATACTAAAGTGAAGGTAGAGGTGCGAGCTTCAATAGTAGTGATTCGGAGAAGAGTGAGCTTCAGTGATGAATCATGAAAGGGGATGTTCGCCGAAGTGAAGAAAGTCTCATATCTTTCTTTGCTGGTCCTGTATTGAATAAATGCCGGATTGTCAAGGCTTAATGCCTTGGAGAGCTATCTTACATTGTAGACGCAGAATTTTTTTGTGTATTCAAGCAATGAGATGCCCTCTCATTGCTTTTTTATTTTTTTTGCGGGGAAACATATAATGATAGCTAAACCTATAACTGAAAGCAGGGGAAAAAATGGGTTTAATTGTACAAAAGTTTGGTGGTACTTCGGTTGGTAGTGTGGAAAGAATTCTTAATGTAGCACAACGAGTAAAAGATGAAAGTGATCAAGGAAATCAGGTAGTCGTGGTCGTTTCAGCAATGGGGAAATCCACGGATCAGCTGGTAGATCTTGCAAAAGAAATTTCAGCCGTTCCTAACAAACGGGATATGGATATGCTGTTGAGCACAGGAGAACAGGTGACGATTGCCTTATTGTCAATGGCACTCAATGAACAGAATCTTCCTGCCGTTTCGTTTACTGGCTGGCAGGCGGGAATTGTCACTGAGCCTGTTCATGGAAATGCCCGCATTACAACAATAAATACAGAGGCTGTAAAGAATCAGCTTGATGAAGGTAAGGTCGTCATTGTTGCAGGTTTCCAAGGTATTACAGAAAATGGTGAGATTACTACTCTTGGTCGAGGCGGCTCTGATACGACGGCGGTGGCACTTGCTGCAGCACTAAAGGCGGATAAATGTGATATTTATACGGATGTAACGGGTGTATTCACTACTGACCCTAGATATGTGAAGAGTGCACGTAAATTACAGTCCGTATCTTATGATGAAATGCTCGAGCTAGCCAATTTAGGTGCTGGGGTACTGCATCCCAGAGCGGTAGAATTTGCAAAAAATTATCAAGTCAAACTAGAAGTTCGCTCAAGTATGGAGAGAGTAGAAGGAACAGTAATTGAGGAGGAAGCGTCAATGGAACAAAACCTTGTAGTCCGTGGAGTGGCATTTGAAGATGAAATAACGAAGGTAAGTGTGTTAGGACTTGCGAATTCTTTAACAAGCCTATCAACCATTTTTACAACGCTTGCTGAGAATCATTTGAACGTCGACATTATTGTTCAAAGCACAACAGAAGCGGAAACATCAAATCTCGCCTTCTCCATCAAAACTCAGGATCTTATGGAAACATTAAATGTCCTTGAAAATAACAAGGATGTACTAAACTATGAACAGCTTGATGCAGAAAATCAACTGGCGAAAGTTTCCATCGTGGGGTCAGGGATGATTTCGAACCCTGGAGTAGCCGCAAAAATGTTTGAAGTTCTAGCCGAAAACCAAATCCAAATAAAAATGGTCAGCACTTCAGAAATTAAAGTCTCAGCCGTAGTGGAAGAAAAACACATGCTTAAGGCAGTAGAAGTACTTCACCAAGCATTTGGTCTTTCAGCAGACAGCGAATAATAAGAAAAAGCTTTCATCGGTAGACCCTGATGAAAGCTTTTCTGCATACTAAATAGTATCTTTACGATCCCATTTGACGGTAAATAGGACTTTATTTGATTTTTTTACCGGGTGTTCGAAGGTTTCGGTGATGACTTGTTTTTGGAGTTCGATTTGTTGAGCTAGAAAGCCAGCTTCAATTTGAAAATAGTGCTCAGCTTTTGATTTTACCCGCGAAACGATCAGCGGGCTGACTAGTTCAAATTCAATTTCATCTTTACGCTCTTTTTTTATTTCGAGCTGCCCCCATGAGGCTTTTGAGAAAAAATCGATGATTTCATCAAGGCTATTTAATGGATGGCTGCGAGCTAATCGTTTCCCAGCCCAGTAAAGAATTTCTGGTGTGTCTTTTCCTAAGATTTCCGGCAATATGAATTCACGAATCAATTCATATCCAAACAGTGAAATATTTCTTGGTTCATTCAATTGTAAAGTAAGTTCGACGGCAGTGCTTTCATTCATTTTGCTTCCCCTCTTTCTACCATTCTATTATATACAATTACGGCTTTAAGTTAAGAACACTTTTTACAAAATGTAGTGTAAAGCGTTAGAGTGGTAAAGGATTGTTATTTTGCAATATAATAGCGTGTCTTTCATGATAATTATCTTTCCCATTTTAGACAACAGACTATGGATATAATTTAATTATTTATTGTAATTCTACTGGATTGTATACAAGATAATTCCAATTGCAAGAGGTTAACTTATAATTTATTATAATATCAATATATTTAAAAAATTTAATTTTTATATAATTTTTGTGTATCCGTTTTCTTGACGCTAATACCTGATGGGAGTAAAATGGACATGTCACATAATTGTCACAGTGGTGGTAAGTTTGAAATTTTTACAAGAAAAATAGTTGAAGGCTTAACATCATGTTAAAAATTTAAGGGGGGTTAATTATGGCGGGGAATCGTGAGTTTTTGAATCGAAGATTGCATTCTTTACTAGGAGTAATTCCTATAGGTTTATTCCTTGTGCAGCATTTAGTAGTCAACAATTTTGCTACAAGAGGTCCTGAGGCCTTTAACAATGCGGCAGATTTTATGGGGAACCTTCCTTTTAGAATTGTCCTAGAAACAGTAATTATTTATTTACCAATTTTATTTCATGCAATCTATGGCCTTTATATTGCTTTTACTGCAAAAAATAATGCCGGAAAGTATGGATATTTCAGAAATTGGATGTTCTTATTACAGCGTGTTTCTGGTGTCATTACGTTAATCTTTATTACATGGCACGTATGGGAAACTCGTGTTGCAGCAGCTTTCGGTGCACATGTTAACTATGACATGATGGCGGATATCCTTTCTTCACCATTCATGTTTGGTTTCTATTTAGTTGGTGTCATTTCAACTATTTTCCACTTTGCAAATGGTTTGTGGTCATTCTTGGTTAGCTGGGGTATTACTGTTTCCCCACGTTCACAAGTAATTTCAACATATTTTACCATTGGTGTTTTCATTATCCTATCAATCGTGGGAATTAGCACACTTTTAGCATTTGTTTAAAAAATCAACTTCATACACTGTGTTGAAAAATATCGGATTTTTGGATTAAGGGAGTGAGTCACAATGAGTAAGGGTAAGGTGATCATAGTTGGTGGCGGCTTAGCCGGCTTAATGGCAACCATCAAAGTTGCAGAAGAAGGAACACCCGTAGAATTATTTTCACTTGTTCCAGTTAAACGTTCCCACTCCGTTTGTGCCCAAGGTGGTATGAATGGAGCAGTAAATACAAAAGGTGAAGGGGATTCACCATGGATTCACTTTGATGATACCGTATATGGCGGAGACTTCTTAGCCAACCAGCCTCCAGTTAAGGCTATGTGTGAGGCAGCACCTGGTATCATTCACTTAATGGACCGGATGGGGGTTATGTTTAACCGTACTCCGGAAGGACTATTAGATTTCCGCCGCTTCGGTGGTACTCAGCATTCAAGAACTGCCTTTGCTGGTGCAACCACAGGTCAGCAGCTGCTTTATGCATTGGACGAGCAGGTTCGCCGTCATGAAGTAGCAGGATTAGTAACCAAGTACGAAGGCTGGGAATTCTTAGGAGCAGTTGTAGATGACGATGGAGTTTGCCGAGGGATCGTTGCTCAAAACCTTACATCGATGGAGATTAAATCCTTTGCTGGTGATGCAGTTATTATGGCAACAGGCGGCCCTGGAATCATCTTCGGAAAAACAACGAACTCTGTAATCAATACAGGTTCAGCTGCATCTATCGTGTACCAGCAAGGTGCATATTACGCAAATGGTGAAATGATTCAAATCCACCCAACTGCCATTCCTGGTGATGACAAGCTACGCCTAATGAGTGAATCAGCACGTGGTGAAGGCGGACGTGTGTGGACCTATAAAGACGGAAAACCTTGGTATTTCTTAGAAGAAAAATACCCTGCTTATGGAAACTTAGTACCACGTGATATTGCAACACGTGAAATTTTCTCTGTCTGTGTGGATCAGAAGCTGGGTATTAATGGCGAAAACATGGTATACCTAGATCTTTCACACAAGGATCCAAAGGAATTAGACATTAAACTTGGCGGTATCATTGAAATCTATGAAAAATTCATGGGTGACGATCCGCGTAAAGTTCCGATGAAAATTTTCCCTGCTGTACACTATTCAATGGGTGGGCTATGGGTTGATTACGACCAAATGACGAACATTCCTGGCCTTTTTGCTGCAGGTGAGTGTGATTATTCACAGCACGGTGCCAATCGTTTAGGTGCAAATTCATTACTATCTGCTATTTATGGCGGTATGGTTGTTGGACCAAATGCGGTTAGATATATCAAAGGTCTTGAAAAGAGTTCAGATGCTATTTCTTCTACTTTATTTGACCGTCATGTCAAGGAACAAGAAGAAAAGTGGACTTCCATTATGTCATTAAATGGTACGGAAAATGCGTACGTTCTTCATAAAGAGCTTGGCGAATGGATGACGGATAATGTGACCGTTGTGCGTCACAATGACAGGCTATTAAAGACAGATGAAAAGATTCAAGAGTTATTAGAACGTTATAAAAATATTAACATTCAAGATACAAGTAAATGGAGCAATCAAGGTGCAACCTTTACGCGTCAGTTACAAAACATGCTTCAACTGGCACGTGTTATCACGATCGGTGCTTACAATCGTAATGAAAGCCGCGGTGCACATTATAAGCCTGAATTCCCGAACCGTGATGACGAAAACTTCTTAAAAACAACTATGGCGAAATTTGTTGATAGCACATCTGCACCAGCTTTCCATTACGAGGATATTGACGTTTCCTTAATTAAGCCTCGTGAACGCAACTATGCAAAAAAGAAAGGGGAGTAGGAATACATGTCTGAAAATAAAACAGTAAAATTTATTGTTACCCGTCAAGATAGTCCTGATTCTGCTCCTTATGATGAAGAGTTTGAATTAGCTTATCGTCCGAATATGAACGTAATTTCTGCTTTAATGGAAATTCGCAGAAACCCTGTTAATACAAAAGGACAAGCTACTACTCCGATTACTTGGGATAGTAACTGTCTTGAAGAAGTTTGCGGTGCTTGTTCAATGGTGATTAATGGGAAGCCGCGCCAATCATGTTCAGCACTTGTTGATCAATTGGAGCAGCCAATCCGTCTTGAACCAATGAGAACATTCCCAGTTGTACGTGACCTTCAGGTTGACCGAAGCAGAATGTTCGATGCATTAAAGAAAGTAAAAGCTTGGATTCCAATCGATGGAACATACGATTTAGGACCTGGTCCACGTATGCCAGAGAAAAAGCGTCAATGGGCTTATGAACTTTCAAAGTGTATGACATGTGGTGTGTGCCTGGAAGCTTGTCCGAACGTAAACAGCAATTCAAGCTTTATTGGACCTCAGCCGCTTTCACAAGTACGTTTATTCAATGCTCATCCAACTGGTGAGATGAATAAAGCTGAACGCTTAGAAGCAATTATGGGGGATGGCGGACTTGCGAACTGTGGTAACTCACAGAACTGCGTGCAGTCATGTCCGAAAGGAATTCCATTAACCACATCGATTGCAGCATTAAACCGTGATACAACATTCCAAGCATTTAGAAACTTCTTCGGAAGCGATCAGGTATAATACAAAGATTCTTTAAACCTTCTTTTCTATTACGAAAAGAAGGTTTTCTTTTCTTTTTGGATAGGACTTTTAGACTGCCTTTGGTATACTAATAGTAAGATCTTTTCAAAGTTGGGAAAAGGATGGTATATAGGGTGAAGAAGCTACCGTTACTTATTATATTGGCAGGACTGGTTGTAATTGGAATCGGGGTTTGGCAAATCGTTGAGACGAACTTTATGAGCGACGCTTCACTAAAAGAAGCTAAAAGAATAGTAGCGCAGGCTGAGTCTAATTATGATGCAGAAGAACCTTTTAAGAATCCTAAAAAAATCGATCCGCCTAAATTCGGTGATACGGTCGGTTTGTTAACCATACCTAAGATTAAATCTGAACTAGCAATTGTTGAAGGTACCGACCCGAATGATTTAAAAAAAGGAGTCGGTCATTATAAAGGTTCATACTTCCCGAGTGAAAATGGACAGATTGTGTTATCTGGACACCGTGATACGGTGTTTCGCCGTTTAGGTGAGCTTGAACCTGGAGATATTTTTGAAGTACACATGCCAAACGGGAAATTCAAATATGAATTAACAAATACTAAGATTGTTGACGCTGAAGATCGGTCAATCATTACATTACAAAATACAAAGGAAGAATTAATCGTAATCACCTGCTATCCATTCCGTTTTGTTGGAAACGCTCCACAACGCTATATCATATATGCTAAACCAATTTAAAGTCCTTTTAACAAAAGGACTTTTTTTATTAATTTTTTTCATAAAATTATTCTCCTTCAAGCATTTCTAGTCACTCTAGGTGTGTTATTCACATAAGATATCCTGACTAAATATATACCCACCATACGGTTCATAACTGGCGAAGGCAAGGAGGGTCACAATACTTGAAGGAGAATGAATATACTCACAAGCCGTTACTCACCAAACGTGAAAGAGAAGTATTCGAACTCTTAGTACAGGATAAAACTACTAAGGAAATCGCTGGTGAATTATTTATAAGCGAAAAGACGGTTCGAAATCATATTTCCAATGCTATGCAAAAGCTTGGTGTAAAGGGGCGTTCACAAGCAGTTGTAGAGCTCCTTCGTATGGGAGAGCTAGAACTTTAATCATGACCGGCTTCCTGCGGGAGGCCGGTTCATGTTTTTGTAAGGGGTTTTTTACAAAAATTGGATATATACATATGAGTTTGCGGTGGGATATGTTTCAACTTGAAATTTTAGCGAAAAAAGTAGAAAATAGAGCAAGATGAAAGAACGGGTAAAGTCTACGAAAATTAGGCATAGGGAAGCCAATATAGGAGTGTTATAGAGATGACTGTGGAAGATACACAAAAGCTCAGCGCGGAAATTGTCGCTAGAATAGAAAAAGATTTGCGTTATATATCAGGTATTATTAAGCAGAAAGGCAGAGAAATGCTTAGCCATTATAAAATAACCCCGCCGCAGTTTGTAGCACTGCAGTGGCTTTTTGAGGATGGTGATATGACCATTGGAGAGTTGTCTACTAAAATGTATTTGGCCTTTAGTACGACAACTGACCTTGTAGACCGGATGGAAAAAAACCAGCTGGTCGTCAGGGTAAAGGATCCTAAGGACCGCCGTGTCGTCAGAATCCACTTACTTGAAGAAGGCGAAAGAATAATAGATGAAGTCATAAAGAAACGTCAAGTTTACTTAGAGGAAGTTTTGACTAATTTCTCAGTAGAAGAAATTCAACAACTTCAAACCAATTTAATGAAATTGCATCAAGACATGCGTTAAAAATGAGGCGAAAATTTTGAAACAACCCATTGGTGTTATAGATTCCGGAGTTGGCGGATTAACGGTTGCCAAAGAGATTATGAGACAGCTTCCGAATGAAAAAATAATATACTTAGGAGACACGGCAAGATGCCCGTACGGCCCTAGACCTCTTAAAGAAGTTAAAAGATTCACCTGGGAACTAACTACATTTTTGTTAGAAAAAAAGATTAAAATGCTTGTCATAGCCTGTAATACTGCTACGGCGGCTGTCCTGGATGAGATTAGAAATGAGCTGAGTATACCAGTAATCGGGGTAATTTACCCTGGAGCACGCACCGCTATCAAGCGGACAAAGAACTTTCGGGTAGGGATTATTGGTACAGAAGGTACAATCAAGAGCGGTGCTTATGAAAAAGCCTTAAAAGCACTGAACAGCCGGTTATTTGTTACTGGACAAGCTTGTCCCAAGTTCGTCCCCCTCGTGGAGAGTGGTGAGTATGATGGAGAAATTGCAGAAAGAATCGTCATCGAAGCCTTAAAACCATTGCAAAATCAAAACCTAGATACCCTTATCCTCGGGTGCACCCATTACCCGCTGCTTGAACCGCTTATTCAAAAAGTGATGGGTGATGGTGTGAATGTAATCAGCTCTGGAGATGAAACGGCAAGGGAAATTAGTGCCATTCTTCAGTATAACAATATCCTCGAATCCGATGAGGTCGAACCGCTGCATGAATTTTATACAACAGGCTCAAGGTATATCTTCTCAAAAATTGCCTCTCAGTGGCTCGGAGTACCTATAAGTAATGTCAAAAAGATTAAATTATAATTAAGTTCCTATTAAAGGAGCTTATTTTTTTTGAAAAAAATAAAAGTAATGTCCTAATTTTCTTTCTAAAGACGGTCTAATTATTTTCATAGGCTCGTATACATGTTAGTACAAACTGTCTTAGGAGGGAAAAAATATGTCTAAAAATAAAGTAAAACCCCTAGTTACAGCCGTTTTTGCTTCAACACTTCTATTATCGGGGTGCGGTTTGTTCGGAAGTGAAGTGCAGAAAAAGGTGGATCCGCCAAAAGAGGTTACCGTAACCGATACAAACCCGACTAAGGAAACCACAGGTAAGAGTGAAGAAGTCGAAGGAACAGTGAAAACAGAGTTATACTTAATTAATAAAGACGGGTTAGTGGTGCCTCAAACACTAACATTGCCGAAAACTGCTTCTGTAGCGAAGCAAGCTTTAGAATACTTAGTTGCAAACGGACCTGTTACTAATATGCTTCCAAATGATTTCCGTGCGGTACTGCCAGAGGATACTCAGGTTTCCGTTAACATTAAAGATGGCGTTGCGGTAGTGGACTTCTCGAATGAGTTTAAGAACTATCAGCCTGAAGATGAGAGAAAGATTCTTGAAGCGGTAACCTGGACACTTACACAGTTTGATACAGTGAATAAGGTAAAGCTTCAAATGAATGGGCATGATTTAAACGAAATGCCTGTTAATGGAACACCAATCAGTGAGAATCTATCCAGAACTACGGGTATCAATCATGATACAGCCGGCGTGACGGATATTACAAACACAAAGCCAGTGACCGTCTATTACATCGGCGGTGAAGAAGGATCTTACTATTATGTACCTGTTACGAAACGGGTTAACACAAGCGAAAAGAATAATATCGTCGCCGTTGTCAATGAACTGGTTAAAGGACCAAATGTAAAATCTAATTTGGCTTCAGAGTTTATGCCTGATGTGGAACTTTTAGAAGCTCCGAAAATTGAAGATGGAAAGGTAACGTTAAACTTCAATGAATCTATCTACGGAAGCTTTGAAGAAAAAATTGTTTCTGAACATTTACTGAACGCGCTCGTTCTTTCATTGACCGAACAAAAAGGTATTGAAAGTGTTGCAATTACGGTAGATGGTAAGGCAGAGTTAGAGACAGATAAGGGTGAAAAATTATCGGAACCTGTTACTCGTCCAGAAAAAGTCAATACAGGTAGTTTCTAAAAATTGATTTTTGATATACTATATAGTGACAATCAGAGAGGGTGCCTTTCGGGCTTCCTCTTCTTTATTTGATTTTTTTATGGCGGGAAAGATGTTCTCGCCATTAAGGAGGAAATGGTAGTGCGTGTCGATGGTAGAGAAAGACTGCAATTAAGACCAATACATATTGAAACTGGTTATTTAATGCACCCGGAAGGATCAGTTCTTATTTCCGTGGGTAATACAAAGGTAATTTGTACTGCAAGTATTGAGGAGAGAGTTCCTCCTTTTATGAGAGGTGAAGGCAAAGGCTGGATAACAGCTGAATATTCCATGCTGCCGCGTGCCACGGAAACTAGAAACATTCGGGAATCTTCAAAAGGTAAGGTCACTGGAAGAACGATGGAGATTCAGCGTTTAATTGGACGAGCCTTAAGAGCCGTGGTCGACTTATCTGCACTAGGGGAAAGAACGGTATGGATTGATTGTGATGTCATTCAAGCAGACGGAGGAACAAGGACCGCTTCTATTACTGGAGCTTTTGTTGCCATGGCAATCGCCCTTCATCGACTTGGAGAAAAAAAGGGTGCGAAATTTCCAATTACAGATTACTTAGCTGCTACAAGTGTTGGAATCTTAAAAAATAACGAAACCGTTCTAGATTTAAATTACGCGGAAGATTCTAAAGCATTAGTAGACATGAATGTGGTTATGACTGGGAATGGTGAATTCGTAGAATTACAGGGAACTGGCGAAGAATCTACTTTCTCGCACCAGCAGCTTCTGGATCTTTTAGGTGCAGCTCAGGAAGGACTTATGGAGCTATTCGAACATCAGAAAAATGCGTTAGGGGAAGAAATTACATCTAAAATTGAAGCGAGACGAAAAAAATAAGGGGATACGGAGTATGATGGAAGTAATTATTGCAACCAAAAATCCAGGTAAGGCAAGAGAATTTGAACATATCTTTGCACCGAGAGGAATCGCAGTTAAAACACTTCTAGATTATCCTGAAATTGAAGATGTTGAAGAAACAGGATCTACCTTTGAAGAGAATGCAATTTTAAAAGCGGAAGCAGTATCGAAGACATTAAATAAAATGGTTATTGGCGATGATTCCGGCCTAATCGTAGACGCATTAGAAGGCAGACCAGGTATTTATTCAGCACGATATGCCGGTGAGCCTAAGAACGATCAGAAAAATCTCGAAAAGGTTCTGACCGAATTAAAGGGAGTCTCCGAAGAGGATCGTACGGCAAGATTTTATTGTGCCCTGGCAGCAGCTATGCCAAGCAAAAAAACCGTTACTGTGTCTGGGACATGTGAAGGGCGAATTCTCGAGGAGGAGCGAGGATCAAATGGCTTTGGCTATGACCCTGTTTTTTATGTGCCAGACAAAAGCCGTACTATGGCAGAACTAACTTCAGACGAAAAGAATAAAATAAGTCATCGAGCCAATGCTTTGAAAAAGCTTGAAGGTATGTTAGATGCTATTATGGAAAGAGCGGAAAAATCATGAGCAAAGTTCTCATTGTTAGTGATAGCCATGGTTTAACGAATGAGCTCAAAATGTTAAGAGAGCGGCACATGAACGAAGTAGATTTAATGATTCATTGTGGCGATTCTGAAATGATGCCTGACGATGAAGTGATGAATGGTTATTTGACTGTGAAGGGAAATTGCGATTTTGGCAGCTACCCATTGGAAACGACAACAGAGATTGCTGGACGTAAGTTCTTTGTTACTCATGGTCACAAGTATTCAGTAAAGTCATCATTAATGAACTTACAATACAAGGCAGCAGAGGTGGGAGCAGATATTGCCTGTTTCGGACACTCTCATATATTGGGAGCAGAAGTGATTGGGGATACGCTGTTTTTGAACCCTGGCAGCATACGAATGCCCAGGGGACGTTTGGAAAAAACATATGTCGTTTTAGAGTTATTAAATGATAAAATCAATATGACTGTTTACGACATTAGTGGACGAGAACTCAAAGATTTAGCGTTTGAATTTGCTTTGCCAACTAGATGAGGGAAGATTTTTTTCTTCCCCTCATTTTATTTTTAAAAAAGTTTTAAAATGCTGTTGACTTTCATATATTTGGATTATATAATAAATCTTGTCTTTGAAATACTTATTACGTCCCAGTAGCTCAGCCGGATAGAGCATACGCCTTCTAAGCGTACGGTCGGGAGTTCGAATCTCTCCTGGGACGCCATTTAACTACATACCAAAAGACATTACTCACCTTTTTAGAAGGTGAGTTTTTTTGTTTCTAGTGGATACTTGAAACGTCAGGAAGGGATTGTGCCGGTAAATTGGGATGAGCAAGATTACGGGAACAATCAGAGGGGATTGTTCCCGTAAATTGGGATGAGCAAAATTATGGGGACAATCAGAGGTGAATTGTGACCATAAATTTCAATCAACAAAATTACGGGAACAATTAGGTGCGAATAGTGCCCGTAAATAGTAATCCGCAAAAAAACGGGAACAATCTAGCACCCTATTGCAATGGTAAGTTTTTTGTTTTTTAGACAATTCATGCTACACTATTTTCCATACAGAAGCAGAGGACGGTATGAAGTATGAAAAAACGGGAACGAGCGAAACGGAAAGATAATGTCATATTCCTTCCCGGACTCGAAAAGAGATTGACGGATAAGGGGCTTGAGAGCCTGCAAAACAAGAGGTATCAAGAAGCGATCACATTGCTTGAGGAAGCAAAGGAACATGACCCCGAAAATAGTGATATATTAATAGGTCTGGTGCTCGCTTATTTTGAAGCAGGAGCCTACATAAAAGCGAGAGACCTGGCAAATGAAATGCTGCTAAAAGGAATTGGGGATTATTTTCATATGGTCGATCTGTATCTGACCATCTTAATACAGCTTCATGAATACCAGGAGATCGTCTCAACGATTGAAGCCCTGTTTGACGAAAAAGAGATTCCGCCGGAGAGGCATGATCATTTCCTCACCATACTGCAATTTAGCAAACGAATGGCTGACAACAGTCAGCAGGAAATAATGGAAGAAGCAAAAGAAGAGACGCATCTCAAAAAGCTTAACCTATCTTCACTAAAAACTTTAAATGAGCAAATGCTTGCCATTTCAAGTTTAGCAGAAAAAAATATACGTCCCTTCTTAGATGAAATCAAGGAGTATCTAAACTCCGAGTCAGGCCACCCATTCTTAAAAACTATACTGCTTACCCTATTAAAAGAGCAGGAATATGATAAGGAAATTTCCGTCAAAAAGTTTAGTGAAGACTTAAGTGTTGTGCCAACGGAACTACCAGATATTCAAACACAGCCGAAAATGAAGGAAATAGAAAAGATACTAGAAACAAAACTAGAAAATAGTGACCCTGTTTTATTTGAAAATATGAAAGGGATGGTAGAAAGAATCTTCTTTATTGCGTATCCTTTTGAACTTAGGCCTGAAGCCGTGTCGGCCTGGGCAGCAGCTTTTCACTTGCTGGTACTAGATTATTTTGGTGGAGATCCGGATATGGATGATATTTCAGCTGAGTATGAGATTAGTCCTATAACAATAGAGCAGGCACTCGTCAAAATCAAAGAATTAGAAGAAATTTCTTATCCCAATATATAGGTAACTGTGTTGAAAGAAAATAATCCTGTGTTATAATGTAAGGGTTGCATTGTGTAAAAACTATCTTTTACATAAAAATAGAGGGTAATTTATTATCCTGCCAAATTCGTTACGAATGAAATGATAATAGATTGTTGGAGGGAAAATAGTATGACAGTAAAATGGGAAAAGCTTGAAGGAAACACCGGTGTCCTTACTGTTGAAGTAAGCGCGGAAAAAGTAAATGAAGGCTTAACTGCAGCTTTTAATAAAGTTGTTAAGCAAGTAAATGTACCTGGCTTCCGTAAAGGAAAAATGCCACGTCCAATGTTCGAAAAGCGTTTTGGTGTAGAATCTCTTTATCAAGATGCATTAGATATTCTTCTTCCTGAAGCTTATGGAAATGCAATCGACGAAGCAGGAATCGAGCCAATCGACCGTCCTGATATCGACATTGAACAAATGGAAAAAGGCAAAGAGCTTATCTTCAAAGCAACTGTACAAGTTAAGCCTGAAGTAACATTAGGCGACTACAAAGGTTTAGAAGTAGAAGAGTTCGACACAACTGTAACAGACGAAGATGTAGCGAAAGAATTAGAAACTCTTCAAAACCGTCAAGCTGAGCTTGTTGTGAAAGAAGAAGGCACTGCTGAACTTGGTGATACAGTGGTTATCGATTTCGAAGGATTCGTTGATGGCGAAGCGTTCGAAGGCGGAAAAGCTGAAAATCATTCACTTGAATTAGGTTCTGGTTCATTCATTCCAGGATTTGAAGAGCAGTTAGTAGGAGTAGCTACTGGCGAATCTAAAGATGTTGAAGTATCTTTCCCTGAAGAATACCATGCAGCTGAACTTGCTGGTAAGCCAGCAGTATTTAAAGTAACAGTTCATGAAATTAAAGGAAAAGAACTTCCTGCATTAGATGATGAGTTTGCGAAAGATGTGGATGATGAAGTTGAAACATTAGACGCATTAAAAGAAAAAATTAAAACTCGTTTAGAAGACAGCAAGAAGCACGAAGCTGAGCACAACTTACGTGATTCTTTAGTTGAAAAAGCTGCTGAAAATGCAACAGTTGAAATTCCAGAAGTTATGGTAACAAACGAAGTAAACCGTATGCTTCAAGAATTCGAACAACGCCTGCAAATGCAAGGTATGAACCTTGAGCTTTACTTCCAATTCTCAGGTCAAGATGAGAATGCACTGCGTGAGCAAATGAAAGAAGAAGCTCTTAACCGTGTTCGCGTTGCATTAACGCTTGAAGCAATTGTAAAAGCTGAAAACATTGAAGTAACTGACGAAGATGTTAATGCTGAGCTTGAAAAAATGGCTGGTATGTACAACATGACTGTTGATAACATTAAGGCAGCACTTGGCGGCGTTGATGGTATCAAAGGTGACCTTCAAAAGCAAAAAGCAGTTGAATTTTTAATCGAAAATAAAAAATAATAATGATCGTTAAAACATGGCACGATTTGATCGTGCCTGTTTTTATACATTTTTTCAATTACATATTATAATAAGTACAGGGAAACCTTTTTAACAAGCAGCAGGAAAAACAGAATTACATAGCGAATTAAGTAAAACCGGCTTATCAAAGATTTAAATTGTTGAAAAGTGGTTATGCTTAATGGGTACATACGTATCATTTAAAGGTTAATCCAAACAAAAATCCGCTTTCAGAAAAACATAATTGAAGAAGTCTTTTTATTACCAGTCCGCTGGGTCCATGTGTTACAATGCAATACATACCACTGAAAAGTATCGAAAAAGAAACGGATTTTTGTTTGTGTTACGCAACTTTAAATAGTGTTATAACACGTTTTCAAGGGGTGAAAGAATTGTTTAAATTTAATGATGAAAAAGGCCAATTAAAGTGTTCCTTCTGTGGAAAGACACAAGACCAAGTTCGTAAATTGGTCGCTGGACCAGGTGTTTATATATGTGACGAGTGTATCGAGCTTTGTACAGAAATTGTTGAAGAAGAGTTAGGGACAGAAGAAGAAGTAGAATTCAAAGACGTTCCAAAGCCTAGAGAAATCTGTGAAATTCTTGATGAGTACGTCATTGGTCAGGATCAAGCTAAAAAATCGTTATCAGTTGCAGTGTACAATCATTACAAGCGTATCAATTCTAACAGTAAGATTGATGATGTTGAACTATCTAAGAGCAACATCGCGATGATTGGACCGACTGGTAGCGGGAAAACGTTATTAGCTCAAACATTAGCGCGAATTCTAAATGTTCCGTTTGCAATTGCTGACGCAACGTCTCTAACGGAAGCAGGTTATGTTGGAGAAGACGTAGAAAATATTCTTTTAAAATTGATTCAAGCTGCTGATTACGATGTGGAAAAGGCTGAAAAGGGTATCATTTATATTGATGAAATTGATAAAATTGCCCGTAAATCAGAAAATCCATCGATCACAAGAGATGTATCTGGTGAAGGTGTACAGCAAGCATTATTAAAAATCTTAGAAGGTACGGTTGCGAGCGTTCCTCCTCAAGGCGGACGTAAACATCCACACCAAGAATTCATTCAAATCGATACAACGAATATTTTATTTATTTGTGGTGGTGCGTTTGATGGAATTGAACCTATTATTAAGCGCCGTTTAGGTCAAAAGGTAATTGGTTTTGGTTCTGACGTTAAGCAGCAACAGGAAATTACACAAAAAGAGCTTCTTTCTAAAGTATTACCTGAAGACTTACTTCGTTTTGGTTTAATTCCTGAATTTATCGGCCGTCTTCCAGTTATTGCAAGTCTGGAGCAGTTGGATGAAGCAGCGTTGATTGAAATTTTAACAAAGCCTAAGAACGCTTTAGTTAAACAATATCAAAAAATGCTTGAAATCGATGAAGTAGAATTGGAATTCGAAGAAGGTGCACTAAGTGAGATTGCGAAGAAAGCAATCGAACGTAAAACAGGTGCACGTGGATTACGTTCTATCATTGAAGGAATCATGCTTGATGTCATGTTTGACCTTCCTTCTCGTGACGATATACAGAAGTGTATCATTACAAAAGAAACGGTTATCAACAATAGTGTTCCAAAGCTTGTCTTAGAAGACGGAACCGTTGTAGTAGAAGAAAAGTCTGCTTAATATATGCAGTCTAAGAGCCCAGTAAAATTACTGGGTTCTTTTTTTTCGGCGATTATCTGCCAACAAAAACAGTTTCTTACAATTTGTGGTTTATTCCCTCTCTATGCAGGAAATACTTTAAATACTTACTTAAGTTTACTGTAGCAGGAGGGAAAATTATGAGTTGGACGGGGATTGCCTTATTTATACAGCTGTTTTTTGGAATTATCATTGGGCTGTATTTCTGGAATTTGTTAAGGAACCAACGGACACAAAAGGTTTCCATTGATCGGGAATCCCGTAAGGAAATGGAACAGCTTCGAAAGATGAGATCGATTTCATTAACAGAACCATTAGCTGAAAAAGTACGTCCGACTAGCTTCCAGGACATTGTTGGGCAAGAAGATGGGATAAAGTCATTAAAAGCAGCACTATGCGGACCCAATCCACAACATGTGATTATTTATGGACCGCCTGGGGTTGGGAAAACAGCTGCGGCACGATTAGTTTTAGAAGAAGCGAAAAAAAATCAAAAATCTCCATTTAAACAAAACTCTGTATTCATTGAATTAGATGCAACGACAGCTCGGTTTGATGAAAGAGGGATTGCCGACCCGCTGATTGGATCCGTTCATGATCCGATTTATCAAGGTGCGGGAGCAATGGGACAAGCGGGTATTCCGCAGCCAAAACAAGGAGCTGTTACCAATGCTCATGGCGGAGTCCTTTTTATTGATGAGATTGGTGAGCTGCATCCGATTCAAATGAACAAGCTTTTAAAGGTGCTCGAGGACCGTAAAGTATTTCTTGAGAGTGCCTATTATCATGAGGAAAACACACAAATACCCACACATATCCATGATATTTTTAAAAATGGACTGCCGGCGGATTTCCGTTTAATTGGTGCGACAACACGAACTCCAAGTGAGATACCGCCTGCGATTCGGTCACGCTGTATGGAAGTTTTTTTCAGAGACTTAACCCAAGAGGAAATTATCCTAGTGGGGCAAAAAGCAGCTGACAAAGTAAAATTAGACATTAGTGAAACCGGATTAGAGATTTTATCTACATATGCGAGAAATGGGCGCGAAGCTGTTAATATGATTCAAATTTCTGCAGGGCTGGCGATCACCGATGAACGCAAATTTATTAAAGACGAAGATTTAGAATGGGTTGCCCATTCTAGTCAGCTGTCACCAAGAATGGAAAGAAAGATTAATGACGATTCACGGGTGGGTCTTGTAAATGGGCTGGCTGTTTATGGTCCGAACACAGGGGCACTGCTGGAAATCGAAGTAACTGTCATCCCTGCCAAGGATAAAGGTTCCATTAATATTACAGGAATTGTCGATGAAGAAAGCATTGGCGGACAAGGGAAATCAATCCGCAGAAAAAGTATGGCGCGGGGTTCGATTGAAAATGTGATTACCGTCCTGCGGTCAATGGGTGTTCCAGCAGGTGATTACGATATTCATGTTAATTTCCCAGGCGGGGTTCCAATTGATGGTCCGTCTGCAGGGATTGCAATGGCTACCGGAATTTATTCAGCCATTTACAAAGTGCCGATTGATAATAAAGTGGCAATGACGGGAGAAATAAGCATTCATGGGAATGTAAAGCCAATCGGCGGCGTATATCCTAAGGTAAAGGCTGCTCTAAAAGCTGGCGCCACAACCGTTATTATCCCTGAAGAAAATATGCAATCGATATTAAATGAGATTAAGGGAATCCGAATTGTTCCGGTTACCCATTTGAGTGAAGTCTTTGACATCGCACTTGTCAATAATCTGGCACATAATCAAGTTATACCAGCTTCCGTCGAACTGTCAAAAAAAGAATCCATTTAACGCAAAACACTTCGGTTGTTTGACCGAAGTGTTTTTAATGAAAGAAAATGTGCTAACTTGGGAAAATTAAAATATATATTGACAAGCAGATATTGTGGCTTTCTTATTATTAGACACATATTTGCAAATGAGATAGAATTGTACAAAGACGATTTCTGCTGTAAATGTCAGCAGGGAAGATTGATTTATGCATGTGGAGGTGCAAGTGAATGGCGAAAGAGAGAGAATTGATCGTCCCCCTCCTGCCGCTTCGAGGGTTGCTAGTATATCCGACAATGGTCCTGCATTTAGATGTTGGCCGTGAAAGATCAGTTGAAGCCCTTGAAAAAGCGATGGTAGATGACCATTTAATTTTTTTAACAACACAAAAGGACATTGCAATAGACGATCCATCCGAAGAGGATTTATACCAGATTGGTACATTGACGAAAGTTAAACAAATGCTTAAGCTTCCAAATGGAACCATTCGAGTATTGGTTGAGGGACTAAACAGAGCAAAAATACAGTCATTCCATGATGAAGATGATTATTATTCTGTCGGCATTGAGACATACGAAGAAACTGTAACAAAGGATGTAGAAGACCAGGCATTGATGAGAACAATGCTTGAATATTTTGAGCAATACATAAAGCTGTCCAAAAAAATCTCAGCAGAAACCTATGCTTCAGTGGTGGATATTGAAGAACCGGGGAGAATGGCAGATATCATTGCTTCACATCTGCCAATCAAACTGAAGGATAAACAAGAAATCCTTGAAACCATTGATGTAAAGCAACGAATGAATTTGGTGATTAATACCATTCAAAATGAAAAAGAAGTACTCAATCTTGAGAAAAAGATCGGCCAGCGTGTAAAGCGATCAATGGAGAGAACGCAAAAGGAATATTACCTGCGCGAACAAATGAAGGCGATTCAGAAGGAACTGGGCGATAAAGAAGGCAAAACTGGTGAAATCGCTGAATTAACGGAAAAAATTAAAAACGCAGGCATGCCTGAGCATGTTCAGCAAACCGCTTTAAAAGAACTTGACCGCTATGAAAAAGTGCCATCAAGCTCAGCAGAAAGTGCCGTTATTCGTAATTATATTGAATGGCTGATTACGGTTCCGTGGACGAAGAGGACGGATGATGATATTGATATTCTTCGTGCTGAAAAAATCCTCAATCAGGACCATTTTGGTCTAGAAAAGGTAAAGGAACGTGTTTTGGAGTTTTTAGCTGTTCAGAAGCTGACTAATTCGTTAAAAGGCCCCATTCTTTGTCTTGCTGGACCTCCCGGAGTAGGTAAAACAAGCTTGGCACGCTCCATTGCCACATCATTAAACCGTAATTTTGTCCGAATTTCACTTGGCGGTGTTCGCGATGAATCTGAAATTCGCGGTCATCGTAGGACTTATGTAGGGGCAATGCCAGGACGGATTATTCAGGGAATGAAAAAGGCAGGTACCATTAATCCGGTCTTTTTATTAGACGAGATTGATAAAATGTCCAGTGACTTCCGTGGTGATCCTTCTTCAGCCATGCTTGAGGTATTGGATCCGGAACAAAACCATAATTTTAGCGATCATTATATTGAAGAAACGTATGACCTATCAAAAGTCATGTTTATTGCGACTGCTAACAATTTGTCCACCATTCCAGGTCCACTTTTAGACAGAATGGAAATTATTACGATCGCTGGTTATACAGAAATTGAAAAAGTTCATATTACCAGAGACCATCTGCTGCCAAAACAGATTAAAGAAAATGGATTAACGAAAGGAATTCTTCAGGTACGTGATGACGCGATTCTGAAGGTAGTTCGATACTATACCCGTGAAGCAGGGGTCCGGAGCCTGGAACGACAAATGGCAACCATCTGCCGTAAGACCGCTAAGATCGTTGTCTCAGGGGAGAAAAAACGTGTGGTTGTTACAGAGAAAAATGTTGAGGAATTCCTTGGCAAGCCTAAGTTCCGTTACGGTCAAGCGGAAACAGAGGACCAGGTGGGAGTTGCGACCGGTCTAGCTTATACGACTGTTGGCGGAGATACATTGCAAATCGAAGTGTCTTTATCGCCAGGTAAAGGAAAACTGGTGTTAACCGGAAAACTAGGGGATGTCATGAAAGAATCAGCGCAGGCAGCCTTTAGTTATATTCGTTCGAAAGCCGGGGAACTTGGCATTGAAGAAGATTTTCACGAAAAATATGATGTTCACATTCATGTTCCAGAAGGTGCGGTACCAAAAGACGGTCCGTCTGCTGGTATTACCATGGCAACGGCACTTGTATCTGCACTGACAGGCAAAGCTATTCGCCGTGAAGTAGGAATGACAGGTGAGATTACACTAAGAGGCCGGGTGCTTCCGATTGGCGGCTTAAAGGAAAAAACACTCAGTGCTCATCGTGCAGGATTAACCAAAGTCATTCTCCCTAAGGATAATGAAATGGATATTGATGATATTCCAGAAAGTGTTAGAAGTGAAATAGAGTTTGTTCTTGTTTCACATGTCGATGAAGTTCTTCGGCATGCACTAGTAGAAGGTGGATTACAATGAAAGTAGTTAGTTCCGATATCGTCATCAGTGCCGTCAGGCCAGAGCAATACCCCGAAACAGATCTGCCAGAATTTGCATTAGCTGGCCGTTCGAATGTGGGGAAGTCATCTTTTATCAATAAAATGCTAAACCGAAAAGGGCTTGCGAGAATCTCGTCAAAGCCGGGTAAAACCCAAACGTTAAACTTTTATTTAATCAATGAAATCCTTCATTTTGTGGATGTTCCTGGTTATGGATATGCGAAAGTGTCGAAGACTGAGCGTGCTGCATGGGGAAGAATGATTGAAACGTACTTTACTTCCCGTGAGCAATTAAGAGCAGCGGTTTTGATCGTGGACTTACGACACCCGCCAACACAGGATGATGTCATGATGTATGATTTCTTAAAGCATTATGATATACCTTGTGTCATCATTGCCACAAAGGCGGATAAAATCCCAAGAGGGAAATGGCAGAAACATTTAAAAGTTACCAAGGAAACACTCGATTTAGAAGAAAATGACCAAATCATTCTTTTCTCATCCGAAACGGGTGAAGGAAAAGATAAAGCGTGGTCCGCTTTACAGAGTTATATGTAAAATGAAACGTCAGGCAATTTCGCCTGACGTTTATTTTTTTCTCTTAAAAAGGAAGTAGACTCCGATTAGAATGATAATGGCTGGCCAAAACTTCCAAGCAATACTTAGTCCGTTTTGAAGAAATCCAAGATATTCTGCAACTTTGTCGTAAAATAATAACAATAATGCCAATACTAAAAAGAGAAACGCTTGAAATAGTCCATTATTTGTTTTTTGAAAACGTAGAAAGTAGCCGATGGATATAAACAACACAAGCATGCCAATGGTGTTGTTAGGCCAGATTAAGATTTTACCGGCTAGATGGTAATGAAAACCAAAACCTGCGATGATGACACCTGGCAGGATTGCTTCATGATCATTAGCCGAATAACCCTGACCTAAAAATGCAATGCCGATAATAATAAGAAGGGACGGCCACGAATACAATGTTTGTAGAGCAGTAAATCCAGATTGCTGTAAGAATAGAAAGGCTCCAAAGCCTATCAGAATAATTCCAGGGAAAATGCGCTGATTCTTCATTTTAACACCACTTCCAGAAAGGTTTACTTGAATCTAGTCTATTTTTTTGTTACTGTACATAATGATGATATATTTATTTTTTTAATTAACCTTTTTTCCTATATATACTAACATATTCTTTCTTATTCTGTTCACATTTACGGGGTAAAAGTTAAAAAACCCCGTGTTATAATCAGACTAGTTAATAATGTATTAGTAGTTTTTGTATTACTTATTGGGGGTGTTCTAAAAAATGCATATTGTAGTGATCGGTCTAAACTATAAAACTGCCCCTGTGGAAATTCGTGAGCGGTTGACATTTAATGAAGCCGACCTTGGGGATGCGATAAAGAAATTAAATACTAAAAAAAGCATCCTTGAAAATATCATTGTATCTACTTGTAATCGTACGGAGATTTATGCGGTTGTGGATCAGCTGCATACAGGACGCTATTATATTAAAGAGTTTTTATCTGAGTGGTTCGGAATTGAACAATCTGAGTTTTCACCTTTCCTATTTGTATACGAAGAAGACGGAGCGATTGAACATTTATTCAAAGTGGCATGCGGTCTTCACTCAATGGTCTTAGGTGAAACACAAATATTAGGGCAGGTTCGTACCAGCTTCATGCTAGCTCAAGAATTAGGTACGACAGGTACCGTCTTTAATCAGTTATTTAAACAGGCGATTACACTTGCGAAGCGCGGCCATGCTGAAACAGACATCGGTGCCAATGCGGTCTCAGTCAGCTATGCTGCCGTTGAACTAGCTAAGAAAATCTTTGGTTCACTTGAGAATAAGCATGTTCTAATTTTTGGTGCTGGTAAAATGGGTGAGCTGGCGGCACAAAACTTACACGGCAATGGTGTCAGAAAAGTTACCGTGATTAATCGAACGTTTGAAAAGGCTAAATTGCTGGCTAACCGTTTCGCCGGTGAGGCCAAAACAATAGATGAACTGCAAAAGTCATTGGCTGATGCGGATATCCTAATTAGTTCAACAGGAGCGAAGGATTTCGTCATTACAAAATCAATGATGGAAAAAGTGGAGAAAAAGCGAAAGGGCAAACCATTATTTATGGTTGATATCGCTGTTCCCCGCGACTTAGATCCGAGAATTGCAGAACTTGAAAGTGTATTTTTATATGATATCGATGATTTAGAAGGAATTGTTGAGGCGAACCTGCAGGAGCGTAAGAAAGCTGCACAAGTGATTATGTTGATGATTGAAAAGGAAATTGTTGATTTTAAGCAATGGCTTGGATTGCTGGGAGTAGTACCAGTTATCTCGGCGCTAAGGGACAAGGCTGTCGCTATTCAAGCCGAAACCATGGTCAGCATTGAGCGCAAGCTGCCTCATTTATCGGACAGAGACAGAAAGGTTTTAAATAAACATACAAAGAGCATTATCAACCAGCTATTAAAAGACCCTATCTTACAAGCAAAAGAATTGGCTGCTCGTCCAGACGCTGAAGAGGCATTGGATTTATTTATAAAAATATTTAATATTGAAGAGCTTGTAGAAAAACAAACGAAAGCAGCCGAAACGAATAATGCAGTAATTCAAGTACCGCAGGCTTCTTTTCAGTCATAAGAGGTACTGAATATGTTTGACTTCCATATGACGCGGCTGCACGAATTGACAGTAGTCCTATATGCCTTCAGTGTGTTGTTATATTTTTTCGATTTTCTCAACCATAACCGGAAGGCCAACCGTATAGCCTTCTGGTTACTTGCGTTTGTATGGATATTACAAACTGTATTTTTAACTTCTTATATGGTCAAAACAGGAAGATTTCCAGTGTTAACGATCTTTGAAGGTTTATATTTTTATGCATGGGTACTAGTAACGCTTTCGCTGGGAATCAATCGGCTGCTAAAAGTCGATTTTATCGTTTTCTTTACAAATATATTAGGTTTTATTGTTATTGCTATTCATACATTTGCCCCGATTCAATATGACTCACACGTCATTAGCAATCAGCTTATGTCTGAACTCTTGCTTATCCATATCACAATGGCAATCCTATCGTACGGAGCTTTCTCACTGTCATTTGTCCTTTCGCTCCTTTATCTGATTCAGTATGATTTGTTGAAGAGGAAAAAGTGGGGAGCCAGACTTTTGAGAATCGCAGATTTAAGCAAGCTGGAACGATCCTCTTATATTTTAGTAGTTATTGGAGTTCCGATGCTGTTATTAAGCCTGATTCTGGGATTACAATGGGCCATTTTAAAGGTTCCAGGGATGCCGTGGTATGATATGAAAGTCATTGGTTCATTTATTTTATTAACCGGATACAGTATCTATTTGTATCTCCGTATTGTTAAAGATATGTCAGGCAGACAATTAGCCTTTTGGAACGTCGGTTCATTTTTAATTGTATTAATTAACTTTTTTTTATTTGGTCAATTATCATCATTTCATTTTTGGTACTCATAGGAGGCACTCATGAGAAAAATTATCGTAGGTTCAAGACGCAGCAAATTGGCTCTTACTCAAACAAACTGGGTGATAGAACAGCTTAAAAAGCTTGGCGGCAACTTTGAATTTGAAGTAAAAGAAATTGTCACAAAAGGGGACAAAATTCAAGATGTAACCCTATCAAAGGTAGGCGGAAAAGGTTTGTTTGTTAAGGAAATTGAACAAGCCATGTTGGATAAAGAAATTGATATGGCTGTACATAGTATGAAAGATATGCCTGCGATTCTTCCTGACGGTCTTACAATTGGCTGTATTCCTTTCCGTGAAGACCATCGCGATGCATTGATTTCAAGAGACCATATTAAATTAATGGACTTAAAACCTGGTGCAATCATCGGTACGAGCAGCCTTCGCCGCAGCGCTCAGCTTTTAGCGAAGCGACCTGATTTAGAAATTAAATGGATCCGCGGAAATGTTGATACGAGATTACAAAAGCTCCAAGATGAAGAATATGATGCTATTATCCTAGCTGCAGCAGGTCTCTCCCGACTTGGCTGGGCAAAAGAAACCATCACCGAGTTTATCGATGCAGATGTTTGTGTTCCGGCAGTTGGTCAAGGTGCATTGTCAATTGAGTGCCGTGAAGTTGATCAAGAACTTCTTGAATTATTTGAAAAATTCACTTGTAAAAAAACAGAAAAAGCTGTTAAAGCAGAACGTGCTTTCCTTCATAAAATGGAAGGCGGCTGTCAGGTTCCGATTGCTGGTTTTGCCCAAATTGCTGATAATGATGAAATTGTTCTAAATGTTTTAGTAGGTTCTCCTGAAGGTCAAGAAATTTTTAAAGAGGAACTTAGAGGAACAAACGCTGAAGAGCTTGGTATCGCCGCTGCTGACCTATTAATAGAAAAAGGAGCTAAGGACCTGATTGAGAAGGTTAAACGGGAGCTCGAAGGTCAATGCTAAAACCATTAGGTTTGAAAGACAAAAAGGTCTTGGTCCCGCGTGGAGTGGGCCAGGCAAAATCCTTTTCACAACTTGTCGAAAAGTATGGAGGGATTTCAATTGAAATCCCTCTTATTGCATTTCGTCCAATTCAACTTACAGAACAGCTGAAACGTGTTCTGGCTGAAATTAATACATATGACTGGATTGTATTTACTAGCAATGTCACTGTCGAAACGTTCTTTTCTTTTTATCAAAAGAAAGATCATTCCTCCTTTCCGAGGATTGCCGTAATCGGCAAGAAAACGGAAGAAGTATTGCAGGAAAAAGGATTTAAAGCAGAATTTGTACCCTCTGCCTATGTGACAGAAGTTTTTACGGACGAGTTCTTGCCTATTGTACCGAGTGGTTCAAAAGTACTGATTCCTAAGGGGAATCTCGCAAGGGAATATATTTCTACTACGCTTAGTAATCATGGTGTACTTGTTAATGAAATCGTTATCTATGAGACATATATGCCGGAAGAGAGCACTGAAAAGCTGGCTCAAATGCTTTTTGACAATGAGCTTGATATCTTAATGTTCACGAGTCCCTCGACTGTTGATCACTTTATGAGTGTTGTGAAGGCGTATAAACTCGAGAACCATATAAAAAGATGTGTAACAAGCTGCATCGGTCCTGTCACAGAGAAGAGATTACGTGCTTATGGACTGCCAGTTCACGTTTCTCCAGAGGAATATACCGTTAAAGAAATGATTAAAAGCACGATTCAATTTTTAGAAAAATGATATTCAAAAATAGAATTTGGGGGTAAATATAAATGGAACTTCAATTTTCACGTCACCGCCGATTACGTACAAGTGCTAATATGCGTGCACTCGTTAGAGAAAACCACCTAACACCAGATGACTTCATCTATCCATTATTCATCTATGAAGGAGAAAACATTCGCAGAGAAGTTTCTTCTATGCCTGGTGTATTCCAAGTTTCAATGGATAACTTAAAAGCTGAAATGGATGATATCGTTGCACATGGTATTAAGTCTGTTCTATTATTCGGTATTCCTACCACAAAAGATGAGTGCGGCACTCAAGCATTCCATGACCACGGCATTATCCAAGTGGCAACTCGCTGGATTAAAGAACATTATCCAGAAATCATTGTGGTTGCAGATACATGCTTGTGTGAATATACCAGCCACGGGCACTGTGGTATGGTCGAAGGCGATAAAATCTTAAACGATGAATCTCTTGAATTACTTGTAAAAACAGCCATCGCCCAAGCCGAAGCGGGCGCAGATATTATTGCTCCTTCCAATATGATGGATGGTTTCGTAGCAGCAATTCGTGCCGGTTTAGATGAAGCTGGGTTCAAAGATACCCCAATCATGTCTTATGCCGTTAAATATGCTTCTGCTTTTTACGGACCTTTCCGTGAGGCAGCAGAAGGCGCACCACAGTTCGGTGACCGCAAAACCTATCAGATGGACCCTGCAAACCGGATGGAGGCATTTAGGGAAGCCGAATCTGATGTGGCTGAAGGTGCTGATTTCTTAATCGTAAAACCAGGTATGCCGTATCTTGATATTGTTCGCGATGTTAAAAATAATTTTAACCTTCCTGTTGTTGCTTATAACGTCAGCGGGGAATATTCCATGATTAAAGCTGCAGCTGCAAATGGCTGGATTGATGAGAGACAAACGGTAATGGAAATGTTAATTGCCTTTAAACGTGCAGGTGCAGACCTAATTATCACGTATGCTGCCAAAGACGCATGCCGCTGGTTAAAAGAAGAAAAATAATTTTAAACTGAAATGAGGAACAGATAATGCGCTCATATACAAAATCAGTAGAAGCATTTAAAGAAGCTCAACACTTAATGCCTGGCGGTGTTAACAGCCCGGTACGTGCTTTTAAATCTGTAAATATGGATCCGATTTTCATGGAAAGAGGAAAAGGTTCAAAAATCTATGATATTGATGGGAACGAATATATCGATTACGTTTTATCTTGGGGACCGCTGATCCTTGGGCATACAAATGATAGAGTGGTTGAAGGTATTAAAAAGGTCGCTGAGCTTGGTACAAGCTATGGTGCACCGACAGTAATGGAAAATGAATTGGCTAAGCTTGTCATTGAACGGGTACCATCGATTGAAGTAGTAAGGATGGTTTCATCCGGGACAGAAGCGACGATGAGTGCGCTCCGCTTAGCACGCGGCTATACAGGCCGTAATAAGATATTAAAATTTGAAGGCTGTTACCATGGACATGGTGATTCCTTGTTAATTAAAGCTGGCTCCGGTGTCGCTACGCTTGGATTACCAGACAGCCCAGGTGTTCCTGAGGGCGTTGCCAGCAATACGATTACAGTAGCTTATAACGACCTTGAAGGAGTTAATTACGCTTTTGAGCAATTCGGTGATGATATTGCTTGTATTATCGTTGAACCTGTTGCGGGTAATATGGGGCTTGTGCCGCCGCTTCCTGGATTCTTAGAAGGTCTTCGCGAGATCACTTCCCAGAACGGAGCCTTGTTGATTTTTGATGAAGTTATGACGGGATTCCGTGTTGGCTATAATTGTGCGCAAGGATATTTTAATATCATGCCAGATATCACTTGCCTTGGAAAAGTAATTGGCGGCGGTCTGCCGGTTGGCGCATATGGCGGTAAGGCAGAAATCATGCAGCAAATTGCTCCAGCAGGTCCAATTTATCAAGCGGGAACACTATCTGGAAATCCGCTTGCGATGACAGCTGGCTATGAAACATTAAGCCAATTAACTCCTGAGCATTACGAAGAATTCAAGCGCTTGGGTGATTTACTTGAAAAAGGGATTACGGCAGCAGCTGAAAAATATGATATTCCCGTTACCTTCAACCGTGCCGGTTCGATGATTGGGTTCTTCTTCACTAATGAACCTGTAATCAACTATGAAACAGCAAAAAGTTCTAACCTGGATTATTTTGCTGCGTACTACCGTGAAATGGCTGAACAAGGAGTATTCCTGCCGCCGTCACAATTTGAAGGATTGTTCTTGTCTACAGAACATACCGACGAAGACATCGAAAAAACAATCAAAGCAGTAGAAATCGCTTTTTCAAAACTTAAATAATACCTTTTACACTCACCTAAAATGAACTGCCCCCCGTCAAGTAGACAGTGGAAATAATAAAAATGATTTAGGCGGCTTTAGCTCTATATTCAATAGGGCTAAGGCCGTTTAGTCGTTTTTGATATCTATCGTGATTATAAAAATGTATGTATTCATTTATCGCTAAAGTTAGTTCTTCAAATGTATTATACTTACGCCTATAATACTTCTCACATTTAAGTGTTCCCCAAAAGGATTCCATTGGTCCGTTATCAATACATCTGCCCACTCGGGACATACTTTGCTTCATCTTTACTGCATCTATTCTTCGTTTAAAACCTTTCGAGGTATATTGAAATCCACGATCACTATGGATAAGAGGGCGTTCTCCATTCAAAAGTGCTGTAGCTTGGTCAAGTGTCTTGAATACAAGTTTATTATTATTGGAATGCCCGAGGACATAGCTAACAATCGATCCATCGTATAAATCACGAATGGCGCTTAAATAAGCCTTCTTTGCCCCATATTTAAGTTCAGTGACATCCGTAACCCATTTTTCATTAGGCTTTTCTGCTGTAAAATCGCGATTTAGTACATTTTCTGCCACATGCTGAGGGGTAGAACTTTTGTATGAATATTTCTTCTTTATCCGAATAACCGAGCGTAAATTTCCGATTCCCATTAATCGATAGATTCTTTTATGATTGATGTCCTCTTCAAATTTCCGATTCATATGTAACGTCATTTGTCGATAACCAAAAGTTCCATCTACTTTCTCTTGAAGAGCTTTCATTTCTTCTATAATCTTTCTATTCTGGAGTTCTCGATCTGTAGGTATGCGATTAAGCCATTTATAGTAAGCAGCGCGTGAAATACCGGCTATTTCACAAAGTAAAAGAATGCTCAAATTCTCTTCCTGATGAAGCTCCTGAATAGCAATGTACTTATCTTCAAATCGGACTTGGCTTATTTTCGCCTCCTTTCGATCTCCTCTAACTTTTTTAAGAATAAATTCTCCGCACGTAACCGCTCATTTTCTCGTTCTAACTTTTTCATTTGAAGCTGCATTTTCTCTTCTGAGGTCAGCTCTACTTCTTCTTTCTTCCTTCCTCTTTTATCTTTGAGTGCTTCTTCTCCGCCATCTTCATATTTCTTAACCCACTGGTACACTTGTTGATAAGAGACATTATGGGTCTCAGATGTTACTTGATAATCTTTTCCGTTCCCTAGACAATCAAGTACTATTTGAATCCTTTCATCCCAAGTAGTTTTTCTCCCTTTAGTCATAGAGCTCGTCCTTTCTTTTGACGTATCCTTTAATTCTCTATGACTATTATACTTCTTTATCCAACAACGAAGGGTGGAAGTACTAGGAATTTCATACTTTCTAGTTACCTCCCGAATGGAGTATTCGCCGCTAAGATAGTCCTTTACTGCGTCCTGCTTAAGTTCCTTTGAAAACCTCCTCCAGGTAGAGGATTCTTTTAATCCATCAACTCCGTATTTTTTATATTTATATATCCAATCATAAATGGAGACTTTATGGACGTTATATATAGATTCTAGTTCGGAAATGGAATGACTTCCTTCTTCTAATGCTTTTATTATCCTGATTTTATCCTCTAAAGAATGCACTCTTTTTGACATAAAAAAAACTCACCCTTTAAGGCAAACAGATTTTTATTTTTTAATCTGTCTACCTTACCGGGAGCATATCAAAATTGGTGAGTGTTTTTTCGTGTATAAAAGGGCTTTTTTATCATATTTAAAACCATTCGTTCATAGAGTGTAAGTGACATAGTGATTTTGCTTAAAAGGAAACGAAAGGAGGAGTCGCTTTGTCTCAGGAGAATCAATCGTGCCTGCGATTTTCCTTGGAGGAGTCTTTGTGGTTTAGAAAAGGACAGGAAGTAACTGAACTTGTGTCGATTTCTCTAGACCCGGATATCACCATCCAGGAAAATGATCAATATGTAACCATACGTGGTTCGCTGGAATTAACAGGCGAATATAGAAATGACGAAGAGAGTACAGTGGAAGAGGAAGAGTATGTACCTAACCAAAAGTATGTAGAAAGAGTGGATCCACAAGAGGAAGGCATCTGTGAGTTCTCACACCGTTTTCCTGTCGATATCACGATTCCGAATAATCGGATACAAAGCATTTACGATATTGACGTGATTGTGGAGTCATTTGATTATTCCATTCCGGAACGCAGCTGTCTTAAATTGTCCGCAGAATTAACCATCAGCGGCCTGTATGATTCAACACAACAAGAGGATGAAGCGGTTGAAGAAGAACAGTTTGAAGTTCTTCATCGCTATCAGGTAGAAGTTCCTAGAGAAGAAGAGCTAGAAGAAGCTGAACAAGAAGAGAATCAATTTGAGGATACGTTCTTATTTGAAGCGGAAGCGAGGAAACAGCCAGAAGAAGAAAAGATTGAAGCTTTTCCGAAGTTTCCAACCTTTACGTATGAAGAGCCTGAAGAAGAGGAAGAGCCTAAACTGCCCGAGCAGCCTATTGTTTATGAACATGCAAGAAGTGAAGCAAATGAGCAGATCCAAAAGATAGAAGAAATCGTGGAGGAAGCTCCAGCCCAGCCAATTGCAGAACAAGAGGTTAAAGAGCCTGTGGAAGCAAAAGAACCAGTCCTAGAGGAAAGTTCGTCTTCACCAGAAGCGCCGCCAAAGCAAGCCAAAAAGAAGGCTGGGAAGAAGAAAACAATGACATTAACGGAGTTCTTTGCCCGCAAGGAAGACAGCTCTGATCAAGCTAGATTAAAAGTTTGCATTGTTCAAAAGGGCGATACGCTGGATGGTATTGCCGATCGTTATCATGTATCGGTCCCAAATTTGCTGCGTTACAATAATCTTGAGCTCAATCAAGATGTCTTTGAGGGTCAAGTATTATATGTTCCTGCTGCATTAGCAAAAAAATAGTCAACCTAACACAGGGTGAGCGGGTTTATAACCTGCTCACATCTTTTTAAGCAGTTTGCTATGGCTGAAAGGCAGATGAATGTCGATGCGGGACACAAATCAGGTAGATTCCTTGATACCAATTTTAAATAACTACCAAGTACAGCCTAATTATGTTGAGGAACACGGCAATATTAAGAAAATCTATTCCAATAAAGGGACATTTGCATTAAAGAAAATTGACCCGGCAACTGGAACCGATTTTATTCGTCATGTCCATCTTCTTTACCAAAAGGGCTACAATCGAATTGTCCCTATTTATCCAACCATGGACGGGAGATATGCAGTTCTCCATGATAAAGCCTTATACTACTTAATGCCATGGATGTCGAATGAAATAAAGGAAGATCGTACACAGAAACACCAGCAGCTTTTTCGTGAATTGGCAAGGCTTCACACGATTACTGCTAAAGAAATCAGTGTGAATAAAGAGGAGCGGACAGAGCATTACGAAAAAACGATTGAGGTGCTCGATAAGAATCAGGAGTTTCTGGATGGATTTATCGATGAATGTGAAAAAAAGACGTATATGTCACCATTTGAATTGGTATTTTGCTTATACTATAACGAAATCACTCAGGCACTTCGCTTTTCGAAAACTAAATTCGAAGAATGGTATGAAAAAACAAAGGAAGCAGAAAAAGCACGAATGGTCATTGCACATGGAAAAATCTCATCCGAGCATTTTCTTTATGACGACAGAGGGTACGGTTATTTTATTAACTTTGAAAATACCCATTATGGCTCACCGATTCATGATTTATTGCCATACTTATCCCGTTCCTTTAATACCCAGCCAACACGAAATGATGAAGCGGTGGATTGGATTTACCATTACTATAAATTTTTCCCATTCAAAGTGGATGAAAAACTACTATTCTTTAGTTATTTAGCTTATCCGATCCCGATCATCCAGGTAGTCGAACGGTATTATAAAAAAGAACAGCCAAAAAATGAGCTGAAATTTGTCCGAATGCTGCAACGCAAATACTGGCACCTAAAGAATTCAGAGTATGTTGTAATGAGGATGACTGAACTCGAGGAACAAGAAAAGCAGGCAAAAGAAGGAGCCCAACAGCAATAACTTTGCTTTTTGGGCTCTTAAACAATTTCAAAATAGATTGATACAGCAATGGCAATAAATATGGCTAACAAAAGTACATCGAACACAGTGGGAATAAAAAGTGTTCGGACTAATTGAAAAATCGTAAACGGCAAAATCAACTGCTCACATACTCTCCTGCAGGTTCGATACCAAGGAGTATAGGAGTATTTGGTGATAAATTTCCTCCGTTTCATATCTTCCTTCCCCTCTAAAATGGCATTTCTTTTATGTATATTCTTCCTTGATAGTGAATTCTCCTATTTCCTTAACGTTTTTTACAAAATCGTATATAATATAAAAAAATTGGTTATCATTATTGACGTCAAGATAACTTTTTGGGTAGTATAACTATATCAATTAAAAAGTAAAAGCATAGACAGGGAAGAGTACGACGTTAACCTGCTTAAAGAGAGGGAACCATTAGCTGAAAGGATTCCTAAGCAGACACTCGGAAGGTCGCCCTTGAGCTTCTTCAGCGAACGGATACATGTATCCCACTAGTTGAAGACGGATCAAATCCGTTATCCATTTAAGTGCCAATTAGTTTTTTTATGATTGGAAAAAAGGTGGTACCGCGAAGCAAACTCCATTCGTCCTTTTATGACGAATGGGGTTTTTTGTTTGTTTAGTTTTCACTAAAAGACAGAAAAAGTAAAAAGGAGATGGTCAAATGGAAACAAAGGAAATTACGATGCCGACGAAGTATGATCCACAGTCGATTGAGCAAGGCCGCTATGAGTGGTGGCTGAAAGGAAAGTTTTTTGAAGCACAGAATGATGAGGGCAAGCAGCCTTATACGATTGTAATCCCGCCGCCCAACGTTACTGGAAAGCTGCACTTAGGGCATGCTTGGGATACAACATTGCAAGATATCGTTACGCGGATGAAGCGGATGCAGGGCTATGATGTTCTCTGGCTTCCAGGCATGGACCACGCTGGTATCGCAACGCAGGCAAAAGTTGAAGAAAAACTTCGCAGTGAAGGCAAAAGCCGTTATGATTTAGGACGGGAAAAGTTCGTTGAGGAAACATGGAAATGGAAGGAAGAATACGCCTCCCATATCCGCCAGCAATGGGCAAAACTTGGTTTAGGATTAGATTACAGCCGTGAACGTTTTACACTTGATGAAGGATTATCGGCAGCAGTACGAGAAGTATTTGTAACTTTATATAATAAAGGCCTTATTTACCGCGGCGAATACATTATAAACTGGGACCCTTCAACAAAAACCGCTTTATCCGATATTGAAGTTATTTACAAGGATGTACAAGGTGCATTCTATCATATGAAATATCCATTAGCAGATGGTTCAGGACATATCGAAGTGGCAACCACTCGCCCAGAAACAATGTTAGGTGATACAGCAGTTGCCGTTCATCCTGAAGATGAGCGCTACAAGCACCTAATCGGTAAAACCGTTATTCTTCCTATTGTTGGCCGTGAAATTCAGATTGTTGGCGATGATTATGTTGATATGGAATTCGGTTCCGGAGCTGTTAAAATTACTCCAGCACATGACCCGAACGATTTTGAAATCGGCAACCGTCATAATCTTGAGCGTGTTCTTGTTATGAACGAAGACGGCACCATGAATGACAGAGCTGGAAAGTATAAAGGTATGGACCGTTTTGAATGCCGTAAGCAAATTGTTAAAGACCTTCAAGAACAAGGCGTTCTTTTCAAAATTGAAGAGCATTTGCACTCCGTTGGTCATTCGGAGCGCAGCGGAGCAGTAGTTGAACCTTACCTGTCAACACAATGGTTTGTTAAAATGCAGCCACTTGCGGATGAGGCAATCGCACTTCAAAGTAAAGAAAACAAAGTTAACTTTGTTCCAGACCGCTTTGAAAAAACCTATCTGCACTGGATGGAAAATATTCGCGACTGGTGTATTTCTAGGCAGCTTTGGTGGGGTCACCGAATTCCTGCTTGGTACCATAAGGAAACAGGTGAAGTATTTGTTGGTCACGAAGCCCCTGCCGATAGTGAAAATTGGGAGCAGGATAAAGACGTATTGGATACATGGTTCAGTTCTGCACTATGGCCGTTTTCCACAATGGGCTGGCCAAATGTAGAGGCAGAAGACTTCAAGCGTTTCTTCCCAACTGATGTACTTGTAACGGGTTATGATATCATTTTCTTCTGGGTATCCCGGATGATTTTCCAAAGCCTTGAGTTTACAGGCGAACGACCATTTAAAGATGTTCTCATCCATGGCTTAGTTCGCGATGAACAAGGTCGTAAAATGAGTAAATCCCTTGGTAACGGTGTCGATCCAATGGATGTTATCGATAAATACGGTGCCGATGCACTTAGATATTTCCTATCAACAGGAAGCTCGCCAGGTCAGGATTTACGCTTTAGCTTTGAAAAAGTTGAGTCCACTTGGAACTTCGCGAATAAAATTTGGAATGCTTCTCGTTTTGCCTTAATGAACATGGATGGCATGACCTATGAAGAAATTGATTTTAGTGGAGAAAAATCAGTTGCTGATAAATGGATTCTTACTCAGCTAAATGAAACTATTGAAACAGTTACAAAGCTTTCTGAGCGCTATGAATTCGGAGAAGCAGGCCGTGCACTATACAACTTTATCTGGGATGATTTCTGTGATTGGTATATTGAGATGGCAAAGCTTCCATTGTATAGTGAGGATGAAGCTGCAAAGAAAACTACTCGTTCCATTCTTGCATATGTTCTTGATCAGACAATGCGTTTGTTACATCCATTTATGCCATTCATTACCGAGGAAATCTGGCAGAACCTTCCACATAGCGGAGAATCAATCACGACCGCAAAATGGCCGGAGGTAAATCCAGCATATAGTGATGAACAAGCAGCCCAAGAAATGAAGATGTTAATGGAAATGATTCGTTCCGTTCGAAATATCCGTGCTGAAGTGAACACGCCGATGAGCAAGAAAATAAAAATGCTTGTTAAGGCGAAAGATGACGCGGTATTAAAGGCACTTGAAAAGAACCGCAGCTATATCGAAAAATTCTGTAACCCAGAAGAATTACAAATGGGTACAGACCTTGAAACACCGGAAAAGGCGATGACGGCAGTCATTACCGGATTGGAAATCATTCTTCCATTAGAAGGATTGATTAACATTGAAGAAGAAATTGCCCGGCTAACTAAAGAATACGATAAATTGTCAAAAGAAGTAGAAAGAGTGGAAAAGAAACTAAACAATGAAGGCTTTATGAAAAAGGCGCCTGAAAGTGTTGTTGCTGAAGAACGGGCAAAAGAAAAAGACTATCGTGAAAAAAGAGCGTTAGTCGAGGCTCGTTTAAATGAGCTAAAAGGTTTATAATAAGAAGAAAATGAGACGAGTCCTTTATTAAGGATTCGTCTTCTTTTAGAAAACATAAAGTTGGGGTGCCAGAAATGTTTACAACCTATAACGAAGCCCTTGAATGGATTCATGGAAGATTAAGACTCGGCATTAAACCAGGACTTGCCAGAATGGAATGGATGATGGAGAAACTCGGGTCCCCCGAATTGAAAATGAAAACCGTCCATATAGGCGGTACAAATGGAAAAGGTTCGACGGTAACCTTCTTGCGTTCGATCCTCGAAGCAGCTGGGTATTCGGTTGGTACCTTTACCTCACCATATATCGAACAATTTAATGAACGAATTTCCGTTAATGGCAAGCCAATTAGTGACAAAGAAATACTAGAATTGACCAATGTTATTGTTCCGCTTGCAGACGAATTAGAAGAAACAGAGCTTGGCGGACCGACCGAGTTTGAAGTCATCACAGCAATGTCTTTCTATTATTTTGCCAACATAAATCAGGTGGATATTGTTCTTTATGAAGTCGGCTTAGGCGGAAGATTTGATTCCACTAATGTTATTCAGCCAATAGCTTCTGTGATAACAAACATCGGGCTGGATCACACGAATATTCTAGGACATACGTATGAGGATATTGCATTTGAAAAAGCGGGCATTATAAAGGAACAAATTCCTATTTTCACTGCTGTGAAGAATCAGAATGCCCTAAAGATAATAAAAGAACAGGCTGCTAACAAGCATGCTCCAATTTTTATCCTAAATCAAGATTTTTCAATTACTGCACATCGTTCACGAGAAACTGGTGAAATGTTTACTTTAAGTAGTGCTAATTTTGTATTTGAACAATTAGAAATCAATATGATTGGCCAGCATCAAACAGAAAATGCGGCATTATCTGTAATGGCATCACAATATATCAATCAGCACGAAGAATTTTCAATCTCTGAAAATGCAATAAAAACAGGATTGAAGAAAGCATATTGGCCAGGCAGGTTTGAAATCCTGTCGAAAAGTCCACTAGTTGTCGTCGACGGCGCTCATAATGATGAGGGGATTTCGGCCCTGACACATGAACTTTCAAATCGTTATTCTAACTATAATATCCACATTATATTTGCTGCATTAAAGGATAAAAAGTTAGATAAAATGATATCTCAATTGGATCAAGTTGCAGATGAAATCACATTTGTATCGTTTGATTTTCCACGAGCAGCAGAAGCAATGGATTTGTTTTCATTAAGTAATTCGAAACATAAAAGTATCAGCGAAAATTGGCAAGCTTATCTTGCCAAATCCATCCAAAATCAAGAGCAGGATTCAGTACTAATCATTACAGGATCGCTATATTTCATCTCTGAGGTTAAGCTATATTTAAGTGAATTTTTAAAAAACAATACCATTTCACTATGACAATCTAAAGTATTTTTGATAATATTAGTTATATCTCAATTTCAAAATAATGTAAGTGGAGGGGGAGTGAAGTGGCAGTACATCCAAGAATGAAAAAAGCAATCTTTCTTGTCTGGTTATTGTTCGTTCCAGCAGGAATGTGGTTTACCTTTCAAACATTTCCTCCTCACTTTTCTGGAGAATGGTTAGATTTAATAGCCTTTTTGACGTTAACATCAGTTGTGGCATTTATGCCAATGGTTATAAATAATACTCCTATTTTTTTAATTCAGTGGGTCTCACTAGCAACATTTTTAAGTTTTGGCTTGTTCATTGAAATGGTTTTTGCCCAGGCGGCTGTTATTTTATTACTCTTAAAGCTGCGCATTCGAAAGGAACAATATTTCCGAATACCATTAAATTTGATAATGTTCTTCCTTGTATCTTTGGTGAGTGGTGTGGTGTACTACTCGTTAGGGGGAAAAACTGGCCCCAGCCTAATAAACGACACAAATGCTATATGGCTTGCCGCAATTTACGCATTAGTTAATTACTTCTTAAATCAGGTCATTATCTCCTTTTATTTATTCTTTATTTATAAAAGAAAGGAATCCTACTTTGGTAAGGATTTCATTGTCGAAACCATCACTACATTTATTACTTTACCACTGGGTTTTGTTTTATATATGTCTTATAACCAGTTAGGTTTATTAGCTTTATTGATTGTAGCGGTGCCATTTGCCAGTTTATCGATCATTTTTAAGCTGTACTACTCAAGTCAAAAAATCAATGAATATTTACAAAAAGCTGCCGAAATTGGTCATCAAATGGCTGAACGTCTTGAGGTTGATGGTGTTATCGATCTTTTTATTCAAAAGCTTAGTGAGATGCTTCCAGTTGACTATGCTTATATTTTTGATGTTATCAGTGAGGACGAGCTTCAATTAGTCCGCCGCATTCAGTGTGGGACTGGAATTACTATAGAGAATGCTAAAATCAAAAATAATCAGGGAATTAGTGGAAATGTCTGGAAAAAGCAAAAAGGCTGCTTGTATCACTCGAAAAAAGATTGGAAGCCCTATTCGAAAGGATATCTTCCTGATGATGCAGAAAGTGTACTAGCCGTACCAATTGTCAGAAATAAAAAGGTTATTGGGGTCTTATTGCTAGCTTCAAAGCAGAAAAGAGCTTATGAGAAGTCTCAGTTGATGATCGTTGATATACTGTGCTCATATTTTGCAGTCGCAATCGAAAATGCTAAGCATTATGAAGTAACGAAAACACAAAGCGAGCGCTGTGCATTAACAAATTTATATAATTATCGATACTTCGAAAAAATTCTAACGGAGGAATTCGATAAGCTATTTCATTTCGAACGCAAAGTGTTATCATTAATCATTCTTGATATCGACCATTTTAAATCGGTCAATGACACATATGGGCACCAGAGCGGAAATGAAATTCTTTGTGAATTGGCAGCTAGATTAAGTAATATAGTCGGTTCAAGGGGAACCGTTGCCCGTTACGGCGGGGAAGAATTTGTTGTTTTACTCCCAGAGGCAGACAAAGAAGAAGCCTATCAACTTGCAGAAATGATTAGACAATCTATCGCCAATTGGCCATTCATCTTACAGCAATCATTAGAGCTAAAGAAGCAGCAGGTGAAAATTACAGCATCCATAGGAGTTGCGACAGCACCTGAGGATGCGGAAGATCCGTTTGCTTTGGTACGACATGCGGACAGAGCATTATATGTAGGGGCGAAGCGGGCTGGGAGAAATCGGGTTGCGGAATATTCATCCTGTTAATAGCTCAAAAGGAGCTCATAAATGTTATTTTCTAACATTTATGGGCTCCTTTTTTTATTTTTTACAATGTCTTCTTCTATTGAAAAGTAAATATCATGCTGTTAAACTGAAAATGATATATACTAGCAAAAATATACAAAAAAATACAAAAACGACATAAGTTAGAAAACACTAAAGGATGATGAAGCATGAATGAAAAAGGTTTGACATTAATTGAGGTACTTGCTTCCATTGTTATACTGTCAATAATTGGAGTGTCACTTCTAACATTTTTTGTGCAATCCGCCCGTTCTAATAATCTATCAAAAACAATGATGGATTCAACATATGTAGCTCAGACACAAATGGAAGAAATAAATAATTATAACCAAGGCTCAACATCCACTACCTCGATTTCTATGCTAGGTCAAAAATTAATAAACTCTGGTAGTTATACAAGATATTATGATATAGGGGGTGGGTGCACTACTACTTCTACCTCTACATTTTGCTACGGTAAAACTCTAGCTGGAGATAAACGTTATGTTGATGTGAAATTAAGTACCCATTCTGCTGAAATTGGTAAGGTTTTATTAAAAGTATATAAAGATTCTACTAAAACAAAGCAAGAGGCTCAAATGGAGATGTTTATACCTTGGAAAAAATAGTGGGTGATAATTTGAAAACCAATGAAAGAGGATTTACATTAATCGAGGTTTTAGCGGCACTTGCGCTTGTTTCACTTATTATCCTCCTTGCTGGTTCTATGAATCTTTTCGGTACAAAGCAAACGAATTCACAAAAAGCAGAAATCCAGAACCAATCCAATGATCGTTTAGCGATGAATATGGTAACAAAAGCAATAAGACAAGCAGATCCTGCTACTGTAGAGGTTATAAATGATCAAAACATCTTGAAAATAAATAATGTTAGGTACTATCTAGACGGAACTTCATTAAAAAAAGAAACGGATGTTTTAATTTCAGATATTCAAAGATTTACTGTTAAACGAAATGGCGACCAAATATTATTAGAAATAGGAAAACTCCCGCAAACAAAATTATATCTAAGGGATTAGGTGGATAGGTAAATGAATAAATTCCTCCGGCGTATAGAAAAACAAAATAATGAACAAGGTATGGCATTAGTCATGGTTCTACTAGTTATAGTAGTTGTTTCAATCCTAGGAGTAAGCCTCATGGGGTTAGCTGCTTCAAATGTTAAGATGAGCTCTGGGGAACGAAATAATCAATCAGCTTATTACATTGCTGAATCTGGTGCTACCTTAATAATGAATGAGGTTACTAAAGAAGTACAGGCTGCATATAATACCGCTACAAATCAATCCTCTTTTTATATGGATGTGAAATCAAGGTTAACCAACACCACTTTTTCTAACGAACGTGAGATAACTAGCTTTGAACAAAATTTTGGAGAGCAGCCAATTGCAAAGGTAAAAGTTGAAAAAATATATCCAACAAATGATAGTAATGGGGAATATAAAATCATTTCTACAGGGACGATTAATAACCGGACCAGAACAGTTGAGCAAAAATTTAATATTAGATGGAGTGTAGCTTTTCCACATACAGCTGTATTTGTAGATAATAAAATAACAGTAGGCAGTGGAGGTTCAATAATTAACGGATCGATTGGTACAAATTCAATTGAAAATAATGCTATTACTTTGCATGATTCAGGTAGTATAAAATCAACTGATCCTACTAAATCTGTGCAAATTTTAGTAGGACCCGGTGGCGGGCAAGAGGTAGTAAATCTTTCAAACTTTACAAACATTACTGCATTACCTGAAAAAATATCGTTAGATATGAAACCGTTTAAGGCAACCCCACCAGGTGCATATACTTCACCTTTCGGCGATATCGCTGTTCCAACAGATGGTAATGTAACAATCAATGCAGATAAAATGTTTAACAATTTACCTAATACAATTAAGCTAAATGATTTAAAATTAAATAATAACAATTCATTGACACTGGATATAGGTGCTAATAAAATAGAGCTATTTGTTAATGATTTATTATTAAATAATAATAGTACTTTAAGTATAAAAGGAACCGGTACATTATCAATTTATGTTACTGGAAATCTCACAATTGATAATTCAGCTATAAAACAGGATGACGTAGAGAAGGATAGCCTGATAATATATTTGAAAAAATCATCAGATCCTGCCGTACCTAAAACTATAAAGGCAAGTTCTAGTAATACAGGTATTACCGCTAGTATTTTTGCTGAGGATGCAACATTTCAATTCACAGGTGGGGAATTCCACGGCCGATTTGTTACTGGTGGAATTGTAAATATTGCAGGTAATAATGTAATTCAAGGATCACTTATTGCAAATTCATTAGATATAACTGGTAGTTCAAGTATTACCTTCTTACCAGGATATGCTACCTTGCCATTGCCTGATTTTAAGGTATTTCCTTTGAATCCTGAGCCAGTACGTGAAAAGTAGTTAGGTACTGTAATATTTTCATTTTTCACCACTTCAAATCTGGTAAATTTTCACCAGATTTGAAGTGGTGATTTTTATTTCACTTTAATAAAATTTGGTATATGCTTGAAATTTTTTCCATGATTTGTATTATATTTCATAAATGTTTTCCAGCTTCTTTAAAATTTAATGATAATGTAATAAAATATGAAATAGAAGAATTATGTCTGATATAGGCTAATTAACCTATTAAATAGAAAAAAATGTAATAATGTGTAGAGTGATAGGAGAAACGAACTAAATTAAGGGGATGTATGGAATGCAGTCAATTATTTGGGCCTTTGGGTCTATGGTCGTACTTTTAGGGATTATATCTTTTCTGCCGATTGGACTTACAATTAAAGGTAAAGTGATTGTCGGTATTGCTGGTTTTGTTTTATCAATTGGAGGATTGGCTGCCACTTCAACGATTCCGTTATGGTCTACCTTTTTATTATTGCTCGTAATTACTTTCTTCACTGCCTATTTAATAGACTCTCGTATGAGAAAGGTAATCTATTATGAGAGAATATCTCCTGAGGAAGAAAGCTATCAAAATTTTGAAGAACCATTTTCGAATGGTAAAAAAGATAGAAAAGAAGAAGTAATTTTTCAAAATGAATTAACTGAACTAAAAACTCTAAATGAAATTGAAGAGAATTCAGATTCCATTGAGAGGGAAGACCCAAAAGGGCGAGCACCGATTGTTTCTGAATCACTTTTACAAGATGATTTCAAACTTGAAGAAATAGATTTTACAAATAATGAGGATATTTTAGATGTGCACGCTAGGGGAGATAACATCGAAGGGAATTTAGAACTCTCTTCAATTTCAGAAACTGATAAAGAAGATTTGCTTGAAGAACTTTCTGACTATAATCTGTTAGGAGTAAATGAAAATTTTGAACGCCCATACTTTAATGATTCGGAGACGGGGGAAGGATACCTTTCAGAAATTGAAAGTTTATTAGATGAACCTCAAAGAGAAGAGTTTTATGGTCAAGTTTCTGAACCCCAGACAATTGAATATGAAGAGAACGTTTCTATTTCTGAAGAAAGCTGGCTTGATGAGCTTTGGGAGTCTGAAGTAATGGCTAACGATGAAAAAAATGAAGGCGTAATGCTTGAAAACAAGCCTAAATTAGAAGATTTAGAGTTAGAAATTATGTTTGCAGCAAAAGAAGTGGCAGCGAGTGTTGAAGAGCGGGGGCCCGAAAAGAAACTTGCTGAACTACAAAAGTAATAGGATGAGAGAAGAGGGACAGACTTGTGGGTAAAAATCAGCAATTAGTCAAATTGTTTGTGGTTCTATTTTTTAGTACAGCATTTATATTTAGTTCTTCTCATTTTGGTTTACAAGCTTTTGGTAAATTAGCCAACGTTGATGGAAAATTTGCAGATGGAACAACCGTAGGACCAGTTGATTTAACAGGTAAGTCAGAAAGTGAAGCCATTTCATTGCTAGAAGAAAGCTTTGTTAACTGGGTAAATAATACAAAAATAGAACTACAGTATAGTGAAAGAACAGTTCCTTTTAATTTAAGTTTATTTGATTTTGATGCCACCCAAACAGTTTTATCTATTCAGAAGGGACAAAGTAATACAGCATTTATTTCTGTCGATCAGTTAGAAGTGGAAGAACAAATTAAAATACTTTTTCCAGAAATTGATAGTGAAGAAATAGCGATAGATAAGCTAACAAACCATTTAAATCAAACATCCTCACAATTTGTAACAGGGAATATTCAAATCTATTTAAATAACGAATTTGTATTAAATAAAACATCTCAAGAGGTAAAGCTTAGTGAAGCAACAATTTCTTTAACAGAAACTCCTAATGATTTACCTGCTATAATTACCGCTTATCCAGAAATTCAGGTCGGTGAGGAGGGGGCCTTCTCTTTATTAGAATTTGCTAAGCAAAAGGGCTTAGAAAATTCAGCTTCATTAAATATCTTAGCAACAGGTATTTATCAAGCGGTATTACCAACAAACTTTTCAATAAACTCTAGAAATATCAGCGTGGCATTACCAAATTATGCTCAATTGGGTTTTGAAGCAAAGGTTAATTTTGCAGAAGGTGTGGACCTAGTTATAGTAAATCCAAACAAGGTTAAATACTCATTCACTCTTCATTTGGAAAACAATATATTAAAGATTGCACTAAAAGGAGACAGGCTTCTTAACAGCTATAAGATTAGTAAAAAGGATGAACAGGTCTTAAAACCAAAAACAATTATCCAATACAGCCCATTGATTACCCCTGGTCAAATTAGTGTTCAGTCAGAAGGAACTAATGGGAAAATCGTTAAAGTATTCCGAGACATTTATCAGGGAAACCAACTGTTAAATAGCGAACTTATGGCGGAAGATTATTATCCACCAGTATATCGTGTAGAAATACACGGTTTAGCTGGGGGAGCAGCTGCTACTGGGCAGACCAGCACAACCACTAGCACAACCGGAACCAATCCAACTGGAAGTCAAACACAGACACCATCAACATCTGTCACAACTCAACAACAATCTGATGACCTTTGGGGGAAGCCAAATGAACAACCAAAATAAAGAAAAACTTAGTAGGGATTTAAAATGAGACAGGTTCGAAGAAGACTTGGAGACCTATTAATTGAGGCAGGCATCATTACATCTGAACAATTGCAGTCCGCATTAGATGAAAAGGCCCCTAACCAAAAGATTGGTGATGTATTATTACAAAGAGGTTATATAACGGATCAACAGTTAGCAGAAGTCCTAGAACGTCAGCTTGGAATCCCTCATATAAACCTTTTACAATATCCTTTTGATACCAATCTTTTTTCATTAGTTTCAAAGGAAACAGCTAAGCGAAATTTAATCATTCCTTTAAAAAAGGAAGGTAATAAATTATTTGTTGCTATGGTCGACCCGATGGACTTTATCGTTATTGATGATTTAAGACTAGCAACTGGTTTTCAAATTGAAACTGCAATAGCGACAAGAGAAGATATCATAAGAGCAATTAATAAATATTACAATGTTGACGAGGGATTAGAGGAGCTTTTTGACGATCTGCCAACCAATCAGTCTGGTCAAGATGACGATGTTACCAATTTGGACTCACCGATTGTAAGGCTTGTCAATCAACTACTAACCAATGCAGTTGTTCAAAAGGCGAGTGATATCCACATTGATCCACAGGAAACCAAAATTGTCGTACGGTACCGTGTGGACGGCGTGTTGAGGGTAGAACGTGTCTTGCCTCGTCATATGCAAAGTGTTTTGACTGCAAGAATTAAAATTATGTCGAACCTTGATATAACCGAGCACCGCATTCCTCAGGATGGACGGATAAAAATGAATCTTGATTTTCATCCAATTGATCTCCGGATTTCAACCTTGCCTACCGTTTACGGTGAAAAAATAGTAATGCGTATCTTAGATATGGGTGCGGCTTTAAATGATTTAGCAAAGATAGGGTTTAATACGTTAAATTATAAACGGTTTACTGAAATGATTGAGCAGCCGACTGGAATCGTGTTAATTACGGGTCCTACAGGTTCCGGTAAGTCTTCAACGCTTTATGCAGCACTAAATAAACTGAATAGCGAGGAAGTAAATATCATTACCATCGAGGATCCAGTTGAATATCAATTAGAGGGAATCAATCAAATTCAAGTCAATACGAATGTAGGGATGACATTTGCGGCTGGTCTGCGCTCTATATTACGTCAAGACCCTAATATTATTATGGTCGGGGAAATTCGTGATAAAGAAACGGCAGAAATTGCCGTTCGTGCATCTTTAACTGGACATTTAGTGTTAAGCACTTTGCATACCAATGATTCATTAGGAACAGTCACAAGGTTAATTGATATGGGAGTAGAACCATTTTTGATTGCTTCCTCCTTGACTGGGATTGTAGCTCAGCGTCTTGTCCGTAAGGTTTGTCGTGTTTGTGCAGAAGAGCAAGAACCAACGCAGCGTGAAAAAGAGATTTTTGCAAGAAGAGGGTTAAAAATTGATAAGATCGTACGTGGAAAGGGCTGCCCATCCTGCAATATGACAGGATATAAAGGGAGGGTGGCTCTTCATGAAGTACTTGTCTTAAATGACGACATGAGAAGAATAATCATGAATGACGATTCTTTTCAAAGGTTAAAGGAGCAAGCGATTAAAAATAAAACAATTTTCCTAATTGACGATGGGTTGCTCAAAGTAAAACAGGGATTAACCACTACGGAAGAAGTATTACGCGTAGCGATTTTGGAGTAGGAGTAAGAATATGAGAGAAAAAATCGATAATATACTGCGTGCAGCGATTGAATTTAAAGCATCGGATATCCACTTAACTGTTGGTGTGCCCCCGATTTTCCGTATAAACGGGGACATTAAACGCTATGGTAAAGACATTCTACTTCCAGATGATACGGAAGAAATAGCAAAATTAACGATTCCTGAAAGTATGTATGATTTATTTAAAGAAAAAGGCGAGCTTGACTATTCCTATGGAGTTCCAGGGGTATCCCGTTTCCGTTGCAATGCGTATCATCAAAGAAAAAGTGTATCACTAGCACTAAGGGTGGTTGCATCAAAAACACCAACGATTGAGGACTTAAAGTTGCCGCCAATTATCCCACAGCTTTGTGAAAAACCACAGGGGCTAATTTTAGTTACTGGTCCAACGGGGAGCGGGAAATCTACTACGCTTGCTTCTATGATTGATTATATGAACCGGACCATGCGAAAGCACATTATTACATTAGAGGACCCAATTGAATATCTGCATAAGCATGGCAATTGCATTATAGATCAGCGTGAAGTTGGTTTTGATACGAAGTCCTATGCAAATGGCCTTAAGGGTGCATTACGTCAAGACCCTGATGTCATTCTTGTCGGTGAGATGCGTGACCTTGAAACAATTGGGATTGCGATCACTGCTGCGGAAACAGGGCACCTTGTTTTCGGGACGCTCCATACTTCGAGTGCTCCTGCAACTATAAACCGTATTATCGATGTTTTTCCACCAGAACAGCAGCCACAAATCCGTGTTCAGTTGGCTTCAGTTTTAGTAGGAGTAATTTCACAGCGTTTATTTCCTACAACAGATGGAAAAGGGCGTCGTGCTGCTACTGAAATTATGGTAAATAATCCGGCAATTGCGAACTTAATCCGAAGTGAAAAAATACATCAAATTCAAAGCACCATGCAAACTTCCCGTGCCCAGGGTATGCACACACTTGAAATGAGTATTAAAGAATTAATTGACAAAGGAATAATTCAAACGGAAGCTGCGACCAAATATCTACAAGAAAAGATGATGCTTGATGGCTAGATTTAAATATTCAGGTCGAGACCGCCGTGGGAAACGTCAAGGGACCTTAAATGCAGCTTCCAGACGAGAAGCAATGGAAAAGCTGAAAGAACAGGGTATTCGTGTTATTGAAATGAAGGAAGTTCCTGAAACCCTGATGACTAAAGATCTATCATTTGGGGAACCAGTAAAGCTCCAACATTTTGTTATTTATTTAAGACAATTTGCAACTCTATTAAAGGCTGGAGTAACCGTTGTAGATGCAACTGGTATTCTAGCTGTACAGACAGAAAGCAAAGGTTTAAAGAAGGCATTATTGGCGGCAGAACAAGAGATGCGTGAAGGAAATCCCTATTCAGAGGCAGTCTCTAAACATAAGAAAATCTTCAATTCAATGTATATTAACATGATTAAAGCTGGTGAAGTCAGCGGGAATATGGATGAAACTCTAGAACGTTTGGCAGAGCATTTTGAAAAGCAACACTATACTAGGCAAAAGATAAAATCTGCTCTTTCATACCCGATTGTAATAGGGGTAATTGCTATAGCAGTAGTTATTTTCCTACTTACATCTGTAGTGCCAACTTTTGTTACAATGTTTGATGATCTTGGCGGAGAACTTCCTGCGATAACAAAATTCGTTTTAGCTGCAAGTGGTTTTGTGCAGGGTTACTGGTGGGTTTTGACAATAACTACTCTGTTTATTATTATTTTGTTTATTTATTTACGCAAAAACAAAAAAACAAGTTATTATTTAGATCATATCGCTTTAAAAATTCCTTTTTTTGGAAAAATGCTACAAAAGGCAGCACTAGCCAGAATGATGAGAACTTTAAGTTCTTTATTCTCAAGTTCCGTACCTATCCTCCAAGCAATGGCAATTGTTGAAAAGGTAGTAGAAAATGGTGTACTAGCAAAAGTTATTCATGACTCACGGGATTCCTTAGAAAAAGGAAAATCAATGACGGAACCAATGAAAGACCACTGGGCCTTTCCGCCGCTTGTCACCCAAATGATTATTATTGGTGAAGGAACAGGGGCTTTAGATACAATGCTTAATAAAATCGCTGAGTTTTACGAAAAAGAAGTTGAGACTGCAACAGACCAGTTAAAATCATTGATTGAACCTATGATGATTGTGGTCTTAGCTGGGCTTGTTGGCACTATAGTATTAGCTATCATGATGCCAATGTTTGGTATGTTTGACGCATTTCAACAAAATGCTTAGTAAACATTACAAAACTATTAAAATTATAACTAGAAGTGACAAAAATATTAAAATTTCTCTTTCTTTCGCAATGTAAATTACTGTATAATACAAGAGAAAATATTACTAGGTTCATAGAACCATAAAAGGGAGAGTGTACAATGCGTCAAATGTTAAAGAACAAACTAAAAGAACAAAAAGGTTTAACTTTAATTGAATTATTAGCAGTTATCGTTATTCTAGGAATTATTGCTGCAATTGCAGTACCATCAATTTTAGGGATAATCGATAATACTAAAAAGGATGCTCACGTGGCAAATGCACAGCAAATGATCAGTGCTGCGAAAATGGTAATTGCCTCAGAAGAAACTTATCAAACAGGTACACATTATCTTACTTTAAAACAATTAATGGATAAAAAATACCTTGACAAGGTAGTAAGTCCAGAAGAAGCGTATGTTGAAGGAACTACTCTTGCTGCTGACAGTGCTACAGTTTCAAACGTCAAGATTGCAAATGGTAAGATCTATGGTGTTACTTTAATCACAAATAAAGCATCAAATCCAAGAACAATTACACTTGTTAGAGATGATGCTACTATTACTGCTGGGACAGCAGCAATTATTACAACGAAAGATATTACACGAGGCATTGTAACACCTCAATAAATTTTATAAATAATGTTGGGAGATTAATTGAAGAAAAATGAAGTTAGTCTTTACTTTTCTTTTCCTATATGGATGTACATTTGGCTCTTTCTTCAACGTTGTGGGTCTCCGGATTCCACTGGCAAAATCGATAATTTCTCCTAGGTCAGCCTGCCCGGACTGTGGACATCAATTAAAAGCATATGAACTAATACCGGTTTTATCGTTTTTATTTCAAAAAGGAAAATGCCGCGGCTGTCAGTCGCGGATTTCTCCTATCTATCCAGTAATGGAGTTATTAACTGGAATTTTGTTTGCAACTGCCCCACTTGTTATTGGATGGTCTGGTGAGCTTATAATTGCTCTTACGCTCATTTCATTGTTTATTATTATCATTGTTTCCGATATAAACTATATGATCATCCCTGATAAGATTTTAATCTGGTTTGCAGGGATTTTTTTATTGGAACGAATTTTCTTACCTTTAACACCATTGTGGGATAGCGTCCTTGGTGCAGTTACAGGTTTTGTACTTCTGCTCACTATTGCACTTGTCAGTAAGGGGGGAATGGGCGGTGGTGATGTGAAATTATATGCGTTACTTGGTTTCGTTTTAGGTTTTAAACTAGTACTATTATCATTCTTCCTTTCGACATTATTCGGTGCTGTTATCGGAGGCCTCGCAATGATATTAAAAATTGTGAAAAGAAAGCAGCCGATACCTTTCGGCCCATTTATTGCAGCTGGTACCTTGACAGCTTATTATTGGGGATCGGATTTGATTGATTTATATTTACAATTTTTTAATCAAGGATTTTAAATAAGGGGTTATTATTATGGCATTTTCCCTTTTTTCTTCAAAAAATCGAATTATCAATATGGTACTTAATGACCACTCCATTCGATATGTTGAATTAAAACAGTCGAACCCCCCTGCTGCACAAAAATGGAGCGAACGCTTTCTCCCACCAGGAATTATTGTTGATGGGAAAATAGTTGATATTGATTCGTTAACCTCTATTCTGGAGCAATGTATTGATGAATGGAAAATTCAAAGGCGTTCGGTCCGTTTTATAATTCCAGATGCGTTAGTAATTATTCGAAAAGTATCCATTCCGGCAGATGTCCAGGATGATGAAATAAAAGGTTATCTTTATTTAGAACTAGGTTCAACTATTCACTTACCTTTTGAAGAACCTGTCTTTGATTATTATCCGCTAGAAAGTAACCAGAAAACTAAGGATATACTTCTTTTTGCAGCACCAGAACAGTTTGTTATGGAATACTCAGAATTGTTTTCGAGCCTTAAGCTTAATCCTATTGCTGCTGATATCTCGCCATTATCACTTTATCGTTTATATCATTATCTAGATAAATCTAGTAGTAATGAAGTTCTGTTTACGGTCCAATTTGATTTAACAAGTGTTAATCTATGTATTTTTAATGAAAATGTACCTTTAGTTATGCGTCATTTCTCCTTACCTTTTAACATTGACGAATGGGAATATAATATAGGTATAGCCGGTTCACTGGAATTCAAATTTAATGGAGATGCCGAAGAACTTGCCATGCAGATTGAGGATATTTTTAATGAGGTTAATAAATTAGTTGACTTTTATCGCTATACGTTGACGAATGAAGGACAGGATGTCACGAAGTTTTTAGTAAATGGAGATCATCCAATGCTAGAGGCCATCATTGACGAAATGAAAGATAGATATGATATACCTGTAGAGATGATTACACTAGACAATGATCTTAAAGGTAAAACTGGTTACTTGCCAAGTAATCTCTTCCTTCCGTTAGGGCTTGCTTTAAAAGAGGTGCAGTAATGTTAATCGAAATTAATTTACTCCCTCAAAAAGAACCACGGAAATTTAATCTAATTATCTTAATTACCCTGCTTTCGTTAATCGTTATGATTAGTAGTTTTTATATTTGGCAAATTCAGTCTACAAAGGATAATGTCAAAGAGGTTGATCAACAAATTGAAACTATTAAAGAGATTTCAGTTAAAGAAGCTGAAAATGCTCAACAAGATCAATCTAAAATGTCCGTGAGTGTTTTGAAAAATGCGGTTGAATGGGCAAATACGTACCCAATCAAAACGATTCCAGTGTTGCAGCACCTAACAGCGTTGTTGCCTGAAAGAGGATTTATTCAATCATTCGGTTATACAGAAACTGGAACGGTTACAATTACTGTTCAGTTTGATAACTCTAGAGAAGCAGCCTATTTCTTGAATAGTTTGAATAAGTCTGATTGGATAGAGAAAGTTTCCCTTAGCAGCTTAAATACGCAAGCTGTAGTGGATCCATCTGCATCCGCCACTCCAAGTACAACAACTAATTCTGTAAACAGCGCTCAACCAACCGGTACAACTGTTCCGGACAGGAATAATCAAACAACAGCTACAGCTGAACAAGCAACACTCCCTAACTCTAATACAGTAGTAACAGCACCTACAACATCATCAGATACTGTTGCAAATGTAGAAGATAAATATCTGCCAAGATATATTGGTCAATATGAAATTAAGTTTAGTAAAGAAGCTATTAAAAAGGTCCTTTATAAAGGGGAAACTGGTGGGAAAGAGGTGACTGCTTCATGAAACTTCGCCTCTCAAAATTTGATCGGTTAATGTTGATCTTCGGTACTCTATTGTTGATATTGCTCTTAGTTATCGGTCAATTTATTTTTCTTAGTCCGCTAAAATCTGAACTAGTAACAAAAAAACAGTCACTAGAATCAGAACAAAAACTATTAGATGTTATGGCTGAAAACAAACAAGAAGATACAGAAAAAATAACAGAAGATACAAAGGAATTACAGAAAAAGGTACCTGTATCACCCTTGCAGGAACAATTAATCTTTGATTTAGAAAGAGCTGAAAATGTATCAAATAGTAAAATACTATCAATGGGATTCTCACAAGATGCTGATGTGACAATTGAAACAACACCAACTGATGCTACAAATACTGAAGCAGGACAAACTCCTGAAGCTACACCTGAAAATACCGCTGATTCTGCAGCAAATAAGCAAGAAACACCTGCTTCATCTAGTGGTTTAAAAAAGCTGTCCATAAGTCTTAGCGTGGAGTCACCTACTTATGAGGACTTAGAAAAGTTTATTGGTACACTTGAAAATTTAAATCGGATTGTTGTGGTCGAGTCTATAAATTATTCAGGCGGTCAAGAAGTTACCAGCATAGTGACTGTTCCTGGAAAAATAAGTTACAGTTTGAGTATATCAGCATACTATTTACCTACTTTAGAAGACTTGATTGCTGATTTGCCTAAGTTTGATGCACCGTCACCAGCCAACAAGAAGAATCCATTAAGTACTTTCGCTGATGGAAATTAACGGAGACATTTTATTTATGATAAAAATATACTCTCAAGAACAGTATCAAAAAGGGTATAGTTTGGTTGAACTGTTGGCAATCATTGTAATTTTAGGTATTATTTCTTCTATTGGGGTTGTTTCGATGACCAAGGTAATCGCAGTTGCAAAAGATCAAGCTTTTGTAGGAAATGCGATTACATTAAAGGAAGCAGCCCATTTATATTTGAAGGATGAAGAAATACAAGGCAATCCTCATTTGGAAATAACCTATAGGGAATTACTAGAGCTAAACTACCTTGATAAAATCGAAGATCCTTACACAGGCGGTTTTATCCCTGAAACTGATAAGACTTATGTTAGAATAACAGGCAATAAGATAAGTGCTGTTTGTTTTTATGGGAATACTCATAATCTCTGTACGAAAGGTGGAGTAGAAACTCCTATACCAATTGATGAACTTTCGATAGACCTGATAATACGAAACTAAAAAAATTGACGAAAGCATTGTATAACAAGACGACAAAAGTCTTGTTATTTTTTTTTGTCTTTGTGATAGGATGGTAGAAATTGCTATTGGTAGAGGAAGGAGTACAAGTTAGTGGACAAGCCGAATCGTGGCAATACCATCAAAATAAAGTTAAATGGAGAAGACCAGACTTTCAGAGAAGAGCCGATTAAGAAGGAACAAGAATCTAGCAAAGATTCTTTTACTAAAGTGATAAACATCGACGAAGATTTCAATGATCAGGATGTTTTTCTTGAGGCTGCCGCCGCAAAGGAATCAGTCGATGAAAGTTTTGATTGGATTATTCCAGAATCGGCAGAAAACGACATTCAGGAATATAAAGTTATCAGCAGCCAAAAGGATAAAAAGGGCGGAAAAAAGAAGACTCCTTCATTTACAACATTCTCAATGAAGCGTAACGGCAGCGTATTAAAATCTATTATTGTTACAGCTGTTTTTGCTATCTTAATTGGGACAAGTTTCGGGGTCCTTATGCTTAAGTTAGTTATTTCCGAAAACAGTAAACCAACTGTAACTGAGCCAGTTGTCGCAGGTAATGGATCCAATAAAGGTTCAGAAGTAACCGGTGGAAAGAGCAGTTCTGTTGCGATTGCAGCTCAAACTATGTATATTGTCCAAGGTGGAGCCTTTTCGAGCAAGGATGCAGCCTCCGGAGCTGCTAACGAGGTAAAAGGGAAAGGTGCGCCAGCTCAGACACTAACTATGAATAATAAAGAATTTATGTTCTTAGGTGTGGCAGACTCAATAGAAACAGCAAAACGAATGGAAGGTCATTATGAAGCAAATGGCTTTGATGATGTACTGCCAAAACAAATTCCGGTTGCTGAAAAGACAGTATCAAATATAAATGAGGCCGAAAAAGGCTTTTTAGAAGCTGCTCCAGCTATTTACCAACAGTTATCTAAGGTCACTTCTAACGCCATTGTCGCAGGTAGTATAGCATCAGAAAGTAGTAAAGAAATCACAGGGTTGGGAAAACAAATTAATCAAACCACAAAACAGTTGAAAAATGAAAAGGTAATTAATTTGAACAAAGAATTATCCAGTGCTTTGAAAAGTGTGGAAGCATATCAAGAAAAGAAAAATAAAGATAGTTTGGTTGAGGCACAACAGCACTTATTAAATTATCTAAGTATCTATTATTCACTGTAGTCGACAAAAGCTGATATTTTCCGGGAAATTATATTTGAATAACGAGCCTGTCTATTTTTGGGCAGGCTTTTTGTGTTGATATCAAATAATTTTGAATTTATTCCAAAGAGATATTTTGCATAAATTGACAAATTTCTTCGAACTTTAATGATATAAAAATTGTTTGCTTTTACAAATTCTGATACGATTAACATGTATCTCCCTAAATGATGCAAAAGGTAAGGTGATGAAATGCAGAACCTCATTTTAGCCTCTTCTTCTCCACGGCGGAAAGAACTTCTAGAAAACCTCCGATTATCATTCACGATCTCTAGCAGTGAAGTTGATGAAAGCTTTGATCCAGCGCTTTCTCCTGAGGATGTAGTAATGGATCTGGCCGAGCGAAAGGCAAAGGTTATTTTTAAAGAAAATCCTCATGCCTATGTTATTGGTTCCGACACGATTGTCGTTGCTGATGGTGAGGTATTAGGTAAGCCAATCGATAATGCAGAAGCAGTAAAGATGTTAAAAAAGCTTTCAGATAAAAAGCATGAAGTGTACACAGGTGTTTCCATATTATCTCCAAATGGAACGGCCCGTTTTTTTGAAAGAACAGAAGTTTGGTTTTGGGAGTTAACGGACGAAGAAATCAATTTCTATGTACAAAGTGGTGAACCGCTTGATAAAGCAGGTGGGTACGGGATTCAGCAGCTTGGAAGCATGCTTGTCAAAAAAATAAATGGAGATTATTTTGCGGTTATGGGTCTGCCAGTCGCTAGAACGTATCGCGAATTAAAGAGGCTGGGCTACCAATTGTCGTAACAGCTATGTTGTTCTTTAACTCCCTATTATAGGGAGGAAGTAGAATGTCAACCAATTCATTAATGATCCGTGATTTTCCTCAAGACGAAAGACCGAGAGAGCGATTTATTCAAAATGGTCCGCAAAGTTTATCGAACCATGAACTCATCGCGATATTACTCAGAACCGGTACGAAGGATGAATCTGTACTTCAATTATCGAACCGGCTGCTGACCAATTTTGAAGGCTTACGTCTTTTAAAAGATGCCACTTTAGAAGAAATGACTGAAATTAAAGGAATAGGTCAGGCAAAGGCGATTCAAATTCTCGCAGCTGTCGAAATTGGCAGGAGGATAACGAACTTAAACTATACTGACCGCTATGTAATTCGCTCGCCTGAAGATGGGGCTAATTATGTAATGCACGACATGCGTTTTCTCACTCAGGAGCACTTCGTATGTCTTTATCTAAACACAAAAAATCAAGTGCTTCACAAACAAACTATCTTCATTGGCAGCCTAAACGCGAGCATCGTGCACCCGAGGGAAGTGTTCCGAGAGGCTTTAAAACGATCGGCGGCCTCGATAATTGCGATACACAATCATCCCTCGGGATCTCCAGAGCCGAGCAAGGAAGATATCGAGGTTACCAAGAGACTAGTGGAATGCGGGAAAATGATAGGAATCGACATACTCGATCACCTCATCATCGGTGAAAATAAATTTGTCTCTCTCAAGGAAAAAGGATATTTATAATACTATGATTTTTTTAAACGTTGGGATATAATAATGTTTATGATTTTTTAGGACATCTTTCGTGTTAATCATATAAATTTACTAGAAAAATTACATGAATAGAAGGTATTTTAACTTACCTTTAGCTATTTTCGTATCAGAAAGGGAGATACAAGTATGTTTGGAATTGGGACTAGAGACCTTGGTATTGACTTAGGGACAGCAAATACCCTTGTTTATGCAAAAGGGAAAGGGATTGTATTAAGAGAGCCATCAGTTGTAGCGATGCAGACAGACACAAAATCCATTGTTGCGGTTGGTAATGATGCAAAGAATATGATTGGCCGTACACCAGGAAATGTGGTTGCGATGAGACCAATGAAGGATGGAGTTATTGCAGACTTTGAAATTACCGCGGCGATGATGAAACACCATATTCGTCAGGCAATGAAAAGTAAGAGTATTTTCTCAGGTAAGCCTTATGTCATGGTATGTGTGCCATCAGGTATTACGGCTGTTGAAGAAAGAGCTGTTATCGATGCAACACGTCAAGCCGGTGCGAAGGATGCTTATACTATTGAAGAACCATTTGCAGCTGCCATCGGTGCAAACCTTCCTGTATGGGAGCCAACTGGCAGTATGGTCGTTGATATCGGCGGCGGTACAACTGAAGTAGCGATTATCTCTTTAGGCGGTATTGTTACAAGCATTTCGATTCGCGTTGCCGGTGATGAAATGGATGAAGCAATTGTTACGTATATCCGTAAAAATTACAACCTTATGATTGGTGAACGTACGGCGGAAGCGATTAAAATGGAAGTTGGGTCTGCAGGTGACTCTGAAGGTATCGATAATATGGAAATTCGCGGACGTGATTTGTTAACTGGTTTGCCAAAAACGATTGAAATCACTGCGAAGGAAATTGGTGTGGCTTTAAAAGATACAGTCTATGCGATTGTAGAGGCTGTGAAAAATACATTAGAAAAGACTCCGCCAGAGCTTGCAGCAGATATTATGGACCGGGGAATCGTTTTAACAGGCGGCGGCGCTTTGCTTCGAAATCTGGACAAGGTCATTAGTGAAGAAACCAACATGCCAGTCCTAATTGCTGAAAATCCATTAGATTGCGTAGCAATCGGCACAGGTAAAGCCCTAGACCATATTCAACTATTTAAAAACAAAGCCAAGGAATCTAGATAAACAGTATATAAATTAGAGGTGTATAATCATGCCACAGTTCTTTTTGAATAAACGATTGATCGTTTTGCTGGTTAGCATAATTGTTCTCGTGGCATTGATTGGGTTTTCGTTAAGGGAGAGAAGTAAACTATCCTGGCCGGAGCAGTTCTTAAAGGATACTGCCGGCTTGGTTCAATCCCTGGTTTCAAAGCCTGCTCATTTAGTTGCAGGTTTCTTTGAAAATCTTCAGGACTTGCAAAATACATATGAAGAGAATAAGGAATTAAAATCACGGATGGAGAAACTTGTCAGCCTTGAAGCGAAGGTACAGGAGCTGGAAAAGGACAATAAAGAACTGCGTGATATTCTCGGTGAAAAAGAGACCCTGAGAGATTTTGAACCTTTACAAGCAACAGTAATAGGTAGAAACCCTGATCGTTGGCATGAAATGATTATTATCAATAAAGGGAAAACAGACGGAATCAAAAAAAATATGGCCGTTGTAACGGCTCATGGCTTAATTGGCAAGGTTAAGACAGTCAATCAATTCAGCTCCACCGTTCAATTGTTGAGCGCGATGGATCCAAAGAATCGAATTTCCGCCATCGTCCAAGGCGAAACGAATGTAAATGGGCTGGTTGAGGGCTATGATAAAGAGAAAAAAGCATTATTAATCAAAGCGATTCCTTCAGGAGTCGAAATTAAAAAAGGACAAAATGTGATCACCTCTGGTCTTGGCGGTGTATTCCCGCAGGGCTTGCAAATTGGTAAGGTCATTGACGTAAAGCCGGACCAATACGGACTCAATCAAACTGCTTTAGTTGAACCAGGTGCAGACTTTTATGATTTAGAAAATATTATTGTGATTACCAGAACCATGACTCAGCCTTCACAGGGTGAGATGGGCGCAGGGGAGGAGGAGGACTTGTGAAGAAATTCCTGCTTCCTCTTTTGTTTCTATTCCTTTTCTTATTAGAAAGTATGTTTGCTCAATATGCACCGCCTGAGTTTTTTGGCCGTAATTACATTTTGGCGCCTCACTTTTTGTTCGGAGGTATCTTGTTTTTAGCCATTTATGCAGGCAGGAAGTATGGAATCATTTATGCAGCCATTTTTGGACTTTTATTTGATATTGTGTGGATTGAAATTATTGGTATTTACTTTTTTCTTTTTCCATTTATTACGTACCTTATTTCAAAAATTATGCACATACTCCAGACGAATATCGTTGTTGCGTTTTTTGTTTCTATAGTCGGAATTGCTTTATTGGAATTAGGTGTCTATGAAATGAATTTTCTAATTCATATCACGACACTTGAATTTATGAGTTTTCTAAAGCTGCGGTTCTATCCTACCCTGATCTTAAATGCCGCTTTCTTAATAATTGCTGCATATCCTTTAAAGCGTCATTTTGAAAGTTTTTCAGAAGGCTTACGAGATGAATGAGGTTTGTATTTCTTTTTAAAAAAAGGAGAATACATAAAGCGTGTCGAATTGTATAATAAAAGTGTGTCTCTGGCTAGAAAAGAAAGTATTTCCGTGCGCACGTCTGTGTTTCTTATTTATTTGAGGTGAGTTTTCTCCATGAAAAAGCGGCAAAATGTTACGATTAAAGGTACGAAGGATGGAATTGTCCTTCATCTTGATGATAGCTGTTCCTATGAGGAACTGAAGAAGGAGCTAGATGAAAAACTTTCGGCAAATCAAACAACTGAAGTAGAGCGTCATTTAACTCCTGTAAAGGTCGATGTTGGCAATAGGTACTTGAATGACGCTCAACGTGAAGAAATAAAAAACCTCATCCGCCAAAAGAAGAATTTAGTGGTCGATGATATTGAATCGAATGTCGTTACAAGAGATGAAGTGGACAAGCTTAAAGCGGAGAACGAAGTGGTTACCGTTTCTCGCATTATTCGGTCTGGACAGGTATTAGAAGTTCCTGGTGATTTATTGCTTATTGGGGATGTAAATCCAGGTGGAACTGTTATTGCCGGGGGCAATATATTTATTATGGGGTCATTAAAGGGTATAGCCCATGCAGGAGTTTATGGAAATGATCAAGCAGTTATTACGGCTTCAAGTATGCAGCCAGCACAACTGAGGATTCACGATTGTATTAATCGTGCACCTGATCGAGCTCAAAACAATGAAAAACGTGAAATGGAATGTGCATACATCGACGATAACCATCAAATCATCGTAGATAGATTGCAAGTTTTAATAAATTTAAGGCCTAATTTAAATAGATTCGAAGGGGGACATTAATGTGGGAGAGGCAATAGTAATTACATCCGGTAAAGGCGGCGTCGGAAAAACCACGACTTCTGCTAATATTGGTACAGCGTTGGCCCTTCAAGGCAAAAAAGTATGTTTAGTAGATACTGATATTGGCCTTCGAAATTTAGATGTTGTAATGGGGCTGGAAAATCGAATTATTTATGATCTTGTGGATGTAGTGGAAGGTAGATGTAAAATCCACCAAGCACTCGTAAAAGATAAAAGATTCGAAGATTTATTGTATTTGCTTCCAGCAGCGCAAACAGTTGATAAATCAGCTGTTAAGCCAGAACAAATGCACAAACTAATTAATGAACTTAAGCAAGACTATGATTATATTATTATCGATTGTCCTGCAGGTATTGAACAAGGTTTCCAAAATGCGGTTGCCGGGGCGGACAGGGCGATTGTTGTAACGACACCGGAAGTTTCCGCTGTTCGAGATGCGGACCGAATAATCGGTCTCTTGGAGAAGGCTAAAACCATTGAGTCGCCGAAATTAGTGATCAACAGAATTCGAAACCATATGATGAAAAGCGGCGATATGTTAGATGTGGATGAAATTACGACACATCTATCCATTGAATTAATTGGTATTGTCGCGGATGATGAGGAAGTAATTAAAGCTTCTAATCACGGCGAACCAATTGCGTTAAATCCAAATAGTAAAGCATCTATCGCATACCGTAATATTGCTAGACGAATACTTGGGGAATCTATTCCATTACAGCCGCTAGAAGACAAAAACAAAAGTGTATTTGGGAAAATTAAACAGTTCTTTGGTGTAAGATAATAAACAAGCCTGTCCGTTTAAACTTGGACAGGCTTTTGCTTTTTACTATTCAAGTAAATGTACAGTGAGCGCGGCTCGATTATATCGCGGCAGCTTCTCTCCAGGTGCATAGATGTCAGCAGTAAAGATCCCAATTGCATCACCAGCATACAAGTAAGCTTGGATGTTTACTCCTGTGACAGTACTGATCCCGTTTGCGCTAAATACAGAACCAATTAATGGATCGGTTCCATCTGGCTGACGATTGATATTGAATACTGCTGATTGTTCTTCTCCTAATAGGACAGAAACATCGGCTGTGATTTGATAAACACCTGTTTTGTATACTGTAATTCTATTTGCCGCAACATCAGGTCTAGTATTTTGCCAGGGCCCTGCAATTGTAAAGTTTATAAGATTTCCAGCACCTAGTGGAATAATTTTATCTACGGGCAAATCTTGTTTATATAATGACCCATAAGTAAACGGCTTTACATTTTTCGTTCTCATATGTTTTCACCTTAGTTAAATAGGCGGTATTAACCGCCTATTTCTTCACATTGAATAAGTTGAGGATAAGTTACACCTCGTGAAATGGAGTATACCATTGCCTTTTTGGAAGACAATTCTTTTATAAGAAATTCCACTTGAGGTGTGAGTTCTAACGTCCCGCACGTATAAAAATCTAATGATACATACTTTTCTTCTGGCCAAGTATGAATGGATAAATGCGAAGTAGATAAAACAAGCACCCCGGTTACACCTTGTGGTTCAAATGGGTGGAAGTAAGAATACAAAATTTCCATATTTGCGTCAAGAGCAGCCTTTGTGCACATTTCTTCTAAAAATTTCATGTCATTTAAATGTGGAGATTCGCACTCAAATGCATCAATGATAATATGCTTACCTTCTTTGGTCAACGTCTCATCTTCCCCTCCGTTTTTTCTTTACGTTATCGTATGGGATTACGTAGAAATAAATTGTACGGTTGTCCATGTTTTCTCAAAATAATATCCTAAAAGAGGCTCTACTCGTTGTGCGGCGTATTCGAGTAGAGCATTTTTGGCAGGCTACCTGCGAAGTTCCTGCTTATAGATTTCATGCAATTTTAAGTTCGATAAGGTATTCATATGTGAATTTTCCTGAACTGACCGGAATGTTGACGGAAAGACAAATAAAGTGGAAAGGTCTTCAGGGAGTGTTTGATGGGGGATGGCTGGTTTTTTATTTGGTAAGTACAGCGGCTTTTTTGAAGCAAGATGAAATCCCCAATCCCCGAACGAAGGAACGGCAGTATGGTAACTCCTAACATGCATCCCGGTTCCCTTTATCGATAAGCCAATGCTCCAATAAACAAAGGGAGCATATTCAGGTGAATGAGATTGACAGACAAGTATACCATCTTCAGTTAGAAGATTGGATAATTTACGAAAGAATTCAACCGTATACAATCTGCTCAATATTTCATCGCCTGGGTCTGGCAAGTCGACAATAATGACATCATAAGGCACTTTTTGTTCTTTTTGGAATACTTGTATATCTTTTTGATGAACGGATACCCGTTTATCGTGAAGTGCATGTTGATTTAGTGAGGCTACCTTTGGTATATTACTCGCCAAGTGAATCATTAATGGGTCGAGGTCTACTAAGTCAATATGCTGTACATCAGGGTATTTAAGAACCTCTCGAATCGCAAATCCATCCCCGCCTCCGGCAATCAGAACACGTCCTCGTTTTTTAACCATGGTAAGGGCCGGATGAACAAGAGCTTCATGATAGATTTGTTCATCTAACGAACTAAATTGAAGCTGCTTGTCTAGATATAGACGTACATCACTTGTTTCCAAAACCTTTACTGTATCTCCTCTTGCTCCTCCTTCATATAGTACATGATGAGGGTTAGAGAGCAGATGACGAAGTTCTTTCATGTCCTCTGGGTCATACTCTTTGTCTGAATAATGTTTGGTTAGATTTAAAGATTTTATAGAATTCACTACAGCTAGTTTTTTTACTGACCTTACTCGCTGCGAAAAAGTAAACCATGTTTTTAGATTTTCAGGGAGAGAATGATTTGGTACACAAGTTTTTTTCTCATCACTCCATTTTAAAACTTTCTTTCCAGCAAGATGAAATCCGCAATCACCAAACCAAGGAACATTAACATGATAGTTAAGAGTGTGCAGGGAGGCACTCTGTAATGTTTTATCAATACTCCAGAATATCAAAGGATCGTCTTCAGGTGACGCCGACTGGATAACCATGATTCCGCAATCTGTTAAGAGTTTGGACAATTTTTTAAAGAATTCTTTTGTGTAAAATTTGATTGATTGCTTGGTTTCCGGATCTGGAAGATTGGCAATGATTACATCGAAAGGCTGCTGAATCGTTAAAAGGAAATCATTTATGGTGCCTTGGGCGAAATGAACGCGTTTATCAAAAAAAGAACCTTCATTTATTTCGGATATTTCAGGTGTTTGCTGGGCAGCTGCCAGGGTTTGACAAGAGAGGGATACTTGACTGACGTGGCATACACACGGATATTTAAGGACTTCTCGGAGTGCCAATCCGCATTCATCCCCGATTATTAAAACGCGTTTGTGCTTATCTGATAAAATAAATGCAGGGTGGACTAAAGCTTCATGATAGATTCGTTCATCTAAGCTATTCCATACTAATTGGTCATTCCGGTATAATCGTATATTTTTCGTTTCTAATAAGAGTACGTCCTGGTATGGACTCTTACCCTCAAAAAGTACTTGGTGAGGACCTTTTAATAATTGCTCTAACTCAATTAAATCGTAAACATCACCACGAAAAGAATCATGATTGTCACTGGTAGACAAAATTATTCACCTCTATTTAATTAACTTACAGACATTATATGGATAAGCAATAAAAATGTGTGGCTTATCCATCAATAACTTGGAAAGTAAATTTGGTAATATATGTATAAAAGTACAAAACCATTTGAAAAATGTACAAAACCCAATAAAAAATGTACAAAACACAAAAAAAGGGCTGTCACAAAACAGTTGCTTTGTGACAGCCTTTTTAAATCCGAGAGATATGTTGCGAGCGATTACTATTTCCTGCTCAGTTTTTACTGTAAACCGTAAGGCAGTAAACCTTCTTTTTTAACCTTGATACGCCAAACTTCATTTTTCAATGACTCTGTCACATATAGATAGCCATTATGGAAAGTCAGATTAGTAGTAAATGTACCTGCATCTTCAGGCAGGCGAATCGTACCGTACTTAAATCCACTCGCATCCACAACGACAATTTCACCAGCTTGGAAATGTGCCACATAAAGATTGCCCTCTTTATCCACAGCTAATCCATCTGGTCCAATTCCACCTTCAAACTGAGCGAAGGCAAATGCCATTTCCCGCTGGTCTTTCGCGTTCTTCGCTGGAACGGAGATAATTCGGTTGCTGGCAAATTCAGAGATATACACACGCTGTCCATCAGCAGAAATGGCTATACCATTTGGATAAGCAATGCCCTCTTGAAAAAGCTGCGGCTCGGTACTGTTTGGCGGCAAATAAAAGACACGGCCCGCAGGATTCGTTACACTTGATCCAAATGGCTCGGTAAAGTAAAGCCCTCCCGCATCATCAAATACCAAGTCATTAAGTCCTTTCAAAGGTGAACCGTTGAATGAATTAACAATGGTTGTACGCTCTCCTGTTTTGGTGTTATAAGCATAAAGTTCTCCTGTACCATCAGTGATAAAAAGGCGTCCGTCCTTATGAAACTTTGCCCCAATCGGAAATTTATACCTTTCAACAATTGAAACCTTATCGCCCTCAACCTTCATAATTTCTCCAGTAGCCGGGCTGACCATCCATATTTGACCGTTACGGTCAAAATTAATTCCTTCCATAAATCCGCTGCCAGTGGCTACTTTTTCCCATTTGCTGCTAGGATGAATAATTTCAGAAATAGAGTGTCGTTCTTTGGTAGGTACAGGTTTTGAAGGATATAATGATTTGGCACCAATCATTGTTCCTGTTACAAGTGAGATTATGATTAGTAGTGTTAATGTTACGATTTTTTTTCTCATTTCAAAAATTCCTCCTTATCACTTGTTTTACTTTCAAGCTTGTAAATTACTAATCTCTCGGAAAATCTTCAAGTAACCACCAATTATCTGTGAGAGCGCTGTCTTAGGCATAAACATAGCACTATGCTAAGTGTGTAAACAACAGTAAAAACTATTTGATTTTCTACTAAAAGTAGTAATTTTTTTCTGGTATTTTGAAGCGGATTCTAGTATTTCTTAATGCTGACTTGCTAAAGCGGCCGTCTGAAAATGGTGCACGTACAAAACCAAAAACTTTTAAAGTAATCTTAAAAGTCATACTCTTGAGGACAACCTCATAAACTTGTACAAAAAGCTGTCTAAAGGGTTGGTGAGTATAATGCGGTCTACACCGGAGGAGATACGGCGACGAATCGCAAAGCGGAAAAAGGAAAAAGGGTCATCAGAAAAAGGTCCACAGCGTGAAATTTCATGGCCGGGGGATGATGAAACATACGGATTTGATCATTATTCCTCTTACGAACCAGGAAAGGACGATGGGACCCATCCATTGTTTAAAAAGGAAGTTTTTATCTTTAAGATTTTAGCATCTGCTGTCTTATTTTTAGTCATTGCTATTATGTTTCGAGAAAACTCGGCGACATTTGCTCCAGCAAAAGAGTTTGTCATGAAAACTATGGAGCAGGATTTTAAATTTGCCACAGTATCAAAATGGTACGAAGACCAATTCGGAAAACCATTAGCTCTATTGCCTTTTACGGAAGAAGAAAAAGGCAGCGAGAAAAACGTAGTCGAAAAAAACCATGATATACCTGTGTTTTCAGGGAAAGTCCTCGAAAACTTTGAGGAAAATGGACAGGGCATTATGATTGAAACAGCCAATGGTGCTGCTGTTGAAGCCATGAAAGAAGGAAATGTCATGTTTGCTGGTGTGAAAGAGGATACGGGTAAAACCGTCATTATCCAGCACGCGGATCAAACCCAATCTACCTACGGTAATCTCAATGAAATTAAGGTTAGTTTATATGAATTTATTGAAACGGAGACTGTAGTTGGTACAGCTTCAGAATCAACGGGGGAAGACAAAACAAAGGGCAGATATTATTTCTCTATCAAAAAAGGCGATGATTTCATCGATCCGATTCAGGTGATTCGCTTTGAATAGAGCGATCAATTTATTACAACAGGTCTATATTCATCCATTGTTATGGGGCGTCATCGCAATATCAATCGCTACAGCACATTTCCTCGAAGTATGCCTGTTAATCGGCATCATTTTTATCCATGAAATGGGGCATGCTGCTGCGGCTTCTTTTTTTTCTTGGCGTATAAAAAAAATCAGCCTGCTCCCTTTTGGAGGAGTGGCTGAAATGGAGGAGCATGGGAATCGGCCATTAAAGGAGGAGGCCATTGTTGTTCTCGCAGGACCCATTCAGCATATTTGGATGGTGGCGATAGCGTTTGTACTATTCTCCTTTGATGTCATACCTGAAGATCTGTTTCAATTATTTTTCCACTACAATGTTATGATTTTTATTTTTAATCTGTTTCCTGTCTGGCCGCTCGACGGCGGAAAGTTAATATTTATGTTTCTTTCCTTAAAAAAATCATTTCCAAGCGCACATCGTTTAACGTTAATCATTTCTTTTATCAGCATCGCAATCTTTTCACTTGTCACCCTTCTATCTGCGCCGGAGCAATTAAATGTCTGGATTATCGTAGGATTTTTATTATTTTCGCTTTACCACGAATGGAAGCAGCGCCGCTATATTTTTATGAGATTCCTTCTCGAGCGCTATTATGGTAAAAAAAGCGAACTCCAAGCCTTGAAGCCGATTCAAGCCAATGAGCAAGACTTGCTTATTGACGTATTGGAAAAATTCCAGCGTGGCTGTAAACACCCCATTATTGTCGAAAGTGACGGCAAAGAAAAAGGGATGTTGGATGAGAATGAACTGCTGCATGCTTATTTTACAGAAAAACGATTAACCGATAAAATCAGCGACCTTCTCTTTTCTTACTAATTAGGTATAATAGTACTAATTAGTTAAAAGTGAGGATATTGGTTTGGAAAAGTTAATTATCAATGCAGTTTCAAGGGAAAAAAGATTTGCTTACGTTAGGGACAATATAGTTGAAAAAATTATACATGACCGGCCAGAGCAGCGATCTCTGGTCGGTAATATTTATTATGGGACTGTTACAAAGGTTCTTCCTGGAATGAATGCCGCCTTTATCGATATTGGCGAAGAGAAAAATGCCTATCTACATCGTGATGTGCTTGTTTCCTATGTATTATCACCAGAGCGGACTATCGATAAGGAGAAGAAAAGTGTATCCTCCTTTGTCCACCAAGGCCAAAAATTAATGGTCCAAGTGGATAAGGATGCAACCGGTCCAAAAGGGGCAAGAGTAACAGGAATTATTGAAATAAACGGAGTCAACCTTATATATATGCCGCAAGGCCGCTATGTCGCGGTCTCTAAAAAAATCGTGAATGAAAAGGAACAACTTCGTCGTTTAGGGATGAAACTGAAAACTGAAGATGAAGGGCTTATTTTTCGTACTTCAAGCAATTCTGTTTCGGAAGAGGAAATTACAAAGGAATTAAGTACTCTAAGAAGTCAATTTGCCGAAATTTACGAGAAAGCGGCAGCGTTAAAAAGACCGGGAATTCTATATCAAAATGATACATTCATTGAATTGGTTAATGAAGCGATAATGGAAATGAGTTCTGGTGAAGTATTTGTTGATGATTTGGAATTGAGAAAAGCAATCGAATCAAGAAGTTCTAATCTAAAAATTACCTATTATAATGGGAAAGAAAATATTTTTACTGTTCATCGAATCGAGCATGAAATTGATAAGGCCTTAAAACGTATTGTATGGCTCGACAAAGGTGCTTATTTGATTTTTGATGAAACTGAGGCCTTAACCATCATTGATGTAAATACAGGGAAGTTTTCCGGTAAAAATGATTATCAGGATACAGTAGTAAAAACCAATACCCTAGCGGCAATTGAGATTGCCCGCCAGCTGAAGCTTCGTGATATTGGCGGGATTGTGCTTATTGATTTTATTGATATGAAAAACGAAAAGGACAAGCGTTACATACAAGAAACTATAGAGAAAGAGTTTCAAAAGGATAAAATCAGAACAAAAATTATTGGTTTTACCTCACTCGGTATCCTGCAGCTAACAAGGAAGAAAACCAAAGTTTCGCTTTCAGAGGCGCTTCAAGTCAAATGCCATGTTTGTGATGGTACAGGAAAAATAGTAAGTGCAGATAGTGTTGCATTCCGATTGGAGCGGGAATTGTTAGAACATCGAAATTCTGATGCTGAAGCCGTATTAGTTGAAACAACCGCAGAGGTAAAAGAAGCGATTGTACCACATCTTGAAATGATAGAAGAGTGGCTGAAGTTTAAAGTATATTTCTCAATACAATTATCTGCGGTACCTTACTATGTTATAAAACAATTTGGGAATCATGACGAGATCGCGCAAAAAGCTGGAGAATCCTATTGACACTTTCGCCCATAACATGATAAACTTTTCAATGTTATGTTTGTAGCACCCGTGCTACAACCGCACGTAACAGGTATTAAGTCTGATGCTTTTGCATAAGCGCCTGTCTATGGCGAGTCTGAGTTTATAAGGAGGTGCAAGTATGTACGCAATTATCGAAACAGGTGGTAAGCAATTGAAAGTAGAAGCTGGTCAAGCTATCTACATTGAAAAGCTTAACGCTGAAGCAGGCGAAACAGTTACATTTGATAAGGTTTTATTCGTTGGCGGAGATAACGTAAAAGTAGGAAGCCCATTAGTTGAAGGCGCTACTGTTACTGCTAAAGTTGAAAAACAAGGCCGCGCTAAGAAAATCATCGTTTTCAAGTACAAAGCGAAGAAAAACAACCGTAAAAAGCAAGGTCATCGTCAACCATACACTAAAGTTGTGATCGAAGCGATCAACGCGTAAGGTGTTGGGCAATAGATGATATCTATTACAATTAATCGTTCTGAATCCGATTTAATTCAATCATTTATAATAAGTGGTCATGCATTCTTCGCTGAACGGGGAAAGGATATCGTCTGTGCAGGCGCTTCTGCAGTATCCGTTGGCGCAATCAATGCTGTGCACGCCATAACCGGTGTTACACCAGAGATAGAACAAGGAGATGGCTTTCTCCGCTGTGTTGTTCCAGATAAACTTCCGGAAGACATAAATGAGAAAGTTCAGCTTCTTCTAGAAGGTATGATCGTTTCATTGAAGACGATTGAAGAAGAGTACGGAGAACACATAAAAATTACCTTCAAAAAGTAGGAGGTGGAATACATGTTATTAAAATTAGATCTTCAGTTGTTTGCATCTAAAAAGGGAGTAGGTTCTACAAAGAACGGACGTGACTCTATCGCAAAGCGCCTTGGTGCTAAGCGTGCAGATGGTCAATTCGTAACTGGTGGTTCAATCCTTTACCGTCAACGCGGTACAAAGATTTATCCAGGTGAAAACGTAGGCCGTGGCGGTGACGACACTCTATTTGCGAAAATCGACGGCGTTGTAAAATTCGAACGTTTAGGTCGTGATCGTAAAAAAGTAAGTGTTTATCCAACAGCTCAAGAAGCGTAAGCTTTCAGTGAAAACTCTAACCTGATTGGTTAGGGTTTTCTTTTTTGAATATTTAGGAAAAATTATCCAGTTGAAACCCCATTTTGGCCTCCCAAATTAGCCTCATACTGCCTCAATTGGAAAACATTCGCGCAAAATTGCTTACTCATGTGAACTTTTTTGATATACTAACAGAAAATAGTTTTTTCGACACTTAAGCTAGGAGTGCGATTATGGACAAAGAATGGGATATCGTTGAAGTGCTGCGGCACTCACGGCATGATTGGCTGAATAGGCTGCAGTTAATCAAAGGCAACTTAGATTTAAATAGAATTGACCGGGCAAAAGCATACATAAATGAAATCGTAATTGAGGCACAGCATGAAGCAAAGCTGTCGAATTTTCATTTGCCAATGTTTGCCTCCTTGCTTTTAAAATCGAACTGGGAAAACCATTTATTTCAGCTTGAATATGAGGTTCTAAACGATTTAGAGGCAGTGGAAATAAATGATAGTATTCTGTCGAATTGGACAAAATCGTTTTTTATTTGTTTGGATCAGGCAATTGAGGCCTTTCAAGAAAATCATTTATCAATCACAATTCAACCAGAATCAAATGGAGTTCGTTTCTTTTTCGATTTTAGCGGGATAATAATAAAAAAAGAACTGATTGAACAATTCCTGAACTATTCTGAAATCGAAGTTACAGTAAGGGAATTCTCAGAGAACGAACTTGGGTTAGAAGTCTTTATGTCAGGTCAGTAGGCAGGCTTTTAATTCGTCGTTTATCAGTCAAATCAGGAGGATTTAAATGTTTGTCGATCAAACCAAGATTTATGTAAAAGGCGGAGACGGCGGTAATGGAATGGTCGCTTTTCGTCGTGAAAAATATGTTCCAATGGGCGGACCTGCTGGCGGAGACGGTGGTAAGGGTGCCGATGTTGTTTTTGAAGTAAATGAGGGCTTGCGTACATTAATGGATTTCCGTTACCAGCGCCATTGGAAAGCTCCCCGTGGTGAGCATGGCATGTCCAAAAATCAGCACGGGAAAAACGCAAAAGACATGATTGTTAAGGTACCACCAGGCACTGTGGTTATGGATGCAGAAACCAAAGAAGTTATTGCCGATCTTGTTGAGAATGGTCAACGTGCAGTCATTGCCAAGGGCGGACGTGGAGGAAGAGGAAATTCCCGTTTTGCGACACCTTCAAATCCGGCGCCAGAGCTGGCTGAAAATGGTGAACCAGGACAAGAACGTGATGTTATTCTTGAGTTAAAGCTGCTTGCTGACGTTGGATTAGTCGGTTTCCCAAGTGTAGGAAAATCAACATTATTATCGGTCGTTTCTTCAGCAAAACCTAAAATTGCTGAATACCATTTTACAACGATCGTACCAAACCTTGGGATGGTGGAAACGGAGGATAACAGAAGCTTCGTTATGGCAGACCTTCCAGGATTGATTGAAGGTGCAAGTGAAGGTGTCGGACTAGGACATCAATTCTTACGTCATATTGAACGAACACGCGTTATCGTTCATGTAATTGATATGGCTGCGATGGAAGGACGCGATCCTTATGAGGATTATCTAACCATCAATAAAGAGCTAGAAGAGTATAACCTTCGCTTAACAGAGCGTCCACAAATTATTGTTGCGAATAAAATGGACATGCCGGAAGCAGAAGAAAATCTACAAAGGTTTAAAGACCGTCTTCAGGAAGATTTCCCTATTTTCCCGATTTCTGCCATTTCTAGAAAAGGTCTGCGAGAGCTTTTATTTGCGATTGCAGATAAAATTGAGGAAACTCCAGAATTTCCACTTGAGCATGAAGAAGAAGAAACAGGTATTAACCGCGTTCTTTATAAACATGAGGCAGATCCTGAGGCATTCTATATTACAAGAGAACCAGATGGCTCATTTGTTATTCAGGGAGAAAAGGTTGAAAAATTATTTAAGATGACCAACTTCCAGACAGAAGAATCGGTTCGTCGTTTTTCCAGACAGCTTCGTGGTTTAGGGGTGGACGAGGCCTTACGACAAAAAGGTGCAAAAGACGGGGATACGGTTAAATTATTAGACTTCGAATTTGAATTTGTTGAATAGATACAAACATGTCTTTGAGAAATTCTAGCTAGAGCGCCCCGATTTCAATATACGGGCGCTTGCGCTTTTCAAATCGGGTGGGTAGAGAGATGAAGAATGAAAAATTTGACAAAAAATTTTACTTGATAAGAGAAGACGTCTTGCCTGAAGCGATGAAGAAAACACTCGATGTAAAGGAAATGCTCGAAAGGGGTAAGGCTGAGTCTATTTGGGATGCAGTCCAGCAAGTAGACTTAAGCAGAAGTGCCTATTATAAGTATAGGGACACAGTATTTCCATTCTCCACGATTGTAAAGGAACGATTAGTCACGCTCTTTTTTCATCTGGAAGATCGTTCAGGCACTTTGTCTAAGCTTCTTAGTGTAGTTGCTTCTTCCGGGTGCAATGTATTGACCATTCATCAAACGATCCCATTGCAAGGAAGAGCAAACGTTACACTTTCGTTGAATACCACCGAGATTTCTACAGATATAGATGAACTGCTTTCAGAACTGCGTAAGCTTGAATTCGTAGAAAAAGTTGAAGTACTTGGAACAGGAGCATAATTGGATTTTTTACAGCAGAGAGAGATTTTTGTTAGGGAGTGTATGAAATCATGAGAGTTGGTTTTTTAGGACCAAAAGCAACATTCACCGAATTAGCGGTGAAAAAGGTTTTTCCTGGATTTGAGCTTGAACCATTTCGGACCATTCCCGAATCCATGGATGCTGCCGTAAGTGAAAAGGTAGAAATAGCGGTCGTTCCAATTGAAAATACCCTTGAAGGTACCGTTAATATTACAATTGATTACTTAACGCATGTGGTACAATTACCGATTGTCGGGGAAATTACCATCCCAATCAAGCAGCATTTAATGGTCCACCCGGATAATTGTGGAAATTGGCAGAATGTTACTAAGGTGTATAGTCACTCGCATGCAATTGCCCAATGCCATAAGTTTCTGCACACTCAGTTAAACGGGATTCCTTATGAGAGTGTCAGTTCTACGGCTGCAGCAGCCAAAATGGTAATGGACCAGCCTGAATTACGTGTTGCCGCGATTGCGAATGAATTGGCGGCAGAAGAATACGGTTTGTCGATTGTACAAAGGGATATTCATGATTTCGATCACAATCATACACGTTTCTTCGTTCTTTCAAATAAGGAACTTGATTTTGAAGAGCTAAGCGGATCATCGCATTATAAGACGACCTTGATGGTCACGCTGCCAACAGATAAGGCCGGGACATTGCATATGGTACTCTCTGCCTTTGCCTGGCGAAAAATAAACCTGTCCAAAATCGAATCAAGACCGATGAAAACAGGAATTGGAAATTATTTCTTTATTATTGATTTGGAAATGAAGCTTGATGAAGTGTTAATTCCAGGCGCAATGGCCGAGCTCGAAGCACTAGGATGCGGAGTTACATTGTTAGGAAGCTACCCATCTAAAATGATTAAATAACATGGAAAGTACCAGCACTTACTGAGCTCGGTACTTTTTTTGTACTGTACGGATACTGGAGCCGTTATTGTTCCCGTAAATCGTGAGTGGATAAAATAAGGGAACAATACTCTGGTTATTGTTCCCGTAAATCGTGTGTCGATAAAATAAGGGAACAATACTCTGGTTATTGTTCCCGTAAATCGTGAGTTGATAAGATAAGGGAACAATACTCTGGTTATTGTTCCCGTAAATCCTGAGTGGATAAAATAAGGGAACCATACTCTGGTTATTGTTCCCGTAAATCGTGAGTGGATGAAATAAGGGAACCATACTCTGGTTATTGTTCCCGTAAATCGTGAGTGGATGAAATAAGGGAACAATACTCTAGTTATTGTTCCCGTAAATCCTGAGTGGATAAAATAAGGGAACAATACTCAAGTTATTGTTCCCATAAGTCATAAGTTGATGAAATAAGGGAACAATTCCCCGGGTATTTTTCCCATAATTGCGAAGTCGATGAAATAACGACATTATCCATTCCATAATTTTTTGTAAAAGAAACTTTACATTCGAGGGAGAATCATTTATGCCTCAATCAAAAATCCAGCTTCCTTCAAAGCCCCTTCCGCTTTGTCTAGAGTTTCCATTGATGACGCAGCAATCGTGTGAAGATGAATGCCGCCAGTTAATACCGATAATAACGATGCCTTTGTATTTTGGATGTTATCCATGAACTGTTTCACCTCTTGACGATTGGAAACCATAATTGAGGCAGTTAAATCCCCATAAACGGCATGCTCTATTTTAACATCTTTTACTAGAACACCGTGGTCCACCATTAAATTGAGTTCCTTTACCGTATCATCTGGTGAGTGTTTGCAGGCGATAATGCGTTCGAATGTGGGCACGCCTGTGTTTTGCTTAAAATATAAATAACCTTGACTTGTTGCAATGATTGGCTCCTCTTTTGCTTTAAGGAGTGTAATATCCCCGACAATCACCTGCCTGCTTACGTTTGTTCGTGCTGCTAACTCGCTTCCTGTAAGCGGTACAGGACTGTCTTTTAGAAGCTGCAGGATAAGGGCTCTCCGCTCATCGCCAAGAATTTTTTTTTGTTCAGCCATACTTACCTCCTCGTAGTTCTACCCTATTTTACCATAGTTCTATAGTTTAAATTTTTTTACGATATCTACAATAGTTTCCCCAAGCTTTACTACATCTTCCCTCTTGGTTGTCTTTCCAAACGAAATACGGATAAATTCTTTTGCCTCGTGGGAGCTTAACCCTAATGCCTGCGTCACTTTTGCCGGAGACTGCATGCCAATTTGACAGGCGCTTCCAGTTGAAATCGCGAATCCATAGCGATTACATTCAAGCATCATCCATTGACCCTCGATACCAGAAATCCTTAAGCCAACAATAGATGGCAGCTGGGAGCCTGTTTCAGCTTGATGAACATGCACATACTCCTTAATAGGGTTAAGCGAATCCACCAAAATCGCACGCAGCTCTAAAAATCGTTCTTGGCTTTGTACAAGTTGGTCATTTAATTTTTGAGCAGCTGCAGTCATAGAAGCAATAGCAGGGACATTCACCGTTCCAGGTCTAAATCCTCTTTCATGCGAACCACCTGGAAAGAAGGCTTTCCAAGCAATTGCTGGATTTATATAAACGCCGCCAATCCCTTTAGGGCCATAAATTTTATGACCAGAAAAAGAGAAGCTGCTTACGAGTGGTGCAATCTTTTTTAAGTCGATTTTTCCAAATGATTGAACAAAATCACTGTGAAAATGGATATCATGCTCCTTGCATATACGAGATATGTCTTCAACTGGCTGAATGGTTCCCATTTCAGAATTAACATGCTGTACAGTGACTAAAACTGTTTCAGGCGTAATAGATCGTTCCAATACCTCCAAGTCAATGAGACCAGAAGCATTGAGCGGTAAATAAGTAATGCTGTATCCGTCTAACCGGTTGAGGACACCGTGGATGGAGGAATGCTCGGCCATCCCAGCTATGATGTGCCTCCCAGCTTTTTTGGGAGCAGACAACAGTGCCTCAATGGCTAAAAAATTTCCCTCGGAACCACCGCTTGTAAAATACAGACCTTTTTTATTTACACCCAATAGAATTGCCAGCTCTTCCCGGCAATTCTCTAATAAGTCCTGTGACTGCCCGCCGATATCATGAAGCGAGCTTGAATTCCCAAAAAACTCAGTTGAAGCCTGAACGAAAACCTCTGCTGCTTCTGCATCTAACGGGGTAGTGGCTGCGAAATCAAAATATATCATTAGCAATCTCCAATTCTCATATTCTTGTCTAGCTCCAGCGCCCTAACGGCTAGTGTCCTTCGCTCTCCGCCCTACGATAAGTCAACATCGAATCGCCAACAGCTCTTCGTGTTTCCTTTATCTCAGTTGGAGAGCTCCAGGCCATACGCCGCTGACCAGGGCGCTTCCGCTTTTCGTAAAAAAATCTTGTATTTAGTTTAATTCTATGTAAATATAGATGTCAAGACACCTGTTAATCCAGGAGGACTCAAGATGACAATTAATGATGATGTGTTAATTTTAGGAAGTGGGATCGCTGCACTGCAGTTAGCCTCGCTTTTAAATAAGGATTTAAATGTGAGGATACTCACAAAGGCAAAAATTAGAACAGCCAATTCTTATCTGGCTCAAGGCGGTATTGCCGCGGCTATCGGCGAGCATGATCACCCAAATAAACATATTGCTGATACATTTGAAGCAGGAAGATATCACAATAATCAAGAGGCTGTGGAACAAATCATTCATGCTGCACCTAGATTGATTAAGTTCATCTCTGAACAAGGATCTGTTTTTGATAAAAATCAAGATGGTGAATTGCTGCTTGGAATGGAAGGGGCACATAGCGAAAAGCGCATTGTTCATGGAGGCGGAGACGCGACGGGAAAAAATGTTGTCGAGTACCTTATTGGCACGCTGAAGGAAAATGTCACCGTTGAGGAAGAAGTTTTTGCATATGAATTATTACTGAATTCGGAGAAGCGCTGCATTGGCGTAAAAGCTAAAATGCCTGATGGTACACAAAAGAACTACTATAGCAGGAATACAATCCTAGCGACAGGCGGCTGCGGTCAATTGTTCACCTATACGTCAAATGCTGAGACCGTCAGCGGTGATGGGATTGCAATGGCCTATTTAGCAGGTGCAGAGGTCGTCGATATGGAGTTTATCCAGTTCCACCCTACACTTTTATACCTAAACGGTGAAACAAAAGGGCTCATTTCTGAAGCGGTGCGCGGCGAAGGTGCCGTGCTTGTTACTGAAGATGGAACTCCGATAATGGAAGGCGTCCACCCACTCAAAGATCTGGGCCCAAGACATGTTGTATCGCAAAAAATCTATGAATATCTTAAAAACGGATACAAAGTATATTTAGATATAAGTAAAATAGAAAACTTTAAGCAAAGATTCCCGTCCATCACAGCTATTTGTGAAGATAACGGTCTTCAGTTATCAGATGGGAGAATTCCAGTTGCCCCCGGCAGTCATTTTTTAATGGGGGGAATTAAAACAGATTTATTTGGCAGGACTTCAATAAAGGGGCTGTTTGCCATTGGTGAAGCTGCCTGCACTGGATTGCATGGTGCTAACCGTCTTGCAAGTAACTCTTTATTAGAAGGGCTCTATATGGGAGAAAAATTATCTAATTGGCTGAATCAGACCCAGCAGGTTGAGTTCCTGGGTACAGCGTTCTCTCGTCCATATACTCCGCAAGAAAAGGTAATCCTGCCAGACTTACAAGAAATTAAAGATACGATGATGGAGCGGGTTGGTATTATACGAAATGAGGCTAATCTTAGAAACCAGAAAGTATGGTTAGATAGCTTTAACGTATGCCAAATAAATAATCTTGAACTTTATTCTATTGAAGAAATGACGAAGATTTTTATGCTGATTAACGCAAACTTAATTACCGAAGCTGCGTTAAAACGGACAGAAAGCCGTGGCGGTCATTTTAGAAGTGACTATCCTGTTGAAGACGAACATTATTGGTTAAACAAAACGATCAATCATAAAAATAGCCGGGGAATGGAGAGTAACCATGAATACATTGAAACTGCGCTCGCTACTTGAGCAATTTTTTATTGAGGATATTGGAGAGCAGGATATTACCACCGATTTAATTTTTGCAGATGATACAAATGGGGAAATCGTCTTTCTCTCAAAGGATAACGGAATTTTCTGTGGAGAAGAGATTATTAAAACGGGTTTTAAACTTTTGAATAATGAGATTCAAACGGAACTGTTTGTGAACGATGGTCAAAACATTGAATATGGCCAGAAGCTTGCAACAGCCTCTGGAAAAATAGCGGATTTACTAAAAGGAGAAAGGGTTGTCCTTAACCTGGTCCAAAGAATGAGCGGGATAGCGACCCTTACACGTAAAGCTGTTGCCACATTGGACAGTGGCCATACCAAAATCTGTGATACGCGAAAAACGACACCCGGCTTAAGAATGCTTGAAAAATATGCCGTTACTGCTGGGGGAGCCTTTAATCATCGTTTCGGTTTATACGACGGGATCATGATTAAGGATAATCATATTTCGTTTGCAGGTTCGATTACAAATGCAGTTGAAAGTGTTCGAAAAAAAGCCGGTCATATGGTGAAGGTAGAGGTAGAAGTTGAAACAGAGGAACAAGTGAGAGAAGCCGTAAATGCTGGAGCAGATGTAATTATGTTTGATAATCGTACACCAGAAGAGATTAAAGAACTAATTAAATTAGTTCCTTCAGGATTTATAACCGAAGCTTCAGGCGGTATACAATTAAGCAATTTAGCTAGTTATCGCGATACAGGTGTGGATTATATTTCACTAGGTTTCTTAACACATTCATACAAAGCACTCGATATAAGTGTAAAAGTTCTAATTAGGGAAGGGGAGGAACAAAGATGAGCATTTTAGCGGCCATGCAAAAGAACAAGATGATTCCTGAAAAATATAAACAAATGTCAAAGGAAGAGTTAGAGGCTAGAGTAATAGAAGTGAAAAACAAATTGGGCTCTAAACTTTTTATTCCCGGTCATCATTATCAAAAAGATGAAGTGATTCAGTTCGCCGACGCAACCGGTGATTCCTTAAAACTGGCACAATTATCTGCTGAAAACACTGAAGCAGAATATATTGTTTTCTGTGGTGTTCATTTTATGGCAGAAACGGCTGATATTCTAACAAATGATAATCAAAAGGTTATTCTCCCAGACATGCGTGCAGGCTGTTCAATGGCCGACATGGCAGACCTCGACCAAACCGAAATGGCCTGGGAAATCCTTCAGGGAATCTTTGGTGACACTATTCTTCCATTAACATATGTGAATTCTACTGCAGCAATTAAATCTTTTGTTGGGGCTCATGGAGGTGCATGTGTTACCTCTTCAAATGCAGAAACTATGGTTAAATGGGCATTCACGCAAAAAGAAAGAATCTTATTTTTACCTGATCAGCATTTAGGTCGAAATACCGCTTATGACTTGGGGATAGGTTTAGATGAAATGGCCGTTTGGAATCCGATTACGAATAAGCTCGAATACGAAGGCGATACTTCAAAAATAAAGGTTATCCTTTGGAAGGGTCACTGCTCTGTACATGAGAACTTTACGGTTCAGAATATCCATGAAACTAGGAACCAATATCCTAACATGACAATCATTGTTCACCCTGAGTGCCGACGTGAAGTTGTGGGGTTATCTGATATGGCTGGTTCAACGAGTTATATCATTAATGCGATTGAAAAAGCGGAGCCCGGCTCTGAGTGGGCGATCGGAACAGAAATGAATCTAGTTAATCGCCTCATTCAGAATCACCCTGATAAAAAAATTATTTCTTTAAACCCTGCAATGTGTCCTTGTTTAACAATGAACCGTATTGACCTGCCCCATTTAGTATGGAGTTTGAATACACTAGAAGAAACAAATAATACGATTAAAGTGTCAGCTGATATTGCTGAAAATGCAAAATTAGCCCTTGAACGTATGTTAAAAAATGCGTAATGATAAGGATAGATGCAATTTCACAAATTGCATCTATTTTTATTTTAGGAATGGTTGATTCATATTTTTGGGAAAAATAGCATAAGTTTTTCTGAAGAATGTTAGCACTTTGCCTATCATCACATAGAATATATGGACTTATGCATAGGAGGGAAATCAGAGTGAAGATCCATATCGTACAGAAAGGGGATACTCTTTGGAAAATCGCCAAGAAGTACGGCGTGAATTTTGAAGAGCTGAAAAAGATGAATTCACAGCTCAGCAACCCTGATATGATTATGCCCGGTATGAAAATAAAAGTCCCAACCACAGGTGGAAATATAAAAAAAGAAGCGCCGATGGGAACAAAGCCGGGAGCCACAATCAACTTAGGCGCCAAGAAAGAAATGCCGATTGCTGGGCAACCGTTTACCAAAGAGAAGCCAAAAGAAATGCCGATTAAACCAGCTCCAAAAAAGGAGGTCCCAATAAAAGAAGTGCCTATCAAGGAAGCCCCAATAAAAGAAGCGCCTATTAAGGAAGCGCCAATTAAAGAGGCTCCTATTAAAGAAATGCCAATAAAAGAAGTACCAATCAAAACTGCACCAGTTAAAGAACAACCTGTAAAAGAAATGCCGATTAAAGAAATGCCAATAAAAGAAGTACCAATCAAAACTGTACCAATTAAAGAACAACCTGTAAAAGAAATGCCGATTAAAGAAGCGCCAATAAAAGAAGCACCAATAAAAGAAGTACCTAAAACACCATTTACTCCAAAAATGCCCCTGCAAATCATCCCAGAAATCGATATTAACAATTATTATTTAAACAACATGACTAATATGGAGGTTAAACAGCCTCAGCTGCCGCCAAAACCAGCAAACATACTTCCTGAAATTAAAGAACCCGTTAAAGAACCGATAAAAGAAAACCCAGTCATGCCGGTACAAGAAGCTCCAATGGGGAACCAGCTTCCTGTACAGCAGCAAATGCCACAGGATTATTGTGTACCTATATCACCAATAATGCCTGGATCAGGATTTTGCCCGCCGCCGCCGGTATGGTGTCCGCCGCCTCCATGTCCACCTATGTCGTTTATGCCATATCCTCAAGTTCAAGGAGTGGCAATGCCACAGGTGCCAAATATGTTTCCAAGTCAACCTGGACAAATGCCAGGCGTAGCAGGTGCGGGATATATGCCACATGGATTTGATGATGAATCTTCATCCTTTATGCCGCAATTACCAACGACAACCCCAATGCATGGAGGTTATGGTCAAATGCCTGGAGGAATGGGTCAAATGCCAATGGGCAGCCAGATGCCAGGAATGGGTCAAATGCCGATGGGCGGCCAGATGCCAGGAATGGATCAAATGCCAATGGGCGGCCAAATGCCAGGAATGGGTCAAATGTCGATGGGCGGCAAGATGCCAGGAATGGATCAAATGCCAATGGGCGGCCAGATGCCAGGAATGGATCAAATGCCAATGGGCGGCCAGATGCCAGGAATGGATCAAATGCCAATGGGCGGCCAGATGCCAGGAATGAGTCAAATGCCAATGGGTAGCCAGATGCCGGCAGGGTTTGGCCAAATGCCCGCAGAGGATCAAATGTCTTATTTCGAAGAAAGTTCCGAAGTGCCAGTAGGCTCGCCAGCAGCCACATATCAAGGATCGTTTGATCAAAGTAAGCCAGGAATGGGAGGTCAAATGGGAGCAGGCTTTGGTGGACCAGGAATGGGAGGTCAAATGGGAGCAGGCTTCGGTGGACCAGGAATGGGAGGCCAAATGGGAGCAGGCTTCGGTGGACCAGAAATGGGAGGCCAAATGGGAGCAGGCTTCGGTGGACCAGGAATGGGAGGTCAAATGGGAGCAGGCTTCGGTGGACCAGGAATGGGAGGTCAAACGGGAGCAGGCTTCGGTGGACCAGGAATGGGAGGCCAAATGGGAGCAGGCTTCGGTGGACCAGAAATGGGAGGCCAAATGGGAGCAGGCTTCGGTGGACCAGGAATGGGAGGTCAAACGGGAGCAGGCTTCGGTGGACCAGGAATGGGAGGCCAAATGGGAGCAGGCTTCGGCGGACCAGGAATGGGAGGCCAAATGGGAGCAGGCTTCGGTGGACCAGGAATGGGAGGCCAAATGGGAGCAGGCTTCGGCGGACCAGGAATGGGAGGCCAAATGGGAGCAGGCTTCGGCGGACCAGGAATGGGAGGCCAAATGGGAGCAGGCTTCGGCCAGCCGGGAATGGGTGGCCAAATGGCAGGATTTGGTCAGCCAGGAATGGGAGGCCAAATGGCAGGATTTGGTCAGCCAGGAATGGGCGCACCATATGGACAAATGCCTTTTGGTTACCCACAAATGGGTCCCGCACCACAGGTAATGGGAGCTCAAGACTTTGAGTCACCTGATATGGGAATGTCTTATGGAGGCGGTCAAATGCCATCAATGCCGCAGCAATTTCCTGTTCAGGGAGGCTTGCCAGCAGGAGCAGGTGGTGACTGTGGCTGTGGCGGACCAAAACCACAGGCAATGCCGCAGCAGCCTTTTATTCCGCCCACACCTCCGATATATAGCGCACCATATACAGGACCAACAAACGTAGCACAGCCGCCATTTATGAACCCTTATGGAATGGGTCCCATGGATGGAATGATGCGGTACGATGAAGATGAAAGCAATGAGTATGACTTTTAATCAAAAAGGAGACGATGATTATTTCATTCGTCTCCTCTCTTATTTGCGTTCCCAATTTAGAGAAACTATTGTGGAAATGGTGCCCTATCGGAAAAGTGTAATTTTGATAAGAACAGAAAAAGGTTCGTATATGCTTAAAGGGTTTCATACTAATAAACGGCTTCGTCTTCAGGAAGCATTTACTTCAACCCTAAGAAAAGAAGGCTTTTTAAAAACCTATCTTTTTGTACATCCCGAAATAAAAGAACCACTCTTTTTTGAGGGGACCTATTTTGGATGTATGGAGTACATTACCCCAAATAAAATCCCTTTTTCATTTCAATCCCAGAAAAATCGGCAGGAGGGACTTGAACTTCTAGAGCAGTTTCATCAAGTAACGTCATCCTTTGAGTCACGTTATCGAACGCTGATTCCAAAAGGGGCTATTATTGAAAAATGGAGAGACAGAGGTAAAACGTTCACATCAAACATCTCTACTTTGAAATATTTTATTAGTGATAAAATATTGGAAGAAATGATCGGTTGGGCTAAATGGTCCCTAAGTGGGATGGATAATAATCGATCTCTGTACCTAAATGAACCATTTTGTATTCTTCACGGAGATGTTGCACATCATAACTTCTTGCGTGATGCCAATGGTGTATTGAATCTAATTGATTTTGATTTAATTAGTATTGGTCCAGCGTGCTTAGATTATTTGCAATATGCCAATCGAATTCTTCCCAGTCTCGATTGGTCTTTTGAACGGCTCGCTCGATATTCACAATATGAAGAACTTTTGAAAAAGAAGGCGTTTGTATACGCATTAGCATACCCTGCAGATATATTTCGGGAATGGAACAGGCTTATTCGTGAAGGTTCGTATAGAGATCATCAAAAATATAAACAAATCATGGAATTAACCATTGGCCAGTTTTATTCACGGAAAAAATTTATTGAAGGATTAAAAGTGATAACAAACTAATTTACATGGTCTATTCTGGCAGAATAAATCCCCTCAGGAGCTCACAACCTAACCATGAGCATATTTATTTATGCTCATGCATCCTAGAGGGGGTTTTTCATTTGAACTTGAAACAGTGGATAATTCCTCTGTCCGCCTTACTAGCTGTTGGGCTGTCAGGTTGCGGAAATGATAACCGTGCTGCTATGGACAAAGATAACAAAGGCATGGGACAGCCGGTGGGTTACTATTCCGATGAAAATCATAAAAATGGCACCAATGGTATGCCAGGGGACAATGATGGTCCATTCACAGAATTAATGGATCACACTCTTGGTGTAGAAAACCAAGCAAATAATGAAGAACGAAGGAAGCGGTTTAGCAACAGAGATGAAAATGGAAATCCACCGAACCCAACAAAACCGCTCGCAAACCATGACCATAACTTTTTCCAAAGAGATAATCAGTTTAGTACGAGTGACGCAAATTATCATGGTCATTTAAATCAAAGACTTGGGACCACAGGTACGACAACAAAACCTGAATCTCAGGATCGTATAACCGAAAGAATTAAAAGCAGAGTATCAGACGTTGAAAATGTCCGAGAAGTCCGTTCCGTTCTATATGGAAACTACGTTATGGTTTCCGTTAAGCTAGAAAACAATAAGCATACGGAAGAAACAAAAAGAGCTATCCGAGACGCTGTCCAGCCATTATCCGGTGGGAAATCTGTTCAGGTCATAATTGATGATGGGGCGCTAGGACGTGAAGGTAACAGAAACAATGATTCGCAGCCATTAGAACCAAATAGTCGTAAACCTCAAAAATAAAAATGTAAGAGACAAAGCTGAAAACGGGCTTTGTCTTTTTCATTTCTACCATAAAGGATAAAAAGGGAAATAAAGGCTAAACTAGTACTGAAGCAAAGTAGATCTCTAATAATAAGAGGTGATTATGCATGAGGTTCAATTGGGTAGCTCAGTATCGGCTTTGGTTAGCCTTGGTTACAGTTGTTCTCTTCATGTCTATCGGAACAGTGCCAGGGATAGTAATAACTGGTTTCGCCGAACAAATGGAAAACCATCAGGATCAGCAAAAGTCGGAACCTCAGCACCTGACCATTATTTTGGAAAGAATCTATCTAGATGGAGAAATAAGTGAGGAAGTTGTTCTTGATTCTTACTGGTCTATTGAAAACTTTTGGGCCAAGTATGATCAATGGCAGTTAGTAGATATTGATGAATCTACCATGGTTTTTAGAAAACAGGTGGATGATATATCTCCATTACTAAAAGCGAATGGCTATTTTGGAATAACTGACGACGGCGTATTGACTATCTATAATGGCCGTCCTGATCCATCCCGAATCATTCAATCTTTTTTTCAGATTGATGTAAAAAAACTCGAAAGTAAAAAGCAAGAAGAACTGATTCAAGGTATCCCTATTAAAACAAGAGACCGTTATGTAGAAGTACTAGAAACCTTTAAACCTTATTCGATGCAAGAATAATTCTCATAAAAGGTAAAAATTAGTTTGGAATATGATATATGAGAACCAATATCGTTAACCCGAAAGAATTTTGGGCTTCATGGAAGCTTCATGAAGCCCATTTATTCGTATCCAAAAGATCTCGGGCATCATAAACGCTTCATGAAGCCCATTTTTCCGTTTTCAATAAGATTTCGGGCATCATAAACGCTTCATGAAGCCCATTTTTCCGTTTTCAATAAGATTTTAGGCTTCATAAACACTTCATGAAGCCCATAGTTCCGTTTCCAATAAAATTTCGGACCTCATAAACTTCATGAGGTCCTTTTTGGCGTATAATTCTTGTATTTCAACGTCATTCTATTTTTCTCATCCTAAAGTTGTAGATAAAGTTCAAGCTTTTTTCGGAGGGAAGTATTTCCAAAATCCTTTAAGCTAAAGACATCAAGTGAAACCCTTAAAGGAGCGATTAAGATGAAAAAAGTAGTTATGATTACAGGTGCCTCTAAAGGCTTAGGAAGAGCATTAACATTAGCATTTGCAAAAGAAGGGGCTCTGTTAGCGATTTGTTCGAGAACATCGAAAGGGTTATTAAAAGTTAAAGAAGAAGCAGAAGCGTTAGGTGCTGAAGTGCTTGCTGTAACGGCAGATATTTCACTAACCAGAGATGTAGAAAGGTTTGTTGCCATGACAGAGGATGCTTTTGGTCAAATAGATATTCTCATAAACAATGCTTCGATTCTCGGACCAAGTCCAATGCCGCTATTGCTCGATTATCCGGAAGAAGACTTTGCTGAAGTATTACGAGTAAATTCAATCTCACCATTCCTTGTAACAAGAAGAGTGATTCCTGGAATGCTGCAGCGAAACCAAGGCTCTATTATTAATGTTACTTCAGAAGCAGGGAATGTGGGCTATGCAGGCTGGGGAGCATACGGTATTTCTAAATTTGCTGTTGAAGGTCTCACCGAAACCTGGGCAGATGAATTAAGTTCAACAAATATACGTGTAAATATGGTTGATCCAGGGGAAATGGATACAGAAATGCACCAATTAGCTGTTCCTGACTGTGATTATCCATTAGCAAAACCAGAGGATGTTGTTAACGTATTCTTATATCTAGCGTCAGAAAAGTCGGCCGGAATAACAGGTCAGCGATTTGAAGCTCAAGAGTTTACAGGGGAGGGATTATGATGGGAGCAACTGCATTTGATTTCTATTTACCTTCCGAGTTAAATGCTTCTCATCCACCTGAACGGAGGGGGATTAGACGAGATCATGTTAAGATGATGGTTTTAGACAAGAAAACTGGGGCTGTCAGCCATGACAAATTCTTTCGCCTTGCTGATTATTTAAAGCCTGGAGACTTGGTGGTCATGAACAACAGCCGAACGGTACCCGCCATTTTAAACGCTGATTTATATAGACACACAAAACCTATCGAACAAGAAGTTGAAATCAGACTGGCCAGACGACACAATGAAGAGACTTGGGACGTCTTAATCGTGACTGATGACATTAGACTGGGGGATATCCTGCAATTTTCATCCGACCTATCTGCAGTCATAATTGCTATGAACGAGAACTCGCCTCTTAAAACAATTCTTTTCTCTAAGAAAGGAACAGACCTTTTTAATAGTATTTATTCTCTCGGAGAGCCGGTTCGCTATGAATATATTCATAACAAATGGGGGCTGGATTATTACCAAACCGTATTTGCGAGCCATCCAGGCTCCGTTGAAATGCCATCCGCTGGCCGAGCTTTCAGCTGGGAACTGTTATTTAACCTTCAGAAAAAGGGGATTGAGCTCGATTTTATTCAGCTTCATACGGGGCTTAGCTATTTGTTGGATGACGAGTTAGAGACATCGCCAACTGATAATTACGAAGAATATCGTCTTTCAGAAAAAACTATTGAAAAAATTAATAAAACCAAGGTGTCAGGCGGCAGGATAATCGCAGTTGGAACTACGGTTGTAAGAGCACTAGAAAGTGCAGGGATTACTGGCAATTTGAATGGGATAACCAATCTTTATATTAATCAAAATTTTAAGTTGAAAATGGTCGATGGCATTATTACAGGTCTCCACGAACCAAAGGCCAGTCATTTGGATATGCTTACGGCGTTTATCCCTCAAAATTTGTTATGGAATGCCTATGAAGAGGCCATTAATCAGCGTTACTTGTGGCACGAGTTTGGAGATATGAATCTAATCTTATAAAGGAGTTTTACCATGCGCTTTCACCATTTTGCGATTGAAGTAAGTGACTTGGAGACATCAATTGCATTTTATCAAAAGTATCTTGGGCTTCATGAAGAAGGAAGACTTCAATTTAACGAAGAAAATATTGTCTTTTTAAAAAATAATAATTTCAGGCTTGAACTCATTTCAGGAGGGCATCAGCAAGTTTCCCAAGGTGTTCATATCTGTTTTGAGGTTGACACAAACCAACAGGTTATCAGTAGTTTCAATGAAAATGGGATATCGGCAATAGAGGGACCCTGTAAGCTGAAAAATGGCTGGAATATCGTCTTTTATCAAGGTCCTGACAATGAGGTAATCGAATTCTTACAGACTGCAAAAGCTGACGATTAAGTAGTCAGCTTTTTGGGGCTGTTTCATACTTGCCAGCTAGATTGTGATACGACTATGATTTAATCAATAGATGCAAAATTGGGAGAGGATAGGATGTCCAGAAATGAAGAAATCGGTATCTTGAAAGAAATCGCCGAACTCTTGAATGAAGGAACAGATTCAAAGACCGTTTTAGCTGGGGTATTAACAAAACTATTACATCTGACGGGGCTGCAAACGGGCTGGATTTTTTTAATAGATGAAAAGGGAGCACATCAACTGGCTGCCAAAGTTGCGTTACCTGAACCATTATCACAAAATCATAACCAAAGAATGTGTCAGGGAGATTGCTGGTGTGTCAGCCGATATAATAGCGGTAAATTGAACAAGGCTGTAAACATTATCGAATGTCAGCGAATTGAAAATGTTATCCTCGATAACGCAGGAGATACTGGTGGTTTGACCCATCATGCTACCGTCCCTCTGAGGGCTGGAAATGAGCGGTTTGGCTTATTAAATGTCGGATCGCCTAACAAGACTCATTTTCAAAAAGATGAACTTGCCCTCCTTGAAGCTGTTGCTTTTCAAATTGGAACGGCATTAAAAAGAATAAAATTAACTCAAAGAGAACAAGAGACGGCACTGATATCAGAGCGGAATCGTCTTGCCAGAGACTTGCATGATTCTGTAAATCAATTACTTTTCTCGCTAAGCCTGACTGCAAGAGCGGGCAGGGAAATGACAGACAATGAAGAGGTTAAGCAAACCTTCTCCTATATCCAGGATCTCGCTCAGGATGCACTCGGGGAAATGAGGGCGCTGATTTGGCAGCTAAAACCAAAGGGGCTTGAAAATGGGATTCTTAGTGCATTAAGCAGCTATGCGGAAATGCTTGGACTGACGATTGAGGCAAAATTAACTGGAATTTCTAGTTTTCCTGAAAAGGTCGAGGAAGAACTATGGAGAATTGGACAGGAAGCACTTGGGAATTGTAAAAAACATTCTCAAACCACCCAAGTGTCGTTAACGTTAAATAGGAGCAGTGATTCCGTAACCATGACCATCCAAGATAAGGGCTGCGGCTTCTATTTCGATGAAAAGCATGAACTGCCGTCGTTCGGATTAAAAAATATGAAAGCACGAACAGAGGCATTAAATGGGACGTTCCGTTTAAGAAGCGAACTAGGGAAAGGAACAGAGATTCAACTAGAAATTCCAATTTAGGGGGAGAAACAATGGGGATTACGATCTTAATTGCAGATGATCATCATGTTGTCAGACGGGGACTGGCTTTTTTTCTAAAAACACAAAAGGATATAGAAATTATCGGTGAAGCAGGTAACGGTCGAGAAGCGGTCGATCTTGCACGAACATTGAAACCTGACCTTATATTAATGGATCTAGTCATGCCTGAAATGGACGGAATTCAGGCTACTAAAATAATAAAATCTGAAATGCCGGAAGTAAAAATCATGATGCTGACGAGTTTCTCTGACCAAGATCATGTGATTCCAGCATTAGAAGCTGGTGCTTCAGGCTATCAATTAAAAGACATTGAGCCTGATGAATTAATCAATTGTATTAAGAAAATCATGAGTGGTGAGAATCAGCTTCATCCAAAAGCCACCTCCCAGCTGCTTGCTAACCTATCAAATAATAATGAAAAAAATGTAATGGAAGAGCTTACTAAAAGAGAACTAGACGTCCTTAGGGAAATTGCCAAAGGCAAAAGTAATAAGGAAATCGCTGCTTCCCTGTTCATTACTGAAAAAACGGTAAAAACACATGTATCCAATCTCCTGGCTAAACTTGAATTAGCAGACCGCACACAAGCTGCTCTTTTTGCGGTAAAGAATCATCTTGTAGAGTAACCGCGGCCAAATATGGCCGCTTTGTTATTTTTACAGAAAATTTTTATTCTTTTTCTTCACAGCGATCTTTTTCAAATCTTTTATGTTTGTATGATAGAATGGAGTACATGAAACGCTGAGGGAGAGAAAGCGATTGTACGAATTTGTTAAAGGAACCGTTGAATTTGTTGGTCCTGAATATATTGTGATTGAGAATAACGGGATCGGTTATCAAATTTCAACACCCAATCCGTTTATTTATGCTGGGAAAATGAATACTAATGTTACTGTTTATACATATCATTACGTTCGAGAAGATTTAATGGCATTATATGGCTTCGAAACTAGAGAAGAAAAAAAGCTGTTTACGAAGTTGTTGAATGTTTCTGGAATTGGACCTAAAGGCGCATTAGCGATTTTGGCTTCTGGTGAGGTACAGCAGGTGGTTTCAGCGATTGAAAATGAAGATGAAAGCTTCCTAGTAAAGTTCCCTGGGGTCGGCAAAAAAACAGCAAGACAAATGATACTAGACTTAAAAGGGAAATTACAGGATATTGTACCGGATTATTTTCCGAATTTATTTAATGCGGATACATTTCCAGCTGCCGTACAGTCGACTAATCATGCTTTTGAAGAAGCTGTATTAGCCTTAAAGGCACTTGGCTATTCAGACAAAGAGGTAAAAAAGATTTCACCTGAGTTAAGAAAAGAACAGCTGTCAACCGACCAATATATTAAAAAAGCCCTGCAGCGGCTTTTAAAATAAGGTGATTAGTCATGGATGAGAGAATTATTTCTAGTGAAGCAAACCAGAACGAACTCTCCTTAGAGCAAAGCCTCCGGCCTCAGAACTTACGGCAATACATTGGTCAGGACCAAGTGAAAAAAAGTCTTGAAATATTTATAGAGGCGGCAAGGCTCCGAAAGGAAACATTGGATCATGTTCTTCTTTACGGACCGCCTGGATTAGGAAAGACGACACTTGCTGTTATCATTGCGAATGAAATGGGTGTAAATATCCGTACTACCTCAGGTCCGGCAATTGAGAGGCCGGGGGATTTAGCCGCCATTCTTACCGCACTCGAACCAGGTGACGTACTATTTATTGACGAAATCCACCGGCTGCCAAGACAAATTGAAGAGGTGCTATATCCGGCAATGGAGGATTTTTGTCTCGATATTGTCATTGGCAAAGGGCCCAGTGCCCGGTCTGTTCGACTAGACCTTCCTCCATTTACGCTTGTTGGCGCTACAACAAGGGCAGGATCTTTATCAGCTCCTCTTCGCGACAGATTTGGAGTTTTGAGCCGGCTCGAGTATTATAAGGAAGACCAATTGAAAAATATAGTACTAAGAACAGCGGATTTATTTGAAACTAAGATTGACGACCAGTCAGCTGCTGAGATTGCAAGGAGAGCCCGCGGTACCCCGAGGATTGCTAACCGATTACTTCGCAGGGTAAGAGACTTTGCACAAGTAAAGGGCAATGGAGAAATTGATCTTGCGTTAGCGAGGGAATCTTTAGAACTATTACAGGTAGACAAACTGGGTCTTGATCATATCGATCACAAGCTGTTAAAAGGAATTATTGAAAAATTCCGGGGCGGACCTGTAGGGCTTGATACGATTGCTGCGTCGATTGGTGAAGAGTCTGAAACAATTGAGGACGTGTATGAACCATATTTACTTCAAATTGGCTTTTTACAGCGTACTCCAAGAGGAAGAATGGTAACCGATTTAGTTTATCGCCATTTTAACATGGAGCCTCCAAAACAGTAATTTTTGATAAGTAGGGATGTTTTTATGAAGGTAGATTTATTTGATTTTCATTTGCCTGAAGAGTTAATTGCACAAGTTCCGCTGCAAAATCGGACTGATAGCAGATTAATGGTAGTGAATAAGGAAACAGGCGAATTGAAGCATGATATTTTTAAAAATATTAGTGAATATTTGCGTGAAGGGGATTGCCTCGTATTAAATGATACAAGGGTACTTCCTGCACGCCTTTTTGGTATGAAGAAAGATACTGGGGCCAAAATTGAAGTATTATTATTAAAGCAGCTAGAAGGGGATCAATGGGAAACGCTCATTAAGCCTGCAAAGCGTGTAAAAGAGGGAACAGAAATAGACTTCGGTGATGGAATCCTAACAGCTGTTTGTACTGGTACCTCCGATCATGGTGGAAGAGTGTTAGAGTTTAAATACGATGGGATTTTCTATGAAGTCCTTGATCGGTTAGGGGAAATGCCATTACCTCCATATATTAAAGAGCAGCTCGATGACAGAGAACGATATCAAACAGTATTTGCCCGTGAACCGGGATCGGCTGCAGCCCCGACGGCAGGTCTTCATTTTACAGAAGAACTGTTGAATGAAGTCAGAGATAAAGGTGTTCATGTCGCATTTATCACTCTGCATGTAGGGCTTGGAACGTTCAGACCTGTAAGTGTAGATGATGTCCTTGAGCATGATATGCACTCTGAGTATTATATGATTACCGAAGGAACAGCACGTTTGCTCAATGAAGTACGCCAAAATGGCGGAAGAATTATAACAGTCGGAACGACATCAACCCGGACACTTGAAACCATTGCTTCTGATAACAATGGAACCTTCATTGAAAGCAGCGGATGGACCAACATTTTCATTTATCCTGGGTACCAATTTAAGGCAATAGATGGAATGATTACGAATTTCCATTTGCCGAAATCAACACTGATTATGCTTGTAAGTGCTCTGGCTGGCAGAGAAAATATCTTACATGCCTACAATAGTGCTGTAGCCGAACGCTATCGCTTTTTTAGCTTTGGCGACGCGATGCTGATCATCTAGGTTCACGATTAGGAAGGAGAAAGAAAATTTGACTGCGATTCGATATGAATTTATTAAAACTTGTAAGCAGACAGGTGCCCGTTTAGGAAGAGTACATACTCCTCATGGATCCTTTGACACGCCGGCATTTATGCCGGTAGGAACACTTGCTACTGTAAAAACGATGTCACCTGAGGACCTAAAAGAAATGGGTGCAGGTATTATTTTAAGTAATACCTATCACTTATGGCTTCGTCCTGGGAATGAAATTATCAGGGAAGCCGGCGGTCTTCATAAGTTTATGAACTGGGACCGTGCGATTTTAACGGATTCAGGCGGTTTCCAAGTATTTAGTTTGAGTGAATTTCGTAAAATTGAAGAAGAAGGCGTTCATTTCCGCAATCATATGAGTGGTGAAAAATTATTTTTGTCACCTGAAAAAGCAATGGAAATTCAAAATGACCTAGGATCTGACATTATGATGGCCTTTGATGAGTGTCCTCCTTACCCGGCTACATATGAGTACATGAAAAAGTCAGTAGAAAGAACGTCTCGTTGGGCGGAGCGCTGTTTGAATGCTCACCAAAGACCGAATGACCAAGGGCTCTTTGGTATCGTACAAGGCGGGGAGTTTGAAGAACTTCGGAAGCAGAGTGCTAAAGATTTAGTTTCGCTGGATTTCCCTGGATACGCCGTTGGCGGACTTTCTGTTGGTGAACCTAAAGACGTTATGAATACCGTCCTTGAATTTACTACGCCGCTATTACCGACAAACAAACCACGTTACCTGATGGGGGTTGGCTCACCAGATTCCTTGATTGATGGGGCCATTCGTGGTATTGATATGTTTGACTGCGTACTGCCAACACGGATTGCCAGGAATGGTACATTAATGACCAGCACTGGACGTCTAGTTGTAAAAAATGCTCAATATGCAAAAGATTTCGGTCCGCTTGACCCTGATTGTGACTGCTACACATGCAGAAATTACAGCCGGGCATATATTCGTCACTTAATAAAATGTGATGAAACATTTGGAATTAGATTAACTAGTTACCATAATCTCTATTTTCTGTTAAAATTGATGGAGAAGGTCAGACAAGCTATCCGAGAGGACCGGCTTGGTGATTTCCGCGAAGAGTTTTTTGAACGTTATGGTTTTAATAAACCAAACGCGAAAAATTTCTAATAGATGCATATTGGAAAGGAGGGAAACAAATGCAAGGATTAGGTTCAATCATTCCATTAATATTAATGTTTGTATTATTTTATTTCCTATTAATTCGTCCGCAGCAAAAACGTACTAAAGCGGTACAACAAATGCAAAACGAATTAAAGAAAGGTGATAAAATTGTCACGATCGGCGGTTTACATGGATTTATCGATTCAATCGATGAAAACAAAGTCGTGATCAAATGTGGAGACGGCAGCCGTCTGACATATGACCGAAACGCCATTCGTGAAGTAACGGAATCTGCAAAGACTTCCACAACTTCAGAAGTTTCTCTAGACAAATAAGAAAAAGGAAGCCAAGAATTACTGGCTTCCTTTTTCTATGCTGTTCTCGAGTTGCTAGAGGCCATGTTTACACCAAGGATTCCACCCATCATCGCAATTAAGGTATAGCAAATATGATAGATGACTTGTTCCACATCAAAAAGTCTATCATAGCCTAAGTACTGTGATAAGAAGATAATGAAGCTATAAATGAACCCAGTTAATCCCCCAATCAGCCAGCCCTTTTGTTTACGCTTTCCTCCAGATAGAAATCCTCCTCCAAATAGACCAATAAAGGAAACCGCAGTTACAATGTATTGAAGTGAGCTTTCTTGCACAGAAGTGAATCTAAGTATGATTGAAAATAACAGGCTGCTGATAATCGCAAATAAGAAAATAAAAATTAACCCGTACAAAATAGCAGTACCAAAGCTTTTTGATTCGATTTTTCTCTCCCCCTTCGGATAAACAGATTCTTACCTAGTACAAGCATATTCACGGCATGTCTAAAGTAGAATCAAATATTTTACAGATTCATTCTAAATTGGAATACAATTCCGTAATGATTAAGCCTGGTTTTGCAAACAATAAATCAGGATGAAAAAAGGGGCGGAATGAAGTGGAAGTATATATAACGATTGCTGTGCGTACAATCCTTTTTTATGCATTAATCCTCTTAATATTTAGAGTAATGGGAAAAAGAGAAATTGGCGAATTAAGTATTCTTGACCTGGTAGTTTTTATCATGATTGGTGAATTGGCCGTGGCTTCTATCATCGAAATCAATAAACCTTGGATTCACACAGCACTTCCAATGATATCTTTAATGATTATTCAATATACTTTAGCTGTTGTTTCATTAAAAAGTAAAAAATTTCGCGATCTTGTCGACGGGAAGCCAACGATTATCATCAACAAGGGGAAAATTGATGAAAATGCAATGAGGAAGCAGCGATACAATTTTGATGATTTACTTACACAATTAAGGGAAAAGGATATCCGCAGTATTGCAGATGTTGAGTTTGCCATCTTGGAATCTTCGGGGAGCCTTTCAGTCATTGAAAAAATGAATAAGCCGAATGGTGAGCCTAAGGAAGGGGATATTACCATTCCGTTAATTATTGACGGTGCGATTGAGGAAGAAAATCTTCTGCGTATAAATAAAACGAATTTTTGGCTTCGTAAGGAATTAAAAAAATTAGGATACCGTGATGTAAGGAAGATTTCATTTTGCAGTTATGAAAATGGTAAGTTTTTTGTTGATATCATGGATGAACAATAAGAAGACACGCGATGCATAAGGGCGTGTCTTCTTTGCGGTCATACCGGAATTAAATTACGTATAATTGGGATTCTTTTTAGATCTTCTTTTTTAATTAAGCCGCCGATTATTAGGAGAATAATGTACATAAGTGACATACCGCTGGCAGCGGACAATACTCTAACTACTAAATTTTCCCCCAAGAGAATATGCTCAAACAGCCAATAGCCAAGGTAAGCAGAGATGGCCATGATGATGGTCCCTTTTACATAATCCCATATATAAAAACTAAATGATATTTTCTTTAATACCGTAGCAAAGTGGAGAACAGTTACAAGTACAAAACCGACGATAATTCCTAACGCCACACCTGTAATCCCAAATGCAGGCTGTGAAGCGAGTAAGAATATCACAGCTGTTTTTACTACGGCCCCAATTAAACTATTTATCATGGCCGCTCTAGCTAAATTCAACGCCTGCAAAACAGCTTGAAGCGGTCCTTGATAATAATAAAATAAGAAGAACGGAGCCATGAGACGAATAAAGTAAGAGCCCTTCGTGGAGCCATACATAAGCTCCATGAGAGGATCCGCCAAAACATACAAGACAATAACGGACAAGCCTCCTGTTAAAAAGGCAAATCTTAATGCCTGCTGCAGCCTATGCTCGATCAATTTATGATTATTTTTTGAGTTTGCCTCACTGATAGCTGGTACAAGTGACGTTGCTAAAGAGTAGGTGATAAACGATGGCAGCAGCAGCAGAGGCATGGCAAAGCCTGTTAATGAACCGTATTGCTTAGTAGCGGCAACGGCAGCCACACCAGCCAGGGCTAAACTATGAGCGACAACAATTGGCTCGAAAAACCAAGATACAGAACCAATCATTCTGCTGCCCATTGTAGGCAAGGCAATTTCCATTAATTCTTTGAATGTTTTTTTTCCGGAATGAACCGATTTGAAAAAATTCTTTCTCACCCTAAAGCGTTTCTTTAATTTAAAGGTAGTCATTAAGTAAATTAACGATACTATTTCGCCAATAATGGCTGCAACCATCGCTGCAGCGGCGGCATATTCAATACCATAAGGTAGGAAAGCCTTTGTCATGACAGCAATTAAAGTTATCCGTACCAACTGTTCTAATATTTGCGAGACAGCAGAGGGGCGCATGTTTTGCCTTCCTTGAAAATAACCCCTTAAAACGGAAGAAACGGCTATAATCGGTACTACAGGTGCTATTGCTACTAATGGATAAAACGTTCTTGGATCAGTGAAGAGAGTGGTAGATAAAATGGGTGCTAACAAGATTAATGCTGGTGTAAAAATTAGTGACAGCGCAATCGTTATTGCCAGTGACACGACCAGAATTTTTTTTGTTTCCTGATGGTTTCCTTTGGCCTCAGCCTCTGCAATATTTTTTGAAATGGCGACTGGGAGTCCCATTTGAGTTAGAGTCACAACAAGGATAAAGGTGGGATAAGCCATCATATAGAGGCCGACACCTTCTTCACCAATACTTCTAGCTATGACAATTCTGTTAATAAATCCGAGTACCCTCGTAATTAATCCTGCTATTAATAGGATAAAGGTCCCTTTTAAAAACTTTGACATACTACTTCCCACCTTCTCAAAAAAGAAGAATTCATATACAATTAATCTATATGCATTAAGGTGGACAAAGCATGACAAGGTGTTTTGATTTTGCGGTAATTAAGAGGGATTTAGGGAGGATATTCAATGGAGAAGAGTCATGCGTACAATCATTTTTTCAGTGATGTAAAACCAGCATTAATCAGCAAATTAGAAGAATTTCGCTTACTTGGTTATCATGACGTATCAGAAAGCGGACTTTGGGATTTCTTAACAAGGAAAAAGTGGAAAAAACCTAAAGCTGAGATAAAACTTTACGAGATCATTGACGATATCTTATCTGTTAAGGTTAGTGATTACATAAGCTTTACTACCATTGAGACATATAAAAATCATGATTTTAATTTAGAAGATGAAAATGAATGGAAAGAGTTACTAAAATAAATTGCCTATTTAGATAAAATTGACAGCATATATAAACTATTTCATAATAAAAGCAATGATTTTTTTATATATGGCTTTACGTTGCAGTGCTTTGGCTAAGCCCTAAGGAGGAACATTACATAATGGTTAAGCGCAGTAGAATAATCGCTTTCTTTTTAGTAGTTATACTATTAGGAAGCACCATAGGAGTTACCACTACAGGCATTTTAAAAGAGATTAAACTAGGTTTGGACCTTCAAGGCGGATTTGAAGTTTTGTATGAAGTTTCACCAGCGAAAAAAGGTCAAAAAATTGACAAAGAAACTTTAGCTAGTACAGCCGAGGCACTTGATAAACGGATAAATGTTCTCGGGGTAAGTGAACCAAATATCCAAATTGAGGGTGAAAATCGGATTCGTGTCCAGCTTGCAGGGGTAACGGACCAAAATGAAGCACGAGAAATTCTGTCTACTCAAGCGAACCTAACTTTCCGTGATGCTAATGACCGCGTTATGATGGACGGTGCTGATTTAGCTGAGAATGGCGCAAGCCAAACCTTTGATGAAAATGGAGCACCTAGTGTTTCATTGAAATTAAAGAGTGCAAATAAATTCAAAAACGTTACAGAAGAAATTGTAAAAATGGCACCGAATAATTATTTAGTTATTTGGCTTGATTTTGAAGAAGGAAAAGATTCATTTAAAACGGAAATTACAAAAGAAAATCCTAAATTTTTATCTGCACCTACGGTAAGAGAGATTTTCAATCAAAATACCGTTTCGATTGTGGGAAGCTTCACAGCAGAAGAAGCACAAGAGCTTGCGTCACTTTTAAACGCTGGTGCACTTCCTGTTAAGCTGACTGAAGTTTATTCAACCTCTGTTGGCGCTAAATTTGGTGAACAGGCATTAAACAAAACCATTCTAGCAGGTATTATCGGGATAGCTATCATCTATTTATTCATGCTAGTTTATTATCGTTTTCCGGGCTTTATCGCCACGATTACTTTATCCATTTATATTTATCTTGTATTGCTAGTCTTTGATTGGATGAATGGGGTTCTAACGCTGCCGGGAATTGCGGCCCTTATACTTGGGGTGGGTATGGCTGTTGACGCCAACATTATCACCTACGAACGAATTAGAGAAGAGATTAAGGTTGGTAAATCAATTAAATCTGCTTTCCAAACTGGAAGTAAAGGGTCTTTTACCTCTATCCTAGACTCAAACTTAACGACGATCTTAACAGCGGCGGTTCTATTTTATTTTGGTACAAGCTCCATTAAAGGTTTTGCCACCATGTTGTTGGTAAGTATTTTGTTAAGCTTTATTACAGCTGTTTTTGGTTCCCGCCTATTACTAGGTTTATGGGTGTATAGCGGCTTCTTAAATAAGAAGGCAGGCTGGTTTGGTGTGAAAAAGTCTGCCATCAAGGACATTGCTGAAAATTATGATACGCTTGATCTGCCAACTAGATGGGACCGATATGATTTTGTAAAGGTTAGAAAATTATTTTTCATGATTTCGGGTACCCTTATTGCTTTAGGCTTAGTGCTTTTACTTTTATTCCGTCTAAATCTCTCCATTGACTTTTCAAATGGTACACGTGTGGAAGTCTTATCGGATAAACCATTGACAACGGAGCAGGTTGAGGCTGCTTTTAACAAGCAGGATATTGACGTAGATGACATTACGCTTTCCGGTAATAACAATGAAATGGCATCAGCACGAATGAAAGATGTATTATCTAAGGATGAAATTGCAAAGCTAAAAACAGCGTTTCATGATGAATTTGGCTCTGACCCAAGTGTAAGTACTGTCTCCCCGACGGTAGGTAAAGAGCTTGCAAAAAATGGGGTAATCGCCCTCATTATTGCCTCAATCGGAATCATAATCTATGTAACAGTCCGTTTTGAGTTTGCAATGGCAGTTGCGGCAATTGCTTCATTGCTTCACGATGCGTTCTTCATGGTTGCTTTTTTCAGTATAACGCGCTTAGAGGTGGATTTAACCTTTATTGCAGCCGTTCTAACCATTATCGGTTACTCTATTAATGATACAATTGTTACATTCGACAGAATGCGTGAAAACCTACAAAAAAAGAAACGACTTAAGACGTTTGAAGATATTGCCGATGTTGTGAATCTGAGTGTTCGTCAAACCTTAACTCGTTCTGTTAATACCGTTTTCACTGTTTTAGTGACTGTTGTGGCAATGATTTTATTTGGAAGTGAATCCATCCTTAATTTTAACATTGCCTTGCTAGTTGGATTGATTGCAGGGGTTTATTCTTCCATCTTTGTTGCGACCAATCTTTGGGTGGTTCTCAAAGCGAAGGAATTGAAAAAGAAGGGTACAATTAAAACGGTCAAGGAAAAAAGAAAATACTCTGATGAGCCTCAAGTATAATCAAATGTTAAAACCGCAGTTATTCTGCGGTTTTTTCTGTTCTAGATTTACGTTGAAAGGAAATGTTTACTCCTGTATAATAAATAAGTCTGAGGGGTGAACGCATGTTAAAGTCGAAAACTAGATGGGTTGTTCGCAAATCTGATCAACAACTAGTAAAAACTCTCGAAAACGAATTGAAAATTACGCCGCTTATTGCGTCGCTGCTTATCAACCGAGGATTAGATACCGTTGATTCTGCACGGTATTTTTTATTTGGAAAGGAGCAATTTCATGACCCCTATTTGTTAAAAGGCATGGATATTGCTGTTAATAGAATTCGGGAAGCTATTGAAAAGAAAGAACCTATATTAATATTCGGTGATTATGATGCGGATGGTGTGAGCAGTACAACGGTATTAATGCTTACCCTTAGGGATTTGGGAGCGAATGTTCAATTTTATATTCCAAATCGTTTTACGGAAGGATATGGTCCGAACGAACCAGCCTTTCGCCGTGCAGCTGAAACGGGAATCAAGCTGATTATCACTGTAGATACAGGCATTTCTGCCATAAACGAAGCTGCAATTGCAAAAGAACTCGGTCTCGATTTAATTATTACCGATCACCATGAGCCGGGTCCTGTTTTACCTGAAGCACTCGCGATTATTCATCCTAAATTGCATGATAGTATTTACCCCTTTCGTGAACTCGCAGGGGTTGGTGTGGCCTTTAAACTAGCCCATGCACTATATGGTGAACTGCCTGAGCACTTGTTAGAAATTGCGGTTATTGGCACTATTGCTGATTTAGTTTCGTTAAAAGATGAAAATCGCCTCATAGCTAAAAAAGGTTTGGAAAAAATGAAAGTTACAAAGAATAAAGGTCTAAGAGCTTTATTAAAAGTGGCAGGTGTAGACATTCAAAGCATTAACGAGGAAACAATCGGCTTTTCCCTGGCGCCAAGAATCAATGCAGTTGGCAGATTGGAAAATGCTGATATGGCTGTAGAACTTTTGCTTACTGATGATTCATCCGAAGCGGAAGCTTTAGCACAGGAAATGGATGAATTAAATAAGACGAGACAATCAATCGTGAATTCCATTACCCTTGAAGCCATAGAAGAGGTTGAACGAAATTATCCCATTGATTCAAATTCTGTACTTGTTATTGGTAAAGAAGGTTGGAATGCAGGTGTAATTGGCATCGTTGCTTCTAGATTAGTGGAAAAGTTTTACCGGCCGACAATCGTTCTTAGCTTTGATAAGGAAAAGGGTCTAGCGAAGGGCTCTGCTCGTAGTATTGCAGGTTTTGATTTGTTTAAAAATCTATCGGAATGCCGGGATATTCTCCCTCATTTCGGCGGTCATCCTATGGCAGCTGGTATGACTTTAAAGTTAGAAGATGTACCTGACCTGCGTCAAAGATTAAATAATTTAGCCAATGAGCAGTTAACAGAGGAGGATTTTATCCCAGTTACCACACTGGATCATGAGATCAAAGTCGAAGAAGTTAATTTATCTTCACTGGATGAACTAAATCTCCTTGCTCCATTTGGAATGGACAATCCTAAGCCGAAGGTGTTAATCAGTAATGTCCAAATATCAACAATGAGAAAAATTGGATCGGAACAAAATCATTTGAAAGTAATGGTTAATGATAATGGTACGAATTTAGACGGAATTGGTTTTGGACTCGGACAATTAGTTGACCATATTTCACCAGCTTCAAAAATTTCATTAATTGGTGAGTTAGCCGTTAATGAGTGGAATAATATCCGTAAACCACAAATTTTTATCCAGGATGTGTCAGTTGAATCGTGGCAATTATTTGATCATCGCGGGGTAAAACGAATTCACTCGATGGTTCATACAATACCTAATGAGAAGCGAAAATATATTATCTTTAACAGAGAACAGCTTGAGAAAATCGACCCAGCTATTGCGGGTGAGGCAATCCTTATTAAAGATGAAGCAGAAGCTAAGGCATTCGATTCTTATCAGGCCAATGTCGTTCTCGTTGACATTCCGCCGTCAAAAGAGTTGCTGCATCATTTATTTAACGGTAAACGCCCTGCTCGAATCTATGCATATTTCTATAAAGAATCGAGTGATTTCTTTAGTACCATTCCTACGAGAGAACACTTTAAATGGTTCTATGCATTTTTGTTAAAAAAAGGGCCGATTGATTTGGGGCGTTATGGGGATGAGATTGCTAAGCACCGCGGCTGGTCAACGGAAACCATAACCTTTATGTCTAAAGTGTTTTCTGAACTAGATTTTGTTACAATAAACAATGGATTTATTACTTTGAATAAAAATTCACAAAAGCGTGACCTTACTGATTCAATTACGTACCAAACCAAACAGGCTCAATATGCAATTGAAAGGGATTTATTATTTTCATCCTTTGAGCAATTAAAGAGCTGGTTTGACGAGATTATTGAAGAATCAGTTATTATCCGAGGAGGAATTACGTAATGGACTTAAAGCAATTTATCGCGATCGTACCAGATTACCCAAAACCAGGTATTACATTCAAGGATATTACCCCATTAATGAACAATGGAGATGCCTACAAGTATGCAACAGATCAAATTGTTGCTTATGCAAAAGATAAACAAATTGATTTAATCGTTGGTCCTGAGGCAAGAGGTTTTATCATTGGCTGCCCAGTAGCTTATTCACTTGGAATTGGCTTTGCACCAGTTCGTAAGGAAGGAAAATTACCGCGTGAAACGGTAAAAGTCAGCTATGGATTAGAATATGGCAGTGATGTCCTTACGATCCATAAGGATGCAATTCAACCTGGACAGCGTGTGTTGATAACAGATGACCTGTTAGCAACAGGCGGTACCATTGAAGCTACGATTCAATTAGTAGAACAGCTTGGCGGTGTAGTTGCTGGGATTGCCTTCCTAATTGAATTATCTTACCTCGAGGGACGCAAGAAACTCGAAGGCTACGACATCATGACTTTGATGAATTATTAATAGTACCCGAGGGCACTCGTAAAAGAGTGCTCTCTTGTTATAATAAAAGAGCTATTTTTTCACTAAATTTCGACACTTTTTTCGCAAAATACAGTAAAATAGTATCTATCCCTTTACTTCTTAGCGTTTTTTTTCGATAATAGAAACAATCATTAGTAACATTCATGAGTAACTAGTTAACATATATAAACATTTAATAATAAAAAAATGATACGAAAAATAAGGTGAATTTTATGGCGAACGATCAAGTGTTAACCGCCGAACAAGTCATCGACAAGACGAGAATCTATTTGAATGAGGAACATTGCGAATTTGTAAAAAGAGCATACGAATTCGCCAAATACTCTCATCGTGAACAATATAGAAAATCTGGGGAGCCTTACATTATTCATCCTATTCAAGTTGCTGGAATACTGGCAGATTTGGAGATGGATCCTGCAACGGTTGCCGCTGGTTTTCTCCATGACGTTGTTGAAGATACAGATGTTACCTTGAAGGACATCGAGACGGAATTTAACGACGAAGTGGCCATGCTTGTCGACGGGGTTACGAAACTAGGAAAAATTAAATATAAATCACACGAGGAACAGCAGGCAGAGAACCACAGAAAAATGTTTGTGGCAATGGCTCAGGATATCCGCGTTATTTTGATTAAGCTTGCTGATCGTTTGCATAATATGAGGACGCTTAAGCACCTTCCTGTTGAGAAGCAGCGCCGGATCTCAAATGAAACACTTGAAATCTTTGCACCTCTGGCCCATCGTCTTGGTATTTCTAAGATTAAATGGGAGCTGGAAGACACTGCATTAAGATACTTAAATCCACAGCAATATTACCGTATTGTTAACCTGATGAAAAAGAAGCGGGCAGAACGAGAACAATACTTAGTCGATGTAATGGATGAAGTTCGCAGTCGGATGAATGAAGTGTCAATAAATGCTGAGCTTTCTGGAAGACCAAAGCATATTTATAGCATTTATCGAAAAATGGTTCAACAAAATAAACAGTTTAGTGAAATCTATGATTTACTTGCCGTTCGAATAGTAGTAAATAGTATTAAGGATTGCTACGCTGTCCTAGGAATCATCCATACATGCTGGAAGCCTATGCCAGGTAGGTTTAAAGATTATATTGCCATGCCTAAGCCGAATATGTATCAATCTCTTCATACCACGGTTATTGGTCCAAAGGGTGACCCTCTAGAGGTTCAAATTAGAACGTCTGAAATGCACCGTATAGCTGAATTCGGGATTGCGGCACACTGGGCTTATAAAGAAGGAAAAGCACTAAGTGATTCCACATCTTATGAACAAAAACTAACTTGGTTTAGGGAAATCCTTGAGTTTCAAAATGACACTGCGAATGCCGAAGAGTTTATGGAGTCATTAAAAATCGATTTATTCTCTGATATGGTTTTTGTGTTTACACCAAAAGGAGATGTAATTGAATTGCCATCCGGTTCCGTACCTATTGACTTTGCTTATCGAATTCACTCTGAGATCGGTAATAAGACGATAGGGGCAAAAGTGAACGGTAAGATGGTCACACTGGATTATCGACTCAAGACTGGTGATATCATTGAAATTCTTACCTCAAAGCACTCCTATGGACCTAGTCAAGACTGGTTAAAACTTGCACAAACTTCGCAGGCCAAAAACAAAATTCGTGCCTTTTTTAAGAAGCAGCGCCGAGATGAAAATGTCGACAAAGGCAGGGAACTTGTTGAGAAAGAAATCCGTGCCATGGAATTTGATTTAAAAGAGATTCTAACAGCTGACAATTTGAAAAAGGTAGCAGAAAAGTTTAACTTTGCCAATGAAGACGATATGTATGCAGCAGTCGGCTATAATGGTGTTACTGCACTGCAGGTAGCCAATCGTTTAACCGAAAAGTGGCGTAAAAAACGGGATCAGGAGCAATCTGCGACGATCACAAATGCTATTTCAGATATGAAGGCATTCCCTTCTACCAAAAAGCGAGAGTCTGGTGTTCGTGTTGCCGGCATCGATAATTTATTAATTCGCTTATCACGATGCTGTAATCCTGTCCCAGGTGACGAAATTGTTGGATTTATTACAAAAGGACGAGGTGTTTCCGTTCATCGAGCCGATTGTACAAACATTGACTCCAATGATGCACAAACCAGATTAATTCCTGTTGAATGGGAATCCTCTTTAAATGACCGGAAAGAATATAATGTCGATATCGAGATTAGTGGTTATGACCGCCGTGGTTTACTTAATGAGGTTCTGCAGGCAGTAAATGAAACGAAAACAAATATTTCAGCGGTTTCTGGCCGGTCTGATCGTAATAAAATGGCAACGATTATTATGTCAATTGCTATACACAATGTCAGCCATTTGCAAAAAGTGGTTGACCGGATTAAACAGATACCAGATATTTATTCGGTCCGCCGGATAATGAATTAGGAGTTTACTAAAAATGCGAGTTGTTGTACAGCGCAGTAAGAATGCAAAGGTAACAGTTAACGGAGAGATAACGGGACAGATCTCTAAAGGTCTTGTCCTTCTTGTAGGCGTAACACATCAGGATACAGAAGAAGACGCAGCCTTTCTAGCAGATAAAATTGCAAACCTAAGGATATTTGAGGATGACGCCGGAAAGATGAATTTATCCTTATTAGAGGTTGGCGGTGAAATTCTTTCTGTATCTCAATTTACTTTGTATGGTGATTGCCGTAAAGGCAGGAGACCCAATTTCATGGAAGCGGCGAGACCAGAACAGGCAAACCCCCTATATGAAACATTCAATGGTTTATTGCGTGAAAAAGGTATTAAGGTTGAAACAGGTGTCTTTGGCGCCATGATGGATGTTGAATTAATCAATGATGGTCCCGTCACTTTAATTGTTGAGAGTAAAGGTTAAAAAATGCTTGGCACTTTCATAGCTGCCAAGCATTTTTTTATTGATCTTTAAAATATCGGGCGAGTCCATTATACAAACCAGTTGCTGCATTTTCTTGGAATTGCCCTGATGTAAGTGTCATTTCTTCCGCTGAATTACTTAGGTAGCCCAATTCCATTAGCACCGCCTGCCTTTGATTTTCACGAACGACATGAAAATCACCTGTACGGACACCGCGGCTTTTTAACCTTGTTTGGGCATTCGTAGAATTATATACATATTCAGCGAGCTTTTTTTGATAGGAATGATAGTAAAAACCTGTCATCCCACGGACACTTCGATCTAGGTTACTATCATAATGTAAGCTGATAAACGCATCTGACTGATGGACACTTGCTAATCTCACTCTTGATGGAAGCGGGAGAAAAGAATCACTGCTTCTTGTAAGAAAAACATTAGCTCCAGCTGCTCTTAACTTATCAGATAAAAGGTAAGCAGTACGCAGTGTTAATTCTTTTTCAAGAGTACCACCTGCACCTGTAGCCCCAGTATCAATACCACCATGCCCAGGGTCAATTACGATGGTCTTCGATTTTAAATAAGCTTCTGCCCCTTGTTTGTCAATTCCGGGTCCGGTTCCATTGTTTGTTACGAGCCATCCGGCAATAAAACCTTTTGTTCCGTTTGGCAATATAATCTCGTACCAATCATTCTCAACACTGCTTATTGGAAAGGACTCTCCCTCGTTGGCTCGTAGAAGTACGTTTGATTGAACGGTGGGGTCCTTCCTTATATTTGTTCCGTTATGTAGTATGGTAACTTTGCTGTCTTTAGCAAGCTCTGTGGTAGTTTCTCTATCCGTGTTGAAGTACCAACCTGCTGCCCAGCCTATTTTTCCAGGTTTGTATTCGATTTTGAACCAACTATTTTTTTCTTCAAGAATGGTGAACTTCTGCCCCTTTGTAATGGAACCAATAATGTTTGAGTTTAAGGTAGTATCGCTGCGGACACTAAGAGTGCTAGCCGTTACTATCCCAATTGTTCCATTTGAAGGATTGGCTGGTTTATTTTTAGTTCCCGTTTGAACATAATCTGCACTAACCCAAGCACGTTGGTTACCGTACTTTATTTCAACCCAGCCATTCTTTTTTGAATAAATCGTTATGGAAGACCCTTTTTCGAGTTTCCCGATCACTCTTCCTGTTGTCGAAGGTTCATTTCGAACATTCAATGTATCAGTAATGTTACCAGTCCCTATTGATTTATTATGATTATCGTCTTTAGAAGTAGTAGATTTAGTATTGAAGTCAAGATATTCTCTTGTAACCCAGCCATCCCCAAATCCGGCTGATATTTTTATCCAGTTTTCATTATCATCTATAACACTGACAGCTTGTCCTTTATTTAAATATCCAATGATGCGAAAATTAGTTCCTGGGCCGGTTCGTACACGTAATTGATCGGTATTTGCTTCTGCAGTCTTGTTATTTGAGTTGTTTAAACCATTTGTTGTTGTTCCATTTGTGGTTTTGGTTACAACCCAATTGGCAACCCAGCCGGTTTTCGCAGCGGAAAGTTGAATTTGAATCCAATCTTCCTGTTCTTTAATAATAGTGAATTTTTCTCCCTTGTTAACTTGTTTCACAAGTTGGTAGCTTAAGCCTGGACCCTTGCGGACATTAACAGTATTTTCAGCTATAGTAAGGGTACCGTTTGCTGCCACACCTATTTCTTGTGGAAGGAATAATCCGAAGGCTACCATGAAACATACAAACATTAGTATATATCTCTTTATCATCCACTCTCTCCCTTCACAATATCTTTCATTTTATCGTAAAAGGGCATGGAAATCATTCCTTAATTGTTAAATATCCACTATTTTGAAATTTACTATCACATGTAAGTTTTTGTGATGGTTGGAAATAATAACAATTATAGTGATTCTTGCGAGGTGATGGGTGATGAGATCGAGCGATAAAGGAAATAGCGTCCAATCTATGGATAGCAGGCTATTTGGTGTGGATTTTCATGATTTTATTCAAAGCGAACAGCATAATACTACGTTTGAGCTTGCCTCCGAATTTGGACTAACGATCGGCGATGTTAGAAAGTTGAAAAAACATCTCCAAAGATCATAAATCCTTCTTGACAATGGAATCAATGCTCCGTAATATTATATAAATAAAAAGCACATGGAAATAACCAATGATGGAGCATAGTAATTAAGCTAAAACATGACAAGAGAGGAAATGCCTTAGGCTGAGAGCATTTCTACATGAACCTTAATGAATGAACACTCCGTAGGCTTCTCTCTGAAAAAGGAAACGGAAGTCCGACTTAAATCGGAAACATCCGCCTCTATTAGGAATAGAACGTATGCAGGCGTTAACTGTAAAAGAGGAAGTGCATGAAAGTTTATGCCTTCAACTAGGGTGGCACCGCGGGAATATAACTCTCGTCCCTTGTATTTATACAAGGGACGGGAGTTTTTTGTTTTTTATAAAATGTTTTACATAGGCTGTGTTAAAGCGAAATGATGATATTTGCACTCTGTTGATTTGCGCGGAAGGCACGAAGACTCCTGCAGGAGTACGGAGCAGGTGAGACCCCACAGGCGCTAGCGCCGAGGAGGCTCACCGCAACGCCTGCGGAAAGCGAAGTGCCTGGAGCGCAAATCAACAGACAAATCTAACACAGCCTTACATAAAAAAGTATGGTAAGGAGGAATTCTGCTATGTCGATTAGCATTCCGAGAGGCACGCAGGACATTCTGCCTGGAGAGGTAGAAAAGTGGCAGCTCATTGAAGCAAAAGCAAGAGAACTTTGTGAAAAATATCAATATCAAGAAATTAGGACTCCAATCTTTGAACATACCGATCTATTTGCTCGTGGTGTCGGTGATACCACTGATATCGTACAAAAAGAAATGTACACATTTGATGATCGCGGCGGCCGAAGTCTCACACTTAGACCAGAAGGTACTGCTGCTGTAGTAAGAGCGTTTGTTGAGAAAAAGATGTTTGGATATCCAAATCAACCAGTAAAACTTTTTTATATGGGGCCTATGTTCCGATACGAACGCCCGCAAGCAGGTCGCTTCCGTCAATTTGTTCAATTTGGTATCGAGGCATTAGGCAGTAACGACCCAGCCATTGACGCAGAAGTTATCTCACTAGCTATGAATTTATACAAGGAAATGGGACTGAAGAAGCTTAAGCTTGTCATCAATAGTCTTGGAGATAAGGAGAGCAGAACCGCTCACCGCAATGCGTTAGTTAATCACTTTCAGCCAAGAATCGGAGAATTTTGTAAAGACTGCCAAAACCGTCTTGAAAAAAATCCATTGAGAATTCTTGATTGCAAGCAGGATCATAATCACGAATTGATGAAAACTGCTCCTTCGATTATTGATTATCTAAATGACGATTCTAGGTCTTATTTCGAAAAATTACAGCAGTATCTAACACAAGTAGAGATTGAGTTTGTTGTAGATCCAAATCTTGTACGTGGATTGGATTACTATAATCACACAGCTTTTGAAATTATGAGCGATGCAGAGGGCTTTGGAGCGATCACCACATTATGCGGCGGCGGACGTTATAACGGTTTAGCCGAAGAAATGGGCGGCCCAGAAACTCCAGGAATTGGATTTGCGATGAGTATTGAACGCTTCATTGCTGCACTTAAGGCTGAAGGCGTTGAGCTCGAAATTAATCAAGGCATTGATTGTTATTTAGCTGCATTAGGTGAAGAGGCAAAGGATTATACAGTAGGGCTGCTGCAGAAGTTAAGGCTAGCTGGTGTTTCTGCTGAGAGAGATTATTTAAATCGAAAAATCAAAGCACAATTTAAAGCAGCTGACCGATTGAATGCAAAGTATGTTGCCGTTCTCGGTGACGATGAACTTACTAATAATAAAATTAATCTTAAAAATATGGCTACAGGCGAGCAATTGGAAATCGAGTTAACACGATTTGTAGAGTATTTTCAAGAACTTAAGAGATAAGAGGAGAGGATCTTCATGTATGGGAGAACGTATTTTTGTGGCGATGTACCCGAGTCAGCCATTGGTGAAAAAGTAACACTTAAAGGCTGGGTCTCAAAACGCCGTGACCTTGGCGGATTAATCTTTATCGATCTGCGTGATCGTTCAGGTATTGTTCAAGTTGTTTTTAATCCGGATGTTTCGAAAGAAGCACTAGAAACGGCTGAAAAGATTCGCAGTGAGTATGTGCTGGATATTCAAGGAAAGGTAATTAGCCGTGAGGCTGGAACGATAAATCCTAATTTAAAAACCGGGAAGATTGAAGTTCAAGCTGAAACGGTAACCATCATTAACGAAGCAAAAACACCGCCATTTACAATTACTGATAAAACAGATGTATCTGAAGACGTGCGCCTCAAATATCGCTATTTAGACTTCCGTCGTCCGGTGATTTTTGAAACGTTAAAAATGCGTCATCAAGTAACGAAGCATATTAGAGATTTCCTTGATTCTGAAGGATTTTTAGATATTGAAACACCAATCTTAACAAAAAGTACACCAGAAGGAGCCCGCGACTATCTAGTGCCGAGCCGTGTTCATCCTGGTGAGTTCTATGCTCTTCCACAATCACCGCAGTTATTCAAGCAGTTATTAATGCTTGGCGGGGTTGAGCGTTACTATCAAATTGCCCGCTGTTTCCGTGATGAAGATTTACGTGCGGACCGTCAGCCAGAGTTTACACAAATCGATATTGAAACTAGTTTCCTTGGCCAAGAGGATATCTTGGGCTTAATGGAAAAAATGATGACTGGATTAATGAAAGAAGTCAAAGGACTCGATATTGCTGCTCCATTTCCACGAATGACTTATGATGAAGCAATGAACCGATTTGGTTCAGATAAGCCTGATACTCGTTTTGGACTCGAACTGGTAGACCTTTCTGAGGTAGTTAAGGAATCTGGTTTTAAAGTATTTGCTGCTGCGGTTGCAAATGGCGGGCAAGTAAAGGGAATTAACGTAAAAGGTGCTGCTGAAAAATATTCTCGTAAGGATATTGACGCACTAACAGAATTTGTAGGAGTTTATGGGGCAAAAGGTCTTGCTTGGCTGAAGGTAGATGCAGAGGGGTTAAAAGGTCCGATTGCTAAATTCTTTGCAGATGAAGATGCTAATGCTTTAAGAACAGTTTTGGAGGCGAATGAAGGAGACCTTCTCTTATTTGTAGCTGATAAGAAAAATGTGGTTGCTGACGCCTTGGGTGCACTGCGCTTAAAGCTGGGTAAAGAATTAGGATTAATTGACCAAAGCAAGTTCAATTTCCTATGGATTACCGATTGGCCATTACTTGAATATGGTGAGGAAGAAGGCCGTTATTATGCTGCCCACCATCCGTTCACTATGCCGGTTAGAGAAGACCTCCCATACTTAGATACAGATCCTGCTAGAGTAAGAGCACAAGCCTATGACCTTGTATTAAATGGGTATGAGCTCGGCGGTGGTTCATTAAGAATTTTTGAGCGTTCTGTTCAAGAAAAAATGTTTAACGTCCTTGGCTTTTCGCCTGAAGAAGCTCAAGAACAATTTGGTTTCTTATTGAATGCCTTCGAATATGGTACACCGCCGCATGGTGGAATCGCTCTTGGTTTGGACCGGTTGGTAATGCTGCTTGCAGGTAGTTCTAACCTGCGAGATACCATTGCATTCCCAAAAACGGCTAGTGCAAGCGACTTGTTAACAGACGCACCTGGAACTGTTTCCGAGGCCCAATTAAAAGAACTGCATTTGTCACTAAATGTTAACAATAAAAGTGAATAAAACGCTTTCATAAAACCTTGAATGGTTTATCACTTTATGATATTATTAAGTCAACCAAATAAGTGTCCTGAAATGTTCGTTGTATTACCTAACTTTTGACCAACATTATTTCTTCGGGAGTCTGGGTTTTCAAGCTGCGTAAAAGCCTCAACCTATACGGTTAAAGGGACTTACAAAAACTTGGAATAAGACACCCACCTGCGAGAGTGGCGGGATCAAAAGAAGGAACTAAGCGCGACGGCACCATTGGGACCCTTATAAAAATAGTCTCCTGCATGAGCAGGAGGCTATTTTTATTTTTGGGGAAAATGGGATTGTGCCCGTAAATGGTGAATCGAAGAAATAAGGGAACAATCCCGGCATGATTGTGCCCGTAAATGGTGAATCGAAGAAATAAGGGAACAATACCGGAATGATTGTGCCCGTAAATGATGAATCGAAGAAATAGGGGAACAATACCGGAATGATTGTGCCCGTAAATCAGGAGCCAAATAATTAGGGGAAGTATCCAATCTTAACAACTCTTTAGAGTTTTTTAATCCCTATAGAAATACTTGAATTTATAGTGGAGTATGTTATATTTTTTTAGGGTAAAAAATAATAATAAGTCGAATATAAATTTCTGGAGGATTCACATGCTGCATCAATTTTCTCGTAATGAACTTGCCATAGGCAAAGAAGGTTTAGATATTATGAAGAATGCTACAGTTGCTGTGTTAGGAATTGGCGGTGTCGGCTCATTTGCGGCTGAAGCCCTGGCGCGATCTGGAGTAGGACGCCTAATACTAGTTGATAAAGATACAGTTGATATTACAAATGTAAACCGTCAGCTTATCGCACTGCTATCAACGGTTGGACAACCAAAAGCTGAACTTATGAAGGAACGTATCAAAGACATAAATCCTGATTGTGAAGTCATTGCTTTAAAAATGTTTTATACAGAAGAAACATATGAAGAATTTTTTAGTCATGGATTGGACTTTGTCGTTGATGCTTCTGATACGATTATTTATAAAATTCATCTCATGAAAGAATGTTTAAAAAGAAACATCCCGATTATCTCCAGTATGGGTGCAGCCAACAAAATGGATCCAACTCGCTTCCAAATTGCCGATATTTCAAAAACACATACAGACCCAATCGCTAAAGTTATCCGTACGAAGCTTCGTAAAGAAAGAATTCACAAGGGCATCCCAGTGGTCTTTTCCGATGAAAGTCCAATCGTGATTCGTGAAGATGTCAAGAAAGAGGTGGGGAATGCCAACGCGCCAATTCGCAAAGCACAAATGCCGCCATCATCAAATGCATTCGTCCCATCCACGTGTGGATTAATCATGGCAAGCTATGTAGTAAGACAATTGCTGGCTGATATAAAAATTACTCGTGTAGCGGACGAAAAATAGTAACAAGCCCCGAACCTAAAGGTCGGGGTTTAATTTTTATATAAAATTGGGAAATTTTATCTGTAATACGGTAAACTTGAGGAAGAGAGGGGGACATTTCTTGGAATCAATCGTAGTTATTAAAGATGTTACCAAAGTGATTAAAGGAAGAACGATTATAGACAATGTCAGCTTTGAGGTCAATAAAGGAGAAGTATTTGGGTTTCTCGGACCCAATGGAGCTGGTAAAACAACCACTATTCGAATGATTGTTGGTCTCATAGACATTACATCTGGGGATATCTTGATAGGTGGTAAAAGTATAAAAACAAATTTTGAAGATGCGGTGAGACATGTCGGAGCGATCGTTGAAAATCCGGAAATGTATAAATTTCTCAGCGGCTATCAGAATTTAATTCACTATGCACGCATGGTAAAAGGGATTACGAAGGAAAAAATCAATGAAACAGTAAAACTGGTCGGCCTATCAGACAGAGTTCATGATAAAGTGAAAACCTATTCACTCGGGATGCGCCAAAGATTAGGATTGGCACAGTGCCTTTTACACGATCCAAAAGTTCTAATCTTGGATGAACCGACAAACGGACTGGATCCTGCAGGGATTAGAGAGATTCGTGACTATATCCGTCTATTGGCAAGAGAAAAAAATATGGCTGTCATTGTCTCAAGTCATATCCTTTCTGAAATGGAAATGATGTGTGACCGGATTGGGATTATTCAAAATGGGCAGCTCATTGATGTACAATTGGTACAAGAGTTTGTACATAGCAACAATGCGAGTTTTGAGTTTGAGGTCATTCCAAGTGATAAAGCATTAAACCTTGTGAAATTGAACTTTCCAACGATCCTTGTGTCTCCTTCCCGAAACGGGATTACTCTGGAGCTGCCAAAAGAAAGTGTACCGGCATTGGTAAAAAGCTTTGTGGATGAGGATATTAAGGTATTCGGAATTAAAGAAGTATCGAAAACATTAGAAGATCGCTTCCTCGAAGTCACGGCACAAAAGGAGGGGATCGATCATGATTAACTTACTTCGTAACGAATGGATGAAAATTTTTAGAAGACCTGGAACCTATGTAATGATTGGTATTTTATTAATTATTATCTCGGTCACAGGAATCTTTATGAAATATAATCTCGTTGAAGAGGAACCGAATGCGACAGAGGAGTGGAAGCCGGTATTACAACAGGAAAATGAGGCATTGAAAAAGCAATTAGAATCCAGTCCTATTAAAATGGAGCAAGAGTACTATAAAAAACAAATTGCTATTAATGAATACAGATTAGAGCATGATATTCCTTTTCGGGAAAAATATAATGTCTGGTCATTTGTAAAAGATAATTCTGAGCTTATCTTATTAGCAGGACTGTTTACGATTGTGATATCTGCCGGAATCGTAGCCAGTGAATTTAATTGGGGCACTATTAAACTTCTGTTAATCCGCCCAATCAATCGAAGTAAGATTTTACTATCCAAGTATTTAACTGTACTATTGTTTGCTTTATTAATGATAGGAGTACTATTTGGTTTTTCAGCTCTGCTTGGCACTATCCTTTTTGGATTCCCGGAAAAAGGACTGCCTTATTTAAATTATTTTAATGGCCAAGTAACCGAACAGCATATCGTAATTCACTTAATCATTTACTATGGGTTAGCTTCAATCGAAATGATTATGCTGACAACGATGGCATTTATGATTTCATCTGTCTTCCGGAACAGTTCTTTGGCGATCGGGCTATCCTTATTCTTATTGTTCACGGGTGGTCAATTCACCGCACTATTGTCAATGAAGTTTGATTGGGCAAAATACATTTTGTTTGCTAACACCAATTTAATGCAATATATAGAGGGAACCCCGCTCCTTGAGGGAATGACAATGACATTCTCAATCATTATGCTGATCATCTACTTCGTGATATTTCAATTTTTGGCTTTCTTTGTTTTTAAAAAGAGAGATGTCGCAGCGTAAAAAATAACCTCTGGGAAGTCCCTAGAGGTTATTTTTTACGCGTTAATTTTTCATACACGCTTGCGAGTGCCTGCTCAAATTTACCAGTTTTCTTAGGCTGATAATATTTCTTGTTCTTTAATTTATTTGGAAGATATTGCTGAGGTACCCATCCGGATTCATAATCGTGAGGATATAAATATCCAATTCCTCTTCCCAGCTCTTGTGCCCCTTTATAGTGAGCGTCACGCAAATGATCAGGGACCTCACCAATATTTCCCTTTTGGATATCGGAGATTGCTTCACTGATGGCTATGACGGCTGAGTTGGACTTCGGCGATAAACATAGCTCAATTACGGCATTAGCCAAAGGAATTCTGGCTTCAGGAAAACCAATTCTTTCCGAAGTTTCAATCGCGGCTAGTGTACGTGCCCCTGCCTGTGGGCTGGCTAGTCCAACATCTTCGTAGGCGATGACAAGTAACCTTCTGCTAATACTTTGAAGATCGCCCGCTTCTATTAATCTTCCAAGATAATGCAGGGCCGCATTCACATCACTTCCGCGAATTGATTTTTGAAATGCGGAGAGTACATCATAATGACCATCTCCATCTTTATCCGAGCCATAACTTTTCTTTTGCATGCATTCCTCGGCCGTTTTAATATCGATGTGGATGACTTCTTTCTCATCTTTGTCGGTCGAAAGGACGGCAAGTTCTAGTGCATTTAACGAACTGCGGACATCCCCATTTGATGCGGTCGCAAAATGAGTAAGTGCTTCTTCTGCAATATCTATCTTTAACTTTCCGTATCCGCGTTCTTCGTCCTCGATGGCACGGATTAATGCTAGTTTGATTTCCTCAGGAGACAACGGTTTTAGTTCAAATATTTGACAGCGGCTGCGGATAGCAGGATTAATCGCGTGGTAGGGGTTACTCGTTGTTGCACCGATTAATGTTATCATCCCATTTTCTAAAAAAGGCAATAGAAAATCCTGTTTTCCTTTATCAAGTCGATGGACTTCATCTAAGAGCAAAATGACTTTTCCGGACATTTTCGCCTCTGCTGCAACGATTTCCATGTCTTTTTTATTGTTTGTAACGGCGTTTAGTGTACGGAAGGCATATTTTGTGCTGCCGGCGATCGCACTGGCAATCGAGGTTTTTCCTATGCCAGGCGGTCCATATAAAATCATAGATGTCAGTTGTTTCGCTTTCACCATTCGGGCAATAATTTTATCATCTGCCACTAGGTGCTGCTGTCCGACGATTTCTTCAATTGTTCTAGGGCGCATTCGAAATGCCAGCGGCTTTTGCTGCATACTTCATCTCTCCAACTAAATAAATGAATTCCATTTAACTCTACCATTTTCTCAACGAAAAGCATATTAAAGAACAATATGATATAATTGCTAATGCCTATCAAATTACTATGCATTTATACTGAATTTAAAATAATAGAGGTGTGAAAAATGAGAATTTCGACAAAAGGACGCTATGGATTAACAATTATGATTGAATTAGCTAAAAATCAAGGAGAAGGGCCGACATCATTAAAAACGATTGCCCAATCGAATGATTTATCCGAGCATTATCTTGAACAGCTTATCGCTCCGTTAAGAAATGCTGGATTAGTGAAGAGTATCCGCGGTGCCTACGGTGGTTATATCTTAGCTGATACTCCAACAAAAATTACCGCTGGTGATGTTATACGTGTACTCGAAGGACCGATTACACTTGTGGAAGGAATCGAGGATGAAGAGCCTGCACAGCGGGAGCTTTGGATTCGGATCCGCGATGCAATAAAATCTGTTCTCGACAATACAACCTTAGAAGATCTAGCCAGTCATAGCAACGATACAGAAACAGACGGTTATATGTTTTACATTTAATGTAAACAGTAGAATAGAGAATTATTTTGATTGAAGGTGGAACGATGGAAAAAATCTATCTCGACCATGCTGCTACAACTCCCATGCACCCGAGGGTAATTGAAAAAATGATGGAAGTAATGAACAACAATTTTGGTAATCCATCCAGCATTCATTCGTTTGGACGGGAAGCACGGCATTATGTAGATTTGGCACGGGAAACATTGGCTAGGAGCATTGGCGCTAAGGAAAATGAGATTATTTTTACAAGTGGCGGAACAGAAGCAGATAATATGGCGCTATTTGGTGCAGCTGAAAGAAATCAGCATAAAGGTAAGCATATTATTACCACTCAAATAGAACACCATGCTGTGCTCCATGCCTGCCAACGTCTAGAAAAACTGGGCTTTGAAGTAACTTACCTGCCTGTCGATGAGACAGGGGTAATATCACTTGATGACCTCCGTACAGCTCTAAGGAAAGATACTATCCTTGTATCAATTATGTATGGAAATAATGAAATTGGAACCATTCAGCCAATTAAGGAAATTGGCGAGTTCCTCAAAACTCATCAGGCTGTGTTCCACACAGATGCTGTCCAAGCCTATGGAATCGAAGAAATAAATGTGGAAGAACTGAATGTAGATTTGTTATCTGTTTCGGCACATAAAATTAGCGGTCCAAAAGGGTCAGGATTTCTCTATGTTCGTGACAAGGTTAAATTGGTGCCTCATTCGTATGGCGGAGAGCAGGAACGAAAAAGACGTGCCGGTACGGAAAATGTTGCAGCCATTGTCGGTTTCCAAGAAGCTGTAAAAATCGCTTCTGAAGAACGGTTAGTGAAAAGGGAAATGTATCAAGGATTTAAGAATATCTTTATTGGTCACTTAACTGAAAAAAATGTAGAGTTTTCCATAAACGGATTACTTGAACATTCAATGCCCCATGTATTAAACTTAAGCTTTCCAGGAACAAACGTGGAAGCGATGCTGGTGAATCTTGATTTAGCTGGTATAGCTGTTTCAAGTGGTTCTGCATGCACTGCAGGTTCAATTGAACCTTCACATGTCCTGGTTGCCATGTTTGGTAAAGAATCAGAGCGATTGGTCAATTCCATCCGCTTCAGCTTTGGTTTTAACACGACAGAAGACCAAATCATTAAGGCAGCGGAAGAAACGGCAAGAATAGTTTCGCGTCTGATAAAATAAATGCACGGCAATTGTTAATAAAGCGAGGTGAAATCAATGGAAAAAAGAGAACCAAAAGATATCCGAGTGGTTGTCGGTATGTCGGGTGGCGTTGACTCCTCTGTCGCCGCATTGTTGTTGAAACAGCAAGGCTATGATGTCATCGGGATTTTCATGAAAAACTGGGATGATACCGACGATACTGGATTTTGTACCGCAACAGAGGATTACAATGATGTTATTCGTGTATGCAATCAGATTGGTATTCCTTATTACGCAGTTAATTTTGAAAAACAATATTGGGATAAAGTATTTACTTATTTCCTTGAGGAATACAAGGCAGGCAGGACGCCGAATCCTGATGTTATGTGTAATAAAGAAATTAAATTTAAAGCATTTCTTGAGCATGCGGTGAACTTAGGTGCAGATTATCTTGCAACAGGTCATTATGCGCAAGTAGAATATCGTGACGGCGAGTACAAAATGCTGCGGGGTAAAGATGAAAATAAGGACCAAACTTATTTCTTGAATCAATTGAATCAAGAGCAGCTAAGCAAAGTGATGTTTCCAATCGGCAATCTTGAGAAATCTAGAGTACGTGAAATTGCTAAGGAAGCTAATCTAGCAACAGCGACGAAAAAAGACAGCACCGGAATCTGTTTTATCGGTGAACGTAACTTTAAAGAGTTCCTTGGACAGTACCTTCCAGCTCAGCCGGGTAACATGGAAACAATGGATGGGGAAGTTAAAGGAAAGCATGAAGGCTTAATGTACCATACCATTGGCCAGCGTCATGGGCTGGGAATTGGCGGATCAGGTGAGCCGTGGTTTGCGATTGGCAAGGATTTAAAAAGAAATGTCCTTTATGTCGGACAAGGTTTCCATAATGAAAAACTGTATTCAGACTCAATTATCGCAGATAACGTAAGCTGGGTATCAAATCGGGAAAAGCCCGCAGAGTTTACCTGTACAGCAAAATTCCGTTATCGTCAGGAAGATAATAAAGTAACAGTTCAGCTAATGGACGACAATAAGGTTAAAGTAATCTTTGATGAACCGCTTCGTGCAGTAACCCCAGGTCAGGCGGTTGTATTTTACAATGGTGACGAGTGTCTTGGCGGCGGGACCATCGATGAAGTTTACAAAGATGGACAACGTTTAACATATGTAGGATAAACTAACCCTGATTCCATCCGGAATCGGGGTTTTTTTGCTTGTTACGTGCTGATTTGATAGGTCATTTATGAAACTTCTGAAGTTATGTACAATTTTCTGAGGGTTTTGTACATTTTTTTTTTAGGTTTTGTACATTTTTCCAAGAGTTATGTACACTTTTAAAGGCGTTTTGTACATTTAAACAAATATTTCCAATTTAAACAACCAAAATCTTTAGCTGTCCCCCGCCAATACTCATCAAAAAATACCAAATATGATATACTCTCAAGTAGAACGGAGTGATAATATGGATAAAAACCAAATAGGTGTACAATACATGCAAGAAGGCAAGTGGGAAGAGGCCGCGAAAATCTTTAATGAAATCATCGAAGAAAACCCGACCGATCCAATTGCTTACATAAATTTTGGAAATGTACTTTCAGCTGTCGGTGATGATGAGAAGGCATTAAAATTTTATGAAAAAGCCATTCAGCTGGATGAAAATACAGCGGCAGCCTATTATAGTGCTGGTACGATTTATTTCAGCCTCGATCAATTTGACAAAGCTAAAAATATGTTTGAACAAGCGATGCAAAAAGGACTTCACAACAGTGATAACTATTTCATGTTAGGACTGACCCTTGTGCAAATGGATCAAGGGAAATTTGCCCTGCCTTATTTACAAAGAAGTGTTGAACTCAATGAGGAAGATGCAGAAGCGCGCTTTCAATATGGATTATGTCTAGCTCAATTAGAGATAATTGACGAAGCCATTGTTCAATTTGAAAAATGTATTTTATTAGATCCAGAGCATACAGACGCCCTTTATAACCTAGGAGTATCTTATGCCTTTAAAGAAAACGCAGATAAAGCATTAACTATGTTTAATAAAGCGCTCGAAATTCAACCAGATCATTTATTAGCAGGACATGCAAAAAAATTGATCGAATCAGCAAAATAACCCTATCTCAAAACATAGAAAGGAGGAAGCACCCATGGATAAGCAAAGCTCACTTGATTTATTTGCTGAGCAAGGAAAGTTTGTAAAAGGCAGACACCTTGTTACGATTTTTCATAATGAGCAAAATCTCTACACAGTATTAAGAATACGTGTCGAAGAAACGAATCATGAATATGAAGACAAAGAGGCCGTGATCACTGGCTATTTTCCTAAGATTCATGAACAGGAAACCTATATATTCTTTGGAGAGTTTAAGGACCATCCAAAGTTTGGCATGCAATTTCAAACAAAGCACTTCCGTAAAGATATTCCTCAAACAAAGCAAGGTGTAGCAGCTTATTTATCAAGTGAAATGTTTAAAGGGATCGGGAAGAAAACAGCAGAAAACATAGTCGAAACATTAGGAGAAAATGCGATTTCAAAAATATTAAATCAGCCTTCCTTACTTGATTCTGTCCCGAAGCTTCCTCCGGATAAAGCAAAAATGCTCTATGATACCTTGATGGAGCACCAGGGTTTGGAGCAGGTAATGGTTGCCTTAAATCAATATGGATTTGGACCGCAGCTTTCAATGAGAATGTATCAAACCTATAAGGATGAAACCCTGGAGATTATCCAAAAGAATCCCTATAAACTCGTAGAGGATATCGAGGGGATTGGATTTGGCCGGGCTGACGAACTGGGATATCAACTTGGAATTTCAGGGAATCACCCAGACAGGATAAAAGCAGCCTGCTTTTATACACTAGAGAACGAGAGCATGCAGACTGGGCATGTATATGTTCATGCAGAGGATTTGTTAATACAGGTTAAAAATTTGCTAGAAGAGAATAAACGCGATCAAATTGAATTCAGCGATATTTCAACAGAGATATTGAATCTCGAAGAAGAGGGAAAAATAGTTGGGGAAGAAAAGCGCGTCTATCTTCCTTCTTTATATTTTGCTGAAAAAGGGTTAGTAACAAGTATAAAAAAAATACTAGAACAAACCCAATATAAAGATCAATTTCCTGAATCCGAATTTTTGCTGGCGTTAGGAAATCTTGAGGAAAGACTAAAGGTACAATATGCCCCAACCCAAAGGGAAGCAATACAAACAGCGTTAATGTCTCCCATGTTAATTCTTACAGGTGGTCCTGGAACCGGTAAAACAACCGTTATAAAAGGGATTGTTGAGCTTTATGCAGAATTGCACGGCTGTTCGTTGGAACCTAAAGATTATCATAAAAAGGGTGAACCCTTTCCTTTTTTGCTTGCAGCCCCAACAGGAAGAGCAGCAAAAAGGATGAGTGAATCAACCGGACTACCTGCTGTAACGATTCATCGCTTACTAGGCTTAAACGGGACAGAAGGATATGATCACGATGAGGGTAGCCCTCTTGAAGGGAAGATTCTCATTGTCGATGAGACATCCATGCTTGACATTTGGTTAGCAAATCAATTGTTTAAGGCACTGCCAGATACCATTCAAGTCATTCTCGTCGGTGATGAGGATCAGCTCCCGTCTGTTGGACCAGGTCAAGTACTTAAGGATTTATTGAGATCAGAGGTTGTCCCGACGGTAAGATTAACGGATATTTATCGTCAGGCAGAAGGTTCCTCTATTATTGAATTAGCACATGATATAAAAAAAGGATTTTTGCCAGCGAACGTTACTATGAAGCAGGATGACCGATCCTTTATCAAATGTTCAACCGCTCAGATTCCTCAAGTGATTGAAAAGGTTGCACTAAATGCGAAGAGTAAAGGTTATTCTGCAAAGGATATTCAAGTGTTAGCACCAATGTACAGAGGTCCAGCGGGGATTGATCGGTTAAATGTTTTATTACAAGAAATTTTCAATCCAAATCCTGATGGTACACGGAAGGAACTTGCATTTGGTGAAGTAAAATACCGTATTGGTGATAAAGTACTTCAACTTGTAAACCAGCCGGAAAGCAATGTCTTTAACGGAGATATTGGAGAAATCATTTCAATTATCTATGCAAAAGAAAATACGGAAAAACAAGATATGGTCTATATTTCCTTCGAAGGCAATGAAGTCGAATATACACGACAGGATTTGAATCAAATTACGCATGCCTATTGCTGCTCCGTACATAAATCTCAGGGCAGTGAATTTCCTATCGTCATTCTCCCTATTACAAGAAGTTATTTTCGAATGTTGAGAAGAAACCTCATCTATACAGCGATCACGAGGAGTAAGCAGTCACTAATCTTATGTGGCGAAGAGGACGCACTTAGGATGGGTGTTGAAAGAGCTGATGAACAAAGCAGGCAAACGACATTATCTCAAAAACTCCAAGAAATGATTGCAGTCAAAGTACCTGATGAAGAACTGCCTGTTGACGAAACAACATTATCTGCAGAGGAATTATTAATGCAGGTTAACCCAATGATTGGGATGGAAAACGTTACACCTTATGATTTTATGGTAAATGACTGAAACTATAAATGTTCATAGGAGGTGGGGCACTCTGCGAACATTTGCTTTATTAAAAGGGCAGCCTGTGTTTGAATCGAAAACGGGTTCAAAGATTGGCGAAGTTACAGACTTATGCATCACAAATGATGGGGTAGTCAAAGGCCTAATGGTTAAGAAAGGCGTGTTCTTCAAACAAACCTGCTTTCTGGATATTCAAGATGTTTCATCTTTCGGCTGGGATGGGGTTATGATTGAAGATGAAGATTCACTGGGGCGTTTAAAAACAAGTCCGGAATATACCCTTAACCATCAGCACTCTCTCAATGGAAAAATGCTAATTTCAAAAAGCGGAGAGTCACTAGGATTGTTAGAGGATGTATATTTTCATGAGGAATTGGGCACAATCGTAGGGTACGAAATTACGGATGGTTTCTTTTCGGATATAACGGAAGGGAAACAGATCATACAATCCGAAAAGCCCCCTGCGATCGGAAAGGATGCCATCATCGTAGACGTTAATCATACGTGAGGTGTTCTTTTCATGTTCAAGTGTCCCAATTGTCAGAGCAAGGATATCGGCAAAATTGGAATAAACCAATATTATTGCTGGAATTGTTTTATTGAATTGTCTCTTGCCAAAGGCATAATCAATACCCATCAAGTCGAAGAAGATGGTACACTCAGTTCCTTAGATGACTTGTTTGAAGAAGAAGAGCGTCGTTACACCATTTGAAGTGGAAGCACTTAGTGACTGAAGGTAGACAGTTTCGAAGTACGAAGCACTGTCAAACTACAGAAGAGGTGAGACGTATGAATAAAGTAATGACTTCCGTTGTTGCATTGGGTGTTGGAATGGCAGCCTATAATATTGCGCAAAGAAACAACATGATTTCTGGCCGTCAAATGAAACGAATGCAAAGAAAAGTAAAACGTGCTTTATTCTAAATATGATCCCCCTCATCTTGAGGGGGATTTTTGCTGTATGTATAAATCCGGTATTTGACTCCAAAAATAAAGTAGAAAAGGAGGCATGTATCGGTGGAAATTCGGGTTAAATGGTTTTATCGAATCGGTTTTTTGCTTCTTTTGCTCATCGCTATTTATGTATTTTTAAAAATTCGTTTTTTCTGGCTGCCGATCGTAAGAGTAGCTTTTGTGATCATCCTCCCTTTCTTTATAGGAGGTTTTATCACCTATTTGCTCCATCCTATCATTGAAAAGCTCCATGAAAAGGGTTTGCACAGGGGACTGGCAATTTTTTTAATCTATTTTCTATTTTTCGGCGGTATTGGTTTAGCCATATACAAAGGGATCCCTGCTTTTATTTCACAAGTAAGGGACCTAGCAGAAAGTGCTCCGATTTTAGCTGAGCAATACCGAAGCTGGATAAAGGAACTTCAATCACATACACGTGAATGGCCAGATGGACTTCAAGGACAAATCAATGAAGGGATCATAGGTTTTGAAAAGAAATTAGATTCCCTCCTTAATGTTATCGTGGATTCCTTGTTAAACATTTTAAATTTTGCATTTGCGATAATGATCATCCCTTTTATTGCATTTTATATGTTAAAGGATTTCACGGTCATAAAAAGAGCTGTTTGGTATATCACTCCTAAACAATGGCGCAGAAAAGGAACGAAATTTTTGAAGGATATCGATGAATCACTCGGAAGCTACATTAGAGGCCAGCTTCTTGTCTGTTTCATTATTGGGAGTCTATCGGCAATTCTATTTTGGATTTTTCATTTAAAATATCCTTTACTGTTAGGAATTATTATTGGTGTCACAAACGTCATCCCATATTTTGGTCCAATAATAGGAGCTATTCCAGCCGTATTCATTGCAGCGACAAGCTCATTTAAGTTAGCCATTGTTACAGTTGCAATCGTTTTTGTATTGCAATTCTTAGAAGGGAATATTCTTTCTCCCTACATTGTTGGAAAAAGTCTGCATATGCACCCGTTAATGATTATGATTGCATTAACGGCAGGGGGGGAAATAGGGGGAATCATTGGGATGATTGTAGCAGTCCCTGTTTTGGTTGTCCTGAAAGTAAGCATTCTGCACGCTAAAAATCACTTTGTCCGAGGAAAAGTGAACAATCCGTCACCATCAGATTGACAAACGTTTTTTCTGTAGCTATAATCCGTTTATAGAATATTTTGGATTAACATGTTGAAGGACCCTAAGTATGTTATAGTCCATCTTTAAGAGAGGAGCTTCCTTGGCTGGGAGAAGCTCTAGATGAAGGATAACAGAAAGCTAGTCTGGAGTGCAGCTAACCACTGCCGTCATTGCCGCGTTAAGGCATTATTTGAGAGATGAGCACGTGAGTTTTGTGTTCATAATCAGGGTGGTACCGCGAGTTAGCTCTCGTCCCTGCAGGGATGAGGGCTTTTTTGTGTTCTTTTTTATATTAATAGGAGGGGAAAAATAATATGAGATTCTTAACTGGTTCTGAAATCCGTAAAATGTATTTAGACTTTTTTCAGGAAAAAGGGCATGCTGTAGAACCAAGTGCGTCGCTTGTTCCTCATGATGATCCATCGTTGTTATGGATTAATAGTGGAGTTGCTACATTAAAAAAATACTTCGATGGACGTGTCATTCCTGATAATCCAAGAATTACAAATGCACAAAAATCCATCCGTACAAATGATATTGAAAATGTAGGCAAAACAGCACGACATCATACTTTTTTCGAAATGCTTGGGAACTTCTCCATTGGTGAATATTTCAAAGAAGAAGCAATCCATTGGGCATGGGAATTTTTAACCGATAAAAAATGGATTGGGTGGGACCCTGAACTGCTCTCCGTTACGATTCACCCTGAGGACAATGAAGCTTTCGAAATTTGGAATAAAAAGATCGGTATTCCTGAGGAACGAATTATTCGCCTTGAAGGGAACTTCTGGGACATTGGTGAAGGACCAAGCGGACCTAATACTGAAATCTTCTATGACCGTGGTCCGGAGTACGGTGATGACCCGACAGATCCGGAATTATATCCAGGCGGTGAAAATGAACGTTATCTAGAGGTTTGGAATCTAGTATTTTCACAATTTAATCATAACCCGGATAATACCTATACACCTCTGCCAAAGAAGAACATTGATACTGGAATGGGTCTAGAAAGAATGGCTTCCGTTGTTCAAAATGTACCAACTAACTTTGATACAGATTTGTTTATTCCAATTATCAGAGCGACAGAAGAAATTTCGGGTGTAAAATATGGCGTGGAAAAAGAAAAGGATACAGCATTTAAGGTAATTGCTGACCATATTCGTACAGTGGCTTTCGCTGTTGGTGATGGAGCACTGCCTTCGAATGAAGGACGTGGGTATGTATTACGCCGTTTACTGCGCCGTGCGGTTCGTTATGCAAAACAAATTAATATCAACCGCCCGTTCATGTATGAACTAGTTCCTGTAGTAGGCGAAATTATGCATGATTTTTACCCAGAGGTAAAAGACAAAACGGAATTTATTCAGAAAGTCATTAAAAATGAAGAAGAACGTTTCCATGAAACATTACACGAAGGATTATCCATACTAGGTAATGTCATTAAGAAAGAGAAGGAAAAAGGAAGCGATATAATCTCTGGAAGCGATGTTTTCCGTCTTTATGATACCTATGGTTTCCCTGTTGAACTTACAGAAGAATATGCAGAAGAAGAGGGCATGAAGGTAGATCATGCTGGGTTTGAAACAGAAATGGAATTACAGCGGGAGCGTGCTCGTTCTGCGCGTCAAGATGTTGGCAGTATGCAGGTTCAAGGCGGTGTACTTGGTGACATCGTTGTTGAAAGTCAATTTGTTGGCTATGATCAGCTTGAAACGAATTCGACCGTTGTGGCAATTATTAGAAATGGTGAATTAGTTGACGAGGCATTCAGCGGAGATGAGGTACAGTTAATACTTGATGTTACGCCATTTTATGCAGAAAGCGGCGGGCAAATTGCAGACCGCGGTATCATTCAGGCAGCAGATGTTTCGGTTAGCGTGAAGGATGTACAAAAGGCTCCAAATGGCCAAAATCTTCATCAAGCAGTAGTTGATTCAGGAATATTAAAGACCAATGCAAAAGTGACAGCAACTGTTCATCAAGATAATCGAGTTCAAATTATAAAAAATCATACTGCTACTCACTTGCTTCACCAAGCATTAAAAGATGTTTTGGGAACGCATGTTAATCAAGCAGGTTCACTTGTAGAACCAGACCGTCTTCGTTTTGATTTCTCGCATTTTGGTCAAGTAAAACCTGAGGAATTGGAACAAATTGAAAAAATCGTTAACGAAAAAATCTGGAAGAATATCGAAGTGGATATTAGCTTAAAGCCAATCGCTGAAGCAAAGTCGATGGGTGCTATGGCGCTTTTCGGTGAAAAATATGGAGATATCGTTCGCGTTGTTAAAGTAGGGGATTATAGCTTAGAGCTATGCGGCGGTTGTCACGTTCCGAATACTTCTGTTATTGGGCTGTTTAAAATCGTCTCCGAAGGCGGTATTGGTGCCGGTACAAGGAGAATTGAAGCCGTTACCGGTGAATCAGCTTATCAATTGATGAATGACCAGGTAGCTTTATTAAAGGACGCAGCGGAAAAATTAAAAACCAATCCTAAAGAGGTAGTAAATCGTATCGACGTCTTAATGTCTGAGATCAAACAACTTCAACGGGAAAACGAGTCACTTGCAGCAAAGTTAGGAAATATTGAAGCAGGTAACCTTGTATCCAAGGCAAAGCAAATTGACGGTGTTACCGTATTAGTTGCAAAAGTCCAAGCTTCTGATATGAATAATTTAAGGAATATGGCTGATGATTTGAAACAAAAAATCGGTTCAGCTGTTATTCTCCTTGGAAGCGTAAATGAAGGGAAAGTTAATTTAATTGCAGCTGTGACGAAGGATTTAATTGACAAAGGATATCATGCCGGTAAATTAATTAAAGAAGTCGCAACAAGATGCGGTGGAGGAGGGGGAGGCCGCCCGGATATGGCTCAAGCAGGCGGTAAAGACCCTGAAAAACTCGAATCTGCCCTGCAATTCGTGGATGAATGGGTAAAATCAATTTGATAATGAGTCAAAGTAGTGTAAAATGAAGATAAAATAGGTAATATTGGTAGGTATCTCCTCTACCATAAATGCGAGGTGCGTGTAATGAGCTCATTTGATAAAACGATGCGATTTAATTTTCCTGAAGAGCCTTTTGAACATGACGTAAATGATGTTCTTTTTCAAGTTCATGAAGCCCTGCAAGAAAAAGGATATAATCCAATTAATCAAATTGTCGGATATTTACTGTCCGGAGACCCTGCTTATATTCCACGTCATCGTGACGCACGGAATATTATTCGTAAACTCGAGCGGGATGAAATCATTGAAGAATTGGTTAAATCCTATTTAAAACAACGACGTGAGGGTTAAGACATGCGAATTATGGGATTAGATGTAGGCTCTAAGACAGTCGGTATTGCTATAAGTGATGAACTGGGCTGGACTGCACAGGGCCTCAAAACCCTAAAAATTGACGAAGAAAAAAATAAGTTTGGTTTTGACGAAATTGGTCAAATAATAAAAGAGTATGGAATTAGTCAAGTGGTTATCGGTTTGCCAAAGAATATGAATGGCACTATTGGACCTAGAGGTGAAGCCAGCAAGCGATACGCAGAGGAAATTGAGAACCAGTTTTCAGTTTCAACCATTTTATGGGACGAGCGTTTAACGACAATGGCAGCTGAACGAGTCTTGCTTGAAGCGGATGTCAGCCGTAAAAAGCGTAAAAAGGTTATTGATAAGATGGCAGCTTCGATGATTCTACAAGGCTATTTGGATAGCAAAAATTAATGAGGTGAAGTTATGGAACACGGTGAAAATCAAATTACAATTGTAGATGAAAAAGGTAATGAACAATTATGTGAAGTACTTTTTACATTTGAATCAGAGGATTTTGGCAAGTCTTATGTGTTGTTTCAACAAGTAGGCGGAGTAGAAGATGATGAAGAAGGTCCTGAAATTCATGCGTATGCGTTCAATCCTAATGATGAAGACGGCGAAGGGGAATTAATTCCTATCGAAACCGAAGAAGAATGGGATATGGTAGAAGAAATGCTCAATACCTTCTTTGATGAACAAGAAGACGAAGAATAATATGATAAAAAGGCGATCCTGACGAAGGGTCGCTTTTTTCATTGTTTCATGAAAACGCTTCCGATTTTCGGATTGTCTAGCTCCAGCGCCTAGGGGCTCGGGGTCATAAGACAAGCCGCCGGAAAGGTTAAAGAGCAACCTTCCCACCGGCTTGTCTTATGCCTGTCGCCCCTGGTCAAGGCGCTTCCGCTTTTCGTGAAAAATTGACATTTTTCGCTGTATATGCTGAAATATTACTGATACGCAATTCCTAAATGTTAAAAAAGAAGTTTAAAAGATACATGTTTAACGGGCTTACGGGAGGGGCAATAAAATGTCATCAGAAGAGACACACTCGAAAAAAGAAGTAATTCGAAAAAAAATGCTTGAGCATCAAAGTGAAGCAAGAATTGTTCGTAGGATTGTTTTAACAATTACAATTGTGACCCTTTTAATACTTATTTTTATAGGCGGCGGGGGTTACCTATACATCAAGTCAGCACTTGAACCCGTTGACAAGGACAGCAAGGTTCAAAAAAAGGTAGAAATACCGATTGGCTCATCTGTTACTGGTATATCTGAAAGGTTAGAAGCTAGTGGGATCATTAAAAATGCGAAAGTCTTTAAATACTATGTGAAATTTAAAAATGAAGCAGGTTTTATGGCGGGGGAATACGAACTAAGTCCCTCTATGGAGATACCAGAAATTATTAATCGCTTAAAAACAGGTAAAGTACTGCAGCAGGCTGCATTTCAATTAACGATTCCAGAAGGTAAACAATTAAAAGAAATAGCACAAATTATGGCTAAGGCAGTAAACTTGCCGGAAGATGAAGTTTTTAATCAATTAAATAATCGAACATTCATCCAAACATTAATGGGGAAATATCCAGCTTTACTAACGACAGATATTTTAAATCCAAACATTAAATATCCACTAGAAGGATACCTGTTCCCAGCAACCTATCCATTCTATAAACCGAATCCAACCATTGAAGAAATGGTAGTTACGATGTTGGACCAAACCCAGAAAGTGATCACACCCTACTTAGAGGAATCTAGTAATGAGGAACTAACAGTACACCAATTGTTGACCATGTCGTCATTAATTGAAGAAGAGGCAACACAGAAGGCCGACCGAAAAAAAATCTCAAGTGTTTTCTATAATCGAATCGAGCAAGATATGCCTTTACAAACAGATCCTACTGTACTCTATGCACAAGGAAAACATAAAGAGAGAGTATTATACGAGGATCTAGAAGTGGATTCCCCTTATAATACTTATAAACATAAAGGGCTTCCTCCAGGTCCAATTGCAAATGCAGGTAAAGATTCTCTTGATGCAGCAGTAAATCCGGCTGACACAAAACATTTATATTTCCTTGCGACAGCAAAGGGAGAAGTAATTTTTACCAACACACTAGATGAGCACAATGCTGCAAAAGCAGAACATATTACGAATCAATAATAAAAACCAATAACGAGGAGGAACAGTTTTCTTTCCTCCTCATTTGTGATAAAATAGTTCAAGTGTTTTACGAATTAATAATAGCGTTTCTTTGAACGCTATTTTTTCATGTCTAAAGAACCATTTATGGGTAATGCTTTTTAAGGGCAGGTGATGGCAGTTTGTTGAATGATAAACTGCATTCTTATATTGAGAAACTTATTCCAAATCGTGAACCATTGTTTATCGAAATGGAAAACTACGCGATAGAAAATAAAGTCCCGATTATGGAGCTGGCAGGAATCGAAGCATTGCTGCAACTTTTAAGAATTCAGGACTCGAAAAAGATTCTTGAGGTAGGTACGGCAATTGGATATTCGGCATTACGAATGGCTGAGGCTCTGCCAAATGCGTCAATTGTTACGATAGAAAGAGATTTGGAAAGAATTCAGTGTGCTGAAGAATATATGAGTCGTTCGAAGCATGGCAAGCAGATCTTATTGATTAAAGGTGACGCCCTTGAAGTCGAGGAAATTGTCAGCGGACAAGCACCATACGATGCCATTTTTGTCGACGCAGCAAAGGGTCAATACCAAAAGTTCTTTGAAATGTACTCAAAATACCTGAGTGATAACGGCATGATTATTACGGATAATGTCTTATTTAAAGGACTAGTAGCAGAATCAGAGATTGAATCAAAAAGGATTCGGAATCTTGTTAAGAAAATAGATGGTTTCAACCAATGGCTAATGAATCACCCTGATTTTCATACTGTCATTCTTCCTGTTGGGGATGGGATCGCCATTAGTAAAAAGAAGAGGTGAGTGAAATTGAAAAAAACCGAATTACTTGTAACGCCATTATCGGTGGATGATATTTTACCATTAGCTGAAGCGGGCGCTGACGCATTTGTGGTCGGTGAACAGAGATATGGATTACGCTTAGCAGGGGAATTCAACCGTGAACAGGTAAAACAAGCTATAGAGTTAGCACATGGACAAGGTAAAAAAGTCTATGTCGCTGTCAATGCTATTTTCCATAATGAAAAAATAGATGAATTGAGTGACTATATTAAATTTGTTGCAGATTCAAATGCAGATGCGATTATTTTTGGCGACCCTGCGGTCTTAATGACTGCTCGTGAAGTGGCTCCAACTATGAAGCTTCATTGGAGTACTGAAACACTTGGGACCAATTGGTTCTCATGTAATTATTGGGGTAAGAAGGGTGCGAAAAGGGCTGTTCTTGCTCGCGAAATTAATATGGACGCAATTGTAGAAATAAAAGAAAATGCTGAAGTGGAAATAGAAGTTCAGGTACATGGAATGAGCTGTATGTTCCAATCAAAACGATCCCTTTTAGGTAACTACTATGAGTACCAAGGGAAAGTAATGGAAATTGAAAATCGCAAGATGGAGAAAAATATGTTCTTGCACGATAAAGAAAGAGAAAATAAATATCCAATCTTTGAAGATGAGAACGGAACACATATTATGAGTCCGAATGACATCTGTATTATCGACGAGCTTCAAGAAATGCTTGAAGCAGGTGTGGATTCGTTTAAAATCGATGGAATCTTAAAGTCTTCTGAATATCTTATTGCAGTAACAAAGGCATATCGTGAAGCCATTGACTTATACTTTAAGGACCCAGATTTATATGAGGACAAAAAGGACGAGTTATTAGAAGCGATTGAAGAAGTTCAGCCAGCAAACCGTAAGCTGGATACAGGATTCTTCTTCAAGGAAACAGTTTATTAAAAAGGAGGAGTTCATTCATGAATACAGTTAAAGATAAGATTTCTGAAGTTATCGATGGAAAACGTGTGATTGTGAAAAAACCAGAACTCCTTGCGCCAGCAGGAAATCTCGAAAAATTAAAAATAGCAGTTCAATATGGGGCTGACGCCGTATTTATTGGCGGTCAGGAATATGGTTTACGTTCAAACGCTGATAACTTTACATTTGAAGAAATGAAAGAAGGCGTGGAATTTGCTAAAAAATATGGAGCGAGGATATATGTTACAACGAATATTTTTGCTCACAACGAAAATATTGATGGATTAGAAGAGTATATCCTTGGGTTAAAAGAAACCGGGATTGCTGGAATCATCGTTGCAGATCCATTAATTATTGAAACTTGCCGCAGACTTGCTCCGGAAATTGAGATACACATTAGTACGCAGCAATCTATAACAAACTGGAAAACCGCTCAGTTTTGGAAGGAAAGTGGTGCGGAACGTGTCGTTTTAGCACGTGAGGCAAGTGCAGAAGAAATTAGAGAAATGAAAGAAAAGGTCGATGTAGAAATTGAGATCTTTATTCATGGTGCAATGTGTATCGCTTATTCTGGACGTTGTACATTAAGTAATCATATGACCGCAAGAGATTCTAACCGAGGCGGATGCTGTCAGTCATGCCGCTGGGATTATGATTTATATCAACTCGAGGGCAACACATCAGAAGTGCCGCTTTATAGTGATAATGACGCTCCGTTTGCAATGAGCCCAAAAGATCTTAATCTTATCCAAGCGATTCCACAAATGATTGAGCTTGGCATTGATAGTTTAAAAATCGAAGGTCGTATGAAATCCATTCACTATATCGCAACGGTGGTAAGTGTATATCGAAAAGTGATTGACGCCTATTGTGCAGATCCAGATAACTTTGTTATTAAAACTGAGTGGCTGGAAGAGTTAGACAAATGTGCAAATCGTGAAACGGCACCAGCATTTTTTGAAGGAGTTCCTGGGTATAAAGAGCAAATGTTTGGTAATCATAGCAACAAGACAAAGTTTGAATTTGTTGGTCTTGTGTTGGATTATAACGAAGAAACCCAAATGGTTACCCTTCAGCAGCGAAACCACTTTAAACCGGGTCAGGAAGTCGAGTTCTTTGGTCCGGAAATTCAAAATTTTACACATGTGATTGATAAAATCTGGGATGAAAAAGGTAACGAACTGGATGCTGCGAGACATCCGCTTCAGATTGTACAATTCAAATTGGACAAACCGGTTTACCCTAACAACATGATGCGAAAGGAGAACTAGGTTGATGCGCAAACCGGTTGTTATTGGAGTTGCCGGGGGTTCCGGCTCTGGGAAAACGAGTGTTACCAAAGCTATCTATGAAAGCTTTAAAGGTCACTCTATTACGATGATTCAACAGGATTTTTATTATAAAGACCAAAGTGATTTACCATTCGAGGAACGCTTAAAGACGAATTATGATCACCCACTGGCATTTGATAATGATTTGCTTATAGAACATCTTCAAAAGCTTTTACAGTATGAGCCAATTGATAAACCTGTTTACGATTATTCACTTCATACCCGTTCAAAAGAAGTTATTGAAGTTGAACCGAAAGATGTTATTATTTTAGAAGGTATACTTGTTCTTGAGGATGAGCGGTTGAGAAACTTGATGGACATCAAGCTATATGTGGATACGGATGCGGATATTAGAATCATTCGAAGGTTATCACGCGATATTAAAGAACGTGGACGCACCTTGGACTCTGTTATCGAACAGTATACGAATGTTGTTCGTCCTATGCATAACCAATTTATTGAGCCGACTAAGAGATATGCGGATGTCATTATCCCTGAAGGCGGGCAAAATCATGTGGCGATTGATTTAATGGTCACAAAAATTCAAACAATTCTTGAACAAAAGTCATTTTTATGAAACAATAGCGTAAAGATTAGTTTAAAATGAATCCATATTGGATGAATACAAGTTGCGCGCCCTTTTGAGAGGACGCGCTCCTATGTATTTGCGTGATACCTACATAACATTATCCAACACAATCTATGGGGGATTGTGAAGACTAGAAGGAGTGAGAAGTTTTGGCAATCGAAAAAGTATTTCCAATGACACAGGCAGGTAAAGACAAACTGATTCAGGAGCTTGAACATTTAAAATCAGTTAAACGTAAAGAAGTTGTTGAAAGAATTAAAATCGCTAGAAGTTTTGGAGACTTATCTGAAAACTCTGAATATGATTCCGCAAAAGAAGAACAAGCATTTGTAGAAGGCCGTATTACAACTTTAGAGAACATGATTCGTAATGCTAAAATTATTGAAGAAGGCGTTATGGTAAGTGATTCTGTAACATTAGGCAGATCTGTTACATTTGTTGAACTTCCTGATGGTGACGAGGAAACGTATACAATCGTTGGCAGTGCAGAGGCTGATCCTTTTGAAGGTAAAATTTCTAATGATTCACCTATAGCAAAAAGCTTAATTGGTAAAAAGGTCGGCGATCAAGTATCTGTCCAAACACCAGGCGGCGAAATGAGCGTTAGAATCATTTCCATTAAGTAATCAAATTTTTATTGATATGTTTGAAATGAGAACACCTCGTCAAAACTTTTGACGAGGTGTTTTTTTATGATACGCAGACGGATTAAAGGTTTACTCATCTTCTGTATTGCTGGCCTGTTAGTTCTTATAGCTCGATTAGTCCAAATACAGCTCGTCCAAACAGAAACCTTTTCAAAACATAATGTAAATTTATTGGAAGAAAGTGTTCAACAAAGAACACAAGAATTGGTGATCGATAACGGCCGGGGTAATTTTCTTGATCGCAATGGTGATTTACTTACGCATAAAAAAGTACCGGTTCTAGTTCTATTTCCTTTTTTAAAAAATATGACTTGGGACAGTAAAACGGTCTCAACTATTTCTGGAATATCTGAAGAAAGCTTAAATAAGGCATTGGAAAATGCAAAAAAGCCGTTTGCCTATGGTGAACCACAACCTTTGGAATTAACACCTTCTCAAATGGAAAGAATCAATAAACTAGAGATTCCAGGTGTATTTGCCATTGAAAAGAAATTTGAACGTTCTGAAATTCCTGCAGAACAATTAATTGGTTTAACAGGAGAAAATGCAAAAGAATTAAAAAAGCGTTACCCGAATAAAGAGCTCTCCGAGAAAACCTTGATCGGTGTTTCTGGTCTGGAAGAGAGTTTTGATGAGTTTTTGCTTCCTGAAGGAAAATCGAAACTTGTATATCATGTAGATGGGGATGGAGCCCCTTTGTTTGGGATTAATGTAAAATATGTTGATCCGGCTAATCCTTTTTATCCAGTAAATGTTAGAACAACGATCGATAAAAACCTGCAGCAAAAGGCTGAGGAGCTTGTAGAGCAGCACGGTATAAAAAAGGGCGGGTTAGTGCTCCTGGATATCGAAAGCAATAGTGTTCTGGCATCAGTTTCCCGGCCAATTATCGATCCAAACGACCCTTATAATGGTTCAGGGATTACAAATCGAATGTTGAAGCAGGAAATCATGGGATCAATTTTTAAAACTGTGGTTGCTGCAGCGGCCATTGATCAAAACCTAGATGACCCGGCTCGGTTATTTAATTGCAGTATAAAAATAAATGGGGAGCCCGAATTAAAATATAATTATGGTATGCTCTCATTCACTGACAGTTTTGCGAGAAGCTGTAACCGAACTTTCGGAGAGCTGGCAAAGGAACTTCAAAAAAAAGATAAGAATCTGCTTGAAGAATATGCTGAGAAACTGTCGTTAACAGGCACTGTTGGCTGGAAGGGTGAAGTCTACCACACCAATAATTTTAAACAGCTTGTCGATGAGGATATTGGAAGAGTATTTTTAAATGATGAGGCAAAAAAAGACCCTAACTTTGCTGCCATGTCAGGGATAGGTCAACACGAGGTCCGTGCCACCCCAATAGCCGTGGCCAATATGATGGCTGCAATTGCAAGGGGAGGGAAAAAAGAGATGGTCCGAACTGCTTCAAAAATAGAGTACAAAAACGGTACCACCATGGTTAACTTTGAAGAAAAGGAGTTAACCGGTGACACTATTTCTCCCTATACCGCAATGAAACTACAGAAGTTGTTAAGGGAGGTAGTTGTTAATCCAAACGGGACCGGAAGATGGTTTAAAGACCTTCCATATGAAGTTGCAGGAAAATCGGGTACCGCGGAAACAGGAAAATACCAGGGGGATAAACAACTTCATAATAAGTGGTTCGCAGGTTATTTCCCTTATCAAAATCCTAAATACGCACTTGTTACCGTTAACTTGGATGTTCTTGATACAGAGGGCGGCGTTAATTTACTCTTTGCCGATATGGTTAAAATGTTACATGAACATGACAAAGAAGGACAAAAAGATTAACTTAAGTGAAAATCCTTCAAGTTATTTTCAATTCATGTTAGAATGTTCACAGCCATATTAATTGTTTAGCGGCGCTTCCGCTTTTCTATTTGGAGGGATATTTTATGAGTAACGATTTCCAATCCGGCTCACGTTCTACTTATCGGGCTAAAAGAAAGAAAACGAACCTCATCTTGAATAGTCTTATTGCTATTGTGCTAGCTCTCATTTTCTTTGTAGCCTACACTATTTTTTTATCAGGTGACGATAAAACGTCTCCTAAAGAGGAACAAACAAAAACAGAAGCTAATAAAGCCTCTGAAAAAGAGGATAAAAATACTGAAGATAAAACAGCAGTGGAAGATAAAGAGAAAGACACTGATTCAGAGGAAAGCGCTGATGAAGAAAGTGAAGAAGCCTCTGCACCTGAACAAGCAGATGAATCACAAGCAATAATCACTGAAGGTGATGGTTCTTCTAATGTAGCTAGAACCATTGAGAACCCTGCATGGAAACCTGTAGGTACAGTACAAACGGGTGAACATACACCTGTGTATGATAGCTCTTCAGTGGATTGGCAGGAAATGCTAAAGGCTATTTCTTATGCTACAGGTCTAGAGCAAAGCAATATGACGGTTTATTGGTTAGGGCGAGATAAAACAACAGGTACTGGATCGTTTAGTACTGTTGCCTCTAAAGATAAGACGCAAAAATACAACGTTTATCTTGAATGGGTTGATGGTGAAGGATGGAAGCCTGTAAAGGTCGAAGAGCTCTCTGCAATTCAATAGCACAGTAAAAAAATAGGATGGGCTTTCCATCCTATTTTTTTCGTTTGAAGTGAACCACTGCAGTAAAGTATGTCTGCCCCTTTTCGTTGGCATACATTTGATGGGAGACTGAATGAACTCCTAATAGAATCGCTTTGTTTTCTTCAATTTTTGCCTCAATTTTTTTTTCTAGAACTTTAAGATCTGTTGCGTCAAAAAATTCTACTTTATCCTCGATAAAATCAAGTTTAAAATTCATCATGTGAATCATCCCTTCTTTATGTATATTTTAGTAATTCCTAACCTTGGAATCAATGAATATTTCAATATCAGTGGAAAATATGATAGCAAGTTTGTGTTTAATTCATAGTATACAAATAGGAATTGTAAGAATGTTAGGAGGTTACATGCTTGGGTCTGGAATTCTTGGATATTTTCGAACAGTGGGCTGATTCATATGATGAAAGTGTTGGCGGAAATAATCGTGAATATAAAGCTGTGTTTGCAGGGTATGAGCATATATTAGAAGATGTCGCAGTTCAATCAATGGGAAACGTGGTTGAGTTTGGTGTTGGGACTGGTAATTTGACAAAAAAATTGCTTGTTAATGGTTTAAATGTCATTGGTATTGAGCCCTCAACTCAAATGAGGGAAATCGCAGCTGCAAAGCTAGGACTAAATGCAATAATATTTGATGGTGATTTTCTTCATTTTCCTAAGATAATGAATGTTAATACCATTGTCTCCACATATGCATTCCATCATTTGACGGATAAGGAAAAGGAAGAAGCAATTGCCAAATATGGAAAGCTGCTTTCAAAAGGTGGTAGAATAGTGTTTGCGGATACGATGTTTGAAACAGTGGAAGATTATAATAATGCAATCGTAAAAGCAAGGGAACAAGGCTTTCATAACCTGGCAAAAGATTTGGAAACAGAATATTATACAACCATTCCTATTTTAAGAACTATATTAAATAAAAGTGGATTTACTGTTCTATTTAGGCGCTGTAATGAATTTGTCTGGTTAATGGAAGGAGAAAAACAATAAGAGAGAGGTTTAAACATGAAAATTGCCATCATCGGAGCAATGGAAGAAGAAGTGAAATTATTAAGAGATAATATTGAGGGGCAAACACAAGAAATAATAGCCGGCTGTGAGTTTACCTTTGGACAAATGAATGGAGCAGATGTGATTTTGCTGCGTTCTGGAATTGGAAAAGTAAATGCAGCAATGTCAACAACCATTTTACTTGAAAAATATAAGCCTGATTGCATAATCAACACAGGCTCTGCTGGAGGATTTAATCCTGATCTAAATGTAGGTGACGCAGTAATCTCAACAGAGGTTCGTCATCATGATGTGGATGTAACAGCCTTCGGTTATGAATATGGGCAGGTTCCTCAGCTTCCGGCAGCCTTCCTAGCTGATGATAAATTAGTTGAAGTTGCTGTAAATGCAGCGAAAGAACTAGATAAATTTAAAGTCGTAAAAGGCTTAATCGTAACAGGAGACTCCTTTATGGAAGACCCAGAACGTGTTAAGTTTGTACGATCAAAGTTTGATAAATTACAGGCTGTTGAAATGGAAGCCGCTGCGATTGCACAAGTAGCACATCGTTTCGGAGTTCCTTTCGTGATTATTCGTTCATTATCTGATATCGCTGGAAAGGAATCTGAAATCTCTTTTGATCAATTTATAGACCAAGCTGCAACCCATTCAGCTACTTTGGTCATGAAAATCGTGGCAGCCTTAAAATAGTCAACTCAGAAAGAGGTGGCGTGATAGTGAAAGTTTACAAAAATGTACATGAATTGATTGGTCACACACCTATGGTGGAAATTACTCAGTTCGCACTGCCGAAAGGAGTGCGCATTTTTGCTAAGCTGGAATTCATGAATCCTGGCGGCAGTGTTAAGGATCGTCTTGGTGTAGAGCTTTTGAGGGAGGCTTTTGAGTGTGGAAAGCTTCAAGAAGGTGGAACGGTTATTGAACCAACAGCTGGGAATACAGGGATTGGATTAGCGCTCGCCGCCATAAACCAAGGCTTGCAGGTTATTTTATGTGTACCTGAAAAGTTCAGTATTGAAAAACAAGAATTAATGAGAGCACTCGGAGCAAAAATTGTTCATACGCCAACTGAGAAAGGAATGAAGGGAGCCATCGCCAGGGCTGAAGAACTCCTTAAAGAAACTCCAGGTTCTTATTGTCCGCAGCAATTCGGCAATCCTGCAAATCCCCAAACGTATTATAAAACGCTAGGACCTGAGCTGTGGGAACAAATGGAAGGAAAAATAAGTATATTTGTTGCGGGTGCGGGTACCGGTGGAACCTTTATGGGAACAGCGCGTTATTTAAAAGAACAAAATAAAGACTTAAAGACTGTTATTGTCGAACCAGAGGGCTCGATAATAAATGGAGGTGAGTCAGGTCCTCATAAAACTGAGGGAATTGGTATGGAATTTCTTCCCGATTACATGGATCCGAATTATTTTGACGCTATTCATACCATCCCGGATGAAGATGCATTTAAGCTCGTGAAGGAATTAGCAGCAAAAGAAGGCTTATTAGTTGGCAGTTCATCTGGTGCTGCATTTAAGGCTGCCTTGTTGGAAGCAGAAGGTGCCAAATCTGAGACGAATATTGTTGTTATTTTTCCAGATGGCAGCGAACGCTATCTAAGTAAAAGGATTTTTGAAGGGGGGATTTAGGTGAAAAGAAAAACAAAATTAATTCATGGCGGCATTAGCACCGACCCGGCAACGGGTGCAGTCTCTTTCCCTATCTATCAAGTTAGTACCTATAAGCAAGAAGGAGTGGGCGGGCATAAAGGCTATGAGTATTCAAGAACAGGTAATCCTACTCGATTTGCTCTTGAAGAGCTGATTAAGGATCTAGAGGGTGGTCATGCAGGATTTGCTTTTGGTTCGGGAATGGCAGCCATGACTGCTGTTATGATGCTTTTTAACAGTGGAGACCATGTGATTTTAACAGATGATGTCTATGGCGGATCTTTTCGTGTTATGACAAAGGTATTAAACCGTCTAGGGATTGATTCAACTTTCGTTGATACCAGTAACCTAGACGCTATTGGTAGTGCGATAAAACCAAATACCAAGGCAATACATTTGGAGACACCGACAAATCCACTTTTAAAGATTACGGATATTGAAGAAGTAGCGAAACTTGCAAAAGAGCATGGATTGTTAACGATTGTTGATAATACGTTCTCAACACCTTATTGGCAAAACCCGATAGAGTTTGGTGCTGATATTGTACTTCATAGTGCTACGAAGTATTTAGGCGGACATAGTGATGTCGTAGCAGGTTTAGCGGTAGTTAATAGTAAGCAGCTTGCGGAAGAGCTTCATTTTGTCCAGAACTCCACTGGAGGCGTACTCGGGCCACAAGATTCCTGGCTGCTAATCCGAGGGATTAAGACATTAGGTATTCGTATGGAAGAAACGGAAAAGAATACGGCTGCTATAGTAGATTTCCTACAAGGACACTCTAAAGTCATGAAAATATTTTACCCTGGGTTGGAAACACACCCAAATCATATAGTTGCAAAAAAACAGGTAAGAGGTTTTGGAGGGATGGTTTCATTTGATGTGGGAAGTGCAGAAAATGCAGATAAACTTTTAAGTAAAATTCATTATTTTACTTTGGCTGAAAGTCTAGGTGCCGTTGAAAGTCTGATTTCTGTACCAGCTAGAATGACTCATGCTTCCATTCCTATAGAACGACGAGCAGAATTGGGGATAACCGAGGGATTAGTTAGAATTTCTGTAGGACTTGAAGATGTAGATGATTTGATAGACGATCTAAACCAGGCACTAGAATAATAAAAAACCTATCCGGCTCATACGCCGGATTATTTTTGTTCTGTTTTTCTAAAATTTACATTCACCTTTAATCTATTTTGTGTGTTACAGTAGTTTAGTAGATTTTAAGAAAAGCAGGTGACCAACAGTGGACAAACAAACAAAGAAGATTTATGAAAAAATGGTTGATTTTAAACAATTTGCCGTCGTATTACTCGCTGTCGGTGTATTTTTCTTTTTAGGTGTAATTATTCCGTCCGACTCAAAGAGTGAGATGGATGTAAATATAATGATGATTGCTTCAATGTCATTTTTAGCAGTGTCGATTTTACTATTTATTCAATCGAAACAGTGCCAGCTAAAACTTAATGATATGGAAGGCGGCAACCAAAAATAAACGTTCCCTTTCGGACGTTTATTTTTTTTGCATCAAACCAGGCAATTTAATTATTTTTTGAAAAATTTCAAAAAAGTGGTTTACAAAGGATATATTGGTGGATATAATTACCGTAGTTAGTAAAAAATTCCGAAGGAGGTCGAAGAAAATGATGATGAAGTTAAAGGCTGCTATCACTGTTAACGCTATTTGGGTGACAACTGCATATGTAAATAAATTGCATTCGACCGACAGGAATGGATTGCTTAACTAATTATTTTAGTTACTATACATATCCATGCCGCAGGGAGAATGCTGCCCTGCGGTATTTTTGTGCCTAAAAAATGGCCGCAAGGGAGTAATTTCTTGCGGCCTTTTTGTGTCTGTAAAATGGATATTATTAACAAATTTGGTTATAAAAGAAAGTGAGGTGATTGTAATGACCCTAAATATATTTTTTATCTCGATAACTTTTAAAAAACATAAGGAAAGTCTTCAAGAAGCAGCCAGAAATGAAATGATTGAAAAACTTTATGAGCAAAACAAAGAACGTCAATTGACAAATTATCATTTACTATAAATTAACCCTCATTTAAAGGAAGTGTAAAAAAATGACTCTAAATATTTTATTTTTCTCCATTACAGTTAAGAAACATGAAGAAAGTCTGCAAGAAGCAATTCGGAATGAACAGATTGAAAAGCTGTATGATCAGCACAAAGACCGTCAACTTACGGCTTATCATTTAATGTAATAAACCCGTTAAGGGAGGTGAAATCATGACCTTAAATATTTTATTCTTATCCATTACCATTAAAAAACGCGAGATGAGTTTAGAGGAAGCAGCACACCAAGAAAAAATCGAGAAAATATATGAAGAAACGAAGGACCGTCAACTATCCGTTCATCGCATTATGTATTAAGGCTTAACAATAAAAAAACAGAAAGGTGGGTTTTACTATGATATATCTATTACAAAACCGTGGAGCAAGCTTTTGGAGTATGAAAGATACCACCTAGTTAGCCTATTAAGGAGGTAGCTGAAAATGCCAGTACACAATTTTTTATTGTTTCTTTTTATAAGTACAAAAAAGAAAAATCGAAAATGATTTCATATAGAATGTATATGATTGTCCTAAACAATGTTAACAGAATGTTCACATTCCCTAAAGATAGACACTGTGAAAATATGATAAATTCGAAGTAGATAATAGGGTCTATCTAAAGGGGTGGGAATATGTTCATGGTCGTAATGGCTTTGGTCATAACTGGGGCGATTAGCTGTGTAATATCAGCAGAACTAAGCGTAGAATAACAAAAAAGGCATTGATCTTTTAATAGGTCAATGCTTTTTTCATGTGTATGCTAATAGGCTTTATTTTTAAATAAAATGTCTTGGACAGACACATTCTGCCTGTTTCTTACATAGGAATTAGTTATAGGCAAAGCCCAAAAAAGCACGGGGGTGTATGTGCATGGCAGGCATTTTCACAGCACTAGGTTATCTCATTAAGGAATTTTTATTTCTTGTCTCTTATGTAAAAAACAATGCTTTTCCGCAGCCCCTATCTGCTGCAGATGAAAGGAAATATTTACGGTTAATGGCAGAAGGGGACTCACATGCTCGTAATATGTTAATTGAACATAATTTACGGCTTGTAGCTCATATTGTTAAAAAATTTGAAAATACCGGGGAAGATTCAGAGGATTTAATTTCAATAGGTACGATTGGATTAATTAAAGCAATAGAGAGTTATTCAGAAGGCAAAGGAACAAAGCTGGCTACGTATGCAGCAAGATGTATTGAAAACGAGATTCTTATGCATCTGCGAGCTTTAAAGAAGACAAAAAAGGATGTCTCCTTGCATGATCCGATTGGACAGGATAAAGAGGGGAATGAAATTTCGCTTATTGATGTTCTTAAATCGGAATCAGAAGATGTTATCGATACAATCCAGTTAAACATGGAACTAGAAAAAATTCGGAAATATATTGATGTCCTCGATGATAGGGAGAAGGAAGTGATCGTCGGTCGTTTTGGTCTGGACCTTCAAAAAGAAAAGACACAGCGAGAAATTGCCAAAGAATTAGGCATTTCAAGAAGTTATGTTTCGAGGATTGAAAAAAGAGCATTAATGAAGATGTTTCATGAATTTTATCGTGCTGAAAAAGAGCGTAAGAAAAAGAACTAAAATGAGAGCCGGAGATTATTCCGACTCTTTTTTCTTGTTAAAACGGCTAATGCCTATACATGGCACAAAAACGGGACATAACCTATTATAAAAGGAAAAGGGGGTATATATATGTCATATGGTTACCCAAATTCTTGTTGCTGCTCAGCCCCTTATCCAGTCTATCCGGTTCCTTATACAACGGGTGGGGGAGGATGGTTCGCACTATTTATCGTATTATTAATACTAGTCCTCATCTTTGGCGGCTGGTGGTATTATAAAACCTGCTGTTAAGACAAGGATGCTTGTGCACTTTTAGCACAAGCTATTTTTTATGTAAACACTAATAATAGAATTATTCAAAAAATATATTATAATGAAAAGGTACATAGACGAAGGGGGAATAACATGACAGCGGTTACATATTTAGATGTTTGGAATCTTGAAGTGTTTTTTAAAGGTGGAAGCGATTCAGCGGAACTTGCAGCCCACTTAAAGGTAACAAAGGAATTGATTGAAAACTTTGAAACAAAAGTACATAACTGGACACCACTTAATAAAACAGAAGATAAGGTTTATTTAAAGGAGCTACTATCAGATTTTGAACTAGCAGGTAAAAAGCTTCGCCAAGCTGCAGCATTTGTAGGCTGCCTCCAAGCTCAAAATACAGAAGATAAAAAGGCGTATGCACTTGAAGCAACAGTAACAGGGCTTAGTGCGGTATTTCAATCTGCTCTTAGTGCATTTGATAATCTATTATCATCAATCAATGATGAGGTATGGGCACAAGTGTTAGAGGATGAATACCTAAAAGAGTTGACGTTTTCGTTAACAGAAAGGCGCGAGCGGGCAAAAGAAAAGCTTTCAATTGAGGAAGAATCATTAATAAGTGCGCTGGGTGTGGATGGCTATCATAGCTGGGGTCAATTGTATGATCTTATTGTTAGTAAAATAAAAGTCCCTGTTGAGGAAAACGGTGAGGTAAAACAGCTATCAGTCGGGCAGGCAGCAAATAGATTTTCAAGTTCAAACAGGGAAGTACGCAAAGATGTGTTTAAAAGTTGGGAAAAGTCTTGGAACGAACAAGCTGATTATTTGTCAAAAACATTAAATCATCTTTCAGGTTTTCGTTTAAATGTTTATAAAAAACGTGGCTGGAAAGATGTATTAAAAGAACCATTAAGTATTAATCGAATGAAGAAAGAAACGTTAGAAACGATGTGGGCTGTGATTTCAGAAAATAAACAGCCTCTTGTTGAATACTTAAATCGTAAAGCGAAACTTTTAGGACTTGAAAAGTTAAGTTGGTTTGACTTAGATGCACCATATGGAAAAACGGAATCAAAGGTTTCTTACCAAGAAGGCGCAGAATTTATTGAGCAAAATTTTGCTCTTTTCGGTGAAAAAATGGCTGCTTTTGCTAAAAAAGCATTTGAAAATCAATGGATTGAAGCAGAGGATCGTCCAGGGAAGGCACCAGGTGGTTTCTGTACAGGGTTTCCTGAAAGTGAAGAATCCCGTATTTTTATGACTTATTCAGGTACTCCTTCCAATGTTTCAACACTGGCTCACGAGCTGGGACATGGATTTCATTCCTATGCTATGAAAGGTGTACATTATCTGAATCGCGGGTATGCGATGAATGTTGCTGAAACGGCATCGACTTTTGCGGAAATGATTGTTGCAGATGCTGCTGTAAAAAATGCTAAGGACGAAGAAGAAAAACTTGCTTTGCTGGATGATAAAATCCAACGAACCGTTGCTCTGTTGATGAACATTCATGCACGCTTTTTATTTGAAACTCGTTTTTATGAGGAAAGAACGCGTGGCCCGGTATCGGTTGACACGTTAAATAATTTAATGGAAGAAGCTCAGAAGGAAGCTTACTGTGAAGCTTTAGATGAATATCATCCATTATTCTGGGCATCCAAGCTTCATTTCTTTATCACGAGCGTACCGTTTTATAATTTCCCGTATACATTTGGCTATTTGTTCTCTCTTGGAATTTACGCACAGGCGCTAGAGGAAGGTACAGGATACGAAGAAAAGTATATTTCTTTATTAAGAGATACCGCATCCATGAGTGTTGAAGATCTTGCTGCAAAGCATTTACAAGTCGATTTAGTCCAAAAAGATTTCTGGGAAAAGGCGGTCAAAATCTGTATTGATGATATAGACGAATTCCTTCAATTAACAGAAAATAAATAAAAAATAGAGCCCAGCAGACTCTCTGCTGGGCTTTGTTGTTACATTTTCCTAAGTTTAAATGGACTGACCATAAGGAATGATAAAATGATGATAATGAATAAAAAGGTCTGAGCTGGTAAAAAAGGAATGGCTAAAAAGCTTAAAGTTGCCAAACAGCCCGCTGCGGTAATCGGTAAACCGGTAAAATACCCATTGTTTTCAGTGATATTAAAGCGTGCCAATCTAAAAGCACCACAACCAATATAAAAAACGGTGAAGAACGAACCTGGTCCGCCAAATTCATGTAAAATTCCTTGATATAGTAATAGTGCTGGCGCCACTCCAAATGATATAATATCACTCATGGAATCCAATTGTTTGCCTAAGTCTGACTCGATATTGAATCTTCTTGCAACCATTCCATCAAAACGATCAGCTAAGGCAGCAATGAAGATTAAAAGCAGGCTTAATCGTAAATTCCCTTCCATCGCAAAAATGATCGCAAAACCACCAAAAGATAAATTTGTTAATGTAATAACGTTCGCAGTTTGGGACTTTAGTTTCTTGATTGTAGAATCAAAAACATCTAATAAAAACATTTAGCTCCACCACTCCTTTTCAACAAGCAGGAAGAGAACTTTATTTATTTTCCTAACTCTATTTATTTAATCTTAAGCTTTTTAAGCAATTTCGTAAAGAGTATTTTTACACTTTTTGGGGGTCATGTAATGTTAAAGCAAGTATATCGTTTAATGATAGAGCTAACTAATGGGAGATGGACATCAGTCATTTTACGGCGATTTGCACGCTCCCGGCTAAGCAGATTAGTAGTGCCTTCATTCGCAAAGATTTATAAATTAAATCAGGATGAAATGGAAAAAGCACTGCATGAATATCAAACACTTCACGATTTATTTATCCGTACGCTAAAAAGAGAAGTGAGAATGGTTGATAAAAATGAAAATTCAGTAGTAAGTCCAGTGGATGCAGTGATTGAGGATATTGGCTCCATTAATGAAGCAAGTGAAATGGTGGTTAAGGGTAAGCCATATTCTATTCAAGAAATGTTAGGAAATGATAAGGAAGCCTTAAAATACTTAAATGGTACATATATGGTGCTCTATTTAAGCCCTAGTCATTACCACCGGATTCATAGTCCTGTAGATGGGACAATCGTAAAACAGTGGACACTTGGCTCAAAATCCTATCCTGTCAATAAAATGGGTTTAAAGTATGGGGTCCGAACGTTAGCAAAAAACTATCGAATGATAACGGAAGTAAATACACCAAGCGGGCATATTGCAATCGTCAAAGTAGGAGCGATGTTTGTAAATTCCATAGAGAAAACTCATAAAGGGATGACTCTTAATAAAGGCGAGGAAATGGCTTATTTTAGTTTCGGTTCTACTGTCGTTTTGTTATTCGAAAAAGGAATTTTTCAGATAGATTCCTCTATCCAAACACCAAAGGATATTCGAATAGGTGAAAGAATTGGAGTCCTGGTAAACGAAAATCGCGGCACTTAATCAGTGCCGTACTTTTTTCTAAAAAAGAAAAAGCCCTCAAGGGGCATATGGTTTATCTTATTAAGAAGAAATTTTCATTTTGTTGAATAGAGATCGACGATGAATTTCCGTCTCAATTAGATGTATAAACTCAGGGCTTAAATTTAATTCTCTAGCTTTATAATAGGATTCAAGCAGTAATTCATCTGACAGTTTACGCAAGCCAGAATGCACCTCCATAAAAAAATATATGGTACTAAAATGTATAATTGAAGCATAAAATGGTAGGTTCAATTGCTGTACCCTAAATCTACCAAATTAATTTCTATAGGACAACCTTTCCAATTATTCACAATTTGCAGTGGATAACTTGTGACTAATTTGTTTATAAAGTATATAAAAGTGGCTGAAACAATGGGTATAATGTTAATAACTTTATCCACAGGAGTGGAAATGCTAAGATTTTGTCGAAAAATATTTTTTATATTTAGTAATTACAACAAAAAGCGTTCATAAATACTGAAAAATTGTCGGACTTTGACAAATAATAAAACATAACGGATATAATAGTTTTATTTTGATACTACGGTTAAAATTGGTTATGATGGTACAGATAAACAGATGAATTAATGAGGTGTAAACTTAGTGCTAAAGATTTTTTTACCTGATGAGCATGTAAAAAGCATATTAGATATTAAACCGGAAGACCTGAAAAAAAGAGGGATTAAGGGTATCATTACTGATTTGGATAATACGCTTGTGGAATGGGATCGGCCGAATGCCACACCTGAGCTCATAAAATGGTTTGAACAAATAAAACAACACAATATACTTGTAACAATTGTTTCTAATAATAATGAAATGCGAGTAAAGGAATTCTCCGACCCATTAAAGATTCCTTTTATCTTTCAAGCACGTAAACCATTGGTCCGCGCATTTAATAAGGCGGTATCTCAAATGGGAATTAAAAAGGAAGAAGCTGTTGTTATTGGGGACCAATTATTAACGGATGTATTAGGTGGAAATCGAAGCGGTTTTCATACAATACTTGTGGTTCCTGTTGCGAAAACAGATGGTTTTTTTACAAGATTTAACCGCTTTGCTGAACGAAGAATTATGAATTGGTTCAGAAAAAAAGGCATGATTCAATGGGAGGACTAAAGTGTGAGTGAACAAGAACAATATTTGTGTATGGGGTGCGGTGTAAAGGTTCAGACTGAAAACCCTGCGGAGCTGGGATATGCACCGTCATCAGCACTCGAAAAGGATAGTATTATTTGCCAGCGATGTTTTCGTCTAAAACATTACAATGAGGTTCAGGATGTCAGTTTAACCGATGATGACTTCTTGAAAATTTTAAATGGGATTGGTCAGACAGATGCATTAATTGTAATGATTGTTGATATTTTTGACTTTAATGGAAGTTGGCTGCCTGGATTACACCGATTTGTCGGTAATAACAAGATTATCCTGGTTGGTAACAAGGTGGACTTATTGCCGAAATCGGTGAAACATAACAAATTGATTAATTGGATGAAACAGGAATCAAAAGGGCTGGGACTAAGACCTGAAGAGGTATATTTAGTCAGTGCTGAGAAAGGTAAGTTCATCAAAGAAACGGCAGCTGCCATAGATGAAATGCGGAATGGAAAAGATGTTTATGTGGTAGGATGTACAAATGTAGGGAAATCTACCTTTATAAATAGAATAATTAAAGAGGTTACCGGTGAAGACGATATTATTACTACATCACACTTTCCAGGCACCACTTTAGACATCATTAAAATCCCGCTTGAGGATGGCAAGGCCTTGATTGATTCACCTGGAATTATTAATCATCATCAAATGGCACACTATGTTGATAAAAGCGATTTAAAAATTATTACTCCGAAAAAAGAGATAAAACCAAAGGTATTTCAATTAAATGCGGGACAAACCTTGTTTTTTGGAGGATTAGCTCGATTTGATTTTATAAGTGGTGAAAGGAATTCTTTTGTCTGTCATGTTTCAAATGAAATTAACATTCATCGCACCAAAACAGATAATGCCGATGAACTATATCGAAACCATGTTGGGGAACTGCTGGCTCCGCCTCGAAAGGATGAATTGGATTCATTTCCAGAGCTAGTGAGACAAGAATTTACGATTAAGGAAGCAAAAACAGATGTTGTATTTTCTGGACTTGGCTGGGTCACTGTTAACCAGCCGGGGGTAAAGATAGCAGCATATGTGCCAAAGGGTGTTCAAACCCTGACACGAAAATCCTTAATTTAATTTAGTAAAGGGAAATGAGGGGAAACAGGTGAAGAAACTTTTTGCGGTTTTGGGAGACCCAATTGGTCACTCAATGTCACCAATCATGCTTAATGATGTTTTAACCAATAATAATATCGATGCCCATTATCATCCTTTTAAAGTAAGTCCAGAGGATTTGGAAATAGCAATTAAAGGGTTAAAGGCGATTGGAATAGCGGGTTTTAATGTAACAATCCCACATAAAAGTGCTATCATTCCTTTTCTAGATGATATTGATGAATTGGCACTGCGCATTGGTGCAGTAAATACTGTGGTTAATGATAATGGGAAATTAGTCGGCTATAATACGGATGGATACGGATTTATAAAAGGTTTAGAACCGTACATCTCGTCCTTTTCTAACAAGAAAGTGTTAGTTATTGGAGCAGGAGGAGCTGCCAGGGCCATCTATTTTACGATGGCAAAAATGAATCCTCTTGCAATTGATATTACCAATCGAACGCTAATGAAAGCAAAAGAATTAATCCAAGCATGCCCGTTTGAATCAAACTCTAAGCCATTATCGTTAAAAGATGCAGAAGCTCATCTAAATGAATATGATGTAGTTATTCAAACAACAATGATAGGCATGTACCCAAATGTTTCGGAAACACCCATTAGTCTTAAAAATTTAAATAACCAGGCCTTGGTTTGTGATATTGTTTACAACCCACTAGAGACACAATTCTTGTTAGAGGCACGACAAAAAGGTGCAACCGTTCAAAATGGAGTTGAAATGTTTGTTTATCAAGGTGCGCTTGCATTTGAGAAATGGACAGGAATCTTCCCTGATGTAAAAAGAATGAGAGACAATGTATTAAGACAGTTGGAGGCGTGAAATGTTAACAGGTAAACAGAAAAGATTTTTACGTTCAAAAGCTCACCATCTAGACCCGATTTTTCAAGTAGGAAAAGGCGGGGTAAATGAAAACATGATAAAGCAAGTAGCAGATGCGTTAGAGGCAAGAGAGCTTTTTAAAATAAGTGTTTTGCAGAATTGTGAAGACGACAAAGATGTTGTTGCAGAAGAACTTGCTGCTGGAACTGGTGCAGAAATTGTTCAAATTATTGGAAATACGATTGTACTCTACAAAGAATCGGTAGAAAAGAAACAAATTTCACTCCCATAGTAAAGGAGGGTTCATCATGACAAAGGTTGGGATATTGGGAGGGACATTTGACCCGCCTCATTACGGACATTTGTTAATTGCTAATGAGGTACTCACCAAACTAAATCTTGATGAAATTTGGTTTATGCCTAACCAAGAGCCCCCTCATAAAAAGAAATCGGAGTCAGTTGAGAATATAGAACGGCTTCAAATGCTTGAGCTTTCTATAAAAGGGAATCCATCATTTAATATTGAAAAAATTGAATTGGAGAGATCGGGTCCATCGTTCACTGTCGATACCATGAAAATATTGAATGAACAATATCCAAATCATGAATTTTTCTTCATTATAGGTGCAGATATGATTGAATACCTGCCTAAATGGCATAGAGTAGATGAATTGATGAAGCTGGTGAAATTTGTTGGTGTTGAAAGGCCGGATTATAGTATTGCAACAAAATATCCTATCATATACGTTGATGTTCCAGCGTTCGATGTGTCTTCAAGTATGATAAGAGATAGAGTACAGCAAGGGATGACGGTTCGTTATTTATTACCCGACTCGGTCATCGACTTTATTAGGGAGAATCACCTATATGGAACGTGAAAAGGCATTAAAAATAGTTAAAGAACAGTTGACTGACCATAGATATCAGCATACTTTAGGTGTGATGGAAACTGCCATTGCATTAGCACAAAAGTATGGTGCAGATGAAAAAAAAGCAGAAATAGCTGCAATCTTCCATGACTATGCTAAGTTTCGTCCTAAGGATGAAATGAAGCAAATTATTCTGGACCAAAACTTTCCTCGAGATTTACTCGATTATCACGCAGAGCTATGGCATGCTCCTGCTGGGGCCTACTTGGTGGAAACGGAAGTTGGAATAAAGGATAGGGATGTACTGGACGCGATTCGCTATCATACTTCTGGAAGACCAGGAATGACGCTGCTTGAAAAAATAATCTATTTAGCAGATTATATTGAACCAGGCCGGCATTTTCCAGGAGTGGATGAGGTTAGAGTCTTATCCAAAGAAAATTTAGAAACCGCATTAATACAAGCGGTTAAAAATACCATACTTTTCTTAATGAAAAAGAATCAACCGGTTTATCCGGATAGCTTTTTAACATATAATGATCTCGTCATGAGACAGGAGGATTGATTAATGTCTAATCAAGAATTATTAAAAATTGCTGTAAAAGCGGCAGATGATAAAAGAGCGGAAGATATTTTAGCACTTAATATGCAGGGGATCTCACTAATTGCCGATTATTTTATTATTTGTCACGGAAATTCGGATAAACAAGTTCAGGCGATTGCTAGAGAAATAAAGGAAAAAGCTGAAGAAAACGGATATAGCGTGCGTAGAATGGAAGGCTTTGATGAGGCTACATGGATCCTAATTGACCTTGGGGATGTGGTAGCGCATGTATTCCATCGTGATGAAAGAAGTTACTACAAATTAGAACGCTTATGGGGCGATGCGCCATTAGAGGATATTCGCAGTGAGCTGACAACATGAGCTATGAACAATTTGCCTATCTTTATGACGAGCTCATGCAAGATGCTCCATATGATGAATGGGTAAGATTTGTAAAAGAAAAATTGGCTAAGTATCAAGCAGGAGGTAAAAACCTGCTTGATTTGGCCTGTGGTACGGGAGAGCTCTCCGTTCGTTTTGCTAAGGAGGGCTTTTCGGTTACAGGTGTAGACTTATCTGCCGATATGCTTGCGGTTGCACAGGCAAAATCACAGGAATCAGGTTTGCAAATTCTTTTTTTTGAACAGGACATGGCTAGTTTAGAAGGACACGATGAATTTGATATTATCGGTATTTTTTGTGATTCGTTAAATTACTTACAATCTGATGAGGATGTTATACATACGTTTACCAGTGTCTTCAATCACCTAAAGAATGGCGGTATATTCTTTTTTGATGTCCATTCTATTTATAAAATTTCTCAGGTTTTTATAAACAAAAGCTTTACATTGGCAGAGGAACACCTATCCTATATTTGGAACAGTTTTGAAGGTGATGAACCTAACAGCGTAGAGCATGAATTAAGCTTTTTCGTTTTAGATGAACAAACAGGCAAGTATGACCGATTTGATGAACTCCATTATCAAAGAACATACCCTGTTCAACAATATTCGGACTGGTTAGCAGAAGCAGGTTTTGAATTGCTGGAAGTTAGTGCAGATTTCGAGAATCAAGAACCACAAGAACAATCAGAAAGAATATTTTTTATTGCGACAAAAAAGCCATCTTTTTAAAAAAAGATGGTTTTTTTTGAAAAAAATAAAGGATTTTGTTATTTTTTAGCGAATTAATACTTAGAAAATTGCAAATTAACCTTTTCTAAGTCTTCATTAAATTTTGAATGTGTTGCTTGGAAAAGATGTTCAAAGACCTCTCCAAGTTCTTCTTCCAATACTTTAATACCCTCGCCTGTGATACCACCCTTAACACAAACTTTTTCTTGTAATGAAGGCAATGTATAATGACCTTGTTTAATTAACTCACCTAGACCAACAATCATTTCACTAGCCATCACAGTCGCTGTTTCCTGATCAATCACAGTTTCTTTTACTGCAGCGAGTATAAACCGTTGCAGCAGATAACTGAAAAATGCTGGACCACAGCTGACAATATCAGAAGCCACTCTCGTTATCTTCTCATCAATGGTTACCGGTACTGAAATCTTCGCGAAAAGACTCTCCACTTTTGTTTTCCAACTATCACTGCACTGTTCTCCAAACGTTATAAGAGAGACTCCTGCTAATGCACGGTTTGTAATACTCGGAATAACCCTAATCACTGAACTTGTCGTTTTCGCAGCAAGTTGACTTGTATCGATAGGGCTAGTGATCGAAATGATACATTTCCTATTATTCAAGTGGGGATTAATCTCATCAAGAATTTTATAAACATCCAAGGGTTTTACGCAGATGAACACCAAATCGGCTTGAGATGCGACTGCAGCTGCATCTTCTCCAACCCTTATACCCTTATATTTATCTTTTAGCAGCGTCGCTTTAGTTTTTGTTCTATTTGTAATAACCATTGAAGAAGGGGAAACTGCTTTTCCGTCAATTAAAGCCTCAATCAAAATTGTCCCCATATTACCGGTACCTATGATACCAATTTTCATTATCCTGACCCTCCTTCGCATGCAGATTCTCTAATAACAATATGAAAATTGATAGTGAAATATACCAATTGAAAGGATGGATTCATTATGAGGAATTGGATGTATGAGCATAAAATTTATCTGATTATTGCTGTTATCATAGCTTTTGGAACTGTTTATTATTTGTTAGAGGAGAGAAAAACATCTTCAGAAATCAATGTAGAAGAAATTGTTCCTGCTGTGATAAATGAAGTGGAGGAGGTTACCCAGCCAACAGAGAACCAAATAAAGTCAGCAGAAAGACTAATAGTAGATGTAAAGGGGCAGGTAAAAATGCCCGGTGTTTATTCAGCCAGTCAGGATGAAAGGGTTATAGATGTAGTTCAGCGTGCTGGGGGGGTAACGGAGTACGCTGATGAAAACAAGGTAAATTTTGCCGAGCGTGTGCAGGATGCGATGGTGATTTATATTCCTGCTAAGGGAGAGGAAGGGATTATGCCGGAGGGGATGACTAGTAATCCTTCGGACACTGGCGGCACGAAACAAGGAAAAATTAATATTAACAAAGCAGATGAAATGGAATTGCAAAACTTGCCAGGGATTGGTCCTTCAAAGGCAGCTGCGATAAGGGAATACAGGGATACAAATGGCCTGTTTAAAAGTATTGAAGATTTAAAAAATATAAGCGGTATTGGTGACAAAACATTTGATAAACTAAAAGATTTAATTACCGTGCAATAAGGATAACTTATTGACCTTTTAAAGCCTCCAATATTACACTTAAGGCAGAAAGAATCGAAATTTGGAGGAGTTGGAGAAAGTGGAGCGCATTTCATGGGATCAATATTTTATGGCACAAAGCCATTTACTGGCCTTAAGAAGTACATGTACAAGGCTTACAGTGGGAGCGACGATTGTCAGAGATAAACGAATTATTGCAGGGGGGTATAATGGTTCAATTGCTGGTGGAGACCATTGTATCGATAAAGGATGTTATGTGATCGATAATCATTGTGTAAGAACGATTCATGCAGAAATGAATGCTCTACTGCAATGTGCTAAATTTGGTGTTCCTACAGCTGACTCAGAAATTTATGTCACTCATTTTCCATGCCTGCAGTGTTGTAAAGCCATTATTCAGGCTGGGATTAAAACAGTCTATTACGCAGAAGATTATAAAAATCACCCTCACGCAGTGGAGTTATTTCAGCAAGCTAACGTAAAGACGGAGAAGGTTGAATTAAAAGAATCAGTTATTGATTTACGTCAATTAAATCAATAAGCCTCAAAAAAGCGCCGGTCTCCCCGGCGTTAAATCTTATCCTCAAAATTGGAGAATATTATGAATGGTAAATATTTTTATTTCGCAATTGCTGCACTATTAGGTGTATTAACCGCACTCATCTCTTTTCTTCCCTTCCTTCTAATAACCATTACTTACCTCATTTTATTGTACAAAAAAAAGAGATACAGCACCCGCCAGCTTATATTTGTCATCTGCCTAATCATTATTTTTTTTGTAACCAGTGAGCATACTGAATCAAATAATACATCCAAACTGGCAGATAGCTTATCTACCTTTCAACTGCAATACACTGAGAACACAAAAGTTTATGGTGATGTGCTGCAGGTTACAGCAACTGAACAAAAATTTAATGAAAAGATTTTGATTCGCTATAAAATTAAAACGAAAGAAGAGAAAGAGACCTTAAAAAGCACCAATTTTTATGGCCGTCTCTGTCAAGTAACTGGCGAATTGAAAGAACCATCTGCTGCTAAAAATCACAATGCATTTAACTATCGTAAATATTTAGCGAGTAAACAAATTTATAAAATTCTCGAACTAAAAAATCACCCATTAAGTAATTGTTCTGCTATTAAATCAAGTCCATTAACCATAATAAAAGAAATACGTTTCAAGGGGATTCACAGCCTAGAAGAGAATTTTCCATCTGAAATTGCTGCCCTTTCTGCCGCATTAATTTTTGGAGATAGGAGTATGTTTGACCCTGAAACTTTAATGGACTATCAAAGGACGGGTATTGTTCATTTACTTGCCATTTCTGGTCTGCATGTTTCCTTGTTAATTGGAATGGTTTTTTATGCAGGCATTAGAATCGGGTTAACTAGACAATTTATGATGAACTTTCTTCTTCTCATTTTACCGATTTACGCCGTTTTAACAGGTGCTTCCCCATCCGTTATTCGAGCGGTGATAATGATCTTCCTTGTTTTATTAATTTTACGGTGGAAGAAACAAATAAAACTGTCACCGATTGATGCGATTAGTCTCACGCTTACCATTTATGTGTTTTTCAATCCGTTGATTATTCTAGACGCAGGATTTCAGCTCTCCTTTTCTGTCAGTTTTGCTATTATCTTATCAGCCTCAATTATTTTGCCTCGGTATCAACAAATAATATCAGCTATGGTTATGACATCCATCATTGCACAACTTGCAGCGCTGCCAATCTTACTTTACCACTTTTTCGAAATCTCCTTTATTAGCATTGCGGCGAATCTTCTCTATATACCACTCTTTTCGTTTGTTTTTCTGCCTGGTTTATATCTATTATTTTTTATTCAGATTATCTTTGGACAGACTCCAATGTTTCTCATAAATGTGTTTTTGAAAATCATTACGTTAGCAAATAGTCTAATTGAACAGCTTGCAGACGTATCTATTGCTCAGCTTGTAACTGGAAGGCCGGATTGGATAATTTTTATCGTTTACATTCTAATTATCCTTACTATTTTCCAATTATGGGAAGAAGGGTTACAGACAAAGAGGAAACAAGTAATCATCCTTTTAGCGTTTATCTTATTTACATTTCAAAACGTTTGGAATTGGGCAAATCCAGCTGGGGAAGTTACTATGATTGATGTTGGACAGGGAGATAGTATATTAATCCACTTTCCATATGGTCAGGGTACGTACTTAATTGATACAGGCGGAACAGTTCAATTTGAGGAGGAAGAATGGAAAAAGGCTGTAAAACCATTTGAAGTTGGGAGAGATGTGGTAGTCCCATTTTTGAAAGGCAAGGGAATAAAGAAATTAGATAAACTGATTCTTACACATGGGGACAGTGACCATATTGGCGGAACTTTAGCTATTCTGAAAGATATAGAAATTAATCAGATCTTAATGCCATCTGTTGCGGAACCTTCAAAATCTGAAGTAACCATTATCAAGGAGGCGAGTAAAAAGGGTATTCAAGTAGTAAAGGTCGCTGAAGGAAGCCAATGGCAAAATAAAAAAAGCTTATTTTATGTAGTAAGTCCTGAAAAAAATTATAAAGGCGAGCGAAATAGCGGATCTATCGCAATTATCGCAAACATAGGAGGACTTAAGTGGTTTTTTGGAGGTGATCTTGATCAAGAGGGTGAAGAAAGGATTATAAGGAAATACCCCGAGTTAGATATTGATGTCCTAAAGGCTGGTCACCACGGCAGTAAGACCTCAAGCAGTGAGGAATTTATTAACAGAACTTCCCCATCTATTACTTGGATCTCCGTCGGTGAAAGAAACCGTTATGGTCACCCGGATAATGAAGTTTTAAAACACCTGTCAAATACAATTATATTTAGGACAGACTTGCATGGAGCAATAACCTATAGGTTTTACCTAGAGAGTGGAACCTTTTCTGTCTTTTTACATAATATAAAGCAATAACTCATTAAAAAACATAAAAGAGACCGCGAAATGCAGCCTCCAAGCATTTTATGTAGCCGTACATTAGGAACCGATAATTTTTATAACTGTCGCAATAATAAACATTGTAGCAAAAAAACCAAAAGAAACGATAAAGCCTACCCCAGAATCAATTGCGTCATTGCGTTTACTTTGCACATTCTTTTCAAATTCATTCACAGTATACCCCTCCTATTTCACATAATAGTATAAGCTTTTTTATTCAAAAAATCCAGTATGCTTTCAATATCTACTTCCTTTATTGACAAGAGTTGACACAAATACTTTCATTCAAAACGGTGACACTAAATTTACACAAGGAACTCCGCCAAGCAATTAAATGATCCTAGGGCTTTGATTGCAGGCGTTCATTATAGATCGGGAATTGGCGCTTTCAGGGAAGCGTCATTTCCCTTTTAATACTTGTCAAATTGTCCAAGCTTCATTACGATAGATAATGGAACGAGAATTGAAGGGGAGCTTGGATAATGGTATTAGATATTTGGAAACAAATTAAACAGCGGGAAATTGCTCCCATTTATTTATTATATGGTACAGAAGCGTTTTTAATCAATGAAACAAAACAATTGCTGCTTAATCAGGTTTTAGTTGAAGAAGAGAAGGATTTTAATTTTACTGCTTATGATCTAGATGAAACGCCTATTGAAGCAGCACTAGAAGATGCTGAGACATTTCCTTTCTTAGGTGAGAAGAAAGTGATTTTTCTACATAATCCTAAATTTTTAACGGCAGAAAAGACAAAAGATAAAATTGACCATAATCTCAATCGGCTTGAAGCATATCTTAAAGACCCGGCACCCTATACTGTTTTGGTGATTTCAGCACCATATGAGAAGCTGGATGAACGAAAGAAAGTTACTAAAGAATTAAAGAGGTCAGCCGTTTCAGTAGAGGCTAAAAAACTTAATGAACATGACCTAAAAAAATGGGTGAAGGATAGAGCGAAATTCAATGACATTGTCTTTGACCCCGACGCACTTGATTTGTTACTAGCTTTAGTTGGAACCAATATGTTTATGATTTCCAGCGAGGTCGATAAATTAGCTTTATACGCCTCAGAGGAAAAACGGATTGATGCGGCGATGGTGGAAAAGTTAGTTTCAAGGTCACTTGAACAAAATATTTTTACATTAATTGAGAAGGTTGTCCAGCGGAAACCAGAAGATGCTCTGAGAATTTATTATGATTTGTTAAAACAAAATGAAGAACCGATAAAAATTTTAGCCTTGCTGGCAGGGCAGTTTAGGTTAATATATCAGGTAAAAGAGCTCTCACGCAGAGGGTATGGACAACAGCAAATAGCAGGCTTTTTGAAAACTCATCCTTTTCGGGTAAAGCTTGCAGCAGGACAAGCCAATCAATTTACGGATGAAGAATTAACCAAGCTTATGGCGATGCTTGCAAATGCCGATCACCAGATGAAAACTGGCGGGATGAATAAGTCATTATTAATTGAAATGTTACTGTTTAAAATAAAAAGATAAAACAAAAAACGATTCCACTAGGGAATCGTTTTTTTTTTACTGCATCGCACTCTTATTATAGAGAGTTAGCTTTTTTAGCAAGACGTGATTTTTTACGGGCAGCAGCATTTTTATGGATAAGTCCTTTAGCAGCAGCCTTGTCTAATTTGCTAGCAGCAGCAGAGAATGCTTCTTTAGCTGCAGGAGCATCGTTTAGAGTAACAGCAGCTTCTGCTTTCTTAACAGCCGTACGCATTGCAGACTTCGCAGTTGTATTTTGAGCATTACGAGCTTCGCTTGTTTTTACACGCTTAATAGCAGATTTAATGTTAGGCATTACTTTCACCTCCTACAAAGAATCGAGACTATATGAACTCGACTTTACCTTCATTCACAATTATTCAGAACAAGAGATATTTTATCAAACCAAAGTCTATATTGCAATACTGATTTATTTACATATCACAATAAACTTGAATGTTTTAGCGGAAAAGGGGGGAAAATAGGGAATAGTTTCTAGTTAGAACTTAAGGATGGGAGCGATACATAATGCAGGAGAACCAGAACACTGATATTGACTTAAGCCAGTACTCAATTCGAACGGATTTAGCGATTGAAGCGAGAGAAATGGTTATTGCTGACAGGGAAGGTTCCGTTCAGCAAGGTGAGAACATCTCCCAAATTGAGGGAGTCATTATTAAAGAAAAAGATGTAGATGATATAAAAATATCATTAGTAGAGATTACAGACGCCGGTGCACAACAGCTGGGGAAAAAAGCAGGACGCTATTTAACCATGGAGGTACAGGGAATTCGGCAGCAGGACACTCCTTTACAACAAAAGGTAGAGGAAATTTTTGCGAAAGAATTTTCGCACTTCTTAGAAGGAACTGGTATCAAAAAGGATGCTTCGTGCCTCGTAGTAGGCTTGGGAAATTGGAATGTTACTCCGGACGCATTGGGCCCGATGGTCTGTGAAAACCTCTTAATCACCAGGCACCTGTTCCAATTACAGCCAGAGAGTGTGGAGGAAGGGTATCGTCCAGTTAGTTCTTTAGTTCCTGGAGTAATGGGATTAACAGGCATTGAAACGAGCGATATCATCTTTGGCGTAGTGGAGAAAACCAAACCTGATTTTGTCATTGCCATCGATGCATTAGCGGCAAGATCGATTGAAAGGGTTAATTCTACCATTCAAGTCTCAGATACAGGCATACACCCAGGGTCTGGAGTAGGAAACAAAAGAAAAGAATTAAGTAAAGAAACCTTAGGAGTTCCCGTAATTGCAATTGGTGTTCCGACCGTTGTGGATGCTGTTTCTATAACAAGTGACACGATAGATTTTATCCTGAAGCATTTTGGAAAGGAACTCAAGGAAGGAAATCGACCTTCTAGGGCCTTAGCTCCAGCAGGGATGACGTTTGGAAAACGAAAAAAGCTCACTGAAGAGGACCTTCCAGAAGAGAAACACCGTCAGACCTTCCTAGGGATGATTGGGACTTTAGAAGAGGAAGAAAAAAGAAAATTAATATATGAGGTCCTTTCTCCTTTAGGTCACAATCTAATGGTAACACCAAAGGAAGTAGATGTATTTATTGAGGATATGGCTAATCTGATTGCAAGCGGATTGAATGCTTCACTCCACAGTAACATCGATCAAGATAATGCAGGTTACTATACAAGATAACTGGTAAGGGGCCACCTCACAATTGCGAAAAATGGTTCTAGCAATTCTAGTAATGTCATAAGTATTTACTAGAATTAAATTGAGAGGTGGAACCATGAAATCTGCTAGGAATTCTGGATTGTTTTTGACAGTGCAAGGGACAAATCTAATAAAAGTAACCTCTTTTATCCTTTTGTTTATGCTATTGGTTTTTTCTATTAGCGGGCTATTAACATCTTTAAAGCCACAGTTTAGGCCGATGTCTAATTCTGTTAATACGGCAACAAACGAAGTAAATGGAAAAATGCTCTATCAACTAATGGCTTGGGAGAATCATCATTTCTTATCCATAGAGGATGATTTAACAGCAAGCCCGAAGTTAACCAACTTAATTTTTAAGCTTTCAAGCAATATTAATTTAAATGACCCTAGGAGCCTTTTAGGGAGAGAACTTCCAGGATTTGATCAGTTTGATGGGAAAATCATCGTGGCTGGAGAAGGTTCCAATTATACAAATATGCCGATGGAATCTGCTCCCCCAATTGAAATAATGAAGGCGGAACGTGAAGCATCCCTGCAAAATTTAGAGGGCATTAATGAAGGCAGCGGCAGTGGTGATAAACCATCACCGTCACTTACGACAGGAAATAAAAAGGTCGTACACCTCTACTTTACGCATAATCGTGAGTCCTATCTCCCATACCTTCAGGGAGTCACCGACCCAGACCTTGCTTATCATTCTCAGTTGAATGTCACCAAAATAGGAGATCAATTAAAAGCAGGTTTAGAGGCGAGAGGGATAGGGACATCCATTGATAAATCAGATGTAATGGGGTCTGTAAAAATGGCTGGTGCCTATTCGAAATCTGGTGAATTGGTACGGGAAGCTATGGCAACAAATAAAGATATTCATTATTTAATTGACATCCATCGAGATGCCAGACGTAAGGATAAAACAACCCCTATTATTAATGGACAGGCTTATGCACAGTTAGTTTTTGTTGTTGGCGGAAAAAACCCTAATTATGAAAAAAATTTAAAATTAGCAACGGACCTCCATAACTTATTACAAGAAAAATACAAAGGGATTAGTTGGGGAGTCCTAATGAAAAAGGACGCCGGCTCTAACGGTGTATACAATCAAAATCTCTCTGAAAATGCGTTGTTAATTGAATTTGGCGGAGTTGATAATACATTTGAAGAGTTAAACCGTTCAGCTGAAGCACTTGCAGATGTTTTTAGTGAATATTTCTGGCAGGCAGAGAAAGTAAATTATGATGTAGATCAATCCACAGATAAACAATAGAAGTAAAGGAGCATGTCCTATGAAAATGTTCATGCTGAAATTTTTTTGTATCGTTGCGCTTATGTTCATATCGGTTTTAGCAGGTATGCAGTTAGCAAATGACGGTATTCATAAAATGAAAGGCTATGATGATCCCAATTTTCAAAATGCAGTTGCCTTAAATGATAATGGTGACCATGTTAAGGCCACATTCTTGGGAAATGACATCTCGAGTCATGATATAGATGAAAAGAAAAAGAAGCTGGAGGAAATAAGTGCCTTTAATTTTTTTTCTTCGATGGGAAAGAAGATTTCCGAAGGTGTTTCTACAGCTTCGGAAAAACTTATTAATCTTATTACTCAATGAATAAATGCCGGCGGTTCCTATATAGGGTACCGCTATTTTTTATTGTAAAACCACCCTCTTTTAGTTTTCATTGAATCTTATTTCCCGTACTGATATAATCAAAAATAGTGTACTTGTGCGAGTTATAGTAGGAGTGAAATACATGAACAGAGAAGATAAATTAAAAAGACAATCAAAGATAAGAAATTTCTCGATTATTGCCCATATTGACCATGGGAAATCAACCTTAGCTGACCGTATATTAGAAAAAACGAATGCATTAACATCCCGTGAAATGAAGAATCAGCTATTAGATTCTATGGATTTAGAAAGAGAACGCGGAATTACCATTAAGTTAAATGCTGTACAATTAAAATACAAAGCTAAAGATGGGGAAGAGTATACCTTCCATCTTATCGATACACCGGGACACGTCGATTTCACCTATGAGGTTTCTCGTTCCCTTGCTGCATGTGAAGGTGCTGTTTTAGTCGTTGACGCAGCACAAGGTATTGAAGCGCAAACTTTGGCCAACGTTTACCTTGCATTAGATAATAATCTAGAAATACTGCCGGTTATTAATAAAATCGATTTACCAAGTGCTGAGCCAGAAAGAGTCCGCAATGAAATTGAAGAGGTTATTGGACTTGACGCTTCTGAAGCAGTATTAGCATCTGCTAAAGCTGGTATTGGAATTGAGGAAATTCTCGAACAGGTAGTGAAAAGTGTTCCTGCTCCGACTGGTGACCCTGAAGCTCCATTAAAAGCATTGATTTTTGATTCCCTTTACGATGCCTATCGTGGCGTCGTGGCCTATATTCGAGTTGTTGAAGGCAGCGTAAAAGTGGGCGATAAAATTAAAATGATGGCGACCGGTGCAGAATTTGAAGTGAATGAAGTAGGGGTATTTACACCAAAAGCTACACTTCTAGACGAGTTAACGGTTGGGGATGTTGGGTTCCTTTCAGCATCTATTAAAAATGTCGGAGATACTCGTGTCGGTGATACGATTACAAATGCAAAAAATGGTGCCACCGAACCACTGCCAGGTTACCGTAAATTAAATCCAATGGTGTATTGCGGTTTATACCCAATCGATACGGCGAAATTTAATGATTTACGTGAAGCACTCGAAAAGTTGCAGTTAAATGATTCTGCGCTTCAATTCGAGCCTGAAACTTCCCAAGCACTAGGCTTTGGTTTCCGCTGTGGGTTCTTAGGACTTCTTCATATGGAGATTATTCAAGAGCGGATTGAGCGTGAGTTCAAAATTGATTTGATTACAACAGCTCCAAGTGTTATCTATGAGGTACACATGACAGATGGCACTCAAATGAAAGTGGATAACCCTTCTAATCTTCCGGATCCACAGAAAATTGACCGTGTCGAAGAGCCGTATGTAAAAGCAACGATGATGGCGCCAAATGAATATGTCGGTGCGATTATGGAACTGTGTCAGCAAAAGCGTGGTATTTTTATTGATATGCAATACCAAGGTGAAAACCGTGTAGGCATCATCTATGAGATTCCGTTAGCAGAAATTGTTTATGATTTCTTTGATCAACTTAAATCTAGCACGCGAGGCTATGCATCATTTGATTATGAATTAATTGGCTACAAACCATCTAAATTGGTTAAGATGGATATATTGTTAAACGCTGAAAAGGTGGATGCCTTAAGCTTTATCGTTCATAGGGATTTTGCCTACGAACGTGGCAAAGTCATTGTTGAGAAGCTGAAGGAATTAATCCCAAGGCAGCAATTCGAAGTTCCTGTCCAAGCTGCTATTGGTCAAAAAATCATTGCTCGTTCAACAATAAAATCCATGGGTAAAAACGTATTGGCTAAATGCTATGGGGGAGATATCTCCCGAAAACGTAAGCTGCTCGAGAAACAAAAAGAAGGTAAGAAGCGGATGAAACAGGTTGGTTCTGTCGAAGTACCACAAGAAGCCTTCATGGCTGTCCTAAAAATGGATGACAACAATACAAAAAAATAAAAAACAAAACGGGAGGTTAGGACGAGTCTATCAAAAGGCGAAATCCAGCCTCCTTTTGGTTACATGAAAAGAAGGTGAAAGTATGATAAAAGCTGCCTATCTCCATATCCCCTTTTGTGAACATATTTGCCATTACTGTGATTTTAATAAAGTTTTTCTAAAAGGGCAGCCAGTTGATGAATATTTACAGGCACTCGAACAGGAAATGATTCTTACGTTACACCAATATCCAACCAATCAACTGGATACTATATTTGTTGGCGGCGGTACACCCACCTCCTTAAATGAAAAACAGCTAGAACGGTTTTGCGAAAGTATAACCAGAAACTTACCAATGGGTAACAATGTTGAATTTACTTTCGAAGCAAATCCAGGTGATTTAACCAAAGGAAAGTTACAAATATTAAAAGATGCAGGTGTAAACCGACTTAGTCTTGGAGTTCAAACCTTCAATGATGAATTATTAAAAAGTATTGGCCGTGTACATCGGGCTAGGGATGTTTACCAAACGGTAGACAATGCCAAGTCTATTGGCTTCGAAAACATCAGCATTGATTTAATTTTCAGTCTGCCGACCCAAACCATTACTGATTTAAAAGAGTCATTGACACAAGCTTTTACACTAGACATTCAACATTATTCGGCCTACTCGTTAATTATTGAACCTAAGACCGTTTTTTACAATCTTATGCAAAAAGGAAAACTTCCTACACCGGGAGAAGATACGGAAGCAGCGATGTATATGCTGCTAATGGAGGAAATGGAACAGCACGGTTATAGCCAGTATGAAATAAGTAATTTCTCAAAACCAGGTTATGAAAGTAAACACAATCTAACCTACTGGAATAACGATTACTATTATGGGTTTGGTGCAGGAGCTCACAGCTATGTGAATGGCTGGAGACGTTCCAATGCAGGACCATTGAAAAAATATATGGAACAAATTGCAGACGGAAATCTCCCTATCTTTCAAGAACACCAAACTTCAAAAGCAGAACAAATTGAAGAAGAAATGTTCTTAGGGTTACGTAAAACAGCTGGTGTTTCAATCGCGCATTTTATGGATAAATTTGGACTAGACCCAAGGCAATTATTTGAAAAAGAAATAGCAGATTTGATTGCGAAAAAGTGGGTAGAAATGAAAGACGATAATATATATTTAACAAAAACAGGGCGTCTGCTTGGAAATGAGGTTTTTCAATCATTTTTAGGGGTCACAAACTAAAAAGTCAGCTATGTGACTTTGCAATTTCTTAGTATCAAATGATTGACACCATCCCCCTATTTTTGATAATTTATTATTAGATTTAGCACTCGACTTCAATGAGTGCTAACAGAGGTGATGAAAGGTGTTAACAGATCGTCAATTATTGATTCTTCAGGTTATTGTTGATGATTTTATTCGGTCTGCACAACCTGTCGGCTCAAGAAGTTTGTCGAAAAAAGAAGAAATTTCATTTAGTTCAGCAACCATTCGGAATGAAATGGCAGACCTTGAAGAACTTGGCTATATAGAAAAAACTCATACTTCTTCAGGCCGTGTTCCTTCTGAAAAAGGCTATCGGTACTATGTAGACCATTTACTGTCGCCTCAAGCATTAAACAAGCAGGATATTTCGGTTATTCAATCAATTTTTGCAGAAAAGATATTTGAGTTTGAGAAAATCATTCAAAAATCAGCAAAGATCTTATCTGAGCTAACCAATTATACTTCAATCGTTTTAGGTCCAGCTGCAAGCTTCAATAAACTTAAGAGAATACAAATAATACCTTTAAACAAGGAATCTGCAGTAGCCATCTTCGTTACTGACTCGGGACATGTTGAAAACCGAACATTTTATTTGCCTCCTACAGTTGACGCGAGCGATTTGGAAAAGACAGTCAACATTTTAAACGAACGGTTGACTGGGGTAGCACTTGAAGATTTAAATGATAAAATCTATAAAGAAGTAGCGACACTATTAAGACAGCATATTCGAAATTATGATATCATGCTGCACACCATAGCTGATTCACTTAAAATGCCGGTTAATGAAAAACTCTTCTTCGGTGGAAAAACAAATATGTTAAGCCAGCCGGAATTTCATGATATCAGCAAAATACGTACTCTCTTACAGATGATTGATCACGAAGAGTGGATTTACCCGTTAATTAAAAATGACTCAGCCGGTATCAATGTAAAAATCGGCAGAGAAAATAACAACAGTGCAATGGAAAATTGCAGCCTTATTACAGCGACTTATTCAGTTGGCGCAGAAAGCTTAGGGACTATTGCGATACTTGGACCAACTAGAATGGAGTATTCTCGTGTTATAAGCTTGCTACAGTTTTTAAGTAAGGATTTAACCTCAGTATTAACGAACCTGTATCAAAAATATTAGCAGTGGAAATATTGAGTAAGGGTGTAATACTTCGTATTACACCTAGATGAAATACTCTCTTTCACCCGTCTTTTATGACTTTAATAAATGTGGGACATTGCTTTAAGGAGGTGAGTAAGTTGACAGAAAAAAAGAACAATACTCTTAACGAAGAAGAAACGAATGAACAAGTTGAACTTACCGATGAGGAAGTGGAAACAGTTTTTGATGAAGCAGGAAATTCCAAAGAAGATGCAACAGATATAGACTATGCTGCTGAAATTCAAACCCTCACTAGTAAATTAGAAGAAGCAGATAACCGTTACTTGCGTCTTCAAGCTGATTTTGATAACTTTCGCCGCCGTACTCGATTAGATATCGAGGCAGGGGAAAAATATAAAGCTCAAAAATTGGTCACTGAATTGCTTCCGGTTTTAGATAACTTTGAAAGAGGTTTAAAAATTGAAGCGGATAACGAGCAAACCAAGACATTGCTTCAAGGCATGGAAATGGTATATCGCAGTTTAGTTGAGGCACTGAAAAAAGAAGGTGTCGAACCTATTGAAGCTGTTGGTAAAGAATTTGATCCGAACTTTCATCAAGCCGTAATGCAAGGGGAAGATGAGAATTTTGGTCCAAATATTGTGACTGATGAATTCCAAAAAGGGTACATGTTAAAGGATCGTTTGATTCGCCCATCAATGGTTAAAGTAAACCAATAGATTACATATTATTATCTAGGAGGAAAAGGTTATGAGTAAAATTATCGGTATTGACCTTGGTACAACTAACTCATGTGTTGCCGTTCTTGAAGGCGGCGAGCCAAAGGTTATTCCAAATCCAGAAGGAAACCGTACAACACCATCTGTGGTAGCATTTAAAAACAGTGAACGCCAAATTGGGGAAGTGGCTAAGCGTCAGGCTGTTACGAACCCAAATACCATCATGTCGATTAAACGCCATATGGGAACAGATTATAAAGTGGAAGTAGAAGGTAAAAACTATACTCCACAAGAAATGTCAGCTATTATCCTTCAATATTTAAAATCTTATGCTGAAGATTATTTAGGCGAGCCGGTTACAAAAGCGGTTATTACTGTACCTGCTTACTTTAATGATGCAGAGCGTCAAGCAACAAAGGATGCAGGAAGAATTGCTGGTTTAGAAGTTGAGCGTATTATCAACGAGCCAACTGCTGCAGCGCTTGCGTACGGTTTAGATAAAACAGATGAAGACCAAACGATTCTTGTTTATGACCTTGGCGGCGGTACATTCGACGTATCTATCCTTGAACTAGGGGATGGTGTATTTGAAGTCAAAGCAACTGCTGGTGATAACCGTCTTGGCGGCGACGACTTTGACCAGGTTATTATTGACTACCTAGTAGATCAATTCAAAAAAGAAAATGGTATTGACTTATCACAAGATAAAATGGCACTACAACGTTTAAAGGATGCTGCTGAAAAGGCGAAAAAGGACTTATCCGGAGTAGCTTCAACGCAAATTTCTTTACCATTTATCACAGCTGGAGCTGCTGGTCCGCTACATCTAGAAGTAACAATGACTAGAGCAAAATTTGATGAGTTATCTGCTCATCTTGTTGAACGTACAATGGGACCAACTCGTCAAGCATTAAGTGATGCGGGACTTTCAGCTTCACAACTTGATAAGGTTATTCTTGTAGGTGGATCAACTCGTATTCCTGCTGTTCAAGAGGCTATTAAGAAAGCAACAGGTAAAGAGCCGCACCGCGGAGTAAACCCAGACGAAGTAGTAGCAATGGGTGCTGCTATTCAAGGCGGCGTAATCACTGGTGATGTTAAGGATGTAGTTTTACTTGACGTAACACCACTTTCACTTGGTATTGAAACAATGGGCGGCGTATTTACAAAGTTAATCGACCGCAATACAACAATTCCAACATCTAAATCACAAGTATTCTCAACTGCTGCAGATAATCAAACTGCTGTTGATATCCATGTACTTCAAGGGGAACGCCCAATGGCGAACCTAAATAAAACATTAGGACGCTTCCAATTATCAGATATTCCACCAGCACCACGTGGAATCCCTCAGATCGAAGTAACTTTTGATATCGATAAAAACGGTATTGTAAATGTAAGAGCAAAAGACCTTGGTACAAATAAAGAGCAACAAATTACAATCAAATCTTCAACTGGTCTTTCCGATGAAGAAATTCAAAAAATGGTCAGAGAAGCAGAAGAAAACGCTGAAGCTGACAAGCAACGCAAAGAAGAAGTGGAGCTTCGTAATGAAGCAGATCAATTAGTCTTCACAACAGAAAAGACATTAAAAGATCTTGAAGGAAAAGTAGATGCTGGTGAGGTTGCACAAGCGAATGAAGCTAAAGATGCTTTAAAAGCAGCAATTGACAGCAATGACTTAGCCGAAATCCGTGCTAAAAAGGATGCATTACAAGAAATTGTTCAAGCTTTAACTGTTAAGCTATATGAACAAGCTGCTCAAGCCGCACAAGGAGCACAAGGTGCAGAAGGCGGAGCAACAGGCCCTAAAGATGACAATGTAGTCGACGCTGAATTTGAAGAGATTAAGGAAGAAAAATAGAATTTAGACTTACTAACCAAAGAAAAAGTCAAAGTCAGCATCGGCTTTGACTTTTTCTTTGTAATTTGTGTTTTTATTATGATAGAATAATCTTTATGTGACAGATTCGGGAGTGGTAATCATGAGTAAACGAGATTACTATGAGGTGCTTGGTGTTAGCAAAAGCGCTTCTAAGGATGAAATAAAAAAAGCATATCGGAAACTCTCCAAACAATATCATCCAGATATTAACAAAGAGGCCGATGCGGCGGATAAATTTAAAGAAATCGCTGAAGCTTATGAGGTTCTAAGCGATGATCAGAAAAAGGCACATTATGATCAATTTGGTCATACTGACCCAAATCAAGGCTTTGGCGGTGGTGCTGATTTCGGCGGTGGTTTCGGCGGCTTTGAAGATATTTTTAATACCTTTTTTGGCGGCGGTGGTTCACGCCGTCGCGATCCAAATGCCCCTAGACAAGGCGCAGACCTGCAATATACGATGACCATTTCTTTTGAAGAAGCGGCTTTCGGCAAAGAAACCGATATTGAAATTCCGCGTGAAGAAACTTGTGGTACATGTGACGGTTCAGGTGCAAAAAAGGGAACAAAACCTGAAACCTGTCAACACTGTCATGGAACAGGTCAAATAAATATTGAGCAAAATACACCATTTGGCAGAGTGGTTAATCGACGTACATGTCATCATTGTAACGGTACGGGTAAAGAAATTAAACATAAGTGTTCAACCTGTGGCGGAACTGGTAAAGTGAAAAAACGTAAGAAGATTCACGTTAAAATTCCTGCAGGAATTGATGATGGCCAGCAGTTAAGGATTTCCGGACAGGGTGAGGGCGGAATTAACGGAGGACCATCTGGGGATTTATATATTGTTTTCCATGTTAGAGAACATGAGTTTTTTGAAAGAGATGGCGATGATGTTTATTGCGAAATGCCGATCACTTTTGTTCAGGCATCACTTGGTGATGAAGTTGAGGTACCAACCTTACATGGAAAAGTAAAACTAAAGGTCCCTGCTGGAACGCAAACTGGAACTAAATTCCGACTTAAAGGTAAAGGGATACCAAATGTTCGTGGGTATGGTGTAGGGGATCAACACATAATTGTCCGTATTATTACACCTACAAAATTAACTGATAAACAAAAGCAGCTTCTTCGTGAGTTTGCAGATCTTAGTGGGAACTCGCCAATAGGTGAACATGAAGAAGGGTTCTTCTCAAAAGTAAAACGTGCCTTTAAGGGCGACTAAGGATTGGAGTTGGTAGAAATGAAATGGTCTGAACTTAGCATTCACACTACAAACGAGGCGATTGAACCAATATCGCATATTTTACATGAGGCCGGTGCTAGCGGTGTAGTTATTGAAGATCCTTTTGAACTAACGAAGGAGAGGCAAGATCAGTTCGGGGAAATCTACCAACTCAATCCTGATGATTACCCTGAAGAAGGAGTTATCGTTAAAGCATACCTTCCTGTCAACAGCTTTTTAGGTGAAACGGTAGACGCTATAAAAGAATCTATTAATAACCTTATTATTCACAATATTGATATTGGAATAAATAAAGTTACCATTAGTGAAGTAAACGAGGAAGAATGGGCAACTGCCTGGAAGAAATATTATCATCCAGTTAAAATTTCAGAAAAATTTACCATCGTTCCTACTTGGGAGATCTACACTCCGGTCAGCAGTGATGAATTAATCATTGAATTGGATCCTGGAATGGCGTTCGGAACCGGAACGCATCCGACCACAGTCATGTGTATTCAAGCTCTTGAACGAACGGTTCAACCTGGTGATAGGGTAATTGATGTTGGAACTGGTTCGGGTGTATTGAGTATTGCAGCAGCGATGCTCGGTGCAGAAGATGTCCGTGCATATGATCTGGATGAAGTCGCTGTAACTTCAGCCAGACTCAACATAAAGCTTAATAAAGTCAGCGACAAAGTAACCACCTCGCAAAATAATCTATTAGATGGTGTAGAAGAGAATGATGCTGACGTTATTGTTGCCAATATCCTAGCAGAGGTTATTTTACGATTTACAGATGATGTAGCACGTGTAGTTAAACCTGGAGGAACGTTTATTGCGTCAGGAATCATTCAGCAGAAAAAAGATGAAGTAAAAGAAGGACTGATTAATTCCGGCTTTGAAATTACTGAAACCATCTTAATGGAAGATTGGGTTGCGATTATTGCGAAAAGGATATAATGCTAAAAAAAGGGGATAATGCCCCTTTTTTCTTTTCCTGCTTTAAATGAAACACTTGTTGCAGTAAAATAAAGAGTAAAAATGTTTTAGAGGGGTGCATCGTGTGCAACGCTACTTTGTTAAAAAACGAGCAAACGATAATCAGTTTGTGATTGATAATGATGACCGTCATCATATTCTTAAGGTGATGCGCATGGATATCGGAGATAAGATCATTTGTGTCGCTCCCGATGGGGAAAGTGCAGTTTGTCAAATTGCAAAAATTACCGATGAACAAGTCGTTGCAGACGTTGTACAATGGAAAGATGAGAAGTCAGAGCTTCCTATTGCAATTACGATAGCAAGCGGACTGCCAAAAGGAGACAAGCTTGAGTGGATTATTCAAAAAGGTACTGAACTAGGTACTCATGAATTTATCCCATTTGCAGCACGTCGTTCTGTCGTAAAATGGGATGATAAAAAAGCTGGCAAAAAAGTAGAAAGATGGCAAAAGATTGCCAAAGAAGCTGCTGAACAATCCCATCGCGGCAGGGTACCTGAAATTTTAAGCCCAGTAAATTTTAAAGCTTTGATAGAGAAAAGCAAAGACTTTCATTATAAATTAGTTGCTTTCGAGGAAGAGAGCAGAAGCGGTGAAACATCTGTTTTTTCAGAAACATTACAAAAAATGAAACCGGGAGAGTCACTGCTGTTAGTATTCGGCCCTGAAGGCGGGCTGGCAGAAGAAGAAATCCACATTTTACAGGAGAACGATTTTTCCCTATGCGGCTTAGGTCCGCGTATTTTAAGAACGGAAACTGCGCCCTTATATGCTCTAGCGGCGATTTCCTACCATTTTGAATTAATGAGGAGATGAATACAATGCCAACAGTCGCTTTTCATACACTTGGATGTAAGGTAAATCATTATGAGACTGAAGCAATCTGGCAATTGTTCAAGCAAGAAGGCTATGATCGAGTTGAATTTGAATCCATATCTGATGTCTATATTATTAATACTTGTACGGTAACGAATACTGGCGATAAAAAAAGCCGCCAAGTAATTCGACGTGCCGTCCGTAAAAATCCAGATGCCGTAATTTGTGTGACTGGATGTTATGCTCAAACATCACCTGCTGAAATTATGGCGATACCTGGTGTTGATATCGTAGTTGGAACTCAGGACCGTGTGAAAATGCTTGAATACATTGAACAGTATAAAACAGAACGCCAGCCAATAAATGGTGTAGGAAATATCATGAAAAATCGTGTTTACGAAGAGCTTGATGTTCCAGCGTTTACCGATCGTACACGTGCTTCGTTGAAAATTCAAGAAGGCTGTAACAATTTCTGTACTTTCTGTATTATCCCTTGGGCACGCGGCTTAATGAGATCACGAGATCCAAAGGAAGTTATTCGCCAAGCACAGCAGCTTGTGGATGCAGGTTATAAAGAGATTGTTTTAACCGGGATTCACACAGGCGGCTACGGTGAGGATATGAAAGATTACAATCTAGCCTTGCTGCTTCGTGATTTAGAAGCCCAAGTTAAAGGACTTGAAAGACTAAGAATTTCTTCTATCGAAGCAAGTCAAATTACCGATGAAGTAATTGAGGTAATCAAACATTCAAACATCATTGTCCGTCATTTGCATATTCCAATTCAGTCTGGTTCTAATACGGTCTTAAAAAGAATGCGTCGTAAGTATACAATGGAATTCTTTGGTGAAAGATTAGACCGTCTTAAAGAAGTACTTCCTGGGCTTGCGGTGACATCTGATGTTATTGTTGGTTTTCCTGGTGAAACGGAAGAAGAATTTATGGAAACATATAATTTTATTCATGAACATAAATTTTCTGAACTGCATGTTTTCCCTTACTCGAAGCGTACAGGAACACCTGCTGCCCGGATGGAAGACCAAGTTGACGAAGAGATTAAAAATGAGCGCGTTCACCGGTTGATTACACTCTCCGATCAGTTAGCAAAAGAATATGCATCGCAATTTGAAAATGATGTACTAGAAGTAATCCCAGAAGAAGAATTCAGCGAAGGTATGTATGTAGGATACACAGATAACTATCTTAAAGTGGTTTTCCCGGCAACGGAAGAAATGATTGGTAAACTTGTAAAAGTAAAAATTACAAAAGCAGGCTATCCATACAATGAAGGTCAATTTGTCCGAGTTGTCGAAGATCATAAAAGAGCGGAAGTATTTACAAAAGAAGAAGCTGCGATTTAAGGACCTACTTTGGTCCTTTTTTTTTATTATGTTTTGGGTATTCTAATGGTAGTATCAAATTTGTTTTCACTATAGATTAGAAAAGGGGCAAGTAAAATGGCTGCAACAAATATTGCTGGAATGATTGACCATACCTTGTTAAAAGCGGACGCAACCCGACAGCAAATTGAAACACTTTGCCAAGAGGCAATGGAACATAAATTTTTCTCAGTGTGTGTAAACCCTGCTTGGGTAAGCGTGGCTCGAGATATACTTAGCGGCAGCGGCGTTAAAGTGTGTACGGTTATTGGATTTCCATTGGGTGCCACAACCCCGGAAACAAAGGCTTTTGAGACAAAGAATGCCATAGAAAATGGGGCAGATGAAGTGGATATGGTCATCAATATCGGTGCTTTAAAGGATAAAAATGATGAGCTAGTTGAAAAAGATATTCGTGCAGTTGTTGAAGCTGCAAAGGGCAGGGCATTAACAAAGGTTATTATCGAAACAAGTTTGCTCTCAAGGGAAGAAAAAATTCGTGCTTGCCAGCTTGCTGTTAAGGCAGGTACAGATTTTGTTAAAACATCAACAGGTTTCTCTACAGGTGGTGCAACAGTTGAAGATATAAAGCTGATGAGAGAGACTGTAGGACCAAATATTGGTGTAAAGGCGTCTGGCGGTGTAAGAAACACAGAGGATACAGAAAAAATGATCCAAGCCGGAGCAACAAGAATTGGTGCAAGTGCGGGAGTGGCAATTTTAAAAGGATTAACTGCTACTTCTGACTACTAAAAAAGACGGCCATAGCCGTCTTTAATTTTTGTTTGTTTTCCCCCCATGTACCCTCAAAATCATTTCTCCAAATCTCGTTGCAAAAGGCAAAACCATAATGGATGAAACGACATTAAATAAGACGCTGATATGTGCTAATTGAATCATCCTTTCATCTGCCAATAAATGAGCATTTTCAGACAAAAAAGGAATAAACGGAGTGAAAATTAGAACGCCGGCTACATTCAGCCAAACATGCGCAAAGGCAGCCAATCTCGATTCTTTCCCTCCTCCAATAGAAGCAATGAGTGCAGTTATACAGGTTCCGATGTTGGCGCCAAACACGATAGCAATACCTGCATCCAGGTGAAGAAGTCCGGCAGTCAGAAAGCCCATAGTAATTCCAGTCATTGCTGTACTTGATTGGATAATAGCAGTAATCACTGCCCCTGTTATAATACTCAATAGGATATTATCGTTGATAGAGAGGATATAGTTATTTATAAATGGAAGAGCAGTTAATGGCTCTGCCAAAAGCTCAAAACCTTTCATTGCTGTAAAGACGGAGGCGATTCCAAAGGTGACCATACCAATGCTTCTGATTTTAATAGGTTTAAAAAAAGTAAATAACGCTCCAATAATCGCAAGTGGGACCAAAAATTTATCAAGATTAAAGGTTATCAGTTCTGTTTTAAATGTGGTTCCAATATTTGTGCCTAAGATAATGCCAATGGATTGAGGAAAAGTCATGATCTTTGCTGAAATTAAGCCAATTGTAATTACCATGACTGCTGAACTGCTCTGTAAAAGTGCTGTAACAAACGTCCCTGTCACCATACCTTTTAATGGTGTACTTGTAAGTTTGGTTAACCAGCCTTTTAGTTTATTACCTGATAGGTTAAATAACCCGATCCTTATAATGGTCATTCCAAAGATAAATAATAAGATAAATAATATAAATAATAGTATGTATAGCATGTCTTCTCCCCCTCCCTTCATTCTATGCCTGAGGGAGGAGGACATGCCAGAATTGTGATGGGATGTTCAAAAATTGTGGATATATGAATAAAAATATTAAAAGCTCGTTTCAACACTAGAAATACAGTTGACCTTGTTTCTATGATATATTATAATTGCAAGGTACATGGATTGAATGTAAGTGTGTTGTGTTTCGGAGGGAGGGAAAGAGAATGTCTAAAACCGTCGTTCGTAAAAACGAATCGCTTGAAGATGCTCTTCGTCGCTTCAAACGTACAGTATCAAAAACTGGTACTTTGCAAGAGGCAAGAAAGCGCGAATTCTACGAAAAGCCAAGTGTTAAGCGTAAGAAAAAGTCTGAAGCAGCAAGAAAACGTAAGTTCTAAGAGAGGGTGTAATTTATGAGTCTTCTCGAGCGTTTAAATAATGACATGAAACAAGCGATGAAAAATAAGGAAAAAGACAAACTCACAACAATTCGGATGGTAAAAGCTTCATTGCAAAATGAAGCGATTAAGCTTGGTACAAAAGAGCTATCCCCCGAGGATGAGTTAACGATCCTTTCTCGCGAAGTAAAGCAACGCAAAGAATCCCTCCATGAATTTGATAAAGCAGGTCGTCAAGACCTTGTTGATAAATTGCGTGCAGAGTTGGCTATCGTCGAACTGTATTTACCGAAACAGCTTTCCGAAGAAGAGTTGTCAGAAATTGTTAAAGAAACAATCTCTGAAGTCGGTGCAAAATCAAAAGCGGATATGGGAAAAGTGATGGCTGCGATTATGCCTAAAGTAAAAGGTAAAGCAGATGGTTCACTTGTAAATAAATTTGTACAACAACACCTTTCATAATTATTCTGACAACCAAAGCCGCAAGCGTTTAGCTTGCGGTTTTTTCATCGTTCTGGATAATTTGAAACTTATTTGGTTATAAAACGTATACATAGTGTGATTTGAAGGGAGGGTAATTATGGTTGAGTTTCTAATAAACCCAATCGTTGTAACACTGTTGTTAACGATTGCAGGGACTGCTATTGTTTATGAGTTGTTTTCGTCAAAGTTTGGGATATCAGGATTTATAGGCCTATTTGCACTGCTACTTTTCTTTTATGGACATTTTCAAGCTGGTCTTGCAGGTTTTGGTACAATCATGTTATTTGCCATAGGCATTATGTTAATTTTCTTGGAATTTTTTCTTCCAGGAGCTATCTCAGGCACACTTGGATTGGCTGCATTAATTGCAAGTCTGTTTCTGGCAGGAGAAAATCCAGTGCGTATGGGAATTTCTGTTTTCATTGCTATTTGTATTTCAATTTCTGTCCTATTCTTTATGATTAAGGTCTTAGGCAAAAAGTTGATTTTATTTAATCGAATGATTCTGTTTGATACAGCTAGAAAAGAAGATGGTTATGTGTCTAACGTAAATCGCACAGATTTATTAGGTAAAGAAGGTATCGCCTTAACGGTCTTAAGACCATCTGGAACAGCGGTGTTTAATAATGAAAGACTTGATGTGGTAAGTGAGGGTGATTTCATTGATCAAAATGCAAAAATCACTGTCGTAAAGGTTGAAGGAGTACGTATCGTAGTTAGGAAAGTTTAATAAATGACACACAAGGAGGTAACACTGTGGAATTAACGAGTGGAAGTTTATTTATGATTGGTATTATTGTGGTTGCGCTGATTTTTCTTGGAATATTATTATCATTTGTACCGGTAATGCTATGGATTTCTGCACTTGCGGCCGGTGTTAGAATCAGTATCTTTACATTGGTGGGGATGAGACTTAGACGGGTTACACCGAGCAGAGTAGTAAATCCACTGATTAAGGCACACAAGGCGGGTTTAAACGTAACAACGAATCAGCTTGAAAGTCATTACCTAGCAGGCGGGAATGTGGATAGAGTGGTCAATGCTTTGATTGCCGCCCACCGTGCAAACATTGAGTTAACATTTGAGCGCTGCGCTGCAATCGACTTGGCCGGCCGTGATGTATTAGAAGCAGTACAAATGAGTGTTAATCCTAAAGTTATTGAAACACCTTTTATTGCGGGTGTTGCTATGAATGGTATTGAAGTAAAAGCAAAAGCGAGAATTACTGTTCGTGCTAATATTGACCGTCTAGTCGGAGGTGCAGGTGAAGATACTGTTGTAGCGCGTGTTGGTGAAGGGGTCATTTCCACAATTGGCTCCTCTGCGGACCACAGTAAAGTACTTGAGAACCCTGAACTTATTTCCCAAACAGTCTTGGCTAAAGGATTAGATGCAGGTACAGCTTTTGAAATTTTATCGATTGATATTGCTGATATTGATTTAGGTAGAAACATCGGTGCTGAACTTCAAACGGAGCAAGCGGAGGCTGATAAGAAGATAGCACAGGCAAAAGCAGAAGAGCGCAGGGCAATGGCTGTGGCTACGGAACAGGAAATGAAGGCGCGAGTAGAAGAAATGAGAGCAAAAGTTGTTGAAGCAGAGGCAAAAGTGCCGCTGGCAATGTCGGAAGCACTAAAATCTGGTAATATCAGCGTTATGGAATATATGAATTATAAAAATATTTCTGCTGATACGGATATGCGAGGCTCAATCGGTAAGATGACAGGTGATAAAAAAGACGACCGCTAAACCGCCAATTGATTTTAATCAGAAGGAGGGTGGGGCATGGAAACCATATTATTTTTGATTATCGCTGGTATACTCTCATCAATCTTTGGTAAAGCCAAAGGGAGGAGTAATCCAAAACAAGCAAAACCATTTACTGTAAAAGGGTTAAATGACAGACGCCTCCAAGGTGAACAACAGAAGAATAATCCGAAAAAACCAGGTCAAATTTCTACAGGTCAGCCTGTGCGAGAAGAAACTATTCTGCACAGTTTAGAGGAGAAATACCGAGAAATTAAGGAGAAACCTGTTATTCCAATTAAACAAACAACGCAGCCGCAGAAATCCAATTTATTTGAAGGTGATTCAGATGTGTCACTTGAAAAACTTGATGAAAAAACTATTATTAATGGGATTATTTGGGCGGAAATATTAGGTGAACCACGAGCCAAAAAACCGTACTTTTCGGAAAAGCGTTGAATAGATGTTTTTAAACCCTTAGTATAAATAGAAAAAGATGTGCTAGAACCTTCTTTCATTTCATAAATATGAGATGAAAGGGGGTTCTTTTTTTATGGCAAAAAAATGGGGCCTGCGTGTCCGGAACTGGATGGCACAAAAAATGGATCTTCCTCAAGATGTCATGATGGATTTGCCGCGAATCACAATGATTGGGCAAATTCATATTTACATCGAGAATCATAGAGGGTTGATTACTTTTACTGATAAAGAATTGCGGCTGTTGCTAAAGCAGGGTCAATTACAAATAAGAGGGAAATCCTTCGTGATAAAAACAATATTGCCTGAAGAAATTTTGCTAGAAGGCAAAATTGACCAGGTCATTTATATAAATGAAAATCCAGGAGGAACCAAATGAAAAACCAATGGACCGAATTCATATTTGGCAAGGTAACCGTTAAAGTATCAGGAAGAGGTATAGAAAGATTCTTGAATGTTTTAATCAGAAATGGCCTCATAGTATGGAATGTAAAACGACACGGGACTGAAACCATCACCTTTACAATGAGACTTCAGGATGCATTAAAAATTAGACGTTATGCAAAAGAAAGAGAATGCTCGATTACATTCTTAAAAAGGGCAGGAATGCCTTTTTTATTTAAACGATTATTAAAAAATAGCGGCTTTGTTGGCGGTGCTCTTCTCTTTTTCCTGATTATTATGTTTTTATCTAATGTCATTTGGGGAATTGAAATAAAAGGAGCAAAGCCTGCCACAGAGTATGAGATTCGCAAAGAATTGGACAAGATGGGAGTAAAAATTGGTAAAGTCCAATTTTTTGTGGATAATGTAGAAGGGATTCAAAGAAAACTGACAAATAATGTTGGAAATCTTACTTGGGTCGGTGTGGAATTAAAGGGGACAACCTACCATCTTCAGGTGGTCGAGAAGAAGGAACCTGGAAAGCCGGAACAACTTACACCAAGAAATTTGGTTGCAAAGAAGAAAGCTGTTATTGATTCCATGTATATTGAAACAGGGCAAAAAATGGTTGATATACATGACCATGTAGAAGCTGGGCAATTACTCGTATCAGGTGTAATTGGGAAAGAAGGCCAAACCGAGCAAGTAGCAGCAGTTGGAGAGGTTTGGGGGGAAACATGGTATAAAAGCCATGTAGAATTGCCTTTAAAAACAAAATTCTTTGTATTCAATGGTCAAGAAAAGCAAAAGTTTTCTTTAATTTTAGGCAATGTAGAAATCCCTATTTGGGGATTTGGCGAACCGGAATTTCAGGAATACGAAGTGGACAAGAATGTGAAGAAGATCCATTTCCTTAAATGGGAGCTGCCTATCTCCATCGGAAATGAAACATTAAGAGCGCGTGAAGAGACAATCCGTACTTACACGGAAAAAGAAGCCGAAATAAATGCCCTTGAACTGGCAAAAAATAAAATAAAAAGCGGTTTAGATGAAGAAGCTATGATTAAAGACCAAAAAGTTTTACACAAAGAGTTGAAAGATGGTAAAGTTATCCTAGATATCCATTTTAAGATAATCGAAAATATAGCGGTTGCACAACCAATACCTAAGGAGACTACTGAATGACAGTTAACTTGAAAACAATAAATCTACAACTTGAAAATCCAGCAGAAGCGATAGCTCTCTTAGGCAACGCTGATTCAAATTTAAAAATAATCGAAGAAGAACTGCAAGTATCCATCGTTACTCGTGGCGAGTCAGTCAGTTTATCTGGTGATGAGGATCGAGTAGTCCTTGCCAGTCAAATTCTTGATAAACTTATTTTTGTCATTAGAAAAGGTGTAACCATCTCCCAGAGAGATATCTTGTCAGCTATCCAAATGGCGCAAAAAGGTACACTAGATTACTTTGATAATCTCTATGACGAGGAAATTGCTAAGAATGTTAAAGGAAAGAGCATTCGCATCAAGACCCTTGGACAAAGGCAATATATCATGGCCATAAGACAAAATGACCTTGTATTTGGAATTGGTCCTGCAGGTACAGGAAAAACGTATCTAGCTGTTGTAATGGCAGTCAATGCGTTGAAGAACGGACAGGTAAATAAAATCATTTTAACAAGGCCTGCGGTAGAGGCAGGAGAAAGCCTTGGGTTTTTACCAGGTGACTTAAAAGAAAAGGTTGATCCGTATTTACGTCCCTTATATGACGCGTTAAATGACGTTCTTGGTGCGGAACATACACAAAGATTAATTGAACGCGGAACAATTGAAATTGCTCCATTAGCTTATATGAGGGGGCGGACATTAGACGATGCCTTTGTCATCTTAGATGAAGCTCAAAACACAACACATGCCCAAATGAAGATGTTTTTAACACGTCTTGGCTTCGGTTCGAAAATGGTCATTACAGGTGATCAAACGCAAATAGATTTACCAAAAGGGGCAAAGTCAGGACTTATCGCGGCCGAAAAAATCTTGTTGGGCGTTAATGGAATCTCCTTTGTTTTCTTAGAACAAAGTGACGTTGTTCGTCATCCGCTGGTAGGCAGAATCATTGAGGCATATGAAAAAAAACCGCTGCAAAATTAAAGCAATGATTGGAGGGATAAACCTGCCTGGGGTTTATCCCTTTTGTATGGTATTAAAACAATTGCCATGGAGTAAAAAGGGCTCAACTTTTATTAGAGGATGAAACTTCGGGGAAAAACTGTTATCATTTTACATAAAGCGTATGTACATACTTGACTAGGGTAATTTAGGTGTTTTGGAGGGAGTTCGTTGAAAAAAATACAGCAATACTTAATTCAAATAAAAAAGCTTCTAGATTACACCTTCTTCAGAGTGTTAGTTTTTGTTTTTTTAGGAGTAATCCTATTTACAGCTATGTATGGAAATGTAAAGCCTGAGAAACTTGACATAAGTCTTCTAACAGTAGCAGATAAAACCATTCGTTCTCCAGCAACAGTCGAAGATAAAATCAGCACAGAAAAAAAACGTCAAGAGGCATTAGATCAAGTTCAGGATGTTTATACATTGAAAAAGGAATACTCCGCCAATCAAGTAGATTTAATTTCATCAATATTTGACTCCGCTACAGAGGTAAATGATGAGATTCAGAACGAAATAAAGAAACAAAATGTTCTTGATGAGGACCCTATTGATGTTATCAACCCAACTGTTCAAGAAGAAGTATCAATGCTCAAGGGTAAATTAACAGAACGTGTAATAAAAGATCTTTCAGAGCGTGTCTTTACTTCACTGGTACAAGCCAGCAATGATGAATTATCCATCGCAAAAGATTTAACGGTGACAGCCATTAATAATGTAATGAACAAACGCATCTCTGCAGATGATGTAGAAAATGCCAAAAAAAGTCTTGAAGAAGAATTAAAATTCACCACCTTAAATGCTGACTTAAAAAATGCAGCGATAGAGTTAGGCAGGTATGCTGTTATTCAAAATGAATTTTATGACCCGGAGGCAACCGAGGAATTGCGTAAGCAAGCGGCGGAATCGATTGAACCAGTTAAGATCTTGCAAGGGCAAATTATTATCGAAGAGGGTAAATTAATTCGGCAGGAAGAATTTCGTCAGCTAGAATTAGTTGGTCTATTAGATAATAAACAATCGTATAAACCGTTTATTGGTTTAGTCATACTTATATCAATTATCCTGACCTCTGTTTACTTTTATTTCTACCAGTTGAAGGAAAATCCAGAAAAGAGACAGACCAATATACTTCTGTTTGGGATTGTTTTTATTCTGACGTTTTTCATTTTAAAACTTATTTCTATGCTGCAAATTTTTAACTACTCAGGAATAGGATATTTATTCCCTGCTGCAATGGGTGGTATGCTCATGAAGATTTTAATTGAGGAGAAATTAGCGATTCTATCCTCTATTATCTTTTCGATTTTCGGAAGCATTTTATTTAATGAAGGTGTTTCTGGTACTCTTAATTTCTCTGTAGGGATATATATATTGTTTAGTGCACTAGCTGGTGTTCTGTTTTTAAGCGGACAGAATCAGCGCGCAAAAATTTTGCAGGCAGGATCAATTGCGGCAGCCGTAAATCTATTCACCATTTGGGCCCTAATGTTTTTACCAAATGGACAATTTTCCGGATTAGAATATGGGTACTATATTTTAACAGCCATTTTTTCAGGAGTCGGTTCAGCTGTGCTAACAATGGGGTTATTACCGCTCCTTGAAACTAGCTTTGGTATTCTCTCCACAATGAAGTTGATTGAGCTTTCTAATCCAAATCATCCTCTTTTACGAAAAATACTAATGGAAGCACCAGGGACCTACCACCATAGTGTAATGGTTGCCAACCTAGCCGATGCAGCCTGTGAAGCAATTGGAGCTAATGGTTTACTTGCAAGGGTAGGATGTTATTATCATGATATTGGTAAAACAAAACGGCCAAACTTTTTCATAGAAAACCAAATGAATTTTGAAAATCCTCATGATCGTTTGCCGCCCGATAAAAGTGCTAATATTATTATTTCACATGTAACAGACGGGTCTGCCATATTAAAAAAGTACAATATGCCTAAGGAAATCATTCACATTGCTGAACAACATCATGGTACGACGCTTTTGAAGTTCTTTTACCATAAGGCGAAGCAGAGCGGAGAAGATATAAGTGAAGAGGATTACCGATATCCTGGACCAAAACCAAAGACAAAAGAATCTGCGATTGTAGGTATTGCCGATAGTGTAGAAGCAGCGGTAAGATCCCTGAACCAGCCCACACCGGAAACAATCGAAACACTCGTTAAAAAAATTGTTGCAGAACGGCTCCAGGATGGCCAATTAAATGAATGTGATTTAACCTTAAAAGAACTAGAAACAGTATCCTACTCTTTTTGTGAAACTTTAAAGGGAATTTTCCATTCTAGAATCGAATATCCAGAAATGACAAAGAAGGTGGTTCAAGCATGAACAAGTTGATAATTGATCTAGTAGATGAAACGGACCAACTGTCAGACGAGCAAATAGCAGACATCGAAAAACTATTGAATTTTGCCGCTGAACAAGAAAATGTAGAGGAAGGCAGTGAGGTTTCAGTTACATTTGTCTCTAATGAAAGAATTCATGAAATTAACCGTGAATATAGAGCTAAGGATGCTCCTACGGATGTAATTTCATTCGCAATGGAAGAGCTTGGTGAGGGGGAAATTGTACTGAAAGGGGAGGAACTTCCTCGTGTATTAGGAGATATTATTATTTCCATTCCAAAAGCGGAAGAGCAAGCTAAAGAGTATGGACACTCTTTCATACGTGAACTTGGTTTCTTATCTGTTCATGGTTTCCTCCATCTTCTAGGCTATGATCATATGGAAAAGGAAGAGGAAGAAAAAATGTTCTCTCGACAAAAGGAAATTTTAGATGAATATGGACTCACGAGATAAACATGTTCATTTATGGAAATCATTTTCCTATGCCTTAACAGGAATTAAGACAGCTCTTTGGTCTGAAAGAAATATGCGCATTCATTTATGTGTATCTATGCTCGTCATTGGATGTTCCATTTTCTTTTCAATTAGCAAACTAGAATGGTTATTTGTTATTGTAGCCATAGGCGGTATTTTCTCATTAGAGTTGGTGAATACAGCAATCGAGCGTGTAGTTGATTTAGTGACGGAAGATTACCATCCACTTGCTAAACAGGCTAAAGACTTAGCGGCCGGAGCAGTTTTTATCTATGCAGTCACAGCGGTTGTAATTGGAAGTATTATCTTTTTTCCGTATTTTTTTAGTTGGTTAATTTGAATTGGATTTACAAATTCGGTACAATAACTTATCAGCTTTGTACCATATTGGTAAGTTGGCTGACTTTTATGAAAATTCAAATTTTTATATTACTTTTTCGCAACAAATGATGATTTTGTGACATTTTTAGGGTAAAATAAAGGAAGCGGCAGATTATTGCTGGAAGGGAAGTATGAACTTTGAACATCGAGAACTTAATCGAAGAATCAAAGAAAGCAAGAGAAAAAGCTTATGTTCCATATTCTAAATTCGGGGTAGGAGCAGCATTATTAACAAAAGATGGAAAAGTATATCATGGATGCAACATTGAAAATGCCGCTTATAGCATGTGCAATTGCGCTGAACGCACTGCATTGTTTAAAGCTTATTCTGAAGGTGATCGGGATTTTACAATGCTTGCAGTTGTTGCTGATACTGATCGGCCATGCTCGCCGTGTGGAGCATGTCGACAGGTAATTTCAGAACTTTGTCCGCAAGACATGAAGGTCGTTTTAACCAACCTTAAAGGTGACGTCTTAGAAATTACTGTAGCAGAGTTACTTCCAGGTGCCTTTTCTCCGGAGGATTTGCATGCTGAGTAATAATGATAATAAAGGTTATAAATCAGGTTTTATATCAATTATTGGTCGCCCAAATGTAGGTAAGTCAACATTCTTAAACCGGGTTATAGGACAAAAAATTGCCATTATGAGCGACAAACCTCAGACAACCCGTAATAAAATTCAGGGTGTATTGACATTAGATGATACCCAAATGGTGTTTATTGACACACCAGGGATTCATAAGCCAAAGCATAAACTCGGCGACTTCATGATGAAAGTTGCACAAAACACATTAAAAGAAGTTGATTTAATACTATTTATGGTAAATGCTGAGGAAGGTTTTGGCCGTGGTGAGGAGTTCATTCTCGAGAAATTTCAAACAATTAACACACCAATCTTCCTTGTGATAAATAAAATTGACCAAATACACCCAGATGAGTTACTGCCACTAATTGAATCTTATAAGGAAAAGTATTCTTTCAAAGAAATTATTCCAATTTCAGCACTTGAGGGAAATAATGTTGAACGGCTGTTAGAACAAATTAAAGTCTATTTACCTGAAGGACCACAGTACTATCCGGCGGATCAGGTAACCGATCACCCAGAAAGGTTTATAATTACAGAGCTAATAAGAGAGAAAGCGCTGCACTTAACACGTGAAGAAATCCCGCATTCTCTTGCCGTTGTTTTAGATAAAATGGAACGGCAAAAAGGAAAGGATATTATCCATGTGATGGCAACTGTAATTGTAGAAAGAGACTCTCAAAAAGGTATTATTATTGGGAAACAAGGGAGTATGCTAAAAGAAATTGGAAAACGAGCCAGGGTGGATATTGAAAATCTTCTAGGCTCAAAAGTTTTCTTAGAGCTATGGGTAAAGGTGCAAAAAGACTGGCGCAATAAAATGTCCCAGCTTCGCGATTTTGGCTTTAACGAAGATGAATACTAATTATTAAACCCTAACTAAAATATTAACAATTACAATAAATTATGCATGGACAACATTAACAAATTTTTCGTCTTATGATTTTTGCTTGGGCAGGCTATGATAATTGTAAGGTTTGGGATTCTTAAAAAGGCTAGTCTATATCATGAAAGGTGGGGTTTTCGATGATGGATTTTACGTGGAAAGTATTCCTCCAGACAGGCAATATTGACACTTATCTTCTCTTTAAAGAGCTCGAGAAGGAAAACCAAGAAATACCCGGAAATCAGAATGAAGATCTAGCGCAAATGGATTTTCCCGTTTCATAAGTTTGTCAAATGTATCGGGATGGTGACAGAATTGCTCCAAAAGTGTGAAGGCATTGTCATTAGAACTACAGATTATGGTGAAACCAATAAAATTATTACGTTGTATACAAGGGAATGGGGAAAGGTCGGCGTTATGGCAAGAGGAGCAAAAAAGCCTAATAGCCGGCTTTCCTCCATTACCCAGCTCTTTACCCACGGTTATTATTTAGTTCAAAGAGGAACTGGGTTAGGAAGCCTGCAGCAGGGAGAAATGATTACCAGCTTTCGCGGTATTGGAGAAGATATCTTCCTAACTGCCTATGCTAGTTATATGGTTGAATTGACTGATAAATGTACGGATGATAAAAAACCAAACCCATTTCATTTCGAACTACTTTTTCAAACCCTTAACTTTATGAATGAAGGATATGATCCGGATATTCTTATGAATATCTATGAAATGAAAATGCTGAATGTATTGGGTTTACATCCAATTCTAAATCAATGTTCCGTTTGCGGCAGCACAGACGGAATTTTTTCGTTTTCCATTCGGGAAGGCGGGTTTATATGCCACCGTTGTATAGAAAATGATCCGTACCATTATCCATTATCGCCATCATCTGTAAAATTATTACGGCTTTTTTATTATTTTGATCTATCAAGATTAGGGAACATCTCTGTAAAACAAGAAACAAAAGATGAGCTGAAACAGGTGATTTCTGCATATTATGAGGAATATTCAGGCCTATATTTAAAAACAAAGAAATTTCTTCAATCCATGGAAAAATTTCGAAATCAAATATAGTTGACTTATTGACATTTATTTAAGATTTCGATATTATGTGTCTTAATAATAAATAGTTGCTATGATAGAAAAGAGTACTTAGCAATCTCTGTAAAAGCGAACCTAGGATGGTGAGAGCTAGGGTATGGGGACCTAAGGAAGGCGTTCTTGAGCATATCATGTGTACAACACACATAAAAGAGGCTGCTGTTTAGCAGCAAATAGGGTGGAACCGCGGGTAACTCTCGTCCCTATGCTTATATTAAGCATAGCGACGGGAGTTTTTTGGTTTTTATTGGCTGTGTTACTCTAGTCTAAATTATGGCACTCTGTTTATTGGAGCGGAAGGCACGAAAATCCTCGAAAATACTATCGCATTTTCTTCGTGCGGTGCTTATTCGAGGAAGCTTATTCAATGTCCTGCGGGAGGACGGGGCAGGGGAGACCCCGCAGGCGCATAAGCGCCGAGGAGGCTCCCCGGACCGCCCTCGGAAAGCGAAGTGCCAGGAGCGCAAATCAACAGACATTGTTAACACAGCCTTATATCATTTATTGAAGAGGAGTAATGAAGATGAAAGTATCTATGGAGCAAATCGTGTCTCATGCAAAACACAGAGGATTTATCTTTCCGGGATCTGAAATCTATGGAGGACTTGCAAATACATGGGACTACGGTCCACTTGGAGTAGAATTTAAAAACAACATCAAACAAGCCTGGTGGAAAAAGTTTGTGCAAGAGTCTCCTTACAATGTCGGTTTAGACGCCAGTATTTTAATGAACCCAAGAACTTGGGAAGCATCTGGTCATATCGGGAACTTTAATGACCCAATGATTGATTGTAAAAACTGTAAAGCTAGACACCGTGCTGATAAGCTAATTGAAAATGCTCTTGAGGAAAAGGGTATAGAAATGGTTGTTGATGGACTTCCGTTTGAGAAGATGGAGGAGCTTGTGAAAGAACACAACATCGCGTGCCCAGACTGTGGAAGTCATGATTTCACCGGCATTCGCCAATTCAATTTAATGTTTAAAACCTTCCAAGGGGTTACAGAGTCTAGTACGAATGAAATTTTTCTTCGCCCTGAAACAGCACAAGGGATTTTTGTTAATTTTAAAAATGTACAGCGCACAATGAGAAAGAAATTGCCATTTGGAATTGCGCAAATCGGAAAAAGTTTCCGAAATGAAATCACTCCAGGGAATTTCACTTTCCGTACCCGTGAATTCGAACAAATGGAGCTTGAATTTTTCTGCAAGCCTGGTGAAGAGTTAACCTGGTTCGATTATTGGAAGAACTTTGCTGAGCAATGGCTTCACTCATTAGGAATAAAAAAAGAAAACATAAGACTTCGAGACCATTCAGAGGATGAACTATCCCATTACAGTAATGCCACAACCGATTTTGAATATAAATTCCCGTTCGGCTGGGGTGAACTTTGGGGAGTAGCCTCAAGAACTGATTATGATTTGAAGCAGCATATGCAATTCTCTGGCGAGGACTTCAACTATATTGATCCAGAGACAAATGAAAGATATATTCCATTTTGTATTGAACCTTCGCTAGGTGCTGACCGCGTAACACTAGCATTTTTAATCGATGCCTATGATGAAGAACAGCTTGAAGATGGAACTTCTAGAACAGTTATGCACTTCCATCCTGCACTGGCTCCATTTAAAGCAGCAGTTCTTCCATTGTCGAAAAAACTATCAGACGAAGCTAGAGAAGTGTTTCAAACTTTAGCCAAGCATTTCTCTGTTGACTATGATGAAGCTGGTTCAATTGGAAAACGTTATAGAAGACATGACGAAATCGGTACACCATTCTGTATCACCTATGATTTTGATTCCAAAGAAGACAACATGGTAACGATCCGTGACCGCGATACAATGGAACAAACACGTGTACCAATCGCGGAATTAGTCACTTTCATACAAGAAAAGATTATGTTTTAATTTTTGAGTGTCTGGGGGTGCGGTTTGTACCGCCCCTCACATAATGGATTAAAGATGGTGGTGAGAAAAATAGAACTGACTAAACGCCAAGAACTTATCATTCAGATTGTGAAGGATAATGGACCGATAACCGGGGAGAACATTGCAGAACAACTTAATTTAACACGAGCAACGTTAAGGCCTGATTTATCCATTTTAACAATGGCTGGATATTTAGACGCAAGACCGCGTGTAGGATATTTTTATACTGGAAAATCCGGAACGCAGCTTTTAACTGAAAACCTGCAGAAAATACGTGTAAGAGATTATAATTCAATTCCGGTCTTAGTAAAGGAAAACGTTTCGGTGTACGACGCAATTTGTACAATGTTTCTTGAAGATGTGGGAACATTATTTGTTGTCGACCAAAACTCTCTTTTGGTTGGTGTGTTATCAAGAAAGGACCTTCTAAGAGCAAGTATTGGCAAACAAGAACTTACAGCACTACCAATCAACATCATTATGACAAGAATGCCAAATATTACAATGTGTGAAATGGATGACAATTTAATCGATGTTGCTAAATTATTAATTGAAAAACAAATTGATGCTTTACCTATAGTAAGACCGTCAGAAAAGGGCTATGAAGTAATAGGGAGAATTACGAAGACAAATATTACGAAAGCATTCGTTGCCTTGGGAAATGGATAATAACTTGACGTCCCAAAACCTAAATGAAAAAATATTAGTTTTTCTAGAGGAGCTGTTGAGGAAGAATGATTAGTCCTGTCATATATGTAGTATCTGATTCGGTAGGGGAAACAGCTGAATTAGTTACAAAAGCAGCAATCAGCCAATTTAATGGGTCAGGAATGACATTGAAAAGATTCCCCTATGTTGAGGATAAGGAACATATTGATGAAGTAGTTTCACTTGTAACGATGGACCACGCTATGATCGCTTTTACGTTGGTCAAACCAGATATGCGTGCGTATATGAAGGAAAAGGCAGACGAAGCAGGAATATATGCAGTTGATTTAATAGGTCCGATTATGGACCAAATTCAAATCTTCAGCGGGAAAACTCCACTGTGTGAACCAGGACTCGTAAGAAAACTGGATGAAGATTACTTTAAAAAAGTCGAAGCCATTGAGTTTGCTGTTAAATATGATGATGGACGCGACCCAAGAGGAATACTAAAAGCTGATATCGTTTTAATCGGCGTATCTAGAACGTCAAAAACTCCGTTGTCACAATATTTAGCTTTAAAACGTTTAAAAGTTGCGAATGTACCGCTTGTTCCAGAAGTTGACCCGCCTGAGGAACTGTATAAGGTTCCTGCAGAGAAGTGCTTTGGACTTAAAATCAGCCCGCAAAAACTAAATAATATTAGGCGGGAACGGTTAATCTCTTTAGGTCTAAATGATCAGGCCAGCTACGCAAATATTGAGAGAATTCGTGATGAATTAACCTTCTTTGAAAAGATCGTAAATAGAATTAATTGTCCTGTTATTGATGTAACCAATAAGGCAGTTGAAGAAACAGCGAATGTTATTCTAAATTACTTTCATAAAAGAAGGGCGTAACACATAATCTTAGATTATGTGTTTTTCATTTAACCATAAAAAACTATGGAAAAGTATAAAAGAATGTACTATAATAAAAAATTGTGATAAAAATGAATCTTTTAGGTTTAGACTTGCATGTATACGAATAAACTATTTATTGTTAGATGTCAAGGGAACCTACAGAAAAAAATTCGACATAAATCTTTTTGCAACTGCTTCTAAAAAGTTAGCATCATAAAGAAGGAATATGCGGAATGGTGTAGAATTATTACTTATACAAAAGGCATTCCAACTATTTTGTAGATGCGATTGATGACGGTTAAAGAAGAAATTGTCGAAAATTACTTCTACTCTTCCGTGAAAGTTCTTTTTATCGCTTCTTATGATTATCATGGAAACAATAAGACTACATATGGTGAGCAATATCGAAATATGTTGATTCCTGAAAAGAAGCTGCGGACTTATTCATCATGAATCATACTGCAAAGGGGGATATTACTGTTAAACAGGATATTGGACTGGCCTCTAGATTACTCCTTAGAGAGTACATGTACCATCGTCAAAAGGATCATTCATGAGTCCGGATACAAACTGCTCTTGTCTTGCGCTTTCTAATGCTAAAGCAAGAAGAAGGGGTGTATAGGGTAAAAAAACAAAGTCTTTGAATTCTGATGATCGTTCAAAATTATTTAGTGGAATTTTGTCGAAAAATGCAGGAGTTTAGATTTCTTTGTAGAATAAGTACAATGGAGATGTTTTCATGGCAGAACGGATTGCCGAAGAAAAAATTGACCAAATTCGTCAGTCTGTTGATATTGTTGAAGTTATCAGTGAATATATTCAACTAAAAAAACAAGGGCGAAATTACTTCGGATTATGTCCTTTCCATGGAGAAAACTCCCCATCATTTTCCGTTTCATCTGATAAACAAATTTACCATTGCTTCGGGTGTGGAGCGGGAGGAAATGTTTTCTCATTTTTAATGGAGCTGGAAGGTATCTCATTTCTAGAAGCCGCCATTAAATTAGCTGATAAGGCTAATATTGACTTACAAGTAAATTTCTCAGTAAATGGGAAGGGGAAGAGTGTTTCTCCGGAACTTCAGTCAATGCTTGACGCACATGAGCTGTTAACTAAATTTTACCATCATTTATTGGTAAATACAAAAGACGGTCAACATGCTTTAGAGTATTTACTGGAAAGAGGATTTACCCGAGAATCGATTGATAAATTTCAAATTGGTTATTCCTTAAATTCATGGGACTTTGTATACAAATTCCTGACCAAGAGGGAATTTTCTCCGGAATTAATGGAAAAAGCCGGGTTGATTATCAAACGAGAAAGAGATGAAACTTATTTTGATCGATTCAGAGATCGAATTATGTTTCCAATTTTTGACCGAAATGGAAATGGCATTGCTTTTTCAGGGAGATCATTAGGGGCTGATCAGCCCAAGTATTTAAATAGTCCCGAAACAGCAATCTTTAATAAAAGCAAAATTTTATATAATTTTCATTTGGCAAAACCAAGTATACGGAAATTACAGCAAGCAGTTCTATTTGAAGGATTTGCAGATGTAATTGCAGCTGACAAGTCTGGTGTAGAAAATGGTATCGCTACAATGGGTACTTCCTTGACAGAAGAGCACATCACACTTATACGGCAAAATACCCAGTCCATTACGATTTGTTATGATTCAGACAAAGCAGGAATTGAAGCAGCTTTTAGAGCAGGGAATATGCTGATTGATGCCGGTTGTACCATTAAAGTTGCTATGATGCCAGATGGACTCGATCCAGATGAATATATAAAAAAAAATGGTCCTGAAAAGTTTCGTAATGAGGTCATAGGTGCAAGTTTTACATGGATGGCATTTAAATTTCTTTATTTTCGAAGAGGAAAAAATCTTCAAATTGAAGGAGAACGGCTTGCTTATATCGAAACAATACTTAAGGAAATAAGTAAATTGACAAAAGCTGTTGAAAGAGATCATTATTTACGGCAGCTTGCATCAGAGTTTTCGATTTCGTTAGATGCTTTACAACAACAGCTAAAGCAGGTTTTCTTTACTGAAAAAAGGAATTTAAGTGGTCAAGGTAAGCCAGCTGTTAATAAGCCCAATGTAATAGCTAAACAGGACAATAAATTAAAGCCTGCACATTTTACTGCTGAAAGGCGATTAATTGCCCATATGCTAAAAGATCGGGATACAGCCTATAAGGTTCAGGATTTATTGCAGGGTAACATGTTTAATCATGATGAACATCAGGCAATAATAACTTATCTAATTGGTTTTTACGAAGAACATATGAATCCTGATTCTAGTGCTTTTTTAACCTATATTCAAGATGAAAATCTTAGAAGAATAGTCGCTGACATTGAAATGATGTCGGTTAATGATGAGTTAAGTAATCAAGAATTAACTGATTATATCAAACAGGTGTTGAATTATCAAAAATTGTTAAAGATAAAAGAAAAAGAAGTGGAACTTAAAGAAGCAGAGCGACAAAGTGATTATAGTAAAGCAGCAGCAATTGCTACTGAAATCAGTCAATTGCGTAAATCGCTATAGATTCCATCTTTAATGTCTTTGATTCTGGAAGGAGGGGGACATATGGCTGAAAAATCAGCCCGTTCAAAAGAGGCCGAGAATGAATTGACCTTTGAACAAGTAAAAGATCAGTTAACGGTACTGGGTAAAAAAACCGGAGTCCTTGCCTACGATGATATTGCGGAAAGAATGGCAAATTTTGATTTAGAGTCCGATCAGATGGATGAATTTTATGAATTCCTAGGTGATCAAGGCATCGAATTAGTAGGAGAAAGTGACGATGAAGATCCAAACCCTAAGCAATTAGCAAAAGGAGACGACGATGAGTTTGATCTAAATGACCTTAGCGTTCCTCCTGGTGTAAAGATAAATGATCCTGTTCGTATGTACTTAAAAGAAATTGGCCGAGTAGACCTGCTTTCCGCTGAAGAAGAAATAAAATTGGCCAACCGTATTGAAGAAGGCGACGAAGAAGCAAAACGACGCTTGGCAGAAGCTAACCTTCGGCTTGTAGTTAGTATTGCAAAACGATATGTTGGACGCGGTATGCTCTTTCTTGATTTGATTCAAGAAGGAAATATGGGACTTATCAAAGCCGTTGAAAAATTCGACTACCGTAAAGGATTTAAGTTTAGTACGTATGCTACTTGGTGGATTCGTCAAGCGATCACTCGAGCGATTGCTGACCAAGCTAGAACCATTCGTATTCCTGTGCATATGGTTGAAACCATTAATAAACTTATCCGTGTACAGAGACAATTACTTCAAGATCTTGGACGCGAACCAACTCCAGAAGAAATTGGCGAAGATATGGACCTAACTCCGGATAAAGTTAGAGAAATCTTGAAAATTGCTCAAGAGCCTGTCTCGCTGGAAACGCCTATTGGTGAAGAAGATGATTCACACCTCGGTGATTTCATTGAAGACCAAGATGCTACATCACCTTCAGAGCATGCCGCCTATGAATTATTAAAAGAGCAGCTTGAAGATGTTCTAGATACACTAACAGACAGGGAAGAAAACGTCCTGCGCTTACGATTTGGGCTTGATGATGGGCGCACTCGTACTCTTGAAGAGGTTGGAAAAGTCTTTGGTGTAACCCGTGAACGTATTCGACAAATAGAAGCAAAGGCACTACGTAAACTAAGACACCCAAGTCGAAGCAAACGCCTAAAAGATTTCTTAGAATAAACCCTTTAATAAGATAGTTTACTTCTGTATAAGAGGTAAACTATTTTTTTGTAATTCAAAACTGGAAATGAAAGCACTTTCTCTAGGCGCATTTGTATTTATTTTACTGAATTGTTTTACAGTTTGCAAATAGGTAAAAGTAATCTTTTTCTCTAAAATCACAAATCGCTTTTGTAATAAAGGTACATCTTTCACACAATCCTTATGCAGTAGATGTTGCCAATAAGAAAATGATATTTAAAAATAACTAAAAATAATTTTTATGTTTAATCCATTTTAACCGTTATAGCTGGGATTCATGGGTTGATAAAACGTAGAACGGGGAAGTATAAAAGGGCGGACTTTGTTAAAATATTGGTTTTTACTTGCATATTTTCTTAATATTATCGTGACAAAGTAAGTTTAGGGCTTTTCCTTCTGAAGTTTTTAAAGTAAAATAGTAGTTGTTTGTAGTAGACTATTTATTTACAGTTTTACGTACATAAGGGAGGTTATATGATGAATCGAAATCCGGTTATTCCTTATATCCTGATTTTTGTTTTTGGAATCGGACTAATGTTCTTATTGTCTTTCAAAGGCCTCGGGGATATGGATGAGCTAGCTAAGGAAAAGGAAGGCGGAACTGAAACAGAACAGGTTGCAAAAGCGCCTGAGGACATTTACACAGGTTCTTGTGTAGGCTGTCACGGTGATCAGTACCAAGGGGGAATGGGTCCTGCACTAACAGGTGTTGGTGAAAGGTTATCCAAAGATGAAATTAAAGACGTCATTACAAATGGCCGAGGTAACATGCCAGGCGGTATGGTAAAACCAGAGGAAGCCGATGCAATGGCTGATTGGTTAGCAAATATTAAATAATTTCTTTTAGAAAAGGTCCTTTGCTTCTGTAAAGGACTTTTTTTATACTAGTAGTAATACATAAAAAGTGGTGAATGATTTGAATACAGAAAAATTATCAATTCGGTTAGAAACCGTAGCAAAATATGTTCCCCTAGACTCAAGGTTAGCAGATATTGGTTCTGATCATGCTTACCTGCCTAGTTACCTTGCTAAGAAGGGACGTATATCCTTTGGGATAGCAGGAGAAGTTGCATTGGGCCCATTCCAATCTGCAGAAAAAAATGTAATGGCTGAAGGGCTCTCTGAGGTGATTAAAGTTAGAATGGGTAATGGGCTGGAGGTAATTCAGCCTGGCGAAGTAGATTGTATTTCCATTGCGGGAATGGGCGGAAGTCTAATTGCCTCTATTTTAGAAAATGGAAAAGAAAAACTCACTTCTGTTAAGCGTCTTGTGTTGCAGCCAAATATCAATGCCATCGCCATTCGGCAATGGCTGGTTGAAAATGATTGGGAATTAATTGCAGAAGAAATCCTTGAAGAGGATAATAAAATTTACGAAATATTAGCAGCTGAAAAAGGAGACCCATTAAAACCCTATCGTGACGTCCCATTCGAAACAGGTATTTTAGTTGGACCGTTCCTTCTTCAGAGAAAAGAAAAGACATTCAAAAAGAAATGGGTCTTAGAAACGAAAAACTGGAAACGAATTTACACACAGCTTGAAAGTGCCGCACCTTCTGTAGAAACAGAAGAGAAGAAACAAGAGGTCGCCAAAAAAATTAATCTTGTAGAGGGGGTATTGGACAATGAAGAAAGCGAATGGTCATGAAATTATTCAACTTTTTGAAAAGTTTTCTCCAAAGGGACTTGCGATGGAAGATGATAAAATAGGTTTACAAATTGGACGCTTGAACAAGAAAATAGATAAAGTGATGATTGCTCTTGATGTTCTTGAAGAAGTGATTGATGAAGCCATTGAAAAAAATGTACAGCTCATCATCGCGCATCATCCGCCAATTTTTCGCCCTCTTAAAAATGTTATAACAGACACAGTACAGGGAAGAATGATTGAAAAACTTTTAAAGCATGATATAGCTGTTTATGCTGCCCATACTAATCTTGATGTGGCTAAAGGCGGGGTAAACGACCTCTTAGCGGAGGCTCTAGGTTTAGAGAACCCAGAAGTGCTTGTACCTACATATGAAACGAAGCTAAAGAAATTAATTGTTTTTACACCGATAAGCCATGCAGAGGAGATTAGGAGGGTCTTGGGAGGGATTGGTGCTGGCTTTATTGGCAATTATAGTCATTGTTCATTTTCAACAGATGGTTCAGGGCGATTTTTACCAGGGGAAAACACCAGTCCGTATATCGGACAGCGAGGACAACTTGAGGTTGTTGATGAAGTAAGAATTGAAACAATAGTCCCTGAACAGCTGTTAAAAAGGGCGATTACAGCTATGATAAAGGCACATCCATATGAAGAGGTTGCCTATGATGTTTACCCGGTTGAAAATAAAGGTGAGGTCCTTGGTCTTGGCCGGGTGGGGACCGTAAAGGAAATGACTCTCGGAGAATTTGCTGAGAGCGTAAAGCAAGCTTTAGAGGTTGATAAAGTCAGGGTTGTTGGTGATTTATCATCACGGGTCAAGAAGGTTGCTGTATTGGGCGGAGATGGCAATAAATATTTTATGAGTGCCAAGTTTAAGGGTGCTGATGTTTACATTACAGGTGATATTTATTACCATACTGCCCATGACGCGATGATGCAGGGATTAAACATGATAGATCCCGGACACAATGTCGAAAAAGTTATGAAAAAAGGAGTTACAAATATACTTTCAAAAATGTGCAAAGAATCTGGCTATGAAGTTGAAATCTTCCCTTCAGAAATCAATACAGATCCATTTAAATTTATATAAAAATAGCGCAAGAAAAAACCGGTCAATGCGACCGGTTTATTTTTTGACCTTTGGTAATATTTTATTTAGCGGAACATTTTTACGACGTTCCCAAGTAGCTTCGTTATTGGGATCAAATTGTTCCAAGAATGAAATGACTTCTTTGGTAATTGGTGTAGGAGTGGAGGCACCGGATGTTACCGCTACATTCTTGGCATCCTTTATCCAATCAATTTGTAACTCTGAGATATCGGCAATACGGTATGCCTTTGTACCTGCAATTTCTTCAGAGACCTGTGCCAGTCTATTAGAGTTATTGCTCATTGGATCACCGACAACAATGGTTACATCTGCTTCACCAGCTTGACCGGCCACTGCTTCTTGACGAACTTGAGTTGCCATACAGATTTCATTGTGAGCTTCCGCATGAGGATATTTCTCCTGCACCTTTTTCATTGTATCGGCAACATCCCATTGGCTCATGGTTGTTTGATTCGTAACGATGAGTTTTTCACTTGTAATGTTTAAGGCTTCCACATCACTTGGTGTCTCAACCAGATGGACAGCACCTGGAGCGACCCCAACAGCACCTTCAGGCTCCGGGTGCCCTTTTTTACCGATATAGATCACCTGGAATCCTTGTTTTGTCTTTTCTTCTATTAAATCATGTGTCTTTGTTACATCTGGACATGTTGCATCAATCGTAATAAGGCCTTTCTTCTTCGCAAGCTCTCTAACTTCAGGAGAAATACCGTGTGCTGTAAAAATTACAGTACCAGTATCTACTTTGTCTAGAATATCCTTGCGGTTCTTACCATCAAGTGTAATGATACCTTCTTCGGCAAAAGCATCAGTTACGTGTTTATTATGAACAATCATCCCTAAAATGTAGATAGGGCGTGGTAATGATTTATCTAATGCCGCATTTCTTGCAACTACCATGGCGTCAACCACACCATAACAGTATCCGCGCGGTGAAATCTTAATGATTTGCATATATAAAGTCCTCCTATGGAACATTGACTTTGAATCTATGTAATTATTATATAAAACTAATAGAAATAATACAAAGATACATTTTTGGAAAGTAAATTCCGCTATGATAGGGTGAATCTTGGCTTATCCGGGAGTAAATCGGGTTGTGAAACAATAATACAACCAACTGAAAAATAAAAGGGTACTGTTATCTCAGCACCCTTCATTTCAAATATACAGTTTTGGGATAGATGGTCCATTGTGCGGTTTCCTTGCTGCAATGGGCTCGTTTTCCAGATTGTTATCCCTTTTCGTTATTCTTTTTGGTTCTTTTTCTACCGGGATCGATTGCTCCTCCATTAATGGGTTCTCCGTTTGAGTGGGCTCAGATTTTTCCTCGGTTGGCAAATCTTTAAATCCTTTATATAATCTCCACATCATAGGAAGATTCTTTACGATTGGTCCATATTGCTGAATCATAGGACCAAACGATTGGGCTGTCTTTAAAACCTGCTGCGTGTTATTTAGAAATCCTGTGAGACTATCAGGATTGCTCAGGGTTTGAAGAATGGAGCCGACTCCTCTAGAACCTTTTTGTGCAGCCTGGTTTGCCGGCTGCATACCTCTAGGACCACTAAACTGATTGCCCTGCTTTTTCCCGCCAAGTATTTTCGAGAGCAAACCACCGCCATTTCTTCTTCCTTGGCCTCTTCCCGCCATTTGACCCATCATAGGTCTTCCACCGGTACGATAATTCTGCTGGTATCCTATCCTTGGCCCGTAACCGCCATATGGAGGCACCATGTGTTGTTGACCTCCAAACGGTCCTGGGGCCATCATATTAGCTCCCATATGACCATGCAGTGGTAATCTTGGTCTAGGCTGGTACATACGTATGCCCTCCTTTAAATAAAGCCTTATAATTTAAGGTATGCAATTTAGTAATTTTGGTTTAGGATTTAACACTAGGATAAACTGTAAATTTTTATGATTAAAAGTTGTTCAAAGGTAAAAGATGATAATAACTGGTTATTTTTATGAATCTTTACTATAATGTTATGATGGACATAAAAGAGGAAGCTCTTGTTACAGTAAGAAACTTACTCCATAAACGGCAGATATTAATATATAAGGAGCAATAACATGAAACAAAATCGTTTTGAGCGTTTTAATTTTCAGCCTTTTATCATAGAAGCAATAAAGGAACAAGGTTTTTATGAACCAACAGAAATTCAAGAACGAATGATTCCATTAGTTTTAAAAAATGAAAGTGCAATTGGTCAATCACAAACTGGAACGGGGAAAACACTGGCTTTTGTGCTGCCGATACTAGAACGGATAAATCCGGAGCGTCAGGAAGTACAAGCTGTCATAACGGCTCCTACGCGAGAGCTTGCATCTCAAATTTATCATCAAATCCTAAAGGTAACCGAGCATTGCAGTCCAGATAAAGCCATTATGACTAGATGTTATATTGGCGGAACCGATAAGCAAAGAACCATTGATAAATTAAAGATTCAGCCTCATATTGTAGTAGGCACTCCAGGCAGAATAAAAGACCTGATGGTTGAACAAGCACTTTTTGTTCATACTTCAGAAGTACTTGTCGTGGATGAAGCAGATATGATGCTTGATATGGGCTTTATTGAGGATTTAGATCAAGTGGCAGCGAAAATGCCTGTGAAATTGCAGATGCTTGTATTCTCAGCAACAATTCCAGAAAAGCTTAAACCATTTCTTAAAAAGTACATGGAGAATCCAAAAACCATACAGATTGACGCGAAGAGAAAAACGGCAGAAAATTTAACTCATTACCTGCTGCCTTCAAGACACCGAAATAAAAAGCAGCTCGTTCACGATGCACTTATTCAGTACAATCCATATTTAGCAATTGTTTTTACCAATACAAAAAAAATGGCTGAAGAAGTCGCCAACTTTTTGACGGATAAAGGTCTAAAGGTTGCTCGTGTCCATGGTGATTTAAACCCGCGCGAAAGAAAGAAAATGATGAAGCAAATACAAGATTTAGAGTACCAATATATTGTTGCCACAGACCTAGCTTCAAGGGGAATTGATATCGAGGGAATCAGTCATGTTATCAACTATGAATTACCTACGGATTTAGACTTTTACGTTCACCGTGTAGGAAGGACTGCCAGAGCGGGTAATACAGGAGTGGCACTCACAATATATGACATATCTGATGAGGACGCATTAAACCGCCTTGAAAAAATGGGGATTCAGTTTAAGTACGTCGATCTAAAAAAAGAGGAATTCGTGGAAATAGAGGAACGAAATAAAAGAAAGACACGTGTAAAGAAAGAAGATGAAGCAGAAAAGACTGCTAAATCTATGGTTAAAAAACCACAAAAAGTTAAACCAGGCTACAAAAAGAAAATGCAGTGGGAAATGGATAAAATAAAAAAACGTCAAAGAAGATTAAAAAAGAAGTAGTAGTGAAGGGAGAGAGAGGGTTTGTTGAAAATAGGTTCTCATGTTTCAATGAGCGGTAAAAAGATGTTACTCGCGGCGAGCGCGGAAGCTGTATCATATGGTGCAAATACGTTTATGATTTACACTGGTGCTCCTCAAAACACTAGAAGGAAAAAAATTGAAGATTTGAACATTGAAGAAGGCAGAAGGCATATGGAGGCGAATGGTATTTCTGAAATTGTGGTCCATGCTCCATACATTATCAATATTGGGAATACTACAAATCCTGATACGTTTGAATTAGGGGTAAGATTCTTACGTACCGAAATTGAAAGAACAGAGGCCATTGGTGCAATGCAAATCGTCCTGCACCCTGGTGCTCATGTTGGTGCCGGCACGGAGGCTGGTATAAAGAAAATCATTGAAGGCTTAAATGAAGTATTAACGGGGAAAGAGCAACTCCAAATAGCCTTAGAAACAATGGCCGGAAAGGGCTCTGAATGTGGAAAGTCGTTTGAGGAATTGGCGATGATCATGGATGGCGTCCACTATAGCGATCGCCTTTCAGTATGTTTTGATACTTGTCATACACACGACGCGGGATATAACATTGTCGAAGATTTTGATGGAGTGCTAAATGAATTCGATAAAATTATTGGCATAAATAAGTTAAAAGTTCTTCATATCAATGATAGTAAAAACGCTGTAGGGATGAGAAAAGACCGTCATGAAAATATTGGATTTGGTCATATTGGCTTTAATGCCCTTAACTACATCGTACACCATCCGCAGTTGACAGATATACCCAAAATTCTGGAGACACCATTCGTAGGTGAAGACAAAGATAATAAAAAACCGCCTTATGCATTCGAAATCGAAATGCTGCGTCAACAAAAATTCAACGAAAACCTGCTCGATAGAATTATGCAAGGGTAAAGCTGTGCTTCTGCACAGCTTTATTAATGTCATTTTGTAAATTGAACAAAAAGCTTATTTACCTCTCTTGCCACTTCAGGTCCTGCAATTTTTGCAATTTCTTTAATCAATGCAGATCTTTCACGGTCATCAAAAATATTTACATTTTTCCCTTTTAAGTATTGAGCAACCTTAAATGCTTGCTGCCGATTTACCCGGATATTAAATTGTTGAGCATACTTGAATAGTTCATCACCAGTAATGGTATTAATCTTATGATTTATGATGTTCTCAAAAATCTTCACACTCATCACCCCTTCATCTAATGTATGAAGACGGAATCAGAGTGTTACAAAATGAAAATGACGGCAATTATGTGAGCTATGTAAAGGTAAAGACTTTACATTAATAAGTTCCTATTGTATACTACTTTAAGTTAAATCGGAATGATTCTTAAAATTAAGGTGTGAGTGTATGAAATCACAATCTGTTATTGAAATAAAAAATCTCTCTTATCGCTATGAAAAGGATACAGTACTAGAAAATATTAACTTAACCATACCTAATGGTTCCTTCCTAGCCATTGTAGGTCCAAATGGCTCAGGAAAATCGACATTATTAAAATTAATCCTTGGTCTATTAAAGCCGCAAAAAGGAGAAATCCGCTTATTTAATCAGGAAATGAACAAATTTAAAGAATGGCACCAAATTGGTTATGTTTCTCAAAAGGCCAATTCATTTAATACAGGTTTTCCTGCTACTGTGTTTGAAGTAGTTTCCAGTGGGTTAACAAAGAAACTCGGATTATTTCGCTTTTTTAAAAAAGAAGATTCCCAAAAAGTCTATGACGCATTGGAAGCTGTAGGAATGAGTAAGTTTAGTCAGCGGAATATTGGTGAGCTTTCGGGAGGGCAGCAGCAGAGAGTATTTATTGCCCGGGCACTTGTCAGTGAGCCTAAGCTATTGATTTTAGATGAACCCACAGTTGGGGTGGATGCTGAAAATGTGAATGCATTTTATCAAATGCTTGCAGACCTGAACCAAAACCGGGGTATTACACTCCTATTAGTGACGCATGATGTTGGAACGATATCAGATAAAGTTACACACGTAGCTTGTCTTAATAAGCATTTACACTTTCATGGAGATACAAGTGAATTTGAAACACACCAAAGCGAGGGGATGTCTGAATTCTATGGAATGGATGTCCACCTACTTTCTCATCACCATGACCACGGAGGCGTTTTTTAATGATTCAAGGGATATTTCAATATGAATTTTTACAAAATGCCTTTCTAACAGGAATATTAATAGGTTTTCTTGCACCATTATTAGGTGTATTTATTGTTGTGAGGAGACTTTCATTAATTGCGGATGCTTTGAGTCATGTAACCTTGGCAGGAATTGCAGCCAGTCTTCTCCTTGAAAAATATTTTCTTGCTCTTAGTGGATTAAATCCACTTTATTTAGGAATGGTCTTTTCTGTAGGAGGATCGTTGTTTATAGAAAAATTACGAGGAGTTTATAAACATTATCAAGAGCTGGCAATCCCAATTATCTTGTCAGGTGGTATCGGACTTGGGGTAATCTTTATTTCACTTGCTGATGGATTTAATACAGATTTGTACGGGTATTTATTTGGAAGTGTTTCTGCAGTAAGTCGCTTAGATTTATGGGTTATTTTTGTTATCAGTATCTTTGTTGTGATTACTATCATCTTGTTATATAAAGAGCTATTTTTGTTATCTTTTGATGAAGAGCACGCAAAAGCTTCCGGGATAGCAGCAAAAAGCATTCACTTTATTTTTATTATCATGGTCGCACTTGTGATTGCTGCTTCTATGAGAATTGTTGGAATCATGCTTGTTTCTTCTTTAATGACTTTACCAGTTGCGGCAAGTATCCGTATAGCCAAAGGATTTAAACAAACAATCTTTTTATCGATTATTTTTGGAGAAATTGCCGTTCTTGGGGGTCTATTCAGTTCTTATTATTTAGACCTTGCTCCAGGTGGAACGATTGTGATGATTGCTGTGGCTATATTAGTTTTTACTATCGTTTATAAAAAAATAATGATTAAAAGTCAGCTTTCACAAGGGGGTGCAGCAGGATGAATGTAAATGAAGCCATTCAATTCCTAAAAGAAAACGGGTTTAAGCAAACTGGAAAAAGGGAAGACATGCTTCAATTGTTTGCAGACAGTGATAAATACTTAACAGCAAAGGATGTCTTAGATGAGTTAAAGGAAGATTATCCAGGATTAAGCTTTGATACCATTTATCGTAATCTTTCTCTTTTTGTAAAAATGGGAATTCTTGAAATGACAGAGTTATCGGGTGAAAAGCATTTTCGTTTTTCCTGTTCACGCCACCAGCACCACCATCATTTCATTTGTATGGATTGCGGTAAGACGAAGGAAATTGACACTTGTCCAATGAACAGCTTAAGTGAAGATTTAAAAGGATACGACATTTCGGGACACAAATTTGAAATTTATGGACGTTGTCCTGAGTGTCATTAAAAAACCAGCATGGCGGCGGCCATGCTGGTTCTTTCTATTTTATCGAAGCCAATTTTTAACCCAATTATTTGCTTCAAACCAGTTATTGACACGTATTACACCTTTTGGAATAGGGTCCTGGTTATAGGGTGTATTAAACAAAAGGACAGGGATATCACATTCTTCATGAATCATTACTGCATTGTCATGTTTATCTTCGAGGAAAATATCAACTTGATGTTGTTTTGCGGTTGCCACTTTATCATGAGAACCAATTAACTCAATATGATTGTAAGACAAACCTTTGCTGCTAAACCATTTTTTTGTATTTTCTAAAAGATGTGAGCCCCTTGCGCTTATAAAAAATAATTCATGTTCCTTTTTCCAGTTGCTAAGTACGGTTTCTGCTCCTTCTGCTAGCGGAGATTGCTCATAAATAATAGGCTCGTTTTCAATAAACCACTTTGAAAACTTTTCCTTAGGTACGTTTACAACCTTATTTAAGTCATATTCTTTAACGTCTTCTAATGTAATATTTAATCCAAATCCTTCATTAATAAACGGTACAAGAGCTGATGGACATGTTACTGTACCATCAATATCAATCCCAAATCTTTTCCTCATATGTAATCACCTTCAAATGCCAAGTTTTTAACTTTATTTTACCATACTAAAATCATGAAAGTTACAAACAATAATTAATGCTCCTATTACTGAAAGTGAGGGATTCGGATGGAAGATAAAAAAGACACGAAAGTGGCTGGGTATCTCCCAAGTCCAAAATCTAACCAAAATAACCCAAACAACTCTTCAGAATATAGAGAAGAAACGGCTGCTGAAATTGCAGCACCTGTTTCTATCACCCGACCAACCTTCCAGGAAAAATCAAAAAATGATTCCGGAACTGGCACGGGGGCAAAAGCTGGTGTAGGAATGGGATGGGCTGCGTTAGCGTTATCTATTTTATCACTGTTTGTTATGCCGATTCTTTTTGGTGCAGCAGGTATTGTGTTAGGATTCGTTGCTAGACGCCGAGGAGCAGAAAGTCTTGGCGCGTGGGCAATTGGGATAGGTGCCATTTCAATTATCGTCGGTATCTTTATCCTACCGTTCTTTTAACAGCAGCTTGCAAACATAGGGGCAAAAAAAGAAACCCGGCAGATTGCTGGGTTTCTTAATGATTTTATTTAGTTACTTCTGCTTCCTCTAATGCCTTTTTTTGAAAATATTCCTCAGCAATTTGATCGATTTCTTTTTTTAATTCATCGACTAACTGATCTTCTGGTACTTTACGAACAATTTCACCCTTGCGGAAGAGCAGCCCCTCACCACGTGCACCAGCAATTCCAATGTCAGCTTCTCTCGCTTCACCAGGGCCGTTTACTGCACAGCCTAAAACAGCTACTTTAATTGGCGCCTTTATTTTAGAAATATAATCTTCGACCTCATTGGCTATACTGATTAAATCAATTTCAATTCTGCCGCAGGTTGGACAAGAGATTAACGTTGCCGCATTGGATGATAGTCCGAATACTTTTAATAGCTCTCTGGCCACTTTTACTTCTTCAACTGGGTCAGCACTTAAAGAAATACGAAGTGTATTACCAATCCCTTTGCTAATAATCGCTCCTAGTCCCGCAGCACTTTTTACAGTACCAGCAAACAAAGTCCCTGATTCCGTAATACCTAAGTGCAGAGGATAATCAAATGCCTGTGAAGCTTTTTCATAGGCTTCAATGGCAAGGTTAACATCTGAAGCCTTCATGGAAACAATAATGTCATGAAAATCCAGATCTTCAAGAATTTTTATATGATGGAGAGCACTTTCAACCATTCCATCGGCAGTTGGATAACCGTATTTCTCAAGAATTCTTTTTTCTAGTGAGCCGGCATTTACACCAATTCGGATTGGAATTCCGCGCTTCTTGGCTGCATTAACAACAGCTTCCACTTTTTCTCTTTTTCCGATATTTCCTGGATTAATCCGAATTTTATCAGCGCCGCCCTCAATGGCTTTAAGCGCTAATTTGTAATCGAAATGAATATCTACTACTAAAGGAATGTTAATTCTCTTTTTTATTTCAGGAATTGCATTTGCAGCTCTTTCGTCTGGACATGCAACACGAACAATCTGGCATCCTGCTTCTTCAAGACGTTTGATTTCAGCGACGGTCGCTTCTACATCATGTGTTTTAGTAGTGGTCATACTTTGTATAAATAATTCGTTACTCCCGCCAATTGTTAAGTTACCAACCTTAACGGGACGGGTTTTAGTACGATGTGTAATTTCACTCAAGGAAATTCGCTCCTTCAAAATGGATTCGAATAATAGTTAGTTTAAACATGCATCTATTATTTTATCAGCCCTTTGCTCATCTTGACAAGACTGACGCTTTTGTTTCCCTATTTAGAGTAGTCAGGAAACTCATAAGTCGACCCAATTTGAATCTTTTCTGGAGATAATCCTGGGTTTAAACTTTGAAAATCCTCTATTAGTTCATCAATTGATACAGGTAACGGTTTTTTAATATGATTTTCTACGATTGATATAAGGGTTTCACCGGGTTCAACTTCAGCTTCAAATGAAGCTGCAGAATTGGTAATGTTGGTCATTGTCGCAACTGTTTGCTCCGTTTTTTGACTTTCATTCTTTGGCAGGGTACCTGCTGTTAAATCAATATATATTATATAAATGGTAAGAAGTCCTAATAGTAAAACACCAATTCTTTTCATAGACAAGCCTCCAAAATGGAATGTTTGTACATTCCTATGCTTGTCCACATCCTAATAGAACCAAAAAACGCACCCAAATGGGTGCGTTTAACTCTCAATAGTAGTTTTTTCGTTTGGTATTTCTTTTATCGCTAAAAATAAGATGATTATTTCAACAAACCAATTAATCAAAAAACTATTTGGTACAGGTGTATTAATGGCGCTCATAATTGTAAAAAAAACGGTTGGCAGAGTAACACTGTAGGCAGCCATTCTCCATAAGTGGCGGTAACTAATCGTTCTGCCAGCAAGATTTTTTAATAATAAACCGAACCAAGCAAGAATGGTTACTTCGATAAAGGCTACGGCACTTGAAACAAGAAACATAATAGTCGATACGACAGGAATAATGATGTTTTTCATACCATCAATTGTATCTACGATATCGATAAAGTCCTCTTTTGTAAGTGTTAAACCCTCCAGCATCGAGTACGAATAGGAATCAATTCTTCCGCCAGCCGCGACAGAAAATTCATTCTTCAGCAAAGCAATGGTATTGTCTTTGTCCTCTACATCTTCATTTGTAATAACACCGGTAGGATCAACAATTATCGAGAACTCACCTTTATCGATTGTTATGGGTACATCCGTCTCGGCAGTAAGTGTTCCCTTTTCTATCGTAAAGGAGGGAATCTCATCGTTAATGACCGATTTCGTACTCTCAATTCCCTCATTAAGCATTGTATTTAAGTAATAAATCGCTGGTAAAATCGAAATGAAGGTAAGAAAAAATACATATAAAATGGTTTTTCCAATTCCCTGAAAACGGAAGGAAGCTATATCCTTTGGAGAATAAATACTTTTATAAAATTGCTTGAAAATATTCATAATTACCACCCTAAAAAAGATTCACTATTCTATTGTATCTTTAGGAGCAGATATAAACAAGAATGATGATTGATGAAACTATTTAGAGGGAAATGCGTATAAGGTAAAAAGAATAACTTTTTTCAAAAGGATGGAGATAACTTGGAGATCGTTTATTGGTCAATCATTTCAATTTTATTTATCATTGGATTTGTCGGTCTGGTGTATCCTATCATCCCAAGCGTTTTGTTTTTATTAGCAGGATATCTATTATATGGTGTCTTTTTTTCATTTGAACACTTTGGCTGGTTCTTTTGGCTGATTCAAGGTTTTTTTATTATTCTTTTGTTTGCTGCGGATTATATCGCGAATATGATTGGGGTACAAAAATATGGTGGTTCAAAAGCTGGGATTTGGGGCAGTACAATAGGACTTTTAGTTGGACCTTTCGTTATTCCGTTTTTGGGCATTCTCATTGGGCCATTTATTGGTGCTGTGGGAGCAGAGCTTCTTATAAATAAGCGGGATTTCAAAAATAGTTTGAAAATCGGTTTTGGATCTGTTGTAGGATTTGTCAGCAGTGTCATTACAAAAGCAATAATACAAACGTTCATGATTGTTTACTTCCTATTAGTTGTTTTTTAATAGAAGAAATCCTCCTCACATGTAAGCGAGGAGGATTTTTTTAATTTACCCCGCAAATCTCAAAGGGGCAGTTTTGGCAGTCCACTTCTTCTTTTAAATACTTTATTTTTTTTATTGTGAATTTTTGCTGATCATAGGAAATAACATCTTTTTCCCGTAATTCTTTTAATGCACGTTGAATAACCTCCCTAGTTCCAAAGGTTAAATTGGCAAGTTCCTGATGTGTCAATGGTAAATCAATAAGAATACCATCCTCTGTCATTACTCCGTAGGTATTACATAGGCGAATGAGTATGGAATAAAGGCCGCCTTTCTTACCATTCATGATGAGATCCTGACATTTCATTTGTGCTTTGAGATAGCTGGTACTTAACCAGGAAATAAAAGCATTCATTGCATTGGGATCATTCATTATAAATTCCTCAAATTGCTCTCTTTTAATAGGGAGAATTTCGCTGTCTGACAGAGTCTTTCCATAGAACTGATAATGTGGATTATGCTGAAATAATTGATATTCAACAATCATTTCGCTGTTGTCTAATATTTTTAATATAAAATCCTTTCCGCGCATATGGACTCTACCAAGTGCCACTGTTCCGCTGAGTAATAAATATACATATTCAACTGAATCCTTCTCCTGAAAGAGAACACTTCCGGCTTTTAATTTTAGAATATGGTCAGGTTTTAGAAAAAATTGTTCTAATAAACGATATATTGAAAAATTGCTTTTTATCATATGTCCAACTCCTTTATCCCTTCATCTTGATTTAATCATGTATTTACAACCTATCACCAGTTGAAACGTGACAATTTATCGAAAACTAAAAGAATATATGTATAAATCTTTTTCTGGAAGGAAATTGTATATTTGTTAGGAGCAGAGCTTTTTATTTGAAAGAAAACACTTTCTTTGATAATCTTAAGCTACAAAGCTTTAGGAATTTTCTAACATCGTTCAGAGTTTAGACATATTTCTAAGGCTAAAAAACTTTTGTATACATAGGAGGAAATAACAATGGCATTTGAATTACCACAATTACCTTACGCTTATGATGCGCTTGAGCCTCACATTGACAAAGAAACAATGAATATTCACCACACAAAACATCACAACACATATGTTACAAACTTAAATAACGCGCTGCAAGGCAATGAAGAGTTATTAGCAAAGTCTGTTGAAGAAGTTATTGCTAACCTAGACGCAGTTCCTGAAGCAGCTCGTACAGCTGTGCGAAATAATGGCGGCGGTCACGCTAACCACTCATTATTCTGGCAAATTCTTGCTCCAAATGGCGGCGGTGCACCATCTGGTGAACTTGCTGATGCAATCAACAATAAGTTCGGCAGCTTTGAAAGTTTTAAAGAAGAGTTTGCAAAAGCAGCAACTACTCGTTTTGGTTCTGGCTGGGCTTGGCTGTCTGTTTACAACGGTGAATTAGAAGTTTCAAGTACACCAAACCAAGACTCACCTTTAATGGAAGGTAAAACACCTATCCTTGGTCTTGATGTTTGGGAGCATGCTTATTACCTTAACTATCAAAACCGTCGTCCTGACTACATCTCTTCTTTCTGGAACGTTGTAAACTGGGATGAAGTTTCAAAACGCTATACTGCAGCAAAATAAGAATAATGTGTAATGGCAGCTGATTTTCAGCTGTCTTTTTATTTTTTCGTATAAAGGACAACTCCTTGTTAAAGAATAACCTTTATCACAAAGGGGAGTTACTATGGCGAAAAAATTTAAGTTTTTAGGTGACGTACAATTAACAAAAGATTTATCCTTGCTGTTAATCATTGGTGGTTTGTATTCCTTAAGTGTTGCACTATCAAATACTTTTGTGAATATTTATTTATGGAAACAAACAGGAGAATTTTCAGACCTTGCGCTTTATAACCTTTCGATTGTTATTTTACAGCCCTTAACCTTCATATTAGCTGGAAGATGGGCAAAAAAGATTGATCGGGTTAAAGTATTAAGGATTGGGGTTACTTTTTTAGCGCTTTTTTACTTGATGGTATTAATTACTGGAAAAAACGCTGCCACCTATCTTTTATTATTGGGAAGCCTGCTAGGTGTGGGTTATGGTTTTTACTGGCTGGCCTATAATGTATTAACGTTTGAAATAACTGAACCTGACACAAGAGACTTTTTTAATGGCTTCTTAGGAATCTTATCCTCTACTGGCGGAATGATTGGACCAATTGCGGCAGGAATTATTATTACTCGTTTTGAAAAATTCACAGGGTATACCATCGTATTTGGGATATCACTGGCTTTATTTGCCCTTGCTGTTATCTTAAGTTTTTCCTTAAAGCCTCGTCCTGCAAATGGCAAGTATGATTTTAGAAGGATATTAGAAGAAAGAAAGAAAAATGAAAACTGGCGGCTTATCACAAATGCGAATTTCTTCCAAGGACTAAGAGAAGGGACATTTATATTTATTATCTCGGTACTGGTTTATATTTCCACTGGAAGTGAGCTGGCACTTGGAACCTTTGGATTGATAAATTCCGGAATCTCTTTTATAGCATATTATGCTGCATCCCGGTTGATTAAAAAAAACAAGCGAAAAAAGGCTATACTTATTGGTGGTATTATCCTTTACATAGCTGTTTTGATTATCGTTTGGGATGTTAATTATGTAAAACTTTTAATTTATGCAGCGATGATTGCCGTTGCTTATCCAATTTTGCTTGTTCCATATATGTCCACAACATATGATGTTATTGGATCGGCATGGAAAGCGGCAGAAATGAGAATAGAGTATATAGTGGTCCGTGAAATTTATATTAATTTAGGAAGAATTGTTTCGATACTGTCCTTCTTGGCAGCAGTTACTTGGTTTAATGAACAGCAAAGCATTCCAATCCTGCTTTTATTTTTAGGTGCCGGGCACTCATTAATTTATTTCTTTGTAAGGAGAGTCCAATTGCCTGCAGCTTAACGCGATGAGTAGTTCTATTTACTCGTCGTGTTTTTTTGTTTCCATGCTTTTTGCGTGATTTGTTTGGATGTTGTCAATTGGTAAGTCTTTTTCATAGAAAATATAGCGATTTTCCGCTAAAATAAGGCTTATTATGTCGAATTGACAAGGAAGTGAATAACTTGGTTATTAAAAAGAAAAAGAAGCAGCATGTCACATTTCGTTTAAACATGCTTTTCTTTGTTATATTTATACTTTTCTCTGTTCTTATTTTACGTTTAGGGCTAGTTCAAATCGTTTATGGTGAGGATTTTAAACGTGAAATTGAAAGAACAGAAGATATTACCGTTAACAACCCGGTACCTCGTGGAAAAATGTACGACCGAAATGGAAAAGTGATTGTAGATAACACGCCATTAAATGCCATCACGTATACAAAATATCAAGATACAAGCCTAGAAGAAATGCTGAAAACTGCTGAGCGTTTGGCACAATTAATTAATAAAGATATATCAAAAGTTCGTGAACGTGATAAACAGGACTTTTGGATATTAAAAAATCCTGAGAAAGCAAAAGCTAAGATTACTGAGGAAGAATGGGACAAATACGAACAAGATGAATTAGATGATAAAGACATTTATAATCTGCAATTAAAACGAATTAATGAAAGAGACCTAGCAAGTTTAACTCTGCAGGATTTAGAGACGCTTGCAATATTTAGGGAATTTAATAGCGGCTATGCTCTAACGCAGCAAATTGTAAAAAATGAAAATGTCACGCCTGAAGAGTTTGCTGTAGTCAGTGAAAACTTAGAAGACTTACCAGGTGTTGATACTACCACAGATTGGGAACGATATTATGCTTTTGGAAACACACTTAAAACCGTACTTGGAAATGTAACATCATCGGATGAAGGTTTACCAAAAGATAAACTAGAGGAATACCTTGCCCGTGGTTATAGCCGAAATGACCGGGTGGGTAAAAGCTATATTGAGCTTCAATATGAGGATGTCCTGCATGGGCAAAAAGGGAAAGTGAAAAATGTTACGGACAAAGCGGGGAAAATACTGTCAACTCAAGTCGTTTCCGAAGGCCAGCGTGGAAAAGACCTTGTCTTAACAATTGATATGAATCTGCAGTTAGAAATTGAGAAAATTATTGAAGAAGAACTTTGGAATGCAAAGCAAAATTCCAAATCGGCTCTTTTAGACCGTGCTTTTGTTGTTCTAATGAATCCACATACCGGTGAAATACTAACAATGGCCGGGAAGCAAATTTCAAGAAATGCTGAGACAAATAAACAAGAAATGAGTGACTTTGCACTCGGAAATATAACGACCTCTTATGAAGTTGGATCTGTTGTCAAAGGGGCTACGATCTTAACTGGTTATAATACAGGTGCGATTAAGCCTGGTTCAACTCATTATGATTCACCTTTATTGATAAAAGGTACACCACCAAAGGCATCGTGGAAGAACTTTGGAAATATTAATGACTTAAGAGCTCTGCAAATATCCTCAAACGTCTATATGTGGAAAACAGTGATTGAAATGGCTGGAGGGCACTATTCACCGAATAAGTCGCTCCCGGTTGACTTAAGTGCCTTTGACACCGTAAGACAATCCTTTAGCCAATTTGGCCTGGGAACAAAAACAGGAATTGACCTTCCAAATGAGAGTACAGGTTATACTGGACCAGTGAAACGGTCTGGTTTGCTCCTTGATTTAGTGATAGGTCAGTATGATACCTATACGGTCATGCAATTAGCGCAATATGTTTCAACGATTGCTAACGGCGGATACCGAGTCCAGCCTCATATTGTTAAGGAAATTCGTGAACCTGTTCTTGAGAGCAACCAACTAGGTCCCATTGTTAAAGAAATTGAACCTACTATATTAAATCGTATCGATGGTAAGGATGAATGGATTGATCGGGTAAAGGAAGGCTTTAGAATGGTTATGCAAGTGGGAGATGGTACCGGTGTGAGTACCTTTAAGGGGGCAGAATACAATCCTGCAGGTAAAACAGGAACTGCCCAAGCTTATTATGATGGACCAGAGCGAAAGAAATTTGGAAAAGAAGCACCCAAAGTGATGAATCTGAGTCTTGTAAGCTTTGCCCCGTATGATAATCCAGAAGTTGCAATGGCAGTTATGGTTCCATGGGCATACCAAGGTAACAGTGGTCCAGCTACTGCTAATATGATTGGCAAAAGGGTTATGGATACCTATTTTAATCTAAAGAAACAGACTCCGGCGACGGAAAACCAGGAAGCTGCACTTAATGCTGAAGGTTCAAATGAAACAACAGATACTCAATAAAACAATCGATAGTTGTAAACAACCTGTCTAAAAAAATTAGGCAGGTTTTTTTATATTTTTAAAATAATAGAACATGTTATAAATAGTTCTTTTTATTTATGATTTACAAAAGTCATACACACATTTACAAAACCTTTACAATTCATTAAAACAAGCTTTACAGAAGAAGTTTATTATTAAACTTGTAAGAAAAACGAACACGATAAAAACAAACCAAATTTCGTAGGGGGAATTAAGTAATGAAAAGCTTTAAGAAATTAGCACTAACAGCTATGATGACTGGTGTGCTAGCAATCACTGCAGCTTGTGGCGCACAAGGTACTGAAGGCAACAAAGAACAAGCTGGCGAAGAAACAAAGCAACTTCAAGGTGAAATTAAAATAGACGGTTCATCTACAGTTTTCCCAATTATGGAAGCAGTGGTTGAAGAATATGGCATGACACAGCAAGGTGTTAAAGTTTCCGTCGGATCATCGGGAACTGGTGGCGGTTTTAAAGCTTTCATCGCAGGTGAAACTGAATTAAGTAATGCTTCTCGTCCAATTAAAGATGAAGAAGCAGCAAGTCTTAAAGAAAAAGGCATAGATTTTACAGAAGTAAAACTAGCATTTGACGGTCTTTCAGTTGTCGTAAATAAAGACAATGACTGGGTTGACCACTTAACAATTGATGAATTAAAGAAAATTTGGATTGAAGACGGAACTGTAAAAAAATGGTCTGATATTCGTCCGGAATGGCCAGATGAAGAAATCAAGCTATACTCTCCGGGTGCAGACTCAGGAACATTTGATTACTTCGATGAAGTAATTCTTGATGAACAACCGATTGTTCAAAAAGCAACTCTTTCTGAAGATGACAATATTCTTGTACAAGGTGTAAAAGGCGATAAGAATGCAATTGGATACTTCGGTTATGCTTACTATGCAGAAAACAAAGACGCTTTAAAAGTGGTTCCAATTGATGGCGGAGAAGGACCTGTTGAGCCGACTAATGAAACAATTGAATCTGGTGAATATGCACCACTTTCACGTCCATTATTCACTTATGTGAAAAACTCTGCTATTAAAGATCAAGAAGAAGTATATGATTTCGTGAAGTTCCTTTTAGAAAATGCTGCGACATTATCTGAAGATGTTGGATATGTAAAATTACCTGAAGAAGAGTATACAAAACAGCTTGAAACACTAGAAACTCTTAAGTAGGATCTAGAATTATATAGGTGAGAAGCACTAAGATGTGCTTCTCTTCTTGTCATGTGAATGAAAGGGGTTTTCAATTTGACTACTCAAAACACTAATTCCTTCTCGGTACAAAAAATGATTCAAGAGAAGAAGAAAAAGAAAAGTGCTGGTGGAATTACAGAAAAAATCATGCCTTATATTTTGTTCTTAGCGGCCGCTGTCTCTGTTTTGACAACGATTGGCATTGTTCTTACGCTCATTTTTGAAACATTTTTATTTTTTGATGCGGTATCGATTAAAGAATTTTTTACAGCTAAAGTATGGTATCCTTTCTCTGAAACCAACGGTTCATTTGGTATTCTGCCGCTAATTTTGGGAACGTTAAAGGTAACTGTTATTGGAGCTATTGTTGCGGTTCCTATAGGATTGGCTTCAGCCATTTATTTGAGTGAGTATGCTTCCGATCGAGCACGCAGGATAATTAAACCGATATTAGAGGTTTTAGCTGGAATCCCGACAATTGTTTATGGATTTTTTGCGCTTACCTTTGTTACTCCTATATTACGTGAAATCATTCCATCCCTTGAAATTTTTAATGCTCTAAGTCCTGGTATTGTAATTGGAATCATGATAACACCGATGATTGCTTCTCTTTCAGAAGATGCGATGACATCGGTCCCAAATGCTATGCGTGAAGGTGCTCTTGCACTAGGAGCGACTAAATTTGAAGTAGCCATTAAAGTTGTCCTGCCAGCAGCTGTCTCTGGAATTATTGCTTCTATTGTATTAGGAATCTCACGTGCAATCGGTGAAACCATGATTGTAGCCGTTGCGGGTGGTTCTACTCCTAATCTTGAGTGGAATTTGACGGGCTCCATTCAAACGATGACTGCATATATTGTCCAAGTTAGCCAAGGGGATGTAGGTTATGGTACGACGATCTACTATAGCATTTATGCAGTTGGTATGACGCTATTTGTGTTTACTTTAGTGATGAATTTATTAGCACAATACATCACCCGTCGTTTTAGGGAGGAATATTAATGAATTTAATTAATCACGAAGCTGTTGTAAAAAAGATGAAACCAAGATTATCTAAAAATTCTATTTCAAAATGGATATTTTTTGCATTAACCATGTTTGTACTATTAATATTAGGAGTATTATTATATCGGATATTCTCTCAAGGATTTGGCTATTTAGATTTACAATTTTTACAAAGTCTCCCTTCAAGGAAGCCTGAAAATGCAGGGGTATATGCTGCGTTAATTGGAACCATTTGGCTTATGGCGGTTGTTGCTCCTGTTTCTTTATTGCTTGGAGTAGGTACTGCCATTTATCTTGAAGAATATGCAAAAGACAATGCAATTACTAATTTTATTAAAGTGAATATCTCCAATCTTGCAGGTGTTCCGTCTATTGTTTTTGGATTACTTGGTTTAACAGTCTTTGTGCGTGCATTAGCATTTGGGACAAGTGTGCTGGCTGCAGGGTTAACCATGAGTTTACTTGTTTTGCCTGTTATTATTGTAGCTTCACAGGAGGCTATTCGTGCTGTGCCTAATCAATTAAGAGAGGCTTCATTTGGGTTAGGGGCTACTAAATGGCAGACGATTGTTCGCATTGTTCTTCCTGCTGCGATTCCAGGAATACTTACTGGCGGAATTTTGGCTCTTTCCCGTGCAATCGGAGAAACAGCACCGCTTGTTGTCCTTGGTATGCCTTTATTCCTTGCATTTTTACCAAAAACATTTTTAGATAGTATAACCGTATTACCTTTACAAATTTACAACTGGACAGGCCGTCCTCAAGTAGAGTTTCATGCTTTAGCTGCAGCAGGTATTATTGTACTACTTGTGATGTTAATTATCATGAATTCGATCGCTGTTTTAATTCGAAACAAATTCCAGAAAAGATATTAAGGCTAGTTAGGGAGGCAAACATTATGGAAACATCAACAGCTACTGCAAAAGTTGTTTATCCACAAGAAAAACAAATTGTATATAAAACAAGCGACTTAGATTTATGGTATGGTGATAATCAAGCGCTAAAGAAAATAAACCTAGATATTATGGAAAATGAAGTTACGGCTATTATTGGACCATCAGGGTGTGGAAAATCAACATATATTAAGACATTAAACCGGATGATTGAACTAGTACCCGGTGTAAGAACCTCTGGTGAGATTCTCTATCGAGGGAAAAATATCCTCGATAAATCCTATCAAGTAGAAGAATTGAGAACAAAAGTGGGAATGGTATTCCAAAAGCCTAATCCATTTCCAAAATCTATTTATGAAAATGTCGCTTATGGACCTAAAATACATGGCATTCGTGATAAAAAAATCTTAGATCAAATTGTTGAAAAGAGTTTACGAGGGGCTGCTATTTGGGATGAAGTAAAGGACCGTCTCAATCAGAATGCTTATGGGTTGTCTGGAGGACAGCAACAGCGTCTCTGTATCGCGCGCTGCCTAGCGATTGAACCAGATGTTATTTTAATGGATGAGCCAACTTCGGCACTCGATCCTATATCAACATTAAAAGTAGAAGAACTCGTGCAGGAATTGAAGAAAGAATTTAGTATCATTATCGTTACACATAACATGCAGCAGGCTGCACGTATATCTAAGAAAACTGCTTTCTTTTTAAATGGAGAAGTGATAGAATTTTCTGATACTAATAAAATCTTCTCGACTCCAGAAGATAAGAGAACTGAGGACTATATTACAGGAAGATTTGGATGATGAGGTGATAGGATGAGTACGAGATCGAAATTTGATAGTAAATTAGCGGATTTAAAAGAAAAGCTTTTAGAAATGGAAAGTTTAGCAGAGACGGCGGTTCGTGATTCCCTAAGTGCCCTTATTAATCACGATATTGAAAAAGCAAATCGGGTCATAGATGGCGATGATAAAATAGACGCCTTGGAACATGAAATACATGATAGAGCCTTGCTTTTGATTGCAAGAGAGTCGCCTGTCGCCAAAGATTTGAGAACACTTAATGTTGCTTTAAAGGTTTCATCGGAAGTAGAAAGAATGGCAGATATGGCGGTTAATATTGCAAAATCTACCTTGCATATCGGTAATGAAAAACATTTTAAGGAAATCTTGGATATTCCTAAAATGATGGACCTCGCCCTTGAAATGGTATCGATGTCAGTTAAGGCATATATAGACGAAGATGTAATGCTGGCACAAAAATGTGCTGAAAAAGATGATGAAGTGGATAAAATGTTCGGTAATCTTGTCCATGAGCTAATCGGCATGGTACCTGACAATCCTAATGCTACAAACCAGATTATCCAGCTTTCTTTCGTGTGCCGATTTATCGAAAGAATTGCTGATCATTCAACGAATATTGCTGAGAATGTAATTTATCTTGTAACAGGTAAAACGTTTAACCTAAATGAGTAAAATAATAATCCACCTTAGATGAGACAACTTAATTTGTCTCATCTTTTTTTATATGCTGAGAAAATTGTCACTTTATGCTGAAGCAAAATACGACAAAATACGTTTATTGTACAGTTTGCTTACCGATGGTACCATTAATATTATCTATGAAAGAATATTTAGATTACTTTTGCATATATATGTATTTGCAGAATGGAGGAGAACAATGATTGAAGAAATTATTAAACTAAGAGAGGATGGTTTATCGTTCCGAAAAATCGCCTCACACTTAAATACTACGGTTGGAAGAGTCCAATATAGATGGAATAAATATGTTAATAGCCAGGAAAATCAGGAAAATCAAATAGAAGATTATTCTGTTGATGATAAAAAGCAAAAGGAAGACAATGTTTTAAATCAGCCAGCAATCGATTATTATCCGATTAAAGGTGAACTCCAAGTCAAACTAGTTACCCCAAGAAAAGTCATCGTCTATTGGGAAGCGTCGAAGATACCCGAGAAGGTCATTTCTTTATTTTATAACAGAAAATTTGAGGATATGGTCCACATCATAAGACTTTATGATGTTACGGATATCATTTTCACCGGCAAAAATGCACATCATTACTATGATATCGCTGTTCCCTATCATAAGGGGCATTGGTTTATTAAAGGCCTCACAGCTAACCGGAGTTATGTGGCTGAATTAGGTGTAAAATTTAAGGATCATGATTTTTTTCCAGTACTGCGCTCAAATTCTGTTCAAACCCCGCCATTAGGCAATGTAAATGGCAGTGAAATTTATAATAATTTAATACAGGAACAACAAATTGATCAGTACTCTCCCAAATGGATTGATCATGTAAGTACGTACAGTTATTACGGAGAATCAAAAAATATGGAGCAGAAAAATGGATGACAAAATAGTTACCGAAATGACCCAAAAACATTCCTATGACTGGCAATTAAAAATTTTAATTTTAACATGGGAATACCCGCCGAACGTTGTAGGCGGCCTTTCAAGGCATGTTTATGGTCTTTCTATTCATTTGGCCGAGCAAGGTCACCAGGTCCATGTTATTACAGCAGGGAATGGAGGTCTCTCGGCATACGAGATCATGAATGGTGTTCATGTCCATCGTGTGACGCCTCTTAACAACCAGGACGATCATTTTCTTTCTTGGATTGCTGGTCTGAATCTAGCTATGAGCTATAAAGGTGAAATAATATCAGAAGATATAAAGTTTGATATTATCCATGCTCATGACTGGCTAGTAGGAGCTTCTGCCATTACGTTAAAAGAGGTGCTATCAATACCATTACTATCTACGATTCATGCGACTGAACATGGTAGAAATAATGGTATTCATACAGACATGCAGAGGTTCATCCATGAAAAAGAACTTCAACTAATTACCGAATCAGATCAAGTGATTGCATGCAGTAATTATATGAGAGAGGAGATTTTAGGAAACTTCTATCTCTCAGACAAAAAAATAACCATTATTCCAAATGGTATCGAACCAAGTGATAGTGAAGTAGATTCAAATAAAGTCTTTCCGTTTATTAACAATAGAAAGTATATTTTTTCAGTTGGCCGAATCGTTAAGGAAAAAGGATTTGAAACCTTAATTGAAGCGGCACAGGCGGCAAAGGACAGGGGACAAGAGATTTATTTTGTTATTGCTGGCAAAGGGCCCATGCTGGAAAGATATCGGAAGATGGTTACAGAAAAACAATTAGATCATTATGTTGCTTTTATTGGCTATGTTACAGATGAGGAAAGAAAGGCATTATTAGCGAATAGTGAAATTTCTGTTTTTCCAAGTCTGTATGAGCCCTTTGGAATTGTCGCTTTGGAAGCAATGATATTAGCTAAACCAACCATTGTTTCAGAAACAGGCGGGTTAAAAGGAATTGTTATGGATAGGCAAACTGGCTTGCTAATGGTTCCGGGTGATGTAGAAAGTCTGCTTAACAATATCGACTTCCTTTTGCAGAATCCCCAAACAGCAAAAGAGATTGGTATAAAAGGAAGGAAAATTGTTAAGAGTTTATATGGCTGGAAGCGAATCGCTGCTCAAACAGTTAATGTGATGGAAGATACGCTCCTAGATAAAAGGGCCAATATGAGCGAAAAATCAAGATAATCTAGCAATAAAAATATCCAGTGATGTGTAATGCGGGCAAGAAAATGACCTTTTAAAAAACACACTAGCATTTCCTTTTGAAAAATGATATTATAGAAAAGTCGTATGAACGAACTAGCTTAATCGTTTGGAGGGAAATTGACATGCGTGTAAATATTACGTTAGCTTGCACTGAGTGTGGAGATCGTAACTATATTTCAACAAAAAATAAACGTAACAACCCTGATCGTCTTGAGCTTAAGAAATATTGCCCAAGAGAAAAGCGTACAACAGCACATCGTGAAACAAAATAAGCAGTAGGGCTTCCTGCTGCTTTTTTTGTTGTAAAAAAATAAGGAGACTACGATTTACATGTCCGAAAAAAAACGAATACGTAAAGAAATGAAAGAGAGCCTGGCGCTCCTTACTAAACCTTTTTATGAACATTATTCATATAAAATTGCTAGCACTCTCTATAAAGATGAAGATTGGCTGCTTGCGAACATCATCGGGATCACAATTTCAAAGGAACCCGAAGTCGATACATTTCAAATTATCCGAAAAGCATGGGAAGCAGGAAAAGTGGTTGTCGTTCCGAAGTGCGATCCAAAGGTGAAGACTCTATCCTTTTGGAGAATTACGGAATTTTCGCAGCTTGAATCCGTTTTTTATGGGTTACTTGAACCTAAAATAGAAGAGACCACGGAGGTAAAGCCAGAGGATATTGATCTTTTATTTGTACCAGGGTTAGCTTATACAAGAGAGGGATTTCGTCTTGGTTTTGGCGGAGGGTACTATGATCGCTATTTAGAGAATTATCCAGGGAAAACAATATCTCTTGCATTTCATATTCAGGTTATTCCGCAATTTCCTGTTGAAAAGCATGATATTCCAGTATCGAAAATCATCACAAATGATGAGGTAATTAAAATAAAATGATTCAAACTATAATTGTTCTAACCATCCTTATTTTAGGCGGCATTGCTGGTTATTTAGAACGGTCGTTAACCACTAATGGAGCCATTGCTGCAGTTATAACAGGGGCTGCTGTATACTGGGGATTTGGAATAAAAGGACTTCTACTTCTGGGACTTTTCTTTATAACATCCAGCCTATGGTCAAAATATAAAAGCTCAGAAAAAAAAGCTATTGAAGAAAAATTAGCTAAAGGAGCAACTAGAGATTGGGGCCAAGTGGCAGCAAATGGCGGTTCTGCAGCGCTGCTAAGCATTATATATTATTTTCAGCAGGACTCGGTTTGGTTAATTGGATTTCTAGTTTGCCTTGCGGGTGCGAATTCAGATACCTGGGCTTCAGAAATTGGTACCTTAAGTAAAAGAAAACCTATATACATACGTACATTTAAACCGGTTGAAAAAGGAACTTCAGGAGCTGTCAGTTTATTGGGGACTATAGCTGCCATATTTGGTTCCATGCTAATTGCTTTTGCTGGTACTTGGCTTTTTGACTTGAAGCTATTCGATTTCTTCATCGTTTTTCTGTTCGGCTTTTTAGGCAATGTCATTGATACTTTATTTGGTGCCTTTTATCAGCAGGTTTACATTTGCAATAAATGCGGAATAACAACAGAGAAAAAAGTCCATTGCCAAATCGCAGCCAAAAGAATAAAAGGGTATCAAATAGTGGATAATGATATGGTGAATTTTTTGTCTGGTACTGTCGGGGCTCTGTTGGCCATGATTGTTCTTTATTTTGTAACAAAATAGTTATAATGACAACGTTTTCGGGGTTTTATTTAACTGATAAATATATGTTAACTAATGTACAATATAAGTAACGAATTTATTACTATACGCACTATACACAAAGGAGGAAATATCATGGTTAAAGTAAATAGAGTTGTACTTGTTGGGACAGGTTTTGTTGGCTCAAGCTACGCTTTTGCGCTTTTAAATCAGGGAATAACAGAAGAATTAGTATTAGTGGACTTGAATGAAGCCAAAGCCGAAGGGGACGCGATGGATTTAAATCATGGTTTGCCATTTGCGCCATCTCGAACTAAAATTTGGTATGGAAGTTATGCAGATTGTGATCAAGCTGACCTAGTTGTAATTACGGCTGGTGCCAACCAAAAGCCAGGCGAAACTCGTCTTGACCTTGTAGAGAAGAACACAAACATATTTAAAGGAATCGTTGAACAAATAATGGCAAGTGGTTTTGATGGCATCTTTCTTGTAGCTACAAATCCTGTTGATATTTTAACATATGCTGTATGGAAGTTTTCTGGGCTTCCAAAGGAACGTGTAATTGGATCTGGTACAATCCTAGATACTGCACGATTCCGCTTTTTATTGGGGCAATATTATGATGTCGATACACGTAATGTTCATGCATATATCATTGGAGAGCATGGAGACACAGAACTTCCAGTATGGAGTCATGCAGATATTGCTGGAATGAAAATATCCGAATGGACGAGTAAGCATGAAACGAATCAAGAGGACCTTGATAATATATTTATTAATGTCCGCGATGCGGCGTATCATATTATTGAACGAAAAGGTGCCACCTATTATGGTATTGCGATGGGACTCGTACGGTTAACAAAAGCGATATTACGAAATGAAAATTCAGTTTTAACTGTCTCTGCCTATTTAGACGGAGAATACGGGCATAATGACGTTTATATCGGCGTACCAGCAGTGGTGAATCGCAGTGGAATCAGAGAGGTCGTTGAACTTGATTTGAATAAAAAGGAAAAGGAAAAATTCTCAAATTCCGTAAAGGTATTAAAGGAAACGATGGATCCTGTTTTAAGTAAGTACTAAAAAGAGTAGGATAAAAATAGTCTTCTGCTCACACAATATGAGTAGGAGGGATGAATAATGTCTCGTATGTTGACATCCATATTTATGATAGGGTCAATTGGCTATTTTGCATTCCGCTTTAGGTATCGAATCATTAATTTAATGTTACGATCTGGCTGGATGCGCCGACTTGCGGTAGGCTCAATCATGAGCTTTCCAGGCGTAAAAAACAAAATGATGCAGACTGTTTTTGGAAGACCAACTGAAAGACCATCTGAATGGTGAAAACCACAGATGGTTTTTTTGTTTGAAAAATGCCAACTTGTTTAGTCAGTATTAGGCTTGTTTTTCGTTTATAATGAACTTAACTAGTGAAAAATGAAAACAATCAAAAATACAGTCCTAATAGAAAGTAGTGGAGGTATTGAACCATAAAGAAGATTACATCTATTGGCGATTAGCCTTTTTCTTCATATCGGAGCAAGGCTATCGTATTATCCAATTGTTTGAAAATCAGAAAGAATTATGGCTGGAAAAACTCGAAAATAAAAAAGCTCCAATTGTTCGGTTATTGAGGAAGGATTTCGACTGGAGTAACGCCATGCAAAGAGATATAGAATTTACCGCCGCAAATGGTGAAAAGGTTCGAAAACAGCTTGGCCGTAGAGAGCTCTCGATTGTGAATATCTATGTTAGTCAATTTCCACCTGTTGATGAGTACGAATTTCGGTTGAAACATCCTTTTTTCTTTCCGCAAAGTAATAAAACAAGTGTCAGCTCTGTACTATTATCCGACGGCCAATTTGAGTCAGGGCTTAATTCTTTATCAACTAGACTAGATATGGAGGTCTCCTTCGACATTCAAGATGAGTATTCCGAGCAGGATGTTAACGCTCAAAAGAAAGTAACAATAGATTTTGCGAAACAAATGGCAAAGAAAGAAAAAGAGATATTTACGAATGGTAAGCCATTTTTTACATACGTTTTTATGATCTTCCAAGTGGCTGTTTTTTTATTGTTAGAACTGCAGGGGGGAAGTACAAATACTTCTACTCTTATTAAATTTGGTGCAAAATTTAATCCATATATTTATGAAGGAGAATGGTGGAGGTTCATTACCCCTATTTTTCTGCACATAGGCTTTTTACATCTAGCCATGAATACTCTGGCACTCTATTTTTTAGGGCCGGCTGTGGAAAGAATCTTTGGTAATATACGATTTTTAGTTATCTACCTATTTGCAGGCATAGCAGGAGTTATTGCCAGTTTTATCTATAGTCCAAATATTTCCGCAGGAGCTAGTGGCGCAATCTTTGGCTGTTTTGGAGCATTGCTTTATTTTGCCATGATATATCCGAAACTTTTTTTTCGGACGATGGGACCAAGTGTAATTACCGTTCTTGTTTTTAACTTAATATTTGGTTTTACCGTCTCGATTGTAGACAATGCTGGACATCTAGGCGGGCTAGCCGGTGGTTTTCTTGCTGCAGGAATTGTGCATTTCCCTAAGAAAAAAAGACCAATCTTACAGCTGTTATTTCTGCTGATTTCTGCAGCAATTATCTATGGCTCGCTATTTTATGGCTTTCGGCAATCCGAGACAGGGGGAAATGAAAGCTCAACTATGATGTTAGCTCAAGAATATATTAAACAGGAGAATTATGAACAAGCATACGACGTGTTAACGAAATATGCAGAATCCAATAAACCATCTGCTGAGGTATATTTTGCGTTATCCTTCATTGAAATTAAACTTGGTGAGCTAAAGGAAGCGAAATCTCATCTCCTTAAAGTGATAGAACTGGATCCGGATTTGCCAGAAGCATACTACAATCTTGCATTAATTTATTTAGAGGAAAATGACATATTGAATGCAAAGGAAAATGCTGAAAAGGCAGTAGAATTAAGACCAAATCAACAACAATACACTGAATTGGTCCAGGAACTTAATCGACTGCTCCCATCATCTGACGCAGGAGAATAGGTTCTCCCGAGGCAGTTTCTGTTAATACTAGTAAATGATTTTTATCCGTTGAAATTAAAATAAGCGGAAGGGTACTGCCTTTGGGATTTTCCCTAGTACCGTCTGCTTTTTTTATACCTAGAATATAGTTTTTATATAAACCCTCCCAAAGATTACCAACAATTGCATCCGTCTCTGGTTTTGTAAAACCTGGTAATACACCCTTTGCCAGCTCATTGAATTCGCTTAGGGGAAAAGCCTGATAGTTTTTCAAATTTATTGCAAATTGCCGCAGTCCCTTGTTCCAGCTTAGCTGTAGCATTCTCTCAGTTTGTTGGTCCAGCTGTTTCTTGGTATTTACTTCATCTGCGGCAGCTGTAATGAAGTAAATTTGATCTGATGACATTGCTTGTGAGCTGGTAATTTGATCTTCCTTTTCATGAAGCTCGGCATGGTGAAAAGTAATCGCCTGTAAAAGTGTACTTTTATCAAGCTTGATTCTTTTCTCCTGCTCGAGCTCTGCCGTATTTTGTTTCCAACTCCATAATGCTTCTAATAGGCGTCCATTGGCATATAAGAGCGCTGCATCCTGTCTTAAGTAGGCTTTCCGGTCGAGAGTAGAATGTTCTTTCCAAAGGATTGTACTTGATTGCTGATTCATTAGTGTAAGTGTGGTTTGTGCCGTTTTGAAGGTCACTTTTGGGTCAATGGGAAAGTACGTAATACTTTCCTGTGCCTTCGGATTGGAATGCTGATATAATACAAAAGCTAGAATGAGGAGAACTGATATTCCTAGTAACAAATAGATTTTTTTCATCTGATTCCACCTTCTTTTTTACTATTAATTTAGTATAGTAGTTATATTAATGTTATGGGTGCAACTGGTTGGACATGCTAGATTTTTTGTATCAACATAGTTACATGAAGAACATCTTGAGGGTAGGAGGGGCATAAGGTATACTTTACATGTAATGTTTCTTATTTTTTAGGTAAGAGGGCTAAATGAAATGAAGTCAATCTATGATATTCAACAATTATTAAAGCAATATGGAACGATTATTTATATTGGTGATCGAATAGCTGACCTTCAATTAATGGAGACAGAATTAAAAGAGTTGTATCAAGCTCAGCTAATCGAACCCAGAGAATACTCGACTGCAATGTTAATTTTAAGACATGAAATAAGACTTTTAACAGAAAAAGAAGAAAAAGATAGGTGATTACAATGTCAAAGCAATGGATAGTTGGAGTTGATCTAGGCGGGACAACAACCAAGCTGGCTTTTGTTAATTTGAACGGGGAAATCCTTCATAAATGGGAAATTCCAACAGATAACTCAAACGAAGGTCAAAACATAACTACAAATATTACTAATGCTATTAATCAAAAGCTAGAAGAGCTAAAAGAAGAGAAAACAATATTAATTGGAATTGGAATGGGGGCACCTGGACCGATAAATTATGAGTCAGGTGTTGTCTTAAATGTAGTTAATTTGGGTTGGCAGGATAATTTTCCTTTACAAGAGAGTTTGCATTCTCTAACGGGCTTACCAGTTGCTATTGAAAACGACGCTAACTGTGCTGCATTAGGAGAAATGTGGAATGGCGCTGGTAAGGGAGCAAAAGATTTAGTATGTGTGACACTCGGAACAGGGGTAGGCGGTGGTGTCATTGCTAATGGTAATATCGTACGAGGTATTAACGGTGCTGCTGGGGAAATTGGTCATATTACGTCAATACCTTTTGGCGGTCCACTTTGTAACTGTGGAAAAACTGGTTGTCTCGAAACCATAGCTTCTGCAACGGGTATTGTGCGTTTAGCGGAAAACGAGCTATCCAAGCCCGAAGCAAAGGGAGAGCTTGCTGTGATTCTTACTGAAAATGGAAAGGTAACAGCAAAGGATGTTTTTGATAGTGCCCGTAATGGTGATGAACTGGCTCAAAAAATTCTCGATGAAGTCACTTTTCATTTAGGTTTTGCGCTGGCAAATATCGCCAATACATTGAACCCTGAAATGATTGTTCTCGGCGGAGGAGTTTCTCGTGCTGGTGATATTTTATTAGACTCGGTAAAAGAAAATTTCGCTAAGTTTACTTTTTCAGCGGCTAAAGATTCTACAAATCTTTCACTTGCTACGCTGGGAAATGATGCTGGAGCCATAGGTGCAGCATGGCTGATAAAACATAAATTAAACTTATAAGAAGTATCCTAAAACCTGCAGACAATTGCAGGTTTTTGTTGTACTCATTTTACAAAGTCTTTCGTCATATGATTTATATGATGGAAGGAGGAAGAAATATGGAGGTTAGAGTCCGAGAGGGTGACTCATTTGCGTATTATGAACGATTATTTATGGTTCCACTTGAACTTATTATCGATTCTAACGAGCACATCAACCCGTCTAATCTGAAAGCTGGTACAAAAATAATGATACCAGGCTATGTTTCCGTTCCATACACCATAAAAGAGGAAGATACATTATGGAAAATTGGAAAGGCGAAAAATCTATCCATCGACGCTATGATGATTCTAAACCAAATGCAAAATCCCAATCAATTAGTACCCGGGGACACCCTATATTTACCTGAACGTATAACCCAGCTTCATGTTAGTTCGAAACTGCCATATGGTTCTGGAATATTAACGAAGCAAATTAAAATATTAAAAAAGTTTTATCCGTTTATCAGTGTAAATACAATCGGGACTAGTGTTCTAGGTAATCAAATTCAAGAAATAAGAGTAGGAAAGGGAAAGAAGAAAGTTCATATGAACGCTTCTTTTCATGCGAATGAATGGATTACAACCATGGTTTTAATGAATCTTGTTAATCAATACCTAGTTTCTTTAACAAATCGAAGCCCGCTTAGAGGGATGTATACCAATAATCTATATAATGAAACTGAATTATCCATTGTTCCAATGGTAAATCCGGACGGGGTAGATCTCGTATTGAATGGACCGCCAACAAGCAGTCGCCAAGAGGTAATGAAGATCAATGAAGGATGCGAGGAATTTGTTCATTGGAAAGCAAATATAAGAGGAGTAGACTTAAATAATCAGTTTCCAGCAAATTGGGAGATTGAGCAGGAAAGGAAGATACCAAAGTTTCCTGCACCTAGAGATTATCCGGGCAAGTCTTCTTTATCAGAAGCAGAAGCAATAGCAATGGTTGAGTTGATAAAAAACAATCAATTTGATCGAATTCTGGCCTTTCATACTCAAGGAGAGGAGTTTTACTGGGGGTATGAAGGTTTCGAACCACCCGAATCTGAAATCTTAGCAAGAGAATTCGAAAGAGTGAGTGGATACAAGGCGATTCAAAATGTGGATAGTCATGCGGGATTTAAGGATTGGTACATCCAGGAATATAAACGACCGGGCTTCACAATTGAATTGGGGAGAGGTATAAACCCATTGCCTCTTTCACAATTTCATGACATTCTCAAAAAGGTTGAGGGAATATTTCTTGCCTCACTTTATTTGTAAATAGTTAAGCTGCACATCTTGTAAAATGATTACAATGACATTAAAATAAATTGTTGTGCTGGTATTTGTTAATAAGAAAAAAGTCGTAGATACACGACTTTTTTCTTATTTCTAGAATGTTCTGTAATTATTGAAACATTTCTGTAAAATTAACGTACTAATTAATAGGATGAAAATTGGAGGGAGGGGGAAGATGAGCCTTAATAAATGTAATATAATCATAAAAAATATGTTTCAAATCTTATGTTTGCTCGTTGTTGCCTCCATTTTTAGTGCTTGTGCCCATCAAGAAGATGCGAAGCCCGGTCCTTCTGAAGATCATGACAAGCAAAATGACCCTCCATCTCAACCTGAAGTTACATGGAAACTGCCAATTGAAATACCAGAAGGTGAATTTTACAAAGTAGGCGGCTGGTATTCTGACCATCATTTACTTTATATTACAAATCTAGAACAATCTTCGTCTGTGTATCTTTATAATCTTCTAACAGGCAATAGTGAATTACTTTATAAGAGTGAAGTTCCTATTGTCGGTATACAGGCAAGTCCATCAAAAAAGAATATACTTATTCAATCATCTCCTTCTACGTATGAAGGACAAGTTACCATCCTATCTTCTGAGGGCTCAGTCATCTATACACAATCGATTCCATCCTATGAATTAGCCTTCGAATGGAACCCATTTAACGAGTCTCAAATTCTAATCTCATCCTTTAATGAAGATTGGACATTTCAAATGCTGCTCTTAGACATAGAACAAAGAAGAACAACGGAACTCACACTTCCGCAGCCATTTATTAAATGGATAGGAAATGAAGAGGTTGCCTATTTAAACTGGAATGAAGACAGCCCTTCTCTTGTTGCACCACTTATTTCAAAAAATTTAAGTACTGACACGGAGGAGGAAATAGCTAATAATGTCCTTCAATTCGCAACTTATAATGACATTTTAATGACTGTTTCCATTAAGGATGAAGAACAGTTGCAAGCTTCTTATAGTTTTTATGATAAGAATAAAAAGGAACTAAATTCGTTTTCGATACCTCATTTATCCATGTTTTCTGGATGGTTGGTTCCATACAATGACTTAAATGCAGGGAAGAGAGAATTTATTACCCTTAAGCCGCTTAAAAGCGCAGAGGCGGATGCTTACAGGGAAGGGTTTGAGCTTGTAAGCTTTGATATGAATAACGGCAACAGTAAAGTCATATTGGATAACCTAAAAAATGAACCAATACTGTTGTCCCCTTCGGGTAACGCTGTACTGTATGGTAATCGATTCGAAGTAATCATTGATTTAAAAACAAAAGAATTAAGAAAGCTTGTAGTAAAATAAAAAAAGACTGCCGGTTGGCAGTCTTTCAATTTTTCAATTTAGTGTGTACCAGTAGGAAAACCACTTTCAATAACGGTCATAATTGCAAACCAGCCAAAAACAGCCAATGTGCCTATTGCAAAAAATGCTCCTAATAAATTTTTATTTTTTAGGGCAGTGAATGCACCATAAGCGGCAAGTAATGCTACTAAAACAAAAATTATAACTAATCCCATTAATAAAGCCCCCTTTATTAGATAATACTTGGTTCCCAGCCCAACACAATGCTAAGAGTTATGTAAGAATATTATATACATTCGTTTCTTATTTTATATTCTTTTTAATCATTTGTCGAGGGCTAAAAAGTTAGCAATACAGCTTATATAGTGTAAAATAATAGTAATGTAAAAATAGTTGGAGGTATGTAAGAAATGAAATGGTCCCAAATCCCGTTAGGAGTATTACAAACAAATTGTTACGTCGTGGAAAGTCCTGACAAAACCTGTTTAATTTTTGATCCAGGGAGTGAAGGGAAAAAGCTGATCAAATGGCTATCAAAGAGAGAATTAAATCCAATAGCAATATTTTTAACACATGCACATTTCGACCATATCGGCGCTGTTGATGAAATAAGAGACTATTATAAAATTCCGGTTTATATTCATGAAGAGGAAGAAGATTGGCTGATAGATCCAGCTTTAAATGGTTCAAAGTTTTTTCAAATGCAAGAGTTAATGAAAATGAAGAAAGCTGACTACATCCTCAAAAAAGAGGAATCGGTAACCATTGGTAATTTCACGTTTTCTATCTATGAGACTCCTGGCCATTCTCCTGGCAGTGTGTCGTATTACTTTGAGAAAGAAGGATTTGTCGTTTCAGGGGACGCGTTATTTAAAAATAGCATTGGCAGAACAGACCTGCCAGGTGGTAACCATAAACTCCTAATGAAGAGTATTCATGAAAAGCTTTTGTTTTTACCAGAAGAAACTACCGTTTTATCAGGTCATGGACCAATAACAACAATAGGGGAAGAAATGGATAGCAATCCATTCTTAAATGGGTTCTAATATCAAAAGCGGGAGTCCCTAAGCACTGGAATTAGAAATTATAGTATACATAAGAAAAACCCTTCTCGTATGGAGGAGGGTTTTTCTGGGATGTTCTTTTCATTATAAAAAAACTGGGAGGGGATATCGTTAAGCTACTAAGCTTACAATATAATAAAGTTTTCACTATGTCAATGGTGTAAATTCAGTTACAGTTAAAGGAGTTTTTATGATTACTTACTTAAAGAGTTTAATTTCAAACTCGCCAGCGAATTTAATTTCTTATGCAGAATACATAGAAGCAGTCCTCTACCATCCTGAATATGGTTACTATATGAAAGCAAAACAGAAAATTGGCAGACAAGGGGATTTTATCACTACAAGTAATATTTCCGATATTTATGGTCGAATTACCGCTAAATGGTTTGCAAGTGTTTGTAAGGAGCATAATCTTGAACCAAATTTTTGTGAGATTGGTGCTGGGAATGGACGTTTCGCTTACGCTTTTTTAAAGGAATGGGAGAGTTCAATCGGGACCCCAATCCAGTACATGATTGTAGAAAGCAGTCCCTATCATTTGAAATTACAAAACGAAGTCATTCCTTCTCACCATAATGTAATCCAGGTAAACAACCTGTGTGAACTAGGGAGTTTTAATGGGATGGTTTTTTCCAATGAATTATTTGACGCTTTGCCGGTCCATGTCATTGAGAAAGAGAACGGTAAATTATACGAGGTTATGGTAGGCATAAAAAATGAAACCTTACACGAAGAGAAAGTTTTATTATCCAATCCATCTATCATCTCCTTCTTAGAAGAAAGTATGCTGGATCTTAAAGAGAAACAGCGTATAGAAGTGCCTTTGTCAATGGAAAAGATGATACAAGATATCTCCAAGGTGTTAAAGAAGGGAATTGTACTGACCGCGGATTATGGGTATACCAATGAAGAATGGAAACATCCTTCAAGAACAAAGGGAAGTTTAAGAGGTTATTATCAGCATCAAATGATTGATGATGTCTTGGAGCATCCTGGGGAAATGGATATTACGACACACATCCATTTTGATTGGCTAATTAAAAAGGGGAAAGAAGTTGAGTTGGAATTTCATTCAAAGCTGCGGCAGGATGAGTTTTTATTAAAAGCAGAAATTTTAAAGGAATTAAAGGATCATTACGACCCCAATCCTTTTTCAGAGGTCAGCAAACGAAACCGTGCGATCAGGAGTTTAATTATGCCATCTGGAATAAGTTCTTTTTTTCATCTGATCATTCAACAAAAAGGCATGCAGGATACGAATCTTTTTGCAGAAGAAAAATAAAAAACACCGGAAGAACTCCGGTGCTTTTTATTTGTTGATTAACTTCTTAATGTCCTCCAAGTCCACCAAGCGGCATCATAAATGTCGTCCAATAAGTGAAGCCTGCGAAGAATACGGTCAAATACGCTCCGAAAACATACATATACATACGTTCCGAAAGTTTAAGATAGCTTAACAAAACAAAAAATCCAGTTTGGGCTAGGAATAGCATTGCGGTTTTATCCATATCTCCTAGATAGAACATCACAGTAAAAATACCCGTCCAGAAACCCAAAACTCTGAACATGCGATCCATATGTATCCCTCCTTTTCCCCTACGGTACCATCATGCAATATTATAAAGAAAAGGAGTTCAAAAGTAAATAAAGTTTCAAATTAGTTTGTAACGAGTGCTTGGTAAGAGCAAGTTTCACAACCTGAGATAATATTTTCCTTCTCAATTAACTGCACTGATTCAAATAAAGCTTCAAACATTCCTTTTAGAAATTCATGGTGCATAGCACAAACACTTTCATGTTCCTCTGCTACCTCTTTAAAAGGACAATTGTAGATTTGGAAGTAGATTTTAGTATGATCACCATTAGCTTCAAATTCCGGATAAAACCCAGCTAATGTTGCCGCACTTTTTAATATTGTTAACTTTTCATCAAAATCTATTTCTTCCCCAAAAGATCTTTTGGCTATTTCTTGTTCAATGACTTCCGTACCAAACCGTTTCCCAGTTAAATATAGAGCTTGTTTACCAGCTTCACCCAGTGTCAGCATAGTAGAGATAGCTACTTTGGAAAGCAGCATATAATCTCGAAATGGAAAGTGCAATTGAATGACATCTTCTGATAAACGGTATAACCTGCTTGGTCTGCCGCCTTTACCGGTCTTTTTAGTTTCTGATGCTAACATGTTAACATCCTCAAGCTTAGATAAGTGTAATCTTGCAACGTTCGGATGGATATTAAAATTCTCTGCAACCTCTTGTACTGTTACTTCTTGATGACGTTTCGTAATGTATTGATAGATGTAGTACCTGGTTGGATCTGATAAAACATTTGTTATCTTTAATGTTTGTTCCATCTCTGTTCACCTCGAACCCCCATAATTTAACCCAATTATAATACAGCTATTTAAACATGGGAATGAGGTTAACAATGTTAACACTATATGTTTAGAAAATGTTCACAATTACCAAATGGTTAGATAACTTGTGTTATACAAAGATTAAACAATACCTATACAGGTTGTTTGTCAAGAGTTGTTTTTCGGTAGTTTTATGTATCAAAATAACAAAAATATTTTTCAAAAAAGAAGGTTTATAGAGGAAAAGCTTGAAAGGTGTCGAATAAGAACAGAGACAAAAGAAAAGGTGGTGTTATTTATTGTAAGTGCTATCGAAATACTAGCAAATAGGATTATAACAGATGCAGCTAGAAACCAAGCAACAGATATACACATTGTTCCCAGGAAAAAAGACACACTCATTCAAATCCGCTTAACAAACAAACTTATTCCCCGGTTGTCACTTCCAAAAGATGAATGCGACAGATTAATTTCACATTTTAAATTTACAGCAAATATGGATATCGGAGAGCGGAGACGACCTCAAAGTGGTGCTATTTTTTGTGAGGTGGACGGAAAACTAATGGGTCTTAGACTTTCAACTCTTCCTTCTAACAACCGAGAAAGTCTCGTGATTAGACTTTTGCCCCAGCAAGAACAGATTCCCTTTCATCAACTCTCACTTTTTCCTGGTATGACCAGAAAATTACTTGCTCTCCTAAAACATGCGCATGGCTTAATTATTTTTACTGGTCCAACTAGTAGGGAAATTAGGGATAACCAATAAAAAAATAATAGCGATTCATTTCTGAACCGCAATTTTAACGATATATTCCGCATATTTTTTTATTGCTTCAATCGTTGGTTTGTTGATTTCAACGACCTTTATTTGTGCTATTTTCTCCATCTCGCCTCACCTCAAAGTTATTATATTAAGGTTATTTCGATTGTTAAGCAGACCGAGAAAATAAATCATATGAAATAATTTCCATCACTTAGGGTCTGTATGGCAGACCATTGATTCCGTAGTAATACATAATAAAATCACCATTTTACAGTTGAAAACCATCTTCAATTACATATTGCTGAAAAATGACTTTTAGGGAATTACGGGAATAGGAAACCATTAACAGTGAGGTTTGCCTATGATTTCTATGTGTGAAAACACGAATATTTTTGATGATATTTTGAAGCGTTTATTCAATCCGAAAAATCTGAATAATGGGGATTTTTGATTTTCGAGAGGCTACCTTGACTTGGTCCTGCGAACTAGAGGTCTTTTTAAAAATAGACCTAGGGGGGTAAAAATAGCACATCACTGAACCCATTTGCTCGTATCACTGTTGATTCAAAATAGAAAAGGTGTACCCAAATTAAGGCACACCTACTGAACCCAAGCACCGTTATCCTGTTGATTAAAGTAATCATTCAGTTGTCGTTTGATTGTTGGATTGATTATCGGTTCTTCCTTCCGTATGCAATCACACATTCCAAACTCTCTGCCAATCTCACGAATGATTCTTGCTTGTACTTTGCTACGTTCTTTCTTCATTTCCATGGCAGTGTATCCTAATGCGTACAGTGATAATAATTCCCGTTGTTCCGCTTCAGTCCACAGGTTGTTGAATGCCATTTCGATTGCTCTTGCGGTTGTATCTGATACACGTTCCCTGCGGATTACTTTACCTGCTTCGTTTTTCACACAATCAAAATAATAATGTTTAACAATCCGTTTGTGAAACGTTGGCAAGATTTCCCCAGTATCAGGGTCACACTTCCGTTTAATCCATATTTCCTTGCCATCACGATTTATTATCGGATTCTCAATCCATATTGGAATTTCCATTGGTTCAACTATGATTCCGTTATCCTTCAAGAATGCCATGTAGTTTTTCACAGTCCCCCGAGAATCCGTTCCCCATAATCCGAGGCGGTTTGCTTGTAAAGCAATTTCGTCCTGTACAGGTACAATTTTCTGCTCAATGATGGATTTAAGTATGAATTTCATTAGTTCGATATTTTTCCCACCAATGTCACACCCAAGGATTTCAAAAAACTCCGTATCTGCTTTTTGTTGTTCCGTTTGTTCCTTAGGGTCAAGGATGTATGTGATATGTCTGCCACGTTTCCCAAAGCGTACATTATGTTCTTTTTCAAGTTCGCCTAAATAATATTCCTTGTTCCGCCTAAAGGTTGCTTCTTTAATGCCACCAAACAATTGTTCACATAGTTCAACAGCAATGTATTCTTGTATCATATTATCCTCCATATGTTTTTAGTGCTGACTGAACTGCTCAACTTATATGATTATAGTAATAAAGTGGTAATCACACTCAGCACTAATCGGTTTGATAATATCTATTGTATTGTGAAAAATCCGAAACGTAGGTAATGGCATAAAAAGGAAATTAATATATTTTGATTATATGAACAACGGACAAGCCCCTGGCAGGCACTTCGCTCGGCACTCGCTCAGGCATGGGTCGCAAGCAACTTGCTTGCTCCCTTAACTTCGCTACGCTCAGTTGCGGTTGTTTGTGTGTTTTTTATTGATATAACCTTTAAAAATTTCAATCACCAAACCCAAGGAATCATATCAGCATTTAACGATATTTAATTTTTAATAGGATTACATAGACCCTATGTAGAATTGATACTAAACACGTTTAATCTCGCAATTTTCCGAAGTTGGAAATATATTGTCAGCAATTTTGTAGTCAACGATAATGTTGATGTAACAGTTAATTATGGGAGATGATTACATGAAAGAATATCCGTTGGATATTATGGTTGAAATGTTAGTTGAGCACTTCGAGATTAACACCATTGAAAATGAATACTTTCGTATGAACACATTAAAGAACCTTATTGATTTTGGTTTGCTTGAAGATATTCCGCTTTTAGCAAAGGAGATAAAGCGGCAGCGAGGTGAAATACTGCTTGAACCGATGAAGACAATTAATGAAGAAGCAGTGAAACAATTAGAACTGTGGTTAGAGTTTGTTTAACAGGAGTGGATTACATGAGTGCTGATATGACGAGAACTGGTATTAGGATTTTGAATGAATTGTTTTTTAATCCAGAAAAACAAGACGAATGGTTAGCGATGGAGTCAATGCGGCTGCAATTTGATGTGGGATTGTATAATGACGTAGACCATGTTTTAAAAGTCATCGAGGAAGAAGAAGCATATGCACTTTTACCGAAAATTTTTGAATTAATGAAGACAGAAATGGCCGAGGAAATTGCTGATTTAAAATGGGGAACAACTGATTTCGATTGAATTTTGAATATAAATAGGGCATGTTCGGTTGCGGAGCAACCGATCATGCCACACGGGGAGGGAATCGAATGAAAGAAAAAGTCATTTACAAGAAACGTATTTTCGTTGAACTGGTACGACTACATCATAATTTCTTGCACACTAAACGGAACAAGCAAAAGGAAGGGTATCAAATTTATATTTTTGAAGAAACTCCCGAGCTGCTTGAAGATTTGAAAATGCTAGAGAAGAAAAAGCATGAAACGATTATATGAATGTGTAAAAACGATACTGCTTGGGATATGTGCGATAATCCTATTGTTTTCAATGCCAGTTATGGTGTTCTATCATGCCTTGCCAAAAGACCCTGAAATTGAAAAATGGATTCCATATATCAAAGAAAAAGCAGAAAAACGTGCGGAAGCAATTCATGAATGGCAGAAAAAAGAATAGCAGACTAATGGATATGAACATTTGTTTATATCCTTTTTTTATTGGCAGGAAATTAGTCCCATATGTCGAATATTGGTAGTGGGAGGTGAAAATATGCGTTATAGCAGTGGAGAAAGTTGGTATGATACTGCTCAGGTTTGTTTAAACGGTCATGTATTCAATTCTACTTCCATTAGACATCCAAAACCGAATCAAAAATTTTGTAGTGTGTGTGGATTAGACATTATTTCCAAATGTACGGATTGTGGCGGAAATATTCAAGGAAAGTTGCACACACCTGGTGTTACGGTGGTTGGCAGATGGAATCCCCCAAGTTATTGCCATCACTGTGGTAAACCACACCCATGGATTGCGGAAAAATTGAATGCAGCAAAGGAATTGACAGAATTACTTGACGAATTAACCCCTGAGGAGCAGGAACAACTAAAAATGTCGCTTGATGATTTAGTCAAAGACGGACCTAGAACAGTTGTAGCACAATCACGATTTAAACGAATATTAAGTAAGACAGGTCCTGAGATTGCTACAGGTTTTAAAGATATATTGGTTGATGTTGTAAGCGAATCCGTTAAAAAAGCAATATGGGGTCAATAAGAATTGAGAGGTGAATATCATGGAAAACAAAGATGTGGCTGTAGCGCAAATTGTCAGTGCGATTATTGCTAAACCAGATGTTTATGTTGGTGCCGATACAAAAAATGGAGTGTATGTACATATTAAAAAATCAGATGAAATGCTTAAAGATTATCGGTCAACATTAAAACTGGAAGATTTAGTTAAAATAGTTAAAGACGCATTGTAATGATTTAAAGGCATTCTTTTGGGAATGCTTTTATTTTGTCCAAAAAATCCCAATAGGTGACATGTGTGCCAACAGATGCCTACATGGTCCTCTCTTTCTTCATGTGTTTTTTCTTCGGTACGGGCGGGGATTAGTGTATTAGAACAGTATAACAGTGTTACACTACACTTTCATTTTTGAATATTAATATTCAACGAATGAATGTTCGTATGCTGTTTACCGTTAATAAAAATAACGGTAAATTTTTTATGCAATCAATATCAGGAAATATTATGCGGAAATTATCAAAAACCCATTAGAATCAACAATGTATAAAAGAATGTATGATTGATAATTTTTCGTAATTTAGAAACGTTGGTCCTTTCACATCTCAATATTACATAACTGCATATAGATTATATTTTACGCAGTTATGTTCTAATACCATATTCACTTTTTGCATAAATGGGATTGTCAAGAGTTGCTATGAAAATATAAAAATAAAAGGGTCTCACGAAACGCAAGACCCTTTTGGCTGATTATTTCCATTTGATTTCTAATTTCGGTTCAGAATCCTGTTTTCCGTATGTCCATGTAATTCGGTCAATAATATAATGCAAACTTCGGTTTACCTCCTCATCGGTCAATCCTTCGCCATCGAGGCATACCCATTTCCCGAGCAGATAATCAACACGCTTTAGTATTTCCGATAAATCGGATAATTTGTCTTGTGGCGATTCCGATTCAACCTTTGCTAATTCGAGGTTTAATTGTTCCAGTTGTTCCATTCGTTTTGCTTTACGTTCACGATATTGCTGAAGGGAGATTTCCGATTCCTCAAATAAGATTTCGATATTATCGAGCGCCTGTGTAACTTTGCGGATTTCTTTTTCCAATTGCTTTTTCTTGTATTCTATTTCTTTGCTATTATCGTTTTCGCCTACGTCTACAATCGAATCTAGAATTTCCTGTCGTTTATCTCCTATCCATTCCTTGATTTGCTTTAGTATCGGTTCATATAGAAAAGCACGATTTTTACAATTGCCACAGATTTTCAAATAATATTTATCAATATGTGGGTGATATTGTGCCCCTTGAACTTTTCCGCAGTTGCCACAAAATATCAATTTTGTCGTAGGGTATATTTTGTTTTTGCTCCTCGGTGCAGAAAACCGATATGTGTTTACAATCGTATTTGCTTTTTCCCAAATTTCTTCGTCAATGATGGCTGGGTGAACATTTTCAACAATTATCCATTCATTCTTTGGGCGCTCACCGTCATGGTGTCCAATTATTCGATTATTAACGATTGTACCTTTGTAGGCGTAATTGTTTACAATTCTCTCAATAGCATTGAAATGAAACTTACGACCGCTCCTTGTTTTAATACCCATACCATTAAGTTCGTGATACACGTCTGAAACGGTCTTGCCATTGACGATTGCATTAAATATGAATCGTACATGCTCCGCCTTATCATTCGGTTCTAATTTTTTGGTTTTTGGATTTTTATCATATCCCAATGGAGGAATACCGTTCACCCAATGACCGAGTGTACTGGCATATCGTTTGCCTCGTTGCATACGTTTAAGAATTTGTTTGTATTCTTGGGATGCCACGAGTGATTGTATCCCCAGCAGTAATGAATCTTCATCTTTTGAAGGGTCATATGTTTTTGTAGGCGTAACAATAAAGGTGCCAGACATAAACAATTCTTTTTTAATATCGGAAGAATCATATTCATTTCTTGATAGACGGTCTATGTCCATCACAACTACAGCGTCATAATGATAATCTTTAATTCGTTCAAGCAATTCGACCATTTTCTGACGTTTTTCAATCGTTTTGCTCGAGGCGATTTCTTCAAAGGTTTCAAACGACCATTTATTTTGTTTGCAAAGTTCGGTTAATGTGTGCCTGTGACTTGCCAACATTTCATCAATGCCTCTGTTTTCTTCATCTCGTGATAATCGTAAGTAAATTGCAACGTGCTTGATTTCTCTCATAATAAAAACACACCTCTTTTGTATTTCCGCCTACGCCACGTATTATATTGTGAAGAATTCAAATGTTAAGCGGGTGGACGAAAAAACTTATTAGAAATTTAATGTGTTTTGATTATAAGACGAAGTTATCCCTAAACTCAGGTCCAACTGGCTCAGGCAAAACAACCACTTTATACTCCCTTTTAAATGAAACCGCACATCTTTTCCATCGAAATGTGATTACACTTGAAGACCCCATCGAAAAAAACTACGATTCTGTTTTACAAATACAAGTGAATGAAAAAGCGGGTGTGACATACGCGGCAGGTTTAAAGGCGATTCTTCGTCATGATCCCGACATTATTATGGTGGGGGAGATCCGTGACGCGGAAACAGCGAAAATTGCAGTGCGAGCAGCGTTGACGGGGCATTTAGTACTCTCCACAATGCATACCAGGGACGCAAAGGGGGCTGTATATCGTCTCCGTGAGTTTGGTGTAAATTGGTTAGAGGTAGAACAGACTTTAATTGCCGTAACTGCACAGCGATTAGTAGAGTTAACATGTCCCTATTGTAAAGGAGAATGTTCACCCTTTTGTTATTCCTATGGAAGATGGAAAAGAGCGAGTGTTTTTGAACTGCTATCAGGGAGAAACCTTAATGCTGCAATGAAAGAAGCCAGAGGAGAAAATATTATTTCACGGTACACGACCGTAAGGGAAGTAATCAAAAAAGGGATTGCACTTGGGTATATTAAAGAGTCCGAATATGAACGCTTGGTGTACGAGCATGAAGCGCACTAAATGGTCTATTAATGAGCAGGCTCTCTTATTAAAACGGATTGGAGAATTATTGGCCCGGGGATATCCAATTGCAGAAGCAATTGAAAGCTTATCTTTGCATTTACCTAAGAATCGAAAGGAGGAGCTTTATCAATGTTTAATTGATTTGAGAAATGGGGTGTCTTTTCACGATGTTCTAGATAAATTAAGGTTTCACAAAGACTTAATTGGTTACGTATATTTTGCGGAACAGCATGGCAGCTTTGCAGAAGCTCTCTTGGAAGGAAGTAATCTGGCATTAGTAAAGGAGAAAGATAGGAATAAGTTATTAAAACTACTGCAGTACCCGGCATTGCTTTTCTCTATTACAGGCATTTTGTTTTTGTTTGTGCAACAATCATTGCTGCCTAAATTTACAGGTATCTTTTCCTCTATGGGTCTTGAAGCAAATTTCTTTATGAAAGTACTTTATTCCTTTGATGAATACTTTCCATTCGTAATGCTTGTATTTCTTACATTGCTGGCATTAGGAGCAATTTATTATGTTTTTGTATTTCGAAAAACCTCCGTCCTGCAGCAGCGCTCACAGCTCGTAAAAATACCAATAGCAGGAAGAATTCTTCGATTATTGTTTACCCATTATTTTGCAGTCCAACTCAGCTTCCTTCTAGCAGGTGGAATCTCCGTGTTAGAAGCCTTACTTTTATTTGAAAAGAATAATAGTCAGCCATTTTATAGCAGGCTGGGCTCGGACATTAAGCAGAAGCTGTTAACTGGTGAGAAACTGGAGTCTATTTTATCTTCCTTTCCGTTCTTTGAACGAGAATTCCCAATGATCATAAAACATGGACAAGAAAATGGAAAATTGGAACAAGAATTACTACTTTTTAGCCAGCATTGTGTGGTGAACATGGAAGAAAGAATCGAAAAGAGTTTAAAGATGATACAGCCTGTTCTCTATCTTTTTATTGGGTTTCTCGTTGTATCTATGTACCTGGCAATACTACTTCCTATGTTCCAATTATTAGATGGAATATAGACAGCCAAAACACGAAAAAAAATATACTAAAATGGAGGAAAGAATAATGATGAAAAATGAAAAAGGTTTTACACTCGTAGAAATGATGATTGTTATGCTGGTGATCTCTGTTTTATTAATTGTTACAATTCCAAACGTGGCCAGACATAATACCAATATAAACAACAAAGGCTGTGAGGCTTTTGTGAAAATGGTACAAGCACAAGTGCAGTCATATATTATGGAAAAAAATAAGGTGCCAACAATGGAAAATCTACTATCAGATGGATATCTTGCCGAAGATACGGGTTGTCCAAATGGAACGAAGAATGTGAAAATTGACTCAGAAGGAAAAGTAACCGCAGTACCAACAACGTAAATGCTTTACAATCAAAGGGGATTTACACTAATTGAATCGTTGATAGTTCTCTCCATCTTTCTAATCATCTCCTCGATAACAGTCTTTAGCATAAAGCCTCAATACTATTCAACTTCTGATAAGGCCTTTATATCCCAATTAAAAGCAGATTTATATTATGGTCAACAATACGCTATTGCCAATCAGATGGAAGTGAAAGTTGTCTTCTATGAACATGAGCACAAGTACAAAATTGGTACAAGCAGTATTTCGTTGGTGGAGAGAAATCATTCTTCAACCATTCGTGTTACCCAAGGGTCGATTCAATTAATCTTCAAATTCAATCCAAATGGGAATGTAGACAGATTCGGCACATTATTTATTCGGACACAACAAAAGGATTACCGATTAACTCTTTTGATTGGAAAGGGACGGTTTTATGTTACGGAAGAGTGATGGATTTTTTTTACTAGAACTCTTATTATCACTTTCTGCATGGTTTATGATGGGCATGTTTTTTATGCCATTATTAATGGATTTATTCAAACAACCTCAACAGCATATTAGGGATAAAATGGCTGAACAGTTTTTATTTGAAGAACTCCAAGCAAATTTAACAGAGGATAGAACAAATTCGAATTATTCTATATTTCATAATGGAACTGAATATAAGGTTAATTGGAATTATTCGTCAGGCTATAGAGGGAAGGTGGTGTGTGTAACCGTTGTTGAAACGTCCTTCCTTCCCAAAACAGAGATTTGTAAAGTGCCAGAATGAAAACGCCTTTACACTAATTGAAGTGCTTTTTGCCTTTTCAATTTTTATAACCATTGTATTTTTCATGATTCCTATTCTTCAAATCGTTTTATACAACAAAGATTCGAGTGTAAGGCTTCAGGAGATGGAGTGGGATGTATTTTGCAGCCAAATTAAAAAAGAAATTCGAATAAGCTCAAAAGCCGAGGTGGTATCAGGGAGATTGGTGTTAACGAATAATAATGAGACGATTACCTACGAGAAATATGGGAGTAACATAAGAAGGCGTGTGAATTCCTTGGGGCATGAGACGTTGCTGCAAAATGTATTATCCGTTACTTTTACCAGGATAAATAATTCCGTGAAGATTAAGGTAAAAGATGTCTGGGGAAAAGAATATATTGTAATGGTGTTTCCTTATATTCAATGGTTTCCAAACGGATGAAGAATAATGAACTGGGATTTACATACCCATTAACATTAGCTGTGCTAATCCTATTTCTTTTACTTTTCTCTTTTCGTGTAGAACAACTGTTAACCGAAAGGAAGCTTGCTTATGAAACAAACCTAATTTTGCAAGAGGAGTATTATTTTCATTCATCGGTTAAAAAAGTAGAAGAAATCATGAAATCAGGTGGTGTCATTCCACCCAAAGGTACTTTTTCTTATTTAAACGGCAGCATGGAATTTCAAGCGGAACTTCCAGTTGGAACTATTCAAAAAATCAACTTCACTCTGAGAATGCATACAGGTGTAACGATAGTAGGACGCGGCTTTTTCGATATCTCTTCAAATAAAATGATAAAGTGGACTGAAATTTATTAAGTAGGAAAGTTGTTTGAAAAATTAAAACATGGACATACTTTTAGTGAAGAATAAAGGCAGGTGAGTCCATGAAAACGAATGATTATGTAAAATATATGACTCAAACTCTTGTTAAATATGCGGACCAGCCGAAAGATGAACGAAAACGGCTCCGCGAGGAACGTAAACAAACAAGAGCGTCCTTTTGGTATCGTTGGTTCGGGATTCTTCCCTATATATTTTATATTGAAATTAAGAACAGAAGAAGAAAAGAGTAAAGGAGCAGGCATAAGCCTGCTTCTTTACTCTTTTATACAGCATTATCAGTTAAATAAAATAATCCTCCATTAATAAATGAAATGTTTATTTTAGGTTCATATTGGTCTTGTAATGCCTTTTTCTCCGTTTCATAACTTTCATTTTCTTCTTCTGCATCCTCATAAAAATGATCCAAAAGACGTAAATCTTGCTCCCAGCGTTTCCGGGCATCCTCTGCCCAAGCATGATCATCTTCATTAATCACAGCTTTCAAATAGTTTTCGATACGGGACATTCCGCTTTTTGGCTTAACAAGTGGTGAAAGTGTAAACGAATAATCCGGTATTTTCGGTGTCAATTGAACATTCTGTAGTCTTTCATGAAAATCCTCAATCATTTGTCCATTAATGAGCTGCAGACCGATTGATTTATAAATGTCCCGCTTACGGTCGCATTGATACGAAATTTTAACATTCATACAAAGCCAAGGCATTAATGGAGTTTGTTGTTGGCCATTACGGTGATTCTCATAAAGCCTGATGTAGCTGGCCAGCTTTTTGGTTGATTGAAAAATTTGGTGCAAACGAGGAGAACCAAAATGAACTGTTTCTCCCTTAATATGTTCCGGTGCGATCTGTGGGTTGGTAATAAAAGTAAGTTTCATTGGATTAGCTATCCCGCCGGTTTTTTCTAAATAATGCCAATAAAAAGGACGATTCATTAATTCCTTATCAAGCTCAATTGTTAATTGAACAGTTAAGTAGCCTGGGCCATTTTCTGTTATTTCACATTCATTTGCCTGAAAATAGCGTATAAGAAAGTTATGAATTTCCAGCTGCTGCATGTGAATCCTCCTTCTGCATATCTTTAGCCAAATCAATCATTGATGTAAGATTTTCCATCTTAATTCTCATTTCACCCTCGGAGCAAGATTGTCCGAATATATCAATTAAATGATCTTCAATATTTCCAAAGTCCAACTTCGTTAAAATATCGTCTAAGTCACCTATTACCTTTTCAAATAGTTCAATTTTTTCATATAGAAGTTTTAATATATGTTCTTCCACTGTGTTCTGGATTGCAAAATTATAGATCATAACGTCCTTTTCCTGACCAAGACGATGGATCCTCCCAATTCTTTGCTCCAATCTCATAGGATTCCACGGTAAATCGAAATTAATAATATGATTACAGAATTGAAGGTTAATTCCCTCGCCGCCAGCTTCAGTCGCGATGAGCACCTGTGCATGCTTTTGAAAGAGCTCACGCATCCAGTCTTTTTTACCTCGTTTAAAGCCCCCGCGGAATGGCACGGATGATATCCCGTTTTGCTTTAAATACCACTGCAGATACATTTGTGTTGCTCTGTATTCAGTAAAAATAATCACCTTATCATTTATTTTCTGAATCAACTCCAAAGCCTTTTCTGCCTTTGAGTTGGTTGAAACGGCTTCCACTTTTGAGATTAAATTTTGAATCTGTTCCTCAAATTCTTTCGTTGGGTTTTCTTTTTTCTGCAGCATGTTTTTAAGGGTATAGAAAACTGCCTCTCTGCTGCTGCAAGCTTCCCTCTGTAAGGTCATAACGGAAAATGCACTGGTTTGAACCCAATCACCTTCGCTTTTTAAATCAGTGATAGCTTGGTACAATTCTTTTTCTTGTGGTGTAAATTCAATTGGAATGGTTTCCACATGTCTTTTAGTCCATTCAATACCCGTATCTGCACGCCGGTTACGAATCATTACCTTATTGACCAGCTCTTTTAAATGCTCATTATCATTTAAGGAGCGCGAGTCTCGTTTGTACTTTTCAAAGAATGCTGTTTCACTGCCTAAATGTCCAGGTTTTAATAAGGATACGAGGTTGAAAATTTCCCCGATTCGATTTTGTATCGGTGTAGCAGTTAGAAGCAGACAGAACTTCTTCTTTAGATTTTGAACAAATTCATAGTTTTTTGTCTTATTATTCTTTAGTTTATGTGCTTCATCAATAATGATTAAATCGTAGTCCTGTTTATAGATAATATCTCGGTGCGGATCCCGTTTTGCTGTATCGATTGAAGAAACCACAACATCACATTGTTCCCAAACATAGCTTTTCTTTTGAGAAACAGCAGGTATAAAAAACTTACTGTTCAATTCATAAGCCCATTGAGTTACTAAAGAAGCTGGGACAAGAATGAGAACTTTTTTAACGAGTCCACGAATCATGTATTCTTTTAAAATAAGACCTGCCTCTATTGTTTTTCCAAGCCCCACTTCATCTGCAAGAATGGCCTTTCCATTCATATTCTCTATTACTTGTTTTGCCGTTTCGAGCTGGTGTGGAAGCGGTGTTAAATTAGGTAAATGGTTAGGTGCTTGTAAGCCTTCAAATTCCGGAATAATCAGGTGTTTTTCAACGCCAACTGCCAGTTTGAAAAGATCCCAATTTCCCCATGGTCCGTCGTTCTCAATTCTATGTAAAAATTCATCCTGCCAGGAGGAATCAAATTCTATTTCAACAGTCATGTTTTTCAGCTCCTTAATGCACAAAAATTTATTGCTCACCTTATGCTTTAATGGTAGGATGGTAATAGATTTGAATGTTTTAACTATTTCAATAAAATAAATTTTTTTCAGATGTATATTTTAGTATGACCCGAATGTGAAAATATTATAATGCGGATGATGACAAGGGGAGAGACTACAAATGTAGCGCCGAAGGAGCAAGCACAATGTGTGAATCTCTCAGGCAAAAGAACTCTTGTTTGACGCAGCTCTGGAGAGTGCTGACTAAAAAGAGCAGCCACCAAAGGGGAAAGCCGAGATTAGGTAAACTTTCAGGTGCAAGGACAGAGACCTTCTTTTTTGTTAAAGGGAGGTCTCTGTCCTTTTTTTGTTTTACAGCACTTAGTCCAAAAATTGGAAACAGCGAATGAACAACATCTTATGTCGAAGGGGGATTATTGATGACTGAATTAAAACGCACACCGCTATATGAAGTATATAAGGAATATGGTGGAAAAACGATTGATTTTGGAGGCTGGGAGCTTCCTGTTCAATTCTCAAGCATCAAGGAGGAACATGAAGCAGTCCGTACAAAGGCGGGACTTTTTGATGTTTCTCATATGGGAGAGGTCGAGGTAAAGGGACCTGACAGCTTAAACTACTTGCAAAAGATGTTAACCAATGATATTTCAAAAATTAAAAACGGCGGTGCACAGTACAATGCAATGTGCTATGAAAATGGCGGTACCGTTGATGACCTGCTCGTTTATAAAATAGAAGACAATCATTATTTACTTGTTGTGAATGCTTCAAATATTGAGAAGGATTTTAAGTGGTTAGAAGATCATTTAGATGGTAATGTATCGATCGATAATTTATCTGAAAAAATGGCGCAATTAGCACTTCAGGGTCCGCTTGCTGAAAAAGTACTTCAAAAGCTTGCAGATGATACCGATTTAAGTACAATTGGATTCTTCAAGTTCCAACAAGAAGTAAAAATTAATGGAAAAAATGCTCTAGTCTCACGAACGGGCTATACAGGTGAGGATGGCTTTGAAATATATTGCAATGCATCCGACGCGGTTGAACTGTGGAAGGCGATTTTATCTGCTGGAGAAGAGGATGGAGTTGCTCCATGTGGGCTGGGTTCTCGGGATACACTTCGCTTTGAGGCAACTTTAGCTCTTTATGGTCAAGAATTGTCTCCTGAAATCTCCCCATTAGAAGCGGGTATTGGCTTTGCTGTAAAGTTAAATAAAGAAGCAGATTTTATTGGTAAAGAAGCTCTTAAGCAGCAAAAGGAAAAGGGTGCAGCGAGAAAATTAGCAGGGATTGAAATGATTGACCGTGGTATTCCACGTCATGGTTACCCTGTCTTTAAAGGTGACGAACTTATTGGTGAAGTGACAACCGGAACGCAGTCACCATCATTAAAGAAGAATATTGGACTTGTCCTAATTAAGAATGAATATGCAGGTCTTGATTCAGAAGTTGAGGTTGAGATTCGCGGTAAACGTTTAAAGGCAAAAGTCGTACCAACACCTTTTTATAAACGAGAAAAGTAAACACGAGGGGAGATTAGGTTTATGAAACATCGATATTTACCTATGACTGAAGAAGATAAAAAGGCAATGCTCGAAACAATTGGCGTTAACTCCGTTGATGAGTTATTCAGCGATATTCCTGAAAAAGTTAGATTCAAAGGTGAATACAAAATCAAAGCGGCAAAATCTGAGACTTCTTTGATGAAAGAACTCTTTCAAATGGCATCTCGTAATGCAGATTTAAAAACAAATGTATCCTTTCTGGGAGCAGGTATATATGACCACTACATGCCAGTAATCGTAGACCATGTGATTTCCCGTTCTGAATTTTATACAGCGTATACACCTTATCAGCCAGAAATCTCTCAAGGTGAACTGCAAGCCATTTTTGAATTCCAGACGATGATTTGTGAGTTAACTGGAATGGATGTAGCAAACTCCTCCATGTATGACGGAGGCACCGCATTAGCAGAGGCTGCGATGTTGAGTGCGGGTCATACGAAACGTAAAAAAATTATTGTATCCGGAGCTGTTCACCCAGAGTCAAAGGAAGTCCTAAAAACTTATGCAAAAGGTCAGTATCTTGATGTGATTGAAGTGCCAGTTAATAATGGCATTACAGATATTGAAGCATTAAAGGAATTGGCAAATGAAGAAATTGCAGCTGTAATTGTTCAGTACCCAAATTTCTTCGGAAGAATTGAACCTTTAAAAGAACTTGAAGAAATTATCCATGCTAATAAGTCATTATTCGTTGTTTCAAGCAATCCGCTATCTCTGGGAGTTTTAACACCTCCAGGGAAGTTCGGTGCAGATATAGTTATTGGGGATGCACAGCCGTTTGGAATCCCAACAGCATTTGGCGGACCACACTGCGGTTATTTTGCGGTAACCAATAAGTTAATGCGTAAGGTACCAGGACGTCTTGTCGGTCAGACTCAAGATGATCAAGGACGCCGTGGATTTGTATTAACACTACAAGCTCGTGAACAACACATACGTCGTGATAAAGCGACATCAAATATTTGTTCCAACCAAGCGTTAAATGCTTTAGCAGCATCGGTTGCCATGACAGCCCTTGGTAAAAAAGGCGTACGTGAAATGGCTGCAGCTAACCTGCAAAAGGCACACTACGCAAAAACTGTATTTAAAGAAGCTGGCTTTGATATTGTCTATGATGGACACTCCTTCAATGAATTTGTTGTGAAATTAAACAAACCAGTAAAAGAAATCAATCAAGCCTTGTTACAAAATGGAATTATCGGCGGTTATGATTTAGGACGTGACTATCCGGAGCTTTCCAACCATATGCTTGTTGCTGTAACAGAGCAAAGAACGAAGGAAGAAATTGATACTCTAGTGAAAGAATTGGGGGATTTGCATGCATAACCAAGACCAGGCACTCATTTTTGAATCTAGTACACCAGGAAGAATTGGATACAGCCTCCCTGAAATGGATGTTCCTGAATTAGACCTTAGCAGCCTTCTGCCTGAAGGATACCTGCGCAGCGAGGAGCCAGAGCTTCCGGAGGTTTCAGAGCTTGATATTATGCGTCATTACACTGCTTTATCAAGAAGAAATCATGGTGTTGATTCTGGTTTTTATCCATTAGGATCTTGTACCATGAAATACAATCCAAAAATCAATGAAAACGTAGCTCGTTTTAATGGATTTGCGCATGTTCATCCATTACAGGACGAAAGCTCTGTCCAAGGTGCTCTTGAACTTTTGTATGATTTGCAGGAGCACTTAATTGAAATTACCGGAATGGATGAAGTAACTTTACAGCCAGCTGCTGGTGCTCATGGGGAATGGACGGGGTTAATGATGATTCGTGCTTACCATGAAGCAAATGGGGATCTGAAGCGTACAAAGGTTATCGTTCCAGATTCAGCACATGGAACAAACCCAGCCTCAGCTACCGTTGCAGGTCTTGAAACAATTACGGTTAAATCAAATGAAAATGGTCTAGTTGACCTTGAGGACTTAAGAAGGGTCGTTGGGGAAGATACAGCTGCCTTAATGTTAACCAACCCAAATACGCTTGGACTTTTTGAGGAAAACATTGTGGAAATGGCTGAAATTGTCCACGCAGCCGGCGGTAAGCTTTATTATGATGGTGCAAACTTAAATGCAGTGTTATCAAAAGCTAGACCTGGAGATATGGGATTTGATGTGGTTCACTTGAATCTGCACAAAACTTTTACAGGCCCGCATGGCGGCGGAGGACCTGGTTCAGGCCCTGTTGGCGTAAAAGCAGACCTTATTCCGTTTTTACCAAAGCCTGTGATTACGAAACGCGGAGAAGAGTATGTATTTGATTATGACCGTCCGCAATCAATCGGCCGCGTGAAGCCATACTATGGAAACTTTGGAATCAATGTTCGTGCCTACACTTACATCCGTTCAATGGGTCCTGATGGCTTAAAAGCGGTAACTGAATATGCTGTATTAAATGCAAATTATATGATGAGAAGACTTGCTGAGTATTATGATCTTCCATTTGATAGGCATTGCAAACATGAATTTGTTTTAAGCGGAAGAAGACAGAAAAAATTAGGTGTTCGTACGTTGGATATTGCAAAACGCCTGCTTGATTTTGGCTATCACCCGCCAACCATCTACTTCCCATTAAATGTGGAAGAATGTATCATGATTGAGCCAACTGAAACAGAATCTAAAGAGACATTGGATTCATTCATTGACATCATGATTCAAATTGCCAAAGAGGCAGAGGAGAATCCAGAAATCGTTCAAGAAGCGCCGCATACAACTGTAGTAGGACGTATGGACGAAGCAACCGCTGCCCGTAAACCTATTTTAAAATATCAGAAGGCTTAAAAATTCTGGGTCAGATTCAGGTGGATGAATCTGACCTTTGGTTTGTGGTGAAGGGTATTGTGCCGGTATATTAGGTGGGATGGAAATAGGGGAACAATTAAGAGGGGATTGTGCCGATAAATCAAGTGGGGTGGAAATAGGGGAACAATTAAGAGGATATTGTGCCGATAAATCACGTGGGACGGAAATAGGGGAACAATCAAGAGGTTATTGTGCCGGTAATTCATGCAGGACGAAAATAAGGGAACAATCCAATAATGGTAATATAAAAAGACTTCCCATTATAGGAAGCCCTCATGAATTATTTCTTTGATTTAACTTTACCAGACCATTTTTTGAATCCGCCTTGAAGCTGGGTGAGATCTTTGTAACCCTTACGGTACAAAAATTGTGCCGCCCTGGCGCTGCGCAATCCGTTTTGATCATATAAATAAACAGGTAAATCCGGACGAAGTTCCTTCATTCGCATTCTCATTTGTGAAATTGGAATATTTCTGGCTCCTAAAATATGACCTGCTTCGAATTCGTTCGGTTCACGAACATCGATTAATTGTGCTTTCCGATAACCGGCACGAAATTCCTCTTCCGTTACCGTTTTAACAATCTTTTTTTGATAAAAGTAGGTAAAAACGGAATACGCTGCAATTGCTACGATGATGATTAATAGGACATAAAGTGAATTCAATTTCTATTGCTCCTTTCAAGGGTGTTACACTATGTTTTATTATATAAGTGAATTTAGTAAAGATAAAGAATAAACGACAAAATATTTCATTTGATTGTACCAGAAACTTGATGTTTTGAATTTAATTCAGATTTTGGTAGACTAAAATGCGAGTAAATTACATAAAGATGAGGTTTTTATATGCAAAAAGAGGTTTGGCGTTTTATAGATTCCGGCAATTGTTCTCCATCGTTTAACATGGCGTTGGATGAGGCATTACTTGATTGGCATAGTGAAGGGAAAATTCCCCCTGTTATCCGTTTCTATGGCTGGGAACCAGCCACTCTCTCAATTGGATATTTCCAAAAAGTTGAGAAGGAAATCGACCTAGAGGCAGTAAAAGCCCATGGATTAGGATTCGTTAGAAGACCCACAGGCGGCCGCGGCGTCCTTCATGAACATGAGCTTACATACAGTGTTATTGTTTCAGAAGAACACCCAGAAATGCCTAAAACCGTAACAGAGGCTTATCGTGTTATTTCGGAAGGGATCTTAAAAGGTTTTCATCAGCTGGGATTAGAAGCTTACTTTGCCGTCCCAAGAACTGATGAAGAACGAAGTGCACTTAAGAACCCTCGTTCAGCAGTATGTTTTGATGCGCCAAGCTGGTATGAACTTGTGGTAGAAGGCCGTAAGGTGGCCGGAAGTGCACAAACAAGGCAAAAGGGAGTAATCCTTCAGCATGGTTCCATTTTATTAGATTTAGATGAGGATAAGCTATTTAGTTTATTTAAATATCCTAGTGAAAGAGTAAAGGACAGGATGAGATCTGCTTTTAAAAATAAGGCAGTTGCGATTAATGAAATTAGTCCAAGAAGAATCACATTAGAGGAAGCAAAAGAAGCTTTCTATAAAGGCTTTGCAGAGGGACTGAATATCAAGCTAGAATCCTATCAATTATCCGAAGAAGAACTTGCATACGTCAATAGAATCGCTAAAGAGCGATATGAAAGTGATGAGTGGAACTTCAAAAGATAAATGATCAGGCGCACCCATTTGGGTCCGCCTGTTTTTTTATTGAGTGGTTACTTTTTCTATTTCCTTAACATACCTTTCATACCAGACTTTCCATTCTTCTTTACGTTCAATGGTTCTGCCATCTAGTAACGCTTCAATGACATCTAAACATACATGCCAGCCGGCAAGGTCTCTTGGAGTATGGTCAGTAATTGTATGTATTTTTTCTATTAGGCGCAATAAACACCCATTTGATTCTTCAATCAATTCGAACCGAACGGTATCTTCCCACCAGGAGAATTCCAAAAAAGAATTTACCTTTAAGTCTAAGATAGCAAGCTCATCATATGATCCATCCCCCATATCAAATTTAATGACTCCGCCTTTACGCAATTCCTCTACGCGTAACTCTGAAAACCATTTTGGCAGTTTGTCGTTATCGGTTAAATAAGACCAAACCTCTTCAACCGAATAGTTAAGATGGCGTTCATATGTGGCAGCATAGCCCTTTTCAACTTTGTCAATCTGTGCTATCATCTATTTTTTCCTCCTCTTAATAAACTTTTTTAATAAGTATACCTTTTTTTATATTCTCGATAACACTAATGTCCTTAATTAACGTTGAATTTTTGTGCATTAAAAAATCGCAACCTGCGAAATTTGTTAAATTTTCCTGTTTTATGCCGAAAATTAATAGATATCTTAGCTATTCTCTTATTTTTAGTTTATTTTGAGTTTGACAAAGTCTATAATTTTTGCCTTAAACACAATATGTAGTGGTGTCGAAAATATTTTCGGTACTATATGTTGATTTGTTATAACTACCTATGGTAACTTATTTATATCAAGTCAGCTAGATATAGCAAAACTTACTAGAATCACATACAAGATATAGAATTTTTGAAGGAGTTGTTCTCATGTCTGTAGTTTTTAGACAAAAAATGAATATTGATTTTGAAAGGTTGAATGAGGATATCCACTTATTCCCCCAAGTGCACCCGGTAACCCCAGATATGAAAATAACTCATAAGGGTGTTTCACGACTGGTCATGTTGGACCGCTATACCTTCAAAGATACTGCAAAAATCACCCTAACAAATGGCGACTTTGTTGTTCTCACTATAAAAGAAGATCCAAAATTCCCAGCACGCGGTCTTGGATACATCATGGAGATTGATTGGGAGAGTAAAAAAGCAAAGGTTTTAGTAGAAGAGGAATTTAGAGGTGTCCTAGATGACCCAGAGGAATCATCAACAGGATTGATTTGGCGCTCATTAGATGTGATTGAAAAGCCTCTAGAATTGTTTTATGAGCAAATTGCTAAAAGAAACGCAACCGGTCTTGCTTCTGTTGAAGAAACAGAAGATAAGCGAATTGAGTGGTTTGAAAAGTTCTACAATGAACTAGTTTCAATGAATTTCATTCCAGCGGGCCGTGTTCTTTACGGGGCAGGAGCAGAAACAGATGTAACGTTCTTTAACTGTTATGTAATGCCTTTTGTTCCAGACTCACGTGAAGGTATCTCAGATCACCGTAAACAAGTAATGGAAATCATGAGCCGCGGCGGCGGTGTTGGAACAAATGGGTCAACACTACGTCCTAGAAACACCTTGGCAAGAGGCGTAAATGGTAAATCATCTGGTTCGGTTTCGTGGTTGGATGATATTGCTAAATTAACACACTTAGTTGAGCAAGGCGGGTCCCGCAGGGGTGCTCAGATGATCATGCTTGCGGACTGGCACCCAGATGTAATTGAATTTATTATTTCAAAAATGCAAAACCCTAGAATTCTAAGGTTCTTAATAGAAAATACAAACGATGAAACAATCAAGAAACATGCTAAGGACAAACTAAAATTAACTCCGTTAACTGCCCAAGAGAAAGCCATGTATCAGGGAATTGTTAACTACAAACAAATTCCTGGATTAGGTGGTTTCGGTGAAGATATCATTGCTGAGGCTGAAGAAAAGCTTCAAACTGGCGGTAACTATACAGTTCACAATCCAGAATTCCTTACCGGTGCAAATATTTCTATCTGTTTGACAAAAGAATTTATGGAAGCTGTTGAAAATGATAGTGAGTATGAGCTTCGTTTCCCACATGTGGAAATCTACAATAAAGAGGAAATGAAGATTTACAATGAAGAATGGCATAAAGTTGGAGACGTACGCGAGTGGGAAAAACTTGGTTACAAAGTACGAATTTATAAGAAAATCAAAGCGAAAGAGCTTTGGAACCTTATTAACATTTGCGCAACTTATTCTGCTGAACCAGGAATATTCTTCATCGATAATGCCAACGACATGACAAATGCAAAAGCATATGGACAGCAAGTCGTGGCAACAAATCCTTGTGGAGAGCAGCCTCTCGCACCATTTTCTGTTTGTAACCTTGCAGCGGTTAATCTTGCAGAAATGGCTGATAAAGAAACAAAGTCAGTTGATTTTGAGAAGTTAAAGAAGACTGTAGCAGTAGGCGTTAGAATGCAGGATAACGTTATTAATGCTACGCCATACTTCCTTGAAGAAAATAAAAAACAGGCTCTTGGCGAGCGCCGTGTAGGTCTTGGTGTAATGGGCTTGCATGATATGCTAATCTATTGTGAAACGGTTTATGGCTCAGAAGAAGGTAATAAACTTGTTGATCAAGTTTTTGAAGTAATTGCAACTACTGCATATAAGACATCAGTAGAACTTGCAAAAGAAAAGGGAAGCTTCCCATTCTTAAACGGTGAAACACGCGAAGAAACGCACCGTTTACGCCAAGCATTTATCGAAACAGGGTATATGAAAAAAATGCCTGAAGATGTCCGTCAATCTATATTAGAAAATGGAATAAGAAATTCACATTTGCTAACTGTTGCTCCTACAGGATCAACTGGTACAATGGTTGGGGTTTCCACAGGCCTTGAACCTTATTTCTCATTCTCGTATTTCCGAAGCGGACGTTTAGGGAAATTTATCGAAGTGAAGGCTGATATCGTTCAAGAATACCTTGATAAACACCCGGAAGCAGATCCAGATAATCTTCCAAGTTGGTTTGTTTCAGCGATGGAACTTGCACCTGAAGCACATGCAGATGTTCAATGTGTTATTCAGCGATGGATTGACAGCTCAATCAGTAAAACTGTTAATGCCCCTCAAGGATATAGTGTGGAACAAGTGGAAAAAGTTTACGAACGTCTTTACAAAGGCGGAGCTAAGGGTGGCACAGTCTATGTGGATGGTTCACGTGATTCACAAGTTCTTACCCTAAAAGCAGAAGAAAACGAGATTCCAACATTCACAGAAAAAACGAAGCAGCACGTGGTTCTTGTTGATACCATTAGTGACCTTCGTTCAACAGATGTAACGATTGGCTCTGAAGTTGGAAACACATGTCCTGTCTGCCGCAAAGGAAAAGTTAAAGAAATCGGCGGCTGTAATACATGTTCTAACTGTGGTACACAGCTTAAATGTGGTTTATAAAAAATAATAAAAGAGGATGTCCCATGGGCATCCTCTTTTTCTACAATAATTATCCAATCAAACTAAGCAGGTAACCCCCAATAATTCCTGTAACCACAATCACCCAAGGCGGCAGTTTCCAATAAGCAAGCATACTAAACAATAGGGCAGCAAAAGCGAAATCCATTGGATCTAGAATAGAACTAGTCCAAATTGGAGTATAAAAAGCAGAAATTAAAATACCGACAACAGCTGCATTTACACCCATTAATGCACCTTTAATTTTTGGATTACGGCTTAAACTTTCCCAAAAAGGCAACGTTCCTAAAACAAGTAAAAACGCTGGGAGAAAGATTGCAAAGGTGGCCAGCAAACCTCCAGCCCACCCATCCATTACAGCACCAATATAGGCAGCAAAAGTAAACAAAGGTCCAGGTACAGCCTGTGCTGCGCCATATCCTGCTAAAAACGCTTCTTTACTGAGCCACCCACCTGGAACAAATTCACGTTCCAGCAACGGTAAAACAACATGCCCTCCTCCAAAGACCAAAGAGCCTGAACGATAAAAACTATCAAACATCGCCACCCAACTAGAAGCAGTAAGCTCTCTTACAATAGGAAGGACAATCAATAAACCGAAAAATAAACCTAAACAAATGAATGCAAATCTCCGAGAAAGCGGGACCTGTATAGCAGCTGTAGAATCCTCATTCTGCCCCTTAAAAATAATAAAACCTGCGACTGCCGCGATTAGGATTACACTTACCTGTGTATATGCTGTTTGCCATAACAGGGTACATATTAAAGCGAGTAAAGCAATTGCTTTTCGAGAAAGGTCAGGAGTTAACTTTTGTGCCATCCCTAAAATAGCGTGAGCTACGACGGCAACTGCTACAATTTTTAACCCGTGAATCCAGCCGGCATTTCCAATATCCAATTCATTTAGGAAAAGGGCAAAAAGGATCAGAATGACGACTGATGGGATTGTAAAACCAGCAAAAGCTAAAATACCTCCTAACAAACCGCCGCGCATCACTCCTATCCCTATTCCAACCTGACTACTAGCTGGACCGGGTAAGAATTGACAAAGAGCCACTAAATTAGCATATCGCTGGTCATCAAGCCACTTTCTCTTCCGAACATATTCCTCATGAAAATATCCTAAATGAGCAATTGGACCGCCAAATGAGGTTAGCCCAAGTTTGGTAGAAACAATTAAGATTTCTATTAGTAAAGTAAGTTTAGTTTGTTTCATAAATCCCCCTTTGAATTTCAAGTTTTATAAGATAAGTTTATCTGTATTTTTCCAATTATTCACCTAAAACAACCTCCTAAATTATTAAGAAAATGTAAATCAATCTCTTTACATACCGTACCAGGGTATAATATAATTTCTATATCAGCTGATTTACAATGTTTTCATGTTGGATTAGTTTTAAACCAAAGACAATCTTTAAAAAACGTGTGCTTTAAATTAGCACGCTATATTTTTAGAAAAAATATACCCTATATAGGTATTAAGGAGTGAAATCAAATGAAAAAATGGGCTTTTTCTGCATTAGTATATCTGTTGGTTGTCGTGGGAGGTTATTATGTTTATGCTTCTTTTACAGACGAAACAGATTCTCATAATGATACAACGGTACCACACGAACAAGAGGCAGAGACTTCTCAAGGTCATGAACATGAAGAAAACAGAGATAACCACGATAGTGAAAGTGAAGTCATTACAGATTTACAAGTTTTAAATAATGATTTAATTATTAATATAAATGATTTAAAAGGAAACCCTGTATCAGATTTAGAAGTAAATCACGAAAAACTGCTGCATTTAATTGTTGTCAGCTCCGATTTGAAGGAGTATCACCATTTACATCCTCAAACCTACGAGCCTGGAGTGTTCAAAGTACCTCATTTATTACCAGCAGGCGAGTATAAAGCATTTGTTGATATTAAACCAAAAGGCAAGAAGTATAAGGTAACACCTATATCATTCATGGTAGGGGAACATCATACAGAACATAAGGAAGATTCTCTAACGGTTGATTCGGAATTAACAAAGGAAGCTGGTGGCCATACAGTTAAACTGTTTCCAAGTGCATTAAAAGTAAATGAGGACATCCAACTTACATTTGATTTAGGAGGAGATACCCCAGAGCAGTATCTCGGAGCATTAGGACATGTCGTAATCCTTGATCAAAAAGGTCAAAATTACGTTCACGTTCATCCTCTAGAAGGAAATAAACCTGTATTCTCTACAAAATTTTCAGAACCGGGGATATATAAGATATGGGCAGAGTTTAAATTTAACGGCAAAGTATTTGTATTTCCATATGTAGTAGAGATTAAATAGACCATTGAAAGCACCGGTACTTTCATATGGTAAAAACCGCCTCAGAATTGTCAAAAACTCTTCATATGTTCTTCATAATATCTGACTACTATTGTTATAGTATTAACTTAGGAAAAGTCCTTTTTATCATTAAAGGAAAAATTAGGTGAATCCATGTACAATCTTATGAGTCAATTCAGTTCATTTGTAAGCAAACCGTTTTTTATCATCGCCAATAATCTGGAATCTTGGCCAATCTTATTTGCCTTACTTCTAGGAATAGTGGGAGCTTTGGCACCATGTCAGCTTACTGGAAACATCAGTGCCTTGACACTATATGGTAACCGATCTTTTCAACAAAAAATTGTTTGGAAGGATATTATCTTCTTCACTTTAGGGAAGATAGCTGCCTTCACATTATTAGGCGGGCTGGTATGGCTAGTAGGAAGAGAAATTCAAGATAGTCTAATATCGTATTTCCCATGGAACCGTAAAATTATGGGACCGCTGCTAATTATTGTAGGTTTGTACATGTTAGGATTCATAAAACTACAAGGAACAATCAATTTATTTAAAGGAGCTAAAGATTACAACAGCGAAACCCCCTTTGGTTCCTTTATGCTTGGTTTCAGTTTTTCACTTGCTTTTTGCCCAACGATGTTTATTCTGTTTTTTGTTACCTTAATGCCGGTTGTATTGTCCAGCTCTTATGGTTTTATCCTTCCATCCATATTTGCTTTTGGTACTGCGCTCCCGTTAATTTTATTTATTTTCATTATTTGGTACCTCGGTGGAGGCGGGCTATTAATGAAAAAGGGAAGAAATTTCGGTGCCGCCATACAAAGGGTTTCAGGGATATTTATTATTTTATTAGGGATATTTGACACCTTTACCTATTGGTCTTTGTAGCAGCTTTCTTGGATAAAAATATGGCTATATGAACAAAATGTGAAAGTTGAAAAATAATAAGATAAAAATATAAAAATCACTTTACATAGGGTAGGGGGGTATGGTTAAATATAATTAAGAACCTTACCTGAATATCTAGGTAAACAAAATTACTTATAACGAAAGGATGTATATATAATGGAAAAAGTAACTTTAAACGTACAAGGAATGTCTTGCGATCATTGTGTCAAAGCAGTTGAAGGCAGTGTCGGTGAACTTAACGGAGTCAGCTCTGTGAAAGTTAATTTAAAAGCTAAAACTGTGGATGTAGAATATAACAATCAAGAGGTAACACTTGATAAAATCAAAGAAACCATTGATGATCAAGGTTACGACGTAGAGTAATAAAGAAGAAAACACGTGCTAACTGAATAGCACGTTCTTTTTCAAATTAATTATACCCATACAGGGTATAAAGGGGTGGCTTTTATGTCTCAAGCTTTAAAAGAAACCAATTTACAAATTTCTGGCATGACCTGTGCAGCTTGTGCCTTAAGGATTGAAAAGGGATTAAATAAATTAGAAGGTATAGAAAACGCAACCGTAAATCTAGCGTTGGAAAAATCCGCTATTAAATACGATCCACAAAAACTTAACGTAGAAGATATTGAAAAAAAGATAAGAGACCTGGGTTATGATGTGGTTACCGAAAAAGCAGAATTCGATATTACTGGAATGACCTGTGCAGCATGTTCAACAAGAATAGAAAAAGGATTAAATAAGTTGGATGGTGTCGTAAAGGCAAATGTAAATCTTGCACTTGAGAAAGCGACCGTTGAATACAATGGTTCTGTGTTAACACCGAGTGACATAATCAAAAAAGTTGAAAAGCTTGGTTATGGAGCTCATATAAAAGAAGATGTAAAGGAATCAACCGATCATCGCCAACAAGAAATTAAAAAGCAAAGTGGCAAATTTATTTTTGCTGCCATACTGTCCCTTCCCTTGTTATGGGCCATGGTAGGACATTTTTCATTTACATCCTTTTTTTGGGTTCCTGAAGCGTTTATGAATCCATGGGTACAGCTTGCATTAGCTACTCCTGTTCAGTTTATTATTGGTGCCCAGTTTTACATCGGAGCCTATAAGGCGCTCAGAAACAAGAGTGCAAATATGGATGTACTAGTTGCTTTGGGTACGTCCGCAGCCTATTTTTACAGTTTGTATTTATCAATCATGTCTCTTACGGAAGACGCACATGGTATGGAGCTTTATTATGAAACAAGTTCCGTATTAATTACCTTAATTATCTTAGGTAAGCTCTTCGAAGCGAAAGCAAAAGGTCGTTCATCAGAAGCCATCAAAAAATTAATGGGTCTTCAAGCCAAAACTGCCACTGTTGAAAGAGGCGGGCAAGAACTAGAAATCCCACTAGAAGAAGTTGCTGTTGGAGATATTCTCCTCATCAAGCCAGGTGAAAAAATACCTGTAGACGGAATCATCATTGAGGGGAATTCAGCCATTGATGAATCCATGCTTACCGGAGAAAGTGTTCCTGTTGATAAGTCGATTGGCGACGGTGTCATTGGAGCCACTCTTAACAAAAATGGATTTTTAAAAGTTGAGGCAAAAAAGGTCGGCAGAGACACAGCACTAGCGCAAATTATTAAAGTGGTTGAAGATGCACAAGGTTCAAAGGCACCAATCCAAAGACTTGCAGATCAAATATCTGGATTATTTGTACCAATCGTAGTTGGAATCGCCGTTTTAACGTTTATTATCTGGTTTGTGTGGATTACTCCTGGTGACTTTGGAGAGGCATTAGAAAAAATGATCGCTGTACTTGTTATTGCCTGCCCATGTGCATTAGGATTAGCAACACCAACATCCATAATGGCAGGATCGGGAAGAGCTGCAGAATTTGGAATTCTCTTTAAAGGTGGAGAACATTTGGAAATGACCCACCGAATCACAACCGTTGTATTGGATAAAACCGGGACAGTAACAAATGGTACACCTGTGTTAACGGATGTAATTACAGACAAAATGTTTAACGAGGAAGAATTCTTAGCATTGATTGGATCCGCTGAAAAGCAATCGGAGCATCCGTTAGCACAAGCAATTGTCCAAGGGATAAAAGATAAAGGAATTACCTTTAAAGATATTTCTGAATTTGAAGCAATTCCTGGCTTTGGCATTAAAGCAATGGTTGATGATAAAGAATTATTAGTTGGTACAAGAAAACTAATGAATAAGTTTAATGTGGATGCCTCCGCCGCTTTTGAAAAAATGGATGAATTAGAAAAGGCAGGAAAGACAGCTATGCTTGCCGCTATCAACGGTCAATACGCAGGTACTGTTGCTGTGGCTGATACCATTAAAGAAACCTCGAAGAGTGCGATTAACCGCCTTAAAACTAAGGGACTTGATGTCATTATGATAACTGGTGATAACCAGCAGACTGCACTTGCAATCGCAAAACAAGCTGGAATTGATCATGTGATTGCAGAGGTTCTTCCAGAGGGCAAGGCAGATGAAATTAAAAAATTACAGGCACAAGGAAAGAAAGTCGCGATGGTTGGGGATGGGATAAACGATGCCCCGGCCCTGGCAGTTGCTGATATTGGGATGGCTATTGGAACTGGGACAGATGTAGCGATGGAGGCTGCTGATATCACACTTATTCGCGGGGATTTAAATAGCATTGCAGACGCAATCTTTATGAGTAAGAAGACTATCACGAATATTAAGCAAAATCTATTCTGGGCACTTGCCTATAATTCACTTGGCATACCATTTGCTGCGTTAGGCTTCTTAGCCCCATGGCTGGCAGGTGCAGCAATGGCATTTAGTTCTGTATCCGTTGTTCTTAATGCTTTACGTTTGCAAAAAGTAAAACTATAGATGGGAAATTCATAATAATACTAAAAGGCTGACACATAATTGTCAGCCTTTTTCACATTTTTCACTATCTTTAACTCTTATACTTATTTTATAAGGAATCCATTTTGATAAGTTGGGTGAAATAGCATGAATCAAATATTACTAATTGAAGACGAGCAAAGTGTATCAACTGTTGTTAAAGGCTATTTAGAAAATGAAGGATATAGAGTCGCTAGTGTTACAAGCGGATTAAAAGGGCTAGATGTATTTAAAACCGAAGATATTAACTTAATTATACTAGATTTAATGCTTCCTGATATTAGCGGTGAAGAGGTTTGTAAAATAATTCGTCAAACATCCGATGTCCATATCTTTATGCTTACAGCCAAAGGCTCCTTAAATGACAAAATTGATGGATTAAATATTGGTGCAGATGAATACTTGGTAAAGCCTTTCAGCCCTAGAGAGCTTACCGCTAGAGTCAATGCTTTATTCAGGAGAATTGGCTCAAAGTTTCCATCTTCAAACGTGATTTTTGATGATGGCTATTTGGTGATAGATTGTGATAAAAGGTCTGTTAGAATATTGTCACAAGAGATTCCGTTTACACCTAATGAGTTTGATCTTATTTGTGCCCTCGTTACCGCTAAAGGAAATGTATTATCTAGAGAGCAATTGATTGACAAAGTTTTTGGTGTTGATTTTTGCGGCTATGATCGGACGATTGATGTTCATATAAAAAATATTCGTAAAAAGATAGAAAAAGACACAAGGAACCCTAAATATATTGTTACGGTAATGAAAGCTGGCTATAAATTTGGCGGTGAGAGGTAAGTGCAAACCATCAATAGAAGATTGAGTTTGTTATTGGTGCTATCAGCAGTGGCAGCTATCCTGTTAGTTACCGTTTTTGTCAACTTGACAGTTTCTAATAAATTTAACGAATACATGATTGATATTCAAAACAAAAGATATGAAAGAATTGTTTCTTATTTTGAGGAAGCCTATAAAAGGGAAGGGAAATGGTCCGCAGATACAGGAGTAGAATTAATGCACGAGGCTAATATGGGGAATTATTGTCTGACCCTTTTAGATAGCAGCAATCAAGCGGTCTGGGGAATGGATCCTGCTGACTTAATAACCCAAATTCATATTGGAGAAATGTCAGGACACGATAGTGGTGTTTATACTACCAAAACATTTGAAATTCGAGTGGATGGTACGATAGTTGGGTTTGTTGATATTGGACAATATTCGTCTGTGCTTTTATCCGAAGAAGACTTAACTTTTAAGTCATCAATTAACAAAAGTATTATTATTAGCGGATTTCTCACTCTGATGGTCATTGTAAGCTTGAGTCTTTATTTTTCAAGACAATTCTCAACACCGATTCGGGAAGTAGCAAAAATGTCTGTAAGCTTATCTCAAGGCAACTTCGATACAGTATCTAATGTTAAAAGTAATATTAAAGAGTTAGAGGATTTAAGAAAGAGTGTGAACATCCTTGCAGGTAAGTTAAAGTATCAGGACACACTCAGAAAAACGCTGGTTTCCGATATTACACATGAAATTAGAACGCCTTTAAATGTACTGCAGAATAATCTTGAGGCTATGATGGATGAAGTAGTACCAGTTTCAAAGGAGGGTTTACATTATTTAAACGAGGAAGTTATCCGCTTTGGTAAATTAATAAATGACTTAAACCTTTTAAAAGAGTTTGAATTAGAAAGCGTCAAACTAATTTATGAAACGATTCACCTTGATAGATTACTTACTGATTTAAGTAATGATTATTTTAAGGCTGCTGACTATAAGAATATTACTTTTGAATATGAAATCGCTGCTGATGAACAATATAAAATTATTGGTGATAAAGATAAGATAAAGCAAGTATTGATAAATTTATTATCAAATGCTATTAAATTTACTGATACTAATGGAAAGGTTGGTATTAAACTATACAAGGATAAGCATCACATCGTTGTTGAAGTGATAGATACCGGCATCGGGATTAAGGAAGAGGATTTACCGTTTATTTTTGAAAGGCTTTATAGAGGTGATAAAAGCAGGAATCAAATAGAAGGGAATGGCATCGGTTTAACAATCGTTAAAAATATACTAGAGCTCCATAATGCAATGATTGAGGTTGAAAGTATGGAAGGTATAGGAACGAAAGTAAAAGTCTATTTTAATACAACAAATTAAAAGATGATAAAAAAAGCTTTGGGAATCAATTGATTTCCAAAGCTCTTTTTTTACTGAATAAATTTCTCTCTAACCTTTTCAACATCCACAGTATTAATATCTTCAACAACTTCAATGATTCCAAGTAATTCTTGTTCATTTAAGAAAATACCGAATGATCCGCTGTCACTAATTGAGAATTCAATATTATTTATTCCTTTAATTCCCGTAAAATCTGTTACTATTTGCTTCGTTGATGAATTCAAAATCATAAAGTAGCCTTCAGCATTATCAAAGGCAGTTAAATCTAATGCCATTTTTGTATTTATTTCTTTATTCACTATTATTATAAGCGGCTCAAACTCGTATCCAGTTCCTTTAATGGCAATTGTCTGCCCGTTTGCAGTCACTTCAGCCTTTTTAACTAAACGATCCGTTGCTACCTTACTAAAATCATTTCCGTAGATACTAGGCTTTACAGGAACCGCCGCTGGAGCAGTTACAGCTGAATCAAGTCCCTCTCCGTCACTGCTTGAAGCTGTAATTGCTTCAAGATCATCTACCACCTTAATTACTCCACGTTTCATTCCCATCCAACAGCTAAAGTTTAAATCTTCTTCCCCAGGTGTGAATTCAATTAGATTATTGCCGCTTTGCAGCTTCTGTTGAATATTCATATCAGGAACTACAATGGTATTATTACAGCCAGTAATTTCTTCGCCTTCTACAACCCATTTAAGCGGCATCCCTTTTTGGACATAAAGAGTTTTGGGAGTATAGCCATATACATTCGCAGTCATATTCAAAACCTGAACACCATCTTGAATGGTTGCTTTAATCGCATTAGATGGGTCTGATGAGGCGCTTGTCTCACCAAAGGCACCAATATTAGCCATAATAGCCATCGGGCTTAAATTCATACCGGCGAGAGCAAGCCCTCTATTACTCATAATAAGACCAAGCATAATAATTAAAACACCGCTGAATTTTAGGATTTTCTTTGTATACCCTTTACTTAATAATCCTGACAAAGCTCCAAATGTCAGCATTAATGGGACAGTACCGATTGAAAACATAAACATTGATAACGCACCAGCTGCGGCACTCCCAGTTCCAAGAGCAAATATTTGCATCGTTTGTAATGGACCACATGGCATTAACCCATTTAGAAGCCCGACAAAAAACGGGGCTCTCGGTTTACTCATTGCTCTACAGGCAACATTAGGCAGCTTAATGTGGAATTTCCTAAAAGCCTTAAACCCTGCCATATTAAACCCCATCATTATCATGAATATACCGGCAAATAACTGTAGTCCTGCTTTGGCGTTAATGGATAGAGCAAAAACAGAACCAATTGCACCAATCACGCCGCCTAGAATGGTATATGCAGCCACTCTGCCAGCGTTATACAAAAGTGCTGGTTTTATCGCTTCAAATTTATTCTTGCTCTCTTTTCCAATACTTTGTGAGAGCATAATCCCGCCGCACATTCCAACGCAATGAATAGAAGTGATTACACCTGCAACAAATAATACCGCATATGAGGCATTAATAAGCTGTGATTCCATATCATAAGTTCCAGAATTAACTCCAAGCAGGACGACGGCTGCCGCCGCGATGAAAATGCCGATAAACTTATAGTCATTAGACTTTTCTGTGCTATAGCCAACACTTTGAATGGCTGCTTTTACTATATTTAAACTGCATAGTTCATCATCATATTCAATCTCCGCAAATTGACCACTAAAGCTTGCTTTAACATTTACTACACCCTCTAATTTCTTTACTGTCCGTTCAACCCGCTTCTCACAGGTTGTACAAGTCATCTCATACACCTTTATGCTTTCGCTTTTTATGCTCATAAAAGTTCCCTGCCTTTACCCGTTAATCAACATTAACTAATTAATAGATTAAGTATAGGAAATTATTGTGTTGATGATATGAAGAAAAAGAGTAGTAAGGTGAACAATTTGTAGACAAAATATAAACAAATTATGAACCATGTTAATAATATAATTGCTCATACTATAAAAAAAGATTGAAAAGAGGAATCAATTTGGAACCTTTTATGCCTCAATTAGTGTATTTTGAACCGAGAGCCTTAGAATACCCGCTTGGAAGAGAACTGAAAGACAAATTTGAAAAATTAAACCTTGAAATCAGAGAAACTACCTCACATAACCAGATTCGTGATTTACCAGGAGAGAATGAAAATCAGAAATACCGAAATGCAAAATCAACCCTCGTAGTAGGACTAAGAAAGACACTTAAATTTGATACATCTAAACCTTCAGCAGAATATGCTATTCCGTTGGCTACAGGCTGCATGGGGCATTGCCACTATTGTTACTTACAAACCACGCTTGGCAGTAAACCCTATATACGCACTTATGTAAACTTAGAGGATATTTTTGCGCAGGCTCAAAAGTACATGGATGAGCGAAAGCCAGAAATAACAAGATTTGAAGCGGCATGTACCTCTGACATTGTTGGTTTAGATCATTTAACACACTCTCTAAAGAAGACAATTGAGTTCATTGGACAGTCCGAATTTGGGAGACTACGATTTGTAACAAAGTTCCATCATGTAGATCATCTTTTAGATGCTAATCACAATGGAAAAACAAGGTTCCGTTTTAGTGTTAATTCACGATACGTAATAAAAAACTTTGAACCAGGAACATCTTCCTTCGAAGATCGATTATCAGCAGCTAGAAAGGTCGCAAAGGCAAACTATCCTTTAGGATTTATTGTCGCACCCATATATTTACATGAAGATTGGAAGGAAGGATATCGTGAGCTTTTTGAACGATTAAGTGAGGAACTGGCAGGCTTAGAAATACCGGATTTGACGTTTGAACTTATCCAACACCGCTTTACAAAGCCTGCAAAAAACGTGATTGCAAAAAGATATCCAAAAACCAAGCTTGAAATGGATGAGGAAAAACGTAAATATAAATGGGGCCGTTATGGAATTGGGAAATATGTTTATCCAACAGAAGAGGCGAATGAATTAGAAACGACGATTCGCAGGTACATTGACGAATATTTTCCAAATGCAATCATCGAATATTTCACATAAAAAATTTTTTTGCTCGTACACCGTACTATTTTGATGAGTAATCGCTTAAAGATGTAACAATGAGTACACCTTTAGGAGTGACTGCCATGAAAATAGACGGTGTTTTTTCTGGAGGAGGCATTAAAGGATTTGCCCTAATTGGTGCAATTCAAGAAATTGAAAAAAGAGGTTTTCAATTCGAGCGAGTTGCTGGAACGAGTGCTGGGTCGATTGTTGCCGCTTTAATTGCAGCAGGATATGGAAGTCATGAGATTGAACAAGTTCTTGATGACCTGGATTTAACTAAGTTTCTCGATGCTCGAAAAATGATTATTCCTTTTCCACTGGCTAAATGGCTTTTTGTTTATTGGAAGTTGGGTTTATATAAAGGGAACGAGCTGGAAAAGTGGCTTGAAGAGAAATTAGCAGCAAAAGGTGTAAGAACATTCTCGGATTTGCCGCCGCAGAACTTAAGAATAATCGCGTCCGACCTCTCAAATGGCAGGCTGATGGTCCTGCCGGATGATTTAGTTAGATATGGTATTCCTCCTGAATCCTTTTCAATCGCAAAAGCTGTAAGAATGAGCTGCAGTATTCCCTATTTTTTTGAGCCTGTTAAATTAAAATCGATGGATGGAGTAAATGTGATTGTTGATGGAGGAGTATTAAGCAATTTCCCAATGTGGTTATTTGACAGGGAAAATATACAAAAGGTAAGGCCGGTAATCGGAATTAAATTAAGCGCAGATGAATACGAGCATGAAAAACATAAAATCAAAAATGCCATTCAGTTATTTGGAGCACTGTTTGAAACGATGAAGGATGCGCATGATTCGCGGTATGTATCTAGAAAACATGCCCAAAACATCATTTTTGTACCTTCTGAGGGGGCCTTATCAATAGAGTTTCATCTGACAGATGAAAAGAAACAGGAATTGTTTGAATTAGGCAGAGAGGCTGCTAAGAAGTTCTTTAAGTCTTGGTGTTACTAGATGGAAGCAAATAAAAAAGTCGAGCGTTTATAATGACGCTCGATTTTTCTTTTTGCCTTTTTTGCCATCGATGACTGTTAAGTGAACAGGGGATTTCTTTTTTGTTTTGCTTTTCTTCAATGAAGTAAGTGGACCAAAGGATGTACTTTTTATTGATTGTTCTCCACCTTTAGCTTGTAATCGTTTTTTGGACTTCTTAGCCGCTTTAATAAAGGCCTGCTGTTCTTTATTCCTAGGATTTGATCTACGAATTAATCTAAAAACAAAATAAATGGCTAAACCGACCAATGCGAACACCACGATATTCTTAAGAAAACCGATAGGATCGTTTGCAAAAGCCCCTATAATGCCAATTATTCCCAAAACAATTACACTGCCAACCAAAGGAACGGAAATCCGATTTTTCAAGAAAGCCACCTCCCTAAGAGCATCATAAGCATTTTTTTAATTTTTTAAACACATAATTAATAAGGTTTTAGACATTTCTTCTATTTTAAGCAATTATATCATCACTCTCCGTTTGTTCTTTATGATTAAGACAGGAGATATGGAGAAACTTTTTAGCTTACTTTGGAAAATTAATATGTACTTAATTTTATTCTACTTCAACCATGAAAAAACCTCTAGGATGACATAATATTTCCAATTAAAAAGTTAATTCTATGCAAGTGAATGGCAATGAATGGGCATAATATGGTGGAATTCTTATGGATTAAATTTTGAAGTAAAATAAAGTTTTTAAGGGGGTAGATTATTATGGCTAATGGGTCAAAGAAATCAAATTATCCAAAACCAATGTCTTTTACAGCCGTAGTTTTCTGGACGGGATTATTTGGAGGCCTATTTTGGGGGACAATGGGTTTTTTAGCATACTACTTTAATTTCACAGAAATTAGACCAAATGTGATCTTAGGACCTTGGGCATTGGGAAACTGGAAAAATGAATGGCTTGGGACGGTTATTTCGATCATTTTACTTGGGATTCTTTCTGTTGCTGCTGCTTTTCTTTATTCCCTGACACTAAAAAGGTTTAATGGAATTTGGTTGGGTTTAGGATTTGGGATTGTACTCTTTTTACTAGTGTACTTGGTGTTAAATCCGATTTTCCCAGGGATAAAGCCATTTCTAGACTTAAGTCGTGATACGGTTATTACAACAATTTGTTTATATTTGGTTTATGGATTATTTATAGGCTATTCCATCAACTATGAGTATGAAATCAATCATACCGAAGAAAATGAGACCGCTTCATAATCCCATATTAGTCTTTATAGTCAGAGTTGTGATAAAATAATTTTTGATAATTTCAAAAGATAATTTATTTTTTGTTAGATAATTACATATGGGAGAGTGGGAGAAGATGGAAAGGATAGATAAATTAAGGGCAAGTTTTTCTACACTTGGCATTGATGGTTTTTTAATAACAAGTCAATTTAACCGCCGCTATATGACGAACTTTACTGGTTCGGCGGGAGTTGTGCTCATTAGTGATTCTAAAGCACAATTTATTACTGACTTCCGCTATGTTGAACAAGCATCAAACCAATGTCAAGGGTATGAAGTTGTCAAGATGGCAGGAACTCTTGTGGAAGAAGTAGCGAAACAAGCAAAAAACCTGGGTATAAAGAAACTTGGTTTTGAAGAAGATCATTTAACATTTTCCACTTATAAAGCTTATGAAAAAGAACTCGAAGCAGAACTTGTTCCTGTTTCAGGCGTTATAGAAAAATTACGCTTGATTAAGACAGAAGCAGAGATTAAGATATTAAAGGTAGCTGCAGATATTGCCGATGCTGCGTTTAAGCATATATTGGATTTTATTCAACCAGGAAAAACGGAGCTTGAAGTATCCAATGAATTAGAGTTCTTTATGAGAAAGGCAGGCGCAACTTCTTCTTCCTTTGATATTATTGTTGCCTCTGGGTATCGCTCTGCGCTCCCACATGGAGTTGCAAGTGATAAGGTGATTGAAAAAGGAGATTTTGTAACCTTAGACTTTGGTGCTTATTATGACGGCTATGTATCAGATATCACTAGAACAGTGGCAGTAGGTGAACCTGAGGCAAAGCTTAAGGAAATATATGACATCGTTCTAGAAGCCCAATTGAGGGGAATGGCTGGTATTAAGCCTGGGATCACAGGAAAAGAAGCAGATGCACTAACAAGAGATTACATAACAGAAAAAGGTTATGGAGATTATTTTGGGCATTCCACCGGTCACGGTATAGGACTTGAGGTCCATGAAGGTCCGGCTCTTTCTTTCCGTTCCGATCTTGTTCTTGAACCGGGCATGATTGTAACGGTTGAACCAGGTATCTACCTGCCAGGACTTGGCGGGGTTCGAATTGAAGATGATACTCTCATTACGAAGGACCACAACGAAGCTTTTACTCATTCTACAAAAGAACTTATTATTTTGTAATCGACATAGGAGGATAAAACATGATTTCTGTTAATGATTTTAAAACAGGTCTAACAATTGAAGTGGACGGCGGGCTTTGGCGCGTTCTTGATTTCCAGCACGTAAAACCAGGGAAAGGCGCAGCATTTGTTCGTTCAAAGCTTCGTAACCTTCGTAATGGAGCAATCCAGGAGAAAACATTCCGTGCAGGTGAAAAAGTTGAAAAAGCGCAAATAGATAACCGTAAAATGCAATATCTATATGCCAGCGGTGATCAGCATGTGTTCATGGATATGGAATCTTATGAACAAGTAGAGCTTCCTGCAAGCAATATTGAATATGAATTAAAGTTCTTAAAAGAAAACATGGAAGTTCATATCATGATGTTCGGACATGAAACACTTGGTGTGGAACTGCCAAACACTGTTGTCCTAGAAGTTGCTGAAACAGAGCCAGGAATTAAAGGTGATACTTCATCAGGCGGCACTAAGTCAGCTACTCTTGAAACTGGGCTTAATGTTCAAGTGCCATTCTTCGTTAACCAAGGAGATAAATTAATTATTAATACTACAGAAGCTTCCTATGTTTCTCGTGCATAATTAACTCATTAAACTAAGACCGGTTTTTTTACGGTCTTAGTTTTTTTTATAAACATGAAAAAAAGTTTTTTCTTTCCCTATTGCGAAAACTTCACTAAATAGTAATATTTACTTTCAATTCATATGATTAGTTTTTGTTAATATAAAGTAGAATTACAACATATAAACAAAAGGGGTGACACAGAAATGAAAAAAATTCTATCTCTCTTGTTTCTCTGTACTGCTATCGGTCTATTAGTTGCAGCCTGCGGCAGTTCTAAAGAGATAAATGTAACTTTAGATAAAAAACATCTGCCACTGCCAGATTATGTTTTAAATTCTTCTGATTTAATTCAAGAAACATATGCAATGGTATCAAACTATCCAGAGGTTGTAGCAGGTGTACCTTGCTATTGCGGCTGTTATGCACAAGATGGACATGAAAGTAATTTGGATTGTTATATTGATTCATTTGGAGATGATAAGGCCGTTACCGGCTGGGATTCAATGAGTATATCCTGAGACGTCTGTATAGATATCGCCCGGGAGGCGGTAGAGATGCATCTTGACGGTAAAAGCCCTAAGAAAATATATGACTTAATTACTACCAAATATCAAGATTTTGGGGAGCCAACTCCGACACCAGAACCTAAGTAAGGGATAACCAATGAAAAAACTATTATATGGCCTTTACACGATAATCATTATTGGGATTCTTATCTGTATTGTAAATAGTGATATTTTTAACGATGAAAATAAGGAATCAATTGCTGCCGGTGAAAAGATCTATAACAAGCAGTGCCTGATTTGTCATGGTGAAACTGGCAAAGGGGAAGGAAAAAATGCCGGTACAGCAATAAATAATCAAAACTATTTAAATTCTGTAAGTAATAAAGATATATTCAATAGTGTTAAATATGGCAGAGAAGGAACTGGCATGCCTAGCTACGAAAAGAGAATGTCTAATGAGGATTTAAATAATGTTGTTGCCTTTATAAGGAATTGGCAGTCTGAGGAGATTGAGTTTGATGTTCCACAGACAATTGCCGGTGATGTTGTTAACGGCGAGAAACTATATAATGTATATTGTATTAACTGTCATGGTGAAGCTGGTGCAGGGAAATTAAAAATGGGGACAGCCCTATCAAATCCACAGTACTTGAAATACACCGCAGACAAGCAGATTTGGATTGCTACTGCTTATGGACGTGAGGGTACAAGGATGGCTCCATCACTAAAAGGTCTTGACGGAGTAAGACAGCTTACTGAAGATGAAATAACTGATATTGTTAGTTATATCCGAACCATTAAACAACCTGAAAAAATTCAAAATAATTATCTTGAACCTTGAAACCAGCGAATGGTCTCAAGGTTCTTTTTTTTGAAATCCAGCTCAAAAATACCCTAATGGATCTAAATTAACAAAATGTTCATGTTCATGCCATCCGGGTAAATAGGTAAGGGTATATAGTGCTAGTTGGGATATAAAAAAACAGGGAGGCATCAATGGTAGATAGGTAAATGTGAACATTGTGTGGTGATTTATTGACGAAAAGGCAACGTTTACTCTCCTTTTACAAAATGTTCAAAAGTGAATCAACTCTACATAGATGATTAATATTATATTTATTTCAAAGAGGGCTATAGTGAAAATAGTTTTTTTATAGCAGTCCAAGGAGGATCAATATGTTTAAAGAAAAATTGATGGCTTTATTTATTATCACGTCATTTTTAGTAAGTTTTATCGTTCCAAATGCATATGCCGAGACTACCTTTCAACCAGAAAAATTCCCGTATACGGAAATGCAAATCCAGGTTATGCCTGAGTTTGACTACCCTGAGAACTGGCCGAAAGACACACCATCTTTACTTATAGGACAATACGGCACATTTACAAACAAAAGCGGGCAGGATTTTGATGGAAAAATTGAAATTGCAGTGCCTGCAAATGAAAAAGGATTCCAAGCTTATTTAGTTGCAGAATTCCCTGAGGACAATAAGCCAGAAGTTCAACGTCCATTTGATGTGGATAAGGATAAGGGAACGATGTCATGGAAACCTTCCAAGCCAATCAAGAATGGTGATTCATATAGATTCGTAGTCGAGTACTATACCAGCTCAGTAGAAGTAAAGGATAATAGAAGCTTTACTTTTGAATATCGTAACCCTGCTGAAATTGGTACATTGGACGTCATTTTCTATGCCCCAATGGAAGCCAAAAAAATCACACTAGAGCCAAAGGCTCCAAACAATACAAAGAGTGAGTATGGTGAAGAGTTGTTCTACTATCAATACAAAGATGTGAAAGCAGGAGAAAGCTATACATATTCTTTTGCCTATCAAAAAGATGGTTTCAAATCAACTTTAGAAGCAATTAATGAGAAACAACCTCCTAATGACGAAAACCATGCAGGTGTTAATGGAACTGCAACAGACCAAATTACCGGGGGATCAAATAGCTCAGGCGGATCAGGCGGATCAGAAGGCAATCGACCACTAATTGGTATTGGCGGTGCCAGCGTAATTGGTATCGCAATCATCATTGCTGGTGTGTTTGTTTACTTAGGACTAAAGGGAAGATCACAGTCTGCACCTAAAGCTTCAAGTTCTAAAACTGTAAACAGTCACCCTAAAAAGCAACATGTCAAAAAAGAAAATAAATCAATAAGCGTTGATGAGAAGAAGGAATTACGTAAAAAGCTTTTAACTGGAAAGATTGACCAAGAAACGTACGATGAGGAAATGAAAAAATTAATTTAATGGGGTGAATGGGATGAAAAAGAACACGATTGTTATGTTAGGTGGTTTCATAATTGCGGGGGCAATTGTTTTCTTGCTTATGGCAGCTACACCTGGATCCAGCGGAATTGAATTAACCATGAAAGAACTTTTGGCAAACCAGGAAAAGCATAAAGATGATTTTGTAACTGTTGAAGGCCTGCTAATCGAGGAATCTATTAAATGGAACCCAGATAAAATTGAATTAAAGTTTGATTTAAAGGATAACGAAGGTAATTTAATGCATGTCATTCATAATGGCACAAGACCTGATAACTTCTCAGAAGGTGTAATTGTTATTTTACAGGGTTCACCAACCAAGAAAGATACATTTGTTGCAGAAACGGTAAAAACAAGATGTCCTTCTAAATACGAGGGTGAAGATATTGAAAACTATGATCCTGAAGCACATAAAAAATTATTAGATCAGCCACCAACAGAAACCGATGAGGCAAAACAATAAGAAGGTGACGATATGTACTTATTTGCTAATGCAACAATCTATGTAGGCTTAGCGCTTGCTATCTATTCACTCCTCATTATCACATTGGGGATTAGCACGAAAAACCAAAGATTAATTAACAGTGGTAAGGGCGGGATCATTGGAATCTTAGTCTGTGCCTCAATGGCCATGCTTTCCTTATTCTACTTGCTTGCTACATCTCAATTTCAATATGAATACGTAACTGATTATACGAGCAGTGAGCTGCCGATTATTTACAAGCTAACAGCTTTATGGGCTGGGAATTCCGGTTCCTTGTTATTATGGACATTCTTCTTAGTCCTTTACACCGTAATGGTTGCCTTCTCTAGAAAAATGAGAGGGAATCCAATGGTTCCGTATATTTCCGCTATTCTTTTAGGAAATATCGTATTTTTCTTCTTAATCCTTGGGTTTGTTGCGAAACCGTTCGTCCTATTGGATGAGGTACCTATTGAAGGTCATGGTTTAAACCCAATGCTGCAAAATCCAGGAATGATTATTCATCCAGTTACACTTTACCTTGGGTATGTGGGTCTTGCTATCCCATTTGCATTTGCAATGGCGGCACTTCTATTGAAAAACGTGGACGATTTTTGGATCAAGATGACCAGACGCTGGACAATCATCGCTTGGTTATTTCTAAGTCTTGGAAACATTTTCGGCGGGCAATGGGCATATGTAGAGCTGGGCTGGGGCGGTTACTGGGCTTGGGATCCGGTAGAAAATGCTTCCTTTATGCCTTGGCTAACAGCAACTGCGTTCTTGCACTCGGTTATGATCCAAGAACGGAAAAACATGTTGAAGATTTGGAATATAAGTCTAATCATCACTTCTTATGCCTTAACATTATTCGGAACGTTCCTTGTTCGAAGCGGTGTCCTTACATCCGTACACGCATTTGCCAATTCAAATCTAGGTTTATATTTCTTAATTTTCATGGGTGTAGCAGTAATTGGTGCCTTATATGTGTTAATGAGTCGATATAACCTCCTAAAACGCAGTGCTGGAGAATTCAATTCATACATTTCAAAAGAAAGCAGTTTCTTAATAAATAACCTATTGTTAGTGGGAGCAGCCTTTGGTGTATTCTGGGGCACAGTTTTTCCGTTAGTATCTGAAGCAGTACGAGGTACAAAAGTAACAGTAGGTATGCCGTTCTTTAATACCGTTCAAGCACCTATTTTATTATCGATGATGTTTGTAATGGCTGTATGTCCATTACTTGCATGGCAAAGGTCATCATTAAAGAATTTAAAGAAAAATTTCTTAATACCAGCAATCCTTGCGGTTGTTGCAATGGCTTTGATGATTGTACTAGGAATACAAAAAGCGTGGGCAGTAATTGGATTCGGTGTTATTGTACTGCTATTTATTACACACTTCCTAGAGTTTTACCGCGGAGTAAAAGCTAGAAGAAAAATGACAAACGAAAAAATTTATCTGTCTCTTTATCGTTTAATGACCAAAAACCGTCGACGTTATGGGGGGTATATTGTTCATATTGGGATCGCTTTTATCGCAATGGGTATTATTGGTTCACATAACTATGATGTGCAAACAATGAAGACTGTGAATCTAGGAGATTCCATCGAAGTGAAGGATTATCGAATTAACTACGAGCGCCTTGATCAAAAACGAGAAGGGATTAATGATATCGTTTATGCAGAAATGATAGTTTTTAAAGATGGCAAACGAATTGGAAATATTATGCCTGAAAAAGTATTTTACGGTAACTGGGATCAGCCATCATCAGAAGTTGGCCTCATCTCATCTTTAAAAGAAGATTTATATGTTGTCTTAAGTGATTGGGAAAATGATGGGAAAGCAACCTTTATCGTAAAAGTTAACCCAATGATTGCATGGCTTTGGATTGGATCTTTCATGATTGTTATCGGATCGCTATTTGCAGTATGGAACGGAAAATATCAAAATATTACTCCACGATACACAGGAGTACGCAAAGAGGTGTCTTAATATGAAAAGTAAAATTTATATAGGACTCCTTTTGATTGCATTTATTTTCCATGCTTCTATCTTCCAAGTACAAGCGAAAGAGTTTGACTATAAATCTAAGGAATTTGAAGCAGCCGCATCTCAATTTATGTGTACATGCGGCTGTGGACAGGATCATTTTGAATGTGACCCTAAAACTTGTAATCTAACAGTTGGCTTTAAGGAAGACATTGTTGAAATGATGAACAAGGGCTGGGATAAGGACAAAATTCGTGAATACTACGTTAATATTTACGGAGAAGAAATTTTGACCGCCCCAGAAAAAAGTGGATTCAGTTTAGTAGCCTGGGTACTTCCATTTGTAGTATTAGCACTTGCAGGGATAGCGATATTCTTCATCATTCGTAAATGGGTGAAGAAAAAGGGAACAGGAGAACAAACCCCAGACAACGAAAGCGATAAGGATGAAGTGGAAGAGGAAATCCTCTCATCTATGATTGAAGAAGAACGCAAAAAGTATCTTTAGGATGTGAACATAATGCAAGAAATTTCGATCATTTCAATGATATTCACCGCTGCTCTAGTGCTCATTTGTTTATTTCTCGTTCTAGCTCCTTTCTTTTCTTGGGATTCATATTTAAGTTTCGCGAACAAGGGGCAAGATTCTGCATCAAACAAAGAAATGCTTTTATCCACTCTCAATGAGTTAGAGTTTGAATACAAAATGGATAAAATCTCCCACGCAGATTATAAAAATCTCAAGAAACAATATGAAGCACAAGTTGTCAGCATTATGAAGGATGAAGAAGAACAAATGCTATCTCAGACAGTCGACAAAGATTTAATGGCTGAAATAGAAAGTGAAATTGAAGCTTCAATGAAGAATTATCAGAATAAAAAGGGGGAAGGAAAGTGATTAAGAGAATCACCGTTTTCCTTCTCGGGCTGCTGCTGCTCATCCCTATCCATGGATTGGCAGCCGCAGATTCAGCGATATCAGTTGATATGCATTATCTCGTCGTCAGCCCTGCAGAAGATGGTTCCACCAATCTGATGAACATGGTGAACTATACCAATACAACCGCTGAAGAATTTAAAGGTGACGGCACGGGTGAAGCAATTTTGAATGTCACTATCCCGAAAGGAGCAATAGGATTTACCTTCTTAGATAACAAAATTGCTCAAAAACAAGTTGATAGCGGGTTTATTACTACAGATCCTATTCCGGCCAATCAGACTGTCGTTTTACCATATAGCTATAGAGTGGCCAAAGACAAAGAAATTAGTTTAACCTTTGACTACCCTGTTCAAATGATACAAATTCTTGTTCCTGAGGGAATGGGAAGCATTGAATTTAAGAATGTTACAGCAACGAATCAAGGTTTGTTCAAAATGGATGATCAAAATTATCAAGGTTACAGTGTTGAAGGGATTCAAGCACAACAATCTTTTACGATGGTCTACGATAAAGGGAAACAACCGTCTCCAAGTGAAACACAAACTTCTAACATGCAAGGAGTAAGTGCAACAGACGGGAATGTAACCAAAACAGCACCAGCTTTCCATAATCCCGGTCACCTGCGAATGTGGTCACAATCACCATTGCGCAGCTGGGATCCGCATGTTTTCTTGATTGTAATGAGTGCAATTATTATCGCAGCATTGTCCTATTTTGCCTATTTTAGAATGAAGGCAATGGCAGAAGAAAAGAGGCTTGGAGCGGATAAGGAAGAATCAGCATTTAAAAACCTTATGGCAAAGCAAAAAGCTATTTTGGATAAAATCCTCGAATTAGAAGAAATCTACGGTGAGGGAAATATGACAGAAGAGGATTATCAAGCAAAATTGGCTGCGTATAAACAGCATTTAGTACAAGTAAAAATGAATTTACGCCAATTTGTAGAGTAGCGGTCGGAATGTGAGGGATACCTAATGATTGAAATTAAAAAGCTTACAAAGCAAGCCGACAATAAGTTAATACTAAGAGGTATTGACCTATCAATTACTCAAGGCGAAACTGTGGCTATACTTGGCCCAAATGGTGCTGGAAAAAGCACACTTCTAAAAGTGCTGGCAACATTAATTAAGCCTACATCCGGCCTTGTAAAGATTAACGGTTTGGATTTAAAAAAGGATCATATTGAAGTAAAAAAAATGTTTGGTTACTTGCCGCATTCCAGCTTGTTATATGATCATTACACGCCGTTAGAAAACTTGGTTTTTTTTGGCAGCTTATATGGTGTAAAGGATGTTGAAAGCAGAGCCAGAAAACTTGTAAATGAGGTAGGCTTGTCATTCTTTATCCATGAGCCTGTAAAGAATTTTTCACGCGGGATGATCCAAAGAATTGCGATTGCTCGAGCCATCATTCATGAACCGAAAATTATGCTGCTAGATGAACCACATACTGGTTTGGATCAAGGTGCCATTACTATTTTAAATAATGTAGTCCTTTCTATGAAAGAGAAAGGGTGCACCACCTTAATGGTAACTCATGACTTCAAACAGGCCGCGGCAATATGTGATCGTATTATCATAGTAAAAAATGGCAAGATTGCTGATGACTTTAGAATAAATAATAAATCACTAAGTTTAGTTTCTGAAAAATATCAGATTTTGGTAGAGGGGGTTTCTTGATGTTAAGAACAGCCTTCACGATAGCAAAAAAAGATATTTATTCAGAATTAAGAACAAAACAAGTTTTGGGGACAATGATTATTTTTGCTGGTTTAGTAATCTTAGTATTAAGCTTTGCTTTTGACCCAGCAAACAATACAACAAAAGCAGTTATTCCCGGTGCTGTCTGGATTATCATAGTCTTTTCAGGGATATTGGGGCTAAATCGCTCGTTAGTATCAGAGCAGCGGAATGATACGATGCATGGCTTACTCGTGGCGCCAATGGATGCTTCTAGCATTTATTTAGGTAAATTCTTGGCAAATTTCTCAATGATATTAATAGTAGAAATTGTATCCATACCCTTTCTCTTTCTATTATTTGATTTTAAAATCACTGGCAGCATTCTCTATTTTATATTTGTTTTATTCGTCGGTAGTTTTGGATTTATTGCAATTGGAACTTTCCTAGCAGCACTTGCATCCAATTCAAAGAGCAGTGAAATGTTATTACCGCTTTTGCTTTTCCCTATGACAAGTCCTGTGTTGATTGGTGTTACACAAGCAACAAAAATTATTCTAACCAATATGGAAAAATTACCGACTGCTATCTCTTGGATGCAATTGGTCGCAGCCTATGATGTAATTTTCTTTGTTCTTTGTTTTTTACTAATTGAGTATGTTCTGGAGGTTTAAGATATGAGTATGAATCTTGAAAGAGAAAAGGCGCCTCTTCCAATGGCAGAACTGGCCCCGGTAAAAAGCCCTTTGCTTACCAAATTATTATATGGCAGTATGGTAGTTTCAATGTTAGCAGCATTCTACTTTATTTTCATGTATGCCGAGATTGAAAAAACAATGGGTGCCGTACAAAAGATATTTTATATGCATGTTCCATCAGCATGGGTAGCATTCTTAGCCTTCTTCGTGACATTTGTTTTTAGTATTTTATTTTTAATAAAACGTAAAAGAATATACGACACCTATGCATATGTATCTGCCGAAATAGGGGTAGTTTTTACAGCTATCGTACTAACAACTGGTCCAATTTGGGCGAAATCTTCTTGGAATACATGGTGGGCATGGGAACCACGATTGACTACAACTTTGATTCTTTTCTTCCTTTATATGGCTTATCTTATGGTCCGCCAAATGGATGGGGTTTGGGATAAAAAAGCAAGACTTGCTGCAGTTTTCGGGATTATCGGGTTTGCAGATGTTCCAATTGTATTTTTTGCGATTCGCTGGTGGCAATCAAAATTCCATCCAATCGTTTTTGGAGAAGGTCCTTCTCAACAAGGAGGGGGAATTGCACCTAGTATGCTTGTTGCGTTATTAGTTGCGATTGCCGCATTTACCTTCCTATATGCGTATCTCCTGCATAAGGGAGTATCACTAGAAAATATGAAAATAAAAGTTGGTCACTACAAAGAGAAATTACGTGAAAGAATGGAAAACTAGGAGGAATTAATCATGGGATTTATGTATGCAGCTTATTCAGTTGTTTGGGTAATTATTTTTGGTTATATGCTTTTGATTGGAAAACGTCATAATAGCCTTAAAAAAGACATCGAGTTTTTAAAACAATTAGATAGGTAGAAAAAGTAAAAAGGGCCTGTTTATACAGAACAGGCCATTTCTACAAAACTACTTATCGGTGTCAGGAGGAACCAGAATGAGCAGACGAGTCATTAACCTACTCGTGTTGTTTCTTTTAATTGGAATGTTTGGCTTTTTTGGATATAGTTTGGCGAGCAAAGGTGATAACACTGATGTCGGGGACCAAGCCTATAATTTTGAACTGCCAAACTTAGATGGAACAAATACGAAGCTTTCCGATTACAAAGGTGAAATCATCATCCTGAATTATTTTGCTTCATGGTGTAAACCTTGTGTGGATGAGGCTCCAGAGCTTGAGGCATTTGCAAAAGATTACGGTGATCAATACCGATTAATCATGATTAACAAGGGTGAAACAAAGGACCGAGTTAAAAAATTCCTAGAAAAATACAATACACCTGCTGTTTATGTCTTTGACTACAATTCTAAAATTGCTAAAAAATATAATGTTACAGGACAGCCGGAAACCTTTGTCATTGATAGAAAAGGTGTTATAAGGGAGCATTACAATGGTCCAGTTACAGCAGCTCAATTATATACAATGGTAAAGAAGTATGATCAATAATAATAAAAGAGGACTGAATCACTTTTGAGTGATCAGTCCTTTTTTTATCCACCCATTGGATGATAGTTATAGTCTGCTGATACATTTGCTTTGATGATCAGTTCCCCAGGTTGAATGGGTGTATTGCTGATGCCTTTGGCAAGTGCAAATTGCTGAATCTCATAGGGCTGAACTATGTCAACGCCTTCTATCACGCGTATTGGCGTGGGATTGAGGGACACTCTTAAGGTATTGGAAATGGTTTTTGCCTTGCTGCTGGCATTATTTAATGCGATGGAGAGTGCTTGTTGGTAATAAGATTCTTTATATCTCGTTGTAAATTGAACGTTAGCAGCATAGTTGGCTCCGTTTTGGACTGCAGTATCAACGACTTTTCCAATAATCGTTAAATCTTCTATTTTCACCTGTAAAATATGTGTGATTTTATATCCCCGAAAAATTTGCGATCCTTGATCATAGTCATATACCGGTTCAATTCGATAATCAAAGGTTTGAATCTGATTTCTATTAACCCCTGACCTAATAAGCGAATCAATAACCTTGTTTGCATTCATTGAATTTTGCTGCTGTGCCTCAATTAATTCTTTACTGTCAGTCACTACACCGAGATTAACAGAGGCTGTATCAGGCTGAACGGTGACCTCTCCTTCTCCTCTTACTTTTATTAAATTGTTCTGTTGGCTCATGGCAGTAAGGCTTCCAGGGTTCTGAATATACATGGTCTTTCCCCCTTAATAATATTCCTTAATATATAAAATACGTTTTTATAAATCAAGTATTCCTAGTTCTAGTAACTCTCTCAAAAAAATAGAATATAAGAGTATTTTAAAAGAATTACAATTTTCAAGGTCATATTGCTTATCAAAGGGCATACATTTTAAATAATGAGACAAGCAACACAAGGAGGAAGAAATGTGGAAACGATCCTAAAATTCTTACCAAAAAACATTGCCGATCTAATCAGTAAAATCCCTCCTAATCAAAAAGCAGAATTGGAAGAAATCAGAATTCGCATCGGACGGCCAATAGAAATTACCTTAAAAGGAGCTCCAAGATTTCTTTCGTACATTATTCAGCAAGAAGATGCTTTTCATTTAATGAATAAAATCAGCCAATTCTCTATCTATACACTTGAGGAAGAGTTGAAGCGAGGGTATATAACCGTTTCAGGAGGTCATCGAATTGGGCTCGCAGGAAAAGTGATCCTTGAAGGAGGAAAGGTAAAGGCGATAAGGGATATTGCTTCATTTAACATCCGGATTGCCAAGGAGAAAGTAGGGATAGCAGAAAAGATTACACCCTTTATATTCAAAGGGTCCTGGATGCATACAATGATTGTTGGTCCTCCCCAAACAGGAAAAACGACGCTTTTACGTGATATTGCCAGAATTATCTCAACCGGTGACCATATAAAGGGGGTACAGGCTAATAAGGTTGGTATTGTGGATGAACGGTCTGAAATTGCTGGATGTGTAAATGGAATCCCACAAATGTCATTCGGTCATCGTCTAGATGTGCTAGATGCCTGTCCGAAAGCAGAGGGGATGATGATGATGATTCGTTCCATGAGTCCGGATGTGTTAGTTGTAGATGAAATTGGGCGTAAAGAAGATGCAGAGGCTATTCAGGAAGCGGTCCACGCAGGAATAAAGCTAATTATGACTACACATGGATCAAGTTTAGAGGAGGTAAAAAATAGACCTTCATTAAGATCCATTATTGACCAAAACATATTTCAACGTTTTATTGTATTAAGCAGATCCCAAGGTCCTGGAACTATTACACATATATTGGATGGAAGCGGTAAAGAATTGAGTCAAAAAGTGAGTGTGATGTAAATGGTTAAATTAATTGGAGCCATTTTTATTATTCTCGCTACCACTTGGACAGGGTTTGAAGCTGCCAAACATTTAAGTGAGCGGCCGAAACAACTGAGACAGTTAAGATCTGCTCTGCAATCACTTGAAGCAGAAATAATGTATGGGCACACACCCTTGCATGAAGCAGCTCGAAGATTAGCAGCACAACTATCGAAGCCATTGTCATCTTTTTTTGAAGGCTTTGCCAAAAGATTGACTGATACTGAAACAACTGTTAAAGACGCCTGGGAGGACAGCTTAAAGGAGATTTGGAAGCAAACGGCATTTAAACAAGGTGAATTTGAAATCATGAAACAATTCGGGGAAACCCTCGGTCGGCATGATCGCTTTTCCCAGCAAAAACATATTATGCTCACTCTTTCCCACCTCGAAAGAGAAGAAGCGGACGCAATTCAAAGCCAAGCAAAATATGAAAAAATGGTAAAGAGTTTAGGATTCTTTTCAGGATTATTACTGATCATCTTATTAATTTAGGGGGAAAAGCAATGGGCTTAGAAGTGGACATTATTTTTAAAATAGCCGGTGTAGGCATAGTAGTTGCGTTTTTGCATACTGTTCTTGATCAGGTTGGGAAAAAGGAATATGCACAGTGGGTAACACTCTTTGGCTTTATTTACATTTTGTTTCAAGTCGCGTCAATTGTGGATGATCTCTTCCAGAAAATAAAATCTGTCTTTTTGTTTCAATAGAAAGGAGGGCTTTGCCATTGAAATTATTAAAATAGTTGGCGTGGCTCTTGTTGCAACCTTCCTGGCGTTAATAATAAAAGAGCAAAAACCTAATTTCGCCTTTCTTTTAATTGTATTTGTTGGCTGCAGCATTTTTCTGTTTCTAGTCGATAAAATCTATGAAATTATTCATATGCTTGAAAAGCTTGCTGTGAACGCAAATGTAAATCTGATTTACGTAGAGACTATCCTAAAAATCATTGGAATTGCCTATATTGCTGAGTTTGCCTCACAAATTACCAAGGACGCAGGTCAAGGGGCAGTGGCTTCGAAGATTGAACTTGCTGGAAAGGTGCTGATACTCGCAATGGCAATTCCAATATTAACGGTCATGATTGAGACTATAATCAAGCTGATTCCAAGCTAGAAAGGCATTTTCTTTTTATAACATGAGGTGAAAAATGATGAAGCAAAGGCTGCAGATTATTCCCATTATGATTCTATTATTTCTCTTTTTTACTTCAACGAGTGTACATGCTAACGAAGAAGTGAGTGTTGACAGTCCACCTCTATCGCCGCAGGAATTAGTAGACACACAGCTTAAAACCATGGATTTAACAGAACTTAAGCAATACTGGGAGGATATACAGACTAAATATGGCGGCTTCCTCCCTGAGAGCCAAAAGGGGAGTCTGTACGATTTTGTAAAAGGGGACAAGCAATTCTCCTTCAAGGAATGGACACACGGAATAATTAAATTTTTGTTTCATGAATTTGTCGTAAATGGTAAACTGCTAGGCTCATTAATCCTGCTAACAATATTCAGTATGTTTCTACAATCCATGCAAAATGCATTTGAGAGCAGCACGATCAGTAAAGTTGCCTACTCTATCGTCTATATGGTCCTGGTAATTATTGCCCTGAATAGTTTTCATATCGTTATAGAATATACCAACGAGGCAATTGGAAGCATGATTTCATTCGTTCTTGCTTTGATTCCGCTTTTGTTAGCCTTAATTGCTTCTTCTGGAGGTATAATCTCAGCCGCTTTCTTTCATCCTGTTATCTTGTTTTTAATGAATATCAGCGGAATGTTTATGCAATATGTTATTCTCCCGCTGCTTTTTTTAGCTACACTTTTAAGTATCGTTAGTACGATGTCAGATCAGTATAAGGTAACACAGCTGGCACAGCTGTTAAGAAACTGGAGTATTGGCTTAATGGGACTATTTTTGACGGTGTTTCTAGGAGTCATTTCGGTTCAAGGTGCATCTACTGCTATAACCGATGGTGTAGCCATCAGAACAGCGAAATTCGTCACCGGCAACTTTATTCCTGTCATTGGAAGAATATTCACCGACGCTGCCGATACAGTAGTAAGTGCTTCTGGATTATTGAAGAATTCAGTTGGTATTGCAGGAGTGGCCATTCTCCTCATCATCGTCGCTTTCCCTGCATTTAAAATTTTAATGATCGCCTTCATCTATAAATTTGCCGCCGCAATATTACAGCCATTAGGCGGGGGGCCAGTTATTAAATGTTTAGACATAATCAGCAAAAGTGTCATTTATGTTTTTGCTGCATTAGGTATTGTCTCACTTATGTTCTTTTTAAGTATTACGGTAATTGTCGCAGCAGGGAATTTAACAATGATGATGAGATAGGGGAGAACGATATGGAGTTTTTAATAGAATGGGTTACGAATATCATCCTATTTATTCTTATAGCCACTGTTATTGATATGCTGCTGCCTAATACTAGTCTGCAAAAATATACAAAAATGGTTACAGGACTTCTGCTCATTGCTATCATCCTTACACCAATATTTAAATTAATCTCTAAAGACTTTGAAACTGTAATGGCTCAAATCCCGAAGTTTCAGAATTCTGGAGAAAAAAATATGGAAAATTTAATAGATTTGCAGAAAAAAGAAATACAAGCCTCTAATCATGCATATATTTTAGAAACAATGGCTGTCCAGCTTGAAAAGGGAGTAGAGGAGGAGTTGATGGAACAATTTGGATTGGAAATAGCAAAAATAGATCTTACAACCAAGAATGATAGTCAAGAATCATTCCCTGAAAACCTTGAAATGGTTACAGTGCAATTAAAGCAGCCAGAAACATCGGTTAGGACAGTCGAAGCCATACAACCAGTAAGTATTACGACAGAGACACCTCTTCCATCTAAGGATCCAACAGAAGAATCAGAAAAAATCGCCGCATTTCTTTCGCAGAAATGGAATGTAACCGAAAAAGCAATTGAAGTCTCGGTTGAAGGGGGGATGAATAAATAGAATGGAAAATAATAATAAAGGGCCATTTTCATGGCTTAAAAACATAGTTTCAAAGGGAGACTCCACCGATAAAAAGGCAGGGAAATATCAATATATGCTTCTGGTTCTTTGTATCGGTGCAGCTTTCATGATTGTGGGCAATGTCATCTTATCTGATAATTCGACTCCGCTTGAAAGTCAGGCAGTCAATGGCAGCCAAGTCCAACCGGAAGATGTGGAGACATTCGGTCTTAAAAAAGATTCAAATAATAAGTCTATTGCAAGTTACGAAGAATCATTCGAGAAAGAGCTGACGAAAGCACTTGAAGAAATGCTGGGAGTAGACGATGTAACGGTAGTGGTGAATATTGATTCTACGGATAAGAAGGTGCTTGAGAAAAATACGGTAACAAAAACACAGACAACAGAAGAAAAGGACAACGAGGGTGGGGAGAGAAGGGTCCAAGACACCTCCACAGATCAGCAAGTAGTGATCATTCGTGATGGAGAGAAAGAAGTTCCTATTATTGTTGGAGAGATCAAACCTGATATACGCGGAGTACTCGTAGTAGCTAAAGGTGCTGACAACATTCATGTTAAAAAATCAATTATTGAGGCAGTAACAAGATCACTTGATGTCCCAAGTCATCGCGTTGCGGTAATGCCTAAAAAATAAAAGGAGGATTTAAAAATGCTATTGAAAAAACAAACAGTTTGGTTATTAACTATGTTAAGTTTGGTGGTTGTATTATCCGTTTATTACATCACTTCACCAGAACAAAAAAGCAACGAACTTGCTGCAGTGAAGCAAGAGGAGAAAGCAGACCAAAAGGAAAAAGAAACGAAACCCAAAACTGAAGCAAAAGAAGGCGACACTGTGATTTCTTCCATTGCCGGTGATGAGGAATTTGAAGCGCTTCGGTTAAAGCTTCAAGATGAGCGCAGCGAATTAAAGGAACAATTAAATGCTGTCGTGGCAACAACTGACCTTCCTGCAGGGGAAAGAAGCGAAGCAGTAGACCAAATGAAAAAATTAAATGAAATTGCTCAAAAAGAGGAAATGCTTGAAACTTTAATTAAAGCAATGGATTATGAGGACGCCCTTGTTAGAGCAGATGGTTCGACAGTTAAAATTATTGTAAAGTCTAGCAAAGAGTCTTCTAAATCAGAAGCCAATGCTATTATTCAAATGGTTAAGAAAGAAATTGGAGAAACGAATTTTGTTGCAGTTGAATTTCAGCCGGCAAAATAGATAAATTGTACTAAAGGAGGGCGCAGGCTCTCCTTTTTTTATTGTTCATTGACAAGATTATTGAACTTTAACAAGGTATTAGCGTATAGTATTAGTAGTTAGTCTTAATTTAGCAGGACAAGGAGTGTTTAGTTTGTTAAAAGTACAAGAAATTCGTGAATTAATAAAATTAGTTGACCAATCCAGTATTGATGAATTTGTATATGAGAATGAAGGCTCAAAAATTAAAATGAAAAAGAATACTGGAACAACGACTGTTACTGCAGTACAGGTCCCACAAGCTGCTGTTCAGACAGTTCCTGCCCCTCAGCCGGCAGCACCAGCTGCAGTTACAAGTACAGCGCCTGTACAAGAAGTAAAACAGGAAGAAGCAGTAAGTAATGCTGCAGGTCAGGCTGATACTTCAAATTTACACAAAATTACTTCTCCAATGGTTGGGACTTTTTATGCTTCACCAACTCCAGAAGCAGATGCTTATGTAAAAGCAGGTTCTGTTGTGACAAAGGATTCTATCGTATGTATTGTAGAAGCTATGAAATTATTTAATGAAATTGAAGCAGAAGTAAATGGTGAAATTGTAGAAGTCCTTGTTAAGAACGGACAATTAGTAGAGTATGGACAACCATTATTTTTAGTAAAGCCAGAATAAGGAGCGATAACAGGATGATAAAGAAACTGTTAATTGCAAACAGAGGAGAAATAGCGGTCAGAATTATTCGTGCTTGTCGAGAAATGGGAATTGAAACAGTTGCCGTTTTTTCCGAGGCAGACCGTGAAGCTCTACATGTACAACTTGCAGATGAAGCCTATTGTATAGGACCGAAATTATCAAAAGAAAGCTATTTAAATGTTACAAATTTGATTAGCGTAGCGAAGCTGACTGCGTGTGACGCGATACATCCTGGTTATGGATTTTTAGCAGAAAATGCAGATTTCGCCGAACTTTGCCGTGAATGTAATATTACCTTCGTAGGACCAAGTCCTGAAGCGATTACGAAAATGGGAACAAAGGATATAGCCAGGGAAACAATGAGAGAAGCAGGGGTACCTATTGTACCTGGTTCTACTGGTATCATTAACGATATTGATGAAGCGCTTGAGCTTGTAAGCAGAATTGATTATCCCGTGATTATTAAAGCAACTGCTGGCGGCGGCGGTAAAGGGATCCGCGTGGCAAAAAATGAACAAGAGCTGGTTAAGGGAATCAACATTACACAGCAGGAGGCTTTGACTGCTTTTGGTAATCCAGGAGTATACATAGAGAAGTATATCGAGGATTTCCGTCATGTTGAGATACAAGTGCTTGCAGATTCCTATGGAAACACCATTCACCTTGGAGAAAGAGACTGTTCAATTCAACGCAGACTTCAAAAGCTCCTTGAAGAAACACCTTCACCGGCTTTAGATGGAGAAATTCGTGCTGAAATGGGAAATGCAGCAGTAAAAGCCGCAAAAGCAGTTGATTATTCAGGTGCAGGAACGGTAGAATTTATATATGACTACCGCAATCGGAAATTTTATTTTATGGAAATGAATACAAGAATACAGGTGGAGCACCCAGTTACCGAAATGGTCACAGGTATTGATCTAATTAAGGAGCAAATCCGAGTGGCTTCCGGGGAAAAATTAACAATAAATCAGCAGGATGTTACGTTTACCGGATGGGCGATTGAGTGTCGAATCAATGCAGAAAACCCGGAAAAGAACTTCATGCCTTCAGCGGGGAAAATTAATATGTATTTGCCTCCAGGCGGCCTAGGTGTTCGTATTGATTCAGCTGCCTACCCGGGTTATACGATTCCACCTTATTATGATTCCATGATTGCAAAAGTCATCACATATGGTAACAGCAGAGAAGAAGCAATTTCACGAATGAAACGTGCTCTCAGCGAATTTGTGATCGAGGGTATCCATACCACCATTCCGTTCCATTTAAAATTACTTGAGCATGAAGATTTCGTAGAGGGACAATTCAATACAAAGTTTCTTGAATTACACGATGTGATGAAGTCTAGCTAAAATCTGGAGGTGTACTTTATGAGCGAGTATAATGTACTGGAAATGAATCAAGGAAACAACGGGCATGGTAAAGTAGAAATCGCACCTGAAGTCATTGAAGTCATTGCGGGTATTGCTGCTTCCGAGGTCGAAGGAGTAGCGCAAATGCGCGGGAATTTTGCTACTGGTGTAGTTGAACGGTTAGGCAAAAAAAACCACGGTAAAGGTGTTAAAGTGGAACTTTCGGAAGAAGGAATTACTGTCGATGTATACTGCTTAATGAAATTTGGAGTATCCATTCCTACAGTAGCGGGAAAAATACAAGATAACATTCGTCAAGCCTTGCTAAACATGACTGCATTAGAGGCGGAGGCAGTAAACATACACGTTGTCGGTATCTCCTTCGAAACCCAAAAACAAGAACCAGAAGTAGAAGAAGAAATTTAATCAACAGACCAAAGGAGAAAATCCTTTGGTTTTTTCTTTTTAAGGTTATTAGTATTTCATATCTAGGTAAAAATAAGTTCTTACAGTGCGAATCAGTTTTAGTTGTGCTATTATCTTTTTATGTACAAAAATAACGTGACATGGTTGTATAAAATTTGACAAAAATTAATTATTATCTCTAAAGGAGTTAAAGGTATAATGAAAAGAAGAACAGCAAGGGAAAAAGCGTTGCAAGCTCTTTTTCAAATTGACGTGAGTAACACAGAACCAGCCGCTGCCATCCAGCATGTTTTAGAAGGTGAAGCTGGTGATGACTACTTAACAAAGCTTGTATTAGGAGTTGTGGAACAAAAGAATGAAATTGATCCATTCATTAAAGAAAATCTTGAAAAATGGACGATGGATCGTTTGGCAACAGTTGATAGGAATTTATTAAGGATCGCGATATTCGAGTTATTATATTTCCGTCATGAAATTCCTGAAAATGTAATTTTAGATGAAGCGATAGAAATAGCAAAAATTTACGGAGATGAACAATCAAGCCGTTTTATTAATGGGGTTCTTTCGAAGGTTAAAGAAAAACTATAATGAAGACGTATAATCATGAACAGGGGGAGATATTATGACAGCAACAATTATTGATGGGAAAGAAATAGCAGCAAAAAAGAAGGTTGAAATTGCATCTGAGGTTCAAAAATTGAAGGAATTGGGGATTACACCAGGACTTGCTGTTATCCTTGTCGGTAATAATCATGCATCAAGAACGTATGTAACGAATAAAGAAAAAACGTGTCGAGACCTAGGAATGCACTCCGTTTTGATTGAATTGCCAGAAACGACTGACCAGGAAGAATTACTTGCAAAAATAGAGGAACTTAACGGAGATCCGGCTATTCATGGTATTTTGGTTCAGCTTCCTCTGCCAAAGCATATCGATGAAACAAGGGTTATTGAATCTATATCTCCTTTAAAGGATGTAGACGGATTTCATCCGATAAATATTGGAAGAATGATGACAGGGCAAGATGCATTTTTACCGTGCACTCCTTATGGAATTATGGTTCTATTAGAAGAAACTGGTATATCTGTAGAGGGTAAACATGTAGTCGTAGTAGGCAGAAGTAATATTGTCGGAAAGCCAGTAGGGCAGTTATTTCTTAATCAGCATGCAACCGTTACTTATTGTCATTCACGAACAAAGGATTTGCAGTATCATACATCCCAGGCTGATATTATTGTTGCTGCTGTTGGTATAGCTAATTTTATCAAAGCTGAGCATGTAAAAGAAGGTGCTGTCGTTATTGATGTTGGGATCAATCGGAATGAATCTGGTAAGCTTTGTGGAGATGTGGCATTTGATGAAGTGAGTGAGAAAGCTGGTTATATTACCCCTGTTCCAAAAGGAGTAGGCCCAATGACTATTACCATGCTTATGTATAACACGCTTAAGTCTGCAAAGAATACACTGCGGTTCTAAAGAGGAGTTCCTTATGCAGGAAAAAAAGTATTTATCTGTACTAGCATTAACAAAATACATAAAAAGGAAATTTGACGTTGACCCTCATTTACAGGATGTACATGTAAGAGGCGAAATCTCAAACTTCAAACAGCATTCTAGCGGACATATGTATTTTACGTTAAAGGATGAAAAAGCTCGTATTCTTGCAGTTATGTTCTCAAGCCAATCACGTGTTATGAAGTTTCTGCCGGAAAACGGAATGAAGGTGGTTGTAAAAGGGGATGTTTCGGTCTATGAACCAAGTGGACAATACCAAATTTATATTAAAGAAATGCAGCCAGATGGAATCGGAGAATTATTCTTAGCGTACGAGCAGTTAAGAAAAAGACTTGAAGCTGAAGGTTTATTTTCTATCGATCAAAAAAAGTCCATTCCAAGTTATCCGAAAACAGTAGGAGTCATTACCTCACCAACAGGGGCGGCAATAAGGGATATTATCACCACAATTAAGAGGCGTTATCCGATTGCGAATATCCATGTTTTACCAGCACTGGTACAAGGTGAGAATGCAGCTCCTTCTATCGCACGGGCTATTGAAAAAGCTAACAACATGAATGAGATAGATGTACTTATTGTGGGGCGTGGAGGCGGATCAATCGAGGAATTGTGGGCGTTTAATGAGGAGATAGTGGCTAGAGCTATTAATAAATCTGGCATCCCTATTATTTCTGCAGTTGGCCATGAGACAGATTTTACAATTGCTGATTTTGTTGCTGACATGCGTGCGCCAACACCAACTGCAGCTGCCGAGCTTGCTGTTCCTCATATTGATGAATTAATGGAAAGATTGCTTCAGCGGAAAACCCGGATGCTTCAATCCATGAACAGCAGATACCGCTATGAAAAACAACGGTTCGAGCGTGCCCAAAAGTCCTATGCATTTCGTTATCCACAGCGTCTATACGAACAAAAGCTTGAACAGGTGGATAAATTAACAGAATCACTTGTACGTGGTGCTGCTAGATTAACTGAATTAAAAAAATCTAAGCATGAAACCATACATAACCGACTCGTTCGTAACCATCCAAAAGTAGCATTACGAGAATCAGAGGTTAGATTTGAGCGTTCTAAAAAGGATATTCAACGTGCAATGAGACAAATCCTCTTGAAGAAACAAACAGATTTTGAAAGAATTCTCGCAACACTTCAAGCATTAAGTCCATTAAAAATAATGGAACGAGGATTCAGTCTTGTCTATTCAGAAGACAATGTATTAATAAAAAGTGTTAAACAAGTTAAAGAAAACGAACCACTCCAAATTCAATTAACAGATGGCAGTCTTCTCTGCAATGTACAGAACATAAAGGAGAGCGAAAACCGTGACGAATGAACAAGTGATTTCCTTTGAGGAAGCAATGAATAAGCTTGAGCAAATTGTCGATAAGCTCGAAGAAGGGGATGTCCCACTCGAAGCGGCCATTGCCTTTTATAAAGAGGGAATGGAGTTGTCCAAGCTTTGCCATGATAAGCTAAAAAGTGTTGAAGAACAATTAACACAGATTATTACGGAGGACGGACGCAAACAAAACTTTACCATTGAAGAGGAGGATTAGGCTTTGACTACTAAAGTTCTAGCTGCTTTTACACAAGAACATAAACAACTGCTTGAATCAGAGCTTCGAACCTTGGTGTCAAAGCTGGATGCACCTTCTATTATTAAAGAAGCCATGCATTATTCTCTTGAGGCAGGCGGAAAGAGAATCCGTCCTTTACTAGTATTTGCCACGCTTGCTGCTTTTGAAAAAGACCCAAAAATCGGTTTAATGGCCGCAGCCGCAATTGAAATGATCCATACCTACTCTTTAATCCATGATGATTTGCCGAGTATGGACAATGACGACCTAAGAAGAGGAAAGCCCACGAATCATAAAGTGTTCGGTGAGGCCATCGCCATTTTAGCGGGAGATGCTTTATTAACATACAGCTTTCAGGTCATTGGACAGACTCCAAACGAATTTGCCACTAGTGAAACCAAACTTCAATTAGTAATGGAAATGGCTAAAGCTGCTGGCAGTGAAGGGATGGTGGGTGGTCAGGTCGCAGATATGGAAGGAGAGGGGAAAACTCTTACCATTGAAGAGCTGGAGTATATCCACATTCATAAAACAGGGAAGCTGTTAAAATTTAGCGTCATAGCAGGAGCATTGTTAGGTGGAGCAAATCAAACTCAATTAGAAAACCTGTCATCATTTGCCCATCATCTAGGACTTGCTTTCCAAATACAAGATGATATTCTCGACTTGGAAGGAAATCAGGAGATACTAGGTAAACCTGTTGGAAGTGATTCGACGAATGAAAAAAGCACCTATCCGCAGCTATTGTCCATGGAAGGTGCAAAAAAAGCGTTAAGACAGCAATTGGAACTTTCTAAACAATACTTAGAGAAGACAGGACTTAACATACAATTACTTAAGGAAATCGCTGACCTCATCGCATCAAGAGACCACTAAATAACTGGTATTTGAACAACAACGTAATTATGTTATAATTGTTGTCAATGTAGAGAACGTTGTCAATGCCGTTACCACTTTTTTGTGTTAGCGGCTATTTTTTACTAGGTGAATTGAGAGAAAAAGTATGAAAGTGAGTGGTCCAAACATGGATCTATTATCAATAAAAGACCCTTCCTTTTTAAAAGGGATGTCAAATCAAGAATTGGAGGTTTTGAGTCAAGAGATACGACAATTCTTGATTGAGAAACTGTCTGTTACTGGAGGCCATATTGGACCGAATTTAGGTGTAGTTGAATTAACCATTGCCTTACATAAATGTTTTGACAGTCCCAAAGATAAATTTATCTGGGATGTAGGACATCAGTCCTATGTTCATAAAATTCTAACAGGCAGAGCATGTGAATTTGATACATTACGAAAATATAAAGGACTGTGCGGCTTCCCAAAAAGAATTGAGAGCGAGCATGATGTGTGGGAAACTGGACATAGCTCAACCTCCCTCTCAGCTGCTATGGGGATGGTTATAGCAAGAGACTTGAAAAAAGAGAGTTCTTTTGTTGTACCAATCATTGGCGATGGTGCCTTAACAGGTGGAATGGCGTTAGAAGCATTAAACCATATAGGTCATGAAAAAAAGAATATGATTGTTATTTTGAATGATAATGAAATGTCAATCGCACCAAACGTTGGTGCACTTCATAATATTCTCGGTCAATTACGAACTGCTGGTAAATATCAATGGGTGAAAGACGAGCTAGAATTGTTATTGAAAAAGGTTCCTGCAGTTGGCGGGAAGCTTGCAGCGACAGCGGAACGTGTTAAAGACAGTCTTAAATATTTATTTGTTTCGGGAATGTTCTTTGAGGAAATGGGCTTTACCTATTTAGGTCCGGTTGACGGGCATGATTTCGAGGCTTTATTTGAAAATTTCCGCTATGCCAAAAAAACCGAAGGTCCAGTTCTGCTTCATGTAATTACAAAAAAAGGAAAAGGATTCCACCCTGCTGAAAGCGATAAAAAAGGTACATGGCATGGTACAGGACCGTATAAGATGGATACAGGTGACTTCGTTAAGTCTGACAAATCTCCTCCTGCTTGGAGCAGTTTAGTCAGCGAAACAGTTCGTAAGTTGGCTCGCGATGATGAGCGTATAGTCGCGATAACGCCTGCGATGCCAGTGGGTTCAAAGCTAGAGGGGTTTGCAAGTGAATTTCCGGAGAGAATGTTTGATGTCGGAATAGCAGAACAGCATGCAGCAACCGTTGCTGCTGGATTGGCAACCCAAAATATGAAACCCTTTTTAGCGATTTATTCAACCTTTTTACAACGAGCTTATGACCAAGTTGTACATGATATCTGTCGCCAAAATTTAAATGTTTTTATTGGGATCGATCGAGCCGGATTAGTTGGTGCTGATGGCGAAACTCATCAGGGCGTATTTGATATTGCATTCTTAAGACATGTCCCTAATATTGTTTTGATGATGCCTAAAGATGAAAATGAAGGACAACATATGGTTTATACTGCTATGACCTATGATGATGGTCCGATTGCAATGAGATTTCCAAGAGGGAATGGTTTGGGTGTGCCGATGGATGAATCATACAAGACCATTCCAATTGGGACATGGGAAATCCTAAGGGATGGAGAGGATGCAGCAATCTTAACTTTTGGTACGACGATACCAATGGCGATTGAAGCTGCAGAAACGCTTGAAAAACAAGGTATTTCTGTAAAAGTAGTTAATGCACGATTCATTAAGCCTTTAGATGAAAAAATGCTTAATGAATTATTCTTAAATAATATTCCTATCCTAACAATTGAAGAAGCGGTGCTGCAGGGAGGTTTTGGAAGTTATGTTCTTGAATACGCTCATGAGAAAGGATATTACCAGCAAGCAATAGACCGTATGGGAATACCTGACAAATTTATCGAACATGGTGATGTAGAATCACTTCTAGAGGAAATCGGCATGACTACTTCAGAGGTTGTAAAAAGAATGACCATACTTGCACGAAAAAAACAACAAAGGGCATAATGCATGAAAAACAAAGAACGATTAGATGTGTTATTAGTTGAAAGAGGATTAGCAGAAACAAGAGAAAAGGCAAAACGTTCTATTATGGCAGGACTCGTTTACACCAACGAAGAACGGTTAGATAAGCCTGGTGAGAAGGTAAAAGTGGATATCCCGCTGATGATTAAGGGAAATGTACTTCCATACGTCAGTCGTGGGGGTCTTAAACTGGAAAAAGCACTAAAGGTTTTTGATGTTTCCGTTAAAGATAAGATTATGCTTGATATTGGTGCTTCAACAGGAGGATTTACTGATTGTGCCTTACAGAACGGTGCAAAAATGTCATACGCTTTGGATGTAGGTTACAATCAGCTCGCTTGGAAGCTGCGTCAGGATGAACGAGTAGTGGTTATGGAAAGGACCAACTTTCGATATGTCACACCGGCTGATTTAGCAGGAGAAATGCCGAATTTTGCCACAATAGATGTTTCTTTTATCTCTTTAAAATTAATATTACCTGTCTTGAAAACCCTGCTTGTACCTAACAGTAATATTGTGGCGCTAGTTAAGCCACAATTTGAAGCAGGACGTGAGCAAGTTGGAAAAAAAGGGATTGTACGTGATGAGAAAGTACATTTACAAGTTGTTAACAAAATAGTTGATTTTGCCCTTGAACAAGGATTTAATGTCGTTAATTTATCCTTTTCTCCTATTACTGGCGGGGACGGAAATATCGAATTTCTCCTTCACCTAAAATGGATAGGAGAACAGGAAGCGGGCCAAAATCAATTGCCTGACGAGCCTGTGAAAATTGTAAAAGAAGCTCATGAAGAATTTAAATCTAAGCAAGATATGGAAGGATAAAGCTTATGCTTTTCCTTCTTTTTTTGATATGTACATTTTTTCGGCAAAATAATAATTGTACTTCCTTGCCAAAATGGGCTAACATATGGGTATAAGCGACATTTTTGAACAAAATACGTAAATGTTTTAATGATTACGGGGTGAGTAGGTTGAATAAGGGTCAACGTCATATAAAGATTAGGGAAATTATCACTGCTAATGATATTGAAACACAAGATGAACTGGTGGATGAATTAAAAAGTGCTGGGTTTAATGTGACTCAAGCAACAGTTTCTCGAGATATTAAAGAACTACATTTGGTTAAGGTACCGTTGTTAGATGGGAGATACAAATATAGCCTTCCGGCCGATCAACGGTTTAATCCATTGCAAAAATTAAAAAGATCGTTAATGGATGCCTTTGTACGCATTGATTCCGCAGGTCATTTATTGGTAATGAAATGTCTGCCTGGTAATGCTATGGCCATTGGTGCTTTGTTAGATAACCTTGATTGGGATGAAGTTCTCGGAACCATCTGTGGTGACGATACGATTTTAATCATTTGTCGTACTCCCGAAGATACAGAGACAATCACTAACCGGTTCCTGGACATGCTTTAATAGGGGGAATATACCTTGTTATCAGAATTATCAATAAAAAACTTTGCTATCATTGAGGCCCTTTCCATTTCATTTGACAAGGGGCTGACCGTTTTAACAGGGGAGACAGGTGCAGGGAAATCCATTATTATTGATGCTATTCACCTGCTTGTAGGTGGCAGAGGTTCGGCTGAGTTTGTCAGACATGGAGAGGAAAAAGCAGAAATCGAAGGACTTTTTCAAATTGAAGATCAACATCCTTGTTATTCAAAGGCGTTGGAATTTGGGATAGAAATTGAAGAAGGAATGATTGTCTTACGAAGAGATATTTCACGTTCAGGAAAAAGTGTATGCAGGATAAATGGCAAGCTCGTGACCATATCAACTCTTCGTGAAGTGGGATCAACCCTAGTAGATATACATAGTCAGCATGAACATCAAGATTTAATGGATGAGAGCAGACATTTACTATTGCTTGATCAATACGGGCTTGAAGAAATTTCTCAGTCACTGGCGGAATACCAAGAAGTGTTTCACCGTTATGAACAAACGTCCCAAAAGCTAAAATCGTTAAACGAAAATGAGCAAAAAACCGCACATCGTCTTGATCTGATTCAATTTCAATTTGATGAAATTCAAAATGCAAAATTAAAGTTAAAAGAAGACGAAGAACTCTTTGAGGAAAAAAGAAAACTAGCGAATTTTGAGCGAGTATTTGAGGCCGTTCAATCGAGTTATAATGCCTTAACTGGAGAACAAAAGGGGCTGGACTGGATTAGTATGGTAATGGGACAGCTTGAAGATGCAGCAGCTTTGGATACCTCTTATAAAGAAGTATATGAATCCGTGATGAACAGCTTTTATCAGCTGGAAGATGCTTCCCGTACATTAAGAAATGAATTAGACGAGTTAGAATATGACCCGCAGCGTCTAAATGAGATTGAAGAACGATTAAATGAAATTAATCAATTGAAGCGGAAATATGGAAAAACGATAGAAGAAATTTTAGAATATGGTGCTAAAATTGAAGAGGAAATCGAAACATTACAAAATAAAGAAACACATATTGGCCAATTAGAGAAGCAATTATCATCCATTAAAAAGGACCTGGCCCTAGAGGCTAAACAATTAACTGAGCTCCGGAAAAGCTGGGCTGATAAGCTGACTAACTTAATACATAACGAATTAAAAGAGCTGTATATGGCAAAAACGCTGTTTGAAATTCGTTTTGAATCGATATTGCCTCATTTTTCAAAAAATGGAGTCGATCACGTGGAGTTCTATATCTCCACTAATCCTGGCGAACCGTTAAAGCCTTTATCTAAAATTGCCTCTGGCGGCGAATTGTCAAGAATTATGCTGGCACTTAAGAGTATTTTTTCAAAACACCAGGGAGTTACTTCTATTATATTTGATGAGGTGGATACTGGAGTAAGCGGCAGAGTGGCTCAGTCGATTGCTGAAAAAATTTATAAAGTGGCTGTGGATTCTCAAGTGTTATGTATTTCTCATTTACCACAAGTAGCTGCAATGGCTGATACACATCTATTTATTTCTAAAATTACTGAAGGCGGACGCACAAAAACATCTGTAAACCCACTTAGTATTGAAGAGAAAATAAAGGAAATCGGCCGTATGATTTCCGGTGCTGAAATTACAGATTTAACTAAAAAACATGCCGAAGAATTGTTGTTTTTAGCTGCGGAAAATAAAAAAATTGAAAAGCTTCCCAATTAGGGGAGCTTTTTTATGTTGTATCCGGTTATAAATGGTGCAAATGCAGGCAAAATTAAAGATGTAGCCATTTAGATAGTGAAACAGAAGCGAGGAGAGTGAAGATTTTGAAGTTAGAAATAATTAGAAAGATCATTGGTGGAATTCTCCTTGTTTCATTAATCAGCGTTTTATTTTTTCAGCCATTACAGCAGTACCTTGACATACCAAAGACCATTATAGTCTTTGAGGGACAAGATTATACTTTCCAAAAGGCTGTACCGGTATCAGCCTCATTAGTATCTCACAATCCGAAAATCACACTTGAACAAAATCAAAAACAAGTTTCCCTAACAGCTAGTGAAAACGGCCATGATGAAATGTTATTGGAATTTGCAGGAATTCCCGTCAAAAAGGTCGATGTAAATGTTTTAAAGGATTTTAGAGTCCAGCCAGGAGGACAGTCCATTGGTGTTAAATTAAACACGGTAGGCGTATTGGTCGTAGGTCACCATTTAGTTAATACCGAAGATGGAAAAAAATCACCTGGAGAAATTGCAGGAATAAAAATTGGTGATATCATTACCGAAATTAATGGCAACAAAATTGAAAAAATGACAGATGTTGCTCCATTTGTACAAAATGCTGGCCAAAGCGGCAAAGCATTAGATATGGTAATTAGCAGGGAAAGTGGTAAGTTTACAACGAAACTTACTCCACTTAAGGATAAGGGAGAAAACTCCTATAAGCTTGGATTATATATTCGTGATTCAGCAGCAGGAATTGGAACCATGACCTTTGTTCATCCACAAACTAAAAAATATGGTGCCCTAGGGCATGTAATATCTGATATGGACACGAAGAAGCCAATAGTTGTGGAAGATGGTCAAATCGTTCGGTCAACTGTTACTTCTATTGAAAAAGGAAGTAATGGGGACCCTGGTGAAAAGCTTGCACGTTTCTCTTCTGATCGTGAAATCGTCGGAAACATCACAAAAAATAGCCCATTCGGCATTTTTGGAGTGTTAAATAAAGATCTAAAGAACGGTATTATGGATAAACCGTTGCCAATAGCCCTTTCACATCAAGTAAAAGAAGGGCCGGCCAAGATTTTAACCGTAGTAAATGATGACAAAGTTGAAGAATTTGAAATTGAAATTGTCAGCACGATCCCGCAGAAATTTCCAGCAACGAAAGGCATGGTATTAAAAGTTACCGATCCAAGGCTCCTAGAAAAAACTGGGGGAATCGTTCAAGGTATGAGCGGAAGCCCTATAATCCAGGATGGGAAGCTGATTGGTGCCGTAACACATGTCTTTGTCAATGATCCAACCTCTGGTTACGGAGTACACATTGAATGGATGTTAAATGAAGCAGGAATTAACATATATGAAAAACCACAGGAAAAAGCAAGTTAAAATGAATGAGTGATCAAACAAAATAGGCGATTTTTGCCTATTTTGTTTTACATAAGATGATTCGACAAAAAAAGGAATAAAAAGGCATATGTGCGAATTTAGTCGAAATTCAAAGAAAAACAAAGAAAAGATAAGATTTTATCACTATTTTAAGAAATATTAAAAAAACTAGAGGAATTTTAGTTGCATTGTCGAATTTCTAATTTAGAATAGAATTAAGAGAATAAAAAGATAAATGAAAATAGAGATATGACCATTTGGATTTGAGGAGGATATAAGGTGAAAAAGATTAAAGTATGTGTCGTCGACGACAACAGGGAGTTAGTGGGGTTATTAGAGGACTATATTTCGTCCCAGGATGATATGGAGATTGCAGGTATTGCCCATAATGGTCAGGATTGTTTAGATCTATTAGAATCAACGGATACGGATGTCCTTGTTTTAGATATTATTATGCCTCATCTTGATGGTTTAGCTGTTCTAGAGCGCTTGAGAGAGTTAAAAAAAGGCGCAATTCCTAATGTAATTATGCTGACGGCGTTTGGTCAGGAAGACGTTACAAAGAAGGCTGTAGAGCTTGGAGCTTCCTATTTTATCTTAAAGCCGTTTGATATGGAGAACTTAGGAAACCATATCCGTCAAGTTAGTGGTAAAAGCAGTCAGGTTAGCCGTAAAATCCCTGCAGGAAATTACCGTCCGCAAACGGAACATAAACCGAGAAACCTGGATGCAAGTATTACAAGCATTATACACGAAATTGGTGTCCCTGCGCATATTAAGGGATATTTGTACTTACGCGAGGCAATTTCAATGGTTTATAATGACATTGAATTACTGGGATCTATTACGAAGGTTTTATACCCTGATATTGCAAAGAAATATAATACGACAGCCAGTCGTGTGGAACGTGCTATACGCCATGCAATCGAGGTAGCATGGAGCCGTGGGAACATTGATTCCATTTCCTCTTTATTCGGATACACTGTAAGCATGTCTAAGGCGAAACCGACGAACTCAGAGTTTATCGCTATGGTTGCGGATAAACTTCGGTTAGAGCATAAGGCCTCTTGAAGAGATGAAAAATAGTAAAAAAAGCCTTCATTTTCAAAATGAAGGCTTTTTCCATGGTTTAAATCTTATTTATTTTCATTTTCTAGTTCCATTAATTTTTGAATAAGTATATGCTGAGGCATATGCATAAGTTGTTCTAACGGAACATTTAATTTTTCGGCTAGTTTAACAGCAGTTTCAGGCGATAATTGTAACGGTTTCATATTAGATTCCTACCTTCATTTTTTAGTTAGGGAGTGGAAGCATGACACAAATTTTTGCTCATCGAGGGTATTCAGCCGTCTTTGCAGAAAATACTATGAAGGCATTTATTGAAGCAGAAAGGGCGGGTTCAGACGGTTTAGAGCTCGATGTCCAATTAACCAAAGACGGTGAAGTGGTGGTCATCCATGATGAAAAAGTTGACCGGACAACAACTGGTTCTGGCTTTGTTAAGGATTTTACCTTTCAGGAAATACGAAAGTTTAATGCTAATAAAAAAGGTGTAAAAAAAGAACCCATCCCTTCTTTAATTGAGGTTCTTGAATGGATGCAATCTAATCATTTAGTGTGTAACATAGAGTTGAAAAATAATCTATTACCATATCAAGGAATGGAAGAAAAAGTCATTCAGCTTGTTCGGAAATATAACCTGAGTAATCGGATTATTATATCATCTTTTAATCATTACAGTATCGTTTTAAGTTATCGGACAGCACCTGAAATAGAGACAGCTCCACTGTTTAATGAGCGAATTTATATGCCGTGGATTTATGCACAATCTATCCGTGCAAAAGGCATTCATCCGAAGCTGGTGTCAATAACAGATGATATTATTAAAGATGCGTTAGTAAATGGAGTAGCTGTTAGACCCTATACTGTCAATAAAGAGTCTGACATCAAAAGACTAATAAAAATTAACTGCACAGCATTGATCACAGATGATCCAGTAACGGCATTAAAAATTAAAAAACAATTTGAAAAGAGACCGTAACGGCCTCTTTTATTTTTTTGTGTTTGAAAACCTTGTTTGTACTTTATTTCTCTTTCTGTCACGATGAAAAATAAAGCCAGCGACGAACCCTAATCCACCTAAAAAAAGAATCAGGCCTAAAAGAAATTGCAGCCATAAGAAGGGAATAGGTGCTTGCAGAATCCCAAATGTCATATCGCGCATTAATTTAATGCCGTAGCCAGCTAAAAATCCTGGAATAACCAATATTAGTAGAGCAATAATCCGCCTCATAATTTAATCCTTCCAATTGTTTAATAAGTCAAAAGAATTATACCTTCATAAGAAATATTAGTACAAGGATATAATTTGTCAAGACAAGTGAAAAAATATAGAATAGAGAATGAAAAATATTGCATGTTTTCGATTATGTTGGTGTGAAAAAGTTTTCTTTTTCAAATATAATAAAGGGGCGGAAAAATGCAAAATGTTATGATTGTTGGTGCCGGCAAGGGCGGTACGGCGATCCTTAAATTACTCAATGAAACAGAAGTTCTGAATGTGATGGTTGTCATTGATAGAAATCTTGATGCACCAGGAATTGTATTGGCACAAAATGAGGGGATAAAGACTGGGACAGACTGGAAGCCATATTTAACAGAGCAGATAGACATCATCATTGAGGTAACAGGAAATGAATATGTTTTTCAAGAGTTAAGAAGCACAAAGGACAAGAAAACCGTTTTAATACCTGGCAGTGTTGCATTTCTTCTAGCCAAGCTTCTAGAAGAAAAGGAAGAATTAATTGTTAAGCATCAGAATGCCTCTTATCAACAAGAATTAATTTTTAATGCCGCGAATGATGGAATGCTGGTTATAGATTCAAAGGGGAACATAATTTTATTTAACCGTCGAGCCGAAGAGATGACGGGCGTAACACGGGAACAGGCAATTGGGAAAAAGGTTATTGAAGTAATTCCTGAAAGCAGACTTCCATTAATCCTGGAAACGAGAAGAACAGAGACCAATCAAGAAATGAATCTGGGGAACGGACGAAAAATAATTACAACTCGTATTCCAATCATTGAAGAGAACGGAACGTTAATTGGTGCATTTGCTGTTTTTAAAGATATTACAGAGGTTGTCAATCTTGCTGAGGAAATTACGGACTTAAAAGAAATTCAAACAATGCTTCAAGCAATTATCCACTCTAGTGATGATGCAATCTCAGTAGTTGATGAAAACGGAAGGGGGCTTCTCATTAATCCGGCGTATTCCCGCCTTACGGGGCTTACGCAAGAACAAGTAATTGGACACCCGGCAACAGCAGATATATCAGAAGGTGAAAGTATGCATATGAAGGTTCTCCAGACAAGAAGAGCAGTCCGCGGGGTTCCTATGCGGGTAGGAGCTAATAAACGGGAGGTCATTGTTAATGTGGCTCCGATCATTGTTAAAGGGAAACTAAAAGGCAGTGTTGGAGTTATACATGATATGTCTGAGATTAAATCTCTAAACCGGGAATTAAACCGTGCACGTCAAATCATCCGTACACTTGAAGCGAAGTATACCTTTGAAGATATTATTGGCAGTTCTGAGGAAATGAAGCTTGCGATTGAGCAGGCCAAGCTTGGCGCAAAAACGCCGGCAACCGTCCTTTTACGTGGTGAGTCCGGTACCGGAAAGGAATTGTTTGCACATGCCATACATAATGCAAGTGACCGAAAGTATAACAAATTTATTCGTGTCAATTGTGCGGCTATATCAGAGACCCTGTTAGAGAGTGAATTATTTGGTTATGAAGAGGGAGCCTTTTCAGGAGCAAAAAGAGGCGGAAAAAGGGGCTTTTTTGAAGAAGCGAATAATGGAAGCATCTTTCTTGATGAAATAGGTGAACTATCAGCTAATACGCAGGCAAAATTATTAAGGGTTTTGCAAGAGAATGAAATCATTCGGGTTGGCGGCACAAAGCCTGTTCCGATAAATGTGAGAATCATTGCTGCAACCCACGTGAATCTTGAAAAAGGAATTGCGAAAGGTTCTTTTAGGGAAGACTTATACTATCGTTTAAATCGTATGCCTATACATATTCCGCCACTCCGGAAACGAAAAGAAGAGATTCCTGTATTGTGTGAAAGGCTTATCCAAAAAATTAATCAAGATTATGGAAGGAATGTGGAGGGTGTTGCTCAGGCAGCGCTTCTAAAATTAATGAATTATGATTGGCCGGGGAATGTACGTGAACTAGAGAATATTCTTGGCCGGGCAATGATTTTTATGAATTACAATGAAACATTCATTAATATCCATCATCTCCCTGAACTAAGGACTAAAAAAACAGGTTCAGAGCACCAAATATCCGACCATGGTGAGTCAATCCAGCAGGATCGTTCTTTGCCTGCGATGGTTGAAGATTATGAAACCGAAATTATCCAGCAAACGCTGCAACGTTTTAATGGAAATAAGACGGCTGCCGCTAAAGCATTGGGTTTGTCCGTGAGAAATCTTTATTATAAATTAGAAAAATATAAAATTGAAAATAATAGCATGCAATAAATTTCATAGTGTGAAAATAATTGCACTATATATTCTGATTTATAAAGCGTTTTCAGAGTTTTTAACTTGGCACGGATTTTGCATATTACATATATGGAGTTGAAGAGAGAAAGGGTTGATGACACCTTGTTGCTTGAATCATTAATAGACAAAGCAACCCAACTGAATAATGTCACGGTAGCTGTTGCAGCGGCAGAAGATGAAGAAGTCATAGGAGCAGTGAGTGAGGCGTTAAACCGAAATCTTGCCAATTTTATATTATTTGGTGATAATGAAAAAATTACGACGATATTGGATGTGAATCAAAAAGACCAGCAGAAGAGTAATAAAAGTGTAACTGTTGTTCATGCAGATTCAAATAAGATGGCTGCAGAAATGGCCGTTAGGGCTGTATCCTCTGGGGAAGCAACCGTGTTAATGAAAGGGAATATTCCTACGAGCGACCTTTTAAAAGCGGTTTTAAACAAAGAATACGGTTTAAGAACGGGAAATATTCTATCACATGTAGCTGTCTTTGAAATTCCAGAATACGATCGATTTACTATCGTCACTGATGCAGGAATGAATATTGCCCCAGATTTGGAGCAAAAGGCGCAAATGATAAGAAATGCTGCGGCCATAGCAAAGGCCATTGGAATAGAATATCCTAAAGTTGCTCCTATTGCTGCGGTTGAAGTGGTAAATCCAGCCATGCAAGCAACTATTGATGCTGCTGCATTAACGATTATGAATAAACGCGGGCAAATCACAGGCTGTATTGTAGATGGGCCGTTAGCTTTAGATAATGCCATTTCTTCGATAGCTGCTGAACACAAAGGAATTCATAGTGAAGTAGCAGGAAGAGCAGATGTTCTATTAGTTCCTGCCATTGAAGTTGGAAACGTCTTATATAAGTCCTTAGTTTATTTTGCAAAAGCAAAAGTAGGAGCTGTTATTGCCGGCGCAAAGGCTCCAATTGTATTAACCTCAAGAGCCGATTCTGCGGAAAGTAAGCTATATTCACTTGCACTAGCTATCTGCTCTGTTACCAAATAGATTTTTACCTAAAGGGAGGATTTTTTTACCATGGAAATATTCACGTACTTAGAACAATACGATTATGAGCAAGTTGTATTTTGCCAGGATAAACAGTCTGGATTAAAAGCAATAATTGCTATACATGATACAACATTAGGTCCGGCTCTAGGCGGTACTCGTATGTGGACATATGAATCAGAAGAAGCAGCCATCATAGATGCATTACGGTTAGCAAAAGGGATGACCTATAAAAACGCAGCTGCAGGGCTAAATCTTGGCGGTGGTAAAACTGTTATTATTGGTGACCCTCGTAAGGATAAAAATGAAGAAATGTTCCGTGCTTTTGGCCGCTATATTCAGGGGTTAAATGGAAGATACATTACAGCAGAAGATGTTGGAACAACCGTAGCAGATATGGATTTGATTCATGAAGAAACAAACTATGTAACTGGTATTTCACCAGCATTTGGATCTTCCGGTAATCCATCACCTGTTACAGCATATGGTGTTTACCGCGGGATGAAAGCCGCTGCTAAAGCTGCCTTTGGTTCTGATTCGCTTGAAGGAAAAGTAATAGCTGTTCAAGGTGTTGGTAACGTTGCTTATAATCTTTGCCGTCATCTTCACGAAGAGGGTGCACAATTAATCGTCACGGATATTAATAAAGAAGCTGTCCAGCGAGCAGTTGAAGAATTTGGAGCACGTGCTGTAGATCCAAATGAAATTTATGGTGTGGAGTGTGATATTTATGCTCCTTGTGCTCTTGGTGCAACAGTAAATGACGATACGATTCCACAGCTAAAAGCTAAAGTAATTGCCGGAGCAGCCAATAATCAGTTAAAGGATACTCGCCATGGTGACTTAATTCATGAAATGGGTATTATATATGCTCCTGACTATGTTATTAATGCCGGCGGCGTTATCAATGTAGCAGATGAGCTTTATGGGTATAACCGTGATCGAGCATTAAAGAAAGTAGAAACAATCTATGCAAATATTGAGAAAGTCATTGAAATTTCTAAACGCGATGGCATTCCTACCTATTTAGCAGCTGACCGCATGGCAGAGGAAAGAATTGAAAGAATGCGTAATTCTCGCAGTCAATTTCTCCAAAATGGTCATCATATTTTAAGCCGTCGTTAAAAAGCAGAAAGGGCAGAGCGCTGAATATGTAATTCAGCGTCTTTTCCCTTTACTAGATGTACAATGTAGAAAAATGGAGGTCAATACGTTGCCTGATACTAGATATCGAATACTCGTCATCAATCCAGGTTCCACATCCACTAAAATCGGGGTCTTCGATAATGAAATTTCCATTTTTGAAAAAACAATCCGACATCATTCAGAAATGATAAATTCATTTGATAATATAATTGATCAATATGAATTTAGAAAAAACACAATCCTCGAAACGCTGGATCAAGCAGGGATTAATATATCGAAGTTGAGTGCTGTTTGTGGACGCGGCGGTTTGCTCCGTCCGATCGAAGGTGGTACCTATGCGGTCAATAACAGAATGCTTGAGGATTTACGCACTGGGTATGCTGGGCAGCATGCTTCAAATCTCGGGGGTATTATTGCTTACGAAATTGCTTCTGGTTTAAATATTCCTTCATTTATTGTCGACCCGGTGGTTGTGGACGAACTAGAACCAATTGCTAGAATATCTGGTTTTTCCTTAATTGAGAGGGTAAGTATTTTTCATGCTTTAAATCAGAAAGCTGTGGCAAGAAGAGTTGCGAAAGAATTAGGTAAAAAATATACCGATTTAAATCTAATTGTGACCCATATGGGAGGCGGGATTACCGTTGGGGTACATAAACAAGGCAAAGTCATTGACGTAAACAATGGCCTCCATGGTGATGGTCCGTTTAGCCCGGAACGAGCTGGAACGGTTCCAGCAGGAGATTTAGTAGCCCTATGCTATTCGGGGCAGTACTACCGTGATGAAATAATGAAGAAACTTGTCGGTCAGGGTGGGCTGGTTGGTTACCTTGGAACGAACGATGCGGTGGAAGTTGAAAAAAGAATTGAAGCGGGTGATGAACAAGCTTCTCTAATTTATGAAGCGATGGCATACCAAGTGGCAAAAGAGATAGGCGCTGCCAGCGCGGTCTTAGCCGGTAAAGTGGATGCTATTGTGTTAACTGGCGGTCTTGCTTATGGGAAAGGCTTTGTAAAATCTATCACTGATAGAATTAATTGGATTGCAGATACCATTGTCCATCCAGGTGAAAATGAACTTCAAGCATTAGCTGAAGGTGCACTAAGAGTATTACGTGGTGAGGAAAAGGTAAAAGAATATCCTGGCACATTTAAAAATGCAAAAATCTAACGATTTTAGGGAGGAAATACAGTGTCACAAGAATACGATTTAGTCATTCTTGGCGGTGGTACCGGCGGTTATGTGGCTGCCATTCGTGCCTCTCAACTTGGCTTAAAAACAGCGATAGTCGAAAAAGGAAAACTTGGGGGAACATGTCTTCATAAAGGTTGTATCCCAAGTAAAGCTCTTCTAAGAAGTGCTGAGGTTTTTGCAACTGCTAAGCATAGCGAAGATTTCGGTGTGATAACAAGTGAAGTTTCTTATAACTTTGGAAAAGTACAGGAAAGAAAAAATAAAATCATTGAGCAGCTTCATAAAGGCGTACAACATCTCATGAAACAAGGGAAAATTGATGTTTATGAAGGGATGGGCAGGATATTAGGGCCATCGATTTTTTCACCAATGCCTGGAACGATCTCTGTTGAAATGAATAACGGCGAAGAAAATGAAATGTTGATTCCGAAAAATGTTGTCATTGCAACAGGTTCAAGACCAAGAACGCTTCCCGGGCTTGAAATTGATGGAGATTTAGTCATCACCTCAGATGAAGCACTGGAGCTTACATGCTTACCTTCATCTATTATTATTGTCGGCGGAGGCGTAATTGGAATTGAATGGGCGTCTATGTTATCGGATTTCGGGGTCCAAGTCACCGTTATTGAGTATGCGGATCGCATTATTCCAACTGAAGATCAAGAGATTTCTAAAGAAATGCAGCGCCTTATGAAGAAAAAGGGAATAAAACTTGTAACAAGTGCAAAGGTCCTTCCTGAAACACTCGTAAAAGGTGATGGTGTTACCATATCCGCAGAAGTGAAGGGTGGCTTGAAGGAATTTAGGGCTGAAAAACTTCTCGTCTCAGTAGGTCGGCAAGCAAATGTCGAAGGAATTGGATTGGAAAATACAGACATCCAAGTTGAAAAGGGTTTTATCGTTACCAATGAATTCTACCAAACAAAAGAATCTCATATTTACGCAATTGGTGATGTCATTGGCGGCTTGCAGCTGGCACATGTTGCCTCCCATGAGGGTATCATTGCAGTTGAGCATATTGCTGGAAAAGATCCTTCAGAGCTTAATTACAATCTAGTTTCTAGATGTATATATAGTAATCCTGAGGTTTCCAGTGTGGGGATTACCGAGGAGCAGGCAAAAGAAAAAGGTCATAAAGTAAAAGTGGGCAAATTTTCTTTCCGAGCAATAGGTAAGGCTCTCGTATTTGGAGAATCCGATGGTTTTGTCAAGATTGTCGCTGATGAAGAAACCAATGATATCTTAGGGGTGCATATGATTGGTCCCCATGTGACGGATATGATAACAGAGGCAGGATTGGCAATGGTATTGGACGCCACACCGTGGGAGATTGCTCATACGATTCATCCTCATCCAACGTTGTCAGAAGCGATTGGGGAAGCTGCTCTAGCAGTTGATGGAAGAGCTATTCATTCTTAAGTAATAAGGTACGTATGAACAAGGAGGTATAAAATAAATGGCTGAAAATCGTCATCATGCATTAGGTTTAAGTGATGAAAAGGTTTTGGAAATGTATGAAACTATGCTGCTGGCCCGCCGGATTGATGAACGGATGTGGCTATTGAATCGTGCGGGTAAAATACCCTTCGTAATTTCATGCCAAGGACAAGAAGCGGCACAAGTAGGTGCTGCATTTGCTCTTGATAAAGAAAAAGATTATGTGCTGCCATATTACCGTGATATGGGGGTAGTTTTGACGTTTGGAATGACACCAAAGGAATTAATGCTATCTGGATTTGCTAAAGCGGAGGATCCGAACTCAGGAGGCCGGCAAATGCCTGGACATTTCGGGCAAAAGAGAAATCGCATTGTGACCGGATCTTCACCAGTGACAACTCAGGTTCCACATGCGGTAGGGGTGGCATTAGCTGGAAAAATGGAGAGGAAGGATCTTGTGACCTTCGTAACCTTTGGTGAAGGTTCCTCTAACCAAGGTGATTTCCACGAAGGAGCTAACTTTGCAGGAGTTCACAAACTGCCAGTCATATTCATGTGTGAAAACAATAAATATGCAATTTCAGTTCCAATTGAAAAACAATTAGGTTGTGAAAAAGTATCTGATCGTGCAATTGGATACGGTATGCCTGGATTTACCGTTGATGGAAATGACCCATTAGAAGTTTATAAAGTGGTCAAGGATGCAGCGGATCGCGGCCGCCGTGGCGAGGGGCCTTCACTAATAGAAACAGTCTCTTACAGACTGACACCACACTCTTCTGATGACGATGACCGTTCGTACCGTGCCCCTGATGAAGTGGCTAAAGCGAAAACGAAGGATCCTATTATTACTTTTGGCGCCTATTTAAAAGAAACCGGTGTAATGAGTGATGAGTTAGAAAAAGAAATTAACGATCGTGTGATGAAGCAAGTGAACGAAGCCACTGATTATGCTGAAAATGCACCGTATGCAGCACCTGAACACGCGTTGAAATACGTTTATGGTGATAAGTAAGGGGGATGTAACATGGCAGTTATTTCTTATATAGATGCGGTCACAATGGCCATTCGAGAAGAAATGGAACGTGATCCAAAAGTTTTTGTACTTGGTGAAGATGTAGGGGTAAAAGGCGGGGTTTTTAAAGCTACTCAGGGCTTATACGAACAATTCGGTGAAGAGCGTGTAATTGATACACCGCTTGCTGAATCTGCTATAGCCGGGGTGGGAATCGGTGCGGCCATGTATGGTATGAGACCGATTGCTGAAATGCAATTCGCTGATTTTATTATGCCTGCAGTCAACCAAATTATTTCTGAAGCAGCAAAAATCCGATATCGTTCTAATAATGACTGGAGCTGTCCAATGGTTATTCGTGCTCCATATGGCGGCGGTGTTCATGGGGCACTTTATCATTCTCAATCTGTTGAGGCAGTTTTTGCGAATACACCAGGCTTGAAAATTGTAATGCCATCAACACCTTATGATGTGAAGGGGTTATTAAAAGCTGCCATTCGTGACAATGACCCTGTTCTATTCTTCGAGCATAAGCGGGCATACAGGTTAATTAAAGGTGAAGTGCCAGCCGAAGATTATACATTACCAATTGGAAAAGCAGATGTGAAACGCGAAGGTGAAGATATCACGGTTATTACTTATGGGCTTTGTGTTCATTTTGCCCTTCAGGCAGCTGAAAAATTAGCCAAGGATGGAATCTCCGCACATATTTTGGATCTAAGAACCGTATATCCACTTGATAAAGAAGCAATTATTGAAGCAGCAGCCAAAACTGGCAAGGTATTACTTATCACAGAAGATAATAAAGAAGGCAGTATTATTAGTGAAGTATCTGCCATTATTGCGGAAAATTGCTTATTTGAGTTAGATGCGCCAATTATGCGTCTTGCAGGACCAGATGTCCCTGCAATGCCATATGCACCAACAATGGAGAAATTCTTTATGATTAATCCAGACAAAGTTGAAAAAGCAATGCGTGAGCTTGCTGAATATTAGGAGGTTGTATTCTTGGTTATTGAGCAAATTAAAATGCCTCAGCTAGGGGAGAGTGTAACCGAAGGGACAATCTCAAAATGGCTTGTTTCCGTAGGAGATAAAGTAAATAAATACGATCCATTAGCTGAAGTCATGACAGATAAGGTAAATGCAGAAATTCCATCTTCTTTCACAGGTACGATTAAAGAGCTAGTTGCTGAAGATGGGGACACACTCTCAGTCGGAGAAATCATCTGTACAATAGAAATCGAGGGCAGCAATGCAGAAGAAGCAAGTGTTTCTGAGAAAACTGCGGATGTATCTGAAACTGTTGTAGTTACTCAACAAACAGAACAAGGAAACAAAGCCCGATACTCACCGGCTGTTCTAAAGATTTCCCAAGAACATGGAATTGATTTAACACAGGTGACAGGCACCGGTGCAGGCGGCCGTATTACGCGAAAAGATTTATTAAAATTAATTGAATCTGGCAATATCCCAACGGCAGGAGTAAAGGTTGAAGCATCTAAGAAGACAGAGGAGGGTCAACCTGCTGCAGTGCAAGAAACAGTACCATCTGTTTCAACTCAGCCGGCTGCAACTCAAAAGCTATCTGTTCCTGCTCCGAGTATTCCAGTTGCTGCAGGAGATATTGAAATACCGGTAACAGGAATCCGTAAAGCGATTGCTGCAAATATGCTCCGCAGCAAGCATGAAGCGCCGCATGCCTGGACGATGATTGAAGTCGATGCAACAAATCTTGTTGAATACCGTAATTCCTTAAAAGATGAATTTAAGAAACAAGAAGGTTTTAATTTAACATTCTTTGCCTTTTTCGTAAAAGCCGTAGCGCAGGCATTAAAGGAATTCCCGCAGATTAATTCCATGTGGGCTGGGGATAAAATTATCCAGAAGAAAGACATCAATATTTCGATTGCTGTTGCAACGGATGATGCATTGTATGTTCCAGTTATTAAGCATGCTGATGAGAAAACCATTAAGGGAATTGCCCGTGAAATCTCTGATCTTGCAATAAAAGTCAGGACAGGAAAACTTCGTTCGGAAGATATGCAGGGTGGTACTTTTACTGTCAATAACACCGGTTCATTTGGTTCGGTTCAATCTATGGGAATTATCAACTACCCGCAAGCTGCAATTCTCCAAGTTGAATCCATTGTCAAACGCCCAGTCGTTATGAACAACAATATGATTGCCGTTCGTGATATGGTAAACCTATGCATGTCACTCGACCATAGAGTTTTAGACGGCCTAATTTGCGGTCGATTCTTGCAAAGGGTAAAAGAAATTTTAGAAAACACATCAAAATCCACCACTTCAATTTATTAATAAGGCTGTGTTAAAGCTAATTGTTGATTTTGCACCCTGTTGATTGGAGCGGAAGGCACGAAGACTCCTGCGGGAGTACGGGGCTGGGGAGACCCCACAGGCGCTTAAGCGCCGAGGAGGCTCCCCGGCACGCCCGCGGAAAGCGAAGTGCCTGGAGTGGAAATCAACAGGCCAATTTAACACATCCATTAATATAAATAACCGCTGCCGGAATGGTCGGCGGTTATTTTCATTGCTTGAAAGACAATAGTATCCTAAAATAAATAGTAATAAGAATTTAAAGAATATTGAGTATTTAAGGGGGGAGATTATGAGTTTAGACAACCTGAAGAATCAATCATTTCCTTTAAAGACGTTAGAAGACTGGAAAACCAAGGCAGAAGAATCTTTGAAGGGTAAAAGTGTTGACACGTTAAAAAGCAGTACATATGAAAATATAATTTTGAAACCGCTTTATTCTAAGCTAGACGTTCAGAAAGCACCAGATTACCCAGCTGGCTCAGATTTTCGCAGAGGTATTCATCCTTTAGGATACATAACAAATGATTGGAAGGCAGCACAGCGGATTGTATATCATTCTGTTGACGAATTAAAAGAAAAGCTCCATGGCAGCATTGAAAAAGGACAAACCGCTCTAGCGTTTGAGGTTACAGAGGCTCTTTTTGAACCAAAAAAAATGATAAATGACATATTGGGAGAATTACCTTCTAAATATCCTTTTGCCATTAATGGGCGAGACCTGCAATCAGCATTCTTAGCAGCATTAATAGAAGGTGAGGCTTGCACTAATGAAGTTAATGGCTATGTTGCTAGCGATCCACTTTCTTTATTTGCGGAGGAAGGATACATTCACGAAGACTTTATCAAGAGCTGGATGGATGATATAAAGCTTGCAAATGAAAAATTACCAAAATTACGGACAATATTAATAAATACCTCAACCTACCACCAAGGCGGAGCAAATGCGGTTCAAGAGCTGGGAATAGCAGCATCGTCCGGTACATTCTATCTTCAAAAGCTATTAGAAAGTGGTATGAAGGTGGAAAATGTATTAGGAAAAATGATCTTTCAATTCTCGATTGGCAGCAATTTCTTCATGGAGCTAGCCAAGATACGTGCAGCACGTATTCTATGGAATAAAATTACCCAAGTTTATGGGGCAAATGCTAAGGATCGGGGAATGCATATTTCAGCAGAAACTTCATCGTTTACCAAAACAGTTTATGACCCGTATGTTAATCTTCTTCGTGCTGGAAATGAGGGGTTCGCAGCGGTAGTGGGAGGAGTCCAATATCTTCATATAACTCCATTTGATGATATAACTGGCAGTTCTCATCTTTCAGAACGAATTGCAAGAAACACACAAAATATTCTGAAGGAAGAAGCCTATCTGCAGAAAGTGGTTGACCCTGCCGGCGGATCCTGGTACGTAGAAGCATTGACAGTAGAACTTGCAGAAAAAGCGTGGGAATATTTTCAGCAGATTGAAGCTAAAGGCGGTATGTTGGAAGTATTAAAATCGGGTTGGTTACAAGAAGAAGTAGCTTTTGTTTGGACAAAACGAAAGCAGGATGTCTTTACGAGAAAACAAAGTATTGTCGGAACAAATGTGTATGCTAGTCTTGCTGAAGTGGCAAATTCCTTTAAAATACGGCCATGTAATAATTTTATAAATATTGATGGTAACAATACAATCAACATAAGGAAAATTAAGAATGTGAGATTGTCTGAACCATTTGAAGAACTGCGTAAAATTAGTGAAGTGATTGAAAGTAAATCAGGTTCAAAACCAAAAATCGGCATGATTTGCCTAGGTGAGTTAAAAGACTATAAACCAAGATTCGATTTTATGAGGGGATTCGCGGTTGCTGGGGGTATTGAAGCGGTAGAAAGCGGTAGTATTACTTCTATAGAATCTGCCAAACAGTTTGTTTTATCACAGGATACGATTTATTTTTGCTTGTGTGGAGGCAATAATCAATATGAATCCACCGGTCACGATATTCTTGAATGCCTAATTAGAGAATTCCCGGACAGGATTTTTTATCTGGCTGGTTTGCCGGAAAAAGAGCATCAGTCACAGTGGATAAATGAGGGAGTTAAACACTTTATTCATCTAAAGAGCAATTGTTATGAAACTTTGAGAACAATTTTAACAGAAATGGAGGTGGAACAAAATGAATACAAAAAAGCCTGATTTTCAAAATATAGCTCTGTTTGATGAACATGACTTCATCACACAAGAGCAATGGAAGGAACTTGTTGAAAAAGAACTTAACACCTCTATAGAAGATTTGCTGTTTGAAACAAATGAACAAATTCAACTGAAACCGCTTTATACATCAGGAGATCGTGAAGGAATAAACCATTCGGATGATTTGCCCGGACTCCCGCCGTATACACGCGGACCATACCCAACCATGTATGTAAACCGTCCCTGGACGGTTAGACAATATGCTGGGTTTTCCACGGCTGAGGAGAGCAACGCATTCTATCGCCGTAATCTAGCGATGGGTCAAAAAGGTTTATCCGTTGCCTTTGACTTAGCCACACACCGCGGTTATGATTCTGACCATCCGCGAGTAGTTGGAGATGTCGGTAAAGCAGGGGTTGCTATTGATTCGGTTCTTGATATGAAGACACTTTTTGATGGAATTCCTTTGGACCAAATGTCGGTTTCAATGACGATGAATGGTGCAGTTTTACCGATACTTGCTTTTTTCATTGTAACAGCTGAGGAACAGGGAGTCACACAGGATAAGCTTTCCGGAACGATTCAAAATGATATTTTAAAAGAGTATATGGTCCGTAACACTTATATTTATCCACCTGAGATGTCCATGAAAATCATCGCTGACATCTTTGAGTATACTTCTAAATACATGCCAAAGTTTAATAGTATTAGTATTTCTGGCTATCATATGCAGGAGGCTGGGGCTCCTGCAGACTTAGAATTGGCATACACCCTGGCAGATGGATTGGAGTATGTAAGGACAGGGCTTAAAGCAGGAATCGACATTGATAAATTTGCACCAAGATTGTCCTTTTTCTGGGCCATCGGGATGAATTATTTTATGGAAGTGGCTAAAATGCGGGCTGCTCGTTTAATCTGGGCAAAAATGATGAAATCATTTGAACCGAAATCTGAGAAATCAATGGCACTCAGAACTCATTCTCAAACATCAGGGTGGAGTTTGACGGAGCAAGACCCATTTAATAATGTAATTCGTACCTTACTTGAAGCGCATGCTGCTGCAATGGGGCATACGCAGTCACTTCATACTAATGCTTTGGACGAAGCCATTGCATTGCCAACAGATTTCTCAGCTCGAATTGCCCGGAATACACAATTATTTTTACAAGAAGAAACAAGTATCACTAAAGTAATAGATCCTTGGGCAGGTTCCTATTACGTTGAAAAGCTGACTGACGAATTGGTAAAAAGAGCTTGGACACATATTGAAGAAATCGAAAATCTTGGAGGTATGGCAAAAGCCATTGAAACAGGACTTCCAAAAATGAGAATCGAAGAAGCAGCTGCTAAAAGACAAGCACAAATAGACTCTGGCAAAGAAACCATTATCGGTGTTAACAAGTATCGTCTCGAAAAGGAAGAAGCAATTGATATCTTGGATATTGATAACACGGCAGTTCGATTAAAGCAAATTGAAAAATTAACAAATTTAAAAGCTCATCGTGATGAAAATAAGGTTGCGGAAGCTTTAGCAACTTTAACAAAGGGGGCTGAATCAGGAGAAACCAACCTGTTAGAACTAGCTGTTCGAGCTGCAAGAGTACGTGCAACATTGGGTGAAATTTCCGACGCGATTGAAAAGGTTTCTAGCAGACATAAAGCTGTGATTCGCTCCATTAGCGGGGTTTACAGCAAAGCATTTTCAAACGAAGAGGAAATTAGCGAAGTGAAAAAGATGACCGATGAATTCCTCGAGCATGAAGGCAGAAGACCAAGAATTCTAATTGCAAAAATGGGGCAGGATGGACATGACCGCGGTGCCAAGGTCATTGCTACCGCCTTTGCGGACCTAGGGTTTGATGTTGATATCGGTCCATTATTCCAGACCCCTGAAGAAACGGCAATGCAGGCGGTTGAAAATGATGTTCATGTCATTGGAATGAGCTCACTGGCTGCCGGTCACAAGACGTTATTACCACAGCTTGCAGCTGAGTTAAAAAAGCTCGGCCGTGAAGATATACTATTGATTATCGGCGGTGTAATCCCAGCACAGGACTATCAATTTTTATATGATAATGGTGCAGCCGCGATTTTCGGTCCAGGAACCATTATCCCTGTTGCGGCCCAAAAGGTGATTAAGGAAATCTATAAGCAGCTTGGCTATGAGGAAGTGGCAGAATAGATGTCTGAGGATAGGAAGCCAGAATGGAGCGACTTAAATGAACCTGAGAAATTCTCAACTATGATCAAAAAAGGACAAGAGCAGGATGGCCAGTCTATAGGAATTGAAAAAAACATTGTTTATCGTAAACGTCAATCAAAGGATCCTACTGTTGAAGAGTTAATTAATGGTGTGCTTTCCGGTAATAGAGGGCAGCTTGCCAGGGCAATCACGCTGATTGAAAGTAATGCAGAACAACATTTCCATAAGGCACAAGAGCTCCTGCAAAAGCTCCTTTCATATAGTGGAAAATCAATCCGAATTGGAATAACAGGTGTCCCTGGTGCTGGGAAAAGTACGTTTATTGAAGCATTTGGTACGTACCTCTGCGACCTAGGTCTTCGAGTTGCTGTACTTGCTATCGATCCGAGCTCTAGTCTTTCGGGTGGGAGCATTCTAGGTGATAAAACCAGAATGGAAAAACTGTCACGGAATCCAAAGGCTTTTATCCGGCCATCACCAACGGCTGGAAAGCTGGGGGGAGTACATCGAAAAACTAGAGAAGCGATGTTAATTTGCGAAGCTGCTGGCTTTGATGTGATTTTAATCGAAACCGTCGGAGTTGGCCAAAGCGAAGTGATTATTAGAGAGATGGTTGATTTTTTCATGCTTCTTGTCCTAACAGGTGCGGGGGATGAATTGCAAGGGATGAAGAAAGGAATCATGGAACTTGCCGATGCCGTCCTTGTTCATAAAGCAGATGGATCCAATAAGGAGAAAGCGGAGCAGACAAGGAAAGAGTATAGCCGTATCCTTCATTTTCTGCAGCCGGCTACTAGGGGATGGGCATCAAAGGCTTATACCTGTTCCTCTGTCACAGGGGAGGGTATAAAAGAGGTTTGGGATGTAATTAAGGATTTTGAGATGAAAGGAAAATCCTCTGGAGTGTTTGCAGAAAGACGAAAAGCACAGCAGCGAGATTGGATTTATTCGCTTATTACAGATCACCTCCATTACAGCTTTTTCCACCATCCAGAGGTGAAGCTCAAACTTCCTCAATTAGAAAATGAAGTAATAGCAGGAGAAAAAACAGCTGCCACTGCGGTAGAAATCCTTTTTAACGCATTCCAATCTAATAAAAAGTAACGATTGTTTGAAAAAGATACATTTTAACTGTTATCATGTAGTTATATCGACATAAATTAGGAGTGAAAAGTATGAGCATGGATTTCAATTTTTTCATGAATGATGTTGTAGCTCAAGCACGTAATGAGATTACAGCAGCTGGCTATAAAGAACTAAGAACACCTGAAGAGGTTGAAGAAGCGCTTGAACAAAAAGGAACAACCTTAGTAATGATTAACTCTGTTTGTGGTTGTGCAGGCGGCATTGCACGTCCAGCAGCCGCACATTCCCTTCATTATGATAAACGTCCAGATCACCTGGTTACAGTTTTTGCAGGACAGGACAAAGAAGCAACAGAGAAAGCGCGCAGCTATTTTACGGGCTATCCACCGTCCTCACCATCTTTTGCCTTATTGAAAGATGGAAAAATTGTGTCAATGGTTGAAAGACACCAAATAGAAGGTCACGACCCAGCTGCAGTCGTAGCAAGACTGCAAAAAGAATTTGAAGAAAACTGTGAAGAAGTTTAGATTGAAGTTAAAAGGGCTGATTTCCTTAATAGGAGGTTAGCTCTTTTTTTTATATTAAAAAAGTAATAATAAATTTTAATAAATATACTTGCATAATTATTACCCATCGTGTTAAAATTCATTACGTTGCATAAATATTAAAGTTTAACTCTATAAAGTTAGTAAAAGTTATATTAAGAAATATTCAGAAAATTATAGGAGGAAAACAAATGAAAAAGTTAATGGGTTTATTTTTAATAATGATTTTAGCTGTTGGTGTTCTGGCAGCTTGCGGCGAATCTAAAGACGAGAACGCAGGTGACAAAAAGACACTTGTAATGGCCACATCAGCAGATTATGCGCCGTTTGAATATATTGAATCAGATAAAAGTGACGATATTATTGGCTTTGATGTCGATTTAGCTAATGCGATTGCTGGAAAACTTGGCTATGAAGTTGAAATTAAAGATATGGATTTTGGCGGTTTGATTCAATCACTTAAATCTGGACAAGCAGATTTTGTATTAGCGGGAATGACACCAACGGAAAAAAGAAAGAAAAATGTAGATTTCAGTGATATCTACTATACAGCACAGCACATGGTTATCTCTAAAAAAGAAAATGGAATTTCAACAGTAGAAGATTTGAAGGGTAAAACTGTTGGTGTACAGTTAGGTTCCATTCAAGAAGGTAAAGCAGATGAAATTAATAAATCTGTTGCAATAACAGTAGAAAATCGTAATCGTATCCCAGAGCTTATTCAAGAATTAAAGGCAGGGCGCTTTGACGCTATCATTATTGAAGACACTGTGGCTAAAGGATATCTTGATAAAGAAGCGGATTTAACTAGCTTCACAATCAGCGACGACCCAGAAGAAGCAGGATCTGCAATCGCTTTTCCAAAGGATAGCGAGTTAACAGAGAAATTTAACCAAGAGCTTAGAAAAATGAAAGAAAACGGTGAACTACAAGAATTGATTGTTAAGTGGTTCGGTGGGGAAAACTAATTTTACAACCAAGGCGTTCAGAAAGTTTTCTGAACGTCTTACTCATTTCAATAATTAGAGAGGACGGCAGCTGAATGAACTTAGATTTCACACAATTCATTCCTTCAATGCCATACATTTTAGAGGGAATACTCGTCACGCTTAGAATTGTCTTACTGGCAGGTGTATTAGGCTTTATTTTAGGAATAATTCTTTCATTGTTTAAAATTAGCAAATTCAAATTTCTCGGTTGGTTTGCGGATGCTTATACCTCGATTTTTCGTGGTACTCCATTAGTGTTACAGTTGATGTTGATTTATTATGGCTCACCACAATTGATTGGTTATCAAATTGAACCATATACAGCTGCAATTTTATCTTTTGCTCTAAATTCTGGTGCCTACATATCTGAGATTATTAGAGCAGGGATCCAAGCAATCGACAAAGGACAACAGGAGGCTGCAATGGCCCTTGGTGTACCTTACACAAAAATGATGTGGGATATCATTCTGCCGCAAGCGCTAAAAAATATCCTGCCGGCATTAATGAACGAATTTATTACCTTAACAAAGGAATCTGCCATTGTGACAACTATTGGAGTAATGGATATTATGCGTCGTTCTTACCAAGTTGGGGCTGAAAATTATTCGTTTTTTGAACCACTCTTAATTGCCGGAATGATCTATTACTTAATGGTCATTACCTTAACCTTCCTAGGAAAAGCGGTTGAAAGGAGAATGAGACGCAGTGATTAAGGTAGAAAATTTGCATAAAAATTATGGGAAGCTTGAAGTTTTAAAAGGCATCACTACGACAATTAATGCTGGAGAAGTGGTTGCAATTATTGGACCATCTGGTTCGGGGAAGTCAACCTTCCTGCGCTGCATGAACCTTCTTGAAATCCCAACAAGCGGAAGGATTTTGGTAGGGGACCAAGATGTAACCGATAAAAAGACTAATATTATGAAGGTGCGTCAGAATGTTGGGATGGTTTTTCAGCATTTTCATCTATTCCCGCATAAAACTGTTTTAGAGAACCTTACCTATGCACCAATCAAGGTTAAAGGATTATCAAAAGCAGAAGCAGAGAAGATTGCCTACAACCTATTAGAGAGAGTCGGATTAGCGGAAAAAGCAAAGGAGTACCCGACTAGATTATCTGGCGGACAAAAGCAGCGTGTCGCAATAGCAAGGGCACTGGCCATGGAGCCAGAAGTTATGCTTTTCGATGAACCAACCTCTGCACTTGATCCGGAAATGGTCAAGGAAGTTTTAGAGGTTATGAAATCCCTTGCACATACTGGGATGACAATGGCTATAGTGACGCATGAAATGGGCTTTGCTCGAGAGGTAGCTGACCGAGTGCTCTTTCTTGATGGAGGAGTGCTTGTAGAAGACGCAAACCCGCAAGAATTTTTCACAAATCCGAAGAGCAAGCGTGCACAAGATTTCTTGCAAAAAATGCTCTAAAAAGGATAATCTAAAGATGGTCTATACGGATCATCTTTTTTTATTATTTTAAGGGAGATTTCTATGAAATTTCGAATTGGTTACAGAACATTGAAAACAGCTGCAGGCACGGCCATTTCCATTCTAATTGCTCAGCAGTTTGGTTTAGATAACTTTGCGTCTGCAGGTATATTAACGATTCTTTGTATACAAGTTACGAAAAGAAGATCATTACGAACAGCTTGGGACCGATTTCTAGCCTGTGTATTGGTTATGCCTTTTTCTGCCCTCTTTTTTGAAGGAATAGCCTATCATCCGATTGTTATTGGTGTCATGCTTTTATTCTTTATTCCGACAGTGGTTATGCTTAAAGCAACCGACGGAGTGGTTACGAGCAGTGTCATTATCTTACATATCTATTTGGCTAACAAGATTACAATGGATCTTATTATTAATGAGCTCGGTGTTATTGTCACTGGTATTGGTGTAGCGCTTTTGATAAATGTATATATGCCAAGCGTGGATCAAAAGTTAAGAGATTATCAAAGTAAAATTGAGGGCAATTTTAAAGTGATTTTTTGTGAAATGGTTAATTTTCTTAGAACTGGTGATAGTGATTGGTCTGGTAAAGAAATAACGGAAACAGCATTGGTGCTGGATGAGGCTAAATCAATTGCATTTCTAGATGTAGAAAATCATGTGTTAAGGGAAGAAAATGATTATTATTATTACTTCAGAATGAGAGAAAAGCAATTTGAAATACTAGAACGGGTTTTACCGATTGTAACTTCACTTACTGTGACGTTACCACAAGGAAAAAGGATTGCTGAATTTCTTCAAGAATTATCACAAAATATTCAACCGGGCAATACGGCGCATATTTATCTTGATAAATTAAAAGAGATGAAAAAGGAATTCGAAGAAATGGAGCTGCCTAAGACAAGAGAGGAATTTGAGGTGCGTGCTGCACTGCTTCAATTAGTAAAAGAGATGAATGAATATCTCATTATTAAAAGCACCTTTTATACAACAAGATGGAATAAATTAAGAAAAATAGAAGCAAACTAAGGTAAAAATGGCAGGTGGATTTTATGATAAAGATACTATCGCCAATCCTGTTTGCTTTTTTTATTTCCCCGCTTTGGCCGCTTGGGCCCAATCCTCTTCCCGGTGACCCTTTTGTTATAGTTAATAAAACAACAAATGAATTGGCATTGATTGATGAAAATAAAGTCCAAACCGTTGTAAGTGTAGGTACTGGTAAGACGAAGGAGTTAACACCAGAAGGGCTATTTACGATTACAGTAAAAGCGAAAGACCCATACTATCGCCGTAAGGATATTCCTGGAGGTGATCCAAATAACCCCCTTGGTTCTAGATGGATTGGCTTTAATGCTGAGGAAACAGATGGACGAATTTATGGAATTCATGGTACCAATCAGCCTGGCTCCATCGGAAGATATGTTTCACAGGGGTGCATTCGCACACAGAATGAAGTCATTTCTTCCTTGTACCCCTACATTCCTTTAGGTACAAAAATATTAGTCACTTCAACGACTAAATCGTTTGAACAGCTGGCGAAAGAACATGGAGCTATACAATAAATATCAAAAGGGACTGTCTCTAGGAACAGTCCCTTTGTCTATGTCTTATTTAAATAAATTGAGCAATCCCAATTAAGAGAGTGGAGGCTAACATAGCGAATAGCATTAAATATACGACTATTTTTCTTGTTCTTTTCTTATTCAAAGTGGGTTCCCCCTTTATATTAAATAGCTTTATTTATATTCTACAGGGAAAAGCCCAATTGAACAATGGAACAACATCTCATTTTGGGAAGGAATTATGAATTTTTTAGCGAATATGGTATTTGTCGAAACTATTTAAATTATGAAAAATAGAGGGGTAAAAATGATAAAAAAAGTGGACCATATTGGAATTGCTGTTCAATCGCTTGAGACCGCCCTGCCTTTTTATACGGAGGTCCTCAAGCTTCCTTTATTGGGAATTGAAGATGTCGAAAGTCAAAAAGTTAGAGTTGCGTTTCTGAATGCAGGGGAAACGAAACTGGAGCTCTTAGAACCAACAACAGAGGAAAGTACAATAGCCCAATTTATTAAGAAACGTGGTGAGGGGATACACCATATCGCCTTGGGTGTTAACTCTATTGAAGAAAGAATACTAGAAATGAAAGAAAATGGGATTCGGATGATTGATGAAGTGCCTAGGGCTGGTGCCGGAGGAGCACATATCGCCTTTATGCATCCCAAGTCAGCAGCGGGTGTATTGGTCGAGCTATGCGAAAAGAAGGGGTGAAGGTGAAATGATAGACATCTACGAGAAAATAAATGAATTATATGATAAACGCCGGGAGGTCGAGCTTGGCGGCGGTGACGAAAGAATCGAAAAACAACATGAGAAGGGGAAATTAACAGCAAGAGAACGAATTGAGCTGTTGGTAGATAAAGGGTCCTTCGTTGAATTAAGTCCATTTATTGAGCACAGGACGAACGATTTCGGTTTAGATGAACAAAAAGGTCCTGGTGATGGTGTTGTGACTGGTTACGGAAAAGTAAATGGCCGGCCAATCTACTTATTTTCACAAGATTTTACCGTATTCGGCGGTGCGCTTGGGGAAATGCATGCAAAAAAAATTGCTAATGTAATGGATTTAGCTGCTAAAAACGGTACACCGTTTGTCGGCCTGAATGATTCTGGAGGAGCGCGAATTCAAGAAGGCGTGGTTTCACTAGACGGTTATGGTCATATTTTTTATCGAAATGCGATTTATTCCGGGGTAATTCCACAAATATCGGTGATTATGGGACCTTGTGCTGGTGGAGCAGTCTATTCACCCGCAATTACTGATTTCGTGTTCATGGTTGAAAAAACAAGCCAAATGTTTATTACTGGTCCAAAAGTAATTGAAACCGTTACGGGTGAGAAGATATCTGCTGAAGACCTTGGTGGTGCTCATGTTCATAATAGTATTAGTGGAAATGCGCATTTCGAGGGTGCTAGTGAGGAGGAAGTTTTAGAGCAGGTTCGCAAGCTTCTCAGCTATCTGCCTCAAAACAACGAAGAAAAGCCTCCTAGACTTGAGGTAGTAGAGGAAAATGATTATCGTCCAGACTTAACGGATGTTATTCCCTTCGACGCTGTTCGTCCTTATGATGTTCGTAAAGTAATTGAACAAGTAGCCGATGCAGACACTTTTATGGAAATTCAAAAAAACTTTGCAAAAAACATCGTTGTTGGTTTTGCGCGGGTTAAGGGGGAAACCGTAGGTCTAGTTTGTAATCAGCCTAAAGTTATGGCAGGCGGGCTTGACATTGATTCTTCTGATAAAGCGGCAAGGTTTATTCGCACTTGTGATTCGTTTAATATCCCAATTATCACATTTGAAGATGTAACAGGCTTTTTTCCAGGTGTAAAACAGGAGCACGGAGGTATTATACGCCACGGTGCAAAGATTCTATATGCCTATTCAGAAGCGACCGTTCCGAAGTTGACTGTTATTTTAAGAAAGGCTTATGGAGGCGCTTACGTAGCACTTAATAGTAAATCTATTGGCGCGGATTTAGTTTTTGCATGGCCAAATGCGGAAATTGCCGTAATGGGGCCGCAGGGGGCTGCCAATATTATTTTTGCAAAGGAAATTCAAAATAGCGATAATCCAGAGCAGGTAAGACAGCAAAAAATCGAAGAATACCGTGAAAAGTTTGCCAATCCATATGTGGCGGCAAGCAGAGGAATGGTTGATGATGTTATTGACCCTCGTGAAACGAGAATAAAAATTGTCCAGGCATTAGAGATGCTTCGAAATAAAAAAGAATCAAGACCGTTTAAGAAACACGGGAATATCCCGCTTTAATACAATCATTTGAAGACAGGATTATGAAGGAGTATACTCGAGTAGTGAGTACATAAAACGGAGGGTAATTCAGATGATTAATCATGAGCGTCTTTTGAATGAATTTTTAGAACTTGTACAAATCGATTCGGAAACCAAATACGAAACTGAAATTGCAAAAGTCTTAAAACAAAAGTTTACAGATTTAGGTCTTGATGTGTTTGAAGATGATACAACTGCTGTAACAGGACATGGAGCAGGCAATTTAATATGTACACTTGCTGCGACTAAGGATGGTGTTGATCCTATCTACTTCACTTCCCATATGGATACAGTCGTTCCAGCTAGAGGTGTTAAACCCTCTATCAAAGACGGATATGTTGTAACCGATGGAACTACGATTTTAGGTGCTGATGATAAAACAGGATTAGCCGTCATGCTAGAAACGATCCGCGTCCTAAAAGAACAAAATATTCCACATGGTCAAATTCAATTTGTCATCACGGTCGGTGAAGAATCTGGCCTTGTAGGTGCTAAGGCACTTGATCCATCATTATTGAAAGCAAAGTATGGTTATGCATTAGACAGCGATGGATTAGTTGGAAATATCGTAGTTGCAGCCCCGACCCAAGCAAAAATTAAAGCCGTTATTTATGGTAAAACGGCACATGCTGGTGTCGCGCCTGAAAAAGGAGTTTCAGCTATCACCATTGCAGCAAAATCGATTGCGAGAATGCCATTAGGGAGAATTGACTCAGAAACAACTGCAAATATCGGCCGCTTTGAAGGAGGCACACAAACGAATATTGTTTGCGACCGTGTAGATATTCTTGCAGAAGCCCGTTCCCTTATTACTGAAAAAATGGAAGCACAAGCGGCCAAAATGAAAGAAGCTTTTGAAACCGTTGCAGCAGAAATGGGTGGCAGGGCAGAAGTTGATATTCAAATCATGTACCCTGGATTTAAATTTGGCGAAGGTGACCAAGTGGTTGAGATTGCACGTAAAGCGGCAGCAAAAATTGGCCGCAGTTGTGAATTGCAGCATAGCGGCGGCGGAAGTGATGCCAACGTTATTGCAGGCTTTAACATTCCAACCGTAAACCTGGCTGTTGGTTATGAAGATATTCATACTACAAATGAACGTATGCCAATAGAAGAACTAAATAAGCTGGCAGAAATGACTATTGCTATTATTGAAGAAGTTACAAACCAATAAGGATGTTCACTTACAAAATTCATTATCCTCTCCTTACTCGGGGGAGGATTTTTCAGTTGCTTTTATACATGATTCTATAATCTTTGACACAAAATCTATGTGGTAATACAAATTTAATAGATATATAATACAACGTTTAGTAGGGCTCTCCAGCTTCGGAATTAATATAGCTATATCTATGATGTTTTTCAATTATCATGTTACAAAATCTATTGTCACTCAAATTGTGAAAATACATTTTGAATTTTTATGAATCTTCCAAATTTATATTGTATTTTGGAAAAAATGCACATATAATCAAAAGTGAGCATAATCAATCAAATTCATTCAAAATAATCATCTGAAATAATCATTCATTCTAAAAAAATAGGAGGGAAATGATTTTGTGTACGGTATAGAAAGAAAATCTGCCATTTTAAATTTACTTAACAAAAATTCTAGAGTGGATGTGCAAGAATTAAGCCAATACTTTAATTTGTCTGAATCAACCATTCGCAGGGACTTAAAGGAACTAGAGGAAGCCCAATTGTTAAAAAGAACACATGGTGGTGCTGTCCTTTTCCATAGTGTGACGTTCGAACCGACTTACAACGAGAAAGAAGTGACTTTTCAGGAAGAGAAAAAGGCTATAGCAAAGGAAGCTGCTAAGTTTATTGAAAACGGAGAAAGCATTTTACTTGATTCGGGTACCACTACTTATTATCTTTCTCAAGAACTACGAAACTTTTCAAGCCTACGTGTTGTAACGAATTCAATCCTCTGTGCCAACGAATTAAAGGATGTACCAGGAATAGAAGTGGTTTTATGTGGAGGAAGTCTACGCTCTGAAACTCTAGCGTTAGTCGGTCCTTTAGCCGAGATTTGTTTTGACCAAATCCGTGTAGACAAAACCTTTATTGCTACGAATGGTGTTGATGTTGAAAATGGTTTAACCACCCCAAATTTAACTGAGGCAGCTACAAAAAAGAAGATGATCGCTTGCGGGAAAAAGGTAATTCTCATCACCGATCATACCAAAATAGGCCAGGTAAGTTTTGCGAAGTTTGCGGATATTCATGATATAAATTATTTAATAACCGATAGTGCAGCACCTAAGACGGAAGTTAATCACATTAATGAAGCCGGTATTACGGTTCATATTGTCTAATCATAGTGGCCTAAGATAAATGAAAGCGGTTTAAAGGGGTTTGATTGAAGTTTAGGAGGTGAGGCCAATAAAGATAAGGAAAGGAATAGTTTCATAATGTATGATAATGAGAAAAATTCACAAAAAAAGATGCGATTCAGGCTCCCACGACCAAATGGAATTTAGCCCTAAATCACACCTTTGCTTGAGTTTGGCTAAAATTAATAAAATTTTAGCACTCATTTTCATAGTAGAGCATAATTGATTTTTTTACAATGATTGACTTATTTAAAAATCTTTTACTAACTATTATTCGGGGGTTTGCACGCTATGAAAAATATGAAAATTTTTAGTATTGTACTAGTAATTGTCACTTTATTCTTATTAAGTGCATGTGGCAATAATGAAAACGTTTCTGGTTCTGATAATAAAGGTAAAAATAACGATACTGATAAAAAACTTAAAATTGGTTTAACTGTTCCAACATTAGGTAATCCGTTCTTCGTAGCGATGTCCAAAGGTGCTAAAGAAGTGGCTTCTAAGTATGATGCGGAAGTCATCACGGTAAGTGCGGATCATGACCTCGCAAAACAAACAGCACAAATCGAAGATTTCATTACAAAGAAAGTTGATTTAATCTTGTTGAGCCCATTTGATTCCGCTGGTATCGCAGGTGCGGTTGCTCAAGCAAAATCAGCAGGCATTCCGGTTGTGGCTCTTGATGGATTTGCAGAGGGTGGCATTGACACAGTCGTTATGTCTGATAACGTTCAAGCAGGCAGATTAGCGGCAGAGTACCTTGTGAAGCAACTTGATGGAAAGGGCAACATTGTAATTATTGATGGCCCTCCCGTTTCTGCAGTAACAGACCGAATAAAAGGTTTTAACGAAGTGATTAGCAAATATCCGGATATTAAGGTTGTTGCAAAACAAAACGGTGAAGGAAACCGTGAAAAGGCACTAACGGTAATGGAAAGTATCCTTACTGCAAATAAAGAAATCAATGCCGTTTTTACCATCAATGATGAAGAAGCTACCGGAGTACAAATTGCCCAAGATCAAGCAGACAGACAAGATGAATTCTTCGTGGTAAGTGTGGACGGCGCACCTGCAGCGGTGGATGCTTTGAAAAAAGGTGGAAGCTTTGCGGGTACTTCCGCACAATTCCCTAACCAGATGGTGATTGATGGTGTCGCTTTGGCATTAAAAATCATTGACGGGGAGAAGGTCGAGTCAGAGGTTCTTATTCCAACTGAATTTATCACTCAGGAAAATGTTGATTCCTATAAGGGATGGTAAATCCATACCCCTTAGTGGTGTATTAATATATAGTGCTCTTTCTAGAGCACTATATTTACATCCTAGAAAAACACATAAAAAGTGACCTAGGGAGTGGAATAAATGGCAGTATCTCAATTACAGGAACATACTAATCGTCAATCACAAACACGATCACCTATCATGAGTATGAAGGCAGTAAACAAACAATTTTCCGGTGTGAAGGTGTTACAAAACGTTAATATAGAACTTTATAAAGGGGAAGTTCATGCACTAATGGGAGAGAATGGTGCAGGGAAATCTACCTTAATGAAGATTATGGCAGGTGTGTATCAGCCTGATGCTGGAATGATTATATATAAAGGTCAAGAAGTGCATTGGAATAATCCAATGGAGGCTAGAAATAAGGGAATTAGTGTTATTCACCAAGAGATAAGCCTATCACCCAATTTGTCCATTGGCGAGAATATTATGATGGGTACAACCTTTAAGAAAAATAGGTTTGGCCTAATCAATTGGAATGAAATCTATGAAAAGGCGGGCCAGGTTTTAAAATCAATCGGATCAACTTTAGATCCTCGAGCGGATGTATCTACCCTAAGTGTAGCACAACAACAAATGGTTGAGATTGCCCGTGCCTTATCCCTTAACTCTGAGATTTTAATTATGGATGAACCTACAGCCTCCCTTACGGATAAAGAAATAGAAAAGCTATTTGGTATTATTGAAGAATTAAGGCGAAAAGGCGTAGCGATCGTATATATTTCACATCGAATGGATGAAATATTTAAAATTTCCAATCGCTTTACTGTCCTAAGAGACGGGCAGTGGGTTACTAGTGGTCCGATATCAGAAACAAATCCCAAGAACCTAGTAAGGCTTATGGTAGGAAGAGAGTTAAATGAGCTGTTTGTAAGAGAAAAAAACAATAGTATGGTTTGGCCAGAGGAACGGAAACCAGTGCTTGAGTTGAAAGGTGTCTCTGACAAAAAGTTTGTGAAAGATATATCGTTGAAACTATACCCTGGTGAAATTGTAGGTTTAGCAGGCCTTGTCGGTGCCGGAAGGACGGAGCTTATAAGAACCATCTTTGGCTTATCCGATTTGTCAAATGGTCAAATCATCATGAATGGCCAGCAGGTCCATATAAAAAGTCCCATTGAAGCAATGAAACTTGGCATTGCCCATGTTCCTGAGAGTAGGAAGGAGCAGGGGTTATTACCGAATTTATCTGTAAAAGAAAATATTCTGATGGCACAATTACCAACATATCGGAAATTTAAATTGTTGCAGTATAAGAAAATGAATCAGGATGCGGATCGATATATTGAAGAATTAGGTGTAAGAACCGCCTCAAAGGAACAAAACATAATGGGCCTTAGCGGTGGAAATCAACAAAAGGTTGTCATTGCTAAATGGCTATCTATCGGTCCTAGAGTGCTGCTCCTCGACGAACCGACACGTGGTGTAGACATAGGAGCGAAGACAGAAATTCATAAAATTATCAGTAAACTAGCCGATCAGGGGCTTGCGGTATTAATGATTTCGTCTGAATTACCCGAAGTTCTAGGAGTAAGTGATCGGATTTTAGTCATGCATGAGGGGAAACTTAGAGCTGAATTGTCTCGTGATGAAGCGACACAAGAAAAAATTATGTACTATGCTACTGGAGAGGTTAAATGATGAATACAAACATACAAACGTCTAGACCAATTGTAGTTTCGTTCAAGGATCGTTCAAAAAAGATTTTTAATCAGCTAGGCATGTTAATCATTCTTGCTTTATTGATACTCATTATGATGGTTTTTGCACCAAATTTTATGGATTCAAGTAATATCTTGAACGTTTTGAAGCAAAGCTCGATTACTGCCATTCTAGCAGCTGGGATGACCCTCGTTATATTAACAGGCGGCATTGATTTGTCGGTAGGCTCAACCTTAGCCTTGGCAGGTGTCATCTCTGTATTACTTTCAAACGCTGGAATTCCTTCAGTTGTGGCTATGTTAGCAGGTGCAGCAGTTGGATATGTGGCAGGGGCCATAAATGGTTTTTTAACAGCTGTCCCCAAACTGCCATCTTTTATTGTGACACTCGGTAGTATGACCTACCTGAGAGGTTTGGCCTATGTTATAACGGGGGGATATCCTGTCGTTTTGGCATCAGAGCAATTCAAGTTCATTGGAGCAGGTAAAATTCTTGGGATACCTACCCCTATTTATGTCATGTTAATTGTTTATATCATAATGTTTATTGTTTTGAAATACACAATGTTCGGACGACATGTTTATGCGATTGGTGGTAATGAGGAAGCAGCGCATCTAACAGGAATTAAGGTTAAGCGCACATTGATCCATGTCTATTCCATTAGTGGCTTACTTGCTGGTATAAGTGGTGTTGTTATGGCAGGACGATTGTTTTCAGGGCAGCCCATGGTAGGTATTGCATTTGAGCTGGACGCGATAGCGGCTGTTGTTCTAGGGGGCACTAGTTTTGTAGGTGGCCGTGGCCGTATACAAGGTACGATCATTGGGGTTTTAATTGTTGCCGTATTAACAAATGGAATGACTTTGCTTAACGTTGATTTTTACTGGCAACAAGTTGTAAAAGGCATAGTTATTGTTATTGCCGTATTACTTGATAGATTACGCAGCAGAACATAACTTAGATTAAATTCAAACACACATAGCCAGAAGACATCCTTCTGGCTTAAAACTTCTACTAAATGAGAGAGATTCACATGTAAGAGGCGTTTTTATGAGATGAGAAAAAGAGTTGAAGAATATTGATTAATGATAGAGTATTAGTAAACATGGGTATTAAATTCCGATTAAACATTTTCTGTTAGTATCAAGGAGGTTTCCTTTTGAAAACTTACAAAATGGTATGTTTAGATATTGATGGAACTTTATTGAGTTCGAGGCATGAGATTACGGAGCACACAAAACAAGTCATTCGTAAAGTCGTAAATGAAAAACAAATTCCGGTCATCTTAGTTTCGGCAAGAATGCCTAAAGGAATTCTGTTTTTGCAGAAAAAGCTAAATATTGTACAGCCGATTATTTGTTACAGTGGTGCTCTTATTTGGAATCATGGTGACCAGCGGTTGAGCATTACAATACCTGTTTCAAAGGTAAAGATGGTGTATACCATAGTTAAAAGATTGGGCATTCATATCAGTTTATATAAGGATGATGAGTGGTTTATAGAAGAATTGGATGAATGGGCCAAACAAGAGAGTGAAATAACAAAAATTACTCCGAGTATTGCTGATTTTAGTAATTTATTTTTAATCTGGGAGCAAAATAATACGGGAGCAAATAAAATTTTATGCATGGCTGATTTTGACAGAATACAAAAATTAGATGCAAAACTGAAACAACATCTTTCTACTCATTTAAATGTTTATCCCTCAAAGTCTACTTATTTGGAAATTATGTCCAAACACGCAACTAAGACTTCTGGCATTGAATTTTTGTGCAAAGAATTTGGTATCCAAAGAAGCGAGATTATTGCTATAGGCGACAACTTTAATGATACAAATATGATTGAATTCGCTGGACTTGGCATTGCTATGGGAAATGCACCAATACAAGTTAAAGAAATTGCGGATGATATCACACTTTCTAATGATCAGGACGGTGTTGCAGAGGCTTTAAAAAAATACCTACTATCCTAAAATGAATTTTATTTAACTTTTCTGAAAAAAACGTTGAAACGTTTCCAATGTGGTGATATTATAGGTTTAAGGAAATGGTGAAACGTTTCCAAAGTAAGAAAATAAAATTGTTTTATTAATGGAGGTATAGTAGTGCCAAGTATAAAAGATGTTGCGGAACTAGCAGGTGTGGGTGTTGGCACTGTTTCACGAGTCATTAACAACCATCCAGCCGTAAAGTCCGTAACACGTGAGAAAGTAAATGCAGCAATAAAAGAATTAAATTATATTCCAAACGAAGTAGCAAGAAACTTTAAAATGCAAAAATCAACAATGGTTGCATTATTGCTTCCGAGTATATGGCATCCATTTTTCTCGGAACTTGCCTTTTATATTGAAGATGAGCTGGATCGGGAAGGCTATAAATTGATGCTTTGCAATAGTGGCGGCAGGCCTGACAAGGAGCTTTATTATTTAGATATGCTCAATCAGAATAAAGTAGCCGGTATTATAGGGATTACCTATAATGATATAGAAGATAGTGTCCGTACTGATATTCCCATTATTAGCTTGGACCGGCATTTTGGAAAAAAAATCACTTGCGTAACTTCTGATAACTATACAGGCGGTCGAATTGCTTTACAGGAGCTGGTGAAGGCAGGAGCTACAAAAGTGGCTTACTTAGGAGTAACCAGTTCAGCTTATAGTGAAGTTGTACTAAGGAAGTCAGGTTTTATTGATGAGGCAAAGATACAAGGGATCGAATTTAGTACCTATGAGGAACATGATGAAGTATATGAAGACGATTCATTCTTTGAAAATTTCTTTAATCTGCCTCACCACCAGAACGTAAATGGAATATTTGCTAATACTGATATACTTGCTGCTAAATATATTGATAAAGCTAAGCTATATGGATTACGAACTCCAGAGGATGTTAAGGTAATCGGATATGATGGTATTCAAGATAATAAGCTGTTTCGTCCTATTTTATCTACGATTCGACAGCCAGTCGAAGAAATGGCAAGGATGTCTGTAAAACTACTCTTAAGAAAGATTGAGGGTGAATTGTTAGAGCAAGAGATTTATCGAATACCTGTCATGTATAGAAGAGGAGAAACGACGTAGGTTTTTATTTTTTGGTCTTTAATGGAAACGTTTCAATTTGCCAGGATTGTAGATTGAGCGAGTACTTTTTATAAAATGTGAGAATAACATTACAGACCAAATTTTTTTATATCAATTTGGAAACGTTTCAAAAATGATAAGAGGCGCAGAAACAACAAAATAAACGTGAAAGTGAGGCAAGGATATGGAAATGGCAAGGAAGGCAAATTCTGTTATCGATTCACCTGCCAAAGTAAAAAGAGGATTAAAGTTTAAAAAGATCTTTAGTAATTACCAGCTTTACTTATTTCTATTACCCGCATTAATTTATTTTATTGTTTTTCATTACCTCCCAATGTATGGCATTCTAATTGCATTTAAAGATTTTGTAGCCACAAAAGGGATTATGGGAAGTCCGTGGGTAGGATTTAAACATTTTGAAAGGTTTTTTGAATCCTTTCAATTTTGGACACTGATTAAAAATACACTCGGACTTAGTGTGGTCCAATTAATCGTTGGTTTTCCGCTACCGATATTCCTTGCGCTTATGTTAAATCAAATTAGAAGCGAGAAATACAAACGTTTTGTTCAAACGGTAGTATATGCGCCGCATTTTATCTCGGTAGTAGTGTTAGCAGGAATGATCTTTGTTTTCTTTTCGAATAACGGTTTGATTAATAATATTATTCTGTTATTTGGCGGAGATCCGATATCGTTTATGGCAAAACCAGAATGGTTTAAACCATTATACATAGCATCCGGAGTCTGGCAGGAAACAGGATGGGCCGCGATTATTTACCTGGCTGCACTTGCAGGGGTCAGCCCCGAACTACATGAAGCAGCAGTAATGGATGGAGCAAATAAATGGCAGCGTATCTTTCATGTTGATATACCAGCCATTATGCCAACTGCCGTTATTTTATTAATCCTGTCCGTTGGCGGCATTATGAATATCGGCTTTGAGAAGGCCTACCTTTTACAAACACCTATGAACCAGCCATCTGCAGAAATCATTCCAACGTATGTATACAAAATGGGGTTACAACAAGCACAATATAGCTTCGCTGCTGCAGTAGGATTATTTAATGCAGTGATAAACTTAATTTTATTAATAGCGGTAAATAAGTTCGCGAAAAAATTATCAGGGACAGGATTATGGTAAGGGGGTGCAACGATTATGAGTTTACTAGCTTTGAAGAATAAGAAGATTACCAGAAGATCGAAGGAAGACAGGGTCTTTGATATCATCAATGTTTTCTTAACAGCGATGATCTTGATATTGGTAGTGTATCCTTTGTATTTTATCGTCATTGCCTCATTTAGTGATCCTAATATGATTTATGAAGGGAAGGTATGGTTGCTGCCGAAGGAAATCACTTTCGAAGGATACGAACGGATATTCAGAGACAGTAAGATTTGGCTCGGTTATAAGAACTCAATTATCTATACGGTTGTTGGTACATTCGTAAATGTAGCATTCACTTTAATGGCTGCTTACGCCTTATCTCGAAAAGATTTATATGGAAGAAACGTGTTCATGTTCTTATTTCTGATGACGATGTTTTTCTCAGGAGGATTAATTCCTACTTATTTAGTAGTAAAAAATTTAGGCTTGCTGAATACCATGTGGGCGTTGATCTTACCAAAGGCAGTAGCCGTTTGGAATGTGATTGTAGCCAAAACCTATTTTGAGACAAGCATTCCAAATGAACTATTAGAAGCGGCAAAAATGGACGGATGCTCCGATGCGAAATTTTTCGCAAAGATTGTCCTGCCACTATCCAAACCGATTGTTGCCGTAATGGTGTTATTCTATGCTGTTGGCCACTGGAATTCCTATTTTGATGCACTAATCTACTTGAATAATGAAAACTTATATCCGCTGCAGTTAATATTACGAAATATCTTAATTCAAAATCAGGCATCAACCATGATGATTAGTGATCTAGATTCGTTAGCAGCGAAACAAAGAGTTTCTGAATTGATTAAATATGGTGTAATTATTGTTGCTTCTGTTCCGCTCTTAATCGTATATCCTTTTGTCCAAAAGTATTTTGTTAAAGGTGTTATGATTGGCGGAATTAAAGGTTAATAAAAAAACTTATAAAATTGAGGGGGAAACAAAATGCTTAAATCGATGAAAAAAAGAATGGTGAAGAACAAGAAGAAAGTATCAATGGCTTTGGTTTTAGGATTAACGGCATCGCTCGCTTTGACTGGATGTACGAACAATGAGTCCGCAGGATCAGATAAAGCAGAAAAGGTAGCCTTTAATAAAACAGGTTTACCGATTGTTGATAAACAAGTTACGTTAAACATTGTTTCACCAAAGGCAGCCTTAGCACCTGATTATTCAGAAATGGTCATATTTGACCGACTTCAAAAAGCAACGAACGTTAAGATTAAATGGAATAATATCCCTGGCGATGGATATCAAGAAAAGAAAAATTTAATGCTGGCAAGTGGCGACCTGCCAGATGCGTTCTATGCGTCAGGATTTAGTGATCATGACCTCATACAGTATGGTCAGAATGGTACTATTATACCGCTAGAAGATTTAATCGACAAATATGCACCTAATTTAAAGAAACTATTTGAGCAAAGACCGGATTTGAAAAAAGTTGTAACCGCACCAGATGGACATATTTATTCCTTACCACGTGCGGAAGAAATGGATTTAGTTGGAATGCCTAACATTATGTTTATTAATAAAGTTTGGTTAGATAAACTTGGTCTTGCCATGCCAACAACATTGGAAGAATACCATGATGTGTTAAAAGCATTTAAAGAAAAGGATCCGAACGGTAACGGAAAGCAAGACGAAATTGGTTTAACTTTCTGGTATAACGGCTGGTGCGGTAACGAGGGGGACCTACTTGGATTATTTGGCTTGCCAGATTCATCTTTTGAAGCAGATCATCGTGTCGTGAGAGATGGAAAAGTAATCTATGCAGCAGTACAGCCAGAATTTAAAGAAGCGATCAATTATTATAATGGCTGGGTGAAAGAAGGTTTAATTGACCCTGAAGTAGCAACGCAAAAAACGGAACAAATTTTTGCAAAAGGAAAGACAGAAGATCCAACGTTAGGCTCTTTCATCTGGTGGGAAAATACTGAAGTAGTGGGAACAGATCGAGTGAAAGATTACGTTGTTTTACCACCTTTAAAGGGTAAAGATGGCAAGATTGTCATTGGCCGTTCCAATTATTCTGAGTATGGCAGAGATGCATTTGTTGTTACGTCAGCGAACAAAAACCCTGAGTTAACAATGCGTTGGGTGGATGAATTGTATGAACCAAAAATGTCTGCCCAAGTTAACTGGGGTCCAATCGGTGAAATATATGAGGAAGATGCAAATGGTATGTTAGTAAATAAAGAGCTTCCTGCCGGTGTTGCAATGGGTGAATTACGTCAAAAGGTTGCCCCAGGCGGTCCGTTTGTAGTCTTGAAAGAGCATTTTGGCAGTGTGGTAGACATGGAGCCAAGAGCAAAAGAGAGGTTAGCCATTCTTGATGAGTATTACAAGCCACATATGGTCCAAGAAAACTATCCATCTATCTTCTTTAGCCCAGAAGAACTTGAAATTATTAATACGATTGAGCCAGAAATCAAAACTTTTGTGAAGCAAAAAGAAGCTCAATGGTTGATAGAGGGTGGAATTGAGAAAGAATGGGATGCGTATGTTAAGCAATTAAACGATATGGGACTTGAAAAATTAATGGATGTTTACCAAAAAGGCTTGGATCGTTATAACAAACAATAAATCTTATAAAGCCAGACTTCCTACCCGTCTGGCTTTTCTTTTCAATAAGCAGAAAAAGGATGATTGATATGTATGATGTTACGGCTTTAGGAGAATTATTAATTGATTTCACACCTACAGGCCATTCTAATCAGGGAAATATCTTATTTGAAACAAATCCTGGAGGAGCACCAGCCAATGTATTGGTTGCACTATCCCGATTAAATATGAAAACGGCGTTTATTGGGAAAGTGGGCAATGACCAATTTGGTCACATTTTGAAGGCTGTTCTGCGAGACCAAAACATTGATACTAGTAATCTCTTATTCTCTGAAACGGTAAATACAACCTTAGCCTTTGTTCATTTAGACGAGAAAGGTGACCGATCTTTTAGTTTTTACCGAAATCCTGGAGCGGATATTTTGCTGGATAAAAATGAAATCAATGAGGAGACGATAAAACAATCTCGGATTTTTCATTTTGGATCATTATCATTAACAAATGAGCCCTCAGCGACAGCAACTATTACGGCATTAGAATTTGCAAAAAAACATAAAGTATTGATTTCGTATGACCCTAATTTGCGTATACCGTTATGGAGATCTCTTGAAGAGGCTAAGCAGCAAATAAAAAAAGGATTTGAGTATGCAGACATCGTGAAACTGTCTGAGGAAGAGCTCGAATTTTTGACTGGTTGTCGTGATGTGATAAAAGGGACAGAAATTTTACAGGAACAGTATGGTACATCCGTTATCTTTGTTACCTTAGGACAGAATGGCTGCTTTTATAGAAACAAGCCTGTTTTTGGCAACAAAGAGGGATTTAAAGCAAATGTAGTGGATACAACGGGAGCAGGAGATGCCTTCGTTGGAGGTGCATTATATAAACTACTTAAAATGAATAAAACGTTAGATTTATTAAATCATGCAGACTTCGAAGAAATAATTACGTTTGCAAATGCAATGGGAGCACTTACAACAGAAGGGAAAGGTGGAATCCCGAGTATCCCATCAAGGGTACAACTGGCTGATTTTTTGAAAGAGAATAATAGTTATTCCTTTTGGAAGAACTATTAATGAAAGGAAGAACGAAATTATATGAATAATATCATAGAAAAACAGAATTATCTTGAAAAATATCGCCCGCAATATCATTTCTCACCTGAGAGTAATTGGATGAATGATCCAAATGGGATGGTGTTCTATAAGGGAGAATATCATCTGTTTTATCAATATCATCCAAATGGAACTACATGGGGACCCATGCATTGGGGACATGCGGTAAGTAAAGATCTTGTTCATTGGGAACACCTTCCAATCGGTTTGGCACCGGATGAGCATGGAATGATATTTTCTGGAAGTGCTGTCGTCGATTGGAATGACACTAGCGGCTTCTTTGACGGGAAATCAGGATTAGTAGCCATCTTCACACATGCGGATACATATCCAGATTCTAATCGTCCAAGACAACGTCAGAGTATTGCCTATAGCAAAGATAATGGACGTACATGGACGAAATATGTGGGAAACCCTGTTCTTCAAGAGGAAAGTATAATAGACTTTCGTGATCCAAAAGTGTTCTGGCACCGTGACACCAATCGTTGGGTAATGGTATTAGCAGCTGGCCAAACCATTAGAATGTATACTTCAAAAAATTTAACTTCATGGGAGTTTGCCAGTGAGTTTGGTGAAGGACATGGATCACATGATGGTGTATGGGAGTGTCCCGACCTATTTCAACTACCGGTTGATGGTGATGATAATCAGCAAAAGTGGGTGTTATTAGTCAGTATAGGTGATGATCCTAGCTTACAGGAAGGCTCTAGAACACAATATTTTATTGGTCAATTTGATGGTCAATCCTTTGTCAATGAACAATCACCTGAAACCGTATTATGGATAGACCACGGGCGTGATAATTATGCGGGGGTTAGTTGGTCTGATGTTCCAGCCGAAGACGGGAGAAGGATTTATCTTGGCTGGATGAGTAACTGGCGCTATGCAAATGTCACCCCCACAAAAGAATGGCGAAGTGCAATGACGATTCCAAGAGTGATTTCACTAAAGACAACCGAAGAAGGTGTTCGTCTTGTACAAAACCCGATTCGAGAATTAGAAGGTCTTCGTGTTGAAACTATTTCATTCCAAAACGAAATAGTCGTACCCGGAGTAAATCTTTTATCCAATATAAATAGTGATACATTCGAAATCATTGCAGAGTTTGGAATGAGCTCTGCAACAGAATTTGGATTTAAAGTTTGTAAGAATAGCAGGGAAGAGACGATTATTGGGTATGATGTTAAAAACAATAGTTTCTTTGTAGATCGAACAAAATCAGGTGAGGCATCTTTCCACGATTCCTTTGCAGGAAAGCATGCCAGCATTCTACTATCACAAAAAATGATAAAATTTCATATCTTTGTTGATCGTTCTTCGATAGAGTTATTTGGAAACGACGGAGAGTCCGTAATCACCGACCTCATCTTTCCAAACGAAGAAGATAAACAAATGGAACTCTTTGTGAAAAATGGGGAAGTTAAGCTGCATTCGTTAGAGTTATATATTTTAAAATCAATTTGGCGATAAATTAGAGAAAAGGTAATTGGGGGATACAAGAATGAAAATTTTTAATAGCAGATTATTTCAGACATTGAATACGGTTGTAGACTTATTTCTATTAAATTTCTTATGGTTCATTACTTCGCTTCCCTTAATTACCTTTTTCCCAGCTACTGCAGCCTTGTTTGGTGTTGTTCGAAAACGGATTTTACAAAACGAGACGGACGGTATGTTTAAACATTTCTTTGCACTGTTGAAGGAAAATTTCAAACAAAGTTCAATTCTTTCGGTCCTTTGGACTTTGATCGGCATTTTCTTGTTATTTGATTATCGTCTCATTCAGCCAGAATCCTCAATAATTCAACTTATTCTTTATATCATCTTAGTTTTGGGTATTTTGTTGTTCTTTTCGATTTCCATTTATCTTTTTCCGATTATGGTCCATTTTGAACTAAACTGGAAACTCATTATTCGGAATGCCTTTTTCTTCTCCCTTATGAATCCAGTCTTAACCATTCTTTTATTGGTCATTGTGGGAGTGTGTTTCACTCTAATCTATCTTTATCCCGTTACGATTTTATTCATCGGTAGTTTCACAGCCTACGCGGTTTATTACCTCTGCCAAATATGGTTTAATCAGATCCTTAACATGAAAAAATTTAACCGCGATTTGTGATACTCAGCACATCAGAAAAGAGCAAAACGTATTGAAAATTTTCCAAAAAAAGGTGATGGCATGTATCAAATCATAAAGGGGAACAAACTTCTCCATGTGTTCATTATTGTTATATTGACGATTCAATCTTTTATACCGTATTTCACTAGTGTTAAAGCTGCTGCACTTCCAGTGAAAAATAACGAAAACTATCGCCCAGGCTATCATTTCTCACCCATTAAGAACTGGATGAATGACCCAAATGGAATGGTCTATTATAACGGAGAATATCATTTGTTTTATCAGCATAATCCCACTGATAAAGTTTGGGGACCGATGTATTGGGGGCATGCCATTAGTAAAGATTTAGTAAACTGGGAGCATTACCCCATTGCCCTTTATCCGGATGAAAATGGTTTTGCTTGGTCAGGCAGCGCTGTAGTGGATTATCAAAATACCTCTGGTTTGGGCACAAAAGAAAATCCACCAATGGTTGCACTTTATACTAGTGAACTTGGCGGTGATAACCAACATGTAAGCGCTACCTATAGTGTGGACAATGGCAGAACTTGGACAACACTTTCTCAAAATCCAGTTCTAACCATGCCTAATGATCTTAAGGCTAGCAGCGGGGGTTCAGGTGTTTTCCGTGATCCCAAGGTGTTTTGGCATGAGCAAAGCAAGCAATGGATCTTTGTCATAACAAGCGGGAAACGGATTGATTTTTATTCATCTAGTAATCTATTAGATTGGAAAAAGGTAAGTGAATTTTCCGATCCAAAAGCAGCGGAACAAGGTCTTTGGGAATGTCCCGATTTATTCGAGCTGCCCGTATATGACGCTAACGGAAACCAAACCGGCTCAAAATGGGTTTTAACGGTAAGTATCAATCCTACACCAACTGGTGGAACCGGCATGCACTACTATGTTGGAGATTTCAATGGAACTACATTTACTCCTGATGAAAGCACAGACGAATTAAAGTGGGCAGACTTCGGGGCTGATTTTTACGCGGCTGTAACATGGAGCAATACCGTTAACCAACCAGAAGATGGCCGCCGAATATGGCTTGGGTGGATGAATAATCCTGCTCAATATGCTGGACAAATTCCAACTTCAACCTGGCGTGGTTCTGCCACCATTCCCCGCGCGTTATCGTTAGTTCAGAAAGAGGAAGGGATTCTTTTAAAACAACAGCCAATCGAAGAATTAACGAGTTTACGAGATACAGCGAATGAAGTAAAGATTGAGAATAAAAAATACACTTCTGAAAATCTATTAAATGATATTCAAGCTGAAATGTTTGAGATTGAGGCGGAATTTAATCTTAATGAAACAACAGCAAAAGAATTAGGATTTCATGTCCGTAAAAGCGACAATGAAGCTACGACGATTTCCTATAATATCGCAGAAGGCAAATTGGCTGTAGACCGAAGACAGTCAGGTAAGACAGATTTTCATCCAGGATTCCCTTCTATCCAGCAGACGAACTTGTCCGTAAAAGATGGGATCTTGAATATGAAACTTCTCGTTGACCGCTCATCTGTCGAGGTATTTGCTGAAGAGGGTACAACCGTATTTACCAATCAAATCTTCCCAAGCGAATTCAGTAAAAATATAGAGTTATATGCAAAAGACGGAGAAGTAACGATAAATTCGCTATCCTATTATCCGTTGAAAGAAGCAAATTTTACTAGGTATGTAGATGAGGTAGATGTGGATAACCTTCCGAATACAATCGAAAATCCTGATTTCGAAACGGGTGATTTATCCGGATGGACCGTTACAGGCTCCGCGTTTAGAGAACCAGTCTCTAATATAAGTGAATTTTGGGGTGGTCCGTTTGAGCACCAAGGTACCTATCATGCGTGGGGGTTCCGAGGGGCGACTAGCGACGACAAGTCTGATTTACGAACAGGAATGATGAAGTCATCTCCTTTTGTCCTTGGGGGGAACGGAGTCATTGACTTCTTAGTCGGAGGAGGACAAGATCTAAATACATTGTATGTTTCCCTTGTTCATGCAGCCACCGGCGAGGAACTAATGAAGGCAACGGGGGCAAATACCGAAAAATATCGCAGAATAACTTGGGATGCCTCAGAGTTTATTGGTGAAGCTCTTTATATCAAAGTTGTCGACTATCACTCCGGAGGATTTGGCCATATTAATGTCGATGATTTTCATGTCTACAATGTAGATGAGAGAGTTCCCAACGACCTAATAAACCCAGGATTTGAAACTGGAGATCTAACAGGATGGTCAGCGGAAGGAAATGCATTTGATGGAACTGTCACTGATCAATCAACCTATTGGGACACTCAAATTCCGTTTGGACATAAAGGAAATTATCATTTATGGGGCTTTCATGGTGCCGTCCCTGAAGAAACAGATAGAAGAACGGGAAGTTTAACATCCAACACCTTTACTCTATCGGGTAATGGAGAAATCTCGTTCCTTTTAGGAGGAGGTGATGAAATGGATGGCGGAACAAAATACGACTTATATGTTGCGCTCGTCCGTGCCTCGGATGGTAAGGAGTTATTTAAGGCGACAGGACCGGAATCTGAGGCTTACAATCGTGTTACTTGGAATGCTGCAGACTATTTAGGGGAACAGGTCTTTATTAAAGTAGTTGACCAACATCCTGGAGGATTTGGCCATTTAAACCTCGATGATTTTCAAGTAAAAAGCCGTGGAATTCTAAGTCATTTGAAATTTGACGAAAATGAAGGGAATACCGCTCTTGATACAGTTAAAAATGAAAATTTAAAGGTCGAATATGTCTTTAATGATGCAAAGTTTAAGCCATCTACCGATCCTCTTTGGAGGAAAGGGGTTGTCAATAATGCGCTTTTATTTGATGGGTATTCTACCTATATGAAGCAGTCTGTAAAAAAATCGGCCCAGCCTAGTGAGGCCATTACAATTGAAGCTTGGGTGGCACCGCGTTCCTATGAATGGGGAGATTTAGGTCAGCTTTCTGCGATTGTTAATCAGCATAACAAAGCACGCGGGGAAGGCTTTATTTTAGGAATGGGCCGACATGGTAAATGGTCCTTTCAAGCAGGTCTCAACGGAGAATGGAAAGAAGTGTGGGCAAAAGAAGATAAAATCCTTGAAAAAGATCAATGGTCTTATATTGCTGCCACTTTTGATCAAGACACGAAAAAGATGAAATTGTTTTTAAATGGTGAACTAGCTGGAGAAGTGGATACTCCGCGAAATGCAACGATTACCGCTTCTGATAACGATCTTTTAATCGGAAAACACAATACAGCTGCTGTAATAAGTGCGTTCACGGCTAATATGTTTAACGGCATGATCGATGAATTAAAAATCTATAATAAAGCATTATCTGATGAAGAAATTAAAACGAATTATTCTCAAGTAATTGACAGCTTTGAAAATAGTCAATTGCCTAGTCCAGATTTATCGTTCGATCGAAGTGTGTATGATGGAGATCGTTATCGACCACAATATCATTTTATTTCACCAGGTCATTGGATGAATGAGCCACATGCTCCATTTTATTTCAATGGAAAATATCATATTTTTTATCAGCATAATCCACAGGGGCCATATTGGCACCAGATCCATTGGGGTCACGCCGTAAGTGATGACATGGTTCATTGGGAAGATGCACCTGTTGCTTTAGCACCTTCAGGTGTTTCACCAGATGGTGTATGGTCAGGTTCGGCAACTTTTGATAAAAATGGTGATCCGGCATTATTTTTTACCGCAGGAGATGATAGCAAGACTCCGAATCAAATGACAGGCTTAGCTAAGCCTGTTGATGTAACAGATCCAATGCTGAAAAAGTGGGAAATGCTAGATAAACCTGTCACAGTCCAACAGCCTGATTTACCAGCTGAGGAAGGGAAAGTCATGTATGGTCAATTCCGTGATCCGTTTGTTTGGCAGGACGGAGATACTTGGTATCAAATAGTGGGTTCTGGTATTGAGAATGTTGGTGGGACAGCGTTACTTTACAAATCAAAGAACTTGGAAAATTGGGAGTATGTCGGTCCTTTCTTTACTGGAGATTCCAAGGCGAATCCGAAAACAGGTGATGTATGGGAATTGCCGGTGTTCCTTCCGATTGGCAAAGATGGTAATGGCGAACAGAAGTATGCCTTCTTTATCAATCCTTGGTTCAAAAGCTATAGTGAACATAACGTAAAATATGTATTCCATTGGGTTGGTTCATGGGACAAAGTAAACAATAAATTTATCCCGGATCATGAGGAGCCTAAGTTATTTGATTATGGTGAACACTTTACAGGACCTAGTGGGATGATTGATGAACAAGGACGTTCTATTCTTTTTAGCATTGCTCAAGACAGAAGAACGGATGCGCAGCATTATGATGCCGGATGGGCACATAACGCTGGTTTACCTTTAGAATTGTCTTTGCTGGATAATGGTGAGCTCGGAGTTGAACCGATTAAGGAATTAGAGACGCTTCGTGGTGAAAAAATTATTAATATTAAAAACTCAACGATATCAAAAGCGAATAAGCGTTTAGCGAAAATCAAAGGTGATATGCTAGAAATTACACTTGAGATTAAAGCGAATTCGGATGAAAAGTATGGTATTAAAGTACGTCAATCGTCCGATTCATCAGAAGAAGTAAACTTATATTTTGATGAATCATCCGAACAATTTGGTGTAGATGCTTCTAAAATGAGTTTAGATCCTGACATCGCTAAAACAAGCAGTGCCGGAACCCTTTCTTTAGATGGGGAAAATTTAAAGCTTCATATCTTCCTAGACAGATCCATGATTGAAGCCTATGCTAATGGCGAAAAAAGCATCACCACAAGAGCATATCCAACGAGAGCGGATGCTTTAGGAATTGAACTGTGGAGTCAAAATGGAACAGCTAAAATTGTATCGATGAAAGTAAATGAGATGAGCTCAGCTTATAGTGACGACGTTGTCCCAGCGTATTATGGGGATGAATCCGAACAGGAAGAAATTCCACATGGTGAATTAACAAATCATGATTTTCAAACAGGTGATTTGTCAGGCTGGACCATTGTGGAAGGAAATACATTCACAGATAATCATGTTACAAATAAAATCGATTGGGGCTGGGGTGGTCCATTCGGGCAGGCAACAACTTCGATAGACCCAAATAGGTACCATCTATGGGGCTTTAACCCTGATCAGGGTGGAGATTCAGCTACAGGTATATTAAAATCTGAAAACTTTACGCTTGGGGGGGATGGTCAAATTGATTTCTTAACCTCCGGAGGGGCAGATGAGCAGCTTCTCTATGTTGCTCTTGTCGATGCAGAAACAAATGAAATTCTAATGAAAGCCACTGGTCATAATGGTGAAGCCTATCGGCGTGTCTTTTGGGATGCATCAGAATATAAAGGTAAAAACCTCTATATTCAAGTAGTCGATAAGCATATTGGTGGCTGGGGCCACATTAATTTAGATGATGTAAATGTTCCAGTTCAAATTGAAGAAAAGCCTTAAGTAGAAATCTTTAAAACGTAAGCAGTATTAACCTATTATTTTTTAAAGCCTTCAAATAATAACTAATAATATTTGGAGGCTTTTTATTTCAAGCAGCCGACAAATTCTAATAAAAACCTTTTTATTGCATTTGCTTTCACTTGGTAAAATCATTTATTAATTTTGATAAGGGGCGTATATTTGTGAATAAAGATTTAATTAAACGCATTGAAAAGCTTAGAAAAAAAATGATTTCAGTCGGAATGACTAAAGGATTTACTGCTGAAGAAACCATTAATCTTAGTCAAGAGCTTGATAATTTATTAAATTTAACATGAATATTACTAAGAAAAACGTCTGCGTAATTTAAACGTAGAGAAACCCAATATTTTATAATCAAATTTAAATAAATTTAAGCTAAACAATATATCGCGCATGCCTTAATAGTGATTTTACCCAGTATAAGAAAAGTGATTGTGAAAACTTTCACTTAAAGTAACTGGGGCGATGCTTCAAAAACGAAGGATAGCTTTTCTTAATCAAGTAACGGGTGAGTTTAGCTAGAGTAGAGACAACCTCAGTATTTCGTTTTTGAAACAAAATAAGCATATTTATAATAAATAAAAAGGCCGTTCCTTATTTCCAATAAAAATCGGTGCAGGTGTGATTGGCAGCTCCTGGTTAGCGAAAAAAAGGCTACTAAACAATCATAAAAATAGGACGCTGCGTGTGATAGCGTTTTACTTTATATTCCGAAGGGGGAGGCAAGAGACAGGATTCTATTGCTTTTTTTGATTTTGCTCCTGCAATCTCTTTACAAACTTTAACACACCCACTGAGTCTGGATCGCGGTCAATTGGATCACAAACGAAAACTAATAGATCTATAGTTTTATTGTCTGAATGCCTGATTTCCCTTTGAGAAGAATATGTCTTTTTTTCCGGTTTTAGAAGATGATATGGGAGCCTGGGGCTCTTGAAAAAGTTCTAAATATATATAACCTTTTCTAAAAAAGTTAGAATTTTATAAAAATAGATTTGAACTTACAATAAAAGTGTAAAGAAGATTTACAAAAACGTAAGAGGGGGAAATAAGAAATATAAGTTTAAGCATATTTACTTCAATATGTAACCGTTAACAAATAATTAAAAAGAATAAAAACAATGGAGGAGAATGATCAATGAATGTATAGCAGCCTTATCTCGTCTTCCAAGAAGATGGCCTGAACATGGTTTGTGGGATAGATCATTTATTTAATAATTAAGGGGGCTTGTTGCTGTGAAGAAAAAAGGGATCCTATCAATTGTTTCATTATTATTAGTATCATCTCTCTTTTTATCGGGTTGTTCGGGAGAAAAAACAGGAAGTTCCGAAGCAAAAGGTGATAACAAAACGATTACGGTTCTTGTTGAAGGAGGAAGCCCGGCCTTTAAGGCAGCAAAAGAAACCGCTGCGGAATTTAAAGCGGAAACAGGCTATACAGTTAAAATTGAATCCGTTCCCTATACCGGAGTCTATGACAAACTTAAGGCTGAGGTAGCTTCACAGGCGGGAGCATTCGATGTTGCAACCATCGATATACTTTGGTTTCCTGCTTTAGCTGGCGGACTTTTACCGTTAGAAGATCTCATGACAGATGACCTTAAAAATGATTTATTCCCAGGATTAGTAGAAGGCGGGAGTTATCAGAGTAAGGTTTATGGAATGCCGGTATGGACGAACGCCAAAAATTTAATCTACCGTAAAGATCTTTTCGAAGATGAAAAGAACAAAGCTGATTTCCAAGCGAAGTATGGATATGAGCTACATCCGCCAACAACATGGGATGAATATAGTGATGTTGCCAAGTTTTTTACTAAAGATACCAATAATGATGGAAAAGTGGATATGTACGGAACAACGGTCTTTGGTGCGAACAATGGAGATGCAGTAGCCAGCTGGCTTGATCATGCAGCCCAAGCAGGTGCGAAACCATTGGTAGTTGGTGATAAAGGTAAAGTTCTTGTCAATACGAAACCGTATGTTGATTCTTTACAATTCTTAGTTGATCTTTTGAAAAAGGATCAATCGGTTCCATCAGGTGCACTTGAAATGGCATCTGCTGAAACTTCTGAGCTATTTTGGAATGGGAAATCTGCGATGATGCTTGCATGGGGTCACTTTTATGTCCCTTCAAATGACTCTAAACAATCAAAGGTAGCAGGAAAAGTTGGAAGTGCTCCAATGATTGGCGGCAAAGCAGGAATAGGTGCTGTCCCAGGCCCATGGTATCAGGTTATTCCTAGTTCTTCCAAAAAACAGGAGATTGCCAAGGAGTACCTCAACTTTATATATGAAAAGAATGAACTATTTATGAAATCATTGGGCGTAGCAGCGAGAAAATCTGTATTTGAAAGTTATAGTACGCAGCAGGGCTATGAACATTTGAAACCGCTTATGACGACATTAAGCGGACCACAAACACAAAATCGACCTGCTATTAAGGAGTGGCAAGAAATTGAAAGTGAAGCACTCATTCCAGCCGTGCAATATGCACTTTCAGGTGAAAAAACACCTCAAGAGGCACTTGATTGGGCAGCAGATGTAATCAAAGATTTATTACCGCCACAGTAAAATAATATTTTTAAATAGAACCTTTTCATTGGACTATTTTTTCCAATGAAAAGGTTCTAAAAAATAACATTTTGATAGAAAGGAGCGGTGTTCTTGAGACTCAAAAATGGGGCGTTATCGACGATCTTTTTCTTTCCTGCTGGGATCTTTATGCTGGTATTTCTGGTCTATCCAATTTTTCTTTTAATTAGAGACAGTTTTTATAAGATTGATATCATTAATCCTTCATTACGAGAATTTGTCGGTTTTGCAAACTATACAAACTCGTTGACTTCCGAACGTTTTTTAAAAGCCCTTTGGAACACAGTGGTATATATAGGAGTAGCGGTGGGTTTCGAGTTTATCTTAGGGCTTATCCTTGCTTTGCTTCTCAGCAATGCTTTTAAAGGAAGCCAATTTATTCGGACTCTATTGTTAAGCCCGCTTATGCTGGCACCTTTAGTTACAGGGATAATTTGGAAATTCATGCTTAATGATCAATTCGGCATTATCAACTGGGGGCTTTTTAAACTTGGAATACTATCTGATCCGCATCAAATACTCTGGTTATCAGACTCACGTTTTGCACTCTATTCTACGATTATTGCAGACATCTGGTTAACAACTCCTTTCATTATGCTCGTTCTATTAGCAGGTATTAAAGGAATTCCTATTAGTTTATATGAATCTGCTGATATGGATGGGGCCAATAAATGGCATAAGTTCCGTTACATTACTTTTCCTTCTCTTATCCCAGTTGCCACCGTAGCCCTATTAATTCGTATGATTGATGCTGCAAGAACATTTGATATTGTGTGGGTGCTAACGCAAGGAGGACCAGGTTTTTCTTCCGAGCTGCTAAGTACCTATATGTATAAGACATTGACCCGTTATGGAGAAGTTGGGCAGTCAAGTGCCATGGCCGTCATCTTTATCATCATTTTATTAGTCCTAAGTTCCTTCTTCATAACAAAAATGTGGTCACCTAGGAGAACAGAGTAATGATAGGAGAGGTGAAATAGATCATGGCCCACATGCCAATAAAAGAAACAATCGTTGAAAAACCAGTTCGGTTTGCTAATTTTCATTTTAAGCATAAAATATGGACACTAATGGTATTAGTGGTCACCTGTTTGCTGGCTTTATTATTCTTAGGTCCGTATCTCTATCTGCTATTAACATCGTTGAAACCATCCGCCGAGGCAGTTACTGCACCACCGACTTTATGGCCCTCGAGATTTTCGATAGAAAATTATATAAAAATGTTAGATTACTTGCCTATAGGAAAATATTTTTTTAATAGCTTAATTACGGCCGGCGCAAGCACCATTTTAAGCGTATTCTTTGGTGCGATGGCTGCATATGGAATTTCTAGGTTTTCTTCCATAACAGGAAGTTACTTTTTGTTATTTACGTTAGTGATCAGAATGGTACCAATGATTAGTATTGCGATTCCGATGTATATGATTATAAAAAGTATGGGCTTGATTGATACCCATTTTGCTCTAATCTTGGTGTATACCAGCTTAAATGTACCGTTTGCCATTTGGTTAATGATCGGTTTTTTTGACTCGGTTCCAAAGGAATTTGATGAAGCGGCAAGGGTGGATGGATGCAGCTGGATCGGGGCCTTTATCAGAATTATTCTTCCGGTGTCACTTCCTGGACTGGCAACGACTGCAATCTTTACTTTTATGTTAGCTTGGAACGATTTCTTGTTCTCGTTACTCATGACCAGTACGAATGCCAAAACGGCGACAGTAGGCATTTCAGAATTTTTAACTGCGTATAATCTTGATTTAGGTCCAATGACAGCTGCGGCCATCTCATTTAGTCTTCCTGTTATGATATTTTCCTTTTTCATACAGCGTTATATTGTAAGCGGCATGACGTTAGGAGCAGTGAAAGAATAACGACTTCATCTTGTTCTGTGAAAAAAAGCAAATGGCGGATGAACAAACACACACACTAAATTGATAGGAGAATATATTAATGGCTAGTAAAAATTATTACGACGTAACAGAGTGGCCTGTCGGTAATCCGTATGAGGATATTGGTGAGGTAATCAATAGTATGATAGCAGATATTAAAAGTAGGCAAACCGACACTGATGTAAATAAAGGCGGAAAGCCGGGTGCGGTTATCTATATTCCTCCGGGAGATTATCATCTTAGCAGTCAAGTAGTTATAGACATCAGTTATCTTAAAATTATGGGTTCTGGACACGGGTTTACATCTTCGAGTATTCGTTTTAATACTTCTGAGAAAGAATGGGCGGATTTGCATGAATTGTGGCCGGGAGGAAGTCGCATACTCGTAGATATTCCCCTAGAAGTAAATGACGAGGAATATAAAGGAGCCGCATTTTATGTTGAACGAAGTGGAAGTCCCCGAATAAGTTCGGTAGAGTTTTCTAACTTTTGTATTGATGGTTTGCATTTTATTGAAGATGGTTCAGGAGAAACAAATCCGGAAAACACATACACTAACGGGAAAACGGGTATTTATGTAGCAAGTGCTTGTGACTCATTTCGGATTACAGGCATGGGGTTTGTGTATTTAGAGCATGGAATTACTATTTATCATGCAGATGCACTGACTATACATGATAATTTCATAGCTGAATGTGGGAACTGTATAGAACTGCGAGGCTGGGGACAGGCTTCAAAAATAACCGATAACTTAATAGGAGCCGGTTTTAAAGGATATTCAATTTACGCTCAAAATTTTGGTGGACTTTTGATTACAGCGAATAATGTTTTTCCACGGGGTGCGAGCAGTATCTATTTTGATGGTGTGACACGTTCTAGTATCACAAATAATAGACTTCATTCATTTTATCCAGGTATGGTGGTATTCAGGGAAAATTGTTCGGAAAACTTGGTTTCTTCAAATCACTTTTTACGTGACCATGAACCTTGGACTCCTTTTCTGGGAATAGACAATGGTTTAGATGATTTGTATGGTCTCCTCTATATCAGTGGCAATAATAATTCTGTAATGGCTAATCACTTTTCTGAAGTAATTAATACTCAGCACATCAAGCCGGAAGGTGCAACACCTGTAATCATACGTATTGTTTCGGGTAATGGAAATTATATTTCTAATAATCATGTTGTTGCCACGGAGGTTCATGCCAAGACCAGTGATTCTTGTTTCTCTGCTCAAGTAGAAGCTTTGTTAACTACCAAAGCATCAGTGCCGCTTACCGTAACAACAGTATTGGTAGAAAAAGAATCGCAACAAAATACGATTCTTGATTCGGGAAGTGATGCACAGGTTGTTATAGACAAAACTGTAAATGCATTCAGGGCCACTCCAACGCCAGGACAGTAATAGGGTATAATGTTGAAAAAGAGGAAATTTACCAAAAATTAATAAACTGGAGAAACATAATGGCTAATCTAATGAGACTCATCGAATCTCCCATTAAGCGGAAGATTATCTTATTAGCACTGTTTTCAGCACTAATCCCTTTACTTGTTATTGGTCCTTTAACGTTCATTTATTTTAATAAAGTAATAGAAAATAAAGTGTCTACCACGATTGATAACTTTTTAACGATTGTCGATTGGAATATTGATGCTTTTGCAAGCAATGTAGAGAATTTATCGAATGACATCTTTCTTTCAAATGAAATACAATCTTATTTAACCTATAAAAAAACAGATGCAAAGTTATACAGATTAGAAACGTCATCTCTAGAAAACTTGAATAATATTACAGTGGTAAATAACCCCTATATCAATGCGATCTACGTTGGGAATGAAAATCACGGTTTTTTGAAAGTAAACCGCGGGGAACGGAACATGAAATATGACATCTATCAAGCGGTAAAAAAGTCCAATATCTATCCGCGTTTACTCCATAGTCAGTGGCAGGGTGAATGGCTAAATGGCAGTAATTTAGAAATTGTGAAAGATAGTAATCAATCTTTACTTTATGGAAGAAATATTCGAGATCTTGGAACGAAGGATCAAAATGGGATTGTCCTGATCGATCTGGATCGATCTTATTTTGAAAATATGTTTAAAAATAGTAATCCTCCAGGCGATATTTTAATATTGGATGATGATAAAATTTTGTTTTCAAGCAGCAATCGTTTCTCTTCCTCTCAGGTATCCGACATCATTCAAGGTCGTGAGAAAAGTGGAACAAGTAAAAAAGTAATCAATGGAACACGATATTTCTTTAATGTTCATACAAACAAGAAAACAAATTGGGATGTCGTCAGTATGATCCCCTATGAAAATATTGTTCGCGAGGTTAACCAGCTTCGATTGGTAACCATTTCACTATTAGTCATTGCGTTAATCATCTCCTTAATTTTTGCTTTATTTATAACGAGGAGAATAACAAACCAGTTAAGTTTGCTGCGCATGGTGACAGAAAAAATGGAAAAACGAGAGAAAATAGTGGGTATTGATTTTAAAAATGAGGATGAACTTGGAGAGATTGGGAAACAGATTGTTCACCTCTATAATTGGAATAATGATTTAACAAAAAGGTTATATAAATCACAAATCAAGGAAAAGGAATCAGAACTATTAGCCTTGCAAAGCCACATTAATCCGCATTTTTTATATAATACGCTGAACACTATTTTTTGGATGGCAGAGAAAGTAAAGGAGAAACAAATAGCAAAAATTGCGATTAACTTGTCAAAAATCTTTAAACTTACCTTAAATGATGGAAATCATATTACCTCTGTAAAGAATGAAATAGAACAAGTTAAAAGTTATCTGGATATCCAAAATATTCGTTTTGACCATAAAATCCACTACTCATTCACGATTGAACCTGAAATCATGGAAGAAAGTATCATTAAATTGCTGTTACAGCCCATTGTAGAAAACGCTGTTTACCATGGGTTGGAACATCAGGAAAGCGGTACGATTATGATTGAAGGCACAAAGGTCGAGAAAGGTTTACTTTTCATTATTCGTGATACAGGAAAGGGATTTGACATGAATGTAGTAGATATTAACAAAAATGGTTATGCTTTAAAAAATATTAATGAACGATTGAAGATTTATTATGGAAAAGAATATGGTTTACAGATTGAAAGTGAAATAGGAAAGGGAACTACTGTTTATCTTAAGGTTGGCCTAAAGAATGACGAAATCACTCATGACAATTTTTAAGGAGTTTTCTATTATGTATAAACTTTTAATTGTTGATGATGAAAAAATTGTAATTGAAGGCTTAAAATCAGCAGTCAACTGGCAGGAGCATCAGATTGAAATTGTAGGATCTGCTACAGATGGAGAAGAAGCACTTAAAGAAATTATGAATAAGAAGCCTGACATTGTGTTAGTAGATATAAGAATGCCTAAATTAAATGGTTTGGATTTAATTAAGGAAACAAAGGCTCTTAATCTAGATACTGTTTTTATCATTATAAGCGGCTATTCACAATTTGATTACGCCAAAAGGGCGATTCAACTCGAGGCAATCGACTATCTAGTCAAACCTATTGAAGTAGAAGAAATTGTTCATTCCATTAAAAATGCCATGTTAAAACTAGAAAAAATAAAAAATGAAAAACAGGCAACCGAGCGGATTAATGAATATCAAATCGCTTTAGAAGAAAAGCGTGTTCTTGATTACATGTTAGGCCAAAGATTGGTTGCGCCGGAAAAGGAGCAAAAGCTGCACCGTTTTTCTTTTTTTAACATCGGATTGAAGGGATTTGCTTGGGAAAATTCAAATGCAACTGTAAAAATTCAAGCTTCCTTAGACCGTGTAAAAAGTCTATTAAAAGACAGAAAGATAGATAGTTTTATCTATACGATTGATAGTGAAATCGTCATCATGTTTTCACACGCTGGTTTAGAGTTTGGGGATGACTTGGTTCAGGATCTTCTGTCGTTGATCGATCATGATATGAAAATAAGACCGATGGTTGGAATCAGTAATATATATGAAACGATACCGGAGATAAAGAAAGCCTATAATGAAGCAAAAGAAGCGTTGAAAAATGGTATTTTTTCAAACCAGTTAATAACCTATTATAAAGAATTAGAAGTGTTCAATCATTCCTTTGATAATCGCATTATTGAAAAAATTGATTCATTTTTTAATGAAAAAGGCCCGGACCTTCTTAGCGGCATGAATCTTTTCATGGACAAAGTTTTTCTCGATTGCCAAAAGAGCAGCCTGCCCCCGGAAAAATCAAAATTCGTCTGTTTTAAAATCGTTAATCATTTCTTGGAATATATCGAAAGTGAATATGAAGTAAAGAAAAGCGGCGGCGGACGATATATAGTTTACCAAGAATTAAATCAACTTCAGTCTTTGGAAGAAATCAGAGTTTGGCTTGAACAATTTATTGAGCAATCAACTGCTTTTTTAAATGAAAACCACGTGTCATATAATGAAAAATTAATCATTGATATAAAAAGTTTCATTCATGCTAATTATAAAGAACCAATCGTTTTAGATGATTTAGGCAGGCTATTCCATAAGAACCCTGCCTACCTTTGCAGCTTGTTTTCTAAGGCGGTCGGTAATACCATCTTTGAATATATTACAAAGGTCAGATTAAATAATGCAAAAAAACTGTTAAGAACCACAAATTTAAAGATATTCGAGATTTGCAAACAGGTAGGCTACGAAAATCAAAAATACTTTAATCAAGTATTCAAGAAAAATATCGGAACAACCCCAGGTCTCTATCGTTCACAGCACATACTTAAGTAAGTGTTGGACGAGTGTTATTGGTTGGGGAGCCCACCTGTGAATTTTGTTAGTGAACAAGGATATGTGAGAGGGGAGCCAACTGGTTCTCCTTTTTGCTATACTAAAGATACCATTGATTATAGGAGAAGTGTCACGGTGAAGGAAATGTATCCGAAAAAGGGAAGAGTTATTCTACATGTAGATATGAACAGTTTTTACGCCTCCGTGGAGATGGCTTATGAACCAGAATTGAAGGGGAAGCCCGTAGCAATTGCCGGAAACGTGGAGGAACGCAGGGGGATTATTATTACCTGCAGTTATGAAGCTAGAAAGTTTGGAGTCAAGACTACGATGCCGCTGTGGGAAGCGAAAAAGCTTTGTCCTCAGTTAATCATTAGGAAACCAAATTTTGAACGTTACCGGACCGCGTCTATCGCCATGTTTGAGATTCTTAGGAATTATACAGAACTTGTGGAACCAGTATCAATTGATGAAGGGTATTTGGATATTACCGATTCCTTTGAACTTGGCAGTCCAATCGAAATCGCACAAAGTATTCAAAAAAGGGTCCTTGAACAGCTTGATTTGCCTTGCAGTATTGGTATTGCTCCGAATAAGTTTTTGGCAAAAACCGCTTCTGATATGAAAAAACCAATGGGAATTACGATACTTCGGAAGCGTGACATCCCATCCGTTTTGTGGCCGTTAAACACGAGTGAAATGCATGGTGTTGGTAAAAAAACAGCTGAAAAGTTAACGACAATTGGCATTCATACCATTGGTGATTTAGCAGCTGGCAATGAGATACAGCTTAAATCACTGCTCGGTATTAATGGACTTCGCATAAAGGAACGTGCAAATGGATTTGATAATCGACCAGTCGACCCTGATTCAGTGTCTGATTTTAAAAGTATTGGAAATTCCACCACGCTGCCAAAGGATACGAGCAATCAACAAGAATTGTACCGAGTATTAGAAGCATTGGCCGAAACGGTATCAGTTAGATTAAAGCGAAAAAATGTCATGGCAACGACCTTGGGCATTACCGTCCGTTTTAAAGATCGAAAAACCATTACTCGCAGTAAGAAACTTTCCAACCCCATTCAGCACAAAGAAGATATTGCTTCACTTTCAAAACAAATTTTTCTTAAAGCTTGGAATGGAGACCCTGTCCGTTTATTAGGCATCACAGGCTATGATTTAGTAGAACAGGATTCAGCCTATAAACAGCTTGATTTATTCTCATTTGAAAAAGATGCAAAAAAGGAACCGCTATTGCAAACACTGTCTACTTTACGTGATAAATATGGGAAAAACATCATTGAAAATGCCAGCACCTGTAAAGTAAACAATGCTCATAATGTTGGTACCGGAACGAGCTTTAATAAAGACTTTCTCCGTTCATTTCCACAAAAAAAGAATGAAGACGATTAAAAGCTCCGCCGTTGTTTTCTTAACAAATGCGGAGCTTTCTTGTATTATTTACAAATATCTACATCTAAATCGGTTACAGGCCACCAGAAAAATCCGTCTTTTTCTAACAGCTCATCAGCCTCTTTCGGCCCCATTGACCCAGATTCATAATTTGGATAGTTTTCGGCTTTCGTTTTTTCCCATACTTCAGAAATATTATCAACAAAGGCCCAAGAATACGCGACTTCATCCCAGTGTGTAAAGTTGGTTGCATCACCGCGCATGCAATCATACAGAAGCTTTTCATACCCTTCAGGTGTATTCATAGCATGTATTCCAGTGTTAGCAAAACTTAATTTAACTTCTTGGGCGTCGAGATGTCCGCCAGCCTTTTTTGCATTGAGATGAAGGGTGATTCCTTCTTCAGGCTGAATATGGATGACAAGCAGATTCGGGTTTAATAGTTTTTCCGGCTGATAATAAAGGTTCATCGGAATGTCTTTAAATTGAACAACAATCTTTGTTGATTTTGTTGTCATCCTTTTTCCAGTTCGAATATAAAAAGGAACACCTGCCCAGCGGAAGTTATCAATCATAATTTTTCCGGCTACAAAAGTTTCTGTATTAGACTCTTTGTCTACCATTGGTTCTGCGCGATATTCAGGTACCTGTTGATCTTCGATTAAACCGGCACCATACTGTCCCCGGACAAAATATTTATTTATATTTTCCCCTTTGATCATTCTTAATGAACGAAATACTCGTACCTTTTCAGAACGAACCTCATCGGTTGTCAGCTTTATCGGCGGTTCCATTGCAAGCAGTGCTACCATTTGCATCATATGGTTTTGAACCATATCCCGGAGGGCTCCGCTTGTTTCATAATAACGGCCGCGTTCCTCTACTCCAAGTACTTCACTGGAGGTAATTTGGATATTGGAGATATAACGGTTATTCCATAATGGTTCAAAAATGGCATTTGCAAAACGAATAACTTCAATGTTTCTAACCATTTCTTTCCCTAAATAGTGATCGATACGATAAACCTCTTCTTCTGAAAAAGCTGTACGAATCTGCCTGTTTAACTCTTTTGCAGATTCTAAGTTATGTCCGAATGGTTTTTCGATTACAAGACGTTTGTAGCCTTTTACATCCGTTAATCCATCAGATTTTAAATGGAGGGCGATTGGGCCAAAAAATTCAGGTGCCATAGCAAGATAAAAAATACGGTTACCTTCTAAATCATATTGATCATCAATTTGCTGTGCTAAATTTTTTAGATTTTGGTATGAGCTGGAATCAGCTACATCGTGTGACTGATAGTAGAAATGAGAGATAAACTCATCGATTTTTTCCTTATTGCCAAGAGCAGTTATTACCGAGTCCTTGACAGAATTCTGAAACTCTTCCGTAGATAAGGGTCGCCTTGCTACGCCTATAACGGCAAATTTATCCAATTTCCCTTTTTGAAACAATCGGTAAAGGGACGGAAAAAGCTTCCGAACGGCTAAATCTCCAGTTGCACCAAATATCATAATTAATGAAGTCATATTCTTAGATTGTTCCACGATAAATACCTCTCTTTATATGTATTCAATTTATATTTCGCAAAAAGCAATTGAAGCATGTATTTAAATCTGTTTCTTTAAAAGAGAATATACGCACAAAGGGTAATTGTGCAAGCAATATGCTATATTATTTATATTATTATTGGGAAGGCGTGTTTATATTGGACATATTGTTTTTAGGCACTGGAGCTGGTATTCCAGCTAAGCTTCGGAACGTAACTTCTATTGCCTTAAAATTACTCGAAGAACGAGGAGCGATTTGGCTGTTTGACGCAGGTGAAGCGACCCAGCATCAAATTTTACATACTTCGATCAGACCGCGCAGGATTGAGAAAATATTTATTACCCACCTTCATGGAGATCACATCTATGGTATTCCCGGACTCTTAGCCAGCCGTTCTTTTCAAGGCGGAGAGACTGAAGTAATTGTTTATGGACCAAAGGGACTAAAAGAATATATCACTATAAGCCTCGCAGTCGGCCAAACCTATTTAAAATACCCGCTAAAAATCGTTGAAATAGACGAAGGGGTTATTTTTGAAGACAAGCAGTTTACTGTCGAAGCTCGACTTTTAGATCACGGCATTCCTTCATATGGGTATCGAATTATCGAGAAGGATAAGCCAGGGACTCTATTAGCGGATAAGCTTGTCAATGCAGGTGTACAGCCAGGACCGATCTTCCGAAAAATAAAAGATGGTGAAACTGTAACGCTCGATGATGGCACCATTATTGTACCCGCAGATTTCCTCGGGCCGGATATAAAGGGTCGGATTGTTACGATTCTTGGAGATACAAGATATTGTGACAACGCCATTCTTTTAGCCAAGGACGCAGATTTATTAATACATGAAGCAACCTTTTCAAAAGGAGAAGAGCAGCTTGCCTATGACTATTTCCACTCGACCACCCGCCAGGCTGCAGAAGTGGCAAAATTATCCGGAAGTAAACAGCTTTGTTTGACCCACATCAGCTCACGCTACGATCGACAAGAATGGGCTGAACTAGTTGCGGAAGCACAGGAAACTTTTGCCGATACAGATATTGCTGAAGACTTTAAAGAAATACACTTACCAGCTAAATAATTTATTTTTTGCGACTGATTGTCAAGAATCGAAGCAAAAAGAGCCTATAGTGACCGAACTTTTTAATACATTCACTTTCGGTCACTATACCATTCACTCTTTATTTCTTAATTCTCTTAATTTGTATAAGGTGCCTCTCCACATAATGCCGCCGCGTTTATAGGTTAGATAACTTGCACGGATGATTGAATAGATAAACAGTAGAGCTGTCACAGGCAATACTAGAAACATAGCAGGGGAGAATACAGTCATTTTTTTGATAACCAAGACGTAATGAATCCCGCTTAACAATATAATTCCAAAGCTTAATAGAGCGACTATTTTATTAGAAGAAAATATCGTAATGAAGGGCAGGACATTCGTAATAAAAACGCCGAATATCGCAAAAAACACCATACTTACCCGGTAATGTAACCCGGCAAATGTATTTTTTTCGAGTCCGATAAATGCTTCCTGCAAACTTCTGTACCATTCCACCTCAATCAGCTTAAGTGCCGTGACAATTCTCTGAGAATAGCCTGCTTCCTTCATTCTCATTCCAAGCTGCAAATCATCATCTGGCCTCATTTTCACCATTTCATGTGTTCCAAAGTTTTTATATGCTTCTTTTGAAACGAGGTTAAAGGCGCCAATTCCTGTCCCAATTTTTGATTTTGGGTTATTGGCTGCCCAAGGTCTTTTAAAATAAGAAAACCCGAATAGGAAAAAAGCAACAAATGATTTTAACCAAAAAGTTTTCGCGCTCAGGTTTGGTGCAGCTGTTAGATGGTCAAGGTCATGCTTCTCAAAATAATGAAGCGCCTTTGCAAATGTCTCTTTTTCAAACTTTACATCCGCATCTGTGAACAATAGCCATTTTCCTGACGCTTTAAGAAAACCTTGGTATAAGGCGTTATTTTTTCCAAGCCATCCCTCAGGCAGCTCTTTTATGTGTATAACAGAAATTCGCTGATCCTCTTTTTTAAATTCTTCCATTACAAGACCGGTGGCATCTGTTGAACGGTCATTTACGAGAATCCATTCAACGTTTCTATAAGTTTGTGCCAACTGACTGAGAATACTTGCTCTTATTTGATATTCTTCGTTGCGTGCCGCTACAATAACTGATAACAAAGGTCCATTTTCTAAGCAATCCTCAACTTCTAAAGCGTTTATTTTCCGTAAACCTGTCAGCACGTCTATAAGAAAAACAATCCAGACTAGGATTCCCATTGAAAATAATACCGTTAGCATTTTGTACACTTCCAAGTCTTTTTTACACTAGTTTAAATCAATAAACAAAAATTAGGAAGTTGGTTCAGTAACCTCAAGTTGTTCACGTAATGCCGCTCCCATTTTTTTCGATTGGGCCGTAGCAGCCTTAATACAAGAAATGAACGCTTGCTGAACTTGATGTTCCTCGAGTACTTTGACCCCTGCCTCTGTTGTACCGCCTGGGCTTGTGACATCTCTTCGTAACTGTTCAGAAGATTTAGTGGAGTTTTTCACCATCTCAGCTGCTCCAATTAACGTTTGTACGATTAATTCACTCGCCATGTCCTTATCGAGTCCTACCTCAACAGCACTTTTTTCCATTGCTTCTATAAGGTAATAGATATACGCCGGGCCACTGCCGGAGAGTCCTGTAACTGCGTCAAGCTGCTCTTCTTCTACAAAAGTAGTCAAGCCGACTGTTCCGAACAGGTCTTTCATTAGTTCAATTTGCTGAGGGGTCACTCGTTCATTTACAGCAACAGCAGTGGCCGATTTACCAACAGCTGCTGATGTATTTGGCATTGCCCTAACAACGGCAATCGGTAATCTCGCCAATGTCTCAATCGTACTTATGGACACACCCGCTAACACAGAAACTACCAGCATGCTTTCGGTTAAATATTCACGAATATTTTGGATGGCGCTTGCGGCGTCCTTTGGCTTCATCGATAAAATGACGATGTCGGCTCCTGCAAGCAATTCATTTAAATCATAGGTGGTACGGACGCCATACGTATTACTTATCTTCTTCAACCGCTCTTCATTTGAATTATTTGTAACCCATACATTCTTTCTATCAATCAAACTATTTTCAAGAATACCTGAAATAAAGGCTTCAGCCATCGAACCGGCACCAATAAATGCTATTTTTTTCATGAATACGCCCCCTCTAATTCTTTATAAAAACAAAAAGACCCCTCATCCGAAAAGGACGAAAGGTCTAGCTTCCGTGGTACCACCTTCATTTACCCAAAGTAATTCATTTCAGGGTTCACTCAACTCCGATAACGCCGGATTACGTTAGGTTTTCCTAAGTGCTCATAAGGTAGGTTCAATGATAAAGAGGGCTGTGAAGACTTTCAGCCGATGGACTTCACTCTCTTTTGCCATTTTTTCATTTACTAGTCTTAATCATCGCGAATGTACGAATGAAATTTTACTAGTGATTATCCAAGATAACAGCCTTTCTGTCAAGTGTTATAAATCAGAATTTTTTATTTATTTTAAATATATTATGCAAAAATAATGACAATCGAAAGAGAAATTCGTTACACTTACAATATAATAAATGTCAAAAAATGTTCACATTCTATTTAAAAATAACGATAGGAGTTTTTTGAATGGCAGAATGGAAAGACGGTATCGCAAAAATAATTTTGCCGACTCCTTATGCAGTCGGGGACGTTAATGTTTACTTAATCAAAGGAGAGCGGCTGACACTTGTTGATTGCGGTGTAAAAACGAAGGAGTCATGGATTGCTTTTAAGGCTCAGCTGTCTCAACTAGACTTAATCCCAGATGATATTGAACAGGTGTTGATTACTCATCATCATGCTGATCATGTTGGAATGCTTGATTTTTTATCAGATCAGGTGGATGTTTATGGGCACCCGCTGAATGAACGATGGATTAAACCGACGGAGGCTTTTTTTCAAGAACAAGAGGCTTTTTTCTTTAGACAATTTGATGACTTTGGAATCCCTGCAGAATTTTTTACGGCTCTGTTAGAGTTAAGACAAACATTCAGGTATTCCTGTAATCGTTCATTGACGGGAGAGCTGGGTGAAGGGATGGTCCCGCCGGGGCTAAGTGAATGGAAAGTCATTGAGACTCCTGGCCATGCCCAGAGTCAAATCGCTCTTTTTCGAGAAAGGGATGGAATTCTTATCGGAGGAGATTTGATTCTTGCGCATATCTCACCGAATCCTCTCTTAGAAATGCCAGCACCAGGTGAAACCGATAGACCGAAGCCGCAGCTGCAGCATAATCATTCGATGAAAAAGCTGTTATCGTATCCAATTCAATTTGTTTACACCGGTCATGGCGAAGAGGTTTTCCAATTAAAGGAGCTCATTGAAAAAAGACTGACGCATCAACACGAACGGGCGATGAAGGTTAATAATTGGCTAAAAGAGGAACAGTTAACTGTATTTGAACTCTGCAAGCGGCTTTTTCCTGCAGCTTATAAGCGCGAATTGATATTAACGTTATCGGAAACCGTCGGCCAGCTTGACTATTTAGCCTCAATCGGCGAGATTAGTAGTAGTAAGGACTATCAGCCAGTCCGTTATCAAGCTAGATGAGGTGTGAGTATGGTTAGGGAGCAACTTAAGGGTAAAAATATAGTCATTACCGGTGCATCCGGGGGGATAGGTGCTGAAATTGCCAAGCTTTGTGCGGAAAGTGGTGCCAACCTGGTCCTAATTGCAAGAAGCATTGAAAAGTTGAAGCAGCTGCAAATGGAATTGCAGCAAAAGTATCACGTAAAGGTAGAGGTTTATCAATTAGATGTCTCTGATACCGAAAAAGTGAAGGAAGTTTTTACAGCTATTTTTGCAGAGATTGGTGAGATAGATATCCTGGTTAATAACGCCGGATTTGGCGTGTTCCGTGAGGCTCATGCAGCAACAATGGATGAAATTAAAGGGATGTTTAATGTCAATGTTGTCGGATTGATGGCGTGTACAAGCATGGTGCTTCCAAAAATGCGTGAACGCCGTTTCGGTCATATTATTAATATTGCCTCCCAGGCGGGAAAAATCGCTACGCCAAAATCAAGCGTGTATTCAGCTACTAAGCATGCCGTTCTTGGCTACACGAATTCGCTTCGAATGGAGCTTAGTGATTATAATGTTTTGGTAACGTCTGTGAATCCAGGACCGATTGCAACAAACTTTTTTAATATTGCCGATGAAAAAGGCACCTATGTTAAAAATGTTCAAAAATTTATGCTTCAGCCTGAATATGTTGCTCAGAAGGTCGTTGACAGTATGTTGACAAAAACGAGAGAAATCAATCTGCCGCGTTGGATGAACATGGGTAGTGTCGTTTATGCTCTCTTTCCAAGACTTTTTGAGCGTTTAGGAAAAAAGGCATTTAACAAAAAGTAAACCGCAGCCAGCGGTTTTTTGTTTTGATTAAATGCTTTCACCCTGTTAAAAATTCGTAGACGCTATCATTCACAGCGTCGTATAAATCTATATCAGGCTGTTCTGTTTTTATTTGAATAATCCGGTCTGCAAGCTCCTCTAAATCTTCACTGCTCATTGGCAGTGAATTCACCTCGGAATAATATTGTTTAAAGCAATTTTTTATCATTTTGATAATCAATTTTTTCTCCATTTGTGTGCACCTCAATCGTAATTATACCGTTTTTTCTTCCAGAAAAATAACCAAAACCATGAAACGTGTCAAAAAATTTCCATTGAATACGAACGCATATTCGCGTAAGATGTGTATATAATATAAGGAACAGATGTTCGATATCTTTGTTATGTCTAGCTCCGGGCGCCATCGGCTCGAGGCGTAAGCCAATCCGTCAAGAAGGTTAAAGAGCAACCTTCATGCCGGCTCGTCTTACGCTTGTCGCCGATGAGCGGGCGCCCTACGCTTTTCGAATTGGAGGAAAAGTCATGGTGGATTACAGCACGTTACCGCACAATCATATTTTATGCGTCGACATGAAGAGCTTTTATGCCAGCTGTTCCGCTGTCATGCATGGTCTTGATCCCTTGACTTGCTATCTAGCTGTGGCCGGTAACAAAGAACGGAAGGGAAGTGTTGTGCTTGCGGCATCACCGCGTTTAAAGAAAGAATTTGGAATTAAAACAGGGTCAAGGCTATTTGAAATTCCTGATGATCCGCGTATTCAAGTGGTTGAGCCGAAAATGGCAACTTATTTGCGCATTTCTACTGAGATTACCCGCGTGTTTAACCGATATGTACCAAAGGAAGCCATCCACACATATAGCGTAGATGAAAGTTTTATCAAGGTGGATGGTGCACTTCATTTGTGGGGAGACGCCTTTACGATTGCAGCAAAAATAAAGGATGATATTGAACGTGAATTTCAGCTTCCCTGTGCAGTCGGAATTGGTCCTAATATGCTGCTGTCGAAGCTTTGCCTCGATCTTGAAGCAAAAAAGCATGGAATTGCCGAATGGAAGTATGAGGACGTCAAGACGAAGCTTTGGAAGGTTTCACCGCTAAGAGAAATGTGGGGAATCGGCAGGCGTGTTGAAAAAACCTTAAATGGGATGGGCATTTTTACGGTTGGTCAGCTGGCTCGATATGATTTAGAAGCACTGGAAAAGAAATTCGGAATCATGGGCAATCAGCTATATCATCATGCCTGGGGAGTAGACCTTTCAGAGTTGGGAGCACCGCTGGTGGAGGGGCAGATCAGTTTTGGCAAAAGCCAAATTCTTTTAAGAGATTATAAAGAAGAAGAAGAGATAAAGCATGTCATTTTAGAAATATGTGAAGAAGTAGCCCGGAGAGCGAGATCTCGCCGCAAGGCTGGGAGGACAATCAGTCTTAGCATTGGCTATAGCCAAGACGAACTTGGCGGCGGCTTTCATCGCTCAAGAACTGTCAAGCAGCCGACGAATGTAACGATGGAGCTTTACCGAGTCTGTCTCGAATTATTTCACGAACATTATACAGGAAAGACCGTAAGGCAGATTGCAGTTAGTATCGGAAATATTGTCGATGATCATGAGTTTCAGCTCGACCTGTTTGACATGGGTGCCGTAAAGCGGCGGGAGCTTGGCTATGTAGTTGATTCTATTCGCAGACGCTTTGGTTCAGGTTCCCTGCTGCGGGCTGTTTCCTATACAGCTGCCGGAACGGCAAAGCACCGGGCAACGCTTGTTGGGGGACATAAAGGATAAAGAAATAAGAGTAAGGAGGAGAATTAAATGATTCGCGACCGAGGAAGAATCAAATGGGTTTCAATGATGCTTCCTGAGCATATTAAATTGCTTAGAGACTGGGTCAAGGAAGATCAGTATGAAGAGCAGAAAGAAATCGATGAGCAGCAGCTCGAACTTATGAATATGACCTTATCTGAGGCAATCGAATTTGACCAATTGGTCACCATTACCCATTATCGAAAGGGGAATTATGAAATCGTCATTGGAAAAATTCACCGTTGGGAACAGATAACTGGGAGGCTTCATATTATTGATCACTTTGAAGAGGTACATCGTATACCGATTACAGCCATTGCAGATATCCGATTAACATAGAAAAGCGGCCTCGTACATCAGAGGCCGCTTTTCTATGTTAATCTCTGTTGGAAATGCATTTGTGATTGGAACTTTCCTTAACGGAAATCTGCTTTAAATTCACCAGTAACTTTTTGGTGGCCGTTATTTTCTTCAAACAATTGCTGTTGTTCTAAGTCAAATCGATTCATAATTGGTAAATCGTTTACTGAGAATAGGTAAGAGTCTTCTGCAGCAGAGTGATCATACCAAGCCCAGTTTGGAACAACGAAGTAATCGCCTTTTTTCCAATCGAAGCGAATACCATTAATGATTGTGTGACCTGAACCTTTGTGTACTTGGTAAACAGTAGAATGTGTATGGCGTAATGCCTTTGTTTTGAAACCATGCGGTAAATGCTGCATTCTAGTGCCAAGCGTCGGGTTAGCGGATTTACCTGTAGATGGGTTAATGTACTCAACTGCAAAACCATGGTGTGGGTCTGGATCGAATTCCATCAATCCCTTAATTCCTTCTACCGTGCGATCCCATTTATAATTTGCAAGTGGAGCAACGGTGTATTTATCATCACCAACAGGGCGAACCATACCGCCGCGATAACGTCTCTCTGAAAAATTATCCGGAATATCTGGCTGCTGTAAACCATCTTCATAAGGTTCGAAGAAGGTACCTCCGATTGCATAAATAGTAGGGATATCTAAAGCATCCATCCAATACATAGGCTCTGAACCTAAATGGGCATGCCCGTGCCATAAGCCCTTTGGAGTAATTAAAAAGTCGCCTTCTTCCATAAAGATTCGCTCACCCTGTACGATCGTATATGCACCGGAACCTTCAGAAATAAAGCGCAATGCACTTTGTGAGTGACGGTGAGATGGAGCTTTTTCACCTGGCAATAACATTTGTACAGCTGCATAAATCGTTTGAGTAGTAGATCCCCATCCCCATGGTTCACGATACGTTAGGCCAGGATTTTGGAAATAAATCGCACGGCGTTCGCCGCCCCGTTCTGGTGTAAAGATTTGAGCTGCTTCAGCCATTTTCTTTTTGATCAATTCATCACTCCAAAGATAAGCTTGGGCTTGAGGCTTTGGTGTTTTGTGCATAATTGTAGGAATAGCCTCCCAAAGAGGCCCTAAGTTGTATTGTTGAATATCTCTTGTGTAATCGGTTACAAGTGAACTTTTCATAAACTCTTGAACTTCTGGATTTACTTCAGCCATTTTACATTCTCCTTTACCCTTCTAATTTTATAGAGAAAAGGGGAGCAGCGTAATTGCTGCTTGACCCCTTGCAATGTCTTATTAAACAGTAACTGCCGCTTCCGTTGCCTTTACTTTATTTTCAAGTGCACCGATTTGGTCGATTTCAATTCGAACCACGTCTCCATCTTTTAAGAATTGCGGAGGATTCATCGCAACTCCAACGCCTCCAGGAGTTCCTGTTAATACAACATCTCCAGGCTCTAACGTCATTAAATTGGATAGGAAGGCTACTAATTTTTGAACAGAGAATACTAGATTAGCAGTATTCGTTTTTTGACGAACTTCCCCGTTTACTTTTAGAACAACATCTAATCCAGATGGATATTGTAATTCATCAGAAGTTACCAAATATGGTCCCATTGGCGCGCTGCCATCTACTGATTTTCCTTGAAGCCATTGGAGCGTGCGTCGTTGGATATCACGATACGTTACGTCATTTGTAATGGTATAACCTGCTACATAGTCTAATGCATCTTTTTCTGCAACATTGCGGGCTTGTTTCCCTACAACAAAGGTAAATTCTGCTTCATAGTCAAGTTGATCAGAAATTGGGTAGTGTGGAATATCATCCTCAGGTCCTAAAATGGTATTTGCAAATTTTGCAAAAATAACTGGGTTCGATGGAATTTCACGACCCATTTCTAAAATGTGTTCGCGGTAGTTGTGACCAACACAAATAATTTTACCTGGGTTTTGAACAGGTGCTTCTACCTTTACTTCCTCGAGATTGTGTATCACTTGTTTATCGAAGCTTTCAGGATTGGCGAGAATGAAATCGATTGCATTTTGCGCCAGAATCAGTGATTCTTTGCCACCTTGGTATAATTCGTCAGTATTATCCGGAACATAGGCTTTTGCAATTGCTTCGTATCGGTATTTTCCTTCTGCTTTTAACTGTGCTTGGTAAGCATAGTTTAAGTCGATTACTTGGTTATTAACGATTGCCCCTGCACGTGTATGCCCAGCGGCAGTAAAATTAATAAGTTTCATGATTTGCCTCCTTGTTTTTTCACTAATTATGAAACTAGTTCACTATTTATAAAAAAATATTAAAATATTTCAAAAGGATTGTCAATATTATTTGTTTTCAGAATTTATTTTCTGAAACCAAAATACGCTGAAATTTCCTTTGCGGCATTGAGAACGTATTTTCCATTCGGATGTTCTGCAGATTTTGGTACTTCCTCAGTAATACCTACGATGGTAATCGCACCAAGTAGTTCATTGTTGAAATTTAATAAAGGGACACTAAAAGAAGAAACATGCTTTATTAGAGGTTCGGTTTTAGAGGCAAAAAACAACCCTCTTGCTTTTTCTTTTTCCGCTTGGTACTGCTGCCGTTCACTCTCATTGAACATTTTCGATAAAAATCTTCCTCCCATTCTTTCATGAAGACGTCTTTTTCAAATGCAGAAAAAACAATGCCAGTCGAGGAAGAGACAGGTAAGTGTGTTCCTATTTGTGCACCGATATTTATTCCATAATCAGCACTAAGTATATATGAAACAAGTGGTCCCTTTTTAGAAGGAACAGCCAGCAGGGCTGTTAGATTGGTTTTCTCAGTAATTTTTTTGAAATAGGGAATTACCACTTCAATTAAAGAAGTTTGACCTAGAGCAACATTTCCTAACTGTACTAATTTGTGTCCAAGCGTGTAGGCGTTTGTATGAGGATTACGATAGATTAATCCAAATTGGGATAGTGTAGATAAATATTTGTACAAATTACTTTTCGTCATAGCAGTTAGGTTCTGAATATCAGTAAACTTTAGAGGTTTTTTTTCCATTGCTAAAATGTCTAATATGTTTAACCCGAGTTGTAATGATTGTATACCGATTGTTTTTGTTTCAGTTGTCATAATGATCACCCCATTTTCAGTTGATTTTGGATTGTAGTAGAAAAAATGATTAATAGAAATTTCTAAATTTTAAAAGTTTTTGTTGACGAATCGATGAAAAATGATTTAAAGTTTTCTTATAAGATAACAAAGTTCTCTATTTGTGGAACATAATAACTCGTATGGAGGGGAAATGTCAATGACTAATGTAAGCGACATCATTATAGTAGGCGGGGGAATCGGTGGTTTAGCAGCGGCACTATCAATCCAAGAAACAGGTAAATCAGTAGCCGTATTTGAGCAGGCACCAGAATTTGGAGAAGTGGGCGCAGGGATACAGTTAGCACCCAATGCATTAGAAGTATTAGACCGTTTAGGTGTAAAGGAAGAAATATTAAAGCATGCAGTATTACCAAAACGTCTTGTCCTTAAAGATGTTTATACAGCGAAAGAATTAGCAACCCTTGATTTAGGGGAAGGGTTCCAAAAAGAATTTGGCCAGCCATACATCGTATTACATCGATCCGACTTACACAGAGTTCTTTATGAAGCATGTCAAAAAAACTGCAATATTAAATTCTTTACCAACCAATGTATTCAAACTGCAGAACAAAATGGTGATACTGTAACAATTGTTAACCAAAATGGTGAAACATTTAGTGCAGAAGCGGTTATTGGTGCGGATGGGGTAAAATCAAACATGCGGAAGCAGTTGGTTGATGATAACCCGGTAAACTCTGCGTATGTAGCTTACCGTGGAACGATTCCAATTGAAGAAGTGGCTGATGCCGCAAATTTAGACTTAGATGATGTCATTATGTGGATTGGACCAAACCTGCATATGGTTCAATACCCGGTTCGCCGCGGAGAACTTTACAACCAAGTAGTAGTATTTAAATCATATGACGCGACTGTAGAAGACTGGGGAACTCCAGAAGAAATGGCACGTCGTTTTGAAAATTGCCATCCAAAGGTTGAAAACGCTTTAACTTATATTAACCGTCAATTCCGCTGGCAAATGTATGACCGTGAACCAATTGACAATTGGACAAATGGCAACATTACATTATTAGGAGATTCTGGTCATGCAATGCTTCAATATTTAGCACAAGGCGGCGTTCAAGCTCTCGAAGATGCGTTTGTATTAGGTGAGAAATTAAAAGAACATAAATCCTATGAGGAAGCATTTAATGCATACCAAGAAATTCGAATTCCTCGTTCTGCTATGGTACAAGGATCAGCACGCAGATGGGGCGAAATTATTCATGCGGAGGATCCAACAGCACTTGCACTCCGTAATTATATTTTCGATCAGCACAAGCCAACCGACTACCATGTTGTTGATTTCCTATATGGCTATTTCAAGAAAAATTATGAGCGTGTAAATTGTTAATTAAAAAACGCGTTAGAGCTGGCTCTAACGCATTTTTTAAATTTATGTATGAATGAATTGGAGGAGGATGTAACAATGGCAACGGCAGTACCGAATGAAAAGTTGGAATTATTTAAAAAGAGTATAGATGATATTGCTGAGGTATTGAGAAATACGGAAGAGGGTTCTCTTTATGTTAAACCTTCTGAACCAGAATGGTCCGGTATGCAAATTGTTTCTCATATTTTAGAGGCGGTAAATTTTTGGGTTGAAGATTTGGAGGCGCTGCTAGTTGTTCCCGGTGCAAAATGGGGGCGCAATCATGAACACGTGCGTCGTTTAGCTGCAGTGGATGAAACTGTTGTATCACGTATTAAGAAAGAGGATGCTATAACTGCATTACAAAATTTAGTACCGAAAGTAGAAGGAGCACTGTTAAAAGTAAAAGAAGAGGATTTAGTAAAAACAGCTCCAAGTTACAATCCTAATTTTGATGGAAAACCGTTATCATTTTTAGTGGACCATTTAATCGTTAAGCATGTAACGGGTCATTATGGACAGCTAGTACGTCATTTAGGGAAAATTCGATAATTAAAAAAGTAGATTAATTTGAAAAAGGACTCCATCAGAAGTCCTTTTTCTGTAGAAATTATTCTTCTTTTGCAACTCGCACTTGCGAGTCAAACTTTCCTTTATGTGAACCATCACAAAAAGGTTTGTTGTTGGAAAGACCGCAGCGGCAAAGAGAAAAGGCTGGCTTCGTTTCCATTACATTACCTGCACCATCAAGCAATTCTACCTCACCAGTAATCCGCAGTGAACCATTATCATTTACTTTAATTTGTACCTTTGTCATTTTGACACCCCTTTTAAAAATAATTTACACAGATGTATTCAAATTAATGAAGATATATCATGTATATCTCCAAAAATAACCTCGGTCAAGCATACCCAACGTATTTATTTAAAAATTCGTCTATGGCTCTGCGATATTCTTCTGGATTCTCATTAAACGACTGCGCATGACGGCCATTTGCGGCAAGATACAGCATCTTTGGACCTTGCTTTCTCTCATATAATTCCTTTGTCATGGCAGGGAGAATAAAATCATCGTTCTCACTGTGAATAAATAAAATAGGATGTTGAATATTTTCAATTACGGATATGGGTGAGACGTGTCGGATTGAATATTTTTCACGAAGCCGTAAAATAAAATCAGCTATGGGAATTAATAATGTTGAAATATTCTTAAGTTCTTTTTTTAGCTGGTAAGATACTTGTTCTTTTAAGTCAGAGAACGGACAGTCCGCTATATAAAAATCTGCTCCATCCTCTAGCATACCAGCGTAAAGAAGCATGGTAGCTGCCCCCATCGATTCTCCATGAATTCCGAGCGTAAGTGCAGGACCCTTTTCGTTTCTTAACCAATCAATTACTGCCTTGAGATCGAATTTTTCAAAATGACCGAAGCTAGTAGTTTTTCCACCAGATTCACCGTGGCGGCGATGGTCGTAAATCATTGCATTAAAACCACGCTCTAAGAAAAGATTCATATACTTAATCGAATTGATTTTTGTTTCCGTCACTCCATGTGAAATAATGACATAGCGATTGGATGTATGTGGTTCTACCAGCAGCGCTTTAATGGGATAGCCAAAAGGGGAATCAATAAGTACCTCACGCTTAGGAAGTGATTCGAAATGCTCGGGGTTAAATCTTCCCGCTTCCTTTTCCCGCTGTACTATAAATTGTTCATCCTTCTTTTTCATGTACATAAGCCTATTGGTAAAATAAAAACCTAAAGAAAATGTAATCAAGAATGAAATTAAAAGAGCTCGCAAAGCCTTTCTCACATTTACACCTCCAAAAGGTTTTAGTAGCAGTCATTATTTGGTAATTGGTGGTGGCTTTATTTTAACATAGGAAAAGCCGCTAACTCCATTTAGCGGCTTAAAAATTTATTGCTCAGCATTTTGTCTCTTCGTTGGATGAGTTGCTTTTTCTATTTCCTCGGCAGCAATAATTCGTTTACCAGTACCGGCAGATTCTGCATAATCTTTACCTTTTTGGCTGTATCCTTTATCACGTTTTTGGCTCATAACTGTCAGGACTCCCTTCGAAGTGGTTTCATTTAATAAGGTGCTTATAAGGAAGCATGATTATTCATGTTAAAGAAAGCTAGGACGAAGGAATAAATTTAATATACGATTTGTATTCTAAATATGAAGAATAAATGAAATTTTGACAAAATTAGAGGACTTTCAGAGCTCGCACTCGAATTATTAAATTGAAACAGTACATAAAGGAGAGGAAAAGAATGAGTCAAACAGAAGTAGTAATTGTTAGCGCAGTTCGTACCGCATTAGGTAATTTTAACGGGAGTTTAAAAAATGTATCGGCACCAGTATTAGGAGCGACGGTCATTAAAGGAGCGCTAGAACAAGCAGGCGTGAGACCGGAACAAGTTGACGAAGTTATTTTAGGAAATGTGCTCCAGGCTGGTCTTGGTCAAAACCCTGCAAGACAAGCTGCTATCGCTGCGGGAATTCCTGAAAGTGTTTCCTCGATGACAATCAATAAAGTTTGCGGCTCAGGATTAAAGGCTGTTCACCTAGCAGCACAGGCTATTCTAGCAGGAGATGCTGAGATTGTTGTTGCTGGTGGAATGGAGAATATGAGCCAGGCTCCTTACTTAATAAAAAATGCCCGTGAAGGCTTTAAAATGGGTGATCAAAAATTAGTAGACACTTTGACTAGTGATGGTCTGACATGTGTTTTTAACCAATATCATATGGGAAATACAGCTGAAAACTTAGCTGATAAATATTCGATTACGAGAGAAGAGCAAGACCAGTTTTCAGCATGGAGTCAGGAGAAAGCTGTAAAGGCAATTGAAGCAGGTAAATTTAAAGATGAAATTGTCCCTGTCGTTATTCCACAGCGTAAAGGAGATCCAATTGTTTTTGATACTGATGAATATCCGAAAAAAGGAACAACTGCCGAAAAACTCTCTGGATTACGCCCAGCATTCAAAAAAGATGGCAGCGTAACAGCTGGTAATGCGTCTGGAATCAATGATGGTGCAGCAGCTTTAGTCGTAATGAGCCGTAAAAAAGCGGATGAATTAGGATTAAAGCCAATAGTCACGATTAAAGGGAATGCGAGTGCCGGTGTAGATCCAAGCATTATGGGAATTGGTCCAGTACCTGCTGTAAAGAAAGTGCTTGAAAAAACATCTATTTCTATAGAAGAGCTTGAGTTAATTGAAGCAAATGAGGCATTTGCTGCACAAGCATTAGCCGTTGACCGTGAACTTCAATTTAATAAAGATATCTTAAATGTTAATGGCGGGGCGATTGCACTAGGTCACCCAATCGGTGCAAGCGGTGCAAGAATTCTCGTTACGCTGATTCATGAAATGAAACGCAGAAACGCCAAAAAAGGATTAGCAACTCTTTGTATTGGCGGCGGTCAAGGGGTAGCAACGATCGTTGAGTTAGCATAATCTCTTACAAAAGAGGGGGAGAACGATCTCGATGAAGAAAATTAGTACATCCTTTCAAGAGGCTGTCGCAGATATTCAAGACGGAGCGACGTTGATGGTCGGCGGTTTCGGCTTGTGCGGCATTCCTGAAAATCTAATTTCAGCCTTGGTTGATAAAGGGGTAAAGGATTTAACCGTTATTTCAAATAATTGCGGAATCGATGATTGGGGTCTTGGGCCGCTTTTGAAAAATAAACAGATTAAGAAAATGATAGGTTCGTATGTAGGTGAAAATAAAGAGTTTGAGAGACAAGTTTTAGCAGGAGAACTTGAAGTAGAATTGACACCACAAGGAACTTTAGCGGAAAAAATAAGAGCTGGTGGTGCTGGGATTCCCGCCTTTTACACTCCAGCAGGGGTGGGAACACCTATTGCGGACGGAAAGGAAACCAAGGTATTTAATGGCCGGGAGTATCTGCTAGAAGAAGCATTAACCGCTGATTTTAGTCTTGTCAGGGCATGGAAAGGTGACAAGATGGGGAATCTCGTCTACCACAAAACCGCACGAAACTTTAACCCTATGATTGCAGCGGCTGGTAAAGTAACGATAGCTGAAGTGGAGACACTCTGTGAAATCGGGGAACTCGATCCGAATTTTATTCATACTCCAAGCGTTTACGTTCAGATGATTATAGAAGGTAAGCAGGAAAAACGGATTGAGAGAATGACGGTTAGAAAGTAGATTGGTGGAGGGAGTGAGCGCCGGTGGTCTCTGTTAGAGAGAGGATAGCAATTAGAGCAGAGAAAGAAATTGAAGACGGTTTTTATGTGAACCTAGGAATTGGGATGCCGACATTAGTCGCTAACTATATTTCAGAAAATAAGCAGGTCGTCCTCCAATCAGAAAATGGATTGCTTGGAATCGGTCCTTATCCAACCGAGAAAGAAGTTGATCCTGATTTAATCAATGCAGGAAAAGAAACAGTAACAGCGATTAGCGGCGCCTCCTATTTTGATAGCGCGGAATCTTTTGCGATGATTCGCGGCGGACATATTAATATTGCCATCCTTGGAGGCATGGAGGTTTCTGAAACAGGAGATCTAGCAAACTGGATGATTCCAGGGAAAATGATTAAAGGGATGGGCGGAGCGATGGATCTCGTCCATGGAGCGCAAAAAATCATTGTCATTATGGAGCATGTGAACAAGCGCGGTGAATCTAAAATATTAAAACAATGTACCCTTCCGCTAACCGGTAAAGGTGTGGTTAACCGAATTATTACAGAACGTGCTGTAATGGATGTAACGGACACAGGGCTAAAATTGATTGAAGTAGCAAAAGGGTTTGCAATCGAAGATGTTGTAAACTCAACAGAAGCGACCTTGGCAGTGGATGAAAACGTGGTTCTAGAAGCTTATTAAAAAGTATGGCAGGCTGATTAGCATAACAGCCTGCTTTTTCTATCAAAAAATGATGCTATAATATATATGGAATAATGATTGTGGGGGATTTTTGAATGAGAAATAAATCGAAACAAAAAATTCAATCTAGACCAAAAAAAGAAGAAGCATCGGTAACGCTGAAAGATATGATTAATCCAGAGCTAATAAAACAATTAAAAGAACAGCAGGAAGAGATGAAGGCAGCAGAGGAGCGTAAAAGAGCGGAAGAAGAGCAGCGAAAACGCGAGGAACGCCGCTTAAAAGAAAAAAATAAATCGTTTGAAGAGCTGCTAAATGAAAGCGGCATGAACTGGAAGGAATTTAAATAGGAGAGCCAACGGGCTCTCCTTTTAACGATGTTCTTTATATTTCCCGGCTTTTGAAATCTCTTTTATCAATCGTATTTCTTCTTGGGTCAGGTGTTGGCTTCTCACTGCCTTAGCATTGTCTCTTACTTGTTCTGGACTGCTGGCTCCAGCAGCCACCGTAGCCACGGCAGGGTGCGCCAAATTGTATTGAAGAGCAATTTCTGTAAAAGAGCGTTGTGCAGCAAGTCTGTCCTTTAGGACTGGTAACACTTCAAGCAGCTCTTCCTGACTATAGTCTGGATATCCCTTTGGAGAAATCTTTTCTAGCATTTTATCACTTAACAGCCCTTTCGCTAGAGGACCGCGGGTAACAATACTGATTCCACGCTCATGAAGATTCGGCAAAACTTCTTCTTCTGGGCGCCGGTCTAATATACTATATTGCATCATGACAGAAACAATATGAGATTTCTTTACATACTCACGAATAACATTTGGGCGAATCGATGAAATTCCATAATAGCGGATATAGCCCTCTGTCTTTAATTCCTCAAAAGCTTCTATCGTTTCATCAATATTATCTTCAATTGTTCCGCCATGAAGCTGGTATAAATCGATATAGTCTGTCCCAAGACGTTTCAAACTTTGTTTGACTGATTCCTTTATGTACGACTTGGACGGATCCCAAGACCATCCTGTTTTATCGGGGTACCAGCGGTTTCCTACTTTTGTAGCAATAATGACCTTGTCACGAACATCCTTTAAAGCAGCCCCGACGATTTTTTCATTTTCACCAAAATCATACAAATCTGCAGTATCAAAATAATTGATTCCTTCTTGCAATGCTGCTTCAATAATCTCCCTGGCAGCTTTTTCCTCAGTACCAATCGACATACAGCCTAAGCCTAACTCTGTTACCCATAAGTCCGAGTTTCCAAGTTTTCTTTTTTTCAAATCATCACCCCGTCTTTTCTATAATTTTAATAAAGTACGGGGCAGACTACAAATGGAAAGGTTATTTAGATGCAACATTTTGTATCCATTCGGAAACAGTAGAAAATTCTTTATTGTATTCTTTTAGCTTTTGAATAATCTCCCATCCCTTCCCAACAAGAATAATCCCCTTATCATGCACGTATACCTTCATCCATACCCCTCCTGATCATGTATGGTAGAATGTATGAAGAGCACATAGTGAATTAGAACAGGAGTTGATATTGATGGGTGACCTTAATGAGAAAACTATACATAGTGAGGAAATTTTTTCAGGCAGAATAATTAGCCTTCACCTCCAGGATGTTGAACTTCCAAATGGAAAACAGTCCAAAAGGGAGATCATCAAGCATCCAGGTGCAGTCGCTATTTTGGCGATTACTGATAATAATAAAATTGTTATGGTAGAGCAATTTCGAAAAGCACTGGATCGAACGATTGTTGAAATCCCAGCAGGAAAGCTGGAACAAGGTGAAGAGCCTGTACTTTGTGCCCGCAGAGAATTAGAGGAAGAGACAGGATACGAATGCGAAAGTCTGGAACTTCTCGTTTCGTTTTATACATCACCTGGATTTGCGGATGAAATCGTTCATCTATTTGTTGCTAAAGGACTAACAAAGAAAGAAAATGCCGCCGCACTGGATGAAGATGAGTTTGTAAATATTGAAGAAATTACACTAGATGAAGCAGTTCAGTACATTAAGGATCAAAAAATCTATGATGCCAAAACTGCATATGCTGTTCAATATCTGCAATTACAAGAGGCGTTAGCAAAAAAATGAAACGCTATTATGTAGATTTACATATTCATATCGGAAGAACCTGGACAGGTAAGCCTGTAAAAATAACAGGTGCTAAATCATTAACGTTTACAAACATCATTGAGCATGCGCGGCATGAAAAAGGTCTGAATATGGTTGGAATTATTGATAGTCATTCACCAGAAGTAATTCTAGAGATGGAGAGCCTGGTTTCTGGCGGTGACGTTCTTGAACATCCAGATGGCGGATTGGCATTCGGTGATTTAACGGTTATTCCCGGTTCAGAATTAGAAATCTATGACGAACAATGCAACGGACCGATTCATGTCCTGTGCTATTTTCCTACAATCATGATCATGAGAGAGTTTTCTAATTGGCTATCTGGTCATTTGAAAAATGTTCAATTGAGTTCGCAGCGAATCTATGCGTCGGGTCTTGAATTACAAAGAAAGGTAAAAGAACTAGGCGGATTATTTATTCCAGCCCATGTGTTTACACCTTTTAAAAGTCTATATGGAAAAGGTGTCAATAAATCGTTAACAGAAGTTTTAGATCCAACCCTTATAGATGGGATTGAACTGGGATTGAGTTCTGATACAAGCATGGCAGACCAGATAAAAGAATTACACAACTATACTTTTGTCACCAATTCAGACGCTCACTCTTTAGCGAAAATTGCCCGTGAATATCAGGTTATATTGATGAAGGAACCTTCTTTTAAAGAATTAGAAAAGGCATTGAAAAAAGAAGATGGCAGGCGGATTATAGCAAATTATGGTTTAGATCCGCTCCTTGGAAAATATCACAAAACCGTCTGTGCAAAATGCTTGCACCCTGCAGGCGGGGAAGATCAACTCTGTATTCAATGCGGCAGTAAGAATATTAAAGGTGTTGCGGACCGAATCATGGAATTGAAGACAGCTGAACAGAGCCCGGAAGGTCGTCCAATCTATGTGCATCAAGTCCCGCTTGAATTTATCCCTGGATTAGGACGTAAATTACTTGAAAAGCTAGTCAATCATTTTGGTTCGGAAATGGCAATTTTACACGAAGTACCTTTTGAAGCATTAACCGAAGTGGTTCCACCGAAAATAGCCGAACTCATCATGAAAGCTAGAGAAGGAAAAGTAAATTTAGCTGCAGGCGGCGGTGGAAAATACGGAAAAATAGCAGATTAATTTCATATTTCTATTTAAAAACCTGGCAAAGTCACTTAAATCTGCCGGGTTTTTAACCGTAATAGACTCGAAAAATTAATATATCTGCGATGGCCCACATCTTCCTCTTTTAAAAATTAAATCTACTAAGTTATCGTCATAGAATTACTAGAACCGCATAAAATGTAATAACTTAACCCGAGAGAAGTAGGAGGGACTGCAGATGAAGAAACGATTGTACCAGAACGATGCCGCCAGTTATTTCCGTGAGCATTCCTCAATATTTTTATTTATTGTCATTTTATTTTTAATGGGTGTCATTTTTGGAGCCATTGTCGTGAACAGCATGAGTATCACCCAGAAAGAAGATCTTTTTTACTATTTATCACAATTCTTTGGTCAAATACTAAACGGGAAAGTAGCCGAGAACAATGATTTATTTGCACAAAGCTTTCTTCATAACAGCAAATTCATTGGACTGATTTGGATTTTAGGTATCTCTATCATCGGACTTCCGGTAATCTTAATTCTACTATTTATAAAAGGTTTAGTGGTGGGTTTTACGGTTGGCTTCTTAGTTAGTCAATTGGGCTTGAAAGGATTTTTGCTTGCATTTGTATCCATATTGCCACAAAATTTGATTATCATTCCCGTTTTCATTTTGATGGCTGCATTATCTGTTATTTTCTCATTGAGAATGATAAAAAAACAATTTTTTAAGACCTATGGACAGCCAATCTTGCCATTTTTTAAGAACTATATTCTGATCTTTATTGTTGCTGTAGTTCTTATTTCTGCTGCTTCAGGAGTGGAAGCCTACGTATCACCATGGCTGATGAAATCGGTAATGGGGTCGCTAAATTTATAATTATTATTAAATAGAATTAAATATAATCTCTTGTTTATAATGATTTTATTTTGACACCTCTTTCTCATCTGTTATAATGAGAATAGCAGCGGCGAGGGAGGGACTTCGGGATGGAGACTAGGATTGAGAGAATTAAAAAGCAGTTGCATTCATCAAGCTATAAGCTAACACCTCAACGTGAAGCAACCGTTCGGGTTTTGTTAGAGCATGAAGAGGATCATTTAAGTGCAGAAGATGTATACCTCCTTGTTAAGGAAAAGTCGCCTGAAATCGGATTGGCAACTGTATATCGTACCCTTGAATTACTAACTGAATTGAAGATTGTTGATAAAATTAACTTTGGTGATGGGGTCTCACGTTATGACCTTCGCCAAGAAGGAGCAGCACATTTTCATCATCACCTTGTTTGTATTGAATGTGGAGCGGTTGATGAAATTCAAGAAGATCTTCTTGAAGATGTAGAAGCTGTGGTTGAACGTAGATGGAATTTCAAGATAAAAGACCATCGTCTGACGTTTCATGGTATATGCTATCGCTGCCAAGATAAAGTGAAAGCTGAAGAAACAGCAGAATAATAGCCAAAAGTCCTTTTTAGAAAAGGGCTTTTTTCTTTTTGCGAACATAGACAAAATTATTTCCTTTAAAAAGGTAACTGTAGGTATAAAAGTTGGACAAATTGGCATATCTTTTACTAGGCTAAACTGTTTGGGGGAAGGTAAATGCTCTCTTTTATTAAAGTAGTACTACAAACCTTAAAGGTTTTTATCATATTCACTGGATGTACGATACTCTTTTACTATGGTATTATGTGGGTAAATGAGGAATACCAAAATTATCATCGTTATGATTCACCGCAAGGATCAGCTTTAAAGGTTTCAACATTAAATAAAGATGAGAACCCTATGTGGCTGGATCGGTTGATTTTGTTTTACTTAAATGGGGAGTAATATTTATGGATGATCATTTAAAAAAATTTATGCAGTTTTTGCTCGTTGAAAAGAGGGCAGCAAAGAATACTCTGCTGTCGTATGAACGGGATATAAAAACCTATCTTCATTACTTAAAAAACGTGGAAGCCATTGAATCATGTAATCAGGTCCAGCGGGCTCACATTATCCATTTTCTTTCTTTTTTAAAAGAAAAGGGAAAATCGGCAAAAACCTTAGCAAGACACGTTGCTTCTATTCGCGCTTTTCATCAGTTTCTGTTGCGGGAACAGGTATCTAATCAAGATCCTTCTGTTCTTATTGAACCTCCTAAGTCTGAGCGGTCAATGCCAAAGGTTTTAAGTTTAAAGGAAGTAGAAAAACTATTAGATATTCCCAATGGAAAAGGACATTTTGGTTTAAGAGACAAAGCAATGCTAGAGCTTCTTTATGCTACCGGTATACGAGTCAGTGAGCTTATTCAAATCGATGTTGACCATGTAAATGTAACGCTGGGTTTTGTGACCGTCAGTGGTAAAAGTAATAAAGAACGTATTATACCAATTGGAAAAACTGCAGCAGCTGCACTAAAGGCTTACATTGATAAAGGCAGAACAAATTTTGTTGCTAATAAAGAAAATCACTCTCGTGCCTTATTTTTAAACCATCATGGAGAAAGATTAACACGTCAAGGTTTTTGGAAGATTTTAAAAAGGCTGGCTCAAGAGTCTGGGATTGAGAGTGAATTAACACCGAACACACTCAGGCATTCGTTTGCAACACATCTGTTGGAAAACGGTGCAGATCTAAAAGCAGTCCAAGAAATGCTAGGACATGCTGATATCTCAACAACACAAATTTATGCCCAGGTAACCAAGACAAGGTTAAAGGATGTCTATACCAAATTCCATCCAAGAGCTTGATAGGATACTAGATACATAATAATTTAAAAATGTCGAAAAGCTGCCAAAATTTATGGCAGCTTTTTCTTGTAATTTTATTATAGTTTAGTAAAATATAGAGGTCAGACTTCTGACGTTATATTTCTAAAAGTGCATAATAATCCTATTTTAATAAGGGTAATCTATTTTTACTTATTATTTTTATTTGTAATAGAAGAAGGAGGAAGACTCGAATGGCAGTAAATACATATAAACGAGTTTTTTTAATCGTAATGGACTCGGTTGGAATTGGTGAATCACCAGACGCCGAAAAGTTTGGTGATAAAGGTGCAGATACCCTTGGACATATTGCGGAAAGAATGAACGGTCTAAACATGCCAAACATGGGAAACTTAGGTTTAAGCAATATCCGTGAAATTAAAGGCATTGAAAAATCGGAAAAACCGCTGGGTTACTATACGAAAATGAAGGAAGCATCGAATGGTAAGGATACTATGACAGGTCACTGGGAGATTATGGGCTTAAATATCCAAACACCTTTTCGAGTATTCCCTGATGGATTCCCAGACGAACTCCTTTCAGAATTAGAAAAACGCACAGGCAGAAAAATTATTGGCAATAAACCTGCTAGTGGAACGGAAATTCTCGATGAATTAGGGGAAGAACATATGAAAACAGGAGCATTGATAGTCTATACATCTGCCGATTCAGTGCTTCAAATTGCCGCACACGAAGAAATTATCCCAATTGAAGAGCAATATAAAATATGTAAAATTGCTCGTGAGTTAACATTAGATGAAAAATACATGGTGGGCCGTGTTATTGCTCGTCCATTTTTAGGTGAACCGGGAGATTTTAAGCGGACAGCTAACCGTCATGACTATGCACTGAAGCCGTTTGATAGAACGGTGATGAACGAGATGAAAGACGCTGGCTTAGACGTTATTGCAATCGGAAAAATCTCAGATATTTATGATGGAGAGGGAGTTACTCAATCTCTAAGAACGGTCTCCAATATGGATGGCATGGATAAGCTTGTACAGACACTGGATATGGACTTTACTGGAATGAGTTTCTTAAATTTAGTTGATTTTGATGCATTATACGGCCATCGACGCGATCCAGAAGGCTATGGGAATGCCCTTCAGGAATACGATGCCCGCCTTCCGGAAGTACTTGAAAAGTTAAAAGAAGACGATTTATTGATTATCACAGCTGACCACGGAAATGATCCAGTGGCTCCGGGAACAGACCACACACGCGAATATGTTCCGCTTATCGTCTATTCCAAAAAAATGGCGGTGGGGAAAGAACTTCCAATTCGAGAAACATTTGCTGATATTGGGGCAACCGTGGCTGATAACTTTAAAGTAAAAATTCCTAAATTCGGAAAAAGCTTTTTGCAAGAGCTTAATTAAAGGGGGAGAAAAAATGAATATTGAAAAAATCCAAAATGCGGCTGGCTTTTTAAAGGAAAAGTACTCGACAACACCAAAGGTCGGTCTTATCTTAGGTTCCGGACTTGGAGTATTAGCAGATGAAATTGAGAACCCTGTAAAAATTCCATATAACGAAATACCTGATTTCCCGATTTCAACCGTTGAAGGTCATGCGGGACAACTCGTTTTTGGTGTTTTAAATGGAGTAGAAGTAGTAGCAATGCAAGGTCGTTTCCATTTCTATGAAGGATACGGTATGGATAAGGTAACATTCCCTGTCCGTGTTATGAAGGAACTAGGTGTGGGAATGCTTATTGTCACGAATGCAGCAGGTGGAGTTAATGAAAGTTTTGAAGCTGGGGATTTAATGATTATTACTGACCATATTAATTTTATGGGCACTAATCCATTAATTGGTCCGAATGATTCTAAACTTGGAGCTCGCTTCCCTGATATGTCAGAAGCCTATTCAAAGGAACTTCGTACTATTGCGAAAGAAATTGCCTCGCAGATAAACCTAAATGTAAAAGAAGGCGTTTATTTTGGAAATCCTGGACCTGTATATGAAACGCCTGCTGAAGTAAGAATGGTACGTACACTAGGCGGTGATGCTGTTGGTATGTCTACGGTTCCTGAAGTTATTGTTGCACGTCATAGCGGGATGAAGGTATTAGGTATTTCATGTATTTCCAATATGGCAACAGGAATACTTGATCAGCCATTAACACATGATGAAGTAATAGAAACAACTGAAAGAGTAAAAGCAAATTTTCTATTATATATAAAAGAGATTGTAAAAAGCATAGCGAAATAATCTGAACATAATTTAAAAATGTGGTGATAAAAATGAGAATGGTTGACTTAATTGAGACAAAAAGAGATGGGCAAGAACTGACTACTGAAGAAATAAAGTTTATTATCAATGGATATACCGATGGTTCCATCCCAGATTATCAGGTTAGTGCCCTAACGATGGCAATCTTTTTCCAAGGGATGACAGAAAAAGAAAGAGCAGATTTGACAATGGCTATGGTTGAATCAGGCGATCAAATCGATTTATCACAAATCGAAGGAATCAAAGTTGATAAGCATTCGACTGGCGGTGTAGGAGATACAACAACGCTGGTTCTTGGTCCGTTAGTTGCCGCATTGGGTGTTCCTGTAGCTAAAATGTCGGGGCGCGGTTTAGGTCATACCGGCGGAACCATTGATAAATTAGAGGCTGTAAAAGGATTTCATGTTGAAATCGAGAACGAAGAATTTATCGAACTGGTAAACAAAAACAAGATTGCTGTCATTGGACAAAGTGGTAATTTAACTCCTGCTGATAAAAAGCTATATGCCTTAAGAGATGTAACAGCAACGGTTAATAGTATTCCGCTGATTGCTGGCTCAATCATGAGTAAAAAAATAGCTGCTGGTGCTGATGCAATTGTTCTAGATGTAAAAACGGGTGCAGGTGCATTCATGAAAACCCTTGATGACTCGAAAGAACTGGCTAAAGCAATGGTAAGTATCGGAAACAATGTTGGAAGACGAACCATGGCCGTTATATCGGATATGAGTCAGCCGCTTGGGTATGCAATTGGAAATGCGCTGGAAGTAAAGGAAGCGATTGATACTTTAAAAGGTGAAGGTCCAGATGACTTAACAGAGTTGTGTTTAACACTCGGTAGTCACATGGTTTATTTAGCAGAAAAGGCTAGTTCATTAGCCGAAGCACGTTCGATGCTTGAAAATGTCATTAAAGATGGTTCGGCGCTTGAAAAGTTTAAGGTCTTCCTGAGCTCACAAGGCGGAGATGCATCGATCGTGGACGATCCTTCTAAGTTGCCGCAGGCTCAATTTACTTTTGAGCTAGAAGCGAAAGAAGATGGGTATGTTTCTGAAATTGTTGCGGATGAAGTAGGAACCGCTGCCATGATTTTAGGAGCAGGAAGAGCGACGAAGGAGTCTGTGATTGATTTAGCTGTAGGGCTTGTGTTAAGAAAGAAAATCGGCGACCAAGTGAAAAAAGGTGAATCATTAGTAACAATTTATAGCAATTTTGAAGATGTTAACGAAGTAAAAGAAAAGCTTTATGAAAATATTATTCTAACTCCTGAAAAAGTCGAGGCACCTATCCTCATTCACGGAGAAATAACAGAATAGAACTTAGAAGTCATGGTCCAGGAAAAATTCCTGGACTTTTTTATTTTGCTAACAGGAAAATACTGTATAAAGTTGTTGGTTTTGGTAAAAATGGAATCTATATAAAGAATGGAGGGTTATGCGAATGAAACGATATATCTCTTTACTGGTAATAGCTTTATTATTAGCAAGTGTATGGATAGCGCCAGTATCTGCAGAAGAAAAACAGAGTACTGATATTACAGAAAATGTAAGATCCGCGATTTTGATTGAGCGTGACACAGGACAGATTCTTTATGAGAAAAATAGTAATGAAGAGCTTCCACCTGCGAGTATGACAAAGATTATGACTATGCTGCTTATTATGGAAGCAATTGACCAAGGAAAACTCAAATGGGATGAAAGTGTTCGAACCAGTGAGTATGCTGCTTCAATGGGAGGTTCGCAAATTTTCCTTGAACCAGGAGAAGAAATGACTGTAAAACAAATGCTCCAAGGCATAGCGATTGGTTCAGGGAATGACGCTTCCGTGGCTATGGCAGAAAAAATTGCCGGTTCTGAAGAAGCCTTTGTTGACATGATGAATAACAAAGTAAAAGAACTTGGATTAAAAAATACAATTTTTAAAAATACTACAGGTCTTCCAGGAAGCGGTCATTATAGTTCCGCACATGATATGGCGATTATGGCCAAGGAATTATTAAAATATGAGGACATTACAAAGTTTACGGGAACTTACGAAGCATATCTCCGTGAAAATACAGATAAAAAGTTCTGGCTGGTTAATACCAATAAACTAGTTCGTTTTTACCCAGGAGTAGATGGATTAAAAACTGGCTTTACTGCTGAAGCAAAATACTGTCTGACAGCAACCGCTCAAAAGGATGGTATGCGTGTCATCGCTGTAGTCTTTGGTGCGCCGACCTCTAAGGAGAGAAACGCTCAAGTTACAAAGATGCTTAATTATGCGTTCGCCCAGTATCAAACACACCCAATGTTCAAGCGAAACCAAGTAATTGGCAATGCCCATGTCAATAAAGGGAAAGACAAAAAGGTTGAAGCCGTAACAAGTGAACCACTATCTTTACTAACAAAAAAGGGCGAAAAGACTGAAGATGTAACACGTAAAGTGAAACTTGATAAAAACCTTAATGCCCCTATAAAAAAAGGCGATAAGGTTGGAACCATCCAGCTTGTAAAAGAAAGCAAAGTAATCCTTGAAAGTGAATTAGTTGCAAAAAACGACGTTAAAGAAGCAACCTGGTGGACGCTATATAAACGTTCATTCGGAATGTTTACAAAAGCAGGAAAGTAGCATTCTGCTTCCGCTTTTCGTGTCGAATACCTACTTTTTTTAGCAAATATCAACTAGTTTTGTCTTGAGAGAAGGAGATTACACTTTAAATAACGAATTGACTCACTATACCAGATGAAGGAGGCTAGGAATAGTGAGTCTTAACATTGAAATGGAAATAAAACATGATGTTTTATTGCTGCGATTAAGTGGTGAACTAGATCATCATACAGCGGACGAATTACGAGAACAGGCAGCAAATGCAATAGAGAAGAATGATATTCGTCATATAGTTTTAAATTTGGAACAGCTTTCTTTTATGGATAGTTCTGGATTAGGAGTCATATTAGGGCGGTACAAGCAAATAAAGCAAGTGCATGGTGAAATGGTCGTTTGTGCAATTTCCCCAGCAATACAACGATTATTCGATATGTCGGGGATGTTTAAAATCATCAAGCTAGAACCGACTGAAGAGTTTGCATTGCAAAGATTGGGGGTGGCCTGAGATGAAGAATCAGATGAATCTTCAATTCAGTGCTTTAAGTCAAAATGAATCATTTGCACGTGTCACTGTGGCTGCTTTTATTGCACAGCTTGACCCAACAATGGATGAACTTACTGAAATTAAAACAGTAGTATCAGAAGCAGTTACCAACTCCATAATTCATGGGTATGAAAATGACCCAGAAGGAATTGTATATATCCAGGTGACGATTGAAGATAATTTAGTTGATATTTCGATTAAAGATGTCGGATTAGGAATTGTAGATGTGGAAGAAGCTCGACAGCCATTATTTACAACGAAACCAGATCTAGAAAGGTCTGGTATGGGATTCACTATCATGGAAAATTTCATGGATGAGGTTGAGGTTCTCACACAACCAGGTAAAGGAACCGAAGTAAGACTAAAAAAGCATTTACACACAAGCAAAATGCTATGCAATTAAGGAGACTTGCCAATGGATGTGGAGGTCAAAAAAGATAAAGCGCAAACGTATTTAAAGGACCATGAAGTGAAGGATTTGATTAAAAAAAGCCAAGACGGAGACCAAGCAGCAAGAGACCTAATTGCTGAAAAAAATATGCGTCTCGTTTGGTCCGTTGTCCAGCGGTTTCTAAATAGGGGATATGATCCGGATGATCTTTTCCAAATCGGATGTATCGGTTTGCTGAAATCAGTGGATAAATTTGATCTTTCCTATGATGTGAAATTTTCTACCTATGCGGTTCCAATGATTATTGGTGAAATCCAGAGGTTTATTCGTGATGATGGAACGGTAAAAGTTAGCCGTTCTTTAAAGGAAATGGGAAATCGAATTCGCAAGGCGAAGGATGAATTATCGAAAATATATGGAAGAATTCCAACTGTTAACGAAATTTCAGAGCATCTTCAGCTGTCGCCGGAGGATGTTATTCTCGCCCAGGAAGCAAGTCGGACACCATCTTCCATTCATGAAACAGTGTATGAAAATGATGGCGATCCTATTACGTTATTAGATCAAATAGATGACGGAAATGAAGGTAAATGGTTCGATAAAATCGCCTTAAAGGAAGCAATCCGGGAATTGGATGAACGTGAACGACTCATTGTTTATTTACGATATTATAAGGATCAGACTCAATCGGAAGTAGCTGTGAGGCTGGGAATATCTCAGGTTCAAGTTTCCCGGCTTGAAAAAAAGATCTTACAACAAATGAAAGACCGAATGGATCTCTAATGATTCATTCGGTCTTTTTTGTTGTGTTCAGCTAAAAATGGAATGGATAGTGCCGATAAACCTGGTCTCTCCAAATTATCGACGCAATCAGCCCGGGATAGTGCCACTAAATTAAGACTCCCTAAATTATCGTAACAATCAGCCCGGGATAGTGCCGCTAAATTAAGACTCCTCAAATTACCGTAACAATCAACCCGAGATAGTGCCGCTAAATTAAGACTCCCCCAATTATCGGAGCAATCAGCCCGCCAATTTAGGCATTTCTGTTCTTTTTTTAGTAAAGATAGATTTTTTGCTCATACTAGGTATACAAGGAAATCAATGTGTGGGGAGTGAATGTTTTGGAAAAAACAATCTACATCCGCATGCGGAATCGTGTTCTGGCCAAACCGGAAGAGAGTATCTTTTTAGAAGATATCGCCCAGATCATTGCTCCAGAAATCATAATCCCTAAATTAAAAAAACTAATAGTCCATCAAATATCTGTTAACGACAGAAATATTGTCATCATTGATGTTATGACAGTTATTAGATTGATTTCAACCGTAATCGAAAATGCAGATGTCCAAACCATTGGACCAGCCCAAACAATCGTAGAAGTCATAATAAAGAAAAAACAAATGTCTTTACCTTTCTTTATCTTAATTTGGTTTTTATTATTTTTTGGTTCTGCGATGGCCATTATGAACTTTCATGACGATGTCAGTATGCGGAGTGTTCAAGAAAAGTTATACAAAATCATAACAGGCGTGGAAGATTCCAAGCCGTGGATATTTCAAATTCCCTATTCCATTGGCTTAGGTCTTGGCATGATTTTATTCTTTAATCATGTATTTCAAAAAAGGATCAACGAAGAACCAAGTCCCCTGGAAGTCGAGATGTTTAACTATCAAATGGACCTAGATAACTATGTCATCATTCATGAAAATAAAGAAAGTATGAAGCGAACGAATGACGATTAAAGTTATTGTCGTGATGTTTATCGGACTTGCAGGTGGATTAGCAGTTGGTTCTGGTTTTGTAGCTTTTTTAACAGTGCTTGGTATTATACCAAGACTAACACAGCTAACAAAGACAATGAAAATGATTCGGCATTACGAATGGGCTGTTGTTTTAGGAGCATTAACAGGGATAGCAGGAAGTCTAAGAGACCCAGTGTTAGGAATTACTCCATATTTTATGGCGCCTCTCGGATTGACCGGAGGAGTCTTTGTTGGGATGTTAGCTGCAGGACTTACAGAGGCATTAAATGTATTCCCAGTTCTTGCGAAGAGACTGGGGATTGATGGAAAAATTATTATTCTAATTATGGCAATTGTTTTAGGAAAAATTGTTGGGTCAATTTTTCAATGGGTCTATTTTGTTCATCATTAATCTAAGCCTGTCTAGCTTCTTTAACATTTCTAACTAGAAAGGACATACAGTATGAGTATACGAAGGCGGGTTATATTAATTACTGATGGTGATGAGTATGCGAAGAGGGCTATAGAACGTGTCGCTCATGAAGTGGGAGGGCGTTGCATTACGCAGTCTCATGGAAATCCTTCTGCTCTAACAGGGGAGGAGCTAGTAAAACTAATTAAAAAGGCTGCTAATGACCCGGTATTAGTAATGTTTGATGATAGTGGACTTGTAGGTGAAGGTGCAGGCGAACGGGCATTAAAGTATGTCGCCACCCATAATGATATTGAAGTACTAGGTATTATTGCTGTTGCTGCTAAAACCCATCAGGCAGAGTGGACAAGAATCGATGTAAGTATCGACCGGGATGGTGAATTAACGCCCTATGGCGTAGATAAACACGGCATACCAGAGCTGGAGATTGGAAGATTAAATGGAGATACGGTGTATTGCCTTGATGAACTAGATGTTCCCATTATTGTGGGAATCGGAGATGTAGGGAAAATGGCACGGCGCGATCACTATGAACGCGGAGCGCCTATTACGAAAAAAGCGGTAGAGTTAATACTAGAAAGGAGTGGATTTCGTGACGAGAGAGAACGAACAAACATGGCCGATTCCTGAGTCACTGCAAGAAATAGAACATTACATGAAACAGCGAGTCGGTTTAGGTGTGAGTTTTGACTTTGGTGTTCGTAAGTTAAAAATTCTCAAAAAGGACGTACACTTCTACTGGATAACTGGTTTATGTGATACTGGATTTATTATAGAAACAGTTGAAGAACTTGTTCAAATTAATGATCATGAAAAAGTATCATCTGACCTTTTTAAAATAGTTGAAAACAGGCTTGTCAATCAGTCTGTTCAACAGGTTAAAACCCTAGACGAAATGGTTACTCAAGTATTATCTGGGTTAATAGTTGTCGTGGTTGAGGGATCAAGTATAGGACTTGCGGTTGATGTCAGGAGTTATCCTGGCCGAACACCAATGGAGCCAGACACTGAAAAAGTAGTTAGAGGTTCTCGTGATGGGTTTGTCGAAAACATTGTGTTAAATACTGCGTTAACAAGAAGAAGAATCCGAGATGAACGGCTGCGCTTTGAAATTCTAAAGGTTGGAGAACGTTCAAAAACAGATATAGCAATTGGTTATATAAATGATATTGCTGATCCAGACCTGATAAATATTATTCGTAAAGAACTTAAAGCTATAAAAATTGATGGAATCCCAATGGCAGATAAAACCATTGAAGAGTTTCTTTTAAAACAAGGATTAAATCCTTATCCATTGGTTAGGTATACAGAACGTGCCGATGTCGCCGCAGCACATCTTTTAGAGGGACATGTGGTTATATATGTTGACACCTCTCCGAGTGTTATTATAGCACCAACCACTTATTTCCATCACGTTCAACATGCTGAGGAGTTTCGTGAAGCACCTGTTATGGGGACATTTGTCCGTTGGTCTCGATTTTTAGGTATTTTAACATCAATTTTCTTACTTCCATTATGGATGTTATTTGTGTTAGAACCATCCCTGCTGCCAGAGAGGCTTTCGTTTATTGGACCAAATGAGCAGACCAATATTCCAATCGTCCTACAGATTTTATTAGCCGATTTTGGGCTGGAATTTTTAAAAATTGCAGCAATACATACCCCTACACCTCTTTCCACAGCAATGGGGTTAATTGCTGCAGTGTTGATTGGTCAAATTGCAGTTGATGTTGGATTATTTGTTCCAGAAGTAATACTGTATGTTGCAATTGCTGGTATAGGTTCATTTACGACACCAAGTTATGAACTAAGTGTAGCAAATAAAATAGCCAGAATGATACTGGTAATTCTTGTTGCAATATTCCATACACCGGGCTTTGTGATAGGCTCTACCTTGCTGTTTATTCATTTAGTAACTACACGTGCACTTAATACACCATATTTTTGGCCATTTCTTCCTTTTGAGCCAAAGGGATTTTTACAAATCATTTTCCGCCGTGCTGTACCCGGGTCGCTATTTCGTCCCAGCATTGTACATCCTAGGAATCGATATCGCCAGCCGCCGGGTGAACAATAACTTATTGCGTAAAAGATACGGTTATGCTAAAGTATTTTTAATTGTATAAAAGGATAAGTAGCTAAAATAGGCAGTATCCTTTCAGGATTCTGTCTATTTATTATTACTTTTTTCATAGCATGACCATACACTAATAAAGAGTCTTTACGGAGAGAGGGAAGGGAATGTATTTTTACGGGACAACAGGCGTAAACGGCAAGGGTAATTTAGAAATAGGCGGAGTAGATGCAGTAGAGTTGACCGAGCAATTTGGAACTCCTCTCTATGTTTATGACGTAGCATTAATGAGGGAACGAGCTAGAGGGTTTAAAAAGACATTTGAAGAACAAAATGTCAAAGCCCAGGTGGCTTATGCAAGTAAGGCATTTTCGACGATTGCAATGCTGCAGCTGGCGGAAGAAGAAGGTTTATCACTTGATGTAGTATCTGGCGGGGAATTATATACCGCGGTCGCTGCTGGCTTTCCATCTGAGAGAATCCACTTTCATGGAAACAATAAAAGTAGAGAAGAACTTGAAATGGCGCTAGATCACAAAATTGGCTGTATCGTGGTCGATAATTTTTACGAATTAGAACTATTAAAAACCATCTGCCTCGAAAAAAATGAAAGCATGAGTATTCTACTTCGGGTTACACCTGGAATTGAAGCACATACTCACGATTATATCTTAACAGGGCAGGAAGATTCTAAGTTTGGCTTTGATCTCCAAAATGGACAAGCGGAAGAGGCGTTAATCCACGCACTTCGGTTTAAGCATTTTAATGTTTTAGGTCTGCATTGTCACATTGGCTCACAAATTTTTGAAACAACTGGTTTCTTGTTAGCTGCAGAAAAAATCGTTGGTAAAATGAACCAATGGAAAAACATGCTTAATTATGAAGCCAAGGTACTGAATCTAGGCGGCGGTTTTGGAATTCGATATACAAGTGAAGATGAACCGCTTTTGCCTTCACAATATGTTAGTGAAATTATTATAGAAGTGAAGAGATTAATACAGCAATACTCCATGGAAATGCCAGAGATTTGGATAGAACCTGGACGTTCACTTGTAGGTGACGCTGGTACAACCTTATATCAAATAGGGTCTTCGAAAGAAGTTCCAGGGGTTAGAAAATATCTGGCTGTTGACGGTGGAATGAGTGATAACATTAGACCTGCTCTTTATCAGGCTAAGTACGAGGCTGTATTAGCGAATAGGCCTTTAGCAGAAGCAACTGAAAAAGTTTCTATAGCAGGTAAATGCTGTGAATCTGGTGATATGCTGATTTGGGATTTACCACTTCCAGAGACTGAGGATGACGATCTTTTAGCTGTATTTTGTACTGGTGCATATGGATATTCGATGGCGAACAATTACAATCGTATACCACGCCCTGCAGTGGTATTTGTTGAGAATGGCAAGGCAACTCTTGTCGTCAAAAGAGAAACTTACGAAGATCTGCTTCGTTTAGACCTTCCTTTAAAATAAATTAGCTGCCGCCAATGCGGCAGTTTATTTGTTTTTAATCTATTCCGAGTCCCAAGGCTCAGCTTTTTGTTGCGAAAATGGATTATTTTTTAGATATAGTGTAGAATGACAACATGCGCTATCTTCAAATTGCCTTTGGAGGATTTTTCATGAAGAAAAATAATTGGACTGTTTTTAGTGCCCTCGTAGGACTAGCTTTGATTTGGGGGATTATCTATTGGGTCTTTATTGTACCAAAATAATAATTATAATTGGGATTGATAGATAAACAATTATTATGTATGATTGACAATATTGAAACACTTTACGAATTTGACTACATATTATAGAGAAAACTGTTTATTTATAAGTTGGTTGGAAAAAATATACTATCCCCTAAATCGGGTTTATTTAATATAATGAGGGAGCTATTATGTTAATTCGTTATAAAAAAACATTTGAAAAAATAGCCATGGGCTTATTGTCCTTTATGCCTACTGAAAAAGACTTGAAGAAACTCCAATTCACCATAAAGGAGTATGAAACAGAAGAAAACTTACAGCTTTTTCTTTGGAAAGAAGAAGATATTATCGGACTAATTGGGGTTCATATGAACGATAATGATTCTTCATTAATGATCCAACATATTTCTGTCAATCCCTCACATCGTTATCAAGGAGTGGGAAAACGAATGGTTAAAGCTTTGAAGGATATGTATCCTGATAGGAATATAACGGCAAATGATAATACTGCGCCATTTGTTGAGAAATGTGATTTTTGCTAGGCGTAAAGTAGGAAGGCAACGAAATTTTATTCGTTGCCTTTTTTATTCTTCTTCAACGCTTCACTTCGTTCTTCAATAACGTTTGTACGGTCTCGTAACATATGTTTATGAATATTTAATGCATCTTCTAAGTTACTATCCTGTCCCCACTTAAATCCTTTATTTTGACATGCCTTAATACATGCCTGTAAAAGTGCTTGATCAGAAATAGGCAAAGTTATGCTTTGATAGCTTTCTTCTTTTTCGGCTTGCGCTAACAGTTTTGAAAGCATTGGAAAAAAAATATCTCCATCCAAACCAAGGTGGATTGGCTCCCAAGAATCATGCAAGGAAAAAATTTTAATCGCTTTTTCTAATGTTCGTTTAGCACCATTAAAGTTTCTCCGCCGATGATGATACCTTGAAACGGCTAAAAGGATGAAGCCAACCCAAATAGAATCTTTACTTCTATCGTCCGCTTCTTCTTTCCAATATTCTTCAAGTATCTCGTGGCATTCAAAATAATCCCTATCGCCATTAAAATGAATTAAAAATTCAATATACTGCTCTGGGTACATTAAATCACCCCTTATCGATAAGATATGTACAGTGTAGCATATAATTAGTGTTTCTTCAGTATCACCTAATTGAAAAAACCCGCCTGAAAAAAGACGGGCCGGCTAAAATTCAATCTTTACTTAGAACCAAGAAGCACCAACGATAATTAACAGAATGAATAGAACTACGATTAATGCAAAACCGCCTCCGAAACCGTAACCATCAGCCATGTGTAAAAACCTCCTATAGTTGTTTTGTTATTCTTTTCAATCTCATCATATGTCCAGTGCTCGTCCAGTGTTATGGGCAAACATCACTTTTTCAATATTTACTAAAGCCAATAATTTTTCTATTGGATAACGTATTTGATTCCTCTATACTAATAATAGTCATAAATAAGAAAATTACTTCAAGGATTCTGGTGAAAGATGATACACTACAATGTAAAAATTGATGCGTTTGAAGGTCCATTAGACCTATTGCTACATTTAATAAATCGGCTTGAAATTGATATATATGATATTCCTGTTGCTGAGATTACCGAGCAATACTTAATCTATATAAAAACAATGTCAGAACTTAAATTGGATATAGCCAGCGAGTTTTTAGTCATGGCCGCAACATTATTAGCGATCAAAAGTAAAATGCTATTACCAAAGCATGAAGAGGAATTGGAGGATTTAGATTCCGAAATAAGTTATGAAGAAGACCCAAGGGATGAGTTAGTTGAAAGGCTTATTGAGTATCGGAAATACAAAGAGGCTGCTCATGATTTAAAATCGCTTGAGGAGGAACGGGGGCTCATGTATACGAAACCTCCGAGTGACCTTTCAGATTTTGCAAAAGATAGTCAGCCGGAGAAAACAGAATTAAATGTCACTCTTTACGATATGTTAGCCGCTTTTCAAAAACTAATGCGCAGGAAAAAGCTGCAGCGTCCGATGGCTACAAAGATTGCCAGACAAGAAATTTCTATCGAGGTAAGAATGACAGAAATTATGAATGAATTAAAAAATATAAAAGGCCGGAAAAACTTTAATGATTTGTTTACCGTTGCTGAAAAAGAACATGTCGTTGTGACATTTTTGGCGATATTGGAGCTTATCAAAAGAAAAGAAATTGACGTAGAACAACATGAAAATTTTGGAGATATTTTTGTTCATGCAGTTTAGGGAGGAGCAAAAAGGTTTGGAAATTGTTAATTGGCAAAGTATTTTAGAGAGTCTTTTATTCGCTGCTGGTGATGAAGGACTTACGTTAAAGCATGTGGCCGAGGTGCTGGAGGTAGATGAACGGAAGGCTGATGAGATTATTGAAGAATTAAGACAAGTATATGAAAAAGATACGAGTCGGGGCATTATGATTGTTCAGCTCGCGGGTACTTATCAGCTTGCGACAAAAAAAGAAAATGCCGTGTATCTTAAAAGACTTGTTGATTCTCCAAATACCTCAGCTTTGTCTCAGGCCGCTTTGGAAACGTTGGCCATTATTGCCTATAAACAGCCAATAACTCGTGCGGAAATAGAAGAGATCCGTGGAGTAAAAACAGAAAGACCACTTCATACCCTCATGACGAAGGCGCTTATAAAGGAAGTTGGAAGAGCAGAAGGTACAGGAAGAGCATACCTATATGGGACCACAAAAGAGTTTCTAGATTATTTTGGTTTAAAAAACATAGCTGAATTGCCCAAGCTGCCTGATAGAATCGAAGAAGAATTTGTACAAGAAGAAGCAGACCTCTTCTTTGAAAAATTTCAGGAAAGCATAAATTCTTAAAAGTAAAAAAATTTCATATGGTTGTGATAGAATAGAGGTATGATTTCGAAGGATTTCCGAAAATTCTACTTATTCGTTAATGGCTAAAGGGGATTGATCTAATTGTTGATTAAAGAATGCATCGGATACGAATTAGAAAAGGAAAAATCAAACACATCAGAAGACTTCTTTAATAGAAGTGAAGTAACATTTATTGAAGGTTCTGAGGAAAAAACACTGCACGTATTGTATGTTAGATACTTTGATGAGCTTTATCAAGAATTTACTCCATTTCAGCAAAACCCAATTTTCTCAAAAGTCAATATTGAAGTGACCTTCAAGGATATTGTAGCATTAGTATGTTTAATTAAAAATCCAGGTTTACGTAATCGAAAACGGTTATACATTAACTCCAAACAGGAATTTGCTTCATATTTTCAAGATATTGATTTTGAAAAATTACCGGAAATAGTACTTGCTGTTAAACAAAACCATAAATTTGAACTCCGCTCTCCACTTGACTACATTAAGCAAGCAAGATAAGAAGGGATAATCAATTCAGAAGGGGTGTTTGGATGGGAAATACACTAGTTAAGACACAGCTAAAAGATGTTCAAGGTTTTTTAACCTCTACCATTGGAGTACTTGAAAATTATTTAAATGAAACAACGCTATCACAAATGGAACAAGAACAATCTGGTGATTCAAATTATTATAAATTAATTCTTTCTAATTTAAGGAAGCTGCTTGTTTATTGCGAAGAAGGCCTAGATGCATGTTCAGTAATCTTGCAAAGTGAACCTTTTCAAAAGCCAACTGCTGAGAAAACTCTTTATCGTATTTTTCACCAGTGTATTGAAGAATTTTTCTCTCCTAAGAATGACGCATGGTTTGAGGATAGCCGTTCTGCCTATACAGGGCGAAATTCTATAAAATTTTATAAAACTGTACCTGAAAGTGTAAAAAAATTAGTTAAGGGCTTTGAAGGAGAATTTCAAAGGGTTAGAGAAGAACTCGAATACTACGAAACAGATTACCGTACTAAAATGATTCAATCTAAATAATTGTTTTAAAACCAACTGTCCTTTTACTCAGGGCAGTTTTTTTGTTCATAAACTAGAATATAATTCATACCTTTTAGGGGGAGCGAAATTAAAGGGTGGGATGATATGAATCGGTTTAGTCAATATGTTCACGAGTTATTTGAATGGAATGAGCAAATGAAGCAGTTCCTGCAAACAGATGAGGTAAAAGATAATCTAGAGTTATGGGAGCAGCTCGAACATTTCACTGAATTAATTGAAAGTGCAAATGGTTCATTATCTGATCAGGAAATGCTAAGTCTTCAAACAAAAGCAGAAGAAATTCATGAACAATTGGAGAGTTATTTTTCGCGTAAACAAGGTGTAGGGAATATTTGGAGTGAAAAAAAGACTGTCCCGCCTGGGGGGCATACACTCCCGGAGCTCCCTTATGCCTATAATGCCTTAGAACCTTATATTTCGGAGGAAATCATGAAGCTCCATCATGATAAGCACCATCGCTCGTATGTAGAAGGGTTAAACAAAGCCGAGATAAACTTAAAGAAGGCTAGGGATAATAATGATTTCTCCCTCATTAAACATTGGTCAAGAGAATTGGCCTTTCATGGCTCTGGGCATTATTTGCATACAATTTTTTGGAAAAATATGATTCCAAAAGGAGGAGGAAGCCCACAAGGTCTCCTAAAAAAGGAAATAGAAAATTATTTTGGGAGTTTTGACAAATTTAAAAAACAGTTTTCCGAAGCGGCAAAACAGGTTGAGGGAGTAGGGTGGGCGCTCCTTGTCTGGTCCCCGCGTGCCAGGCACCTCGAGGTATTACAATCGGAAAGACATATGCTGTTAACGCAATGGGACACTATTCCATTACTAGTTTTAGATGTTTGGGAACATGCTTATTATCTTCAGTATAAGAACAATAGAGCTGAATACGTTGAAAATTGGTGGAATCTCGTAAACTGGAATGAGGTTGAAATGAGGTTTGATAAAGCCTCTGAGATAAAGTGGCCAGCATTTTAACATGAAAGGCAACCGGCGAAAGTCGATTGCCTTTTCATTTTTTAGGACAAATAGTCATATCAAGCCTTGTCCTGCATAAAATTTTAGAAAGCTAGATAGTAGCATGGCTAGAAATGTTAACGAAGGGGACGAGGTAAACTTATGAGAATGATTTGGAAGCTAGTCATTTTTGCCCTCATGTTCTCACTATTCATTACAAACATTCCTCAAAAGGTGGATGCTTCCGTTTCCGTAAGTGCACGTGGTGCAGTTCTAATGGAGCAAGAATCAGGGCGTGTCCTATTTGAGAAAGATGCCCATACAAAACGAAGGATTGCTAGTATTACAAAAATAATGACGGCAATTCTTGCAATTGAATCGGGAAAAATGAATGAAATAGTGAAAGTAAGTGAACAAGCTACCCGCGCTGAGGGATCGTCAGTGTACTTAAAGCCGGGAGAAAAGATTAAACTGGAGCATTTAGTTTATGGACTTATGCTAAGGTCAGGAAATGACACAGCTGTTGCTATAGCTGAACATGTCGGGGGGAGTATGGATGGATTTGTATATTTAATGAACCAAAAGGCAAGCGAAATTGGTATGTTAAATACTCATTTTTCTAATCCACACGGTTTGGACGACCACGAAGACCACTATTCAACTGCCTATGACATGGCTCTATTAACACAGTATGCTATGCAAAATAAGACTTACCAAAAAATTGCTGGGACAAAAACGTATAAAGCACCAAATCCTACCGAAAATTGGGACCGTCAGTGGAAAAATAAGAACCGCTTACTTACAAAGTACAAATATACGACTGGCGGAAAAACTGGGTATACAAAACGAGCAAAAAGAACCCTAGTTACAACAGCAACCAAAGGGGACATGAATTTAATTGCGGTTACATTGAATGCACCAGACGATTGGAATGATCACATTTCTATGTATGAAAATGGTTTTAAAACCTACGATATGGCGGAAGTTTTGTCAAAAGGAAAGATAGAAATAAAAACAAATAAGTTTTATCAAAAACATCTATATTTAAAAAACACGGTTGTTTACCCTGCCAAAAGTGAGGAAATGGACTTGTTCTCCATAAAATATAAATTAAATAAGCCTGGAAAAGATTGGGGGGACTCGAACCATAACGGGGAGGCTGTTGGTAAAGCCCAGGTTTTCCTGGATGGAAAGATGGTTAGAGAAACACCTATTTATTATCAAGGAGGTCCTGAGAAGAAAAAGGGACTGTTTGATTCGATAAAAAGTATATTTCTTTCAGTTATTGGCGTGAAACTAAATGGTTAATTATATTTGGGTATTTATGACGATTGTTGGTTTTGTTTTTGCAATGATTAACGGAACGATGGAAGAAGTAAATAAGGCAATATTTGATGGGGCAAAGGAGGCAGTAACCCTTTGTATGGGCTTAATCAGCATTCTTGTTTTTTGGCTGGGAATGATGCGTATTGCCCAGGAATCAGGGTTACTTGAATTGTTATCAAAATTGTTTCGTCCGCTTGTAAAAAGATTATTTCCGGATGTGCCAACGAACCACCCTGCGATGGGATATATATTATCTAATATGATTGCTAATATGTTCGGCTTGGGTAATGCAGCCACGCCGCTTGGAATTAAAGCAATGGAGGAATTAAAACATTTGAATGGAGGCAAGAATACAGCCAGTCGTTCAATGGTTACATTCTTGGCAATAAATACGGCAAGTATTACTATCATTCCTACAACAGTCATTGCAATTCGAATGAACTATAATTCTGCCTCCCCAACCGAAATTGTTGTACCAACGTTAATTGCAACCATTATTTCTATGCTTGGAGCTGTAATGATAGATCGTTATTTTTATAATCGACGAAGTCGTAAAGGATGAATGGAATGGAATTTCTTTCGCTCATATCCCTTGGTTTTATCCCTGTTTTAATAGGAATTATCCTTCTCTATGGAACGTTCAAACAAGTTCCGACATATGAGAGTTTTGTTGAAGGTGGAAAAGAAGGGATCAAAATTGCTTTTTCCATCATTCCATTTCTTGTTGGCATGTTGGTGGCTATAACTGTCTTCAGGGCTTCTGGTGCCTTAGAAGCATTAATGAATTGGATTAGACCGGTGATGGAAGCAATTGGCATCCCTGCGGAGATTGTTCCCCTCATCCTGATTAGACCCATTTCTGGAACTGCAGCACTTGGTATGACAAGTGATTTAATTGCTGTTTATGGTCCGGATTCTTTTATTGGCAGGCTGGCATCCGTTCTGCAGGGAAGTACCGATACAACTTTTTATGTGTTAACAGTTTATTTCGGTGCTGTAGGTATTAAAAAAATGGGAGATGCATTAAAGGTGGGGCTTCTGGCCGATGTAGTAGGGATTATAGCAGCCATTTTTGTTGTGGTATTTGTCTTTGGCGCAAAGTAAGAAATATAATTTGCTCAATATATTAATATAAAATAAGCAGGTTCCTAGGAGAAGATGAAAATAATAGGAGTCTGCTTATTTATTTTTTTCTTAAAAAAGCCGTTACTTTGAAAATAGTCGATTTTGTGTCATAATTCATTAGGAAAGAAAAACAAATTGTTTCCTATAAACTGTGGTGTTAGACATGGTATTTTAAAATAAAGGTAAACAGCTGAGGTGGATCATAATGGAAAGATTGCAAAAGGTAATGGCACGTGCAGGAATAGCTTCTAGAAGAAAATCTGAAGAATTGATTAAAGCAGGCAAGGTAAAAGTTAATGGGAAAATTGTCACGGAGGTTGGGATAAAAGTAACTAACTCCGACAGAGTTGAAGTTGATGGGATTCAGATTGAGAAGGAGGAACCTGTTTATTTTCTTTTATACAAACCTCGTGGTGTTATATCAAGTGTAAGTGATGATAAAGGTAGAAAGGTCGTCACTGATTTCTTTCCATATATTCAGGAAAGAATTTTTCCGGTAGGCAGACTTGATTATGACACTTCGGGATTATTACTTTTAACTAATGATGGGGAATTTGCGAACCTACTTATGCACCCACGGAATGAGATTGAAAAAACATATGTGGCTAAAACGAAAGGTATTCCATCAAAGGAGAATCTTCGTAAATTGGAAAGAGGTATCCGACTTGAAGATGGAAAAACGGCCCCTGCTAAAGTTAAAATGCTTTCGGTAGATAAACAGAAACAAACGGCAATTGTTGAAATCATCATACACGAAGGGCGAAATCGTCAGGTTCGTAGAATGTTTGAAGCAATTGGGCATGAAGTATTGAAGCTGAAACGAGAGCGCTATGGTTTCTTAACATTGCATGGTTTATCCGCCGGGGATGCTAGAGAGCTGACACACCATGAAGTCAAGCTCCTAAGAGGACTTTCATTGGAGTCTACTAAGAAAAATTCATAAAGCTGTCACAATTGTATTCAGATGTTTTTACTATATATGTAGTGGAAAGTGATATAATTTAGACAATTGTGTTTAGAAATTGAGACTTTCAGGGGGGAGAAACATGAAAAAACGGCGATTAGTTATGAGGACAACAATTCTAGTTATTCTTGCAGCGGCCGTTGCCTATACGCTTTATGCCAACTTAACAAAGGATAATAGAATGAAAGTGGAAGTTGGTAAACAAGCTCCTGATTTTGTATTGGTTGATATGGAGGGGAACAAACATAAACTTTCTGATTATAAAGGACAGGGAGTATTTTTAAATTTTTGGGGAACTTGGTGTAAGCCGTGTGAAGCGGAAATGCCTTATATTAATAATCAATATAATCATTACAAAAACAATGGTGTTCAAGTATTGGCAGTTAATGTTAGTGAGTCTGAATTAGCGGTAAATCAATTTGCTGAGCGAAAGGAGCTAGACTTTCCTATTGTGATCGATACAGACGGACAAGTTCAGGCTGCATATGGAATTAACCCGCTACCTGCAACATTTTTGATTGACAAGGATGGGAAAGTGGTTAAATATCATACTGGAACATTAACAGAGTCAACTGTAAGGGAGTATATGGAGAAAATTAAACCTTAAGGGTTTGTAGGGAGTTTTTTGCAATGAAAGAGGTTAAATGTGAATGCGGACATGTTAATCCACATGGAACCGTATTGTGTGAGGCATGCGGAAAGGTTTTTGATGAACAATCTCAAGAGAAAACCCTGCTGGACATGCGCTATGAAGGCAGTGCTCGCCGTTCACAAACATATAATAAATCCATTGTTGATAAAATATGGAACTTTTTTTCTTCGGTTAAGGTAGGTGTATGGCTCATTGTCATTACCTTAGTGGCTTCTGCAGCTGGAACGATTCTGCCACAGGAAATGTACATACCACCTACTATGCCTGCAGAAGAATATTATGAAGATCAATATGGTTGGTTTGGGAAATTATACTATGAGTTAGGTTTAAACAATTTGTATAGCTCATGGTGGTATTTAATATTAATTGCTATGATAGGCATTTCTTTAGTCATTTGTAGTCTCGACAGAGTGGTGCCTTTGTATAAGGCGCTAAAAGCCCAAAGAGTAACTAGGCACGAAGGGTTTTTGAAGCGCCAGCGTCTGTTTGGAATAAGCCCAAACGCTGATGAACAAGACATTGCAGTGGTTAAACAACGATTACAGGCTAAACGTTATCATATAAGAGAAGAAAACGGAGATTTGCTTGCGGAAAAGGGGCGTTTTTCTCGCTGGGGTCCATATGTGAACCATGTGGGGTTAATTATTTTCTTAATCGGCGGCATGCTGCGATTTGTTCCAGGAATGTACATTGATAAAGTCTTATGGCTTCGTGAAGGTGAAACCAAGGTTGTTCCCGAAACAGACGGACAATACTATGTAGCTAACGAGAAATTTATCCTAGAGAATTATGATAAGGAAAAGGACAAAACCTTCGAAGCATCCATTGATCGAGCAGGTATGGTTGTAAAGAATTATCAAACAAATGCTGTCCTTTATAAAAGGGTAGGACCAGCGATCCCAGGGGAACAGCCAGAATTAGAAAAAGTAAAAGAACACAAAATTAGAGTCAATCAGCCATTGAAATTTGAAAGGTTTGCTTTATATCAGGTAGACTACAAACTTGATGAACTAAATACAATGTCTTTCTCATTAACCAACAAAGCAACCGGGAAAACGTTTGGGGACATAAAGATAAATCTTTATGATCCAAATCCGAAATATGACCTAGGAAATGGTTATCAAGTTGAAGTTTTGAGTTTTTTCCCAGACTTTGAATTTGCAGAAAATGGGGAGCCAACCACTAAATCAAGGATACCGAATAATCCTGCCTTTGTATTCAAAATGACATCACCAGAAGCACCAAATGGGGAAACTAGTTTTGTTGCGATTCAGCAAACCATTGAGCCATTAGGTGATAATCAATACAAAATGGCTTTCAAAGGGATTGAAACAAAAAATGTTACAGCCTTAACTGTTCGTAAAGATTTAACGATTTGGATTATCGCTTTAGGCGGTATTATCTTTATGATTGGTGTCATTCAAGGCGCATATTGGAACCATCGCAGAATTTGGGTACAAAATAAAAATGGTGAAATTTGGATAGCTGCACATACAAATAAAAATTGGTATGGTCTAAAAAGAGAAATTGAAAGTACGTTATCCGAAACGAAAATTAATATTCCTATTGATCAAATTCAAAGGGAAAAAGCGGATAAGGAGGGAGTCTAGTTGGTAACAATAAGTAGTAATTTACTTTATATTGCATTTATTCTTTATTTAGTTGCGACCCTCTTCTTTGGTGGAGCCATCAAGGCTAAGAAAGATATCGGGGAAAAGAAAGGTACAAATCGCTGGGGGAAAATTGCCGTTTTTTTAACAATTGTCGGGTTTATTTCTCAGGCAGGTTACTTTATTACAAGATGGATTGCCGCAGGACATGCACCTGTAAGTAATCTATTTGAGTTTACAACCTTTTTCGGAATGTGTCTCGTTGGGGCATTCATAGTAATTTATTTTATTTATCGGACACCGCTTCTTGGGTTGTTTACAATGCCTGTTGCGATACTCGTGATTGCCTATGCAAGCATGTTTCCTAGAGATATCTCGCCATTAATACCTGCTTTGCAAAGTGACTGGCTTCATATCCACGTTACAACAGCTGCTTTAGGTGAAGCGATTTTAGCAATAAGCTTTGCGGCCGGATTAATTTACCTAGTAAAGGTAATTGATCAATCTAAAGCGAGTAAACGAACCTTTTGGCTTGAAACGGTGATGTTTGGATTAGTAACAACACTAGGATTTGTTCTTGTCTCCACTTTGTTCTCTGCTATGGATTATAAAGCAGAATTTAATTGGATTGATAAGAATGACCAAGCGGCGACAATTGAATATACTATGCCAGCAATTACTGGTCCTCATGAAGGGGAACTCCTAACAAAAGAGAAATTTGAACCATTTGTTGAAATGCCCCCATTAATAAATGCAAAGAAAATGAATTCTGTTATTTGGTCATTTATTGGTGGCTTTATCCTATATGGTTTATTAAGATTAATACTAAGAAAACGTATCTCTGCTGCACTGCAGCCTTTAGTTAAAAACATTAACCTCGATTTTGTCGATGAAATTAGCTATCGTTCAGTCCTTATTGGTTTCCCTGTATTTACCTTAGGTGCATTAATATTCGCGATGATTTGGGCGCAAATTGCCTGGACAAGATTCTGGGGCTGGGATCCGAAAGAGGTATGGGCGTTAATTACGTGGTTATTCTATGCAGCCTTTTTACATCTCCGTCTTTCAAAAGGGTGGCATGGGGAAAAGTCAGCTTGGCTTGCTGTAATTGGTTTTGTCATTATTATGTTTAACTTGGTGGCAGTAAACCTAGTTATTGCAGGTTTACACTCTTATGCTGGTTAACATCAACTTTAACTTAATAGCCTTTACTTCTCTAAGTAAAGGTTATTTTTTGAATTAATCGCGGCAAATAGGTTTATTCGTCATAAATTCGACACTTTTTGCCAAGACAATTACGTTTAGTTATAGATTAAAATAATCACATTTTGTAAAATAACTGCATGGGGGGATTATTAATGGATAAAGACGTGAAAATTTTAGTAGTAGATGATGAGGAAAGAATTCGCCGTTTATTAAAAATGTATTTAGAGCGTGAGGAATATTCGATTGATGAAGCAGAAGATGGGAATGAGGCATTAGCGAAAGCGATTGCAAATGATTATGATGTCATCCTTTTAGACTTAATGATGCCTGGTAAAGATGGATTAGAGGTTTGCCGTGAATTAAGGGAAAAGAAGGCCACGCCTGTTATTATGTTAACAGCTAAAGGTGAAGAGGTAAACCGTGTCCAGGGCTTTGAAGTGGGTACAGACGACTACATTGTAAAACCGTTCAGCCCTAGAGAAGTAGTGCTACGCGTAAAGGCCCTATTAAGAAGGTCATCTCAGACGAGTTATCTCCAAACCGATACAACAACGAAGGATGTTATTGTGTTCCCGCATTTAACCATCGACAATGACGCGCATAGAGTTTTGGCAGATGGTAAGGAAGTAAGTTTAACTCCTAAAGAATATGAATTACTCTATTTTCTTGCTAAAGCACCAGACAAAGTATTTGACCGAGAACAATTACTGAAAGAAGTATGGCATTATGAATTTTTCGGAGATTTACGTACGGTTGACACACACGTAAAGCGTCTTCGTGAAAAATTAAATAAAGTTTCTGAGCAGGCAGCAAGAATGATTGTAACAGTTTGGGGAGTTGGTTACAAATTCGAGGTAGTGAATGAATGACCTTTTTACGAAGTGTAGTTGGTAAGCTTTGGTTTACCATCATATTTTTGGTTGCCTTTATCCTATTCATCCTAACAGTAATGCTCTTAGAATTCTTTGAGAATAACACCATTATGGAAACCAAAAATGATTTAACTCATCAGGCTGTGAAAATAGCCAATGTATTGGAAAATCATCCTGATGAGCAATTCCCTTTAGGGTTAGAAATCTCTTGGGAAATTATTGATGAAGTTACAAATGTGGTCATCATAAAAAATGACCAGGAAGTTTATTTCTCTCCTAACTCGGAGAAATCAGTAAAATTATCCGTCCCAGACATCCGAAATGATGTGGAATTGTCAAAGGTCTTTGAGGAGAACAGAATAGTTGAAAAAGTCTCGAAGCTCTCGTCTAATGAATCTGATAAAGACGTTGCAAAATATTCAATTATTGGTGTTCCTCTGCATATGGATGAAGGAAAAATTGGTGCTGTTTTTATTTACCAATCATTGGAGGTTGTTGAAGAAACTACCCATTCAACTACCAATTTTATATTACTTGTTGCAGGTGTGGCAATTATCCTAACAACTATTTTTGCCTTCTTTTTGTCTACCAGAATTACAGCACCATTAAGGAAAATGAGAGAAGCAGCATTTGAAGTAGCTAGAGGGAAATTTGATACGAAAGTACCAATCCTAACTCATGACGAAATTGGGGAACTTGCTACAGCCTTTAATCAAATGGGGCGGCAGTTAAAGTTCAATATGAATGCTCTTAGTCAGGAAAAAGAGCAGCTAGCTAGTATCCTAAGTAGTATGGCAGATGGCGTAATAACCTTTAACCGTGATGGCACCATCTTAATAACCAATCCTCCAGCAGACCGTTTTTTACAATATTGGTACTATGAAAAAGGTGGACCCGGCAGCACTTCTGAAGAAATACCTACAGAAGCAATGGAACTTTTTCAACGAGCTGTTGATACGGAGAAAGAGCAAGTAGGAGAAATTTCTCTTCAAGGCCGTCATTGGGTGATTCTAGTCAGCCCTCTGTATAGTAACCGGTTTATACGTGGAGCAGTAGCTGTTCTTAGAGACATGACAGAGGAACGGCTATTAGAAAAAATGAGAAAAGACTTTATAGCAAATGTTTCTCATGAGCTTCGAACACCGATTTCTATGTTACAGGGCTATAGTGAAGCTATTGTAGATGATATTGCAGAATCTCAGGAAGAGAAAAAGGAAATGGCTAAAGTCATCTATGATGAATCACTTAGGATGGGCAGGCTTGTAAATGAGCTTCTTGACCTTGCTAGAATGGAAGCAGGGCATATTCAATTAACACTTGATCAAGTTAATTTGCCTTCGTTTATGAATAGAATTATTCATAAATTTCAGGGGCTGGCAAGAGACAATGATATTTCCCTCAGTGCTGACCTAGAAAATGATATACCGAATATTTTATTTGACCCTGATCGTATCGAGCAAGTGCTAACCAATTTAATTGATAACGCGATTAGACATACTCCGCAGGGAGGATCTGTTCGATTACTTGTGAAAAATGAAGATTTCGGGATTAAAGTAGAGGTTTCCGATTCTGGTTCAGGTATACCAGAAGAGGACTTACCATTCGTTTTTGAACGTTTTTATAAAGCAGATAAAGCTCGAACTAGAGGAAGAGCTGGTACTGGGCTGGGACTCGCTATCGCGAAAAATATCATTGATGCTCATCGAGGGCATATTTCTGTTCAGAGTAAAATCGGACAAGGAACGACATTTACCTTCTTACTTCCACGAAAATAAGAAAAATATGGCGTTTTCTCTTGATTCACGAGGAACATTTTATATTTTACACAAAATCCATTCTTTAGGGAGTGGTTTTTTGTTTTTTATGGTTGATAAGAATGCCTTCACTTTTTGGCTTAAAAAGTCTATATTTAAAAGTGAAACCTTTTGTACATAAGTATCGACTAATTCTATGAACGGGGAGGGGAATGGATGGACTCCGTTTTCGATGAACTATATCAAAAATATCATCATGATGTTTTTCAATTTTTATTTTATATGGTTAGAAACAAAGAACAGGCAGAGGATTTAGTACAGGAAGTATATATAAGGGTGTTTAAATCCTATCATCGCTTTGAAGGAAAGAGCAGCGAAAAAACATGGCTATTTTCTATTGCCCGGAATGTTGCAATTGATTCTTTTCGAAAGCAAAAGGGATGGAAAGGCAGATTGCTTGAAAAGTTTGACTGGTCCTCCAGCCAAGTGAAAGATGAATACCCAATTCCGGAAGAAATTATGGTTCATAACGAAGAAATTAAATGGATTTATAAATGTTTAAATCATTGTACAGTTGACCAACGTTCTGTTATCATATTACGTTTTTTAAATGATTTATCGATAACGGAAACAGCCGAAACCTTGGGGTGGACAGAGAGTAAAGTAAAAACAACACAACACCGCGCTTTAAAGGTATTAAAGAAGCATATGGAATTATTTCAAGAAAAGGAGGGATTAGAGAGTGAAAAAGTCAGAGTGGAGCGATAAGCAGCTCGAAGAATTACTAAGGCAAATGCCCAAAATACATGACCATCGCAATCCTCGAGACATATACCAAAATCTTTCTATTAAAAAGAGAAAAAGGCCTGCATGGATATTACCAGGTATTGCAACTGCAGCCGCATTACTCCTATTTTTCTTATTAGTACCTAAAATGTTGGATAGAACGGAATATTCTCTTGACCGTATTGGTCAGGAAAAATCGTCCCAAGAGGAACAAATAAGTCTCCCGCAAGAAGACTCATCAATTCAGATGAAAAAAGAAGATTCAATGAAAAATGAAACAGGATTATCAGGTGCTGAATCAAAAATGCTTATGACAGGCAGCGATAAAACGGCACTATATGAAGATGAGGTAGTCGATGGGACAGTAATTACCTACTGGATTCCTGATTCTCAAGCTCAAGTTTTAGTGCCTGTCGCAACGGTTGTCCCAAAAGATAGTAATAAAAACTGGCTTACTTATTTCACAGAAAATATGGCATTATTAAAGGAAGAGGAATGGGGATTATCAGATTATTATCCTTTAAATGCAACATTTACATTAGATAATTCAAAAAACACCGTCATTGTTGATGTACCTAATGATCATAACTATGGAGAAGGTTCTACATCTGAAACCAATTTTATCAACTTATTAAAGAAGAATTTTGCGTCGAATAGCCAAGTAAATAAAATTATGCTGACAACAAATGGTCAACCGGGTATAGAATTTGGTAATTTTGGTGTAGTGGAAGAAATAACTGTTGAACCAGAAGAAAAACATGCCTACTTCTTCTATACACCGGATGGAATGGAAACTACCTATCTCGTCCCATCGACCGTTAGGTATCAAGACATTACCGCTGCTTTTGAAGCGATGAAGACAGGTCAACCGGAGCTGGGTTTAGCAGCCTCACTAGCACCCTCATTTCCTTTTAAGGATGTTACTGTCAGGGAAAATAAACTAATTATCACTATGGATGATAATGCAGATATGGAGAATAACCTAGAGAATACACACTCCTTTGAAGCTATTTTATTAACAGCTAAGGAGTTTGGAATTGATACAATTACGATTTTAAATGCTCCTATTAAGCTTTTAGGTCCGTTTGATTTGACAAAGGAAATGAAAGTTCCATTAGCCCCAAATCACCGTACACTTCAATAAAAAAGAGTAAAAAAAGATTGACCTTTCTGAGGGTTAATCTTTTTTTATGAATAAAAACCTAATTCTCTCCAAATTATAACAAGTATGTTCAACCGCTCACATCAACAATATGTTCTAAACATGAATGGATAAACATATGGTTTGTGGAGAAGAGGACAAGATTAAGGAGGAAAAAAATTAAATGCGAGACTACATAAGGCGGCTTTTAATCGCCGCAATTATGGCGCTTTGTGTCAGCTTATTATTTCTAGGAGGTAAGCAGACGGAAGCGAGTATGCAGGAGTCAAGAGAAATAAAAGCTGGATGGATATGGCCCGCGGATGGTGTCATATCTGATACATATGGGACAAGGCATGGAACACATAAAGGAATTGATATAGCTGGGGGTCTTAATTCGCCTATTGTTGCTGCGGCGGATGGTATGGTAGGTAAATCCTATTATTCGAATACATATGGGAATGTAATCTTTATTAAGCACCCCAATAATTATGTTACCGTTTATGCCCACTTAAATAATCGCCATGTACATGAAGGGCAAGAGGTTAAGCAGGGTGATAGAATAGGGACAATGGGGAGAACGGGCGAATCTACAGGAGTTCATCTCCATTTTGAGAGTCATCAAATCGAATGGACATATGATAAAAAAAATGCAATTGACCCTGAAAGGCTGCTTGGCAATGCTGGTGTAGGCGCGGCTGTAAAGGGTGGTATGGCCAGTACTAATGAAAGCCTGGCAGCTAGTACAAATGTTAATGGGGATAAAGCCCAATATATTGTACAAGCAGGAGATACACTGACCTCGATTGCAAAGAAAAGTAATCTTACAGTTGAAAAGCTTAAAGAAGTAAATCAACTGAAATCAGATCTTATCATGCCAGAGCAAGTATTAGTTATCCATAAATAAATGACAAAACGCTAACCATCACATATGGGTTAGCGTTTTTCTTTTCAAAACTAATATTTGTTAGTATAATTAAAAAGAAATTAAATATCGATCTATCTTCGGGGCAGGGTGAAATTCCCGACCGGCGGTATTAGAGTAAACTCTTGAGCCCGCGAGCCTTTATGGCAGGATTTGGTGTGATTCCAAAGCCGACAGTATAGTCTGGATGGGAGAAGATGGAGGTTCTGCGACGTTCAAAAAACGATGGTATATTGGACGTTTATTAAGCGTGCCTTTGTAACTCCCTCAAGATGTTTTTCTTGGGGGTTTTTATTTTACTGGAGGGCACCTTAGCGATGCTGAACCTCTCTTCCTAAAGTGATGGATCAAAAGGAGAGAGGATAAGAATGAAGAAAAAAATGAGTGTCAAAGCAATTGTATCCATTGGAATGCTGAGCAGTATCGCATATCTTCTAATGCTGATAAATTTTCCGCTTCCGCCATTTCCCAATTTTTTATTTGTTGATTTTAGCGATATCCCAGCATTAATTGCAGCTTTACTATTTGGACCTGTTGCAGGAATATTGGTTGAGTTTTTCAAAAATGCACTTAACTATGTTGCTACTGGAAGTGCAACAGGTATTCCGGTTGGCCATATTGCCAATTTTTTAGCTGGTATCTTGTTTGTATTGCCAACTTACTATGTTTACAACAAAATGAAAACCAGAAAAGGCATGACACTGGCACTAATTGCCGGAACCCTTATAATGGCAGTCATGATGAGCGTTTTAAATTATTTGTTTATTTTACCGGCTTATACATCGCTGTTGAAGTTCCCAGACATGCGTAATTTAGTAGTACCTGCTATCTTACCTTTTAATATAATTAAAGGCATAATGATGTCATCCATATTTATGCTGTTATTTATTAGAATGCAGTCTTGGATTAATAAATTAACAATTGTAAAAAGTGCTTAAACCAAAGAAACCAGGCGTTCGCCTGGTTTCTTTTATTAAAATAAATAACCTCCGCCTAAGTTGGCGGAGGCAGCAGCTTAACAATATTTTAATGACAAAATATTATTCGAATTTAGTTGGGTTGCCGTCAAACGGTTCTTCAGCAACTTTAATTGAATCTGTTGGACAGCCTTCAAAAGCATCCATCATGTCATCAATTAAAACATCAGGGATTTCAACAATACCCTCATTATCATCAAGAGTTACAAATGCAATACCCTCATCATCATAATCATAAATGTCTGGTGCTGCTGCGCCGCATGCTCCGCATGCAATGCAAGTTTCTTTGTCAACAATCGTATACTTTGCCATGAAAAAAAAACCTCCCAATAAAATAACTTACTACCTTCCATATATTATGGAAACGCATTACTCATTCCTATTGTAAAACTCTACGACTAACTTTTCAATAGAAAAATGCCTATAGAATATGGATTCCCCTAATCTTCCACAATTTTTAGCAACAAGATTCTCAATTTCATGATAGAATAAGGGATAGAAAATTAGGTGATTTTGTCGATAATGAGCAAAAAGTGGTGGGGCCGAATGTTTAATATTGAAAACATTTTGTTATATTGTATAAAACAATTAAACGGAGAACGGACGATGTACTCCATCTATCACCTTTTAAATGGAAAAAAATCGTCACAAACACTTCAGGATGCCCATTTATTTTCATTAAAGAGGTACTTTCGAATTCTAGAACCCTTAACCCGTGAAACTTTCGAGGAAATTTTCTACCACTTACTTGAAAAAGAACTTGTTGAAGCAAGTGGGGAACAAAGATTTCAACTAACTTCGAAAGGTGAAGAGTATTTAGTATATTATGCACAGCCATATTATGTGAATGGTTGGCGATATCAGCCCTTTACTTCATTAGTTTGGGAAAGACTTTCGTTATTAGTACAAGTAATATCAAATTTTACATTCCAAGAAACGAAATATATTCCAATACAAAAAAATGTTGAAGTTCATAACTGGTTAAAGAATTTTCTAAAGTCTACACCTGTTTCAAAGCGAGAACTGGGAATATCGCTTTTTTCGGAATTAGTGGATATTCTTGAACAGGCAAGGGATGTCAATCCAGAGGTTTTGATTTTTAGATTAACGGGATATAAGCAAATTGGAAGGACCTCCTCCCAAATTGAGAAACAATTAAATATTGATTCCATACAATATCATCTCGAATTTATTAATTCAATCCATTGTGTACTTTATTTTGTTGAAAATGATCATTCTCGTTTTAAAGTGTTATCATCACTGCTAGCTAATATAGCTCAAAATGATTCTTTAACACTTTCGGCACATAAAACCTTGGTACTCTTGAATCAAGGCTTTACGATTGAGGAAATCTCTCGGATTCGAAATTTAAAAATAAGTACGATTGAAGATCATTTAGTAGAGTTTGCTTTGAATGTAAAAGATTTTTCGATTAACTCGTATGTCAATGAAGACATACAACATAGGATATTAGAAATTTCAAGGCGAGAATCTACAAGGCAGCTTAAGGTAATTAGGAATAACTTAAAAACAGCTTCCTATTTTCAAATAAGACTCGTTCTTGCAAAGTATGGTGATAGACAATGGAATTAGAAAATCTTCTAAATAAGTATTTTGGATATAAAACCTTTAAAACGGGGCAAAAAGAAGTGATTTCTTCTCTTCTTGCTGGGAACCACACGATTGCAATGCTTCCAACAGGTACTGGTAAATCCTTATGCTACCAACTTCCGGGGTATTGTCTCAATGGTCAAATCTTAATCGTTTCTCCACTGTTATCTCTAATGCAGGACCAGGTAGAACAAATAATGAAGTTTGGCGAGAAACGAGTCATTGCTTTGAATTCTTTTCTTGATCCTGGTAGAAGAGGCTACGTATTACGGAATTTAAAAAAATACAAATATATTTTCGTTTCGCCTGAGATGTTAAGCTTACCCATTATTATGAACAAGCTGCAGGCTCTTACGATTTCATTATTTGTAGTAGATGAGGCACATTGTATTTCACAATGGGGCTACGACTTTCGCCCAGAATATTCGAAGTTAGGAGAATATAGGAAACAATTAGGAGATCCCCTTACTTTAGCTTTAACAGCCACGGCAACAAAAAAGGTACGAGAGGATATAATTAAATCTCTTAACTTACAAAAATTTACCAAGGTTGAATCCACGATAGACCGGCCAAATATTGCTTTTTATATTGAAGAGGTATCTCACTATTACGATAAACATTCACGACTGATAGAATTAGCTGGACAGCTTCAGAAACCTGGAATCATTTATTTTTCTAGTAAGAAAACGGCTGAAGAGATGGCTCTGCGATTAGCAGAGAAGGGAATTACAAGATCCATGGCGTACCATGGGGGCTTGGACCAAGAACAAAGAATCATCATACAACAACAATTTATTCACGGACAACTTGATATTATTTGTGCAACAAGTGCTTTTGGCATGGGTGTTAATAAGGAAAATATTCGTTTTATTATTCACTACCATATGCCAATGCAAATTGAGTCATACCTCCAGGAGATAGGTCGAGCAGGACGCGATGGGCTTGACAGTATTGCTTATTTTTTATATTCTCCTGGAGATGAACAGCTTCCTGTACAGCTTGCGGAAAGTGAATTACCGTCTGAGTTGCAAATTGACTGGTTATTTTCATATTTTCCAAAGGTAGAAAAACTGGACGACCATTTCCTTGAAATGAATCAGCATTTAAGAGACGTCGGAGGTTTCTCTGAGATTCAATGGCGGATTATTGAAGACTTCATTAAGTCCCATGATTTCACCAATATAAACCAAGCAAAACAGAGCTTGAAGGATTTCGTTAATGACAGATTACGGGTTAAGAAAGACAGTATTTATTATTTAAAAAAGTGGGTCAAATCGACATCGTGCAGGCGCGATTTAATTCTGGAGTATTTTGAAGAAGAGCCTGGCAAGGGGAATAAAGCGAATTGCTGTGACGTTTGTGGAATTGAATTAGAACAATACCAAGCAGAAATAGGTACTCAAAGTAATTCTGTTCATGAAGAAAAATGGAAGGATTATTTAGCAAATATTCTACTAAATCGCGGGTTGAGTAAATGAAAAATAAATATAAAGAACTAATAAAAGGTTTAACTGACAGAGAGCTGCTCTCTCATTTATATATGACGCAAATCATACTGCTTGCGATTACTTTTATCTTAGGCATTCTTTTATTCGATCATTTTTCATATTTGAACACAATTGACATTTATGATGTAAGAATATGGTTGATTGGCGTTCCAGCCGGTACAGCTGTAGTCATTATTGATATTATCTTAATGAAGGTGTTGCCGAAGTCTTTTTATGACGATGGAGGTTTAAACGTAAGAATATTTAAAAATAGAAGTGTTATTCACATAGCTTGGATTGCAGCATTTGTAGCATTCAGTGAAGAATTACTTTTCCGTGGTATCATCCAAACAAAGCTTGGATTAGTTCTAGCAAGTATTATTTTTGCCATTATACATTATCGATACCTTTTTAATTGGTTTTTATTTTCTAATATTGTCATTCTAAGTTTTATTATCGGCTCCGTATATGAATGGAGTAACAATTTAGCCATTACAATTATCATGCATTTTACAATTGATTTTTTATTGGGGCTTTATATTAAGTATAAATACACCATAGATGCCGATGAACAGGAGGGGGCTGCTTCATGAATAAAGAAGAACCTTTTAGAAGCCAGGCGGAACGGCTAAAACGCCGAATTGAAAAAATTAATGAAGAACAAACCGAGGTTCGTGATCAATTGCCTCCTAGAGAGCAAATTCATAGAGAAAAAAGAAAGAAAACGAAATTAAAAATAAAGTATCCGATTATTCGAATCTTGGTATTATTTTTTATTCTTCTTCCTATCGTTATTTTTAGTGCATATTCGTATCTTGAGGAGGAAAAAGGCAACAAGGCTGAAAAAGTCAACGGTGACACTTCTGGATATGAAGTCATTAACTTTGAAAAAACTGAAACGGAAAGTACCATTGAAACCAAAGAAGAGGAAAAAGTAGATACTCCAGCAGAGGAGAATCTTGAGGCAATTGAAGTTCAAAAGCCTGTCATCCAGGATACCCCAATTGAAAGCCCAGCTTCTAAACCTACTGCCATTGCCGGACAAGGCACTGATAAAAATGCTGAACCTGCACCTCAAGTGATTTATCATAAAGTTAAAACAGGAGAAAATCTTTATCGTATCTCCTTAAAATATTATCATTCAAAAGCTGGAGAAGATATCATCCGCAAAGCCAATAATCTTTCAGGGAATGAAATATATTTGGGTCAGGTATTAAAAATTCCACTAAAAAACTAGCCGATCAATATTTTGATCGGTTTTTTATGTTATTTTTCATAATTTATCGGACAAGTTCATATCTATGGTACTGAGGTGGTTAATAGTATGGATAAACCAATTCGTTCACTCGAGCACACTGATGAAGCAACAAAACAAATGCTCGAAAACGTACGTAAAAGGAAAATTAAGTTTGATGCAGCCAAAAGATGGCATTATTTAACGATCTATTCTATGCTGCTTTTTGCCTTTCTGTTTTTTAGTTATTTCTATTTTATGATTGCCAAACAATACTCCTATTCTTTCTTTGCAATGTTCTCAGCTTCTGTTAGTGATGCCATGAATATCGGTTTATTGGCAATTACAGTAATCCTATATGGAGCAATGAATGTTCTAAGACAGCAGAAAGATAAAAAGGAGAAAGAATATCAGGAATTAAGGTGCGAAATAGTAAATCGCAGCAAGGATCTTTGGAAAAAAGAAGAGCATTGGAAAAATCGCCATCTTGATTTTGAGGTAATGAAAAAAAACTATGACATTAATCTTTATCACGAAAAAAAATAAGAAGCAGCCTTAAACTGCTTCTTTCGGCCGATTTTAAAAAAACTTCTTCTTTCCTTGTTCCTCTTTTAATATTTCTACTGCTTCCATGAAACGTTGTGAATGAATAATTTCGCGTTCACGAAGGAACCGTAACCCATCATTTAAATCTGGGTCATCGCTCAGATTAATAATCCATTGATAAGTAGCTCTTGCCTTTTCTTCAGCTGCAATATCTTCGTAGAGGTCGGCAATGGGATCACCTTTTGCTTGTATATAAGCAGCTGTCCATGGAACCCCTGAGGAATTTTCATAATATAGAGCATTATCATGAATGGCATAATGATCTCCTAAACCGGCTGCTTTCATCATTTCTGGTGTTGCATCCTTTGTAAGTTTATATATCATTGTGGCAATCATTTCAAGATGTGCAAATTCCTCTGTACCAATATCCGTTAATAATCCAATTACTTTATCAGGTATGGAATATCTTTGATTTAAATATCGTAATGCAGCTGAAAGCTCGCCATCGGCCCCGCCATATTGCTCAACCAAATATTTCGCTAATGTTGGATTACAAGTACTTACACGCACCGGATATTGAAGCTTTTTTTCATATATCCACATTTACACTATTCCCTCCCTTAGTTTATAAAATTAGCTAACCTTCTAGCTTCAGCGACTAAACAAGCTGCTTCCTCTTTTAAACCTGCCAAGGCCAAGGTGGCTCATTCCAATTCCATGGATGTCCAGAGTAGCTATGCCCATATTGCATTAGTGGACCAAATTGACTTTCAAATGCTTTTTTGATGGTCTTTCTTTCTTTTACATAATGATTAAATTGCCTAATAGCTTCCAGGTCATCAGGATGTGTATCTAGATACAATGTTAGTTCAACTAAAACAAAATCAACGGCTTGTAGCTGTTCCATTATTTGATAATATTCTGGTGGGATTTGTTTCATCGTGGAAGCCCCCCTTTAGCTTTCTCAAATGGGTTGTAATAGGGGTCGTAAAATGGTTTCCAGAGTGTTCCTGCTCTTAGTGCTTCATGTGGTGTAAATTGTGGAAGGTTTGGCGGTTGAAATCCGATATATAGATTTGGTGGAGTAGAATACGTTTTTTCTAGAATCGGCTTACAGGGGTCAAACGGACTAACGATTGGACAATATGTTTTATAAAGAGTAAACATTGTCTCCCTCCCTTAGTAAACATCATTAATAAATATGGAAGTTTATACAGTTTGATGACTTAATCTTGAAATAAAAAGGATATTTCAATGTTTTGTTGAAGTATAATAGGAATGTAGGATATTTCCATAGAGGTGATGGTAAGTGTTTGTAAAAAATATGATGATTCCAAATCATGCATGTGTGACGGTACAGGAAGATACGACATTGGGTGCTGCGTTAGAACAATTAGAGACCAATCAGATTGATGGTGTACCCGTCTTACAAGGGGAAAAGTATTTAGGAGTCGTTACACGTTACAATATTTATGAAAACTACTTTTTATCAGGAAAGCAGAAGGATGAATATTTAAGCAGCGTTACTGTAAAAGAAATCGCTACACATCAAGAAAAGTTCCTGTTGGGCGAAGAAGTTTTTGAAAAGACACTCCTTGATTTAAAAGACTTTCCATTATTGGCTGTCGTTGATCAAAATCGTAAATTCCTAGGGGTTGTGACACGTTCAGATGTACTCTCCACTTTTCAGAGCGCTTTCGGTGTAAATCGTCCTGGGGTAAGGATTGCCTTTACATCGGTAGAAACAGAAGGCCGAATTGCCCGCCTTTCTGAAATTGCCCATCACTTCCATGAACATATCATTTCACTTGTAACGTTTGATGAGACTGATAAATTAGTTCGAAGAATTGTTATGAAGGTTGAAAAGAATGATAATATTGATCGGTTTACAAAGAAGCTGGAAGAGCAAGGCTTCCGTATTTTAAGTATCCAGGAAGACTAGGAAATCAAAATGGAAAGAATTGAGATCCCTTCTCATACATTGTATGGGAGGGATTTTTGTGTTTAGGATAATCTGGAGAGTATCTTTTATTTTTCTGTGTGTATATTTATTTATTGAATGGTTTCCAATCACTTTTCCATTTCATTTTTCTGATATTTGGGTCGGACCAATTTTATATCCATTGGAATTTTTTGCAGCTTCATTTGCTTTTTTCTTCGGGTTATTCGTAAGTCTACAACTATTACAAGAGATTCTCAGACTGACATTAAAGGATGAAAAGAAAAAACGGAGTAAGCTTTAGTTCTTTTTAGTTTTCGTTTTCTTTATGGTATGATTTTCGTAGAATATTTAATAAGAAAAAGGGGAAATGGATGATTATTATTTTTGTTTTACTGTTAATTTTGGGAATAGCTTTAATCGTGTATATGGTGAAAGAGGCCACATTAAATAACGTGGTACTTCATGAAATGACCTTTGAAGATTTCCCCGAGTCGTTCGGGTCGGTGTCAATTTTTTTTATTTCTGATATACATAAGAGAATTATTAATGATGAAATTATCACGGCAGTTAAAGGAAAAACGGATATTGTAATCATTGGAGGGGATTTAACCGAAAAGAAGGTGCCTTTTGAACGGGTTAAGAAAAATCTCGAGAAATTAAAACAGGCAGGCCCAGTATATTTTGTTTGGGGCAATAATGATTATGAAACGGACTTTCGTAAATTGGACGCCATTCTTTTAGATTATGGAATAAAAGTTTTAGATAATACAGCTGCGATCTTTGAATCAAAAAGTGGAGACAAATTATCTTTGCTTGGTGTGGATGAAGTAGGTCAAGGTCGAGACAGATTAGATTTGGCTTTGCTGGATGCGGAGGATAAAAGTTTTAAAATATTGGCAAGTCACTACCCAGATATAACGGATAAGATATTGCCCGAACATAATATTCGTCTTGTGTTGAGTGGTCATACACATGGAGGACAAATACATATTTTAGGTTACAGTCCATTTAAAAAAGGGAAAGTCGAAAAATTAGAACATACAACATTATTAATTAGTAATGGGTACGGTACTACAGGGGTTCCGCTAAGACTTGGTGCACCTGCACAGTGTCATCTAATTACGATAAAAAAGGGTAGTTAATTTTTAAAAAGAATTTTGTTAACTATCGGAGGAATTAGGATGTCAGACCAAGAAGGTAAATATAATATTAAAGCAGCTGCTCTAATGCTGGGAATACAGCCAGGAACGTTAAGAGCATGGGAAAGAAGATACCAAATGATTGCTCCAGTTAGAAATGAGGCAGGACATCGATTATATACTGAAGCGCATATCAAAATACTAAAGTGGTTAATACAGAAGGTTAATCAGGGATTTACCATCAGTCAGGCTGTCTCTTTAATGGGGCAAAATCAGTTTCCAATGAATTTGGAGGAAATAAAGCTGAAGCAGGAAAGTCCCGTAATCGATTTAGCAGACTCGCTATATGAAGCCCTAATCCACTTTGAGTACGAGAGGATAAACGATATTATTAATACAATGTTTTGTATCTTTTCAATGGAAAAGGTTATCATTGATATTTTTACTCAGATACTAAAGAGAATTGAAGATTCTTACCGTACGGGGAAAATTATATCGGCACAGAAGTATTTTTCCTTAGCGCTCATAAAAGCCAGGATTACAATCATTATTCACGGTTTACCTTCTCCTGCTCGTCAGATAAAAGCCTTATGTATCCACTGGCAGGAAGATGAGGATAATATTGAACTGCTAATGTTTATTTTTTATTTAAAAAAAAGAGGTATCCAAGTAATAAATACAGGCAAATATAGTTCAGATGTGGAGAATGATCAAATAATAGACATGATCCATCCTGATTTGGTCATCATTTGCTGTGAAGTCCGGGAAGAACTAAAAGAAGCACTTTTACTGGTAAAGCATCTATCAATAAAATATCAGGATATTACCATTGGACTTGTAGGACAGGCTATAAATACGATGAAATCTTCCGATAAAGAACAATACTCATCCTTTATTTTCGGACAAACCATTGATCAATGGGATATATGGCTGATGCAGCAGATGGTATTATAGACAAAGCACCAACCTAAGCCGCCGACATACACTAGGGATAAGAGTTATGTCACGGCAGGGGGAAAAAGAGCATGCGCTTAGAACGCTTAACGGTTAATAAGATAAAAATTTTCTTAACCTCTGATGATTTATTGGAAAGGGGACTTTCCAAGGATGATATTTGGAAGGATTCTATAAAATGGCATCAACTTTTCCACGACATGCTGGAGGAGGCAAGTGAAGAATTTGATGTTGAGATACAGGGTTCTGTTGCAGTTGAAATTTTCTCTTTACAAGCTCAAGGAATGATTATGATTATAACAGTTGACGATAATATTGAGGACGAAGAAGTCTTATTTGATGGCTTTGTAGAGATGCAAGTAAGGGTTGATGGTTTTGAAAACCTGCTGTATCAATTCGAAAGTTTAGAAGATATTATCGCGCTGTCGCATAGGCTGTTTGCACTAAACGTAAGGGGCGGCAGTTTATATTCTTATAACGATCGATATTATCTAAATATGAATAACATTGATACTTCTATAGTGGAAAAAATTGCAGCATTTTTATCCGAGTACGGTAATCCATCAATTCTTAGCACATATATACTTGAAGAATATGGAAATAAAATTATTGAAGATAAAGCGGTGGAAACGATTAAAAAATATTTCAAATAATTTCAATACTTTGAGTAAATATAAATAGGAGTTCACCGCTCCTTTTTGTTTTACAAAAATTCCTTGTTTAAATATTTGACAGCGTTTACATTAAGTGACTTTTTAACAGTAAATAGTCAATCTTTAATCTTGCATTAATCATTTAAACGTGTATACTTGTGTCTGAAAGCGACAACATTAGTAAAGTGATTTTCTAGGAGGTTTACAGGATGGCAGCCGAAAAAAGGAATGAAAATACTAGTCAAGAGGAAGAAGATAATGTACTAACTTCAACACAGACGGTTATACATAAAGCTCTTGAAAAGTTAGGTTATCCTGAAGAAGTATATGAGCTCTTAAAAGAGCCCTTACGTATGATGACAGTAAAAATTCCAATAAGAATGGATGACGGCTCAGTAAAAATATTTACTGGCTACCGTGCGCAGCACAATGACGCAGTCGGCCCGACAAAGGGTGGGATTAGGTTTCATCCAAATGTAACCGAGACAGAAGTAAAAGCCCTTTCTATTTGGATGAGCTTAAAGTGTGGAATTGTTGACCTTCCATATGGCGGTGGAAAAGGCGGGATTATTTGTGATCCGCGTGATATGTCATTTAGAGAATTAGAAAGACTAAGCCGTGGATATGTACGAGCAATTAGTCAAATTGTTGGTCCTACGAAAGATATTCCTGCGCCGGATGTTTTTACAAATTCGCAAATTATGGCATGGATGATGGATGAATATAGCCGGATTGATGAATTTAATTCTCCAGGATTTATTACTGGTAAACCGCTTGTGTTAGGAGGCTCTCATGGGCGTGAATCTGCTACGGCTAAAGGTGTAACCATTTGTATTCGTGAAGCAGCGAAAAGAAAAGGAATCCAAATTGAGGGTGCCAGGGTTGTTATTCAAGGTTTTGGTAATGCGGGTAGCTATTTATCGAAATTCATGCATGACGCAGGAGCTAAGGTTGTTGGTATTTCCGATGCTTATGGGGCCTTATATGATCCGGAAGGACTTGATATTGATTATCTCTTAGACCGTCGTGATAGTTTTGGTACCGTTACAAAATTATTTAATAATACAATCTCGAATAAGGAATTGCTAGAACTTGAGTGCGACATTCTCGTACCTGCTGCGATAGAAAATCAAATCACAGCTGATAATGCTCATAATATTCGGGCGGGAATTGTTGTCGAGGCTGCAAATGGACCAACCACACTAGAGGCAACCGAAATACTGACAGAACGTGGTGTGTTGTTGGTTCCGGATGTACTTGCGTCTGCCGGCGGCGTTACTGTTTCCTATTTCGAATGGGTTCAGAATAACCAAGGTTATTACTGGTCTGAAGAAGAAGTAGAAGAAAAACTCGAAAAAGTAATGGTAAAATCATTTAACAATATTTATGAAACAGCACAAACTAGACGTGTAGATATGCGCCTTGCGGCTTACATGGTCGGTGTTCGCAAAATGGCAGAAGCAAGCCGATTCAGAGGCTGGATTTAAAAACATTACTATTGAAACAAATTCGAAAAACTCCTATCATATGACGGTAGGAGTTTTTTTATGGAATAATAAAGTGAGGTGATCAATTTGCAAACAGAAGATATTATTATCGTTGGTGGTGGACCATGTGGCTTGGCAGCATCGATTGCCTTTAAAGAAATTGGGCTCAACCCCCTAATAATTGAAAAAGGGAATATTGTAAATGCTATCTACCATTACCCAACCCATCAAACATTTTTTAGTACAAGTGAAAAATTAGAAATCGGCGATGTACCATTCATTACTGAAAGCTATAAACCAAAGAGAAATCAAGCTCTCGTCTACTATCGGGATGTAGTAAAGCGGAAACATCTGCGTGTCAACTCTTTTGAACAAGTATTAAAAGTTATGAAGGAAGAAGAAGGTTTTCATGTAGTTACGGAAAAACAAAACTATCAAGCGTCGTATGTGGTGATTGCTACAGGTTACTTTGACCATCCAAACTACATGAATGTCCCTGGGGAAGAGCTGCCGAAGGTATCTCATTATTTTAAAGAAGCACATCCTTATTTTGATAAGGATGTATGCGTTATAGGAGGAAAAAACTCCAGTGTAGATGCAGCTCTTGAACTTGTAAAAGCGGGTGCTAGAGTAACAGTTTTATACCGAGGAAAAGAATATTCACCGAGTATTAAACCGTGGATCCTCCCGGAATTTGAAGCATTAGTACGAAATGGAATAATTAAAATGGAATTTGAAGCACATGTTATGGAAATAACGGAAGATGAGGTTAGGTATAAAAAAGATGGAAAAGAAAAGTCTATTTACAACGACTTTGTATTTGCGATGACGGGTTATCAACCAGATCACTCATTCTTAAAAAAGATGGGGATACAAATAGATGAGGAAACAGGAAGACCATTTTTTAACCCTGAGACAATGGAAACGAATGTTGAGGGAGCATTCATTGCAGGTGTCATCGCAGCAGGAAATAATGCAAACGAAATTTTTATTGAAAATGGCAGGTTTCATGGCGGGCTTATTGCACAATCAATACAAGGAAAAGTAATTAAAGGGTGATAAAAATGAAAAAAGTTGTATTGTTAACCACTGGAGGAACGATTGCCAGTAAAACGAATAAGGAATCAGGGAAATTAGCTTCGGGGGAGTTAACCGGTGAAGAACTCGCATCGATGTGTAACCTGCCTAATGATATCGAAGTGATAATCGAATCTGTATTTCAAAAGGCAAGCATACATATTACATTTGATGACCTAGTCCTCTTAAAGAGTAAAATTGAAAAATATTATGAAGATGATACAGTTTCCGGAGTGGTCGTAACTCATGGCACAGATACTCTTGAAGAAACTGCCTATTTTCTCGATTTAACGATTAAGGACCCGCGCCCTGTGGTAATTACAGGATCACAGCGGTCCCCAGAAGACTTAGGAAGTGATGTCTACATTAATCTGAGACATGCTATTTACTCCGCATGTTCAGAGGACTTGCTAAATGCAGGTGCAGTCGTGGTTTTTAATGAACGAATTTTTGCTGCAAGGTATGTAAAGAAAGAGCATGCTTCTAACATTCAGGGATTTAACGTATTTGGGTTTGGGTACTTGGGTATTATCGATAATGATGTTGTTCAAATCTTTCAAAAGCCAATTAAGCGTGAATACTTTGCAATCAAATCACCGGTACCTCAAGTAGATATCATAAAATGTTATATTGGGGCTGATGGTAAATTTATAAAAGCTGCGAGAGAATCAGGGGTAAAAGGAATTATTCTTGAAGGTGTTGGACGCGGTCAAGTAGCACCTCAAATGATGGAGGAGATAGAAAGATCACTTCAAGAAGGAATTGTTTTAGTTATCACAACGAGCGCAGAAGAAGGTTCAGTGTACACGACATATGACTATAAAGGCAGTGCATATGACCTTTATAATAAAGGCGTCATCCTTGGAAGTGATAATGATTCCAAAAAGGCTAGAATAAAGTTAGCCGTAGCACTTGCAAGCGGGCTGGAAAAAATCCATTTTTAAAGGGCAATTTATAATCGATATAATCATTTAATTAATGACAATATCGTGTTAGGATAAAAGTAACGAATTGATTTGAAATGAGGATTAACCATGCTGGGAATCTTATCAGCCGGCATTGCCCCCGGACTGGCCTTGTTAAGTTACTTTTATCTAAAGGATGAATATGAGTCAGAGCCTATTTCTGTAGTTTTTAGAACATTCATGTTTGGTGCTCTGCTGGTGTTTCCAATTATGTTTATTCAGCATGTATTTCATACGGAGAATATTATTAAATCTGAATTTATAGAAGCATTCATTTCCTCCAGCCTGCTCGAAGAATTTTTCAAATGGTTTATCCTTTTCTATGCAATTTACCAGCATGTTGAGTTGGATGAACCATTTGATGGAATTGTATATGGAGTGGCGGTATCACTAGGCTTTGCTACCGTAGAAAATATTTTTTATTTAATTGCCAATGGAATCGAACATGCAATGGCAAGGGCGCTCCTACCTGTCTCCAGCCATGCTCTATTTGGAGTAATAATGGGATTTTATATTGGCAAAGCAAAATTCACGGAAGGCAAAAAGGCAAATTGGGTAATAGCCTCCTTGTTTTTTCCATTTGTTCTACATGGATTTTATGATTATATTTTAATCTCACAAAAAAACTGGTTATATATGATTTTACCTTTTATGATCTTCCTTTGGTGGTTTGGTTTAAGGAAGGTTAAGATTGCGAGAATATTAACGACTAACCATAAGAAAAAACAATATTCAACTCAAAATTCCTTTCATTCTTAAATGAAGGGGATTTTTTTTGAATAAATTTGCCATAAAGACAAAAAATAGGCTTACATCTAAAAAGATTTACAACTGGGGGTTACTTTACCATGAAGAAGAAAATCGTTAAATTGACAATTCTAGTTTTAATCTCCATTTGTATAATGCCATTTACATTTCTAGAAAAAAACAGGGCATTTGCATTTTCTAATCAGGTTATTCAGCAAGGTGCGGTTGGAGATGATGTCATTGAACTACAATCTAGACTTCAGTATTTGGGATTCTACAATAAGAAGATTGATGGAGTGTTCGGTTGGAGCACCTACTGGGCATTAAGGAATTTTCAATATGAGTTTGGGTTACCTATCGATGGTCTAGCAGGAACGGAAACAAAGGCAAAATTGGTCAAGGCTAGTAAATATAATAAACAGTTTGTAAACGAACAAATCAACAAAGGAAATAAGTTTACACATTACGGTGGAGTAGATCAAAAAAAGCAGAGTGCCCCTGCTCCAAAAGCGCCTGCTGCTAAAGCACCTGCCAAAACAGGCAGTCCAAAACCTGCTGCTCCGGCTCCAAAAGCTGCACCAACTAAACCAACTGCGGCTAATACGCCAGGTGGATTTTCAAGTAATGATATCCAATTGATGGCTAATGCTGTTTATGGAGAAGCAAGGGGTGAACCATATACAGGTCAAGTGGCGGTGGCGGCTGTTATCCTTAACAGAGTAAATAGCGCTTCGTTTCCTAACACAGTATCAGGAGTTATATTCGAACCAGGTGCTTTTACTGCTGTCGCTGATGGGCAAATTTGGCTTACTCCGAATGAAACAGCTAAAAAAGCAGTTTTAGACGCAATTAATGGTATTGATCCTACTGGCGAAGCTCTTTATTATTTTAATCCAGTAACAGCTACTAGCAAGTGGATTTGGTCAAGGCCGCAAATTAAAAGAATTGGGAAACATATATTCTGCGAATAGAGGGGTGAAAAGGATGATAAGAGGAATAATTATTGGTGTTTTAGCAGTGGGTGTGGCGGGAACAGCCTACTGGGGATATCAAGAACATCGTGAGAAAAATGCGGTATTGTTAAATGCTGAAAATAATTATCAACGTGCCTTTCATGATCTTACTTATCAAATGGATTTGCTTCACGATAAGATTGGTACCACTCTGGCGATGAATTCTAGGCACTCTTTATCCCCTTCACTAGTTGAAGTTTGGAGACTAACCTCTGAAGCACATAGTGATGTAGGTCAGCTGCCGCTGACATTGCTTCCATTCAATAAAACGGAAGAGTTTTTAGCTAAAATTGGAAAGTTTAGTTATCAAACAGCGGTAAGAGATTTAGATAAAGATCCATTATCAGAAGACGAGTATGAAACCTTAAAGGTTTTATACAAGCAATCAGGTGATATTCAAAATGAACTGCGTAAAGTACAGCATATGGTTCTGGAAAACAATCTACGCTGGATGGATGTAGAACTTGCGTTAGCTTCAGGAAAAGAGCAAACTGACAATACGATTATTGATGGATTTAAAACAGTTGAAAAAACCGTATCAGGCTATGATGAAAGTGACTTTGGCCCGAGTTTTACAAACTTGCAAAAGAAGGATGACAACTTTAAAAAAATTAAGGGGAAAACAATTTCAGAAAAAGAAGCCATCAGCATTGCGAAAAAATATATGAAATTTGACGGGAATGCGGAAGTTAAAGTGACAGAGAATGGAAAAGGGTCTGACTATGGTTTTTATAGTATCTCGATAAGAAATAAGAAAACAGGTCAAGAAGGAAGTATGGATATTACCAAAAAAGCAGGGTATCCTATATGGTTTATTAATCATAGAGATGTTGCCAAGCAGAAAATTAGTTTAAACGATGCGAATTTAAGAGCTGCAGCATTTCTAAAGGAGAACGGGTATAAAAACCTCGAGTTGTTCGAAAGTACTCAATATGATAATACGGGTGTATTTAATTTCGTAAGGAAAGAAAACAATATAAGAATTTATCCTGAAGCTATCAAAGTAGAAGTGGCACTCGATAATGGCCACATCATTGGTTTTTCTGCAGAGGAATATTTGAAATCATTAAATGATGAAAGAGAAATTGTAAAACCCGTGCTAACCAGTGAACAAGCTCGAGCAAAAATAAATCCTAACTTAAAAGTAATGGAAGAGAGACAAGCCGTGATTGTTAACGACTTAAACAAAGAAGTATTATGCTATGAATTCTTAGGAACCATAGGTGACGATACCTATAGAATCTTCATTAATGCAGCAGACGGAGTCGAAGAGGAAGTAGAAAAACTAAAAAATGCCGAAGAAGTATACGATGAAGTTATATAAGGTGTTGGAATAAAATTATACCATCACTCCAATAATAGTAGTAATTGGAATTTGGAGTGATGGTATGAAGATTATAGAGAGAATATTAATAAAGGTAATTATAATCCAATTTATCTTTCTTTTTTTCGCTCAGCTATTCTTACATCAACTAGATATTTTTCCGCAATTAGAACAGTTAACAAAATATGAAGGTGTAAATGAAAATACATTTACCGAAATACTACAAACCTTTAGTGATTAAAAAGCAGGATTCCTGCTTTTTTTTTGTTCTCAAAGTGGGAAAAGTATATAAGAAAATCAAATAGAAAAATGTTAAAAAAAAGAGGCATTCAGCTTTCTTATGGTAAAATAAAAGAGAGTGCATCAGACGAACATGAGTAAACTTAGGAGGATCTATGAAAAAGAAATTATCAATCGCAATTGACGGACCTGCCGCAGCCGGTAAGAGCACAGTAGCAAAAGTGGTGGCAGAAAAACTATCCTACATTTATATAGATACAGGTGCAATGTATCGTGCCTTAACATATAAAGCACTAGTTAATAATCTTAACTTAGAAGATCAAAACTCACTTTTAGACACTCTGTTATCAACAAAATTAGAACTTTTCCCTTCACCAAAAGGTCAATTGGTGTTTCTTGATCAAGAAGAAGTAACGGAAAACATACGTTCATCGGAAGTAACAAATTCGGTATCGATAGTAGCCAAGCATCAGAGGGTTCGTGAAGAAATGGTGAGAATGCAGCAATCCTTTGCCGTAAATGGAGGGGTTGTGATGGATGGCAGGGACATTGGGACACATGTGCTTCCAAATGCGGAAGTAAAGGTTTTCTTACTTGCAAGTGTAGAAGAAAGAGCTGTTAGACGCCATACGGAAAATCTCCAAAAAGGCTATCCTTCAGACTTGGAACAATTAAAGGCAGAAATCGCCCGTCGTGATAAAATAGATTCTGAACGAGAATTTGCACCATTAAGAAAAGCAGACGATGCATTTGAAATTGACACAACATCCTTGACGATTCCAGAAGTAGTAGAAAAAATAATGGCTCTCGTGCATGAAAGGGTTGGATAAGTGTGACGTTTTATTCGTTTGCAAGATCAGTTGTTGCTGGTGTTTTTAAACCGTGGTATCGAATTGAAGTCATTGGAATTGAGGATTTCCCTAAAGACGGCGGAGTGTTGCTTTGTACAAATCATATTCATAATTTTGACCCTTTAGTCGTTGGTATCACGGCTCCTAGACCTGTCCATTTTATGGCAAAGGAAGAATTATTCAACGTGCCTGTATTAGGGAATATCGTGAGAAAATGTAACGCTTTCCCAGTAAAAAGAGGAAAGGGAGATAGGGAATCCTTAAGAGCAGGATTAAAGGTATTAAAAGACGGAAATGTTTTTGGGCTTTTTCCTGAAGGGACTAGAAGTAAAACAGGTGAAATCGGAAAAGGGCTATCGGGAGCGGGTTTTTTTGCTCTTAGAACTGATGCGGATGTGGTACCCTGTGCCATAATTGGTCCATATAAAAGTTTAAAAAAGTTAAAGGTTGTTTATGGTAAGCCAATTCCAATGGAGGAAATGAGGGCTTCAAAGGCCTCTGCAGAACAGGTAACAGAATTAATAATGGCAGAAATTCATAAACTTATTATGGAGCACCGGTAGGTTCTGCTTGACAAAATCCTCTATTTGTAAGAAGTTAATAAAAAGAGATTTTATTAGAATATTCACTCGTTTATCATTTTGATATTATATAATTTATTAGCAGTAAGTGGACTAAGGAGGAATACATATGTCGGAAGAAATGAACCAAGTTGAAGTGAAAAATTATACCATTGGTGATAAAGTCACTGGACAAGTTACCAAAGTAGAAGAAAAGCAAGTTATTGTGAACATTCAGGATAGTAAACATGATGGTATTATTCCAATTAGTGAGCTTTCCAGTCTTCATGTTGAAAAAGCCTCTGATGTTGTTTCAGAAGGCGATGAATTAGAACTTGAGGTATTGAAAGTAGAAGAGGATGCCCTTGTTCTATCAAAAAGAAAAGTAGATGCGGAAAAGGCTTGGATAGACTTAGAAAATCGTTTCAATAACGGAGAAGTGTTTGAAACGGAAGTAAAGGATGTAGTAAAGGGCGGTCTTGTCGTTGACCTTGGCGTACGAGGCTTTGTACCTGCATCACTAGTAGAAGCTCACTTTGTTGAAGATTTTTCAGATTATAAAGGTAAAAATTTAACTTTTAAGATCGTTGAACTTGATAAAGAAAAAAATCGTCTGATTCTATCACACCGTGCAGTAGTAGAAGAAGAAAAGGGTAAACAAAAGAAAAATCTTCTTAGCAGTATTACTCCAGGTTCTGTTATTGATGGAAGTGTTCAAAGAATTACAGATTTTGGTGCATTCGTTGATATTGGCGGTATCGATGGCCTTGTTCATATTTCTCAATTGTCGTATCAACATATTGATAAACCTTCAGATGTAGTACAAGAAGGTCAAAAGGTAAAAGTTAAGGTTCTTAGTGTTGATCGCGATAATGAAAGAATTTCTTTATCTATTAAAGAAACACAGCCTGGACCATGGTCTGAAATAGCTGAAAAAGCACCTAAGGGCAGCACGTTAACAGGAACAGTTAAAAGATTGGTCTCATATGGTGCATTTGTTGAAGTTTTCCCTGGCGTCGAAGGTCTGGTTCACATCTCGCAAATTGCCCATAAGCATATTGGCACACCACACGAGGTACTGAAAGAAGGGCAAGAGGTTCAAGTGAAGGTACTAGATGCGAACGAACAAGAACAGCGACTTTCACTAAGTATCAAAGATCTTCTTGAAAAAGAAGTGGAAGAAAACTTTGATTACGAACTGCCAGAGGAATCAAAAGGATTTCAGCTGGGAGAAATGATAGGCGATAAATTAAAGAATCTAGGAAAATAATGGTGATATAAAGTGTCTAGATCACAACGCAAATGGGATCATATTCGCTATGCTCTAGAAACTGGGCAAAAGCAATCAACGGCATTCGATGATGTCCAATTTATTCATCAAAGTTTACCGAACATTAATGTTTCAGATGTCACCTTTCATCAAAAAATTGGCGGACTTTCTTTAAGTTCGCCAATTTTTATCAATGCTATGACAGGTGGCGGAGGCGAAAAAACGTATACACTTAACAAGCAGCTGGCAATTGTAGCAAGAGAAGCAGGGCTTGCCATGGCAGTCGGATCCCAAATGTCAGCATTGAAAAATCAATCTGAGAGATATACATACGAAGTAGTACGGAAAGAAAACCCATCTGGAGTGTTGATTGCTAACTTAGGCAGTGAAGCAACTCCTGCTCAAGCCAAAGCTGCGATTGAAATGATTGCCGCAAATGCCATACAAATCCATTTAAATGTCATCCAAGAACTCACTATGCCTGAAGGAGACCGCGAATTTTCTGGCGCTCTAAAAAGAATAGAAGCCATTGTAAAAGAAGTAAACGTTCCCGTCATAGTGAAGGAAGTTGGCTTTGGAATGTGTAAAGAAACCGTTGAATCCCTTTTGTCAGCAGGTGTATCAATTGTGGACATCGGTGGTTTCGGGGGAACAAATTTTGCGGAGATAGAAAACAAGCGAAGTAAAAAATCACATGATTTCTTTAATCAATGGGGAATTCCTACTGCAATCTCTATTACTGAAGCCTCACAAGCCTCAAAATCGATGTCCATCATTGGGTCTGGTGGAGTTACCTCTAGTGAAGAAATTGCAAAGGGAATAGCGTTAGGAGCTAGTGCAATTGGTTTTGCAGGCTTTTTTCTAAAAATCCTCGTTGAAGAAGGAATAGACGCACTATTCGAAGAAATCACGTCCCTTCATCAAGAGTTAACCATCATCATGACCGCTTTAGGGGCTAAATCTATTCAAGAACTTCAAAGAGCACCTTTGATGATATCTGGTCAAATGTACCATTGGTTAAATCAACGGGGAATTGATACAAAAATATACAGCCAGCGTACTATAAAATAAGCTCCCGCCGCCAGCGGGAGCTTATTTTTGTCAGCTATACTGATTATCGTTTAATTTGCGTGCCTCTTCAGGGCTTTGAAGCTTCGTTGAACCGGGATAATGCAACGCCTGATCACGGTCTATTCCAGCTCTGCCACTTGCTTTAACCTTTTTTTCTTGTCGGTCCTTTCCCATTCCTCCACACCTCCTACTATTAACATGAATTTGTTGACGAAAGATTATTCAGGGAAGTATGAAACTACATAGAGAATACCGATAATGGAAATAATAGGAGGTGTGTAAAAATGGAAGGTTCTATGTCTTATTGGATACTTTGGGTGTTTTGGGTATACATAACCTTTTTTATGAATAAGCAAAATCCATATCGTACTAAATTAGCGGCAGTTATTTTAATTTTAATTATCCTTTCAAATGTACATGTAAAGTTTATGAGCTTCGAGTTTTATCTTAGTGGATTATATATGCTGCTACTATCTTATATTATTCTTAGTAAGAAAAAGCTGGGTTCATTGCTCTATGCCTTTATTTGTTCGTTTATTGTAATGATAGCATACGTGGCCTTTAACCTATTTGTCATTTATGATCCGGTCTGGGTGATATTCCAAAAGGAATGGATGATGGGAGTATGTTTTTGCTGCTTAGCAATCTTTTTACAAACTTCTCTAAAAGAAAGATTGTTAATGATTATAAGTGGCAGCATGCATGGAGAAATTCTTTATGCCGTTTACCTGAGTAAATTTGAATTCTCTTATCCGATTGGGACTATGGCATACCTAGATGTTATTTCGTTAATTACAATACTTTTGGTAAGCTGGAGCATACTAGAAAATGCAGGACCATTCTTTCAAAATCATTTTCATTTTTTGGAGAAAGGGAAACAAAAATCTTCTTAAAACTCATTTTAAATTAGAGAATTGTCTAGCTGCAGTCGTCATCGGCTCGAGGTCAAAAGCCAATCCGCCAAGAAGGTTAAAAAGCAACCTTCATGTCGGCTCGTCTTTTTGCTTGTCGCCGATAAACGGGCGACTTCCGCTTTTCTGGTTGCGGTAAAGGAATAACATTGCTAAAATAATATGGTTAGACCCTTCTCTTCAAAAGAAGGGTTTCTTTATCATTAGTACGCAATTGCTTAATTATATAAATTGAGTTTCTCTGCTTTAACGATAAAAAATAACAAAATAAATCGTAATCATATGAATGAAAGGATGGATTATAATGGTAAAACCTGTTATAGCCATAGTGGGTCGGCCAAATGTTGGAAAATCAACTATTTTCAACAGAATTGTAGGAGAGAGAATTTCCATCGTTGAAGATATCCCAGGAGTGACACGTGATCGAATTTATAGCTCAGGGGAATGGTTGACACATGATTTTAATGTAATTGATACAGGTGGAATTGATATTGGCGATGAACCTTTTCTCGAGCAAATTCGTCAGCAGGCAGAAGTCGCTATTGATGAGGCAGATGTTATCATTTTCTTAACAAATGGCAGGGAAGGGGTAACGGCCGCAGATGAAGAAGTTGCGAAGATTCTTTATAAATCAAAAAAGCCAATCGTTTTAGCTGTTAATAAAATTGATAATCCTGAAATGCGTGAACAAATCTATGATTTTTATTCTTTAGGTTTTGGTGAACCAATACCTGTGTCAGGCTCACATGGTTTGGGGTTGGGCGACTTGCTAGATGAGGCAGCTAAACATTTTCCTAAGAATAAAGGACAGGATTATGATGCAGATGTTATTAAATTCTCTTTAATTGGCCGCCCTAATGTCGGTAAGTCGTCATTAGTGAATGCAATTTTGGGAGAAGAGCGTGTCATTGTAAGTGACATTGCCGGAACAACAAGAGACGCCGTAGATTCTCCTTATACATACAATGGAGAAAAGTATGTGATTATTGATACTGCAGGGATGAGAAAAAAAGGAAAAGTGTATGAGAGTACAGAAAAATATAGTGTACTCCGTGCCCTAAGGGCAATAGAACGTTCTGATGTTGTATTAGTGGTTATTAATGCTGAAGAAGGAATCATCGAACAGGATAAGAAGATTGCTGGATATGCACATGAAGCAGGCAGGGCAATTGTGATTGTCGTCAACAAGTGGGATGCTGTTGAAAAAGATGAAAAAACGATGAAGGAACTTGAACAAAAAATTAGAGAGCATTTTCTCTTTCTAAGTTATGCTCCGATTGTTTTTTTATCTGCAAAAACGAAGAAACGTATTCATACTCTCCTGCCAATGATCAATACGGCCAGTGAAAACCATGCAATGCGCGTAGAAACAAGTGTACTTAATGATATAATCATGGATGCGGTAGCTATGAACCCAACACCTACGGACAAAGGCCGTCGATTAAAGATTTATTATACAACACAAGTAGCGGTAAAGCCGCCAACCTTTGTGGTCTTTGTAAACGAACCGGAATTACTGCATTTTTCTTATGAGCGCTTCTTAGAAAATCGAATCCGGGAAGCATTTGGATTTGAGGGAACCCCGATAAAAATTTATGCAAGAGAAAGAAAATAATTTTACGGTGGGAGTGAGCTAAATGCAGGAAAAAAAAGAAGCAGTAGCAGTTATCGGCGCTGGTAGCTGGGGGACTGCACTTGCAATGGTCCTTGCAGACAATGAACATGAAGTCCGATTGTGGAGTCATAATGAATCACAAGTTCAAGAAATCAATCAGTTCCATACAAATAAGAAATACCTGCCAGAAATCGATCTGCCTGAATTAATTGTCGGGTATGCTTCATTAAGTGATGCTTTAGCTGGTGTCACAACCGTGATACTAGCGGTACCGACCAAAGCCATTCGAGAAGTACTTGGGAAACTGCGCACGGTTCAAAACTCACCATTGACGATTGCGCATGTTAGTAAAGGGATTGAACCAGATTCCCTTTTAAGAATATCCGAACTGATAAAAGAGGAAATGCCGAATGAGCTATTAAAAGCCGTGGTAGTCCTTTCTGGTCCAAGCCATGCTGAGGAAGTCAGCTTGAGACACCCGACAACTGTAACGGTTTCGTCGGAAAATATGGTTGCAGCTGAAGAAATACAGGATTTGTTTATTAATCATAACTTTCGAGTTTATACCAATCCTGATGTAATAGGGGTTGAAATAGGAGGAGCATTAAAGAATATCATTGCTTTGGCTGCCGGTATAACGGACGGGCTTGGGTATGGTGATAATGCTAAAGCTGCTTTAATAACAAGAGGTTTAGCTGAGATAGCCCGTCTAGGAACAAAAATGGGAGCAAATCCTCTCACTTTTTCCGGTTTAACTGGTATCGGGGACTTAATTGTAACTTGTACAAGCGTTCATTCAAGGAACTGGAGAGCGGGAAATCTTCTTGGTAAAGGGAAAAACCTTGATGAAGTACTTGACAATATGGGAATGGTTGTTGAAGGAGTTAGGACAACGAAGGCAGCCTACCAGCTTGCCAAGAAGTATGATGTCAGCATGCCAATTACATTTGCACTTTACGATGTTTTATTTAATGGGAAAAATGCTAAAGATGCAGTTGATGTATTGATGGCACGTGGAAAAACTCATGAAATGGAAGATTTAGTAAATATTCTTGAAGAGAGAAACCTTGAAGATTAAAAAATGTGCATTTTTCATTGAAAAATAGGCATTTATGGAGTGCGTTTCTCCGCGTAGTTGCATACAATGCAAGCGAAGCACACGTGAAGTATGAACCTAAATGATTGGGTTATTTAGTCACTAAGACTGAAGTAAGGAACTCGCCCCTCTTTACTTCAGTTTTTTTATGTTATAAATAAAAATTTTTTATGAAATGCTCCTGCTATGTTATAATAGCTTTCGGAATAAGGGGGTGTCCTGATGTCACCAGGTATGTTGAAAATGTGGATTTCAATTGCAGGAATGGGACTTATGTTCCTTGCTATTATTACAATTTATTTGAGCCGTTATAAATTAACTGGAGTCTTAAAGTTTTTTACTGCGGTCCTAGCTTACATTTTTTTAATCATTTCGGGAATTACATTAGTTATTGTACTATTTACATAAAACAGAAAAAATAGGTGATTGTATGAATTGGAAGTCTGTTGTCACATTGCTCATTCTAACTTCTTTGTTTTTATCTGGATGTATGTATCCTTCTGAGAGGTTAGCGGAGAATCAAGTACCATATACAGATCAAATCGCAGCGGTTCAGCAGGCGGTCGATTCTTTTAAGGAGGATAATGGCGGAATCTTGCCGATAAAAACACGAGATGCTGTGACTCCAATCTATCAAAAATACCCAATAGAATTTAAGAAAATTGCACCAAAATATATCGCAGAGCCCCCAGGGAATGCATTTGAAAGCGGCGGTATCTTTCAATATGTCCTGGTAGATGTAGAAACCAAGCCTGCTGTAAAACTATTAGACCTGAGAATGGCTGATACGATTCGTGATATTAATATTAGAATAAAATCTAATGGTTACCCGCCATATAAAGAAAAATTGGCTGATAATGTTTATACAATTGATTTTGATAAATTAGGGTATAAGCAGGAGCCATACGCAATTAGTCCTTACTCTAATCAAAATCTGCCGTTTGTAGTAACGACTAATGCGGAAGTTTACGTTGATTACCGTCAGGATTTATTTCAGGTACTGAAAAAAAAGGACGAGAAGGTAATTCCGGGTGAGGATATCCGTAATATACTTGTAGAAGATTCCATGTTTGTTCCCGCCTATTCACTGCCATATACAGTGGATCCTGAGACCAATGAACCAGTTTTTTTAAAGCAATAAGAAAATCAAATAGTCATAACCCTTCTCCTTCGAAATATATTGTAGGAGAAGGGTTTTTTTTTGGGCACAACAATGCCATATACCAATTAGGTTAAAGAAATACGGTTTAGGAGTCTCTCCCGTGTTACTTTACCATAGACCCTCATTCAATCAACTGTTCAGACACAACAGATACTAGCATATTTTAGAAACAAATAGTAAGGGGGTAAAAAAATTTTTAAAAACTGTCATAACAATGTAGGACAACGTCATAAATATATATTGTCCAAAAATATCTTGATGGATAATATTATCCCACTTTACTCTATGATCGGGAGGGGATCACTTGGAAAAGGTTGATATTTTCAAAGATATTGCCGAAAGAACCGGCGGTGATATTTATTTAGGAGTAGTAGGTGCTGTAAGAACAGGAAAATCCACATTTATTAAGAAATTTATGGAGCTAGTGGTTTTACCGAATATAGAAAACGAAGCAGAAAGATCTAGAACGGTGGATGAGCTCCCTCAAAGTGCTGCAGGGAAAACGATTATGACAACTGAGCCTAAATTCGTTCCGAATCAAGCTGCCAGTGTCCATGTTGACGAAGGTCTTAATGTTAATATAAGACTGGTTGATTGTGTTGGCTATACTGTTCCAGGTGCGAAAGGGTATGAAGATGAAAATGGTCCTAGGATGATCACCACTCCTTGGTACGAAGAGCCGATTCCATTCCATGAAGCTGCAGAAATTGGAACTCGGAAAGTCATTCAAGAGCATTCTACAATTGGTGTAGTAGTGACTACCGACGGCACGATTGGCGAAATACCTAGAAGTAATTATATCGAAGCTGAGGAAAGAGTGATAAATGAGCTTAAGGAAGTGGGCAAACCATTTATAATGGTTGTTAATAGTGCTCAGCCATATCACCCAAGCACGGAAACACTCAGATCCAGCTTAGCGGAAAAGTATGACATTCCTGTGCTGGCAATGAGTGTTGAAAGCATGCGTGACAGTGATGTACTTAACGTCCTTAGAGAGGCCCTTTACGAGTTTCCGGTGCTTGAGGTTAATGTTAATCTCCCTAGCTGGGTAATGGTCTTGAGGGAGAATCACTGGCTGCGTGAAAGCTATCAAGAAGCAGTTAAGGAAACGGTTAAAGATATCAAGAGATTAAGAGATGTTGACCGGGTCGTACAGCAGTTTAGTGACTTTGACTACATTGAGAAGGCGGGATTGGCCGGTATTGAAATGGGGCAAGGTGTGGCAGAGATCGACTTATTTGCTCCAGATGAACTTTATGATGATATTCTAAAGGAAATCGTTGGGGTAGAGATTAGGGGTAAAGACCATCTCCTTGAACTAATGCAGGATTTTGCTCATGCAAAAGCGGAATATGATCATATTTCAGATGCTTTAAGAATGGTGAAACAGACGGGTTATGGTATAGCCTCACCGTCACTATCTGATATGAGCCTGGAAGAACCGGAAATTATCCGCCAAGGTGCAAGGTTCGGAGTAAGGCTGCGGGCAGTAGCTCCATCAATTCATATGATAAAGGTCGATGTTGAATCTGAGTTCGCTCCTATAATCGGAACAGAAAAGCAAAGTGAAGAGTTGGTTCGCTACTTAATGCAAGACTTTGAGGATGACCCGCTATCCATCTGGAATTCTGATATTTTTGGACGCTCATTAAGCTCCATCGTTAGGGAGGGTATCCAAGCGAAACTTTCTTTAATGCCGGAGAATGCGAGGTATAAACTAAAAGAAACATTAGAGAGAATCATTAACGAAGGTTCAGGCGGTTTAATTGCAATAATTCTTTAATCCTGGAGACTCCGAGTTGGAGTCTTTTTTCTTTTTTTACAAAAATCAACATCTAGTTTAGTCAAAAACAGGAGAATTTTGTAGAATTGAAGAAAAGATTACCATTATTTCATGAAATATTCTTGATAAGCGTAAATGATTGTGATAATCTTTTAACAGATTCACGTTTAGTGCTTGAAAACCTTTATATAATAAGGTTTTTTATTAAAAAGTAGATTAAAATATCAAAAAATGAAATTTTTAAATACTTTGCCAATAAAACCGCACTATGACGTATAGAAATTAGAAAAAGTGTTTAGAAATGTAGATAGGTAATCTTATTTACGATTCTTTACTTACATTATTGGGAGGAGGTGAATAGCATGAACAAGACAGAACTAATTAACGCAGTTGCAGAAGCAAGCGAACTTTCTAAAAAAGACGCTACGAAAGCAGTTGATGCTGTTTTTGATTCAATTCTAGATGCTTTGAAAAATGGTGATAAAGTCCAATTAATCGGTTTTGGTAACTTTGAAGTACGCGAACGTGCAGCACGTAAAGGCCGTAACCCTCAAACTGGTGAGGAAATCGAAATTGGTGCAAGCAAAGTTCCTGCTTTCAAACCAGGTAAAGCGCTTAAAGATGCAGTAAAATAATTACATAAATTTATTGCTTCGGCAAAAAGGTCATGGTAACACTCCATGACCTTTTTTCTATGTAACTTTGAACATAATTGTGGTTGTGCTAATATGTATTTGTCATATATACTTGTTTGATACATAGTAGGGGGAATATGCATGACTGAAGTGAATCGCACCCAAATTGAGGAAGCTGTGCGTTTAATACTAACGGCAATTGGTGAAGATCCAAGCAGAGAAGGTCTTCTTGATACGCCGAAACGAGTAGCAAAAATGTATGAAGAGGTCTTTAGCGGCCTGAATGAAGACCCGAAGAAACATTTCGAAACGATATTTAGTGAAGACCATGAAGAATTAGTTCTGGTGAAGGATATCCCATTTTATTCTATGTGCGAACATCATCTTGTTCCTTTTTTTGGAAAAGCACATGTAGCATATATTCCAAAAGACGGCCGCGTAACAGGATTGAGTAAATTGGCGAGGGCTGTAGAAGCTGTGGCAAAGAGACCGCAGCTGCAAGAGCGAATTACCTCTACTATTGCTGATAGTATGATGGAAAAATTAGCACCCCATGGGGTCATGGTGGTTGTTGAAGCAGAACATATGTGTATGACAATGCGCGGGGTGAAAAAACCTGGGTCAAAGACTGTCACAACAGCAGTTCGAGGTAATCTTGCAAATGATACCATTGCTCGTTCTGAAATACTATCGTTAATTAAGAATTAATGGGGTGATACTATGGAAAAACGACATTCACAAAGTAGTGACTTTGTTGTCATAAAAGCGATTGATGATGGCGTTAATGTAATTGGTTTGACAAGAGGAACAGATACAAAATTTCATCATTCCGAAAAGCTCGATAAAGGGGAGGTATTAATTGCCCAGTTCACCGAGCATACTTCAGCTATTAAAATTAGGGGAAATGCAAAAATAATGACACATTTTGGTGAAATCGAAAGTGAAATGAAAAAATAATTTTAATGTTTTTACTGTGTATGATTTTTAGTGATTAATATTTCTTCACGGCGGAGATGTATTTATTTTGTGAATTTCTGCCCATACAAAAGCTTTTATGATATAATTGTCACTGCCTTGTTTAAACAAAAGGATCGTCATAAACATATAATTTCGGGGAAGCAAGGGTGATTAAATTGCCAGACATTCGACAAAAGTTTACAGACATTAAGGAGCAAGTTGAGCAAAAAGTATTTCATCCTTACTTGCTAAAATATATTGAGACGCCAGTAATTGATGAAGACAAACTGCTTTTTCTCGTGTCCATTATGGATCGACTCGAATTGTCTTACAATGAGATGAAAAATTATGCGATGACAACTATGCTTATTCAAATTGCCCTTGATACCCATGAGCGTATATCTAATGCTGCAGTTGATGAGATAAATAGACAATTAACGGTCCTTGCTGGGGATTATTATAGCGGCCTGTATTATAAGTTATTGGCAGAGGCTGAAGATATAAATATGATCAAAGAACTCTCAAAGGGAGTAAAAGAAATTAATGAACATAAAATCACCATTTATCAAAAAGAATTAAATGGAATTGAAAATCTAATGACAAGCATAAAGAAAATTGAAAGCTCTTTACTGGTGAAATTTTCTGAGCGTTTTAAAGTCGAATTGTGGAATGAGTTTATTGCTAAACTATTCTTTTTCAAGCGTTTACTAAATGAGAAAAGGCTTTTTATAGAAGCTGGAAGCAGCTTGGTATTTGAAACTTTGAAAGAATTAACCATAGGAGAACAAAGCCACTCAGTTAAAAATTTGTCTGACAAACAACAGAGAGATTTGCTAATAATTTGTGATCGTTACCTTGATTCTTCAAAACAGTTCCTATTAAAAGGAATGAGTCAGCTGCCATATTTAAATGATATGCTTGAAGCTAGAATTACTTCGATCATTAACGAACATCAAACCATTGCGAAAACTTTAGTGGAAGAAGGGTAAGCATATGCAGCAATCTAAGGAACAACGAGTTCATAAGGTTTTTGAAAAAATATCTGATAACTACGATCAAATGAACTCGGTAATTAGTTTTCAGCAGCACATCAAATGGCGTAAGGATACCATGCGACGGATGAATGTCAAACCAGGTTCGAAAGCGCTGGATGTTTGTTGTGGAACAGGAGACTGGACGATTGCTCTAGCTGAAGCCGTGGGTCCTTCAGGTGAAGTTACTGGATTGGACTTTAGTCAAAATATGCTTAATGTAGGGATTGAAAAGGTAAAAAAACTGGGCCTAAAGCAGGTTAATCTAATACATGGCAACGCTATGGAGCTGCCTTTCCCTGATAATAGTTTTGACTATGTAACGATAGGGTTTGGGCTGAGAAATGTACCAGATTACCTCCAGGTTTTGAAAGAAATGAATCGTGTATTAAAGCCAGGAGGAATTGCCGTTTGCCTTGAAACCTCGCAGCCAACATTATTTGGCTATAAACAGCTCTATTATTTTTATTTCAAATTTATCATGCCGTTGTTCGGTAAGTTATTTGCTAAGAGTTATCAGGAATATGCTTGGTTAAATGAATCGGCACGCAGCTTCCCAGGTATGAAAGAATTAGCTCTAATGTTTGAGACCGCAGGCTTTAAAGATGTATTTTATAAACCATATAGCGGCGGGGCTGCAGCGGTTCATATTGGTAATAAGAGATAATTTTATTTAGATTTGTAAACAGGACGAAAAGCTGGTGAATACAAATGAAATTAAAGATGATGTATTCATTTTTGAATTCAGATATTAATACGATCGAAAAAACATTGGAAGAGGCAATCCAAGCGGATTCTCTTCTTTTGAAACGAGCTTCTTTGCATACCTTACAGGCAGGTGGTAAAAGAATACGGCCTGTTTTTGTTTTATTGGCAGGAAAGTTTGGCCGTTACGATATTAATGTGATGAAAAACGTTGCGGTTGCCCTTGAACTCATTCATATGGCTTCGCTTGTTCATGATGATGTAATTGACGATGCAGATTTGCGAAGAGGTCAGCCAACGGTTAAAGCAAAGTGGGACAATAAAACAGCCATGTATACAGGCGATTTTATCTTTGCGCTTTCACTTGAACTCATGAGTGATATGAATAAGCCTTTAGCTCATAAAATATTAGCTAATACCATCTTTGAGGTTTCCGTTGGTGAGATTCAGCAGATAAAGGACAAATATCGCTTTGATCAAAATCTTAGAGATTATTTAAGAAGAATTAAGCGGAAGACAGCTTTGTTAATTTCAGCAAGCTGCCAGCTCGGTGCTATTGCTGCTGATGTAGAAGCTTCTGTACATAAGAAACTGTATCTATTTGGCTATTATGTCGGAATGGCATTTCAAATTACCGATGACATTTTAGATTTTACCTCTTCCGAAGAGGAGCTTGGAAAGCCTGCAGGAAGTGACTTGCTTCAGGGAAATATTACAGCTCCTGCTCTTTATGCAATGGAAAATGAGACAATTCGCTGCGAAATTGAAAAGGTTCAGCTGGATATGGAGCCAGTTCAAATTCAAAAGATTATTACCCTTATTAAAGAGTCAGGTGCAATTGAAAAGTCTATCGCATTAAGTGATATGTACCTAGATAAGGCACTAGCGGTCCTAGAAGAGCTTCCGACTAATAAGGCTAAAAAGACACTGCGTGATATTGCAAAATTTATAGGGCGTCGAAAATATTAGTGGAAAGAGAGTAAAACAATTGTTTTCTCTCTTTTTATATTGTTTTTGATAATATGAAGGCGCTTTCGACTTGCGAAATATTCGAAAAAATGGTAACATCTTCATGGATTGTCCCACTATGGCAATTATTATACATACTATATTAGGAGTGGAATACATGGAAAAAACATTTTTAATGGTGAAGCCTGATGGTGTACAGCGTAATTTAATCGGAGAGATCGTTGCTCGTTTTGAAAAAAAGGGTTTCCAATTAGTAGGCGCAAAACTAATGAATATTCCGACTGAATTAGCAGAAGAGCACTATGGTGAGCACAAAGAACGTCCATTCTTTGGTGAGTTAGTAGATTTCATTACATCAGGGCCAGTTTTTGCTATGGTATGGCAAGGGGAAAATGTTATTGCAACTGCACGTCAAATGATGGGCTCAACTAATCCTAAGGATGCAGCGCCTGGTACAATTCGCGGCGATTTTGGCTTGACTGTAGGAAAGAATGTTATTCATGGTTCAGATTCACCTGCAAGTGCAGAGCGTGAAATTGGATTGTTTTTTAAAGATGGAGGAGTTGTGGAGTACTCTAAACTAGTTAACGAATGGATTTACTAATTTAGATAGAAAAAGGCACATGTATAGCTTATACAGGTGCCTTTTTTGTATGCGTATTCATATGAAAAATAAAAAATATTTCAGAAACAATAGTGTACAAATTGATTAACTGTTATTATCATTAAATAAATAATCATCAATCAATTTATGCTATTTTCAGATAATTATACTAGGTTTATTGGTCTGTTTGTGGTATATTGATAAAAATCCTTTAATGAGTTGAAGGGAGAAAGTGTAATGGGAATGAGATATTTAACAGCTGGAGAATCACACGGTCCACAATTAACGACAATAATAGAAGGACTACCAGCAGGAATGCCTTTATTAGCGGAAGATATTAACACAGAGCTTGCAAGGCGGCAGCAAGGATATGGCCGCGGAAGAAGAATGCAAATAGAAAAGGATACGGTTCAAATCACATCTGGAATTCGTCATGGTCAAACACTTGGATCTCCTATTTGCTTAGCAGTGGAGAATAATGACTGGAAGCATTGGACTAAAATTATGGGTGCAGACCCATTAATAGAGGGACAAGAGGATGAAGTCAAACGTAAAATAACTCGACCAAGACCCGGGCATGCAGATTTAAATGGGGCTATAAAATACGGTCATCGAGACATGAGAAATGTCCTAGAGCGATCATCTGCGCGAGAAACTACTGTAAGAGTAGCTGCTGGTGCAGTTGCTAAAAAGCTATTATCTTTAGTTGGTGTTACACTTGTGTCACATGTAGTCGAAATTGGGGGTATTAAGGCAAAAACTAACCTCAATTTATCAATGGATGAGTTAAAGGAACGAACTGAGCTTTCACCTGTACGATGTGCAGATCCTGATGTAGAGCAGGAAATGATGAATGCGATCGACAATGCAAAGAAGAATGGTGATTCAATCGGAGGCGTTGTAGAAGTCATTGCAGCTGGGATGCCTTCGGGGATAGGAAGTTATGTTCAATATGATAGAAAATTAGATGCAAAGCTTGCAGCGGCTATAGTAAGTATCAATGCCTTTAAAGGCGTAGAGTTTGGCATCGGCTTTGAAGCTGCAAGAAAGCCTGGAAGTGAAGTTCATGACGAGATTGTTTGGGACCAAGAAAATGGCTATACACGAAAGACGAACCGTCTAGGCGGTTTTGAGGGAGGTATGACTACGGGAATGCCGATAGTTGTTCGTGGGGTAATGAAGCCAATTCCAACGCTATATAAGCCGCTTATGAGTGTGGATATCGATTCAAAAGAGCCATTTTCGGCAAGTGTAGAGCGGTCGGACAGCTGTGCGGTTCCTGCAGCAGCGGTTGTTGCGGAAAGTGTTGTCGCATGGGAACTTGCTAATGCGCTTATCGAGCAATTTTATAGTGATCGTTTTGATACATTTACTGCAGAAATTAATCGTCAGCGTGAATACGCGAGGGAATTTTAATGGAGACCATACAAATTCAAACAAGCTCCAAAAGCTATAATGTGTTTGTTGGCGAAGGCGTAAGAAATGAAATCGGTCCTTTTTTACGTAATCATTTTTCAAAACTGACTAAAATATTAATTATTACAGATGAAACAGTTGCAAAAATTCATCTCGATCATATCATGCCGCTTCTGTCTGAATGGAATCCTGTTATATATACTGCCCCAAGTGGTGAAAAAGCAAAAACGTTTGATGTTTACTATAATGCCTTGTCCATAGCATTAGAAAACCAACTCGACAGAAAATCTGTCATTCTCGCTTTAGGCGGTGGTGCAGTAGGTGACTTATCAGGATTTGTTGCAGCGTCGTTCATGAGAGGAATACCATTTATACAAATTCCAACTACCATCCTTGCTCACGATAGTGCGGTTGGCGGGAAAGTAGCTATTAACCATCCTCAGGGAAAAAATATGATTGGGGCTTTTCACCAGCCAGAAGCTGTTTTTTATGATTTAGAATTACTTAATACGCTGCCAGGGCAAGAAATTCGTTCAGGTTTTGCAGAGGTTATTAAACATGCACTTATTTATGATTCAACCTTTTATCATTGGCTGAAAGCTGAAATCCATAATCTTGATTCCTTAACCATTGAACAATTATTTAAATCACTTACAAAAGGAATTCAAATTAAAAATGAATTTGTTTCTAAGGATGAGAAAGAAACGGGAATTCGTGCGTACTTGAATTTTGGTCATACACTAGGACACGCCATTGAATCAGAAATGGGCTATGGTAATTTCACCCATGGTGAAGCCGTAATGATTGGTATGATATTTGCTTTGGAAATTAGTAAAGAGGTTTCAGGATTGTCTTTTGATACAGAAGAGTTTAGTACTTGGGTTCAAGGACTGGGGTATCAAACAGAAATTCCAGGTCACTTATCTAGTGAGCGATTGCTGGCAAAAATGAAGCAGGATAAGAAATCTGCCGGCGGAACGGTGAAATTTGTAGTATTAGAGCAAATAGGGAAACCAAAACTTCAAGAGCTTTCGGATGAATATTTATTAACAAAGCTCAAGAATTTTTAATAACGAGGGGGGCTTTTCATGATTCGAGGGGTGAGGGGAGCAATCACCGTAGATTGTAATTCAGAAGAAGCAATTTTATCAGCAACAGAACAGCTTTTGAGACAAATAATTGAGGGGAACAATATTCTTCCAGATCAGGTTGCTTCGGTTTTTATTTCAACCACTGATGACCTAAATGCTGCTTTTCCTGCGAAGGCAATGCGTAAGTTTGCCGGCTGGACCTTTGTACCGGTTATTTGTATGAGAGAATTATCAGTACCGAATTCTTTACAAATGTGTGTACGAGTTATGTTGCATGTAAATACAGCTGTACCACAGGAAGAAGTTGTCCATGTTTATTTAGAAGGGGCAACGGTATTAAGACCTGACTTAGGCAATAGTGTGGCCAAATAGGCGGGAGTATTAAATTAGTTCAGGATGGAGTGGAGATAAATGAGATGGAAAGAGCAATTATTAACACTGACTCCATATCAGCCAGGAAAATCTATCGAGTCAGTTAAAAAACAATATAAATTAGATGAGATTGTTAAACTAGCTTCAAATGAAAATCCTTTTGGATGTTCAAATAAGGTCTTATCTGCACTACAAAATAATCCACCAGGATTTGCTATTTATCCAGATGGATATATGACTAAGTTAAGGGAAACAACTGCCTCCTTTTTAAAGGTCAATCAGGATGAACTAATATTTGGCAATGGATCGGATAATATTATTCAAATTATTTCAAGGTCCCTGCTTCACCCTGGGGCAAATACCGTAATGGCGACTCCATCCTTTTCTCAATATAAACACAATGCTGTGATTGAAGGTGCAGAGATAAGGGAAATTCCATTACTTGATGGCCAACATGATTTAGAGCAGATGTATGCTGCCATTGATCAGAATACCAATGTTGTCTGGGTTTGCAGTCCTAATAATCCAACGGGTACATATGTCTCAGAAAGTAAATTAATACCATTCCTAGATAAAGTTCCTCCCCATGTGTTAGTCGTGCTGGATGAAGCTTACTATGAATATGTATTTGCAGATGATTATTATGATTCCATAGAACTAACAAGAAAATATCCAAATTTAATCGTGCTGCGAACTTTTTCAAAAATTTATGGTCTTGCCTCGCTAAGAGTCGGCTATGGTGTTGCTAACCGGTCAATCATTCAAGCATTGGAACCTGCAAGAGAACCTTTTAATGTTAATTCATTTGGACAGGTGGCTGCAATCGCTGCACTTGAAGACCAAGAATTTGTTCAAGATTGTAAGGAGAAAAATAGACAAGGGTTGACTCAATTCTATGATTTCTGCGAAAGACACAATCTAAGCTATTATCCTTCTCAAACTAATTTTGTTTTAATTGATATCAATGCAGATGCTGATCAAGGGTTCCAATTTTTATTGGAAAAAGGCTATATTGTTAGATCAGGGAAAGCGTTAGGATTTCCTTCTTCTTTAAGAATTACCGTTGGCTCTACAGAGCAAAATGATGGGGTGCTAAAAGTATTAGGTGAATTTTTAACACAACAAACTAAAGCGAAACTGAGTGAGAACTAGGGGGACTACCAATGAAAGGCCGAGTTTTTGTTATTGGGCTTGGGTTAATTGGCGGTTCTATAGCTTTATGTATTAAGAAAGAACATAAAGACGCTATCATAATGGGCTATGACATTAATCAAGAACAAGCTAGACTTGGAAAAATGCTAGGTGTTATTGATGAAGTGGTTGATGATATTGTTGAAGGTGCCAAAACCGCAGATTTAATTATTATTTCCGCACCTGTAATTGAAACGGAAGCGATTATTCACTTATTGTCAGAGCAATCGTTAAATCCAGAAGTAATTATTACGGACACCGGAAGTACAAAAAGTAAAATTGTAGCCAATGCTGCAAGCTTAAAGAAAAAAGGGTACACCTTTATCGGGGGCCATCCGATGGCTGGTTCCCATAAAAGTGGTGTGTCTGCTGCAAAAGAAATCCTTTTTGAGAATGCCTTTTATCTGTTTACACCGGAGGACCATATTGAAAATTCCAAGGTGGAAATGCTTAAAGAATGGCTCAAGGGTACAAATGCAAAATTTTTAACTGTTACTCCTGATACCCATGATTACTTAACAGGAATTGTTAGTCATTTTCCTCATATCATTGCGGCATCGATCGTCCGTCAAACGGAAAGGTTAGCTGAAGGTGAGAGTCTTATTCCACGATTAGCGGCAGGCGGGTTTAGAGATATTACGAGAATTGCTTCTAGCAGCCCCGCAATGTGGAAGGATATATTACTTCATAATCGCGAGGTTTTGATAGAGTTAATCGATAAATGGAAGGAAGAAATGGATTGGGTAAAGTTGTTACTCGAGCAAGAAAATAGTGATGAGATTTTTCGCTATTTTCTGCAGGCGAAGCAATACCGTGATGGTCTCCCGGTTAGAGAAAAGGGAGCAATTCCTGCCTTTTACGATTTATTTGTTGACGTACCAGATTATCCTGGTGTCGTTTCTGAGGTTACAGGTTATTTAGCCAAAGAAAATATCAGCATAACAAACATCCGCATTTTAGAAACGCGGGAAGACGAAATTTACGGAGTATTAGTTATTAGTTTTCAGACAGAAGAGGACCGTGGGCGAGCAGAAAGGTGTATTCATGCCTGCTCAAGCTACGCTACCTCGATTGGAACATAATTTGATTTGAATATAGGTGATGAAATGGAATTAATAGCATTACAGCCAACTCTGAATGGTTTAAAGGGCAGTATTGAAATACCTGGAGATAAATCAATTTCACATCGTTCTGTTATGTTTGGCTCAATTGCCGAAGGAGTAACAAGGGTTACAAATTTCCTCCCAGGCGATGATTGTTTAAGTACTATTTCTTGTTTCCGAAAGTTAGGAGTAGTAATTGAAGAAAGTGACGATGGCCTAACGATTTACGGAAATGGATTTGATGGCTTAAAAGAACCGAATGAACTATTGGATGTCGGAAATTCGGGAACAACCATAAGATTATTGTTAGGAATTTTAGCGGGCAGACCATTCTTCTCATCGCTTATAGGTGACCAGTCGATTGGAAAAAGACCGATGACAAGGGTAACGGAACCACTGAGAACGATGGGGGCGAAGATTGACGGAAGAAAAGATGGAGAGTTTACTCCACTTAGTATTCGCGGCGGACATTTAAATTCGATACACTATAACATGCCTGTTGCAAGTGCTCAGGTAAAATCCGCTCTAATCCTCGCTGGTCTTCAAGCAAAGGGAGAGTCAACGATCATTGAAAAAACGGAATCACGCGATCATACAGAAAGAATGATCCGTAAATTCGGTGGGGAAATTGAAAAGGATAATCGTAAAATTACGATAAAGGGAGGTCAAAAGCTTACTGCTTCTGATATTCTTGTCCCTGGAGATATTTCCTCAGCTGCGTTTTTCCTAGTTGCAGGGGCGATCGTCCCAGATAGTGAAATTCTGTTAAAGAATGTGGGACTAAATCCTACTAGAACGGGTATCATTGAGATTATGCAGAAAATGGGAGCTAATTTAGAGATTCATAATCATGATGAAAACTCCTTTGAACCAGCTGGTGATATTACAATTAATACTTCAAGGCTAACAGGTACTGTTGTTGAGGGGGATGTTATCCCAAGGTTAATTGATGAAATTCCGATTATTGCCCTATTAGCGACACAAGCTGAAGGAACCACAATAATTAAGGATGCTTCAGAGCTCAAGGTCAAAGAAACTAACCGAATCGATACTGTCGTTCAGGAATTAACAAAACTGGGCGCTTCAATAGAAGCGACTGATGATGGTATGATAATTCATGGGGGATCCACACTAAGAGGTGGAAAAGTATCCAGTCATGGTGACCATAGAATTGGGATGATGCTCGCAATCGCCTCATTACTGTGTAAGGACCAAGTAGAGCTTGAGGATCCTGAAGCAATCTCAGTTTCTTATCCGAACTTCTTTAATCATTTAAATAGCCTTAAAAAATAAGCTGCCTTTGTGCAGCTTTTTTTCTGTCTATATTTTCCTGTCATAGTTTTTAAGAATAATTCATAGCTTGTCTTAAGAAGGAAAGTTGTGAAAAGGGTGGTAGGATGGGTTATATCATTGAAAATGCTAATATCCTCAAGGAAACGAAACTTACCAAATTATCGCTTTTGATTGAGGGGGGCCAAATTGCTGCAAAGAAAGAACATATACACCATAATAAGCTTATAAGAATGAATGCTGATTCTTATATCATGACCCCGTCTTATGTAATTTTGGATACAAGGATACCTCTTACTGCCTCCTTTCAGGAATTTCGAAAATACATGGTTGAGAACTTTCTTTTGAAAGGATGTACCACAATACTCACTTGCACTTCGATCGCATTTGAAAGTGAATTGACAGAAAAGATAAGAGAAAATAAAACGGCTCTCATTAGCAGTCCTATCGATTATTTAATCAGTGTAAAAATTCCGTTGCGCCTTTTAACTCCCTCATTTATCAGGAAATGTAAGAAAGAAAGGATTCCTGCCATTTTTATCGATGTAGAGGACCTTGATGAACTAACAAGGATTCCATGGGGATGGATTAGAGAGGCACTTTTTCCTTATAATTGCCCGCTGATTCCATTAATTTCTAATCATCTAAGGAAGGATGCAAGAAGGGCTTTGTCGAAATGGAAGGGTATAATGGAAAATGAAAAAATTCCTGCCGTCCTTGAGGAAGTGAAAGAGAATCAGCCATTGTCCGTTCCAGTATTAAATAAAATCGGTTTATATCCTCAAAAGGCAAGTTTGTTGCATGGAGCAGAAGTTAGTTATAATTTATATCTAAAAGCACGAGAAATCATGAATGTTGATGAAATGACATTATTTCATTATCATAGTGATAGACTTGCAGTGACAGTAAATAAGGGGAAAGTAGTACGTGCAGGGGAAGAGGTTTTATTTAAACCCGGATATGGGGAATATGTTAAGGTGCGAATCCCATCTTATTTTGCATTATAGTTAATTAAGGGAACCGAGAGGATAAGAGATAATGGACAGAGTGAATAAAATTATTACAATGTTGGAAAACGGCCAACATAATGAGGCTATAAATGAATATAATGTTGTATTAACCAAAGGTCAGCCCGATGAAAAATTCCTTCTTGCTGAAGAAATGTTCCAGTTTGGATTTTTAGCTGAATCAAAGGCATTAGTTGAAAACCTATTAACCATTTATCCTGAAGAGGGTGAACTGCTTGTATTACTGGCTGAAATATTAGTCGATGCAGGCGATGAGGAACAAGCCATTCTTGAATTAGAAAAAATCTCCGAACACGACCCCAGCTTTGGACAATCTCTCTTGCTTTTAGCAGATTTGTATCAAGTTCAAGGTTTATATGAGGTATGTGAAAGGAAACTGCAACAAGCAAAGGATATACTGCCAGATGAGGTTATCATTGATTTTGCACTTGGTGAACTCTATAGTGAACAAGGTGAAGTAACGAAGGCTCTGAAATCATATGAGGCTGTTTTAAAGGAACATCAAGAAATTGCTGGAGTGAGTATTTACCAGCGAATGGCTGAGCTTCTAAGTGCCTCTGGCGAATTTGAAGAAGCGCTAATCTATTATGACAGAGCCAATGATGAGAAATTAGAGATTAATACACTATTTGGATACGCCTTTACAGCACTTCAAGCAGGATATAATCGGACTGCCATCGAAAAGTTCGAGGAATTAAAAGAGCTGGACCCAGAATACCATTCCCTATATCTACATCTAGCAAAGGCTTTTGAACGGGAAGAAGAACTAGAAAATAGCTTAAACGTAGTGCAAGAAGGTATTAAACAAGATGAATTTAACAAGGATTTATTTTTCTTTGGCGGAAAAATTGCCATTAAGCTCGCAAAACCGGAGCTCGCAGAACAATACTTCCGTGAGGCACTTGCATTAGACCCAGGATTTACTGAAGCTGCATTAACTTTAAATAAGCTTTTCTTTCAGCAAGAGAGGTATGAAGCTGTAATTGATTTAATATCACAACTCGATTTTGTAGAAGATGAGGAACCCCAGCTCCTCTGGGATGCTGCTCTAGCCTACGATAAGTTAGAGGAATATTCTGATGCATTAGACAAATATGAAAGTGCATATACTTTTTTTAACAATAATGAAGCATTTTTGAACGATTATGGTTATTTTTTAATTGAGGAAGGAAAAATCGACCTTGCTGCCGAAATTTTTAAACAGTTACAAAAAGGTGATCCAACAAATGGAGAGTATGCTGATTTGCTTGACCGTCTAATCAGTAGAGAGAATTAATAAAAAGCTGAATATACAGAGGAGGGAATCTATCATATGGCAACCCCTGTTTCTGTCAACGAGAAAAAGGACTTTATTCGCTGGTTTTTAAATCATTATCAATTAAAACGAAGAGAGTGTGTTTGGATTCTAAATTATTTAATGAGTCACGACCAATTAATGGAGAAGGTTCATTTTGTAGAGCAAGCACAGTATTGTCCGCGTGGGCTGATCATGTCAACTCATTGTGTTGATAAAGTACCGTTTCGCTTTTATAAAGAGAATGTTATGACGACTGATGCTGAAAAATCCTTTCATGATATTCGGTTAAATCGTGACGAAGATATTTTTATTCAATTAAACTTTCATGCATCCAATCAAGCACACCAATACGCTGCTGTATTAGAGGAAAACCCATTTGTTCCAAAACACCTTCAAGTAAATGAAAAAGACGGGATTATAGCAGAGCAATTTTTGCAAAACAGTATTGAAAGGTTTCAACGTGAGAAGCTGCTTCAATTAATTGATGAAGCCCTTGATAAGCAGGACAAAACAGCCTTTCGAGCCTTAACCGAACAGCTAAATCAACTCAAGGAAGCAGAACAAAATGGAAGCCTGCGATAAGCAGGCTTCCATTTTGTTTGTTAACTGAATTTTTTCTCTCTTTTCCTTTTATGTTTTGTAATAAAAAATGATATGATAGAACTAATGATTAATAAAGGGGGGTGTATATATGAAGTGGGTATCAAAGGATATAGAAACATATTTAACCGCAAAAGAATACGTGGATACGGCAGTAATTCCATTGTATTCTGTTTCATTCGGGAATGAAATGAAACAATCAGCTTCGAGCGCAGAATTTATTACTTTACTAACCAATTACCTAGAGAGACAATTTACTGGAAGACTTATGTTGGTTCCTCCCTATACATACTTAAAAAGTGATCATTTTGAGGATATAATTAATGGATTGAAGAGATGGGAAGAAAATATTGAAAAAAACGAGTTTAAACATATATTTTACATAACGTCTGAGATTGATTGGAAGAACTATGAGGACGAGCTTAATGGTTCATTGATTTGGCTTCCGTCCCTGCCGCTCGAGCACTTGAATGAATCACAAAAGATATCTATGATTGAAAGTCAGGTAAAACAGCTTCTGACCCTTTTTACACAAAAGTGGCATGAAAATTTGTAATTCTTTGCTGATTAACATGTTTTTAAAATAGTATGATATTGACCTAGGATAAAGATTGATATATCATGGTTATGTCCTAGTTTTATATGTGTTTAAATTATGTCCGATGGACTTAACTTGTGAATAGAGGGGGGATAAGCATGAGTAAGCATCGCGTATCAAGAAGACAATTTTTAAGCTACACTTTGACTGGTGTAGGGGGGTTTATGGCAGCAGGTATGTTAATGCCAATGGTTCGCTTTGCCATTGATCCTGTATTAAAGGCCGAAGCAGGTGGAGATTTTGTAGCAACTCCATTAAAAATCAAAGATATCACCAACGAACCACAGCGAGTAGATTTCACTTTCGAACAAAAGGATGCATGGTATACTTCAGACGTTTCGAATACTGCCTGGGTGTATAGGGATGAGCAGGATAATATTGTAGCCCTGTCTCCTGTCTGTAAACACTTAGGTTGTACTGTAGGGTGGGCGTCAGACGAAGCACATCCGGATCAATTCTTCTGTCCATGTCACTTTGGCCGATATACAAAGGACGGAATGAATGTTAAGGGTACACCGCCAATTGCACCACTGGATGTATATCCATTTCAGGAAAAAGACGGTTTACTTTATTTAGGAAAAGCTGAACCACGGACAAAGGAGGCGTAATCATTGTTAAACAAAATTTACGATTGGGTAGATGAACGTTTAGATATTACGCCTTTGTGGCGCGATATTGCTGACCATGAAGTTCCAGAGCATGTTAACCCAGCACATCATTTTTCTGCGTTTGTTTATTGCTTTGGCGGTCTAACGTTTTTTGTTACTGTTATTCAAATTCTTTCTGGTATGTTCTTAACCATGTATTATGTACCAGATATCAAAAACGCGTGGGAGTCTGTTTTCTATCTTCAAAATGAAGTAGCTTTCGGACAAATCGTACGCGGTATGCACCACTGGGGTGCAAGTTTAGTTATTGTAATGATGTTCTTACATACATTACGCGTTTTCTTCCAAGGCGCATACAAAAAACCACGTGAACTTAACTGGATTGTTGGAGTTCTCATTTTCTTCATCATGCTGGCTTTAGGTTTAACTGGTTATTTATTACCTTGGGATATGAAAGCGTTGTTCGCAACTAAGGTTACACTTCAAATTATTGAAGCAGTACCGTTTATTGGGGTTTACTTAAAAACATTGCTTTCGGGCCATGAAACGATTGTTGGAGCTCAAACCTTAACTCGTTTCTTTGCGATTCACGTGTTCTTCTTACCTGCTGCATTATTTGGATTAATGGCAGCTCATTTCATGATGATTCGTAAACAGGGTATTTCCGGACCACTATAATACTCTTAAATTGATTCCGAGCTACTTATAATCTTAAATTTACGAATAAAGGAGGGGGATTGTTCGATGCATCGCGGTAAAGGAATGAAATTCGTAGGTGATTCCCGTGTGTTAGCGCCTGAGGCACGTACGAAAAAGAATATTCCGAAAGATTACTCTGAATACCCTGGTAAAACAGAGGCATTTTGGCCTAACTTCCTTTTGAAAGAATGGTTGGTAGGTGCAGTATTTCTTGTCGGGTTTTTATGTTTAACTGTTGCACACCCAAGTCCTCTTGAAAGGATTGCGGATCCATCTGATACAGGATATGTTCCAATGCCAGACTGGTATTTCTTATTTTTATACCAATTACTAAAGTATGAATTTGCTGCTGGACCTTATACAGTAGTTGGAGCAATGGTTATCCCGGGACTAGCTTTTGGTGCGTTATTATTAGCTCCATTTATAGATCGTGGACCTGAACGCCGTCCAAGTAAGCGTCCTTTGGCAACTGGATTTATGCTTTTGGCGTTAGCCGCAATTACCTTTTTAACATGGCAAAGTGCTTCTACACATGACTGGGAGGCAGCAAAGGAATACGGTAAAATTGTTGCTGACGTTGAGGTTGATAAGACATCAGAAGAATATAAGATTGCTTCTGATAATACCTGTATTACTTGTCACGGTGATAGCTTCCAGGGTGGAGCTGGAGCCCCAACGTTAGTTGATACAGGGCTATCTGCTGAGGAAATTGCAACAATTGCAAAAGAAGGTAAAGGAACTATGCCTGCAGGAGTCTTTAAGGGTGATGATGAACAGCTGAAAAAGCTTTCTGAATACATTGCAAACTTAGGGAAATAATAAACGATTGTATAAAAGCTGACGGATTTTCGTCAGCTTTTATTATTCATATGAGAAAAGAGGAATCGTAGTGAAATGGATTTATCCTCTATTGGCTAACAGGTCAATTTTATGGCTGTTACTTGTCGTTAATATTGCAGGAACGGTATATGGGTATGTGTGGTATGGCTGGCAGTTAAAAGAAACCCCCCCAATTTTCCTTATATTTGTCCCAGACAGTCCTACTGCTAGTTTATTTTTTGTCTTTGTTTTAGCAGCATTCTTAATGAAGAAAAATTGGCCTCTTATAGAAGCTCTTGCAATGGTCACGTTATTTAAATACGGTATATGGGCTGTGGTAATGAACCTCTTGGTCTTTACAGTTCAAGGAGAATTGGATTGGATCGGAGTTATGTTAATTTTTTCTCATTTTGCTATGGCAGTACAAGCATTGTTGTATGCCCCTTTTTATCGTTTTAGATGGTGGCATTTGATTGTTACAGCTATTTGGACTTTACATAATGATGTGATTGATTATGTCTTTTTCATGCTCCCTCGATACCATATGTTACATGAAGTTACACCTCAAATTGGGTATTTTACCTTTTGGCTATCAGTGTTGTCAGTAGGAATTGGTTATTATTTTGTCATACGGCCAAATCGATTTAAACTTTCTATTTAAAAACTAGAAGTAAAATAGTTTTCTGATAGGGCAAAAGATGGTCTAACCTTGTCCACCTCTTCATACATTTTAATAGTAATGATAGGGGGGACAAGGATTGAAGTATAAATGGGTTCTAATATTTTTAATTGTCATTATGCTCACTCCCATGACGGTTAGTGCTCACGAGCACACACCGATAGAGAAGCTAGATAATATCTCTGATGAGGCACTTCAAATGATAAAATTTCAGAGATATGAAGATGGCAAAAAACTATTGAGTTATTTTTCAGAGCAATTCACTGACATTTCCAACTCAGAACATCCCTTTACGATGGATGAACTAAGAATTGTTACAGTATCTCACGATGAGGCAATGGAGGCTGCAGCAAGCCCAAATATGGAATACGAGGAAAGAGTCCAAAGACTTACGAAGTTTCGTTTAGTGGTGGATGCGATTGCTACTAGTCATCAGCCATTGTGGACTGAGATGAAGAATCAGATCTTAACGGCATTCCAGGAAGCTAAAGAAGCGGCTAGTACTGGTGATGCCGCGCATTTCCACTCGAATTTTAATAATTTTATGGCCTTATACAACGTTATTTACCCAAGTATGAAAATTGATGTTTCAGCAGAAAATATTCAAAGAATAGATGCCCGTATCAATTTTATTGATGAATACCGTTCAGAGGTTGTAAATAACGTAAAAAGCCAACAGGAATTAGAAGGTCTAGAAATGGATTTAAAGAATCTTTTTGAAAATATGGATGAGGACGAGGCAGATCCATCAATTTGGTGGGTAATTATTTCAACGGGAAGCATTATCATTTTAACTCTTTCTTATGTAGGCTGGAGAAAATATCAGGGTGAAAAGGATATACGAAAAAACCGTTCTAGAGTTCATAAGGATTAAGTTTGAACTTCACCAATAAATTATTACATCTAGAAGTACTGGAGGTTCAAAATGGGATTTTTAATTTATTTTCTTATTGTTATGCTAGTACCGCTCTGGGCTCAATTTAGGGTTAAGGGCACTTTTATGAAATATTCTCGTGTAGCTAATTCAGGCTATCGGACAGGAGCGGCGGTAGCAAGGGAAGTTCTTAATGCTAATGGTCTCTTTAATGTTGGAGTTGAAGAGGGAAGAGGCTTTTTAAGCGATCACTATGATCCCAGAACGAAAACAGTAAGGTTATCCCCAGAAAATTTTCATGGTCATTCCATAGCTTCTACAGCCATTGCTGCCCATGAGTGCGGACATGCTATACAAGATGCACAGCGATATGCATTTTTACGTTTTCGTCATGCTTTAGTTCCTGTAGCGAATTTAGGGTCTAACTTTTCATGGATATTGGTTCTGATTGGTATCTTTTTTCAAATGACCGGGCTATTGTTAATTGGTATTGTGTTTATGGCGGCGGCTGTACTTTTTCAAGTGATCACGTTGCCAGTTGAATTTAATGCCTCCAATCGAGCGATGGACCAAGTAGTTTCGCTAGGTTTAATCCGTAATGAAGAAGAGCGGAATGCTCGAAAGGTTTTAAACGCGGCAGCATTAACATACGTAGCAGCAGCTGCAGTAGCTGTTTTAGAGTTACTGAGACTAGTCCTTATCTTTACTGGAATGAATAGAAGTAATGAATAAAAGCAATGTCCAGCCGGACATTGCTTTTCTAAATCTCGATCGGTTTTTTATTTTCATCTAGGGTAAAACCCTCTCCGTGAACATCATGGACAACGGTGACCGAAACAAAAGCATGCGGGTCAACGGAAGTGATTAAATTTTTTAATCGTACAATCTCATTTTTTGCTACTACACAGTATAACACTTCACGTTCTATTTTCGTAAAAGAACCATAACCCTTTAGAACAGTAACCCCTCGATCCATTTCATCCATAATTTTTCTCGCAATATCATCATTTCTTTCTGAGACAATCATCGCACCTCTGGCCGTATAGGCACCTTCTTGAATAAAATCAATTACCCTCGCACCTATAAATACTGCAACGAGTGTATACATTGCTTCTCTATAATTGAGGTAGGTAAGAACAGATGCTCCAATTACACATATATCAAAGATAAACATAGTCCTTCCTATGCTCCAGCCAGCATATTTCTGGACAAGCCGGGCAATGATATCTACCCCGCCAGTTGTACCGCCATATCGAAAGATAATACCTAATCCAATTCCAAGAAAAACACCTGCAAATAGTGCAGCCAGTAATAAGTCGTCCTTTAGCGGCATGTCAATTGAATAACGTTGGAAAATCCATAAAAACACAGAGAGGCCAACGGTCCCAAGAATGGTATAGATAAAAGCGTTTCGCCCAAGTAATTTCCATCCAATAAAAAAGAGCGGGATATTTAAAATTAGGTTTGTATATGATGGATCCCATTTGAACATGAAATAAAGCAGAAGGGTTATACCTGTAAAGCCGCCCTCAGCAAGTTTATTTTGCATATTAAAATTGACCAATCCAAAAGACATAATTGCTGTTCCAATTAAAATAAATAAGACATTTTTCATTTTAAGTCCAAAAATCACGATTCCTTCCTCCTCTGCCAATTATTCCCGAGCCAGCGGCTTTAATTATAGCGAATTAACCTTAGAAGAGCAATTTTGTGAAGGTTAGTTTATACTTAATATAAAAATATTTGTAAAACGAAACTATTTTAGCTAATGTATTTAGTAGATGCTTTTGTAAATATCAAAAGAGGTGAAGGGTGTGCCTAAAGGGAAGTCTATCAAAGATCTGCAGATGGAAGTAGATACATACATAAGTCAATTTAAAGAAGGGTATTTTAGCCCTCTGGCGATGGTGGCTCGTCTAACTGAAGAGCTTGGAGAACTAGCTCGAGAGGTCAATCATTATTATGGTGAGAAGCCTAAAAAATCCAGCGAAACCGAAAAGGCTATTGACGAGGAGCTGGGGGACCTTCTTTTTGTTATTATTTGCCTGGCCAATTCATTAAATATTGACTTGGAAGAGGCCCATGATTATGTCATGAATAAATTTAATACAAGAGACAAGGATCGTTGGACTAGGATAGAAAATAAGAGTGAGGAGAGTAAGTAAATGAACAGTGTAAAAATTATAATTGCGGGACCCCGTGGAAGGATGGGGAGTGAAGCTGTCAAAATGGTAACAAGTACTGAACATTTTGAACTAGTGGCAGTAGTTGACCATAAATATGAGAATCACATGTTAAGTGATTTAGACGGTTTCCAGTCTATTAAGAATGTTCCAATTTACTCAACAATTGAAAAGAGTCTGCAAAGTGTTGAGTGTGATGTTCTCATCGACCTTACTACACCTGAAGTAGGTATGCACCATGCCAGAACAGCGCTGGAGTATAATGTAAGACCGGTCGTTGGAACCACAGGGTTTACAAAAGCTGATTTAGAAGAATTGGAGCGTACATGTAAGGAAAAGAAGTTAGGATGTATTATTGCTCCAAATTTTGCCCTTGGTGCAGTGTTAATGATGAAGTTTTCACAAATGGCGGCAAAATATTTTAATGATATCGAAATAATTGAATTGCATCATGATCAAAAATTGGACGCACCATCCGGCACTGCTGTTAAAACTGCTGAAATGATGGCATCTGTACGGGAATTCAAAGAACAGGGCCATCCTAATGAAAAAGAAACAATCAGTGGCGCTAGAGGTGCAGAGTTTAATGGTATGCGTATTCACTCGGTGAGACTTCCTGGATTAATTGCACATCAACAGGTTTTATTTGGAGCAGATGGGCAAACATTATCGATTCGTCATGATTCTTATAACCGTGCATCGTTTATGTCTGGTGTGAAGATAGCAGTAGAGACAGTAATGAAGCAAGATGTTTTTGTTTATGGACTTGAAAATATTCTAGAATAGGAGTACTGCCATGAATATAGCCTTAATCGCACACGATAATAAAAAGAATGATCTTGTACAATTTGCAACAGCTTATCAAACAATTTTTTCAAAGCATACACTTTTTGCAACTGGGACAACCGGGATGAGAATTCAAGAAGCAACAGGATTACCGATTACAAGATTCCAGTCTGGACCGCTTGGAGGAGATCAGGAAATTGGTGCCATGATTGCAAAAAATAAAATGGATGCTATTTTCTTTTTTCGTGATCCGCTAACTGCCCAGCCGCATGAACCAGATGTAACAGCTCTTGTTCGTTTATGTGACGTGTACTCTATTCCCCTTGCAACAAACATGGGCACCGCAGAACTTTTGATAAGAGGTTTAGATGAAGGGTTCCTAGAGTGGAGAAATATCATTCATAAAAATGGTGAAAGTGATGAGCGATAAGCCCTTACATATATTAGCGTTCGGAGCCCATGCCGATGATGTCGAAATCGGTATGGGAGGAAGTATTGCAAAGCTTACAATGAGTGGGAAAAGGATAGGAATTTGTGATTTAACGGATGCCGATTTATCTTCAAATGGGACCATTGAATTAAGGAAACAAGAAGCAAAGAAAGCCGCTGAAATATTGGGCGTTTCTGATCGATTTTCACTAGGATTACCTGACAGGGGGCTCCTTCTTAAAGAGGAATTTATAAAAGAGATTGCCTCTATCATTAGACGATATCGTCCAAAAATTGTGTTTGCTCCCTATTTTGAAGACAGGCATCCCGACCATGGAAATTGCGCCCGCCTTGTAGAAGAGGCGGTCTTTTCTGCTGGGATAAGAAAATATCGTACAAAAAATAATGAAGTACCACATAAGGTTTCAAAGGTTTATTTTTATATGATAAACGGCTTTCACAAACCAGACTTCATCATGGATATATCGGAGACAATAGACCAGAAAATAACTGCTTTAAGGGCCTATAGGAGCCAATTTGAACAAACAGAAAATAGTGTCGATACACCGCTTGTAAATGGATATATAGAAACCGTTGAAGCAAGGGAAAGATTATTTGGTCAACAGGTTGGAGTTAAATTTGCTGAAGGTTTTAAATCAAAGGTGCCAGTCCTCTTGAATCGTGATTTGATTGGAGATTAAAAATGAGGAAATTAAAAATTGGAATTACCTGTTATCCCACTGTGGGGGGCTCAGGAGTCGTAGCAACAGAATTAGGAAAAATGCTGGCCGAGAAGGGACATGAAATTCATTTTATTTCATCTAGCATTCCTTTTAGACTAAATCGTATTTATCATAATATTTTTTATCATCAAGTTGAAGTTAATCAATACTCAGTATTTCAATATCCGCCCTATGATATTGCTTTAGCTAGTAAAATGGCAGAGGTTGCAAACAGGGAAAATTTAGACATTCTTCATGTTCATTATGCAATCCCGCATGCGGTATGTGCAATATTGGCAAAACAAATGTCCAAGGTGGACGTAAAGATTGTCACCACCCTTCATGGGACAGATATAACGGTATTAGGCTACGATCCATCTCTAACTGAAGCTATTAAATTTGGGATTGAAAAATCTGATGTTGTAACAGCTGTTTCAAAGTCATTAGCCGAACAGACTCATGAACTTATCCAGCCAGATAAACAAATTGAAACTGTATATAATTTTATTGACGAAAGAATTTATCAAAAAAGAAATGCAAACCACTTAAAACAAGAATTTGGAATTAAAGATAACGAAAAGGTTGTCATCCATGTTTCGAATTTCCGGCCAGTTAAACGAGTTCAGGATGTTGTAAAGACATTTGCAAGAATATCAGCTGCTTTACCTGCTAGATTATTGCTAGTAGGGGATGGTCCTGAAATGACGCTTGTGTGCAGATTAGTAAAAAAATTAGGATTAACGGAAAAAGTTCACCTGCTTGGAAAACAGGAAAATCTTGATGAATTGTATTCAATCAGTGATTTAAAGCTTTTATTATCGGAAAAAGAAAGTTTTGGCCTGGTTGCCCTTGAGGCAATGGCCTGCGGGGTTCCATGTATTGGTACGAATGTTGGCGGAATGCCAGAAGTTATTCAGCATGGTGAGACTGGATACATCTGTGAATTAGGAGATATTGACGAAATCTCTGCCAATGCGATCAGGGTATTAAGTGATCAACGATTACATCGGCAATTTGCGGCTAATAGTGTAAATGTGGTTAAGACAAAATTTCGAGCACAGCAAATTGTCGAACAATATGAGCAATTATATTTTAAGCTCTTAAATTAAGGGTGATTAGAATGAAAGGGCCTTTTTTAGCGGCGGTGCCAGTTTTAAAAAAGCTGGAGTCTGCAGGATTTGAAGCTTATTTTGTCGGGGGTTCTGTCAGGGACTTCCTTTTGGAAAAGGAAATAAACGACGTCGATATTGCAACATCAGCTACCCCTATGGAAGTAAAGCAAATATTTTCAAAGACAGTTGATATAGGAATTGAACATGGAACTGTTTTAGTTCTGTTTCAAGATCGGTCATATGAAATTACCACATTTCGCAGTGAAGCAGAATACGAGGATTTCCGCAGACCAAAAGAAGTCTCATTTATTAGGAATCTGACGGAGGACTTACAGCGAAGAGATTTTACCATGAATGCGATTGCTATGGATAAAGAAGGAAACCTTATTGATCCCTTTGACGGACAAATCTCGATTAAAAACCAAGTGATCCAAACTGTTGGGAAAGCAGTTGATCGGTTTCAAGAGGACGCTTTAAGAATGATGCGTGCTGTGCGTTTTGTAAGTCAGTTATCATTCAAAATTGAGGATGAAACTCTAAATGCACTGATTGACTTAATACATTTACTTGAGAATATTGCCGTTGAACGAAAACAAGCTGAGTTCGACAAATTGCTTTGTGGAAATAATCGTAAACAAGCATTAGAACTAGTTCTTCTAACCAATATGCTTTCTTATTTACCAGGTTTATTGACCCAAGAAGATCGAATTAAATTAATGTTAGAGTACAAGATTGAAAAATTAAACAAACGTGAAATGTGGGCTTTGCTTGTTTACTGTCTGAAAATCGACAAGAAGGGTATAGAGGAATTTCTTAGAGGCTGGCGAATCCCATTGAAGGAAATTAGGGAGATTCAGCTGATTCTGCACTATCTAAACCATAGATTTGAAACAAGCTGGTCCTTATATGATTTATATACTGCTACCAAAGAAATCTTCATTTCTACAGAAACACTCTACCTTGTCATACAACATATTGAGGAGCAAAGTACCATTGGGCACTATTTACAAGTGTATGAAGGACTTCCAATTAAAGAACGATCAGAGATGGACGTAACGGGAAATGACTTAATGGAGTGGTTTAACAAGACCGGTGGACCATGGGTGAGAGAGTGCTTGTTTAAGGTTGAACATGCCATAATAACTGGAAAAGTCGCGAATAATAAAAAAATCATAAAGGAGTGGCTGATGGAGTGCAATCACAACTAAGGAAAGACTTGCTTGACGCCTTCACAAATGCTGGGGAAACCTACTTATCGGGCCAGAGGATTGCAGAATTGATCGGCTGCTCTAGAACAGCTGTCTGGAAGCATATTGAGGAGCTCCGTAAAGAGGGTTTTGAACTAGAAGCTGTACGACGAAAAGGATATCGGATTGTAAAAACACCCGAAAAAATAACTGCTGATGAATTAAGACTGGGATTAAAAACAAATTTCATAGGTAAAAACGTTCACTATGAAGAGAGCGTAGAATCTACTCAAAAAATTGCACATCGTTTAGCTTATGAAAATGCCCCTGAAGGAACAGTTATTATCGCAGAAGAACAGGTAGCTGGCCGTGGAAGAATGGACCGTAAATGGCACTCACCTAAGTATACGGGCATTTGGATGAGTATGATTCTTAGACCAAATATCCCGCTGCCAAAGGCACCGCAATTAACCTTATTAACAGCGGTAGCAATTGTTCAGGCAATAGAGGACCTTACAGGCTTGATGCCGGAAATTAAATGGCCTAACGACATCCTCATTAGAGGGAAAAAGGTAACAGGAATACTAACCGAGCTGGAAGCAGAAGCGGATCGTATTAATTCAATCATTATTGGAATTGGTATGAATGTTAATCAAAAAAAAGAAGACTTTCCTAGTGAGCTGCAGGAGATTGCCACCTCACTTTTCCTTGAGAAAGGTGAAAAGGTATCCCGATCTGACTTAATCAAAGGAATTTTCACGAATCTGGAGAAATTATATCTTGTCTACTTAGAGGAAGGCTTCCTGCCGATAAAGCTTCTATGGGAAGGGTATGCCATAAGTATTGGAAGAAAAATTACAGCCCGCACACTATCCAATTCAATAACCGGTACAGCACAAGGCATTACAGACGATGGAGTATTAATTATGATAGATGAACAAGGCAAAACACACCATGTCTACTCAGCGGATATTGAACTATAAAGATAGCTTTTATTAATGAAAAGATTATCTTGCGGTTTTCTAATATTTTTCTTATAATTCAAATAATGGGCGGTATCCTTGAGAGCTGCACCTGAAACTGATTTTCACAATTAAAAAGGTTTCTGCCTAGATCCGTATAACGGACCGGGACAGAGGGATAGAACATGTAAAAGAGTACCAAGATCCTCTGCCTTCAGATGGATCTTTTTATTTGCTCTTTTTTCCCCCTCTTCCTACTAAAAAGGAGGGAAAGTTGATGAAGCAAACTACAGATTTCTTGAAGATGAAAGAAAATAAGGAAAAAATCGTCATGGTTACTGCTTATGATTACCCATCTGCTAAACAAGCAGAGCAAGCAGGAGTGGATGTAATTTTAGTTGGAGACTCACTCGGTATGGTGGTACTTGGATACGATTCAACAGTGCCAGTGACGCTCGAAGACATGATCCATCACACAAAAGCAGTTAAACGAGGAGCTAAAGACACATTCATTGTCGTGGATATGCCATTCTTAACCTACCATTTATCCGATAAGGATACTTTACTAAATGCGGGCAGGTTAATTCAAGAAACAGGAGCCCACGCTGTAAAGCTAGAAGGCGCAGACGGAGTAATTGAACAGATTTCAGCGCTTACAAAGGCTGGTATTCCGGTTTGTGCTCACCTTGGATTAACTCCTCAATCTGTGGGTGTATTAGGCGGTTATAAAGTTCAAGGAAAAGATGCGAAAGCTGCAATGAAATTACTGCAAGACGCAAAAAAATGTGAGGAAGCTGGGGCATTTGCGATTGTGCTAGAATGTGTCCCAAAGCAGCTTGCAGAGGAAGTAGCTAAGAATGTAACCATTCCTATTATTGGTATTGGAGCAGGGGTGGATGTAGACGGACAGGTACTCGTCTATCATGACATTTTAGGTTATGGTGTGGAGAGGGTGCCTAAGTTTGTAAAGCAATACTATTCCTTAAATCCGTTCATTATTGAGTCCATACAAGCCTATGTAAAAGAAGTAAAATCGGAGCAGTTTCCTGAAGATAAGCACTCCTTTACGATGAAAGAAAGAGAGCTTAGCGGCCTTTACGGAGGAATAAAATGAGAGTCATTACTAAGATACAAGACATGCAAACTGAAATAATAAATTTGAAATCGCAATCAAAGTCAATCGGATTTGTCCCAACCATGGGGTTTTTACATGAGGGTCACTTAACTCTATTAAAAAGAGCGAGAGAAGAAAATGACATTGTGGTATTAAGTATTTTTGTAAACCCGCTGCAATTTGGACCGACTGAGGACTTTTCAACCTACCCTAGAGATTTTGATAGAGATCAGTCATTAGCTGAATGTGAAGGGGTAGATTACCTTTTATATCCTTCTGTAGAAGACATGTATCCGCATCCTTCATCCGTAAAGGTAATCGTTCAGGAACGTACAAATGTATTATGCGGGAAATCTAGACCTGGCCATTTTGACGGTGTGGCTACGGTTTTAACAAAGCTATTTAATATTGTCCTTCCGACAAGGGCCTATTTTGGCAAGAAGGACGCCCAACAAGTTGCTGTGGTAGAGGGTTTAATTACCGATTTCAATTTTCCGATTGAATTAATTCCTGTAGATATTGTCCGTGAGGATAATGGCTTAGCAAAAAGCTCACGAAACGTTAATTTATTGCCTGATGAAAGGCGCCAAGCTGTAACTCTATATAAAAGCCTGTCGGCAGCTAAAGAGACCATCTATCGAGGGGAACGGAACCCTCGAACAATAACAAGTTTAATTTCAAACATGATTCGTTCAGAAACCAATGGAGAAATTGATTATGTAGAGATATATTCGTATCCGCAGTTAAAAGAATTAGAAACGATAGTTGGTACCTGTATTATAGCGATTGCGGTTAAATTTTCAAAGGTTCGGTTAATAGATAATATCATCCTAGAGGTCAGTCAGGAAATTGGAGGAGCAAAATAATGTTTCGGCATATGATGAATGGAAAAATCCACCGTGCTGTGGTTACAGAAGCTAATCTTAATTATGTTGGCAGTATTACCATAGATGAAGATTTACTCGATGCTGTTGGTATGGTTGCCAATGAAAAAGTTCAAATTGTAAATAACAATAATGGTGCACGCCTTGAAACGTATATCATCCCTGGTCAAAGAGGGAGCGGTGTCATTTGTTTAAATGGGGCAGCTGCTAGACTTGTGCAAAAAGGTGATATTGTTATTATTATCTCCTATTGCTTGGTAGCTGAAGAAAAAGTCCAAAGCCATCAGCCTAAAGTTGCGATTATGGATGAACATAACAGAATAAAAGAACTAATTTATGCTGAACCTGCATTAACCATTATGTAAAGAGATCCCCTGCGAACGGGGGTTTTTTCTTTTTTTGTAATAATTTTATATACTATTACATAAGGTTTTCTTTTTCTTTTAGCTTTTTTGTGATACCGTTTTAATGAAGATTTGAGGTGTTCTATAAAATGATAAATAAATTTGTAGTAGTAGATTTAGAAACTACAGGAAATAACCCTAAAAAAGGGGATAAAATAATCCAATTTGCCGCTGTGGTCATTGAAGACGGAAAAATCACGGAAAGCTTCTCATCTCTGGTAAATCCCCAAAGGTCAATCCCAGCTTTTATTGAGGAATTAACAGGCTTAGATGATTTGATGGTGAAAGATGCTCCATTATTTGAAGAAATAGCTCCAAAGGTTAACTCGTTATTAGAAGGTGCCTATTTCGTTGCTCATAACGTTTTATTTGACTTGTCCTTCTTGCAGGAAGAATTAATTCAAGCGGGATTTGAGGGCTTTTATGGATCTGTCTTAGATACTGTAGAAATGGCTAGAATCATATTCCCTACAGCGGATGGCTATAAGTTATCAGATCTTGCAGTTAGAGAGGACCTGAAACATGACCGCCCTCATCAGGCTGATAGTGATGCTCAGGTAACCGCAGAGCTATTTCTTATTCTAGTTGATAGGTTGTCACAATTACCGGAAATAACTCTCCGACAGCTTTCGCAGCTTTCAGGAGGTCTAAAAAGTGATCTACAACAATTGATAGATGAAATTATTTTAGAGATAGACCATGCAAGTGTCAGTTGGAACGATTCGTTAGAAATATGCAACAATTTGCTTGCCATGAAAAAAACTCAAAGTATTACAACTCCAACCGATAGCATCTATCAGGAAGATCACCACTACCCAGATAGCGTTGAGGACAAAGTGGAAATGGTTAAAAATGCTTTTATCACATTTGAAAAAAGAATGGGTCAATTTCAAATGATGGATGGGGTCTACCATGCTTTCCATTCAGGGAAACACACGCTTATTGAGGCAGGGACCGGGGTTGGAAAATCTCTAGGATATCTGCTTCCAGTTGCTTATATTGCAAAACAGAATAAAAAGCCAATTGTAGTAAGCACACATACCATTCAGCTTCAGGAGCAAATTATCCATAATGAAATTCCGCTATTAACGAAAATCCTTCCCTTTGAAATAAAGTGTGTTTTGTTGAAAGGGAGGAATCATTATATCAGCCTAGAGAAATTCGCTCTTTCCCTATTAGAGGAAAATGACAATTATGATACCACGTTAACTAAAATGCAAATTCTTGTCTGGCTGACGGAAACGAATACCGGAGATCGAGATGAGTTAAATCTCTCTAGCGGAGGCAATATTTTTTGGAATAAAATTAAAAACGAACATACAATCTTTTCGATGAATAAAAATTGGAAGGAGCAAGATTTTTATTTACGAGCTAAAAGCGAAGCACAGGATGCGGACATCATCATTACCAATCATTCCCTGCTATTAAGTAATCTATCAGCTGAAACATCCTTATTGCCTAACTTTGACTATGCCGTCATTGATGAAGGGCATCATTTCGAGAAAGTGGCAAGTCAATACTTTGGCCGGTCATTAGACTACTTAACTACTCGTTTACTTCTAAGCCAATTTGGTCAATATGAGCAGCGCCTGCTTTTTTATGAACTTGAAATGATACTTGATTCTTTGAGTATTTCAAGGGAAGAGTTGACATTTGCAAAAATAAATCAACTAGCCGCAGATCTTTCCTACGAAATGGACGAGTTTTTTAAGCTAACAGCCCATTTTGCAAAATCAAATACTGCCGAAAGAAGAGGCTTAAACCGCGCGAAGGTGCGTTTTTCACATAATCATAATAGCAAGGCAAGTAACGCGCTTATCCATAGTGCAGAGAGGTTTGCCTTTCTTTTGAAAGACCTGCAAACTGCAATTACCCAGCGATTAGAGCTGATAAAGAATAATAAGCAATCGCTGACAAGTAAACAAAAAGGGAAAATAGAGGAAATTATTTCCTTTAGAAACGAACTAGAAGAACTTCGATTGACGGTTCAGGACTGCTTTATTAAAGAATCTAATGAAGTTAAATGGATAGAAATTGACTTCCGTTCACAACAGAATGTAACGACCTTTTATGCCCAGCCTGCTTTTGTATCTGCGGCGCTGAAGGAGAGTTTTTTTAATGTAAAAAAGGGAGTTGTCTTAACTTCAGCCACCTTGACGGTTAATCATTCATTTGATTACGTGCTAAACGAAATTGGGCTTGTCAAAGACAATACTTTAACAATGGCCATCCCATCTCCTTTTGATTATAAAAACCAAGTTCAGCTGCTAATACCTGAGGACTTGCCTGAGGTAAATAATGCAAGTCTAGAAGATTACGTCATTGCGATTACCGAACATATTATCACCATCGCTGAGGCAACAAAAGGAAGAATGCTGATTCTCTTTACCGCTCACGATATGTTAAAGAAAACATATGAGCTTATTAAAGAAAGTGGATTCCTCAATGACTTTGCGATGATCGCTCAAGGGATTACCAGCGGAAGCCGATCACGACTCACTAGGAATTTTCAAAGGTATGATAAAGCTATTCTGCTAGGAACAAGCAGCTTCTGGGAAGGGGTAGATATCCCAGGAGAGGATTTATCCTGCTTGATAATTGTCAGATTGCCATTTAGTCCCCCAGACGAGCCGTTGACGGAAGCCAAGTGTCAACTTATTAAACAAAAGGGTGGAAATGACTTTACGGAGTATTCATTACCTGAAGCAATTTTAAGATTTAAACAAGGCTTTGGACGTCTGATTCGTACGGAAAATGACCGTGGAATTTTGATGGTCTTTGATAAAAGGATTACTACAACTAAATACGGTAAGGCTTTTCTTAAATCCATTCCAGATGTACCGATGAAAAAGGGAAATATTGATGAGTTGGTTGAAATAATTTATAAATGGTTATAATGAAATTGGAAAAATTACACATCCTAATAATATGGGAGGTATGTGTATGAAAATGTTATTACTTGTGGCAGCAGTCTTTTTTCAGTTATCTTCAATCGGCAGTGCCTCTTCTTTTGAATATGGTAATGTTGAAAAAATCGATTTAAATTTGAAGGACCATGAGATTGCTGTTACATTTTTAGGATTAGGTGACGGTGAAGCCACCCTTATTCAAGGCTCTAATGGAGAAAATATCTTGGTAAATACGGGTGGAGAAGAAACAAGTGAGGACTTAAGTGAGATTCTTAAAAGATACCGCGTAAAAGAAGTTTCAACATTAATTATTACCAGCCGTCAAAATCTTTTTGTTGACCAACTTGCTCAAATTATACCAAAATATAATGTAAAGAAATTGATTGCAACTCCTGAGATAATAAACGAACTAAAAAATATGACTGCACCCTTTTTAGAAATAGAAGTGCTTGCATGGAACGAGGGTACAACTCAAGAGCTGATCACTGATTTAAAGGCAGAGGTATTATCTGCAGGAAAAGGAGAAAATGAAGGAATCGATTTTACGCTGCAGTTTTTTAAGCACCGTCTTTTTTTAATGACTTCCTCTAGTGATCATGTGGAAGAAAATTTATTAAAGAAACCCTTAGATGATGTTACAATTTTTAAAGTACCGAACTGGGCCAAGGAAGATTCGTTATCTGAGAGATTGATTCAATACGTTAATCCGCAAATATCGATTTTGTTTGAGTCAGAGCAGCACCAACCTGACCCAGATATTATCTATAATCTCCAGGATACATGGTCAGAAGTCTTTTTTACAAAGAAGCATGGTACGATAACAATAAAATTTACTGAAAATAACTATGAAGTATTCACCTTTCCTGTAGAAAAGGAGGACTATAGCTGATATTATTGCTTTAGAGAGATAAAGGAGGAATACTATGGAATCAAAAATAGAAGTCCTCTCGACTGTAAAGCTTCAGCATAGTCCGGACTTATACAAAATCGTTGATGCCCTTAACCGAACATTAAAGAAACAGGACCTAATGTTTGGCTTGGCGCTCGACAAAGAAGATCAAAGTAAAGCTATATTTACGATTTATCGTACATAAAGATGTAAAGCGGAGGCGACTGTCCAACTTTGACCGACGCTTACAAGCCGGCACTGCAAATCCTGTACTTTGGATTTGTAGGACGGATTGAAACGCCGGAAAAGTTAGGAGCCGTAGCTGGAAGAAGTGGAGTATAATGAAAAAAATAATTTTATTTCTAGTTTTATTTATTGCCATTTGTGTAGGGGTTTTTGTTAAAGTATATGCAAGTGCCCAGGAGCCTCTAAGTACAGCACAAGAAAAAGCTGTTTCATTGGCTAAAGAAAAGGTCCAGTTTACTGACGTGGAGGATTTCCATATCTACCACGGAACAGAGACCGTTAGTGTTCTCGAGGGAAAAAATAAAAAAGGTGAAAATATCATTGTATGGATTCCTGAGAAGAGCAAGAAAGTAATTTGGGATAAACAGAATAATGGAATCTCAAAAGAAGATGCTGTACAGAGACTTTTGGAAGAGAAAAGTCCAAAAAAGATTATATCAGTTAAATTAGGAATGGAAAATAATATCCCATTATGGGAAATATATTACCGTTCTGAAAATAATTTAATAAATTATTATTATGTCCATTTTGAAACTGGTGAATGGCTAAAAAAAATTGAAAATTTATAGCTTCATTGGAGCAGGAGGAGAAGGAAATGGCAGTTCAATTAGCAAATAGGGTACTCGCGCTAACACCATCAACAACATTAGCAATTACAGCAAAGGCAAAAGAATTAAAGGATCAAGGAGTGGATGTGATTGGTTTAGGTGCTGGTGAGCCTGATTATAACACTCCACAACATATATTAGATGCAGCGACAAGGTCAATGAACGAAGGACATACGAAGTACACCCCGTCAGCTGGCTTGCCTGCATTAAAAAAAGCAATTATTGAAAAATTTGAAAGAGACCAAGATCTTTCTTATAAACTAAATGAAATCATTGTAGGAAACGGTGCGAAACATGTGTTATACACGCTTTTTCAAGTGCTCTTAAATGAAGGTGATGAGGTTATTATTCCGACGCCTTATTGGGTAAGCTACCCTGAACAAGTTAAATTGGCAGGCGGCGTTCCCATATACGTAGAGGGATTAGAGTCACAAAGTTTTAAGATTACGCCTGACCAATTAGCTTCGGTCATTTCTGAAAGAACGAGAGCAGTTATTATCAACTCGCCAAGTAATCCTACTGGTGTTATTTATACAGCAGAGGAACTGCAGGAATTAGGTAAATTATGCCTTGAAAAAAATATACTAATCGTCTCAGATGAGATTTATGAAAAGCTTATATATGGTGATCATAAGCATGTATCGATAGCTCAGCTATCACCAGAACTAAAGGAGCAGACAATCGTTATTAACGGCGTTTCAAAATCACACTCTATGACAGGCTGGCGTATTGGCTATGCAGCCGGAAATAAGGCGATTATTGAGGCGATGACAAATCTCGCGAGTCATAGTACCTCTAATCCGACGACAACAGCACAGTATGCCTCTATTGCAGCCTATAATGGCCCTCAAGAGCCAGTAGAAGAAATGCGGCAGGCATTTGAACATCGATTAGAAGTCATTTATAATCAATTAGTTTCGGTACCCGGTTTCACCTGTGTAAAGCCCCAAGGAGCTTTTTACTTATATCCAAATGTTAAGGAAGCAGCTGAAATAACAGGATATCCGAATGTCGATGCTTTTGTTGAAGCGTTATTAGTGGAGGCTAAGGTAGCAGTAATTCCAGGCTCCGGCTTCGGTACACCTGATAATATCCGTCTATCCTATGCAACCTCTCTAGATTTACTAGAGAAAGCAGTAGCAAGAATAAAGGATTTTGTTGAATCAAAACGTCAACATTAAAATATTGGATGACCAAAAGAAAGTCTGCATTTGCAGGCTTTTTACTTTTCTTATAAAAACTGGTTATTCCAATCCTCTTACTCAGAGTGTCTGTTCATGTTATACTAATCAAGAGGTGTCATAAAGATGAAAACAAATTTATTATCCTGGCTTCAGGAAGGTAATATAACGGTTCCTGTTGTATTATTTTCTGAGTACCGTAATATGAATCTTAATGAATATGAACTTGTTCTTTTGTTAAATATTATTACCTTTATAGAAAAGGGAAATGATTTCCCGACCCCAGAAGAGCTTTCCTCACGTATGACGATTACCGTTTCGGAATGCAACGATATTCTGCGAAGACTAATCCAAAAAGGGTTTATTAAAATCATAGATGAATACTCAACAGAAGGAATTATGTTTGAGAAATACTCTGTTCAACCATTATGGGAACGACTTGTAGAACAATTTTTAATGACGACGAAACAGACTCAAGAAGTTTCCAAGAAGGCAGATGAAAGTGATCTATATACGTGTTTTGAGAAGGAGTTTGGACGGCCCTTATCCCCATTTGAATGTGAATCACTGGCCATGTGGATGGATGATGATCACCATGATCCCATCATTATAAAGGCAGCATTGAGAGAATCGGTGATGTCAGGTAAGTTAAATTTCCGCTATATAGATAGGATTCTTTTTGAATGGAAAAAGAATGGCATAAAGACAATTGAACAGGCTAAAAACCACGGACGAAAGTTTCGCCAAAAGCAAACACCAACTAGACCTGCTCAAGATACTCAAGCTTCCACAACTACTTCAGTGCCCTTTTACAATTGGCTCGAGCAATAGACAAACTGAACGAGAGGAAATTTCCTCTCGTTTGTTTCCATTTAAAATCAAATAATTTTATTACTAATGGCAGGTGAAACTCTTTGTTAAACAATACACAAATACGTTTTTGTCTAGATAAAATGGACGAAATGTTTCCTGAGGCGCATTGTGAACTTATACATTCAAATCCATTTGAGCTTGTGATAGCAGTGGCATTGTCCGCACAATGTACGGATGTCCTCGTCAACAAGGTTACGAAGCAATTATTTAAAAAATATAAAACACCAGAGGACTATCTAGAAGTATCTCTCGAGGAATTACAAAATGATATCCGTTCTATAGGACTCTACAGAAATAAGGCAAAGAATATCCAAAGTTTGTGCCGATTACTACTTGATGAATACGGGGGCGAGGTTCCTCGTGATCGTGATGAATTAACGAAACTGCCGGGAGTTGGGAGGAAAACGGCAAATGTTGTCGTATCAGTGGCATTTAATATTCCAGCAATCGCCGTGGATACGCATGTTGAGAGAGTAAGCAAACGCCTAGGCATATGCCGCTGGAAAGATTCTGTATTAGAGGTTGAAAAGACATTAATGAGGAAAGTACCCGAGGATGAATGGTCTGTTACTCACCATCGGTTAATTTTCTTTGGCAGATATCATTGTAAAGCACAAAATCCACAGTGCCCGAGCTGCCCTTTATTACAACTATGCAGAGAAGGTAAAAAGCGAATGAAAGGGAGGGAAATAGTCAATGGATAAAGAACTAATTAACCCTTACCTAGTGGAGCTAGATTCAGCAGCAGCTTCGGAAGAAAATATTTCCCTCTTATTAGCCAATTGGGATGGGGTAAAATCAGAACTAGAAACTTTATATCGTAATCGGAATCAACAATCCACACTTCCGTTCATGAAGAAAGGAATAGGTTATTTCATTCAGTTTTTATATTGGTCAAATGATCAACAAGTTTATTCTAAAGAACCTATTTCATTTCGTTTACTAGAAGTAAAACCGGTTAATCTTGAAGAGAGATTAACTTATATACTTTCGAGGCCAAACCTATTTCACTCTTACCGCCAGCTTTCGGAGTTGTTTACCGAGCAAGTAAAGCTTTTTGCTAAGAAAAATATCGTAAAAAAGCGTCTAAGCCAAAAGGGCTAGACGCTTTTTTGTTATCGGAGTTATCCTCCACTTGGATTACCATTACCATTACCGTTGTTACCATTGCCATTGTCGTTTCCAGAATCAGTGGTTCCAGGATCAGTACCATCACCACCGCCACCGTCACCGTCACCGTTGTTGCCATTACCTTCACCGGTATCATTGCCGTTGCCATTACCTTCACCATTGCCATTCCCATTACCTTCATCCTCTTCATCCTGTTGAGGTAAAGGTATAGTTACTGAGGTTGAAGCAGGGTCACTTCTCTTACCGTCCAAAATGGCTGTAATTGTAATGCTATACGTAGCACCTGGTGTTGGGTTCTGAAGAGTAACGACTCTTTCTGTTACCGTTGATGTTTTTGGTGTAACACCATCAGTAACGGTAATTTCAAATTGAACATTACCATTGTCTGGATTGTTGTAATCCCATGTCAAGGTCACGTTGTTTTTTGCTGCATCATAGATTGCTTTTGGATTGCTAGGTGCTGCAATCTTATTGTATCTTTCTGATACCGTTTTGGGTGCATGACCCTTCACGGCATATTCTATAATAACTTCACTATCCGGAGTAAATTCACTTGCTAATGCAGGCGGCTTAGAACCTTTCTCAATTCTAACCTTTTGCACGGTGTCTGGAACAGGGAAGTCAGGTGTCTTAATATCTTTTGAAACATATTCCATGAGATTCTTAAAGATTAATTGGGCAATTTTCTGATCCGCACCTGGTTGAATAGGCGTTTTAATACTAGAATAACCGGTCCAAACAGCTGCAGTGTAGTTGGTTGTATATCCTGCAAACCATGCATCAGGAACAACCTTGCTGCTAGTTATATTCCATTTTTTCATATCCGCTTCTGAGTAGTTAGTGGTACCTGTTTTCCCTGCAATTGGAAGACCAGGGACTCTTGCTGTCGTACCAGTACCTGGAGAAACAAGTACACTCTTTAACATGTCTGTAATCATGAATGCAGTAGAATCTTTCATGACAAGTTTTGATTCTGGTGCAGTGTCAAGGACTGTACCATCACGCAATTCAATTTTTTTAACAGCATAAGGTTTCGTATACATTCCATTATTTCCAAAAGCACTATAGGCCCCAGCCATTTGGAGAGGAGATACACCTACTGTTTTGTCTCCAAAGCCGCCGATGGCATAGGATTCATAGATTTCTTTTAATGGAATACCGAGATTTATGGCAAAATCTTTAGCCTTTTCTAAACCAACCTGCTGCAGTGCTTGAACCGCAGGAGTATTTCTAGAATATTGCAAGGCAGTACGCATAGATATTGGGCCCATATATTTGTTATCCCAGTTACCAAATTCTTGGCCTGTGGAATACTTAATCGGTTTATCATCAATTGTCTGATAGGTACCCCAATTAAGGTATTCAATAGCAGGAGCATAATCAAGAACCGGTTTAATCGTCGAACCAGGCTGCCGCTGTGTATCAATTGCATAGTTAAAACCGCGACTCACTTCTTGATTACGTCCTCCGCCAATTGCACGAATTTCACCTGTTTTGGTATCAATGAGAGCAATTCCTGCTTGAAATTCAGCATCCGGATAGTTGATGACTTCATCTGTATTAAGTATGGTATTCACATGTAATTGTGCATTCTGATCAAGTGTAGTATGAATGGTTAAGCCATCAGAGAAAATATCAAAGTCCCCTTGCTCCTCAACTTCATCAATAACTGCATCGACGAAAGAATCAAAAGGCTTTTCGTCTCTAACTCTATCTTCTTCCTTAACTAATGTAGCTGTCACTGGAACACTTTTTGCTTCTTCCAACTGTTCTTTGGTAATATAGCCATGCTGCTCCATTAACATTAGTACAATATTTCTTCTTTTTTCTGCTAAATCAGGATGGTCAAAAGGATTGTAATTATTTGGACTCTGCGGCATTCCGGCAAGCTGTGCGGCTTCAGGAAGAGTAAGCTCATTTAATGGTTTCCCATAGTATATTTTTGCTGCGGTCGCTAGTCCATGACTCCCTTCGGATACATAAACCTTATTCACATACATTTCGAAAATTTGGTGTTTTGTATATTTTTGTTCAAGCTGATAGGCCATCCATGCCTCCTGTACCTTTCGCTTTAAGGTTTTTTCAGGAGTTAAAAAAGAATTCTTGATAACCTGCTGTGTGATCGTACTTGCTCCTTCAGAACCAAATCCTTCCCGGAAATTGGCTATAACCGCTCCAGCCAAGCGGATTGGGTCCAAACCATGGTGTTTATAAAATCGTACATCCTCTACTGCTAAAACGGCGTCTTCAACAATTTTTGGTATGTCCTTATAGTTTACATATTCACGTTTTTCCGAACCCACTTCTGCAATCAGTTCTCCATCTTTATCTAAAACTTTAGAGGAGATGGGGTCTTTTAATAATTTCGGATCAAGTTTAGGAGTATCCTTTACTAAATAAGCAAAAGTTCCAACGCCAGACAAAATACCAATAATTCCAAGGGCTGCAAGGACTAGTAAAATCTTTTTAACCATCCCGCCGGGTTTTTTCTTCGCTTTCTGTTTACCTTTGGACTGTTGTAGTTTTTTACGGCGCTCCTCTCTCGATTCTGCCATGTTCGTTTCCTTCCTTTCATACTTCAGCCATTTTCATTCATTTAAAAATGAAAAAGTGTATCTATTATTTTAATATAGTCAATTCTTGGTTGAAATCCAAGTGGTATGAATGTCCCTAATTGCTCAATTTCATCCTTTGTAATGGAATTTCTCCCCCCATTTTTCATTCTGTCCCAAAAGTTCAACAAGTGTTGGGCCAGCAGTAAATATACTTGTTCCTGCTTTGAAAAACGGAGAATAACAAAACAGATTCCACCTTGCGAAACCACTTCCTTCATATGTTCAATTTGATGCTGATGAAAATTCTTCAATGGAAACGAGGTAATATTTGCCGTTTCCTTTGCCTCAAAATCGATGTATTTACCTTTATATACCCCGTTATAGTCAGTGGTAGACGCTTGTTTGAAATATGCTTCTTTAATAACAGCAGCACTTCTTTTCGGATAATCAACTTTCACAATTTGAACAGGTGTAGGCTTTTTGTGGATGACAGCAATTTTTCTCTGTCGATAATATTCATTGGTCTCATTCAAATCGTCTTCAAGTGTCATACCTCTATTACTATAGGAGGGATTACTTGGTTTCTTTGCTTTGGTTTGTGTTTCGGTAACATTTGGAATATACCTTTTTCCGTTCGGATAATTAAAATTCATGATAAGCACCTCTCAAGCTATTACTTATCATATCAAATCTCCGTAGTTATGGGGTGTATAAAATTATTTAGTAAACACACGCTAATAAAAATAATGTACCTTGACTCTTGACAAAAGGCATGATTCTTTTTTCATACATTCTCAAAAACTACCTATTTGAAAGTAGAAGGTGAATATGAATCATTTTACAATACATGAGATTGAGACCATCAGTCAAATAAAAGCTGAAACGGATAAAAAAAATCTTGATAATATATCAAGGACGGATGCCTATTTTACTTATTTTAAAAAGAATTCCGATATTATATGGTCATTCCTTGCCAGTATGGTATCAAGGAATGGCGGTTGGAATATGTGTGACCTGGGGGGACATGTTTTTCGGGAAATATTAGAACCTCAGACTAGAAAAGATCTTTTTTTAACTTTTGAACGAGCCAATTGGTTGATTTTCCACGATGTCTATCCCCAATTACTGGTCTATCAATATTCGACGAAAATAAAGCGTCCAATGTTTCATTTGCTTCCATTCTTTAAATGTTCTGAATTTATCCAAAAAGAGTGGGAGAAGTATTGGAAAGAAGGAGATCGGGAACGGCTTACAACGGCATTAATCATCAATGAACAAAATGTAATTCATAAACCCGTAATCCAACATCCTGTATATAATAAGAGGGTTTTCCGGTCTTGGATCTTTAATATTCAGGATTGGCTTCATTTCAGCTGCGTCTTGTTTCCGACATGTGGGGGAGAATTATATGGTGCAAGTGTCAATGGTTTTAAGTCACTTTCAAAACGAATTAACCTTGGAAAAAGGCTTGCCAGAATTTTGACACACCCTCGTTTATTTCCGCTTTTTTTCGAGTTTGCTGATAAAACACCACATACTGGGTCGCGTTCTGATTATGAACAATATTTTAAAACTAAAACCAACCGCAAAACACCAATATTAAGAGCAGCCTTTCCAATCATTGAGCACAATCATTATGAATATGAAGATTGGAGCAAAAATAAAGTAATCTCCCCTGCATGGCTGCACGCTCCAGCAAGACATCGACATCCTATTCACTTAACAGACTGGTACTTCGAAAAATCAGATCAGATGGATTTAATGCTAGCCTTACATAAGGTTTCCCATATAAAGAAAATATAAAAAGCAAGGCAAACGCCTTGCTTTTTATGCTCTTATTCAGCCGGACGATTTGGTCCTTCAAGCTTTTTATCACCATAGCCAACTTTATTTTCTACTTGTGCTGCGCCAGATTTTTTATTTTGTTTCTTTTTTGACATTATCAACACCTCCGATTTTAGCTTGTTCGATTTTCCTTTTTTTCATGCGAAAATGAAGCAGTGTCGAATAGGAAGGTAATAAATGCCAAATTGGCACTTTCTTTGCCGAATCTCTTCTAGTTTTGTCACTGTGGGAGGAAGCGTTAAAAAGAAAGCGAATAGTACCAAGTATATAATCGCGAGGAGGTTCTTAATTTGATGAATTCGTCATTGCCGGAAAAGGAAAAGCTGCTCTCTATGCTGACTGAGATACATGATCAATTAGAAGAATTGGAGACTGTACTGGAAGCATCTTTCTCAGACCTTCGCAATCAAATGAATAACGAAGAACTTAACAAACTAACGGCACCCGTACTAAGACTCTCTAAGCTTGAAGAAAAGCTGGATAAAATGAATCCATCCGCAAATGAAACAAATTTAGAACACAACAATTCAGTCGCAAAAGCACTAAAACTTGAAATGGGCTTTTGGTTACCGATAGAATATGAATAAAATCAAATTGAGTAGCTTTATTAAAAGCTGCTTTTTATTTTTTATATCAGAAAGGATTAATTTTTCATGTCAGAACAAATACTTCAATTAACCAAAAGGCTGCTTAATTATAACCATTTATTTATGAAATATTACGAAGAGGCTCGCGAGAAAGGAACCAGCTATGATTTTCATGAAGTAATTAAGCCTTTTGCCGACGAGGTTAAGCAGGCAGCTCAAGAATGGGGAGCATTGATGAAAAGCTGGTTAATAAATAATCCGCAAAAACATCTCCATCTTAAACAAATCGATACAACTTTAGATCATATTGATCAATTGTCTATACAGGCATTTTTTCCGAAAACAAGCCGCTCAAGATTTTTAAATGCCAATCGAACAGTTGAATTTTTTCTGGGAGAGATTGTCAAAGAATTAGAAAAATAAAAGAGATGCAGAAAGTGCATCTCTTAATAGGCTTGTCTAGCTGTAATTTTTATTAATTATGAATTTTCGATGAGGGAGTCTTCCTTATAACTGTCAGGAATCACGGCGCCCTGAGCTTCTAGCTCACGTACAAGCAGGCGATATTCTTTAATATCAATTTCGTTATGAATATAAGCCTTTTTAGCAAAATCCATTAATGCATTAACATCATCAGTGCTGTAATCCCGACTTTGATTAAATTTGCTTTTAAGTGAGCGAATGTCCATATGTAACTCCTCCTTCATCTTTTTTTTATAGTAACATGAAAAAAAAGGATTCCTAGTTTTTAAAATATTTAAACTTTAGACAAAGTTCTTTGGATTTTGACATTGAAAACTAGTTGAAAATATGCACCTCTCACTTCATTGATACATAATGTGTAGTAATGAAAAAGCGGAGGAGATGTTTGCCCATGTACGGTGGAATTAGATCAAACTCTTATATAAATCATGGATACTCGGGGCAAATCAATACAAGAGCCTCAGGTAATTATCCATCCAATTTTCAACCCATTCCGCGTAATCAGCCATACCCTTACCAAGCAGCACCAAGTATGGAATGGTACCCATATCCACAACAAAACCCTTACTTTCAGCAGCATTATCAGTCCTACGCCCCGACTTATCAGCCTGTTTCCAATACAACGGGGCAATATCCTCCTAAAAGTGCACAATTTTTATTCCAAAATCCTCTGCAGCCTAAGGAGGAAATACCGCCAATTCAGTATATGCCGCAAATGAACGGATACAGCGTGATGAACCCGTATCCTAAACCAAATGCAATGATTAAACAGCCTGGAGGAATTCAATCGCTAATGAATTCATTTAAATCACAAGATGGCACGGTCGACGTTAATAAGATGGTGAATACAGCGGGGCAGGTAGTAAGTGCAGTAACCCAGGTTTCCTCACTTGTTAAAGGTCTTGGAGGAATATTTAAAGCATAAAAAAATTAGAAAGACGGCCAAAAGCCGTCTTTCTTTTCGTGTATTTGTCGAAAAGTTTATGTGGAGGTTTTTTATTTTGATTCTTTAGTCCTCTATATTAATCGATTTTCCTCTAACTTGTGGAATCCGAATGGTCAGTAAACCGTCCCGATAAGTAGCCTTAACCAACTTTTCATTAATGGTCATAGGTAACGGAATGGTACGGGAGAGTCTTTGTTGTGAAACCTTCCTTTGGAAAAAGTGATTGTTTAAATCTTCCTTTGTTTCCATTTCATTATTCTCGACAGAAATACTTACATGATTGGGTAAGATATTAAGCCGTATTTGCTCCTTTTTAACCCCTGGAAGCTCAGCTGAAATAATGTATTCGTCCTCTGTTTCCTGAACCTCAACAGGAAAAGCTCCACTTGGAAACGGACTATTAAAAAATTCATCAATAGATTGTAGAAATCCTTTTACCGGTTTTTCATGAATAAAGTCATTCATCGTCCTAAAAAGATCTCGAAACTGCTCAGGTTTAACCTTCTTATTTTTATTTTGATCACTTGGAGGCATGGTAGACATCAAACTTTCCCTCACTTCCGTATTTTCTCACCATATCATATGCATTAGGCTATGCTTTGTGCAGGTTCATACTTTAGCGGTAAATTTATGAACCTTTTATTACAACTGCGTTTTTAGTGATAAATGTCACATTAAAAATTTACTAGTATTTGTATCATGAAAAAGTATTTACGAGAAAGCGAGGGAACAGAATGTTCTGTAATCAATGTGAACAAACTCCTGTTGGCGGCTGTACAGTTGTTGGTGTTTGTGGGAAAAATGAAACAATTTCAAGCCTTCAGGATACCATTATCTATGGATTAAAAGGAATTGCAGCTTACCGGACGCATGCTAATCAACTAGGATATACGGATTCATTTGTTGATACAACTACACAAGAAGCTCTTTATATGACATTAACGAATTCTAATTTCAATGTTCAAGAACATATCGAAATGGCAATGAAGGTGGGGAAGGCAACGGTACGTGTGATGGAAATGCTCGATGAAGCACATACAAAGCGTCTTGGCATTCCTGAGCCAAAACGCGTTAGCCAAAACAAAATTGAAGGAAAATCCATTGTGGTTTCCGGTCATAACTTATTTGCGCTCGAGGAATTGCTAAAGCAGACAGAAGGAAAAGGCATTAATATTTATACACATTCCGAAATGCTTCCGGCACATGGGTATCCAGCATTAAAGAAATATCCTCATTTAAAAGGAAATATCGGAAAGGCTTGGTATGACCAACGACGTCTTTTTGAAAAATTCCCGGGTGCGATTTTGGCAACTACCAACTGTGTAATGCCAATTAAAGGTACATATGCTGACCGAATGTTTAGTTATGAAGTAGCAGGTCTTGAGAATGTACAAAAAATTACTAATGATGACTTTTCACCATTAATCGAGAGAGCGCTTGAACTTCCAGAAGCGGATATACATTCAGACGAAACCCTGCTTACCGGTTTCCATCATGAAACCGTTCTTGGCTTAGCACCAGAAGTAATTGAGGCTGTAAAAGCTGGGAAAATAAAACGTTTCTTTGTCATTGCCGGCTGTGATGCGCCTGGTAAAGGCGGGGAATATTATCGCGAATTAGCAACTTCTCTTCCGCCCGAAACAGTTATTTTGACAACATCATGCGGAAAATTCCGTTTTAACGATGTTGATTATGGCGTTGTTCCCGGAACAAATATTCCACGTTATATCGATTTAGGACAGTGTAATAACTCAGGATCTACCGTAAAGATTGCGATGGCGCTAGCTGATGCATTTGGATGCGAAATTAATGAATTACCTGTAAGCATTGTTTTATCTTGGTTTGAGCAAAAAGCAGTAGCGATTCTTTTAGGACTATTCAGTTTAGGCATCCAGGATATCCGTATTGGACCAAAGCCGCCGGAATTCATTTCTGAAGGTGTCCTGCAGGTTCTCCAGGAAACATTTAACTTAAAGTTAATTGGTACTGCTCAAGAAGACATGGCAGACATGCTTGAGCTATCAAAATCTTAATCATTTGAAAAACCGCAGCTAGTATATGCTGCGGTTATTTATATTAAATTAATTTCTGAAAGCAGAACATCAATATCTATAATCATATTTCCACGTTCATCAACTTCTATTAGCTCGTCCTTTTTCATTTTAGTTAGCGTTCTACTGATCGTTTCACGTGTAGTTCCAATCATACTTGCCAAATCACGGTTGGTAAACTCGGACTTAAGAAGAATCGTTCCGTCCTCTAATTCCTTTCCATGTTTTTGCCCAAGACGGATGAGTAGTTTGATTATTTGTTCGTATGTATTGTTAAGAATTTGTTCTTCCAGACGGTTTTGCAAATCCACTATTTTTTCACCTAGTACCTTAAATACTTTAATACTAAGTTCAGGATACTCAATGAGAACACCTTCGAATTTTGAAATAGGCACTGTAATAAGCGTTGATGGTTCAAGAACTTCAGCGTACGCAGGATAACTACCTTTCCTGAAAAAGCCAACATGAGGAAACATTTCACCTTTTTTCATAATAGCGACAATTTGTTCTTTCCCGTGGATATCACTTTTATATACTTTAATTTTCCCGCTATAAATGAAATAGACATTTTCTAATGGGTCACCTTGAAGAAAAACATGACTTTGCTTTTTCCATTCTCTAGCAATAGAAATGTTAGCAATTTTCGTTAATTCGTAGTCATCCAATTCTCTAAAAAGCATGAACTCAGAAAGCACCTTTTTAACATCTTCGATTCTCATGCTCCACCTCCACAGACGAAATAAAATACCTTATACTATTGTAACAGACAAATAAATAATAATTAACAAGCTTTTTCTGCGAACGTTTATTCGCTATAATGGTTATAACGAGGTGATCCTATGAAATTGAAAAAAAACCTGCAAGATATACTTGCTGATATAAAAATAAATGATGGTTTCAAAGAAAATATTGTTACCTGGAAGACACTTGAAGCAAAAGAAGCCCAAACCGTTTCCCTTCCGAATAACCTTAATCCGGCATTAATAGATTCACTTAATAGTAAAGGAATAGAAAAGCTTTATACACACCAAAGAACAGCGTACGAAAAGATTATGGCCGGTAATAGTGTTGTAGCCGTTACGCCTACTGCTTCTGGAAAAACACTTTGCTATAACCTACCTGTTTTACAAAGTATTTTATCCAACCCCAGCGCCAGGGCTCTTTACATGTTTCCTACAAAAGCATTGGCACAGGACCAGAAAAGTGAAATAAATGAAATCATCCAGGCCTCGGGAATGGATATTAACAGTTATACCTATGATGGTGATACACCGGCAAATATCCGCCAAAAGGTCCGCAAGGCTGGACATGTAGTCATAACTAATCCAGATATGCTTCATTCAGCCATTCTTCCTCACCACACAAAATGGGTTTCTCTGTTTGAAAATCTGAAATTCGTGGTAATTGATGAGCTTCACACGTATCGAGGCGTTTTCGGCAGTCATGTCGCCAACGTTATTCGCCGGCTTAAAAGGATTTGTCGATACTACGGCAGTAACCCGGTATTTATTTGTACATCTGCAACGATTGCCAATCCACTTGAGCTTGCTGAAAACCTAACAGAGGAAAAAATGACCCTAATTGATAATAATGGTGCACCAAGTGGTAATAAACATTTTCTTTTTTATAATCCCCCGATTGTAAATAAGCCCTTAAATATTAGAAGAAGTGCAACACTTGAGGTAAGGAAAATTGCGGGGGAATTATTAAAAAATAAAATACAAACGATTGTCTTCGCTAGAAGCAGAGTGCGAGTGGAGATTATTTTAACCTACCTGCAAGAGTTGGTTAAAAATCAATTAGGTCCTAAATCGATCATGGGATATCGGGGAGGCTATCTGCCAACCGAACGCAGGAAAATTGAAAAAGGCCTGCGTTCCGGGGATATTTATGGCGTTGTTAGTACCAATGCATTGGAGCTGGGAGTAGATATTGGCCAGTTACAGGTATGTATTATGACTGGGTATCCTGGGACGATTTCCAGCGCATGGCAGCAGGCAGGGCGAGCAGGAAGGAGACACGGGGAAGCACTTGTTATAATGGTTGCGAGTTCTAGTCCACTTGATCAATATATTATCCAGAACCCTGAATATTTTTTTAATAAAAGCCCAGAGACGGCAAGGATTAATCCTGATAACCTGATCATTTTAATTGATCATATGAAATGTGCAGCTTTCGAGCTGCCGTTTAAAGCAGGTGAGCAGTTTGGAAACGTTGGTACGGAGGATTTGCTTGAATATCTGACAGAGGAACGTATTCTGTACCAAAACGGCGATAAATGGTATTGGATGAATGATTCGTTCCCTGCTCATAATATTAGTTTGCGCTCTGCTTCTCAAGAAAATGTTATCATTGTCGACCAATCAGATGTGGCAAATGTAAGAGTAATCGGAGAAATGGACCGCTTCTCGGCCATGACGCTGCTGCATGATGAAGCTATCTATCTGCATCAAGGAACCCAATTCCAAGTAGAAAAGCTTGATTGGGATGAAAAGAAGGCATTTGTGCGGGAAGTAGATGTTGACTATTTTACAGATGCCAATTTAGCTGTGCAACTAAAGGTTTTAGAAGAGGACAAGCTTAAAAAGATGGAGTATGCAGAAGTTGGCTATGGGGATGTAAGCGTTCGGGCAATGGCTACCATCTTTAAGAAAATAAAATTCGAGACCCATGAAAATATCGGTTCTGGTCCAATCCACCTCCCTGAAGAAGAACTCCACACGAGCGCAGCTTGGATTTCGTTAAATAAGTCGTTCGCAGAAATGGGGCAAGAGCGGTTAGAACAGGGGCTCGTTGGCACAGCACATGCTTTAAATCATATTGCACCACTATTTGTCATGGCAGATCCACAAGATATTCATGTGATACCGCAGGTTAAGGCTGATCATAATGAGAAGCCGACAATTTTCTTCTATGACCGTTATCCTGGCGGTATAGGGTTAAGTGAGAAAATTCATTCGGGAATGTCAGTTGTATTTGCGGAAACGAAAAAAATGATTGATAACTGTAAATGTCAATCAGGCTGTCCTTCATGTATCGGAACCGACGCAGCCGGTGAGACCGCAAAGAGGGATACATTAAAAATAATCGAGGCTTTTTTAAATCCTTCCAATTAAAACGAGGAAGTGCTGAAATGTCATTAAAAAATAAATTGAATCGTTTAAAACCGCATATGACAGGAGGAGCCACAGTAATAAACAATACTCCTCCTCCTGAGACTGCAAGGATTGAGATACCATTCCTTCCTAAATGGGAAAGCGAAAATGTCGCCCCATATTTCTTAGATCAAGATTACTGTCTTATTCGTGAAGTAAAATATCCTTTAACACAAAAGCATGGACATTACCATTTTCATGATTTTCTTACAGCAATTGATATTTGGAATAAACAGCCTATCAGCCATCCATTATCAGCCGAGGGGCATTCTGCTGAAGAATTATTCTTTTTTGATACTGAAACGACAGGACTTGGAGGCGGAGCAGGGAATACGATTTTTTTACTTGGCTATGCAAGTGTCATTGGTGAAAATCTTGTTCTAAGACAGCATATACTCCCGCATCCTGGTGCAGAAGTCCCGCTGTATCAAAGCTTTTTGGAGAAGGTAAATTACAAAACATTAGTCACCTATAATGGAAAATCCTTTGACTGGCCGCAAGTAAAAACAAGGCATACCCTTGTAAGGGATCATGTACCCAAGCTTCCTGCTTTTGGTCATTTTGATTTATTTCATGCAGCAAAACGACTTTGGAAACATAAATTAGATCGTCTTAAGCTAGCTGTGGTCGAAAAAGATGTCTTAGGGATTGAGCGGCAAGATGATATCCCGGGTTATTTGGCTCCCATGATTTATTTTGATTTCGTTGATAGTAAACAGCCTGATGGAATGCTTGGAATTATAAAGCATAATGAAATTGATATCTTATCTCTTGTTACACTATATACCCACCTAACCTTTCAACTTTGCGGGAGGGACATTAATCAAACACGAAAAGAATCTTTTGAAGTCGGACGCTGGTATGCTTCACTCGGTGAAAAGGGTGAAGCTGCAAAGGTCTTGACAAAGCTTGCAGGAGGCAGCGATTTCACATCATTACAAGCAAAACTTGCGCTTGCCTATCAAGCTAAAAAAGAACAAAACTGGGAAACTGGTTTACCGCTATTTATTGAAGTGGCTGACGCTGAAAATCCGACGTTGAGTATTGAAGCATGCATTGAAACGGCTAAAATCTATGAGCACAAAATAAAAGATTATAAGCGTGCTTTGAATTATTGCCAAAAGGCGGTTGAAATCATTAATAATACTAAAACTCCTGCGCAAAAAGTTCAGCAGCAGCTTGAATCAAGATTGACCCGATTAGAGGGCAAATTCGCTAAATTTCAAATGAAGTGCAACGGTTCGTCATACCTTGATGTATTGTAACAAAAATTTCACATTTAAATGCAGAAAACTATATTGTTTCTTATAGTTTAAAGTTGTAAAATATGAAACTGTGAGTAAAAAACGACTATAAAACAAAAATGAGGTAGATACGATGTATAAAGCAATCTTGTATTTATTTTTTGTTGTCGTTTGTTTGACTGCAGTACTTTTTTCAAGCTTAAAAGATAACTTATATTCGATGCTATAATAAGTTCCAGTCCCCAGTCTGTTATGGACTCGTATCATGGGGTACTTGAGCTGGACAGTTGTCTATTTGAAGTTATTCTTAATCAGATACATGAAAAATAGGTATTTTCCTTAGTACAAGAATTTCTCTCCTATCATAGGCTGTTAATGTAAACAGAATATATTTTTGAAGGGAGAGCTTAAATTGTATCTTGGAACTAATTTTGCGCCGCCAGTCATTCATCCGACTCAAAATTTCGTAAACCACACGTTCTCAACAACGGTGGTTCCGCATATTCATCCAAAACATATAACAACTATTAATCATCATATGTTCCAGCATAAACACTATTGTCCAACTACTGCTTCTTGCGCTGAGGAGTGCTGTAACCAGCACATTAACTGCTGTCCAGGTGGTATGCCGGCACCGGCACCAACAGCTGTTGCTGGAGCTCAAAGCAATGCATTACCTCCAGGGAACAACATGCCGCCAAATATGGGACCAGGCATGATGGGACCGGGCATGGGACCAGGCATGATGGGACCGGGCATGGGACCAGGCATGATGGGACCGGGCATGGGACCAGGTATGATGGGACCAGGCATGGGTTCAGGAATGGGACCAGGCATGATGGGACCAGGAATGGGATCAGGCATGGCGCCAGGTCAATTCCCTCGTCCGCGACGTTTTAGATAACAATACTAACAAGGGCAATCCGCCCTTGTTTTTTTTGGTTATTTTGATATGTTTATAAAAAAATGGCTCTCTAAACGCCAATAAGGAGCATAACTTTGATTAAAGTTTTAGCCATATCAGGTTACAAACCGTTTGAATTAGGAATATTTAAAAACGATCATCCTGCTGTTATGTTTATTAAAGCGGCCATAAAGAAAGAGTTAATCTCATTAATGGAAGCGGGATTAGAGTGGGTATTGATTAGTGGACAACTTGGTGTTGAACTTTGGGCTGCTGAAGTTGTTTTCGAATTACAAGCAGAATTTCCTGATGTAAAACTGGCTGTTATCACCCCATTTCTAGATCAAGAAGCCTCTTGGAGTGAAAACAACACAGATTGGTATAAATCAATCTTAGCACAAGCAGACTACATCGATTCTGTAACAAAAAAAGGGTATGAAAAACCTTGGCAGTTTCGTTTAAAAAATCAATTTTTTATTGAAAAAAGTGACGGACTGCTTCTTTTATACGATCAAGAGAAAGAAGGAAGCCCAAAGTACATATACGAATTGGCAGTACAATATCAAACCAAACACTCTTATCCAATACGGCTTATCACTTTTTATGATTTACAAGTAATCGTAGAAGAAGAAGAATTAAAACGTTCAGATTATTAGGCAAAAGAAAGAAAAATTGACAAAATCGCATATTTTTGAAAAAATAATAGGTAATGATTGGCGAATGACTTGAGGTGAATTGAATGGTGTCCGATAAAGTGAAATTGACCGCTAAGGATATTTTAGAAAAAGAATTTAAGACCGGTGTTAGAGGCTATAAACAAGAAGATGTTGATAAGTATTTGGACTTGATTATCAAGGATTATGAAGTGTTTCAACAGGAAATAGAAGATCTGCAGCAAGAAAATCTCCGCTTACGTAAACAGCTGGAAGAAACATCTAGAAGACAGCCGGTAACACAGCCTGCAGGAACGACTAACTTTGATATTTTAAAGCGTTTATCAAATCTTGAGAAACATGTTTTTGGCAATAAACTATACGATTAACAGATAGTCCCATGATTTCCTAATTAAAACCATTGATTAATAAAATACAAATGAATATAATAAGAAAGTACTCATTAATAACGTTCGGGTAATCGCTGCAAGGAGCCTTGCTTGCTTGTAGAGGAAAGTCCATGCTCGCACGAGCTGAGATGCTCGTAGTGTTCGTGCCTAGCCAATTCATAAGCTAGGGCAGCCATGAGCCAATGGCTTGGCTGACGGCCGGGAAAATACCTAAGTCCATACGGATATGGTATGAATACCTATAAAAGTGCCACAGTGACGGAGCCTTTTCAGAAATGAAAAGGGTGGAACGAGGTAAACCCCACGAGCGAGAAACCCAAATAATGGTAGGGGCACTTTCTCTGAGGAATTGAACGAGGAGAAGGACAGATTCACCTGAATCTGTAGATAGATGATTACCACCTAGGTACGAGGCATTTAACGCCGTTTGCAGTACTCTGGTACAGAACATGGCTTATAGAACGTTATTAATGCCAATAAAGTTAACGGTATCGACTCTCCTAATGAGGAGAGTCTTTTTACTTTTAGGTAAAGATTAATGTGGGTTGTTTAAATGTAATGGAGTGCAAATCAACAGGGTGCATGGGCTTACGGATTTTGGTCTATAATGGTATGATAGACCAGCTGCTATTCATACATAATAAGGTAAAAAAGTTAAGGGTGGAATAAATGGGAAAATATCAATTAATTGCTACCGCTGCAATGGGCCTCGAAGCGTTAGTAGCAAAAGAAGTGCGCGCTCTTGGTTATGAGTGTGAAGTGGAAAATGGAAAGGTCATTTATACAGGTGATGAAAACGCGATTGCTCGTAGTAATATGTGGCTTCGAACAGCTGACAGAGTAAAAATAAAAGTCGGTGAATTTAAAGCCTATACCTTTGATGAATTATTTGAGAAAACAAAGGCATTGCCCTGGGAAAAGTATCTCCCAGAAGATGCCGAGTTTCCTGTGACCGGAAAATCAGTAAAGTCAAAGCTATTTAGTGTTTCAGATTGTCAAGCCATTGTGAAAAAGGCTGTTGTGGACCGAATGAAAAGCCATTATAAGCGTAGTTCTTGGTTTGAAGAGACTGGTGCTTATTTTCGAATTGAAGTGGCATTGTTAAAAGACGTGGCAACCATAACCATCGATACAAGCGGTCAAGGACTTCATAAACGAGGATATCGTGTTGATCAGGGTGAAGCTCCACTAAAGGAAACTCTCGCAGCTGCCTTGGTATCACTAACGAATTGGAAACCTGATAAACCATTTATTGATCCTTTCTGTGGTTCAGGAACGATTCCAATTGAAGCCGCCATGATAGGACAAAATATTGCGCCCGGCTTTAATCGAGAATTTGTGTCAGAAAATTGGGATTGGATTCCGGGGAAAGTATGGGACGACGCACGAACTGAAGCAGAGGATTTGGCAAATTATGACCAACCCTTGGATATTATGGGGACTGATATTGACCATCGTATGGTCAAAATTGCTCAAGAAAACTCCTTTGAGGCAGGTTTTGGTGATCTCATTCAATATAAACAAATGCAAGTACGAGATATAACAACAATCAAAGAATATGGCGTGATTGTTGGCAATCCTCCATATGGAGAAAGACTTGGTGAGAAAAAAGCTGTTGAGCAAATGTATAAAGAAATGGGACAGGCTTTTAGTAAGCTGGATACCTGGTCCATCTACATTATGACCTCTAATGAACAGTTTGAGCAATTTTATGGGAAACCGGCTACAAAAAAGCGGAAGCTGTTTAATGGCTTTATCCGCACAGACCTATATCAATATTGGGGAAAAAGACCTCCCCGTTCATTTGAATAGAACAGTTTACAACAATTGGAGCCTATTGAAAGAGGCTCCATTTAATTCGTTATAGGAGTGGTGATATGCAAGACCGTATTCCATTTGTAGTATCCAAAACTGAATCCTTTTATGATAAGCTGAGTGAATGGATTGGTGACTTATTTTATGATATTTTACCAGAGGCAGGTTTTGAATTACGTGATGAACAAATCTTTATGGCATTCCAGCTGGAAAAAGCATTTAAAGACAAAAAGGTTATGTTTGCAGAAGCCGGAGTAGGTACTGGAAAGACCATTGTTTACTTACTTTATGCGATTATGTATGCCAGATACACCAATAGACCAGCCATTATTGCCTGCGCAGATGAAACATTAATCGAACAGCTTGTAAAAAAAGAAGGTGACATTGCCAAGCTTGAAAAGGTACTTGGGCTCAATATTGATGTTAGATTGGCAAAATCAAGGGACCAATATCTATGCTTAAAAAAGCTGGATTATGTTAGGCATGAAGACTTTAACGATGACATAGCAGGAATTTATGAGGAATTACCAGATTTCGTTCATAGTGATGGCTCTATGCAAAAATTTGAAAAATATGGCGACCGCAGGGATTATCCTTCTTTGTCGGATGAAACATGGGGTAAAATTAACTGGGATATGGTTCAGGACTGTTTTTCTTGTGAAAAAAGACACCGTTGCGGACTCACTTTAAATCGTGATTACTACCGCCACGCAAAGGACTTAATTATTTGCTCACATGATTTTTATATGGAACATATTTGGACTAAAGAATCACGAAAGCGCGAAGGGCAGCTGCCGTTATTGCCAGACCACTCTTCGGTTGTTTTTGATGAAGGACATTTGCTTGAATATGCTGCGCAGAAAGCGTTAAGCTATCGTTTTACTGATTCTACGCTAGAAACCTTACTAACAAGGCTGATGGAAAATGAAGTACGTGAAAAAACGTTATATACGATCGAGGAAGCACTTTTAGACAATGATAAGTTCTTTAGTGCAGTGTCACAGCACGCTGTCCCTACAGAAGGTTCCGAAAAACAAATGATTGCCATGCATCCTTCTTTAGTGCAATATGGTACAACCCTGCTAAATAGGCTCCAGGCAATCGAAGAGGAGCTTGTCTTTGAAAGTGAATTATATGTTATCAATGAATATGACTTGAAAATTGTCGAGGAATATTTAGAACAGATTACATACTCATTATCACTTTTTCTTAAAGAAATGAACGGGATTACCTGGTTTGAAGAAAAGGCATATGAACGGTCACTGGTGATTATGCCGAAAATGGTTGAAGAAGTTATGAGGGATGAAGTATTCTCACAAAAGAAGCCGTTCATCTTTTCATCCGCGACATTATCGAATGACAAGAAGTTTGATTACATTGCAAATAGCTTGGGAATTAAAGAGTATTTATCTTTTTCAGTTGATTCACCTTTTGATTACGATGAAAAAATGGAAGTATTCCTTCCGAAATTCAATCGAAACTCGTCGGACGAAAAGCTCGATTATGTCATCAACAAGATTGTTCAGTCAGAAGGACGGGCGCTTATTCTTTTAAACAATCAAAATGAATTAAAAAGCCTTAAAGAAAAGCTTTCCCGGAATATTCCGTATCCTGTGTACTTCGAAGGGGATGAAGAAATAAGCACGCTTGTTTCAAAGTTTCAAAATGAAGAGCATGCCATTCTTTGCACGATTCATCTATGGGAAGGGTTAGATATTCCTGGGAGATCATTGGAAAATGTGATAATATTTTCATTGCCATTTCCTCCGAACGACCCTGTATTTACGGCTAAGCGAAACGGTGTTAGTGATCCCTACACGGAAGTCGATTTACCCTATATGCTATTGCGCTTAAGACAGGGAATAGGTCGATTAATTAGAAGTGAAAACGATCGAGGCACTGTTCATATCATGCTAAATGAAAATACCGATTCAGCATTATTGCAGAAAATTAAAGATGTTCTGCCGACAGAAGCAGTAGAAGTATAAGGTAAAAAGGTCAGCACACAGGCTGACCTTTTTCTTATCTCCCTAATAAACGAAGCCCCTCAGCTGTCATTTTCTCAGGCGACCATGCAGGTTCCCAAACAAGATTTACTTCAACGTTCCTTGTTGCTTCAATTCCTTCAACACTATACCTTACACCTCTTGTAATACTGTCATGGAGAGGGCAGCCAGGTGTGGTCAACGTCATGGTAACCTCTACGTCATATTCGTCCGTTACTTCAACTTTATAAATCAATCCTAAGTCGACAACATTTATATTTAATTCAGGGTCATATACACTTTTTAACGCTTCAATCACTTTATCTTTAAGATACATCATTAAACACCTCTTTATTTTTTTAAGACTTTAAGGATACTAATTGCAATTAGGATAAATACAAGGGAAACGGTAAATTGTCCAATATTAAAAATTAGTATGGTTTCAAAAACGATTGAAAAGAATACAAGAAATACGGCAATTACAAATAGTGAAAATAAAGGAAAGACAATTTTTTCATTCATCATATCTTTTAAGGATGGTACAGATTTTTTTCCGATTTCCTTACTGTATTTATATGTCCACCAAAGGAACGGAACAATTTTGTATAAATATCCCATAATACTGAGGACGATCCACAGTAATAAATACAAGTAAATAAACGGACCCATCAGGGCTGAATTTTGTTCACTCCATATTGCAATGAAGGCTGCTAGATGAATGATGTTCCCTAATCCAATTGCCACTAAAGCAAATGTAAATGAATGATCAAGTTTTTTCTTCAGCCTCTTCTTAATGATGATAGAGATATGCCAGCTAAATAGGGAAAAACCTGCAAACAGTAAGAAAAATCCTGCCTTTAATAGCGTTTCATTTCCGGTGAAAAATGATAGTAATGAAATCACTAGACCGGCAGCATAAAGACCATATACAAATCGAGCATGTACCATTGGAAACCCATGTGATAATGAAAACATAGGAACCATTTTATAAGAAAAACCAAAAATTAATAGTGTGAACCAACCTGTTACGCCCATTAAAAGATGGCTTTTAAAAATAGCTTGATAGTATGCAGCACCAAATCCTGTTTGTAATGAATAAATCAATGTGATTCCCAAGAATATCGTTAAGAATAAACAAACAAGTGCAGTTCCAACAAATGCGGTCAGGATATTTGGTTTTGCCTGTTTTTTGAGGGTCATCAACATTTGCAATAAAAACATTAAAATACCGAGCAGCATAAGAATTCCTGGAATCATAGCGTTTTGTGGCGAGATATATAACATCCAGGAAAATGAAGTGATACCAATAGCAGTAACAAAAAACTGGATAAACCCAAATTTCTCATTCCAAATGGGGGTTAAGAAAGCCACGGGTACAAGCTGATACATCGCACCCATTGCCACCATTAGAGCCCAGCCTAAAACCAGTAAATGTGCGGCTGACCAAATCGCTGGTATTCGAAAACTGCCATTCACAACCATTTGTCCATTCACTAGGATAAGGATCTGTGATACCACTAGTGCTAGTAAACTAAATATAATAAATGAGAATGGAAGCTTAATATTTGTTTCACTTCCCATTGTCTGAGGAAGCATAATTTTTCACCTTCTTATCGGAAGATTTCAATTTTGAAACTTCCGTCGTTTTGTTGTTCTGTTCTTTGCTTGTAGCCAAGTTCTTCAAGCTGTTCATATAGGAACATCGGTCTTCTATCATTAATAATTGTTAGTACTTCACCCTTATCTAAATTCTCCAAGGCTGCAAGGGTCCGCATCATTGGCTGCGGCGGTTCTAACCCTCTATTATCTAAAATCATATTAATCACCTTTCTAACAAGTAATTAGGCATTCTTGGTAAAAGTAACCTTCCAGTGCTTCTCCTCAATTTCCACTGCCTCATGAGTGAAGCCTTTTGCTTTTAGGACAGCAAACAATGGTACGGGTTTAAAAGGTGCATGGAGGATAAAAATATCATTATCTTTTACTTCTTTAACGGCTTCCATAATTTTTTGGAATGGTTCAACTTTATTTTTTAAATCTTCTCTGACATCCAGCTCGATAATCTTCTGTTCCATTTTTAACAGCTCCTTGAATGATTTTTAATAGAATAATTCCTGTTCCAGGGCATCGCGGTCAATTAGATAGAAGCCATCTTCGCACAAATTAATGTAGTGTTTCTTTTTTAAATGGTTGATGGTTCTGCTGACTGTTTCCCTAGAGGTGCCAATCATGTTTGCCAGCTCTCGATTTGTAAATTGCGTTGTTAACTGATATTTGCTGCCAACTTGTTCACCGTTAGATTGACAAAGTCTAATAAGAAGTAAAACAATTTGTTCAAAGGTATTATGAAGGACCTGTGCCTCTAGCCTTCCTTGGAGGTCTACAATTTTTTCTCCTAACACTTTAAAAAGCTTGATGCAGAGTTCTGGATTGGCAATAAGCGTTTCTTCAAATTTGTCTATAGGAATGACAATAAGATTTGCCTCTTCTAACACCTCCGCATGGGCTGGAAAATTTCCTTCTCGGAAAAAACCTGCGTGTGGAAACATCTCACCAGGTTCGAGTATCGAAACAATTTGTTCTTTCCCAGAAAAATCAGTTTTATAGATTTTGATTTTTCCTGAATGAATAAAAAATACACGGTCAAGTCGATCATCCTGCATAAACACATACATCTTCTGTTTGTAAAAGCGGGTCAATGCAATATTTATAAAGGGTTCCAGCTCCTTATTCGATAACTCTTTGAAAAGAGGGACGTCTGATAATCTTTTTTTTATGTCCTCTTGCTTCATTAACATCACCTTCATATTAGTAATTCTTGATTACCTTCATTTTAGCAGTGATCGAAATGTAATTATGTGACCTCCATCATAGTTAGAAAATTTTATTGAAAATAATTCTCAGCTGGTTTGTGGTAAAAATCACAACCTAATCATGAGGAGTTTCACTTTGTGACTATCTTGTGAACGATAGAATACGTAAGGTAATGAAACGAGAAAGGATGACAGAAATGGAAATACAGCGGGGGACAAAAACAAATAAAGTAGTAAAGGCGAATCGAAATGCATTGTTAAAATCTATTTTGATTATTACTATATTGCTAAGTTTTACTGTTTTATTGGTTGGCGGCTATTGGATTTTTAAGGAGCAGGCACCGAGACCATTAGAAATTACGAATGAAAAAGGCGAAGTGCTTTTTACAAGAGAAACCATTATGGGGGGACAAGCAGTCTTTCAAAAATATGGTTTAATGGATTATGGGACTGTTTTAGGTCATGGATCATATATGGGTCCTGATTATACGGCTGAGGCTTTAAAGATATATACTGAAGGAATGCAAGATTATCGAGCTAATGAAAAGTTTGAAAGCAACTATTCTTCCTTATCTGATGAAGAAAAGTCTATAATCAAAAATAATGTCATCAAAGAAATGCGTGAAAATCGTTATGACAGCGGAACGGATACAATGGACTTAACAAATGCTCAAGCTTTTGGACTTGAAAAAGTGAGAGAATACTATAAAGAAATTTTTACTAAAGGTGATGGCTGGGGATTAAAGAAGAATCTGATTAAAGAATCAGATATGCCAGAAAAAGATCGTGCCTATGTTGCTGATGGTGATCAGATTGAACAAATTGCAGACTTCTTCTTCTGGACTGCGTGGCTTTCAAGCACTGTCCGCCAAGGGGATGAAATCACGTATACAAATAACTGGCCATATTATGAAGACGCAGGTAATCAAATGTCTTTCTCTGCGATCCTTTGGAGCGGTGTCAGTGTAACGTTATTAATTCTCTTTATTGGGATTATATTATGGGTGTTCTACCGTTATCATTTAGATATGGAAAAGGCATATAAAGAAGGGGACTTCCCGCAAATAGACCTGAAGAAAATTCCACTAACACTGTCACAAGTTAAAACTGGAAAATATTTTGTTATCGTTTTGACATTATTCTTTGTACAGGCTATGCTCGGAGCATTATTAGCTCACTATTATATTGAACCAGATGGTTTCTTTGGAATAAAGTGGATTCATGATATTCTTCCATTTAATATCACAAAAGGCTATCATTTGCAGCTTGCAATTTTTTGGATTGCAACAGCATGGTTAGGTATGGGTATTTATGTAGCACCGCTTGTTGGTGGATACGAGCCTAAGAAGCAAGGACTATTGGTAGATATTTTGTTCTGGGCATTAGTTGTTCTCGTTGCTGGAAGTATGATCGGGCAGTGGCTGGGGGCAAATGGCTACTTAGGAAACAATTGGTTTCTCCTTGGTCACACTGGCTGGGAATATATTGAGTTAGGACGTTTATGGCAGATTATATTAATAGCAGGAATGCTCATTTGGCTATTTATTGTATATCGAGGACTCAAGAGCGGCTTAAAGCGTGAAAGTGATAAAGGGGGACTCATTCACTTATTATTCTATTCCGCAATCGCTGTACCCGCATTCTACATCTTTGCTTTATTAATTAACCCTGATACTAGCTTTACCTTTGCTGACTACTGGCGCTGGTGGATTATTCACTTATGGGTAGAAGGTATTTTTGAAGTATTTGCAGTAGTAGTTATTGGATTCTTAATGGTTCAAATGAAGCTTGTCACAAAGAGTTCTACAGTAAAAGCACTTTATTTTCAATTAATCTTATTATTAGGAAGCGGCGTCATCGGTATTGGACACCATTACTACTACAACGGGTCCGCTGAAATTTGGATTGCGCTTGGTGCTGTTTTTTCTGCGCTGGAGGTTATTCCTTTAACGCTGCTAATTCTAGAAGCTTATGAGCATTACAAAGTAATGAAAGATGGCGGCAATAACTTCCCATATAAAGGTACTTTCTGGTTCTTAATCTCTGTTGGAATTTGGAACTTAGTTGGAGCAGGGGTATTGGGCTTCTTAATCAACCTGCCTGCTGTAAGTTTCTTAGAGCACGGACAATTTTTAACGCCTGCCCATGGACACGGGTCAATGATGGGTGTATACGGTATGTTTGCTTGTGCAGTTCTATTGTACTCATTGCGAAATATCGTTAAACCAGAGGCTTGGAACGATAAATGGGTGAAAATCAGCTGTATTGCACTTAACGTCGGTCTTGCAGGAATGGTTTTTGTTTCACTGCTTCCAGTAGGAATTATTCAATTAAAAGACGCGTATGATCATGGTTATGCAGTGTCTCGTTCAGCTGAGTTCCTTCAAAAGGATATTGTCCAAACCATTTTAACATGGCGTGCAGTTCCAGATACAATATTCTTAATTGGTGTTGTTGTGTTACTTGCATTCAGTCTAAAGGCACTTTTTAATCTTCGTAAGCCAACACATAACGAAGAAGAGAAGCTTCCAGTGAAAGATTTAGCAGTAGACGAAGACTAGTCAATCGAAAAATCCGCAGGAATTATTCTTGCGGACTTTTTTTATTAGATTCGTAGCATTCGTAGCAGTACATTTTGCGATCATCTGCTAGTACTCCGTTAAAAAAACCTTCTAAACAAAAAATTTCCTTTGAACATGTGATGCAATGACCTACCAATTCTTTCATTCAGCTTGCTCCTCTCATCTTCATTTACACTATTATCTGAAAAATATGATAAAATTTAAATGGTTATTACAAAGGGGGATTTATGATGAGAATGACTCCAGAGCAGCTTGAGAAGAAGTTTTTAGAATATGTTAAGAAAATGAGTGCCTATAATGAAGCGCTAGGCTTGATTTATTGGGACCTGAGGACGGGGGCACCAAAGCAGGGAATGGATCAGCGGTCTGAAGTAATTGGCATGCTTTCCTCTGAAGTTTTTAAAATGTCTACCTCTGAAGATATGGCAGCATATATAGCAACACTTTCGAAGAATAAACTATCTGAAAAGACAGCAAAAATCCTTCAGGAATGTAAAAAAGAATATGAACGGAACAAAAGAATTCCTGCAGACGAATACAAGGAATATGTAATTCTTCAATCCAAAGCAGAATCTGTCTGGGAACAGGCAAAGGAAAATTCGGATTTTGAGTTATTCAGACCTTACTTAGAGAAATTGGTTGCAGCCACAAAACGTTTTATTACATATTGGGGTCATCAAGGAAATCCATATGATGTTTTATTAGATTTATATGAACCTGGTATGACCGTAGAAATCCTTGACAAAGTTTTTGGAGACCTAAGAGAGAAAATCGTACCGCTGGTCAAGCAGATTGCCGATTCTCCTAATAAACTCAAAACACACTTCCTGTTTAAAACCTTTAAAAAGGAAAAACAAAAGGCATTAAGCTTGGAGATTCTTGCTAAAATGGGCTATAACTTCGACGCCGGCAGACTCGATGAGACGGTACATCCATTTGCTATTGGATTAAATCCAGGAGATGTAAGGGTTACAACCAATTATGATGAGCACGATTTCCGTACAGCTGTTTTCGGTACCATTCACGAGGGCGGTCATGCGTTATACGAACAAAATATCTCTTTAAATTTGATTGGTACGCCTTTATGTACTGGAACATCAATGGGTATACATGAATCCCAATCCCTATTCTACGAAAATATGATTGGCCGCAGTTTTCCCTTTTGGAAAAATAACTTTCAGCTACTAAAGAAATATGCAACAGGACAATTTGATGATGTTTCCATTGAGGATTTTTACCGAGCTATAAACGAATCAAAGCCATCGCTGATTAGAATTGAAGCAGATGAATTAACATATCCTCTCCATATTATTATTCGTTATGAAGTTGAAAAAGGTCTATTTAATGGTCAAATCGAGGTAAAGGACCTGCCGAAAGTTTGGAATCAATTGTATCAAGAATATCTGGGCATCACTCCAGAAAATGACGCAAAAGGTGTACTTCAAGATGTACACTGGGCAGGGGGAAGTTTCGGCTATTTTCCTTCATATGCGCTGGGATACATGTATGCTGCCCAGTTTAAGAAGAAAATGCTGGAAGATTTGCCGAACTTTGACCAACTGTTAGAGGAAGGGAACTTGCTGCCGATCAAGAACTGGCTGAAGAATAAAATCCACCAATATGGCAAGCAGAAAAAGCCATTAGAAATTCTTCATGATGTAACAGGAGAAGGCTTAAATGCTCAATATCTAATCGATTATTTGTATGAGAAATATCGCAAAGTATATCAATTAAAGGCATAAACAAAAAAGGCTTCAGCATAAATGAAGCCTTTTCTTGTTTCTTGAATATTACCAGGAATTCCAAGTTTTAAATCCAGGAGAGCCCGGAGGTGCATTTTGAATCATATCGATAAACGGTATGGTGTAAGCGAAAAGGATTAGGGCTGCAGTAATACCAAGCCATAATTTCCAGTTTTCAAATATCATTGGTGCTTTTTCTTCTAGATTCTCTGCTTCACCAACAGGGAATTCTTCTTCTCCTTTAGGTGCAAAGAATGCTAGGTTAACAAAGATAATAATCATTAAAATGATTCCAAGGAATAAAATAGATCCGCCAACCGCTTGTGCAATTTGGTAAGGAATCCATTCCATTGCCTGCGCTGAATCCCCATAAGTAGAGTAAGCAGAGCGCCTTGGACCGCCAAGAAGACCTTGGAAGTGCATAGCACCTGACATAAAGGCCATGCCGATAAACCAAACCCAGCCTTGAATAATAGCTAATTTGTTCATCGCTTTTGTTAATTTACGTCCAGTTAAATGCGGAACCAGCCAAAAAGAAATTCCAAAGAACGTTAAAACAACAGAGGTTGCAGCTGTTAAATGGAAGTGACCTGTTACCCAAATCGTGTTATGAACGACCTGGTTCATTTGGTTGGAAGCGTTGATAATACCACCTGCACCGGCAGGGATAAAGCTTGCCATCCCGATAAATGGAACCGTAAAACGTGCGTCATTCCAAGGCAGTACTTTGAACCAGCCAAAAAGTCCAGTTGCCCCTTTAGAGCGTCCAAATCTCTCAAAGGTTGCAAATAAAGAAAATGCTGTCATCAACGATGGAATAATAACCATAAACGTTAAAATAACCTGTAAAAACTTCCATGCTGGATCAATTCCAGGCTCCGTCAATTGATGGTGGAAACCAACTGGAATGGAGAACAGTAAAAACAGTATAAAGGATAGACGTGCTAAAGAATCCGAGAAAATTTTCCCGCCAATAATTTTTGGTATAATTGCATACCAGCACATATATGCAGGAAGTAACCAGAAATAAACAAGCGGGTGTCCGAAATACCAGAACAATGTACGGCTGACAAGGACATCAACTGTATCTACTAATCCGAGTGACCATGGAAGTAACTGGAATAATACAGTTGATGCTACCCCTATTGTAGCGACAATCCACATTACTGTATTTATAATCGCCATAAAACTTAACAATGGGCTGGGTTTACCAGGGTTTTCTTTCCTCCATCTAGCATATGTCATAATTTGGGCAGCCCCATCAAGCCAGCTTCCCACAACTACGAAGGTCATACCTAAGTAAAAAATCCAGTGAGCTTTCAGTGGAGCATAGAATGTATAAAGAACAGATGCTTCTTTAAGTAATATCATGGTTGCTGCCATAATGGTACCGATTGTCATAACCCAAAAGCCGATCCAGCCAATTCGTCTTGCAGTTGGAGAATGGGTTCCGGCTGTACGGCTGACAGCAGCGTATTGGAATCCCATGATGAAAAATGTTGTTAAAACAAGCCCCATCAAAACACCATGGACAGTTAAAACCTGATAGTAATCAATGCCCCATGGAAGCTCAAATTTGCCTGAACGGACGAGGGTCTGTAAGAGGCCCATCAGACCGCCTAAAGCAAGAGCAATAAAGGCAACATAAAAGTGTGCCATCGCAAGCTTTCCATCACGCGGATCAACTTTTAATTTTGTTGTTTGGCTGCTCATTATTTAACCACCTTTATCTTAGAACTCATTAAGTGGTGACCTGTACCACAGTATTCGTTACAAACCACTAAGTATTCGCCTTCTTTATCGAACGTTGTGACAATCTCGTTTACATAACCTGGTTCAAGCATCATGTTGATATTCGTTCCAGCTACTTGAAAACCATGTATAACGTCTTTAGTCGTCGCAATAACTTTTACTTTCGCTCCAAGCGGTACTTCTACTTCCCCAGGATTGTAGAAGAAGGCAGAAGCGACATACACTAATTCATAGTCCCATTCTTTTCCCTCAACCTTGTTTAATCCGGGCTTATCGAAAGGAGCCTGAGTATCAACTTTCTTTGGATCAATGGTAGTTAAGCAACTTGGCGGCTTGTTTCCTAAATAAAAAGCGCTTACTCCTACAACTGATAAGAAAACAATTAGTGCGCCTACACCGAATATGAGCCAAATTTTTTCAAACTTATGCATATGCATGGTATTTTCCCCTTTCCCTCTCTAAAAACGGTCTAAAAATAAGAAGTAGACACTTACCCAAGTGACAACTATAAAGATTCCCAAAAAGAAAACGGACGCTAATGTCCCTTTAAGAGAAGAGCTGTCTTCAATTTCTGTTTTTTTGTTTGTTTTCAATTCCGCTTTCGCCATCCCCCAAGACTCCCTTCAGAATAGTTAAATTAAAATAATAAGTTCTCTTTCATAATACAAAACAATTGTGTAGAAAAAATAACAAAATTGGCACTTCACAAAATGTTCATTCCTTAGATAAATACTATGATAATAGTAATAAGTTGATATAACAGTGATTTATATCACAATAACAGCAGGGTTCTTGTGGCTAAATTGTGAACTATCACTTAATACCTGTGATAAAAGTAATTGATTATGTTTGTTATAGTGAAAAAAGCTTGTTTTTTTAATAGTTGACACAATTTTGAAATTTTTAAATAGAATGATATAAATGTATCTAAATTTTGAGAAGCGAGCGTGTTATGAATGGAAAAATATTACTGTGAACCATGCCGTCTCCTCTATAACCAGATCGTGTATTGTAAAGTCTGTGGGGCATTAGCTGATAAAAAGATCAAAATTGAGGTTCAGTCCCAGTCAGAAAAACAGTAATGGTGGTAAAGTGCTTTAATCAGGCACTTTTTATTTCTTGAACTGAAAAGACTTTGAAGGCCTTTAAGAAAAATGGAAAAGTTTGCGTAATGATTTAGCTGCTGCATTTCAGTTATAATCAAAGAGCACAACAACAACCTTCAAAACGTTGGCTTCCCTCTAGCAGGGAAGCTTTTTTTTGTACATATTTCTCCTTATTTTGGTAAAAATACCATTACCTAGATTGAAGGAGAATAACCCAATGCCAACGATACTTTCAGTAGCAGAAGCGATTCCAGAGTTTGAAATTAAACAAGAGCAAGCAATCGACTTCGCTAGAGAGCTTTTTTCAGAGCGGTTTAAGGATATCAAAAGGCTGCTTAAAGCTTTCCAAAACGGACAAATTGAAAAAAGACACATCGTTAAAGATATTTGCTGGTATAGAGAAGATCATTCTTTTGCAGAAAAAAACGATGCTTATATTGAATCTGCTGTAAAACTCGGTGTGCAGGCAATTAAGAGCTGTCTTAAAAACCAGATTTTTTTAACAAGAGAAATAAAATGTGAAGAGATTGACGCGATAATTTTTATTTCAACAACCGGAATGGCGACTCCCAGCATTGAGGCAAGAATCATGAACCTATTGCCATTTAGGGAGAACACAAAAAGAATTCCTATTTGGGGGCTTGGCTGTGCTGGAGGTGCTGCTGGATTATCGCGGGCTTTTGAATATTGCAAAGCTTACCCCGATTCGAAAGTTTTGGTGCTCTCGGTAGAACTCTGCAGTTTAACCTTTCAACGGAATGACTTTTCAAAGAGTAACTTAATAGGAACTTCTCTATTTGCTGATGGAGTGGCTTGTGCGTTGGTTTGCGGTAATGAGGTAAACCTTGATATTCTTTGCGTTAAAAAGACAGCTCCAGCCATTATTAGTACTCAATCAACATTAATGCCAGATTCCTTAGATGTCATGGGCTGGGATATAAAGGATCAGGGATTATTTGTCGTATTTTCGAAAGATATTCCGAGTATTATTGAGGAATGGCTAAAACCTAATGTAAGTAAATTTTTGAGTGAGAATGGGCTCCAACTGTCTGAAATTGACCATTTTATTGCACATCCTGGAGGGAAAAAAGTCATTGAAGCATATATCCAATCATTAGGAATACCTGCCTCGATGACAGATATTTCCCTTGATGTATTGAAGCAATTTGGGAACATGTCTTCTGCGACCATCTTGTATGTCCTTAGGCGATTTATGGAAATGGGCGGGGAAGCGGGGAGCTATGGACTTTGCACCGCTCTAGGTCCGGGATTTAGTTCAGAACTGCTTTTACTGAAATGGGGGTAAAGAATGATTCCTTTTTTTATATTTATTTCCGTTTTAATATTTCAACGATTACTTGAGTTAGTTATTGCAAGAAAAAATGAGAAGTGGCTGAAGGAACAGGGTGCTATAGAATTTGGTATGAAGCATTATCAATTTATCGTACTGATGCACTCGCTGTTTTTTGTTGTATTATTTCTTGAGAAAATGACCTTTTCTCGTGAGGTTTCTGTTTTCTGGCCGTTGTTTGCAGCATTGTTTGTTTGTGCGCAGACTATTCGATTCTGGGCACTTTCATCGCTTGGGCGTTATTGGAATACGAAAATTATTGTATTACCTAATGTTGAGGTTGTTAGAAGGGGACCTTACCGTTTCATTAAACATCCCAATTATTTGGTTGTCTCTATAGAACTTTTGGTCGTACCATTGATGTTTGGTGCATACATAACAGCTTGCTTGTTCACGATATTAAATATACTCGTGCTGTCAATCAGAATACCAGCGGAGGAAAAAGCACTGCGGGAACTCACAGAATACGAAGGAAGCTTTGGAAGCTGTAATCGGTTTTTGCCGAAATTGTTAAATAAATATGACAATTAACTTTTCTGTATTGAAAATGATTATCAGCTGTGATATTCTATTTCTAAAGTAGAATGAAAATCATTCTCATCACAGTTGAGCGGATAGGAAGGTGTTAATATGGCTTTTGCACTTGTAGGTGGAACTGTATTCATATACGCATTCGTCATGAAGCACGTCTTAAAAAATGTAACGCATTAAAGAATTTTGTAATAAGCCAAGGATGACTCCCTGGCTTATTTTTTTTGAAATTTGAACATGGTGTGAAAATGAAAAAGGTAGCTTTATTAACCAAGAGTTTGCCGAAACTCTAACTTGGGAGCTCGTATAGTGACCGAAGCAAAGCTGAAAAAAGGGTTCGGGTACCTATAGAGCTCTTATATCGACCGAAATCAAGCTGAAAAAGGATTTGGGTAACTATAGAATTTTTATTGGAAATTAGATGGTGAAGTTTTACTCGTAATAGGTATACTTCCCCCTTCTAAATGCATTAAAGTGTATTTTTAATATCCGCCTAATTTGTTTCCTAGATCCAATTACCTTGCACCACTCAAATATCAAATTAGTTGTGATTTTTATGTTTGGAAAAAGAAGCTGCAGCTCCCTAATAGATCGCAGTATCCCATCCTCTACATTCTCCATACAGCCACACACATTGCACACAATTTTAGTCTCTCCCGCCTTAACGGAAAAGGAATAGCAAGAGCGGCAGGTTATCCCTTTTTTCAAATTTTCATAAGTATAAGGTGGTAACCGGCTGTAGGGAGAGCCTGGCTTATGTTCCTTCACTAAATATTCTGCTAGCTTAAAGTGGTCATCAGTAAGAGTAGACGTTCTCGCATTTAATTCCTCGAAAAATTTAGCGAGCTGAGTGGGATAAATAATTTGTTTCTCCAATGGTGCTTGATAGAGGGTGAATGTGGGATTGACAAAGAAGACGTTTGATTTTAAGGAAGTAGAGTATTTAATCTTTTGTAAAACTTGCCGCATCAATGTACCGCTTCTCTTTATTTGGTCAAGGGGATTCTGAATCTCAGTATTATTCATTGCAAAGAACTGGTCGGATTTATAATAAAAGTCTCCTTCAAAATTTTTCAATTCACAAGGAAAATGGGTCCCTTGGCTGATGATAAATGAATCTATTTGAAAGCTCGTAGAATTGGTCTCAAGCTGTAAATCATTCAATACCAGAAACTTACTTGAATTCAGCCCTTCAGTATACTTATCAAACTTCACCTCACCTTCGTATCCTTTTTCTATGTTTGAATAGATTTGTTTTTCCTTACTCGGTAATATCATACGATTATCCAAAGATCTAAAATTCTTTAACTCATCTGACTCGGTTCGTTCCTTATATGCCATATTCCACTTCCTTCCTGTATTCATTAATTGTACCTAAGGAATAAAATAAAAGAAGTGAATATTATGTTAACAAATTAAGTTTTCACGATAGGAAAAGTTTGAATTATCGTATAAAATATAAAATATTACAAAGTTGTGAACAAGGGGAAAAGACTATGGTGCAAACGGCTAATAAGCAAGAAACTATCACTTCACTTAAAAACAGAATCCTTGCTTTATATGAATACCTTATCAAAAACGGTGATACTGAGAATGCAGAAAAAACAAAGCAGTTAGCAAAGAAACTCCAAAATAGGGAGTTTATGATTGCATTTTGCGGTCACTTTTCGGCGGGAAAATCAACGATGATTAACAAAGTGGTCGGCGAGAATTTGCTGCCATCGAGCCCGATTCCCACCAGTGCGAACCTCGTAAAGGTAAAGTCGGGGGAGGAATACGCGAAGGTTTTTTTCAAAAATGAAAAGCCCCGGGTGTACTTAGCACCGTATGATTATGAATTAGTAAAGAATTACTGCAAGGATGGAGACCAGATCGAAGAAATCGAAATCAGTCATGCGGACTCCCAACTTCCTGCTAATACGGTAATTATGGATACTCCGGGCATCGATTCAGCTGATGATGCACACAGGGTGGCAACAGAATCAGCCATTCATCTTGCAGATTTAGTGTTATACGTGATGGATTATAACCATGTCCAAGCGGAGCTAAACTTTTTATTTACAAAAGAGTTAACGGAAGCAGGTAAAGAGGTTTATCTTGTTATTAACCAAGTGGATAAACACAAAGAAGAGGAGCTCTCGTTCCGCCAATTTCAAGATAGCGTCACTGACTCCTTCGGTGCATGGGGAGTTAAGCCAGCACGTATCTTTTATACTTCATTAAAGTACCAAGATCATAAACTAAATGAATTTAGTGAATTAAAAGCTTTTATCGCACAGAAATTGCAAAATAAGGATCATCTTTTACAGCAATCCATTTTTTATTCACTGAAAAAAATAGCACAAGATCATGTAGAACAAGACCGGAATAAAAGAGAAGATCAACTCCAGCCATTTTTTGAAGTTTTAGATGAGCTGCCTGAGGACGAAAAAAAGGAACTCACACAAACCTATCAATCCATCAGCACAAACCTGAAGACACTTGAAAAAGGGATCGAGGAAACTGAAAAAGAAGTGGACATAGAAATAGCTAAGATTTTGAATAATGCCTATTTGATGCCATTTCAAACAAGAGAGTTAGCAGAGGCATTTCTTGAAGCCTCTCAGCCTGAATTTAAGGTAGGATTCCTTTTTTCAAAACAAAAGACGTTAGAAGAAAAGAATGCCCGTCTTGACAGACTTTACCAGGACCTGGTAGAGAAAACAAAATCACAGCTTGAATGGCATTTGCGTGAATACCTGATTGCTATCTTAAAAAACCATAGTTTAGACGACCAAGAGTTACAAAATAAAGCACAATCATTTTCTGTCGAAGTTCCAATCGATTTAATTGTTCAAACAGTTAAGCAAGGTGCGAGAGTTTCTGGTGAATATGTGCTTCATTACACAGAGGACTTGGCAAATGGAATCAAAAAATTAGTAAGAGATGCCGTGTTAGATTTTAAAAATGTTCTTATGCCAGTATTAGCAGCAAAAACAGAGAAATTAAAAGATATGTATCAAGAAGAGCTCCAAAACATTGAAAATTATGTTATTTCACTATCGGAAATAACTGAGTTTGAAAAAGAAACCGCAGTTAAAGAATCAGCAGTAGTGAATTTATTACATGAATCAATAGAAGACAAAGTAGATGAGTATTTACTTTTTAATCAGGAAGAAGAGGACGCAGAAGTTATAAAGGGTCAGTCAGTTACAATGCCTGATGCTATTGAGAAGAATAAGCAGCTTTCACGAGTGATTAAGGAAGAAACAAATATAACTAAGAAAAATGAAACGGAAAAAGCAAGAAGCCAAGTACAAAGTATGGTAGCTCGTTTAGAGCAATCTGCAATGCTAATAGACAGTCTTCCAGGTTTCCAAAAGCTTTCGAAGGAATTGAAAGACAAGGCAGACCGTCTGGCACACAAAGGTTTTACAGTCGCGTTATTCGGTGCATTCAGTGCAGGGAAGTCTTCGTTTGCCAATGCACTTATGGGAGAAAAGGTACTTCCGGTTTCTCCTAATCCGACAACAGCGGCGATAAATAAAATCAAACCGGTAACCGAACAATTTCAGCACGGCACGGTCCTGGTGAAATTCAAGGAAGAAAACGCCATGCTCGAGGATTTAAATCGTTCATTAAAGTTATTTAATTTGCAGACTACTGCTTTAGCAGGTGCAGTGAAAGAAATTGATAAGGTTATGCTTGATAAGGGGCATGAGGGTGTAGCCGAAAAGACACACTATGCATTTTTACAAGCATTTAAAAAAGGTTTCCTCCTCCATGGAAAGCAGCTTGGAACAATAGTAGAAACAAACTTAACCGAATTTGCTGATTTCGTGGCATTGGAAGAAAAGTCGTGCTTTGTAGAATGGATTGAACTTTACTATGATTGTGAATTGACTCGCAAAGGCATTACCCTCGTTGATACACCAGGGGCTGATTCAATAAATGCCCGCCATACAGGGGTAGCTTTCGATTATATTAAAAATTCCGATGCGATTTTGTTTGTTACGTATTATAACCATGCCTTTTCAAAAGCGGACAGGGAATTTTTAATTCAGCTCGGCCGGGTAAAGGATTCCTTCCAGCTCGATAAAATGTTCTTTATTATCAATGCAATTGACTTAGCTGAAAATGAGGAAGAGAAGGAAACCGTAGAGGAATATGTAACAGAACAATTAATAAAATATGGGATACGAAAACCACATCTCTATCCGTTATCTAGTTTGTTAGCGCTAAAGGAAAAATTGGAGCCGAAAACAGCTGTAAAATCAGGCATGGGACAGTTTGAAGGTGATTTCTATCATTTTATTTCAAATGATTTAACAGAAATGGCTCTGACATCAGCAGGTAATGAATTAAATCGTGTACATGAGTTAGTCGGAAAATTAATTGATAATTCTAAAGAAGACCAATCTGTAAAGGACAAAAAACGCACCGAAATCGAACAGCAAAAAGCAATGATTAAAGCTTACCTTCAAAAACAAACAGCAGTGGGTGCACAAAAACGAATGACCCAAGAAGGTGAAGAACTTCTTTACTATATTAAACAAAGGGTATTCCTCCGTTTTGGTGATTTTTTCAAAGAAGCCTTTAATCCAGCTGTACTGCGTGATGATGGAAGAAATTTGAAAAAGGCATTACAAGCGGCTTTGGATGAGTTTTTAGAAAGTATAGGTTTCGATTTTGCCCAGGAGCTCCGAGCAACGACGGTCAGACTGGACACTTTTGCTGGGAAGGTTTTAACCGACTATTATACAGGTCTAACGCGAAGCATGAAGGATATTAATAAAGACTTATCATTTGCACCTTTTGAGCTGAAACATGAAGGGGAAATCGAGTTTCCTTTGGCTTTTAGCGATCTAAACAAACAGCTGTTTACGAAAGCATTATCTTATTTTAAAAATCCAAAGTCGTTTTTTGAAAAAAATGAAAAGAAGTTAATGAGTGATGAGCTATATCAAGTGTTAAATGTCCCTGCGGATCATTATTTGAAATTTGAAGGCGACAAACTAACTGCATACTACGCCCGTATTGTATCTGACCAATTCGAAAAAGTAATCGGCCAAATAGAGCAGCAGGCAGATGATTACTATGTAAGTCTTCTAACCGCCCTAGATGGTGGGGTATCCATTGAAAAATTACAAGAAGTATATCAAAAGCTGGAAGAGTCTATGAATTAATTTCATTGGGGGATGACCATGAATGTAATGATTGACAAAGAATGGCTATTAAAAAACTTATATGAGCAGAATGTCCGTATTGTGGATTGCTCTTTTTCATTAGCAGACCCTAAAAAGGGCAGACAGGAATATGAACACCATCATATTCCTGGAGCTTGTTATTTTAATCTTGAGAAAGACTTATCGGGAGAAGTTTCTGAACATGGCGGCAGACACCCCTTGCCAGATATCGAGGAGTTGATTGATAAACTTGAACTGGCAGGTATTGATGAAAGCACAACAGTAATCTCCTATGACCAGGGCGAGGGTGCGTTTGCTGCAAGGTTTTGGTGGCTGCTGCAATACCTAGGACACGAAAAGGTGTATGTTCTAGATGGGGGGCTAAAAGCTTGGCGTGAAGGAAACTACCCTGTAACAGCAGAAGTACCTGATTATAAAAAAACCTACTTCAAGCCGGTTGTTAATCACGATCTACTTGCAAGTATGGAAGAAGTAAAATCAGTGGTGAATGAACACAAATCGAACACCATTTTGATTGATTCAAGAGAAGAAAGAAGATATTTAGGTTTAGAGGAACCTATTGATAAAAAAGCAGGGCGGATACCTGGTGCAATTAATAAGCCATGGTTCGATGGCCTTAATGCTGGCTATTATCATTCGGCAGAAATCCAAAAACAACGATTCTCAGACATTCATCCTGAAAACGAAATCATTGTTTATTGTGGTTCAGGTGTTACGGCCACACCTAATTTTCTAGCCTTAAAGGCAGCTGGATTTGAAAAGGTAAAACTTTACTTGGGAAGTTTTAGCGACTGGATTTCCTATCAAGAAAACAAAATAGAATAGGTTTTTATGTTATAATAGAACCCGTGTTGTTTTTAAATGATCGGAGGTCAAAACATTGGAAAATCAAAAACCTTCTCTTATGCTAGTTGATGGAATGGCGCTGTTATTTCGTGCTTTTTATGCTACTGCTGTAACAGGTCAGTTTATGATAAATTCAAAAGGGATTCCAACGAATGGAATTCACGGATTCATTAAACATTTATTCACGGCGGTTTCGTCTTTTAAACCTTCCCATGTGGCTGTATGTTGGGATATGGGCAGTAAAACATTCCGCTCTGAATTATTTGAGGCTTATAAAGGTAATCGGGGTGAAGCACCTGTCGAACTAATCCCTCAATTTGATTTAGTTAAAGAAGTAGTTGCTGCGTTTGACATCCCTAACATCGGTTTAGCGGGCTATGAAGCGGATGATTGCATTGGGACAATCGCGTATCAGGCGAGGGAGCATGCTCATGTTTCAATTTTAACTGGTGACCAAGATATTCTTCAGCTGCTGGATGAAAGTATTTCGGTTATTTTATTAAAAAAAGGGTATGGGAATTACCTTGTTCATACTCCTGCTACTTTCTTTGAAGAGAAAGGTATCAAACCACGACAAATGATTGATTTAAAAGCCTTAATGGGTGACCCAAGTGACAACTATCCTGGAGTAAAGGGAATTGGTGAAAAAACCGCTCTCAAGCTATTAAAAGAATTTGAGCATGTTGAGGGGATTATTTCGAATCTTGATCGGCTTTCAAAATCTCACAAAACAAAGATTGAACAGGATTTAGAAATGCTTCACTTATCACGCATGCTTGCAGAAATTAAGTGTGATGTTCCTGTAACATGTAATCTAGAAGAGGCCGGACTTAATATCGAAAAGGAAAAAGCATTAAATAAATTAATGGAACTAGAACTTCGTGGCTTGCAGCGTCTTCTGCCTATTGAAGCATCGTTTGTTTCCTGAGATCCTAGGCTGTCCCAAAGAGGGGTAGCCTCCTTCTGTATAATTTGTCGATTGCATTTCTATTGGAGTTTGCAAGAAAAAGATTCACCTGCTAATGTGCATTAGAAAAAGAGGTTTGCATAAGTTGGAGAGAAATATAGGGGACTGCGGAGAAAAAATAACTATGGATGATGCTTTTTAATAGGATAACTGCTAAAATGCATTTATAATGTGAATGATGATAGGAAATAGACTAAAAAATAGGGGAGCCGGTGTTGCCGGTTGAGAGGTTATCCATAAGATAATGACCCTTTGAACCTGATCTGGTTAACACCAGCGGAGGGAACATATTTAACAAAACCACTTTTGTTAGTGTGCGCCCATGCTTAAAACTAGGGCGCTTTTTCATTTTAAAAAACGTCCTTTTAAGTGAAAAAACGTGAAAATGTTATCCAAATCTATTTCCTGTAAATTACATAATAAAGGATGATGAAAAGTGAAGACATGGATTAGTTTGTTACTAGTGGTCTTGTTAATCGCAGGCTGCGGTACAAATACTAAGGAAAATTCACAGGGAAGTGAGCAAGAGAATAAAAAAAGCCTAGAAAAAGTTACGGTTGTATTAGATTGGACGCCAAACACGAACCATACTGGGTTATACGTTGCCAAGGAAAAAGGTTACTTTAAAGAAGAAGGCCTTGATGTAAATATTATTATGCCGGGTGAAGCTGGTGCAGACCAATTGGTAGCGTCCGGAAAATCACAATTTGGGGTTGGCTATCAAGAAGGTATAACACAGGCTCGGATTCAAGGTGTCCCGCTTGTGTCAATTGCGGCTGTAATTCAGCACAATACATCTGGATTCGCCTCTCCTGCAGATAAAAACATAATTACGCCAAAGGATTTTGCGGGTAAAACATATGGCGGATGGGGATCTCCAGCAGAAAAATCTGTAATCGATTCATTAATGAAAACAGAAAATTCCGATGTTGAGAAGGTGAAAATTATCAATATTGGAGACACGGATTTCTTCACCGCGGTTAAAAAAGATATTGATTTTGCTTGGATATATTATGGGTGGACCGGAGTCGAGGCAGAGCTGCGTGGCGAGAAAATAAACATGGTATATTTAACAGACTACTCAGAAAAGCTAGATTACTACACGCCTGTATTAACGACAAATGAAAAAATGATTGCGGAAAATCCTGACACCGTAAAAGCATTTGTAAAAGCAGCTGCTAAGGGGTATGAATTTACGATCGATAATCCAGGTGATGCAGCAGATATTTTATTAAATGCAGCACCAGATTTAGATCCTGAGCTTGTGAAAAAGAGTCAAGAATGGTTAGCGTCTAAATACCAGGATGATGCACCTCGCTGGGGTGAACAAAAGCTTGAAGTATGGGAAAACTATGCTTCCTGGATGTATGAAAATGGATTACTAGAAAAAGAATTAGAAGCTAAAAAAGCTTTTACGAATGAGTTCTTACCTGAATAGGAGGGGTTATTGTGGCAAATGCACTAGTTAGTATACAAATCATCCCGAAGCCGACTGATGGTGGAGATGTGATACCTTATGTGGACGAAGCGATTCGAGTCATCCATGAGTCTGGGGTAAAATATGAGGTCCATCCGTTAGAGACGACAATGGAGGGTGAGTTATCACATTTGTTTTCAATCATTGAAAAAATGAACGAACGGATGATGGAAATGGGCAGTAAAAATGTAATTTCTCAAATTAAAGTCCTTTACCAGCCAACAGGGATTACATTGGAAACCTTGACGGAAAAATATCGATGAACTATTTAATTAGAAAAGGATGGAGACCGGTTGCGGTTCTCCTTCTTTTGTTCATTTTATGGGAGATCATTGTAAAGATAACGAAAGTACCTGATTGGCTCTTACCGGCACCTACAATGATAGTGAATGAGATTATTTCAGGTTGGACGGCGTTTTATCCAGATATAGTCTCAACAGCGAAAATTGCGGTGGAGGGGTTTTTGGTAGGGACAACAGTTGGTTTGGTTGTTGCTGTCTCGTTGCATTTGGTCCCTTGGATTCGAGACTCGGTGTACCCGTTACTTATATTATCACAAAATGTTCCGATTATTGTCCTCGCTCCCCTGCTTGTCATATGGTTTGGATTTGGATTATTACCTAAAATTATTGTAATTACCCTTACCTGTTTTTTTCCTATAACTGTGGCAGCTTTAGACGGTTTTAAGCAAGTTCCATATTCCCATAAACATTATATGTTAATGGCTGGGGCAAACAAGTTTCAGTTGTTTTGGAAGCTTGAATGGCCATATGCACTCCCCTCCATCTTTTCTGGATTAAAAATTTCAGCAACTTATAGTGTTATGGGGGCTGTAATTTCTGAATGGCTTGGAGCGGAAAAGGGGATTGGCGTTTATATGACCTTAGCATCTTCTTCATTTAGAACAGACAAAGTATTCGTTGCCATTCTATCCATCATGGTACTAAGTCTCTTATTTTTTGCCGTTATTGTTGCTGCCGAAAAGTATTTCATTCGTTGGCAAAGCAAGGGAGGTAGCATGGAGTGAGTCATTTACTGGTTGATCACATTGTAAAAAGTTTTGGATCAAATGAGGTTCTTTCAGATTTATCTTTTTCGATTGAAAAAGAAGAGTTTGTTACCATTATCGGACCATCTGGAAGTGGAAAAAGCACAATTTTTAACTTAATTGGCGGGATAATGACTCCTGAGAAAGGAGTCATTCAGCTTGAGGGATATAATATTATTGGAAAACGCGGCTCGATTAGTTTTATGCCGCAAACGCCTTCGCTCTTGCCTTGGAGGACTGTTTTACAAAATGTATTGCTCGGAGCTGAACTGCTGGGAAAAAAGGATCGTGATAAAGCAATCGAAATGCTTCATAAAGCTGGTCTTGCTGATTATGTACATGCTCGCCCGGAAGAGCTTTCCGGCGGAATGAAGCAGCGCGTCGCGTTTATACGAGCCCTGCTAAGTCCACAATCACTCATTTGTCTTGATGAGCCTTTTTCGGCGCTTGATGAATTAACAAGATTAGAGATGCAAAAATGGCTTCTTTCGATTTGGGAGGACTATCGTCGTACCGTGCTATTTGTTACTCATTCGATAGAAGAAGCATTATTTTTATCGGATCGGATCATTGTGATTTCTGCAAAGCCAACAAGAGTGGCAGTGGAATTTAAGGTCCCGTTTAAACGCCCGCGGGATGAAAGCTTGTTTTTAGATGATATATTTCTAAAATGGAAGCGGACTGTTGCTTATTCATTAATAAACGGAGGAAGTGACAAGGATGGATAAGCTAATAGACGCACATATTCATTTAGATCAATATGATGATATTGAAATTGCCGAGCTAGCTCAAGAGAACGAAGCCATTGAAGCACTTGTTTCTGTTTCGATGAATCTCGATTCCTGTAAGAGGAATCTTATTTTATCAGAACGATATCCCATCATAAAACCAGCATTTGGTTTTCATCCAGAGCAGTTGCTACCAACGGAAAAAGAACTTGATGAATTAATAAACTGGATGAGAAGTAACAAAGATAAAATGATTGCTGTAGGAGAAGTAGGGCTCCCATTTTTTATGAGGGCAGAAAATAAAGTTACAAAAAAAGACTATGGCCGCTATATTGAATTGCTTGAAATATTTGTAAAGCTGGCGAAAAAATGGGAAAAACCTATCTCTCTTCATGCCGTCTATTCTGATGCCCCAGTTGTTTGTGATCTTCTCGAAAAGCATTCTGTTTCCAAGGCTCATTTCCACTGGTTTAAAGGGGATCAACGGACAACCGAGAGAATGCTGGCAAATGGATACTTTGTATCAATTACTCCAGAGGTTGCCATGGAAGAACCAGAAAACTTTACTTTAGTTCGAAGTTATTCGATTAATAAAATTATGGTTGAAACAGATGGCCCATGGCCCTTTGAAGGTCAATTTTCAGGAAAAAGAACACACCCCCTTATGATGAAGGAGTCGCTTGGTAAAATAGCGGAAATCAAAGGAATGAATATTCACGATATAAACAGGATAATTCGAAACAATACTAAAAGATTTTTTTTTATATAGATTAGTTGGTGCAATTATTGCATGTAATTCAACTTTTTTTATTAAAAGTTATATGTTTAAATCATAAAGCCTAAGGCTGTCCCAAAAAAGGGACAGCCTTTTCATTTTTATTTAGTGTTGCTTTTTTTAGCCGCATTTTCTAATTTACTCTTAGGATCTTCTGTCATTTCCGCATCTTGGCCATATCCCTGTGGATTTACTCCGGGTGCCTTGACACCGCGATTTCTTGAACCATGTTTACTCACCGCTGTTCACCTCCCATTTTTTTAGTATTTCCACGTGAGAATAATAAAACTCAACTTTCTAAACAATAAAGATAAGAGGTGATAAAAATGAACAAAGGTGTTTATTTAGCTCTTTCAAGTATTGCATTGGCACAGGGTTTAAAAATCCCAATTCATTATTATAAAAAGAAAGAGTGGCGTCCAGACCTCTTTTTTCAAACAGGCGGAATGCCAAGCTCCCATTCAGCAGGAGTTTCTACACTAACTACCTATATTGCTTTACAGCGCGGGCTGCCAACATTTGATTTTGCATTATCCCTTGTATATGGGCTGATTGTGATGTATGACGCTCAAGGAATTCGCCGGCAAACAGGTGAACTTACCTTAAAGGTAAATTCCATGCATGATCTAATGGAAAAAGTGGATAAAGAGGAAAGTGTGGAATTTAAACAAGAAGCTCCAAAAAAATTGAAGGAAATGTTAGGACATCAGCCTGAAGAAGTAATCGGCGGTGCCATTCTTGGGGCATTAGTAGGAGTAGTTGGGCATTTATGCACAAAAAATAGTAGAAAAATGTCGAATTTTAAGTTAAAATCGGGTAGTAGATGGTTTTAGATTGCTTGGAGAGGGATGGAGAAGCCAGTGCGGACAGTTGATGAGTACTTGCATTACTTGGAAGGAAAAGGTTTTCAATTTCAAGAGGATGCAATCGGTTTTATTTATTTCGGAAAACACTACACGAATGCTTCCGATGAATTAATTAATTCTGCTATAGAGATCACATTAAAAGCACAGAAAACCTTTGATGGCAGTTTTTATGTGTCATTATTAGAAACCCTTGTTTCGAGCAAAATACAAACAAGAAATGCGGCCCTAAAGTTTGTTAAAGAAAGAGAATTAGTGGCAATATAAGCAAAAATCCTCCTGAATAAGGAGGATTTTTGCTTTACCTTGGAGGCTTTTGTCAGCAATCTCATGTTGCATTCTCTTCCCCCAATGTATTTCTTCGGATTGCTTGCCGCGCTAATTCATCTGCTGTTTTATTTTCGCTGCTTGGAATCCACTTCATAAAAAACAAATCAAATTGTTTGGACAGTTGTAATGCTTGGTCAAGCAGCGGAGCATACAATTTATTCTTAACAAATTCCTTCTCAACACCTTTATTCACTAATTCTGAATCGGTTCGAAAAGATACAACTGAATGCGAATAGCCTTTTTCTAAGCAGATTTCTAAAGCCTTAATTAAAGCATGATATTCTGCTTCATGATTTGACATCAAGCCGAGTGGAATCGAATATTTTTCTGCTGTCCCATTCCCTTTAATAAAAATTCCAGCACCGCTTGGTCCAGGGTTACCAGCACTGGCACCGTCGATATAAACTTCAATCAAAGCAGACCCTCCAGTTCATATTAATTGAAAGTTTATCATACTCTAACACCACACACAGGAAATATATTTTTCCTATTTCTACTTTGTTGATGTGGGTATGCTAAGATTAGATAGTTAAACATATTGTAAAATAGTGTAAATCAAAAGATTTTTTCTTTCAACTTATAAATATTTTGAGAAAGGTTGAAAAACATGAAATATAGACTTGAGTGGAATTATAAAACAGGAAAAAATGAAAAAATCCAATTTACCTCTGATTGGTTAGGGGTGGAATTGGCAATACAAGCGGGTGAAGAGCTTGAAAAATTAGGAAAAGCAAGTGATATTTATTTTTATGATGAGGTTGGGACATCATGGATTTTGAAAGAATTGAAAAAGCTGGTTACTGAAATTGAAGATGATCCTCATGAAATTACCGTTTATTTTGATGGCGGTTTTCAAAAGGAAACCAATACTGCTGGTCTTGGGGTAGTTATATTCTTTAAACAAGGAAAAAAGAAATATCGCATTAGGGCGAATGAAGTGTTTGATGAATTGGAAACAAATAATGAAGCAGAATATGCAGCATTTTATTATGCGCTGACGATTTTGGAGGAATTGGGCGTACATCATTTGCCTTGTGAATTTAAAGGGGACTCTCAGGTAGTGTTAAAGCAGCTGGAGGGAGAGTGGCCGTGTTATGAGGACGTACTCAATGCCTGGCTTGACAGGATTGAAGAAAAAATTAAAGCACTGTCACTCATTCCAAAATTCACACCGATTCCTAGAAATGACAATAAAGAAGCAGATAAATTGGCGACTCAAGCTTTAGAGGGAAAAGAGATATTTGCAAAGACACAAATCATTTAAGAGACGGGGTGCCGTAGACTTGTGAAAAATTTAAACAGAAAAGAACTGTTCAGTCATGTTGAAACCTTGTTAGTTCAATACTGTGATGGCTGTTTTGTTCATCAACAGTTCAAAAAGGAAGGCGGCAGAAGGTTAGCCCATCGCTTTTGTATTTCACAATGTACAGTTGGGGAAAAACTAAAAGAATATGGAAAAAGGCTGACATGATTACTTGAAACGAGATAACAGAGATATAGGCACCTAAATAGAAAAAGGCTGACGGAATACGCCAGCCTTTGGTTTGTTATTAATAGATTAAAGTTTTACTACGTTAGCAGCTTGTGGTCCGCGGTTTCCTTCAACGATTTCGAAAGAAACTTCTTGGCCTTCTTCTAAAGACTTGAAGCCTTCGCCAGTGATCGCGCTGAAGTGTACGAATACATCGTCTCCGCCTTCAACTTCGATAAAACCGAAACCTTTTTCATTGTTAAACCATTTTACTTTACCGTTTTGCATTTACTATTTCCTCCTAAGCCTTTCAAGACACTGTTAAAAGTGCCAAAGATAAATATTATCATGACCACAAAGATAATATAAATACTATTCAATTAATGATACATGACGCTTTTAATATACATGAATATTTCTGGACAGTCAAGGAAAGTAAGCGCTTTTTTAACCAATAAATCGTATTATCATGCAATATTCAAAATTAATAAATCTATCTAAACATAAAATTTTATCAGCCTCATATTCTTATAAAAATGGTTGATAAAGGGTGAGGTGTAATGTACCGATTTTCAATTGAGGGAGATGAATGGATTTTAAGATTCTCGCCACAAATCTACATCGAAGCCGAAGAAAAACAAGTTGTCTTGACGTCATTGCTTCAAATCGGAAATGATTTATCATCATATTCACATGGAGATGCCTTTCTTATGTTTACAAAAAAGATAGGTGCAATCGTTTTTGATGTTGAACGAATACCATCATTTATTTTAACTGTATCTAACATTATTCCTGAAGAAAATTGGTATATGCAGAATTCTAATTTAAAACTTATACAATAGCATTTACACAAAAGGAGCAACCATTAATGACATTAAAAAGTCAATAATGGTTGCTTCTTTGTAATTTTAATGATTAATTCTTTTTTAAATGTTTAATTGTCATTACAATATCTTGTTCATAATTTCCGAATTTTGAACCGAATAAGTTCATTCCACCCTTATTGTCTGCATCTTTCTTTACACCTAGCTTTAATGATATATAAGGTTTTTCTAATAATTTTAGTTGATCGATACCTATGTCAGATATTTTCACGCCATCAATAAAGCTAGCAGTTCTTGTAATTGTCCAACTTTTTAATAGCCCAAATTGGGTATTTTTTGTCCCCCACCACGACGGTGTTAAATATCCTCTTTCACCTCCAAAATCTCCAGGGCTAGTCCACATCCCTATCTCAACGCCATTGACCCAGCAGGTAATATCGGATGGCCAATCCAATTTGTGATAGGGCGCTTCAGAACAAATTTCCATAGAAAAGTTTAATTCATCCACTTTCGACCCATATGGGATGCGATTAGGGAAATGATATTCCACAAATCCTGATTTAAACCAAAGAAGTTGGGCCAGCTTCCTCTCGGGTTCATAAAATGAACGTACATCATCCTGAGAATGAATAATTCCTGTGTCACTTAATAAACCGCAAGTTGGTTCAATGTCTACGTTTACAAACTCACCAATCGGCATTTTAATAGATATGATGTCCTCTAGCACGGTTTCATTTTCAGTCAAATTAATAATGATACGGTCGTACCTTTTCGAATTTACTTTTTGAGTGCCTCGTCCTGGAACAATTTCTGTTGTAATTAGTTCTGCATCCTCTAATTTTTTTACATTTACTGCTGCTGTAGAAAAAGGAATCCCGATTTTTTCAGATAAGTCATTTACGTTCATAGGCCCTTCACTTAATATTCCAATTATCTTCATTCGGTGTTCGTGGGCCAGAACTTTACAAATTTCAATAGCTTCTTCTAATGTTAAGTGTAATGTTCTCATATAATTCCCCCCTTTTATTACAAGTATTAATGTGATTAAAAGTATTAATAAATGTTTATATATATATTTTATTGTAACAATAATTAAATAATAATATGTTTGTAAAGAATATACAAGTGATAGTCGATATTTATTTGGCTGTTGATTTTATAGGGAATAAGCCCTTTTGGATAACTCTTTCTCAAATTAGAAAAAATAGTATAAGATAAAAAAATCTATTTTTATAATATAAATACTTGATATATAACAAGTATTAATGTAATAATAAGACGTGTAATGAAAGTCAATAAAGAGGGGGTTATTTAAAATGAAAAAGGTAAGCGTATTCATGTTAATTCTGGTATTATTATTTGGACTTATCGCGTGCTCTAGTGGTGGAAATGAGGAAAGTTCAACAATTGAAGAAAATGGTGTAACGAAACTGACTTTTTGGGCTCCATTAAGTGGCGGAGACGGAGATTTCATGAAGGAATTAGTTACGAAGTTTAATGAAGAAAATAAAGAGGTTCAAGTAGAACTATTAAACTTAAAGGCAGAAGAATACTACACCAAAATTAGGACTTCTGTTACGTCACAGCAGGCACCGGATGTTGCGTTAGCACATGCCTCTAAACTTGCTGAACTACAATCTGCTAAATTAATAGAGAGTATTGAGAAGACTTCAAGCGATGCCAGTATCGATTGGACAACGTTTAGTGAAAATATTGTAAACGCTACAATTATTGATAATGAACATTATGCAATACCTTTAGATACCCATGCGCTTATCATGTTTGCCAATAAAAAAATCCTTGATGAAGCAGGATTATTAAGTGCCGATGGGAAGCCATCTATCGAACCAGGTGCAGAAGGATTTATAGAATTTTTAAAACAAGTAAAGAAAAACTCACCAGCTGGTACCTTTCCATTAGCGGCAACATCTAATGGAGATTCACCACTGCGTATGTGGTGGACATTCTACACCCAACAAGGTGGAGAGATGTTAAATGATGCCGGAACTAAAGCAGCTTTTAATAATGAGAAATCTTTAGAAGCACTAAATCTATTAAATGAAATGATCGAAGGCGAATTATGGCCAAAAAACATTAAAAACGGCGGAGAACTATTCACTGCTCAAAAAGCTGCTATCCATATGAATGGTGTATGGATGACAGGGGCTCTAGAACAAAATAAAGGTCTTGAGTTTGTTGCATTACCAATTCCCCAAATATTTGATCAAAAAGCTACTTGGGGTGACTCACATTTATTTGTAATTCCAAAACAAGAGAAGCAAACAGAAGAGAAGAAGGTAGCTAGTTTAACATTTGCTAACTGGATTACTGAACATTCAGCTTCTTGGGCAAAAGCAGGACATGTTCCGAGTAAACCAGAAATCTTAGAATCATCTGAGTTTAAAGATTTAGCTTATAGAAGTGATTATTCTGAAATTGGTAACTACGTTTCATATATGCCAAACTCACCAAAGTTATCAGCAATCAATGATGTCCTTAAAAAGCATTTAAATCTTTTTATGAATGGTCAGTCCGATGCTAAGGACACACTTGAAAACGCGGAAAAAGAAGTTAACGAATTATTAAGTAAATAAAAATATAATAGAGGATCTCGATTCTTAAAAGACAAATCGAGATCCTCTATTAAATAAAGGGAGGTAAAACCCGTGAAGTTTCAATTTTTTAGGGGAGAAAACTTGAAAGCCTATTTGTTCTTAGCCCCTTTTTTAATTGTATATAGTCTGTTTATGCTTTACCCGATAATTAAAGGTTTTATCATAAGTTTACATGATTGGACATTAGGAATGGATTCATCCTTTGTCGGATTTCAAAATTACATCACTATGGTCAAGGATAGTTACTTTTGGGAAGCATTGGGGAATACCATCCTTTTTGTGTTAATTTCAACTCCTGCACTCATTTTTGTCGGTTTGGGAATTGCGTTGTTGGTTAATGCGGGATTAAAAGGAACAACCTTTCTCCGCTCTGTCTTTTTCCTTCCCTATGTCCTATCGATTTCGGTAATCGCAAGTATTTGGGTATTTATTTTACAACCTTATACTGGTTTATTAAATACTTTTCTCCATAAAATGGGGGTTGTTGGAGAAATCTTTTGGCTTGGAGACGAAAATCTTGCTTGGGTATCCATCTTATTAGCAACAATTTGGTGGACAGTTGGGTTTAACATGGTCTTATTTCTTGCAGGTCTACAGGAAATTCCAGATGAATATTATGAAGCGGCTAAGATGGATGGAGCAAATTCTTGGAAACAATTCATTTCAATCACTCTGCCTTCATTAAAGGGTGTAATGCTATTAACGGTCGTATTACAAACCATTAATTCATTTAAATTATTTGGACAGCCTTATTTGATGACGAATGGTGGACCTGGTACAGAAACAAGAGCATTAGTTCAATACATTTATGAAAAAGGCTTTATCGAGCAGCAAATGGGAGTCGCATCTTCCATGTCTTATGTTCTTTTCGCCATTACAATTGTTTTTGCATTTATTCAATTTAAGTTCTTTCAAAATAAAGACTAATATTTTTACTTGGGAAGGAGAGGGAAACAGTGGCATCTGTCAAAAAGAGGACAACAACTAGTAGAAAGTTATTACATCTTTTCGGCTATCTATTTGTGTTTATATGGTTTATCCCTGTGTTATGGATGTTTATAACAGCATTGAAGCCAGGGGGAACGGCGGTTACTGTCATTAGCGAATTAATAAAAGCGCCATTTACCTTAGACAATTATAGTTATGTGTTGAATAATGCATCTATTTGGAGATGGACGTGGAATAGTTTATATGTAGCTACTGTAACAACAGTTGTAACCATTGTATTAACATCACTCGCAGCTTTTGCTTTATCACGATTAAGATTTATAGGGAAAAACTTTATTTTTTGGCTAATTATTGGTGGGTTAATGGTCCCTGTTGAAGCAAAAATTATTCCTTTATTTCAAATAATGATGGACTTTGGTCTGGTTAACAGCTATAGTGCCCTTATTTTACCGGGGTTGGCAGCACCACTAGGTGTCTTTATAATGAAGCAATTCTATGATGGAATCCCAAATGAGTTGGTAGAAGCAGCGAAAATAGATGGAGCAGGTACATTGCGTATCTTTTGGAGCATTTTCTTACCACTATCTCGTTCATCAATGGCTGCACTAGGAATCTTTACGTTTATTACTTCCTGGAATAATTTCTTATGGCCATTCCTCGCAGTAAATGAAGAGAAAATGATGACTCTGCCAGTTGGAATACCAACATTCCAAAGTGCTTACACAGCAGAATTAATGATTCCTATGGCGGCAAACGTTCTTGCAAGCTTACCGGCTATTATTGTGTTCATATTCTTCCAAAAACATATTATTAAAGGAATTACAATGACTGGAATTAAGTAAATCTATAAAAGGGATGGAACATCATGCGGAAAACTTATGTTTTAGATGGAAGTTGGAATTTTAGTATTGATCCAACAAATAAAGGTGAAAGTGAATCTTGGTATACAGGTAGTATTCCGAATGCCCTAAGTGTTGAAGTTCCACATATTTGGCAGCGTGAAGGCGACGAATTTGTTTCTTATAATGGAGCTGCATGGTATGAGAGACAAGTAAAAATAGACAATATAACAAATCACCACGATTATTATTTGTGTTTTGGTGCGGTCGATTATTCATGTCGAGTTTGGTGGAATGGTCAATATATCGGTGAGCATGAAGGTGGATTTACACCGTTTGAATTTAACATATCATCTACTCTTATAAAAGATGACAATCAATTAACCATTCGAGTATATGATTATGAAGCCAATGCAGAGATACCAATTGGAAAACAAGGTAGTTGGTATACTCGTGTCAGTGGGATTTGGCAATCAGTTAAATTAGAAATGCGAGATAAAACATATATTTCTAATGTTTTGGTAACACCGAATATTGATGAGGAAAGCCTTGAAATCAGTTCGTTAATTTCTGGTGAAATAAATGAACCCCTAGAAATAAACTTTGTCATTAAAGGACATTCTCTTCGTGATGAACGATGGGGAGATAAGGATAGTTATTCGGGAACGTTACAAATGGTGGAAACAACTCTACCAATTTTTCAACAAACGAACAATTTGACTCATTTCAAAACGATATTAAATGTACAAGACATGAAGAAGTGGTCACCAGAAACACCTTATCTTTACGAAATTGAGGTTACGTTAGTATCTGAGGGGAAAGTAGATTCGTATGAAACAACTTTCGGATATCGAACAGTAGAGCAAAAGAATGGACGGATTTATTTAAATAATGAGCCTATTTACATCCGAGGCGCATTAGATCAAGCATTTTATCCAGACACCATTTATGCAGTACCATCGGTTGAGTTCATTAAAAAAGAATTACAAGCAGCGAAAGAAATGGGATTTAACCTCCTGAGGAAGCATATAAAAGCAGAGCTGCCGGTTTATTTATACTGGGCAGATAGGTTTGGAATGTTAATTTGGGCAGAGCCGCCAAATTATGTGAAATGGACATCAACAGCTCAAAAACGTTTTGTGAAACTTTTAAATGAAATGATGATAAGAGATTACAATCATCCCTCCATTATCATCTGGTCCATCTACAATGAAGAATGGGGATTAGAGTGGGATCTTGAGTTTGACATTAAAAAACAAGACCATGTCGCCAAACTATTTGATGAAGTAAAGCGTTGGGATAAAACAAGATTGTATTGTGACAATAGTGGTTGGACTCACGTTAAAACAGATATTAACGATCACCATCGTTATTTTGCCTTACCCGAACAAATCAAAGAATGGGAAAATGATCTTGATGAATATGTTATTGGACAGCGTGAAAGAAACTTTGTTACTGGGTACGAATCTAAGGGAGAACCACTCCTTATTTCAGAATTCGGAATGTGGGGATTACCAAGTATAGATAAACTACGTAATTACTATAAAGGGAAAGAGCCTTGGTGGTTTGTGAATCAAGGGGATGGCACCCATCAAGATGATTATAAAAAGCCAACAACGGCACTAGTTAATCATTCGAAATTCGGTATTAAAGAGGCTTTAGGAGACTTAGAGAAGTTGTCAGTACATTCGCAAAGAAGGATGTTTCGAGGGGTTAAATCTTTAATAGAAGAAATGAGAAAAAGACCTCAAATTGCCGGGTATGTGGTCACTGAGTTCACTGATATTGAATGGGAGACAAATGGTTGGTTGGATTTTATGAGAGAGCCAAAAGAAGAATTTAATAGATTAAAAGATTTTAATGGACCTACTTGTGTAATAGCTGATACTTCAAATAAGAATCTATGGTCAGGAGAATCGACAAAGGTTGATATCATTGTGGTTAATGACTTAGCGCATTTAAGTGACGTTACGATTAAGTGGGAAATTTTCAGTGATAACCAACAAAACTTTGAGACATTGAATGGTGAAATTCATATTAATATGACTGACAAAACATATTGGAAAACTGAGGATGGCATTTGCTTTACAGTGCCGGATGTAAGTAATTCCGAATTTGCACAATTTAAACTAGTGTTGATATCCAATGGACAGGTTATTGCTTCTAACGTGGAAGAACTCACTTTTACAAATAAACATGCTATACAGAAGCCTGATTCAACTGTATATGTTCATCAGTTGTCAAAGGAATTTGCAAACAAATTGGAAGCACATGGAGTTAAAATCACGGATGATCTTGAAAAGGATGTTATTGCTGTTACTGATTGCTTAGATGCAGAAATTCATACACATATTCATAATGGTGGTCATGTGATTTTCTTAGCTGAGGCGGGAGATCATTTGGAGGAAAATGGACATTATCCTTTCCGTCAACTGCCACCAGGTGAGAGCTGGCCGCGTGCTTCATCTATGAACTATATAAACAGAGAATGGTTTAATGGTATACCTCTTCACCCTGAAGTCGGCTGGGAAGGGGCTGAGTTGTTCCCTGATTATGTGATCCCTTTTGCAGATTATAAAAAAGAGGGAACGAAGCGAACGATAAACATGTTCGGAAGTCCTAGACTTGCTGAGGAATCGAATGTAATAGCTGGGTATTTCCAAGGGTGGTTAGGTCAAAACGGTGGTTCAATTGTCCACCATCGAGACGGAAAAGGTTCCGTCCTTATCGTTACTTGGAAGTTGAAGGATCAATATGGAAAACATCCAATTGCAACACAATTATTAAACACACTAATGATCAAGGTAAAGGGAGAGAGTCGTTATGAAAATTAAAAGCATAGAGCTATTTAAGGTACCACCCCGCTGGTTATTTCTTAAAGTAATGACCGATGACGGACTTGTTGGCTGGGGAGAGCCTGTCGTTGAAGGCCGTGCAGATACAGTAAAAGCAGCGGTTGAAGAGTTGAGCAGCTATATCATTGGACAAGATCCAATGAGAATTGAGGACTTATGGCAAGTAATGTACCGTGCAGGTTTTTACAGAGGCGGCCCAATCCTTACAAGTGCAATTTCAGGTATCGAACAGGCATTATGGGATATTAAAGGGAAATTTTATAATGCGCCAGTCTATGATTTAATTGGTGGGGCAAGTCGTGATAAAATTCGGGTCTACAACTGGATTGGCGGGGACCGTCCGAGTGATGTTCGCGAAGCAGCACTAAAACAAATCGCGGCAGGTTTTACTGCAGTTAAGATGAATGCATCAGAAGAATTACATTATATCGATTCTTTTTCGAAAGTTGAAAAAGTCATTGAACGAATTGCGACCGTCCGTGAAGTTGGAGGAAGTGATTTTGGAATTGGGATCGATTTTCACGGACGTGTTCATAAATCTATGGCAAAAATTCTTGCAAAAGAACTCGATCAGTATCGTCCGATGTTTATTGAGGAGCCGGTATTGCCTGAAAATAATGAAGCATTAAAAGAAATTGCTCGTTATACATCTGCACCAATTGCAACGGGTGAGAGAATGTATACACGCTGGGGTTTTAAAGAACTTTTACAACAAGGTGTTGTAGATATTATTCAACCAGACGTATCACATGCTGGTGGAATTCTAGAAACAAGAAAAATTGCAGCAATGGCTGAAGCCTTTGATGTAGCTTTGGCACCACATTGCCCATTAGGTCCGATTGCACTTGCTTCGTGTCTGCAAGTGGACGCTTGTTCACCAAATGCCTTTATCCAAGAACAAAGTTTAGGGATTCACTATAACCAAGGTAATGACATATTAGACTATATCTTGAACCCACAGACGTTTGAATACCAAGATGGATTTGTTTCCCTTCCAAAAGGGCCTGGTTTAGGTGTTGAGGTAAATGAAGAGAAGGTTAGAGAAGCTGCAAAAGTTGGCCATGACTGGAAAAATCCAGTTTGGCGTAATGAAGATGGAACAGTTGCAGAGTGGTGAGGTTTTTATGAAAAGATCAAAGCTTGATGTAATTACCATAGGGGAAACCATGGGTCTGTTCACTCCAAATAAACAAGGTTATTTACGATATGCTAATCAGTACACTCAATCATTTGCTGGATCAGAAACAAACGTGGCAATTGGTGTATCTCGTATGGGATATAAAGCCGGCTGGATTAGTAGAGTTGGTAAGGACGAGTTTGGAAAAGGATTATTGATGTTTTTGCGAGGAGAGGATATTGATTTAACCTTTGTGAAAGAAGATAATGAATTCCCAACGGGTTTAATGTTTAAAGAATATTTACGAGAAAATCAAACTAGGGTTTTTTATTATAGAAGTAACTCAGCAGCCAGTCGTCTTTCTCCTAAGGACATCGATGTTTCATATATAAGTCAAGCAAAATATTTATTTGTATCTGGCATTACCCCGGCGTTGAGCAAATCTTGTCATCAAGCAGTAATGGCTGCGATAACCATAGCGAAAGAACATGGGGTACAGGTTGTATTTGATCCGAATTTGCGAAAGACACTGTGGGAAGAAGAGGTTGCACGGGAAACCTTACTTGATATTGCAAAACAAGCAGATATCGTTCTTCCAGGGATTAGCGAAGGTGAATTTTTGTTTGGAACAAATGATGTACAGGAAATAGGTGATAAGCTTCTTAACCTTGGTCCCAAAAAGGTTGTAATCAAGCTGGGTCCAGCAGGATCATGTGCAGTTACTGATAAAGGTGTAGAGTATGTGCCAGGCTATAACGTTCAGCGAGTAGTAGACCCGATTGGAGCAGGAGATGCTTTTGCGGCCGGTTTCATAACAGGTTTACTGGATAAATTATCATTATATGAATCTGTTCAAAGGGCAAATGCATTCGGAGCCCTCGCAACTCAGGTAAAAGGAGATATTGAAGGGCTGCCAGAACGTGAGCAATTATCTCAATTTATGAATTCAACGTCAGATGATGTTGAAAGATAATAAGGAGAGAAGTCTATGAAAATAGAACAATTTAAAGAACACAAGATTATCTCCATTGTAAGAGGAATAGCAGTGGAAGATGTAGAACAAATCTTTCAAACGTTATATGAAGAGGGAATCAGGTTGGTTGAGGTTACACTCAACACAGAATATGCATTGTCGATTATTAGTGAGATGAGCCTGAAATTTGAAGGTCGGATGTATGTTGGAGCTGGAACCGTTCTTAACCCTGAAATGGCAATCCAAGCAATTGAGGCTGGGGCTAGGTTTGTTCTCACACCTGCCGTTAACGTTGAAACAATTCGAACAGTCAAAAGACATGGCGTCTTCTGTATTGCAGGTGCACTCACACCAACAGAAATACTCATTGCTTATGATAACGGTTCAGATTTAGTGAAAATTTTCCCTGCTGGCACAATGGGCGTTAGTTATTTAAAAGATATTCAAGGTCCATTTCCTCAAATTCCTACAGTACCAACTGGAGGTATCGATGTAACTAACGCAAAGGAATTTCTGAAGGCAGGTGCAACAGCGCTAGGTGTAGGCAGCTCTATAGTTAAAGGGAAAAAAGGTTACAATGAAACTGATTTTGTTGAATTAAGAGAGAAAGCAAGAAGGTTTTTTCAAGTTGTTCATGAAAATAAATAGGTAAATTTAAATATTTTCAAAAACCACAGCATGGTACTGTGGTTTTTGCCATTTACACTTAATATCTTTTTAGCATTTACGAATGACAAGAAAAGTGGGAAAATGATTGTGAAATCCTCTATAAAAAGGAGTTGAAATATTTACTATCATTACTTCTGTTTTCTCTTCATATTAATATCCAATCCGCTCTAAAACTTCCAAAAATTAATAGTTTATATTCTCAAATTCCTCAAATTTCCGATTAAAATCCTTCCTATATTTAGCTAATGGTCTATTAATGGATAAATTTTTATCCTTTACAAATAGACAAATAAAATGGGAAAATGATTCCTGAATGCTTAAAAAGGAGCAATCATAATGAAATTAATCATTGCCGAAAAGCCAGATCAAGGATCAACTTTGGCTTCTATTTTTAAAAATAAAAAACAAAATGGCTTTATAGAGATTTTTCCAAACGAGACGTTTACAAATGGAGCGTATGTTACGTGGGCAATTGGACATTTATGTCAGTTGGTGAACCCAGAAGCTTATCAGCCAGGATGGAAGAAATGGTCGTTGGATAACCTGCCAATGATACCCTCTCAATTCCAATATGAAGTAACGAAGGATAAAGTAAAACAATTTTCCGTAATTCAAAAGCTAGTTAATAATCCTGCTGTAACCGAAATCATTCATGCGGGCGACGCTGGACGCGAGGGTGAATTAATTATCCGAAATATTCTTCGGATTACAGGCTGTAAAAAGCCAATGAAACGCCTATGGATTTCATCTTTAACACCTAATTCCATCCGTGAAGGGTTTAATAAATTATTAGATGAAGATCATACTAGAAATTTATATTTTGAAGCATACACTCGTGCATGTGCAGATTGGGTAGTTGGAATGAATGCCTCAAGGCTTTATAGCTTGCTTTTGCAAAAACAAGGGTTTTCTGATGTGTTTTCAGTTGGCAGGGTACAGACTCCCACATTGGCTTTGATTGTAAAAAGAGAATTAGAGATAGAAAATTTTAAATCTGAACCCTTTTGGGAAGTTATTGCCCATTTTAACATGGATGGCAAGAAATATAGCGGAAAATGGCAGAATAATGGAGAAAACCGAGTAAAAACAAAAGAAATGGCTGAGAAGGTTGCTGCATTTTGCCGAGATAAGCCTGCAGAAGTATCAGAGATACAATCTGAAAGAAAAGAGTTTTTACCGCCGTTACTTTATAATCTCTCGGCACTTCAGGCGGAAGCAAATAAACGATATAAGTTTTCACCGAAGAAAACGTTAGATGTTCTTCAAAAACTCTATCAAAAAGGGAATGTCTCCTATCCCCGCTCGGACTCGAGGTATGTAACGAAAGAAGAAGCGAACACTTTTCCAGAGATTCTTGCAAAATTAAGTCAGATTAATGGTTATGATAAATATTTTCCACTGCCGTTAGAATCACTTGTTGATAACAAGCGGTATGTAAACGAAAAAAAGGTAACAGACCACTATGCGATTATACCAACGGAACAAATTCCCAATATCGATAGGCTTGATCCCGATGAAAAGAAACTTTACGACCTCATTGTTACGAGTTTAATAGCGGCACATTATCCAAAAGCAATTGCCGAATATACAACCATAACAACATTGGTAGATGGACGGGCAGTGTTTCAATCAAAAGGTAAGGTTCAAATTGAAGAAGGCTGGCGGAAGGTCATCAACCAAAAGGAAAAAGAGGATGAACCGGCTCTTCCACAATTAGCCAAAGGGGAACAAGGCCGTACGGTAAAGGTGGATGTAAAAGAAAGCCAGACCCAGCCGCCAAAACGCTATACCGAAGGTCAGTTAATTACGTTAATGAAGACAGCAGGTAAACATATCGAAGACAAGGAAATGGAGAAAATCTTGTCCAAAACGGAAGGCTTGGGCACTGAAGCGACGAGAGCTGGTATTATTACCATGTTAAAAGACAGAAAATATATTGATGTAAGGAAGAACCTAGTATATGCGACAGCTAAAGCTAGAATTTTAATTGAAGCCATTGGACAGGAAATTTTAGCTTCGCCGGAAATGACAGCAAAATGGGAGCAAAAATTGAAAGAAATATCAGAGGGATCAGCTTCTCCCAAGAATTTTATGGAACAGACCAATAAAATGGTCTCCCACCTAATCTCATCAGGTGTAGGTCATTCTGCTAATTGGGTTTTCTCAGAAGATGTACGTGAAAATTTTACCCCTAGTAAGAAGATGACAAAGGGTAAAGGCGGTACAAAACTTGGCAAATGTAAAAAATGTGATGGCTCCATTGTGGATAAAGGCAGCTTTTACGGGTGTTCTAACTATCAACAAAACCAATGCAATTTCACAATATCTAAAAAAATCCTTGGGAAAAACATTACCCAAAAGAATGTTAAACTTCTGTTATCTGAAGGGAAAACGGAGTTGATTGAAGGTTTTACCAATAAGGATAAATCGTTTAATGCAAGGCTTTTTCTAGATGAACAAGAGCAGAGGATTAAGTTTTTATTCGAAGAACAGAATTCCAAAACTGTGACAAAGCCATAATTGAACTTGTCACTATTTTTTTTCTATAGTAAACTTTTAAGAGAGTATTTTTTATGGAGGTACGGGATGCCAACACCGAGTATGGAAGATTATATTGAACAAATATATATGTTAATTGAAGAAAAAGGATACGCCCGAGTATCAGATATTGCAGAGGCATTATCTGTTCATCCCTCCTCAGTAACAAAAATGGTTCAAAAGCTGGACAAAGATGAATATCTTGTCTATGAGAAATACCGAGGCTTTAGCTTAACCACTAAAGGGAATAAGATTGGAAAGCGACTCGTATTTCGACATGATCTACTGGAACAGTTTCTAAAAATCATCGGCGTCAAAGATGAAAATATATATAAAGATGTTGAAGGAATCGAACACCACTTAAGCTGGGATTCGATTGAACGAATCGTTGATTTGGTTCAATTTTTTCAAGAAGATGAATCGAGGATAGAAGCATTAAAAGAAATTCAAAAACAAAACGAAGCAGAATAAACTTAGCACCTGGTAGAAACCAGGTGCTTTTACTGTTGTTTTCGTTAAGAAGGATCTCATGAGACCCATTTCATTAAGGAAACAACAAAAATGGTATTCATAGGCTACATTATCGATGTTCCCTTTCTGAATTAAAATAAATTTGGATATTGATCAAAGGATGGATCCTGCTCAGGATTTAGAACAAGTTTCCCATCATGATTCTCAGTTGCCTGAACGCCTTGGATAATTCCGTCTGCTGCTTCTAGTAATGCTTTTTGATAAGAGATGACCCGGCCTTCGGAAGTAACAAAGCTAATAATCTCACCAAAATGGTTTCGGTGCAATCCTACTACTGTTTCCACAACGTTTCCCCCCTTTGCTCGATATTCTTTCTATAATTTACGGAAAATAAACGATGGAGGGCTATTAATTTACCACAAATTGTTATAAGACAACAAAAGAAGCATCGGTCTACCTCGATGCTTCTTTTGTTTATTCCCAATTAAATGGTGTTTCTTGGTATACGTAGTAGTTGAGCCAGTTCGAAAAGAATAGGTGTCCATGGGAACGCCAGCGATTAATCGGCGGTTGTGTTGGATCATTATTTGGAAAGTAATTTTCTGGCATATGAATTTCCAGCCCTCTGCTAATATCACGATTGTATTCCTGTGCTAATGAGTCAGATTCGTATTCCAAATGCCCAGTGATCATCACGTGTTTTCGATCTCGGGAGGAAATAAGCAGGGCACCTGCTTCCTCAGAGGCGGCTAACAGCGTAAGCGCAGGGTTCTCATGGATTTCACCAATCGATACATCTGTATATCGAGAATGAGGAGCATAAAAATGATCATCAAATCCGCGAAGAAGTAAATCATTTTGCTCGAAGATCTGGTGCTCATAGATTCCCGAACATTTACGTGACAGTTCAAATTTATCAATCCCATAATGATAAAAGAGTGCAGCCTGTGCTCCCCAACAAATATGCAGGGTAGAGGTGACATTGGTTTTTGTCCAGTCCATAATTTCCGTGAGTTCTTCCCAATACTTTACTTGCTCAAACTCCATCAGTTCAACTGGAGCTCCAGTTATAATCATACCGTCATACTTTTGATTTTTGACCTCTGAAAAAGTGGTGTAAAATTGTTCAAGGTGCTGTTTGCTTGTGTGTGTAGATTCATAGGAATTCGTTTTTAAAAATTTTACATTTACTTGCAGCGGGCTGTTTCCCAATAGCCTTAATAGCTGCGTTTCTGCCTTCTCTTTTTCAGGCATTAAATTGAGAATAAGAAGTTTTAATGGACGAATATCCTGGCTGATGGCCCGTTCATCGTCCATAACAAATATATTCTCATTTTCTAGTATTTCTCGTGCAGGCAGCAGCTTTGGAATGTTAATAGGCATGGTGCACTCCCCCTTTGTTTCTAATGGTTAAGTATATAGTATTTTTTTAAATATTTGGTCAATAACATTATAAACATTATCTTACTTTCAGAAAAGGATAAAGTTTTGTGAAAAATATTACACGAAAATAAATCAAGGATTTGATACAATAAAAGAGGCTATTAATTCTATGTGAATGCGGGGGATCATTTTTGCAAATGAAAACATCAGTTAAGTCCGACATTGAAATTGCACAAGAATCAACCATGAAGCCAATTGTTCAAATTGCTGAATCAATTGGTCTAAAGGAAGATGACCTCGAATTATACGGTAAATACAAAGCAAAAATCTCATATGAAGCTCTTAGGAAAATTGAAACAAATGAAAATGGCAAAATCATACTTGTTACTTCTATTAATCCTACGCCTGCTGGTGAAGGGAAATCTACCGTAACCGTCGGTCTGGGTGACGCCTTTAAACGTATAGGTAAGAAAGCGATGATTGCGATGCGTGAGCCGTCATTGGGTCCTACGATGGGAATTAAAGGCGGTGCCACCGGGGGAGGCTATTCTCAGGTCTTACCGATGGAAGACATAAATTTGCATTTTACCGGGGATTTGCACGCAATAACAACAGCAAATAATGCTCTTGCTGCATTACTGGATAATCATATACAACAAGGGAATGAGTTAAACATTGACCAGCGGCGAATTGTCTGGAAACGAGCCGTTGATTTAAACGATCGTGCACTAAGAAAAGTGATTATTGGTCTTGGTGGACCTCTTCAGGGAGTTCCACGAGAAGATGGATTTGATATTACAGTTGCTTCAGAAATTATGGCCGTTCTCTGTTTGGCTTCCGATTTGAAGGATTTAAAATCGCGATTAGCACGAATGGTTGTGGCCTATAATGGTAAAAAGGAACCAGTTACAGTAGGAGATCTTGGGGTTGAAGGAGCGCTCACTTTATTGCTTAAGGATGCGGTTAAACCCAATCTCGTGCAAACCATTGAACATACTCCTGCACTGGTGCATGGCGGGCCGTTTGCGAATATTGCTCATGGCTGTAATAGTGTAATTGCCACCCAGGCCGCTGCCAAGCTGGCTGATTATGTAATCACAGAAGGTGGATTTGGTGCGGATTTAGGAGCGGAAAAGTTTTTACATATCAAAACTAGAAGTGCTGGTATTAAACCAGAAGCTGTTGTAGTCGTTGCGACCATTCGTGCCTTAAAAATGCATGGAGGGACAGCAAAATCGGATTTGGCAAAGGAAAACATCCCTTCCCTAACATTAGGGTTTGCAAATCTGCAAAAACATATTGAAACCATTAAAGCCTTTGGTTTACCGGTAGCGGTGGCCATCAATAAATTTATTACGGATACAGAACGGGAAGTTCAAACAGTACTAGAATGGTGCAAAACCGAGGGTGTTCCTGTTGCTTTAACAGAGGTTTGGGAAAAAGGTGGTGCCGGAGGAGTCGAGCTTGCAGAAACATTGTTAGCAGTTATCGAAAAAGAAGAAAACAACTTTCAGCATTTATATGACGTTTCAGATTCCCTAGAAACGAAAGTGAGAACGATCGTTCAAAAGGTATACGGCGGAAAAGACGTAGAATTCTCTGTTAAAGCGAAAAAGCAGCTGGAGGACTTTGAAAAATTCGGCTGGTCTAATTTAGCGATTTGCATGGCAAAATCGCAATATTCCTTATCCGATGACCCAACGAAATTAGGAAGACCAACTGATTTTATCGTCAATGTTAGAGAGTTCAAGCCATCGATAGGTGCTGGATTCATTGTGGCGTTAACGGGAGAGGTTATGACCATGCCGGGATTACCCAAAAAACCAGCTGCATTAAATATGGATGTGGACGACACCGGTAAGGCATTAGGACTGTTCTAGACGTGAGGTGAGTTGATGTTTGATCCTACGGCTTTCGATAATATGAAGGTGGTCATTGAAGGGGCATTATATGATTTAGATTTAGCGGGTGAGATTGTTATTATAGACCGGAATGACATCATGAATATGGCGAAAATGTCCCGCAGTTTTGATATACACTTTCAAAACGCCTCGACTACATTTTCTAACGTAACAGCTAAATTGGGTATTAAAGCAGAGTTGATTAATCTTGCAGCAGAGATACTGCCAAACCCCTTGTTACAAGAAAAGTCTGGATGTACGATAATGCTGAAATTTTTTCATGAGGGTATTACCAATGAAACTGAGTTACAGGAAATACGAGAAATATTCATTAATATTTGGGGAGAGACAAGACAGATCCATCAATCTGTAACCATTACAACGTCAAAATCACTCGTTGATAATTGCATTTCTATTGAATTCGACAGACTGATTAGCGAGGACCAAATGGATGATTTAGTTGAGATGATTGATTTTATGATAAAAACCAATGAACGATTACAATCATACCTTGGAGGAATTCGTTGAACAGGTGGAAACCAGCTATAAATTTTAGCTGGTTTTTTTATGGATATTAATATTTACAAGAAAATGATTTCAAGGTACGATTGTTTTAACTAGATATTAGGACCTCATACCAATTTTAAGGGGAGATCATATTGGTTAAAACGGCATGGGTAACTGACAGTACGGCATTTTTAGATGAAGAATTAAAAAATCATCCTGATCTGTATACAATACCATTAACCATTTTATTAGACGGTGAGGAATTTGCTGACGGAATTGATCTAACAGCGGCAGAGCTTTTTGCTAGATTAAAAGATCTTAAAACACCGCCAAAAACTTCACAGCCTTCAGTAGGTGTTTTCCAAGAATTATACGAGAAACTTTCCAATGATTATGACCAGATTATAGCAGTTCTAATATCAGGAAAACTTAGTGGTACCGTGTCTTCAAGCGAACAGGCTGCTAAGCTTGTTGATATTCCTGTTAAAACCTTTGATTCCCAAATTCTAACTGCACCAATGACGGCTTTATTAAAAAAAGGGATGGAGTTAGCGGAGGCTGGAAATAGCCTTGAATCTGTCTTAGATCAGTTAGAATCTCTAAAGACCACCAATGAGACGTATGTTTTAATAGGAAGCCTAGAACAGCTTCATCGCAGCGGCAGGATGTCTGGTTTACAGTTTTTCTTAGGCAGCATGCTAAACGTGAAGCCCATCATTTCAATTGAAGACGGCTCCCTGACCACAAAAGAAAAAGTGAGAAGTGATAAGAAGGCAAAGGAAAGGATTCTAGACTATCTTAAATCCTCTTACGAAAAAAATAAATTTAAAGAAGTATATATTCTATACGGTTTACATCAGGAACATGCAAATGAATGGAAAGTGGAATTAGAGCGATTATATCCTGAACTAAAAGTTATCACCTGTCCGTTAGGGGCGGTCATTGGCGTTCACGCAGGTGAAAACACCCTTGGAATCAGCTGGCATAATGGCTTGAAATAAGTTTAACCCCATGTGAGCATACTAAAATGGCAGTTCATTTTAGGTAAGGGGGATTCACTGTGAAAAATAAAAATTTGACGCGTGAAGAGATTGAAAAGCAAGATCAAAAAAATGATGTTGAATTTGGCGGCGAGTATACAATCGGTAACACGAAGTCACAAAGCCAGAAAAAGAGCGGCCGTCAGGCGAACAAAAAATAACTCCGAATTCTCGGGGTTATTTTTTGTTTGCTTTTCATGATAAAATACTTGGGTGAAGGAAGGTGTTTTACATGAAGAATCAAATTATTGAACAAACGAAAACGTTTGTCCGCAGTCAATTAGGTGATGACGCAACAGGACATGATTGGTTCCATGTCGACCGCGTGAGACGGACAGCATTACATATTTGCAAACAAGAACAAGCTGGTGACCCCTATATTATTGAAATGGCGGCGCTTTTGCATGATATCCCTGATGAAAAGCTTAATGACAGTGCCGAATTAGGAAAAAATAAGCTGGATTCATTCTTACAAAGTATAGAAATGGTAGAAGAAACTCGAGACGCTATTGTACAAATTATTGATACGATTTCATATAAAGGTGGAAGTAAAACCGAGCTTAAAACAATTGAAGCAAAAATCGTTCAGGATGCGGACCGATTGGATGCGATTGGTGCCATTGGAATTGCACGGACATTTGCTTATGGCGGTAAAAAAGGACAAACCATATACGATCCCAGCATAAGTGTACGCGAGGAAATGAGTTTAGATGAATACCGTAAAGGGAAATCAACGAGCATACACCATTTCTATGAAAAATTATTAAAGTTGAAGGATTTATTGAATACGGAAACTGCGAAAGAAATGGCAGAAAGCCGTCATCAAACGATGGTGGACTTTTTAGAACAATTCTATCTAGAATGGGATGGTCAAGACCGATGAAAATGCTAACAGTAGAAAATGTTACGAAAACATATGGAGAAAAACAATTATTTAACAACATCTCTATTACCATCGGTGAAAAAGAGCGAGTCGGCTTAATTGGCATTAATGGAACGGGAAAATCATCATTTTTAAAAATTATTGCCGGCTTAGATCAGCCAGATGATGGGAAAATTATCACAGGCAAGGATTACTCGATTGCATTTCTGAACCAACAGCCTGATTTAGATCCAGCTAAAACGGTTCTAGAACAGGTCTTTCATGGTGAAGCACCTATTCTTAGGTTAATGCGCGAATATGAAAAAACACTAATGCTCTTGAATACATTACCAAATGATACAAAGGTTCAAGAGGATTTATTCCAATTACAAAAGCAGATGGACGCTTTAAATGCCTGGGATGCAAGTACAAATGCAAAGTCTATTTTAATGAAACTCGGAATTGAGGATTTCACAAAGAAAGTAGGTGAGCTCTCTGGGGGACAGAAAAAACGTGTAGCGCTGGCTCAAGTCCTGATTGCTGAACCGGATTTACTTATACTTGACGAGCCTACGAACCACTTAGACTTTGACTCTGTTAAATGGCTGGAGGAATATTTAAGCCGATATAACGGCTCCATCCTGCTTGTTACACATGACCGTTACTTTTTAGACCGTGTTGCTAACCGAATGTTTGAGCTTGATGGCGGAAATCTCTATAGCTATAAAGGTAATTATGCTGCCTTTTTGGAAGCAAAAGCAATCCGCGAGGAAAATGAAGCTGCCACCTTCGAGAAGAGGCAAAATCTGTTTAGACGTGAGCTTGAGTGGATGAGACGCGGTGCAAAAGCGAGAACAACCAAACAAAAAGCGAGAATTCAGCGGTTCGATGAACTAGAAGATAAGCTTTCTGGCGGGAAGCCGACAGGTGAAAAGGTTGACATCTCATTAAACGGAAGCAGGCTTGGAAAACAGGTTTTTGAACTCAAGGATGCGTCAAAGCGGTACGGGGAAAAAACAATCTTAAATCACTTTAATTTACTTGTAAAACCAGGAGACCGGCTTGGAATTATCGGAAGGAACGGTGCTGGTAAGTCAACATTGTTGAACATCCTGGCCAAAAAGCTTCCGCTTGATGAAGGTGAGTTCATCATGGGGCAAACAGTAAAGATCGCTTACTATACACAGGAAAGCGAAGACATGGACGAAAACAAGCGGATGATTGAATACATTAAAGAAACCGCCGAAGTCGTGGAGACGTCTGATGGTAAAACCCTATCTGCCGCACTCATGCTTGAACGTTTTCTATTCCCGCCTTTTTCTCATGGGACACCAATACGCAAATTATCCGGAGGAGAAAAGCGCCGTTTATACCTGTTAAAACTGTTAATGACCGCACCAAATGTACTCTTACTGGACGAGCCTACCAATGACCTTGATACCCAGACATTGACTGTACTAGAAGATTACTTAGAAGAATTTCCTGGCGTGGTAATTACGGTATCCCATGACCGGTATTTCCTTGATAAAGTTGTAGACCAGCTTCTTGTTTTGCGTGGCGAGGGCCGAATCGATTCGTTTTATGGAAATTACAGTGAGTACCTTGAAAAAGAAACAGCTGTAGAAGTAAAGAAGACGGCAGCAAATAATCCTGCACCGGCTAAAGCTCCAGAAAAGGAAAAAAAGAAAAGAATGACCTATAAGGAGAAAAAAGAGTGGGAAGAAATAGACGAAGTCATTGCTAAAACGGAAGCTCGACTAGAAGAAGTAGCTGAAGAAATGGGTAACACAGGCAGTGACTTCACAAAAGCGCAGGAATTAATGAAATTAGAAGCAGAATTAAACGAAAAGCTCGAGTACTTAATCGAGAGATGGGAATATCTAGCTGAAATAGCGGAAGGTGAGTAAAAAAAGTGCGTCGATGACGTACTTTTTTTGCTCGGGGAAATTATATCTGCGTTTCCCGAACTGTACTACAAGACCAATTTCTAGAATGAAATATCACCATTATGTTAAACTTGTAAAGAGAAACTAAAGAATTAGGTGAACTTTATGAAAATAAAGGGTATTGAACCGACGCCAAGCCCAAATACAATGAAAATTATCTTAGACCAAGAACTGCCAATGGGGAAAAGCCATAATTATAAAAAAGAAACAGCTCAAACTGCACCAGATGTGATCCAAGACATCCTTCAAATTGAGGGTATCAAGGGTGTCTATCATGTCTCAGATTTCCTCGCGGTTGAACGAAATGCGAAATACGACTGGAAGGATTTGCTGCCGCAAGTCCGTAAGGCATTTGGGGAAACAGCGGAGCAATTAACGCAAACCGGTAATCCAGTAGATGAACATTTTGGTGAAATCAAGGTTGAGGTTCAAATGTTTAAAGATATTCCGCTTCAAGTTAAGCTAACAGATGGCAGTACTGAAAAAAGATTTGGGATGCCTGAGTACTTTTTAAAGGCAAGAGAACGAGCACAGCTTCCGGATGAGAATTATATACTGCTCCGCAAATGGGATGCTCTTGGTGTTCGCTATGGCGATTTTGAACAAATCGGTAAAGAAGTCATCGAGGAGTTAATCGCTGCTTATCCTGCTGAACGACTCGAGGATCTGGTATCCAGAGCGCAAATAAAGGAATCTGATATTAAACCAAGACCAATACGAGAACGCAAAAAAGTAACATTAGAATCATTAGAGAATCCCGATTGGCAGATTCGTTATCAGCTGCTTGAGCAAATGGATGATCCAGAAATTGAAGATTTACCTGTTTTAGCAAAGGCGTTAAAAGATGAAAAGGCTTCTATACGCCGATTAGTAACTGTCTATTTAGGTATGATAAAAGACGAGGCGGTATTGCCTTATTTATATACTGCATTAAAGGATAAAACCGTTACGGTTCGAAGGACTGCCGGTGATTGTTTATCTGATCTCGGTTTTCCCGAAGCAGGTGAAGAGATGGCGAAAGCACTTAAAGATTCCAGCAAATTAGTTCGTTGGCGGGCAGCGATGTTTTTGTATGAGGTGGGTGATGTAACGTCATTGCCAGCCTTAAAGGAAGCTGAAAACGATCCTGAATTTGAGGTCAGCATGCAAATCAAGATGGCAATCGAAAGAATAGAAGGCGGCGAAGCAGCTAAAGGTTCTGTATGGAAGCAAATGACTGAGGCTCGAAAAACGGAAAGTTAATTGGAATTGCACTTAGTAAATTAATTATAGTACACTGCAAATATAGAAAGTGAGGTTTTTATAATGTCAATGGCTTATGAAGAATACATGAGACAAATGGTTTTACCAATGCGTGAGGAGTTAACAAGAACAGGATTTCAAGAACTGACGACAGCTGAAGAAGTCGAAAACTATATGGAAAATGCAAGTGGAACAACGCTTGTTGTTGTAAATTCAGTTTGCGGATGTGCTGCTGGACTTGCTCGTCCTGCGGCAACACAGGCTGTATTAACAAGTGAGAAAAAGCCTGACCACCTTGTAACCGTATTTGCTGGACAGGATAAAGAAGCAACTGCAAAAATGCGTGAGTATTTTGAGGGAATTGAGCCTTCATCACCATCAATGGCACTATTAATGGGAAATAAAGTGGTTCACTTTATTCCACGTCATGATATTGAAGGAATGCCAATGGAATCCATTATGGATAATTTAAAGGCTGCATTTGATGCCAATTGCTAAAAGGATGTCATTCGACGTCCTTTTTTTTGGAGGTTTTTACGCGTCATGTTTGTTACCACAGCTGGACGAACCAATCAGCAAATGATTGAAAAAGCAATGAAAATCGCAGATACATTAGCAGTGCCGTACATACCGCGAAGAAAAAAGTCCATTCAAGCTTTACAAAAAGAAACAAATAGCGAATGTATCGTTGTAGGCAAGGAAAGGCTTGAACTATTTTCGCTAGAAGCGGAGCAGCCCTTCATTTTTCATCCTAATTCAGCAATGTTTCGGATCAAGCGGTTGGCAAACGGTGAACATGACCCCTTTGTCGAAGCTGCACAACTTACAAAGGGGATGACATTCCTCGATTGTACCCTGGGTCTTGCATCAGATTCAATCGTCGCAAGTTTTATAGTCGGGGATGAAGGTACGGTGACAGGTACCGAGGGTCAAAAGTATTTGGCATTCATGGTAAGGGAAGGACTGAAAACTTGGGATTCGGAGATTTACGATATGAATAAGGCGATGGCTAGAATAGAGGTTGTTCATAGCCGCGCGCTTGAGTATCTTAGTTCTCTTCCGGATAACTCCGTCGATTGTGTCTATTTTGACCCGATGTTTGATGAAGCTATCCTTGAATCTGATGGGATTAAGTCCTTAGGTCATATGGCTCTATATGATGATTTGAATGAGGAAACGATAGAGGAAGCGATGAGAGTATCGAAAAATAGAGTCATACTAAAGGATCATTATAAAAGTAAACGATTTGAAAAATATGGTTTCCACGTATTACGGAGAAAGACAGCTAAATTTCACTTTGGTTTCCTTGAAAATTAAGAATTTCTATCATTCTGCAAGTAATGATTTTTCCATTTTGCCAGTAAAAGAAGTATAATAATTGGTAAGAGTCAAAAAATATCGGAAAAATTAATCCAATTCTTCCAGGTGAAAAAGGGGAATTTAGATGAATAAATGGATTCGTAAATCGTTTGTGGTGCTCGTTTCAGTTTTAACATTTGGACTTATTACTCCGACTCAACTAATAAATAACGTAAATGCTGAGAAACCTACAGAGAGAGATACGATTGAAGCTGCCCTGTTAAGAGGCTATGCTGAGGAAAATAGCTTCTTTGAGACAGAAGAAGTAGTAGATAAGGAAAAATTTGTCGAAGAGCTGATTAAAAAGGCAGAGCTGCAATCCTATCAAAAATTCGGTACAAGGATTAAGCCTGTAATTGAAAATGAGTTTCGGGAAATTATTATGCCTAATATCGAAAAGGCTTTACAGGAAACCGCTGAGCAATTCCCAGCAGAAGATTTACTAAATCTAGCTATTACAGAGACTCCAGGCAAGGGACAATCAGAAAAAATCTTTAATGTCAAAAATAGTGAAACGAACAAAGATGTTCTTCGTTTCCATGTGAGAAGAGATAATCCACCGCAAGCCGGTTACTGGTTTAATTTTCATTACCATACCTATCATGACGAATTTCAAAGCCATCATGAGCTAGGGTCTATTTATTGGGATAAAAATACCCCGCCAAAATGGATGAGTTAAGGATTTGCAAAACCGATAGTAAAAATTTTATTATAATTTTTGAAACCTTTCCTAGAGGAGCTCGTATATAGACTATTACCTAAAATGGAGGAATGAAAAAATGGCAATCAGTTTATCAAAAGGTCAAAAAGTAGATTTAACGAAGACAAATCCTGGGTTAACAAATGTAGTAGTTGGTTTAGGATGGGATACCAATAAATATGATGGCGGACATGACTTCGACCTGGATTCATCCGTTTTCTTATTAGGTGAGAATGGCAAGGTTACAAACGAAACAGACTTCGTATTCTACAATAACCCACAAGGTGCAAATGGTGCTGTTGTACATAATGGTGATAACCGTACTGGTGCTGGTGATGGTGATGATGAGCAAGTAAACATCAATCTAACAGCAATTCCTTCTAACATTCAACGTGTTACGTTCACAATTACCATTCATGATGCGGCTGCAAGAAACCAAAACTTTGGTCAAGTTTCTAACGCGTATGCCCGAATTTTCAATGAATCAACCGGTGAGGAACTGATTCGTTATGATTTAGGAGAAGATTTCTCTATCGAAACAGCAGTTGTTGTTGGCGAACTATATCGTCATAACGGTGAGTGGAAGTTTAGCGCAATTGGCAGCGGCTACCAAGGCGGCTTAGCGGCTCTTGCTACAGACTTTGGATTACAAGTAGGATAACATCTAGAATAAAGACCCAGCGCATGCTGGGTCTTTGAACGAAACTTTTAATATCCGGGAGGAATTTTTTTAATGTGGGAAGGAATTATTGAAACTTATTCATTATTTTTTGACTGGCAGCACTGGGTCGAGGTTTTATCAGATCCGGTTAACTGGGGATTAATCGCTACCCTAGTTATTCTCGAAGGGTTACTATCAGCCGATAATGCTCTTGTTCTAGCAGTAATGGTAAAACACTTACCGCCAGAACAGCGTAAAAGAGCCCTTTTTTATGGCTTACTTGGTGCTTATATCTTCCGATTTATTGCAATTGGAATTGGAGTTTATTTAATTAAATTTACACTGGTTAAAGTTTTAGGAGCTGCTTATCTTGCTTGGTTAGCAATTAAGTATTTCATTGATAAACGAAAAGCGAGTCAGGTAGAAGAAGGGGAAGAGCACGGGATTAATCAAAAGGGCTTGCTCATTCGACTATTTGGAACCTTCTGGGGAACAGTTGCTGCAGTAGAATTAATGGATATTGCTTTTTCAGTTGACAGTGTTCTAGCTGCTTTCGGAATTAGTAATGAGGTTTGGGTGCTGTTGCTTGGCGGTATGCTTGGGGTTCTAATGATGCGAGGTGTTGCCGGAGTATTCTTGGCATTAATTGATCGTATTCCAGAACTTGAGACATCAGCTTATATTTTAATTCTTTTAATATCTGCAAAAATGTTTGCCGGAGTATTCGGGGTTCATGTAAGTCATATCACCTTCTTCGTTATTTTACTACTAGTATTTGGAGCGACTTTTGTTGTTCATTTCATGAACAAAAAGAAAGAAGTTTCTAAGGAATCATAATTATAAACGTGTGACATAAAATGGGGAACAGACGAAAGTCAGTCCCCATCTTTTTTATTAAAGGAGTCATTTAGAATGAAGCATTTTACCTATTTTTATGAAAATGAGCTTGGAACATTATTCTTTCAAAAGCCCAGGGACTTTAATAAGTATAGTGATCGGGAGCTTTTATCTTATGGACTTGGCGCAACTCTATACATGCCCGCAACTCGCCCAAATATTCATCAAGATCTCCTGTCAAAAAAGCATGAAGGGTTAACTTCCCTTGTAATAGACCTAGAGGATGCCGTGGGTGATTTCGAGGTTGAAAAGGCAGAAGTGCTGCTTGTAGAGGAACTGCTAAAATTATATGGTGAAATCAATAAAAATTATTTAACAATTGATGACCTGCCACTAATGTTTATCCGGATTCGGAATATAGATCAGCTTAAAAGAATGAAGGAACAGCTAGGTAATGCAATTGAATTGTTAACTGGCGTTGTTTTGCCGAAATTTAATGCAGAGACTGGCGGTGACTTGTTAGCGGAGGTTGTGAAAATTCACACAGACGACAAGCCTTTTTACGCCATGCCTATCCTTGAAAGTGATAAAATAATACATAAAGAAACAAGAATGACAGAATTAATGGCAATAAAACATCTCCTTGATTGCTATAAGGATACTATCTTGAATGTTCGAATTGGGGCAACTGATTTTTGCGGATTGTACGGAATTCGCAGAAGTGTGGATACCACTGTTTACGAGATTGCGGTTTTACGAGATTGCATTGCAGATATTATAAATGTTTTTCAACGGTCTGAAAGTCCTTATGTAATTTCAGGACCGGTCTGGGAGTATTTCTCTTCTAAACCAAGGATGTTAAAACCACAGCTTAGACAGACACCTTTTCGCGAACGATATGGTGATGAAGGCTTGAAGTGGCGGGCTGAATTAATTGACCAGAATATGGATGGTCTAATTAGAGAAGTGTTAATGGATATTGCTAACGGGCTAACGGGAAAAACCATTATTCATCCTACCCATATTAAGGCCGTACAGGCACTAAATGTTGTAACTTACGAGGAATATATTGATGCCTGTTCCATTGTTGAAACAGAAAAGGGTGAAAATGGAGTGAAAAAAAGTGATTTTTCCAACAAAATGAACGAAATTAAGCCTCATTTGTTTTGGGCGAAAAAAATCATCTTAAAATCTCAGCTTTACGGGGTGCTACATGAAGGATACACAAATATCGACCTTATCAAAAAAGACATATACGTATACAATTCTTGACAAAATTACTGTGGACATTGAAGTAAGTGCTAATCCATTTCAGTTACCTCTTGAAGAATTGTTTATAATGGCAGCAAGAATCAATAAAAAACGGTCGTTTTTGTTTGTTAGTAAGGTTCTAGGAAAACATTTACCAATACAACCGCAAAAAGGTCTTATAATACCTGCTTTACTTGCAGCTAGATATGCAGAGAGTGTAAGAGAATACAAATGTCAAGTAAAAGAAAGTTTAGTGAAATCATTTGGTCAAAAAGAAACAGATTTTCAAAGCGTTTCTTTTATTCCTAAATCAGTAAACCCGGTTGTGATTGGGTTTGCAGAGACAGCTACTTCACTCGGACACGCTTTTTTTGATTGCTTTGAAGAAGCAGAATATTTCCATACTACCAGAGAGGTGCTAGATCATCTAACACCGTGTATTACCTTTGAAGAGGAGCATTCTCATGCTACCTCTCATCGCTGCTATATTCCGGTAGAAATGATTGATAATCAGCGGGAAATTATTTTAGTAGATGATGAAATGACCACAGGGAAAACAGCAATCAATATTATCCAGTCGATTCATTCACAGTTTCCTAGGGAAGAATATACGGTTGTTTCAATTTTGGATTGGCGATCTGAGGAAAACAAACAGCATTTTATACAACTTGAAAAAACACTTGGAATCAATATTAATGTCGTAAGTTTAATGAGCGGTAAGGTTGAAGTAAATGAGATTGAAAAGCTTGAAACATCCGAGGATCAACCTGATACACATATAGAAATAAACACAGCAATGGAAACAATATCTTTATCTTCTTTTTTTGAAAAAGAAGATATCGAAACTGGCAATAAGCCTCCCTATATAAAGGAAACGGGCCGCTTTGGAATAGCTAGCAGCACTAACGCCGCTCTCCATCGGAAAGTAATTAAAGCTGCTGATGTATTGAGACAACACAGAACGGCATCAAAAACGATATGTTTAGGGACCGGGGAATTCATGTACATTCCTATGAAATTGGCAGCGGAAATGGGTAAAAATGTCTTCTATCAATCTACCACCAGAAGTCCCATCTATATTCAAAATAACCAAGGGTATGGGGCAAGATTTGGTATTGGATTTCCTAATCCAGAGGATCAGGATGTGGCTCACTTCGTTTACAATATTCCTCCTGGTGTATATGATGAATTATTTGTTTTTTTTGAAAGGAAAGTGGACGCTGAAAAACTGCAGCCATTATTAAAACAAGTGGAAAAATTACAGATAAAGTCGATTAAAATCGCCTTTTTCTCAGAGTAATAGGGGTGAAAGAATGTCGATGATAACCAATCAGCCTGCTAAAATGGGAAGCTATTCTGAGGATGATGTTCTTTTTCTATTAAAAGATTTGAGTACGATTCAGCTGGAAGACTCCACTGTAAATCGCGAAATGAGAGTTCAATCTGGTCAGCATTATAGTGAATCACTGCCAATAGAATACCAGCCGCCAAAGGAATATGTTGATTTGTTTTGGCAAACCGCCAATGAGTATAAATCAAAGGTAGCCCTATGCGTTGGTATTGTGGCAGAGCAAATTTATCGAAATAAGGGAAATCAGTCCATTCTCGTATCTCTAGCGCGAGCTGGTACGCCTGTCGGAATTTTAATAAAAAGATATATTCAATCCCGCTATGGCATATCTTTACCTCATTATAGTGTTTCCATTATCCGTGATAGAGGTATTGATGAAAATGCACTACACTTTATCCTTAAAAAACACCCAAAGGGAAACATTCAATTTGTGGATGGATGGACAGGAAAAGGGGCCATTTCGCTTGAATTAACAAAGGCATGCCAACAATTTGAAAAAATATATCAAATTCAGCTAGATGATCAACTTGCTGTCGTTGCCGACCCTGGCCATTGCACGACAGTTTTTGGAACGAGAGAGGACTTTCTCATTCCAAGCGCTTGTTTAAATTCGACCGTTTCAGGACTTGTTAGCCGTACGGTATTAAATGACACGTACATTGGCAAAATTGATTTTCACGGAGCAAAGTATTACCGCGAACTTCTACCCAGCGATGTTTCGAATGATTATATTGACTTAATTGCTGGTGAATTTTCTGCAATCAGCGAAGAAGCGGAAAGAATTGTATTACAAAGAGTACACCAAGAAATTCATGCAGAATTTGTAGGTATGCAGGATGTTAAAACCATCCAAGCAGAATTTAATATAGGAAGCACGAATTATATCAAGCCAGGAGTTGGTGAAACAACACGAGTACTACTTAGAAGAGTCCCATGGAAAATCCTCATGCGTGATCCTTCAAGTCCTTATGTGAAACATATTCTCATGCTCGCAGAAGAAAAAGGAGTAGAAGTAGAGATATTTCCTGATATGAATTATTTGTGTATGGGGTTAATTAAATCGGTTAAGGAGACTAGTAAATGATAACTGCATCGGATCTTGACCGCACATTGATGTATTCTGATCGGGCAATCGGAGAATTCGGAATACCAGAGAATCTTGTGTTGAAGCCGGTTGAAATGAATAAGGGAAAATGGGTAGGATATATGACGGAAGCTGCTTTTTCCATGTTGAAAGAAGTGAACCAGCACAGCTTGTTTATACCGGTTACCACGAGAACAACAGAACAATTTAGACGGTTTGTAATTTTTGAAGAAGAAATACCATTGTCATACGCAATTACGACAAATGGAGCACATATTTTATACAACGGGGAACCTTTAAAAGAGTGGTCTGAACATTTAATGTTTCAGTTGAAAACTGGATGTGCACATGAGGAAGAGTTACTATCTGCGTTAAAAATGGCTGGAATTATGTTGGATGGGGAGAGAAAGCGTGCTGATAATTTATTTTTTTACTTTATATTAAATTGTCTTCCCACCCAATCAGAACTCATCGAAATTCGTGGACTTACAGCCAATTATGGTTGGAAAATGAGCCTTCAGGGCAGAAAGCTCTACTTTATTCCAGCGGCTATTAGCAAAGGGAAGGCGCTAGAATATATTTGTAACCGAGAAGGGATGGTAGCAATGGCGGGCGCAGGTGATTCCGTTTTAGATTTGGATTTTCTCAAGAATTGCCGCTATCCAATTGTCCCAAGCCATGGAGAGCTCCTTAAAGTGAAGGGACCTGCTGATTTCGCGCTGACAAACCAGCTCGGCATTGCCGCTGGCGAAGATATACTCCAGCATTTCCTAAAGGCCTTAACACTCAAAATCTAATTTTTAATGTCGGGATAAAAGAAATAAAAATAGATGGAACTGAACATAGCAAAGGAACCACAAAAAAATAAGACAGACATACTAACACTGGCAAGAACGGGAGTAAGAAACAAAGTAAAAAGTAAGCATAACCAGAATAAATCGATTATAACGAAGGTTTTCGAGACCATTAAATCCATAATGATACTTAATTCCTCGCTGACATCTTCCATTCTAGGCCGCTTGTATAAAAATCTCATTTAGTCACCTACTTATCTCTAAGTACTCAATCATATGTAAGGACAAGGAAAAAGGTGAAAAATGAGGAAAATGCCTAATTAATGAAACATTTTACGATTACTTTCGTATAAACAATGAACCAATTTTTTAACTGTGATATGATGGTAAAGAATACCCTTACATAATTTTACTGTAACGTACAAAAATCTTTCGCTTTTTTGAGGGAAGGGATTATGAATGAATTTACCATACAACCAAATGAATGTCCGACCTGTATCCCTCTCATTGGAAAATTGGCTTGATATGCTGAAAATGCCCCTGTCAGAACGCCCGGGATTTTCATTTGAGCAGGGAAGCATTCAGATCGGGCAAGTACTGGCGAAATTCCTTGGAATTCCGATAGACAGTGACGAGTACTATAATCAGCTTTTTGATTATGTGTCATCCTCGGATACTCACTTACATTTATTAAGTGAGGAAACATTAAATAAACACATTGATAACCAGCATTTTCAATCCATTCAAAAGGTGCTGAATATCAGTCAAGATCAGAAACTTTCCATTAATCGATTCACCGCGTTCCTTGATGGTGAGCGGCTGCTTTATAAGTCAAATACTCCAGCTATTCATCGGAAAATAAGGGAAGCGATGATCAGCACGCTCGAACTTTTCACCGAGCGTGAAGAGGGCGGCTTGAAAAATCACGAACTAAGAAGGGTTTTAGTCGATGTAATTAAATGGTCAATGAACCATTTAAATCCTTTATTAGATAATGTTGACTTGCAAAAGGAAATGCCTAAATTCTTATGGTATGGCGATATGAAGAGAAGTCAGCCTTATTTTGTCTACTATTTAATGAAGCTTGGCTGCGATTTAGTTATCTTTCATCCGGAAGGTAAAGATGGTTTAGCTGGATTTCTAGAAGATGAAATTTTTACGCATCATTATCCAAATAAACAACCAGCCGAACCATTTCCAAAAGAGAGAAGAAATCGTCAAACTACGGTGGCCTATCGTGCTTCAAGAGAGATTGAGACTATTCTCAACCAAGAAGGCTCGGGTTTATATAAACCTTGGCAATTAAGGGATTATACGCCCTCTTCCATTACCTTAAAAACCACGTATGATGAATTATTTATACTCGGAAAAGAAATCGCAATGGTTCGTCCAGGCTTTGAAGTCGACATGGGACAAGTTAAAATCCCTGCCTTGTTTGCCAAAATTCAGGGAGTGAGTAAAAACCGGAAAGAGTATTGGGATCGAATTCAAAATCTAACAGAATTTGAACATAGCCTATTGATTCGCCAACTGCCTTTTACATGGTCAAGCTCTAATGATTTTCGTTTTCACTACCGGAACGCACTCGGCAGAGACGGATTATTGAACCCTGAGGCAATGATGCAGGCACATTATTGGCCATATTCATTTTTGTCAGCTGGATTGCAAAAGGGGATTGCAAATGCGATTCGACGAATTTGTGAGCGCCCTGGTTTAAAGTCGTTACCAGGGGAAAGCATGGAAGAAGTAAGTGTCTATTTATTTAGTCAGGCGATGTTTACACCAAAGGAAATCATTCAGTTGTTGGAGAAGTTTGATTACTCTCAGCATGTGCCGAAGTTAATCATTTATAACAATGAGTCCCGCGGTATGTTATCACGATCAGATGCCGCTCTTATGCTGCTTTTAAACCAATTTGGTATTGATATTATTGTTTATAATCCGCCTGGTCATAATGATATTGAAAATTTCCTTCATGACCGTTTATTTGATACGCACTGGCTGGAGGATGTTGTTTTTGATTTAGAATATAAAGAACCTTTCAAGCTCAAAAGTAAATTTTTTAAAGGAATTATAAAAAATTTAAGGGGAGATTAAAGAGTGAATCTACCACAAAATCAATCTGCTAACTTAATGACTGAGGATACACTAAGTGATGCAAAGATTTCAGATATTAAACTTACCCTCAGAAAGGAAACAGAAGTTCAAAATCTGGCACGGTCTATTGATGAACGAGATCAGATAAAGATCTTAGAGTTTGGGAAAGAGCCTGCTGTACAAATCTCCCGTTTCTCTGATCAAATTTTAGGGAATATGCGCACCACGAAGGTTGAAGATTCAGGGGAGCTTCTAAAGCAGCTTACCAAAATTATGGATAAGTTTGATCCAAAGGACTTTCAAAAAACTTCTACCGGATTTTTCGGCAAGCTTTTTAAAAAAGGCGAGAAAATGATTGAAAAAGTCTTTGGAAAATACCAAACCATGGGCTCTGAGATTGATAAGGTATACGTGGAAATTTCGAAGTACCAGAATGAAATGGTTGATTCCACGAAAATGCTAGAGCAAATGTATGAGCAAAATTATCAATATTATTTGACCCTTGAAAAATATGTGGTAGCCGGTGAAATGAAAGTGGAAGATCTTAAAAACAACCAATTGCCACAGTTGGAAAACCGTGTTGCCGCAGGTGATCAGATTGCTTCGATGCAATTGGATACGTTAAAAAATGCGATTGAGGCTTTAGAACAGCGGATTTATGACCTTGAAATGGCTAAGATGGTAGCGCTGCAGACAGCACCGCAAATCCGCTTGCTGCAAAGAGGTAATACGAAGCTGATTGGAAAAATCAATTCTGCTTTCGTCACAACGATTCCGATTTTTAAAAATGGACTCATTCAAGCGGTCGCCGCGAAAAGGCAGAAACTTGTCGCTGACTCCATGAGTGAGCTTGATCGCCGCACGAATGAGATGCTCTTGAAGAATGCATCCAATATTTCGAAGCAAAGTACTGATATTGCAAGGCTCGCAGGCGGTCCAAGCATTAAAATCGAGACCATCGAGGAATCCTGGAATATTATCATCAAAGGTATGCAGGAAACAAGAGCCATCGAAGAAGAAAACAAACGCCTGCGTGTAGAAGGAACAAAACGCCTAGAACAGCTGCAGGATAACTTTAAGAAATTGAAACAACAATACTAATTGATTGTTAAAATAAAAAATTTATTTTATGAGGTGAATTTTATGGCTATTAGCTTACAAAAAGGTCAAAGAGTAGATTTAACAAAAGGAAATCCAGGACTAACTAAAATTATGGTAGGATTGGGCTGGGATCCAGTTCAAAATGGTAAAAGCGGAGGCGGCGGTCTCTTCGGCGGATTGTTTGGCGGCGGAGGAGCTGGCGGAGGTGCTAACATAGACTGTGATGCTTCTGTAATTTTACTAGGTGCTAACGATAAAATTCAAAACAACAATGACGTTATTTACTTTGGTAACTTGAAGAGCAAAGATGGCAGCGTACAGCACTCTGGAGACAACTTAACAGGTGACGGAGACGGTGACGACGAGCAAGTAATGGTAGAACTAAGCCGTGTTCCATCAAGCGTACAAAAGCTTGTGTTTGTCGTTAACATTTATGATTGCGTAAAAAGAAAGCAGCACTTCGGCATGATCCGCAATGCATTTATTCGTGTAGTAAATCCAACTAATGGACAAGAAATGATCCGTTATAACTTATCAGATGATTATAGCGGCAAAACATCATTAGTGGTTGGTGAAATTTACCGCCACAATACAGAGTGGAAGTTCGCAGCTGTTGGCACTGGTACAAACGCTGCCAGCTTAAGTGAAGTAGTACGTTCTTATTCTTAATCTTTAAGGAACAGGCGCAGCTTGTTCCTTCTTATATCAAGTTCTGAAGAGGTGAGATAGATGGGCATCAATTTATCTAAAGGACAAAGAATAGATTTAACAAAAACAAATCCTGGACTGACAAAGGCTGTTATCGGGCTTGGATGGGATACAAACCGCTATCATGGAGGACATGATTTCGACCTTGACGCCTCTGCATTTTTAACCGATGCCAATGGGCGGGTAACTCAAGACTTAGACTTTATTTTCTATAATAATTTAGTACATGCCTCAGGCGGTGTGGAGCATACTGGAGATAACCGCACAGGTGAAGGTGATGGCGACGACGAGCAAATAAGAATTGATTTCAGCAAGGTTCCATCACATGTACACCGGATTGCGATTGCTGTAACGATTCACGAAGCAGACGAAAGGAACCAAAATTTTGGTCAGGTTTCCAATGCATTCGCCCGGTTGTTTGACGAAGAAACCAACCGTGAAATCCTTCGATTTGACCTAGGTGAAGACTTTTCTGTAGAAACCGCAGTCGTTATTTGTGAGCTTTATCGTCACAACGGTGAATGGAAATTCAACGCCATCGGAAGCGGATTTTCCGGTGGATTAGCTGCACTTTGCCGGAATTACGGTTTAGAAGTATAGTGTTTTGAGGAAAGCTGCCGTATTTAGGCAGCTTTTCTTTGTTTTATATGTGTTTTTCGATTAGATTAAGTAACTTGGAAAATATATCTGCGATAAATCTGAAATATCTGCGTATAATCGAATTTATCTGCGAAAATGTGGATATATCTGCGTTGCTCGATTCCACCAATTAATTACCAATTATTCCGTACAATCTAGCATGTTATAATTCTAGTAAAGTACTTATTTACTAGGAGGATTATATTATGCGTAAATGGGTTGTTTCCTCCATCATAGCCGGCTTGTTTTTATCAATGATTACCACCTCGCAAGCCTCATTTGACAGTATTCCATTAGGTGATTATCCGAGAAACTCTGAACTCTATCAATTAATAAAAAACGAATCCTCTCTTCAACCATTAAACGAAATAATTTTATTACCTAAAAGCCTTTTTGATGAAAAAGCTGCTGCAGGAATTATCACTAGAATATCCAATTTGCCTGAAACTCTTTTAGAAAAAATCAACGAAGAAGATATTACTCTTAAGCTATTTACAGGAAAATTAACCGACAACCAAACTGCACGCTACTTAGCCGGGCAAATTCCACGAGGCTACAATACACAAACAACGTGGGATGAGGTACCCGGAATTGGCGGCTCGCAGGTAGTTTTGGTTAAAATAGGGCACAGTGAAAAAGGAAAAGGTCATGGCTCTGTAAATTTAGAGCTGCACGAAATTGCCCATTCAATTGATAACCTTGTATTCCAGAATATTAGTAAAGATAAAGAGTTTCAACTGATTTGGGAAGAAGAACGAGGAATATTGTTTCCTGGGAATTCTTATTTTATCCTGCATGCTGAGGAATACTTTGCTGAAACCTTTGCCATGTATTACCTAAATGATAAAACAAAGTTAGAATTGAAAAAACTAGCTCCTCAGACGTTTGACTTCTTTCAAAGGCTACACGAACGCTCTTAATGTGGTAAAATGAAAAACATATGTAAGGACAAGGGAGTGTAAGTTTTGAAGCAGTATTTAGATCTATGCGAGCATGTTTTAAAAAATGGCCATGAAAAGGGTGATCGTACCGGAACAGGGACAATCAGTACTTTTGGCTACCAAATGAGATTTGATTTACAAGAAGGATTTCCTTTACTAACTACAAAAAAGCTACACTTAAAATCGATTATCTATGAGTTGCTATGGTTTTTAAATGGCGATACCAATGTCCGTTACTTGCAGGAAAATGGTGTACGTATTTGGAATGAATGGGCTGATGAAAACGGTGAACTAGGACCTGTATATGGACACCAATGGCGCTCATGGACGGGTGCCGATGGAACGACAGTAGACCAAATCAGTGATTTAATACATCAAATTAAGACGAATCCTAATTCACGCAGACTGATTGTAAATGCTTGGAATGTCGCAGAGATTGATAAAATGGCGCTGGCACCATGTCATTGCTTGTTCCAATTTTACGTTGTAGACGGGAAATTATCTTGTCAGTTGTATCAACGTTCAGCAGATGTATTCTTAGGTGTACCATTCAATATCGCCTCTTACGCGTTATTGACGATGATGATTGCTCAGGTATGTGATTTAGAACCTGGTGAATTTGTGCACTCGTTTGGTGATGTCCATATCTATCAAAACCATTTGGAACAAGTGAAAATGCAAATGGAGCGAGAACCTCGTGCATTACCTAAGTTGAAGATCAATCCAAACGTAAAGGATATATTCTCGTTTGAATTCGAAGATTTCTCTTTAGAAGGTTATGACCCACATCCGCATATTAAAGGAGTAGTCTCAGTATGATATCTTTTATTGTTGCTATGGATGAAAATAGAGTCATTGGTAAAGATAATGAATTGCCATGGCATTTGCCAGAGGATTTAAAATTCTTTAAACGTACGACAATGGGACACCCGATTGCAATGGGAAGAAAAACGCATGAATCAATTGGCAGAGCTCTTCCAGGCAGAGAAAATATCGTGATTACTCGCCAATTGGATTATAAAAGTAATGATGTGACCATCTTCTATTCGATGGAGGAATTTGTTGAATATTCCCGAAAACAGGATGATGAAATCTTCGTCATTGGCGGTGCTGAAATCTTTAAAGAAACGTTTGCTTATGCAGACCGCCTTTACATCACACATATATACGAAGAGTTTGAGGGAGATACCTATTTTCCTGAGTTCAATGAACGTGAATGGGAGCTTGTCTCCTGTGAAAAAGGGATTAAGGATGAGAAAAATCCTTACAAATACGAATATAGAATTTATGACCGCATTATAAAAGGCAGCCATTAATGGTGCTGTCTTTTTTATTTTTGAAAAAAATAGCATTATGCCTAAACAAATTTTCCTTTGCTGCTTTATAATATTTTAGAATGATAAAAGGGGGAACCTATGTTTAGGCTAATCATATGCTTTTTGTACATCAGCGGTTATTTAATTTATAGTATCCCGCAGCTAGCCAGATTAAAGACGCTGAGGCATTTGCCAGTCCAGGAACGAGATAAAATGGCTCATGCCTACCCACAGCATTTTTCTAAAACCTTTATGAAGTTGACAGGTTCAAAGGTTAGCGTAGCGGGTTTGAAATTAATTCCTGAAGGACCAGTTGTTTTTATAGCCAACCATGAAAGTGATATTGATATTCCAGTACTTTTGGCAGCGATTGATAAGCCATTTGGCTTTGTATCGAAAATCGAAGTGAAAAAAGTGCCGATTTTATCCTCATGGTTAGATGCACTTAATTGTGTACTTATAGATCGTAAAAACCGCGAGCAAGCAGTTAACAATATGAAAGAAGCTGTAGAATTAATTAAAGAAGGTCATTCATTTGTAATTTTTCCAGAGGGAAAGAGGAGTATGGGCGGCCCAGTACAGGCATTTAAAGTGGGAGGTTTTCGGCTTGCACAAGATGCAGGAGTGCCGATTGTTCCGATTGCAATAAAAGGTACAGCAGATGTTTTTGAAAAAAATGGACGCCTCATAAAACCAGCAAATATAAAGGTAACTATAGGACATCCAATTAACCCAATCCATGAGGACTATAAACAACTAACTGACGAAGTCCGCCAACTAATCATTAAAAACCTGGATGATACTAGTATGGCATCATAAAGAAAGAAGCATCGTCGTGATGCTTCTTTCGTTTTTAAAAATAGGAGCCATTTAATTCATAATCAGCTAGTTTATCGAGCATTCCTCTAAATTCATCTGGATGGCAGAAGTCCTCCTCATGGAAGTGTGCTTTCACCCATTCGATTAATTCATTAGGGCTATTAAAGTACTCCCCGCTGCTGTCGCTTTTTCGAATCATATACCTGCCGTTCTCTTCATCGATGGTGACTTCTACTGGCAGGGCTCCATCAAAACTACTGAGTGAAAATTCCATCTTCATCACATCCATTTCATATAATATTTCAATAGTATATGTTTCTGTTGATAAAATTATAAACGGTAAAACAACTAATTGTCAAAATATTTTTACAATTTAAAAGCATATTTACATTGACTTCAGGGGCTGTTCTTGGTAAATTGTTAAGAGTAAATAGTAGAGAAATAAATGCTAAACATCACAACTAGGTAATTTTTCTTAGATAATGTGAATTTAATATGAATTATTGCGTATATTTAACTCAAAAGTGTTTATCAATACTATAATCGTAGTAGAAAGATAATTAACTAAAGGGGATGTAAATCAATGTTCTCAAATATTGGCATACCAGGATTAATCCTTATACTAACTCTAGCCTTGATTATTTTTGGACCTAAGAAGCTGCCTGAAATTGGCCGTGCTTTCGGACAAACATTGAAGGAATTCAAGAAATCGACTCGTGAATTAACCGATGATGTGATGAAGGACATAGATGAGGAAAAACAAAAATTGACTAAATAAGGTGTAAGATTCTTTCTTGCACCTTTTTTTCTTCATTTATCTTTAAGACTATTGAAACGTTATTAAAACTGTTTACTTATTCAACCAATGAAATTGGCAGGGGAAATACATGGAAGATAAAGAATTACAATTAGTGGACCATTTAGATGAGTTACGTAAACGGATAATTATCTCGGCCGTAGCGTTCGTTATTTTTTTTATTGTTGGATTCATTTATGTGACTGATATTTACGATTGGCTTGTTCGAGGTCTTGATGTTAAGTTGATTGTACTCGGACCGAGTGACATTATCTGGGTTTATTTTATGATCGCAACAGTTATTGCAATCGCTGGTACCATCCCAGTTTTGGCAAGCCAAATATGGATGTTTGTAAAGCCGGCACTTAAGCCTATTGAAAAAAGAATTACCTTATCCTATATTCCGGCACTGTTTATTTTATTTATCGTTGGTCTTTCTTTTGGTTACTTCATCATCTTCCCAATGGTGCTTGAGTTCTTAGTCAATATGGGAGCAGACATGTTTGTAACCAACTTTACAGCTGAAAAATATTTCCGCTTTCTTATGAATATGACACTTCCGTTTGGAGTATTGTTCGAGCTGCCGGCAGTCGTTATGTTTTTAACAGCGTTAGGAATTATTAATCCATTTGTGCTATCGAAAATCCGTAAGTATGCATACTTTGTATTGATCTTAATCGCAATTGTCATTACTCCTCCTGATTTTATGTCGGATTTTGTAGTGACACTTCCTTTACTGCTGCTATATGAAATCTCGATAAACTTATCGAAGTTCGTATATAAGAAACGAATGAAAAAGCTTGAGGAACAAGAAGAAGAGTTTGCAGAAGCTTAAATAATGGACTATAAGGCCTTCAGAGATTATTTCTCTGGGGGTCTTTTTTTGTGGAAAAACATGATTTCCATGTTAATAAATAAAAATAATTTATCTATACAGTTAAGGATTCTTTGTGTATTTTTTTGAAAATTCAAGACGAAAGGAGTCGTAATAGACTACAATTTTTCTGAAATCATGTATATTAACATAATTTTATATTGGAGGGGAAACGGATGAAGAGACAGAAAACCGTGTATGAAGCGGCTATCGACCATGGGGTTAGCCGGCGTGATTTCCTCAAGATGTGTACGGCGTTAGCAGCCACTTTAGGTTTGGACTATACCCAGTCTGACCAAGTAGTGAAAGCAATGGAAATTAAGAAGAGAGTACCAGTAGTTTGGCTACAATTCCAGGATTGCACAGGCTGCTCCGAATCATTTATTCGATCTTCACAGCCGAAAACTGAAAGCGTTTTACTTGAAATGATCTCCCTTGAATACTCCGAAGTTTTATCCGCACCATCTGGCCATCAGGCTGAAGCAGCTATGAAACAGGTTTTAAACGATTATAGAGGTGAATATATACTCGCTGTTGAAGGCAGTATCCCCGATAATGACGCCTTCTTAACGGTAGGCGGAATGTCAGCAAAAGAAACTTTTCTTGAAATGGCAGCAGGAGCTCAGGCAATTGTTGCTTATGGATCATGCTCTTCATGGGGTGGTATTGCCGCGGCACATCCAAACCCAACAGGCGCCAAACCAGTGACCAGCTTTATCAAAGATACTCCAACCATTCTAGTACCTGGCTGTCCTCCAATTTCAGAGGTGATGACAGGGGTAATTGCACACATTATCACTTTTGGAAAGTTACCGGAGTTAGACCATTTTGGCCGTCCTAAAGCTTTTTATCGTCATCGAATTCATGATAAATGCAACCGCCGTGCCTACTTTGACGCTGGACTTTTTGTTGAATCATTCGATGATGAAGGCGCCAAGCAGGGGTATTGCCTATACAAAGTGGGCTGTAAAGGACCGACAACTTATAACTCCTGTGCAGAAATGCGTTGGAATGGCGGTGTCAGCTACCCAATCCAATCTGGAAATCCATGCTTTGGCTGCTCAGAGCAGAATTTTTGGGATAATGGACCGTTCTACACGAGAAGGGCTAAAATACCTGGTACACAGACAACGATAAATCCTGATTCGGTTGGGTTAGCTGTTATCGGGGCAGCGACTGCTGGAATTGCTGTCCATGCAACAGGAACAGTAATTAAGAAAAAGATTGATGACAAACGAGGTGTAGAACATGAGTGAGCGTATAGTAGTCGATCCTATTACCAGAATTGAGGGACACCTTCGTGTTGAGGTAGATGTTGATGAAAACGGTGTCATTAAAGACGCGTTTAGTTCTGGGACATCTGTACGGGGGCTCGAATTAATCGTGAAGGATCGTGACCCCCGAGATGTTTGGGCATACGTTCAACGGATATGCGGTGTTTGTACAACAGTCCATGCGCTGGCATCGATTCGATCTGTTGAAGATGCCTTACAAATAAAGATCCCAAGAAATGCACATTTGATCCGCGACATTATGAATGAAGCCCTATTTGTTCATGACCATGTTGTCCATTTCTATCACCTCCATGCATTAGATTGGGTAGATGTGGTGAGTGCGACAAATGCAAATCCGGCAGAAACATCTAGAATCGCACAATCCATATCAAGCTGGCCAAAATCTTCACCGGGTTATTTTACCGATGTACAAAATAAAGTAAAAAGGTTAGTGGCAAGCGGCCAACTTGGAATTTTCGCTAATGGATATTGGGGTCATAAAGCCTATAAGCTTCCACCGGAAGTGAATCTTCTTGCCGTAGCGCACTATTTAGAAGCATTAGATTGGCAAAAAGAAATTGTAAAAATTCATACCATCTTTGGCGGTAAGAATCCTCATCCACACTATATGGTGGGTGGGATGGCAACACCGCTTGATATTGATAGTGATAACGGTGTCCATGCGGAACGACTAATGCACGTTTCGAGGATAATTGATGAAGCTCAGCAGTTTGTTAATCAAGTTTATATTCCGGATTTACTCGCAATTGGGTCCTTTTACAAGGACTGGACTTATGGCGGCGGAATAAACAATTATCTTTGCTACGGCGATTTTTCAACCGGGGATATTTATGATACAAAACTATACCGGATGCCTAGAGGTATCATCCTTAATGGCAACCTGAATGAAGTATTAGACGTTAACTTAAAAGATCCAAAGCACGTTCAAGAATTTATTGATCATTCCTGGTACACCTATGACGGTAAACGAGCTGGTAAAGGGAAACATCCTTTTGACGGTGAAACAACCTTCGATTACACGGGCCCTAAAGCACCATTTAAAACTTTGGATACTGAAAAAGAATACAGCTGGCTGAAAGCACCACGCTGGAAGGGTCATCCGATGGAAACAGGCCCATTAGCAAGGATGATGGTTGGTTATGCGTCGGGAAGGGAAGATATCGTAAATATTGTCGATGAAACCTTAAAAAAGCTTGAACTCCCGGTCACTGCATTGCATTCTGCATTGGGCCGAACGGTCGCACGCGGACTGGAAACCGTGCTCATTTCGGGCTGGCTGCGGGATGATATGGATAAACTTTTGAAAAATATTAAGGGTGGCAACCAAGTTACCTTTGATAGAAGTAAATGGGAGCCAAGCACATGGCCGGAACGAGCACAAGGTGTGGGCTGGATGGAAGCACCGCGCGGAGCACTTGGACATTGGATTGATATAGAAAATGGGATAACGAAAAATTATCAGGCTGTAGTTCCGTCGACATGGAATGCCTCACCACGCGACGCCAAAAACAAAATTGGTGCGTATGAAGCAGCACTAATTGGCACGCAAATGGCAGATAAACACCAGCCATTAGAAATTATGCGGATAATTCACTCTTTTGATCCGTGCCTAGCATGTGCTGTTCACCTAACAGATTTGGAAACGAACAATACGATTGAAATTCGTTTAGGTTAGGAGTGAGATAAATGGCTGCACCAAAATTACCGAATCGCGGGCCGAATCCACCTGACATGAAAATGGAATTGAACAGCGAGAATACGTTTCACCCAGAAAGACCGCTCGCTTATAAACCAATAAAAAATGAAGTAAGAGCCTATGTGTGGGAACTGCCAATCAGGATTTTTCACTGGTTAAATATGCTGGCCATCTTTGTATTAATGGGAACGGGTATCTATATTGGCCAGCCTATGACAGCTGCAATCATTCCCGAAGAAGCCTATTATTCTAATTTAATGGGCTGGATGAGATATATTCACTTTTTTGCAGCATTTATTTTTGTAATAAATCTAATGTTCCGTTTGTATTGGGTGGCGATGGGAAATAAGTTTGCCACTTCTAATCCAATTAGATTGATTTTCTGGAAGGAATTATTTGAAACGATCAAATTCTATTTATTTTTAAAAAATAAAAAGCCGCATTATGTTGGTCACAACCCGCTAGCTCAGTTAAGCTATTGGGTTTTCATCGGGCTTGGTTCATGGATTGTTATGCTGACTGGCTTTTATATGTATTTTGAACCACAGCTGGATTCTTTCTGGGGTAATCTGTTTGTCTGGGTTTCATATGTTTTTGGGGGTGACAGTTTTACTGTTCGCTCATGGCATCACTTAACTGCTTGGGGATTTATGCTTTTTACGCTAATCCATGTGTATATGGCTTTCCGGGATGATTATTTAGAACGAAATGGATCCATTTCATCAATGATAACAGGATATAAAACAACAACGAAAAAGTCAGTTGGTGAAAAGAATGATGACTAAAAAAATTACGATTTTAGGTATTGGCAACACCCTCTTCACGGATGAGGGTGTTGGTATCCACCTTTTGCCCTTGCTGGAAGATGAACTAAAAGGCTGTGAAAATATCGAAATTATTGAAGGATTAACAGATGGGATGAGATTGCTAGGTCCTGTTGAGGAGGCGGAAAACCTCATTATCATCGATGCGATTAACGCAGGGGCGGAGCCTGGAACAATCATTACTTTAGTTGGAGATGAAATTCCTGCTTACTTTGGAATCAAGATGTCGATTCATCAGCTTGGTTTCCAAGAGGTACTGATGGCTGCAAAGCTTAGGGACCGCTATCCAAACGAAATCGTCATGTTTGGAATGCAGCCAACTTCACTTGAATTGGGGATTGGATTAACCGAAAACAATCAAAAAAGGCTTGGAGAGTTAAAAGACGCGGTGATTAAACAAGTGAATACGTGGAGACGTACGTATGAAACGGCTTGATTTCTTTAAAGAGATGGGTAATGACTTATTTCAAACGGTGAAGTCAGTCTATAAACCTTTTATTAAAGATGATATAGAAAAGTTTGAGAACGCAGCTGACAAGGTACTTGGCATTACTTGGGTTCCATTGATGAATGTATTTGATATGAATACCAATCTTGAAATGAAATTTTTTCAAGGCAAAGCGATTATTATTGTAAACCATGATACGAACATACAGGCATGGAATGGAATTTGTCCTGTATGTTCGCATATTATTACTGTTTCAGCACTATATTCAAGTGGAAAATGTTTAAATTGTCAAAAAGAATTCAATTTTAAGACAAATACTGGTGAATTACAAGTAACACAAATGCCATTGAGGAAAAGAAACCAAATCTACCAAATTGGTATTGTAAAAGGTGATTTTCATGCATGAAATGGCCTTAATGGGTGATATCCTTCAGCTAGTTCATGAAGATGCTGCTGCGAGAGGGATAGGGAAAATTGAAAAGATAGAGTTAATCGTGGGCGAAATATCAAATGCTATGCCCGATGCGCTAAGAATGGCCTTCGATATCTTTCGCGACCAGAACCATCATCTCTTTGAAGAAGGTGCCGAATTGGTAATCCTTATAGAGGAGGCAAGGGCTGTATGTGTTCTTTGCGGCAGTGAATACCGGCCGGATTTAAAAATCGCGCTTTGTCCTAGCTGTCTTGTTCCATCTGGAAAGGTACTGGCTGGGGAAACATTTCAAGTTTTATCATACGAAGGGAGTCATGGCAAATGAAGATAGCATTAAGAACGGATGTTTTAACAAATAACAATAAAGCAGCGGAGTTCAATAGAGAGTTGTTCACAGACACCAAAACCTTAGTTATTAATTTGATGAGTTCTCCTGGTGCAGGTAAAACTACGTTGCTTGAGGAAACAGTCCGTGAACTTTACGGAAAGTATCGGATTGCTGTTATTGAGGGGGATTTAGCTACCGAAAAAGATGCAGATCGAATTCGTGCCATGGGGGCAAAAGCGGTCCAAATTAATACACATGGAGGCTGTCATCTCGATGCAAGAATGATCGCAGCAACCCTTCATGAATTCGACCTCGATGAAGTGGATATTCTTTTTATTGAAAATGTCGGGAACCTTGTCTGCCCGGCAGGATATGACCTTGGTCAGCATCATAAAGTTGCCGTCCTAAGTGTTCCAGAGGGGAATGATAAAATTCCAAAATACCCGCAAATGTTCATGCGTACGGAACTTGTACTGTTAAATAAAATAGACTTACTGCCATACTTAGACTTCAATGTGGAAGAAGCACGGAGAGATTTATCTGAGATGAATCCTCAGTCGTCGTTACTGCCTTTATCTGCTCGAACCAGGGAAGGACTGCATGAATGGTTCTCTTGGATTGAAGGGGCTTACGAGCGATGCATACGGCTGTAAAGGTTTCAGTCAGAGGAAGGGTACAAGGAGTCGGGTTCCGGCCATTTGTTTTTCAGCTTGCTCAAAACTACCTATTGAACGGCACCGTTCAAAATAATATGGATGGAGTTAAAATCCATCTTGAAGGAGAGTCAATGGCGATTCAACATTTTCTATCTGACTTGAAAAATAAAGCTCCTAGATTATCAAAAATTAATGAGATTTTTTTACTGGACACTGAACCGTTAGGATTAAATGACTTTACCATTATACCAAGCGAGCGGAGCGGAACATCAATGCTCGTCATTCCGATTGACTCTGCGGTTTGTAAGGATTGCCTAAAGGAAATGAATGATCCGAATGATTACCGCTACCAATATCCATTTATAAACTGTACTCAATGCGGGCCGCGATACACGATTATCGAAGAGCTGCCCTATGATCGTCCGTTTACATCAATGAAATCCTTTTTGATGTGTGAAGCTTGCCGGATGGAGTATGAGGACCCAACAAACAGGCGCCATCATGCCCAGCCGATTGCCTGTCCAAAATGCGGCCCGAAGGTAAGGCTGTTTGATCAGAGCGGTAAAGAACTAGTTTCAGCGGAACCGATTAAAGAAACGATAAGATATTTAAAAACAGGAAAGATTGTTGCCATTAAAGGAATCGGCGGTTATCACCTTGCCTGCGATGCAACAAATCAACAAGCCGTCATGGCGCTGAGAATACGAAAGAGAAGGCCAACTCGACCACTGGCAGTGATGGTTTCCTCCATTAAAACAGTAGGTGAACACGCACAGATTAGCATTAGGGAAGAGGAAATATTAACAAGTCCGGAATCACCGATTCTTGTATTGAAAAAACATCAACATTATCAGCTTGCGGAGGGAGTAGCACCTGGGATGAGGACGATCGGTATCATGCTGCCGTATTCACCGCTTCATCATCTATTGTTTGCTGACCATGAGCTAACGGCTCTCGTAATGACAAGTGCAAATCCTTCAGGGATGCCGATTTTGTACAAGGATGAGGAAGCGTTTCACTATTTAGAAGGAATTGCGGATTTCTACCTAGTTCATAACCGTGAAATTCTTCATTCTGTTGATGACTCTGTTGTACAAATCCAAGAGGGTCAAATCGATTTCTTACGGAGGTCACGCGGATATGTGCCAGACCCTTTTTCGACTACTATCGAGGTATCAGGGATTGTGGCGTTTGGCGGCCAGCAGAAAACGACATTTACTATTGGCAGAAATGAGCAGATATTTGTAGGACCGCATATTGGTGATTTAGAAAATGTGGAAACCCTCCAGCATTACCGGCAGGAATTAGACCATCTTTTAAAATGGGTTGATACACCCAAGTCAGTGGCTGTGATTGATGCACATCCCGGCTATTATGTTCAGAAGCTAGTAAAAGAGTACGAGTTCAAGGAAATCATTGAGGTCCAGCATCACCATGCCCATATGGCTGCTATTCTCGATGAACATTATATCGAAGGAAAAGTATTTGGGATTATCCTTGATGGTACAGGATATGGTCTAGACGGAAAAATTTGGGGATTTGAAATCCTTTATGGAGATTGTGCTGAGTTTGAACGTATTGCGCATTTAAGATATACCCCGCTTCCAGGCAGCGAAAAATGCATTCGCGAGCCATGGCGGAATGCGGCGGCTATGCTAATTTCGCTTTTAGGTGATAAGGGAGAAGCGCTGGCCAATGATATATTCAATGATAAAGCATCTGAGATTACGATTCTAAAAAATATGATTGAAAAAAATATTAATACCATACAAGCGGGCACATGCGGCCGATTGTTTGATGCTGTAAGTGCCATCTGCGGAGTTACAAAAGTATCAAGCTATGAGGGTGAAGCCGCGATTCGATTGGCAGAGTTGGCGGATGAAAATAGGATATACGAACCTTACCCTTTTAGCATTCTTGATCAAGATATCGTAACGATTGATTTTACAAGAATGCTAGAGGAAATAGTATTGGACGTATTAGCAGGGAAAGATACTGCAACTATTAGCGGAAGGTTCCACGAAAGTGTAGTACAGGGTGTTATGACCGCAATGGATCAATTGTTCCCGGCTCGAAACAGGAACGTTGTTTTATCAGGAGGCAGTATGCATAACAGATATCTACGAAAACGAATTCGTGCAGAATTAATAAAAAGAAAGGCTCGGGTTTATTTTTCAGAAAAGGTCCCTTGTAATGACGGAGGGCTATCCTACGGGCAATTAGTGGTTGCCGCAGCAAAAAGGAGTGTTAAATCATGTGTGTTGGAGTACCAGCGAAAGTAATTAAAAAGATGGAGTATAGTGCGATTGTTGATGTGATGGGGTCACAGACAACAGTAGGAACAATCTTTGTCCCGGAAGTGGTGCTAGGGGATTATGTCATTGTCCACGCAGGACAGGCGATGAGCATTGTTGACGAAACGTACGCGCGAGAAAGTGTCGCTGAATGGAGGAAGCTAATCGATGCTCGAAATTTTGAAACAATCTAGTAATCCAGAAATCTGTAAACCGCTTGTACAAGCTGTTCTTGATAAATCGCAACAGTTCCAGTTGAAGTTTGGCCGAAAGCCCGCATTTATGGAGGTATGCGGTTCCCATACAATGGCTTTGGCTCGATCTGGTGTAAAGCAATGTTTAAAGGATGATGTAAACCTTATTTCTGGACCAGGGTGTCCGGTTTGTGTCACTGATCAGCGTTCGATTGATGCGATGATTGCTTTGGCTGAAGGGGAAAATAGGATTATCTGTACATTTGGCGATATGATGAGGGTGCCTGGATCCAATAAAACATTACTAGATTCAAAGATTGACGGCAAGGATATCCGGGTCCTATACTCACCAGTTGGCGCGGTAAAAATCGCAGAAGAAAATCCTGAAAAAGAGGTAATCTTTCTTGGGGTCGGATTTGAAACGACCATACCCATATTGACACTGATGGTTGGTGAGGCAGAAAAACGCAGGATTAATAACTTTTCAATTTGGATGACGACAAAGTTAGTGGAGCCAGCGCTTCGTTACTTACTGAATGCCGATGAAGTAAAATTAGATGGATTTATACTGCCGGGACATGTATCGATTGTACTCGGCGAAGATTCCTATCAATACTTAGTAAAAGAATATAATATTTCCGGCGTGATTACCGGATTTGAACCTGCCGAATTACTTTCTGGGATATACAAAGGGATTGATTTAGCTTTAAAAGATAAGGTTGCAATCATAAACAACCATCCAGCGATTGTTACGAAAACTGGGAACCAAGTGATCCATCAATGGTTTGATAAATACTTAATTCCATGTGATGAGGCATGGCGCGGAATTGGCGTAATTCCTGAAAGCGGTTTAGATTTAAAGCCAGAATTTGATCAGTATAATGCTAAGAAACGGTTCACCATTCATGTTGGAGAACCTCGTAAAACCAAGTGCCGCTGCGGCGAGGTCATCCGCGGGTTAATTTCCCCAACAGACTGTTCGCTGTTCGGTAAAGCCTGCCATCCAATGAATCCAATCGGACCATGTATGGTTTCGGCAGAAGGAAGCTGTTCAGCCTACTATCAATACATGAGGGAGAGTTTCTAATGGAGAAATATATTAGTTTAGCGCATGGTGATGGCGGAGAACTAAGCCACCGCTTAATTCGAGATGTATTTGTGGAAGCGTTTGGTGACGGAAAAGCCGCGATGTTTGATGCGGCAGAAATCACGATAACTTCTCCACAAATAGCCGTTTCAACGGATTCGTTCGTAATTAAGCCAATTTTTTTCCCTGGCGGCTCGATTGGCAAATTAGCAGTAGCAGGCACCGTAAATGACCTTGCTGTCAGCGGGGCAAAACCGGCATTTTTAACCTGTGGTTTTGTAATTGAAGAGGGTTTCCCGATTGCTGATCTAAAAAGGATTGTTACCGATATGGCTGAGGAAGCAAGGAAAACCGGAGTAGCGATTGTTGCAGGTGATACAAAAGTAGTCGAACGCGGCAGTGCCGATGGTGTTTATATCAATACCACAGGAATTGGAATGTATGAACCAGGTATTGGCTGCACTTTGGATTTTGAGGAAGGCGACGCTATTATTGTGACTGGCTTCATTGGGGACCATGGGATTGCTGTTCTGGCGGCAAGAGGAGAATTAGGAATTACAGTTCCAATTCATAGTGATTGTGCCTCTCTTAATAGGATGCTAGGTGAAGTCTTGCGTCATACAGACGGAGTAAGAATTATGCGGGACCCGACACGAGGGGGTCTGGCTACAACATTAGTGGAAATTGCGGAAGACTTTCATTTAACCATGAAAATTAATGAAGTCGATCTGCCTGTTAAAAAAGAGGTACATGGAGTCTGTGACCTATTAGGCTTTGACCCGCTATATCTTGCAAACGAAGGAAAAGCGGTTATCATTGTAGGTGCTAATGAAAAAGATAAGGTACTAGATATCGTCCGGGAATTTCCTGAAGGCAGGGACGCAGCAGTCATCGGTTCAATAACGGGAAAACAGAAAGGTCAATTACTATTAGAAACACCACTTGGATCAAAACGGTTGTTGAATAGATTATCTGGGACTATGTTTCCGAGAATTTGTTAAAAAATACCCCCATTCGAAATTTGTTGAATGGGGGCATTTTTATGATTTTTTCTGTACTCTCAACCCTACACTTATCTAGCATTTGATTAACTTACATGTTATCAGCAAGTGACCTGATTACTAATACCAATTCACAAAAAATATTTTCATAATTATTTCTCCAACCAACCACATTTAGACACCGTTCGATTGCACTTTAGGTGTATAATATCCTCAAACGGGTGAAAAAGAGGATTGATATTTTGTTATTCAAAAGCCTAGAGTTCAAAAATGTGGTTGGACAGAAGGTTAAAGTTATTGAAATTCCTTTGTTGGAGGAAGGCAGCACTTATACATTTATGATCCAAGTCCGTTTACAGAATTTTATTTCTACACTCTATTTGGAGACAAAGCCGAGCAAATGCTATTCGTTTAAAGAGTATTTAAAAAGGGTTATGAAATGGCCTGATTATGAAGCTTTGTTTTCAGTACCAGAATTAAAGAATAATGCATAATTTTTTCAGAGCACTGGATATCCCAGTGTTCTTTTAATTTTCACAATTAATTTCATGAAAATAGGGGAATGTATATCGTAAAGAATAGGGAACCTGTATAATACAATGGAGTAAATGCTAGGATGTGAGTAGATGAGCAAGATTAAAATAGTAACGGATTCGACCATGGATATGACAAAAGAGCAGGCCGAACAGCTTGGTGTTGTGATCGTGCCTTTGTCAGTAACCATCAATCGTGAAACATACTTAGACAGATTTGAAATTCAACCCGCTGAATTTTTGGAAACAATGAAAAGTTTAGAGGAATTACCGAAGAGCTCCCAGCCTTCTGCTGGTACCTTTCTTGAAGTATATGACAAGCTTGGTGAAGAGGGCTATGAGGTTCTATCGATACATATGACCGGGAAAATGAGCGGCACCGTACGCTCTGCAGAAAGTGCTGCCCAAATGACAAACACAAAGGTAACCGTACTAGATTCCAAATTTATATCCATTGCTCTCCAGTTTCAAGTTAGAGAAGCTGCTGAAATGGCTCAGCAAGGAAAGAGTATGGAAGAAATTCTTGAACGGCTTGAAACCGTTTGTGAAAATACGAAACTGTATATAATGATTGATACCCTCGAGAATATGGTGAAAGGCGGTAGAATCGGTAAAGGGAAGGCCTTTATCGGCTCATTACTTAATATCAAGCCGATTGCCTCGCTTGAAGGTGCGGAATACAATCCTGTCGCAAAGGTTCGCAGTCATTCTCAAGTGGTAAAATGGCTGGCTAAACAATTTGCTGAGGATGTAAAAGGGAAAACCATTCGTGGTGTAGGGATTGTACATGCTGAGGCCCATGGGTTAGCTACAAAAGTAAAAGACTCTATTATAGAATTAACGGGTTACCAGAATATATCCGTTGATTATACAGGTCCAACCATCAGCACCCACACAGGACCAGGCGCAATTGCCTTAATGTATTACACTGAATAAAATTAGGATGGTGCCCCGTAGCACCATCCTATTTATTTACCAACGCAATTTCCGACGATGATTCGTGAACGGTATACCCTAACCGCTGCAAATGCTTACGAATCCCACTCCGTTCCCATGTCCTCAAAATCATAGTACTCAATATTTTTTTCGGATAGAAGATCCCGATATTTGTGAGTTCTTCGAAATTCATTCCCTGACGTACATACATTTCGATAGTCTGGTCACGTTGGTCGATCATCGCTAAGAATTTATCCATTGCGATAATAAATTCTTGTTTCGTAAAAATACCTTTTTGATGACCTGTAATATAGGTATCTGCCTCCAACTCTAAAAGTCGTCGACCGGATTCAATGAACGCATTGATATCTCCGTCCGTACCAAAATACCATGGACCAAAGGAAGTCATATCAAAATCCCCGACAAAGACGACCCCTAATTCAGGAAAATAGGGACTGGAATACCCCTCCGTGTGACCAGGTGTATGAAGAAAGTTTACTTTAACTCCGCTGAAGTTGTATTCCTGCTCATATCGATAAGTTCCGGAAATTTCTCCGAGGTTTTGTACCCATTCCTCAGGCATGTGCTTCCTTAATGCTTCCACACCCTCCTGACCCCATTCCTGATACACGCCGTTTCCCCGCGCAATCCCTTCAATAGATTGGATCGTTTCAAATTCTAATGGGTTAATCCATTTTTCAACGTTCGGAAACAAATGATTATGCAAGGTATGATCGGGGTGGTAGTGCGTATTGATGATTAACTCAACCCCGTGCTGATCATTCAGCGCCCGAAGATCCGTTGGATTAGCACCAGTATCAATGAGTACCTTCTCTTTACTATTGATGTACAAGCTTCTTGAAAAGGGGACCTTACTATGATTAGGACCTTCCATAATCAAAAGCGGACCGATTTGCTGCATTTTTTTCACCCCTGTTAAGTTGACTAAATTTTCTGTATGTTGAATGAATACTCATTCATAGTACCATATCATCCCAATTCAATAAACCTTTTTGCGCTAATCTATAATCCACAATTTCAATGATTGTGTTTGTTACAAAATCATTGAAATGGAAAAAAGTATAAGGGTGCCTGGCACCATACTGAATCCTTGGGTAAAAATTGCTTTTTTGGTAATGCTAAAAAAAATTGAAATTAAAAAGGTGTTGCCTATGTTCAAATGGTTGTCAGGTAAAAAAGCGGATGATACACCGAAAGCTCATAGTTTAGACTTGGAAGAATTAAAAGAGCAGCTTAAATCTGAATTAAATGTTGGTTCTGACCTTGTCTTTAGGACAATGAAAAAGGACGGGGAGAAGCTAATCTTTTGTTTGATGAACTCATCCATCGACTCAACGAGGCTCGACGATATTGTCATCAAATCCATACTAAACAATAAGGACATGGAATGGACTTGTGAATCGATTGCAAAAGTCTTACCCATGATTTCGATCACTGCTGTTAATCAATTAAGTGAAGTGGTTTCGGGAATTAATGAAGGTAAAGTATATATTTACGCTGAAGGGCAGCCCTATGGGATTCTAGCGGATGTTAGTAAGACCCTTGAAAGAGGTCTTGAAAAAGCGGAAACGGAATCGCTTGTTTATGGTCCCAAAATCGCTTTTACCGAATCACTACAGGCTAACATGAATATTTTAAGGAACAACATTAAAGATGAAGATTTATGTGCAGAAGACTTGACTGTCGGTAAACGATCAAAAACAAAAGCTAAGCTTGTCTACATTAAGGGTATTGCGGATGAAGAAATTGTCCAAACCTTTAGGCAGAGGGTCCAAGAACTGAACTTGGATTATGTTCCCGGGACAACCGTCCTTGGTCAGTATATTGAGAGCGACAGCTGGTCTGTATTCCCACAGTTAATGACCACAGAGCTCCCTGATCGAGTATCGATAGCGCTATATAGGGGTAAAGTGGCTGTATTATTGGACAGGAGTCCAGACTGCCTTTATGGTCCTACATCGTTTTTTGCCTTTTTCGAATCAACAGAAGATGTTTATATGCGCTGGAACATGGGATTATTTTTACGTATGCTCCGGCTAGTGGCAACCTTTTTTTCTGTATTACTTACGCCTGCCTATGTGGCCGTTTTAACCTATCACTATGAAGTCATTCCCTCTCCATTGCTGCTGTCGTTGGGGGAATCAAGAGCGAGAGTTCCTTTTCCACCCGTCATGGAAGCATTATTACTCGAATTTGTTATCGAATTATTACGAGAGGCTGGGGCCAGGCTGCCGACAAAAGTAGGTCAGACGATGGGTATTGTAGGAGGTATCGTAATTGGGCAAGCGGCCGTTGAGGCAGGATTTACTAGCAATATCTTGATCATAATCATTGCATTAAGCGCTCTTGGATCATTTACGACTCCAAGTTACCTAATGGGTACCGCAATTCGTATCATTCGGTTCCCAATTATCATAATGGCAGGATTATGGGGAGGTATTGGAATCATGCTATGTTTCTGCTATTTCATCGTCCATTTACTTAAATTAGAAACCATAGGAGGCCCCTATCTTACACCTGTATATCCAGTTAGATTAAAGGATTTAGGATATAGTTTTTTTAAGTTGCCTCCGCAATATCTTTCATTCCGTCCCTTAACGAATCGAACAGAAGACCAGGAGCGCTTCCCTAAAAGGAAGGCAAAACAAAAAAAGGATGTAGATGAATAGGAGCGAACAAATATGAAGGTGAATTTACATCCAAAAGAAGGATTATTGTTTAATGCACCCATGCTCATATTTATCATTCACTCGATACAGGTAGGAGTAGGGTTAGCTGGGCTGCCAAGAATTGTTTATTTAGAAGCGAAGCATGACGCTTGGATTTCTGTTTTTCTAGCAGGGATCATTGTTTCTATTGTTTTGGTAATTATGATTCAAATGCTTAAGCAATATGAAAGTGCAGATTTGTATGGAATTCATGTTGATATTTTTGGCAAATGGGTAGGGAATTCTTTGAATTTCCTCTACATGATGTATATGACATCAACATTTTTCATCATTCTAATGAACTACGTTGAAATTGTTCAAGTGTGGATATTTCCGACTTTGCCAACTTGGCAGCTTTCCCTCGTTCTCATATTGTTAGTCATTTATACTGTTTATGGTGGAATAAGGGTAGTTGTTGGTGTGGCATTTCTATCTGTTGTAGGGACCATATGGCTGGCTGTAGTCCTTTTTGTCCCGTTGCAATTCGGTGATTTTACTCATTTGTTTCCAATTATGAATGCGAATGTGAAACAGCTATTTATGGGAGCTCACAGTACAACACTTTCTATGCTGGGGTTTGAAATTATTCTGTTTGTTTACCCATTTGTAAAAGAAAAGCAGAAAGCTATGTTTTTTGTTCTAATAGGAAATTTGATTACAACCATCACCTTTACGTTTGCAACCATCATTTCTATTGTATTCTTCGCCTCTAACAGCTTGGAAAAAACGATCTGGCCGGTTTTGTCAATGTTTAAGATCGTTAGACTTCCGAACTTAGAACGGTTTGAATTTATTGCTGTTTCCTTTTGGATGCTCATTATAATGCCAAATATGTGCTTGTATCTTTGGGCGGCTACAAAAGGATTTTCTAGAATTCTGCGAAAAAAACAAAAATGGGGTGTTTGGATTATTGCTATTGCGGCTTTTGGAGCTTCATTCTTTATAAAGACAAGATATCAAATGAATACGATTACAGATTGGGTAGCAAAACTAGGATTTTACTTTGCTTTTTGCTATCCCGTTCTTCTTGCCATGATTGTTTTCATAAAAAAATGGTATAAAAGGAGGGAAAGTAAGCATGCAGAAACGTCGTAAATGGCTAAGGACTGTGATTGCGATGAGTTCTCTCTTATTACTAACAAGCTGTGGTACAGAACCCAAGCAATTGGAGAGATTAGGCCTCATTACAGCAATTGGATTTGATTTAAAGAAGGAAAATGAAATCAAGGGAACAGTTTCTGTAACAAAATTTGATCCAATGGCCAAAGTTATGACTAACTTGATTACTGCTGATGCGAATACCCTCCAAACATTACGGGCTGAGGAAAATCTTGCAATCGACCAAAGACTAGAAATGGGCCAGCTCAGGTGTGTTATTTATAGTGAGGAGTTGGCTGAAAAAGGAATTATTCAGCTTGTAAATGCACTAAATCGTGATCCGACTGTTGGGAATATGGTATATTTAACGATTGCTGAAAAAGACGCTTTTTCTATCATCAGTATGGACGAGAAGAAAATAAAGGTGAATATAGGCACCTATTTGTATAATTTAATTCGACAAAATGTGGAAAGAGAACTATTAATCTCACCAACACTTCATGAATTTAATCACAAATTTTTTGATTACGGGCAGGATCCGGTGCTGCCAATTTTAAAAGTAAAGAAGGACAAGGCAGCGATTGCAGGGGTTGCTTTATTTAATGATGATAAAATGGTTGCGAGATTAAGCAATGATAAGCTCTTTTATTTAAAACTTTTAACAGATGAATACCGTACAGGATCAAAGGAATTAGAATTTAATCGCGACGAATTTTCGAAAATAATTAACGTACAAGGTGGACAATCTTATGGGCAAATTTATAACAAATTATTTATAAGTATTGATAATTTGCGCAGTAATACGAAGATTGATTTGGTTGATAAAAAGAATCTAGCTTTTAAAGTAAAGATAAAAATGGATTCGAGATTGCTTGAAACAACAAATTATTTAGATTTAGGCAAACCTGCTAACATGAAATTCATAGAGAAAAAAATAAATAAAGAAATGGAATATCAAGTTAGAAAACTCCTTCTGTTTTTCAAAGAAAAACAGGTTGACCCTATTGGATTTGGGAATGAGTATATGGCTCATGTCCGTGGTAAGCCAATAACTCAAAAGGAATGGAAAGAATTATATAAGAATGCTAAATTTGATGTTCAAGTAAAAAATACGTTAACGAAAACAGGAACAATGGATTAGTGAGCCGTTGTCTTTCTTCTTTTGTGAATGTTTGTTAAACTAATCACGAAAAGAAAAAGGTTGCGGGGGATCAATATGAAGGTTCGGATATCGTATTTATTAATAGTAATTGTGGCACTCCTATCAGCTTGCGGACAGAAGGGAATCGAGAATCCGCTTGATTATCCAGTAAATGATTTTAATGCTGTCACACAAGACAATAAACCATTCGAAAAAAAGAATTTGGACGGAAAAATATGGGTTGCCGATTTTATTTTCACCAATTGTGCAGACGTTTGTCCGCCAATGACAGCTAATATGACCAAACTGCAAAAAATGGTTGAGGAAGAAGAATTGAAAAATGTTGAGTTTGTCTCATTTAGTGTCGACCCAACTGTCGATACACCCGAAAAACTAACAGAGTATGCAAAGAACTTCGGGCTGAAAGATGATAATTGGACTTTTTTAACAGGCTATTCACAAGAATTTATTGAGACATATGCGAGGGAAACATTCAAAACCTTAGTAAAAAAACCTCAAGAAGGTGATCAGGTTATTCACCAGACATATTTTTTCTTAGTGGGACCAGATGAAAAGGTTAAGAAAATTTACGATGGCTACAAAGAAGTTCCATATGATGAAATCGTTAGTGATATAAAATTGTTACAATAGACCTCTTACAGGGTCTATTTTTTTGGAATGAATAGGAAATAGTGCCAGTTTGTTTTGTATTATTTTTGTTTTGTTATAATATCATTAGTAAGAAGGTGGTGAATCGAATGAAAAAAGTTTTCACCTTTCTTGTTCTTTCGACATTTTTCTTAAGTTCTTGCAGTAAACCCGATCGGTTGGAATTTCATAAAGTACGGACGGCTTCTGCTGTGGTTTATGAAGAGATTCCTGCCGATTTTGTCCCAAAGGAAATAAAGATTATTTCTGCTGGTGACTCTTTGACAGAAGGTGTAGGAGATAGTACCAAAACTGGAGGATATCTGCCTTATTTAAGAACTTTGCTCGAGGAAGAAAAGGGTATTAAGGAAGTTGATTTCTATAACTTCGGTGTAAAAGGTAATCGTAGCCCGCAGTTACTAAAAAGACTTCAGACAGATGAGATGAAAGATACTCTTGGTTCAGCTGATTTGGTGATTTTGACGATTGGCGGCAATGACATTATGAAGGTTGTCAGAGATAATATCTCAAATCTCCAGTTATCCGTATTCAATAAGGAAAGAGAAGTATACATTCATAATTTGAATGAAATTATGAATACGATTATTCGAGTGAATCCCGAAGCCTATATCGTTTTGGTTGGAGTATACAATCCTTTTTCTCAGTGGTTTTCGGATATTAAAGAGTTCGATCAAATCGTATCGGATTGGAATAAAGCAAGTCAAAGCGTTGTTTCTAATTATTCAAATGCTTATTTTGTTGGGATTGAAGACCTTTTTATAAACCCAACAGAAAGTTTATTGCATACAGACAAGTTTCATCCCAACGATAAAGGGTATGAATTAATTGCAGATCGATTAAACGAAACTATAGAAGAACGGACATTACCTGATCTCGTTAAAAAAGCGTATATGGTCAGTAAAGAGGAGAATTAGCTTTCTATGAAAAATAAATGGAAAACGGGATTCTTTCTTTTATTAGGGTTTATTGTCATTATTGTTATTATTCTTTTATCTTTAATCATGATACCGGCCGATGAAAAAGGGAAGATTCAACAAACTGAACCTAATAACAAGAATGTTACTTTCGAGGTTAAATCGAATAAGGCAGATCTCAATGTATTAATAAACCAATATATTAAAAAGGAAGCGGCCGATTCACCAATAGAATATAGTATACAGCTGCAGGATGAAGTGGAATTGTATGGGACCTTACAATTCTTTAGTCAAGAAGTAGATTTAAAGCTTACCTTCGAACCAGAGGCATTAGAAAATGGTGACTTAGTTCTAAAGCAAAAGTCAATTTCAGTTGGAAGCCTCCCTTTACCTGTTTCCTATGTACTGAAATTTATCAAAGAAAATTATAAGCTGCCGAATGGTGTTGACATTCAGCCAAATGAAAAAAATGTTTATGTTAACATGCAGCAAATAAAGCTAAAAAGTGATGTAAGAATAAAAGTAAACACATTTGATTTAAAAAATGATGATATTACATTTTTAATACTGGTACCCGTAGAATAGGTGGCTCACAAATCTGTGAACCACCTTATTACTTTGCCTAATCTTTCAAGATCATTGCTTGTAAGGCAGGTTCACCTTTAGAAAGACCTAGAAATACAATTGTATAGGTTTCATTTGGACGAAACTGTGCTCTTGGCAATGGCAGGATCACATTTTTTGTTCCTGCCTCTCTAGCCTCTAAGTCTACCGTCATCGGCATAATGCCTAAATAGTCGGTAGCCTGTTTGTAGGATACGTTTGGAAAGACCACATCTCGGTCTTTAACAGCAATATCCAAGGCACCTGTATCAGATGATAGATGCAGAAAACGGATTTTTGATTCATTTGACGGCACTTCCGGTTGATTCAGGTAAGGCAGCAGGCGCATTTTTTTTACCGAGTCAATGGCGGCTAGTGTGTATGTTTTACCAGGCTCAACTGTAATTCTCTTGTTCAGAACACTATCTACTGAATTTCCTGTTGGGTAAATATCAATGTGATATTTGCCAGGCTTTAATGCTAAATAGTTGCTTGCCACTCTGAATGGGAGTCGTTTGACTTGCATTTGCCCATTAATATAAATATCCATATCGGGGGAATCAGGTGAGGTGTGAAGGAACCGGACTCTGCCTTCGGACTGGTTTTGTTGGATGTTACGCATGATCATCGCTTTATTCATATATTTTAAATGTTTAAGATAGTAATGCATGTGCAGGTTTGGGTTCGAGTATTTAAAATTATGAGCCAGCAAATCATACATTGCAGCTCTTTGAAGATAATCAGTATGATTTTTATTTCCAGACATACCATTTGCTCCTTTCTTTCGTTCTTTACAAATTAATTTATTCATGCATGTTTAGGTGGGTGTCTTTATTTGGATTTTTTGTTTACAAATGGATAAAGTCGGCATATACTTAATACAAATAAGTCGGAAAGCGGGTGAAGTGTAATGTTAATTGAAAATACGTTAAGTGCCGTTGATTTCAATATCGTTTGCACAGCCCGAGGATTCACCAACTAGGGGAATCTATACCCATTATTCCTTTGTGAATATCAACCATGGGCTGTGTTGCCTATGGTTTTTTATTTTACATTTTTTGGAGGAATATGGATGAATTTAAATACAATTGGACTAACTGAAAAAATTAAAAATGACTTTCAAGCATTAAAACAAAATGACGAGATGATAATTGGCCGGGTTGCCTTGGAACATAAGCATTTATATCGTGTATGGACAGAGCATGGCGAATTACTTTGTGAGGTTTCAGGCAAATTTAATTTTGAGGCATTAAGTCGTGAAGATTATCCTTCGGTGGGAGATTGGGTCATGCTCAAGCCTCGTGTTGATGAAGGAAAAGGAACGATTTATTCAGTCATGCCCCGCTTTAGTAAATTTTCTCGTAAATCCGCTGGGAGAACGGCTGAAGAACAAATTGTTGCTGCAAACGTCGATACAGTTTTTATTGTAAACTCGTTAAATGATGATCTTAACTTAAGAAGAATTGAACGCTATCTGCTGCTGACATGGGAAAGTGGAGCTAACCCTGTTATTGTCTTAAGTAAGGCGGATTTATGTAATAATATCGAGGAAAAACTTGCAGAAGTTGAAGCAATCGCGTTAGGCGGTGTACCGGTTATTGCAATTAGTGCAGAGTTGAAGAGTGGGATTGAGAAGCTTGCACCATACTTACAGCCAGGAAAAACCATTGCGTTATTAGGGTCTTCAGGGGTAGGGAAATCAACGTTAACCAATTTGTTAGTAGGTGAACAAAAGCAAGCGGTCAAGGAGATTCGTGAAAGTGATGACAAAGGGCGCCACACGACCACCCACCGTGAACTGATTCAGCTTCCAACTGGAAGCGTACTGATTGACACACCAGGAATGCGAGAATTACAGCTTTGGGAAAGTGCCGATGGTTTAACTGAAACCTTTTCAGACATTAATCAATTGGGTGAACTGTGTAAATTTCGGGATTGTAAGCATAAGGATGAGCCGGGCTGTGCTGTCCTGGAGGCGATTGAAGATGGTACATTAGATGCAGGACGCTTAACCAGCTACAACAAGCTCCAAAAAGAACTCGCCTATATCGAAAGAAAAGCCGACAAACGTGCTCAAACAGAAGAACAAAAAAAGTGGAAAAACATTACAAAACAGTCTAGACAAAAAAAGAAATTTAAATAGGGAATTGCAGCCGAACCCTGTGAATGGGGTTCGGCTTTATATTTGTATTAAGGTTTAGAAATTATAATGAGTTTAAATCTGCATCGCAGATATATTTGTATTTACTCAGATATATTTCTTCTAAAGCAGATAAATTCAATTTATCGAAGATATATTGAGATTATCGCAGATAATATACATTGTTGCGAAAAACAGCAAATTGTATTTCTTGGTAAAGATTCGGTATACTCATAGTCAAAGCAACATAATCCAAAAGGGGTGGAAATAATGGAGGCAACAAAACAACTGGCCACTTTTGCCGGCGGCTGTTTTTGGTGTATGGTGAAGCCATTTGATGAACAGCCGGGTATTATTAGTGTCATTTCGGGATATACCGGCGGACATGTAGAAAATCCTACATATGAACAGGTTTGTTCCGAGTCTACCGGCCATTATGAGGCCGTTCAAATTATCTTTAATCCAGAAATTTTTCCATATGAAAAACTGCTTGAACTATTTTGGCAGCAAATCGACCCAACCGATCCTGGCGGCCAATTTTACGACCGCGGTCAGTCCTATCAAACAGCTATTTTTTATCATGATGAAAAACAGAAAGAGCTCGCAGAACAGTCTAAAAAGGTATTGCAGGAAAGCGGCCGTTTTTCTAAACCGATTGTAACGCCCATTCTGCCTGCGAAAACCTTCTATCCAGCGGAAGAATACCATCAGCATTATTATAAGAAAAATAAAGCTCACTATGAAGGATACCATGTAGGATCTGGGAGAGCTGGTTTTATTAAAGCACATTGGGGGGAGAAGAATGAAAAATAAGGAACAACTGAAAAAAGAATTATCGCCAATTCAATATGAAGTAACGCAAAATAACGGCACAGAGCCTCCATTCCGTAACGAATATTGGAATGAAACGAGAGATGGCATTTATGTAGATATCGTGTCTGGAAAGCCATTATTTAGTTCGCTTGATAAGTACGACGCGGGCTGTGGCTGGCCGAGTTTTACGAAGCCGATTATAGAAGAAGAAGTAATGGAGAAGGAAGATTATAGCCATTTCATGGTTCGAACAGAAGTGAGAAGTAAAACTGCTGATTCTCATTTAGGTCACGTTTTCGATGATGGTCCTGGTCCAAATGGACTGAGATATTGCATTAATTCAGCAGCCCTGCGCTTTATTCCGAAAGATAAATTGGCTGAAGAAGGTTACGGAGACTATAAGAAGCTGTTTGATGAGCATTAGAAAAAGCCGCCAACTTGTGCGGCTTTTCTCAATTTTCTTTTGCTTTTGAAGAGGAGGTCATGCCGCCAGAAAGGATAAATTTCATTGCATCTTCCGGCCTTACATTAATAATTTCTACTTGTTCTTTCGGAATTAAAAAGGTAAATCCGGCAACTTGGAACGTTTGTGGAATATAAACTGCCACATGATCCTTAAGCGGGCTATAGAAATCATCTAATTGTTCGGAAGTAATAAACCCCATACTCCTCATCTCAGTTCCTGGAATGACGACAAGCGCCACTTTTGAAAAAGATTTTTTCTCCCCCAAAAATGATTGAACAGTATCTTTTATAACTGAGTAAATCGTTTTTACAACAGGAATTTTTTCGAGCCATTTATCAATCAGTCTAATAATACTGCCAGTTATAAATTTTGTAGATAACCAGCCTAGCAGAGTTATTAATACAATTGTCGTTAATAATCCGATACCAGGGATGTAATCATCCTGAAGATAAGGTCTTAATGTATTTCCTAGGAGTCCATCCAGAAACAGAAACGTTTTGTAAATAACAAAGACTACAAGAATAATGGGCACAATCGTCAAAATCCCGTTAACAAAGCTCTTCAATAGCGTTTTCAAATTCATCACCTGCATTTTCTTCATTGATTCTCATAATATAGGCGAATGCACAGACAGGTCAAGTACCTATTACATAAAGTAAGAGTGTTAACAGATAAAAACCTTAAGGAGTGAATGGGATGCATTATGGTCATGGTTTTGGTGGAGATTGTTGCGGTTACGGTTTTCCAGCTCAAGTAGGTGGCTGCGGATGGGGTTATGGCACATTCGTATTAATCGTAGTGTTGTTTATTCTATTAATTATCATCGGCGCTAGCTATTGCTAAATAAAAAAGACTCGGGCGAAAAGCTTTGAGTCTTTTTTGTTGTTTTCAAAAAACGAGCAAAACACGAACAATAAAAAAGTATTTTAAAATATAGTTCGTTTTTAATGTTGACGATGTGAAAAATCTTTGATATATTTACCAAGGGTTAAGTAAAAACGTCTTGGAGGTAATGGACAATGGATAATAGATATGATGTTATAGTAGTGGGTGCAGGCCCAGCGGGGATTTTTACCTGCTATGAACTTACACTAAAAATGCCGAACGCAAAGGTGCTGTTAGTGGACAAGGGGCATGATATTTATCGGAGAAATTGTCCAATTTTAGATAATAAAATTGAGAAATGCCCTCCAGCAGCTGGCAGGAAAGAGTATGCAGGATGTTTGCCTGCTTGTTCGATTACTGCTGGTTTCGGTGGTGCAGGTGCATACTCAGATGGAAAGTTTAATATCACAAGTGAATTTGGCGGCTGGATGACTGATTATCTTCCAGATTCTCAAGTGGTTGATTTGATTAAATATGTAGATGAAATTAACCTGAAGCATGGTGCAACTGAAAGTATTACGGATCCATTAACAGATAAAGTAAAGGACATCGAGCGCCGCGGTTTTGCAGCTGGTTTAAAATTATTACGTGCTCAAGTTCGTCACCTTGGAACAGAGCAAAACTTAGAAATTATGAAAAGTATCTTTGAATACTTAAATGATAAAATTGACATGTCTTTTAAAACAGAAGTGCTGGATTTGATTACTGAGAAGACAGCTGATGGCTATGTAGTAAAGGGTATTAAGTTAAAAGGAGATAAGGACCTATTTGCAGATAAAGTGGTGATCACTCCTGGTAGAGATGGTTCAAAATGGCTGACTGATATCTTAAAGTCACGCCGCCTAAAGATGACTAGTAATCAAGTAGATATCGGGGTTCGTGTTGAAACATCCGACATCGTTATGCAGGAAATTAATGAAAATTTATATGAAGGAAAATTTGTTTTCAATACATCTGTTGGAACAAGAGTGCGTACATTCTGCAGCAATCCTTCAGGACATGTTGTTGTAGAAAACCACTCCGGTATCATGCTTGCCAATGGGCATGCTTACAAGGATCCGAACCTCGGAAGCCCAAATACCAACTTCGCATTGCTTGTCTCTCATACATTTTCGGAGCCATTTGATAAGCCGACCGAATACGCGCACGAAGTATCACGCCTTGCGAATTCCCTTTCAAATGGCGGGCTAATCGTTCAAAAGTATGGAGATATCTTAAAAGGACGCCGTTCAACGGAAAAAAGAATTAAAGAGGGATTCATTGAGCCGACTTTAAAAGAGGCGGTCCCAGGAGATTTAGGATTGGTTCTTCCATATAATACTCTTAAGAGTTTAATTGAAATGACTGAAGCTTTGAATCAAGTTACACCAGGATTAGCGTCAGAACACACTTTGTTTTACGGAGTCGAGGCAAAATTCTATTCTGCTAGACCAAAGCTTAATGACAAGTTTGAATCTGAAATCAGCGGTTTATACGTAGGCGGCGACGGCGCAGGAATTACCCGCGGTCTTGCTCAAGCAAGCGCATGCGGCGTCTGGATCGCACGAGACATCATTAAAAAGGCAACAACAGAACGAAATAAGGAAGTCGTTATGGCCTAAACCCGCTATATTAGCGGGTTTTCTTTTTTTGGTTTGAGCTTGATAGCAGATATCTGCGATAAATTAGGAATATCTGCGTTAAACGAAATATATCCTCGCTGCCCCAATACCCAACATTTTCTGGTAAACTAAACTAAAAAAAGGAGGCTACCCAATATTATGCTGCCAAATCGATTATCTCCCGGGGATGAAATTAGGGTAATTGCGCCATCTACAAGTATGGCGGTCATTAAAGGGAAGCAGGTGGAACTCGCTACAGAGCGGTTAAACCAGCTGGGCTTTGCCGTTACGTTTGGGAAACATGTGGACGACCACGATGAATTTTTCACGACTTCAATTGAACAAAGGATTGAGGATTTACACGATGCCTTTCGCGACCCAAATGTTAAAGGGATATTAACGGCACTCGGCGGCTATCATGCCAATCAGTTATTAAACTACATAGATTATGATTTAATTCAATCAAACCCTAAAGTGATTTGCGGCTATAGTGACATTACCGCATTATGTGCGGCCATTTATCAAAAAACGGGATTAATTACATATTCTGGACCATTTTTTTCAACATTTGGAGTGAAATATGGTTTAGATTATACACTTCAATCTTTTTTAGAAGCTGTAACAAATGATGCACCATATGAGGTGAATCCGTCACCTGTCTGGAGTGATGATAAATGGTATCTAGATCAGGAGGAACGTACCTTCATCGAACAAGAAAACTATTTGGTGATCCAAGAAGGCGAAGCTGAAGGAAAACTGATTGGCGGGAATTTAAGTACACTGCACCTGCTGCAGGGGACAGAATATATGCCATCATTAAAGGATTGTATTCTTTTCATCGAGGAGGATCATGAAGCACATATTCATTCTTTTGACCGTGTGCTGCAATCATTGCTTCAACTACCTGAGGCAGCGAGTATAAGAGGAATTCTCATTGGCAGATTTCAGAAGGATTCAAATGTAACAGAAGCCGCGATAAAGAGAGTTATCGCAACAAAGGGTGAATTGAAAAATATTCCAGTAATTGCAAACGTCAATTTCGGACATGTTCAGCCTATTGCTACTATTCCGATAGGAGCAAACGCAGCGATCTTAGGCTCAGGCACCACAACTACAATCACCATAAACCCATAATAAAAGGGGGACTCAAATCCCCCTTTACCCGATCGTAACTTTTTCTTTTGGATAATGAATTTTTTCCTTGCTATTATCTTTACCTCTTAAAATCAACAGGAACGTCACAATCCCTAATCTTCCGATAAACATCAAACAGATAATGAGTATTTTCCCGAACGTGGTTAAAATCGGTGTTAAACCCATTGATAAACCATTGGTTCCGAACGCTGACGTTACTTCAAACACCACCTGGATCAGTGTTCCTTTTTCAGTTATAGATAGTATTAAGATCGAGATTAAACAGAGGGAGGCGGCTGTGGAAATCACGATAAATGATTTAATAACATCCTCCGTATGCAGCTCTCTTCTAAATACTTTAATTGAACCTTTTCCTCGTGCATAAAAGAAAATCGCTAGTAAAACAATTGCAAACGTAGTGGTCCGAATTCCACCGCTGGCGCTGCTCGGTGAACCGCCGATAAACATTAATACCGACATAAAAATCTGATTACTCGGTGTAAATTCATTCAAATCCATTGTTGCTAACCCAGCACTTTTGGTGGTGGTGGAATTAAATAGCGAATAAAATAAAATTTCTTGCCAAGACTTTTCGGAAAAGAAGTGATAACTATCGAGTAGATAGATGATAATACCGCCTGCAATCGTTAGAATGACAAATGTGGCGGTGGTTAACTTCGTAAATAAAGTGAAATGATACCTGCGTTTACTCTTTAAACTTAAAAAATATTCATAAACCTCAACAATAACCGGGAAACCTATAGCCCCGATAATCATTAATAAAATAATTACTGTTTGAACAAAGTAGTCATTATTAAATGGTAGTAACGATGTTCCTGTAATATCGAATCCTGCATTAGTCGTGGCACTAATAGAGGCAAAAAATCCATGTTTAAAAGCAGACAATGGGCTGTCATAGTATGTTAAGAAACGAAAACCTAAAATGATTCCGCCGATAATTTCAAAGGAAATGATAGTAATAAAGATCCTTTTTGCGAGCTGTACCAAACCAGATAAATTTGATTGATTTTGGTCGACCATGATTAGTTGCCGTTCCCTTAATCCTACTTTTTTTCCAATCATAATCCATAGGAAGGTACTTAGAGACATCACGCCTAACCCGCCTATTTGGAGGATAATAGACAAGAGAACTATACCAAAATTATTAAAGGTATCTTTTACCGAGATGACACTTAGACCTGTTACACTGACCGCACTGGCAGAAGTAAATAACGCATCAATAAAACTAAGGGAAACATTTTCACGATGTGCCCATGGTATTAATAAAAGGAATGTCGAAATAATTAAAGCAGATAAGTAAAAAACGACAATTAATTGAATCGTTGATAATTCTCTTTTTTTAGATATTGGCTTGTTCGATTTATTCATTTAATCCATCCTTAAGTAAATCTAAGTGTAATTCTATATGAATGAGCCAAAAAAGTAAAAGATAGTTTTCTCATTTTTCTAGAGTTATGTAGATAAAGGGTGCCTGGGGACTAGGAATGATTACAAAGCTCTTTTTAAGATAAATAAGATGAAAGTATTAAAAAACTTGCTCATACAATGAACTAAAAGGGGAAGTGGTGTCAGGTTGGAACGGACGTATCTAATAAAACCATCACTCGATGATACCTTGCCAATGATTGATTATGGTAAAGGAGTTTATTTGTATGATCGGGAAGGAAAAAAATATCTTGATGGGGCTTCTGGTGCTGTTACTGCAAATATTGGCCATGGAGTAACTGAAATCATCGAAGCGATGCAGGAACAAGCGAAAAGAATCTCATTTGTTTATCGTTCACAATTTACGAGTGAAGCAGCCGAAAAGCTTGCTGAGAAAATTTCAGCACTAACGCCGGGAGACCTTAATTGGTGCTTCTTTGTTAATAGCGGGTCAGAAGCCGTTGAAACGGCAATGAAAATGGCCATTCAATATTGGCAGGAAAAAGGAATACAAACCAAAACGAAGGTGTTATCAAGGTGGGTCAGCTATCATGGAATCACTTTAGGTGCACTCTCTTTGTCAGGTCATACAGCTAGAAGAGCGCGATTTGTTCCGCTGCTTGAGGAATTTCCGGTTATCAATCCCCCATACTGCTACCGCTGCCCTTATGGCCTTGAGTCACCTTCCTGCGGATATCTTTGTGCTCAGGAGCTTGAACATGCAATTAAACGCATTGGTGCACATCATATTGCCGCCTTTATAGCGGAACCGGTAATTGGAGCGGCCGGCGGTGCGATAGCTGCACCAAAGGATTATTTTAAAGTAATTAAAAAAATCTGTGATGACAATGATATCCTTTTGATTTCCGATGAGGTGATGACAGGATTTGGGCGCACAGGCTCGATGCTGGCCATGGAACAATATGAGGTTATTCCCGATATTGTGGCTTTAGGTAAAGGGATGGGGGCTGGCTATGCTCCTATAGCAGCTGCTCTTGCAAGTGAAAAGGTTATTGAGCCCATTTTAGCGGGGACAAAAGTGGTGATGAGCGGACATACTTTAAGTGCAAATCCACTATCCTGTGCCGTTTCTCTCGCCGTGCTCGAGTATTTGGAAAAAAACAAGATTGTTAGTGAAGTAGAATCCAAGGGAGATTACCTAATGAATCTTCTGCTCCCTTTAAAAAAACAATTTTCTTTTATCGGTGATATACGGGGGAAAGGTTTATTGCTTGGAATTGAATTTGTAGAGAACACTGCGAATAAAACTCCTTTTGCTAGAAAAGCCATGGTAACCCAAACCATGATTTCCCTTGCAAAAGAAAAAGGGCTGCTCGTTTATCCTGCAGGTGCAGGTATGGACGGAGTAAGCGGTGACTCGATTATTGTTTCGCCGCCATTAACGATTACGAAAAATGAAATAGAAGAATTAGTCTCCCTGTTAGCAGAAACATTTGAAGATTTTTCAAAGCAAATGAATTCGGGTGGTGTTTAAATGGAGAATCCATTTGGAAAGATTACAACCTTAGAAAAGGTTATGGAACTCTTTTATAACGGAATGACGTTAATGTTTGGGGGATTTGGCGGTGTCGGTTCCCCGCCGACACTCATTGATGGCATACTTGAAAAAGGGATACGGGACATCACATTAATCGGAAATGATACTGGATTTCCACATATTGGCATTGGAAAGCTAGTCAGTCAGGAAAGGGCAGTAAAGGTGATTGCCTCGCATATTGGTTCCAATCCCATTGCCGGTAAACTCATGCACGAAGGCAGGCTTGAGGTGGAATTTTCCCCGCAAGGAATTTTGGCAGAAAGAATCCGTGCAGGAGGAGTTGGTCTTCCTGCAATTCTTACCGACATTGGAATGGATAATGAACTTGTATCCAAAAACAAACCTCATTTTCTCCTCAACGGAAAGGACTACTTAATTGAAACAGCTTTAACTGCAGAAATATCAATTGTTTATGCCAAAAAAGCAGATCCCTATGGAAATTTAATATATGACAAAAGTGCCCGGAATACAAATCCGCTAGTGGCAATGGCAGGAGATATCACCATTGCAGAGGTTGAGGAAATCGTTTCGCTCGGAAGCCTTGCCCCTGATGAAATCATCACCCCTGGTGTGTTCGTAGATCATATTATTCCTTCGAAGGGAGTGAACTGGAAATGGGCTTGGGAGTAGATTATCGGAATATGATTGCAAGAAGAGCAGCGGAAGAAATCCGCAATGGAATGGTTGTAAACCTCGGTATTGGCATTCCCTCCTTAGTTCCCAATCATTTACCGAAGAGCATGATGGTCATGTTTCATGCTGAAAATGGGATCACAGGAATGGGACCAAGCCCTGAAAAAGGGAGAGAAGATAAGAACTTATGTAATGCAGGTGGATTTCCAGTTACCTTGAACAAAGGAGGTTCCTACTGCGATAGTGCTGTGGCATTTGGGATGATTCGCAGGGGACGGGTGGATATAACAATTTTAGGATCACTACAAGTTAGCTCACAGGGGGACTTGGCTAACTGGATTGTTCCAGGCAAAAAAGTCCCTGGAATGGGCGGTGCAATGGAGCTTGCCCAGAAAGCAAGAAAAGTAATTGTCACCATGAATCATTGTGATAAGGCAGGAAATCCAAAAATTGTCACTGCCTGCACGTTGCCTCTAACCTCTGCTGGTTGTGTAGATATGATTATCACCGAATTGGCTGTATTCCAAGTAACTCCGGAAGGATTACGGTTAACAGAATTGTTCGAACCATACGATTTACAGGAGGTCGCCAATAAGACGAAATGTGATTTTATAGTAAGTGATACAATCAGAAATATAACCTATTAATCTCACCCATTCTTTTATGGAAGGAGTGAAAATATTGAGTAAACATGAAGAAATAGTAAAGCAATGGCTGAAAGACAATCGTGCTAGAGGAACACGGTTTCTACAAATACTCGTCCAAGAGAATAGCACAAGAGGAAATGAAAGCAGTGCTCAGGCTGTCATCATTGAAAAATGCCGGCAGTTGGGGTTGAATCTCGATATTTGGGAAATTGACCGGGAAGAGTTAAAGGAGCATGAGGCATTCTGCTGTGACCGCGAGAGTTTTGATGGAAATCCGAATGTCGTTGCCGTTTTAAAGGGAACGGGAGGCGGAAAGTCAATCATCCTAAATGGACATATCGATGTGGTACCTGTAGGAGATGAGAAGAATTGGGAGCATGATCCATTTAGCGGGCATATTGAGTGTGGTAAACTTTATGGCCGCGGAAGCACCGATATGAAGGGTGGGACCGCAGCGCTAATCATGGCAATGGAATCTATTATTACTACAGGAATCAAGCTAAAAGGTGATGTTATTTTTCAGAGTGTGATTGAAGAGGAAAGTGGAGGTGCTGGTACGCTCGCTGCTGTTTTAAGGGGCTATCATGCAGACGGGGCAATTATTCCAGAACCAACGGGAATGAAAATTTTCCCGAAGCAGCAGGGTTCGATGTGGTTTAGAATTTCCGTAAAAGGCAGGGCAGCACACGGCGGAACGAGATATGAAGGTATTAGCGCCATCGAAAAAGCTGTATTAGTGATACAAAAACTGCAGCAGTTAGAGAAAAATCGGAATTTAAAAATCACTGACCCTCTATTTAACAGTATTCCAATCCCAATCCCGATTAATATAGGAAAAATAAATAGTGGGGAATGGCCATCATCTGTTCCTGATTTGGCTATCATTGAAGGAAGAATGGGTGTTTCCCCTGAGGAGACCATATCGGCCGCTCAAAGGGAAATGACAGCTGTTATGAAGGAGCTTAATGAACAAGATGAATGGTTCCAAGAAAATCCACTTGTAATTGAATGGTTTGGAGGAAGATGGCTGCCCGGAAATCTTGAAGTGGACCACCCATTAATGAAGACATTATCTCAGAGTTTCGTAGACATTAAGGGAGAAGAGCCGGTAATTGAAGCAAGTCCTTGGGGGACTGATGGCGGAATTCTTTCAAATGTAGGAAAAACGCCTGTCGTTGTGTTTGGTCCTGGAATTACGGCCACCGCACATGATGCCAATGAACATATTCTTTTGGAGGATCTGTTTGCAGCAAGTAAGATTATTGCACTGACACTATTGAAGTGGTGTGAAGTGAGTGAGTAATAGGTAATCCCTTCTAACTCGTAATATTTTATACAATAGTAAAAAATGAGTCTTTCATTTGGAGGGATTGTGATGAAGAAAGATTTATGGATAGGCGGCGAATTTCGAAGTGCTTCTTCCTATATGGAGTTGAAATGTCCGTTTAACTTGGAGAGTCTTGCCCAGATTGGTATTGCCAGTCCAGAGGATGTGCAAGCAGCTATAAATGCAGCCAAACAAGCTCAAGTGAAAATGGCAGAGCTTCCTGCTTTTGAACGGGCTGAAATACTAGAAAAAGTGGCGCAATTTTTAAAGGATGACCGTGAAGAATGTGCAAGAATCATAAGTTTAGAGGCCGCAAAACCACTTAAAGCTGCTAGAACAGAAGTAGATCGAACGATTATGACCTATACCTTTGCAGCTCATGAAGCGAGAAAAATTCACGGTGAAACTGTACCAATGGACGCCGCTCCTGGGGGACAGGGCAGGATCGCTTTTACCGTCCGGGAACCTTTAGGTGTCATAGCAGCCATCACTCCGTTTAATTTTCCAATGAATCTTGTTGCTCATAAAGTGGGTCCGGCTATCGCAGCGGGAAATAGTGTGGTCCTAAAGCCTGCGAGTCAAACGCCATTATCTGCATATAAAATAGCCCACTATTTTCACCGTGCAGGTCTACCGGCTGGTGCACTGAATGTCATCACCGGCAGCGGCCGCAGCATTGGCGATATACTTATAAAAGATGACCGAATCAAAATGATTACATTTACGGGAAGTCCTGAGGTCGGAACCTATATCCGAGAAAATTCAGGATTAAAACGGGTAACGCTGGAATTAGGCTCAAATTCGGCATTAATTGTTGACGAAGGAGTTCAATTAAAGCAAGTGATCCCTAGGATTGTGAACGGTGCCTTTGCCTATCAGGGGCAGGTTTGTATATCCATTCAACGGATATTTGTTCATGAAAATATTTTTGAAACCTTTGTAGAGCAGTTCGTTAGTGAAACGAAAAAGTTAAAGGCTGGGAATCCATTAGAGGTAGAAACAGACATTTCAGCGATGATTACTCGTGAAGATGTGCAGCGAACCCAAAGTTGGGTGGATGAAGCTGTCAAAAATGGCGCTGAATTGAGGCTGGGCGGCAGAGCGGAAGAAGGGATCTTTCAACCAACGGTACTTGTTAATGTTCCGGCCTCTGAAAAAGTAAGTTGTGAAGAGGTATTTGCACCGGTTGTTCATATCAATCCTTACAATCAATTTAGTGAAGCAATCAATCTAGTAAATGATTCAAAGTATGGACTTCAAGCAGGCATTTTTACAAATGATATCCATAAAGCACTTCAGGCAGCCAAAAAACTTGAGGTGGGAGGTGTCATGATTAACGAGATCCCAACGTTCCGTGTAGACCAAATGCCGTATGGCGGAGTTAAAATGAGCGGAATGGGCAGAGAAGGCATTAAATATGCAGTTGAAGAGATGACAGAACTAAAGCTGATCAGCTTTAAAACAGAGTAGAGAAAATGTCTGGCTGATTCAGTCAGGCATTTTTTTCAACAGCCTGGTCGGAAAGGAGTTATATCATGAACCAAAGTGCCGCCACTATGATAATTGAAGAGAGTAATTTCTTTTTGGAAATGTATCTGGATCCTTTTAATAAAAGAATTCGAATTGATGATTACCGTGGTAATTTACAGTTACTGTTAGAGAAAGTGGAGGAGTTAGCACACAAACACCAAGTGGAAAAATTAATAATGAAAGCGAGGTCAGAAGACTTTTTACCACTTTTTGAAAAAGGCTTACAGCCGGAAGCTGTTGTTGATCGTTATTTTCTTGGTTCACATGCTCATTTCTTTTCGAAGTTTTATACAATAGAACGAAAGAAAAATAATCATTGGATCACAGAGGACGCAATGATTAAGAGTATTTATCAATTAGACAGTACTACCGATAAACCCTATCCCCCAAACCAGTATGAGTTAAAAAAAGCAAATGAATCTTGTGCGGAGGAGCTTTCGGAATTGTATCGTGAAGTGTTTCAAATTTATCCTACACCATTACATGACCCGGAATATGTAAAAAAGACTATGAAGGAAGGGACCGTTTATTACGTTTTTTTTCACCAGGGGAAAATAGTCAGTGCGGCTTCAGCTGAAGTAAATTCTTTTTACAAAAATGCGGAATTAACGGATTGTGCAACCTTAAAGGAACACCGAACATATGGTTTAATGAAAATAATCCTCCGCGAGCTAGAGAGGGAACTTAAACGACAGGGAATTTACTGTGCCTATTCTATAGCAAGAAGTTTATCCTTTGGTATGAATGCGGTGTTATTCCAACTCGGATATCAGTATCGCGGGCGGCTAATGAATAACTGTTATATCTTTGACAAGCTTGAGAATATGAATATGTGGGTGAAGAATCTGGCAAACTGCTAATTTTTCGGCTTTTTGTGACGAATTCTCGGCACCTTTTATCGGGAGGTGAAAGAATGGTTCAACTGACAGCACTTACGGAGGAGGTACTCTCAGCCATACTGAAAACGATAGATGAGGGAATTCATGTGGTTAATACGGAAGGAAAAACCATTTTTTATAACGAAGTCGCAGCTCGGCATGACGGCATGGATGTGAAAGAAGTCCAGGGCAAACATCTATTAAATGCCTTTCCTTCCTTAACAGAGAGTTCAAGCACTCTGCTCCGAGTGATTAAAACTGGCAAGCCGATCTATAATCAAACACAGGTTTATGTGAATATCCACGGAAAACAAATTGATACGATCAATACAACACTTCCCATTTTTTTAGATAAAGAGATTATTGGCGCAGTTGAAATTGCGAAAGATTATTCGCGAATGAAGCAATTAGCAGAAAGTCTATTAGATTTACAAAGGAATGTGAATAAAACTAATAAGAAAAAAGCGTTAAAAAACGTTAAATATACATTGGATGATTTAAAGAGTAGAAACCCAGCTTTTTTGAGTATGAAGAATGAAGCCGAAAGATTAGCTAAATCAGATTCTCCCATTCTAGTATATGGCGAGAGCGGAACTGGCAAGGAGTTGTTTGTACAAGGTATTCATCATGCATCCCATCGAGGTAACGGTCCTTTTATTGCTCAAAACTGCGCAGCAATCCCAGAAACACTGCTTGAAAGTATTCTTTTTGGTACGGCAAAAGGCAGCTACACAGGCGCTGTTGAGAGAAAAGGGCTATTTGAGCTGGCAGATGGAGGAACACTATTTCTCGATGAGCTTCATACGATGCCGATTGAGCTTCAGGCAAAGTTATTGCGTGTTTTAGAGGATGGTATGGTACGAAGGGTTGGAAGCTCACAAAATATTTCGGTTGATGTCCGTGTCATTACAGCGATGAATGTCCATCCAACTGCCGCGCTGCAAAGTCAAAAGCTCCGCTCCGATCTCTATTATCGTCTTAATGTGTTTACCTTCTCGCTGCTGCCTATAAGGGAACGGAAAGAAGATATTCTATTTTTGACTAAGCATTTTATTGATTTTTTTAATAAGTCATTGAACAAAAAGATTAAGGGAATCGAGCAAAAAGTGGAAGGGTTCTTTATGAATTACCCTTGGCCAGGGAATGTAAGGGAGCTTAAGCATACGATTGAATACATGATGAATGTATGTGATGACGAAATCCTGCAAATGAAGGACCTGCCCATAATCATGAAGCAGCAGGCAGCAGGGTATGAAACTAGTGACAACCAGTTATCCTTAAGAAAAAATGTCGAAGAGCTTGAAAAAAAGCTGATCGACACTGCCCTCGAATTGTCAGCGGGAAATATCAAACATGCAGCCAAGCTCTTAGAGATTCCAAGACAAACCTTACAATATAAAATCAAAAAAATACAAGAATAACTGCCGAAAAATCGGCGGTTTTTTTATAAGATAAGGAATGCAAAGTATCCTTACCCGGACTAAGTGCATTGGCATAATTCTTGCATACTATCTTAGTAAAGCAGGGTAAGGAGGAAATACACATGAAACAAACATTATATAAGCCAGATAGGCATTGGAAGGATATAGAGCTTTGGAAAGATGTAAGTGAGGAGCAATGGAATGATTGGCTGTGGCAGCTGACCAATACCATTCGCACACTAGACGATTTAAAAAAGGTAATCAATTTAACTCCAGATGAAGAAGAGGGAGTTAGAATCTCTACAAAGACGATACCGCTGAATATAACACCGTATTATGCTTCACTAATGAATCCTGATGACCCACGCTGCCCCATTCGGATGCAGTCTGTTCCGATTTCTAAAGAAATCCATAAAACGAAGTATGACCTTGAAGACCCTTTATATGAGGATGAAGATTCACCCGTTCCCGGCTTAACACATCGTTACCCGGACCGCGTTCTGTTTCTCGTTACCAATCAATGCTCAATGTATTGCCGCTATTGTACAAGGAGACGCTTCTCTGGCCAAATTGGCATGGGCGTTCCGAAGAAACAGCTGGATGCAGCAATTAACTATATCCGTCAAACACCGCAAGTACGAGATGTACTAATTTCTGGCGGTGATGGGCTTCTTATTAATGATAATATCCTTGAATACATTTTAAAAAATCTACGCGAAATTGACCATGTTGAAATTATCCGAATTGGAACTAGGGCACCGGTAGTATTTCCACAGAGGATTACTGAAAACCTCTGTAACATTTTAAAGAAGTATCATCCAATTTGGTTGAATACTCATTTTAATACATCGATTGAAATAACCGAGGAGTCGAAATTGGCTTGTGAAATGCTAGCAAATTCAGGTGTCCCAGTCGGGAATCAATCGGTCATTTTAGCAGGAATCAATGACAGCGTCTCAATTATGAAAAAGCTTATGCATGACCTCGTTAAAATACGTGTTCGTCCATATTATATTTATCAATGTGACCTTTCCGAAGGAATTGGGCATTTCCGGGCACCTGTTTCTAAAGGTCTTGAAATTATCGAGGGCTTGCGTGGTCATACAAGTGGCTATGCAGTGCCTACGTTTGTCTTAGATGGGCCAGGGGGCGGAGGGAAAATATCACTTCAGCCGAATTATTTAATTTCGCAAAGTGCAGAAAAGGTTGTTCTCAGAAACTTTGAGGGAGTTATTACCTCCTATCCAGAACCAGAAAATTATAAACCTGGAACAGCAGAGGCTTATTTTAAAGAGGTTTACCCAGATATGGAGGAAAAACGATCAAATATTGGGATTGCAGGAATCATGAATGATCAGCATTTTAATCTTGTCCCAGAGGGTTTAACAAGACTACATCGCCGGAAAGAATACAATCAAAATCCAAACCATTCTACATTAAAGGACAAACGAAGTAAACGGGATGAATTGAAGGAGAAGAAATTTCAGGCATTACAGAACAAATCAGCACCTACTGAAAAAAATGATTCGGATAGCAACTCAGTTTGAAGGAGGAAATGAGGATTGAATACGGGATTAGTATGTGAATGGTGTGGTCTGGGTGCTGAAAAGGGAGAAAATACCGTTTACTGGGAACTACCAGACGGTACAAGAGCAATTCAAATTACAGAAACACCGGCGGTTGATTGTAAAGAATGTAAGATGATTTATCAAACAGATGAAATTACAAAGGAAATTGAAGATCAATTATTTCTAATTGATACGAAAAAAATTGGAAAAACTATTAGCTATAAAGAGTTAATGGCTCAGCCGAGACTGTTGAAGAGGAATTACTTTGACTTTTCATAATCAAAACCCCTATCTGGTGATAGGGGTTTTATCATTCCGTTTGAATGGATTTGGCAGCATTTTTTCTTGCTCGTAAAAATTTTACCAGGTTCAATACAATGGTTTTCATGACAGCGTAGAACGGGATTGCAAGTACCATCCCAAGGACTCCAGCCAAATTTCCAGCAGCTAATAAGATAATGATAATTGTTGCTGGATGTGTATCTAAGCTTTTTCCAAGAATAAGCGGTGATAAAACATTACCTTCAATCTGCTGCGCAATAAGAATAACCAAAACCACTAATAATGCTTTCGTAGGTGAATCAAATAAAGCAACAATTACCGCAGGTGCTCCTCCAAGAATTGGACCAATATAAGGAATAATGTTGGTAAAAGCTACAATTAAGGCCATAACAAGTGCAAATGGTAAATCAATGATCAGATATCCAATAAATGCGAGAGTCCCTACTGCCAAAGCTACAGTAACCTGTCCCTGAATATAGGCTGAGAGTGTTTCCCCCGTCTCTTTTAAAATCGATAAACCTTCCTGCCTGTATGCAGTGGGAAGAAATTTGGAGATTGCGGTTGGGAACCTATGCCCATCTTTAAACATATAGAATAATAAAAACGGAACCGTCACGAGAATAATGGCAATATTGGTAATCACACCAAGTATATTCGTAATACTGCCGGTAATTGTGTTTGGCAGCGTATTTGCGAATTCTAATAGTCTTTCCTGTACTGTCTTAAGAATATCTTTTTGTTCATCCATGACCCATTTAAATTGCGATGACTTTACGACACTGTCAAAAAACTTCATCGTTTTGTCTGCATACACGGGAAGCTCATTAGCTAGTGCTGTAAATTGTTTTGTGATTGCCGGAATTAAATTTCCGATGGCAAGTACACAGACAAGTATAAACACAACATATATAATGATGATAGCTATCAGTCTAGGTACTTTATGACGCTGCAAGAAATTAACTACGGGATTGAGTAAAAAATATAGAAAGCCTGTAATCAAAATGGGGAAAAAGATGGTTGAAAAAAAGATTCCGATTGGTTCAAATATGAAGGATATCTTAGTTGAAACCCAAATGATGGTTAAAATAAGCAAGACCTGAATTAACCAATATTGAAATTTTTTCTTAGCCAATGTTTGTACCTCTGTTTCTATGTATATTTGGTAAAATTATATCAATTTTATGTAATTTATACCAATCATTCTTTAGACTGTTTTTCAAATAAGACTCTAGACGTAGATTCATGCGTCCATTATAGTATCTTTAACAATATTTTACCTAACAAGATAAGAAAGGCGAAATGTATGAGGAAATCTTTTTATCACTTTTTATTGAAATATCGGCATCCGGAACCAAAGGACGCCATTAGCGCATTTGCAAATGATGCGTTTTTAGACCATAGCTTTCCAAAAACAGCAGAGAATTACCATGAAATCAGTTCCTACCTTGAAATGAACGGTCATTACTTAGAGTCAATGACAGTATTTGATGAAGCCTGGGAACTTTATTTGCTTTCGGAAAGTTAATAAACCTGAGTAAAACTTTTTAAATCGTCTCTACAAAAAGAGGCGATTTTTCTTTTATGCATTGTGTGAGAAGGCGAGGGATTAGTCCCCCTCCTACTCGATTATCTGACAAAGGTTTCCTTCTTTTTAAAAGGGTGAAAAAAAGAATAGTTTGAATTTTTTCAAAATTGGCTTCTTAAATAAAAATGGATATGTTAGAATCAGTGGCATACTAGTATGGTAGTGTGGTAGTGAGGAGAGGGAATTAAATGAAAATTATAGATACAAAAATGAAAACGGGTACAACTAGGGAACAGATTTATTCTCTTCTTATGGAAGAAATATTAAAATTCCGACTTGTACCAGGTGATAAAATTTCTGAAAAAGAAATCTCGGAGAAATTTAATGTTAGCCGGACACCTGTTAGAGAATCCTTCATTCAGCTTTCACAAGATGGATTATTAGATATTTATCCTCAAAAGGGGACGACCGTTTCGTTAATTGATTTAAATCTGGTGGAAGAAGCACGATTCATGAGAGAGCATTTAGAGGTTGCGGTTATTCAGTTAGCTTGTCAATCATTTCTGGAGGAACAGCTATTTTCGTTAGAAATGAATTTAATGAAACAAGAAAAGGCCATAAAAGAAAAAGATTATGAAAAGCTTTTTGAACTAGATGAAGAATTTCATGAAACTATCTTTGAAGGGTGCAATAAAAAAAATATTTGGAGTTCGATTCAAAGTATGAACACTCATTTTAAACGATTACGGATGCTCCGTTTAGCCACCGATTTAAATTGGGATAACATCTATCAACAGCATTTACTTCTTGTGAAATTCATAAAAAATAACATGGAGGAAGAGGCCGTTAATATGATGAAGGAACATTTAACCATGATTATTTTGGATAAAGAAAAACTTAGAAAAGAGTACCCTACTTACTTTAAGTAATAAACCCAAATAATAAAATTGAAGATTGCATGATTTTTAAGAAGCTTTTACCTTTGTTGAGAAAAACCATAAATTGTTAGAAAAGCACTGATCGTTTTTGAGTGGCCTTTCAATATGAAATAAATAGCTGGTTTCTATTATTCAAAAGAGTTTAATTAACAAGAGTAGGTGTACTTTTTATGAATATGACATTTCGTTGGTATGGCAGGGATAATGATACCGTATCACTTGAACAAATAAGGCAAATTCCAAATGTGAAAGGGATTGTTTGGGCGTTACATAAAAAACAGGTTGGTGAAGTTTGGAAGATTGATGAAATTCGGGAAGAAGTCGACTATATCCAATCATATGGTTTTCATGCGGATGTAGTTGAGAGTGTTAATATCCATGAATCAATCAAGCTTGGTAATCAAGAGCGAGATTATTATATTGAAAATTACAAACAAACCATTCGAAATTTAAGTAAGTTTAAAGTAAAAGTTATTTGTTATAATTTTATGCCTGTTTTTGACTGGATCCGTACTGATTTATTTCACCCGCTTCCAGATGGTTCAACAGCACTATTTTATGAGAAAGCAAAGCTTGATTCTCTTGGACCGAACGAGTTAATCGAAACCTTTACGAGTGTTTCTTCGAAAATGACCTTAGCTGGGTGGGAACCTGAAAAATTAGCAGCCACTCAAGAATTGTTTGAGGCGTATAAAGAGATTGATGAGGAAAAACTCTGGGACAACCTGCGTTATTTCTTATTAGAAATTCTCCCTGTATGTGAAGAGTGTGACATCAAAATGGCGATCCATCCGGATGATCCACCTTGGAGCTTGTTTGGGCTGCCGCGTATTATGACAGGGGGAGAAAGTTTGAAAAAACTAATATCCATTTCTAATTCTCCTGCAAACGGAATTACCTTTTGCACAGGTTCCTTAGGTTCAAACCCGAAAAATGATATGGTGGCTCTTGCTAAGAAATACGCTAAGTATTGTCCATTTTCTCACCTGCGTAACGTGAAAATATTTGATAATGGTGATTTTATTGAAACGTCTCACTTTAATGCAGATGGTTCGGTTGACCTTGCAGGAGTGGTCAAAGAGCTTTCTGAGCAAGATTACGAAGGGTATGTAAGACCTGACCATGGCCGCCATATCTGGGAGGAAGATTGCCGTCCGGGATATGGATTGTACGATCGAGCCCTTGGAATTATGTATCTGAACGGTCTATGGGATGCCTATTTAAAAATGAGAAAGGAGAACGTGTAATGTTACCTATACATGAACAGTTAAATGGAAGAGTGGCTGTTGTCACTGGTGGAAGTGGTGTTTTATGTTCCGAAATGTGCCGGGAACTTTCAAGGCACGGAGTAAAAGTCGCTATCTTAAATCGTACCGCTGAAAAAGGGGAAGCGGTCGCGGAAGAAATCCGTTCGAATGGCGGCACAGCCATTGCATTTGCAGCAAATGTCCTTGATCGTGCTTCGTTAGAAAAGGCAAGAGATGAAATCATTGAACATTTTGGAAAGATTGATATTTTAATAAATGGTGCCGGCGGAAACCATCCTGATGCTATTACTGCAAATGAAACCTATGGAGAAAAAGTGGAAGGCAAAACCTTTTTTGATCTTGATGAAGCAGGTTTTTCCCAGGTTTTTGCGAGTAATTTCACAGGAACATTTCTATCAAGCCAAGTGTTTGGCGAAAAACTATTAGAACAACATTCTCCAACGATCATCAATATCTCATCCATGAGTTCGTATACGCCGATGACAAAGGTTCCTGCTTATAGTGCAGCAAAAAGTGCCATCAATAATTTTACGATGTGGATGGCTGTCCACTTTGCTGAAAAGGGCTTACGTGTGAACAGTATTTCACCAGGCTTTTTCTTAACGCAGCAAAATCGAAATCTATTATTGAATGAAGATGGATCACTTACATCACGTTCAAACAAAATTATTACGCATACACCAATGAGACGTTTTGGAACACCTGAGGATCTTCTAGGAACATTGATCTGGCTTGTTGATGAGTCATGTTCAGGATTTGTAACAGGGATTACCGTTCCTGTTGATGGCGGGTTTATGGCCTATTCAGGGGTTTAGGTTTCTGAAATATTGGAATCTAGGGGTCTTACCTCTATATTCTGCTCCCGATAAAAACAGACAGATAATTAATTAAAGTCTATTTTTATTAAGTGAAGATGACAGCGCTTTAAACAGAGTTAGGCGATCATTGCTCTATGTCTTGTCAGAATTAGTAACTGTTCCAATGGAGTTGTTCTCTGGAGAATAAGCCATTAAGGGGTAGACCCCTAAAAGTAAGAAAGTTAATCGGTTAGGTGAAAATCGTCTCTGCAAAAAGAGGCGATTTTTCTTTTCTCCATTGTGCGCGATACCTGGAAGTATGCATATACTATTGTAATCAAAATTCACGACTCATCATTGAGAGGATGGAGGATATGAAAAGAAGGAATATACCGAAGTATAAGGTCGGTGATACGGTCGTGATAACGATGTATGGTACAGTTGGCAAGGTAACTGATGTCAAGTTGATAGACGGAAATTATGTATACGAAGTAAATAAAAGTGATGGTCTTTTTGTTGAATCAGGACTACAGCTTCTATCAGAATATGAAGGAACGTTGGTGGAACAGGAGCAAATTGATATCGAATACAAATTCTTTTTTGGTGATCTTGTTCAGGTTGCTGGTTATGGCTCCGACCTTTTTAAGGTTGTCGGGTTTCGAACAGAGATTTGGCGCTACAAAGAAGATGCTTGGGAAGATGTTATCTACGAACTATCAAGGATAAGTGACGGGGAATGGCTGGAAGCGGGTGAAGAGGAAATGACCCTCGTTGCTGATGCCGAGAGTGCGGACACGTTTATTCAAAAGTTAGGGCTTCTGTACTTAGTCAATAATGAAGAAAAGCAGGTTGCCATTTCAAAGACACAAAAAAATATCGTCAGAAAAGCAGAACTTGAAGAAATCGAGCGAAAAAAGGAAAAAAAACAGCTAATCGATAACTTATTAGATATTTTTAATGATTACAAAATTTTATATACCATGTTTAACGACCAGGAGTATTATCAAGTAATGCGCGTGATTCTGAGAAAATTAAAAAGTGTCGTCAATGACGATGGTAAAAGCCATGTCTAGCTTCTACCAGCTGGATATCGAAACGAATAAGAAAATAACAAAGGGAATCCCGCACCATTTTATTAGAAAATAAAGTCCGTCTAGTATCTTCTCAAAAGCAGTGATGATCAATCCATCATCCTGATTTACATCTTCAATAATAGCTTCAAATTTTGCTGTTAGGTTTAACATAAAATCACCTCATTATCGTTATTTCTATTTATCCTATGCATGTCCTAAGAAAAAAAGACTTATTTAATCTTTTATTTTGCTCTCTATGTTTAAGCTGTAGAATATTTACCGATTCTTCTAGAAGTAAATAGCATGAATGGGCAGAATTCATCATACATTCTGTAAAAAGGGGGCGATGCTATGAGAGAAATTGAAGTATTTATTGATACGGAAGAGATTGCTGAATTTTTCTTTCATGAGCTGGTGAAAAGAGGATACGTTCCTACGGAAGAAGAATTGGAAGAAATCGCTGATATCACCTTCGAGTATCTCATCGAGAAAAGTATTATCGACGAAGAAGTCGAAGATGAATAAGTATAATATCACGGTACTTTATTCATCTTTTTAATAAGGAAAAACGAAAGACGAGCATATGAAACTGCTCGCTTTTTGTTTGTGAAAAAAATTTCTATTTAAGGGTGAAACTTTCCTATTTTTTTAGCGTATTACATACAACGAGGCTGAGGAGGAATGATGATGCTAAAAAAGATCTTAAAATCGATTCTAGGAAGTAAATCTCATCATCAAAAGTATTCACATTCAAGTAATGCTTGGAAAAAAATGAAACACCACAAACATAAGCATTATGGACATCACCACTATAAAAAGAAACATAAAAGTGGCAGTTTTTCTAGCTTCTTTAGCAGTTAACCTTATATGTTTAAAAGAATTATTTTAGGTGCTGCAAACCTGATGGAAAAGGGATTTCAGCAAAATGAAATCATTGCTGAACGCTATCGAATTATCAGCCATCTAGGTACTGGAAGTTACGGAAATAGTTACTTAGTAATGGATCAAGTATCACAGCAGCAGAAAGTTTTAAAAGCATTACGTATCCATAAAAGAATTAAAAAGTCGGGAAAAAAAGGTTTTGAGCTTGAAAAAACCATACTAAAATCGTTAAAACATCCAGGGTTTCCACAATATTATGAGGATGGAATCTATAAAAGCATTCCATTTTATACCATGGAGTATATGAAAGGGAAAAATTTTGAACAATTAATTTTTCAAGATGGTCAGAAGTATACCGAAATAGAAGCTTTTGTAATCGCCTATAAATTACTAGAGCTCATTCACTATTTACATGAACACCGACTGATTCACAGAGATATTCGTATCCCGAATGTGATTGCCGATGATTCGAGAATTGCTCTTATTGATTTAGGACTTACGCGGAAATGTGGTCATGACAGGGATAATCAGACAAAGCGAAATTTAGGAAAAGAGGTAAATCCCCAAGCTGATTTTTTTGGTCTTGGTCATTTCTTGTTGTTTTTACTTTATTCCAACTACACGTTTCCAAAAAACCAAAAAGAAAGCAGCTGGGAAGAAGAATTGGCAATTTCACTTCATGCGAAACATATTATAAGCAGGCTTTTACAACTAAGAGAATGTTATGAAAGTTGCGCACAAGTAAAGTCAGATATGAAATTATTAATTGAAAAATAAGGAGGATATGAAAATGTCTTTTTTTGACAAAGTATTTGCTAGTGTAGGAATAGGTTCTGCTACAGTGGACACGAAGCTTGAAAGGGATAGGTATATGCCGGGAGAGACGGTTAACGGTGTAGTAGAAATCAGAGGTGGAAAGGTAGACCAGCAGGTAGATGATATCTATTTAGCATTAAATACTACCTATTTGAAAGAATCAGATGATAAAAAGTATACGGTGACAGCTACTATCGATCGTTTCCGAATTACCACTCCTTTTACCATCGGAAAAAATGAGAGAAAAGAAATACCTTTTTCCTTCCAGCTTCCATTTGACACACCGCTGTCAATTGGTAGGTCTAAAATCTGGGTTACAACAGGTCTAGATATAAAAAATGCAGTGGACCCTGGTGATAAAGACTTTATTCAAGTTGTACCTAATCCATTAATGAATGAGATCTTTCATGCAGTAGACGGTCTTGGGTTCCGTTTACGCGAGGCGGATTGTGAAGAAGCTTCATATAAAGTTCGAGGACGCTTGCCCTTTGTTCAAGAATTTGAATATGTACCGACCTCTGGGCCTTTCCGCGGCAGATTAGATGAGCTTGAAGTAGTAATGCGGCCATCTGGAAATGGTGCAATTGAACTACTGTTACAGGTTGATCGTCGTGCTCGTGGTTTGGGAGGATTATTTGCAGAAGCAGCTGGTTTAGATGAATCCAATGTAAGAATAACCGTAACATCTGCGGATATTCCCAACCTTCAACAGCAAATTCAAAGCGTTATTCAGAGATATTCCTAATCGTCGACAAAAAAAGACGGATTTCTTTGGAGGATTCTACCATGTTTATCTCTAATTATTAAAGTAATGACATTTATTTTAATGATTGGAGGGGATAAGATGATCAAGGCGATTACCAGAAGAGCAAATATTCAATATGATGTGACAATCTTTCAAACTCCAAAGTATAGAGAATACAAAGGGTACAAACAAGTGTATCGTACCTTTATTCGTGCAGGTAACCATGAAAGTTGTTTGCAGGAAACATTCAGTCTCTTTAATGTGACTGATCGAATACCATTGAATTATAAGGGAAGATTTCTTTCTACTGGAGATATCATCTTAATTGATGAAGGCCGCGGCGGTCAGCATTACTATCAACTAAAGCCAGGCGGCTGGCAGCCTGTCAATCGAATCCATATTAGATAAATCAAAACCTAAGGAGTATGTCCTTAGGTTTTGTTATGTTAACCTCTGCTTTTTCTTCCGCCAGCAGCACTATTTTCTTTTGCGTGTGCCTCGTGTTCTGCGATTATTGCCTCGGGCGGAATGTGATTATTTTTCTTTGGTCGATTTGTTTGTGCTCGATGCTTTTTTCCCATAATGTTATATACCTCCTTTGGATAATCTAAAAATAGCTTCCCACAAATAAAGAAAATCATGACCATTTCAGTCAATGGTTTTTCAATCGAAAATGGTTATGATATATTGACAAGTGTGAGGTAATTACTTCACTTAAATGATTGGAGGATATTAAAATGAGTGTACATATTGGTGCCAAGGAAAATGAAATTGCAGAAACGGTATTACTGCCTGGAGACCCACTGAGGGCTAAATATATTGCAGAAACCTTTTTAGAGGATGCGAAATGTTATAATGAAGTAAGGAATATGTTTGGTTTTACGGGTACGTATAAGGGTAAAAGAATTTCTGTTCAAGGGACAGGAATGGGAGTTCCATCTATCTCCATTTATGTGAATGAATTAATGAACAGCTACAATGTTCAAAATTTAATCCGTGTCGGTACTTGTGGTGCTATTCAAAAGGATGTAAAAGTTCGTGACGTTATTTTAGCGATGACAAGTTCAACGGATTCCAACATGAATCGTATGACCTTTGGCGGAGTTGATTTCGCTCCATGTGCTAACTTTGATTTGCTCAAAAAGGCCTATGATGCAGGAGTGGAAAAAGGTTTAAATCTTAAAGTAGGGAACATTTTCACAGCTGACTCTTTCTATAATGATAATGCTGAGCTTGAAAAATGGGCCAAATATCAAATTCTTGCAATTGAAATGGAAACAACCGCATTGTATACGTTAGCGGCTAAGTTTAACCGCAGAGCATTATCGGTTCTAACTGTAAGTGATCATATCTTAACAGGTGAAGAAACAACGGCTGAAGAGAGACAATTAACATTTAACGATATGATTGAAGTTGCATTGGAAGCTGCCACAAAAGAATAGGAAAAACGACCTCTTTCAATACTTGAAAGAGGTTTTCATATTGACCTTTTTGGGAAAAATAGATATAGTGCAAAAAGGAAGATGAAAGATAGATAGGTGAAAATATGGGTTGGAAAACTTTATTAACGATAGGGATCTCAACTATTCTAATTAGCGGTTGCAGTCAAATCAATACAATTCTAAACAAGCTTCCGTTTACTGCAGATGACTCTGGTAAGAAACAGCAGTCACAAGAAGATGTATCTCCTATAAATGATCCACTTAGGTTGGAATCAATATTTTTCAATGATATAAAAGAAGTAGATGGTAAAAATGTGATACAAAATTCTACTAATGTGATGGCATTGGTTAACAAAGACTTTTTCCTGCCTGAAGATTATATCCCTCAGGACTTGGTTAGACCAAATGTTGAGTTTTCATTTGGTGAGGTGGAAATAGAAAAAAGTTTAATGAGAAAAGAAGCAGCTGTTGCTCTTGAGAAAATGTTTTCGAATGCAGAAAAGAACGGAATTGAACTTATTGCAATTTCGGGGTACCGCTCATATATCCGGCAAAAATCGTTGTTTGAAGCTGAAGTAAATAGAGTAGGGATAGAAAAGGCTGCTGAGGCAGTAGCAATTCCAGGCGCCAGTGAACACCAATCAGGGCTAGCGATGGATATTTCCAGCAAATCCAATAAATTATATTTGAACGAAGCCTTCGCTGATACAGCAGAAGGAAAATGGCTGAAGGATAATGCTCATCGCTTTGGGTTTGTACTAAGGTATCCCAAAGAAAAAATCGACATTACCAACTATATGTATGAACCGTGGCATTTTCGCTATGTCGGTATAAAAGCTGCAACGATCATGTATGAGCATAATTGGACATTAGAAGAATACTTTGATGAAGTAAAGAAAATGTAAACAATAAAGTACGGCACGCCTAAGGCAGGATGTGCCGGTTTTTTATATGAATAACATTTCTTTTTTATTTTTTAATAAAAGATGTTATTCTAATCTTTAAGGGCTAGTTTTACATATTATTTTTTTGACAATGAAAGTGGTGAAGGCTTTGGATGAACAAAACGTTGAACAGCAACATGAACAAGAACAAGTGACAGAAAAAAAATCTGGATATTTACACATTAAAAAATTTCATTTTATATTAATACTCTTTTTCCTTGTATTACTTTCTACTGGTATTACCACATTTGCTCTATCATTCGGAGATGAAAAGGTTATTACTGTAGGTACAGAAAGATCAGAATTTAATAAATTATACACAGCCTACGATACATTAAAGAGCGGTTATTTTGAGGAACTTGACCAGAAAAAACTAATCAACGGTGCGATTGATGGTATGGTAAAGGCTCTGGACGATCCTTATACAGATTATATGAGCGTTGAGGAAGCAGAGAACTTCCATAGTTCAATTAGCTCATCGTTCCAAGGAATTGGTGCTGAAATTCAAGAAAAAGATGGACATATTACGATAGTTTCACCTATCAAAGGATCACCTGCAGAAAAAGCAGGTTTGAAACCGAATGATATTATCATGTCGGTAGATGGTAAAAGTCTACAGGGAATGACTTCGACTCAAGCAGTAATGATCATTCGCGGTAAAAAAGGTACAAAGGTTGAGTTAACCATCCAACGGCCAGGAACCGATGCACCGGTAAAGGTTCCAATTATACGTGACGATATACCGATTGAAACGGTTTATGGTGAAATGGTGGGTGATGGGATAGCTAAGGTTCAAATAACTAGTTTCTCGACTAATACATCAAAGGACCTTGCAGCAAAGTTAAATGAACTTCAGAAAGAAGGCATGAAAGGCTTAGTTCTGGATTTACGCCAAAACCCTGGTGGTTTATTAGATGAAGCGATTAGTATTTCAAGCATGTTTGTTCCGAAAGGGAAACTGGTATTAAAAGTTGAAGATCGTAATGGAAAGACCGAGGAGTATCCTTCACAAAACGATGGAAATCCTGATTTTCCATTAGTGGTATTGATTGATAAAGGAAGTGCCAGTGCTTCAGAAATCCTTGCGGGAGCTGTTAGTGAATCTGCAGGAGTAAAATTGGTAGGAGAAACCTCATTTGGAAAAGGAACCGTCCAAACGGCTAAGGATTTCCCTGATAAATCAAATATTAAATTTACAACGGCCAAATGGCTGACCCCAAATGGTAATTGGATTCATAAAAAGGGTATTAAACCTGATTTCGAAGTGCCGCTTCCGGAGTACGCTTCTTTACCAATTATCAATCCAGATAAAGAGCTAAAGCTTTCTAGCTCTTCCACGGAAGTGGAGTCTGCACAAAAAATGCTAAAGGCAATCGGTTTTGATCCAGGCCGACAAGATGGTTTTTTTGATGAAACAACCCAGTCGGCTGTTATCAGTTTTCAAACCGCTAATAATTTACCAGCAGATGGTATATTAAAAGGGAATTCCACTATAAAATTAATGGAAAAACTGAGAGAAATGATTGAAACAAATGATACCCAGCTTCAAAAGGCAATTGAAGTGTTAAAAGAGGAAATGAAATAAGAAAGAGGTCTGGACCTTGTGGTTCAGGCTTTTTTGTATGAAGAAAGTATAATCTTTGCATAACTATCCGACATTGGAAATTAAAGAAACAGGAATTAGGTATCTTTAAAGATGATAAAATTAATTACCTCAATTTTTAGGAAGGACATCTAATAACTCTCGTATTCTATCTTTTTTGCGTTCTATCAGTTCTTCAATAAATTGCCGATACTCGTTCTCATTTTGTGAAGCGATCTCTTCATATAATTCTTTTAACTGGCCAAGGTGCTCTTTTAGGGTATATTCATTCACCCCAGAACCTCCAGACTGTACTTTCCGAAGGATGATTTCAACGAGCTTATCATTGGTTGCCTCTAGTGATTTGGTTCCTTGTCGGACATATATGGCGCCATAACGAAGCTCATTTCGTTGAACCACAGAAGTATAGGGAACGTATTTTGGATCATATTCAATCATAAGTACCTGAAAACGTTTATTGCTCAAGGTTAGCTGGTCCTTATTATAATGAAAATCTTCTGTCCGATATTTTAAGTATTTGGGCAGTAAATTGGAAAGTTTATTATCAATATCTGCTTTATCTAAGAAATCATCTTCGTTAAGACCGGTTAAAGAAATAGCCCCCTCATCATTTTGACTAACACCGACTATAATGCAGCCGCCGCCGGAATTTGCAATTGCAAGTACATGTTTTGCCATCTTAGAAAATTCTGTCCATTTCGTTTTAAAATCTAAAAAATCTGTTTCTCCCGTATTGTTAAAGAGAAGGTCTTTTAACGTTTCATGCGAAGGGTTTTTTACGAAATGCAGGAGACTTTTTGGATAGACATACTCATAAATCATAAGAAATATTCCTTTCTGAATATTCTTTTTACCATTATTATAAGCGACTTGTATCTAGTAGTTAGCCCAATTTCATATATAATGAAAGAATTATCAAAAGAAAAAGAGGTAAGTAGGATGAACAATACTGAAGTTTATATATTATCAGGTTTTTTAGGAAGCGGGAAAACGACTCTTTTAAAGCGATTACTCGAAAATGAGCGATTATTAGGCAGAAAAACAGCTGTAATGATGAATGAGTTAGGGAAGGTGTCCATTGATTCTGAAGTAGCTCGTGATGAGGATGTGGCTTTAAAAGAACTGTTAGGGGGCTGTATCTGCTGTTCGATTCAGGACAAGCTAGAAGCTCAGCTGCAGAGTTTGTTAGTAAATGAAAAACCAGAAGTCATTTATATCGAAACTACTGGTGCCGCACACCCGGTAGAAGTTCTGGATGCCATTCTTTCGCCATTATTTGCGGATCAATTTACGATAAAAGGTATTGTAACCACAGTAAATGGATTAAGGTGGAGGGACAGGAAGGCGTTAGGTCCACAGCTCCAACAGTTACTTATCGAGCAGGTCAGACACCGAGATTTTATTCTGATCAATAACATGGAGGAATTATCAGATTCTGATCATGCAAAAATTATTTTTGAAATTCAAGGAATCAATCCATCGGCTCGTTGTTTATTAACCAATTTTTCACAGGTTTCAATTGATGAATTAAGAAAACTAACTTTATCATTTGACAATAAAACCAGTTCCACCTTCACTAAAAAAGCCCTTAATTTAACTACGTTTGTTTACCAATTTCAAGGGCCGATCGATCATATAAAGTTTGAGCAATTTTTAAAGGATTTACCAGAGGAGATTTACCGTATCAAAGGCTATGTGAAATTTGATTCCTCATCAAAACCATATCTTTTCCAATATTCTTACGGAATGCCTTTTTACATGAAAGAAGAAATGAACTTACCCTTAAATTTAGTTTTAATTGGTGAAAATATCCATTGGACAGAGATAGAGGAAAAGCTCAAACAACTTGAAAAGCAATTCAAAAATCGAAAAGAAAATGAATGAACATTTCTTCTTCAGGTAACTCTTTTAATGTAGTTATTTTACATTGTAAAGGAGGATTAGATGAAGAAGAAAACAGCTATTATGATGGTTATTCTTTTCCTCCTTTATGGTCAAGGGGTCCATGCCGCCGCTACTATTAGTTATAAAATTGAAATGCTGCCATGGGAAGAGGTTAATAAAGTTTTACCAAAATATTCGAAGTTTACTGTTTTGGATATTGAAACTGGTAAAAAGTTTAATGTTCAAAGACGGGCGGGAAGCCATCATGCTGATGTACAGCCTTTGACTGCAAAGGATACTAAAATGATGAAAAAAATTTACGGAGGAAAATGGAGCTGGAAGCGGCGGGCCATCATTGTAATCAGTAAAGACCAATGGATTGCCGGGTCTATGCACGGTATGCCGCATGGGGGAGGGGCTTTAAAAAATAATTTTCCAGGGCATTTTTGTATCCACTTTTATGGAAGTACGACCCATCGAACAAATGCAATGGATCTGTCACATATGCTGATGATTTTTAAAGCTTCTGGAAAGTTGGAGGAGTACTTAAGTAAGGCATCGCCATATGAAACCGTTCAAGCATATATTGCAGGTTTAAAGCAGCAGGATAGATATATTTCTAAGTTGATTAGCGTACAAAAGCTTAATTGGAAGCCCATATTAGGCAAAATTGAAAATGTTAGAATCACTAGGATGCCTATATTACCTGCTGAGGATTTAAAAGAGGAAATAAGTCTGGATGTACCTGTGGAGATTGATTGGTTTATTAAAGATAGAGGACGACAGCATTATAGCGGTGAACTCCATTTGATGCGTTTTTCAACAATGGAAGGTTGGAAAATAGATTCTGACTCGTTCTTAAAAGAAAATGGATTAAAATAACATGAAAAAAACACCTGTATTGAAGTGACCCCGTAAAGTTAGACAGGTTATTTCGTTAGGCAGCTTGTTGGGCCTGAACTCGGTACTGTACTGGGCTCAGGCCTTTTAATTTTGCCTTAATTCGTTTGTGATTGTAGTAATCTATATATTTTTCTAGTTCTTGTTTGAAATGGTCGACACTTTCAAATTCTTTTAGATACAGAAATTCTGATTTCAAAATCCCGAAGAAATTTTCTATAACGGCGTTGTCGTAACAGTTTCCTTTACGGGACATACTTTGCGTAATACCTCGCTCGTTTAGGGAATGTTGGTATTTTTTCATCTGGTAGTGCCAACCTTGATCTGAATGAATAAGTAGTTTATTGCCGTCGGTTAACCGTTCACAGGCTTGATATAACATCGTTGAGACAAGTGAATAGGTCGGTCTTGATCCAATTGTATATGTAATAATTTCTCCATTATATAGGTCCAATATCGGGGATAAATATAGCTTCTCTCCAAATAATTTAAACTCTGTAATGTCTGTAACCCATTTCTCATTTGGTTCTTCAGCTTTGAAGTTGCGATTTAAAATATTTGGTGCAATTTTACCTACTTTACCTTTATAAGAGCGATATTTTTTCATTCTGACGAGACATTTTAGACCTAGTTCTTTCATGATACGCTGTACTTTTTTGTGATTTACTTTGTGTCCACGATTTCTAAGTTCATCACGAATACGGCGGTAGCCAAAACGGCCTTCATGTTCGTCATAAATGGATTGAATCAATCCCTTCAGCTCTGCATCTGTATCAGGACGCCCCATGTTTTTCACCCAATAATAATACGTACTACGGGGGATATCTGCGAGTTGTAAAAGTGCTTTCACCGGAAATTCATGCCTTAATTCAAAGACTACTTGCGCTTTGTCTTTTTTGGTGATTTTTCCTTGTTTTGAACTAAGGCATTCAACTTTTTTAAATATGCATTCTCCATACGTAAACGTTCTAATTCCATTTGGAGTGCTTCCATTGACCCTTCCGCTGGTACTTGTTTATTGGATGTTTTTTGATTCTCATTTTTCATAGATGGACGTCCCTCTTTCTTTATTTGTAGGGCATCCAATCCTTCTGATTCATAAGCGATTTTCCATTTTAAAAGTGTTGAAGGTGATGGAATATTAAAGATCGCTGCTGTTTCCCTGATAGACGTCCCTTGCTCGTTCATATAATTGAGTACGTCTAGTTTATACTGTTGAGGATAGGATGTATACCGTTTTTCAAAGGCATCTTCACCAAAAAGATTATATTGTTTGATCCACTGAAGGAGTACACTATGATCTACACCGATTGAACGAGCAATTGTTTTCACTCCATCATTACCATTTAGATATTCTTTTACTGATTGTATTTTTTGCTCTGTCGAAAATTTCGCCATTAAAAAATGCACCTCGAATTGTTAGAGTGTGTCTAACAATTCGGGTGCACTTCATATAAGGTGTTTTTTTACGTTAAGCTTGCTGACCAAATTTAATAAACGTCCTTTCGTCTTCAATTAACCCGCAGGAGGCACATTGAATTCGATAATCCGGTCCGTTGTATGGCAGGTGGAAGGGTTCTAATTCATTTTCGCCGTACTCTCTGACGACCTCACCTGATTGAGGGTCTAGTTTTACAGATTGTGAAACTTGTTGGATGATATTGAAACGGCTTCTATTGGTTTTACAATTTGGACATTTATAAGGTGTTGACATGGTTATCTCCTTTCAAATGTTTATTGTATTTATTTTTTGCAATAATGTTGGAAAGTATGTAACAATGCAATTGAGGATATGTGGAGGTGGCTATTTTGATTGCCGATTTCAATTTTGATGAATTACTAGCCGAATATCGAAGAATATGGAATAATCGGTTGCTTGCTGTGAGTGATGGAAGCAGTGAAGACACACTTAAAGAAGCAGTGAAAAGAGAATTGCTTGATGAAAATTCCCATCCGCGAATACGTAAAAATAAGTTTGAAAAATATTATTCTGCTATTTGCAGAATTACTGGGTCAACCATCTCAAATGAAGCTAAGGTAGCGCTCATACTTTTACATAATCATGTAATGGACAAATTATAAAGGAGGGATAAAGATGAGGAAGTTCTTATTTTTCATTGTTATTATTGTATCTATATTGAGCATCACTGCTTGCAATAATAAGGACCAAAAAGCAGGTGACTTACCTGAGTTTGTGGAGGTAGAGTTGACGGTTACACCAGAAAAAGGAAATGTTAACGAACCGATGATTTTTGAAGCTAAGGTTACTCAGGGAGATGAAAAGGTCGACGACGCCGATGAAGTGACCTTTGAAATTTGGCGTGCCAAGGATGAAAAACACGAAAAAATTAAAGTCGAACATACTGAGGATGGAATCTATCGTCTAGAAAAATCATTTCAGCAAGAAGGAACATATTATATTATTTCCCACGTCACCGCAAGAGACATGCATAACATGCCTAAAAAAGTATTCGTAGTTGGAACCCCAAGTGAACCAGAAGACCCAAGCGAATCAAAGGATTCAATGCATATGGAAGGGAATTAATAAAGAAAAAGACAGTTTTTTAAGACTGTCTTTTTTCTTTTAAATTTCAGACACATCAATTTGGGAGTATTGAATGTCATGTGATTTTATTAATTTAATCTCAAGTATCCCATCTTTAAATTTTGCAGAGGACCCTTTCTTTCTTACTATAGCTGGAAGAGCGATGGAATGTTTAAGATCCCGCTCAGGTATATTTTCGACAACCAACTGGTTTGCAGTATGATAAACCCGTAAATCTTTAAGGATAGACTCATCTTTAATTGGGATTCTAACAAAAACAGAATCATGTGTTTCAAAAGCTGTAGAGTTCAGGGAATTTACCTGTTGAGAGGAGTGAGGGCGAAAATGGTTAATAAGGTCCTGAGAATTCAATGGACTTTCGGAATGAGTGGGCATAACATTTCCCAAGATACCTTTAATAAATTGATCGATTTCATCAGGTTTCATATGCTGAAGCTTATTCTTCATATCTTTATTAAAAGGAAAAAAATTAAATGGGAACATAAACTCCACACCCTTTCATTAGACTCTCACTAGGCATTGATACCTTATACTATGCACCATAGGTGACATGCGTTATAAATAACTAGAAATTTAAAGATATAATCAAGCCGTCCAAGCATATAGTTTAGAAAATATAATTGTGAGGTAATGGCTTGTGAAGAAAAAAACCGCGTTAATTACTGGGGGAGCCGCAGGGTTAGGAAAAAAAACAGCCTGCCAGTTAGCGAAACAAGGATTTCAGCTGGCTATTAACTATCGAAACAGTAAGCAAGAAGCGATCCTTTTAGCAAAGGAGCTTGAAGAGGCATACGGGAGTAAAATTATATGCATTCAAGGAGATGTGGCAAATCAGGCAGATTGTACAAATATGGTTGAAACAGTTATTTCGGAATTTACCTCCATTGATGTTATGATTCATAATGCCGGACCTTATGTTCGAGAAAGAAAAAAAATGACGGAGTATTCGTTCGATGAATGGGATTATTTAATCAATGGGAATTTAAATGCAGTCTTTTATTTATCGAAAGCCATTATACCTATTATGAGAGAGCGCCAATGGGGAAGAATTATTACAATGGGATTCGAAAGAGTCGAAACCACTCCTGGCTGGGTTTACCGTTCGGCTTTCGCTGCGGCAAAAACAGGGCTTGCCTCACTGACAAGAACCATTGCTATTGAAGAAGCAGCAAATGGTATTACGGCTAATATGGTTTGCCCTGGAGATATTATTTCTCATTGGAAGGAGAAAGGCATCGAGGAAGCAGCCCTTAATGAAAGCGTGCCAGTAGGAAGACATGGTACGGGAGAAGACATCTCCCGTGTCATTTCCTTTCTCGTTGATGATAAGTCCGATTTTATAACTGGGAGTATTATTCCTGTCACTGGAGGAATGGATGTTCTCGGAAAAGTTTATTCACAAAAAAATCAATCAAAATAATTTTCCTTTTACAATTTTTTGAACAATTCTATTTTTTGGAATGGTTTAAGTTCCTTTTGTTGATAATAGTTATAACACATCTATGAAAGGAGCAAATAAAATGAGTTTTAACATGAACCGTATTAATCCAAATCAAACTCAAGTATTTTTTCATGATGGTCGTTTTGAAACATTAACAAACGAGGAACTAGAAGAATTTTTGCTCCATATGGGTATTAGTGAGGTTAATTCTGGAACAGAACAAAATATAACGGATTAATAAAAATTGTTTATACCAAAAAAAGCAATCGGCAGGAGCCGGTTGCTTTTATGCTTCTAATAAATGTGATGGTTCTTCTTGTACTGAACCGTTATTACGCATGAGGTAGAAGGAGTATTGGTCTTTAGGAATTTCATATAGATCATACACTTCACCTTGTGCATTCAACTGGTCGTAAAGTGATCTTCTTGTTTCATTGGCCTTAACAACATAAGGGAGTTTTTCTGCAGCCTTAATAGACCTGATATTTACCTTACGAATCCTCATAAAGATGGTTTCTATTCCTAATGTATAAAATACCTCTTGGAAAAAGGCGTCCTTTGCAGGGGCATTATAGCCTTTCCCGTGGTATGGTTTTCCTAGCCAGGTACCTAAAAATCCTGCATTATCTTCAATATCAAAAAGATTAATGGTTCCAATAGGGGCACCCCATTCATCAAGAATGGTCCGCGAAATTAATTCACCGCGTTCTTCCGCTTCAATCGTTTGTTTTGTCATAAAGATGAATTCTTCATAAGAAGAGCATTTTTGACGCACAAAAGGGAAGACATCCGGATGCGACATTAATTCAAATAATACATGGCTGTCATGAAGATCTCGTTTCTTAAGCATTGAATTTCCCTCCATTTGGGCAATCCGATCCCATGTCTAAAGAAGCGGCCCACCCTCGAAATTTTTTATTCAGATAAACTAAAAAATTTCGGGGTGGGAATCGAACCCACTAGAACCAGGTATTACTGGTGGCGCACCATTTGCCTTCCCTATATCATTTTTTTTGCTGCAAAAATTATGTGATTTACCCCCCAGATTTTTAGGCCTATTTCGGTTTCACTTAGAGTATCATACTAGAAAAAATAAAAAAAATAAATAGGTTTTTTGTTGTTTTTTCGTGTTTATTTATTGGCAAATTTCAACATATTTCTATTGTTCTGAGAAAACGATTTCACCGCCAATCATTGTCCATTTTGGTTTTGCTAAATAATGAAAAGGATGGTGACTCCAAAGTACTAAATCAGCCTCTTTTCCCTCGTCAATACTTCCTAATTGTTGATCTAACCTAAGGTTTCTCGCAGGTAAAATGGTGATCCCTTCTAGTGCTTTTTGCTCCGAAAGACCTTCTCGAACCGCAATCCCCGCACATATATTCAAATACTGAATAGGTGTATATGGGTGATCGGTTGTAATTGATACTTCTACACCATTATTTGTTAGTTCTTGATAGGTTTTCCACGTTTTGTTCTTTAGTTCAATTTTAGATCTCCTTGTTAAAGTTGGACCGACTGAAACCTTTAAGTTTAAACCAGCTAACTCGCTGGCAATTAAATGTCCTTCAGTACAATGTTCAATTCTTAAATCTAAATTGAATTCTTCAGCAAGACGCAATGCCGTTATAATATCATCTGCACGATGGGCATGAATTCTAACAGGAATCTCTCTCTTTAAAGCCATAACCAGTGGTGCTACTCTTAGATTATCTGGGTTATCCGTATGGATTGCTCTATAGAATGCTTCCCGCAGCATTCCCATAATACCCATTCTTGTAATGGAGTCATTATTCCCCTGACTATGAATTCTTTTTGGATTTTCTCCTAATGCAAGTTTAAGACCTGCAATTTCCTGGACAATCATTTTTTTTACATTCTTCCCGGTTGTTTTAATTACTGAAGTAGTCCCTCCAATAACATTCGCACTTCCAGGCATAACATGTGCGGTGGTGATTCCGCTTTTGATGGCATCGGAAAAAGCAGGATCTAGTGGATAGACACCATCTATAGCTCTAATATGAGGAGTCATTGCTTCTGCTGTCTCGTTTGCGTCATTACCAGCCCAGCCAGTTCCTTCATCATATAGACCTAAGTGGGTATGAACATCAATAAAGCCTGGGAAAAGATACAATTCATTACAATCCAGGATTTTAACATTGGAGTCAGCTTGAAGATTTTTGCCTACCTTTATGATTTTCCCTTTATCAATTAAAACATCGCCGTTTTTTAACGGTTCAGAGGTAATGGGATAAACGTTTGCATTTTTTAAAAGAATTTTCATCATCATTAAACCTTTCTACACACTGATAATATTATTTTTACTATTTTATCAACTGGACGATGGAGTTGATAGTGGAAAATAAATGATTTTTTAAAAAAAATATGAAACCTTTACGTAATGGGAGCGTAAGTATTAGGGAAAGATAGAAAAAATTTTCTGTTGGGGGAATCTTAAAATGATAAAAAGCGAAGAAAGAACGCTTGGGGCAATTCTCTATGTTGTCAGTCTATTTTTTCCTATAATAGGTCCTCTTGTTATTTGGTTATTAAAGAAGGATGAGTCATCATTTATCAATTATCATGGAAGAGAATATTTTAACTTTTTCATTTCATACACAGTTTATTCCTTAATAAGCGGAATATTAATTTTCCTAATTGTAGGCATTTTCCTATTATGGATATTAGGAATAATGGCCCTAATATTCACAATCATCGCAGCCGTCAAAGCATACGAAGGAAACGAATACCGATTCCCATTGATTTTTAGAGTAATAAAATAATAATATAGGCCAACTAACCCAGCAATAAATTTTTTTGCTGGGTTTTGAACGTTTTTGTAGTTCAAACGTCATATCAATAAATAAAGCATGAAACAAGGGGGAACTAATATGGAATTATTAGAAGGAATCAGCTGGGGATTAATTGCACCGCTCTTTATTATTCATCTTATCTTACTAATTGTCTCACTCGTTGACTTATCTAGAATCGAAAAAACAAATGGTCCGAAACTGCTTTGGGTGTTTATTATTATTTTTGTTAATATCATAGGACCCATTCTATATTTTGTCATTGGAAGGAGAAATGATTAATGTCTCTCATCCAAATTAAAGGATTAAAGAAGAGTTTCCAAGGGAATGAGGTGATCAAAGGACTTGATTTTAAGCTTGAACAGGGGAAGTGTATTGCCTTATTGGGCCCCAATGGAGCTGGTAAAACAACGACCCTCAGGATGTTGTCAGGATTAATGAAACCAACTGCTGGGTCAATTTCTTTTAGCGAGGCTAAAAAGGATGGAGATATTCGCCATTTAATTGGCTACCTGCCGCAGTTTCCTGTTTTTTATGACTGGATGTCAGGATTCGAATTTCTGCAATACGTAGGGAAGCTTGCTGGTTTAACAAGTAAAGAAGCAAAGGAACGTTCGTTAGAGCTCCTTGAGCTGGTAGGGATTAGTGACGCAAAGAATAGGAGAGTAGGGAAATATTCCGGCGGGATGAAGCAAAGGCTTGGTATTGCACAGGCAATTATTCACCGTCCCCAACTGGTTATACTGGATGAGCCTGTGTCTGCTTTAGATCCCTTTGGCCGAAGAGAAGTATTAGAGCTGCTCGAAGGATTGAAAAAGGAGACGACCATTCTCTTTTCCACACATATACTAAATGACGCAGAAGAAGTTTGTGATGAAATCCTCTTTTTACATAATGGGGAAATTGTCGAATCGGGAACAATGGTGGATTTGCGTGAACGTCACCAGCAGGCAAAGATAGACTTGATTTTCCGTAAAAAAACAGAAGAAATGGAACGTACATTTCGAACTCATCATTTAACAAAATCTGTTTTGATAGACGGAAACCGGATTAGCGTGTTTGTTAGCAATGTAGAAACAGCCAGGAAGGAGTTTTTAAAGCTAATATCTGAAAGAGACTGGCAATTGGATAAATTTGAAATAAGCAGTATGACCCTTGAAGATGTATTTATGAAGGTGGTGGGAAAATGAGCCAATGGATCACGCTTTTTCAAAAAGAGATTCTAGAAATGTGGAGGAATTTTAAATGGATTTGGGTTCCAATCACCTTTATCTTATTAGGTGTCACCGAGCCATTAACCAGTTATTATATGCCGCAGATCATAAAATCTGTCGGAGGGCTGCCAGAAGGAGCGATTTTTGAAATGCCAACTCCAACAGCAGGGGCGGTATTAGCTTCTGGTCTTAGCAAATACTCGACGATTGGGGTGTTAGTTATTGTTCTCGGAACAATGGGGATCATTGCTGGTGAAAGAAAAAATGGAGTAGCAGCAATGATTCTTGTAAAGCCGGTTTCCTATCTCTTCTATGTTACTTCTAAATGGGCGGGGAGTCTTTTGCTCGTGTGGATTTCTTTATTTATTGGATACATATCAACTTGGTACTATACGGGGCAGTTATTTGATTGGGTCCCTATTGTGGAATTTTTTCAATCGTTTGTTTTATATGGATTATGGCTGACTGTTATATTAACAGTTACAGTATTTTTTAGTGCAGTTCTTTTGTCCCCGGGAATGGCAGGATTTATCACACTGGCACTCGCGCTGGTAGTAAGTATTATTAGCGGAGCACTTTCCCATTTACTAGAATGGAGTCCTTCGCAATTAACTAGTTATGCAGGTGCTTTACTTACTTCAGGGGAACTTCCTAATGACACACTGCCTTCCAGTTTAATAGCGCTTTTGCTCATTGTCATCCTATTATGGTTAAGCGTGTTCTTTTTTAGGAAAAAAGAGCTTGCCTCTTAATGGTTTGATATTGGATATTTCTTTAGAGGCCAGTAAATCGGCTTCTTTTTTTTCTATTAATTTTAATAACCGATATAGAGAAAAACTCCTATCATTTTTTTTATGTATGTTTAATAGAATAAATATAAGAGGGGTAGATAAGGAGTTTTCTGGATGAAAATACATGAATTTTACCGTAGTAGTGCCAATATTACCTTAAATGGCAGCATCGTATCGCTTGTTCCTGCTATCATTATCGGTATTGGAAATCTATATTTCTTTCAAAGCAATCAAATAATGTTACTAACAATACCTTTTATTGTTTACAGCTTCATTAGCTTTCAGGTTTACCTATATAGAATGAAGCAAGCTATTTTCATTAATCGTAATATGTCTCAATCGAATAGCCATTCTGATAGTCTATTTTCAGCAAAACACCTTGTGGTTGTATTCATGAATCAGCAAGAGTCTAGTGTACATCTCTTCTTTCCTGATGGAAATGAAGCGGGGATTATTAAGAGACATCGGCAAAAGGGATTCCAGCTGTTTAGGAAACAAAGAATTTATGCACTTTATAATAAGCAATACCAGGCTGTTGGATATTATAAAATAAAAAAAATTACGCCATGGATTATTGAAGTCTATGATAAAAACAAGAGATATTTAGGATGTTTAAAAAAAGAGAGAATTACTTGGCTGCAAGAGAAGAAAGAAATGATGGATGAATCAGGAACATCCATTGGCTCTGTTGAAGGTTCGGGATATTTTATGGATGAGTGTGTCTTAAATCAGTCGAGGCAGCAGGTCGGCCGGCTGAGACGTGGATGGATGCCTGTTGAATGGAGTGGTCGATTCCCCGAACCCAATACTCCAGTACTTTCTCTATCAGATAATTTAACGGAAAAAGAAAAGCTTTTGAGGTTGTCTTTTTTGATCAATGAATTTTTTATTGAGAGATAGAATGTGTCATTCTTACTGATTATTTGTTAGAATAAGATATAAAAATTTCGGAGGTTATTGTAGTGCAAATTGATTTAATTAAAGGTCATGGTTCAGGGAATGATTTTCTCATAATCGATGAAATAACGAATTCTTATTGCTTTTCAGACAGTGAAAGAGCGAAGCTTGCAACGTTGTTATGTAATAGAAATTCCGAATTAGGGGCAGACGGAATTCTTTTTACCATGAATAGCGATCGTGCTGATGGAAGAATGCGGGTATTTAATGCAGATGGTTCAGAAGCATCTATGTGTGGCAATGGCCTGCGGTTAGTGGCTAGATATGTTTGTGAAATGAAGGGACTTAATGAAGCAGTTATTGAAACCATGAAGGCTGATCTGAAGGTAAGTAAACAACAGGATATCTATCCAGATGTGACAACCTACCAAGTAGAAATTTCACCGGTTTCATTCCTTTTGGAGGATCTGCCATTGAAATTAAATCAACCCCATTTACTTAATGAAAAAATTCCTGAGCTATCACAGGAGTTATCATTTTCTGCGCTTGCCGTACCGAATCCGCATTTAATCTCGATAGTAAATAGCGAACAATTGCAATCTGGGGTGCAAAAAGAGGTAAGCGAGAAGGTAAATAATCCAAATGAGTTATTTCCTGACGGCGTAAACGTCAGTTTTGTTAAATCTTTAGCAAAGGGCAGTATTTACGTAAACACGTTTGAACGTGGAGTGGGCTTTACAAATGCATGCGGAACGGCAATGTCAGCATCTTCATTGGTAACATGTCTGCAAGATTTGAATAGCGCGGAAGAAATTATTAATATTTATAATAACGGTGGAAGGGTGCAATGTGTGGTTCATGAACACGATGAAAACTACAGCATTGATTTGATTGGAAATGCAACGTATATGTACCAAGTACATGTTGATGTTAACCTAGAACGTGAAACTTTTTCTGTGATCTCGAAAGAAGACTTTTCTGAGCAGTCAACCTATGAAAAATTGCAAGCAGACGCTCAAGAGACTCTTCGAAAAGCTGGGTTATAATCATTTGAATACGTAAAGGAGGTCACATAGGGGTTCTATGTGACCATACCTAGTTCTTTCCCTTCAATACTTCTAGTACGGGTCCAAAGGGCTGTATCGTTTTTGTTTGAAAATAATTTTTAAATGGGTCACCTTGTTTTCTAATTCGCTGTAATGCATTTTCCATGTTAAAGTCAACGGGATTTAGCGTATAATCGACTTCTTCCCAATATAGTGGAGTAGCTACACCCGCATGTTCATTCCCTCTCATGGAATAGGGTGCTACAATCGTTTTCCCCTCACTATGCTGGATATAATCAACGTATAGCCTGTTTCCACGATTTTTTTTCATTCGTTCAGTTGTAAAAGATTCTGGATCCTTCGAAATTAAATAATCCGCTATAAAGCTTGTGAATAAACGTGTATCCTCAAAGGAATATACATCTTCAGGCAAAGGCAAATATATTTGTAACCCTTTATTCCCGGATGTTTTAATAAATCCAATTAGATTTAATTGGTCAAGAACTTCTTTAATTAATAATGCCGCTTTTACCGCTAAGTGAAATTCTTCTTTTGAAGGAGGATCTAAATCAAAGACTATTTCGCTCGCTCCCTTACTGTGAATCAGTTGAAATGGTATATGGTATTCAATCGCCAACTGATTTCCAAGCCATATTAATGTTTTTAGGTTGTTGCAAACGATATAATCAATACCTTCAGACATATGTGTTTTCACAAAATCGGGTGCATAGTCTGGACAATTCTTTTGATAAAATGGTTCACCAAACATTCCGTGCGGATAGCGAATCACCGTTAACGTCCGATCCTCTAGAAAAGGGAGCATATAAGGCGAGACTTCCCTTAAATACAGAATAAAATCTGCCTTTTGTATGTCATGGTTTTTCCACAGGGGCTTATCGGGGTGGGTAATATCTAAATCCTCCGGTAAATTTTTTTGCTTAAAGATAAATTGTTCGTATGTACAGTCGTTCGGCTTTTTATCGAAACGGAAACGATGAAAATGTGGTTCGCGCAGCTGATTATCGTAAAGCTCTAAATATTTTACCTCCAAACAAATAGCAGGCTCGACATAGATAAATTGACCGTCCTCACTAATTTTATTTTGTTTAATGGTACTTTGAAGAGCTTGTTTTTCATCTGGTTTAAAGCCAAATAGTACCTGACCAATCCCTTGAATACTTCCTTCTTTATACACACCTACGTAAAAGTATCCATTTGTTTTCTCCAAAGCTGTAATAAAACAGGAAACAAATTTCCAATTTTTGTATTTTAACCATTGTAAAGATCTCTTACCTTCTTCCCAAAGGCTGTCTTTTTGTTTTGCAATAATCCCTTCACCGTCATGGAGGACGACGTCTTCCCACAATGCGGTGAAATCTTTATGGGCCGCAACTAGCTGCAGCAAATTGTCACTATAGGGGTCTGCTTCCAGTGGAAGATTGAGCTGTTTAAAAAGTTCAATTAGCTCTTCTTTTCGTTCTTCAAATTTTCTCGATTGCATGGTTTTGCCTGCTAATAAAAGGATATCAAAGACCATTAGGCGGCAAGGAGCCTTTTGGGCTTGTTCAAGAATTTTTTTTGAAGCTTTAAGCCTCCCACGAACCTGGATAGCAGAAAAATTGGCCTTATAGTGGTTTTCAAGTAAAACAAGCTCTCCATCAAGTCGAAGGGGAAGAAATGGCTGAAATAAATCCTTTAGCGGCTCTAGAAAATGCTGTATCTCTGGGAACTGCGGCAGCAAGGGCTTATCATTTCTACTCGTTAAGGTAATTCCATTATGATCCCAATTCAAAATTGCCCGAAACCCATCATATTTAACCTCGTACAGCCAATCCGGTTGCAGAGTTAGATCAAAGGTTAGTGTTGGCAGCATCGGTTTCATCATTTATTTCCTCTCTTTTTCTTTTATTTTGTTTCAAACCACAGCGATTCATCCTTTACCAAAAGTTTTTAGGAATTTCTCTTATCGGAAAACCAACAATATAAGTAAAAAGATTGGAGAATTACATTATGCATACGATGTGGAAAGGCAGCATCAGTTTTGGGCTGGTAAATATTCCTATCAAACTTCATACCGCCACTGAGGATAAAGACATTAAGCTTCGTACATTACATGATAAATGCCATGCACCGATTAGATATGAAAAGATTTGCACAGTATGTGAACAGGAAGTTAAACCTGAGGAGATTGTGAAAGCATACGAATATACAAAAGGTAAATTTGTGGTGCTTGATCAGGAAGATCTCGAAAAGCTTCGGAAGGAAAACGAAGAAAAAGCAGTAGAGATTATTGATTTTGTCAAAATGGAGGAAATAGACCCTATTTATTTTGACAGAAGTTATTACATGTCCCCTAATGAAAGTGGCGGCAAGGCGTATTCTTTGCTTCGAAAAGCTCTGCAGGAATCACAAAAGGTTGGTATAGCAAAAATAATTATACGCTCTAAAGAGCAAATGGCTGTCATCCGTGTATATGAAAACACACTGGTTATGGAGACCATTCATTTTCCTGATGAAGTACGCCGTGCAGGAGATGTTCCAAACGTCCCTGCAGACGATAAGGTCACCCATAAAGAATTAGATACAGCGATTATGTTAATTGATCAATTAACCACTGAGTTTGAACCTGAAAAATATACCGATGAATATCGGACAGCATTGTTAGAGTTGATTGAGTCCAAGCGTACAGGACAAGAAACTGTCACCCCGGCAGCAAAAGAGACACCATCAAACGTTACCGACTTAATGGCTGCTCTACAAGCATCCATAGACAGGACAAAGCCTGGAACTGATGTTGGTCGACCAGCGGTAAAAAAAGAAACAGCCATAAAGAAGGAAGCCACAGCGGTGAAGAAAGAGACAGCGGTCAAGAAGCCTGCGGCTCCAAGGAAAAAGGCAGCACCAAAAGTAAAAAAAGAAGCATGAAAAAAAGCCGATTCGACGATCTCGAGTCGGCTTTTTGAGACATTAGCCTTATAGGTGATAGTACTTTGAATTCAGTTTTTTACATATTATGTTGAAAGTACGAAAAATAAGATGGGGGAGAGGCAATGGCTTATAATGTCTTATTGTTTGCGGATCCTGGAATTGATGATTCTTTTGCGATTATGTATGCCTTACTTAATCCAAAAATAAACGTTGTCGGCATTGTTAGTGGTTATGGAAATACACCGAAAGAGCAATCTGTAAGGAATACAGCCTATTTAATCGATCTAGGCGGGAGAGAAGATATACCGATCATTGCTGGAACTGCAGGACCTTTATCAGGTGAACCTGTACAGTTTTACCCTGAAATCCATGGACCTGAGGGATTAGGACCAATCAAACCTCCTGATACATTGCAAAATGTAGAGGTTCATGACTTTAACAAGATTCTGGAAATTGTTGAACAATATAAAAATAACCTTATTATCGTAAATGTTGGCAGATTAACAGAAATAGCTCTTATGTTCATCCTCTATGGTAACAATGCTTTAAAAGATGTAATTGCTTTCTATATTATGGGGGGGGCCTTCTTGGTTCCTGGAAATATAACAGCAGAAGCAGAAGCTAATTTCTATTCTGACCCCATTGCAGCAAGAAGTGTTATGGAGAAAGCTCATAATGTGTATCTTTATCCATTGAATGTTACAAATAAAGCCATCATAACACCCGAAATGATCGGATTTCTTAGTGAAAACAGTCCAACACCTTTTAGACCATTACTACAACCAGCATTTGATTATTATTTTAAGGCCTATCAAAAAAATGTTCCGGGTATTAAAGGGGCTCCGATGCATGATGTTGTCCCATTAATGGCAATAACCAATCCTGAAATTTTCAGGTATGTTCCGCGAAGGGTTAAGGTCGAGGAATTTGGAGATGCCAAAGGGAAGAGTATCGCAGATTTCCGGCCAAAGCCAGAAGCACAGCCCCCAAAGACGTTAGATTATATTGGTATGGAAGCTGACATCCAAAAGTTTGTGGAGAACTTTATGGAGGTCTTTTTACAAGGTGAACTTGAAAAAAAATAGGTATCTACTATATTTTTTATAGTTAGTGGCTTACTAGTATGCTATACTGTAAATTTAATTGACTTTTAAAGTAATAAAGGGTATCATTAAGGTACGCTTTTAAGTTCGTGTAAATATTTATTGGTTTAAGTAGTCGTAACTGCACGATATGTGGGTGATGTCTATTACCCTGTGCATTACGGCTTTTTGATTTATTAAATGGTTATGTACTTAAAGTGAACAAATATTTGGGGGTTCTATTCATGAATAACGGTAAAGTAAAATGGTTTAATGCAGAAAAAGGTTTTGGATTTATCGAAGCTGAAGGCGGTCAAGATGTATTCGTACACTTCTCTGCAATTCAATCAGAAGGCTTCAAATCTTTAGAAGAAGGTCAATCAGTATCTTTCGAAATCGTTGAAGGTGCTCGTGGCCCTCAAGCTGCTAACGTAGTAAAAGCTTAAATTGAAAAAATAAAAAGGTGGTGCAATGATAAGGCATCACCTTTTTACTTTATAAAAAATGTAATTTTAATCAAAGTGTCAAACAGTCTTGCAAAAAGTACAAGGGGTGATCATTTTGGCGTTTGGTAGAAGAAATGATGAAGAAGTAAAGCTTGAAGAAACTAAAATTTGGAAATGTAATTCAGATACTTGTAAATGCTGGATTCGTGACAATTTTAAGAGCACTGAAGTGCCCCTCTGTCCAATATGCAAAAGTGAAATGAGCCTTACAACAAAAGAATTACAGGTAATTCATAATCATAGTAAGAATTTTATGTAACAACAATGTGAAAAAGCAGGGGGTTAAACCTCTGCTTTTTCTTATGAGTCAATGTATTCCATGCAATAATTAAACACGGTTAATTCCTCGTCTTCTTCAAGAGCAAAGTCTAAAACCTTTTCTGTACCTCTTTCATAGAGATGATAGTGCGAAATTCTTGGCCCTTTTTCATCAACTATAAATAATACCTTAATTCCCACACCTTTCTCAGAAAAAAGTTCATCATCTTCCTCAACATTTATTTCTAAAAAAAACTCATAGCGGTCCCCCGATAATAATCCAAATGGATCTACAAGTTTTTCAACTGTATGACCACTTATATTCAATGAAATCATCCTTTACAAAATATTTTCTTTTTTATTATATACATATTTCGTAATTAACTAGAAACAAATGACACTATTCGAGTTCAAATTGTTATCAAAATATGGAGGATTTTTATGAAATAAGTGTGAACGTTGTGAAATTTAATATTTATTTAATAACTATCAAGTAAAATTGAGTTATAGGTAGTACAAGGATGTAATAGAGGTGAAGACTGCACTTTTAAAATGTGAAATATTTCACAATAGAGAATATGGGAGGCATATATCAATGACTAAAGATAGTCCTGTAAAGAGTTTATTGGCTAATAAAATGCAGCGCAGAACGTTTTTAAAATGGTCTGGGGCAATTGGAGTCCCGGTTATCGCTGGTGGTGTCGGGACAAAAATATTGCTCGATAAGCAAAAAGAAGAAAACGTAGCAAGTGCCAGTGAGTGGGATAAGGTTGTATCAACTTGCAGCATCAATAATTGCGGCGGTAGATGTGTAATAAAGGCATATGTAAAAGATGGTGTAGTGGTACGTGTAGCAACCGACACCCAGGAAAGCGGTGATCCAAGCATTCCGCCTCTCAGAGCGTGTGTCCGAGGGCGCAACTATCGTAATTTGCTCTATCATCCTGACCGCCTTAAGTATCCAATGAAACGGGTAGGAAAGCGAGGCGAAGGCAAATTTGAGAGAATTTCTTGGGAAGAAGCCATAAATACTATTGCATCTGAAATTAAACGAATTGGTGATACATATGGTCCGGAATCTAGATATGTCAATTATGCTTCTGGACAGAGCTGGGGGCTTCATGGAGGCAGGAACAGTGCAAGGAAGGTATTAGCACTAACTGGCGGCTACTTAAACTACCGTAATGACTATAGTTCCGGGGCAGGTAATGTGGCCACTCCATATACCTATGGAACGAACAATTCAGGCAGCAGTTTTGATTCCCTATTGCATTCAAAATATATCATCCTTTGGGGACAAAATCCTTCGGAAATGATCTTCTCGACCCCATACCGTGATTATTTAATGCAGGCAAAGAAAAACGGAGCAAAAATTATTTTAATTGACCCACGATATACGGATACCGCCATTGCATTTGCTGATGAATGGATTCCGATAAAACCGACAACGGATAATGCGATGATGGACGCTATGGGCTACGTGATTGTTACTGAAAACTTACATGACCAAGCTTTCCTCGATAAGTATTGTGTAGGGTTTGATGGTGCACATATGCCTGAAGGTATTGCAAAAGAGGAGTCCGTAAAGAGTTATCTATTGGGTGAAAAAGATGGAGTAGCTAAAACACCGGAATGGGCAGAAAAAATATGTGGAGTGCCAGCCGAAAAAATTCGTGAAATCGCCCGGAATTATGCCACTATAAAGCCGGCCGCACTTATTCAAGGCTGGGCTGCACAACGCCAGGCATATGGTGAACAATTTATGCGCGGTGGTGCACAGCTTGCTTGTATTACAGGAAATGTAGGTAAACTTGGTGGCTGGGCAGCTGGAACGGGTTACTGGAGCAGGGCAGATATTGTTTATCCATTTAAAGTAGAAAATCCGGTAAAGGCTTCCATTCCTTGCTTCCTTTGGACAAATGCAGTCGAACATGGTACAGAGATGACTGCAGCGGATGGACTGCAAGGGACTGATAAATTATCAACGAATATTAAAATGATTTTTAATATGGCAGGGAATATGCTGGTAAACCAGCACAGTGATATCAATAAAACGACAAGTCTATTACAGGATGAAAGCAAAGTAGAATTTATCTGTGTCAGCGATCTCTTTATGACACCAAGTGCGAAATACGCAGATATCGTTCTGCCTGGCACAACCTTTTTTGAACGATACGATATAGGAGTGCCTTGGTGTTTTGGTGATTACGTTGTATTTGGCGATAAAACAATTGACCCGCTCTATGAATGCAGAAATGAATATGATGTTTTTGTAGAAGTGGCAGATAAATTAGGGATAAAAGAACAATTTACTGAAGGAAGAACGATACTCGATTTGGTAAAGGAAAGTGTAAAACGAACACGTGAGGAGCTTGATCCAACCTTTCCTACATTTGAAGAGTTCAGGGAAAAGGGTGTTCATCATTTTAAATTTAATGAACCGTTAGTTGGTTTTAAAGCACAAATTGATGACTTAGAAAACAATCCATTTGAAACACCTTCTGGAAAAATTGAATTATTCTCTAAAACACTTTGGGAAATGAACCAGCATGATGAGATACCCGCTATAGCTAAATATATTTCTTCCTGGGAGGGACCTGAAGACCCATTAATAGAAAAATATCCGTTACAGCTTATAAGTTGGCACTATAAGCGAAGATGTCACTCCACATATGATAATATGCCATGGCTTGAGGAAGCAGCAAAGCAAGAAATGTGGTTAAATCCTAAAGATGCCGAGAAGCGCGGAATCAAAGATGGAGATAGAGTTCAAGTGTTTAACGACCGGGGAAGCTTGTATATCGATGTCAAGGTTACGCCACGTATCACTCCTGGGGTGGCCGGTATTCCACAAGGTGCATGGTATACACCTGACAAAACAGGCGTAGACCAAAGGGGATCAGTAAATGTATTAACGTCACAACGACCGACTCCTCTTGCCAAATCAAATCCGCAATTAACGAACCTTGTTGAAGTGAAAAAAGCATAAGGAGTGATTATTATGGGGCAAATAGGATTTTATATCAATCAAAGTATCTGTCAAGGCTGCAAGGCATGTAGTGTCGCTTGTAAAGATAAAAACAATACAGAAGTTGGGATAAACTTTCGCAGGGTATACACGAAAGAAGAAGGGTCCTACATGCAGCAGCCAAATGGAGGGATTGTTCAAAATATTAAGTCGTATTATTTCTCCATTTCCTGTAATCATTGTGAACAGCCAGCCTGTTTATTAAGCTGTCCAACAGGTGCAATTGCAAAGAAAAAGGACAATGGTGTGGTGGTGATTGATCAGGAGGTTTGTGTCGGGACACAATTATGTGTAAAAGCATGTCCCTACGGTGCACCACAGTATAACGAAGAATCCTTTAAATCGAATAAATGTAATTTTTGCATGGACCTTCAGGAAATCGGAGAAGACCCTGTTTGTGTCGCTACATGTCCACTAGGAGCCATTGAATTTGGACCAATTGAAGAACTACGTAAAAAGTATGGAACTATTAGTCAAATTAAAGGAATGCCTAGTGCAACAATTACAAAGCCAAGCCTTGTTATTACACCTCACCGGGATGCAAAATTAGTTTGAGAATTAAAAATGAGTTGGTGATGATTAGATGTCTATCCTCGTAAATTGGCTGGAGAGCCTGCATGAAGAAATGAGCGTTACCACTAAATGTTCAAGGGTACGAAACCGGAAATCAACTTGCAATTATTGTGTAGAAAACTGCAAACACAATGCAATAGAAATAAATGGTGTCATATTCATTGATACGAAAAAGTGTATATTATGTGGGGAATGTATGATTGCTTGTCCGGTATCCGCCATCGAGGGCATGACAAGTAACCGGTATTTCGAAAAGGGAAGTTTGGTCTTTGACGATACCTACACACCTTCACTAAAGGAATTGCTCATTTATAAAAAAAGAGGAATGACTTCAATACAAGTCGCTAATCGATTAAACCATGACTGGGAAACAGTATTAAATAACGCAAATCAGCAATTGCCATTACTCGATGAGTATCCAATTTCGATTGTTGAAAAGGTTAAGGACGAAGTATGTTCACGAAGAGCCTTTTTTGGTTCCTTTCAAAAAGAAGGAAAACAACTTGTTAAAAGCATTGCTCCTGCTGCATGGAAAATGGAACACGATGACTGGAAGATTACTAAATATTATCCAGACTTTCAATTTTACAGTGTAAAAATCAATAAGGATCAATGTACACTCTGTCAGGCTTGCTTTTCGCTATGCCCAGAGAACGTATTTCAGCTAGAGGATGACAAACTTGTGATTAATAATGGACAGTGTGTAGATTGTAACTCTTGTACCGATGTTTGTTCTCAAAATGCAATTGAAATAATACCAGTTATCAAGAGAAAAACAGAACAAGTTGAACCATTACATTCTAACTTTTGCCAGGGCTGTGGCCATAGCTTTTATACCTTTGAGAAGGAAACAGGAAAATGTCATGTCTGTGCCAATCGTGACCCAGAATGGCTCAGTCCAAATTAATATTTTTTACCGTATGATATGATTCCAATTGGTTAAATTAAAGCCATCTTGAGATAGGTGGTGAGTATATTGACAAAACGGAATGTAAAAACGAAATCTGGGCTGCAAACTGCAAAAAGTCTAACCAACTCAGAGTTTGCAAATGAAATATCTCCGCAAGATAAAAAGGTCAAAAAGGAAAAGCCTCACACATAGTATTAGTAAAATTAGTTGAGCACTGGGAGACCCCAGCGCTCTTTTTAGTTTTGACCTTTAACTCCAGGTTTTATCGCGAATAATGCAACAAAAGCTGCAATTACACTGAGTCCGCTTAGTGTAATAAAAATCCAGTATGTTGCTTGTTTCATTAACAAAGCAATAATCGGAGGGCCGGCTGCTACTCCGATAAATCTCATCGAGCTGTAGATCGATGAAATGGTTCCACGCTCTTCTCTTTCAATTCCGTCAGTGATTAAGGTGTCTAGGCATGGCAGACCGATACCGATACCAACGCCGGCTATTAAAAACATGGTGAGCATGAACCAGAGCTTAATCGAAAACCAGAGAGCCAGAATAGATATAGCGGCTGCAATAATTCCACCGAAGGTGAGCCATTTCATTAGGACTTTATTTTTCTTGATAGTTTTTCCTGCAATAAAAGACGCTAAACAAAGTGCTCCTAACGGTAATGATAAAAACAAGCCTTTCTTAAGATCTTTAATACCATATTCTGTTTCGAAAATTTCTGATAGGTAAAAAAGTATACCAAAAAGTACCAACATTAAGATACCGCCGATAAAAAAAATAGCGTATAACCATGTCCCTTTTTCAGTAAAGGTTTTCCTTACGTTTTTAAAAAACTGTTTAAAAGGAATTGGTTTTGATCGAGACTTCGGACTTTTAACTAACAACATGACCATTATGACTGAGATGGTACAAAAAACTGGAAATGAAAAGAAAGGTAAAAACCAAATAAATCCTGCAAGTAAGGACCCTAAGATCGGGCTTAGCACCTTACCGAATGTATTAGAGGTTTCGATTAAACCTAAACAACTGCTTACATCATCCTCATTTTTGAACATGTCACCAACCAACGGGAGAACAATTGGCATGGCTCCAGCTGCACCTACCCCTTGAAGGGCACGTCCAACCAATATAACCCAGTAGGCGTTTTCCAGCTTCCAAGCGGCCCATCCTGATATTAACCCGCCAATTCCTGCGATAATGAGACTCGGAATAATTACTTTTTTTCTCCCAATATGATCGGATAAATACCCTGCTATTGGGATTAAGAAGATTGCAACAATGGAATAAACAGTTATAATCATACTTGTTTGGAACGCCGTGATCGATAATTCTTTTTCCATTGAGGGCAGCACGGGTATTAACATGGAATTACCTAGTGTCATTACTAATGGTATTGATGACAAGGAGAGTATTGCCCACTTTTGTTTGGAAAGCTCACCTGATTTTTTCTTTTTTCCAGCTGAAGAGGATTTATTTCTAGCAGCCTCTGAACTCGGGCATAAACGTTCAATATGATCCATTTCTCTTCTATCCCGCCTTCATTTTGATGTGCTACCGTTAATATTGACATCTTTATTTTAAAATAACTATCATCCAATAATCCTTTAAATGGAATATCCTAAATTGAATTTTCTAAAAATTAGTGTTGACATGAAGCTTTAAAATGGTTTAATATAAAAATCAATAAAGGCAGGGCATTGATGAAGAGTAGTAACTTTTACGGATTCTCAAGAGAGCTGATGGGTGGTGCAAATCAGTGTAGACGTATTAGTGAATGGACTTCGGAGCCTCCAAACCGAACCTCCTATAGGGTCAGTAGGCTTTGGCGAAATCCTCATCGTTAAAAGAGGCAGATATTCAGGCAGCATAGTTGCCTCGATATCGGTAGAGCGAGCTGATTTTTTGGCTAATGAAGGTGGCACCACGGGTCTTCCGTCCTTTTTGGATGGAGGGCCCTGTTTGTTTTTAAACAAATAATTTAAATCAATGAACAAGAGTAGTACACTTATTTAATTCTTTTCAGAGAGTCGGGGAAGGTGAGAGCCCGGTAAGAATGGATTTGTGGAATGGACTTGTGAGAGGCAGCCTGAACATTAAGTAGGGCCGTACGGAGTTCCACCGTTAAAAGGATAGGATATACGACTTTTTAGAGTCCTGTATCTGAAAGAGGAAGCTGTAAAAACAGCTTCAAACGGAGGTGGCACCACGACAAAGAATCGTACTCTATACGCATAATTTGCAATTATATGCGTATAGAGGACGATTTTTTTATTTATATACGAAAGGATGTAAGGGGAATGAAAATAAAAAATGACTTTTTCCTAAAAGAACTAAAAGGGGATACTTTTACTCCCATTTCTATTTTGCAGAAAATTAGCGGGAATAAAAAGTTTTTATTAGAGAGTTCACATAAATATCATGACTCTGGACGTTATTCATTAATTGGATCAGATCCAGCATTCGAACTTATTTCCCATGGTGACTCGAATGAAATTGTTTATCGAAATGGAGATAAAAAAGTTCTTAAGGGAAACCCGCTTGAATTGATTAATACATTGCTCCCAAAAATGGATGAAACACCTTTTCCTTTTATAGGCGGAGCAGTAGGGTATGTTGGCTATGACATAATTCGTCAATACGAAGAAATTGGCCAAGAGTTTAAAAACGGGCTTGAAATGCCTGATGTTCATTTAATGTTTTATGAAGAAGTGATTGTATTTGACCATCTTGAAGAAAAAATAACACTTTGCGGTGTACCCCTTTCAGAGGATATAGATAAAGGTTCACTTGAAAAAAGGCTGGAGCAGAGAATAGAAGAGCTGAAGCAGCCTGCTTTTTATCAGGAAGAAACACCTTTTCAATTTACAGGCTTTCAGTCTGAAACCTCGAAGGAAGAATTTATTAAAAATGTAGAGGTTGCGAAAGAGCATATAAACGCAGGTGATATTTTTCAGGTGGTTCTCTCAAGGAGAATGAAGTCATCTTACCAAGGGTCACCCTTATCACTCTATCGCAAACACCGTGCTCATAACCCCACACCATATATGTTTTATATTGATTTCGCAGAATATACCGTAATTGGTTCATCACCAGAAAGTCTAATAAAAACTAGGGGGTCACAGGTATTCTCAAACCCAATCGCAGGTACAAAAAAACGAGGAAAAACAACTGAGGAAGACCAATTGATTGCTAAAGAATTGAAAAGCGACGAGAAGGAATTAGCGGAGCATAAAATGCTCGTTGACCTCGGTCGAAATGACTTAGGCAGAGTTTGTGAATTTGGGTCAGTCACAGTTGATAAGTATATGGAGATTGAAAATTTCCGACACGTTATCCATCTCGTGTCAGAAGTAAGCGGAACACTGAAAAAAGAGTATAGCAGTCTTGATGCTTTGGCAGCCTGTCTCCCTGCAGGTACGGTATCAGGGGCACCGAAAATAAGGGCGATGGAAATTATTAATAAATTGGAGAAATCAAAACGAGGGCTATACTCTGGTGCAATTGGTTATCTATCTGCCAATGGAAATATGGACTTCGCTCTGGCGATTCGCACGATGATACTTAAAGACAACTTAGCCTTTATTCAGGCAGGTGCAGGAATTGTCTACGACTCTAACCCGGAGTCAGAGTATGAAGAAACGATAAATAAATTAAAGGCCTTTTTGGAGGGTGAACAATGATCTTACTAATCGATAATTTTGACTCCTTTACGTATAACCTTTATCAATATTTAGGTGAATTAGGTGAAGAAGTAATAGTTATTAGGAACAACCAGCTTTCCATCCAACAGATAAAAGATATGAACCCAAAGGCGATTATCCTTTCTCCAGGTCCTGGGAAACCAGAGGAGGCGGGAATTTGTATTGAGGTCATTCAAAATTTATATCAAGAAATCCCTATATTGGGTATTTGTTTAGGGCATCAAGCAATCGGAGCAGCATTTGGCAGTGAGATTAAGCGGGCAGATTTTATTAAACACGGTAAAACATCGCAAATCACCCATAATGGCAGTGGAGTTTTTACCTATTTAACTTCTCCACTAGAAGTGATGCGCTATCATTCTCTGGTGGTAGCGAAGGAAAGTCTGTCACCTGAACTGGAATGTGTAGCTCAATCACTAGATGACCAAGAAATCATGGCGCTCAAGCACCGTCACTATCCGGTATACGGTTTGCAGTTCCATCCTGAATCCATTGGCACACCAGCTGGTAAGCAACTTCTGCAAAACTTTTTATCTGAAATAGAAGGGAAGAAGAGAAATGAAAAACTTTTTACTCCAATTAGCTGAAGGTGAATCTTTTTCAGAGCCGCAAATGAAAGAGGCCATGGATTTAATTTTAGGTGAAGAGGTTTCTGAAAGTGAAATTGCTGCTTTTTTAATGGGCTTAAAGTCAAAAGGGGAAACAGTGGAAGAAATCACTGGAATTGTAAAAGGGCTAAAGGAGAATACTCTCCCATTCCGTAAGAAGTTCCCTCAGGTATTAGATAACTGTGGCACCGGTGGAGACGGTTCTTCAAGTTTTAATATAAGTACTACATCTGCATTTGTAATCGCGGGAGCTGGCATTCCTGTTGCAAAACATGGAAATCGCAGTATTTCTAGTAAAACAGGCAGTGCAGATGTATTGGAGTACTTAGGGATTAATTTAAATCTTCCTGTTGAAGTAACAGAGGAAATTTTACATGAGCTTGGGATTGCCTTTTTATTTGCACCGCATGTGCATCCGAAACTGAAGAAAATCATGACTGTTCGAAGACAGTTAAGAATCCCAACTGTTTTTAATTTTATTGGTCCGTTGACCAATCCTATTGATTTGGACTATCAAGTACTAGGTGTGTATCGTAAAGACTTATTACCGGTATTTGCAGAAGTACTTCAAAATCTAGGGCGTAAACGTGCGGTAGTTATCAATGGTGCAGGCTCTATGGATGAGGCGTCGCTGCAGGGTGAAAACTATCTTACTTTATTAGAGGATGGAGTAATCTCCACACAAACCTTTGTGCCAGAAGAGGTAGGGCTTCCTCAATATGATAACAGCGCTATTAAAGGTGGAGATTCAAAGGAAAATGCGGTGATTCTCAAGAAAGTCCTTTCAGGTGAAAAAGGAGCATGCCGAGATACAGTTCTATTGAATGCAGGGTTAGGTATTTATACAAGTGGAAAAGCAGCCAATATTATTGAGGGAATTAATATTGCTAAGGACGTCATAGATTCAGGCGCTGCTTATGAAAAGTTACAGCAATTAATTGAAGTGACAGCGAAAGCAAAAAGAGAGGCGATATAAGTGGAGACCATTTTAGATCGAATTATTAATGAAAAACAAAAAGAGGTCAAAAAACTTCGACAAGGAAATTTGATAAAAGTAGAAGCAAAGCCGAAAAAATCCTTAATTCAAAAATTACAGCAAGCAGAAGAGATCGCAATCATCTCAGAATTCAAACGTGCCTCTCCATCTAAAGGGTTGATTAACAATGGAGTGGAACCTGCTGAACAAGCCCTCAAATACGAGCGGGCAGGTGCGTCTGCTATATCCGTTCTCACGGATTCCACATTTTTTAAAGGGGCGTTTGCTGATTTAATGGCTGTTAGAGAGGCGGTTGATCTGCCCATTCTTTGTAAAGATTTTATGATTGATCCTATTCAAATCGACCAGGCAGCGGCACATGGGGCTGACATCATTCTACTGATTGTAGCTGCACTAGATGAAACCACGCTGGCGCAGTTGTACCAATATGCCAGGGGCTTGGATTTAGAGGTTTTAGTAGAGGTGCATAATCAAGAAGAATTAGAAAAAGCTCTCAACCTCGGTGCCCAGCTGATTGGCGTTAACAATCGTGATTTAAAAACCTTTAACGTTTCACTTGACGTTACAGAGTCTCTTGCAAATTTAATAAAAGACTCCGGTGCTTTTCTAATCAGTGAAAGTGGAATACATCACAAGGAAGATGTAGAGCGGGTACGCAACTGTGGAGCTAATGGAATATTGGTCGGTGAGGCGTTAATGAAGAGCCCAGATATAGCTAAGTCTTTTCAGGAATTCAGATTACCACTAGTTGGCGGGGTAAAAAAATGAAGGTGAAAATTTGTGGAATTACAGATCTTACCACTGCACTGGCGGCTATTGATTATGGTGCAGATGCGATTGGTTTTGTTTTTGCAGAAAGCAAACGAAGGATTACCGTTACCAAAGCAAAAGAAATCATTGCCCATTTACCGAAAGATGTGTTAAAGGTAGGGGTGTTTGTAAATGAAACAAAAGAAAAAATAGAGGAAGTTGCTGCAACCGCAGGACTTACACATGTTCAATTACACGGTGATGAAACCGTGTCCTTTAGCGAATCTCTGACGTTCCCTGTCATCAAAGCAGTTAGCATGGAGGATAAACAGAATTTAAAAGAAATAGAAGCTTATCCTTGTGAATATGTACTGCTTGATGGACCTAAAGGGAAATTCAGAGGGGGAAATGGCTTATCATTTGATTGGAAAAGTATATCTGCTAAGAAGGACCTTAAAGGAAAAAAAGTCATCCTTGCCGGAGGTTTACATGAAGATAATGTTGTAGAAGCCATTAAACTCATTCAGCCATATATGGTCGATGTAAGCAGCGGTGTTGAAATAGAAGGAAAAAAGGATTTAGACAAAATCCAAACATTCATTAATAAGGCTAAAGGGAGCCATACAGGAGGAACAAGGAATGAATTCATATACACTGCCGAATGAAAAAGGGCAATTTGGTATTTTTGGGGGAAGATTTGTACCAGAAACGCTTATGAAAGCTGTTCTTGAGTTAGATGAAGCTTATAAAGACGCAAAAGCTGACCCAAGTTTCCAAGCTGAAATAGATGGTTACTTATCGGAATATGTTGGAAGAGAAACACCGCTTTATCATGCGAAAAATCTTACAAAACACGCTGGCGGTGCACAAATATATCTAAAAAGAGAGGACCTGAACCATACAGGTGCCCATAAAATTAACAATGCTATCGGTCAGGCACTTTTAGCGATTAGAATGGGCAAGAGGAAAATTGTTGCTGAAACAGGTGCAGGACAGCATGGTGTGGCGACGGCAACCGTATGTGCCTTATTAAATCTTGAATGCATTATTTTTATGGGTGAAGAAGACATCAAGCGACAGGCGTTAAATGTCTTCCGTATGGAGCTCCTTGGAGCAAAGGTTGTTAGTGTTACCTCTGGCAGCGCTACCTTAAAAGACGCAGTGAATGAAGCGTTACGTTACTGGGTTGAACATGTGGATGATACCCACTATCTATTAGGTTCCGTAATGGGACCACATCCATTTCCTGTCATGGTAAGAGATTTTCAGTGTGTAATTGGCAAGGAAACTAGAAAACAATTTTTAGAACGAGAAGGAAAGCTGCCAGAAGCAGTGGTTGCCTGTATCGGCGGTGGCAGTAATGCTGCTGGAATGTTCCATCCATTTATCGAGGACAAAGAAGTAAGTTTATTTGGAGTAGAGGCAGCAGGACAAGGGGTAGATACTGCTTTCCATGCTGCATCACTGACAAAAGGAAAACCAGGAGTACTGCACGGGGCATTAATGTACTTACTGCAAGATGAGGAAGGGCAAATCATTGAAGCACATTCCGTTTCGGCCGGACTTGATTATCCTGGAGTAGGACCTGAACATAGTTACTTAAAAGACAGTGGAAGAGCAGAATATCATTCTATTACCGATAAGGAGGCGCTAGATGCATTTCAGCTCCTTTCAAAGCTTGAAGGGATCATTCCGGCACTTGAAAGTGCTCATGCCATCGCTTTTGCGGTTAAACTTGCTGCTGAAATGAAGGAAACAGAGAATATTGTCGTTTGTTTGTCCGGTCGTGGTGATAAGGACGTAATGGCTGTTAAAGAAAGGTTAGAAAGGGAGAGAGCCTAATGAATCGAATTGAACAAAGTTTTAAGATTTTAAATGAACAAGACCGGAAAGCTTTTATACCTTATATAATGGGTGGTGATGGAGGACTTCATAACTTAACAGAACGTCTTCTGACATTAGAAAAATTTGGTGCCACTCTCATTGAAGTAGGTGTTCCTTTTTCTGATCCTGTAGCAGATGGTCCAACCATTCAACAAGCTGGTATTAGGGCGCTTCAAAATGGAACGACATTAAGGGGAATTATTGCGGAACTCACAAAAGCGAGAGAAGTAGTGTCCATCCCTATCGTACTTATGACTTACCTAAATCCTATTTATTCATATGGGATTTCTGCTTTTGCACAAGACATTGCAAATTCCGGAGTTGACGGTTGTATCATTCCGGACCTTCCAATTGAAGAAGAAGATCTCCTAGCCGCAGAGCTTGAGGATGCGGGGATTGAATTAATCCGTCTGGTTACTTTGACATCTCCAAAAGAGAGAATAAGGGAAATATCAAATAGGGGGAAGGGCTTTTTATACACTGTTACCGTCAAAGGGATAACCGGAACAAGAAATGAATTTGACCAAGAAGTTGTGGAGTTTTTAAAGCAAGTAAAGGAAATTAGTCCTATTCCAGTTGTTGCTGGGTTCGGTATTTCAAACGAAAAACAAATTAAAGAGCTTAGCCCCCACTGTGACGGAGTGATTGTCGGAAGTAAAATTGTCGACTTATTCAATAACAATGATTTAGCTGGACTTGAAAGCTTTATGTCAGTACTTAAACCTGAAAAAAACACCATATAAGAATAAAAATCCACTCCATTTTCGAGTGGATTTTTTCTTTTCCCAGTTTCGTCACGCTGTTCCTATTAAATTGGCAGGAATGTCTGCTTGATACCCTCGTATATCTCCGATATAATTAGTCTATACTTTTACTGAATTTCTTAGCTATTTAATCATATTTTAGAGATATCTCTTTCTGATTATAAACTTCCATTCTTGGAAGTTTTGTTTGTTATTGACCAATTAGAGATAGATAAAAAGAGGTGTTAATAAATGAAGGAAATCACGGTTGAGGAATTACAGACGATAAAGAATCCCGTCATTATTGATATCCGTGCATCTATTGAGTTTAAGGATGGTGCAATTCCGGGAGCAATCAACATTCCTTTATTTACAGATGAAGAACGAGAGGAAATCGGAACCATTTATAAACATGAAGGACAAGAAGCGGCAAAATGGAGAGCCATGGAATTTGTTTCACCAAAAATACCTAGTTTGCTTCATGAAATTAAAGCAGAGATGGTAAACGGTGAAGAGTTAATCATACATTGCTGGCGCGGAGGAATGCGAAGCAAAGCAGTTGTAACCTTCTTAGAATTTGCAGGCATCCATGCGAAGCGTCTGACTGGAGGTTATAAAGCATATCGACAATACATTCTCCAGCAAATTCCTGCAATGATTCCTAAAAATGCAATTGTATTACACGGTTTAACTGGTGTAGGAAAGACCGAAGTGTTGAAGAAACTAAAAGCGTCAGGTTACCCAACACTTGATCTTGAAGAAATGGCTGCTCACCGAGGATCCATTTTTGGAACGATTGGCTTGGGGGAGGGTAATAATCAAAAAACGTTTGATTCTCTGTTATACAAAGGACTTAAAGATATACTGGGTTCAACTCATTTTGTTATGGAAGCTGAGAGCAAACGGATTGGGAAAGCTTGTCAGCCCGAAGAACTTATGGATAAAAAATTGAGGGGAATTAATATCTATATTCATACCCCCCTTGAGCAAAGGGTTAAACATCTGATAAACGAGTACGTTTTGCCTTATCAGAATGAGCCTTGGTATCATGACCAAATTTCAATCGGGATTGAAAAGATCTTAAGAAGAATAAAAGATAATGAAATCAAAAGAGTGTTAATTCAATCTTTAGAAAACAGTAATTTTCAAGTGATGATTGGTATTTTACTTGAACATTATTATGATCCACGTTATGATCATGCTACCCTTGAGTATCATGGACAGTTCATCCATGTTTACGCAGAGAATTTCGTTGAAGCGAGTATAAAAGTGATGACAGAAATAGATAAACTAATAGAAAAAAAGAAATTTGTAATTGAAGGACAAGTTTAATTGGCTGTTGGGAAAATTTTTTCGATTTCATCAAATTGCAACAAATTAATGAAAATTCTAAATAATTCCACATCTATTTCTTCCTTTTTCAGATTATAATAGAGGTATAATCAAGAATAGAAAGGGAGCTTTTGATGAGGGAGTCAAAAATTCATCACCACCGCTTAGTTGATTGTCAGGAACATGTCATATATGCAACCGAAGATGGGATTAATGTATTCATCGGGAGTGCTGCCATCCAAACATGCCTTAATTGTGGCCACAGTGAAATTCCTAGCGAGTTAAAAGAAATAATTGACCCATCTATAAAAGAACCAAGAAAGAACCCAACCAAGTTGTTTAACTTAACTAAGGGATTTTTATAAGTGTAACTCCTGTGGCCGGATAAACCGGCTTTATTTTTTGCATTTAAAAAAAACCGCCATAAAATTGGCGGTTCTAAATCACATGTAAAGTTATCGTTTTTTAAAGGGCTTCAATCCACGACGTTTTATTTCGTCTTTTAAAATCTTTATCCATTCCGTTTCCTTTCCAGATTTTAAAGCATCCCGATACGTCACCACTAACAGCTCGTTACTCATTATTTTCAATGTTGCAAGCCTCCCTCGGAATATTGGATTGAATATTCAGTTTTTTATATTGTAATCGTTTTCTTGTTGTTTGAGAACCTTTTTCACAAATTTGACATATTAAAAACAATTAAAATATGTCAAAGGACCCAATGATAATTTAGTTGCACTAACGCAATGCTTTTGATTATACTTATGAATAGCTAAATCGAAAGGAACGGTGCTAGGATGATTCATTTAACATGGCGTGAGCGAGAAACCATTAAACAGGTAAAATGTGTTCATACGGATGCAAAAAAATACATAGTAAATAATGCATTAACCGCCGGGAAAATTTATGATGTTAAAAATGAAACAGAAGAGTTTTATTATATTATCGACAATACCGGTAAAGTAGGCGGATTTTACAAAGAATACTTCCAAATTGTAGACTGATGGGCCGTGCCTGCCAGTCTCTTTTTTAATTATGTAACGGGGGAATAGGGAAATGAAGTTGTGGAATAGGCTTTTTGAGTTAGAAGGGGAATCGGTTAAATTAGTTCCAATTACCTTGGATCATCTTGATGGACTATGGAAAGCAGCTAAACCTGTTGAGATATGGACTTATATGGCAACTACAGTAAGAAGTAAAGAAGAGATGGAGCAGATGATTGTTTCTGCTATCCAAAAGAGAGAATCGGGTAGTGATTACACCTTTGTTGTGATAAATCAGAAAAATCATATTATCGGAAGCACCCGGTACCTTGATATTTCGCCAGAACACGAAAGTCTAGAAATCGGCTCAACTTGGTATCATCCTGATGTATGGAGAACAAGAGTTAATACTGAATGTAAATACCTGCTATTAAGACATGCGTTTGAAACTTGGGACCTTAGGAGAGTTCAGATTAAAACAGATTCTCGAAACCTCCGTTCTCAAAATGCTATTGAACGAATTGGCGCAGTCAAAGAAGGGACACTTCGAAAGGATCGAAAAATATCGGGCGGATATGTCCGCGACACCGTCTTCTATAGTATCCTGCAAGAGGAATGGGAAAAGGTGAAAGATAATCTAGAAGGAAAATTGAGCAAAAAGTAGAGAAAGCCAGGCAGTGTGCCTGGCTTTCCTTTTAAACCTTATTGATTGGTACTAGTACTAGCTTTCAGGTCTGTCTTTTTTCCGCTTTGATAAATTTTTCTGCTTAACCATGTTTGCACCATTAAAAACAAACCGCCGACAGCCCAATAAAGCGGCAGTGCTGCAGGTGCACTAAAAGAAAACATGACTATCATTAATGGAGATAGAAGTCCCATGAATTTCATTTGTTGTTGCTGAGCTGCAGGCATGCTGGACTGTGAAGCTTTAAATTGGAAATAATAAATCACTCCAGCAATAAGGGTGATGATGATATCAGGGTGTCCTAGACTAAACCACAAAAAACGATGAGCGGCAATCTCTTCTGATCCACGAATGGCATAATAAAAACCAGTTAGTATTGGCATTTGAATCAGAATAGGCAGGCATCCCATGTTTAAAGGATTTACGCCATGCTTTTGATAGAGCCCCATCATTTCCTGCTGAAGTTCTTGCTTCTTTTTTGGGTCCTTTTCTTCTTTTATTCTCTTTTGAATAGCCTCCATTTCAGGCTTCATGACATCCATTTTCTCTTTCATGTCCATCTGATTCTTATATTGCTTTAACATAAAAGGCATTAATACGAGTCGGATAATTAGGGTGACGAGAATGATTGATAGTCCATAATTTCCATTGAAAAACTCAGCAATAAAATGGATGGATATAATAAATGGATCAACAAAATACGTATGAAAAAATCCATCGCCTTTTCCATCTGCTGCAGAACATGCAGATAGTAAGATAGTAGTTAACCCTAATAGTAGTAGTAGTGGTAAAGAAGTTTTGCTTTTCATATTTCCTCCTGGTATCGTTTAGATTGTTTTTAATTGGTATAGGGTGGAGGAAACAGGTTCTTCTTTATCATCCTGTGGACTTTCTTTTCTACGAATATATTTAACAATTCGAATTAGAATAATATTTAAATTTAAAAAGCCTTTCTTCTTATAATAAAACAATGGGTGATTAATTTTTGTCTGTGCAGTTTCGCTTATGGACCCCATAAAACAAAATTCCACATTCCATGCCCAAAGTAATTTAATTATGACACCAAAATAAAGACTTAAATATAGTGCTTCTAACGCATTTGCATCGGTAAAATCAATGAGCAATTGGTACAAAAATAATCACCTCACTTTTTCCTGTTATAGATTTGAGTATAAATGAGAATGGGGCAAGAATCAATTTAAACAAAAAGTCAAAAAATGCTGCTCTGGCATAGAGCAGCATTCTAATTTCAATTACTGTTTTTCCCAGTGTGCTGTAATCGTTTCATACGCAAATTGGACTTTTTCTTCAGTCGGCGGTTCTACATGCTGTAATGGATACTCTAATCCAAGTGCTTCCCATTTATAAACACCAAGCTTATGATAAGGAAGAATTTCTACTTTTTGCACATTTTTCAGTGTGCCGATAAACTCTCCTAGCTTTTGAAGATCTTCTGGGTCATCTGATACTGTAGGGACTAAGACGTGGCGTACCCAAATAGGTATTTTACGGTCGGATAAGAACTTGGCGAATTCGAGAATATGATCATTTGCCATTCCTGTTAATTGAATATGTTTCTTGCGGTTAATATGCTTTAGATCAAGTAATATCAAGTCAGTATATTGCAGCAACTCTTCAAGCTGTCCAATGAATAGTTTAGAGTGCGAGAAACAGCCGCCAGAAGAATCAATAGTCGTATGAATTCCTTTTTTCTTACATTCCTTAAACAATTCAATTAGGAACGGTACTTGAAGCAGAGGTTCGCCGCCGCTAACAGTGATTCCTCCTCCAGATGACTGGAGGAAGGGAAGGTAGGACATGAGATCATCCATGATTTCGGAAACGGTCATCTGTTTGCCGCTGCCGATTTCCCATGTATCAGCATTATGGCAAAACTGGCATCGTAATAGGCATCCTTGTGTAAATACAACATATCGAATGCCTGGTCCGTCGACTGTTCCTAACGTTTCAATAGAATGAATATTTCCGTTCATGTTGATGATCCCCCTTTGATTTTAAAGCAGGAGCTCCATGTTAAGGAGCTCTTTAATATTATTTACAGTGATTCATGGAAAGTACGGTTAATAACGTCTAGCTGTTGTTCTTTTGTTAATTTAATGAAGTTAACCGCATACCCAGAAACACGAATCGTTAATTGTGGATATAATTCTGGATGTTCCATTGCATCCATTAATGTTTCCTTGTTAAATACGTTAACGTTTAAGTGGTGACCTGTTTTAATGGCATATCCATCCAGGATTGAAACTAAGTTACGCACCTGGCTTTCATCTTCTTTACCTAAAGCTTTAGGAACGATAGAAAAAGTATTTGAAATTCCATCCATTGCTGAGCTGTATGGTAGTTTAGCAACAGAAGATAGAGAAGCAAGTGTACCTTTTCGATCACGGCCATGCATTGGGTTTGCACCTGGTGCAAATGGTTCGCCAGCACGACGTCCATCAGGTGTATTACCAGTCTTTTTACCATAAACGACGTTTGAAGTAATCGTTAAGATTGACATTGTATGAACAGAATTACGGTAAGTTTGATGCTTGCGAAGCTTTTTCATAAATGTTTCAACTAATTCTACTGCAATGCTGTCAACTCGATCGTCGTTATTTCCGTATTTAGGGAAGTCGCCAGTTACTTCGAAATCTACAGCAAGACCGTTTTCATCACGAATTACCTTGACTTCTCCATATTTAATCGCACTTAAGGAGTCAGCTACAACACTTAAGCCGGCAATACCTGTTGCCATAGTCCGTAGGATTTGTGTGTCATGCAGGGCCATTTCAATTCTTTCATAGCTATACTTATCATGCATATAGTGAATAACATTCAAGGTGTTGATGTAAAGATCTGCTAGCCATTCCATCATTTGATCAAACTTCTGCATAACCTCTTCATAATCTAATACGTCGGCCGTAATTGGTTGGTATTGCGGTCCTACTTGAATTTTTAATTTTTCATCTACACCGCCATTGATGGCGTAAAGGAGTGCTTTCGCAAGGTTTGCACGAGCACCGAAGAACTGCATTTGTTTACCAATCTCCATAGCGGATACACAGCAAGCAATACCATAATCATCACCATATTCTGGACGCATGATATCATCATTTTCATATTGGATAGAGCTTGTTTTGATTGACATTTTTGCACAATATTTTTTAAAGTTTTCAGGCAGCAGTGGTGACCATAAAACAGTTAAGTTTGGCTCCGGAGCTGGACCTAAGTTATCTAATGTGTGTAAGAAACGGAAAGAGTTTTTCGTTACAAGTGAACGTCCATCTTGTGCGATACCACCGATTGACTCCGTTACCCAAGTTGGGTCACCAGAGAATAATTCATTATAATCAGGTGTACGAGCAAATTTAACTAGACGAAGCTTCATAACAAAATGGTCAACTAATTCCTGTGCTTCAACTTCTGTTAAAGTACCATTTTGGAGGTCTCTTTCTACATAAATGTCTAAGAAAGTAGATACACGTCCAAGACTCATTGCAGCTCCATTTTGCTCTTTAATAGCGGCTAAGTAACCAAAGTATAGCCATTGGAATGCTTCTTGTGCAGTGGCTGCCGGCTGCGAAATATCAAAGCCATGACTGCTTGCCATTTCTTTTAATTCTTTTAATGCGCGGATTTGCTCGGCAATTTCTTCACGAAGACGCATGTTATCTTCTGTCATTATTTTGCTGGTATTTTTTTGATCTTTTTGCTTTTCTCTGATTAAGAAATCAACACCATATAATGCAACACGTCTGTAGTCGCCGATAATACGTCCGCGTCCGTATGCATCAGGAAGTCCTGTAATAATCGCTGCTTTACGGGCAAGCATCATTTCATCTGTATAAGCATCGAAAACACCCTGGTTGTGAGTTTTACGGAACTCTGTAAAAAATCTTTCAATATCGGAATTTAATTCATAGCCATACGATTCTAGAGCTGCTTTTGCCATCCGAATTCCGCCGAAGGGCTGCATGGAACGATTAAATGGCTTGTCAGTTTGGACACCAACCACTTTTTCGAGTTCTTCGTTTAGGTATCCAGGTGTATGTGAAGTGATGGTAGATACCGTTTCAGTATCCATTTCAAGAACTCCACCTTTTTCACGTTCTTGCTTTGTTAATTCCATTACTTGTTCCCAAAGCTTATTTGTAGCGTCCGTAGCACCTGCTAAGAAACTGTCGTCCCCTTCGTATTGATTATAGTTTTTTAGTATGAAATCACGTACGTTAACTTCTTTTGACCAAACACCTTTTGTAAAACCTTTCCATTGTTCCATGATTATTTTCACCTCGTAAGTTTGTATGAGAACTAATATAACAGTGTTACTGTTATTTCTTAACTTGAGTGTAACAGGTTTTTTATGAATGAAGTCACGTATATTGTTAACATATTGTGAAGTCTTATTTTTAACGGGTTTATTTGAGGTGTTTTTGAACATTTCATGAACGAATTCTGAAAAAAATTAAACTGTACTATAATTATTTTGTTATCTGTTTAATCTGTTATATAAGAAAAAACCAACGATATCAACATGTTGATAGTGAAAAACTATGAAACAGACAGCTATTTGACATGAAAAAAACAGGAGAATAAATCTCCTGTTTTTAATCAACGATAATATCCGCAATCATTGGACCATTATGTTCTCTGTCTCCATGGACTTCACAAATTAAACGATACGTACCTTCTTTTTCGATTTGAAGGGAGACTAGTGTTTCTTCCCCTTTTTTGACTGTTCCTTTAATATCAGTGCCTTCAATAAAGAAGGGGTGTTGTTCTCCGTTAACACCGCTAATGTACAAGTTTACTTTTTCTCCAGCATTCAGTTGAATAGTACCTGGGTCCCAGCGATATACTTCAATTTCTTTTCCGTCTTTCGTTTTACTTTTATACTCTACTGTAACCATATGAATTTCTCTTATACTTTCATTGGCAGTTTGATTAAACACGGTCGTATCTCCTGCTTTTAACAAAAACCAAGCAGAAATAGTTACAAGCAGGAAAGCTGTTACTAAAATGAAAACGAGTGTATCTTTCTTTAATACCAAAAATTTCATTATGAACACCCCCGATAATTTGTCCTATTTGATGTTTATGCAGCGAAGGGAGGGAAACTTGTCTCTTTTTTTAAATTTTTTTATAGTGGTCAGAATAACGCCAAACATTTTTCGATTAAACTGCATAAAAAAGCCACGAAGAAAATATTTCTTCATGGTTTTTTTTGTATCATATTTGATATTAACAGCATCAGAAATGAGATCATTACCATGGATAGAACGAATGACCAAGCTAAACTCATGTTACCAGTTTCCATTGCAACATATATCGCTGTTGGCGCAGTTTGTGTCTTTCCTGGAATATTTCCAGCAAACATTAAAGTTGCCCCGAATTCACCCAGCGCCCGGGCAAAGCTCATAATCATTCCGGAGATAATCGAGGGAAGTGTCAGTGGCAGAGAAACGAAAAGAAAAACCTTCATTCTGCTGCCACCATCTACACCTGCGGCATCTTCAATATCCTTATCAACAGATTGAAAACCTAATTTTACTGCTTGGTACATGAGTGGAAAAGCAACAGTGGTCGATGCGATAATCGCTGCCCAAGGAGTAAACATGATGGTATGTTGAAAAAGGTCTTCGATAAAAGCACCAATTAGGCTTTTTCTTCCAAAAAAGTAAATCAATAAAAATCCTATTACGGTGGGCGGAAGAACTAGAGGAAGCATGAGGAAAGTTTCTAGTATCATCTTTCCTTTAAATTTCTTGTCATATAATAGCCTAGCAAAAAAAATGCCCAAAAAACTTACAATGATTACTGATAGCGTGGCTACTACCAGAGAGAATTTTAGGGGGTACCAAAAATCGCTAGTAAACATAATCATCAATCCAATACAATAAAGCCATATTTTTCAAAAATAGTTTTTGCGGTTTTTCCTTGTAAGTAAGTTAGAAATAATTTAGCTTCTTCCTTCTTTTGTGACGAGTTTATAATACCTGCAGGATAGATAATAGCATCGTGAGTCAGATCACCTGCTACGGCTACCACTTTCACTTTATCGCTTACTTGTGCATCTGTCATATAAACAATACCCGCATCAACATTACCCGTTTCTACATAGGTTAGAGCTTGTCTTACATCCTTTGTTTGAATAACGAATGGTTCTAGGTTTTCCCAGAGTCCCAAATTTTCGAGTGTTTGTTTAGCATATTTTCCAGCGGGAACAGATTGCGGTATACCAATGGCAAGCTTATTGATTTGGATGCGCTTCAAATCAGAAAATTGGTTTATACTGGAAGGGTTTTCCTTGTTGGTGATTAAGACTAGTTGGTTTCCCAATAAATCAACCTGCGATTTCTTTTCAATTATTCCTTCCTGAATTAATTCAGTGAATTGATCCTGTGCAGCAGAGAGGAAAAGATCTACGGGTGCCCCTTGGAGAATCTGTTGTTTCAATGCACCAGAGGCGCCGCTATTATATAAAAGTTTTATTTGGGGATTCTCGTTTTCAAACTGCTCTTTTATTTCCATTAATGCTTCATTAAGGCTTGCTGCAGCTGAAATGGTTAGTTCTACCGTTTCAGTCTGTTGGGATTCATTAGGTGAACATGCCGATAAAACAATTAACAGTAAAATGGCCAAAACAGTAAAAATAGGGTTTTTCATTCTATACTTCCTCTCAAAATCTATCAGAGTTTCTTTTATATTATAACGAATCAATATTCTTCGTAAAAGTATGGAAAAAGAAAAAACTGCCTGGGCGGCAGTTTTAAGTATAATTGATCATTTTCCTATGTTGTTCGAACCTATTGAAGTCTGCTTTCTACCTGCTGGCACACTTCTTCTGCGCTCATCCCATTAGCTTCAATAACCGATCCTTTTGTAAAGGTATCCTGCATTCCCATAACATTTGAGTCTAAACCAGTTACAACACAGCAATCACAATTTTGTGCATCAGATTCCTGTCTAAGTTGAACTACATCATGTCCTTTTTCCCTTAATGCTTCAAGAACATCTGTTAGTGATTCTTCTACTCCAATTCTTGCCATACAAAACACCTCCTCCTGTAGATTATCATGCCAAAGTTCCAGTGAATTATTCTGTATAAGTCACGATAATCTTCAAAAACTAAAAAAGGAGGTGTAATCATGGGAAAGCGTAAAAAGGATCCATCCACAATCGGCTTGGCTTCACCACAAGTAGAAGGCCAAGGAACCACAACAACAGAAACAGGAGCAAGAGAAGCTTCATCCTCACGTAGAAAGCAAAAGAGATTTTAATTAAAAAATATGTGTTAATGAAGGAATTAGCTTTGGCACACTGTTGATTGGTGCGGAAGGCACGAAGACTACTGCGGGAGGACGGGGCAGGGGAGACCCCGCAGGCGCTTAAGCGCTGAGGAGGCTCCCCGGACCGCCCGCGGAAAGCGAAGTGCCTGGAGCACCAATCAACAGCCCAATTAACACTGCTAAAAAAAGCGGGCACAAGTTGTGTCCGCCTTAACCTTTTACTTATTGTACATTTCTGCCAATTGTTTCTGAATTTCACTATTTTCAAGATATTCATCATATGTCATTTGCTTATCAACTAATCCATTCGGAGTTAATTCAAAGATACGGTTAGCGATAGTTTGAATAAATTGATGGTCATGTGAAGAGAAAATCAGTGACCCTTTAAAGTTAATTAGCCCATTGTTTAATGCTGTAATAGATTCCAAATCAAGATGGTTTGTAGGCTCATCAAGAAGTAAAACGTTAGCACCGTTAAGCATCATCTTCGAAAGCATACAGCGAACTTTTTCTCCTCCAGAAAGGACGCTTGCCTTTTTAAGCACTTCTTCACCCGAAAACAGCATTCTGCCTAAGAAACCGCGCAAGAAACTTTCACTTTCATCTTTTGGAGAAAACTGACGAAGCCAATCAACAAGAGTTAACTCGCTGTTTTCAAAATACTCGGAGTTATCCTTAGGGAAGTAAGCTTGGGAAGTAGTAATACCCCATTTAAAGGTACCGCTGTCAGCTTCCATTTCGCCCATTAAAATTTTGAATAACGTTGTCTTGGCTACTTCATTTGTTCCAACAAGAGCAATCTTATCACCTTTATTCATGAAGAAACTAATATTATCAAGAACCTTTACACCATCAATAGTTTTTGTTAACCCTTCAACGCGCAACAAATCATTTCCGATTTCGCGTTCAGGTGTAAACCCAACGAATGGATATCGACGGGACGAAGGGCGGATATCATCTAGTGTAATTTTGTCTAGTAATTTTTTACGGGAAGTTGCCTGTTTAGACTTAGATGCATTCGCGCTAAAACGAGCAATAAAGGCTTGAAGTTCTTTAATTTTCTCTTCTTTCTTTTTGTTTGCATCGGAAGCCATTCTTGTAGCGAGTTGGCTGGATTCATACCAGAAATCATAGTTACCGACATAAATTTGTATTTTTCCAAAGTCTAAATCGGCAATATGAGTACAAACTTTATTTAAGAAGTGACGGTCATGGGATACAACAATAACAGTATTTTCAAAGTTAATTAAGAATTCTTCTAACCACTGAATCGCCTTTATATCTAAGTGGTTCGTCGGCTCATCCAATAGTAATACGTCAGGTCTGCCAAAAAGGGCCTGTGCAAGAAGGACCTTTACCTTTTCAGAACCGGTTAATTCAGCCATTTTCTTATAATGTAAATCCTCACCGATACCGAGTCCTTTTAAAAGAATCGCTGCTTCTGGTTCTGCTTCCCATCCATTTAATTCAGCAAACTCACCTTCAAGCTCAGCAGCTTTCATACCATCTTCATCAGTGAAATTTTCTTTCATGTAGATGGCGTCTTTTTCTTGCATTACCTGATAAAGTCTTGCATGCCCCATGATAACAGTTTTTAAAACCTCTTGTTCCTCGTACTCAAAGTGGTTCTGTTTTAATACTGCCATCCGTTCATTTGGACCGAGTTGCACTGTTCCGGTTTGAGATTCAATTTCACCGGATAGTATTTTTAAAAATGTTGATTTTCCGGCGCCGTTTGCACCAATTAGACCATAGCAATTCCCAGGAGTAAATTTAATGTTTACATCTTCGAATAACTTTCGGTCACCATATCTTAAACTTACGTTACTTACAGTTATCATTTTATAAAATCCTCCAACAGCAAAATATCTACTAATTATACCATTAAACTAGGTCAAGAGCGAATTCTTTGTTGAATGAAAGTGTTTAATGGGAAAAATTAAAACATATTGCAGAAAATTTTTCTAATTTTTTTTCCTAGTTTTCACACTTTATTCATATTTTTGTTGTAGAATTGGTTAAAGAAGTAGTGAAGGAATAAAGTAGGTGAGAAGTATGTCGAAAAAGCAGCTTACTGAACTCGTAAATAAGTTAAAACAGGCCGGAATAAAAGCAAGTTTAACAAAACCAAAGTCCAACTACCTATTATCTCTACAACAAATAAAAAAGTATCCATCATCCGTGAATTAAATAGGTATTAAAAAGCGATTAATCCTAAGGACTAACCGCTTTTTTATTGCACCTAATTTATTTCATCCATAATCTCTTCGTAGACTTTCTGTTTATCAAAGTCTCCTCCCATTGGGAATTTAGAAATGTACCTATTATTCTCATCAATTAAATAGGTAAAGGATGTATGAACAAATTGACCATTGCCAGGGTCTTTATATTGAAACTGCAATGATTCTGCAACTTCCCTAATTTTTGCCTGGTCAGCTTTGATATTTTCCTGATCACCTGTTAAGAAAATCCAATTGTCGGAGTTAGTAATTCCAAAGGCGTTCATATATTTTTGTAACACTTCAGGTGTGTCTCGATAAGGGTCAATGGTAATGGTAACAAACTCAACTTTATTGCCGAAAACATTATTTTTTTCTAAATCACTCTTTAATTGTACCATCTTTTGGGTTGTAGTAGGACAAATATCCGGACAGTTCGTATAAATAAATTCCACAAGTTTTAGTTTTTTATCTCTTCCAAAATTGAATGGTTCTCCATTCTGGTCCATTAAAGTGATATTAGCAGGTACTTTTGCACTTGCATCTCGAATGAGAAAAAAAGAAATCCCTGCTGTAATCAATAGGAATACAGCCAAACTACATATTAGATAGATTTTTTTCATAGTTTCTCCCTCCTATCTTTAAAGATAAAGAAGTTTTTTGTAAAAAGATGTGGATATTTCGTGAACAAAATATCTTAATAGTAAGAAGGGATGATTTAATCAATGGTACATTGGGAAATGGGGCAGTTTTCACAATCATTTTCACGTTTAAGATAATCGAGATTATGAATGATAATTTTTTTATGCTCAATCGTAATAATTTCCTTTTTTTTTAAATCGGCTAGTATCCTGCTGACGATTTCCCTGGCAGTTCCGCAGAAATGGGCTAAATCCTGAGTTGTGATTGGGACGGTTAGATGAATGCCATCCTCTTTATTCATACCATAGCTGTTTGAAAGTCTAATTAATGTAGAATAAAGAGCACCTTTTTTTCCATAGAGCACCAAATCTCTGAATTTAGTCACTGTCCTCCTAATATGATCATTCATCCACTTAATAAACTGATAGCTTAAATTACTGTTTTGAAATAACTCTTTCTCCAAGGAATCTAATTGAATCCCCGCCACATGACCGTCTTCTATCACTCTGGCATTGAAAATATAACGTGGGTCCTCCGTAAAAAGGGTTAACTCACCGACAATATCATGCTCTGAGCACAAGCGTAAATATAGCTCTTGGCCTTCCGCGTTCATTTTCGATATTTGTATCCGTCCGGAAAGAATAAGGTACATTTCAGAAGCAGGCTGCCCTTCCTGAAAAAGATATGCCCCTTTTTTTATTTCAAGGATTCTCCCGGCAGAATGTAAAAGTTCAATTAATTCATTGGTAAGAATGTTCTCTGTTTGATGTTCCTTAGTCATATCTACACCTATCCAGTTATTTGACCTACTCTAATAATAAGTGTTAAACAAGTAAAGAAATAGTCAAATTAACGTCTAATTTGTTAAACATTTTTGACGTTTTGTATATACTAAAAATAGAGATGAAGACGTTAATTCATTTTGACATTTGTTTCTAAGTATTGTATTCTTTAAAAGAATCAATATTTTCCATATAAGGGAGTATGTTGTATGTTAGGTGTCGTTCTTAACTAATCCAATCAATTGGATATTTTCATTCCTAGGCAGCCTTGTTCATTTTTTTGACGAATGAAGGTTTATTTGAGTCTGGTATTGGAATGAAGTGTTAAGAACAATAGGCATACCAAGCATACATGATTTCCGTGCTGCTGTGTACAATCCTGTAGACAGTTTTTTTATGGAGAAATCTGTATATAATAACGAGCCATTTCTCGTTTTATTTCGCTTAGCCGCAATGACATTGTTCATTGCGGCTATTTTTATTTTACATTGGAGGGAAAAAATTTGAATACACATACATTTAAGGTTTTGGAAGTTCAAGAAATTAAAGAAAAAATTGCCGAATTTGCATTAACGAATGAAGGAAAAGAAAAAATCTATAATCTAATTCCGTCTACACATTTAAAACAAATTGAAGCTTGGTTAGATGAAGTATCCGAGGCAGTTGAAATACTCAAGAAGAGTTCGAGTGTGCCTGTCCATGGACTTAGTGGAATGGAACAAATCTTATCACAATTAAATAAAGGAACTGCACTGCGTCCTGAACAATTTTCCAAGCTCCATGATTTCTTAGAGTGTTGTGGGAAAATGCGCAGGTTTATGAAGGACAAAGAATTTTATGCTCCAAGAGTTTCATCATACGTAGCAGCGATAGAGGAACTGCCGGAACTTGCAGGTGAAATTAATCGTTGTATTCGCAATGGAAGGGTAGATGATTATGCAACAAAAGAGTTATTGAAAATTAGAAAACAGATCGCTATTCATGAGGAACGGCTAAAAGAAAAAACCATGCAGCTTATTCGCTCGAATAAATATAAAACCTTTCTTCAAGAGAACGTGGTAAGCCAAAGAGATGGCAGATATGTAATACCTATTAAGAAGGAATATAGAAATAAAATTAAAGGGTCTGTTTTAGATACTTCAGCTTCAGGATCAACTTTATTTATTGAACCTGAAGAAATTGCTCTCTATTCAGAACAATTAACCTGGCTGCTAGCAGATGAGGATGTTGAAGTCCAAAAAGTTATGACCTATCTAACGGGGCTTGTAGAGGAGAAAGAGCAGCCAATTCGGACAGCTATCGAAACAATGGTCCATTATGATTTTGTGTTTGCGAAGGCGAAATACAGCCGGTCTATTAATGGCACAAAGGTTAAGGTTAATGAAGAGAAGCAAATTAAATTACTACAAGCAAAACACCCGCTCTTAGGTGATAAGGCAGTTCCGTTATCATTAGAGATGATGGAAGGTCAAAGTGCACTCGTTATAACGGGCCCAAATACTGGTGGTAAAACGGTAAGTATTAAAACGGTAGGATTATTGACACTCATGGTCCAGTGTGGTCTCCATATCCCAGCTGCCGAAGAAAGTAATCTTAGTATATTTCAGCGTATCCTTGTTGATATTGGTGATGGTCAAAGCATTACTGAAAATCTTAGTACATTTAGTTCGCGTATCGTTAACATCATTGAAATTTTAAAGGATACTAATGATCAAACCTTGGTACTTTTAGATGAGCTGGGTTCTGGAACTGATCCAGGAGAAGGAATGGGACTTGCGACTGCGATATTAGAACAACTCTACCATAAAGGAGCAATGCTTTTCGCTACTACCCACTATAGTGAAATAAAAGAGTTTGCTGATGAGCATCCGGGGTTTATTAACGGATCGATGGAATTTAATATTGAGACACTCAGTCCGACCTATCGGCTAAATATAGGCAGAGGAGGAGAGAGTCAAGCATTTGCAATCGCCTTAAAACTAGGAATCCATCCGAAAATCATAGAGCGGGCACATCAAATTACGTATAAAGAAATTATGACCTATGACAACAAGGAAACCGACCGTTTGAAGCTGAAGGAATTAGAAAAACAAGTGATTATTAACAAATATAAAAATAGAAAAAAGACTATCTATCCTGACGGAATGATCGATGAATATAGTAAAGGTGACAATGTTAAGATTTCACCAACGAATGAATTTGGGATTGTTTATGGCGGTCCTGACAAACAAGGGAACTATATAGTACAGGTCAAGGGTGAAAAAATTACCATTAATCACAAAAGATTAAATCTTTATATCAAAGCTGAAGAACTATACCCTTCCGATTATGATTTTGATATTATTTTTGAATCAAAAGAGAACAGGAAAAAAAGTAAAATACTTTCTAAAAGGCATGACTCTGAAATCATTATTAAACATAGCGATTTCTAAAGAGGTAGCCTTCCAATTTGGAAGGCTACCTCTTATTTGCATATTTTTCTGCTAGAAGCTGTTTTACTTGGTTATAACTTAAACCTGATTGGTTATTTAATCTCTTTACTTCCTCTATATCGGTTCCCACTACTGTTAATTTTTTTTCATTGATTTTCATTTTCTATTTATTCCTTCCTTATAATGTTTTGGTAAAGAATGTTTTTTTGCTATGAAAAGGACATTTTTGGTACATACTATAAAAAAAGGAGGCGGTTCCCATATTTTACGGTAAAAGGGCTAAGGATGAAGAAGTTGAAGTAATAATGCTTGAAACTGAGATCTACTCTTGTATGGATAGTGCTTGTATAGGCTGGATGAGAAAGGATTTTGTAACAGACGACTTGCTTTGCCCAATGTGTGGAAACGAAATGGCTGCAGAAATAAGAGAGCTTCCGAAAATCTAATTAGTATTAAAAAGACTGTCAAAATAAATGACAGTCTTTTATTCATCTCCAAAATCAAAGAAATGACCCTCAAATGCTTGTTGTGCTGATTCAGAAGTAGGAAAAAGAGCGTCATCGTCTTCAATCACATGAAAAGTTTCGTTTAAGAACAACGCAAGTGAATTTGGGTCTTTCGGGTGAGCGACAATTTCCGCAGGTCTTATATTCGCAACAGTTGGTACATGTGGATTACGATAGATTACAAACACCTCATCTCCAGGTTTAGCACTCGAAATATCAACTATATCCATATCCGTTTACCTTCCTCAATTAAAGATTTTCATTTTGCTGGCGAATTTCATCTCCGGTAATCATAATATTGGCATCCTCAAGTTCCTTATGTTGGTCAACGGACTCACCAGGAACGTATTTTTCAGAGGGATAAATACCACCATGTATGGATGTTTGCTTCTTATTGGATGAACTAGACTCTTTAGCCATTACAAACACCTCCTTTTATAATCTTTTGCTTTGTGTATAAGGTTTATTCCTGCATAAATTTCCAACAAAAAAGCTCCCCAGTTAGGGAAGCATGGGACCTTTTGCTATTCGTCTTTATGGGTTAAACAGCGATCGCATTCCATTAAATAGCTTTCTGCTTGTTCTTCCATATGCTGCCCGCATTGTGGGCATTCCTTTTTTGGCAAATTACGAAAAAATTCTACTGGGCTTATTAACATTGAGATAACCTCCTCTTTTTTTAATACAGTGTATTAACTTTTTGCTTGTTGTAGTACAGTATTACCAAAAATTTTTGTCTCTTTATTCTTCTCTTTTTGATAAACAGCGGTCACATTCCATTAAGTAGCTTTCTGCTTGTTCTTCCATGTGTTGCCCACATTCTGGACATTCCTTCTTTGGTAAAGTACGGAAAAATTCAACTGGATTCATTAACATTTAAAATTCTCCTCCTTTTTTAATACAGTTTATTAAGATTTCATCTGTTGTAGTACAGTATAATCAAAAAAAACAAATTTGTGTAGTCCTTTTTCAAAAATAATTTATATTTTTTGAAAAATGATACAAATATCATATATTTACATGTTGTGCAGTTCAGTTCCAATTAATGTATGTTGAATTTGCTAATTATAGATGAAATAATATAAATTCGACAATTTTGTGAACAAAAACACTTCCCTAGTCTGATTGTTTACATTACAATCAGAGAAGATAGGTCAAAAGAGGAGGTACTGTATATGGGTTCAGTATCGGCAGAATTTCATCCATTTTTAGTAGTTATCGCCATAGGGTTAACGATTATGGCTTCATATACCGGTTTAGATATGTTTACTCTAGTTAAAAATTCAAAGAATAACAAACGGCTTTTATTTCTTGGCGGCTCGCTGGCAATGGGTGTTGGGATTTGGGTTATGAATTTCGTTGGTTTAATTGCGGCAGATATTACTCGCTTCTCAAGTTACCAACTGCCTCTAACGATATTATCTATCTTTATTGGGATTGCATTCTCGGGCATGGCTTTCATTCCTTTATTTAGAAAAGAGATTAAAAGTATCCATTTAATTTTGGGAAGTCTCTTTTTAACGACAGCTGTCTTTTCTATTCATATAATAAGTATTTACGCTATGAACATGACTTTTGAATACAATATTCCGCTTTATTTATTTTCCGGAATAATGATATTTGGGTCTTTTTTATTGTCTTTATGGATTCTTTTTTCATTAAAAACCTACTCAAAGGGTAATCAAACTTGGTTAAAACCAATTAGCTCGCTGATTATTTCAGCTGCAATTGCAGAAGGTCATTTTCTTTTAAAAAGAGCGTCAACGATTAGTTCGGCCAATAATACAGTAAATGGGCCAATCAATGAAGAGACATTTATAATCTATTTGGTATTTTTTGTGACAATTTTAATTATTAGCGGATTAATTGCCTCAAGTACGCTGATTAGTAAGCAGCTTGCCGAATCTGATACTAACTTGAAGGATATCAAAGCGGCTTTAGATGCTTCGACTATTGTGACCATTACAGATCCTAAAGGAACGATTGTATTTGTAAATGATAAATTTGAAGAAATCTCTAAGTATAAGAAAGAAGAAATTGTTGGAAAAAACCATCGACTGTTAAATTCGGGGTATCATTCAAAAGAGTTTTTTCAGAAATTGTGGTCGACCATTCAGTCCGGCAAGATATGGCGGGGAGAGATTAGGAATAAAGCGAAAGATGGGTCAATTTATTGGGTAGATACAACTATAGTCCCGTTTTTAGACAGAAAAGGTAATCCAATACAGTATATAGCGATTCGTTCAGATATAACCAGTCGTAAGAAGGCGGAAAAGGCGCTGTTGGAATCGATAAAAGAAACACGGGATATTACCTTTGCGCTTGACCAATCATCGATAATTGCGATTACGGACCAAAAGGGAAAAATTACAAGTGTAAATGATAAGTTTGTCGAAATATCGAAATACAGTCGTGAGGAATTACTTGGTGAGGATCATAGGTTATTAAATTCAGGCTACCATTCAAAGGAATTTTTCAAAGACCTATGGCGGACAATTGGCCAGGGAGATGTTTGGAAGGGAGAAATATGTAACCGCGCTAAAGATGGAAAACTTTATTGGGTTGATACGACAATTGTTCCTTTTTTAAATGAAAAAGGGAAGCCATATCAATATGTTGCCATTCGCACCGATATTTCTGATCGAAAAAGGGCAGAAGAACACCTAAAAGAATCAATAAAAGATAATACAGATATTCGCTTTGCGCTTGACCAATCAACTATTGTGGCTTTTACAGACGCCAGAGGAAATATAACAAGTGTGAATGATAAATTCTGTGAAATATCGAAATACAGCCGTGAAGAGATTATCGGGAAAGATCATAGCATATTAAATTCTGGTCATCATTCCAAGCTGTTTTTCAAGGATTTATGGAAAACAATTGGCGAAGGAAGGGTCTGGAAGGGTGAAATAAGAAATAAAGCAAAGGATGGAACATATTATTGGGTGGATACAACAATTGTTCCTTTCTTGAATGATAGTGCAAAGCCATACCAATATGTAGCGATCAGGAATGATATTACGGAACGTAAGAAAACAGAAGAAGTCCTCCATCGCCAAGATAAGCTGGCAGCTGTTGGACAATTAGCAGCAGGTGTAGCACATGAAATCCGAAATCCGCTTACATCTATGAAAGGTTATGCAGAGTTCCTTACATTAGATGAAAAAGATCCAGAGCGTCTTGAGTTTATCAATATTATTCTTGATGAAATTGAACGAGTTAATACGATAGTTGAAGATTTCATGGTATTGGCAAAACCGAAGATGGTGGAATTAGAAGAAAAAAATGTTGTTCCAGTTATAAAAAATGTGGTTTCGCTGCTTGAATTTGAAGCAAGGAAGAAGCATGTAAAACTTTCATTTGATTGCTCTCATGAAATTATTCAGATTGAGTGTGATGAAAACCGATTAAAGCAAGTATTCTTGAACTTTATCAAAAACGGTATCGAAGCGATGCCAAATGGCGGGGATTTGCATGTTAAAACTGTGATTCATGATAACAATGTTCAAATCTCGATTCAGGATACAGGAGTTGGTATCCCAAAGGAAAAACTAAAACAGCTTGGTGAACCTTTCTATACGACGAAGAAAAATGGAAACGGACTAGGCTTGATGGTTAGTTTTAAAATTATTGAAAATCATAATGGAAAAGTGTTTGTAGAAAGTGAACCAAATAAAGGTACCACCTTTAATATCCTTCTGCCGGCGAAACCAGCATGATGAAACGGAAGATACTCTCTTCCGTTTTTTTATTGCAATTTTTCAAAAAATAGACAATTATTTTTTGAAAAATTAAAGCTACTTTTAGGTTGAATAGATTAATATGTTTATATAAGTATTAATGTTTATTAGGAGGGGAAACTTTGGGAGAAGCAAATCTTGTCAAAACTATTTGCGGTTATTGCGGTACAGGATGCGGTTTAGTACTTGAAGTAAAAGATAATCGAATTATGAAAATTCGCGGTGACAAAGAGGCACCCGTAAACAAGGGGCAGACCTGTGTAAAAGGTGCATTTGCCTATGAATATGTTCACTCAAACAAAAGATTATTTAATCCGCTCATACGAAAAGCAGGGGAATTGGTAGAAACAAGTTGGGAAGAGGCATATCAGTTTATTGCAGATAAATTATCTGCAATTAGAGATACATGGGGACCAAATGCGATTTCGATGTTTGCCTGTGCTAGAACAACCAATGAATCCAATTATATTACACAAAAGTTTATGAGAACAGTGATTGGCAGTAATAATATCGACGGATGTAACCGAACGTGACATGCTCCGAGCGTTGCCGGTCTGGCAACTGTATTTGGAAGCGGTTTCCCAACAAATACTCTAGAGGATTTTGACAGAGCAGAAGTCTTGCTGTTAATGGGATCAAACACAACAGAGGCGCATCCTATTATTGCGAACCGTATTAAAAAAGCAATAAAGAATGGTTTGAAGGTAATTGTCATTGATCCGAGAAAAATTGATATGGTCAAATTTGCTCATCGTCATCTTCAAATTAATGTTGGGACCGATATCGCACTCATCAATGCATTCCTACGGGTGATTATTAAAGAAAACTTATATAATGAAGAATTCATTCAGCAATTTACAATTGATTTTGAGTCATTAAAGAGACAGGTAGAGAGGTATACACCTGAATTTGCGGCCTCAATTACTGGCTTAAGCGCAGAGGATATCGTAACCACAGCAAGAGAATATGCGAATGCAAGCGGTTCTATGATTGCTTATACACTTGGAATCACAGAGCACCATTGTGGTGTTAATAATGTCTTTGATATTGCCAATCTTGCTTTATTGACTGGAAATATCGGCAGGCAGGGAACAGGAATAATGCCTTTGCGCGGGCAAAATAATGTTCAAGGTGCGGGGGATATGGGATGTCTGCCTAACCAGCTGGCCGGGGCAATGAGTTTAGCGAATGAAGAATTCCGTGTGCGTTATGAGAAAGAATGGAAGGTTTCACTCAATCCTCATGCGGGTGACACGCAAACTAGAACCTTTGACCGGCTCGAAGATGGTGAGTTGAAGGCGCTCTATATAATCGGCGAAAATCCATTACTTGCGGATGTTCATATGAACCATACGAAGCAGCTTATGAAAAAACTAGATTTGTTGATTGTGCAGGATATTTTCTTAACAGAAACTGCGGAAATGGCAGATGTCGTTCTTCCCGCATGTTCATGGGGGGAGGTAGAAGGAACCTACACCAATACGGACAGGAGGATTCAACGAGTCCGCAAAGCTGTTGACCCAGGTCCAAATGTAAAAGAAGATTGGGTTATATTATGTGAACTTTCAACAATCATGGGATATCCAATGAGTTATTCAAACAGTGAAGAGATCTGGAATGAAGTGAGAAAAATTGCTTGGGAGATGTATGGCGGTATTTCTTATGAAAGACTTGAAAAAGAATACAGTATTCATTATCCATGTCCTACAGAAGACCATCCGGGTACATTTGTTATGCATGAGAGATTTCACAATCAGGAGACAGCTGGGAAAAAGTCACCATTCGTCCCGGTAGATTTCACACCGCCGTTGGAACTTCCAGATGCTGAATATCCATTTACACTAACAACAGGCAGACGATACGAATCCTATAATACTCATTCGCAAACTCGTTACTATGCAGCTGGTGTAAAAGTTAAGCAAACAGAGGAGACAGTTGATATTCATCCAGACGATGCCCAAGAACTAGGGATTAGTGACGGTGAATTGGTTCATGTTCGTTCTCGAAGAGGAGAGCTAAAAGTGAAGGCAAAAATCACGGATCAAGTCGTTCCAGGTCTTGTATTCATGAGCTTCCATTGGAGCGAAACACCTACGAATGTTTTAACACTTAACGAATATGACCCGATATCAGGAACCGCAGAATACAAAGCATGTGCAGTAGCCATATCCCGGATTTAAAACGAAGGCACGGAAACTTTCCGTGCTTTTATTTTTATTGTCGGCCTATTAGAATTGCTTAAGGACAAATCACTTATAGGAGGCGATAAGACTTGTCCTCAATAGAGGTTCTTGGGGACGAATCACTTACCGGAGGCGATAAGATTTGTCCTCAATAAGGGTTCTTGGGGACGAATCACTTACAGGAGGCGATAAGTTTTGTCCTCAATAAGGGTTCTTGGGGACAAATCACTTACAGGAGGCGATAAGATTTGTCCTCAATAAGGGTTCTTGGGGACGAATCTCTTACAGAAGACAGTAAGATTTGTCCTCAATAAGGGGTCTTGAGGACAAATCACTTACAGGGGGCGAAAAGATTTGTCCTCAATAAGGGTTCTTGGGGACGAATCACTTACAGGAGGCGAAAAGATTTGTCCTCAATAAGGGTTCTAGGGGACAAATCTTACAGGAGGCGAAAAGATTTGTCCTCATGTCTTCAGTTGCAATAAAAAGCAAACCCTAGATCTCATACATGAAATCTAGGGTTTGGATATCTTATTAAACTGGATTATCCGGCTTGCTTGACCATTTGTTTAACTGCTGCAGCTTTTCTTTGATAGTAAAAATAGTTTAACGCAAACGCAATCACATAGAAGGCAATGAAGAAATAGAACGCTGTTACGTATGAACCTGTTGTTTTAATACTCCATCCAAAAAGCTTTGGAATTAAGAATGATCCATAGGCAGCAAATGCTGCAGAAAAACCGATTACTGGTGCAGCTTCTTTTGGTATGAAAATGGTTGGGATCATTTGGAATGTTGAACCAGATCCAATACCAGAGGCAAGGAATAATACAAGGAATGAAACTAAGAAACCAGCGAACTGTTTAAGATTCAAGAAGTAAATAACACCTAAAGCTCCAATTGTCATTGCAACAAATACATAGGCTGTAACTCGCGCGCCGCCTAATTTATCAGCAATCCAGCCGCCTACAGGTCTAGCTGCCGCCGCTACTAATGCACCTAAGAACGCTAATGAGATATATTCAGGGAACTGTGATTTCAATAAAAGCGGGAAAGCCGCTGAATAACCAATAAATGAACCGAATGTAGCGATATACAATGCTGTCATAATCCAAGTGTGTTTACGTTTAACAATTACAAATTGATCAGTTACAGATTGTTTAGCACCTGGTACATTATCCATTTTGAAATAAGCAAGTACTGTCATGATTATAATTGGAATTACCCAGATGAATGCTGCGTTTTGTACCCAGATTTGTTGACCGTTTGCTAAAACTTGACCCTTACCTGCAAAAGCAAAAGCACCTGTTGTAATGATTAATGGTGTAACAAATTGTACTACAGAAACGCCCATGTTCCCTAGACCGCCGTTAATACCTAATGCTGTCCCTTTTTCCTTTTTCGGGAAGAAAAAGCTGATATTTGCTGATGAAGAAGAAAAATTACCTCCACCAAGACCACAAAGTGCCGCTAACAATAACATAATCGAAAATGGTGTGTCAGGATTTTGTACCGCAAATCCAATACCAATTGCAGGAATGGCTAATACGCCTGTTGAGATGACTGTCCAGTTTCTTCCACCAATTGAACCGACTGCAAAGGTATAAACAAAGCGAAGGGTTGCTCCGACAAGTCCTGGGATCGCTGCTAATGTGAATAATTGTTCATCTGTGAAAGAGAAGCCAATATCATTAAGTCTAATAGCCACTACAGACCAAATTTGCCAAACAATGAATGCAAGCATTAAGGATGGTACAGAAATCCATAGATTACGCTTCGCATGTTTTTTTCCTTCTTCGTTCCAAAACTTTTCGTCCTCAGGATTCCAATAATTAATTCGTGCCATATTTATCTCTCCTCAAATCCACATTTTTTAAAGTGAATGTTCTTTGTATAATCACTATAAAACACATGCTAACATGATTTTAGTGACGTACGTCACAAAAATAGTGAAGGAACTGTGAACTTAGGGGGATAGTCAAAAAGTTGTAATAATTAGCGCGTAAGTCAGCATTTTTTTTGAAAAAAATAGACCCCCTGAGGAAGGTCTTACTTCTTTTGATCATCAGTTTCATGAAACATAGCAACATAATTCTTGGTTTCACCACTGTCATCTTTAATGGCCGTGATGGTTAGCCATTCTTGATAGATTTCTTGATTTTTTCGTTTATTCCAAATGAATCCTTCCCAGTAGCCGGCATTGATCAAACTATCCCACATCTTTTTATAAAAAGTGTTATCATGTTCACCTGATTGAAGTACGCTAGGTGTTTTACCGACAACTTCAGCCATAGAATATCCGGTAATTTTGGTGAAGGCAGGATTTACACTTTGGATAATTCCATTTTTATCTGTAACAGTAATTCCATCCGTAGCATGATTGACAATTTTTGCGGAGATATCCTGCTTTTCCCTAAAGTAGAGCCAAACGACTAATATGGAACTTGCTAATGAAAACTCTGAGAGCGACATAAAGCCAATTGCATAGTGTCCAGTCCAATTAAAGAAAATGGTTAAAATGATTGGCGGAAAAAATCCTCCAAGCCCGCCCATTGCCGAAACAATACCATTCACAATGCCTGCTTGTTTTGAAAAATATAAAGGAACTAATTTAAAAATAGTACCATTCCCGAGACCTGCACAGATGGCCACGAATAAACAGCCAAATGAATAAATAGGCAGGGACGGAGTAAAGGCTAGTAAAAAACCTGCGAAAGTTAGTCCAGTGAATACCCCCACTAAAATAAAAAATGGATTCATTTTATCACCGAGCCACCCGCCGATTGGTCGAAATAAAGTAGCCAAAGCAATAAAGCCCGCTGTTCGTAAACCTGCATCCGCCTTCTCTAAATCAAAATGATTTACTAAGAAAGAAGGCAAATATACCGTGAAGGCAACAAACGACCCAAATGTAATGAAATAGAATAAACTTAAAAACCAAAGTTTTTCATTTTTATATACTTCCTTTATTTGTTCTGTTAAAGATATGTTAGCCTTTCGTTCATTCTTATCACCAAAGAGAAAATTCAAGATAGCAAAGATTAGGACAACAAGAAGGAATAATTGTATCGTCGTTCTCCATCCAAATGTATTTGCCAGCACGGGTGCGGCGAATGCTGTAAGGGCGGTTCCAATATTTCCAGCTCCATAAATTCCGTTAATAATCCCATGTCTTTCTTTTGAATAATATTTTGGCAGGGAGGTCACACCGATAGAAAAAACAGCACCTCCAATGCCGAGGAGTAATCCACAGAAAATTAGCATAATAAAAGAGTTTGCCATACTTAAAATCCCAATAGGCAGCAATAAAAGGATAAAACTAATTGTAAATATAGTTCTTGCTCCAAACAGATTCGTCCAATACCCAATAGGTACTCTAAGTAAAGATCCAAGTATTATTGGTATAGCTGTGGCTAAGGAAATTTGAGTTGAAGACAGCTGAATATCTGTTTGAATATAGGGCATGAGTGATGAGATAAGCACCCAAACCATGAAACCGGCCACCAGGCTTGTGGTTTGAAGAAATAATTGTTTTGCACCTCGCGACATTCCAATCCCCCTTCATTTCCAATAAAGTGTAGTATTTCCATAAAAAGGCTATACAACTAAAGCTTTTCAAATACAGAGCACTTTGGGAAATTTTCATATTGATTATAGAACAAATTTGAATATTTAACTGTGAGTTATGACACTAAACTAGTAGTTTAGTACTAACTTTTAAAAATGGAAAAATACTCCTTAATCGTGTAATATCATAGTCAATCATACAAAGGGAAGGTTACTCCTTCAAACATCCGTAAAATAGGGGGAAGGATTTATGAAATTCCAAGATAAAAAATCGTTTGATGAACAGCTTGAGCTTATGAACACCCTAACTAAACAATTTTTATTAAGAGCACATCAAGTTGATATTGAGGGAGGTTTTCCCTATCAAAATATTCAAGATTTAAAAGACTCTGGGTATACCTCGTTAACAGTTCCTAAGAAGTATGGGGGAAAGGAAATTTCTTTATTTGATATGCTGCGTTTCCAAGAAAAAATAGCTGAGGGAGATGGAGCGACGGCACTTTCCATTGGCTGGCATATGGGGATCATCAAAAACCTCTCAGAAAAAAATTCTTGGAGTGAAAATGTCTTTGAAAAAATCTGTCTAGACGTAATAAATGGTTCCTTAATTAATAGTGCAGCCACAGAGCCCAGAACAGGAAGTCCAACCCGTGGCGGAAAACCAGAGACAACTGCCCATAAAGAAGGGAATCGTTGGATTATTAATGGTCGAAAAACTTTTACTACCATGGCACCCGTATTAGATTATTTTATTGTTAGTGCATCCTTAAAGGACTTAAATAAGATAGGGAACTTCCTTATTCCTCGTTCCGCAAAAGGAATTGTAATAGAAGAAACATGGGATAGCATTGCTTTAAGAGGGACAGGCAGTCATGATTTAATCTTGCAAAATGTAAGTGTCCCAGAAGAATATTTTGTAGAGCAGATTGGACATGAGGGTAAAAAAGCCAGCGGATGGCTCCTGCATATTCCAGCTTGTTATCTTGGAATTGCAAAAGCTGCGAAAAAATATGCCATAGAATTTGCGTTAAACTATTCTCCTAATAGTATCGAGGGTTCAATTATTGAATTACCGAACGTTCGACAAAAAATAGGGGAGATGGAACTAAAGTTGATGGAATCAGAGTATTTCCTGCATGCTGTTGCGAAGCAATGGGATGATTCTGATGAGGAAAATAGGGGAGTAATGGGCCCAGTCCTTGGAGCTGCAAAATTATCAGTTACCAATAACGCTATCTCGGTAGTCGATTTGGCAATGAGATTAGTGGGTGCAAGAAGTTTATCACTGAAAAATCCTCTTCAGCGGTACTACCGCGATGTGAGAGCAGGACTTCACAACCCGCCTATGGACGATATGACCATTCAACTTTTAGCAAACACTGCTATCAAAGGTTTACGACAATCATTGTAATATTATTGATTAAATTGTCCACACCTTGAACATTTTAACTATAAGGGGTGAAGACAATGCCAAGAGGTAAGGAATTAAGTCAGCTTCCTAAGTCTAATACCAAGATAGACGTTGGAACAAATACTAGAGAAGTTCTTAGTAAAGGTTTTGATCAACAGATTAAGCCTCAGCCAAAAGATATAAATAAAGAAAACGAAGATATGATTTAGAAGCTCTGCAGATAAAAATACCCCACCTTAGGCAAGGTGGAGGTATTTTTATTCTTCGGAAAGTTCCCCAATTTCAACGATTGTCCGTTCTTCAAGCGGTCCTCTTAAGTGGACGGTTGCGGTTCTTCCATCCTCATTTAATGCGTCAATCCAAACGGAAGCCCCATTATATTTTACTTCAATATCTGCGGAAGACGATAAAATTTGCTTTACACGGTTAACATTCATTTCCTTCAACTCCTCTTTTCAGTGTCATTTTATTATTTCCTTTTTGTGGGGTTTAATTCGTTTACTTGTAACCGCCTTCTTTATTATTAATAGTTCTAAAAGGGCAGCTTGTATTATATTCTGTAAAAGATAAGACTAAAATCATATTGCATGCCCGAAAATTACGGTTTATGATTACTTAGAAAAAGATTCCTAAAAAAATGAAACTTAATGAGCTTCTCACCGTCTTATATAAATGAAGTTCGAATCGTCCTAAGGCTTAAAGAAATAAATTTTTCCTTCTGATGAAATTGACCAAGCTTTCCCCATATTAATTGACTAGCAAAATATAGTGAAAATTGACGAAAAAAATTGGTTATTAATGGAAGGTGTTTTGTATTTATTTTTGTTGAAATGTGATATAGTTATTGAGGTTCGTTTACCAAAGATGATTGGTAAGTGAGAGGAGAAATAGAAATGAAAAAGATTAGACTGCCTAAATTAAAAACGAATGGATCGATTGCTTTCTTTGCAATTGCCGTTGTTTTATTCTGGCTGAAAACATATGCTGCTTATCAAATTGAATTTACACTTGGAATTGATAATAACTTACAAAAGTTCCTTTTATTTATTAACCCTTTAAGTTCAGCATTGTTCTTTTTTGGTTTAGCATTACTCTTCAAAAAGAGTATGAAATTAGTATTGATTATCACGAACTTTATTCTGTCGTTTTTATTGTACGCGAATATTGCATATTACAGATTCTTTAGCGACTTTATTACAGTTCCGGTTTTGATGTCGACGAAAACCAATGCAGGACAATTGGGTGATAGTGCCCTTTCGTTAATGTCTCCGTTTGATTTCTTATACTTTTTGGATTTCTTTATTTTAATTATTCTTGCTGCTACTGTCTTTAAGAAGACTGTGGTGGAACATAAAAGGTCATTTAAAGTGGTTCTATTGTTCTCCGTCACTGTATTCCTTTTTAACCTTGGTTTGGCTGAAAAGGATCGCCCGCAGCTTTTAAGCCGTTCGTTTGATAGGAATTACTTAGTTAAATATTTGGGCGCCTATAACTTTACTATTTACGATGTGATCCAAAACATTAAATCATCTGGTCAACGTGCACTAGCTGACAGCAGTGATATTACGGATGTGGAGAATTACCGAAAGGCCAATTTTGCAGCGCCAAATCCTGAGTATTTCGGAAAAGCCAAAGGAATGAATGTAATCTATATTGCGATGGAATCCCTTCAAAGCTTCGCCATCGATTATAAAATGCCAGATGGCCAGGAAGTAACACCTTTCTTAAATTCTTTGGTACACGGGAATGATGCTTTTTATTTTGAAAACTTCTTCCACCAAACTGGTCAAGGAAAAACATCAGATGCAGAGTTTTTGATGGAAAATGGATTATACCCAATGGCACAAGGTGCTGTATTTGTTAACAAAGCTCAAAATACCTTTCATGCAATGCCAGCAATTTTAAAAGGAAATGGCTACTATTCTGCTTCGTTCCACGGGAATTATAAAACGTTCTGGAATCGAAACGTGATGTATAAGGCATTAGGATTTGATCAATTTTTTGATGCTGAGTATTACAATATGACAGAGGAAAACACTAAGAATTACGGTTTAAAGGATAAACCATTTTTTACTGAGTCAATGCCATTACTTAAGAGCTTACCACAGCCGTTCTATACGAAGTTTTTAACACTTTCCAACCATTTTCCGTTTGAAATGGATCCAGAGGATACAGATTTTCCTGCTGGTGATACCGGGGATAAAGTGGTTGACCAGTATTTTCAAGCAGCCCATTATATGGATGAAGCAATTGAACAGTTCTTTAATGATCTAAAAGCTTCAGGTTTATACGATAATACCGTTATTGTCATGTACGGCGACCATTATGGTATTTCAGAAAATCACAATGAGGCAATGGCAAAAGTACTTGGTGTAGAAGAAATCACTCCAACATTAAATGCGGGGTTGCAGCGAGTTCCTTTACTTATACATGTTCCGGGAGTCAAAGGTGGAATTCAAGAGCAATATGGAGGTCAGGCTGACGTTCGTTCAACCATCCTTCACTTATTAGGAATTGATACAAAAGACTATATGGAACTTGGGTCTGATTTACTATCTCCTCAACACAGGAATTGGGCTTTATTTAGGAATGGTGATTTTGTATCACCTGAGATTGTTCAGGTGAAAGGGAAATGCTACAGTAACGTCACAGGAGAATTAATCGAAGGAACTGACGCATGTAAGGAAATTGCCGATAAAGCAGCGGTCGAGCTTCAGATATCGGATGAAATTGTTTATAAAGACCTTTTACGGTTCTACCAACCGGAGGGATATACTCCAATCAATCCTAACGATTTTGAATATTTAGCACCAAAAACTAAAAAAGAGACAAAGGACACCGAAGTTACGACAGATACTGAAAAAAGTACGGAGAGTACAAGTGAAACAGAGACTCCAGAAAGTATAAATACCACTGAAACTGTAAATTAATAATAAATAGTTAGAAAAGTGAAGTGGGGCTTTCATTGCTTATGAAAGCTTCTTTTTTTATTCGTAAAAATGAATAAATATGTAGCTTTGGAATTATGTTTATAATATAATGAATAGTAAAAAATTGCATGTTGCATGGAGTGGAGGAGATTGATATTAGGGATGTAAGGTTAATTAACATATTTGAACATCATATAGCACAAAAATATTTGAATCGATCCGGTATTGCCCATGCAATTGCTGTTGCCTATCATGCTTTCCATTTAGCAAAAGAACAACAGCAGGATATCGATGTTGCGACAAAAGCGGGGCTTTTACATGATATGGGGCATTACACATGGTATAAGAATGGAAAATGGGATTATGATTTATATAAGCAAAATGATATACACCCGATAAAAGGGGCAGAAAGAGCACACAAATTATTAATTCGCCTGGGTGAAAACCCAGTTAAGGCAAAGACCATTGCTCTAGCCATACTGTTTCATACCGATTCCTTTTTACCATCAAACGATATTGTACGTACACCGCTGCAGCAAATTGTAAAATGGGCGGATGAGAAAGACGAAGAAGAGGGTGGAATGCACCATTATCGGAGTATTGATTATGAACGTGCTAAACAAAGTATTATTCGATTAGATGAATTGATTGATTCGGAACTTGAATATATCGCTGAACTTAATTAAATTTAACAAGCTGTGCTTTGGCACAGCTTGAATTAAAATATGTAACTATACTCTTCGGAATCCTTCCTCTTTTAAAAATTCTTCTGCTTCACCGTAAGTATCGAAGCTTTCTTCAAGGTTTAGTCCATAGTAAATATTCCATGTATCGTTTTCGTTGATTAAAATAAGATGATTTTTTTCCTTATCAACCCAGCGTTCTTCCACCTGATTACCGATAATGGCTTCTTCTTCAAGGGTCTTTTCTACGGGTAATAACGATTCAATCGACTCCTTGATCAATTTCTTTAATTCATCTGCAGAAAAATCACGAATATTAACCATTCCCTTGTCATCTGTTTGATAGGAAGGCAGGTTTCCTGCATATACAAATCCGTTACCATTTGGGTGAAGATGATAAACTATATTTTTCTTGTCTGATGCGCTGTTGGGCAGCTGGAAATTAACACGTTTAAGTGAGACGTCTTTTCGTTCTAATTCTGAAAATGTTTCAATGATGGCTAATTTTTCATTAAAAGTAAGCATAAGTGCCTCCAATATTTTTTGTAATGTTACTATCATACAGATAGTTTTACTGAAGATACAACAATTTATTTAAAAAGGCTTCAGCATATTGACGCTGAAGCCCTATTCCTATTGATTAATATCCGCCCCCAATAAATGCAGACCCGACAATAATTAACAGAATAAACAAAACTACAATTAATGCAAAAGCTTTGTTGCCGCCGCCTTGTTGACCCATTCCTTCTCCACCTCCACCGTTCATTATTTACCTTCAATTTATGAAATAGCAGTTCGGAAAGCTTGGACGAAGTTCATGGTTGTATTATTTTTTTAGTAAAAAAACATTGAATGGACACAAAAGTCATGTTAACATTAAATAAATATTTAAATATTAAAGATTTTTGGAGGAGCCTGTCACCAAGGGATAATTATGTCCTTTGGCGATAGGCTCTTTTTGTATTTCCAAAAATTAAAAAGGAAAATTAATGAAAAGAATGGAGAGGTGGAATGATATATAGATGAGCTTTTATTCCAAACATAAGCTAACGGGCAACCCAAAGGGTTGGTCTCAGAAATAAGGAGGTTTTGACATGTCTTCTCTACATTTAGCGATTTTAGCACCATTGATCCTTTCTGTTTTTATTCCTCTATTTTACAGAGTTTTACGCCAGATACATACAGGATGGTTTGTGCTGCCCTTACCTATTTTATTGTTCGTCTATTTTCTCGCTTTCTTACCGGAAACAATGAGAGGGAAACCATTACTTGAAAGCATTAACTGGATTCCGTCTTTAGGGATTAATTTTACAGCAAAAGTCGACGGACTGGGCCTTTTATTTGCCCTGCTAATCACAGGTATAGGGGCATTGGTTGTTCTTTACTCTATCTATTATTTAGCAAAGAATAAAGAAAAGCTCAGCCACTTTTATGTATATTTACTGCTCTTTATGGGCGCCATGCTAGGAGTTGTCTTATCGGATAACTTAATTGTGATGTATGCATTTTGGGAGTTAACTAGCTTTTCATCTTTTCTATTAATTGGTTACTGGTACGAGCGGGATAAATCCCGTTATGGTGCTCAAAAATCAATGCTTATAACAGTATTTGGCGGCCTCGCCATGTTAGGAGGAATAATCCTTCTTTACATTATGGCAGGGACCTTTAGTGTTACAGAATTGATATCTCAGTCTAATGCTATTTTTAACCATGTATTATTTGTGCCTGCGTTACTTTGTATTTTGCTTGGTGCTTTTACAAAATCTGCCCAATTTCCATTCTATATTTGGCTTCCTGACGCAATGGAAGCTCCAACACCTGTGAGTGCCTATTTACACTCGGCAACGATGGTAAAGGCAGGAATTTATTTAGTAGCACGTTTCACTCCGGTGTTTGGAGAACATTTTCTCTGGTTCTGGTTAGTAACTAGTGCAGGGATACTTACATTAATATGGGGTTCCATTTTCGCGGTAAAACAAACCGATTTAAAGGCGATACTAGCCTTCTCAACCGTCAGCCAATTAGGTCTCATCATGTCATTGCTTGGCGCTGGAGCAGCGGCTCTTCATTATAACTTTTTGGAGGAAAACATTTATACGGTGGCTGTTACAGCAGCGATTTTCCACTTAATTAACCATGCAACCTTTAAAGGTAGCTTATTCATGGCAGCTGGAATTGTCGACCATGAAACAGGAACAAGGGATATTCGTAAACTGGGTGGATTAATGCATTTTATGCCGATTACGTTTTCCATTTCTATTATTGGTGCATTCTCAATGGCTGGACTCCCGCCATTTAATGGGTTCCTAAGTAAAGAAATGTTTTTTACAGCCATGATTCATTTAACTGAAATGGATCTCTTTAATCTTGAAACATGGGGAGTCTTATTCCCTGTGCTTGCTTGGATTGCGAGCATCTTTACTTTTGTTTATAGCATGATTCTTGTTTTCAAAACATTCACAGGTAAGTATCAGCCGGACAAACTTGATAAGAAACCACATGAAGCTCCAATGGGATTACTGATTTCACCGGTTATCTTAGTTTCACTTGTCATTATTTTCGGGTTTTTCCCAAACCTTTTATCAGAAAGTCTCATCTCACCAGCTATGGCTTCGATTCTACCAAGTTTACTAGGGGCTGGAGAAGAATTTATGGTTCATATTTCATTCTGGCATGGACCTAACATAGAACTGTTTATGACACTAGGTGTAATTATTTTAGGAATACTCCTTTATAAAACGCATTCTAGATGGAAGAAAATCTATCAAGCAATTCCAGAGAAACTTACTCTTAATCGATTTTATGATTTCTTATTGGAAGGGATACAATCAGTCTCCTATAAGTTAACGAAAACCTATATGAATGGATCGATTAGGTCATATCTCGTGTATATATTTGCGTTCTTTATTGTTATTCTTTCTACTACGCTTATTGAAAAGAATGCCTTTTTATTTGATACAAGGGATGTTTCCACAATAGGAGTATACGAAGTGGCCTTAGCCATTCTTGTTGTGTTGGGATCGATTTGTATTCTATTTGCTAGATCAAGAATGACTTCTATAATTTTGCTTGGTGCTGTTGGGTATACGGTATCTTTATTCTATGTACTCTTTAGAGCACCGGATTTAGCTTTAACTCAACTTGTTATAGAAACGATCTCTGTTGCGTTATTCCTGGTTTGCTTCTATCATTTGCCGAAATTAAGGAAGTTTGAGACAAGGATGAGATTTAGACTTACTAATGCCGTCATCTCAGTTGGAGTAGGTGGAATTGTAACCTTAATTGCACTTTCAGCTCATAGTAGTAAGCTATTTGATTCTATATCAAAGTATTACGTGGAGAATACCTATACAGAGGCTGCAGGCAAGAACATGGTAAACGTCATACTAGTTGATTTTCGCGGCTTTGATACGCTCTTTGAAATCACGGTATTGGCCATTGCGTCTTTAGGAATCTTTGCCATGATCAAATTAAGATTGAACAGGAGGAAAGAAGGATGAGAAAAACAAACAATCTCATACTAGAAACTGCCGTAAAAGTTCTTCTCTTCTTTATTGCTCTCTATTCAGTCTATATTTTTACAGCGGGTCATTATTATCCAGGTGGAGGGTTTATAGGAGGGCTAATGACAGCCGGGGCGATTGTTCTCCTATTAATAACCTATGATATCCAAACAGTTGCAAAAATTTTACCTGTAAACTACCGGATTCTTACGGCGATTGGGCTGCTATTTGCAATAGGAACAAGTGCGGGTTCTCTCATCTTTGATGTTCCATTTTTAACCCATGCATTTGGGGATGTTTACTTGCCGCTTTTGGGTAAGTTATCTCTTCATACTGCCACGTTATTTGATTTGGGAGTGTACTTTGTTGTTGTCGGAGTGACTATGACCATTATTCAAACAATAGGGGAGGATGAATAATGGAAATTCTTATGGCATTTGTAATTGGTATTCTATTTATGACAGCTACCTATTTGATGCTGTCGAAAAGTCTGTTACGAATCATTGTTGGAACTGGACTATTAAGCCACGGTGCCCATCTTCTTATTCTTACCATGGGTGGACTAAAAAGGGGAGCCGCACCTATTTTAGGAGGGAATGCGGAAAGCTATTCAGATCCTCTGCCTCAGGCGCTGATATTAACAGCGATTGTAATCAGCTTTGGTGTGACAGCTTTTTTCCTAGTATTGGCTTATCGAACCTACCAAGAACTAGGGACAGATAATCTAGAAGAAATGAGGGGAACTGAGAAAGATGACTAATTTAATCATTTTACCTATATTAATCCCCTTGTTTACTGGGGTGTTATTGATATTTTTGAATAAAAGTATCAAGGCTCAGCGAGTTGTAGCAATCATCTCCTCATTAAGTACGATTATTGCGGGCTGGGGAATTGTACAAAAGGTACGGACGGATGGGGTTCAGTCCCTAAATGTCAGCAGCTGGGACGCTCCATTTGGGATTACGTTAGTATCTGACATGTTTTCAGCACTATTAGTACTTACAACCAGCCTTATTGCGTTTGTTTGTTTACTTTACTCCTTTAATTCGATTGGAGTAGAACGTGAAAAGTATTACTATTATGCTGTATTTAACTTTTTATTAGTTGGTGTGAACGGTGCTTTTACAACAGGAGATGTCTTTAATCTTTTTGTGTTTTTTGAGGTTATGCTTATGTCTTCCTATGTTTTGTTAGTACTAGGAGGAACTAAGATACAACTAAGAGAATCCATTAAATATTTACTCGTCAATGTAATATCATCTGCATTATTTGTTGTTGCGGTTGCCTACTTATATTCCGTCATTGGTACGTTAAATATGGCTCATATTTCCAGTCGAATCAATGAAGTTAGTGCAAATGGGATGCCAGGAATATTAACTGTGATTGCTGTGTTGTTTTTAATTGTTTTTGGATTAAAAGGAGCCATTTTCCCACTCTACTTTTGGATGCCGGGATCTTATTACGCACCACCTGCCCCTGTATTAGCAATTTTTGGTGCTTTATTGACAAAAGTCGGAGTTTATTCAATTACAAGAACCTATACGCTTTTCTTTTATCATGATATGGATGCTTTTGGTATTCTTTCGGTTCTAGCAATTCTGTCCATTGTGTTCGGTGTTATTGGTGCCATTGCTTACTGGGACATCAAGAATATTATTATTTATAATATTATTATCGCTGTAGGTGTGATTCTTTTTGGGGTTTCTGTTTTGAATACAGCTTCAATATCAGGTGCAGTTTACTATTTAATTCATGATATGTTTATTAAAGCAGCATTATTTCTACTAATAGGGATTGTCATTTCAATTACGGGGACTAGCAAGTTAAGAAATTTTAGCGGATTAATTACCCGTTATCCAGGCCTTGGTTGGACGTTCTTTATTGCTGCCTTAGCTCTTGCAGGGATTCCGCCATTGAGTGGCTTTGTTGGAAAGCTTCTTATTGTGCAAGGAGGATTTGAGGGAGAAAGCTTTACAGGTGCTTTTATTGTCTTAATGTCTAGTTTACTCGTTCTGTTTTCGGTTATGAAAATCTTTATTAACGGTTTTTGGGGGAAGGACCGTACTTACAATGGTGAGGAAAAAGCACCTGTCAAACAATTGCTTATTGCTCCAGTTATATTAGTAATGATTTCTGCTCTTTACGGAATTGGGTCTGAATCCATATTGCCGTATATTTCTCAGGCAGCCGAAACTTTATTAGATCCCGATATCTATATTAATGCTGTCTTAAAGGAGTGAATAAGTTTTGGCATTTCAAATTTTATTGAATGTGGTATTAGCCCTATTATGGATGTTTATTAAGGTTTCCTATGATCCCGTTAGTTTTATAAAAGGATATATTTTTGGACTCCTTGTCATATTTGTGCTGCGACGTTACTTCCATGGCCGTTTTTATTTATTTCGATTATGGTCTTTTATAAAGCTGATCTTTATTTTTATTAAGGAATTAATCTTGTCCAATATAGCCATTGTAAAGATTGTTTTAAAACCTAAATTAGATATGAGGCCAGCTATTTTTTCAATGGACACAGAGCTTACGAAAGATTGGCAAATCACTTTACTCTCAAGTTTAATAACATTAACGCCAGGTACATTAGTGATTGATGTTTCAGACGATAATAAAACGCTTTTTATTCATGCGATGAATATTGGGGAAGTCGAAGACGAGATCAATAGTATTAAGAATTCCTTTGAAAAAGCTATTTTGGAGGTGAGCAGGTAATGATAGAAATTATTATTCGAATAGCTTTGTTATTCTGCTCCATCGCGATGCTTGGATTAATTTATCGGGTAATAAAAGGTCCCAGTGTCGCTGACCGAGTGATTGCATTGGATGCAATGGGTGTGAATCTTGTTGCCATTACAGCATTGATATCAGTCGTTTTAGACTCTCATGCTTTTCTCGAAATCATTCTTTTAATCGGTATTCTTGCCTTTATTGGAACAGTGGCGTTTGCTAAGTATTTGGAAAAGGGGGTTATTATCGAACGTGAGCGTAATCATTGATTTTCTCATTGGATTCTTTATCTTAGTTGGATCCCTATTTTGCCTAATTGCTACTATTGGCGTGATAAGACTCCCAGATGTTTATACGAGAAATCATGCGGCCTCCAAAGCTGCTACACTTGGAGTAATGTCAATTCTATTGGGAACATTTTTATACTTTTTTGCTCTGGAAGGTCATTTTAATTCGAGGCTAATCTTAGGAATTATTTTCCTTTTTATGACTTCTCCGATTGCTGGTCATTTAATTAACAGGGCTGCCTATAATTCAGGAATAAAACTTTGGGACAAGAGTGTAAGAGACGACTTGAAAGAATATAATAACAAGGTAATGGAGAAATCATCTGTTGACTAATAACAATAAAAAAAGTGTTCCGAATTATGTTTGGAACACTTTTCTTATTAATAGCCTATAATCCGAACATATTCTCTTGGTCTAAATGGCATATATACTTTCCATTGGATATTAGTGTTCTCATTGCTTACATTGGTATTCAGCGGAGTGAACTCATTATTCATAGGAACTATATTCTGGTTATTGATATAAGAGTCGACCTCATTAAATTGATGATAATTTTGGTGCTTATTCAGGAACCAAGCACCAGATAATAGCAATGTAAAAATTGATAAACTTACCACTATTTTCAATTTCATTTTGAACTTACACCTCCCATATAGGATTAGTTTGTACAAAAAGTTGTATTTTTATATGAACTACTTTTAATGATGAATAATCATTAAACTTTAGCATACCTATTCTAACAACAATAATAGGGACTAGGTCCATTGGATTTTCTTTTGTTTCACCCCCACAAATGTCCACTAGGGTACGAATACTTTGGTAAATATACAATGGAGGTTAGATATGGGAACTATTATGATTGATATCGATAAGCTGCTAGAGAAAACTGCAAATCTAACATCTGAGAAATGCATAAATAAGTTGAAAACAATAGAAATCGATAAATTATTAGAGCAGACACAGGATTGGAAGATAAATATTATTAACTAGATAATTGAATAGGTTACCGCTAAGCTCCCGCGTTACTGGGGGCTTTTTGTTTTTTTAGAATAGTTGAAAAATTTGTCGCTTTAAAGCGGAAAATAATTTTTAGGGAATTCTATTGCTTTTAATCTAAAAAAATACTAGAATAACTTTTATAATATAATAAATTTTTAAAAAATTATAAAACAGGTATTAGGGGGATGTAAACATGAAAAAGGGTGTAAAGGCATTGTCTTTTGCCTTGGCAGGAATGATAATGCTTGCTGGGTGCGGCAGCAAAGAATCAGCTGGGGGAACAGAAAAAGAAGGGGAAAAGGTATTTAAAATTGGGATATCCCAATATGCTACACATCCATCATTGGATGCCGCAACTGAAGGATTTAAAAAGGCATTAAAGGATAAAGGTATTAATGTTAAGTATGACGAGCAAAATGCTCAAGGTGAATCGGCAAATGTTCAAACGATTTCTAATAATTTTGTTGGGGATAAAGTCGATCTTATTTTTGCTAATGCAACTCCAAGTGCAACAGGTGCATTAAATGCTACGAAGGAGATCCCAATTATTTTTACTTCTGTAACGGACCCTGTGGGTGCTGAATTAGTAAAGTCATTTGATCAGCCGGGTGAAAATATCACTGGTACAACCGATAACCATCCTGATGGAACAGCAAAAACGATAAACTTTATTACAGAAGAAGTAAAAGCGAAAAAAATTGGTGTTATCTATAATTCTGGTGAACAGAACTCTATCGTACAAGTGGAAGAAGTGAAAAAATTAGCTGAAGATAAAGGTGCTAAGCTAGTGGAAGTGTCTGTCTCTACCTCTGCTGAAGTAAAGCAGGCTGCTGAATCCTTAGTGGGTCGTGTTGATGCTATCTATATTCCAACAGATAATACGGTTGTTTCTGCTCTTGAGTCTGTTATTTCAGTTGCAAACAGCAAAAAAATCCCTTTATTTGTTGGTGAGTTAGATTCGATGAAAAAAGGTGCAGTTGCTGCGAGTGGCTTTGAATATTTCGATATTGGCTATCAATCAGGTTTAATGGCGGCTGAAATTTTAAGCGGGAATAAGAAGCCTTCTGAAATTCCAGTAGAATTGCCAAGCAGCTTAACGCTTGTTATTAATAAGAAAGCTGCAGAAGAACAGGGGCTTAAAGTGAAAGAGGAATGGAAAAACCTTGGTGAGTTTTACGAAGGGGAATAATAAACAGTTTTAAAGCTGGGAGTCAGCCGCTAACATGGTTGACTCCTTCATCACTACATTAGGATCTTATTCAATTAGAACAAAGACTTAAAGAAAGGATGATCTCAATGTTTATAGCCATATTTGGATCATTTGAAGCAGGTATCATCTACGCGATTATGGCACTGGGCGTCTATCTTTCCTTTCGTATCCTGGATTTTCCGGATTTAACGGTAGATGGGAGTTTTGTAACAGGTGCAGCTTTGTCAGCAGTCTTGATAGCTGGCGGGGTTAATCCGTTTTTAGCCACTATATTTGCACTATTTGCAGGTTTTGCAGCAGGCTGTATGACAGGACTGCTGCATACCTTTGGGAAAATTAATAATTTGCTTTCCGGTATTTTAATGATGATTGCCTTATATTCTATTAATCTTAGAATAATGGGAAGATCAAACATTCCCTTATTAAATACGGAAACTTCTTTCACACAAATCGGTGGGATTTTCGAAAATATGGGAGTAGATTCTTTTTTTAATGGTTTGTTAACGATGGTGGGTCTTGGGGAAAGCCTTCCTGATACATGGGGAATTCTAATTTTTATGATTATCGTAACCTTCGTAATTAAATGGCTGACCGATTTATTTTTACAAACGGAAATTGGTCTTGCTGTAAGAGCAACCGGTAACAATAAACAAATGATTCGCAGTTTCTCTGCTAATACGAACCTTCTTACCATTCTTGGACTTGGGTTATCCAATGCTTTGGTTGCATTTTCAGGCGCATTAATAGCACAGCAAGGTGGATTTGCGGATGTAGGTATGGGTATCGGGATGATTGTAATTGGTTTAGCCTCTGTTATTATCGGTGAAGCATTGTTTGGTACTAAATCGATTGCGCGTGCTACTCTTGCAGTTATCGGAGGATCGATTATCTATCGTATTGTGGTTACTCTTGCATTAAGGGTGGAATTTCTAGATCCTGGTGATATGAAGGTAATTACAGCATTAATTGTTATCATTGCCTTAACAGCACCAAAAATGATTGATCACTCTAAAGAAAAGAAGCGTAAAGCGCGGAGAAGACAAGAGAAGCTGAATATGTTACAGGCAACGGCTGAGACAAAGGGGGAGAACCATGCTTGAATTAAATCAGATTCATAAGATTTTTAATGAAGGTACTCCCGATGAAAAAATTGCAATTGATCATATTAATTTGACTTTAAAACCAGGTGATTTTGTTACGGTTATCGGAAGTAACGGTGCAGGGAAATCAACATTAATGAATATTATTTCAGGGGTATTAGTACCCGATGTTGGTGAAATCCAAATTGCTGGCAAAAATGTAACCACCATGTCAGAGTATAAGCGATCAAAAATGATTGGACGGGTATTTCAGGACCCAATGGCAGGTACTGCACCCAGCATGACGATTGAGGAAAACTTGGCGATGGCCTACTCCCGAAATAAAACGAGAACTTTCAGGAGAGGTGTCACGAAAAAAAGACGTGAATATTTCCGAGAAGTTCTTGAATCCTTGCACCTTGGACTAGAGAACCGTTTAAGTGCAAAGGTAGGATTGTTGTCAGGAGGAGAACGACAGGCATTATCGCTGTTAATGGCCACATTCACTGAACCTTCTATTTTATTGCTTGACGAGCACACGGCTGCACTGGACCCATCGAGAGCGGAATTAATTACCAACCTAACGCGGGAGATTGTTGGGAAATATCAGCTTACAACGTTAATGGTTACCCATAATATGCAGCAAGCAATTGATCTCGGAAATCGCTTAATCATGATGGATAAAGGTCAAATCATTTTAGAAGTTGATGCTGAAAACAAGAAAAACCTAACGATTGAGGGATTATTAGAAGAATTTAAACGAATTCGCGGCGTTCAAATGGCCAGCGACCGTGCGGTATTGTCATAAAACAATGGAGAAACAGCCTTTTTATGGGGCTGTTTCTTTTTGTTTAGTGTGTTATTGGCATAGTGGAGAGAAGCCACATGCCTGAAAAAAGAAAAGGGCTGGCGTTGGGGAAAGTGGAGAGCCCCCACTTTCCCGAAAAAGGAAAGACGCTGGCGTTCGGGTAAGGTGGAGAACTCCCACTTGCCCGAAAATGGAAAGAGGCAGGCGTTGGGGAAAGTGGAGATACCCCACTAGCTCGAAAAAGAAAACCGCTGGTGTTCGTTGGTAAAAAGGACTGACAAATCTTTATTACTCAACAGCGTTACTGCTTTACCCCCTGCTCTTGATGGGACACGTCAGTATCAATTAATATATATTCTGAATATTATTAATTAAAAGATAATAGGAGGAATATAAATGAAAGAAAAACGCTTAAAAGCCGAAGAACTTGTTAACGATTTCTTTCCTGTTAGGGATGTCGACTATATAGAAATTTACACAGGTAATGCAAAACAAGCCTGTCATTTTTTCTGTACAGCATTCGGGTTTAAGCCGGTAGCATACTCTGGCCTTGAAACAGGAAATCGTGAAACCGTTTCCTATGTCCTCCAACAAAGGAATATCCGTTTAGTCCTCACAGGTTCCTATAAAGAAGGTACAGGCGCTGCCCAGTTTGTAAAAAATCATGGTGATGGTGTTAAAGATGTTGCACTATTAGTTGATGATGTTGATAAGGCATTTAATGCTGCAGTTGAACGTGGCGGCATTGCCCTAGTACCGCCATTTGAGCTAAAAGATGATAAGGGTACCATTAAAAAAGCCGTTCTCGGTACATATGGAGATACCATCCATACGTTAGTAGAACGCAAGAATTATCAAGGTGTTTTCATGCCGGGCTACCAGCCGTATTCTGTTTACCTTCCAATTGAGGATGCTGGATTAATTGGTTTTGATCATGTGGTCGGTAACGTGGAGAGTATGGAAGAATGGGTCGAATATTATTCTAAAGTAATGGGATTCGTAGAGATGAAGCATTTTACAGATAAAGATATTACGACTGAGTATTCCGCGTTAATGTCGAAAGTTATGCATAATGGAGGTAGAATTAAGTTCCCAATTAACGAACCAGCAGAAGGGAAACGTAAATCACAAATTCAAGAGTATTTAGAATTCTATAATGGTCCTGGGGTACAGCACCTTGCAATTCTAACAGAGGATATCGTCTCAACTGTTTCCACCTTGAAAAAGAATGGAGTTGAGTTCCTCAATACACCGGCTGCCTATTATGAGGATTTAGGGCAGCGAATCGGCAAAATTGATGAAGAAATTGAGAAGCTCCGAGAATTAAATATATTGGTCGATCGTGATGATGAAGGCTACTTGCTGCAAATATTCACCAAGCCTATAGTCGATAGACCTACATTATTCATCGAAATCATCCAGCGTAAAGGTGCGCGAGGATTTGGTGAAGGTAACTTTAAAGCCTTATTTGAATCTATTGAAAGAGAACAGGCTCGAAGAGGTAACTTATAAGAGGAAAGGGAGAAGATTCTCCCTTTTTTTAAGAGTTTAAAGAAGAGAGGTGTTTAGAATGGAAGTGTCACCAGATACACTCGAATGGAGAGACGCCTATAAGCTGCTCATTGGCTCAATTTTGCCTCGTCCAATCGCTTTTGTGTCAACTATGGATGAAGATGGAAATGCCAATGCGGCTCCCTTTAGTTTTTTTACTGCGATATGCGCTGACCCTATGCTGATTTGTTTTTCCCCAATGAGAAGGGGGAGTGACGGAGCAAAAAAAGACACACTTGTAAACATAGAAAAAACAAAGCAATTTGTGATTAATATCGTTAGTGAAAATATGGCGAAACAGATGAACGATTGTGCGGTCGAATTTCCTCCAGATGTGGATGAACTTGACGAAGCGGGTTTTACAAAAGAACCTGGTCTTAGGGTGAAAGTCCCTCGTATTAAGGAATCTCTCGTTCATTTAGAGTGTGAACTCTATCAAGTGTTAGATTTTGGCGACAAACCGGGCGGAGGGAGTCTAGTAATAGGGAAAGTAGTGAACATACATGTTGATGATCAATTATTCCAGAATGGGAGAATAGATACCTTAAAACTGCAGCCGATAGGGAGAATGGCTGGGAATACTTATACCAATCCATTAGGTAAAACGTTCGATATTATTAGGAAATAGGAAACTAGGTGACAATATGAGATTCATAACCTTTGAAAAAAGTAATAGAACTGTAAGGTCCGGGATCCTGTTAGAGTCTGATCTTGTTATTGATATAGATGAAGCAACGAACGGAAAGTTACCGGGAAATATGATTGACTTCCTTGAGAAGAGTGATAGTAACTTAAAAATTGCTCAGGATCTATTGCAGTTATCTATTGGTGATAAAGGTGTATATTCATTAAATGAGATTACGTTACTGGCACCACTCCCTCAACCAAAAAGTTTCCGTGATTTCTATGCATTTGAACAGCATGTTAAATCTGCCAGGGAGAACAGGGGACTGGAAATGATTCCGGAGTGGTATCAAATACCTGTCTTTTATTTTTCGAATCATCTGGCGATAAAGGGTCCTGAAGACACAATATCTAAGCCTGTCGATTGCAATTGGCTTGATTATGAGCTTGAAGTTGCTTGCATTATTGGAAAGCAGGGGAGAAATATCGCTGCTGTAGAAGCCGAAGATTATATTTTTGGTTATTGTATCCTTAATGATTGGAGCGCACGGGATCTTCAACGACAGGAAATGAAGGTAGGGTTGGGACCAGCAAAGGGGAAGGATTTTGCCACCTCAATTGGACCGTGGATTATCACCAAGGATGAGATGGATCCATTAAGATCGGGTAAAGGCTTTGACATCAGTATGAAGGCTAGGATTAATGGTGTCCTTCTTTCTGAGGGGAATATGAAGGAAATCTATTACTCGTTTGGAGAAATGATTGAGAGGGCCTCAGCGGGCGTCACATTGTATCCTGGTGAAATCATCGGTTCTGGAACAGTTGGAACAGGATGTATCCTAGAACTTGGAACAGAGGCCCACCGCTGGCTGCAGCCGGGTGACGAGGTTGAATTAGAGATTGATAAACTCGGTGTATTAAAGAATACCATCATAAAAGATTGAAGTGAGGTGAAATCATGTATTATCGGCAAATGGGCAGGATTCCTCAAAAACGCCATACGATGTTTAAAAAAGACAATGGAAGTCTCTTTCGAGAACAGGTAATGGGTACAAGAGGTTTCTCAGGCACACAATCGATTCTATACCATCATTACATGCCAACGGAAGTTCTGAAAACAGATTTGATTGGCAGTTATTTACCAGAATACGAGGACCAGCAATCCTTACAGCACCGCCTTTTTTTAACAAATAAAACGGTCAAAAAAGGAGATAATCTTACTGCAAGGGAATATATTCTTGGAAATCAGGATATATTGATTGGTACTGCAGCCGTTAATGAACCGATGAAGAGCTATTACCGTAATGGAGATGGGGATGAAATGCTGTTTGTTCATTACGGTTCAGGCAAGCTTGAAACCATGTTTGGAACCATTTCCTATCGAGCAGGCGATTATCTAATCATACCTATCGGAACCATTTATCGGCTGATTCCCGATGAGAAGGAAGCTACAAAACTGTTGTTTATCGAATCTTTTAGCCAAATTACAACGCCCAGAAGATATCGAAATGAATATGGACAATTGCTTGAGCACAGCCCATTCTGTGAACGTGATTTTCGTGGTCCCGAAATACTAGAAACCTATGACGAAAAAGGAGAGTACGAGATCATAACAAAATCGCGGGGATCTCTTCATTCTCATATAACTGGTCATCATCCTTTCGATGTCATCGGCTGGGATGGATATCTTTACCCTTGGGCTTTTAATGTGGAGGATTTTGAACCAATCACAGGAAGAATTCATCAACCGCCTCCTGTTCATCAAACCTTCGAAGGTAATAACTTTGTCGTTTGTTCGTTTGTGCCAAGACTGTTTGATTATCATCCAGAAGCCATACCTGCACCCTACTATCATAGTAATGTGAATAGTGATGAACTACTTTATTACGTTAAAGGGAATTTCATGAGTCGAAAAGGGGTGCAATTGGAATCTATTACCTTACATCCAAGTGGAATTCCACATGGTCCGCACCCAGGAAAGATAGAGGCTAGCATTGGAAAAAAAGAAACGCTGGAACTAGCCGTTATGATTGATACCTTTCATCCGCTTAAAGTTGTTAAGTCCGCACATTTGATAGAGGACCCAGATTATATGTTTTCGTGGGTGGAATAATAACCGTTGTGTATTTAAAACAATCCAAGCATTGAATATTGGGTTGTTTTTTCTTGGTTAAAAATAATATGATAAGCATTATATAAATAGTTAATGATAGTATGGTTGTATAGACTTTTTACATTGGAGGTGACAATCATGAATTTTGAATATGTTGAATCGAAATTAAAAAATCATACACCTAGTATTTTGGGAAGTGATAAATTTTCAAGATATGCGGTGATGGTTCCGCTTATACAAAAAGAGGATGGAATTCACGTCTTGTTTGAAGTGCGTTCACTCCAGCTGCGAAGGCAGCCTGGAGAAATTTGTTTTCCAGGGGGGAGAATAGATCCCCAGGATATAGATGAAAAAAGTGCAGCAATTAGAGAAACAATCGAAGAATTGGGGATAAGGAGAGAAAGCATATCGGAGGTTTATCCACTTGACTTCATGATTTCTCCTTTCGGAATGATGATTTATCCTTTTGCAGCAATTATTAAAGAACCAGAAAAGATACAGCCAAATCCAGCAGAAGTAGGAGAAGTTTTCACAGTACCTTTACCGTATTTTATTGAAAATGATCCAGATATTTACCATATTCATTTTAAGGTGGAGCCCGAGGAAAATTTTCCATTTGATTTAATTGTTGGTGGAGAAAATTATAATTGGCGCACCAGGGCGCTCGATGAATATTTTTACCGATATGATGAAAAAGCAATTTGGGGTCTTACTGCTAAAATCCTTTCCCATTTTATTGAAATAATCAAACAGTGAAGAGGTAGAAATTTCACTGCTTTTTTTTATTTGTCCTTCCCAGAAATACAAATGTCCTTTTTAGGAAGAAAAAAAGACTTGATTATTTTCTGAATAGGATTAAAATTAAGATTATACTTTTTGGGATAGGTGATGTTGTGATGAAGGTAGTAAAGTTTGGTGGATCCTCTTTAGCGTCAGGAGAACAAGTCGAAAAAGTCTTTCAGATTGTGATGTCTGATTCTGAGCGAAAAGTAGTTGTAGTATCTGCTCCTGGGAAGAGGTTTGCTGAAGATGAGAAGGTAACGGACTTGTTGATTGAGTGCGCTGAACTATGTTTGCAAGATAGCAATCCAGAGGAAAAGTTCAACGCCGTTATTTCTAGGTATGCCTCCATTGCAGCGGAGTTAGCTCTCCCTAATGATATAATTAGTGAAATACATCACGATTTATCAGAGAGATTAAATGGAGACCGTAGTAAGCCTGACCGGTTTATGGATCTCTTAAAAGCTAGTGGTGAGGATAATAACGCAAAATTAGTAGCGGCTTACTTTAGGTCACGTGGTGTAGAGGCAACGTATGTAAATCCAAAAGACGCAGGTCTGCTTGTCAGTGATGAACCTGGAAATGCACAGGTCTTATCTGAATCGTATGAGAAGTTATATTCATTACGCGAGATTCCAGGAATCATCATTTTTCCAGGATTTTTCGGCTATAGCAAGCAAGGTGAAGTCTTTACGTTCTCCCGGAGCGGCTCCGATATAACTGGTTCGATTTTAGCAAACGGCATTAAAGCAACTCTATATGAAAATTTCACGGATGTAGATGCTGTTTTTTCTGTTAATCCAAACCTCGTATCCCATCCAAAGGAAATTAAAGAGTTAACCTACCGAGAAATGCGGGAATTATCTTATGCAGGATTTACAGTGCTGCATGACGAGGCACTTGTACCGGCTTTCCGTGCAGGTATCCCAGTGCAAATTAAGAACACCAACAATCCAGTTGCACCTGGTACACGAATTGTGTATTCACGTGATAATACGAACGGACCTGTTGTGGGAATAGCAAGTGATAAAGGATTCTGCAGCATTTACGTTAGTAAATACTTAATGAATAGAGAAATTGGCTTTGGGCGAAAGCTGTTGAGTATTTTGGAAGAGTATGGATTATCGTATGAACATACACCTTCAGGGATTGATGATGTTTCCATCATCTTGAGAGAGGCCCAGATCGACCCAGACATGGAAAATGAAATTATCTGGAGAATTGAGTCCGAGTTGCATGCTGATGAGGTAAAAGTCCAGCACAGCCTTTCACTCATTATGGTGGTCGGTGAAGGAATGCGCCGAAATGTGGGAACAATGGCACGAGCCTCTAAAGCGTTAGCGGAGGCAGAAGTGAATATTGAAATGATTAACCAAGGTTCATCCGAGGTTAGTATGATGTTCGGTGTAAAACAAGTTGACGAAAAAAGAGCGGTTCAAGCTCTATACGATGAGTTTTTCGCAGCAGTACTCGTATAAAACGAAAGAAAGCAGATCTAAAATTAACTTTTTAGACTGCTTTTTTTATGTAGATCAAATTATGATAATTGAGGATGCTGATGGCTTTTCCTTAATTTTATTTTTGTTCTTACCCCAGCCCAAAGGGCAATGATTAGCCCTCCTCCTGTATCGGAAATTAAATCAATCATGGTATCATCATTTCCGCCGCCTTGTAACGTCATATTGAAAAATTGATCACAGCTAAACTCATAGATTTCCCATATCACACCGCCTAAAGCAGCGAAGGATAAGGTGAACAGGAAGATAATCCAAGGCGATATTTCCACCTCTGCATCTCGATGAACCAACCTTTCATATAACGCAATACCGGCAAACGCAAGGATAGCACCACTTAGGAAGTGCACAAAGGTATCCCACCAGCCAAGACCATACCAGCCTAGAATCGAGCCGCAGTATTGTGAACCGACCAAGAAAAGTAAATAGAAAATAACAATTGGCAAATTGAACTTGAGTTTGGTAAATAGGCCTAAGAGAAGTGGAACGGCCCCACAAACCATCCCACCGATAGCAACGGTTGATTTATAAGATTCCCCTTCCGAACGATAATAAAAAAATAGGATAGCCATAAATGCCACATACAGGAAACTTAGTAAAAGGACAAGTTTTCGATTCATTTATTTCACCTCAGGTAGAATGCTGATTATTATATTATAGCCAGTTCTGGGCTTCCTCACCCAGAATCTTGAATAATTTCCTGATTCATTATGGCTCTCTAGCCACCACACAAACTTTATGGAAAAACTTTAAAGCTAAAAAAGTCTCAGGAAACTGAAGACTTTTTTTATTTATGATTAACTGAAAATTATATATTTTCAAATAAATAAATTGACTACTATCACAACTGTTATTACAATGTACATATAGCAAAACTTGTTTTTGTATATAAAACACAAAGGGAGGTGATCGTGCTGTAAACATCTAATTTTGCCTTTCATATCTACATGAAATCGAAAATGGAACAAATGGGATGATTTTAGTAAGGGGATGTCAATCGTTTTGAAAATTTGAGAGAGAATGGGAGTTGTTAGTATTGAAAAAATACTTACTATTTTTCGGTTTGATTACATTAGCCTTAATGCTTGCCGCATGTTCCGGCAAAAAGTCATCAGGAACTTCTGAAACGAAAGATGGAGGAGTTGTAGAAATTAACTTCGGCGGGGGATTTGCAACCGAAGAACCAATTTGGCTTTTCGAGGCAGACCCATCGTTAGCCAAAAATCTTGGAAAAACTTATAAACTTAATCTCTCTCAATTTAGAGCAAATGCTGATAGATTAAATGCCTATCAAGCTGATCAAATTGATGGGGGAACATTAGGACAAGGTGCGGCCATTCTATCGAGCTCCCAAGGGGTTGAGATGAAAGTAGTAGCTGTTGTGTCCAAGGATACACCGGATGTAGGCTTCAATTCAGCTTTCATGACATTAAAAGATTCAGAAATTAACGACATTAAGGACCTTAAAGGAAAAACAATTGGGCTTTCTGATTTTAAATCTCCTACTGATATGTGGGTTCGAAGTGCATTAAGATCCGCTGGTTTAGATCCGGATAAAGACGTGAAATATGCAATTACTCCAATTCCAGCCATGACGGAAGCAGTCAAATCTAAAAAAATTGATTTAGGAATGTTCCCGCAACCATTTGGTGCTGCTGCCGAAGAGAGTGGTGAGTTTAAAACCATTTTTACCTCTAAAACAGGAGTTCCATTCGATGAAGATTTCCTCGTTATGTTTTTACACCCAGACTTTATTAAAGAAAATAAGAAAGCTGTAAAAGACTTCCTAGCTGACTATGCAAATATCGTAAAGTATTACCATGAAAATGGACCAGAAGCAAGACAAAAGATTATTGATAAAACGAAAAAGGTCCAAGCTGATCCTGAAATCTATGTAAACATGACCGATAATAATCGTTCTGCCTATATTAACAAAGATGGTTGGGAAAAAGTACAGGATCTAATGTTAAAAGATAAATGGATTGAGAAAAAGATTGATCTGGATGATTTAATTGATACATCTCTGTTGCCATCTGAATAAGTAGTGCGGGGACATTTGTCCTCGCATTTATAAAGAGGAGGAGTTCAAATGACCAAAAAGCATGCTGCAATGGAAATTGAAAATTTGAGAAAGGTTTATTCGTCCACTAAAAAGGAAGAAGTCGTTGCGATAAAAGATGTTAGTTTAACAATTCCTGAAGGGAAATTTGTTAGTATTGTCGGACCAAGCGGCTGTGGTAAGAGTACATTTTTACACATTGTCGGCGGATTTATTGAAAAAACTACTGGAAAAGTAAAAGTCAGAGGTAAAGAGGTTGAAAAGCCAGGACCGGACAGAGGAATGATGTTTCAAGAGTCTGCACTGTTTCCATGGTTAAATGTATTTGAGAATGTTGCTTGGGGATTAGATATTCAAGGGGTTGCAAAGAAAGAAAGAAATGAAATTGTTGAAAAGTATTTAAAACTGGTTCGTTTATGGGACTTCCGAAATCAATTGCCTTCTCAATTGTCTGGAGGAATGAGGCAGCGGGTATCACTTGCCCGAATACTAGCCTTTGATCCAGAAGTGTTATTGATGGATGAACCATTTGGTGCCTTAGACGCGCAAACAAGAGAGGAAATGCAGGTTGAACTGCTCCGAATATGGAGTGAATCGAAGAAGAGTGTTCTATTTGTTACCCATGATATTGAAGAAGCCGTATTCTTAAGCGATACTGTTGTGGTTTTTTCCGGCCGACCTGCCGTTATTTCGGAGGTTATCGATATAAAGTTTCCTCGACCTAGAGATTTAAATCTCTATAAAACTGCTGAATTTAGAGATTATCGAAACCAAATTTGGGATTTGCTTCATCAAGAGCATCATAAACCAGTCCAAATTATATCGGAGGTAGTCAATGGATAATAAACCTCTCCGAATGATTGCTGTAATTGAGCTATTGACCATATTTTTAATATGGGAACTCCTAGCAATCTTTCAATGGTTCCCATCCTACTTATCAAGCCCCTTGGCTATTATTAAATCAATGGGTGAACTTTGGGTGGATGGAGATTTATTAAATCATATCGGCTCAAGTCTATTTAGATCACTGATGGGCTTTTTATTAGTTGTAATCGTGGGTGTTACTCTAGGAATCTTAGCAGGTTATTATCGTAGAGTGGGGACATTCTTTGATCCAATTGTAAACATGTTAAACCCCATACCAAAGATTGCGTTACTTCCTATCTTAATGGTTTGGTTTGGTATAACAGATACTACTCGGATCTTAATTATCTTTTTAACAGCATTCTTTCCGTGCTTTGTTGCGACAAGAGATGGGGTAAAATCCATAAAGCAAGTTTATTTGTGGTCAGGACAAAATATGGGAGCAAGCACGTTTCAATTATTAAGAAAAATTGTATTTCCAGTTACACTTCCTAAGATTTTTGATGGATTAAGAGTTTCATTAGGATTGACCTTTGTTATGATGTTTTCATCAGAAATCATTGGGGCTGCGAACGGTTTTGGGTTAGGTTTCTTAATTCTTAATGCCGATCTTGGAGGAAGAACAGACTATATGTTTGCTGGTGTAGCATTCATCGGATTACTGGGTTTTATCTTTGATAAACTATTACTTACAATTCGAAGCAAAGTATTATGGTGGGATGTTAATAAAGTATAATCCCAGGTTGATAATAGAGAAAATTACTAGTGATTGATGAGGTGAAAGAATGATCAAAAAGATTTGGAATAAAGTAGTAGATTATCAATCTATTTTTATATTATTAATTGTATGGGAAGTGATTGCAGCACTTGGTATTATGCCAGAAAGGCTATTCCCATCCATGTTTGTTGTGATTGGGGTGGCGTACGATCTAGCCATATCACCGTTACTTTGGGATAATTTATCAGTTACAATGGTCCGTGTATTGAGTGGATTTACGATTGCCGCTGTAATTGGTGTCCCACTGGGAATCATGATGAGCCGTTTTAGTCTAATGAACAAATTAATGCAGCCGATGCTTTCAATTGGCTATCCGATACCAAGGGTAGCACTATACCCAATTCTAGTTTTTATGCTGGGTATTGGTTCAGGTTCTAAAATATTTTTAATCGTTTTGGAGTGCTTGTTTCCTATCATTATTAATACCTACTATGGTGCATTAAGGGTAAATCATATTTATGTTTGGGCTTCACAGAATATGGGGGCTAATCATTTCAACATGTTTTGGAAGGTATTGCTGCCTGCAACAGCACCGTCCATTTTTACTGGCTTGAGAATTGCCCTTCCTTTAGCTCTCATTATTTCAATATTGACAGAAATGATTAGTTCAACAGAAGGAATGGGATATTTATTAAGTTTTATGTCTTCATCACTTGTCCAAGAAAATGTATTAGCATCCGTAATGTTGATTGCTATAATAGGCTATTTAATGAGTGTTATTCTAGATGTAATACAGAAAAAGTTTATTTATTGGCATTGAAAAGAGGGGATATCGATAAACATTCCGCATTCTTTCTATTAATGTAGGAATATCGATTTCCCCTGCCACGCCTAACTATGTTGGTGATAACCAGAATAGGAAGATAGTTTGTCCGCATGTCTTAGCAATGCAGGAATAACGGTTTCTGTAATAAAATCACCTTTACAGACGGCGACAGGTGCTACAACATTGATTGCAGCAATGATATGACCCTGTTTATTTAAAATTGGAGCTGCAACAGAAAAAATCCCGTTTTCAAATTCTTCATCGCTTGTAGAATATCCTTTTTCCTTAATTTCTCTTAATTCATTTTCCAGGGCAAGTAATTGTGTTTTTGTCTTGCCTGTATAGGATTTTAATTCATTCCCGTTAAGCATAGCAGATAGCTTTTCTTCTTTTTGAAATGCAAGCAATACTTTCCCTAAAGCAGTAGCATGTGCAGGAAGCCTTGAACCAACGGTAACATTGACAGTAGATACACCTTTCCCAGGAACTCTAGCGATATAAGCTACTTCATTGCCTTCAAGTATTCCGAGATGTGTTGATAACCCAGTTTCGTCTCTGAGTTCTTCTAAATAAGGTCGTGCTAAATCTAACAAAGGCATTGTATTCAAATAGGTGAACCCCAGTTCAAGAACTTTAGGTGTCAGTTCATATCTTTTCGTTAATTCATCCTGGCGAATATACCCTAAGGATTGAAGGGTGAACAAGATACGGTATGGAGTTGTCCTACTAACATTAAGTTTATTCGCAATTTCAGATAGAGAAAGAGTAGGCATGTCTCCATTGAACATCTTTAGTATTTCTAATCCCCTAACAAGGGAATTGGATAAATATCGATCATTTTTATCTTCAGACATATAGATATCACTCCTAGTAAAACAGTAGTTGAGACAAATGGATTCGTTAGTTAATTAAAAGATTCGTTAATAGTATACAACATTTTCCTAGTCAACGCCTTATTACAAATAGGGAAATTTGTTTGAAATATCAATTAATCAGAAAATTCCATTGACTAATTGATAAAATATTATATTATGTAAAAGTGAAACGGTGTTTTGTAGAAAAAACATAAATATGTTCAGGAGGTAGTATATGCCATATCTATCGGTACAGGACTTATCCATTCATTATGAGATAGAAGGTAATGGAAAACCGATCATCATTCTCCATGGGATGGGGAACAACTCTCAATCCTGGAAAAAACAATTAGCAGGGCTAAGTGACCGTTATACGGTCATCGCTTGGGACGCACCTGGATATGGAAAAAGTTCAGACCCTAAAGAGGAATTGAGAGAGTTTAGGCAGTTTGCAGATGTTTTAAAAGGCTTTATCGAAGCCCTAAACTATAAATCTGTAACTCTTTTAGGACATTCAATGGGCTCTGCGATTGCACTTGATTTATGTTATCGTTTTCCTGATAAGGTGGACAGACTAATCATCTCAGATGCAACTAGAGGGGCAGCCGCGTTAAGTGTTGAAGAAAACCAAAATAAATTAGCAGCACGTCTACATAATATTGATACATTAGACCCAAAGGAAATTGCTGCAAAAAGAGTGAAGGAACTTTTGTCTCCTAATCCTGACCCTGAAGTAAAGAAGGAAGCGGAAAGAATCATGTCTCAAGTAAGACCAATGGGATATCGCTCAGTGGCATATTCTCTCTTTCATCTAGACCAAATGAATATGTTGTCCTCTATTATGACAAGGACACTAGTCATTTGTGGAGAATTGGATAAGGTAACCCCTGTGAGTGAGTCAGAGATTTTCCATAGTCATTTGAAAAATTCTGTGTTCGAAATCATACCAGGTACAGGACATTTATGTTATCAAGAAGATCCAAACAACTTTAATAAAATTGTCCTGGATTTTCTTAAATAATTTGCAGGATTTAGAACCGTTAAGGGAGGTGTAGAACTTATGACAAAGGAAGATAAGGAACGTTATAATGCCAATGCGTTAGTTAGAGGATTAGAAATATTAAAGTTGTTTGGTGAAGACCGCCCGACATTATCATTGGTTGAAATTGCAAAAGAATTAAACGTAAGTCGCACAGTACCATTTAGGTTATTATTTACTCTTCAATCACTTGGATACCTAGCTCAAGATGAAGCTACTAAGCGATACAGTTTAACTCCTAAAGTTTTAGAAATAGGATTTTCATATTTAAGCAGTTTAAGGCTTCCAGAAATTACTCAGCCATATATTGAAAGCTTAAGAGATGAAACAGGAGCTTCCTGTCATCTGTCGATATTGGATGGGCATGAAGTTGTTTATGTAGGGAGCGCCCCTGTAAGAGGCATTTCAGCCATTAATGTGAATATTGGGCTTAGACTCCCCGCTCATGCAACGGCAAATGGGAAGGTACAGCTTGCATACCAATCGAAGGAGAATTTAAATATGGTTTTATATGGATCAAATCTAAAACCATATACAGATAGGACTCAAACCGATTTCCTGGGTCTACAAGAAGAATTAGAAGAGATTCGTAACAAAGGTTATGCGATTACTAAAGGAGAATTAACGTTAGGGATTCAATCAGTCGCAGCACCAATATTTGATCGCTCAGGAAAAGTATTGGCAGCTGTTAATGTAGTCGCTACTGAAAATACATTCCACAATGAGTTTATTGAAAAGGTTGCATTGCCAAGGGTATTAGAAACATCAGCTAAATTGTCTAGTTATATGGGCTATCAAATGAAAAATTAAATAAGTAGAAAAGGCTTGCAAATGCAAGTTTTTTTTTGTGCTTTAATCTAAATGTGTTTTATATTTAAAACATAATTTTAATAATAAAACAATTTATTCATTTTGTATTGACATAATATTCTTGTAACTTTAAAATTAAGATAAGGAAAAACGGTGTTTCCTATATAAAACAAAACTTAGGCAAGGGGGAAATCTATGTTAAAGGGCAACAAAAGGTGGTTATATATTGCAATTCCAATCTTTTTCTTTTGGTTTTTTGGACAAATTGATAAGTTAGGTATTTCAGTAATCCAAACGGATCCAACCTTCTTAGCAGACCTAGGTTTAACTGGTGAAGATAAAAATGCTAAAATAGGGTTCATCACATTCATCTTTACAGTTGCCTATGCTTTCTCAAATCTATTTTGGGGCTTTATTATTGATAGATTAGGGGCTAGAAAAACAGCTATCATGGGTCTCTGTGTTTGGACACTCACGATGATATTTGGCGGGATGGCAACTTCCTATGAGATGTTTCTTGTAAGCCGTGTGATTCTAGGATTTGGTGAAGGGATGATGATTCCTGTCTGTGGAAAATTTATATCCAATTGGTTTAACCATCGCGAACTTGGAAGAGCTCAATCTTCGTGGCTGGCTGGGAACTACTTTGGACCTGCCTGTGGAGCGGTAATATTAAGCTTAGTAATCGCTACTTTTCATTGGGAAGCCGCATTTTTCTTTTTAGCTGGATTTAACCTTTTCATCGTCATACCTATGTTTGTATTTTTAACAAGAGATACTCCTGAAGAACATCCCCTTATTGATTCAAAGGAGATAGCGTATATTCGCACTCCCGATCCAAATGAAAAAATAAAGCCAAAGCAAAACTTTACGCAAGATTATCGTTATTGGATTGTTTGGTTTGGAATGCTTATGTCTTCATTTTTATTTTTTGGGATCAGTATCTGGCTCCCGACCTATTTAGTTGAAGCAAAAGACTTCTCAAGGGAGGCCATGACTGGTATCACCTCATTATCTTGGCTGTTTGCATTATGCTTCGTACTAGCTTGCGGATATTTAGCGGACAAAACGAAGCGGCCAAGTTTACTTGCTACCATATTATTCAGTTTAACTGCAATTTTTCTAGCCTCGGCCATCCTTGCCCCACATCCTGTTATAGCAGGAATTTGTATGGGACTAGCAATGGGAACCCAAGGTGGAGTTTTCCATTTAAGTAATCTATTTATTGTAAAATATTCTACACCAGCGACGGCAGGTCGTGCTGCAGGTTTAATGGGATTCACGAACATACTTGGTGGTTTTTCAAGCTATATTATGGGCTGGCTTCGTGATCTATCAGGTGGGGACTTTGGACCTTCGATTGTGATGTTAATCGTGGCAGCAGGTTTAGGTTTTGCAGCATATCTATTTACATTAAAAAAAGAAGCCACTGATGTTCGAAGTCTTAAAGTTAATTCTGATAGAGTAATTATTTAGAAAGCGGTTACCAATATAAAATATTGTTCTGAATTTTCTCAATATTTTTAATTGACAATAAAAGTATTGAGATTTAAAATTGGTTTATAAAGAAAACAATGTTTTATATTTAAAACAAAATAAAAATTAAATTTATAGGAGAGTGTTTTTGATGGCAGAAGAAAAATTTAATGTAGCAGAGTTTGAAAAGAAATATGTGGCTAGATTACAAGACCGTACTTTAGATTGGAACGTTTTAAAGTTTCAAGAAGAAATTGATCCAAGATACAAAAGAGCTCAAATGAGATATATCGGCCGTGGAGCCACAGCTAATAATGACTCAAATGTGATTGCGGCAGAACATTTTACACTTAGCACGATGGTTCTTCCGGCTGGATGTATTGGTCCATTACATTTACATGATGATGTTGAAGAGGTTTTCTTTATTCTCAAGGGCAGTGTGAAAGCGCTTATTCAAGAGGTAGGGAAAGATGAAGTCCATGAAATTCGCTTAAATGAAAGAGATTGCATTAGCTCACCTCCAGGTGTATACCGTGGTATCCACAACGATGGCGACGAAGAAGCGTTAATGCTAGTCATGCTTGGAGCCGTTAAACCAAACCTTCCTACTTATGTAGAAGGCAGCCCGCTTGAAGAGCTACGTATTCAACGTGCGAAAGAAAGAGAAGCAATTATCAACGGTAATAAATAAATATTTTTTAAAAAAATCTTCTTTGATGGGGATGATCCTCTAACTTTCATTGGGATCATCCCTATTATGTTACAGTTGTAATAATAGAAGGATTTATGGAGGCGCAAACATGGTTGGTATTACCCATTTAAGACATATTGGTTTAATAACCCCAGTCCTGCAAGAACAGGCAAATTTTTATGAGACAATTTGGGGCTTAGATAAGGTAGCGCAAGACGAAAAAACCATATATTTTCGTGGCGCCGGCCCTGAAAATCACATCTTAAGCTTACATGCAGGTGAAAAGAGAGGCCTGCACCATATCGCTTTTGGTATGGTCGATAAAAATGCCGTTGATAGAGCGGCAGAATTCCTTGCTTCTAAAGGAGTAAAAATCATAGCCGCCCCTGGTTATCTAGATGAAGAAGGAAAAGGTTATGGTCTGCGGTTTGTTGATCCCGAGAATCGATGTATCGAATTATCTGCATGGGTTGAGATGCATACAACCATCTGGAATAAGAAAAATGTTGACCCCGTTAAACTTAACCATGTCGTAATGAATACAGCAGACCTTGATATGATTACCGATTTTTATACCAATATTATCGGTTTTAAAGTTACCGATTGGAGCGAACATCAGATGTCCTTCCTTCGCTGTAACCGGAAGCACCATTCACTTGCATTTAATCAAGATAAACATGCTTCAGTTAACCATATAGCCTATGAAGTAGATACTGTTGATGAAGTTATGCGTGGAATTGCCAATGTGAGGAAGGCTGGGTATCAAGAGATTTGGGGACCAGGACGTCATGGCCCTGGTAATAATATTTTCTGCTACTTCCAGGATCCCGCAAAGTTTGTCATGGAATATACCTGTTATTTAGAGACGATTGAAGATGAAAGTGAATGGAGAGCTCGGGTTTGGAAGCGTGTCCCTCATTTGATGGACCAATGGGGAATTGCTGGACCTCCAAAGCCAGAAACACGAGCAGCAATGGGTGGAGAACCGGACCCTGGATGGGTAAACGTAAAAGCACTGCTCTAAAGGTTAGATAATAAGGGGTGTCGAAATGGACTTAGGTTTAAAAGGCAAAATAGCGGTCATTATGGGAGGAACTTCTGGTGTTGGATTAAAAGCAGCTGAGTTGTTCCTCCAAGAAGGTGCCAAAGTAGCAATTTGTGGCAGGAATAACGAGCGAAAAGAGAAAGCATTTGATAACTTATTACAATTTGGGTCAGCAGATTCTATCTATGCTGCAACCTGTGATGTTACGAATAAAGATGATGTTAACGCATTTATAAACGGTGCTGCAGCTTACTTTGATGGCATTGATATATTAGTAAATTCTGCTGGTCAAAGTGTAATGGGCTACTTTTTTGATGTCAGCGACGAACAATGGATGGAGCAAATTCAATTAAAATACTTTGCCATCATTTATGCTGTAAAAGCAGCTCATCCGTACCTTGTTAAAAGAGGCGGAGGAAGAATTATTAATATTAACGCAACGCTGGCCAAAGAGCCTGAACGTCATATGATTGCGACAGCAGCTACGAGAGCTGGCCTATTAAATTTAAGTAAAACCCTTTCTCAAGAGCTTGCAGCTGATAATATTCTAGTAAACTCAGTCAGCCTAGGATTGATACGAACTGACCAATGGGAGCGTAGGAGAATGAAAAATGCTCCAGATATGGATCCAGAACAGTATTATGCTGATTTAGCAAAGAAGCGGAATATACCATTAGGGCGTGTTGGGGAAGCTGAAGAGGTTGCCAGTGTCATTATCTTTTTAGCCTCTAAACAAGCAAGCTATGTATCGGGTTCTACTATAGAAACGGCGGGAGCGCTCGGGAAAGCACTATAATACGAATAAAGGCAGGAGTAAATAATGAGTCCACAAGTTCAAATGGAATTTACAACGGCAGATGCTATTGTTCAAGAATTAGTCCGAGCAGGTGTAACCACAGCTTTCGGTATTGTCAGCATCCATAACATGCCGATTTATGATGCAATTCTTCGTGAAGGAAGCATTCACCTCGTTTGTTCGCGCGGTGAAAGCGGTGCGGTAAATATGGCTGATGGGTATGCCCGTGCCACAAGTAAATTGGGTGTAGTTATTACTAGTACGGGGACAGGTGCTGGAAATGCGGCAGGTTCACTTATTGAGGCTTGGGCAGCAGGCGTACCTGTCCTGCATTTAACGGGTGAAGTGGCCTCCCCTTATTTAGGTACGGGAAGAGGGTATATTCACGAATGTAAGGATCAGTTGTCGATGATGGAAGGAGCCTGTAAAAAGGCAATTCGTTTAAGAAAACCAGAGCAAACAGCTGCTGTAGTTAGACAAGCGATTCAAGATGCATTAGCAGCTCCGTCTGGACCAGTTTCACTTGAAATTCCCATAGATTTTCAATCTGCAATTATTCCAAATCAGCCTATTGAAGAAGTCAGATTCGCAGTTCAAACGAATCATTTAGCTTTAGATTTACCCAAAGAAATTGTATCCAAAATCACTAATGCTAGCCGACCTGTTATTTGGGCAGGTGGAGGGGTCATTAGTGCAGACGCGTCACAGGAAGTGAAGCAATTAGCAGAATTGATTGGTGCAGCAGTTATTACAAGTCAATCAGGTAAAGGAAGTATACCAGAGGATCACCCTCAGTGTATCGGTCACTTTGCTGCATATGAGTTAACGAAAAAGTTATTAAAGAGTTCTGATTTATTAATCAGTATTGGTGTAAGATTTAGAGGAAATGAAACGGCGAACTGGAAAGTAACTGTTCCGAAAGAACATATTGCTATTGATGCAGATTGGCAAGCGATTAATCGAAACTATGAAGTTACCAATGGGTTAGTAGGGGATGCCAAGCAAATCCTGCATACAATCATTCAAGAACTATCTAAAAAAGAATTACAGCCTGACCCAGCTTATCTAGATGAAGTCCAATCGGTTCGTCAGGAATTGCGGGCAGCGTTACGAGCAACCCTTGGTCCATATGAACAAATTCTAGATGGCATGCGAAAAGTATTGCCACGAGATACTATATTAGTTCGTGACGTAACCGTCCAAGCAAATGTGTGGGGAAGCCGATTATTTGAAATTTATGAACCTCGTACATCTATCCATGCATCTGGGGGAGGAATTGGTCAGGGGTTACCTACTGCCATTGGCGCACAAGTGGCTTTCAAAGACCGGCAAGTAGTGTTGATGGCGGGTGATGGCGGATTTATGGTGAATGTCGGCGAAATGGCAACAGCCGCTCAAGAAAACTTACCATTAATCGTGGTACTTTTCGATGATGCTGGCTACGGGGTGCTCCGGAATATTCAAGACGCTGCATATGGCCGGCAAGTTGCAGTCGACCTCTTAAGTCCTGATTTTGTAATGTTAGGTCAATCTTTTGGGTTTGATTCCACGAGAATCGGCTCTCCCGATGAATTTGTATCCGCACTTGAAAATGCAGTTGGTACTAAAAAACCTACGATGATTGTGGTTGATATGGAAGCTGTCGGACCAATGGCTAAACCATTTGGAGGACCTCCAGGTGCAGCAGATGCATTCAAACCGAGAAAGCTTTAAGGGGGGAAAAGAATGATATCAACATATCCATTTGTTTCAGGTAAATACTTGATTGGTGGCAATTGGTATGAAGCAGCTAAAAAAACCAATGTCATTAATCCTGCAAATATAAATGAAATTGTCGGGGAAGTGGCTTTATGTTCTGCATCAGATGTTGCCCATGCGATTACTACAGCTGAAAAGGCTTACGAATCCTGGTCCCGTAGTGATATTGAGGAACGGGCTAGCAATATGCACTTGGCAGCTGAAGAAATAAAAGCACTAGTTGAAGAGAATGTAACATTGCTAGTACGTGAGAATGGAAAAGTACTAGTGGAGGCAAAGAAAGATTTGCTGCGCTGTGTAGATATTATGCACCAAGCAGCAGATGAACTTCTCGAATGGTGGAAACCTGAAGTTTTGAAAGGTAATCAAAAGGTGCAAATCCGAAAACGTGCACGCGGTGTCACTGCTGTTATTTCACCATGGAACTCCCCAATGATTTTAACTTTTAAGCGAGTGATTCCTGCTGTGTTGACAGGAAACACGGTAGTGGTTAAGCCAGCTACAAATTGTCCTCTGACAATTATGTCGTTTTTAAAGGTGGTAGCTTCCTATTTTCCTGCAGGAGTTATCAATGTCGTAACAGGTTCGGGCAGGGTGATTGGTGAGTCGCTTTGTTCTGACCCAAGAGTAAAGACGATTGCTTTCGTGGGCAGTACTGAAACTGGAAAAGAGATCATGCGTGCAGCTTCAGGTACAGTTAAGAACCTCTATATGGAACTGGGCGGAAATGACGCAGCCATTATTCTGGAGGATGCCAATCTTGATGAAGACAGTATTAAACGTCTTCGGTTCGGTGTACTTCGTGCTGCAGGCCAAGTATGCTCAGCTATAAAAAGGATTTATGTACATGAATCAAGATATGAAGAGGTCGTACAAAAACTAAAGAAAGAATTTCAAAGAATTAGGATTGGGAATGGTATTCAGCCTGATGTTGAAATGGGACCATTAAATAATAAATCGCAATATGACTATGTAAAAGGTTTAATTGAACGTGCTGCGGATTCGGGTGCAACTATCATTTCAGCTGGAATTCAGATAGATCCGGAATCATGGGATAAAGGGTACTTTATATTGCCAACGATTATTACAGGTACAGATCAAAATAGTGAGATTGTACGTGCAGAACAATTTGGTCCTGTCATTCCTATTTTGCCTTTCTCAAATTTAGACGATGCCGTCAAGCTTGCAAATGATAGTGAATTCGGCTTAAGAGCATCGGTTTGGACTGAGGATGAAGAACTGGCAATCCAATTAGCAGACCAATTAGAAGCAGGAGCTGTTTTTCATAATAACCATACAGTTTTTCAAGACCTCCATCTTGATTTCCCAGGGCTAAAAGAAAGTGGACTATCTCGTGAAGTAAGGCACTGTGGGTTAGAATATTTTGCAGATTCCTATGGGTTTGCCAACTGAGAAGGAGGAAACTTCAGATGAAAATCGGATTAATCGGCTGCGGGAACATTGGCAAATTCCTACTTCAAAGTATAAATACCCATAAACTTCTGGAAGATTCCAAAATTATCGGTATCTATACACGCAATCCAACATCTGCTCAGCAGCTAGCAGCTGAATATGATACTGCAGTCTTTGAGAATATTGAATCACTTCTACAATCAGATGTAGATTTAGTAGTCGAGGCGGCTACAGTTGAAGTGGTAAAACAAAATGCTTCATCCATTCTAAGCAGTGGAAAGGATTTAGTGTTAAGCAGTGTAGGTGCTCTTAGTGATTTGAATTTCATTCAATCACTTGAGGAAATTTGTAAGGTTAATGGGAAGAAAATCCATCTCCCCTCGGGTGCAATCGGTGGTTTAGATGTATTAAAGGCAGCGAAATCTAATGGTGAACTCGAAAGTGTTTCGATTATTACAAGGAAGCCTCCTCAGGCTTTACCAGGCGCACCTTTGGATAAAGAGCAAGTACTTTTTGAGGGGTCAGCGAAAGAGGCCATTGAGCTTTTTCCGAAAAACATCAATGTGTCAATCATTTTATCTCTTGCAGGTTTAGGACCAGATAAAACCAGAGTTAAAATTATATCTGACCCATGTATTAAAAAAAATAGTCATTGTATTGAAGCAAAAGGTTCATTTGGAGATCTAAGTATCAAGGTTGAGAATGATCCAATGCCGAACAATCCAAAAACAAGTTACTTGGCAGCACTGAGTGTTTTATCATCATTAAAAAATAAAGATGCGGTAATCCAAGTTGGCTAAAAAATATTATCAATAACATCCAGGGGCAAACGTTTGAATTACTTTTTCCCCTGAATGAGGCAGCACCAATCTATGTTTAGGGGGATTAGGCATGTATAAAACGAACATAAATTTAGAAGAAATGTCTAAAAAGGAAGCAATTGAATACTTAAATGAAACCGTTCAACCTGAAACTGGGTCTATTCCTGCCTATCTTCTAGGTGATCCAACCATATATGATTTAGAGCACCAAAAAGTATTTTTAAAAACTTGGATATTCATTGGACACGAATCAGAAATACCTAACAAAAATGACTTCATCACTAGAGATGTGGCTGGCTATTCTGTCATTATTTCTCGAGGTACTGATAACCAAATTCGCGGCTTGTATAATATGTGTACACACCGAGGAATGAAGCTTTGCCGAGCTGACGCAGGGAATAAGTCTTTATTTACGTGTCCCTACCACGGATTTAATTTTAAAAACAATGGAGATTGTGTGGGTGTTCCACTACAAAAGGACATTTACGGGGATAGTCTAGATAAATCCCAGCTGGGTTTACACAAAATTAGAGTAGAGTCATACAAAGGATTATTATTTGGCACTTGGAATGATGAAGCAGAGTCTTTAGAGGCATTTTTAGGTGATTTTAAATGGTATATTGATATATTCGCAGGAAGAGCAGAAATGGAAGTAATGGGACCGCCGCAAAGATTCGTCATTCACTCTAATTGGAAAATCGGAGCTGATAACTTCGTAGGTGATTCCTATCATACGATGGTTACTCATGGATCTATTGCAAAATTAGGAATGGTACCAAGTGCAACGTACTCGAAAAAAGGTTATCAAATCCACACAACCAACGGGCATGGTTTAAACCTGGGTACACCAAATCCAGACTTTGCCTTCCCAGAGGAATTAAAAGAAGAATTCAAATCCAATTTAACAGAAGAACAATATGAGGTTCTATCAAATCTTAAAAATATGATTGGAAACATCTTTCCTAACCTATCGTTTTTAATTTCTCATACAAAAATTAAAGGACAGTTAATCTCTAATACCTCTATGCGAATTTGGAGACCTATTTCAGTAGATAAAATGGAAGTGATTACTTGGTTCTTAGTGGAGAAAAATGCCCCAGAGGATTGGAAAAGACGTTCAAGGGAGTCATTTATTCTAACATTTAGCCCTTCTGGTATTTTTGAACAGGATGATACGGAAGTGTTTACTGATATTACTGCAGCAGCGTCTGGCACGATGCCATTAATGAAACAGCTTACATTTAACTATACGATGGGCTTGCACCGTAAACCAGTAACAGAATTTGTTGGCCCTGGAGTAGTATACGATGATAAATTCACAGAAGCAAATCAACGAAATTTTTATCGGTATTGGCTTGACTTAATGACAAAATGAGATTGCTCTCACACTTTTCAGACCTTTATAAAAAACTAGCAAAGGATTGAGGGAGAAGTTATGACAATTGAAAAGATGCTAGCAACATACGAGTTTGAACAATGGCTCTATCGTGAAGCTAAACTGTTAGATGATATAGATTTTGATGGATGGTTTAGTTTAATGCACCCATCTTTAAAATATCAAATGCCGGTTCGCGTTAATAAAGAGGGGATAGAACGCCCCGATTATGCGTTGGATATGTTTGCGTTTGATGATGATATTGAACTATTGAAGATTCGTGTGGATCGTCTAAAAACGGATTATGCATGGGCAGAAATTCCACCTTCACGAACTAGACGGCTAGTCAATAATGTCAGGCTGCTTGATTACGTACCTAAGGAAAAGGCAGTTGTTAACAGTTATTTAATGATTTATCGGAGCCGAAGCACAGATATTCATCACGATTTAATATCCGGTGAACGACAAGATGAATTTATTTTTGAATATGGAGAATGGAAGCTTTCAAAACGCTTTTTCATTGTTGATCAAACGACGATTAATACACGAAATCTAGCTATCTTTGTTTAGTAGCAGGAAGGAGCAGTGTTATATGGCTCAGTTACATGGTAAATCAGTATATTTAACTGGTGGTGCCTCTGGTATCGGAAAGGCTGTAACAGAGGCTTTTGTAAAAGAAGGAGCAGTGCTTACTGTTCTCGATAGATCATTAGTGGGATTGAACCAATTAAAGCAGCAGTTTGGTGATTCTGTACAATGTATCGAGGGTGATGTTACGAATTATCAAGCACATGCTGATGCAGTTCGAATGGCAGTCGAAGCATATGGTAAGTTAGATGTCTTTGTTGCGAATGCAGGTGTGTTTGACGGGTTTGCTAAATTTCAGACTGTTACTCCCGAAGCAATGTCAAATGCATATGACGTCCTGTTTGACATCAATGTAAAAGGATATTTCAATGGGGCCAAGGCGTCAGTGGAGGAATTGAAGAAAACAGGCGGTAATATGATTTTCACTGTGTCAGGTGCAGGATTCTATCCTGATGGAGGAGGAGTCTGGTATACCGCCAGTAAACACGCACAAATTGGCTTAATGCGCCAGCTTGCATTTGAGCTGGCTCCTGACATAAGAGTGAATGCTGTTGCTCCGGGAGGAACGTTGACAGCCCTAAATGTTATTTCTCCGCTGCAGCCATTTGTAAAATCGGTAGATAACGAGGCAAAGGAAAAAAGTATAAAATCACGAAACCCGCTTCGGATTGCAATGACTTCTGAAGACCATGTAGGAGCTTATTTGCTGCTTGCTTCGGATAATGCAAGGGCCATAACAGGAGAAGTGATCTCGAGTGATGGAGGCTTATCTGTCCGTGGATTAGGCTGATAAAAATGGGAATTGAGGTGCCATTTGTGAATGAATCGCTAACAGAAAAGAAGCCATTGGCTGGAAATAATGAAATCAATCAACTCGCATTTGTTGTTCATGATATTGAGAAGACATCAGAATCGTTTGCTAAACTTCTCGGGATTCCAAAACCAGCATGGTTCTTAACAGGTGATAGTGATGTTTCCAAAGTGGTTTATCGCGGCAAGCCAACAAATTCTCGAAGTAAATTAGTGTTTATGAATACACAAACCGTGCAATTTGAACTAATTGAACCAAATGAAGAACCTGGTACAATGCGTGAATTTTTAGATACAGTTGGAGAAGGAATCCATCATATTGCTTTTGATGTTGATTGTATTAAGGATAAACTTTCTGTTTTTGCGGAAAATGGCTATCCTTTACTGCAAAGTGGGGAATTTACTTCTAGTGACGGCAGATATGTATATATTGATACCTTGAATGATCATAAGACACTGGTTGAACTTCTTGAAAGTGCAGAACCACGAGATACAGAGCCAAGCAAAGAATCTTATGAACCTTTACTCGGTACTAGCAAAGTGGAACAACTGGCGATTGTTGTAAAAGATCTCGATGCAGCAGCAGCAGCTTACTGTAAACTGCTAGGGGTTGAAAAACCTCAAGTGATTCAATCCGGACCGAGTGAGCTAACTAACGTTGTTTTTGAAGGAAAGGCAACCGAAGGGGATTCTAAATATATGTTTATTAACACCCCGCTGCTTCAAATTGAATTAATTGAACCTGGTAAATCCCCAAGTACATGGAAAATGCATCTTGAAATGCATGGGGAAGGTGTTTACCATATTTCGTTTGTTATAAAAAATATGGAGGAAAAAATTAAGCTGCTAGAGGATATGGGTTATCCAGTTATTCAAACTGGTAATTTCTATAATGGGAAAGGCAGATATGCTTATATGGATACCACTTCGGACTTTAAAGTAATCATAGAATTACTTGAAAGATTTGATTCTTAAGAATGAGTGCTAGGCACCAAGGTGCCCGGCGCTTTTTTGTATATTGTGAGAGTAATCTTCCTATTAGCAGCAACTTAAGGGAGTGAATATTTTCAGAAAATAAAGAAAAATGATAAAATGGTAATAAATATTGACAATGAAAGAAAAGAGGGGAAAGGTAAATTGGGTTATTTAAAAGAAAAACTTAGTATGAAATTTTTCCTCTTCATTGGGTTGGCACTCGTTTTAGTTAAAATTCCACTAATTGGTGATTATTTTAGAATCATTAATACGGTGATCCATGAATCTGGTCACGCGTTTATTGCTCTAATTGGAGGAAATATAGAATCGATATCATTGTACATGAATGCGGATGGAGTAACACACGGAACAGAATCGGTTTGGATTATTAATTTCATAACTTGTGCAGCAGGGTATACAATCGCTTCGTTCCTTGCATACGCATCTTTTTTGCTAATTAAAAAGAAAAAACATATACTTTTTGTCGATTTGCTATTGGGAGTCATCATCATTAATTTGATATTATGGGTGCGCAATCCCTATGGTTTATTCTGGCTTGCATCTTTCGGGCTATTATTTCTAGCGGTGCTAATTAAAGGGAGTAAAAAGGTAATTCATAACCTGGTATTGTTAATAGCCTCAGTATTATTAGTGGAATCTGTCAGTACAGCATATGATATACTCATCATCAGTATGATACAGCCGCATGCAGCTGGAGACGCAACCAATCTATCTCAGTTAACAGGTTTTATTCCGGCTCAAGGGTGGGGGGTTTTCTTCTTTGCCCAAGCGCTATTTTTCGTTGTACTTGGTTTTAAGAAAGGTTTGTTTAGTTTAGGTAAGGGTGATATTCAGCACAATTATCAATTAGAAGGAACAAAAGAATACTAACCAAAAAGCTCACCGGATTGGTGAGCTTTCTATACATTAATAGTAATAAGGATATGGAAAGAAAAATGGGAATACAAAGACAGCATATGGAAAGCGGCGTCTCCTAAAGCGACGGAATCTGCGTCTGCCATATCCACCATATCCGCCATAGCGCATATCATTGGAGTCGTCATCGACATCCTCAGGAACGAGCATCGTAATGCCTTCGTCATCCATATCTTCAAGAATACCATTCATTTGAGTGCCATCCCTCATTTGACCAACAACATGGTAATTCATATAACGCTGACAGGTATTCAAGATATCCCGATAATCGCCAACTTCTTGGCTTTGATATCCTAGACTTTCATCGGGCCTATAGTAATAATTATTCATTATATTCGCCTCCTCGCACACATCATATTCAGGTCTAAAGAATTAGTTACCTATTACATACAGAATATAAAGATTAAGTAAATATTTTGAAAAAGTAGAACATAAGATAGATTAATGTGAATAAAATCACTCGTTATTTCGGTATATAAAGGAGGGGTTTAAATGGATATCCTTGATATTATTAGAAGCAGGAGGAATATTAAAAAGTTTAAATCCGAAACTGTGCAGCTAGACTTAATCTATTCATTTCTGGAGGCAGCTAAGATGGCTCCAAATCATCGAATGACAGAACCATGGGAAGTGTACTTTATAGGTCCTGATACAAGAGAAAAACTGAATCATAAGACAAATTTTGGGAATGCACCTGTACTAATGGCTGTATTATCCAAACATGGGGCAAGCACCGTTGAAAAAGAGGAAAATGCGTTGGCGACAGCTTGTTTTGTGCAAAACTTTAATTTAGCAGCCTGGTCAGAGGGTATCGGTACGTTCTGGTCATCCATCGGAATCACTGCAAAGAATCGGGAAATTCTAGGAGTTCCTAATAATTATGAGCTTGTTGGTGTATTAGGAATTGGGTACCCTGAAATCGTGCCAGACCCAAAACCAAGAACATCCATCAAGAACAAAATAAAACATTTACCTTAACAAAGAAGACAACCGAAAACTCGGTTGTCTCTTTTTGGATTAATCATATTGACTAGTAACAGCATTCTGATATTCAAATGTCAGATTATTTATTATTTGTTGCACAGGGAGAATGTCCTTTATTTCATGGACACGTGCACCGGCAAAGACAAGTCCATTTTCCGCATCTCCTCCCATACTTGTAAGCAGGGAATCCAGTGTACAGAAGCGATAAGAGCAATTTTTTAAACAATCATGGCATTTTGCAATCTTTAATTTGTCGGTGCCGCTGATTAATTTTGCAAAGTTATTTACGATTACCCTGCCGTGCAAGCCAACGGTTGTTTTTACCAGTGAGGTATCTTCTTTTCGAGCGTCCACATATTTTTGTTTAAATGATAGCGGAGCATCACATTCTTCACTTGCGACAAACCTTGTGCCCATCTGAACCCCGGCAGCCCCCATGGAAATGGCTTTAGCTATATCTTCTCCCGTCATGATTCCACCTGCAGCTAGGACAGGGATGGATACTGTTTCCACTACTTCAGGAAGAATATCAAACATCGGTCTGTCTGTGCCAAGGTGTCCGCCAGCTTCAAACCCCTCCACCACTACTGCTGCAGCCCCAAGCTTTTCAGAAATCCTAGCTAGTTTGGCTGAAGAAACAATCGAAATGACAGGAATGCCAGCCTGTCTTCCCCAAGCATACATATCCCTTGAAATTCCGGCTCCTGAAATAATAAAATCCACTTTTTCTTCAAGTGCTGCCTTCATCTTTTCTGCAAAATCATTCATGGCAAATAAAACATTTACGCCAATATATCCGGTGCCTTGAACTAGACTTTTTGCTTTTCTAATATGATCCCGCAATTCATCCGTTGTAATACCTGTACCAGAGATAATCCCAACACCGCCAGCATTGGCTACGGCTGAAGCCAGCTTGCTCAGTGATATACCAACTCCCATACCGCCTTGGAAAATAGGTACCTTAGGCATGATATGTGCAATTTTTAATTGTGGAAAGTTCAAGTGATAACCCCATTTCATTTGTTTAAAAATTTAAAACTTACTCTGCATACTATCATCAATCATCATTTGTGTATGTGATTTTTATCATCAGGTCATAAAAGTAGGTTATAGAATTTATTGCCAATAAAATAGTCATAAAAGCATAGGAAATTACTATTATTATTTTGAAATTGTGATTTGTTTGAAATAAAAAGTAACTTTTATTAAATTTCTTTGTAACATTAATAAGGTAAAATGGTGTAAAATAGGTTGGGAATTTTTTTAAAATAATTTTATGTGAAATTTTGAGGGGGGATAGGATGGCTTCTGAAGCAAGCAGAAGTAAATATTTTGATAATGCCAAGTTTATATTAATTTTTCTTGTTGTTTTTGGGCATATGATTAGCCCGTATAAGGAACAGGATAAAGTTTTATTTACTTTATATACAGTGATTTTTCTTTTTCATATGCCGGCATTTATTATGATATCTGGCTATTTCGCTAAAGGATATAAGAAGAAAGGTTATTTGCTTAAGACTGTTCAAAAAATCTTGATACCCTATTTTGTGTTTCAAATCATTTATTCGATTTTTTACTTTCTAGTTGGAAAAGAAAAAACACTTGAATTTGATTTATTTCAGCCACATTGGTCATTGTGGTTTTTATTAAGTTTATTCTTTTGGAATTTATTACTTTATGTGTTTGCAAGATTAAAATGGGCTGGATTGTTGATTGCCGTGATACTTGGAGTCGCAGTTGGTTATGTTGAAAATGCAGGCAGTTTTATGAGTATTTCTCGGACGTTTGTTTTCTTTCCCTATTTCTTATTAGGCTTCTTATTAAAAGGGGACCATATAAAACGTATCATTGGAGCAAAATTTGCGGTACCGGCTGGAGTAGTCATTATCTTGATGACATTTCTATTTTTTGGTTTTAGTTTTCCACAAGACGCTGTCCCATGGCTTCTAGGAGACACCTCCTATGAACATATGGGCGGTATGCAGCTTAGTGATGGATTACTGCGTGCAATGCAATATGGTTTAACACTAATTGTAGTGTTTGGCTTTTTGCCTTTAATACCGTCTAATCAATATCGGATAACGAAAATAGGTGAACGGACACTTTATGTTTACTTATTTCATGGGTTTATTATTAAATCGATTCAAGCCATTTTACCGAATGCCATCTCAGAAAATTATATTTTCTTAATCACTTTCTCCTTTGTGGTTTGTATTGTTCTGGGGAGCTATATGATAAAAAAATATACTCAGCCGCTTGTCGAGTTGAAAATATAAAGCCGAATGTGTTTTAAACACATTCGGCTTTATATTTTAGAATTGTCTAGTTTCAGCGGCTTAGGTACTGAAGCTTTTCTAATTACCCTAAAAATCCAAATAGGGAACTAACGAAGTTCTTCTTTTTTCTATTAAGTTTACCTTGCTCTAATATTAGTGGTTTCTCTGGCAATGTGGATTTTTTAACCTCTTGCAGCTGTGATTGCAGTGATTCCACTTGTTTTGTTAAGTTTACAACTTGACTTTGTAATTCTTCTATTTCTCGACGGTGCTGCAGGAGCTGATAGGAGGCCACAGAGTCTGCCTTAGAATTTACCTTTGCTTCTAAATCACTGACAATCGAATACAATCTTTCAAGCTCAGAATTGCTTTCAATCGCTTTTACTGTTCCTTTCCTAACTTTCTTTTCTTGTACTGGAGCGATTTCTTGAAGCATGGTTCCATTTTGGATTTGCGTCTGAATATTTTTTAGAAGGTCAATATCCTCATTATTAAAATGATAGTGTCCTCGTTCATTTCGCTCCATTGGAAGTTCTAATTGTTTTACCCATCGTTGAATGGTACTAGCTGAAACCCCTAATAATTTTGCAACTTGGTTTGTATTCATCATCATTCCCCCCGCTAGAAAATTTGACAATAACAGCAAGCGTCTTTACTTATTACTCCCAGAATTTCCACCATTTTTTTTCTTTTGCGGCAGCTACATCTCGAAAACTTGTTAACAAATCCTGAAAGGCAGCCTCTCTTTGTGTAATTTCATAGCGGAATTGATCCCGTTCTTTTCCACGCTCTAAACGGTCGATTTCAATCGCTTCCGACAGGTTATAGATTTCCGTATTTGTAATATCTACGTAATGAGCTAGTTCTTCTGTAGATTGAGATAATTGCTTCGAAAGTGTATAAATCTCTTCTGAAGTTTCGTGAGAGGCATTGGCAATACTTTTAGATAAATAAAGCAGTCTCTCGGTCGTCTGTTCCGCGTTTTTTTCAAGATGTCCTGATAAATGTTGAAACTCAGCTTTTGTAGTTTCTGTAGACTTATTAATCGATTCTGAAATCGTATTTACGGTATAATGTGCGCCATCCGCAATTTCCTTTTTAACCTCTTCAACTACTTCTTTTCTGAGAACACTCCTTATTTCCTCTTTTACTTCATTGAGGAAAGTTTGTTTATATTGATTCATGGCATCGAAAAATTCATCGGCAGTCTTAATCGCAAGTTCCTCATTCGTAACAGGCGTTACTTCTTGAGGTGCAATTGCCAACTCTTGGGTTTCTGGTTCAGCCAATTCTACTTCAAATTCTGAGATATCTACTGAAAGTTCAGAAACTTTTTCTTCTGATTCGGAACCTTCATCATTCATTTCCGCAACGATTTCATCTGGTAAGTTAATTTCTTCACCCAGTTCAGCGATTACTTTTTCAATATCAGTTTCACCACGTAAGGATTGTAAAATCATCGTTGTATTTAGTTTCATATCGTGCAGTTCCTTAATTTCTAAAAGTAAATCTATTTCTACTTGTGAATAAATTCTGGCGCCTTGTTTCGTTCGGGGAATATCTAAAAATTCTTCAAGTTCTTCTTCCCATTTCTTCAATGTAGCAGGTTTAACATTTATTTTTTTGGAAACTTCCTTTAATGTGAAAGTTCTCATAAGTGTTCAAATCCCTTCTATCTAATTTACGTAAAACAGCTTTAGATAGTAAATTCTCTATAAAGCACCTCATTTTCCTGCAGGGTGACAAAAGCTATCAAAACAAGACGTATACCACGAAATACCAACAAATTCATGCAAAAAAAGCTGTGCGTAATGCACAGCTTATGTTTATTCAACAATACCCAGCGATTTTAACCCGTTATAAATTCCTGAATTATTTACGGTTGTCGTTTTATGCTTCGCATATTGAAAGAGATCAGGATGGCCATTACCCATAGCAAATCCTTCACCAACACTCATAAGCATTTCTTTATCATTTAAACCGTCACCAAAAGCAATTGCATGTTCTTTCGAAAGACCAAGGTGCTTGAGTACAAATTGAACGGCAAACCCTTTATTGACTCTGTCTCTAATAACATCATAACAGTGACGCATTCCTTCAAGATTTACTTGGGATAAATGAATTTGATCTTCAATATTATATAAAGCTGTATCATTAGATTCTACGTTTATCAAGGTCATTCCTAGAATCTCATAATCCTTTGCAGATATATAGGTTGCGTTTTTATGTAGATGGAATTTCACGATAAATTCTTTCACACACTCAGCGTCTAGGTCTGTAAAAATATTTTCGTCCTTCGTATACAAAACAAGCTCATGTTGATTTTGTTTCGCTATGTCTAAAAATTGTTTTACGCTTTCCTTTTTCATCGGTTCCTGGAAAAGGTCCTTCCCTTGGTAAATGGCAAAAGCACCATTATATCCAATAAGCGAGGTTACCTTTAACTTATCAGCAAGGTCCCTGATTTCATGTAATGGTCTTCCCGTTGCTAGAAAAACCTCTATTCCTTTTTCTTGTACCTGCCGAATTGCTAAGATTGTTGTTTCATCAATGGAATCATCCGGCATGATGATGGTTCCATCTATATCTAAAAATAAAATCTTGTACTCAGACATTTCATTGCTCCTTTGTGTGGTATGTGGTCTTAGTTTAACATTAATAACTTGTAGATAAAATATTAGTGGGAATAATAGACGAGATAACATCGACAATAAAGGGGAGTCCAATGATTATGTTAAGAATTATAATCTTTTTTCTGTTATTCATTAGCATTCCGGGGTATGCTCTGGCACAGCAAAAGGTTCCAATTTTAATTTACCATTCAATCGATGAGTATAAAGGGCAAGGCTCAAAAGAGTTATTTGTAACACCAGAGAATTTTGAAAAGCAAATGGTTTATTTGAAAAATAATGGATATACATTATTAACATTTGAACGTTGGAAAGATATTGGTAAGGTAAACAAACCTATTTTTATTACATTTGATGATGGCTACAAGAATAATCAAAATGCGTTTGAGATACTCCAAAAACTAAAGGATGATAAATTTAAACCAACAGCTACCTTCTTTGTTATTTCTGATTTTATAGGTTATTCTAACCGATTATCCCGAATTGATTTAAAAGTCATGGCCGAGTCTGGTACGATTTCTGTTCAGTCCCACACTGCTACACATCCCGATTTGACTAAGACAGATAATCTTGAATATGAATTAAAAGGGTCAAAAGAAAAAATTGAAAAAATAACCGGAAAACCTGTTATTGCGCTAGCTTATCCATATGGAAACGTTAATGAACGTGCTGCTACCGAAACGAAAAAGTATTATTCTTTTGGATTGACAACAACACCAGAAATCTATACAAATAAGGGGATTAAAGACGAGTTATATTACTTACCGCGAATATATGTAAAGTATTCTACCACTATAGATGAGTTTGCTAAGATGATAAAATAAAGGAATTATGGCTATTCATTGAAAAAAGGCACATAAGCATTAAATACAGATGATTCATGAGCAAACAATAGATAATTGATTGTTTTTGCTTAAAAATGAGGCTAATACGGTTAATTTAAAAAAATATCACTCTTTACAATCGAACAGGTTGAGGATAAAATTAGCCTCATAATCAACAATACTTAAATATATCGGCCAAAACCCATCCTTTATGGGTACGGAGGAACCAATTACATTGGGGTTAATTCTACTAAGTAGAAAGGATGAGGATTTATCTTTCGCCATCCTACCCGTCAGCTAACTTCGTCGGCTAAAGCGAAGGAGGTCAATAGACCGCCAAGTACAGGGGCTTTTTTGTTTTTAGGAACATATGAAGCAGCTTTACTATATGGAGGGTCTTTTATTATGCCTATTTTTAGGGAACAGGTGAAGAAAAAAATGACATTAAAAGATTATTTAACAAAACTGAAAATTGGTTTACCTAAAACAATGGTTCATTTGGATAAAAAGGTTTACGAAGCTGGAAGCGTCATAAACGGCACCATTGAGATTACAGGTGGACTATTAAAAAATAAAATAAAAAGATATGATATTGACCTTGTGGGAGTTGACTCAAAGGCATTTATCGAAGAAACAATAAATAGTCACTCCGTTTTCTGTTCTCTGGAATGCAGTCCTAACCAGACAGGGAAAATTTCGTTCTTTATCGATGTTCCTGAAGAAATAAAAATTCACAACACCTTTCAATATTCTTTAATGATTAATATCGATCTTGGGAATGCGAACAACATTACACAAAATGTCCCGATTATGATTGATGCTGTCTCATAATATATATCTATTAATCTAGTTTCATATTGTAAATCGGCAGATTATCCTATTTATTGATAAAGCTTTGTAAACTACTAGAAAACTATATGTAATCACTCACCAGTATAATAAAGTTATTAAGAATTTATTAGGGCGGGTGCAATAATGGAAGATACCATGGTTAAATCTTATTTACAGAAATCTTTAGAAGAGTGGAAGGAAGATATCTCAGTAGTCCTTGCCGAAATTGATAAAGAATATGAAGAAGTTGCACAAGAATTAAAGGTATATTCTTATAAATACGGGATTACTAAACAAGTCATTCAATCGACAGTGAACGAGGAAATTATTGAAAGTATACGCCAAAGATATCATAAACCGTTTGAGGAAAGTTATAATCAATTAAAGGAATATATAAAAGACTTAGAAGAGAAGCAGCGAGTTTTTCACATGTTTGTTCAAAAAATTGATGAAGTAAACCGCAAGGAATCATCCAAGAATACAAGCTTATAAATAGTATTATAGTCTGATCCATATGGATTAGGCTTTTTTTATCATTATTTGAGAATCGTCGGCAAGTGAAAGGATATTTGCATATCATAATTAGCAGGATTTTTATGAGAGGTGCTGAATTATGATTACTGCAAGGATCGGAAGCAAGTGTTATCAACTGCCTGAAAATCTTGAGGAATATTTTATTAAATTTCGGTCTGGAATCATCGGCATTGATCAGGAATTTGATTCACCTTATGGAAAGAAATCGATTATTTATGCTGATTGGACGGCAAGTGGAAGATTATTTCGGCCAATTGAACAAAAAATCTCGGAGGAATTTGGTCCGTTTATGGCTAATACACATACGGAATCCAATATTACGAGTTTAATGATGACCGGAATTTATAACCAATCAAGAAGAATCATTAAGGAACATGTAAATGCTGATGAGAATGACGCACTGATTCTTGATGGTTTTGGAATGACGTCTGTCATGAATAAATTACAAAGATTATTGGGTATTAGAATCCCAGATCAATGGAAAGACAAAATAACGCTATCTGAAAGAGATCGGCCAGTTGTTTTTCTCACCCATATGGAACATCATTCCAACCAAACCTCATGGCTTGAGACATTAGCAGATGTTGAGATTATAAGACCAGACAGTAAAGGATATGTAGATATAAGTCATCTTGAACAACTTCTTTTCCACTATCAAGATAGAGCCTTGAAAATCGGCTCATTTACTGCATGTTCAAACGTTACAGGTATACAAACACCCTATCATCAGCTGGCAAAAATCATGCATCAGCATGGGGGACTTTGCATTGTGGATTTTGCTGCCTCTGCTCCTTATGTAAAAATTGATATGCACCCGAAGGACCCACTGGAGAAACTCGATGGTATACTGTTTTCTCCACATAAATTTTTAGGTGGACCTGGTACGAGCGGCGTCTTAATATTTGATAAACGAATGTATACAAGTAAGGTACCGGACCATCCCGGAGGAGGAACGGTAACTTGGACAAATCCCTGGGGTGAACATCAATACATTAAGGACATTGAGGTTCGGGAAGATGGAGGGACACCTGGCATTCTTCAGGCAATCCGAACAGCCTTATGTATAAGGTTAAAGGAACAAATGGGTATCGAGAAGATTTTAGCGCGAGAAAAAGAACAGCTAAAGTTGCTTTTAACTGGATTAGAGAATGTTCCTAATCTTTATATATTAGAGGGTCATCATCGAAATCGAATCGGGATTGTTTCATTTACCATTCCAAACATTCATTACAATCTCATTGTCCGGCTGTTAAATGACAGGTATGGAATTCAGGTTCGAGGCGGGTGTTCTTGTGCGGGAACATATGGTCATTATTTACTGCATATTGATCAGAACAAGTCTAAACAAATATCCCATCAAATTGATTTAGGTGACTTATCATCTAAGCCAGGCTGGGTCAGGTTTTCATTACACCCTATTATGACTAATGCTGAAATTCAATTATTTAGTAAGGCGATAAAGGAGATTGCGGGTAATATTGAGGATTGGAAAAAAGATTATGTGTATGATGCGGCCACAAATGATTATTTTTATATAAAGCATACTCGCCAGGATATGTCTGCACTCTTTTGTTTTGCGGATGAATAGTCTTTTCAAAGCTGCAATCGGACGTTAATCGTTCAGACTGCAGCTTTTTTATGTGGCAACGCTTTGTATATCGCGACATATAGTAATAATAAAGGTGGGGATAGCAACATGATTCATATTGTGAAGCGGGGCGATACACTTTACCAAATCTCGTTGGATTATCGGGTAAGCCTCGCTAGTCTTTATGCAGCCAATCCCGGGGTTAATTATCAGCAATTATATGTAGGTCAAAAAATACAAATCCCTGGTCTGCCGGATCCAAATACAATCCCCTATACGATACAAATTTCGATAGGGAAGAGGAGACTTTCGCTATACAGAAATGGCAGGCTTGAAAAAATCTATCCGATTGCTGTAGGAAAAATGCTCACAGGAACACCGACTGGAGAATTTGTGATTGTTAACCGTCAAATGAACCCAGGTGGACCTTTTGGTGTTTTGTGGATGTCTTTATCCAAACAGGGGTACGGAATTCATGGTACGAATGATCCAAGTTCAATAGGAAAAGCAGTTTCACATGGTTGTGTGCGAATGTATAACCGGGATGTACTTCAACTTGCCGAAAAGGTTCCAAATGGCACTAGGGTAATCATTAGACCATGATAATAAACGACTAAGGTCGATTATATAAAATAATCAGCCTTAGTCGTTTTATTAAAAGAAGTGCATCCAATACCATTGTGGAATGAAAAGGGGTTTATTTCAAATACTAACAATAAACTCATGAATGAAATGGGACATGTATATGAAAAAACCAAAAAAACAAAATAAAATACCCTTTATTATTTTGTTTATCATCCATTCAAGCATGCTTGGCTACTCTTTTTACAAGAGCAAAAATAAAAAGCAATTATTCACACTATTAATGGCTGATATTGGATTTGCTTATTTGTTAGAGTATGTAGTTTTAAATGTTTTTCATGCTTATACCTATAAACCGAAAATAATGAAAAAGAACTTCTTTGACAACGTTTTTGGTGCTATTTTATCTCAAGGTATCTTTGTACCTTTTACTGCTGTTTTCTATACTGTTGTAAAAATAGGCTTGATTGGAAAGATATTACTTGGAGGCGTTTATTTTTCACTCGTTGAACTACTATTTCTAAAGCTAAAGGTTTATAAGCATAATTGGTGGAGAACCATATATACATTAATTTTGATTCCTCTGTACTTTAATATTAGTGATTGGTGGAACATTCTTTTAGAAAAAAAGAATCCCGTGGTTCGTTTTATTTCTCTTTTTTTTATGATATTGGTTACAGAAGCTAATTTGTTATTTTTATTTGCTTCAACTAAAAAGGTTCGTTTCGGAGCTGGGAAGTTTCATTCTTGGAAAGAACATTTTATTGTTGTTCCTTTGTATGCAATACCCTTGTCTTTTTTTGCGACATCATCATTTTTAAAACAGAATAATTGGTCTGCAAAGCTAAGTGTCTTTCTCATGACAATTGGGTTAGATCAACTATTTAAGAAACGGAAAGTAGTAAAGGAAAAATTCCATGTAGTAGATTATTTTGCGGTCAGAATACTGGCGATATTTTTATATGGAAAGTTTAGAGACCTTGTTTACGGTGAAATGGAAGATAGTAAGGGTAAAATGCTAAAAGAAAATCAGGAATAAACATAAAAAAACACGCCTTTAGGCGTGGGAGTCTTATTGTAATTACCAATTAATCATGATAAAATGAATGTTGGTCTTAGATGAAAATGCACAAAAGACAAATCATCTCTATAATATATTAACACATCAAAAGTGCGTCTGTCAAATTTTTAGCGACAAAATTTTCTGGAGAGTGGTCAAATGAGTGATACGGTAAAAAATGACTTGCAAATCGAGCAGGAACGTGTGAATTTTGTTAGTAAGGAAATCGATAGGAAAAAGCTAAAGCTCCAGAAAAATACTGGTGGTGTTAGTTCAGATGTACTTGAGCTTCGAAAGACATTCTGGGAAGATGTAACTGTTAATATGGATGAGCCCGATGACGTGATTGAGACGGCAGCCAGTATTAAGCAACAGGCAGAGTTATTGTCAGAACGGGAACGTACATTTAAACAAATGGATAAACAGATTCGAATCCTTGATCGCTTGAAATATTCACCGTATTTTGGACGGATTGATTTTTTAGAAACAGATGAAAAGAATGTTGATCAGGTTTATCTCGGAATTGCTTCCCTAATGGATGAGCATGATGAGGATTTTTTAATTTATGATTGGCGTGCCCCTATTTCAAGTCTTTATTATGATCATGCTCCAGGTCCTGCTTCTTATCCAACCATGGATGGGGCAATCAAAGGCGAAATGAAGCTGAAAAGACAATTTATCATTCGTGATTCCAACATTAAAGCGATGTTCGATACCGGTGTAACCATTGGTGACGAAATGCTCCAAGAGGTCCTTGGAAATAATGCAAATGCGCAAATGAAGAGCATAGTCGCTACAATCCAGCGTGAACAAAATCAGATTATCCGTAATGAGAGAAGTAAACTTCTTATTGTTCAAGGTGTAGCAGGCAGCGGTAAAACATCTGCAGCCCTTCAGCGGGTTGCCTATTTATTGTATAGATATCGTGAAACAATTAAGTCGGAGAATATCATGTTGTTTTCACCGAACCCCTTATTTAACTCCTACGTATCGACGGTACTCCCTGAACTAGGGGAAGAGAATATGGAGCAGGCTACATTTATGGAATATCTAAATAATAGAATTGGCAGTGAATTTGATGTCGAGGACCCTTTTGACCAAATGGAATTTTTACTCAATGATCAGGAAAAACCAGACTATCATACCAGGGTTAAAGGAATTCGGTATAAGGCAAGCTTAGCGTTTAAAGATATCATTGATCGGTATGCTGAGGAACTGTCCGACAAGGGTCTTATCTTTAAAGATCTTGTATTTCGCGGCGAAGTTATCATATCTAATGAACTGATTTATAATTATTTTTATTCGCTCGATACGAGCTTCACCATTCCTAACCGAATGGAAATGGTAAAGGAATGGCTTTTAAGAGAGTTAAAGAGGAAAGTCAAACAAGAACGTTCTAAAAGCTGGGTAGAGGATGAGGTTCAATATCTTGAAAAAGAGGACTATCTTAAGGCATATCAAGAATTACAAGGGAAAGAGCGCTTTACAGAGAAAAGTTTTGATGATTTTGAACAAGAACAAAAGATCTTGGCAGAGAAGGTAGTTAAGCAAAAATTCCGGCCATTATTTTCTCGTGTTAAAAAGTTAAATTTTCTCGATATGAAAGGATTATATAGCCAGTTATTTAGCAAGGGTCCTGAAAATCAGGAAGTCCTTCTAGATGATTGGACTCAAATTTGTACGCAGACAGTGGAAACATTAGCAAACTATAAAATATCCTACGAGGATGCGACGCCGTTTGTCTACCTACAGGATTTAATTAAAGGAAGAATGACTGCAACCGGTATTCGTCACATTTTTATTGATGAAGCACAGGACTATACACCACTGCAGTTTGCATTAATACAACGACTATTCCCTTATAGTAAGATGACACTGCTCGGGGACTTTAATCAGGCCATCTTCTCAGGTGCAACCGGATCAGCTACAGTTATATCGGATTATGAACAAAAAGGGAAAGAAGTTGAAAAGATTATTTTGACAAAGACCTATCGTTCTACGAAGGAAATTGTCGATTTCACCAGCAGTTTGATTGAAGGTGGTGAAAAAATTGAACCGTTTAATCGTCATGGAAAAAAGCCATCGGTAAAACTAGCGGAACTTAACCAATTAAATGGGTTTGTTTTGGGGAAAATAAATCAATTGTTAAAAGAAGGGCATCGGACGATTGCGGTTATATGTAGAACAGCTGCAGAGAGTAAAAAGGTATACGCCGCACTTAAGGAGGATATTCCGGTACACCTGATTGAGAAGGCGACGATTGCATACGAAAAAGGGATACTGGTGATTCCATCGTATTTGGCAAAAGGGATTGAGTTTGATGGTGTTATTTTGTATGATAGTTCACAATATAAAAATGAAAGTGAACGGAAATTATTCTATACTGTGTGTACACGTGCGATGCACAGATTGCACATGTATGCAACCAGTGAGATTAGTCCGCTTATGAGCGGAGTTCCGAAAAAACTATATGAGTTTGAATAAATGCATAAAAACAGCGGCCAAAAGTTGGTCGCTGTTTTAATCCAATTAGCTATTTTTCCATTGTTTTTCCACTTGTTCAAAAGCTAGGCGATAAATTTCTTCTTCTGGCGTGTTAGGATTTGCTAAAACATTAGTTAAGTAGTCTTTTCCTTCATAAGTTACTTTTACATTTACTTGAAGCATTGTATCACCTTTCTCATTATAGTTTTTGAAAATTTGGATGCATTTTAGGAACTATTGCTAAAATGGTTTTATTCGTTTAGATAGGAGGTCAAATGATGTCAGTTCATTTTGAAGAGATTACAAAAGAAACGCTTTATATTGCGCTTGAGATGATTAATTCAAATCCATATTACAATCTTGTTGAAAATGGCAATGCCCTAAGGGAGCTTGCAGATATAGAAAAAGAGTTTTTGAATCCTGAAACCATTAGTGTTTTTATTAAGCTCGATGAAACCTATATTGGGGTTATGGATTACTTAATGGAAAATCCAAAAGATCAATGCCCATGGCTGGGACTATTAATGATTCATCGTGATTATCAAGGATTTGGTTTTGGTGCACAGGCATATGCATTATATGAAAGTGAAATGCGTAAACGAGGTTTAGATCGAGTTCGTCTAGGTGTTATAAAAGAAAATGTGAAGGCGAAACATTTTTGGGAATCTTTAGGATTTCTTTATATTAAAACAGCTTTAAGCGAAAATGGCAAGGAAATTTTCGTTTATGAAAAAAACTTCCCGAAGGAGGCTTAAACCTCTAGTAATAAGAATTCCTCGGCAAACTTCTGAACCTGAATTTTGTCGACATTATTCTTTCTTAACATAGATTCTGCCAGTACTAAGTGTGGGTGAAGCGAAGCATTTCTTTTTAAATCCCTGATCGATACATCGCCATTCAATAATTGAATGGCTTTTTCCCGGATGTCTTGACTGGTAGAAGAATGATACAGGAGAAAAGCAATACAAGTAACTTTATCCATCATCAACACTCCTTTTTTATATCAAGAATCGAACATTTGTTTATAAATTCGACTATCCTTAGTAATAATCCTGCTAATATTCTGAAAAAATATGAGACTAACATGATTATTGTAGAATATTGCTTATTTAGCGGGAGTTTTATATAATATTGGAGGGATTAAAGAAACAATGATATTCTGGAAAATTACCTTGCGTCCCATGGGCGGGAGGATTTTTATTTTTACATAAGAGTTGGAGGTTGTATTTTAATGAAACAAGCCTTAATTAAGGATTTGTACAGAAATACAGAAAGCTACATAGACGAGAAGGTTCAATTGTCAGGCTGGATTCGTACGATTCGTGATTCGAAAACCTTTGGTTTTATTGAGTTGAATGATGGCAGCTTCTTTAAAGGAGTTCAGATTGTTTTTGACGAACAGCTTGAAAATTTTAAGGAAATTGCAAAACTCCCAATTAGTTCATCAATTAAAGTTGAAGGAGATTTCATCCATACTCCTCAAGCCAAACAGCCATTTGAAATTAAAGCGACTCATATTTCTATTGAGGGTCTTTCAAATAGCGACTATCCATTACAAAAAAAGAAGCATTCATTTGAGTATTTAAGAACCATCGCGCATTTAAGACCGCGGACGAATACATTTTCTGCTGTGTTTCGTATTAGGTCTTTAGCTTCCTATGCGATTCATAAATTCTTCCAAGACAAAGGATTCGTTTATGTCCATTCACCAATTATCACTGGAAGTGATACAGAGGGCGCGGGCGAAATGTTCCGTGTTACCACACTGGATATCGATAACCCTCCTAAGAATGATGAGGGGAAAACGGATTTAACGAAGGATTTCTTTAATAAAGAAACCAATCTTACAGTAAGCGGCCAGTTGTCTGCTGAGGCTTTTGCCTTAGCATTCCGGAATGTTTATACATTTGGTCCTACCTTTAGAGCGGAGAATTCAAATACAGCGAGACATGCTGCTGAATTCTGGATGATTGAGCCGGAATTAGCTTTTGCTGAGCTTCCTGATATCATGGACTTAGCTGAAGACATGGTTAAGTATGTAATTGGCTATGTCCTTGAGCATGCTCCAGAAGAAATGAATTTCTTTAATAGTTTTATCGAAAAAGGCTTACTAGACCGCCTAGATAATGCCCATACTTCCAGTTTTGGCCGTGTGACTTATACAGAAGCCATTAATCTATTGAAGGAATCAGGCGAAAACTTTGCTTACCCAGTTGAATGGGGACTAGATCTTCAAACAGAACATGAGCGCTATCTATGCGAGAAAGTATTCAAAAAACCAGTCTTTGTAACAGATTACCCGAAGGAAATCAAAGCCTTTTATATGAGATTGAATGAAGACAATAAGACAGTTGCCGCAACTGATTTACTAGTACCGGGAATTGGGGAATTAATCGGCGGAAGTCAGCGTGAAGAACGCGAAGACATTCTTGCTGGAAAAATTAACGATCTTGGTATGAATGAAGAAGATTATTGGTGGTACCTGGAGCTTAGAAAATACGGTAGTACAAAACACTCCGGCTACGGTCTAGGCTTTGAACGCTTAATTATGTACCTTACTGGAATGTCCAACATCAGAGATGTTATCCCATTCCCAAGAACAACTGGTAATGCAGAATTTTAGAAGTATTAAAAGAAGACCAATCCATGGGATTTGGTCTTTTTTCATTCATCTATTGAGTTTGAAATTCTTCCTCGAAAAAAAATGTACCGGGATGTTCCTTAACAATGTAAGAATATCTTTTCATGTTTTTGACATACTGCCATTTTAAAATCGTTACTTCTTCGCCAGTGTCTTTAAGTTTCACAGTTTGCCCGCTATTGAATCTGTTAGTTGAATTTCTCAAATCAACACCCCTTTTTTTCATCAACTTTAATTATAACACATTCTTTGTTCAGCTGCTTGTTTCGAATTAATGAAGCTTTTTCATATGAAAAATGATATTCCTTTCATTTACATTTTCATTGTGTTACACTATTTAAAAAGTGAGGTGTCATTTTGTCAAATTATAAAGCAAAAAAAAGCAACCTCAAGGAATTATTATCAAAAAACAGCATGAACCTCGAAGGATTGCAAAAGAGTACCGACATTCCTTTAGAACAACTGAACGGGTATATGTCCAAGAAAGTAATGAATCTAAGTGCAGCAATGACAATTTCTAAAGAATTAAATTGCCAGATCGAGGATTTATACGACTGGGAACTAGAAGAAAAAATTTAAGTTCTTCTATTACGTCACTAGGGTAATCACCCTAGTGACATTTTTAATAACTTGACCAGTCTGTAAGAGGTTTATGCAAGCATAAAAAAGGGAAAAAAATGGACGAGACCTTGCTTAATTTTTCTTTCTTTGGTATGATTATGAAGAATTATTTTTGTTCGGTAGTAAAGGGAAGAATAAGTTATTGCTTTTCGCCTGGATCTTTAAAGAGCAAGAATAGTAATACAATGTGTGGGATTACACACTAGGAGGCAACAAATATGGAAAACGGTAAAGTAAAATGGTTTAACGCAGAAAAAGGTTTCGGATTCATCGAGCGCGAAGGCGGAGAAGATGTATTCGTTCACTTTTCAGCAATCCAAGGCGAAGGCTTTAAAACTCTTGAAGAAGGTCAATCAGTAACTTTCACTGTTGAGCAAGGCGCTCGTGGACCTCAAGCTGCTAACGTAAACAAAGCTTAATCACATAGCGTGAAAAAAAACAGACCTTTTTAGGTCTGTTTTTTTTGTATATCAATACCTCTATGAAAAGAGGTACTGATATCTTTTAATTATTAATATATTTTTCAAATACATAGCCAAAGTCTTTAACACTATATTGCTTTTTGCTATCCTCCAACCATTGGAAGGCTGCTTGGTTTAGCATTTTAAATTGAACGACCAAGTTGTTATCAGAACTATTAACTCGGCCTAATGTGGTTGACGCGATATCTAGGCTTTCTTTTGCATATCGAAGTGAAATTTCATTGTCATGTGTGATTTCTGATATTTTAATCAGTGCCTTGTATAAATCTTTCACTTCTTCTATATGTTTTTTATGAACGTCAATAGAGAATGGCTGTGATCCGATTTTAAATTTAATTTCGATATCGAGGTCGACCGTTCCCGCTGTTTCCAGCTTAACATCTGAGATTCGATTTGTGGCATAACTATAGCGATGAAGCATCCTCTTTTTACTTGTTGCACTTGTTCCGTCAAGATGAATGAGGGCATTATTGGTGAAACAATATTCATCTGATTTTGATTTTATTAAAAAATAAATCCTTTCGTTATCTTCATGCATAACATAATCATCAGAATCAACCTTATCATAGTTTTCTGGTTTAATGACCGAACCGACATCACTTAATCCTAATATATCTGCTGCTACTTTCCCAAACATCGTATCAACCCCGCTTACCCCAATATTTTACTTGCCATTCAACTATACGGATATGTTCTCGAGAAGTTTCAAGACTTTTGAACGACAAAATAATTTATGCTGAAGATTTTTAACATATGCACTTTTCGTAAAACGATAAATCATGTTACTTAGAATTCAAGATTAGAATGGAGGGGAATAGAGTTAAATGCGTCCAATGTTCCTGGGTACTATGGCTGCCTTCTTTTTTGCTTTTACGTTTATCATCAATCGATCCATGGAGCTAGAAGGGGGGAGCTGGATTTGGAGTGCTTCACTTCGTTACTTCTTTATGATTCCTTTCCTGCTGCTTCTAGTTTACGGGAGGAAAAACCTTAAGCCTTTATTTGTAGAAATGAGAAAAAACTTGCGTGCATGGCTATTATGGAGTTTTATAGGATTTGGTCTATTTTACGGACCGATATGTTTTTCAGCCGCCTATGCGCCCGGCTGGCTCATTGCTTCCAGCTGGCAGATTACAATCATTTCTGGCTCCCTTCTGGCGCCGTTATTTTTAGAGACCGTCATGACTCCTAATGGTCCAGTCAAGATAAAGGGAAGAATACCTATGAAAGGCATGGCTATGTCGTCGATTATTTTGCTGGGGATTATTTTAATGCAGATGGAGCAGGCAGATTCTCTTCGTTTGAGGGAAGTTTTCGCAGGCGTTATCCCTGTCATCATCGCGTCATTTGCCTATCCTCTAGGCAATAGAAAGATGATGGATGTGTGCGGAGGGAGGCTGGATGTTTTTCAACGTGTATTAGGAATGACACTGGCAAGTATGCCGCTATGGATCGTTTTAGCTATTTATGGCTTGTTTACCGTGGGCCCGCCAAGCATTGGCCAATCTGTCCAATCTGGAATCATTGCAATTACATCTGGGGTGATTGCAACTATTTTATTTTTTCAAGCAACAGATCTTGTTAGAGGAAATATGCAAAAACTTGGGAATGTGGAAGCAACGCAGTCGATTTCGGTATTGTTTACCGTCATCGGAGAGCTAACCTGGTTGAACGCAGCTTTGCCATCGATAATTTCATGGACTGGGATATTGCTGGTTATGGGAGGAATGATACTTCACAGCTATGTGTCGCATAAAAGCGATATTCCTAATGTGAAGAAAATCCATGCATAACGTAACAAAGCCCAATCAGTTGTATGGATTAGGCTTTATAGTAGATGTTTAACTAGTAAGATAGGGTGTTAGTTTTTCAATTGTCTCCTGCACGAGATTTGCATTTTTTTGATAAACGACTTTGGAGGTTTCGTCTTTCGTCTCTAGCGCAAATATCTCTAAATCAACCTGTGTTTTTTTTAGGGATGATAATAAAAGTGGACGCTGGTTAGGAGAAGGTATTTGCAATTTGTCATCATATACATCGACGGTTAATTCTCCGTATGAATCAACCTGCCCGATAAATACATTTTCAACAGTAATCCCAAGCTTTTCTAACTCTGTCTTAAGCCAACCTCTACTCTTTCCAGAGGCACTCAAGGGTACATCCAAAATACTGCCGTCCATTATGATTGTTTGGGGTGCTTTTTCATTAGCTACTTTCATGTTCAAGTCTTTAGGTGTCAATGGGCGATTTTCTTTTTTCAATAAAGCACTAAGGTTTCCCCGTGGTTCCAATACAGCAAATTCAACATCGGCGACGCGATAAATATCTTTCTGGCGAAGAAGGGCTGACAATTCATCAATCGAATATTTTTCCTTCTTTAAATTTTCTTCAAGGACCTTACCATCCTTGATTAAAACCGTGCCTTTTCCTTCTATAAAGTCCCTGAAGGTTTTACTCTTTAATGCTAGTAGGTCAGCAAAAAGTGTTGCAAAGGTAAAAATGGTAATAGCCATCATACCCTGAAACATATTTTTCTCTAGGCCAGCAATTGCCTCGCCGGCAATACTGCCGATGGTTATTCCAGAAACATACTCAAAAAAAGACAGTTCAGAGAGTTGCTTTTTACCAAGGAATTTTGTCATAAAAAATAAAAGAGCTAAAAAGATAAAGGAACGAACAATTGTTTCCGGCCAGCTAGCCAAATTTCTTCACCTCTTAATTACAACATTTATATTTAAAGGTTAAGTCGATCTAGTTCCAAGATTCGTAATTGCAAATCTTTTTTTACGGAAGTGATGGTTAACATGGATTGATGGAATACTTCTTGGGCACTAGGATCTAGTGAATTTAACGCAAGGGAAGATAATTGTGCTTCAATTCCCTTCAAATTTACTAGGCATTGCTTGATATTTGCAGCATTGGACATGAACATTACCTCTCTCTTACGAACACTAATAGGGTTGGCAGGGACACCAACCCTATTAGTATTATTCATTTTTTTTCCCTACATATGTAAACAGGTTCTAAACAAATTTTTAATAAATAAGACTTCCTAATTCAAGGGGATGTAATGCATGTGTTTTATCTATAAAGATAAATCCATCATACCGGCTGCTCATGACAGATGGAACATAATTTCCATATTGCTCATATTCCGGCCTGTACACAACACCAATAGCTCGGTGACCAATTGTTTGATTAAATTCTCCACGATTTTCCTCGTTAAACAAAAGATATTGGTTAAATGCCCCTGCTTTATGCATGAGGTTTTCCCAGCTTCCAGCTTGCGCCTCTGGAACATTCGTAACCCGAAAGTCTACTCCCCATTCGGTGGAAGCAATCACGGTTCCACTGTTTGTTCCAAAGCCAACAATGTATACATCTTCTGGATAATTTTGCTCTCTTATTAATTGGCCGACATTTACCATTCCAGCCTCTTTCATATCAGTGGCACGGGCGTCGCCTACATGCGTATTGTGTTCCCAGATGATTACTTTTGCGCCCTCACCATAATACTTCATAACCGAGTTCAAAGCTTCCACCATGTGGATGTCTCTTACATTCCAAGATTTTGAATCGCTTTGGACCATTGTCCGGTAATATTCTTCTGCATTAACCGTAACAAGTGCATTCACTTCCATATTTAAACTGTTTTCTTCTTCATCATCATATTTCCACTTGTTTTTCTGAATGGAATGAAGAAGAGCGACAGCTTCTTTAATACAGTTTTCTGATAAATACCCTGCCGAAACGGCGTAGGATTCATTATTTCGATTATAAGGTTCAAAACAGTTGAAGGCATTTCTTGCTTGTTTGAGGCCCGAATTACCAGTCCGCTCAAAATATTTTATGATTTCGTCCATACTCTCCCAAAGGCTATAAACATCCAGTCCATAAAAACCCACTTTATTCTTACGTTTTGTTTGTTGATTAAAATTTTTTAACCAGTCTACCAAATCAATTATCTCTTCATTCGCCCACATCCATGTTGGCCAGCGATTAAAACTTTCAAGAGCACTTCTAACATCGGTATGTGATCCAATGTTTTTTATATAACGATTAATGCTTTGACAAGATGGCCAGTCTCCTTCAACAGCAATAACTGAAAATCCTTTTTCCTTGATTAACCTTTTTGTGAGTTCAGCACGAATTGTATAAAATTCCGAAGTACCATGGGAAGATTCACCGAGAAGAACATACTTGGCATCACCAATCGCATCTAACAGAGGATTAAGGTCATCCACCGACTCAAAGGGTTTAGTGTGTTTTTTTACGGATTCAAACAAAAGCAGACTTCCTTTCAAACATAGTGATACTGCTAATGTTCCCTAACGGTAAATTGAAATAACAAAAAACTCCTAAATTAATATAAGGAGTTTTTGCATATTTTATCTGTACATCGTCCACTTTCCAATATCCTTAAATCCAAGCCGTTTATAGATTCGGCCAGCCTCAGGATTATCATAAAATAAGCATAGAACTTTACCTTCATTTAACACATCTTTAAAAAGCTTTTGCATAATTGCTGTTGCTAATCCTTTGCGGCGATATTCCTTCCGGGTACAAACACCTACAATCATAGCAGAAATGGAATTTTCAGCTGTCGTAGAAACACATGCTGTCATCTGTCCGCTATCTTCGGTGAAGTAGCTTCTAGCAGTATTGGTTTGCATCGAAGTTTGTAACATTTCAGCCGCATCTTCTCTAATTTGAAATTCATCAATTGATCTGCGGATAGATAAAATGCGGTCAATGTCATCAAGTGTGGCTTTTTTTATTTCTATATCAGTTTCACCAAGATTTTCAGTACTTTTACACTCCGCAAAATAAGTTTCCTGCTTTGTACCAAGCTGAAGATCCTGGAATGCTTCGAATTTCTCAACAATATCTGATTTACCGGATAGGAAGAACGGCCTTGGATAGGAGGTCATAATTGATACAAACTCACCAACGTTAAATTCGCCTTTTGCATAAGGGATAAAGGATTGATAGAATCTGAGTAGTACAGCCTTGATTTCTCCCTGTTTATTGAATTCAGCCCAGATTTCTTGGAAGTCAGAATCATAGCCAAAAACCTCTATATCTCCAATAATAAATAAATTGATGGAGGGTTCTTCACTTAAAAAAGAAAGGACTATGTCGTGGTCATTTTGCGTCAATTTTCTAATCATATTTCTCTCCCCCTTTGCTGTTTCTAGCGTAATCAAATAATTGTTAAATTACAATAAATAATTTAATAGTTATACCGTTAATTTTTATAATAGTCTAGTAATTTTGAAATATTCACCAATTTGTCACAACACCATGTGTAAAAGGGATATTTCTGGTGCTATACTATAGATGTAAAGGATAAATAAATAATTAACTTCTTAGGAGACTCAACCATCCGTGTTCGTTCCGTTTGTGAACGAGTAGTAAAGGTTTTCCATTTGCAATGTTTGGTAAGTGGAGCGATGTAACTTGAATTGGAAAGGTGTAATTCGACAAAACATTCTATTTAGTGAATGAGTGAATTGACTATTCAAAACAAAGACAAAAGTTATTGGATCTGGGAGTAAGGTAAACTTTATCTACCTATTCAAAATGTACGTAGGTAAATCCCTAAAGCCAAAATGATTTTTCTTAAAATTATGATGGAAGCTTCCTTTTCGAGAAGAAACCTAAAGTAATGAAGAAAAGAAGAATCAAAATTCCAATAACCGAGACAAATAGAAGCAAAAACTCTATTTGGTCCTAGTTTTTGAAAAGAAGCCCAACTAAAGAGAATGGATTAAGTTAGCAGATAAATATAGTTGATAAATGAAGCCTCTTTATCAATATAGTTATCTAACCCTTAAACCAATTCAAATCCTACATTGCCAGGAAGCTGACCCAAATAAAGGATATGAGTCCCGGTAATACCAGTAAGTTTTGTTTCTTTAAAGGAATTTGAATTCCATCACATTTCATGTGAATTAATTCCTTCAACGGAACAACACCCATTGGCTAAAGCTTAGACCTTCTATTAAGACCAGTAAAATGACTAAATGGAAGAATGAAGCGACATTTTGGCTGATGTCATGGTTGGGTCCCCTAAGAGGTTAAATTCCCAAGAAGCTGTCTCAATAGAGGCGGCTTCTTTACTGTCTTTCAATGGTTTTATTACAGCAAATTATTGATATAGGCACTCTCTTGATAGGAACGGAAGACACTTGGCTCCATGAAAATTTCGTAAACGACATGAAAAAACTGGGAAATAAAAATGAGTAAAAATTCAAAAAACTATCAATTTACTGATATAATGGAATTAGAAATTTATCCGAAAGGGGCAAGATAATGTCAGGAATTCCAAATATTAGTGAAAATGAGCAACAAAGAGTGGTCATGGAAAAAGTTCAACACCGGGGATTGCCAACTACTAAGATTATTCAAAGAATTATGCTTATTACAGTTGGTGCAGCATTAATGGCCATAGGGTTGGAAATTTTTCTTGTACCCAATCATGTTATTGATGGAGGCATTGTAGGTATATCGATTATGCTTTCCTATTTGACTGGTTGGAAATTAGGTTTATTTATCTTTCTTCTTAATATCCCATTTTTCTATATCGGTTATAAACAAATTGGAAAAACCTTCGCTTTATCCACTCTTTATGGAATTATTATTCTATCAATTGGCACCACATTGCTTCATCCAGTACCTGCATTTACTCAGGATATCTTACTTGCAACCGTTTTTGGGGGAATCGTTCTCGGAATTGGGGTTGGGATGGTCATCCGCTATGGAGGATCCCTGGATGGGACTGAAATTCTTGCTATTCTTTTTAATAAAAAGCTTCCTTTCTCTGTTGGTGAAATTATCATGTTTTTTAATTTATTTATTCTTGGAAGCGCAGGCTTTGTTTTTTCCTGGGATCGGGCAATGTACTCGTTGATTGCCTACTTTGTAGCTTACAAAACCATTGATATCACCGTTACCGGTTTAGACGAATCCAAATCGGTTTGGATTATTAGCGACAATTCTCAAGAAATTGGTCAGGCAATTATGAACCGCCTTGGCCGTGGCGTTACGTATATAAATGGAGAAGGTGCTTACTCGGGTGATCATAAGAAGGTAATATTCTGTGTGATTAATCGTCTAGAGGAAGCAAAATTAAAAGAAATCGTTACTGAGAATGATGAAAATGCATTCCTTGCCGTTGCTGATATCGCGGAAGTTCGCGGAGGCAGGTTCAAGAAAAGAGATATACATTAAGAAAACTGCCGTTTTGGCGGTTTTTTTGTATCTATTTTGATATTAAAGTGATATCATAATGATATAGAATATTACAAAGGAGTGATTGACTTGAAAGAAAAAGAAATGTTAAAGGTGAATGGGATAATTGGTGTTGTTCTTTTTCTTATATTTGGTGGAATAATGATATTTAGTTTCAGGCAATTTTTATTGACTGAGAATTTTCTTATTTTGGCTGGAGCTTTTATAACCCTCATCTTAACTGTCCTTGTAATATCAGGGTTCACGATTATTCAACCAAATCAAGCAAAGGTTTTTACACTTTTTGGAAGTTATCTTGGGGTCATCAAAGAGGAAGGCTTTTGGTTGTCTGTTCCGTTAACAATTCGAAAAAATGTCTCACTTAGAGTTATTAATTTCAACAGTGATAAATTAAAAGTTAATGACTTGGAGGGTAACCCAATTGAAATTGCTGCAGTAGTCGTTTATAAGGTGTTTGATTCCGCAAAAGCGGTTTTCGATGTTGAAGATTATAAAGAATTCGTGCATACTCAAAGTGAAACGGGTTTGCGCCACATTGCAAGTCAATATCCATATGATAACTTTAATAATGATTATGAAATCTCTTTGCGTCAGCATTCTGATGAGGTTGCAGAAGAATTAACGAAGGACCTGCAGAATAGGCTTCAGCTGGCTGGTGTGGAAATTATCGAAGCTAGAATCATGCACTTAGCCTATTCTAGTGAGATTGCTCATGCAATGCTTCAACGACAACAAGCTAAGGCAGTTTTAGCTGCTAGAAAAGTCATTGTTGAGGGAGCTGTATCAATGGTAAAATCTGCGATTGACCAATTGAGTACAGAGGGGATTGTCGAGCTTGATGAGGAAAAAAAAGCGCAAATGGTAAACAATTTAATGGTAGCGATAGTTTCAGAAAAGGGAAGCCAGCCGATAATCAATACAGGAAGTATCTATTAAGGTTGTGGTATAGTGGCTGAGAAAAAAAGATTTCTATTGCGCATTGATCAGCAAATTTACGACGCGCTTGAAAAATGGGCGGATGATGAACTCCGTAGTGTAAATGCTCAAATAGAAATAATCATAAAAAAAGGTCTAAAAGACTCGGGGAGACTTAAAAACTCCAGTAGGAAAAATGAAAAATAAGCAGGCAGATTTATCAGCGGAGGCGGGCGATCTTATGAAATCGCTCGCTTTCTGTCGTTTATTGAAGAAAAAGAAAGATAAAACATCGTGTTTTGTCGTTGTATGCGCTTACCTAGGAAATATGTAAAAAGGAACTCGAATTATTTCCCTTAGCAGAGATGCTAGGAAAAAACTAACATCTCTGGGTTAAAACTAAAATAGGAGTTCGTATACTTCATTCAATTCATGAGCTCGTTTTTCATCTTGTTCTTCTTTGGCATGGTTAATTTCCCTAGGAAGCATGTTATTTAAAAAGTTAATTTCCTTTTGAGTCAGATGTCTTACAAAATCACCCTCATTTGAAAAATTCCCTTCAGACAATTTTCGATATAAGTGTCTGCCCTCGGAATGGTCATCAGTGTAATTTGATAAGATTTCACGTAAATAGCCCAAAGTTTTGTCCATTGTCAACCACCCTTTCACTACTATCTTTTGACGAAATGGTATTTATAATACCTATATCATATTTCAGATTCACAAATAGAAATTTGGTGCAGAATATTAAAGAAGCATCAGTGGATAGAAGGATTGCCACAAAAAAGGGGGGAGCTGCTTGATAAACCATCTGGTGAGAGCGATGCCAAATTTATTTACGATTGGAAATTTATTATCAGGGGTATTTTCGATAACTTTTAATATGAACGGATACTTACAGGTGGCTGCCATGTTTATTTTTTTATCTACAATATTCGATTTTTTTGATGGACGGTTAGCGAGAAGATTGAAGGTAAATAGTGAATTCGGAGTAGAACTTGATTCTCTAGCCGACATAGTCAGTCTAGGTGTTGCACCTGCACTACTATTTTACTCGTTGGAACCTCCGTCCATTTTGACAACCATCGCATTTGTGTTATTTCCAACTATGGGGGCTTTACGGTTGGCAAAATTTAATGTGAAACCAACAAGAGGTTATTTTATGGGACTGCCTATAACGGCAGCTGGACTACTAATGGCTTCTATGGGGTTATTCCTGTATAGTAATGCATTCATTACCCTTTTACTTTCAATTCTTATGGTGAGCCCGGTAAGGATAAAAAAGCTTTAACATATTATGTGAAATATATAAACAAATAACATTTTAACAGGAGTTTACCAATCATATTCTCTCTTTAAATACAAACATTAAGCTAATGGAAGGGATGTTTTACTTTCCATTTAATGTTAAATAAAGGAGTGCTTTGGATGAGAGATATGGTAAAACCGTTTTTTAATTTGTTTGGTAAAAAGCGCAGGGGAAGAGGGACTATGTGGGTTTCTCTGATCGGAGTGGGAATTAGCGCTGCCGTTTTTGGTCTTACAAGAGGAAAACGAAAAAATATTGCACAGCCCTTTCAGAATGTGGTCCAAAGCTTTACACCGAAAAATAATATTAATTTAAATAACACCGCACTTGCTGAGTTCTCTGAAGAATTATTGGCAAGTGCTTTAAAAAATGATCAAAAAAATCATTAAAAAAAGTCCGCATTTATGCGGGCTTTTTCACAGTGGAGGAAATGGAACTTTCTTTGGCGTGTATTCAATGACTTCAGATGAATATAACTTAATCACTAAAAGATGACCCATTGTTCTAGCTTGAATTAATATCGGTTGATTGTACATGTTTTTAAATTCGAAGTCGGGTCCATACCAACTGACGGTTGCGTCACGTCCTGGTGGAATATACGGGACATGCCGACTGTGAGAAAAACGCTGGACAATTTTTAACCCTGCACTATCAACAGCATTGAATAATGTCGAAGAAACCTGACAAATTCCTCCCCCGATATCTTCTGCATATTCGCCCCTTACAATGACTTTAGCTTTTTCGTAGCCTTTTTCTGTTGTTCTTTTACCGACTACTTTATTAAATGAAAATGTTTCACCAGGGAAAACGACATGATTATTAATGGCTTCAACAGCTAACTTAATATTAGTTGAACGCTTTTTATTACTTGGATTAAAAGAAGTAATATAACGACCGATACGAATACTTCGAATGTCTGATAGCAATTCACTATCTACTTTTGGATAAATAGGATACATGGGCATCTCTATGTCTGAAGTGCTTTGTTCGAAAAAAAAGGAATAAAAACTTTCTGTAAAAGCTTGTCGATTAACATTGAGCCCAAGCTGCTCCGGAATAATATTTCCATAAGGATCCAATTTTGCATCTTTAGGATTAACAGAAAACTTTTTTTCTAACTCCCGGACCAGCTGATCGTATTTCTCAGTATTTAGAATAAAGTAATTCGGATCACCGACAGAATACTCTTCTCTTTTGATATGCGAAATAGGTTTCCCATCTTTCGTTAATTGGACACTAGCTTGAGAAATTACTGGTTGAATCAAAAGTAATAAACTAAATAGCCATGATAAACCCATATGCGTATGAACCTCCTCACGATAATTTGGGGCAAAATTAATAATTTTATGTAATAAATTATGCTGAATAATTTAATGAAAATTAGATGAGCGGCTGCAAAAGTTAATGTTTATTAAAGGAGTAAAAACTATAAAATAGCAGGGGAGTAATTGTCATGTTTTTTTCGTTTTTTTTGAAAAAAGTGCAGAATAATAGTATATAATCAGGTAATAACACGTATTTTGCAAAATGCTAGCAGTTTGCTATACATATGATAGGAGTGTCTCCCATGGCTGAAAATGGAAGAATACAATTAAATGTAAGAATTTCAAAAGAAACTTCTGACAAACTGGACGAAATTGTTGAATACTACCAAGAAAACCTCAAATTAGGTCGCGTGTATAAAGGCGATGTACTTACCGATATTATTGAAAAATCACATGAGTTAATGAATAAGCAAAAAAAAGGAATAAAGAGATATTAAATATTTGTTAGAATATTTAGAAATAAATTTGAATATTTAATGTTTGGAGGTATAATAAATCTAATACCAACTGGTTAGTATGTAAAGGGGTGAAGTAATGGATTTTTTATATTCTGCTAGAGTAAGAGAGCTACAGACTAAACTAGCAACTTTTATGGAGGAATATGTTTATCCCAATGAAAAAGTGTACGAGCAGCAACTGAACGAACAGGAAAATCGGTGGAGTGCTGTACCTCAGGTAATGGAAGATTTAAAGGAAAAGGCAAAGGCTGCAGGTCTCTGGAATTTATTTCTCCCGGAAAGTGAATTTGGTGCAGGTTTAAATAATCTGGAATATGCCCCGCTTTGCGAAATTATGGGACGATCGCTAATAGGACCCGAAGTATTTAACTGTAGTGCGCCGGATTCCGGTAACATGGAAGTACTGGTTCGCTACGGTAAAGAGGAACATAAGGAAAAGTGGCTAAAACCATTATTAGCAGGAGAAATTCGGTCTTGCTTTTCAATGACAGAACCGGCAGTTGCTTCGTCCGATGCAACAAATATCGAAGCAAGCATTATTAGAGATGGTGATGAGTACATCATTAATGGACGTAAATGGTGGTCGTCTGGAGCAGGAGACCCTAGGTGTAAAATTGCCATTGTTATGGGAAAAACAGACTTTAATGCTAACCGTCATGAACAACAGTCGATGATCCTTGTACCACTTAATACACCTGGGGTTACGATTGAACGGATGCTGCCTGTTTTCGGTTATGACCATGCCCCGCATGGTCACGCTGAAATTACCTTTGAAAATGTTCGTGTTCCGGCAGAAAATATTTTGTGGGGTGAAGGAAAAGGATTTGCAATTGCACAAGGAAGATTAGGTCCTGGAAGAATTCATCACTGCATGAGATTGATTGGTGCAGCAGAAAGAGCTCTTGAACTTTTATGTAAGCGTGTTCATAGGCGTGAAGCCTTCGGAAAACCGCTCTCAAGCCAAGGGGTAATTAAAGAATGGATTGCCGATTCAAGGATTGAAATTGAACAAGCAAGGCTTTTGACCCTAAAGGCAGCGTATATGATGGATACTGTTGGGAATAAAGAAGCCAAAACAGAAATTGCGATGATTAAAGTAGTGGCACCAAGCATGGCATTACGTGTTATTGATCGGGCAATTCAAGCGTTTGGGGGAGCAGGAGTTTCCAATGATTTCCCACTTGCAGCAATGTGGGCAAACTCGAGAACATTGCGGTTGGCAGACGGACCAGATGAAGTCCATCGTGCTCAGATCGCTAAGCTCGAATTAAAGAAGTACCAGTAAGTGAATTCAACTTAGGGGAGTTTTACATTTAAAAAATAACTATTATGGAGGGAAAACAATGGCTGAAAGGAAAACGTGGATGGCTCAATATCCGGATTACATTTCATCAACAATCTCAAATCCTGAAAAAAATCTTGTAGAAATACTTCAAGAGACTACAGCAAAATATCCTACTAACAATGCACTATCCTTCTATGGCAGAAAAATTACCTATCAGCAATTACTAGGCCTTTCTCAAGGCTTTACCTCCGCACTTCAGCAAAATCAAGTTCATAAGGGTGACAGAGTGGCACTTATGCTTCCGAACTGTCCGCAGTATGTTTTTTCCTATTACGGGGTATTAGGAGCAGGGGCCATTGTGACACAAGTAAACCCGATGAGTGTCGAACGGGAGCTTGAATACATCTTAAATGACTCTGGTGCTGAAACGATAGTTGTAATGGATGCTTTTTATCAAAGAGTAAAAAGCGTTCAACACCGCACCAGCCTGAAAAATATTATTGTGGTCAGTCTGCAGCCTTCAGAACAAGAATTCACTCCAGATCGCAGTTTTGATACTTTCCTTGCAGATGGAAATGGAAGAGTGAATCCTGTGACGATTGTCCTTGAACATGACATTGCAGTTCTTCAATATACAGGGGGAACAACTGGAAGATCGAAGGGAGCGATGTTAACACACCGTAACCTAGTGGCTAACGTTCTTCAATCCTATGAATTCTTCAAACATGAGTTTGAATTAGGGAAAGAACGCTGCTTAACGGTGATTCCACTTTTCCATGTATTTGGAATGACAGCCTGTATGAACCTAACGATTTTTACTGGCGGAGAATCGATTATGCTTCCACGATTTGAATTGGAGGAAGTTTTAAACACGATTAAAAGCGAACAGCCAACAACATTCCCAGGGGTTCCAACCATGTATGTTGCGATTACGAACCATCCACATGCCGAGGAGTACGGAATTAATAGTATTAAAACCTGCAATAGCGGCAGTGCCCCCATGCCGGTTGAACTTCTTCGTGAGTTTGAGAAAAAAACAGGTGCAAAAATACTAGAAGGTTATGGACTTTCTGAAGCTTCGCCAACCACACATTGTAACCCTCCATTTGCAGATCGGAAACCAGGAAGTGTAGGTATTGGGATACCATCGACAGAATACAAGATTGTGGATGTTGCAAGCGGCTTGGAGGAAGTTCCAGCCGGGGAATTAGGTGAAGTGATTATAAAGGGTCCTCAAATCATGAAAGGCTATTGGAATATGCCAGAAGAAACAGCCAATACATTACGAGATGGCTGGCTATACACCGGGGATATAGCAAAAGTAGACGAAGAGGGGTATTTATATATCGTTGACCGTAAGAAAGATTTAATTATTGCGAGCGGTTTCAATGTTTATCCTCGTGATATTGAAGAAGTGCTTTATGAGCACCCTTCCGTACAAGAAGCAGTTGTCATCGGAGTACCAGATCCCTACCGTGGGGAAGACGTAAAGGCCTTTGTGGTTTTAAAAACTGGTCAAATGACAACGGAAGAAGAATTGATTCAATATTGTAAGCAGCAAATGGCACCTTACAAGGTTCCCCGCAGTATTGAGTTTCGAGAGCAATTACCAAAAACACAAGTTGGAAAAATTCTCCGTCGTGCACTAAGAGAGGAAGTCCTTAATAAATAGGATGTATTAAAGCCAATTTAACACAGCCACTAAATAAAAATTAAAACCAATTACCTGTGGATTGCCCGTGTTTGTTGCGAAATGGATTATGGTATAATTTCACTAGACATATTACAGATTGTGAGGACATGAACGGTGAAAGACAAAATAACAGAACATAGCATTAATCTGTTCGAGAAAAGAGGTTTCAAGGAAACATCCATTCAGGACATCGTGGATTCAATGGGTGTAACCAAAGGGACGTTTTACTATTATTTTTCAAGCAAAGAAGAACTCTTAATGGACATTCAACTCGGATACATTAATTACTTACTTGAAAAACAAAGAAAAATACTGGATGACAATAAAAGCTGCAAAGAGAAACTATTCGATATTGTCTACATGTTAATAAGTAATATTAAAATAAAGGGATCAGCTGCGAAGATCTTTTTTAGAGAAATGAAAAACTTGAATGAAGAAAGACTCGCGTTAATTGTACCAAAACGGGACGAATTTCGACTGAATGTAGAAAAGATCCTCAACGAGGGTATCCAGAATGGAGAGTTTCAGGCTGATTTGAATGCTCATATTGTTACCTTTGGTATACTAGGGGCTTCCAATTGGAGCTATCAATGGTTTAATCCAGAGGGACCGTCTACAGATCGCGAAGTAGCAGAAATTTTCGTTGAAATGATATTAGAGGGAATTAAAGCAAATTAATTAAATATGATGGAGGGTCGTCTGATAAGCAGCCCTCCTATCACTAGTTCATACTAACCAGTAGGTATAAATTGAATAGACTGAATTTTAAAAATAGAGTGGAGTGAAAGGATGCCTCATCAAATGAGCAAGGATACCATTCCAGTCCGTAAAGGTGAAGAATTAAATTTAGCTGTTCTAGAACAATTTTTACGGAGCAGCATTGAAAATCTGCCCAATAGCCCCCTTGAATTACTGCAATTTTCCGCTGGTCACTCAAACTTAACATACCAGATTAAAGTGGGTGAATGGGAAGTTGTTTTACGTCGGCCGCCCTTAGGACCAGTTGCACCGAAAGCGCATGATATGGAAAGAGAATTTAAAATTATCTCTGAACTTCATCCCGTCTTTTCAGTAACACCAAAACCAATCCTATTTTCTAATCAACTAGACATCGTCGGAAGCCCCTTCTTTATCATGGAGCGTAAAAACGGCATTGTCATTGACACCTCATTTCCAGATGAAATAACGGTAACGAAAGAACTATGCCAACAGCTTTCTGAAATTATGGTCGAAAAATTAGTAGAACTTCACGGAATTAATTACAAAGAGACACGACTAGGAGAAATTAGTAAGCCAGAGGGATTTACGGAAAGGCAGGTTCATGGATGGATTAGTCGGTATGAACGTGCAAAAACCGAAGAAGTAGAGGCTGTGGATACTCTCAAAAAATGGCTTACCAATCATATTCCAGTCCAACAAAGTGCCGCAATTATTCATTATGACTATAAGTTTAATAACGCGATGTTTAATGAAGATTTATCTGAGATGGCAGGGCTATTTGATTGGGAAATGACCACGGTAGGGGATCCCCTAGCTGATCTTGGTGTCGTGATGGGCTATTGGAATCAAGCAGATGACCCAGAGGACTTAAAAGAGGGTCTAGGAAAAGCCCCTATAACAGTAAACGATGGTTTTTTTACAAGGAAGCAATTTATTGAGCTATATGCGAAGAAAAGCGGTCGGGACGTTAGCGGTATGAACTATTACGTAACCTTTGCCTACTTTAAGTTAGCGGTCATTTGTCAACAAATCTATTACCGTTTTAAGAAAGGACAAACGAATGATCTACGATTTGCCAACTTCAACCATAAAGCAAAAATGTTAATTGAACATGCCGTAAAGGCTGCTTCGGGAGAAATGTAACGGGAAGCTAATAAATGCAGAGAGGAAGATATGATTGGAGAATAAGGATTTATTAGTAGAAAAATTGGGACCAGTTTTGGCATTAACTTTAAACCGCCCAGAAAGTCTAAATGCCTTTAGTCAAGATATGATTCTCGGATTAACAAATGCCATTGATCAAGCAAAAAGTGACCCAGATGTACAGGTCATTGTTTTGTCAGGGGCCGGCCGTTCTTTTAGTGCAGGCGGGGATGTGAAAACCATGGGACAGGGTGATGGAAATCAAGTCTATGAACATATCGGTAAATTAAACGAATTAATTTTAAAGATGAAAGATATAGAAAAACCGATTATCGCTGCAGTTCACGGTTTTGCAGCGGGAGCAGGATTTAATTTAGCCCTAGCGTGCGATATCATTGTTGCGGCTGAGGATAGTAAGTTTGCGCTAAGCTTCTCAAAGGTGGGACTGGTATCCGATGGGGGAGGTTCTTATTTTCTCCCAAAGCTGATTGGTCCGCATTTAGTAAAGCAGTTTTTCTTCAGTGGAGAACCGATTCCTGCAAAACGGCTCTATCAATTAGGCGTTATTAATTCATTGTTCTCATTAGAGAGGCTCCAAGAAGAAACGACGAAACTAGCATTAAGTTTAGCCCAGGGTCCAGGTAAAGCGTATGGGAAACAAAAGAAATTAATTGACCACTCCTTCAACAGTTCACTTGAAGAAATACTGGAAGAAGAACGACTTACACAAGTGTTAATGGTGCAAACGGAAGATCACAAGGAAGGTGTTGCGGCATTTAAGGAAAAAAGAAAGCCAGTTTATAAAGGCAGGTAGAAGGGAAGTTTTATTGTGAAAGCTATTCAACTACAAAAATATGGCGGACCAGAAGTATTAGAGATGGTAGAGAAGGAAAGACCCGTACCTGAAGGTCGTGAAGTACTAATTGAAATTAAGGCAATCGGAGTCAATTATGCTGATACAGCAAGAAGGGAAGGTCAATATGTGGTCAAAACACCACTACCCTTTATTCCGGGAGCTGAAATCGCAGGGGTGGTAGCTGCTGTTGGAGAAAAAGTAACAACAGTTGTACCTGGGATGAGAGTGGTCACCTTGATTGAATCAGGTGGTTATTCTGAATTTGCTCTTGCAAATGAGCGCTCATTAATTCCTCTACCAGAGCAATTAGATTTTCGAAATGCAGCAGCACTCCCGCTCCAAGGATTAAGTGCCTATCATGTCTTAAAAACGATGGGTAGGTTAGAGAAGGGGGAAACTGTTCTCGTTCATGCAGCAGCAGGTGGTGTAGGAACGCTGGCCGTACAATTGGCCAAGATTTTTGGTGCTGGCAAGATTATTGCAACCGCAAGTACGGCTGAAAAATTAGAACTAGCCCGTCAAATGGGTGCAGATGTACTTGTGAATTATACAGAGTCTAACTGGGTAGAGCAGGTATTAGAAGCAACTGGCGGAAAAGGGGTTGATGTTGCACTTGAGATGGCAGGCGGCGAAGTTTTCAATCAAACCTTAAAATGTCTGGCCGTTTTTGGCCGTCTGGTTGTGTTTGGTGCAGCCAGCGGTGAGCAGAGCAAAATGTACCCTTCTTCATTAATGGCTCGAAACCAGTCAGTTATTGGCTTTTTCCTGCCGCAGATTATGAGGAAGCCTGAGCTGCTTCAGCCAAGTTTAGTAGAGCTACTAACCTATCTGGATGAAGGGAAGCTTAAGCTTACAATCGGTGGTGTATTCCCTTTAGCCGATGCGGCAGATGTACATCGGCTTTTACAATCACGAAAAACGTTTGGTAAGTTAATACTAGAGCCGTAAATTATTTTTTCAACATATGTTAGAGGTCTGGGATTCGCCAGATCTCTTTTTTATGTGTATATTAACAAACTATGAACAAAGTATTAAATAGCATGGAAGTTTATGCGATATAGTTGATATGAAAGAAAAATCGTTTAAACTGAAGAAAAGAAACGTTTTTGCTAGGAGTGACAGTTTTGAAAATACTCGTGATAGAAGATAACACTAGTGTGTGCTCAATGATTGAGATGTTTTTTGCAAAGGAAGGAATTCAAGGAACTTTTGTGAATGATGGTCTTGAAGGCTATAACACCTTTAAAGCAGGGACATGGGATGCCTTAATTGTGGATTGGATGCTGCCAGGCATGGACGGTGTAAGTATTTGCCGGAAAATTAGAGAGGAGCAGTATACGGTGCCGATTATTATGCTGACGGCAAAGGATACAGAGTCAGACCAAGTATTAGGTCTTGAAATGGGTGCTGACGATTATGTCACCAAGCCATTTAGCCCGCTGACGCTGATGGCAAGAATTAAGGCAGTCACTCGCAGATACCAAACACAGGTTCCGGCTCCAATGGATGACTTTCTGCAAACGGAGCATTTTAAAATTAGCAAAAATACAAGAGAAGTCATTGTAGATGGTGTTCCTATTACAAATCTGACACCTAAGGAATTCGATCTTTTGTATTATATGGTGGAACACCCGCGCCAAGTATTTTCAAGAGAACAGCTGCTTGAACGAGTTTGGGGGTATCAATTTTACGGTGATGAACGAACAGTAGATGTTCACATTAAACGACTGCGGAAAAAAGTAGAAACCACCACGCAGCCATTCTTCCACACTGTATGGGGAGTAGGTTATAAGTTTGATGAGTCGAATCAGACAGATAAGAATTAATTATTTTTCACAACAGTTTATCAGTCATATTAGTATCATTATTGTGGCTTTTCTAGTTTTAAGTCTTTTGTTTGCTCATTATGTAGGTAATTTGGTATATGAGGAAAAAGCGGATGAATTAATCTCATATGGTGAAGCCATCATTTCAGATATTGAACGGAATCCGATTGCAACAGATCAAATATTAAATCAATATAGTAATGTTCTGCGCTCACGAAAAATTAGTTATAGTATGTTTGATCAAAATGCAAAACTTTATGCTGTAGGAAGAAGCGGTCCGGCAATTGAATTGAAACCTTCTGAGTGGGATAAAATTACACAAGGGCAAACCATCATTGTGCAAAGTGATTATAAACGTTTTGACCAAGGTGTTACCTTTGTTGTATTACCGTATATAGATGATCGCGATAGATTTGTTGGCGGGATCTTGTTAACCTCGCCAATCAGCGGTTCGAGTGCGATGATTCGCCAAGTGAACCAATTCCTAATTTACACAATTCTAATTGCACTAGGTGTTTCGTTTTTATTCAGCTGGCTGCTGTCCAAAATCCATGTGAACCGAATTAAACGGCTCCGTGAAGCGACATCGCTTGTGTCTGCAGGAGATTACAGTGTGCACGTACCATCCTCCAATTTTGATGAAATTGGGGAGTTAGCTAATGACTTTAATCATATGGTGAAAAAATTAAACCATTCGATGGAGGAAATTGATGCACTCGAGAGCCGAAGACGTCAATTTATGGCCGATGTTTCTCACGAAATGCGTACACCGTTAACCACGATTAGCGGGGTGATCGAAGGGTTAAAAAATGACATGATTCCAGAAGAAGATAAGGAACGAGGAATCAATTTGGTTAGTCAGGAGGCGAAGCGGCTAATTCGTCTCGTCAATGAAAACTTGGATTATGAAAAAATCCGCTCGAACCAAATTGAGTTATTTAGAGAAGATATACTGTTAGTAGAACTATTAGAAATCATACAAGAACAATTATCTGTACAGGCAGATGAGAAAAATGTAAAAATCGTTGTTGAAGCAGACGAAGAAATCATTGTGAATGCTGACTATGACCGACTTGTCCAAATTTTAATAAATATTACAAAAAACAGTATTCAGTTTACTTCGGATGGTACGATTTGGCTAAGAGGGCGAAAGGAAAAGAATCATACAATTATTGAAGTAGAGGATACAGGAATTGGCATCGACCCGAGTGAAGTTGAAAAAATTTGGCGGCGTTTCTACAAAGCGGAAATCTCCAGAACCAGTAATCCTTACGGGGCATTTGGTTTAGGATTATCAATTGTAAAACAGCTTGTTCTCCTTCATAACGGAGAAATCGATGTACAGAGTGAAAAAGGAAAAGGTACTAAATTTACTATAACCTTTAAGCAGTAGGGAAACCCCCTGCTGTTTTTTTATGGGCACATTTGGAAAGAGCTAGCTCTAAAAAAGAGGAATCTGTCAGAATGGCCCCCACATTTGGACAAGACAAGCTCCGAAATAGCAGAAGCTGACCAATTACAAGTGCAAAAACAGCATTTATAAAAAATGCGACTTTTTTCTTAATAATTTCCAAATCCCGTTATAGTTTGTTAACAGTTTTTTCATAATTGTAGGCTAAAGTATAGATATATTAATAAATTACACAAATTCCAAGTGTAAAGGAGTAGAAGGACGATGAACTACAAAGATGAATTTGAAAGGGAATATGACAAAGCAAAAGAACCTACACCGGACGAGACTACAGACGGTCTTGATAGCAAGTCAGAATATGAAACATTAATCAAGACTAATCAAGAAGGAGAGAGTGGATTAATACCTGAAGTGAACAAGCGAGAAAGACTAGATGATACTGAAGAGATAGTATCACGAGAGCCACTACCAGAACAGCCTACTAACCGTGTCGAGTTTAAAAACAGTGCGAAGAAGAAAAAACGAAATGTAAAAGGCTTTGCCTCTATGGTGGCAGCTGGTGTGGTAGGGTCTGTATTAACTTTAACAGTACTTCCATACACCGACTACATGGACAACTTTTCAAAAGTAGAAAATCAATCCATTGGTACAGTTCAGCAGAATCCCAACCCAGAAGCCAATACCGTAACAGCACAGCCGACATCAGCAAAATCATCCTCTTCCATTGCCGATACGGTAGAACACTTATCAAAAACAATCGTTGGAATTGTGAATTATCAACAGCAGCAAGGACGAGGGTTTTATAGCGGTACTTCACAAAGTGTGGAAAGTGGTACGGGATCAGGGGTTATTTTTCAAAAAAATAATGATATTGCCTACATCGTTACCAATAATCACGTGGTAGAAGGTGCTACAAAGCTCGAGATATCGTTATACAATGGTGAAAAAGTAGGTGCAGAAATAGTCGGTACAGACGCTTTAACGGATTTGGCAGTTTTAAAAATTGATAGTAAACATGTTGAGGCGATTGCCCAGTTTGGTGATTCTTCTACACTTCGGCCTGGGGATGAGGTTTATGCCATCGGGAATCCGCTTGGGCTGGAATTCTCTAGAACGGTAACCCAAGGAATTGTCAGCGCGGTTGACAGGAGTATCGACGTTTCTACCTCAGCAGGAACGTGGGAAACCAATGTTATTCAAACGGACGCAGCGATCAATCCGGGAAATAGTGGCGGTGCGTTAATCAATCCTGAGGGATTAGTCATTGGAATAAACAGTTTGAAAATTTCTGAGAGCGGTGTCGAAGGATTAGGATTTGCAATTCCAAGTAATGACCTCATTCCAATTGTGAATCAATTAATTGAGAATGGAAAAGTAGAGAGACCTTATCTTGGAATCGGACTCGCCGATTTATCAGAAGTGCCGCAATTATACTGGGAGAACCTTCCTGAAAACGTGAAAGAAGGCGTAATGATTACAGCTGTTGAACCGAACTCCGCTGCAGCAAATGGAGGACTAAGAGCACAAGATGTGATTGTTTCCATGAATGGAAACAAGATTGCAAATGCCTCAGATTTAAGAAAATTCTTGTACTCAGATGTGAAAATTGGTGATGAAGTAAAAGTAGAAGTATATCGTGACGGAAAGCTTACGACGGTAAACGTTAAACTGGCGAAATAATCTAAGGGAGCAATATAAAGAATGACATTCATTAAACAAAATAAGAAACTGTCTTTTATTATCGTGGTGCTAATTGTCGCGATAGGTATTCTTCTAAGCGCAGCAATATCAAAGGACAAAGCTGTTGCAAAAATAAATGGAGATTCAATCAGTAAAGATGAATTATATGATGTGATGGTGGAGCAATATGGAGCTGCTACTGTTGAACAATTAATAGCAGATAAAATCGTTACCTTAGAAGCGAAAAAGAAAAAGGTTACTGTTTCTGATGAAGAATTAAATACAGAAGTGGATAAATTAAAGGAATCTTATGGCGGTGAAGATGTATTTGACCAGATGCTGGCCTCGAATGGCACCTCTCTGGATGCCCTTAAAGAGGACTTGAAAAATTATTTAACATTGCGTAAACTCCTTATACCGCAAATAGAAATTACAGATGATGAATTAAAGACTTACTTTGATGAGAATAAGGATTCATTAGGAGAGGCAGAACAAGTAAGAGCAAGCCATATATTGGTTGCAGATGAAGCTGCTGCGAAGGAAATCAAACAAAAGCTAACGGATGGAGCAGATTTCGTAGAATTGGCAAAGGAATATTCAACGGATGAGGGTACCAAGGAAAATGGCGGAGAGCTTGGCTTTTTCGAAAGAGGGACAATGGTCACCGAGTTTGAAGATGTAGCATTTGCATTACCAGTCAATGAAATAAGTGACCCGGTAAAAACGGATTATGGGTATCATATTATAAAGGTAGAAGAGAAAAAGGAAGCAAAAGAAGCAAATTTTGATGACAGCAAAGCAGAAATAAAGGAAACCTTGATTGATCAAAAAATGGAAACGGAATACTCTACTTGGCTTGAAGATAAGAAGAAGGAATACGACATCGAAAATTCTCTTGAAAGTGAAGTTGGGTAACTCTTAAATAAGAGGTGAAAATAGTGAATCAGGTCGGAAGATATGCAGCGAGTGAAGAAGTAGATGAGTTCGAACTGATGAAAATGGTCATGGAACTGCCGGAAAAAGATAAAATGCTTATGTGGTCACAAGGGTATATTGATTTAGTGATTGAAAAAATGCCTGAGTATGCGCGTGATATTTTGGGGAACCGAATGGAGAAATGGGAGGATACGAAGGCATTTTATCAAGATCAGATTCAAGCAATTTTGAATGATGAAGAATTTATAAGACAGGCAAAGGGTGAACGGAAGCAGTTTGCCCTTTACGTCATGGAGCATTATCGCGAACTCCAGTCTTTATTGTTTGCGGCCTATGATGGAAAAATATCGGATGAAGATATCAGAAAATTTGTATATCGACGAAAGTTCGGCGGAAAGAAGAAGTATATACATTAAAATTAAGTCTGGAAGTATACTATTTAAAACCTTTTGATTAGTCTGAAAAAACAGGCTTGCAATCATGGCTAGAACTATTTACAATAGTATTATCTTGAAGTGAAACGGAGGTGTAAAGAGATGGTTCGTTCTATGTTTGTACGTGTGCAGTGGCTTGAAGCGCTATATTTGTGCCGTGCAATTTTTCATGAAGTAGTTTTCAAAGGGGGTAGTCTGCCCTTTTTTCAAAATTACAAAATGAATATAGAACGATAACACATCTCTTTACCCATAGTAAAATAGGTAATAAGAGGGTGCCTTTTTAGCACTCTTTTTTCATGCCGATTTTTAAACTGCGGGTATCTATCGATGCCTGCAGTTTTTTGCGTACAAGAGAGTGTTCATAAAAAGGAGAATGAACATGATCGTATGTAGCATAAATCATATAGCAAAATCATTTGGCGGAAATATTATTTTTGAGGATTTATCATTTGAGGTACACGAAGGAAACCGGGTGGGCTTGGTTGGACGAAATGGATGCGGTAAAACAACTTTATTAAAGCTGCTTGCCAATCAAGAAACAGTAGACGGCGGCGCTATCCATTGGAAAAAAGGGCTGAAAATTGGCTACCTTGCCCAAATTCCTGATTATAAGGATTTAAACGTTAGGGACGTATTAAAGACAGCATTTGATCAACTAGTCGAAACAGAAACAATATTGCAGCAATTAGAGGTTGAAATGGGGCAAGAGCTGACACCTAACCAATTGCAAAGGCTTATGGACCAATATGGAAAACTCCAGGATGATTTTATCTTAAACGGCGGCTATGAAATGGATGCACAAATGGACCGTGTTTCCCATGGGTTAAATATTATTGAACTTTTAGATAAACCTTTTTCACTGTTAAGCGGCGGGGAAAAGACAAAGGTTGGTTTGGCGTTAAGCTTATTAAAGAAACCTGGACTTTTATTACTTGATGAACCGACCAACCATTTAGACTTAATGGCAATCGAGTGGCTCGGGACATTTCTTAAGGAATACACAGGTACGATTATTTTAATTTCACATGACCGTTACTTTTTAGATGAAGTGGTAACAAAAGTACTAGATATGGAGGATGGCGAAATCGAGCTATACCATACAAACTTTAGCGGCTTTGTAAAAGAAAAGGAAGAACGTTTGTTAAGAGAATTCCAGGAATATCAGGAGCAGCAGCGAAAAATTAAAAAAATGAAGGAAGCGATAAAACGTCTTCGTGAATGGGCCAATCGTGCCAATCCACCTAGTGCTGCCCTTCATAAACGTGCTACCAATATGCAGCGTGCACTAGACCGCATGGAGAAGCTTGATCGTCCAAAGGTTGATGTGAAAAAGATGGCGATTGATTTTGAGGCCAATGATCGCAGCGGGAAGGATGTTATTAAACTAGAAGATGTCTCAAAAAGCTTCGGCAGCCGGACACTTATTGAAAAGGTAAATATGCTTGTTCAGTACAAGGACCGGACCGCGATTGTCGGTGAAAATGGAACAGGAAAATCAACGCTGTTAAAAATGATTCTTGGTGAATGCGAGAGTGACCAGGGAACTGTTAAGGTTGGCAGTAATGTGAAAATCGGCTATTTGTCTCAGCATGTCTTCCATACGATTTCGGATGAACGGGTAATTGATGTATTCCGTTCCGAAGTAACTGTGAATGAAGGAGAAGCACGCCATATATTAGCACGTTTTTTGTTTTACGGACCTGCGGTTTTTAGAAAGGTTAATCAATTAAGCGGCGGAGAAAGGATGCGTTTGCGCCTTGCACAGCTTATGTATCAGGATATAAATCTGCTAATACTTGATGAACCAACAAACCACCTTGATATTGATTCATGTGAGGTTTTAGAAGAAGCCCTCGAGCAATTTAATGGCACGATTTTAGCTGTATCGCATGACCGCTATTTTCTTAATAAATTATTTAATAAAATTTATTGGCTTCAGCATGGGACGGTTTACTTTTTTGATGGGAATTATGACTGGGCTAAGGGAAAATTGAGTGCTGTAAAAGTGGTTCAACCCATAAAAGCTGAAATAGCTGTGCCAAAGAAGGTTGAAAAGTCTCAAATAGCTGTTGCTTCTGCTACTGTAGTGGAAATTGAACAGCAGCTTGAGGAGCTTGAATCCAAAATTCACTTATTAAAGCTGAGGATGGAAACAGGCGTAGACCTTGAAATGCTGCAAAAACAATACACAGAATTAGAGCGGATGGAAGCAGAAAGAGAATATTTATATAAACAACTAGATGATGTAGTTTAGGATACCACTCACCCTCAAGAGAAAAGCCTCTCTTGGGGGATTTTTTATTTGAATAGTAACGTTTATAATGGTAGGTGATATGAAGAGGAGGGTTATGAATGGTGTATCAAGCGGATGAATCTCGATATAGTACGATGAGATATAATAGAAGCGGGAGGTCTGGCTTACAATTGCCTGCCATATCACTAGGCTTGTGGCATAATTTTGGCGGAGTCGATACATATGAGAATGGCCGTGCCATGCTAAGAAGAGCATTTGATTTAGGAATTACTCACTTTGACCTCGCTAATAATTACGGACCACCCCCTGGGTCAGCAGAAGAGATGTTCGGTCAAATGTTAAAAACGGACTTTGCACCATACAGGGATGAATTGATTATATCCTCAAAAGCTGGCTATACCATGTGGCCGGGACCATATGGGGATTGGGGTTCAAGAAAATATTTGATCGCAAGTTTAGATCAAAGCTTAAAACGAATGGGATTAGATTATGTTGATATCTTTTATTCTCACCGGCCAGACCCAAATACCCCCCTTGAAGAAACAATGGGGGCACTAGACTCGGTCGTCCGTCAAGGTAAAGCATTATACGTAGGTATTTCCAACTATAGTGCCGAACAAACAGAGGAAGCGGTAAAAATTCTGAATCGGTTGGGAACGCCATTAGTCATTCATCAGCCAAGCTATTCCATGCTAAATCGCTGGATAGAAGACGGTTTGCAGGATGTTCTCCAAGAAAATGGAGTTGGCTCCATTGCATTTTGCCCGTTAGCTCAAGGTTTGTTAACGAATAAATACCTAAACGGCATTCCAACTGATTCTAGAGCTGCTAGACCGGTTAGCTTCTTAAGTAAAGACCAAGTCACAGAGGAAGTTGTGAATCGGGTGAAAAAGCTGAATAAGGTTGCTGTCGAACGCGGCCAAAATCTAGCACAAATGGCTCTTGCCTGGGTTCTCAGGGGAGGAAGGGTAACTTCCGCTCTAATTGGGGCAAGTCGGGTAAGTCAAATAGAAGAGAATGTTGCTGCATTAAATAATCTTTCATTCACAGAGGAAGAATTAAATAGAATTGAGGAGATATTAAACTAAAAATTAAAAGTGCAGCGGCTGCTTAACAATACGGAGTTTATGCTCCGTTTTTTTGTGTGATGAAGATCCTTGTATAAACATATATGTGATTATATACATATTTGGACAAGGGATGGGAATCATGCTGAAAAAATTAGCTGTAATTGGGTTTGGAAGTACAATGATCGGTATCGGGTTAAATGGATTTATATTGCCCTTTCATTTAATCAATGGCGGTATGTTTGGAATTAGTATCATGTTTAATTATTTATGGCATTTTAACATTGGCATCACCTTTGTATTTTTGAATATTCCTGTCTATCTATACGCCTATAAATCTGATTTTAATTATTTTTTATATGGCCTGATTGGAGCTTTTTTTTCCGGCTTTATGATTGAATTCTTCGTTCCTTTAAAAGATGTATTTCATTTACCGATTGTGAGCTCTGTCATTATCGGAGGAGTGGTTATCGGTATTGGTGTTGGGACAATGCTAAGGAATCATATTAGTCCTGGTGGAATGGATCTCCTTGCACTACTACTCGCAAAGCGGACAAAGATTAATGTAGGGATCATTGCTTATGCCATTGATACCATGATCATTATGATGAGTCTATTCATTCTCCAGGAGCCTAGATTACTATATTCGTTGTTGATTGTATCGATCGTAGGTTTATTAGCAACTGTCATCACTTCATGGAATCGTTATGAAAACAACTAAACCTTTAGTAATATAGAATAAAAAATGTGTGAGGTTAACATGTTAAAGCCAGTAAATGATCACATAAAAGAGAAATTAAACATTTTATTTGTCGGTTTCAATCCCAGTATCCGTTCTAGCGAAACCGGACATCATTTTGCGAATCCCAATAATAGGTTTTGGAAAATCTTACACGAAGCAGGACTAACTCCCCGAAAGTACCTGCCTGCTGAAGATGCCAAGCTGTTAGAACTGGGAATGGGACTAACCAATATTGTAGCGAGACCGACGAAAGCGGCGGATGAGATTACAAGGGAGGAATACAAAGAAGGTAAAGAGCTTCTCAGGAAAAAAATCGAGAAGTTTAAGCCTCAGGTGGTATGTTTTGTAGGTAAGGGTGTCTATCAGGAATACAGCGGCTCGAAAAATGTTCCGTGGGGAAGACAGGAGAATGGAATTGTTCCAGGTACGATTGACTTTGTCGCTCCTTCCTCCAGCGGACTTGTAAGGATGAGAGTGGAAGAAATCGTAGAAATTTATAGGGGACTAGGTGAAATAATATCTTCCGACCACTAATATAGTCTAAATAAAAAGACAGCGTAAAATCAATTATATCAGCGATTCGCAAAAAAAGACGGAACTTCAAAGTTCCGTCCTCGTGTTATGTTTCAAACTTTTTACGATAATGTGCCAAAGCCAATAACGGAAAGATATAACGATAGCTATGATAGTGTATATAAAAAGCACCGGCCATTCCTTGTCCTTTGGGGTAGGCTGTGGTCCAATCCTTTTTTTGCACATTCTCTATTAAATAAGAGATACCTTTTCGCATGGAAGGTGTTGGTTTATCGGAAACACATATTAAAGTATCCAAAGCCCAGGCAGTATGGGTTAAAGTACTAGCCCCTAGTGACATATAAGTTCTCTTGCTATCGCTATAACAAGATTCTCCCCAACCCCCATCACTGTTTTGAATTCTATTCAGCCAACTTATGGCTTTCCGGATACATTCATTACTTTCAGGAACACCCACCGCTGATAAACCCGTTATCGCACCCCATGTACCATAAATATAACAAATTCCCCATCTACCATACCAAGAACCATCTCCTTCTTGGTGATTCAACAGCCATTTTACACCTTTTTTAATACTTTGATGGTGTTTTGAAAGATTGGTGTAGTTACCGAAGAATTCAAGGGTACGACCTGTGATATCTGCACACGATGGGTCGGTTAGGATAAACTCGGCTTTCTCAATCGGCAGGAATTCGAATAGCTTAGTATCGGTATTTTTTTCAAAAGCTGCCCAGCCGCCGTCGTCATTCTGCATGGATAACAACCAGTTAACCCCTCGGCTCCAGGCGTCATGATGGCTGGTGCCCATCCTAAAAATCGATCGTAATGATGCAGTGGTATCATCTACATCGGGGTTGATGGTATTAATATCAGAGAAACCCCAGCCCCCTGGTAAACTAGAAGGATTATGGATTACCCAATCTCCAAATTTCGTATGCTGCCTTTTTAGTAAATAATCATTGGCAGCACCAACCATAGCATCTTCATGTGAGATACCAGCCTCTTGCAGGGCATAGCCTATTAAAGCGGTATTCCATACATTTGCTGTCGTATATTGCATGTGCGGTTTGCCCTCAATCACACATTTCATGGATTTAAACCCATTAATGGCTTTCATGATAACAGGGTCGGTTTTCTTATAACCTAGTGAGATCAGAGCAAAAATCATTAAAAAAGTAGAGCTGTAATAGCTATAAAAAGTACCGTCCTCTTCAATATGGTCAAGTATATATTTCTTCGCACGCTTTATGGCTAGCTTATGAAGCTGTTGGGGCAGTCCGATTAGATTCTTTACACCATCTTCAATAAACGAGATGAGAGAACGCATTTCCTCTGAACGAATCCAAGATTCAGAAACAAGTCTACCCACACGTAAATCTGAAAGATCAGGACTCCTGCTCGTCATTATCGATAGTTTCTTATCAGCCAGAATCATCATAGGAGTTAAATTAGCCCTCCCGTATACGGAAAATGAATAGAAATTGATTGGAAATGAGAGGGGCAATAAAATAATTTCAATAGGCATAGGGGAGAAGGAGGGCCATTTTAAATGCCCAGTTAAAGCTAACATTACTTTTGTGAACATACTAACCTCTTCAATCCCGCCTTTAGATAAAATAAATTTTTTCGCAGTTTGAAGGCGCTTATCCTTTTTGTCATAGTATCCGGAGTATAAAAGCGCGTAATAGGACTCCACTGTAGCCGTAAGATTTCCTTCCCGTTCATCATAAAAAAGTTTCCACGAACCATTCTTTCCTTGTCTGCTCAAGATTCTCTCCGCAATACCCTTTATTAATTCTTCATCATTAATTTCTAATGTCCGTAATAAAATGATCATATAGGCATCTGTCGATAATCCAGTCTCAAACGGATAATTCCAGGAGCCATCGGGAGACTGATCCCTCCTAAGTGTTTCCACCAGCCAGTCAATGACTTTACTTGTATCGGTCATCCTAACATTCAGTCCTCTCCCAATTGAATATTCTCATATATACATATTCAGGAAGTAGAAAGAGAATTCTCAAGGGAGGTCATCGCTATTTTATTTATCAGAAGTCGGGAAAAATCGCCTCTTGAAGCCATTAAGGATGAACTAAAGGTAAAAATGAAACAGCCTGCTCACATATACAGCCATAAATTAACCAGTGAGGAGCAAAGTCTTTTAGAAAGGATAAGAAGGAATACGAGTGATTTGAACAAAAATAATGTCACCAGGACTAAGGCTTATTTTGATTTTTATCAAAAACATTCCGAAATTCATTGGGCTTTTTTAGGACATATGGTCTCTAGAAATGGCGGCTGGAACATGACTGATTTAAAGGGTGATTTTCTCACACGCTTGCTTACAGATAAAGAAAGGAATGCATATTTCACATTTTTAGAACGCGGGAATTGGCTGATTTTTCAAGATGCGTATCCCCAATTTTTACTATACAGTGAAAGCTTAAAAAGAAACAAACCCCTGTTTTACCTGTTCCATTATTTGAACATATCTAAATTTATGGAAACGGTTTGGAATTATTTTTGGAGAAGGCGGGACTCCTACATTCTCACCATTGGACTTATTATTAATGAACAAAATTATATAGAAAAAAGGGTGATTCAAAACCCTATTTATCAAAAAGAGGTTTTTGACACCTTGGAATTTAAACTACAGGACTACCTGTCTTTTAATCATATTTTGTTTCCTTATCGAAAAAAGAGTCTAGCTGGTCAAACGATTCACCAGTTCCAATCTTTACATGAGCGTATTTTATTAGGCAAAAGACTTTATGCTGTGCTCTTTCAAAAAAAAGAATTACAAAATCAATTTGTACAATGGGCGAATACACATCGCCATACAGGGTCAAGGAAGGATTATTGGCCGCATATTTTTAATAATATCAACGAAGGAATTCCAGGTATTCCCTATCAGCTTCGATTAAATGCCTGTAAGCTGAGATGGGGAGCGAAAAAAATTTATAGTCCAGATTTAACGTCAGTATGGAAGAACGTTCAGCATCAAGAAGCGGAAAAGGGAGATTGGTTTCATGATTGGCAAGCAACACACTATCTCTCGGAGCTCAATGAACCACAAATCAACGGGGAGATTGAATATGAATACTGCCAAACGCTCGAAAGGCTTGAACTTGCCGCCTTGGCAAAAAAAGTCATTACCATTTTTGATTAAAGAATACGCTCCTGTATTAGTTTTAGCTATATTGCTGGGTACTAGCTTAGATCTCTACTTTGTTGGGAAGAATTTGTACATGTTCCCGATTCGGCTGTTTCCTGAAGTATTTTCGTTTAATATTGCTTTTACCTTTGTAGGTCTGCCAATCCTTGTCCTGGTGTACATTATTAAGATGAAGCAGGTAAATAAATGGGGGAAAGTGGGAATTATTTTATTTCTCAGTTTATTAATGCCGATTTTTGAAAGGTTTTCTGAACTATTTGGGCTCTTTGAGCATTCTAGTGAGTGGAGGCATTTGTATAGTTTCTATGGTTACCTCGTTTTTTTCTCGTTTATTTATCTATTTTATCAATTAACAAATAAAGAACAGTAAAAAAGCCAAGACCGAAGTCTTGGCTTTTTTGTAATGCCGCTACCAACGACACTACGTACCCCTTCCGTCCGTACAGTGGTTAAGTGTCCCGCAACAAGCGAATGTTCGGAAGGGGTACTGTTATAATACCACAAATTTACGAATTTAAACCATGAAACTTTCTTTTCTGCGTTGGAAAGTGTATGATGAAAATGAATTTTTTTACATAAAGGAGATGTTAATTGTGGCAAAAAAAGGACACATTCAAATGCAAAATGGTGAAAAGATTGAGTTTGAATTATATCCAAACGAGGCACCTGGTACAGTTGCAAACTTTGAAAAACTAGCAAATAGCGGCTTTTACAATGGGTTAACTTTCCACCGTGTTATTCCTGGATTCGTAAGCCAAGGAGGATGCCCTGAAGGACGTGGAACAGGTGGTCCTGGCTATACAATCAAATGTGAAACACAAGGAAATCCACATACACATGTTCCAGGTGCACTTTCAATGGCTCACGCTGGTAAAGATACAGGCGGCAGCCAATTCTTTATCGTCCATGAGTCTCAACCACATCTGAACGGTGTTCACACTGTCTTTGGTAAAGTGACGTCTGGTCTTGAATCTGCGAAAGCAATGAGAAATGGCGACATCATGGAAAAAGTGGAAGTATACGACGAATAGAATCACGGTAAAAAGGGCCTTTTTAAAAGGTCCTTTTTTGTTGGAATGAATCCATTTCCACAGGGCAAATTAACGTAAACACATTCACATGGAGGTTCTTAATGAAAAGGTTTGCTCTGTGCCTGATCCCATTTCTATTGATTTCTATGCAGAATCCTGCTTCAGCTGAAAAAAATAATGAAAAACAGCTTAAAGCAGCCATTATTATTGACGATTTCGGTGGTGGAACTGGTGGTGTGAAAGATTTTCTAGAAGGAGATATTCCAATCACGGCCGCTGTCATGCCTTTTACTGAGCATTCCAAAAAACACGCGGAGTGGGCACATAAAAATGGAATAGAGGTAATCGTCCATTTACCAATGGAGCCAAAGAAAGGGAAACGCTCGTGGTTAGGACCCAAACCGATTACAGTTGACCTTCCACCAAAAGAAGTAAAAAAAAGAGTTAAGGAAGCGTTAATATCCGTGCCCCATGCAGTTGGGATCAATAATCACATGGGCTCTTTAGCGGTAGAGAATGAGGACATCGTTAGAGCGATTGTCGAAGTGGCGAAAGAAAAGAAGCTATTTATTATCGATAGTGGAACAAGTCCCAAATCAAAATTTCCTAAAGTTGCAGAGGAAATGAATGTCCCCATTTTAAAAAGAGATGTTTTTCTGGATGATATCTCTTCTTCAAGCCACGTAAGAAAGCAAATGAACAGGTTGGCAAAAATAACTGAATTTACTGGTAAGGGAATTGCAATTGGACATGTTGGGGTAACGGGGAAAGTATGCTCCATAGGTATTTTTCAATCAATGGATGAATTTGAAAAACGAAACATAAAAATTGTACCGGTATCTCAATTATTTTCAACAAAATTAACTAAACAATATTTTATCCCTTGAAAAAGGCAACTACACAGTTGCCTTTTTTGTACTTATCTCGGGCTCTTTTTCTTATCAACAATAATCTGGAAAAGATATAAAAGCGCAGCTTTAAATAAAAAGATGAGTAAAAAGCTGAATTTACTTAATCAAATAAGAGAGGAATATCCAAGTTTTTTTAAGAATGGAACTATAATATAAACAAAAAATCCATCAATACAGAAGTTTGTAACAAAGTATCGTTTTATATTTCCAAAAGTATACTTCATAATCCAAAGGGTTCCAATAAAGAAGGACCTATGACAAAAGGAAGTTCCCCCATAACTTTATGGAAAGGTTTTTTATAAAATAACCACCATAACCTTTTGTGTGCAAATAAACCCTCAATTAAAACAAAAATGCAAATAAACACTGCACCTAGGGAAAAACGCTTAAATGTTTTCTTTCCTAAAAAAGGAGCAGAAAGCCAAGGAACAACAATCAGTATAGTATAAACAAACTTTTCGTATCTTGTTAGAAATTTAATTAAATCTTTCATATGGCCTCCCCTTTTTTAAATTATACTTCCCGTTTTTTGGAAGTCTATGTGCTTTAATCCTTAAAAGAATAATCAGTAAAACGTACTGCTTTCCATCATTGTCTAAAGCTGATACAATGTCACCTGTCAATGAATGATTAGTAAATTTACTGAAGAAGGGATATAAAACATGAAATTAGTTTCTTGGAATGTAAATGGGCTAAGGGCTTGTGTAAATAAAGGTTTTTTAGATTACTTTAAAGAAGTAAAAGCAGATATTTTTTGTGTACAAGAGACCAAACTACAGGAAGGTCAAATTAATCTTGAACTTGAGGGATATCATCAATACTGGAACTACGCGGTGAAAAAGGGGTATTCAGGCACGGCAGTATTCACAAAGATTGAACCGATTTCTGTTCGATATGGTTTAGGGGATGAGGATTCGCAAGATGAGGGACGAATCCTAACATTAGAATTTGAAAAGTTCTATCTCGTGAATGTTTACACACCAAATTCCCAAAGGGATTTGGCGAGACTAGGTTTCCGTTTAGAATGGGAAGATCGAATCATCTCACATCTGTTAGAGCTAGATCAGGTTAAGCCTGTTATTCTTTGTGGGGATTTAAATGTGGCACACCAGGAAATTGACTTAAGAAATCCTAAATCGAATTTAGGGAATTCTGGTTTTACAGTTGAGGAACGTGGAAAGATGACTGCATTGCTAAATTCAGGTTTTGTGGACAGCTACCGTTATTTTTATCCGGAAAAAGAAGGTGCCTATACTTGGTGGAGCTATATGGCAAAGGTCCGTGAGCGGAATATTGGGTGGCGGATTGATTATTTCATCGTCTCAGAAAAACTTCGTGACCATTTAATCACAGCCGACATTCATTGTGAAATTATGGGAAGTGATCATTGTCCGGTAGTAGTGGAGTTGGAATTATAAGTTTCTCTTATCGAGAATATTAAAAACCTGATAATTTTATTACGTCATTGGATGACTTAAAATAGAATTTAGAGGTGATTCAGGATGGATATTAAGAAAGAAGTGCAAGAGCAATTTGGGAAAAATGCTGCTTCCTACGTTTCCAGTCCCATTCATAAGGATGGAAAAGACCTATTGAAGATGGTAGAACTAGCAGAAGTCACTGGTCAGGAGGTACTGCTTGATATTGCGACAGGCGGTGGCCATACAGCCAATGGGTTTGCACCTTTGGTTAAAAAAGTGACAGCAGTTGACCTTACGGCAGAAATGTTGGAAGCGGCAGAGAATTTTATTAAGGTAAACGGTCATCAAAACGTTGAATTGGTTCAAGGTGATGCTGAGCAGCTTCCTTTTAGTGATGAATCTTTTGATATTGTTACCTGCAGGATTGCACCACACCATTTTCCACATGTGGATTTATTCATAAAGGAAGTACATCGAGTATTGAAGCCGGGCGGGCAATTTTTATTGGATGATAATGTTGTTCCGGAATCTAAAGAATTTGATCAATTTTACAATACGATAGAGAAACTACGTGATTATAGCCATTTTCGTGCATGGAAAAAATCTGAATGGATTGAAAAGCTTGAAGAAAGTGGCTTGGAAGTTTTTGAATGGCATCGCTTTGAAAAGACGTTTCGATTTGAATCGTGGTGTGCAAACATGAAGCTTTCAGAACCAGAAAAGAATCATTTAACTAAGTTTATTCATGAATCTTCAGATAAGATTAAAGATAAATTTAGAATACTCATTCAGGATGAAAAAATTATTTCATTTAATGGTGAGGCGATTATTTTAAAGGCTTTAAAGCGCGAATAAAAAACCCAGTGTATCAAAGAGAGCATTCTCTTTCATACACTGGGTTTTTTAAAATTCAAAAGGACTGTGAAGGTCATTTAGGGCTGTTCCGAATACATCAAATTCAGGTAACTTCTCACTATTAATTGTGTTATCTTCTTGATCCCCTTGATTTGCGGGCATTTTTTCGACATCTTTTTTCTGGTTGTAACTCAAGGTTACATCAGCTCCTTTTTTGGAAATGAATTATATTGTATTTTTACCCATTAAAAACGTTCTAAACCATTTTTTTATCTTTTCAAATATGACCTCTGTATAGCGTAGGTGAGGTTTTATGATATTGTGGCATAAAAATTATCTGCACTATTTTCCGCTTCAAAAAAAACTTTAAAATTTAGTGTTGATTTTTGTCGTAATTCGTTGTAAGATAATCAATGTCGCTGCTACGATGTGGCGAAGTTAGCAACTTAGTTTTCTAGTTAGTTTTGAAGACGATATTACATGCGGGTGTGGCGGAATTGGCAGACGCACCAGACTTAGGATCTGGCGCCGCAAGGCGTGGGGGTTCGACTCCCTTCACCCGCATCATGATTTTTTCACGAAGTGAAAATAATCTTCCAAATATGCGGAAGTAGTTCAGTGGTAGAACACCACCTTGCCAAGGTGGGGGTCGCGGGTTCGAATCCCGTCTTCCGCTCCAATGTTGCCGGGGTGGCGGAACTGGCAGACGCACAGGACTTAAAATCCTGCGGTAGGTGACTACCGTACCGGTTCGATTCCGGTCCTCGGCACCAAGTTATTTTTCGAAGCAAAAAATATTTAAAGCTTTTTTCTCAGCAATGTTAAAATTACTTACAATTAAAATATGCGCCCGTAGCTCAATTGGATAGAGCGTCTGACTACGGATCAGAAGGTTATGGGTTCGACTCCTTTCGGGCGCGCCATATTTTACGGGAAGTAGCTCAGCTTGGTAGAGCACTTGGTTTGGGACCAAGGGGTCGCAGGTTCGAATCCTGTCTTCCCGACCATCATCTTAATTAGTATTTGGGGCCTTAGCTCAGCTGGGAGAGCGCCTGCTTTGCACGCAGGAGGTCAGCGGTTCGATCCCGCTAGGCTCCACCATGATTTTTTATATGATATTTGGCGGTGTAGCTCAGCTGGCTAGAGCGTACGGTTCATACCCGTAAGGTCGGGGGTTCGATCCCCTCCGCCGCTACCAAAGTTTTTTGCGAAGCAAAATAACTTTCAATATCACTTTTTACTGCGGAGGAATACCCAAGTCCGGCTGAAGGGATCGGTCTTGAAAACCGACAGGCGGGTTAAACCGCGCGGGGGTTCGAATCCCTCTTCCTCCGCCATAATATAATAAGCTCCATTTATATGGAGGGGTAGCGAAGTGGCTAAACGCGGCGGACTGTAAATCCGCTCCCTCAGGGTTCGGCGGTTCGAATCCGTCCCCCTCCACCAATGTTTTTTGCGAAGCAAAATAACTTTCCACTTAGGGGTATAGTTTAAAGGTAGAACGAAGGTCTCCAAAACCTTTGGTGTGGGTTCGATTCCTACTACCCCTGCCAAATTATTTGCCGGTGTGGCGGAATTGGCAGACGCGCACGACTCAAAATCGTGTTCCTCTGGAGTGTCGGTTCGACCCCGACCACCGGTATTTTAGACAATGAGCAAAACACTCAGCAAGGTTGTTTCAACCTTGCTGAGTGTTTTTTTTTGTTAAAAATCTTAAAAGTGTGAAAATAGGAAAGTAAGCCGTTAAGGGATATTTTACTTGAAAACTGGCCGTAAAAAGAGGATTCGAGAGTTATAGTAAGAATATGTCTATAATTATCCTTCTCTGAAGGGATAGAAAGACGAGAGCCCTAAATACGCTGGTATATGCTATTTGATTGGTTTATCCCCTTTTGATATAGTTTAACTATTCCCCTGATTGACCTGTAAACTGAACTATACTAAATACCTCTGCCTCGTAATCAATTTAATTAACCCAAATAGAAGAACATTCTCAAACAATTTAGCATGTTGTATTTAGAGTAAATGCATGAACGCAATTTATAGGGTTACGTTTCAATACTTCAAAAAAAAATACGTTCAGCAAATGGTTTTGCATTTTATATGTTCACCAATCGAAGTAAACCCTCTGCGAATTAATCAAAGAAGGGAGTAATATTTAATATGAAAAATGCTACAACTGTTTTTTATGTATCAATCATATTATTGGCTGGTCTAGTTTTTATGGGTATCGCGACGCCCACATCTTTAGAAAAGGTCACGAGTAGTATACAAGGTGTAATTACGGAGTCATTTGGGTGGTATTACCTTTTGCTTGTATCGTTGTTTGTGTTTGTTTGCTTCTATTTATTAGTAAGTCCAATTGGCCGGATTAAGCTCGGGAAACAGGAGGATAAGCCTGAGTTTTCACGTCCAACTTGGCTTGCAATGCTTTTTAGTGCGGGTGTAGGGATTGGGCTAATGTTCTATGGAACATATGAACCTATTAGCCATTACATGATTAGTTCTCCTACTGGCCAAGAGGGCACGGATCAAGGTATTAAAGATGCGATGAGATTTACTTTCTTTCATTATGGAATCCATGCTTGGGCAATCTATGGTTCGATAGCAATGGTTCTAGCTTATTTTACATTTAGAAAAGGGGAACTTAGCTTAATTAGTCGAACTTTACGGCCGTTGATTGGGAACCATGCGGATGGAGCTGTAGGGAAGGCGATTGATGTCATTGCTGTTATTTCGACGGTTATGGGGGTTGCTACATCATTGGGATTTGGAGCAATGCAGATCAATGGGGGCTTGTCCTATCTATTTGATATTCCTAGTACGCTGACAACCCAAACTGTTATCATTCTTGTTGTGACCGTCTTATTTATGATTTCGGCATTAACAGGTTTAAGCAAAGGGATAAAAATTCTCAGTAATCTAAATATGGGGCTCTCAGCGGTGCTCTTAATGATAGTATTCATACTGGGACCGACTCTTTTTACCCTTAACTTATTTACAGATACGCTAGGCGCATATATGCAAAATTTCATTAATATGAGTTTTCGTATTGCTCCTCTCAATGAAGAAGGACGCAGTTGGATTAATGGATGGACAATCTTTTATTGGGCATGGTGGATTGCCTGGGCTCCGTTTGTTGGGGTGTTTATTGCTAGAGTCTCAAAGGGGCGAACCATTCGTGAGTTTGTTGTAGGTGTCTTACTGGTTCCGACACTTATTGGATTTATTTGGTTTATAACTTTTGGGAGTGCGGCCATTTTTACCGAAACATCAGGGCTGCTTTCAATATCTTCCTTAGCTCCTGAAGAATCTCTTTTCGGCGTGTTAGAAGGGTTTCCATTCGGCATGGCTTTATCCCTTTTTGCCATATTAATCATTGTTACGTTCTTTGTTACTTCGGCTGACTCTGGTACTTTCGTTTTAGGTATGATGACAACGAATGGATCACTAAACCCAAGTACATCTATTAAAGCTACTTGGGGAGTTTTTCTCTCTGTTACAGCGGTTGCTCTCCTTTATTCTGGGGGCCTGCAAGCACTGCAGAACACAATGATTATTGCAGCACTTCCATTTTCATTCATTATGGTGTTGATGGTAGCCAGCTTACTTAAATCGTTGAAACGGGAAGCAAACGAGCTTGGACTTGGTCAGTTAAGTAATGATCGAAAGAAAATGGTGGGTAAACAAAGCACAGGGGATGTAAAGAAAGCTATATAAAGATATTAAAAAATGAACAAGCAACGTTTCAACTTCGGTTGGGACGTTGCTTTTTTATGAACAAAAGGGATAGTTAAATGTATTAAGTTAATCCCTTAAACAACATTCAATCAAATTATATACAGGCCCTAATTATGACTAAAATGTGAAAGACTCCAAAATGACCTTTACATATATTTTTTTGAATATATAATACCCTTATAGGTATAAAACCCCCACGGGTATACTAAATAACTTTTTTCTATTTAATTAGATGAAATAGAAATAGTTCAATTTGGAGGGATTGTGATGATTCAGAAAGTAATTATCGTAGGAGGAGTTGCAGGTGGAGCTACTGCTGCTGCTAGATTAAGAAGAATTAGTGAAGATGTTGAGATTGTTCTTGTAGAACGTGGAGAACATATATCATTTGCAAACTGTGGCTTGCCCTATTACATTGGAGAAACGATTAAGGATCGAAGTAAATTATTAGTTCAAACTGTAAAAGGAATGTCTGATAGATTTAATCTTGATATACGCAATCAAAGTGAAGTAGTGAACATAGTTCCAGAAAACAAAAGGGTTACAATTAAGAATTTACAAACTGGGGAAGTGTATGAAGAATCTTATGACAAGTTATTATTATCTCCGGGAGCGAAGCCAATTGTACCACCGATCCCAGGATTAAATGAAAATGAGACATTATTTACTTTAAGAAATATCCCAGATACAGATAAAATTAAAAACTATGTTGATCACAATTATCCCAAAAAAGCTGTTGTTATTGGCGGAGGATTTATTGGTATTGAGATGGCCGAAAACCTTATACACAGAGGAATTCAAGTAACGCTTATTGAAATGTCCAACCAAATTATGGCACCAATTGATTTTGAAATGGCTAGTATTTTACACACTCATCTAATTGAAAAGGGTGTTAACCTAATCTTAGAAAATGGTGTTCAATCATTCGCCGATCAAGGGAAAAAAGTGGTTTTATCAGATGGTAAAGAAATTCAAACGGACATGACCATTCTTTCAATTGGAGTAAGACCTGAAAATGATTTAGCCAAAACAGCAGGACTTGAGTTAGGAGAGCGCGGAGGAATAATTGTAAATGAATTCCTGCAAACCTCAAATGAAGATATTTATGCCGTTGGGGATGCAGTAGAAGTGGTCGATTACATGAGTGGTACAAAGGCCATGATCCCATTAGCTGGACCAGCCAATCGCCAAGGGCGTATCGCTGCGAATAACATTATGGGGAAGAACAAGAAGTATCAGGGGACATTAGGTACTTCGATTGCAAAGGTATTTGACTTAACGGTTGCTGCTACAGGAAACAATGAGAAAACATTAAAACGTTTAGGGATTGCCTATGAAGTTGTTCATATTCACCCAAGTTCTCATGCTGGTTACTATCCAGGAGCAGCACCCATTGCATTAAAATTGATTTTTGATAAAGAAACTGGAAAAATATTTGGTGCCCAGGCAGTAGGTGCAGACGGCGTTGACAAGCGAATTGACGTTATTGCCACAGCTATTAAGGGTGCCTTAACCGTAGAAGATCTAACAAATTTAGAATTATCTTATGCACCTCCATATTCTTCAGCAAAAGATCCTGTTAATATGGCTGGCTATGTGGCAACGAATATTATGGAGGGTGAATTAGAACATATTCAATGGAATGAAGTCGATCAACTTGTTGCTGAAGGTGGATTACTAATAGATGTTCGCGAACCAATGGAAAGAGAATTTGGTTATATTGAAGGTTCAATTAATATCTCACTAAACGACCTTAGAAATAAATTAGATGAAATCCCAAAAGATAAAGCTGTTTATGTAAGCTGTCAGGTTGGATTAAGAGGCTATTTAGCTTGCCGCATACTAAAAAATCATGGCTATCAGGTTAAGAATGTCGATGGCGGTTGGAAAACGTACTCCTCTGTATATGGTAACAATTTAAATAAAGATGTTGAGACGAAAACAAACGACCTTGGGGAAACGGAGGTAGTTAAAGAAGTAGCAAATGGAATAAAAGCTGATTCCGTAGTGGATGTTAGTGGATTAGCTTGCCCTATGCCTATCATTAAACTGAAAAAAGGTATGGATTCATTGGAAAGCGGACAAGTAATTGAGCTTCTTGTGACTGACCGGGGTGCTTTAAATGACCTGCTAGCTTGGTCAAAAAATGCTGGTCATACTCTTTTAAATATGGAACAAGAAGAAAAGCTTATTAAATTTTGGATCAAAAAGAAATAATAGATAAATAAAAAGGCATGGCTCGAAAATACGAGTTGTGCTTTTTTTTCCATTACAAGGTTAATTCAGATGTGAAAAATATGGCATGTGAAATGGGATCTGCAAAAGGTGATACTAAACAAGAAAGTATGGAGGTTACTGAAATAAAATGTTGGAGGCTAATATGTGCAAGGAGTTGATAGTAAGTGTTTGATTATACTGTTATAAGTGAGAAAACAATTGAGGGTGCAATACAAAGCCTAGAAGAAAGCTTAAAAGAAGAAAAATTCGGGGTATTATGGATGTTTGATATTAAAGAAAAGCTTCAAGAAAAAGGCTTGGAATTTTCAAAGGAATATAAAGTGCTTGAAGTATGTAACCCTGTTGAGGCGCAGAGAGTTTTAATTGAAAATGAAATGGCAGGATATTTCCTGCCTTGTAAAATGGTTGTTTATGAGTATGATGGGAAAACAAAAATTGGAATGCCAAAACCAACTGCACTGATAAGCATGCTAAATGATGAGAAAATGAAAAATTTTGCTGAAGATATCGAAAATAGATTGATTAATGTCATAAACAAAAGTAAGTGAAACACCAATATATACATTGTATTCTTCCTCGACCGCTAGATTAAGCGGTTTTTTTATATGATGATGAAAAATTAATATTTAATGGTTGACATTATACCTATAGGGGTATATTATTGAGCTTGTCATTGTTATTTGTTTCATTCTAGGAGACATACATGATATATTTGATTCTAGTGTAGTAGCAATAATAGTATATAAAAGATATTCGTAATAATGAAATAAAGAATAGACATTAGAAATACATGCTAACTGTTAGGAGGTAAAATAATGGAGTATAATGATCAAGTTAAAAATCGTGTAAAGCGGATTGAAGGTCAGTTAAGGGGTATTTTAAGATTAATGGAAGAAGATAAGGATTGTAAAGACGTGATTACTCAGTTGTCTGCCGCTCGAACTGCAATTGATCGAACAATAGGAGTAATTGTGAGTTCTAATTTAGTTGAATGTGTTCGAAAGGCCGATGAAACGAATGAAAGAAGTGCTGAAGAGTTAATTAAGGATGCAGTAAACTTATTGGTAAGAAGCCGATAAAAAAGGGTTGACACCCTCTTTTATTTTCGTTACTATAATACCCATGGGGGTAATGGTATTTTCTAGTCAACTGAATACCCCGGTGGGTAGTTAATAAAATACAGGAGGTCATAAAAATGACAGAAAAGAAAAAAACAACTATCGTCCTATTAAGCGGAGATTATGATAAAGCAATGGCAGCTTATATTATTGCAAATGGTGCTGCAGCTTATGATCATGAAGTAACGATTTTTCACACTTTCTGGGGGTTAAATGCTTTACGAAAAGCTGAAAGTATTTCAGTTGAAAAAGGGTTCTTGGAAAAAATGTTTGCGAAAATGATGCCTAGAGGCGCAGACAACATGGGATTATCAAAAATGAATTTTGCTGGTTTTGGTCCCAAGTTAATCAAAAAAGTAATGAAAAAACACAATGCGCTTCCTCTTCCTGAACTAATTGAGATGGCGAAAGAACAGGATGTAAAATTAATTGCATGTACGATGACGATGGATTTACTTGGTCTTCAAAAAGAGGAACTGTTAGATAACATTGAATATGCAGGAGTGGCAGCCTATTTAGCTGAAGCTGAAGATGGTAATGTGAATCTGTTCATTTAATTTTAATGTGTGGGATTTCAGCCCCTCAAAATAGGAGGTTATTAGGTATGGAATTTATAAATTATTTATTCATTGCACTCTTACTCTTTTTGATTGTCAATCGTTTCATTCCAACAAAAGGCGTAAGAAATATCACAACAACGGAATTAAAAAATGAATTGAATGATAAGAATAAACAATTTGTTGATGTTCGAACACCTGGTGAATATAAAGGAAATCATATCAAAGGGTTTAAAAATATTCCCCTTCATCGACTGGCAGAAAAAGCAACTGTGCTATCAAAAGATAAAGAAGTAGTGGTCATTTGCCAAAGTGGTATGAGAAGTCAAAAGGCTAGTAAGCAACTAAAAAAATTAGGTTTTTCAAAAGTTACGAATGTAAAAGGCGGTATGAGCGCTTGGTTTTAAATAAAGGGGGACTAACAATGAGAGAAATGACTGCTAAAGAAGTTGAGACAAAATTAAATGGAGGAACTAAATTAAACATTATTGATGTGCGTGAAGTAGATGAGGTTGGGTCTGGAAAGATTCCTGGTGCTGAGAATATTCGGTTAGGATTAATAGAATTCCGTATGCATGAATTAGATAAAGCAAAAGAATATATCATTGTTTGCCGTTCTGGCGGCAGAAGTGCCCGCGCTGTGCAATTTCTAGAGTATCACGGATATAATGTCATTAATATGATAGGTGGCATGATGTCTTGGGAAGGAAAAGTTGAATAAATTTTTTTAAAAGAAATAATACCCTAATAGGTATACAATCTGGAGGTTTTAAGATGGAACAAATAAAAGCAAATGTCATATTAGACGCAAAAGGATTAGCATGTCCAATGCCAATTGTGAAGACAAAGAAGGCAATGAATGGATTAGAAGCTGGACAAGTTTTGGAAGTCCAAGCAACAGATAAAGGGTCCAAGGCTGATTTAAAGGCATGGGCTGAAAGTACAGGACATCAATATTTAGGTACATTAGAGGAAAGAGAGGTCTTAATGCACTACCTAAGAAAATCCTCTAATGATGAAACCATCGAAAGAAAACACCCAAAGGTAATCGACAATGATGAACTAGAAAGAAAACTCGAATCAAATGATAACATGGTTGTTCTCGACGTTAGAGAAAATGCCGAATATGCGTTTAATCATATTCCGAATGCCATTTCTATCCCGTTAGATGAACTAGAAAAACGTATTGATGAATTAAGCAAAGAAGCTGATATTTTTGTTGTGTGCCGAACAGGCAGCCGAAGTGACCTTGCAGCACAAAAATTAACAGAAAAGGGATTTACCAAGGTGGTTAATGTCGTACCAGGAATGAGTCGATGGTCAGGGAAAACTACTAATATAATTAAATAAAGACAAAATATTTTTTTAATCTAAAATATACCATAGGGGGTAAAGTGGAATGACTGTAAATGCTATGACTTCAAAAGAAGTAACGAAAAAAGTCTTTAATAAGGAAGAATTATTTATTCTTGATGTTCGTAATGAAAGTGACTTTGAATATTGGAAAATTGAAGGTGATAACTTCAAACATTTTAACATTCCGTATTTTGAATTACTAGATGGTGTCGAAGGCATTATGGATAAGATACCCTCAGATAAAGAAATTTTAGTGGTATGTGCAAAAGAAGGATCCTCTATTATGGTGGCGGAAATGCTCTCTGAAGCTGGAGTAACAGTGTCTTACTTAAAAGGTGGAATGAAAGCATGGAGCGAACACTTAGAACCTGTTAAGGTGGGCGATCTAAAATCTGGCGGCGAAATGTATCAGTTTGTCCGTATTGGTAAAGGGTGTTTATCTTACATGGTTGTATCAAACGGTGAAGCTGCGATTATTGATGCCACTCGTATGACGGACATTTATCTTGAATTTGCTGATAGTATGGGAGCAAAAATTACTCATGTTTTTGATACGCACCTACATGCAGATCACATTTCCGGTGGAAGGGATATTGCAGAAAAAATGGGTGCAACGTATTGGCTGCCTCCAAAGGATGCAACAGAAGTAACGTTTACGTATCAGCCATTAGAGGATGGTAATGATGTCGAAATTGGGAATGTAAAAATCAACATCCACGCCTTGTATTCACCAGGTCATACGATTGGATCTACTTCATTTATTGTTGATGAGAAATTCTTACTCTCAGGTGATATCTTGTTCATTGACTCTATCGGAAGACCTGATCTGGCAGGCCTAGCACATGATTGGGTAGGAGATTTAAGAGAGAGTTTATATAAACGCTATAGAGAATTATCAGAGGATTTAACCGTTCTTCCTGCCCACTTTATGATTATTGATGAACTTAATGAAGATGGTAGTGTATCTGAAAAATCAGGAACCTTGTATGCCCAAAACCATGGCTTAAACATGGAAGATGAAAATGAGTTTAGAAAAATGGTAACAGAAAACCTACCGCCACAACCTAATGCTTATCAAGAGATCCGTGAAACGAATATGGGAAAAATCAATCCAGAAGTAGAAAAACAACGCGAAATGGAAATTGGACCAAATCGCTGTGCAGTTCGTTAAATAAAAGGAGGTAATTAACATGGAAGCAAATAAAATTTTAGATGCAAAAGGGCTGGCATGTCCAATGCCAATTGTTAAAACAAAAAAGGCAATGAATGAATTAGAAAGTGGTCAAGTTTTAGAAATCCATGCAACGGATAAAGGTGCAAAAAATGACCTTACTGCATGGGCGAACTCAGGCGGTCATAAGGTAATGAAACACGAAGTGGAGAATGATGTTTTAAAGTTTTGGATTAAAAAAGGTTAAGCAAAAGGAACCGAAGCAGGTTCCTTTTGCTTAAAGGGGGGAGGCGGTAGTATGGATTTTAGTTTTATTATTACCATTTTCTTAATTGGCTTTATTGGTTCATATATATCTGGAATGGTAGGGATAGGCGGTTCCATTATTAAGTATCCGATGCTCTTATATATTCCACCTTTATTTGGTCTAGCCGCATTTAGTCCCCATGAAGTATCCGGAATAAGTGCCGTTCAGGTATTCTTTGCGACTATTGGTGGTGTTTGGGCATACCGTAAAGGCGGCTATCTAAATAAAATGCTAATTGGATATATGGGAGTGAGTATCTTAATTGGTAGTTTTCTTGGGGGATATGGTTCAAGGTTAATGACAGAAGGTGGTATTAACCTAGTTTATGGTATTTTGGCATTATTTGCAGCTGTCATGATGTTTGTTCCGAAAAAGGGAATCGATGATATTCCACTTGATCTAGTGAAGTTTAATAAATGGCTTGCAGCTTCACTAGCTTTCATTGTTGGGATTGGTTCTGGAATAGTTGGAGCGGCAGGAGCCTTCTTATTAGTTCCAATCATGCTAGTCATATTAAAAATACCAACTCGTATGACGATTGCATCTTCGCTGGCTATTACGTTTCTATCTTCAATCGGTGCGACTGTAGGGAAAATTACCACGGGACAAGTAGAATTTTTACCTTCAGTCATTATGATTATTGCCAGCCTTATTGCATCACCATTAGGTGCCATGGCTGGGAAAAAGTTAAACACTAAGATCTTACAAGTAGTATTAGCTTTGATAATTTTAGCAACAGCAATAAAAGTTTGGATGGAAATACTCTATAAAGTAACATAAAAGATTTGAGCCAATAAAGAAACAGTGTTTATTTTGATAATACAAAGATTGACTATATAAAGACCATATTCGGAGATGGACCATTCAAAGTGCTTCGAGTTTGAAGAGAGAGCCTGTCTACAAATGGTACTGTTCGTGAGACAGGCTTTTTTCTATCTTATTGATATTCAATTTCGTATGCCCAGTTATTCATACCGCCAGTCATGTTATAAATAGTAGAGAAACTTTTGCTTGTTAAGATTTCACTGGCTTGAGCAGAACGACTTCCACTGCGGCAAACCAATAAGTAAGATTTATCTTTTTCTAAGTCGATTAATTTTTTTTCTAATTCTTGAAGTGGTATCAATAGTGCATTGGGAATGTGGCCATCTTGGTATTCTTCAGGGGTTCTAATATCTAACACGACAACTTCCTTGTTGTCTATGAGTATCTTTGCTTCCTCTGCAGTAACATTTCTATAGCCCTCGGTATTAATTCCACATGCAGTAAGAAAGACAACTAAAAAGAAGACTAAAAAGTGTGAGAATTTTTTCATTTTATAACCACCTTGTAGTAAGGTACTATATGTTTGATTTTTAATACATCCTTTCTAATTAGGTTACTTCTATTATACCTTGTGGGGTATGACAGTCTTTCACAAAGATTTGAACAAAAAACAAACATTTTATAGTAGAAATGTTAAGAGACTTCTGCTTGATTGCGGAACTGCCCCTGTTTTTTTGCTATTTTCTTATACGCAATATTGGAAGAGGAGAGAATCACAAGACCTAAAATACTTCCACTGAAAAAGAACCCTGCTCCAGATAAATAAGTAACAGCGAAGTAGACGGCAGTAAATCCAAAAATAATAAATAGACTAGGGATCGGACTAGAGATCGTAATCAGAAGTGCATTTTTTAAATGGGTTCCTAATGGTTGATCAAATTCAACGTAGGAAGCCAATGTATAAGAGATGATTAGAATATACATACCACTCATAATAATGCTTGAATAAAAAAGAAGAGAGGACATGTCATTAGATGTCAAATGTAAAAAACGGATATTCACAAACAAAATAAAACCGATTGCTGTAATTACGATTCCTAATTTATTACTGTTGAAGAATTCCTTTTTATAATAGTGCCAAAAAGTTTGAAACACAGTCGGATGATTTCCACGGATAAACTGTCTTAATGTAGCTAACATCGCAATGGTTGCAGGAAAAAAGCCAAAAACAATGAATCCACTTAAAGTAAAAAGTATCCATAATAGATTAATATAAGCTAGTCTGGCAATCCAATCACAAATGGTATAAACCACATTTGAAAATGAACCTAATTTCATGGTGATCCCCCCTTATTTATAAATATATCATGCATAAAAGGTCTAATTTTCTGTTTTTTTTAATGAAGTAAAAATTTTATCTAATAGGTAAAAATAAAGCATTAAATACATAGAAGGTCTAAATGGAATATTCAAAAAGTAGTAAAAATTTTCTCAATAATGTAAAAAATCAACATTGTTGAAAGCGATTTCAAAAACTATACTAAAGCTACAATCAAGACGAAGGGGTGAAAACATTGTGAATAGCGAGGTAAAGGTCGAAACAAATGTAGTCAACACAAAAAATAGTAAGGTAAACAAAAAAGTAAAAAATAGGGCTCCTTTTAGTGGCTGGAGGGAGAATTTAGCAGGGTATGCATTTATAGCACCTATGTTTATTGGTACTTCCGTATTAGTATTATTTCCAATTCTCGCTTCATTTGTTTTAAGTTTTACAGATTGGAATTTTGTATCTGGCTATCAAAATGCTAAATTTGTAGGATTCGAAAACTTCTCGAAATTACTCACCAATCCACTATTCCTTAAAGGTTTAGTAAATAATGTTATCTTAATTTTAGCGGTACCAATTACATTACTTTTGTCTCTTGCCTTAGCTGTTATCATTAACAAATATGTCTATATGAAAGATTTGTTTAAAGTGATCTATTTTATGCCATTTATTTCGAGTATTGTAGCGGTTGCTGTTGTGTTTCAGGTGCTTTTTCATCCAACCAAAGGCCCTATTAACCAATTACTACTAACAATCGGGATTGAAAATCCACCTGGTTGGATAGCTGATGTTACCTTTGCGTTACCATCTGTTATGTTAATTATGGTTTGGACTGGAATCGGCTTTAATTTAATTATTTACTTGGCAGGTTTGCAGAACATTCCAAAAGAGTTATATGAAGCAGCACAAATGGATGGTGCAACTGCTTGGTCACAATTTACGAAGATTACAATTCCATTAGTGTCACCTACAACATTCTTATTGTTTGTCACAGGTGTTATTTCAAGCTTTAAAGTATTTGATTTAATCATCGTTTTAACAAATGGCGGGCCGGCAAACTCAACCATAACACCGGTTGTTTATTTGTACCAGCAAGCCTTTATTGAATTAAGAACTGGCTATGCTTCCGCGATTTCATTAGTTATGTTTGTTATTATTTTGATCATTACTTATATTCAGTTTATTGGTCAGAAAAAATGGGTGAATTATTAATAGAAAGGAGCAGGGCAGATGGTAGGAAGATTAGATATAAGAAAATTGATCGTAACCGCCATTATGGTATTAATCGGAATTGCTTTTCTAATGCCATTTTTTTGGATGATATCTGCTTCTTTTAAAGTAGAAGAGGATGTATTAACTTTTCCGATTCAATGGATTCCAGAAAAGTGGAATGCAGTTGAAAATTATAAAGAGGTTTGGACAGGCTCCTTGCCATTTCTTCAATTATATTGGAATTCTATCAAGGTAACGGTTTTAACCACATTGGTTTCATGTACAATCTCCTGTTTAGCGGCATATGGATTTGCCAAAATAAACTTTAAGGGAAGAGATTTCATCTTTTTAATCGTCTTAGCAACCTTCATGATTCCACCGCAAACATTGTTAGTAACACAATTCCTACTATATAGATGGATTGGTCTATATGATACGCACACGGGTCTTATTCTATTAAATAGTTTTAGTGTATTTGGAACGTTTATGCTGCGCCAATTCTATCTCGGAATCAGCAATGAAATTATTGAATCAGCAAGAATGGACGGAGCAGGTCATTTTAGAATATTTACTTCGATTGCTTTACCATTAGTAAGACCTGCGATCGCAACGTATGCAATATTACGTTTTATCTGGACCTGGAATGACTTCCAAAATCCACTTATCTTCCTAAGATCAAAAGAATTATATACCATTCAACTTGGTGTACAGAGTTTTTCAGATCAACATGGCAGTGTTTACTCTTTAATGATGGCAGCATCTGTATCGGCTATTTTACCTTTATTGATAATCTTCATTATCGGACAAAAAAATGTTATAGAGGGTATCCAGCTTGGTGGAGTGAAAGGGTAAAACCGGTATTTACTCTCAAAATATAACTTTGAGAGAGTTGATATATAACTATAAATAAGGGGGAGAGTATTTTATGATGAAGAAATGGGGTTCATTGTTATTAATTGGACTTTTTGTAATGATCATGTTAGCTGCTTGTTCTGGAAATGATGAGGCTTCATCGGATAAGGGGAAATCTGATTCATCTGATGAAGAAGTTACGTTGAAATTTGTCCACTGGGTGAATGAGGATGTTGGGAAATGGGAAAGTGTCATTGCCAAATATGAAGCAGAGAATCCAGGAATAAAGGTGGAGTCCATTCCACTTGTAGAAAACATGAACTCTCAGGATTATTTTAAACAGTTAGATTTAATGGCCTCTGCTGGGGAAGAAATGGACCTGATAATGTTTTCCAATGTGAATGATCTTGTTAAAAGAGTCGATGCAGGTCTCTTAGAACCAGTAACTAAATTTGCAGAAATAGAAGGTATTGATATTAATGAGATATACCATAATGGTTATCCGGCTATTAATGGAGACTATTATGGCTTGCCAATGAAAAATGTAGCGATGCTTGTTATGCTGAATAAAGCACATCTTGATAAAGCGGGATTAGAGATTCCTACTGAGTGGACTTGGGATGACTATGCCGATTATGCAAAAAAGCTGACGACAGATGGTCACTATGGTTCTTATTTACACACATGGCCTAATTTCTATGCTTCATTAAAAATGATGGGTAAGGCAAAAGATAATTTGATTTTACATGAGGACGGTACATCGAATGCAGAAGACCCGATGTTGCGCGCATCACTAGAACTACGAAATCAGTTAGAAAATGTGGATAAATCATCTGTTCCATTTACTGAAATTTTATCGCAAAAAATGGATTATCGTCAGCAATTCTTTAGTCAATCAGCATCAATGGTTCCTACTGGAAGTTATATGATTACTGAATGGGGACAGTTTACACCGGAATTTGAAATTGCTTGGGCACCATGGCCAAAAAATAAAGAAAGTGATAAAGCACTTGCGGGGATGGGCGGGGATTTAGTTTCAATCGCAAAAAGCTCAGAACACAAGCAAGAAGCATATGATTTCATGCGTTGGTTGACAACAGAAGGGATTGTAGAACAAGGAATCTGGACACCGTCTTGGAAGGACGCAGATATGGACAAAGCGTTAGAAACAGTGGTGAATGGATCCAAAAAACCTGATGCCGTTCATATGGAATCATTGAAGCATGCACTTACTTCTGTAGAGGCTACTGAAGTCATTGCACCAGCTCCATATATTACGGAAGCTTATAACGAATTTGGTGCGGAAGTGGAATTATATCTCCTTGGTGAACAGGATCTTAATAAGACGATGAAAAATGTCAAAGAAAGAGTACAAGCTGTAGTAGATGCCAATCAATAATTAGAATAATCATGCTATAATAGAGAGAAAACATATATGTTTTCTCTCTGTTTTTGTTTTGATTATTGGAAGCGGTGACAATCAGTGAAATTTTTATTGATAAAAATAAAGCAAATGTCGCTTAGAACGAGATTAATCATTTCCGTCATTATCTGCATTTTATTTCCGTGGGCTGGTACCTATATTGTATCTAACTATGTTACCAAAGACGTATTAGAACAACGTGCCGCAAAACAATCAGAAGATGATTTACGGATGATTGAATTAGGAATAAAGAATATGTTAGATGATATTATGTATACCTCTAACTATATTCAATTCAATACAAAGATGAATCAATTACTTAAATCCCATGCGTTAATTAATCCAGATTCCCCCAATGTAAAACAAGAAATAGCTCTAAATTATATAGATATATCGAATGAATTGACTGGAATTACTAATTTATTAATGCCTTTGTATATAACCATTTTGTATAACAATGACTTATATTACACCAATTATTCCCAAATTGATTTTAACCCTTTACAATTCAAAGAAAAACCATGGTTTGAAAAATTGGATCACTTAAGTTTTTATCAAACCTATTGGCTGGGTGCACACCCTACCTATATTGAATCTGAGAGCGATACTTACCCATATCTTATTACCATTGGCAGGAGGATACAAAGAGCAAATTCCTCTAATTCCTATTTAATTATTAGTTTAAAAGAAAACGAGATTAAGAAACTCTTTAATCAATTTCAAAGTGAAAAGAGAGTAAAATTCTATTTAACCAATGCAGATGGTGAGATTTATTCAAGTTTAAATACAGAAGAGGTAGGAACGACATTAAGATATGGCGTTACAAACTCCGATTATCAAATTGTTAACTATGAAAAAGAAAAGCATTTAATGGTTTCCTATCCAGTTTCCTATTCCAATTGGAGATTGGTCAGCCTAGTACCATATAAAGATACGATTGGATCCATCAATATGGTAACAAGGACGACGATTTTAATTCAAGGTGGTTTCCTAGTTCTATTTTTAATTGGTCTTATTATGCTTGTACGTGAATTTACAAAACCAATCACAAGATTACATCATGTCACAAAAGCAATCAAACAGGGTGATTTGTCTGCTAGGATATATGTATCAGGAAGTAATGACGTCGCTCAATTAGGGCACTCTTTTAATCATATGTTGGACACCATCGAGGAAATGATTGAACAGATAAAAATCCAAGAGGAAGCGAAACGAGATGCTGAATTAGAAATGCTTCAAGCACAAATAAACCCGCATTTTTTATTTAACGTACTAAATGCCATTCGCTTGAAAATTAAAATGGATGGTAACGCTGGCAGTGCATCACTCATCTATTCTTTATCTGCACTCCTTCGTATGACAATCAATCGGAATAATGCTTTTATTCCTCTAGAGGAAGAGGTAACGATTGTGAAGCATTATGTAGATTTGATGAACTTTCGACACCAGCATGATGTAGAATTAGACATTGATGTGAGTGACTCGGCTTCTAATTTTCAAGTACCAAGATTTTTCTTACAGCCCATAATTGAAAACGCAATCATTCATGGGAATATAAATAGGAAAGAAACCATTAAAATCATTGCCAGTGAACAAATTGATACGTACCTGAAACTAATCATTACTGACAATGGTAAAGGTATGGATAAGCTTACATTGGAAGGATTGCGAAAGAAAATTTTTCAACCAAAAGGTCTTGATACGGTAAAAAGTAGTAAATCATTTAACGGGATAGGGGTACACAATGTCTACCAAAGAATGAAGTTGATTTATGGCGCTGAATTTCAATTGAGTATAGACAGTATGGAAGGGGAAGGAACAACGGTAACGTTTCAAATTCCGGTCAATAAGAGGTGGTTATGATGTATGAAGTAGTTTTGGTAGATGATGATGTTATCGTAATTGAATTTTTGAAGAAACTTATTCCATGGCAGGACTATGGCTACCAAGTTGCCGCAAGCTTTCAAGATAGTAATGAGGCTTTAGTATTCATGAAGAGTAACCCTTATGATGTATTGATTACCGATATTGGCATGCCAAAACTTAATGGAATTGAATTAATCGAGCAATTGAAAAAATCGAATATCAACTCCTATAATGTCATCCTTTCTTGTCATGATGAATTTACCTTCGCACAACAAGCTATAAAGTTAGAAGCCTATGATTATATTTTAAAAGAATCAATGGAAGAAAGTAATATCATTGAATTACTTGAAAGATTAAAGATTAAGCTGGATCAAGAACTTTATGTCAATGATCAGCAGGCAAAAGTCACCAAGTTTCTAGAAAGAAGTACTAGAAATGACGATGTGTTAAAAGCACAAAAATATGTACAAACTCATCTTGGCGAAAAGATATCATTGACTGAGGTAGCAGCCCATTTACATTTAAATTCTAGTTATTTCAGCAGAATGTATAAGAAAGAAACGGGAGAAGGTTTTGTTGAATATGTGACAAGAGTTAAAATGGAAAAAGCAATAGAATTACTAGATCTTTCGTCAAATACAGTAGAACAGATTGCATATGAATTAGGCTTTGAAAGTAAAAGTTATTTTTTGAAAACATTTAAACGGTTTTATGGGGTTTCCCCGAAATCATATAAATATAAAGATAAAGTATCTGGAAAGGATGCTCAATTAATCAAGCCGGAAAAGCAAACAGGTTATTAGCGTATTGACATTTACCATAGATATGCGCCCAATAGGCAAACAAGACCGCAGCCGTTTCGACCAACCCTTAATGAATGAACAAAACGTTATTTTGTTTATTCATTAAGCGGGGAGAGGCTGCTTTACTATTCCATTTAATTACTGAGCAACTTGTATCATAATTTTGGTAACATAATGCTCCTTAAGATTCTTTACAACGGAATCATAGATATACTCTTCAAAAACATACTCTCCAATGGTTACATTTAACCGTTCCATCTCGGAAAAAAGTCGCTTGTATGTATGATGGATGGTATTTTCATCCCCAATATGATAGCCGATGATAAAATTCCCCTTAACCGATTTAAAATACGGATGTCCTTCCTTTGGATTCGGTTGTTCTATATATAGGTAGCTATAATTCGTGAATTCTCCCTTTAGTATTTGCTCCCGTTTTGTGATAACCCCAATCGGATAACCTGTATCAAGATGTGATTCATTCAGTTCATTTATGAACTCTGAAACCACCTCTACAAATTCCTCTTCCGTTATATTCTCGATGTTTTTACTTAAATAAAGCGTTGCTTCTGGTAATATTTCAAGTGTAACCTGCTGAAAATCAAGGTGTGAAGCTTCTTCCATTAATGCTATTTGTGCTTCGATAAATTTTTCCTTCATTTCGATCTCCTGACGCTTTTTCATAATCTCTTCTTTCTTTTGATGCATTAAAGACAAATACCGTTCAGGAGATTTATTTTTCATGTAGAGTTGAATATCGTGAAGCGACATATCAAGATCTTTTAATAAATCAATAACAAAGAATAACTCTATTTGGCGAATTGAATAATAACGGTACCCTTTTTCATTTTTCAATATCGGAGATAAAAGTCCAATTTGATCGTAATAGAAGAGAGTCTGTTTGTTTACCTTGCAAAGCTTCGCAAATTCACCCGTCGTTAAATATTTTCCATACTTTTTATCCATTTTTTATAACACCACCCTTGAGTATATAGTTACTATATACATTACGATGGAAATTGTAAAAACAAATGATTAACAGTGTTCGTTTGGTTAAGGAGAATGTAAAAGATGAAGAATCAAAAGGTTACCTTAGTATTATTATTAATGAATTTATTCATAGCCTTCTTAGGAATTGGACTAGTGATTCCAGTTTTACCCACGTTGATGAATGAATTAGGCATAACAGGAACAACAGTGGGGTATTTAACAGCAGCTTTCGCCATTGCCCAATTAATTGTTTCACCATTTGCAGGGAAGGCGGCAGATAAATTCGGCAGGAAAATTATGATTGTCATTGGCTTGTTTATTTTCGGTCTCTCAGAATTTTTATTTGGAATCGGAAAAGAAATTGAAATGTTATTTATCTCACGGATATTAGGCGGAATTAGTGCGGCGTTCATTATGCCAGCAGTTACTGCTTATATTGCAGATATCACCACTTTGGATACTCGTCCCAAAGCACTTGGGTATATGTCTGCTGCTATTAGTACAGGATTTATCATTGGTCCGGGAATTGGCGGATTCTTAGCAGAATTTGGAACACGTGTACCATTCTTGTTCGCGGGTGCTCTTGGTGCAATCGCTGCTATTCTTTCGATTATTTTATTATCTGAACCAAATCGACTAGAGGAAAATCATGAACCAAACTTAGAAACTAAAAATGGGTTCAAACGGATGATTGCACCAAAATATTTCCTTGCGTTTATCTTAATTTTTATTGCCTCATTTGGTTTAGCAGCGTTTGAATCATTCTTTAGTCTATTTGTGGATCACAAATTTCAATTCAAACCATCTGATATCGCGATTGTTATCACAGGAGGTGCCATTTTTGGCGCCATTTCACAAGTGATATTATTTGACCGGCTTACACGAATGTGGGGAGAAATTAAACTGATTCGCTACAGCTTACTATTATCAGCTGTATTGGTCTTTTTAATGACCGTTGTGCATTCCTATTTTTCTATTTTACTTGTTACCTTTATTGTTTTTGTAGGATTCGATTTATTCCGGCCAGCCATTACGTCTTATCTATCAAATATAGCTGGGAATGAACAAGGTTTTGTTGGAGGAATGAACTCGATGTTTACTAGTTTAGCCAATATCAGTGGACCCATTCTAGGGGGGATACTATTTGATGTTGATGTTAACTATCCATATTATTTTGCGACGGTTATTCTAACAGTAGGAATCATTATTACTTTGATCTGGAAGAAACAGGCAAATCGATCTTCTTTTGAAGTAAAGGCTAATTAATTAGTACTCTATGACAGAATGCATGGTAAAAAATAACGAATTCCTTTGTGAATTCGTTATTTTCCTTTATTTAAATGTACGTAATCACGGACTTAATCAATAATCAAAAAAAGGGTTTTCATCGTTGTAAAATAATAGTAAAGCTGGTGCCTTCTCCAACTTGGCTTTCAACGGTAATTTCTCCTCCGTGTGCTTCGACTAGTTGTTTAACAATAGCTAGACCCAAACCAAATCCACCTGTAGCCCTTGAGCGTGATTTATCTACTCTGTATAGGCGGTCAAAAATATGAGGAAGGTCATCTTTTGGTATACCTGCTCCTTGGTCCTTAACAGTAATTTGTACTTTTTCGTTTTCTTCAAGTATCCCTATGAAGGTTGTGGTTGATACTTTCGAGTATTTGAGACTATTGTCTAACAAGTTGATTAATACTTGTTCAAATCGGATTGGATCTATATCAATCATTATATTGTCTGGACAGCTTCTTTCTAACTTTATCCCCTTATTACTAAAAGCAGGAAAAACCCGTTCATAGATGGATTTTGTGAATTGGTCCAAATTTACTTTTTCTTTAGTTATCGAAAAAGTATTCTGGTCCAATTTTGCTAAATCAAATAACTCTTTAAGTAATATGCTTACACGTTGGGCTTCTTCCTGGATAATATTTAGGTATTGTAATCGATCCTTTTCTTCAAGGTTTATTCTTCTAGCGATATTTGCGTATCCATTAATATAGGTCAAAGGGGTACGAAGTTCATGCGAAATACTTGCTAAAAATTCATTTCGCGCTTGTTTTATATAATTTAAATCATTAGCAAGCGTTTGAATAGAAAATGAAAGTTCCCCTAATTCGTCATTAGAAGGTTTTGGCAGACTAACAGAAAAATCCCCTTTGCTCAATTTTTTAGTAGCTTCTTTCATAATAATAAGAGGTTTTGTTAGAGCTTTAGATAAAAAGAAAACAGTAATGAGAACGAAAATAAGGATGGATACGGATGCCACAAATAGATGTTTATTCAATTGGTTAATTAGTTTTTGGACCTCGTCCGTATTCTTGAACATATAAATATAACCAGACATCTGACCCTTTTGGTAAAATGGTGTTAACGTAGCGATAAACTGTTTCTTTTTCCAGTCATCTTGTATGATTTTTCCGGTTTTAGGAAGGTTAGAGACAGGAATCGGAATATTTAATATGTGCTCTATACTGCTCGTAATCTTTCCAGAAGAAATTACTATATCACCCTTTGTGTTTGTGACAACTACCTGGGAATCAGATTGTGACCCCATTAATCCTATATGACTTAGTGTGTGTGGGTCAGATTTAATTTCCAATACTGCACGATGACCATTTCCTTTTGCCAGTAGTGAATCTAATTCTTGGTGAACTCGTGAGTGTACTAGATTTCTATGTAAAAAAGTCATAGAAATAATTTCTATTAACAATATACATAATGAGAACCATAACCCTAATTTTATTGATATCTTCATAGGTAAACACCTCTTGGTCTTAAATAGGTTATTTAATAAAAAAATATGAAGAAAGTATGCAGATAATTATGAATTGAATGTTTGGAAAATTGTTACAAAATCTTGTTATTTTCTGCACAATTCTTAAATAAACTCAAAGATAGATTAATACATAGATTTACATTAAAAGAGAGGTCGATATGAATGAATCATCAGCACCTAATGAAATTTAGACTTCGGCAAATGGAAAAAGAAACAAAACCATTACTATTAAAGAAAAAAACACTACTAAACTTAATGGGTAATTTGTACAAAACAATAATTGTCGATAATAGATCAAACTAAATGCAAAAATCGCTTCCCATTTGGGAACGATTTTTGTTTTTTCATTTTCAATTAGATGTTTCGGAGTCTTCAGTTAGCCATTTATACCCGATGCCCCAAACAGTAAAAAGATGGTTATCAACTGAAAATCCGGCATTTCGTAATTTTTCACGCAAATTTCTAATATGGGAATCTACTGTTCGATCATCGATATGTGAGTTTAATCCCCATATGGTTGACAATAAATGATCTCGTGAAAATACTTTTTGAGGATTTTTCAAAAACAATCCTATTAATGCAAATTCTTTGGGCGTTACTTGAATAACCTGGTTTTGAAATTTTAATTCGACAGATTCTTCTTTCCACTCTAAACCCTTAAAAACAATTTGTTTCTCTGTTAAATTACTAGTTCTTCTTAACAATGCTTCTATCCTTGCTAATAATTCATCTTCACTGAAAGGCTTTGTTACATAATCATCTGCTCCGAATTTTAATCCTTTTATGACATCAACTGTTTCACTTCTTGCTGTTAGCATAATAATGGGAACTTTTGAAAACTCCCGTATCTTTTTACAAGTAGTCCAGCCATCCATTTCTGGCATCATTACATCAAGAATTACTAGGTCAATTGCTTCTTCTGCTTCTTCTAAAAAAGTTAAGGCTTCTTTGCCGGATTCCAACTTTATACACCTATAACCATGAGGTTTTAAAAAAAGATCCAAAAGATCAAGCATTCGGGTCTCATCATCAACGAGCAAAATTGTTTTCATACTTCCACAACCTTATATACAGTTTATCAATATAATAAAGGGAAAATATGAAGAATGTATGCAGATTTAACTCATTTTCATATTTTGTTATTTATTTTTTAATGCAAGCTCCATAATTTCTGCACAAATTTTTGTTAGCATATGAATTGTTAAATAAAAGAAAAAGGAGTAGTTATTTACATGAACAAAAATAGAATGAAAAAGCCAGCTTTATTATTGTTAGCAGCCCTGCTCTTATTTTTAGGAGCATGCTCAAATGCTAATAATGATGATCACTCTGATATGAACCACTCGGGTTCAAGTGAAGTCCCTAAAGGCTTAAAGGAATCTGAAAACCCAAAATATAAAGTGGGCAGCAAAGCTATGATTGAATCAGATCACATGCCAGGGATGAAGGGTGCTGAAGCAACGATTGTAGGGTCTTTTGACACTACTGTTTATACTGTTTCTTATACGCCAACAAATGGGGGAGAAAGAGTGGAGAACCATAAATGGGTCATTCATGAGGAAATTAAAGATGCAGGTGAAGAACCATTTAAACCTGGTGAAGAAGTAACACTGAATACGGAACATATGGAAGGTATGGACGGTGCGAAAGCTGAAATTGATTCAGCTGACGAAACAACAGTATATATGGTTGATTTCAAAACAACTGACGGAGAAAAAGTTACAAATCACAAATGGGTAACAGAAGGTGAATTATCGCCAACAAAATAATAAGAGAGCAACAATATTTAATTCGTAAGAAAAACCCCTGCTAATGGAAAAGCAGGGGTTTTATAGTGAGACGTCTCCAAAACTATTAAAATCGGTTCATCATTTTTTCACTATTCATTCCCTCTTGATTTGTTCCGTCCATCATTCCTCCTTCTTTATGGCAAGAATTGTACATTTCTTGAAGCTCCTCTTTTGAAGAATCTGGGTGCATTTTTTGCATAAAAGGTAACAATTTTTCAAAGTTATTACTTTCAACCGAGTTGTTAGTTCCTGCTGCGAATACTGCTGTTCCCGCTCCAAGGATTAATATAGAACTTAAAAATCCTACTGCCCATCTTTTCATCTCTCGACAACTCCTTTCTTTTATTACCTTCATCATATAGTAGAAATTTGCAGAAAGAATGGAAATATCGTGTAGATATTATGAAGTTTTATATTGGTTGGTTATTACAAAACTATCAACATATAACAAATAAATCGTTCTGCCATATTATCTCCATTAAAAATGCATAAAAACTGCAAATATATCCATTAAATTAATGTTGTAATCAAATAAAATATTTTATGCTTAATTAACTTTTTGGAGGTGGAAAGATTGAAAAGATGTTTTTTAATTTTATTTACAGCAGCCTTTATCTTCTCCTTTAATGTTACGGTATTGGCGGATGAGGGACACGAAGAAGATATCAAGAAGGCTGCCGAAAATATAAAAAATAAAACGAATAATGAACATAGTGAAGAGTCCAATTCTCATTCAGTGGGGGCCAATACTTATTCAGAAGAGGCAGATGCTCCCTCTGATGCAGCAAATGCTCATGGTGAGGAGGAAGCTCACGGAAAAGAGGCGGATACTCATTCCGAAAAAGAAGGAGCCCATGGAGAGGAATCTGTAGCTGATGACCATCATGGACCAGTGGTGGAAACGCCGCCAAATTATAAGGTGCTAGGAAGCTATGGAGCTGTAAATCTTTCATTTATTTTAATTGAAGTTTGGAATAAGTGGTTTAGAAGGAAGGGGACAGCCGGCAATCAGCCAGCATATTCGTAAATTAAAAGATGCTGGGTTGGTGCGGGAAACAAGAAGAGGACAATGGATTATTTATTCGTTGAGTAAAGAGGGCCCTTATTATCCCTTGGTCCAAGATTTACTTCACCATCTTCCAAATCAAGATTTTAGATTGAAGGAATTAGAAGAGCAGGGTTTAAGAATTTCATGTGAATAATTGGAGGTTTCAACTTTGGTATCAACCATACTTGCATCATTGATTTTTTTAATTACGCTTATTCTCGTTATATGGCAGCCAAGAAATCTATCTATTGGTTGGTCTGCTTGTGGTGGTGGTATTCTCGCCCTAATCGTTGGAGTGGTTGACTTCCATGACGTTCTGGAAGTGACCAATATTGTATGGAATGCAACTTTTTCTTTTATTGCCATCATCATTATTTCATTAATATTAGATGAAATTGGGTTCTTTGAATGGTCAGCCCTCCATATGGCAAGAGCTGCCAAAGGAAATGGGATTAAAATGTTTGTTTATGTGAGCATTCTTGGTGCTCTAGTGGCTGCATTCTTTGCAAATGACGGGGCAGCACTTATTTTAACGCCAATTGTATTAGCCATGGTTAGAAACTTGAAGTTGGAAGAAAAAATGGTTTTTCCATTCATTATTGCGAGTGGTTTTATAGCTGATACAACGTCATTGCCGCTAGTGGTAAGCAATCTGGTAAATATCGTTTCTGCTGACTATTTCGGAATCGGATTTGCAGAGTTTGCCTCAAGAATGTTTGTTCCAAATTTATTTTCTTTAGTGGCAAGTATTTTAGTCTTATACCTTTATTTCCGAAGGAACATACCAAAGGAATATGATTTAGCTCATTTAAAGCAACCCATAGAAGCCATTCGGGACCAGAAAATGTTTCGCTTGTCATGGGTTGTCCTCGCTATATTATTAGCGGGATATTTTATTAGTGAATTACTAAATGTTCCAGTATCCATCATTGCAGGGATAGTGGCTATATTTTTCTTATTCATGGGAAGAAGAAGCCATGCAGTTGAAATAAAACGGGTTATTAAAGGAGCACCATGGGCCATCGTATTTTTCTCAGTTGGAATGTATGTGGTGGTTTATGGTTTACGAAACGTAGGATTAACTAATGTCTTAGCGGACCTGATCCAAGTAACAGCCGACCAAGGATTATTTGCAGCTACAATTGGAATGGGTTTTATTGCGGCTATTCTATCTTCCATTATGAATAATATGCCAACTGTAATGATCGATGCTTTAGCAATTGCGGATACCAATACAAGTGGTTTGATTAGAGAAGCTCTAATATACGCCAATGTCATAGGTTCTGATTTAGGACCCAAAATCACCCCGATTGGCTCCCTTGCAACATTATTATGGTTACATGTATTATCGCAAAAAGGAGTTAAGATTTCTTGGGTAACCTATTTTAAAACGGGAATTGTGTTAACCATCCCAACTTTGTTTATTACTCTGGTGGGTCTCTATATATGGTTGATATTTATTTAGGACAAAAAGGAGAATTCATCATGGACAATAAAAAGAAACTTTACTTCTTATGTACAGGGAACTCATGCAGAAGCCAGATGGCTGAAGGATGGGCTAAAAAACAGCTCAGTGAAGAATGGGAAGTGCGCAGTGCTGGGATTGAAGCACATGGTTTAAATCCGAATGCTGTAAAAGCGATGAAAGAAGCAGGAATTGATATTTCTACGCATACTTCTGATATTATCGATCCTGAGTACTTGAACAATGCTGATTTAGTAGTGACTCTTTGTGGAGACGCGGCTGATAAGTGTCCCATCACACCGCCAACGGTAAAGCGAGTTCATTGGGGATTTGAGGATCCTGCCAAAGCACAAGGAACTGACGAAGAAAAATGGGCTTTTTTCCAGCGGGTTCGGGATGAGATTGGTGGTCGAATTAAGCGTTTTGCCTTAACTGGAGAGTAAAATGTTTTGTGATTTTTCCTCAAGTACGTGTATGAAGGACAAATCTTTGAGAATCCTCCAAGGATTTGTCCTTAAGCCATAGTATGAAAGACAAATCTTTCAGAAGCCTCCAAAAATTTGTCCTTAAGTCCCTATATGAAAGACAATTCATTCGAAAAGCTCATAAGTTTAGTCCTCAAGAACAGAAAAATCCAGTTATTTTGTAGCTTATAGTAGCATGCGTATTATAAAGCCTGACTGCTGCATTATCCGTTCATAATGCAGCAATAGCCATCGGAACTACGAAAATTTACCAGGTGAGGAAATTTTATTAAAACATTCAAACAATTGTTTGACCATCGAAATGCCATTTGTATATACTATAATCAAATGAACGTTTGAATGATAAGAGTAATTACCTTTACTCACCAATTAGGGGGAAAAACTTATGAGTAATGCTGGTTTAGAGAAAGAAAATGAGAAAACCGTTTACCGTGTACAGGGGTTTACTTGAGCAGGCTGTGCGACAAAGTTCGAAAAGAACGTAAAACACCTGGATGGTGTTTCTGATGCAAGTGTAAACTTTGGTGCTGCTAAACTTACCGTTTATGGTGCAACAACCATTGAAGAAATAGAAAAAGCAGGGGCTTTTGAAAACATAAAAGTTTTTCCTGAAAAGCAAAAAATCGAAGAAAAAAAAGAACCATTCCTACAAAAACATTCAACCGTCATTGCTTCGCTGGCCTTCTTACTCATTGGGTGGATTTCAGTCCAACTGAATGGGGAAGAGAGTATTTCATCCATTTTAGCATATGGAGCTTCTATATTAATCGGTGGTTACCGCCTATTTCGTACAGGATTAAAGAACTTAACCCGTTTAGATTTTGATATGAAAACGTTGATGACCATTGCTGTTATTGGTGCTGCTTTTATTGGAGAATGGGGTGAAGGGGCAACTGTTGTGATTCTTTTTGCGATAAGCGAAGCGCTTGAGTCTTACTCAATGGATAAAGCCCGTCAGTCTATTCGCTCTTTAATGGATATTGCACCTAAAGAAGCGTTGATTCGAAGAGGAAATAAGGAGATGACGGTTGAAGTCAACGATATTCGTATTGGTGACATTATGATTGTCAAACCTGGGAAAAAAATAGCGATGGATGGAATCGTGGTAAAAGGGTTATCAGCCGTTAATCAAGCAGCGATTACAGGTGAATCAGTCCCTGTAGCAAAATCGGTTGACGATGAAGTATTTGCAGGAACGTTAAATGCAGAAGGTTTACTAGAAGTCAAAGTAACCAAACATGTTGACGATACGACGATTGCAAAGATTATTCACCTAGTCGAAGAAGCTCAAGCTGAAAGAGCACCTTCTCAGGCCTTTGTGGATCGGTTTGCAAAATATTACACACCGCTTATTATGCTCGTAGCATTAGGAGTCGCAGTGGTACCACCTTTATTCTTTGGAGCAAGCTGGGACAAATGGATTTATCAAGGTTTGGCTGCGCTAGTAGTTGGTTGTCCTTGTGCGTTAGTTATTTCTACTCCAGTTGCAATCGTAACTGCTATAGGTAATGCAGCTAGAAATGGAGTTTTAATAAAAGGCGGAATTCATTTAGAAGAAATGGGGGCAATTAAAGCCATTGCTTTTGATAAAACAGGTACCTTAACAAAGGGTATTCCAGCTGTTACGGATTACCTTCCACTGCAAATTAATGATCCGAACGAGCTTCTAACCATTATCGCAGCATTAGAAAATGGTTCTCAGCATCCGTTGGCATCAGCCATCATGAAAAAAGCTGAACAAGAAAATTCACCCTATCAAAAAGTTTTAATAGAAGACTTTTCATCCATAACTGGCAAAGGGATTAAAGGAATTATTAATGGTAAGACCTATTACGTTGGTAGTCCTAATTTGTTTGAGGAGACCATGACAAAAGGAATCCCAATTGATATTAAATCCCAAATTTCTGAACTGCAAAATCAAGGAAAAACTGTTATGGTAGCGGGTACATCTAATGAAGTAATGGGTCTCGTCGCTGTTGCGGATGAGTTAAGAGAGAACAGTAAGGGTGTCATAAAAAAACTGCACTCATTAAATATCAAAAAAACCATTATGTTGACGGGTGACAACGCTGGAACAGCAAATGCCATTGGAAAACAGGTTGGAGTGTCTGATTTACAAGCAGAACTTTTACCGCAGGATAAGTTAACATTCATTAAAGAACTCAGAGGCAAATATGACCGTGTGGCAATGGTTGGAGACGGTGTGAATGATGCCCCAGCACTGGCTGCTTCTTCAGTGGGAATCGCAATGGGTGGAGCGGGAACAGATACGGCTCTTGAAACGGCAGATATTGCTTTAATGGCAGATGACCTCGGAAAACTTCCGTTTACGGTCAAACTAAGTAGAAAAGCCTTAACAATCATAAAACAAAACATCACGTTCTCGTTGGGAATTAAGCTCGTGGCATTGCTATTAGTGATTCCCGGATGGCTAACACTATGGATTGCTATATTTGCTGATATGGGAGCAACACTTATTGTCACATTAAATGGTTTACGACTTCTCAGAGTAAAAGACAAATAAAAAGAGAAGAGGCTTCCCAACAGTTTGGGAAGCCCTTTTGTCCCTTTTTTAAGTATTTATGCTCATAGGTAAATGCTTTGAGACATTCAAAGCATTTACCATTATTTTTTTTGATGATCATAATAAAAAAGTGTGTCAGAAATACTAACAAAAGTGTTTAAAAGTATTGAATAAAGGTTATATTCAATTTAACAATTAAACAATATTGTTTATTTTCGAAAAATATAGACACATGTGTTTAAAAATGTTATAAAATTATGTAAAGGTGTTAAATGATAAACAACAGTGTTTATGTTAAAAAGGGGGATGGATTGTTTTGGAATTACTGATGAGAAATATGTTTCAGTCATTAGGGAAAAATACCTCAGCCAATAAACTTGCAAAGAAATACGGATTGCGTTTCGGTGCGGGACGATTTGTCGCCGGAGAAACGATTAAGACAGCTATTGAGGCTGTGAAAAAGTTAAATCGTGAAGGTAAAGTTGTAACCCTGGATCATCTTGGGGAATTTGTCTATACGGAAGAAGAAGCGCTGGAGTCAACGGAAATGTGTATCCAAACTCTAGATGCGATTGCAGAAGCAGGGGTAAAGTCAAATCTTTCTCTAAAAATGACCTCACTAGGACTGGATATTAGCCGGGATTTATGTATGAGAAATATGCGCAAAATTCTTGATTGTGCCAAACTTCATCAAAATTTTGTCAGAATCGATATGGAAGATTACGAGCATTGCCAAATCACATTGGATATTTTCAGAGAATTACGCCAGGAATACGACAATGTCGGTGTGGTCATTCAAGCATACCTTTATAGAACGGAGCAGGATATTGCTGACTTGAATCTTCAAAAGGCCAATCTGCGTCTTGTAAAAGGAGCTTACAAAGAATCTCCGACCGTCGCTTTTCCTGAGAAGAAAGATGTGGATGATAATTTCAAAAAAATTATAAAGCAGCATCTCCTGAACGGGAATTATACCGCTGTTGCAACCCATGATGCAACGATGATTGATTATACTAAATCTGTTGTTAGTGAGTATCAAATACCAAAAGAACAATTTGAATTCCAAATGTTATACGGCATCTGTGAGGATATTCAAGACAAGCTTGTAAAAGAAGGCTTTAAAGTACGTGTTTATGTTCCGTACGGAGTCGACTGGTTTGGCTATTTTATGAGACGCCTTGCGGAAAGGCCTGCCAATGTTTGGTTCGTGTTAAAAAATCTACTAAAATAAAAATCTTACATAAAGGAGTTAAACCATTATGACAACAACAACGACACAAATCGCACCTTTCAAAAATGAACCTTTTACTAATTTTTCGATTGAAGAAAATAAGCAAGCCATGTATTCGGCACTTGCGAAAGTCAAAAAAGAGCTTGGAAAGAAGTACCCATTGGTGATTGGCAGTGAAAAACTATTTACTGGGGAACAAACGATTTCTATCAACCCAGGAAATGTGGATGAGGTAGTAGGTTACGTTAGTAAAGGGAATAAAGAATTAGCTGAAAAAGCAATGCAGGAAGCGTTGAAAACCTTTGAAACTTGGAAAAAGGTTGCACCTTCTGATCGTGCAGAGTATTTGTTCAAAGCGGCAGAATTAATGAGACAGCGAAAGCATGAGTTTTCTTCTTATCTAGTATATGAATCAGGAAAGAACTGGGCAGAGGCAGATGCAGATACTGCAGAGGCCATTGATTTTCTAGAATTTTATGCAAGAGAAATGATTCGCCTCAGTGAAACAAGTATTCACCAGCCGCTCACAAAAATTGAGGGAGAAGACAATCAAATCTCTTATATTCCTCTTGGTGTAGGGATTGTGATTTCTCCGTTCAACTTCCCATTAGCCATTATGGCAGGGACAACAGTAGCAGCGATTGTTTCAGGGAATACGGTTATTTTGAAGCCTGCGGATGCTACACCTGTCATTGCAGCTAAGTTTGTAGAATTGATGGAAGAGGTTGGCCTTCCTTCCGGAGTACTTAACTTTATCCCTGGAGATGGAATCGACGTTGGTGAATATCTAGTAGAGCACCCTAAAACTCGTTTTATCTCATTCACAGGATCCCGTGCGGTGGGATGCCGAATTTATGAAAGAGCGTCAAAAGTGCAGCCGGGACAATTGTGGTTAAAGCGTGTTATTGCCGAGATGGGCGGTAAAGACGGCGTAGTTGTCGATGAAACTGCTGATTTGGATGCAGCAGCGGCCGCCATTGTTGCTTCCGCTTTTGGTTTCCAGGGGCAAAAATGTTCTGCTGGATCAAGAGCGATTATCGTTGAATCGGTTTATGATGAAGTGGTTGAGAAAGTAACGGAGTTAACCAAGAAATTAACGGTTGGTCTTCCTGAAGAAAACCATGCCATTGGACCAGTTATCGATCAAAAGTCAGTTGATAAAATCATGAGCTATATTGAAATTGGCAAAACAGAAGGCAGAATGCTGACTGGCGGATCAAGCGCAGATGGGAACGGCTTCTATATTGAACCAACTGTATTTGCTGATGTGGAACCGAAAGCACGAATCATGCAGGAGGAAATCTTTGGCCCAGTTCTTGCACTTGCTAAAGCAGCTGACTGGAAGGAAGCAATTGAGATTTATAATGACACTGACTATGGATTGACAGGTGCCTATCATTCAAAGGATGCGGAGCGAATCGACTTTGCGCTTGAAAATATGCATTGTGGTAACCTTTATATCAATAAAAAATGTACAGGTGCGTTAGTTGGAGCTCATCCATTTGGCGGTTTTAATATGTCTGGCACAGATTCAAAAGCCGGCGGATACGACTATTTGCTGTTGTTTACTCAAGCTAAGCTGAAATCTAGAAAATTATAAAAAAATAGAAAAGCTAGGAAATCCCTTTAGTGGGGATTTCCTACACCTTAATCTAAAAAATATCAAATTTTATTGAAAGCGCTTCAATGAACAATTGTTATTTTTCTATTCAAAAAACAGAACGGGGGGATGAGGTTTGAATACACAAATACTTATTTCTATCGGTATTTATATGCTTGGTATGTTGTTAATCGGATACTTTGCTTACAAGCGTACGTCCAATCTATCAGATTATATGATTGGCGGAAGAGGGCTTGGAGCTGCCGTAACAGCGCTGAGTGCCGGGGCATCTGATATGAGCGGATGGCTCCTAATGGGTCTTCCTGGTGCAATGTTTGCTCAAGGTCTAAGTGCATCATGGATTGCGATCGGGTTAACGATTGGTGCGTATTTTAACTGGCTGTATGTAGCACCAAGATTAAGGGTTTATACTGAAAACGCCAACAATTCGATGACCATTCCCGCTTTCCTTGAGAATCGCTTTGGTGATCAGTCGTCGATGCTGCGTTTAACTTCAGGACTTGTCATTATTGTTTTCTTTACCTTCTATGTTTCTTCCGGAATGGTATCGGGAGGTGTTCTTTTCGAGACAACGTTTAATCTTGATTACCAGGTGGGACTTTGGATTATTGCGGCTGTTGTGATTGGCTATACGTTATTCGGTGGATTTTTAGCAGTGAGTTGGACTGATTTTGTCCAGGGGTTGATTATGGTCATTGCCCTTATTCTGGTTCCGGCGGTAACGATCATGGAAGTAGGCGGAATAGGACCGGCATTTAATGAGATAAAAGGAATTGATCCTAAATTATTTGATATTTTTAAAGGGACCACTTTGTTAGGGATTATTTCCTTGATGGCATGGGGCTTGGGCTATTTTGGGCAGCCACATATTATTGTTCGCTTTATGGCTATATCCTCTGTCAAAGAAATCAAAAAAGCAAGGCGGATTGGGATGGGCTGGATGATTTTCTCCGTTTGCGGTGCGATGTTTACAGGATTCATCGGCTTGGCCTATTATTCAAACCAGGGACTCACTCTATCAGATCCTGAAACCATTTTTATTAAACTAAGTGAAATTTTATTTCATCCAATCATTACTGGATTTTTGTTGGCGGCTCTATTAGCTGCAGTTATGAGCACCATTTCATCGCAGCTTCTTGTTACGGCAAGCTCACTGACAGAAGATGTTTATAAGACATTTTTTCGCAGATCAGCAACAGATAAAGAATTAATGTTTATTAGCAGAATTTCCGTATTAGTGGTTTCAATTATTTCTGTTATCATTGCATTTGATAAGAATGGAACTATTTTATCACTGGTTGGTTATGCATGGGCGGGTTTTGGCGCTTCTTTTGGACCTGTCATTCTCCTCAGTCTTTATTGGAAGCGGATGAATCGATGGGGTGCTCTTGCCGGCATCATTGGCGGGGCTGTTACTGTCATCATTTGGGCAAATGTGCCAGTATTAGTAAACACCCTTTATGAAATTATTCCAGGTTTCATTGTCGGTTTGGCAGCAATCTGGATTGTTAGTTTACTGACTCCAGAACCAAGCGAAAAATTACAAAGAGAATTTGATCAGTATAAGCAATCTGCGTAAAGTAGAGCCCATCTTTTATGGAACCTTTAGAGAAAGAGTATGAAAGCTGATACCTGTGTTTTTCAGGTTCAGCTTTTTAATTTCTATTGCTAGAAAGTGCAGTTCATTTTATGTTAAAGTGAAAAAAAAGGCTTGAAAGGATTTTAGTATGTTCAGAAGTGGGCAAATTCAACTTGATGACTCCTTTACAATTGTAAATGACCATATGACTTTAGCAGAAGTAAAAAAGAAATTAGAAAAGTATAAATTTGTCGTTGTGGCTGGTGGAGCATACTTTATCATTCATAACTATGAATATCGGCTGATCGAATTGGGTATTGATACAGCAAAGATAATTGATTGGCTTGAACAGCTTAATTGGCTGCCATCTACAGTCATTTCTTCTGAAACAGGAATTTTGGCAAATGTTGATTGGCGCAGGCCAGTACTCATCGAAAATGGAAGAAAAATCATTGGTGTATATACATTTGAAAAACGGATTGAGAAGCTGGAAGAAGAGAATCGTCAACTCTCAGCCTATTTTCAAACCTTAGCTGAGACAATCAATGACTCTGTTACTGCAGTGGATGAAGCTGGAGAAGTGGTTTACTGGAATGTAACGGCAGAAGAAACCTATAAAATAAAAAAAGAGTTTATAATAGGGAAAAAATTAGGTGAGCACTTTAGTGATGAATCTATAGTCCTCCATAGAATTTTAAACGAAGGACTTCCCGTAAGAGGACAATACCATCGGCCGAATAAGGATACACATGTTTTGATTAACGCCTCACCTATTATGATTGATAATAAAATCATTGGTGGGGTTGCTGCCGAACATAATATTACAAATATTATTCGGCTGAACGAAGAATTGGATTCAAATTCAGCGGTACTTGTCCCCAAGTCAAATCCATTCGCAAAAATGGAGAGCGGAAGTCCGAAATTTCAGGAAGCCTTAAAAATTGCACAAAAGGTTGCACATGCTGATATTCCGGTCCATTTAACCGGGGAACCCGGGTCTGGAAAGGAAATGTTGGCTCAAGCGATACATTATGGAGGGACAAAAGCGGATGGCCCATTTATCACTATAAACTGTTCAGTTATTCCTCCTGGATTGTTAGAAATTGAACTTTTTGGTTTTCAAAAGGATGTTTATTCAACAGACCAGCAAACATTACAGATCGGCAGGATTGAGCAAGCTTTAAATGGCACTTTATTTATAGAAGATATCGATAAGATGCCGCTTACAATTCAGGGTAAATTATTAAATTACCTGATTGATTATCGATTTTACCGTGTGGGAGGGGTCGATGAAATTACATCTCCAACTCGAATTATTACTTCTACTTCAAAATCCATTGATCTTCTTCTGAGAGAAGGAAATTTCAACGAGCAGCTCTATTATCATATATCTGTGATCAGTATCGATATTCCGCCTCTTCGGTTTAGAAAAGAGGATATTGTATCACTAGTTAACAATTATATTCAGGAATTTAGCTCCAAGTATAAAAAGCCCGTGCCAGATATGGATCCGGAAGTAATCACACAGTTAGTTAATTATGATTGGCCTGGAAATGTCCGGGAGCTTAGAAACACGATTGAACGGATAATCCTCCTTATTGATAAATCATTGATATTGAGTGCGCATCTGCCAGAGCATATCAGAAGCAAGATAACAGCAAACCAAACCGTCTTAAAAAAAGGCGAAAACAATCCACAGGAGCAAGGATTAAAAAATTCAGAAGCGTTAGAGATTGAGGAAGCATTAAAAAAAACATACGGAAACAAAAGTGCTGCAGCCAGTTTACTTGGCATCTCCAGAGGCACATTATATAACAAAATAAAAGAATATGGATTAAGTTGAAATTTTAATGAAATCTTTAAAAAAAGAAAGTGGAGGCGGAAAGCTTACTTTCTTTTGTTTTTACATAATCAAAACAGACTCAAAATGAGCATTGAAGTAGTTTCAATTCAATCACTTTTAGGGTATTATTAAAAATATATTTTAAATGTACCTAGGGGGTTGTAAATGTTAGGAATCCTATTAGCTGGTATTGCCCCTGGTTTTGCTTTATTGAGTTATTTTTATTTAAAAGATAAGTATGAACCAGAACCGGTATCGATGGTATTAAACACGTTTTTTTCTGGTGCGTTGATTATCATTCCAATTGCCTTTATTGAATATGTTCTAAAAGTAGAAAACATTGTTCAATATGATTCTATTTATGCCATTTTTTCTTCGGGTCTGATAGAGGAATTTTTTAAGTGGTCGATTTTATTTTTTATTGCATACAAGAGTGCGGAATTTGATGAGCCGTTTGATGGAATTGTCTATGGTACTTCCATATCTTTGGGGTTTGCAACCGCAGAGAATATACTGTATTTAATGAATAATGGTATGGAATATGCTTTAACTCGTGCTTTACTTCCTGTTTCAGGCCACGCCTTGTTTGGTGTTGTTATGGGATATTATATTAGTAAAGCAAAGTTTACAAAAGGATCGAAATGGCCTTTGTTCCTGTTATCTTTACTGCTTCCAGCCTTTTTACATGGGATATTTAATTTTTTATTGCTAAACCAAGGATCTTGGTTTGCGATGTCTCCTTATATGATGTTCTTATGGTGGTTCGGTTTGAAAAAAGTACAATTAGCAGAAATTTCAAGTTATAACCATTTCCGAAAAAGGTCCATGATCAGTACCCGTTTAAGCTTAAAATCAGGAAAAAAATTAGTCCTTCCTGTAAGTAGATAAACCGCGTTTCGGGGCGTTTAGCCAATTTCAAAACGTGTATAGGCTTAGTCTATACACGTTTGTTATTGTGAAAGAATAGATTGTAATATACTTGATTCTTCAGAATGGAAGGTAGAATAAATGAAGAAATTTCCTATAACTTTTCCAATTATGTTTATTGTAGTAGTGTTGGCATTGTGGATGCTTGAAAAGGACTACTCGGAAATTAATATTATGACGAGAATTATTATTGCTATAGGTGCAGGAATCTTATCAGGGTTAATATCGTTCCTTTTATTTAAGTTTGATAAAAACAATAATTAATAAATACATACGATTAAATATCCTATGGGGATTAATAGATAAATAATGCTCTTGGGGGGCTATTTCGGTTTAGTGAAGATTTTTCCATTATTTAACTCACACCAGTCTAAATCCTCATTTGTTTCGTGATTTCCATATTTTTTTAAAAATGCTTCCTTATTTTCGAATACTTCCATTAAACCATTTTCTATTAATGTTACCATTTTATAAGGATTAAGTTGGAAAACCTTGGATACAGCTATTAATTCACCTATATGGATAATGTCAGCAATATTTTTCATATTTCCTCCTATTACACGTTCTAATTAAAACTTCTTTAAGTATTTACCAAATGTGTTGATTTTATTTTTTTCTCAATAATGTTCTTTTGTTCCACGGAAAAAAACCCTCCAAGAAATCATATTTGATTACCGAACGGGAAGGTGTTTATACTATTTCTATTTATATAGATATTTCTTTTTGTTTTAGTAAATATTCTTGGTATTTTTGTAAATAATCAGACCGAAGCCGATAAGAAACAACCTTTTTATTGAACTGCTTCACTACATCAACATGATCAGCGTAACAAAAAACAAAGAAATTCAATTCTTTTTTGCCTCTTTTTACATTGACCACAAATGGTATAACATTCGTTTCTGGTTGTAGAAAAAACTTTTCATTGCCTGGAAAGATATCATATTGTTTTAAAAACATAGCTTCATTAAAATAGTCAGTAAATTTATTCTTTTCTTCCTTTTCTAAGTGTTTTTTATTATAGGTTATAGTAACTTCATTAAGGACCAGTTTTGGATGAAGTGCAATTTTACTTACCACCCATTCCACAACTGCACTAGGTGGACTCATAACCATTTTAATAACTATTCCAATCACTACTGAAAGAACAACCGTCCATGTCATATAAACCGCCTCCTTAAGTAATAATCTACCTGTAAGTCCTCATTTTTAAATCATTCATATTTACGGTTAAGATTATCAAAACTTATATTAAGGTAATTCTTCATTTAATGAACCATCCAATTCCCAATGAATTTAACCAACCACTTTATTAAGAATACTCCTTCTATTCCCCAAAAAGCAGTTACCACCAATAATTAAAAGTGGATGGCTAAAATTCTTGTCAAGTGGATGGTTGTTTGCTGGTAAAAAAGATTTATAATAAAGCTTTATAATAAATCTATTTAAAAATTGTATAGTAGAATGATAGCGAAAAATCTAGATTCATAGAGGTGTAGCATGAATGTATTGTCTGTTTTGGTAATCAGTATTTTATTAATAGCGATTGTTTCTACATTATTAATTCTAGGTAAAAGTGATGAAAATTATAGTAGTTCGGCAAAAAGAAATACCACAAATTTAACGCTAATATATGTAGTAGTTATTTTTTTGTCATTAATTGCACTGGGGGTTTATATTAAGTTCTATGCATAAATACTATTTGTTTACCTATCGACGAATAAATCGATAGGTAATTTTTTTATATCATTGTGTATCTGAGTAAAAATATATAGGAAAATAATATATAGTATATTAATAATTAGAAAATTAAAAAGGACTGTAGAAAATGGACTGGAAGCCAGATCGAAACGCTAAAAAAGCGATCTATAAACAGCTTGCTGAATACATAGAAAATGGGATAGCACATGGTACTTTCCCGCCGGATAAACCCTTACCATCAGAACGTTCCTTAGCGAAAGAACTTAACGTAAATAGAAGTACCGTAGTGGCCGCATATGATGAGTTGGAATCAAATGGACTGATTCAGAGAAATAGAGGAAGCGGGACAACGATAAGCAAGGATATTTGGGGCATTACGAAGAAACGTATCCCAAGCTGGAACCGGTATATTGAGGCGGGGTCGTTTTTACCTAATCTACCTGTAACCCAAAGGATACGAAAAGAAGCGGTAGAACATAAACTCATCAATTTAGCTAGCGGTGAATTATCAGAAGATCTGTTTCCAGTTGGCTCCTTAAGACAAATTACATCTTCAAGATCATTTATTGGAAGCTTAGGTTATGATCATCCGCAGGGGAATGCGATACTGAGGGAAACCATTACAGAGCACGTGAAGCAATTTCGGAGAATTGAAACAGATCCTTCTTCCATATTAGTTACATCGGGAGCACAACAGGCTCTTCATTTAGTGGTTCAATGTCTTTTAAAGCCAGGTGATGCAGTAGCACTAGAAGACCCTTCCTATAACTTTAATCTGCCAATATTTAAATCAGCGGGGATAAAACCATATTATTTATCAGTAGATAAGGATGGAATAAATCCAGGTGAATTAGTGGATTTGCATAAGAAACATCGAATTAAAATGATATTCTTAAACCCTTCTTTTCAAAATCCTACAGGAACTTTAATTAGTGAAGGAAAGAGGAAAGCAATACTGGATATATCATCTGAACATGGGATTCCTGTAGTGGAAGATGATCCTTATAGTTTAACCTCTTTCACAGGAGAAGAAGTTACGGCATTAAAGTCGATGGATGCTCACGGAAATGTCCTTTATATCAGTTCTTTATCAAAGATTGTTGCTTCCGGGCTGCGAATTGGCTGGATTATTGGACCGAAACCTGTAATAGAAAGACTTTCCGATGCAAAGCAACAAATAGACTTCGGGCATGCCAGCTTTACTCAATGGATTGCAAACGATTTTCTGGAATCTGGTAGTTTTCATTTACATATTAAACGATTGGTGAAAGAATTAGAAAAACGAAGGGATCAAATTGTTACGAGTCTTAATTTTTATTTAAAGGATCAAGTTGAATTCGCTATCCCTCATGGAGGTATCCATCTTTGGTGTAAGTTGAAAAAGGACTTTAATGAAACACAATTATTGGAAGAATCGATTAAAAAAGGAGTCATATATGTTCCGGGCTCCACGATGGGATCGCAAAAGAGTTTTGTCCGTTTTACGTTCGCAAGGGAAGATACCGAATCCATACATGAAGGAATAAAAAGATTTGCAGAAGCATTAAATTCCCTTTAAAGCCGTGTCTAATTGAAGTTTTATAATAAAAAAAGCTGAAATATACAAAGCTCATGGAATGGGCTGTATACTTCAGCTTAAATTATTTAAGTAATTATTTTTTACCTGCTTTTTTAGAGTTTATCCGGTTATTTAATCTCAAATTCCTTGAACGGTTTAATGCTCTTATGACTGCCAGTTGGTGTGATATACTCCCGCTAAATCACGTCGTTCATAGGTATGGGCACCAAAATAATCACGTTGTGCTTGCAAAAGATTTGCACTTGATCGACCAGCTCGATAGCTATCGTAATAAGTAAGTGAAGCACTTAAACATGGGAACGAGATTCCAGAATTAATACCCTCACACACTACTTTACGCAAACCCATTTGATAGTCCTGAACTTTTTCAGCAAAATATGGAGAGATTAATAAATTCGCTAAATCGGTTTGATCTTGATAGGCTTCGCTGATGACGTTTAAGAACTCTGCACGAATAATACATCCACCGCGGAAAATCAGCGCAATATCCTTTAATGGTAAATTCCATCCGAAAAGTTCCGAAGTCATTTTATATTGGGTAAATCCTTGTGCGTAGGCACAAACTTTTCCCATATATAAGGCTTGTCTAATGTAGTCAATCCATTCATTTTTATCTAAATGTTGCTGTCCGTTCTTAGGGCCGGTTAAGATCGATTCGGCATGAACACGTTCCTCTTTTATCGCAGAGATGTAGCGGGCAAATAATGACTCGGTAATAATCGAAGCCGGGATGCCATTATCAATCGCTTGGATACTGGTCCATTTACCGGTTCCTTTTTGGCCGGCTTTATCTAATATCACATCAATCAGAGGCAACCCTGTTATTTCATCCCTTTTTCGTAAAATTTGAGCCGTGATTTCGATTAAATAACTTTTGAGTTCGCCCTCATTCCAGGTTTCTAAAATGCCGGCAATTTCTTCAACGGGTAATTCCAATTTTTCTCGCAAAAATGTATAGGCTTCGGCAATTAGCTGCATATCTGCATACTCAATTCCGTTATGTACCATTTTTACGAAATGCCCTGATCCTTTGGGACCGATATAGGTACAGCAAGGGTCACCATTTGCTTGAGCGGCGATTTTTGTCAGAATCGGAGCTGTTTTTTCATAGACGTCTTTATCTCCGCCTGGCATGATCGAAGGCCCATTTAATGCCCCGACTTCACCGCCGGAAATACCAATTCCTAAATATCCAATTCCTTTAGACTTTAATTCATCATATCTGCGTTCCGTATCTTCGTAATGGGAGTTGCCGCCGTCCATGATAATATCACCTTGGTCAAGATGGGGGAGTAAAGCTTGAATGACCGAGTCGATAGGTTTACCTGCTGTTACCATTAGAAATATCTTTCTAGGCGTTTCCAAGGAATGAACAAAATCTTGGACTTCATAGTATGGATGGATCGATTGCCCGTCCAATTTAGCTACAAGCTGATCAGTTAAATCTCTTGTGTAATTATAAACAGCGACTTGTTCGCCTTTATTCGCCATGTTTAACGCGATGTTGCTTCCCATTACTCCTAAACCTATGACACCAATTGTATTTACCATTTATTCGTGCTCCTTTATATCAAATTAATAGGCAGTAAAACCTTCACTCTAAAAGTGGGGATTTACTGCCTGGAAGGTTTATACAAACAAACTTAATAATAGTACAAAACCTAATCCAGCTACGGAAATAATCGTTTCCAGCAAGGTCCATGTTGCAAATGTTTCTTTCATGCTTAACCCAAAGTATTCTTTAAACATCCAGAAACCAGCATCGTTTACGTGGGAAAGAATGACACTTCCGGCACCTGTTGCAAGAACGACGAGAGCAAGGTTAACGTCCGTTTGTCCTAACATTGGAATCACTAAACCAGCTGTCGTTAAAGCAGCAACGGTTGCAGATCCTAATGCAATACGTAAAATTGCAGCGATCACCCATGCGAGGATAATCGGTGATATAGCAGTCCCTTTGAATAATTCTGCAACATAGTCACCTACGCCGCCGTTAATTAATACTTGTTTGAAGGCTCCGCCGCCTCCGATGATTAATAACATCATACCAATGTGCAGAACCGCTTGTGTACAAGACTCCATAACATCCTTCATAGGAATCTTTCTTGCAATCCCCATTGAATAAACAGCAAATAATAGCGAGAGCAACATAGCCGTACCAGCTTCACCGATAAATCGGATGACTGCTAGTACAGAGTTATCTTCAATGCCCATTGTTTTTTGCATTAAAGTTATAATGGTAGCAATGGACATTAAAATAACAGGAAGTAAAGCGGTAAAAACACTGATACCAAATCCAGGCGTATCTTCAAGTTTAAATGTTTTTTGTTCACCTAATGAAGCAATGCTGCCCATTTTTGTAAATGATTCAGGAACAAGTTTTTTCGCAATCTTTGTAAAAACTGGTCCAGCTAAGATAACCGTAGGGACAGCAACAATGAAACCGTAAAGTAAAACTTCACCAATGTCGGCACCCAATTCACCAGCAATCGTAGTTGGCCCTGGGTGAGGCGGCAAGAAGCCGTGTGTGACGGATAAAGCTGCTGTCATGGAAATACCAAGTGACAAGATCGAAACTTTTAATTCTCTTGAAATCGCAAAGACAATTGGAATCAATAATACTAAACCTACTTCAAAAAATAACGCAACACCGATAATGAATGAAGCAACAACTACTGCCCATTGAGTGTTTTTTTCACCGAACTTTTTCACAAGAGTCATCGCAATTCGCTGCGCACCGCCTGAATCAGCGATTAACTTACCGAGCATAGCTCCAAGCCCAAAGATTAAACCAATATGTCCAAGTGTTCCGCCTAATCCGGCTTCGATGGTTTTAACCACTTCCTCTAGTGGCATGCCAAGTGCTAAGGCTACTCCAAACGATACAATGATTAATGAAATAAAGGTGTTTAATTTTAAGCCCATGATTAGAATTAATAAGGCAATAATTCCTAATGCTACTATAACTAATGGCATTTTACTTCCTCCTGATGTTTATCAAGTTGTTTTTAGTAAGCTTCTTTGATAATTTGCAATCTGTGTATATTCGTTTTCTAATACTCTTGATAGGTTAATAAAGATTGGCAGCAATTGCCTATACTCTTTTACAGCTTCTCCTTTTGGTGCGTGCTTATAGGTACTCCCAATCATTTCAGAAACACTCTCAAATGAGTCTATTTTTCCAATGGCATATAAACCTAAAATACAAGCACCAAGGCACGAACTTTCGTAGCTTTCTGGAACAACGACTTCCGATTCGAATATATCGGACATCATTTGTCTCCATACATCCGACCGTGCGAATCCTCCCGTAGCTTGAATACGGGTAACGGGCCCGTCCATGCATTCAATTAAGGCTAAAAATACGGTGTATAAATTGAATATAACACCTTCTAGAGCTGCTCGAATCATATGTTCCTTTTTATGTGACAAGGTTAAACCAAAGAATGAACCGCGCACGTCTGGATTCCATAATGGTGCACGTTCTCCGGCGAGGTAAGGATGGAATAACAATCCATCGGCACCTGGTCGTACACGTTCCGCAATCTTAGTTAAGACTTCATAAGGATCGATTCCGAGTCGTTTGGCTGTTTCTACCTCTGAAGAGGCGAATTCATCACGAATCCAACGAAGGACCATACCTCCATTGTTTACCGGTCCTCCAATCACCCAATGTTTTTCCGTTAAAGCATAACAAAAGATTCTTCCTTTTTCGTCTGTTCTCGGCTTGTCAATAATGGTTCGAATCGCACCGCTTGTCCCAATCGTGATAGCGATTTCACCTTTACGGATAGCGTTTACACCTAGATTCGAAAGGACTCCATCACTTGCTCCGATAACAAAAGGTGTTTGCGGGTCGATCCCAATCTGGTTGGCTAAAACCAGATTACAGTTGGTAAAAATCTTAGTTGTTGGTACGAGCTTCGATAATTGATCACGCGAGATACCAGCAATTTCCAGGGCTTCTTCATCCCAATCTAAGTTTTTCAGATTCATCATCCCCATACTTGAAGCCAGGGAATAATCAACAACATATTGATCAAAGAATTTTTTAAAAATATATTCCTTAATACCGATATATTTTTTTGCGTTAACAGCGATTTCGGGACGTTCATTTACAATCCAAGTAATCTTGGATAGTGGTGACATCGGGTGAATCGGTGTTCCGGTTCGTTTGTATACGTTATGCCCATCTAATTCATCTTTAATTTTATGTGCCCAAGCTTCACTTCGATTATCAGCCCAAGTGATACAAGGTGTGAGTGGCTGGGCATTTTCATCCATTGCAATAACACTATGCATCGCACTGCTAAATGAAATAAATGAAAGTTTTTTATCTAAATGCTTTTTCGTTATCGAAGAAATGGCTGTCAAAACCGCTTGGAAAATTTCATCCGGGTTTTGTTCTGCTGTTGATATATTCGGTGTGAAAAGCGGATAACCGATATTTTCTGTTTGAATGACATTACCATTTTCTGTGAATAAAACAGCTTTTGTACTGGTTGTACCGATGTCTATACCTAACATATAATTAGTCATTTTGTTGTTCGACTCCTTTTGAAAGCCTCATTTGTGATCTCCACGAATCTTCAACTTTCTCTTGAACATCATCAAAGTTTTGATGTAACGATCTAACCATAAGGTCTCGATCCTTTGTTTGGATTGCTTCAATGTATAGTTGATGATTATTTATGATTCTGGTAAAATCTTCATACTTTTCTTTAAAACGACTGCGCATAGAAAGGAGAATTAAGCTTTCCATCACAGGTTTTAAATTATCCCAGATCATCAGGATGTAAGAATGATTGATTGCCCGAATAATAGTTTCGTGGAATAGGACATCCTGAAAGGAAAACTCATCCGCATCTTGATATTTTATGGCGATTTTCATCATTTCTAGTATTTTACTTAGTTCCATGACTAATTCAGTCGTTTCCACTCTGGCAAGCCGTTCAAATACAAACGTTTCGATCAGGATACGGGCATCATAAATTTCCGCATATTCTTTTTTCGTTAGTCCTACTACAGTGGCTCCCATTCTTTCTAATCGAATGATTTTTTCAGATGCTAGGGTTTTTAGTGCTTCGCGGATGGGTGACCGGCTCACAGCAAAATCTGCAGCTAATTTATTTTCAGATAGGACGGTACCGCTTTCAATCATGCCCGAAATAATTCGCATTCTAAGTTCGCAGGTAACACGGTCTCCGGCAGAAGCCTTGGAAAGCCATTTTACGGGATAGAGATATTCCTTTTGTTCGGCCATAAACTCACCTCTTGTTAATTCAAGTCTACTTGTATACAAGTATTATAATAGGATTTTCAAAATATGCAAGCGCTATGATTTAATTTTTATAGTTCACTGAATTAGGTAGGGGAAATTCTTTATATAGTTAAGTGTTTTTTTAAAAAGATAAAGATATGCTTTTGATAAGAGCTATTAATGGTAATAAGAACAACTGTTATGACACCAAAGCTTAACTTATTTCCTCATTGAGGAGGTAATTAATAAAACCTCTGAACGGTATCATAAATAATTGAGGTTACAAATGAATAACTTTAGAGGAAAATCAAAAGGGTAATCTAGTATTTTCAAGATTGCATTTTTTATCTATTTTCTTGAACTAGTGTTGATGAATTTATTTATCTTACGTATATTTTAAGTAACATATTAGATTGGCAGAAAACCAAACTCATTACAGTTTAGGAATGATTTTATATCCTTTGTTGAATTTGGAATTCAAAATTCAAAATAGGAATGAATGAGGTGAGAGTATTGGCTATTTTCCAGTACGAAGTTTTTTTAACGGTTGTTGAAAGGGGCAGTTTTACAAAAGCTGGTGAAAAACTAGGGTTGTCACAATCAGGAGTAAGTCATAATATTTCAACACTTGAAACAGAATTAGGAATCGTATTGCTCCGGCGTAATCGGAACGGAATATCTTTAACAGATGCAGGTGAACGAGTTTTACCGTATGTTCGTCAGCTCGTTCACCATGCAAAATTGCTTGAGCAAGAAGCTGCCCTTATTCAAGGAATCGAAGTAGGAAGCATTAAAATTGGTACCTTCCCTAGTTTTTCGTCTAAATTTCTTCCAGGTCTCATTCGTAATTTTATAAATAAATATCCGGGTATCCAGATAGAGTTATTCGAAGGTGGCTACGACGATATCCAAGATTGGATCGCCTCAGGAATGGTTGATATTGGATTTTTAACGCTTCCAGCCAGAGAATTTGATACAATTCAATTACTAAAAGACAAATTATTTGTTTTAGTACCTGAAAATCACCCATTGAACACAATGAAACTAGTTCAAGTAAAATCAATACATAATGAAACATTTATTATGCCAAAAGCAGGTTGTGATGTTTTATTAAAGAGGCTGTTTAGAGAAAATAACGTACTTCCTAATGTTATTTTTGAAATAGTAGATAACAATACAATCATTTCGATGGTTCAAGAAGGGCTAGGGATAACCATTCTTCCGGAAATGGTCTTACCGAAATACATTCCTTACGCGAAAGTGATTCCAATTGATACGGATTTGTATCGTGAAATAGGTATTGCCATAAAATCTTTTAAGCAATCATCCCCTTCCATAAGGGAGTTTATGGAAATAGTAAAAGAACATTTTAATTAAGATCAGCTTGAATAAGATTTCCTCTCTTCAAGCTGATATGTTTATATTGTTAATATACCGCGAATAGTGATGGTTGCTGCTCCTGCTACTTTGATAACTGGTTCTGATTCATTAGGAATGACAGCCACGTAAAGCATTCCAGGTCTTCCAATCGCGTCTCCTTGAGCGATTTTAAGATGTGTATTCTCACTTTGAGGGATAATATTTTCCAAATAGAGGAAACCAGCTAATGCGCCGTTTGCTGCCCCCGTTACGGGATCCTCAGGTATGCCAATCCCCGGTGCGAAATCTCTGGTATATAAATCACATTCCTTCGAGGTGTTAAAAGTATAAAGGTGTGTCGTGCTGATATTATGTTCTTTATTATGCTTCCCTAAAGCTGCTAAGTCTGGCATTGCATTGTCAATGTCCATTTGATTTTTCAGAGGAACAAGTAAATGCCAGTTTCCTGTATTCGCCAGCTTGATTGGATAGGTTGTGTCGATGCTTTCCGTTTTGACGCCGATCAATTGACTAAGCTCTTCCAGAACAATTGTGAAATCTTGGGTTTTTGGAGTAACTTGTGTCATTTCCACATCAATTATGTTTCCGTTTTCTTTATGCCATACAACAGGTATTTTACCAATATTCGTTTCTAACAAAATGCCTCCTTTTTTCTCTGCTAGGCCAAACTCTGTTGCCAAAAGCCATGTTAACCCAACAGTTGCATGGCCGCAGAAGTTGATTTCTTCAGTAGGAGTAAAGTATTTCACTTTATAATCAATTTCCTCGTTATTTGAAGGCAGTAAAAATACGGATTCCGGTAAATTTAATTCTTTTGCGATACTTTGCATCTCATTTTCCGTTAATTTTTCTGCATCTAACACAACACCTGCTGTATTACCTCCAAATTTTTCTGTTGTAAAAGCATCCACATGATAAACTCTTATTTCTCTCATCTTAGTAACTCCTTTCAAATTCGTTGATACCTCCATACTATGCCTTAATCATGCATTAGTAAAATGAATCTTTTTTATGTAATAAATCGAAAATACTAATGCAATTTAAACCTAATTTAGATTTATTATGGAGTACTTTCTCATAAGTAAATGGGATCTTTGAAATAGATAATATAAAATCCAAGGATACTAGTTTTGTGTAGAAGCTTCCGTATCCTTGGGTTATTAAGGATTCTCATAACTATCCTGCCTGCTAGTAAATCAACGACTGCTCTTATTGAACAATCGCAGACAATAGTTCCACAAATATTTCCCTCGTATAATGGAAATTACTCTAGGAAGAGCAAAATTACTCTCAGAAAACGAAATATACTCGCGGATAAGCAAAGTTAATCTCGCATAACGGTAAATACTCTCGGATAAGCAAAGTTACTCTCGCATAAAGTGAAATTACTCTCGGATAAGCGAATTTACTCCAAAAATACTTTCTTCGTAAAACAATCTGTCTTATTTTTTACCTCCACGAGACCATATCACCACTGGGATTAGTAATAAGGACAAAATTCCTCCAACAAAAGATAATGTTGGATAACTTGAACCTGCCACAATCATTCCCGACAATGATCCGCCAGCAGCTCCTGACAACGCAATTAAAACATCCACTGTACCTTGTGTTTTTGCCCGTGTGGCAGTTTCAGTCGAATCAACAATAAGCGCTGTCCCACTTATTAAACCAAAATTCCATCCTAATCCAAGTAATGATAGAGCGATTACCATAAAAACCATGGAATTACCTGGTGCAAATGATGATAGTAAACCTGCAAGAAGTAACGTAGTAGCTGAAGCAATAGCCATCACCGTACGCCCCAACTTATCAACGAGGAAACCTGTAATGAGTGAAGGGAGATACATGGCACCTATATGAAATCCAATAACAAGTCCTACTGCACCCAAACTATGTCCATGATGCATCATATGAACGGGTGTCATGGTCATAATAGCTACCATTACAATTTGAGTAAGAACCATAATCGTTGCACCAACGATGATGCCTCTTTTATTTTCAGTATGTTCAGTTGCTACCAAATGTCCTTTATCACTAGGTTTTTGGTTGGTTGCTTCAATCATTCTAGCAATAACGAATGGATCGGGACGTAGCAAACTGAAAAGGACAAGACCTGCTAAGATATATGCGGCGGCTGCTAAAATGAAAGGACCTGCAAGTGATGGAACACCAATAGAAAGGGCGAAATCACCCATCACATCTACTAAATTTGGACCTGCTACCGCACCAAATGTAGTAAAAACCAGCGTAATACTAATGGCAGTCGCTCGCTGCTTACTACTTGCTAAGTCCGTACCCGCATAACGAGCTTGTAAATTTGTTGCTGACCCTGCACCATAAACAAGTAGGGAAGTAAATAAAAGGAAAACACTATTTATGATCGCTGAAATAATGACCCCTATTGCTCCAAGTCCACCAATCATAAAACCAGTTGATAGACCTGTACGACGACCATAACGTTGAGATAGTTTCCCAACAAATAAAGCTGCTCCTGCCGAACCTAGAGTTAGTAAACCTGAAGGAAGTCCAGCAAACGCATCAGTCCCGAGCATTTGTTGTGCAAGAAGTGCACCTACTGTAACGCCTGCTGCTAACCCTGCACCACCTAAAATTTGTGAAATACTTACAACAAGTAATGTACGTTTGTATAACGATTTTTGTTGTACTGAAGAATGAATGTAGCTTTGTAACCGAACGGATTGGGCGTCTAACGCTTTAACATTATCTTGGTGTGACATATATAACCTACCTTTCTAGGAAAATTAACTCTATTACCTCCAACTAGATTTGAATCATCATAACACGTACAAAAAAACCACACAATATTATAATTGTATGGCAAACAATATTAGCTAAGATCGTCCAACAAACGTTTAAGGATTATCAACCCTTGTTCAAGCTCTTCAATTGTTTTAGGTGCACAGACAGAAACCCTAACAGCTCTATCTGGACAACTATTTCCAACTACAAAACGTTCAGCCGCATACACTTGTACCCCCTGATGCGCTGCTAATGATTCAAATTCGGCACCTGTAATCTTGCCTGGTAATAACAGCCAACGAAAAATGCCTGTCTCATCACCAAGGCACGTATAGTCTGCCAAATATTTTTTTACGACTTGGTTTCTGCGAATGGTTTGTTTCCGATGACCCTCAATTAAGACTTCAAATTCATTCGAAACAATCGTACGTGCTGTCAGTTCTGCTAATAACGGGGAAACTGTTATATTTAAGTTATAAAGTCCCTTTGAAATGGGCTTTTTGAATTGACTAGGGACTACTACATAGGCCAGTCGTAAGCCTGGTGCTAATGCTTTCGATAAACTTGCAATATAGATGACCTGTTCAGGGGCGAATGATGCGACTGCTGGCAGTGTTTTTTTGCATAGAAGATGGTACGAGCCATCTTCAATAATGAACTGATTATACTTTTTGGCAATTGCTGCAATCATTTTTCGATTCTCTACGGACATAAAGGAAGAAGTCGGATTATGATAATCTGGAATCAAGTAAATGCCTTTAATATTTTCATTTTTACATGCATATTCAAAAGACGTTGGACTCATTTCATAGTTCTCTGATTTTATCGGAACTATTTGTACATTAAGCATCGCTGCAACAGTTTTTAGGCCAGGGTACGTATGCTGGTCAACACCAATGCGTTCTCCAGGCTTACAAAGACTTGCAAGTGTAGCAGCAATTGCATTTTGACCACCATTGGCAAATAAAATGTGATCAACGGTGGTTTCTAACCCAACTCTTCGGATTAGCTTTATAGCAGCGTCTTTTTGCCAAATGCTTTCGCCTGCACGACCGTAACCAAACCATTTTTCATAATCTGTTTCTTGCAGCATGCTTTTAAGTTGTAACAGCAGTGGCTCGTAAGAAGCATTATCTGGAAGTGTTGCTCCCATTTCAATTAAGTGTTTCGGCTTTGTATCTTCAAGTAAATACGCATTCGATAACGCATCATACGATACAAATGTCCCACTTCCAACAGTTGCACTTAACAAGCCCTTTAATTCACACACTTTAAAAGCTTTTGAAATGGTACTTACATTTAAATCCAAATAATCAGCAAGTTCTCGCTGTGGGGGGAGTTTTGTTCCAGGTAATAAAACCCCATCAACTATATCCTGTTCCAATTGCCCTGCGAGTGCTTTATAAATGGGCTTTTCTGTTTTATCAATCGATGGCTTCCAGCTCATCGGATAGTTCTTAAAAGAATTAATCGGCATGATACGCATCCTTTTTCAAGCAATTTTTGAACTGAGCAACTTTATATTTTTATTTCAAAGGTTCTGCTACTGCCATTTTAACATAAATATCCAAAAACCTTTCCGTATGTATCTTTAAATATTCTTATAATTGCAAGCAACCAAAATCTCTTTATATCAACAAAAATAGACCCGCAAATTTTAACATCCAATTTGTTGGTCATTTTTACGCCCCGTTACTTTTCTAAATATGACTAACATAAAACAATGATTTTATAGGGAGTGGTTTGGGCTGGAATGCTAAATGTGGCAGGACCATATACAACCAGCAGATTTCGATTTGCCGGATTCAAAGTGAAGGGTTGATCGTTTTGTAATAATAATGGAGTATAACTAGAAATATTCAATTGTAGTTGACCATCACTACTCACCAGCTGGCTGTTAAAATAGTCTACCTTTACATTTTGATAAGAGTGATCTTTTACGATTATGAGGGCTTGATATTGTGGCGGATAAATAAGAATGACAGGTACATTGACATCATAAAAACCAGTTACATGGTCTCCAACTGAAACTATTACATGGTCTAGAAAATAGGTGGTTGTACTAATCACGAAATTTACGATTGAACCATCTTCTCTTAATAAGGACATTAATTTAAAACACCCGTTTAATTCCTCTTCTGAACCCACTAAATAATCTTGAATCATGGTAACCGTACCAGAAAATGAACCGTATTTTTTCATTATTTCCCCTCCATTTTGATGAATCATTAACGACATCCTGCGGAAACTTTGAGAGCGGGGAGCGTATTATATTCAAATATAAATTCAAATTACCTTATAAATTTTATGACGCCTGTGACTAGATATTACTCAATGAAGGCTTGATATTGGCTGTTAGAAAATAATGATGAAAGTCTTCAAGAAAAGGAGTATGGTATGAATAACTATTATTCTAGGGCAACGATGAATCAGCCAAGTGTTGTTTCGAGTGCAAGTGGTGATGTAACTGGGGATCGAATACCTGATAATGTCTATCTAACCGGAATAAAGACTCCAGCTAGTCCATTTACTCAAAATATTACTCTAGTCGTCCAAGATGGAAGAACTGGCAGCGTAAACAATGTTCCACTTCGTGAAAATGCTGGCTACAATCCAACTGTATTCTTAGGGGATTTTACAGGCAATGGAGTAAAGGATATTTTAATAAGTATTGCTACAGGTGGAAGTGGTGGAATCATGTACCATTATATTTATTCCTTTGTGGAACATACACCACAATTACTATTTGATTTCAATCTATATAATATGCAATACCAATATGAGGTTAGTTATCAAGATAATTACAAAGTAGAAGTTGTCAGCAAGGTAAATAATAAAAAGTACATCATAGACATATCAACAAAAGGTCCTGAGTATTTAAATGAAATATATGATGAAAACGGTAAGCTGAAAAGTCCTATTACTGGTTTTGTAAATCCTCTAAGTGGATTATATCCGGTAGATTTTGATTCAAATAAAGTGTATGAGCTATTGGCGTATCAAAAAATTGCTGGAAGATATAACGCAGATTCTTTAGGGTATGTTTTGAATACACTAGGATGGCTAGATAATCGATTTGTTTTGCAAAATCAGTATGTCTCTATTTTAGGGGACTAGGAAAGCAAGGGATAAATTTCGAAAAGATAGAACTTTTAAAATTGTATTTAGGATTTAAGGGTGAGTCCTCCGGTGAGTTAAAGCTTTACATCACCGAGGGACTGACCTCATTTGTTCCAACCCTATTAAAGTTTTCCCCTAACTTAATTCAGAATAGCCATCCACTTTTGTAAGCGAATAAGCCGAATAGTAAATAGTTAAAAAGATAAAAAAATCATAAAAAGTGGACCAATTTTTAGGGTTGTAAAAGTCGATGGCATCAAAGAAATTCATTCCTCCAAACGCAGCAATTGCAGAAAAAATGATTCCTTTTAACAAGGGATTCATTTTTGGTTTTATTTGCAGAGCGAACATTACGGCAACGGGTGCCAAAGAAAAGTGATAGGGTAAAAATAGAAAAGGTGCTAGAGGAATAATGACCATAGGGTATGACCAGAGCCCTAAAGATAAGGCTACAAGATCTATTGATAGTGATAGTAATATCGTTAGCAGGCCACCTAAAAGGAGACGTCCTGTACTATCTTTCTTCCTGAATTTAAACCAAACAATCCAAGGAATTATAAAAAGAGCGAGACCAAACCACCATTGCCATGTTGACAGAAAGTCTTCCCTCACTATCTTTGCAAATAAAGAACTAACATCATGCAACTGGTTATAAGCTTTTTCTGATTGAGCGAGCCCCTTCTCAAACGCCATTTTTATAACACTCCCCAAAAAAATAGTAATAGTATATATTTTTCAGTTAGGGATTAATTTATGTGGTGTATTCTTAAAAAAACAGACTTCGGGGTAAGGTCCCCTGTCCCGTAATACTTTATCCCACGAGGGGACTGACTCCATTTGCAACAGCCAGATACGAATGGCATAAGTAGTAAATAATAAGCCGTACAAACCGATGGGTATCGTGCGACTTCTTTTTTGTACGTGAATTATAATTTGTTAAAACTGGAAATTAAATCCTAAATATTCATAATATTGATATATTGGAAAAGTATATTGACAACTTTATTTGCCCTCTGGTAGATTACTATTAATAATTTCAAACAGTGACGAGTAAAAGTAAGAAAAGAATCTGGTTCCTTTGGTGTTGAGGTTGGTGAGAGCCTAGGGACACTTTTTTTTCTAAAAATCATCTGCGAATGCAAAGCTGTTCGGAGTAGCTTTGAGGGATTTCCACCGTTACAAGGGAAAACGTATGATGGTACGTTGACTGTGAGCGGAATGTTTCATGTTGCGAAACTTGCGGAATATGGGTGGTAACGCGAGCAAGAACTCGTCCCTATTTTGGGGCGAGTTTTTTTATACAAAAAATAGTCAGGTACATCCATAATGAATCGACTATTCTTTTAAATCCTAACTATTTTATGTTCTAAATTATTTTGTCTGGAAACGGAGTTTTTACCGGTATGAAAAACTTAATTGTTGTTGTAGGTTCGTTGATTGTTGCATTTGGCTTTAACTTCTTTCTGGTTCCGTATGGGATTTTGAGCAGTGGAATAAGTGGTATTGCGATTTTGATTGGGTTAGTCACTCCATTTGATATTGGTTTAATGAATCTCTTGCTCAATATTCCATTACTCATTTTGGGATACTTTAAGCTTGGAAAGATGATTACGGTCAATACACTGATTTGTGTGGTATCACTCTCCGTTTTCTTATATCTATTGCCAATCGTTCCTGTAACTGACAATATACTCCTGTCGGCGATATTCGGAGGAATCATAGGTGGTATTGGAGTTGGCGTGATTTTGAAGTATTCCGGCACCTCTGGCGGATTGGATATCATTGCGATTATCCTTTCACGCACAAGTAATGTTAGTATCGGTCTTCTACTGACGGCGATGAACGGCGTCATTGTTTTAATTTCAGGTGCTGCTTTCAATTGGAATATCGCATTATACACGCTGTTGTCGATTTATTTAACAGGTAAAATGATTGATACCATTCACACGAATCACATCAAATTAACAATGCAGATTGTTACAACAAAAGGAGAAGTTATTCGGAAGGATTTATTAGACTCAATCTATCGAGGCATCACCATCACAGAGGGTTTTGGCGGCTATACAAAGGAACCAAAGCAGATTTTAATGATGGTGGTAACACGTTACGAAACAATGCAAATAAAAAAAATAGTCCGCTTCCATGATGACAAAGCCTTTATCAATATATTTGAAACCGTTGAAGTCGATGGACAATTTGCAAAAAATTAGAGTAATGGTGCCAAGTGCATACGAATTTGGGTGAAATCTATAGGTTTCATCTTTTTTTTATGTATTTTTTAGTGATTAATGTCATTTGCGAATAAAAATTAGTTAGTATACTAACTATTAGGGAGGTTTTTTTATGGATAATATAGGTTATATATTGATGAAGGTTTCGAAAGAACTAAGATATAATTTAACGACTGATTTGAAAGCATTTGGACTGACCACTTCACAATGGGCGGTATTAAAAAGGTTACAAATAGAAGAAGCTTGCGGATCAACATACCAAAGTCGAACAGCTGTTGAGATTGCAGCTGCACTTGATTTTGATAAACCAACAATATCCGGTATTTTATCCAGGCTTTTTGATAAAAGGATGATTAAGAAGGAGCAACATCCGAGTGATCGTCGAGTTGTTATTTTATCCTTAACAGAGGAAGCAAGAAAAATAATCCCAACTATAGAAAAAGTCAGTGACACAGTAATAGAACAATCATTAATAAATTTTACAACTGGGGAGAGAGAGACCTTTTTAACTTTATTGAGAAAATTAGATCGTACATTATGTAAGGGGAGATAAACTTGACTAAAATTTTAGTAACGGGTTCAACAGGAAATATAGGTTGCCATGTGGTTGAAGAATTAATTAAGAGAGATGGTAAGGTAAAAGCTGCGGTTACAAATTTGGATAGAGGTAAAAAAGTCTTTTCTGATATAAATGTAGAACTGGTAGAATTTGATTTTTTAAGGAAAGATACATATCCTCAAGCATTAGAAGGAGTATCAAAGATATTTTTAATGAGGCCGCCTCATTTAGCGAAACCGAAAGAAGATATGCTTCCTTTTTTGAACGAAGCAAAAAAATTGGGGGTTAACCATATTGTGTTTGTTTCTTTACTAGGGGTAGAAAAAAAACCTGTTGTCCCTCACCGGAAAATTGAAGATTTGATTCGTAATTTGGAATTTCAGTATACTTTTTTAAGACCTAGCTTTTTTATGCAAAATTTAAATACCACTCACCGCGAAGATGTACTCCTTAGAAATGAATTGTTTATGCCTGTTGGAAAAGCCAAAACGAGTTTTATCGATACGAGAGACATTGCTGAAGTGGCCGCTGTCTGTTTAACAGAAGATGGGCACTTTTATAAGGCTTATACCCTCACAGGCAGCGAAGCTATTACTTATTACGAAGCTGCATCGATTATGTCGGATGTACTTAAACGTAAAATCACCTATCAAAATCCCGGTATAATAGAATTTAGAAAAAAGCTTATTGCAAGAGGTACACCTAGAAACTTTGCTAATGTAATGACGGTATTATACACCATGACCCGGTTAGGGAATGCGAAAAATGTGACAGATAAGGTAGAGAGGCTATTAAAACGGAAGCCTATTACATTTAGACAATATGTTAAGGATTATCAGCATTTTTTTAAAAATGATAATGGGACAACAGTACGGAGGGAAATTGTTGAAGATAAAAGCAAAAACAAAACGCTATAAACAAACCCAATATTTTAAGGAAGATTCTGACGAAAACTTAATGACTTGGGAAGAAATCATTGCCCAAGATTTAAGGTTAAGGGGAGCAGTGAAAAAGGACGCCAAGAAAGCTGCGGAACTCATTCATATTGCAATTGGTGATATAGCCGAGAAGTTAACTGGACAAACGAAGATAGAAAATATCCGTGAAACGCTGGCGGATTTCTTTCGCGAAGAGAATAATCGTTTAAGCTATCAGAATACGATTGTTGCAGATGTTTTTGGAGAAGTAGTAGGGGTCGTGATTACTTATCCAGGAGAGGTTGCATCTCAATTAGACGAGCCAATCTTAAAACGATTAAGAATGAAAAGAAGGAATGAAATGATCTCCTTGGATAAAGAGGCTGACGAGAGTGATTTTTATATTGACACCGTGTGTGTTAAAGAACGGTTAAGAGGTAATGGAATTGGATCAATACTTCTAAAAGAAGCCGAAAAAACAGCAATACAAAAGGGATATTCAAGACTCTCTCTAAATGTGGCTAAAGATAATCCGTACGCAAAGAAGCTATACGAGCAGATCGGCTTTAAGGATGAAAAAGAAATCAAAATTAATGAACATCTGTATGATTATATGGTGAAGACCGTTTGAGATAAAGAAAAAAACAATTGAGGGAAAAGTGATGAAGGTAAAAATTGAAGCGAATTTAAAAAACGAAGATGTTCAGTTTTTATGCAAATCGGATAATACTATGGGTAAATTGATTAACATCATTGGGAACATTGAAATCCCGATTAGGGGAAATCGATATGAGTCTCTTGTAAAGTCTATAATCGGACAACAACTTTCCGTAAAAGCTGCGGGTACGATTATAGGGAGGGTAGAAGCACTCTGTAACGGTATAACCCCTCAATCCATTTATAATGCATCCATAGATCAATTAAGAGCGACAGGTGTTTCAAAATCAAAAATTAATTACATAAAGGATTTAACTGAAAAATATTTGTCTAATGAACTTAAGTTAGAGCTTTTAGATCATTTAAGTAATGGTGAAGTAATTGCTGAACTTACAAAAATTAAAGGGATTGGACAATGGACTGCGGAAATGTTTCTTATTTTTTCATTAGGAAGAAATAATGTTTTGTCGTTCGGTGATGTTGGACTTCAACGTGCTTGCAAATGGTTATATCAAGCAGACAAAGATACAAATGGGAAAGAATTTTTAGCACAAAAATCCGAGAAGTGGAAACCATATTATTCTATTGCTTCACTATATTTGTGGGAAACAGTCAATAGGGATTATGTTGTTCATTTCAAATCAATAGCCGATCTTTTATCCGAAAAGGGGATACATCTGGAGGAAGCGAAGAAACCAATTGAAGATTACGAAAACCTTTATGAAATAACCTCGTCCGGTAAAATCATTTCACTTAAACGGAAGTACACGAGACGTTGATTGGGAGATTTTTACGGTAACCTACATTAGATAAGGAGGTGTTCAGGTGAATGTTAATGACATTTCTAGTAAATTGGAAAAAACAAATGTTTTCCGTATCATCTTTATGATTTTTGTACTGTTTTTAACAGGCTGTACAAATAAGGCTCAGATTGAATATGATTTAAGTCAACTTACTAGAGTAGATGTAGAAGTAGTTAAGGAAGATGATACCTATGAAGAAGCTTTCATGATTACGGATGAGGAAACAGTAGATGTGTTAAGAAAAGCATTTAAACAAGTTAACTGGGAACCGAATGCGGAACCAAAAATGGCAAGAAAAGAAGATGTAAAGGCAACCCTATTTTTCAAGTATGATGCGAATATGCCCGAGAGATTATTTGAATACCAGATTTGGTTCAAACAAAGTAATGATACGGCAACAATTATTAGCAATAATGAAAAAGAAGGATATGGAACTTTAGATAAAGAAGTTGCCAAGACATTAGAAAATATCTTTTTGAATAAATAAGTCCAGTCAGGTCTTTTAGCCAAATTTAGAGTACATAGATTAAGTGCGTTGGAAAACAGGTAGAAATCAAATAATGAGATTATTTCATAAACGATAAAACACCTGCAAACATTGCTATATCAACATTTGTAGGTGTTTTTTGTTTTTCGCAAAATCCGCTAAACAAGGTGTTAAGCGGAAGCTTTCCGATTACGAAAGATTTATTAATTCTCTTTATTCTTGGAGCTGTAATCTGTTTTTAACCAACCGATTGGGCTCATATTCACTTTGTTAGCACCTGCATGTTTTGTAAGTGTAGGTACTACACTATCCAAAGGAAGCACGTTATAAGTGTAAGGTAGCACTTCGTCATACATATATTCGAAGGTAAATGGATCTATCGGTGGATTCGTTTTACTCATATTTTCAATTCCCACAATTTGAGAAGACCATGCCCAATTTCCTATCGTTGATTTGTCATGCCATGTAAATCCTTTTGTGAACAGATTTTCCCCATTATTGTCCCAGCTGCTTCCTGTATACGTCCCATATTGATTAGTGATTTTGGAGTTTACAATTAAATTTCTATTATAAGCGCTTTGGAATAGTTCAGCCCATTGTGCGTCCATGTTACTTGTATCTAAACCTTGAATCTCAGCACCTGTGATTGGCTCGTTAATGTCATTGAATACAGATGTATCAGCTGCGATTGACGCTCCATTCCTTGCATTAAGTGCTCGGGAAAGTGTATCGGTTCCATATTCTGCAATTGCGCTTACATTCTCCAAAACATCATTATGCGTTGAATTGTCCAAATACAAGTTGTATGCATGACCCGTACCTTGGCGTACCATTGGGATTCGTTGCCCAACATTTGTATAACTGTTATAGGCAAGCGTGATACGAATTCTTTGATTTCCATCTTTTATCTCATTTCCACTACTAGAAACATAATTCACATAGTCTTTATCACCTGAACCTGATAAATGAACCTTACTATGATAGGCTGCATATGCCATGATTTGTTCTTTGGTGGCACCACCATTTCGCATGTTATAGTACACACTATCATAATTCAGTTCATTTGAAGCATATTTTTCTTCCATAAACTGAATCGACTGATAAATATCACTATCTTCTGGTGGATTCTCATTTGCAGGTAGCCCGAATTCAGACCAAGAAATCGTAATATTGGAGCCGCCATTTTCTGTATCGATTAATCCATCCGATGCAATGGTAAATTTACAATGGTCAATCCAAACATTATTCGCGCCATTTATCTTAATAAATGACCAGCCCACTTCCTTATGTTTACCAGTATCATCCCATTGCCACATTCCATCAAAATTGAGATTTCTTAAGACAATATCATTCATCGATCTTTGTAATTTTATTTCTACAGACCTAATGGTTTGCCCTTTTTTTGAAAAGATCGTTAACCCATCAACACCATCTATATTTAATTGTGAAACACCGGAGGAGGCTATTTTTGGATTTGTAAATCCATTCATAGGATTCCGGTATTTAGTGATAAAACGATATTTCTTGGCTTCATCTGAACTTAGATTTAATGATGTCCAACCAAAGTTCAAATCTTTCGCTACTTCGATTACTTTCACATTTCCAGCTTGTGCATCCAAAATGGCCTGCAAAAACTCTCTTTCTGTTTTAACCTGACGATAATTGGAAGTATCAATGTATTGGCTTCTGTCTTTAACTCCTAATGATGCGTACCCAGATACTGATAGAAAACTATTGTCGTAATCTTTAAATGCTCTGTTTGTATGCGGGATGGAATCAATTTCAGCTGCATTAACTACACCATTTCCTCCTAATAATAAGGAGGAAGTAAAAAATGATAGAACCAATATCCAGATTAATGCCTTATTAAATCTCATAGCATTACCACCTTCTAAAAATTTATAAAAACATATGTATGTCTGGATGTAACATTCCGCCAAACCTCACCTCCTTAAAGCCATAAGTTATTTTTGTAACCGTATTCATTATCACCACTTAAGTATAGCAACCTCTCTATTACATATTTTGTAGGTATAAACTGCAAATGTTTACAAATTCGTATTTCTGCTTTGCTTAATGTCAGATGCTTCTGACAAGCTGAAATGAGTATGCGTTAGGGAGGCTCTAATCCTTTATGAGTTCTGGATGGAATGCCAAAAAAGAGTTAAATAAAAAAGGGGCTACTTTATGACTATTTTGTAAGCGTACCGTCTACAATTAATCTACTTGAAGTAGGAAGAAAGTAGTGATTGTTTAAATGAGGAAGGAAATACATGGAAGTTTGATAAATGTATAAGGTACAGCGACAGAATGGACGAATCTAACTTGATTAAGGACAACATCAGCCTAAATAGATTTTCGTTGACTCCTTAAAATTTGGAGGTATTAACTGTGATACAAAAAGTAAGTGTCTCTTTGCGTGAGCAACCATTTTACATAGATCGATTTATTGGACACCATCCATCAATGTCAACACAACACCTGCACCAGGATTACGAAATTTATTATTTAAATGAAGGAGAACGGATTTATGTAATTAATGGAGAAAAGTACATGGTAGAGAACCAGAATTTAGTCTTTATTGATAAAAATGTGATTCATAAAACGTTAGGTAAGAACAATCAGGGGTATGAGCGCGTAGTCATTAATTTCCGTGAGTGCTTTTTAAATTCAAGCGAACATCATTTGTTAAAGCAACTTTTTGAAAAAGGCCCACATGTTTTGCCTATTCCTCCAAATAAAAAGGCATTAATCAACAGCATTATTATGAGACTATTTGAGGAATATCAAATGAATCTAAAGGAAAGGGATATTTATCTGAGATCACTATTGTCTCAATTATTGATTGAAAGTAGTAGATTGTTAGAAGTGGTAAGCCCCAAAAAAACAACTAAAGCTCCCAATAACCAACAAATGACAGGTAGAAATGAAATTGGGAAGATTATCACATTTATAAACAAAGAATATGCAACTAACATATCACTTGCTTTACTAGCTCATCATTTCCATTTAAATGAGCAGTATATCAGTAGGTTATTTAAAAAATATACGGGATGTAGTTTTATTGACTACTTACATGCAATCCGTATTAATGAAGCAAAAAGATTTTTAACTGAAACGACCATGAAAGTGAACCAAATCGCGAATAAGGTGGGGTATGCTAACAATGTTCATTTCTGGCGTGTTTTTAAAAAGAATACAGGCGTATCCCCGTACCAATATAGATTATCGCCTAAACATGCAAAAACGAATATGAAAAGCTGACCGAGCACTCTATACTGCAAAGAGGAAATGCACAAATGTTGCTTAATCCAAGCTTTGTGGGAATTTTTTTAACTCCAATGTGATTTATTAAGTTGAACTAGGAAAGAAATAGCCTAAGGGAAAGTACGATGAAGTTTGGCAATGATGAAAATCCAAGAATAAGTTAGAGTACTAAGATAAAATTAAAAAATTGCCGAGAAATACCCTTCTCGACAATCCGACTGGTCATTGACCGGTTTTTATTTTTAGCTCTGTTATTATTCATTGTTGATTTTCGTGTAGTGCTAAGAATTAATAGGCGCTTATTTAGCCTGCAATTCATAAGGTACTGATTCCGGACGGCTGCACGTACTTTCCATGATATAGTGCTGACCACGATCCGAGGAATCATGGAATCCATGCATCGCTTCCAATACATGATACGCTAATTCTCCATTTGCTCGATAATTTCCGCCTTCAAGAATCGCTTTGGCCATGTCCGCCACACCAAGTCCTCGACTGTTTTGTAGGTAGCCATAGGCGAGAGGGACATCTCTAAATTCAGCTTCATCTCGTTTTCTAATTTTAACAGGACCCCCGAATGTATTGGGATCGGGAACAAGTAACGTCCCTTCACTTCCGTAGATTTCAATTGGCGGGAGGGAAGTACCGCCGAACGCATCAAAACTTGTTGTAATTGTTCCGATTACGCCCGAATCAAAATCGATCACACCTGAGATGTGGGTAGGAATCGATACTTCGATTTTTGTACCTGCTTTAGGCTGGCTAAGCACAGTTCGTTCTGGATAACTTATACGAGCGGATCCGGAAATTCGTTTTATTGGTCCTAAGAGGGCAACTAATGCTGTTAAGTAATACGGTCCCATATCGAACATAGGTCCGCCGCCAATATCATAATAGAAGGCAGGGTCTGGATGCCAATGTTCGTGTCCGCGGCAAATCATGAAGGCAGATGCCCCAATGGGTTGACCAATTTCACCTTGTTCGATGACATGAATTGCTGTTTGAATACCAGCACCGAGGAAGGTGTCCGGAGCACTGCCAACAAGGAGATTTTTCTTCTTGGCAGTTTCTAGAATTTGTTTTCCTTCTTCACGTGTCACGGCAAGTGGTTTTTCTGTATAAACATGCTTACCTGCTTCAAGTGCTTGGATACAGACAGAGGCATGGGCTTTTGGAATTGTTAAATTGATGATGAGTTGAATTTCTGGGTCAGAAAGCAGCTCAACTACTGACATCGCTTTAGGGATACCGTACTTGTCTGCTTGGGACTGGGCACGTTCTAGATCAAGATCGGCACAGGCGATAAGCTCGAGGTGAGGGAATTTCTGACAGTTTTCCATATAAATAGAACTAATATTTCCGCATCCAATGATACCGATTTTAAGTTTTTCCATAAAGGACCTCCAAATAATTATTAATCAACTTTCTATTCTGCATCCATCACAGCTTATTGACTGTCTCCCATTCCTGTATAGCTTCGAATATTTCCATAAATCGACTCAACATCGAATTCTTTTGAGCGTGTCTTTCCGTCAGCAGCCCACAAGAATCCTCGGCGCATGATGAGCGAGACTTCCGGCATGGCAATGATGTTGGCTTGATGACCGAGTGAACTATAAAAAACATTGCCTAAGCCCCAGCGTTTCGTCCAAACAACAGGCATATCGACAGCCTTATTGGTTGCATGTGGACCGTGAAAAACTGGGAAGCGTGTTGTCGCTAACACTTCAACAGCGGGATCATAGTGAAGGTAATATTGTTCACTAACCACTTTAAAATCAGAAAGACCTTCTAGTAATGGACTTGAGGAATGCTTAATATTGACCATGTATTCGACACCATCATTTCCGGGATGGGCCACCCAATTACCACCCGTCATAAATTGCCAGTCCACACTATTTCGGAACGAATCACACATGCCGCCATGACACCCAGCTAAACCTACACCAGCGGCAATGGCTTCGGAGATATTGAGAACATATTTTTTTTGAATTTCTCCCATAGTCCAGTGAGGGATGATGAGATCCAATTCTTTCAGCTTTTCCTTGTCGGCATAGGAGTCAAGTGAATTGGATACTTCCACTTGGAAGTTTTCTTCCTCAAGGATTCCTTTAAAGATTTCAGCTACCTGTTCTGGCTCGTGCCCATCCCAGCCGCCCCAAACGATTAATGCTTTTTTTGTCATAACTATGCACTCCTTTGTTTGTTTTATATTTTAGACATCAGAAATTCGAATCCATTGTCGTTTTTCAATCGATAAATCAACTGCTTCTAAAACCTCCTGGCACTTGACGCCATCACGGAAGTTTGGAATGGGCTGTCGGTTTTCACGGAAAGACTCCATTAGTTCCACCACTTCATGAATAAAGGTATGTTCATATCCAATTGTGTGACCAGGCGGCCACCAGTTTTGCGCAAACGCATGAGGAGGGTCAGTCGCTAAGACACGGCGGAAGCCTTGGACATCCTCTTTGTCATCAACAAAATAAACCTGCAGTTCATTCATCCGTTCAAAGTCAAAGATGACACTGCCTTTACTTCCATTAATTTCGAATGAATTCGTACAGCGGTGTCCGGCAGCAAAACGAGTAGCTTCAAAGCTTCCTAACGTTCCATTTGCAAATCGTGCCAAGAAGAGGGTAGCGTCATCCACCGTTACTTCTCCTTTTTCATTGCTATCACTGACTTTCGCTGACAGCCCTGTCATGTGAGCAGGAAGAGGTCTTTCTTTTATAAATGTCTCGTTCATTCCAATGACTTCGCTAATATCCCCAATGAGATAGTGCGCTAAATCGATTAGATGGGCACCAAGATCTCCGTGAGAACCAGAACCCGCGATTTCTTTCTGAAGTCTCCAGGCTAATGGAAAGTTTTCATCGACGAGCCAATCTTGTAGAAACCAAGCACGAAAATGATAGATCTTGCCAAGCCGTCCTTCGTCCACAAGCTTTTTTGCAAGCATGACGGCAGGGGCAAAGCGGTAATTAAATCCAACCATATGCTTAACCCCAGCCTCTTCAACAACACGAAGCATTTCCCTAGAGTCTTCTAATGTAAGCGCTAACGGTTTTTCGCAAAAAACGTGTTTGCCTGCTTGTGCAGCAGCAATTGTGATTTCTTTATGGACATCGCTTGGTGCATTTATATCGATTAAATCAATATCGTCTCTGTCCAGGAGAGATCTCCAGTCTGTTGTGTATTCCTCCCAGCCAAATTGTTTGGCTGCCGTCGCTGCTCCTTGAGGGTCGCGGCCACAGATCACCTTCATTTCAGGATGAACGGTGTCTGGGAAAAAGAGAGGAAGATCACGGTATGCATGACTATGTGCTTTCCCCATAAATTTATAACCGACCATCCCAATTCTGATATTCTCCATAATCGATCTCCTTTAAATAGATTGAAAGCTTCTAATTGATGGTAAATGTATCATTTTTCGAATTGACACAACAAGAAAAAACTTATAAAATTCTAGACAAAATTTATCCTATTAGAAGAGGAAACTATTAAAATGTTATTATATGAATCGCAACATTTTGATTTACTCACAACCTATCAAACGGAGAACCTAAACTTCCCAAGTCATCTACATCGCTGTTTTGAATTAATCTTTGTAGTTGAAGGTGAAATGGAAGTCATTATTAGTGAGAGATGTTTCCAGTTGAAAAGTGGACAATTCTTACTCATATTACCGTATGAAATCCATTCTCTTATCACAAAATCACAATCCCGAGCTAGACTTTGTATTTTTTCTCCTGATTATGTTCCGACTTTTCAAAAGATGATTGAAAAGAGGTCTTTGGAAAATCCAGTTTTCGACCTCTCTTTAGAAGCACAAACACTTATTTCTAAAGCTCTCTTTTCCGGTCAATCCAATTTACTAGAACAAAAAGGTAGTCTTTATTTACTATTATCAGAGCTGATTCAACAAACCACTCTTATCAATGCAAAAAAAGAACCAGATTTGCTCCATTACATCTTATCCTACATACAAGAACACTTTACCGAATCTATTTCATTAAACAGCATTGCTCGTACATTAGGCTACAGTTACAATTATTTATCAAAATATTTTAATGCCCATGTCAAAACGTCTTTTGTAGATTTTCTAAATGAAACAAGGATTAACTATGCTTGCTATTTACTAAGTACCTCAGAAAAACCGATTACCGAAATTGCCCATCTTTGTGGCTATGAGAACATTCGTTCATTCAATCGCAATTTTATAAAAATAAAATTATGTACACCAAAGGAATACCGGGAAAAGCAAACATTTCTAACATTGCAATGAACTAATAAAACGATAGGGAGGCTATGTTTTAATGAATATTTTAGTATTTGGTGCAGGAGCTTTAGGAGCATATTTAGGCGGTAGGCTGTTAGAAGCAGGTCAAAATGTTTCCTTTTTTGTCAGAGAAAAAAGGGCTGTTCAATTAACAAAGGAAGGATTAAAGATAAAAAGCCCCGAAGGAAATTTTGTAAGCAGAGAGATAACGATTTATACAACGCCTGAAAAAGTGAGAAATATAGACTTGGTTATACTGGCTATCAAAGGCTACCATCTTGACCAAGTGATCCCGCAGGTTCAAACCATTGCTAAACAGACGGGGGCATTCGTGCTGCCTTTGTTAAATGGGATGGAGCATATTGGAAAATTACAGGAGGCAATCGGAAACGAGAAGGTATTAGGGGGATTTGCCTCAATCGTTGCTACGTTAAATGAACAAGGTCATGTGGAGCATACTAGTGGAAGCAGTACGTTTAAATTTGGGATTCTTCATGAACAGCAAACCGAAATATGTGAGCAGCTAGAAGGATTACATCATCAAATGAAGACAAAATTCGTTAGGGAAGAGAATATTTTAAAATCAATGTGGAAGAAGTACATATTTATTACGGCATTTTCAGGGGTCACATCAGCGATGCAGCTGCCGTCAGGTTTTATAGTAGATTCAGAAGCTACCTTTACGGTTGCGAAGAAGGTGATTCGTGAAATGGCCATGCTCGCTGGTCAAGAGGGGGCCGTCTTAACAGAGAAGGAAGTGGAGACGGTAATAAAAACCTTAACAGGTTTCAAGAAAGAAGCGACATCTTCCATGCATCAAGATATGAGAAAAGGGCACCCGATTGAAGTCGAACACCTCCAGGGAGGAGCACTGCGTTTGGCTGTCAAACATAAGGTGGCAGTTCCGGTTATTGAAACTTTGTATGGGATTTTAAAACCGTATGAATATGGGAAACCGAATATACTTTAATAATAGGTCTTTCACCCACAAGGCGGCAATCACGCTATGGAATAGTAAACACTCACAAATTTTGATATATCAATGTTTGTGAGTGTTTTTTATTCTAATATACAAGTATTAGAATACTCTACTCATTTAAAACGTATCCAATTATTATAAAAAGACAATGGAATCTCTTCTTGCCTTATTGTTTTGGGCTAGTGGGTTAACAAATAAGTCACAAAATTTACATTGACAAGAATATATAAAGCCCATACAATTGAAAATGATTATCAACGTCATTTGGAGGAAACTATATGTTCTATGCAAAAAAAGGTCGGAATATTTTATTAACTTTGCTGTCTATTTTTCTATTATCGACGATATTACTAGGTTGTGCAAATGCTAGTGATAAGGTTGCAACGTCAAAGGACGTAAAAGAAAATATGCTAACAATCGCTTACCCAAGGGATGTGGGAGAAATGAATCCACATGTTTATAATCCTTCACAATTATTCGCACAGTCCATGGTTTATGAGCCGTTAGTAAGCTATGGAGATGGAGGCGAGTTGAAACCACATCTTGCTGAATCATGGGATATCTCAGAAGATGGCAAAGAATATACATTTCATCTACGTCAAGATGTGAAGTTTACTGATGGAACTAGCTTTAATGCAGACATTGCAAAAAAGAATTTTGATACGATTTTAAAGCATATGGATTTACATAGCTGGTTGGGGTTCCTTTCGAAAATAAACAGTATTGAAGTCATTGACGAGCATACGTTTAAAATGATATTAACAGAACCTTATTACCCAACCATCCAGGAGTTAGCCGTTGTTCGACCAGTCCGTTTCTTAGGTGAAGCTGGTTTCCCGGAGGATGGGGATACCTCAAAAGGTGTTGTTAAACCGGTTGGTACAGGACCATGGATTTTGGAAGAGCATAAAGCAGATGAATATGCTATTTATAAACGCAATGAAAATTATTGGGGTGAAATCCCAAAAGTAGAAAAAATTCAAGTAAAAGTCATTCCTGATGCGGAAACGAGAGTACTTGCGTTTGAAAAAGGTGAAATAGACTTAATTTATGGAGAAGGAATGATCAGTTTAGATAGTTTCAAACAACTAGAATCTACTGGTAAATATGAAACTAGTATTTCTGAGCCAGTAGCGACAAGACAGCTTGTACTAAATTCAGCAAGAGAAAATCTTTCTGATGAACGTGTTCGCCAGGCGCTGCATTATGGATTTAATAAAGAAGCAATGGTAGAAGGGATTACGTCTGGACTAGAAGAAACGGCAGAATTTATTTTACCGACAAACTTGCCCTACACTTCCGATATTGATGTGAAGACCATTAAAAATGATGTGAAGAAAGCAAAGTCCTTGTTAGACGAAGCGGGCTGGACTCTTCCGAAGGGAAAAACAGTTCGTGAAAAAGATGGGAAATTACTTGAAATTGAGATGATGTACAATTCAGCCGAAATGATTCAAAAAGCGATGGCAGAAACGCTTCAATCAGAGTGGGCAGCTATTGGTGTTAAATTAAATATTGCTCCGGTAGAACTTGCGGTTCAGGTTCAGAGATTTAAAGATAATGATTTTGATATCAATATATATAGTAACTTTGGTGCTCCTTATGATCCACATACATTTATCAATATTGTAGCAAAAGAAGGATTTGGATTTAATGAAGCCATTTCAGCGTATCCAAACAAAGCTGAAATAATACAACAAATTGCACAAGTTCCTCTAACTACAGCCGAAACAGAACGTCAGCAGCTTTACACATCAATTTTAACATCACTGCAAGTTCAAGGTGCGATTGTTCCTATTTCTTATCTTAAGAAAACAGCGATTTATCAAAAGGATGTCACGAATTTCACTTTCCCTGCTAATCGTGATGAACATCCATTTACAGGAATTAGCATCAAGCAGTAAGCAACAGGAGGCTATTATGGGCACTTATATCATAAAACGCGTGATGTCTATTATCCCAGTTTTTCTTTTGGCGGCACTTCTAACGACTGGGATGATTCACCTATCACCGGTGGATCCGGCTGAGGCTTATTTAACAGCGGCCCATATTGAACCGACTGATGAGATTTTAGCCCAAAAAAGACATGAGTTTGGTTTGGATCAACCATTCTTCATCCAATATGTAAACTCTATTATGAAGATATGCCAACTTGATTTTGGCATATCTTATCTTTCGAATAAGCCTGTTTGGGACGAGGTTTCAACTCGTATTCCAGCGACCATCCAGCTGGCTCTTGGAAGTTTAGCGATTGCGGTGCTTGTTAGTGTCCCCCTTGGCTTTTTTGCCGGAATTAGGAAAAACAGTGCAATTGATCATTTTAGCCGCTTACTTTCTTTTTTCGGGGCTTCCATTCCCTCATTTTGGCTCGGATATATATTAATATTTTTCTTTTCTGTTAAGCTTGATCTTTTCCCAGTAGAGGGGATTGGTACATGGCAGCATCTAGTTCTGCCTTCGGTTACACTTGCACTTCCGTTAATTGCGATGTACACAAGGTTATTGCGTACCAGCATCCTTGAAAATTTACAACAGCCTTATGTGCTATTCGCAAGAACAAGGGGAATTAAAGAAAAAACGATTATGGTCAAGCATGTCTTAAGGATTGCTATTTCACCGATGATTACTGGACTAGGGATGAATCTTGGAAAACTTTTGACGGGAACGATTATCGTTGAGACCGTTTTTTCTTGGCCGGGGTTTGGCCGGTATTTTATAGAAGCGATTTTTAATCGTGATATACCTGTCATTCAATGTTATGTGTTTATTGCAGCTGGCTTATTTATTTTTAGCAATTTGATAGTGGATCTAATTCAAATGTACATTGACCCGCGCATCTCCAGGAAAGAAGGGCACCGCTGATGATAACCAGTCTACGTAAGATATTCATAAACCAAAAAGTGATTCCCATATGTTCAATCATTTTAGGTATACTTTTTATAATGGCGATATTTGCTCCATGGCTGGCACCGAATGATCCAATAGCGGTAAATTTAGTTTATAAACTACAGCCTCCTTCATGGGAATTTCCATTAGGAACCGACCACCTAGGAAGATGTAATTTATCACGTCTGTTATATGGAGCTCGAATTTCATTAGGCTTTGCCATGCTGATCTTCATTTCATCATTAGTGATTGGGTTAATCGTAGGAACCATCTCGGGGTATAAAGGCGGCTGGGTTGATCAGGTTTTGATGAGATTTTGTGATGGTGTGATGGCTTTTCCTAGTCTTATCCTAATACTTGGTTTGGTTGGTATTTTCGGTCCTGGACTTCGGCAGGTTATCTTCGCGCTAATGCTTGTCCAATGGGTTTACTATGCAAGAATGTTCCGAGGAATGGTACTTAGTCTTAGGGAACAAAACTTTATAGCTGCTGCGAAAATAAGTGGATCTTCGCAATGGAAGATTATTAAAAATCATATTGTCCCAAATGTGCTTCCACCGCTTGTTGTCATGGGAACACTAGAAATGGGTTGGGCGATTATGGATATTTCCGCCATGTCGTTTCTTGGGTTAGGGGTACAACCGCCAACACCTGAATGGGGAGCCATGATTCACGAAGGAAAGTCGTATATTCGTACAAATCCTGCATTGATGATTTATCCTGGTTTAATGATTATGATAGTTATTGTAACTTTCAATTTATTGGGCGAAGCGTTATCAGAACGTTACGGAGTCAAACGCGATTTTAAAAAGGAATGAGAATGTTGGGTAGAGAAGAGTCAAATGTGCTGCAAGTTAGAGATTTACATGTTCAGGTAAATTCAAAGAATGGGGCTGCCACTCTCGTTCAAGATATAAATTTTGAATTAAAGCATGGAAAGGTCCTTGGGCTAGTTGGAGAAAGTGGATGCGGTAAAACCGTTACGAGTATGGCCATTCTTCAGCTGCTCGACCGGATAACTACCAAGGTTGACGGAAGCATAGAATTACAAGGGCACGAATTGAACGGTTTAGGTGAGAAAGAAATGCGTAAGATTCGTGGTAAGGATATCGCCTTTATAATGCAGAATCCCATGAATGCTTTTACGCCTGTTTTTACGATAGGTCATCAATTTATTGAAACCATACGCTCCCATACACAATGGAATAAAAAACAGGCAAAAGAGCTTGCTATTGAAGCGATGTGTCATGTGAATTTACCAAATCCCGATAAACTATTAAAACATTATCCTTTTCAATTGAGTGGGGGTATGCTTCAACGGGTGATGATTGCGATCGCAGCATGCTTACATCCGTCGGTTATTATTGCCGATGAACCAACAACTGCTCTTGACGTAACTAATCAAAAGAGAGTGCTATATCACCTAGATAAAATTCGCTCTGAATATGGTTCGGCTATATTATTAGTATCCCATGATCTTGGGGTCATTGCTGAAATGGCGGATGAAGTGGCTGTTATGCAGAATGGTCGAATCGTAGAAAAAGCGGACGTGTTCCAGCTATTTGACGCGCCACAGCATGAGTATACGAAAAAACTTTTAAATGCACGCTCAGTATTACCATTAAATGAATCTGTCATCCATTTGGCTTAAATAAGGGGTGGAAAAATGAGTTTATTACAAGTAAAGGATGTAACTCATAGCTACGGATCCCGAAAGTTGTTCAACTGGAAAGACCGTTCTAAAAAAATACTTTCTAACATTTCTCTTAATATAGAGGAAGGAACTTGTTTAGGATTGCTCGGTACGAGTGGTGCTGGAAAAAGTACCTTAGGAAAAGTGATTCTCGGTTTGGAACGGCCGCAACTTGGACAGGTTCTGTTTCAAGGGCATGATATTTATTCCGCAGATAAACATATTCGTCAAAATATACGCCGGGACCTTCAGGCAGTCTTTCAGGACTCATATTCATCGGTCAACCCACGAATGACGGCCGAACGAATTATTGCAGAACCGTTGGAAAACTATGAAAAGCTTACACCCACTGAACAAAAACGAACCGTAATTGAATTATTGGAAAGGGTAGGGCTCAGTGAAAAAGATTTGAAAAAATATCCAAATCAATTTAGCGGCGGGCAATTGCAAAGAATCAATGTTGCTCGAGCCATCTCACTCAAGCCAAAGCTGATTGTCCTTGACGAATCTGTTAGTAGTCTGGATATGGTGAATCAAACCCTGATTTTGGAATTACTAAAAGAGTTAAAAGCAGACTTCGGGTTATCGTATCTTTTTATTACCCATGACATTAACGCTGCCTATACCATTAGTGATCGACTAGGTGTGTTAGAAAAAGGGGAACTAGTCGATTTATACGATGAGAAAAATCTGTTTTTCACATCAAAACATCCTGTGGTAAATGAAATGAGAGATTCAATGCTTGCTAGTCATCCGCGTTTTCGCTCGGTTAGACGTGCTTAATTATAAAGTATTTACATTTTCGAATGCCTCGATTTCATTTAAAAAATCGGGGCTATTGTTTTTAATTGATATAGAAGGAGGCCGTTCCGAATGAATCATCGAGCGTACCTTGCTTTGGCAATTCCCTTAACAATTTCGACGATGACAACGCCCTTGATAGGCGCCGTAGATACAGCCGTAGTAGGGCAGCTTCCTGATTCGGCTTATATTGGCGGAGTTGCAGTTGGGACTTTAATTTTTAATACATTATATTGGGTATTCGGTTTTTTACGGGTTAGTACGTCTGCTTTTGCTGCACAAGCGAACGGGGCAAGCGACCCAGATCAAGGAATACTTGCTTTAGCGCGTCCCTTTCTATTAGCTGTTGTGGTGGGAATTTGTTTTATTCTCTTACAATGGCCGATTGAATATTTGGCTCTGATATTGTTTTCCTCTGATTCTGATGTCAGTAAGTTTGCTGCAGAATATTTTCGAATTAGAATTTGGGGAGCACCTTTTACCTTGATGAACTATGTCATCCTTGGCTGGCTAATGGGGATGGCTAAGATTAAAGAATCATTATTTTTACAAGTGTTTATGAATGTTTTGAATATGATATTGGCTATTGTTTTTGTTCATGTCTTTTCATTTGCTGTTAAAGGGGTTGCTACGGCGGCTTTGATTGCTGAAGTGACAGCCTTTATATTAGGATTACTTATTGTGATAAAGGCATCACCATTCGTATGGAGATTACCATCCTTTCAAGAACTGATAGATACTGTGTCGATGAAAAAGATGTTCAACGTTAACAAGGATTTGTTTATTCGAACTATTTGTTTATTAGTCGTTATTAATATGTTTACGGCAAAGGGTGCTTCGTTTGGAACAGATTTTCTAGCTGCAAATGCAGTGCTTTTTCAAATTCATTACATAATGGCTTATTTTTTCGAAGGGTTTGCGAATGCCACAAGTATTCTTGTCGGCAAAGCGGTAGGAGCGAACGACAAGGAATTATATAAAAAAACACTTACTTTATCAAAGCAATGGGCGGTGATTACCGCGTTTTCTATCGCTTTTGTATATGGATTTTTTCATGAACAAATTATTGCCCTATTTACAAATATACCTAGCATTATCGAACTTTCAACTCAATATGGAATATGGTTAATTCTTTATCCGTTTGCTGCGTGTTTTGGCCTTGTGATTTATGGTGTCTTTACCGGAGCGACTGAAATTGCTCCCGTCCGAAACTCTATGATTTATGCAATGATTGTCTATATTCTTATTCAAATTACGGTAACACCTATCTGGCATAATCATGGCTTATGGCTTGCGTTCATTGTCTATACGATTGGGAGATCTGGATTTCTAATTATCTATACTCCTAGATTGAACAATAAATTGTTCGAAATAAAGAACGTAAAAAACGCCTTATAGATAGATGCAACTATAAATTGAAAAGATATTATTAATAAAGAAAGCAACCTTAGGTTGCTTTTTTACTAGTTAGTTTCAAGTGTAAGTTGAATTGGATCTTCAAGAACAAAATATAAATTTAAAAAAGTTAACTATATTCTAATGTGATTTCTTCATATATTGTTCTACCAAGGTATTCAAACGGTCCAATTGAAAGGCATAATGATAAACAGAAGCCCCAATAACGGTCATTTGAATTTTATGATTTTCAAGATAGGACTTCATTACTTTTTCCAAAAAGACCTCTGTTTGTTTCAAAAACTCATCTTCTAATGAAGGTAGATCCATTTTTATTTTTCCATCATATTTTAATAGAAACAGCTCATGATACTTGATAAGATACTCGAGGTGTTGATCAAAAAGCCGATTTTCTTCAGGTGTCGGCTTACTGGTAAAATAGATGGAATCAATATCCTCTAAGACCATATATCCATGTTGGAGTGATTTAAACATTTGCTTAAACACAACAATTTCTCGTACATCCATATTATTGATCTTGGACATTTTTTCGCGTTCTTCATCAAATAACATAAATTGCTCTTCTAATTGAAAAATATCATTCTCTAATTGTTCCATTTGCTCCTTAAACGACTTTTCCGTCATTTCGTCAGAGATCGCGGTTCTCATTAAAATAGAGAAATCTTGGAAAATTTCATTGATTTTATTTACGTAATTTTTCTTGTAGTTTGGCGGGTAGACAAAAATATTCACCAATAATGCGATTGCCATTCCAATGAAGGTAACGATAAAACGGTTCAAAGCAAAGAGCCAATCGTTACCTGGTGCACTCATAATCGCTAACACCGTCACGACCGTTAGCGAAATCGTTTCTCCCATTTTTAACTTTAAACTAATCGATATCAGAATAATGATTACGAGTCCAATAGAAAATGGGTCATTGCCAAGAAAGTATAATCCCAGAAAGGCAAAAATAGCACCTAAGATATTGGTTTGAGCTTGATTCCATACTTGTTTCCATGTGCGGTAAATGGAGGGTTGAATCGTAAAAATCGCAGCAATTCCCGCAAAGACTGCGGATTCAAGATTTAATACCGAACATATATATAAGGCCAATGTAACAGCGATTCCTGTTTTAATGACGCGAGGTCCTAACTTCACAATGCTCAATCCTCCAATAAAAGTGCTGAACAATCAATCAACTCAGTCACTTTACTTTTATTACCTTATCAAATATAGCGATTAACACTAATATTTTCAATTATTTTTGTCTTTATATGAGAATGCACTTTGTAGATTATCCCAATCGCACCTATCCTAAAAATAAATATAAAAAGGGTTAGATAAAAATAAGTCCTATCTTAAATGGGATAGGACTCAAAGATTACAACAGAAGTAGATTTATTATTAAAATAGCCATTAAATGGTTTTGCTTGTCCCCGTTTCTACTCCACCACTCACTCGATATATTTTCCGCGGCCGCCCTTTAGAGGTTGGAGCCTCATCTCCGATGATTTCAGCAATTCCTTGGTCCAGTAGACCCGTTAGAATACGGCGGGCGTTTCTTGGAGTCATTTTTAGTGTGTCTGCTATCTGAGTTGCGGTAATGGTACCATTACCAACTCTTTTTTGCACCGACAAAATTTTATTAAATGTTGTGATAGTTATCCCACTATGTTTAAGTTTATCGCTTATTTCCTTATTTTCAGTTCGGTATTTGAAGGTGATGACTTCTTTTTCTTCTAAAGGTCCTTCAATGGATCCATTATTATCAACAAGAAAAGCACAAAAAGAATCATAGTTTTGAGCATGATTTAAAGCAAGTCTTGCGTTTTCTTCGGCTGACAGAGCGGTATCGCCATAACCTATACCGATATTGGATGGTAAATCAGAAATTAACGATAATTCTTCTAGAAGAGATCCAATCGGTTTCTCTGTTTCTTGAACAGAACCTCTCGTGGAAAATATAACAAAGGCTCCGGTTCCAATGGTGATAAAAGAGCCAGAAATAGATTCTGCAAAATTTAAGATGGCAGCCTGAATATCTAAAATTAAGCGATGTAATTCGTACGATACCATATGATGATCATCTTTTTTCTCTATACCTTGAATCTTTACAAGTATTGCTGCAATTTGTGATTGTTTAAAATGCATGGTTTCCCATTGTTGTATGGCCGTTGATAGGGTCTCACGAATGTTGCTTCTTGTCGGAGTAACTCTATAGGCAGGAATATTTTCCAATCGTAATTGATCATATATTGAACGCAAACAAGTGATACAAAGTTCTACTTTTCCTTTTTGATAAAGATTTTGATGAAAGGTTAGAAGACTTTCTAGCGGAGTTTCATGTGTATACTCTTGAACATAAACCTGATTGCTTGAAATATAAAGGTCGTTGTAGGTTTCATAGACATCACGTTCTGTTAGCATATCAATGCTAATGGATTCAAGCGCTTTTTTATCATTGTATCCAATCTCTACTAAAGTCTTTGTTAGGCTGGCACCATCTAACTTTAGTAAAAAGAAGGGTTGATTGACACCACTCTCTAGAAATGAATTATATAATGCAGGTCCTGCCAGAATCCAAAGATCAACTGCCTGTTGATTTTTTTGTATCAAGTCAGAAGCTTCATTTGTATTGGAATAAATAAATGGCACAGGTTGGATGTGGTCACTATATTCCATTGCAATTTCAGAAATAAGTTGGACCGAGTCATCTGGTCCAATAATTCCAACTCTTGGTTTCAAATAATTCCCCCCAATAAAAAGATTGTATTTAATTATATCAATTATGAAAATATTTAGGTATCAATAAATGTATTTTAAGTTTACCTAACATTAAACAATATTTTCAATATAATTATAGAGAATTTTTTGAAAATTCTGTTGACATTACTCTATACCCTCTGTATAGTTTTATTTAAGGAACATATTAAGAATTATTCCGTAAATAAAAAATGAGGAGTGTTTGTAAATGAATTCATCGAAGGAGAATAAAGAACGGTTACCTTTGGTTGAACAAGATCAATTCAAACATGTTATTGGCCATTTTGCCAGCGGTGTATCGATTATTACCGTTAGAAACAACGGAGTAGATTTTGGAATTACTGCCAGCGCAGTTAGTTCTGTATCCGTTGAGCCGCCAATGCTGCTCGTTTGTGTCAATAAAAGCACAGGAACATGTCATGCGATATCGGCTGCAGAATCTTTTACAGTCAACATTATGAATGAAAATCAAAAAGATTTAGCTCTTAGATTTGCTAGAGCAAATACTGATAAATTTAAGAATGTTCATTTCTCTTACGGGGATCTAGGCAATCCTGTCCTCGAAGATACACTTGCACATCTTGAATGTCGTGTCGTTGAAGAAGTAACTGGTGGTACTCATTCCGTTTTTCTAGCTGAGGTACAAAATGCTCACTCAGCAAGCGCGGATCCACTAGTCTATTATCGTGGGAAATTTGGTCAATTTATTGAAGCTAAGTAGAATGAAAAAAATATAATTTTATAGGGAGGAAATTGGAATGGCATTAATGACAGGTAAACAGTATAGAGAGTCACTGAATGATGGGAGGGAAGTCTATATTGATGGTGAGAAGGTTCGGAATCTAGCTGAACACCCGTCCTTTAAGCCCATCATTGATGTAAAAGCTAGAATGTATGATATGGCGTTTGAAGAGAAGTATGCTAATACGTTAACAACTAGACTTCCAGATGGGGAGATTGTATCCCGAGCATACAAAGCACCTGAGACGAAGGAAGATTTGAAAGCTATTCGCACACATGTGGAAACCGTGCTAGACGACCTTGGCGGGGTAGTTTACCGGGTTGGTGATGAAACCATTGGAGAAATGTGGTCCCTCTTTGATGCCCAAGATAAATTAAACGAAATTGATCCAACCTATGCAAAAAATATTAAGTATCACATTGACCGTGTCGCAAGAGAAGACTTGTTCCATGTATCGGCAAACACGGATCCAAAAGGGGATAGAAGTAAATTATTCAGTGGAAAAGACGGTGGAACGCTGCTTCATGTGGTCGAGGAAAATGATAAAGGAATTGTCGTAAAAGGCGCTAAGTTTGAAACCGCCGCAGCCTATGCCCATCAAGCATTTGTAAAACCAACTATTTTAGATTGGAATGCCGGATCAGAGAAAATGGCTCCTTTCGCTTGTGGATTTATTTGCGATATGGGTTCACCTGGTCTAAAGCATATTTGCCGTACATCCCTCGGTGCTGACCGAAATCCACAAGATTATCCGATTGCCACAAAATTTGAAGAAATTGATACATTGCTTATTTTCGATAACGTCTTAATTCCATGGGAAAATGTCCTTTTTCATCGCTCCTTAGAATCTGCCGCTTATATCCGTTCTACTCTTCATCGTTATTCTGCCTTTAATTACACCCTTAGAATGCTTCGCAGAGCCGATTATTTAATCGGAGCCGCCTTATTGAATGTTGAGCAAACTGGTTTGACTCATCTACAAGCAGTAAAAGAGAAAATTTCTCAACTAATTAATTATCGTGAAGGAATTAATGCTCATTTAACCGCTGCCGTCGCAGAAGCGGAAAGAAGTCCAGGCGGATTAATGATGCCAAATCAATCATTACTGTACACCGGTCGTGTCTTCGCATTAGTTAATTTCCCGGCAATGGCCCACTTAACAAGAGAGCTTGTTGGCGGACAATTAGCGGTTACTCCGGACTCTACTACGATGGCAGACCCTGAAATCCAACCTTATATTGATCAATATTACTCTGTTGGAGAATGGACACCAGAAGATCGTGGGAAATTACTTTATTTCGCAAGAGATTTGTTAAATTCCTCTTATGCGGGTCACCGAACCACCTTTGAATTATTTGCCCAAAGTCCGCCATTTGCTCAACAGATGGCTGTGTTTAACAATTTTGATTTGGAACCTAATCGTGAGCTGGTGCGAAAAGCAGCAGGGATTAAATCGTCTGTACCTGTTTCTAGCATATAGTAGAAAGGAGTTTTTACTTTGGAAATTCATGCACCAGGTACTTTAAAGCTCCCAGCATCAGCTCTCACGATTGGTGCACTTGACGGTGTACATTTAGGGCACAAAGCATTGCTCGTTAAAACAAAATTACGGGCGGAGCAACTTGAAGTTCCTTTTGTCGTCTATACCTTTGATCCGCCTCCGAAGGTATATTTTAAAAATTGCCAAATGATCACTTCACTCGATGAAAAGCTAAACCGGCTTGAGATGCTGGGTGCTGAGCATGTGATTGTAGGGCAATTTAACGAAGCATTTACCAAACAAACTGTTTCTGCTTTTATAGAAGAACTACACCTAATCAAACCGGTTGAAATCTGGGAAGGGCCAAACTTTCAATTTGGGAAAGATCGAAAAGGTACTATCGACGATTTAAGGGCTCATTTTAATGTAGGTGTTTTAAATCCACTGCAATGTGACCAAGGTGAATTAATCTCTTCCACTCGTATTCGCAAATTATTACTGCAAGGAAACTACTCTTCGGCCAAAAAATTACTGGGAGATGTCCGCCATATTTCCTTTTTGGCAGAAAAAAACTTTGCCGTTTAAAGAATTCGAGTTTTATTAGTAGATTCATTCTGTATAAGTAATCTTATAAAACTGGAGCAGCAATGATGGAGTTATTCAAAATTGTTGCTCCCATTTTATTTCTTGAGAAAAAATAGAAAAAGAATGATAAATTGGTAGTCTGTGAAAGTGGGGAAAATAAAGTGAACATTACTCTTAGTCGTTTACTACAAGATATTGAGCGATATAGCGAATATGGAAAGAATGAACATGGAGGTGTGACTAGACCTAGTTTCTCATACGAAGATCATCAAGTACGTCGATTGTTTATAGATGAATTAAAGGAAATGGGACTTCAAATTACCATTGATGGTGCAGCCAATATTTGGGGGAAATATAAAGGTACTGGAAAAAAGAAAGGCAGTATCGTTATTGGCTCACATTTGGATTCTGTTCCTAATGGGGGAAATTACGATGGACCTCTGGGAGTTCTTATGGCAAAAGAAATTATCCAAACGATAAAAGACCATAACATTCTCCTTGACCATGATATTGAAATTGTTTCCTTCACTGCAGAAGAGTCGAACGATTTTAATCTATCCACTTTTGGCAGCCGTTGCTTTGTCGGACGTTTAACGTCAGGAATGTTAGAGAATATTCGTGATTCAAAAGGAGTCCTTCTGAGTGAGGAACTGAAGAAGGTTGGCGGAGGACTTGATAAATTCCCAGAAATGAAAAATATGCACAATGATAAAAAAGCTTTTATTGAGCTTCATATTGAGCAGGGGCAGCGGCTAGAAAACACGAATATTCCGATGGCGGTGATTAACAGTGTTGTTGGTACCTATCGAAGTTTTGTATCCGTAAAAGGGGACCCCAATCATTCTGGTACTACCATGATGGTTAATAGACGAGATGCTCTTACAGCCGCGTCGGAAATGATTCTTGAAGTGGAGCGGTATTGCAAATCCAAGGGTAATGTTGTCGGAACAGTAGGGAAAATAAATGTAATTCCCAATGCTGCCAATATCATCCCTGGACAAGTTGATTTTATTTTGGAAATAAGAGCTGAGTCGGAGGAGATTATTCATGAGGCGGTTGATTCCATCCAAGGTGTTTGGAACGAGGTTTCTTGTAGAAGAAAAGTAAAAGTCAATCAAGAAGTATTTCTTGACCAAAAACCAGTGATTTTAGATCAGGATATGGTATCTGTACTTGAAAACACTGCTAGGGAAATGAACGAACCTTGTTTAACGCTGCCAAGCATGGCTGTGCATGATGCCGCCCATATGGCAAGTATAACGAAATCGGTTATGGTTTTTGTAAAGAGTATCGGTGGGAAAAGCCATTGCCCGGAAGAGTTTAGTGAACCCGATGATATTGAGAAGGTTGGAAATTTAATTTTGCAAGGAGTTATTCAATTGGACAGAAAGATTTCAGGAAAGGAGATTAGCGTTTAAGAAGATTGAAGAAAGAAAAGGATAGGAATAAAGTCTTTTTCCTTTTAATGTTACGATAGAAGGCTTGCTAATATTAGCGGGCCTTCATTTGTAGTATAGGTCTTTTTGAATGCTTTCTAGTTTCTCTATTAAAATAGTATTTTTAATGTAAAAAATTAAATTAAAATTTGATATAGTAATAATATTGAATTTATAAAATAAAGAATTTTTTGAATATTTAATTGACATTAACACTGTGAATTTGTTATTTTTAATTAAAGAACAATTAAAGAAAAGTTCCGTAAATGAACAAAGAAAACTTAATCTTTGAAATTCATGTAGCGGGTTCTAGCCATCAATGAAATTATAGGAGGAATCATATGGGATTAATGACAGGTAAAGAGTACCGTGAATCGCTGAATGACGGAAGGGAAATCTATATTGATGGTGAAAAAGTTCGGAACGTGGCCGAACACCCATCCTTTAAGCCCATCATTGATGTAAAAGCTAGAATGTATGATATTGCGTTTGAAGAGAAGTATACCAATACGTTAACGACCAGACTGCCAGATGGTGAGATTGTATCTCGAGCATACAAAGCACCTGAGACGAAGGAAGATTTGAGAGCTATTCGCACACATGTGGAAACCGTTCTAGACGACCTTGGCGGGGTAGTTTACCGAGTTGGAGATGAAACCATTGGTGAAATGTGGTCCCTCTTTGATGCCCAAGATAAACTAAATGAAATTGATCCAACCTATGCCAAAAATATTAAGTATCACATTGACCGTGTCGCAAGAGAAGATTTGTTTCATGTATCAGCGAATACAGATCCAAAAGGCGATAGAAGTAAATTATTCAGTGGAAAAGATGGTGGAACCCTGCTTCATGTCGTTGAAGAAAACGATAAAGGAATTGTGGTAAAGGGTGCTAAATTTGAAACAGCCGCTGCCTATGCACATCAAGCATTTGTAAAACCAACCATTTTAGACTGGAACGCTGGGTCGGAAAAAATGGCTCCATTCGCCTGCGGATTCATTTGTGATATGGGTTCATCGGGATTGAAGCATATTTGCCGGACATCTCTAGGTACTAACAGAAACCCTCAAGATTATCCGATTGCCACAAAATTTGAAGAAATTGATACATTACTTATTTTCGATAACGTCTTAATTCCATGGGAAAATGTCCTTTTCCATCGCTCCTTAGAATCTGCCGCTTATATCCGTTCCACTCTTCATCGTTATTCTGCCTTTAATTACACCCTTAGAATGTTGCGCAGGGCCGATTATTTAATCGGAGCCGCCTTATTGAATGTCGAACAAACTGGTTTGACTCATCTACAAGCAGTAAAAGAGAAAATCTCTCAACTTATTAATTATCGTGAAGGAATTAATGCTCATTTAACCGCAGCCGTCGCAGAAGCAGAAAAAAGCCCAGGCGGATTAATGATGCCAAATCAATCACTACTGTACACCGACGTGTCTTTGCATTAGCTAATTTCCCGGCAATGGCTCATTTAACAAGAGAGTTGGTTGGAGGACAATTAGCGGTAACGCCAGACTCTGTCACGATGGCAGACTCGGAAATCAAACCATACATCGATCAATATTACTCTGTTGGGACATGGTCACCGGAAGACCGCGGAAAATTGCTCTATTTTGCAAGAGATTTGTTAAATTCCTCTTATGCGGGTCATCGTACCACCTTTGAATTATTTGCCCAAAGTCCGCCATTTGCTCAACAAATGGCCGTGTTTAACAATTTTGATTTGGAACCTAATCGTGAATTGGTGCGAAAAGCAGCTGGGATTAAACCTAATACTACAAAGTCTTCTATAAGACTATGAGTTATGTAAGTAATAAAAATTTCTAAATATATTAAAGGGGGACTTAATGTGGCACAATCTACAAAATTAATAGTGAAAAAGATTGTTATGTTTATGGTCTTAGCCATATTGTTAGTTGGGTGTTCTGGGACAAATTCTTCATCTGGAACAGGAAATTCAGAGAGTGGTGACAAGATTCTTGTAGGGCTGCAAGCACCGATGACTGGCGATAACGCACAATACGGACAAGATATGAAAAATGGTGTAGATCTTGCTTTTAAAAAGATTAATAGTGAAGGCGGCATAAACGGCAAAAAGCTTGAGTTAGTAGTTGGTGACGATAAAGCTACTCCTTCAGAAGCCGTTGCCGTAGTCAATAAAATGATTATGAATGACGGGGTTAAGGCTATCATTGGAGGATATAATTCATCACCAACATTGGCTGCCCAGGAAGTTTCAGGATCCTCAAAAGTCCTTCATTTAAATATGGGGGCAAGCCCTGATTTGTCTAAAACGGGTAATGAGTATTTATTTCGTGTAATCTTAACTGGTTCCGTTTATGTACCTGCTGTTATGAAATATATGGCAGAAGAGAAAAAGGTAAAGAAAATAGCAGCCTTATTTGAAAATACAGATTATGGAATTACAATGTATGATGCAGCAAAGAAATCGACAAAAGACCTTGGAGTAGAATTTATTGCAACTGAAAAATATAATCCAGGCGATAAAAACTTCTCAGCACAATTATCTAAGATTAAAAACCTAAATCCTGATGCGGTTATGGTTGTCGGACTGTACAACGAGGTAGCGTTAATTGAGCAACAAGCAAGACAGGCTGGGTTGGATGTACAGTTCTTCTCACCAGATGATTCTATGTATTCAGAGCAACTCATTTCATTAGGTGGAGATGCAGTTGAAAATCATATTTTTGCGTCGATGATTGATCTAAACGCAGATTCAGAACAAATGAAAGAATTTAAAGCGCTAGCTGAGGAAAATAATGTTCCAGCACAGGCCAATACGGCAATTGCTTTTGATGCAGCGATGGCTCTTGCAAAAGCACTAGAAGATGGCGGCGGCGACGCTGAAAAAGCACGCGCGGCATTGGCAAGTATTGAATATCAAGGGATAACTGGACCAATTAAATTTGATAAAAACGGTGATCGTTCAAATACCCCAATGATTATGCAAGTTCAAAAGGGTAACTTCTCAGTAATTAAAGAATCAGAATAGGGGGATAATCGTGTTCTTTGACCAATTAATAAATGGAATAGTCCTCGGCAGCATATACGCGTTAATGGCGATTGGCTACACGATGGTGTGGAATGTGCTTCGTTTTATAAACTTTGCACATGGTGAAGTATATATGGGAGGGGCATTCGTGTCCCTTTATCTTCTATTATTAGATACACCTTTATGGCTTGCTTATATTGGAGGCGTATGTGCTGGAGCATTACTAGGGTATTTAATGGAAAAAGTGGTTTACATGCGAATGCGAAGTGCACCTAAATTAAATTTACTCATTGCAGCTATTGGGATCTCCATTGTCCTACAAAATTTAGCTCAATATATTTGGGGGGCCACACCGGAAAGATTAACCTCTCCATTTCTTTCTAAGAATATAAGTATTGGAGATATGCTGATCAATCAGCACTATGTTTATATTATCATAGTCACCATTCTAGTCATGATTGTTTTAGAATTATTTATCAATCGAACCCTTATGGGAAAAGCAGTCCAAGCAGCCTCACAAAACATTCAGGCTACGCAATTAATGGGTATTAATGCCAACAAAATCATTTCGATTACTTTTGCAATCGGTTCAGCTGTTGGTGCACTTGCGGGTATTTTGGTAGGTCCTGTATTCCTAGTATATCCAACGATGGGTGTATTTGCAGGACTAAAAGGATTTACTGCATCGGTTATGGGGGGAATGGGAAATATTCCAGGAGCTATGATTGCCGGCTTATTGCTAGGAATAATTGAAAGTTTTGCTGCAGGTTTTATTTCTTCGGGTTATAGAGATGCCGTTGCCATGGTCATCTTATTATTCATTTTATTAGTTCGTCCTCAAGGAATCTTTGGGAAAATCGTTCAACAGAAGGTATAAGGGGGGAGAAAGGATGGAATTAATCAAAAAAACAGGTTTTCGAAAAATCGTGTTCATTTTTGGAGGGATTGCATTATTTCTCCTGCCTCTTGCAGTTGTGAATCCTTACTTTATGTATGTTATTAATCTTATCCTGATCTACGCCATCCTTGCATTAGGTCTAGACCTCATTGTTGGATATACTGGTCAAGTTTCCGTTGGACATGGAGCATTCTTTGGGATCGGAGCATATGTTGCTGCCATTTTGGCTAAAAAACTAGGTTTTTCTCTCTGGGTGAATCTTCCATTTTCCATTGTCATAACCGCCTTAATTGGATTTGTCATTGGTTTTATTGGATTGAAATTAATCGAAGAATACCTAGTAATGGCGACACTAGCATTTGGAACGATCATCTGGCTAGTATTTTTAAACTGGAATGATCTTACAGGAGGACCAATGGGGATTGCCGGAATACCTGCCCCTCCATCTATTAAAATAGGATCATTTGAGCTAATGTTTTTACAATATCACGATTATTACCCTTTATTATTAATATTTGTACTTTTAGGTATTTTAGTAACAAGGTTAATCATTAAATCAGGATTTGGCCGTGCCTGTACGGCCATAAGAGATGATGAACTTGCAGCTCAAGCGATGGGAATACCTGTATTTAAGACAAAAGTAATGATGTTTACCATATCGGCTTCCTTTTGCGGCGCGGCTGGCGCTTTATATGCTCATTTCTTACGTGTTGTAAGTCCGGAAACATTTGCTTTTGGAATGTCTGTAACGATTTTAACTATGGTCATGATTGGTGGCCAAGGTTCAATAGCGGGTGCCTTAATCGGTGCATCGATTCTTACCGTTTCTTCAGAAGCACTTCGGGAGACACCAGAATTAAGAATGTTAATTTATGGATTTTTGATCGTCGTCATGATTATGTTTTTCCCTAAGGGAATCATGGGGTTATTAAAGTTAGTAACAGAACGTCTTTTTCAAAAAAATTCACGAATAGAAAAAACAGCGTTAGAGAAAGAGGGGTTGAGTTATGAACAATAATTATGTTACTAATTCAGCTATCTTAACCGTCGACAATCTTTCAAAGGCTTTTGGGGGAGTAAAGGCAGTTAACAATTTAACATTTTCGGTTTCGCAAAACAATATTCATGCGATTATCGGTCCAAACGGAGCTGGGAAAAGCACCTTATTTAACCTCATCACAGGGGTTATTACGCCAGATGAAGGGAAAATACAATTATTAAATCAGGATATTACTTCATTGAGACCAGATAAAATTGCCGAGCAAGGGGTATCACGTACCTTCCAAAATATCCGGTTATTTCCTGATATGACAGTCTTTGAAACTGTATTAATAGGAACCTATCTTTTTACAGGTGGAAAACTTCTCCCTGCTTTATTCCGGACAAAGAACTTTCGGAACAAGGAACGGCAGGCAAGGGAACGTATTGAAGAAATATTAAAATTCGTTGGTTTGTGGGATATGCGGCATGAGTACGCAGCCAAACTATCCTATGGAAGTCAAAGACGTGTTGAGATTGCCAGAGCTTTAGCAACAAATCCACGGTTATTATTACTCGATGAACCTACTGCTGGTATGAATCAGAAAGAAACAAAAGAGCTTATGAATCTATTTACACAGGTCAGTGAACAAGGCATTACGATTTTAATTATTGCTCACGATATGCACCTAGTAAATACATTGTCAAACCAAATTACTGTAATAAATTTTGGAGAAAAGTTAGTAGAAGGTCCTCCTGAAGTGATTCAGAATCATCCTGCTGTAATAGAGGCTTATATGGGGAGGGCTGAGGTAAATGCTTAATGTAGAAAACGTAAGTACATATTATGGACAAATATGTGCTTTAGACAATGTTAGTTTGAAGGTAGGAGAGAAGGAAGCCGTTTCTGTTATCGGTGCCAATGGTGCAGGGAAAAGCACATTATTGAAAACGATTATTGGAGAGCTGCGCCCTAAAAGTGGTGATATTCAACTTACTGGTAAATCAATTCTTAATGAAAAAACGTTTAAACTAGTCAGTCGCGGCATGACACTTGTTCCTGAAGGAAGACATGTATTTCCATTACTGTCAGTTTGGGATAATTTACTTCTAGGTGGTTATACTCTTCCGGTTAAAAGTCGTCAGCAAAGGGCAGAAGAGGTTACAGAGCCTTTTCCAATTCTAAGAGAAAGAAAAGACCAGTTTGCAGGACTTTTGTCTGGTGGAGAGCAGCAAATGCTGGCGATTGCAAGAGCAATGATGACGAAACCGAAATTATTATTACTCGATGAACCATCAATGGGTCTATCACCAAAACTAGTGTTTGAAGTTTATGATAAAATAACCGAATTACATCAGCAAGGAACCACTATCCTCTTGGTAGATCAGAATGCGGAAATGGCGATTGATTTTTGCAGTCGTGGGTATGTATTAATGGCTGGGCGTTTAGCAGGCGAAGGAACCAAAAAAGAACTAAAAGAAAGCGAAATTGTTCAAAAATCTTATCTCGGATAAGATGTTCAAAATCTTGACAATATTCAGAAAAAACATTATATTGTTTTTAGGGTATAAATAAGGATAAATTCCTTTAATAAAAATTTAGGGAGGAAATACCAAGATGACAGTTCATGGCGAAACAAAAAAAGTAGAGATTCAGAGATTCCGAAAGTTCAAAACTGCCCAATATTATCCAAAAAACTTGGGAAAACCAGAACACCATATTGATAATGAATTTTGCATGGCCGTTCGAGCTGGAAATCGAATCTTTTTGAGAGGGCAAACAGGATTTGATTTAGATGGAAACTTTCACGGTATTGGCGATGTAGAAGCGCAAGCCGAAATGGCATGTACCTGTGTTAGGCAGCTGATTGAGGAGGCTGGCGGCACGATTAATGATATTTGTAAGATTACCGTTTACTTGATGCACCGTGAAGATCGAAGCAAAGTCTATCCGGTTATTGCAAAACATTTTAAAGATGTATACCCTTGCAGTACTGGATTATTGGTAAGTGGGTTTGCAATGCCTGAGATGTTAATGGAAATCGATGTAGAGGCTGTCATTAGCGAATAGGTTATATTGATTAGTCTATAATCTTGGTGAATATAGAAAAATAAAATTAAATCTACCGAGGAGGGGTAAAATGACATTTTCGGTTGCAGGCCGCTGTTCTTCCACCGGTGCATTAGGAGTAATTGTTACTTCGAGTAGTCCAGCAGTAGGGGCAAGATGTCCATGGGTAAAGGCCGGAGAAGGTGCTATTTTATCGCAGAATGTAACTGACCCAAGATTAGCCGCTATCGGATTTACTGTGTTAGAAAACGGCTTCGATGCCCAATCGGCTATTCGATCAATGCGAGAGGCGTCGCCATTTCCAGAATACAGGCAACTTGCTGTGGTTGATTCCAAAGGGAATTCCGCTGCCTTTACAGGAAAAAATGCTCTAGGTGTCCATGGAGAATTCTGTGCTAAAAATGTTGCTAGTATTGGAAATCTCCTCAGTGATCCTGCCATTCCTGAAGCAATGGGTCATGTGTTTTTAGAAACGGAAGGAAGGCCCCTAGCAGAAAGGTTAATTTTGGCGCTTGAAAAAGGCTTTCAGTTAGGTGGGGAATTAGATCAGGAACACTCTATCGGCCTATTAGTATACACAGAGGAACCATTCCCCTATGTTGACCTAAGAGTGGACTATAGTGATCATCCTCTTGATGATTTAAAGAAGCTTTGGGAAATTTATGGCCCTCAGGCAAACGACTATAAAGTAAGGGCAGTTGTTCCAGAGATGGCTCCTTCCTATGGAGTTTTAGGTGACGAATAACAAATTTTAATTAAATATCTACTAAATGCGCCTTCCCAGTTGGGGGGGGGGCGCTTTGTTGTCAATTCATTTCCTTTTCACAATTGCTATATTTTAGTTTTTATTCATTAACTTTCTTCCCGTTACCACACTTTTAATTTCTATTTATCAAGGATGTTCGACAGCCTAGGCACTTCCTTAATCATTCTATCACTTTTGGCTAATAATATTTTTGTAAGGTTGCAAAAGAAGGAATACAAGCAGATTGTTCAAACAAATTTGCATCAACAGGCGTCCTAACCTATCATACGCATTTGATTCCATTTAAGTTTTGTAGGAGGAAGATGGTCTATAATTTTAAAAGAAAGGAAAACGTCAAAACGTTTACCTTTCTTTCTGGTTACCTATTTATTTTAGCATACTATCTAAATATCGAGTCACTTCATCGGGTTTTCCAGAAACTTTCTCATCCCGTTCTTGATCTTTAACCAGTTTTTCTTTTGCTTTCCTTAATACTTCTTTCTCAATTGCTTGGGGAACAACTACAACTCCATCAGCATCTGCCACAATGATGTCCCCAGGACTGACTGATGTTCCACCGCATGAAATCGGAACATTAACTTCACCCCAACCCCCTTTAGCGCTCGAAGCAACGGTTGTACCTTTACAGAAAACAGGGAAATTTAGTTTTTTTACTCCGAGGATATCACGAATAACCCCATCTGTTACCACCCCTTTAATGCCTAATGTTTGTGCTAGCCCAAGAATAAAATCCCCTGCAATCGTTCGATAGGTATCTCCTTTGGCGTCCACAACGATAATATCTCCTGGCTTGGCTTCACGAATAGCACGTAAAACGCATTGATTATCCCCAACTGGCATTTTAACGGTAAAAGCACGCCCTGCGATTTTGTATTCCTCTTTTAATGGTTTAATTAAAGGATCCATATTATTTAGCCCTTGCATAATATCTGAAATACACGTTGTAGGAATGTCTTGAAATGCTGCAACAATCTCGCTCATACTTTCCTCCTTTAAAATATAGAATATACTTCTGCAAAAAACATTAGACTTTATATAATAGTTAAAAAGAATAGATGAATATAACAAAAAGAATCAAAAATTAATTAGGTCTTTTTGTCCATTTTTTATTCCTACAAGATATTTCCTTTAGAATCGGACAAGATAGGATGGAATCAAATATCTGGAGGTTGTTATGCCGGAATATGTAGAAGTGGCTGGTCGGGCTATCTTTTCTTTTTTAGTATTATTTTCTCTTGCAAGAATCCTTGGAAAAAAGCAGATTTCACATCTTACTTTTTTTGATTACGTCGTTGGCATTGTAATTGGAGACATGGCCTCACAAATAGCAATCGACACTTCAATGAAAATTGTGAATGGCTTAATAGGTTTAGTTGTGTATACTCTTTTATCAGTCATTCTTGCATACGGTGCAATCAAATCGTTTAAGTTTAGGGATTTAGTAGAAAGTAGTCCCTCTATTCTCATTAAAGATGGAAAAATAATGGAGAGAAATCTTTTTAAACATAAGATGACGTATGATGATCTAATGAATGGTTTAAGGGAAAAAGACGCTTTTATGATCGATGAGGTTGAAATGGCGATTTTGGAAACAAATGGGCAGATTAGTGTAATGAAGAAACCCGAGTATCAGGCACTGACTCCAAAAGACATTGGTCTAAGAATGAAAGCGGACCATGCCCCATCCTTAATTATTATAGATGGAACTCTTTTGGAAAAACGCTTACGCTCCTTAGGGTATACAAAGGATTGGCTTTTTAGTGAGATACAGAAAAAAGGGGCAAATGATTTTGAAGATGTCTTTTTAGCTCAGATTGATTCTAATGGTTCTGTTTATGTTGATTTATATGATGATAATCAAAAAAACTAGTGGGACTAACAGAATCACAAAAGATGACTGTTTCAAAAGCCGCAATGTTAGCAGCTTTTGAACAGTCTTACTTTTTTTACTGCCTTGATTAAATTACGAACTGTTCGGTTGCAGCATTTTTATCTAAGGTAAAGCTCACTTTCTTGTCTTCACAAACAAGATCATAATCACCAAGGAATCCCTTAAAAGAAACGATTCCGTTGTCATCTGTCTTACACGTTACATTTGTAGACCAGTCACCTTTAATCAGCTTCTTTAATACTTCATAAGACGGTTTTGGGCTATTATCACTTCTGATAAATCCAGCAGGAGCACCAAGCCATGCACCATCATCACTGAAGGACCAGGTTGAGATAGCTTCTACCTGAGGATGATTAAACAGAATGGTATACATTTCTTCGACTTCTTTTGCCTGACGTTCTTCGAATTCAGGGGTTGACGGCCATTCTGGGATTTGATAATCATTCAAATCTTCAATTTCAGGAGGCATGAGATGACCAGAAGTTAATGTGTTTTCTGTAAAGTGGAGAGGGAGACCAAAGTGCGAGAAACGGTCGAGAACTTCTTCTAATTTCTCACGTCCCCAATATCCTTGATGCTGATGTGACTGAATCCCTATGGCATCAATTGGAATACCTGCATGTAAACATCCATCAATTAAGATTTCATAATTAATCGATGTATTAAAATCATTCAACAATAGTGTCGCACAAGGATTATATTCGCGTGTTTTTGCAAACATTTCTTTAATAATTCCAACACGGCCAAGTTCTTGAGAAATTCGTGTGATACCATTGTCATATTTGTCAAAGATTGGCATGATTACGACCTCATTGATTACATCCCACGTATCTATTAGACCTTTGAAGTCTGAAACATCACGTTCAATTCTAGCAAACTGTGCTTTAAGGATTTCTTCATTGCTCATCTCCAACAGCCATGGAGCCGTTACCGTATGCCAGCAGAGAGGATGTCCTTTCACTGATATTTTTCTTTCTTTTAACCACTGAGCAGCAGCTTTTAATTCTTTTGTCCGCGGTTTTCCTTTTTCAGGCTCAAACGTTCCCCAATAAAAGGGCAGTGTGGCTGAGTTAAAGACTTCAAGGAACTTATTAAGTTTCTCCTCCTGAAACGCAAGGCGGTCAGCGGGTACATTTTTGTTTGCAACATCAATCACATCAAAAATGCCACAGCCAAATAGGAACTTATGGTTTGTATGTCTAAGAACGACTTCTTTTCCGGCTACAGGATTTCCTGCCCCATCCATAAGTTTAATTGTTTTGCTTGCCATACGGTGTGCCAATTCATTCGTTCGTCCCATCATTCTACCTCCAATTTCATAACCTTATTAAACGTTTGAGAAAACGCTTTCTAACTTCAACAAAAGTCTACCAAACTTTGTCTGCTCAGTATACGAACTATCCTAAGCTCCTATAGTTTTTAAAGTAAGTAGTTTAGTATTTATGGGTGCTCTGAACTGGAATGATTCTGACTTCTAGTATTTATAAATTTATCCTGTCATGAAGAAAAAGACATTTATACAAGTGATTCAATTAGGAATCACTGTGAAAATGTCTTTTTAGTAATGAAATATAGTTGGATCACTCACTTATACTTACAGGTGGAACCCAAAGCTGGGACCATTTTTCGATTTCTCTTAGAATCGGTTCAAGTGAAAGACCTTTTTCTGTTAATGAATACTCAATGACCACAGGTGTTTCCGGTATCACTTTACGTTTAACAACATCTTGGTGTTCTAAGTCCTTTAAACGCTCTGATAATACTTTTCCACTTATACCAATCGCTGATTGAATTTCACTAAATCTTTGCGGTCCTGATAATAATTGATAGATAACTAACGCAGTCCATCGTTGACTTAAAAGCGAAATCGCTTTTTCAAATCGTGGACAAATTGTCGGCTGCTTCATAGTAATAACACCTCTCTATATTGTCTAGTATACCACAATAAACATAATTTAAATTACAAATAATAATATAGTTACTTGACAAAATATAATTACACAAATATACTAACTTACATAAAGTAACTAACTGAGAAAAGGATCATAACAAATGAATAAAAATGAATTAGGAAAAGTTTTCGTTTGAGCTGTTTTAGGTCTTACATTCTTTATTCACGGATTATCAAAGTTTCAAGGTGGAATTACAAATACAGCAGGCTTTTTTGACAGTATTGGAATTCCTGGGTTTATGGCGTATGTAGTGGCCCTTATTGAACTAATAGGCGGTATTGCTTTGATTCTAGGACTCGGAACACGAATTGTTTCTGTATTATTTGCGCTAATTATGGCAGGTGCTATTTTTTCTGCGAAACTTTCACTTGGGTTTCTCGGCAATGGTCAAATGGCAGGGTATGAACTGGAACTTATTTTACTTGTGATATCCATTTATTTTGTATTAGCTGATAAATCGCAAATCTCATTGGATCAAAAGATTTTTCAATCATAAGAAATGACTCTTGGAGAGCTATTTATGGGATTTCGTAGTAAACCAACAACATTTGCAGAGCATGTTAAAATCAAGTAGAAAATTGCAGCATTCTTTAACATTTTATCAAGATGTTTGGTTTCGATATTTTAGAACAAACAGCTTCAACAGCCAAACTAACAAGCAATGGTAAAAAAAGTATTTTGTCTCTAGAACAGCCTGATAATGTAATGGCCGATGTTATGGAAGAAAATAATAAATTTGTAACTCATAATCCATCTGGAGATCGAGTTGAGTTAGCAGTATAAGATGGGGAGGTATCTGATTGTCCACGATTGAACATAACGGTATTGAAATAGGTATCTACACACTTGCAGATATTGGTCCGGATCCTCTAACAGGAAAAACGATTACAGCGCACCAACGAGTGAAAGAAATCATTGAAGCTGCAAAGCTAGCTGATGGAGCAGGTTTGGATGTTTTTGGGGTAGGGGAACACCATCGGTTAGATTATGCCGTCTCTTCTCCAGCCGTTATTTTGTCTGCCATTGCTCAAGTAACCGAGCGCATTCGATTAACGAGTACAACCAGTGTGTTAAGTACCCTTGACCCTGTTCGCTTATTCGAGGATTTTGCAACATTGGATTTGTTATCAGACGGACGTGCAGAAATCTTAGCAGGCCGAGGTGCGTTTATTGAATCATTCCCTCTTTTTGGGTATAGTACAAATGATTATGATGAGCTTTTTACCGAACATATGGATTTACTTTTAAAACTAAACAAAAATGAGAAAGTCACTTGGTCGGGAAACTTTCGTCCTTCCTTGAGGAATGCAGAAATTTCACCACGACCGCTACAGGAGCAAATGCCGATTTGGATTGGTGTTGGCGGTACCCCTGAAAGTGCCGTTCGTGCAGGGAGATTCGGGGTAGGCATGGCACTGGCCATTTTAGGTGGTAATCCATTGCGTTTTAAGCCGCTTGTGGACATATACCGAAAATCCGGGTTGGAGGCAGGTCATTCCCCTGAAGTATTAAAAGTGGGTGTAACAGGTCATACCTTCCTTGCTAACACGACACAGCAAGCCAAAGACGAATTCTTTCCTTACTATTCGAACTATTGGTCCTACGTGAATCGTCAACGAGGAATGGGAACAAGGATGTCAAGAGATGACTTCGAAAATATGGCTAGTCCAAATACAGCTTTATTCGTAGGGAGTCCGCAGCAAATAGTAGAAAAGATTCTTCGCCAACATGAGCTTTTTGGCCATACTCGTTTCCTGGCACAAGTTGATATAGGCGGATTACCTTATAATAAAGTAGTCAAAAACATTGAATTAATAGCAACTGAGGTTGCGCCAGTGGTGAAAAAAGCAACAAGCAAATAACGATTCGGAGGAATTTAGCATGAACATCGCTGTTATAGGAGCAAGTGGGAAAGCTGGAAGTCTGATTTTGAAAGAGGCAGTAAGCAGGGGACATCATGTAACAGCAGTTGTAAGAGATGCGTCTAAGCTTCAAGATAAAAATACAGCCGCTATTGAGAAAAATGTGTTTGAATTAACAACTGGTGATGTAAATGCGTTTGATGTTGTAATTAACGCTTTTGGAGCACCGCTTGGAGAGGAACAAGCACACGTCGATGCAGGTCATGCGTTAATTGAAGCACTAAAAGGAACAAGTACCAAATTAATCGTTGTTGGCGGAGCTGGAAGTCTTTTTGTCGACGAGAACAAAACCGTGAAACTAATTGATACTCCTGAATTCCCGGATTTTGTTAAACCAACGGCTATGGGTCAAGGAAGGAATCTGCAAGAATTACAGGAATCAGCGGACTTAACATGGACATTTATCAGCCCTTCTGCTGTATTTAATCCTGAAGGAAAAAGAACAGGTTCTTACCAGTCAGGGAAAGATCACCTTCTCGTTAATTCAAAAGGTGACAGTTATATTAGTTATGCAGACTTTGCTATTGCTGTAATGGACGAAGTCGAAAATCCTAAGCATATAAATGAAAGATTTACAGTAGTTGGGGAAGCAGAATAATACTTAAAAACACTCACAAATGTTGTAACGACAACGTTTGTGAGTGTTTTTGTTTAAATTTAATGATCCTAATAGAGGAGTATGGGGACCTGAGATAAAAAGAATTATGTATTTTCTTGTGCCCTTGAATTTGTTTTTAACGATGTTGATCCACAAGGATTTGATTGCCATCTGGATCTTCGATTATAAAATGTGCTGGTCCTTCAGTAGTTTCATCTGCTTCAGAGAGCATTGTTATCCCTTTTTCCTTAAACTGCTTTTGAAGGTCTCGAATGTCTGTAAATGATTCAAGATTTCCGGCATTTTCATTCCACCCAGGATTAAAAGTCAGGATGTTCTTTTCAAACATTCCTTGGAATAGCCCGATAATGCAATTTTCATTCTTCATAATCAGCCAATTTTGAGAAATGTCACCACCAAAGACGTGAAATCCTAGGTTTTCGTAAAACTCTTTTGATACATGTATGTCTTTTACATTTAAACTGACAGAAAATGCACCTAACTTCATAAAACTACCCCCTTTATATTATTGATTAATCATTCAGATAAACTTACATTATTTAGTATAAGTTAGTGCTATAAAATACACAATGGTATAGGGAAGATAAAGGAAATGTTAGGTAAAAAAGGACTCTGAATTACATGCGGCGAATTGTATGTTTATTTTTCAAAATAAATCAAAGAATAAAAAGATGAAAGAAAACAATGGAGGAATTGACAATGAAGGAAAGTAATCGAAATCAGAACGATCCTGAAAATAAAATGAAAATATTTAAAAACATAAATCAGTCCGCTTTAAACTACGTGCAGCAAGCTATTGAAAATCCGGCAGTTTCGTCTCGAGATGCAACTCAAAACTTAGTTAACAATACAATCAATAACCAAGAAACGTAATAGTTTAAGTTAAAATATATCTGATTGACATTTTTTTACTAAAAACACTTAAAGCGTGAAACGGAGCCCGAACCTACTTTAATTTATTTCTAAAAGTGCTCAAAATTTTGAGTGCTTCTTTTGTTTTCTTTTTCTATTCAACTTAAGATGCAATCTAATTGAAGAATAATTTTTAGTGATTCATAATTGGTTACGATTTATAAAGGGGGAATGAAATATGGGTAAAGGCGATGTTGTCGGTTATTAAAACGAAGTTGAGATAAGGCAAAAAAGAGTAAATGAAATAAATTATAAGACTTTTGAATGCTGGTATTTATTGATCAATAAATCCAGCTCTTGACTAATTTTTATCGTATCTGGATGAGTAAGACCTTTCGTTTTTCCAATATTGACTAAATATATCCTCAGCGAATTAATTTCCATTACAATTTTTGAAGGGGTAAAATCGTCCGTTTTCTTATTCATATATTCTACTCCGTTCGGGAAAAAATTACCTGAAAATACTAGGTAATTTTAATTATAATTTGTAATTTCTAAAAGTAAATATATTTTTGTAAGTTAAATAAACAAATTAATAAACGAGTTTAAATTTCATGTTATTGGTGATTACTTGTTCAACAAATAAGTCTTTAATTGTAACGCATAAAAAAGTGGCTAACGGCTTTTTCTTACTTATATGTTAGAATATAGGTAGTTTGATACAAATTAAGATTGGGCTTCGAGCAGAAGGGGTTCGTATGAAGAATAAACATACTCAATTTAATCTAAAGTTATATTACAGCACAGTAATAGTGGTGATGGCACTTATGCTGCTTGGGCTGTTTGCAGATAATCCACTTCTTCATCATCCTGGACCAGGCTATATTACACATGGTGTTTTAGTTTTCTTTTTTTCTATTTGTCTGCTGATTTATCCTATATTTAAGTCACATGTTTTTAGAATTATTATAATCGTCGTGGCATCTACATACTTTTATACCATCTTCTTTATATATCCGAATACTTGGTCGAACTTTCTATTTTTATGTTTTATTCCTGCTATTTCTATTTTGTTTTTTGATACGAAACTTTTTTATCTTTCGTTATTATTAAATACTCTTTCCGTCATAGGTCTTTTTAGTTATGTTGCGTTCGTTGATAGAGGAGATCTTTTTCCTTATATAAGTGAAGACTTAATCGGAAATAGTATTAACTTTTTAGGAAGCCAAGCCATTCTTTATTTTATTTTTTATTTATCATATGGACGGTTGGAGAAACAGAAGCTCTACTATGAGCAAATTAAACAAACAGAACGTCTAAAAACAACTGGACAGCTCGCCGCTGCAGTGGCACATGAGATTAGAAATCCATTAACAGTCGTTAAAGGGTTCTTACAGTTATACGAAAAAGAAACTACATATAAAGAAAATAATAAGCGGCATTACTCGTTACTCATCGATGAATTAAACACAGCAGAACAGGTAATTTCTCAATTTTTATCTATAGCCAAGCCCGATAAAGACACTGAACTTGAACTTGTAAATGTAAAGAGTGTTCTTCAAAGTGTAACAGATTTACTCAACACGTACGGCCTCCTCCATGACAATGAGATTGTACTAAATATGGTTGAAGATTGTTATATCGCTGCGAATACGATTGAATTTAAACAGCTAATAATCAATATAATTAAAAATGCCCTTGAAGCTTCTAAAGACGGTGATTCTGTTGTCGTTACCGCTGAAAGTGAAAAGGACTGGGTAAAAATTAATGTAACCGATTTTGGACATGGGATGTCAAAGGAAGAAATCGATTCTCTTGGAACTCCATTTTACTCGTTAAAAAGTAAAGGAACAGGCCTAGGAATGATGATCTGCTTTAATATTGCTACAAAGTATAAAGGAACCATCCACTTTGATAGCGAAAAAGGTAAAGGAACAACCGTTACGATTGAGTTTCCAGCAACACAAATGGGGTAAGTAAGGAGGGCTGCAATATGCAGCTCTATTTTTATATACCATCTAGTTAGTCACGATTATTTGTTGCGTTTGATTTATGGATAGGTTTTTCAATGGATTCAACAATTTTATCTTTGATTGCAGGTATAGGTTCGTCAGTTCGTGTATTCCATATGCTATATTTAATAGTATTTGGTGCTTCTGTGTTTTCATTGCTCATTATTCATCCACCTCCATTTATTTAATAATAGTTTGTCTACAAAATATAGAATGCTCCTAAATACCAATTTACCTTACTGAAATTTTACCTTTGTTTATTGTTCTAATCGTTGCAATAATACCTCTGCAAATTAACAGTTTTAACAAAGACTTATTAAAGAGTGATACCAAGTCCATCCCTTTTTCCATTTAATGAGGTTAGTTTTCTTTGAAGCTATGGTCTCTATGATTGTTTGCGGTATAACAAAAGGGAAAAGTTTTAAAATAATTCCGACGGGTTTGCTGTTCAAAGTCCACTGATTATAATAAAGCAGTATTAAAGGGTAATGAATAAAATCAAATGGGAGGTGGATTTTATACTTTGGGAAAAGCCTTTTAGGGTATTTTAAATAGCCTCTTTTTACTAAAAATTCATCTGAGAAAAAATTACCAATAAAACTTACAAGGTATACGATAAGCCAATCTTTAAATGAACGTTTTAAAATGGCGAACGGAAGTAAAACCAATCCTGTTATAGTAACTAGGATTAATGAGTAATTTGGAAAATTTTTTCTTCTCAATTTTTTACACCTCCTCATATTATAATTTGTCGCAAATAATATTTTTTATGTAAAAATCCTTTAATCCTTCAACGGGGAAAGAAAAGGATTTAGAGCTGCTATAATGGTGGCTTTTATAACTAATGTCCATCCTCATTCATTTTAAATTTTCGGATAATATAAAAAAGTTCAAAAAGTTGTAATATTTTACTTGATTTTAACCTTTCTAAATTATGTATAATGAAAACATAAGAAAGGTGGAGAAACAAATGAGGAAACGTAATATTAGTTTTAAAAAATTAGTAGACGAAAATAAGCAGGAATTAAAAAGTGATACTAAAGCAATGGAGAGAATCGAGGCGAAAATTGAAAAGAAACATTCAAAAAGATAAAAGCTTCATATATAAATAATAAAGAGCAACCTTAGATTTTGAAATGGTTGCTCTTTATATGTTTATTTAGAGAATTTTTGTGTCAAAATTGATATACTTAATGTAAGATGATAGACAGTGGAGATGTTCAACAAATGAATTTTATTTCAAAACTTTTTGCAAAAGAAAAGAAATTGACAATTGATTTTTGTGAAAAAAACCTCGATCGTTTTCTAACTGAAGATTTACAAAATCAATATAGTAATTTCCTTAGTAAAAGAAATATTGAATATAAAGAGTATCATTGTCAAAGTAGATGTGAGGATTGCAAAAAATCTCCTTATGCGATTGTTAATGGTGAGTTTATGGCAGCAGGGGATTCATTGGAACTATTGAAAAAGCTTACACATTTCCAAGAAGATAAAAAGTAGTTTACAACTTCAAAAAGTAGTTTACAACTTCATGGTAGGGTGCTATAATATTTCATGTACTATTGATAGGGCACTTAAATGCGGGTGTAGTTTAGTGGTAAAACCTCAGCCTTCCAAGCTGATGTTGTGAGTTCGATTCTCATCACCCGCTCCATAAAACTATGGGCCTATAGCTCAGCTGGTTAGAGCGCACGCCTGATAAGCGTGAGGTCGATGGTTCGAGTCCATTTAGGCCCACTCAATGAATATTGATACATAAAATGAATATTGATACATAAACCGAACTATAAAAAGTTCGGTTTTTTTGCGTTTTCGGGGAAATGATATGAAAAAAGTAGCAGAGAGGAAGAGAATTTATGCCTGAACTGCCGGAAATGGAAAATTACCGGAGATTGTTAAATCAAAAAATAGCGGGGCAAACAATTACTCAGGTACAAATCAACCGGGAGAAATCAGTTAATGTGAACCCAACTATCTTCATTAATACCATCACAAATCACAAGATTCTGACTGTCAATCGTAGAGGGAAGCATTTACTTTTTCATTTAGATAATGGGCAGGTTATGCTGCTGCATTTAATGCTAGGCGGCTGGATGTATTTTGGAACAGAAGAAGACAAGCCTAACCGGACGATTCAGGTTCGTATATCGTTCAGAAATCATCATCTATATTTTATTGGGCTTCGACTTGGTTATTTACATTTATACAGAGAACAGGATGTCCAAAAGGAATTATCTTCTTTGGGTCCTGAGCCATTGGACCCATCCTTTACAGCACATGCCTTTTTAAAGCTGCTTGGTGACAGACGGGGGAAAATTAAAACAAAACTCCTCGATCAAGAGTTTATTGCCGGTATTGGAAATTGTTACTCGGACGAAATCTGTTATCACGCAAGAATTAAAACGAAACGGAGTATTGAAGACATAGAGGAGATTGAAAGAAACCAACTTTACGAGTCAATGAAACATGTACTCCTTGATGCGCTGAAACATGGGGGTTACATGGAAAATCCTCTTTTTCAAGGTGACAACCTAACGGGTGGCTATAATAATCTCTGCTTGGTTTATGACCGGGAAGGTGAGACTTGTAAGAGATGTGGTGGTACGATTGTAAAGGAAATGATTTCGTCTCGTAAAACATTCTTCTGTCCGGTTTGTCAAAAATAGATAAGAATCCTATCTCAACGGTAGGATTCTTTTTTTGCTGAAACTATACAGCCATGGTCTTTCCGAAAGCAGAGCCCATACACTAGCCAAGGATGAGCTCATCATTGGGTAAAAAAGACTATCTCTATTAACCCGTTAAAAAAATTGTCAAAAATATGTTGAACTAATTGTTCCCTATATTGTATAAATGTAATATACTATATAGTAATAAGTATAGCACATTTAAAATTTCATCATATAATATAACATGATTAAATTGAAAAGGGGGTCAATGTGATTAAACTAACGAAACGCCAAGATGAAATTCTTAAGATTGTGAAGGAAAACGGGCCAATTACGGGGCAGCAAATTGCAGAAAAGCTATCTTTAACAAGAGCAGCCTTAAGACCAGATTTAGCAATCTTAACGATGGCAGGAAATTTGGACGCCAGACCTCGCGTCGGTTATTTTTTCAATCATAACCATGAGGTAAAGCAGCAGGCGGAACAATTCATTCTCCAAAAAGTTGCAGATTATAAAGCCCACCCTATCGTCGTTGAAAAATCGACTTCTGTATATGATGCGATTGTTCAGCTTTTTTTAGAAGATGTCGGAACGCTTTATGCGGTTGACAGCGACGGCTATTTAGCGGGTGTGATTTCGAGAAAAGATTTACTAAGAACAGCCCTTGGTAATAAAGACTTGCAAGAACTACCCTGCAGCGTCATTATGACAAGAATGCCTAACATTATAACCATAACACCTGATGAAACTTTGTTAGAGGCTGCAAAAAAGATGATTACAAATCACATTGACTCCTTACCCATAGTGAAAGCAATCAATCCGGTAAACAATACATATTTACTTGTCGGTCGGATTACGAAAACAACGATTACTCGAGCATATCTAGAAATAATGGAGCAAAATTCAGTATAAAGGGGAGTGGCAGTGATTTTAGGAGAGAAGGAAGTTGTCTATGTGGTTTCGGACTCGGTTGGTGAAACAGCTGAGTTTGTAGTAAAAGCGGTAGCGACACAATTTAACGGAGGAAACGTTGAGATACGCCGTAATTCCTATGTTGATGATTTTGAAGATATTGAGGATGTTCTTATTCTTGCAAGAAGCAGCGGCGGTAAATCCATTATTGCCTACACGATCGTCATTCCGGTTTTAAAGGAATATTTAGATCGCCGGGCCGCAGAAGAAAACATTATGGCAGTGGATCTGCTTAGCCCCTTGATGAATGCCTTCACCACTAGTTTCAATAAGACTCCTCATCATCAACCAGGATTAATGAGAAAACTAGATGAAGAGTATTTTAGAAAAATAGAGGCTATTGAATTTGCGGTTAAGTATGATGATGGCCGTGATCCCCGAGGTATTCTTAAGGCTGATATTGTCTTAATTGGTGTTTCAAGGACATCGAAGACACCATTATCGATGTATTTAGCGCATAAACGCTTTAAGGTGGCCAATGTTCCTTTGGTTCCAGAGGTACCTGCGCCAGAGGAATTATTTGAGATTCCGAGAAAGAATTGTATTGGCTTAATTATTTCTCCTAATAAATTAAATGAAATTCGTCTTGAAAGGTTGAAGGCTTTAGGATTAGGTTCCAAAGCAAGTTATGCAAGCTTCGAAAGAATACTTGATGAGCTGGATTATGCTGAAAAAATTATGAAACGAGTAGGCTGTCCAATTATCAATGTTTCAAATAAAGCAATTGAAGAAACAGCTGGATTAATATTAGAAGTGCTGAAAAAAGAGAGGAGCTTATAATGATGGAAAAATTCGTTTACTTGTTTCATGAAGGAAATGGAAATATGAAGGAAACACTCGGAGGAAAAGGGGCAAACTTGGCTGAAATGACACGTATTGGCTTACCTGTCCCTTATGGATTTACCATTTCGACACAAGCATGTAATGCTTATTATGACGCAGGAAAGACCATTCCATCGCTTGTTGAGAGTCAAGTATTAGGAGCTTTAAGCACCCTAGAGGAGAAAATGGGGAAAAAGCTGGGAGACGCAGAAAATCCGCTGCTTGTTTCTGTCCGCTCAGGTTCAGTATTTTCAATGCCAGGGATGATGGATACCGTATTGAACTTAGGTATGAATGATGAAACAGTTGTCGGCATGGGTAGACTAACGAATAATCCGCGTTTTGCTTACGACTCATACCGTCGATTCATCCAGATGTTCAGTAATGTGGTCCTTGATATCAATACGTTTTATTTTGAACAATTGTTAGAGGAAACACGTGAGCAAAAAGGCTATAGTTCTGACCCGGAAATGACTGCTGAAGACTGGAAAGAGGTCATCGAGGGATACAAAGGAATAGTTAAAAAGCATACTAGAAAAGAATTTCCACAGGATCCAAAGGAACAGCTATTTCTTGCGATTAATGCGGTGTTTGATTCTTGGAATAATCAGCGTGCAATCGTCTACCGCCGCTTAAATAAAATTCCTGACCACCTTGGCACGGCTGTAAATATTCAAAGTATGGTGTTCGGAAACATGGGAAATGATTCAGGCACAGGTGTAGCCTTTACTCGAAACCCTTCAACGGGCGAACATGTTCTTTACGGTGAGTACCTCATTAATGCTCAGGGGGAAGATGTGGTTGCAGGAATCCGTACGCCACAGCCAATTCAAACCTTAAAGGATGAAATGCCTGCCGTTTACAAGCAATTTGCTGACACATGCAAACGTCTTGAACAGCATTATCAGGAAATGCAGGACATTGAATTTACTGTAGAACGTGGTCAATTATTTATTCTTCAAACCCGTCATGGTAAGAGGACAGCCCAAGCAGCGATTCGTATTGCCGTAGAAATGGTGGAAGAGGGAATTATTGATAAAAAAACTGCCTTGCTTCGTGTTGATCCCGATCAACTCAATCAGCTTCTTCACCGCCGAATTGATGATAAATATCAGCGTACGCTTTTGGCAAAAGGTTTGCCAGCATCACCAGGCGCGGCAACTGGCCAAGTTGTGTTTGATGCAGATGAAGCGGAGGAGCTCGGCAATGCTGGAAAAAAAGTCATTCTTGTTCGTCCAGAAACTACTCCTGATGATATTCATGGAATTGTGGCCGCGCAAGCTATCGTTACGAGCCGCGGAGGTATGACAAGTCATGCTGCAGTAGTGGCCCGCGGTATGGGTAAAGCGTGTATTTGCGGATGTGATGCACTGAAGATTGATGTAAAAGCGAAGCAATTTACCGTTGACGAAAAGGTCATCAAATATGGTGATGTCATTACCATTGATGGCTCAACAGGTGAAATTATGCTTGGGGAAATTCCAATGATTGAACCGCAGCTTTCTGAAGAATTCCAGCTTTTACTCGCATGGGCTGATCAAGAAAGAAAAATTGGTGTACGTGCCAATGCCGATAATCCAGAGGACGCACAAAAAGCCTTTGAATTTGGTGCAGGTGGAATCGGATTGTGCCGGACTGAACATATGTTTATGGACTTAAAGCGAATTCCGATCGTTCAAAAAATGATTTTAGCTGAACAGTACAAAGAGCGAATGGAAGCCCTGGAGGAACTGCTCCCAATGCAGCAAGGTGATTTTGAAGGTATTTTTGAAGCTATGCAAGGTTTCCCTGTAACCATTCGTTTATTAGACCCGCCATTACATGAGTTTTTACCAGATAAAGAAGAGTTGTTAGTCGAAGTGACGAAGCTGCAAATTCTTGATCCTGCTTCACCTGAACTGAAAAAGAAAGAGTTACTATTGAAAAAGGTTCGACAATTAGATGAATACAACCCAATGCTTGGACATCGCGGATGCCGTCTCGGAATGGTTTATCCTGAAATTTATGAAATGCAGGCAAAGGCGATTTTCTATGCTGCGGCTACGCTTGCTGACAGAGGGCTGGAAGTTCAGCCTGAAATCATGATTCCACTTGTTGGTCATGTCAATGAGTTAAAACAAATGCGCCAGCTTGTGATCGACGCGGCTGTAAAGGTTCAGGAAGAGACAGGAAAGCAATTTGAGTATACGATTGGAACAATGATTGAGATTCCACGTGCGGCGCTTACCGCTGATCAAATTGCGGAAGAAGCTGATTTCTTCTCATTTGGTACAAACGATTTAACGCAAACCACATTCGGATACAGCCGTGACGATGCAGAAGGCAAATTCCTTCAGAACTATATCGAAAATAAGGTGCTGCCTGAAAATCCGTTTGCAGTTCTTGATCAAGATGGTGTTGGCAGATTGGTAGAAATGGGGGTTAAACTCGGCCGTGGAGCTAAACCTACATTAAAAACAGGAATTTGTGGAGAGCATGGCGGTGAAAAATCATCGATTGATTTCTGTTACAAAACTGGACTTGACTATGTCAGCTGTTCACCATACCGTGTGCCGTTGGCTAGATTAGCGGCAGCACAAGCTACGATTCGGCATGGATTAAATAAGAAGGAAGTTTATACAACAGCATAATTAGAAGTGGGTGTGCCCACTTAGTTAGGTCATTCCCTTATCATGTGTGAAACTATGGAGAATAACAATTCATTAGTAGACCAAATCGGATATCGATTTGGTCTTTTCTCTTTGGAACCATGCGCCAGTATTTTGGGTTATGCGCCAGTATTTCGAGATCTTCCTGCTTCGAATGCTTATTTTTGTTTAACTAGGTAGTTTCGAATATAATGAAAAAATCGGAAAGGTGGAACAGTGTGAAATACATAAAGGGAAAAACTGAAACTATATAAGGGTTACGAAAGTAGGAGATAAAGTGAGTGCAAACACTAAACAAAAACCCAATAAAGGAAAAATGATTATACGTGCGTTATTGGTTATTATTGGGGCTTTTATTACTGCATATGGACTAGAAACTGTATTAATTCCCAATAATGTATCAGACGGCGGTGTGACTGGACTGAGTATCGTTGGTTCTAAATTAATCGGATTACCTCTAGGACTCCTCATTGCAGTGCTGAATATTCCATTCGTATTTTTAGGATATAAACAGATTGGCACGAGTTTTGCCATTTATTCAGTTATTGGAATAGCCTCGTTAGCAATCGGAACGCTCTTGATGCATCATTTAACACCGATTATTGAAGGAGATACCTTGTTAATAACGGTTGTTGGTGGAATTATCATCGGTTTTGGAATGGGGTTAGCATTACGAAATGGCGGCGCATTAGATGGAATTGATATGTTAGCCGTATTACTTTCACGTAAACTACCTTTTGGTACCAGCGATCTTATTTTATTTTTAAACATGTTTGTCTTTATTGTTGTATCTACAGTCTTTGGTTTTCAAGGAGCCATTCTTTCCGCAATCGCTTATTATATCGCATCTAAGGTTATACATATCGTGGAAGAAGGTTTAAGTGGTGCTAAAACCTTTAAAATCATTACCAATCAACCCGAATTAATGGTTGAGAAAATTCGTGAAAACTTAGGACGCGGGGCAACGTATAACATAGTAGAAGGCGGATATTCAAACGAAAAATTCAAAGAAATCAATTGCGTGATTAACCGTTTAGAAGATAGCAAAATGAAAGAAATCATTAACGAAATTGACGAGAATGCCTTTGTTATCGTATATGACGTAGCAGAAGTAAAAGGTGGAAACTTCAAGAAGCATGATGTTCACTAAAAGGTGACATTAAAAGGTGACAGGCACCATTTATGCAAAAACGCTGTTTATGCAGCGTTTTTTGTATATTTTTAACCTGTTTTTAGATTTTTTCTTTATTTTTTCGAAATTTTTAAGATTTGTGTGATATGGTTCAATTATCTTGATGGTAATTTAGTTGAAAGTAATGGATTGGAGGTGAAGTATGTCCATTAAAATGAGGTTTCTGTTGTCATACGTGGGGGTCATTGTTTTTTCTATCTCTTTGTTTTTAGCTGCTGGTTATTTGCTGCTTTTTACGATAACGGGCGATGTAAATTCGATTGCGAACTTTTATAAGAAATCATATCTTCAAAAACCTTTGACTCCAGTTGAGGAAAGTGTTTTTCTTGATTTAAAACTTTTGGCGAAAAATAACCCTGAGCAGCTATTAAATAAAGAGCAACTGAAGAAGCTTGAACAGCAAGATATCAAAATTGTCGTTAGAAAAGAAAACATTATAGAGTATGCGACTTCTACATTAGACCAGCAGGCTTTGGTTACGTCACTTCCTAAGTTTGAGGAAACGAATATAAATACGCGGGATTCCATTAAACTCAATGACTTTTATTTTACTTATGTAAAGTTTGATTTTTATTTTTCAGACAAAAGTAAAGGAAGTATTTTTGTTTTAAGGAAGGTAAGCTCAAATACTCAATTGATTCAAGAGCTGTTTCCCATTTTATTAGGACTTTTACTGCTTCTATTTATCATGATTATTGGGATATTAAACTATTTAGTGTCAAGAAGCATTATCAAGCCGATTTCCATTCTTAAAGAGGGTGCAGAACGGATTAAATCGGGTGATTTACATTTTGAAATCAAAACAACTTCCAATGATGAAATCGGACAATTAAATAAAACGTTTGAGGAAATGAGACTTAAACTAAAGGAGTCGATCACCCTCCAACTTCAATATGAGGAAAATCGAAAAGAACTTCTTTCAAATATTTCACATGATCTAAAAACACCGATTACGTCGATTATTGGTTATGTTGAGGGAATAAAAGACGGTGTAGCAAATACCCAAGAGAAAATGGAGAAGTATTTAACCACCATTCATGTCAAAGCAAGGGATATGGATACATTAATCGATGAACTGTTTTTATTTTCAAAACTAGATTTAAAGAAGGAGTCCTTCACTTTTGAAACGATTGAACTGGTTGAATACATGAAAGATTTTGTAGAGAAACTTCATCTCGATTTAGTTCAAAAAGGGATACAGATTCACCATCATTCACCAAATAAACCGATCTATGTGACTGCTGACCGAGAAAAGTTAAAGCGTGTTTTAGTAAATCTCATTAACAATTGTGTGAAGTATATGAATAAAGATGATCAGTATATTTCAATTCAACTGCATGAAGGCCCTTTTGATGTCGTTGTAGAAGTAACAGATAATGGCTATGGAATAGAACCTTCTTCGTTGCCATATATTTTTAATCGATTTTATCGGGCAGAAAAGTCTAGAAATTCTCGGACCGGGGGAAGTGGATTAGGACTAGCCATTGCCAAACACATCATTGAAGAGCACGAAGGCGAGATTTGGGCAACGAGCGAGAAAGGCAAAGGTACAAGTGTTTTCTTTTCTTTGAAGAAAGGTGTGAATAAATGAAAAAGATATTATTGGTCGAAGATGAAGTAAGTATCGCAGAATTACAAAGAGATTACTTAGAGATTCACCAGTTTCTTGTAGATGTTGAACATAGTGGTGATTTAGGACTCCAAATGGCACTTGAAAATGATTATGATTTGATTATTTTAGACATCATGCTCCCTGGCGTAAATGGGTTTGATATATGCAAACAAGTACGTCAAGTGAAAAATATTCCGATTCTGTTTGTTTCCGCAAAAAAAGAGGATATCGATAAAATCCGAGGTCTCGGTTTAGGAGCAGATGATTATATTACCAAGCCTTTTAGTCCAAGTGAGTTGGTAGCTAGGGTGAAAGCACATATAGATCGATATGAACGACTAGCTGGAAATCAAACAAAATCAAATATGATTAAGGTTAAAGAGATTACGATTGATAAGTCAGCACGTAAAGTCTATCTTAACGGTGAGGAGACATCGTTCACAACAAAGGAATTTGATTTGTTGGTATTTCTTGTGAATCACCCGAATCAAGTCTTGAACAAAGAGCAGCTATATGAACATATTTGGGGCTATGAAATGGCAGCAGATGTGTCAACCGTGACCGTCCATATCAGAAAAATACGCGGTAAAATTGAAAAGGATCCTGCACATCCTAAATATTTGGAAACGGTTTGGGGAGCAGGCTATCGATTCAATGTTTAAACTAAATATAAAAAATATCCGTCACATAAGGTGGCGGATATTTTTATAAACATGAAGAAATTTTCTGAAAAAGTTTATCTTTTTTTAAGAAATTCTTTCGAGGGAGTTTAAAATTACATATTAACATAAATGTATGGCCAAATGAATGAGGGAGGATAGCAAATACAAAATACCGACAGGTGGTGAAAATCATGTGGGGGCGCCAAGCAATAGCCATTGGAACTATACTCATTCTTCATGGATGTGTCTCTGTTAATGATGGTAATTCAAATAATCAGGAGAATGAGATAAAGGTAGTGATAGATATGGAGGAACAACTGATTCAAGCAGTAAAAGCCAAAGAGGCGGATACCGTTAGAAGGTTGATTGAGGAAGGTGTCGATATTAATACACAGGACTCAGAAGGGCGAACTGCCACAATGATTGCGACATACAACAACGATGCAAAGACTGCAAAAATACTTATTGACGCGGGAGCAGACGTCAACATTCAGGATGATATGGAAAATAACCCCTTCCTTTATGCTGGTGCTGAAGGGTATATTGAAATTTTAAAACTTACGATTAAAGCTGGTGCCGACCCATCTATAACAAACCGGTATGGAGGAACTGCTTTAATCCCTGCCTCAGAGCATGGATATGTAGATGTTATTAAAGAACTTCTTACCAATACTAATATCGATATAAATCATATAAATGATCTTGGCTGGACTGCTTTACTTGAAGCTATCATTTTGAATAATGGTGATGAAAAACAGCAGCAAACAGTGCAATTGTTGATCGATCATGGGGCAGATGTGAATATTCCCGATCGAAATAATATAACTCCTTTACAGCATGCACGAAAGAAAGGTTTTAACGAGATTGAAAATATATTGGTAAAAGCAGGGGCAAAATAACTAGGTTGTATAAAGACTTAATCCGGAACAAAACCATGTAATTGACACCAAAATAAAGAAATGAGGAGACAATAAAATGAACAAAAAAGCAAAAATGTTACCATCTATTCTTCTTGGGTTAACTTTAGTTATTTCAGGATGCAGCACAATCACACAAGCACAAACAAATGACCAAAAGCAAGAACAAACAGAAAACAAGGGAAATAAGCAAAATAAGGAAACAAAAGGACAGGAATTCGCTAATATTCTTAGTAGCACAAATTGGCAAGGTACTAAAGTATATGATAAGGATAAAAATGACTTAACAAAGGAGAATGCAAACTTTATTGGTCTTGCAAAATATGATGATAAAACCTCGAGATATGAATTTTTTGATAAAAGCACAAAAAAGAGCCGCGGTGACAAAGGAACGTTCTTTATCACCAATGATGGAAAGAATAGAGTATTACTATCTGAATCAATGGGTTACCAAGCTGTTGTTGAAATAACAAAACTTAATAAAGACATATTTACTTATAAGAGAATGGGAAAAGATGCGAATGGTAACGAAGTAGAGGTATTTGTTGATCATATTCCATATAAAGAAACAAATCTATCTTTTACGGATCCAGATAAAAGCTTGGTAACAAAAACGGGGGAAATTGTTACAGATAAGGATGGAGATAAAATTCTATCAGATACCCTTTGGCAAGGAACTGTGGCATTAGATGAAAACGGCAATGATGTATCTGCCTATAACGCAAACTTTTTAGGTCTTGCAAAATATGATTATAAGACAAATAAATATGAATTTTTCGATGCGAAAACAGGTGCAAGCCGTGGTGATTACGGCTATTACGATGTTGTACACGGTAATAAGATAAGAGCCCATGTTTCATTAGGAATGAAGTACGGTGCAGTTCTGGAACTAACAGAGCTGAATGAAAAGAAATTTACCTATAAAAGAATGGGTAAAGACAAAGATGGTAAAAACATAACGATAACCGTTGAACATGTTCCATATAAAGGTGATTTCAAACTGAAATTCACTAAATTTTAATGACAAATTGGCGCGTAGCCAGGAAGGGAATGGATTTACTCCACTCCCTTTTATATTTGGAAGAATTAAGGAACAATTTCAAAAACAGTACCCTGGTTCAAATCGGTCACCCTCATCGATCCATAAACCCCTAAATATAGTCTGGTTTGATCTAGATTACTTCCCAAACTAACATAGTAAGCGGCTTGTGACCCAAAATCATAATCCGTATTAATCACACTAAAATCATTTTGTTTCCCATCCTGTCTTACATGGGTGTAAGCTAATGCCCCTCTAGTCTGAGGTTGAGATTCTTTCCGGGCAAGGTCGATGAACACAACGCTTCCCGATAAAGCGGGAATTGCTTGCCCCATATAGGCTTGCACTCCTGTTAGTGCGGTTCCACTAAACTTATCTGGTCGTGGATCTCTATGATAATAACTAGTCAAAGGCTGAAGACGCCTCGCTGAAGTAGTTATTGCTTCATTGTAAAAAGCAATTATTTTCTCATCTAAAGCCGGATTATTAGTGCAGCCCCTGATAAATGAAGTAGGAAAAGCACCTTCCCACCCCCGCCAGCCAAAGTTAACGAATCCTTCTGGGTCAAGGTTAACATTCATTGAAGTGGCTTGAACAAGCTGAGTAACGGGTATTGGATTATAATGACCGAATGAAAAAATCGCCTCTTCCAAATCCTGTCCAACATTTCCCACATATTTAATATACTGGTGATGAACCCTTTGATAGGAAATGCCTGATATATTGCGAACTCCATTTGCCATTATACTAAGCGTTTCCTGAATAGGTATGGGAATTTCATTGAAACGTGTGACCACGGGTGGGTTCGTAATACCTGTATTTTTTCCAACGTCGATTTCAATGATCTTACCTGCAATTTCCATCGCATCCTGACTTAAATTAAATGGATCATAGCCTGATCCGCCATCCCCGGTTGTTAAAACAAGTTTTCCTGTTTCAGGTGAAAAGTTCAAGCTGTTGACGCCATTATGATTCATAAAAGGTCTTCTTAAATTAAGCAATGTCCTTCGTTTTTGAGGTTGACCATTTGATTGTAAAATCCATTCCTCCACTGTATCGATATGGTCATATTGAGTTTCTCTATTTATCCACCTTAGATTTATAGTTCTGGGGTCACAAGGATTAGGTGTAAAAGATTCAGAAAGAACACCTGGACCTTGTGTTCCTGCTACTGAATAATGGAGATAAAACAGCCCGTTATAATAAAATTGGGGATGAAATGTGAGCCCTAGCAATCCTCGTTCATCATAACCACCAGATGAACCAAGTTTTATGATCCGAGGACGAATATCTAAAAAAGTCCTAATGCCTTCATTACTTAAAAAAAAGACCTCTCCGACCTGGGTTGCAATGAATAATCTTTCCAAAGAGTCACCCGGAAGGATAGCGGTTTTCAAAACAGTGGGTAAATTGATTTTGCTGACAATCGGCCGTAAACGAACCTTTACGTTTATCACCTAACTTCCCACTCCTCCTAATTGTATTCTCCTATGAGAATATGATTAGACCTGTTCTCTTAGTACCGTTCTGTTTTTGGAAGATTAACCACAGTACAATAGTAAATACTAAAAAAAAATTCAAAAAAGGGGATTATCATGGGAGCCATTGAACGAAACGGATTTCGCTTTGTACCAGAATATAGTGTCAGCCATCAAAATGGGGCCATTCATGTTTACAACAACAAGAACCGATTCATTGAAGAAATCAAATTTGAATTTTCAGGGGATTTTCCTGAACTAGATCAGATAGAGGATTTAGTCGACCAATATTGCAATAAACGAGAAATTTAGAGTCCGAATATTTGTTCGGTTGCTGAATAAGTGATAAACTAAAAATACCAAATACTGATAAAGGAGGGAAGAAGTTGAATAAATTAACCGCCGTTTACACTCAAGCGATTGAACATACCAAGAATAAAGTGATCGAAGATATGAATCATTATTTAGAATCTAAAGATAGTTTGCCGTCTTTTAACGAATATTTAAATGACCGTGGCCATTATCTTGAGCAAATTTGGGTCAATGTTTGGCTGAATAAAGTCACCAATGATGTCCCGAAGAATGAAAAGAAAGAATTTTTGCGGGAAAAAGGATACGAGGTTCAAGGAGTGGACCGCAAATTAATTAATAAACTTTTCCGGGATGAAATGAGAGAGTTTCAGCCCTTTCATGTAAGTGAATGGACAGAGGAAACTTTTGCAAATCAAGAACAGGAATGGGAACAAAGATACTACCAAGCAAAAGCAGATTTTATAAAGAGACAAGAATCAAACCGCTTGGCTGAACTACGTCATATCTTATCAGAAGAGATAGGAGAAATGGCAGCCGATATGCTTGAGAAAGATTATGCTGAACTTTATCTCTATGTTCGTCATTTTACAGCGAAACAATTGGATGCGGATATAAAGAACAATGTAAAGTTTCAAAACATCGATACCTTTGCGCTGGAAGAAAAATTAGTGGATGAGGGTCATTTTAATCCTAATTCTTATACAACGGTGGCAACCTTTTTTGCGGAATTAACTGGAGATATTCATAAAACTGTTCATAGTGGACGGAGTTTGTATGAATATCAGACGTATTTTTTTGTCTATGAAAGCTTAATTTCTGACTTTCTGTCAGAAGTGATCCCGCAAAGAGTTTTGGAAAAACTCCCGAAGGAGATGAAGGAACAGTTTGAAGAAGCTTTTGGTGAAAAACTGACTCCTTCCTACATAAAGGGGAGCATGACGCAGCTTTTATATGAGGTAGAAGATTATTTTATCGAAGATATTCAAGAGGAATATCTTTCGGACTTATTGAAAATTGAAGTAATTCCATTTGACCTTACCGTTCATAAGCAAATTTTTGAAAAGGACTACTCCGAAAGAGAACGTAAAAAGGCAGAGGAAGAAGCAGAATTACAACGAAAACGTGAAGAAGAAAATAGAATGATGGAGGATATTTTTGGTCAGGAGTACAATCCATCGCTTGGTCGAAGAGTTCGTTATATTCTTCATATTGGTGAAACCAATACGGGAAAAACCCACCATGCACTAGAGCAAATGAAGCAGGCAAACAGCGGTTTATATCTAGCCCCATTAAGATTATTAGCGCTGGAGGTTTATGATAAATTAAATGCTGAAGGAACACTGTGCTCACTGAAAACCGGTGAAGAAGAAAAAATCGTAGCAGGTGCTAACCATTTTTCATGCACGGTGGAAATGTTTCATGAAAAAGAAAGTTATGATATCGTCGTCATTGACGAAGCACAAATGATTACCGATAAGGACCGTGGCTTCTCGTGGTACAAAGCGATTACAAAAGCAAATGCACATGAAGTCCATATTATCGGGAGCAGGAACTCCAAACCGATGCTTTTGCAGCTGTTAGGAGAATCGGACATCGAGATCCACGAATACAGTCGGGATACGCCGCTCGAAGTAGAATCAAAAGAATTCCATATTAAACATGTGAAAAAAGGGGACGCACTGATTTGTTTTTCTAGAAGGCGTGTGCTTGAAACTGCATCTAGACTTCAAAGCGATGGTCATACCGTCAGCATGATATACGGCAGCATGCCGCCGGAAACTAGAAAAAAGCAAATTGAGCAATTTAACAGCGGTAAAACAAAGGTCATTGTCGCCACGGATGCCATTGGAATGGGCTTGAATTTGCCAATTCGCCGGATTGTGTTCTTAGAAAATGAAAAATTTGATGGAACAAGAAGGCGGTTGTTAACTTCGCAGGAAGTGAAACAAATTGCCGGACGAGCAGGTCGTAAAGGGATCTACGATGTGGGGAAGGTCGCATTTACGAAGGACATTCGTCTTATGAGGAGATTGCTTAATCAAGAGGATGAACCTGTTCATACGTTTGCCATCGCTCCAACCAACTCAGTGTTCGAGCGGTTTCAGCGGTATTATCGTGATTTAGGAACATTCTTTGAGCTTTGGGGGAAATTTAAAAGCCCGCCAGGAACGAAGAAAGCTTCATTAGCGGAGGAGCGGTCACTTTACAATCTGATTGCAGGGACGGAAATTGAAGCACGGTTACCTTTAATGGACCTTTATGGGTTTTTGCACCTTCCTTTTTCAAAAAATGAACCGACGCTTACACGACAATGGGAAGACACGATGTATGCGATTATTCATGGTACTCCTTTACCGGAACCGCCATATAAGGAACGAAGTTTAGAGGATCTCGAGTTAGCTTATAAAGCACTTGGCTTGCACTTGCTCTTTTTATACCGATTGGGAGAACGTACGGAGGCAATCTATTGGGAGCGGCTGCGTGAAGAAATGAGTGACAAGGTACAAGATAAATTAAAAACGGATATTCGCAAGTTCGTGAAAAAATGTCGAAACTGTGGAAAGAACCTTCCTTGGGATCACGCCTTTCCAACCTGTGATGCCTGCCATAGTGCTAAATTTAGAAGACGCTTCGGAGAAGATTTCTAAAAGTATCATAAAAGGTTCAAATCGCAAATGATTTGAACCTTTTTATGTTACTTCCAAAAATAGTAAGACATTTTGCTAAGTCTAAATATAATTGGCTAATTATGTTAAAATAAAATTAAGTTTATTGAAGGAGATCGTATATGATTATCCGAGAAATTAAAAAAGAAGATAATGCAAAAGTAAAAGAAATTATACAAGATTCATTAAAATCACTTGGTTTAGCGATTCCTGGGTCAGCTTATTTTGATCCTCAACTTAACGACCTTCACCAATATTATAATAATATTAAACATGCGAACTATTGGGTTGCAGAAATGGATGGAGAAGTTGTTGGTGGAATTGGGATTGCACCGTTCAACGAACATGATAAAGTTTGCGAATTACAAAAGCTATACTTAAGTCCTAAAGCTAAAGGTTTAGGTCTCTCCAAGAAACTAATGGAAACAGCTTTGTCATTTGCCTCTAAACATTATGAAAAGTGCTACCTAGAAACAATGCATGAATTAAAAACTGCATGTATTTTATATAAAAAATTTGGATTTACACTTTTACATGAACCACTACCAGGTTCTGAACACTCTGCTATGGATGCGTGGTATTTAAAAGATTTGAATTAATTAATATCGAGAAAAGGTAACAAAAATGAACTCTATAAAAGATCTAGCTTTTTCTAATAAAAATTTCTAGATTTTTTATCAAAGGATGCAAAAGTTTATAATTAGTGGCTGCTTCAGCAGCCATTTTTAATAATTCGACTAAGGGTAGAGTTAGTCGAAGAAGAGCAGAAATAAATGTGTAATTGGTTTTATTTTGGAACCAATTAAGAAAATGTTCGTCTATTAAAATAAGGGGTGTTAAGAATGAGTAAAATCTCTCTAAGTATTCTTTCCGCAGTTCTTCTGTTAGGACTAATTGCTTGTTCTAACCAAAATGGACAAGAAAATAATAATGACGAAAGTGATGTTAATAGCACCGAACAAGGTGATAAGGGTGTCAAAAAAGATGATGTCAGAGAAATAGTTTGGAAGCAATTGTCCTCAGAACAAATAGAATTTATTGATGGTACCTGGAAAGATGGAAAGGTTACTATAATTATTCTGAATGAAAATATGGTGACTCACGTTGCCGATAAGTCATATGAAGGAAAAGAAGTGTATTTAATTGATTTTCCAACTAAAAGTAAATCAATTCCAAACAATATGATTGTTTATGCCGATATAGATACTTTTGATTACATCGGCAATGGTCCTGTAGATTAAAATACCAAAACAGTCCTTTTTCAACTTAAGAGTGCTTTTTTCCATAAGGTTAAAAGATATCCAAAATATGAAAGGTTTTATTCATTTGCATTGTGTATCTTGAACTTTCCAGTTTCCACACTTGAGATATTTAAGAACTTTTTAATGCCACTATTAATTGAGAGATCTTTCAAAAATAATCTCAAAAAAAGAAGATGAACCGTTTCCGGAAGTAACCGGAGCAAATAATTGGACGAATCTCCACCCATCTTTTGCATGCTTAGCAATGATTTCATGGTAATTTTCTTTCGGTACATTGTTCCATCTACTAAGTTTAACTTGAATAAATTTATATTCGTACATTATTCGACCCTCCATTTAAAAATAATAGGTATTATGATCAATTTAACCGGCCGACACTTTAGTTACTTAAAATACGTACTGAATAACAAAATTGCTAAAAAACAGAATGGCAATAAAATAAAGCGCAGGGTGAACTTCCTTGCCTTTCCCCAATAAAAGTTTCAACAATGGGTATAGAACAAAGCCTATTGCCATACCATCTGCAATACTATAGGTTAATGGAATCAATACAATAATCAGGAGTGCCGGAAAGCTCTCTGTTAAGTCTTCCATGGAAATATGAACAATGTTTTGCAACATAAGGACACCTATTAATATGAGAATAGGCGAAACCGCACTAGCGGGTACAATCTTTATAACTGGTATAAATAAGATCGAAGCAAGAAACAATATTCCGGTTACAATGGTGGTTAACCCTGTTCTTCCGCCAGCTGTTATTCCAGCTGCTGATTCCACAGATGCAACGGTGGGACTCGTACCGAATATTCCAGAAGTCAAAACAGAAATCCCTGTTGCCTGTAGTGTTTTTTTACTACCCTCAGAGCTTTTTAACATCTTGTTATGTCCATGAATCAAACCAATATTTTCAAATACGACCACCATTGCAAAAGAGATTGAAGTTAGCCAGAACGCCATATTTCCAACTTGTGCCCACGATAGTTGTCCAAATACCCCGCGATATTCTTGAAAAGATGGCATTGTAAGGGAAATCCCCTCGACATCAGAACCTCCAATCCAAATCGATAACAATGATGTAATCAAAATACTTAAAAGAAGGTTTCCGGGTACATTTTTAATAAATAATATTACCGTAATAATCAAACCAATAATTGTAGTGACAGCACCGGGACTGCTTAAATCTCCAATTGCTAGCAAGGTGTGCTCGGAATCTGTAATAATACCAGCATTGTCAAACCCAATTAATATCAATAAGATTCCGATTCCAATGGTTATGGCTTCCTTTAAGGAATTTGGAATCGAGGTTGTTATCATCTTCGCTATGGGGTGTAAAAGCAATCACAACGAAAATGAGCCCTGTAACGAAAACCATCGCCAACGCTTCTTGCCAAGAAAATCCCCCTGATTGAACGATTGTATAAGTGAACATCGCATTTAGCCCCATACCAGGAATGAGAAGAATTGGGGTGTTGCTCCAAAAACCAATAATTAAACATCCAAAAAAACTAGTTAATATCGTCGCAATGATACCTGCCTCAAATGGAATACCTGCCGCAGCCAAAATCGTAGCATTGACAATAATAATGTAGACTACTGTTATATACGAAATAAAACCGGCAGAAAGTTCCTTTGCAAGCGTCGTACCATGTTGCTGTAACTTAAATAGGCGTTCCATGTATTTCTCCTTTCTTGTTTGTTGGTTATCGTAACATGGACATGGCTATATGAAAAATATATAATTTGTTTTAAAACCATACATTTTTTAAATGAAGGAAGAAGACAATGGACATTAAACAATTACGGTATTTCATAGCTATTGCTGAAGAAAAAAATATAACAGCTGCTGCAAATCGGCTTCATATGTCTCAGCCTCCCCTTAGCATACTGTTGAAACAATTGGAGGAGGAACTAGGAGTAAAATTAATTGAGAGAAATGGAAAGAGCATGGAGTTAACCGATAAGGGACATCTACTCTATCAACGTGCTCGGCAATTTGTGACTAGTTTTGAAGAAATTAAAATTGAATTAAAGGATACAGAAGAGGGAAAAAGGGGCGCACTAAATATAGGAATTAACACCTTATCTGTTTCAGGATTTTCGGAAATGCTTCAATCCTTTCACCATAATTATCCCCTTGTGTCTTTAAAAATTGTTCAAAATGATTCTATTTATTTAGCTGAAATGGTTAAAACGCGGGCGATTGAAATGGCATTTGTACGTCTTCCACTTGAACATCAAGATTTGACCTATCATCATCTTATTAATGAGCCTTTTATTTTCGTCAGCAAAAAAGAAGTAGACAATATATCCTTAGAAGAGGTTTCACGATTGCCCCTTATTATTCCTAGTACAGAAGGCTTAGGTATATATAATACGATTCTGGAAGCTTTTACTAGTCAAAAACTTTCACTAACAAATATTGCAGAATGCTCTGATATGCATGTATTAATGGAATTGGTTAAGGGGGGAATGGGGGTAACGATTGTGCCAAAATCGGTTTTTGATGTCTATGGGGCAAAAACACTTTACGGGGCACCGATAAACAATGCCAATATGTTCTCTTCTTTAGGAGTCATTTGGCTTGAACACCATTTTGTCTCTACACCTGCCAAAAATTTCATGAAACTGGTAACTGAATATTATAGACATTGACCACTTTAATATAGCGCTTGATTGAATATTTAGATTATGATTTCCATTTCTGAATAATAAACTTAGCTATAAATCCAGTAACTATATAAAAAACAAATGAATATAAGTATTTCCATTTTAAATATGTAACTGTTCCAAGCATAACTGAAATAGGCTCTCCAACAAATGCAAAAATGGTAGCTTGGCAAACAAGAGCAATACTAAATGATTTCCATGTATAAAAATATTGATATATTAACATACACGTCACTGGAATTATTGAGAAATCGAACGGAAATGCAAGAAGACCAGCAGGAACAAACTTAATAGGATAAATCCAAGCACATATTTCACTACCCAGATCGTCAATAAAACTGGTGATTATTATTATAATTAGTCCAAAACTCCAGATTTCAAGAGTACGGTCTCTATCAAGAAGCATAACGAATATCAACCAAGGTACTACAAAAAAGATTGCTAGAAACCACCAACCCCAAGTAAATAAAGAAGTTGATAACCACCCTTCAATAGTCAAAGTGGCATATCTTTCTTGTAAAGCAATTAACTCCTTTACAGTACCATCCATATCAACCATCTCCATTTATTATCTCTCCTTAACCGTTAGTCTGTGCAAAATAACCCATTTAATGTGGTTCATCTAGAGTCAGATATTTGAATGTGAATAAATGCACTTAAACAAAGTGTAGTAAGAGTTAAAGAAGGGATGGCTGCAGCGATCTCTATTTAGTTGAACAAGAAAATGTTAAAATACAGTTAAATTGTAGCTGGGTCTTTTTTGTATGCTGCGCTAACGGTGCAGAATGTTCATAATCACGCAAAATCAATTAATATGGATCAACAGATAAGCATACAATTTCTCTAAGACCGGTTAAATAAATAAGATAAAAAGTCGATTTAATAAGGTTCTGTTCTAATTGTTTAAAGGAGCTGATAATATTGTCTACTCCAAACTCTATGCAATACTACCTATTACCGGAGGATTTCGGAGCAAAGGGTGATGGTTTTTCTGATGATACTGAAGCCTTGAAACACTGTATTGCTAGCGCCTCGGGAGGCATGGGGATAGTAAACCTTAAACCTCATGTAACCTATGTAATTACACAAACACTCGTTATCCCTAATTATATTTCTGTTATCGGGAACAATGCATCAATAAAAGTATCAAGTGTATGGAATAAAGTTACAGTAGGTGCTAGTGTTCCAATTAATACGATAATTTGGGTAAAGGGTCGAGAACCTTTTGCGGGAACAGATTTATCTATGAGCACTAGATTTATAGAGGATTTGAAGATTAGTGGAAATCCCAATTACAGTAACCTTATTGGTATGTATATGGGCACCGCAGATCAAAGTGAAATTACACAATCCACCAGTGTTAACTATTCTGTCTATAAATGCGCATTTAAAAACATCTCAATCTCCTATGTCTCTACTGGTTTATTTTTAGCTGAGGTATGGGGGAGTTATTTTGAAAATATTCACACGTCCTATATTTGGGATTGTGGTTTAAAAATACAAGGACAAATTGTTAATAACACCTTTGTTGGCTGTCAATTTTCGGGTTTATATAACGGTGTTTATGTAAATGGAGCAACCTATCAAGGATTTATCAGACGTCCAGAGGGCTGTACATTCTTGGGAGGGTTCATCGGTTCAGCTAAAATTGGGGTAAATGTAGTACGAGGATTGGCTTTCAAATTCTCTCACGTAATCATCGACTTAAACACACTCTATGCTGTTACAGGAGCTGATATGTCAGATTTTGTATTTGATGGATGTTGGATTTACTGTACAGCTAGAGCAATAGATATCCAAGCCATTTATTCCATTCAAAATAATACATACGTAGCCTTTAATAATTGTCATGTTATTAGTGATGGTTATACTGACCCTTATGTAACCTATGTCCATGTTCGACAAAATGGGATTGTGTTCAATGGTTGTAAAATCAATGGTGTTATGTACTGGGATGACGCAAGTAGTGGTGTAGTAACCAACTGCATATGGGGTGACAAAACCACCACTAAGCCCAGAATTATAAAATATGGTACTGGCTATGTTAGACAATCTCTCAACATGTTTAAACAAGATGGAAGATTAGTTGTAACATTAGGAACGTGGTAAATCTAAGTATACTAACAATAGATAGTGACCAAATTTTTAAAAAAACTTATAGGGAGCAATACTTGAATATTCTATGGGATTGAAAGCAATTCTCAATAATGAGAATTGCTTTAATTGTATTTATTTTATCCAATATCCATTTCATTTACTTTTCATCCCCGATACACACTCTCCTTTTTTATTGTATCCTCTCACTTTCCTTAGGTGTTTTTCCTTTGATAAGTCCTTGTTAAAATAATTGAAATCAAAAAAATGCCTACTTATTTACAGAGTTAATATCATCGCTCACATCACGATTATTTGAAGCTTTATCCGCTTCATCCCCCTCCACAATCTGGTTACCAATAACACCGCCTGAAATACCGCCTATAACAGTACCAATTAGTCCAAACTGAGAACCTATCATAGCACCCGCAATTCCATCAGTAAAAGTTCCTGCTGCTTCAACAAAGTCACTGGTACCTGGATTATCTTTATTATCAGCTTGATTGTTGCTACTTTCTTCTGCATTTCGGCTAAAGTCATTGCGTTCGTTATTCTGATTCATCTATTCACTTCCTCGTTTATTAATAGGGACTATACTAAATATCAGCGCACACCATCCTAAACATATACTACCCAGCTGAAGCAGTTTTACTCACTTTATGAAACAGGAAGCGTACTTTATCCACATAAATATCAGCTAAATAGGTTTGGTAATGGGTGGAATAATAAGATTAGTGACTTAGAAAAAATAAATGATTTACTTAAATGCATAATTGAATAAACCAAAATATAAAGGTCCAATTAAGAAAATTAATGTAATTGCAATAATTGCTAGTTTAATAAATTGGGTTGTGTTATCAGTAATGAATAGCAAAATTAATAACAAATTACGTTTAAAAGCAAAAAAATTACTCTTAGGAGTAAAAAATGTTGCGTTTTAAAGTAACATATTTTACTATATAAAGTAAGGAGGTGGAAATAATGGAAAATATAAGATTGAATGTACCATTATTACGAAGAAGGGTGCCCAATCTTACCAGTGCTGCAAAAGAAGTAGGGTTGCGGCCGGCGACCGTATCTAATTTATGCACGGGGAAAATTCCAGTAGGACGCTCTGAAGTTCGTACCATCGTAGCTTTAGCAGAATTGGCACAATGTAGTCTAGATGAATTGATTTTAAGAGGGGAGAATGTAGAGATGATTGAAACAAAAATTAAAACATTAGATTTGTTTGCGCCAATCGTTAAGGGAGGCACCATTGGACTTGTTGCTCGGCCAGGTATGGGGCAGTTGGTCGTACTTGCGGAATTAGTTTACCGTTTAAAGCGAGAGGGTTATGTAACGGTATTATTAAAACCAGAAAATGATCACCCGGAGTTAGCGGAAATCCTAGACGATACAGAGATTGTAGCCGAGACCATTGAAAAGGCTTTCGTAAAAATGTCAGAGGTTGGAAAAAGTAGAGAGATTATTTTTGTAGCAGACCGTTCACATGTTTTAACAGGAGAAATCTACGAACTTCAAGAAAAATTACAAGATGTCGACATCAAGTCTGTTACAACCTTTTTACTAGATTTAAAAGGGGCTTCAGTGGATGAGGATCTGCCATATGGACCGCTTGAAACTTTATGGCAGTTTGATATGGACCTAGCAGCAAGACATCGCTTCCCGGCAGTAAACCCAATCTACTCTACATCTTCCGTATTGGAAGACGCACACCTAGATCAAACCCATCTTACCATCCAACAAAAAGCACAAAAGCTATTACGCCGCTACCGCGAACTACGATCACTCGTTAATGTGAAGGGAATTAACGGAATACCTGCTTCTGAAATAGAAACATTTCATCGAGGAGAACGATTAGAGGCATATTTGACACAGCCATTCTATGTAGCTGAGGAGTTTACAGGTATTAAAGGGGCGGAAGTGAGTCTAAAGGATACCTTGAATGATGTTAAGAAAATACTGGATGGTTTCGTAGATTCCAGGGATATTGCGTCGTTGAATTTTATCGGAACAATATCATCCTGAAAGTCTATAGTGGCTGAAATATAAACAATAAAACACTCACAAATGTTTGTGGGTGTTTTTCTATGTTTGGAGTTATGTTCATTAAATATTTACCAACCTATTTCTAAAATATCCCTTTTTATGCAATGATAATAGGTAGGAGAAAATAGTTCAGCAGAAAGTGAAGTGTAATGTATGCAGCTATCATTAACAGTAAGGGGAAATGGTGCAGATGTGGTCTCTTATCTTATCGCGAAGAACCCTAATAACCCGTATGAGAGGGATGAAAAAGGCTTTAAGGTCCGCCTCGTTTATCCTATTTTTACAAAAGAAGAAGTCCAGTTCCTTATCTATGTAAAGCCAGACCCGATAGATTTAGTGCGAAACTCATCCGATTTATTTGATATTACCCATTACATAAACGACCGCGAGTTTGCCGTCAGCAGCTTGTTTATTACTACCTTCCGCAAGGCATTAGGAACCGCTTTAAATGGGAAACCAGATGAAGAGTATCTGCCATGGGTGGACCACGCATTTGATATGGAACTGGCTTTTGGTCCGGTATCAACGGATTTAAGAGATCAGGAATTGGCTGATTTGTTTGAACCAATGGGTTACAAAGTGGAAATTGAGCGCGTAGAAAGTACGATTCGTAAAAAAAGCTCCGCACGATTTGTTACGATCTCCGGCAGGCAGAGCGTTCAAAAAGCGCTTAAGCATGTTTCGATTCTCATACCTGTCATCGATAATTATAAGCATTATTTTTTAGACGAAAGAGAAGTGGAGAAACTCGAACGTTACGGGGAAGGATGGCTAGAAACTCATCCGTTAAAACAAATTATCGTCAAGCGTGCCCTTCGATTTAATGCCTTAATTTCTCAATCTAAATACTATGAAAAGAAACCGTACGTTCGTAACCAGGAAGAGAGCCCGAAGACTCGCTTAAACGACCTGCGTTATGAAGCCATACTGAACATTATTCGGACACTCCCGCAGAGGGAGACTGTTGTGGACATTGGTGCTGGGGAAGGAAGACTATCCGTACAGCTTGGATTTGTCGAAGGTGTCAAAGAAATTTTATCGATTGAGCCCTCAAACAAATCCCGACTTAAGGCGATTGAAAGATTTGGACAAGTGATAGATAAAGAAGGATTTGTTGAACCACAATCACTCGCAGGGTCTTTATTTTATTTTGACAGCCGGCTGCAAAATAAAGACATCATCATTTTGTGTGAAGTGATTGAGCATATTGACGAGAACCGGCTCCCAAAAATAGTTGATACGATTCTTGGTGAGTATCGGCCAAAAACTCTGATTGTTACAACACCAAACCAGGAATACAATGTCCTCTATGATATGGATGAAGCAATGCGACATGATGATCACCGGTTTGAATGGACACGAGCAGAATTTGCTCAGCATGTGGAAGCATGGACGAAAAGATATCCTTACAAATTCAGCATTCAAGGGATTGGCGAAGAACATCCAACGTACGGACAGCCAACACAAATAGCCATTTTTAGAAGGGAGGAGATCTGATGACAACACTACATTTACCGCATGCGGGAATTGTCCTGTTAGTGGGACCCTCTAATACCGGAAAAACAACCTTATTAAATCAATTAATACAAGAACAGCAGATTCTTCCATCTGAAGTGGTCAGCTCTGATCAATTTCGTGTTTTGGTCAGCGATATTGAATTTATAAGTTGGAACGGGCGCCCCAAAGACGAAAGTGATGCATTATTTTATGAATACCAGCAAATATCCGGTGCTGCCTTTGAAGCAATGGATTATGTGATTTCAAAACGCTGTAAGCTCAATAAATTAACGTTTATCGACGCCACCCATTTACGTGAGGAAGAACATGAAAAATATCTGCAAATGGGGAAGAAATATCATGTTCCTGTCGTTGCGATGGTCTTAAATATTTCAGAAACGGAATTGATGAGAAGGGATATGGAGCGTGCCTTTCCACGTGGTCGAAACCGTATCAAGCAACAATATCAACTTTTTAAAAATACACTTCGCTTCATTAAAAAGAAACCATATCGCCGTGTTTACATGCTTGGAGAAGATGAACTTCAAGTCGTAAACGTGAGTCGTCTGGAGAACCCATTATATATTGATGTTGGGACTGGAATCGATTTTATCGGGGATATTCATGGCTGTTTTGATGAATTTGTTGAAATACTAAACAAACTTGGATACAAGGAAAACGATGAAGGGTATTACATCCATCCAGAAGGCAGGAAAATACTTTCATTAGGAGATGTATTAAGCCGGGGACCGAAGTCCATTGAAACACTAAAATTTTTCCATAAGCATGTTTCGGCAGGACTCAGCTTTATGATTGACAGCAATCACGGTTGGAAAATTGCCCGCTGGCTCGATGGAAAAAATGTAAAGATGGCACACGGTGATGAAAATGTAGCCGCTGAATTTGAAGAATATGAGCGTAAAAACGGCAGTGAGGATACTGAGACGTTAAAGGCACAAATAAAAGAGTTACTTTTACAAGCGAAATCACACTATGTGATTCGAAAAAATGAGGTTAATACTGTAGTAGCAGTACATGCAGGAATAAAGGATCACTATATCGGAAAGCAGTCGCCCCGAATTTCTGACTTTTGTCGGTATGGTGATAGTGAGGGGCTCGATGAAAATGGCAAGCCAATCCGAAAAGATTGGTCCGTCGCCCATAAATCAAGTGAGCTCATTCTTTGGGGGCACGACCCAAAGCCGCAGCCATTGTTGGTTAACAACACACTTAATATTGACCAAGGTGTGGTATACGGTGGTAGTTTAACTGCTTACCGTTATCCAGAAAAACAATTTGTTTCGGTCAAGGCAAAACAGGATTATGCAAATGTTCCCGACAATCCATTGAAGGAATGGGAACTCAAGAGACTCGCAGCGCCGAATATCATGAAATTCTTAGACGGTTATTCCGTATTAACAGAACAGTACGGCGAGATCATGATTTATGATGATGGTGTGAAACCAGCTTTAGATGATTTATCTCATTACACCTTGCCGCTTGAAGACATCGTTTATCTTCCTCCAACGATGAGTCCAACGCCAAAACCGTCACGTCTGGAAGAATACCTAGAGCACCCAATGGAGGCATTCGATTACTACCAAGCCAATGGTGTAGATACAATGGTCGTGGAAAAGAAACATATGGGCAGCAGGGGGATTTTGTTTTTATTTAAAAATAAAGAAATTGCCAAGGAGTATGTTGGCAGGGAAACGTTAGGAACCATTTATACCCGTACAGGCAGGGCATTTTTTCAAAAAGAACTGCAGGAACAAGTGGTCAGTGTCTTGAATGAAGATTTAGTGAAAAGTGGTTATTTTGAGAAATATAATACTGATTTTGTCTTGCTTGATGCAGAAATTCTGCCATGGAATTTGAAGGCGAAAGACCTGATTCTGAACCAATATGCGCATGTGGGGGAAATGGCGCTGCTTGACCGGCATAAATTAAAGGATTCACTCGAGCAGGCTCTGAAAAATGGGAAGGATGTTTTAAGCTGGGTCCAGGAAAATGATGTAGGGATCAAGAATGCCCAAGTATTTAATACGGTGTATCAGAAATACTGTTGGGAACCAGAAGGATTGGAAGGAATTCAAATCGCCCCATTCCACACATTGGCTCACAGTTCAGAAACATTTTTTGACAAGCGGCACACTTGGCATATGGAGAAAAATAAAGAATTTAGTGAGATTTCCCGTTTGTTTATAGAAACAGAATACCGAATTGTAAATGATGAAGCCTCGATGAAGGACGCCATTGAATGGTGGGAAGAGATGACAGAGGATGGTCATGAAGGATTTGTTGTGAAACCAGAATCGTATATTACACGTCACAAAGGAAAACTTCTCCAGCCTGCGATAAAAGTTAGGGGTCGCAAGTATTTGCATATCATTTATGGAATCGATTATCTGCTGCCAGAAAATTTATCTCGATTAAAGAAACGGAATGCAGGCAAGAAGCAGCGTAACGCATTGAAGGAATTCGCTCTGGGTGTAGAGGGTGTTAATCGATTTGTAAAAAGAGAATCATTAGAACGAGTTCATGAATGTGTGTTAGGAATTCTAGCGTTAGAAGCAGAACCAATTGATCCAAGATTATAGGATAGCTAAACGAACTGGTTGTATCAGTTCGTTTTTTTATTTGGCTTTTTATAGACAGATGTTGATTTTTCGCATGAAAATTCTTACGAGTAACTAATCCTCAATGGGAACTCGAATGATTAGTCTTTCATCACCCTTATGAAGGACTAATCTCATTGGGAATTCTTCTGATTTGTCCCTCATCGACTCTTTTATACCGTTGTTCTAATAATCAAGAATGAAAATTAACAAAGCTTTTCATTTAAAGAGCAATATTCTTTGTGAATTCCCCATATGATGTAGGTAAAAAGGAGTGTGAGAGTATGGCTGTTCATGTAGTGAGTGCGGGGGAAAATTTGTGGGCAATTTCAAATCGGTATGGTGTGCCCATCCAAACCATTGTTGAGCTAAATGGACTGCCATCTGCAAATGCCCTCGTACCAGGTCTAGCCTTGTATATTCCGGACAACCAGCTGCCAATCCGCTCCTATCAAATTAAATCGGGTGACCAAATTTGGGAAATAGCCCGGAGGTTTAGAACGGACATCTCGTCGATTTTAGCTGCCAATCCTGGCGTAAACCCGAATCAGCTTACCGTTGGTCAAATGATCCTTATTCCTTCACCGGTAAAATTAAAAATAGCGACTTTAGGGTTTATTGTGCCAACAGGGGAGAGTGCTGTTCTATCAATATTAGATTCTCTCGCAGGACAATTAACATATTTAGCCGTGGTAGCGTATTCATTTACGACTGAGGGGTATGCCTATAATTTGCTTGAGGATTCAGCTATTGTTGCACGAAGTAAGCAATTAAACATCACTCCCTTATTAATGATTCGTAATTTTACAGGAGTTGATTTTAGTGCAGAGCTCGCAGGCCAAGTCCTAGCCAATCCAGTTTACCGCAGGAATTTGGTTCAGAGCATTGTGAACTTAACAAGGCAAAGAGGGTTTGGAGGCGTCAGTATCGACTTTGAATTTATTCCACCCGCTCAGCGTAATGACTTTAGTCTATTCTTAAGAGAATTAAAGACTGCTTTGGGAGAATTGATATTGCATGTAAATGTACATGCGAAAACGGCAGATCTCCCAACCAATCGAATTGTCGGAGCATATGATTATGCTGCGATTGGGAATGCAGCGGACATTGTTGCGGTTATGACGATTGATTATGGATATCCAGGAGGTCCACCGGAACCGATTGCTCCTATCTGGTGGATGGAAGAAGTGGTTCAATACGCCCTTACGCAAATCAACCCTCGTAAACTGCAGATTGCCATCCCGCTTTATGGTTATGATAAAGTCGTAGGGACGAATGCGACGCGTGCGATGTCAGTTGTAGCAGCCCAGAATCAAGCCCTTGCGACAGGTTCAATCATTGAATTTGATCAGAGGTCCATGTCTCCTTGGTACCGGCATTGGAGTACAGGTCTAGAACACGTCGTTTGGTTTGAGGATATTCGAAGTTTCATAGCAAAATATCGATTGATCGATTTATATAACCTGTCAGGTACAACCTTATGGCAAATTAGTCTGCCTGCACCGCAAAATTGGGCGTATTTGAGTAAAAATATTGCTGTCCTGAAATAGTGATTTGGAGACATTCTGATATATTTGGATTTACGCCGATATTTTCAGGAACGTGATATATTTATTTATTTCGTGAAAAATTACCTATGACAAGGAAAAAAAGTACGTTTATTAGGAAACACTTATTGAAAAACAAGAAAGTTGGAAATGAATTTTGCTTAAACGATTGAATTTGATCATTTTAATATGTTTTTTAGCTACAATACTGCCACAAACACAACCAGTCCTTGCGGTGGACAATTTGGCACAGCAATTAAATCAACTATTAAATGAAGATCCCGATTTAAAAGGGGCCATTGCTGGAATCAGTATACGAAATGCCACGAATGGTGAGGTCATTTATGATCACCTAGGAGATGTCCGCCTGCGACCTGCTTCGAATATGAAGCTGTTCACAGCAGCAGCAGCATTATCGGTGTTAGGGGAAGATTATACCTTCAAAACAGAAGTACTCACGGATGGGACCATAAAAAAGAAAACCCTGCAGGGGGACCTCTACGTAAAGGGAAAGGGCGACCCCACTCTACTAAAGGAAGACTTTGATAAAATGGCAGCAGACCTCAAAACAATGGGGATACAAAAAATCACTGGTCATTTAATTGGCGATGACACCTGGTATGATGATATTCGTTATTCGGTTGATTTACCGTGGAGTGATGAACAAACGTACTACGGTGCACAAATTTCCGCCTTAACGGCTTCACCAACTCATGATTATGATTCTGGGTCAGTAATGATTGAAGTTAAACCGGGAAACCACGAAGGTGATAAGGGGGAAGTAGCGGTTACGCCAAATACAGACTTTGTAAAAATCATCAATCAAACGGCAACGGTTGCTAAGGATGGAAAAAAGAAACTGACCTATGAAAGGGAGCACGCCAAAAACACGATTACGATTACTGGTACCTTACCTGTTAAATCAAAAGGGGAAAAGGAATGGATTGGTGTCTGGGAACCGACTCGGTATGCGTTAGCACTTTTTAAACAATCGCTCGCAGAACAAGGCATACAACTTTCCGGAAAGGTAAAAACCGGAACCACCCCAACAGAAGCCAAAATCGTACATACCCATAGCTCGATTAAGCTTTCGGAATTACTTGTTCCATTTATGAAACTGAGCAACAACGGGCATGCCGAAACCTTAGTTAAAGAAATGGGAAGAGTGGTCAAAGGGGAAGGCAGCTGGGAAAAGGGTCTCGAGGTCATGGAAGCAGAGCTAGCCAAATTTGGCATTAACACGGAAACATTGGTCCTTAGGGACGGCTCCGGAATTTCACATGTCAATTTAGTCCCATCGTCGCAGCTGTCTCAATTATTAGTTGCCGTACAGCAGCAATCTTGGTTTCCTGCTTTTCTTCATTCACTGCCGGTAGCGGGAGCTAGTGAAAAAATGGAGGGCGGCAGCTTACGAAACCGGATGAAAGGTCCTGATGTAAGAGGAAAGGTATTCGCAAAAACTGGGACGATTTCTACGGTAAGTACTATATCAGGCTATGTTACCACGAAAAGCGGACAAACCTTGATATTTTCCATTATGTTAAACAATCTTATGGAAGATGCCAAAGGGAAGAAAGTTGAAGATAAACTGATCTCAATAATAGCTAGTCATTGATGTTAGAAAAGCGGAAGAATCTAGTATGTTTGAAGATTCTTCCGCTTTACTATTTTACTGTAATGCGTTTCTTAATGCGCCGATTGAACTCATAACCTTTTGATGATTAACAACCGTATTTCGATGATTTCTCGCATGAAGCAGAACTGGGCGAAGTGATTCAACAGATCTGCCAAATTCCCTCATCCATTCATATCGAGGTACTAACCAGGTATGGAAATGATGAGTGGTATCTTCGTTGTAGAAATAATATACATAATCAATACCTAAAACTTCTCGCTGCGCTTTCCTAATTTTCGCCATGGTATTTATGTAATCCAGTCTTTCCTCATCCGTTAATTCATCCAAGCATTTAATATGTCTTTTTGAAGCAATAATAACCAATCCTTCAATTGGGTAGGCGACATCCTGGTGAGCATGAAAATGTTCTGTTTCTACGATAACGCCCCCATCTGGCTCTACCGACCCGCTCGTCAACGCACAGCTTAAACATTCCACTTCTACGGTTTTACCATTTGATAATGTTATTTTCCTCATCCATTTTCCCCCTCACAAGTATCCTGAATTATCTTACAACATTCACAGATAGAAGAATAGTAAGAAGCTTTTTTGCAAAAAATAAACATAAAAACGGTGGGATACGATGATTTTTGGCTGTCATGTTAGTATTCGAAACGGGTATACAGGTGCGGCAAAACGAGCAATAGAATATGGAGGGAAGGCCTTTCAATATTTTCCAAAAAATCCACGGAGCCTTTCAGTAAAGGCCTTTGACCGTGGAGATGCAGCGAGTTGTAAAGAATATTGTCAGAATCATGGTATATTTTCAGTTGCGCATACACCATACTCTACAAGTTTAACGCCTTCTGAGGATAAAAAAGAGTTAACGATTGCGTCTCTTTTAAATGATTTAGAAATTGCAGATTCCTGTGGTTCAATTGGAGTGGTTGTTCATTTTGGGAGTCAAATCAGTAAAACAGACCCGCTTGCCAGTTATCACTTAATGCTTGAGATTCTTAATTCAGTCCTTAGTCAATGGAACGGTGATTGTTTATTATTAATTGAGAATAATGCTGGAACAAAGGGGGCACTGGGAACAACTTTTGAAGAATTAGTACAAGTCCGAAACTTAGCCGAATATCCAGAGAAAATAGGTTTTTGTCTCGATACCTGTCATATGTTTGCAAGTGGTCTTTGGACTGGAGAAAATACGGTAGATTTTTTCACGAAAGGTCAAGAGTTAGCTTATTTTGAACACCTAAAAATCATACACTTAAACAATTCAAAGTATCCAACTGGATCCAAAAAGGATCGTCATGCCAATATTTTTCAGAATGGCTTGATTAAGGCTGAATTTCTTCAGGAAATTGTAACATCCCCGATTGTAAAACATATTCCTTTTGTGTTAGAAACACCTGATGATGAAGGGATTAATCATAAAGAAGAAATTACCCAACTCTATCAAAAATGGGATAGTTAAATAGTCAGAATAAATATATAATGAAAGAAATAAGTAAACATAATGGCAGGGATAGAGATGAAACAAGTGAAAAAAGGACAAATCCTATCGGAACGATTTGAGGTGGCCTTTAATCAAGTGCATGACGCGATGAAGGATATTGTCAAAATAAATGATGATAGATTTGTAGTATTAGTAAAGGTTGGAGCGAAGAAATATCAAATTATCGAAACATTTAAAAAGGATTTGGAGCAGTATGCGAAACTAAGGAATGCCATTGTCCATGAAAAAATGCAAGTCGGATATTATATCGCCGAACCAAACGCCAAAGTGGTCGAGCATATAGAGAAAATCGCCAATGTCTTTAACCGGCCCAACTATGCTTTGTCGATTGCAACAAAAAATGTACTGTACTTTGACTATAACGATAGTATACTGAAAGTGACGGAAGCGATTCGTGAGTATAATTATTCTAAATTTCCGGTCTATAAAAATAAAGAATTTGCCGGCCTTTTGACAGCGGGCTCGATTGTAAAATGGATGGCACAAAACATGGTGAGCACTTCTGTAAACTTAGATGATACACATATATACGATATTATGAAATACGAAAAAGACCATCCAATTGATTTTGTCGCGAAAAGTACGAATATCTTCGATGTAGAAACAATATTCGAAAAATCTCATAAGGTAAAAAAGAAATTAGAAGCTGTGATTATTACTGAAAACGGCAAAAAAGATGAGGCACCACTCGGAATTATCACTCCGTGGGACTTGATTGAGATTGATTATACAGTCGATTAAAAAGTGAGGAGCATACCAAAATGGATATGCTCCCTTTACATATTGTCCAGCTTATGCGCTTACGCTTTTCTTACTGCATATCGTCAAAATTAAACTCACTTAATTGATCCATATGGCTGGCGATCATGGCGATAATGGTGCTTGCCTCTTCTTTACTGAAAATAAAATGAGATTCGTCTTTGATTAATTCATCATCGGTTGTCCAAATTCGGTTTACTCTTCTCAGAACACCGTCACCGGTTTCTGGGACAACGCCAAATTGATATGTCACTTCAACTTCATCCTCATGTTTGAATGCCGTTACCTCTGGCGTGTTCCATTCGACATCAATTTCCTCAAAAATATCATCATCATTTACTTGCTGAGCTTCATAATATTCTTCGTCATCATCATCGTCATCAACCTCGACCATTTCATAATAGTCGTCACTGTCTTCATATACCTCGTCCGAAGTAAGATAGACACCATCATCGGTGTAATGATCATCATCATTCATATAATCATGAAGACTAGCGTGTACTTCATCGATGATTTCTTCTATGTCCGAAAGGATGATTTTAGCAGTATGCCCACTGTCAACATCAAAGGTATCGATGTAAAATTCTTCGTTCTGAGGATCAAAGAACAATGTACAAAAATAGTCTCTATCGACATCTTCTGTATGAACATCTTCTGTTTCTACAAAAAATTCGATCCTTGGGTGTTTGGCAGCTCTCTCAATTGACATTTGACCAACCTGATCATATTCTTCGCAAATAGATTCCAGGTGATCCTGCAGCTCGCCACAAACTCTGTCAAACCATTCTAACGACATTAACATCCCATCCTTTCAAGGTAATCGTCGTTATTATCTCCAACAAGTAATGTTTAATCCATGTATTTGTAAAAACATGGAGATATTATGGGAAGGTCTGACAAAAAAATTCCTCATTTTATAAAATGGGGAATTTTTTGTTACTTATATTCAAGTTCAAATTGTTCAATTCGTTCTCTAATGAAATCAGGGACAGGGCAAGGTTGCATAGATTCGTGTTCAACACTGACGTAAATAATTTCAGCCAGGAGTACTGGCTCAAGTTCATCTTCTCTTGTAATCATAAAATTCATAGTCAGGCTTTTGTTTCCTACTCTTTCCACCCTGCACCAGATGGTGAGCCAGTCATTTAAGAAGGCTGATCGTTTATACTCGAGTGTTGATTTTGCAAGAACAAAATCAAACTGTTCATCGTGTCGGAGAAGCTGCTGGAAATATTCTGTGACGGCTACATCAATATACGTTAAGTAATGTGAATTAAAAACAATCTTTTGTCCATCAATTTCCGAATAACGCACCTTTAATCGATGTGAGAAACGATAATCTACCATTCCAGGCTCCTTTCGTTATTTCACTAAAGCACTTTCTTCTTCTGCTAATTCCTTAACACGCTCGATAAATTTAACTACCGTCTTATCGCCGGCAAACCATAAGAATAATTTAAAAATCGCCTTTAACGGCTTATTCGTGGTAGTGTATTTAAAACGTGTTTTATGTTCAGTTATCTTTGTTAATTCATAAGCAGCAGTAATTTCAAAAATGTTAGCTAAGGTGAATCCAACTTTCATTTTTTTATGGTCAGGTGTATTTAAATATTCTAAAGTTTCCACATCATACTCTTCAATCCGTTTACCTTCTTTATACTGTTGACGATAAATCGTTCCAACGCCTTCTTCTGTCACTTTCACTGGTGTATTACCAACGACCTGCGGCATAATCTTTTGCATTTTTTCTAGCGAGCCGTCAAACAAATCCCAAACTTTTTCAATAGGAGCATTAATTTCAATTTCTTTTGTCCATTCTTTCATAAAGGAACACCTCTTATATATAATTATTTTTAATTTTTCAAAAAAATTACTAGTCACATTAATATTCTATTTATACATCATAAATCCTTTAATTGCGCTAATGGTTACCATTGTTCTATATATGTGGAAAAAGTTTCGTTTTCTAAGCTCAATCATTTGATTTATCGTATCAATAATTAGAAAATTAAAAACAAATAACACAGTGAAGGGAATGAAACAATTTTGGGTTCTCCTTTAAATAATTCGATTGATAATCCCGGAACCATCACTCGTTCAAAGCGTTTATGGATTGCGTTGGTGTTAGGTTCATTGGCAGCATTTGCGCCATTATCGATTGACATGTATTTACCCGCTTTACCTATATTAGCAGATTACTTTCATACCAGCCCGTCTTTTATTCAACTTAGTCTAACGTTTTTCCTACTAGGATTATCGTTAGGTCAGCTTTTTGCTGGACCTATAAGTGACATTAATGGGAGACGGAAACCGCTTTTAATTGGTTTGATCATCTATACAGTCGTATCGTTCCTTTGTGTATTAAGTCCATCGATTTGGACATTTATTCTGCTGCGATTTTTGCAAGGACTGGCTGGTTCAGTGGGAATGGTTGTCTCGAGGGCGATTGTGCGTGACTTATATTCTGGAACGGAATTAACGAGATTTTTTGCACTTCTATCTTTAGTAAACGGGGCAGCACCTATTCTAGCTCCAGTAGCTGGTGCTCAGCTCCTTAGGTTTGTCCCGTGGCAAGGTGTTTTTATTGTATTGGGCATCATCGGTTGTGCAATGTTTATTGTTGTCCTTTTTGGTTTGCATGAAACACTTCCCGACGAAAGACGATTAAGCGGAGGACTCAAAAATACGCTGTTAACATTTCGGAAATTGATCTTCGACCCTAGTTTCATTGGTTATGCCTTTTCACAAGGGCTCGTTACTGGCGCAATGTTCGCTTACATATCAGGCTCACCCTTTGTGGTGCAGGACATATATGGGGCTTCGCCGCAAATTTTTAGTCTTATTTTTGCCATCAATGGGTTAGGCATAATGATTGCCAGCCAGTCAACGGGACGATTGGCTGGAAGGATTCCCGAATCGAAGCTATTACACTTCGGATTAGGAATGTCCTTTTGTGGAAGTGTAACTTTGTTAATTCTTATTTTGCTTCAGGCAAATTTATGGATGATTTTAAGTCCATTATTTTTGGTGGTATCCAGTGTTGGTATTGTGAATACAGCAGGATTCTCTCTCGCGATGCAAAAGCAGGGTAAAAATGCAGGTAGCGCTTCAGCACTACTTGGTGTACTTTCCTTTGCATTTGGCGGGATCACTTCACCTTTAGTCGGAATAGGCGGTGAAGAATCAGCAATCCCAATGGGACTTGTCATCTTAATATCCTCAATGTGTGCAGTTATTTCATATGTATTTCTTGTTCTTAGGAAAACTAGACAAAAAAGTGATTAAACGTAGCTCCCCTGGTAATGAAAACAGGGGATTTTTTTATTAATAAATTGAAACTCTTGCATAAAAAGGACGTCTAAGTTTTGAGTGAATAATAGATGATAGGAGGCCATTATGAACAAAGGGGAAATGAAAAAGGTGAGAGGTAAATGGCTCGCAATCATGTTTATCGTACTTACAGTATTGCTGGCAGGGTGTAAAGAAAACAACTCAAAGGAAACTGCAGGAACAGCTAAGAATGTCACTTCTGAAGTTAAGGAAGATATTCCGACTATTTACGATACTGCCATCACGATTAATGTTGATGAGAAAACATTAACCGGTACTCTAAAGGTTAAATCGACAAACAATACAGGAAAAACTCAGGATAAAATTTACTTTCACGTATACCCCAATCAGTTCCGAGAGGGAGTCGATCTATTAGGTGGGTTCTGGCGTGAAATTATTGATAAGAATTCCGTACCAGGATCGATGGAGATTACAGAGGTTCAGGTAAATGGAGAAAAAGGAAGTTTTCAAATTAAGGATACGGTCCTTGAAATACCACTGGACGACAATTGGACAAAGGGTTCAACGATTGACCTTGAATTGAATTTCACCATGAGGGTTCCCAAGAATAATGGCAGGTTCTCCTATGACGAAAACGCCATTTGGCTTGGAAATTGGATTCCCATTCAGGCTGTATCTGATGAAGCAGGATGGGTAACAGAGCCATACCATTCAATAGGAGATCCATTTTATAGTCAGGTTGGAACATACAATGTCAAGGTTACTGTACCGAGCAATTATCAAGTCACAAGCACCGGTAAGGAAGAAGGCGGTGTACTTGAACAGGATGGTTCCTTAACATATACGACCAGTATTGATAATGTGAGGGATTTTGCAATGGTCGTTATGAATGAATCCTACCAAAAGTTAACCGACCAAGTAGGTAAAACGACTGTAAATACATGGTATCTAGCCAGCGAAAGCAACGAGGCAGCGAAGAAGAACCATGAAGCAGGGATTAAGGCATTAACTTATTTTAGTAAAGTTTATGGACCCTATCCATATCCGGAATATGATATCGTTCGAACTGGTATGTTTACAGCAATGGAATTTCCAGGATTAGTATACCTTCCAAAAAATGAAAGAAACGAAGCGGAAATTGGCTCAGTCGTCCATGAAACTGCGCACCAATGGTGGTATGGAATGGTTGGGAATAACGAAGTGAAAGAACCATGGCTGGATGAGGCGGTGGCAACCTATTCTACCACGAGATTTATGTTAGAAGAATATCCAGAGCATGGTGCCGGAGATTTAGAACTGAGAAAACACTTGACACAAGGAACGGAAGTCCATGAAAGACGCGGCCTATTTATAGGGAGTCCCGTAGATAAGTTTACCAACATCGGCTCTTATTCTCAGCTTGTCTATCAAAAAGGTGCGTTAATGCTGGAAAACCTTGAAAAAGTTATCGGAAAAGAGAAAATGGATCAATTGCTTCAAAATTATTTTAAAAAATATCAATATGAAATCGCAACAGGAAGTGACTTCATCTCCGTTTTTTCGGATGACCTTGGACCAGAAGCACAAGAGTATTTTGAGAATTGGTTAACTGGCAAGGAACCTGAATTCAAACAATAGTTGAAGGGAATCACCTCCATGATGGGCGTCTAGGTGATTGCAGATATCGGATGACATTATCTAAATAGTAAATATCCCGTATTTCCTGGCAGTATAACCTTCCCTTTATAGAATTTCTGAATAAGTTATTTCTACAATGAAATAATAGTCGTAAACAAGGTAAGGAGCTAACATCGATGAACGTATTAGTGGTTGGAGCTAATGGGCAGGTAGGGAAACTTCTTGTCAATGAACTCAGAGACAGTCAAAAACATACAGTGAAAGCGATGGTTAGGAAGGAAGAGCAAGCTGTGGCTTTCAAGAAAATGGAAGTAGAGGTAGCTGTGGCTTGTTTAGAACAAAGTGTTGAAGATATTGCTCAGGCTGCAAGAGGCTGTAATGCAATTGTGTTTACTGCAGGCTCAGGCAGGAACACGGGATATGATAAAACATTGCTGATTGATCTTGATGGTGCAGTGAAAACAATTGAAGCAGCAGAAAAGGTCGGAATAAAACGCTTCATTATGATCAGTGCCATTCAGGCACATCGGCGAGAAAACTGGCAAGAGAAAATGCTTCCCTATTATGCAGCAAAATACTATGCAGACAAAATGCTTGAAAAAAGTGAATTAACATACACCATTATCCGTCCGGGCGGGTTAATTAGTGAGCCGGGAACCGGGCTGATTAATGCCGCGAGGGACATTAAAAGCGGGAAGATATCACGAAAAGATGTGGCTAAAACAATAATTCATTCCTTAACAGAAGAAAATACTTACTACCAATCATTTGACCTCGTCACTGGTGAAGTTCCTATTGAGAAGGCATTAAAGATACTATAGGTACTTTGCTATTGTGAGCCATTCATTTCCGCGATAAACGACTTATATCGGTGTAAACGAACCATAAATATTCTGCGAAAACATTAAAGCATTTGTACTCACAAATGCTTTTTTTTGTTGAAAAACGGTTTTAATTTCACCAGTGAAAAATATAGTTATTAAAGAAAACGACCTTATTTGAAACTTTTTGGAATAACTAAACGTAAAATCAATCAATGTTATTTTTCGATCACTGGAGGGTATTATGGATTTATGGATTAAAGAGTTTATCGAACAGTATGGGTATTGGGGAGTGTTTCTTCTCATTGCACTTGAAAATATATTCCCTCCCATCCCGTCGGAAGTCATACTGACTTTTGGAGGTTATATGACAGCTGAAACTAATCTGAATATTGGTGGAGTTATTGCTGCTTCTACAATTGGTTCAGTATTTGGTGCGGTCATTCTTTACCGTTTGGGGGCTGTTTTAAATGTAAACAAATTGGAGGTAGTGATTGAACGGTATGGACGTTTCCTTCGTTTAACCAAAGAGGACCTCTATCGTGCTGACGCCTGGTTTGACAAATATGGGATTTGGACGGTTTTTTTCTGCCGTTTCATACCGTTGATTCGAAGCCTTATTTCAATCCCCGCTGGCATGGCAAGAATGAACTTCTGGATGTTTATTATTTTTACAACGTTAGGCACTATTCTTTGGAATACTATGCTGATAAATCTAGGGGCACGTGTAGGAGAAAATTGGGAAGTTATCGGGGAGAGAATGGACCAATATTCCAATTATCTGTATCTCGTTTTTGCCATCCTCCTTATTATCATTATCGGATGGAAGAGAAAAAGAAGAAGATACTAGTAAAACTAGCTAGAGAAAGTTATGTCGGTTGAGAGGGTTATTTCCATGAATATTACTTCTATATTATTAGGCTTACTGCTTGTATTGAATATCATGTTGGCCCTCGTTGTAATTTTTCAAGAAAGACGGGACGTGGGTTCTACGTGGGCCTGGTTATTAGTGTTATTTTTCATTCCAATCTTGGGATTTGTGATGTACCTATTATTGGGACAAAATTTAAGTCGAAAACGGCTTTTCCAATGGGATGATCTCAAAAAGACAGGTTTTGAAAAAGCATTAGATACTCAATTGACCAAACTTCGACTGAATCAATTTTATTATCGAAATGATGTCACAAGGGATAACCATGATTTGATTTATATGCATATGATTAATAATCAAGCCATCTTAACAGAAGACAATGCTGTTGAAATTTTTACAGACGGTAAAGAAAAATTTAATCAGTTATTTAGAGATATAAAAGCAGCTAGGAATTATATTCATATCCAATACTACATTATTAAAAATGATAATTTGGGAAAAGAATTAATTGATGCTTTAACCGTAAAAGCTAGGCAAGGGGTAAAGGTTCGTATCCTTTATGACGAATTAGGATCGCGCAGTCTGCCGAAAAGATCATTTAAAGAATTTCGAAAAGCTGGAGGTCAAGTGGAGGTATTTTTTCCTTCTAAATTTAGGTTTATTAATCTCAGGATGAATTATCGGAACCACCGGAAATTGGTCATTATCGATGGGAAAATTGGCTATGTTGGGGGATTCAATATTGGCGATGAATACTTAGGACTAAATAAGAGATTTGGCTATTGGCGGGATACCCATTTAAGGATTCAAGGTACGGCCGTGTATGCTCTCCAGACACGTTTCATCCTTGACTGGAATCAAGCCTCGGATGACCATGATGTTGACTATGTTCCAAATTTATACCCTGAGGATATTTCTCATGGAAATATCGGGATTCAGATTGTAACCAGCGGCCCTGATTCTGAGTTTCAACAAATAAAGAATGGATATATTAAGATGATTATGTCCGCCAAAAAATCGATTTATATCCAAACGCCTTATTTTATACCTGATACAAGTTTATTAGATGCCCTTCGAATTGCCTGTTTATCAGGAGTGGAAGTCAACATTATGATTCCTGATAAACCCGATCACCTGTTTGTTTACTGGGCAACTCTATCGCATGTTAGTGAGTTATTAAAAGTGGGTGCAAAGGTCTATATTTATAGAAATGGTTTTATCCACGCCAAGATGATCGTTGTGGATGAGGAAATCTCATCAGTAGGAACTGCCAACATCGACTATCGAAGCTTTAAACTCAATTTTGAAGTAAATGCCTTCTTATATGATGAAGGGGTTTCTAGAAAACTAACTGAAATTTTTAAAGAGGATATAAATGTATCGTTGTTATTGACCTATGAAGGTTACCAAAAACGTTCTTTAGAGGTACGGCTTAAAGAGTCCGTCTCTCGATTACTTTCACCTATCTTATAAAAAATTTAATCAATGTTCTATGTTATTTATACGTAGCCTATCCGATGAGGGGTAGGTTATTTTTTATTTCGTATTGAATTTTTTTATATGATGGAAAATTGGGAAATAGTAATAGTAAATGTTTTGGAGGATCAACATTGATGAGGGAAATAATACTAGGGGTGGGTCTTGTAATAGAGATAGCTTTAATTATAACTACAATTTTTATCATGTCTTCCCATCTTCGACGGAATTCTAGAAATAATACTAATATTCAATTAAATGAACAATATTATAAATCTCTATTTGAAGAAAACCCTGACGCTATTTTTATTTTTGACTTAAATGGAAATTTTCTGGTTGCAAACAAAGCTGTCTCTCTGTATGGATATACAGCTGAAGAATTAATTAATAAACCATTTACAGGCTACATACTTCCGAAAGATCTAGAAAAAGTGATGGCTCACTTTTTCCAAGCGGTGGAAGGAAGTTCATCAAATTGTGATTGCTCTATATTGGATAAAGAAGGCTTGCAAAGGGAGATTAGCGTAACCAATATACCTATTTTTGTAAATCAAGAAATCCATGGTGTATACACCATTATAAAAGATATAACTGAGCATAAAAAAGCACAAAACGACTTAGTGGAGGCAGAAGCTAAATATCGAAGCCTAATAGAAAACTCTTTAGTAGGGGTTTACATTATGCAAGATGGAAAATTGGTATATGTAAATCCAAGACTTTGTGAAATGTCCGGTTATCATTGTGAAGAGTTATTAGGTTTACATGTTAAAGAATTTATTTATCCTGAAGACTTGCCACTAGTGACTGAAAATATACGTAAACGGTTTAATAATGAAATAGACACGATGAAGTTTGAATATCGAGCAATCAGAAAGGATCGGAGTGTCATAACCTTTGAATTATATGGTTCAAAGATTGTCTATAATGGCAGGGATGCGATTATTGGGACAGTAATTGATATTACTGAGCGAAAAAACACTGAAAAAATAATCAGGCACATGGCGTATCATGACCAGTTAACAGATTTACCTAATCGTTATTTATTACGGGAAAAACTTAATGAAGCGATAATAGAGTCAAGACAAAACAACTGTCATTTCGCGCTCCTCTTTCTAGATTTGGATCGATTCAAAGCGATAAATGATACGTTGGGACATGAAGTCGGTGATAAAGTATTAATGGAAGTCGCTGAGCGACTGAAAGCATGTGTCACTCAAACAGATATCATTTCTAGGTATGGAGGCGACGAATTTTCCGTTCTGCTGCCTGAAGCTGGGGAACAAAGAGCCAGTCAAGTCGCACATCAAATCATAACGAAATTATCTCTTCCATTAACCTTTCTTCATCACGAATTATTGGTGACACCTAGTATAGGAATTTCCATTTTTCCTACTCACGGTGAAAGCTTTGATATGTTAATAAAAAATGGTGATTTAGCCATGTATCATGCAAAAAGCTTAGGAAGAAATAATTATCAATTTTTTAATGAGGAGTTAAATAAAAAAGCAAAGCATGAATTAGATATGGAGCTTAATTTACGGAAAGCATTGGAACAAAATCAATTAGTGTTATTTTATCAACCACAGGTAAATCTAGAAACCAATCAGATTTATGGGGCTGAGGCGTTGATGAGGTGGATACATCCAGAGAAAGGGATCATTCCACCAGCGTCCTTTATTCCTTTGGCGGAAGAGAATGGGTTGATTATCCCAATGGGAGAGTGGGCAATCCGTACCGCGTGCCAAGAAAATAAAAAGTGGCAGCTAGCCGGTTATTCACCTGTCACGGTTTCGGTAAATATATCAGCCAAACAGTTCTTCCAATCGAATCTAGTTGAAATTGTAGAATCTGCCTTAAGCGAGACGGAGCTTAATCCCAAGTATTTAGAGCTAGAAATTACTGAAAGTATAACGATGGATGTTGAACGGTCGATAACGACTCTATTGGAATTACAGAGAATTGGGGTCAAGGTAAGCATAGATGATTTTGGTATAGGATATAGCTCACTAAATTATCTCAAGAGACTTCCAATCGATAAGCTAAAAATCGACCAATCCTTTATTCGAGAATGTCCCAATGATATTAATAGCAATACCCTTGTCAGGACGATCATTATCATGGCTCATCTTCTAAAAATGAAGGTCATTGCAGAGGGGGTAGAAACAGAGGAACAAGTATCCTTTCTACTTGCGCAGGGTTGTAACGAGGCGCAAGGGTATTTATTTGGCAAACCTCTTCCGATGTCCGAATTTGAAACAAACTATTTGCAAAAACGCTTGGAAAAATAGCTCCAAGCGTTTTTTGTGATGTATAAGATTTATCGGTTTAAACGGCGTAGCACTCGTTCTTCAAATTCTGCTTGATCTATATCTAATCCAATCACTTCATTTCGAAAGGACTTAAAACGCCCATTCTCCACCTCAAGTGTGAAATATCCTCTAGAACTCGTAGGGTTAATATCGCCGATAATATTTTTCCTTCTGACGGGGTCAAATAAATTCACTAAATTAGGATTGCTAGGATGTGGCTTGAACCGACATCCTTGCTCCACACAAACTCTCACAATATTACGCACCTTTGGATGGGCGATACTTTCAATCTTTTTTATTACTTCTTCATTAGCCATAGATGTGATTCTCCTTTCCATTCTTCAAACAGTATGCCGATGCTTTAGTGAATATACCCGAACACATGAATTAACATATAAGTTATGTGCATTTAAGAATATAAGAATATGCTTTACTGTTTACCCTTACAAAAGTGTAAGGTTGCTGAACTGCCCTATTTAAATCGTACATCCTCCTGCTATTAAAACAGGATAATTATCGATGGTTGAATAAAAGATAGTACTACTTTTCGTATAAGGCTATCCCTAACATCGTAAAAAATTGAAATACATTGTCGCTAAACAAAAAGGCGAATAATGTAGAAAACAGGGATTGTCCCTGTAATGGAATTTGGAAGAAATTTCACATTGAACGGTTCTTGATAGGATGTTATTATAAGAAAGTTCCTTCGGTGAGTGATTAACAACACGATGAATTAAAAAATGTGTTGACTCAAGTGAATAGGATATGATAAGATATTTTTTGTCGCTAAAAACAAATGACACATTGTTCTTTGAAAACTAAACAAACAAGAACGTCAACAAAAATTATTAGTTTCTTCTATAGAAACTAGCCAACGTAACAAAATGAGCTATATCAACTTTCTTGGAGAGTTTGATCCTGGCTCAGGACGAACGCTGGCGGCGTGCCTAATACATGCAAGTCGAGCGAATCAAGAGGTGCTTGCACCTCTTGATTAGCGGCGGACGGGTGAGTAACACGTGGGCAACCTGCCTGTAAGACTGGGATAACTTCGGGAAACCGGAGCTAATACCGGATAATCCTTTTCCTCTCATGAGGAAAAGCTGAAAGTCGGTTTCGGCTGACACTTACAGATGGGCCCGCGGCGCATTAGCTAGTTGGTGAGGTAACGGCTCACCAAGGCGACGATGCGTAGCCGACCTGAGAGGGTGATCGGCCACACTGGGACTGAGACACGGCCCAGACTCCTACGGGAGGCAGCAGTAGGGAATCTTCCGCAATGGACGAAAGTCTGACGGAGCAACGCCGCGTGAGCGATGAAGGCCTTCGGGTCGTAAAGCTCTGTTGTTAGGGAAGAACAAGTACCGGAGTAACTGCCGGTACCTTGACGGTACCTAACCAGAAAGCCACGGCTAACTACGTG
>NZ_CP126093.1:375000-3847500 GCF_030123065.1 Neobacillus sp. DY30 | reverse complement strand
TGGTGGAGCGCTTAGAAGTGAGAATGCCGGTATGAGTAGCGAAAGATGGGTGAGAATCCCATCCACCGTATGCCTAAGGTTTCCTGAGGAAGGCTCGTCCTCTCAGGGTTAGTCGGGACCTAAGCCGAGGCCGAAAGGCGTAGGCGATGGACAACAGGTTGATATTCCTGTACCACCTCTTTATCGTTTGAGTGATGGGGGGACGCAGGAGGATAGGGTAAGCGCACTGCTGGATATGTGCGTGTAAGCAGTTAGGCTGGTGAATAGGAAAATCCGTTCACCTTAAGGCTGAGCTGTGATGCCGAGGGAAATATAGTACCGAAGTTCCTGATTCCACACTGCCAAGAAAAGCCTCTAGCGAGATAAAAGGTGCCCGTACCGCAAACCGACACAGGTAGGCGAGGAGAGAATCCTAAGGTGAGCGAGAGAACTCTCGTTAAGGAACTCGGCAAAATGACCCCGTAACTTCGGGAGAAGGGGTGCTTTTTGAGGTGAATAGCCTCGAAGAGCCGCAGTGAATAGGCCCAGGCGACTGTTTAGCAAAAACACAGGTCTCTGCGAAGCCGCAAGGCGAAGTATAGGGGCTGACGCCTGCCCGGTGCTGGAAGGTTAAGAGGAGGGGTTAGCTGCTAAGCGAAGCTCTGAATCGAAGCCCCAGTAAACGGCGGCCGTAACTATAACGGTCCTAAGGTAGCGAAATTCCTTGTCGGGTAAGTTCCGACCCGCACGAAAGGCGTAACGATCTGGGCACTGTCTCAACGAGAGACTCGGTGAAATTATAGTACCTGTGAAGATGCAGGTTACCCGCGACAGGACGGAAAGACCCCGTGGAGCTTTACTGTAGCCTGATATTGAATTTTGGTACAGCTTGTACAGGATAGGTAGGAGCCTGAGAAACCGGAGCGCCAGCTTCGGTGGAGGCGTCGGTGGGATACTACCCTGGCTGTATTGAAATTCTAACCCACACCCCTGATCGGGGTGGGAGACAGTGTCAGGTGGGCAGTTTGACTGGGGCGGTCGCCTCCTAAAGAGTAACGGAGGCGCCCAAAGGTTCCCTCAGAATGGTTGGAAATCATTCGCAGAGTGTAAAGGCACAAGGGAGCTTGACTGCGAGACCTACAAGTCGAGCAGGGACGAAAGTCGGGCTTAGTGATCCGGTGGTTCCGCATGGAAGGGCCATCGCTCAACGGATAAAAGCTACCCCGGGGATAACAGGCTTATCTCCCCCAAGAGTCCACATCGACGGGGAGGTTTGGCACCTCGATGTCGGCTCATCGCATCCTGGGGCTGTAGTCGGTCCCAAGGGTTGGGCTGTTCGCCCATTAAAGCGGTACGCGAGCTGGGTTCAGAACGTCGTGAGACAGTTCGGTCCCTATCCGTCGTGGGCGCAGGAAATTTGAGAGGAGCTGTCCTTAGTACGAGAGGACCGGGATGGACGCACCGCTGGTGTACCAGTTGTCTTGCCAAAGGCATCGCTGGGTAGCTATGTGCGGACGGGATAAGTGCTGAAAGCATCTAAGCATGAAGCCCCCCTCAAGATGAGATTTCCCATAGCGTCAAGCTAGTAAGAACCCTGAAAGATGATCAGGTTGATAGGTCAGAGGTGGAAGCGCGGTAACGTGTGGAGCTGACTGATACTAATCGTTCGAGGACTTAACCAAATAGAAAAGCGGAGGCGACTGGTCAACTTCGACAGACGTTGGAGAGCCGGCACTGCAAATCCCGGTTTTGGATTTGTAGGGACGGATCGAAACGGCCGAGAAGTTAGGAGCCGAAGCTGGACAATTTTAAGGTGAACTCGTTTTTACACACTTCTTCTGAAATTATCTAGTTTTGAGGGAATGAAACCTCAAAATAAATAGTCTGGCAGCAATGGCGAGAAGGTCACACCCGTTCCCATACCGAACACGGAAGTTAAGCTTCTCAGCGCCGATGGTAGTTGGGACTTTGTCCCTGTGAGAGTAGGACGTTGCCAGGCGAAAGACAGAAATGTTCTTTCTGTCTTTTTTAATCCCCATTTTAAAAAATGGAAAAAACTTTCAGTTGTTTAATAACACCGATGGTGTTATGATATAAAAGTCGCTCAGAAAACGACCTTATCAGTTTTAACTTACTTCTAGTAAATTGGAAATATTTTATAATTGATATAGTAGTAGAAATGCGATACACTAACATTCCTGTCATATTGACAGATGATATTGTTCTTTGAAAACTAAACAAACAAGAACGTCAACAAAAATATTAGTTTCTACTATAGAAACTAGCCAACGTAACAAATGAGCTAATCAACTTTCTTGGAGAGTTTGATCCTGGCTCAGGACGAACGCTGGCGGCGTGCCTAATACATGCAAGTCGAGCGAATCATGAGGTGCTTGCACCTCTTGGTTAGCGGCGGACGGGTGAGTAACACGTGGGCAACCTGCCTGTAAGACTGGGATAACTTCGGGAAACCGGAGCTAATACCGGATAATCCTTTTCCTCACATGAGGAAAAGCTGAAAGTCGGTTTCGGCTGACACTTACAGATGGGCCCGCGGCGCATTAGCTAGTTGGTGAGGTAACGGCTCACCAAGGCGACGATGCGTAGCCGACCTGAGAGGGTGATCGGCCACACTGGGACTGAGACACGGCCCAGACTCCTACGGGAGGCAGCAGTAGGGAATCTTCCGCAATGGACGAAAGTCTGACGGAGCAACGCCGCGTGAGCGATGAAGGCCTTCGGGTCGTAAAGCTCTGTTGTTAGGGAAGAACAAGTACCGGAGTAACTGCCGGTACCTTGACGGTACCTAACCAGAAAGCCACGGCTAACTACGTGCCAGCAGCCGCGGTAATACGTAGGTGGCAAGCGTTGTCCGGAATTATTGGGCGTAAAGCGCGCGCAGGCGGTCCTTTAAGTCTGATGTGAAAGCCCACGGCTCAACCGTGGAGGGTCATTGGAAACTGGGGGACTTGAGTACAGAAGAGGAAAGCGGAATTCCACGTGTAGCGGTGAAATGCGTAGAGATGTGGAGGAACACCAGTGGCGAAGGCGGCTTTCTGGTCTGTAACTGACGCTGAGGCGCGAAAGCGTGGGGAGCAAACAGGATTAGATACCCTGGTAGTCCACGCCGTAAACGATGAGTGCTAAGTGTTAGAGGGTTTCCGCCCTTTAGTGCTGCAGCTAACGCATTAAGCACTCCGCCTGGGGAGTACGGCCGCAAGGCTGAAACTCAAAGGAATTGACGGGGGCCCGCACAAGCGGTGGAGCATGTGGTTTAATTCGAAGCAACGCGAAGAACCTTACCAGGTCTTGACATCCTCTGACACTCCTAGAGATAGGACTTTCCCCTTCGGGGGACAGAGTGACAGGTGGTGCATGGTTGTCGTCAGCTCGTGTCGTGAGATGTTGGGTTAAGTCCCGCAACGAGCGCAACCCTTGATCTTAGTTGCCAGCATTCAGTTGGGCACTCTAAGGTGACTGCCGGTGACAAACCGGAGGAAGGTGGGGATGACGTCAAATCATCATGCCCCTTATGACCTGGGCTACACACGTGCTACAATGGATGGTACAAAGGGCTGCAAGACCGCGAGGTTTAGCCAATCCCATAAAACCATTCTCAGTTCGGATTGCAGGCTGCAACTCGCCTGCATGAAGCCGGAATCGCTAGTAATCGCGGATCAGCATGCCGCGGTGAATACGTTCCCGGGCCTTGTACACACCGCCCGTCACACCACGAGAGTTTGTAACACCCGAAGTCGGTGGGGTAACCGCAAGGAGCCAGCCGCCTAAGGTGGGACAGATGATTGGGGTGAAGTCGTAACAAGGTAGCCGTATCGGAAGGTGCGGCTGGATCACCTCCTTTCTAAGGATAATGCAGTCCTTGTGGACTGATAAGAAGTTGACTGTTACTTGTTTGTTTAGTTTTGAGGGAGCAATCTCTCAAAACGTTTGCACCTGCGCCGCAGTAGTTCGGGGAAGTTATTCCTCAGCTCGTCGCAAGGCAGCATGATGTAAAGCTCTGAAGTTTAATCACGATGTGATTGAAATCAGTAGCCTCGTTCCTTGAAAACTAGATAATCGTAAGAAGAAGTCAAAGTAAAACCGAGAATCGCCATTTTAGTTTTTCTCTCTTATTAAATTAAGAGTATAACCATTTAGGTTAAGTTAGAAAGGGCGCACGGTGGATGCCTTGGCACTAGGAGCCGATGAAGGACGGGACTAACACCGATATGCTTCGGGGAGCTGTAAGTAAGCTTTGATCCGGAGATTTCCGAATGGGGGAACCCACTGCTCGTAATGGAGCAGTATCTTTACCTGAATACATAGGGTATTGAAGGCAGACCCGGGGAACTGAAACATCTAAGTACCCGGAGGAAGAGAAAGCAAACGCGATTCCCTGAGTAGCGGCGAGCGAAACGGGACATAGCCCAAACCAAGAGGCTTGCCTCTTGGGGTTGTAGGACACTCAACATGGAGTTACAAAGGAACGGGGTAGATGAAGCGACCTGGAAAGGTCCGTCATAGAAGGTAAAAACCCTGTAGTTGAAACTTCGTTCCCTCCTGAGTGGATCCTGAGTACGGCCGGACACGTGAAATCCGGTCGGAAGCTGGGAGGACCATCTCCCAAGGCTAAATACTCCCTAGTGACCGATAGTGAACCAGTACCGTGAGGGAAAGGTGAAAAGCACCCCGGAAGGGGAGTGAAAGAGATCCTGAAACCGTGTGCCTACAAGTAGTCAGAGCCCGTTCATGGGTGATGGCGTGCCTTTTGTAGAATGAACCGGCGAGTTACGATCCCATGCAAGGTTAAGTTGAAGAGACGGAGCCGCAGCGAAAGCGAGTCTGAATAGGGCGAATGAGTATGTGGTCGTAGACCCGAAACCAGGTGATCTACCCATGTCCAGGGTGAAGTCCAGGTAACACTGGATGGAGGCCCGAACCCACGCACGTTGAAAAGTGCGGGGATGAGGTGTGGGTAGCGGAGAAATTCCAATCGAACTTGGAGATAGCTGGTTCTCTCCGAAATAGCTTTAGGGCTAGCCTCACGTTGTAAGAGTCTTGGAGGTAGAGCACTGTTTGGACTAGGGGCCCTCATCGGGTTACCGAATTCAGACAAACTCCGAATGCCAAAGACTTATCCGTGGGAGTCAGACTGCGAGTGATAAGATCCGTAGTCAAAAGGGAAACAGCCCAGACCACCAGCTAAGGTCCCAAAGTTTACGTTAAGTGGAAAAGGATGTGGAGTTGCTTAGACAACCAGGATGTTGGCTTAGAAGCAGCCACCATTTAAAGAGTGCGTAATAGCTCACTGGTCGAGTGACTCTGCGCCGAAAATGTACCGGGGCTAAACGTAACACCGAAGCTGTGGATTGACACCATATGGTGTCAGTGGTAGGAGAGCGTTCTAAGGGCGTTGAAGCTAGACCGTAAGGACTGGTGGAGCGCTTAGAAGTGAGAATGCCGGTATGAGTAGCGAAAGATGGGTGAGAATCCCATCCACCGTATGCCTAAGGTTTCCTGAGGAAGGCTCGTCCTCTCAGGGTTAGTCGGGACCTAAGCCGAGGCCGAAAGGCGTAGGCGATGGACAACAGGTTGATATTCCTGTACCACCTCTTTATCGTTTGAGTGATGGGGGGACGCAGGAGGATAGGGTAAGCGCACTGCTGGATATGTGCGTGTAAGCAGTTAGGCTGGTGAATAGGAAAATCCGTTCACCTTAAGGCTGAGCTGTGATGCCGAGGGAAATATAGTACCGAAGTTCCTGATTCCACACTGCCAAGAAAAGCCTCTAGCGAGATAAAAGGTGCCCGTACCGCAAACCGACACAGGTAGGCGAGGAGAGAATCCTAAGGTGAGCGAGAGAACTCTCGTTAAGGAACTCGGCAAAATGACCCCGTAACTTCGGGAGAAGGGGTGCTTTTTGAGGTGAATAGCCTCGAAGAGCCGCAGTGAATAGGCCCAGGCGACTGTTTAGCAAAAACACAGGTCTCTGCGAAGCCGCAAGGCGAAGTATAGGGGCTGACGCCTGCCCGGTGCTGGAAGGTTAAGAGGAGGGGTTAGCTGCTAAGCGAAGCTCTGAATCGAAGCCCCAGTAAACGGCGGCCGTAACTATAACGGTCCTAAGGTAGCGAAATTCCTTGTCGGGTAAGTTCCGACCCGCACGAAAGGCGTAACGATCTGGGCACTGTCTCAACGAGAGACTCGGTGAAATTATAGTACCTGTGAAGATGCAGGTTACCCGCGACAGGACGGAAAGACCCCGTGGAGCTTTACTGTAGCCTGATATTGAATTTTGGTACAGCTTGTACAGGATAGGTAGGAGCCTGAGAAACCGGAGCGCCAGCTTCGGTGGAGGCGTCGGTGGGATACTACCCTGGCTGTATTGAAATTCTAACCCACACCCCTGATCGGGGTGGGAGACAGTGTCAGGTGGGCAGTTTGACTGGGGCGGTCGCCTCCTAAAGAGTAACGGAGGCGCCCAAAGGTTCCCTCAGAATGGTTGGAAATCATTCGCAGAGTGTAAAGGCACAAGGGAGCTTGACTGCGAGACCTACAAGTCGAGCAGGGACGAAAGTCGGGCTTAGTGATCCGGTGGTTCCGCATGGAAGGGCCATCGCTCAACGGATAAAAGCTACCCCGGGGATAACAGGCTTATCTCCCCCAAGAGTCCACATCGACGGGGAGGTTTGGCACCTCGATGTCGGCTCATCGCATCCTGGGGCTGTAGTCGGTCCCAAGGGTTGGGCTGTTCGCCCATTAAAGCGGTACGCGAGCTGGGTTCAGAACGTCGTGAGACAGTTCGGTCCCTATCCGTCGTGGGCGCAGGAAATTTGAGAGGAGCTGTCCTTAGTACGAGAGGACCGGGATGGACGCACCGCTGGTGTACCAGTTGTCTTGCCAAAGGCATCGCTGGGTAGCTATGTGCGGACGGGATAAGTGCTGAAAGCATCTAAGCATGAAGCCCCCCTCAAGATGAGATTTCCCATAGCGTCAAGCTAGTAAGAACCCTGAAAGATGATCAGGTTGATAGGTCAGAGGTGGAAGCGCGGTAACGTGTGGAGCTGACTGATACTAATCGTTCGAGGACTTAACCAAATAGAAAAGCGGAGGCGACTGGTCAACTTCGACAGACGTTGGAGAGCCGGCACTGCAAATCCCGGTTTTGGATTTGTAGGGACGGATCGAAACGGCCGAGAAGTTAGGAGCCGAAGCTGGACAATTTTAAGGTGAACTCGTTTTTACACACTTCTTCTGAAATTATCTAGTTTTGAGGGAATGAAACCTCAAAATAAATAGTCTGGCAGCAATGGCGAGAAGGTCACACCCGTTCCCATACCGAACACGGAAGTTAAGCTTCTCAGCGCCGATGGTAGTTGGGACTTTGTCCTTGTGAGAGTAGGACGTTGCCAGGCGAAAGACAGAAATATTCTTTCTATCTTTTTTAATCCCATTTTAAAAAATGGAAAAAACTTTCATTTGTTTGATAACACCGATGGTGTTATGATATAAAAGTCGCTCGGAAAACACTTTATCAATTCTAACTTACTGGCCCGTTGGTCAAGCGGTTAAGACACCGCCCTTTCACGGCGGTAACACGGGTTCGAATCCCGTACGGGTCACCATTTGGAGGATTAGCTCAGCTGGGAGAGCATCTGCCTTACAAGCAGAGGGTCGGCGGTTCGATCCCGTCATCCTCCACCAAAGTTTTAACATTTCATAATTCAAGTTTGAAATAAACTTCCATTTGCGCCGGTTTAGCTCAATTGGTAGAGCAACTGACTTGTAATCAGTAGGTTGGGGGTTCAAGTCCTCTAGCCGGCACCATGCTTCTTGCTTCGTTGATTTTACATCAGCGGAAGCATACGCAAAACCCCGAAAGGGATTATAAGCAGTGTAAACGAGTTTAGAGAAATTTCTTTATTCGAGCCATTAGCTCAGTTGGTAGAGCATCTGACTTTTAATCAGAGGGTCGAAGGTTCGAGTCCTTCATGGCTCACCAAAGTTTTTTGCGCCTGTAAAATAACTTTTAATATGCGGGTGTGGCGGAATTGGCAGACGCACCAGACTTAGGATCTGGCGCCGCAAGGCGTGGGGGTTCGACTCCCTTCACCCGCACTAAGATTTTTTCACGAAGTGAAAGTAATCTTCCATTTGTGCGGAAGTAGTTCAGTGGTAGAACACCACCTTGCCAAGGTGGGGGTCGCGGGTTCAAATCCCGTCTTCCGCTCCAATATTATGCGCCCGTAGCTCAATTGGATAGAGCGTCTGACTACGGATCAGAAGGTTATGGGTTCGACTCCTTTCGGGCGCGCCATAAAATAACGGGAAGTAGCTCAGCTTGGTAGAGCACTTGGTTTGGGACCAAGGGGTCGCAGGTTCGAATCCTGTCTTCCCGACCAGACGAAGATTACATTAATAACATGGGGCCTTAGCTCAGCTGGGAGAGCGCCTGCTTTGCACGCAGGAGGTCAGCGGTTCGATCCCGCTAGGCTCCATTTATTGTTTTTTAAAATGGCGGTGTAGCTCAGCTGGCTAGAGCGTACGGTTCATACCCGTAAGGTCGGGGGTTCGATCCCCTCCGCCGCTATATATGAATCTAATGCTAATGTTGTTATTAATGTTAGTGTTAATGGACCCTTAGCTCAGCTGGTTAGAGCAGACGGCTCATAACCGTCCGGTCGTAGGTTCGAGTCCTACAGGGTCCATATATCTGGAGGAATACCCAAGTCTGGCTGAAGGGATCGGTCTTGAAAACCGACAGGCGGGTTAAACCGCGCGGGGGTTCGAATCCCTCTTCCTCCGCCATTTAATTAATTTAATAAATTTTTATTGTCGCGGGGTGGAGCAACGAGCGTTACTTCACAGAATAATCTGCGAGTTGTATCAGTCGAACAGCTGCTTGAATTGGCTTTCTGAGATTGATACAGTCCATACAAACTATGGGCATGAGTTGAGTGTAATGATTTTTATTGTCGCGGGGTGGAGCAGTCTGGTAGCTCGTCGGGCTCATAACCCGAAGGTCGTAGGTTCAAATCCTGCCCCCGCAATATGGTCCGGTAGTTCAGTTGGTTAGAATGCCTGCCTGTCACGCAGGAGGTCGCGGGTTCGAGTCCCGTCCGGACCGCCATTTAATGGTAATGATCAGTAAGGTCTCCTATATGGAGGGGTAGCGAAGTGGCTAAACGCGGCGGACTGTAAATCCGCTCCCTCAGGGTTCGGCGGTTCGAATCCGTCCCCCTCCACCAAAGTTTTTTGCGAAGCAAAATAACCAAAGTTTTTTGCGAAGCAAAATAACCAAAGTTTTTTGCGAAGCAAAATAACCAAAGTTTTTTGCGAAGCAAAATAACCAAAGTTTTTTGCGAAGCAAAATAACCAAAGTTTTTTGCGAAGCAAAATAACCAAAGTTTTTTGCGAAGCAAAATAACCAAAGTTTTTTGCGAAGCAAAATAACCAAAGTTTTTTGCGAAGCAAAATAACCAAAGTTTTTTGCGAAGCAAAATAACCAAAGTTTTTTGCGAAGCAAAATAACCAAAGTTTTTTGCGAAGCAAAATAACCAAAGTTTCTTCATGAAGGTGAAACTAACCATGATGGCGATTGTGGCGAAGTGGTTAACGCATCGGATTGTGGTTCCGACATTCGTGGGTTCGATTCCCATCAGTCGCCCCATTTCATTTTTATTATTGGGCTATAGCCAAGCGGTAAGGCATCGCACTTTGACTGCGACATGCGTTGGTTCAAATCCAGCTAGCCCAGTCATTTTAAAGGCAGCATAGCCAAGTGGTAAGGCAGAGGTCTGCAAAACCTTTATCCTCGGTTCAAATCCGGGTGTTGCCTCCAAATTTTCACATGCGGGTGTAGTTTAGTGGTAAAACCTCAGCCTTCCAAGCTGATGTTGTGAGTTCGATTCTCATCACCCGCTCCATTAAAGGGCCTATAGCTCAGCTGGTTAGAGCGCACGCCTGATAAGCGTGAGGTCGATGGTTCGAGTCCATTTAGGCCCACCAGTATTTTTTGGCAAAGCAAAATAAATTTCCATTGTTCCGCAGTAGCTCAGTGGTAGAGCTATCGGCTGTTAACCGATCGGTCGTAGGTTCGAGTCCTACCTGCGGAGCCATTTTTATGTCTATGGGGAAGTACTCAAGAGGCTGAAGAGGCGCCCCTGCTAAGGGTGTAGGTCGGGTAACCGGCGCGAGGGTTCAAATCCCTCCTTCTCCGCCATATATATATATGCGCCTTTAGCTCAGCTGGATAGAGCATACGCCTTCTAAGCGTACGGTCAGAGGTTCGAATCCTCTAAGGCGCGTAAAAATAACAATGAAGAACAACTTAAAAAGGTTGTTCTTTTTTGTTTGCCCCAAAGGACAAGTGAGACCGATAAATAGTATTTGGAAATTATCGTTTATTACTTTTTGTAAACAATGAATTATTTTAATCGTACCCGAAATAGCTCTATTTATAGTGATAATAGTAATGAATAGAAGTAACTCATGCTCGTGCAGTTCTAATTTCGGAAAAAACGGTAACGAATAGCAGGTATACATGTCCAGGGTGCTATTTTCAGGAAAAACAGTAACGAATAGAAGGTAATCGTGCCGTACTGTGTTATTCCAGAGAAAACGGTAACCCAATAGTAGCTAATCGAAAAGACGTACTTAATTTTCTGTGTTAAGATAATACCTAGTTGAGATTTTTCAAATGGATTACCAGGTAAGTTTTTTATAAAAGGAAGTGTGTTTATTATGTCTAGTGCATTAGTAATAGACAACAATACTTTAAATAATTTACGAGCAGACTGTGAAAATTGCTTTGGTTTGTGCTGTGTGGCACTGCCTTATACAAAATCAGCCGATTTCGCCTTTAATAAAGACGGTGGGACTCCTTGCCGTAATTTACAATTCAATTATCTATGCGGCATACATAATGATCTTCGGAATAAAGGGTTTCGTGGCTGTTCGGCTTATGAATGCTTTGGGGCTGGTCAAAAGGTATCGCAAATCACATATAATGGAAAGGATTGGCGTTCAAACCAGGAAGTTGCTAAAGAGATGTTTGATGTTTATCCAATTATGCAACAACTTCATGAGATGCTATGGTACTTATATGAAGCACTAACTACAGAGGCTGCACAATCAATCTATAAAGAATTATATTATGCTTTTGTAGAGACTGAAGAACTTGCTGCTAAAAGTCCCGAACTTATATTGAGCATAGATGTGAACGAGCATAGAGCAAAGGTAAACAAGTTATTGATTCGTACTAGTGAGTTAGTTCGTGCTCAAGTCGCGAAAAAGCAAAAGGAACAACGGCGGGGAATGGATTATATAGGGGCAAAGTTGAAAGGAGCCGATTTAAGGGGCGCAAATCTTAGAGGCGCCTTACTAATTGCTGCAGACCTTAGAAATGCAGACCTTAGATGGAGTGATTTCATCGGAGCGGATTTTAGGGATACGGATATCAGCGGGGCAAATCTTACTGGGAGTATTTTTCTTACCCAGGCCCAAGTGAATGCAGCTAAGGGGAATAACCGCACTAAATTACCAGCCTCATTAGTGAGGCCAGCCCATTGGAGCCATGAAGAATAATTTTTAGAATATAGCTATAAAGAAATATACTTGAATTTTTACAATAAGTAAGCCTAAAATATAAGAATGGAAAATTTATAACGATATTAATTTGATAAAGTAGGGAAAACACATGATTGCAAAAACAGAAGAAGATATTCAAGCGTTGAAAGAAATTGGCAAAATCTGTGCTGAAATTAGAAATGAATTGGTACAAAGAACGGTACCTGGTATAACTACAAAGGAACTAGATGATATAGCTGGACAGCTTTTCGAAAAAGCGGGTGCAGTTTCAGCACCAAAGGGTGAATATGATTTCCCCGGCTACACATGTATAAGCGTTAATGAAGAAGTAGCCCATGGTATTCCAGGGAAGAGAGTCATTAAAGAAGGTGACATCGTAAATATCGATGTTTCTGGTTCAAAGAATGGCTACTTCGCTGATACAGGTATTTCTTTCGTCGTAGGAGAAGGTGAAGAAATATTAACAAAAATTTGTGATGTGGCTAAATTGGCTTTTGAAGCAGGTCTTAAGAAAGCAAAACCTGGTTCAAAGAAAAGTGGACTGGGGAAAGCTGTCATCCAAACAGCGCGACAGCACGGATTAACAGTTATCATGAATTTAACAGGTCATGGAATCGGACGAAGAATTCATGAAGCTCCAGATCATATTTATAACTATCATGATACGTGGGATGACGAACTTTTAAAGGAAGGCATGGTTATTGCATTCGAGCCTTTCATCTCAACCAAAGAAGAGGAAGTTTTCCAAGTTGAAGGTGATGACTGGACCTATGTGACAGAAGAAAGTTTTGTTGCACAGTACGAACATACCATCATCCTTACAAAAAATGGACCAATCATTACAACTCTATAATAGTAATAACAAGTGCCAGCTGCCTTCGTGCCTGGCACTTTTTCATTTTTATGGAATCATCATTACATGGTCATAATTTGTTGAAGTCTCATGTGAAATTATGGTGAAATGAAAAAAGCGGAGTCCCAAAGGATCCGCTCATTTTTTATTCCTTTTTAAATTTAATCGTACTTCTTACTGTATTAATTGGACGTACGAGTCTTTCAATTTGATTGCGTTTTGATTCAAAGAATGGCGGTAAGGATAGTTTTTCACCAAGGGTTTCATAAGGTTCGTCACCCATGAACCCAGGACCGTCTGTTGCAAATTCAAATAAAATTTGAGGTGCCACCCTAGAGTATAATGAACCGAAAAAGTAGCGATCGACAAATCCAGATGTTTGGAACCCGAAACTGCGCATTTGTTGATCCCATTCTTCTAAAACTGATCGATCTTCAACCCGGAACGCGGCGTGGTGCACTGTACCAAATCCTTGTTGTGCCTGTGGAAGAACCGCATTATATTCAACCACTACCTGTGCCCCGTTTCCTCCTTCACCTACTTCGAATAGATGGAAAGCACCTTCTTGAGCAATTTCTTTAAAAAGAAGAACTTTTTCCATCATTTCTTTAAAGTAATCAAAATTAGCAATTCTTACAAAAATAGGCCCTAATCCGGTAATCGCATATTCCAAAGGAATCGGACCATTTTGCCATGGTACACCTGCTGCAACTCCTTCATTGTTTTCATCTGAAATCAATTGGTAATGTTGATCATCGAAATCGACAAACGATAACGTCTTTTTACCAAATTGTTCTTTAATACCTGTATGATTTACGTTTAAACGGTCAAAACGCTTTACCCAATAGTCTAATGCTGCGTCGCTCGGTACACGGAAGGAAGTTTTTGAAATTTCATTTGTTCCATGCACACCTTTTGGAATTCCAGGAAAATCGAAAAATGTCATATCTGTTCCTGGGTTTCCCGTGTCATCTGCGAAAAATAAGTGATAGGTTTGAATATCATCTTGATTCACTGTTTTCTTGACTAGACGCATACCTAATACATATGTGAAAAATTCATAATTCTTCTCGGCGCTGCTTGTTATCGCAGTTACATGGTGTATCCCTTTTAAGTGGTTCAAATTTTATTCCTCCAATAGTATGGCTTCATTATTTTTCCCCTTAAAGTCCAATACACAACACAGGACAGGGGAATATTTGATATCTTGAAAATATTTATCTTTAATTCGAGATAAATATAACACGGATAAAAACTGCTGTCAAATTCCGTGTTTATTATTTGTTCTTAAATTTATCACATTTATTAAGTTTATTTCCGTACCAATGATGTTAATCACAAACAGTTTGTTTAAAAGGTGTTATTTTATGTATGAGATTCATTATCAATATCATTTAAACAGAGCAACTAGCGAAGGAGAATACCTATGAGCGAGATAATTAATAACCGTGAACAGCAAACCAAAACTAAAAATAAACGGCAGGTAATATTAAAACAAATCTTCAAAGATCTTCACGATGGAAAAAATGTTAATGAAGTAAAGGCACATTTTGATGCGTTTATCGGGAAAATTACGATTGATGAAATTTCTCAGCTGCAGCATGAGTTTGGAGATCTGTCAGTAGAGGAAATGCATCGGTTACACGCTAAGCACACAGAAATTTTTAAAGGTTCTATTGAAAAAATTGAAAACACCAATAAGCCAGAGGAACAGCCGGGTCATCCCATACACACCTTTAAATTAGAGAATAAAGAACTTGATAAATTGGTAAATACTAAACTTAAACTTCATTTGGAGCAGTTTGAAAAGGATGATAGTTATGAAAATGTCCTTAAGCTTATAGAAGATATTAACCTGCTGCTAGACATCGATAAACACTATAGCAGGAAAGAGAATTTAATTTTCCCTTATTTAGAAACCTACGGCATTTATGGACCAACTACAAACATGTGGCGCATCAACGACTTTATCCGTGACGCGATTAAAGATGCTAGACAGAAATTGACTTCCTATAACGGGGACAAGCATACATTAATTGAAATTATAAATTTTATTATTCAAGAAGTTATCACCATGATCTATAGAGAAGAAAACATTCTATTTCCAATGGCAATAAATAATTTTACAGAAGATGAATGGGTAAAAATAGCACGTGAAAGTGAGGAGATTGGCTACTGCTTAATCGCACCTTCAGAGGTTTGGAAGCCTGAAAGACATGCGGTTGAGGAGAAAGCCATCTCAGAGGGATTTATTAAGATGGAAACAGGAATATTATCATTAAAACAGCTAGAGCTGTTGTTGAATCATTTACCTGTAGACCTCACGTTTATCGATCAAGATGATGTAGTCCGTTACTTCTCTCATGGAAAAGAAAGAATTTTTGCCCGTACAAAAGCGGTAATTGGCCGTACTGTCCAAAACTGTCATCCGCCGAGAAGTGTTCATGTAGTGGAAGAACTGTTAGCAGACTTTAAAGCTGGCAAGAAGGATACAGAAGATTTTTGGATCAAGTTCCGTGATAAATATGTCTATATCCGTTATTTCGCTGTTCGGGATGAAAATGGAACATATATTGGAACACTGGAATTTACACAAAATATAGATCCAATCAAAGCAATTGATGGCGAAAAACGAATACTATCCTAGGAAAGTCCCTCTCGTGAGGGGCTTATTTATTTTTATAAGTCATTTTCATACAGATATTTGTATGAAACATACGGAAGAATGATGAAAATAGCTGTTATTTTTGTTTAAAACAACCATAGTTTATGGTTCGAAAAACCGATAAATTAGAGACATGAAATGAATATTCAGATTTTACTAAGGCGGTGAGTTTGTGAATTACCAATCGAATCGAATAGATCAAATTCCTCCTTATCTATTTGCAGAGATTAACAAGAAAAAGGCTGCAATGATAGAAGCGGGAGTAGATATCATTGATTTGGGAATAGGAGATCCGGATCTGCCAACACCGAAACATATTGTAGATAAACTAACAGAAGAACTGCAAGACCCGAAAAATTTAAAATATCCCAGCTTTGTCGGGTGCACTGAATTTAAGACTGCAGTAGCAGAATTCTATTACCGTCAATATGGGGTGGAACTTAATCCGGAGACAGAGGTTCTAGCTTTGATTGGTTCAAAGGAAGGCATTGCTCATCTTGTACCAACTCTTGTTGATCCCGGAGATTATGTATTAATCCCTGATCCAAGCTACCCGGTATACCGGATGGCAACACTGCTGGCAAACGGGCAGTATTATCATATGCCATTATCAAAGGAAAATAATTTTGAACCTGATTTTAAGGCAATACCGAAAGAGATTCTTAAATGTTCAAAGCTGATGTTTTTAAATTATCCCGGGAACCCTACGGCAGCTACTGTTGATGTAGAGTTTTTCCATCGCGCTGTCACCTTTGCACGGAACCACAATATCCCTATTGCTCATGACTCTGCCTATAACATGGTCACATTTGATTCATATAAAGCCCCAAGTATTCTTGAGATTGAAGGATCAAAGGAGATTTCAGTTGAATTTGGTTCTCTCTCTAAAACCTACAACATGACTGGATTTCGAATTGGTTATGTGGCAGGAAATTCGAAAATTATTAAAGCGCTCTCAATTTTGAAAAGTAATACCGATACAGGTCAATTGACACCGATTCAAAAGGCTGCGGCCTTTGCCTTAACTAGTGATCAAAGCTGTATCACAAAACATAATCAAATTTATAAAGAGCGCATGACGGCAATGCTGGAAGGACTAAAGTCAATTGGCGTTGAGGTGGATCCGCCAAAAGGCAGCTTTTTCATCTGGGCGCCTGTCCCTAAAGGGTATACCTCAACAGAATTTGTCACAAATGTGTTAGAACAAACAGGAGTGATTCTTACACCTGGCAATGCATTTGGTCCTTCAGGAGAAGGATTCTTCCGGGTATCACTTTCTGTACCGACAGAGAGGTTAAATGAGGCAGTTAATAGGATTAAACAAAAACTTAAAATTACAGTGAGTTAAACACATTATCTTTTAGGAGGAAAATTATATGAAAAAAATATTAAACTTTATCAATGGCGAATGGTGCGAATCATCTACAGGTAAATATACACCTGTTTTAAATCCTGCAAATGGAAAAGTATTGGCTGAAGTAACTCAATCGACAAAAGAAGATGTAGATAGAGCCGTCCAAGCGGCTAAGAATGCACAAAAATCATGGCGTTTAGTTCCTGCCCCTGAACGTGCAGAAGTATTATATAAAGTTGGTTTTCTATTAAAAGAAAGAAAAGAATCACTTGCCCAAATCTTAACGAGTGAAATGGGAAAAGTCATTGATGAAGCTAGAGGAGAGGTTCAGGAAGCAATCGACATGGCTTTTTATATGGCAGGGGAAGGACGCCGTTTATTTGGTGATACAGTTCCGTCCGAACTTCGTAATAAGTTTGCAATGAGCGTAAGGGTTCCGATTGGGGTTGCTGGATTAATCACACCATGGAACTTCCCAATTGCAATCGCCTCTTGGAAGTCACTTCCAGCACTTGTAAGCGGAAATGCTGTAGTCTGGAAGCCAGCAACAGAAACGCCAATGATTGCGGAGGAATTCGTCAAAATCTATGAAGAAGCAGGGCTTCCTAAAGGACTTATCAACCTTGTCCATGGTTCGGGATCGGAAGTAGGAAATGCAATGGTGGAGCATCCAGGTATTGATCTTATTTCCTTTACTGGATCTAACGAAGTAGGAAAGGCTATCAATGGGCGCGCAGGTGCTTTATTGAAGAGAACATCCCTCGAAATGGGCGGGAAAAACGCCATTACCGTGTTAGAAGACGCTGATCTTGACCTGGCTGTAGAAGGTATTTTATGGGGTGCATTCGGAACAAGTGGACAAAGATGTACAGCTACAAGCCGTGTACTCGTTCACGAATCAGTGAAAAAAGTAATTGAGGACAAACTTCTTGCTAGAATTGGAGAATTAAAAATGGGTGATGGGCTCGATGAAACCGTAAAGGTTGGACCGGTTATTAATCGTTCCTCACTAGAACAGATTGATGAGTTCGTTAAAATTGGTCTAGAAGAGGGAGCCAAGCTTCTTGCTGGTGGAAAAATTGCTACTGAAAATGGTTTGGACAGCGGGAATTTCTATCTTCCTACCATTTTCACCGATGTGACAGAGGACATGAGAATTGCTAAGGAAGAAATCTTTGGACCAGTTGTTTCTATCATTTCAGTTAAGAGTTTAGAAGAAGCCATTGAAGTGAATAACAGCGTTGAATTTGGCCTATCAAGTGCTATTTATACTGCAGATGTTAATCGTGCATTCCAGGCGATGAGAGATTTAGATACAGGACTTATCTATGTAAATGCTGGTACATCGGGAGCAGAAATTCATCTGCCATTTGGAGGAACAAAAGGAACAGGGAATGGCCACAGGGATTCCGGCGTAGCATCATTAGATGTCTATACCGAATGGAAATCTATTTATGTGGATTACAGCGGAAAGCTGCAAAGAGCTCAGATTGATAACTATTAAATGATGTGCAGATAAAAGTTACGAATGACAAATTGATTAACCTGTAATTCCTTAAAGGAATACAGGTTAATTGTTCATTTGAAAAAGGAGTGTAAGGTATGGAAAAGTTAACAGTTGTGGGTTCAGGTGTAATGGGAAGAGGGATTGCCTATACTGCGGCGCTTGGCGGCTTTCATGTTGTATTAAACGATGTAAACCAAGAGAATTTAGATAAAGCCAAATTATACATTGAAACCGAAATGACCAAAAGTGCGGAAAAAGGATATCTGAAAAGGAACCAGGCAGCAGTTGCTTTGCAGAATATTGAATATACAACCAACTTGGAGGCTGCCGCTGGTAATGCAGATGTTGTCATCGAAGCTGTCTTTGAATTGATGGAGCTAAAGGTTGAGATTTTTAAACAATTAGACGAAATATGTCCTGAGCATACGATTCTTGCTACGAACACATCAACCATGAGTCCAACTGAAATAGGGGCGCAAACCACTAGACCAGATAAATGTATTGCGATGCATTTCTTTAATCCAGTCCATAAGATGAAGTTGATCGAAATCATTAAAGGACTTGAAACTTCCGATGATACCGTTGCAAAAGCGAAAGATATAGGAGCGAAATTAGGCAAGGAAACTGTAGAGGTAAATGAGTTTCCAGGGTTTGTCACAAGTCGAATGAACTGTTTAATCGGCAATGAAGCGATGAATCTATTAATGGAAGGGGTCGCTTCTGCCGAAGACATTGATAAGGCAATGAAGCTAGGGTTGAACCATCCGATGGGACCTCTAGCGCTGGCAGACCTAGTAGGCTTAGATACGAGACTCAGAAATATGGAATACCTTTATAAAACGTTAGGTGAAAAATATCGTCCATGTCCATTATTGATCAAATACGTCAAAGCTGGCCGCCTAGGCAGGAAATCGGGTCAAGGGTTCTACAATTATGAGAAATAATCATCTAATCATTCTGGGAGGTTCAGAAACAAGATGAAAACGCTTAAGTGTGAAAAACTAAAATCTGCCGAAGATGCCATTCAATGGATTAAAAATGGGGATCGTCTTTTAGTTGGAGGCTTTGGCCTTTGCGGTACCCCTTTTACCTTAATCGATACCATTACCGAATCGGATCATGCCAGGGAATTAACCATCATTAGTAATAACTTGGGTGAAGCAGGTAAAGGCTTAGGAAAGCTATTAATCTCCAAGCATATTAAAAAAGCAATCGGGTCTTATTTCACATCGAATCGGGATGCTGTAAAAGCATGGAAAAGCGGGGAGCTAGAAATCGAACTCATTCCACAGGGTACTCTGGCTGAGGCCATCCGAGCTGGCGGGGCAGGGATTGCTGGATTTTATACAAAAACAGCTGTTGGAACCAAGCTTGCAGAAGGAAGGGAAGAAAGGGAATTTGATGGCGACCGATATCTTTTTGTCAGGGGAATAAAAGCAAATGTCGCTTTAATTAAGGCCGAAAAGGCTGATACGATGGGCAACCTCATCTACTCGAAAACGGCGCGTAACTTCAATCCAATGATGGCAACCGCCGCAGACCTGGTGATTGCCGAAGTAGACGAAATTGTCGAGGTTGGCACCTTCGAAGCTGAACAGATTGTAACACCACATTCCTACGTGGACATCATTGTACTGAATGATCGTTATGAAAAAATAGGCGGTGAGTATATTGAACGCAACCGATAAAAATCTTGCTGCAGATCGAATAAAAATTGCCAAACGAATTGCTATGGAACTTCAAGACGGAACGGTTGTCAACCTAGGTGTCGGAATCCCAACCTTAATCCAAAACTATTTAGGTCCGGACAGCAAAGTGTACTTACAATCCGAAAATGGACTTTTAGGAATGGGACCAACACCCCCAAAAGAAGAGATTGATATGGATTTAATTAGTGCAAGTAAACATCCAATTACATTGGGAGTCGGCTCATCGATTTTCTCTAGCTCTGATTCATTTGTGATGATCCGCGGCGGTCACGTTGATGTTGCCGTTATGGGCGCACTTCAAGTCAGCGGGTCAGGAGAAATTGCCAATTGGGCGGTTCCAGGCCAAGATATTCTCGGTGTTGGCGGGGCGATGGATTTAGTGGCAAGCGCCAAAAAAATCATCATAGCCATTTCCCATGTGTCAAAAGCGAATGTACCCAAAATTGTCAAAAAGCTTACCTATCCAACAAGCGGAATCCGGACTGCCGAAATGATTGTGACAGAAAAAGCCGTATTCCGCATCGAAAATGGGCGTCTGTCTTTGGAAGAGATAGCGGAGGATAGCAGTGTTGAGGAAGTGCGCAATTTGACAGAAGCGGACTTTGTCGTTTCTAAAAATCTAAAAATTATGCCTGTTTAAAGGTGGGGAAGAAATGGAATATACGAATATTATTGTTCGCGAAGAAAAGGAGATCGGCTTCATTATCATCAATCGTCCGGAACTGCGAAACGCATTAAATTTGGAGACACTGGAAGAAATAGAACAAGCACTTGATCAATGGAGATTTAATCAAGAGATTCGTGTGGTTATTTTTACCGGTGCGGGCGAAAAATCATTTGCGGCCGGGGCTGATATCAGCCAATTAAATAAAAGAACCATGATTGAGGCGCTGCAGCCTAATATGTCAGCTGTTTATCGGAAAATAGAAGACTATGAAAAACCAACAATTGCAGCAATTAATGGCTTTGCTCTAGGAGGCGGATTAGAGCTGGCACTTGCCTGCGACATCCTCATCGCTTCTTATCATGCAAAGGTAGGGCTTCCGGAAGTCGGCTTAGGGATTATCCCAGGTGCTGGGGGAACGCAAAGACTCACTAGAATCGTAGGAAAAGGAAAAGCGATGGATCTCATTTTAACAGGAGACATTATTACAGCCGAAGAAGCGGAGAGAATCGGACTTATTAGTAAGGCAGTCCCTCAGGATGAGCTATTGGAAAAAGCAAAGGAATACGCGGGTAAAATCAGCATAAAGGGCCCATTGGCGTTACGCTTAGCCAAGGCAGCCGTTAATCGCGGTGCTGACATCGAAATGGAAACAGCACTTTATTTAGAAAAGCTTTCTCAAACAATTTTAATCGGTTCGGAAGATAAACGAGAAGGAACACAAGCATTTCTTGAGAAAAGAAAACCACAATTTCAAGGAAAATAAGGGGGAAATAATAATGGATTTCACATTTTCAGAAGATATCCAGCTTTTAAAGAAAGCGGTTCATGATTTTGTACAAGGAGAAGTAGAGAAGGTGGCGATGGAAATTGAGGAAAAGGATGAAATTCCTAGCCATATTGTCGAAGCTTCTAAGGAAATGGGATTATTCGGCTTAAGTATTCCGGAAGAATATGGCGGCCTTGGCCTTGATATGGTTGGGAAATGCGCCATTTATGAAGAGCTTGGTAAAACACATAATGGCTATACCACGCTGATTGGTGCACATACTGGAATTGGCTCGGTTGGAATTGTTGAGCTTGGCACAAAAGAGCAGAAGGAAAAATATCTGCCAAAGATGGCAAGCGGTGAATGGATTGGCGCTTTTGCTCTAACAGAACCGAGTGCAGGGTCTAATGCAGCCAATTTAAAAACAAGGGCTGAGAAAAAGGGAGACCGATATATTATTAATGGTTCTAAACACTACATTACCAATGCTGTATGCGGCAATGTATTCACGGTAATGGCCATAACAGACCCAAGTAAAGGGGCAAAAGGAATTACTTCCTTTATTGTTGAAAAGGACTTCCCTGGCTTTATTGTCGGGAGTGTTGAGAAAAAAATGGGTCTGCGAGGTTCCCATTCGGCTGAGCTTTTCTTTGAGAATTTGGAGGTTCCTGCTGAAAACGTTCTTGGCGAAGAAGGCCAGGGTTACGTCAATGCATTGAAAATCCTCGCGAATGGAAGAGCCGGCCTTGCAGCACGAAACTTAGGGTCTTGCGAAAAGCTTCTTGAGCATAGCATGGACTATGCCATGCAAAGGGTTCAATTCGATAAACCAATTTTTGAACAACAGGCGGTTCAGCATATGTTAGCAGATATGGCCATGGAAATCGAGCTGCTCCGTTCAATTACATATCGTGTTGCCTGGATGTCCGATAAGGGAATGCGAGTGGTAAAGGAAGCGGCGATGGCAAAGTTATATGGATCTGAGGTTTACAATCGCGTTGCTGATTTAGCCGTTCAAATTCATGCAGGAATTGGTTATATGAAGGATTATCCGATTGAGCGCTACTACCGTGATGCACGTATCACGAAAATATATGAAGGCACAAGCCAAATTCAGAAAAACATCATAGCTAGTGAATTAAAACGAGAGTTCCTATAAAAAACGGGGGTGAAACAGGATGAGGAATGCAGTGATTGTGGATGGTGTCCGCACTGCTATTGGAAGAATGGGTGGAACACTGAAGGATATTGAAGTAGATTTCTTATCAGAAAAAGTAATGCGTGAAGCATTAAAGAAAAGTCAAATCAATGGGAAGGACATCGAGGAAGTAGTTTGGGGACATTCTAAACAAAGTTCAGATGTACCTAATATCGCCCGGCTTGCAGCACTTCGGGCGGACCTTCCGATTGAAGTGCCAGGTTATACGGTTCATCGCCAATGTGGTTCCGGTTTGCAGGCAATCAATAATGCTGCCCAGCAAATTATCTCCGGTTTGTCTGAAATCATCTTGGCAGGCGGAGCAGAGAGTATGAGTAATGCGCCATATTATTTGAGGAAAGCAAGATTCGGATATGGAGCTGGAAATGCTGAACTCGTTGATTCGAATACTGAAAGTCAACCGAGGGCCCAGCCTATCGAAGTATATGGAAATCTTACCATGGGCCTGACAGCCGAAAATCTTGCAGATAAATACAGTATTAGCCGTGAAGAGCAGGATTATTTTGCAATGGAAAGCCAGGAAAAAGCTGCAACTGCCATTAAGGCAGGAAAATTTAAAGACGAAATTGTCCCTTACGAGGTAAAAATAAAACGAGAAAAAATTCAATTTGATACCGACGAACATCCACGGTTAACAAGTCTAGAAAAATTGAACGCCTTAAAGCCTGTTTTCAAAGAAGGCGGTACGGTAACGGCTGGAAACTCTAGCGGCCGAAATGACGGCGCCGCTGCCCTGGTCATGATGTCAGAGGAAGAGGCATTAAGAAGGGAACTTACACCTAAACTTCGCATTGTCTCTCAAGCAGTTGCAGGTGTTTCACCTGAGATTATGGGAATTGGTCCGGTACCGGCTACATTGAAGGCGCTAAAGCTTGCAGGATTAACATTAGAAGATATTGATTTAATAGAGCTAAACGAAGCATTTGCTGCCCAAGCACTGGCATGTGTAAAAGAACTGAATATCGACCCCAAGAAATTAAATGTAAATGGCGGTGCTATTGCTTTAGGCCATCCAATTGGAGGAACTGGGGCCATTCTAACGGTCAAAATCATGAATGAATTAGAGCGCCGCGGCAGCCGCTATGGATTAATCACCGCATGTATCGGCGGCGGGCAGGGAATTGCGACGATTGTTGAAAATTTACGAGTATAGTACCTGGAGGGAAAAGGAATGAGTAAACCCCGAGTTTTGCAAATACTTTCGATGTATCATCCCGAAGGGGAAAAGGTATTACAAGCTGGAGCAGAAGTGATTCGTACAGACCAATTTGATATCTCCCATCTATGTGAGGGAGTTAAGGATGTAGTGGGGCTTGTCCTTAGAGCCCCGGCAAAAATCACACGAGAAGTCATTGACGCAAATCCGAATCTCAAGGTCATTTCCGGGGCTGGGGTTGGCCTTGATAATATTGATGTAGCTTATGCGACTGAAAAGGGGATCCCTGTTCTTCATGCACCATCGGTGAATAAAGTATCGACCGCAGAACATGCTGTCATGCTTATCATGGCCTTAGCGAAATCGGTGATTCCTTTCCATAAGAATATGAGTAAAGGAAACTATGATTCGCGAATGGTTATTCCAACGTATGAGTTAAAAGGGAAAAAGGTTGGTTTAATCGGGTTTGGGAATATTGCACAAGAAGTTGCCAAGCGGCTGAAGCTTGGATTTGAAATGGATGTCACGGCTTGGGTAAGGGAATATAAGCCTGAAAAACACCAATTTGCTCATGAAATAGGCGTTCACATCAGCACCGATATGGAAGAAGTATTTTCGCAATCAGACTTTATTTCGCTTCATATCCCATTAAACGAACATACCAAGCATTCGATTAATCAAAGGCTATTATCAAAAATGAAACCTTCTGCTTTTTTAGTCAATACAGCGCGCGGAGCAGTTATCAATCATACCCATTTATACCTTGCTTTAAAAGAGGGTCTAATAGCTGGAGCCGGGTTAGATGTATTCGACCCTGAACCGCCGCCAAAGGATCTGCCATTGTTATCCCTGCCAAATGTGATTGTTACTCCGCATGTTGGCGGGACCACAGTGGAATGTAATTATATAATGGCCACTACCGTTGCCACAAATGTCATTAATGTCCTAAATGGAAAACAGCCAGATTTTGTGGCAAATCCAGAAGTGTTGAAATCGAAAATACCAGAATAGAGGTCAAATACATGGAACATTATTCAATAGCCTTGCTCCCAGGAGATGGGATTGGAGTAGACGTCGTCCGGGAAGGAAAAAAAGTTCTCGATACAATTAGTGAAATTCATGGTGGTTTCTCCCTTTCCTATAAGGAATTTGACTGGAGCTGCGAATATTATGCCAAACACGGTAAAATGATGCCGGACAATGGCTTAGAGATATTGAGAGCCTTTGATACTATTTTTCTAGGTGCGGTCGGTTATCCCGGGGTACCTGACCATGTGTCATTGTGGGGGCTGCTGCTGCCAATTAGACGGCAATTCGAGCAGTATATTAATTTGCGTCCTGTTAAATTACTAAAGGGGATTACCTCTCCACTCGCTGGAAAAACCTCTGAGGATCTCAATTTTATTGTGATTCGTGAAAATAATGAAGGGGAGTATTCAAGTATTGGCGGCCGCATGTATGAAGGAACCGACATGGATATGGCCATCCAAAACAGTGTGTTTACTCGAAAGGGTGTAGAAAGAGTGCTGCGCTATGCCTTTGACCTTGCTCAAAAACAAGGTAAAAGAAAGCATATAACTGCTGCTACGAAATCAAACGGGATTAATCATACCATGCCTTTCTGGGACGAGTATGTCCAGAAAATTAACCGCGAATATCCTGATGTAGATAGCATCACTGTGCATATCGATGCTCTTGCCGCTTTCTTTGTCAGCAAACCAGAGACGATGGATGTTGTCGTCGCCTCTAACTTATTCGGGGACATTTTAACCGACCTTGGGGCGGCAATTGTTGGCGGGCTGGGAATTGCCCCATCAGCTAATATCAACCCTGAAAAGAAATATCCTTCGATGTTTGAACCGGTCCATGGTTCTGCCCCAGATATTGCTGGAAAGGGAATAGCCAATCCATTGGCTTCTATTTGGTGCACAAGTATGATGCTGGATCATTTAGGTCAGCCAGAATCTGCGAAGGCGATTATCGATGCAATGGAGGATGTTCTGCAAGAGAAAGAAGTTCTTACACCGGATCTTGGCGGTCATTCAACGACCGAGCAGGTTGGAGATTATATTTGCCAAAAACTAAAATCCAGCCTGGGTTAAATAAATCGGAAGCCCATAGTGCTGGAGCTGGGTTCATAAAACAAAAAAGCGGAATCATACTCCGCTTTTTTGTTTTGTCTCCTCGTAACATTGAATAGCCGTATATAGGAGCATACAGTGCTCAAAGCTGCTTGTACTAAGCGAGGTAATTTCACTGATTTTTTCAAGACGGTAGATGATTGTATTACGATGGATAAAGAGATTTCTAGATGCTTCACTAAGATTCATATTGTACTTACAGAACCCGACAAAGGTAGAGGATAAAACTTCATAACTATCATGTTCAATCAGAGGAGTAACTAGCTTTAATAATTTATTCCGATAATCGGGAACGAGTTCTTTTGGAAGCATCCATAGCAGAGTCTCCCGCTCATTATAGACAAAAATCTTGGACTCTTGGTTGGACTTTATCCCAATGTTCATGGCTTTGACAGCATTTTGATAAGATTCAGAGATTCCCTGTAAACTATTGCTGATATCTCCTGCGGAAATAGAGGCAGACACATGATATTTCGTTTCCAAAAAGGAATTGATTTTCTTTAACTTTTCCTCCAAACTTTCCAGTAAAGACAAATATGATTTCTGGTAGGGAAGAGATTTAATGACAATATATTTTTCAAAATCGATTAAGGAGACAATATCATCTTTATTTTCATGAAAAATTAGATTTAAAAAACTTAGGACCTCCTTTTGGAAATACTGAAAGCTTCCAAGTATCTCTTCCCTTTCTTTATTGGCTGACTTAATTTCCGAGGGGCAATTTATCGTTATCAGCAGGCAGGCACGATCTTTATGTAAATCAAATTCAAGCAATTTTGCATATTGGTGTATGTAATCAGTCTTTTCACTGCCTTTTTCTTTATATTGAATGATCTGATGGACAAACATCTCCACCATTTTTTCTTTTAATTCAACCATCTCATTTCGAAAGGCTTCCTGGCACATCATTTCAACTTGATTCTTGACGAGCTGAACGTATTTTTCTACTTCTCGAGGTGCACCGACGATTCCAAGTACTCCAATGACTTTATTATTAAACTTGATTGGAGCAGAGACACCTGGAAGGATTTTTTTTTCTAATTCACTCTTACAATCTACCATTACATTTTTTTTGATTACTTCAAGAGAGGGCTGATGAAAAAGCCCAATACGGTCCTTATCGGTCGATCCAATAATATATCCCTCATTATCAGTAATGCTGATAGGAAAGTCCAGTATTTCACTGGTCTTTTCAACAATCTCCTGTGCGATATGTTCTAGTATTTTCATCTAAAGCACCCCATTCACTCAGCCTTAATGTCATACAAAATACTATTCATTTTTCAGTTAAAAATTTGTCCTATTAGTAAAATAATACAAATAGTTATCTTTTTATTATATTTATTTTTGGTTAAATCGTACATACAATTTAGAAAATTATTAATTTAAAATAAAGTTATTAAAGGAAATACATTAGAAGGTGAATCTATTAAAAAATGAAATGAGGGGTACTATGAAAGTAGCAGTATTAGGATCTGGATTAATGGGAAAAGAAGCAGCACGTGATTTAGTAAAAAGTGAAGGAGTTCAGACAGTAGGGCTCGCTGATATAGATTTAGTACGTGCGCAGGAAGTGTGCCGTCAATTACAATCGGAAAAGATTCAGGCATTTTGTGTCGATGCTGGCAATCGTGAGGAGCTTATAAAGTTTATTGGTCAATATGATGTTGTTATCAATGCACTTTTTTATTCGTTCAATGAAATTGTGGCAAAGGCAGGCATTGAAACAGGAGTAGGTGTTGTTGATCTTGGCGGCCATATTGGTCATATTACTGATAAAGTATTAGAGCTGAAAGAAGAAGCAGCGGCTGCTCATTCTACGATTATCCCGGATTTAGGAGTTGCTCCAGGGATGATAAATATACTAGCCGGATATGGGGCAAGTAAGCTAGACAAGACTGAATCTATTAAAATGTATGTTGGCGGGATACCAGTTAAACCTGAGGCACCGCTTGAATATAATCATGTTTTTTCCATGGAAGGATTATTTGACCATTATACTGATCCTTCATTGATTATTCGAAATGGTGTAAAACAAGAAGTACCGTCACTTTCAGAAGTAGAGAAGATTTATTTTGAAAAGTTCGGTCCACTTGAAGCATTTCATACTTCAGGAGGAACCTCAACATTATCTTATTCCTATCCAAATTTAGATACGCTGGAATACAAAACAATCCGATATCCTGGACATGCAGCGAAATTTCAATTACTAGTTGACCTTAACCTTACCCGTAATGACTACGAAGTGGAAGTGAAAGGACAAAAGGTCAATCCGAGGGAAGTATTATTGAAGGTTCTTGACCCAATTGTGGATTTAAAAGACAAAGATGATGCAGTCCTGCTCCGAGTGATTGTTTCAGGGGAGAAAAATGGTGAGAAAACGACTTTTGAATATGAAATGACAACGGTAAAAGACCGTATCAATAATGTTACTGCCATGGCACGTGCTACAGCTAACACGATTTCAGTGGTTGCGCAAATGATTGGAAGCGGTACCATTTCTAAAAAAGGAGTTTACCCACCCGAACTAATTGTGCCTGGTAAGGAGTATATAAAAGAAATGGCGAAACGGGAAATTATTATTACTGAAATCGAGAAAAAGGAAAAGTCTCCAGTTAATGTATAATATATTTTTAAAGCTCCTTCTACTAATTTGTAGGAGGAGCTTATATTTTTTTGTTTGCTTATTCTAGATCATGGTGACCTTAATTTACTTTAGTGAAAAGCAACAAAAAATTATTCAACAGGATTATTATTTTCGTTTAATATGCACATATGATTCAGAAAATTTATAATTTACAATTAATTTATTATCACCATGATTACGATTTTTAGATGAATTCCAAAATAAAAAGGTGGTTAAGTGTATGAATATAGGGGAAGTAAGAGTTAGTGAGAAACTAAGTGAAGCACATACTTTACCGTCATGGCTCTATACAAAGCCAGAAGTTCTCGAAGTTGAGAAAAGAGAAATTTTTGCTAAAACCTGGCAATATGTCGGGCATATGAGTCAGTTTAAGAAGCATGGAGATTATATTACGACCGACATAGCTGATCGCCCTATTATTGTCAGTTATGGAAACGATGGTGAATTACGTGCTTTTTATAATGTTTGTACCCATCGTGCAGCAAAGCTTGTGGAAGGCGAGGGGAATAAGTCTGTTTTCACCTGTCCCTATCATGCCTGGACATTCCGTAATGACGGTTCACTTCTAAGAGCACCAAATATGGGAGGCTGTGATAATTTTGACCATCAAGATTTTTGTTTAAAAAACATCCAGCTAGAGGTGGTGGAATCATTTGTATTTGTGAATTTAGACCCTGAAGCCCATTCTATGACTGAGCAATTTCCAGACTTATTTCAGCACGTTGCAAAATATGACCTTAGTAAATTAAAGAGGGTACGTGTGAAGGAAACAATCTGTCATTCAAACTGGAAGATCGGTATTGATAACTATCTTGAATGTGACCATTGCTCGATTGTTCATAAGACACTGGTTTCAAAGCTTGATATGAAGCAATACGAAATGGCAATGTATGATTACTATTCGTATCAAGGAACTCCGCTAAAAGGTAAAACAAATGACTTTGGTTTGGGGCAGGGAGGACGTTACTACTGGCTTTATCCTAATACATGGTTCTCCTTCGATCCAGGTCCTGCCAATCTTTCTATCCACCAATCGATTCCGATTGATCATAAAACAACTAAATATGTTTATACTACCTTTTTTATGACTGATGAAGTAACCGAAGAGGAGAAGGAGTTACTTGCAATGGATGATCTTGTAAGGAAAGAGGATCTTGACATTTGCGAGATCGTTCAAAAAGGAATCGAAACAGGTGTATATACTCAAGGGCGATTTTCTCTTACAGAAAACTTAGTCCATCAATTTCATTTATTAATCCAAAAGGATTTAGAAGCTGTACTGCCATTACCAAATGCAAAAACAACCTCAGCTTTATAGGAGATAGTCTGCTATCTCACTTTTTAACACCGTTGTGTAAGCGCTTCCTAAGTGTCTGGAAAATTTTATGGAAGATGGGTGAAATTTTAATGGCAGTTAACCAAGAGAGCCAACCTCAATTAAAGAGGCAGATGAAAAGCAGGCATTTATTTATGATTTCGTTAGGGGGAGTCATTGGAACTGGTCTATTTTTGGGTTCTGGTTATGCAATCGGAGAAGCGGGCCCATTGGGTGCGATTATGGCCTATTTATTCGGCGGTTTGATTATGTATTTATCAATGGTTTGCTTGGGAGAATTATCTGTTGTCATGCCTGTTTCCGGCTCGTTCCAAGCTCATGCAACAAAATTTATTGGTCCGGCAACCGGCTTCGTTGTTGGCTGGGTCTACTGGCTAAGCTGGGCAATGTATGTAGGGCTTGAGTTTATTGCTGCGGGTCTGCTAATGAAAAGATGGTTTCCAGATGTACCAACTTGGATTTGGTGTGCAATTTTCGTTGTTTTGCTTTTTTCCATCAATTCACTGACCGCAAAGGTGTTTGCCGAGACAGAATATTGGTTTGCAGGAATTAAAGTGCTGGCTGTGATTCTATTTATCGTGATTGGTTCTGCTGCCATTTTTGGTGTTATTGATTTAAAAAGTGAACCGACACCTTATCTTTCCAATTTCATCGGAGATGGATTGTTTCCGGCCGGGATGGTTGGAATTTTTATCTCAATGATGACCGTTGTCTTTGCTTTCCAAGGTTCTGAAATCATGGGGGTAGCAGCGGGAGAGACAGAAGAACCAGAAAAGAATATTCCAAAGGCCATTCGAACAATCGTTTTCAGAATACTATTATTCTATGTTTTAGCCATTTTTGTTTTATCTGCTATTGTTCCATATCAAGAGGCTGGCGTACTAGAAAGTCCATTTGTGACAGTTTTTGAAATGGTAGGAATTCCATTTGCCGCGGACATCATGAACTTTGTCATACTTACTGCCATTCTTTCGGTTGGTAATACGGGATTATTCGCATGTACCCGCGTGATGTATTCCCTTGCTGAAAGTGGGATGGCTCCTAAAATCTTTGCTAAATTAAACAAAAGTGGAGTTCCTTCATACGCGTTATTATTAACGCTATGTTTCGCATTACTTTCATTGCTTACAAGTGTTGTAGCGGAAGATACTCTTTTTGTTGTTTTGCTATCAATTAGCGGTATTGGCGGGACGTTGACATGGCTTGCGATTGCTGTTGCCCAAATTGGCTTTAGGAGACAGTATATTAAAAATGGCGGTAAAGTTGAAGATTTAAAATATAGAGTCCCTCTCTACCCGTTGGTTCCAATAGTATGTATAGCGATGTGCTTGTTCATCTTTGCCTTCACTTTTTATGACGAAACACAGCGTACCTCACTTTATTGGGGATTTGGTTTTATTGCAGCGTGCTATCTCTATTATTACTTGAAGTATAAAAGAAAAAATATTGAACTTCCAATTGATACCCAGGCAGCTAGGATTGAAACGGAAGAAATCTAGAAAGTTCCAGTTCTAGGAGGAGAATATAATGGTTGTTTCTAAAGGCTATGATGTCATTATTGTTGGCGGAGGCTTTACTGGTTTAACGGCTGCAAGGGAGCTGCGGTTGTTAGGACACAAGGTTCTGGTTTTAGAGGCGCGAGGTCGAATTGGAGGCCGTACATGGGTTGACCATCGCTTAGATTCTCAGCTGGAAATGGGTGGTACTTATGTTCATTGGCATCAACCGCATGTTTGGACAGAAATCACTCGATATGGTTTAGAGCTGATAACAGGTCCGAGTTCGGAGAAGGTTTATTGGATAGCGGATGGAAAAACTTATTCTGCTCCTGTTATAGAATTTAGAAATAAACTCAGAAATGCGATTGAAAAATTATTAAAAGAGGGTAATAAGTATCTGCCACAGCCTTTCCGGCCTTTGGATTCTGACCAGTTTAGAGAAATAGATGGAAAGACAGCTGATCAATTTATTAAAGATTCTGGACTAACGAAAGAGGAATATGATATTGTTCATGGCTGGGTTGCATCCGACTTCTGCGGAGCACCTGAAGAGGGTGCAGCAACGCAAATTCTTCGCTGGTGGGCGTTTTCTCAAGGGAACTGGGAAACCCATAGCGCAATGGTTTCAACCTACCGTTTAAGAGATGGAACTTCAGCACTGATAAATGCAATTGCTAAAGATGCAGGCGCTGAGATTAAACTCTCTACCATTGTAAAAAGGATCGAACACAACAAGGACTCTGTAGAAGTCATTTCAGCAGATGGTTCTTATTATAGTGGAAAAGCTGTGATTGTAACAGTTCCCCTGACAACACTGCAACATATTGAATTCTGTCCTGTACTTTCTTTAGAAAAACAGGCTTCCTCGAAGGAAGGACAAACCTCTAAAGGAGTTAAGGTATGGGCACGTGTAAAAGGGAAGTTAGCACCATTTGACGCCCTTGCACCAGGAAGCTATCCACTGAATTCTGTTCATTTAGACCGGTTTATTGATGGCGATAGCATTGTGGTAGGTTTTGGGCCAAATGCTGCAATCCTTGATCCGAACAATAAAATCGCGGTGGAGAATGCGTTAAAGCATTGGATTCCAGACATTGAAGTGGTGGAAAGTACGGGCCATGACTGGGTGAACGACGAGTTCTCAAGAGAAACTTGGCCGATGTTAAAGCCTAACCAGTTAACAAACTATCATAAGGAGTGGAATACACCTGAAAATACAGTTTTCCTAGGCGGCACAACTTATGCGAACGGCTGGGCTGGTTTTATCGATGGTGCAATTGAAAATGGAATAACTGTTAGTAGAAGAGTCCACAAGTTTCTTGCTGGAGACGTTATATTAACAAAGAAAGAACCAGTAAATAACATTTAAATAATATTGAATAACAAAAGTGTTCTGTGAAGATGGAACACTTTTGTTATTTTTTAATACAAATTACACAGTAGCCTCATCGCTATAATCCTTAATCTTACCTATAATCTTCTTCTCTGGGAATAGAGGGCTAAGACGAATTCGGATTAGGCTGCGTTAAAGAAATTAGTAAATCGGGAGCTTACAATCGTATTAAGTGTTGTTGAAATCCACATACGGTGCTGACAAAGTCTGAAATAATCGTAGCAATAACCCGATTCCTGAGTTCTTTTCCTTATATATGTTAGCATAATCGGTGGGATAGGATACAGCATACAACGGCCAAGTCCAAGTTCGCGACTAAATAACAATGGAATTTTGAAATTAAGACAATGAATAAGCTTACTATACTAAATCAGAAATGAGGTCATTCTCGAAATCTTATCAGTTGTTTTTCATATAAATTTATTATCCAGTGCATGTCATTTGTAATAGAGAGCCTTGGGTGTTTGTTCAGGCGAAAATGGAAAAAACTACATATTGAACAGCTGTATCTAGGATGTTATGATGTAATTCCTAACTCGCTAAAACATCTAAACATCTAGTTTTAGTTCGGGTTAATTTTTTATTAAAATTATTTAATAAAAATGAAAGGTTCTTTTGCAGAGTGATTAACAACATGATGAATAAAAATAATGTTGACTCAAGTGAAGAGGATATGATAAGATATTTTTTGTCGCTAAATACAAATGACACATTGTTCTTTGAAAACTAAACAAACAAGAACGTCAACAAAAATTATTAGTTTCTTCTATAGAAACTAGCCAACGTAACAAAATGAGCTATATCAACTTTCTTGGAGAGTTTGATCCTGGCTCAGGACGAACGCTGGCGGCGTGCCTAATACATGCAAGTCGAGCGAATCAAGAGGTGCTTGCACCTCTTGATTAGCGGCGGACGGGTGAGTAACACGTGGGCAACCTGCCTGTAAGACTGGGATAACTTCGGGAAACCGGAGCTAATACCGGATAATCCTTTTCCTCTCATGAGGAAAAGCTGAAAGTCGGTTTCGGCTGACACTTACAGATGGGCCCGCGGCGCATTAGCTAGTTGGTGAGGTAACGGCTCACCAAGGCGACGATGCGTAGCCGACCTGAGAGGGTGATCGGCCACACTGGGACTGAGACACGGCCCAGACTCCTACGGGAGGCAGCAGTAGGGAATCTTCCGCAATGGACGAAAGTCTGACGGAGCAACGCCGCGTGAGCGATGAAGGCCTTCGGGTCGTAAAGCTCTGTTGTTAGGGAAGAACAAGTACCGGAGTAACTGCCGGTACCTTGACGGTACCTAACCAGAAAGCCACGGCTAACTACGTGCCAGCAGCCGCGGTAATACGTAGGTGGCAAGCGTTGTCCGGAATTATTGGGCGTAAAGCGCGCGCAGGCGGTCCTTTAAGTCTGATGTGAAAGCCCACGGCTCAACCGTGGAGGGTCATTGGAAACTGGGGGACTTGAGTACAGAAGAGGAAAGCGGAATTCCACGTGTAGCGGTGAAATGCGTAGAGATGTGGAGGAACACCAGTGGCGAAGGCGGCTTTCTGGTCTGTAACTGACGCTGAGGCGCGAAAGCGTGGGGAGCAAACAGGATTAGATACCCTGGTAGTCCACGCCGTAAACGATGAGTGCTAAGTGTTAGAGGGTTTCCGCCCTTTAGTGCTGCAGCTAACGCATTAAGCACTCCGCCTGGGGAGTACGGCCGCAAGGCTGAAACTCAAAGGAATTGACGGGGGCCCGCACAAGCGGTGGAGCATGTGGTTTAATTCGAAGCAACGCGAAGAACCTTACCAGGTCTTGACATCCTCTGACACTCCTAGAGATAGGACTTTCCCCTTCGGGGGACAGAGTGACAGGTGGTGCATGGTTGTCGTCAGCTCGTGTCGTGAGATGTTGGGTTAAGTCCCGCAACGAGCGCAACCCTTGATCTTAGTTGCCAGCATTCAGTTGGGCACTCTAAGGTGACTGCCGGTGACAAACCGGAGGAAGGTGGGGATGACGTCAAATCATCATGCCCCTTATGACCTGGGCTACACACGTGCTACAATGGATGGTACAAAGGGCTGCAAGACCGCGAGGTTTAGCCAATCCCATAAAACCATTCTCAGTTCGGATTGCAGGCTGCAACTCGCCTGCATGAAGCCGGAATCGCTAGTAATCGCGGATCAGCATGCCGCGGTGAATACGTTCCCGGGCCTTGTACACACCGCCCGTCACACCACGAGAGTTTGTAACACCCGAAGTCGGTGGGGTAACCGCAAGGAGCCAGCCGCCTAAGGTGGGACAGATGATTGGGGTGAAGTCGTAACAAGGTAGCCGTATCGGAAGGTGCGGCTGGATCACCTCCTTTCTAAGGATAATGCAGTCCTATCGGACTGATAAGAAGTTGACCGTTACTTGTTTGTTTAGTTTTGAGAGTGCAATTTCTCTCAATATAAATTGCTCCTGCGCCACAGCTTATTCGAGGATGTAATCCTTCAGCTCGTCGCAAGGCAGCATGATGTAAATCTCTGAAGTTTAATCACGATGTGATTGAAATCAGTAGCCTCGTTCCTTGAAAACTAGATAATCGTAAGAAGAAGTCAAAGTAAAACCGAGAATCGCCACATTAGTTTTTCTCTCTTATTCATTTAAGAGTATAACCATTTAGGTTAAGTTAGAAAGGGCGCACGGTGGATGCCTTGGCACTAGGAGCCGATGAAGGACGGGACTAACACCGATATGCTTCGGGGAGCTGTAAGTAAGCTTTGATCCGGAGATTTCCGAATGGGGGAACCCACTGCTCGTAATGGAGCAGTATCTTTACCTGAATACATAGGGTATTGAAGGCAGACCCGGGGAACTGAAACATCTAAGTACCCGGAGGAAGAGAAAGCAAACGCGATTCCCTGAGTAGCGGCGAGCGAAACGGGACATAGCCCAAACCAAGAGGCTTGCCTCTTGGGGTTGTAGGACACTCAACATGGAGTTACAAAGGAACGGGGTAGATGAAGCGACCTGGAAAGGTCCGTCATAGAAGGTAAAAACCCTGTAGTTGAAACTTCGTTCCCTCCTGAGTGGATCCTGAGTACGGCCGGACACGTGAAATCCGGTCGGAAGCTGGGAGGACCATCTCCCAAGGCTAAATACTCCCTAGTGACCGATAGTGAACCAGTACCGTGAGGGAAAGGTGAAAAGCACCCCGGAAGGGGAGTGAAAGAGATCCTGAAACCGTGTGCCTACAAGTAGTCAGAGCCCGTTCATGGGTGATGGCGTGCCTTTTGTAGAATGAACCGGCGAGTTACGATCCCATGCAAGGTTAAGTTGAAGAGACGGAGCCGCAGCGAAAGCGAGTCTGAATAGGGCGAATGAGTATGTGGTCGTAGACCCGAAACCAGGTGATCTACCCATGTCCAGGGTGAAGTCCAGGTAACACTGGATGGAGGCCCGAACCCACGCACGTTGAAAAGTGCGGGGATGAGGTGTGGGTAGCGGAGAAATTCCAATCGAACTTGGAGATAGCTGGTTCTCTCCGAAATAGCTTTAGGGCTAGCCTCACGTTGTAAGAGTCTTGGAGGTAGAGCACTGTTTGGACTAGGGGCCCTCATCGGGTTACCGAATTCAGACAAACTCCGAATGCCAAAGACTTATCCGTGGGAGTCAGACTGCGAGTGATAAGATCCGTAGTCAAAAGGGAAACAGCCCAGACCACCAGCTAAGGTCCCAAAGTTTACGTTAAGTGGAAAAGGATGTGGAGTTGCTTAGACAACCAGGATGTTGGCTTAGAAGCAGCCACCATTTAAAGAGTGCGTAATAGCTCACTGGTCGAGTGACTCTGCGCCGAAAATGTACCGGGGCTAAACGTAACACCGAAGCTGTGGATTGACACCATATGGTGTCAGTGGTAGGAGAGCGTTCTAAGGGCGTTGAAGCTAGACCGTAAGGACTGGTGGAGCGCTTAGAAGTGAGAATGCCGGTATGAGTAGCGAAAGATGGGTGAGAATCCCATCCACCGTATGCCTAAGGTTTCCTGAGGAAGGCTCGTCCTCTCAGGGTTAGTCGGGACCTAAGCCGAGGCCGAAAGGCGTAGGCGATGGACAACAGGTTGATATTCCTGTACCACCTCTTTATCGTTTGAGTGATGGGGGGACGCAGGAGGATAGGGTAAGCGCACTGTTGGATATGTGCGTGTAAGCAGTTAGGCTGGTGAATAGGAAAATCCGTTCACCTTAAGGCTGAGCTGTGATGCCGAGGGAAATATAGTACCGAAGTTCCTGATTCCACACTGCCAAGAAAAGCCTCTAGCGAGATAAAAGGTGCCCGTACCGCAAACCGACACAGGTAGGCGAGGAGAGAATCCTAAGGTGAGCGAGAGAACTCTCGTTAAGGAACTCGGCAAAATGACCCCGTAACTTCGGGAGAAGGGGTGCTTTTTGAGGTGAATAGCCTCGAAGAGCCGCAGTGAATAGGCCCAGGCGACTGTTTAGCAAAAACACAGGTCTCTGCGAAGCCGCAAGGCGAAGTATAGGGGCTGACGCCTGCCCGGTGCTGGAAGGTTAAGAGGAGGGGTTAGCTGCTAAGCGAAGCTCTGAATCGAAGCCCCAGTAAACGGCGGCCGTAACTATAACGGTCCTAAGGTAGCGAAATTCCTTGTCGGGTAAGTTCCGACCCGCACGAAAGGCGTAACGATCTGGGCACTGTCTCAACGAGAGACTCGGTGAAATTATAGTACCTGTGAAGATGCAGGTTACCCGCGACAGGACGGAAAGACCCCGTGGAGCTTTACTGTAGCCTGATATTGAATTTTGGTACAGCTTGTACAGGATAGGTAGGAGCCTGAGAAACCGGAGCGCCAGCTTCGGTGGAGGCGTCGGTGGGATACTACCCTGGCTGTATTGAAATTCTAACCCACACCCCTGATCGGGGTGGGAGACAGTGTCAGGTGGGCAGTTTGACTGGGGCGGTCGCCTCCTAAAGAGTAACGGAGGCGCCCAAAGGTTCCCTCAGAATGGTTGGAAATCATTCGCAGAGTGTAAAGGCACAAGGGAGCTTGACTGCGAGACCTACAAGTCGAGCAGGGACGAAAGTCGGGCTTAGTGATCCGGTGGTTCCGCATGGAAGGGCCATCGCTCAACGGATAAAAGCTACCCCGGGGATAACAGGCTTATCTCCCCCAAGAGTCCACATCGACGGGGAGGTTTGGCACCTCGATGTCGGCTCATCGCATCCTGGGGCTGTAGTCGGTCCCAAGGGTTGGGCTGTTCGCCCATTAAAGCGGTACGCGAGCTGGGTTCAGAACGTCGTGAGACAGTTCGGTCCCTATCCGTCGTGGGCGCAGGAAATTTGAGAGGAGCTGTCCTTAGTACGAGAGGACCGGGATGGACGCACCGCTGGTGTACCAGTTGTCTTGCCAAAGGCATCGCTGGGTAGCTATGTGCGGACGGGATAAGTGCTGAAAGCATCTAAGCATGAAGCCCCCCTCAAGATGAGATTTCCCATAGCGTCAAGCTAGTAAGAACCCTGAAAGATGATCAGGTTGATAGGTCAGAGGTGGAAGCGCGGTAACGTGTGGAGCTGACTGATACTAATCGTTCGAGGACTTAACCAAATAGAAAAGCGGAGGCGACTGGTCAACTTCGACAGACGTTGGAGAGCCGGCACTGCAAATCCCGGTTTTGGATTTGTAGGGACGGATCGAAACGGCCGAGAAGTTAGGAGCCGAAGCTGGACAATATTAAGGTGAACTCGTTTTACAAACTTCTTCTGATTATCTAGTTTTGAGGGAATGAAACCTCAAACTAAATAGTCTGGCAGCATTGGCGAGAAGGTCACACCCGTTCCCATACCGAACACGGAAGTTAAGCTTCTCAGCGCCGATGGTAGTTGGGACTTTGTCCCTGTGAGAGTAGGACGTTGCCAGGCAAGCAGGAAGATAACCTAATTGGGTTATCTTTTTTTTGTGTCTTAAGAACACTCTTATTTTCAAGTAGTGACCATATGGTGGAGTTGCTAAATGATATGTATTTTTATACTGTAACATCAAATACTATTAATGATATTCCTGTAATATCGCGTTTCAGAGTATCCCAATCCTAACTATTGAGGTGATTTATTGTGAGTACTCGAGATCATTTGGATCCACATTCTCAAAAGTTCTTCAATAATTGGACCCGGCCGAAGCGTGCTAGTTCTCAGGTAAATGGGCACACAAAAATTTCTCAACATAATATTATCGCGAGATCAAACGCAAAGGCCCATAGGTGGTAAAGGATACATCTGAGTCAGGAAGAAAGAAGACGAAATTTGTCTTCTTTCTTTTTTTTGAAGGATTTTTTCGGAAATATGGTGGGAAAACGTAAAATTTTAGAGTAATGATATTAACAGAGTACATTGTAGAGTCATTGGGACAAGGATTATCCAAAAAGGGAAACTGTCTTAATGTTGGTTTTATTAGGACAGGGCAAGCCCAAAAATAAGGATAGCTGTCCAAATGTTACTCTAGGTTAGACAATTAATTTTTCAAAGAGTTTGTTTTTGCAAATTATTATTGCTTTTTCAATTATTTTAATCACCTAAAAGAATCCAAAAAAATTAGTTTCCTTCGCCAGATGAGGATGGTAATAAAAGTATATATTAGGAAAATATATCTATTATAAATACATTATTTGGAATAGTATTTTTTATAAGCTTTTATTAATATCATTAAAATACAAATCCGAAACCATCATAAATTTACTTTGAAAAAGCCTTACAACAACAAGAAAGCGCTTCAATATTTACAAAAAATAAAAAGTTCTGAAATATTGAAATAATATACTAGACTAACAATGAAAAAAGTACTACAATAACTAATGTTAATTAATTTAGCCTATAAACAAATCTCATGGGGGCAATAAGGATACTAATTTACGATTCTTAGTATCTGAAAATTCAATCAAAGGAGGAAACACTCATGAATAAGAAATTAGCAAGTGTGTTTATGGCTTCTACCATCTTTGCTGGAGTATTAGCTGGATGTGCAGGAGGAGCGAAAGAAAGTTCAGAAGGAGGTAATTCAGATACCATTAAATTAGGAATTAACTTAGAGCTTTCAGGGAACGTTGCGTCATATGGTGAATCAATGGCAAAAGGGATTGAAATGGCTGTTGAAGAAATCAATGAAAATGGCGGTGTTGATGGTAAAAAGTTTGATGTTGTGAAAGTTGATAATAAATCAGAAGCAGCTGAGGCTACAAATGGAATTATTAAGTTAACAAGCCAAGACAAGGTAACAGCTGTCATTGGTGCAGCAACAAGCGGTAATACAGTAGCTCAAGCTCAAATTGCAAATGATACGAAAACTGTTTTAATTGCACCAGGTGGTACAAGCCCGACAGTAACTGTTGATGAAAAAGGGAAAGTAAGAGAATTTGTTTTCCGTACTTCTTTCATTGATCCTTTCCAAGGTACAGTAGCTGCAAACTTTGCCTTAGATACATTAAAAATTAAAGACGCAGCGATTTTTGCTGACAACTCAAGCGATTATGCAAAAGGTTTATCTAACGCATTCAAAGAAACTTTTGAAGCAGCAGGTGGAAAAATTGTAGCAGAAGAAGCATATGTAGCAAAAGATACAGATTTCCGTGCAACGTTAACTAGAATCAAAGCAAAAAATCCTTCTTTCATCTTCATCCCTGGTTATTATGAAGAAGTTGGATTAATTGTAAAGCAAGCTCGTGAATTAGGAATCGATGTTCCATTAGTGGGTGCAGATGGCTGGGATTCTCCTAAGTTAGTTGATTTAGCTGGAGCAGAAGCATTAAATAATACTTATCTAATCAACCATTACTCATCTGAAGATCCAGATGAAAAGGTTCAAAAGTTTGTTTCCACCTTTAAAGAACAGAACAATGGTGAAGCGCCTAATGCCTTTAATGCACTTGGTTATGACACAGTTTACTTTTTAGCAGATGCGATTAAGCGTGCTGGCAGCACTGATTCAAGTAAGATTCAGGCAGAATTAGCGAAAACAAAAGATTTAAGCCTTGTTACAGGTGTAGTAACGATTGATGAAAACCATCATCCAATTAAAACTGCTACTATCTTAGAATATAAAGATGGCAAACAAGTATTTAACACAAAAGTAAATCCTTAAAAGTACTAGTTTAGTAAAATGGAAGGATAATCCTTCCATTTTACTTATGTAAAGAGTTAATTATGGAAAAAATAGGAGTGAGAACAATGGAGTGGTTACAACAATTGATTAACGGAATATCACTCGGTAGCATCTATGCCTTAATCGCATTAGGCTATACCATGGTTTATGGAATTATAAAATTAATTAACTTCGCCCATGGTGATGTTTTTATGGTAGGTGCGTTTGTCGGGTTTTATGCGATTAAGGGATGGGGTCTAGGATTCTTTCCAGCATTATTACTGTCAATGACGTTTTGTGCGGTATTTGGAGTACTAATTGAAAGAATCGCCTACAAACGTCTAAGAAATGCAACTAGAATTGCGGCCTTAATAACCGCAATAGGAATGTCGCTTTTAATTGAGTACGGAGTGATATATGCACGTGGGGCGCAACCAGAAGCGTATCCTGACAATGTCTTACCAAGCACAAGTTTTAATCTATTCGGTGCACAAATCAGCAGTCAATCCTTATTCATCTTGGGAGTATCTGTCGGCCTGATGATTATTTTACAATTTATCGTTCATCGTACGAAAATTGGTAAAGCAATGCGTGCGGTTTCACACGATATGGACGCTGCCCGCTTAATGGGTATAAACGTAGACCGAACCATCTCTTATACCTTTGCGATAGGGTCTGCACTGGCAGGGGCTGCTGGTGTTATCTTTGGTGTTTATTATACGAAGATTGAGCCATTAATGGGGATCATCCCTGGATTAAAGGCATTCGTAGCTGCTGTTTTAGGTGGAATCGGAATTATCCCTGGAGCCATGGTTGGCGGTCTTATTCTTGGTGTTGTAGAGTCAGTGGTAAGTGCAATGGGATTCTCCCTATGGAGAGACGCAGCAGCATTTATTATCTTAATCCTAATTTTAATTTTTAGACCTTCAGGCATCTTTGGAAAAAATACAAGAGAGAAAGTGTAGGTGAGATAGACAGATGAAAAAGGTAAATAAATTCTGGCTATTTCTCATTTTAGCAGTACTAATTTATGGAATTGGCCAAGGCTTAATTCAAACAGGTATATTAAACGCATTTTATAGCAATATGATGATTCTAATGATTATTAACATCATCTTAGCGGTCAGTCTTCACCTGGTTATTGGGATTACCGGACAATTTTCAATTGGACATGCTGGATTCCTTGCAATTGGGGCATATGTGTCAGCAATTATTACGATGAAATTTGAATTGCCTTTCGTTCTAGCCATTATTATTGGAGCAATTGTAGCAGCGATTGCTGGTCTTTTAGTAGGGATTCCAACCTTGAGACTGCGAGGGGATTATCTGGCTATCGCTACTCTCGGATTCGGTGAAATTATCAGAATAGTATTTTTAAATATTGAGTATGTTGGCGGCGCTGCTGGAATGATGGTTTCCAATAAGACGACATGGACAAGTGCATTTGTCTGTCTTGTTATTACCATTCTTGTTATATCCAATTTCACGAACTCGCGGCATGGAAGAGCATGTATTGCCATTAGGGAAAATGAAATTGCGGCAGACGCAATGGGGATTAATACAACATTTTATAAAGTCGCGGCATTCGCAATTGGTTCCTTTTTCGCCGGAATTGCCGGCGGATTATTTTCGCATAACTTTTACATTATCCAGCCAACCAACTTTGGTTTCTTAAAATCATTTGATATTTTAATCTTTGTTGTATTAGGCGGACTTGGAAGTATGTCTGGTTCTGTAATTGCGGCCATTCTTTTGACTATTATTTCTACGTACTTACAGCAATATCCTGAAACTCGAATGATTATTTACAGTATCGTATTGGTTGTTGTTATGCTTTACCGTCCACAGGGCTTAATGGGTACCCGTGAAATTACAGATTTCTTTGGTAAAAAGAAAACTGTGAAAGGAGGAAATTAACGTGGGCGCTTTACTACAGGTTAAAAATGCAGGGATACAATTTGGCGGGTTAAAAGCCGTTTCAGGTTTTAATATGGAACTCAATCATGGAGAATTGGTCGGTTTGATTGGTCCAAATGGGGCTGGAAAAACCACGAGTTTTAATTTACTCACTGGTGTATATGTTCCAACAGAGGGAGATATCTTGTTCGATGGAAAAAGACTAAATGGTCTTGCACCATACCAAGTCACACGAAACGGAATCAGCCGTACGTTTCAGAATATCCGTCTTTTCAGCGAATTATCTGTATTAGATAATGTAAAGGTTGCTTACCACTCTTTAGCGAAGCATTCCATTTTAAGTTCCATCTTTCGCCTTCCTTCCCATTTCTCCGAAGAAAAGGTGATGGAAGAAAAATCGCTGGAATTTTTGAAGATATTCCAATTAGATCGTTATAAAGATGAAAAAGCCAAAAACTTACCATACGGTCAGCAGAGAAGATTGGAAATAGCGAGAGCATTGGCTGCAAGTCCGAAATTATTACTGCTTGATGAGCCAGCTGCTGGTATGAATCCTCAGGAAACACACGAGTTGATGGAATTAATTGCTTTTATCCGAAAACAATTTGATTTGACGATTCTTTTAATTGAACATGACATGGCACTAGTTATGGGGATTTGTGAGCGAATTTATGTACTTGACCATGGACAGCTAATTGCAGAAGGAACTCCTGATGAAATTCGTAATCATCCAAAGGTAATCGAGGCTTATTTAGGAGAGGAGGTTACGAGTGACCATGCTTAAAGTAAATGGTATTAATGTTTTTTATGGAAATATTCATGCTCTTAAAGGAGTTTCATTAGAAATCAATGAAGGAGAAATTGTTACCCTGATCGGTGCCAATGGAGCAGGTAAAAGTACTCTTCTTAAGACATTATCCGGGCTCCTAAAGCCAAAGTCGGGGACTATTGAGTATTTAGGAAGTTCGATTTCCGGCAAGGCTCCTCAGTCGATAGTAAAGTCCGGTATATCACATGTACCAGAGGGACGACGTGTATTTGCCAATATGAGTGTCGAGGAAAATCTAGAGCTGGGAGCTTATTTACGAAAGGATTCAAAGGAAATCCGTAAAGATATCCAAAACGTTTACGAGCTTTTCCCAAGGCTGGAAGAGCGTCGAAAACAGTTATCGGGAACTCTTTCTGGGGGAGAACAGCAAATGCTGGCAATGGGCAGAGCGATCATGGCAAAGCCTAAACTACTTTTACTGGATGAGCCTTCCATGGGATTGGCCCCATTAATGGTAAAAACGATTTTTCAAATTATCGAGAAAATCAATCAAGATGGCACAACAATCCTATTGGTCGAACAGAATGCGAATATGGCACTATCGGTGGCAGACCGCGCCTACGTAATCGAAACAGGACGGGTTGAAATCTCAGGAACAGCAGCAGAGCTGCAAGCTAGTGAAGACATCAAAAAAGCCTACCTTGGCGGTCTCTAGGATTCCCACTGGGATTTCAAAAATCTCTTATAAAAAAATATATATTCTTGTAACTCTAAACTCCTTTTAATCGACTATTTATGTAATTCGGTTAAAAGGAGTTTTTCAATTATGCGATATAAAATATTGATGATTTTATTGGCAGGATTCTTAAGCGCTTGTGGTACTGGCAATCAAACAAATGGGAACGGTGAGGTTGTGAAGAAAGAGAAACAAAGTCACGTTGCTGCAAATGTTCATCCAACTATCGAAATAAAAGAAGAGAACAACTCAACCATTATTAATTACAAAGTGAAAAATATATCTGGTGGACCTCTAAAACTATCTTTTGCAAGCGGGTTACAGGCAGATTATATCGTTTATGATGAGGAAGGGGAAAAAGTAAAACAGTATTCTGAAGAAGTCATGTCAACACAGGCCATCACCGAAATGACATTTAATAATAACGAAGAGCTTCAAAACTCGTTTACCATTTCTGACCTTTATAATGGAATTTATAAAATTGAAGTTTTTTTAACAGCAGAAGAGGAGAAAGCAAAGGTTGTAATGGATTTATTGGTTGAAAAATCGTTATTTACAAAGGATGATGGTGTATACACAGGTCAAATCGATCCCCATTCTATTGAGGTGGATATGAATGGAGAAAAGGTAGCCTTTCAGTTGAAAGAGGAAGCGATTCAGCAATTGACAGCCTTAAAAGAGGGCAGTGAAATTTCATTTGTATATACCGATAATGATATACAAAAGACTATTGAAAAGTTTTTACTGGATTAATCACGAAAGGTTTGTATATAACCTCCAAACTTGCAGCAAAATACCATTATGAAAATTTTAGGAGTTGGCAGGTTTGGGAAAAAAGGGTACTCAGGTTCCAGTAAAAGAGACGTTTGAAGAAAATGTTGATTATTTAATAAAAGAATTACGGATCGGAAAAAGCTTTGATGTAATCCATCGTCCCTTAGAATGGGGAGAGCATAAGTTTGCCATGTTCTTAATTGATGGTTTTGCTGCGGCAAATATCCTCCTATTAATCATGAAAGAGATTGAAAAGCGTAAACCAGAGGATTTTGGCGACGATCCAATTGACAAGCTTTTTAAAACTTTCATTCCACATGTAGAGGTCAATAAATCGAAGGATTTAGAAGAGGTTATCGCGCAGATCCTTGCTGGTCAAACGGCATTAGTGGCAGAGGGCGGTAAAGAGGTTATTCTGATTGATTCCCGTGAATATCCGATTCGTTCTCCTCAAGAGCCTGATATTGAACGTGTTGTCAGGGGACCGCGTGATGGCTTTGTTGAAACGATTGTTTTTAATTTAGCTTTGATAAGAAGACGTGTGCGTGATCGCTCCCTGGTAATGGATTACGTTCAGGTAGGAGAACGCTCTAAAACAGATATAGCCTTAGTCTATATTGATAGTATTGTTGATATGGAACACGTAAAGATGTTAAAAGATAAGCTTGAGGTTATATCTGTTGATGGTATTTCAATGGGAGAGAAAACCATAGAAGAGTTTGTTTTTGGCCGAAATTATAATCCCTATCCACTTGTCCGTTACACGGAAAGATCAGATACAAGTGCGGTTCATTTAATGGAGGGTCACGTACTAATTGTGGTGGATGGTTCACCGAGTGTGATGATCTGTCCATCTACCTATTGGCATCATTTACAACATGCAGAAGAATACCGCCAAAAGCCAATCGTAGGTGTCTTTTTAAGATGGGCCCGATTCATAGCTGTGATGGCTTCTTTATTCCTTTTACCACTTTGGTATACCTATGCTTCCAATGAGCAGCTGCTATCAGACAGGTGGAAGTTTATTGGGCTGAAAGAACCCGGAGAAATTGGTTTGATATGGCAATTTCTAATTGCAGAAGTCGGTATAGAAATTCTCCGAATGGCCGCCATTCACACCCCGAACGCCCTTGCAACCGCACTTGGTATCGTCTCTGCGATTATTATTGGAGATGTGGCCGTACAGGTGGGAATTTTTACTCATGAGGTGGTCCTTTATGTAGCAGTTTCCGCAATCGGAAATTTCGCTACACCAAGTTATGAATTAAGCTTAGCAAATCGATTATTCCGTGTATTCTTTTTAATGATGGTCGCTCTACTTAAAGTACCAGGTTTTGTCATCGGGATTACAGTGTGGATTATTCTCCTTGCAAGAACAAAGAGTATGAATACACCTTATTTATATCCATTCATTCCGTTTCATCCACAGGATTTTAGGATTATGCTTGCCCGAACGCCAATCCCAATAAAAAATACCCGGGCCAGAATACTCAACCCCCAAGATGCAACTAGACAATCACATAAATAGGCCTATCATCAGTCAATGATAGGCTTTCTTTTTATGTAGTTTTCATGATGATCTTACACCTATGAAGATAAAACTTACTCCAAGAGCAATCCAAACGAATTTCATAATTGATATTTTTTCAACCAATCCTATTAACCCAATGGAGGTGGTTAATACTAATATAATTGGTCCGATAAGAGCGAGAGAAGAGTTAACCATTAGGGCTTTTTCTACCGTATTAAACTTAATCATCAGGATAGCTGCAAATATTTCAATGCTGCCAGATATTAATCGTAAAAAAGCCATTCCGAGCACTACTTTTTCAATAATGATAAACATAATGACCTCCTGGAATTACCATTTCTACATTAAGTATATGATGGGTATTGCAGGAGAAGGACAGGTTTTTCTTTTTCATTTAAAAATAGAAAAAACACGGCAGCCACCGTGTTTTTTAAATGAGTTTAACACCACTAATCAAAATTATGATTGCCATAATCGTTCTTAAGGGTTTTGCAGGAAATTTCGACGATAAGTTACTTCCAATCAGAACACCTGGAATGGAACCCATTAGCAGGTTCATCACCAATACATAATCAACATTGCCAATTCCAGCATGCATAAATCCAGCTGCTGTGACAAGTAAAAATGCATGTGCAATATCTGTACCAACAAGCTCTGAAGGACTCATTCTGTATAAATATAGCATCGCTAAGGCAAATAAGGAACCAGAACCAATAGAAGTTAATCCGACAATAAAGCCCAAGATAACCCCAATTCCAATCGTTAAACCACGTTTTTCGTGGAGAGGCTTCTTTTGAAGAGAATTTTCTTCTATTTGACCTTTAGCAAACGTTTTAATTAAAGTAGTCAACGCTACTAAAATTAAAACGTAACCTAAAGCATGCTTGATTACTTCCTCTTGGTTATGAAAAAATGAGTCGAACAGATGGAGTATTCCAACTGCACAAATTGCACTTGGAATGCTGCCAATAGCAAGATATTTTACCAACGTAAGATTGATCGTCTTTTGTCTCCAATGTTGAAAGGATCCAAAAAGCTTGGTGATGGAATTATAAACCAGATCCGTTCCTACTGCTATGGAAGGACTTATTCCTAGTAATATTAATACTGGTGTTAACAATGCAGCACCGCCAACACCGGTCAAGCCCACCAAAAATCCTATTAATAGCCCCATTAGAATGATTCCAATACTCATTAGGCCACACACTCCATATTTGTCTAACTGCTTACCAATAAGTTATGAAGTGGTTAAATGCCATGTTACTATTGCCCAGACCCAAATTAAAAGAGGGCGGTCAATACCGTCCTCAAATTTTATCTATTCTTCTTCATGCTCTTCTTCTTTAAGCTTAATTTTTTTACAGCCGACATACAAACAGGATAGTATATCAAGACCTGGTTTAGCCTTAGCTAATCCTTTGATATAGGGAGTAACCAAATCTTTAAAATCTGAGCCCACTTCTTCATCTTCTAGAATGCCATAAACATACAGCTTCTTTTCATCAAATAAAAAGGCAACATTTCCTACACCCTTATTTTTTGAATTCACTACATTTAGGACCTGATATTCAGGGGTAATAACCTCAGGTGAAAAATATATTTGCAATTAAATCTTCTCCTTTATATCTTACATATCTTAAGTGAATTGCAATTTTTCAAATAAAGAGTCACTTTCATTTTCTTCAGCTGGTTTGGTTTTCGCTACATGAATTAGAAACATACAAAGCAATGCGCAAACTAACGTTAAACCAGCAGTAACTAAGAACATACCTGATCTCGACCATTCCATTAAGGAGCCGAATACAGGGGGACCAATCGCTACCCCTAAAAATCGAACAGAACCATATAAGGAGGTTACAAAACCCCTGCGATCTGTTGGAACAGAACCGGTGATAAAACTATTGATACATGGAAGAACGAGGCCTGTCCCGATACTGCTTATGGAAAGGACGGCGAAAAATGGGACTAAATTTTTAAAGAAAATCAGTGATGCAAATGATGTGGTCATGAGCAATAACCCTACTATGATTAATGTTTTCATTCGCTTCATCTTTTTACCAATTTTACTTCCGGTTATATAGGATGTGGTGGTCATGACGAGAAGAGGAATGGCTAAAATCAATCCTTTTAACACACCATCAATTTTATAATCCTTTTCTAAAATGTCTGAAATGTAAAATAAAATCCCAAAAAGTGTAAATAAACAGGTAGCTCCTGTTATATAAGCCGCAAATAACCAGCGTCCCTCTGTTTTAAAAACAGAAGCAAGACCCTTGACATATTTACCAACTGGAGGGGGTTCCTTTTTAGTTTTCTTTTCTTTAATGAAAAAGATGGTTAATAGTAAGGACATAAGGCAAAAAATCGGAAAGGCGAAAAACGCTGCATACCAAAAGATTAAGGCTAATAGCGAACCGATGATAGGGCTGATGACCTTTCCAAAACCGTTGGACGCTTCCACCAAACCTAAGACTTTACTCTGTTGTCCACCTTTAAATAAATCACCTGTTAAGGCCATGGCAATAGGGGCAGTTCCTGCAGCACCCATACCTTGCATAATCCTGCCTGCAAGAATCCATGTATAAGCATTGTCAAACCAAGCGGAGGCCGCACCCGCTAAAAGCCCTCCGCTCCCATATAAAATGAGGGCAGGGATAATAATAGCCTTTCGAGAGAACCTGTCAGACAAATAACCTAAGACAGGAATAGATATGGCGGCTGCAATCGAAAATGCAGATATGATTAAACTAACCTGAAATTGAGAAATATCGAGTTCAGATTTCATCTTAGGAAGAACTGGAATAAGCATCGAGTTTCCTAAAACAAGGATAAGCGGTATCGAACTAATGGCCAGAATCGTCAAGCCCTTATGTTTTTGCTTTGACAAGGATGTACACCCCTAACTGTGAGAATAGCCTTTTTATTGTTTCAAGTGAAGGCAGAGTTTATGCAAGACACTAGCCTAATTTCTCCTTTTCAAGCCTAATATCTACACATTCACCTAATTTTTGAATAATCTATCCTAGAAAAAAAGAGGAGGCGCTTTTTATATGGATTTTTTAATACTTCCAGAAAGGACGTCAGGTAATAGAACGTACGGATTGACCTCAGTGATTGATTTCGGCACCCCAATCGGTGAGTTAAAACATATTTTAGATGATTATGGTTATCTGATTGATATTGCCAAGATAGGAATTGGCTCGGCCTATGTGACTCCAAATTTAAAGCGTAAAATAGAACTTTATAAGGAGCACCAAATAAAGCCTTATTGCGGGGGAACTTTATTTGAAAAATGTTTTTATCAAAATAAGGTACCTGAATATTTAAGACATTTACGTAATTTAGGAATTGAATGGATAGAAATTTCCAACGGAACGCTGGATATACCACTTGAGGAGCGCCTCCAACTGATTTCCAACATCAAAAAGGATTTTCATGTCATAGCGGAGGTTGGATCAAAGGATTCTAATAAGGATATGGATATTTTTGATTGGAAGGAAGAAATGAACCTTTTATTACAGGCAGGCTGTGACTATGTAATCACTGAGGGCAGAGATTCAGGCACATCTGGAATTTATGAAAAATCTGGCAGCATTAAATCGAATTTGATACAGGAATTATTAAAGGATATCGACAGCAAAAAAATTATCTTTGAAGCACCAACTCCAAAACATCAAATGTATTTTATTAGAGAAGTTGGACCGAATGTTAACTTAGGCAATGTAAGACTTCAGGATGTTTTAGTATTAGAAACACAACGATGCGGCTTGCGGAGTGAAACCTTTTATGTGGAGGAAGATGAATGCAAATTACTGTGATTAGACACCTTCCGACGGAGTGGAATAAAAAAACATGGCTTCAGGGGAAGAAGGATATCGGGCTTTCACAGATTACTGAAGAACTAATAAAAGGGATCGAGGACAATCAAGTAGTACTGCAAAAGTTATCACCATTTGACCTCGTATTAGCAAGTACATTACAAAGAACACACCAAACAGCAAATTTGTATGGCTATTCATACGAAATAGAGGGATTATTGGATGAATTAGATTTTGGATCATTTGAAGGTGTACCTAAAAATAACCTGATTCAAAAATATGGGGACATGTGGTTCGATAATCCCAAGGAACTGATTTTAGGTGAAAGTATAACCAACTTAGAAAAACGGATTTCAATGTTCTTAGATAAATATCAAAAATATACAAATATTCTTGCGTTTGGTCATGGCTCTTGGATAAGAGCATTGATTTCATATGTCAATTACGGCCATATTAACCAAATGAATAAAGTTGAAGTGGTTAATAATGCCTGTATCACATTGAACATTGAAACCTAAGGGATAAGGAGAGAAATGGAGGGTCTGAGGATTGTCTGAGATGTTAACGCATGATAATTGGGATGTAAAACGAATTGCCTCCTTTATGGATAGTCAGCCAGATTATTTAGATGTATTGAAGTGGGCATATCGAGAATATAGAGAAGACATAGTCTATGCCTGCAGCTTCGGTGCAGAGGGTATCGTACTAATCGATTTAATTTCGAAGGTGAATAAAGAGGCGAAAATTTTTTTCCTTGATACAGGACTACATTTTCCAGAGACATATGAATTAATTGAAAAAGTTAAAAATCGATACCCTTCCTTGCAAATCAACATGATTAAACCGAAACAGTCCTTGGAGGATCAAGCAAAATGGTACGGTGATGAATTATGGAAGCATAATCCCAACCTTTGCTGCCATATGAGAAAGGTGGTTCCGCTAAAGGAGGCCTTAGCGGATACAAAAGCATGGATTTCTGGCTTAAGAAGAGATCAATCCCCCACTAGGAGCAATACAGAATATATAAATAAAGATGACAAATTTCAAAAAATCAAAATCTGTCCCCTCATCCATTGGTCCTCAGAAGATATCATGACGTATATTCAACTAAATAAGCTGCCATATAATCCACTGCATGACAAAGGCTACCCAAGTATTGGCTGTGCTCCTTGTACAAAACCTGTTTCAGACCAAAAAGATTCTCGCGCGGGAAGATGGGCGGGTTTAGCAAAAACTGAATGTGGACTTCATGAATCATAACAAGCTGCCAACGGACAGCGTTTAAAGATTCAGAAGGATTTTGGAGGGAAGAATCGTGAGTGAAAGTGTCCCACACGGTGGAAAATTAATCAATCGAATTAACCAAGGTCTTTCTATTGACCTATCACGAAACTATGTTTTACTCGATAATTTAGAGTTAAGCGACCTGGAGTTAATTGCAAATGGTGCGTATAGCCCTTTGGAAGGATTCATGGGAAAAGCTGATTATGAATCGGTTGTAAATACTATGAGACTTGCCAACGGACTTCCATGGTCGTTACCGATTACATTGGCAATTGATAAAAATAAGGCAATTGAACTTAAGGTTGGCGAAACCATTAACCTAATAAAAGATGGAATTGTTTATGGTGAAATGAATGTGGAGGAAATCTATATTCCTGATAAAATTTTAGAGGCGGAAATGGTGTATAAAACAACCGACTTACAGCACCCTGGTGTAAAAAAACTTTTTGCTAGGGATGAACTCTATGTGGCGGGACCTATTACGATGGTTAGAAGGATCAATAACAGTGAGTTTGAACGTTTTTACCTAGATCCCATTCAAACTAGGGAAAAATTTAGGTATCTCGGCTGGAAGACAGTGGTAGGGTTCCAAACAAGGAATCCCGTTCACCGGGCACATGAATATATTCAAAAAACAGCATTAGAGACAATTGATGGTCTTTTCTTAAATCCCCTCGTTGGAGAGACAAAGGCTGATGATATCCCAAGTGATATCCGGATGAAAAGTTATCAGGTTTTACTTGAACATTACTATCCAAAAGATCGTGTTTTCTTATCTGTTTTCCCTGCTGCGATGCGTTATGCGGGACCAAGGGAAGCCATTTTTCATGCCATCGTCCGGAAAAATTTTGGATGTACTCATTTTATTGTGGGGAGAGACCATGCTGGAGTTGGAAATTATTATGGGACATACGATGCACAGAAAATCTTTAGCGAATTTAACGAAGTAGATTTAGGAATTAAACCTTTATTTTTTGAAAACAGCTTTTATTGTAAAAAATGCGAGAACATGGCCTCTGAGAAAACTTGTCCGCATAATGTGCGTGATCATGTCGTCCTGTCCGGTACTAAGGTAAGGGCCATGTTAAAAAATGGTGTGCACCCGCCTAAGGAATTCAGCCGGCCCGAGGTAATAGATATTCTGATTCAAGGTATGAAACATGTTTACACGAAGGAAATAAAGGGTGTTGAACATGAAAAATAGTCAAAACATTACATGGCATCACTCGAGTGTGAGCAAGAAAGAACGCCATGTTAGGAATGGGCATAAAAGTTGTGTTCTTTGGTTTACTGGTCTATCTGGTTCAGGGAAATCTACTTTGGCTAATGCAGTAGATTACGCTTTATTTCAAGAGGGATGTAGAAGCTATGTATTAGATGGGGATAATATTCGGCATGGATTAAACAGTGATTTAAGTTTTCGTCCAGCAGACCGAAAAGAAAATATCCGGAGAATTGGGGAAGTGGCAAAGCTATTTGTTGATAGCGGCATTATCGTTTCCTCCGCCTTTATATCACCATTTCAAGGGGATAGAGAGCTTGTTCGCCAAATGTTTGAAACAGGAGAATTTGTAGAAATTTTTGTGAAATGTCCGATTGAAGTTTGTGAAATTAGGGACCCAAAAGGGTTATATAAGAAAGCTAGGCAGGGAGAAATATCAGAGTTTACAGGGATTTCTTCACCGTATGAGACACCTGATACACCTGAGATTGTCATTGAAAGTCATCATTTGACCATTGCTCAATCAGTTGAACTAATAAAAAAATACCTAAAAGATAAGAAGATTCTATAAGGGATCTTCTTATCTTTTTCGCCAATTTGCAGTTAAAAACCTTATCCTATGAATCTTTAAATCGTAGATATAATCAATAATATTGGTGGAAAAAAATTGGCAAATTATCGCATATAATACGATGTTATAATCGATTACAACAGCAGTTAGTAAAAAGATAATTAGGTTAATTCCCATCATCACTTTTCCAGGGCTCCACTGTTTGTAGTTGGCAATCATTAATGAGGGAATGACCATCCCTCCGCTGGATGCTCCTGCACGAATCAGTAAGCCAACTCCGAAGCCAAAAACCATACTCCCTGCCACTATACAGATGAATATATTAATATGCGGGTGAGGATAGTAAGCGGTTATGTAACCTACCGTCATAGCGGTAATGGCGACTGAAATAATCGTGCGAAAGGTCCAGGTAAATCCAAAATAGGGGAGAGCAAATAATAAAAAGGCAACATTAGCCAGCCATAAGGAAAAGCCAAGTGAAAGGTGGAAAAAATGATTAATTAGGATGGCGAGACCAGCACCGCCGCCGGATGGGATAGAATGTGGAAATAAAAATACAGACATCGCAATCCCCTGCAGGGTTGCTCCTAATATTAAACAAAAATAAGTCAGCAATGTTTTTTTCATAAACTAATAGAAATTAATCCTCAAATATATAATCACTATTTCCACATTCATTCCTCCTCTATGGACTACCTCTCCTTGTCCATTTTATGAGAAAAGAAAAAGGATTATGTTGATTTAATTTATCTCATAAAAAAGTGCACGCTGGATGCAGCGTACACTCAAATTTTTATAGCAAAAAGTATATTATGCAACCTTCCAGCCAGAGATATCATCTTCAAGCGGCATATTATTCGCTCGTGCATTTTTAGCAGCGCGGAAGAACAACCCGATAAGTATAGCTGCACCAATGAAGCCGCCAATCCATGAAACTGTCATCGGCAATCCAAACCCGATAGGGGCATTTAAAATATAGGTAATGACCATCACTAACATGAAAGAGCCTGGTACGAGTGCTGTAAAGTAGTTTTTCTTAGCGATATACAAGTACATAGCACCGACAAAGAGCGCAATCACAGCTGTTGCTTGGTTTGCCCAGCTGAAGTATCTCCATAAAAGGTTAAAGTCAATTTGAGTGAGCACAGCTGAAATGGCGAATAATGGGAGTGCGATCCATAATCGGCTTGAAAATTTCTTTTGGGCAATTTTTAAGTATTCCGCAATAATCATACGTGCACTACGGAATGCAGTATCCCCAGAGGTAATTGGAAGGACCACTACTCCGAGTACTGCTAACGTTCCGCCAATGGCTCCTAGTAGAGCAGTAGAGGCTTGGCTGACAACAGCACCAGGGCCGCCTGCTGCTAAAATATCATTTAATCCGTTATAACCATTGAACAAACTCATCCCGGCAGCTGCCCAAATCATAGCGATGACACCTTCTGTAATCATCATGCCGTAGAAGATTTTTCGACCTTGTTTTTCATTTTGAGTGGTACGTGAAATAATTGGTGTTTGTGTTGCATGGAATCCAGAGAGAGCTCCACAGGAAATCGTGAAAAATAATAATGGTAAAATAGGTGCATTAGCAGGGTGGAAGTTCGTTAATGATAATTCAGGAATTGGTGCCCCTGTTATGACCATACCAATTCCTACGCCTAATGCACTGACTAAAAGCAATGCACCAAAATAAGGATAAAGACGGCCAATAATTTTATCAACTGGAAGTAATGTAGCGGCAATATAATAAACGAAAATAGCAGTAATAATAATTCCTACCGCAATTTTTCCATCCATTAATACATGAAGCAGACTTGCTGGTGTTGAAACAAATACCGTACCTACTAATAATAGAAGAAGCACAGCAAAGGCATTTACCACATGCTTCATCACTTTTCCTAAAAACTTACTTGCCAGTTCCGGTAAATGAGCACCGCGATTACGGATCGATATCATACCGGTTAAATAGTCATGCACTGCCCCTGCAAAAATACAGCCAATAACGATCCAGATGAAGGCGACTGGTCCGTAAAGTGCACCCATAATTGGACCAAAAACTGGACCTGTTCCAGCAATATTTAAGAGCTGGATTAATGAATTCTTTGATGTGCTCATAGGCACATAGTCAACGCCATCATTATTAACATAGGCAGGCGTTGCACGATCTTCCTTCACACCGAACATTTTTTCAATAAATTTTCCATAAGTAAAATAACCAATAATTAAAAGTGCAATTCCGGCTAGAAATGTATACAATTTCTTCTCCCCCTTTTATGAATGAATGCGGTTACATTTATTAGTTTAAAAGAGTAAGAGGCAGAATAGAGTGATTTTCAATTAAAAGGTAGAAAAATAAGAATATCATGCTCATAGTAGGAATTAAGATGCAAAAAAATTAGAATGATTATATTTCTAATCGTGACCTCAATGCTTTTACGTAATTTCTGCTAACGGAAAGTAATTCCTTCCTGCCTTCAATTTCCAACTGATAGGCCCCGTTAAACCAGGGGGACAACCGGTTCACATATTCCAAATTCACAAGAAAGCTCTTATGAATTCTAAAAAATCCAAAGTTAAGTAGTCTGCTTTCCAAATCTTTAAGAGGAGTTTTCGTTTCAAATTCACGATTTTTTGTAATGAGTTTGGTGACTTTATCTTCTCTGACAATATATAAAATTTCTTTTGGTTCAAGATAAATGATTTCACCGTCTACCTCTAGGGCAAGTTTTCCCGGAGGTTTTCCCGTATCCTGTTCGATTGGACCAATGAACTTCCTCTCAATACGCTTAATGGTTTCGTGTAATTGCTCTTCATCAAAGGGCTTTAAAAGATAATCAATTGCGTTATACCGGAAAGCTTCCGCAGCAAATTGCGGATAGGCGGTTGCAAACACAACCAATGGTGCCTTTTTTAGTTCCAAGAGTGCTTTAGCTGCTTTCATTCCATTCATTTTGGGCATTTCTACATCCAAAAAGACTACATCAGGCTGAAGTTGAATAGAACTTAAGATAGCAGACTCACCTGATTCAGCTTCTCCAACAATTTTAATATATTGGTAGGTTCCTAATAAATGTTTTAATTCATCACGACTGTAGGGTTCATCATCAACAATTAGTGTTCGAATAGATGTTTCCATTTAACTTACCTCCGTACAAGGGACACAAAATTCTATCTCAGTCCCTTTATTTAACTCACTCTTAATATATAGTCGTGAACCTTCGCCATACATGATGGTCAACCGGCGGTTAACATTGTAAAGGGCTACTCCATTTCCAGTTTCCGAAAGAATAGGAGATTTACACATTTCATTTGCACGCTCCTTACCTATACCAATCCCGTTATCCTCAACCTTTACAAGGGTCTCTTTGTTTTGTTTTTGAATTGTAATTCTCACCAACCCATTCCTTTCTGTATCCTTCAGGCCATGTTTAATTGCATTTTCTACAATTGGCTGAAGGGTGAGAGGGGGAATTGTCTCTAATAGCGCGATTTCCTCGATATCGTATACGACTGACAATTTATCTTTAAATCTCGCTTCTTCTATAGCCAAATAAGCTTTAACATGCTTTAATTCCTGCTCTAAGGTCGTCACGCTTTGAGTCGTGACGGTAAGGTTTTGCCTCAAGAAATGGGACAAAGAAACAAGAAGCTTCCGTGCCTTAGGAGGATCGACTCGTACAAGTGAAAGAATCGTGTTCAATGTATTAAACAGGAAGTGAGGGCTGATTTGCGCTTGAAGTGCCTTAATTTCCGCTTCCTTTGCTAGTTGATAGGACTTGTCTGCTTCAGCTAGTTCAAGCTGGTTACTTAAAAGTGAACTAAGCCCTGTTATTAGTTCCATCGTGACAGGTGTTATTTCTTTTTCAGAACGAAAATAGAACTTTAACGTTCCAATCGTTTTCCCTCGCTGTTTTAAGGGTGCAATAACGGCTGCACCAAGAGGACAGCCCCTTTGCCGGCAATGAATAGATTCTTGGTTTGCGACCACAATTGCGCCCTTATCGATGGCCTCCATTGTAATTTCGGTTTGAATGGGATTTTCAGGACGATGATGGTCCTGCCCAAGTCCAACATGGGCTAAGATATCCGACAGATTTGTCATCGCCACCGCTCTCGTATTCATTTCATTATGGAGGATATCGCAGACTATTTTTGCAGAATAAGCAGTAAGTCCGCTTCTAAGATAGGACAGGGTCTTTTCCGCAATTCTTAATGTTTTTTGGGCCTGCAGAGCGCCTGCTTTTTCTTCTTCATTTATGACACTTTTGATAATAAGCAGGAATAGCGCACAGCCTAAACCGTTAGCTATGATCATCGGCAAACCAATAATCTCTACCAATGTCCATGCCTTTTCAAAGGGTGAGGCAAGGAGAAGAATCACAACCATTTGTAAGGATTCTGCAAGAGCTCCAATGAAAAAAGCAGATCTTAACTTTAGGACTTTATTTTTTCGATAAAAGATTCCTGCCAGTATTCCTGCGACAATGGTTGCTAAACCACAGGATAGTCCGGTAAAACCCCCAAGTGTAAAACGGTGTATACCTGCAATTAATCCTGCACCAATTCCGACCTTATATCCACCAAGGAGACCTGCTAATACCACACCTATTACTCGTGAATTGGCAATTGCCTCGTCGGCATTTAATTCGGACGTCCAACGGTTTATTTCAAGGCTGTCGGTATTTAGAGTTAAACCTGAATATGTTCCAATAATCCCAAAAAAACCAAAGAACAGAATCGCTGTCAATTGCTGCTTTCGATTCAATTTCTCCTGATAAATCATATCCCGAAAGAAAGGAAATCTCGTTAAAATAAACGCAATCATTACTAGAATGCCTAACCGCTCCACCATGGTAATCAATAAATTCAACATAACAATACTCCTTAGAGTGGCTGTCATCGCCCAATCTATATACCCTTTTAGTATAACAGTATTAGGAATATTCGGAATAGTAAAAAACGACATCTTGCTTAAATCAAGTCAGTAATCGGTCGATAGCTATGATTTCCTTGCAGTTATCCGATGGATTTTTATATTTTATTTTGTGAAAGAATATTCATTTAATTTAAATAATGGTAAACTAGAAAAATATATTTGTGTGAAAGGTGAGACTTAGAATGATAAAAGCAATTTTTTTCGATTTAGACGACACACTGCTTTGGGATCAAAAAAGTATTCAGGAAGCATTTGTTGCTACTTGTAAAGTAGCGGAGGAACGCTATGGGGTAGACGCCATTGAATTAGAAGAAGCAGTTCGTGAGGCTGCTAGAAATTTATACTCCTCCTATGAAACTTATTCGTTTACACAAATGATTGGAATCAATCCGTTTGAAGGTTTATGGGGAAACTTTTTAGATGATCATGATGAATTTAGAAAAATGAAAGAAATCGTACCTGGCTATCGAAAGGATGCTTGGACAGCAGGACTTAAGGCTTTGGGAGTAGATAACCCTGAATTTGGGTATGAGTTAGCGGAGAGATTCCCTCAGGAGCGTAGGAACTTACCGTTCGTATATGAGGAAACGTTTAATATTTTAGAATCATTAAAAGGGAAGTACCAATTGCTTCTTTTGACAAATGGATCCCCCGATTTGCAGAATACGAAACTATCGATTACGCCTGAACTTGTTCCTTATTTTGATCAGATTGTCATTTCAGGTGCATTCGGAAGAGGGAAGCCAGATCCGTCTATTTTTGAGCACGCCTTGTCATTAATGGGATTAGAGAAGGATCAAGTCCTGATGGTGGGAGATAACTTAATGACAGATATTCTTGGTGCTAATAAGGTTGGAATTAAATCGGTTTGGATCAACCGCCACGATAAAGAAAGAAATGAAGTTATTCCAACCTATGAGATTCAACATTTAGAAGAACTTTTTCCGCTGCTAGATGAGTTAAACAAGAAATAAGATTAATAAAAGGCTGTTCAAAAGTCCACTAGACTTTCGGACAGCCTTAACTTATTAATTGGATTGTGCCGATAAAGCAGCGATTGGTTAATTATCGTAATTATCAGGAAAGAATTGTGCTGATAAATCAGGGATTGATTAATTATCGTCACAATCAGGTAAGAATTGTGCCGATAAATCTGGGATGGATCAAATTATCGTAACAATCAGGCAAGAATTGTTTTGATAATATATGGAGTGCTCAATTACGGTAACAATCCTAAAACACGACTGAGAATTTATTTAAAATGGAACCATCTTTTGCAGCTTTTATGAGTGGACGAATATCTTCTTTTAGGTGAATTTTATAAAAATCATTATCCAAGTTAACTTGAATACCAATATTGCAGATTTTGCTGACACCGAAGGAGTTTGCAGATATTTCAGCGAAGATTTGTAGCAATTGTTCGAGAAGACTCATAAAATCCCCATTATATTCCGTATACATGCTGAATCTATTTTCAATATTTTCCACCTTGCTAAGGTCATCCAAGTAATCATAAGGATACAAAATCGTAATATGATGATTGACAATTTCAACGAGCCTGTTACCGAAGCACTCTTTGTTTAACATGCCAACACGGAACATTTTTTTATCTTCTTGCATTCCTACCCAGGAACAGGTAATCACGGTAGAATCAAAATGTTCTTTTAGGTATTCATGTTGCTGTTTTTCTTGTTCAAGTGTTTCCTCAAATAATTCCTCCATGATTGGTACAGTCGTATGTTTCATAGTTCCTAGCTTTCTATTAAATTTGTTAATAAAATCATATACTCCTACGCCAGTTGCCCACCCCATATTTGGAAGGGATACCAGCTTTTCATAATTATCATCCCAACCCATTTCTGCGTCCTTACCATAGGTAATCCGAGTATCCGTCATTATAATCGAGAAGTAATCTGATACATAGCCAATAACAACACTCATCCTACCATCTCCCTAAGGTGTAACATTTTCTTAATCCTATTATCATGGACGGGAGTTAGAGGTTGATGAAAAAATTATTAGAAATTAATGAGAATTCCTGTAACTGCTTTAACACTTGTTTGGACGTATGGTCATAATAGTTTTCAAATAAAGGAGGAAAACCATGTTAGTGTTTCTTACAGAATGATGGAATGCTGCCTGTTTTATTAACTATAATCATATCCATACTCAATTAGAAAGAAAATACATGGTTATGTTCTTCATGCTTTATTTTTAAATAAGGGGAGTGGAAATTGTGCTTAAGACTAAAACGGAAGTCCAAGTCTTTCTGAAAATTTTCGAAGCCTTTGCAAACTGGGATGGAGAAAAACATTTTCTTACAATGGAAACAGAGACACCAATAGGAATCCTTACAATAATGAAAACACAAGATGGCGCTTTTTATTATCACCGAAAGAATGAATTATATTGGGACATAAAAGAAATAAAGGTGGAAACCGACATTTTAACCGACATCATTTGGACATTCAGGCTTGCTGTGAAAAAATCGATTAATGAATTGGTTATGTAATAACTAATACCAATAAATAATTTCCTCCTATTCTGGAAATATTATGCTTGAAGAAAATAGGAGGAAATTTTTATGGATAAAAACCTCAATCATATCAAGTTAACGGCATCTGAGTTGTCCTATCTTTGGACAAGTTATCTTGCCGACAGTATGTCTCTCTGCGTTTTGAAGTATTTTTTAGTACATATCGATGACAATGACATTAAATCCCTTACGACTTACGCATTAGAATTGTCTCAGAAACATGTGAGGTTTATTCGTGAAATATTTACAAAGGAACAAATTCAGGTTCCACAAGGGTTTACCGAACAAGATGTAAATTTATTGGCCAGCCGGTTATTTTCAGATGTTTTTTACATAAGGTATTTACGAAACATGTCAAAAGGCGTTTAGTTACATATGGAAGGATATTACAAAATGTTTATCGTCATGATATTCGTTCCTTTTATGCTGAATGTTTAACTGATACCCTCGAACTGGATTCAAAAGCGGCGATGATTTTGTTGGACAAAGGCCTTGCCATGCGCCCGCCCGTTATTCCATATCCACAAAAATTAGAGTTTGTCCATAAACAATCCTTTATTCTAGAAGGGTTGGGAAGAAGGGAATCACTTACGGGGACGGAGGTTACCAATCTTTATGCAAATGTTCTTACTAACCGCATTGGTGTCGCAATTACAACTGCTTTTAGCCAAGTGGCCAAGTCCAAAAAGGTTAGAAAATACTTCTTAAGAGGAAAAGATGTTTCCTTGAAGCATATTAAAGTCTTAAGCAGCTATTTAGAAATGGACTCACTAGCATTTCCGATGGGATTTGAACAGGAAGTGACAGATTCCAATGAATCCCCATTTTCCGATAAATTAATGATGTTTCACTTTAACCTAATGATATATGCTGGGGTAGGGAACTATGGAATCGCGATTTCGGAAAGTCAGAAAACCGATTTAGTTGTTGATTATTCACGTTTTACGGTGGAAGTTCTGAAACTATCGGAAGATGGAGCCAATCTTATGATCGAGAACGAATGGCTAGAGCAGCCGCCTTTAGCAGCAAATCGAAGAGATTTGGCAAAAAATTAGAGGAATCTTTACTATATAAACAATTTTATTCGCTTTAAAATAAAAGAAGGCATGCCTGTGCGGGCATGCCTTCTTTATCTATAATTATCCGCGTCTGCCGCCTCTGCCGCCACGTTTTGTTTCGGTGTTGCGTTTTAAACTGGATAAGTTTTCTTCACTAGCTTTTAAGAATTTAGCCATTTTATCTTCAAAGTTCTCTTTTGGCTTAAAATTGCCGCCTTTTGAACGGAAGTCTTTTGATTGCCTGTTATCTCTTCCTTGGCGTTGTGGACGCTGGGAATAAGAAGAAGTTTGACCTTCTGGCTTATCAATAGCTTTTTTAATAGACAAGGCAGTTTTACCGTCTTTCTCACTAATTACCTTAACTTCAACCTGATCTCCAACTTTAAGATGATCATTAACGTCTTTAACATAGCTATCAGCTACTTCACTGATGTGCACAAGACCAGTTGTGCCACCTGGTAATTCTACGAACGCTCCAAAATTAGTAATACCCGTTACTTTACCTTGTACTTTGCTGCCTACTTCGATCGACAAAAAGAGTTCCCCCTAAATAATGTTTTCAACACTTAATTATACACGCCTTATAAGAGAATTTCAAGCTGTTATCTATAATGTTTTCTACCGTTCATAAAAGTAAAGTTGTTGAACATTAAAAAAGGACCCATTAAAGGATAAATATCCAATAAATGGTCCTTTTTCTCTGTAATTAATAATCTGTAACAATCCTATTACGATCCAGAAAGGCCTCAATGACTTCACTAACCTGAAACGAAACTTGCGGAGAATCATAGTTTTCAAAGACATGCTCACATTCATTTTTATAAGCCATGATTTCATCATAATGAGATAGATGTCTTTGAATATCTTCTTCCTTATCGTTACGTGCTTTATGTCGTTCGATTACCGTATCACGGTTAGCGAAGATGAAAAAGCGCATCACACGGTCACCATACATCTCTTTTAATTTTTCGGTGCCTTCTGGGTTTAACGTTAAGTATACAAGATTGTGATGCTCAAAGGCTTTGACGATATCGTCTTCACGAATCCCATAATGAATTCCATCAATATCAACTGTTTCAAGAAATTCTTCGTTGTTTTGCATCTCTTGGAAGGTATCGTCCGTAATAAAATGATAGTCTACACCATCTTGTTCATAATGACGTGGAGGACGAGTGGTGTATGAGAGGACCGTTTCCATATCAAATGCTGTTGCGACCATCTTTGCAATGGTTTTTCGCCCAGAACCATCGGGTCCAGTGTAAATAAATAATTTTTCTTTATCTTTGATTTTATACATAGATAACCTCCTATTATGAAATATGGTTTAAATAAAAAAAGAGTCTACTGTTAGAATATCATGCTGTCTGTTACCTAAATTCTACTATCCTTAGAATAGGATATTTCCATTATAACAGATTTTCGTCCGAATTTTTGATATTTCTGACTTTTTTAAGAAGATACAGCCAAATTACCTATCTTTCTAAAATTTACTGTACATTTTCTTTATATTCTTGTAAAGCAGTTATGAAACTAGAGTAAAAATAACCCTCGAAATGTTATGTAATTCAAGTATAATGAACCTATTCAGATTTTGCATATGATATTTCTCTCAGAGAAATCCTATATAGAAGTTGGATAATAATAAAAAATGAGGTTGCTGCATGAGTGAAAATAAGTTTGAGGATTATCCGTTAAGCGAGGAAATAAGAAGGGCGCTTTCCGTACTAAAATACGAGAGGCCCACAGAAGTCCAGAGAGAAGTTATACCAAAGGCATTAGAGAATCAAGATTTGGTAGTAAAATCACAAACAGGCAGCGGTAAGACAGCAGCCTTTGCGATACCGATTTGCGAAATGATGGAGTGGGACGAGAAAAAACCCCAGGCGTTAATCCTTACACCTACTCGTGAATTAGCCGTCCAAGTTCGTGAAGACATAACGAATATTGGCCGTTTTAAACGAATCAAAGCGATGGCGGTTTATGGGAAAGAGCCTTTCTCGAAACAAAAGGAAGAATTAAAGCAAAAAACGCATGTGGTCGTGGGTACTCCTGGTCGAACCATCGATCACATTGAACGAGGAACACTCGAATTAGATAAAATCAAATATTTAATCATCGATGAAGCGGACGAAATGTTAAATATGGGCTTTATTGACGAAGTCGAGGCTATCATAAAAGAACTTCCGGAAAACCGGGTAACGATGGTCTTTTCAGCAACCCTGCCGAAGGATGTTGAAAACCTCTGCCATCAATATATGAAAGATCCGATTCATATTGAGATCACTGCTACTGGTGTGACAACGAATACGATTGAACATGCGGTCATCAAAGTGAAGGATGAGGATAAGATTTCACTGTTAAAGGATGTAACAGTAGTTGAAAATCCAGATAGCTGTATCATTTTTTGCCGAACAAAAGAAAATGTAGAGAAGGTCTATACGGAATTGGAAAAAGCCAATTATTCCTGTGAAAGATTACATGGCGGGCTGGAGCAAGAGGACCGGTTTGCTGTCATGGATGGATTTAAATTGGGCAATTTCCGGTATTTAGTCTCGACGGATGTAGCTGCAAGGGGTATCGATATTGATAATGTGACGTTAATTATAAATTACGATGTTCCGATGGAAAAAGAGAGCTACGTTCACCGGACAGGAAGAACAGGTCGGGCTGGAAACAAAGGAAAAGCGATTACCTTCGCAACACCTTTTGAAGGGAAGTTCCTAAAAGCAATTGAAAGATATATTGGCTTCGAACTCCCTGCAATGGATGCTCCGACGCCGGATGAGGTTACAAGAGGAAAAGCGGCATTTGAAGAAAAACTTAGCGGGCGAAGAGTGGTAAGAAATAATAAGACGGCCAGAATTAACAAGGATATTACCAAGCTCCACTTCAGCGGCGGCAAAAAGAAGAAGCTGCGTGCGGTGGACTTTGTTGGTACCATTTCCAATATTCCTGGGGTTTCAGCAGATGACATTGGCATCATCACCATTCAGGATAACTTATCCTATGTTGACATTCTTAATGGAAAAGGCTCGTTAGTACTGCAAGCCATGGAACACACAACGGTCAAAGGCAAGAAGCTGAAAGTGAGTAAGGCTTTGAAATAACCCGAACAAATAAGGACGATTAAATATACAATAATCGTCCTTATTTTTACAATAGAGAGGAGAAATCTCCGCAATGAAGTATTTTAAATCACAAATGAAACAGTTAGTAAAAGACCACAAAGAATTGCAGCAGCACTTAAAGGAATTGATCAATGAACATGACCTTGAAAAGAACTTTGCCCTTAAGGCTTTGTACCATTCAGAAGTAGCCGATGGCGGGAAATATCAGTCTGCCTATCAAGCACTTGACGTGCCAAAAGATTAAGCTTTTTAGGAAGTGGAGAAAGAATGAAAATAAAGAATATTTTACTTGTAAGTCCAATGTATAGAGAACTTCAAGCTTTAATAGAAAAGGAAGCCCGACATAAAACTTTCCGTTTTATGTCGGAGGAAGAGCTATCACAGGAAGATTTAAGCTGGGCAGACGCACTGGTCTCTTTTAATCTTAAAGCGGAATATAATTTCAGTTCTGTAAAATGGGTTCACTCGCTGGGCGCAGGCGTCGATCGCTTTTTACATAAGAAAGATTGGAATCAAGAGATACTCTTAACAAGAACAAATTGTTCTTTTGGGCAAAGGATTGCAGAGTATTGTTTAAGTTACATCTTAAAAGATTTACAGTTTCATGACTGTTTTCAAGAGCAACAGCAGCAAAAAAAATGGGCTCAGTCAACACCGAAATTAATCGGAGAACAAAAAGTTCTTGTTTATGGAACAGGTGAAATCGGTCAAAAGATTGCGAACGTTTTTTCCGGATTAGGGGTTGACGTGTACGGGTTATCTTTAAGCGGGAAGGAAAAAGCTGGTTTTAAAAAGGTTATGACGGTTGATTATCATTTTCCTGAGTTAAATGAGATGAATTATGTGATCAATACTTTGCCTTTGACGGATAGAACAGAGAAGTTATTTGATGGTAGCATCTTTAATCAACTTTCTGGTGCCGGCTTTATTAATGTGGGTAGAGGTGCTTCGGTTGATGAATCAGCCCTTCTACAGGCTTTGAATGAAAACACAGTTGGATTTGCTGTCCTTGATGTTTTTGATCAAGAGCCTCTTCCAGACAGCAATCCGTTGTGGAACCATCCAAAGGTTCAAATAACTCCACATATCTCCGCCGTAACAACCCCAAGTGAGGGGGCTGCTTGTTTTCTCGAAACACTTAAAAACATTGACCAAGGCAAACCGCTGAGCAATAGAGTGGATACAAAAAAAGGTTATTGATATAGCTTCAGGCCAAAACCCTAAACCAGGGTTTTTCTTTTTTTACGATTCCCTATATACTTCACGATGGTAACGCTTTAAAAATAGTAAAGAAATGTTCACATGTAATAGCGTGAAAATGCGGTAAAATGAACGTATGTTATATTTATGTGAATTTATTCACAAGTAATAACCAATTTAGTTTTTAAAAATAACAGAGGTGAATCACCATGGGAGATCTATCAATAAGTGCTTTACTGATAAGATTTATTTTAGGAGGAGCTGCTGTAGTTGTTTCAACACTTGTTGCAAGGAATCTAGGTGAAAAGGCTGGAGGAATTTTTGCAGCATTTCCTGCTGTATATTTAGCGGCTTTATTGACAGTGGGTTTGGATTTTAGTGGTAATGAGCTAGTAGCCCATTCAATAGTTTTATCGAAAGGTGCCATAGTCGGTATGGGAATTAATATTCTGGTTGCTATACTTGCAGGATATCTCTTGCCAAGACAAGGATGGAAACGCGGTCTTTTACAGGCTATGGGATTTTGGCTGGTTATATCTATGGCTGTTGTGATGATTACAACTTACTCATAAGGGAAGGGTGATATTTATGTATAAAGATTTAATGATCCGCTTTATGCTAGGCGGGGCAGCCGTAATGGTAAGTTATTTGATAACGGTCATTTCTCCTTGGAAAATCTTAGCTGGTATCTTTGCAGCATTCCCAGCCGTGATGATTACAGCGGTGTTAATGGTGGGGATTGCTTCGGGTTCAAAGAATGCAGCGAAGATCGCAAATGGATCGGTTTTTGGAATGATTGGCGGTGTAGTTTGCGTGGCAACTGTATGGACAGTATTACAGGTCAGCGGTAACTGGACGTTAAGTATTGTACTTGGGCTCCTGTTTTGGTTGGGCAGTTCCATCATTGTTTCTACATTTAGGGACAAGCTGAAAAATAGTAGAAGGAATACCTTTGGAACAAATTTACTGATTAGACATAAATAAAAACAAAACAAGACGGCAGTTGGCCGCCTTGTTTCATGTTACATATTGTAAATATTGCTTATTCCTCTGTATTTTCTGTACCTTCCTCAGTACCTTCTTCGTTTTGTTCTGTTTCTGTTTCATCATTTCCAGTATCAGCACAACCAGTGGCAACTCCAAGTAACATTAAAACGGACATTGTAGCAACTAACCAAGTCTTGAAACTTTTCATCTCAAAAATTCCTCCTTGAATGCTTGCAATTTGTACTACAGAATTATCATACAAGCTTTTAAAGGGAAATAGATTCAATTTGCCATTTCTTAACATTGGTTAACCTTTTCTTTAAAAAATCGCAAACTATCTGATGTTAAATTTACAAATAATTTAACATACTGTTTTTGGTGTCCAATTATCTTGGATTTTATAGGTAAATGGTAATAGTCAGGGTAAATAAATGATTGACCGTTTTTAATAATTTTGTTACTCTATACTTAACTTTTTTTCTTATAATGAAACTTTTTTAAACGAAACTATTTGTTGAAAATACATTAATATATAGAAAATTTAATAACAGTAGAAGGTGGGTAAAATGAACTTACAAGCAGATGTTTGTATCGTTGGCGGCGGACCTGCAGGGACATTACTAGGACATTTATTAGCTAAAAACGGTGTATCTACTATCATAATAGAACGATCTGCTGGAGTGAATAGGCAATTCAGAGGCGAGCATATTAATGCCGAAACAGAAGCAATCCTGAAAGAGCACAAATTATTTGAGAAAATAGAAGAGCTTGGTATCCTAAAAATGAAAAAAGTACAATATTTCTCTGGAAGAAAAATGGTGAATAGCATTTCACCAGGTGTCCACGAGGACCACGTTGGAATTCATGTACCACAAGCACATTTGTTAAGTGCCATTATTCAAGAGTCTGTGCAAAATAACCATTTCCAATTATTATTTAATACAACGGTTAAAGAATTAATCCAGGATGAACAAGGAATCTATACAGGTGTAAAAGCAATCCAAAACGGTCAAGAAATTATGATCAACAGTAAAGTGACAATAGGAGCAGATGGTCGTTATTCAACCGTCAGGAAGCTTGCAAAGATTCCAACAGTTGAAATGACACATGGATATGATGTCCTTTGGGCTAAAATACCAGCTCCAGAAGGATGGGAACCGACAACAAGAATGGCTTTGGTTAATGGTCATCAGCTGGCGTTGTTCAGCCAAACTGGGGGATTCATCCAAATAGGCTGGAACATACCAGAGGGCTCATTTCCTGTATTAAGGAAAGGTTCGATACAGCCGTTCTTAGAACCATTGATGGAAAGTTTTCCAGAGCTACAAGATGGTGTAAGAGAGTATCTTCAATCTTGGAGCGACTTTGTTTGTTTAAAGGTACAAAGTTCCCGCTGTGAAACATGGGTAGAAGACGGATTAATCCTAATAGGGGACGCAGCCCATACCATGACACCAACAGGTGCAATCGGAATAAATTGTGGAATGAAAGACGCCCATATCCTAGCACCAATTTTAACCAAAGCTATAAACGAAGATAACATTACTGCAGACCATTTGAAAATCTTTGAAATGAACAGAAAAAACGAAATCAAATCCCAACAAATCATGCAACTAAAACAAGAAACAACCTTCTATAAGAAATTTGTAGGGTAAGTTACGGTGACAGGCACCAAATATACAAAAATTGCTGCTTATGCAGCGATTTTTGTATATTTGGTGCTCTTTTTATGTGTGTAGGGTTTGTAGGATTACGGTAAATGGGAATTATATGGTTAACCAGTATGAAGGGGTTTTGCAATATGGACAATATGAGGTTTCAGGTTACACGTGTATTTGTTGTTAGTGTGGTTTCACTCATGTTTTTTAGCTTAGTGGTGATGTTGATTAGGGGAGATAAATTGGTTAATTTTGATCATGCCATTATTGAGTCAGTTCAATCGCTGGAAGCGCCTTATATTACCTCTATTATGAAGTTTTTTACAGAAATAGGGTCAACTAAAATTGTAGTGTTTTTATGCCTTTTTATTATCTTTTTTCTTTATAAGGTTTTGCACCATCGATCAGAATTACTTTTATTTATTGGCGTTGTTGTTGGTTCACCCATCTTAAATCTTCTGCTGAAAGAAATCTTTCGACGCGCTCGTCCAGATTTACACAGGCTTATTGAAATCGGCGGTTATAGTTTTCCGAGTGGTCATGCAATGAATGCTTTTACTGTATATGGAATCCTAACCTTCCTCTTATGGAGACATATATCTAATCGAAGCGGACGTACCCTGCTGATTCTCTTTAGCTCCTTTTTCATTATCATGATTGGGGTGAGTAGGATTTATTTAGGAGTCCACTATCCTAGCGATATCATTGGTGGTTATTTTGCGAGTGGTTTTTTGCTTGCTACATCCATTTGGTTCTTTCAATGGTATATGGAACGTCGGCCGCAGCTTGCTGGCAGAATGCTAAAAAGATCAGTAAAAACTTCAAAATAAAGGAACGACAACGATGGAATTTATCACAACCCAACAATGGGATGAAGATTTATGGCTAAAGACAAAAGACATATATAATGTTGCTTTTGGAGAACATGCCACCAAGCCAGAAAAGATTATCCGAAATATGTTTGCTAGGGGCTATAGTGCGCTTCATGTGTTAATAGAGAACGATGAGGTCCTGGCGATGGCACTGACAGGTTCAATGCCAAACTCAAGTGTACTGCTATTGGATTATTTGGCGGTAAGAAAGAAGTTGCGTGGTCATGGTATTGGTAAGGATTTTTTTGATTATATAAAGGCATGGGCTCAATTACAGCCACATTACAAGCAAATATTACTTGAAGTAGAATGTGATGACATTCCTGAGAACTATGCAAGAATTCATTTTTGGAAAAAATGCGGGTTTCACCTCCTAGACGATTATAAACATTGTTACAAATGGGGTCCCCAACACTATATGGCTATGGTCCTTTACCTTAAGGAAAAACCTAGAACACCATTAAAAGGGGAAGACTGTCTGAAGTGTATGGCATCTTTCCATAAAGCATCCTACAAATTAAGCTAGTCATTCTTACCTTAAACACAGTAGAATAATGGTAATAAATTCTATTTTAGGGTGGGGTTCAACATGATTACATATCCAATTTTAAAAAATAACGCAACCATAGGGGTGACGGCTCCTTCTTCTGGTGTTGAAGAAGAATTGCATGAACTTTTGAAGAGTGCCACTAGCCGGTTAAAAGAAAGTGGCTTTCATATCATTTGTGGAGAGACAGTGTGGAAGCAGGACAAAGCCAAATCCACACCGGCAGTGAAACGTGCCCAAGAGTTTAATGAAATGGTACAGAACGAAGCGATTGATCTCATCATTCCACCGTGGGGCGGGGAGCTGCTTATTGAGATCTTAGAAGAGTTAGATTTTGATAATATGAAGAATAAGTGGGTACTGGGTTACTCTGATACAAGTGTATTGTTGCTTGCAATCACGTTAAAGACCGGTATAGCAACGGCAAATGGAACGAACTTAATCGATTTAAGAGGGGATTACACCGATGAAACAACTGCCATGTGGCAAAATGTATTATCAACAAAAGCAGGAGCCTCGATTACTCAGCATTCTTCTGAAAAGTATCAAAAAGAATGGCAGCATCATAACCAATCTCCTTGTGTTTTTCATTTAACAGAACAAACAGATTGGAAGACAGTTTCTGGTGAAAAAGTTAAAGCAGAGGGACGTTTACTTGGTGGTTGTATTGACGTTATCCGGCACTTAATTGGCACACCGTATGGTGACGTAAAAAGTTTCAAGGAAAAATATATCAACGAAGAACCTGTCATGTGGTATCTTGAGAATTGCGAGTTGAAAACAACCGATTTACGAAGAACGTTAGTGCAAATGAAATTAGCCGGCTGGTTTGATAACATATCTTGTATCCTATTTGGCCGGAGTCCTGCTAATGAACCAGTAGAGAACTATACGATTGAGGATGTATATCAAGACTTGTCCAATGAACTCCAAATCCCCATTATTTATGATGTTGATTGTGGCCATGTACCGCCACAAATCACATTTGTCAATGGAGCATATGGTGTAGTCGAAGTAGAACATGGTAAAGGGAAAGTTGTACAGCACTTTAAAGCATAAATTATTTATTATTTTTTACACATTGAAAAATAGAGGTCATCTGATAGTATTTTGACGACCTCTATTTTGCTCACAGAGAATAATCTTAATCTAATTTTTTTGTCATCAGAGTGGAAACGTCTGTAAATCCAAGCTTTTCATAAAGGTGTTTCACGTGGTTACCGGCATAAACGTTTAATTGGACCTTCTTATGGCCCTCAGCTCGTAGCTGAACGAAAGCCGCCTTACATAATTTCTCAGCTGTCCCCTGTTTGCGATAGGGTGGAAGTACATACATTTCATTTATGAAGCCGACCGTTTCGTCCGTATTTTGATCGATAATACGCCCTAAACCAATCCAGCCTTGAATAACATTATGTTTTACCCGAACAAGGTAATATCCACCCCCATTCAAAAAAGGAGTCATCATTTCAATTGCTTTCTCACGACTTGGTTTTACGTACCCCATAGTGGCCTCTTTTAATACCTGTAAATGGTAATTTAAGATACTTTGAGTTTCCTCGTAAGTTGCTTTTCTGATAGACATGTATCATTGCCTCTCCCCTTAAAAAAATCAAAACTACTCATCTAGTTGAATACCTACTCCATAATATGAAATAGATAAATTTTGTTGCTGTTTAGTGGGCACTGACTTAATCGTTTTTCACATGTTACAGGTGGAAAATCATATTATATGTAAACTCGAATATAATTTAAGTTGACATATAATATGCAACCAATTATTCTTAATTTATAGAATTTGTTTAGGGGGATATCTATGAAACTTAGAACAACTGATTTAACAGCTGCGGCAATGTTTGTTGCGCTAATGGCTGTTGGGGCTAACATTACTTCAATTGCACCATTCATGGTCGTTGGGGGAGTACCCATCACGCTGCAGACATTTTTTGCAATCTTAGCAGGCGTGGTACTAGGTAGTCGATTGGGTGCGATTGCTATGATGGTTTATATGTTCGTTGGTTTAGTGGGAGTACCTGTATTTGCTCAATTTGGCGGAGGGTTTGGGACTTTCTTGAAGCCTACATTTGGTTTTATTGTTTCTTATGTGTTTACAGCATATGCTACTGGTTACATAATTGAAAAAATGAAAAATACAGTTAGGGGATTTGCGTTCGCAGCACTTGTAGGCATGGCCATAAATTATCTTTTCGGTACCAACTGGATGTACGCCGCTTATAAAATTTGGGCTGCAGCACCAGATGGATTTACCTATAAAATGGCTTGGTTATGGATGGTCGTTCCTCTTCCAAAGGACATTATCCTAGCTGTACTAGCAGGTGTCATGGGACATCGTTTAAAACGAACTTTATCCAGAAGTCAATTTGGAAATGCAAGAAAAGCGAGTTAGGCTTAGTGGAGGGATTGGATGAGTAAGTGGAAGAAATTAGCGTTAGAGGTGCTAGATGGGTATGTTATTTCAAAAGAGGAAGCATTAGAGATTCTAAATTCTTCCGATATGGAATTACTAGAATTGCTGCATGGAGCTTATGTTATTCGCCATCATTACTATAGAAATAATGTTAAGCTTAATATGTTAATTAACACAAAATCAGGTCTTTGTCCTGAAAATTGTGGCTATTGTTCGCAATCTAGTATTTCGAATGCACCGATTGAAAAATATAGAATGGTAGATAAAGATACCATCCTTAAAGGAGCAGAACAAGCCTTCCAGCTTCACGCTGGTACATATTGCATCGTAGCGAGCGGTCGTGGTCCTAGTAATCATGAAGTAGACCAAGTTGTTTCGGCAGTAAAAGAAATAAAGGACAAATATCAATTGAAGATTTGTGCCTGCCTTGGAATCTTAAAACCAGAACAAGCGGCCAAGCTGAAAGAAGCTGGCGTCGATCGCTACAATCATAACCTTAACACCTCGGAAAACCACCATGACTCCATTACGACATCACACTCTTACCAGGATCGAGTGAATACTGTTGAGTTAATAAAAGAAGCAGGGATTTCTCCTTGTTCAGGAGTAATCGTCGGCATGAAGGAAACGAAGGAAGACGTTGTGAACGTGGCAATGAGTCTAAGAGTATTAGATGCCGATTCTATTCCCGTTAATTTCCTTCATGCGATTGATGGTACTCCGCTTGAAGGTACGAAGGAGTTGAATCCTAGGTACTGCTTAAAGGTCCTGGCTCTTATGAGGTATGTAAATCCATCAAAAGAAATTAGAATTTCAGGTGGACGAGAAGTTAACCTGGGAAGTTTGCAGCCGCTTGGGTTATATGCAGCAAATTCTATTTTTGTAGGAGATTACTTAACCACTTCAGGCCAAGAAACGACAGCAGATCACAAAATGCTTAACGATTTAGGATTTGAAGTTGATTTTGTAAGAGAAACTGTTCAATGAATAGGATATAAGAATTTTTGGACGTCATCTAGTAGATGATGTCTTTTTTAGTATAAAATACCATTAAGTGAATGTAGATTGTAGTCTTGAAGGGAGAACTGTAATGTCAGAGATAAATATTTTAGGAGAAGCGTATAAAAATGCAAAATATAAGGCGACTGGTCATGGTCCGAGAAATGTTCAGGTGCTTAAAGATGCACTCATGGAAATTGATGAAGAGTTGGAAAGCGAGATGTACGGAAAGGGAAAAGTCATCGATGATTTCCAAGAGAAAATGGCAAAGTACCTTGGTAAGGAGTCTTCAGTATTTTTCCCAAGTGGTACGATGGCACAGCAAATAGCCCTGAGAATTTGGTGTGACCAGAAAGGAATTAAAAAAGTAGCTTACCATCCATTAAGTCATTTAGAAATTCACGAAGAAGACGGATTAAAGAAATTGCACCATATTCAGACAATTTTATTAGCTGATAAAGAGAGAGTTATTGAGTTGGAAGATGTGATGGGCTTAGATGAGGAAATCAGTTGTTTATTAATCGAGCTGCCGCAAAGGGAAATTGGAGGTCAGCTGCCTGACTACAAAACATTGGAAGATATTTCAGCATACTGCAAGCAAAAGGGTATTAAATTACATTTAGATGGCGCAAGACTGTTTGAAATATTACAGTATTATCAAAAATCCGCAGCAGAAATTTGCTCTCTTTTTGATAGTGTATATGTTTCTTTTTACAAAGGGATTGGCGGGATTGCAGGGGCGATACTCGCTGGGGATAAAACCTTTACGGTAGAATCAAAAATTTGGAAAAGGCGCCATGGAGGCGATTTAATCAGTCTTTATCCTTACATCCTAAGCGCTGATTATTATTTTGAACAACGAGTGGGAAAAATGAGTCAATACTATCAGGAAGCAAAAGAATTTGCTCGATGCTTTAATCAATGTCATGGTGTTTCAACGAAGCCATTGGAACCAGTCTCTAATATGTTTCATGTCCATTTTGAAGCTCCTAAAGAGGAGATGGAAGTAATTTTAGCAGCCATTTACGAAGAAACTGGCATAGGGTTAACCAGTTATGTACGCGAAGTTACCCAAACAACTAGTTACTACGAAGTGAGCATAGGTGATTTGTACTCTCAGATTCCTAAGGAGGATTTAAGGAAGGTCTTTCTACTCCTGGATGAAAAAATGAAAACAATTAAAATTCTATAAGGATATAAATATCCCCATTTCTAGTCTGAAAGAAATGGGGATATTCTATTAAATGATATAAGGACCAAAGAATACCGTTAATAGTAGGATGTGAAGTCCAATAAAATAGCTAATTCTTGCCGTACCGGCCCATTCATTTGCTTTTTTCGTATGAAGTGTTAACCAAAAAGCGAGGATGGCAAATAAAATCATGTAAAGGTATGAACTACCGGTAAAGGTTAGATACTCCGGTGCGTTAGCATAAATGTTATCGACAAAAAAACGATCTTTCCAAATAATTGCCGCTATAGCGTAAAGACCAATTCCTGTATAAAAATACCAAACTGGATCACGATCAGCAATTCGATTTCTAAAAATATACATAAACACAACAAAAAGCAGCGGCCAAATAAACCATATTACTGCAAAGGCTATTCCGAAAAATGATGAGGTGATCATCCCAAACGTTTTACCTAGTGCCTGCAGCCAATCATTTTGAGTATACTCAATTAATGAATTGACGGTTTTTTTGTCAGCAGATGATAGTTTAATTTTATGACTATCACCGTCTAAATCCACCCAAGCAATCGTTTCTTCATTAATCCATTGCGGGTTCGCTGATATTTCAGCTGTATTACTGAGGCGCCCTGTATTAGTGGTGCCACTTTCGGATATTTCTGCAGAATAGATATTTAAGGTGGTTTTATCATTGAATTGGGTTTGTGTTCGCCCGTTTGCGTGAAACAGAATTGTTGGTTTATCATTACGAAACGTAAGAACCACATCTGAAACTTCCTTCAAGCTGCTATTTCCCGCTGGATCATCAAAGGTTAACTCTTTTAAACTTTGTTTGTTTGGACTTGATAAACTCGTTAGCATAAAATAGTTAAAAAACTCCGGATTCCCGCCTTGAGTGGATTGAAGCTCTTCCTGAAGTAGCAGGGCTAAATTTTGATCATCCAATGCGAATGAAATATCATTAACAACTTTTCCTGGATCAACTTTTATTCTTGATTGATACACGTTATTCATTTTTCCATTTTTATATTGGTGCAGTTTAATATCGACTCCAGTAGGATCGGATGTGTAAGATAGTATATTTACTCCATCTTCATTCTCTTGCGGGGTGATATTCAGCTTATCTAAATCGATATCCATCACTTTTTCAGATTTCTTGGTTTCTGGTGATAGTTGATAAAGCACATGATCTTTTACATATAAAATGGTAGTTTCCAAAGGATAGAACTTCTTCACATCAGAAACGATCATATTCTTGTTTTGATCATAAATATTTTTAAAATCAAAATAGATAATCGTATTTTCTTGTTGAAAAACTTGTGTCCATTTATTTACTGGTATATTGTAGGTTCGTTCATCCTTTACAGTGAAATCCTTGTTCAAAGTAGTTGTGGCTAATTTCTCACCTTCAAATCTTGTGAATATAAAATCTCCATTTTCCTTGACCTTGATAGGTGGCAGTTTTTTCAACTCTGTTTCTCCAATAGTCAACGCCCTGCTCCAATCATCTGAAGGCGGTTCCGTCACATCGGAAAAGTTTTCATAGAATAATAGAAGTATTCCTAAAATAATAATGACCCCAGGTACAATCCAATAAAGCTTCGTTGCTAATTTTTTATTCATGTTAGACCCCCATGTTACTCTTTCAAGTTCTCTATATATTTTGACAAAAATAATAGTAACATAATTCTGATAGAATAGGCTATTTCAAATATACAGTCTTTGTAAAAAATTGTTAGTTAGAACTTGGCCAGCCATTCGATAAACCTCAGACCATTTTCATGGTAAGATAAATAGGAGAAAATGTTTTTAGGAGTTACATATGACAGAAAAGAAAAAACTGCAAGAGGTAGATTTATATAAACCGATTCAGAGATATTTTTCGCAAGAAGGCTATCAGGTCTATGGTGAAGTGAAGGACTGCGATATCGTCGCAGTGAAAGAGAATGAGCTTGTTATCGTTGAATTAAAACTCACTTTAAGTGTGGATCTTCTTATTCAGGCAGCCAAACGGCAAAAGTTAACGGATCAAGTATACATTGCCATTCCTAGACCCAAAGGCAGGTTGAATTCTAGGCAATGGGCTGATAAATGCCATCTAATTAAAAGGCTGGAGCTTGGATTAATTGTTGTTTCCTTTCCAGGCAACCGTTCGAAAGCAGATATTTTAATCCATCCAACTCCATACATTCGTAAAATAGCAACCGGTCGGAACAAGATGAAGAGAGAAGCCATCTTGAAAGAAATTAGCGGACGCAGTGCCGATTTCAATGTAGGGGGAAGCAGCAGGACGAAAATCATGACTGCTTACAAAGAAAATTGCATCCAAATTGCATGTATCTTAGATAAATTGGGACCATTATCCCCCAAAGCATTAAAGGAAAAGGGGGCCGGTGATAAAATTCCCTCCATCTTAATCAATAACTATTATGGATGGTTCGAAAGGATCAAGCGAGGTACATATGATATTACTGAGAAGGGCAGGCTTGAGGTGCAGGAATATCAGGAGCTTGTAAATTATTATCTTAAAAAACTAGGGGATGGAGGAGAATCCAATTGAAGAGTATTGGAAAAAGTCTTCCCCTGGCATACCGATTTTGCGCTCAAGGGGACGATGTTAAAAAAGATAGTTGAAACCGTGTAGAAAAAACTTTGGTAATTGATTTGCTTTAATTGGATATCTCTGTTATAGTTAGGAAGAATTATTTTTGTTTGTCAGTTGGATTAAAAAGTTTTCAAACTTTACGTCTAAAGAACTGAGCAAGGATAGTAACACAATGTGTGCACAGCACACGAGGAGGAAACAACAAATGGAACAAGGTAAAGTAAAATGGTTTAATGCAGAAAAAGGTTTCGGATTCATCGAAAGAGAAGCAGGAGACGATGTATTCGTACACTTCTCAGCTATCCAAAGCGAAGGTTTCAAAACTTTAGACGAAGGTCAAGCAGTAACTTTTGAAGTAGAACAAGGTCAACGTGGACCTCAAGCTACTAACGTTCGTAAAGCATAATTGAACCGACATATATAAAAGACTCTCTTTTGAGAGTCTTTTTTTGTTGTTGTAGGGGGAGTGTGGCATTGGATGATGGCTGCCATTAAAAGCTATTCGTGCCCGTGAACGAGGAAAAGTGGAGTTGGCGGTAATGAACAGGTACTATTCGTGCCCGTTGACTAGGAAAAGCAGGGGTAAGGGTAACGAAAAAAATCACTCATGCCAGGATCTCTAATAAAACCATACTTTAAACAAAAAAACCCTGCTCAGTAATAGAGCAGGGCAGATAATCGAAAAACGAAAAACGTAAAACGTAAAGCAAATGGTAGACACAGTATATCACATATTGAACACAATCCCTAATAATTTATAAAAATAATCAAAAGTTTACTCATCTAATGAAATCTAGACCTGTGATTTTTGTATAGCATCTCCAATAGGTGCGAAAGTCCCGAAGGATTTTACAAGGAAATTATCATATTTAAAAGGTTTAAAGGACTTTTTGTTGAAATAAGTATAGTAAGTTTTTCCATTGGTGAGGTGGGATAAAAATTGAATGATATCCAATATGCTTTTATAAATGAATTTGGCCATTATGGATTCGATTTTGATCAGCTTGAGACTTCGACCCACTTTATAATCGTTTCTATTTTAGTAAAAGGTTCTGATAAAGAATTCCTTGAGCAGGAAGTTGAAAGAATTAAACAAAAACACCTTCAAAAAGAGGAAATACACGATAGTCTTCGAATGGAAATCTTACAAGATTTAAAGGATTTACCTTATAAGGTGTATGCTTATGTCATTGATAAGCGGAAAATTAGGGAAGACAGCGGCGTTACATATGAAAAGACATTTATTAAATTTTTCAATCGAATGGTCTTTGATGATTTATATCGTACCTTTGAAACACTCGATCTTGTTGTAGACGCTAATGAATCCAAGGGATTTATGCAGGAATTTACCGCCTACGTAAAACAGAGGTGCATACCAGATTTATTTAATTATTCAACCTTTGGTTTTAACAACAGCGAATCCGATATTCTTCTTGAATTGTCAGAGTTTATTGCTGAGACGATTGCAAAAGGTTATGACGCAAAACATTCTTCTAATCAGTATCCATCGTTTTATAGACTTTTAAAAAATAAAATCATCACGATTAATCTTTGGCCGTATGATTACAAGCACTACCTTTACGACTATCATTTTGAAAAAACGGACTTACAAACTGATCAAATTATCATTAAACAAGCTGTAAATTTGGCATATCAATACATTGAGAAATACCGGAAAAGTGAAGAAGAGGATGAAAGAGTACGGATTGATTTATTAAAGTTTCTGTTATTCAATTTAAAAGAAAATCCAGATGAGTATGTGTATACGGAAGAAATCCTTGATAACCTTAATGCCATTAGGATTAATAAGATCAAGCAGCATTATTTTCGGTCCAATATAGTTTCGAAACTGCGCGACCAGGGGTTATTAATTGCCTCCAGCAATAAAGGCTATAAGCTGCCCGTTTGTTTAAATGATTTATACGACTTTGTGAATCTATCAAGTTTAACGATCCATCCGATGATTCAACGAGTCGCAAAGTGCAGAGACCAAATTCTTCTGGCAACCAATCGAGAAATAGACATCCTCGAAAAATCAGAATATGACTACTTAAGAAGGGTCATTGAAATGGAAAAATTAGCCTTGATGAACAATGAGTAAAAGGGGAATTTTCATTGTTTATAAAAAAATCGCTCTAGAGGGAATCAGATTTTTCAGACTCCCCTAGAGCATTTTTCATCACCGAAAATCCGCTGCGTTTACTGCAGGTATTTTCCTATTAAATAACTTCGTATTCGTTCCAATATAAACTCCGGTCAATACAAAGGCGGCCCCAATTCCGTGAGCCCATGTGAAGGTTTCTCCTAAATAGATAGTAGCCATCAATACTGCAGATACCGGCATGACATTAATAAAAATTGAGGCTTTGGCTGCACCAACCTCTTTAATCCCGTAATAATACATTATAAAAGAAACAACGGTTACAAATATACTCATATGTGCAATCGCCACCCAGGTTGAGAAGTCGGCCTGGGTAATATCCTGCCATGAAGTTTCAACAAAAGAAAAAGGTGCTAAGAAAACCGTACCAAACGCAACCGCGTACGTGGTAGATTCAACAGCACTATATTTTTTCAAAACCACTTTACCTACCACACTGTACAATGCCCAGCTGATAACGGCGCCAAGTAAAACAAAGTCAATGGTCTGGAAGCCTAGTTGGATCAAGGTAAGGAAATGTCCATCGGTAATGATAATGGCTGCCCCTGATAAAGCAATCACCATGCCAATGATATGGTTCTTTGTGATTTTTTCTTTTAAGAATACTCCAGATAATAGGACTATTAATACAGGGTTTGAGGCGATAAATAGGGAACTCTTAATAACTGGTGCCTGTTTGGTGGCAATAAAAAAGCAAATATTATAGAGGGCAATACCAGTTAACCCGAGAACTGCAAATAGTCCATAATCCTTAAGCGTTGGTTTCTTTCGATTTTTCTCCATGGTCCACATGAGCGGAAACAGAAGGACAGCTGCCCCTAAAAACCGCAAAAATGCAACAGTTGCTGGCTCAAAGCTTCGAACGGCAATTTTTCCGGCAATAAATGCACTTCCCCATGTAGCCGTTGCGATAAATAGCATTGCGTAGATTACCCATTTCTTTTTCATTTGCAATCCCCTAATTCAACATATTAATATCTTGTATTGTACCATCTTTTTCGTATTTCGAAATAAAAAATTTCATTTAATCTTCTTTAGACCAATTCATACATAAAACTCCTTTAGATGGAAAACGATATAAAAACTGGGAGGGGTTTATTGTGAGGAAAAGGATGACTAAGTTGTTGAAGAAAAGTCTCAACACTGAACCTGAATTTAAGGAAGAAACCAATGCCGCGGAAATTGAACTAAAAAAACAAGATATAAGTACTGATATTGAGAAAAACTTAGAGACATTTAAGTCGATTTTTACCATACCGGATAATGCAGATGTCAAATTACGTGAGTTTACGATTCAACAACTCAATCGAAAGGCATTCATCCTTTTTATCAGTACAATGGCAGATGCAAAAAACATTATGGAGGGTATTGAGGGTCCCTTAATTGATAGCGAGCACCCTTCAACAAAAATCCAAGATATCGTTTCCTACCCAATAGAAAAAACTTCAACCAATATTGGGGACATCACGGAATTCATTGCAGCAGGTGTCACGTCACTTTTTGTTGATGGAGACCCCGTTTGCTATTTATTTGAAACCACTAAAATACGCGGCCGTTCGATTGAGAAGTCTGAAAATGAAGTCATCGTAAAAGGAGCAAAAGAAGCTTTTAATGAAAAGGTGATCGATAATATTGCCTTAATCCGGAAAAAAATTAAAAATGAAAATCTTCTCGTTAAAACCCAGTCAGTTTCAAAACGTTCCAGGAATACCGTATTTCTTGTTTATCAAAATGATCTCGTAAATAAAGAGCTGCTTCAAAATGTAAAGAAAAGGCTAGAATCATTCGAAATTGATAGTACTATTGATTTAAGTATATTAGAGCAATTGCTCGAGGAACGTCCAAGATCCTTATTTCCAACTATTGTATATACAGAACGGCCTGACCGCGCGGCTGCTTTTATCGAAGAAGGTCATATTGTTTTACTAATGGAAAATTCGCCCGCCTGTTTAATCCTGCCTGCTACCTTTTGGGCGATGTTTCATTCACCGGAAGATCATTACTTGCGAACACCCTACGGAAATTTCATCAGAATATTACGGTTCTTGGCTCTATTTGTTGCGTGTTTTACCTCTCCAATCTATCTAGCGATTACGAACTTTCATGTCGGGATGATTCCTCCGGATTTATTGATGGCCATTGCAGGAACTAGGGAAAGGGTACCTTTTCCATCTATTATTGAAGTGCTGATGATGGAACTTGCATTTGAGCTGATTCGTGAAGCTGGATTACGGGTGCCAACTCCGATTGGTCCTACAATTGGGATTGTTGGTGCCTTGATCTTAGGTCAGGCTGCTGTACAAGCAAATATCATAAGTCCAATCGTCATTATCGTTATTGCCTTAAGCGGGTTAAGTTCTTTTATTATTATTGATATAAGTATGAATTTCGCCATTCGGATTACCCGTTTTTTATTTATTTTTACAGCGGGATTTATCGGCATATATGGAGTCACCGCTTTATTTATTGGAGGACTCTTCTATTTAGTATCCTTGAAATCATTTGGCACACCTTATTTTGCACCGATGACACCGCATTCCTTCTCATCAAAAGACCTGCTGATCCGTCATATTCCAATAAAGGAAAAGTTTCGGCCAGGTTATTTAAAACCAAAGGATATGGTTAAACAAAGAAAGGGATAAAACGATATGAAACAGCAGACTGGAAAAATTGGGGTTCGTGAATTTGTTTCCATCGCAGTATTAATGGTAGGGTCGAAAGCTACTGAGGATACGCCGGACCGACTGTACAGTAATGTACAAAATGCAGCATGGATGATTCCGTTCATATCAGCCGGAATCTTTTTTATCCCTCTTTATTTGTTAATGAAAACGATGGCATTGTATGGAGACAAAGATTTGTTTTCTGTTATTAAATTAATACTTGGGAAATACCTTGGTTTTTTGGTTTGTCTTGTTATCTTTATCATCAGCTCATTTGCAGTTTCGTTTGATACCAGAACGTATTCGAACATCATTCGGTCCTTTTACTTTACAACAACACCTACTATCATCATCTATGCCATTTTAATGTTTATTTGTGGATATGGCGCCAAGAAAGGACTTCAACATATCGGGTCGGTGTCTTATCTCATCGTGTTCTATGCCGTACTTTCTCTATATCTTGCCTTATTGCTGGGTACTCAGCACGCCAATATAGATTCAATGTTTCCCATTTGGGGTCCTGGACCGCTTGCACTTGTGAAGGAAGGCTCACAAAGATTAACGCTCTTTGCTGATTTTTTTCTCTTGACCATGGTTATACCGTATCTCACATCAAACAAAGCATTTAAAAAAGGTACTTGGTTTGCCTATATTTATGTCTGCATCCAAATTAGTTTATCACTTCTTACGTATATCTGCATGTTTGATGAAAGCTTAGGGGGAGTTGCCTACCCTTTTCATACCGTTATTCGTTTTATTTCACTAGGTCAATACATTCCAAACGTCGAAATCATTTTTTTCATCATTTGGATTATGGCGGCATTTATTCGTTTTACCGCGTTTTTATACATAAATGCCCTTATGTTTGGTCATCTATTCAAGATTAACGACTTTGAATACTTAATTCCATCACTGGCGACGATTTTTTTGATGATTGGCATGCTTCCTGAAGCACCCATTGATGTCAGCCTTGTATTTAAACCAATAGTCGTGAGTACAGCAGGCCCTATGTTCGCCGTCATCTCAACAATTGTATGGCTAGTTGCTTTAATAAAGGGAGAATTTAAACATGCAAAAAACAAAAACAGTATGTAGATTATGCTTGTTTTTCGTCATGGTTTTCATATTAACTGGCTGTTGGGATCGTGAAGAACTAGAGGATAAATCCTATGTCATCGGATTAGGACTGGATCGCTCTGAAGAAAAAGATAAAATTAAAGTCACCATGTTACTTGCCAACCCTGAAGTGGGCAGCATGCAAGGCGGCGGAGGTTCAACAGAAAAACCGCGAGAAATTATCACATTTGACGCGAACGATTTCATCGCAGCCAAAGCTACTGCCAATGCCGTTATTTCACGAAATATAAGTTACGAGCTATTAAGGATATTTATTGTTTCTGAAGAATTTGCAAGAGATTCTATTTTTCCTAATACTTTTTCCGAAGTATTAAAAGATAAAGAAATCCGGCTAAATAGTTATATCGCTGTTTCGAAAGAAAAGGCCTCGCAGTATTTTTTGCATAATAAACCGAAAATGGAAACGAGACCGCATAAATACTTTCAATTTATGATCGATCACGGAATCGAAAATGGGCTTATTCCCGATTCTAACCTATTCCGTTATTTCCAAACGACGGAAAGAGGAAGTGACCTCTTCTTGGCCATGTATACCACTGCTAAAAGGCAAAAAAACCCTGAGATCAAAAGGGAAGATGAGTACACAGCAGGTGAACTGAATGCAACGGGAGAGCTTGATGATACACAATTTATCGGGTCAGCAGTTTTTAAGAATGGGGTTATGTTTGATACTCTAACTGGTCAAGAAACCCGTACGATCAATATTCTAGATGATACAACGAATATTAAAGATATATTAGTGAATATTCCTGATCCTTTTTCAGAAAAAAAGAAACAATTTGCAGCAAGAATCATGAAAACGGAAAACAATAAAGTGAAGATGAATTTGAAGGGGATCACACCTAAGATTTTCATTTCCATCCCATTACAAATAGAAATTATGTCTAATCCAAGTATGGTGAACTTTGCAAAAGAAAAAAACCAACAAATCATAAAAAAATCCATTGCTGCCCATCTAGAAAAGGTGAATGAAGACCTTTTAAAGAAGACACAGACCAAATTCAAAGGAATTCCATACCCTCTGCCGATCTATTCAAAAAAATACTTCAGAACCATTCAGGAATACAAAAAATTCAATTGGGCAAAAGCCTACCCTCGTGCAGACATCCGAGTAAAAGTGGATATTACCATTGTTGATTATGGAAATCGAACTAAAAAGGCTAAAAAGTTGGGGGGATAGTAGGTTGCAATTATTTATTAACGTTGCTCTTGTTATTATTACGATATATACCTTCGGATTTGGTATCAGCTTGTGGAAGGAAAAACAAAAAATAAGTGCAGCAGCCGTGTTCTTTCTAACCCTTGTTATCATCGTTCTTCCGTTTTTTTCGATTTTTTAACCAGCATCTTGGGGTAGAACACAAGTATTTAATCAGTAATCTTTGGAAATTATATTGACGAGGTGATAGAATGGCTAATGCAAAAGTTGGCGATAAGATTTCCTTTAAACGCGATGGAAATTCTTTAGAAGGTGTAGTCACGGGAGTAAGGGAAAATTCTGTTATGGTACAATACGGTATGTCAAAGGATAAAGATGAACCTCTGATTACGATTGTTAATCATAAAAATTACAAAATCGCAAAATAATATAAAAGAAACCAAAGAAAAAATCCCTTAAACCAAAGGGATTTTTTAATTTTTTAATTGTGATTGCGCTGACCCTTTTCGTTTCTGTTACCAGTTAAGTTATTGGCAGCATTTTTAGTAGCGTCAACAGCGTTCATAGCTACGTTTTCAGTTGTTTCTAATGCACTATGAAGTGCATGGAAAGCAGCACCTGCTGTTTCTTTAATGCCTTCAGCGAGGCCTTTATCATTCTGGTTATTTGCCATGATCATTCACCTCCTAAACAGAAATAGGTTATGTAATTATGGCTAGACTATTCAGTCGATATACCTCAGATAAAATTTTTCCATTTAACTCTTTCATCAATAAGGGAATAGTAAAAGTGAAGCTACGTTGAACCATGAAAAAGATTTAGGAGGAACTATAATGGAAGAAAATAAAAAAATGGAAAAGCTGCTTCGAGATTATGGCTATCCTGAAAAAGCGATTCCAAGATTAATGCGTGAAATAAGTTCAATGAATTATGATAGAGTGAAAAAGCTAATACTGCCGTATAACGATATCACAGCTGGAAAATCATAAGATACACCGTTAAATCATAATTTAATTATGTAAACTTAGGTGTTTTACAAAAGAGTCTGCCAAAACCGTGAAAATAAGAGTCCATTTCAGAAGGTACTCTGTACAAGCTGTAAATGGACCTGTTTATTTAAAATCAAATTTAGAACGATCAAACCATTTTTTTAGTAGAATAAGATATAACTAGATGTAAGTCTTATTAACGGAAGGAATGGATGTTCGAATGCAAAAAATTTATTTAGATTACAATGCAAGCACACCATTGGCACCTGAAGTGGTTGATTCAATGCATCCACTTTTAAATGATTACTATGGCAATCCTTCAGCACTGCATTGGGCCGGAAAACCTGTGAAGTCATTATTACATAAAGCGAGAGAACAAGTTGGACAACTTATAAACTGTTCTCCTGCAGAAATTATATTTACCTCCGGTGGGAGTGAAGCCAATAACCTTGCACTAAAAGGCTTTTATTTTAAACAAGTACATAAAGGGAACCACATTATTACCTCAAAAATTGAACACCCAGCAATCATAAATCCTTGTAAGTTCCTAGAAAAAATCGGAGCGCGGGTAACGTATGTTGCTGTGGATCAATTCGGGAGAGTTTCACCTGAAGAAATTGAAAAGGCCATTACAAAAGATACTATCTTAATTACCATCATGCATTCCAATAATGAAACCGGCACCTTACAGCCTATTAATGAAATTGGGAAGATAGCCGAAAGGCATGGAATTGCTTTTCATACGGATGCTTCACAATCAGTTGGGAAAGTTCCAGTCAATGTGAATGAGTTGAAAGTGGATATGCTGACCATTGCTGGTCATAAACTGTATGCACCAAAAGGTATTGGAGCGTTGTTTATGCGCGATGGTGTGGAGCTTGAACCACTGATTCATGGTGCGGGACATGAACATGGACTACGGGCAGGAACAGAAAATACCTTATTGGCGGTCGGATTAGGGAAGGCATGTGAAATCGCAGGAAATCAGTTAAGTACAAATAAGCTTAAAGATTTGACCGCTTATTTTTGGAACCAATTAAAAGATCAGTTTGGTGATCAGGTTGTGCTAAATGGACATCCTGAGGAACGATTACCGAATACCCTAAATGTTAGTTTTGTGAGAAGGATTGGGCAGGATTTATTAGATAAAATCCCGCAGCTTGCTGCTTCTACGGGGTCAGCCTGTCATGCTGGAAGTATTGAATTATCACCGGTATTAAAGGAAATGAAGGTACCCAAAGAGATTGGAATGGGTGCAATTCGATTTAGTTTAGGCAGATATACAACAAAGGAAGAAATTGATAGTGTCATTACAGCGTTTAAAGAAATATTGTAATGTACAAAATTAATAAAATTTACCATTAATAATATCGCCAATATTCCCTATCCTATAAAGGATAAATATAATTGGAGGTATTTTCATGGCACAATTAAGGGAAATCATGACTTCAAATGTTGTTACAGTTAACGAAACACAGACGGTACAGGAAGCTGCCGCGTTAATGAGCGAATATAATATCGGTGCAATCCCAGTCGTAAATAACAACAGAGAAATAGTTGGAATTGTAACGGATCGAGATATTACCCTTCGAACGACAGCACAGGGTGAAAATCCACAAACACCTGTATCTGAAGTCATGACAGCACAGAAGATTGTACAAGGTACACCTGATATGGATGTCCATCAAGCAGCAGATTTGATGGCACAGCAGCAAATTCGCCGATTACCGGTAACCGAAAATGGACAAATAGTAGGAATGGTTGCTTTAGGTGATTTAGCCGTACAAAATCAATATGCAAACGAGGCAGAGCAAGCATTACAAAGTATTTCAACCCCTTCTGCTCCTCAACAATAATAAGAGATTTATTTATAAAGCCCTTCTCAATCGAGAGGGGCTTTGGCTAATTTTAAATATAGTAAATACCATTTTGAGTGTCTTTTAGATAGGGTTAAGGGTTTAAGATTTACTGCTATTGGAAAACTACCTTTAAGGTAGGTGTTCGGTTATGGTAGCAATCGTTCTCTCTATATCATGGATTATTGCCGCCATGAAATTTGGAGATCGTGATTGGAGTAAATATTATCCCTCTATGTTATTTGCAGCACTGGGGAATGCACTGTATGAAATCCTTTGTTATAAATATCAATTGTGGAGTATGGAACCGAATGGAGTAGTTTACTCCATAATCCCAATGCTGTTGCTTATTTTAGTTGGTATGCCATTATCAACTTGGGTATTTTTATCCAAATACCCATCCGAATTAAGTTTATATAAAAAGGTCATTTATGTTTCTTTTTTCGTTATAGTATTTATTGGTTTAGAATATCTGTCTGTAAAATTGGGCGCAATATCCTATCATAATGGGTGGAATCTTGGATGGTCATTATTTTTTGTAATAGTCATGTTCATGGTAATTAGATTACATTTTACAAAACCTCTTCTAGCATTATTCATTTCAATTCCTTTTTCGCTTTTATTATGCATGATATTCGAAGTTACGTTAGATAAAATGAAGTAAAAAAACAAGCCGAAACGAACAAACGCAACTTAAATAGAGAAGTTGCGTTTGTTCGTTTTAGTCGATGATTTATTTTTACTGGGCCGTTCGTGATTTCAGTAAGTTTAGAATTAATGGCAAGGATTTTTGCGTTGACATCTGTTATATTTTTATTTTGTAAAATAAGATTCACCTAGAATTTCTTGCTTCTGATAACTCCCTGGTGAAAGCTCATTTGCAACAAAGTCATTAATATCTGATTGTTCAACGTCGTACATCACTTCAATTTCTTTTGAAAATAAAAGTTTCTCTTTTTCAAGTAAGCTAGAGAGAGAAGGTTTTGGTTTTGGCTGTAGTTCTTCCATGTTTAGGACCTGCTTTAATCCGTCCACATATGATTCAAATGGACGTCCACCAACAATTTTTACCCCCTTGTTTTCCTTGTTGATCATAATAATCGTTGGAAATCCTCTAACACCAAGGCTTCTTGCAAGACCAAAATCTTCATTTAATAACTGTTGTCCTGCTGGCTGTTCTGCTTCATTTACAATCGCTTCTCCATCAAGACCGAGTCTATTTACGATTTCAATCATAATGGCTGGCTCCGAAATATTTTGATTAAATGCAAAAAGCTCTTCCCTGGCACGACGTAAATATTCATAAGCCAACTCATCGTTATGATTTTTTTGAATCACTTTATACACACGGGAAGGCGGGAAGGAAGATTGAACGGGATTGTCAATCATAAGTGATCCATCTATTGGCATTCGGGAATATACTCCAACTTCCCTCCAGTGAGGAGCAACGTCCGCAGGTTTATAAATTCCGTTTGCAGGATCAATGGGACCATCATGCCACTTTTCCAGCAATCCACCCATCACCGGATGGAAGTTAAAATAATGCCCATACTGCTCTTTAAAACGACGTAGAACCGGTTCAATTGCCCAGCAATGTGAACAAATTGGGTCTGTTACATAATAAACTTCAATAGACCTTTTGGGTTGACTAAAATCAATTAGTTCCATTTCTCCCTCTCCAGAAATCCCACATACACCTGTTTCTAAATCACAAATCATATTATTGTTGTTCTTCAATTTATTTCAATCCTCCTATTTGCTTTATAATTGCATTTTAGTAAATAATGAAAGAGATCAATACCAATAGTTCCTTCGATTTGTCGTTTATACAACACATTGAAGAAATTGTTGAAAAAGTAGGGTGATAATTATGACTCAACCAAAGACGGATCCGCGTGTGCTGCGCACTCGGAGATTAATTATGGATTCTTTCATTGAACTTTCAGCGAAAAAAGAATTTAAGGATATTACCATAAAAGATATAACCACAGAGGCGATGATAAATAGAGCTACTTTTTATTATCATTTTGAAGATATCTATGACTTATTAGAGAAGGCCTTATCAGAGGTTTTGTTAGTGAATTTAAATGAAGATGTCTACAACACTGACAAACTAAATGAGGAAGTGCTCATAAGTATATTCACAGCAATTACAAACTTTCAAAAGTCATTATCCAATCGTTGTCATCGGGGATACGAAGATACCATTGCCCGAATCATTAGGGAACAGCTAGAAATCATTTTTTACAAAATGTTAGTAAAGCAAACGACAATGGAAGATAATGAAGCACCAAAAATAAATTCAGTGATCTTAAGCTGGGGGCTTTACGGAGCTTCAGTAGAATGGAAACGAACTGGTATGAAGATACCGCCTGAAAAATTTATTAAGTCGGCCATTCCTTATTTACTGTCTGGGATTGAATTGGGTTCCAATAGCTGACGAGTCATGGTTTTTGACAGTAGAATAACTTCTATTACTTGTCAATTGGTGGTAGATTGAAAGATAGTTAGGGATAATCAAATGATTTTTTAATGAATAGATAGAAGTAGGAGGCTTTTTCGTGGAAATAGGATTAAGTACGTTAGTAGAAACAACACCTGATGTCGAGACTGGTAAGGTTATTAGTCACTCAAAACGGATACGTGAAGTGGTGGAGGAAATTGTCCTGGCCGACAAGGTTGGACTGGATATCTTTGGAGTAGGAGAACATCATCGCGAAGATTATGCGGCTTCATCACCTGCAGTCGTGTTAGCTGCCGCGGCATCACAAACAGAGCGAATCCGGTTGACTAGTGCAGTTACCGTTCTTTCATCAGCTGATCCAGTAAGAGTTTTTCAGGATTTTGCGACACTTGACGCGATTTCAAATGGACGTGCCGAGATTATGGCAGGTCGTGGATCCTTCATCGAATCTTTTCCGTTATTTGGATATGATTTAAAGGATTATGATCAGTTATTTGAAGAGAAGCTGGATCTACTATTAAAAATAACAAAGTCTGAGAAAGTAACTTGGAAAGGTGAACATCGACCATCCATAAATAATTTGGGGGTGTATCCCAGACCTGTCCAGGACCCACTTCCAGTGTGGATTGGAAGCGGCGGTAATCAGGAGTCTGTTATTCGTGCGGGTCTCCTAGGACTGCCACTTGTATTAGCTATTATTGGCGGCAGTCCACAGCACTTTGCACCACTAGTCCAGCTCTATAAAAAAGCAGCGGAACACGCAGGTCATGACGCTTCAAAGCTGCCTGTTGCGTCGCATTCACATGGTTTCGTTGGTGAAAGTACGGAGGAAGCGGCGGCGAAGTTTTTTCCATCAACTCAACAGGCGATGAACAAATTGGGACGTGAGCGTGGATGGGGAAGATATGACCATACTACTTTTGACGCAGCACGCAGTCTAAATGGAGCCTTGTATGTAGGGGATCCTCAATTTGTTGCTGAAAAAATTATTAACCTTCGTAAAAATGTCGGAGTCACAAGGTTTATGCTCCACTGCCCTGTAGGCACGATGCCTCATGAAGACGTTATGAGGTCCATCGAACTGTTAGGAAAAGAAGTAGCTCCGATTGTTCGTAAAGAAGTGGCTAAGTGGGAAAAGGAAAACGAAGGGAAGTAGTAGAGAATTAGAGGTCTTTTGGGGATTGTACCCCAAATAGGCGATGAGCAATGGAGTGGTAACAATCGAGGGTAGATTGTTACCCAATATCATATAGATGTATAATTTGGGTCACACGTAATGAGTATTGTTACCCATTCTCAGAAAAATACAGCTTTTCAGGCACAATCCGAAGTTGAATTGTGCCTGAAAAGTTGGAAGATGATTCGATAAAAATCATATTTGTTTGTGATCCACTCTATTTCTCAGATATTCTTCAAGTAAATCACCCCTGTTACTCCTGATTGTCATCATATTCTAATATTCAAAGTAGATCGAAAATATTCAAAGAAGCTAATGCTGCCAATTTGGAGTTTAATGGTAAAATGTATTATAGGTATTTGAATATTGAGGGGATGTAATAATCTTGAAGTTTGAAGATTATAAAATAAACCCCTAATTCACATAAAAATTACTGTTAATTCATCATTTCCTTACAATCTTCAATTATGATGATTAAATGGATATCAATCTATTAGGGGTTTCTATGTCCTCTTTAATGGAATGGTACATAAATAATCGACATATGTATGGAGGGTAAGTATGATAAACGAGTACACGAAAGCGTTGCAAAACTATGAAGGACCTGAACTAAACATGATATTGAGAGGGGTTTGCCAGTGAATCAAGCTTTACTCGTAATTGATGCCCAACAGGAATTGATTGAAGGAAATCAAAATGAGAGCAGTGTTTTTAAAAAAGAGGAACTCTTGAAAAATATTAACCTGGTGATTGAAAAGGCAAAAGAAGCGGAAGCATTAATCGTTTTTGTAAGGGATAAAGATGTATCTGGCGGTGAAGGAGAAGGGTTTCAAGTTCATAAAAAAATTACTATTCCTCCTACTTCCATGATTTTTAATAAAAAAGCGACCAATTCATTTTATGGAACAGGTTTGCTAGATTACTTGAAAGATCAAGAAATCGAACATCTTGTCATCATGGGGTGTCAGACTGAATACTGTATTGATTCGGCTGTGAGAACCGCGACCATCAATGGGTTTGATGTGACCCTGGCAGCTGATGGGCATTCTACAAGAGACTCAGCCGTCCTGTCTGCGGAACAGATTATCAATCATCATAATAAAACACTGCATGGACATGACAACGTTGACCATTTTGTCCTCGTTCGAAAAAGTGAAGACGACTTGTTTCAACCTACACATAATAATTATAGATAAACCGATAGTGCCGACGAAATATGATAAAATTGACCAACTAATTGTATTTAGATTTGTTGGTCTATTTTGTTTATACAGGCATTTGATGATTAAATTGTATTGAAATCTGGAGGAATGGCCATGAACATTAAGTTAGAAGAAATAGTTTCAAATATTCAAAGAAATGTAGATTTCTCAGGTTCGGTATTTGTGGTAGATAAGGATAAGGTTTTAGTAGATAAAAGTTTTGGCTACGCGAACCGTTCAGATGAATTAGAAAATAATTCTGCTACCCGTTTTGGAATTGCATCTGGTTGTAAACTCTTTACGGCAATAGCAATTTGTCAGCTTGTACAAGGGGGGAAAATCTCTTTCGAGTCTACATTGACCGATTGTCTTAAAATTGATTTTAAACATTTTGATGATCATGTGACTGTCCACCATTTACTAACACATACTTCAGGAATCCCCGATTATTTTGATGAGGATGTAATGGATAACTTTGAGGAGCTTTGGGTTAAAAATCCTATGTATCGGATAAGAAAGTTAAAAGATTTCTTACCAATGTTTCGAGATTATCCAATGAAGTCGCAAGTAGGAGAATCGTTTCACTATAACAATGCTGGTTATATTTTATTAGGATTAATTGTGGAACAGGCAAGTCAACTCGAATTTTCTGATTATGTTCAAAAATACATTTTCAATAAAGCTGAAATGACTGAGTCGGGATACTTTTCATTTGACTCCCTACCGAAAAATACAGCAATAGGCTATATTGATAATCCTGATGGAACTTGGAAAACCAACATCTATTCTTTACCTGTAAAAGGTGGGTCCGATGGCGGTGCATATGTATCAGCTAATGATATGGCAAAACTATGGAAAGCCCTTTTAAATTACCAGCTTTTAAATGAAACTTATACAAATAAGCTCTTAACCATACACACACAAGTCAATGAAACTAGTTTCTATGGTTATGGTATTTGGATAAAGAAAAATTCCGGTAACAATATCCTCAAATACCATGTAATGGGTTACGATCCTGGTGTGAGCTTTCATTCTACTTATTATCCCGACTTATCCATTAAGGTGGTTGTTTGCTCTAATAAGTCGGATGGAGCATTTATTATAATGAGTGGTATTGAACAGGAATTAATAAAAGCAAACACCTTGTAAATACACACAGTGGAATTAATCTTCTGTTTAATCCCCACCTTGGTCATGATTTCAAATAGAAACTGGAGGACACCCTGTTGTTTGGGAGTAGGAAAACCGTTGTTTATTGATATCCAAGAGAGGTTAAATTTTAAATTGGTTAATACAAGATCATTCTCCTCTGGTGTTGTCCAGCTAATCTATCATGTAAATAGGGATTAATTATTTTATCTTGGGCTGATTAATTCAGCTTTTTTTATACACCAAAAAACAAACGTATGTTCTATAATTAAGAATAACAAAAATAATGGGGGGATAGAATGTATTTCAATCTTGAAGTCCATCTATGCATTGATGGAACAGGGATGTTTTCGAAGGGAAGGTTTGCAGCTAGGAAAAGAAGCGAAATACCAATGGTGGCATATCAGATTATACGAGACATTAAGCGAGAGACCGGTTATCGTACAACATTAATCCAACAGATTATTGTAAATGGAACAGAGGACATAACAGAGGAGGTTAAGAACATTGAATGTATGCCCATTCCTCCTTTAGATAATATCTTTTGGTAAATTGCATTTAGTATTAGTCAATGTAATAAGCTAATATGATAGCCCAAAAGTATTTCTCACTGGTTAGTCATTGTAGCTTATGCACTTGAAGTTCTGGTAGAACGAGAAAAGGTATGAAATATTTGGAACTTTTCAGTAACAATATCGTATTTCATTGTAGCTAAAGATCAGGTCAAAACCTATCACAAACTGTTGTGCTTTTTGTATTAAGAAATGAAGTTGCCCAGGAGGATGAATAAACGTGTCGTATCTGTATTTAGCACTTGCAATAGCTGGGGAACTTATTGGTTCTTCTTTATTAAAAGCATCTGAAGGATTTTCAAAACTTTTTCCTACAATAGGAGTAATAGTATCATTTGTTGGTTGTTTTTTCTTTTTGTCATTATCATTGAAAACAATCCCCTTAAATACTGCATACGCAATATGGTCAGGCGTTGGGATTGTTGCTACGACAATTATTTCAGTTTTAATTTGGAAAGAGAGAATTAACACTGCAAGCATTACAGGAATCATACTAATTCTTATAGGAGTTGTAATACTGAATTTGTTCGGACCAGGACATGGAGAATCTGGTCATGAAACAAGTGAAACTATAATAATCAATGAAAAAATGGAATAACAAATAGGGAAGGATTATTTTACTCATTTAAGAGGATTTTAAGAAAAGATGCCCTGTATAAATAAAAAATGACTAACAAATCAACCTGCAATTTGTTAGTCATTTTTGGTTCTTATTTGTTACGTTGGTTTTGAATATAGTTTACGACATCACCGACAGTATGAAGCGTGGCAGCAACTTTGTCACTGATTTCGATCGCGAATTCATCTTCTATTTCCATCGTCAGGTCCACCATATCAAGTGAATCAGCTTCAAAGTCATCTTTGAAGGATGATTCCAGTTTGATATTCTCCATTTTGACACCCAGTTGGTCTGAGATAATAGGCTTTAACTTTTCAAATGTGGTCATTATGTCAACCTCCTATGTAGTTCATACCCTCTATTATATCAACCTATTTGAGAACATAAAACAAAAACCAAAAACTAGAGTCTACGATCATAATGTTTTTAAATCTTTGAAGAATAAATTCAACTTTACTGTAGAAAAATACTTCTATTAAATTCTATTTAGGAGTGTACACATGGAACAAAACCTTTATGAAAAAGTTGGCGGAGAAGAAGCGATTGCCAAAGTGGTGGACTATTTTTACTCCGAGTTAGTACTTAAGGATGATACAGTTAATCATTTTTTTAAAGAAACGGATATGGAAAAACAACGCCGTCATCAGTCAAAATTTATTAGTTTTGCATTAGGCGGTCCAAATCAATATACCGGACAATCTATGGCAAAAGCTCACGAAGGGATGAATCTCCAACCAGTTCATTTTAGTGCCATCGAAAAACATCTCCACGACGCGCTGGCTCACTTTGGTGTGGATGAAAGAGATATCGATACAGCATTAACGAAAGTAGCATCTCTTCGGGACGACATTTTGTATAAATAACTAAAAATTCTATTTGGAAAGTTTTAGAAGAGAAGATTAAGTTGCCATTAAGGTAGCTTTTTCTTTTTTTACTAAAGAAGGTTTAATTTTCAATGCGGTTTAGCGGATTAAAGTTATGAAGTATAAAAACGTCAATGCGTTAATGTGATTCATTGCTAGAAAATTCTAAGAAGTTTATAATCTCTTAATTGTATAGATATGAAAGAATATAGTTTAAATGGAGGAATATAGGTTGGGTAAAATTCATCAAAGTGAGAAACTACATCGTGGTCTAGATAATAGGCATATTCAGTTAATTGCACTTGGAGGTGCAATTGGAGTTGGATTATTCTACGGCTCCAGTTCAACCATTCAAATGGCAGGTCCATCTATTTTATTCTCCTATTTAATAGGAGGTTTAGTTATTTTCACTATAATGAGAGCCCTAGGGGAAATGGCGGTAGATGAACCTGTTTCAGGTTCCTTTAGTTCATATGCCAATCGATATTTAGGGGCATTTGCAGGTTATTTTACTGGCTGGACTTATTGGTTTATGTGGGTAGTTGTAGGTATGGCAGAAATAACAGTGGTCGGTGTTTATGTGAATTACTGGTTTCCAGATATTCCACAATGGCTGACAGCACTGGGTGTACTAGTTCTAATTACTATGATTAATCTTGCAAACGTAAAAGCATTTGGTGAGTTTGAATTCTGGTTCGCGATGGTTAAAGTTGTTGCCATTATCGGAATGATTCTTCTTGGATTAGGCATTATCCTCTTTGGAATAGGGAACGGAGGTCAGCCAATCGGCTTTGAAAACCTATGGAGTCATGGGGGGGTTATGCCAAATGGCGTCACAGGTATTTTAATGTCCTTGGTTCTTGTGATGTTTTCTTTCGGCGGTGTCGAATTGATAGGAATTACTGCAGGAGAGGCAAAAAATCCTCAAAAATCAATTCCATCAGCGATTAATAATGTGGTCTGGAGAATATTAATTTTTTATATTGGTGCATTGGGAATTATGATGATGTTATATCCTTGGAATGAGATTGGGGCAAATGGCAGCCCGTTTGTATTAATTTTTGATAATGTTGGTATTCCAGGTGCCGCTCATATCATTAATTTCGTAGTGATCACAGCAGCTTTATCTGCTTTTAATAGCGGGCTATTTAGCTCAGGGAGAATGCTATACAATTTATCTTTGCAAAATAATGGACCAGAGTATTTTGGAAAACTTAACAAGAATGGCAATCCGAGGCGTGGTATCCTGTTCTCAGCATTGATTTTACTAGTGGCTGTCGTATTGAATTATTTTGTACCGGAAAAAGTGTTTATGTATATTTCTTCCGTTGCAACGGTTGCCGTTATTACCAGCTGGACAATTATCCTCATTACACAATTAAGATTTAGGCAATCAAAAACAAAAAAAGAAATCGTAAAACTATCATTCAAAATGCCATTTTACCCAGTCTCCACTTATTGTGCATTGGCTTTTTTAGCACTTGTTATTGTATTAATGGCATTTATTGAAGGAATGCGAATAGCATTAGTTGTTGCACCAATATGGTTCTTAATACTTTATTTAGGATATAAAATGAAAAACAAGGGTTCAACAGAAAATTCCATTGAAAAATAAAAATGTAGGATAAACTTAAATTTGTGTTTACATGGCAAATGGTCCGTTTATTATAGAACCTTTTCTGGAAATTAATTACAAGATCCATATGGGGATATGAAAGAGGGAAGATTAATTAACTTCCCTCAAGCCCTTTCCTTCAAGAATCTCTTGAATACCTTCCTCGCAAACTCCATAAGATCTCCATGAGCAAGTTTTACATACATTTTGAATATCGGAAGGGACGATAAACTTTCGAATGAGCAACTCAATATCCTCCCATATGACATATTGTCCTATTTTAAGCCCTAATTTCTCTAAAATTTCAGCGTCTCTTCTATAGATATTGTCATCTTGGCAGTGGTATACGCCTGAGTTTGGATACTTTTCACACAACTGATCGGGACCCTTTACAATTTGAATTCTCGTCTTTGGGTTGTCTCTCAAGGTTTGGTGCAGACGTGTCATATTTTCCACATATTCTGGGGAATAGCCCATACCCCGATAGCCCAAAAGGCAAAACAGATGATGACCTCTCAGCTTAAACATAAAATTCCCCCATTTCAACCTGTTCGATAAATAGAATGTTAACCAAATGACCTGAAAAGTTAACTAATAATTATTATGATACCATATCTTACCTTATGTGAGAGTAATTCTGCCCGAAAAGTAGGTGGGAGATTAAATTGGGTAACAATCAATAAGGTCCTGGAAAATAGACTTACCTTAGTAGATAACCTATAATATCAAATAGTAAAAATACAATACGACCAAAAGGTGAATAGAATGAAAAACTATGCGAGGGTCTTTAAAGGTACTGCTTTTACTAGTAAGTCACCAGCATAAATTCATATTTTAAAAAATTATCTTTTCTGTATCGATGACAATGGAATGATCGCTAAAGTAGTAGCACCAGTAAATCTAGAATATCAAACGATTTTAGAAACGTATCAAGATAAAGTGCAGTTTTTAAAAGAAGGCCAATATTTTTTACCTGGTTTTGTTGATTTACATGTGCACGCACCGCAATGGGCACAGTCAGGGACAGCCTTGGATATTCCGCTATATGATTGGTTAAACACATACACCTTCCCGTTAGAATCAAAATTTTCAAATCTTGATTTTGCTCAAAAGGTGTATCAAGATGTGGTAAGGATCCTGCTCGCAAATGGCACCACGACTGCTCTTTATTTTGCTACCGTCCATAAAGAAGCAAGCTTTTTGTTGGCTCAGATTTGTGCAGAAAAAGGGCAGCGCGGTTTAGTCGGGAAGGTCGTGATGGATAATCCTGATCAAACTTCAGAAATCTACCGAGACGCTGATACGCAAACGGCATTGAAGGATACCGAGGATTTTATTTTAGCAGTTAACGAATTAGCCAAAACAACGAAACAAGGTGTATATCCAGTGGTAACTCCGCGCTTTATTCCAAGCTGTACGGACGAAGCGTTAAAGGGTCTGGGCGAATTAGCGGCTAAGTATGATACATAAGTACAATCGCATTGCAGTGAAAGTGATTGGGAGCATAGATATGTACAGGATCGATTCCAAAAGAACGACGCGTTCGCTTTACATGATTTTGGCCTATTACGTGAGAAGTCGGTAATGGCGCATTGCAACTTCTTAAATGATAAAGACGCAGATTTATTTGCAGAAACAGGTACTGCTGTCTGTCATTGTCCAATCTCCAATGCCTATTTTGCAAACAGCGTCATTCCTATTGCTCATTTGCATCAAAAAGGCTTAGGAATTGGATTAGGCTCTGACATCTCAGGCGGTTTTTCACCGAGCCTTTATGATAATGCCAGACAAGCTGTCATTTCCTCAAGGATGTTAGAGGATGGAGTAAATACCTCACTGCCAGCCGAGGAACGCGGTGTACCCAATTCACGGATTACCATTAGTGAAGCGTTTTATTTTGCAACTGCTGGCGGGAGAGAAAGCTTAAGCCTTCCTATCGGCCGATTAGCCGAAAACTTTGCCTGGGATGTTCAAATTATTGATACCACAGTAGCAACGGCAAAATTACCAAATTATGATGAAAAGGAAGACTTACAAGACGTTTTCCAAAAATTCATGTATTTAGTACGTCCAGAAAATATCCGTGAAGTTTGGGTGCAAGGTGAAAAAGTACATTCACGGTAATAAATAGAACCGAAATAGATAATACGAACAAAATTGCTTTCTATCAAATTGCATAAAAATTTGATAGGCTATTTTTGTTGGAATTCTATGCATTGCTGTAATAGATTTTTGCAAATAGCAAATTTCCATTGAAATTAAATGTAAAAACCATTCGACAAATTATGGTAATAATAACGAACAATGTGTAATGTATTAAATAGTAATGTTTAATTGAAATGTTATAAACATAGTGACACGAATAGTACAGGATTCACATATTGAAGAGATATGAAAGGTACCGAAGATGAGTATAATAAAGGATTTTTTGCTGCAGCTTACGTTTATGGTAATACCAATATTTATTTACCACACATTCATTACCGAAAGGGTAATGTCTGTTAAAAATAGAAAAGTAATAATGACCATGTTATGGGGATTATCAATTATAGCTTGTATGTCCTTTCCAGTGGTTTTTGGTGAAAATGCTCGTTTGGAGTTAAGAATTATTCCTCTATTGTTAGGTGCGTTATATGGAGGATTTTTTTCAGGAATCTTTCTATCAGCACTTATCATCTTTTATCGACTTTCTTTTGGTTTGGATATAGGTTTTTATAATACAGTTCTGGTCTTACTTTTATCCATGCCTGTTATAATGTATTTTCAAAAATCGTTTGTAAGTTTGAAAAAAGATAAGAGGGTAAAAATGGCTGTGGCTCTTTCCTTTTACTACTGTCTGATTGGTATTACTTGTTTTGGTATATTAAGAGGATTTTCCATAGAAAATCTCATTGTTCCATTTATCCATTTAATCTTTACAGTGTTAGTGACGTTTTGCTTCACGTTATTAATCGAGACAATCAGGGAAATACACCAGCTGCGTTTAGAAATGCAAAACTCCGAAAAATTACGAGTTATAGGAGAGTTAACAAGTGTTTTTGCTCATGAAATTAGAAATCCAATGCAAGCGACTCGTGGTTTTCTACAACTTTTGAACGAACCTAATTTACCTAAAAAAAAGAAGGAATATATCCAAATATCCCTGGAAGAATTAGACCGTGCCAATGCTATTATTAATGATTTTTTATCGTTTGGAAAACCTTCTATTAATGATAACGAAAGAATCAATGTAGGTATTCAGCTCCAACGTGTAGTAAATATCATTCAAAGCTACATCCTTTATCGTAATGTAGAGATTAAAACGGATATTCGAGATAACTGCTGGATTTATGCTAATCCTTAAAAATTGAACCAGTCTTTGATAAATATTTTAAAAAATGCGATAGAGTCGATGCCAAATGGTGGAACGGTTTGGACTACATGTTCTTCAACCGATGATGGATTTTTAAAGATAATCATTAAGGACGAAGGAATTGGAATGACAAAAAAGCAAATAGATATGCTTGGTTCTCCGTATTATTCCTTAAAGGAAAGCGGGACAGGATTAGGAATGATGGTGAGTTTTCAAATTATCCGTTCTTTCAAAGGTAAAATACAAGTGAATAGTGAAAAGGATATTGGGACTGAATTTATTATTTCGTTACCACAGATTCCCTAAAGCAATAGCTCAGTTAAATCAACTGGGCTTTTTAATACTTCAATGGATGTATAAAATGGAAAAAGTTGAAAGTTCATAGGGATAAGATAAGACGAGTGGAACGATTCTCTCAATCAGGGAAGGTCTCTTCTTTTTTATAAAAAATTATAATGGCCTTGCCTTATGAACAAACTATGACATACGATCTTTATAATGAATAAGGGAGAAAAAAGGATGGTAGAATCGGTTGAAATTATCTTTCGAACTTTTATTTCTTTTATTTTATTATGGATATTTGTTCAGCTGCTCGGTAAACAGACAATTGCTCAAAGGACCTATCACCTTTATATCGCTTCAATTACCATGGGGACCATTGCAGGAAATCTAGCCTTCAATATTAAAGTTAAATTCCTGTATTTCATCATTTCTATTAGTATTATGGGCAGTATTGTTTTTTTACTGAATCTAGTTGCGATACGAAATCACCGCTTTCGAAAATGGATTGCCGGAGAACCTGCAACGTTAATTCAAAAAGGAAAAATTCTTGAAGAATCAATGGAACGAATGGGATATTCAATAGACTCCCTAAAACAGGCTTTGCGTGGAAAAGATATCTTCAACATAGATGAGGTGGAGTGCGCTATTTTAGAAGTAAATGGTTCACTCTCTGTTTTAAAAAAACCACAATACCAAAATACAACCAAGCAGGATTTAAATTTACTACCAAAAGCGGAAACTGCTCCCGTAGAGCTGATTTATGATGGGAAAATCTTATACGAAAACTTAACCAAACATGCCTGCGATGAAGAATGGTTAATGGCTGAGCTTAAAAAAAGGAACCTTGCTGTTAAAGACATCTCGTATGCTGTCGTAGGCACAAAAGGAAATTTATATATTGATCCATTTCAAGATCAGTTAGATTAATTTTACTGGAGATCTGCAAATAATAAGAGAGTACAATATATTGGAGGAGGACTAGGATGCAGTCTAATCAACAAGCTAAAAAGACTATAGGTTCGATTATGAAGCCAGAATTTGCCGGAACAGACCCAAACAAGGTAAAACAACAAATACAAAAGGATGTAAGCCAAGGTCAAGGTGCAATGACGTCCCGAGAAGCAGGGGCAATGCAAGACTAAAAACCACGATAAGTGGTTTTTTATTTTTGTTTCAGTTAAGAATGCTTTTCGATATGAAGGACAAATCCGTGAGCAGCTATTTGAGATTTGTCCTTAAGAGCCTAAATGAAGGACAAATCTCACAAGTTATATAAAGAAGGCAGCCGCAAGATAGAAAACGATCGAAATGATTCCTCCAATGACAGAAACCTTCAATTTATATCGTGCATACTCAACAATCGGCAGGTCCATAATTGAAGCTGTCGTAATGGTGGTATCTCCTAAAGGTGAGGCCAATGCTCCGAAGGCACCACTAGCAAATACAGCACCTACGGTTAACGGGATGGACGCACCAGTTGAGACCGCCAAACTAACGCCTAATGGCATAAACAATCCCCATGTTCCCCAAGAGGAACCAATAAAGTAGCCCACAACAGAGCCGAGCAGGAAGATGGTCGCTGGAGTTAACCAAGCTGGTAAAAATGAACCTAAGGTTGAACTAATAAAGTTAGAAAAACCCAGATCCTCGGCGGAAAGGGTTAAGGACCAAATTAACACGAGCAGACTTATCGCTTCCATCATTTGATTTCCGCCATCATAAAAATGATACAATAGTTCACTAAGATGTTGCTTTCTAATAATATAAAAAATGAACGATAGCATCAGTGTGATAAAAACGGCTAAAAGCATGACAAAGGTGGCATCTGCGATAGAAAAGGCATCGAATACGGTTTTTGCTCCTTTACTTCTTCCATCCTGCCACAACAAAAACAGTGATAACCCTAAAAGTAAAAATACAGGAACAATCAAGTTCCAAGGCTGTGCTTTTACCATCGACAATTCTTTCTTAATGCCAATTCGGTGAAACTCATGCTCTTCCTCTTCCTGCTGCTCTTGAACACCCTTTACATTTGAATCGTTCTTACCACGATTCCAAAAGGTTTGGATCAATCCGATGATGAGCGTGGTAATCGCAAAAAAGTTAAACAGAATGCTTAGTAAGAATACTTCATAGGGAGACATCCCAAAATCCAAATCTCGAATACTGCCTTCCACCAAAGAAACCATAAAACCTACAAATGCAGTTGCGACTGGTAAGAGGACGATGACGGATTCCGTAGAAATATCCATGGTCAGTCCGACTTTTTGCTTCGAAACATTCATTTTTTTCGCAAGGGATTTGACGACAGGACCAATCATCATGATTCGGAACATCGGCATCATAAAGGTAAAAGGGAGAGTAAGCCAAATCAATCCTAACAGCCCGCGTTCATTTTTTATCTTCGTGCCAACCCACTCTGAAAACCCTTTAATTCCTCCAGAAATGTTCATCATTCCCACGAGACCGCCAAACAAATAGAGAAAACCAATAATTTTAATATTGGTTTCATCCGAAAGGGTGGTGACCATATAGGATACACTTTGAATCGTTCCATCTAATAAATCCGACGTGAAGATCAGAGAACCAACCACAAGTCCAACTACTAGACCAGGTAAGATGTTTTTTAACCAGATGGACATGGCAATAACAATGATAAAAGGGAAAAGAGAAAGCCACGTATGTTCCAAATCATCTTCCTCCTTCTTGATATTGTCATTCTACGTATTAAATTATTGTTTCCATAACAAAGCATATTAAATGTTCCTATTTTAAAGAAAATTTTTTGAAAAATCTGGGTGCACAATATGAAGAAATGCATAATGAAGGTAAACTGTAAAATTAAAGGAGAAATGCTGAATGTGGGAAGGTATTGTATCAACCTATGCGGCAATATTAGATTGGCATATGTGGGGGGAGATGTTAACATCACCAAAAGCTTGGGGTTAATACTCTCCTTAGCTTGTACTAGAATGTATCTTATCCGCTGAAAATGCGTTAGTGTTGTCTGCATTTGTAAAGTCTTTACCAAAAGAACAGCAAAAGAAAGCACTAGTTTAATGGATTTTACTGATTAGCAAATTGGTAATCGATTTTCTATTGCTAGAAGGAAATTCGTATTATCAAACTCATTTTTATCTAATAAGGTTTTCAGAACCTGCTCGTTTAGTTTTTGAGTATCACTTAAACCTTCTATATAAATGATGGCGGCGTCAATGTTACCTACAGCAATAGAACGGAATATCACATCCGAACTTTCCTGGAATAGAGAAGAGAAGAATACTAAATTATCTTCAAGCTTCTTTGATAAAGGGATTTCCTGTGATATCGTCTTAGGAGGTGATTTTTGTTCTTTTGCTAGTTTCTTTAAAGGACGCCTTCTAATTCGAATCACCCCATTTTCCTCCTTAGTTTCATGCTATTTATTAAAATCTCAGCTAATTGTTAATAATATACAAAAAAGGAAAACGGGTAACGCCATTAATTCCTCAAATATTCTCCTGTTTCATGTTAGTATAAGAAAAAGAGCTACTCATTAAAAAATATCAGTAAGAGGTAGAGGATAAAATGGAATTCTGGGAATCAAGCTTTATTGAAAAACAAACCATGTGGGGATTTGAACCTACAGACTCCGCAATCTTAACAAAAGACTTTTTCCTTGAAAGGAATGTTAAGGACATACTGATACCTGGGATTGGATATGGCAGGAACGCAAAAGTATTTATTGACAATGGGATAAATGTTACAGGTATTGAGATTTCAAAAACTGCAATTGATTTAGCGAGGCAAAATGGACTTCATATTCCTATCTTTCATGGTCCCGTTTGTGATATGCCGTTTGACGATAAACGCTATGATGGCATCTTTTCCCATGCACTAATTCATTTATTGAATAAGCAGGAGAGAGAGAAGTTTATTAGGGATTGCTATAATCAGTTAAGGCCCAATGGATTTATGATTTTTACAACGGTTTCTAAAAAAGCTCCAATGTTTGGTAAGGGCAAACAGTTGGATAAAGACTATTTTGAAATAATGGAAGGCGTAAAAATGTATTTTTATGATTCGGAATCCATTCAACAGGATTTCGGGGAATATAGACTAGTAGAGTTTTCAGAAATAGACGAGCCAAATAAGGAAATGATAAATAAACCGTCAATCAATTTTATAATGGTAAAATGTAAGAGAGAATCATAGATATAGAAGTCGATTCTTTATAAAATTTCTATATAACAGATTAGAAAAAAAATCTTCCAGTTTGGAAGATTTTTTTATTAAAACTGCGTATTTATGATACCTACCAAATATCTCCGCGCTCTTGCTTCAACACCTTCATCTTTTCAACCCATTCATCGACTCGTTGCCGAATTTCCTTACTTTTTGCATCGGCTTTTTCTCGATTTTCCTTGTACATAACATAATAGACTTCTTTTATAGCTTCACTTCTTTCCATTGCCCAATCTCTTAGTTCGTTTTGCTGTTCATCTGTAATCCATTTATTTTCACCCATTATCATTATTGCATCTCTCAAACGATGTGACTCGCGACTTCCAATGGTCCATAGCTGTAATGGATATTGTTCTCCCATTTTATACTCTTCGGCGACCTCCCAGCCATCAGGAGCCATGGTAAAGGCCCAAGCAAGATCAAGTGTGGAGGGTAGCCATTCAGATTGGATGGTATTTTTTAATTCTTCAGGACTATCAGCCTTAAAGTACTCGCCGTTTCCTGCTTCGGCAACAGCCTTCAATTGATCTTCTGTACCGCCATCGACATCAAAGCCAATGATATTGACAGAATTACTGCTGTTTTTTGCTGCTAAATCTCTGCTTGCTTGGATGGGATTTCCCTCACAAGTTTCAGTTCCGTCACTGACAATATAAATGGTTGTTCCCTCTAGATAATTACTGCTCATTTCTGCTGCTTTTTGAATGGCCCCTGCGAGCGGGGTCCAACCTTTACTTTCAATTGAGTCAACCGCGGCATTAAATTCCTTTTTTGAGTAGCTCCCAATTGGATATAGCTCCTCAATCGCTGAGCATGATTCAAACATATCCTCATCTTTTTCCGAACCTTTATGACCATAGACAACGAGTGAAACTTCGCTTGATTGCCCTATGGTTTGCGCAAAGCTTTTAACTGCTTCCTTAGCAATGTCCATTTTTACTCTGCCGTCTGACTGTAGCAGCATGCTCGAACTCGCATCCAGTAGAATAATCGCCTTTTTTGCAGCTGTTACTTCCTCACCACCCTCGGACCTAGTAGGATCCGGCAGGTATGGTTCTTCAAACTTTGGTTGATAGGCATGGCTTTTTTCAATGACCTGCTTATAGTGGGGACTTGCAAGCAGGGCAAGTAGTCCTTTTTTTATCGTGTCCAAATCATCTGTGTTTTTGGTTAATTTCTCTAATTGTGATGGCAATTGATTTTTAATAGCAGGGTCCATTTTAGGGATATCATTGCCCAAATCCTTACTATCTTCTTCGTATGACAAAACGTCCATTAAAGTCCCAGGAGGCAGGCTCATTAAAGTGTCCTCAGAAACTTCTAATTTTATTTTCTTTATCTCTTCTAACCCGTTTGCCTGCTTATCTGCCTGTTCTATGTCTTGAGTCCCGGCAGATTTGGTTGTCGCACTTTCTTTTTCATTACTGCATGCCGTTAGGACAAACACAATGAGCAGCAATAACAAAAAGCTATGTCGTTTCACACATATCCTCCTCTAACTGGTACAAACTATGTAATTGTTGGTAAAAAACATTATTATAAAGTGTAACATGAAGATACTCCCTGTTAATGAGTCCTTGGTAATAGTAAATTTTCAGTAAACAGTTTAAAAATAACAAAGTGTAATAGTCCTAGCATATATAGAATAATGTGATATAATTACATGTGTTTTTTATAGGCAACGAAGATAAAACAGAAACTAGGAGAATAATATGGAACGTGAAAATACAAAAGGAATTTACTTTACGGCTGGTGCATATATATTTTGGGGAGTTTTACCTATCTATTGGAAGATTATAGATCAAATTTCAGCGCTTGAAATTTTAGCACATCGAGTCATTTGGTCGTTTATTTTTGTTTTACTGATTGTAGGTCTTATAAAGCGAAAACTATTAAAAAACTTTTTTCAAGTTCAAATGAAACAGAGAAAAACATGGTTTGGACTTTTACTTGCTTCGGTATTAATTAGTATAAACTGGTTTGTTTATATTTTTGCAGTGAATGCGAACCACATCGTGGAAGCAAGTTTAGGCTACTTTATAAATCCGTTAGTCGCCGTGTTGTTAGGGGTTTTTGTATTAGGCGAAAAGATGAATAGGTGGCAGGCAACCTCATTTGTGGTGGCCGGAATCGGTGTCCTGTATATGACGCTATCGCTTGGAACCTTCCCATGGATTGCGTTGATATTAGCCCTATCTTTTGGTTTTTATGGACTGTCTAAAAAATTAATAAAAGTAGATTCGATTTTAGGCTTGCTGCTTGAGACATTGTTTATTGTACCGTTTGCTTTATTGTTTCTAGCTTATCTAGGCATAAATGGTCAGTATAGCTTCGCATCTGGTTCCCTGAAGAATGATTTATTTTTATTAGGATCAGGTATCGCTACAGCCTTACCGCTTTTGTGGTTTGGGATAGGGGCACAAAAAATTCCACTTTACCTCGTGGGCTTATTACAATATATAGCTCCAACGATTAGTTTACTGCTTGGAGTATTTATTTACGGAGAATCCTTTACGAATGATCATGCTGTTACTTTTACATTCATCTGGATTGCATTAGCCATATTCAGCATTTCCAATATTCAACAGATCATAAAAAAAAGAAAAATATCACCAACAGCCACAAAGGCAAAGAGTGCGTAATATAAATTAACGTTAAGAAAGCAATAGTCTTTTTTTACAAGTACTATCCATTCATAAAGAGTAGGGACTTCTGTCCTTACTCATTTTTTTTTTTGCCTTTGATAGTAAAGTTTTTCTAAATTGTTGTCAAAGTGTATACTTACAAAATGAACAATTTTTTTAAGTGTCTTAGGGGGAAGACGGATGGCATTAAAACCAAAGGCTATATTTTTAGATATGGATGGGACAATATTAAATCATCAAAATCAGGTAAGTATACATACGAAGGATGTCATTAATCAACTACGTAATCAGGGAATATATGTTTTTATCGCCACGGGCAGAGCGTTAGATGAAATCGAGAGTCTTGTCCCGAAGGGTTTTCAAGTAGATGGGATTGTTACATCAAATGGAATGGCAGGATATGTAGGTAATGAGGTTATTTTTAAACATTCCCTTCCGCTAAAATTGGTAAAGAAAGTAATTAAAAAAGCAAGGGAACATAAAGTCTATTACGAATTATTTCCATATGGCTCGGATCGTATCACCTTAAAATAGGATCAAAGATATGTCGAAAACGAAATAACAGAACCAAAGCCGGAAAGTGTGGGCATAAATGAGTGGCTCTCCCGTAAGGAAGCGATTAAAGAGAAAATTATGTGGGTGGATCAAATTGTTGGAAATGAATTTTCTAAATTCTATTTCTTTGCTAAGTCAAAGGAACAGATTAATCGCTGGAAAGAAGAACTAGAAAAATTAAAGCAAGAAATAGACTTTACAACCTCGATTTCGTCTGATCATAACGTTGAGGTCATGGTAGCAAACGTGAATAAGGCAACAGGGATTCAGCAAGTGTTAAAGCACTTTAACTTGTCAGAAAAAGAAGCAATGGCAATAGGTGACAGCGACAATGACCTGCCAATGCTGCGACTCGTTCAGCATTCGGTCGCCATGAAAAATGCTCCTGATCGTATTAAAGAAATCACCGATGATGTTACCGAATTCACTTGTGATGAAGATGGGGTCTCTTACTATCTTACTTCAAGGTTTTTACTTTAATCGCGAATGAGCTTATCTAACGCAAAGAGTCCCAAGATATTCTGATCTTGGGACCTTTCTTATTTTCCTTCATCTTCACGATCCATTTGATCTAATCGGGGTCTTCCTTCACGTTCAAGCTGGTCATTCAACGCTTGCCACGATTTTTCTACTTCTCGCTCATGTTGAAATTTGGCATAAATCATATCGAAAAGGATGGTTACTACTGCACTGATTATTATTGCCCAAACGTATATCATCGTTTTTGTATTCCTCTCAGTTGTAATATTCCCTAATAGATTTTAACACAAGTTAAGATTTTAGTAGATTGTTATTTTGAAATGGAGGAATTTTATAAATGTAATTGTATTAGCACAGGGTGCTCCAGATTCTAGTGGTGTTGGCGGCGGAGTGTTGTTCAATGATGGAATAGGCTGCATTGGTAATGGCTTGTGCTAATGTTTCACCTTTCGCGCGAATGTTATTGAAGCTGACTTCAGATTCTCCAGCTGTAGAAAAAATAAACCCGAATTCCTCAAGCCTTTTAACAATCAACATCGCATGTTCAAGGTTATGTTCAGGTTGAAATTCAGAATCATGAATGAAAACACCCTTTTCATAATCAAACCAGCGATCCCATCGATTTAACTTCCAACCAAGGATTCTCCGTGCAATTGAATCTGTTTTATTCATCTCCATTACCCCTTTTCTAAATGTTATATAACAGTTTTATTATTATTAATTATTATATAACACAATAAATGAAAATGACCACCATTTTTCAGAAAAATGGATATTTTTTTTAGAATTATTTTCTACCAGAATAAGAGCCTAGATATCTAATGGTAAACTTTAATGTTGAAATATTTGTCTACTATTGTAAAATTAAGAATAGTTCAAAAATCTATTAACAAAATACATATTAAAATCTTTTGCTTCTTGGAGGGATGGAGTTGTCTAAAGTTAAAAGTGCAATCATTGTTGGAGGTGGCATTGGAGGGCTTACCACTGCTCTTAGGCTTCACCGCGTTGGTGTGTCAGTGCGGATCTTTGAAAGTGTGGAAAATATTACTGCCCTCGGAGTAGGGATTAATCTTCTACCTCATGCGGTTAAAGTTTTGACGGCATTGGGTTTAGCAGATGAACTCAGTAAAACCGGGTTACCTACAGCTGAACTCATCTATGTAAATAAATTCGGAAAGAATATCTGGCAGGAACCGAGAGGAGTAAACGCGGGTTACCAGTGGCCTCAATACTCAATCCATAGAGGACGTCTGCAGATGCTGTTGCTAAACGCAGTAAAAAAACAAATAGGAGAAAATGTTGTATTTACTGGCCATCATTTAAAATCATTTCAAATGATGGGAGGCAAGGTAACGGCTCAGTTTGAAAATCGAAAGACGGGCGAAAAGTTAGGATCATATAGCGCAGATATTTTGATTGCTGCCGATGGCATCCATTCAACGGTACGGAAGTTCTACTATCCAGATGAAGGATTACCGAAATTCAGCGGCAGGATTTTATGGCGTGGACTGACAGAGTCTACTCCATTTTTAACAGGTAGATCCATGATTATGGCAGGGTACCAAGATCAAAAATTTGTTGCTTATCCGGTATGTCCTGACACCGCTGCAAAGGGGCGTTCTCTCGTCAACTGGATTGCTGAGCTCTCCGTTCAGGATGAAATGCCTTCACGTGCAGACTGGAACAAGAAAATCGACAAAGAGAAATTTGCACCAGCTTTTTCATCGTGGGATTTTGGCTGGCTGAATGTACCTAAATTAATTGCGGACACCGAAACGGTTTTTGAATTCCCAATGGTCGACCGTGATCCTCTGCCTCAATGGTCGTTTGATAGGGTAACGCTACTTGGAGATGCAGCCCACCCGATGTATCCAATTGGTTCAAATGGTGCTTCACAGGCGATTCTGGATGCAGATGCTTTAGGGCAAGCGATTATGGAGCAGGACAATGCAGAAATGGCATTGCAAGCTTATGAAGATGCGAGACTAGAACCAACATCTAAAATTGTTTTTGCAAATCGAAAGAATGGTCCTGAAGAAGTTATGCAGATTGTTGAAGAACGCGCACCGTCTGGTTTCATGAATTTACACGATGTTATTTCGCAGCATGAATTAGAGGAAATAGCGAATAAATATAAGCAAATCGCTGGTTTTGATAAAGAAATCCTAAACCGAATGGTCGGAGTTTAATAATGGTATTACATATTGTCCTACTAAAATTTTCAACAACAACGCCCAAGGAACAAAAGGAAGAACTAATTCCTCCGACCTTACAACTAATAAATTAGATTCAAGGTATTATGGACATTCGTTAAATAAGAACAAAATGGGCTTCCTTTGGAAAGCCCATTTACATTTTGTTTTTTTTATAGGGAAGATTATGTTTTAGACCATAAGAGAGGTGTAATAATGGCGAATTTGAAATATGAAATAGTAGAAACAGTGGGTATTATATCTGAAGGTGCAAAGGGATGGAACAAAGAACTGAATCTTATAAGTTGGAATGATCGTGAGCCAAAATATGATTTGCGTGATTGGGACCAGAACCACCAGAAAATGGGCAAAGGGATTACCCTATCTAAAGAGGAGTTAATCCAGTTAAAGAAAGTATTAAATGAAATGGACTTGAATTAAGCATTTTAGTTATTCTAACGAAGAATTGTCAAAAGTGAATATTCCCATAACATCAATATTTGGTAAAATTAGGGTGAGTTCGATTATTACGAATTAATAATTTCTCATCATTTGCGGTTGGGTTAAAAAACTAAAGGGGAGGATTGTCTTGCCTAGTATTAGCAGTTATTTTTTTAAAAAAGGGATCAAAGCTGGTGCGAAAAAACTGAAATTGGAAGAAAAGGAAGTGAGTGAAAGCAGGCAGGTCATTGACTCGTTTGCTCGGAAATTCTCAAAGCTCCCGCAAAATTGTAAGGTTGAACAGCTTGAAATTGAAGGAATTTACGGAGAGTGGATTTCTAATCATCAGAACGAGGAAGGAAAGGTGATTCTTTACTTGCATGGAGGGGGATATGGTTATTGTTCAGCTGATACCCATCGAACATTGGCTGCGAGAATCATGCTAGAGGCAGGAGTAAAAGTCCTCCTGCCGGAATATCGACTTGCACCTGAACACCCATTTCCTGCAGCGATTGACGATACGCTTACAGTTTATCGATGGCTTCTTAAACAGGGCTATGACTCTTCGAATATCATCTTCGCAGGTGATTCAGCAGGTGGAGGCCTTTCAGTGGCGTCCTCGCTTGTACTTAGAGATCAATATGATCCGCTCCCAGCAGCACTCGTGTGTTTATCTCCTTGGGTTGACTTAACAAGCTCGGGTCAAAGCTATAGAAAAAACTGTGAAAAAGATCCGTATTTGAGATGCGACCATGTTCGAAAAACGGCTCAGCAATATGCGGGTGATGAATCGCTCGACAATCACTTAATTTCTCCTGTTTTTGCAGATTTGTGTGGATTACCACCCATGTTTATTCAGGTGGGGAGTATTGAAATTTTGTTAAGTGATGCAGAAATGTTGGCGGAAAAAGCGCGTCAGGCAGGTGTAAAGGTTCATTTCAAAGTATGGGAAGGTATGTGGCATGTATGGCAAATCAGCGCCGGATTACCTGAAGCGAAACAGGCTGTGAAAGAAATCGGTAACTTTGTAAAGAAGAAATTAATATAGCTTTTTACATTTGTCTCAGAATTTTCAATTTCTTCTATTGTATCAACCAATTTTCCGATGTAAAATACAGGTAATTAAAGGTGAATGAACATTCATTCATGAGGAAGGAGAAACAGTACACATCGGAATAAAATGGTTGGAGATCACAAATATTTTAAATTGAGGTGAAAGAAAATGTCAGAAACAAATCCATACGATTCTTTAAGACAAATAAGTGAAATGTGGGAAAAAGGGTTAAATGGCCTATTATTTCAAACCATCAATTACAATCCGTTAATACAAGTGACGAAAATGGGCATTGACGCGAATTCTCGATACATTGAGATGCTAAAAAGAAACCGAGAACTAATGGCTAGTTATATGAATCTGCCAACGAAAAATGATGTAGCTAATGCTGTAAAGCAAACGATGCAAGCGGAAGAAAAGATCGATATTCTTGAAGAGCAAATCTGGAATTTACAAGACAGTTTTACTTTGGCAACACAAGAGCAAAATAAGGTGCTTGAAGAAATATTAGAATTCACCAAGCACATCCATTTGGAATGGCAAAAAGCGTCCGAGGAACTGGCTGCATTATCTGATTTGAAAAGTGAATTTGAAGTAATGAAGAAGCTTTTGCAGCAAGATAAGAAAGAACCCGTTCTGGCAGCCAAATAAAGGTGAAGGAGAATAAAAGATGGCGGTTAAATCACTCATAAATATCCCTTTTGTCAATCTTGAAAGTGAGCAAAAGCGATGGAATACTATTTATAAAGTTTTGAGCGAACCGAAGCCTGATATTATACCTACACCTAGAAAAGCGGTTTGGAAAAAAGGCAAATCAGTTTTGTGGCATCATCCTGCTCCGGAGAAGAAGTATAGCACGCCTTTGTTCTTGGTTTATTCTCTATTAAATAAAGCGTATATACTTGATATCTCTGAAGAAGGAAGTGTGGTTGGTAATCTTACAAAGCAGGGGTACGATGTCTATTTACTAGATTGGGGTTCACCTGGCTTAGAGGACAAGGACCTCACGTTAGATAACTATATTACCGACTATCTGGAAGTGGCTGTAAAACGGGCGTTAAGGCATTCAGGTGCAAAAGATATCTCTTTAGTTGGATATTGTATTGGAGGGACACTTTCAGCAATTTTAGCTTCCATCACAGATCTTCCAATCAAAAACCTCGTTCTAGCTGCGGTTCCAATAGATTATAGCAACTTTATTGTTCCTAATAAATGGGTGAAAGCTCTACAAGAGGGCACACTTAATTTAGATCGATTCGCAGATGCATATGAAGTCATTCCATCAGAATTTCTATATGCCATCTTTATGGCGCTTCAGGGATTCAATATCGGACCAACAATCAATTTAGTGTCACGTGCCCATGATGAAAAATATGTAGATAAATGGCGGAGAATGGACAAATGGATGAAAGACGCTGTAACCTTCTCAGGAGCTGCCTTCAAGCAAATGTTCAATGATTTTTATAAAGAAAACAAGCTTGTAAAAGGTGAATTCAAAATTGGAGGGCAGAGGGTAGACTTAACTAATATTAATTGCAGTACATTGGTAATCACATCGATAAGAGATGAATTAGTGCTTGAATCACAAAGTCTCCCTGTAATGGATTTGATTTCAAGTGTAGATAAAACTTATCAGCCTGTGGAGGCAGGGCATGTCTCCTTATGCTTAACTGGCAAGTTTGCATTCGCGATTGACCCTTGGCTGTCAACCCGTTCTACTAGATTAATATAAAGAAAAATAAGAAAAACCTTAGCCCGAATGCAGACTAAGGTTTTTAATTTTATGTACAGAATTATTATGAATCCTGCTGAATCTGCTCAAGTTCCAAAGGTAAAAATGCATATTCTCCGTTCTTAATAATCTCGCATTTACGTACGAGAATAGGATGTTTAAAAAGGGGTCCATCTATGACTGTGGTATGAAACTCTCCACCTTCTCCGCAAGGATCAATACCCCGTGCTTCAAGTTCCTTCACGAATTCATGGGTAAATATCCGCCCTAAGTCATCTTCGCGCATTCCCATTGATAAGTTAACCGTCACTATGATTGTTGTGAATCCTAGGTTAATGAATTCTTCGACGGCTTCACGATGATTCATTCCCCATAAGGGCATACCAAGCTTTAATCCGGCATTGTTCGCAACTTTTTCATGCCAACAGCCATGAGCAGGTATATCCAAGTCTCCTGTTACTAACACTTCTGCTCCTTGGTTTTTAGCTTTTGATAGAAGGTTCATAAATACAGTTTCATAATCTGTCCAGCTTGCAGCAGCAGTATAGATAGGCAACCCGATTGATTTAGCCTGGGCTTGGATGAGTTCCGGAGGCATTCCGTGTGACCGGGAACGTTTCCCTTCTTCTTCCAGCATGACAATTAAACCAACCGCTTCTCCAACCTTCATGGCTTTATACAAGGCTAAGACACTATCTTTTCCTCCACTAAAAGAAGCGATAAATTTATGCCCGCAAGCACCATTTTTCCAATCCTTCAATTCTGACAATTCTATCTTTCCCCTCTATTTTATATATTTTTTTGCCACTTATAGTTATGTACATCTTATTCTATCAGGTTTAGCCCTTTAAAAAACTCTATATTAATGAAAATGAAACTATTTATGACCTTGGACGTTTATGTTATTGATTCATTTATTCCAATAATATTCATTTGATAATATTATATAGTTTTAGTAATCTATTTAAGGATTAATAGGGAATCGGAGAGAACTCACTTGGAGATGAAAAAGAAACATCTAAAATGGTCATATAAAATCATTTTCAGTATTATCGGTCTACTGTTTATTAAAGTTTTTGAATTTGCGTTCTTAAATAGAGTAATTCATTGGTTTTGGAAGATACCTTTGGATAGTATGGGAGAGTTTATAGGCATTATTGTTACTATATTGATTTTGTTACCATTTATCATTATTGTATTGAATCAAAGAATTAGATTAGAGGGTGCAGAAGAGAAGTACAGAAAGTTAGCTTATTATGACCCCTTGACGGGACTTTCAAATCGTAGATATTTTGAAGAAAAAGTAAGCCATTCTCTTATGCAAGATAGCAAAGAAGGAAAAATCGGTGCTGTTATTTTCATAGACATTGATGGGTTTAAACTTGTGAACGATACTTACGGGCATGAAATTGGTGACAGTTTATTAAAGGAAATTGGCAAAAGGTTATTAGCAAGTGTGCGTAAAGAGGATTTGATTTCACGTTTTGCTGGAGATGAATTTATTTTCTACTTACCAAACGTAGATAAGGCTTCAGTTTTAATTATTGTAAAAAGAATTATCGAAGATATTAACAAGCCATTTGTAATCAATAATAATACAATCCTAACTTCAACAAGTGTAGGTATATCTTTTTTTTCAGAAAAAAGAAAAGATATAAAATCCTTATTAAGAAATGCCGATAAAGCGATGTATAAAGCAAAATTACATGGAAAAAACACTTATGAAATATTTAATGAAGATAACGAATATTGACACTTGTTATTTGGAATTACAATGCCGCCATTTATTGGTGGTTTTTTTTAATTAACTCTAAACAAATAAGTTAATTGGAGGTTACTGCAACATTTTAAGGTTGGTTGGATAGTAGAATAGCCTTTATCAACTAGTTTTCCAACTCAATAAGAACAGCTGCCTATGTTGGCAGCTCGTTCTTACCGGATTCAATCAGGAAATTAGTTTCTATTTGTTAATAGAATCTACGTCTTCTTCTTCTTTCCCTGTCGAATTCAAAACGTCTTCTTCTCTCAATATCAAATACAAATACAAAGGGGAAAAACAGTCTTCTTCTAAAGTCGTCACGAAAAAAGCGATCTCTTCGGTCAAATCTAAAAAATGGCATTTCATTCACCTTCTATTCATTTCAGAGTCTATATGACAAAGGGACAGATGATTTTAACCTGTCATTCGATCCGTACAAATTAGTAACCCACAAAAGAAGCTCCGACAATGATGAGGAGAATGAACAATACAACAATTAAAGCAAACCCAAATCCATATCCTCTTTCTTCACTCATGATATCACCTCCAGATTTTACTAAACAAGGCGGTTTGAACATTAACACCAACTGGAAAGTACGATAATCAGCAGAATAAACAATACAACGATTAGTACAAAGCTACTGCCGTTATAGCTGCCACCATAGCCATAACCGCTGCCACAGCCGAATCCAAAGCCCATATCTTCACCACCTTTTGGAAAATCCGAGAATAAATATTCCTTTTATATATATTTCTTAAGACAAGAATCGATTGGACATTTACCATAGTGTTTAAGCAAAATCAGCGAATTGATTATTCAATTTCTAAAAAATGAAAAGAAACAGCTGTAATACATATAAACGACTCTTCGGAGGATTTTTAGACTTTTTTGTACAAACATCCACACTCAGGTGTAAAACTAATCATAGTTTATCTTAATGAGTTCAAAAGAGGGGAGAAGATGTCATAAGTGAGGAACAAAAATAAACAAAAACAAATGCCGAACGAAGAAAAAATCGAGGATGAACAAATCATCCCTTTAGAAAAATACAATTTAGTACACGATTGGAAAATCATAATGCAATTCAATTTTGCTCTATTTAAAAACAAAGATGAATTTGTAATTATTAATCATAAGGATGAATATATAGCTCGTTTTAGCATTACCAGTGCAGGGGTAATTGAATTTAAGAAAAAGTCATATGACTTAACTCCATTGATTAATTTTTATAATAAAACGATTAAGATACCTATTATTACTGAGCACGGAAAGTAATGAGTATTAATAATAAAAATATGATATTTCGGGGTAATAAGGAGTATTAAAGAAAGGGATTGTGAAAGCAATTCCTTTTATATTATTCCACTACAAGGTGAGGTTAATTCTTCTTTCCTAGGTATTCAAAATATACTTTCAATGAAACTAGTCAACATTTAATGATGGCTTTTTTTGTGCTTTTTTAATAGAGTAATTCATTTTATTTTTCCGGGAACGGGCAAATACTTCAATAAGAGAGTTAATCGCATTATTTGCAAACGATGAAATTTTATAACAAAATGAAATGGTAAAATATATTTGAATGATAACTTATTCTTGTATCTTGATTATAATCATATTGCCTAAAAATTATTAAAAAACTAGGAGGAATAACGATGTCATTAATAAATCAAGTAATTGTTCCGCATTTATGGTATGACAAGGAAGCAAAAGAAGCAGCCGAGTTTTATACATCCATATTCCCGGACTCAAAAATTACAGATATAACAACACTCCATAACACACCATCAGGCGACTCCGATATCGTCTCTTTTGAGCTTTGGGGGCAAAAGTTCATGGCAATCAGTGCAGGGCCTTTTTTCAAAATCAATCCTTCCGTGTCCTTTATCGTAAATTTTGACCCTTCGCGTGAAAATGACGCAAGTGATAAAATAAATGAGGTTTGGAACAAATTATCCGAAGGTGGCACTATTTTAATGCCCCTTGGTCAGTATCCGTTCAGTGAGAGGTATGGCTGGTTTCAGGATAAGTATGGTTTAACCTGGCAATTAATGCTTACCAATCCAGTAGGTGAAGAACGACCTACAATCGTTCCTTCACTATTGTTCGTGGGAGATCAATGCGGCAAAACAGATGAGGCTATTAATTTTTATTTATCAGTATTTAAGAACGCAAGGCTGGGACATATCGTCCGTTACCCTAATGGCATGGAACCTGATAAAGAAGGAACAGTGATGTTCGCTGATTTTAGCTTAGAAAATCAGTGGTTTGCCGCGATGGATAGTGCGCACAAGCATCAATTTAATTTTAACGAGGCAATCTCATTTATGGTGTACTGCGACACACAAGAAGAGATTGATTACTACTGGGAAAGGCTTTCTGCAGTTCCTGAAGCAGAGCAATGCGGCTGGCTGAAAGATAAGTTTGGTGTATCATGGCAGATTGTGCCAAGTGAGATGGACGAGATGATGAGCAAGGGGACACAGGAGCAACTGGAGCGTCTAACGAAAGCATTTCTTAAAATGAAGAAATTTGATCTTGCAGAATTACAGGAAGCATATAAGGGATAATCAGAAGGACAGCATGTAAAGAGACGGAAGACAGGGTATTTAAACTATTATAAATTGAATAGTTACAGTTAAAGAGCATTTCTTTGTCATAGGAAATGCTTTTTTTATGGTATTAACGATAATAAAATAATAAAAAATGATAATTATTTATTGTAAAACAATAAATCGCGTGCTAATATCAAATAGAAAATAAATTAGTGAGGTGCTTTTTATGAAAATAGGGTCAACATTGTTTTTGAGAATGGCTGTTTTTCTTATTGGGACTCCAGTTCTTGCTTTAGGTATCTTCGGTTTAACATGGTTACCGAAAAATCCAGTAAATTCAGATTATGCTCATATCCTATATCCAATCGTAATCGGTATGTATGTATCGGCCATACCATTTTTCGGAGCATTGGTTCAGGCTTTTAAACTTTTAAGCTATATTGACAAAAACCAAGCTTTCTCTGATTTGTCCGTTAAAGCTCTTAAGAATATCAAAATCTGTGCAATCACAATCAGTGTTTTGTATGTAATTATATTGCCATTTGTTTTTCTCGTAGCAGAGCTCGACGACGCACCTGGTCTTATCATAATCGGAATGGTTCCCGTTTTTGCTTCAATGGTAATCGCCGTCTTTGCTGCTGTTCTTCAAAGACTTCTAAAAGAAGCGATTGATATAAAATCTGAAAATGACTTAACAGTCTGAGGTGATAACGATGGCGATTATAATCAATATTGATGTAATGCTGGCAAAAAGGAAAATGAGCGTAACGGAACTTTCGGAAAAGGTTGGAATTACGATGGCGAACCTTTCTATATTGAAAAATGGAAAGGCAAAAGCGGTACGATTTGCAACGTTAGAGGCAATTTGTAAGGCTTTAGATTGCCAGCCGGGAGATATTTTAGAATACCGAAGCGATGAGGAAACCCCATAAGATTCTTATAAAACCTTGGAGGAAAAATCCATGAGAGCATTAAAACAACTGGTTCGTTTCGGTTGGGAGCAGGCACTCTCTTGTGTGTTTCCTGTCGTTATTTTTGCCTCTTTGGCTATAACGCAAATTATACCGCTTCCTTTCCTGCCCCGGTATGATTGGCTGCTCATTATCTGCCTTTTAATGCAGTGGTGGATGGTGCGTTCTGGGCTTGAAACGCGAGATGAACTAAAAGTTATTACATTGTTCCATCTTATTGGACTTGCGCTTGAACTTTTCAAGACACATATGGGCTCTTGGACTTATCCAGAGGAAGGGTATTTCAAAATTTACGGAGTGCCTTTGTATAGTGGGTTCATGTATGCAAGTGTCGCAAGTTATCTTTGTCAGGCGTGGAGGAGGCTGAAGGTTGAACTGGTAAAGTGGCCGCCATTCTTGGTAGTTGTGCCACTAGCTCTTGCAATTTATTTAAATTTTTTCACCCACCATTATTGGATTGACATACGTTGGTGGTTATCAGCACTTGTCATAATCGTTTTTTGGCAATCATGGGTAACATACGACGTTAATGGAACTCGTTACCGTATGCCACTCGCACTTTCATTTGTACTTATCGGATTTTTTATCTGGCTAGCTGAAAATATCGCAACGTTTTTTGGCGCTTGGGAATATCCAAACCAAACAGAAGCATGGAGTTTGGTTCACTTAGGTAAGGTGAGTTCTTGGCTTTTATTAGTAATTGTTAGCTTTCTTATTGTCGCGACACTAAAACTGGTTAAGGGGAAAAATCATTAATGTAAGATAAGGAAAAACGAAAATATGATTCTTATGTAGTTGGTGGGAGAAGGAAAATTGTAGATTGAGAACTACAATATAATGAAAAGAGGGGATGGTATCAGACCATTCCCACCCCTTATGTGTAAATCATGCAGAGTTCGCCTCCTCTAATGTATCGACGATTCAAAGGCTTTGCTAATCTTTCCGAGCTATTTAGTGATTTATTGCAATTTTATCGTTTTTATGAATTTCTTCTGTTCCAGCCTCCAATGCAGTCCTATAATAGATGCATTTATGCTCTATAACTTCCAATGTTTTTTTTAGTTCTTCTATCTGTGCTTCTACAATCTCTTTTCGATCCATAAACATGTCATATCTTTGTTGTAACGTAGAATCCCCATCAGAACACCAATCTATGAAATTTTTTATATCCTTAATTGGCATCCCAGTGGTTTTCAGACATTCAATTACTTTTAACGCATTGATATCAGACTCTTTAAATCTCCGTGTTCCGTTGGTTGTCCGTTCTACAAAGGGCAATAGTCCCTCCTTATCGTAGTAACGCAAGGTATAAACAGTTAAATTCAATTTATTGGCAACTTCGCTAATCGTGTATGTCTTCATCACTTTTCTCCTCTTCTTAAAGAACTAGATTTCGAGTTAACTCTATGAATGTAGGAAATTTAACATGAAGTATGCAAAATGTCAAAAGTTCTATAACATGTAACCAAAAGTAAAAAAAAAAATTTGAAAATTTGTATTGACCTAGAGTTAACTCGAAGGTTTAGTATTGTGGGTGCAAGAGAAGTTAAGCAGGGTAGAAATGAAAGAAAGGGAATATGGACCTGATTAATACATGTTTACCTAGCCCAAAGCGCTTCCCTTGAAAAATAAGATGACACGGAGGTTTTATTTATGATAACTGCTAAAGCACGAGCAGTAGACGGACCAGACAAACCGTTCCGAGTAGCTGAAATTAAAAGACGAGACCTAGATTCACACGATGTTCTGATTGAAATTAAATTTGCAGGCATATGCCATTCTGACATTCATACTGCTCATGGCGAATGGGGACCAGTGAATTATCCACTTGTACCTGGACATGAGATTGCGGGAATTGTCACCGAAGTAGGAGCCGAGGTCACAAAGTACAAGATCGGTGATCGGGTAGGAGTTGGATGTATGGTTGACTCCTGTGGTGAATGTGAGAATTGCCGTAAAGGAGAGGAACAATACTGTCTCAACGGAAATATTCCTACCTACGCTGGTGTTGACAAATACGGCGAGCCAACTCAAGGTGGTTATTCAAGCCACATTGTCGTTACTGAAAACTTTGTAGTCAGAATTCCTGACAGCATTGAGCTTGATGCGGCAGCGCCATTACTTTGCGCAGGTATTACGACATATTCCCCATTAAAACATTGGAAGGCTGGTCCAGGTAAGAAAGTAGCGGTTGTTGGTATGGGCGGACTTGGACACATGGCAGTCAAAATTGCACATGCTATGGGAGCGGAGGTTACCGTTCTGTCACAGACATTAAAGAAAAAGGAAGATGGCTTGGCATTCGGTGCTGACAACTACTATGCTACTAGCGATCCGGGGACGTTTACCAAACTGGCTGGATCCTTCGACCTGATTATTAATACAGTTAGCGCTAAGATCGATATTAGTGCCTACCTTTCGTTACTGGCACTGGATGGTACGCTGGTTAACGTCGGTGCACCAGCTGAGCCGTTGGCCGTTAACGTATTCTCACTTATCGGTCATCGCCGTTCATTTGCAGGTTCAATGATTGGTGGCATCCGTGAAACTCAGGAGATGTTGAACTTCTGTGCAGAACACAACATTGCCCCTAAAATTGAAGTTATTTCAGCTGACCAAATTGACGAAGCCTACCAACGAGTACTAGCTTCTGATGTGAAGTATCGATTCGTGATTGACACCAGCACAATGTAAGTAGTTTATAAACGAATTTTTGACGACAAAAAGATAGCCCTAGAAAACCGGTTGAGGTTTCTTGGGCTTCTTTTTGTCTATTAGGACTAGGTGGAGACTTTCTTCATTTTTATTAATTCAATATTAATTTCCTGCACCACGATATTTCTTAACTCCCGCATTCCACAAAAGAATTGCAAGCCCAAAGAAAAGGATCCCCATCACCGGTGTAAAAAAGGCGTAACCATACCATGCTTCACGATTTAAGAAATAGGAAGCTGGATACACACCGACAAATGCGAAAGGTAAAATCCAGGTTAAAACAAATTGAATCACCTTGTTGTAAATGTTAATGGGGTAGCGACCGTAATTGCTGATGTTATACATCATAGGCATTATATCGGTCCGGCTGTCTGACCAAAATCCAATCGTAGCAATCGAAATAAAAATCCCCGCATAAATAAAAGCACCGCCAAGGACCATGACAATGAAGATCAAAACATCATACCACTCAAAGGTTAATCCTAGGTTCATAATGGCATAACCCATAACTAATAAGCCAGTAACGGCCCCGAATAATGATTCCAGCTCGATTCGTTCCAATATGATTTGGAAGAGACTATGAACCGGGCGTGTTAAGATACGATCCATTTCTCCTTTGACAATATAGCGATCATTAAAGTCCCAGATGTTAAAAAAGGAAGAAAATATTGCGTAAGGTACAAGAAAAAATCCATATATGAAGATGATTTCATCACGGTTCCAGCCGCCTAAAAAGGCTGTATGGCGGAATACGATTAAAATAAATATTAAATTGACGGCTTGAAATAATAGGTCGGATAAAATTTCAATAACCGTATCCACACGATAAGTAAGCCGTGTTTTTAAATATTGAGAGGCGTATTGAAAGAACAATGATAGATAAAACATTGGTCAGCCTCCTTGTACAATTAAGTGTTTTTTTGCCTGCGACCATAACAGTCGGATTGGAATTAGTAAAATCACAACCCAGAATGCTTGTGAGAGCAGTGCCGTGTAAATCTCTTGACTAACAAAGCCGCCTGTAAAGATCATGCTCGGAACATAGCTGATTGCTTGAAAGGGCAAATAGGACATCAGGTTTTGAGCCCAGTCTGGATAAAACGAGATTGGCAGCAGTAAACCTGAGAACAAATCGATAACCACACGTTTTGCCCGAATTAATCCTGTGTTATTAAATAGAAAGAACGTCATAATACCCGTTAATAAGTTGATATACGTATTGACAATAAAGCTAAAAATAAGCGAGATAAAGAAAAATATCCACGTTGTCATACTAGCATCAAAGCGTACTGGAAAAATCAAGGCCACAATAATCATTCCTGGGACGGAGAAAAATAATAAGCGAAAGACGCCTTCGCCAAGTGCCTGCATGGTTTTCATCCCTAAATAGTTATACGGGCGGATCATTTCGATCGCGACTTTGCCGTCCTTAATTTCTGCAGCAATCTCACGATCAATATTGTTATAATAAAACGCTCGTGCCATCCAGGCGACTGCCACATAAGTTGTCATTTGAGCGACGGACAATCCTTGAATCTCTTCTTTTCCGCCATAAATCGCAGACCATAAAAAATAGTAGGCTCCAATATTTATACTATAAATTAAAATCCCGCTATAATAATTTGTCCGGTAGGCGAGCATCATTAAAAAACGAACCCGAATCATTTCTAAATACATACTCATGTTAGGGCCATACCTTCTTCGTAAATCTTTCGGACAATCTCTTCGGTTGAAACCTCGTTGATTCGAACATTTTTAATCGGATTTCTTTGGACGACATCACTAATTAATCGAGAGACCATTTCTTCATCTCCATTGATATACCCGAGCCAAGTGGTGGCATCCTTTTGTTCCCATTGAATATTTTCAACACGAGGAAGGGAGCTGCGCTGAACTTCTGACAAAAATTCAAATTCGATTTGTTTACCTTCGACCGCATGTTCCTGAAGTTGATTCAGCCTTCCGTCATAGATAATTTTTCCTTCATCTAATAACACCACTCGTTCACAAAGGGCTTCAATATCCGTTAGGTCATGTGTCGTCAAGAGAATGGTAGTTTTGTATTGCTCGTTAATTTCTTGCAGGAACTTACGGATTTTTAATTTCACTAATACATCTAGACCTATCGTGGGCTCATCCAAAAAGAGGAGAGGAGGATTGTGTACTAGTGCCGCTGCTAATTCACAGCGCATTCTTTGACCTAGGGACAGTTTCCGGACCGGTTTGTCTAATAAAGGGCCAATTTCTAAGGTTTCAATTACATGGCCCATATGACGGTTATAGTCTTGATCCGAAACACGGTAAACCTTTTTTAATAACCGGAAAGATTCTTGAACCGCGATATCCCACCATAGCTGTGACCGCTGACCGAATACCACACCAATCGTTCGTACGAATTCTTCCCGCTGCTTATGTGGGTTCATCCCATTTACCATAATGGAACCGGATGTAGGTGTTAATATTCCAGTTAACATTTTAATGGTCGTTGATTTACCAGCACCGTTCTCTCCAATATAGCCAACCATTTCTCCTTGTTTAACCGTCAAGGAAATATTATCAACTGCCGCATGGACTTTATAATTTCTCGTAAATAAATCACGAAATGCTCCAGCTAAACCGGGCCGGCTTGTATAGGAATTAAATTCTTTCCGTAAATTTTGAACCTCAATGACATTCATTTCGTTTCCTCCTAGGAGTTTAAAAAGAAAAACATGATATTGAAAACGGTCTTACCAATCTTAAATAATAACGTGAGCTAGTTTTTCATGCAAGTAAGGTGCACTTTACTTCAGGTTTTAAATATTATTCACAAAAAATACAACTCTTAGCATTAAACAAGGTGTATAATATAAGCATGATAGAATAAACGATAAATTCAATTTTGAAGATAGAGGTCAGTTCGTCCTGACCTGTTTGTATAAGTACTTTATTATAAGTAAATGAAAGGTGAGGGCTATAGTGACCGATCGTGAACTTTTGGAAGGTATATTTTCAGAGTTAAAAGAGGTAAGAAACGATATTGACCGACTGGAAAAAAAATTAGAAGTACAAAATGATATTCTCAGAACATTTAAATACGATATTGATTTCATAACTGAAAAACAAGCAAAACAGGAATTAAAATTAAATAGAATCAGCAAACAATTAGAAGTCTAAGTATTAAGGGCTTCTATTTTTTATCCGTGCCGTCACTGTTAAAAATCAATGTTATATCCTACCCAGACTTAAAAAGCTTCCTGCCAGAATTAGCCGGAAGCTTTTATATCAATTTTAAGTACATCGATTAGATGGTAATCTGTACGGTTTCAGCATTTTTATCTAAGTTAAAGCTTACTTTCTTATCTCCACAAACAAGATCATAATTACCAAGGAATCCTTCAAATGAAACGATTCCGTTGTGATCTGTCTTACATGTCACATTTGTAGACCAGTCACCTTTAATCAGTTTCTTTAATACTTCATAAGATGGTTTTGGGCTATTATCTTTTCTGACAAATCCAGCAGGAGCACCAAGCCATGCACCATCATCACTGAAGGACCAGGTTGTAACGGCTTCCACCTGAGGATGTTTAAACAGAATCGAATACATTTCTTCAACTTCTCTTGCTTGTCGTTCTTTGAATTCAGGTGTAGATGGGCATTCTGGAATCTGATAATCATTCAGGTCTTCAATCTCAGGCGGCATAAGATGTCCGGATGTCAATGTGTTTTCTGTAAAGTGCAGTGGAAGACCAAAGTAGGGTAAACGGTCTAATACTTCTTCTAATTTCTCTCGTCCCCAATATCCCTGGTGCTGATGTGATTGAATGCCAATCGCATCAATGGAAATACCGGCTTGGAGGCAGCCATCAATTAAGATTTCATAGTTAATAGAAGTATTAAAGTCATTCATAATAGTGTTGCTCCAGGATTGAAATCACGGGTTTTTGTAAACATTTCTTTAATGATTCCAACACGGCCAAGATCTTTAGAGATTTTTGTGATAACATTGTCATATTTATCAAAGATTGGCACGATAACAATTTCGTTGATTACATCCCACATATCTATTACTCCTTTGAAATCCGATACAAATAAAGATTAACTGTCGCTGTTAAGAAAGCAACGTAAATACGTATTTACAAACACACGGCAACCCCTTGGAACATAAAGGGGTTGCTGTGTGTTTTTCATGTTCTGTTTGAAGGATGACTGGCAATTATTTGCAATAGAACACCAATGGTTCTTCCTATTTTTCGAAAATTTACGATAAAGTCATCTAATCTCCCATGGTATCCCTTAAATCTAGCAGGTATATGGCATATTGCTAAATATGTTGGAAAAATTCCAACTGTTTAATGTATTGGGTGGTAAGTATACTTATATAAACTAGACATAGTTGTGTTTTTTGAGATTCAAACAATTTTAATTTTTTTGTTTTAAATCTTACTATAACCCTATAATCCAGGCGCAAGATTGTGCTTTTAGAAAGAAATATATGATTAATGAAAGGATGAATGAACAGATAATGAGTAATAGTTTGATTATTGGAATGGACGGCGGAGGAACGAAAACGAGAGTCATGGTCAAAGAACGACCAGATGGAGAAACGCTATTTGACCAAAATTTTGGGATGTCAAATTATAATAACATCGGCGTAGATGGCCTTAGACCAGTGTTTCGCGAAATTTATGAAGCTTTATTCTCTTGTTTTCAAGAGCAACTGCAAGAGGCGATTCTCGTACTAGGTTCTGCAGGTGTCGATAGACCGAAGGATGTTGAAATCTATCTGACTGCATTAAAAGAAAGCGGATTCAATTGCCAACTAGAAGTAGTGAATGATGCAGAAATTGCCCTAGTTGGTGGCAATGGAGATCGAAAAGATGCTTTGATGATTGCTGGAACAGGTTCCATTGTTGTGGGAATTGACTCAAAAGGTAATATCGTTCGCTCTGGTGGATGGGGCGGATTGATAAGTGATGAAGGAAGCGGTTTCCAAATTGGTCGACATGCGATTGCAGCTGTTATGCAAGAGTACGACAAAGTTATTGCACCTACATCCTTTACAGAAAAGTTGCTGGCTCACTTTCAGTTAACTTCTCCAGAAGAATTTATTGATTTATTATATTTAGAAGAAACGCTGCCAGTTGACAAGGTAGCTTCCTGTACACCGATTATTCTAGAAGCATGGGTAAAAGGAGACGAAGCTGCTCGGACAATAGTAGAAGCAGAACTAGAGAAATTAGTTCGTTTAGTCGTTGGAATCAGTCGGCAAATGGGGTCAGGAAAATTCCGTCTCTCTGTTGCAGGCAGTTTGTTGACGAAATCAACAGATTATTTCGGTAAGTTAAAAGAGATGTTAAGTGTGGTTTTACCACAAGTAGAGATTTCTACACCACTTTATGATCCTGTATTCGGTGCCATCATTATTGGTGCGCGGCTACAAGAAAATACAAATTATGAATAGTAAGGAATGTGACGTAAAATGCGTGAAATAGGAATTAGTGCCTATCCAAACTTTTATCCTTTAGATCAAATCAAAGATTACTTGGAAAAGGCCCATTCATTGGGTTTTAAAAAAGTATTTGTTTCACTGATTTTAAATAATCATGGTTTTGAAGGTGCCGAGGATGTAAATGCGAACACTTGGAATGACCTACTGAGTTACTGTAAAGAACTTGGTATGAATGTATCAGCAGATATGAATGATGAAGTTTTCAACGAGTTGGGTTGTACATTGACCGACCTTACAGCATTACAAAAGATGGGCATCACTAAACTCCGCATTGATGGAGGTTTTACGAGCGAAGAAATTGCACTTCTTTCAAAAAATCAGCAAGGGATACAAATAGAAGTAAATGCCTCAATGTCTTCTTCTGATAATCAGAATGGAAATGCTTTACGTGAATGTCGTGCATTTTTAGAAAAGATAGAAAAAGAAGGAAATATTGGTCAACTAACTGCCTGCCACAATTTTTTCCCGCTGCCAGATACAGCATTGTCTCTTGAGGACATTCGTCCAATTAACGACTTGTTTGCCTCATTCGGTGTGCCGGTCGGTGGGTTTGTTGCATCGCAACTTTCGCCTAAAGATTTGCACCACTTAGGTCATGGGGTTTGTACGATTGAAAAACACCGCTTTTTGCCTTGTCATATTTCTATGTTAGAGTTATTTGCAAATGGTTTTGATGATGTGCTAATTGGTGACTCGTTTGCGGATCTTTCAGAGCTTACCGAAATGGCAAGATGTTACAAACAAGATTATATAGAGATTCCAGTTGTATTTAATCCGTTTGTTCCTCAAAATACAAAAATAAAAATACAAGAGTCCATCCTGCTTTCAAGAGTTGATCAACCTGCCAACCTAATTCGGGCGACGGATACGAGAGGAATGGAAGTGACTCCATGCTACTGTGCACCAAGAGGAAAGTTTACAATTTCTGTTTTAAATAATAGAAGTGCGCAATATGAAGGGGAATTACAAATCTCATTGAAAGATTTAGGACAATCGGTTGAGCACAATGTCATTGGATTTGTTCATCCTTTTGCAAAAGATTTATTGCCTTATCTTTTAGCAGGCAGAAATAAATTTCGATTAGTAGAATATAAGTAAAAAATTTTATAGTAGATAAATGATTTTAGACTGTTATTTGATGTGTTTAAAAAACAAAATTTATAAAACGTGACTGAAACCAGAGGTGGTGGAATGGTGAAAAGCGCCATTATTCTTGCGGCAGGCAAAGGTAATAAAATGTTTCCTTTCAATGCAGTTCGCTCCAAAACAACAATAAAAATCGCAGGGAAGTCATTAATCCGCTTTAACATTGAATCCATTGTGGCAATGGGAATAAAAGAAATTGTTGTTGTCGTTAATGAGGAACATCAAAGAGAAATAGAAAATCTTTTATCAGATATAGAAAACGTTAAATTTGTAAGTGATCAGACAAATTTAGGAAGCGCAGAAAGTCTGGTAAAAGGAGCTGAGAAACTCTCTGATACGAAAGACTTTATCGTTCTCTATGGGGATACCATAGTTGAACAAAAGGATTTAGAGAACTTAGTGAATTCTATAAAACCTGCTGTGTTGTTGAAAAATTTGGAGGAATCCTCAAGAAACTGGATTGGTGCGAGTATTAAGAATGGGTTTATTCAATCGATTGGTGCCCACTATCGTGGGAACAGCATAACCCATCAATTTGCAGGATTTCACTTTGACGATACCCTTTTAGATTATGTGAAAAGAACTCCAGATTATTTTCCAGATGTAAAAGTAGGTGTAGGTGTTCCCAAAGAGAGATTTATTGAAGCTGGACTTCTGAAATCGCTTGATAAAGTAAAATTGAAAGCTATCGAATGTAGTGGATATTTCTTTGATATTGACAAGCCTTGGCATATGTTAGAAGCGAACCAATTTATGGTGGATCATTTTTGTAATGCACTACAAGAGAACCAACTTGCGGAAGGTGCGACGATTTCAGCAAATGCAACCATTCATGGCCATGTAAAACTAGGCAAGAACTCCTCCATTGGTGATCGAGTTGTCATTCACGGTAACCTGCTTGTGGGCGACAATACAATCATTGATAATGGAGCTATTTTTAATGGCAATGCTGTGATTGGTGATCATACAAAAATTAGTAATTACTGCATCATTTACGATGGAGTATCGATAGGATCGAATTGTATATTCGACCATTGTGCAGAGTTCCTTGGTGGAATGGTGATGGATAAGGTATATCTTTACCACTATGGCGAGTTTTATGGTGCAATTGGCAGTCATACGGATATCGGAGCAGCAACCGTTTGCGGAACATTACGCTTTGATGACGGCGAAACTGAGCACGTAGTAAATGGAAGAAAAGAAGTACCGTTACATTTTTCAAATGCTGCTTATCTTGGCGACTATTGCAGAACGGGCGTGAATACGATTATTATGCCTGGTTGTAAAATAGGTTCTTATAGTGTTCTTGGAGCTGGTGCAATCATAGATAAAGATATCGAAAAAAATAGTCTTGTTTTCGTTAAACAAGATCTAATTATAAAAAAATGGAGCGAAAACAAGTACGGGTGGTAACAAATCAATAAAAGGGGAATACTCATCATGGAGAATTATTACCAATATGTGACAAAAAATCTCAAAAAACTGTATACGACACAGATTGATAAAATGGATGAAGCGGCCACATGCATTTTTGAAGTACTTCAAAATGGAGGTCGCTTCCTAGTTACAGGTTCAGGCCACTCCCATATGTTTGCAGAAGAATTTTACGTAAGAGCGGGGGGATTTGCACAAGTCTCGCCTATTTTGCCGAATGAGTTTTTTTTACATGATCATCCGTTAAAAAGTACTGTGATTGAACGCTTAGAAGCCTATGCAAAAGTTATCTTTGATTTATATAAAATCAACTCAAAGGATGTACTTGTCATTGCTTCCAATTCAGGAAGAAATGGAATGACTGTTGAACTTGCAAAAATGGCACAGGAATGTGGTACAAAGGTTATTGCTTTTACAAATCCGAATCATCCTGCAGGCACAAAATCAAGACACAGTAGCGGAAAATATCTTTGTGACTTTAGTGATGTAGTTATTGATAGTTGTACTGGACCTGGGGATGCTGCTTTTTATGTAGAAGAAGCAAAAACAGGTATGGGGGCAACTTCTACTATTGCGGGAGCTTTTGTTGCTCAAACCATTTCTATTTTGTTAGCAAAAAAATACCACCAAGATGGACTGAAACCGCCAGTGTTTAAGAGTTCTAATGTTGATGGCGGAGATGAATGGAATAAAGAACTATTTGCAAAGTATTATGGTGTTTAATCTATCCTGATCAGTCACTAGAAATGTGGATAGGAGTATAATGAGAAAAGCGTTCCCAGGTCATGGGAACGTTTTTTTTGCTTATAGGAAATGTGCCATGTACTGGATATAGAGGGAAATATTAGAGATATATAAGTTTTACTTAACAAGTATGAAGAAATACTTAATTTTTAAACGTGTAGAACTATGTTAAGATTCGTTCAGGTTTGTTTCATATTGCTAAATATGTTGGAAAAAATCAAACTGTTAAATGTATTTGGCGGGAAGTAAACTTAAATCAACTAGAAGAGTATCTAGAGTGATGAGGTAATGTATGCGAAGAGATCTAATTTTGCAATATTTGTATCAAAAAGGAAAATCACTTACATCACAAGAACTTGAAACAGAATTCGCCATTTCAAATCGGACATTACGAAATGAATTGAAAGAATTAAACGTTATTGGAGAAAAATTTGGATTTGTTATTCAGAAAAAACGTGGTGAAGGATATTTACTTCATGTAGTAAATCAAGAAATGGTGCAATCGTATTTGAAGGAAATTAAGGGATCTTTAGCCCCAGATTTACCTCGTGTTCGTGTAAGCAATATCATTATGCTCCTGCTTCAAACGACTCAGTTTCAAACCATTGATATGTTCGCTGATAGCTTAATGATAAGCAGATCGACAGTGCTTAGCGACATGGTTGAAGTTGAAAAACAAGTTAGGATTTTTGATTTAAAAGTAGAAACTAAATCACGTTACGGTGTTCGTTTACTAGGTGACGAAACAAATTTTAGAAGGGCGTTTTCCTATTTCTTAACTCAAAAAGAAACAGGATTGTTAAAAAAATCTAATTATCTAAATTTCGAGAAAGCGTTTCCGTTTAAAGAAATTAGAACTGTTTTGACTGAAGAAGTACAAAACAATCATTTGAAGTTAAGTTATTTTGCACTTGAGAACATTTTAGTACATATTCAAATACTCTCGTTTCGAGTAACTCAACACAATTTTATACTGCCTAATCAAGAAAAGAAGTTTGATGTTTCCCTGATCAAGCCATCGTTTATGAATATAGCCAAGAAAATTTGTGAAGTTCTTTCTGACCTATATCATGTCGTACTACCAGAAAGTGAGATTATCTATCTTGCTGCACATATAAGTGGTAAATCGAGTGTGGATGATATTGAGGAGCAGGAAAAGAATGATTTGAAACAAAAACTAAAGCAGTGTTTCGAAAAATTAGATCAAACTTTCTTGACACAGTTTACAGGTGATCAGCAACTTTTGGATATGCTTATGATGCATATGTATCCTTTGTTAAGAAGGATATATTTCAATTTAAAACTTACGAATCCATTAATAGATGATGTTTACAGTAGATATTCCGATGTTTTTATGATTGCTTTAAAATTTTCTGAAATGATAAAGGAAATATGGGGATTTGAACTTTCTAGTGATGAAATGGGATACATTACGATGCATTTTGCAGCCCATATGGAAAGGGAGAAGCAAAAACAATTAAGTTCCTACAAAAGAATTCTACTTTCGTACGGATCAGGAGCAGGGTCGGCTGATTTACTTAAAATGAAACTCGAAACACTTTTCCAAGGGGCATCAATTAACGTCGTTCTGTATAGTGAACTTCAATCGGTTCATCTAGAAGAATATGATTTATTAGTTTCTTCCATTCCGATTCGCTTTGACAATATTTCTATTCCGTATATTCAAGTAGCACCAATATTAACTGAAACGGATATCCAGAGAATGCGTCGATCGCTCACAAGATACCCAGCGAGTAGAGTTAAGGATAATACACCATCACTCTTATCTCTGTTTCATTCAGAAATTTTTTATATAGAGGATAGTAGAGAGTCTTTTGACTACAAAGCTTTCATTAAAGAAAAAGCAAAAAGAGTTGTTGAACTGGGTTTTGCAACACCTGACTATCCTGATTTGGTTGTCGATCGAGAAGAAAAAATATCGACGATTCTTCAAAATGGGATTGCAGTACCACATGCATTAAAAATGGTTGCTATTCAAGACTCGATAAGTGTTGTGATATTTAAGAATCCACCGACTTACGACGGAAAGGTAGTACAAATACTTTTTTTAATTAACCTACGTGCAGGTGACTTGTTTCTACACAAGGAGTTAAGTCGATTAGTTTTACATTTAATGGAACATCCCGAAGCGAAACAGAGAATTCTCAAGTCAACTAACTTCAATGATTTTCAGTACGAGATTTCTAAAATATTATTTTGCTAGATTAACAAGATTCCGGCAATTATTTGAAAGGAGTTGAGAGCAGAAGGGGAAAAAAAGGGTTTAGAATGTATGGTTAAATCTATGATTTAGAAGGTAATTTTACAATCAAAAAAGGTTTGCTTAGGAGGAAGGTAAATGAAAAAAAGTAACTGGCGTTTTGGTAAACCTGTTACGGCTGCACTTTTAGCAGCTTCAATGGTTGCAGGTAATTTTGGCAGTGTAGGTGTTAACGCTGCACCTACTAAATCAACTCAATCTTTTACGGTAGCTCCTGTTTCAACTGGCACAAGCATCTATATGAATACTACACAAATCACTCATGCAAAACCAACCGGATTAGATACAACCAAGCCAGTAAAATGGACAACTTCTGATCCATATGTTGCCTATGTTGATATGATTGGTAACGAAAAAGGTGATTACAGCGGAAAGATTTTAGGGGTATCTGGTGGTTCGGCAATCATCACTGGTACTGGAGTAGATGTAAATGGAAACTCGAAAACTGTGAATATTACAGTTACTGTAATAGAGTCACAGACCACTACAAATCTTGAAAAGGTAGTTTACTATTACAATGCAGGAGATCCGAAAATTCCGGCTGCCCTTTATACAACAAATTGGCAAACAGCCAATATTCCTACTGCTCCAGCAGGAACTAAATTCCCTTCTAAAAACTATGTTGGATATATTGATGGAGAAGACGGGGTAAAATGGTTGGTTTCAAAAGATACTTTAATAAAGTCAAACGATAAAATTATTCTTGGTGAGGAAAATACTCATCCAATCATTACTGGTATTGTATCTGATGCCATTACACTCTACGATCCCAACTTACCTTCGGCTGATCAAATTCAATATTTGCAGGGTGGAAGATATATACCTCAAACTGGTGAATCTTCAGGTACTGCTTTTGATAAAAATGGTAACCCAACCTCAACTAAATTTAACGCCAAAGAAGTGATTACCAACATTATGTCTGATGGTAATAATGGACTTTGGGTTTTGGGTGAAAAAGGTAATGCAACGCATATTGTTAGAAAGCAAATGTCACTAATGGGTAAAGCGCTAGTTCAAGAGGAAATCTCACGTAACTTCGCTGATCGTTTTGGCTTCCAATCAGGTGCAGTTAGCTTTGCTTCTCAAGCAGACATGGTGAAAGCATTAATGACAGCGGATAAAGACGCTACAAGTTCAATTACCCATACAGATAACGATGGACTTTGGACTACTATGTACGCTTCGGGAGAAATTTGGAGATACAACTACATGAAGGAGAACTTTGGTGAATCTGATGCTAGAACAGTGGATGCGAAAGCTTCTGCAGTTCGTGCCGTTGAAGCTATTGTAACCCTTGGTTATGTATCTGGTATGCAATTAAAGGTTCCTTCAAAAAACAATGTAAACGACTTTGTGTATGTTGTTAACTCTCTAGGTGGCAACGTCAAGACGGTTGAAGAAGCAAAAACGTGGCTTGCAGCGAACGAAGGAAAGCCAGTCTTCGTTGATGATAATGGTAAATATACGTTAACAGATACAGGCAAGCCTGCTTCTGCTGGTTTCTTTGCAAGAACTTACAAAGTACTTGATTCGAAAAATGGGTCTACAACAGTAGAAGGTACTGAAGGTACTCCTGGAATTACTGCTAATACAGCATGGTTGAGGAAGAATGCTGGAACTACAACAGATATTAATGGCAAGGAAGTTAAATATTCTGCTGTTGGAGCATTTAAAAGCGGTGTCGCGACTAATTTGAAAGCTTATGACACAGTAGCTGTCCCTGATCGTTTAGTAAAAGTTCATGCAGACCTAAACAATGGCGACACACAAAATAATTTAGATAGTGATAAAGTTTACTATAAATCAACTACATCAACAGATGAGTTGGTTGGTCATTACTTTACACTTGACTTAGCATATAATTCGTTCAAAGATAGTGATCCTGAACTTGCTGCGCTTATTAAAAACAATTTATTTAACCATACGAACGCAGTGATATTAAACAACTATTACCAAGTGAGTGTGACTGGTGAGAACCCAATTGAGAGCCGTTTTGGTAGCGTTGCTCCTGGTAATGGACTGAACGGTCCTTCATCTCAAACAGCTTGGGGAAATATGAACCCTGAATTCCTTGACGGTGCAAATAACGCATGGAATAGACAGGACTATGAAGATGGTCCACTAAATGCACAATTGCTGTTACAAATGCTTGTAGTTGCAAGAGATATGGGTGCTTATACGGACGCTGAAAGAGAAATCATTGAAGGTCAAAACATTGATATTATTGAACCGCTTGATTATGCAAATGAATACAAAGTAATGAATGGTTTGAAAGCGTCTACAAAAGCTACAGAACATAATGACTTTGAAGTACGATATCCAAAAACATATAACTCATCTTCGATGCTTGAAATGACTTTACAATACCTTGCAAGATACTTTGGTATTGCTGCTCATAATGGAGATGCTATCGGTGTAAATGGTGTAACTCACGAATCATACATGAATTATTCTGATGAAGAAGAAGAAGCACTAGCATACTACACATTATCTCACCACGCTGAGAGCTTTAACGCTAAAGCGATCTTAGAAGGCATGAATCAATGGTGGACTAACGAAAAAAGAGAGAAAAATCCATTCATGTCAACTTTCTATGCAGCCTCTATTGGAGCATTGAAAGCAAAAGGATTTGATATCGGAAACGCAAAAGTTGACCTTGCAGGTTCAACTTGGCAAATGACGCGTATACCTAACAATTTTATAAACTTTGATGTTCTTTCTGCAAACAGAAATGACGTAACACACGAAGCACCAAATCTTATGGTTGACCAATTAATTCCACGTGATGAAGTTATGATGTCTAAGTACAATACGAACATTTTCGGTACGATGGATAGAAGAACGATTGATTCTGGCAACAGTACGAAATTAGAATCATCAACAGTCATTTCTATGCCTTTTTGGTTGACTCAAAATCCCGAGGATGCTGCTTATGTAGAGGAATTAGGATCAACTGTTACTGCTCCAGTAAATAATGGTACAGAAAGCATTAAATACCCAACTAATTTAGCAACTATGAATCCTCATGCTAAATATAATGCAGATACACATACATTTACGATTAACGTGGGTGACTCTGTAAAGCTTGATGCTAAAACAACGGGATATATTAAGAATGTGTCTTGGTCAACGAATGCTTGGGATCAAGCAGGATATAGAAATGGATTACCTGCACAAATCAATGCTGAAGCAAATGTATCTCAAGTTATTGACCTAAGAAATATAGCAACGTACGGTGATGAAGGAAACGTAAGACCAACCGATTTAAGTGTAAATGGCGAGTACTATGGTGCTTATGCAACTGGTTTAAAACCAGGAACAGCTACGGTTACGGCGTATGTTATTGATGGATTCTTTAGAACTCCGGCTAAAATAACATACACAATCAATGTTGTTGACCATAAGAAATCAGAAAAAACAATTGCTCCTACTAAGCTTGACAAGAATTCTTTTGCCTATCCAACATGGTTAAAAAATGCAATGGCTGAATCAAAATTAAATACAGATGGAAACAAATTTGTAGAAGTTCGTTACGAATCATCTTCACCAGACGATGTAGCTGTTGATAGTGAAACTGGAGAAGTTACGTATAAAACAGATAAGCCGGCAAATATCATTGCAACTGTTGTATACTCTGCAATGACCATTAATGGAGAACCTAGATTTGAAAACGATAGCCACGTGATGACTTTTGTAAGATCTGTTTCTAAGAATTCGCAGCGTTAATAATTTTTAAGGATCTTGGTATAAGGGAAATTTCTGATTTACCAAGATCCTTATCCTTATAGGAGTGATAATTCAATGAAAAGTAATTTTTTTGAAGAGAAATTTTTACCGATCGCTTCGAAAATAGGTAATCAAAGACATTTGCTTGCCTTACGTGATGGTATTATGTTTGCAATGCCGCTAATGATAATTGGTTCGTTTTTCATTATCGTAGCTTGGTTAGAAGCAGAATGGTATCAAAACTTCATGGCAAAAACCTTTGGGGACAATTGGAATGCTTTTGGAGACATCGTTTATAACGGTACAATGGGTATCATCGCTTTAATTGCTGTGTTTGGTGTAGCGTACTCATTAGCAGGCAGTTATAAAGTCGATGGAAAGAATATTGATGGTGTTCCAGCTGGTGTTTTAGCATTAGCCGGATATTTAATTGTTAACATTATGAGCACTTTCACGGTTGATGAAGAAAGCATATCCGCTTGGTCACCTGATCTTTTTAGTGCACAGTATTTGTTTGTTGGATTAATTGTTGCCATTATTACTGCTGAAATTTATCGTTACTTCTTACAAAAGAAGATGATCATCACGTTACCAGATACTGTACCGCCAACGGTTTCACGTTCTTTTACAGCCCTTATTCCTGGTTTAGTTATTATTATTTTCTTCTTATTTGTTAGATTTGGATTTGCGCAAACTAGTTGGGAAACTTTCGCAACTTTTATCCAGGTCGTTGTCACACAACCATTTACAATTTTAGGTTCAACCTACATTGGTACGCTTATCGCAAGTTTAATGGAACACCTCCTATGGAGTTTTGGAATCCATGGTTCATCCATCATCACTTCTGTTATGGAACCTATTTGGATTACAAATGCAGATGCAAACTTAGCAGCAGTAAAAGAGGGTGCGGAGACACTGCCGCATATCATTACGTATACATTCTATGAGAATGGTATCTGGATGGGTGGATCAGGTGCTACTTTACCAGTTGCTATCTATATGATGTTTTTAGCAAAATCAAACCTTCTTAAGAAAGTTGGACGTTTGGCGATTGGACCTTCCATTTTTAATGTCAACGAACCAATTGTGTTTGGAGTTCCGGTTGTCTTAAACCCATTCTTAATGATTCCTTTCATGCTTGCACCAGTAGCAGTATTAACCGTTACTTATTTTGGTACGTCAATGGGTATTTTCCCACAAACGACTGGTACGATTATTCCGTGGACAACACCATATTTCATCAGTGGTTATCTTATGACTGGTGGTAAAATTATGGGTGTAGTCATGCAATTGGTTGCTTTTGCAGTTGCCTCTGCAATTTGGTTCCCATTCATTAAGATGTGGGATAAGAAAAACTTAGAAATGGAGAAAGCTGCTAATATTAAGATGTCGGATAAGAAAAACTTAGAAATGTAGAACTCTACTAATTAATTAAGGTGTGTCTTCTTTCGGGTGTCAATCTTTTCAAGTTTGACACCCGTCATACCCTTTGTTGATTAGGATAGATCCAAACGGAAGTCTTAATTTTTATAGGAGAATACCTACTACTATGGACATCAAAAAGAAAATATTTACTCCGTTACGTTTAAAAAGAATAGGTGCTTTTCTTATAGATGCGGTGATTATCTCAATCCTGCTTTCAATTGTTTATCGAGTAACAGGATTTGCAGACTTTCCTGGAGTCTTAACAATGATGATTGAAATTCAAAAAACAATGGGTGAAGCAGCAAGTCAGGATGCTACTGTAAAGGTAATGGCTCTTTTTAATGAAGCCTTTCTCCAATCGCTTCTTATCTGGTTTTGTTATGATGTCTTAACAACCTTATTATTAAGAGGATCTACAATTGGGAAGATCATCTTTCGATTGAAACTAACACACATCCATAACAAAAAAGGTAAGCTTGCTTATGTATTATTAGTGATTGTTAGAAGTTTCTTTAAATTTTTATCGATGTTTCTTTTTCAAGGCCTTCCATTTTTGATATCCGTTATAAGCATATTTGCGAATCCAAACTCATTAGCTGCACACGATCGTTTAGCTCGATTAGTCGTAGTCAATAAGAACGACGTTAAAAGCTTAGAATAGAAGGGGAAATCATAATGAATATTTTACTATGTTGTGCTGCCGGCATGTCTACAAGTCTTATCGTAACAAAAATGGAAAAAGTTGCTGCGTCAAAAGGGATTTCAGCACGCATTTGGGCAGTTTCTGAATCAGTTGTCCGCTCAGAAATCGACGATGCTGATGTGTTATTGTTAGGACCACAAGTACGTTTTATTTTGAACGAAATGAAAAACATCTGTGGTGAGAAAAACATTCCAGTTGAAGTTATTGATATGATGAATTATGGCATGTGTGATGGTGAAGCTATTCTCGAGCAGGCAATTAAACTAATAGAAAAAAAGTAGGATACAATTCTACACGTCTTTCTTCCTATATAATTTGAAGATTTTTATAGAATACAAGAATACCCAAAGGGTTATTAACCTGGAAAATTTACGGCCATTAGGTTTCAGAGTTTCAAAATTTCTCTTGAAAGAGAAAGGAGGTCAGTTTTATGGTAAAACATGAAACAGAAATTTTTACATTGATTTTGCATGGTGGAAATGGTCGAAGTGCAGCAATGGAAGCCATTCATGCCGCAAAAGAACGGAATATGGATTTAGCACGTGAGAAGTTAAAAGAAGCAAATGATGCTTTAAATGAGGCACATCATATTCAAACATCGCTCATTCAATCTGAGATAGGTGGAAATCCAACAGAAATTTCACTTTTAATGATTCATGCCCAAGATCACTTGATGAATGCGATGACCGTAAAAGACTTGGCAACAGAGTTCGTTGACATGTATGAAAGGGGCCTTAAGTAATGTCAAAGAAATTTAAAGTTGTGACAATTGGTGGAGGCTCTAGTTATACGCCGGAACTAGTTGAAGGCATTATTAAGCGTTATGAAAAAATACCAGTTACAGAACTTTGGCTTGTTGATATCGAAGCAGGTCGCGAAAAATTAGAAACTGTTGGAGCGCTAGCAAAGCGTATGGTAAAAAAAGCTGGTGTTCCAATAGAGATTCATCTTTCGTATGATCGTCGTGAAGCTTTGGTAGATGCCGATTTCGTTACTACACAACTTCGTGTTGGGCAATTGGCTGCACGTACACTTGATGAAAAAATTCCATTAAAACATGGTGTAATTGGTCAAGAAACCAATGGTGCAGGTGGTTTGTTTAAAGCGCTCCGTACGATTCCTGTTATATTGGATATTTGTAAGGAAGTTGAAGAGCTTTGTCCAAATGCATGGGTAATTAACTTTACAAACCCTGCAGGTATGGTGACAGAGGCAGCATTAAGATACTCAAATAATAAGAGATTTATTGGCCTTTGTAATATACCGATTGGAATGGAAATGGGTATTGCACAACTATTAAACGTGGATCACTCTCGTATTCGTATTGATTTTGCAGGTCTTAATCATATGGTTTTTGGATTAGATGTTTATCTAGATGGAGTAAGTGTAAAAGATAAAGTTCTTGAAATGATAATGGATCCTGCAAATGCAAGTTTTGTAAAAAATATTGACGCGGAGGAATGGGCACCTGAATTCCTAAAAGGTATCAATGTCATTCCATGCTCGTACCATCACTACTACTACAAAACATCTGAGATGCTGGCAAGGGAAATGAAAGAATTTGAGTCTAATGAAACAAGAGCAGAGGTCGTTCAACGGATTGAAGCATCACTATTTGAAAAATATAAAGATCAAACGCTGGATGTAAAACCACCTGAACTAGAAAAACGAGGAGGAGCATACTACTCTGATGCGGCTTGTCGTTTGATCTCATCTATTTACAATGATACGCGGGATATTCAACCATTAAATACAATGAATAAAGGGGCTATATCAGGCCTGCCATATAACGGTGCTGTTGAAGTTAGCTGTGTGATTACAAAGGATGGTCCAGTTCCATTAACGATGGGAGAATTGCCAGTTCCAGTTCGAGGATTGATACAAACGATTAAATCTTTTGAACAGATGGCAATTGAGGCTGCGGTAGAAGGAAGTCGTGAAAAAGCAATCGTTGCATTGACGATCAATCCGCTTGTTGCTAATGATAAAGTGGCTTTAGCTATAGTAGACGAAATGCTAGAGGCTCACAAAGAATATTTACCAAGGTTTTTTAAAATAGCAAACCCATTATCAGATATGTGAATTTCAAATTCTAGAAGACTTATGGACAATTAAAGTGCAACCACTGAGCATAAAGGGGCCTATTGAGATTGTTGTAGTTATTAGTGTTAATGAATGAGAAAGTAAGAGTTTTGATAAACAGCATGAACGCAACAAGAAAGCGCAGTCTCTCTTTCAATACTATATACAGTTTTTATACTATAGGCTCTACCCTGAAGACACCCTATATCGGTAAAAAAACAAAAAAGGGATTACTGGTTTACCGGGAGAGCCTTTTCTTTAAATAATCCATCAATTCAAATGTAATAATCCATAGAGATTATAAAAATCAATATTAATAAACAGAGGATTAGAAAGCCTCTGTTTTTATTTGCTAATTTATGTTCTAATTTTGGCAGGAATTATAAGATTAACTCACTTGCTAAATTAACACGCGTAACTTTCAAATCAAGAAAAATTAAGATTTCTATCAAATCGCAAACAAATGTTGGGTATAAATTTACTTAGCCCCAAGTCCGCCATCAATCCCCAATATATTTCCATTACAATAATCAGAAGATGCCGAAGCAAAGTAAATAACAGCTCCAGCTATATCATTATCCCCGCCTAATCTCCTTGAAGGAGTCTTAGAACCTTCCCCGCCCAATTTATTTGCAAGTGTACCTTCTACTTGTGGATCATTCATTCCAGTTGTCATAATTCCAGGTGCGATAGCATTCACAGTTAGTCCATGACGAGCCCACTTAACTGCAAGATCCTTCGTTAACGTGTTAACGGCACCTTTACTTGCTGCATATCCTACGGAGTCTACTACTTCTGGGTCGGTACCCCTAGTTGCAACTGTTGAAGAAATGTTAATGATTTTTCCGTATTTGTTTTCAATCATATGTCTTCCAACAGCCTGACACATTAAGAATGTACCTGTCAAATTTGTATCAATCATAACTTGCCATTCTTTAATAGGCATCTCCGTCGCTGGGATTTCATAAGCTACTCCGCTAGCGTTGACTAAAATTTCGATCTTGCCAAATTGAGAAATTACCTTCTTTATAGCTTGTCCAACAGATTCAGGATCTGTTACATCTAATGATAGGGCAAATGCTTGTCCTCCTAACGTTTCAATTTCTTTTACAACGTTCTCGCAAACTTCTAAACGACGTGAACCTACTACAACGTTAGCACCAGCTTTTGCAAGTGCAATTGCCATTTGACGGCCTAACCCGCTGCCGCCTCCAGAAACGATTGCTGTTTTTCCTGTTAAATCAAAAAATTGGTTCAATGACATGCTGCTTTCCTCCCGTATTGAAAATATTCGAAGATTTTAAATCTTAATATTATTTATCATACTCATAAATGATAATTAAATAAAATTAATGATTTTAATGTGTAAGTAAGTATTACTAATATTAAAAAAGGCTTCAAGAACAAATCCCCCTTAAGATAGTCTTGGAGAATGGTTAATTAATAATATTACAAAACAAGCTATAGGTTCTTATATTGTTTCCAATTAAATTATCTGGATTTCCCCAAGTTCTTTTTGCATAAAACATAAGCCATAACAATAAAAAGTTTAAAATTTATACATATTTAAGCGATAATGCGCCTCATTTTTTATTCGTTTTGTATCAAATTCCCCCAATTTACTAGAAAAAGTACCTAAAGTAAAATAAAAATAGTAAATTGTCGAAAAATTTTATAAAAAAAAACAATTTACATTTGGGAGGGGAATCGTTTTGGGTGAAAATAGGTTTAAAAAAATCCTTACTAAGACAACAATGGGGCTTTTATTGATGTCTTCTGTCGTACCTTATAATGTTTTGGCTGAAAGCCCAAGCCAAAGTATCATCCAAGGTACGCTTCAAAGTAGTTCATCTCAAACAGGGTCATTAAGTTTAACCCAAGCGCAGATCGAGGCTATGAACAAAATTTATACTGAGAATGAAATAACCATTTCTCCAAAAATTAACGTCACCAGCTCTGAGCTTGTACGCGTTATTGTGGAATTTAAACAAGCTCCAGCAGAAGTCTCAGTCATTCAGGAGCAAATATTCGGAAATGAGATTTCGTTATCAGACGCTACTAAAAAGGTAAAGGAAAGTCATAAAAAGTTTAAAGATTATGTTCAAACATTAGCTAAACAAAAAGAAGGAGTTAGTGCTGTAACTCCGTTTAATTCTACTAATCTATCAACTATTAAAATTACGAATGAATACAAACACGCGTTTAACGGGGTAGCGATGACACTCCTAGGAACCGATGTAGAAAAATTACTAGAGTCAGGCTTAGTAAGTCGAATTTTTGAAGATAAAGTAGTAAAAATTGATCCAATTGGTCCAGAAGGTTCAAATACTAATAGTTTAACAGCTGGTAATGGGCAATTGAAATCAAAGTCAGCGTCAATCAATCAACCAAGTGTGTCTGTGCAAAGCACTTCTACAAATACGTTGAAAGAGAATTCAATACCTCTTCCTGGTATTGAAGATTTGCATAATGACGGTGTAACTGGTGATGGAATTAAAGTCGGTGTCCTTGATACGGGTATTGATTATAATCATCCAGATTTAAAGAATGTATACAAAGGATATCGTAAAACTGAGGGAGAAGATCCAACGACAATCAATCAAACGACGGTAAAGGGTTGGGATTTTGTCGATAACGATGCTGATCCAATGGAAACGACATATGAAGATTGGGTGAATTCAGGAGAACCAAATTATGGTGATCACGCGTATTATACTTCTCATGGTACTCACGTATCAGGTACGATTGCAGCGCAAGGTGAAAATACGGTTGACAATCCAGCTTTAGGTGTAGCACCAGATGTTGATTTATATGGCTACCGTGTGTTAGGTCCATATGGACAGGGATATTCAAGCAGCATTATTGGTGGTATTGATAAAGCGGTACAGGATGGTATGGACGTTATTAACCTTTCATTAGGTGTTGCACTGAACGATCCGTTAATAGCAGAATCCGTTGCGATTAATAATGCTACACTTGCTGGTGTGACCTGTGTCATTTCTGCTGGAAACGCAGGTCCAGGTGAGAAAACGCTTGGTTCACCAGGGACGGCAGCACTAGGTATTACCGTTGGAGCAAGCGACTTTCCAATGGCGATTCCTACAGTATCGGCAACTGTTGGCAGTGAAACGTTCGACAATATGATGCTTTTAGGAAAAGATTTTAAGGATAACTTAGAAACGTTAACAAACAAATCGTATCCGATCGTCTTTGTTGGCTTAGGTGGAGAGAGCGATTATCAAGATGCGAATGGTCAACCGATCGATTTAACTGGAAAAGTAGCATTAATTGAGCGTGGTACGTACGCATTTACGGAGAAAGTTGCAAACGCTAAAAAGGCGGGAGCTGCAGCTGTAATTATTTATAACAATATCGATGGACAAATTGATAATTATTTAGCACAAAATACAAACTTTATTCCAGCGTTCCGTTTAACAAAAGCGGATGGAGAACGATTAAAAGCAGCAGCAGATTCCCAAATAACGTTTGGTAGTGTCGCTTCCGTTGTGACCGAAGGGAATCACCTTGCTAGTTTCAGCTCAAGAGGACCTGTTTCGAACAACTATGACATTAAACCAGATGTAGTAGGACCAGGTGTATCTGTCTATTCCACTTATCCGGAATACATTCATAGTCCAGAAGACGGAATCGATTATTCGACAGCCTATGCTCGTATTTCTGGTACGTCAATGGCATCGCCTCATGTAGCGGGTATTGCAGCTCTTATTTTACAAGCACATCCAGAATACACACCGTTTGACGTAAAAGCGGCGTTAATGAATACCGCAGATAAGTTATCTAGCGATTATTCTGTATACGAAGTAGGAGCAGGATTAGTTGATGTAAAAGAATCAGTTAAAGCTGATGTATCGATTAAAGTCATAGACCAAACAGAAAACCGTGAAAATAATGGTTCACTTGTCACAATTAACGAAGAAGCAGGATCGATTGCTTATGGCACGATCTACAGAAAAGAAGATGCGACAAATGAAGACAGTCGACAAATCGTTATTAAAAATAAAGGAACTCAGCAAAAAGATTTCGATATCAGTTACGTATATTCGAACCCGAAAAATGGTGTTCTTGATGCAGTAGCCAATAAGCTGGAAATGACAACATCTGCACAGTCGATTTCTGTTGCGGCTGGAGCGTCTGCTGATTTGACTGCGACGATTCGTGTGCCAGGAACGGCAGAAAAGGGTAGATACGAAGGCTATGTGAAAATTGTCAATCGTGCAAATCCACAAGAAAGCTATCGTGTACCATTTGCTGTTCGCGTCGTGGATAAGGGGATAGAGTCTATTGAAGTAGATATGCCAGCCATCAGCACGATGAATTGGACTCCTGGACATCCATTTATGGCAGGCCCTTTTAGATATATAAAGTTTAAATTAAATAGCCCAGTTAAGTCAGTTCGTGCGTATATTTATGACAAAGACGGCCGTCCACTCGGAAGCAATAGTTTCATGCCGGTAGATGCTTCAACAGCACCTATAGACAAAGATTTATTTTTAAATTTCACACCTTCTTACTATCCGTTTATTGGCGATCCAAAGGAAGAGAAGACGGATAAGAATACAATGGCAACATTACCAGAAGGTCAATATACATTGAAGTTTAGAGCAGTAGAGGCAGATGGCAAAACTTACGAGAAAGATCATATGATTGTAATTGACAATACATTGCCTAAACTGACATTCAAGGACAAACAACCAGGTAAAGTATATGAGCTAAAGGATTCAGACTTTACACAAGAGACGATGAATGGCAATGCGTACAATGCTTTCTGGATTCATGCGAATTTGTCTGATGAAGGAACGGCTCAATTTGGGTCACAATCTGATAATACTCTTTGGTATTATTACAATCAGAAGTTTTTCCCGGATGGAGATTTCCCAGTAGAAGAGAACGGGGACGTGAAATTTGGAATTGAAAAATCGGATATAGAAAATGGACCAGCAACCATGATCTTATTCCCTATGGATAAGGCAACAAACGGCCATTTATTAAATGATTTTTATCCTTATGCCTTTGTGAAAGAAGGTACGCCTTATGTTGTGCCAACTTATGACAAAGAAAAAGTGTATAAAAACGATACATTAACGATGACGTTAAGCTTGAACAATGTTGAAAAGCTGATGTCAGGAACGTACGACGTTGGATTCTATAAGAACTTTGAATTTTTAGATGTAAAAGTAAATAAAGAGTTCCAATCATATGCAGACGAACACGGTCTGACCGTATCAGTTGACGCACCAGTCGTGAAAGAACATCCAATTTATACTTGGAGTAAAAACACTGTTAATGTAGGAGCTCATATTAGTGGACAAGGATTCGAAGGTTTTAGTGGAGACACTGCATTCCTTGATGTAACGTTCAAGCTTGTAGATGATCATTTCTACATTCTTGCGGATACAATGGACGGTGAAGAAAATACGAAACCATTTAGTTACACGAAGTTTGGCGAAAATACGCCAACGACAATCACATCGTTTAACCAAATTGACAGCTACAAAATTATCCCTAAGCATTCCTATGTAGATTCATATATGCGCCTTGAAGCATTCGCTGGTCAATGGGGTAAAGATTTAACAAAAATTGGAGCAGAAGTATACGCGCAAGATTCAAATGGAGTGAAATACCCAGGTACCATTGATCTTCCGCAAGGGTATTTCAGTGTAAAGAATCTTCCGCTATCAAAGGATCCATATGATATTGTGGTCGAAGCTCCTGGACATCTAAAGAGCATCCAAAAAGTGAATCCAGGAACTAAAACGACTTGGGGCGAGGAAATTGGTTCGTATGCTGCTGTTTTAGGTTTTCAGCCTAGAGCTGCTGCAGGTGATGTGAATGGTGATGGTGTTATTGATGTCCTTGACGTGAAGCATGTAGCAGATAAATTCGGTCAGCAGGATAATGTGACGTTCAAAATAGAAGATTTAAACCAAGACGGCATTGTCAATGCAACTGATATGAATTTCCTTGTAAAGAATTTATACAAATCAAACCCAGATGCGACCGTTAAACCAAAAGAAAAAGTTGACGGTAAATACGCTACAGATTTCTTCAATATGTTAGGAATTGCAACTCCAATTATCACATTGAAAAATCAGTCAAAGTCTAATCATACGGCTGCACTTAGCTGGCTAGCTGCTGTCAATGCAACTGATGTGAAAGTTGAGCAATCAATCGATAATGGAGCTACATGGAGTCCTGCAAAAACAGAACAGCAGGTTACCGTTGACTCACACCAAGCGGTTGTGACTGGATTAACGGCTAATACTTCCTACCAGTTTAGAATAAAAGTAACAGGTGGTTTGAACGCAGGTATTTCAAACGTTATTAATATAAATGTAAAACGTAATAGTAAGTAATAAACAAGGGAACGCCATAATCCAAGCATTTACAATGAATTGCTTTAATAGTAAAGACCGCATTCAGTTATGAAGTATGCGGTCTTTTTTTTAATGATATTTTGAGAAGGAAAAAACAATAAGACTTTTGGATAAATTTTACTTCACTGATACTAACGGTGAGTTGAATTCAAGAAGTTAAGGCTGCTACTGTAGCTTTTTCTATTTGATAAAGGGACAGGTTAAAATAATTAATAGTTTAATAGTAGCAAAGTGGACAAGGTTTCTTGATGGTAAAGTTGACTTCGCAAGCTTTAAAAGATCGGTAATTTTAAGCCTTACTTCATAACATGTTAAGTGTTCTGGAGTTCATTAAATCAAGTCACCATGATAAAATTCACCTGTTAATTTAAAATTCAAATGAATTTATGTATACAGTTTTAATAATGGATGTGCTCAAATTGGATAAATTATTAATCAGGGACTGCATCATTATATTTGCAGTGCTATTAACTAGTTTTACAGATATTTTTCGAGATACAAAAATCAAACCTGAATCAACACCGTCCGTACATGCAAAACAGAATAATGGCAGTATCCATGTTGACACCAACCCAGAGAGCATTTCTGTTCTCGTAAATAACCTACATAAGCTGCCAGAAAATTATTCACCATCAGAGCTTATTTATGCGGATATTCCATTTGTTTTTCAAGAGAAAACTGAAAAGCAAAAAATGCGTAAAGAGGCAGCGGAAGCGATTAATCAATTATTTACTGAGGCAAGAACACAAGGTATTTACTTATTAGGTGTTTCGGGTTATCGATCACATTCAACTCAAACTGTATTATTTAACAATTATGTAAGTAAAGATGGGTATGACAAAGCAAGAACGTACAGTGCTTTGCCAGGCACGAGTGAACATGAAACCGGTCTTGCAATTGATGTTACCGGAGGAGATGGTAGGTGCCCTGCAGAAGACTGCTTCGGAGAAACAAAAGAGGCCATTTGGCTAGAGGAGCATGCAGCAGAATACGGCTTTATTATTCGATATCCAAAGGGAAAAGAAGCTATAACTGGTTATAAATACGAGCCTTGGCACCTTCGGTTTGTTGGAAAATCTATCGCTCTTAAAATTATGAAAAAAAGAATTACACTGGAAGAATATTTTCATGCAGAACCAGTTAATAAGTAACAAAAAGCGTCAATTTCCTTCAGGAACTTGACGCTTTTTGATGTTATGTTTACCTTTTATTTCCCAGCAGAAGAACAAGTAACGAATAGGGGGCAAGAGTTAATAACACAGCCTTCGTCGAGACAAAAGAAATTCCCCAAAATGTAATCGACATCGTCCAAATAGCGAAGCTGTTAACCTCGAATTATCAAGAGTCATAACAGAGATTCCTTTCCGGAAAATATTAATATTCAATATTATGCTTTGTTCTTCGATTATCTCAGTTTCGTATTCAAAATATAAGAGATACTTAACATTTAGTTAAGAAATCCAAGATTTCTTAATCATGTTGAAAATTGTAGAATTATTGCAGAGGCTTTATTGTAAAATCGTATTTTAATATTTTTGTTAATAATTTGTAGGTGTTTTCAATAGTTTATAAGACTATTTAATAACAGCAACATAGGAGTAGACCATTTAAAAAGGCATTACACAATTTTTGTCATAGGGAGTGTGGTCATAAATGGGGCTATTGTTAGTAATTTTTGAAGGCCAAGAATATATTATTCTGCATCAATATGCATGTGGTTACTGTGAAATAAGGAAAGAAGATAGTTACAATCAAGAAGTTAAACTAGTTCACTTCTCTGAATTAAAACTGAAGAATTAAGTTAACTTAAAAATAGCATTTCTATTCTCCATTAAATTAACTATTTTATAAATAGAATTTGAATGAAATTTGAATCTATACAGGACGTGCTCTACCAGGCACGAGTGAACATGAAACCGGTCTTGCAATTGATGCTACCGGAGGAGATGGTAGGTGCCCTGCAGAAGACTGCTTTGGAGAAACAAAAAAGTCCATTTGGCTAGAAGAGCATGCAACAGAATATGGCTTTATTATTCGATATCCAAAGGGCAAAGAAGCTATTACTGGTTATAAATACGAGCCTTGGCATCTTCGGTTTGTTGGCAAATCTATCGCACTTGAAATTATGAAAAAGGAATTACACTTTAAGAATAATTTAATCCAGAACCAGTTAATAAATAACAAAAAGCGTCAATTTCCTTTAGGAGCTTGACGCTTTTTGATGTTGAATTTAAATACCTAGTGATTATCTAGAAAAGCAAAGTACATAAACATCATTGTAATAATAGCTAATAAAAGGAATAACAAGAAAAAGGATATTTAAGTCTTTTTTATTATGGGAACACAGATGTCCTAAACCTACTTGTCGTTTTTTATCGTTTCTTTTGTTAGCCGATCAATCATCAAGCCTTTTTGCTACCTCTTTCCTAGGTCTTTAGTGTTGTTTTCTAAAATCATTCTTTGAAAAAATCATAAAAATCAAAAAATACCCATATATTCCCCCAACTTCAAGAATATAATGACTGCCTAACATAATATATTCGACAATATTTTATTTTATCTTCCCTCGAAAATAACCTAAAATTCTTTTTTTAATAGAGTTGAAATGACAAATCCTTTTATAAAATTTCAAAAAATAAGGCTATAGTACTAGTTGAAATTCCCCCAATTTACGATTTTTTAAGGCATAGGTACAATTTGATTAGTATTTATTCCACTCACTATTGGTTAAGAAATAGTTAAATTAAAAGGTATTTAATAACTATTATTCTATTAATCATAAGTGATTTAAGTAAATTTAGAAGTTTTTTAATTTAATATAAAAAAGGAGCGGCATCTATGAATAAGGGAAAAATAAAGGCATTTAAAGTTATGACCACAGCAGCTTTAACATCATTGATTTTTTCATCATTTACAGCTTTTGCTGACAACAACGACATTTTATCCCAAACAGAATCGGCAGATGATATCGTAGAACAAGGAGCTCCACTTTTAGTCAAGAATAATATCGAAACTGATCAAGATGACTCGATCTATAAAGACATTAAAAATGAAGCTCCAACAAAAGAATATAAACCAGATGAACTTGTTCGTTTCATTGTCCAATTGGAGCAGCAGGCTGAAAACGAGGAAACGGTACAAAATAAAAGAACTCTATTTAAAGAAAAGCAAGACAAAGTTATAGACCCAATCTCAAAACAAAATAATTCTAAATCGAATGCTCATATCAAAGTGAAGCATCGGTTTTTTGAAGGATTCAATGGATTCAGTGTAGAAACAGAGTTTCAAAATTTAAAAGAGATCCAATCTATCCCAGGGGTTACTTATGTTCATGTTGCTAGAACCTTCGAGGAAAATATGGCAGCAAGTAAAGAATTAGTACAAGCCCAAAAGGTATGGGAGCAATATGGGTATAAAGGTGAAGGTTTATTAGTAGCGGTCGTAGATTCCGGGATTGATTATACCCATAAAGATATGACACTATCTGATGCTGCAAAAGCAAAAGAAAAATGGACTCAAGAAAGTATTACTAAAAATTAGCAGAGACAGATGTAAATGAAACTTGGTATTCTGATAAAGTTCCAACAGGCTATGACTGGGCAGACAACGATACAAATGTCATTCCTACTGGATCAAAAGGTAACCCGCATGGTACACACGTGGCCGGAACAATTGGAGCAAATGGAGACGAAACAAAGGGTGGAGTCGCTGGTATCGCACCTGGTGTTCAGCTATTAGCTGAGAAAGTATTCTCAGATAAATGCTAGCGGAGCCCAAGAGGATGATATTATTGCTGGTATTGAGCATGCTGTCACAATGGGTGCAGATGTTATCAACATGAGCTTAGGTTCTGACGCAGGCTATGTAGATGAAGAGTATGATCCGGTTCAAAAAGCAATCCGAGTTGCGACTGAACACGGGACACTTGTTGTTGCAGCAGCCGGAAATTCAGGCTACAGTACGAAGAATACTATTTCTGTCCCATCTTTAAGGCCATTTGCAGAAGATCCTGATATTGGAACAGTTGGTGCACCGGGTGTTAGTTCATATGCATTATCGGTTGCTTCCTATGAAAATACAAAAATGCATATGCATTCATTAGCAGATGACAGTGGTCAATCACTTCCTTTCAAAGATCAAACGCAATTTCCAGCAACATATAATTTTAAAGTATCTAAAAATCTCGTACAGGATACCAGCTATGATATGGTGTACGTAAACGAAGGAAAGCTTGCTTCAGATTATCCTAAAGGAAAAACAGGCTACATTGCTGTCGTAAAGTTATTAAATCAATACTCATCTTATTATAGCATTCAAATGACAGCGAGGAGTGCTGGAGCAAAGGCGATCATTATGATTCCACCTGCAGATTTGCCAGATTATCCTACTCTACAGGTATCGCCAGTATATACACCAACTGCTACAACAAGTAAAACGATAGGTGAAGCATTACTGAATAAAATGAGTAATCTGCCGAGTGGTCAATATTTAAGTATGAAATTTAATGGTGATGCTTGGGTAGACAACCAAGCAAAAGACATGATGTCCCATTTTTCATCGATGGGTACCCCATCTACATTAGATTTTAAACCGGAAATGTCTGCTCCTGGTGGAAATATTTATTCTACAATACCAGGTAATAATTACGAAGTGATGAGCGGTACATCTATGGCAACTCCTCATGTTGCAGGTGGATCTGCCTTATTATTACAGGCACTTTATCAAAAGGGATTAGACCATTCAAAAGATACGGTTTTAAAAGCAAAACTGGCTTTAATGAATACAGCTAATGTGGTTATGGATCCTAGAACAAACAGTGAAGTTCCATATTCACCACGTATTCTAGGGTCTGGCTTAATGAAAATTCAAAATGCTATTGATACACCAGTTATTGTCACACGAAGAGATACACCTTTAGAAGCAGCTGGAGCCGTGGCTTTAAAGGAAATTGGTCAAACTACAAGCTTTAAATTAAATATGGAAGCATTCGAATCTCCTAAAGGTATTAATAATAGTGCTGACATTGAATACAATGTCTATGTAGATTTATTGAAAGATAGAACCGAAACGAAGGAATTTGATTTAGATGCTGATGGACAATTAGATTCAAAAGAGTATTTAACTCTAACAAGCGAACGTATTCATGGTGCAACAGTTACTGTGAATGATCAAATCGTAACAGAAAGCACAGGAGCATTAGTGAAAATCAAGCCAGGTCAAAACAAAATGCTGACTGTTCATGTATCATTACCAGATTCCTTAACGAAAAATAGTTTTGTAGAAGGATTTGTTCGTCTCGTTCCAGTTGCGAAGGATCAAGATAAAGCTGTCCCTCTTTCCATTCCTTATATGGGGTTCTATGGAAAATGGGATGAACTAAGAAATATCGACGCTCCAGCTTGGGAAAAAGATGCTTTTGTAGGATATACGGCCCTTTGGGATGATCATGAAGAAAATAGTACTCCAATGGGATTCGATGGAAAAAGGTTTCATATTAATCGTATTGCCTTTTCGCCAAACTATTTGAACACAACAGGTATCTATGGTACATTCCAAGCCTTACGTAATTTAGAAAAAGTTGAATCTTATATTGAAGATCCATCTGGAAATCTCATAGAATATTTAGGCGACTTTAGTGAAAATACTGGAAATGGACAACCAAGGAAGATTAGAAAAAATATTATGGCATTTGGGAATATTAAACATAAAGGATATACATGGGATATGAAAGACCCATCCGGACAATATGTTCCAGACGGAGTATACCAATATGTGCTTAAAACAACATTGGATTATCCAAACGCAAGACCACAGATAGTTAAAATGCCAATAACAGTTGATTCCGTCGCTCCAAAAGTTTCAGATATTCAAGTAACGCCAACGAATGGTAAATATAAAATTACCTTTAATGCGAATGATAATGCAAGTGACTTTCATTCTGCTATTGTTTTTGTAAATGGACAATCATATTCATTGCCTTATGAGACTACTTCTCTACTTGTCAATACAGCCTAAAGGAATTGTCATTTTAGCGATTGATTTTGCAGGAAATGTATCTTGGACTACTTGGGGAGATCAAAGCTATAATAAATGGAGTATGGCGATGCAAACGTGGAGTGTAACTCCGTCTACTGGTATTAACCAAACCAAACCAGCAAAAATTACTGCTTGGGGCCATACCCGATTAGACTGGACAATTACTGTAAAAAATGCAAGTGGTCAAATTGTAAGTTCATGGACAGTGAAGAATGAACATACATTAAGAGAACAATGGACACCTGATTCAAATCTTCCAAATGGCACGTATACAATCACACTAGATCTCGTGACAAAAGACGGTTTTAAAGTAACATCACTGCCAAAAACAGTAACAGTTGTACAATAATCAATATTTGTATTATGTACCTTCCAAGGACAAGATTTGTCTTCGAAAAGTTTGAAAGAATGTTTAATTTCTTTCCTTATTTTTAATAAAAACAAAAGGGCTCTAGTGAAAACTGGAGCCCTTTTGTTTTATAGGCAAATTCAAAAAAACGACTTAATCAGTTATACACCATATGAATCCGGATCAACAATAATTGGTTCTGCGGTAGTAAATGGATTAGTAGTTGAAGCTATTAAAATTATGATTGAAAATAATTTTTACTCCACCGATTTTTAAAAGTGGAAATGCGGACGATTCTACGAGAACATAATCGTAAAATATATAAATAAATATAAAGGTAGGATCCCTTTATTAGGAGGGTAAGAATTTCTTTTGACAGGTGATTAATCACTTGTCGATTTTTTTCATTTCATTTTTAAACCTATCGTGTATCTGATCTTTTTCGTATTATTTTTTAAGTCTTTAGTACTGTTTTTGGAAAATGATTTTTTGTAAAATGGCAAAATTCGAATAATTATGATATATTCCCCCAATTTTAAGATTACAACGCCTACTTAATATAATAATTTCGACAAACTACTATTTCGTCCTTCCCTAAAATATCCTAGAATTCTTTTTTAATAGAGTTTATATGACAAATCCTAAATTAAAATCCTTAAAAAAGGACTTTTGTATTAGTTGAATTTCCCCCAATGTACGGTTTTATAAGATGTAAGTAAAATTTGAATTGTATTTATTTGGACTCACTTTGGTTAATAGATTGTTAAATTAAAATGGCAATTAATAGCTATTAATCTATTAATCTTAGGTGAATAAATGTAAATATTGAAGTTCTTATTTTATATAAAAAAGAGGAGAGACATTATGAAAAATGGAAAATTGAAAGCGAATAAAGTCATGACCACAGCTGCCTTAACATCATTGATTTTTACGTCGTTACCGGTCGCGGCAGACAACAATGCGCAACCAGAAACCATCAATGAAATCCTGGAACAGAATCAGATTGTAGGCGTGAATAAGAATTACGAAGGAAATGATTTAGAGAATTCGATGTATCAGGAGGGTGGAAAGAAGGAAATAAAAGCCTTCCAGCCAACTGAAAAGGTTCGTTTAATCGTCGAAGTGGAACAACCATCAGAAAGTGAAGTAGCCTCTAAAAATAAAAAAGATTCCTATAAAGAAAAGCAAGATAGCGTCATCCATCAGCTATCCAATGTTCAAAAAGGGAAAAATGCGCCGATCCAAGTCAAACACCGCTATTTTGAAGGGTTTAACGGAATCAGCGTGGAAACCGAGTACCAAAACGTGAAAGACATCAAGTCCCTTCCTGGCGTCAAACATGTTCACATTGCCAGAACTTTCGAGGAAAACATGGCGGCAAGTAAAGAGTTAGTACAAGCCCAAAAGGTGTGGGAGCAATATGGCTATAAAGGTGAAGGAATGGTTGTTGCCATCGTCGATAGCGGTATTGACTACAATCATAAAGATTTTACGCTATCCAATGACGCAAAAACAAAAGAAAAGTGGACACAAGAAAAAATGAACAACAAAATGGCCGAAACCGAAGTGGGCGAAGTGTGGTATTCCGATAAAGTGCCAACCGGCTACGACTGGGCGGACAATGATACCAATGTCATTCCTTCTGGGGCAAAAGGAAATCCACATGGAACGCACGTAGCAGGAACCGTAGGGGCAAACGGCGATGAAACAAAAGATGGCGTCGCTGGGATTGCACCTGGGGTTCAGCTATTAGCGGAGAAAGTATTTTCAGACTTCAGCAGCGGTGCAATGGAAGATGATATCATCGCTGGGATTGAGCACGCGGTCACGATGGGAGCAGATGTCATCAACATGAGTTTGGGTGTCGACGCAGGCTACGTCGATGAAAGTTTTGACCCGATTCAAAAAGCCATCCGCGTCGCAACGGAAAAAGGGTCAATGGTCGTTGTCGCGGCTGGAAATTCATCTTACAGCACAAAAAATAATGTGATCAGTTCATCTTTACAACCGTATGCGGACAATCCGGATATCGGAACCGTTGGAGCGCCTGGTATCAGCCCATTTGCCTTATCGGTTGCTTCCTATGAAAATACGAAGTACCGTGTAAACGGATTAACAGACGAATCCGGTATTACCCTTCCATTTAAGGATTTTACAGGGTATGGTCCAGCTTTTAAGGTTTCCAAAAATCTATCTTCCACCGAAGAGTATGAAATGGTGTTTGTCGGTGAAGGGAAAAACAAAGCGGATTATCCTGTAGGAAAAACAGGTTATATTGCGGTTGCGAAAATGTTAAATTCCTATTCGCTTTATTCACAAAACAGCACAGCCAAAGCGGCTGGAGCGAAAGCACTTATCGTGATACCTGCTGATTTTATTCCAGATTATCAAACCTTCCAATTTTCAGCAGCCGGTGTACCATCAGCAACGACAAGTAAGGTTATCGGTGCCACCCTTGTGGACAAGCTAAAGAGCGGACAGAGTGTGAAGATGAAGTTTACAGGCGGCCTGTGGGTGGATAATCCAGCGAAAGACAACATGTCTCACTTCTCATCGTACGGTGCACCGAGCACACTCGATTTCAAACCAGAAATTTCAGGACCGGGCGGAAATATCTATTCCACGATGCCAGGAAATGAATATGAAGTGATGAGTGGAACGTCGATGGCAACCCCTCATGTAGCGGGTGGTTCTGCCCTATTATTACAATCTCTTTACAAAAAAGGACTTTCTCATTCGCAGGAAACCGTATTAAAAGCGAAAATCGCGCTAATGAATACGGCGAATGTCATTATGGATCCAAGAACAAGCGGAACGGTTCCCTATACACCGCGTTTACAAGGTTCTGGGCATATGAAGATTCAGAACGCCATTCAAACACCTGTGATTGTCACACGAAAAGGGACGTCACTAGAACAAGCAGGTGCGGTATCCTTAAAAGAAATCGGAAAAGAAACACAATTCCAATTGGAAATGGAAGCATTCGATCTCCCTAAGGGTGAAAGCAATAATGGAAAGTCTGAGTTTGAGTACAAAGTATTCGTGGATGTCTTAAAGGATCAGACGCAAACGAAGGAATTTGATTTTGATATGGATGGAAACCTTGACCAAAAAGAGTATTTAACGTTAAAGAGCGAGCGAATTGAAGGGGCGAAAGTGACAGTTAATGAACAAAGTGTCACCGACCAAGATGGAACGTTAATCAAAATCAAACCAGGGCAAAAGAAAAACGTAACCGTCAACATTACGCTTCCAGAAGGTTTGAATAAAAATCAATTTGTGGAAGGATTTGTCCGCATTGTACCGGTTGGAACGAACGAAGGCAAAGCGGTTCCATTAACAGTTCCATATATGGGCTTCTACGGTAAGTGGGATGAATTACGCAACATTGATGCTCCGGCATGGGAAAAGGGTCGTTTCTTAGGCTATACCGCTCTTTGGGATGACACAAGTGAAAGATACCCAATGGGGTTTGACCCCTATACACAAAGATTCCATCTGAATCGTATTGCCTTCTCTCGTAACTATCAAGTGAGTGGTATTTATGCGACGTTTTCGGCCTTACGAAACATCGATCATGCAGAAGCCTATATTGAGGATGCATCTGGAAATAAAGTGTATGAACTAGGTGAGTTTACGGAAATCGACGGAAATCCATATAAGTTCAGAAAAAACATCATGGCCTACGGAAATAATGCGTACAGCGCTTATTTATGGGATATGATGGATGAAGAAGGAAAATATGTAAAAGACGGTGTCTACAATTACGTTCTTAAAACAACGCTTGCATATCCAAATGCAAAGCCGCAAATTGTCAAAATGCCAATTACGGTGGATACCGTAGCTCCAGTTCTTTCAAACATTCAAGTGACGCCAAAGAACGGAAAATGGGAAATTACGTTTGATGCGACAGACAATGCGAGCGATTTCAACTCGGCTGTTCTTTACGTCAATGGGGTATACACGTATTTACCGCTTGGAGCCAAATCCGTCACGGTCACAAAAGAACCAAAAGGGATCGTTGCCCTAGCGGTCGATTATGCTGGAAATATGTCTTGGAAAACATGGGGTGATAACCAAGGCTACACCTATGAGGGAGCGGTTGTTCAAACGATCAGCGTTTCTCCATCTTCAAATGTGAACCAAGCGAAGCCAGCGAAAATTTCAGCATGGGCTCACAACCGAGTGGATTGGACATTAAAGGTGAAAGATGTAAATGGAAACGTGATTGATTCGTGGGAAGTAAAGGACGAACATTCCCTAAAAACCGAATGGAAGCCTAAAACAACTGTACCAAATGGTACGTATTTTATCACAGCCGATGTGGTCACAAAAGACGGATTTACATTAACTACTAAACCAAAACAAGTAACAGTTCTTCAACAACCTTAGAAATCTATTGATTTATTTAAAAGCTATCAATCCTATTTATATTAGGAATTTGATAGCTTTTTAATTTGGTGAATTTTTAAGTTACTGGATTTATAGGGAATTCACTTTGGTATCAGTACCGTCGTTTAAACAATTAATAAATTGTAATTAATGGAACACACCAAAAATTAAATAACTTTTTCTCGCAAAAAGCCTATATTCCCCCAAATAGAAATAGTGATAAAATTCCTTTTTAATTAAAAAACCCCAATTTCTTAATTGATTTTTCTTGTAAATCACACAATATTTTCAATATTAGTAAAGTAATAGGTATAAAGTTGTATTTTTGGCGAAAATTGTCGAATTATTAAGACTTATATTCCCCCAATGTACGATTTTTATATTCTGAATTAATATTTTAGTATATTTAAGTATTAAGAAAATTATTAATACTTAAATATTTGAGCGCTAATTTTAAAATGCTCAACAGCTTATTAAACCTTGAACCCTGAAAGTTTTTGGATTTCATAGGCTCCTATTTTAATATTTTATAAGGAGGGTAAAAAATGAGTAAGAGAATGAGACAAACAAAGAGAATGTTATCTATCTCTCTGTTGAGTGCAATGCTTTTAAACTTTGCACTACCTCAGAGTTTAACACCCGTACATGCTGCTGCTAACCCAAGTCAGAAAAGTCCGTCAAGTGAGACTTTTAATGCAAAAGAAGTAAACCGTATTCTAGACGGACTAACTCCTGAGCAAAAAGCAAATATTAATAAGCTGACTGGAGCAGAACATTCGCAAAAAATCCATGTGGATAAAAAGGATTTGCGTAGTAAAGAAAATATTAATGTCATCGTTCAATTTAAAGTGGATCCAGCTAAGATTCGAATGATCAAGCAATCATTGGCTAAAGGTGGGGCTTCATTAAAAAGCCAAGCTTTTGCAAGCGAATATTCTGAAGCAAAGAAAAAGGTTGAAGCCTCTCACGCTAATTTTAAAAGCTTTGTGAAGAAAAACCAACCAAAGGCGCAAATTATTGGCGGAAAGTCTATTAAAAATAGTATGAAGATTACTAGAGAGTATTCAGAAGCATTTAACGGAGTAGCTTTATCTTTACCTGCAAACCAGGTTGCAACAATTGCAGAAAATCCAGAAGTTGCCTCTGTTTGGTCTCAAGTAGAATATACGGCTGCTGAAGGAACTACTTCAAAAGCTTTAGAGGCAAGTGAATCTGTAGGAAAGCCTACAACAGGTCTTTCTTTATTAGGACTAGACAAACTGCAAGCTGAAGGTCATACAGGTATTTTTAAATCCGGTCCTCGAAAAGGCCAAAAAGTTAAGGTTGGTGTACTTGATACTGGTATTGATTACAATCACCCTGATTTGAAGGCGGTATATAAGGGTGGGCATGACCTTGTCAACAATACAGGCATCGATGAAGATGGCAATGTCAAATATGTAGATGACCATGATCCAATGGAAACAACTTATGAGGATTGGGTAGCTGCGAAGGCGCTTCCAGATATAATTGCTGGACCACCTCCTGCAGATTACAAGCAGTATATTACATCTCATGGAACTCACGTTTCAGGGACAATCGCAGCAAATACGACAAATAATAACGATGTATATTCAGCAAATGGTGTAGCGCCAGATGTCGATCTTTATGGTTACCGTGTACTAGGACCAGGTGGACGTGGCACCTCTGACTCTGTATTGAACGGTATTGATGCAGCTGTTAAGGATGGGATGGATGTTATCAATCTTTCACTTGGTGCAACGATTAATGATCCGTTTTACCCAACCAGTATTGCGATTAACAATGCTACTTTAGCCGGTGTTGTATGTGATGTTGCAGCAGGTAATGCTGGCCCAGGTACAGCTACTGTAGGCTCACCAGGAACTGCTGCACTAGGGATAACGGTTGGTGCAAGTTCAATCCCAGGAGAAATCCCAGCGATGACTCTAAAGAACGGATCAGCTTCCTATCCAGCTCGTTTAATTGGTAAAAACTTCGCACAATCTGACGATGCATTTAAAGGACAAACATTTCCAATTGTTGATGTCGGCCGAGGTAGTGCGGCAGATTATAATGGATTAGATATGTCTGGTAAAATTGCTCTTGTGAAACGTGGCGGAGAGTTTTTAACTACAAAAATGGCAAATGCTCATAAAGCCGGCGTAGCAGGAATGATCATTTGGAACAATACTGCCGATGAAGATAACCTAGGATATATAAATAGCTTCTTAGGCGTTAGCATGGATAATGTTTATTCTGTATCATTGACTCAAGCGCAGGGACAAGCACTTTCAGATGCCATTTACAAGGATCCTAAATCAGCAACAATTACGTTCCCAGTTATACTTGATGCGCCAATCGCAAAAAAAGGTGACGAGTTGGCAAACTTTAGCTCAACAGGACCAGTAAAAGATTGGACAATCAAACCAGATGTTGTAGCGCCTGGTGTTGACATTTCGTCGACCGTTCCATATGACGTTTGGGAACCACAAGCAGATGTAAGTGTAGAAAACAGAGATTATAAGTATTCGTATGAATTAATGTCAGGTACTTCAATGGCAACGCCTCATGTTGCAGGGATTTCAGCATTGATTTTAGCTGCAAATCCAGAATATACTCCGGCAGATGTCAAGTCGGCATTAATGAATACAGCTAAGGATATTAATACAGATTCAAAGACTTATAGCGTTTACCAAGTTGGTGCTGGACGTGTTGATCCTGCACGAGCTATTAATGAGGATGTAAAAATCCAAGTTTTAGATAAGGCATATGCAGTCAATTCAGATTCTATGCTGAGTCAAGTTGATAACCTTACAGGAAGCATGTTCTTTGGCTTTAAAGGTAGAGGAGAAGGCGCAACGAACGGCTCTGATGATGTGATTTCAACAAAAGATTTTAACATAACCAACCAAGGAACTAGCCGAAAAACATATAATGTAAGTAATCAATTTATTTCAACAAAATTTGCTGGATCCAATAAAGTAGGTCCTGGCACAGGAAATGATGTCAAAATCGATTTTTCAACCGGTGATACAAACGTGACATCCATTAATGTTGACGGTGGAAGTACGGTTAAAGCAACTGCAAAAATTACCGTTCCGTCAAATGCAGTAGAGGGAACTTACGAGGGTTATATTAACCTTGTAAATGCGGCGGACTCAAAGGAGTCATATCGTATTCCGTTCACGATTACCGTTGCGGAAAAAGGAATTGATTCGTTTAAAGTTACAACAAAGGCAATGACGCCAGGTAGTTTATCAACCACTAGCTATTCGATTAATAGTGCAATGAAAGACTCATATATTGTATTAAAAGATAAGAACGAAAATTATTTAGGAGTAATAAACAGATTAAGTGATGCTGATTGGATTTCCCCAGGTGTCCAATATAATGGGGTAATTCTATTTTTGGGACAATATCTTCCATTTACTAAGCCATATGATGGCTCATTTGATCAATCCGGAATCGCAACAAAGCCCGTAGCGATAACAGAAGGTACTTATTCTGTTGAGATGATTATGACGGATGCAGCTGGAAAACGCTACACAGCAGAAGATACACTTTATGTAGACAATACACCTCCAACGATTGCCATGGACAGTGATTCAAAGCCAGGGATTTATGAAATCGACCCTACAGGCTATCAACCTGGTCAAGAGATTAAAGGATTTTATGGTTCAGTCTACGATTCTAACGTCGAAGTGATGAAGAATAATGGCGAAACGTCGGTGACAAGTCCAATAGATGGTAGGACACCTGTACCTGTAGATCAAGCATTGAACACAGTTTTGGGTTACCAAGATAGTGAATTCCCAACTGTATTCTTCCATACAGATGAGAAAGGTCGTTTCCATTTTGGAGTTACTCCTGAGGACTTAACATCAAATTTTGGCAGCTACTTTTGGATGTATCCAGTTGATTATGCAGGGGCGGGTGATCCATCAACTACGAAACAGGAATATTATTTTATTAAAAAAGGTACCCCATATTTGACACTTACCAATTCTGGAGGTGTAGATGCAGGACCAGGCAATGAAGATAAAGTTGTTGTCGATACGGATAAACCGTTCAAAACGACAATCGCAACAAAGTACGGCGTGGGTATGACAGGCGCTAAAATTACACTTAATGATAATAAAGTTTACAAATTTAGCAATATCAGATTAACAGATGAGTATAAAAATTATTTAATCAGTAAAGGGGTTGACCCTAATACGGTATTAACTGTAGGTGAACCTTATACCCATCCAGTCTATCAAGTTGGTAAAAACGTAGATATTACGATATCTGGAATTGGTGCAAACGGTGCACTTGACCATGATATGAATATTATCGAAGCAGATGTAACCTATTCAAACCCTGATCCGATTACAGGACCATTTGAATTTATCGTATTAAAATCGAATTTAACTTTATCAGGTGAGGATACGAAAGTTACGTGGTTCCCAACAAATGTACCTTATGTCAGACAGTCAATTTCCGTGCTTAGAGGTCAATTGGCTGCTGAAGCTTTTGCAAGAAACAACGTAACGAATGAATACCCTCAATTCACAGTTGATTCAGGAGCGAAGGTAACGGTGAAAGATGAAAAGGGTAAAACGTTTGCAACGGATAATCCGACATCTTTTAATAACACAATTGCTTATACGTTTATTAACCCGTATTATGCTGTAACAATGGATGTCAGTAACTCGCCATATTCAGTCGAAGCGAGTGTACCAGGACATTTCAAAGGATATGAAAAAACACCAGTCATTGGTGAAAATAAATTTGGCTATCAATCAGGAACAATCAAAGATATCAGAGGTCTTTTCCCGATTCTTTCAGGTGGAGATGTGAATGGGGATAACGTCATTGATATCAATGACATTCTTTCGGAGATCCAGGCTTATAACGATTATTCGTTCCTTAGTGCGCTTCTTGGTGGAAACGATCCATCCGTTAAATCGTTATTAAAAAGCGTTCGTAACAATGATATTAACTATACGGGTTCACTGATTGCGACAAGTAAAATTGATTACAATGATTTCTATTTTATTTTCAAAAACTTCGGGTTGAAAAATCAAAGTGCGATCGACGCAGGGTTAACGGTTCCAGAACCGCAACTAACGTTAACGCAAGATGTGACGATTGGGACAAACAGAGGAAGTTATACAAATCCAAATTTCGATTCTCTTGCAAAAACATTCACCTTACATGCTGGTGATGGAATCGAACAAATCAGAGCAGCGCTAAATTTTGCAGGACCAAGACAAAAAACAAGTGATACGACCATTCCAAAGTTACAAGACTTACAAAATGGTTCGACAATCTCTCTCATCCCAGTTAGTGATGTGTTTAAAGATGATGTAGTATGGAGAAAAGCAATCACAAAAGTGATGTTAGGTTCAACAGATGTTACAAATTTAGTGAAAATCTCAGAAGCATCTACGTATTATGATCAATTTGGCACGCTAACGGTTATGCCTTCTAAAATTACGTTACCTGGTTCGTTATTTACGACGGCTACGAATTACACAGTTACCATCAAGGCGACTGGTTATCAAGATGTAACCAATACCTTTACGGTATCAACTACAGCAATTCCGACGCCTACTATACCAGAAGTGACTGATCCATCAAAAGCACATGTAGGGAAGGATTTAACGTTTACCTTTACAGATGATGCGAATTGGCGTAATGGAATTAATAATATAAAGGTTAAGACACAAAACTCAACCGTTCTAGATATCACAGATTTGACAGATGGTAGTGGTAATAAATATTACGACATCAGTGTACCAGGGCAAATTACCTTTAAGGCAGATTTATTTAAAACGAATGTATCACCTGCTGGTTCTTCTTCGCCAATCAATCCTGGTGGAACCAACTGGTTGCCTCAGTTGTATAAGTTTGATATCAGCTCAAAGGGTGCAGATAATACCATTTACCCGGTTAAAACAATCGGACTTGATTCAAACGGTTTTTATACTCAAGCAGTTGGATATGGCATTACGTTTGATAGTCAAGGTGGCGCTCCAGTTACTCCAATCGCGGTTGGATATAGACCGAGTAGAACCAGAGTAAATAATGATGTCATTTCTAATAGTATTGGATTTAATATCAATCCTAGTACAACAAGACCTGGCTATAAATTTATTGGATGGTTTAACGATCCATCAGGTACAAGTCAGTGGCAACCAACTAATGATATAGGTGCAGATCAAACCGTTTATGCGAAATGGCAAGTGAATTTTACGCAAAGCTATTCACCTGTTGATGTAACGAAACCAAATGGACTCAAGTTTGACGGAACAAGTGGAGCAAGCGGTATTGGTTGGGTACTTGGCGAGGGAGATCTGAAAATCAATATTCCAGATTATGCAGCGAATATTCCTTGGTTAACAAGTAAGGATCAAATTGCCAAAATCGAAGCCACTTACTATAAATTAAAGAGTGATGGAACGACAGAGGCTACGGAAACAAAGTATACGTTAGATCCAAGCACATATGACATGTCAACGAATGATCGAATTGGAACGCTTTCATTTACGACTGCGACGGAAAAATTTGCAACTGAACATCCAGATCAAAAATTTGCGTTTAGTGCAGCACCAAGCTTAGCTAAGGGTAGTCCAAATGCTGGCTATAAATTAACAATTACAGCAAAAACAGGTGAAACGCTTGATGTTCCAGATGTTAAACTTAGTTATCGACGTCATATTGACTTAAATGGCGGAACATTAAAGAATTCAACTGACTTATACTTGGCCGATGCCCTTGTTAATGGTCAAGCTTATGTACCTAGTATGCAAACAGCATTATCATTTGTAAAAAATGGAACGCTTTCACTAAGTGAAAAATTATATCTAGACAGTGCCGGCTCAAGTGACAAGGTGTCAACGATTTCACAAAATAACGGCATTTTCCTAACCGATAATGCAACTTACTATTTATGTTGGATTAAAACACCTCCAACCGTATTGAAGGATACTGTTGAAAACATTGTAGGTAGCGATATTACCTTACCATTTACAGATGATGGAACATGGAAAAATAATATCAAAGCAGTGAAAATTGGTTCAAAAGAATTAGTTTTAGATAAGGATTATACGATTAGCAATAACGCTATTAACTTAAACCATGACTTATTTACAGCAGGACAAAAGGTCAATGTGGTAATCGTGTCTGAAGGTTATGCAGATGCACTCGTTACAGATCAAGTAATCGGATATAAAGTAACGTTTGAATCAAATGGCGGTGATCCTGTTCCAGCTCAAATCGTAGATCGAAATGCAACAAAGCCACTAGAACCTACAAAGGTTGGCTATAAGTTCTACGGTTGGTATACGGATCAAAATTTAACAACACCATATGATTTTGCAAACATTGTAACAAAACCAATTACACTATATGCAAAATACGCTTTAGTCGGTTCTCTTGTATTAACAGATACGACAGATAACGCGTTTGGTAACGATATTACACTTGAATTCCTTGATTCTGAGTGGGCAAATGCGATTACTAGAATTAAAGTTGGTGCAATTACTTTAGATGGAGCAAAATATAAAGTAGATAAGGTTGCACGTATGATAACATTGGATAAGAGTGTCTTCACAAAAACTGGAGACTTCACGATCAATATCAGTGCTACTGATTATGCAGATGTGATCGTAATCCAAAAAGTAGTGAGTGGATATAATGTGCATTTCGTCCTTCCAGGTGATGCTCCTACTGAGCTAAAGGATGTAGTAAAAGATCAAATAGTAGCACGCAGAATAACAGCACCGACTGTTTATGGTTATGATTTAGCTTGGTTCGCAGATGAAGAATGTACAATTCCTTGGGATTTCACAAGCTCGATCTATTCTGCAAAAACACTTTATGGAAAATGGTCACTTCATAAGTTTACTATTGTCTTTGATAGACAGGATGGTGGCTTAGTAGAAAGTAAGACAGGAGATTATAGCAAAACAATCAATGCTCCAACAGCACCAATAAGATCAGGTTATGCATTCCTTGGTTGGTATAAGGATGCTGAAGGTAAAACAGCATGGAATTTTGCGAGTAATAAAGTGGCTGGGGATACAATACTTTACGCAAAATGGGCAGCTGGTGTAGAAAACGATGGAGTTTACAACAAGGATGTCATCATTAGCTTTAATGAAGCAACCGCTAAATTAGATGGCAAAAATTTCACAAGCGGTACGGCCGTTACTGGAGAGGGTAACTACACATTAGTGATAACGGACGCAGCCGGAAACGTATCAACCGTGAAATTTACAATTGACAAAACAGCTCCCAAAGCACCAATTGTGAATAAAGTGACCTCTACGGCTACAATCGTAACAGGTAAAGCTGAAGTTGGCTCTACAATTTTAATAAAAGCAGGCACAAAAACACTTGGCACAGGAACAGTTGATAGCAATGGTAAGTTCACTGTTTCAATTGTAAAACAAACTGTAAGTACACACCTTTATGTAACAGCAATTGACAAAGCTGGAAACGAAAGTTCTGCTACAAAGGAAACTGTAAGTAAATAAGAAACAAGAAAGATCCCTGAAAATTTTCAGGGATCTTTCTTGTTTAATTGAAAAAGGAGGATGAATCATCCTCCTTTATACTATAAATAAGTTTTAAGTGTTTATTAAAAAGTTTGCCATTTCCAATGCTTTATCCTGCAAATTATTATTAGCATAATAATGAAATAATTCCTTTTTTGAACGCTTAATCAAATAAGTATACCCAGATTTAATAAACATAGGTAATGCTTTATTGAATAAATATTGATGATATTCTTTTTCTTTAGATTTTAATAAATAAAGTAGAAGTTTAAATAGATGGATATATAATAATTGCTTTATTCTAATTGCAATCGTTAAACCATTTTCTGCGTGTTGTATGAGTTGATCATTTGCCATAAGGTTCCCATCAAACGAACTGCGAATAAAGCCTTCTAAAGATAGTAAGTAAACAGGAGAATCTAGTTTCTTTAATGACATAGATTCTTTATAATACTTACATGCTTGCTCATAGTCTTTTCTTCGGTAGTATTCTGCTGCTAAATTATGCAAAACTTTTGCCTTTCGCTCGGGGGCATTACATAATTCACAGCTTATAATTAATTTATTATATCGGTTTATGATTTCATCATTACCATCATCATCTTCAACTTGAATGATCATAAGCATTTCTGCATCAATAACTCGAAGATAATTATTTATATCCTGAAAGAAATGATGGGATTTTTCTGCATAATAATAAGCCAAAACGGGTGATTGTATAGTGTGGTAAGCTATTGCTAGGTGATAATAATATTCAGGATTATTATAATTTTGAATTTGTATGGTTTTTAATGTTTCAATCGCTGTGACGTACTCTTGTTTTTCTAAATAGTAACTGCCCAAAACATGTTTTAATAGATTGCTTTCAAATGATGTTAGTTTGTTATCTATTTTTTGGATTTTCTTAATGATTTTATATGCTTCATAACACTTCTGATTCATTAATAGAAATCTAGCTCGAAGTAATTGATACATATAAAAATATTCAGAAATTTCAATTAATTCTTCTTGTTCTAGTTCACAATAAATTTGGGACATATCTTTAAAAGATTGCATAATGATGGCTTCATGCAGTTTGAATATTTGTTGTTTTACACGTAAAAGTTTTTTTTTTCTATCTCCATATTTATTCCTAGGCGTTTGCATAATAAAGCAATGATTTCAGTTGCGAATGTTGTTTGATTGCATTCGATTTTACTAATATGTGTAATTGAACATATATCTTTCCCTAATTGCTCTTGAGTTAGTTTGTATTTCTCACGATAAAACTTGATTATTTTGCCCTCATACATAACTAATATCCTCCTTGGCCAAGATGCCCATAGAAACAACTTACCAAATAACATTCTACATTCATCAAAATATTAAGTACATTTAGAAAAATGGAGTATCTTGTGAAGTAATACTTAAGAAGACATTTAAATGAAATATGCAAAAAAATAAAGCGCCACTCGATGCAGCGAAATGTTCATTTCAATAGCTTTGAAACGGAATAGGAATAGAAATTGTGGGGAAAATATGTAAAACTTTCCGATTTGGAGAAAAGAGGTACCTTTAATGAAAGCCGACCAATCACTAGACAATAACGAGAAGTCCCTGAAGGATATGCTATTCCATAGCTCAGACTTCAAATCGAGCGATTTCGTGGCCGGCGACCGACATTTTCGGCTTTTTTATTTTGATACAATGATCGAGTTAGCCGCGGTGCAAGACCATATCATCCGCCCTATGCTTCGCACTACAAACATCAGCGTTCGTGATGCCGTGTCCATTCTTGAATACGCCGAGACGGATCTTCTGTCGGTTGCGTCGCAAGCGCTGGTCGAAGGGCAGACGGTGGTTCAAATTGAAGGCGAAGCGAAGCTCTATTTATTTGAAACCCCACTTAAAAAGGAACGCGCGGTAAACATCCCGGTGAACGAACGGGTGCTGCGGGGTTCCAACCAAGCGTTGATCGAAAACCTGGATACGAATCTCAATCTGATGCGCAAGCAAATCTCGACAACCGATCTGGTCGTAAAGTTCTATCAGCTTGGCCGCAGGTCGAATACAAAAGTAGCCGTACTTTACCTACAGTCTCTTGCCAACGAAAGTGTCCTAAAGGAGTTTGAACGCAGGATCAAAAGCATCGACATTGATTACGTCGAAGCCCCAGGGTTTATTCAAGAAATGATTGAAGACAAAAAATTCTCGATGTTTCCAAAAATGCTTGTTACCGAAAGACCGGACCGGGTAAGATCTTACCTGATGGATGGGAAAATCGCGATTTTAACCGACGGTTCGCCCAATTGCCTAATCGTACCGGTTTCATTCTGGGCATTCTTCCAAACCCCCGACGATTACCAAATCGGCTGGTTTCTCGGCAGCGCCTTAAGGTTTCTTCGAATCTTTTGCTTTATTTTCGCGATTAGCCTGCCTGGTACTTACGTGGCCCTTGTCACGTTCGATCCACGTATTTTACCTTTTGAAATCGCACTGACGCTGCAAAGCTCTATGCAATACATCTCGTTACCACCAGTACTCGAAGCGTTAACCATGCTGTTCATACTCGAAATCCTGCGAGAGGCGACCATCCGGCTCCCAAGCTCAATCGCCAATACGATCGGCGTAGTAGGAGGAATTGTCATCGGTACCGTCGTTGTTGAGTCGAATCTGATTTCCAATATGATGGTCATCGTAGTGGCGCTTACGGGAATTTCTTCATTTATTATTCCTTCCTACGAAATGAGTACTGCCGCCCGATTTTTGACGTACCCGTTAATGGTTATGGCCTCGATTTTCGGGCTAATCGGCTTGGTGCTTTCATTCCTTTTGGTGTTGACGCACTTGGCCCGTTTAAACACGATGGGCATACCGTACTTTTACTCGGGGATTAGTGGTGATACATTCAAGGATACATGGTTCAGAGGACCAATCAAAAGCTTGAAAAACCGCCCTAAGGAAAGCTTGGCAAAAGACGAAATGAGAATAAGTGCTCGAAGGGGGGGGGACTGAATGATCCACTTAGAAAAAATCTCAATCAACCAACTTATATGCCTTGTTATTCTAACCCAAGTCGGCGTCAGCGTTTTAACGATCCCTTACGCACAAATTAACTACTCAGGCAACGACTCGTGGATGTCCATATTGATCGGGGGAGTGATTGCCCAAGTGGTCATTCTGATCATCTATCAACTTGGAAAGAGATATGCCGATCGGCCGTTGCCCCAGTATATATCTGATATTGTTGGAAAGCCGTTAGGATCGGTCGTAAACTTCTTGCTGGCCGCGTACTTTGCGCAAAATTGTATTATGGTTACTATCACTTATTCTGATGTCATCAACCGCTGGGTGTTATTTGAGACTCCCTGGTCTGTGTTAATTGGAGTAACTTTCACAATTGGAGCGTATATCGCTTCATCTACGCTCCGATCAATCGCCACGATTACGCAGATGATTATGCTTATGTTTCTGATATGCTTTGTGATCGTATTGATAAGTGGAATGGGAAAAGGGGACTTCCGTCATTTTCTGCCAATGGGCACCCACGGAATCGGGCCACTTTTAAAGGGTGCTATCCCCTCATTTTGGTTGTACTCGGGATATGAGCTTCTCCTGTACGCTTTTCCATTAGTAAGGTCCCCCAAGAAGAAGGATATCGTAATCGCAGTGTCGGCCGCCAATGGATTTACGACCTTTTTTTATGTAATGATAACAGTCATAGTTACGTACAACTACAGCGAAAGTCAATTGAAGTCCATCTCGGAGCCGATGGTGTTCATTCTCCGTAAATTCAGGTGGCCAGTCGTTCAAAGCCTCGATATTCTATTTATGTCGATTTGGCTAGCTGTGGTTATGGTTACATTGTATGTTTATTTGTTTTTGGCCGCCCGCTATCTGGCGTTCATCGGAGGGAAGGAAATCCGCAACTATCCTCTTTTGGTGTGGATTATTGCAATCGTTTGCATCGGGGTCGGAATATGGTTCTCCGACAAGCAATTGCAGTCAAGATTTTCAGACTATCATAATATCGCTACCGCTATTATGATTGCCATTATGCCGACAATTCTGCTTCTCATTTCTTTGGTACGGGGAAAGGCGGCTGGAGGATGAAAAAAGCGGCAATTGGAATTTTGTCGATGCTGCTCTTGACCGGTTGTTGGGATCGATTGCCTCTGCGCAATCTTCAGTTGGTGGACATCGCAGGGTTGGACTTGGACGAGGAGAGTGGGGACGTAAAACTTGAAATGATAGTCACGAACCTCAAAAGTGCGGGCCAAGGAGAAGGGGAGCCGAATTCGAAGTTGACGGAGCTCAGAGGAGCTAGTTTAGTTGAAGCGGTTGGCCAAGGAGATTACATCGATCGAGCTCCTTTCTTAGGAATCAACACGAGACTTTATATTCTAAGCAAGAGGTTTGCTTCGCATGATCCTGTTTCAAAACTTGCTTTTTTACTTCACGCCCCCTATTCGTCTATCAACACCCCCGTAATTGTAATCGATGGGAGGATTTCAGAGCTTTTGAAAGCTAAGACGGAAAAAAATAAAGAGTTTACGAAAAATCTGAATGATTTTATTATATCTTTGGATAGGAATGGAATGATGCCCACCGTTTCCATGATGCGTTTTATTCTATCCCGGAAAGAACCATTGGGAGATATCGCGTTACCCTTGTTGAAACCATTTAATTCGGGATTGGAATTAAGCGGCGCTCTATTATTTCGTCAAGGTACGAATTCAGGGGTGACTCTCAGCAAAGAACAAGTCCAGATGTTGATGTTGATGTTTGGGATGGACAAAGGAAGGCAAAGATTTACCGGACATATGGCGGAAAACGGTGAGGGACGAAACATCGAATACGGGTTTTCCGTCAAGAAAGGAAAATCAAAGATCACTGTAAATCCTGATTCAAAAGGTTTGCCAAAAGTGAACATAGGAGTCAGGTTGCAAATTAATGTATTCGAACTTGGCAAGTCAGGCGAAATGCTTAAGCCTGATTACGTTAAACGTATGGAAAAAGAATTGAGTAAACATCTGGAAGAAAAAGCTGCAGCGACGATTGAGACTTTGCAAAAAGCGAATTGTGACATTCTTGGCATCGGTAAGGAATTTAAGGCATACCATTCGAACATATGGAAGTCTTTAAATTGGCGCAAAGACTTTCCGAAAATGTCAATTCAACCGAATTTCGATGTGCAAATCCTTAACTCGTCAGAATAGTAGTTCGGGTGGGCGCATCCCCATATTGGGGAACGCGTCCACTGAATGACCAAAATTATTTTGTTTTTTCAGAAATTCCTTGCAGAACAACTGTGTTTGGCGGAGAATAAAAATCAAGTGTAAAATGTTTTCATAGGTCATAATGTGGAACGGTTTAACTGAAGTTGAGGTGCTAGTATGAATTTTGAGCAAATGGAATATATTGTAAATGTCGCCAATGAGATGTCAATTACAAAAGCAGCAGAAAAATTATTTATTTCACCTTCAGGGATGAGTCAATCAATAACACAGCTAGAGAATGAGCTTGGAATAAAAATCTTTAACCGAGCAAAACAAGGAGTTACTCCTACTTTTGAAGGTAAAATAGTTATTTCCAAAGCAATCTCTTTACTTAAGACGATTAAAGAACTGAACAAAGAAATTTATGATTATAAAAATAGTAATCAAACTCATTTGAAAATTATGACAGCGCCAACCTTTGCTTTTGTAATTCAAGAAACAATGGTTAAGTTTAATTCGAGAAATAATAATATTACATTCGAATTTGTAGAGCAAAACCCTACAGATATTATTCAGAATTTCAACAAAGAAAACTATGACTTCGCTTTAATACATGCATCTAAAAATGAATTAAAAAAAGAAAAAAATATTTGTTTTGAACATATTCATGAGGGTCACATCTGTATAGCGGTTGGTAAAAATTCACCTTACTATACTTTTGATTATGTAACTCTTAGTGATTTAGAGAATTCAAAATTTGTTCTATATAATTCATCGGATTATAAAAAGGTTTTAAAATTAATAAAATTGAATCCCAATCAAGTTTTAATTAGAACAAATAGCAGCAGCCTTCTTTTCGAGTTGGTTAAAGAAAGTCAAGCCGTTTTATTTTTGCATGATTTTTCTATTATTCATAGTCCCATGGTTAAAAATGGAGAAATAAAAATTATCCCTCTAAGGGAAGAAAATTATTTTCCAATTGATTTCTGGCTTATATATTTAGAAACAAAAGGGTTAACGAAGGTAGCTAAGGAATTTATTGATGACTTTTATAAAAACCTAAAAAATAGTAAAATAAGCAACCCAGTTAAATTTTCAAGCTAAAGTTCTTTACTCAGACTTCAAATTGAAGATTGCGTGGCGGTAACCGAAGTTACCGTCTTTTTTATTTGGATACAATGAATTAGTTTAGCTTGGTGCAAGACATTATTACCGCTCTTTGCTTCCGCGCCTAGTTGTCTTTTTGTCAAATAATCCCAAGCATATATTCAAATTTTGTTTCAAATCCTATTAAATAAATAGCTATTCTTTCGAAAAAAACACTACTAGTTAGAAAAACAGTTGACTAAGATTATTGATTATGGTTTGGAGGAATCGTTTATTATGTTAAAAAAATATGTAAATGCATGGTTCATTCTCTTTTTATTAATAACTGTCGTTGGTTGTAATAGAGATTCCGATATGTCCTCTTCATCTAAAAAAACACATAACAGTTCAGAAGAATCCATAACTCCGCTTCAAAATCGCTCAAATTCTAATCAAAAAGTCAACATAACAAAAGCTTCTTATATAAAACAGGAGAAGACGCAGAATGGAAAAACGATCTATACCACGAAATATCCTGCATCAATAGCTGTTGTTGTAAACAAAAAAATTTACTTGCCCAAAAATTATGTTCCTAAGAATTTAATTTATCCCAATACTTCTTTTATATTTAAGGAAAAGGTAGAAAAACGTAAATTGCGGAAGGAAGCCGCGGTTGCTTTAGAAAAAATGTTTGCAGCAGCAAAAAAGGATAAAATTTATTTGAGTGGAGTATCTGGATATCGTTCTGAGGCGACTCAAACGGCGGTTTTTAATCGATATGTAAAAAGGGATGGTTACGAAAAGGCAATAACATATAGTGCTATTCCGGGTACAAGTGAACACCAAACGGGCTTGGCAATTGATGTTAGCGGAAGTACTGGGAAATGTGCAGCGGCTTCTTGCTTTGCCAATACAAAAGAAGCGAAATGGCTAGATAGAAATAGCGCTAATTTTGGATATATTGTGCGTTATCCAAAGGGAAAAGAGCATGTGACGGGCTACAAATATGAGCCTTGGCACCTTCGCTATGTAGGCCCTGATATTGCAAAAGATATGAAGAAACGTAATTTGACATTAGAAGAGTACTACGGTATTTTCCCTATTATTAAGTAATCTGCGTTTCACCGAGGTGAAAACATGAGGATTAGGTGGAGCATTTGCTCCGCCTAATCTTTTAAAACTAATGAAATGATTAGTTAAATATAAAAAAATGTTAGAAAAGACAAAAGCAAAGATGTAATGATAATTGCAATAAGCGGACGTATGGCTTTGGTACGTAATTCTTTTAAGCTAATATTTAATCCTAAGCCGGTCATAGACATCGTTAAAATAAATGATGTCAATGTTGCAATATCAGACATAATTGAATCTGATACTAAAACCTCATGACCCATGATATAGGTCCCCACAAAACTCATGACGATAAAACCAATTAAAAACCATGGAAACTCGAACTTTGCTTCACCCTCCATTTTTCCATTCTTTTTCATCCAAAGCATTAGGATAAAACAAAGCGGAATTAATAGAAATACTCGTGAAAGTTTCGCCAGTAATGCGTGAGCAAGAGCATCTTGCCCTGCAGGAACGGCCGCTAATGCAACATGACCTATTTCATGAAGGCTAATTCCAACCCAGGTTCCGTAGTCTATAGAACTAATAGGCAATAAAGGGAATAATAACGTATAGATAATTGAAAAAACCGTGCCTACTAATGCTATGATGCCGACCCCCATAGCCGTATCTTCATCTTTTGCTTTAATAATGGGCGATACGGCCGCGATGGCAGCAGCACCACAAATACCAGTTCCAACACTTAATAATAAAGAAAGATTTAAATCTGCTTTAATCAATTTTGCAATGAACATAAGAACAACAATCGAAAAAATAATTGTTAAGGCTCCTTTAAGCAATAGTGGAAAGCCCTCGTGAAATATAACGATCATATTAAGCTTTAATCCGTAAAGTATGATGGCAAATCTTAATAGTTTTTTTGCTGAAAATTGAATACCAGTACGCAACCTTTCCGGATAGCCAAATACCTGTCGATAAATAACTGCAAGTAAAATTGCACAAGCAAGTGGTCCAATGCGATTAAGACCAGGTATTGCTGCCAAAAAAAAGCCAGACAGGGCTATGATAAAGGTAAAACCTATTCCATATACCAATGATACATTTAGCTTTTTTTTAGCTTTTTTTTCATGATTAGGGCTGGTCAATATTAATGCTTTTTGTTCCAATGCTTTCATCCCCTCGATTGTTTTATTAATAATTATCGTAACGAATGATTTACAATAAGGAAAATAAATGATTATTATAGTTATAATAAGTTAAAACGATATATAGGAGGTGAACGTATGGATCAACTATTATCTGTATTTATTTCTGTAGCTGATAAAAGAAACTTTTCCAGAGCTGCCGAAGAGCTTCATATGACGCAGCCTGCCGTTAGCCAGCAAATTCAATTATTAGAAAAATATATTGGCGCAAAACTGCTTCTGCGTACAAACAAAAGTGTGAAGCTCACAAAAGCAGGTGAAATAGTCTATTTACATGCAAAGGAAATAACAGGTTTATACAAACGAATGTCTGGGTTAGTCAATGAATTACATAACGAGCCAACAGGATTATTAAAAATTGGTGCCAGTTATACTTTTGGTGAATATGTCTTACCACATATACTTGCAAAACTGAATAACCTATTCCCGAATATCGTTCCTTCCGTTCAGATTGGAAACACAAGAGATATTGCCAAAGCAATCATATGTCATGAGATTGATGTAGGGATTGTTGAAGGGGAAATATCTAATACAAATATATATATTAAAACAATTTCCACAGACCAAATGTATATCGTGGCAGGAGGTAAATATCCAATTTATCATAATAAGGAAGTTACACGAAGACAGGTTGAACAAGAGAATTGGATTGTCCGTGAAGAAGGCTCTGGCACAAGAGATGCAACAGAAAAATTATTTCAATCTTTAGAAATACGTCCTCCAAAATTAATGGAGTTCGGCAGCACACAACTCATTAAAGAAGCTGTCGAAGCGGGGCTTGGTATTAGTTACTTATCTGAGCTTACTGTTAAAAAAGAAAGACTGCTTGGTACGATTCAATTATTAAATGTAAAAGGAACACCAATAAAGAGAAATTTTTCGGTTATAACAGAATCTCCTGAATTGCATACGAAATCTATGAACTTATTTATTGAGTTAATAGAAAATTATTTAACGAATCAAAGATAGCAAAAATAAAAGACAAAGCCTTCTTTACTTGGGCTTTGTCTTTTTAATTAGAAATGAATGTAGAAAGCGTGGAAGCAGCCAACCTGGATCTAGTTATGTTGAACCTTACTTTTGTATATTAGTGATTGTTATATACAATTTAAAATCTTTAATTTTATTTAATTATTATTTATGAGTATACTTAATGTAGTAATATTTAAAATATTCACAATAGTAAGCGTATAAAACGCTTCTAAATGAGGAGAAGGGGTGGAAATCATTTGATAAGTAATAATTTATACGAAAATCTAAAAAAAAGCGCAAGGAATTTCCCTGATAGTATCGCTTATATCTATCGAGATAAGAGTGTTACTTATAAGGAACTAGATCAGCAGGTGGATCAATTGGCTGCTGGTTTGTCTGCACAAGGAATAGGGAAGGGAGATGGAGTGGCTCTTTTATTAGGAAATAGCCCTGAATTTCTCATTGCCTACTACGGCATTTTACGACTAGGTGCATTTGTTGTACCGATCAATCCTTTGTTTACCCAAGGGGAAATCAGCTACATATTAGATAATAGTCAAGCCAAAGCGGTCATTGCTCACGTCTCTGTAGAGCCGAAGTTATCAGAAGTAAAGAAACAATTGAAAAATCTAAAGTTGGTCATTTATACAGAAGCTGAGAATCAGGAATGGGCATGGGAGCATCTCATGGAGACAGGCCTGAATATTTGTGGAAGCCCTTACATTGATCAAGAAGACCTTGCAGTCATTCTGTATACATCAGGTACTACCGGGAAACCAAAAGGTGCGATGTTATCACATCGGAACTTAGCATCGAATGCAGACTCTATTTCAAAATTACTTGAACTCAATGAAAATGACCGTGTAGTTGCTGTCCTGCCAATGTTTCATGTTTTCTGTATGACAGTTTGTTTGAATGCACCAATTGCTTGCGGGGCAACAGTCCTGATCCAGCCTAATTTCAGCCCTGTCGAAGTGGTCAGCACCATTCGAGAAAGAAAGGCAACTGTGTTTGCAGGAGTACCTACGATGTACAGTTTTATCAATCAATTACCTGAAGCAACTGCGGAGGATTTCCAATCTATTCGCATGTGTATCTCTGGAGGTGCCTCGATTCCGGTCGAGCTGCTGCATAATTTTGAAAACAAGTTTAATGTTTCTATCTTAGAAGGATATGGACTTTCGGAAACAGCTCCTCTCGTCGCAATTAATCCATTAAAAGGAACTCGCAAACCAGGTTCTATCGGCCTGAATATTCCAGCTGTCCAAAGCAAAGTGGTAGATGAGTTCGGTAAAGAATTGCCGAGAGGTGAAGTCGGAGAATTAGTTGTTCAAGGACCAAATGTTATGAAGGGATATTTAGGGATGCCGGAAGCTACTTCAGCAGCTTTTAAAGACGGGTGGTTTTACACAGGTGATCTCGCAAAAATGGATGAAGAAGGATACATCTACATTGTTGACCGCAAGAAGGACATGATTATTGTGGGGGGGTACAATGTATATCCCCGTGAAGTGGAGGAAGTCCTGTATCAGCATCCTGCAGTTGTCGAGGCGGCCGTAGTTGGAGTTCCTGATGGAGAATACGGAGAAAGCGTAAAAGCTTACGTCGTAGTCAAGGATGAGCAATTCTCCATGAATGACATGATTGAATTCTGTAAGGATAAGCTGGTGAAGTACAAGCTTCCTAAACAAGTAGAATTTTTTAAAGAGCTGCCAAAGAACTCAACAGGGAAGATATTGCGAAGAGAGTTAAGAGAATTGACTGAAATAAAGTAAGAAAATACCAAATTATTAAAGGGGGATTACTTATGTCAACCATTTTAAAGGAAAAAGTTAAAGGGCCAGTAGCTTGGAAAGGCACTGACTTGGCTAAAGATGAATCTTGGGTTTATTATTTGTCCGAAAAAACGATTGCTTCGCTTGAGAACGCTTTAGCACATGTTAAACAAAAGGGTTTAAAAGCTCCTGAATTTAACAAGGAGGACTTCCCGATTTCAGATCTTTTAGATGAAATTGATTACTTTGTTGAAGAGCTAGAGAATGGGAGAGGGTTCCTATTAATTCGCGGATTACCAATTGAAAGGTATACAGATGAAGAAGCCAGCATCATTTACTGGGGTCTCGGCCTTCATATGGGAACTCCGGTATCGCAAAACGCTAATGGTGACCTTTTAGGGCATGTTAGAGATCAAGGTCTTAGCTTGGAAAATTCAAATGTACGCGGTTACCAAACAAAACTGCATCTTCCTTTTCATGCTGATGGATCTGACGTTGTTGGATTGTTAAGCCTGCGAAAAGGAAAATCCGGTGGACACAGCAGTATCATCAGCTCGATGGCTGTTTATAATGAAATTCTGGAGAAGAACCCCGAATATCTAGGAATTCTCTGTCGACCATTTAACTTTGATCGTCGTGGAGAGGAAGCTCCAGGAGAATCTCCAGTATTTACATCACCAATCTTTAGTTATTATGATGGAAAACTAAGCTGCCGATATGTCCGTTTATTTATCGAATCAGCACAAGCGAAAACAGGTATCCAGCTGTCTAAAGTTGAAATTGAAGCATTAGACTTACTGGATTCCCTCCTTCATGATGAAAATTTGCATTTTAATATGATGTTGGAGCCAGGTGATATGCAATTCGTCAATAATTATACGGTTCTTCACTCACGCACTCAATATGAAGACTATGAAGAACTGGATCGAAAACGTCATTTATTAAGGTTGTGGCTCACGATGCCAAATGGCCGGGAAATTTCCCCGGATTTCGCGATGTTTATTGATGAGAATACGGGAAAACCGGGTCGCGGCGGTGTGCCTCCTCGTAATAAAACAGCTGGCGGCATTGTTGAAACCTTAAAGTAATTTTGCATCTGCAGCTTTGTTAAAACTAGTGGGAACACCTTTTCTCATTTCAGGAAAAGGTGTTCCTTATATAGGAAAAAGTGAGGATATATATATGTCAAGCACTCCAAAGTATTCTTGGATTATTTTATTATTTCTTGTTCTCTCCGGTATGATCAACCAAGTAGATAAAATTATCATTGGTTTGGTTTCCGTTCCATTAATGAAAGAGTTACATTTAAGCCCTTCGCAATGGGGAGTTGTAGGAAGTTCATTCTTTTGGTTCTTTACCTTCTCCTCAATCATTCTTGGAGGCATGGCCGATTCTAAAAACACGAAAAAAATGTTATCGTGGATATCCTTAATCTGGTTGATTGTTCAATTTGCAACCCCTTTTGTTTCCAGTTTGTCTTTGCTAGTGTTAACAAGAATGCTTTTGGGAGCAGGTGAAGGTCCAGCTCCCGCTCTATCTACGGCAATCATAGGAAAATGGTTCCCGAAACATAGACATGGAATAGGCTTTGGTGCTGTTCTCTTAGGAACGACAGGGGGTTCAGCGATTGCTTCGCCATTATTAATTTCCTTGATTGAACAATATGGATGGAGATCTGCATTTTTAGCCATGGGTATTCTTGGGCTGATTGTATTAGTTTTATGGCTGATTTTCGGTAAAGAGAGTCCAAAAGAAATCGGGCTGCCTGACATTCATCAAAAGGAGCAACAGTCGTCTAGCCTCACTAAGGTTTCATGGCGCCAGTTTTACCCACATCTTTTATCTAAAAACTTTATTTTGACCGTTTTGTGCGGTGGGTGTGCCTATTGGTTATTGTCCGTTCAAGCAGTATGGTTTCCAGCCTACTTTGCCAAAATTCAACAGTTTAATGGTCAAACATTAAAACTAGCCGTGTCTTTACCATTTCTTTTTGCAGCTTTTTGCCAATTTGGGTTTGCTTTACTATCAGATCGTCTTTATCGTAAAACAGGAGATATTCGTAAAGCACGAATTAATCTTGCTGGTTTCATGATGATGTTATCTGCTATATGTATATATCTAGCAAATACTGTGAATTCAACGCCTATGTCCATAATATACTTTACCCTTGCACCTGGTTTTGCGTATGTCATTCTTTCACTCGCGCCCGCTATATTGATGGAGTTTTTTTCTCCTCAAAACATTGGAAAGGCACAAGGGACGTTCATTGCTCTTGCAAGTACAACAAGTATTATTGCTCCCCTCGTCTTTGGATATCTTATCCAAAATGCAGGGACTGAGGCATTAGGTTATGGTTATGCGTTTCAAGCCTCTTCAATAGGGATGCTGATTATCGGACTATTATTTTGGATCGGTGTACGTCCCGCAAAGGAAAGCCACAAAGTGATTGAGGCAAAGGAGCAAGTGAGTATTTTAAACAGGTAGTTTGTTAGATTCTTAGAAGTTAATATTAATAAAACTTAATTATAAATAATATGTTCATTTAATTAAAAATTAAAAGATAAGTTAAATAATAAATTCGCAATAGTCAGTCAAATTATAGTGAAACAACCCAATTACCTAAGGAGGCATATTTATGGCAGGCATCTTAAAGGAAAAAATTCAAGGCCGTTCAGCGTGGAAAGGAATTGAACTGGCTAAAGATGAATCATGGATTTATTATTTGTCCGAGAAAACGATTACTGCGCTGGAGAAGGCTGTATTACATGTTCAACAAAAGGGATTAAAAGCACCTGATTTTAAAAAGGAGGATTTCCAGATTCCTGAACTCGCTGACGAAATTACTTACTTTGTTGACGAACTGGAGAATGGAAGAGGGTTTCTATTGATTCGTGGATTACCAATGGATCAGTTTACTGACGAAGAAGCAAGCATTATTTACTGGGGTCTCGGACTTCATTTGGGACTACCGATAATCCAAAGTAAAAATGGGGAACTCTTAGGGCATATCAAAAACGTAGGTAAAGACTTTAATGATAATACAAAAGTACGTGGTTACCAAACGAATGTACATCTTGATTATCACACAGATTTAGCTGATGTGGTGGGATTACTATGTCTTCGCAAGGCGAAATCTGGCGGTTTAAGCAGTATCGCAAGTGCGATGTCTATTTATAATGAAATTCTGGAGAAACACCCAGAATACCTTGAAATTCTCTATCGTCCATTTGCCCATGATCTTCGCGGGGAAGAATCACCAGGTCAATCTCCAGTTGTTCATACACCTATCTTTAGCTATTACGATGGTAAATTAAGCTGCAGATATATTCGCCAATATGTCCAATCAGCACAAACGAAAACAGGTATCCCTTTGTCGGAAGAGGAAATCGAAGTATTTGATTTTATCGATTCCCTCACTCATGATAAAAACTTCCATATTGATATGATGATGGAACCTGGTGATATGCAATTCGTTAATAATTATACCGTTTTTCATTCACGGACTCATTTTGAAGATTACGAAGAAGACGACAAGAAACGCCATCTATTAAGATTATGGCTCATGATGCCAAATGGTCGTAAAATTGCCCCAGATTTCGAGTTTTATATCGGCGGGGTACCTGTAAAAAGATAAAAAGCTGGTGGGCGTAAAAAACACCATTATTTCTAATATCAAGTGAGATGGTGATTTTATTCAACGAAATATGGTGGATAAAATCACCATTTTATGATTTTTAAAATGCCTTATGGCCAGAATAAAAGGTTAGGATATAGCCGAGTTAATTTTAAAATTAATTGAAGTGAGGTTGATTCTCCTTGATAAATTTAGATCCGAGAGCAGAAAAATATTTACAAGCATTTAATCAGATGCCGCCTATTCATAAAATGGATCCTCAGACAGTTAGAGATATGCTAGCAAAGGCACCTCGCCCTGCTGTAAAATTAGAACCGCTTTCAAAGGTAGAGGATTTGATGCTTCCAGTAAGCCAGAATGAAAAAATAAAATGTCGGGTTTACATACCAGATGGACAAGGTCCCTTTCCTCTATTTATATACTACCATGGTGGGGGATGGGTTCTCGGAGACATTGAATCAACGGATGCAAGCTGTCGAATGATCGCTAATAGAACGGATAGTATTGTTGTATCCGTAAACTATCGTCTTGCACCAGAGTATAAGTTTCCGACTGCTGTCGAAGACGCATATTCGGCTTTGGAATGGGTGTATGAAAAAGGGACTTCCTTTAACGGAGATGTTTCAAGATTGGCAGTAGGAGGGGATAGCGTAGGTGGAAATCTAGCAACAGTAGTTACGATGATGGCGAGAGATAGAAAAGGTCCCGACATCACTGCTCAGGTCTTACTTTATCCTCCGACAAACCTTGAGTGCAATACGGAATCCCATCAAACATTTGAGAAAGGATTTGGTCTGGATCGCGAACAGCTGATTTGGTTCCGTGATCATTATTTAAGGAATGAAGAGGACAAGTGTAATGAGTACGCTTCACCCTTGGTCGCTGAAGATTTAAGTGGTCTCCCGCCAGCATTAGTTATCACAGCGGAAAATGATGTGCTTCGGGATGAAGGTAGGGCTTTTGCTGATCGTCTGAAAAAATTTGGTGTGCAGGTTGAATATGCATGTGAACCCGGTATGGTACACGGCTTTTTTGCACACATGGCTATTTTCTCTAACAACATTGAAGCAACTGTTTCTAAGATTAACAAATTCTTACTTACAGCAAAATATTCGATAAAAATCTAAATAAAACGAGCCTCACAAGTTAATGAGGCTCGTTTTATATTTATCTGTTTTATAGACTATTAATTGGAAATCTATGAAACAGATAATAGTAACAACCAAGTATTTTAGAAATAAACGGTATTTCCAATGCCGCCAGTTACCGGGATAACATCACCAGTAATCGATGCTGACAAAGGTGAGGCTAGGAAGGTAACGACATAAGCAATTTCCTCTGCAGTTATCAAGCGGCCGAGGGAATTTAGTGATTCTACCTGGCGTATAGCTTCCTCATTAGTGACTCGATCTCTAAACGTTTCCGTATCGACTATACCTGGGTAAACAGCATTAACGTTAATTCCGTGCTTTCCTAATTCCAATGAGGCGGATTTCGTCATATGGACAACAGATGCATTACGCGGACCGGAACTAAAGTAATTACCGCCAATTCTGGCAGCAAGACCACTTATATTTATGATACGGCCCCATTTATTTTCTATCATATAAGGTGCAACAGCTCGGATACAGCGAAAATAACCCATGTACTTTTCTTCAAAATCTTTCATAATAAGTTCATCTTTAATACTATAAAAATCCTCTGGCTCCTGGCCGCCAACGCGGGCACCGCTGTTGATTAATATATCAATACTTCCCATTGCTGCTGCGGATTGTTCAACTAGATTTAGGATAGAGTTAGGGTCAGTGGTATCTGCCACAATCGGATAGATAGTTCGGTTCGTTTCTTTTGCCAATTCCTCTGCAGTAATCTTTAGAGTGGATTCGTTTCTTGAACAAATCGTACAATCTACACCTTCGAGAGCCAACTGGCGGGCAATAGCTTTACCAATACCACGGCTTCCCCCAACAATAAGTGCCTTTTTTCCGGATAACTTTAAGTCCATCGTTCAACCTCCTGTATTGATTCCCTAGTAATAGTGGATGGTGATTTTTTAGAATATTGTTTCTTTTCTTTATTTGATTCTACCTTTAAATAATATTTATATAAAATTAAAGATTTTAATTTGTACTTTAGTTGGACTAATATAATAGGATGTTGAAATTTTCCATTGTAAATGGAGGTAATATTTATATATATTAGTATTATTTACATGTAAGTTAAAATCTTTAATTTTATTTAACTGAAAATTATGAATATAATTAATGTAATGACTATTATCACAGTCACAATGCTATTAAAGCGATTCTATATTAATAAAGGGGGGAACATCGTTCAATAGGATTAATTGTATCAAGAAGAATGGTAAAAACGAGGGAGTTACTCTTTTAGTAGGAAACAGCCCGAACATTGTCTACTACAGATAAAAAGTGTATTAGAAAAGGAAGGAGGAATATAGGTGCCGCCCATTTTAAAGGAAAAAATTCAAGGACCTGCAGCGTGGAAAGGTATTGATCTAACTAAAGATGATTCATGGATTTATTATTTGCCTGAGAAAACAATTGCTTCTCTTGAAAGCGCTTTATATTTTGTGAAACAAAAGGGTTTAAAAGCACCAGATTTTAACAAGGAGGACTTCCCCATCCCTGATCTCTCTAATGAAATCGATTACTTTATTGACGAGTTGGAAAATGGGAAAGGATTTTTGTTAATTCGTGGATTACCAATGGAAAGGTATACGGATGAAGAGGCAAGCATTATTTACTGGGGTCTCGGAGTACATTTGGGCATCCCGGTAACTCAAAACGCAAAAGGTGATCTTTTAGGGCATGTCGTTGACCAAGGTTTGAACATTAATGATTCCAATGTACGCGGTTACCAAACGAATGCACATCTTCCCTTTCACCCAGATGGATCTGACGTAGTCGGATTATTAAGTCTTCGGAAGGCTAAATCCGGGGGATTTAGCAGTATTGTAAGCTCGATGGCTGTTTATAATGAAATTCTGGAGAAGTACCCAGAGTACCTTGAAATTCTTTATCGTCCATACTGCTTGGATCGTCGTGGTGAAGAAGCCCCAGGAGAATCTCCAGTATATTCATCACCAGTCTTTAGCTATTACAAAGGTAAATTAAGCTGCAGATATAATCGTGGATATGTCGAATCAGCACAAGCGAAAACAGGTATCCTTTTGTCAAAGGAAGAAATAGAAGCATATAACTTAATGGATTCTCTCCTTCATGATGAAAACATGCATATCGATATGATGATGGAACCTGGTGATATGCAATTCGTAAATAATTATACTGTTCTTCATTCACGTACTTTATATGAAGATTATGAAGAACCCGAACGCAAACGTCATTTATTAAGATTGTGGCTCACGATGCCAAATGGGCGAGAAATTGCTCCCGATTTCGCTATGTTTATTGATGAAAAAACAGGTAAAGCAGGTCGCGGTGGTATACCTGTACGTGAAAAAACAGCTGGCGCAATTAGAAAAATGAAGTAATGTTTTAATAAATAACAGGTGTTTAAACATAGAAGAATTACCTTTACAATCATTTTCATAAGAAGACGAATAGCTTTATGTTGATGGGAGTGCCTTGCAGATTTTTATGAAAAGATGTTCCTTAATTAGTAGAAAAGAAGGGGAGAATTTTACATTGAAAACACCAAAATATTCTTGGATTATATTATTAATTCTAGTTGCTTCCGGAATGGTCAACCAAGTTGATAAAATTATCATCGGTTTAGTTTCCGTTCCCTTAATGAAAGAGTTAAATTTAAGTCCTTCAGAATGGGGAGTTGTTGGAAGCTCATTCTTTTGGTTCTTTACCATATCTTCTTTAATTATTGGGGGCATGGCCGATTCCAAAAACACGAAAAAAATGTTTACTTGGATCATGTTTATATGGCTGGCTGTTCAATTTACCACACCTTTTGTTTCCAGTCTGTCTTTATTAATGTTTTCAAGAATGATCTTGGGAGCAGGAGAAGGTCCAGCCATCGCGATATCCACTTCTTTAATAGGAAAATGGTTCCCTAAACACAGACATGGTATAGGTTTTGGCGCAGTTCTCTTTGGAGCAACAATCGGGCCAGCGATTGCTTCTCCATTATTAATCTCCTTGATCAGTCAAAATGGATGGAGATCTGCTTTTATCGCAATGGGGATTGTTGGACTTATTGTTACAGTATTATGGATGATTTTCGGAAAAGAAAGCCCAAAAGAAATCGGGTTGCCTACATTTGAACAAGAGGATAAGAACTCATTCATCCCTTCTAAGGTTTCTTGGCGTCAATTTCTTCCGCATCTTCTTTCTAAAAATTTTATTTTTACCGTTTTGTGTGCAGGCTGTGCCTATTGGTTATTGTCTGTTCAAGCGGTTTGGTTCCCAGCATACTTTGCCAAAATTCAACATTTTGATGGAAAAATATTAAAAATGGCAGTGTCTTTACCTTTTCTCTTCGCTGCCATTTGCCAAATTGGATTTGCCTTGATATCAGATCGGCTTTATCGTAAAACAGGAGATATTCGAAAAGCACGAGTAAATCTTGCAGGTATTTCAATGGTGCTATCCGCTATTTGTTTATATCTAGGAAGTGTCGTGAATTCAAGTGCTATCTCCATCTTGTTCTTCATCCTTGCTCCAGGTTTTGCGATTGTTATTCTATCACTCGCACCTGCCATGTTAATGGATTTCTTTTCTACCAAAAACATAGGAAAAGCACAAGGGACATATGTTGCTCTTTCTAGTTCAACAAGTATTATTGCTCCAGTTATATTCGGGAATTTTATTGAAAATTCAGGAACTGAGGCAATTGGATATGGTTATGGGTTCCTAGTAACTTCATTGGTTATGTTTGTTTTCGGATTATTGTTTTGGGCGATTGTACGTCCTGCGAAGCAAACTGACACAACGATAAAAGCTGAGGAAACAGTGATTGTTTAAAAAATCATGATTTAATCGAGGAGGGGAAGAAATATGTGTAAAAATAACAAAGCTGTTGATGGAATGGATTGTTGTGTAGATTGCAATGAAGAATTGGCCATTATGGAGCGAAATCGCAGTAAGTGCTGGAATTGTCTGGATAAGATTTCCGAGACTTATGCTGATGATCATATTGAAGAGGAAGATGGAATAAAATCGGGTGTATAGGAATTCCCGAGAATCTGATCCTGGCGTTGGTGGAAAAAGGAACTCAGGATTTAATAATACTAATAGATTCCTATAAAAAGAGAAGCACTAAGTCCATTTTGGACGTAGTTGCTTCTCTTTTTTTCTGTCTTAACTTTTAATAATTTCAGATTTCAGATATTGAATATATTTGTTGGCAAAAGTGGATAAATGTTTATTTTCTGATCGAACCAACCCTAAAGAAATATTTACAGTGCTATGATTTATCAAATCTACCGGAATTATATCTCCATTGATGACAGAGGGATAATTTTTCATTACGAAATCAGGAGCAAATGAAATGGCCAAATTTTCATTGATCGCTTGGAGAAGACCATCCATATTATTTGATGTAAATAGGATTTTCAAGGGCTTATATCTGTTAAAAAAATCTTTTACAAAATGTTGCATTAATTCACCTTTATAGGTGACGAGAGTTTGATCAAGTATATCATTTGGTGTTACGGTACCTAGAAACGCTAAGGGCGAATGCTTAGAAACATATACTTTCTGTTTCCCCTCTATGAGTGCTTCAAAAGCTATTCCTTCCATGTTTACGGTCAAATCACTAGAATATGTAATCAATCCGAAATCAGTCTTATGCTGCCTGACATCTTCAATCACAGCAGTACCACTTTTTTCGGTTACCTCCAGATTTACGTGAGGATAATCATGTCTAAAAGCAGATATTGCTTTTACTAGAAAGGTCATTAAACCTGGTAGAGAAGAAATTTTTAGTTCCCCCACTTCTGTGGAATTCATTAAGTTGGCTGTCTCTTTTATTTCTTCAAGTTTTTTTTGTACTTCGTAGGCAAGCTTTAGAATGATTCTGCCTTCATCGGTTGGGACAGCACCATGTCCCCGTGACCGTTTAAGAATTTTAATCCCTAGCTCCTTTTCAAAGTTGGTAATGGACTGACTGATTGTGGATTGAGTTACATGTAGATTCTGTGCCGCAATAGACAATGAATTGTATTTAGCAACTTCAACGATATATAGTAATTGTTCAATATTCATTGCTGTACCCCTTTTTCAATATTAGTAATACTTATTTACACATTAAAATCTTTAATTTTATTTCATTATAATTTACTAGTACAATCAATATCAATAAGATTTTTAAAATCTTTGAATATTCTTAATTAGGGGGAAATGTAAAATGTCATTAAAACAATTGTTTGATTTAACCGGACAGACAGCAATCGTTACCGGAGGCGGCAGCGGTCTAGGGCGTGTAATGGCACTGGCTCTAGCTGAGGCAGGTGCAAACGTTGTAGTATGTTCTCGTCGGTTAGAGGTTTGCGAAGAAGTTGTAAAAGAAATAGAGGCATTAGGAAAACAAGCACTTGCTCTAGCAGTGGATGTAACAAATCCTGAATCTGTCGTTCAAGGCTTAGAGAAAGCGGTTTCTCATTTTGGGAAAATCGGAATTTTAGTCAACAGCAGCGGAACGGTTTTTGAAACACCTGCTACTGAAATGCCTTTAAAGCAATGGCAAGCTATGCTTGATACAAATGTGACTGGTACATTCTTAATGTGTCAAGCTGTAGGAAAACATATGATTGAAAACGCATACGGAAAAATCATTAACATTTCTTCTAGTATTGGTTTTAAAGGCGTCGATCCAGAAGCAGTAGATTCTGTAGGGTATACAACTAGTAAGGGTGCCGTTATGACTTTAACGAAGGATCTTGCAGTTAAGTGGGGTCGCCATGGAGTGTATGTAAATTCCATTGCTCCTGGAGTGTTCACTACTGGAATGAATAACCCAGAAATACCGGGAACACTTGTACACAAAGCAGGTCCTTTCATTGCTTCCCAAGTTCCAGTTAGAAGGTTAGGCAATGACAATGATTTAGTAGGTGCTCTCCTTTACTTTGCTTCAGCAGCTTCTAATTATTGTACGGGACAAATATTGGTTCTTGATGGGGGCCTTGGGGCTAAGTAAATTCCATCCAAACAACGAACAGTGTAAATTAATCAAACTTAATTGCACATTAAAAATGTTAATTTTACTTAGCTGAAAATTAAAAATATACTGAGATTATAAATTCAAAGAAGTTAAGTAGCTGAATAATGTAAGCGTTAACAGCATGCGAATTTAAAAATATACAATGGAAGAGGGAATTTTAGTGAGTAATGTAAAAAATGTACAAGCAGCAGTAGCATATCATGCAGGAAATGTTAATGTAGATGAATTGCCTTGGGTTCCTTATTTCGGAGATGCGAAATTTAAATTGCTTAAAGTCAACCCTGTGACAGGACAGAATATTACCTTATTATATGTACCTGCGAAAATGCAGCTTCCTGCCCATTTTCATCCTGGACAAGTCATTGTTTATACCGTACAAGGATCTTGGAGATATCTAGAGGAGTCTTGGATCTCCAAACCTGGCGACATGGTTTTTGAACCTGCTGGCTCCACACATACACCTTCAGCTGTAGGGGATGAAGACGTTATTACCTTCAATATTGTGGAAGGAACATTAGACTATCTGGGTGAGAATGGAGAAATTATTGCACGAGATAACTGGGAATCATTCCTGAAAAGATACCTTGACTATTGCGAGGCTGAAGGAATTGAACCCGTTGATGTGACTGCGTTTTAATAAATAAATCTGGTAATAAAAAGAGAAGCCCGGGTGTCTAAGTGACGACGAGGCTTCTCTTTTTATTATGCGTAACTCTTTTTAATTCCAGGAAATTAGAAAAATTAATAGTTTTCACTATCTTAATATTAATAACACTTATTTATATATTAAAATCTTTAATTTTATTTAATTTATACTAATGAGTATAATCAATAATATGATAATATTTATAAATTTTAGAATATTCCAAACGTAAGGGGCTAAAAAACATATGCCAACAGAAACAGTTTTGATTACAGGCGCTACTAAAGGGATCGGTTTGGAATTCGCAAAAGTTTTCGCAGGCCATCGCTATAACTTGGTATTAGTTGCTAGAGACGCAACATTGTTGGAACAACAGGCTGAGATTTTACAAAAGGAGTATGGAGTGAAAGTAAATACTTTTGCCGGTGACTTAAGCAGCCATGTAACAGTAGAGAACTTGCATCTGCACTTGAAAAACATAGGTATCAACATCGATATTTTGATTAATAATGCCGGTGCAGGCGGATTAGGGTTAATGACGGAATTGGATATTAAGAAAGAATTGGAATGCCTGCAGCTTAACATGATTTCACTCACGTATTTAACCAGACTGATAGCGGGTGAAATGGTTAAACGAAAGCAAGGTAAAATTTTAAATGTGGCTTCAACGGCGGCCTTTCAGCCAACTCCAGGGATGTCGATGTATGGGGCAAGCAAATCGTATGTCTTAACCTTTTCAGAAGCGATTGCGGAAGAACTAAAAGGAACCGGAGTTCATGTTAGTGTATTATGTCCCCCTTCAACGAAAACACCGCTCACGGAAGGGTTGGCAGCAACAGGAACAAAAATTTTCATAAAGAACTTGATGGACCCAGAAGCAGTTGCCAAGTGTGGCTTTGCAGGGTTAATGAAGAATAAAACAGTGATTATTCCAGGCTTTAAAAATAAAATTATGGCTAAATCAGTGGGACTGCTGCCAAGGAAGTGGGTAACCGTCTATACCCGAAAGATGATCGAGCAAAAAGTGTAAATTGCGATTAAATTCCCATCCTTGAAAAGGTGGGAGTTATTACAGCTATCTTCGTATTGAGCAATCGCTCGCTCAACATACTCGGGCGAAATAGGATGCACAAAATATATTAAAGAGGGGTCTAACAATGAACTTTTTATTATCAGAAGAACATCAGATGATGCAAAAAATGGTGCGCGAATTTGCACTGAACGAATGTGAGCCAACTGCAGCACAGCGAGATGAAGAAGAATACTTTGATATCAAGATTTGGCGGAAGATGGCAGAACTTGGCTTATGCGGAATCCCTTGGCCAGAGGAATACGGTGGTGCCGGTGCCGATTATATGAGTTATGTGATCACGGTGGAAGAACTTTCCCGGGTGGATGCTTCCATAGGGACTACTCTTGCCGCCCATACATCGTTAGCCGGATGGCCTGTTTTCAAGTTCGGAACGGAGGCACAAAAACAAAAATATTTGCGAGTCATGGCAGAGGGAAAAAGCATGGGTGCGTATTGCTTGACAGAACCAGGATCCGGATCTGATTCCAGCGGAATGAAAACATCTGCGGTACTTAAAGGCGATGAGTGGATCTTGAACGGTTCGAAGATTTTTATTACCAACGGTGGTTATGCGGATACCTATATTGTCTTTGCCCAGACCAATCCGGAACTAAAGCATAAGGGGATTACCGCATTTATTGTGGAAAAGGACTTCCCAGGATTTTCTGTAGGAAAGAAGGAGAAAAAGATGGGCATTCGCTCCTCCGCAACAACGGAAGTGATTTTTGAGGACTGCCGCGTTCCAAAGGAAAATCTCTTGGGACAAGTGGGCGAAGGGTTCAAGATTGCCATGATGACCCTTGACGGCGGTCGAAATGGTGTAGCTGCCCAAGCGGTGGGAATTGCTCAGGGAGCGTTTGATAAAGCTGTCGAATATGCGAAGAATCGCTTCCAATTTGGCAAACCGATTAGCGCGCTTCAAGCTATACAATTCAAACTAGCCGATATGGCTACAAACATAGAAGCCTCTCGTTTATTGACATATCAAGCTGCCTGGCGAGAGGACCAAGGAATCCCTTATGTGCATCAATCGGCAATGTCCAAACTTTTAGCCGGAGACACTGCAATGGAAGTTACGCTAGAGGCTATCCAAATATTTGGAGGATATGGCTACACAAGGGAATACCCGGTAGAACGTTATATGAGAGATGCAAAAATCACTCAAATCTATGAAGGAACACAAGAAATTCAGCGTCTTGTTATAGCTGGAAATCTGCTGAAACAATAAAAAAAATTCAAAATTTAATCAAAGTTAGTAAGAAGCTACTATTTTAAAGAGGTGGAAGAACTTGTCGGATGTGAAAGATTTACTTGGACTTGAGTTAGAACCTTACAGAATGGCAGTGGAAAAAGGGAAAATAAAAGAATTAGCCATCGCCATTGGTGATGATAACCCGATTTACTATAGCTTAGAGGCAGCGAGGGATGCAGGTTATGATGGCATTCCCGTTCCGCTTACCTTTTTGCAAGTCATTGAATATCATGGCGGATATGGCTTTCAAGAAAAAATGGAAGTATTGAAATTAAACCCATTAAAAATATTGCATGGCGAACAAGAGTATGAATATCTTGGCGATATTTATGCCGGGGATGAGCTTCATGTTACGAGTAAGATTGTTCGGGCAGATACCAAAATCGGTTCTTCTGGCGGAATGGATTTTGTTACGGAAGAAACCAGATTTACCAAACAAAAAGGCGAATTAGTGGCAATTGCTAAAATTACGTTAGTTCACCGTCATTAAATAGTACCTGATGATAGGGGAGAAATAAATCATGTTTTTTGAAGATTTGCAGGTGGGAGATTCATTTCCTGTTCTGAAAAAAGATCCAATTACACGAGTTCAGCTCGTAAGATTTGCAGGGGCATCTGGAGATTTTAATCCACTACATACCGTTGAAGAGGTTGGGGAGCAAGCTGGCACAGGAATTATTGCTCACGGAATGTTAATCATGGGGATGTTATCCCAAGGAGTTACATCATGGATACCACGAAAAAACATTAAGAGAATACAAGTACGTTTTAGTAAAATGACGTATCCCGGAGAATCTATCGAAATTGTTGGCAGAGTGATAGAGAAAAAAGCTGACAACCTCGTGATAGCTGAAGTACTGGCGAAAGACTGTGAAGGCGATGTAAAAGTTTCAGGGATTTTTGAAGCGAAATTACCATCAAGGATTCAGTAGAGCAATCATATTCTCCAAACTTACAATGTTTTTTATTTAAGAACGAAAATCCTTTTTCAGTTCTATACTGCATTAAAAATATTACATCAGAAGGGGATACGAAAACATGAACATTTTAGTATTGATGAAACAAACGTTCGATCCGGAGGAAAAAATTGCGTTCCAATACGGCACCGTTAGTGAAGAAGGGGTAAACTTCATCATCAATCCTTACGATGTATATGCGATTGAAGAAGCGCTTCTATTGCGGTCTTTGCACGGTGGGGAAGTAACGGTTATCACGGTAGGACCGGAACGTGAAGAGAATGGGCTGCGAACGGCGCTTGCGATGGGTGCGGATAAAGCGATTATCATTAATAGCGATGATTTAAATCTTGATGAATACAGTACAGTTAAAATTCTTGAGGCCGTTATTAAAAATCGGGAATTTGACATCATATTAGCCGGTAATGTGGGAGTTGATTATGGCAGTGGACAAATTGGTCCGCGTCTTGCAGAGGAACTCAATATTCCACAAGTGACGACGATTACGAAGCTTGCGATTGTTGGAAACGAAGCGGTGATCGAGCGTGATGTTGAAGGAGATAAAGAGGTTGTCTTGGTATCTCTTCCAGTTTTGGTCACAGCGCAACAGGGATTAAATGAACCGAGCTATCCTTCCTTGCATGGCATCATGAAAGCGAAGAAAAAGCCAATTGAGCGGATTGAGATTGATGATTTACATATGGAAGAAGTGCTAGAAGTAAAGACAATAACTACCGAGACATTTTTTGCGCCGAAAAAAGGAGCAGGACGTATCTTGGAGGGTGACATCAAAGCTCAAGTTTCTGAACTGGCTGTACTTCTTCGCAGTGAAGCGAAGGCAATCTAACACACAGGAGGAGAACTAACATGAGAAAAGTACTAGTGGTGACGGAAGCTAAAGCTGGGAACCTAAGAGGTGTTTCACTGGAGTCGTTGACAGCTGCGCAACGCATTGCGGAAGGCGGAGAAATAATAGCTGTGGCATTCGGCAGTGATGCTGCTCATTATGCAAATGTTTTAGGGAAACATGGGGCAAATAAAGTATATATTGTAGGCAACCAAGAACTCGATGTTTATACAACGGATGCATATTCTCAAAGCTTGAGACAGGTTATTAATGAAGTCAAACCAGAAGCTATTTTCATGCCACATACATCAATCGGGAAAGATCTCGCACCGCGCATTGCAGCGCGGTTGGGGCTTGGACTTATATCTGACGTCATTGATGTTCAGGTGGAAGAAGATGACGTTATCTTTACACGTCCTGTTTTTTCCGGAAAAGCGTTTGAGAAAAAGAAAGTAGTATCTGGCATCCCATTCGCAACTGTACGTCCAAATAACATCCCGGTGGAAGAAATCAGCGGAACAATTGAGATTGTCCATTTTTATGCTGAAATCAAAGAATTACGGACGGTTGTAAAAGAAGTAGTGCGAAAAACAACTAGTGGTGTAGATTTATCAGAAGCTAAAGTCGTCATCTCTGGTGGAAGAGGGGTTAAATCCCCTGAAGGTTTCAAGACGCTTCAGGGATTGGCTGATGTCCTAGGCGGGGCGGTAGGTGCTTCCCGTGGTGCCTGTGATGCTGAATACTGCGATTATTCACTGCAAATCGGACAGACGGGAAAAGTTGTCACCCCAGATTTGTACATTGCCTGTGGAATTTCAGGTGCAATTCAGCATTTAGCCGGGATGTCCAACTCCAAAGTTATCGTGGCGATTAACAAAGATCCGGAAGCCCCAATCTTTCAAATAGCCGACTACGGTATTGTGGGTGATTTGTTTGAGGTGGTTCCTTTACTAGCGGAAGAGTTCAAAAAAGTACTAGTAAACTCTTAAATAAAATTACAATTGGAAAGGAACTTGTACATGTTTAAAAAGGTTCTTATTGCGAATCGAGGAGAAATTGCTGTACGTGTAATTAGGGCGTGCAAGGAAATGGGGATATCCACGGTTGCGGTTTATTCTGAATCAGACCGAGAAGCCCTGCACGTGCAAATGGCGGACGAGGCTTATTGTATAGGACCCTCGTCATCTTCAGAAAGCTATTTGAAAATTGTAAATATAATAAGCGTTGCTCAATTAACGAATGCGGATGCGATCCACCCTGGTTATGGTTTTCTGGCAGAAAACAGTACGTTTGCTGAAATTTGCGGTGATTACAATATTTCATTTATTGGCCCAGAAGCAGAAGCCATTAATAAAATGGGGGATAAAGCGGTCGCGAGAGATACCATGAGAAGTGTAGGAGTGCCTACCGTTCCAGGTACAGATGGTCTAATTGAAGATCTTGAAGAAGCTATTATGATAGCTAAGGATATTGGATTCCCTGTCATTGTTAAGGCAACAGCTGGCGGCGGTGGCAAGGGAATGAGAGTAGCAGGGGATGAAGAGGAATTACGAAAAGCAATTCGTCAAGCACAGAAAGAAGCTGAAACCGCATTTGGAAACGCCGGTGTGTATCTGGAAAAATACATTGAGGAACCACGCCATGTGGAAATTCAAATTATTGGGGATAGGCTTGGTAATGTCATTTATTTAGGGGAAAGAGACTGTTCCATTCAAAGACGCCATCAAAAACTGGTAGAAGAAGCACCGTCACCAGCCCTTGAGGAAGATACTCGTAAACAGATGGGTGCAGCCGCAATCGCCGCAGCAAAAGCTGTTAACTATCATGGAGCGGGGACTGTTGAGTTTTTATTAGATAAAAACGGTCAGTTCTATTTTATGGAAATGAATACCCGCATTCAGGTAGAACACCCTGTTACAGAAATGGTTACTGGCATTGACTTAATCAAAGAGCAAATTTCGGTGGCAGCAGGCTACCCTCTTTCTTATCGTCAGGAAGATATTAAAATCAATGGCTGGGCAATTGAATGCCGTATTAATGCAGAAAACCCGGCAAAGAATTTTATGCCTTCTCCAGGGAGAGTTGAAATGTATCTTCCACCGGGGGGATATGGTGTACGAGTAGATAGCGCTCTCTATCCTGGATGCGAAATTTCTCCTTATTATGATTCGATGGCAGCAAAAGTGATTGTTTGGGGAAAAAATCGTGAAGAGGCGATCGCGCGCATGAAGAGGGCACTTGATGAATTTGTTATTAGTGGAATCAAAACTACTATTCCATTCCATCAAAAACTTTTTGAACATGAGAGTTTTGTAAAAGGACAGTTTAACACAAAATTTATCGAAACGAATCCATTACCGTTAGAAGTGTAATTCATCTAGTTAATTAAGGAGAGATTAAGATGTATAAAATTCAGGAAATAAGAGAAATCATTAAACTTATTGATGGATCGACAGTAGACTGCTTAGAACTTGAAAAGGGAGATGCTCGAATTTTCGTTAGAAAAAGTTCAATGATTAATCATTCTGTTATACAAGAAAATAAATCTATTAATCTGGCTGCTCCTGCTATTTTGGAGGCACCTGTTCTTTTAGCCGCAAGCAAGTCGAATGAACTTTCAGTAGCGTCTAGTCAAGCCGCAGCGACGAAGGAAAACACTGAAAAAGAAGAAATAACACCAAAAATTCCGGAAACTAAAAACCTATTAAAAATTGTTTCTCCTATGGTTGGGACGTATTACAAGGCACCTTCAGTCGACGCGGCTCCCTATGTAAAAATTGGGGATAAGGTTGAAAAGTCAACAGTTGTCTGTATCGTTGAAGCAATGAAATTGTTTAATGAAATTGAAGCAGAAATGGATGGAGAGATCGTTGAAGTACTCGTCGAGAATGGTCAACTGGTAGAATACGGCCAACCTCTTTTCTTAGTGAAGCAGACTTCATAACATAATTCGAACAGAGGAAGTGGAAATTTCCAATGAGCACAGTTTATGAGAAAATTTATGATTTATGGGATAGGAAAAGTAAGATCATGCTTGGCGGCGGTGACGAGCGAATTGATACCCAGCATAATCGAGGGAAACTAACTGCAAGGGAACGAATTGATTTATTGTTGGACGATGATTCCTTTGTGGAATTAAATTCATTTATCAAGCACCGTGCAACCAACTTCGGTATGGATAAATTGGAAAGTCCAGGGGAAGGAGTTGTGACGGGTTACGGGAAAATTCATGGCCGTCTAGTCTACGTATTTGCCCAAGATTTTACCGTTTTTGGCGGCGCATTAGGTGAGATGCATGCATTAAAAATCTGCAAAATTATGGATTTGGCAGCCAAAAATGGGGCTCCGATTATTGGGTTAAATGATTCTGGCGGTGCTAGGATTCAAGAAGGAGTCGTTTCCTTGGACGGATATGGTCAGATTTTTTATCGGAATGCCATTTATTCAGGGGTAATCCCGCAAATTTCTGTCATTATGGGCCCATGTGCAGGTGGGGCAGTGTATTCTCCAGCCATTACTGATTTTGTATTTATGGTAGATACAACAAGTCAAATGTTTATAACAGGGCCAAAGGTTATTGAAACGGTAACGGGAGAGAAGATTTCTGCGGAGAATCTGGGCGGTGCAAAGGTTCATTCCTCCATAAGTGGTTGTGCGCATTTTACTAGCGATTCCGAACCAGAGGTCTTAGATGAAGTAAGAAAATTAATTTCCTTTCTGCCACAAAATAATACGGAAAAGCCGCAGTCTATGGAATGCTTAGAAGAGGATGATTGGCGGGAAGATTTACTTGACCTAGTACCTCTCAATGGAACGAAAGTATACGATATTCGTAAGGTATTAGAACAAGTTTTAGATCAAGGGTACTTTATGGAAGTTCAAAAGGACTATGCAAAAAATATCGTCGTTGGTTTTGGAAGAATTGATGGGAATAGTGTAGGAGTTGTTGCCAATCAGCCTAAAGTAATGGCTGGCGGTCTAGATATTAATTCTTCGGACAAGACTTCCAGATTCATTCGATTCTGTGACTCTTTTAACATCCCAATCATAACTTTTGAAGATGTTACAGGTTTTTTCCCTGGCGTCAATCAAGAGCACGGAGGTATCATTCGTCATGGTGCAAAAATTCTCTACGCCTATTCAGAAGCAACAGTTCCTAAAATAACCGTCATAGTAAGAAAAGCATTTGGCGGGGCCTATGTCGCTATGAATTCAAAAGCAATTGGTGCGGACATTGTATTTGCTTGGCCAAATGCGGAAATTGCCGTAATGGGACCGGAAGGAGCAGCAAATATTATCTTTGCAAAAGAAATTAATCAAAGCAGTGATCCGGCATCAACACGTTCGGAAAAAATTGAAGAATATCGAAATATGTTTGCGAATCCTTATGTTGCGGCTTCTCATGGAATGGTGGATGACGTAATCGATCCAAGAGATACAAGAAAAGTTCTGAAACAGTCTTTAGAGATGCTTAGAACAAAAAAAGAAGTAAGACCGAAAAAAAAGCATGGAAACATTCCATTGTAGGATGTGTTCCAATAAATAGGAGGAGAAAAGATGGAAAACAATTTTTATGATATGTGGAAAAATTATTATTCGAAGTATAGTAATCTGTTAGATGATCAAGTAACGAAGGAATTTCCAACTCAAGCGATCAGCCAGATATTGGAGATGAATCTTCACTTTAAAAAAATGTTGAATGAAACAACTGAACGATATTATGAGTTTGCAAATCTACCATCAAAAAATGACCTTGCGCATGTTTCCTCTCAGATTGTAAATATAGATGCCAAAGTGGATGATTTAGAAGGATTTTTGCAGGAATCGAAGGATAATCAAAGAGAGGCAGTGGAACTGCAACGTGAAATAACAAATTTGAAAAAAGATATGAAGAGTCTTGATGCTAAACTGAATCAAATCTTAACTTTATTAAATTCGCCGAAAGTTACGAATACAAAAGGATCTGTCTAACAGTACAGTGAAAAACGCGAATTGAAAACGCTTTATTTTTAACAATTATACATGCTAAAGGGTGGAGAGTTATGACCAATCTTATGTCAAAAGAATACGAAAATTTTATCGAAATGATACCTGAGGAGTATCAACAGATGTATAGACGTTTAAAAAGCGTAACTCAAGTGTTAGTGAAGGATGCCGAACCAGAGGTCGGCCCAACACCGAAAGAAGTCATTTGGACTCGGAATAAAACAAAGCTATATCGCTATATTTCAGAACAACCGAAAAAACATAAAACTCCGCTTCTCTTGATTTATGCACTGATTAATAAGCCCTATATCATGGATTTAACAAAGGGTGGCAGTTTAGTTGAATATCTGGTGAATCGGGGCTTTGACGTCTATCTCCTTGAATGGGGTACACCAGGCATTGAAGATAAAAATATGAAATTAGATGATTATATTATGGACTACATCCCTCGGGCAGTTCGTAAAGTTTTGCGAAAATCAAATGCGGATGCAGTATCCATTCTTGGATATTGCATGGGCGGTACAATTACTTCAATATTTGCAGCTTTGCACCCTGAAATGCCAATTCGTAACCTTATCTTTATGACGACTCCATTTGATTTTGAAGATACAGGCCTTTATGGTGCTATGCTAGATGAGAAACATTTTGATATTGATAAAGTGGTGCAAACATACGGTAATATACCACCTGAAATGATTGACTTTGGAAACAAACTACTAAAACCAATGGCAAATATTTATGGCCCTTATGTTAGTCTTTTTGAACGTGCTGAGAATGAAAGTTTTATAAAGAGCTTTAAACTTCTGCAAAAATGGTTAAACGATGGCATTCCATTTCCGGGTGAATCCTATCGTCAGTGGATTCGTGAATTTTATCAAAAAAACAAGCTGATTAAAGGGGAACTTGTTATTCGTGGACGTCAGGTGAGTCTTGCGGAAATCACTGCTAATGTCCTAAACTTATCGGGTGAGATTGACAACATTGCTCCACCGCATCAAGTAGAAGCATTAATGAATCGCATATCCAGTAAAGACAAACAATATATAAACCTACCAGTTGGGCATACGTCTATTGCTTTTGGAAGTAAAGCTTCAAAAATAACGTATCCAACGATTGGTGATTGGTTAGAAGGAAGATCAAATTAAACGTAAATAGATTTCACTTAACTTACCAGGAGTTAAATGTGTCCTATTAGGAGGGAATGAAATGACTGTAGTTAATAAATTCGAAAAAAATGGTTCATTTATAGACCAATTATGGAATCAAGCGATTCAAAACATAGATGATTGGGATGAAGGAGAGAATTTTCAAGAGGAAGTTCTTCTGCAATCTTCAAAACGATTGGCTGAAAATGTGAAACAAAATCAAACAAATGTAAGCGAACTCATAAACCAAATTACAAAAGAACTCTTTGAATTGGAAGAAAAGTCTCGAGAACAATTATTGGCATCCACTACAAGCTTGCACAATCTAACCCTATTAAATTCATTTGAGGAAATTAATAATCAAGTGAATCAAATTAAAAATCTATCATCAGAGCTCCTTACAAGTCCTTTAGATAATCTATTAAAAGGTAATTATTCTGAAACTATTATAAACACACTAGATAAATATATTGAACATAGACGAAATGTTCGAAATTTGCATGTGAAAAATATAAAAGAAACATTTTCTATTATCCAAAAAAATCAGATATCATTCCTTAATTTTTTAACAAATCCATTTGAGAATGTATTCTTTCCCTTAAATAAATATATGGTGCCTTCAAACGAATAAATGAATAAAAAAAATTGTGAGAGAGGTGAAATTATGTGGGTATGTAACACACATATGAAACAAGCACTACCATTTTTAGATGCTCCTCATGTTAGGAAAGCGTCGTATAAAATTAAGTGTTCCCTTTGTGACACTTTCGCGATTGCAAAAGTTTATTATTCTTACAAGACTTACCATTTTTCAAAACAATCCATGTATTCTTTGTCAAAAACTTCCCAGGAAAAATCAGGTTAAAAATACAAATTAAAGGGAGTGGATTGTCACTGTGAGTACTAATAGTAAGATTACAGAATCTAACATACATTTGTTGGAGGATTTTCCTACACCAGCTTATCAACAGTGGAGAGAAGTGGCAGAGAAAACCTTAAATGGAGCTAATCTTGATGAAAATCTAGTTTCCGATACTTATGAAGGAATTCGTCTTCAACCTTTGTATCGTCTAGAGGATATTAAAAAATATCCATTTTTATCTACATTGCCAGGTAATTTCCCATATTTACGGGGAACCAATGAAATTGGTAATCAGCATGAACCTTGGAAAGTGAGTCAGGAATTAACTTATTCGGATCCAGAAGAGTTTAATCAAGCTGTACGAAATGATTTAGAAAAAGGGCAAACAATGCTTCATTTGGTATTGGACGAAAAGAGATGGATTGACCCTTTGGATCAGGAAAAGGTAAATAGCAGAGGTGTTATAATAGCCTCTCTACAGGATATTCACAAAGCATTCAAAGATATAAATACGGAAGAAGTCCCAATCTATATCGAACCTGGTATAAGCGGATTTCCTTTTTTCGCTACATTTATGGCTCATATCATTCAACAAAATCAATCTCCCAAAAGAGTTAGAGGCTGTATAGGTATTGATCCAATTGGACAACTCGTACAAAAGGGAGATCTTCCATTTTCTATTAATCAAGCATACAACATGATGGCAGAGATAACCAAGTGGTCGATGAAACACTCTCCTGAATTGAAAACGATTGTTGTCAAAACCCATCCATACCATAATGCGGGAGGAAATGCGGTACAGGAATTGGCTTTTGCAATTGCTACAGGTTTGGAATATCTTCGCACTATGGAAAATCACCAAATTTCTATTGATGATGTAGCAATGCGGATAGGTTTTTCTTTTTCGATAGGTTCAAATTTATTTATGGAAATTGCAAAATTTAGAGCAGCTCGTATGTTGTGGGCTAGAATTGTGAAGGAATTAGGCGGTAATGATACTTCTCAAAAGATGTTCATTCACGCCAGGACTTGCGTCTGGACAAAAACGATTCACGATCCTTATGTAAACATTCTCCGTGGCACAATCGAAGCTTTTGGTGGGATTATTGGTGGTGTTAATAGTCTGCATGTGTCACCGTTTGATGAGGCCATTGGTCCGCCTAATGAGTTTTCACGTCGAATTGCAAGAAATACTCAACTCATTCTAGAAAATGAGGCTAATTTGTCAAAGGTTACCGACCCAGCTGGAGGTTCATGGTACATCGAAACACTCACCTATTCACTAGCTGAAAAGGCATGGGAGCTTTTTCAACAAATTGAAAATTTAGGTGGAATGTATAATTCGCTCATTGATGGTTTTCCACAAGAGACAGTTGCCGCAACAGCTGAAGATAGAATGAATAAGATCAAAAGCAGGAATGAAAAGATCGTGGGGACAAACATCTTTCCAAATTTGGATGAGAATCCATGGGGTACCGACGTAAACATTGAACAGGTCCAGACTCGAGGCAAAAATGACGAGCTAAATAATATTAACCATCTGAATTCTAACGTGGAATCCGCGTTATTACAAGATTTATTAGAAAAATTTACAAAAAATAATTCTATAGAGAATGCTATACAAGCGGTCAAAGCCGGTGTGACAATGGATGAACTCTTACAAGCTATGTGTGTAACAACAAATATGAACCCATCTGTTCGTCGTTTTAATTTTCACAGAGCAGCAGAACCTTTTGAGTCACTTCGTGAGCATGCAGAAAAATACAAGCATAAGATTGGTTATCTCCCTAAGGTATTTGTAGCAAAGATTGGACCGGTTTCTACCTATAAGCATCATGCAGATTTCGTAACTGAATTTTTAAAAGTAGGGGGATTCCAGGTCAGCCAACATGAAGAGTATCAATCGAATTCCGAGGCTCTACATGCGTTCCAATCTTCCAAATCCAATATTGTGGTCATATTGTGTAAGGAGGAGAAATTTCCTGAAGTGGTACCTTCTCTAGCGAAAAGGTTGAAACAATGTAAAAGCGACGTAACCATTCTATTGGCTGGTTATCCACCGACAGATGATAGAGAACGGTATATGAAAGAAGGCGTAGATGACTTTATTCATTCTAAAATTAACTTCTATGAAAAATTGGTCACTCTTCAAATAAAGGGAGGAATTAGAGAATGTACAAAGTAGTTGATTTTACTAAAATGTCATTTTACGACACTTTTACTTCCCCTGTTCCTCGAATAAAAGAAGAAAATGCTGCAAGGTGGAAAACATTGGAAAACATTGACGTGAAACCGGTTTATACATCTACTGACCTTATAGATATGGAACATTTGGAATTTGTATCTGGACTCGCACCGTTTTTAAGAGGACCCTATCCAACAATGTATATTAACCAACCATGGACAATAAGACAATATGCTGGTTTTTCAACTGCAGAGGAAAGCAATGCTTTTTACCGCCGGAATTTAGCTGCAGGACAGAAGGGCCTATCGATTGCATTTGATTTGGCAACCCACCGTGGCTATGATTCTGATCATCCCCGTGTCGAGGGAGATGTAGGAAAAGCAGGGGTAGCTGTGGATTCAATTTTGGATATGAAAATTTTATTCGATGGAATACCATTGGATAAAATGTCGGTATCCATGACAATGAATGGTGCAGTACTTCCGATTTTAGCTTTTTATATCGTGGCAGCTGAAGAAAAAGGCGTTCATCAATCACAATTATCCGGCACCATCCAAAATGATATTTTAAAAGAATATATGGTTCGGAATACCTTTATTTACCCACCTGAAGCTTCAATGAGAATAATAGCAGACATCTTTTCCTACACCTCTCAACATATGCCGAAATTTAACAGTATTAGTATATCTGGTTATCATATGCAGGAGGCTGGTGCAACTGCGGATATTGAGCTTGGGTACACTTTAGCCAATGGATTAGAATATGTTAGAACCGGACTGAAGGCTGGACTGGATATTGATTCATTTGCTCCAAGGTTATCGTTCTTTTGGGGTATTGGAATGAATTATTTTATGGAAGTAGCGAAGATGCGGGCAGCGCGTCTTTTGTGGGCGAAACTGATGAAAGAGTTTCAACCTAAAAATCCAAAATCAATGGCTCTGCGTGCACATTCCCAAACATCAGGCTGGAGCTTAACCGAGCAGGATCCTTTTAATAACGTAACTCGAACCTGTATCGAAGCATTGGCGGCAACATTGGGACATACACAGTCATTGCATACAAATGCTTTGGATGAAGCAATTGCATTACCAACAGATTTTTCTGCGCGAATTGCTAGGAATACACAGCTTTATTTACAAGAAGAAACCGGTATTTGCAATGTCGTTGACCCTTGGGGCGGCTCTTTCTACGTGGAATCTTTAACACATGAATTAACACATAAAGCATGGAAGCATATTCAAGAGGTAGAGTCACTAGGTGGGATGGTTAAAGCCATTGAATCAGGACTGCCGAAGATGAGAATTGAAGAGGCAGCAGCTCGTCGCCAAAGCCATATTGACTCGAAAAAAGAAACCATTATCGGGGTCAATAAATATCGGTTAGAAAATGAAGATCAATTAGACATCCTTGAAGTTGATAATGGGGCTGTACGAGAAACGCAAATTAAGCGTTTACAAGAGCTGCGTTCAAGCCGTGATGAAAGAAAGGTGCGAGCCACGCTTAATGCCATTACCGAAGCTGCTAAAACGGGACAAGGTAATTTATTAGCTCTTGCAGTTGAAGCAGCAAGGGCAAGAGCAAGTCTTGGTGAGATTTCCGATGCATATGAAAAAGTTGTTGGGCGTCACAAAGCAAATTCTCGCTCGGTGATGGGAGTATATAGCGCCGAATATGCTATTGAGCAAGAAATCAATGATGTACGACAACAAACCCATGAGTTTGAAGAGAGGGAAGGACGCCGACCAAGAATCATGGTTGCCAAGCTGGGACAGGATGGTCATGATCGCGGGGCAAAGGTAATAGCAACTGCATTTGCAGATTTGGGATTTGATGTGGATATTGGTCCTCTTTTTCAAACACCAGAAGAAGCAGCACTTCAGGCAGTTGAAAATGATGTTCATGTTATTGGGCTAAGTTCCCTGGCAGGTGGTCATAAGACCCTATTGCCAAAACTAATGATTGAATTGAAGAAGCTCGATCGTGAAGACATCGTTGTGGTTGCTGGAGGTGTTATCCCGGTCAAGGATTATGAATTTCTAACAAAAAATGGGGTAGCAGCTATTTTTGGTCCAGGAACAGTAATACCTGTTGCAGCACAAAAAGTATTAGAAGAAATCAATCGACGTTTAGATTGGAACGATTAAAGTGAAGTGCTAAGTAAAACCGCGGACAAAACCGCTATTTTTATGAAAGTGGGGGATAGTGAATGCAAAATGTATACTTAGTTGAGGCACTCAGAACTCCGATAGGGAGTTTCGGTGGTTCATTGAAGGATGTCAGTGCTGTGCAACTTGCAACGAATGTTGTTAAGGAGGTGTGGCAACGATCTAATCTTCCGGGTGAATGTATTGATGAGGTAGTACTAGGTAATGTACTAAAATCAGGACTCAAAGGAAACCCAGCAAGACAAGCTTCAATCCATTCTGGGTTACCTGTGTCTGTACCGGCCATTACCATTGATAAACAATGTGCTTCGGGATTGCGCGCAATTACATTAGCCTATCACCAAATTCTTGCAGGTGATTCAAATGTTGTGATTGCTGGTGGTACAGAAAGTATGAGTAATGTCCCGCATTTGGTGTTGAATGCAAGGTGGGGACAGAAAATGGGAGATTTACGGACAGTGGATGCACTCTTTCATGATGGACTTCACTGTGCAATAGAAGGTTACCATATGGGGATAACAGCTGAAAATTTAGTAGAAAGCTATCATATTTCCCGAAAGGAACAAGATGCTTTTGCCTTAGAAAGCCAGCAAAAAGCTATTAAAGCTAAAGAACAAGGTAAATTCGAAAAAGAAATTATTCCTGTTGCTATTAAAAGCAAGCGTGGTTCTACTTTGGTTACAGAAGATGAGAATATAAAAAATACTAATCTAGAGAAATTATTAACTCTTAAACCAGCTTTTAAAGAAAATGGGACGGTGACAGCTGGAAATGCTTCGTCATTAAATGATGGGGCAGCTGCAGTCATTGTTGCTTCGGAACAAGCTGTAAGGGAATACGATTTAAAACCACTTGCCAAAATCCGTTCGGTTGCTAGTGCAGCTGTAGCTCCTTCTATCATGGGCATTGGACCAGTCCCGGCAACACAAAAAGCCTTAACGAGAGCAAATCTTACCATACAGGATATTGAATTGGCAGAGCTAAATGAAGCATTTGCAGCACAAGTGCTGGCAGTAAATAAGGAATTAGGTTTACCAGAGGAGATTATTAATGTTAATGGAGGTGCGATAGCATTAGGTCACCCAATCGGATGTTCTGGTGCACGGATTTTGGTTACCTTAGTTCATGAATTAAGACGCCAAAAGAAACAAATTGGATTAGCATCCTTATGTGTAGGCGGGGGACAAGGCGTTTCAATTATCATTGAAGCAGTATAATATAGTTTTACTATGATATTAAAAAAAAAAGAAAAGGTTGTCTTTATGAATTCACTATTTGCACCGAAAGAATCAACGAAAACAAAAGCCATCGTCATCAATTCTCTTTTCATCGCATTGACCCTTGTTGCTACGATGTTCATTAACATTTAGCTCCCCATAATGGGTAACGGATGCAGGTTACACTAGCAGGTATAATTGTAATACCTCTTGTAGGCCGCTTAAAGAAAGGAGCTTGATTGGTACAGGCGTATTGTTCGCCCCTGCCCCTGAATTATTGAAAAAGATTGAAGACACTCATAACTATTATTGATTTTTCAATAGTAGCTGTGAGTGTTTTTTTTACAAAGGCTTTGTTAAAGGCAGATGTTGATTTTTCTCACGAAGACCTGTTGAAGGACTAATCTCAATGAGGAATCTTTTGATTTGTCTTTCATCGACCTTTTATACCGTTGTACTAATAATCAACAATGAAATTTAACAAAGCTTTACAAAAAATAGTTAATTAATTCTCTATCACAAACAACCTCACCCCAAAATTAACTTGCACGTTGCAATTTTGATTTGGGATAAAAACACCATTTTTTACAACAATAGAAATAGTATGTTTTGAAATGGGTGTGTTTCGATAAATGAGGAAAATTTGGAGTATCTACACTGCTGATTGGAAAAATATTTTCAGTGTTCCAACAGTGGCATTATTGATAGTTGGACTTATGCTGCTTCCTTCCGCATATGCATGGTTTAACATCAAGTCGATGTGGGATCCGTATGGAAATACTTCAGGAATCATCGTTGCCGTTGCCGATGAAGATAATGGGGCTGTAGTAAGTTTAACCAAGCAGAAGATTAATGTTGGAGAAGAAACGGTAAAAAATCTAAAAAAGAATAAAAGGCTTGGCTGGGTGTTTGTCGACCAGAAAGAAGCTTTACGTGGTGTAAAACATGGAGATTATTATGCCTACCTTATTATTCCAAAAGATTTTTCTAAGAAAATTTCAAGTATTTTAGAAGAGAATCCAGAAAAGCCGCAAATCGTTTTTGGTGTTAATGAAAAAATTAATGCCGTTGCTCCTAAAATTGCTGCCACCGGTGCCACCGGTGTAACTGCCCAAATTAGTGAAGCTTTTATTAAAACAGTAGGAGACGCGATTTTCTCGGCATTTTATAAAGCAGGAGTGGAGCTTGAAAAAGATTTACCGTCCATTTTTTCCGTAGAAAATCAAATCTTTGAGCTTGAAAAGGCACTCCCGCAAATTGAAGAAATGGGGCGTAAAGCGATTGAATTGGAAGGGAAATTGCCTGAAATTCATGAGAAAGGGCAACAAATTATTGCCATGGAACAGAGGATTCCTGAACTTGACCAAGTAGGAGAGAGTATCCTAAAAGTAGAGGCAAGCCTGCCACTCGTCAGGGATGCGGGTGAACAAGTGTTAGCTATGCAGGAAAGGCTCAATGATATTTCTAGAACCACAGCCATCATCAATGACGTTGTGAATAATATCACCGAGATAGAGACACAAATTAAACAAGCAATGGATAGCGTAAATGAGGCGAGTCAATCTGGTACAACTACCAATGCAGAACAGATAACTTCATTATACAATGAATTAATGAACATTCACGGAACCATTCAAACTACCCGGACGGATTTACAGCAAAAGGTAGATCAGGTTACGGGTGGAATTAACACAGCAGCCGATTTTGTTAAAGATGTATTCCCCACTGTTGAACAAAAAATCCATAAGGCAGCTGATTTTGTACGGAACGACCTGCCTAAAGTGAAGTCCGATATACGTGAAGCCGCAGATCTTGTTCGTACCAAGCTTCCAGCAGCAGAACAAGCGATCCATAAGGCAGCTGACTTTGCCAGAAATGATTTGCCGGGATTCGAAGAAAAAGTAAGGTATGCAGCAGATCGACTTAGACAGTTTAAGGGCAGTGTCAATATTTACGATTTGATTGAATACTTAAAGCATGATCCGAATAAGGAAAGCAGTTTTTTAGCAAAACCGATTGTGTTAAAAACAGAGAGGATTTTTCCAATTCCGAATTACGGTTCAGCGATGACACCGTTTTATACCATGCTGGCACTTTGGGTGGGCGGCACACTACTGGTGTCTTCACTACGAGTCGATGTAGAAGACGGGGAAAGTCAATATAAGCACTACCAAATTTATTTTGGTAGACTATTAACGTTTTTGACCATTAGCATTCTCCAAGCGGTTATTGTATCAATGGGAGATTTGTATATAATCTATGCGTATGTAGCGGACAAACTATGGTTTGTGCTATTTAGTATTTTTATCAGCATTGTATTTACCATTATTATCTATACCTTATGTTCGGTGTTTGGCAATATTGGAAAAGCGCTATCTATCATTTTATTGGTACTGCAAATTTCCAGTTCAGGTGCAACCTTTCCGGTAAGCCTGACTCCATCCTTTTTTCAAACATTGCACCCGTTCATGCCATTCACCTATGCGGTCAGTATACTGCGTGAAACGGTGGGTGGAACGATTAAGGAAATCGTTGTAAAAGATTCCCTTTTTCTACTAACTTTTGTAGGAGTTAGCTTCCTTGTGGCACTTGCTTTAAAACGGCCGTTGGGGTCGTGGATTCACCGTACAGCAGAAAGAGCAAAGTCAACCAAAATAGTTTCATAAGAAAGTACCATCTATACATTCAAATGAAAAGTGTAATGTGAATTTTAATGTGTTTAATTTTTACATTATCAGGGTATTTTGGTTAAGATTATGATGTAGGGATGCCAACGGCTCATTTAAGGTTTGAGAAGGACTAATTGTACCTGTTAAGGCGAGTTAAGATATTAGTGTATCTGAATAAAGTAAAAAGGAAATGTCACTCCGCATAGCGAAGCCAATGTTTTAGCTGACCCTGAAGCAAGCTGCCTGTGTATTTTCTTCTGGCCTGCCTGTCACGTTTGTAGGTCTTGATGTCACGATGCAGACATTATTACCAAATGCCGTTTTAGCTAATTGGCGTGACACGGGCAGGGAGGTATCCCGATTTTTTGCAGAATATAGAGGAAAATCCAATCTGTAGTATATTTTCACACAAAGTTTCCAGTTCTTGAAAGAGCTTATCGAGACATACAACATATTAAAATAATAAAAACCAGGAACCAGGTATTTTGACCTAACACGTTGTTTTTCATCATTTACCGACCATATAATGATCTAGTTCCCGGGGATTTATTTAATGATTCGTTTTTTTAGTTAATTGGATATAATTATTTTTGTTTAATACAAAATAATGAAACTTAGAATGATTGCTTTTCTACTTTCTAAACTCATTTAATCTTTCATAAGTATCAATAAGAAAATCATAAAACAGCTCTTCTGTTGGAAGCAAATTACGTTCTGCTGGGTAGATAACACCAACAGTTCGAGTGAGTTTTGAATCTGATAAGGGAATAACGACAGTTGATCGTGGTGTATTATCGACCAATGTCATCTCAGGCATTAAGGCTACACCCAAGCCTGCGGAAACTAACCCTTTTAATGCGTCAATGTCTTTCCCTTCGAATGCGATATTAGGTAAAAAACCCACTTCATTACATGCTTGAACAACTTGTTCACGAAATACAAACCCTTCAGGAAGCACGCAGAAGGGATCATTTATTAAATCCCGTAATCGAATCGCTGGCCGGTCAGATAAAGGATGATGAAGAGGGATCAGGGCAACGATATTTTCAGTGAATAAAATGTCCCCTTTAATCTTTTTTTCTTTTTCCAGATTTGGCATCGGGGCAATCATGGCCAAATTAAATTGGCCATTTACAACACCATCGATTAATTTATAATAAAGGGCATTGCTCATTTGAAATTTTGCTTCAGGGAAACGGGTACGAAATGAATAAATGATGTGAGGCAATGTATGGGCTGCCATGCTAATCGGAAAGGCAATTCGCACAGTCCCTTTTTCAGGATTTAGATATTCTCTAATTTCTCTCTTTGAATCCTCCATCAAATACCACACTTGTTTAATCCGTTCATAAAAAATTTTGCCAAGAGGGGTCAATTTTACGCTCCTTCCCTCTCGTATAAACAGTTCTACACCTAATTCCTTCTCTAAATTAGAAATTTGTCTGCTAATAGCAGATTGGGCAATATGTAACGCATCTGCTGCCTCAGTTACATGCTCTCGTTTTGCTACTTCTAGGAAGTATTGAATTTGTCTGGTTTCCATTTATATACCACTCCACGTTGATGCGTTTTATGCATACATTCAGTAAAAATTCAAGAACTAATCTTTAGTAAATTATAAGTTGTAAACACCTTTTAGAAAAGGAAATCCATCAATTTTAAAATAGTTTAGAGTTTGAATGTCATGAATTCCCACGAAATTAGTAGAAAAAAATCAATCGCTAATAATTGAGAAATTGAAAAATATAATACGTTTATACTTCAGAGTTACGAATGTAATTGTGTCTTAGCCCCAATAGAGGCAGATGAAGATTCACTTGACGATTAAAAATCATTCCTGTTATTCTTAGTCCATTGTAAACGATAAACTTTTGTAATAGAACTCTCCTGCGCAGTATTTTAGGTACTACCTAGAACGATGTTTTTTACTTATTGGAGGTTTTTTTTTGAATGTTATTGTAAATCTATTTAAAAAAGTGTCTTATAAACAAATATTTTGGTACTCGATAGTCTTTCTTATTTTTATTTCCTCCGTTCTTTTTGTATTTCATAATCATTCTTTTTACGAAAGACCAATAGCTGAAGTCATTGAAATAGTTTTGGGTGATTCTGAGGAAATGATTGATTTGCATGAAAATAAAGATCATCTTTACACACAACGGATCGTAGCCAAAATAAAAAACGGTGACCACAAAGGAAAGCTTATCCATTTAAAAAATGAGTATTCCAGATCGGGAGCGTATGATCAAGAATATCACATTGGAAATGAATTGTTTGTTTCAATAAATACGAAAAAGAAAGAAAATACAAATTTAATAGGAACCATAATGGAAGTAAAGCGTGATAAATACATATTGTTGGTAGCATGGGTGTTTATCTTTACTCTCCTTTTCGTCGGAAAAAAGCAAGGGTTGTTTTCTATTATCAGCTTGGCTGTCAATGCCGTTTTGTTATCCTATGCATTGGATGTTTATTTAAATACATCAGGCACCAGTTTGTTATGGATATGCAGTATAAGTGTCATCTTATTTACGATCATTTCTTTATTGCTGGTGAACGGCTTTAATGAAAAAACATATGCCGCAATTGTTGCTACATTATTGGGAACTTTTATCTCGTTGTCCATCACATATCTGGTGATGTGGTTAACGGCTGAAAAAGGACTTCGATATGAAGAAATGCAATTTATAACTCGTCCTTACAAGGAAGTGTTTATGGCAGGGTTATTTATCGGATCGTTAGGAGCCGTAATGGATGTGGCCATTACTATGTCTTCTTCTATCTTCGGGTTATATGAGAAAGATCACAATATACCAGTAAAAGCACTTAAAACTTCTGGAATGGAGATTGGTAAAGATATAATGGGAACTATGACAAATATTTTGTTCTTTGCTTATATTAGTGGTTCCATTCCAATGCTTATTCTGTATTTGAAGAATAATTCTCCATTGATATTTACTCTTTCCATGAATCTATCATTAGAAATGGCTCGGGCCCTGGCAGGCGGTATAGGAATCGTGCTGACAATCCCAATAGGGCTATATACTACCATTTTTTTCGTTAATCGAAAGAGGGCAAGATGATGAATGTATTATTGTGGCTGGCTGCCATTTTATTAATCCTGATGATTATTATTGGCGGTAATAAAGGGAAACGGTCATTTATTGCAATATTCCTAAACTTTGGCGTACTCTTTTTTACTGTCTTTATTATGACAATACCCCAAGCTGATCCTATTATCATAACATTGATCGCTTCAACTGTGATTAGTTGTATAAATCTCTTTTATATTAATGAACTGAATAAGAAAACCATCACAGCATTCATTTCTACTATTATAACCGTTGTTATACTGCTCTTTTTTATTCTGATTTTGACAGAAAACGCTATGATCCAAGGATTTGGCGCAGAAGAAGCAGAGGAGCTTTCCGTCTTTTCCCTTTATATTGGGGTGGATTTTGTTAAAATAGCTGCTTCTGTCATTATTATGAGTACCATTGGTGCCATTACAGATACAGCCATAGCCATTTCATCTCCTATGCGGGAAATGTTTCAACATCATCCATCCATAAGCAGAAAAGAATTATTTGCTTTTGGTATTAGTATTGGGAAAGACATATTAGGAACAAGTACAAATACGTTATTCTTTGCCTTCTTTGGAGGTTATTTGGCCCTGCTTATTTGGTTTAAAGATTTATCTTATACTCTAGAAGAAATCGTCAATTCAAAAATCTTTAGTGCTGAAATCATCACCATCTTTTGTGCAGGAATAGGTGTCGCTCTCATTATTCCGATTACTGCCTGGATTAATTCTTATTTTTTAACTAAAACCAAGAGTAAAAAAGAAAATCATTAATAAATGATACATAAATGTTGAACTACGTTTAGCTGTCGAATATTTTTTGGATATCTAGGTTAAAATACCATCTGTTACTAATTCGCACGAAATGAGGAAAGAAAATGAAGCAAATTTTACAGCAAGTGAAAGAGGAGTTAGAAAAGGCATATGATAATCCACAGACCAACAATTTAGACCAATGCCTTCTGCAGCTTCAGGCTGCTAGAGAACAGTATGGTGATAAAGGGAATATGATTGAGAACTGTATTACAGCGGTAACGCAAGCACGAAATGCCATTGTTGCCTTGGAAAATGCAGGGGATGTATCTTCTGCTGCAGCCTTCGGTCAAGCCCACAATGCCCTTCAAAATGCGATAGAGTCTTACTCTGGTACAGATGAAAATAAGTATGAATGAGGATGTTCCAAAAGCATTGCTTTTGGACATCCTTTTTTATTCCTAAGATCCTATCCAATAATGACTCTTTCTTTAGGATAATGGTAGTGCTCCTCTTTTGTTTCACCCCTTAATAGGAATAGGAAGGAAAAGATACCGATACGTCCGATAAACATTAGTAGAATAATGACGATTTTCCCGCCTATACTTAAATCTGCCGTGATTCCCATAGAAAGCCCTGTGGTCCCAAACGCTGAACACACTTCAAAAAAAAGTGGAAGTAAACTCATTTTTGGTTCTAGAAAGGTTAATAGGGCAACTGCGATTCCACAGATTATTGCAGCAGTTGTAATGACAACAAATGCTTTAGTCACATCTTCATGGTCAATCTCTCTTTTGAAAACTTTGATACTGTTTTTTCCTCTTGCATAACTATAGATAGATAGTAACATGATGGCAAATGTAGTCGTTCGAATCCCTCCACCAACACTGCTGGGAGAGGCACCGATAAACATTAGAGTTGAAAGAATTAATAGTGTTGGCGTAGAAAATTCATTCATATCCATTGTTGCTAAACCCCCGTTGCGTGTGGTAACGGATTGAAATAGAGCATAGAATAAAGATTTATGCCATGATTTATCAGCAAAAAAATGATTGAACTCAAAGATATAAATAAATAAAGCACCGACTATGATTAATGCAAAAAAAGTAAAAGTGGTTAATTTTGTAAAAAGTGAAAACCTAAATGACTTCTTCTGCTTCTTAATAAAATATTGCTTAATTTCTATAAGGACTGGAAAGCCGATCGAGCCAAAAATCATTAACAGGATGTTGATTGTTTGAATGAAGTAATCGTTGGCAAAAGGAATCAATGATTCACCGGTAATGTCGAAGCCTGCATTCGTTGTTGCGCTTATCGAAGCAAAAAAGCCTTGAAGAAACGCTTCTTCCCATGTAGGGAAATAGTTTAAAAAATAAAACCCTAAAATTAACGTTCCTATAAATTCAATCGCAATCATGATGAGAAGGATTTGACGCATTAATATAACTAATCCTGAGAGATTATATTGATTCTGATCAGTCATGATTAATTTTCTTTCTTTTAAACCAATTTTTTTACCCAATAAAAGCCAAATAAAGGTTCCAAGCGTCATAACGCCGATTCCGCCAAATTGTAAGATAAATGCAAAAATAAACGTCCCTGGAACACTGAGTATTTCTGCTATTGAAACAGTCGATAGTCCTGTAACACTGACAGCACTTGCAGAGACAAATAAAGCATCTAATAGTGTTAATTCGGCTCCATCATTTAATGTGATAGGCAAAATCAGTAATATTGTTGAAAGAATCACTGCAGCAAAATAAAACATAACTAGCATTTGTACGGATGTAATACGCAATTTCTTTCTAGAATGTGAATTTAAATTCATTTCTTTACCTCTTAGTATTTTCTTGTCACTAAATCATCTTAGTGTACATGCCTAGTATAAGCAATGACATTGTAAGATATTTCTTTATAATAACAATAACATTAGTGATTGTATCATTATAATGATAAATTTTAGTCAAGAAATTTTTTTAGCAATCGAGCGTCTATCGAACAAGGAAATGTCCTGATTTTGCATTTTAAGGGATATGATGTGAAGTAAGCAGGGGATTTAATGAAAAAATAGAGGTTATTTAGAAGAAACATATGTAAATAAATGGAGGGAGGCTTACTAAAAAGCTTCCCTCCCCTAAATATCATTCTTATAATGTAGATTCTCTTTCCAAATAAGATGGCTTTATCTTAGTTTTGGCTATCTTCAGATTTCCCGCTATAATCCCGCCTAATATTAAAGCAACTCCGAGCCATTGAGTCATACTGACCTGTTCTGTCAAGACTAGAGCTGATAGAATAACAGCAATAGGGAGTTCAGCAGATGTTAAAATGGTCCCAAGACCTGGTCCGATATGTGGCATGCCGATGGTAAATAGGATTGGCGGTAAGACTACTCCTAATAAACCTAGATAAAAACCGTACGGTGCAATTTCTATTAAGACCGGTAAATGTAATAAATCGGTTGGCGGACTTAGAAGGAACACGGTAATCATGCCTCCAGTGGTGAATAGGGCACTTTTTTGCACAACCGGTGTATCCTTTTCCACACTACTGCTTAGAAAGATAAAGGTGGTATAGGTTAGCGCAGAAAGCATTCCCCAAATGGTACCTTGCCATGTCATTCCTCCGCTGCCTTCAGCAATAATTCCTGAGGCAAGGATAGAACCAATCACCAGAATAGCTATGGAGACAATCTTTCCCATAGTTGGTTTCCTTTTATAAAAAAACCATTCAAATAAACTTCCAATCCAGACAAATTGAAATAAAAAAATGATCGCAAGAGAAGCGTTAAGTGATTGCAGTGATTGGTAATAAAATAGACTTGTTAATCCAAGTGGAATCCCCGATAACAGTAATTTTCCTATTTTTGGAAGTGTTAGTTTTTTCTTTTTCGAAAAGAGAGCGGCGATCCAGATTAAGAGAGTCCCCATTAAGAATTGACTTCCTGTCACGGCTGAGCTGGTAAACCCAGCAGAATAAGCTAACTTCACAAAAGTTGATAATGCACCGTAGCTGCATCCCCCAAGTAAAACAAGTAGTGCGTAATGCCAAGTTTTCATTTTTTAAATACCCCTTTCATTCTATAAAACATAAAAAGCCACACAGCTATAACAGCTGTGTGGCGAAAATAGAGATGTCTCTAGAAAAGTCCACTAACAAATTTTTTTATTGATTCAATTTACTTTGTTTATTCTAAATCGATTCACAATGAATGTCAATCCACAACTTTTCATGGCAGAATCTCTTCAGTGAAAAAATCCAGAACCATACATCCAGCTCCCTGTGCTACGATGTTATATGCTGCTGATGATTTTATAATCTGAACATCACTATTTGGAAAATGCATGAGTCGATTATGCGCTGTTTCAGAGACCACTTCATAAAAAAGTGGCTTCGGCACCAAGGTTCCCCCGCAGACAACGAAATCCGGTCGTAAAAGGAAAATGAGATTACTTAGACCGATACCAAAATAATAAGCTGCATCCTTTACAACCTCTAGACAAAGAGTGTCTTCTTGCTCTAGAGCATTTAAAATATGATGATAATCGATATCTTCTACATCGTTCACATTTTCTTGAAGAATAGAAACATGCCCACGCTTCATTCGACGGACTACCTCATTACGGATGGCTGGCAAGCTGCTATAGGTTTGCAGGCAACCATACGATCCGCATGAGCATCGCGGTCCATGTATATCCACCACCATATGGCCAAGGGCTTCATCCATCTCTATTTTATTACGAACCAATCTACCTTGTAAGATGGTACCACAACGAATTCCCATGTCACTAGAAACAAAAACTAAATTCTCTGTTTCTTTCCAGTAGTTTTTACGGTACTCCGCTAAAGCTGCAAGATTTGTTCCATTATCAATCATTACTTTAGTATGATTATTTTGTTGTAAATAGTCAACAATGTTAAGGTTATCCCAGCCGCCTGCAGGAAACAAATTCGGATTAATTATAACACCAGTTTCTTTATCAATTGGGTCAAGAACACCAATTCCAATTCCCAGCAATTTCTCTCTTTGTATTTGGTGTCTGGACAGAAGTTCATCGACACATTGGGAAACAAAATTTAAGGTGTACTCTCCAGTGCATTGCGAATCCATCTTTAGTTTTTCAACATCTATGATCTCTAGTTTTAAATCAAGGAGCAGCACGGTGGTGTATAAGTTGGTGATTTCTACGCCGATTAGATAATAGGGGTCAGGGTTTATAACATACATTAATGGTTTACGTCCACCACTTGACTCCCCAATTCCACTATCGTAAATAAGTCCTTCCTGAACTAGTTCGTCAAGTAAACGCGTACAGGTTACATGTTTGTATCCAGTTAATTCAGTGAGGGTATTAATCCTGACTGGTCCTAACTTACGAACTAAGCTATATAAAAGTTTTAGGCTCTTTATTTTAGGTGATGTTAAGCCTGCAAATTGCTTTAACATATAATTCCTCCAAAATGACTAAGGGTTGTTTATATTTTATCTGATTTGTTTATAAAGGAGAAGATAGTAACCAAATCTTATTTAATTTTTGAAAAAAAGAGGGGCATGAAAATAGTGATTAACAGTATTTAAAAGAAGGAACCTAATGAACTTTTTTTCAAAATGGTTTTTAGTCATTTACAATAGCAGCAAAATCAATTACACTTTCTTTATAAATTGCAAAAAAGGAGATATTTTTTATGCATAAAATACAAGATATTTTAGAAGCTAGAGATTTCATCATGAGTAAGACTGACTATCGCCCAACGATTGGGATGATTTTAGGATCGGGACTAGGAACGCTTGCAGACGAAATTGCAAATCCTTTCACAATTCCTTATAGCGAGATTCCACACTTCGCAAAATCGGAAGCAGTCGGCCATGCAAACGAATTAGTGATCGGGGAATTAATGGGAAAAACGGTCGTGGTGATGAAGGGACGTTTTCATTATTATGAAGGCTTTACTTTAGCTGAAGTGACTTTTCCAGTACGTGTTATGAAGGCGCTGGGGGTAGAGAATCTACTTATCACAAATGCATGCGGTGCGATTAATACAAGTTTCAAGCCTGGAGATTTAATGTTAATTACAGATCATATTAATTTAGTCGGCACGAATCCATTGATAGGGCCAAATAATAATGAATTAGGAACACGTTTCCCTGATGTTTCTCAAGTATATAATCGTGACTTACGCAATATTGCAACAGCTGTAGCAAAAGAACAAAACATTACATTACAAGAGGGCGTTTATGCTTGGTGGAGCGGACCAGCGTACGAAACTCCCGCTGAGATTCGTATGATTCGAACATTAGGAGCAGATGCTGTTGGTATGTCAACTGTTCCAGAGGCGATTGTAGCGATTCATGGAGGGATGAAAGTACTTGGTATTTCCTGTTTAACGAATATGGCATGTGGGATTCTTGATCAACCTTTGAGTCATGATGAAGTTATTGAAGTGGCTGCTATGGTAAGAGAGAAATTTATTAAACTAGTTAAAGAAACCATTTCTAGAATGTAAGTGCGAGAAAAGACCCAAGTGAATAAATACCACTTGGGTCATGTTTTAATTCATGTTAGCGAAACAGTTTAATAGTTTAAAGTATTTTATTTAATCAAGCTTCCAGCATCATCAGCATCGATTCTAACAACCAATAGGAAATTTACATGAATAGCTGTTTATTATTTTAAAGGTTCTAACTTAAAGTTAGGACCTTTTTGAATTATTTTTAAATACCAAACAAATTGGTTTTAATTGCTTAATCTTTTAGACATATTTAGTCAAAAATCTAGTTTTGATAGCGATAAATACCTAATCAATAAGAGTATTAGTGAATAAAATATAAAAAATATATTTTTATTAAATAATTTCTTTGACTATGTTCTTTATATAACCATTTTATGATGAGGATCAGTTTGGATTGGCCTGAAAAGTTTGGAGAGAATCCAAATAGGAGGGAGAAGTGAAATTGAAAGGGATTATCATTGCAGGAGGAAATGGAACTAGACTTAGTCCTTTAACAAAGGTCATTTCTAAGTCGCTGCTGCCTGTTCATGACAAACCAATGATCTATTATCCGTTATCCATTCTTATGGAGGCTAATATTAAAGAAATTCTCATTATCACTCTGCTGAAGGACAAGCAGAGGTTTATAGAGTTATTAGGGGATGGTACAAAATTAGGATTAACAATCACGTACGAAGTAGAACCTGCTCCTAGAGGGATAGCCCAGGCATTTATTATTGGCGAAAATTTTATCGGTAGAGACCATGTCGCATTAATACTTGGGGATAACATTTTTTACGGAGAAGGCCTGCCCTCCGTCCTTATATAATGCATGCCAGTTTATTCATGAGATAGAAAAAAACACCATATAAAAATTGGTTGTATTGAAGAGATTGCATATAACAAAGGGTATATTACGAAAGAACAAATGAAAACACTTGCTCATACATTAATAAAGAGTGAATATGGAGAATATTTAACTAGGTTAATTAGATCCGACTTAAAAGGTAGGACTTTGTAGAAAAGTTTAAATATAAATGGTTTTGAGGTGTAAAAGTGGTTTCAGTCATTGCTTGTACGATTAGAGATACAATGATCGAGAATGTTTTTAATAATTTTAATTCCCAACTTTGGCAGGAAAAAGAATTAATTATTATTTTAAATAATGACAATATGAATAGGTCAATGTGGGAAGAAAAAGCTAAGGAATATGACAATATAACAGTTTTTCAACTTCCAGAAGAAAAGACGTTAGGAGACTGCTTGAATTTTGGAATTGAAAGATCAAAGTTTGATATTGTTGCAAAATTTGATGATGATGACTATTATTCTCCATTTTATTTATCAGAGGCCATGAAAGTGTTCAATTCGACTGACGCCCAGTTAGTTGGTAAAGGAGTCTCTTTCATGTATTTTGAGAATAATCAACTGTTAACTTTATATACCTATAAAGACGGGAAAGAAAATCATGCAGGAAAAAGTTTTCTAAAAGGTGGTACACTTATGTTTAGAAAAAATCTTTATCCTGAGATAAAGTTTCCTTCACGGAAAAGCTCCGGGCAAAATGGAACTGGGACAGACAGGTTATTTCTTAGGACCTGTAAAAGAAGAAATATCAAAATATATACAACCAGCAGGTATAATTATGTATACATTAGGAGAGCAAAACTAGATCACACTTATAAAAAATCTAACAGAATCTTAAAAAATAGAAGTATAGTCATAGAAAAAACTTCAAATTTTAAACATTTGGTTAATAAAAATTTTGATGCTGAAGAATAATATTTTTATAGCTTATTTTGCTCTGGAGCAGTGTTTATTATTTATACCTTCCTTTATCGGATTTTAAGTCCTTGCCTTTATAAAGGGCGGGACTATTTGTCGATTACTGGAGATTCACTTTATCCAATTTTATAAAAAAATTTGCTTGGGGTGGGTTTTTATCAAATTAGAACAGTTTGATTCACTTTCTATAAAAGAGTTTTCGATATACTTCATCTAACAATAGTAATGGAAATTCATTCTCCCTAAATAAACACGTAAGGCCAGTGCCAACATGTGGCTAAATGAGGTTATAAATTTAATATGCCTAAAAACACAAAAAAGGAAAAAGCTAATTTCCTAGAAAAGGAGAATCTTAATGATTTTAATAGTCGGTGGAGCAGGATATATCGGCAGTCATGTGGTTAAGGAACTTCTAAACCGAAAACATCAAGTTATTGTCTTGGATAATTTATCGACTGGTCACCGTAAGGCTGTTGATTCACGTGCTGATTTTATCCAAGGGGATATTCGTGACGAGTCACTATTAACTCATATTTTTACAACCTACAAAATTGAAGGGGTAATGCATTTGGCCGCTCATTGTCTAGTGGGTGAATCTGTCGTGAAACCTTTTATTTATTATGAGAATAATGTTGCAGCGACTTTATTATTATTAAGACAAATGATTCTTCATAATGTAACGAAGTTTATCTTTTCCTCAACATGTGCAACCTACGGAATCCCAATCGCTGAGAGAATCGATGAGAACTGTCCTACAAAGCCTATTAATCCGTATGGTCATTCGAAGTTAATGGTCGAACAAATTTTATCGGATTTCAGTAAAGCGTATGGTCTCTCCTATATTGTCTTACGTTATTTTAATGCTGCCGGTGCAGATCCTGAGGGTGAAATTGGTGAAGATCATACACCTGAATCACATTTAATTCCAAATGTTCTCTTGCATTTACTCGGAAAGAAATCGAGTGTTGAAATTTTTGGTGACAACTATGGAACAAATGACGGCACCTGTGTCCGCGATTATATTCATGTACTTGATTTAGCGGACGCGCATATCCGAGCATTAGAGCATTTGTTTGCCACTCGAGAAAATCAAGCATTAATTTATAACCTTGGCAATGGCAAAGGATATTCGGTGCTGGAAGTAATTAAAATGTGTGAGCGAGTCACGGGGAATAAAGCAAACATTGTTATTTCACCTGGTAGAACTGGGGATCCGGCATATTTAGTTGCTAATTATGAAAAAATAAGAAAAGAGTTAAATTGGCGGCCGGTTTATACTTTGGAAGACATTGTCAATACCGCTTGGAATTGGCATACATCTCATCCATACGGCTATTAAGCAGTCAGCATAAAAAATAAAAGTACCCTATAGAATAGTCTTTTCTAAAGTATCTACTCTATAGGGTACTTTTATCTATATTGATTGAAAGCTTTATATCTAATTTTGCATCACTTATATGAAGTTACTATTTGTTAGGAGTAAATAATTCTATAGGAGGTTTATTTGTTAGAGGGTTTCTTAATAGGTATCACTTCAGGTAATGTTATATTATTTATTGATAATACTCGCTCTGCCAATAGAGTGATATTCAATAGGATATTGTTTCACATCTTCTAATTTATAGCAATTTCGTCCATCAAAGATAATAGGAAATTTCATTAAACTTGAAAATTTATCTAATGGAAAATCAATAAATTCTTTCCAGTCAGTTAAAATGAAAACAAAATCAGCATCTTGAAGGGTTTCCTCCATGTTTGCACCATACTTAACTTTTGAATCCAATATTTTTTTAGCATTCTCAATAGCGATTGGATCATAAGCAGAAACCTCTGCTCCCTCATCAATTAATCGTTTTGAAATATAGATACAAGCAGATTCACGAACATCATCTGTATTTGGTTTAAAGGCAAGTCCTAACATTGCACATTTTTTTCCTTTTAGACTTCCAAATCGTTCTTTTGCTTTTTCGACAAGTAACAGTTTTTGCTTATTATTCACATCGATTACAGAGTTGAGGATTTTAAAAGAATGATTGACATTCTCTGCCACTCGAACAAGAGCAATAGAATCTTTAGGAAAACATGATCCCCCGTAACCAATCCCCGCATCTAAAAACTTGGGACCTATTCGAGAGTCCTGTCCCATACCATAAGCGACATCTTCAACGTTGGCACCTATTTTTTCACAAATTAAGGCAATTTCATTAATGAAGCTAATTTTTGTTGCAAGAAAAGCATTTGATGCATATTTTATCATTTCAGCACTTCGAATATCTGTAATGAATATAGGGACATTGAAAGGTTTGTTTATTTCTGCCATGATTTTTGCTGCACGATCTTGGTTGGTACCAATTACTGTTCGATCATTATGGAAAGTATCATGGATAGCAAATCCTTCTCGTAAAAATTCCGGATTAGAAACAATATCAACTTGGACGTTTTCTTTCAAATTTTCTTGAATTATTTTATAAACAAGTTCATTTGTTCCAATAGGAACGGTACTTTTAGTTGCTATAATGGCATCATGAGTTAAATGTAAGCCAATCTCTCTGGCTACCTGCTTAATGTATTTTAAATCAGCTGATCCATCAATATTTTGAGGAGTACCTACTGTAATATAAATAACTTCTGCTTTTTTTAATCCTTCACCATAGTCAGTTGTAAACTGAAGTCGACCATTATTAATATTTTTGATCATTAATTCTTCTAAACCCGGCTCAAAAATAGGCGGGATTCCAGCTTTCATATTTTTTACTTTTTCTTCATCCACATCAATACAAATTACATGATGTCCAATTTCAGACAGACATACACCTGTTACAAGACCAACATAGCCTGTACCAATAACAGAAAGATTTCGCATCAATTATCTAACCCTTTCATTCTAGGTTGTTTCAATTCTTATGTTGTTATTACATAACAGTTTAACGTTTTAAAAGTTGGTTCAAAAAAATCGTTATATTAATTCTAACGATCTAAGAATTAATTATTCTAATCATCTAAGAAACTATCAACATAAAAAACTGATTATTTTCCTAATTTCTCTTTATACATCTCTATAGTCAATTTCAGACCTTCCTCAATAGGAACTGTTGGTTCCCAATTTAAAAGTCTTTTTGCTTTTTGAATATTTGGTTTTCTTTGTTGAGGATCATCTTCAGGCAGTGGGAGAAATACAATTTTACTATTAGAATTTGTAAGTTTTTTAACAAGATGAGCAATCTCAATGATTGTGTATTCGGTTGGATTCCCAATGTTAATAATTTCACCAGTAGCATTTTCATTTTCCATCATTTTTTTAAATCCATTTATCGTGTCTGTTACATAACAAAACGATCTGGTTTGTTCGCCACTTCCATAGACGGTTATATCTTTACCTGTTAATGCTTGAGTAACGAAGTTTGAAATCACTCTTCCATCATCATTAGCTAAACCTGCTGAGTAGGTATTAAAAATCCTCACTACTCTAACTTTTACCTGAAATAAAGAATAATAAAGGTAGCAATAAACTTCTCCTAATCTTTTTGATTCATCATAACAAGCTCTTGGTCCCCATGTATTGACATTCCCTTTATACGTTTCTGACTGGGGGCTTACTTCTGGATCTCCATATACTTCACTAGTACTGGCAAAAAGGATCTTTGCTCTATTTTGTTTTGCTAATTCAAGCATATTGATTGTTCCAAGTGTATTAACATTTATCGTTTCGAGAGGAAGAGCTTGATAGTATTTTGGCGATGCTAGTGAAGCTAAGTGGTAAATTTCATCAATGTTATTGAATTGTGGATTCAATAATAATTCATCCGAACAAACATCAATATTAATGAAGGTAAATTTCTTTTTATTAAGCTCCATAATATTTTTTATTTTTCCACTCGAAAGATTATCAATCCCTATAACCTCATGGCCTTGATCTATAAGATCTTTAGCTAGATGTGATCCAAGAAAGCCTGCTACCCCGGTTACGACAATTTTTTTCATCCTAACACCATCCATTGATTTCTTTTGTCTCACAAATTGTGCTACAGTAACCATGCTATTCCGACTAAAATCAATTTGATTGGGTATTTAATGGACTTTTAGAATTTATCTATAAGAAAATGGCAAGTTCTGGTTAAGTAGCAGAACTTAAATCTCTATCTCATTTCAATTAATTTTGAAATATTCAAACAACCAATTTTCTAATGGTTCCTCATTCGCGCCATATTTTTTAGCTGAAATTTTTTTACTTTTCCAGCCTTGATCCATACTTTGGTTGTCTCCATGCGCAAGTACCCAAGTGACAAAGGGAAGGTTTATCATTTGAAAACTTTTATTATCCTCTTCTAAATAAACAGTAAGTTTTGGATGATATTTCAAAACAATATGAAATGGAACATTATTAGATAGATCTAGGTTAGGGGTTTTGGGGAAATCCTCATTAGCAAAATAAAATATGGAACTACTCCCGCATCCATAATGGAATCGATATCTTGACCACATTGTTTTTCTGAAATGATTAACCATTAAACCCTTGTCTAATATAAATGCATCATGATAAGGTAATGAGCGTAAATATTCAACTAACCGATAATGGACCCAGTCATCACCATCTAAGGGCATAAAGTAACCTGAATAGCCTGCATCAGATAAATACCTACCGATACTATAACGTTTCCTCATTTTGTCATTTTCATAATCGTTTGGATTTTCAGGTGCTGGAAAATCAACTGCAATCCATTCGACATTTTTATGTTGTAGTTCTTCGATTTCAGGTTTTTCATGACCGGCAATAATAACTCGGAAATTTTGATCCGTATTACTTAACAGAGTTTTTAAAGTTGTTGATAAATTTCTTTCTACAATCGCCCAATTATGAGAAACCTTTTTGCTTTTTAATGAAATTGCAAAGACGATATCAATCGGTTTTTCCATGGGACAAATTTTATCTAAGTTCTCGCGATATTTAAAGAATTTCTCTATCTCCTCCATATTTTCTTTAATAGATAATGAATCCCCCCAATTCCCAGTGTCTCGAAATTTTCTTCTTTTTTTTGTTTTCCTTTTTTTCACAATAAAGCCTCCTTACAATTTTAAAATTTAAGATTCCTTTTTCAATAAGTTAATTATCATATCCAAAAAGCTTGTTTTAAGTATTCTATTCAACTATTAAGTAAATGGATAATTATTAAATGATCTAGTGTTTGATGTTGATTAGGATGGATTCGGGGCACTTGAATGGCTTTACTCCAGCTGCTTTCGGAAAAAGCGTGAAAAAGTTGCTTGTTTTTCAAAACAGTAAATAGAATGTATTCCCAATCAAAAGCACAATCATTGAATTACACATACAATGCATTAACTTAATTCAGTTGGAGGAGAAGACATTGACAGAGGAATTACTTCCACCCAAGGGGTTTTACTTGTCAACACTTGATTGGGTGAAGGATACAGGGAATGAAGAATGTCTGTTTGAGATTTACCCGGAATTAAAAATACCAGATGTTAGCAGAGCAGAAGAATATAAAATACTAGTAGGAAAGCCTGAATACAGTAATAAAGCTTTAGTTACGATTTTACCAGGTGGACGAGTTTGGTTAGACAGGGCAGTCATCTCACCGGACAACAAACTGTTATATGACCTCTCTTATGAATGGATGGCGTCTCCAGATGAACACTCAATATTCAAAGAAGAAAAATTGCCTCCTGTTACCATGACTGATGAGACCGTTGCAATGTTGAACCACCCAGCAGGCTATAATTATTTCCATTGGATGATTGAGGCTATAGCGCGTTTCCATTTAATTGAGCAGAGTAAAATTAAGATCGACAAATATATCATTAATCATCGTTCACTTCCATTTCAACATGATATACTTCAGGCATGCGGAATCCCAGAAGAAAAAATAATAGTTCCGCATGAAAATTTTCATTTTAAGGCGAAACAATTAGTTGTTCCATCCTATGTAAACTTGCCTAATGCCTGGTCATGTAAATATGTTAGAAATTTGCTTTTCAACAGGGTAAAAATAACTAAGAATAAAGAGTATGAACGGATTTATATTAAACGTACAAATAGAAGGAAGATAACAAATGAAAAGGAAATACTAGGTACTTTGGGGAAATATGGGTTCAAAGCCGTATCACTTGAATCTATGTCATTGGAAAAGCAAATGGAGGTTTTTTACTCAGCAGAAATAGTCATAGGGGCACATGGTGCAGGGTTAACTAATTTGGTTTTTTGTCGTCCAGGAACTAGAGTTATTGAATTATTTGCACCTACTTATATTGAACCGCACTATTGGTTAATAAGCAGGCTAATGAATTTAGATTATCAAATTTCTCATAGGGAAAACAAAAAATCCAAATAGTAATTGGTCTGGTTTCGATGACTTGGAGATTAATGGCTTGGAAATTATAAATAAACTGAAATAATTTACTCATAAAAGGGAACATTGAGTCTGTTTCATTATCTGTGAATGAAACAGGAGTTACTTTTTCAATATAACTAAATTGTTATGTACAGTAGATATTCTGTGTAGTTTTTCTTGTATTGTTTTGCTGGTGAAGTTAAATGAAACAAAATAACCATCAAAGTGCCTATACATTTTTTCTCTTCTTCCATATTATGTAGCAGTAAAGCAGGGCTGTGGGTAGATTGTATTATATGTCTATAATTCTAATAACAGGTTCTGAAAGATTAATTGGATCAGAAGCTGTTGAATTTTTTGCAAACTTTGGTTACGACATTGTTGGTATTGACAACAATATGCGTCAATATTTTTTTGGTGCAGATGGGGATACTAATTGGAAAAGTCAATTTTTAGGTAATGAATTTTTTTAAAAAATATACTCACTATACTATAGATATCCGTGATAATAATAAAATAAATCAACTCTTTAAGATATATTCAAATAATATTAAACTTATCATCCACACTGCTGCCCAGCCATCTCATGATTGGGCTGCAAAAGAACCTCATTTAGACTTTGGAATTAATGCAAATGGTACGTTAAATCTTCTTGAAGCTATACGTCGATATTGCCCCAACTCCGTTTTTGTTTTTAAGTCCACATACGGTGACCAGCCAAATCAATTACCCTTATTGAAAAAGAGACTCGTTGGGAGATAGAACAAATACACCCTTTTTAAGACGGTATACCGGAACAAATGAACATAGATCAATATATGCATTCGCTGTTCGGGGCTTCGAAATTAGCTGCAGACATTTTTGTTCAGGAATATGGTAAATATTTTGATCTGCAAACGGCTTGTTTTTAAGAGGCTGCGTACTAACAGGGAGTAAATAATCTGAATCACAATTACATGGTTTTCTAAACTATTTATTGAAATGTATTATGACATATGACAGGAACACCGTATAAAATTTTTGGAGGGGTGGTCGATTATGAGTATTGAGGTAAGTATCATTATGATTTCTTATAATAAATATCCACAAAATCTTTTTTCATTATATGCATTAGAAAATCAAACATTTGATCATTCAAAAATGGAGGTCATTTTTGTTGATGATGCCTCTACAGATGAGACGTATACAATAAAAAATCAATCCTTTAATTTCCCATTTAAGTATATACAATGTAATACAAATGTCGGCAGATCTAAAACAAAAAATATTGGTATAGAGGAAGCAAAAGGTGAAATTCTTATTTTTATTGATTCAGAAATGATACTAGATCCTGATTTTGTTGAACAACATTTTTTACTCCACCAAACGGAAAAGAAACTAGTTGTTGCTGGCTGTCTTCAACATTATGGTACCTTTACAGTATATGAACCAGGATTTAATAAAAGGCAAAGAAGACGATTATTAGCATTAATTAAAAAGAAACGCAAGTGGATTCCAAGGGAAAGAAGAGTTTCATTTAGAAAAAGGATTGAAAATAAAACCACTGATAAATTTCCGTTGTTTACAAAGGAGCAAATTCAAAAAGCGCAATATAAAGTTTTGGCATTCCACGAACCAGTATTTCGGGAAATAATTGAGTTTTTTGGCCTAGAGCTCAAAGATTATACTATGCCATGGAAATTTGTTATAACACGAAATGTCTCATTAAAGAAAAGCCTAATTGAGGCAGTAGGACCTTTTTATGAAGGATTTCAGGGGCATGGATGTGAAGATTGGGAGTTTGGTTACAGGTTATATAAGTACGGGGCAAAAATTATTGAATATCCAAATGTTTGTGTATACCATCAAGAGCATCCTAGAAGCAAAGAAAATAGTAAAGAAAATATAAAAAATTATCTCACTTTTTTGAATCAGCATCCGAACTTTGATGTAGGAGCCTTGTCTTTAGCTTGGCTAAAGAAAAGCTTTTTTGAGGTAAATGAAATCATAACTGAATACTACCGTATTTCTGAAGAGTCGCCACAAATGATAACCTATATGACTAAAGGTTTCAATGCACTTTTTAATTCAGTATTGAACAATTTATACGAGGGAAGAAAAGTGACCAATCTTCTTTCGGTTTCGGGAATAGAAAATGATTTGGAATGGAAGGAACAAATATTTAAAGAAAGAGAAAATTTAACAAATGAAAATAAGGGTACTAAATTAGTCGAAACACTCGATTATTTACTAAATCTTTAAAGGATGAAACGAAATTGCAGTATTCAGTTTAAATGCCCCATATTGTTCTTCTCCTCCTTTCATTAGAAAGTCTCAAACAATGTTGAATCTAGCAACTAATTAATCAGACAAATTAGTTATTATTTTCGACCAAACGTACAGACATTTAAGATTATCACCCATAAAAGACCATTATCATAATGAAATAGGAGGAGAAGACGTGACCGAGGAAATACTTCCGCCCAAGGACTTCTATTTTTCCATACCTGATTGGGCAAACAATACAGGGAACCAAGAATGCTTGTTTGGAATCTACCCTGAGCTGAAAATCCCAGATGTTAGTAAAGAAGAAGAATATAAAATAATTTCAGGGAAGTCTGAATACAGCAATAAAGGTTTAGTTGCAATATTACCTGGAGGACGGGTTTTGTCTGATAATGCAGTCATTTCACCGGACAATAAATTAATATATGAACTCTCTGTTGAATGGAGGACACCTCCAGAAAAACACTCTATTTTCAAAAAAAATGAATTACCTCCTGTTACCATGAGTGAGGAGACAGTAGCATTGCTCAACCATCCAGCAGCTTCCAACTATTATCATTGGATGCTTGAGGCTATGGCACGAATTCATTTAATGCAACAAAGTAATATAAAGATTGATAGGTATATAATTAATCATCGGTCACTGCCTTTTCAACTAGAAACTCTCCAGGCATGCGGGATCCCAGAAGACCGAATAATAGTCCCTCATAATGATTTCCATTTCAAAGCTAAACAATTGGTTGTTCCTTCTTATATAAACTATCCCAATGCTTGGTCATGTAAATATATACGCAATTTGCTTTTAAATCCAGAAGGGATAAAAAAGGATATTGAGTTCGAACGGATTTATATCATGCGTACAAATAGGAGGAGGGTGAGAAACGAAAAAGAAATTTTACAAGTATTAAACGATTATGGTTTTAAAATCATATTCCCAGAAACCATGTCTGTACAGAAGCAAATTGAGATTTTTCAATCTGCAAAAATTATCGTAAGTGCACACGGTGCAGCATTAGCTAATCTTGTTTTTTGCGAACCTGGAACTAGAGTCGTAGAACTATTTGCATCAAGTTATATTGAGATGCATTATTGGTTAATTAGTAGGCTAATGAATTTAGATTATCGATTTATTATAGGAAAAAGAAGAAGAAAACGTCGAAAAACATGGTGGTCTGGTTTTGATGACATGGTGATTGACAAATGGGCTCTTATTAATGAGCTACAATAAAATTTTAGCAATATTACATTATCCTTATTAATCACAAGTATTGCATGATTAATAATTATTCCGTCTACTGTTGCCTATACATTTTTATTCGTAAATCATATTCTGCAATAGGAAGCATTAAGGTGTTTTAAGTTGTAAAAGGATTATACTGGTACAAGTCAATTGAATGAGGCTTCTTATTCAGAAAAATCTACTTGCTAAGTGCAGAGAATAGAGCAAGAGCCAGTTTAGATGAAGCGGTAAGAAGATTTGGAGAGGTTTTAAGCTGCCTTTACTTTTCGTGGGAGGAAGAGCATTTTAAAAAAATGAAATAAGGGAGAGTGTAAAATGTCTGTAGTTCTTATCACAGGTTCTGCAGGATTAATTGGATCAGAAGCTGTAGAATTCTTTGCAAACTTAGGCTACGAAATTGTAGGTATTGATAATAATATGCGCCAATATTTTTTTGGGATAGATGGTGATACAGAGTGGAATAGCGAACTTTTAAGTAAAAAATTTAAAAAACAATATACTCATTATAGTATAGACATACGTAATAGCGATAAGATAAATCAGGTATTTGAGAAGTATTCAAATGATATTAAACTAATTGTTCATACTGCTGCCCAACCTTCACATGATTGGGCAGCTAAAGAACCCCAATTAGATTTTGGTATAAATGCAAATGGTACATTAAATTTACTTGAAGCGATGCGCCACAATTGTCCAAACTCTGTATTTGTCTTTATGTCTACAAATAAGGTTTATGGTGACCAACCTAACCGCTTGCCTCTTTTGGAACAAGAGACTCGTTGGGAAATAGACCACACGCACAGCTTTGAAAATGGTATTCCAGAGACAATGGACATTGATCAATGTATGCATTCACTGTTTGGAGCATCAAAATTAGCAGCGGATATTCTTGTTCAGGAATATGGGAAGTATTTCAAACTTCAAACTACTTGTCTAAGGGGTGGTGTTCTAACGGGAAGTAAGCAATCCGGGGCACAGTTGCATGGTTTCCTTAATTACTTAATGAAGTGCATTATGACGGGAACACCTTATAAAATATTCGGCTATAAAGGTAAACAAGTTCGCGACATTATTCATTCAAAAGACGTCGTATCAGCAATAAATAGTATCTTTGAGAATCCTCGAATTGGAGAGGTATATAATCTAGGTGGAGGTCGTCAATCAAATGTATCCGTACTCGAAGCGATTGAGCTGGGACAAATAATTACACAAAAAAAGTTGAAATATCAATATGTTGACCAGAATCGCATGGGAGACCATATTTGGTATATCAGTGATATAAGTAAATTTAAATCTCACTATCCAGATTGGAAATTAACTTATCAAGTCAAAGAGATCTTAGAAGAAATTTTTGAAGAAAATAAAGACCGTTGGTTAAATGCTTAAAAAAGTTAGGCAATCTCATTTATGCAATAAAGGAAAAATATTTAAATTTTAATATCCTTTTTGCAAAAAATTACGAAGTATAATCTTCGAAGGAGGTTTATTTTTGAGCATTGAGGTTAGTATCATTATGATTTCATATAATAAATACCCACAAAATCTCTACTCCTTATATGCACTCGAAAATCAAACATTTGATCATGAAAAAATGGAAGTAATTCTTATTGATGATGCTTCATCTGACGAGACGCCAAGTATTCAAAGTGAAACTTTTAATTTCCCATTTAGGTATATTCAATGTGAAAAAAACGTAGGTCGGGCAAAAACAAAAAATATAGGCATAGAAGAATCAAAAGGAGATATCCTGATTTTTATTGATTCAGAGGTGATTCTTGATCCTGAGTTTGTAGAACAGCATTATTTATATCACCAAACAAATGATAATTTAGTGGTTGCTGGCTGCCTGAAGCATTATTGTGCGTACACTGTTTTTTATCCGGATTTTTTTGAACACGAAAAAGGGCGATTATTACATTTAATAAAACGGAGACGCAGGTGGGTACCTAGGGAGAAGCGTATATCCTTTAAAAAGCGGATTAAAAGTGGGACAGATAAGTTTTCGTTTTTTTCAAAAGAAGAAATACAACAGGCTAGGTATAAGGTATACGCCTATCATGAACCAACATTTCCTGAGGTAATTGAGAAATATGGTCCTGAGCTAAATGATTATACCATTCCATGGAAATTAGTTATTACACGAAATGTCTCAATGCGTAAAAGCCTTATTGAAGCTATAGGACCTTTTGATGAAGAATTTCAAGGACATGGGATTGAAGATTGGGAGTTGGGATACAGGTTATATAAGTATGGGGCAAAAATCATTGATAATCCAAATGCTTGTGTGTACCACCAAGAACATCCTAGAAGTCCAGATAATAGTATAGATAATATAAATAATTTCCTTATATTCTTAAACAAGCATCCTAATTTTGACGTGGGGGTTATGGCCCTAGCTTGGCTCGGGAAAAAAGGCTATATACAAATTAATGAAATAATAACGGAATTCTATCAGGTTTCTAATGAGCACCCAGACATGTTAACCTATATGACGAAAGGGTTCAATGCTCTTTTTAATTCCGTCTTTAGACTTATGTCTGAAAATAGAAAGGTCACAAAACTACTAAATGACTCAGGGATTGAAAATGATTTAGTATGGAAGGAATCAATATTTAATGAAAGAGATAGATTAATAAGTCAGAATAAAGGAAGAAAATTGATAGAAACTCTCGATATACTATTAAACCTTTAAGGGTGAATTAAATGTTTATTTCAGTTGTAATGGCTGTTTATAATGGTGAAAGGTATCTCCAAAGTGCTATCAATAGTATCCTTGGACAAACCTATAAAACCTTTGAATTAATTATTGTTAATGATGGATCAATTGATCAAACCAAAGAAATATTAGATACAATATCCGATACAAGGGTTAAAATCATCCATCTTATGAAGAATGGGGGAGCAGCAAACGCTCTGAATATCGGGGTGGAGAATGCCAAAGGGAAATGGATTGCAATTCACGATGCAGATGACATAAGTGAACCAACCAGATTAGAAGAGCAAGTGGATTATCTATTGTCCCATCCTGAGAGTATAGGAATAGGCAGTCTTATTAAATGTTTTTTCGGAAACACACATGTTAGAGAGACAATGGTACACAATGAAGAAGACTATTATAATAAACTTTTCGACGATCAAAAGGTTTACGATAATCGTCTGTGTACATGTTATTTATGTCATGGTTCTGTAATCTTTTCAAAGGATTTATTTAGTAAAATCGGAGGATATAATCCAAAATATAAGATATGCTATGATTATGACTTATGGTTAAGAATGTTTGACAATAAAGTAATTCAAAAATTACCTTCTAAATTATACAACTACAGAATCACAACGGATTCACTGGGGAAAAGCTCAACTGATCAAACATGTTATGAATTACAAACTATTGTCACTGATTATATTTATCAAACACTCAAAAGCACTTTGAAAAGAGAACCTGTATTTGTTGTTGTCGGTACTAAAAAGGGTTGTCAACTCTTTAAAGAAAAGATTCAAGTTGAACAAAATTTAAATGTAACAGACTATTTTTATTATAGAAGAAAGATGAAGTCTCTTGAACAAATGATACACAATCAAGCTGATGCCATTTTGTTGTTAAATGATAAATACTCAAACCGTGTTCTTAAATCACTATTAAGAATGGGGTTAAGCCTTAACGAAAACGTATTTGTTATTTGGAACTACAAATATACTCGTGATTATATGAATATTTGAATTTATAAGGCCATGAGTATCATAAATATAATTTTACAAACTAAAAAAAGAAAATTGTTCCGTTTGATTTCATAAATGAACATCAGAAGGGAACAATTTTCTTATGTTATAAGCTCTCTATCTTTGCAAAATAAAGCTCTATCTCCAGCAAAATAGCATATTTTGCATTTTTTCTCAAAACAACAATCAGGGAATCCTAAATAAACCTAGAGAAGTAGGATTTCTTGTTGGAATCATATTACGATTCATAGCTGCAATGTAGGGGAAGAATGTGAGCGGACCTTTAATTATATAACGCCTTGACTAAGTTAGTTAAATGAGGATAGCGGTCAAACTGATGGACAATGGGAGCAATATCACCATTCTTCAATAGTATCTGTTTATTTTCATTAATTTTTATATCTGATTCATTCTCTAACTCTAGTGTCATGATTGGACCGTGATGGTTGTCAGAAAATGTAACGGGATTAATTTTACCCGTATGAACGATATAGGTATGAACAGCTTGATCGGTATTAAGAACATAATCAGTATAAAATAAATAATGAATCATTTGATTGAAATAATGTAATATCTGGTTCGTCGGTCCATAAGTGGTTCCTGCACAAATAATTGGTTCGTTTTGTAGTTGGTTATAAATATAATTTCCAAACTTAGACAAAACCCATCGGGTATTCCAAAGATTCTCCTTTAGGAGCTTTGCTTCCTTTGCAACTGTTATTGAATCTGATTTCCAGTTTGCTTTAAAGGGATCTATTTGAAAAATAACATCTCTTACATCTGAAAGAAGTACATTATTATAACGGTAACCGTATTTTTTTAGAAAGTTATTAAATAGATAATATCGGTAATCAGCAATATAGAAAATTGATTCCAATCCTTTTTGACTGAAAGGAATAAGTGTAACATAAATATTTAACATCTTTATCGCTCTCCGAGTATTCTTGTCCACTTGATTAAAGAATATAACCACTTCTCCTGAAAATCCTGTTCTCTCCAGGGATTTAAAAAAAGGTTTTACAGTTTCCCATTCATATTTCACCATTGTAGTAAGAATTAAATCTTTTTTCTGTTGTTCGTAATTCATATAAAATCCTCCCGATTAATATGATTGCTACTGAACACCATTTCCGAGGAATTAGAACTCCGATGTCCGTAATTAATATCAATTATTTAAAACTTTTCTATTATAATATGTGGTTCGGTTGTTAATGCTTGTATTTTTAACTAGGGATGAGGTTTAAGCATTTAATAATTTTTCACTAAATGTTTCGGGTTTGGGGTAAAAATTGTTTCTGGCATTTAAATAATGTATGTTTTGGCGGTATATCCATTAACCATTCCGCATCAATATACAAGATAGATCCAGTATGACTGCTTATATTTATACACAGTTGTCTAACTATGCTTATTGTATTAATGAAGCAGTTTAGTTCAAGAAGGAAACTAGCCTTTCCTTATTGAAATAATAAGACAGAATAATTGAAAAGAATTATTTGCCGTTCAGAATTGGGGAAAAAGGATGAATAATGAGATTACCAACAAACAATTAATGGAACTGTTTTTAGATACTATTCAAAGATGTGGAACGCATTTATACAATATGGATGATGAAACGATTGAATACGAAATTTTTGAAGAATTTGATATAGGCGTTGTGTCATTTTTACACAATGACAGCCTATCCAAACTCTATAGTGCTGGATTAATTAGCTATGAAGTAATGCAAAAGGGTTTAGAATTAAGGCAGAAAGTACAAGACTTACAGAACTCAGGACTATGGAATATGGAGGCACTAAAAAGAAGGAATGAATGGAAGGAAGTTTTCATTTTAAGTGATGAAATAAGAACAATGTTAGATTAGTGACTCATAATCCCCTTTTATTATTCAAGTTACGAATCCTTTGCTGCAACAATAGCTAAAGCCTTTTTCTTCTTGCACTAATGGGGCAGGTTAGTTGAATAAGAACCCTGACCCTCACTATATCGTGAGGGTTTTTAGAGTTAAGGTTCTATATGTGAATCAAACTTTTTTAAAAAATTTTTCTAAAGTGTTTTATTTTTTTGTACCTTCTTTCACCTATATTAGTAGGAGGTGAAGAGTTTGGAAAAAATCTTAGTCCATTTTTTAACGAAATACGAACAAAAAGAGATGGAGGCGTTATTTATTAAGCTAGACGGATTGGTTTCTGGTTCTATGGATTTGAGTTTTGTGAAGCTGCTAAAAATTGATCTTCGGTTAGCAGAATTACAAATGGTATCTAACAAGAGGTACAAAGAATATCAAAGGTTAGAGTTAATTAATACATTGAACGATAGCCTGGAAATGGAGGAATTTTAATGGATTCAGGAAAATTAGAATTATTGGGTTACCTTTCTGTAATAACCAGAAACCTAAAACGATTTATTCCGGACATACCAGAAGAGGACATACGTGACATTCTTACTTTAAGTGATGAGGAAGGAGAGGCTATATTCAATGTGATAAAAGCATTGAATGTTCTAGAAGATCTAACTAATAAGAATAATCCGTTTAATGAGGCTAGAGAATTTATTAAGAAATATAAGAAAATGGTAGGCCAGTAACAAACCAACAATAGATTTATTTGTTGAACTAGCACAGTAAAAGCTGTGCTAGTGTGTTATTAAGCCAATCAATAAGGTTAGATAAAAACTCTTCAACTAACGTGGCAGGATAGCTTAATAAGAGATGTTAAGATTATAATGTTAAAATTGAAATCAATAAGTGAGGAGAAATAATGAAATTTTATATTGCGTCAAGCTTTAAAAATATAGAAAAAGTTAGATATGTTAGTAAAAAATTAAAAGATAAAGGATTTATCCATACATATGATTGGACTGTAAATGAAAACGTAACAACATTGGAAGAACTAAAGGCGATAGGTCAAAAGGAGAAAAATGCCGTAATAGAAGCTGACTTTGTTATAGTTTTATTACCAGCAGGAAAAGGAAGCCATATTGAACTAGGTATTGCTATTGGGAATGGTAAAAAAATTTATCTTTATTCACCTAACAATGATAACATTGAAACTACGAGTACATTTTATCACTTACCTGAAGTCGAAAAGTGCTTTGGAACCATAGATGAGTTAGTAGATATTATAGACTTAAAATCAAAAAGTTTATTAAGCTAACGGGAGCTTGAGTTTAACAAAGAGTCGGAGCTGCGGCTCTTTTTTCTTGTTCCAGGGCAGGTTACTTTAATAAGGCTCATTTATAAATAGCTATTTTAAAGCAGGTAAATTTTTAAATCCACCGAATTATAGTAGTATTCGCTGGATTATTTAATTTTTAGGTGGTGTGGATTATATGATTCTTTTTCGCCCAGTTGGAAATACAGAATTAGACCTAATTGAAATTAATAATTATTCTACATTTCCACCCAGGTTGCCTGACCAACCATTTTTTTATCCTGTTCTTAATCTAAGGTATGCTGAGGAAATTGCCCAGAGATGGAACACAAAAGATATACATTCGCAATACAAGGGATTTGTTTTAAAGTTTGAAGTTGACGATGTATATATATCCAAATTTAAAATTCAAACAGTGGGAAAAAGTTATCACCAAGAACTGTGGATACCAGCAGAGGAATTAGAAAACTTCAATAAATATATAAAAGGAAAAATTGAAGTTGTGAAAATATTTGAGTAGTTGTTGCCACAACTTTTTTTAATTCCACTAACTTTTGGGTTTAGTTGAAAAGTTGAGTTTCTGCGGCAATCCAATTTCTTCAGGATTCTTAAAAAAGGGGTACAGAAGAAATGAATTATTTTTAGTTGAATTTTCTCAAAGAAAGGATGATAAAAAAATCGTATATAATCAAAACCAGGGGAGATGAATATGGGAAAAATAAAAGTAATTAAAGGCGATATCACCAAACAAACCGTTGATGCCGTTGTCAATGCCGCAAATTCAAGCCTGCTTGGAGGCGGAGGCGTGGATGGTGCCATTCATCGTGCCGCAGGAAAAGTATTATACGATGAATGCGTTGCTATAAGAAACAAACAAGGCGGTTGTCAAACAGGAGAAGCTGTGATTACAACGGGCGGGAATTTGCCTGTAAAGTATGTAATTCATACCGTTGGTCCCGTATGGAACGGCGGAGATAAAAACGAAGAAGGACTATTGAGGAATTGTTATTTAAATTCGCTTGAATTGGCACGAACAAACGGAATTGAAACCATCGCCTTTCCAAACATCAGCACTGGCATTTATGGATACCCGAAAATACCAGCGGCTCAAATTGCTGTAAAATTAGTAACCGAATACCTTAAAAACAACGAAGGAATCAAGGAAGTTGTTTTTGTATGTTTTGATGAAGAAAATTATCAAATTTATCAAAAGTTAATTGGAAAATAAAATTTTTTTCTTTAGCATAGGTTTATAATTTTGTGAATAAATTCACTTACACTAAAGGGTGCGATTGTTCAATAGGAACAGTCGCTTTTTTTGCTAAAGGTCAGGTTACTTCAATAAGACTAGAAGAAAAAATAGTGTGGCTATTTGCAGTTTTAAGGAATATATAACCCGTGATTCGAATTTAATATAACAATTAAAAAGATATTTGGGTGATTTATATGGACCATCAACCGCCTAATTGGATAGAAAAATATGGTCACTCAGAAATTATAAATGGGTTACTTTTTCTGGGTGGAGAAGATGATATTGATGACCTCCTTTATGGAAAAGAGGAGTCTCGAAATCTTAATGGAAAAGGGTTCTTTCAAAATATGCCGACTCCTCAAATTGATGTTTGGATTGATTTAAGAGATGTTCGAGACTCCAACAGAAAGGTCTTTTTGCCTGAAAATGTTGAATATATCTCAGTTCCATTTAGAGATGGAGTTATTGGAGAAGCAAGAACTTTTCTCCCCGTAGCAAAAGAATTATTAGGAGAAAAATTAGCGAATAAGAAACGTGTATTAGTGACTTGTCATCAAGGAAGGTCTAGGTCAGTTATGTTACTAGTTTGGTATCTTAGTGAAACTATGGGTACATTTGATAAAGCGTATAAGTTAATTCGTTCAAAAAGACCCATTAGTAAACCTGATAAGAATTTTATCCCTTTACTTGAAGAGTGGAAATTAAAATATACACCTAACAACTAAAAAAATACTGTAATAAAAGCTTGTTCAACTACCAGGTGCAGAGCTGCATCGGCAAGCAAAATGGTTATAGATAGTTGCTTGTAATCCACCAATACTACTTATCAAAGGTTAAGATTATAAACAATATTAGATTGCTCTTTGATTGGATCTGATAATTAATAGCAATATTTTAGAGTTAGGAAGTTGAACTTTATGAAGATTATTTTTTTTGATATTGACGGGGTTTTAAATACAGATAGGCAAATTAGAATCAATAATTTGTACCAAATCGAAGGTATTAAATTTGATCAAGAAGCAATGGAAAATTTAAAAAAGATTATCGAAAAAACGAAAGCAAGAATTGTAATTACTTCAACTTGGCGAATTCATCGAAGAGAAAATGGTTACCTATGGAGCGAACTTATTAGAAATTTTCAAGTTTGCGATATAAACACCGAGGTTATAATTGATATTACACCTATAATTGATACGAATATGAAGCTCGAAGCAAGAGAATTAGAAATATCCAAATGGTTAAGTACAAATAGAAACGTTGAGAAATTTGTAATTTTAGATGATCATTGGAGTATGGGTGAATTGAATAACCACTTTCTTCGTTGTCTTCCTTTTAACGGAATTACGAATAAAATCGTAGAAGAGGTTATAAAAAAGCTGAATTAAAGCCGTCTTATACGGTTTTTTATTTTGGATTTATTTGGGACTAAACAATACCATTAAACGGGTGCTTTACTTCAACAGGAGTAAGGTCTTTTTCTTATTCAAGTAATGATGCAGGTTAGTTTAATAAGAAAATAGAATATATGATGTATTTATTCAAAGATTTAGGAGGAATTATTGATGGAGTGGTCCCATTGGTTGCAAGGCGGTCCTTTCCTTGCAGTTAGTTTCTTGTTGGAACTTAAGGAAGAGAAAACGAAAACAATAAAGGATATTATAAATAAGTTATCAAAGGTAACGAATAAAGTTGAAATAGTTGACGAAAACGTTGATGAAATTATTGATTTTTTTGATAGAGGTTATCCCTATGAATGAAGAAGACCCGAAATCCATATATTTACACTCATTAAGATTAAGATTATATGTCTATTTATCAAGGAAACGAAAAGCGACATTACAAATAGAAATGGTTTCGCTCAATGCACTAATGGTCAATTTTTGGTTTTATGGAGATGAATTTGATGAGCCAGAATGGGACCAAATTGGTATAAAGAAAGAAGAATTTACAGGCTTTACAAGTTTTCTTAAAGAGTTGTATTCCGTTTATGAGTTTAAACTCGGTGGAATTGCAATCGAAGAAGATGTTCTTGAATTATTTGGGTTCGATGAAACATACCCTAACGAATGTTATCGTTACGAAAACGTGTCTCCTGACTATTTTCTTAAAGAACCTTCTCCATTCTTAAATATAATTTGGAGTGAAAAATACAAGAAATTAAGCCAAATTCCTTACAATTATAAAAGGCTTGATAAGGAAGGAATCCTTATTGAAACGGGTAGTTTTAATGACTAACCTTGTTCAACTAACAGGTGCGTTTGTTCAGTAAGAGCAGCCGCTTTTCTTGTTCCGCTACGTGGCAGTATACTGGAAGAAGAGTTATATTATATTCCATTTAATTGTTACAGGAAGTGAAAAAATGTTAATGTATTATGCGATACTAATTATTGGAATTTTGTTAGTAATAGTGGCAGTATTTAGATTTATTTCCATGTATAGCGGTAAAGATTACACAATATTAAATGTAGGTAAAATCCTTGTAGCCTTATCACTTGGTGTTTTATGTTTAGTAATTACTCTCCCAAGCCTTAAATATGTTGTGCTAAAGGAATATGATGTCATCAGTGGGAAATGTGTTATCGAAATAGATTCATCAGGTCGTACTTCTGAAGCGGACTTTAAAATGCTTAATACAGATGAAGTGTTTAGTTTCAGAGATATTCCTGCACTTGATGCTTATGGAAAGTCAATTCCTTATTATTGTAAGGTGACAGTTACAAAAGACCATAAGTTTGGAGTTAGTTATAAAATATATGATGCTAAAACACGAAAGTTAATATTAACAAGCAAATAGCTTATGTTTGCAGTTATAAATGTTAAAAAATGTTCTTACCTCTTTTTATACTTAATAGATACTAGGGTGCATTCCTTCAACAAGGGATGCCCTTTTTCTTCTTGAATGAAGTAAAGGGCAGGTTAGTTCATATAAATTGGCACTTTTTTCTTGAATAATTAAAACGGTTTTTTTGTTAAGATGGAAAGTAAGGTAATTAGAATGGAGTATATAAAACATGTTCTCTTTCTTAAATAAAATTATTACTACTTTTTTTGAAAAGTCATCAAGAAGAATTAAACCAATAATATTTCTTCAAATAATATTAGGGGCTTTGGCAATATTTATTTGGTTTCAAGCAAGAAGTGTAGCTGATACTCCTGTTTATTACACATATTCTGGGATTTTAAGAATTATAGCGGGTTTTGTACTGCTATTAAGAGGAATAGAAATCTGGATTATTAACAAAAAAGGTAAAAAAGAATATATAAAATGGTTTGTCTTAGCATTAATGTTTTTTGGAATGGCTATTGACCAGTTTTTTTCTTAAGTTAACGGATGCGATTCTTCAAGTAGAAGGTCGCCTTTTTTCTTTTTCCACAAAAAGATTGTGAAATGTTGTACTTAAGCTAAACCAGCTAATAGTTTGTCAACATTTTTCAATAAAAAACTTAAAACAGACATGGTATACTAAAAAAGAACATGCCAAATAACCTTCCATTGAACGCTTTCTGGAAGGTTTTGTTTTATTTAGTTTAATATCGTAATTAAGCCAAATCTTGGAAAGTTGTTTTGCTTTTTAATAGGGCATAAATCCAGTGTAAAAGCTTATTCACACAAGCAATTACAGCGACTTTAAAGGGTTTACCTTCCTCACGTTTTTTATCGTAAAACTCTCTTAATCTCTTGTTTCGAGGAAGGAGTAATTCATCTGTTCTGGCTTTACGCTTGTCCCGTATGGCTGCACTAACTGCCATATATAAAGCATGTCGTAGCCTGCTAGAACCTCTTTTGGTAATACGATTTTGTGTAGCTCTAAACTTACCTGATTCAAAGACACTAGGGTCAACGCCTGCGAAGGCGACAAGCTTTTTCGGATTAGTAAATCGATCTATCTCACCAATTTCGGAAATAATCGTTGCCGCGATCTTCTCTCCGATACCTGGGATAGATTTGATGATATTATATTCTTCAATTTCTTTTGCAAGGGCATCTATTTCAGCTTCCAACTTGGATAGGTGCTCTTTGTATTGAAGAAGCATATCAATATACATGTTAAGGCTTAAGATATGGCTTTGATAGATGGTTCTTTCAAATGGATTGCGTGCTGCCGCAGCTTTAAGCATCCTAGCCTTATCATTTGCCCACTTTAAAGAACGGCTTTTACATAATTCATTGATTGTATTAGATAACTCATCCTCACTTGCCATTAATATATCCTCAGACGATGGATATTGAAGTAACGTCTTCAAAGAAACGATGGAATACAAATCCCCAAAAACTCCTCTATACTCAGGGAAAACTTGATCCAATATCGATTGAAATTGAAGTTTAGTTTGTACAAAGATGCCTGTAACATTCTCATGTTGTCTTGTAAGATTACGAAGGTTTAAGAGTTGAATCCCTCTTTTTTTATAAGGCTCTAAATCCTCCTTGTAATACATCTCGCAGAGATGACTAGCATCAATTGGATCAGTTTTAACCTTTCTTAAACTTGAACTCTTTGCTTGATAAGAGATTAATGGATTTACAATTATTAATAAATAATGACGATCCTCTAAATACTGCACAACAGGGGAATGATAGTGTCCTGTTGATTCCAATACTACAGGTGGTTGAATTCCAGTTTTACCTTTGACTTCTTCAAGGAAATCGAAGAGTTCTTTCAGCCCCTCAAGAGTATGAGAAACTTTAAATCCCTTACGATATGGCTTGCCTTTTTCCAAAAATGCTTGAACCTGACTTTCGCCTTTTGACACATCCAGACCCACGACTGGATTCATTCTAAAATCTCCTCCTCCAAATTCATTTGCCAGTAACCCCTAAATCCCTAATGCAGTATCACAGCTTCGCTTGTTATACGAGATCTTTGTCCCAACCAGCCTCAATCATGTTTCTACAAGTAGGGGGCGAACGGTTTAGTTGACGGGATCAAGTCCCACGGGTGCGGACGTTCTACCCTGGCTACTGTAATAATAAAACGATAAAAATAGTGGTCAACCAGAAATATCTGGCTGACCTTATAATACGAACGGGTGCGTTAATGGAATAAGCATATGTATTTAACAAAGGCTGAATATACAAGATTTTATGCACTTCTTGTATATTCAGCCTAATTTTCCATTCAAAAAATATACTGCCATCAGCAACATTTCTTAATTGCCAAAAACAAAAATAACCCCATATTTGTGGAACTGATTTATTTTATGTAATAGAAATAGAGGAAGGAGAAAGAGATGGTGGTCTGGATTTGATGATATAGTCATAGCCAAGTTTAATTGAATATAAATATAAACAGGGGGTGTGAATTATTGGAAGAAATCCAAATTGTTACAACGAGCAGTGATGAATATGCAAAACATACAGCCGTCATGCTTACTTCTTTGTTAGAAAATAAAAAATCAACAAATCCTATAAGTATCATTATTATCGGAACAATTTCCGAAAAAAATAAAATGAAAATTGTTGAAGCTCTAGAAAGGTACGAAACAGCCATTAAATTTTTTAAAGTGGATCCTAAAATTTTCCATAACTTAAAACTCACGAGGCATTTTAAATACGAAAATTATTATAGATTGCTAATTGCGGACTTACTTAATCCTGCAATTAAGAAAGCCATTTACTTAGATAGTGATATGATTATTAGAGATGATATAACACAATTATGGGACATTAATATAGATGACTATTTTTTAGCTGCTTCAAGGAAATCTTATTTAAAAAGAAAACAGAAAGAACTTTCTATACCTAATGAATTTGGGTATTTTAATTCTGGTGTCATGGTAATCAATCTCAGAAAATGGCGTGAAAATAATGTTTATCAACTCGTAATAGACTACCTGATAAATAATGAAAGTAAAATTGATTATGTTGACCAAGATGGATTAAATGGTGTTTTGTATGATAAATACCTTAACTTTGATAAGAGATGGAACTTAACCACTGGGGATTTGAAGCGGTTAAAAAATAAAAATATTAATCCTTCCATTATTCACTTTTCAGGAAAGGATAAACCCTGGAAGAAAGGACATAAATATCAAAATGAATATTTTAAATATTTAAATTTAACAATTTGGAATGAAAAAGATTGATTATTGAATTCCTTATAAGACGGAAAATTACTTAGGACAAATTGAGCAATCAAAAAAAGCTGCGTACCAACAAGAGTTAAGAAACTTATGGAATTTAGACTGTGATATGAGACGGAAAAACAATAGGCTGCCATTTTCCCAATACACCGGCGTTTGGCAGCCTAATTTTTCTTGATAGGTTATTCATATAACATTAGAAAGTACGGAACAGGTTGCCTATGTTATTTTGTTCTTTTTGAGTAATGAATCTATCTCGTTTAGTGGAATTTTAGACTTTTTAGCCAACAAGTTTTAGCCCAATCGCTGCACCTAAAATTAATGCAATACATCCAATCCTCTTCCAATCTTTCGATTCTCCGTAAATCATGATCCCTAATAGTGCACCACCTGCCGAGCCAATTCCTGTCCATATCGCATAAGCGGTCCCCATAGGTAGAGTTTCCATGGCATATGCAAGAAACAGAAAACTAGCTCCAAATCCGAGAATTAATAATAATAAGGATTGCCAATTACGACTGTTATTCAATTTATTGATTGTGACAACTCCAAATGCTTCAAATAATCCTGCTAAGATTAATGATATCCACGCCATTAGGATTCAACTCCTTCATGAGTATCGTTTTTTGTTAATAACTTCAATCCAAGAACACCGGCTAATAATAGTAAAATCAACATTATTTTTTCCATCTTGATGGGTTCTCCGAAGAATAGGATTTCAGAGATAACCGTTCCTGCTGTCCCCAATCCTACAAAAACTGCATATACAGTACCGACAGGAAGTTTTCGTCCGGCTATTATGATAAAATAGAAACTCACCATAATCGAAATCACTGTTCCTGTCCAAGTCCAAAAGCCATTTGCATGTTTTAGACCTATCACCCAAAAAACTTCAAAAAATGCCCCAATAAACACTTTAATCCAATTCGCATTCATTACGTATAACCTCCATTTAATAATTTTTTAAAACAAAAAAAGCCTGAGAGATCACTGTTAAACAGTATCTCCCAGGCTTTTATCCTTCCGTGACACAGCGTAGCTGTGAGTTTTCTCTCGGACCAGACCAGCAAGGTGACTGCGGAACCCTAGAAAACATTTACATATACAATTACCATTGATTATATACATAGTAAAAATTTATCTCAATAGTAAAATATGTAAAATGAGTATAGACAAATTGTTTCTGGTATTTAAGTGGTAGATTACATTGAAAATCGTAATTTTGGCAAAAGGATTAAGCAATCTTTCTAAATGGGAAGATTAATGAATATACAGTGGCAGATGATTCTTGTTGTCAGAAGACAGAAGTATGGAAAGAGAGGGGTTTCTTAGTGACAAGTAGGAGACTGAATCTAAAGGTTGATGAATATTTAAGACATGAAAAAAAGTGGCAGGAAGAAATGAAAAAATTGAGAATGATCATTCTGGACTGTGGACTGACCGAAGAATTGAAGTGGCGCAAACCATGCTACACGATTCAGGAAAGTAACATTGTCATTATCCAAGGATTTAAAGAATATTGTGCGCTTATGTTTTTTAAAGGTGTATTACTAAAAGACGCCAAGGATATTCTAGTCAAACCTGGGGAGAATTCGCAGACACAGCGCCAGATTCGGTTTACCGATGTTCAAGAAATAGATGACATAGAACCGATTTTGAAAGACTATATTTATGAAGCTATTGAAGTGGAAAAAGCCGGCTTGGACGTGAATGTTAAAAAGAGCATAGAAATAATTATTCCTGAAGAACTTCAACATAAATTCGATCAAATCCCCGCCTTGAAAACTGCTTTTGAAGCATTGACACCGGGACGGCAAAGAGCATATATTCTCTATTTTTCACAGGCCAAACAATCCAAAACTCGAGAGTCCAGAATAGAAAAATATTTGCAGCAGATACTCAATGGGAAGGGATTAAATGATTAGCATATTTAATGATTAGGTAGAATATAAGCTGACTACCTTCTCATCAATGTTTCTTCCGGTTTAGCCTTTACCCCAATGGCAATTGCCCCGATTTATTCTGCTACGAAAGCGGCAGTTCATTCATTTACGATGAGTTTACGACACCAGCTTGAAGATACGGCCATTGAAGTGATTGAAGTTGCGCTGCCGGCAGTTAATACCGATTTAGGCGGCGCAGGCCTGCATACTTTTGGGACCCCTGTAGATGAATTTGCTGATGCGATATTTAAAGGCCTTGAAGGAGGAAAAACCGAAATTGGTTACGCACGTGCCGAAAAAGCAATGAGGATGTCCCGAGATGAAATTGATGATTCAGTAATGTTGATGTACGCAAATTTGAAAAACACAATTCTATAATGGCTAAAGGAGCTGCCTGTTTAGGCAGCTCTTTATTGTTGTTAGGAAAGTAATACCTATTTGTTCGTTACCTTTATAAAGATTGGTGCCATTTACAGTCCATGCCGCTTGTTTACTCCTTATAAATCGGCTGGAAAGCTTAACTATCGCGATACCGCTTACATTTAAAACACGAACAATAATTTATTTTTTCAAAAAAACATTCGTGTTTCATTGTAAAAATCACCTTGAAATTACAATAAATATGAGTTATTATAATCAAAAGACAAACGATAGGGGTTGCATTAGGTGTTTAGTACCCAGACAAAAAAGATAATGTTACTTGGATCAGGTGAACTTGGCAAAGAGATAATGATTGAGGCTCAGCGTCTAGGGCTGGAGACCATTGCGGTTGACCGCTATGAAAATGCTCCGGCCATGCAGGTGGCCCATCGTTCATATGTGGTGGACATGCTTAATGGAGAAGAACTTCGTAGAGTGATAGAAGGAGAGACACCAGATTTTGTGGTTCCCGAAATTGAGGCGATTGCGACAGAAACTCTAGTAGAACTCGAGAAGGAAGGTTTTCGTATCGTACCGACAGCGAATGCCGTGAACCTAACGATGGATAGGGAAGGAATCCGCCGATTGGCTAGTGAAGAACTTGAGCTTCCAACAGCGAAGTACGCCTTTGCAGACACACTTTACGAATTAAGGAATGCAGTACAGAAAATCGGGACTCCCTGCGTGATTAAACCCATTATGAGTTCTTCTGGAAAAGGGCAAACCGTTTGTCGTACGATTGAGGATGTGGAATATTCTTGGAATGAAGCCATTTCAGGTGGAAGAGGGAACAAAGCCCGAATGATTGTCGAAGAATTTATCCATTTTGAATCTGAAATTACACTTTTAACCGTACGCTCTGCCTCCGGAACAACCTTTTGTGCACCTATTGGGCATGTGCAAAAAGATGGTGATTATATAGAATCATGGCAGCCGCATGACATGTCTGAGGAACAAATCCTAGAAGCGCAGGATATCGCTAAAAAAATCACGGATGCGCTCGGTGGATACGGAGTATTTGGTGTTGAATTATTCCTTTCTCCACAAGGAGTCTATTTTAGTGAAGTGTCGCCAAGGCCACATGACACGGGGATGGTAACAATGGTTACCCAAGATTTATCAGAATTTGCCTTACATGTTAGGGCCATTTTAGGCTATCCGATACCAGATGTTCAGTTAGTGAAACCAGGTGCAAGTCATACAATTAAGGCCACAAAAGAAAGTAAGACATACCACATTTCCGGAATCGCTGAAAGTTTAGCCGTCCCTTATACACAGGTTCGCGTTTTTGGAAAACCAGAAACAAAAGTGGGACGACGAATGGCGGTCGTGTTATGCAACGGGAAATGTGTGGATGAGGCTAGAGAACGAGCTGAATTATCAGCTTCTAAAATAATGGTAACCTATGAAGATTAAGACTTAAGAGTCAACAAGACCATACAATTTGGAGAGAGGGATGAAAGAATGCATATAAAAAATCGTTGGTTAATTGCTTTATCAGCGGTTGGAATACATATTTCAATTGGTTCGGTTTACGCTTGGAGTGTATTCACAAAACCACTTCAACAAGAAATGGGGTGGGGTTTAAAGCAAATATCGCTTACCTTTAGCTTAGCTATTCTTTTCTTAGGATTATCAGCAGCTTTTTTAGGTCATTTTGTAGAAAAGTTTGGACCAAGAGCAGCTGGAACACTAAGTGCTATATTTTTTGGAGTCGGAGTTGCTGGGTCAGGTTTTGCCATTCAAGTAGAATCATTGCTATTACTCTATTTATTTTATGGAATGATTGCTGGAATTGGGTTAGGAGTTGGGTATATTACTCCGGTTTCTACTTTGGTAAAGTGGTTCCCTGATAGAAGAGGTCTTGCGACGGGACTAGCCATTATGGGATTTGGATTTGCATCCCTAATAAGCAGTCCAATTATGAATCATTTAATTGTGGAATATGGGATATCCAACACCTTCTATTTACTTGGAACGGCCTACTTCATTATCATTTTTTGTTCTGCACAATATCTTGCTCCGCCGAAAGCAGACTGGGTACCTAAGGGTGTCGCTGCAGCAGGACAGAAATCAGGCGGTATAAAATTAAAAGAGGACCTGCGTCAGTTAACCGCAAATGAGGCAGTGAGAACAAGACAGTTCTGGGCTTTATGGTTGATGTTATTTATCAATGTTACCTGTGGAATTGCGATTCTTTCAGTTGCATCGCCGATGGCACAAGAGCTAGTAGGAATGTCGGCAGCTGGGGCGGCAACCATGGTTGGAATAATGGGGTTATTTAACGGCGGAGGAAGGATTGTTTGGGCGACCATTTCCGATTACATTGGAAGACCAAATGTCTATACACTATTCTTTGCTTTTCAAATTGTTGCCTTTTTTATGCTTCCAAATATTACAGTTGGGTTATTATTTTCAATTCTGGTTTATATCATCATGACCTGTTACGGAGGAGGTTTCTCTTCAATACCTGCCTATATCGGCGATTTGTTTGGTACTAAGCAGCTTGGGGCGATTCATGGATATATATTAACTGCATGGGCAGCAGCTGGCCTTGCAGGACCGATCTTTGTATCCTGGGTCAGGGAAACAACTGGAAGCTATCAGGGGACATTGGTTATTTTTTCAGGAATCTTTATTGTCGCTCTAACGGTTTCACTCCTTATTCGTCTTGATATCAAGAAACTAAGGACCATGGGTGAAAACCAACTGATGAAAAAAGTGGAAAATCTTTAGACATGAAAAAGTATGAGTAAAAAGCTGCCGAATGGCAGCTTTTTTTTGTGGACGTTAAGTGAAGGATTTTTCACAATATTCCTAGCTCTATTTACTGATAACAATTGATAATTTGTAGTTTACATATTTGTTTAAGCTTATTAAAAATGTATCTAAAACTTCATTGGATGGAAATTTGCATTCTAATAGATAACAGCTATCCCCGCCGATTTTGTAATTGTTTATTACGTATGGTTCCTGAGTTTTTATGAATGATAAATAAGGGTCATGATGAGTGCTTTTTGTAAAGATGTTTATCATTGCGTGAACAACATACCCCAATTTTATTTGATTGATTTTAATGGTATATCCCTCGATGATTCCGCTGTCCTCTAACTTTGCCACTCTTGCTGAAGCTGCCTGCCCAGTCAAATGGACTTTCTCACCTAATTCCTTCATTGTAATACGACTGTTCTTAGAGAGTTCGTCTAATATGCGCTTATCTGTAGGGTCTAACATTTCTTCAACTCCTTTCATTAATCAAGTAAAAGCGGCAAAAGACTTGATTTAATCTATGTATCTGTTTATGGAGATAGTATAAACTACATCTAGATTATAGAAAAGGAGATAGAAAACATGAATATACAACTAATTCGAAATGCAACCCTGGTTGTTCACTATGCAGGAAAAAAGTTCTTAATAGACCCATTTTTAGCAGAGAAGGGGACCTACCCGCCTTTCCCCAATTCATTACGACAAAATCAAAATAATCCTTTAGTCAGCTTACCAGCATCGATTGATAAAGTTGTTAAAAATATAGATGCTGTCATTGTTACGCATTTGCATTTAGACCATTGGGATAATACGGCCAAAGAGGTCTTGCCAAAGGATATTAAAATATTTGTTCAGAATGAAGTAGACGCGAAAGCAGTTCGAAACGATGGTTTTCAAAATGTAGAAGTTTTACAAGAAGATTCAATCTATGAGGATATTAAACTTACTAAAACAAAAGGTGAGCATGGTAGAGGGGAAATCTTAAAACTGGCTGGTGAAGTGTGTGGCGTTGTCTTCGAACATCCAAAAGAGAAAACTTTATATGTAGCTGGTGATACAGTTTGGTATAAAGCAGTTCAAGAAGTTATTGAAACACACACACCAGAAATTATTGTGGTCAATGGCGGTGATAATCAATTCCTACAAGGCGGCTCCCTTGTGATGGGCAAAGAGGATATCTATGAAGTATATAAAGCTGCCCCAAACGCCAAAATTATCTCTGTCCATATGGAAGCTGTAAATCATTGGACATTATCGAGAGCAGAATTAAAAAGCTTTATTAAAGAAAAAGGAATTTCTTCAACTATTTTAGTTCCTAATGACGGGGAATCATACTCATTTTAAGTTGAGTAATGATGACGATGGCTGTAAAATCCCAAGTAAGTAAAGAGTGGATAGTGTAATTTAGATAAAAACACTATCCACATTCTTTTTGATTAATACAGCGAATGTTTGTTTGGTCTTGATTATTTTAAAATGGTAAGGTACCATTTAATTTGGTAAAAGCAACCAAAATAATTTAATATTCCTATTTGGAAGATGATCTAGACAATATTTTTATTGAGCTCAAACATAAGCCAAAATAGATACACCCTGCGAGAGGGTTATTCTATTTTGGCTTTTTTTATTATCGAACTAATAAGGAGGAATAAAGTCCCGCTTAAAAAGGTTGATACAATACATAATTAGATTTATTTGGCGTTTCCCATTTGGATCCCGGTGGCTTAGCAAAGGTACAGAAAACAGGAAATTCATGACAACAACCAGAATCAATCCCGATTTACAAAAAAGGAGAATTAATAATATGATAAAAATCGGAATAATTGATGATAATATACAATTTACAGAAATACTTAAAGATTTTCTCTCGACGTTCAATGATATAGAGGTGATTGGAGTTGCGCATGATGGAATGAGGGGAATGGAGTTAATAAAGCATCAGAAACCAGACTTAATTATTTTAGATCTGGTTATGCCATATTCCGATGGTCTTTCTTTATTAAAAAATATATATGAAGAAAATATAAGCACAAAGGTAATAATACTTACCTCTATAGGAAATGAGGATACCATAACACAAGCAAAGGAGTTTGGTGCGTCCTATTTTTTGATGAAACCAATTGAACTACACCATTTAACAAACATGATCATGTCTATTTGTTCAACAAGTGTTTCATTAAAAAAAACATTAGAAAAGGTAATACAAAACACAAATAATGATGAAAAATTAGAATTGCAAATTACCGATATTTTACGTACTATAGGTATTCCAGCCAATCTAAAAGGATATTTTTTTTTTAAGAGAAGCTATTCAAATGATAAATAATGGCAGTGAAACTAGTTTTTCAAAAGTAATATATCCGGCTATCGCATCAAAATATCATACCACTCCAAGTCGTGTAGAAAGAGCCATAAGACATGCAATTGAAGTTGGATGGAATCGAGGAGGAATTGAGCAGTTAGATTTTTTATTTGGAAACACAGTAAGTCCATTAAGAGGGCGACCGACTAATGGTGAATTCATTGCTTTTATTGCTGAGCATTTAAGGGTGCAAAAAGGGATGGAAGTCGGAGGTTTCACCTCTGTTTAATCCGTCTTTTCCGTATCGGTTTTGTGTAGGTATGAGTATTCATAGGCGGAGAATTTTCTGCTAATGTATATAGGGGAAGCTTAAGAAGCGGATATAAGCGGAGAAATTCCGGTTAACTGCTCTAATAAAGCCAAAAATCCAAAGATTTAGATAAGATAAACGGAAAAACTCCGGTTAATTTTAAGGAAATATGGGTATTTCCCAATTTAGGCGGAATTTTTCCGCTTATAATTTTTATCAACAATAGCTCAGTCCTATTTTTCGACTGAGCTATAGCTACTTCAAGTAAACCTACTAATTTAAACTTCTACAGTTTGAAAAAACTTTGGTAAATGCTCTTTATGTGCTTCAAGCATTTCATCCAAGATCGTTTTACCGATTTTATCAGAAGGAACGAGCGGGTTGATGGTCATAGCTAGTAGTGCAGTATCGTAGTTTCCTGTAACGGCTGCCTCAGCCGCAACACGTTCAAATGATTTAATTTGTTGTACGAGCCCCTTAACAGCAACCGGTAAATCTCCATTTATAATCGGCTTGGGACCTTCTTTTGTGATAACACAACTTACTTCCACTGCAGACTCGTAAGGAATACTAGCAATTGCTCCATTATTAATCGTGTTGACCGGCTGAATGTCCCTTTTGTCGTTATAAATGGAAGAAATTAAACGAACCGCTGCATCGCTGTAATACGCACCGCCACGTTCCTCTAACTGAGGAGGTTTAATGGCTAAATTAGGATCTTTGTAAAGCTCGAATAATTCTTCTTCTAATTTCTTCACAACCTCTGCTCTTGTTGTGCCCGCTTTGAAGTTTTTCAGCTCTTTTTCTAGCATTTCATCACTCTTATAATAGTAAAGGTGATATGGACATGTTAGGGCATTTAACGCACGAATAAATTCTGGCTCCCATCCTTGACCTTCTACGTTTTTCACGAAGCTGCTGTTCTCTGGACTTGTTAACAGTTCGATTACTCGATCTTTCACACTTACGCCGTCTAGATATACATCTAAACCATATACCATATGATTTAAACCAGCGAAATCAATTCGAATACGAGAATGGTCCACATCTAATAGCTTTGCGACTCCCATCTCAATTCCAATCGGAACATTACATAAACCAACGATCTTTTTATGGTCGGTATAGCGAAGAACCGCTTCGGTCACCATGCCGGCAGGGTTTGTAAAGTTGATTAACCAAGCATCTGGACAAAGTTCTTTTATATCTTTTATAATGTCCAAAATGACTGGAATCGTGCGCAACCCTTTAAAGAGTCCACCAGGTCCATTTGTTTCTTGCCCTAATACCCCATGGCTTAAAGGAATTCTTTCATCTTTAGCACGAGCGTCTAATAATCCTACACGAAATTGTGTTGTTACAAAATCTGCACCTTTTAATGCCGCTCTTCTATCTAGTGTTAATTGAACTGTAATGGGAAGGCCTGCTTTTTCAATCATCCTTTTCGCTAGACTTCCAACAATCTCCAATTTTTCTCTTCCTGCTTCTATATCAACCAACCATAATTCCCTTACAGGCAATTCATCGTATCTTTTAATAAACCCTTCCACTAATTCTGGAGTATAACTTGAACCTCCGCCAATCGTTACGATCTTAATTCCTTTACTCATGGTCATCCTCCTAATAAATACGAATTTACAAAACCTATTCTAGAGGAGGAAAAGGGAATTCGATATAGATTTGAAAGCATTAGATTTGTTTTCCACCGAAAGAAATTTGTTTCTCAAAAATAACACTGTGTTTCTCTTTTGAAGTATACTAACAAAAGGTACAACGTTCACAAGAAGGGAGAGAAGACTTTGTTTACAAATGAGGTCATTGCAACTTTCAATGAACTTGAGTTGCTACTTTATAAATACATCATGCAAAATAAAGAAAAGGTCGTTTATATGCGTATACGAGATCTTGCGGATGAAGCGCATGTTTCCACTTCCACCATCATGCGGTTCTGCAGAAAATTAAATTGCGAAGGGTTTTCTGAGTTTAAAGTAAAACTGAAGCTTTTATTTGAAGAAAAAAGTGACCCTAGGATTAAAAGCGGCCAGCATGTGTTAGCGGAGTTTTTCGAGCGCACGCAAAATGAGAATTTCATTAGAAAGTTAGAGGAGGCAGCAGAAGCCATTTCTAAAGCAGAACATGTATTTTTCATAGGAATTGGCAGTTCGGGAATCCTTGCAGAATACGGAGCGAGATACCTTTCGAGTTTAGGCAAGTTCTCTACGTATTTAAAAGACTGGTATATGCCTGTTCACGCTGACTTACATAATAGTATTACGGTGGCTCTTTCTGTTTCGGGAGAAAGTGAGTTTACCATCTCTCACATTCATAAATTAAAAGAAAAGGGCAGTAAGATTTTAAGTATTACTAATAACTCACAGTCCATGATTGCCAAGATTTCTGATAAAAATGTATCTTATTATGTGACGGAGGAGTTTTATGACTCTTCGAATATTACCACGCAAATCCCTGTTATTTTTATATTAGAGGAGATGGCACGGATAGTGTATGAACATCGTAGAAAACTTTAAAATAAGTATTTTTAATATTTTACACCAGACGGTTTAGTGTTCTTGAAAGTCTGAAATCTGCTCTCGAAAAGGGAGAAGGAAATTTGTGCTGCCACCCCTAAATAATTTCTACATAAACCGTCTATTTTTTGTAGTATATAGATGGTTTTTTATTTTCTCACATATTGATACTGTCTTGTGATAAATAGGTGGGATGATTTCAAACAAACATTACAAAATCCCCTTCTTTGATTTGATTCCTATCAAACCATCCCAAATTGACTTCAAGTGCATAATGATAATAAATTTCAGGATCATAAGTAGGACAAAAATCATCTTTACATGGCACCATATCTAATATTCTTAAAATCTTTCCATCTGAATCAAGAAAAGCAATGGATAAAGGAATTAAGGTGTTTTTCATCCAGAAACCGCCATATGTTTTTGCTGAAAACACAAATAGCATTCCCTCGTTTTCAGGCAAGTTTTTAACAAACATTAAGCCCTTATCTCTTTTTTTGGGAGTATCTGCAACTTGAACGGTTATGCTGATTGTCCTTATTCCACTGCACACTTTAAGCTTTTTTATTTGAAGACTTGTTTCATTTTTTTGACGAAAAGGAAATCCTATAAATTTTAATCTGTTTTTCAATTTTTTCACTCACCTTGTCTATTCCCTTATCTAAATAAAAATGACTATCAAGTTAATTTATAATTATATAGTGATTTTGGTTACATTCGTTGGGTTATTTCAGTAATTTTGATGTTCTGTCCCAGTATATCTAGTCCTAAATTAATTGCATTAGATTTTTGTCTTGCCTATATTCATGATATTCTAATGAGGAATGAAGAAAGCAGGAGGTCGTAAAATGGCAATTGTCGATATTACAGTGATTCCAGTTGGGACAGGCACACCTAGTGTTAGTGAGTATGTAGCTGAAATACAAAAAGTACTTCAACAGTATGAAGGAAGGGTGAAGTATCAGTTAACCCCAATGAGTACGTTAATCGAAGGTGAGTTAAAACTATTGCTGGAGATTGTTAACGAACTTCATGAAGTTCCGTTTAAGAAAGGCTTACAGAGAGTATGTACGAACGTTCGCATTGATGACCGACGCGACAAGGAAAATACCATGCAGCGGAAGTTACAGTCGGTACAAGCAAAATTATAGATCTACATCTTTTTATAATAATATTATGTAAATTTAAAAACGATTGCCAGGACCATTTAATAGAAATGGATTCTGGCTTCTTTATGGTTTATACTACTAAATCACAAGGATGTCCTTTTGTAAAATTTTAACACAAATGATCGAGATTCATTAATATATAAAATTATAGAGTAATATAAGAGATAATAATATTATGTTAACTGATAAAGAGTTTTATGAATTTATGGTTATTGTTTTAACGGTTAGTAAAATAAAGTATGTTTTTCCACCAATCACGTCTAGCCACTGATGTTAGGCGTTTTTCGTTCTAAAGGAGTGGGTAAATATCCTCACGCTATTATACGACTGTCCGAATAAATTAACTTTGAAGTCAGTCGTATGGAGGAGAAAAATGAAAACAGGCAAATTGTTTTGGGTCATTTTATTAGGCGTTTTACTTGTCCTCCCAATCCTCCTTGTTTTGTCTCACCAAAATAACATGCAACCTACTACAGAACCTATAAATGAACCACAAACTGTAACGAAGATAGGTAAAGAAGGGGCGGCGCCAGATAAATCACCTCAGTCACAACCAGAACCAGCTACACAACAGGAGCCGACCCAAATTTTATGGGGAGTCGATACGGCTAGTCCGCTAGACCAAGCATTTTTACAATGTGTAGTGGATAACTATGGGAAGCCTTCTGTCTTTGGAAGATATCTGGACACCAAGGAAGGGGTATCGGCTGGTTTGACACCTGAAGAAGTGGAGCTTCTTCATCAACAAGGGATTAAGATTATCCCGATTTACAACCATTTTACAAACGCGACAACTTATGAAAGAGGGACGCTGGAAGCACAAGCGGCGATTGCCTATGCACAACAAATAGGAATCCCGGAGGGGAAAGCGATTTTCGCTGATATTGAACCGTCATACCCTGTGGATGAAGCATTTATCCGTGGATGGGTTGATACTTTACTAGGTTCACCTTATAAGCCTGGTATCTACGGTGTCTTTACCCACGAAAGTCCTCTTAACACCGCATACACAGCAGCTATTTTCTCCAATCAGAATGTTCAATCTCAAACCATCATTTGGAGTAGTAACCCAGATCCCGGCGTAACTCCGCAGGCCAATGCACCGCAATTCCAGCCAGGGGCACCCGAAAACATACCAGTTTCCATTTGGCAATATGGAATTGACGGCGAAACCTGTAACATTGACACGAATCTTATCCAATCCAATATCTTAGATTTTTTATGGTAATCAATCGTTGTTATAAGAGAGTCTCAGAGCTCTCTTAATTTTTTTGTTGTAGAGTTTAGTTAGTGCTAAAATCTTCGGTAAAGGGTGTTCCATTTTTATCATGCAACTCTACGGTTACTTGTTCTTGACAAGCAACCACAGGGTTACTTATACTCTAAATATGAATTGGGACAAAGACGCCATTTTTAAAGCACTAAGTGACTCAACGCGAAGGCTCATTTTAGACGAACTAACCGAACGTAACGAGTTGACGTTGTATGAACTAACGGTACGTCTTATTATGAAGCATAACCTTTCCATTTCGAGACAAGCAATAGCTAAACATCTTTCTGTATTGGAAGATGCAGGACTCGTGAAATCCATAAGAAAGGGAAAATATCGAGTAATACGATTCAACAACGAACCGCTTAAAAATTTGCTAAAAGGATGGATAGAGTAATTTAATAAATTAAATCAAAGGAGGAAATACAGTATGAAAATCGTTGTTACCAGTCTATTTGTTGAAGATCAAGACGAGGCATTAAAATTTTATACAAAAAAGCTTGGCTTTATAAAAAAGCACGATGTTCCAACTGGAGAATATAGATGGATAACGCTTGTTTCTGCAGATGAGCAAAACGGTACTGAACTTTTGCTCGAACCCAATGTTCATCCTGCCGCTAAGGAATACCAAAAGAGGATATCCTCCGAAGGCATCCCTGCAACAATGTTTGGCGTTGCAGATATTCATGAAGAATACAAACGACTTGTGGAAAACGGAGTGAAGTTTACGATGGAGCCGACAAAAATGGGCAATGTCACAATAGCTGTTTTCGACGACACCTGTGGCAATCTTATTCAAATCATTCAGCAGTAGCTTCTTAACGAAGAATGCTAGTGCTAAAACGATATTTTTTGAAATTCTTTAAGTCCAGTGAAGTGTTTTTACACAAATATAAAGCTAAAGAAGGCGATTGTTCAATTATGAACAGTCGCTTTTTTATGCCGCTACAGATAGAACTAAAGCCAATATATTAATATTATAAATGGTAATAAGTAGAATTTTAAAAAGGTGCCAAGCCCATATCATAATTTAATAGGTAATAGTTCAGAAATATACTTGATAAATTCACGTACTGCAGGTGAAGTTGTTTTCTCTTTTTTGAGATAAATCCTAGATTCCAAGGAATACTTGGATTTTCAATGGAGATTACCTTTATTAAATCTTGATTCATTTTTTTTGATATAGGTTTTGGACAAATCGAAATGCCTATGTTCTCACCAATCATTTCACTAATAAAACCCCACTCAGATATTTCATAAGCAATTCTCGGACGAAAACCTGCTCCTAGGCATTTTTGAATAATGAGGTTATAAATTAGTTCTTGGTTAAATAAAATAAAGTTTTCATTTTTTAACTCACTTAAATCAACTTTTTCCCTATGTGCTAATCGATGGGTATAGTGGACAAAGAGCGCTAGTTCCTCATAAACAAAGGGAGTTATATCAAACTCCTTTTCATCCGCCGGCAGCATGACAACTCCAAAATCCAATATTCCGTCACGTACTTCCTGTTTAACACTATTTGAATCTTCTTCAGAGATGTTTATTTTTATGTCGGGGAACAAACTATTAAACCCTTTAATGATTTTTGGGAAAAATAAAAAACCAATAATGGGCGGTAGCGCTGCAGTAAGTGGTGGTGCTTCAGGTGCTCAAGCTGGAACATTATCCATTATGGCTTCTGGTTCAGAAGAAATCGTAAAATCTTTTAAACCCTACTTCGATGCCATTGGATCTAATACATTCTACTATGGCGAGGAACCAGGCAACAGCCAAGTAGCAAAATTAGTAAATAATATGATTCTCGGAATTAACATGAATGCTGTAGCGGAAGGACTTAAATTAGCAAATCACTATGGCTTACCTCAAGAAGAGGTCGTTAGCTTGTTAAAGGTAAGTACAGGTGATAGCTGGGTGGCTAGAAATTGGAGAGATGTTTCTGAATGGACAGCGGACACTGCCTTAGCTGTTTTACTTAAAGACTTAAAAGCGGCTTACAACGAAGGGCTTAAACACAATGTAACCTTACCATTCAATGCCTTATCATCTATACAATTATTTGACTCGATGGGAAAAGAAAAACCAAAAGCCTAGTTATTCTCTTTAATAGGAAAGCGTCCTGGGCCTAAACAGAATGCTTTCCTTATTTTTTGATTTTTATAGACCTGCTTAAAACGGCTACTACAGTCAAGGTGCATATGAGCTAGCACCTTTTTTTTGGAATAATGGCAGAAGATTGATAATTAAAATAGTTTGAATTATATGTAGATTACGTAGATTTATGTTAAAATCTAGGAATATAGCAAGAGAGTTGCCCCATGAGGAAACATAGGAGGTTGTTGTATGAACACAAAAGACAAATGGAATTTGAAACATCTGGATCGAATCACTCAGCTAAAGGAACCTCAACCCAATCCAAGATTAAAGAATCTGGCATCTTATTTTAAGGAAGGGGGGACGGCATTGGATATTGCTTGTGGTCTTGGTGGAAACAGTTTGTTCCTTGCAGGAATGAACAATCAAGTCGAGGCAATTGATATTTCAGACGTTGCTATCAACTATGTCCAAGAACAGGCAGCCAAAGATAATCTAAGTGTGCAGCCTCGAGTAACCGATTTAACAGATTTGGATACGTTAAATTGGCCAAATAACCCCTTTGACTTTATTGTTATGTCCTATTACCTAGATCGTTCACTGTTTCCAATTGTGAAGAATGTTTTAAAAGATGGGGGTTATTTCTTTATGGAAACATACTATCAATCACCCTACATAGAGGAGCAAGGAGTATCGGACCAATACAAACTAAAGTCCAATGAGTTGTTGGCGGAATTTGGAGATTGGAAGGTTCTTTATTTTGAAGAGAATGAACAAGAGGGTTGGCAATCAATTTTTTGTCAGAAACGCTAATGATAGTGTGAACCGCATTTTTATCTGCGGTTCACCATTAGGACATTTTATTATCGTTAAAATCAGAGGAGTCGTTGTAATCATATCGAAAACCGTCTTCTTGGGCAGGGATACTTTTGTTAGTTTGTAAGGTGCCTGTTTCGTTTGTTAATACTGGTTCATTGTTTAATTCTTTGTTTGATTTCCCATTCTTTGACTTCACCTACGTTAGCCTCCTACATTCGATTATTATCTCAACTATTATTCCTAAAAATTTTCTTCTTATACAGTTGTATTTAAAAATAACGACCTACCAAAATAATTGTAAATAGTACCGTAATAACCGCAAAAATTGGGAAAACTATAGATAAAAACCTGGAGTGGAAAAAATGCTCTTACTCTATGTTGCACTTTTCCTATTTGCAGCAATAATATGGGGTGATTGGAGAAATTGGCGTGAATATTATCCAACCACCTTATTTTTTATGGTCGGTGATTTATTAAAGAATTTTTTATTCTATAATTATTGGATGTGGACGTATAAAGAAACATTGTTTTTGGAGAATGTACTCCTAAATCATACCATTATAAGCCTAATGATTATTTTTATTGGTTATCCGTCGACGATATTACTTTTTTTAGGGCGTTTTCCAAATATAAGATGGAAGCAGGGAATGTGGGTTTCGTTCTGGGTGTTTCTCTATTCCATATTGGAATACATAAATCTTCATTATTTAAACTTAATAAGGCATCATAATGGCTGGAGTATGACATGGTCAGTGGTATTTAATATCGTCATGTTTCCAATGTTGTTCATCCATCATAAAAAACCGCTATTAGCTTGGGGATTATCTGTTATTTGGATTCTATTTTTGTTAAAAATGTTCCCTATTCCGCTTGAAAAAATGAAATAAAGTTAATTTTCTCAACTATTTGGCCTATATCGGCAGACTTTATATAGGGAATAGATGGTAATTTTATATTTGTTTTAAGATGGAATACTTGAAAAAGAAAATGACGTGAATGGACACTTCATTTTCTTAATTTATAGGGCTTTACAAGGACAGAGGTCTTTCCCAAATACTACATAATTCTATGTAGTTTTGGGAAAGACCTCTAATTAAATCGACCTAGTTATTTGAACCGTAGCTAATTAAGTTCGTGAAAATTCGATATCCTCCCGGAACTTGGGCATTGATTTGACGATAGAATACAAGGTTGGTGTATAGGAATGTTCCTTCACCGTATTCCGCCATTAGGATACCACTGTTGAATGGAGCTTCACCTGGATCTGCCATGGAGACGAATGTTTGATAGTTTGCATCCCATATAGTTGGGAAGTAGAGAGCTCTTTCTTGTACCCATCCGTCCCAGTCAGTATCGTTAATCTTATTTGGCTTGTTAAAGAGTTCATGTTCCGGCTGAGTAACGGTAACCTTTGCATTTTCGTCAGTGACACGGACACGAATAGAAGGTGATCCTATTTCTAATGGATATGGCGGTGTAAATGCACCTCTATTCCATGGATCTCCAGCAGTTACATACTGCATGACTAGATGTCCACCGTTTTTCACATAGTCAAGCAAACGGGCGTTATTTTGCAATAGGTCTGGTCTTCCAAGAGTCGACCGGATTCCAGCGACAATCGTAGCAAATTTAGAAAGATCACCACTTGCTAATTCTTCTAGTGTTATCTGGGTAATATCAAATCCAGCATTTTGTAAAGAATCCGCAATCGTATCAAAGCCGCTGTCAATATAACCAACCTTCAGATTGGCTGGTTTTAATAACTCAAAAGCCACACCATAAATGTTTGAAGAGTACATAAAGTGGGAGTCATTAATGTGATCATATTTAATTTCTTGTACTGTCATATCAAAAGTTTTATCATCTGCTTCAGCAATCGCTGCGATAGAGAAATGACCATCCACAACTGTAGAAGGAGGAACTAATGTGAACGACACTTCTTTTTCTTCATATCTTTTAGGTAAGTTCACGTTTGTAGCTGCTGGTTCACTCGTCCAGCCATCAGGAAGATTTAAAGAAACCTTTGCGTTTTTAGAACCATTAGCATAGTTTTTCACTTTAACAGTGATAGGAATTTCATCTTGTACATCTGCAGTATTAACAGTGATATTCACTGGGTCAGGTGTAACACCTAATTCAGGGAGTACACTCACTGTGTTGTCTAAATCGATGACAGATGTGGTTATAACACCTTTTTCCTTAAATGCTAGTTGTACTTTAATGACATCATCACCATAAGGTTGGTAATATTCTGCATCAGAAGGAACTGTGACATTAAAGGTAACGGTCTTTGATTCACCTGGCTTAAGATGGTTTACGTTCATTACACCTTCATGTTTCCAATTATCAGGAGTATGTAAAGCGGTTTTAATATGTTGGATTTTTTCTTTACCTTCATTTGTAACCTTAACAGTTACTTGAGTTTTTTCATCCTGAGTCAATACATAAGAACCGATCTCAGTATCAACAGCAAGGCTGGAAGAAACGAAACTTACTTGCTGCAGTTGTTCTGCTTTTATTTCAAGCTTATGAAGCAAGTCATTTTTAAGGCTGTTATCGATATTGGCTGATTTTGTACTGGAAATTATATTTTGTACAGCCCTTAAAGCCTTTTGTGATTCCGGTAGTATCGTTTCACGGTCTGGATACAGTTTAATAATACCTTCTAATTGGTTTTGTAAAGTATTCAACTGCTCACTAACGTTCCCTGCTGGAATGATATCCGCCCAAGCATGGAAGTCATACGGAATACCTGCAAAAAGATCATTTGAATCTGTTTGTAAAGCTGATTCAGTTAATTTAAGATGTAATTGTCTAGGTGCAACAGGAATAGCATTTCCCATTCCCTGGCTTTTGTGAAGATATCTTGATGCTTCACCTAGTTGTGGGTAACTCATTCCATAGATTGGGTCAAAATCACCGATTTCGATAGTGGTTGTTGCTGTACTAGCATTCGCAGGTAAATAAAACTTCTTAATTTGCCATGTCTTTATGCCATTCTTCAGTTGATCAGGGAAAACATTTGGATCGGCTGCATCTTTAAATGCCTTTTCTGATAGAACAGCCATCAATCGATGATGTCCGTGCTGGCTGTCAACATTTTCGAAAGAAGGCATTACAATGTCTGGCTGATACGTTCTAATAAATTTGATTAGACGTTCGTACGTCACTTCTTCTCCCCATTTTTCAAGAGTTTCCTCTGGTGATTTTGAAAAACCAAAATCGTATATTGAATCTGATGTTGTTTCGCTTAAATGATTGGCTTTTACACCATTTACCTTTGCTGCTTCGATCATCTCCTTTGAGCGAATAATACCAAGGGCATTCCCAAATTCAATTCCAATGGCGTTTTGACCACCTTCACCACGGTTAGCGATTAAGCTAGCTGTTTTAATACCCAATCCACGTGATAAATAAGCAAGTAAATCACTTTGTTCATCGTCTGGATGAGCTCCTGTGTTTAAAAAAGTAAGGGTAGTATTTAGAGGTTTAACGACTTTCCAAAGCTCGACATCAGTTTCACTTTGTCTTTGTGCAAGACTAATCGGAGGTAGTAAGGAAGCAAGTAAATGAATGGACATCAATAAACAGGAAAGTTTCCTCATTTTCGAAACCCCTTTCACAAATAACTAAAATAGCGTTCCCATTTTTCCTTTCTTTTATGTACTATAGTAAATAAGTAATAATGTGGAACACATTATATTTAATCTAATCAAAAACTGGCCTGAATTTTAAGAGACAGAAGGGATGGACCAAGGTGAAAATATCACTTCGAGAGAAAATTATAAAAAAAGAAGGTACGATTTTTCCTTCAAAAACCTATACATCCATGGTTCTTGAACCTGCCTATGATGAGGCAAAGCAACAATTTTTAGACTCAATGGTGGAAATTCATCAAGCTCATTTAATAATGTTGGTAGAGCAAGGTCTTGTTGAAAAAGAAGAAGCCGTTAAAATAGCGAAAGCCGTTTCTACCTTAGATATGGATGATATTAAAAGAAGAAGCTACACAGGGGAATTTGAGGACTTATTTTTTGAAGTTGAACATTCTCTGATCGAAGATGCAGGTGATATTGCAGGAAACCTTCATATCGCAAGAAGCCGAAATGATATGGGAATTGCCATTTACCGTATGACATTGCGCAAGAAACTTTTATTTTTGATAGAAAAGGGCTTAACACTTCGGGAGGGTCTTATCGAATTGACCGATGAGCATAAAGAAACGGTCATGATTGGATATACACACACACAGCAGGCGCAGCCAACTACATTGAGTCATTATTTTAATGCGATGACCGATATGCTCACTAGAGATATTTATCGGCTGCAAGCAGCCTATAAAACGGTGAATCGCAGCAGTATGGGAGCTGCAGCCTTAACAACTTCAGGATTTCCGATAAATCGGGAACGCATGAAAGACCTTCTAGGGTTCGAGGAGATGATTGATAATGCCTGGGATGCGGTTGCTGGTGCTGATTATATAGCCGAGACAGCTACTGCTGTTCAGTTGTCGGCATTAAATTTAGGAAGATCAATGCAAGACTTCTTATTATGGGGTACACAAGAGTATGGTGCATTTCTTCTTTCCGCCCCTTATGTGCAAATTAGTTCCATTATGCCGCAAAAAAGAAATCCTGTTTCAATGGAACATATGAGGGCTCTTTTATCAAGTGTAGCAGGAGATTGCCAAACAGTCTTACTCATGCTCCATAATACACCATTCGGAGATATTGTGGATACAGAGGATGATATGCAGCCGTATATCTGGAAAGCAATTGAAAGACTCGGAGGCATTTATGATTTATTAACGGCTGTTTTACTCACGATGGAGGTTAATAAAGAAACCCTTCTTAAGAGAGCAAAAGAAAGCTTTGCGACCGTGACTGAATTGGCAGATACCATCGTGCGAAAAGAAGGTCTTTCATTCCGTCAGGCTCACCACGTTGTAAGTTCAACAGTTAAGGAATTAATGAATACAGGAAAAACTTCAATAGAATCCTTAACATTGGAGCTTTTAAACGAGCAATCCAAAAAAATTGCAGGTAAGGAATCTGTTTTAACTGAAGAGGAATTAAAACAATGCCTGAGCCCTGAATATTTTGTTCAAATTCGGGATCTGCAAGGGGGACCTAGTCCGAGCAGAATGGAAAAAACAATAAAAGTTCGATTAAAGGAACAGGAAGAATTAGTAAAGTGGTTAAAGGAAAGACAAGAAGACCTTACCACCACAGTCTTAAAAGTTAAGGAAATCATTAAGAGATGGACTGAGCATGAATAAGAATATCATGGAAACTGCTGATGTAGGCGGTATAAAGGAGCCTTCGTTTTTTAACGCGAGGGCTTCCATTGTTTTCTAATATAAAAAACAATGTGGTCAAATTTATATTTATACAAGAAGCTTAATAATATTTCTAGGATTTGTTAAAGTAATTAACACTATCTAGAAGCTTTTAAATAATTTATAATTATCATATAATAGTATATAGTTAATCTATAATTCAATCTTAATACATTACAATATGGTAAACATTAATACAGAAAAGGTGTGAGTTGTTCGGCTTGATTTAGCGTTACCGTGCACCTTTCTGCAAATTTCTAAAAGAAGGTTGGTAAAAATGAGCAACGGAGAAACTAAAACAGACGTCATATTAATTGGCGCCGGAATCATGAGTGCCACTTTGGGGACAATCTTAAAAGAATTAGTACCGGAATGGGAAATAAAAGTTTTTGAGAAACTCGAAAACGCAGGAGAGGAAAGCTCTAACGAATGGAACAATGCGGGAACGGGGCATGCCGCACTATGCGAGCTTAACTACACGACCGAAAAACCAGATGGATCTGTAGATATTAGTAAAGCGATAAGTATTAATGAACAGTTTCAGGTTTCCATGCAGTTTTGGTCATACCTTGTAAACAGCGGTCTTATACAGAATCCGCAGGAATTTATTAGACAATTGCCACATATGAGTTTAGTTCAAGGGGAACAAAATGTAACTTTTTTAAAGAAACGTTTTGAAGCGCTCACAAAAAATCCGCTTTTCCAGGGAATGGAATTTTCTGATGATCCAGAAAAACTGATGGACTGGATCCCACTTATTATGGAAGGCCGTGTATGGAATGAACCAATTGCGGCAACAAAAATCGATTCTGGAACAGACGTTAACTTTGGTGCGTTAACGCGCATGTTGTTTAATCATTTAGAAAATAAAAATGTGGATATTAAATACAATCATGGTGTTACTGATCTTAAACGCACCAACGATGGCTTGTGGGAATTGAAGGTTCAAAATCAGTTTAGCGGTAATGTAAAACGCTATACCGCAAAATTCGTCTTTATCGGAGGCGGAGGTGGAAGCTTGCATTTACTCCAAAAATCCGGCATTCCTGAAGGGAAAAATATCGGCGGTTTCCCAGTAAGCGGTATCTTTATGGTATGTAATAATCCTGAAGTTGTAGAGCAGCATCATGCAAAAGTATATGGAAAAGCGAAGGTTGGCGCTCCGCCAATGTCTGTTCCACATCTTGATACAAGATTTATTGATAATAAGAAATCATTATTATTTGGGCCATTTGCAGGTTTCTCACCTAAATTCTTAAAAACAGGTTCTATGCTCGATTTAGTAACATCGGTAAAGCCTAATAATGTATTAACGATGCTAGCTGCAGGCGCAAAAGAAATGCCATTGACAAAATACTTGATTCAGCAAGTAATGTTATCAAAAGAACAACGTATGGAAGAGTTACGTGAATTTATCCCGAGCGCCAAAAGTGAGGATTGGGATTTAGTTGTAGCCGGACAGCGAGTACAAGTTATTAAAGATACGGATGCAGGCAAAGGAACGCTTCAATTCGGTACGGAAGTCATCACTGCTTCTGATGGTTCAATCGCAGCTTTACTAGGTGCTTCACCAGGTGCATCTACAGCTGTTCACGTTATGCTTGAGGTAATTAAAAAATGCTTCCCACAACATATTAATGAGTGGGAATCGAAAATAAAGGAAATGATCCCTTCTTATGGTGTGTCACTAATGAATAATCCAGATTTGCTGCGCGACATTCATTCATCGACTGAGCAGTCGCTCGGTTTAAAGGAAAAAGAGCTAGTTTATAGTTAATACATTAAATGTTGAAAAACAATAAGCAACCATTAAAGAACAGAAAATTTGCAAGTTCTTATTCACTTGCAAATTTTCTGTTTTTTTATGTTTAATAGCATTCCAAATACTGTAAAACTGTTGTTCTAATTCATTGTAACTATAGATATTTATTACTATAGCGAATAGGAGGAGGATAAATGAAAGCAATCGTGTACACAAAGTACGGTCCGCCTGATGTTCTTCAATTAAAAGAGGTAGACAAACCAATACCTAAAGATCATGAATTACTAGTAAAAGTAAAAGCGACAACTGTCACAGTAGCGGATATCCGATCAAGAGGTTTTTTGGTGCCACCCGCTTTTTGGCTGCCTGCACGAATATCACTTGGATTCAAACAACCAAAAAAAGAGGTATTAGGGATGGAGTTAGCTGGAGAGGTCGAGTCAGTTGGGAAAGATGTTAAAAGATTTAAGAAAGGTGACCAAGTTTTTGCAGCTTCTCTAGAGAGTTTTGGTGCTTATGCGGAATATAAGTGTCTCCCGGAAGATGGTCCTGTGACCATAAAACCTTCTAATATCACTTATGAGGAAGCGGCCGCCATTCCTATAGGAGCTCGAACAGCATTATTCTTTCTTAGAAAAGCTAATATAAAGGAAGGTCAAAAGGTCCTTGTTTATGGTGCTTCAGGTAGTGTAGGAAGTTATGCAGTACAACTCGCCAAGTATTTTGGTGCAGAAGTTACTGGGGTCTGTAGTTCGTCAAATTTAGAGTTGGTAAAATCGCTAGGAGCTGATAAGGTAATAGATTACACCAAGGAGGACTTTTCCAGTAAAGGCGAGACGTATGATGTCATCTTTGAAGCTGTCAACAAAAGTCAATTTACAGATTGTATGAAAATGTTAAAAAAGGACGGTGTCTATATAAATATTACTGAACCGCTGCCAAATGCTAGAATGTTATGGACCCAATTGACAACCAGCAAGAAATTAATATTAAGTCGAAATTCACCTGAAACAGCAGATGCACTAAACTACCTTAAAGAGCTTGTGGGATCAGGGAAGTTAAAGGTTGTCATAGACCGGTATTATACATTTGATGAAATCGTTGAGGCTCATCGATATGTTGAGAAAGGGCACAAGAAGGGGAATGTAGTCATAACGTTGTATAGAACATAACCTAAAAAGGGTGCTTTACTTCAATAGAAGTAGAGCTTTTTCCACATAAGATATAGTAAGAGATGTTTTTTTCATTTTATGGTAATGTAAGATTACATTTGAGTGGAGTTCAGTTTATACTATTCTCCAGTGTCATCGCCACCAGTATCTCCATGATCGTATTGTATTTTTGAACTTACATAGGTATTCCCGTTATTAAAGTACTTTCCTTAAACATAAACTTGACCACAACAGTGGGAGGAATTTCGTATGAATCCAACAGATAAATTCAGTGGGAAGGCAGAGGTGTATTCAAAAGCTCGTCCTAGTTACCCAAATGAGTATATCGATTATTTACTTTCAGTGAAATTTTTGAATAAGGCTAGTAGGGTTGCAGATATTGGTTCAGGGACAGGTATTCTAACCCGGCAGCTCTTGGAGAGAGGAATCAGTGTTATAGCGGTGGAACCAAATGATGATATGAGAACAATAGCTGAAAAACACTTACAACAATTTGAACATTTTACATCTATTAATGGTTCAGCGGAAGAAACTACTTTACCGGACAAAAGCGTGGACCTGGTTATCGCGGCTCAGGCATTACATTGGTTTGATCAAGAGAAGTTCAAGTTAGAATGTAACCGAATTATGAAGCAGGATGCAAAGGTTGCCCTGGTTTGGAATAGTAGGGATTTTAGCAGCCCTCTCATTAAGGAAAATGCCGAGATCTTCAAAAAATATTGTCCTAACTTTTATGGGTTTAGCGGTGGGATGGGAGAGGGTGAGGAAGTATTTCATCAAATTTTCGAGAATGGAGAATTTGAATTTAAAAGGTTTCCCAATGATTTAGTCATGGATTTTGAAGGATTCTTGGGCAGGAACCTCTCCGCGTCTTATTCACTTAAAGAGTCAGACGATCAATATCAACATTTTGTTGAAGCCATCACAATTCTATTTGAAAAATACAGCCACGATGGAAAAATCGTTATGCCGAATTTTACCCGGAGTTATCTAGGTAAGGTGTAAGGGATCCATATTAAATAAATTAGCAGAGTAATTCATTTATTATACAAAAAGAAGAGGATATTAGAAATGAAAAAACAGGAAAGCAGTTATAGATGGGTCGTATTTAGTACCGTCTTATTGGCTTACTTTATCATAATAAGCCAAAGAACTGCTCCAGGGCTTATTACGGATCAATTGATGAAGGATTTTCATGTTTCAGCTGCTGTTATAGGTCTTGTGAGCAGTTTTCAATTTTTTGCATATGCAGGGTTTCAAATTCCGGTAGGTTTATTATCGGACAGGTATGGTCCCAATCGGTTTCTTATTTTGGGTACCATTCTTACTGGAATTGGCTGTATTATTTACAACTTTTCGCCAAATGAATATGTTTTGATTTTCTCACGGTTTTTGGTTGGTATTGGAGATTCGATGATTTTTGTCAACCTGGTAATCATTTTAAGCCAGTGGTTTAAATCTAATGAATTTGTAAAATTATTGGGTGTGATTTCGCTTTTTTCGAGCCTCGGTTCATTAATGGCGACTGTTCCCTTTTCAGTTTGGATTTCAATCGCTGGATGGAGAACACCTTTCCTAACAATAGGAATTATTTTAATATTATTATCTTATCTCCTCTATACTGTGCTTGTTTTGAAACCTAAAAAAATCTTTATAGATGAACTTGATATGAAAAAGAATAGCAATAATAATCGAGAAAGTGTTTGGAAGATTCTACGCCGAATCGTTTCAACACGTCAAGCCTGGGCAACGTTTCTATGTCACTTTGGGCTGGTTGGGGCATATGTCGGGTTTATTGGTTCATGGGGAGTACCGTATGGAATTCATGTACTGGATTTATCCCGTTCGGAAGCTAGCCAGCTAATGATGTATGGTCTTTTTGGAGCCATTCTTGGCGGACCTTTAATTAGCTGGATTACTAGCAGACTAGGATCTATGAAAAATGTTTATACCATTGTTCACATCATTACCTTCCTTAGTTGGGGAGGACTGTTTTTATTAGGTGTGAACCCTCCATTTATTCTGGTAGTAGTTTTGTTTTTCCTAGTGGGTTTTGGAAATGGTGCAAGTGCATTGACATTTGCAGTGGTGCGGAAATCCTTTCCTATAGAAGAAGTTGGGGTTGTAACAGGATTCTCCAATATGGGTGGATTTATAAGCGCCGTTTTGTTACCGATTGTTTTCGGAAAGGTACTAGATCTATTTCCTCAAAATTCTATCAACATTGGATATCATTATGGGTTTATCATTCCTGTTCTGTTTTCGTTGATGGGGATGATAGGAGCTATTCTGATCAAAGAGGAAAAAAGTGCAGGTATAAAAGTTTTACAAGCTTAACATGCAATTTTAATTTGTTTATAAGTGAACAATCTGAAAAATTTATACTGCAAAAGAGTAAAAGGTGGCTTTCATTTACCATGCTAAAAAAAATTAAATTTGATAAATGGCTGATTGAGGTCAATGTGGATCAGACCAGTGATTATTATAAACGGGATTTGGAAGTTTGTGATTGCCTGGATTGTACTAATTTTATAAAAGCCTGTATGTTTATGACACCGCCAGTTTCAGAATTTTTTTATTCACTCGGGATTGATCCGCAAAAGCCAGCCCATCTATCAAGATTTCCCGGTGAGGGCAGTATGCACCAATACATAGGAAATTATCATTTTATAGGCAGAGTCCTTGAAGGAGAGCTTTGCACCAATTTAAACTGGATCGATAAAAATACAATTAGTATCGAGAACTTTATCCTTGGACTTTCTAAGGAATTGGTTTTTGTCCCGGAAGATTTTCCAAAACCAATCGTACAGCTAGATTTCGAAGTAGTAATTCCATGGGTTATTATTGAAGACGATTAGGTGAATACTCATAAAGGAGATATTTATATAAGGATTGTGTTTTCTTCGATAAAATAAAAAGGAGTGTTTCAACGGTGCCAGGCACCAAGAAACACTCCTTTTTATTTTATTAAATCAAATCCCATTGGGAGTGTAAATCCAAGAGCAAAGAGAATAACAAGGACGATAGAGAATGCAATCCATATTAGATCTGTTTTCTTTCCTTTTTGTTTCCTGACAATCACCATTTCAAACAGACCAATCATAATAATACCGAGCATGGCTTTCAAATAATAAGATAATGGAATGGAATAGGCAGCAAAGAATAGGATACCTCCCGTTACAATTATAAGAATGTATGTAACTCGTAAAACCATATGCCAAATTTTAATATTTTTTCCTTTGTTCTGAAGAACAGCAATGATGATTAGAAAAATCAGTGACAAAACAAGTGATGTTAAGTGGGCATGTGTCATATTAATATTACTCCTTTTATAAAATTAATGATCTTTTGTATAAACCTAGTCTAATAGGGAAATATAAAAGGAATCTAAATTAAATATTAATTTTTTCTTAAATAGTTTCCGGTAAAACGATAGGTGTATTAATAAGTTTAAAAAGTTTTACAATAAGTCTTGGAAATTATCAGAATTTATTATAGAATAAGGAAAATAAAAAATTTAAAGATCAAAACACAATGATAGGGAGTATTAAGGATCATTTATTGTCAAGAGAGCTGTCGGCTGGTGAAAGACAGTCAATAAATTCCCCAACTCGCCCAGGAGTGGTAAGGCTGATATGTAGGTCTTAACGGTTGACCGCCGTCATCAAGTCTTAAAGTGGGTTCGTTTGTTTCTTAACGAACCAAAAAGAGTGGTACCACGAAGGCAAAGCCTATCGTCTCTTATGAGATGATAGGCTTTTTTATGTTATGAAATTAGTCGAAAAGGTGGTCATTTTAAATGAAAAATATTGAAAAGTATTCCAGAGGATATTTTATGCCCCCAGTCAAAAGTTTGAAATGGACAGAAAGGGAGTACATAACGGAGGCTCCTACTTGGTGCAGTGTGGATTTGCGGGATGGAAATCAAGCGTTAGTGGTACCAATGAGCTTAGATGAGAAACTAGAATATTTCCAGTTGCTGTTGGAGGTGGGTTTCAAGGAAATTGAAGTTGGCTTTCCCGCTGCCTCTGAAACAGAATTTCAGTTTTTACGTACATTGATAGAACAAGATTTGATTCCAGAGGATGTTACGGTCCAAGTGTTGACACAGTCTAGAGAAGCTATTATTAAAAAGACGTTTGAAGCGCTAGAAGGTGTAAACAAAGCGGTGGTACACCTATATAATTCTACTTCAGTAGCACAGCGTGAGCAGGTTTTTAAAAAATCAAATGAAGAAATAATCGATATAGCGGTATCTGGTGCTAAATTGCTTAAAAAATATGCATCTGAGACGGAAGGTAACTTCCAGTTCCAGTATTCTCCAGAAAGCTTTACGGGTACAGAAATGGAGTTCGCACTGGAGATCTGTAATGCAGTACTTGATATTTGGCAGCCGACTGCTGAGAACAAGGTGATTATTAATCTTCCAGCTACTGTTTCCATGTCAATGCCTCACGTTTACGCAAGCCAAATTGAATTTATGGGAGATCACTTAAATTACCGTGACAATGTCATCCTTTCTCTTCACCCGCACAATGACAGAGGAACCGGAGTTGCTGATGCAGAACTTGGAATGCTTGCCGGAGCGCAGAGGGTTGAAGGAACACTATTTGGAAATGGTGAAAGAACAGGTAATGTAGACATCGTTACCCTTGCATTGAACATGTATTCACATGGGGTGGATCCACAGCTTAATTTTGAAAATATCCGTGAAATTATTAAAAAGTGTGAAAAATTGACAAAAATGAAGGTTCATGAGAGACATCCATATGGCGGCGACCTCGTCTTTACTGCATTCTCAGGTTCCCATCAGGATGCCATTTCCAAAGGAATGAAATGGCGTGAAGAAGAAGAGCGTCAGTACTGGACCGTACCTTATCTATTGATTGATCCAAAGGATATTGGCAGAGAATATGAAGGAGATATCATCCGAATTAATAGCCAATCTGGTAAAGGGGGTATCGGCTATATCCTTGAGCAGCATTATGGTCTTGATATGCCTGCAAAAATGCGTGAAAACTTCGGATATAAGGTGAAAGATGAATCTGACCGGATGCATAAGGAAATTAAGCCAGATGAAGTCTACGAAATTTTCAAACATGAATATGTGAATATTAGTGCTCCTCTCACGTTTGTCAATTACCGCCCTGTCCAAGGCAATCATTACGAAACGAGTGTATCAATTAGTATTGATAACGAAGTGCATGAATTTAAGGGTGACGGGAATGGAAGACTTGATGCGATCAGCAATATTCTTCAAACTCAACTCGATATCGAATTTAAAGATTTAGCTTATAAGGAGCATGCGCTAGAAAGTGGGTCAAGGTCTAACGCTGTTTCTTATGTTGGTATTACTTCTACGGATGGTGCTGAATATTGGGGATGCGGAATTGATGCTGATATTATGACGTCCTCTGTAAAAGCTTTGTTTAGCGCCGTTAACAACATGGTAACCACTATTGATGCACCAATAGGTAAAGGCTTTTCTCTCAATAAAAGAAGATAATTCTTAGGTTATACAGAGAACCAACAGCTAGAAATATCATGCTGTTGGTTTTTTTATTTCAGTAAGATGAAACTTTCATCCTGCGGGTGAATAGCATGTAGGCAAAAGGATTGCCCATGTTGTTCAGTCAGCAGAACTGGAAATGATGTGAGTTCAACAAAAGTAAAAGAGATTGGAGGTAAGTTCATGCAGATCTTTTACACAGTCCGCCCAGGAGATACACTTTACCAGATTGCAAAACGCTGGGAGCTGCCAGTAGAATCGCTGATTGCAGCTAATAATCTGTCTTCGCCAAACTTGATTCATGTAGGGCAGCAGCTTTCCATTCCTCCTGGTATAGATGTTATTCGTGTGAAAACAGGAGATACGGTTTATCAAATTTCTCAAACTTTTGGTGTTCCTGCTTCTGTTATTATCCAGAGTAATCAGCTTCAGCACCCTTATTTAATCCAGGTGGGTCAGCTGTTAAAAGTACCACCTGGAGTTCCTCACTATGTGGTCCAGCCAGGAGATACCTTATTCCAAATAGCTAGCCGTTTTAATGTCATGACAGGGGGCAATAACAATTTCGAGTTAATCATGAAAGTTAATAATCTGTCATCTACCGTTATTACACCAGGTATGAACCTCATCATTCCATACGCTCCTCCTGGTGACAGAGGTTTACTTGCTTATACATCTAATCGAAGTGGCAGCTATGATATTTGGATCTATAATCCAAGTAATGGTGTGAACCAACAGATTACGAATGGATTAGGAGAATCTTATTCAACTCCATTTTGGTCACCTGACAGCACCAAAATCGCCTTTGTTGGGAAAAATGGAATCCTCAACATTCTTAATTTAGTTGATAGCAGTATCGCGCAAATTGATCAGTTTGAAGATGGATTAGGTGTTTTTCTCGATTGGTCTCCGAAAAGCCAAGAAATTGTTTATACAAAACCAAATGGGTTGGTCATTTATAATGTGATTACTCATCGAGCCAGAATCCTAAATGCTCCGGGAGCGACAGACGCACAATGGTTTCCGAACGGAACAGAATTACTTTTTCAAGCAGAAGATCCCAAGGGAGTAAGTCAGCTTTATCGCATCAAAACTAATGGAACTGGCAAGGTGCAAATTACTCGAAATACCGGTGGACGGCTTAATAATGTTCGACTATCACCAGACGGAGCTTATGCTGTTTATACAACTCCAGGTGCTAGTATTTCGATCATTTACAGTGTAAACATTGCAACAGGAAATGTATTAGAAGTAAAAGGAGGTCCATTAGCGAAAAATTACTTCCCAACCTGGTCACCGGATTCTTCTAGTTTCGCATTTAGTGCAACAGCATTCGAAGACATTGGATATTTCTCGCTGATAAAAACAGCTGGAAGACAAGGAATGAACGAAGTAACAAGAGCTATTTCAGATTGTTTTGCCACCCCTGTGACCTGGACACCAGATGGCAGAAAAATTGCTTATCTTTCTGGTTGTAAGCAGCAAGGCAGTTCAAGTGAAATATGGCTGATAGATTTAACTCATCCCGTTCCTATAAGACTTGTAGATGGTGGGGCGATTACTGCACTGCAATGGTCACCATTACCAATTACTTCACTCAAAAAAACATACTCCAATTCACGCTATAAAGTCCGATTCCAATATCCATCTCATTGGCAGCGAGTAAACGATGAAAGATACGAAGGAGAAGACGGTTTCTTTCAAATTGGAGCAATAGCCTCTGATCAGCCGATCAATGTCGTTTGTAAGAATGAAGCCTTCCACCAGCTTAACCCGTACGGTACACAGCCACGAATCGAACACACTCGTTTTGGAAATCAACCAGCCTGCTTGATTTTCCCGTCCCAAGACCAACCAGTTGAAATGAGAAATCAAGCAGCATTGATAGTGCTGTATCCTTCTTCTGTTGTAATAGAAGGAACCGAGTACCAATATTTTATCCTATGGGCCGATCAGAACCACATCATTGAAATAAGCCATTCACTTACATTTCAGTGAGATGAATTTGAGTAAAAAATTGAGTTGCTCTTCCTATAGAGCAACTTTTTTGATACGGTAGAATGTATATTAAATTTATTGTAAGGATGATTACATATGAAAAAAAAGGAACAACAAATGAACCAAGTAATAGAAACCATGTTGTCCCATCGTTCAATTAGGAAATACTCCCAACAACCAGTTTCAAATGAAGATTTGGATATTATTATTCGCTCTGCCCAAGCAGCCCCTTCATGGGTAAACGGTCAACACGTAACGATCATTTCCATTAAAGATCCAGATAGAAGAAAGAAAATGTCAGAGCTTGCAGGAAACCAAAAACATATTATTGAAGCACCCATATTTCTTGTGTTTTGTGCCGATTTCCACCGTATTAAGGTGGCGTGTGAAATGGAAGGAATTGAATTTAAGGCTGCTGAAAATCCTGATTTATTATTAGTTGGTACTATTGACGTCGGTATTGCTCTAGGAAATGCTATAACAGCTGCCGAATCACTAGGGTTAGGGACAGTGCCAATCGGCGGAATACGGAGAAGTCCACTTGAATACATTGAACTGCTGAATTTGCCGGAGTATGTGATCCCAGTTACCGGGTTATGTATTGGGTACCCTAGTGAAATTCCAGATTTGGTCCCTCGATTACCAAAGGCAGCCGTTTTTCATGAAGAAACATACAAGAAAAATATTCATGAAGAAATTAAAACGTTTAATCAAATCCATATTGAAGCAACAAAAGGGAGACAAAGTGGAGGGTCTACCTGGACACAAAGAATGGCAAATTTTTATAAGGATCCATTCTATGTTAATGACGGTTATAAAAACGTAGGAAAAATGCTGAAACAACAAGGTTTTGCTAAAAGTAAAAAATAGGTAATGGTTGTACCTATGGAGTGTATTGAATTTCTTGTTTTTTTTCATAAAGTTATGTGGAAAAGTCCTCCTTACGTTAAGACAGGAGGACTATCAAATATTTATGTAATATTTTGCTTAGACTTCATGTAGACCTCTTCATAAGGCTGGATCACTACAAAGCCATCACCTTCGAATTTCATTTGAATCGACTCACCGCTACCTCTTCCTAGGAATGTTTTTAAGGTAATATCAGTTTGAAAGGTTGGCATCAGATTTCCAGACCAGGCGACTGTTGCATTTGGATCCGTAATGACGGGGTTCCCTGGTGTTACCCTTAACGTAATAGGTTCATAATGTGCCGTAAAAGCAATCATTCCGGTTCCTTCACAGCGAACATTAAACAACCCGCCAGCAAGCATGCCGGCAATTTTCTTCATTAATTTAATCTCCCATTTAATACTAGGTTCAAATGCTAATAGATCATTTCCATTAATATGAATAGAGTCATTTCTTAAATTTAGGATAATAATTTTCTTTCCGCTATCCGCTAGATATAATTTACCTTTCCCATTGGCTTTCATAAGAGAAGCTCCTTCTCCTGTAAATGCCTTTTTTAATGCAGTTCCAAGACCATGCTCGAATATTCCTTCGCGGACAAATTTCATTTCCCCATGATAGGCAACCATAGAGCCCGCCTTGGCCCAAACCTGTCCGTCTAAGTTAACCTCCAGCATCCTGGGCGTCTCCAATTCAAAAAAACCTTCGTCTTTATCCTTTTGCTCTGTTTGTTGGATAAATTCTTCAATTGAATATCTGCTCAATATTCCCACATCCTTCCATTCTTTTATTATGAATCCCACCACGCTGCGTTTCAATGATTTTATAAAAAAGAAAACCCACTATATTAGTCCAATCTAACCATGTAGTGGGCTGGTTTTACATTTTATTATTAGATTTCATTGTCTTTTCTGAACATTAATAATTGACACTGATAATCATTATCAATTATTATAAGGTTAACTGCAAATGTTTTTATTGGAGGGTCGGGATGAATCAAATACAATCGATTACAGAGGAAAATTTAAAAGACTTCATATCTTGTCCTTATAAATTTTATTTTGAGTTTTATGAAAAGAAAAAACGTAAGATCAACTGGAGACAAGTAGTACAACACGTTGTGAATAAGGTTGTGTATTCCTTTTTTCAGCTCCCGGCTGAACAGCGTCATTCAGGCAAAGTGCTAATGTTAGTGGATCACTATTGGAGTAATGTGTCTCCGCAATTATTTGAATCTAGGATTCACTATTATTTGGTAGTTGCCCAAATAACAGATTATCTTATTCAACATATTGATGTGGAATCAAAGGAATCCCCACCTTTGTTTTTATTTGAAAAACTAACTACATATATTGACGAACTGGATGTGGACTTATCCTTAACATTTGATGTAGCGGAGTGGTCTGATTCCTCCTTTGTAATAAAGAAGTACTTAGTCGACGCCACGCCAGAAATGTTAATGCTCTATTATCATTTGTCGATTGTTTTTTCTGAAAAAGTATTGAACAGGACACCGAAGAGAATAGAAGTGGTAACACTGCTAGACGGAAAGAAGCATGTCTTCACACCGACAGCTGAGGACTTGCAGGAAGGTCTTAATTATCTACAAGTGATGAAATATTCCATTGAGGACCCAGCCAACTACTTGAAGACGAGCAACGTAAATGAATGCCATCTATGTCCGTTTGTTAAGGACTGTGATCACGAACCTCAAGAATTTAACTCAAAAACGTTTTTGTCATAAAAGGGAAGAGCTTTATCTTCACTTATGATTGTGGGATCTAGTATGCTCGTACTCAAATAGCGACAAAAAATATTATTTTTCATGCCACTAACTTATAGCAAATTTAAACTCCCATTCTATTGATGGGAGTTTTCTTTTTAAGTAGGAATTCCTAATCGGTACAGGTTTTTTGCTAAACTTTTACAATTGGGTCATGCGTCATAAATGTTTTGAATAGGATAGGAGTAATTATTCAAACAGTGTTATTTTTACGGTGTTCGCTCGTTCGTGAAAGGAGTTCAAAGAATGATAGGTAAGTATAAACATCTTCTTATCATGCAAGTTCTGTTTATTTTTTCCTTTTGCATTTTAGCTTCCGCTGCGGAAGCTAAAAGTGATTCAAGTATTCCTAAAAATAAAATAGTTGCACTTGTATATGATGATTCAGGGAGTATGTGGCAACAGTCTGGAAATGTTCCGATTGATAATTGGAAATATGCGAATTACGCTCTCCAAAGCTTTGTTGCTCTTTTAGAAAAACAGGACCAGTTAAGGGTTGTTTCAATGAGCACACCAACCGAACCGGAGTCAATTGAACTAGATGAAAGACTTCGCCAGCACGGAATTGATCAAATCCGAGCCTGGACGGGGAAAAAAAGTACACCACTAGAATCTTTACATACAGCAATCAATGAATTGAAAAAAGCTGCCGATAGTAATAAAAATTCGGAATTCTGGTTAATCGTTCTAACAGATGGAATCTTTAATGAAATTAACCATCTCGAACAAAAACTGACAACTCAACAAATTGAAGATAACAAGAAGGCGCTGTTTACTAGTCTGAGAGAATTAATAGAGAAAATGGATCAAAATGGTGCTAGTTTTCACAGCACCTTGATTCCAATTGAATCCTATTTAAGTACGGAAGAGTTAGAAATTATGGCGGATTTTAAACGTCAATGGATAGAAAGTTCTGCAGGAAATGTGTTAGTGAGCAATGGTGAGCAAGACATTATCCAACGTATTAATGAGGTTGCAGCACTCATGACAAATCGAGATCCGAGCGAACAAAAGAGGTTTGATTTACATCCGGTTTGGGACGGGAATCAACTAGTATTAGAATCTCCTTTCCCGTTAAGGAGAATTACTCTCATTGAACAGTCGGCTGAAGAGAATGCCTCTTTCAAAGAATTTTATATGAACAACCAACGCATTGAACAAGGAATGGAGGGTCCATACAAGGTTATTACCCCGGATGACCCAGCAAACTTACATCCACCCATTCAAGGAACATTCACACATTTTAAAAACGTGAATGGTGACGGGGTTATCGAAAGAGGGACATACAAAATTGTTTTTGATAAGCCACTCTCGGAAGAACAACAAAGATCCATCCAAATACTAGCTGAACCGGCGATTGATTTTAGAGTTGATTATAAAAAAAACAATGATGTCGGAAAACTGACGAATGATCCTGCCGTTTTCTTTGCTGGTAGTAAGATGAGGCTTGAAGCCACTCTGTTGAAAAGTGAGAGTAATGATGAAGAAATCGATTTACGCGATATTGATGTGAAAAGTTTATTTGAAGTAGAAGCAAATATTGATGGAGTAAAGCTGCTTCTTAATTATGATTCTAAGGTTAATAAATTCATTGGGAATTTCACATTACCACAAAAGCAAGAAATTCCTGTAAACGTAAAAGTTAATATTAAAGGATTCTATCAAAAAGTAAAGGAATCAATTCTTCAAATTAACCCGATTCGAAAGTTAAGCCTTGTGGCCAGTAACGATACGTGGAGTACACCGTTAGATAAGTTAAACGAAGCGGAGCCCTTTGTGATTACTCCCATGGTGAATGGAGAGGAAATGAGTTCAGAAGAGCTAAAAAAAGTTTTTAAGCAACTCAAAATTGAAACTTCCAGCGATATAAAAATTGAAAAAGAACAAAAAGGGAATCAAATTCTCATCTACCCTAAGAGTTTATCGCCGATATTCCGAACATCGGTAGGTGATGTGCCCATTCATGTAACCCTTCCCGGTCCGTATCCAAATGAAATCGCTGAAGAGACGTTTACCCTCCGTATTGAAGATATCTCACTGGTTAAGAAATATGGCAAGGACGCTGTAAAAGCGTTAATATGGCTGGCTATCCTTGTGTATATCATTGGAATCATCATAAAACCAAGGTTTGACAAAAACCGGATTTCGATTGAATACAAGCAAAGCAGGAAACGTGAGAGGCTCCGAGACGCGCGCGGGATGACAGAAAACTTCCATACCAATTGGGTGTATCGATGGCTTGTTCCCTTTGCGGCGGAAAAAAAGACGATTGGTGATTTAACGTTTAAGGCAGATCGGAAAAAGGATCGTGTTTTACTCGTGAAAGAATCACAGGATCCGAACCTCATTGTGAGACATGAAAAGCTTGAGGGCAGAAGTAAAAAGGCAGATATAGCGATCTATCATAACGACGAGATTCAAATTGAGAGAAGTAACTATCATTCAGTGTATATATTTAAATCCCATTAAAAGTACTTTAAGAGGTGGTAACCAAATGAGCTTTAATGTTCCAACGATATTAATCGGTTTAGGCGGAATTGGGAGTAATATAGCCAATATGGTTTATGGAAATATTCCCCCTGAACAGCGGGGAAGAGTCGCGATTCATGCGTTTGATACAGATGCCAATAGTATTTCAAAATTAGAGCATCTAAGAAACAGCGCTACACAAACCAGCACAAGCCATTCTGTAAATGAATATCTTCAGGCGAATAAAGAAGTACTAAAATGGTTTCCTAATAATCCCCAGATCAAACGGAAAACGATGACGGATGGAGCCGGTCAGGTTCGGGCGGTATCAAGACTTGCTTTTCGGTCAGCGATGTCACAAGGAAAATTAAATGCCATGTGGGATGGAATTGAGCGAATTTTCCCTGTCGACAGCCATGCCCAATCGTATAATGTCCGAGTGATTATTATTAGTTCCTTAGTGGGAGGCACTGGTTCAGGAATTTTTCTTCAAATCGCTCTTTATCTGCGTGAAATGCTCGAGCGAAAGTTAAACTCGGAAAGTGTGCTCATTCGAGGTGTTTTTCTTCTACCAGATATTTTAGTTAGAAGTAATACGTTAGATCAAACGGAGTGGGAAGCGGTTCAAGGAAATGGCTACGCGAGCTTAAAAGAACTGAACGCTATTACACTAAGCGCTTCAGGTAATCATAAACAAAATGTCACGATTGAGCTCGAGTACCGACCGAATCAAATTGATTTAGAGGGCAGAACCGCACATGCGATTACCGATAAACATCTTCCCTACGATTTTTGCTTTCTGTTTGATTATGAAAATACAAAAGGGCAGCATTTGACCAATGTCTCAGAGTATATGGACCAGGTGGCACGATCCGTTTATCTGCAGCTCTTTAGCCCGATCTCAGCAAGAAGCTTCTCTCAGGAAGATAACCAAATAAGAAGTTTGGTCGAATCAAACGGCCAAGCACGGTACTGTGGTGCAGGTGTAGCTTCGTTAACGTATCCATATGAAGAGATTGTTGAATATTGTGCGCTAAATTGGTCTGTTAGTGGTTTAGATGACTCTTGGCTTCGGCTGGATCAGTTATTTAATGATGAAAAGAAGCGACATGACGATGACTTAAGAAATGGGATTCATCATGAAAAACCAAAGATAAGAGAGCTTTATGTTAAATACTTTGAGCAGATGGTGAATGACCAAGAAAAACCGAACCCTTTTTTCCGTCAACTTGATTTTCAAGTTCATGAAATGGAGGATAAGGGTAAAAAAGGAGCTTCAAAAGCTGATATTTTCTTGACTGAGATAGAGGAATATGCCAGAAAAGTGCTGAGAGATGATGTGGAATTAAAAGAGGATTATGAAGATCATTGTGTGCTAGATGGAGGAAAACTAAAGATAAAGGATCGAGCGAAACAAGAAATTAATCGAATGGAATCAGCCCTAGAAGACTATGCCAAAGAAATTAACAAGAAAATTAATGAGTATAGTCATTTCATTGTCTACCAAGTTATTGACTGTGATTATCATTCACCGGCTGGCGGTAATGGCAGCAGGTACCAGCTAAATACATGGATACTAAAAAAAGATACACCCATACATCCTGTTGGGGTGCGTTATCTACTCTACAGTATTCACAATAAACTTATAAAGAGAATAGCGCAATTAAAAGAGGAGAATCGTAGATTTAAAGAACAGATTGACCGCTACCAAGACATTTATGATTTAGATCGTAATGATGGTGACGTGGATGATGCGGTTCGCCGAGTGGATAAAGCGTTAAAACAAGGTTTCATTTCGAGTGTATTTCGAAATCAATTTAAAGATTTCATTGAAGAATATATGGAAAAGGCGACACATCAGCTGAGTACCCTTAATCGCTATAAATACTCCATGTTGTTAGAACTTGTTCTTTCCGCTCTTAATCAATCGATCAAGGAAATGATCGAGGATTGGCAAAGATTCTTTGATCATTTAATTGAAACAAGAGAAACCCTTCTAATGGAAATAAATCAATTAGCGAGGAAGTTTGATGGAGTGAGTGACCCGACGAAAAGATATGTTCTAGCAAACAAGGAAATGCTGGAGCAAACCTGGGAACGGATTCGCCAATCGGTTGATCATGGGTTCTTGCCAGATAGCATATCTCAGAAAATTTATCAAAGTCTTTATAACCGGTTTATTGAGCGGAAAAACAACCGCGGGGCTGAGGAGTTTTATAGAGAAACCAAAGTTGAAGTATTTTTTAGAGAGAATGTTTTAAACTTTTGCCGGAAGGAATTGGCGAGTAAGCAACATGATAAATTAGATTTAACGATTACCCAAGCAATCAGAATAGAGGCTGGACGATTGGGGATGGACCCAGATGATTATCTGTATAAAAGAATGAAGGCCATCGAAGAACTGGCACAGCCATATGTTCCGATTACAAATGATTATCGCAGTTTGAAATATTGGGGACTCCATCCGGAAAGTTTTAACCTGCTCTCGGAGCAGCTGCAAAATGAATTATTTAACGAAAAACAAATTGTCGATGATGCGTTTAAGCGCAATGAAATTGTTTGCTACCGTGCCCATTATGGATTATCAGTCAGTGACTTTACCAAATTTTCAGCAGGGAAAAATGGGAAACCGCCAGGTGTTTATTATGAGGCGTATCATCGTTTAGTGAGTAAACTCAATGAGGATGAAAATCGAACCATTACACCGCATTTGGACCGAAATTGGCATCTCCCTGCGTATATGCCTGACTTAAATCCGGAACGTGCAGAGCTTGAGACCAATCGAACGGATCGGGCGTTATTGCTCGGGGTCATCTATGGCTGGCTTCAGTTAGTCAACTCTGACGGAAAAAGAGTCTATCAATATAGTGGAAACCAAGGAACAAAATTATTACTGAAATTTGGAGAAAAGGTAGAAGAAGATACCCACTTACTTCATGAAGCACTGCCTCATAATCCTGTTATCTATGATGAAATTCTAGAAAGATTCCAAGAAACTCAAGAAACTCAAATCAGAAACAACCGAAACATAGATGAACATGATTTTATTAAAGGAGCCATAGAAATTTCGAGAGTAAGAAAAGCTGGAATTCGTAATATCTTAGATTTGGTGCTGGCTTATGACCAAGAGTTTATCTCCAATCCTTCCTTAACAGAGAGAGCAGACCGTCTGCGACAGTGTCTGTTAACCGAGATTTGTGAATACTTTAAAAAGGTAAAGAGGTCGGAGTCGGCAAAACGGGATGCTGCTAATTTGATTTACCAACTTTGGAAGGAATCTGAGGTCAGACAAAGAACACCACAGGATTCAGAAGAATATCACAAGTGGTTGAATGATATTAATAATAAACTTAACTCACTAAATCAAGAACGAGTTTTAGTATAGCTTTTGTAAAAGGAGTGATCAGTGATGCACTCGATTGTAATTCATTTTGGCAAAAAATATGAGGACTGGCATTTAGTCGAGCCATTCTTTTATAAATTGCAGAATAGTAACGAATTAACGTTTTACTGGGAGGAGGCCCCGGCCTCTAATCCTCTTTTTTTATCGTTAGTTGAACGAATGATTGAACATCTCGATCGTCATCGCATTAAGGATTGGCAGTTGATTATTCTATTGAACTTAGATGATGAGCTTAATAGACGGTTACGGCTTACAACGCATCTTTTGGAAATAAGAAGAGAGCTTCTTGACCCTTTAAAGGACAAGGGATTCTATCCAACTCAAAGCATTGTCCAATTAGTTGACATGATCAAGAGAACTTCTAATTATGTACCAATAGAGGAAGGCTTAAAACGCTATTGGGAACTTGACCATTATGGCTATCTGCTGAAAAGTAATAAGTGGCCAATTGTGGGTAATGCCTTCTGTGAGGAGGAAATTAATCAACTCGATGAAGAATGGGGGGAACCCATTCAACTTCAAGATATTATCTTAGACCAGCCTGGTACAGAGTTCATGGAGGCTTTAGAGATGAGATGTGAGCGGGTTACCACCTGCTTAGCTAAAAAGATTGATAGAAAAAAAGATCTTTTGTTGTTACGTCGAGAAAAGATGAGTCATGATGAATGGATGACCAAGGACCAGCTAGATATTGTTATGGAGGATTTTGAGAAAAAGATTAAGCAAATATGCACCCTTCCACTAACTCCTTCCTTAACGCATTTTACGCCTTCAAGGGAGCTTTCAAGCAGTTTGAAGTTTCATATGGGTATCCAAAGTGAAATCGGTGATATTCGCTTGATTCGTCAGGAAATCGTGCAAAGTTCTCACCGTGAGCGAATGAAAGGTTATTTGGAACTGACCTATTTTCTCCTAACAATCAGCCATCACCCGAAACTAATTGAACGGCTGGATAAGGGAAGTACCAGTGTGATACAGATTTCATTAAAAAATGAGGGGCTGGAAACATTACTTAATCATTATTTTATCAGTTTGCTAATAGCAAAAAGGCAATTAGAGGATCAACTATTGCTGCAAAACCAGTATCATACCAATCGATTCCGAGAAGATGATTTTTCCCCTTATACGGCATCAAGCATTGAAAGGAGAAGAGATGTTCAACAACCATTGCCAAAGGGTTCGAAAATTACTTATCAATTCTTTGATCAATGGCAGGATCAGCTTTATAAAGCGGAAACCATTCTCATTGATCGCGAAAATGAACTGCTAAAAAAATCCAGAGAAGCGATAAAAAAATTGAATGTGTTAAAAAGAAGAAATGATTTTCTGGAAGAGGAAGAAGCGATTGAGATTAATGACTATAAGCAGGACATCCTTCAACAAATCGGAGTGGTGCAAAGAGAAGTCATCGATTCAGCCCCTGGAATATCAGAAGCTCTTTCTAAATGGAAAAGTTTTGTGACACATGCGAAAAATCAAATGCACTTTCTTCTCCAGTTACTGCCAAATCAGCGGCAGTACCTGATGATGAGTATGTTGATTTTTATGATTCTTATCATTCCTTTTTTGCAAATGTTGGGGTCTAATGACGCAGCTGAGGTACCAGCCTATGTTTACGGTATTTGTTTTGTTATCACGCTTTTTGTAACGTATTGCGGGTATTTTTTTACCAAACGAAACTCCTATTATCACATTTGGAAGTTTCAAGAAAAAACCTATGAATATACCGAGAATATTTATCAAATGCAAGTCGAAGCCCAGCACAAATATAATGACTATTTAAACCATCTATTCAAACTTTTTTCATTACGAAAATATCTCGAAAAATTATCGCAGCTCGGAGAAGAGAAGAAGGTACAGAATCTGCGCTACCGCTACCACCTTATCAAATTAGACGAATTTGTTCAGATGACGAATCGATTGCTTCATATCCTCCAGATGAATAATGAACCATTTCCTTCTACACACGAGATTCGAGTACCAGGAATCAAATTTGAAAAGAGTGTCATCGAAAATCCTATTTATTCCCCATTTCAACAGCTAGGGGTACAGGTGGTAAACGGACATAGGATTGAAGTGTATCTCGGCAGTGCCATCGAACAATATCCATCAACCTATTTTCATGAACTTGACCAAATCCGAATCCAAGAAGATAAGGTGTATAAACTATGAACGTATACCTTGAACTATTATTAAGTTTTGTCGTCTTTGGTATTAGCATTACTCTTCTCTATACGGCCAACTTTACTCAGGAACAGCGCTATAAACAACTTGTCTTTCCGCTAGTGGCATTATTTATTTGTTTATCTTGGCTGTTTCTTGATAAATGGGTTACGGGTATTTACGAAGAGTTTCTTACGGAAAGAATGCCTTCTCTATTGTCAAATATCCAACTGTTGATAAATATAACGATTTTGTTCACAGTATTGAGTGTAAAATGGTGTTGGAAAATCGCCGGAAGTTTGCCTTATAATACTCTTGAAAATAAGCGCTTATTGAAACCCATGGTGAAACTAGTAAAAAAGATGGGTTCAATTTTTTATCCTACAGAACTCGTGGACCGATCGAAAACAAAGCTAATCGAGCAAGGGGCCGTTTCGTTCGTTTATGTTAAAAACCGGGGAAAAATCTATTTGAAAAAGGAGTGGACCTATCTGTCTGTCTTTTTCAAGTTAGCAGCTATATTCCCTCTGCTTCTTCTGGTGCTTCTTATTATAGCCAATATATACGAACTTTCGATTATTACGTACATGCCTGCTTATCCTGTTATCTCCTTTGTTCTTTTAATGGAAATTGCGTGGTTTTTAAATGGTACAAAGTTTCCTTATAGTGAAGGTGTTATTACTGGTGATAATGCCATCTCTAGAAGACTAACAACCTATGAGGAATTATTTGAGCAATACAAGGAATTATGGGAAGACCGCTTGCTGGCTGCTGGGATTGTAAGGGAAAGTGAGCATTTTCATCATCGAAAAAACCATTTCGCCTATGAGAATCTCTCGCAAGACCCTGAACATCAGTTGATTATTCAATCTATTTGCGAAGATTTAAAAAAGAAGAATATCATCATCGATGAAAGCTATACAACGATGATGTCAGAGATCATACAAGAACATGATGTGATTATAGAAGATATCAATTACAACGATTTCTCTTTCTATTTTTTTCCGGCGTTGTATCATTTGTTAGCTAAAAATAAAAAGATACTGATCATTGCTCACAGTCAAGGTGCGGCAGCAGAAGCCGCAGCATGGTTGTCAAATGGAATTAGAGAAGTGTCCGGAGTGGACCAGTTATGGAGAATTAGCACCTATATAGATGCGCTCGAACAAAATATAAATTCAGATGTACTAATTGTTTCGCCAGATATGTTGAAAGAGAAACGATTTTTGCATTACATGCGTCAGTTAGAAAATACAAAACTGTTGGAAGGTATATTTTTGTTACAAGCAGAAAAGCTGATACCAAACTATTCTGCCATCATCCATACTTTTAACCAAAATGTTAGGGAGCTGCTTGGAAAAAAGCCACAATATATCATTATAACAGAATGGTATGAAGGATTAGAACATACGGTCCGATCACTTTTGCAATGTGAGCCTAGAGATATCGCTGCTTCATTCAGCACCAGTAAAAACCTATACTATATGGTTTGGAAAAATGAAGGTGAAAAATGGTTTCAACATAAGATCCTGCCAAAAATTTCGCATCGTCAATTAGAAGCGGAAGTAGTCTTATCCTTGCCAGCTTTAATGGCAAATATTGAACCAATTCACTTCGTCAACCAGCAAAACACCCATGTAAATGAAAGCATTCAAGAAATCATGGATATGAAGAAGGCGTTATTTGATTTTGGTTTTGATTTAGAAACATTGGATCAAATGGCAAAAATGGTTCAGGTCCAGGGCAGTAACCTTACCATGCCGAATGATGATTTCACACTTCTACTCATACGAGATGATCAGCACAATTTAGTGAGGCATTTAAATTTGTGGAAAGGAACCGGCAAAGCAGCTTCCTTCCTTCACATCGTCAGCCCTCCTTATTTACTCCGAGATTACTTAGCAGATCAGTTGGATTTCTATATGAGTAACAATCGATCCATTGCTCCTTTAGCTCCACGCTTAACTCAATCACTTTGGAGCATTGCTTATAGTTTATTAGAGCGATTATGCCATTTTTATATCATGGAAGAGGAAATAGAGAGCTATTTAAGTAGAGCAAAAATTTATTCTTACCGCTCGATTGTCGAAGGTGTTCATGAGTTGTTCTCGACCGCTTTTGGCCCTAAATTAGCATACCGTTACAGTATTGAATCAGAGGAATTTGTAACCTTTGATCGATCCAAAAAGGATTTTGTGAAGAAAACACGATATAAGATTCCATATACAGCTAAAGAAAAGATAGTACCACAAAGGTTCCGTTTCATTCAGATTAAGCATAACGAAAAGTGTCTTACTGAGATTTTTGAAGGTCACCTCTATCAACAATACCTGCCTGGTCAATACCATTCATTTAAGGGTGAACTTTATAAAATCGATAAAGTAGATGTCGAGCGTGGAATAGTGGAGGTCACCTTTGAACACATAATTGGGCAAAAATATTACCGTCCTATTATGGAATATAGAGTAAGTAAGATGTCAGAAGAACGCAATTTTAAATGGAAAACTATTTCAATTGAACAATTTGATGTCTCTATTAGAGCCATGCAGGCCGATTTAAGGATAAACACAAGCGGCTATGCAGAATTAAGTCAAATGCAGAATCTGAAATTGATGAAGGTTCATTCCTATCATCAAGAAGAACAAATAACAAGGCATTATGAAAACGGTCATATTTTATGCCTTGAGATTCGTTCCAATGAGGGGCATTTTGAAAATACTGCAAAAATTAAATTTACGCTATCTCTCTTATTGAATGAGTTGTTTGTAACCTTATTTCCGGATTCACACCATTTAGTGAAGGTGTGTGCTAAGTTGGATGAAGCATTCTTTAACTTGAAAGATTCACAGTCTAAACATTTACAATTGATTACAACGTCTCTACAAATAGATGATGGTGCTAAAGAGGAAGAAGGGCAGATTACGCTATACATGATTGAGGATTCTCCTGTCCATCTGGGTATGTTAGAAGTGATAGGTGATCATTGGGATAAAATCTTTGATATTTTAAATGACTACTTGTTTTGGTTAGTAAATGAAAGTAACGGGAAGAGTGACTATCTAAACTTTGGATACGACCAGTATCCTGCTGAACTTGCCTTAAACGAAACGTTAGCGCTATTAGATAAGTTGTTAACGAAGAAGAAACTAAGGGAAGTTCGAACAAAATATCTTGGACGTATGGGTGATGGAGAAATCGTAAACATCAGCACAAGTGAAATGCAATGTGTGTTTTGTGGAAGAAATGTTACGGCAGCAAATATCCATCAACTCAATGATGGCAGACAACGATGCTTAACTTGTAATGAATCTGCAATCGACCATGTCATGGCAGTAGAGCCGCTTTATCGAGAAGTTCGTCAATTTTTTAAAGATGTATATTTAGTAAACTTACCTGAAGATATAGTGTTATCCGTGATAAGTACAGCGGAAATTCATAAAATGAGCGGTTTACCTTTCATTCCTGAAGCGGGGAATCCTCGTTTAACCGGTAAGGCCAGCATGGATAGTGATGGCATACTCAGTGTATTAGTTGAAAACGGGTCACCGAGAATTAATACTCTTTCTACCTTAGCGCATGAATTAACCCATATTTGGCAATTTGAGAATTTACAAGTGGACCAACTGCAACTCGAAGAACTTGAGGGATTTGCCTCATGGGTAGAGGTCCACATGATGACCCAAATCGGAGAAGTGGCATACGCGAACATGCTCAAAGAACAACTTGAAAACCGACAAGACCCTTATGGCAGGGGTTACCGACTTATAGTAGAAAAATTATCAATACTCCCATACAATGCTACTCCATTTGACTTGTATGTACCTGATGAGGCTGGCATGTAACTAGATAGAAATAGCTTAGTGTAAAGAGTTCACACTAAGCTATTTTTTTAAAATTGACGGATTATTGGTCGTTTATATGAAATATAAATGTGGCAGCTAACTAGGATTTGTCCTTTTAAATGAATATTTTGGTAAACTAGCGATAAGTTCTGGGGTTCTTAGATGAAATATTTTTCTAATGACTTCATTTCATGTAAAATAAGTAAATGAGGCGTTAAGGAATTGTAAAAAACAAGAGCATGGGGGACATAAAGTGTCGTATCAATTGAAAAAAGGGATTAAATTGTTTGCACTAAATTCAAATCAAAGTTTGGCAAAGGAAATAGCTAAGCATTTAGGTTGTGAGGTTGGGAGGAGCTCGGTCAATCAATTTAGTGACGGAGAGATTCAGGTGAATATAGAAGAAAGTGTGCGCGGCTCCGATGTTTATGTCGTTCAATCCACTTCACACCCGAATAATGACCATATTATGGAGCTGCTCATTATGATTGATGCGTTAAAAAGGGCATCAGCAAAAATGATTAATGTAGTTATTCCCTATTACAGCTATGCACGTCAGGATCGAAAAGCAAGATCACGCGAGCCAATAACTGCCAAATTAATTGCGAATCTACTTGAGAAGTCAGGTGCTACCAGGATACTAACGATGGATTTTCATTCACCGCAGGTACAGGGCTTTTTTGATATTCCTGTAGATCATTTAATTGGAATGCCAATTTTATCAGAGTACTTTGAGAGAAAGGGACTTGAGGATGTGGTTGTCGTTGCACCACATAACGGTGCTGTAGGAAGAGCGAGGAAAATGGCTAAATACTTAAATGCCCCAATTGCCCTCATTGATCGACGCCGACCTGAACCGAATGTTTCTGAAGTTTTGGAGATCATAGGAAATGTTGAAGGGAAAAATGCGATTATTGTTGATGACTTAATTAATACTGCAGCTACCCAGACTTTTGCAGCCAAAGCATTAGTAGAGCATGGAGCAAAGACAGTTTATGCTTGCTGTACACATGCTGTTCTCTCACAATCTGCTGTTGAAAAAATTGAATCATCAGCGATTGAAGAATTAGTAATCACGAACACGATTGAGCAGACTGAAGAAAAGAGAATAAATAAAATTACGATGCTATCTGTGGCCCCATTACTAGCTGAGGCTATTGACCGCATTCATAATGAAAGAGCAGTAAGTCCATTGTTTGAATAGCTAAACAAGCAAGAGCCGTGTTGATTACGGCTCTTTTACTAATTCAAAATCCAAATGATTATAGTCCAATTTTTTTATCTAATAGTCCAGAATTTTTAGCCCCTTCAATGACAGTGTATTCTTTCTTTTTGTAAGCAAACCAATACGCCATTCCGATAAAAAGTCCTCCGCCGACTGCATTACCTAAGAAAACAGGAATAAAGTTACCTAAATAATCCATCCATGTGAAGTGTCCAGCAAATATCGCTGCAGGTATAACAAACATGTTGGCAACCACATGTTGGAATCCAATCGCAACAAAAGCCATGGTCGGGAACCAAATTCCTGCAATTTTACCAATCATGTCCTCGCTGCCATACGATAACCACACAGCTGCTGCCACAAGCCAGTTACACCCTATACCAGAGACAAATGCTTGAAGAAACGAAGCATTTATTTTATGTTCAGCAATATGAATGGTACTCTCTAAGTATGTGCCTGTTTCTGTTAACCCAACGATATGTCCGAAGAAAAAAGCAACGAAAATAGCACCAAGAAAATTGCTTATTGTGATGAGCATCCAGTTAAGGAAAACTTGTTTTGTGTTTATTTTACTTGCAAATTTAGCTAAGGGAACGACCATCATATTTCCCGTTAGAAGTTCTCCGCCAGCTATTAAGGTTAGAATCAGTCCAATTGGAAAGACAGAGGCACCTAAAATCGCGCTTAGTCCGGATAAACCCTCGGATAACGGAGCAGTAACGCGGATATATAGCAGGAATCCTAACGAAATAAATGCACCTGCCTGAAACCCTAAGAGTATTGTTGTTATGAATGGGTAACTTGTCTTTTTAATTCCGTTTTTAATTGATAATTCTAATATTTGCTCGGGTTTAAGTAATGACATGATTATATTTCCTTCTTTCTAACTGCTTTAATTGTGAAGAACATCACATTTTGATTCGCCTTTATTTTAACGCAATACAGCATAAGATGCTGTGAACATTTCATTAACTTTATAAATAATGGAAGTCTTGTCTACACCTTTCTGACCGTGGTGCGTAAGCTAGTACCATAAGGGTTTCAGAAAGGAGTGGGAATGAGATATATAGGCTCAAGATAGCCATCATAACTCCAGGCACATTGTACGTCCTTAAGTTCTTGGTGACCGTATAATAGTTAATTCAAGTGGAATACAAAAGGAAATAGATAAATCAATCATTTATTAGGGTTTCTTTATTTCAAGAAAAAATACTAAAATAGATAGTAAATATGTTTGTATCTTAATAGGTTATAATGATTATTATTAGTATGGTGTGGAACATGGTATGGAGGAATGTTTATGGCTGCAGTGAAGTCGGTTAAAATTGATGGTCAGAATATACATATTTTTAATAGTGCCATTTATATCTTTGAATCTACTTCGGGATATACACTTGAACTGGATTTGATTGTTAGTGAAGTTACTGAGAGAAAATATAAGAAAGAGCAAAATTTAATTATTGAGATAGAATTAGATAGCGGTAGACTGATTGATTCCATAATGCACGTTAAAACCTTGTCTGGAGGATTGCCCCAGCTTAATTTATATTCTGACCTTGATACTATTGATGAGTACGAAGAGCTCGATTTGGTGAATGAAAATAGTTCATCGTTTCCGAATGTAGAAGAGGGAATTACATTAGAACAGATCCGAAAAGTAGAAATGCCAAATGAAAACATTAGCCTAAAACTAAATCTGCCTATTGATCAGGTCGAATGGTTAAAAACGCAAAAAAAATCTAATTTAAATCAAATGTTAAGCGAGTTTATATCCGGATATTGGAAAAAAAGGGATGAAAGTTGATTAAAGGAGTAATCTCATAGGAAGTAGAATAATATATTATCGGATTATGGATTATTTTTTTTAAGAGGAGTGAATCTCAAATGGCTGCAACTCCTAAACCTGCGTCTACCGTTGTATTGATGGACGAATTATCAAGGGTTTATTTAACAAAGCGACCCCTCACTATGAAGTTTATGGGTGGATTTCACGTTTTCCCAGGGGGAACGGTAGAAAGTCATGATTCATTGGCGGATGAAGAATTCGTAAATCATGATGAAGCACGGTTTTCTATTAGTCTTACACATTATATTGCTGCGGCTAGAGAATTGTTTGAAGAAGTTGGGATAATGTTGGGGAATACAATAGATGGGTTCCCGGTACTTTTACCAAAGGAAAAAATAATGAAATACCGAAATGACCTGCTAAAAGGTGAAATACCTTTTATACGAGTGTTAGAGCAAGAGAAGCTTTATTTTGATCCTCAATGTTTAACTTATTTCGGTCAAATTGTTACTCCTGAGGAAAGCCCGATTCGTTTTGATACCCGTTTTTTTCTTGCAAAACTCCCTCAAGGACAAACTCCAGAACCAGATCAAAAGGAAATTGATGGAGCGTTATGGATTAATCCAGAAGAAGCATTAACTGCGTTTCAAAATAAAAAGATTAAACTCGCACCACCGACTATTCTTACTCTGCAAGCGATCATTGAGTATCAAAAAAGTGGTGTCCTAAAGATGTCCGTAACAAAAGAGGATTTAATGAAATTGCTTAAGGATTTACAACAAAATTACTAGTTTATCCGTGCAAAAGGGGATCGCGTTATGCAAATTACATTTGAAAATATTCATAAACATACTCACTTGATAGCAGAAAATGAATTATACCAACACTATCACTTTCCTGAAATGTTATCGCGATATGATAGTAATTATATTGAGTTTAAAACCTTTCCTACACTAGAGGAATTAAAATCGGCCGAACGTTATTTACGAGATTTCCACCGGAAAAATGGTCAGAAGCATGTGAAATTCAAGTTTCCTAGTTATGAAAAAATCCCAGCTGATTTAGTAAATTATTTAAATCAGGTGAATTATGATATTGGTTTCTTAGAATTATATAGTATTGATCCCAAGCAATTCCCAGATGTAAAGGATCACCCAGATATTAAGGTTCAAATGGTAACAGAAAAAAATTTGAAAGCATTTCTTGCTTTACAATATCAGCAGGATATTGTGTTTGGCAGTAATTTTGCCAATCAAAAGGTAGAGTTAAATAAGCAGATTTTTGAGGACCCGAATGTAATGCAGCTGCTTGCTTTATATAAAGGGACGCCTGCAGGGGCAGTGGATGTCATTATCTCAGAAGATACAGCTGAAATTGATAACTTAGGTGTGGATGAAGCTTTTCAGAGGAAAGGAATTGGGAGTCGAATACAAAAGTTTGTGATGGATACGTTCCACGATAAGACCGTTATTTTAGTTGCAGATGGTCAAGACACCCCAAAGGATATGTACAAGAAACAAAACTATCAATACCTTGGCTTTCAATATTACACGCAAAAGGTTGAAGATTAAAATAGAACAATAAAAATGCTTGGATTTCATTACAAATAGAACTATTATAAAAATGTGACCGAATGAGCATTGCATACCGGAAATAATTAAAAGCACATGGAGTTACACTTGGAACTGACTAATTTGGAAGAAAGCCGTTTACCTTTAAGGTAAGCGGCTTTTGTTTTGCAATGTAAATGGGTCATTACTCTTTTATGTATAGTAGTATCTATTTTCATAAAATGGAAAAAATCAATATTCATATCAATCTATTATTATGGTATCTTTATTAAGGTGAACTTTTAATAGGGGGTAATGCCTGTATGTTCGATACCATATCATGGTATTTTTTCATTCCGATTTTTGTTTTTATCATTTCATATAAAATAAATAGGCTTAATGCTAAAAATAAATTAACTCCAAGTAACATAGACTCGCAATTAGAACGTGTCATTGCATTCTTAGAAGAAAATGGCGGTAATCATGTTTCTCATCTTCTTTTGTTACAGGATAAGGATGTATATTGGGCAGCGGAAGGACAAGTGTTAATTGTTTATAAGCGAATAGGAAATAAATTAGTGGTTTTGGGAGACCCGATAGGTGCAGAGTCTCTGATTCCTAAGTCTATCGAAGAATTTCAAGAATACAGTGTAAGTAAAAGGTTAAAGCCTATCTTCTATCAAATAAGTCCGCGATTCATGGCTCTCTATCATGATACAGGCTATCGGTTCTTGAAATTAGGGGAAGAAGGAATTGTCAATCTCCATAATTTTTCGATTGAGGGAAAGCAGGGAGCCAAGTTACGAACAAGATTGAACAAATTTACTCGTAATTCTTTCACGTTCAGCGTAATTATGCCACCTTATTCAAAGGAAATACTTTCAGAACTTAAAGAGATATCAGATTCGTGGCTCGGTAACCAGAAGGAAAAGGGATTTTCCGTTGTTTCCTTTAGTGAGGAATATGTATCTTGTTTTCCAATTGCACTATTAAAGGACCCAACCGGTAATGTAATAGCTTTTGCTACACTTGCAACTGATCACAAAAAGTCAATTACCATCGACTTAATGAGAAAATTACCAGATAGCCCACATGGAACGATGGATGTTTTATTTATTCAAATTTTTAAGTGGGCGAAAGAAAATGGGTACCAGATTTGTAGTCTGGGTATGGCGCCACTTTCAAATGTAGGGGATTGTAAATACTCTTTCAGGAGTGAAAAGTTCTTTAGACTAGCCTACCTGCACGGTAATTCATTGTATAACTTCAAAGGACTCAAAGAATTCAAAAGCAAATTTGCCTGTGGTTGGGAACCAAAGTACCTAGCGTACAGAAAAACATTCCTGCCAATTGTTATCATTCAGCTGTTACTGCTCATCAACAGCACACCACATCCAAAAAACGTCGTAGACAAAATCAAATACCTAATGAAAAAAACAGGATAAAAGAGCCGATGGCACCTTTTATCCTGTTTTTTTTTGATTTTTCTGGTGCCTTTTTGGGGCCGCTTTTCTGGTGCCTTTTTGGGGCCGCTTTTTTGGTGCCTGTCACCACACGTGGACAAAACGGCCTATTTGTCCGTCTGGGGTGGACAGTGTTAGTTGGTATGGTTTGGTTTTATGAATAATATGGAGGTTTATCTTCTTTTATGATCTTTTTTATTAGGTGTTTCGTCCTGAATGTCGAGTCTGTTATCTTGGTTTTTATAATCGTTATTGCTCTCGTTTATATTCGGTTTACGTTCATACCGAACAGGACGGAAATTTACGTCATTTTCTCGATTTAATGATTCTCTTTTTTCAGGGTTACACGCTGTTAACAATCCTAGTGTAAGAATAGTAATCAAAATCGTTATTTTCCATTTTACGTTCATACGATTACTCCTTGATTCCATATTTTTGTTTTGTTTTTACTATGCACGTTGATGGAATTTTTAGTCGTAAAGTGAAAAAAACCCGCTATTTTTCAAAGCGGGTTAGAATATATTTAAAATTTTTAAAATGACGTACGGGATAAAAGTTAAAAATGTTAAAAATGTGAAATTATATATACTAAATTTTAAAAGATATTTTTTACCATCGTTTGGATGGGTTTGAATATATAATTTATAGGAAATTACACTAGCCATCGATGCAATAATGGTTCCAAGGCCACCGATATTCACACCTAATAATAAAGGTTTCCAATTGGTTGTGAATTCTGCCATAAGGATAGCTGCAGGGACATTGCTGATAAATTGGCTTACTAGAATCGAGTTGAAATAGACGGAATCGGCGTCCTTCAAACTTGCACTTGCCACGGTGTGCATAGCTGTTGTATTTGAAATATTTCCAACAAAGATAAAAAAACAAATAAAAGTTAATAGCAGGAAATAATCAATTTTCAACAAGAGTTTCTTATTTAAAATGGCAACTGTCATTAAAGTAATGGCTAACGCAACTTGGTAAGGAACCACACCGAGTATGGAAGCGATGATAATAACTAAAACAATCCCCCAAACCAATGTTCTCTTCGAAGAGTTAACCTGTACTAGAGGAATCTCTACCTTCAATTCTTTTTGATCCAGTCTTTGGATGAAGAAATATAAAGTAATGATACCAAGAATAGCAATTACTAAAACAGTCGTAAAAAAAGGCAAAGCCGTGATTTTATAAAAAGAGTAAATAAACAAATTTTGTGGGTTTCCCATTGGGGTGAAACTGCTCCCGATATTTGCGGCGATTGTTTGTAAGATAATTGTTTCCATAATAGGCATCTTTGTTTTCCTGCTAATCACTAGCGACAGGGGGACAAATGTAAGTAACGCCACATCGTTTGTAAAAATCATCGAGCTGAAAAAACATAACAGTATGAGAATGGCTGACACGGATTTACTATTACTGCTTCTATTTAATATAGAAATTGCAAATTTATCTAAAACTCTTAGTTCCTCTAAAGCCTTAATCGCAATCATCAGGTTAAATAAACTAATTAATACAGGAAAATTTAGATACTCTTTTTGAGGAGTTTGGAATAAACAACTACCAGCAGCTAAAACAAGAGAGATGGTAAATACCATATCCTTCTTTAGAAAGCTTAGATTAAGCTTGGTTCTCTTTTTATTTTGTATTAGTACAGACTCTTTCACAATTCACCACCGATAATCTTTTGATCAGACTGATTTAATCCAGTAAAGATTCTATCATGGTAATCAGGATATGAGAATAAAAAAATCACACAGGAATAGTGAAAGTGTGAAATTTTGTATTAATAGCAAAAATGGTATAATATGCTAAGTAGTCATTAACAAATTGTAATGGAGGATATAAAATGTATACAGCTATATCTCATTTTATTAACGAATGGAATCAAGAAGCAGTTTCAACCCAAAAGGTTTTGGATGCCTTAACAGATGAGTCGCTGCAACAAAGAGTTTCACCGGAAGATCGTACGTTAGGAGAAATTGCTTGGCATATTGTTGCGAGTACACCTGGTATGTTAATGGAGTTTGGTGTGACAGTAAAAAGTTCGTTAAACGAAGCGGACCTTCCAACTTCAGCTAGAGAAATAGCTGAAACGTTCCGTAGTGTTAGTGCAGAGACAAGTGCTGCTATTAGTGAACAATGGACAGACCAATCCCTAAGTGAAACAAAAAGTGTATTTGGTATGGACCTGCCAAGAGCTGTAATGCTTAACATGCTGAACAAGCATATCATTCATCACCGTGGACAAATGACCGTTCTTATGCGCCAAGCTGGCTTAAAGGTCCCAGGTGTGTATGGGCCTTCAAGAGAAGAATGGAGCCAAATGGGGATGGATGCAAACTCTCTATAGAAGAACTTTGTATGGTTAAGCCGTTTTCACGATTGTGAAGCGGTTTTTTTTCGGGTAAATATTCACTTCTTTACCCAAAAACATACCAGTAGGGTGCAAATGAATTACCTGCTTTTTGACAAATCTCTCAGACTTTTGATGTATTTTGTAGAATAAAATCGAAATTTATTTATTTTGGATGTATAATAGATTCTTGTGTTGGTCTATTAAAAAGAAGGAGGTAGATTTCGATGGAATGGACTTTATTCGGATTGTTTCTTCTTTCCGCATTATTGCTTGTTTTTTCAATAATTAAGACATACCGTGACTCTAAGCTTGAAAAAAAGCAAATTGATTTAGTACATGTATCGATGATGAAAGAAATCAATAGCATTCAAGACTCAATCCGAGATATCGAGCTTGATATAGAAGTAGTAACAAAAGAAGCTGGAATTCCACTTTCTGCAGAAGAGAAGCTTTTTATACGTGAAGTAATAGACTTATATAGACGTAATTACTCGATTGAAAGCATCGCTGAGAAAAAAGAAGTACCAGTATCTGAAATTGAACAGCTGCTAACACCTTATCTGAAAATAAAGGATGAAGGAGGATTAGTTGCCAATGCGAATTAATTTATTGAGCAGCTTTGCAGCAGGAATCCTTATTGCTACAACAATTTGTGGAGTAGTTTACTTCACTGATGATAACACCAATCAAAAAGCTTCAGCTAAATCGTCTGAAGGTGTTAAACTAACGGCAGCACAGATGAAGGAAGAGCTTGAATCTGCCGGTTATGTTGTTCAAACAACAGAAGAATTAGAAAAGACTTTGCAAGCTGCAAAGGATATTGAAACGAAGCCTGCTGATAAAAAAGAGAAGGATCAACCCATAACCCAAGTAGTAGTCAACGTAGCAGATGGGATGACTAGTATCGATGTTGCGAATGTACTTCTTCAAGCAAAGTTAATCCCAGACGCTTTCAAATTCACGCAAGATATTGAAGCTAGAGGGTTACAAAACGCTTTGCGCCCAGGTTCCTATACAGTCAATAGTGGAATGTCATACGACCAAATTATTGCAACGATTTTTACCAATTAAAAACAGCACAAGAAAAGCCGTTCTCCTCTAGAGGCGGCTTTTCTTTATGGCACTATCTACTAGTATATTCCAATTGTGCTTCGATGTGATAAAATAAGAATATTATATATTTAGAGGAGCTTTTACAATGGATAAACAATCTTACTTTTATCAATTTATTGAGCCGCTTTCTAAAGAACTGGCGTTAGTTGCACGAGAATTGGAAAATAGTATTTTTACCAGCCCAAGAACCATGCTGACACATGCACGTGTGTTTGTAGAGAATATATTACAACAGGTGATTCGAGCCGAGGAATTGCCAGATGATCCTCGAACCAATTTAAAAGATCAGCTGGATATGCTTAATGACAAAGGGTACTTGATCCCTGAGATACGAGATGCACTCCATTTTGTTAGGCAAATTGGGAATCAAGCTGCCCATAATTCAAGAATGTTCCGGTATTCTGAGGCCCTATTGTCTTGGGAGGCATTATACAAAATTGTTAAATGGTATGTGGAGGTATACGGTCCAGTCGATATTACCGTTCCGGATTATCAAGATCCATCCCCGGCTATGGAAAAAAGATATGATATGTCTGAGTTGGAGATTAGACTTAAGTCACTTGAAGAGCTCCTATCTAATTCAGTAGAAAAGCTCTCCCCTGAGTCTGCACTGGCAGAAACGGCGGTTAGCGTTGAAACGTCTGAGCCAGAAGTACCTGCAGTGGAAGAGGGGATTCCTGGTACAACGACAATTCGTACGTTTACATTTAATGGGAAACAATTAGATGTTCCCTATTTTCTTCGCGATGCTTTCCTATTGCCACAACGATTTGATAAATCCGAAACCTTTCTGATTCGATTAGGTGCAGAACAGCAAGCAAGAATCATGAGTGAGCTGCCTATGAACCTAGCAGGTTTACACAAGCATGTGAAACGTTACAGTGAAAAGAATGACGAAATTTTCTTTGAAGAATTAAGGACCTTTATTGAGGAAGAAAAAATTAGAAGGAAACTATCGCTGGAACGACCAGGTGAACTGTTCTTTTTCTACAAGGCTGACCATATTATTGTCACCGAGGAACTTTCTAAGGTCCCGCTTACCTCGGAGGAATTCACTGGAATTCCAAGTCTATTAAGGCAACTTAATGAAGACCAAATTGAAAGTGTTGGGCAGCTTCCGAAGGAGCTTGTGATTCTTGCAAAATATGAAAATGTGGGAATTGGGACAGTAGAAAAGTTGTTTGAGCAGTTGAAGAAAAAAGTTAATGAACAAGCAGCTGTTGTACCAGAGGTTGAAGAGTCTTACCGGGCAAGCAATAAAAGATGGGATTCTTTATACATTAATGTAAGGCACGGAAAAAGCAATACGGTGATTCGTGGTGAAAGCGTGCCGGCACTTTGGAAAGAAGGATTAAATTGGATTGAAGATCATCAACTTCCTCTTCATGAAAAGATAAAAGAGGGTGTTGTCCTAGGTTCCACTGACTCGGGAAAACGCTATGCGATGGCGCTTGAACCGGTTCATAAGGATAAACGGAATTTTACCCAATTGCATACGTATAAATCAAAACTCACAGGTACTACCTATTACCTTGAAACGAAAATCAATCCGAAATCTGGACTTGAAACCCTGGCTAAGTTACTGATACGTTTAGGGGTAGAAGTTAAGATTCCGTTATTAGAGAGTAATGATTAAAAACGTTTCTAACACCGACATTGGTTCAAAGAGGTCGGTGTTTTTTTCATTTAGGTAAAAATATTTATATCCGTTAATAATTATAAGATTTATAATATAATGGAATAAATTTAGTGTGCCGAAATAAATTTAAGAAGATATTAAAATTAAAAGGTGTTGTAGAGAATGAAAAAACTAGAAAAAGAACTAAATATGAGATCGTTGTTCATTTTCTTTATTCCCTTAGCATTATCTGCGAGTCTTGTTACAATATCACATATTATTATTAACAGTACGTTAGTTAGAGCGGATCATTCTGAATTTATTTTAGCGAGCTATGCAATTGCAATGAGTCTATTTGGAATTACGGAGCGGCTGGGGAATTTGCTTCGTCAAACTTGTTCTTCATTGGTTCGGGATAGAGGTTCCTATAGATTAATGTCACATTTTTCTTTTTATTTAATCGGAAGTTTAATGTTGGTTGCATTTGCAGTGGCTTATACACCGGCTGGAGATGTTATTTTTGCGAACATCTTTGGAGCTAAAGCGAATATGGTGGATGACATAAAGGCTATTTACCAAGTATTGATCATCGTCACAATTTTTTCTGCTCTTCGTTGTTTAGCACAAGGAGTTATTATTTATAATCGGCAGACAAAATGGTTAACGATTGGAATGGTCATAAGGCTTGCTGCGATGTATATATTGTCCTTATATTTCATTCACACGGGTCATATTACAGGAGTATCCGGTGCGTTGATTTTTTTAATCGGAATGATAGTTGAATGTACTGTTAGCTTCATTGAAGCAAGGTCGTTAGTGCGCAAAATGCCTGAGAAACATGAACTGAAAATAGAATCAAAGAAAAGTATCTTTAAATTTTATAGCCCGCTTATGTTATCTTCTATTATTGTTGTTATGATTGGTCCTGCCATTAATATTGCGTTAGGTAAGACCTATAATATTGAGCTGGCGATTGCAAGTTACGCCATCGCACTAAGTGTAACTCAATTAATTTTAAGCTTTTTCTCTTATATTCATCAAATTGTTATCAATTTTTATGGTGAACATCATGCTATTGTAAAAAAGTTTCTACTTGTGGTTGGTTTTGTCCCGTGTATATTAGTAGCGATTTTATCGTATACTCCGCTTGGGGAATTGTTTTTTGAACATGTAATTGGGGTCAGCGGAAGGTTGTTGGACGCAAGCATACAAGTATTCAAAGTGACGATGTTAATGGCGCTTGTGTTTCCGTTTGTTGATTTCTTTAATGGATTATTAATGGTGTACAAAAGAACAAAGGTTACGATTTTTTCTCAGTCTGCCAATTTTGTAGTTACATTGATAGCCTTAATTATTGGTGTGAATTTTGCTTCACAATGGAATGGTTCCATTGGAGCGATCGGTCTCTCGCTTGGATTATTAGCTGAATTAATCGTCGTATACAGCTTCGTTCATGCGATGGAACGTAAAGAAGGTAAAACTGCAATGTTTCAGATAAGAGGACTTTTGAAAGCAGGAAAGAATCGTTAAGATTTATGTCTTATTTTTATAAAAAAGAGGTTACAGACGGTAGAAACAGAGATATCTACGATGACATGGTGTGTAGAAACTATCTAAAGAAACAGAACGGATCATGAATTCAAAAACGGACCTCATGACTAGCTCGTGAGGTCCGTTTTTTTCTTAAACAAAATTAAAAATTAAAGTTATCAGGATCAGCACCGAATCGTTTGTTTTCGTTTAGGGAGTTAATTTTTTGGATATCACTTTCAGTTAATGCAAAATTAAAGATATTGGCATTTTCGATGATACGGGCCTCTTTAACTGACTTTGGAATGGTGACAATTTGGTTTTGAATATCCCATCGCAGGATGACTTGAGCGGTTGTTTTGTTGTGCTTTGCCGCAATTTCTTGTAAAAGTGGATGTTCAAGAAGTCTTCCTTGGCCAAGTGGAGCCCAAGCTTCAATTTGAATTTCTTGTTTTCTGCAATAGTCGCGAAGTTCAGTTTGTGCTAAAAGCGGATGTAATTCCACCTGATTTACCATCGGTTTAATCTCAGCTACAGATAGTAAATCTTCTAGATGATGAATTTGGAAGTTGCTGACGCCAATTGCACGAACACGTCCTTCTTTATATAGTTGCTCAAGGACCTTCCACGTTTGTTTGTACTTTTCTTTTACTGGCCAGTGGATTAAATATAAATCAACATAATCAAGCCCGAGTTTTTGAATGCTCGTTTCAAATGCTTCTAAAACTGAATCATTTCGTTGGTCTTCATTCCAAACTTTTGTGGTAATAAAAAGCTCTTCACGTGGAACACCAGATTCCTTAATCGCTTGACCCACGCTTTCTTCATTTTGGTAAAGAGCCGCGGTATCAATGCTTCTGTAACCAGCTTTAATTGCAGCCTTTACAGATTGAAGTGCTTCTTCACCTTCCTGAACCTTATATACACCGAGGCCAAACCAAGGCATTTTTACTCCATTAAGTAGTGTGGTAGGATCCTGTAAACTAGTCAAGTGATCTCCTCCTTAGATTCATAGTAATACCAAATATTAGTATAATCTTTTCTGCTAGATAGAAGCAATTGATAGAACCTTAAGCTCGTTATGGGATATTTTTATTAAGGATTTTCGTAATATAGTAAGATGGGATGGCCACACCTACAATTTCTTTCGTTTCAATCTCTGGGTTTTGCAATGTCGCAAAAATGACACCAATGACCTCTCCATTTTCGTTCAATACCGGGCTGCCGCTGTTTCCTTTATAAATAGGTGCTTTAATCATCATTACGGGGACATCCCAGTCCGTCAACTGTGCTTTACCAATCAGCGTGCCTTTATTGGCTATTTGTGTAAAAGCTAATGGGTTTCCAATAAAAATGATTTCCTCGCCAACCCATCTTTCCCAATCCTTGTCGGTAGCAATTGGAAGAAAAGGGAGGTTCTCTGCATCAATTTCTACAATCGCAACATCTATTTCCGGGTGCTTAGCGATTACCTTACCAGCATATGACCTACCAGATTTAAAATGGACATTTACTCTCTTTGTACGTTCTACCACATGATCATTGGTGACAATTAATCCATTAGGTGAGACCAGAAAGCCTGTACCTTTGACTCCATCCCAATCAATTGTTACAACTGATTTTTTGTATTCTTTCACTTCAGGCTGCTTTGATAATTGATTAGACACTTTAACAAAGTTCATTGCAGGGAGGTTGAAAATGTTAATCCACACCTCTAATCCGCTGATCAAAAGTGCCAGTACGAGCAGGGAGCTAATGATTTTAACCATGAACTTTTTTCGCTTTTTCTTTTGAAGTTTCTCTATTTCCCATTCCTGTTTATCATCAGGATTAAAAAAAGTCTCCCAGTCGAAATCATCTTCTGTATGCTGTGTTTCATTATTATCTCTTTCCATGTTTTATCCCTCATTACAAAATTTTCTATATTCTCTATTATAACGAAAAACGAATCATTATTAATCAACCAAATTTTCATGATAAAATTTAAGAAAAAGCGGAGAGGACTTACGGGATGGAAATTAAAAAGGTATCTATTATTGGATTAGGAGCATTGGGAATATTATTTGGAAATTTTATAGCCAAGCGACTGCAAAAGGAAGATGTAAGAATTATTGCTGACCGAGGGCGCATCGAAAAATATAAACAAGAACATGTCTATTGTAATGGTGAACCGTGTGACTTCCACTTTGTGACGCCTGAAGAACACTGTGAACCAGCAGATTTACTGATTTTTACCGTGAAATACGAAGGTTTACTTGATGCCATCCAAGCGGTACACCATCATGTGGGAAAAGACACCATCATTTTATCTGCCTTAAATGGAATTACGAGTGAAGGGATTATTGGTCAAGTTTATGGGGGGGATAGGATTCTTTATAGTGTAGCCCAAGGGATGGACGCAGTAAAAGTAGGGAATAAACTTACATACGACCATATGGGAATGCTTTGCTTTGGTGATCAATGGCCGAGAATCATTTCTGACAAGGTTAAGAGTCTAGCGGATTTTTTTGATAAAATTGATTTTCCATATGAGGTAGACACCAATATGAATAAGCGGCTTTGGGGAAAATTCATGCTGAATGTCGGAGTTAATCAAACCGTTGCTGTCTATAAAAGCAATTACGGTGAAATTCAACGGGAAGGCGAAGCAAGGGAAACCATGATTGCCGCAATGAGAGAGGTCATTACCTTATCTGAGTATGAAGGGATTAATCTAATAGAGGCAGATTTGAATTATTGGTTAAGTGTGTTAGCCACATTAAGTCCAGAAGGAAAACCGTCCATGGCGCAGGATTTGGAAGCACGGCGATATAGCGAGGTGGCTTTGTTCGCGGGAGCAGTGTTGGAGATGGGTGAAAAACATCAAGTACCAACCCCTATAAATAAAAAACTATTTGATACCATTAAATCCATTGAAAGTACTTATTGAAAGGTACCATCTTTAATATAAGTGACAAATATGTTAAACTAATTCTAACTTATAAGAAATGGAGGTTTTCCCCTTGACTGCGTCTATGAGACTACGATTCCCAGCTTTGAACAATTAATTGAATAGGTTCAAGGACTTTGCACGAGTGCAGAGTAACGGGAGTGGTCTGTCTATTTTTAGGGAAACCTTTATTTTACGGTGATGTAAAACAAGAGGGGACGATTCTGCCCTCTTTTTTGCTGTCTTTTTTTAGATGTAAATTCAGTTTCTATAAAAATGTCCTTGACCATACCAAACAAAAACATTATAGGACGTGTAATCTATGGAAACACCTAAACATGAAATAAATCATTGGAAACGAAATACCATTCTCTTTTTGGGGAGTCAAACGATATCGCTTTTTGGATCAGCCTTAGTTCAATATGCGATTATGTGGTATATCACCTTGAATACTCAATCGGGTGTCATGATGACAATTTCTATTATTTGCGGGTTTGTCCCAACCTTTTTCCTTTCTCCTTTTGCAGGAGTTTGGGCGGATCGCTACAATCGAAAAATACTGATTATCTTGTCAGATTCCTTGATTGCGATTTCAACACTTGTGTTAGCAATTCTGTTTTTAATGGGGTACGAGGCACTTTGGTTATTATTTTTGATGTCGGCGATTCGGGCGATAGGAACAGGAATTCAAGGTCCAGCGGTTGGAGCTATTCTTCCTCAGATGGTTCCAGAGGATAAACTGACAAAAGTGAACGGAACAAATGGTAGTATCCAAGCGCTAATCATGCTCGTGGCGCCAATGGTCAGTGCAGCACTTCTGACAATGGCTTCAATGGAAGCAATCTTCTTTATTGATGTTATTACTGCTGCGATTGCCGTATTTATCTTACTGACATATTTGCATATTCCCACTCATGCAAAAGCAGCAGAAAAACAGACCACCAGCTATTACTGTGACTTAAAACAAGGTTTTACCTATATTCAAAATCACGCTTTTGTTAAGAAGTTTTTTGTCTTTTTTGCGTTTTTCTTTGTATTAGCGGCACCGGTGGCATTCCTAACACCGCTGCAGGTCACACGCAGTTTTGGTGATGATGTATGGCGGTTAACAGCCATCGAAATTACCTTCTCAATCGGAATGATGCTAGGTGGTGTGTTCATGGCATCGTGGGGTGGATTCAAAAACAAGATTCATACGATGACACTCGCTGCGCTTGTGATGGGTGCCTGCACCTTCGCTCTTGGTATCGTTCCTAATTTTTGGATTTATATCGTGTTCATGGGAATCGTTGGTGTGGCAATGCCGATCTTCAACACACCATCAACTGTTCTTTTACAAGAAAAGGTGGAGGGAGATTATTTAGGAAGAGTCTTTGGTGTACTAGGAATGATTTCAACCTCGATGATGCCACTAGGAATGCTCATTTTCGGGCCCATCGCAGACATAATTGAAATAGAATGGCTGTTGATTGGGACTGGAATACTAATGTTTATCCAAGGGTTTTTCTTGGTGGGCAGTAAGGTTCTTCTAGAAGCAGGTAAACCACTAGTAAAAGAAAGCACCAATTAATGAAAAATAAAAAGCGGTCCTCTTAAAGAGAACTGCTTTTTTGAGTTATGGTTTTCGAGCATTAGTAAATGTACGATTCAAAACCATTTTAATAATCCTAGGTCTCATCAGTGAGGTTATAGGGTTAACTAGATTCATCACTTTCACAAACGCATTATAGACCTCTTGATTTTGCGCAGATAAAAGAAAAATATTCTTCGCATACCATAGCTGAATCGATAGACCAAACGGCTTTTTCCCATGTGTATCGGGATATCGGAAATCTTCTGTAAGGACCATATTCCAAATCGGAGCAATGATTTTCGCAGCTTTTTTATGAAATACCGCAGGCACCAGTTGTCGTGTATCTTTATGTATTAATTTTTGCAGTGCAAGCGCCTCTAAAATGGCAATACTCATTCCTTGGCCAAAAACAGGGTCAATTCTGCAGAAGGTATCTCCGATTAGTAAAAGTCCATCAGGTAATTTCATTTTTTCAATTCTTCTCCATACTAAATGTGGGATTCGATAGAGGCTAGTTTTGGTAAGGGAAGCTGCATTTTCTATTTCTTGATAGATATCAAGTCTTGGCAATTTCTTTGAAAGTTCAATAAAACACATATCATCTTTTAGGACCTCTTTATCATTTACTGCGTTATGATATCCCATTATTGTGACAATATAATGATTTCCCTCTATCTTAGAAATTGTACCGCCAATTTTTTCTTTAGGCGGGTCGGGATATATCATCTTAATCTTCCAGTCTCTTTCCTGATTTTCATCCAGCTGAAATTGTTTACTGATATAACTTAAGTTGATTTCCACTTTCTCCTCAGGGACATGTGTTCCTCGTTTATGTAACCAATTAGATGTAAGACTGCTTACACCACTGGAATCCACTACTAAATCTGCTAATAATGGATCATTCTTTAGTTGAACACCTATGATCCGATTTTCTGCTTCACTATATAAAAAATCTTGAACAACTTGATTGTAGCGCACTTTAATATTTGGAATTCTTTTTATGTATTGTTCTATGTGCCATTCTAAATGGGGTCGTGTTTGAAGTGTGGTACTGTACCCGCCATCGTATCGAATTTTCCATGCACCATGGTGAAACCATGCAAGATCAATGGTTGAATTGATTTTTACAGCTCCGCTCTCATAAAATTTTTCTGTTATACCAGGAAATAGCTTTTCGAGGCCATATTCGCCAGCATGAAGGAGGGCGTGTAGATGTTCACCTTGCGGGGCACCCTTTCGTGAAGTTGGTCCTTCCGGCTCGCTGTCACGTTCAAGGATGATTACTTCTTTATAAACATCCGATAATACACGTGCCGCCAATTTTCCAGAAATCCCTCCACCGATAATAATCACTTTATTCTTTGAGGACATATGACACCTGCCAAAATAATAATTTTCATAGAAAAAGTAACCCATACCAAAGATGAGTTACTTTCCTAGAACAATAAATTAAGCACCAAGTTGATCTAAAATGTATGAAGAATTTTGTTCATCCCAGCGGAAAATTCCTTCTTGGAGCTGGATGACCGAATCGAAAGGACAAGGAATGGATAAATTTCCTGATTGTTCTAACAATTCTACCCTTAATTGAAGGAGTTCTTTCTTGGAAGCAATTCGAATAACTTGATTTAATGAAAGATTCTTCACACTTATATTCTTATTGGCACAAATACTATCTTGGAAGGGCTTGTTAAATTGAATCATCATTTCTAAATCGTTTATGCATGCCACACCAAAAACATCTTTTATCGTGTCATCGTATTTAAGTTGATAACCTGTTGCAAATTTAATAATATTCTTTTCGGGGTTTTCTAAAATATAAATTGTATCAATTTCTTTTTTCATTTATTAGCATCCTTTTGAAGCGGCAGGCTAGTTTAATCCTTACATCACCGCTTTAGTTTGTTAAAATACAACTATTTCATTATAGCATAACTTTCTGTTTTGGTGTAAGAGACAACCTCTATATGACATTTGTCATACTCTGCATATGACACCTGGTACTTACATGAATGATTTTATTTCCCTATAATCGATTTAACGACACAAATCGAAGGGAATTAAAATTATGTCAGTACAAGAAAATACGAAAAATTTACGCAAACAAGTTGCTCCTTTTGAACAATCAACAACAAAACAAAGTGTTTGGCAAATCATTAACACGGTTGGACCGTTTATCTTATTGTGGTTCCTTGCCTATCAAAGCTTATCTGTTTCTTATTGGTTAGCATTGGTTCCGATGATTGCTGCAGCAGGCTTTTTAGTACGAATTTTTATCATTTTCCATGACTGTACCCATCATTCGTTTTTTAAAAACAGAAAGGCGAATCGTGCAGTTGGTACGGCAATGGGAGTATTAACACTGTTCCCGTTCGATCAATGGGGTCATGATCACTCTGTTCACCACGCAACAAGTGGGAATTTAGATAAGCGCGGTACAGGGGATATTTGGACATTAACGGTTGATGAGTATTTAGCAGCGCCGCTGAAACTTCGTTTAGCTTATCGTTTTTATCGTAATCCATTCGTTATGTTTGTGTTAGGACCTATCTATGTATTCGCGCTTAAGAACCGTTTTAACCGCAAAGAGGCACGCAAAAAAGAACGAATGAACACGTATTTAACCAATGTTTTAATTGTTGCTTTGATTGCATTGCTTTGCTTGGCCGTTGGATGGCAGTCGTTTCTACTAGTTCAAGGCACTATTTTTATGATTTCCGGATCAGCAGGGATTTGGTTGTTTTACGTACAGCATACTTTCGAGGATTCTTACTTTGAAGAAGATAAAGACTGGGAATATGTAAAGGCAGCAGTGGAAGGAAGTTCTTTTTATAAGCTTCCAAAAGTACTTCAGTTCTTAACAGGTAATATTGGTTATCACCATGTTCACCATTTAAGCCCAAGGGTTCCGAATTATAAGCTTGAAGAGGCTCATAATGAGACGCAGCCTCTACAGAACGTTCCAACAATTTCTCTAGCAACAAGCTTAAAATCTCTTCGTTTCCGATTATGGGATGAAAATGCTAAGAACTTTGTTGCTTTTAAAGACGTGAAAGCTTTAGCTAAAAAACAAATTTCTGTTCAAGCAAAGCCAGAATTGTAATGATACCCAACTTAGCTGACTCTCTTTACAGGGGAGTTTCTGAATGAGCAGCTGCCTGAAAGGGAGAGATTGAAAATGATTCGAATAGTAATCGCAGAGGATCAGGCGCTGCTGTTGGAGGCAATGGGGAATCTGTTGAATTTGGAAGAGGATATCGAAGTCGTTGGTCAGGCAGGCAATGGGGAAGATGCACTTACTCTGGTGCGAAAATTACAGCCGGATGTTTGTATGATGGACATCGAAATGCCTGAAAAAAGTGGCCTCGAGGCGGCAGAGGAATTACAGCATTTTGACTGTAAAGTGATTATTCTTACCACCTTTTCAAGACCAGGATATTATCAGCGTGCTATGAAGGCTGACGTAAGAGGGTATTTACTGAAAGACAATCCTAGTGAGGAATTAGCTTCCTCTATTCGCAGCATTATGGCTGGAAAGCGAATTTATTCAAATGAACTTATGGACGAGGAATTAAGAGAAAAGCATGACTCTTCAATCCATGAAAAGTCTAATCAGCACAATAAAACGGGATCTGTAAAAAGTTATTTAGCATCCATTATGGACAAAATTAAATTACCAACAGGTTAAAGCATCCAATTTTCAATGGATGCTTTTTTAGTTTTTAAGTTAGAAAATGGGTTAAGATTTAACTATAAGTATTAAAAAAGGCAGGTTTTATACGATGAATAAAAAAATTCAAAAAATCTCCACCAACCTTTGGTTTGACCACCAAGCCCAAAATATCCCTGCTGATTTATCTGAAATGGTAAGTGACCCTGATTCAGAAAAGTCAGAACGGGTAATGAAAGCGATGCTCAAAATGAAGAAAATGGATATAAAAACATTAAAAGAAGCGTATGAAGGATAGGAGGCTGATTAAAATACATCAAACCACATTGGTTCATTGTCTTCTGGATCACCATTGTAATTGATTAATATCTCATCTCCTGTTTTGATATCATGATAAGCGAAAATATCTATGGTTTGGTTTTTTAAATTAAGTTTGTATAAAGCATTAGGGGTGTAGGAATGATTAAACAGGGAACCATAACCTAGTGCTAATGCACATTCTTCTAAATCTTTACCCCACCAGAATACATATTCAATCATGATGGTTTTTTTCAGATATTTATACTCATCTTTAGATGAAACAATCACCGGTGCTTCATGAATGAGCTCACCTTTTTTGATGTCGCGGGTTGCAAATATACCTCTGCCATATTTTGATTTCTTCATTTCAAACATAGAGTCCTCACCACCAATTAACACTTTTTATTACTCTATGAATGAATGGGAGATTTTGTTTAAGTAATCCTATAAAAGAAGAATATTTAGGAGGAGCAGTATGACACTAAATCATAAAACATTTTGTACAAATGAGTATGACCCATTGAAACGTGTAATCCTTTGTCAACCCCAATATATGACGATTCGTGATGTCATAAATGAAACTCAGAAGGAATTTAAGGATGAAGGAATCCATATAAAACGAGCATTGGAACAGCACCGGGAGTTTGTTAGAACCTTAGAAGCAAATGGAATAGAGGTTGTTTTATTACCTTATCATAAAAAATTTCCTGAGCAGGTATTTACCCGTGATATTGGCTTTACACTTGGACAAACCATTTTTGTTGCGAAGATGGCGCATGATGTTCGTATCGGCGAGGAAGATGTTTTAAAACAGTGGCTTGATGATGAAGAAATGTCTTATTTCAATTTGGCAGAAGACCGAATTGAAGGTGGAGATGTAATCATTGATGGGGAGACGATTTACGTTGGATTAAGTAACCGCACCCATCGGGAGGCCGTAGAACATTTGCAAGGTCTTCTCGTCCAATACGATGTAAAAGCAATTCCATTTAAGGAAAAATATCTGCACTTGGATTGTGTGTTCAATGTTGTCTCTCCTGATACTGCTCTGATTTATCGACCTGCATTAACCGAGGAGGATATAGACCTTTTTTCGTCTCGCTATCAATTAATTGATGTTTCGGAGGAAGAACAATTTACACTTGGAACAAATGTATTATGTATCGGGAATAAGAATATTTTAAGCTTACCTATTAATAAGCAAGTGAATCAAGAACTACGCAAACGTGGATTCGAAGTGATTGAAGTGGATATTTCAGAAATCATCAAATCAGGCGGATCCTTCCGATGCTGTACACTTCCCATCTTAAGAGGTTAAGAAAAAGGCTGTCCGAGTCATTCGGACAGCCCGTTTTGTGAAACCCCAAGTTATATACCTTGTTGATTTCGCAATGTTTGTTCAGCCAACGCGACAAGACGTTTAGTCATTTCGCCGCCGACTGAGCCGTTTGCTCGTGCGGTCGTATCAGCACCAAGTTGAACTCCAAACTCGTTGGCGATTTCTTCCTTCATTTGATTCAGAACATTTTCTGAACCAGGAACCAGTAGTTTGTTTCTAGCCATGATACATCACTCCCGACGAAGTTTTTTTGAGCAATGTAGAATTGCTCATATTTAATTTACCCTTATAAATAATCCTAATTCGTTACACTAATTGGCATAGTAGTTCTGTGTATAATATGGCTGAGATTTCTCATTAAAGGCTACACCGACTCCTAAGTACTCATAATCCTGTCGTAGTATATTTTCACGGTGTCCAAGTGAATTCATCAATCCTTCATGGGCAAAAATACTGCTTAATTGGCCATATGCAAGGTTTTCCCCAGCCGTATGAAATGCAACGGCATCCTCTTTCATTCGATCAAATGGTGATTGTCCTTCAAGATTTTTATGATCGAAATAATCATTTTCAGCCATATCGGCACTATGTTCTCGAGCCGTTTCCCGAACATGGTCATCCCATGTCAGGATAGGGAGTTGGTGATTCACTCGGGCTGCATTGGTTAAATCAAACATTTGATATTCAAAGCCTTCTTTTAATGATTGTGATGCTTCTGTGTAAAAATCTTTTTTGTGGTCCTCCATCGTTTTACTGATGATTTGTATCGCAGTTACCGTATTATTCTCATGTTTATCATAAAAAATGGTCACATAGGCGTCATCAAGCAAAAATAAATCATTGTCACTTTCCTCCTGGAGCTGGTAAATGACCATTCCTTTTTGAACTTTTGTAATCGGCTCGCCGAGGATATTACGAACACTTTCTTTTAATGAAGTACCAATTTTAATTCCATTGGTAGAAGTTAATAAATCTTGATTGGTGTATAAACCGGCAGCCTGATTATTGTTATCATACATGACCATAAAAAAATTATGGTAATTCGCATGATAAGCATGCCAATTTGTCCCATACTCATTGAGCGAAATCCGGTTTGCCAAGCCTAGATTATGTTCGATGTCCGATTTTGTATTCCCAAGTTCGATATTGTGAATGGAAAAAGTCTGTTGAGTAGGTGGTGTTAATTCTACCTTTTTCGGTGGCGCCTCATTGGATTTTTGTTGGGTTAATGGCATTTCCTCTAATTGAAAACCAAGTGCTTTTAACATCTGCTGGATATCATCATACAAAACACTAATCGTTTCCGGTACCTCAATATTTTCTTTTAATGTGGTTACAAAATTAGCATGGATGTCGGAATTATCGAGCTGTTTTGTAATAAAAGGCCAGGAAATATATAGTAAAAATAATAACGCAATGAATCTTAGTAAACGAAACATTATTCTTCCTCCAATTCTATTAGGAGTATAGCCAATTTCGATTAACTGTAAAATAAATTAGTCCTGAAATCAAGGCAAATTTTCGTTATTCTCATTATATCTGCGAAAATTAGAAAATATCTGCGTTTATTGAAAAATATCTGCGATAAACGATATATATCTGCGTTGCCCAAAAAAATGTCAGGCACCACCATATTATGGTGCCTGACATTTACTTTAAATCTCAAGGATTATAGGCAGAATCATCGGCTTTCTCTTTGTATGCTTAAACAAATACTGGCCGACTGATTTTTTAATATTTTGCTTCATCACGTTCCACTGGCGAATATTATCTGCTTCTAGTTCAAGAATCACTTTCTTGACTAAGCGGTTAATTTCTCTAATTAAATCTTCGGATTCCTTCACATATACAAATCCACGTGTAATCGTATCCGGACCTTGGATAATTTTTCGATCCGATTTACTAATCGTTAACACAATCACAAGCATTCCATCTTCAGAAAGTTGTCTGCGGTCTCGTAATACAACTTCCCCCACATCTCCTACACTAATCCCATCTACATACGTGTCTCCTGCAGGAATATTCCTTGTCTGACGGGCAACTGAATTTTCAATATCAACGACATCCCCATTTTTAATAATAAAGGTATTGCCTTTTTCCACACCAACGGATTCAGCTAACTGCCTGTGATGATGAAGCATCCTATATTCACCATGGATCGGGATAAAATAGGTTGGCTTCATTAGCGTTATCATGAGTTTCAGGTCTTCTTGGTAGCCATGACCGGAAACATGCATACCTGTTGAGCTCCCAGAGCCATAAATGACCTTAGCGCCAAGTTGAAACAAATTGTCGATTATTTTAGAAACACCCTTTTCATTACCAGGGATTGGAGAAGCGGCAAGAATAACGGTGTCACCAGGATAAATGGTTGCGTCTCGATAATTTCCAGTTGATAAACGTGCTAGAGCAGCATTCGGTTCTCCCTGACTTCCGGTACAAAGAATCGCAACCTTATCAGGGGGGAACTGTTCAATTTCATTTGCGCTGATGAGCATCCCTTCCGGCATATCTAGGTATCCACGTTCAAGTGCGACATCGACAACGTTAACCATACTACGTCCAAGGAGAGCAAGCTTACGATTGGTCTTTATCGCTGCTTCAACCACCTGCTGGACACGGTTTACATTTGACGCGAAGGTGGAGAGTATAATTTTTCCATCGGCTTTCATAAAAGCCTCTAATAAATGATCACCAACCATTTGTTCAGATGGAGATAATCCCTTGCGTTCCGCATTTGTACTCTCAGAAATTAAGGCAATAACACCTTTTTGACCAATCTCAGCCATTTTATGAATATCACTATATTGGTTATTCGACGGTGTTAAATCAAACTTAAAGTCACCGGTATGAACGATATTTCCTTCAGGTGTGTGAAAAACAATACCTAGGCAATCGGGTATACTATGACTCACCTTAAAGAAAGAAACATCGATTTTACCAAACTCCAGTTTTGATTCAGAGTTAATAGTCACAAGCTCTGTATCGCGAAGAAGGTGGTGCTCTTCTAACTTTAATTCAATTAACCCCAATGTAAAACGAGTAGCATAGATAGGAACATGACTAAATCTTTTTAAAAAGAAAGGAATACCGCCGATATGATCCTCATGCCCATGAGTCACGAGCATCGCACGGATTTTATCCTGATTTTCTTCTAAATACTGCATATCCGGGATAATTAGGTCAATCCCCATTAAACTCTCGTCAGGAAATTTACCACCGCAATCGATAACAATGATATCGTCCGCATATTGAATAACATACATGTTTTTACCGATTTCATTAATGCCTCCTAGGGCAAAAATGGATACAGAATTCTTACTCATTTTTCATTAATACCTCCCGATTTACACTTACATACAATTAGTATCCCCTGATAAGAGGTGAGTATGATGGAATCAGAAACAGTTCCTTCAAAAAAAGAATTAAAAAGTTTGAAAAAAAATGTATTGATTTTTCTAAAAATAACAATTAATATATTTTTATATTAAACCCATAGATTTAATCGGAATTAAAATTGCAGATGATGATAGACCAAGAAAAGGGCGCTATAGACAAGTGCCCTTTCAGTAAACAGTGCATATATTTATAACTATCTTAAATCCATTTATCCATAACACAAGTGGATTATTTTTGGGAGTGAATGTTGACTGAATTACTCAACATTAATGTGAGGAGGGATGGAATGAAGGTATCGAGCAAAGGCGAATATGCACTACGCGCATTACTTCACCTCGGAAACCATCAAGGAAATGTCCTAGGCATTCAAGAAATTTCTGAAAAGACCCTTGTGAGCATTCATTATTTGGAACAAATCTTACTTCAATTAAAAAAACTAGGTTATGTTTCAAGCAAACGTGGTGCTAAGGGAGGTTATATGCTGCAAAAGGAACCTCGAGAAATAAATATTGGAGAAGTCATTCGGGATTTAGAAGGTCCTCTTTCACCTATGAGTTGCGCATCAATTACAAAATATGAACCATGTCCATTAGAGGGGGGATGTCAATTAAAACCGTTGTGGTCAATGGTGCGTGATACGATTGCGTTTGTTTTAGAACGAACCACATTGGAGGATTTACTTTTAAACCGAATTACGAAGCTAGAAGGAGAGGATATCATTGTCGTCAAAAGTGCGTCTGGATCAACAAGTGATGGAAAAAATAGCTAGTTTATTAGAAGGCCTGGAATTTGGCACCGTTCAAATTACTGTTCACGATTCACAAATAACCCAAATTGACCGCTTAGAAAAGCACCGTTTGCCGCTAAAAAGCAAACAGATTACCCCGGTAGCAAATCAATCTAAAAGCAGGTAAAAAAAATGAATAACTGCCGATCGGACACCCGAAGGCCCTTTAGTAACTTGTACATGGAGGTATGTACACGTGTGAACTAATGGGGCTTTTTTTATTGGAAAAAGCCTACTAACTAATAGAGGAGTCAAGAAACATGATGAAAAAAATTTGGATTTCACTAATCACCCTAACTTTACTACTATGGGCTGCCGGGTGCTCTAATCAAAGCACAACAAATGAGAAAGGCTCAGAAGCTGCTGCTGTAAAAAAAGAAGCTGAACTATTGAACGTATCCTATGACCCGACAAGAGAGTTTTATGAGGAATTTAACAAAAGCTTTGCTGCCTATTGGGAAAAAGAAAAAGGTCAAAAAGTAACAATCAATCAATCCCATGGTGGTTCCGGTAAGCAGTCACGATCTGTTATTGACGGATTAGAGGCTGATATTGTTACCCTAGCGCTTGCTTATGATATCGATGTCATTGCAGAAGCAGGGAAGCTTCCAGTGAATTGGCAGGAACGACTAGATAATAACAGTTCTCCTTACACTTCTACCATTGTATTTCTTGTTAGAAAAGGCAACCCAAAAGGTATTAAGGACTGGGATGATCTCGTGAAAAATGACGTATCAGTTATTACTCCAAATCCTAAAACGTCTGGCGGAGCGAGATGGAATTACTTAGCTGCCTGGGGATATGCACTAGAGCAAAATAACGGTGACGAAGCAAAAGCTAAAGAATTTGTCACCAAACTCTTTAAAAATGTTCCTGTTTTAGATTCCGGAGCACGTGGTTCTACAACGACTTTTGTAGAAAGAGGGATTGGGGATGTATTAATAGCATGGGAAAACGAAGCATTCTTAGCCTTGAATGAGCTAGGTAAGGATAAATTCGAAATTGTTGTTCCATCCGTAAGTATCTTAGCAGAGCCACCTGTTACTGTTGTTGACGAAACAGCTAAGAAACATGGAACAGAAGAGGTTGCTAAAGCCTATTTAGACTATCTGTATACTGAGGAAGGTCAAGAAATTGCGGCTAAAAATTATTACCGTCCGCGTTCAGAAGAGGTAGCCAAAAAATATGCAGACCAGTTCCCAGAGATTAAGTTATTTACAATCGACGAGGTTTTTGGAGGCTGGAAAAATGCCCAAAAGATCCATTTTGATGATGGCGGTGTATTTGACGAGATCTACAAACCGTAAGAATAAAGGAGAGTTTTAAGTGGTTAATAAGAAAAAGCGACATCGAGTTTTACCGGGATTTGGTCTTTCCATGGGATATACATTAATTTATCTGAGCCTAATCGTCTTGATTCCGATTGCGTTCCTATTTTTAAAAGCGTCAACAATGAGCCTCGCAGAATTTTGGGATACCGTAACCGATGACAGGGTGGTCGCTTCCTATAAATTGACGATCTATACATCGTTTATTGCAGCATTTTTGAATGCGATATTCGGTACCCTTATTGCCTGGGTTTTAGTACGGTATGAGTTTTACGGGAAACGGATCATTGACGCACTGGTAGATCTGCCGTTTGCTCTTCCAACAGCGGTGGCAGGTATCGCACTTACCACGATTTATGCGCCTAATGGATGGATCGGGCAATACTTTGATTCAATTGGGATAAAGGTTGCTTATACACCACTTGGTATCATGGTTGCCTTAACTTTTATCGGACTTCCCTTTGTCGTTCGCTCCGTCCAGCCGGTATTGCAAGATTTAGACCGACAGTACGAGGAGGCAGCCTCTACACTTGGTGCAAATTCCATGCAGATTTTCGTGAAAATTATCTTTCCGGCCATTTTCCCAGCCATCTTAACAGGTTTTGCCCTTGCCTTTGCAAGGGCTTTAGGGGAATATGGCTCCGTAGTTTTCATATCCGGCAACATGCCAATGAAAACGGAAATTGTCCCGCTGCTGATCATTACAAAATTAGAGCAATTCAATTATGCTGGTGCCGCCGCTATCGCCGTGGTCATGCTTGTATTTTCCTTCATTCTATTATTCTTAATTAATTTCTGGCAATGGAGAACAATGAAAAAGTATCAAATGAACTAGGGGAGATAGGGGATTATGATTGTTCAAGAGCTTGAAGAGAAAAATGTAAAAGCCAATTCCAAGCCAGGTTTAATAAGAAAATGGATGTTAATAACCATTGCGCTTGGCTTTCTGGGAATTTTTATTCTGGTACCATTAATCGCTGTTTTCACGGAAGGACTGAATAAAGGAATTCAGCTATACTTCGCGTCTTTGACAGAACGTGATGCCTTATCAGCGATTAAATTAACGTTACTCACAGCAGCAATTACAATACCCGTTAACACTATATTCGGGGTATTGGCGGCTTGGGCTATCGCAAAGTTTAATTTTAGAGGCAAGAATATATTAATTACTTTAATTGACATTCCTTTTGCCGTTTCACCTGTCATTGCCGGCTTAGTGTTTGTTCTTTTGTTTGGTTCACAGGGAGTTTTGGGACCGTTTTTACAAACCAATGATATAAAAATTATTTTTGCAGTACCAGGGATCATTTTAGCAACTATTTTTGTTACATTTCCATTTGTCGTCAGAGAACTACTCCCCATCATGCAGGAACAAGGAACAGAAGAAGAACAAGCTGCGATTACGCTTGGTGCAAGCGGATGGCAAATGTTCTTTAGAGTAACACTGCCTAATATTAAGTGGGGGCTGCTTTACGGGATTATTCTTTGTAACGCTCGAGCCATGGGTGAATTTGGAGCGGTATCAGTTGTATCCGGCCATATTCGAGGGTTAACCAATACGATTCCTCTTCATGTTGAAATTTTATACAACGAATACAATTTTACGGCTGCTTTTGCTACAGCTTCGTTACTTGCTTTGTTAGCTTTACTCACGCTGATATTAAAGAGCTTTGTGGAATGGAAAACAAAAAAACATTAAACATGGACGGTCAAAGATTGTTTGTCTTTGAATTGGAGGATTATTAGAATGGGGATTACCATCAAGGAAGTATCAAAGGCGTTTGGGGCTTTTCCAGCCGTAAATCATGTCAATCTCGATATACCAACTGGGGATTTTGTTGCCTTATTAGGGCCATCGGGTTCTGGTAAAACCACTCTTTTAAGGCTTATCGCGGGCTTAGAGGGGTTAGATTCTGGAGGAATCTTTTTTAATGACATCGATTACACCTATAAAACGATAAAAGAACGGAATGTTGGGTTTGTTTTTCAAAATTATGCGTTATTTAAACATATGACTATTTTTGATAATATCGCATTTGGATTAAAGGTAAGACCGAGGAAAACCCGTCCTTCAAAAAATGAAATTGCTGAAAAGGTAAATGAATTGTTGAAGCTAGTTCAATTAGAGCACCTTACCAATCGTTATCCTTCACAGCTTTCTGGAGGACAAAGACAACGGATTGCCTTAGCAAGGGCACTTGCGGTTGAACCAGAAGTACTGCTGCTTGACGAACCTTTTGGGGCACTAGATGCAAAGGTTCGTCAGGAACTCCGTCACTGGTTAAGAGAAATTCACCAAAAGCTAAACATCACCACTATTTTTGTGACACATGACCAAGAAGAGGCATTAGAGATGGCAGATACGGTAGTGGTCATGAATCAAGGGAAAATTGAACAAATTGGCTCTCCAGAGGAAGTGTATCAAAGTCCAGCAAACGCTTTTGTTTATAGTTTTTTAGGAAGAGTCAACGAGTTTCGGGATTCTGAGGAGTCAGAGGCAATCAGTTATATACGGCCGCATGAAATTGTTCTGCGAAAATTTTACCAAGGAAATAGCGTCTTGTCAGATGTTTCGCATATTCATATCATCGGTTCAACGGTCAGAATCGAATTGAGACGGCAGGATACGGGTGCTTTATTTGAAGCAGAAATGAGTATCGACCAATATCACAATTTGGGTCCTGTAAAAAGAGGAGATATACTTTTTGCAGAATTTAAAAATGTTGTCGTATTTGATTCAAGTTCAGAAAATAAAATAACAAATGAAGCAAAAATTGGGATTAGAAACCCATTAAAAAGTAAATTAATATAGAAGGAAAAAGTGCTAGGATATCCTGGCACTTATTTTATTGAGAAGTCATAATGATTGAATAATAAATATATAAAGAATAAATTAGTGACAAGAGGCTTTTTCAACTTGTAAAACTCAACACTAATTTTCGTAAAAGGGGCAGATAACATGAAATATAATTTTGATGAGATTGTAAATCGAAGGGGCACTTATTCTGTAAAGTGGGATGGGGGTCAAATCATAAAAAATATGGGTCTAACCGAAAGATATGATGAGGATACCATACCTTTATTTACCGCTGACATGGATTTACCGGTACCCCAACCCTTAATCGACGCCTTACATAAGACTGTTGATCATCGAATTTTTGGTTATTCTGTATTTCCTGATGAGTATTTTGAAGCCGTACAGCATTGGTTTAAAAAGAGACATGATTGGGAGTTCAAGAAGGAGGAAATTATCTATAGTCCAGGAACAGTCCATGCCTTGAATGTAGCAGTAAGGGCATTTACAAAACCTGGAGATGGGGTCATTATTCAACGGCCAGTCTATCCTCCATTTACCTCCTCTATTGAGGCAAATGGACGAACAGTAGTAAATAATGCGCTCAAAAGTAATGAGGAAGGTTATTATTCGATTGATTTTGAGGATTTTGAAGCGAAGGCAAAAGATGAAAATGTAAAAATGTTCATTTTATGTAATCCTCATAATCCAACAGGAAGAATGTTTAATCAGGATGAGCTAAGAAAATTAGCAGCTATTTGTGCGGAAAATGATGTTTTAATTATAGCTGATGAAATTCATGGCGATATCGTTCGACAGAATACAACCTTTATTCCAATTGCCAAAGCAGCAGCTGAGCATGCTGACAAGATAATCACGTTTACTGCGATTAATAAGACATTTAATGTCGCGGGACTTCATTGTACGAATGTGATTATTACGAACCCTGAGCTGAAGAACACCTTCAATGGTGTTATGGGCATGCATTTACCATCCCCCTTTACTGTATCAGCCCTCATCGCGGTTTATCATGAGGGAGAAGATTGGTTAGACCAGCTTAAAGAGTATATCGACGGAACCATGGAATGGGCAGTGGACTTTTTAGAGAAGAAAATGCCAAAGGTAAAGGTGAGAATACCTGAAGGAACATACATTATGTGGATGGACTTTAGTGCTTACGGAATATCTCCAGATGAAGTTCATGACCGGATCTACAACAAAGCAAATGTCTTATTGGAAGATGGAAAAATGTTCGGAGAAGAAGGTTTGCAATATCAAAGGATCTGTATACCATCACCAAGACCGATGATCAAAGAAGCCTTCGAGAGAATTGCTAGGGAGTTTGAAGACTTAGAATAGGTAGTGGGAGATTTAGTTGCGGATGGCAGGAATTAGTTGCGGGTAGCAAGAATACTGGCCAATAGCCGAAAATACTAGTGTATAGCACGTTGCTAGCTTTATGATAGCGAATATTACACTGTTTGCTATCCCCGAAAAACATAGGAGTGATGACATGGAGAACAGCATGCTTGAAACTTGCACAAATCTAATTAAGAATGCGAAGAACATCGTCGTCCTAACGGGTGCAGGCATTAGTACTGAATCAGGTATCAAGGATTTTCGTTCACAAACTGGGCTTTATCAGACGGCACCTGAATATATACTCTCACTTGATAATTTTTATCATAATCCTGAGGGTTTTTATCAATTTGCTATTGAAAATCTATACCACCCAGAAGCACGCCCTAATCTAGGGCATGAAATCCTTGCTCAATGGGAAAGCGATGGGAAGGTTAGTTGTATTATCACGCAAAATATAGATGGTCTTCATCAAAAAGCAGGTTCAAGACAAGTGATTGAATTTCATGGGACAATGAAAACTGCTTCCTGTCAAAACTGCAGAAAAACCTATTACACCGAAGAAATGATTAACAGATTAAACACGATGGAAGACTTTTATGTTTGTAACCACTGTAGTTCTTCTTCAAAAAAGGAAAGGTATATCAAGCCCGATGTCGTCCTATTCGGAGATACGGGTGAATGGTTTACAATGGATGGATTCAACGAAATTATTAACATGATCCATCAAGCAGACTGCATATTAGTATTGGGAACTAGTTTGAAGGTTACCCCATTCTCAACATTCCCACAATACAGGAGCGAAGGCACCCCTTTAATAATAGTCAATAAAGGAGATACCCCTTTTGACCATAGCAAGGATTCTTTTGTCATCCACGATTCCATCGGAGCAACATTAGAAAAAATGAATAATCATATTAATCCACCTAAGCTGTAGAGGTGGATTTTTTCTTTTCGTTAACTTAAAACGGTTGTGTTGTTTTTTGAATTTTCCAAATTAATTGACATTTTAAGGTAACAAAAATAAAATTAAAGGGTAGATTTTTTTACAATAAAGCCGAAACACTGTTTGTTATTACGCAACTTTTGGAGGTGAAGTAATTGATTTCTGACGGAAGCCTAACTGAACTAAAGTCAGTCTTTAAAGACATACAGATAAGTGACGAAGACCAAGATCATCCACTTGGGAATTCTGGCAGAGTAACGATTTTTCCTAAAACAGAACAAGAGATTTCATCTGTTTTGGAGTATGCCAATAACCATAAACATTCTGTTTTCATCATGGGAGGCGGTACAAAAAGAGGATTTGGCGGGACGCTTGAAAAAGCAGACATTCTCTTATCGTTAGCTCAATATACTGGAATCGTTGAGCACAATCCCGGTGATATGATAATGACAGTGAAAGCAGGGACTACCTTCCAAGAAATGCAAAATTATTTAACATCTTACAAGCAAAAAGTTCCACTAGATCCTTTCATGCCAAAACATGCGACGATTGGGGGAATTGTTTCCTCTAACGACAGCGGACCTAAAAGGCTGGGTTATGGGTCAGCGAGAGACAATGTGATTGGCCTCAAGATGGTCTATCCCGATGGCACTCTGATTCGTTCTGGCGGAAAAGTGGTAAAAAATGTTGCCGGTTATGATATGAATAAGCTATTTATTGGAGCAATGGGTACCCTTGGTGTTGTCTCACATGTGACAGTAAAACTGCGCCCGATTGCTAAATATGAATCTATCCTTTTTGTATCCTTCGCTGAAAAAAATGTTGAAGAGATTAAAACATTTGCAGCAAAAGTGCTAGATTCCATGATTGAACCTATCAGCCTCGAGATACTAAACCCCTTCTTAGCTGAAAAATTAACAAAAATTAATCAATACACATTGCTGATTTCGTTTGAAGATGTGAAGAACTCCGTCTATTATCAAGAAAATGTTATCAGAAGTATTGTCCCTGATAAAACCACCCTAAGATCCCTATCACAAAATGAAGCGAAATCCTTCTGGGATAACTTTTATCACCAACAACCCAACAGTTTAACAAACGTAACCACAACAGAGGCAGTTCTAAAAATTGGAGTTGTCAACTTAAATGTCATCAAGATTTTACGAGAAGCCGAGTTAATTAGTGATGCTTGTCATGTGTCTATTGAAGCACATGGAGGTTTAGGCACCGGTATATGTCACATGTCCATCCGAGGTGCAAACAATGATGTGCTCTCTGCGATACACCAAATAAGAAAAATTGCTATGAAGCACGGTGGTTATGCCATCGTAAAGCACCTTCCATTCTCCCTCCGTAAAGAAATTAATGCCTGGGGAGAAAAAACTGCTGCGCATTTTCTTTTTGAAGGAATTAAACACAAAATTGATTCCAACAAACTCTTGAATAAGAATCGTTATGTGGGGGGGATTTAACATGAGTGTTAAGCAAAGCGAAATAAACCAAAAAACCTCGTGCACATCCTCTCTAGGTAATTATCTATGGCGTGATCCGCCGCAGGAAAAAAAGTGGGCGGATTGTGTACACTGTGGGATGTGCTTGGAATCTTGTCCTACATATGAACAAACTGGAGAGGAGCAGCACTCACCTCGAGGTCGTGTCTATCTCATTAAAGCAGTAGCAGAAGGTAAGCTGAATGTGGATGAACATTTTGCGAATCCCGTTTTTTCCTGTCTCGATTGTCGTGCCTGTACGACTGCCTGCCCTGTTGATGTGGATGTTGGCGGGCTGATTGAGGAAGCAAGAGGGCAGATCAGACAGGCGGTGCCACTGAAAGGCTGGAAGGGAGCTGTAAACAAGTTTTTTCTTCATGGAGTGTTCCCAAACCATAATCGCTTACGTTCCCTAGGCATTTTATTAAAGTTTTACCAGTCTAGTGGATTGCAAAAGGCTGTCCGTAAAACAAAACTAATTAATATCATGCCACAGCACTTAATCGAACTGGAGTCGATTATGCCGAAAGTCAAAGGGGCTGTTCGTAAAACTTTTATAAAAGCTAAAGGTGAAACCAAGCATGAAGTGGCGCTATTGACCGGCTGCGTAATGGATGTATTTTTTAGAGATATCAATCAATCCACCATCAATGTTCTCATAAGGAATGGAAATGACGTGAGTATACCGACAAATCAAACATGCTGCGGGGCATTGCATGTTCATGCCGGAGACAGAGAGATGGGCAGGAAGCTTGCAAAGCAAAATATCGAAGCTTTTGAAAAAGCAGAAAAGGTAATAGTCAATGCTGCTGGCTGCGGGTGCATGATGAAGGAATACGCTGAATTATTCCGTGATGAACCAGTATGGAAAAAACGAGCGGAAGAATTTGAACAGAAGGTAGTGGATATCTCCAAATATTTGCACGATACTGGATATGAAAAGCCTAAGGCAACTCTGAACACAAGAATCACCTATCATGATGCATGCCATTTAGCACATGGGCAGGGTGTAAGGCAGGAACCACGTGACATTTTGCTTGATATTCCGGGAGTAGAAATGGTACACATGCCAAACGCAGACCGCTGCTGCGGCAGCGCGGGAATCTATAATATTACCAATCCTGAAATGGCTGATGCTATTCTCAAAAGTAAAATGGAAAACGTCCCAGAGGATGTTGAAATGATATCGATGGGAAATCCCGGCTGTATGATGCAAATGGCACTAGGCGTACAAAAATACGGAAGAAGCCAAAAGATTGTTCACACCGTTCAGCTTCTTGACTGGGCGTATCAAAAAGAAGAAGGGGTTGACCGCTATGTCCGTCATAAAGATTGATACCACTGACCAGCACATTATCAATCTTGCGGCAATCGTAGGCGGACAACGCTCGATTTTATATAAAAAAGCAGACTTGCTCGCATATGATTGCGATGGATTTACTATTCATAAGCACTTGCCAAAGGCTGTTGTCTTTCCCAAAAATACCGAAGAAGTATCCAAACTAGTAAAATATTGTTCTAATCACAGTCTCCCATTTCTTGCACGTGGTGCTGGAACTGGTTTAAGCGGCGGTGCCATTCCTGTTAATGGAGAAGTTATCATTAGTATGGTCCGGATGAAAAGGCTGATCAGCGTTGACTTAGAGAATAGGAGAGCTGTGGTTGAGCCAGGCTTCGTTAATTTAAAATTAACAAACTCCATTTCAGATAGAGGCTATTACTATGCCCCTGATCCTTCGAGTCAATATTGCTGTACCATTGGAGGGAATGTAGCTGAAAATGCAGGCGGGGCACATTGTTTAAAATATGGAGTTACAACGAACCATATTCTTGGTCTCGAGGTGGTGCTACCGAATGGAGAAATTATTGAGGTTGGAAGGAATGGAGTTTTGGATGAGCCTGGATACGATTTACTCGGACTTTTGACTGGTTCGGAAGGAACTTTAGGTATAGTTACGAAAATAACCGTTCGAATCTTAAAAACCCCAGAAGGAAAACAAACGGTTCTCGCCTATTTCGATAAGGTTCAAGATGGAAGCCAAGCTGTTTCCGATATCATCTCAGCAGGAATTGTACCCGCAGCACTGGAAATGATGGACAAAACAGCGATTGAGGCTGTAGAGGCGGCTGCATTCCCAGTCGGACATCCAAAGGATATTGAAGCGGTTTTATTAATAGAAGTGGATGGTATTGCGGCAGGGATAGAGGAACAAATCGACGAGATTTTGGAGGTTTGTCGCGTAAATAAGGTTCGTGAAGTTCGTGCAGCCAAGGATGAGGCAGAGAGAGGAAGGTGGTGGGCAAATCGTAAAACAGGTTTTGGGGCGATGGGGGCTATTTCACCTGACTATTTAGTACAGGATGGGGTAATTCCAAGGAGCAGGCTTCCGGAAGTATTGAAGAAAATTGCGCAGATTAGTGAAAATTCTGGTTTGCGGATAGCGAATATTTTTCATGCTGGAGATGGAAATCTCCATCCACTCGTTTTATTTGATGCCCGTAAACCAGGAGAAATCGATAAAGCTCTGGAAGCTGGAAGTCTTTGTTTGAAGGCTTGTACAGATGCAGGAGGAACAATAACTGGGGAGCATGGGGTAGGAATTGAAAAGCGAGAGGAAATGCGTTTTGTTTTTAAAGAGGAAGAAATACTAGCACAAATCAAAATTCGTGAAGTATTTAATCCTAATAATCTCTTAAATGCCGGGAAGCTTTTCCCGACACCAGGTCGCTGCGTGGAAATAAAAAAAGAAGCCAATGCCAAATAGATAGGGAGGAATGTTGAAATGAGTAATTATGTGAATGTAGGAGATTTACAAGTTGCCAGTGAATTATATGATTTTATCAATTCTGAAGCATTGCCAGGAAGCCAAGTCGATCAGGATAATTTTTGGGAAGGGTTTGAAGAAATTATCAAGGATTTGACTCCGAGGAATAAGGAATTGCTCGCTAAAAGGGAGGGACTGCAAACAAAAATTAATAGATGGCACCGGCAAAATAAAGATTTTAATTTTAGCAGCTACAAAGCATTTTTAGAAAAAATCGGCTATCTCCTGCCAGAACCAGAGGATTTCCGAATTTCTACTGAAGGTGCAGATAATGAAATTGCCCTAAAAGCAGGTCCTCAATTAGTTGTACCTGTGGATAATGCCCGTTATGCCATTAATGCTGCAAACGCACGGTGGGGGAGCTTATACGATGCCTTATACGGTACTGACGTAATTAGTGTTGAAGGAGGCGCACAAAACCAGGGTGGATATAATCCTGTTCGTGGCGAGAAAGTCATCGAATTCGCCAGGAATTTTCTAGATGAGACCATCCCTCTGCAGCTTGGAACACATAAAGAGGCAGTAAGCTATACGATCGAACAAGGAAGTTTGGTGATTACTTTACGGACTGGAGAGATCACTACTTTAAAAAATAAAGATAAATTTGTTGGATACCAAGGTCAGCCAGATCAGCCTTCAGCAGTTCTGCTGAATAATAATGATAACTATTTTGAAATTCAAATCGACCGAAGTCATCCAATTGGAAAAACAGATGGTGCAGGGATAAAAGATATTCTTCTAGAATCGGCTCTTACTTCGATAATGGATTGTGAAGATTCCGTTGCTGCAGTTGACGCACAGGATAAAGTTCTTGTATTTCGAAATTGGTTAGGTTTAAATAAAGGCACCTTGAGTGCAACTTATACAAAAGGAAATAAAACCCTAACACGGACACTGAATCCTGACCGAAGGTATCTGACGCCTAATGGCAGTGAATTCACCTTGCCAGGGCGTGCTTTAATGCTCGTGCGAAATGTTGGTCATCTGATGACAAATAATGCGATTCTAGATGGTAACGGGAATGAAGTACAGGAGGGGATTATCGACGCTGTTGTTACCTCACTATGTGCAAAACATTCCATAATCTGTAACACCTCTTTCAAAAATTCAGCAAAGGGCTCAATCTATATTGTAAAGCCAAAAATGCATGGTCCGGAAGAAACTGCGTTTGCAAATGAACTATTTAACCGGACAGAGGATTTACTAGGGTTAGCTAGAAACACCCTGAAAATTGGGGTAATGGATGAGGAACGCCGAACATCGTTAAATCTTAAAGCATGTATCAAGGAAGTACAGGAGCGTGTTGTCTTTATTAACACGGGATTCCTTGACCGGACGGGTGATGAAATGCACACGTCGATGGAGGCAGGTGCGATGATCCGTAAAAATGAAATGAAATCCACGCTATGGCTGCAAAGCTATGAAAAATCTAATGTGAACAATGGTCTTTCAACAGGCTTCCAAGGACGTGCACAAATCGGTAAAGGAATGTGGGCAATGCCCGATTTAATGAAGAGCATGCTCGAGCAAAAAATAGGCCATTTATTGGCCGGAGGAAATACAGCATGGGTTCCATCGCCAACTGCAGCTACCCTTCATGCCCTGCATTACCATCAAGTGAATGTAAAGGAAGTACAAAACAATCTATTCAGCAGCATAACTGATTTACGGAATGATATTTTACAAATACCTGTTTCTGACCATACGAATTGGAGTTCAGAAGAAATCCAAGCAGAGCTTGATAATAATGCTCAAGGAATTCTTGGCTATGTCGTAAGGTGGGTTGAGCAGGGGATCGGCTGCTCAAAGGTACCTGATATTAATGATATAGCGCTTATGGAAGACAGAGCGACCCTTCGTATTTCCAGCCAGCATGTTGCGAACTGGCTGCATCATGGAATTTGTACTAAGGAACAAGTGCTACAAACGCTGGAAAGAATGGCTAAAGTAGTGGATGAACAAAATGCTGGGGATCCTGCATACCGACCTATGGCCGATGACTTAAAGCAATCTGTGGCATTCCAAGCAGCGTGTGATTTAATATTTAAGGGCTATGACCAGCCAAGTGGATATACTGAACCAATCTTGCATAGCCGCCGTTTAGAAGCGAAAGCAAAATATTCAATTCAATCCCAATCATAGATATATTCAGGGCATTTATCTCAAAATGTCCTGGTAAAGAGGGTGGTTAGTTTGCAGAGAGATAATGTTGTTAAGTCCGTGAGCAGGGCGCTCGATATTATCGCAATTGTAGGGTTGAAAAAGGGGGGGCTCGGTGTAACTGAAATTGCGAATCAAATTGATATCAACAAAAGCTCGGTTTTTAGAATACTATCTACACTTGTTCAATATGGCTATATTGAACAAAATCCTGAAACAGGGAAATATAAGCTAGGCTATAAGTTCCTGGATATTAGCTCAAAGCTGTTAGAATCCATTGATTTAAGGTCCGAAGCGAAACCATTTCTCCAAGAGCTTGAAAATAAGACGAATGAAGTAATACATCTTGTTGTCTATGACCAAGGAGAAGTCGTCTATATTGAAAAATTAGAAGGAAATGAAACCTTAAGAACTCATTCTAAGGTTGGAAAAAGAGCTCCGATGCATAGTACGTCTGTGGGAAAGGCAATCCTATCTCATTTGCCAGAAAATGATGTTCTGTCCATACTTGATCGAAAAGGGATGCCCTGCCATACAGACTATACTATTACTACGCCAGAGGAATTTCTGCATGAACTTAATCAAATAAGGCAAAGGGGTTACGCGTTAGACTTAGAAGAAAATGAGTATGGGATTACCTGTATCGCTGCACCTGTTTTTGATCATTTAGGAAAAGTCGTTGGGGCGGTCAGTATATCTGGTCCAACGACAAGAATGAACACTGAGCGGTTGAACCAACTCGGACCGCTTATGATCCAAACCGGTAAGCAAATATCGGCGAGACTCGGTTATTCAATTTATCAACAATAGGAAAAAGCCGCAAATCTTTGTCCAAAGTTTTGCGGCTTTTCTTTTACAATTTTACGATAAAGCGTCCTCTTGCCTGCCCTTGTAAAATGAGAGGGAGGGTCTCTGGAAGCTCTTCTAAACTTATTTCTTTGGAAATGGAATCTAATACGTCAGGTTTAAAATCATTAGCCATTTTCTCCCATAGGTATTTACGGACTTCCATTGGACAGTATACAGAATCAATCCCAAGAAGATTAATACCACGAAGGATAAACGGAAACACCGTGGTAGGAACGTTTCCACCTCCCGTTAATCCACTGACTGCTACTGAACCATTGTAGTGAATTTTACTTAAAATAGCCGCAAGAGACTCTCCGCCAACCGGATCAACGGCACCCGCCCACATCTGCTTATCTAACGCTTTGACCTTACCGTTATAAACTTCATCCCGTGACACAACCTCTTTAGCGCCGAGTTTATGTAAATAATCATGTTCATTCAATTTTCCAGTACTTGCCACAACATCGTAGCCCCTTTTTGCTAAAATGGCAACTGCGATACTTCCAACCCCGCCGGTAGCACCCGTAACTAGTACTTTACCTTTTTCAATAGTGAGGCCATTTTCTTCAAGTCTCTGTACGGAAAGGGCTGCCGTTAACCCGGCTGTTCCATAAATCATCGCTTCTTTTAAGGAAAGGTTCTCAGGTAATGGGACAATCCAATCAGCAGGAATCCGAGCATATTCACTGTAACCGCCAAAATGGGAAACTCCAATATCATAGCTGGTGGCAATGACTTGATCTCCCGCTGAATAGCGGGGGTCATCTGAAGAAACAACCATACCAGCTAAGTCGATCCCTGGTACAAATGGATAGGACCTTACAATTTTTCCTTCAGGAATACTGGCTAAGCCGTCTTTGTAATTAATACTCGAATAAGCAACTTTAATTAATACTTCACCAGTAGATAAATCATCCAAAGTAAGATTTTTAATCCCAATCGTAAAACTACTTTCTGTCTTATTCACGACTAAAGCTTTGAAATCATCTTTCAAAATATAGTCACCTCTTTAATATAAAATTTTCCATTTTCATCATACTACATTATTATGAAAAGTATAGAACTAGGGGTAAAGAAGCTATTAAATGTAATTTAGCATTCTTATAAGTGTACTAATTTCAATACTTCGAACTAAAATAGAAAAAGGTAAAAAATGTAGGAGTTGATTGTTATGTATATCGTAAGACCCCCTTGTTAATCTAAAAAGAAAACCATTCGTCCACCTCCTTTAGTCCCCTTATGAAAATGGACAAAAAGGAGGAAATAACTGGATAATGGTAAAAAACATAAATAAGCTCTATCTAATTATATTTTTTCATAATCTTATTCCGGCCTACGTTATCGAAAGGTTGTTTTGGGAACAGCGGGGTATGACTGTATTGATGGTTATTCTTTGTGAAATTATCTATTCCATCAGTATTGTTATCTTTGAAATACCTACAGGCGTTTTTGCTGACAAATTTGGCAAAAAATCACTCCTCGTTTTTGGGGCAGTCTTATCCATGTTTGAATTTATAATCCTGCTCTTTGCCTATAATTTTTGGACATTTGCAATAGTTGTCTTTTTAGCAGGCATTTCAAGTGCGTGTACTAGTGGTGCATGGAATGCACTTCTATATGACTCATTATTAACAGTCAACAAGCAAACATCCTTCGAAAAAATAGTTGGCAGAATGAATTCACTGGATTTGATTGCATCATTACTTGCATCCTTCTCTGGGAGTGTATTGGCTAAATATTTTGGATTTGAATTTAACTACATTGTGTCTGCAGTAAGTATGTTTCTTGCATTGGTACTTACGTTCCTCTTGAAGGAACCACAAGGGGACCGTATTCAAGAGCAGAAGGAAAAAAATATGGGGTTTTTTATGGTTTATGTAAGGAAATCGATTTCCTTCTATAAAATTAACCCAAAGGTCGTCTCTATCATTACTCATGCGATGGGTATTGCAGCCTGTATTACGTATTTAGATGAATTTTGGCAGCTATATTTAGACGAGATTGGCTTATCCGTACTATTTTTCGGACTATTTTCTGCCTGTATCTCACTGGTAAGAATTCCTGGGAACTTACTAGCGGCTGTTCTACTCACCTATTTCAAAGCACAATCCATCATTCTTTTTATACTAGGAATCACCTCAGTTGGCTTTTTCATTACTGCTATTTTTCCAGGTACTATCGGTATCATCATGATCATGCTCATTTTTTTAGCGAGCGGGGTGATTGACCCTGTCGTAACTGGTTATCTTCATCACCATGGGAAATCTGAAATTAGAGCCACGATTGAATCGATTCAATCCTTGATTGAGAGCGTCATAACCTTTACAGTTGGAATCGGCTTTGGTATTATTTCATCAAGTTTCTCTATTCTATCGGGGTTTATATTTTTAGGTGCAATATCGTTCCTATTTTTCTGTTCCATTTTGAAAAGTGGCTTTGTAAAGTATTAGAGGCCATCCTTCGGGGTGGTTTTATTATTTTACACTCAATCTTGTTGAAACCTATTATTCTATTTATCCGTCTTTTTATTTGAAGCAGCTTAGAAATTTGAGAAGGAGTGATTTTTTTTGAAGCATCTTTATAAAGTGACAGCATTTGCTATTATAGTAGCAATAATCGTGTCTTTAAGTAGTACAAGCAAGGTGTTTGCCGATAGTAATGGTAATAATGAAGAAAGTATCAATGAAAAGTTTGGGCTGCCAATCGTGGTGTACGGTGAAGCATTATCAGCTGCCCAAAAGAAAGAAGTGCGAGATCTTTTAAAAGTAACGGACACGAGCAAAGTGAAAGAGATTACTGTTTCTGGAGAAGACTTAGTTAAGTATATTAAAGGTGACCGTCACTCTAATATGTATTCCTCCGCTAAAATCACGCGAAAAGATTCCGGTGAGGGACTTGTAATTAATCAGGTGACTCCTGAAAATATTACAGAGGTTACCGATGAAATGTACGCAAACGCCCTATTGACTGCGGGAATTCAAGATGCAGTCGTGGATGTTGCTTCTCCTGTTAAAGTTAGTGGACACTCTGCATTAGTAGGGATTTATAAGGCTTATGATGAAGGTGAAGGTGCAACGCTAGATTTGGAGCGGACCGAAGTTGCCAATGAGGAATTAAACTTAGCTACTGATTTAGCGAAAAAAGAAGGACTGAATCAGGATAAGGTAAGTGAGCTATTAACAGAAATTAAAAAGGAAATTGCTGAACAAAACCCTGCAACGAAAGAAGAAGTTGCAGCAATTATTGATGAAAAATTAAAGACACTAGAAATCAGCTTAAGTCCTGAAGACCGCCAGCTTTTACTAGATTTGTTTGAAAAAATGCGAAATTTAAATATTAATTTCGATAATGTAAAATCGCAGCTTGAAAATCTTACCCAGGATATCCAGCAGCGCATTGAGGAAGCAGTTGGTGACAAGAATTTTCTACAGCAAGTAGCTGATTTCTTTAAAGAATTAATTGACAGTATTAAAAGTATATTCTCGTAATGATTAGGCTCAGTCATAGAACTGAGCCTTTCGTTTGTAATGAAATTTTAATGATAAAAAATAGAGGAATGACAACAGGACTATATAAAAATCCCCATTTTTTTGTTAAAATAATAATTAAAGAAAAAGTTTCGACAAAATTCAATGAAAATCTGCTTTAGTTAGATTATAGTACATACTAGCTTCATAAATCTGCTAATAGCTTGAGTTCTTAAACATTAACATTTGAATTTTTTGAATTTTTAATAATGAGAAAATGAATTATTACGGGAGCAGGAGGAAATCTATCGTGTGGGATTTTGAAATGGACATAGATCAAGTTGCTAGAATAAAGGTAATCGGTGTTGGCGGCGGCGGTAATAATGCTGTAAACCGAATGATAGAAGACGGTGTCCAAGGTGTTGAATTTATTGCGGTTAATACAGACGCTCAAGCACTTAAACTATCAAAAGCAGAAATTAAAATGCAAATCGGTGCAACTTTAACAAGAGGTTTAGGCGCAGGTGCTAATCCAGAGGTTGGCAGAAATGCAGTCGAGGAAAGCAGAAAGCAGATACAAGAAGTATTAAAAGGAGCAGATATGGTGTTTGTTACCGCTGGTATGGGCGGAGGAACAGGGACTGGAGCTGCACCAGCTATTGCCCAAATCTCCCGCGAGCTGGGTGCTTTAACGATTGGTGTCGTGACACGACCATTCGGATTTGAAGGCCGTAAGCGTGCAACAAATGCAGCAGCTGGGATTGATTTAATGCGTCAAGCAGTAGATACATTGATTATTGTACCTAACGATCGTTTATTACAAATAGTAGATAAAAAGACTCCTATGATTCAAGCGTTCCGCGAGGCAGACAATGTACTCAGACAAGGTGTACAAGGAATTTCCGATTTAATCGCGGTACCTGGATTAATAAACCTCGATTTTGCTGATGTGAAAACGATTATGTCTAATCAAGGGACTGCTTTAATGGGTATTGGTATGGCGAAAGGTAAGGACCGTGCGGTTGAAGCAGCGAAGAAAGCAATTTCAAGTCCATTGTTAGAAACATCTATCGATGGAGCCCAAGGTGTCCTCATGAATATTACTGGCGGCAGCAATTTAAGTCTGTATGAAGTTCAGGAGGCTGCTGATATTGTATCATCTGCTGCGGACAAGGAATTAAACATGATTTTTGGTTCGATTATCAATGAAGACTTAAAAGATGAAATCATGATTACGGTCATCGCGACAGGGTTTACAGAAACAGAATTATCTTCTAAAAAGAACACAGTGAGTCCTTCACGGGATATTCCCTCAAGACCTCAATCTCAGGGTATCTCACGACGTGAGCAGAATATTCAAGAAGATCCTGCACCTAGTCAAGATAGACAAAGACAACATTTAGAAGATACGTTGGATATTCCTACATTCCTGCGTAATCGTAATCGCAGATAATGCTTCTACCAGGGCTGCTGAGACCATCTCGGCAGCCCTTTTTGATGGAAGATTACAAATTCGACATTTTTTTTAAAACTATGAGGAGCATTTGAAACATTTATGCTAAAATAATATTGAAATAACAACAGCAAGGAGACATCGCTATGTTAAAAGATATTTTTATGGGCTTATCTCAAAATCAATTTTTAAATAATGCTGCTAAAAAGTATGGGTTAAAAATGGGTGCACAGAGTGTCGTTGCAGGTACTAATATTGATGAAGTAATTAAAAGTATTAAGGAACTAAACGCACACGGAATTTCTTGTACTGTTGATAACTTAGGTGAATTCGTTTTTAAAGAAGAAGAGGCAACGGAAGCAAAAGAACAAATTCTTAATGTGATTGAAGCAATTCATGAGCATAAAGTGGCTGCTCATATCTCATTAAAGCCTACGCAATTAGGTTTAGATATTGAATACAGCTTTTGCTTAAGCAATTTAAGAGAAATTGTTGAAAGAGCTAACAAGTACGGTATTTTTGTAAACGTTGACATGGAAGACACCGGCCACTTGCAGCCAACCTTTGATCTTTTGGATGATTTGTCTCAGGAATATGACAACGTCGGAACCGTTATTCAAGCATATTTACTTCGTGCTGATGATTACCTAGAAAAATATAAAAATTTTCGTATGCGGATTGTAAAGGGTGCCTATAAGGAGCCTGCTGAATACGCTTACCAAAATAAAAAAGATATTGATGCTAATTTTATTAAACTAATTGAATGGCATTTATTAAATGGAAAATTTACCTCGATTGCCACACATGATCACAATGTCATCAATCATGTGAAGGCATTTGTTAAAAAGAACAACATTCCGAATGATCAGTTTGAGTTTCAAATGCTTTATGGTTTTAGAAAAGACATGCAGCTGCAACTGGCTAAAGAAGGCTATAATTTCTGTACCTATGTACCTTTTGGAAATGACTGGTATGGATATTTCATGAGACGTCTGGCAGAAAGACCTCAGAACTTAAATCTTGTAGCCAAACAGGTATTTAACAATAAAACAAACACAATTATTGGTGTTGCTGCAGGTGCGTTTCTTTTAGGGAGAATCACAAAAAATGCTAAAAAGAAGCGCAGATAATTGGTAATCAGCCCTTTCTAAATGAGAGGGTTTTTTCTATTGTTGAATTTCTTGATCTTAGTACTCTTCTTGACAAAAATGACAAGTTTATTAATAATCAATAATATGTATTAATTACCATAATTATAAAAAAGGGGGAAATACTCATGAAAAAGGAAAGGTTTTTTCTATCGATGGTGATTTTCTTAACACTCTCTATGATTCTAGCTGCTTGTGGAAACAAAGAAGAGAGTGGGGAAAAAACGGGAAATGATAAGGAAGTCAAACCAAAATTTATTAGTATTTTAACAGGTGGTACAGGTGGAACTTATTACCCATTAGGTGGCTCGTTTGCTGAAATTATTAAAGATGCAACAGGGATTGAAACGAATGCTGAAACAAGTGGTGCTTCCGCTGAAAACATGACGACCCTAAAGAATGGCGATGCTGAAATAGCTTTTTCCCAAACGGATATTGCTTCCTATGCCGTTAATGGAAAATTAATGTTTGAAACCAATAAAGTAGATAATGTAAAGGCGATTGCGACCCTGTACCCTGAAACAATTCAAATTGTAACCACTAAAGATTCAGGTATTACTTCGGTTCAAGACCTGAAAGGTAAAAAAGTATCGGTGGGTGCACCTGGATCGGGAACAGCTGCAAATGCTGAACAAATTCTTGAAGTACACGGTATGACTTTTGCTGACATTCAAAAACAAGATTTATCATTTGATGAGTCTACACAAGGGATTCAAGATGGGACAATTGACGCTGCTTTTGTAACTGCTGGAACACCTACTGGTGCGGTTGAAGGACTTGGAGCTACTGAGGACGTTGTCATTGTACCGATAGAACAGGGCAAAATTGACGATTTGATTAAAAAGTATCCGTTTTATGTGAAAAATGAGATTCCATCTGGAACCTATGGATTGGAAACTGCAGTAACAACTGTAGCTGTGCAGGCAATGCTGGTAGCTAAAAGTGATCTTTCAGAAGATGTTGTTTATGACATCACAAAAGCAATCTTTGAAAATTTAGATAAAGTTACACATGCAAAAGGTAAATTAATCAAGGTGGAAAACGCCTTAACTGGTGTGGGGATTGATGTACACCCGGGTGCACAAAAGTATTTTGATGAAAAGGGCGTTAAAGCTCAGTAAAGGTTTTACTTGAATTTTAGTTACTGGCCGGCTTAAAACGAGCCGGCCTCCTTTTCTATTGGCTAGGAGGGAGACATGAGCAAGCATAAAATAATCTTTTATCTATCAATCTACATTACGATCATTTTTTTCCTTGCACTGATCCCACAACAGCAAGCCATTGTATTCCAGCCGAGCAATAAAAAGGACTTTTACATCCCACTATATGGTGAATCCCATTTTAAAATTAAATATACACATTCGATTCATTTATCAGATGTTGTAGAGAGTTACAAAATTACTCCCACACAGAAGATTCAGCAATATGAGCTTATGTATGAGGACTTTTCAATTGGAATGCCCTCCAATGCTGAAGAGGGAGAAACGTTTGAGGAGATAAATGGATCTTATTACATTAAAAATATGGACCGTGTTTTTCCTTTTTTTTATTTGCGAATCGGACAGGTGCGTGCGAATCATACCGTAATTTTTAAAAATAAAGAATATCTATTATCTCGTTCAATTAAACCTGGGACCTCCGTAAAAGTGGAAATCCGAAAATTGAACTACTTTGAACTTTGGAAAGGAGTGAACATTCTTGAATCACTATGAAGATACACTTTCTAATGAAAAGCAGCAGGAGCTTTTGGAAAAGTATGACCCAGAGGCAGGAACGAGAAAGCTAATCGGGGTATCTGGCTGGATCGTATTTATTGGGTTATTGTCATTTTCATTGTTTCATCTCTATACAGGTATATTTGGAATGTTAACAGCACAGCTTCAACGTTCCGTCCATTTAGGTTTTGCATTGGCATTAATCTTTTTACTTTTTCCAGCACGTAAGAAAAATCGGGGCAAGGAACATAAAGTTGCCTGGTATGATGGAATACTTGCTCTCCTTGCAGTTATTATTGGTGCCTATTGGCCGTTATTCATTGATGACTTAGTATTAAGAGCAGGTAATGTAACAACCCTTGATTTTTATGTCGGTCTAGCTGCTATCCTACTAGTCCTGGAAGCCACCCGTCGTGCTGTTGGACTTCCTATTACCATAATCGCAATTATTTTTATGATTTATGCGCTTTATGGACCATACATGCCAGGCTTTATTGCACATCGAGGACTTCAACTCGATCGTCTTGTTCAAACGATGTTTTTTACAACAGAAGGGATTCTTGGTACACCATTAGGAGTGTCTTCCACGTTTATATTCCTCTTCTTATTATTTGGTGCGTTTTTGGTAAAAACAGGAGTGGGTCAATATTTTAATGACCTTGCGATTGCAATAGCAGGCAGAAATACTGGCGGTCCTGCTAAAGTTGCAATTTTCTCCAGTGCATTACAAGGAACAATTAGCGGGAGTTCAGTTGCTAATGTTGTAACCTCAGGATCCTTTACGATCCCAATGATGAAAAAACTAGGATATAAAAAGGAATTTGCCGGTGCAGTTGAAGCTTCAGCCTCAACAGGAGGTCAATTAATGCCGCCAATTATGGGGGCAGCTGCCTTCCTAATGGTTGAATTTATCGGAGGAATCTCCTATTGGGAAATAGCAAAAGCGGCAGCCATTCCAGCAGTTTTATATTTCATTGGAATTTGGATAATGACCCATTTTGAAGCAAAGCGAATGGGACTTCGCGGTTTAACAAAAGAAGAGATGCCTAATCGGAAGGAAGTTCTCAAAAAGCTTTATTTATTACTTCCCATTATTTCGGTAATATTCTTGTTGATGTCGGGGATGAGTGTCATTAGGGCTGCTCTTTGGTCAATTGTTATAACAGTTGCCGTTAGTGCTATTCGAAAAGAGACTAGGATTGGTTTCAAGGGAATGGTGGAAGCCCTAGTTGATGGTGCCCGTTCAGCACTTGGAGTTGCCGCTGCTACAGCCGCTGCAGGTATAATAGTAGGTGTAGTAACGAAAACTGGCTTAGGATTAAAGATGGCGAACGGTCTAATTGACCTGGCTGGTGGAGCATTATTGCCAACGTTATTTTTAACAATGATTGCTGCATTGATCCTTGGAATGGGATCGCCGACGACGGCCAACTATGTTATTACATCAACCATTGCAGCTCCGGCGATTATTTTATTAGGCGTACCTGATTTGCCAGCACATTTGTTTGTATTTTATTTTGGTATTATTGCGGATATTACACCTCCAGTTGCTTTGGCTGCTTTTGCTGCTTCCGCTATTTCAGGGGGGGAACCATTTAAAACAGGTGTGAATTCCTCAAGGCTGGCTATATCTGCTTTTATTATTCCTTACATGTTTGTTTTATCACCTGAATTACTCATGATTAATACAACCTGGACCTATTTACTATGGGTAGTTTTTACAGCTGTTATTGGAATGATTTCAATCGGTGCTGGAGTAATTGGATTTTGGCAGAGAAAGATGTATTGGATGGAGCGAATTACCGCGATTGCTGCAGGATTATGCTTAATCTATCCTGAAAACTTAAGTGATATTATCGGGTTACTATTATTTTTCATATTGTTTGCCTTGCAAATTTTTTATAAGAGAGATGGCATTACTAAAGTGCAAAAGGATTAACGAAAGCCTCAGGGCCTCCGATGATAAGGAGACACTGAGGTTTTTTATTATACCTCTGATAATACATTGACCGATTCTTTTCTCATCACTCTTCTGTTAAGCAACAGAAGTCGCAAAATCTTGTAAAATAATGGGAGTTTTGTTATTGAAATTGGGAACCATTAGGGTATGATGGTTTCGTGTGAATTTAATAAGAATAGTAAGAATACGTCAACAGGGGGATCGCGGCAGTTATTCTAATCATAGGTTTTTGGAAGCTTAGGGATAAGAAGGAGAAAGTGGATATTACCCTTGATTTCTTTTCGCTATTGTTATCGAGCATTGGATTTGGAGGGCTTTTATATGGTTTCAGCTCTGCTGGTAATAGGGGCTGGGACAGCCCGCATGTTTATTTGTCTATCATCGTCGGGGTTATTTCATTGGTTTGGTTTATCCTGCGCCAATTAAGGCAAAAGCGGCCAATGCTGAATTTCAGGGTTTTTAAATATAATATGTTTGCTTTATCATCAGCGATTTCGATGATTGTCAATATTGCGATGTTTTCAGGTTTTTTACTTCTGCCTATTTATGTTCAAACCATACGAGGAATTTCTCCAATGGACGCAGGTCTAATGCTGTTGCCGGGAGCCCTTGTGAATGCTCTCATGTCACCTGTTACTGGACGTTTATTCGACAAAATTGGCGGGCGTATACTAGCGATTACAGGCTTGTTCATCACAACAGTTACGACTTATCTATTCAGCAAGTTATCATTTGAAACAACCTATCTGTATATGGTTATATTACATGCCGTTCGTATGTTTGGAATGTCAATGGTGTTTATGCCTGTGTCGACTAACGGATTGAATCAATTACCGCCGCGTTTTTATCCTCATGGTACCGCAATGAATAATACTATGCAGCAGGTATCTGCGGCTATCGGTACAGGTTTATTAATTACAGTGATGTCTAATCGTTCAGAATCATATGGAAAAGAACTTGCAGCAGACGCCATGGAAAAAATGTCCGGGCAGCCAACAGAAGCAGTCCTTGCGGAAATGCAGCAGCAAATTGCATTGGAAGCAATGTTAGAAGGCATTAACTATACCTTTTTTGTATCAGCCATCATAATTGGAGCGGCCCTGGTTTTAGCGTGTTTTATTAAACGAGCGAAACCTGCAGATGATCAACAGGATGAGACCTCTTCTCGTAAGCAGGTCGTAAATAAATTAGCTAAGACTTAATCACAATAAATGGGAAATCGTACTAATGACGATTTCCCTTTTTTATTTGGGGTAATTTTAGATTTGTCCTAAAATTAAAAAACAAGAATATAGTTTAGTACGGTTAAGATATTTTTAGGCAGGGGGGATTAATTTTTTTAAGGTTTGGGCTAAAGGCTCAGAAAAGCTTTAAAAAATTCCATTTAAATGTAAGCGATTACATTTTTGAGGAGGAGGGCTGTTATTGAATATCTTGTTATGCTGTGCAGCAGGGATGTCCACCAGTCTTTTGGTGGCCAAGATGGAGACTGCTGCAAAAGCAGAAGGAATTGAAGCGAGAATATGGGCAGTGAGTGCTAATGAGGTCAATAATCATCTGGACGAAGCAGATGTTTTGCTCGTAGGTCCACAGGTAAGATATTTGCTGCCTCAATTAAAGAAAAAGGGACTTGAAAAAGGAATTCCTGTTGACGCGATTAACCCTGTACATTATGGAATGTGTAATGGTGCGGAGGTATTAAAGTTTGCGAGAAACTTAATAGGTTCATAATTTCACATAGGGGTGAATAGATATGGCCAAATTTACTCAAATACTTGAAGAAAAGTTTATGCCGATCGCAGGTAAGGTTGCTGGTCAAAAACACTTACAAGCACTACGTGATGGAATTATCTTAACGATGCCGCTTATCATTATTGGCTCTATTTTCCTGATTATTGGCTTCTTACCGTTTAAAGGGTATCCAGAATTTATGGCTGGTTTATTTGGTGACGCTTGGCTAACTAAATTGCTATATCCTGTGACCGCGACCTTTGATATTATGGCGCTGATAGCGGGGTTTGGTATTGCTTATCGTTTGGCGGAGCATTACAAAGTTGATGCTTTGAATGCAGGAGCTATTTCTGTTGCGGCATTTATTCTTGCCACACCGTACTTTACAATGTTCACACCAGAGGGGGCCAGTGAAGCACTTCAAGTTGGCGGGGTACTCCCTATTGCATTACTGGGAAGCAAAGGGTTGTTTGTTGCAATGATCCTTGCGATGTTTTCAACTGAACTTTATCGTTTTATTATCCAAAAGAATTTCGTTATTAAAATGCCTGACGGAGTTCCGCCAAGTGTAAGTAAATCTTTTGTTGCACTATTTCCAGCATTCATTGTTATTTTAGTGGTTTGGTTGATTCGATTAATGATAGAGAACACTTCCTTTGAAACCTTACACAATGTGGTTGGTCAGTTACTACAGGAACCATTAGGTGCACTTGGAGGATCATTAATTGGGGCCTTAATTGCTGTATTCTTTGTCCAATTATTATGGTCAACCGGGTTACACGGTGCAAGTATTGTTGGCGGGGTAATGGGCCCAATTTGGCTGGCAGCAACAGACGCTAATAGGATTGCGTTGACAGCTGGGGATGAACTGCCTAATGTTGTTACACAACAATTTTTTGATATTTTCATTTATATGGGTGGTTCGGGTGCTACATTTACATTTGCCTTAATGATGCTGTTTATGGCAAGGAGTCAGCACTCTAAGACGTTAGGAAGATTAGCAATTGGCCCAGGAGTTTTTAATATCAATGAACCGATTACTTTCGGGGCGCCTATTGTCGCCAATCCACTGCTTATCGTTCCATTTATATTAGCACCACTCGCCCTTACCATAACTACCTATATTGGTATGAGCACTGGGTTTGCACCTAAAACTGCTGGAGTTGCAGTTCCATGGACCACACCTCCAATAATCGGCGGCTACCTTGCGACAGGGGGAAATATTAGAGGTGCCTTAATGCAATTAATCAACCTAGTTGTTTCCTTTGCCATCTACTATCCATTCTTTAGAATGTGGGATAAACAAAATTACAAAGTCGAACAAGGGGTTAATAAATAAAAATAGAATACATGGGAGCTTGCCAGAAGGCAGGCTCTTGGCGTTGAATTTAGGAGGGGACCCATGAATAAAGAAGAATTATATAACCTTGCATTTCAACTAATATTGCATAGTGGAAATGCAAGGAGTTTAGCCATGGAAGCAATCTTTGCAGCCAAAGAAAAAAATTTTACAGAAGCTTTTGAAAAACTATCAGAAGCGGACAATGAAATAAATGCTGCCCATCGGTTCCAAACGCAATTGATTCAGGCTGAAGCAGCTGGAGAATCATTCGAGATACCGATTATTCTTATTCACGCACAAGACCATTTAATGACTGCGCTTACTTTAAAGGATATGGCAAGAGAAATGGTAGAAATCCGTCAAGAAATCAACAAGGATTAACAAGGGGGTACGATTTGTGAATAAATCTATAAAAATTACAACCATTGGTGGTGGATCAAGTTATACACCTGAGCTCGTCGAAGGTTTTATCAAAAGGTACGATGAACTTCCAGTGCGTGAGCTTTGGCTTGTTGATGTAGAGGAAGGAAAGGAAAAACTCGAGATTGTTGGAAATCTAGCAAAACGAATGTTTCAAAAAGCTGGACTTCCAGTACAGGTTCACCTGACGCTAGATAGGAGGAAAGCATTAAATGGTGCTGATTTTGTTACTACTCAATTCCGCGTCGGCTTACTGGAAGCAAGGGCAAAAGATGAACGGATTCCTTTGAAATACGGTGTCCTTGGGCAAGAAACGAATGGTCCAGGAGGGCTGTTCAAAGCACTAAGGACGATTCCTGTCATTTTGGATATTGTCAAAGACATGAAGGAGCTCTGCCCGGATGCCTGGCTGGTCAATTTCACCAATCCAGCTGGAATGGTAACGGAAGCCGTACTCCGGTACAGTGATCATCGTAAAGTAGTAGGTTTATGTAATGTACCGATTGGCATGGAAATGGGAATAGCTAATCTATTAAACATAGAACATTCTCGCTTGCGTATTGATTTTGCTGGTTTAAATCATATGGTTTACGGTTTAGACGTTTTTGTTGACGGTGTAAGTGTAAAAAATCGGGTTATAGAACTCTTAACAAACCCAGAGAATTCGAGTTTTGTGAAGAATGTTCAAGGTCAAGGGTGGGAACCAGAATTTATTCGGGCATTAGGTGTTTTTCCTTGTCCGTACCATAATTATTACTACAAAACACGTGATATGGTAGAAAAAGAACTAAAAAATGCCGAGACTATTGGGACCAGAGCCGAAGTGGTGAAAAAATTAGAGGACGATCTCTTTGAGCTCTATAAAGATCCTAATCTTTCGATTAAACCACCTCAGTTGGAACAACGTGGCGGAGCTTATTATAGTGACGCTGCTGTAAGATTAATTTCATCCATATATAATGATAAATGTGATATCCAACCTGTAAACACCCTCAATTATGGCTCGATTACCAGTATTCCTGCCGATAGTGCCGTCGAAGTCAGCTGTATTATTACAAAAGAGGGTCCGAAACCACTTGTCATGGGTGACCTTCCTGTACCAGTCAGGGGTCTTGTTCAACAAATTAAGTCCTTCGAACGTGTTGCTTGTGAGGCGGCTGTAACAGGTGACTATAATCTTGCGGTACTTGCTCTAACAATAAATCCGCTAGTTGCCTCTGATACGATTGCAAAATTAATCGTCGACGAAATGTTAGAAGCTCATAAGGATTATTTACCTCAATTCTTCAAGAAGGAATAAGGGAGGAGAGGATTCATTGATTAAACTGATTGTGAATGCGGATGATTTTGGATATTCCAGAGGAATTAATTATGGAATTATAGACGCTCATAAATATGGAATTGTTAATTCGGCAACCATGATGATGAATATGCCTGGTGTAAATCATGCAGTAGAACTGGCAAAAGAACATCCTTCACTAAAGCTTGGGATTCATCTTGTTCTTACTTGCGGCAAACCTTTGATGTCAGACGTTCCCTCCCTCGTTGATGAGCAGGGGAAGTTTAAAAGAATAAAAGATACTTTAAAAGATCATAACCTATCGTTAATAGAATTGGAAAGGGAATGGACAGCACAAATCGACCGGTTTTTAGACTGTGGACTTACGGCTACTCATTTTGACAGTCATCATCATGTCCACAGTATTCCTGAATTCTTACCTGTGATACAGAGGTTGTCAAAAAAGTACAATTTACCTGTAAGGCGAATAGCAGAACATCATGTTGAAGGGGTGACTTCATTTACAGACCGCTTTTTTCATGATTTTTATGGAGAGGGTGTTACCGACGATTATTTTTATGAAATATCTAAGCGAGATGTAGACAATCAAACTATCGAAGTAATGTGTCACCCTGGTTACCTAGATTATGATGTATTGAGTGGATCGTCATATGCTGCCGACAGAGTGAAAGAGACCAGTATCCTAACCTCCGTTACTTTACCGAATAATATTAGATTATTATAAAATATGAACAGCCATCGTTTGATGGCTGTTTAGCTTTTATTCCTGTTTTAATTAGCAATGGTTGTTAAACTGTTTAATTTGTCCACGGATTTCTCCGTCAGGATTTTGGACTGTATGAGCATTGACATATGTTTTACCATCTCTCATAAGTTCTATCAAATCTGAAAGTGATTGTCCCATAAGTGGACCAACAAGATCATCTGCTGTAATGATTCCTTCAACGACTCCTTTTTTTACACTTATACTAGGGTCAGCAGGACCAAATAGAAAGACGACAACAGGACCGTTTACACCTCTTCTTCCTATGTGAATATGAGCTTGAGTAAAATTATTAAGATTTTTTACAGTTAGTCGATATCCGATCCTTCTTTCATCTGTGCTAACTTTAAATTTTGCAAACCCAAAAGCATCTGTTCGAACAGGTGGAACCTCTTCTGAACCTTCTAATATCGCAAAAAACAGTTGATTATTTTCCATATATATCCTCCAAAAAAAACTTAATTTATGTATCTTATTTTCTAGAGGATTAATTGCTTGTACGAATGTCCTATGTCAATGAAACCGTTACATTTCCATAGAAATTTTTTCGATGTTTTTATTTTGAGCTAAATTCGACTGGTTATTTGGAAAGAATTCCATATTTCGACATTTACTATTATTTTTATGTAGTAAAATAGTACCGGTTAAATAAGTATTTACTATTTTTGAAGGAGAAAAGACTATAAATGAAAAGACAATATGATTTAGATTGGATTCGTGTTTTAGCAACGCTTGCCGTTTTTATTTACCACTGTTTTATGTTTTTTAATCCATGGGCTTGGCATGTTAAAAATAATGAGACTGACCCGACTTACATTACGGCCATTTCTTTATTTATGAGTAGTTGGTTAATGCCTGTCTTTTTCGCAGTATCAGGAATCAATACGTACTATGCTCTACAGAAAAGGAGTGGCAAACAATATATAAAGGAAAGATTAGCTAGGCTTGGAGTACCACTATTATTTGGTGTTATGATCCTAACTCCTCCTCAAATCTATATGGAACGTGTAAGTCACGGACAGTTTTCTGGTTCGTTTTTTTCATGGTTTCCGAAGTATTTTGATGGAGTTTATCTCGACATCGGCGGGTCAGGAAATTTTGCATTTGTAGGATTGCATTTATGGTATCTTTTGGTCCTGCTGGTCTTTAGTTTCATTACTCTGCCTGTGTTTTTGAGAAAGAAACCTTCCGTAACAAAAGAGATTAAACCATTTCATCTAATAGTTTTAACCCTGCCTTTGATGATCGTATCCGTTCTGGTAGATGTGGTAAACCTAGGAGGCTGGGATATTAGTTTTTATCTGGTCATTTTTCTTTATGGTTTTTATTTCTTCACACAAGCATCCTTTAAGTCTATGGCTAAAAGGATACTTCCAATGACGATGACCATAGCCATTTTTACCACTATACTTTTTGTGTATGGATTCATGACAGGTATGCCTGCGTCAGGTAAGGGGATATCCATCCTCCTAGCAGCTGTTAAAGCTTTAAACTGCTGGAGCTGGCTGGTCGTAATTTTTACCTTGGCTGACAAAAAGTTATCTTTCTCCAATAAATGGCTGAAGTATGGGAACCAAGCGTCTATGCCATTTTATGTACTTCATCAGCCGGTAATTGTAACATTAGGGTTTATGATTGCAGATGTTGCCTCTTCAATACAAGTAAAGCTAGTTTTTCTTCTAACCCTTGCTTTTGTTATCATAATGACCATCTACCATTTTCTCATTTCAAGGATTTCCTTCATCCGAATTCTATTTGGGATGAAGGGCAAAAGGGAAGGACGTAGCATTGAACCAATAACTTCCATTGATTTAAAATGAAATTATTTAGGAGGAATGTGCAATGAATAGATGCGGATGGGTAAATCAGGATCCCCTTTATATTGATTATCATGATCGTGAATGGGGCGTGCCTGTGTACGACGATACATTACTATTTGAATATTTGAATTTAGAGGGAGCTCAAGCAGGGCTAAGCTGGTACACAATTCTAAAAAAAAGAGAAAATTATCGAATAGCATTTGACCATTTTGACCCCAATATTATCATTTCCTACGATGAAAAGAAGATTGAAGAACTCCTGCAGAACGAAGGTATTGTACGAAATAAACTCAAAGTCAATGCAGTTATTACAAATGCAAAGGCGTTTTTGAAGGTAAAGGAAGAATTTGGTTCCTTTAGCAAGTATATTTGGTCTTTTGTAGGTGGGAAGCCGATTATTAATCACTTTAGAGATTTATCAGAAGTTCCAGTTACGACGAATATAAGTGATCGATTAAGTAAGGATCTGAAGAAACGCGGATTTAAATTTGTAGGGTCGACCATTTGTTATGCCTTTATGCAGGCGACAGGAATGGTAAATGATCATGTAGAATCATGTATTTGCAAACACAATAGGCATGACAAAAATACATAAAAGTTTCGTAACCAATTTGGATGAAGACCGTCTAATATGATGAATCCAATTTCAGGAAATTATTTGGGGTATTTGCAGGAATTTTGTAGCGGAAAGCGGAATAGATTAGGAGAATGAAAGCAAAACCTTTTTCTGAATATTTGGAAGTGCTGCGTGGGAAATGAAGAGATTTGGGGGAAAAGAGGAGAAGTAAATGTCTATACGGGCCTGGGCGATTTCATTCATATTAGCTGGTAGTTTACTAGGGTTAGTGGGATGCGCAGAAAAAACGAATGGTAAGGAAGCAGAACTGGAGAACAAAGTAACAGAACTCGAAAAGAAGCTTGAAGAGCAAAAGGCTGCAGAGGAAGCGGCAAGGAAAGCAGCGGCAGAAGCGGAAGCAAAACGAAAAGCAGAGGAAGAAGCTAAAAAGCCTAAAGTAGTTAATGTATTGGATCCAAATTCAAAAAACATTATTAAAAGCCTTATTCCTGTTGAAATGGGATATGGTATAGATAATGATAAATATAAGCAAGAGCTTGAAAAATGGGCTAGAGATTTAGCAAGAGGAACAGATTTGACTCCTGGATATGACACGAAGATGGTCCTAGATAAAATTGATGCCAATGGTCAGATCATCAAAGGGAAGCCAAGAGTCATTCTGGAAGAAGCGGAACTGGTTAATAAAATTATTGAGGCTTCAGTAGATGGAGGAGAGGTTTTCCTGCCAATCTATGTGACTGAAAGCGGCTATAAGCCAGAGGATACTGCCCATTTATCAGAAGTGGTCGTAGCGGCATATACAACAAAATTTAATCCTAGTATAACAGGGAGAAATAGAAACATTGAATTGTCAGCACAAGCAATTGATAATGTGATTGTTGGAACGGGAGATATTTTCTCCTTTAACCATACGGTTGGACCAAGTGATGCAGCACATGGATACCAGCCTGCCCAGGAGATTGTAAATAAGCAATTGGTCATGGGAATCGGCGGTGGTATTTGTCAAACATCTTCTACCTTGTTTAATGCAGTTGATCAACTAGCTGTTGAATATGTGGAATGGCACCATCATTCTCTAACAGTGGGGTATGTACCTGTAGGGCGGGATGCGACGGTTTCATATGGCGGAAAAGATTTTCAATTTAAGAACACTGCTGGTGTGCCGTTATTAGTTAAAGCAATATATAATCCGAATGGAACCCTAACTGTTGAGATGAGAACGTCAGCAGCCTACCAATCCTTACTTCAAAAGAGATAAATATAACCTAGATAGACGTGTCTAAACCCCACGTCTTTTCTTTTTGCTTAATAGATGTGCCTCATTGGTGTGAACTTTATTTAAACTAGGTCCCAGCCCTGTCCAAAATTTTCATTTGGAATAGCTTATCTCGAGAGAAATTTTATCAGGAGATGATTCGTTTTGCACAATATGAATAATATGGAGCCAAGTGATCTATGTCAAGAGTTCGCTAGAATACTTGGTGCAACTCCTACTGTAATTAATGGAGTATGTACAGCAACGAGGTCCAGGACAAATATCCATCCTGTGGTTTTAGGCCGCCGGGCTGAGTCTTTTATGTTTGTTCCACAAGCATTTTCTTTTGAGAATATGGGAAGTGACGGCAGAGCATTATGTCTGGGAGAAACCGTTATTTTACAGGAGGAGATTAATCCTTTTATTACGAGGCTGCGCGAGGAGGGTATTATCGTAACTGCCTTGCATAACCACTGGCTTTTTGAAGAGCCTCGTTTAATGTATATTCATTTTGAATCCATCGATGAGCCGCTAGACTTTGCTAGTAAGGTTGCAGATGCCCTTGAGGTACTGACTACACGAAATATCGGCCGTTCGAACCGGACTAGACAGGCCACCAATAGAAGGGCAGAAGAATTGTGCGAGGAGTTTCATGAGATTCTCGGTGGTATGAGCACATTTGAAAATGGGGTTTGTACAGTGATGAACTCACGGACTAATATTATGGCGCGTATACTTGGCAGAAGAACGCGATCATTTCTTGCCTTACCGCAAATGTTTGTGTTTGAATCGCTTTCCTCAGACGGACGGGCACTTTGCAGTGGTGAAACAGTTATTCTCCAAGAAGAACTGAACCCTTTTATCAGTATTCTTCGTGAACATAATATTATTGTTACAGCATTTCATAACCACTGGCTTTTTGATAATCCAAGGTTAATGTACATTCATTTTGAAAAAATCGATCGACCTATCGAATTTGCTCTGGATGTAAGGGACGCACTATCGGTTTTAACCACAAGAGAAGTTAAACCAAATAAATCATAACTAGCCATCTAATCCTATTACTGACACTGAAATATACATTAATGGTGCTGAATTAAATTTATAACAACAAAAAACCACGATGAAAAGGTTTACTCTTCATCGTGGTTTTTTGTGTTTCTAAGCCTTCAAGACATCAATAATAACTACTTTTAGAAATGGTCAATCTGAATAATCCTTGTTTTAAAGCAAAAAATACCAATGTTTATAGAAAAACCTAGGAGGAATTTTATGCAATGGATTTATAAGATGCTTGTATTTCTGCTTACGATTAGTTTAATGGGTTGTGCGGGTAACCAAAATGCTTCGGATGGAAACCAAGCAAATAACCGACACCCAAGACAAGTAGCCGACAATACCAACAATTTCAATCCTATAGCTACCTCGCAAAACAATGGAGGTAATGTTAGTCCCAATCAAAACGTAGGAAATGACCAAGGGTTATCAGAAGAATATCATGGTCATATTTCCAATCGTCCAGAAACAAAACAGAAAAAGGAAAAACCGCCTGCTGCAAATAACCGTTATATACAGGTTCAACTCCTGGGAATTAACGATTTACACGGACAAATTAATGTAACGCGTAATGTTGGCGGAAAACCAGCAGGCAGAGCAGATTATTTAGCAGCTTATTTAAAACAAAGGGAAGCAGAGAATAAGAACACGCTTCTTGTACAAGCTGGGGATATGGTCGGGGCAAGTCCTCCTGCTTCAGCCCTTTTACAGGATGAGCCAGCAGTAGAGGTTTTGAACAAACTCGGCTTTGATATTGGAACAGTAGGAAATCATGAATTTGATGAGGGAGCTAAAGAGTTACTTCGTCTAATCAATGGCGGGCCGCATGAAGAAACCGGAAATTTTGCTGGAGCCGATTTCCCTTGGCTGGCAGCCAATGTCATCAATCAAAAAACCGGTGAATCCATTTTACCGCCCTATGAAATTCTTAAAGTAAATGGGATGGAAATTGGTTTTATCGGTGTTGTAACGACTGAGACACCGACGATTGTTGTCCCAAGCGGAGTTGCCGGATTAACCTTTTCTGATGAAGTGGAAGCTATTAACCGTTATGCTGCAGAATTGAAAAAGCAAGGAGTTCGCTCTATCGTTGTATTGGCACACAATCCAGGTACTTCGGGTGTGAAAGGTGAAAATCCAACTGGAATGCTAGTTGATATGGCTAATAAGATCGATGATGAAGTAGATATCATTTTTGGCGGCCATAATCACGCTTATATGAATGCCCTAATTGATAATAAACTAGTTGTTCAATCCTATTCATATGGTACTGCATTTTCAGATGTCGATATTGAAATTGACCCAAAGACGAAAGATATCGTCTCCAAGAGAGCAGAAATCATTACAACTTTTCAAGCGGGCATTGAACCAGATCAGGAAATCGCTGAGATGATATCAAAATACGAAGCGACCGTTGAACCGATTGTGAACAGGGTAATCGGAACCACTTCAGTTAATTTAACAGCGCTTCGTAATGAAAATGGCGAATCGATACTAGGTGACTTAATAGCCGATGCTCAAAGACAGGCATTGAATACTGACATAGCCTTTATGAATCCGGGCGGTATTCGAGCTGACATTAATCCAGGGGACATTACATGGGGAGAAGTATACACCGTTCAACCGTTTAATAATGATATGGTGAAAATGACCATGACAGGACAGCAAATACGTGACGTGCTGAATCAACAGTGGGGAGCAAAAACAACAATCCTTCAAATTTCCGGTTTCACCTACACTTGGGATGGAAATGCTCCGATTGGACAGAGGGTTGTAAATATTCTGATGCCAGATGGCACTCAAATCGATCTGAATAAAACCTATACTGTAGCAGCAAACATTTTCCTAGCAGGTGGTGGAGATGGTTTTACAGTATTTACAAAAGCACAAAATAAAGAAATAGGACCTGTTGACTTAGATGTATTGGTAGACTTCATTAGTGCACAGCCAAAACCTTTCACTTATGAAATGGATAACAGAATTCAAAAGGTTAGGTATTAAAAAAAAAATCATATATGTTTATACAAAAACACAAACTCCCTCAGTAGATTCAGAGGGAGCTTGTACCTTTTATTGAGGCTTTTGGTTTTCTTCTTGTGAGCTTCTTACATCTTGTCTTACTGGGGTCAACTCTTCAGATGCTTCTGTTTGGTATTGTAATTGCCCTGTTTGCTGTTGCTGTCCGCCTTTATTTTTAACGATATTATTTGCAACGTATTTATGAAACATATACTCAAATAAAGCAACGCCAACAGCGGCAATTAAAGACATTAAGAAATGATTGTCTCCATACGTTAGGTTTTCACTCATTAGCCAGATGATGAAAAGTGCTAAACCAAAATCCGCAATCGTTGCTATGGTATTATTGGTTCTTGGTAAAATCAGCAGATCACCAATTAGATAGGCTGCTACACCTAGAACAAGTGTGATGAGAAAGATATTGCTAAATGCCATGTCAAAAAGTAAACCAAGGATAAGCGACAAAAGGACAAGACTTGCAACGAATTTAATGGCTAAAGCTTTTACATGCTTCATCGTAACACCTCCTTTAAAAAATATTGTGTATAATTTTTTTTATTATTATTCATTACAGTCGTTACCAGCGGCTCTTCATAAATAGTAAAAAAAAGTGCCAGGCACCTCATATTTGAGATGGTGCCAGGCACTTTTTTACACGTATGATTTTTCTAGTTCATCAATTAGTGAACCTACATAAGCAACTGCTTTACGGACTGGTTCCGGTGTTGTCATATCAACACCAGCATGTTTCAGAAGTTCAAGCGGTTTCATCGTTCCACCAGCTCGAAGTACCTCCAGCCAGCGGTCCACAACAGGCTGACCTTCTTCCTGAATTAATTGCGCTACCGCAGTGGAGGCAGTTAAACCAGCAGAATAGGTGTATGGATATAAGCCCATATAATAATGTGGCTGGCGCATCCAAGTTAAGGAAGCACCTTCATCAATCTCCACCGTATCTCCCCAGAATTCTGTAAGTACAGCTCTAGTCACATCAGATAAAGTATTAGCTGTGAGGGCTTTTCCGTGTTCAGCTAATGCATACACCCTGCGTTGATATTCAGCTTCCAGTAAATGAGTAACAAAATTATGATAATACGTTCCTAGCAGCTGAAGTACTACCCAGCGACGCATTTCGCTATCTTGTTTATTTGCTAACAGGTGCTGTCCTAATAAAAGCTCGTTCATCGTGGATGGAGCTTCAATAAAATACAGGGAAGGGCGGACATTCATAATTCTTTGATTTTTGTTTGCTAAGTAAAAATGACCTGCGTGCCCGAATTCATGTGCTAGGGTGAAGCAGCCGCGCATATTATCCTGCCATGTTACTAAGATATAGGGGTGTGCACCATAAGGGCTTGAACAGAAGGCACCTGTTGATTTCCCAATATTATCAACAAGATCGACCCAACGTTCTTTAAAACCCTTTTCAATAATTTCGCTATATTCTGGTCCCATGACCTTTAACGAATCAAGGATAAGTTGACTTGCTTCTTCATAAGTAGTTTCTGGATCAAAATCAGGGTCTAATGGTGCTTTTAAATCACAAAATTTCATGACATCAAGGCCTAGCGCCTTTTTCTTCAACTGAGCAAACCGGCGCATGTGAGGGGCAAGCTCTTTAAAGATAATATCGATTTGGTTGTTGTACATTTCCAATGTTACTTGCTGTGGTTCTAAGAGCATTTGTTCAACTGACTGGTAGTTTCTTAAACGAGATAGAGTCACTTGCTTTTTTACTTCAGTAGAATAGGCTGCGGCAATTGTGTTTTTGTATTGTTTTAGTGTAGAAACGAAAGAGTCATAGGCACTTCTACGCATTTCTGTATCTGCAGAGAATTCATAGCGGTTTTCAAATAAAGCAAATGAAACAGGTAATTCAAGCCCTTCACGATCAATGATAGGGGAAAATTCCATATCTGCTAATTTAGCCATGTTATAAATAGTATATGGAGCTCCATGTACCTCGCCTAAAGCAGCTAATACTTCTTCCGTTTCTGGTGTCAGCTGATGTTTTTTCGTCTCAAGCAGCTCGAGTAAATCCTTTTGGAAAGGCTGCAGTTGTGCATTCTCTTGAAGATATTTTTCTACGGTACCTTCTTCAAGGGAGAGGATCTCAGAATGAATAAATGATAATGCAGCTGTCATTTTTGTCCTTAGTGCAGCTAATTTGGCTGAATTAGCTTGATTGACAGGATCAGTCCCATCAGCTGATTGCTTTAAACTTGCATATGTTGCTGCTTTGACCATTTTCATTAACAGTTGCTCTTGAGCAATCAAGCATGCTAGTAACTCTTTTGAACTAATATGTAACGTACCTTTAAAGCCCTCTATCTTTGCAGTTTCATTTTCAATTACAGCAAGTTCTGCTTCCCATGCGTGATCTGACACATAGAGAGCATCAAGATTCCATGTTAATTCCTGTGGGACCTCTGAGCGGTTGCGGCGTTTTTGTACTGTATTTACCACCTTATCTCTCCTCCTTAAAAACCTTCGTGTTCCTAAGTAATATCATATATTATTTGAAAATTAAAGCAAATAAAAAATGAGTCGAACTGTTCAAGTTTCGACTCATTCTTTTCACCACTCTCGCGGTTCGTAATTAAGATCACTAAATAATTGCTGCTTTTCTTTTTTCGTTAAATCTCTCCATTGACCGACAGGGAGGCTGCCTAAGTGAATATTCATGATTCGAATTCTTTGGAGGCGAACAACGGAATACCCCAGAGCAGAGCACATCCTGCGAATTTGCCGATTCAGTCCTTGTGTTAAAATAATCTTAAAAACATACTTTGACAGCTGTTCCACCTTACATGGGAGAGTTTTCGTATCAAGAATTCTAACTCCTTCTGACATCTTTTTTAAAAATTCTGAAGTAATAGGCTTATCAACCGTAACGATATATTCTTTTTCATGTTTATTTTCTGCACGTAATATTTCGTTAACAATATCTCCGTCATTCGTAAGCAGAATTAACCCGTCTGAATCTTTATCTAATCTACCAATGTTAAAGATGCGCAGCGGGTGATTGACTAAATCAATAATATTCCCCTTAATATGTCTTTCTGTTGTGCTAGTAATTCCTACAGGCTTATTTAAAGCAATGTAAACATTATTTTTGGCTACCCGGATGGTTTCACCGTTAACACGGACCACATCCCCAGGCTCGACTTGACTGCCTACCTTTGCTACCTTCCCGTTAATCGTAACTCTTCCTTCTTCTATCCATTTATCTGCACCGCGTCTAGATGTTTTTCCAGACTCGGAAATAAATTTATTTAATCGCAGGTTAAACACATCCTTAATTTTGCTCAATATGTTTTTAGAATACTTAACTGCCAGCAGAATTTCAAGGTTAAGCCATCGCGATTGTTTACCTAAACCAACTCTTTTTCGTACTTGTTAGAAAGTTCGAAGAGGGGAAAAAGGTTTCTCTAGACCCACTAGATGCTTTTGTTCAATAATATAGATAAGGAGTAGAAGTGGGTGATGAAAATGGTAGAAGAACAAGCATTTTTGGATTTGAAAAGAGGAGAGCGCGGAGCCATCATAAGTATTATTGCTTATATTTGTTTGTCTGCAGTAAAACTTGCAGTTGGATATGTAGCTAATTCTGAAGCATTAAAAGCAGATGGGTTAAATAATGCAACGGATATTATAGCTTCAGTTGCAGTTCTTATAGGATTAAAATTATCCCAAAGGCCTGCAGATGATGACCATCCTTATGGACATTGGAAAGCAGAAACCGTAGCTTCAATGGTCGCGTCCTTTATTATGGCAGCAGTGGGTCTGAAGGTTACATACGAAGCAATTGTTAGTATTTTTAACGTGCAAAAAGAATCACCTGATGTAATCTCGGCCTGGACGGGGCTTTTTTGTGCGTTCGTCATGTACTGGGTTTATCGGTATAATAAAAAACTAGCAACAGACATAAACAGTCAATCTGTCATGGCCGCAGCAAAAGATAATCTCTCTGATGCCTGGGTCAGTGTGGGTACCTTTATTGGTATCATGGGTGCACAGTTTGGACTCCCTTGGCTTGATCCTTTAGCTGCAGTAATTGTCGGTCTTCTCATCTGTAAGACGGCATGGGACATTTTTAAAGAAGCCTCTCTCTATTTAACGGATGGATTTGATGAAAAGGAAATTGAACTATATAAACTGACCATCCATCAGTGTACCGGTGTTAAAGGTGTAAAAGAGATAAGAGCAAGAAATTACGGCAACAACATTGTCGTGGACGTCGTCATACTCGTTAATTCCACATTAGATGTTAAAAATGCTCATGATATTGCCACAAAAGTCGAAGAAGAACTAATCCGTACACATAACGTGTATGATGTACATGTTCACGTAGAACCTAAATAAGACGATATATAAAACAAAAAGGATGGAGCTTTTTATCTCCATCCTTCTTTGTTCTGTCTAACTAAGTTTTTTAGTGGGCAAAAGCTCAGTCTAGAAAATTCTCCTTAAAAATGTCTATTTTAGTGGTCATCTTCTTCATTTTCCTCTAATTGTTGAAAAAAGACAGTAATAATCTGGTTAAGAAGTAGAAGCTCCTTTTTCCAGACGTCTGCTGGGTTGTTTAGCAGTGTTTGAAGGGCGCTTTCAATGAGAAATTTTCGTGGTGCCCTAGTATGCATAATTTCTTCCTGGATAAAGTCTAGCAATTCATTAAATTTTTCTTGGTCGATTTTATCTTGAAAGTGTTTTGTAATGCTATTCCTCATAGGACTGACGATTTTGTAAAATTGAATGATTAATTCATGATTATTTTTCTGAAGACTAGGCAGCCATTGTTCTAATAACTCTGGCTGATGCAATTGTTCATCAGCTTCAGCTACTTCCTTAACCATTTTAACTAACCGATTCACACTGTATCTAACGACATTACTAATTTGCTCATTTGAATCGGTTGCCAAGCGATTATATTGGAGATTGTTCTGCAAGAGTCCCTGAAACATAATGGCACAATCTAATAAATATGGTTTATTTTTTTCATCGAAGATATCGATAAATCTGGTAACCATCCATCTTAGTGAACGTAATCGTGCAACGCGTATATATTGTTTTAAATCTGCATCATTTGTGGAACTGACTTCCTCATATAGAGCAATTAACTTGTTTTTTCGATTAGAGATCATTTGCAGTTCTATTTGTTTAATAAAAACCTCGATATCTGAAGGGCTTTTCCCAATTAATAAATCATTTCTATCCTTCTGGAGTTGTTTAAAAACTGCTTTATAAATGGCAATTAATAGTTCACTCTTTGATGAAAAATATTTGTAAAAGGTTCCTTTTGAGATCCCGCTATAGTCTAAAATGTCCTGAATTGATGTTGCTTGAAAACCTTTTTCAATAAATAATTGATGGGCCTTATTTATGACATGCTGTTTTCGATCATTCATTTTATCACCTATTATCCGAATTATACTACCTGTATAAAAATATACTACATGATAAATTTGGGCATTACAAATCCATAATTTTGTAGTCTTTTTTGATTGCAAAAAATGAACTACCGGTATATTATTAATAAGCATGGAACAAGGGTATAAAAAAATGAACAAAGAGTTTACACAGGGGGTATAAAACATGGAACACGAAAAAAATGAAATGAAACGTCCCCCATACGGGATTATCTCGATCCTGATGATTGGGGCCTTTATTGCTTTTTTAAACAATACTTTACTAAACATTGCACTTCCATCTATTATGACTGATTTGGAAGTTGACGCGTCAACTGTTCAATGGTTAACTACAGGCTTTATGTTAGTAAACGGGGTATTAATTCCTACCACCGCATTTTTGATACAAAAATATTCTGTACGATATCTTTTCTTAGTGGCCATGGGATTATTTACAGCAGGAACCATTCTTGCTGGGGTTGCACATGTTTTCCCTGTTTTACTAGCTGGGAGAATGACACAGGCTGCAGGTTCCGCTATCATGATGCCGCTATTAATGAATGTCATGTTAGTAAGCTTCCCTATTGAAAAAAGAGGGGCAGCGATGGGGATATTTGGTTTAATTTTAATGGGGGCACCAGCAATTGGACCTACATTGTCTGGTTGGTTAATTGAACATTATGACTGGAGAATGCTTTTCCACTTTGTTACCCCAATTGCTATCATTATCCTATTAATCGGATTTTTCCTATTGAAAGATAAGAAAGAAAAGGTTGATATTCGTCTGGATTTCTTCTCAGTATTCCTTTCAAGTATAGGATTCGGCGGTTTGCTATATGGATTCAGTTCAGCTGGTAAACAGGGGTGGGATAGTCCACAAGTTTACATGACGATTGCGATTGGAGCTATCTCATTGCTTGTTTTCATCTTACGTCAATTAAAACAAGAACGCCCAATGCTTAATTTTAAAATCTTTAAATATCCAATGTTTGCTTTATCATCAGCTATTTCAATGGTTGTTACGATGGCAATGTTTTCTGGTATGTTGCTTCTGCCGATTTATGTGCAAACATTACGTGGTATTTCGCCAATGGATGCTGGGCTTATGATGCTGCCTGGAGCGATTTGTATGGCGGTTATGTCACCAATTACGGGGAAACTTTTTGATAAATTTGGAGGGCGAGTGTTAGCTGTTATTGGTTTATCCATCACAGTTATAACGAGTTACCTTTTCAGTCAGTTAACATTTGAGACTACGTATCTTCATTTAATTCTTTTATATACTGTTCGAATGATAGGAATGTCAATGGTAATGATGCCGGTTTCTACTAACGGTCTTAACCAGCTGCCTGCACGTTTTTACCCTCATGGTACGGCAATGAATAATACGCTTCAGCAGGTATCTGGTGCGATTGGGACAGCATTATTAGTGACCATCATGTCTAACCGTGCAGAGTCAAAGGGGAAGGAACTTGGTGAAGCTGCTATGGCAAATTTAACTGAGCAGCCAACACAAGAAGCATTAGCTCAAATGAAGCAGCAAATCATGATGACTGCAACATTAGATGGTATTAATTTTGCGTTTTTCGTATCCGTCTTTATTGCAGCCGTTGCGCTCATCCTTGCTTTCTTCATGAAACGTGTGAAGCAGGCAGAAGATACTATTGAAGAAAACCCTGTTGGGAAAAAAATCGTAAATAATAAACTAGCAGAAAATTAATATGATTTATAAACGTCTAAACTCTTCGTGAGTGTAGGCGTTTTTTATTTTAAAATTTGCTTTTTTAATTGATATAACTTTATAGTAAGAGTGGAAATGCCTAAATAGGAGGTTTAAAATGAATACAAGTTTTAATGAAGCCTATATTGAACGCTGCAGCAAGGAAACAGAAACGATGATTGCAAATGAATCGTCGAGTTTTTTAAACCACCCCATTACATATTTAAAAGATCATAAGAGTGAATTTCTTTATGTGGAGTCTGTTTTATTTGAAGAAATCGGTGTGGAAGCTATATCACTCGAGGTCGATGATGTCTTTGGTACGTATGATGTTATGCTGGGGTTAAAGCTGCAAAAGAAGTTTGAAAAAATGCTAAAGGAACAGCTTAATCAATCATTACAGAGCGATGAAGCGAAATTTGATTTAATGTTTAGCCATGACGATGGTTTATGGGATTTGAACTTTGCCTTAAATTATGTAGACGGATATAGAGAAGATATAACCATACATGAGGCACTGCAATTAATACATCAATTTTTATCCACTTTAGTTCATACCATTAAACAAACAACAACCAGCTGAAATGCTGGTTGTTTGTTTGTATCTAAGGTAACATAAAACTAAGGGAGGGATCGTTTTTGAGAGTTATATCATTGTGTCCAAGCAATACTGAAATAATGGAATACTTAGGGATGTCTCATCTTTTAGTGGGAGTCGACGATTATTCTGATTGGCCAGCGTCTATAGCTAGTCTGCCTAAACTAGGACCGGATTTATCGATCAATATAGACCTTGTTGAAGAACTGCAGCCAGACCTTGTCCTTGCTTCTTTAAGTGTGCCAGGGATGGAAAAGAATGTTGAAGCGTTAGTAGAGCGAGGCATCCCTCACATCGTTTTAAATCCCCAATCATTGACGGATATTGAAGAAGATCTAATCAAAACTGCTGAAGCTCTGAATCAGTTGGATCGTGGCAAGCAAGCAGCAAAAGAATTTCGAGAAAGGCTGGATGCAGTTAAACAACAAGGATTAAAGATAAATAAGAAGCCTTATCTTTATTGGGAGTGGTGGCCCAAACCAATCTTTACACCGGGGAAAATCAATTGGCTTACCGAAATATCTGAAGCGGCGGGTGCCTTCAATGTCTTTCATGACGTGGAATTAGCCAGTGTGCAGACAGATTGGGAGGACGTTCTGAGTAGAAAACCTGATTTTATTTGCCTTGCTTGGGTAGGAGTAAGAAAGGAAAAAGTTCAGAAAAATAATGTTACCAATCGTCCAGGCTATGAAACGCTTGGGTTTGCTGACAATAGCAGCATCCTTATACTTGAAGAAGAACTTTACTGCCGTCCATCTCCAAGGCTATTGGAGGGGCTGGAAAAACTTTTTACGTTAATTCATTAATGAAAAACGCCTAATGTTGAGAGGGGCATGTATATGGAGCTAATAAAAAAAACGGCACTTGTGCTCGGGGCGACAGGCTTAATCGGAAAAGAATTAGTTAATATTCTTAGTGAAAATGGACAATATCAGAAAGTACATTTATTGGTTCGCAGACCAATTGAAGTGAAATCTGAAGTATGTGAAGTACATTTCGTTGAATACGATAAATTACATAATTACAGTGAGTTATTTCAAGTTACAGATGTTTTCTGCTGCCTAGGTACGACGATAAAAGTTGCAAAGACAAAAGAGGCATTTCGTAAAGTAGATTACGAATATCCAGTTGAGGCTGCAAGAATAGCAAAGGAAAGCGGTGTTGAAAAATTTCTCATTGTAAGTTCTATGGGTGCAGATTCTAAGTCAATTTTCTTTTATAGTCAAGTAAAAGGAGATGTAGAGGAATCACTGTATAAAGTAAACTTACCTTCTCTTCATATTTTTAGACCTTCATTATTATTGGGAAAGAGGGAAGAGTTCCGATTTGGAGAGAAAGTCGCAGAAAAAGTTAGCGGGATGTTGAACAAGCTTATGATTGGTCCCCTTCGTCCATACCGCGGGATACAAGCAAGAAAAGTTGCAGCTGCAATGGCCTTTGTAGCACAGTCAAGCAAGAAGGGAAAACAAATTTATCTTTCACATGAAATTGATTCAATGGTTGGGTTCGTAGAGTAGGAAATGAATTAAAAATGGGATCATTCAAACGAATGATCCCTGTTTTTTATACTACTTGTATTACTGAGGGGCTTTTTGCTCCCCGAGCACAGCCTGTGCGATATTTACTGCATGATCGCCGATCCGTTCTAAATTACTAATGACATCCACGTAGAGAATACCTGCATCTCCCGTACAAGCACCTTGATTTAAACGCAAAATATGTGTTTTCCGAAAATCTTTTTCCATCCGGTCGATTTTCACTTCTTTAGAAAGTACTTCATTTGCAAGTGTTAGATCATTTTTTGCCAGTGATTCAAGAGCATGGTTTAGTGTTTCAAGAGTTAATTGAAACATTTCATTTAATTCACCTAAAGCTTCAGTGGATAATGGTGCTTTTCTAGTCGTTCTAAGTTCTAAAAGTTCTATGATATTCTCAGTGTGGTCTCCTACTCGCTCAATATCTCGAATAATATTCATATAATTCATATGATCTTCAGAATGCTCAGAAGTTAATGAGCTTTTAGAAACTTCGACAAGATAATCAGTGATTGCTTTGTCCAGTTTGTTTATTGCCTCTTCATATTGATAAGCGAGTGCTGCATTGCTCTTATCTTGTGTATTTAAAAAATGAATTGCCTCAGCTAATCCATCCTTTGCATAATCTCCCATCCGTAAGATTTCCTCTTTAGCCTGTCCCAGGGCAACCGATGGAGAGTGTTCGATTAACTTTGGATTTAAATGCTGAACAGTCATATCTACATATTTTTCTTCCCCTGGGATAATCTTCGTCACTATCCAAGCAAGTGCCCCTATAAATGGAAATTGTATAATCGTATTGGAAACGTTAAAAATCCCATGAGCAAAGGCAATGGTCATTTCCGGATTCAGATTTAAAGCAACTTGTAAATAGCCAATGAATTTGGTGAACGGAATTAGGAAAATCATGAATATCAGTGTACCAATTAAATTAAACATTACATGTACCGTTGCGGCTCTTCTTGCGGCTAAAGATGTACCGATCGCTGCTAGAACAGCTGTGATTGTGGTACCAATATTATCGCCAAATAACACAGGAAGGGAAGCCTTGAGATTAATGGCACCTGTTGCAAATAACTCCTGCAAAATTCCAATTGTCGCACTCGAACTTTGAACAATAACGGTAAAAACAGTCCCAATTACCACACCGAGTATCGGATTAGCACTCATTGAAACGGTTAAGTCTTGGAACGCTTCTAAAGAGCGTAACGGTTTCATTCCACCACTCATTAATTCCAATCCCAGAAAAAGCGCTCCGAAACCAAAGATAATTTGTCCAAAAGAATTAATTGTTCTTTTATTAAAGAAAAATAATAATAAAGCACCTAAGGCGATAATTGGTAAGGCGTATTCACCTATATCGATTCCAATGATAAAGGCCGTCACAGTGGTCCCAATATTGGCTCCCATAATGACACCAATAGCTTGACGGAGCTTCATAAATCCAGCGCTGACCAATGCTACCGTTAACGCTGTTGTACCAGAACTTGATTGAATTAACGCAGTAATAAAAATTCCTGCCAAAACTCCCATAAACGGATTGGTTGTAAATCGGTCTAAAATATTTTTAAGACGGTCACCTGCGGCGTTTTGCAGCCCATCTCCCATATATTTAATCCCAAATAAAAATATCCCTAAACCGCCTATAAATTCAAATATCATTTCTTGAACGTTCATTCTAACATCCCCTTTGGGTGTATTAACTACATACATTAATCTTTTGATATTGTGACATTATTATTTTTATGCTATGCAAATAGCTATTTTGTTCGTCAATTAATTTACTAATGTCGGAAATTTATTTGTTAGATCAATTGCCAATGATTTTTATATTAACTCTATTTAATATGTAATAATATTGGTTTTCCCACAAAATTTAATTTTTATATTCTTAACAATGATTATTAGCAGCTTCGAGGTAATTTTACAAAATTTTTTGTTCATATGTGATAAATTGATAAATGAGTAACATTGGTACAAGAATAACTCTCTCAATAACGCAACTACTCCTTACATCGCAATTTTCCTTCAAAACATCATCTAATAATAAGTACCACATTGCATGTCTTCTTGACTCTAATTTAATAATGGTTCGTAAAATACGGGCAATATTTTTTGTCTGCAAAATCAGCCATAGGCAGTTTTTCAGTAAAATCACTTTTAACAAAGGAGGGTTTTTTTATTGAAAAAAATACAGCGAATTTCAACTACAGATCTAGAACTAAACTTTCAAGAAGTAGAACAGGCGCTTACAAATCAAGAAGCATTGGAAGAATCGAATCGCTGCCTTTATTGCTACGATGCTCCATGTATAAAGGCATGCCCAACAGGTATCGATATCCCGACTTTTATAAAAAAAATTTCATCAGGTAACTTACTTGGATCCGCGAAGACGATTATGTCTTCGAATCCGGTTGGTGCAAGCTGTGCTAGAGTATGTCCAACAGAAGAGCTGTGTGAAGGGGCATGTGTCTTAAACCATTCCACAAAACCTATTATGATAGGTAACCTCCAGCGCTATGCCACAGATTGGGCAATTAAAAATGAACAAACCTTGTTTGAGCCGGGGACACCGAATGGTAAATCTGTTGCCGTTGTGGGTGGAGGACCTGCTGGACTCTCCGCAGCGAGGGAATTAGCACGATTTGGATATGAAGTGACGATATTTGAAGCAGGTGAAAAAGCGGGTGGATTAAATACGTACGGAATTGTCTCATTCCGTCTTCCACAATCCATTTCGTATTGGGAAGTGGAACAGGTTGAAAAACTTAATGTAACAATTAAAACCAAAACAAAAGTTGGTAAAGACGTGTCCGTAAAGGATTTAGTTAAAGATTTTGATTGTATTGTCTTAGCGATTGGTATGGCGCATGTTCCTGATTTAGGTATTGAAGGGGAAGACCTAGAGGGAGTGTACGATGCCATTGAGTTTGTAAAGGAAACAAAAAGCGGAATAGTATCTAAGGATTTTGTTGGGAAGCGAGCGGTTGTCATCGGAGCAGGTAATACAGCCATTGATGGTGCCACTTGTTCAGTTCGTTTAGGTGCAGAAAATGTAAAAATTCTATACCGTCGGACAGAAGAAGAAATGACGGCCTATGATTTTGAATATGAATTTGCCAAACAAGACGGTGTCGAGTTTCGCTGGTTAACAGCACCAAAAAAAATTATTGGGGATGAACATGGAAAGGTAATCGGGATTGAATGCATCAAAATGAATCTTGGTGAGCCTGATAAAGACGGGCGCAGAAGACCTTATCCAGTTGAAGGATCTGAATATGTTATTCCGGTGGATGCGGTCATTAAGGCAATCGGCCAAACAAGGCATTTGGAGTTAATTAAGGCTCTGGAACTACAGCATGAAAGTGGTGTCGTTCAAGTAAATAAAGAAACTTATCAAACTTCCAATCCAAAAATATATGCATGCGGCGATGTTGTTTTTGGAAAAGGGAATGGCGACGCAATGGTGGTTACTGCTGCACAACAAGGGAAACTGGCAGCCTATAATATTCATCAACATTTAACAGCATCTGGGCTAGCACAATAATTGAACATTACAAAGGATAAAAAGATGTAAGCGCTTTCCTATATTAAAGTGTGTTTTTATTAAAAAGGGGTGATTTCATTTGGCTGATTTAAGTATTAATCTTGCAGGAATAAAATCTCCTAACCCATTTTGGTTAGCTTCTGCGCCGCCAACTAATTCTGGGTATCAGGTTCAGCGGGCATTTGAAGCGGGGTGGGGCGGGGCAGTTTGGAAGACATTAGGTGACCCAATCTTAAATGTTTCTTCTAGGTTTGCAGCTATTAGTTTTAACGGACAGCGGGTGGCGGGGTTCAATAATATCGAATTGATAACCGACCGGCCATTAGATGTTAATTTAAAAGAAATCTATGAAACGAAAAAGAGATTTCCAAACCATGCCATTATTGCCTCTTTAATGATGGAGCCAAAACAAGAAAAGTGGCATGAATTGGTTAAACGTGTTGAGGATGTAGGGGTGGATGGTCTTGAATTAAACTTTGGCTGTCCGCATGGAATGGCAGAACGTGGAATGGGATCTGCTTCTGGGCAAGTTCCCGCACTAGTAGAACGTCAGACCTATTGGGTAAAGGAAGTGGCAAAAACTCCAGTCATCGTAAAACTAACACCGAATATTACGGATATTACAGCTACTGCGGAAGCAGCCTGTAATGGCGGAGCCGATGCTATCAGTATGATTAACACGATTAACAGTTTAATGGGTGTTGACATTGATACATGGAATACCATACCGCATGTTGCCGGTAAGGGTGCGCACGGCGGCTATTGTGGTCCCGCTGTGAAACCAATTGCTTTAAACATGGTGGCAGAGTGCGCTCGGCATGCAAATATTAATGTCCCTATATCAGGTATTGGCGGGATTTCTAACTGGCAGGATGCCGTTGAATTTATGTTAATGGGCGCAACGGGTGTGCAAATATGTACTGCTGCTATGCATCATGGATTCCGTATTGTTGAAGATATGATTGAAGGACTTAATCATTATTTAGATGGCAAGGGTATTAAATCCGTTAGCGAAATCATCGGTAAATCCGTCCCGAAATATTCGGATTGGGGTAATTTAGATTTAAATTATAATATTGTCGCAAAGATCAATACCGATGTGTGCATCAACTGTAACAAGTGCCATATTGCCTGTGAGGATACCTCCCATCAATGTATTGATCGGTTAACAGATGAAAACGGGAAGGATTATTTGAAAGTGAGAGAAGAAGATTGTGTTGGCTGTAATCTCTGCTCTATTGTCTGCCCGGTTGATGGCGCAATCGATATGGTTGAAGTACCAAATGAATTGCCTCCAATGACCTGGAATGAAAGACAGACAGCCTTGAATCTCGCAGTAGAATGTAAGATTGATAGTCAAAAATAAGAAGGGAGAAATGGTATGAAGAAATTGATAAAAAATGGAACGATTGTAACAGCCTCAGATACTTATACAGCAGAAATATTAATTGAAAACGGAAAAATTTCTCAGATTGGCACTCAGCTTTCAGAACAAGGAGCAGAAATAATTGATGCCAATGGCTGTCTTGTTATTCCTGGGGGAATTGATCCTCACACTCACTTAGATATGCCTTTTGGAGGAACCGTGACCAAGGATGATTTTGAAACGGGTACTATTGCCGCTGCATTCGGGGGAACGACAACGATAATCGACTTTTGCTTAACCACTAAAGGTGAACCCTTAAAAAATTCCATTCAAACCTGGCATGCTAAATCGAAGGAAAAAGCAGTTATCGATTATGGGTTCCATTTAATGATTGCTGAAATCAATGAGAATGTCTTAAATGAACTTCCGTATGTAATCAATGAAGAGGGCATCACCTCTTTTAAAGTGTTTATGGCTTATAAAAATGTCTTCCAGGCAGATGATGAAACACTATTTCGCACCCTCGTTTCCGCAAAAGAACATGGGGCACTTGTCATGGTACACGCAGAAAATGGAGATGTTATTGATTATTTAACGAAAAAGGCGATTTCAGAAGGGAACAAGGCTCCAATCTATCACGCATTAACTAGACCGCCAGAATTAGAGGGGGAGGCAACAGGAAGAGCAGCTAAACTGACCGGACTGGCAAATTCGCAATTATATGTGGTGCACGTTTCTTGCGCAGATGCGGTAGAAAAAATAGCCGAAGCACGAAGCAAAGGCTTTAATGTTTGGGGTGAAACTTGTCCACAATATTTAGTTTTAGATCAAAGCTACTTAGAAAAACCAAATTTTGAGGGTGCAAAATATGTTTGGTCTCCTCCATTACGAGAAAAATGGAACCAAGAGGTCCTATGGAATGCCTTAAAGAGCGGTCAGCTTCAAACGCTTGGCTCTGACCAATGCTCCTTTGATTTTAAAGGTCAAAAGGATTTAGGTAGAGATGATTTTACCAAAATTCCAAACGGTGGACCAATAATTGAAGATCGTCTTTCAATTCTTTTCTCTGAGGGGGTGAGGAAGGGACGCATAAGTCTAAATCAGTTTGTCGAACTAACATCCACACGAGCAGCAAAATTATTTGGTTTATTTCCGAAAAAAGGAACGATTGCAGTAGGGGCAGACGCCGATATCGTTATCTTTGATCCTCAGGCAGAAAGAGTGATTTCTGCTGAAACTCACCACATGGCCGTCGATTATAATGCCTTTGAAGGAATGAAAATCACAGGAGAACCAGTTTCTGTAATATCAAGAGGTGAATTCGTTGTGCGCGATAAGCAGTTCGTCGGCAAACCGGGTTCAGGTCAATACCTAAAGAGAGCCAAATACAATGTGAATGCTCCAGTAAACCAAAGCGAAACTTTATCCATTTAACAGTAATTCCTTTTCTCCACATTGTTGAACAACTCCTGTAATTGCTTGCTTTTACAGCAAGCAATTACCTTAAAAAACCTCTGTTGTTGTCGGTGATTGAATTTGAATGTTTAAATTCTAGTACTATAAACCGAAAAGGAGTGTTCATATGAAAAAAAGCCACTTAAAGTCATCTGATTTATTACCCATTCAGCAAAAGGACAGAAAAGTCACAAAATTAGGCTATTCATTTATGTGGGTCGGAATGGTTGTCGTACTCGCTACCTTTGCCATTGGCGGTGCAGGGGTGCAAAGCCTTTCGTTACCTCTCGTTATTCTAGCGACCATCATTGGTTCACTTGCAATTGGATTTTTTATTTCCTTAATTGGGGATATAGGCATTGAGCATGGTTTATCATTTCCAGTGTACATGAGAGCTCCTTTTGGGACGATTGGAACTCATATTCCTTCCATCACGAGGGGAGTTACAGCTTCCGCATGGTTTGGAATCAATACCTATTTTGGTGCTACAGCAATGAACGGAATTTTAAATATTTTATCTGGTTTTGATAATTGGTTTGTTTGCTTCATTATCTTTGCAATCTTTCAATTGATAAATACAGCATTAGGGATTAAGTCGATTGAACGATTTGCAGATTTAGCAGCGCCAATTATTATACTAATCTCGATTTGGATGTACTCTTCATTATCTGACCAAGCGCAAGCTGCTGGCAGAGAGGTTTGGAGCTGGGTAGAATCCCCAGTTACAGGTGGTGCAGCGTTCACGGCCTTTATGGTTGTTATCTTTAGTAACATGGGCTTCTGGGCAACATTGAGTGCGGATATTCCGTCCATTTCGCGTTTCATGAAAGCTCCAGTGAACGAAAAGAACTGGTTTAAGAGAAATAAAAGTTCTTTAATCGGCAACCTTATTGCCATGCCAATAACGCAAACCTTTATGATTATCATTGGCGCAGTCTCCTACATTGCAGTATTAAATGCAGACCCAGTGGTTGCGCTTCAAAAGTCAGCGAGCGGGATTGTCCTAGCGGTTTTACTATTGATGATTGTATTAGCCCAATGGTCAACGAATACGGCTGCAAATGTGGTCCCAGCTGCAACGATTTTCTCAAATGTAGGCGGACCAAAGTTTCCATTTTGGGCGGGTGTTATTACTGCTGGAATCGTTGGCACGATTGTTCAACCGTGGGAGTTATTCGGGGTTATTATTCCCATTCTTCTTATCGTTGGCGGTATATTGTCAGCAATCGTTGGAATTCTGTTTGCCGACTATTATTTAATCCGAAAAAGAAGAGTAAATGTGCCGGAGTTATACGAAGACCATGGTCAATTTAGATATTGGGGCGGCGTAAATCTTGCAGGCTTTATTGCTTGGATTATCGGCGGATGTATTTCCTATTTATTTCCTGCATATGGATTTTTAGTAGGATTCTTACTTGGTGCTGCTATTTATTATGTCCTGGCGAAATACTGGTGGTTTAGGAAGTATCGACAAGCAGAAATCGAAGATCCAAGTGATGCAAAATATCTAGGAATCTCTGTCGGTCGTGATTGGGTAATTGTAGAAGCATTCGAGCCGGTTATAGAGGAAACACCAGCAAGTCTAAAATTGGACTAATGAGAATATCTAAATGGTAGGAGGATACGATGTCAGATTATCAACGATATCTTAATGAACGAGATAAGCTTGATTTTTTCATTCAGAAGGGTTTTCGAATTAATGCTGTCCATGAACATTTAGATGGGGCTTCAGTTGAGTTTTATCATCCAACGAGCAAGGAAAAAGAAATATTGCTCATTGGTACTGCCAATGCAAGAAAGTATTTTTCTAGTTTACTTATCAAACAGAATCTAGGCATTAAGTAAGTTGCGAAGAAAGGGGATGGTGCTTCACCTATCCTCTTTTAGAATTTTTTGTTTAAGCACTACCATTAGGGAGGAGAGTTAATGAGCGTGACAAAAAAGGATACTACGGTTCTACAAAATCTTATTAATGGAGTTTGGGTGAGTTCAAACAGCTGCCAGACACTCGATGTCCCCAATCCTGCAACAAATGAATTACTCACAAAAGTTCCTGTTTCGACGAAAGAGGATGTATATGAGGCTGTTTCAGCAGCGAAGGAAGCGTTTAACAAGTGGAAAAAGGTTCCGGTACCAAAACGGGCAAGAATCCTCTTTAAATATCATAGTCTATTAAGTGATAACCATGAAGAGTTAGCTAGACTGATTGTCCAGGAGAATGGTAAAGCATTTAAAGAAGCATACGGGGAGGTTCAGCGTGGCATTGAGTGTGTAGAATTTGCCTCTGGAGCACCTACCTTGATGATGGGTGAAACATTATCTGGAATTGCGGAAGAAATTGATTCGGAGATGTTCCGCTACCCATTAGGAGTGGTTGGGGGAATCACTCCATTTAACTTCCCAATGATGGTGCCGCTTTGGATGTTCCCTCTAGCCGTTGCATGCGGAAATACTTTTGTGTTAAAGCCATCTGAGCGGACACCGATATTGGCTAATAGACTAGCAGAATTGTTTTCTGAAGCGGGTGCGCCTCCTGGAGTATTAAATGTCGTCCATGGTGCACACGATGTTGTAAATGGATTACTAGATCACGAAGATATCGCTGCCATCTCCTTTGTTGGTTCTCAGCCTGTGGCAAAGTATGTTTACGAACGAGCAGCAGCTAAAGGAAAAAGAGTTCAAGCCCTTTCCGGAGCGAAAAATCATCATATTGTTATGCCGGATGCCGATATGGATAAGGCAGTACAGCATATTATCTCTTCTACATTTGGAAGTGCAGGACAGCGCTGTATGGCATGCAGCGCGGTTGTCGTTGTCGGTGACAATGATTCGTTCGTTAAGGCTCTTTCGAAAAAAGCAGATGAGTTGGTCATCGGGAATGGAATGGATGACGAGGTATTATTAACTCCTGTGATTAGAAAAGAACATCGTGACAAAGTTCTTGGCTACATTGAGAAAGGGATTGAAGAAGGTGCGGACTTAATTCGTGATGGACGTAAAGAGATAAGTGAACATTGTGAAGGAAACTTCTTAGGGGCTACCATTTTCGATCATGTTACACCTGAAATGACGATAGCTAAGGAAGAAATTTTTGCCCCGGTTTTAAGTCTGCTCCGGGCCAGCGATTTAGATGAGGGATTGGAGTATATTCGGAAATCAAGATATGGAAATGGAGCTACGATATATACGAATAATGCAAAAGCAATCCGGCAATTCCGTGAAGAAGCAGATGCCGGTATGCTCGGTATTAACGTGGGTGTACCGGCAACAATGGCGTTCTTCCCATTTTCAGGCTGGAAGGATTCCTTTTATGGTGATCTCCATGTTAATGGCAAAGACGGCTTAAACTTCTATACTCGTAAAAAAATGATTACATCCCGTTTTGAAGCATAGTAAAGGAGGGAGGGACATGGTTCAAACAGGTCGTCCACATGAAGAATTACTAGCACAAGATGATAAATATTTATGGCACTCGATGAAGCCCTATCATCCACAGTCCACCATCGTGGCTGCAAAGGCAGAAGGTTCTTGGGTAACCGATACCGATGGAAAGCGCTACTTAGATGCAATGGCCGGATTATGGTGCGTGAATGTAGGTTATGGAAGAACAGAACTTGCCGACGCCGCTTATGAACAGCTAAAAGAAATGGCGTATTTTCCACTTACTCAAAGCCATGTTCCGGCTATCAAACTGGCTAAAAAATTAAATGAAATGCTTGGCGATGAATACGTGATATTTTTCTCGAACAGCGGGTCAGAGGCAAATGAAACGGCTTTTAAAATTGTCCGTCAATATCATCAACAAAGAGGGGAATATAATCGATATAAAATACTTTCCCGTTACCGCGGTTATCATGGAAATTCAATTGGAGCACTAGCAGCAACCGGCCAAGCGCAAAGAAAATATAAATATGAGCCGCTAGCCCCTGGATTCATACATGTTTCTCCGCCAGATTCCTATCGGGATGACGTCAATGTATCGGATTCAAAAGAACTTTCATCGGTAAAAGAAATTGACCGGACCATGACGTGGGAGCTAAGCGAAACGATCGCTGCGATGATTATGGAGCCAATCATTACGGGCGGTGGAATCTTAGTTCCGCCTGAGGGATACATGAAGGCGGCCAAAGAGGTTTGTGAAAAACATGGTGCTCTGTTAATCGTCGATGAAGTAATCTGTGGATTTGGCAGAACTGGAAAAGCTTTTGGCTTTATGAATTACGATGTTAAGCCCGACATTATCACAATGGCTAAAGGAATTACGAGTGGGTACCTGCCGCTTTCAGCTACAGCTGTCCGGAAAGAAATTTATGAAGCATTTAAAGGAACAGAGGAGTATGATTACTTCCGTCACGTTAACACCTTTGGCGGTAATCCAGCTGCTTGTGCCTTGGCGCTGAAAAACCTAGAAATTATGGAAAAAGAAAACCTATTTGATCGCTCGCGTGACCTTGGTAAACATATTGTCAGCGAATTAACAGGACTTCTTAAGGACCATCCATATGTTGGCGATGTTCGCGGGAAAGGATTGCTGGTTGGAATTGAATTAGTGAAGGATAAGAAGACAAAGGAACCTTTAGAGGTAACGCTGGTTAATCAAGTGATTGCAGCCTGTAAGCAGGAAGGATTATTAATTGGTAAAAACGGAGCAACTGTAGCGGGTTACAATAATGTGTTAACCCTATCTCCGCCATTAAACATAAAGAAGGAAGAAATCAATTTCATTATTAAGACTGTTAGTGATAGCATAAAAAAAATCAATTAAAATTAAAGAAGTCCTAAGTCTGATGTACTTAGGACTTTTCGCTATTTCTTTATTTTATCACAATAGGTATTCTACCGTTTATGAGGAATGCATCGCTCAAATGATGTCTATATTCGATCTGACCAAAAGAACTTAAAGATCTGCTAGACCTAAATAGCACATCCATCCTCTGGGCAGTCGACATTTCAATAGGCTCTCCGCCTGGAATCGTATAGGGTTGATTGTAACGGCCAAATGGAGGAACACCGAGTGCCCTGCCATCTACAGCGATAACCACTACATCAACCGGAAAGGTAATCTTTATTTTTGTATAGGCAGCGCATAGTAATCGGACTAGGACCGTCTGATTTCTTTTAGCGTTGATAGAAATCTGCATTCCAGCAACACCGCTATTTAGCCCAGCTGGAACCGTTAATCCAGGTCGGATTGATACTGTACTGCCTATGCGTCCTGGAAAATTAACTCCCGTGACGACAAAGTAATCAGGATTGTAATCATGAAAGGCAAAGAAATCATAGCTACCTCTGTCATTTTTATGAAAATCATCATTGACACCTGGTTCATCCCCCATCTTTGGGAAAGTCTGATGCGCATGATCAGCCTGCTCACGCCAAACAGAATCGATGTCATCAATTACCCAAAGAGCTTCCACATCATAAGGCACGGTCATGGCGTGTGGATTTCCACTCTCTAGGCTGCTTCCAACAAAACCAGGGAAATTTGGATATTTCGCTAGGTTAGCAGCTGTACGACGTGGATAGCCGCCGACATTTTTTCCATCACTAGCGTCATAGGCGTTAGGTGGTTCCACAATCAGAAACCCATATAAGCCAAAGTCGAAATGCTGAATCGTACTTCGATGGCAATGATAAAAATAACTGCCGATATGATTTGGCTGCCACTGATATGTGTATTCTCCCAATTCCATGGATGTGTGTCCAACCCCATCGTTCATAGCAGTAGGCTCGATTCCATGCCAATGAATGGTATGAGCAGGTTGACCATGTGCTTCAACATAACTATGAAAAACGACACCGCGCGGTACCCGGATCGTCGGACCAGGAAAGGTTCCTTCCGATGTCTCTGGTACATCAGGGTTACTAATTAGGAAGAATCTTAATTTTCTTCCGTCCCACATCGTTAGATCTCTGCCGTGCATTAGGTGGACTCTTTGATTATTTGGAATTTGCATAGTTGCACCAGGGATGGTTTCAGCAACAAACTTAGGTACAGGATTCGTTGGAATCAAAAGCTCAGGAGTCGGCGGACTCTCTTGTGGTGGATCGAACGATTTCACCCATTCACCCTCATGACCAACCACTGACCTGCGTGCAATCTGATGTTGGGGATTTGTAAAAGACATAGCATTGCTCCTTTATTTATTCCGTTTATTTTTAAATGGTTGCAAGCAATTGTTAATGTGCTTTCTCATGCCCTGCTGCTGGACCAGTCTCATAAGGACCATGACTCATTACAGCATCAGGAAAGGTTGTGACTCCGCCTGGAGTGTTTCGATCCCCAATAAAATCTAATCCACTCATCATGCCCATACCATAATTCCCACCTTGAGCAGATTGACTGGTTTCCGAGTGGTCGTGCATAGGATAACAAATTGGCGATAATTGAACAGAGATATCAACATTCCCAGACTTTGTTCCTTTCTTCGGAAAGTGGGTGTTCAACTCCTCTGTCGGCGGCCAGACAGGGTGAGGAACAGATCCTTCAATGGCTGGATTTGCGATGGAAATGAGCGGTTTATCTGCTAGACCAATCCCACGCTCATTGGGAACATCAGGCGGCCTTGTAAAAGGAACAACCCATTCGATTATATCCAACGGCTTGACTGTATAGGTATCTACCCAAAGGGGATTTTGCTGCACAACACCATTCACTCCTGTTACATAAACATGATTTGCATGAATGTGCAGGGAATGAAGAGATAGGCCTGCATTTAATATTCGAATCACCGCAGGTTCGCCAACTCGATGACTCGGTGTGATATAAGGGTTGTGGGCTGCAAACCACCCTGATTGCCCATTTATCGTAAAAAAGTCTGGTTTGCGATTCAAACCATCTGACCTGTACCGATCTCTTTGGTACGCACTGATAAATTGTGCTGCTGGATAGTCTCTTCCTAGCGGATAATTTCCAACTTCAGCAAAAAGACGTGAGCTGACAGCATGGAGTATCCACACATATTGTCTGAATTTTGGTGTATGCGTTGTATCGTCACCCTGTTCCCATGATAGTCCCGGGAAGTGAGAGGTCGTTCCTAAATCATCGAATAACTGTTGCACTGCTGGTGTAGGAGCAGCATAAGGTGTGAATTTATGTCCGGCCGCTGCCTGATTTGGCATGACAACCAAAGCACCGTGCAGTCCCATAATTCTGTTTACTGGAGCATTTAAATTATCGTAATATAAATAGGTCCCAGCCTTTGAAGCAACAAATTGGACGTTTTTTGTTGCTCCAGGTGCAATAGGACCACTGTTCACCATCCCAGGTATGAAAAAAGCATGTGGTTCATCAAGTCCATTTGTAATGGATACTTTAATGAGACTGCCTTCCGTTGTAAAGATATGAGGTCCAGGAATTTCTGCAGGAAAATTGGCCTCTTTGAACAACCAGAAGTAGGATTGTGCCTTAGTGTTTTTGTTGTGCGTGATCATGTCCTTTAAAGCGTCGGTTATCGTAAATTTGAGTTCTTGGACTTGTTTAACCGCAAAAAGAGAATTATTGGAAATCCAAGCAGGCATCACACTCCCTACAACCAATGCAGCAAGACCGCCTCCCGCATATTTAACAAAATCTCTTCGTTTCATCTTTACCTCCTTAAACAGTCTAGAGAAATGGTTTTACCAAGCAAATGGCCTATGTATATCCACAGAACCTAGGGATATCCGGTCAAAAGTCACAAACCGTTCTCGAAATAAAGACCTTGTTTTAAGCTGTTTTGAGTATTCAACCATGTGCGGCTGGTACTAAATAACTATTCAATTTTAAGTTTGAAAATACCTTTCTTTGCCACACGTTAACAGCAATTTTTTTATCGAGGGAATCTTTTTAAATATGACAAAATACTCGCGAGATCGAGAAGTAAAATAGGAAAAATGACTCAATTAGAAACAAAGTAAATTTAATGTTGGCTTTACAACGAAGGTATCTAGGTAAATAATAAATTTATTGTCGAAACTATCTTGTGTATAACAATTTACTAGGTACAAAGATTTATATTTTTTCGAGTTAGATTTATTTTTTTTGATAAAACATGCTATAGTAAATTGACCATTTAGAGTAGTTAAAGGATGAAAATGATGACCAAGACAGTTTATTTAAAAGAGTGGCACCAGGCACTTCAAAATGAAATACTATACTTAAAAAAATATGGCAGTAACAAATATAGAGTGACAAATGGCAGGCTGCTATCTAACGATCGAACTTTTACTTATTATTTTGATACTGCCTTTTCATTAAAAATACCAGTAGGTTCTTCCGTTACGATTGTATGGGGAGGAGTTAAACAAGGAGGCCGGACCCTTTCTTCTGAGGGAAAGGGAATGATTGTTCAGTTTGAGCAATCGTTAGGTGATTTAATCCCTGAAGCTTATATCTATCACGATCCTTGGGAACTATTGGAACAACTCAATCAACGATTAGATGAAGTCAACAATAGCAAGCAGAAACGTTTAAGAGTCAACCGATTAATGAACCCTTCAATGCCAGCAAAGCACCCTGTGGAAAAGATTAAAAGTAATGTCCATGAACTAGTGCTGCGCTCAAAATACAATCCCGTCACCTTTGTGTGGGGACCGCCAGGAACAGGAAAAACTTACACCCTTGCACGGGTTGCAGCGAATAAATATTTCCAAGAAAAAACGGTGCTTATTCTTTCGCATAGTAACCAAGCAGTCGATGTATTAATCAGTGAAACTTCAGACTTTATTAAAAAGAAAAACCGTTTTAAAGAAGGGGATGTTCTTCGGTACGGATCAAATACCGGTGTGGGAGAGGAAAATGAAGTAGCACTTACGACCAGTCAGCTTTTGCTGAAACATGAACACGGTCTTGTAGAAGATAAAAATGTATTAATAGAAGAAAGAAAAAACCTAAAACAAGATATAGCACGTTCCTTTAGTAAAAGAGATACGAATCAGCTATTGGAAATTGAGAAAAAGATTGCAAGAGTGCTTGAAAAGATACGTCAAAAAGAAATAGAGTTTGTGAAGAATGCCCTTGTGGTTGGGTCCACACTTGCAAAAGCAGCAAGTGATCCGGCTATTTATGGGAAGGAATTTGATGTTGTTATTGTTGATGAAGCAAGTATGGCGTACGTACCACAGGCAGCATTCGCTGCTTCACTTGGTAAAAGAGTAATCATCTGCGGAGATTTTAAACAATTACCGCCAATCGCTTCCTCTAGAGACTCTCTCGTTACTGAATGGCTGAAAGAGGATATTTTTCATAGCGCAGGTGTGGCAGAGTGGGTGGAGGAAGGAAAGCTCCATCCGCATTTATTCTTATTGAAAGAACAACGAAGGATGCACCCAGATATCTCTGCATTTACCAATGAATACATTTATCATTCTCTTGTAGGTGACCATGAAAGTGTACAAAACAGCAGAAGAAGGATTGTTGAACAAGCCCCTTTTTCTGAACGGGCTGCCATTCTTTTAGATACAAGCTATATGGGTGCTTTTTGTATTAATGAAAAAAGTTCTAATTCTAGGTCAAATTTATGGCAGGTTCTGATTTCTTTTCAATTGATTCATGAAGCCTATCTAAGCGGTGCTCGTTCGATTGGATATGTAACACCCTACCGGGCACAAGCAAATTTAATGGATCTCTTGCTTCAGGATTTATATGAAAAAGAACGGTTAACTGCAGATATCATTTCTGCTACCGTGCACCGCTTTCAAGGAAGTGAGAGAGATGTTATGATCTTTGATACGGTTGATTCCAATCCACAGGAACGAGCGGGAATGCTATTAACCGGAAAAGATAGTGAACGGCTTATTAATGTAGCAATTACAAGAACTAAAGGGAAATTTATCCACGTATGTAATGTCGCTTTTATCCGTAAACACGTCTATAATCGGAAAACAATTAGACAGCTTGTTGAATATCAAGAAAAACATCAGCAAAGTGTTAGAACAAAGGATATTGGCACTTGGATTAGAAATCAGCACCCTAAATTAAAGTGGATTCATGCACTAAAATTAGATAAGGTCCTCAAGGACATAGAAAATGCCCGTACTTCAATTGTTATTTCCTTGCCTGAAACGATTGTTTTACCTGAGTCATGGACTAATGTGTTACTTCATCGCAGTCACTCAGCCACACTCACTGTTATATCGGAGAAATCATGGCAAGACATACAGCCCGACTTATGGCAGGAGGATCGATGTCCATTCCCGTTTGTTGTTATTGACGGCCATGTTCTCTGGCTCGGCTTCCAGCTGGGAAGAGGAAAAGGGCTGCAGCCGCCATTTATCGCAGCAAGATTAGATTCAGAAAAAGTATCCGATTATTTAATCGGACCTCTTTTATCAAATGACTAAGATGATAGAAAGAAGTAATATTTTAATTTTCAAAAAACATCCTTGACAATTCACTCATTTCTTTAGATAATAAATAAAATTACAAAATGTTAATGGTATGGGATTAGTAAACTTGGGAACGTGATAGAGAGTGAAACCCAAAGGCTGTAAGGTTTCTCACGGGAAAGAGATTGAACCTGCCCTTTTTACACCGCTTATGAAAACATGAGCCGTTCTCCCTCGTTACGGAGTCAAAGTGGGTGCTTAACGCATCAATGAAGGTGGTACCGCGGAAACGATTCTTCCGTCCTTTTTATAAGGACAGAAGAGTCGTTTTTTATTTTTTTTAGAGGGGTAAGAGTACGATGAAGAAACAACTTGTAGTAGTAAAAATAGGAAGCAGTTCGTTAACTACAGCTTCAGGAAGTATTTCTGAAGAGAAAATCCGTGACCATGTCGAAGCACTTGCCTGCATAAAAGAACAAGGACATGATGTCATCCTGATCTCTTCCGGTGCAGTCGCAGCAGGCTTTGGGGCGCTTGGTTATCAGACGAGACCAAAAAGTACAGCAGGAAAGCAGGCTGCCGCTGCAGTTGGGCAGGGATTATTAATGCAGCATTATCATTTACAATTTAAAGAGTTTGGTATTGTCCCAGCCCAAATTCTATTAACTAGAGAAGATTTTTACAGTCTTGAGCGTTTCCACAATCTCTACAATACCATGTCGGAACTGCTTCAAAGGGGCGTTATACCGATTATTAATGAAAACGATTCTGTTTCAATTGAGGAATTAACCTTTGGGGACAATGATATGCTGTCTGCTCTTGTCAGCGGGTTTTTACATGCCAATGCTTTAATCATCTTAACAGATGTAAACGGCTTATATAATGGAAATCCAAAAGTGATGAAGGATGCGAAAAAATATGACTTCATTCCGAGGATAAACGATGAACTGCTTGAAGCAGCAGGAGGAAGTGGTTCTTCCGTGGGAACAGGCGGAATGAAATCAAAGCTTTTGGCAGCCAAAAAGGCTCTTTCATTTGGAGTTAGTGTCTTTGTCGGAAAAGGTCAAGGGAAGGAAAAACTCTTAACTATTTTAGAGGGCAGAGGCGACGGTACTTATATTGGAGGTTCTTTTCAGACACAAATGCAAAAGAAAAAGCAATGGATCGCCTATCATTCTCATACAGCTGGCATTGTCGAAATTGATGACGGGGCAGAAGAGGCAATTGTTACAAATGGTAAAAGTCTGCTGCCTGTTGGTGTAACGAAGGTAATTGGTGATTTTAGTGCAATGGATGTTGTCGAGGTCCACAATCAAAGAGGTGAATTGATTGGTAAAGGACAAATCTATTATTCTTCTAAGAATTTACATTTGATTAAAGGATTACCTGGAGAGAAAACGAAAAATTATTCCATCAATAAACGTGCAGAAGTGATCCATCGAAATAACTGGGTCTCTTTGCCAGAGGAGTGAATGTTGTGATGAGTGAATTACTAGAAAAAGCAAAAAAACTAAGAATAGCCTCAAAGGATCTTGCTATTCTCTCTACAGAGGAGAAAAATGAAGCCTTAGCAAAAATGGCGGACCGATTACTTACAGAAAAGGAATTGATCCTTTCTGAAAATGCTAAAGATATTCAAGCAGGAAAGGAAAATGGATTTTCTCCTTCTTTGTTGGATCGGTTATTGCTTACTGAAGAAAGAATCGAACAAATCGTGGAAGGGATTCGTCAGTTGATTGAACTCCAAGATCCAATTGGAGAAACCATTGAAGCTTGGGAGCGCCCGAATGGTTTACAGATTCATACTGTTCGTGTTCCGCTCGGTGTCATCGGAATGGTGTATGAAGCTCGTCCGAATGTTACGGTTGACGCAGGCAGCCTGTGCTTAAAAGCGGGAAATGCTGTTCTTTTACGAGGAAGCACTTCGGCTCTTTACTCTAATAAGGCCCTTGTTAAAGTAATGCGTGAGGCTCTAGCCGATAGTAAAATTCCGGCAGATGCCGTTCAGCTGCTCGAGGATACGAGTAGGGAAACAGCTTCGCAAATGTTTAAACTAAATGAATATCTTGATGTGCTGATTCCTCGCGGCGGTGCCGGTTTGATTCAATCTGTTATTCAAAATGCGACAGTACCTGTGCTTGAAACGGGTGTTGGGAATTGTCATATATTTATTGATGAAAGTGCACAAAAGCAAATGGCGATTGATATTACAATAAATGCAAAATTGCATCGTCCATCCGTATGTAATGCTGCTGAAACCCTTCTCCTTCATCAGAATTGGCCATATATATCAGAGGTGGTTCATTCCTTAAAGGAAAAAGGTGTTGAGCTTAGAGGTGATGAAGAGCTTGCTGCTCAATACCCATTTGTAAAAATAGCAGTTGAAGAGGACTGGCAGAATGAATTTTTAGCACCAATTCTAGCCGTGAAAGTAGTTAAAGGTGTGAAGGAAGCCATCCAACATATTGACCAATACGGTACAAAGCATTCGGAAGCGATCATAAGTGAAAAAGATGAAAATGTACGGTTGTTCTTCCAAGCAGTCGACGCAGCTGTTGTTTATCATAATGCATCCACCCGTTTTACTGATGGGGAACAATTTGGCTATGGTGCTGAAATTGGAATTAGCACACAAAAGCTACATGCTCGCGGACCGATGGGGCTAAAAGCCATTACTACAACAAAAGCAATCGTGCAGGGGACAGGTCAAATTCGTTCATAATAAGTAATGGAGAACAAGCGAGATTCTTGTTCTCTATTTTTTTTGTTCATTCCATAAGGTGAAGATAGATTTTTGAGTAATTGTCCCAAATGTATCGGATTCTGTTATAATAATATACAAACATATATTCTTATTTTGGAGTAGGTGGATATTCTTGGCAACTACCATACAAATAGCGGTTAGAACGCTTGTGGAACATGTTTATAGAAGCGGCAGTATTGATTCCAAGTTCAGATCACAGTCCACGTTGTTAGATGGAACAAGAATTCACCAAAAAATCCAACATACCTATCAAGAATCAGATCAAAAGGAAGTTTATCTCCGGACTGACCTGTCTTTTAAAGACCTTGTATTTACAATTGATGGCAGATGTGATGGATTATTATTCCGCGACGGAGAGGTAATCATAGATGAGATTAAATCCACCTCTCATCACTTGGAACACCTTGGACAAGAAGGTCTTCCTGTTCATTGGGCCCAAGCAAAAATGTACGCTTATATTTATGCTCAGGATCATCAGTTACAGGAAATTTTCGTACAGCTTACCTATGTACAGGTTGAGAGTGATGAGAAAAAATATTATAAACAGTGTTTTACCCTTGAGGATTTAGAGATATTTGTTCATGAGGTAGCAGAGAGTTATTACCCTTATGCTAAATTACTTCATGATCATCGGAAAGCACGGAATAATAGTAGTAAACAACTGGTTTTCCCATTTGAATCTTACCGTGCTGGACAAAGGAAATTAGCTGGCGCTGTTTATAAAACGATATCAGAAGAAAAAAGTTTGTTTGTAAAGGCTCCGACTGGGATTGGCAAAACGATTTCAACCTTTTTCCCGGCAGTCAAAGCCATGGGGGAAGGATATTTAAATCGTATTTTTTATCTTACCGCGAAAACTATAACCCGGACAACGGCAGAAGAGGCTGCAGAACGTATGCGGTCCTGCGGGTTATGTATGAAAACCGTAACGATTACCGCTAAGGATAAGGTTTGTTTTAAGGATGAAACGAAATGTCAAAAGGATTATTGTGAGTTTGCTGATGGCTATTATGATCGAATAAATGAAGCTGTATTAGATATCGTATCGAATGAAAATTCTATGAATCGTGAGGTAATCGAGACTTACGCCCGTAAGCATACCATTTGTCCTTTTGAATTCTCAATTGACCTTGCTTATGCAGTTGACGCTGTCATTTGTGATTATAATTATATTTTTGACCCTCGCGTCTCGTTAAAACGATTGTTTGAGGATCAGAAGAAGTCCACAGTTTTATTAATCGACGAAGCTCATAATCTGGTTGACCGAGGTCGAGAAATGTTTTCTGCCTCTTTAAAGAAATATTCTTTTCTTCAATTGAAAAAGGAATTTAAAACGGTTAATAAGATTGTTTATGATGGTGCTTCTAAGATAAATGCTTGGTTTATCTCTTTGAAAAAGAATCATCCGGAACAGAGTGAATTTACTTTAGAGCAGCTTGATGAAGAACTGGTTGAGTTATTAACCCAATTTAATGAAGGTGCAGAGCTTTTTCTACAAAAGGAAAATGCTCCAAACCTTTTGGAGCTGTACTTTCAAGTGAATGCCTTCTTGAAAATTGTTGAATTACTTGATGACCACTTTGTCATCTATGGGGAGAAAAATAATAACGATATAACACTAAAGTTGTTCTGCATCGACCCATCCAAACAGCTGCAGAAGATGGGAAAAAACTATCGTTCGAAAGCCTTGTTTTCTGCCACGCTGTCGCCGCTATCTTATTATCGTGATATACTAGGCGGCCAAGAGGACGATTATTCACTTTCGATTCCTTCACCATTTAAAGAGGAACAGACAGATATTTTTATCAAGCCGCTTTCGACTAGATATCGTGACAGAGAGAAAACCAAAGAGCCTATTGCCTCCATGATCCATGCCTTAGTACAGAATCGACCAGGTAATTATTTAGTCTTTTTCCCGTCTTATCAATATCTACTAGCGGTGTATGAACAATTTAAAAAAGAATTCCCTGGAATCAATACCTTACTTCAAGGTGCGGGAATGTCTGAAGAGGAAAGAGAATTATTTTTGGCAGAATTTAAACCAAATCAAAGCGAGACATTAATCGGTTTCGCCGTATTAGGCGGTATTTTTTCAGAAGGTGTTGATTTAAAGGGTGACCGGTTAAATGGTGTAGTGGTGATAGGTGTCGGCCTGCCGCAGCTTTGTTATGAACGTAATTTGATAAAAGATCATTTTAATCAAAAGGAAAAAAGCGGATATGATTATGCTTATGTATTTCCTGGAATGAACAAAGTATTACAGGCAGGAGGGCGGTTAATCCGCTCGGAAGAGGATCATGGAACCATTGTGCTCGTAGACGACCGGTTTTTACAAAGGCAGTATCGAGAATTACTTCCGCTAGAGTGGCGACGTTTTACCGTTATTTAGGAGCATTTTAATCGAATGGGATGGAAGTTTGACTATTTACTCTATATTCATTAAAATTAGACTATATAATCTAATTTATTAAAGGAGTAAGTGATGAATCATCCTGTTTCAATTTTTATATTAGATGTAAGTAACTCTTCATCCGCAGAAATGGGAGAAGAATTAACCAACTACCTTGATGAGCTGGTATACTGGATTACTGTTTGGACTCAGGAGTCCGGCCATTGTAAAGTAAAACACCGTGCGGGTGATGAAATTATTTTTGCTGGTTATGGTTATTCTACTGCCTATATTATCGCTTTTTTTATAAGCCGGGTTTGGAGGTATCGTGACCATACCCCTTATTTTGGTTTGTCCTTTGGTGATAGTGATAAGGAGTTAGAAGAAATCGATATTGAAAAGTGGATCCACCCGTTAATTAAGCAGGCGAGATATGCAAATGATTTGTTAAAAAAAGAGCAAGTCAGACCGTTATTTAAATTTGAACTTGATCAATTTTATCAAAATAATTCACCCTTTCCATATAACCAGTTTCGCAATGAGTTTGAGGTTTTAATCAATTCATTATTACGTGTTCAGATGATCATGTTGAAAGAACAAACTCCTATTCAGGAACAGGTTTTTACCTGCCATCTGATTTTACAGCAGCAAAAGGCAGTAGCAAAACTGCTTGAAAAAACAGCACCGACAATTTCGAGTCACTACAAAAAAGGGAAATCTGAAGAAATCATTAAAATTTTTACTGAACTGGTCACGATTTTAGATTCATTGCAGGAAAAATCATTTAACCAAGTGAAAGCAAATAGTGAATCATTAATGGAATCTATTAGAAATCATTTGAAAATAAATTATTTTAAGCAATAATCTGATAGAGAGGAGTTTCCATGACATTATTATCCCTTATTCTCGGCCATCTCATAGCGGATTTTTACTTGCAGACAGATGAAATGGTAGTAGATAAGATGAAAAATATAAAAAAGCATATCTTCCATCATTTCCTTGTAAATCTACTTGTGCTGACTGTTTTTTACCTTTTTTCTTTTCAAGAAACGAGTGTTTATAATGGTCTTATTTTTCCATTGGTCTTTATTGTTAGCAGCCATTTTTTTATCGACATCCTTAAAATTCGTCTCTTGGATACCTTGAAAATAACCAATGAAGAAAATTTAAAAAGAGCTAGTTTTTTTCTTGTTGATCAGCTGATACACCTTGCTATGATTCTGCTTGCTGCATGGATTTTTTTAGGGTTTAAACTTGCAGGAATTCAAGAAGTTTTTCTGAACGGGAAAGAGTTGGGTACGATTAACTCGATTTTATTTATTATTATTGTTATGATTCTTGCCACAAGTGTAAGTGGGCATATGATAAAAATCCTGTTAGGTTCACTGCCGAATCAGCTTTTAACCTTTGAAGGTAAATATACATTCAAAAACGAACGGCAAGAGGCTCAATATGCAAAGAATCATACGGGTAATAGAGTGTTGGCGGAGGAATATAATTATACAATCTTTAGTAAACATGACCTCTCTAGGGGGAGATTGATTGGCTATATTGAGAGATTATTAGTCTTAGTGTTGACCTTTTATAGTGCTTATCCAGCCATTGGATTTATCGTCGCTGCTAAGTCCATTGCACGGTTCAAACAAATGGATGACCGGAACTGGGCAGAGTATTTTCTATTGGGTACACTTACATCGATGTTCATAGGTATAACACTTGGAATACTCTTAAGGGAAGTATTGACTTAAATTTTAATTTTTAGCTGCCTAAAAGTAGGCAGCTAATTTTTTTTTCGAAACCATAACACAAGTTGTATGTTTTAGCATATAATTAAGAAAAAGTTGCACGAAGGAAAAACTTTAACAAGGGGGAAAGAGATATGAGCATACCAAAAACAATGAAACTTGTTGATGGTGAGAAGGGAAATCTTATTCAAATTACTTCTTTGAATCTGGACGGCGTGATGAGAAGAAGATTGTTGGATTTAGGCTTTGTTGCAGGGGCGATTGTCGAGGTCATTAGAAAAAGCCCTTTAGGTGATCCAATTGCTTTTCGGGTGAGTCAGACGACAATAGCGTTAAGAAAAGAGGAAAGCTCACGGATAGAAGGAGTGTTGATGACAGATGGGGAATAGTTATCGAGTGGCCTTGGCGGGAAACCCGAATACCGGTAAAAGTACTTTATTTAATGCCTTAACGGGTTTAAGACAGCATACAGGTAACTGGGCTGGAAAAACTGTTTCGCTCGCACAAGGGAATGTTCAGTATAAAAATAAAACGTTTCATTTGATTGATCTACCAGGCACTTATTCGCTTTTTTCCAATTCAAGTGATGAAGAGGTGGCACGAAACTATATTGTGTTCGAAAAACCCGATGTTACTGTGGTTGTATTGGATGCTACATCCCTGGAAAGGAACTTTAATTTAGCCTTACAAGTTTTAGAAATGACAAAGAATGTAATTATTTGTATTAACTTAATTGATGTGGCAGAAAAACGAGGGATTAACATTAATGAGCGAGTTTTAACAAATCGGTTAGGAGTTCCAGTCATTAAAATATCGGCCCGAAACAAAAAAGGATTTCCTATGCTTCTTGATACAATAGACCGAATCCTGACCGGGGCTATCGAATGTCAACCTGTTCAAACGACCTACCCTGATGATATTGAAGAGCAAATAAAGAAAATTGAACCAAAAGTTACTGAGTTTATTGGAAATCAATTGTCGGCCCGTTGGGTTTCGTTAAGATTGTTGGATGGTGATGAAAAATTACTGAATGAAATCTCGAAGCGATTTGGACAAAAGGAGGCAGAAGAATGAGTATAGAACAGCTTTACACAGAAGCGCAGCAGCTTTCAACTGCTAAGTTGCGAGATGATATTGTTCAGCAGCTCTATGAACATAGCCACCGACTATGTAGGGAAGGGATAAAATATACAGAATCCAAAAAAGATACTAGGACAGAAAAGCTTGACGCGATTTTCACCTCTTCGATCTTTGGTTTTCCGATTATGCTTACGATGTTGGGAGTATTGTTTTATTTAACCATTGCAGGAGCAAATATACCATCCTCAATGTTAGCAGAGTTTTTTGGTTCAATGGAGAAGTATTTAACTGCATTTTTTACGTTTATTCAATCACCTGACTGGGTTCATGGAATTCTTGTTCTTGGTTTATATCGTGGAACAACATGGGTTATTAGTGTCATGCTGCCTCCAATGGCGATTTTTTTTCCAACCTTCGCTCTTTTAGAGAATTATGGCTACCTCCCACGTGTTGCCTTTAATATGGATCGCTTGTTTAAAAGGGTAGGTGCCCATGGTAAACAATCCTTAACGATGGCTATGGGTTTTGGCTGTAATGCAGCTGCGGTGATTTCTACGAGGATTATTGAATCTCCTAGAGAACGTATGCTGGCGATATTGACAAATAATTTTGTGCCTTGTAACGGGCGTTGGGGCACGTTAATTGTATTGGCCTCATTATTCATGGCCGCCAATTTTACAGGCGGGCTTAAATCACTAGTTACAACTGGAGTGATTGTCGGAATCGTACTGTTTGGTATCATTGTCACCTTTTTTGTCTCCTGGGTGCTCTCCAAAACAGCATTAAAAGGGATTCCAAGCCACTATACGTTAGAACTTCCGCCGTACAGGAAACCTAAGATTTTTGATACGGTGGTCCGCTCATCCCTAACAAGATCATGGTCTGTATTAATGCGAGCCGTGAAAGTTGCAGCACCTGCAGCAATTCTAACATGGGTTTTTGCTAACATTTTTATTGGTGATACCAGTATTCTGATGTATGCAGTCGAGTTCTTAAATCCCTTTGGAAAGTTGCTAGGTCTTGATGGATATATTATGATGGCGTTTATTTTAGGCTTGCCAGCGAATGAAATTGTCCTGCCCATCCTGTTAATGGGTTATCTATCGACAGGATCCTTAACAGAGGTGGATAGCTTAGTCGATTTAAAGCAAATCTTTCTTGAACATGGCTGGACGTGGCTAACTGCGCTAAATATGATGTTATTTTCACTGCTGCATTATCCGTGCGGAACAACGCTATTAAATATTTATAAGGAAACGAAAAGTAAAAAATGGACGTTCCTGGCCTTTCTGATTCCAACGGTGATAGCGATCCTTGTTCCTCTAATTATTGCCCAAACGGTTAGATTCTTTGGTTGGCTGTAATGTGAAAGACACCACTGTGTATTCGTTAAAGTGGTGTCTTTTTTGTTGGTTTGTTTTTTCTATGTCATAATAATCAAGAAGGAGGAGATAACAATTATGCGTTTAACAAGTAAGAAGGTAGTAAGTCTTGTTCATCATGATTTTGAAGATCTTGAATTATGGTATCCCATACTAAGACTTAGAGAAGAAGGAGCAGTTGTTCATTTAGCGGGTGAGAAGGCTGAGGATGAATACATAGGAAAATACGGTGTACCGGCAAAATCGGATTTCTCCTATAGTGATATTAAAGGAGAAGAGTACGATGCCATTTTGGTTCCAGGAGGCTGGGCACCCGATAAGATTCGCCGCTTTCCTGAAGTCCTTTCACTGCTTCAACATTTCGAACAAAACAAGAAGCCGATTGGGCAAATCTGTCATGCTGGCTGGGTTTTAATCTCTGCAAAAATCTTGCAGGGCAAAAAGGTAACTAGTACACCAGGAATTAAGGATGATATGGAGAATGCCGGTGCAACTTGGTATGATGAACCGGTTGTGGTCGACGGACATCTTGTATCAAGCAGACGCCCACCGGATTTACCGGATTATATGCGCGAATTTATTAAAGTCATTGAGCAAAAATAAGTTATTTTTAAGCATTATTTCCAACTGTTTTAGAGATACTGATGGAATGAAATACTAATTCTAAATAAGAGGGAGAATACAACATGGCTAATATCGAAGTAGGCGAAGTTTTTACAATCAGTGATGAAACAGAGCAAGAACAAGAAGTAGAAGTACTAGCTTCCATCAATATAGAAGGAACCAATTATGTGGCGGTAGGTTTTGTGGAAGATATTAAAGAGGAAACAGACGAAGATATTGATATTTTCTTCTTGAAAGTGGACGAAGATGGAGATTTAACTGCAATCGAAAGCGATGAAGAATTTGATAAAGTTTCGGCAGCTTTTGAGGAGATTATGGATGAGGAAGAAGAATAGAAAAAAGCTGGCATTTAGCCAGCTTTTTTAAATGTATTATTCAATCACTTGACTACCACCAGGTTCTCCATTTAGGAAATAGAATACTTCCAACTTTCCATCACTTGTAAAAAAGGGTACAGCAACACCAATAGCACCAGTTTCAATAATCACTGGACTTTCTGGATCATTGGGAACTAAGTGAACATCCTTAATAAATCTGGTAACTTCAGCTTTACTAATTCCCTTCCATTTATAGCCGCTTTCTAAGTTAGTTAATTTTAATGTCTTAAACTCGTCACTTGCTAAAAACTCCGCAACAATTTTGTTTTTTTCGGCACCATCTAGAATTATAAAGGAATCACAAAAACAATCTTCCTCACCCTCGTGTGCAAAAGCTACATTCCCTGAGCCTACAAACATCAATAAAACAATCAAACTAGTAAAAAGTAATGTTAACAACTTTTTCATATATTTTCCTCCTTTTGTGTTCTACTTATATATTCCTTTATTTCTCGACAATTTCCTGCAAATATTGTGAATTTTTTTGGACAATTTTACTAGTTCTTGTTACTTATTCTTGATGTTTAGCTTTTTCATACGATATTGAAGACTTTGGCGGCTTAACCCTAGTACATCTGCAGTTCTTGAAATGTTGTAGTCATTATCTTTCCAGACATGTTCAATATAGGACTTTTCGAAGTATTCCATTTGATCCTTCAGTGAAGCAGGTATATCGGTCCGTTCTTTAATAAAGCTATCCACCGAGGTAGCGGGAATATTTTTTTCTTTTCCGTGCATTTTGCTGCGGTATTGATAAGGCAGATGTGAATAGCTAATGATATCTTCATCATCCATAATAATATTCATTGCCGCTTCAATGATGTGCTCCAGCTCACGGACATTACCTGTCCAATCATATTCCAAAAACGATTGCTTCACTTCATCCGATAGACCCTTTACATTCATTTGAAAAAGCTCATTGTATTTTTTAATAAAATGTTGGACGAGCAGAGGGATATCTTCTTTTCGTTCTCTCAAAGGCGGAATGAAGACAGTAACTACTCCAAGGCGGTAATATAAGTCTTTACGCATATGATTATTGGTTATCGCATCAATTGGGTCTTCGTTAATATTTGCGATCACACGAACATCGACAGGGGTATCCTTTGTATCCCCAACCCGGCGGATGGTTTTTTCTTGAAGTGCACGAAGTAGTTTAGCCTGAAGATTTAGATTAAGAGAATTAATCTCATCAAGTAACAACGTTCCGCCGTTTGCCTGTTCAAATAGTCCTGGCTGGTCGATGGCTCCTGTAAAAGCACCGCGCTTTGTTCCAAATAAAAGACTTTCTATTAAGTTATCAGGTAATGCCGCACAGTTTTGAGAGATAAAGGGACCAGAAAAACGACTGCTGGCATTATGTATACTTTGGGCAAACAGTTCTTTTCCAGTTCCTGTTTCTCCAACAATTAAGACGTAAGAAGAGGTCCGTGCAGCACGCTTTGCTCCTTCAATGACTTCCTTCATGACTGTACTGTTTCCTGTAATACTTTCAAATGTATATCTAGTACTTCCTTTACGTGTGATATTGCCTTTTATTAATCGTTCCAGCTTTGTCACGTCATTTGCAATCTCTACTGCCCCTAACAGTTGATCGTTTTCATAAATTGGAATGGTATTATTGTTGGTAGTAATTTCCCTGCCCCTGTTATTAAAATAGGTTTGTTTAACATTTTTTGTTTCATTACCTTCCTGCAGTGCTTTTACAAGTGTACTAGATTGATCTTCTTTAAACATAAAGACATCTAAGAGATTTTTATTCATTACATCTTCGACATCCATTGATTCAATTTGAGCCATTTTATGATTATAAATAACCGTATTCCCCGAAGCGTCTACAGCATGGACCCCAACATCCACTTCATCTAAGATTCTTTTATACATGGAATTAAGATAGCGCAGGTATTCAACCGTCATTTTTGTTTGTACCATGTGAGTCATTCCCCTTATTGTTTATCTTTCTATTAAAACAAATAATCTAAATTAGAGCAAAATATTTTTGCGTTAAAAAATATTTAATAATTTTGCGCAAAAATATTTTGCTCTTAATAACATAAATCCCTTATTAATATAGCATTTTATATTTGGCACGATACTTGCATTATTATATTTGAACAAACAACAAGGGGGAAAAATAAATGAAACCGTATACTCATGAACCATTTACTAATTTCGGTGATGAATCAAATAAACTAGCTTTTCAACAAGCTCTTGCGTATGTGCAATCCCAGCTTGGAAAGGAATATCCAGTTGTAATTGGCGGGGAGAACATTACGACGGATAAAAAGATTCAATCTATTAATCCAGCAAATAAAGAAGAAGTCATCGGCAGTGTGTCCATGGCAGACCAAGAACTTGCTGAAAAGGCGATGCAAACCGCATTAACGGCATTTGAATCATGGAAAAAATGGAAGCCTGAGCACCGTGCCAATATTTTATTTCGTGCTGCTGCAATGATGCGCCGCCGCAAACATGAGTTTTCTGCTTATCTAGTAAAAGAGGCAGGCAAGCCATGGAAGGAAGCAGACGCAGATACAGCAGAAGCAATTGATTTTATCGAATACTATGGAAGGCAAATGCTGCGAATTAAAGAAGGTTTTCCTGTACAAAGCCGTGATGGTGAATACAATCAATATCATTACATTCCCCTAGGAGTGGGAATCATTATTTCGCCATTTAACTTCCCATTGGCGATTATGGCAGGAACAACCGTTGCAGCAATTGTCTCTGGTAACACCGTACTTTTAAAGCCTGCTAACTCAACACCGATCGTGGCTGCAAAGTTTGTCGAGCTAATGCATGAGGCAGGCCTTCCAAATGGAGTATTAAACTTTGTACCTGGAAGCGGTGCTCAAATTGGTGATTACCTAGTTGACCATCCAAAAACTCGTTTCATTTCCTTCACTGGTTCTCGTGAAGTAGGCTGCAGAATCAATGAACGAGCTGCAAAAGTCCACCAAGGTCAAATCTGGATTAAACGCGTCATTGCTGAAATGGGCGGTAAGGATACGGTTGTTGTCGACAATGATGCAGACTTGGATTTAGCTGCAGCGAGCATTGTGTACTCTGCTTTTGGATTCTCAGGTCAAAAATGTTCTGCAGGATCTCGTGCGGTCGTTCATCAAGATGTTTACGAAGAAGTGCTAGAAAAGGCTGTGGCGCTAACCAAAACACTGACAATAGGTAACCCAGAAGATTATTCTAATTATATGGGTCCAGTAATCGATGAAAAATCATTTAAGAAAATCATGAATTATATCGAAGTAGGTAAACAGGAAGGAAGATTAATGACTGGCGGAGAAGGCGATGACACCGAGGGTTACTTTATCCAACCAACGATTTTTGCAGATTTAGATGAAAATGCACGTCTTATGCAAGAGGAGATTTTTGGACCAGTTCTAGCTTTCTCAAAAGCTCGTGATTTTGATCATATGATGCAAATCGCCAACAACACAGATTACGGTCTAACAGGAGCTTTAATTTCCAACAACCGTGAACATATTGAACGTGCCCGAGAAGAATTTCATGTTGGAAATCTTTACTTTAACCGTACATGTACAGGAGCAATTGTTGGATATCAGCCTTTTGGCGGATTCAATATGTCAGGGACAGACTCTAAAGCAGGCGGTCCTGACTACCTACTGCTCCATATGCAAGCAAAAACAACATCCGAAATGCTATAAGGGGGAAGGAACAATGAATACCATTATGAATAAAACAACAGAAATTATCGAACAAACACAGAAATTTGGCGCTAATAACTATCATCCACTTCCAATCGTAGTTTCAAAAGCAGAGGGAGTATGGATTGAAAGTCCAGAAGGGAATCGTTATATGGATATGCTGAGTGCCTATTCTGCGGTAAACCAAGGACATCGTCATCCTAAAATTATTCAAGCCTTAAAAGACCAAGCAGACAAGGTAACGTTAACTTCACGTGCATTTCATAATGACCAGCTCGGCCCCTGGTATGAAAAAATTTGTAAATTAACCAATAAAGAAATGGCACTTCCGATGAATACAGGTGCAGAAGCGGTTGAAACTGCTCTTAAAGCAGCACGCCGATGGGGATATGATGTAAAAGGAATCGCTGAGAATCAAGCTGAGATCATTGCTTGTATAGGTAACTTCCATGGAAGAACGATGGGTGCGGTGTCCTTATCTTCTGATCCTGAATATAAGCGCGGCTTTGGTCCAATGCTTCCAGGGATTAAGCTCATTCCTTATGGGGATATTGAAGCATTAAAAGCTGCAATTACACCTAATACAGCTGCATTCTTAATTGAGCCAATTCAAGGTGAAGCAGGTATTATCCTTCCTCCTGATGGATTCTTAAAAGCAGCATCTAATTTATGTAAAGAAAACAATGTATTGTTTATTGCCGATGAAATTCAAGTTGGCTTAGCTCGGACAGGAAAAATGTTTGCGACTGAATGGGAAGAAGTGACCCCAGACATGTTAATTTTGGGAAAAGCTTTAGGTGGCGGAGTATTCCCAATTTCATGTGTAGTGGCCAACTCAGATATTTTAGGAGTATTTAATCCAGGCTCACATGGTTCCACTTTTGGAGGAAATCCACTTGCTTGTGCCGTGTCAATTGCAGCATTAGAAGTAATTGAGGAAGAACAACTAGCTGAACGTTCAAAGGAGCTAGGTGCATACTTCTTAGAACAATTAAAAACAATCACTAATCCTGTGATTAAAGAAATAAGAGGCAGAGGTTTATTTATCGGTGTGGAACTGACAGAAGAAGCAAGACCATACTGTGAGCAATTAAAGGAAGAAGGTTTATTATGTAAGGAAACACATGATACCGTTATTCGTTTTGCTCCACCACTTGTAATTACGAAGGCAGAAATCGATTGGGCAATTGAGAAGATTACTAAAATTTTCGCTTAAAAAAAGATTTCATATCCCACTAAACTAAGAGGTGTCTAGCCATGTCAGTTAAGACAGTGATAAATGAAATGTCAAAAGAACAACAAAAGGAAAAAGAATCTTTAAACTTATACTATTCTACACAAACAGTGATACAGGAAGCGCTAAATAAGCTAGGTTATAATAACGAAATGTACGAATTATTAAAAGAACCGATTCGTCTATTAACCGTTCGAATCCCTGTTCGTATGGATGATGGTACCGTAAAAGTATTTACCGGGTATCGTTCGCAGCATAACGATGCAGTTGGACCAACAAAGGGCGGTGTTCGCTTCCACCCAGATGTAGATGAAGCTGAGGTAAAAGCCCTGTCGATTTGGATGAGCTTAAAGTGTGGAATTACGAATCTTCCGTATGGCGGCGGAAAAGGCGGTATTATCTGTGACCCTAGAAACATGTCCTTCAGAGAACTTGAGAGATTAAGCCGCGGATATGTTCGTGCAATCAGCCAGATCGTTGGACCAACAAAAGATATACCTGCTCCGGATGTTTATACGAATTCACAAATTATGGCATGGATGATGGATGAGTACAGCCGTTTGCGTGAGTTTGACTCACCGGGATTTATCACGGGTAAACCACTAGTTTTAGGCGGTTCACATGGACGTGAAACAGCGACTGCTCGTGGTGTTACCATTTGTATAAATGAAGCAGTTAAGAAGATAGGAAAAGAATTACATGGAGCTCGAGTGGTGATCCAGGGTTTTGGAAACGCGGGAAGTTACTTAGCTAAATTTATGCATGATGCAGGTGCGAAGGTCGTCGCTGTTTCCGATGTATACGGCGGGATTTATGATCCTAATGGACTTGATATCAATTATTTGCTTGATAGAAGAGATAGCTTCGGTACGTTCTCAAAGCTTTTCAATAATACGATCAGTAATAAAGAATTACTTGAATTAGACTGCGACATTCTAGTGCCTGCGGCAATTTCAAATCAAATCACCGAAGAGAATGCTGCTAATATTAAAGCAAGTATTGTCGTTGAAGCAGCAAACGGACCAACCACACTTGAAGCGACAAAGATTTTAACAGAACGAGGTATTCTTCTCGTACCAGATATTCTTGCCAGTGCAGGCGGTGTAACAGTTTCTTATTTTGAATGGGTGCAAAATAATCAAGGGTACTATTGGACAGAAGAAGAAGTAATGGAAAAACTTGAGAAAGTAATGGTTAGTTCTTTTGACAATATTTATCAATTAGCTGAGACCCATCAAGTGGATATGCGTTTAGCGGCCTATATGGTTGGAATAAAGAAAGTAGCAGAAGCCTCCCGTTTCAGAGGCTGGGTATAATAGTAGAATTAAAAAATACTCTTTTCTTTAAAAGGAAAGGGTATTTTTTTATTAATGAGCAGAAAGAATCTGCTGCTTTTAAATTCCATTTTCTTTTTTAAAATTTTACTTTATACTAATATAATTAAATTGATTGAAAGTTTGCATTAATTCAAATAAATGATGTTAAATCATTGTCTGAAAGGAGGCTGCCCTTTTGAAAATTAAAATTGAAGATTTTAAGCACTTAACGGATTTTGACAATATTTTAGTTTGTGACGAACATGGGGTTATCATTTTTTACGATTTAGTTGACCTTAATGTCCTTAGGCAAATTGGGCTTAGACCGGAAGATTTTATGGGAAAGCATATTACGACATTTTATAAAAACCTAACAAAGGAAAATAGTACGATCATGAAGGTGCTAGCTGAAGGAGCAGCAGTAACGAATGTTAAACAAGAGCTCATTACGGAATTTGGGAATACTGTAATGACTGTTAATTCCACCTACCCGATTATCGAAAATGAGCGAATTGTTGGAGCGATTGAATTCTCCAAACACTTTTATACAAAGGAAAATATAAATTCACTGGATAAATTGGCTCATCATAAGGTGTATCGGAAAAATAATACATACTATACCATCGAAGATATCATTAGCATTAATCCAAAAATGGAAATGATTAAAAATAAAATAAAACAGATCGCTAGAACAAATTCAACCATCTTAATATATGGGAAAACAGGTACTGGTAAAGAAATGATTGCTCAGTCCATTCATAACTTAAGTGACCGTTTTGGAGGACCTTTTATATCTGTAAACTGCGGTGCGATTCCGCCGAACTTATTGGAAAGTACCTTATTCGGTACAGTGAAGGGAAGTTTTACAGGTTCCACTGATATGCCGGGGTTATTTGAACAAGCTGAGGGAGGCACTCTGTTTTTAGATGAGGTAAATTCACTAGATATTTATCTCCAAGTAAAACTATTAAAAGCAATAGAAGAAAAAATGATAAGGAGAATAGGTGGCAATCGAAACATTCCCTTAAATATAAGAGTAATATCAGCAACTAATGAAGATCCAGATCTATTAGTATCGGAGAAAAGATTAAGGGAAGATCTTTTTTACCGCCTTGGTGTAGTCCAAATCGATTTACCACTGTTAAATGAAAGAAAAGAAGATATCGAAAGCTTACTTACCTATTATATTAATTTTTATAATAACCATATGAACATCATCATCGAAGGTGTGGAAGACGATGTTTTAGAATGTTTTAAGCGCTACCATTGGCCAGGAAATATACGAGAGCTTAAGAATGCGGTAGAAACGGCATTTAATCACGCGACTACTCATCGTATAACAATGGATGATATTCCAAAGAGAATGAAAGAATTTAACCAGTCCCTACCAGTAAAAAGGGTAGAACCGAGCACACACTCTTTGAAAGAAGCTGTTGAACAGTACGAGAAGGAATTGATTAGCTGGGAATTAAACGGAATGAACGGAAAAATCACTGAGGCAGCGAAAAGGCTAGGGATATCAAAACAATTATTAAAATATAAAATGGACAAGTATCATTTAAATTAAATAAAGAATGAGTAAAAAAAATTTTACGGGTACGTAAAATTTTTTTTACTTTTATGGCGATATATCAATATTTTTCTTAGGAAAGCTCGATTTTATTGTATTAAAAAACTTGGTACGAAATTTGCATTATTGAAAATAAGGCAATAGTTAATTTCAAAAAAATATGAAAAAAGGGAGGGTTTATAAAAAATAAGTTTTTCTAAATTTAAATTTGCAAAGGGGAGTAAGGGATGAAAACAAACAACATAATGAGAGATAGTATTATTTTTGGCTTTGCCTTTTTTGCTGTATTTTTTGGAGCAGGGAATTTAATATTCCCTCCATCGATTGGTTTTGCTTCAGGATCAGAGTGGCCGTTGGCTTTAGTTGGTTTTGTGCTTACTGGTATTGTCCTTCCATTATTAGCTCTGATTGCGGTATTAAATGCAGGAGGTAAATTTGAAAATTTAACCAATCCAATTAGTCCATGGTTTCATAAAGCATTTAACCTTATTTGTATGGTTTTTATCGCGATGCTTGTTACGGTACCGCGAACTGCCGCCACCACACATGAAATTGGTGTACGTACACTTTTTCCTGATTTCCCGGTGTCAGGTACGATGATTATTTTCTTCGGTCTTAATTACTATTTTGCTATGGATAAATCAAATCTATTAGATAAGGTTGGAAAGTTCTTAACTCCCGCATTATTTGCTATTCTCGTATTTATTGTATTGAAAGGTACTATGGATCCAATTGGGGAACCGATTCATACTAATCTCGAAAACTCTTTTAGTCATTCCTTCTTAGGAGCATATCAAACAGGGGATGTTTTTACCGGACTATTATGTGCTTCCGTCTTTATCGCAAGTATTGTGGGGAAGGGGTACACCAAATCTACAGATATGCGGAAAATTGTTATAAACGGAACAGTTATAGCTGGAATGGGTCTATTAATCGTATATGGAGGATTGCTCTATTTAGGAGCAGAAGGCAGCGGCTTGTTTTCAAAAGACATTGAAAGTACAGCTTTACTAACAAGACTTATTAATCAACTACTAGGTGATTATGGTACGATTGCACTTGCTGTAGCTGTCGCATTAGCCTGTCTTACAACTGCAATCGGGATTACAGCAGCCATTGCTGACTTCCTCAGCCAATTAACAAAAAATAAAGTTAGTTACAAAACTTGGGTGATATTAATCTGTATTTCAGGTGTCTCTGTGGGATTAATAGGAGTGGAGAAAATTATTAGCTTCTCACTTCCATTATTTTTAGGGTTATATCCCGTTTCTATATTATTAGTCTTTCTAGGGATATTTCGTAAATATATTCCCAATGCAGGTGCGTATAAAGGTTCTGTTATCTTAACCGTATTAATTAGTATATTTGAAACATTAGGAGCCTTTGGTATGAAGGTTTCATTTGCAAATGTGTGGATTTTAAGGATTCCTTTAAGTGAAGTTGGATTTGCTTGGCTGCTGCCAGCTATTATTGGGTTTATTGCCGGTGCAGTTATTCATACCTTAGGTTCAAAAAATGATAAATATGGAATAGATATAAATTCTGTTAACAATGAGTAATGGTAAAACAAATAGTTAAGTGCATCGAGAGGAGATTTATAAGCTAATGACAACTTTTATTAATGGTAAAATCTTTACTTCGAATTCTAATCAGCCAATCGCAAATGCAATGGTGGTCCGAGAAGACAAGATTGTTTGGACAGGAGATCAGTCGGAATTAAAGAATATAGAAGGAGAAATCAAAGATCTTAATGGAAAATGCGTACTTCCCGGACTCATTGATGCCCATTTACATCCGTTATATTTAGCAAGCGCTGCCAAACAAATTGCCTGTACTGCGCCTAATGTCAATTCAATTGCAGAGTTAAAGGAAAAAGTAAGAAAGCTGCGAGCTGTACAAAGCCCAGATATATGGATTGAAGGATGGGGATATGATGAAGGTAAGTTACTGGAGCGGCGTTCACCAACACGGTGGGATTTAGATGAAGCTGCAGCAGATGTCCCTGTCATTATCACTCGAACCTGTGCACATATTGTTGCTGTTAATAGCAAGGTATTGGAATTAGCAGGTATTTCGAAAAATACACCTGACCCGCAAGGAGGAAAGATTGATCGAGATGAAAATGGTGAACCGACAGGGGTTTTGCGTGAAAATGCAAAAGACTTGGTCACCGAGATAATGCCGGTAAAGACCCATGAAGAAAATGCTGAATTGTTAGCTGAATTAAGTCCAATTTTACTCTCAAAAGGAATAACAGCGATTTCAGAGCTTATGGGTAAGGCAAATCCTGTAGATTACTATGAAATGTATAATCTTGCAGCGAAAAAAGGGTTAAAACAACGAACGGTTATTCATTATGAATGGGAAGATTTAAAAGGTAAGAGCCTTTTAACGGGTGAATACACAAATAAACAGCGACAAATATACATTGGTGGTATTAAATTATTTTCAGATGGAAGTGTATCAGGACAAACGGCATGGGTAAACCCTCCATTTTTAGGGAATGGGGATAATTATGGTATTCAAATGACAACTAAGGAAGAGTTATTAGCTGCCAAAGAAGCTGCAGTAGAAAATAATGTTCAATTGGTTGTCCATGCGATGGGTGAACAGGCGATTGATTTAATCATTGATACATTTTATGGTACAGAAGGCTGGTTAAAGGATACACCATCCATCCGGATTGAACATGCCGCAATGCCGACACCTCGGGCACTTAAAAAGGCTGCCGAAACTGGAATTGCCTTTGTTACCCAGCCCATTTTCCTTTTTGCAGAAATCGAAAGTTATTTAAAAAACTTAGGAATAGAGCGGACTAAATTAACGTATCCTTTCCAATCCATGTTAGAAGCTGGAGTGAAGATAGCCTTTTCATCTGATGCACCAGCGACAGCATGGTCTGATCCTGTAAATCCATTCGTTGGTATTAAATCTGCAGTTACTCGAAAAGCATATGATGGAACTGATACAGGTCAAGATCAAAAGATAGATATTGAAACTGCGATTACCCTATATACTAGAGCCGCACAGGAGATATCTGGAATTCCTTATATCGGCCAATTAACGCCTGGTTATCAAGCCGACTTTATCATTCTGGATCAAGATATTCTTGAAATAGATCCAGAAAAAATAGATGAAATAAGAATACTAGAAACCTATATGGGTGGTGAATTGGTCTATCAGCGTGAGGGAGTAACAAATAAATAAGACGAAAAAAGCCTTGTAGTCACTTATCTGCAAGGCTTTTTAACGTTATTATTTAATAAAGCGTTTAATTTGTTTAAGTGCGTCTTTACGATTTGGATATCGGAATGGTAAATCAAAGGTAGTCGTTTGTTTTAAGATACTTTTCTGGTGGGAGAAAACATCGAAGCTGCCCCTGCCATGATAGGCACCAATTCCACTTTCACCAACACCGCCAAATGGAAGGTAAGGTGAACTTAAGTGCATAACAGTATCGTTTATACATCCGCCACCAAAAGAGATAGAATCTAAGATGGTATCTTGAAATGCCTTGCTTTCTGAGAAAATATAAAGAGCTAATGGTTTAGGGTGTTCATTAATTTTTTGAATCATGGCAGCTTCTTGATCATATTCAAGGACAGGGAGGACGGGGCCGAAAATTTCCTCCTGCATCACTGGGTCATCCCATGTTATACTGCCAAGTACGGTCGGCTCAATTGTAAGTGTATCCTTAGAATAATTGCCGCCATGAATAATTTCTCCGCTCGATAGTAAACCTGTGACTCGATTAAAATGACGTTCACTTACGATTCTTGTAAATTCACCATTTTTGACGATTTCCTCATATAGCTCATTAATCGTTTCTTTGAAGGTTTTTAAAAATTCTTCCTTAATATCGTTGTGTACGTATAAATAGTCAGGAGCCACACAAGTTTGACCAGCATTGATAAACTTACCCCAGGCAATCCTTTTTGCTGCTAATTTAAGATTCGCGTCATGGTGTACGATACAAGGACATTTCCCGCCTAATTCAAGCGTAACAGGTGTTAAGTGCTTTGCGGCCGCTTCCATGATTACCTTTCCAACAGCAACACTTCCAGTAAAAAAGATATAATCAAATTTTTCTTTTAATAATAACTGCGTGGTTTCGGCATCACCTTGGACGACAGAAACGTACTCTTCAGGAAATGTCTTATTAATAAGATCTGCCATAAGCTTTGATGTTTCTGGTGTTAGTTCAGATGGTTTAAGCACCGCACAATTCCCCGCAGTAATCGCACCAATTAGAGGAGCGATAGCTAATTGCAAAGGATAATTCCAAGGAGAAATAATTAATGCTATCCCATATGGTTCAGAATAGATATAACTCTTTGATCCTATTTGAGTCATTGCCGTCTTTACTTTTCTCGGTTGTGTCCATTCTTTAATATGTTTGAGAGTAAAGCGGATTTCCTCAAGTAATATACCCATTTCGCTTATATATGAGTCAAAGTCACTCTTATTTAAATCTTTTTTAAGTGCCGCCATAATTTCAGTCTCATGTGAGCGAATCATGTTTCCTAACGATGTTAATGCTTCTATTCGATATGATACATCTTTTGTTTTTCCGGTTTGAAAGAAATTACGCTGCCTTTTCAATAAATCACTAAACCCTTCCATAAGCGCACCTCCTCCTAAATAATGATATTTTAACACAACATATTTTAATAACCAGTTTTGATTGAAGCTAAATGGAATAATTTTGAATGAATAAAAATTATCGGAGAATACTATGATTAAATACCAGTAAAAGGAGATAGCAAATGTCTATTGAAACAGGAATGAAATATCAAATTTCTCAAAACATCAAGGGGAATTTTAATTCGGCTGAATCGTTGACGGTTACCACTAACAATGGGATTACCGTTCAATTTACACTAGAGGATGGAAAAGGTCATGGGTCGATGCCGCTGGATCATTTACACTATTTATTAAAGCGATCCAACCTTACCCCAATTACTTCTAATAAAAGAGTGTTATTAAATACAGATCATGAAGAGAAAATAGGCTGACAGCAAACCCTCCATGTATGACAAGGAGGGTTAAATATTTTCTTTTTCTGTCATTAACATTTTTAATAAATTGTCAGCATAGGCTTCAGAGATTTCTTCTGCACTTTGAGGGCCGTTTTGATCGTACCATTCTTGAATCCAGTTAAGGGCACCCAAAATAATTAAACGTACCATTCTTACGTCAACTGCAGCAAATACCTGTTTATCAATACCCTCCTGAATAATTCTATCAAAATAGTGAGAGTAACTTTTTTTCAGCGCCAGAACTTCCTGTAGTTGCTCTTCTGAAAAATTATGATTTGGCTTTGATAACGCTATGAACATTGATTTTTCACTAGTTGCAAGTAGAATATGTTCTTTAATCGCACATCTTAGCTTTTCGATTGGGTTACGATCACTTTCGATTACTTGCTCAATACAATCCAAACAGATTTCCATAATCATTAAATGGCATTGATACAGAAGGTCATCCTTATTTTTAAAATAGTAATACATCGAACCTTTTGTCATTAGAAGTTTGGCAGCTATTTCTTCCATCGTCGTTCCTTGGTATCCTTTTTCAACTAAAACAGCCGCAGCCGAACGGAGGATTTCCTGCTTTTTTTTCACCATCTTTTTTGCTCTGAAAGAGGACATGTTTTTTTACCTCCTAACTCTATAAACTATGTAATCTATCTATAATTGACCTATTGATTATATTTTTAACTCTTTGTTTAAATATAGGCCACCCTTTTTGAAAAATCAATGGAATTTGAACTTGGGTTTAAAAAATAAATCAATTGTAAAATTTTAAGAATATTGTTATTATTTAAAATATGGGTGCAAACGCTCACAAGAAAAGGAGATGATAGTTTGTTACCTCTTGAAGGTATACGAGTACTTGACCTCACAAGGCTTCTTCCTGGCCCCTATTGCTCTTTATTACTGGCTGATTATGGGGCAGATGTGATAAAGGTAGAAGATCCTAATATTGGAGACTATGCCCGCTGGTACGAGCCAAGAGTAAATGATGATCAAAGTGCCATGTTTATCTCATTAAATCGCAATAAACGCAGCATTACTCTAGACCTTAAAGATGAAAAGGATAAAGATGTGTTTATTTCTTTAATGAAAACAGCAGATGTCCTGATAGAATCATTCCGTCCTGGGGTTATGGACCGTCTTGGTCTAGGATATGAGGAACTAAAGGTACATAATCCAAAACTGATTTATTGTGCAATAACCGGTTATGGTCAATCCGGTCCGTATGCAAAAGAGGCTGGCCATGATTTGAATTTCTTGAGCTATTCAGGAATGCTGCATTTACAAGGTACTCCAAATGAAAAGCCGCTTATCCCGTCCGTTCAAATTGGAGATATAGGCGGAGGAGCATTGATGGCTGCAGTGGGAATCCTGCTGGCAATTATTGAAGCAAAAAAGTCGAACAAAGGACAATTTGTCGATATTTCTATGCTAGATGGTGCTCTTTCATGGATGCATACGATTCTGCCCAACTATTGGACTACCGGCGAAATGCCTAAGCGTGGGGAACTAACTTTAAATGGCGGTAAAGCATGTTATGAGATTTATAGAACAAAAGATGGTCGATTCCTTTCCGTTGGCGCACTTGAATATAAGTTTTGGAAGAATTTTTGCCGTGTCATCGGTAAGGAAGAACTGATTCAACAACTCAATGAACCCCTAGAACAGCAGTGCATAATGAAGCAGGAAATTCAAACAGCCATCCAACAAAAAACATTAACCGAATGGCTTGAACTTTTTGATGGTATTGATGCCTGTGTCTCCCCAGTCTTAACTCCAGAAGAACTCGCAGATCATCCGCAAATTAAACATCGTCATATGATTGAAAACATCACCCACCCAGAAATAGGAGTAATGAAACAAATAGGGAATCCTATTAAACTATCAAATTCAACTGTTACAACAAGGGTGCATGCACCCGGTCTTGGGGAACATACAAAAGAAATTTTAAAAGAACTAGGTTTTTAAGAAGAGGAAGGGGAAAGGGATATGAGAATACAAGATTCTATTGCTTTGGTTACAGGTGGTGCATCCGGACTAGGAGAAGCAACAGTGAGGAATATTGTGAAACACGGCGGTAAGGCAGCCATTCTTGACCTCTCTGAGGAAAAAGGCTCGGCGTTAGCAGCGGAACTAGGCGAGAATACTGTTTTTTTCAAAACGAATGTAACAAGTGAGGAAGATGTACAACGTGCGATTGATTCTACGATAGCTCAATTCGGCAGCATTAATACGGTGGTGAATTGTGCAGGTATTGCTGTTGCCGAAAAAACAGTAGGCAGAAGCCAAGCGCATAGTTTTGAAAATTTTAAAAAAGTGATTGAGATTAATTTAATAGGTACCTTTAACGTCATTCGCCTAGCTGCTGTCAAAATGGTGAATAATCAACCCAACGAAGAAGGTGAAAGAGGAGTAATTATTAATACTGCTTCAGTTGCTGCATTTGATGGTCAAATTGGTCAAGCAGCTTACAGTGCCTCTAAAGGTGGTGTTGTTGGAATGACATTGCCAATTGCACGCGATTTAGCGAAGTCTGGGATTAGGGTAATGACGATTGCGCCTGGCATCATTGAAACACCGCTTTTCGCTTCATTGTCTGAGCAGGCTAAAGCTGCCTTGGAATCCCAGGTTCCATTCCCATCCAGACTCGGACGACCATCTGAATATGCTCAATTAACTCTGTCGATTATTGAAAATGTCATGCTTAACGGAGAAACCATACGTTTGGATGGCGCCATTCGTATGCCGCCTAGGTAAACTGATTTTTTACTCTTAAAATATAAAAATTGGAGGAAACACTATGCGTGAAGTTGTTATCGTTGAAGGAGTTCGTACACCGGTAGGAAAAAGAAAAGGTCTATTAAGCAACGTTCGTCCAGATGATTTGGCCTCAAAAGTTTTAAAAGAATTAGTAAGTCGTGCGGGCATTTCATCTGGAATCGTACAGGACGTCATCATGGGCTGTGTCTCACAGGTGGAAGAACAAGGTATAAATATAGCACGTAATGCAGTATTAATGGCGGATTTTCCAATTCAAGTACCAGCGACCACTATTGATCGTCAATGCGGATCAGGTCAGCAAGCGATTCATTTTGCAGCCCAGGCCATTCTTAGCGGGGATATGGATATTGTCATTGCCGGGGGAGTAGAAAGCATGACACGTGTTCCTCTTGGTTCGACTCGTCAACATTCAACAGCCAGTGAAGAGCTTACATCAAGGTATGAACTCATTCATCAAGGTTTATCGGCAGAAAGAATTGCTGATAAGTGGAGATTTACACGTACCCAGTTAGATGAATATTCAGTAGAAAGCCACAATCGTGCGTTAAAAGCCCAAGAAGAAGGCAGATTTGACAGAGAGATTATGCCTTTAGAGGTGACTTTAGAGGATGGAAGTAAGGTGGTAGTGAAGCAGGATGAAGGACCTCGTAAAGGTTCCACAGTGGAAAAATTGTCCACGTTAAAAACAGTCTTTAAGGAAGATGGAAAAATTCATGCAGGTAATGCCAGTCAAATGAGCGACGGTGCTGCTGCGGTTTTATTAATGTCTCGGGAAAAAGCGGAAGAATTAGGACTTAAACCTCGATTCCGTATTATAGCACGTTCGGTAGTAGGTTCTGATCCAACATTGATGCTGACAGGTCCCATCGAAGCGACTCGACAAGTCCTTGCCAAAGCTGGGCTGACAATTGAGGATATGGACACCTACGAAGTAAACGAAGCTTTTGCTCCGGTGCCAATGTGCTGGTTAGAAGAAATAAAAGCGGATCCTAAGAAATTGAATCCTAATGGGGGAGCCATTGCTCTTGGTCATCCTCTAGGTGCAACCGGTGCAAAATTGATGATCTCGATGATGCATGAATTAGAAAGAACAGGCGGGCGCTATGGCTTACAGGCAATTTGTGAAGGCGGAGGTATGGCAAACGGAACCATTATTGAGAGAATCAGCGAATAACAAATTGTATTGATTAAGCAGCAAAAAAATTCTTTTTTGCTGCTTATTTCTCTTACATAGAAACTATAGTTCTTTGTTTGAATAAACCGCTATTAATACCACCGCTTTACAATCCCCAATATTCCTAACTGTATGTGGAACACTGGCATTCCAGCTGAAGGAGTCACCTTCTTCTAAGATGACAGAATCTTCTCCTTGCTCAGCTAGAACTTTCCCTTCAAGTACTAAATGACATTCTTCTCCTTCATGTGCATGGGCGTCTCCAATCGAAGCGCCTGGAGGAAACTCTACACTTCTTAAACTCAAACCTCCCATTGATGAGATGTGCTCAATTTTCAACTGATTAAACGTAGTCGTTGTTCTAGCATTTTTTCTGACGACGCGTAAATGTTGTTTTTTTTCTAATAATAAGTAAGGTAAAGGTACCTCTAAATAATTGGCAATGGTTTGAAGCGTATTAATAGATGGCGATGTATTATTGTTTTCTACATTGCTGATAAATCCTTTTGAAAGGCCGGTAGCCTCACACATTTGGGCTATTGTAATTTTTTTTCGATTTCTAATTGCTCGAATCTTTGCGCCGATATCCAGTTTTGATCACCCTTTATAGTTTCCTAATATAGAACATATTTATATATTAGCAAATATTTTATTGACAATCCACAAGATCTGCTGTTATCCTATGAGAAACAAATGTTCATATCAAAAAACATTTTTTGGAGTCAATGTTTACAAATATGAATATTTATTAATTATTAAAATACTCACGGAAAGGATGATAGAAATGAATGCGCCTATGTTTTATGAGCTTCGCCGTCCAAAAGAGGTCTATCCGGATAAAAAGTATCCCGCATTGTTTATTATGCACGGTATCGGCAGTAATGAACAAAACATGCTATCTTTGGTAAACGGATTAGAAGAACAGTTCTACATTTTCAGTATTCGCGGTCATCTCTCGCAGCCCCCAGGCTTTGCCTTCTTTACTATTGAAGGGTACGGCAAGCCACATAGAGAAGTGTTTGATGAGGGCGTAACAAAGTTGACTAGCTTTGTTGACTATGCTTGCGAACAGTATCCGCTAGATACTTCCCATTTATACTTATTAGGTTTTAGTCAGGGTGCCATTTTAGCGATGACACTAGGATTAACTATAGGAAGTAAAATCAAAGGGATTGTGGCACTAAGTGGTTACATTCCAGCATTCGTAAAAGAAGATTATAAGATTAAACCGGTGGATGACGTATCGGTATTTATTTCGCATGGAGAAATGGATCAAGTGCTTCCTTTTGAATGGGGACTTGCCAACAATGAGTATTTTCGTCAGTTAGGTGCAGACGTTACTTTTAAGACGTATCAAGAAGGACATAGCGTATCTTTAAGTAACTTGCAGGATTTTACACACTGGTTAATACAAGATTTAGAAAAATAATTCATTAAAGGAGAGGTAGAAAAGATGAAGAAGATTGAAGTAAGTACATTCGTTTTACGTTTAGTATTAGGGGTTACGTTTTTTATCCATGGATTAGTGAAATTCCAAGGCGGGATTGAAAATATCGTGGGCTGGTTTGATTCCATTGGCTTACCAGGAGTTCTTGCTTATGGTGTTGCATTGTTAGAAATGGTTGGAGGACTTGCATTAATAGTTGGTTTAGGAAGCAGAATTGTTTCAGCACTGTTTGTTTTATTAATGCTTGGTGCGATTGTCAAAGCAAAATTAGCAGGCGGTTTTTTAGGAAATGGTCAAGGCGCGGGCTGGGAATTAGATTTAGCATTACTAGCGATCGCATTATTCATTGCTATCAATGATAGTAAGATGTTTGCTTTAGATAAGGTGTTTTTTAAAGGACAAAATAACCAAACACAATCTCTTTAATATAGGAGGAAAATACTATGATGCCATCACTGTTTATTGCTCATGGTGCCCCATTGCTAGCGATTGAAAACAATGAGTATACTCTATTTTTAAATCAACTGGGACATTCTTTACCGCGCCCAAAGGCAATTGTTTTATTTTCCGCCCATTGGGAGTCTAAAACGCAAAAAGTAAGCGAAGTAGACCAATATGACACGATTTATGATTTCGGTGGATTTGACCCATCATTATATACAATTAAATATCCAGCTAAAGGTTCACAAGAAATCTCAAATGAAATTATAGATTTATTCAAAGAAAATGGTATTCCTTTTGATGTAGAAACGAAACGCGGATTGGATCACGGTGCTTGGGTGGTGCTTCGTTTACTTTACCCAGAGGCAGATGTTCCTGTCATTGCCATGTCGGTAAATCCTAATTTAACTCCGGAAGAACAATATAAAGTCGGAAAGTCGCTGACACGATTACGTGCTAACGATGTTTTAATTATAGGCAGCGGGGGCACGGTTCATAATTTGAGAGCCGTAAATTTTGCTGACAATGGAAAAATTGATCAATGGGCACTAGAGTTTGATGATTGGTTAGCTCATCATCTTCATACATGGGATACGGATTCATTGTTTAAGTATGATACACTTGCACCTAATGCGCAATATGCCGTACCTCCATATGGAAATGAACACTTTATACCCATCTTTTATGCCATGGGAGCAGCAGATGATAGCAAAACAGCAAAGTTATTACACCGCAGCTTCCGATATGGAAACCTAAGTCATAGTGTATGGCAATTTGGATGATAGCTAAAAATAACACTAACCCAGCGTTAGTGTTATTTTTCATGCAAGTTAGAATAATTCTTATCAATTGAATTATTTACAGGATTATTGATATAATAATTCGGTTATTAATATAAGGAATGTATAAAAGTAAATAAGGTGGTAAATATGAATCAAGAATTTCGTGTGTTATTGTATTATAAATATGTCCATATAGAAAATCCCGAAGAGGTTCAGCATGAGCATCTTCAGTTTTGCAATGAGTTAGGCCTTAAGGGTAGAATTATCATTGCCTCTGAAGGAATTAACGGTACAGTATCAGGTACAGTGGAGCAAACTGATGCTTATATAAAATATATGAATGAACACCCGCTTTTTGCAGGTACAGTATTTAAAATCGATGAATCAACAGAGCACGCGTTCAAAAAAATGCGCGTTCGTTATCGACCAGAGCTTGTTACACTTCGTCTAGAGGATGATGTGGACCCTCTTGTTACAACAGGAAAACATTTAAAACCAAAAGAGTTTTTTGAAGCGATGCAAAGAGAAGATACAGTTGTTATTGACGCACGTAATGATTATGAATACGATTTAGGTCATTTCCGAGGCGCCGTTCGTCCTGATATCTTAAATTTCCGTGACCTCCCTGACTGGATTCGAGAAAATAAGGAACAATTCGAAGGTAAAAAGATCCTTACTTATTGCACAGGCGGTATTCGCTGTGAAAAGTTCTCTGGCTGGCTTGTGAAGGAAGGGTTCGAAGATGTTTCCCAACTGGAAGGCGGTATTGTGACGTACGGAAAAGACCCGGAAGTTCAAGGAGAATTATGGGATGGCAAGTTATATGTATTTGATGAACGAATCAGTGTGCCTGTAAATCAAAAAGAGCACGTTGTTGTCGGTAAAGATTACTACACAGGAGAGCCTTGTGAGCGTTACGTCAACTGTGCCAACCCTGAGTGTAATAAAAAGATTCTCTGCTCTGAAGAAAACGAACACCGACACTTACGGAGCTGTTCACATGAATGCAGAACACATCCACGAAACCGCTATGTGGCTCAGCACGGATTAAGTGAGGAAGAAGTAAAAGAAAGATTAATGAATTTACAAGCATAAGAAAAAGGCTGCACGCTCACAGTAAGAGTATGCAGCCTTTTGTTATTTCTTCGCCAAAACATGGTTGAATTTTTCTAGTTCATGGAAAATAGCCGATGTTAGGCTATGTGTGCCTTTACTATCATGACCTGCTTCCCACAGCATCATTCCGCCAAACCCGTGCTCCATTGCTAAGTTGGTTTTTTTCTGAATGGTTTTTACACCGTTATAATGATAAATAGTCCCATTCATACTCACCGTATCAGTCACAGCATTTGCAGGATCACGGTTAACGATAGCGGCATAAGAAACCTGTTTAATAGCAGGGTCTTCAGGCTGTGCATAAAAGGGAACTCCTAAAACAAGCTTTTCTTTTGGCAAATTGTTTGTATCAAACAATTTTGTCCAATAGTTTACTATTTTCTCCGTAAATGGGTAAGGAGATAAGTTCGCTGCATTGTATCCGCCATCCCATTGACCGTCATATGCCATAATATTTACATGATCCACATACTGAAAAGTGGAAGGCTCATAAACCACAAAGCCCATCTCGGTGCCTGTCACCGCATGAATTTTTGAATAAACAGCAATGGATAGCTCTTTACCTTTTGGATGAAGCTGATCGCTTAGCTCCTTTGCAAATGCAGCCAAGTTTGCAGCATCTGCTTTTGAACGTGGATGTTCAAAATCGATATCAATGCCGTCTAGTTTTTCGCGGTCCGCGATACTTGCTAGTTCATTCACTAGTCTTGTCCTAGAGTCAGGATTGCTGATGGCTGCTTTAAATGGTTCGTAGGATTCTCCGCCATTTATATGAAACCAGCCGCCAACCGCTAAAATTACTTTTGTATCGTGGTTTGCAGCTTTCTTAACCATCGCTCGTAGATTATTAATGGCTGAATCACCATTTAGTAATATATCTCCATCCGGGGTCGGATGGGCAAACGAGAAGATTGCGTGTGTTAATTTGGAATAATCAACTACATTCGGATCACGAAAGTCTTGTACATAACCCAATAACACTTTGGATTCCTCTTTACTTTCCTCTGGAATTTCTTTTTTCTCAAGATTTTTTTCTGATTGAGAAGCTTTTTCTATTTTAACCGGTTTCGATGCTTTTTCTATTTTGTTATTGGAAAATAACACTCCTGTGAAAATGCCCCCTGTAAAGGTAATAAGGATTACCAAGATCAGGAGGACCGTTTGTTTCTTCATAGATTGTATTCCTCCCTATTATTCTCTGACTTTAAAATTGTATCAAAAAATAAGAGGAGGAAGTGTTGGTAATATCAACCTTGCGAATAAATGGCAAATAACGAGTCCTAATTATTTGTTAATTGAGCTGAAATATTGTCTAATTATAATAGGACTTCTAGAGAAAAGGAGATTTACTTCTGTGTGGGCTGTTGGAATAGGCATTATCTTACTATATAATTTATTAATTTTTTACATTGGCTATAATATTTGGGTTTGGCTGAAGCAAATCAGCGGTGACCGTAAAAGTATAAAAATTATGTTCTGGGTTATACTCGTTATTTTCGCTTATTCTTTTGTTTTTTCACGCTGGCTGGATGAGAGCATATTCTTCACTGGGCTTGGTGCCGCGTGGTTGTCGTTATTTTATTTTCTAATATTGTTTCTGCCAGCGGCCAATATAGGCGTTTTTTTAAGAAGATTTACAAAGATACAGAAAGAAACATTTATTAAATGGACGGGATACACCCTATTGGTATTGATTGTTGGTTCATTTTTATTTGGAATGTTCAATGCATATAGTCCCAAAGCAAAAACATATCAGATTACGATTCCTAAGCAGGTTGAAGGAAAACCAAGCTTGAAAATTATAATGGCTTCGGATATGCATTTCGGGGATTTATCTGGCAGCGGGCAGGCGAAAAAACTCGTTGAGTATATTAATTCTCAAAAACCAGACTTAGTACTTTTTCCAGGGGATATTATTGATGATGATATCACACCATTTCTTGAAAAAGGAATTCCAGAGATCTTAAAACAAATTGAAGCTCCTGTTTATGCTTCTCTCGGAAATCATGACCGTGATGATGTCGATCTCGTACCGATTTTTAATAACAGTGGTATGAGGGTACTGGATGACGAGGTACTGAACCTTCCTGAAGGGATTGTCCTTGTGGGCAGAAAAGATAGAGGATATCAGGATGTTGTAAGAGCTGAGCTTCAAGCATTAATGAAAGAGGTCGATGTGGCGAAGCCTGTCATTCTACTCGAACATCAGCCTTATGATTTAGATATTGCTGAAAAAAATGGGGTTGATTTGATTCTATCTGGCCACACACATCGAGGTCAGGTTGCACCGGGGAACCTGATTACGAACATGATTTTTGAAAATGATTGGGGTTATCTGAAGAAAGGGGAGCTGCAATCGATTGTCTCATCAGGCTATGGCGTCTGGGGCTTGCCGCTTCGAATAGGGACACGATCTGAAATCGTCCAAATTGATGTAACCTTCAAACCATAAAGTATCCAAAATCCATCTGAGAACAGGTGGATTTTTTATGTAATATAAAATGATAACAGACATACAGTGTTTTTTTATTCGTAATTGAATACTATTAATTGATGACTGTAGATTTTGACTTCTAAAATGTAAGCGCTTTATTTGCTTAAAGGAGTGAAGACAATGGAAAAATTAACCCCTTATGAGGTTCAAGAAAAGTTATCGTCCGTTCCAGACTGGAGATTAACGGATGATAAATGGATCGAGCGAAAATATCGTTTTCGCGACTATCTAAAAGGAATTGAGTTTGTCCAAACAGTTGCTGCCCTGTCTGAGCAGGTTAACCATCACCCTTTTATTTCAATAGACTATAAGGTTGTGACACTTAGAATTTCTTCATGGAATGCAAGGGGTTTAACTGCTTTAGATTTTGAATTGGCCACAAAATACGATGAATTTTACTTACAAACGAAAAGTTAATTTTCTTCTAGAGGGAGAGGTTCTTTATGGGGGAAGCAAGAAAAATTCCTAGACACTTACAAAAATATGTGGTTGACCAGCAGTATGAAAAATACACACCGATTGATCATGCTGTTTGGCGTTATGTGATGAGACAAAACCATAACTATCTAAAAGACACGGCTCATCAAGCGTATGTTGGCGGGTTAAAGTCTTCTGGTATTTCTGTTGAGAAAATACCTAATGTAACAGATATGAATAAAGCCTTAGAGCCGTATGGCTGGGGAGCTGCCAATATTGATGGCTTTATTCCAGGTGTTATTTTCTTCGACTTTCAGGCTCATGGGATTCTGCCGATAGCGTCTGACATTCGTAAACTAGAAAACATTCAATATACACCTGCACCTGATATTATCCACGAGGCCGCAGGACATGCACCAATTTTATGTGAAAGGAAATTCTCTGAGTATGTAAAGCTATTTGGACAAATTGGTTCAAAAGCATTAGCTACAAGTGAAGAGCATGAATTATTTGAAGCAGTGCGAACCTATTCAAATTTATTAGAAAGCGGAAAAGCAACAAAAGAAGAAATTGAGGCAGCGAAAGCTAATTTTGAAGAAAAGCAAACAGCTGTAACCGAATTATCAGAAGCGGAACAGATTTCTCGTTTATATTGGTGGACCGTTGAATACGGTCTAATTGGCAGTGTCGACCATCCACAAATATATGGTGCCGGATTGTTATCTTCGGTATCGGAAGGAAGGAGCAGTCTAACAGATTCGGTAAAGAAAATTCCATTCGACCTGCAGACGGTTATTGAAACCGGCTTTGATATTACCAAACCACAGCCGCAGCTTTTTGTTTGTAACAGCTTTGATCAGTTAATCGATGCAGTGCTCGAATTTTCGAAAACAATGGCGTTTAAGGTTGGTGGAACAAAAGGTTTAGATAAAGCACTTCGTTCAAATCATACTGCTACGATTCAATTTAGCTCAGGGCTGCAGCTAACCGGAACATTACGTAACATCATGAAAGATGAAAATGGTGAAGCGATTTACATCCAAACAGAAGGCCCTACAGCATTAGCATATCAAAATATTGAACTGCCTGGTCATGGGAAAAGTACACATCATGATGGTTTCGGAGCTCCAATTGGAAAGATTGTAAATAGCCTAAAACCTCTAGAGGAGTTTACTGATGAGGAGCTTAAAGGAATTGGAATAGAGATAGGTAAAGAATGTACCATAGAGTATTTGTGTGGAGTTAAGCTATCTGGTACTCCACAACATTTCCTTCGTAAAGATGGCAAACTACTGCTGATATCCTTTAATGAATGTAGTGCTTTATATGGAGAACAAATTTTATTTCATCGTGATTGGGGCAGCTATGATTTGGCAGTTGGAGATCGAATTACCTCGGTTTTCGCAGGTGCAGCTGATTCGGAACAATTTTATGCGGACTTAGAGGAAGTAGAGACAAAACCGCTTATAAAAAGGGAGTTATCTTCGTTAGAGCAATTGTATGGGAAAGTTAGAAGTATCCGCGAAAATGATATTGATGACATGGAATCTGTTTTTCTTGAGGTAATTGAAAAATTAACGACAGATTTTAAGGAAGATTGGTTATTAAGGATTGAAGTAATGGAGTTGTTGGTCAAACATCATCTGTTACTAGACCAACAGCTACTGCTCAAACACCAGCTTGAAAATATAAAGTTGTTGCATGAAGAATATCCTGTGTTAATAGAGAGAGGTCTTATGCTAACAAATACATGATGGATACTAAAATAAATGAATAATTAACACTACACCGCCCATTGAATATACTTATTAAAGGTTGAATCGATGGGCGGTTTTTCTATGGAAAATCAACTAAAAGAACTTTTCGGGGCATGGATTCAAGCAATAGGTACCGTAACAGCTGCTGTTGGGAGTACACCATCACTTAACGAAAATACACAACAAAGTCTGAACTTATGGGGAAATGTCCTTCAAGGTACAGGAAATGCAATAATCGCCGACGCACAGGAAGGATTTACACTAGAGAAGCTAGGCAATGAAGTCCAAGCAATTGGTAATACCACGGTTGTAGCTGGAATATTATTAAATATTTCTGAAGAGAACAAGCTCAAATTAGATATTAATGGAAACTTGCTGCAAGCAGTAGGTGGTGGTATCGCACTTCCGGAGGATTTACTTGATGAGCCTTCCACTATTAGAACACTTAACATTGCCGGAAATGTCTTACAGATTATCGGTAATTCATTGCAAGCATTTGGCGGAGCTGAAGAGCTAAGAAGTTTACGTAAAAAAAACGAAGATAGATTTAAAGGATATAGGGAAAGTAATGAGTCCAAAGTAATCTCCTCCAGCGAATCTTTATCCATAAACGGGAGCTGGATACAAGCGGTTGGTTCAGTGATCTCAGCAATATCTCAAACAAAGGAAAGCATAGAAGAATTAAATTAACTGACGGTGATAAGGAAAGTGAAGTAGGGGCACACTGAGGAAAAGAAGGTTAATAAAGGTGAAATTTAAATGAAATTACTATGTATTGATGGTGGTGGCATACGAGGTATTTTTGCAATTGCCATTTTACAAGCATTGGAAGAAGAAGTGGGCCATCCTGTTGGAGAGTTGTTTGATGTAGTAGCTGGTACTAGTACAGGAGCAATCATCGCTGCCTCTGTTTCACTGAATAAAGATATGAGAGAAATCTATGAAAGCTACAGGTATTATGGCGGGAAGATTTTTACCAGACAGGCAAAGGTCGGACTATTCAAGAGTGTCTACAGTGACCGAGCATTAAGACATCTTTTAAAAAATGCATTTGGTGAAGTGGAGCTAAAGGATATAACCAAGCCCCTGCTTATTCCTGCCGTGGACATTACACATGGAAAACCGTTTACACACCGCTCAAACTACGGGCATCCTGATTGTGATGATCTATCCATAAAAGTATGGGACGCTGTCCTATCCTCCTGCTCGGCACCTGTCTATTTCCCTCCTAACAAAATAGGGGATCAATACTTATCCATAGATGGCGGGTTATGGGCAAATAATCCTTCATTGGTCTGCTTAACCGAAGCGATTCATTTCTTTCAAAAAAGTATGAAAGATATCAATATCTTATCGATTGGCACTGGATTACAGAATATTGATTTTACAAACAATAATGATAAGTATTGGGGAATCAATCAATGGCTCCCATTTCATTTGCCTTCGCTGAAGGTCACACCAAAGCTTCTCGATTTGGCCCTTCACCTTTCTTCAGAATCTGTGACCTATCATTGTCAGCTTCTCCTTAAGGACCATTACCTTCGAATCAATGAAGACTTAGGAGAGGAAGTACCTTTCGATGAGGTCAACTATATGGATATACTTAGTGAATTGGGTAGAACTGTCTTTCAGAAACAGAAAAATGATATCCTTTCTTTTCTAGGAATTTAACGGACAAAACTCGCACTTTTAGAAGCGGCGGGTTTTTTGTTTGACGTCATTCAATATTTTTACCCTTTTGATACCATACTACTTTATGAGGTGAAGAGCATGTACAAACTGTTGTCACATAATGATTTAGATGGTGTCGGGTGTGGAATTCTAGCAAAGCTTGCCTTTGGGGAAGACGTAAAGGTCCGCTACAATTCCATTTCTGGTTTAAATCGTGAAGTAGAATGGTTTTTCGAAAATGAAGACAAAAACACGTTTTTATTCATTACCGATTTGTCTGTCAATGAAAAAAATGAACAGAGGATTAATGAGTTTTATCAAGCTGGTGGAAAAGTACAGCTAATCGACCATCATAAAACAGCACTGCATTACAATGATTATCCATGGGGGCATGTCGTTGTTGAGGACGATGAAGGAAAATTAACTTCTGCGACATCATTATTATATGGCTATCTAATTTCCCATCAGTTGATTGAGGAGTCAGCTGCAATAACAGAATTTGTCGAGCTGGTGAGACAATACGATACATGGGAATGGGAGAAGAATGATAATCAAAATGCCCAGCGTCTAAATGCTTTATTTTTTCTAGTTTCCATTGACGAATTTGAAGAAAAAATGATTAATCGGCTACAGACTAGTGACCACTTTCATTTTGATGAGTTTGAAACGAAAATTTTAGATATGGAAGAAGACAAAATTGACCGCTATATTCGCAGGAAAAGGAGAGAGCTTGTTCAAGCGGAACTGGGAGGTCTTTTCGCAGGTGTTGTTTATGCGGAATCTTATCATTCAGAACTCGGAAATGAATTAGGGAAAGAATATCCTCATCTTGATTATATAGCAATTTTAAATATTGGCGGAAAGCGGATGGGTTTCCGAACCATTCACGATCATATTGATGTTTCTGAAGTTGCCGGACAATACGGTGGAGGAGGACATGCAAAGGCATCGGGGTGTTCGTTAACCGAAGAAGCATATAAAAGTTTTGTAACCGAAACCTTTCACCTGGAACCAATTCCAGAAGATGCGAGACGAAATCGTTATAACCTTAAGGGTTCTGAGTTTGGTACATTATATAAAAGCAGAAGAGAAGATTACTTCCTGCTTCATCAAGTAAATGACGATGAATGGGCCATTCAAAAAGGCCAAAAACGATTGGAAGAAACCTTTGCAAGTTTTGGAGAAGGGGAAAGTTACTTGAAAAGAAATTATGAGGTGTGGTTAGTAAAAGATGATGATTTCGTTCAGTACCTTATGAAACAAGTTAAAAACCATATTCACTGAAAAAACCACCACAGAACGAACTAGTGTTCTGTGGTGGTTTTTTAAAAGTAATTTATTGTTTTAGTTGATTTAAATCCGTAATGCATTCCTGAACTAGCGTAACTGCCTGGCTCATTGCTGCTCCGCCGCCAAATGCTGCCGTAACACCAACAGCTTCAAGGATTTCCTGTTCGGAACATCCCTGATCAAGACATCCCTTTGTATGATAAATAATACAATATTCATCCTGTGTATACAAACTAATGCCTAATGCAATTAATTGCTTTTCCCGTTGAGATAATGCACCCTCTTTAAAACATTCTTCTGTAAAGGCATTGAAGTGTCTAGCAAACTCCGGCATTTTTTGAGTAAATACCCCTAAACCAGATTTATACTCATGTAAGGCTGCTTCTGTAGAATTTCTTGCTTCGAATTCCATTCAAATGTTCAACTCCATTTCTAATAATCATCAATCCAAAATTAGTATGAGCAAACAGAGAATGGATTAACCATTTTAATACCCATTATGGTAGTTTTTAAAATAGGCTGTTAAAGAACATGGAGGCCTTTCCATATCAGGGACAAATGCACTTAGTTTGGTTAAAAAATAACAGGACTCGGGAAAATGGTGTTCTAGAAATCGCAGCGTTGTTGCATTTAAAACTTCTTTTCCTTTATATAGCTTAATAACATGTTCGACTAATTGATTAAAAGCAAGCACTGTTCCACTTACTTCACGTGCAAAGGAGATTTGGATTGGGAAATGAGGAGGCATAAACCGTAAATAACCTTTTATGGCGTCATTTTTTAATGTGTGTGCTGAAAATAGCTTACTAAGTGTGTTCACTCTTTCATGAAGTATTAGTTCGATACCATCCAGTGCTCGATTCAATAATGCAGCATGACCAATCTGATCTTCTAACCAAAGGTCTAACAAATCCACTAATGGAAGTGGAGGATAATCAGTTCCATTCATGTAATACTGCAGAATCCGTAAATATTCACCGTTTTCATTTAATGTTCCATTAAAATAGGTGGGGGTTATGTTGATTAGAATTTTATTATTTAATTGTAAGTTAAGAATCTTTCCTTCAAAGAGATAATAATCATAGGAAACCTGAGCGGCAAGCTTTGAGAATTCAACCAACGCCTGAGAATTTATATTACTTGTTTTTGGAATTTGTTCTAACCTGTTTCTTACCTCTGTGAATCTGCTAATATACGTTGCCGCTTCTTCTATAAGGTTTACCTCGACGGGTGATAGGTAATCTCGAACAAAAATGGCATGATCCAAGAGTATATTGACCCAAAAATAATGCTCTTCCCAAGGAGAAAATGGATTTAAGTTTTTCACCGGTAACCTCCTTTAACTGCAATCTGCCTCTCTTATACAAATTATTATTCAAGTTTTAAATAAATGTATAAATTACCATTGTTAGCAAAAAATAAAAGAAAAAGATGGGGCGGGTGCGAAATGCGTAAAGATCGCAATCGCTTTTTGAAGGACTTCAAACTGCAGAAAAACATTTTACAAACCAATTCAAGTGATAAAGAAGGATACAAATTAGCGGGAGAGCAATTATTACAACAATTTATTAACAATTTTAAGAATAGTTCTGATTTAAGTGTCACAGAGTTTCCGCATTTAACAGTAAGAATTTATTACTTTAGTTATTTAATGAATAAGGATCTTTATGAACAATTTTTACCAAAATTAAGAAATATTACACCTGAAGAGTTGCAGCCTTATTTAGCCCATTCAGAGTTCAAAATAGTGCAAGATATGAACGGTCTTGAAGAAGCAATATTATCTGGAAGTGCAATTTTATTTACTGAGAAACAAGCCTATGAACTTCCTTTTAAAGAGGGAAAAGGGCGTTCGATTTCACCCTCTGAAACAGAAACAGTTATTCTTGGTTCGCATGACTCTTTTGTGGAGACTGTTGATGTAAATTTATCTCTTATTCGAAAAAGGGTGATGAGTTCCCAACTTAAGACGATAAAATTGCATGTAGGTACGACGTCTAAAAGAACAGTTTATTTACTATATATCGAAGGTGTCGCTTCAAATAAGGATATTGAAGAAATTAAAAAAAGGATTTTATCCGTTCATAATGATGGAATAGCGGATACGAATATGCTTGTTCAATTTATCGATGAACATCCAAATTCACCATTTCCACAATTTTATACCACAGAAAGACCAGATGTAACGGTATATAAATTGTTTGAAGGGAAAATCGTAGGGCTAATGGACAACAGTCCGTTTGCATTTTGTACACCAGTCAGTTTTTTTGATTTTATGGAATCCATGGATGATTTCGGACAAAGATGGATTGTCGGTACTTTTATTAAAATAACGCGATATATTGCCATTTTGGTTACCCTATTATTTACTGCCCTATATGTGGGCGTTACAACCTATCATTATGAAATGATTCCGCAGGCATTACTCCCGACATTACTGGAATCACGAAGTAAAGTACCGTTTCCGCCAGTTATTGAGGCTCTTTTTCTAGAATTCTTACTAGAGCTGCTCCGAGAAGCCGGAGCAAGGCTTCCAACCAAAGTTGGACAGACAATTGGTATTGTAGGTGGGATTGTAATCGGGCAGGCAGCTGTTCAGGCAGGGATTACCAGTAATATTCTCATTATTGTAGTAGCAGCTTCCGCTATCGCATCATTTGTGGTACCAAGTTATTTATTAAGTGCATCAATAAGAATTGTTCGCTTTGGATTTATAATAATCTCAGGATTTTGGGGTAATATTGGGATTGTTTTCGGGATGGGGATTTTGATTATCCATTTAAGCAGCATGACTAATTTAAATTCTCCCTATTTATTTCCTATATCGCCCATGTATCCAAAGTTTTTTAAATTCTCATTGATAAGGGGACCTTTTAAGAAAAAAGCTGAAAGGGGTTAACATTCGTGCAAATGAAAGAAAAGTTATCACCCTTTCAAGCCTCGATTCTGGTTTATTTAATTCAGTCGGGTGTTACATTATTTACTTTACCCCGGCTTGTTGCAGAAGCTTTTGGGACAAACGGCTGGATTGGACTTATCTTAATCTCTCTCATTGTTAATATCAATCTAGTTCTCATTTGGCTCGTATATAAAGTAAGCAAAGGGAAGTCCTTCTTTGAAATCATTTCGATTTTCCCGAAATGGATTACATTTCCGGTTAATTTGTTTATTGCTGTCGTATGGATGCTGCTAGGGGTATTTGTGATGGTTAAGTTTTCAATGATCCTTAAAATCTTGTTCTACAATAACGTATCCCTATTTTACTTTTTTTCAATGGGTTACATCTTATCGTATATGTTGCTAAAAAGGGATCTTTATCAAATTGCTAAATCAACGGTGGTATTGTTTTATTTTACGGTTTGGACCGTGTTTTTATTAGCTTTCCACCTTCCGGAATTTAGCTTTAATCGGCTTACACCGTTTATTTTTAAAGGTGATACGGATATGGTAAAAGGGGGATTATCTATTTTTACAGCCCTTTTAGGATATGAACTGTCCATTTTATTTATCCATATGATAGAGAGGAAACAATTAAAATCTCTTATAGCAGGGAATACGATTACATCCATGATATATTTAGGGGTAACCTTCGTCAGTTTTGGTTTTTTCAGCTTTGAGCAATTGTTAAGGGAGTGGTACCCGGTAGTAACACTATTGGGGTACATATCATTTCCCGTCCTTGAACGCGTTGAAAGTTTTACCTTTTCAGTTTTCGGTTTAAAGGTGCTTTTGACAACGGTCATGTATTTATGGGGGACAAAAGAACTATTACAATATCAGTTTAAAAGGGTAAAATCAAACTTTCTCCTAATAGGTATTCTGATTATTAGTTTTTTTGTTTCCTTTATACCAAAGGTAATAAAAGATGTTGAACAATGGTTAAACTATATTACTTATGCAGCAACAGCCATTGCCTTTCTATTACCAATTCTTTTATTGCTTATCGTTGTCATAACTAAAAAAATGAACAGGAAATCAGCAAATGAATAAGGTTTTCTTCATAATCATAATATTTGTTCTGAGTGGATGTGCCGAGCAGCGGATTATAGATGATTTAGCGCTGGTTAATGCAGTAGGCTATGATGTTACGGATAACGAAAAGAATCCTTTAAAATTAACAGGTACCTTTCCAATTATTACAAAAGATGGAAAATATGATCGAAAAACGATAATGGTTGAAGGCAAATCAAGCAAAGAGGCAAGGGAAAAAGTAAGATTGAAGACAAACTTAAAACTCGAGAGCGGACAAATTCGTGTTACTTTGTATGGACAGGAATTGGCGAAACAGGGGATGTTACCGTACTTACAATCCTTAGTTCGTGATCCCAGTATTGGAACAAGAGCTAAATTGGCATTAGCAGAAGATCAAGCTAGTGATATTTTGATGCTGCAGATTAAGAACGAGGGGCAAAATGCTACGTATTTGGAGCAGTTTTTAACGAAATTAAACCGAGAAAATATAAGGACAAATTATAATATTTATCAATTCCTTAGAGATTACTATGACGACGGAATCGATCCGATTCTGCCGGTCTTTAAAGTTGAAAAAAATAACATTGCTTATAATGGCATCGGTTTGTTTCATGAAGACAAACTTGTAGAAATCCTTAAGCCATCTGAAGCCCGATATCTTTTCCTTTTTCGAGAAGAAATGAAACAAGGTAATTTCGTCGAGCAAATTAACGTCGGAGAGGAAGAACAAGCCTCAATAATGCTTAATTATGAACTTAAGGAGCACCATATTGTCGTTCATTCAACATCAACTAATCCAAAAAAAGCCTCAATTCATATAGAATTAATAGGGGATGTACTGGAATATACCGGGAAAGATGATATTTCGGATCCAAAAATACAAAAAAAGATCGAAAATATTATTATCAAGAAAATTAATCAGGAGGGTAAGGAACTTATTGCAAAGTTACAGAAACTCCAATTGGACCCACTTGGCATAAATCGATATGTACGAAATAAAATGACCTACCATAACTGGCAAGCATTAGACAAATATCAATCCTACCAGGATATGAACATAAATATCGAAGCAAAAATTACTTTGAATAGTTCAGGAAAATGGAAGTAGGTCAATTAAAAAATTTAAGAAAAAATCATCTTTTATTTGTAAGAATTTTCTATATAATAGAATGAGGTGAGAGCACTACAGTGTATCCGCGGTTTTCTATTTTTACAGAGAAAAAGATGGGGGGGAACTTTCAATGTCTAATGAAAATGAGGTTTTATTAGATAATGGAAAACATAAGGATCCTAAATTGAAAGTTGCAAGGAAAGAGGGAGAACCCACTCCAGCTTTCATAGGGGCTTCTTGGGGTGCGCTGTTAGTTGGTGTTACGGCTTATTTCATAGGCTTGTTTAACGCGGAGATGCAACTAAATGAAAAAGGATATTACTTTGCTGTTTTAATATTCGGGCTCTATGCAGCGGTTTCTTTACAAAAAGCAGTTAGAGATAAAGAAGAGGGAATTCCTGTTACAAATATTTATTATGGTATTAGTTGGCTTGCACTTATTGTATCAATTTCATTAATGGGTATCGGTTTATACAATGCTGGCAGTATTGATTTGAGCGAAAAAGGATTTTATGGCATGTCATTTGTTCTTAGTTTATTCGCAGCCATTACGGTTCAAAAGAATATTCGAGATACACAGAGGGCAAGAGAAAGAGATTGATTATTTGTGGGCCCCAGTAAAAAACGACAGAAACAAAATTGAACTGCCCCGTAAAAGTTAGACACCATTCTAACTTTTACGGGGTGTTTTTTATGGCTAAATTATTTATTCTCTAATGATTTTACATACTCTTGAACCATTTTAGTTGTAACATTTTTTCTAAGTGAGATGATTCGTAAATTAATTTTGTTCATTTTATTGGTCACTTCATTAATTTTACCTGTTGTAAAAGGTTTTCCTTGTTTACATAATTCAACAGCTTCTTCAATATATTTTTCACGAAGCTCGTCCAAAGCTTTAAACTCTTGGAAACTTTGATTTTGATTTTTCGCATGTTTAATTAAGTCTTTATGTACGCTCATGATTCCACTCCTCGATATTAACTTTTATTATCATACCATATTTTAAAAGGAAGCAGGAATCGCACTGAAGCATGATTTTTGTATTTATCAACGGAAGTGCTATTATACTTTATAAAGATAAAAAGGAGATACTTAGAATGGTGAAAGAGATTGTTTTAAATGAAAAATCGATTAAAGTTAACAAGTATAACGAAGAAAAAATAGAACATTTACATAAAATCTCAGTGGAATTCGACGTAACAAGTGAGGAATATCATGATATCACCACACTTTTGTATAAAGGTACATTTGATGTAAAGGTTCCTGAGCGTGATTTATCATTTAGAGCAAGTATCCAGCAATATTCTACTTCCTTTACAAATCTTTATATAGAAGGAAATGTTGGAGAGTTTAAACTAACCTTGCTGGAAGTAAAAGAATAGGAGGGAGGGCTGGTAGCAATGAGATTAAGTATTTTGGATCAAGCTCCAATTTCTTCTAATCAAACTGCTGCAGAGGCACTTAATGAATCAATGAAGTTAGCGCAAGCTGGAGAAACCTTAGGGTACACGAGATTTTGGGTTGCCGAACATCATGATTTACCAGGCCTTGCATGTTCTGCGCCGGAAGTAATGTTAGGTTATATTGGTGCTAATACCAATAAAATTAGGATCGGTGCAGGGGCAGTTTTATTACCGCATTATAAACCATATAAAGTTGCCGAGGTATACAATATGCTGGCTGCCCTCTTTCCTGATAGAGTTGATTTGGGGATTGGCCGGGCTCCCGGTGGTTCAGCAGAAGCTACCAATGCTTTATCTGATAACTTTTTACAACAGGTGTGGAACATGCCGAACTCAGTTAAAGATTTGCTGCATTTTCTAGATAATAATGTTCCCCCTGAACACCAACATGCGAAAGTAACTGCAGCTCCAGTTCCAGCACTTCCACCAATGCCTTGGCTGCTTGGTACGAGTAAAAAAAGTGCAATACTTGCTGCAGAGAATGGCCTTGCTTACGCGTTTGGACAGTTTATGAGTGACCAAGATGGGGCTGCCATAATCGATCTATATAAAAATCATTTTAAACCGAGGAAACAAAATGATGTTCCACAAGTGATTGTAACTGTTACAGCGATTTGTGCAGAAACCTCAGAAAAAGCGGATGATGTAGCTTTAAGTTCATTGGTATGGGGGCTGCAACGAAAAAGGGGAGAGGGGAAGATGGGAGTTCCTTCCATCCAAGAAGCGAAGGAATATCTTCAGAAAGAAGATAAAGATATACTTTCAGAGATGAAAGACAGTATGATCATAGGGAATCCTCAACAGGTAAAAAAGAAATTAGAAGAACTGCAGGAAAAATTTCATGCAAATGAAATTATGATTGTAACCATCACACATTCACCAGCAGATAAAATCCAATCATATAAATTGATTGCAGAAGAAATCTTACATAACACTGGAGGTTAAATGGAGGTAGAATGTAAGAAAAAAGGGGGGTAGACAAAGATTACAGGGCTTGGTGGGATTCGAACCCACAAGATACTCAACAGTTTACGGTTGAAACTGTTGGTTGCTCTACATTTGAGCTACAAGCCCTGTTTTTATTTTGGTTTTAAAACGAAATATTATGCATTCATTTTAGCAATTTCCTCAGTCACAACAAATGCAAGATCATCATTGCCAAACAACGATAAAACACCAAGAAGTGTTTCATTAGCAATTTCTCCAGCTTCATCTTTAGGTACAACTAATTCCATTGCTTCTTTTAAAGCGATGTTTGTGGCCTGATTAGGATATGCGCGCAAATACAATTCCTCAGGATTTATATCATGATTGATACACCATTGAGCAAATACGAGGATCATCATTTTTTCCTCGCCTTGATAGTTTTGAATGATCTTTTCTTCTAACTTTTTATGATCCATTTTCATTTCTCCTTTAAAATCATGACTAAATTTTATTATAAAGGAAATCTATTTAAATATCGTGTTCATAACTCACAAATTTCAAGAGTAGAGGGAAAAGAGTGAGATTAATGAACAATTTGAACTAGAATTATTGAAACCTTTATCTGAATGTAAATTGCGTAAAATATAAATTTGACGCAATTAAGATAAATAAGCTAAAATATGATAGCGAGGTGTTTATATGGTAAATAAATCAAATCAAACAAATTATAAAAAACTTCAGTCCTTACTTCAAGAATTACCCTGGTATGTTGATGAATACATAAATCATAAATTACGAAAGCTTTCCACGGCATCACTTTTTAATTACTGCCATGACTATAAAATCTTTTTCAATTGGATGGTCAGCGAAAAATTATGGGATGGCAATATTAAAGATATCCCAATTGAGCGTTTAGAGCAATTAACGGTTGTAGAAGTAGATAGCTTTTTAAACTTCCTGCACTACCAATTAAATAATAAAGAACTTACTATAAATCGGAAATTATCTGCTTTGAAATCATTGTTTAATTACTTACAAAATATTGCCGAAACTTCTGATTTAAAACCGTATATTACCCGAAATGTAATGGCGAAAATTGAATTTAATGATGTTAAAGATAGTATGGAAACGAAAGCAACGAAAATGGAAGGAAAAATTCTGCTTGGTGATGAATATGAGAAATTCCGCTTATTTATTGCCAATGATTATGGTGAATTAAACAAAGAAAACAAGCGGTTGTATAACTTTTATCAATTAAATAGAGAACGTGATACAACTATTGTATCGTTAATCCTAGGATCGGGCCTCCGGCTTTCGGAGTTGGTGGGGATTGATTTAGACGATATTGATTTCAGCAAATACTGTGTGCGCGTTATCCGTAAAGGAAATAAAGAACAATTCGTTTATTTTAGCCAGGTGGCCATGGCAGATTTGCAAGACTATTTAGCTGTAAGAACTCAAAAATATAACGTTGATAAAAATGAAAAGGCATTATTTGTCGGCGGCCCAACTGGTCCAAAAGGAACATCACAAAGACTAAAAGCTCGAGCTGTTGAGTATTTGATTGAAAAATACGCTGTAGCGTTTGGTAAACCATCGTTGTCTGTACATAAGCTGCGTCATTCCTTTGCTACAAGATACCATGCAGAAATTAATGATGTACCAAAATTACGACGGCAATTAGGTCATTCATCGATCCAAACCACTATGATCTATACACATATCAAAAATGATGATTTGAAAATTGCGGTAGATAAAATGGATATGCCAAAAGAGGAATAAATAATAAAAGCCGGTAGAATAACCTGCTGGTTTTTATTATTATAAGTTTACATAATATAATTATTTTTAAAAAAATATTTGTTATCTCAAAATCCAAGTATACTTAAGAAAATGAGACAGAATGAAATTTTTCGCTTTTAAACCACTCATTAGTATGTTTCTGAAAAATACACAAAAAACACAGATTTACCTGTGTCTTTTGTGTACGGTGTAATTGGCGTACTCCTGCCTTACTTGCTTTTTTGGCTAGTGTGAACACTTGTTGTATTCAGATTCCATTTGCTGTCTCCATATTTCCAGGTAGACTCCACGAATGCAATTGTATCAGCATTGGCTATCCCTGTAATTCTTTGTACCCCTTTTAACGCCAACTCACCCGTCTCTAACTTAACTGGCTTTAGAGATTGAAATGAATTTACCGTTAATTCTGTTGGTTCATTTAACCGCCCTTTATAATAAAGTCCAAGTTTTTTGTAATATTTTTTACGGTCTTTTAAATCAAACATATAGGTCTTCCCTGTTTGACCAATCGTTATTTTCGCTTTATAGCCATTTTCAAATGTACTGGCAATATCTAATGGTTCTGGAACAACCAATTCTTGTTTGGTAAAATCCTTCAATGTATATAAATAATTTAGGCTTATTCCACCACTTCCCCCTGTTAATACATTTGAAAATATATCCTTTACTCCATCATGATTGAGATCCACCAGCTTTAATGACGCTTTAGACCCGCTTTCAAGTGGAATTTTGTACTGTTTTTCATCTGTGGTAGAGATATCAATATAAATCTCTTTTAAATAGCTCTCATCATCCTCGTATGGAACCCCTTTTAACTGAATATTTTCTTGGATTCCATCTCCAGTGACATCCGACTCATATTTTGAGATTGTGACGGTTTTAGCATTTTCGTCAAAAGCGTGAACACCGGTAATCGCAGTAACGGACATGAGAAAAAATGCAGCAGCAACTAGTAGTAATTCTTTTTTCATTCTTTTCCCCTCCAAAATCTGATACACATAGTATGCCCAATTTTGGTAAAAACATGAAAAAGACTCCCAATATTTAGGGAGTCTTTGATAATAATATTTATTCTTCTGATTTGGGTGTTCCTTCTACCTGCCAAATGGTCGTAACTTTTCCATTATCGTTTTCATCAAGGATAAAAGAACCATTTGAGTAACGGTCATTTAAGCGTATTTCTGAGGTTACGACGGTTTCGATGTGCCCTTTTTCCGTTTGAATGTAAATAGTATCTTCGTCATTCGCAACCACGAAGCCTACTACACGATGAGGATTTGCTTTTAGCTCTCGTAAAATGACAACTCCTCGTTTAGCTCGTGTTGCCTTTTCGAATTCCTTCAGTTTCATTCTCTTAATGGAACCACGCTGTGTGGTAATGACAATGGTTTCTTTACTGTCTGGAGTAATAACCTTACCGCCAACAACAACGTCTCCGTCCTTCAAATTAATGCCTTTTACACCGGCTGCTCGAATACCTACAATACTAATTTCTTCTTCATGGAACCATAAAGCATAGCCAAAATTTGAAATTAAGAACAATTCTTTCGTACCATCGGTAAGATGTACATCAATTACTTGATCATCATCCTTAAGATTAACACCTACTAATGGTTTGGAATAGCGCTGTGCTTTATATTGCTTAAGTTCTGTTTTCTTTACCATTCCATTTTTCGTGACAAATACTAAGTAAGCATCAATCTCAAAATCTTTTACTGGAATCACTTGAATGATATCTTCATCACGATCAATTGGAATGATATTCGCAATATGCTGACCTAAGTCCTTCCAGCGAATATCAGGCAGTTCATGAACAGGACAATATAAGTAATTTCCTTTATTCGTAAACAGGAGTACTACGTCCTTTGTGTTCATATCAAGCTGAGCAAGTAAACGGTCTGAGTCCTTCATGGCTAAATCTTGTCCACTAGAAGCAGCAAAAGAACGCTGGCTAGTCCGTTTCACATAGCCTTCTTTTGTAATCGTTACAATAACGTCTTCACTAGGAACTGTTACTTCAAGATTAATTTTCAATTCTTCAATTTCTGCTTCTATACTTGAACGGCGAGGATCAGCAAACCGTTTTTTGACGTCTTTCAATTCTTTTTTTATAACTGAAACTAGTTTCTTCTCACTTAATAAAATTGAAGTCCATTCTTCAATTTTATTAGCTAATTCTTCTGCTTCATTCTGTAAAGCGGTAATATCAGTATTGGTTAAGCGGTAAAGCTGTAAAGAAACGATCGCTTCCGCCTGCGCTTCAGTAAACGCAAATTTTGCAATTAAATTATCTTTTGCATCACGTTTATCTTTTGAAGCTCGGATAGTCGCAATTACTTCATCAAGGATCGATAATGCTTTCATCAACCCTTCAACGATATGCTGACGTTCCTTTGCTTTGTCTAGCTCAAATTTTGTTCTTCTAAGAACAACTTCTTTTTGGTGCTCAATATAAGCATCAAGTAATTCACGTATACCTAATAATTTAGGTCGTTTTTTTGCAATAGCAACCATATTAAAATTGTATGCCACTTGCAAATCACTATTTTTATACAGATAGTTTAGGACACCATTTGCATCCGCGTCTTTCTTCAATTCAATGACAATACGTAACCCAGTTCGATCTGTTTCATCACGAACCTCTGATATTCCTTCAACTTTACGGTCAAAACGGAATTCATCGATTTTCTTAACAAGATTCGCTTTATTGACTTCATAAGGGATTTCGGTCACGATAATTTGCTGCTTTCCGCCCCTTAAGTCTTCAATATCCGCTTTACTGCGAACAATGATTTTCCCTTTACCAGTTTCATAGGCCTTTTTAATCCCATCAACGCCTTGAATAATACCCCCAGTTGGAAAATCAGGCCCCTTAATCACCGTCATTAATTCATCAACCGATACGTTAGGATTGTCCATTCGCATGATGACTCCATCGATGACTTCACCGAGATTGTGTGGCGGAATATCGGTTGCGTACCCCGCAGATATCCCTGTTGAGCCGTTTACCAGCAAGTTTGGGAACATAGCTGGCAGTACAGTTGGTTCCTTTGAAGTATCATCGAAGTTAGGAATAAAATCGACTGTTTGTTTTTCTATATCACGAAGTAACTCTGCGGAAATTGCAGATAGGCGTGCCTCCGTATAACGCATCGCTGCTGGAGGATCACCATCCATACTTCCATTGTTTCCATGCATTTCAACGAGGACATTTCTTACCTTCCAGTCCTGACTCATCCGCACCATCGCGTCATAAACGGATGAATCTCCATGCGGGTGATAGTTACCAATTACATTACCCACTGTTTTTGCTGATTTACGGAAGCCCTTATCATGTGTATTACCTTCAACATGCATGGCATAAAGTATTCTTCGTTGTACTGGTTTTAAGCCATCCCTCGCATCGGGTAAGGCCCGCTCTTGAATGATGTATTTACTATATCTGCCAAAACGATCGCCGAGTACATCCTCAAGAGGTAAGTCACGGAATTTCTCATTTGTGCTCATTCTTCAGATTCCTCCTCAACGACCGTAATATTTTCATTTTCAAGGATCGTATCATCTTCTTCTAACCCAAACGCCACATTACTTTCAATCCATTTACGGCGAGGGTCAACTTTATCACCCATAAGTGTGGTGATACGTCGCTCTGCTCTTGCTGCGTCATCTATCTTTACTCTAATTAATGTTCGAGTTTCTGGATTCATCGTTGTATCCCAAAGCTGATCGGCATTCATTTCGCCAAGACCTTTATAACGCTGAATGATATAGCCTCTGCCAACTTTTTTGATGGCACCCTGAAGTTCATCCTCGTTCCAGGCATATTCGATGATTTCTTTTTTACCGCTGCCTTTACTAACCTTATACAAAGGAGGCAGAGCAATAAATACTTTACCAGCTTCGATAAGTGGTTTCATATACCGATAGAAAAAGGTTAAAAGTAACACTTGGATATGTGCACCGTCTGTATCGGCATCTGTCATAATAATGACTTTATCGTAGTTTACATCTTCTAGATTAAAATCAGAACCGACACCAGCGCCAACCGTATGAATAATCGTATTGATTTCTTCATTTTTAAAGATATCAGCCAGTTTCGCTTTTTCCGTATTGATAACTTTACCACGCAGCGGAAGTACGGCTTGGAAGCGGCGGTCACGACCTTGTTTAGCAGACCCGCCTGCGGAGTCACCCTCTACCAAGTAAATCTCGTTTTTTTGAGGATTTCTTGATTGAGCAGGTGTAAGCTTCCCTGATAAAAGAGCATCAGATCGCTTTCGTTTCTTACCACTTCTAGCATCCTCCCGTGCTTTTCGTGCTGCTTCACGGGCTTGGAAAGCTTTAATAGACTTCCTAATTAACAATGAGCTAATATCCGGATTTTCTTCAAGGAAGTAAGTAAGGTTTTCTGAAACCACGGCGTCTACCGCCGATCTTGCTTCACTCGTTCCCAGCTTTCCTTTCGTCTGACCCTCAAATTGTAATAATTGTTCAGGAATTCGGACAGAAATAATCGCAGATAATCCCTCACGAATATCTGCACCGTCAAGGTTTTTTTCCTTCTCTTTCAGAAGGGAAACCTTGCGGGCATATTCATTAAAAACTCGCGTCATCGCTGTTTTTGAACCAACCTCATGCGTTCCGCCATCTTTTGTACGCACATTATTTACAAACGAAAGCATATTCTCGGAATAGCCATCATTAAATTGAAAGGAAAATTCGACTTCAATCCCATTATGAATGCCTTCGAAACTTACCACAGGATGAAGAACATCTTTTTCCTCGTTTAAGTAAGATACAAAGGCCTCGATCCCATTTTCATAATGAAAAACTTCATGAAAATCATTACGGGCATCGATAATTTCAATCTTTAATCCTTTTAAAAGAAATGCAGATTCTCTTAACCTCTCACACAATGTTTCAAAATTAAATGTGGTGGTAGAAAAAATAGATGAGTCTGGTTTAAAGTGGATCGTTGTACCGGTTTGATTGGTCTTCCCTATTTTTTCTAAGGTAGTTACGGGTTTACCGCCATTTTCAAACCGTTGTTCATAAATAAACCCATCTCTTTTTATCGTAACAGTTAACCATTCAGATAAGGCGTTAACAACAGAGGCGCCGACACCATGAAGGCCGCCGCTGGTTTTATAACCGCCTTGACCAAATTTACCGCCAGCGTGGAGAACAGTTAAAATAACTTCTGGAGTCGGTTTCCCCATTTTATGCATGCCAGTCGGCATTCCGCGTCCTTTATCCATTACGCTGATTGAATTATCTTTGTGAATTTTTACAATGATTTGGTCCCCAAATCCTCCTAAAGCCTCATCGACGGAGTTGTCGACAATCTCATATACAAGATGGTGTAATCCGCGTGTATCAGTGCTCCCGATGTACATTCCTGGTCGCTTCCTGACGGCCTCCAGTCCCTCTAGTACCTGTATGGCATCATCATTATATTCAAAAGCTTTCTGATTACTTGCCACTAAAATACCCCTTTCATTCCCTGCAAAAGAAAAAACATCTTTTAATTGCTATCTTTATGAGTAAATTGATTCATTCGTGTTAAAAAAGTTATTTCCATAATTTAGAACGAATGTTTGCCGATTTTAATTGTACCACATGTTTGCGGCGTCTATGCTTTATTTTAGCGATTTATTTCGATTTGGCAAATGTCTTATTTAAAACAACATATTTTTGTAACAGTATTTTTAGGGGAAAAATGAAAAAAAACTGCCAAATGTTAGCAGCTTTTCTTTCGATAAAACTTTATTTTGTTAACGCATGTGCAACTTTTATACAAAGATCCATGATAACAGTATACCCTTTTTCCTTCAAGAACTCATATGCTTCTTCATTTACTAGGCCTTGCTGCGCCCAAAAAACATCCGCATCGACTTCATCAAATTCTTTTGCAACATCGAACAATTGTTCTGAACGGCGGAAAACATTCACAATATCAATATGACCCTCAATATCTTTTAGTGATGCCACCGCTTTCACTCCGAGTACTTCATCGACAGTTGGATTGACCGGAATAATCTCATAACCTGCTCTTTGCATAACTTCCGAAACCATATACGAAGTTCTGTCAGGTTTGTCACTTAATCCCACAACAGCGATGCGTTTAGATTTTTTTAAAATTGCTCCTAGTTCTTCTAATGATGGATTTTCAACTGCCATGAACAAACACTTCCTTTATTTCCGTAATTTTACTATCCGCTTTCACTATAACATAAATCAATTATTTGCCCAAAAAAATAACTCCCGAAGTCCAGGAGCTTTGAGGGGAGTAACAATATTGAGTTGGAGACTTCAAGAAAGTGCTTTAGGAACAGATAAAATAATACGAGTTCCGTCCTCAGTATTTTCAACGTTAATGAAACCACCCATCTTTTCAATATATAGCTTTGTTATATAAAGGCCATTCCCATTTCCGTTATGTTGTGATGAGAAGGTTGGTTCGGATAATTTTGAGATCAGATCAGGGTCAATACCACCTGCATTATCCGTAAATTCCACAACAATAAAATCTTCATCATTATGAATCTGGATTTTTAATTTCCTATTCATTATTTTGTTTGAATTAAAAGCTTCTCTTACATTGATTAATATATGTAAAATAATTTGACTGAAAACAGTAGGAGATCCATACACCATCTGCAGGCCTCTGTATTCGAAATCCATATGAATATCGTGGTTCTTAAGGCTAGAGAAAAAAATAGACAATGCTTCTTCAATCGAATCTGAAACAGCGAACGAACATTCTTCATTTCTAGCGCGATCTAATTTTCGAAAATTAGTGGTATGTGGCATATTTTCACCTCTTTATCATTCTAAATTTCCCATCAGGAAACTCATTCAGCAAATCGACAGCTGACTTTAAAACAAGATTGTTTCCTAAATTATATTTCGGGGTATAATTCTTTTCAATCAATAACAAAATGGTTTGAAAATTCTCCATATATTTGTAATAAAATAGCCTTTAATTGTTCTTAACTTAGACAGAATATTAAATTAGAAAATGCAAAAAATAGACCAACTTTGTGGTCTATTTCTGAGTTACAGCTTTATTAGGATCTATGTTCATCGCAGTCCACGCCGTCTGATCTCCGAAGACCCTGGACCAGGAAGCCATACCTGCCAGCTGATAACTAGCCGCAAGATTTGCTCGTTTCATTAACGATAATTCATCTTCAATCCATATTTTATAGGTAGAATTTTCATCTTCTGCATAGTATTCTGCAAAATTTTGGCCGCTTTCCTCATCATACACAGGCTGAATCCCTTTTTCCGCAAGCCATTCTTTTACCTTTGCCATCGACATAGATTGTGAGGAAATTTCTGTCGTTCCATCTTCTTTCACTTGTTCCTTCCACAGCCTTGAATATAAAGGGACACCTAGAACTAACTTTTCTTTTGGTACTTCTTTTAACAAGTTTTGCAGGTTTGTTTCTACCCAAGGAAGGCTGGATACACTGCCAGCTACAGGAGATGATCCAGAGTGTTCATCATATGCCATAATGATGAGGTAATCTACAATACTTGCAAGCTTATCTCTTTCATAGAAGGATGACCAATTATTGTTTTCACCTGCATAAAACGTAATGTCCATTGATACAATTAACCCTGCTTCATGTAAATATGGTGTTGCTTCCCGCATTAATTGAGTAACAAGGTGACCATCTTCAGGATAGACATTCTCAATATCAAAATTAATCCCTTGTAATTGGTACATCTGACTAAAATGAAGCAGCTGAACAATGATTTTTTGACGTGTTTCAAAGTCTTTTAACGCTTCATGTGTCAGCACTGGATCAAACGAATTTGAAAACAATCCCCATACTTGATATCCTCTGGAGTGTGCCCATTTGCTATATTCTAAAGACGCTAAATTACTAATTGTGCCGTCAGTTCCAGTTAAGGAAAACCAAGTTGGTGAGACAACATTAACCCCTATCATATCGGGTATTTGGGAATGATCTGGATTCTTCGTGTAGACAGCTTCCCAGGTTAGTTGAATCGGTCCATTGATTTTTGGTATGTCAGCCGTTTTATTTTTTTGTGAGATTGTAATGGTAACCTCTTTGTTTTTCTTTACATATTTCTTGCTGATGTATCCACTTATACCATTTTCTTTTCTTACTAAATAAAAGCCCTCTTCTTCAGCCTCAATCATTACAGCCTCTTTTTTTAACATTTCAGAGGTATAAGGTGCTTTTAGAGAAGGTGCTGTTCGTAACCGCAGCTTTTCCGGGTGAACATCTTCTATAGTGATTTCACCTTGGACATAGTGGTCACCATGTTTTTGAATCCAAATGGCTCCCGTATCTCCTAAAACCTTATACTGAATGGGATAATAAGCTAGCAGCGGGTCAATAGCCACATATAGTTGGCCGTCTTTCGAGATAATCGGAGATAGTTGAAGTTCGACCGGTTTCTGATTAACAAAGAATGTTAAGGAATCAGTAGGCATTTGGATGACTTTTTCTGCAGTCGTGATGATGATAGACTTTGATTTTTCATCAAAAAGTATACTGTTATCAATGTTTTCCTGCATAAATGAAAGTGGAACAAAGATAGAATCCCCTTCAATTAATGCATTACCCCGTTGAATTCCTTCGAAAAGGATTGGGTTTTTATCTGTAAAATAGGCTTTTCTTTCATTAGATGCAAACGGATATAATAAATAGAAAATAGAAGATGCAATTAGTAGAATTGCAATCATCAATCCTCCGAGGATCCATTTTTGTGATAATGATTTCTTTTTCTGGTATTCAGTTTGGGCCATCTTTTTTCCTCCTCACCTCTATGGTACGGTATCCACGAAAAATTGAGAAGGGATTTTTATGCATTTTTTGAATTAGTTACATGCAGTGGGTAGTGTTATTTCACCATTACATGGTAAAATAACAGGACATGCACTATTTATAGAAGGAGAAATCATTGATGGTTCAAATTGGTTTAGTTTTAATAATCGCCTACCTGTTAGGGTCCATTCCCTCTGGTTTAATCATTGGTAAAGTTTTTTATAAAACAGATATCCGTGAACATGGAAGTGGGAACTTAGGAGGAACAAATACATTTCGAACATTAGGAGTAAAAGCAGGTATAGCTGTAACATTGGCTGATATCCTAAAAGGAACATTAGCTGCTTCCTTGCCTGTCATATTTGGACTAGATGATATAAATCCTTTACTTCCTGGGGTTTTTGCCGTTATCGGACACACCTATCCAATCTTTGCTGGCTTTCGAGGCGGCAAAGCAGTAGCCACATCTGGCGGTGTTTTATTGTTTTGTTCCCCGCTTATGTTTTTAACAATTTTCTTGGTCTTTTTTCTAAGTCTTTACTTAACAAAGTACGTATCGTTATCATCTATGCTCGCTGGAATTTGTGCAGTGATTTATGCTGCGATTGATGGGGATGTACCGCTCCTTATTGCAGTAACTCTTTTGGCCTCATTTGTAATTTATCGTCATCGTGCTAATATTAAAAGAATCATGAATAAAACAGAACCTAAAATTAAATGGCTTTAAGGAATCGATTTTGGCTCCTTAGAGCCATTTTTCTTTAGAAACTAACTTTCATGAAACAGTCATAATCCCAGTCATTTTCTTTCCCTTTGATAAAGTAAAATAAAGGTAAAGGAACCCTTGGAGGGATGATGATGTCTGACCGTAAACAAACCTTACTTTTTTCAACCGACGTTACAACAAATGATGACGAAGAATTTGTCATTGAATTTTATCAGTGTTTAATGGATGACCTGCCGGAAAAATTTCCATACAAAGTAACAAAGAATTTTGACGAACTAATCGATTTCTTCGAAGAACTGGAATAGTAATACGTAAAAAGGAGTCCCTCATCGGAGACTCCTTTTATTACATTTTTATTAGCTTAAATGAATACCTTCCTTTTTCATTACTGCTATAGTCAAGCTTGGTTTGATTAAAATGAATGTAATCTTGTTCATGAATAAGGATCTTGACCCCTCCAAATTCAAATAGTTGATCCCCAGTAATTTTCCGCTCTTCCAGAGACAGATTGAGTTTGGGACCGCCTCAACCAACCCCCATACTCAATCGGACTAAAAGTTCCTCATTAGGTGTCTGCCTTTCTCTCGCGATAACATCTTCTAATATATGGCATGCACTCTCTGTTATTTTAAACAAAACCAACCACCTCCTTAAATTTTTCCGAATTATAAAGAAAAAAGTCGAAAAATAGCATATAAATATATTATAGTATGGGTAGAATGGTTTAAAATATTTTGCCTCAAAACAAAACATGGAGGAGAAATTATGAAAAAGAAAGCCATTTTTACGTCTGTATTCATCATTTCTGCGTGTATTCTTCTTGCGTCGGCAGTTTTGATTCAACAACACAATAATAAGGCTGATGAAGCCAAAGTACATTCCGCCAAGGAGCATTCTCTGAGATATCAACCCGTTATTGCCAGGACATTGACTGAAAAATTAACCATAGGTGCAATCGGAGACATTTTGATTCATGATACTGTTTATCAGGATGCTTTTAATGGCACTCAATATGATTTCAACCCTATCTTCGAAAATGTTAAAAGTATATTAGAATCCCCTGATGTTCTTACGGCGAATCAAGAAAGTATGTTAGGCGGCGTTGATATTGGTGTGTCAAGTTATCCCATGTTTAATAGTCCACATGAAGTCGCAGACGCTCTCGTTAATACAGGGGTCGATATCGTCTCTCTTGCAAACAATCATACGTTAGACAAAGGTGAACGTGGTATTCTTTCTGCAACAGATTATTTAAATAGTATTGGTCTGCCCCATGTCGGAAGCTTTTTAAATGAACAGGACCGTCAAAAATTAAGAATCCTTCATAAAAATGGCATAAAATTAGCTTTTCTATCTTATACATACGGCACAAATGGAATACCTGTACCAGATGGAAAGGATTTCTTAGTAAACCTGATTAATCGTGATATAATGAGCGATGAAATTCATAGGGCGAAAAAAGAAGCGGATGTTGTGATCATGAGTATCCATTGGGGAAATGAATACCAGCGAATCCCCACAAGTGAACAAAAGGACTTGGCTAACTTCCTTGCAAACGAAGGTGTAGATATCATTTTCGGCTCTCACCCACACGTGCTTCAGCCGATGGAATGGATTAAAACAGTAGATGGAAGAAACTCATTTGTTATTTATTCCTTAGGTAATTTCATTTCTGGGCAGGTACGGGACTATAAAGATATTGGCGGCATGGCAACCGTTGAAATTACAAAACATGTTACCGAAACAGGAAAGTCCATCGAATTGTCCAACCCTGCATTTTATCCAACCTATGTTTCAAGCCAACAAAATAGAAACTATCAAGTAGTACCACTCGAAAAAGCCGGTTCTTTTGGACTCCAAAATGCTTCAGCAAAATATCAGGAAATTCAAGATCATATGACTCAAAGGCTCCGTTAGAACGGAGCCTTTTTATAAGTATTTGGAAGGATGTTCCGGAATGAAACAAAACTACTATCAAGGTAACTTTTTATCCTTATTGTTTATTGTCTTAGTTTATTTGTTTACTAGGAATCATTATAGTCCCTTCTTTTGGATGATCCTAGGTTTATTACTGGTGCTTTCATTCCTTAGGGAAGAAAATCGTTTATTTGCATGGGTAATTATTTCTTTCTTTGGTAGTAATTTGATTGTCATTTACCTAGATAAGTTTATCGATGGGTTGATTGAGAATCCTTTCTACCTGGTACTCGTGAATCAAATTTTGTTTATCATTCCTACCCTAACGATGTGTTATGTCATCAAGCAGTTCCATAAAAGAATCAGCTTCTATTTTAATAAACCGAAATCATTTCGTATTTTTTTCAGCTATTTGCTTCTTATTGCTGCAGGATTTCTTTTTTTATTTTTTATAAAGGGTAGGATTGACGTTTTCCTCGCTCTTTTCACATTCTCACTTATTCATGCCATCGTACAGGAAGTGATATGGCGCGGTATTCTGTTAACACAAATGATTAAAATCATGAGTGAAAAAACTGCCATTCTGTATACTAGCATCGCCTTTAGTGTTAATACGACGATATTTGGATTTGGTCCATCTGTTGTTCTATTGTATCTAACTTTCGGGCTAATATTTGGATTCTTAACCACTAAATTTACAAGCATTTTTCCAGCTATTGGGGTTCATACATTGGTGTTATTGTCCGCATTCCTAATTGGCTGGATTCAACTGCCAATCTTATAGTTGAAGCAACATCATCGATAATTTTAGGAGCTTTATTATATAATAACGACAGAGGTATTTTGAAAGGAGAAACAGATGAACATCCAAATCAGCAGTGCCGCAGCAGCGTGGTACAAACAAGAACTTAATCTAAAAACCGGAGATTTTGTCCGTTTCTATGTTCGTTATGGAGGGCATAGCCCGGTGCAAAAAGGATTTTCGCTGGGAATTTCTAATGATGAACCGGATGATATTGGTGCAAAGACAATTCAAGATGGAATAACGTTTTATGTGGAAGAAAAAGATTTATGGTATTTCGATGAACACGATTTAATCGTTGATTTACATGAAAAATATGCAGAGCCTATCCTCGATTACAAAAAAGCTTAATCAACCTAATGAAAGCACACATGAAGTTATTTCTTCATGTGTGCTTTCTCTCATACCAATCTCTCAAGCTGTTCGACAATATGTTCACAAATTTCATGCGTCCTTAACGAATCTCTTGCTGTAATCGATGGAAATTGGTTAGTAGTGATGGCATCAATAAATTCTGCGACTATCTGTTCAAATCCTCTTTTGTATAAAGTAGAATCCCAGTTGGCAAAAGATTTTACAATTACTTCCTGATCACGGAGAATCGTTAATTGGTCAAGATCATGTACGACCCTTTTCTCTTTTGGTCCCATTACCTCTAACTTTTCTTCAACCGCTCCGCTGTCGCGATTCATAATTGCCAGGCCTGTTGTGGCCTTAGAAATCAATTGAACTACAACATGATAAAGTAAGCCATTCATTACTCTTCCATGGACGGTGATGTCCTCAATTTCATCTTTGAATACATAACGGACCGTATCTAGAACATGGATGAAGTCATCATAAACAAAGGCACGAATAGTACCAGGGAGTGCATGGCGATTCTTTTGCATGATAATCATAGTTGGTTCATCCACTTCTGCCATAGTCCGATAAAAAGGGGCAAACCTCCTATTAAAACCAGTCATTAGAATAAGACCTTTGTTCTCAGCTAATTCTACAAGCTCCTTGGTGGTTTCCAAGTGATAGGTGATTGGCTTGTCTACATAAACATGAATACCGTTTTGTAAGAGTTCTCTTACAATGTTTTCGTGTGATTCGGTTGACGAGTGAACAAATGCTCCCTTTATCCCGCTTTCAATGATTGATGTGAGGCTAGAATGAGTATTGGGGTAGCGATATTGATTACTGATTTCCCTTAAGACCTCTGTATTTCTAGTGAATACGTGCATTTCCACATTAGCCAGCTTACTAATAACGGGCAGATATGCTTTTTTAGCAATATCCCCAATTCCGATGATACCCAATTTCATCATGGGTTCATCTCCTCTCTTATCACCAAATATGATTTTGTAACCCTTCTTTATGTAATATTTCTTTTTGCCTTTCGCCAATTAAATCAAAATGTGAATACCCGTCACGGCGGTGATGTATCCATTCTTTTTTCAACCCATATTTTCTTCCCCATTCAGCCAGCTTTTCAAGGTCATGGCAGCCTACCTTAGTAACGGTTTTACAGCCTGGGAAGCGATCATCCAGCCAATAATGGGTTAAAAATGCGATTTCCCCATTATCAATTTTTTTTTTCCAATCTCTTACTTCCTGTTTTTTGATTCCAAATGCCAATAAACTCACCCCAAAGTTCATTCCATTACTTTTTCTTTATTTCTTCATATTTCAGGAACCATTCAGGAAACGCTTTTTTAAAAGCGATTGGTCTAAAGTTGTCCTTTTTGACAACAATATGAGTCGAGGTTCCTTCTGCACAAACTTCCTCGTCACCATTCATAATGGCATAGCCATAGACTGTTTTAAGTCCATTATTACTCTCAATCCACGTCTTTACGAAACCCCTATCGCCGTATCGTAACGGTTTTTTATAGGTTGCTTGGATGTCATATACGGGCGCAAAATATCCAGCGTTCTCCATATCTACATAACTATATCCAAGATCCTCAATCAACCCGCTTCTTCCGAGCTCAAAATATTTCAAATAGTTAGCATGATAGATTACTCCCATCATATCGGTATCCGCGTATAAAAGTTGAATCTCTCTTGTAGAAATAAATACATTGTCCATTCTTTTATTCCCCTTCTCTGCTTAAATGAAATTTATCTAGCGCCTTTTCCACATCTTCACTTTCGATATGAATGGCTTTCTCTAATAACTCCTCATCCTCTGCTGCTCCCATAAGCCTCATAGCTTGGGCTTGAATCATCTCATCTGCCAAATTAGCAGCAAATCTTCCGTTTCCAGTGAATGTATGATTTTCAATACTTTGTTTTAAAAGAGCGCGTGCTCCTTCACTAAGGTGGTATTTAAAACTTTCTACGTAAGTCTCGATAATGGCTAGCAGCTCTTCTGCTGAATAATCTGGGAACAGAAAGAACTTCTTAAACCGAGAACGCAGCCCAGGGTTGCTCTCTAATAACTGATCCATTTCTTTTGGATAACCAGCAAGCACCACTACAAGATTCTCATTATGCTTGGTCATTTCATCTACAAGGGTGTCTACTACTTCTTTACCAAAATCCCCTGCTGTTTGGCTTAAGAGTGAATAGGCTTCATCAATAAATAACACCCCGCCCAGCGCTTCCCGTATCTTCTTCTTTGTTTTTCCTGCCGTTTGACCCACGTACCCTGCAACGAAATCGGCCCTGCTGGCGACAATTAAATGACCTCTTTTTAACATCCCGCATTCTTTTAGAAGTTCAGCGTAAATTTTAGCTACGGTTGTTTTACCAGTGCCCGGGTTACCTGTAAACACAGAATGCAGCTGTATGGGTACTGTTGGAAGCTTTTTTTCTTTTCTAAACTGCTGCATTTTAACAAAGGAAACGAGTTTCTCCAATTCACCTTTAAGCTCGTTTAAGCCAATTAACCGTTCTAATTTATCAAACGGTGATTCCCGGTGTTCATCCTTTTCTACCTTAAAGTCTTCTTTATCCAAAAACGTGTAGGTAAGAATATCTTCCTCGGAAAAGAGATGATCGGAACCTTTTTTGAAAATTGCATCCAAGACAATATTATGGACAGATCTAGCATTGCCAAAAGTATCATCTACCCGTTCCTGTTCAAGGCGATGATTGATTTCTATCTTCGCTTCCTCGGTAAGAATATAATCATTTTCAGAGGCTATTTTTTCCGCAATTAAAATTAATTCTTCATTGGAATAATTGTGCAAATGAATGAGATTGGATTGAGGGAAGCGGCTCCTTAATCCTGGATTGGCATCCAAAAAAATACGCATTTCATCCGGATAACCTGCAAGAATAACAGCGAATTTACCACCGTATTCCTTTCCCGTCATAAGGGAAACAAGCGTATCAACAGCTGTTTGCCCATAATCATTTCCTGTTTGTCCTTCTCGTTTTAAACTATAAGCTTCATCAATGAATAAAACTCCGCCAATTGCTTTTTCAACTACTGCTCGTACGTTTTCCTCGGTTTGACCTACGAACGCCCCTACAAGCTGCGATCGATCCGTTTCAATGACTTCTGGCCGCGGCAGGACCTCGAGCTCGTGATAGATTTTCGCCAATAACCTAGCGATGGTTGTTTTTCCGGTACCAGGATTTCCAGTGAGAACCATATTAAGACTTAATTCATCTTTTGTTTGGAATCCTAGTTTTTTACGGTCATTCTGGTATTTTAAAAACTGATAAAAATCATTGACTCGTTTTTTTACGACTTCCATTCCAATCATTTCATTTAATTCGTCTAAGGCATTTTTTGAATCTTGATTATCATCTTCTTCGATTAAAAAGACCTTGTGCCAGTCTTTTTTTATGTCTTCGATGTGAGATAAATGTAATTTCAAGTCATCGATATAGGTTGCTGTATGGAAAACACCCTTAATGGATTCCTCATAATCCTCAGCGGCATTCAGGAGGTTACCACAGACCTCAATTACAGTAGACAGAATTTCAGTAAGGTCTTTGTATTGATTGAACAGCGGCTCGTTTCCAAGCGTTTGAGCGAGATTCATTTTTCCGTTTAGATCCTCGAATTGATCATCTGCCTCTGCTAAGAAACTTTGGCAAATTTGTATGTATTGTTCCGCGGTTTTTTTCTTTGCTGTTCGATTATCTGTTTCCCGTATAGCAGGGAACGTTAAAACATCTAAAATATCTTTCTTCTTCTTCCAGTCGTATTGAATGAAATAAGACTTTGCCTTTTTATTTTCTGGATATAATTCTAATGCTTTCTGAAGCCACGCCGAAGCTAATGAATCTTGGTTATTATGTGCTAGACGCGATAAGGCAGCGACTGTTAACATCCTTGATAAAAGGACCGGATTAGATTCCGTGCGTAGGGCTGTTAATAGCTCATTTTCATTGGAAATAAACCCTATTTCATTCAGTTCATTTTCCCACTGGAGTAATTTTTCATTATCGTTTATCGAATTCATTTGTTGTCTTATCATTAGGAATCACTTCTTCTTTAAAATTTCCCTTATATCTTACCATAACCTATCCAATGACACGAAATTGAATGACCTCTAATAAAAGGACCTGTCCGTATTGAACAGGTCCTAGTCATTACTTATACTTCATCCTTAATTTCTGAACGGAAGGATTCAATGCTTTCGCGGCGTCTTTCGTTTTTAGCTTCGATCTCCCGGCGTTGTGTTTCACTATTCGTAAAACGAAGTGATTCTTCTGCTGCTTCCATGTTTTCAATCGTATCATGAATCATTGCTTGCAGCTTTTCTACATTATCACTTCGATCATCTGGTTTCGGTTTGTTGTTATAAGTCATGGAATGGTTCCTCCTTCGTGGTGTCGTGGTACAGATATAGTTTGTTTCGAAGTGAAAAAAATATCACAGAAAATATTTGCTATAAAAAAGACCCGCTGGCAAATGCCTACGAGTCTTATCCATTCATTATTCGCCTTTAGTTTGTATTACTTGTGCGTGTTTACCTGATGTATCTTGATATTTTTTCCCTTTGTTACCGCCGTAGCGCTGGGACTTATTTCCAAGCTCATCGGTGCTGAAACCCTGTTGACTATGTTTTGGATTACTCATGTAACATCCCTCCTCCTTAACATTTTGTCCGTTTTAAGGAGGAACATGATTGGTAATCTATGTGAGTTTATTCGGCTTTACCAAGACGCTTTTCTTCTAAACGCATTTCAATTTTCTCCATTGCCGCTCTATCTTTCAAAAGTTGACTTTTATTTTCGGATACAAGTTCTGCAAAAGAACGTTTTCTAGGCTTTCTCATGTATATCACCTTCCTTATGACCTATTCTAACAGTTATTATGCCCGGAAACGGTTGCAATTATTACAACTTTTTGAAAATTATAAAGAAAAGTATTCGATAAAGCATTAAAGGGCTAAACAATTGGCTGTGTTAAAGCTAATTTTTGATTTTGCACCCTGTTGATTGGAGCGGAAGGCACGAAGACTCCTGCGGGAGTACGGGGCTGGGGAGACCCCGCAGGCGCATAAGCGCCGAGGAGGCTCCTCGGCACGCCCTAAGGTGCGCGAAGTGCCTGGAGTGGAAATCAACAGGCAAATTTAACACAGCCAACCAATTAAAAAAAGACAATGGATTACACATCCATTGTCTACTTCAAATCCTTTGTATATTGTTTCATAGCGTCAAGATTCATCGCACCAATATATTTGTTTCCGATATTCCCCTTCGTGTCGATAAAATACGTTGTTGGAATAGATAGGACTTGATACGCTTCGTTTACTCTATCTTCCTCATCTAACGGTATTGGAAAAGTAATCCCATTTTCATCTATAAAAGCTTTTACATCTAAATGCGGGTCAATGTTAACGGCTAAAATAACAACATCGTCCCCAGCTTCTTTATGGAATTCCTCCATGGCTGGCATTTCTGCCTTACACGGCGGGCACCAAGTCGCCCAGAAATTGAGCATAACCTTCTTCCCTTTTAGATCAGAAAGTTTAACTGTATCGCCGGCTAATGTTTTAAGTTCAAAATCTGGAGCTTTTGCCCCTACTTTTAATCCGCCCATATTAGCGGCTTCTTGACTTGCATTTTCGGGTTCAGCCTTTTTATCCATAGCCTGCACAATCGCTACTCCAAGTAAGGCTATTAACACAACTGCAGCAATGACTTTCTTCACCATACCCCGAACCCCCTTGATTCAATAATATGCTACATCGATTTTACACTATAAAGTAAGTTGAAATACAGGTTGTATATGCCAAATATGTGACAATTTAAACATAGTTTAGTAAAAGTATTCTAGAAAAGCAAATAAAGTTACTTATTTAAGGCGTTAAGGACACTGGTTGTCACGCGGTCTACAATCAAATCAATATCCCTTTCAGATAAGGTCTGTTCATTAACGGCGGTTACTTTCTTTGCCTGCGTGCCTTCAGGTATATCAACACCTAATGGTGAAATACCTTTTACACCCATCATCGCTTTAATATCAATGAGTTTAGCGACATTTTCTTTAGAAAGTTCGCGATCCCCTTTTAATTGTCTGGATATCCAATTTATTTTTGCAGTAAACTCTAATGATTCCATTAAATAATAAGCATGGTCTAAATTCTTTCCCCATGTTAAGGCGCCATGGTTTTCTAATAACACACCTTGATAATCGTAGACATGTGTTTTGATTGCCTTCGGGACTTCATCTGTTGAAGGTGTTCCGTATTGGGCTAATGGAATCGTTCCTAAGGAGACAATAGCTTCAGGCATAATTGCCTGATCCAAAGGGATCCCTGCAATAGCAAAAGCCGTTGCATATGGAGGATGTACATGTAAAACGGAATGGACATCTGGACGCTCGTGATAAACAAGGAGGTGCATTTTCATTTCCGAAGTAGGTTTGTAGTCTCCCTCAATTACATTTCCTTCCCCATCTACTTTTATAATCATTTCTGGGGTCAGGATTCCTTTGCTTACATTGGTTGGAGTAATTAAGAACTCATTATCATCGATGCGGACAGAGATATTTCCGTCATTAGCCGCAACGAATCCCTTTTCATACACACGTTTTCCAATATCGCATATAAGTTTTTTATATTTTATCTCAATAATCATCCTGAACCCTGCTTTCAATTATGAATCCATTGTTACCTAGTAGTATACCCTTATTCTTGATGATATTAGAGATTAATACAATGTTTAAATTAACGCAATCTTATGAAAATTTGTTAAGATGTATCTACAGAGAGGAGTTGGGAAAATGAAGATACTTGTTTTAGGGGGAAGTCGCTTTTTAGGCAGAACTTTTGTTGAGGAAGCACAGAGGCTAAACCATGAGGTAACTATTTTTAATCGGGGAAATCAAAATGAAGGGTTTAAAGATGTTGAGATTATTACTGGTGATCGTCTTACTGACTTAAGCAAACTTTCAAATCGCTATTGGGATGCTGTATTAGATACAAGTGGATTTATCCCTTCTGCGGTCTTAAAGTCCACCGAACTGCTAAAAGACCGTGTAAAGCAATACACCTTTATTTCGAGCATTTCTGTTTACAAAGATTGGGTCCAAGAAAATTTTAATGAAACCTATCCGGTTTACGATATGTCATTAGAGGAAGCAAATGAGCTTGCTAAAGACAGTAAAATATATGAGTATTACGGACAATTTAAAGCTTTGTGTGAAGTGGTTGCTGAAAAAGCTATGCCGGGTCGTGTAGCGAATATTCGTGCTGGCCAATTAATCGGACCTAATGACTATACTGATCGCATTCCCTATTGGATACATAGAATCGCTGCTGGAGGTAAGGTTTTAGCACCAGGGAATCCAAACAGAGCTGTACAGGTGATTGATAATAAGGACCTGGCACATTGGATGTTGTCAATGATGGCTAATCAAACGGCGGGAACTTTTAATGCAACTGGACCGGATTATACACTTACAATGAAAGAGTTTCTTGCAGCATGTATGAAGGTGACAGGCACCGAATCAGAAATCGTTTGGGCTTCAGAAAAGTTTCTCCTCGAGAATAAGGTTGCACCGTGGACGGAAATGCCTCTTTGGGTGCCTGAAGAGTTTCCTTTGGAGCCAGAGCTTAAGGATCCATGGAGGGGTGCTTTCAACGTGAATATTGAAAAAGCCATTGCGAGCGGACTTACCTTTAGGCCTTTAGAGGAGAGTCTAGCGGATATTTATGAATGGGAAAAGCACCGTAATTTACCTTCGGATGAATGGAAATCTGGAATGCGTGCTGATCGTGAAAAAGAGCTGCTTAAATTGTGGTCTCAACAAACGAGCAAATGATGTTCGCGGTTATAATCTAATTAACGCGGATATAATTCAATTAACGCGATATATCTCATTTATCGCAGATATAATAGAATAGCCCCTCTTTAGGGAGGGGCTATTGAATGTGGATTTATAATAGTTTTCTTTTTTGCTTCAAGAGTTCGTTAAATTCCCTATCTAATTCCACATATTTAGGGTTTTTGGGTTCAATTAGTGATAATTCACCCAAAATCGTGGCTATTCTATTTTCAATTATCATTAAATGTTCTTTACTATCCGTAGGTTCAGCCGTGCTGGTTTTATTAAAGTACTCTTCCGGCTTCATTTCTACACGCTTTATCCTCTGATTATCAAATACAAGGAGTTTATCACAAAGCTTATTTAAGAAATAGTAATCATGCGAAACGGTAATAATCGTACCTGCGAATTCATTTAGTGTTTTTTCAAGCTGTTCCCTGCTTGGCAAGTCTAAATGATTTGTCGGTTCATCTAGAATTAGAACATCATAATCCTTCATTAGCATGTCGACTAGTTTAACGCGCGTTCTTTCTCCAAGGCTTAGAGTCCCAATCGGCTTCGTAATAAACTGTTCTTTCAGTCCAAGATTTGCAAATAATGTTCTCGCCTTGAGAATGTTTTCTCGGTCCGTAAACCCTAATGCCTCTAAAGCCGTTTTATCTGCGGGTAAGTTGTCAACATCCTGGCTTAAGTAAGCAACCTTTAACGATTCACTTTTCCAAAGTTCGCCTCCAGTAACCGATGTTTCCCCAAGGATCATTTTAATTAAGGTGGTTTTACCGCTTCCGTTTTCTCCTAATAAACCAATACGATCACCGTGATTAATATAAAAGTGAGAATCACGGAAAAGTGGCCTATCCTCAAACAACTTCGATAGGTTCTTCGCCTCAATAATCCTTTTTCCTCTATTTCCTTTTGTATCAAACTGAAATCTGACTTTTGTCTCCTCTAGAGGTTTGTCTACCTTGTTCTTTTCAAGCTCGCTTTGAAGACGTTTCATTTTGGATTTTACTTGCTTGTCACGTTTCTTTGCCTTCATTCGATGATGTTCCTTATAACCATAATCTCTGCTTTGCTTGGTTGAGGTTCTGTGAGCTTTCTCAGACCAGGACGATAATTGCTCCATTTGCATTTCGATTTCTTCTTTCTTACGCTGCTGCACCTCATAATGGTGCATTTGGGTTTCAAGTCGGTGCTGCTTTTCCTTCTGATAATCACTATAGTTCCCATTGTAGAAATTCATCTTTGTATTCTCTATTTCAAAAATACGTGTCACCGTTTTATCTAAGAAATGGCGATCGTGAGAAATGATTAATACCGGACCTTTAAATTTCTCCAGCTCTTCAATCAACCATTCTATCCCTTTATAATCTAAGTGGTTTGTAGGCTCATCGAGAATCAAGAATCCCGGCTTTGAGGCCCACACGTTTGATAATGCGAGTTTTAACCTCTCGCCGCCGCTTAAATGGTTTAAACGCTTCTCTTCCCATGTAGAAACCTTTTTCAGTCCTAACTTACTTGAGTGCTGCAATAGGTCTCCCTCAATTGAAAATAATTCATTACCTTCATAATCTATTGATTGTGTAAGGTAACCAATCTTTAATTCGTGGGATTTTTCAACGAAACCCTTATCAGGTGTGATTTTACCAGTAAGGATATTGGCCAATGTTGTTTTCCCGGTGCCGTTATACCCTACGAGACCAATTCTTTCGCCATTTTTTATATCAAAGGAAATATTGTCTAAGATTCTCCTCAGATTAAAGTTCATTTCTATTCCAGTTACTTTTATTACAGGATTGTTGTTCATAAAAAAACTCCCTTCGATTGAACCTGAAGAGAGTTTTTGAGTCATGTCGTTTATGCAATCATAAAAAATCATACGTTAATAAGCCGAAAAAGGCATGTGTTAACGATGTTTTGATTGAAATATAAACGTTCAGGACTTAAAAAGGACAGACTAATCCTATTCTTCAGGTTCACCATTTTTTCGCTATTCGAATAAATGTCTGAAAAAATAAGATTATAACTTCATTCCTCTTTACCATTCCTTTACGTTTGTTATGTTTATTTTATTGTACCTAAACCAAAACTGTCAATCATTTCCGTAAAATTAACATCGGAATAAGGCTTTCCACTCTCAATATTATTTTTTAATTTGGTAAGAGTATACGCCTGCCAATCCAGCAAATTTTCCAAATCCCATTTCTCCAAAAATAATGTATATAAAAAGATCTCTCTAATTTTTAAAAAGATAGGAATTTGTTGAATGAGTTCCTTGCTGAGTGTATGTGCCTGTTGATATCCCCTTAAGAAATGCTCCCAGAACTCCCTGCTAAATTGGGTGTTTTCTGGTGTATAGGATGATGCCTGCCAATAGGCATGATAAAAGGAAGCGGCTAGATCATAAGCAAACCAATGGTAAGCACAATCATCAAAATCAAAAAGTGTCAGCCGTCCTTCATTGACAAAAATATTACCTTGATGAAAATCATTATGTATAAGGCCGAATAGGTTAGGGGTTAGCGGGAACGTTGCTAACAGCATTAATAGTTGTTTGTACTTTTCTGCTATTGTTTCTGAAGAGATTTTTGGGAATAGGTTTAATAAATCGGGCTGGTGTACTGTCCAAATTGGCCGATTTACTTTTATTTTTTTCCCAGCACTATGCATCATCCCCATTACATTTCCCCATTGAAAAAATAGTTCTTTGTTCCATACCTTACGATTGGTGACATCAATGGATGTTCCCGCCGCTTTCTCGAATGCCACGACAAAATGATGCCTGCCGATTAGTTCGACCAATTGCTTACGCAAAGATTTTACAGGTAAAGATACTGGTAGACCATTCTCCCATAACCCCTTAATAAATGCCAATTCATTCATAATATCCTCAAGATTTCGCCTGCTGGAAGGTGAAACTCTAAATATGAGATTACCAAAGGAATAAACGGTATTATGAAAGCCGTCATTGATTGGTACGAGCTCACCTTCCGTATAGCCATATAAAGGTAAAATACGATCCGTAATCATGTTAATCTCTCTTTCTAAATGAGTACCTATTTTAATTTTTTATAAATTTTATCTGCATAGCTCCCAAAACGAGAATTCGTCGCGGTTCCTCTTTTTTCAAGTAATCTCTCCATTTCCAGCCTTTTTTTCATCAGTTTTGCCTGCAGACGTTCTTTCTGTTCTTCGTCCACTGCTCCCTCTAGCAATTCTTCCATCCTAAAAATTTCTTTTTTTTCATCCTCAGGTGAATAGCCTGCATTATTTAACACGCGGTATGCCATTTTCCATTCATCAGACATTCCTGGGAAATTATCCTTTATTTCTAGTGGCTGCCCCATTCCAGGAAGATTTTCGAACTCTTTCATCTTTATGGCTTCCTTAATTTTATCTTCAGCGATTTTTGAAAAATCCAATTACATCACACCCTTCGCACTACAAGTAAACTTTATTTTTCTCTAAAAGATATGTTAATACCCGGTAAAAAACCACCATGCAAAGCTGCATGGTGGTTAGAATATTAGGCTTCTTGTAATTTTTCGCGAAGTACCATTGGAAGGATACCACCATGACGGTAGTAATCAATTTCAACTTCAGAATCGAAGCGAACAAGTACTTCAAATTCTTTCTTGTTTCCAGCTTCGTCAGTAGCTGTAACTTTTAGAAGATCACGTGGTCTTACGTTTTCATCCACTTGTACATCGATAGTTTCTTTACCAGTCAAACCAAGTGTTTCAGCGCTTTCGCCCTCTTTAAATTGAAGTGGAAGTACGCCCATTAACACAAGGTTAGAACGGTGAATACGCTCAAAGCTTTCAGCAATAACGGTCTTAATGCCTAAAAGGTTTGTTCCTTTAGCAGCCCAGTCACGTGAAGAGCCCATTCCGTAGTCTTTTCCAGCAAGAACAACAAGTCCTGTGCCGTTTTCTTTGTACTTCATGCAAGCATCGTAGATAGATGTAACTTCACCAGTTGGCCAGTAAGTTGTGAAGCCGCCTTCTGTGCCTGGTGCGATTTGGTTACGGATACGAATGTTTGCAAATGTTCCACGCATCATAACTTCGTGGTTACCACGGCGAGAACCGTAAGAGTTAAAGTCACGAGGCTGAACGCCTTTTTCTAATAAATACTTTCCAGCTGGTGTATTTTTGCCAATAGCACCTGCAGGAGAGATATGGTCAGTTGTTACGGAATCTCCAAACTTACCTACTACACGAAGTCCAGTTAATGGTTCAACTGTACCTGGTTCAGGTGATAAGCCTTCAAAGAATGGCGGGTTTGCAATATAAGTGGAATCTTCATCCCAAGTATATAATGGCTCATTGCTCGTTTTGATTTCGTTCCAACGCTCGTTGTCACCGAACACGTTCGCATATTCTCTGCGGAATAGTTCAGGAGTTACAGTGCGTTTCACTACATCATTTACTTCAGCAGTTGATGGCCAAATATCCTTGAAGAATACATCGTTTCCATCTTTATCTTTACCAACTGCTTCATTAGCGAAATCAATGTTCACTGTACCTGCTAGTGCATAAGCCACAACTAGAGGTGGTGAAGCTAGGTAGTTTGCTTTTACAAGCGGATGAATCCGTCCTTCAAAGTTACGGTTACCTGAAAGAACAGATGTAACTAAAAGATCGTTTTCAGCGATTGTCTTTTCGATTTCTTCTTTTAATGGACCGGAGTTACCGATACATGTTGTACAGCCGTAACCTACAAGGTTGAAGCCGATTTGCTCAAGGTATGGAAGTAATCCAGAGTCACGAAGATATCCAGTTACAACCTTAGATCCTGGTGCTAAAGAAGTTTTAACAAACTTAGGAACTTCCATTCCAAGTTCAACCGCTTTCTTCGCAACAAGACCTGCCCCAACTAGAACGTAAGGATTAGATGTATTTGTACAGCTAGTGATAGAAGCAATTGCTACTGCACCAGTTTTAATTGTTGTTTCGTCTCCATTTTGGAAATTAACGACAGCAGACTTTTCAAGCTCATCTGCTTGTAAGCCGAAGCCTTGGTTTCCTTGTGGTGCTGAAACAGCCTTAACGAATTCTTCTTTCATTTTTGAAAGTGGAATTAAATCTTGTGGACGCTTAGGACCAGAAAGATTAGCTTCAATTTCAGAAAGATCGATTTCAATAACATCAGTGTATACTGGCTCAAATGATGGATCAAAGAAAAGGCTATTTGCTTTGCAGTACTCTTCTACTACTTGGATATGGCTTTCTTCACGTCCAGTTAAGCGCATATACTCTAATGACTCACTATCGATTGGGAAGAAACCACAAGTTGCACCATATTCTGGAGCCATGTTAGCGATCGTTGCACGGTCTGCTAATGGAAGTACGGATACTCCAGGACCGAAGAACTCTACAAACTTACCAACCACACCGTGGCTGCGAAGAACTTGAGTAACTTTTAATGCTAAGTCAGTTGCTGTTGCACCGTTTGGAAGCTCACCTGTTAATTTAACACCAACTACTTCTGGTACTGGGAAGTAAGAAGGCTGTCCAAGCATTCCAGCTTCTGCCTCAATACCACCAACGCCCCATCCTAGTACACCAATACCATTGATCATAGTGGTATGAGAGTCAGTACCAACTAAAGTATCTGGGTATGCTTCCAGCTCACCATCAGCAGTTTCAGCTACGTGTACAACATCCGCTAAATACTCAAGGTTAACTTGGTGTACGATACCAGTTGCAGGCGGAACAGCACGATAGTTATTGAATGATTTTTGAGCCCAGCTTAGGAACTGGTAACGCTCAGCATTACGTTCAAATTCTAAATCCATGTTAACACGTAAAGAGTCAGCGGAACCATAAGCGTCAACCTGTACAGAGTGGTCGATAACGAGGTCAACTGTTTTCTCAGGGTTAATTTTATCTGGGTCTCCGCCTAGGTCAGCCATAGCTTTTCTTAAAGAAGCTAGGTCAACTACTGCTGGTACACCAGTGAAGTCTTGTAGGATTACACGTGATGGCTTGAATGGAACGTCCACTTCTTTAAGCTCATCTGTTCCCCATTTTACTAAGTTTTCAACGTGCTCTTTTCCGATAACACGGCCATCATATTGACGAAGCACAGATTCAAGTAATACTTTTACGGAATATGGCAATTTAGAAACGTTGCCAATGCCAGCCTCTTCAAGTGCACTTAATCGGTAATAGTGATAACGTTTACCGTTCACTTCAAACGAAGTACGTGCGTTAAATACATCATTTTTCACCATAGTAAAGCCCCCTCATTCGTCATCATTAACTAAAATTAACGAAAAGTCGAAAAGTTTGAATATTCATATCCAGCATCACTTTTCTCACAATTCTAATCTTAATACAACGTTTTACATAAGTAAATAACAAGAAAGTTATTGTGATTGATAAGTTTTTCTTATGGTTTTTATGTATATTGTTCAAAATATTTAGAAAAATCTTATAACACCCTATAACTGAATAGTCTTAAAGATTAGAATTGTATACTTATTTATTATCTCAAAAAACTTATTTCTTGTCATTTATTTTTACTTAAAAGGAAATATTATCTCTATTAGAGAGAATTCCTTAAGAATTCTCTATAGGGAGGTGAATGGCATGCAACGAAAAAAGTCAAATCATGTAATTCCAGGTGCAAACGCAGCTAAAGGCCAAGGTATGGGTGCTGGATATAATGAAGAAATGTCAAACGAACCACTAACGATTAAAGAAAAAATGAACAATAAAAAACGAAAGAAAAATCAATAACGATAAAAAGCAGGAGTGCCCCCCTGCTTTTTAAAAATGTTCTATTCTGGCAGATTTACTTCCTCTACGATGCTTTGCAAATCCTGCTGAAAGCGTTCAAGTTGTGCTCTTTGGTGCTCTGAAGCTACTTCTAACGCATTCTCAATCTGCTGATAAGCTTCGTTTACTTCTTCTTTTAAATGCTTTAGCTGATGACCGTAACTAGCACTGTCACTAATGATGGTTTTAAATAATCCTTGTGCTTCTTCATAGCCCTGCTGTGCAGCCTGAAAAGCTTGCTGTTTATCCTTATTATATGGAAATCGATCAATCTCCGGCATCGACTGTTTCACTCCCCTCACGTTTCTATAACGTTAAATTGCACAGCGGAATCACAAATTATTCAGCATAAAATGTGTTCAGCTTTGCATCCTAACATTATAGGAGGGATGAAAATGGTGAACAAAAACGATGGCAAAGATATGCGTAGAAATCAACCTAAGATATCAGGCCAACCTGAGCCTTTAAGCGGTTCAAAGAAAGTAAAGAACCGTAATCATACACGTCAAAAAAGTAAATCACATCATGATATGTAGAAAAGCGGAAGGCGCCTGCCTATCGGCGACAGGCATAAGACGAGCCGGCTGGAAGGTTGTTCTTTAACCTTCTAGACGGATTGGCTTATGACCCCGAGCCGATGGCGCATGAAGCTAGACAATAGAAAAGCGGAAGGCGCCCTTTAAGCCGGATTGGCTTATGACCCCGAGACGCTTGTCAATACTCCTAAATGAAAAATATATTTATTGGGACTTTTGAAATAGTGCTAACCCCCTCTAGACCTATGAGGGGGTTGCTTTTATAATTGAAGTAAGGCTTGAAGAATCAGCTGTTCCTCTTCCTCTGTAACGGTTCTTAAATCAATGAGAAATTCATCTTTTTGAATCCGTCCAACAATGGCTGGTTTAAATTGTGTTCGTAATTTTCTTCCAACCTGTTCTGCTGTTAGCGTATGATGTTTTAAAGAAATGACCAAGGTTGGCAGCTGTACATCCGGCAGGGTTCCTCCGCCTACTTGACTTGTGCCAGGAAAAATTTTCGCCTGAAAATAATCTGTGCCATGTAACAAGTTTGTAACAAACCTCTTCGTTCTTTCGTCTAATACATCAATAGAAACTAATAAATCACGGATGGTGGGAATGTTATGTACTCCCTTTTCTCCACGTGCATAATCAATTAGCGTACCTTCCAGCGCAGCCAGAGTCATCTTATCTACTCGAACGACGCGTGCTAATTGGTGTTTTTTTAGAGTATCGATGATTTTCTTTTTACCAGCAATGATTCCTGCTTGAGGTCCGCCCAGGAGCTTATCCCCACTAAACGTGACAACATCTGCGCCAATTTCAATTACCTCTCTGACAACCGGTTCCTCTCCAATTCCGTGCTTTCTAAAATCAAAAAGGGCGCCGCTGCCAAGGTCTTCATAAAAAATAACATCGTCTGCCTCTTGAGTCAGTTTAATGAGGTCTTCTGTTTCGACTGATTTTGTAAAACCAATAATCTTAAAATTACTTGTGTGAACTTTCATGACAATAGCCGTTTCTGAATTAATGGCTTTTTCATAATCATATAAATGAGTTTTATTTGTAGTTCCAACTTCAACTAATTTCGCACCGCTTTCTTCCATTATGGATGAGATTCGGAACGAGCCGCCTATCTCTACTAACTGTCCCCGTGAAACAATCACTTCCTTATTTTCTGCAAGCGCTCTTAAGACAAGGTAAACGGCGGCAGCATTATTATTGACGACCATAGCAGCTTCAGCACCAGTAATTTCTTTAAGAAGGGTTTCTACATGGCTATGCCTAGAACCGCGCTCCCCTTCAGTCAATTTATATTCCAGGTTTGAATAATTTTGGGCGGTTTCGACTACGTGATGGATGGCGTTGTCACTTAGCCTTGCTCGTCCAAGATTCGTATGAAGGATGGTGCCTGTCGCATTGACTACTCTTTCGATGGTATAAGAGTATTGTTCTTTTATATTCCTGCCTATTAGTTGAAAAACATCCTCTATAAACTGTTTTGTGCCAGGGTTGGCGCCTTTCCAGTTGCCGTTTAATAATAATGATCTTATTTGATCGAGTGCTTCTTTGAGCTGCTTTGTTAGTTGCGTGGCATCGAGGTCATTTTCCCTCATGAGGGATTCGAATCTCTCATGGTTTTGCAGTTCGTGCACTGCCGGAATTGAGCGTAACCATTCTTTCACAAAAAAAACTCCTTTACTTTACCTTCTTTACTTCCGTCTGTTTTATTTCACCCTTTCATTCTGAATGAATAAAATAAACCATGCAAGGGGGATTGCTATGAAATCCAAAAAAAATATACAGCCCATCGATTTTGACCTTGTGGAGAAGTGGTTGGAAAACTACTGCCTCGACCCTTTAACGACACAAGATGATGTGACGCAATTTCGCATCGACTTATATGAGACAGATCAAGAATGGATCGTCGAGGCATTACTTAACGAGTATAACAGCTCGGAAATTAAAGTTTTTATTGAAGAAAATAAGCTCGTTATAACAGCTGTTAAATCCTCCACTACCTCTAATCAACAAAAAAAAGTACGAACTATCCAGTTCCCCTTTGAAGTTATAAATCAAAAAGTAAATGCAAATTATATTAATGGTATATTAGAGGTTCTTATTTCTAAAACTGAAAAAGGTCTTGGGAAAAATTGCTATATTACATTGCCTTAAGATACTTTTTTAAAACAAAAAACCCTCATACCAAATTTGATATGAGGGTACAATTTTATTTTTGTGAAATTTTATTGATAATATCTTGGGTGTCAGGAAACACCCCGGTATCTAATTTGGAATATATTTTTTCCCCATTGACAGTTACTTCAAATGCTCCTCCTGAAACAGGGATTAATTCCATTTTTCCAATGTTACGATTAAAGTGTGTAAAAAGTTCTTCCGCGAGACTCGCGGCTTTCGGTGCGTAGTTTCATTGCATGCAGAATTCAACAATAACGTGATAGTTGTTCATCTTTTTACTCCTCCATTTTATAATCTAATTTCCTACATCACTATAGTAAAAACATTTTATCGCAACGTTATTTTCCATGCAAATCTTCTGCTTGTACATAGTGTGTGCAGTTTTTTTTGGAAACAGTTATACTAATTAATGGAGGTGGAACGATGAGTGAACAAGAGAAAATACGCCTAACCTCTTTATCAACTAAAGCTGGCTGAGGCTGTAAAATTGGTCCTGAGGACCTGGCGCAAGTTTTGCGTCATTTACCAAAGCAAGACCCAGTACCAGAATTATTGGTGGGACATGAAACATCTGATGATGCTGGTGTTTATCAGTTAACCGACTCGATTGCCTTAATACAAACGGTAGATTATTTTACCCCAATAGTGGACGACCCCTATATGTTTGGACAGATTACTGCTGCAAATGCATTAAGCGATGTTTATGCAATGGGTGGAGAACCAAAAACAGTTTTAAATATTGTAGGGTATCCGATTAAAAAGCTTGGCGCCGAAATGCTTTCCGACATTTTGCGCGGTGCAGCCGATAAAGTAAAAGAAGCTGGTGCATTGACAGTTGGAGGTCATTCAATTGATGACCAAGAGCCGAAATTTGGTCTCTCTGTAACTGGAATTGTACATCCTGAAAAAGTTTGGAAGAATATTGGCGCTAAGCCTGGCGATGTGTTAGTTTTAACCAAGCCGATTGGTGTAGGAATTATCACTACAGGGATTAAGCGGAGCGTGGTAACCCCTGAGCAAGAACAAATTGTTACGGATACCATGGCAGAGTTAAATAAAACAGCTGCTGAATGCTTAATGAACTATCAACCACATGCTGTAACAGATGTAACGGGATTTGGATTGTTGGGACACAGTAGTGAGATGGCTCGCGGCAGTAACGTAAGCTTTGAGATCTTCTATTCAAAGGTTCCAATCCTAGATGGCGCGTTGGAGTTAGCTAGGGATGGAGTCGTTCCAGGAGGATCAAAATCAAATCATAAATGGATACTTGGTGATGTGGATTATGAGGACCTTTCCCTCGAGGAACAATTGGTTCTATGTGATGCGATTACTTCTGGAGGTCTGCTCGTTTCTATTAGTGAAGAAGAAGCTATTCAATATGTAGACAATCTTCATTCAGCTGGTAAAAACCATGCTGCGATTATCGGCAGGGTTATGGAGAAGAAAGAGAAATTAATTTATGCAAAAAGATAACAGCGTGGCTTATGCTACGCTGTTTTTTTCGTGTTTATAGTAGTTGCCTTGCAAAACCGTACAGTTTCTACAGAAAAGTGTACAGTTTCTACAAAGAACCATACAGTTTTTACGAAAAAGTGTACAGTTTCTACAAAGAACCGAACAGTTTTTACAAAAAAGTGTACAGGTTCTACAAATTCAGCACAAAAAAAATAGATGACCTGATAAAACAGGTCATCTCCTAAAAAAAGAATTAAATTCCGCTCGCTTTTGTTTTGTTCATAGTCAATTTATTGGTTAATTTTTGAATCATATCTTCGGTCATTTTCGCTAAGTCATATTTGAATTTGAAGCCCCATTCTTCTTCTGCTGCAATCGCATCAATTGAATTTGGCCAGCTGTCGGCAATTCTTTGGCGGATAGGATCGACATTATAACTTAGTTTAAATCCAGGAATATGTTTTTTAATTTCGTTTGCAATTTCTTCTGGATCAAAGCTCATTGCCGTAACATTGAAGGAGTTACGGTGTTTAAGCCTGCATGGGTCAGCCTCCATCAAATCAATAATGGCATTTAGGGCATCCGGCATATACATCATATCCATATACGTGCCTTTATCGATATAGGAAGTATAGCTGCCTTTTTTGATGGCCTCATAGTAGATTTCCACAGCGTAATCTGTAGTTCCGCCACCAGGCAGTGCTACATATGAAATTAAGCCTGGGAACCTGAGTCCCCTCGTGTCGACTCCGAATTTGTGATAATAGTAATCGCTCAAAAGCTCGCCAGCTACCTTATTTACGCCGTACATGGTTGTGGGGCGCATGATCGTATCCTGTGGTGTACTGTCTTTTGGTGTAGAGGGTCCAAAGGCACCGATTGAACTTGGAGTGAAAAATTGTGCATTAAGCTCTCTTGCTGTTTCTAATGCATTCATTAAACCGCCCATATTTAGGTTCCAAGCTAAGACAGGTTTTGCCTCTGCAGTGGCCGATAATAAGGCGGCTAGGTGCATTATGGTATCAACCTTATATTTTTTCGCAATTTCGCCCATCATATTTAAATCCGTAACATCTAGGACTTCAAATGGACCGCTCTGTGCAGCTTCACTACCGTTATTTCTAATATCTGTAGCAATTACATTATCACACCCATACGTTTCTCTTAATTTCATGGTGAGCTCAGAACCGATCTGACCTAATGCACCTGTTATTAATATCCGTTTCATTCTTCTCCGTCCTCCTCACTTATGTTAAGAAATCTGCCCATCGAAGGGTTTCGTGATCAAATAATGCCCATTTCCTTACCGACTTTCTCATAGATAGCAATGGCCTGATCCAGCATTTCTTTTGTATGAGCAGCAGTCGGCATATTGCGAACACGTCCTGTTCCTTTTGGAACGGTTGGGAATACAATTGCTTTTGCATATACTCCCTCTTCATTTAATCGCTTGCTAAATTGCTGTGTCAGGGACTCGTCGCCAATAATACATGGAGTAATCGGGGTTTCACTGTTCCCTATATTAAAGCCTAGTTCCTTTAAGCCTTTTTTGAGGTAATCCCCATTTTCCCAAAGTTTTTTATTAAGTTCGGTACTTTCCATTAAGATTTCAATGGAACGTTTACTTGCTGCTACATCTGCTGGTGTTAGTGATGTAGAGAATAGGAATGGACGGCTTCTTACTTTTAGCCAATCAATTAAATTCTTCTTCCCTGCTACATATCCACCTACTACACCAATGGCTTTTGAGAGGGTCCCGATTTGGAAATCGATTTTATCAGACAAGCCGAAATGCTTAACCGTACCTGCACCATCACCAAGGACACCTGATCCATGTGCATCATCTACATATGTAATGAGGTCGAATTCTTCAGCAATTTTTACGATTTCAGGTAATAATGCAATGTCCCCATCCATGGAGAATACGCCATCGGTAATAACCATGATTTTGTTGTACTGACCTGATTCTTTCGCTTCCTTTGCTTTTGCTCGTAAATCTTCCATATCGGAATGATTTACACGAATAATCTTTGCTTTCGATAACCGGCAGCCATCAATAATGGAAGCGTGGTTTAATTCGTCAGATAAGATCGCATCATTTTTATCCATTACGGCAGAAATCGCTGCCATATTACAATTGAAGCCTGATTGATACGCGATAGCTGCTTCTGTATGTTTGAATTCTGCTAATTTTTCTTCCAATTCAACGTGAAGTTTTAATGTTCCGTTTATGGTACGAACTGCACCGGCACCTACCCCATACTTCTCAATTGCCTCAGCAGCAGCCTGCTTCAACCGCTCATCTGTAGCTAAACCTAAATAGTTATTCGATGAAAGATTGACTAGCTGTTTTCCATTTATCGTAATCATCGGACCATTTGGACTTTCTAATGGATCGATGACATTATATAGACCCTTGCCCTTTAAATCTTCTAAGTTTTCGTTTAAGAATTGCTCCAAAATAGTGCTGGACATTATTATTCCCCCTTATTGTCGCTTTTAGAAAAACAATCGTCCACCTGAGACGGACAATTGAATATTAGATGAATGCCCTTAGTTAAAGGGTTTCTTTAATATACTTTATCACATATTTTTTAAAATGTTCACCCCAAAAGGACATTTGTTATAAAAAAATTTTCATTTTTAGGTTATCCATTTTGAAATCAGGTTATTTTTCATTTGAAGTAAAAAAGGTATAATGGAGAGCATAAATTTATAGGTTTAGAAAGGATGTAATACGTGGAATCAATTTTATCACTGCTATATACAATTATTGTTGGAGGCATTTTTGTGTATATTTTTATTTACCTTTATGATTGGCTTTTTGGTGAAAAACAAGAAAAACAGATTCGTAAGATTCATAACTATTACCGAAAAGAAGGAGTCCAAAAGGTCGAAATGCTGGAGCACCAGCCGAAACAATTCACTTTATATCAAGTGAAAACAACGAAGGAAACGAAACGTTTGAAAATAAAGCCTGGCTATAAAATAATAAAGGTAGTACCTAAGCAAAAAGAACCTTCCCAATAATTAGGAAAGGTTCTTTTAACATTATTAATTCACTTTTAATCTACTTAATTTTGAAGCACTTTGGTTCACTTTTTTGAGGGCTTCTTGATATTCTGCTTCTAATTGTTGAATGATCCCTGCAGCGGACTCAATTTTATCAATGGCTCCTACGCCGTGACCTGCACTCCAAATATCACGCCACGCTTTCGCTTCTGGTTTACCGTGCATTTTATCAAAATCCACTTTTTCTTTTTTAACCAACTGGGCAGGATCAAGTCCTGCTTTTTGTATACTCGGGATGAGCATATTAGCCCTGACACCAGAAAAAGCATCCGTTAGCATGATATCCTCTTGACTTGAATTCACAAGCATTTCGCGATACTCATCATTTGCCATACTTTCAGTCGCAACAATAAATCTTGTACCCATATAAGCTAAGTCCGCACCGGCTGCCTGTGCGGCTAATATTCCCTTTCCAGTTGAAATGGCACCAGCAAGAACAATAATGCCGTCCCAAAAACTACGGACCATATCGACAAACGCAAAGCTATTAATTTGTCCAGCGTGACCGCCAGCACCACTGGCAACGAGGATTAGACCGTCAACACCCGTTTCTGCGGCCTTACGGGCAAATTTAAGGTCGCTGACATCCGAAAAGACTAAACCCCCATATTCATGAACAATGTCGACCACGTGTTTTGGACTGCCTAAGGATGTAATGACCAATTGTGGCTTGTGTTTTTTGATTAACTCCAATTCATCCTGAAGACGGCTATAGGTGCTATGTACAACCATATTCATCGCCCAAGGAGCAATTTTTCGGTCAGGCTCCACTGCGCGGGCTTGTTCTAATTCTTCGTTCAATTGACCCATCCATTGATCAAGTACCTCAATTGGTCTTGCATTTGGGGCTGGGAATGACCCTATTACACCATTTAAACAGCAGTTTTTTACTAGTTCAGGACCGGACACCAAAAACATGGGTGCAGAAATAACAGGCAGTCTTAACTGGTTCCACCAAGTATCAGGGATTGATTTTTCCATGGTCAACTCTCCTTTATGGAATTTTCTGAATAAATTTCCTATTCTAATAGTAACGGAAAATGAATGGTTATTCAATCATAGAGTGAACCTTTTAAAATAAAGAATAAAGCGCTTTCCTTACACGAACGATGGACCTAAAAAAAAACCTTTCGTTCGTCTTTTGGTGAAAAAAGCATTGCCATCCTATTTCACCATGGTTATAATGAAAATAAATTTATAAGGTTTCACTCATATAATCGCAGGGATATGGCCTGCAAGTTTCTACCGGATTGCCGATAACAATCTGACTATGAGTGGGTAATGTAAACGGCGCTTTTTTGCGTTCATACATTTGGTCAAAAAGCCCAAATGTCATTGCCTCACTCAAATTCGATGTGAGCAATGACGTTTGGGCTTTTTATTTTTTCATAGGGGGATAAACATGAGATTATTAGAAGAAAAAATTCAAAAGGATGGCAGAGTCTTAAATGACAATGTCTTAAAGGTAGATTCGTTTTTAAATCACCAAATTGATCCTCAATTAATGAATGAACTTGGAAAAGAATTCGCACAGCGATTTTCAGCGGAAGGAATTACGAAGATCGTTACGATTGAGTCTTCTGGGATTGCTCCTGCTGTGATGGCTGGATTATATATGAATGTTACAGTGATTTTCGCGCGAAAGAGAAAATCCGTAACCTTAACAGATGACCTTCTGACAGCAAGTGTCCATTCTTTTACTAAAAATGAAACGAATGAGCTTGCAATTGCAGCCAAGTATTTAAATGAAAATGATAAAGTTTTGATTATCGATGACTTTCTGGCTAACGGTCAAGCTGCTCTCGCTTTGGTCGACATGGTCCAACAAGCAAATGCTTCCGTTGCGGGTATTGGTATCGTGATTGAAAAATCATTCCAGCCTGGGGCTCAGAAATTGAAGGATAAAGGATTACGAGTTGAGTCATTAGCTCGAGTAGCCTCTCTTTCAAATGGAGAAGTAACGTTTAAACATGAGAAAATGGAGGAATTGGTCTAATGAAACAAAATCCGTTTAAAATCGCATCACTAGGTATTCAACATGTATTAGCGATGTATGCCGGAGCTGTCATCGTCCCTCTAATCGTGGGCGGTGCTTTGAACCTTACTGGAGAGCAATTAACCTATTTAGTTTCCATTGATATCTTAATGTGTGGAATTGCGACCATATTACAAGTTTGGCAGAATCGGTTCTTCGGAATCGGGTTGCCGATTGTCCTTGGATGTACCTTTACGGCTGTAGGTCCGATGATTGCCATAGGCGGAGAGTACGGTATTTCAGCAATCTATGGTTCTATCCTCGTTTCAGGTTTAATTGTCGTCTTGATTGCACAATTTTTTAGCAAGTTAATAAAATTCTTCCCTCCTGTTGTTACAGGATCTGTGGTTACAATTATTGGTATTACGTTAATCCCAGTGGCGATGAACAATGTCGCAGGCGGACAAGGCAGCCCTGATTTTGGCTCCCTCTCAAATATCAGTCTTGCATTTGGAACACTGTTATTCATTATTCTACTCTATCGTTTTACTAAAGGGTTTATTCGTTCCGTTGCCATTCTCCTCGGTCTTGCGGGTGGAACCCTTGCAGCGGCATTAATGGGCAAGGTAAACTTTGCAGCTGTTGGAGAAGCATCATGGTTCCATATGGTGAAGCCATTTTACTTTGGTACCCCTACCTTTGAATGGACGCCGATTATTACAATGACCCTAGTCGCGATTGTTAGTTTAGTTGAATCAACTGGTGTTTATTTTGCCCTGAGTGATATCACTGGAAGAAAGCTTAAGGAAAGTGATTTGGCTAAAGGGTATCGTGCAGAGGGCCTTGCGATTATCTTAGGAGCTATGTTCAATGCGTTTCCGTATACAACCTACTCACAAAACGTAGGACTTGTACAGCTTTCAGGTGTCAAAACCAAAAATGTTATCTACACAATGGGTGCCATGTTAGTGATCTTAGGATTCGTTCCTAAAATTGGTGCCTTAACTACTGTTATTCCAACCCCTGTTTTAGGCGGTGCGATGGTAGCAATGTTCGGAATGGTTATTGCTTATGGAATTAAAATGTTAAGTAAAGTAGAATTTGCTTCACAGGAAAACTTATTAATCATTGCTTGTTCTGTTGGAATGGGCCTTGGAGTTACCGCGGTGCCAGATTTATTTGCACAGCTTCCTGAAAGTGTGAAAATCCTAACGAATAATGGTATTGTTGCTGGAAGCTTGACGGCTATTTTCTTAAATATTGTATTTAATGTTGCTAAATCTTCAAAGCAGAGTCAAACAAATAATCCAAGCAGTCAAGGTGCTGCTTAATACTAGTAAAAAAGCTGCCAAATTCAATGGCAGCTTTTTTACTCAATAAGCCCTGTTCTTTTTACATTAAAGTCTACATTTACATTGACTTTAGCCTCTTTAAACATTTTATACCATTTTTCATCGGTAAGTTTTGAGTACCTTACTGAACTTCTATATCTTTCTCCGAGACCAAAGATATCAGTTTCCTTTGTTTGGCAATAGGCAATGAGTTTTTCAATCTCTTTTGTCACGCTCTTCGTAATGGCCTTCTCGATTAGCTTAATTGTTTCTGGATTTCCAAGATCAACATTACTCGTCAGTTCAAGCAGCCTGCCAGATAGTTTAATATTAATATCAAATTCCGGTTTTTCTTTGTTTACTAGCTTAATTTCACTACTGCTGTCGAGGGAATCGATTGAGGCAACCGTCTTGTTAAGCCGGCGGTTCCTGGGCTTGAATTTCGAACTTTTAATCACTATATCCTTGATTCCGCCTTTATAGTTGTCAATGACCAGGTTAAGATAAAAGCTTTGTTGTGTACTTATTTTTCCAACAAATTTACTTCCTTTAAACAAAGCTACCCCTGAAAAACCTACTCCCTCATTCCCTTCTTTTTTTAGAATGGGCAAAATGGGTTCTCTGCCAACCGAGAAATGGTTATGTAAAACTTCTTGCAAAGTAGCGGATGGTATTACTTTTCCTTCTGTGTTTTGATTGATAAGGTCAAAAAGATGAGTTCCGATATCAGGAATATGTTTAGCTTTCACCTTTAATATATCACGTGCTGTCCCATCTGCCATGGCTAAGTATGTCAAATCACTTACGGATGGGTCATTGGTCAAGGTTTCTGCTATCCCTGTGTTACCTTGTTTAAGAAGTTCTTTACCATATACAATTACACGAAGCTGCCCTGAGGCAAGCCTTTTTGAGGACTTTTTATTTGCATTATTTCGAATTCCTCTTATTGAATAAGCTTCAGTCTCTAAAACCACCACATCTTGGGTTGAGGCAGGGTCTATTTTTAACTCAACAATGGTTCCTAAAATACTGCCATTTTTCGCAAGATCAAGTCCATAAGTAGTGATAAGACCGACTTCTTCAAGAATTCTAGGTTCTGCACACCCGCACAGCAACAAAAAGGAAAATGTCCAGCACCAAAAACATCCTTTTTTTCTCATTTTTATTTCTCCTTAAGGGATGCCATTTTCTTTTTTATCAAAGCCAAAATATAAAGAATAAATGGATAACAAAACGTAATATAAAAAGCCATACTGGCAAAAAGGTCGTTAAATTGGTTAATTTTAGTTCGTGAATTGAAAAACAAACTGACCAAAAAAATGACAAACGAAAAAATCAAGATGAGCCCCTTCCGTTTTTTCTCAAAAGTACGCCTTACTCCGCGTACGGCTGCCCAAAAATATAGCAATAGATTTGGAAGGATGATGAGCAGCCAAAAAGAAACGGCCACATACTCCGTTCTTTCGATAAAAGGCAGTTTTACGATTTTAAATAAGGAAAGAGTTGGCCAAATCGTATTCTCCAATTGACCAGCACTAAAATAGGTAATCGTGATGAGGATAACCATCAAGTATAATAGATTTGTTCCGGCGATTCCTAGATGTGCAAACTTTGAAACTTTCTCTCTTTCCTTTAAGAAAGGGTATACAACATAGAGAATTTCAAAGCCTATTATGGTGAGCGTCATTTTATGCGTCCCCTTTAGAATCGATGAAATACTTGATTCCATTACGGGAAGGAGATGGTGATAGTCAGAAAAACGTAAAGGAAAGCCAATAACACCCAGCATCCAAACGGATAGAATGATGCTGAAAAAACATGCACCTACGATCACTCTTAATCCGCCAGTCACCCCATAAATAACTAATAATAGAATTGAGATTGAAAATACCCATGTAGGTACGATTGGGAACACCCATGTTTGCATAACCTCAATATAGTTAATTAAAACAATCACAAACATCCATAAGCAATAAAGGATATATAAACTATTAACGATCTTTCCAATCCATTTTCCGTACACTTCATTGTGGATGCCATAAATATCTGTCGGTCCGTATAATTGCAGCGTCTTAATCATAATCATGACAACAACATGAGTGAAAAGGCCAGCTAAAACAACGGAAATCCACGCATCGTGCTTCGCTTCTATAAAAATGATTCGTTGGAACCCCTGTATTCCAATCCCAACTTGTATCGAATGAATAATAAAAAATAGAATAAAGGTATTTAAAATATATTGAGGGTTTGGTTGATATTGAACTTTCATTGAGTCACCCGCTGCCTAGGTCAATTATGTTTTTTTGCCTTTGTTGGGTCATATTTATATTCGTCTTCAGCCATTGTTAAGTCCGGTCTTTTGTTTGTGAAGGATAATGGCAGTCGAATGATGCTGTCCTTCCAGTCTTTAAAACGAGGCGGATAAAATGGTGCTAGATAAGGACTTCCCAAGCTGGATTGTCTTAATAGGTGCAGAAGCAAAAAGCAAAAACCGTACATCATTCCATAAAATCCCCAGCAACCAGCCAATATGATTAGTGGAAATCGAACGATACGAATAACATTTCCCATTGTATAACTTGGGGTTACGAACGAACCAAGAGCTCCTAACGAAATGATAATAATGAGGATGTTACTCGTAAAACCTGCTTCAACAGCAGCTGTTCCGATTACGATACCGCCAACTATACCCATCGTTTGACCTACTTTTGTTGGCAGACGGGCACCCGCTTCTCGTAATAATTCCATTATAAATTCTAATAAAAGTGCTTCTATTATCGGAGGAAACGGTACCTTCGCCCGCGACTCAGTTAGTGTAAATAACAAAGTTTGTGGGATAACCTCATAGTGATAGGTTAGGGACGCAACATAGAGTGCAGTAAAAAAAACGGAAAGGAATAAGGCAATGAATCGTAATAATCGCCAGAATGTTGCAATCTGCCAATTAACATTACTATCCTCCATACTTTGAAAAAATTCCATAAAAGATTGTGGACAAACAATCGCCAATGAGCTACCTTCTACAAAAATAGCCAGTTTTCCCTTTAGCAGCCAATCTGAGACCCGATCGGGTCGTTCTGTTAACGCCATTTGCGGAAATATGGTTAATGAATTCTCTGCAAGAAGCTGCTCTAACACCGAACTGTCAATAATTCCATCAATCTTTATCTCTTGAATCCTTTTTCTAAGACTATCAACCATTTGTTCTGAAACAATACCGTTAATGTAGACAATAGACACCAATTTATTTGTTCGAGATCCTACCTGTAAATTTTCAATACATAAGGACGTATCCTTTATGTAATTTCGAACAAGGGTGATATTGTTCATTAAGCTTTCTGTAAATGCCATTTGTGGCCCAATGACCTGAGATTCGTTTTGAGCGTACGAAACGGATCGTCCAACTCTTGAAGGGATTTTTGCTAAAAGAACGGTTGAATTCCCTTCTAAATATATGATTACATTTCCGTCTAGAGCAGCTTGGACTGCCTTTTCCATCTGATTTGACTTTTCAATCTCACCAATTGACAAATGCTCCATGATTTTTTGGATAGAATCGAAGGCTGGGTCTTTTAGCGGATCGATAATATCTCTATGTAGCATTGTTTTGTCTATTAATGTCCCTACTGAGAATAAGGTAATCCCGGAGATTCCAATTTGATTCTCTAAAATGTCTGCGCTATCCTGAAGTCTTTTTTTAAACTCAACCGACATTTTTTCTCTTGTCTCTGGAATTAGATCCATGTTCTTTTGTTGTAATTTCCCTTTAGGTGAAAATAGCTTTTTAAAGAACAATTTCAGCCACCCTCTTTCCAATAAAGACATTTGCTTAGAGTATTATTTACCAACTAAACCTCTTTATACCATCCTCTCTTTTGTGGCAAAAAAAAAGCGGTGCTTTTAGCAACGCTTAGGGAAACTCAGGATTTGTTCATTCACAGAATCCATCTCAGAATCGGCGCCTGTGTTGTCTTCGCCAGAGCCGCCAATGGTTTTGGTGATGGAGATGGGTGAAATGTAAACAGCACCGCCAAAGTTAACAATCCCGCCTGAAACTGTCCCAATTGAAACATTATTATGGTTCGTAACCAAAGTAACCCCTCCTTGGTGTTACTATTATGGTATGTAAGGGAAGAGTCATGGTTCTTGATATACAAAAAAGAAAGAACCTATATAGGGCTCTTTCCTGAATGATTCTTATTATCTCTTAAAAAAACGATTTAAACAGTTCTTGGTGATTGTTACATTCCCTGCAGATATATTCGATTTCCAAAGGGTCTTCTCTTACCATATGTACCGTATCTCTGCTGCAGTTCTCACAAAATTTAACTTCTTCGATTTCTTCCATGAAATAATCACCTCGTTTTCTTAATTCATAAGAAATAGTATGTCCAAAATCTAGCTAGTTTTATTATTTTTTTAATGGTGATCCTGCTCTAGCTTTAAAAGCTGTTCCTTCATGTCTAATCCTCCGCGAAAACCAGTAAGTTTCCCGTTCTTCCCAATAACTCGATGGCACGGTACCGTTAAGAGTACGGGATTGGCGCCAATGGCGGCACCAACGGCACGAACAGCTGTTGGCCTTTTAATCACATTAGCAATGTCTGAGTATGTCCATGTTTCTCCATAAGGAATTTTACAGAGTACCTCCCACACATCAGTCTGAAATTTGGTTCCCTTTAATTCTTGGGGAATGGTAAAAGTATTACGTTTACCTTGAAAAAATTCCTTAAACTCCACTGCATATGGCTCCATGACCTTATCATCCCTAACCAATTGACTAACAGGATAATGTTTATATACCCAAACCTCTAATTCTTCAAACGGCTTATCCTGAGAACCAACGTAACAGAGTCCTTTTGAAGTTGCTGCCATATACAGTTTCCAATTTTCATATACCAATTGTGTCCAATATAGTATTTGGTGCATTATCAACACTCCACTCTTATCAGCTTTCTTCTATCAGTATACCTATTTAGAGAATCAGTTTTAAGTCTTTCAGAATGAAAATACAAGATTTTAATTTGCCTAAGTGTTATAACTGAAATTAGTACTTTAAAAGCGGAGGTTGATCATGACTATCCAATCTTGGGAAGATAACGGGTATGAACTGAAACTGTTTTTACCGAAAGAATTCGACTTTGAAGAAAATATAAATTACTTATCGAGGAATCGAAACGAATGCCTTTTTCACATCCATGATAATCGTATTTATAAAGCCATTCAGATAGGAGAAGAAACACCAATTATTGAAGTACGTTCTGCAGATGAAAACCATTTAATCGTACGTTTTCTAGGCGAACAAATACCAACTAGTAGAAAAATCCGTTCTGATGTAGCCCTCCATGTCAGGGAGTGGTTTGATTTAGACAGGGATTTAAGTCCGTTTTATTCCATGGCAAAGGATGATCCCCTTTTGGGTGAAGCTGTTGAATCCTTTTACGGTTTGCGGATTATCGGAATTCCCGATATATTTGAAGCACTTTGCTGGGGCATATTAGGGCAGCAGATAAATCTCTCTTTTGCCTACACCTTAAAAAGGAGAATGGTTGAAAAATTTGGTCGAAGTGTTTTGCATAACGGTGCCACTTATTGGGTCTTTCCTTCCCCAGCAGAAATTGCAGAACTACCTGTAGAGGAATTGGAAAACTTGCGCATGACGAAGAAGAAATCAGAATATATCATCGGAGTAGCACAACAAATCGTAGATGGGAAATTATCCAAAGAAATGTTGCAACAGATGGGAGATTATAAAAGTGCTGAGAATATCCTAGTCAAAATACGCGGTATTGGTCCCTGGACGGCTAATTATGTATTAATGCGTTGTTTAAGGTATCCCTCTGCTTTCCCTATTGATGATGTAGGACTGCAGAATTCCATTAAACACCGATTAGATAAAGAAAAGAAACCCACCAAAGAAGAGATTCTTAAATTAGCGGTAAATTGGGCTAATTGGGAATCCTATGCAACTTTCTATTTGTGGAGATTTCTTTATTGATACGTATTTATTTTTTTACCTGAGTCAACCATTAAGACACAGACGCTTTCGTATGCCAGGAACCTATTTTTACGAAAATTAGGTAACCAAAGGTTGGAATGTCGAAGAATGGTCACAAAAATAAACGCGCAATAATTTTCTATCTCCCGTAAAATATGCGGGAGATTTCTTTATTATCAAGGTTTTATTCTTACTATCCTAATATTTAACTATCGTTATTTTAGATGAAAATCGATTGGATAAATAGATAAAATGAATTTAATCAAAATAAACAATTCTTTATAATCAAGTTGGCAGGTAACATAACTACGGTGTTAAACGACAAATCTATGAGGTGAATGATTTTATGAAAAAATGGTTAACTGGCATTATTTTATTTATGCTTGTTTTTTCATTAGCAGCCTGTGGGCAAACTGAAGATAAAACAACAGAAGAAAAAGAAGGAAATAAGGAAACAAAAACAGAGGAAGTATTTAAAATCGGTGCAATTCCCGATCAAAATGCTGCATTTCTTCAATCAGGAATGGATGCAGTTGCGAAGCAGTTAAGTGAAGAAACCGGCATGAAGGTAGAATTCGTCCCTTCTGTTGATTATGCAGCCTTAGTTACTGGATTCCAACGTGGTGAAATCCATTTAGCTTGGTTTGGAGGTTTAACAAGCGTTCAGGCTAGAAATCTTGTTCCGGAAGCTGAATCCATCGTACAGCGCCCGCGTGATGCAGAGTTCAAATCCGTATTTATTACGCAAGAAGGCTCAGGAATTAATACATTAGCGGATTTAAAAGGAAAATCATTTACTTTTGGCAGTGAAAGCTCTACTTCAGGACATTTAATGCCGCGTTATTTCTTAAATGAAGAAGGTATTGACCCTAACACTGATTTTAATGGAAAGCCTAACTTCTCAGGCTCACATGATACCACTTACAAGCTAATTGAATCTGGTTCATTTCAAGCTGGTGCGTTAAACATTTCTGTTTGGGAAGCCGCAGTAAAAGAAGGTAAAGTTGATACAAATAAAGTGAAGGTTTTCTATACAACTCCAGATTATTACGATTATAACTGGACAATCAATAGCAACGTGGAAGAAGTATTTGGCAGAGAAGCTAAGCAAAAAGTAACAGACTCGCTTCTTTCTATGCCAGGCGATTCAAAAGAGATTGCCGACTTGTTCCAAACCGACAAATTTATTGAAACAAAAAATGATAACTATAAAAAGATTGAGGAAGTTGCAAAAGAATTAGAGATTATTAAGTAGTAGGTGTTGTTACATGTCTTCAAAGACAATGATTGAAGCAAAAAACATATCGAAACATTTTGAGCGGAAGATAGCCTTATCTTCCCTTTCTTTTTCTATTAATCAAGGTGAATTGGTGGCATTAATCGGTCCCAGCGGTGCAGGAAAAACCACTTTATTGAATACCATTGCCGGTCTAGTCCCTCTTCAAAGCGGCGAGCTCCTAATAGACAGTCTGCCTCTTACAGAATACAAACGAGGAAAGAAGTTTGCCAAAAAAATTGGTGTCATCCGCCAACAGTTCGATTTAATTGGTCCTCTAGCGGTTATTCATAATGTACTCGCGGGCAAATTATCAGAGTGGAGTTTAGTCAAATCATTATTTTCACTACTAGTCCCTCAAGAAAAGGAATCCGCCCTAACAGCACTAGAAAGAGTCGGGCTCAGAGATAAATCTTACGAAATAACGGCAACATTGTCGGGCGGTGAACAGCAGCGTGTGGCAATGGCAAGATTAATGGTACAGAATCCAGAAATCATTCTAGCAGATGAACCTGTAGCGTCCCTCGACCCAGCTCGTGCCGACGATGTCCTTTCCATACTGACAAAAATTGTTTCAGAGGAAAATCAAACATTAGTTGCAAGTCTGCATTCAGTGGAGTATGCAAGGAAATATTTCACAAGAATTATTTCACTGAAAAACGGTGAAATATTTTTTGATTTGCCAACAGAACAAGTAAGTGATGAGCTATTAAATGATCTTTATCAGCTTAAGGAGCAGGATTAATATGATGAAGCTAATCCCCTCCCTTCAATTGCATAAAAGATTCATCCTTTCTTTACTATTGCTGGCAGTTTTCGTTTGGAGTCTTACCTCCATTCAATGGAACTCCGAGCTATTTCATGCAGGTGGTATACCAACCATGCTGCAGATATTTGAAGGTCTAATCAAGCCAAATTTAGAATCAAGCATATTATTGGCCGGGTTAGAGTCAGCATGGATTACGCTGGCTTATGCTGTTGCCGGTATGTCGCTGGCCATTGTATATGCTTTTATTGTGGGTGTTCTTGCCTCTGGAACCTTAACTTCAAGTAGATTTTCGCGTATGATTTCTAAGGTTTTTTTTAGAGGTATACTAGGTTTTACTCGTTCCATTCATGAATTAATTTGGGCATGGCTTTTTGTAGCAGCCGTAGGATTATCCCCATATGCTGCAATCCTAGCGCTAGCGATTCCTTACGGCGGGATTCTTGGTCGTATTTTTGCAGATATGCTAAATGATGTTCCCGAGCAACCAATAATCGCCTTAAAAGCAGCAGGTTCCTCGCGGTTTCAGACGCTGTTTTATGGGTACCTCCCATTGGTTTGGGCAGATTTTATAAGTTATACCATGTACAGGTTTGAATGTGCAATACGTTCTTCCGCCATTATGAGTTTTGTTGGACTGGGCGGGCTCGGTTTTCAAATTCAATTGGCACTGGCGGATTTAAAATATAATGCCGTTTGGACTTTTGTTTTTTTCTTAATTGCACTTGTGATATTGGTCGATGGATGGAGCCACTTGGTCCGAAAGGGATTAACTGAGCATAAAAGAAAAATAGGTTTTGGTTCGGGCTGGATGTCTGTCCTATTTGCCTCATTCTTAATCGTTGGTTCGTGGATGTATATCTCAATTGGTGAAAATGCTAGTTTATTTGAGCTATTATCTGAAAAAAATATCGAATATGCGAATACGTTTTTCGGCGGCCTTCTAGGAATCCATCACGATAATCCAGCATTCCTGGATGGAGAAAGCTGGGCATTGGCACTCAAACTTACAATGGAAACTCTTGAAATGAGCATTATGGCAATTGGATTTTCCACACTCGTCGCTTTCATTACGGTCATTCCTGCCGCAAGAAATATTGCCAATGGGAATCTTACATTAAAAAAGAGATGGTATAATTGGCCGTTATTTGCTTTTATCCGGCTTCTTTATATTTTTTCAAGGTCTGTTCCAGAGTTAGTCTGGGCCATGATGATTATCTTTATTTTTAAACCTGGAATTTTACCAGGTGCGTTGGCATTAGCCCTTCACAACTTTGGTATCCTTGGGAAACTTTGGGCAGAAGTTGTGGAAGATATGGATCCTAGACCTATTCGTAACTTAGCAGCCGCAGGAGCTTCCAAAATGGAAATCTTCTTTTATGGCATTCTTCCTCTCGTTCTTCCGCGATTTCTTACCTATATTTTATATAGATGGGAAGTTATCATGAGGACGACGATTGTAGTAGGATTTGTTGGTGCAGGTGGTCTAGGAATGGAATTCAAGCTTGCGATGAGTTATTTTAACTATACACAAATTACGTTACTATTATTATGTTATATGATTCTTGTCTTCATTGCAGACTTTGCATCCGAATCAACCCGGAAAGCAGTAAAATAATGAGCACTTGTCCCTTTAGGCTTGTGCTCTTTTTTATCTATATCTCCCTGCTATAATTTAGCTAGCAGGTGATAGATTGTTGCTACTTTTTTGATAGGAGTTAATTAGAGGTTATCCTATCATCATAGAAATTTATTTTAAATAATAATTTGAAATGCTTGTATTAGATTCATGTTTTCTATTATCCTAAGCATAGCGCCAAAATTTGTAGTACTTTTTACATAAAAATTTAAGGCTGTTTAGATTATTTAGGAGTTGGAGTTATTTGGAAACAAAAAGAGCTTTACTCATTTTATTTTTAGTTATGTTCCTAGTCATGATAGGCTTTGGTATCATTATTCCGGTTCTGCCATTTTACGCCGAAGAAATGGGTGCCTCCCCTACGCAATTAGGATTATTAATGGCTGTTTATTCTCTGATGCAGCTAATCTTTGCACCGTTTTGGGGGAAATTATCCGATCGTATTGGTCGTAAGCCAATCATGATGATAGGAATCGCTGGATTATCTTTATCGTTCTTTATCCAAGCGATGGCCACTGATCTTTGGATGTTATTTGCCGCTCGTATTATTGGAGGAGTCCTATCTTCAGCCAATATGCCGACTGCGATGGCCTATGTCGCCGATATTACCACTCCGGAAAACCGTGGGAAAGGAATGGGGATTGTAGGTGCAGCAGTAGGATTAGGCTTTGTATTTGGTCCTGCTATTGGCGGAATATTTTCAAAATCAAGTATGAGCATGCCATTTTATTTAGCAGGTGCCTCTTCCCTGATTACGTTAGTCATCATTTTCTTTTTCTTGAAAGAGTCTTTACAAAAAAATAATTCTAATGCAGATCAAAGTAGAACGCAATCGAGATGGAAGGCATTCTCTGGCCCTGCGTCCGTATTGTTTTTATTACAACTACTAATTTCTCTCTCACTTTCTGGCTTAGAAGCAACGTTCGCTTATTTTGCTGCAAAGAAGGCTGGTTTAGGAGCTGCTCAGCTAGGTTATATTTTTATGATTATGGGGTTTGCTGGTGCCATGGTACAGGGTGGCATGGTAGGCAGATTAACAAAAAAATACGGTGAAGGTACAGTTATTCAAGGTGGAATTATTGTATCTGCGATTGGTTTTGGATTAATTCTATTTGTTGACAGTTTTACAACTGCTGCTATATTTTTATCAATCTTTGGTATTGGAAACGGCGTCATTCGTCCCAGCGTCTCTTCCCTGCTGACGAAAACTACTGATGCAGGCCATGGAAGCGCAACAGGATTGCTATCTTCTTTTGATTCCTTAGGAAGAATCATTGGTCCTCCACTTGGAGGATGGTTATTCTCTCTTTCAATCGGTTTACCTTATCTATCTGGAGCCATCATATCTGTTTTGGCCTTGATTCTATTTCAATTTTATCGAAGAAAAGCTGTAGTGTTTAAAACAAACTAGCATATGTAATAAGGACATGCATAAGATAGGTTACGGAGATGTACTTGTAAAAAGGAGTCGAGATGAATGAAAAAAAATTCTCATTTCACGACGTTTTTATTCCTGTGTGGTTTTGTTGCGCTCGCAGCCTATCTTGATTCACCGTTTTCAATTATTCATAGCAGTTATTCCTATTCGACAACCAGTGAACCTGCAGTGGTACAACCAGTAGACGTAGAACCGCCAACAGATGTGCCAGTGTTGGAATATATGCTGGACGATGTAAAAAAAATGAATGGATACTTCGTCGAGACCTATCAGGAATATGAAGTCTATTACGATGAAGATGGAAAAGTGGTTAAACGAGAACCTACATCAAAAACCGAGAGTATCCGATACTGGGAAGAAGATCTTAAAATGGAACCGTAGCAGCTGTCGATTAATCATCGTCAGCTGTTTTTTTGTATGCAAAGCGTTCCAATAAATAAAAATTACATAAAAAGATCTCATATTTATTTGAATGATTATATCCCACTTTAAACTGTACATTGACATAGAAAAACCACTTACTGCAGAATATTCAACGGCTTACTTAGAAAACATAGTATTATACGGAGGTGATAATATATGAAAAAACTGCTCTATGGGTTAATTTTTATTGCCTTACTAGGCTTTATAACAGCCTGCGGCGGCGGTGACGATGAAACTGAACAGGATACAACAACTACTGAGGAACAGGCTGGCGATGAACAACAAACCGCAGATGCTGGTGATGGAGATGCGCTTTATCAACAAAACTGTTCTTCTTGTCACGGTGGAGATTTAAAAAGTGGAGGAGCTCCTGACTTAGACAAGGTCGGCTCTAAATACTCAAAAGATGAAATTGAAGAAATTATTGTAAAGGGTAAAGGCGGTATGCCTGGAGGAATCCTTACAGGTGAAGACGCAGATGCCGTAGCTTCATGGCTTGCAGAAAAGAAATAAGCAGGAAAAACCAGAATGGAAAATCCAATCTGGTTTTTTATTTTGAAAAAGGTTTTACATCTAATCCAATTATTTGATTGGTAAAATAGTTTACACTACAATTAAGGTGTTAATGCACAATTCAATAGAATAAAAGGAGCACTATATGAAAACAAAAGTACTAGTTTTTTTCTTCATAGCAGTTTTAGTATTAACAGCATGTGGACAAAAGGCACTCAGCGAGCCAATTACGTTACATAACCAAAATGGGAAAGAAGTCACATTTCCATTAGAAAAACTGACAGTTTTCTTTTTTATTACAACATACACCTGAGGACTTTGCCATCAGCAACTAGTTCAGTTGCACGAAAATCTTGGTAAACTAGATGGTATGGATGTAGAAATGTACATCATTAGCAAAGATTTACCCGAAGAACAGCTTCAATTATACAAAGAATTAGAGAGTATTTATGGAAAAAGTCTCTCCTTCATATCTGATCCCGAGTTAGAATTAATAGACCACATGGGGATGAAAAATGGCGATGTCGCATATAGAGGTTATGGCATGCTTGATCAAGACGGGAAAGTTGTTTTTAAAACAGTTAATGATCACTGGGGAGAGCAAATTGATAAAACAGTAGAAGAAATTAAGGATGAATATAATAATTTAAACTAAATTTGAACTATCTAAATTTACCTCATCTTGCGACAATCCACAATCAACTCGATTGTGGATTGTCGTTTTTTAAATTAGATGGAACCAAAAATTAAAGGATTCGTCTATATTTATGAGGGGTGATGGAATGAGAAAATGGGGTCTGTTTATTTTACTATTGCTTGTTTTAACTGGTTGTCGGTCAACACCATTTGACGGACATAGTGTTATTGACTGGATTGATTTTATTAAGTGGGATGGAATTGAGTACAACGGGATTTATTCAGGTGTTTTAGCGGATGAAAAATATATCGGGGAAAAACTAGGCACAGTTAAATATAAAGTCGCTGACAACGTAACAAATCCAAACTACAAAATTAGAAATGGTGACGCCGCCTTTCACGAAAAAGGAACCGAGATTTTCGCCATTATTGGGCGGCCATATTTAATAGCGGTAAAGGATGCCAGCCAAATTAATGGCTATAGGGTTTATTATTCAAGGGACGGAATCGATCAAAAATGGCATTTTCATAATGTGCCACTTGATAAAGTTAATAAAGTAGAGATCTATCAACCTTATACAACTGAGGGAAATAAACTTCTAAGTAATTATACAAATCGTGAAGAGTTTACTCCCCTTCTTCAGCTATTAGAGAATAGTGAAGAGTCACCGAATTTTCAGCCCAATATGGAAAAAGGCGACCCGGTCCATTTCCATATTGTTTTGTATACAGACGAACCTATAGCTTATCAGTATAACGTGCAATATGATGGTACTACCTACTTTTGGTTTCCATGGGATACGGAAATTCTATCAAATGACATCGAAACCTTTCTTAAGGGAAAATAATCCATTTGATTAGCTTATAAGATACTATTAATACCAGTCTGCTAAAAAAGCGAAATCCTTAGGATTTCGCTTAGGTATTATTTATAAACGAGTGCTTGAATGTTTTCGTTATCACCTATTAGAGTAATGTCACTAAATGGTGTAGAATCACCAACCTTGGCATTAGCGGCAATGAAACTTCCGCTTCCAACAACGGAGCGATAAATCTCAGCGTTTTCTCCTATTATGGTATTGGGCAAAATCACCGAATCTTTTATGATTGCCCCTTTTCCTACAATAACTCCGTAAAATAACACCGAATTTTCAACCTCTCCATAAACCTTGCAGCCTTCACTTATAATAGATTGTTGCAAGGTTGCTTTTCCATCCAAATACATGGGCGGCTGGCTCATTCCGTTCGTATAAATAATCCATTCCTCATTTTTTAATATCGGGTTAGTATTTACTGATAGAAGATCCATATGAGCTTCCCAAAAACTTTGAACGGTACCAACATCCTTCCAATAACCATAGAAGTGATAGGCATGTAAATGGCAGTCAGCCTGAAGCATTGATGGAATAACATCTTTTCCGAAATCCTTTGAGGAAGATGGATTGTTCTCTTCTTTTTCTAGAAATTTTTTTAGGATTGGCCAGTTAAATAAATAGATTCCCATTGACGCAAGATTAGACTTTGGATATTCAGGCTTCTCCTCAAACTCGATAATCTGACTATTCTCTGGATTAATATTCATAATTCCAAATCTGCTGGCTTCACTCCATGGGACTTGAATAACGGAAATCGTTGCATCAGCTCCAGAACGTTTATGCTCATTGACCATATGACTATAATCCATTTTATATATGTGATCGCCGGATAGGATGAGGACATATTCTGGATTTTGACTTTCGATAAATCGGAGGTTCTCATAAACCGCATGTGCAGTCCCCTCATAACTATTTTCACTATGTTTAGGCTGAAGGATGGCTACTCCTCCAATTTTTCGATTTAAGCCCCATTTTTCTCCATTCTCTATATAATTCTGAAGAGTCTCTTGTTTGTATTGAGTAAGAATTCCAACTGTATCAATGCTAGAGTTTTTACAATTACTTAGAGCAAAATCTATGATCCGGTATTTACCCCCAAACGGGACAGCTGGCTTTGCTAAGTTGCGAGTTAATTCTTTTAGTCTTGATCCCTTCCCTCCTGCTAACAACATAGCAATGCATTGTTTTTTTGTCATCTCTATCACCTCTTTCATAGACAAGTTCCGTATGTAATACTTTGTTTAGTTGCCCTCATTGTAGCATCTGTACGAAATGGAAAATATCAATAAATTGCGACGAGTAAAATGCATATTCGACTAATATCATTGATACCTTCAAAAATTATCAAAATATCGTGATGGGCAGATAAGATATACAAACTGTTTATGTCGAATTGTATCGATGTAATAATTGAAATATATGGATAGTTTGTGAATTTACTTAAAAAAAACACGCTGATTCTATCATCAGCGTGTTAGTAAATTTATTAGTGACCGGCAGCCTTTTCAAGTCCGCCTGGTTTATTATGGACTGCCAGTTTTTCTATCAATTTATTGCTCTCTTTATTCAGACCGATTAACTGAACTCTAATACCGTTCTGGTGATATTTGATGACTACCTTATCAATAGCGGCAACAGCTGAATCATCCCATAAATGTGCTTGTGTTAGATCAATTGTTACTTCATTTACGTCCTCATTGTAGGCAAAGCCCTCTACAAAATCAGTAACAGAAGCAAAAAATAATTGACCTGAAACAGTATAGACTTTTTTATGTGAAGTTTTTGAAGCTGTTATTCTCACTTTGGAAATTTTTGATGCAAAGAAAATCGCACTTAATAGAATTCCTACAAAAACACCTTTTGATAAATCATGTGTCATAAGAACTGTTCCAACAGTTGCAATCATTACAATAGTATCGGAAATGGGAGTTTTGGGAATGTTCTTAATAGATGACCAATCAAATGTTCCGATGGAAACCATGAACATAACACCCACTAATGCTGCCATTGGTATTTGGACTAAGAAATCATTTAAGAGGATGATTAAGACCATTAGAAAGGCACCAGCTACAAACGCCGATAGTCTTCCACGACCGCCAGATTTTACATTAATAACAGATTGTCCAATCATAGCACAACCAGCCATACCGCCGAAGAATCCTGAAACGATGTTGGCTATTCCCTGCCCTCTTGCTTCCTTATTCTTGTCACTAGTTGTATCCGTCATATCGTCCACAATTGAAGCTGTTAACAAAGATTCAACCAAACCAACAATCGCAATGGATAGTGAATATGGGAAAATGATTTGTAGTGTTTCAAAAGTAAATGGAATGTCAGGAATTAAGAAAAATGGCAGAGTTTGAGACAATTCTCCCATGTCTCCAATCGTTCGAACTCCACTTCCCGTCATAACCGCAATAACCGTAATTGTTATAATTGCAACTAATGGGGAAGGTACAACCTTTGTAAACCGAGGAAAAATATAAATAATAGCTAGAGATCCTGCTACCATGGCATACATAACCCAAGATTCCCCAGCAAAGTGTGTTAACTGGGCAGAAAAAATTAAAATGGCAAGTGCGTTTACAAAGCCGACCATAACAGAACGCGGCACAAATTTCATTAGACGCCCTAATTTGAGTACACCCATTATAATTTGTATTACTCCCGTAAGTATGGTTGCAGCGAGTAAGTATTGTAAACCGTAGTCTGCCACTAACGTCACCATTACCAAGGCGGTTGCACCCGTTGCGGCCGAAATCATCCCAGGTCTTCCCCCTGTAAATGCGATGACAACAGCAATACAGAATGATGCATACAAACCCACCATTGGGTCAACACCAGCAATGAGCGAAAATGCAATAGCCTCAGGGATTAATGCCATAGCAACAACAATTCCGGACAATACATCTCCTCTTATATTTCCGAACCATTCATATTTAATTGTGTTAAGGTTCATGAAGCACCTCTTTCTATTTTTTTATTTATGACTTTCAACTCTCATGAAAGCCGGGTCCGTTGTGAACAAAACACAGTATATCCGAATGTGACAAATTTGTGAAATTGAATGTAAACGCACACATTTGTGATTTTTACTGTTTTTCACGATCATTCTCTTGATATCACCAAAATTGGTGAAAACCAAAAAACAGAAGGGCTATATATCCCTCCTGTTTCTTTCACCTATTCAAGTTCTTTTTTCAAAATTTCATTTAATTCTGTCCAATTTAAAATCCGGGGATATTGCAAATGTCGATTATAGGACTGGTCCCTTACAAACACTTTTAACGAGTCATGCGTTAAAGTATCTAAAACCTCAGCCTTATCATCAAAGTAATAGTCAAGCTCTAATTCTTTAATAATTTCTACCTTTTCATGATCCAGCATTCCATAGAAAAAACGGTCATCCCGAACAGGAAAGCCTTGTTCAATCATCCATTTTTTCGTCCGCTCTCCATGTTCTTTTGGACGTGCGGTTATGTAATAGATTTCGTGCCCTTTTTTATCTAGTTCTTGTAACGTTTCTACCGCATTTGGAAAAGGCGGACAGTCTGTATAATAAATCTCTTCTAAAGATGATTTCCACATTTTGCCCCCCTCTTCTTCGGTTAATCCAAAGGGCTCATGAATTTCCACTCTTTTTAAATCGTAGAATACTTCAGTTGGTACATTTTTGTTTAATTTTTTATTGTATATATTAAATGCATGTTCTCTTAAATTGATAAGTGTATCATCAATATCGAAACCAAATTTCATCTTAATGCCCCTCGTGTGAGTAAATCGGATATCCAGTAAATTTGTAGTCAGGTCCAATTTGCTGAACAGATAAGCCAGCTAACTGCACTGCATCTTTCATTTTATCCATCCCTGCTCCTGCTAAAAAGGACGGAGCGTTATGGCCGCCAATAATTTTTGGTGCTACATATAGTACAACTTTATCAATTAATTTATTTTCGAGGAAAGCCCAGTTAACGGTGCCTCCTCCTTCGATTAATAAAGAGGATACAAGTTTTTCGCCTAGTATTTGAAGCACTTCAGCTGGATTAACATGTTTGGAACCGCTAGTTGGAATAACTAAAATTCCTAAACCTTCTAATACCTTGCGCTTTTCTTTATCATAATTTTCGCTTGTAAAGATCCATGTTTCAGCGAGCTTATCCGTAACGACTCTAGATTCTAAGGGAATTCTTAAGGTAGAATCTAGAACAATTCGAATCGGGTTACGGCCGTTCGGTATCCTGGTCGTAAGCTCAGGATCATCTTTAATAACGGTGTTAACTCCAACAAGAATCCCCATATTTTCGTTTCGAAGGTGATGCACATCTTTTCGCGCATCTTCAGACGTTATCCATTTACTATCAAATGAATGGGTCGCAATTTTTCCATCTAGAGTGATTCCTGCTTTCAATGTCACAAAAGGTGTTTTTTCAACAATGAACTTATTAAAAACTTCGTTCATCCTTTGTGACTCTTCTTGACGTACACCAATAATTACTTCAATCCCTGCGTCCTCTAATATTTTTACACCATTTCCTGACACTACTGGATTGGGATCAAGAGTTGCAATGACAACCCTCTTAATTCCAGCTTCAACAATCGCCACAGCACAAGGACCAGTTCTGCCATGGTGAGAACACGGTTCTAATGTCACATAAATAGTACCGCCTTTTGCCTTTTCACCAGCCATGCGAATGGCATGAATTTCAGCATGAGGCTCCCCTGCCTTCAAGTGAGCACCTATTCCCACGACACGGTTATCATTCACAATAACGGAGCCAACCAATGGATTGGGGTCAGTCTGCCCTTTCATCGCCTGGGCATTTTTTAAGGCTAAATCCATATAAAATTCGTGATTAGTCATTTGGACAAGTCCCCTCATCCTCTTCAAGATGCCCAGACTTATTAATCTTGGTCTGTAAGTATTTCTCATTATATTCGGAGATATCTCCCCATAATGGCTGTCTTCCTGAAACTTCTAAACCAGCTTCTTTTAAGGCATTCAATTTTTTAGGATTGTTTGTCATTAAAGTAACCGGTTTTTGACGAATCGCCTTTAACACTTGGATGGCATCGCTATAGTTTCTGGAGTCATCTACAAACCCAAGACCTTCATTTGCCTCAACCGTGTCATACCCGTTTTCTTGAAGCACATAAGCCATTGCCTTACTAAATAAGCCAATTCCTCTTCCTTCATGGTTTGCTAAATAGAATAAGGCACCTGTTCCGTGTTCCTGGATCATTTTCATTGATTTTTTAAGCTGATAGCCGCAATCACATCTTTTACTTCCAAAAATATCACCGGTATGGCAAATAGAATGCATACGAATAATCGCTTCATCAGCATACTCAAAGTCTCCATAAACTAAGACACTTGACTGTTGTAATTCCGCTAAGTTTGATGAGGATAATTTATCAATAATCCTTTGGTAGTCCTCTGTAACTTCATCACAATTTAACCAGCAGTACCATTTAAACTCCACAGTTTCTCCGTATAAATTAACAGGAAGCTTTATAGGTCCGACCAAATAAATTGCACCTTTATCTGTTTTTATTAATTGGATTTTATCTTCTAATACTGATAATACATTAGAATCCAGACCTTGTTTCATGTAGATATCCCCTTTTTTTATATAGTTTGCGTACCCATATTAATTTCATGCTTATGGTTTGCTGATAAGCGATGTATTCTTCCTATTACTTAAGTAGGAGCAATCCGATAAGGCTGCTCCCGAATAGGTTTATTTTATTATCAATCCTAATAATCGTGCAAATCCTAAGGCTTGATCTGAAGAAACTTCACAGCCCGCAAGGTCTTTTATCGATACATTTAATTGATCAAAGCTGCAAGTACTTAAATCAATCCCTTTTAAAGGGGTTTGTTCAAAATTGGCTTCATTTAAATTACAGTCTTTAAATGCTACCTTATTAAATTTCGATTCGTAATAGTCAGCGTTACGCAGTGAACAAGAATCAAAGTATACTTGCTTTAGTTTGGAATATCCAAAAGAAATCATATTTGCATTACAATTTTCAAATAAAACATTGCCAAGGGAAGCGTCCGAAAGATTAAGTCCGAGTATTTTAGATTCTTTAAATTCTACGCGATGAATGCTGCCATCTCTAAAATCCGTATTAGATAAATCGCAGTGTTCAAACAAACAATCTGTTAATTCGATATTTCTAAACGAAACATCCAAAAAAGTGACATTTTTAAAAATCACTTGTTCAAAACGTATTCTATGTATTTCTTCACCTAAAATAGAACAATCACTGATTAAACACATTTCATAAAAAGGATCTTCCATGAGTTGAAAGGGTTTAGACGTTAAACCATCTGGAATTTTTGGGGGTTGAATTTTTATTGTTTTAGACATTTTCCACCTACCTTAAGCTTTATCTAAACGAAAAGACCTTTGTCATAAGCAAAGGTCTTCTTCAAGTCCTATTCACCTAAGTCAACATTGTGGTACACTTGTTGAACATCTTCAAGGTCTTCTAATGCATCAATCATTTTTTCGAACTTTGCTTGAGCATCCTCTGGAAGTGTCACTTCATTTTGAGCAAGCATCGTTAATTCTGCAACTGTGAATTCAGTAATACCAGCATTTTTAAAAGCTTCTTGTACTGCATGGAACTGTTCAGGCTCAGCATAAACGATAACAGATTCTTCTTCTTCTATAATGTCACGAACATCTACATCCGCTTCCATCAAGATTTCTAATACTTCATCTGCAGTTTTACCTTCTAGACCAATAACCGCTGTTGCGTCAAACATATAGGCTACAGAACCGCTGACCCCCATGTTTCCGCCATTTTTACCAAAGGCAGCACGTACGTCAGAAGCTGTACGGTTCACGTTATTTGTTAAGGCATCGACGATAACCATTGACCCGTTCGGTCCAAAACCTTCATAACGAAGCTCCGAGTAGCTTTCTTCTGAACCGCCTTTTGCTTTGTCTATAGCACGGTCGATAATGTGTTTAGGTACATTATAAGTCTTTGCACGTTCTAGAACGAATTTTAATGCCTGATTGGATTCAGGGTTCGGTTCGCCTCTTCTTGCTGCTACATAAATTTCGACTCCAAATTTAGCATAAATACGACTGGTATTTGCATCCTTTGATGCTTTCTTTTCTTTAATATTGTTCCATTTACGGCCCATATTGTCCACTCACTTTCAACTTTGGCTCTACATAAAAATAGTAATAGAAATAGATTACATCTTCAACCATTTTCTAAAATATTATACCGCAATTGAAAGAGTTGTTAAGTAAAAAAGCCCCAACTGATGATTCTAATTAGTAAAAAGCCAGGAAATTGGTTCCTGACTTTTTAGGATAATTTTAGTTTTGCAATAAATTTAAGTTCATTTTGAAATTTTTCTAGTATTTCTTCAAACGATGAATTTATTAATAGCGGGAATAGATTTTCTAGTGCTTCATCATAATTTTGTCCTAGCGCTTCACGTAAAAGAACATATTCATGAAATAACAATGCTTTCTCGAAATCGATTCCAAGGTCATATAAGCCGCGAAACAAAGTCTCTTTTGGTATTTGTTTAATTTTACTATAGATTTTTTCGTTTTTTTCAATAAATTTTTCTTCCAGATACCGTGTAACATAATCTCTATATACCATTTGCCCAATATCATTTGTTTCTTTTTTTGTATGATTAAAGCCGATCACACGGCCTTCCTTATTCTCCCGAATAATAAAGGTTTTATTTCCTTTTAAATGTTGTATAAAATTTTTTACACTTTTATCAAAGATTTTGTTGAATTGAATAATTTGATGGAGTTTGACAGCAAGGTCTGTATTTTCTTCACCGACTACAAATAATCTATCTACAATCGGCAAAAGCTTTAATACTCCTTCAGAAAGCTGACTCGAGGCATCATAGATAATAATATCGTACTCTTTTTTCATATTTTTTACGATTCGTTTCTGTTCTGTTAATGTCAACTTAGAGAATTCATGGATAACCTCTTCAGAGAGACCTTCTTTTTCCAATGATCCATAAGAAATAAACGCAGCGGATAAATCTGTATTTGCCTTTAGCCAATGATAAATTGATAATGATAATTCGGTTACACCCGATTTCGCCTTTGGCGAATAAAAGCCGACCAAGTACATGTTACTCACCTGCCTTTTATTACTATAGTATTGAAGGCAAGCATTAAAGGTTAAAGACAAACCCTCCCTTAAAGGCAATTTTAAAAAAAAGGCTCTAATAAAGATTATAAAGATAAAAAAAGACGACATCATACGGATGCCATCCTCTATAATTCTTATTCTCTTGTGTTTTTTATTAGTGAATAAAACTCTGCACGAAGATCTGGTCGATTTTCGTAGATTCCAAGAAGACTCGATGTTGTGGTAATGGTGTTCGCCTTTTTAATTCCTCTGCTGCACATACATATATGTTTCGCTTCCACTACAACAATCGTACCTTCTGGCTCTAATACTTCTTCGATGGCCTCGGCAATCTGAGTGGTAAGCCGTTCTTGAACCTGGAACCTTTTTGCATAGCCTTCCACCAATCTCCCCATTTTTGAAAGGCCTGTTATTTTCTTTTTTGGAATATAGCCAATATGAGCAGCACCGAAAAACGGAGAAAAGTGATGTTCACATAAAGAGTAAAACTCAATATCTTTTATTAAAATGAGCCCATTATGATGTATATCAAACGTCTTCTCTAAATGTACTTTTGGATCTTCCTGATAACCCTCTGTATACTCAAGAAATGCTTTAAGGACTCTAAAAGGAGTATCAAGTAGACCATCCCGCTCCGGATCATCGCCGCAAAGTTTAATTAACTGTTTTACTGCTTCTGAAAACTGAGTAAGGTTGGTAAAGTTTTCAGATGCAGTTTGTTGGGTAAATAAATGAGGGAACTTTTTGTTCAATACCTGTAACTGCTCACTCTTCATCATCACATCATCCCTTTATAAATTTTAGGAATACTCATCTTCTATGATGATTTTTGGCGTGTTTTCACTCACCGGTTCATCCAAAAGAACCTTAAATACACAACAACCATCACCATTCTGAAGTCGTTTCTCTCTTTTTACCGAACAACCTAACAAATGAGTTAACACAGAAACGCTTACAGTACAAAGAATAGGTCGCTGCAATGCAACATTATGGAAAGGGCAGTTACGTTCAATTAAGGAATAAACATGATTTTTATTTTCTATTTCCATAAATGAATCATCTTTTTGATAGAAATCCTTTAATACATTGAGGCGTTCGTCTGTATTTAATCCTTCTAATTTTGGTTCCCAAAGGCGAATTCTTTGTTCAATCATAGCTGAAAGTAAATGTTTTAGTGCTCCTTCCCCAAGAAAATTTGTCAATGTATCTAAAACTTCAATGGTCAAGTGATCGTAATTTTTTTCGAAAAGATGTTCGCCGGCAGTGGTTAATCGATAGTGTAATACAGGACGGCCAATCCCATTGTTTTCTGAATAACGAGTTACCCATCCTTCTTTTTCTAAATGAAGAAGGTGCTGCCGTACACCTTCACCACTAATATCTAAGTAGGAAGCCAGCTCGCTCATTGATGAGGATCCGTGGTTTTTTATAAACAGTATAATCCTCCTGCGTGGTTCTGACATATGGTCAGCGTGTAAACCCATATTCTTCCCTCCCTAAGTATTCTTTCTAAAATATATTCAGGTGTAGGTTGATTAGTTCAAGTTTTTCAATGGAAAACTTGGTTAATTAGAGAAATAAAAAACCCTTTCGCTTTGAAAGGGATGTACGTGAATAAGTTAATAATATGGGTAGCCGCTATAATAACCAGGATATGGTGCCGGTGCCGTATAAGGAGTGGCTACTGGATAGGGATAAGGATAGGCACCGTAGCCCGGGGAACCTAATGCTCCTGCAGCTAAACCTCCCAGTAAACCTCCTACAAATGGTGCTCCTCCAAAGCCACCATACCCATAACCATGGTAGTGGCCGTGGTGTCCGTGATGATGATGATGTCCGTGATGGGATGTCCGCCATGATGGTGTCCTCCGTGATGGTGTCCTCCATGATGATGCCCGCCGAATCTTTCATTTAACATATTTTCATCCCCCTGCAAAAATCTATCCTTTTACTGTATGTAGGATAGATGTCCAATGGATGGGCGAAAAACGTAAGTAGATTAGGTAATCATGGTTAATTTCAATATTCAATGATTATTGATCGATTCATTACCACGCTTTTCATGATAATTCGGCTGCGGCAGCAGGGCTAAATTCGACGCTGGCATTTGTACCTGATGTTCATAGAAGACAGACATCAGTTCAAACCTAACCTGTCGTGAGGTTTCAAAATAATCATCGGGATTGACTAAACCTATTATACAAAATTCATAACCAACATATTTTATGTTGGGATTCAGGTCCGTTATTCCAACGTATTGAAAACCTTCTTCTGGTGATCCATCTGGGTTCTTTAGTAAACTATGACCAAGCTTTTCGTTACAAATAACACACACACTCTCTAATAATTCCTTTATTCTTCTAGGGTCCTCTTGATAGCTGACAGTAATTTTCTCGATAACACGCATTCTTCCTTTGTTATAGTTATGTATTGTCCTAATTTCACCATGTGGAATCGTAAGAAGCTTTCCTGACCATTCCCGAATTTGCATAAAACGAATGCCGATTTCCTCAATCGTCCCAGAAATTTGATTATTAAACGTGACAAAATGTCCGACCCGGAATTCTTTATCTGATAGTCTGACAAAACCAAGTAGAATGTCCTTTAACATTTGCTGTGCGGCAAACCCTACAATGACCCCTACAATCCCCGCACCAGCGAGAATTCCTTTTAAATCAACAAATTGACCAATGATAAAAATAAGAAGAATCGTTCCCACTGCATATCTTAGAGTGGACCGTATGACACCCTGAATGGTTTGTTCTACTTCCTCATCCAATAAATTTGATTTCGTAAAGAACCAAGCGACGGTCCGATTAATTAAATAAGTAGCTGTCATCAAAAACAAAATCATAATGAGCAGTTTTAAGACTAAATACTCTCTTATATATTCCAAGACATTTTGTGAGACTGACAAAAAATCCATAATTCACGTCCTCAGATAATATCCTTACTACTATTCCCATAAATCAAAAAAGAATTGAAAAGCTAAGTACTATTATAAAAGGAAGAGTGGACTTACTAAAATAAGCCAACAGGATCATTAACTTAGTCCTGATGGCTTATTTGAATCAGTATTTTTTTTCCATGGCACTCAACTGAGTCCATTTGAATTTTTCCCCGTACACCATTACACCTTTAACATTAATTCGTGATGCAGCATAAGCAATCAATCCAACTGAAATGACTAAGACAGTTCCACTTATTAATACTTCAAGTTTGCTAATCTCCCCCATTACAAATTTGGAATACGGCACGATTGATGAAATAAAAGGGAAATAGGTGGTAAAGTTTATAGTTCTCATATTTTATGTAAGTTTTTTTATCACTTCTATAGCAGCACGTTCCCCTGCTTCTAAGGCACCTTCCATGTATAGCCGCCATTCAGTCGCAGTCTCACTTCCAGCCCAATGGATGGGTCCAATGGGTTTGGTTAGTGCCTCTCCAAATTGTGATAGAACACCTGGTGGGAAATGACCGGCGTAACCACCTCTTGCCCATGGGTCTGCGGACCAGTCTTTATCGAAATATTCTTTAGGGTACAAACCCTCATGTCCAAAAAGATAGGAGATGCAGTTCAATACTTGTATTTTTCTTTCCTCTTTATAAAGTTCTCCGAGTCTACGTGCCTCTTCACCGGTAACGAATGCTATTAGAATCCCTTCCTTTTGGCTTGGATTCGAACCATCGATTGTAGCCTTAACTGGTCCATAGTTGTTAAAAGCGATTCCGCTTTCACCACGAATTCGCCAAAAAGGAGTTTCGTATACCAATACACATTTAATGACAGATCCTTGCCAAATCCGTTGACATAGTTGGTCTCTTGAAGAAGGTAATGGTGGATGGTAGACAATTCGATTGGTTAGCGTTGGCGGAATCGCCAAAATTACATTTTTACTGAACCATACTCCCTCCTCTGTGTACACCTTTACTTCTGTTTCGTCCCAATCAATCCGCCACACTTTTTGATTTAGCAGGACGTTGTTACCTAACTCTTCGGCAATTCGATTTGGGATTTCTTGCGCACCATTTGTAATCCATTCGTCTTCGGCACTTAGATACTCATTAAAACTTCCAGTTGATTTAATATTCCATAGTATATCCAATACGGAAACTTCACTCAATCTTCCACATAACCCTTCTTCATAAACCTGACGATAAAAAGCTTTACCGTATTTTGAAAACATTTTCTTATCTAACCATGTTTCCATTGTGAGTGAATCTAATTTTTGTCCCAAAGGAACCTCCCATGGTTTGGCTGGCCCGATGCTTTTTAACATATTCTTTACTGTATGTTCGATTAATGTAATATCAAGTAGTGACAATGGTGAGAAAGGTGGTTTATTACCTAATCCTCGTTTCTTTTTGCCTAATAAGGAATATAGAGAGGTACCTTGTTTATAGGTAGGAGTGGTGGTAAGTCCGAACTCCTTTATTAGGGTCTGAATGCGATGTTGGTGTGGAGAAACCCATTGAGCACCCAAATCTAAAATACTGCCCTTAATGATGGTACTAAGTATTCTTCCGCCTACACGAGATTGCGCTTCAAGGACTGTAACAGTATTCCCATTTTTTTTTAAGGTACGTGCAGCTGCTAGGCCTGATAAACCTGCTCCAATAATAATCACGTCTGTTTGCTTCTCCTTATTATGCATGTGGTTCACCCCATCCTTTCTATCCAAAGAAAAAAATAGGACCACCATGAGGTGAATCCTTCGCACTAATTTTTAAACAAATACCAGAAGCAGCCATAAGTACAGTCCGATTAAAGTAAAAACGAGCGTTGGCGGAATGACAATTATTGTAACTTTAATATACTCCAGCCATGTTATTTTTATATTATTTTTCTTAAGGATATCCATCCAAATCAATGTTGCCAGGGTACCAATTGGCAAGATTAAGGAACCGATATCACTTCCTATGATATTTGCTAAATAAACTGTCTGCGTTAATAATGGTTCTAATCCCATCTCCGTTAATGCAAGTGTCGATACCATTAGGGCAGGATGGTTGTTAAATAGATTCGATAGGAAAGCTGTTATGATCCCCATGGTAACGCTTGCGTGAAGTAAACTGCCATTAACAATAGAACTTAGATGTTCTACCAAAAAGGCTGTTAAACCGATATTGTGTAATCCGTATATGATTACATACATGCAAAAAGCGAAAATCAAGATATGCCAAGGTATTTTAAATAAAACGTCTTTTGGATTTTTCTTTAGATGGATCCATCTCCAGACTAGTAAAATGATTGAACCAAGTACAGCTACCAATGAAACAGAAATGTTTAAAAAAGAGGCGACAAAAAGGCTGATTCTAACGATAAAGACAAAGATGAGCATTTGGATCATTAACTTCTTTTGTTTTTCAAACATATCCTCGTTTTTTCTTTGTAATGGGTGAAATCGGTTGTTATTCAACAATGGTAGTGTGTAGGAATGAAGTCTGATTTCTTTAGGGATGTCCTTCTTAAAAACAATGAGGAGCAGATAAGATAAGAATAGTAAACCAATGGTACTCGGAACAAACATCATAGCAGTCTGAAGGTAAAGATCCATTCCGATAATTTTTAATGCTATTAAATTTACAATATTACTTACACCAATTGGAGCACTTGATGCAGTCGCGATTAAGGCGCCGCTTAATAGGTATGGAATTTTTTGGCGGTTCTTTAAACCGATATTTTTAAATATCAGGATGAGAATAGGTGTGGTAATTAAAATACTTCCGTCATTGTTGAAAAACATCGTCATCAAAAAGCAAAGTAATAATGTATACCAGAATAACCGAATTCCTGACCCTTTTGATACTTTTAACATCAATGCCGCCGTCCATCTAAAGAAGCCGAAACTTTCAAGTACAATTGCCATAACGATGGTTGCGATAATCGTTACTGCAGCCCCGGTTACCTTCGAACTTATATCCATTAAATCAAGCATCGAAACGCTGCCACTTAATAAAACAATAACTGCGCCAATCGTTGCTGGAATAGCTTCATTCATATTTTTCGGACGGATAAATATCATCACCATGGTTAGAGTAAAAGCGAATATGGTTATGATTACCGTCGATGGATGATACATATATGTTATTTCTCTCCTTTCGATTTATCTAAAATTTCATTCTAAGAAATTTCCTTTTCATGTCTTTTCTTGTCCTTTGCTTTATCATACGTAGACCCTTGGAGGCTTGAACTAAACGAATATCTTGTTTTTATGTAAATCAGCAGGTAACTAGAAATTTTTTTGAAATAATGGTTGGATAAATGCCTATCTTTTTGAAACTAAACCAATGCCTAGCGGGTATCTTAATAGGCTGCTGTCATACATATTTAATGGAAAACAAAAAAAACCGGTACTCCACAGGTACCGGTTTTTGATAAATTATTTTTTTCCTTTTGAGTCCCTGCCTTTTCCTCCCCCTGAACCGTGACCGCCTTTGGAACCTTTGCTTCCACCGGAATGCTTACCGCCTTTGGAGCCTTTGCTTCCGCCAGAGTGCTTATCGCCTTTGGAACCTTTGCTTCCGCCGGAGTGCTTGCCGCCTTTGGAACCTTTGCTTCCGCCAGAGTGCTTGCCGCCTTTGGAACCTTTGCTTCCACCGGAAAGCTTACCGCCTTTGGAGCCTTTGCTTCCGCCAGAGTGTTTATCGCCTTTAGAGCCTTTGCTTCCGCCAGAGTGCTTATCGCCTTTGGAACCTTTGCTACCGCCGGAGTGCTTACCGCCTTTGGAACCTTTGCTTCCGCCAGAGTGCTTGCCGCCTTTGGAACCTTTGCTACCGCCGGAGTGCTTACCGCCTTTGGAACCTTTGCTTCCGCCAGAGTGCTTGCCGCCTTTGGAACCTTTGCTACCGCCGGAGTGCTTATCGCCTTTGGAACCTTTGCTACCGCCGGAGTGCTTATCGCCTTTGGAACCTTTGCTTCCGCCAGAGTGCTTACCGCCTTTGGAACCTTTGCTACCGCCGGAGTGCTTGCCGCCTTTGGAACCTTTGCTACCGCCGGAGTGCTTATCGCCTTTGGAACCTTTGCTACCGCCGGAGTGCTTGCCGCCTTTGGAACCTTTGCTACCGCCGGAGTGCTTATCGCCTTTGGAGTCTTTTTTACCCCCATAACCATAACCGCTATTGGATCCTTTACTTCCGTTAGAACCATGAGAGCCTTTAGACCCTTTACTTCCGGCCGATCCATGTGAACCCTTAGATCCTTTGCTTCCGCCAGAACCATGTCTGCCTTTTCTACCCTTAGGACCTTTAGGGCCTTTTGGACCTTTTTTACGACCAGATCCACCAGAACCACGAGATCCTTTTGATCCTTTACTTCCACCAGAACCACGAGATCCTTTTGATCCTTTACTTCCACCGGAACCACAAGATCCTTTTGATCCTTTACTTCCACCGGAACCACGAGATCCTTTTGACCCTTTACTTCCACCGGAACCACGAGATCCTTTTGACCCTTTACTTCCACCGGAGCCACGAGATCCTTTTGATCCTTTACTTCCACCGGAACCACGAGATCCTTTTGATCCTTTACTTCCACCGGAACCATGTGAACCTTTAGAACCTCTGCTTCCACCCGAACTATGTTTTCCTTTTCTTCCTTTCGGTCCTTTACGACCTTTTGGACCTTTTGGACCTTTCGGACCTTTCGGACCCTTTTTCCGTCGAGACCCATAAGAACCGCGTGAGCCTTTTGAACCACTACTTCCGCCAGATCCCTTACTGCCTTTACTTCCGCTAGAGCCCTTGCTGCCTTTACTTCCGCTAGAGCCCTTACTGCCTTCACTGCCGCAAGACCCATGACTGCCCCTTGAACCTTTACTTCCTTTAGAACCCTGACTTCCATCGGACCCTTTGCTGCCACTGGAATCTGAATTATCTTCACAGAAGCATTTTTTGTCTTGCTTTTCATCTGGATTGTTATTTAGAAATAAAACGACTCCATTTTCCTTAGCTTTTGACAGCATCTGATTCATGTCCATCCCCATGTTGGTTTTCCACCACTTTCCATAAATATATTCTTCTCACTTTCTAATTTATGGTAATAAAGTGGTTCTTGATATAGACAAACATTTATTTTTTTGCATTCACTTTACCAATATTTGAGGGTCAACATTTGTCCTATACCAAAATACTAGATGTTTGTACTGCACAATCCTCCTAGATGCCGCATACTATCTAGAAAAAATGTATGTATAGGAGTATTTACGTGTTAAAATATGAAATCTTCATTAATCCTAAGTGGCTGCAAAAGTTGGAGGATGATATTTGGGAGGATGAGCATGTCCCAGCCTTATTGAAAATTGCGAATAAACGATACAAAATAGGACTCACCTATCGGGGAAATGTAATTAGAAAGAAGAAAAAAAAATCCTATAATATCATTTTTCAAAAACCTTTTCTTTATGATGGTGCTCACGAAATTCATCTGAATGCGGAATACGATGATATTTCACTAAGCCGGAACAAACTATCTCTTGATTTTTTTGATACCATTGGAGTTGTTTCACCACACTCCAAGCACGTACTGCTTTATATTAATGGTTTTTGTAAAGGAATTTATTTAGAACTTGAATCCTTTGACCAACATCTTTTGAAAAAAAGAAATCTTCCTGATGGACCCATCATATATGCCACTAATTATTTTGCAAACTTCTCTTTAATCTCCCCTGAGAACGAATTGAAAACGAGTTTAGATGAGGGCTATACAATCAAATATGGTGAGGAAAAAGACCTGTCATTATTAGAGGAATTTATTGCAATGATCAATACTTTCCCAAATGAGGAGTTTGAAAAAGAAGTTGGTAAATTCCTAGATATTGAGAAATATCTTAGATGGCTTGCTGGTGTTGTATGTACACAGAACTTTGATGGCTTTATCCATAACTACGCTCTCTATCTAAATAGTAAATCGAATTTGATTGAAATTACCCCTTGGGATTATGATGGGACCTGGGGACGAGATCTTCACGGAAGGAAGCTCGATTACGATTTCGTACCCATCACGGGGTATAATACCTTAACTGGACGACTTCTCCATATTCAACCATATAGAATGAAATACAAAGAAATCTTATCCTCCATCTTAGAAACGCACTTTACAATCGAAGCATTAGAGCCAATAATCTTAGAGCAATTTCAACTATTAAAACCGTTTATTAGGACAGATCCCTATATAAATAGGGATGAGAAATATTTTGATAAAGAAAAAGATGTCATTCTCAAATTTATTAAGAAAAGAAATGGCTATTTAAAGAAAGAATTGGCATCATTATGACCTTTTTCCTTGTATATGGATTCCATATACTTTTTTTTATGCCTATTTTTGTAAAAAGGTAAGAAAAAAGGCTCGTCGTTTAGTACAACATCACACCGTGACACATATAAATGCAGTGTAAATGTTTATTTATTTAAAGGAGGATAAATATTGTGAATAACGACATGTGGAAGTCTTTAGTGGGGAAGACGATCAAGGTTGACAGAGGAGGACCAGAATCAAGAATTGGTAAATTAATGGCCGTTCTGGATGACCATCTAGTACTTTTGACTAAAGATGATGGTGTGCTTTATTACAATACACACCATGTCAAAAGTGTAACAGAAAATTCAAAGGACACTATGGATATAGGTATTGAGGTTCCGGAGAATTTCGAATTTAAAAGTGCTGATAGCTTTCAAGGACTTTTAGAATGCCTGAAATTCCAATGGGTAAGAATTAACCGTGGAGGTCCGGAAAAACTTGAAGGCGTAATAAGCGAAGTTAATAAAGACTTTGTATCATTAATTAGCAAAGAAGAAGTTGTTCGTGTTTCTATGTGGCATATCCGAAATGTTAGCTACGGATTAAAAATCGAAAGTGAAAAACAAGAAGAAAATAAAAATCAAGGTAAAGAAGAAAACACAATGTCTCAAACAGAAAAACAAGTTGTGAGACAAAGAGTCGTACGTGCAGAAAACGCACAAGTAAGACAGTAAAAATATAAAACTCTTGTCGCTTCTTTAAAAAGAAGCGACAAATTTACCCAAAGGAGGAAAGTTGAATGGGATCTGATAATTTTTCATCGACTGTTGATTTACTAAAAGGTTACAATGTAAATCTTTATGTTGGTGAAGAAATTATAAAAGGAAAATTAATGGGTGTTGAGACGGACCATATCATCCTAGAAGATGAAAATGAATACGTCTACTACTATAGCATTGATAAAATTCATGCTATAACAAAAAACACGAAACAATTTAAAGGTGAAGAAATCACCACCGAATTTTTGCAAACTCAGAGTCTAGCAGACTTATTAAACTCATTAAAAAATTCATGGGTATCTATATTGTGTTTAAATAAGCAATCTTTTGAAGGTGTCCTAGGCTTTGTTGATACTGACTTTGTTACGTTAATCAATGGTGAGAATCGAATATTAATCAAAATCTCACACATCTCCAATATTTTAAAAGGCTTTCGGAAAGAAGAAAAACAAGAAGAAAACAAAAATGAAACCGAATCAGCTGTTGCGGATAGTAAAGTGGAAGATTCAGACGACAATTATGTTGAAACAGAAGTTTTTATGAAGGCTGACAAACAGGAAGCGGATGTTCAACCGGCGGTGAAAATGGTTGACGATGATGTCATTACTTCACCGAAAGTAATTGTAAATCAACCAGAAAATGAGAAAAAGGTTTGGGCAGAACCTATCAAATCCTCATTATCACTCGAAAAAATCAGTATGGAAACTAAAAAAGAAGAGAAAAAGCAAAAAGTTCACAATGAAGACGTTAAGCAAATTGCAAAACAAAGCAAGGAAAGTAAATGGTCCAGAACGGAATTACCACAAACTCCTCAGGAAGTAGTGAAAAAGCAAAAAGCAGAAGTGGTGATTCAAAATATTGTCAAACATGATAAAGAAAATGTTCAACAACCCGCTGCTCCTTCCATGGAAAAAAGGGCTCAGGTCAAACAGTCAGTCCGTGAGCAATTGAAAGCTGAACCTGCACCGAAAAAAGAAGTAACTGCAAATTCTACGAAGGAATTATTAAATAAAGTGAAAAAGGTAAAAGAAACAATTGATACCAATCCGCTAATGAAAATAGAAAAGTCAAAAATAAACGCCGTAGAAAGTAAAAACGAGGTTAATAAACCAAAGGCACAAGAAGTTGGGGCATCGCGTTTCTCAGGTGAGCCCGTAACCCGTAATTTTGACCGAAGATCTATCTTCTCAGGATGGCCAAATCGAGATAACTCACAAAGACGCATTTAATTACTCCCCTATCTGCAACCTAATGATTATTTATAAAGCAAAATTCCTAATTCCCTTGCCAATTTCTATCCATTATAAATTTTACAAAAAAGAGCTGGGCATTCTTTCGCAGTAGTATCTAGTTATGTGCACCTGCTCTTTTTGTAGAATGATTTTAATAGAAAGGAAGTGATGAAATGAAAGTAAAAGACCATATTGGTACCTATATCAAACTTGAAATATCTGGAAATAAACATATAAGCGGAATCTTAATCGACATTGGCAGTGATTTGTGGGTTATTTACAATGGGTATGATTATTTATATGTTCCTACTGTTCATATTCAAAATTGGAAGATTCCTAAAATAGAAGAAATAGATGAAATAATTACGCTATCAGAAGACCAATCCCCTATCTTCAATCCTAACGAAGAAATCTCACTGCGAAAAACCCTTACTGCCGCTAAAGGTATATTTACAGAAATATTTGTGACAAGTAAACAAGCCATACACGGCTACATTATCAGCATTATGAATAATTATTTTGTTTTTTACTCCCCTATTTACAAAACAATGTTTATTTCCCTTAACCACTTAAAATGGTTAATTCCTTATACCAATAACCAGCGTCCCTATGGATTAAGCAATGCAAATTTACCTGTTAACCCCTCTAACATAACCTTTGCACGGTCATTTGAAGTCCAGATTGAAAAATTAATGGGGACACTAATTGTATTTAATCTCGGAGAAAATGAGAGTTATATGGGGAAAATAATGGGAATAAAAAATAACTTTGTAGAAGTATCAACGGCAAAAGGTGACCCTGTTTATTTAAATCTTCAGCATATTAAAACGGTTCATATGACATAAATGATGAGGGATAGCCGCTGTTCGGTAATAGCGACATTTCGCTCTATATAATTTATCACTGAGTGTCCTAAGGGCGGCACTCTTTTATTTATTAGCCCCCTCTCAATTTTATCAAATATAAAACCTACATATATGCTCAGCTTTCCTGCATACATTTAAAGTAAGCCGATTTTTGGACACAGGAGGTTTCCATGGACATCTATGTGAGACAAGGTGACTCGTTATGGTATTACAGCCAACTGTATCAAGTTAATATTCAACTTATTTTGGATTCTAATCGTGAGATTCAACCAAGCCAGATCGCAGCAGGACAGCGAATCCGAATACCGGGTTTTGTTGGGCAGAGTTATCAGATCCGGCGTGGGGATTCTTTCTGGAGTATTGCGCAAAACCGTAATCTTTCACTTGATGCGCTGCTGCTTGCTAACCCTAATGTGAACCCTAATCGTCTTGTAGTCGGACAAAATATTAAGGTACCCTTAAGAATTACTTGGAGGCTTGTTCAAGGAAAGCAGCATTATGATTTTAGCCGTATGATGAGTGATATCGCACGTTTGCAAAACGTTTATCCATTCCTTCGGGTAACAAATGCAGGAAATTCAGTACTTGGCAATCGTATTCCCGAGGTTTTAATTGGCAATGGAAGTAAAAGAGTTCATTATAATGCTTCATTTCATGCAAATGAATGGATTACTACACCTATTCTAATGACATTTTTAAATGATTATTGTTTATCGCTGACGAATGGAAGTTCCATCCGTGGTCTTTCGACTTTTCCTCTATATAGGCAAAGTTTGCTGTCCCTTGTTCCGATGGTTAACCCGGACGGAGTAAGTCTAGTATTGAATGGTCCGCCAGAAAATGAAACGGTGAGTAATAGAGTGATTGAACTAAATCGGGGAAGTACTGATTTTTCTGGTTGGAAAGCAAATATAAGAGGTGTTGACCTTAATGACCAGTTCCCTGCCCGCTGGGAATTGGAGAAGGCCAGGAATCCTGCTCAGCCTGGTCCGCGGGATTATGTGGGTGAACGGCCATTATCGGAGCCAGAGGCCATTGCGATGGCAGATTTGACGAGAAGACGTGACTTTGCCCGCGTCTTAGCCTTTCATACCCAAGGTGAGGTCATCTACTGGGGATTTGAAAATTTGGAGCCGCCAGAATCTGAGGTGCTGGTAAACGAGTTTGCAAGAGTTAGTGGATATGAGCCTGTCAAGACAATCGAAAGCTATGCCGGGTATAAGGATTGGTTTATCCAAGATTGGCGGAGGCCAGGATTTACGGTCGAGCTCGGAACAGGTACGAACCCTCTCCCACTTACGCAATTTGATGAAATTTATGAAGAGGCGCTGGGGATATTTTTGGCTGGATTGTATATGTAATCTGCAACTAAAATCAGTTATCCGCAACTAAATTTCTACCAGTCTTAACCCACTATACATTAATTAGGACACGAATAATCACGTGTCCTAATTCACTTGCTGCTTCCGTGTAAAACGATGATATCTCGTTCCTTGGAAGACCAATTCACCGAAATCGCCTTCAGCTAACATACCATAGTCAGACCCCCTAACGGCTAGTTCCATTCTGTCACCGCTTTCAACTTGAAACGTAACATAATACCAAGTGCTGGCGCTGGAATCATTACTTCCTCCACTAACTTGAGTCCGTTTCGAGACCACGACTGCATCCACATTCAACCTTGGCTGTTTATTATTGTAGTTCCATTGTTTGATTCCTTTAAAAATAGTAAATAAAATAATTCCAAATACAAGGATAAAAAATATTGGAAAGAGCGTACCCATTACGGAAAACATATCAAACCCCTGATCAACGACCATATACTTCCCTCCTAACTCCATCAAAATCATCATTAATATATTCTTAATATATCTATAGAATTCTAGAGTCTCAAGGAAATTTTCTATATTTCGCTAACATTTCTCTTTTTTTGTAAAAATTGTTTATAATGTAAAAAGGATGGGAGTGAGGCAATGGAAGCAATTATTTTGTTTGATGGCATATGTAACCTCTGTAATAGCAGTGTTCAGTTTATTATCAAGAGAGATCCAACGGGATATTTCAAGTTCGCCTCACTCCAAAGTGAAACAGGACAGCGGTTATTACAACAATATAAGGTTAATAAACAGATTGACAGCCTCGTTGTCATTGAAAATCAAAAACTATATATGAAATCAAGTGCAGCATTACAGATATGCAGAAATTTAAATGGATGTTGGAGGTTGCTATCGATACTAAGGGTCCTCCCTCCTATATTTAGAGATTTCCTTTATGACCTGATAGCAAAAAATCGTTATAACTGGTTTGGCAAAATGGAAAGCTGCATACTGCCTACTGAAGAAATGAAAAAACGGTTTCTAGATTAAAAAATATTTTTGAAAATGGACATGTTCACTACATGCCTGTACTAGGACGTACATATATTATATTAACCCATGATACAATACCTCCTTTAGAAAGTGGCCCCACCACTTTCTTTTTTTTTTGCAATCAAAAAAGCACTTAGAAAAGTGCTTTGGGACTAAGATTTTTGATAATTCAATTCCCAGATTACCCCAAACTGGTCTTGAACTCTTCCATATGTGGCACCCCAAAATGTATTCTCCAGCTTCATGAGTACCTTTCCATTTTTGCTTAGAGAGTCATACAACTGTTGAATTTCCTCTTCACTTTCAGGCTCAAGCGTAAGTGTAATATTGTTCCCTACAACAACCGACTGACCTGGAAAGGTATCTGAAAACATAAGTGAAAGGTCTCCTTTACTTAGCTTTGCATGCATGACACGATGATCTGCATCTGGCGGAGTTGGATAATCAGCTTCACCAAATGTTTGGAGACCAATAATTTCTGCGCCTAATACTTCTTTATAAAACTCCAGAGCTTGCTTTGCGTTTCCATCAAACGATAAATAGGGTGTAATCTGCCCTTTCATACTCAACACTTCCTTATATTAATTAAATAACAATATATTAGTCTTTCATAAACGACAGATTTTAATCAAAAGAACTCAAAAAAAAGAACCTTTGACAGAAGTCAAAGGCCAAAAGTGAGCTTAGTGGTCAAGGCTAAGCTCTAGTTTTAGGAGGTCTAAACTCAGAAGAATTTAAACAAGTTTATTATATCATTTTCCGAAAATTCATTCAACAGTTTAAAGCGTTAAAGTTGAAAAGTTATGAACTTATATTAATACCTACTATAATAAGTAAATCATTAGGAACGGTCAACCCCTCATTTTTTAGTGAAAATAAATTTGTTGACAGTCTTGTATATACAAGTTAGAATGTAAACGTAACCAAGGAACTTGTATATACAGGTTGCGAGTATCCTATTGAAAACGGACACATTTATCTGTAAATACAAGGCATAATACACAATATATAGAATTGGAGATTTCCAATTCCACAGGGGGAAGAAATAATGACGAAGTTCACTGAGTCAGCGAAAGAACTGCTCGAACACGTTGGGGGTAAGGAAAACATTGCGGCCGTAACCCATTGTGTTACGAGAATGCGTTTTGTGTTAAACGATCCAAGCAAAGCGGATGTAACAAAAATTGAAGCTCTTAAACCTGTAAAAGGTACATTTACCCAGGCAGGACAATTCCAGGTAATCATCGGAAATGATGTTTCTACCTTCTATAATGACTTTGTTAAAGTTGCCGGTGTTAGTGAAACAACGAAAGACGAAGCAAAAGTGGCTGCAAAGCAAAATATGAATTGGCTGCAACGAATAATCGCCCATCTTGCAGATATCTTTACACCGTTAATTCCTGCGCTCGTTGTAGGTGGTTTAATCCTTGGATTTAGAAACGTGATCGGTGATATTAAATTGCTTGAAGATGGAACGAAGGCGATTGTTGAAGTTTCTCAATTCTGGGCCGGTGTTCACGCCTTCCTTTGGTTAATTGGTGAAGCTGTGTTCCACTTCCTTCCGGTCGGTATAACATGGGCTGTCGCTAGAAAAATGGGTGCAACACCTATTCTAGGTATTGTCCTCGGTATTACGCTAGTGTCTCCTCAATTACTAAATGCCTACGGCGTTGCTGGGGCGGAGGAAATTCCAACTTGGGATTTTGGCTTTGCTCAAATTGAAATGATTGGTTATCAAGCTCAAGTTATCCCTGCTATCTTAGCTGGATTTGTACTATCGTTTTTAGAATTAAGACTTAGAAAAATTGTTCCGAATTCAATCTCTATGATTGTTGTTCCATTTTTAGCGTTAATTCCAACTGTATTAATTGCACACACCGTTTTAGGTCCTATCGGTTGGACAATTGGTTCTTGGATTTCTGATGTTGTATATACAAGTTTAACTTCTGCATTTGGCTGGTTATTTGCTGCCATCTTTGGTTTTGCGTATGCACCACTTGTTATCACTGGTTTACACCATATGACAAATGCAATTGATCTTCAATTAATGTCTGAGCTTGGCGGAACAAATCTATGGCCAATGATCGCTCTATCAAATATTGCTCAAGGTTCTGCCGTTCTGGCGATGATTTACATCAATCGTAAAAATGAAGAAGAAAAACAAGTTTCCATTCCAGCAGCAATTTCTTGTTACCTTGGTGTTACAGAGCCGGCGATGTTCGGGATTAACTTAAAATATGGCTTCCCTTTCCTTGCAGCGATGATTGGGTCTCTAGTAGCAGCAGTTATCTCTGTAGGCAGTGATGTAATGGCCAACTCAATCGGTGTCGGCGGACTTCCTGGTTTCCTTTCCATCCAGCCGCAGCATATGATGATGTTTGCAGTAGCAATGTTAGTTGCGATTGTAGTGCCATTCCTTTTAACTATTATCTTTGCAAAAACAGGTATGAACAAATTTACTTTTAAAAGATAAGACTCCAATTTAGGAGGGAGATCATCTCCCTCCTTTTCATTATTAGAGTCTCAAAAAATATAGGCAGGTGTATATCATGTCAACATCATGGTGGAAAAAAGCAGTAGTATATCAAATTTATCCAAAAAGTTTTTATGATACGACTGGAAATGGTACAGGAGATATTCAAGGTATTATCAAAAAGCTCGACTATTTAAAGGAGCTTGGTGTAGATGTACTTTGGCTTACCCCGATTTATAAATCCCCACAACGAGATAATGGTTACGATATAAGCGATTATTACAACATTCAAGAAGAATACGGTACGATGGATGACTTCGACCAGCTTCTTGCAGAAGCACACAAGCGCGGAATCAAAATCATTATGGATATTGTCATCAACCATACATCCACTGAACACGAGTGGTTCAAGCAAGCGAAATCCTCAAAAGACAATCCATACCGCGATTTTTATATATGGAAAGATGGTAAAGATGGCCTCCCTCCTACTAACTGGGAATCGAAATTTGGCGGTTCAGCTTGGCAATGGGATGAAGCAACTGGCCAGTATTACCTTCACTTATTTGATGTAACCCAGGCAGATTTAAACTGGGAAAATCCAAAAGTTCGTGAAGCATTATACGAAATGATGCACTTTTGGCTGAAAAAAGGTGTCGATGGATTCCGACTAGACGTAATTAATTTGATATCAAAAAATCAACAGTTCCCTGAGGATGACAGCGACGGACGTAAATTTTATACAGATGGTCCAAGAATTCATGAGTTCCTCCATGAGATGAATCAAGAGGTATTTTCAAAATACGACATCATGACGGTTGGCGAAATGTCTTCTACGTCGATCAATAATTGCATTCGCTACACAAGTCCTCGTGAAGAAGAGCTTAATATGACGTTCAGCTTCCATCATTTAAAAGTGGATTATCCTAATGGAGAAAAATGGACAAAAGCGGATTTTGATTTCCAAGCGTTGAAAAACATTCTGTCAGATTGGCAGGTTGAAATGAATAAAGGCGGCGGCTGGAATGCCCTCTTCTGGTGCAACCATGACCAGCCTCGTGTAGTCTCAAGATTTGGTGATGATCAACAATACCACAAAGAGTCAGCAAAAATGCTTGCGACGACCATCCATATGATGCAAGGAACTCCTTATATTTATCAAGGGGAAGAGTTCGGGATGACCAATCCAAACTTTGACAAGATTGCAGATTATCGAGATGTCGAGTCACTAAATATATTTGAAATTAAGAAAAACGAAGGTGTGCCAGAACAAGAGATAATCGAGATTTTAAAACAAAAATCTCGTGATAATTCCCGAACTCCAGTTCAATGGAACTCGAGCAAACATGCTGGATTTACCACTGGTAATCCTTGGATTCATACCGCAGCAAACTATAAGGAAATTAATGCAGAAAATGCAATGAAGGATTCAGACTCTGTTTTTTATCATTATCAAGAACTCATTCGCTTGCGGAAAGAAATTGATGTGATTACGAACGGGGATTATGAATTGATTTCTGAAGACCATGAATCGATCTTTGCTTTTGTACGTAAAACGGAAAATGAAATGTTGTTGGTGATTAATAATTTTTATGGAAAAGATGCGAATTATGTTCTTCCAGTAAAGTTAGACATTGATGGGTTGTCAACTGGTGTGTTACTCTCAAACTATGAGGACTCAGCACCACTTGCCAAAGAAATTCCTTTACGGCCTTATGAGTCCATTGTTTATCATTTGAAAAAATAATGGGAGATTTTTATGACGAATAAGTATCAAAGTATCTTTAATACGATTGTGGATCAGATTAAAAGCGGGGAAATCCCGCCGAATTCCCTTCTCCCCTCTGAAAATGAATTAAAGGAACAATACGATACATCGAGAGAAACGATAAGAAAAGCATTAAACCTGCTTGCTCAAAATGGTTATATTCAAAAAGTAAGGGGTAAAGGTTCGATTGTCATTGATATCAATAAATTTGATTTTCCGGTTTCGGGCCTGGTCAGTTTTAAAGAACTGGCTGATAAAATGGAAAAAAAGCCAAGGACGATTGTCAATGAGTTATCGTTAATAATCAAACCAGATGCCTATATCAAGCAACAGCTTCAGCTTTCAGGAAAGGATCAAGTATGGAAAATCGTTAGAACTCGGGAAATTGGCGGCAAGAAAATTATACTTGATAAAGATTATCTTGCCGCAAAATACGTCCCTTCGATTACCGAAGAGATTTGTGCAAACTCGATTTATGCCTACCTTGAAAATGATTTAAACCTAAAGATTAGCTTTGCAAAAAAGGAGATCGTCGTAGAAGAACCCACTGCGGAAGACCGTTCATTTTTAGACTTAGAAGGTTTTCATAATATTGTCGTCATCAAAAACTATGTATATTTAGAGGATGCAAATCTTTTCCAATACACAGAATCCCGGCACCGTCCTGACAAGTTTAGATTTGTCGACTTTGCCCGCAGAACACAGTAAAAACCTCAATCGATTTTGAGGTTTTTCTTTTTGTTCCCCTTCTACTCGAAAAATGGTTGTTAGAGGGAAACAAAGTTTGTCCTTGATTCCCTGCTGAGTGAGGAAAGTGGATATGAGGGAATCAAAAAGTGTCTTTGGTTCCCGATTAAGTGAAAAAAGCTGATAAGTGGGAATCAAAAGTTGATTTTGATTCCCTTCAAGGTAAAAAAAGCTGATTAGCGGGAATCAAAAGGTACTTACTCCTTTCTATTTCTCAGCTCAGCTACAATAAAGAGGTCTTTATAAAATTTTTCTACTTTCTCAATCCTTAGTCCTTGAGACGTAAATGCCTTTAATGTTTCTCTATCCAGGCAGCAGCCATCACAAATTTTTCTCCAAAGCGGTGTTAGACCACCCTGTAAACTGCTGAGCACCTTATTTTCCATTTTAATATGTTCAAATAATAGAATTTTTCCTTGAGGTTTACATACCCTTTTTAGTTCATTAATAGCCTCTTCGACATTTGGTATGGTACAAAAAACCAATGTTGCAACGATGGTATCAAATGTATGATCTTCAAATGGAAGCCTCTCCGCACTTGCATTAACCATTTCAATGGGTACCACTGCTAAATTACGCTTTGCCAGTGATTGTTGTATCATGTGCTTACTCGGTTCAATGGCGATGACATGATCAACATTCCTATACAGTGGAAAATTAACTCCCGTCCCTGAACCAAGTTCAAGTACCTTCCCTGTCGCGCTTTTAAGCAGATCTTTACGTACCCTTTTAAACTTCTTACGTTCCAGTGGACTCATAAAAAAATCATACCATTTTGGAAATGTGCTGCTCACTTACTTCAACTCCTAATCTAAGTGCTGCTATATCTACTATTTTTAACACTTCTGCTGGCTTAAGGTCTACTGGTATATTAAAAATTGCATATATTATTATTCTCATATAATCATCCAATCCTTATTCACCCTTTGAACATATTATATTATAAAAAATATGGACGAGGTGTTGAAATGAAAGATCACCAAACAGTCATATCCATTTTCGGAAGTGCTGGCGGGGTCGCAAAATCTGTTCTTTCCATTTTAAATCATTCAGCAAGTGATACCAAAGACCCTATACATCATCTTATTACAAATAGTCCGATTCACTTAATAGATCTTAAACAAAAGGAACCCCAGTATTATCAAAACCTATTTCCTCATTTAACTAACCAAATACACTGCCATCAATTCGACCTTAAAGATAAAGCTCAGGTGAAAAATCATCTAACCGGTACCAAGACGAGTATTGTCATCGATGTTTCATGGGCCGATACCGTTGAAATGCTCCAATGCTGTGACGAATTAGGTATAAAGTATGTTAACTCGGCACTAGAAAATACGTATATTGATGACCATGAAGAACAGTTTGCTGGTTTTCCGCTGATTGAACGAATTCATTATTTTGAAAAACATAAGGACATGTTTAAAAATACCAGTGCTATCGTTTGTTCCGGAATGAATCCAGGAGTGGTACAGTGGATGGCATTCGAACTAATGAATCAAAACGGTGATGAACAACCGCTGGGCTGCTACATTGTTGAGCACGATACATCTTTTTTTAAGAAAAAGTCTCAGGCAAAAAAGAATGTCATTTATACAACTTGGTCTCCTGAATGTTTTTTGGACGAAGCCATTTCGTGTTACCCAATGTTTATGAAAAAAGGTACACCGCTGTTTTTATATGAAAACGTTTATGATATTGAATTTAAAGTAACTTTAGGGAAGAAAATATTTTATGGTAGTTTAATGCCACATGAAGAGGTTTATACGTTAGGTCAGCTTTATGATATGGAAAGTGGATTTTTGTATAAAGTAAATGAGCATACTACTAAAATTATCCGCGATCATATAGATGACACAGATGTTTTATGGGACTTTGAAATGAAAGTTCTCGATCCCCAGGAGGCCCCATTGACAGGCGAGGATTTAGTGGGTGTTCTGCTTGCTTTTCCAGATAAAGAGCGATACATGTATAACGTGTTGGATAACGAAAGAATCTTTGCTCAATACAAAACAAACGCAACGTATTTCCAAGTCGCATGCGGGATCTATGCTTCCCTTTCCGTGCTCCTTCTTGACAATATACCAAACAGTGTTTATTATGTGGACGAGTTATTACTAAAAACAACGAACCAATTTGGGCAATATTTAACCCACTATATGACAGATTTTGTAATTGGAGAAAATCCTCAAACAGACGGATTGCTATTAGACCGTATGAGAGAATTTCAGGATTAAAACTGCTTAAGCTTAATTTTAGATAATTAGGCATGTATACGATCCAGCACGATGCTGGATGAGAAAAAATAAGACTTATCTTTTAAACATTTTAAGCAGCCTGCCAACCAAAAGAAACAATTTTCCTATCCATCGAATGACACCATGAAAAAGAACTTCTACAATGAAACTAACAATTAATTCAAATAATAAGTGCACAAGAATCCCATCCAATATTTTATGTACCTTTATAGTGCACACTTTTTCCTTCTTTATGTGACGTTAAAAAGGTATTGGTTCGCTTTCGAACCAATACCTTTTTTTATTATTTTTGATCCCATAAATAGTCTACTACTGCTTGGTACTCTGCGGCCGATAAGGAGCCAGGAGCACTTTTCGGCATGTTTTTTTCAACAAAACCTAAGAGGTCCTCTTTTGTTTTAAAATCTGCATGAATTTTGGCACCATCAAGCTTCGCCTGACCACCTGTAATGTCACCAGAACTGTGACATGTAATGCAGCTCTTTTGGAAAACTTCATTGCCTGCTAGAGATGTTGCTGTTGAATCTCCTGTAGTATCAGAATCACTGTCCCCGCTTGAATCTTCACCGCCAGCTGTTTCTTCAGCTGCAGGCTTATCACTTGCAGTCGGTTCTTCATTCCCACAAGCAGCCAGCAGAGCTGCTAGGAACATAAAAAATACAATACTTAAAATCTTCTTCAACCCTATCACCTCTATTCAATTTTTAAATCGCCCATACATGGGAGTCTTTATCCCTATGTAGCGAAACCGATGTGCATGGGCAAATCCTACCTTCATCTTATTTTCTGATATCCTTAATTATACCTAGCCAAACGCAGCGGTCAGAAGGAAATTTTTTATCGCATTCGCATCCCATCCCATTTTCAAAAATTGCGTATTTTAAAATATTTGTAGAAGGTTAATGGTACTAATACCCTAATGGTGCTAATACAATAGAATATACGTTCGATGAGGAGGAGAGGATCTTGGTTAAACAGAATGATTCCTTCATTACAGATGAGATGTTGGTAAAATATTATGAGCTTAATAAGAAGAAAAAGGAAATTGAGCTGGAAATGAATCAATTAAAGGATTTATTTCAAGACTATTTTAATAAACTTGTAGGTCCTGCAAAAAAGGCCGAAATTACAATAAATGGGTATAAGCTTCAGCGTCAAATTAGAAAAACGGAAAAATATAATGAAGAAGTGACAGTCAAAAGATTAGAAGAATTACAGATGAACGATCTCATTCAGGTTGTAAAAAAACCAGATGACGTCAAAATTAAGTCTGCACTCCAACTGGGATTATTGAATGAAAGCAATCTAGACGGCTGTATTGTTACCTCCTACTCCCCAGCGATTTCTGTAAAGACATTAACACCAAGGTGATTGAAAAGTCATTAGACCTGAACCGGTCTAATGACTTTTCTTTTGAGTTTTTCCTCTTTTAAACTTTTTTAATTTCTGGTAAATTTATAGAATGGTTTATTTGGGAGGGGATATCTTTGACCACGATTGGTGCTACTTTGTCGTACCCGCGGACAAAAGGAATACTACTAGTCCTAATTGCCGCGACGTCATGGGGTGTTTCAGGAACAGTTGCTCAATACCTTTTTCATCAGCAAGGCTTCAGTACTAACTGGCTGGTAGTAATACGGCTACTTTTGGCTGGTATGGGTTTATTACTTTTTGCTCATATAGTTGGGAAACAAAACATCTGGAGTATTTGGAAAAATAAGCATGATAGTTTACAGCTAGTGGTGTTTGGTATTCTTGGTATGCTCGGTGTTCAATATACTTTTTTTATGGCGATTGAACAAGGCAATGCTGCCACTGCCACCATTTTGCAATACTTGGCCCCGGTATTAATTGCTTTATATTTCTGCTTCCGTACAAAGTCATTGCCGGTAAAACATGAGGTGACCGCCATAGTGTTTGCGCTAGGCGGGACATTCATGCTGGTCACAAAAGGAAATATCCAGTCATTATCGATATCACCCTCTGCCTTTGGCTGGGGGATACTATCTGCTTTTGCTTTGGCATTTTATACTCTTTATCCGGTAAAATTGCTCTCAAAATGGGGAACAACGTTAACAGTCGGCTGGGGTATGTTAATTGGAGGTATTGGTTTGAGCTTCTTCCATCCTCCATGGAAATTTGAAGGCCACTGGTCACCTGCTTCGTTTATGGGAGTTGCCTTTGTCGTACTCGTGGGTACATTACTCGCATTTCTATGCTTTATGGAAAGCTTAAAATACATAAAAGCATCTGAGGCAAGCCTGCTAGCCTGTATTGAACCACTCTCTGCCGCATTTCTTGCAGTAGCTTGGCTTCATGTTCCTTTCAGTCCAATTGAATGGATGGGAGCCTTTATGATTATCGCAACGATCTTTATACTTTCTGTTGTCAAAAGGTAATGAAAAAGCCATCTGATAAATCAGATGGCTTATTCTCTATTATTATCTTACTCTTGCAAAACCAAATCCTGAAGCATAGTCATCCCCGGTTGTTGCACCATATCCGCCCTTAATATCATACAGTTTGGCTCTTCTTTGTAACTCAGAACGAAGCTGAGCGTTCGACCAAGATGTGTTAGATGACCAAATTTTTGCTGCTAAGCCTGAAACGTGAGGAGTTGCCATGGAGGTTCCACTAATCGTATTGTAATTCCCATCATACCAAGTTGATTCTATTGCAGCACCTGGTGCGGATATCTCTACATCTCTTTCTTGAATAACATAGTCACCATCGGTTAAAGGGTTACCACGAGATGAGAAATTAGCCACGCGGTAGGTGCCATTTTGTTGAACGTTTTCTAAAGCAGATACTGCTACTGCGTTCTTTAATGCACCTGGGTACCCGATCGTATTGGAAGCATAGCCGTCATTCCCGGCAGCCGCTACAACTAGGACTCCCTTGCCATAGGCATAATCTACTGCGCTGGCAATCAAGGTATCTTTGCCGCTGGATCCAAGTGACATCGATAGTACCACTTTTGAACCTGTTCTTACGGCTTCATCTGCTACATGACGAATGGCACCAGCAATATCATCTGAATATCCAGACCCACTGTCCGTTAAAACCTTATATGCCCAAAGCTTTGCCTGCGGTGCTACTCCATAGATACCTAATCCATCTGAAGCACCATGAGCGAGAACAGTTCCCGCAACATGAGTACCATGTCCATTCCGGTCTGTACATGAATTATTAATAATAGGTGATGAAGATTGTGTAAAGTCTTTACATTGTTCAGCACTTCCTACTAGATCATAATGGTTAATATACGTACCTGTATCTAAAACGGCTACCTTAATTCCAGCTCCACCTGATGTGCTTGTAAGGTTTGGATCATTGTAGATAGCTTGCATACCCCAAGGTGTTCGGTCACTTGGAAGTGATGTAATCGCAGTTGTTCCAATTTTGTCTTTTGAAGTATTTTCAATACGATCTAACTGGACCTCAGAAACCATGTCAATCGTTAAATTTTTATTATTTTGTAATGCTTGATACTGCTTCGCATTTACCGTTGTGGTATATCCTTCAGACCCAAAATCCCAGCGTGCTCCCGTTGTTTGTTTTGCTTTTGCTTTTTCAGAACTCGGACCATTAATAATGACTCGGTAGGTTTCTTTTGAATCCGTGACCTCCCCATAAGCGGCAGATGCAAACAACGAAACCCCCATTGTTAATGCTAGTAATGCAGAGGCAATCTTTTTTTTCTTCTTCATCTAATTTTCCCTCCTATTTTTATGTACAGCTTACTTAGTGCTGCAATATTGAGTTTATTTAGAAATTTCCATTAAATCAATAGATTGTTAGTACAGTAGAGTTGGGAAATAATTTGGGGTAATTTTTTTCGTATTTGGTCCCCGATAATATAAAAAAGACCTTCAAATCATTGAAGGTCTCTTCCATTCACTGCTTTATGGAAAGATAGTTTTGATTACAACCGCAAAAACGAATATTGCTGCAAAGATACTGACATAACCACGTCGTTTTTTTCCTTGGTTCAGTTCATCTATACCTCCCACTAAGATGAAGGCAAATAAACCTAACATCATAAAGGGCTGAGCAACAAAGTTCTTCGTAATCAATCCAAATAAAGCTAAAATTAATACAATAATGCCTAAAATAAGTCTAATTTTCTTTAACACGGACAATCCCTCCTTTTCTAATTGTACAGAACCTGAGCAGAATCACAATAAGAAAAAGCTGCCATGTGACAGCTTTTCTAAGACGTTATTCTGATAATTTTCGATATTGGCCACCGAAATATAGCAACGGATTCCCTTCGTTTACCTTTAATTCAGTAACCTCACCTATAAATAAAACGTGATCTCCTGCCTCAACCTCGTTATAAAGATTACATGTCATGTTCGCAAGGGCCCCCTTGATAACGGGCAGATTACCAAATCGTTCAAAGTTATAGGGAGTTTCCTCTTTGATTTGCCCTGCAAAACGCATAGATTCTGTTTGCTGGTCTGCGGATAGAAAGCTAACGGCAAATTTTTTGGATTTTTGAATCAATGGAAGCATCCTTGCCCTTTTGTCGATGGAAACAAGAATTAATTTAGGATTTAGTGAGACAGATACAAATGCGTTCGCTGTCATACCATGTGCTTCACCCTCAACTTCCGTTGAAACAACGGTTATTCCCGTTGCAAATTTCCCCATTGCATTTCGAAAAAAACGATCGTCCATATCTCCACACTCCTAATCATTTTACGAAGCTCTAATTGTTTAGTCATTTGTATGTTAACTAAATAACGAGATACTCGTTGTTAATTTTAGTACCTGTTATCTAATATTATGAATAGTACATTCCGTAACCTATTTCCAGATTTTTGTATGAAGTTCTATATCCTCTAAGGAAACCAACATCTTTTGCATACTCGATGGACATTCTATATTATATTTTTTTACCTTCACATTTATTTCATCAATTAAATGATTTATTTCCTCTTCTGTAGATCCACCTTCAATTGCGTTAAGCAGCTTTGACATATCATTTCTAATTTCCTTTTGCAATGCAACAAATGGTGGTAAATATCCAGCATCTTTGGCGGTTTTAAGAAAATTAGAGTAGATATCACCAGAGAACAAATTTTTTGGAAGCGGCTTCCCAAAACCGGGCAGTTTCTTTGCCTCTTCTAAATCTTCATTACTAGCGTATGGGTCGTATTTCCCTTTATTATTTGACATGACTAGAATAGTCTCCCCTCTGAAAATACTTACTATCTTTTATTCTATTTTTTACCTTCATATTCCTGTTATGAATCGCACGTTGACTTTTCGGAAAATTTCAGTTTGATAATTTTTTCGAGAATAGAAGGATTTTTAATTAGGAGTGAAGAATTTTTTGACAATATAAACAATGGTGAGGTGTTAAAGCATGGGTAGCAGCACTGTTAGTAGTAGTTTACAATCTAGACCGAATATAGTTATTCCCTATAATAATAGATTAGCACCTCTCTTTATTCGCCAGGCGCTTTATTCTCTTATACCAGATGGTATTGAACATATTTATGTGATTGGCATCGGCTCTAGCCGGATTAATGGTGATAGCCTTGGTCCTTTTGTTGGAAGTCTGTTAAACAACAATTTTCCTAATCACTTAACCGTTCTTGGAAACCTGCGTGCCCCGCTTGATGCGACGTCTCTTGTTCCTGAACTAAGTCAGCTCAACTTGCGCAAAAATAGTTTTGTTCTCGCAATTGATAGTGTTTTAGGCAGCGAAAAATTCCTAAATTCTATCGTGGTCAAGGACGGACCGGTGGTACCGGGCAGCGGGTTAGGCAATACACTTCCCCCAATTGGGAACTGCAGTATAACAGGTGTGGTCCTAGAGAATGATCCTTCATTAAAAAATTCACTGTTATGTACAGATCTAAATCTTATTTATACAATGGCCATTATGATTGCCAAGGGAATCTCATTAACGGTCAGACAATATTTTAAATACCCATCCAATCATTCCCTGATACAAATTTGCTAAATAAGAAAGGAGCATCCATTTGCGATGCTCCTTTCTATTATACTTCTTGTATTTCGCCATCAATAATGGTCATTTCGATTTTTGTATTTAATAGTTCATCAGGATTGTCCAATTCAAAGAGATTCTTAGAATATACCGTCATATCCGCTAGCTTTCCTCTGGAAATGGTACCCTTTATTGCTTCTTCATTTGTGGCATAAGCCCCGCCAACGCTAAATAGCTTAACGGCTTCAAGCATAGAGAGTTTTTGATTCTCATTCCAGCACTCATTCTTACCTGGCGTTTTGCGTGTAACCGCAGCATGAATCCCAAGTAATGGGTCAACAGGTTCAACCGGTGCATCTGACCCTCCGGCACAAATAACCCCTTTAGATAGTAAGGATTTCCATGCATATAAATAGGGTTCCCTTTCCTTGCCAATCCGTTCGAGTACCCATGGATAATCCCCAACAACAAACCTAGGTTGAATATCGGCCACGATACTCGGGTCTGCTAATCGTGCTAGTAAATCTTCCCTAACGAGGGAGGTATGAATGATCCGATCACGATAGTTCACTTTTGGAAATTGGTCTAAAATATTAAGAACATTCTCCAATGCCTGATCTCCTATTGTATGAACAGCTATAGGCATAGATTGCGCACGGGCGTCCTTTACAATGTTAAAAAGAACTTCTTCCGTTTGCATCGCTTCTCCAAATTGACCTGGTTCATCATGATAAGGCTTCGAAAGTAAAGCAGTTCTTCTTCCAAATGCACCATCTGCAAATATTTTAATCGCGCCGATTTGCAGCTTTTCGCTGCCAAAACCAGCAAACATCCCTCTTTCCCTTAAGGCAGGGAGATAGGGATAATCAATCAAAAGGTTGCAGCGTAGTCCTTGTTGTTCATGATTCAGTAATTCATCATACATTTGATAAGTTTGTTCCAGACCGCCTAAATAAGCCGGGTCATTTGTATGCACGCTGGTTAAGCCTTTTTTTACTGCAAATTTCATGGCTTGACCTAACCCGCTTTTTAACTCATCGTATGTTTTATCCGGGATATGTTTGGTAATTAATTGCGAAGCAGACTCCAGCAGAAGCCCTGTCGGTTTTTTTGAATGTGAATCCAAAACCACCCTTCCGCCTTGCGGGACCTCAATGGATGGATGATAGTGACTCATTTCTAGTGCTTTGCTATTAACTAAAAAGGCATGATAGCAAATCCTTTTTAGGTAAATCGGACAATGTGGAGCAACGTAATCTAATTCCTCAATCGTTGGAATCGATCCTTCTGTAAAAAGATTCTCATCCCAGCCCATTCCAATCAGCCATTTACCGGGAGGAACGGCAGCTGCTTTTTCCTTTATTTTATTGAGCATTTCGGATTTAGATGTGACACCTGTTAAATCTAAATCTAAGAAATTAAATGCCACACCTGACATGTGTAAGTGGCTGTCTATTAGACCTGGAGTAACCATTTTTCCTTGTAAGTCGATTACTTTTACACCAGCTCTTCCCCATTGTAGACTCATCTCGTGATGTGAACCTAAATCTATAATCCTGCCATTCTCTATGACCACAGACTCAGCCACTGACTGGTTAGCATCGAGGGTATAGATAATCCCATTTGTATAAATTGTTTTCGACACGTAGCCCCCACCTTACCTTATTTTCATCTTGAAACCATTATAAAGGAAAAATCATTTCTAGTGGTAAAATTGTTATCCATTAGATTTTCCACGCAAAAAAAGCCCAAAAACTGGGCTCTTAAAATGGTTCTAAACTAGCATTTGGAACAGGGTACTGTCTTTATTTACTTCACGGTAAACAAATCCCTTTGCCTTAATACGTTCCATTAGCGGGAAGTAATCGTCTTTACACTTCAGTTCAATTCCCACTAAGGCTGGACCCGTTTCACGGTTGTTCTTTTTCGTATATTCAAAATGACTGATATCGTCATTTGGCCCCAAGACATCATCTAAAAATTCGCGCAATGCCCCTGGGCGTTGTGGGAATTGTACAATAAAGTAATGCTGCAGTCCCTCATATAACTTCGAACGCTCTTTGATTTCCTGCATTCGGCCGATATCGTTGTTTCCGCCACTTACGATACAGACAACCGTTTTGCCTTTAATTTCATCTGTAAATTGGTCGAGTGCCGCAATCGAGAGTGCACCGGTTGGTTCAACAACAATTGCATTTTCGTTGTAGAGGGATAAAAGTGTAGTGCAGACTTTTCCTTCAGGAACGACTACAATTTTATCAACGACCTCTTTACAAATCTCAAACGTCATCGAACCGACAGTCTTGACTGCTGCCCCATCGACAAATGGGTCAATTTCTTTTAGAGAGGTTACTTCTCCATTAAAAATAGACTCCTTCATCCCGGCTGCTCCTTGGGGTTCTACACCAATTAATTGCGTATCGGGTGAAATATGCTTCATATAGGTACCAACACCAGATAAAAGGCCGCCTCCACCAATCGCTCCAAATAGGTAATCAATTTTATCAGGACAATCATTCAGCACCTCGACTGCAACAGTACCTTGACCGGCAATCACATCTGGGTCATCAAATGGATGGATAAACGTTCTATTTTCTGATTGACTGCATTCCATCGCCTTTTCATATGCATCGTCAAATGTATCTCCTACTAAAACAATCTCCACATGTTCCTTACCCCAAAATTTTACTTGATTCACCTTTTGCTTCGGAGTAGTACTCGGCATAAAAACTTTTCCGTTAATTTTTAAGTGATTGCAAGAATATGCAACCCCTTGTGCGTGATTTCCGGCACTTGCACAAATAATACCATTTTCCAATTCTTCTGGTGATAGCCTTTTAATGCGATTATACGCACCACGGATTTTAAAGGATCGAACACTTTGCATGTCCTCCCTTTTTAAATAAATATGACAGTTATACCGCTCTGATAATAAGTGATTATACTGCAGAGGAGTTGGCGAAATCACATCCTTAATAGTGTGGCTGGCAATAATGATATCCTCTACATGTACAGTTTTTTCTTTTTGATCTAATTGTTGATTCATTTCACTTTCCTCCTCTTTTGCTTGATGAAACCTATCGCCTTTTATGGCATGTTATTTGAAAACAACAAAAAACCCGCCCCTTGTATAGGGACGAGTTTAACTCGCGATACCACCCTACTTCCGCAGCAAATCACCAGACTGCGGCTCTCGATTAACGTATCTGTCATGATACGTGTTCCATGTAACGGTGGATTATTCCGGTATAGCTTACTTTTAATTTTCAGCTGTACATCTCAGAGATGATCTTCAGATAAGCCCTGCCATCGACTCTCAGCAAATGTCGACTCTCTTTGGACAAGGTGCTTAACCTACTGTTCTCGTCATCAATTCGTTTTAAATTATAAATAAGATTATCACTGTAAAGCGACAGAGTCAATGTTTTTTGACTATTTTAATTATTTTGTTAATTATAAAAGCGCTTACATTTTGCGAACTACTTTTTTCTATAATAAAAAGGCAAGCATAGTGTTATGCTCACCTTCTGTTCCTGCAATGCGAAATGATGCTACTTTACGAATACACTGGGCTTAGTCTTACTGGTTTCCTTATAAGAAAGTTCAATGTACCTTGAACATTATTAAGTAAGTAAGTTAACCGAATCCCTAGAAGGATTAAGGATCTTAATAAGCTAAAAAGTATATTCAAAGTATATCCCTCCACATTGAAGTTTAGTGTTATTGGATAACACTAAGTCTATTATTTATCTCCTTAAGTATTTTATTTCAAAACACGATAAACCTTACTCCAATCAAGCTGACTCTCCACCAGGCGATGTTTTTTGAGGGATTCGTAAACTAAGAAAAATAGTAATGAAACTCAAAATGAGAGCATAAAGAAAGACATTTTTTATCCCTATGGTGAGTGTAACGCTATGGTTAATGATCACTCCCATAATAGTTACACCTATAGACGTTCCGATATTTCGTAAAAATATCTGAAGAGAAGTAGACATCCCTTTAATAGTGGATTCCGCAAATTCCTGTGAGGAAATGGTTCCAAGGGCAAATAATAAACCAAAGCAAAAACCCTGAATGGTTAAGATGATGAACAAACCAAGATAGGATAAATCTTGAATGAATAAATAGAGCAGCAACCCTGAAAGTGTTGTCACAATACTGCCAATCATAAATAAAACCTTATAGCCAAAACGGATAATCCATTTTCCTGCAGGGGTACTCCCAAACATCCAGCCAAGTGCGATACTTAACAGGATCAACCCACTTTTATATATACTCATTTGACTGCCTTCCTGCAAATATAATGGAATAAAGTTGGATGTTCCATAAAAAGATAGGCAATAAATTAACATAAAAAGATTCGTCGATTGCAACCCTTTATTTTTTAATAAGGTAACAGGAAGAAATGGATACTCCTCTTTTCTTTCTACAAATACAAATAGCACTAATCCTATAACACCACTTACGACATACCAGAAAGGATTGCTCAAGCTGGTTGATAGCAATAAAAGTGTTATAGAACATCCAAAAAGGAAAAAACCTTTATAATCAATATACGTCTTTTTGTATACTGCTGCTTCTTTGTATGGTATCAGGCAAAGAACCGTTGCAATACCAATTGGGATATTAATAAAGAATATCCATCTCCAGCTCAACGCTTCCACAAAGAAGGATCCTAATATAGGTCCAATGATTGAAGATATCGCCCAGATAGCGCTAAAGACGGCTTGGATTTTCCCGCGTTTTTCAATCGTAAATAAGTCCCCCACTATAATCATGGATAGTGGGATCATTCCACCGGCACCTAATCCTTGTATTCCTCGGAAAATAATAAGAGTGACCATTGAATTAGCTAAACCGCAAAGAATCGATCCGATGGTAAACAAAACGACCGCCATCATTAATAGTTTTTTTCGGCCATACATATCCGATAGTTTCCCGTAAAGAGGAACGGTTATCGTACTTGCTAACATATAAACAACAAATATCCATGAAAACAATTCCAAACCACCAAGTTGATTGACTATAGTTGGACTAGCTGTTTGCATGATATTTGTATCAAGAGCTGAAATAAGTGTCGTAATCACAAGCCCTATAAACACATACTTATTCTTGTTCATTTTGTTCCTCCTGGTGGTGTTGTTGATCTTTTCAAATTTTTTATAAAGAAAAAATTCACTTCTACCATTATAGCAAAATGGATATTTATGTAACTACTTTTTCGAATGATGGTTTAATGGATAGTCACTTCTTTTAATTGGGTATGCTAGTAGCGAAGGAGGAATAACCTTGGAAGATAATATTGTAGAGGTAATGGATGAAAGCTTGAAAGAAAAAATTAAATATGAAATAAGAGGAATGAAGTTTACGAAAAATTTTCGGTCACCAACAGCAGAGGAATGGTATATTTTTCTCCCCAGTTATACTGACCCGGTAACTGGCGGGGCGGCAGGAAAAACCATTATTCATTATAACCTGTATGATACAAAACAGATTTTTATTAATACCACAATTATTTTTGATGATCCTTGCCTGCATAAAAGCGAACAGCATCAACTTGTTTATGCTCTTGGAGATGAAATTGTTAATCGACTGGTAGGCTATGCTGATACGCTTTTATCTGTTCATTGCGGCGAAAATTCATATAACGCTGAGTATAAGCAATAAAGAGTTCATCCCAACCCGAGGATGAACTCTTTTTCCATTAATGGATGCCTGGAAACCAACCTGGTGTGTGAATAATCGCCTGCCACAGCGGGTCTGGAATCACAAGCTGTTCCTGATTATTCTTATTAATCTCAGTAATGATTTCATTTTCCTTACCATCTAATACTTTTTGTACCCAATCAGGATCAATAATCAATTCACGTCCTAGGGCAATGAGCGGCACCCCTGTTTGGAAAGCTTTTAAAGCATCATCTGGATTATAAATGGAACCAACCCCAATCACAGGAACTCTATTTCCTACTCGTTCTTGTATGATTTCTATCCGTGATCGTGTATCGTCCACACCCCTTCTTGGTTTTGACCAAAATTCTTGTAAAGAAACGTGAAGATAATCAAGGTCTTTTTTAGCTAGTTCATCTATTAAAACAAGAGTATCTGCCATTGTAATCCCAGGAGTTTCAGCCTCTTCCGGTGAAAAGCGATATCCTACAATAAACGGTCTCTTAGCGTTTTCAGACACTACTCTCTTTACTTCATCCACAACAGCCATAGGAAAGGTTAAACGTTTTTCTAGACTGCCCCCCCATTTGTCTTCACGACGGTTAGAATGAGGAGAGAAAAACTGCTGAATGAGATAGCCGTTGGCGCCATGAATCTCAACTCCATCATATCCCGCTTCTATCGCACGTCGTGTTGTTTCACCAAAGTCGCGGATAATGGAACGAATTTCTTGATCGGATAACTCCCGTGGTTCTGGCTTCCCATTCCCTTCTGCCGGTATGTTACTGGCGCTAACGACATCACCATCCGGTATCAATTCAGGCGGCACCTGCCTCCCACCGTGGAACATTTGTAAGATCGCGATGGCTCCTTGCTCTTTAATTGCTGTTGCAAGTTGTCGTAAGCTTGGTATTAATTCATCCCGATCCCCGCCAAATTCTCCGTGAAATCCTTTGCCATTTGCTGTAACGTATGTGCAAGCGGTAATAACCATCCCTGCCCCATTAGAGCGTCTTGCATAATACTTTACCTCTGCCTCCGAAACAGTTCCATCAGGATTGGAAGACCAATTGGTCATTGGTGCCATTACAATTCGGTTTTTTAATTGTATTCCATTCTTAAATGTCATTGTTTCAAATAATGGTGCATATTTCTTATTCATCATTATGTACCCCCATACTAATATCTATTATTGCCCTTCCTTATTTTCAGTTACTAGACCGAAATTAAACTTGTAAATAATACAAAAAAATCACCTTGCTTTTTGCAAGGTAAATTCATTGTTAAGGGTCTTTTACCTCTTTAAGGATATAACAAATGCCATCCTCAGCAAAAAATAAACATTTTCCGTTTTTTATATTGAAATTGACGTTTTTCTTATCATAAATAAGTTTATCAATAATTATAAATTTTTCCATATATTTGTTTGGTGGATTTAAGATTATGTGCTCACTCCTCTTCGTTGCGACAAAACCTTTCGGCTCACAACTCCTTTCGGGTTTTAATTCAGCAAACCACTCACCAATAAGAAGAATAGATTGGGCAGTATTTTTTAATTTTCGGTTTTGAATCGACCAGACCTTTCTGCAATTACACCGATGTATTTTACACTTCATCTGCATATACCTACTTTCAAGAAAAATAAGTATGTCGATGAATTATATTCAGCACGTAAAATAAATATTTATGAATTAAATGACCAATAACCGCAAATAAGCCAGTCAGATACGACTGGCTTTCGTTTTTCTAATTAACATAACATGATTATGTAATCATTTAGTTATTCTGCTGGAGCTTCCTCCACAGCAATTTGGTATGCATCCAAAATGGATTGGCTTTCGATTGGATCGGAAATTCCAACCAAATATTGGTTTCCTTCTTCTCCCTCAACCTGCATCACCATGGTTTCATCTTCTGCTGCCAAAAGGGCATACGATTTACCTTCCATCTCGAACAACGCTTCAACTGCGAAATCCTTAAGGTTTCCATCATCGTCCTTAATGGTTATATAATCACGGGGTTCATCGTGCACCATACTTACTGTCCCTGACCGCCATTTGGTGTTACTCTTCGAGTATGATCATCTTCAAAATTGTTTTTTCGGGCATTTTCTACTTTATCATTAAGTAATTGCTTTTGATCGACTTCTGGAGATGGGGTATAGTTTTTCTTAGACATTTAAATCCTCCTATATAATCAGTATCTTCCCCTCTTATTTTGCATTCTTTTTTTCAATTTAATCATCAATATATTTAGATTTTGCGTAGGTGCTAAATGGTAAAACCGATAGCAGCAGTTATAATACTAACGATTAACGAAGTTAAAACATATAGACCTGCTAAAATTTTTTTATTCGATTGCATTAAGGTAATGGTTTCATAACCGAACGTCGAGAAAGTGGTATAGGCCCCGCAAAAACCAATTCCCCCAAAAAGCCACACCCAATCACTTATTTCGTTTGTTATATGAAGCTTATAAAGAATCCCTAAGAGTAAGGATCCAGTAATATTTATGACCCATGTTCCCAATGGGAAATGTCCAGGTTTCTTTTTTTTAATAAAATCGCCCAATAAATATCTACATGCTGCGCCTATAGATCCTCCTATACCAATTAACCAAATCAAATTGATTCTCCTTTTCGCCCATTTATCGATGCCAGTTTTAAGCCGAAGTACGCCATCATTAAACCAAAAATAATACTAGTTAAAATATAAAAGACAGCATAAACACCTTGTCCTTTTTGAAATAAAAGAATTGTTTCTAGAGAGAAAGTAGAAAAAGTGGTAAATGACCCTGCAAAGCCCGTTCCAATTAATAAAGTTAATTCCGCTTTTATCTTTTTTCTAATCGTGATGAACGTAAGAAACCATCCAAGGAAAAAACAACCTATGAGGTTTATTAATAAGGTTCCTAGAGGAAATCCATTTTCTGTTTGAATCCATTCTCCAAACCCATATCTAGTTATCGCTCCAAAAAAACCTCCAAGCATAACAGCAATTACTTTCAATACATTCAGCCTTCTTTCACAATTTACATTGCTTTTTTTGAATGGTTTTGCAAATCCTCAATAAGTCAGATTTTTATTCAATTATATATCCCTCCGAAATTATACAGTTAATATAATATCGAATGAAACCATATTTTTCTTTTATAGCCTTATTATTGTTTAATTTTGGACGAATAGTGCAGGAATTTTAATAACCAAATGCATATGCTGATAATGGAAATTTTAATTTAAAGGTGCCAATAGTGAAACAATTCAAATTATGTTCCATTATTTACACCATTGAAAAACCAAAAAGAATTAAGGAGTGTAAAAGAATGTCACCTAAAGGAAAACATATAAAGAAGCACCATAAGGATGAATCTTCAGACTTCTATGTTGAGGACAAGCAGTTCGAAAAAAAGAAGCATCATAAGGATAAATCTTATAGCGAGGATAAGCAGGTCGAAAAAAAGAAACATAAGGATAAATCTAAAGTCGAGGATAAGAAGTTTGAAAAGAAGAAGCGTCATAAGGATAAATCTTCAGACGTTCATGTCGAGGACAAGCCGTTAAAAAGACAGAATTTCGATGATAGCCAGCGAGCTGAATTTGTATATTATGATCCATCTATTATTCAAGAGGCAGACGTATTCCAAGCTCCGTTACAAAATTCCGATGTTTCACATGAAAAGGATGAAGAAACCGAGGCATTAGCTCGTTTTTTCAACGCATTAGAACAGCTTTCGGATGAAAATGAACATGGAATCGAAGCTAAAGATCAGGATGAAATGAAGGAGTAATCGTTAGTAAATAGACTTTGAACTTAAAAATACCATAATGGTGAATTTTTCAGGCTGTCGTCAAATTTTAGACAGCCTTTATTATTCCTTAATACTTTAGATAACAACGGTGTTGACTAAGGGTTATGTATTCATTTTACCCATTGCACAACTTCATCGATAGTTTTTCTTGTTTTAGGACGGTGTGGGTCTTCTTCTCGGTAACCAAATGCAACCATTACGGAAGCACACCAATTTTCATCTTGTAATAAACCTTCATGTTGGAGGACCTCATTTACTGCCTGATAGTCAAATCCTTCTATAGGACAGGAATCTATACCAATTAATGCAGCAGCAGTCATCATGTTCGCTAATGCTATATAGGTTTGCCTGCAGCTCCAATCCAAAAGCGCACGCTCACTATTTAACATGGGTAAATCAAATTCTTGAAAACTTTTCATTCTTTCTAATAAGCCCCCGAGAATTTCTTCGGGAAAGTGCTTAACGTTCTTTAAATGTTCAATCACATATTCGGAATCATATCTTACATTCTTGCTTGCAAGTATGACAACAAAATGACTAGCAGTTGGCAGTTGGCCTTGTGCTCCCCACGATACCTCTCTTATTTTTTCACGTAAATCAGGATTTTGGACAATTAGAAATCTCCAAGGTTCTAATCCGATTGAGCTAGGCGACAATCTACCGGTTTCCAGGATGAAGTGAAAATCTTCTTCTTTGATTTTTTTAGCAGCATTAAACCGTTTGGTTGCATAGCGAAAATGAAATGCATCTATAATTTCTTGCTTTCGTGTTTTGGTCTCCTGCATTCAGTATCCCCCAGTTCGATTTTTAAATATAGTTTCCCTTCATATTTACTATTAATCCAAGTGTATTAAAAACAAGATTTTCCACGCTTGAACGCTTTAAAAAACCACTTATTCCCTCCCATTTATTTGTTATATCAGGTCAAACTATTTTTTGTGTGGCAAATACCATTCCAAGGAGGATATCCAGTGAACACACACTATTTAGCACCACATGAGACATATGAATTACATGAATTATTAACGTTTAAAAACCTTTGTTTAACGAAATCATCTACCATGAGTGCGCTTGTCCAGGACCCACAACTTAAAAGTATCTTACAGCAAGATGTTACGAAAACAACAGGGCAAATTCAACGTATTCAGGAATTTATGACAAACAGAGGTGAACATTCATGAATGGAATGGTACAAAACATGGTAGGTATGGGTGGAATGACGGACCAAGTTATTGCAACAGATTTTTTAATCGCTGCAAAGTCAGGGGTAAAAAATATTGCGTTGGCTTTAACAGAAACCTCTACCCCTGAAGTAAGAGATGCATTAAAGCAATATCTTATGGATGCTGTAGATACACACGAGCAAATTTCAAAATATATGGTAGATAAAGGCTACTATCATCCGAATAATCTTTCAGAGCAACTTAATGTTGACCTAAAAGCTGCTCAAACTGCACTTAATTTAAATCAATCCCAAAATACGAATTCATAAATTAAAAACCCGCCTTTTACTATAGGCTGGTTAAATAATCACTCTCTGTCAATTGCTTTTAGGAAGTCTCCTACTACTTGTAAAAACTTATCTTTTTCTTCGTAATAGGCCAAATGAGCACTGTTTTCGTAAACATGAAATTTCCCATTTGGTACAAGACTGCTGAAGTATTCAGTGGATTCAGGTGTTGCCTCATCATATCGTCCACATGTAAAAAGTGTTGGACAACTTATTTCATGGAGTCGAGGGGTACAATCAAAATATTTTAAATTTCCTTTTACACTGAATTCAGATGGACCCCACATAATGTTGTAAATTTCAGGATTTCGAAAGCCAGCTCCCTTTTTAACCCACTCCGGGTCTGGTTCACCCTGCACTCTACAAACAAATTCTTTATTAAATTCTTTAATAGCTGCCTTAAATTCTTCGGAATCGGTCATTCCCTCTTCTTCACATCTCCTGATGGTATCCTGTATTTCAATTGGAAGCTTTCTAAGATTCTCCATTTGATCTTGTTTCCAACGCGGCGCACTTAGACATGGACTTGAAAAAATAACACTCTTCACTCCAAGAGGCTTTGTTAAACAATAGGCGGCTGCCAGTGTTGTACCCCATGAATGACCTAAAATATGTACTTCATCCAATCTTAAAGCTTCTCGTACCAGTGCTAATTCTTCAACAAAACGATCAAGCTGCCATAAAGAAGTGTCACTTGGACGATCTGACCTGCCGCAGCCTAATTGATCGTACAATATAACTGGTCTATCTTTTTCAAGCGCTTGTAAACCTTCTAATGAATAACTAGAAGACCCTGGTCCACCGTGTAAAATGATGACGGGAGTAGCTTCAGAATCTTTATTGAATTGTTGATACCAGACTCTCCCGCCTGTTACCGCTATGTATCCCTCTTCACGCATAAATCTTCCCCCTTGTAAAACAACAATATTACTACAATTTAATAGTAACTTATTTTTAATTAGTTGAAAATTTTAACTTAATCAAAAAGAGACCAATAAGCAGGTCTCTTAAAGTTTTCTATTTTGTTACCAGTTTTCCTTTTAAAAAATGTACGAAGAATGTTCCTATGAAGATTCCTACTAATAAACTAAAGAAGATCACTTCCTGCATTTGCAGGCCAAAAGCTGCACCAATCATTCTTAATCCAATCATTCCAATTAATACGAATGCAGTGGTTTCAAACTCAGGTATTCTTTCAATTAGAGCTAAGAATAATTGTGCAACACCACGCATCATTAAAATTCCAAGAATTCCTCCTAAGAACAACACCCAGACCTGATTCGATACCCCAAACGCCGCGATAACGCTATCGATACTAAACGCAATATCCATAAGTTCTACGGTTAAGACGGTGCTCCAAAAACTTACACGTTTGGTTTGGATTTCTTCCTCTCCATCTCTTTTGTTTACAAAGTGTTGGAGGACCAGCCAAAGGAGATAGTGACCGCCAACAATCTTTATCCAGCCAATATTAATTATCGTAACACCAATTCCAATCGCAATCACCCGAAATAGATATGCTCCTATTATTCCATAGAAAAGTGCTTTCTTTCGTTGTTTTTCTGGCAAGTGCTTGACCAAAACAGCAAGTACTAACGCATTATCAGCCGATAATAGACCTTCTAGAATGACCAAGGTACCAATGATTCCCCAACTAGCAGGATCTGTTAATACATCTCCCAAGGCGTCTAATGATAAAAATGAACCATAATTCGCGATGATTTCTTGTAAGAACTCCATCCCCTTGTACTTATCTCCTTTTCATGAATTTTCCTTGATAACTGCTTGTCATCTTATTGTATATGTATGTTAGGCAATCGATTATATGAACCTTAAATGGATAAGTACTATGACAAGTAAAATTTATAAAATCAAGTGATGGGACTTTTCTTATTAATTGTAATAAAATGAAATGAAGGAGGAATGTACTATGCGTAAGGTAGTTATTTACACACAAGAAAGCTGTGGTCCATGTACAGCTGAGAAGTTATGGTTAAAGGATAATGGTATTGAGTTTGAAGAAAAAAATATCAGAGAGAACCCTAAATACCTAGATGAAATTGTGGAATTAGGTGCTTCTGCCACACCAGCTACTGTAGTGGAGAATGAGAATGGTTCAGAAGTTGTGTTTGGGTTTAACCAAGAGAAATTAGCGGAACTTCTAGGAATTTAAATAGAACGCTCATAACAGTCATTCCAAATAAGGAGTGACTGTTTTTTCATTTTTGGTGCTGTTGTAAAAAAATGTTACGTACAATCGGGTAAAAGATGAGCTTAAATGATTAAATAAATCATATTTGTATTTAATCTCTCATACATAAAAGAGTGTGATTTAACTTGAATAGTAAGGAGGATCCCTCAATGGTACTAAAGACGATTCAACTGAAACGAAAGGCCGGGTTAGACAGTCGCGCAATTAACCAATTGGTTCAGGTGACATCTCAATTTGAGTCAGATATCTACCTAACGTATAATGGGCATAAAGTGAATTGTAAATCGATAATGGGCGTTTTATCCCTAGCCATACCAAACAATGCAGAAATTAGTTTAGAAGCATCAGGCTCCGATGATCGCGAAGCACTTAATCGATTAATTGAAACGATAGAATCATTAGCTTAAAGTTCATAACATAAAAGAAGTAAGAGTGAAAAATAACACTCTTACTTCTTTGTTTTAAATAAGTGGTAAATGAATCATAATTCTTTCACGTTCTTCATGTTTCATGCGTATTAATAGAGGTTATATATTGGTAATATAAATACATAGATGATCATCTAAGGAGGTTATTATGTTCTTATCCTGTCCGATAGTAGCTGCTTTTATGGGCATGTTCATCGCACAATTCGTAAAAGTACCGATTCACTTTCTGGCTTCGAAAGAATTGAAATGGAAATTAATGTTTAGCACAGGCGGTATGCCTAGTTCACATACTGCGATGATTGTTTCATTAACCACAGCAATTGGATTAATGACCGGATTACAATCAAATGCGTTTGCTATTTGCCTTGTAGTAGCTGTGATCGTTATGCATGATGCGATGGGAGTTCGCAGGCATGCAGGGTACCACGCGGTAATACTAAATACGCTTTTAGCCGATTTTAATATTCTGATAGAAACTCTAAAAGACCCAAATTTAAAGAAACGGGAGTCTAGAGAAAAATTAAAAGAATTATTAGGTCATCAACCAACAGAAGTATTTTTTGGAGCGGTAACAGGAATTATTGTTGGTGGTCTCACATTTTATTTTTATCCTTTCTAACAGTTCATGTAACATTCGTTTTAAGTTTTCGATTTGGGTCATTTGAATGCCAATAAGCCATACCGGTGGCTGCTAGAAGTAAGATACCTGTCACAACAAACACAGTTTGTACTGGAAAAATGCCGCCAAGAATTCCACCTATAATAGGTCCAATCATCCCGCCAATTTGATTAGAGGTTTGGTGTAAACCAAACGCCCGCCCGCGAAAATCGCTTTGTGTTGACCTTACGACTAGTCCATTTAACGCTGGGAAAACGGCGCAGAAAAAGACACCAAAAATGAATCGGGTAATGGAGAACCCCCAAATATTACTGAAAACAATTTGGGCGATGGTCCCGATTCCTCCACCCATTAATCCGATAAATAGAATTTTTTGAAAACCAACCTTATCCGCCCATTTTCCCCACATGGGGGCAAAAATTACACTTGCGATACCAGGCAGGGAAAAAACAATACCCGCAAGTAATGATGCATGCTGAGAAGAACCACCAAGTTCCACTATATATAAAGGAAGTACCGGTTCTATCGTCATTATGGAAGCAGTTGTAAGACTGGTTAATCCAAGAACCGTCATCAATGAACGGTTGGAGAGTGCCAGTCGGAAATCATTCTTAATTGACCCTTTTTCTTTACTGGGAACGAAGTTTTCCTCGATTACGAAAAAGATTACGAGTAATGTAGAAATTAGCGAGAACATTCCAGCACTTCCGAATGCCACGCGATTTCCGACCAATGAGGCAATCCCCCCTCCTAAAAGAGGTCCAACAATACCACCTGAAGCAGAAGCGGAGGATATCATCGAAAGTGCGTATCCCACTTTATTGCTAGGTGTGTTGGTTCCAACTAAGGCGATCGCTCCGGGAATAAATCCACTTAACAACCCCTGCATAATTCGCAATCCTAATAGCTGATACGGATTTGTAACAAAAGCTGTTAATGTATAGACAACAAACAAAACAAAGCCAGCTCGGATTAACAACGGCTTTCTTCCATATTTATCTGCGACCCTTCCCCAAAACGGTGAAGCAATCGCACCTGCGAAAAATGCTGCACTAAATAACAAACCAGCCCAGACTTCCGTATGATCATGTACACCAATTTCAAGCAAAAAAATAGGCAAAAATGGGATAACCATGGAAAAACTTGCTGATACGAAGAAAACTCCTATCCATAGTACCCATAAGTTACGCTTCCAAATAAGCACGTAAATCCATCTCCAATTATATTAATCAACTATAATAGTGTAATAGTAGCATAATTACCATTTATTTTCATTCCCGAAATATTTGATTGCAGAAATATTTTCTGTATCCATCTATTTTCATGCAAAATATTCCTCTATTCCGTAAAATTGGTTTGATTATGACAAACCTATGGGTATAATGTCACATTCACATCTCTACTGTAATGTTGTTCATCAAACATTAAAGAAATGTAACTTTCTCGTTCTGTATAACGTGTGCTTATCCATGTTAGTGTTATAGACATACAAGACATCAGGAGGTAGCACACATGAAAAACACTTATTTAAAAAAAGTTACAGTAGCTTGTGTAGCTACTTTAGCATTCATTGGTATACACAATCCGACAGCTGAAGCGATTACGAAATACCAAATGGTAAAAGTAGACAGCCTTGCTGAAATTGGACAAGCCTATGGTCCGATCATGTACGAAATGAAACAAGAAGATAATCAATATAATGGAGAAAAAGAATTCATTCTTAATAAACCGGATTTAGTAGAAGTACCTTCTGCTGAACCGGAGGCTGCAGCAACAGCCAATTCCGAGCCACAAGCAGATGAACAAACAGCTGAACCGGAGGCTGCAACCCCAATTAGTTCCGAGCCACAAGCAGATGAATCTGAAGTGGTCACTTCGGAAACAGCAGCTGCGCCAGCAACACCTGCCGTTTCTTTATCCAATGAAGAGAAAGACTTATTTGCAAGATTAGTGGAAGCAGAAGCAAAAGGAGAATCTTACGAAGGAAAAGTAGCTGTTGCGATAGTGGTATTAAATCGAGTGGATTCACCTGATTTTCCAAACACAGTGAATGATGTTATTCATGAAGTCGTTGGTAACGCTTATGCCTTCTCACCCGTACAAAATGGTGCAATCAATAAACCCGCTTCAGAAGATGCAATTCGAGCAGTTGAAGAAGCTTTAACACGACAAGATCGTTTAAACGGTAGCGTATATTTTTATAACCCAGAAATCGCAACCGATACTTGGATTACGACTCGCGAAACAGTAAAGACAATTGGAAATCATGTATTTGCAAAATAAAGGTAAGAGCCGGTGATATCGGCTCTTTTTGCTATTTTATTCTTCTTTTTCGTATGCAATTACCACTACTTCTTTATTGGCTTGCTGACTTAATTTTTCTTCTAATGATTTGATTTCATTAATTAAGTTTGAAGACAGGTCAGCAGCTACATAATCTTTTTCATTTTCCATTCTTATCTCTCCTTTTTATTTTTAGTATTCAACACAAAGGAGAAAGTATTACATCCCTTTTCCCATCTACAGCGGAGAAAATTTTAATTAAATTCTCGCTCATGTCATTAATCCTTCATTATTTTGCCTAATGGGTTCATATACTATTATAGACAAGCAGCAAAAATATTTGAAATGAGTGGTGGATATGAGAGATCTAACCTTTAAAGCCTTTGCAATTACCAATGAAATTGACCTGAACAAAATCGCCGTTCATTGCGGAATCCCCAAGAAATTTACCTGGGAGGAGCCATTAATTCTAAGGGGTGAAATATTAAAATCAATCCTCCATAAAGATGTGGAAGAATCACAAATGGTTCTAGTATTTTCCTTCGGCAGCATTGTCTTCATTAATCACTCAACTCCGAATGAGGTTACTGCTTTGTTGAACTACCTCCACTCCTTTGAGCCAGACATTGATGTTAAAGACGCAGACCGATACACCGATGATTACAATTTGCATATTAAAGAAACCGAAAGCATTGAGTTAACAGACGAATATGTGGTCGTTCCTGAATATGAAAGATACTACCCCGAGTTGATTTCTACTGTGCTGGCAAAGTCCGTAGCTTTGGAAAAGACTGAGGAACAGCTGGGGAAAATTAATGATAAATTAGAAACGATGATTGATCGGTTAGAAAAAGGAAAATTGCGAATCGGAAATAAAGAACTGGCAAGAACGACAGCAAAAATTGTTCGACATGAGTATAATACTCTTGCTTATATTATGATTCTAGATAAGCCTGATATCACTTGGACAAGCAGTACAGCCGGTGAATTTTACGATAAAATGCTTGAGTTTTTCGAACTGAATGATCGCTACAAAATCTTGAAAAGCAAAACAGAAATCCTCTATAACATCATGGATGGCTTTTCAACCATCTCTCATTCGATTCGTGGACTATTTGTTGAATGGATCATTGTAATACTGATCCTTTTTGAAATTGTTTTATCATTACTAGGTATAGCAGGATTGCTGCCATAACGGTATAAAATTAGAGGCCCTTATACTTTTTATTAAGGGCCTCGCACGGATTATTTAGCCAGATACATTGCTTGCAAAAAGGAAACAGATTCATTAATTAATGCTTTTAAAACTTCAATATCAATATCCGCTACTTTATTAATGTACACACACGCTTTCCCTGTGGTGTGTTTTCCAAATTGTTTTAATAATTCTTCCCGCTTTGTTTCACCTGGTGCAAAATACAAGCTGATTTTTGCTTTTCTCGGCGAAAAACCAACGAGAGGAGCATCTCCTTCGTGACCAGATTCATATTTGTAATGATAAGATCCAAAACCAATAATACTTGGTCCCCACATTTTTGCTTCATAACCAGTGGTCTCTGTAAAAATATCTAATAATTTATAGGCATCTTCCCGTTTTTTCGGGCTGTCGACCTGTTCGATAAATTCAATCACACTATTGTCTGTTTCTTTTGTCTTTAATTCGTACATCTATATCACTCCCCTGTTGCTAGGACTCTTATTACATTCACCACTATTTTCCTTTTTGAAGAAGTTTAAACATCAAGCTTTTTTTATTTAGAGGGTTGAATTCCCTTTAATTTTTTATTCATGTTGTACCACATTACCCCGCCGTGTTCCGATTTCGAAACACCTTTATTTTGGTATCCTAAGTTTTCATAGAAGCGTATTAGTTCTTCTTTGCAAGTAAGTGTAATGCTCTCACGATTTTTTGACATTGCATCTTTTTCAAGATGTGTTAGTAAAGCTGTTGCCACTCCTCTGGTTTGGAAATGAGGAGTTACCGCTACTCCTAAGACAGTTTGGTGACCACCGGAAGGAGGGTTCGGCTTTATTTCTTCAAATAAATCATCTGTAATAAATTCCTTATCAATTACTGGTCCATTGACTAAACCCACAATCACTCCACACTCTTCTGCCACAAAGAAACTATCTGGTATTAATTGAATACGCTGTTTAAACGCTTTTTCCGTAGCTGCTTCTTCTTGTGGAAAGCAAATGTGTTCAATGATGACAAGATCAGGTAAATCATTCATTGTCACGTTACGTATAGTTAACAATACAAACACTCCATTTTCCCAAAATATCATTACTGTCCCAAAATTAAAGTTCCTTATTATATAAAATTATACAAAACTATTGAAAGTTATATAAGGGAAAAAAACCACTTAGTCAAAATATCTATAAGAAAAAAGCTAGGCTGATGGCCTAGCTTATGTAAATAATATTAGTAGTCTTATAATTTAATTGGTACGATTTCTATGAAAGAAGTGAAGAGCAAGAAGCCAATCGCTGCTGTTTCTATTACATTTCAATTACCATTGAAGAAGGTTCAAAATATCTTTTGTAAAAAGCTATGGCTTAACCATTCTTTCTACCGTATCTAATTGTATCCCTCTCCGATCAATTTCTTCTTCTAACAATTGAATAAAGTCTTCGTCTAACTTTAATCTTACTGCATTAAAATATGTGTCTATTAAAACTTTGTTGCCCAAGCTTGAAAACATATCCTACTCCTCAAAGCGAATGGCTTTCTGTCCCTTCACCTACCTACATTATATTTTTATTTCGAACAACAAACCATGCTAATTATTTCCAGTAAAAAGGGTACACTAAGGTAAACATACCTAGTTGAAAGGAGTCCATTAAAATGGAAACACCCATTTACAAAAAAACTGCCGAGTTAAGCAGTTATATAAGTAAAACCCTGCGCGATTATTTTGGGAAAGGTCCTGAAGCCGTACATGTTACATTAGGTAAAACCTTTATGATCGTTTATATTCGTAATTTCCTTTCCCCAACAGAAAGGGTACTTATGAATCAAAACCAAGATGAAAGTGTGCAAAAAACTCGAGATTTAGTAATGCAGACATTAATTCCTGAAATGAAAGCCTATATAAAATTTGTTACCGGAATGGAAATAAGAGAATTCTACTATGACTGGGGATTACATAACAAGTCGGCGATGTTCACAGGAATTTGCAGTGATTCAACGAGTATCGATGTACCTATTAATGAAGAGTTTACAGGGAAAGCAGAACTTATTCGTGAGATTATGAATTTAAGTGAAGAATCAGAAAAGAAACCTGAAGAAATTTATGCTTGCAAACTAAATCACCGGTCCATTCTGGTTATCCGAAATGGAATATTGGTCAGAATTGAAAAGCAATTAATCAGACAAGGTATGCAGGAACAACTTAAACTGGCAAAACGGACACTCGAAAAAGGACTGCTTCATAACAATAACCACTTTGAAGGAATACTGGATACACAAATCATTGATGTTTTTGTCGACTGGGATTTTGATTTAGATAAAAGTGTTATTGTCTTTGTCGTAAATCCAACAAAATAAGTAAAATACGATAAAAAAATCAGAGGCAATGTGCACACTCTGATTTCAAGCCTTACATTTTTACATTATTACCGAATTCAAGAACTTTTCCTTGATTTGGCTTGCGTGAAGGGATTTGTCAAACTTTGAATTATCAATTCTATGTTTCACCATTTTGAGTGAATTGAAAATAACCGTTTCTACTTGATATCTTGCTTCTAAGACTGCAATGGTTCCATCGATTCCTTGAGCACCATGCATTTTCCCGTAGCCTTGGTTATTATAGTAATCCATAAAACCAGTTGACCACTCTTTTGGACGTTCTTGAACAGCTTTTTTAAAGGATCGAGACAAATCTTGTTGTTCTACATAAAGTAAAACGGGGTTTAACGGCTCAATAATATGAGCTAATTGCGTTACATAATTCATGACGACATCCTGAGAGGCACCATATTTGATCATACTGATGGTTACAGGATTTTGAATAAAGCAGCATTCAAAAATATACGTCTCATTTCCCGATAACGCCTGGTCGACAAACCTTTTCCATTTATCCGTTATTAGCTCTATGTTCTTTTCTAACGGCAGTTCATAGACATCATGATTCCAAATGTGATCCCAAAAGGAATCACGAACTTTGAATTCACCAAGGTCTTGTCTTAGCTTATTTTGCGGCAATACAAATCCATCACAGCGTTCGAGTGAATGTTTTAATAATATGGGCTTTGCTTCACTATATTGTTCCAAAAACTGCTCAAATTCATTTTTTGAGAAATAAGAGCGTCCCTCATAATCTGCTGGATGTTCCACATTTTCCTCAAGAAACAACTTTGTATCGACATTCCATTCTTTTAAAAGCTCATGTGTCATTTCCGCAGTTGTCGACTTTCCCGAACCAGGCAGTCCCTCTACTAAAATTAATTTTGTCTTTGTCATGTAAACGTCCCTCTATTAATTAAGAATAGTCTGACTACCGAAAACGCCAATAGCCATTCATGATTTCAATAAATTTGCTTTGGTTTGTTTCAGACAGGTTTACAAGAAAAGGTGTTTCCCCTCTTTCATGTAAGACCTTTTCTGTTGTTCCTTCTCCAAGTGGTGTGCAAAACATGAGATCAGTTCCAGGTAATTCTAATGTTTGACACCGTGCATGTAAGGCTTCGTCCCAGAACTCTTTACACGGGGTTAGATTTAAGAGTTTTCCCCAAGTTCTTATCGTTTCATCTAAATCCCTTACAACAAAACCGACACTTTTAAATTGCGAATTTGTGCCGCTATGCCTGCCTAACATTCCTTGTTCCTCAAACGCAGCTAATCTTTGTTTATCACTTTTCTCCCATTGGATGAAAAAAGGAAGTGATAGCTGATTAGGATGATCCTCGATGAATAGTAGTGACCAGCCGATCACTTCACCAGCCGCAGTAACTCGTTGTCCAGGAAGCGGACCGTATACGGTAAACCCGTCTTGTTTCAGCTTTATCGCCAATTCATTTATTTGATTGGTTCGAATGGCAATTTTAGCAGGACCTTCCCTATTTTCTTTATTGAGCTGCTGAACAATTTGTGTAATTAATCGATTTTCTTTGTGTTGTTCAGCTATCTCTATTTTCTCAATTCCCAAAAATTCAATATAGCTTAAACCAAAATAACTGAGTGTATTGTAGGTTCCCCATGATTCATGACGGCCGCCCTGCACCACATGGATACCCTGTCCTGAAAGCGAATGTATTGCGTTTTCAGGATTATGGTTAAACCAGACTAAATGATCGAAGGAAAAATTCATATTTTCATCCTTTCTATTCATTATTACGATTTTCCCTCCCAATTTTCCATGGAAAATGGCTTGGTATGATTCCAAGCCATTTTCTAATTGACGTAAATTAAGTTGAGTGTTGTGTTTTTTTTCCTGATAAGAACCATCCGCCTAAAGCAATTAAAAGCATAACCGACCAAAAGATGGTATTCCAAATCGGTCCTTCTACAAAATCATGCGGAATAATGTGCAGTGCTGGGTGAGCAAGAGTATGCATTAATAGCTTAACTCCAACCCAGCCAACTAGTAACATCGCCGCTGTTTCAAGAGCTGGTCTTTGTGTCAGGATTTTAACAAAGAAACCGGCTGCAAACCGAATGACGATTAAGCCAGCGATTGCACCGAGTAAGATGACGATAAATTGCGCGCCATCCATTCCGCCAATTTCACCCATTGGCGTGCCCGGTAGTGCAATAACGAGAGCAACTGCTGCTAAAATGGAATCTACAGCAAAGGCGATATCAGCTAACGCGATTTGAGCGACAGTAGCCCGGTAGCTCTTACCTGCTTTGTCTCTATCGCCATGGTCTTTTTTAAGCAAGTGTTTTAATGCGATGAAGATTAAATACGCAGCACCGATTGCTTGAATCCACCAAACATGAAACAAGAACGAAATGATAAAGATCGCACCAATCCTAAAGATGAAGGCAAGCATTAAACCAATATTTATCGCCTTCTTTTGCTGGTCTGGAGGCAAATGCTTTGCCATAATTGCTAACACCAAAGCATTATCCGCAGATAATAAGCCTTCTAACAAAATTAAAATAAGTAAAACCCATCCATACTCTAATAACAATGAAAGTTCCATTTTATCCCCCTATGCATGATGCAATCTGATAATAGTATAATTTATGTTTATACCCATTTAATACTATTTTGCACCAATTTCTTCATAAAAATTTCCATTATTATAATAAAAATAGAAATTGATATACATGAAATACCCCGAACATAGGTAATTTAATCTCGGAATTCGAAAAAAATCCACTTGATTGATTTTACTCTTGTATAAGTTTCCCTTCCGGGGTATCACCCATGTAAAGGAAAAAACACCTTTTTTTGAAGTGCACCCGAATTGTTAGACACACTCTAACAATTCGAGGTGCATTTTTTAATGGCGAAATTTTCGACAGAGCAAAAAATACAATCAGTAAAAGAATATCTAAATGGTAATGATGGAGTGAAAACAATTGCTCGTTCAATCGGTGTAGATCATAGTGTACTCCTTCAGTGGATCAAACAATATAATCTTTTTGGTGAAGATGCCTTTGAAAAACGGTATACATCCTATCCTCAACAGTATAAACTAGACGTACTCAATTATATGAACGAGCAAGGGACGTCTATCAGGGAAACAGCAGCGATCTTTAATATTCCATCACCTTCAACACTTTTAAAATGGAAAATCGCTTATGAATCAGAAGGATTGGATGCCCTACAAATAAAGAAAGAGGGACGTCCATTTATGTAAAATGAGAATCAAAAAACATCCAATAAACAAGTACCAGCGGAAGGGTCAATGGAAGCACTCCAAATGGAATTAGAACGTTTACGTATGGAGAATGCATATTTAAAAAAGTTGAATGCCTTAGTTCAAAACAAGGAAAAATCACCAAAAAAGACAAAGCGCAAGTAGTCTTTGAATTAAGGCATGAATTTCCGGTGAAAGCACTTTTACAACTCGCAGATATCCCCCGTAGTACGTATTATTATTGGGTGAAAAACATGGGGCGTCCTGATACAGATGCAGAGCTGAAGGGATTGATTCAATCCATTTATGACGAACATGAAGGCCGTTTTGGCTACCGCCGTATTCGTGATGAACTTAGAAATCGTGGACACAAAGTAAATCACAAAAAAGTACAGCGTATCATGAAAGAACTAGGTCTAAAATGTCTCGTCAGAATGAAAAAATATCGCTCTTATAAAGGTAAAGTAGGTAAAATTGCACCAAATATTTTAAATCGCAACTTCAAAGCTGAAGAACCAAATGAGAAATGGGTTACAGACATTACAGAGTTTAAATTATTTGGAGAGAAGCTATATTTATCCCCGATATTGGACCTATATAATGGAGAAATTATTACATATACAATTGGATCAAGACCGACCTATTCACTTGTCTCAAGGATGTTATATCAAGCCTTTGAACGGTTAACCGACGGCAATAAACTACTTATTCATTCAGATCAAGGTTGGCACTACCAGATGAAAAAATACCAACATTCCCTAAACGAGCGAGGTATTACGCAAAGTATGTCCCGTAAAGGAAACTGTTACGACAACGCCGTTATAGAAAATTTCTTCGGGATTTTGAAATCAGAATTTCTGTATCTAAAAGAATTTGAAAGTGTCGACCATTTCAAACAAGAACTAGAAAAATATATAGATTACTACAATCACAAACGAATTAAGGCAAAATTAAAAGGCCTGAGCCCAGTACAGTACCGAGTTCAGGCCCAACAAGCTGCCTAACGAAATAACCTGTCTAACTTTACGGGGTCACTTCATTTCAGGTGTTTTTAGTAAAAGGATATCTAGCTCAACACATTATGCTTCAGCAATTTCTTTTGCTTACGATAACCGAATAATTTTATACCCATATAAGATAAAGTGATGAAGCCAAACAAAATGAATAGTAATCGTTGATAATCCGTTATTGTATTCATAATGGTTTGGAAATCACCTGGATAAAAATGACCAATACTTAAAAATAGTAAGGTGGATGGCGCAATCCCAATTATTGTAAGTAGTGTATACGTTCGAAGTTTCATATGTGACATTCCTGCTAAAAAAGGAACAAAATTCCCTAAATGAAGCGGGCTTGAAATGGCCACACTCCAAATTCCATTCCTGCTAAAGGCCATCTTAGCCTTGGATAATTTTTCTTTTTTTGCATTACTTAACCTGTCTTCAACAGATTTTCCGAATTTATATCCAATAAAATAAGGAATCCAACTCCCAATCGCATACAAGAAGCTGCCTGCTAATGAAATCCATACCCTCTCAAACCAGGTTAAATCTAAAATAAATCCCACTGTAACCATGATGAACGAGCCGATAAAAGGAAGAGCACTTCCTTCAATAAATAAGGAAAATAACACACCCCATATCCCCCATTCTTTAATTAGGGATAATATTGATTCAGTCATCTTTCTCCACTCCATTATATAATGTAATCTTAGTATAGTAGAGTATTAAATTTGGCTGAAGATACTGAAGTAGTAAGTTTATCTAAGACTTGAGGAGTAGAGGAGTGTCTAGGACCCAAGGTATGTATGGAAGAATGGTCACATCCTATTTTCGTAAAACCGTGATAAAACCATCCAATATGGTATGACTTACTGAAAATCCTTTATATTTATAAAATTCCAAGGCGTGATCATTACCATTTGAGACAAAGATAAAATAATCCTCTACATTATCAAATTGTTTTAGCCACTCCATGGACATATTGAAAAGCTTAGATCCAATCCCATAGTGTCTATATTCATCTTTTATATAAAATTGCGATAGACAACCTACATTCTTTTTTTGAACCGATGTCAGGTCAAAGAATGTTGCGAAATCATTAGAATAGGCTTCTTTCGGAGAGATATTGGAATAAACGTAAGCGATAATTTTCTCACCATCTTTTACAACGACAATGTAATTGTGTATGGCGTTTTTTACGGAAGGAACCATCCGAGTGTCAAAATTCATATGATCAAATAGCTCAGGGGTTATATGAGCTTTCGATTTTTGAAACGCCATCAGTTCATTACATAAATCTCTACAGGTTTCAATTTCTTCATCAGTAATGATTTCATAGTTTAACTCCATCGTCCACACTCCTTTTATATGTCAAATTAACAGGCACCTATTCTATCCTTTACATTTAATATTCGTTTCAATTCTTCAAGCTTATGGATTTGATACGTTGGACTAATATCAGTATAGTTCGGTTTCATTTTGGGATTAAACCAGCAGGTATCCATCCCGGCCTGTGCCCCGCCTAAAATATCAGCACTTAACGAATCACCGATAATAATTGATTGGTTCACTTCAAAATGAGGAATTCTGGCGAAAACATAATCAAAATATTCCTTCATTGGTTTTTGAAAACCTGTATCTTCGGAAACGAAGATCCCTTTAAACAGTGGATATAAACCTGAAGCACGTAATCGTTTATCCTGTGTGCTAGACACGCCATTCGTGACAATATATAAGTCATATTGGGAAGTAAGTTCTGTAATAAGTTCAAAAGCACCGTTCACCAATTGATGTCCTTGTTCGAGGAATGATCGATAGTTTTTTTCTAGTAAGGTCCCATCAACATCTTTTCCATATTGATGAAAAAGAAGAGAAAAGCGTGTATTGACAACCTCATCCCGGCTCAGTTCTCCTTCTTCAAACCTCTGCCAAAGACCTTGATTTATTCTCTTATACTTTTCTTCCATTTCAGTAGTAAGCGGAATATTCTGCTTCTCGAAAAGAAGTTGTAACGCTAATTTTTCCGCTGCACCAAAATCTAATAAAGTATCATCTACATCAAAAAACAACGTTTTATAATTTTTCAAAAGGTAACTCTCCATCCTCTGTTTACTTTTCTGCAGGTACACTTTTTAAGCCATTAGGCATCTTTGTCGAGTTAGGTTCACCGCTCATTTTAAAAACAAGAATGCCAGCAACGATTACGAGTACACCTATTAATTGTTGAAGGGTAAATGGTACCTTTTCAATTCCCATCCAGCCAAATGAATCCCACAATAATGCAATTCCCAGCTGTGATATAAGAAGAATGGAAATCGCATAGGTTGGACCAAGCAACTTTATACCTTGCACGACACAGGTTACTACTCCAATTCCTATCAACCCACTAAACCAGTACCATGTTTTCATATTTTGTAATTGAAAAAGTTCTTTACCTTCAAACAGGAAACCTAGAGTAAATGAAGCAACAAATCCTAAACCTAAGACTAAGGTAGTTGTTGTCCATGAACCAGCGTGTTCCCCCACTTTACTATTGAATATATTTTGCAGACCGACTAATGCTCCAGCCAGTATGGCAAATAGTAGTCCTAGAATCATATTTGATTCACTCCAATGTGTAATATTTTAATAGAAGCTCATGATTAGCTGCAAGCTATAACGATTCCAACGCTTCGTTTTTGGTCCTCATCTTATCTACTCGTAAATATTACCTCCGGCTAAATTTTTTAAGCCTTCTCTATCTTTAATAAGGATGTATCCTTTACTACGCTCTACCAGACCATCAGTACAAAATTGCCGAATAACTCGATTTAAGTGGCGATAGCTGGTACCGATAAGGTTTGCGGTATCAGTCAAGCTAGTGGTACATAGCTGCCCAGAAAATAAAGATTCATTTTCATCTTGGGTAACGGACAATAAATAACTTGCTAAACGAACCTCAACCGGATACATCAAATTGAAGCTCATTGAATTATTCTTTAAGTAAAACTTCTCGGTAATAATTGATAAGATAAATTGTAAAAATGGTGAATAATCATTTGTTAATTTTTTCAGTAAAGTATGTTGCACGCCAATCAAATAGACCGATGAAACAGCCTCCACCGTATTGATGGTATCGATCTCCTGCACATATTCAATATCCCCTATCACTTCAATCGGTGTTTTAAAGGATAAAATAAGTGTTTTCCCTTCTGCTGAAGTGGTGTAGATTTTTATTTTACCTTTTACCAGGACATACAAATACTTGGATGGTTCACCCTGGGATAAGATCAGCTCCCCTTGGTCGAAATGATATATTGATAAGTATGGCATGATTGCTTCATTAAAAATGGATTCTATTTGGTGAGCCTGCAAATAAGACTGTAATAACTTGGGATCTTTTATTTCTTTCATGTTTCTACCTCCAACATTGAGCAATTCGGTACATCAAAACCTTAGTATGACCACACCCGCTATCATCATCGCAATTCCTACGAACTGAGGTAACCGCATCTTTTGCTTCGGTATTCCGAACCAGCCCTTGCCATCAATTAAAAAGGTCAGACTTAACTGTGCTATTAATAGGACCGAAATCGAAAGGGTAACACCCACGTATTGTATGGATGCGACATTACTAAAAATAATAATTGCTGCAAAAGCACCACTAGTCAAGTATAGGGGTTTTACATTCTTTAACCTTTTCCATTTCTCATCTTTTACAAATATCATGATCATTAAACTTACGATAAATCCCGTGAATTGTGTAATGGCTGCTGTCTGCCACGTGCCGATATCTTCGCTAATACGTGTATTCGCCACACCCTGAAGTGTAATAAAAGCACCGCCTAAAAATGCAAATAAACTCCCTTTCATCTCTCTTCTCTCCAATTTTATCTAGATTTATATTCTAATTAAATGATAAATCAAGAGTTTTTCGTTAGGACATATGTCCTCAAAAAGTAAATTTAAGGTTTTCTTACGACCACATAAAACATACATTTTAAATGACTGCTTTTTTAAGGAGGAAATGATGGAGCCAAAACATCCTGTTGTGAAACCTTTTTTAACAACACGTAGTTTAGAACCTGAAAATCAGGAAACACCGATTCACTTTATTGAGAATGATATAATCCAAACCCCTTTATTTTATCGGCGTAACCACTTTTCTTATCCAAAACTCACCTATTCAAACTACTTTATTCTAATAAATGGATTGGTTTCTACCCCCTTACTGCTTTCCATGCTAAATATCCTTCAATTGCCCTCTAAAACCATAGAAGGTGTCCTTGAATGTGCGGGTAATAAGCGCAGCCTATTCGAGCCAAAGGTATTTGGCGAACAATGGGAAAAGGGTGCTATGAGCCAAGGCGTTTGGAAAGGTGTGCCTTTGCGTACTCTGCTTGAGATCTCGGGAATAAAAAAAGAAGCAAAAGAAGTGGTCGTGGAAGGATATGATGTTGGAAAAAGAACCGACTTAGACAAGGAGGTCTCTTATTCTCGAAGTTTACCATTAGACAAGGCATTACATCCAGATACGATTATAGCCTATGAATATAACCATCAACCATTATCCTTTAAACATGGATTTCCGTTCAGATTGATTGTTCCATCTTGGTATGGTATGGCGTCTGTTAAATGGATAAAGCAAATAAGTGTCATAGGTTCCCATTTTACTGGCCCTTTCCAGAAGATTGACTATATGTATTATCCAAATCAAGATAATGACGATGGTGCTCACCCGGTCACCACTATGAATGTAAATTCAACGATCCAAAAACCGATAGATATGGCTAGTTTAAATGCTGGTAAACATGAAATAAAAGGGATAGCTTGGACTGGTAAAGGCTCCATCACAAAGGTAGAAATCAGTATAGATCATGGAAAAACATGGTCTATTGCGGAGGTAACAAATTACAATTTGGGCTACAAATGGGTTTCTTGGTCTTTTGACTGGTATGCAGTTAAAAAAGGTAACTATACCGTTATGTCCAAAGCGACGGATTCTTATGGTCAAACGCAGCCGATCAAACCTTATTGGAATAGAAAGGATTATGGATATAATGCGATCGATCACATTAAGGTAAAGATTGAGTAGTAAATAAAGAGCAGGAAATGAGTTTCTGCTCTTCTCCCCGTTTTTAAGTCATCATCATTTAAGGAGAAAAGTATGATTTTACTCTTGTTTTTGGATAATTATGGTAAAATACTACTAGATGTATATCAATGCCATAAACAAGGTGATTATTAATTAGTTTAATATGATTGGAGTTGGCATTCTCATACATATGTTTTTCTATTTTTTTCTTATAAAATAGAAAAAAGTTTGGAAATATCCAAACTCTTTTTTTATCGGTCCCTTAATAGATCATCAACAGTCGTTTTCATTGAATAAATGACTGTTTTTTTATAGTGGGCAGCTAAAAGAAGGACTCTTATTTGTTGTGATCGGGAAAGTTTTTTAAAACGAGGCTCTTGTTTTAAAAAGGAACGTACGATGGACCAGCTTGATGGCATTAACGGAAAATCATCCAGCGGTTGTTTTCTGCGAAAGCGATGTAACCAAGATAAGGTTCCGGAAGGTGTGCTTTTATCAACGATACAAGGAGCATAAATACTTTTCGTGTGTTTTCGGAGGGAATCATAACGATCTTGACCGCTAATAATTGTATAGCTGTTATCCCTTCGATTTTTTCTGACAACCAATACAAACATGCAGTCCCACATCAATCTCTGCATTCTTTTTATGTGTTCTGTTACTTTCAAGGATACATCAGGTTTGATTTTATTTAGGGGTATATATTGAATGGTAAATTTCACATAATTCCCCTCCTGCTCTTAAAAATTCTTACCTTAACTTTGAAAAGGCTTTGATGAATTTTTAGTTTTTCATGTCTTTTACTTTTAGCATTATATGAATAAACTGGGCACAAGTGAACTACAAACAACCTATCATTCTCGTCCTCTCTTTATGTTATATAACATAATTAAATCTGTTATATATCACATTCATATTTCAATAATCTCATAAAACCAACACCATATGTGTTCCTACATCTGATTTCAAAAATCTGTTGTATTTGTTTTGGTGACCTGTTACAATTAAAATAATTTAATTTATAGAATATTTATAATATTCTATATTAAACTCCGATTCACTGATAGGAGGAATACTTTTGTCAAAATTACCAAAAACAAATGAATTAGGATTTTTTGAAATCCGCCTTGAGTCCATTGGCGGGTTAGGTGCGAATCTGGCTGGTAAAATGCTTTCTGAGGATGGAGTGGTTGGAAACGGACTGAATGGAGTCGGTTTTTCATCATACGGTTCAGAGAAAAAAGGTTCCCCAGTAAAAGCCCATATTCGGTTTTGTGAACCAGAAACAAACATTCGAGACACCACACCTATAGAACGCCCTCATGTTGTCGGTATTTTCCATGATGCCCTGTTTAAAACCATCGACTGCACAAGCGGGATCTTCCCTGACAGCACAATCTTAGTAAACTCACAAAAATCCCCTGACGAACTAAAAAATCTCATGAAAATTGCGGGTGGAACCATTGCCATCATTGACGCGACTGGTATCGCTCTTGAAGAACAAACAAAGGCAAACACTGCTATGCTCGGTGCGCTTTATCGTATTTTGGACTTTTTAGATCCAGAGTCCATGAAACAAACGATTCGTCGTACCTTTGAAAAAAAATATCCACATTTGGTTGATCCGAATATTCGGACATTTGACCGTGGATTTAATGAAGTAGAATTTAAAACGTATCTTCCGAAAAATGGCGTCGAACCAAAACCTTTTTCAAGACCAGAACCTGTTCTTGGTTATGAAACTCAGGCCATTGGCGGTATGATCATTAATCCAGGCAACAGCATTTTAAAGGATTTAAGTATTTCACGCGCCGGTATGCTCCCTCATTTTCATGAGGAAAAATGTATCAATTGCGCCGCATGTGATACTGCCTGCCCAGATTTCTGCTTTGTATGGGAAGAAAAAGCAGATAAAAAAGGCCGGCCGCAAATGTTTCTTAAAGGAATTGACTACCAATATTGCAAAGGCTGCTTGAAATGCGTCACCGCCTGCCCTGTGGAAGCGCTATCAGGAGAACGTGAATACAATGACGGTTATGCGGATAACAACCGTGTACCCCATTTATTTGATTTAGTGACTCAAAACTAAGGAAAGGACGGGATCAATTTGTCCATTGAAATAAACCAAGAAAACCTCAAAACCGAACTAGGTACGGTCGAACAAAGTTTTGTATTTGAATCTGGTAATGAAATGGCGGCCTATGCTGCTCATCAAATAAATTATCATGTCATGGGATACTTCCCTATTTCCCCATCAACGGAGGTTGCCCAATTCCTTGATGGGATGAAATCCAGAGGAGAACATGATATTGTTTTAATCCCGGCAGATGGCGAGCACGGTTCTGCAGGGATATGCTATGGGGCTTCAACTGGCGGCGGGCGTGTTTTTAATGCAACTAGTGCGAATGGATTCCTTTATATGTTAGAGCAGCTCCCTGTTCAATCAGGAACCCGGTTTCCGATGGTATTAAATTTAGTTAACCGGTCTGTTTCAGGTCCATTAAATATCCATGGTGATCATTCAGATTTATATTTCGGGTTGAATACTGGATGGCCAATCCTAATGGCCCGTGATCCGCAAATTGTTTATGACATGAACATTATTGCGATTAAATTAGCAGAAGATCCGGCTGTCCGACTGCCAGTCATCGTTTCATTTGACGGATACTTTACTTCCCATCAAAAACGCCGAGTTCAGGTGATTAAAAATAGAAGTGATGTCCAAAAATTTATCGGGGAACCGCCAAGGAACTTCCCTCATGCTTTAGACCGTGAGAACCCGGTAACCATTGGTCCATATATGAATGAACCTGATTATATTAATAACTGCTATCAACAATCAGAAGCGATGTACAATGCGGAAGCCGTTTTCGAGCGAATTTCAAAAGAATATGCTGAATTAACGGGTCGTGAGTATCCTATCCTTGATTTATACCGTATGGAGGATGCTGAGGTGGCGGTATTTATGCTGAATTCTGCTGCTGAGGTTTGTAAAGACGTGGTTGACCGCCTACGATTGAAAGGGATTAGAGCTGGTGTGATTTCACCAAATATGATACGTCCCTTCCCTCAAAAACAAATTGCCGAAGCCTTGAAAAACGTAAAAGCGGTAACCGTCGGTGATCGTGCCGATTCCTACGGAGCACATGGCGGCAACATGGCGCTTGAAGTAAGAGCAGCACTGCAAACGGTTGGAAATGCACATACGAAGGTGATCAACCGAATCTACGGACTAGGCGGGAAAGACTTTTATGCAGATGATGCGGAACAATTTTTCCAGTTAGCATTAGAAGCGACTGAGAAAGGCATTGTTGAAAAGCCGTTCGACTACTTTGGGCATAATCCTGGGAAGCCAGAGTTTGCGCCTAAACGAGTTTTAAATCCGATGAAAAAAGAAGACTTAAATACGGGCCTCATCACGGTAACCCCTGATGAAAAAACGGGGGAACTCAAAGTCAAAATCCCGCCGTTACGGAGTTTAACGAAGAAACCAAAGCGACTAGCTTCAGGTCACGGTGCCTGCCCAGGCTGTGGTATTTTCTCAGGGCTGGAGTTGTTTTTTAAAGGAATTGAAGGTGACATCGTTGCCTTATTCCATACAGGGTGTGCAATGGTTGTAACCACTGGGTTCCCTTATAGCTCTCATAAAGCCACGTATATTCATAACCTATTCCAAAATGGCTCTGCTACCCTTTCCGGGCTTGTGGAGATGTTCCATGAAAGAAAGAGACGCGGTGAATTAGCGGAATTAGGATTGAGCGATGACTTTACATTCGTAATGGTGACAGGTGACGGTGGTATGGATATCGGCATGGGTCCTGCGATTGGAACGGCATTAAGGAACCATAAAATGATTATCCTTGAGTACGATAATGAAGGTTATATGAATACAGGCAGTCAGCTGTCCTACTCTACTCCGATGGGGCATATGACGAGCACATCTAATATTGGTGGGTTCCAGAATGGAAAACCATTCCATCACAAGGATACTGCTCAAATAATGGCAGCTACTCATATTCCTTATGTATTTACCGGTACCGAAGCTTTCGATCGCGACCTTTTAAAGAAAGCTGCTAAAGCCCAGTGGTATGCCAACAATGAAGGCTTGGTTTATGGCAAAATATTAATTACCTGTCCATTAAACTGGAAATCAAAGGATGAATTAGGTCAGACGATTGTTGAGGCTGCTGTTAACTCGTGCTTCTTCCCTCTTTATGAAGTCGAACACGGGATTACAACGGTTACTTATAATCCTGAAGAAAAAAATAAACGGTTAGCCGTATCCGAATGGTTAAAGCTGATGGGTAAAACGAAACATTTGCTTAATGAGAACAGCAAAGACATGTTAGAGATGTTTGATAAGGAAGTTGACCGTCGTTGGAATATGCTTAAGGCGAAGCATGAAAGTCCGTATCTATAAAAATAAGATCCCAAGTGATTTTGGTTCACTTGGGATTTTTTATAGATTACTTTTTTGGATACTGGCAAAGTTCTTTGGTTCCCGTTACCTCTGGTTTTTATCCTGAAAGGGAATCAAACGTTTCTTTTACAAGTATATATCGGAGTATCGAGATATGCTTGTTCAAAATTTAATAGAGTCTCTTTGTATAGCTTTCTTTTAGCCTTTCTTCAATGGACTCGGTACAGCTATCAGGTAACCTGGCATGTTCAAATAGTATTTTGGCAGCAGACGGTAATGATTTTTCTTCCAACCACGAACTTGGATCCCATACACCTGAACGTTTAAACGCTTTTGCGCAATGGATGAAACATTCCTCTACTTCTATTCCAATACCCAATAAAGGAGTACGCCCTCTTACTGCCATCTGTTCAAGCTGCTCACTATCCTTAAAATGGTGATTTAGATATGTATTCAGCACAATTATGGTCTAGGTATGAAATGGTCTTTCTTTCTACTAATTCACTTGGAAAACCAATCAGCGTACGCAATTCTTCTTCGGAATGGATCAATTCTTTAAATGGTTTATTCACCGATCTTTCCCCTCCTCTCAATGAAAAGAGGCAACCTAAACGGTCACCTCGTTTACATCACTTCATTCTGCTTCTTCAAATAGCGATATAGCATAATACTAAAAACAGAGCATAACAACCCGCAGACGCCCATGAAAATAAACCCTGCCTGAAAACCTCTCATAAGACCCATCTCTGCTCCAAGAAAACTAGTAAACCATCTTTTAAAAAATTCAATCAATGCACCTAAGAATAAATTACTGACCACAACGACAATGCCCATAATTGTTACGGTCACTGTTATAGCAGCGTCAATTCCATTCGGATATCTTTTTGCTATTAATGCCATAACGGTTGGATATACGGGGGCAATCCCAAACCCGGCAGCTGCATATAACCAAACCCCTGAAGGTCCGAATAAAGTAGCCAAAATGGTCGTAATTCCGGCAAGACCAGAAAAAACAATGATGGATATCATAAATCCAACCTTATCGGTAATAAAGCCTAGAAGTAACCTTCCTATCATAAAACAGAGAAAAAAGATGGATAACATACCGGAAGCCGCCGCTCCACTCCAATGAAAAGATCTTTCAAGAAAGTTTACGAGCCAACCTGCAATCGAAATTTCCAAAATTACCCCAAACGACAGAATGATAATAATGAACCATGCTACCCGATCTTTTAAGAACATCTTAATCGGCAGGCGCTCGTGAGTAGTTGTTTGATCAACTGGAAGTTTACTAAAAAATGCTGGGATCATAGGGATGATGCATAAGGAGAGCATAAAAAAATACATTCCCTTCCAGCCTAGCTCTTGACCGCCGATAAACGTCATACCCATTAAGCCCGCTGCCATTAATGGTGCAGCAGTTGAACTAAGTCCATAAAAGAAATGAGACAGGTTCATCATAAAGCCAGTATTCTTTGTGAAAATTCTGGCAGCTAAAATGGCCAGCACAATTTCCAACATCCCGTTTCCTAAATACATAATGAAGTAGGATGCCGAAAAGATAGCAAAGTTACTAGAAAAATAAATAAATGCCCCTGATATTGCCATGACACCAAAAGCGATTAGACTCGTAAGCTTAATGCCGGCTTTTGATGAAAGAGCACCAGTAAAGCTGCACGCAATTAAAAATCCAATCGAATTAATGGCTAATAGGAACCCAACCTGCAGCTCGTCAATCCCATAATCGAGTTGCATTTGAGGAATCGCTGGACCCTTGATATTCTCTGATAAACCAAAAACGAGGTATCCTAGAAAAATAACAAAAAATGAAAGTGGTATGTATTTTTTTACTGGTTGTGTTTGAGGCAATGTTTGCATAGTAAATATCCCTTCACTTGATTCTTAATACCATTTACCTTCTGAAATGACAAAAACACGGCCGCCGACTTGAATCAGATAGTGGTCGTCGGTCTTTTTTCCATGTATTTTTAGCAGCGATGGTCTGTTGATAAAAGCACCTTGTTCAACACGATAGTTTATTTCGATTGAATGGAAAAAGTTATATTTCAATAGATAGCCTGCTAAGTTTCCATTCGCACTTCCTGTTGCCGGGTCTTCTAAATATCCGGCATTGCACATAAACAATCTTACGTTAAGATCGTTTTCGGAATTTGCAGTTTCTGTTGTAAATACTAGTAGATTAACTTCTCCAATATCTTGCAATAGCTTCTCAAAGGCAGCGTGGTTAATTCTACAACGACTTACAGCATCCAATGAATTTAAATGGACAATTACACTTGGTAATCCTGTAGATACAGCCTGTATCGGAAAGTCAGTGTTAATATCTTCTCGACTAATTTGGAGTGCTGCTGTTATTCTATCAATCTCAACATTCAAACCAAATTCAGGTTGATTTTGGGTCATCCAGGCGTATTGATCTTCAAACACAACTGGTATTTGTCCGACAGGTAAATTAAGTTTTATTTCCCTTTCTTCTGAACGGTCATATAGATTCCTGATAACATAAGCTGTTCCAAGGGTCGGATGCCCTGCGAAAGGCAATTCAGAATCAGGAGAGAAAATCTTAACATCATACCCTCCATTAGCTTGTAACCCTGACAAAATAAAGGTTGTTTCTGAGAAATTCATTTCTCTTGCGATTTTTTGCATTTCGGTCGTTTCCATTTTCCCCTCTGGAATAAAAACAGCCAGTTGATTTCCCTCATATTTGTTTTCAGCAAATACATCCACAATATAATATCTCACTCTTAATTCCCCCTTACTTTATAAAATTAACAACAATAGTCATATGGATGAAGCGGAGGATTTGCAGGAAGCAGCCATTTTGGCTGAAACAACGGGTCCCTCCAATGCCAAGCTCCTAAAGCAGCTGCACACGAATCAATTGTATGACTTTCTTTTTCTATAAATGCAGGCAGCTCTTTTAATTGTTGCTTGCCAAGCCAGTTTCTTATAAAAGTTCTAGCTAATAAATCTTGTTTGTAGTTTAAGGCATAATTTAAATCTTCATGAGGAAGTCTTGAACCGATTACAGCTCCTGGGTGAACTTCGACAATGGAGATGGGATTGAAAGTTTTCATATCTTCAATTTCCCTTGTAAGTTTAATCCCTCTCAAAGTAAGATAGACCATTCGATTGAAAGTGGGAGGCATGATGGATCCAGACTTCATCCCCAACGAAATAATAAACTGTCTTAGAAGCTTATCTCCTTGTCTATCCCCTCCGCCATCCTCATATGACAAGGGAGCATCGAATCCAATGATAACTTCATCAATCTTACTTTGAGCTTTAATTTCTTCCAATATCGTAAAATCACTTACATCACTCATTAATTTAAGAAATTTCAATTCCCTATCCTGTTTTTCAAATACCGATAAAACTGTATCTTTATGATTACTTGGCCCAGATAGATCAATACCTATAACTCTCATAAACAATCCCGCTTTCAGCCCGCTAGTCACATTAATGAATGTTTTTTGTCAGCTTCTTTTTTATAATCTTATCAACATTATCACTATACGTCACGACTAATATCTCCTGCATATGCTTCTAAAAAAAATAAACCCTGGATATGAACGTATCCAAGGATTTGTTTTTCTGGTCTACAAGCTAATTTCGATATCTGTGTTCACTTTATGCTTGATATTTTTAAATATAATAAAAGAACAAAGAATCTTTGTTAATTAGATAATTTTTTATAATAAATGACAGTGGTATCTAATTCACCTTTTCCGGAAAGAGCAAAGTGCGGAATTCTTCCAGCTGGAATAAATCCTATGGATTGATAGAGATGATTGGAAGGATCCCCTTCTCTTGTATCAAGAACAAGTAACGTTCTTCCTTCATTAACCGCACGCTCCTCGGCAACTTTCATTAAGGCACGAGCTACCCCTTTTCGTCGTGCATTAGGACCAGTCATTAGCTTTGCAATTTCAGCTCGATGGAGACCATTCTGCTTGGTACATAAATGAACTTGGATAGTTCCAACGATCTCATTATTAATTTTAGCAATAAATAAAATGACATTTGGATTTAATACAGTTTGCCAGTATTGTTTCGCATCTGATAAGTTCATAGGCGGTAAAAATCCAATGGACGCACCGTCATCCACCACTTTCACCAAAAGGTTAGAGAGTTGATCTAAATAGGTCTCGATTGATTCAATTTCTTCAATTATTAGCATACTTTACACCTCTATTAAATAGATACTGGTTAAAACCGAATGAAGCAATAGTGAAGCCAAAACAACTAGAATTACATATTTAGAGAATTGTTTAAGTCGTTCACTTACAAAGGTCTTATGTAATAAGAAAAAAAAGCCTGCCACCCATATTGCATCATGAAAAAAAGTAACGATAATATTTCTCAACATGCTCACTATAAAAAATATGTCCATTATAATCCCCCCATCTAACATTTCATGCTTGTATACTTAAAAAAAGTGTTAATATAATGAAGATTATACGTTGGAAAAAAGGTGCTGCCAATGATTTCTAAAAATGTATCTCATTATCCACTGAGGAAAACCTATTTTATTGCTGTTGTAATCACGATTCTGTTGGGCCTAGCATCTAGAAAATTTAGCCAGCTCTTATTCTCCTTTATAGCAGAGAATGCTGGCGATGCCCTATGGGCAATGATGGTCTATTTTGGTTTACGCTTCTTATTTTTGAAAAAGAATATGTTGACAGCGATTATTCTCAGTTTTTTGTTCAGCTATGGTATCGAATTCAGTCAGCTGTATCAAGAGGAGTGGATGAATCAGATTCGCGGAACTCAACTGGGAGCGTTGGTACTTGGTAAAGGCTTCCTTATTGTCGATTTAATTCGCTATACAACGGGAATTGTGATTGCCTCTAGCTTGGATAAGATAGCGATCATAAAAAAACAGAAGAACAAATAAATTCAATGTTCCAGAATACTTGTGCCTTCATCTTGGCCTTTAAGGACAAATCTTACGAGTCGCTAGAAGGATTAGTCCTTCATCGGTGCTCTTAAGAACAATTCTTACGAGTTGCCAGAGAGATTAGTCCTTCATAAAGGCTCTTAAGGACAAATCTCACGAGTCGCCAGAAAGATTAGTCCTTCATCTTGGCTCTTAAGGACAAATCTAACAAGTCGCCAGAAAGATTAGTCCTTCATCTAGGGGTTTTAGGGATTGCTAACATGCGGTCAGAAGAATTAGATCATATTCCCGGTGTATGGTAAAAGTTAAGAGAAAAAAATAATGGCTGTCGAGATTTTCTCGACAGCCTGGTTTTGTTTCAGCAACTTAAACATTAAGATATTGACCTAAGCGTATTTTATACCAGCAAGCTTAATATTATTGATATCACTTGACCCACAAGGTGTTACCGCGTAAGTCATTTCACATTTTGGGCAATTCATAACAACTGTTTTTAACGTGAATGTTTCTCCACATTCGCAGTGAATTTCATGTGCCACTGTTGGAGCAAGTTTATCTTTTCCTTTACTTTTCACATGGTCAACGATATCTTTTCCATCTCTTATATGACTTGAACAACCACAGCTCATTCTTTAACCCTCCAAGGATATGATATATGACTTCCTATTAGAATAAGAATAGCATAGAAAAATAACCTCCGATTCTCAAAAAATCAAACAGATTATGAACTTATTCGATTGTTAACCACTCATCATCCCACTGAAAAAATACCTCATCATGTTGCTTTTGGTAAAATAAATGTTTTGGATAAGGTAATGCCAGCTCAGGCATATGTTTTGGGCTGAAATAACGTAGTTCGGCTGTCTCGTTATCAATTGGACTCAGGGTTCCACTTTGTACCTTGCACTCAAATAAACAGATGTTATATTCCACTTGATGGCCATTTGGATATTGATAGCGAAAGTCTTTGCCGCCAAAAACTCCTAGTAACTTCGATGGAACTACAATTAATCCTGTTTCCTCCCATACTTCACGAACGACAGCTTCTGCTGGAGCTTCACCAGGTTCCATTGCACCTGCAGGAAGGCTCCATTTCTCGCCATTTCCTTTATTTTGAAATAATATATCTCCTGAATCATTCCGTATTATGGCTGCAACACTTGGCATGCAAATTAATCCACTGCCTACTTTTTCTCTGATCTTTTTATAATATGGAGACATTCCCATTTCTTTACCTACCTTTAATTAGTATAAAGATATTATTCTCTAATACGTTGCCATCTCCTTTATATATCTATAAAGAAATGACTCTATTAAAAAAGAAGACTCCACAAATGAGTCTCCTTAAGAATATAGAATTATTTAATGTACTCGAATTATTTCATATATATCTTCATCATGATGAACCCTTGTGTGTTTAGACTCAATTCTTTCAAATTCTTCTATCTCTTCATTATACATTGACTCACCGAACCACCAATTTTTGAATTCAAGAAAAAGCTCTGTCAGCATCTTGATTCCTCCAGTTATGGTTATTGGATTTCTATACTCTTATTATACATGTGAGACACTTCACATAAAAGCGCTTACAAAATAGGCGGAATAGGAAAATAATAGAGAATAATTAGAAAATAGTAACCTTGCACCTAGAAAAAAAGGACTCAAAAATCGAGTCCTCTATCATTATTTTGTATGGTTTTCTACGGCAGCAACTGCCTCAATTTCCACCAGTTGATTTTTATATCCTAATACCGTTACCCCGGATAATGTACTTGGGACATCATGATTACCGAATTCTTTTCTAATCGTTTCCCACGTTGTTACCAAGTCCGCCTGGTTTTGACTCGCAACCAGAACTCTAGTATAAACGATATCTTCTAAAGCAGCACCACATTCTTTCAATGCTTCTTTCAAATTCTCCACACAAAGGTTTGCCTGTTTCACATAATCACTTGAATCAGGAACGATTCCCTCTTTCGTAAGTGGACATGCTCCGGCTAAAAATAATAAGTCCATACCTGCTGGAACTCGACTAGCATAGGCATAGTCAACTTGAGCTAAATGGTTAGAATGTATAAGCTCTAATTTCCTTGTCATTTTTTTAATTCCTCCTAATTATTCCAATTTAGAATATTGTATCAGATATGCAATTTCTATGGTTGTTCTTGTGCCAGCAGTTTCTCACTATTCAACATACCAGCATCATTACTAGGAGATTCCATCATAAATTTTTAACAACAATGTATGGAAGCCCTATTTGTGGAATATCTATTTATCTAGGACTTTAATACTTGTAGAGTCATTATTTATGCAGTAATTACTTTTTATGGAGGTAATGATGAAAGCAATTGTGTATAAAAAATATGGTCCACCTGATGTACTTGAAGTAAAAGAAGTCGAAAAACCGATTCCTAAGGACAATCAAGTATTGGTAAAAGTACACGCCACCTCCGTCAACTTTGGGAACCTCGTTCTTTTAAAAGGAGAACCTTTCTTAGCACGATTCGCATTCGGTTTGTTTAAACCAAAGTATTCGATTCCTGGTGGAGATATAGCAGGTACGGTTGAAGCAGTTGGAAAAAATGTTACACTGTTTCAAACAGGTGATGAAGTGTTCGGAGACTTATCAGGCTGTGGCTGGGGTGGATATGCTGAATATGCAGCTGTACCTGAGAACGCAATAGCATTAAAACCAGCCAATCTATCCTTTGAGGAAGCAGCAGCCGTTCCGATGGCTGGTGTGACCGCCTTACAGAGTCTTCGGGATAAAGGAAAGATTCAACCTGGAAAGAAGGTATTGATTAATGGTGCCTCTGGAGGTGTTGGTACTTTCGCTGTACAGATTGCAAAATCATTTGGTGCTGAGGTAACCGGTGTGTGCAGTACGAGAAATGTAGAGATTTTGCAATCACTTGGCGCTGACCATGTGATTGATTATACAAAGGAAAAGTTTACCGAAAATAATTACCGGTATGACGTAATCCTTGGTGTTAACGGGCACCAACCACTTTCAGATTATAAACGTGCTTTAAATCAAAATGGTATTTTTGTTCATGTTGGAGGTTCGGAGGCGCAAATGTTTCAGGCAATGACCTTGGGGCCATGGATTTCCAAGACCTCGAATAAGAAAATGGGCAGCTTTTTACAAAGACCCAATCAACATGATCTTTTGTTTCTGAAAGAACTTCTCGAAACCGGAGAAGTTAAACCTGTTATCGATAGAAAATATAAGTTAAGTGATGTGTCAGAAGCGTTTAGTTACTTCGAACAAGGTCACGCCCAAGGAAAAGTTGTTATAACCATATGATATGAAAAAAATTGGCACCCATCCAAACATTGTCTAAAGTTATTTTCATAGCAGTCCTACACTGTTATAATTAACGTCATATTTATAATTTAGGGGTGTCAACTTTGATTAGATCTGCACAGGAAAAGGATTTACAGAACATTTTAGATATATATAATGATGCAGTCCTTCACACTACGGCTGTATATACCTATAAGGCTCAAACACTAGAAAGTCGAGAAATTTGGTTAAAACAAAAAATGGATGAAGGATATCCTGTTATCGTTTATGAGCTAGATAAACGGGTTGTTGGCTTTGCAACGTTTGGTCCCTTTAGACCGTGGCCTGCCTACAAATATTCAATTGAACATTCTATATATGTAGATCCCAATTTTCAAAGAAAAGGGATTGCAACTTCATTATTAAAAGAAATCATCTCAATTGCTAATGAACGAGAGTATAAAACATTAATTGCTGGTATCGATGCAGCAAATGAAAAAAGTATTGCCATGCATGAGAAGTTTGGTTTCGTTCATTCAGGGACAATTAAAAATGCAGGATATAAATTCAATACGTGGCTGGATTTAGCTTTTTATCAATTGGATCTAAACGGACCTAAAAACCCTGAAGAAGACTAAAGTTTGCATACCCCCATAGCGATAGCTTTGGGGGTTAAAATTATTCATTTATCCTTCTTTAATTGAGCGATTCCTATTTAGGACATTAAGAATTTAAAAAGTTTAATACGGTATCCCTAAAGTGATAGGGTTCTTCTAAGTCAGGAAAATGTGCACTTTCTTTAAAGAGCACCAATTGGCTATTTTTTAATGCACTATGTATGAGCTTGGAAATGGTTAAACCTGTATTTCGATCAAAAATACCAGTAATAATTAAAGTTTGTTGATTAATGTGGTTTAACCGATCCAGTAACGGAATTTCCAAAGGATGACTCATAATTATTTTTGCCATTAATCCTGTATTAGTGAGCTGACTTTCACTCCAAAGCTTTCTGTTCTGACTCGCTATACTTTGATTTTGAAATAACAGCCGATCAACTGTTTTGGTATCAACCAAATTCCAAACTTTTTCATATAAAATGTTTATAGGGAGATTTTGTTTTAGCAGTTCATTGATTTGTTTTAATAAAGGAGTTTCACCAACTGACATAAGGCCAGCAATTTGAATGAATTTTCCCATCTCTAAATCAATTAAACTTGGTCCAGAGAGCACGATTTTATTGATAGCGTCAGGCAGTGCATAGGCAATTTCAAGCGCTAACTCTCCGCCGAAGGAGTAGCCCAATAGGTCTACCTTATCTACATCGAGCCATTTTTTAATTTCACTAAAATCAGATATAAGCTGTTCAATTTTATAATCTTCATCAGAAACAGGCTTTTGGCTTCTTCCACATCCGCGTTGTTCGTAATAGACGACTGTCCTTTTTTCAGAGAGTAAAGGGCCAATCGTTCTTTCAAAAGTGTAATGGTTTCCTCCAGGGCCGCCGTGAAGAAGAACCAAAGGTGTGGTCTGATGTTCACTACCCTCTATTTTTATCCAATGTTTAATTGAATTAATTTGAATCTGATATTCCCCATTCTTCAACCTCATGAAATTCCTCATCCCATTTTATTTCAATAATCACTATTAATTTCTCCTTATTTTGAAAATATCCTGCTTAGGCAAGTTCAATAAAAAACTAACAGCTAGGATGTTAGTTTTTAAATGATAAACCTTCGTCGTGTAATGCTGATCTAAGTCTAGGTAGAGATGCAGGTCCCATTCCGTGAAATTTCAAAATTTCTTTTTCACTATAGGTGGATAGTTCCTGTAAAGATGTGATCCCATTGTTCACCAATGCTCGTCTTGCTGGTGCGGAGAGCTGTGAAAGAAATCCATTTTTTGGTTTCTTTATTTGCTCACAAGCCGGACAGGTTGGACAATCACTGCTTTTATAATACTTGTGTCCATTGGGGCAAGTTCTTGCATTTTTTTCTGAAGTAGTCATTTTTTAGTCACCTCTACTTAAAAAGACTGGAATTAATCTTAATCATACTACATAGCCCGCTAAATTGTTTAACCTGATTCACTGTATTTTTTTATTTTTATTCCATTTTAGTATCAATCTCTAGGCGAATATCATAAGATGTATTCTTCCCAGAATAAGGAGGTATTTCAAAATGAGTAATGAATATGAAGTAGGTTTTGGTTTTCATTTAATTGTTGTGTTATTTATCCTGTTAATTATAATTTGGGCTGTATGCTGATTCCAGCTGCCGGCATTAATGTGTTCGTTGTGTAAATGAAAAAACTCGCCAAGGTAGCTAACTGTCCACATTTCTGAAATGTAGGCTGGAGTTACCTTTTGGCGAGTTTATTTAAAGTTGGTTATTCATATGATCCCATTGTCTGAAATAGTTCACTAGATTGCGGAGATACATAAATGGTTCTGCTTGGAAAAGCGACTTCTACTCCCTCTTCCTCTAGAATTCCCATGATTGCCAGGTTGATTTCATGTTTAATTTTCACATGTTCTCCCCAAACGGTAGTATTCGTAAAAAAATATAAAAGAATATCAAGACTGCTGTCATTATAATGGTCGAATGCTACCATGATCGTATCAGGATGAATATCTTGGTGAGTCCTCAACATATTTTCAATCCGCGAAACGACTCTTTCAATTTGTTCTTTAGAAGTTTGATAGTTTAATCCTAAATGGAAAGTAATTCTTCTTTTCCCCATCCGGCTCCAGTTGGTAATCGGTTCATTCGCTAGCGTTGAATTTGGAACGGTTACAAGCGCTTGACTAAAGGTTCGAATCTTAGTACTTCTGAAGTTTATATCTTCTACCGTTCCCTCAACACTAGGTGTCAAAATCCATTCACCAATCGAAAAAGGTTTTTCTGTGACAATGACGATACCGCCAATTAGATTCCCAACCGCTTCTTTTGCTGCTAAAGCAAAAGCAAGACCTCCTAAACCAAGTCCAGCGACCAATCCATTGACGTCATAATCAAATTCCTGCCCGATAATACTGATACTGATCGCAATCAGGATGACGCGGATGGTTCTTGAAATAAACGGAAGCAGTATTTGATCTATCTTATTATTAATCTTTTCATTCACACTAATTAAAATACCTTTAGTTGGAGAGGACAGATTAAATAATCCCCATGTAATTAATACAATCACCATCGAACGTAAGAATTTTAAAAATAACGCATTATGCTGTTCGATAAATGGAAAATAATCCATGGCTAGATATAAACCTAAAATAATAAAACCCCATCCTAAAGGACGCTCAAAAGCTAAAAAGATTTTTGTGAAAAAATCTGTAGGTGTTTTACCTGCCAATTTTAAAATTAACCGGAATACATACTTGGTAAATAAGTTTCTAAATAGTATGAATAAAAGTAATATCCCAATAGAAATCCCTATGTTTTTCCACATTTCATAGTCTAAATCCATACCTAAAAAAGCCATGACAAATGAATCAATCGCCATTCACAAAACCTCTTTCTTTTTTCTAAGCTATTACAATGGTCAAAAACCATCACATTTCAATATAATAACTTCTTAAACTTGATATTTGAATACAACCAAAGTCTTAGATTTATAGATTTTTTTGCTCCTCGAAAAAAAAGACAAGAGAACAATGGTTTCCTGTCTTTTTTGTCATGATTTTTAGTGGATGCTCAGCCAATTCAATTAACTCTTTTTCTTTTTAGTAAAGAATAAAAGTACAATTCCTAAAATAATGATTAAGATAATAATAAAAGGTACGAACATGATGGATGAAAGATTATTATTTTGATTATCGGTATTTTCCACTGCATCAGAAGCAATATTTTGTTCTTCGCTTTTTTCTTCTCCTTGATCAGTTTGGCTGTCATCTCCTTGATTTACAGCACTATCCTCAGGAGTAACAGGATTAGATTCTACTCCATTTTGTTCAATTTGAACAACGAAATTAATTTCACCTTTTATTGGGTGACCATCTTCTCCAACAATTTTCCATTGGATTTTGTATGATCCGTTTTCTAATGGTTTTGTTACTGTTCCCATTAAATGCTTTTGTTCAACTTTGATTCCTTCTAATGGAATGACATTTCCATCCTTAACTAATTCCATCGTGCTTAATTCCTCGATAGTAGTAGCAAAAGTAAGGATGATTTGTTCAAGATTCTCTGTGACAACCTGTCCTTCTGATGGATTGGAGGTGGATAGACTTGTGTGTGCACTTACAAATGTCGGTACTATCATAATGATAGAAAACAAGATAATTATGATTTTTTTCAAGATAAGACTCCTTTCATTCTGACTACTGATGTTCTGTAATGATTAAATTAGTTACAGTTCTAGTAGCTGTTCCTAGCTTTATACATATTAACACGACGAATAAGTGTTTTTAAGTCTATGGAAAAATTTCATAAAAGTCTCACAATTTATTATCAGTATTAAATTTTATAAACAAATTAAGAGCTTTCCTGATTTCACTAGGAAGCTCCATGTGGTCTTTGAAAATATTCAATCTACCTTATTCTAAATAACGAAGCTCCCTTTTATTTATTATGTAGCATAACTGTCGTAATATTTTTTAATTCGAAATGATTCCTAAAATCATTTACAGATTCATAATTTAATACTATAATACAAAACGTAATCACTACGATTTGCGCAAAATAAATAATTTATGAATGGAGTTTAGAAATGAAAATACCAAAATTTATTTTTTCAACCATGCTGATGTCTGCTCTATTGTTAACTGCTTGCAGCGCGAAAGAAACTCAAACAAGTGAAGAAACAGAAAAGAATGGTACGTTAAAGGTATCCACTACCATATATCCCCTTGAAGATTTTGCTAAAAAAATCGGCGGGAACTTTGTTGAAATCCAGAGTATTTATCCTCCAGGGGTTGATGCTCATTCATTTGAACCTACCACCAAGGATATGGTCTCTCTTGCTGAATCTGATCTATTCATTTACACGGGAGCTGGTGTTGAAGGTTTTGCAGATAAAGCAGTGGAAACATTAGAAAAAGAAGATGTCACAATCGTAAAGGCGGCTGAAGGAATAAATCTTTTAGCGTCCTCCCATAGTCATGAGCATGAGGCTGCGGAGGATCATGCCGACAAAGATGAAGAACATTCCCACGAAGATGAAGAACATGGACACGTAGAAGAAGCACATGAACATGGAGATGTTGATCCCCATGTATGGCTGGACCCTGTCCTAGCCATTGACTTGGCCAATAATATTAAAGTTTCACTAACTGAGTTAAAGCCTGAGCATGCAGATGATTTTGAGGCTAATTTTCTAAAGTTAAAAGGTGAATTAGAAACACTAGATCAAGAGTTTCAGACAGTTGTCGAAAACTCAAAAACTAAACATCTATTAGTGTCCCACGACGCCTATGGCTACTGGGAGGAACGTTATGGTCTTGAAACCATTGCGATAAATGGTCTTTCACCTACACAAGAACCTTCACAAAAAGAATTAGCGGAAATTATTAAAGAATCAACACAACATGGAATCAAGTATGTGATTTTTGAGCAGAATGTCTCACAAAGAGTATCTGAAATCATTCAAAATGAAATCGGCGCTAAGTCGCTCACTCTTCACAATCTCGAGGCTTTAACAAAGGAAAATGTTAAAGAGCAGGAAGACTACTTAAGCATTATGAGAAAAAACATAGATGTTATTAAAACGGCATTGAATTAGTAAAAATAAATTGAATCCTGCCACACTGAATGGTGGCAGGATTTAATTTAAAATGCGTTTCCACAAAAAGTAGAAACGCACCCTACAGATTAATTATTTATTTTTCGATCTTAGAGATGTATTCTTTAACAACTTCATAAACATATTCCTGATTTGCGGCCGCTGTACCAGGATCGTACGTACCGCCATTTGTTTTATTATTCGATAGGATTCGAATACCCAGGAATGCAACATCGTATGCATCGGCAATTTGTGCCACGGATGCCCCTTCCATTTCTTCTACATCAGTACCGTATACTTCATGGATCCATTGAATTCTATCTACCTCGCTATTCCAAAAGTCTGCTGAACCAATTGTACCTTCAACAATCTTACCCTTTGTGTATGTGTCTTTTACTGCATTAGCAGCAGCGAGCAAATCTTCATCTCCGTAGTAGTAACGGACCTTGTTAGCATTTTCATCCGATCCGCTTCCTTCCGAAGCCATTAAATCCATCGGAATCCATGTAGTTGGATCATTCCTTGTTCATCTTCCATATGGGTTGTTTTTAATGAACCAATGTTTGTCGTTCTTTCCCCTAACACAATGTCAAATACATTTAGCTCTGGATTATGTCCACCTGATGTACCTTGGTTGATGATCGCGATCGGTTTATATTTTTCAATGGCGACTGCGGTTGCAGCAGCTGAATTTTCCATTCCCTTTCCTGTTTTCGTAACGATAACAATAACTAATAAAATGTTCGTATTTCAGGTTAAAAGTAACATGTTTCTGGCTGTGATTCCCATCTATTAATAAGAAAAGCGATTCTTCGTACGGAAGGATCGCTGCTACTTCTATATCTTTATAGTAATGATTTTAGCTTCAGTTAAAATGGTATTGAATAGCATTTTAACACTCTGATTTTTCGCTAATCGAGGACTTTGTCCAGACCATAGTGAAAGATAATCTGTGTTCTGTTGAGAAGAAGAAGCTTTTCTTATAGGTTGAGTTAGTGCATTTTGAATTGGGAAATCTGGTAATAAATCTTCGTGTTTCTCCATATCCGCGATAAATTTATTTTTAATTCCTCTTGCCCATTTGCCAGAAAACGCTCGGGTTAACACCATCTGGTCTTCTTTCGCATTTATGATAGCTTCTTTGTATATCTGCTGTGCACCGCTTTCCACACAGGTTAAGAAAGCAGTACCCATTTGGACGCCCATAGCACCTAAGCATAGAGAAGCCATTAAACCTCTTCCGTCCATGATTCCGCCAGCTGCAATAACCGGAATGCTAACATGATCGACTACTTGTGGAATCAAAGACATTAAACCTATTAAACATTCATGACTTTCACGAATAAAGTTTCCTCTATGTCCTCCCGCTTCACTACCCTGTACCACAACCAAATCCATTCCTGATTTTTCCACTTCAATGGCTTCCTCTACTGTTGTAGCCGTTGCAATTAGAATAATTCCATTAATTTTTAATTCTTCTATAACTTCCTCAGAAGGAATACCAAATGTAAATGAACAAACGGGGACTCTTTCTTCGATGATTACTTTGATTTGTTCATTGAATGTTTTAACTAGTTGGTCATATGTAGGGATATCTATGTTTTGATCCTCGTGTAATTGTAATTGATCTCGAAATGGCTGTAAGAGCTGATCGGCTGACTTTATATCACTATCTGTATAAGCAAACTCGTTCGGAACAAATAAATTAATGCCAAATGGCCTTTTTGTTAACTGTATTATTTCCTTGATTTGCTCACGGATTTGATTAGGAGTCATATAGCCTGCTCCTATCATTCCAAGACCTCCAGCATTAGAAACCTCCACGACTAAGTTGGAAGTCGTTATTCCTCCCGCCATAGGAGCTTGAATAATGGGGTAATCGATTTTTAAAAGCTGTGTCATTTTATTATTAAACATGCATTATACCTCGTGGTTTATATTTTCAAATCCCTCTACTCAAACACTATGAGTCTTTAAGATTGTTTCTTTAAATTTGTATATTACCATATTATTACTTTATTAGAATAAGGACAATACAAAGGATTCATAAAAATAGGCCCCAAAAATTGAAATTACCCCTCATCTTTACAGAAACCAGTGTAACCATACTCATTGGAAAACGTCTACTTTATAGAGAAAAATGTTGCAGCATACAACCAAGCACTGGTCGTAATCCAAATTTTAATTGTCATCAAGAAAGGATGATTGTTATGTATCAATCAAAAAGGTTTCGTTTTTTTCTGATCAGTTTTTTGGTGTCCCTGATGTTTTTTACGCCTATGATGTTTTCTCCTATGCCGGTTAATGAGCGAATATCAGCGGCTGAGATGAAAACAGAGAAAAAGCAAAAGGATAAAGTCAAAATGACGGTTGAATATAAAGGCAAGATCCATCGTGATTTGGAGACGCATTACTACCTATTTTCAACTTCAAAGAAAGGAACCATTGACATTAGTTGGGGACCCGATACAGTGGGATCCGATTATATCATCACAGATAAAAACTGGTCTGCAATGTATGGAAATGGCGATGAATTGCCAGCAGGAGAGTATATGTTAGTGATTACGTCAAATCCAGCAGAATCACCGGAAGATCCATCCCTGCTTTCGTATCATTTTATCCTAAAAGGTCTAACATTTAAGCAAGCTCCAGATACTACACTCCCAAAACTAAACCTTGAAAGTCCAGCCCAGCTTGTGACACACCTTCCTTTAGGGGAACATGATATCGTATTCAAAGGTTGTTCGGATGCTCCGAGTATCATTTTTACTGACGAGGAAATGACAGAACAGTTATCAAATTCATTTGAAAAAAGTATTCACTTTGATGAATCAGCTCCAAACTATCGTGCATACCGAATAACTGCCACGAATGAATCCGGCAATAGCGTTAATCGGTATTTTGAGATTTTTTATGAAGGTGGAGTTACGGAAGTAAATTAATAGGTTCCGTAAGTATGATGGTCATGCTACTCTACAGGTGACTAGTAAAGTAGCATGCTAGTGTTTAATATTGAATTTCCTTCATGAGACTCCTTTTCTGATTTCATTTATGATTTTGGGCTTCATGAACCCTTCATGAGGCCCCTTTTCAGATAATATTTATAATTTAGGGCTTCATGAACCTTTCATGAGGACTTTTTTCTGATATTATTTATAATTTTGGGCTTCATGAACCCTTCATGAGGTCCCCTTTTCTGATAACACTGATGACTTTGGTCTCATGAACCATTCATGAGACCACTTTCTGAAATCACTGGTATTTTCGGGTTCATGCTCACTATTGATTCCATTTTCACACCATACAAATATCCCTAGACAAATGTCTAGGGACTATTTCTGAAAAAAATGATTTATTTTATACTCCCCTGAATAGGTACCGATGATTTTTCAAATGTAAACCCTTCATATCCCTTCTCAGCGATTTCTATACATTTCTGGCGATATGCACCGACGCCGCCTAAATAGATTAAGAATCTGCGCGTTTTTCCAGGAATATTGGCCCCGGTATACCAGGAGTCTGCTTTCGTAAACAATGTGGCATCTGCAACTTCGGCACAATGCTTGCTCCATGCTTCTTCCGCATCAACATTTGCTTCAACAGTCTCTAACCTATTCGCTTCCATATATTCAATGCAATCCGAGACCCATTCTACATGCTGCTCAATGGATGCCGGCATATTACTAAGAACGGAAGGGCTTTCTGGTCCGGTAATCATGAAGAAATTAGGGAAACCAGCATTGGCAACGCCGAGGTAGGTTCTTGTATTTTCTCCCCCATTCCATTTTTCCTTCAGTGACACACCATCTTTACCTCGAATGTCCATTTTTAACAATGGACCTGTCATACCATCAAATCCGGTAGCGAACACAATGGCGTCTAGTTCATAATCTCCCTCAGTGGTACGTATACCCTTCTCCGTAATTTCTACAATTGGATTTTTCTTCACATCGACTAACGAAACATTATCCCGGTTATAGGTTTCATAGTAATCGGTGTCGATAATTGGGCGCTTTGTTCCGTAAAAATAGGAAGGCAGAAGCTTTTCTGCAACTTCTGGTTTTGTAACGATGGAGCGGATTTTAGAACGGATGAATTCGGCCGCCAGCTCATTTGCCTCTGGATTAATGGTAATGTCATAGTACGAGGTGAATATACCTTGACCGCCAACCTCCCACGCCTCTTCGAACTTAGCCAAGCGTTCCTCAGGTGTTACCTCCAGTGCTGATTTCGTTGGCACTTCTGCAGGTGCTCCTCCTACTGATTCACGAATTTGGCGCTTAATTTCTTGAAAATTCTCCTTTGCATTGAGGATATACTCAGGATCATAAGGATGATTTCTTGCTGGTGCACTGTATTGCGGTGTCCGTTGGAAGACGGTGAGATGCTCTGCTTCGGCGGCGATGACTGGAATCGCTTGAACACCGCTTGAACCAGTCCCGACAATCCCCACTCGTTTTCCTGTAAAGTCAACCTTTGTGTGCGGCCAATGACCAGTGTGGTACCAATTCCCTTTATAGTTTTCTAAGCCATTAAATTTAGGAAGGTTTGATGCAGACAAACAACCGACACCCGTGATAAAATACTTCGCGGTGACAGAAGTACCATCATTTAGAGAAATCAGCCATTGCTTATTCCCATCATCGTAATGCGCTGACTGTACGCGGGTTTTAAACTGTATATCAGGTCTCAAATTGAACTTATCAGCAACAAAGTTAAGATATTTTAAGATCTCAGGCTGCTCTGGATAACGTGAGGACCAAGTCCACTCACGATAAAGCTCCTCTGAAAAAGTATAGTTATAATAGATACTTTCCGAATCACAGCGCGCTCCAGGATAACGATTCCAATACCAAGTACCGCCAACCCCATCGGCAGCCTCATATACTCGAGTTGATAATCCCGCTTCACGTAAGCGATAAAGCATATACATACCTGAAAAGCCTGCACCAATTACAACTGCATCAAAACTTGTTTGATTACCCTCATTTTTCGTTGCCATTAGCATTTCCCTCCCTAAAATTAGGTTCAGATAAAGCTTCTATAAGAATTAGACTCTACTTACTTCTTGATCTACTTTTGCTAAAAAAGAAGCAAATTTGTCGATGGACCCTTTAATATCTTCCGGGAAAACCGCCATATTCGTAAAGAATCCGTGGACTAAGCCTTCCTCACGTGAAGTTTCTACATACACTCCAGCTTCCCGAAGCCGTTCTGCATAGGCTTCCCCTTCATCTCGTAACACATCATACTCTGCTGTCAGTACATAGGCAGGCGGGAGATTACGTAAATTTTCTTCGAGAATCGGTGCAACCAATACATTCTTCGCGTCCTCTTCATTACGGATATAATAATTACCGAACCAAATCATCAGGTCTCGATCTAAACCAAATCCTTCTTTAAATTCTTCATAGGATGGCGAATCGTAACTTAAGGCCGTTACCGGGTAAATAAGTACCTGACCAGCAATGGCGGGTCCGTTTTCTTCCCGTGACTTTAACGTCATGGCAGCAGCCAGATTGCCCCCTGCACTATCGCCGCCTACAACAATATTGGAAGCGTTTGCATTTAATGCCGCAGCGTTGTCACTTACCCATTGTAAAGCTGCATAAGAATCTTCGACCGGTACAGGGAACTTATGCTCTGGAGCGAGTCGATAATCGACAGAGACGACTATTCTTTGGGTCTTATTTGCTAACATTCTACAGCTGGCATCAGCTGTTGGAATATCTCCTAATACCCAGCCGCCGCCATGATAATATACAAATACCGGGAAGGGACCTTGACCTTCTGGTGTATAAATTCTTACGTTAATTTCTCCACCATTCACTGGAACAAGACGATCTTCAATCTTTGACAGCGGAGCAAGTTCTACCTCTACTGGCGGTGCCATCGCAAACATATCTCTTACCGTTTGCGGTTCTAATGATGCGATTGGCGGCATTTGCTTAAATGCCTCTAAGTAGAGTTGTGATTGTGGTTTTAAATTTGCCATTGTCATCTTCCCTTCGTATAAAAAATTTTTTATCTTTTTTTGTATAAGCATAGTAAGTACTATCTAAATACTAAAATATTTTGTATAATTTGAATATTCCTAATTTTGTATCTACCTAATCCCCCAAAAGGAGATGATAATTTGGCTTCACAGCATACCCTGATGGAAAAGATTGTACAGTTAGAGGAAACGGCTAATCATGAAGAGAAACTGTATAAAATTTTAGAATTATACATGTCGATCTACCCTGCACGGAATTCGTATTTATTCCGTTTTTCACCATTAGGTTATTTAGGTGAAGGGATTATCATGTTAAATTCAACTGGAATTGTTTACATAAACGAAATTCGCGATAATATACGTACGTTGCCTTTCATCTACTCTGCCATCTTAGAAAGAAGAGCAAAATATTGCTGTGGAATTGAATTTTTAAAACAAACAAGCAGTAAATATATCCTTACTTCGAATGTGAATTCATTGGCCGTCGTCCCCATTTGTTTTGGTAAAGTGGTGACAGGCTATATTTGCACGACAGAATTCTCAGAAACTGCAGTGATCGATGAACGAACGCTTACCTCGCTTACTGATTATGGAAGGATGGTTGGAAAGTATCTCGAGAAGTCCAACTCACCTGAAGAAACACCAGATTTGAGTAAAAGGGAATTAGAAGTAATGAGAAAAATATCATGGGGAGAAAGCACAAAAGAAATGGCAGCAGCAATGGATATTAGTGAACTGACAGTTAAGCAATATGTAAAATCTGCAATTAAAAAACTTGGTGCACAAAATCGTTCCCATGCTGTAGGTGAACTTTTAAGAAGAGGTATTATCTCTTAGTTGAAATGTAAACGCTTTCTATCGATTTTCCTATTTAGATTATCCGTCATTTATGTTTCTTTTTTACTATTTTTCGTTATAATATAGATAAGCATGAACATAAAATACAAAGACCGAACATGGTGCAACATGTCGGTCCGGCAATAGTTGGTCCTCTCAAATGGGACGGCTGTTTTATAACGTAATCTGTAATCCTCCCTTGCCTTCTAACTCATGGGAGGGTTATTTTTTTTGATTAAATGTTAGGATCGCAATAACTAAACTAGCAAAACCAAACATAATCATCAACGTTTCAAAAACTGTCAACCAGCATCACCCCCCTCCATTGGGAGCATACCGGCCACACATGAGACAACCCTACTATTGCCATTTTAGTATACCATAAACAACATAATATAAGAACATACATTCGATTCTTTATCAAAATTATCTATTACTATGTATAAGCAAATCTTCTAAAGCCGAACGGAGTGTTGGGAACATGAATTCAAAACCTTCTTGCAGCAACACTTGAGGAACCACTTGCTGCCCCTCCAAAACGAGTGCACTTTTTTGCCCCAGGACCATTTTCATTGCAAAAGAAGGTACAGGAATCCAATGAGGTCGATGTAAAACCGATCCAATGGCCTTTCCGAAATCATTCATTTGGAGTGGTGATGGTGAAGTAACATTCACCGGTCCTCGCAGTCGATCGTTCTTTATGGCAAAAAGAATAGCACGGACAACATCGAAGACATGCACCCAGGAAACCCATTGTTCGCCGGACCCTACTTTTCCTCCGGCAAATAGTCGATAAGGCAGAGCCATAAGCGGCAGGGCACCCCCCTCTTTACCAAGTACTACCCCAAATCTCATGTAGACCCCACGAACAGAATGTTCTTCCACTTGTTTTGCTTTTTTTTCCCAGTCGTGGACTGTCTTTCCAAGGAAGTCATTTGCGCGTTCTGGGGAATTTTCTGTATATACTGCGTGAACCGAGGAAGGATAGATTCCTAGGGCGCTTGCATTTACAAGAACGGAAGGTTTCTCATGTAGTGAGGCAATGATTCTTAGTAACTCATCTGTTGCGGTCATCCTACTTTCATAAATTTGTTTCTGATGGGTTTCACTCCATCTGCCATCGTTGATGGAAACACCCGCTAAGTTAATAAAAGCATCTGCATGTCCTATTTCCTTTTCTGGTGAACTACCTTTCTCCAGCCACTTTACATATTGTACCTTCTCGGAAGGTTCACGTTTTCCTCTTGTTAAAATAACAACACGATGCCCTTCTGAAAGAAGCAAGTCTGTTAACTTTTTACCGATAAATCCTGATCCTCCAGCGATAACTATCCTCATTACACATCCCCCAATTGGACAATACTCTTGCATAAATTATACCATTTTATAGCAGAAATTATCGTTGGTGATGTGAGTTATATTGAAAAAAAGCATAAAACCCCGGGAAGCGAACCTTCCCGGGTATTATATATATTTATAGAGTTAACTAAGATAATTATTTAATGTTTGCTGCAGTGTTGCTTTTGTTTCTGTATAACTAGTAAGATCGATCCCTAAATGAACCATTTGTCTAACAAGTTCGGGTCGTAATCCGGTTATAACTGACTTAGCCCCCATCAGTGTGATACCAATTAACACTTTTTGAAAACGAGCGATGGTTACTTCATCCATATCTGATATTCCTGATAAGTCCATAATTAATGTCATAATCCTTAACTTTGCAATATCTGTTAATACTTTTTCTTCAATAATATCCATACGATAAGCATCAAATGTACCAATCAACGGTAATACAGCTACCGTTTGGCTGACTGGTATGATAGGTACCGAAAGATGTTCTACTAATTTCCTTTGGGAAAGGATTAATTCATCTTTATATTGAGAATAGCTAATAAAGAACGAGTTTAAAAACTCATCAATCCCATCATTAACTTTTTCCTCCAATTCGAAAAAATTGTCTGCAAAATTAACATCTTCTTTTATTTGATCATATTGTTTGATAAAATACCATAACGTACGTCTAATTGCATGAACCCATTCCAATTTGAACGCAACAGTTAATGAATATCTCGCCCAGGCAATGCCTTCTTCATTAGCGAATGCAATGAGTTCTTCGTTTCTATCTTCCACTACATAAAGAACTAGCTTTTGAGCATTTTTTAATAAATCAATATTTCCATCTTTTAATATACTCTCGATATTAGTGGCAACATTAACAGCCTCTGATAATAGTTTTTCTTGAAATTCCTGTTTATTAATTGTAATATATTCGGATATATTTGTAGTATCATAGAATGTTTCCAATTTTTAATTCCTCCTAATTCCCTCTTACGCTTACAGTGTTAACTCGATATTAATACCCGAATTTTGAGTAATTAAACTTTTTTTGGCTATTTTAAAAAAGTTGACCTACAAGATAAGTCAGGTCATCTTTCCCTGTTTTTGCATGGTTATCAATATAATTAGAGATTTCTTCAATCGAACTAGAGGAGCTTGCTAATGACTTTATACCGGTTATCGTAAGACCATCCGTGTGGATAATAAATTTGGATCCCTTCTCATACGTAAATGTTTCGCATCGGTATTTTTGAGGCCTCCCAGATAAATATCCTAGAATAGGCAGTGGATAGATAAACTTTCCAGAAGGGCACGAAAGAACAAATTGAATGTTTCCCACTGAGCTATAGGTGAAAGTCTTTTGTGAAAAATGTGCCTTTAAAATGGAAAGAGTGGCACCTCTTTTATTTTTGAGAACCTGATTGCAATAGTCAATTAATACCTCTACATCTTTATCATGGTTTTTTTCCACTTCCTTACGAACTGCATCCGACGAATGAAAGGCATGCTCCCCGCTGCCTAAACCGTCACAAACCGCACAAATAAAGTATTCTTCCGTTACTTTCATATAAATGCTATCCCCGTTAAATGCATTTCCTTCCTTAGGAGCTTGATAGGCAATTGCCTGAATATGTTGGTTGCTACATTCAAGCCTTTTTTTACCCTCCATCTTTACCAGTGCCTTTCATAAATTTTTGGTTAGTTTTTGTTATATTCGATGCACAATATGATGTTGAACATCCACTATAGCTTTTTAAAAATAATTAGCGTAAAGTCATCCCTTATCTCGTAATTTTGTAATCTCTCAATATCACGATAAATGTTCTCTACCATTTCTTGTGCGGACAAATGCATATAAGTTTTAATTAAATCTGTTATGATTGATCGTTCAATAAAGCCCTTTTCTGTCTTTGATTCAGTCACACCATCAGATAGCATAATAATCATATCCCCAGGTTTAACCTTCTTTTCAAATTGCTCATATGTAATATTCTGTTGTACACCTAAGACCATGCCTCTTGTAGTAAGATCCTCAAAGGATTGTGAAGCCGCATGATAATAGAACCCTTGTTCATGGCCAGCAGCAGCATATGTAAATGTATGGTTACAAAAATCATAAATTCCGTAAAACATGGTAATAAACATACTGGAATCAAGATTATTTTCTACGACATTATTTAAATTTGCTAACACTTCTTTTGGATTCTTTATGCACTTCGGTAAACTATCCATTCCATACTTAATCAAAGTCATACATAGTGCAGCAGGTATTCCTTTTCCAATTACATCTGCAATGGCAACACTAATACTTTTTTCGTCCTCAATAAAGCGATAAAAGTCTCCATTTATTTTCTTCGCCGGTACACTAATGGCGCCAATATCCACTTCATCCAGCCGCGGAATGGACGTTTCTAAAAAGTTTTCTTGTATGCTCGCAGCCATTTCAATTTCCGATTTAATTTCAAACTGCTTGTCCCTCAAGCTTTGGTATTCTTGATAAGCTAAGCCATAGTTCATCATAAATTCAATAAGGAAATCAAAAGAAGACAAAATTTCCTCTCTAATATCAGGAAATATATCCTTTAAGACTTTACAATGGATACTAATAATTTCTTCAGGGGGTATTTGCTGTTTAATGGATTTCCTGCTGAACATTTGTGCTTGATACAATGATGCTTCAGAACATTCTTCTATATATCTGCGAAGTATCTCCCGATAACTGGATTCTAAAATTGGTTTGAAATCTATCATTTATCGAAACCTCCCGCGAAGCCATTTTACTACCTGGATGGTTGTCCCTTTCCCAACTGTGGAGGTCAAATCAAATTCGTCCATTAATCGTTTTACCCCGGGTAAACCTGCCCCTAAACCACCAGATGTGGAATATCCATCCTCCATCGCTCTCCTAATATCCTGGATTCCCGGACCATAATCACGAGCAATTACTTTTAAACCTCGTTTTTCAAGAGCACTGACAGGCTCGAAATGAATCTCTCCCTTACCGGCATACAAATAAATATTTCGTGCCAACTCAGAAATTACAGTGGTAATTCTTGTCTGGTCAACTGTACCAAACCCAAGCTTTTTGGCAATGTTTCTACCATGCTGCCTAGCTGTAACAATATCCCATTCTGATAATATTTTTATAGAGGATTCATATTCCATGATTTAATCCCCCAACCCCTTTTGTAATATTTCTAACCCCTTTTCTAAATCTAATGCTGTATCGACATCTTGGAGATGAATTCCGAGTTCAACTAACGTAATCGCTACAGCTGGTTGAATGCCTGTTAATACAACTTTTACACCCATCATTTTGGACATACTAATTACATCGCCTAGAACCTTAGCAATAAACGAATCAATCATATCAACAGAAGTTAAATCAATTACTACGCCGCTAGCACCGGTTTCGTGTATTCTTTCGAGTAAAGATTCTTGAAACTGTAAAGCTGTTTGATCATCAAGCTCCCACTGAATGGAAACAAACAGATAATTATATAATTTTAAAATTGGTATTTTGGTATTCATTATATTCCTCCAATTGTGTAACCTTTCGATTCGGTATTACTATCGTATCACTAGATTCTCCTGTTATTAACATAACTTTAGTTCTAAATTATATAGTACCTTAAGCTTGATTTATCGTTCTTTGGTCTCTAATCTGTAAGCATTGGACGAAATACTTGTTACATTTACGAATAATTTCAAATCCCAACAAGTCAAAAAAAAGGACTATCAATAAGATAGTCAAATTTAATAGAAAGTAAGGGGATATAGGGGAAAGCAACTATTTATTACATACCCGTATTTTTAAAAATTAAACTGAAAAAATGGTCATTTTATCAGTTTAATTTTATATAGTTTATAATATTCTGTTTAGCTTTTTTCCTACTACTTTGTTAGCTATGGTTTTCTTCAGCAGCTATTGCTTCTGCTTTTGTTTTATGAACAGTACCAAATGGGTGCTGTGGTGGTGCGTAGATAGAATAAAGCTTGAGTGGTTTATTCCCTGTATTGGTTATATTGTGCCATTTACCAGCAGGTACCATGATGGCAAAATCATCTGAGACCCTTTCTTGAAACGTTAAGTTATCTTTTGCATCACCCATTTGAACGATTCCATGGCCTTCTTCAATGCGGAAGAATTGATCCAAATTTGGGTGAACTTCTAGACCGATATCATCCCCAACGTCAATACTCATCAAGGTTACTTGAAGATGACTTCCTGTCCAAAGGGCGGTACGAAATGTATTGTTTTGTTTCGTAGCCTCATTAATATTTACAGCAAACGGTTCTTTTCCGTAATCTTTTATTTCTACGTTTCGTACCTCAATAATCGGATGCCAATGACGATATGGTTGTGCGCAGTCAAACTCGTCTGTGTAGCCGCCATACATGGTTTGTCTTTCTTGGTTATAGATTGGAACGCTGTCATAATAAGGATCTTGATATGGATAGGGGTACATATAAGGAACATAGTACATACTGCTCATTCCCTTCGAGATTTATCCCGTTATCATATTCTTTTTGAATAAGGAATGTAACTAGTTCCCTACAACAATTTAAATTGAATGTATGGATAAAGGAAATTTGACCAAAATAAGCAGCCCATATCTGTTAAACTTTTCCCTTATTCTGACAAGATCCTATATTAATAGGAACGAAGACGATTTCTTCGATTACGTAAAAAAGCTGGTATATCCTGATTTTCTCCTAGTTCATCTGATGACGGAATATAGTCTAGAACTTCTTCAAAATGGATAATTGGCTCAGGTTCTTGATATCGTATACGTTGTTCCCTTTGATTATGACGCGGCGTTTCCTCTATGGCTGGCTGTGTAGAATGTTGGACAACGGTTTCCTCTTTCTCCGAGAAACCCGTAGCAATAACGGTTACAATAATTTCATCTTCTAAATTTTCATTAATAACGGAACCAAAAATCATATTTAAATCCTCGTTGGCTGATGATGCAACGATTTCTGCTGCCTCCTGTACTTCAAACAAACTTAAATTATTGCCCCCCGTTATGTTCATAATCACTCCATGAGCTCCATTGATAGAGGTTTCCAATAAAGGACTATTTAAAGCTTTTTCCGCTGCTTCTATTGCACGATTATTCCCTTTTGCAATTCCAATACCCATTAAGGCCGTTCCTTTATGCGACATAACGGTTTTCACGTCTGCGAAATCAAGGTTAATTAAACCAGGCACTGCAATTAAATCAGAAATACCTTGAACACCTTGGCGAAGAACGTTATCCGCTTCCCGGAAGGCTTCAATCATCGGTGTTTTTTTATCGACAATTTCCAATAAGCGATCATTTGGAATAATGATTAATGTATCTACTGCTTCCCTCATTTCGCTTATTCCATTTTCTGCGTTTACGGCACGCTTGTGGCCTTCGAATTTGAAAGGACGCGTTACCACTCCAATCGTCAACGCACCAAGCTTTCGGGCAATTTTCGCAATCTCAGGTGCTGCACCTGTTCCCGTGCCGCCGCCCATTCCAGCGGTAACGAAAACCATGTCAGCCCCTTTTAATACTTCTTCAATCTGATGTTTACTTTCCTCCACAGCTTTTCTACCTATTTCAGGATTAGCTCCGGCACCTAAACCCCTTGTTAAGTTGGAACCGATTTGCATTTTAATTGCTGCACTTGATTGTTTGATCGCTTGTGAATCCGTATTGACGGCGATAAATTCGACACCGCCAACTCCATCCTCAATCATACGATTTACCGCGTTGTTTCCCCCGCCGCCTACACCGATTACTTTAATCGTGGCTAATTGGTCCATACTTGTATCAAATTCTAACATGGATATTCCTCCCTGCACCCAAATCCTACTTTATGATTATTTAAATAATTAGTAGAGATACTTTTAACCCCTAAGTAAAATACTAGAAAAATAATATAGTTTTTAGTCTACGGAACATTAATTTTATTGTCTAGTTAAGTGTTACCTATTATTAAAAAAGGTCAAATGGGAAAATGCACACCCTTTTTCCATGAGAATTACAGTAATATTTTTCCTTAAAGGGGGGACAAGGTCCTGTTTATTTTCAATGTGTTTCTTTTGTTATAGGAAGTTAACAGTCTAATTACAAATTGTTTAATAACCGTCGGTTCGACAAATTTTGAAAATTCGCTTGTTTATAATGGCTTTATATCTTAGAAGAAGGAAGTTAAGGAGGTAATATGGCGGAAATATTGCTTTATCTAGGTACATATCTCACCGTTACTCTTGCTGTTGGCTGGTTGATTACAATTGGTTTTGATTTATTTGTAAAGTAAAACAACCTGCTTTCCTTTAAATGCAAATTATTTATTATGATAACACCAAAAAGGCATCTGAAGAGTCAGATGCCTTTTGGCCTTAATTTAAGTACAATAATTAAACTGCTTGCTTAATAGTTTGTTTATGATTCGCAGACATATATTGAAGTTGAGATTCTAATTGAGCTAAATCTTCTTGATCTTTCTCTTTAAGTCGATCGAAAATAACAACAGTAATGTAATAAGAACCTATAAAATAACTGATACACATTAACCAAGTAAGAAACATTGTATTTCCCCCTTTGTCATTATCATAATGTTATTTTAAGGGATTCACCCTCCGTTCTGATGTGATTTATATCACGATAAGAGAGAATTTTTTGTATTAGTTTTTAGGGTGATTTTGATTTAGTTGCGGATAGCCGGAATTAGTTGTGGATAGCTGGATTTAGTTGCGGATAGGCAGGAATTAGTTGCGGAAAGCCGGATTTAGTTGCGGAGGACTGAAATTAGTTTCGGATAACCATGGTTCAAGTATTTAACCGTCTACATACAAATCGTTAATTATCTGTTGGTTCGACAAAATCTTAATTATCACTTGTTATAATGACCTTATCTATATATTTTAAAAAATTGATTGAAATAGAGGAGGCATTTTATGACGGAACTACACTCCCCTAGTCATGTACAAGAATTGCTTAGCATAGATAGCAATACATTACGGAAGTATGCTACGCTGCTAGAAGGACACGGTTATCACATTCACCGAAATAGCAGAGGGCACCGTGGCTATTTTGAACAGGATATTAACGCCCTTCGCAAATTGAAAGATTATATCAGGAAAGATGGTATGACCTTGGAACTTTCAGTCCAAGCCTTAATGACCTCGATTTCTGATGAAAATAAAGCAATCACCATTACGAATGACAATCTTGCATTAACTGAACCAGACAAAGAAATGTCGCTGAATGGTGAGTTTAATGAATTAATGGAACGGATAGAAAATTTAGAGCGAATTAACATGGATCTAATCAAACTTCTAAAGGAGAAGGCTGTACGGGAAGCGTATGTAGAAGATAAAATGAACCAAATCTTAAAGTATGTGGAACGGACAGAGCAACTGTTAGAGGAACGTAGTAATTTCATGTTGGAAGAAACAAAAAGGCAGATTGCAGCTGCACAGCAAAAGAAATGGTGGCAATTTTGGAAATAAAAAACGGCATTCTTTATTGAATGGCGTTTTCTATCTCCCTTTCTCTATTCGTTCTAATCTATTGGCCTTATGTTGTTCAAAATCCCACCCAGCTAAAAACTTCTTTGTGGAAGTATAGCCTGAATGAAAGAGAAAATCGATTTCCTCCTCATTCAGTTTAAAATCAGTTGCGTGAATGTCCCCTATCGGAATTTTTATTGTACGCTCTAGTGTAGCTTCGTTCATATGCCGTAAGTCATGTGCTTGAAGCATCGTTTTAAATATATTTTTAAAAAGATGCAGCGGCGTGGGTATTACTGGGTCTATACTAACTTTGTCTTTTACAAAACGAAAGCCGAAGGTTGGAAACCTAGGGTTTGGCGTATCAAAAATCCAAATGGGGAAATTACTCAGCAAACCGCCATCTAATATGTAAGATTTGTTACGATCTTTTGATTTCCAAATAACTGGACGGAAGAAAAATGGGATTGATGCACTCATCATTACCGCGGTTGAAACCTTCAAATCTGCAGGTGTCATTCGATAGCGCACTAAATCATCCGGCAAAATAAGCATTTTGCCATTCGAAACATCAGAAGCGATGACTTTTAACTTTCCATCTGGAAGATCTGCAAATGTTTTTATCCCCTTTTTTAAAAGAAGTGAATCAACCCATTCTTCTAAATAATCATTTTTATAGATACCAAGATTAAACATCAATTCAAGTAAACTGCCGATAATGGGAATTCGATTCATGAACGTCCTGCCGCGAAGCTTAGAAAAATCCAGTTCACTCAGGTGCTTTCTAATTTCATAGCTTTTATAGCCGCTGGCCAGAAGAGCAGCGATTACGGCTCCAGCTGAGGTTCCAGCTATTCTTTGCCATTCAACCTTTTCCTCTTCCATTGCTTGGATGGCTCCGACAAAAGCAATTCCCCTTGCTCCACCACCTTCGAAAACAGCGTCTGCCTTCATCCTTTACACCTCACGTACTGTGACATAAATTTTAAAATACTAGGTTCTTTCACGCAAAGTTTACAAAAAACGAATAATTATATATTGGTAAGTTGACCATGTACTAGGTCTTTATCTAATTCACGTACTAGATCATATGACTGTAATAATTGTTCAGGCACCAATGTTCTCCCATACCCCCAAGCATTCCTTTCTATTTCCATTTTAAGCTTTGCTATTTCGTAGTCTTCTCCGTACATTAAGGTTCGTAAATCATATTTGTTTTTCTTATAATCCAAATAATATCCAATCACATGATAAAGAATAATCTTAACCAAGTTTTCATCTGTCTCTTTAATTCTAATTTTATTAATATAACCATTAACTTGAAGGTAATTAAATTTTATTGTGTTAGTTGAAACGTTAAAACTCATAGGCACAGTGAGTTTATTGTTAATTTCATAATTTATATCTAATTTGTGCTTTTCTAAAGTTTCATCAATGATTTTCTCAATATTTCTGATATAAAGCATAATTCACACTTCCCTTTAACTGTATGCGTTTACTATCTGAATTTTCCTATACTATTCTATTTTACAAATAGGAATTAAAACTATAAAGCTATAATACCAAAATTTAATAAGTACATAATAAAACAAATCTTGGTACCTATAAAGCCACTGGCGAATTGGGGAATAATCCCTAAACATAAATAAAAGCATCCTACACCTTGGATAACCTAGACGTTCATCGGTGCGGGACACTTTTTGGTGCAAATTATTTTTTTATTTAAAACCATTTAATATTTCCTTTAAAGATTAAGAATAACGAGACAAGTAATAACGCCAAACCTGAAATGCGGTACCAATCAATTGGAATTCGTTGATTCGTAAAGATTCCAAAATGATCAAGGGTAACACTGATAAATAACTGTCCAACAATGACTGCCGTGATGGCTGAGGCTACGCCAATTTTTGGTACAATGGCTACCATAATAGAGACATAAGCAACTCCAAGCGCTCCACCTAACAGCTGCCATTTCGGTACGTTCGTTACTTTTAATAAATCCCCTTTCCCTGCAAAAATAACGAGTAATAAGAGAATAATTGTTCCAATAAAAAAGGAAACAAAAGAAGCCTCTATTACTCCAATCCTTTTTCCCAACACTCCATTTATTCCAGCTTGTAATCCAATACAAGTACCGCCAATAATGGCTAATAATAAATAAAAAATCATATACATGGGTGATTCCACCTAAATCCCTATGGCAATACCAAAGGGTAGATTAATACTAATTAGTATGCTTTTAGCTGAATGACTAATACATTATCGTAAATCTTGTTTAAAAAAGGACGTGATGTGACATAGGGACAGGTCCTTCGTCCCACTCCTTATTCTCTTTTGCACGAGCTGCAATTACCTTATCTCTGGAGAGAACTATTCTAAAACGAGGTCTACGTATATATATTCCTTTTGTTGTAATGAACTGGACAATATTATGTTTACTATTTACTATCGCGCTTATAATACAATTTCCCGTTTCTCAGGATACTATGTAATTTTCCACTCTTTTCAAGGTAAATAAGCCGTGCAATGGTTGCCATTAGTGGAGGAAAGAATTTGGGAGCAGAGAGAGTCCCGTAAATGTCCTGACAAACTTGCCACGCCGTTTTTTCTTCGTTCCCAACAATATTTAAAATTTGCTGTAAGCGAAATTGGTGACTCTTTATCATTTCATCTACACGATCATTAAGGTTGTAAATCAGTTCACCATGACCAGGAAGTGCCAGTTTCGTAGAATATGCTTTTAATTTTTCCAACGAGGAAAAGTTATCTTTTATTGGATTTTCATCGTTCTCGGTCCATGGTGCAATGATCGGTGAAAGTCCACCTAACACATGATCTCCTGTCAACATCACCTGCTGATTCTGATTATAGAAACAGAAGTGGTCATAAGAATGTCCTGGAGTCCAGATCGTGTTATACGTTACGTTCCCTAACTTGATCAATTGTTGGTTTTCAAACACACCATCCGGTTCAAATTCATAGGCATCAGCTTCTGAATTACCAATATTTTGAGAGATTTCGGGGCAATCATGTGATCTTAAGAAATTGTGAAGCCAATTGACTCTCTTATGGTTTCGCTTTCTCTGTAATTCTTGATAACCTAGACTTGAAATAAATACAGGAACGCGATAATGGTCCTGAAACCATTTAGCTAGTCCACAATGATCTGGATGGGCATGTGTTAAAACTAATTTTTCAACAGTGATTCCCGAGGCTAACGTTTTCTCCCAAAGTTCGATCGATTCTTTTGCCTTACTACCTGTATCGACAATCGTAAAGCCGTTTTCTCCTCGAAATAAATAACTGTTCATTTCAAACATTCCAAACGGATACCGAACAACTAGTTGATAGATTTCCTCCGAGATTTTAGTTAGCGTTGGGTACTGGTCCATCTATTAGAACCTCCTCTATCTTAAGTATAGGATTTGTTACGGTCTTTTAATGAGTATGATTATCGCATATTCGTTTATGGACCGAATAACAGGCAATACCTAATTCATTTAATCGATCTTATAACTTTAATAATTGCTCTGGCAAGCATTCGTTTCTATGTGAAGATTACTTTTGTCTATTTCGTGGTCTTCACTATACTTCAGCGTCCTTTAGAAATGTTTGTTTTTCTTAATATTATGTAAAAACATAACGACATTTCTATGTTCCAATAGAAATGCCGTTTTTTTGAGATTCGAGCTACTTTACAAAGGTGAGCTTTATTTTGTTGAGCCTTTTGTTTTATTGAACTAGGAAATTTCCTACTTTGCTATTAATAAGTAAAGCTATTAATTACACAAACCACCCAATAACCAAGGACGATGTCGATAGGGACCAATCGGAATTTGAATTAAGCTGGTTTTTCCTTGTGGTTCCATCCTGTAAACTTCATCACACAGGTTGGAATCATATCCGAGGAGAGGGTGCCCTCCCATTCCAATTGCTCCTGCCGATAATAGTAATCGTTGCACGAGCATACCTGCCTCCATTTGTTGGATTCGATATCCTCTGTATCCAAGTGTTGTTTTATAGTAATCCCTAACTCCTGTGACATGTATGCAGAGTGGTACTTGGAGCAAATTTACATTATATAACGACATACCAGATTGCAGCAGGAGTCGATGATCTCCGAGATGGACCGGACGTAATGCATGAGCAGTGCTGTTATATTCATACGCACCATTAGGAATTCCTTCAACATTATACAAACAGACATTCAGCGAGACACGGTGCCCATGCTTCTGATGGACAGCCTCCAAATCATTTCGATACAAAAAGGAATTTGTTGCCTCGTGTAGCAGATTTGCCAGCTCGATTTGACTTACCTTTCCCAATATGAAATCCATATCTGGAGAAAATCGGGCTCTACAAACTGATCCCAGATCATACGACAGCCTCTCCACATGAGGCAGAGCTACAGATTGACCCTCACAAATCACATTTTCCTTCGCCTCGATCAACGTAAACATTGTTGTAGATTCCAACATGGACACTTCATTTAACTTGGTTAACATCGGATACTCTTTAACCCACTGTGACTTTACATAGTGGTCGGGCTGAATCAATTTTAATTCTTGGCACAACCCCGAAGCAGAAACCATTCTGTCCTTTTCACTCCCGTTGGCTGACCAAATGGTTGATTCCACCGATAGCGGAATTACCGCATACACGCTCTCTTCTTTTTCGTTTATTCCAAGCAAATGATTCATGGCCCGATCAAGAAATTGGAAGTATACGCCAGATTCGAAACCAAACACTTTCGATACTTCCAATAATTGACCGATTAAGACTCCCGCATCCAATCCTTGCAATCGGTAAGAAAAGTTATTGTATTTGAAAAAATTTTTCCAAAACATGGTCGAAACAAAAACCGTTCCAAAACATGCTGGAATCTCACAACGATTACCAAGTGCCCTGGCAATATAGGAATCGAAATTTCCTTCCCGCAATAAAACTAAGCGATGGTGTGCCACATCATAATGATACACGCCAGCTGGTAAATCCTCGATTTTCAAATATACGTATAATTCGTTTGGATACAGTGCTCCACCCGAGGGAGCAAACCTCCTGTTTGATTGCATTCGTTCTGTTGTTTGTTCTGAAGGATCCAAGTTAAAGAGCATTTGGCTAAATTGAGTAAGGCCATAAACATACCAAAGGAAATGCCCCATTTGACGCAGGTCAGGCAGTAAGGGTTGTTTCTGTCCTTCAAGTGTCAGTGGTACTTCTAAAGATAATGGGACCACAGGCAATCCCCGGTATAGTTTATAAGGAAGTGGTCCATCTTCCCAATCCACTTCCCAATTTGGCACGTTGGCCTTTTCAATATCAAAATGTAAATGGTGCAGAAACTCATCTAGAATCATACGCTATCCTCCTAGTGATGCGCTTATGGAAACGGATGAGGATGTGGATTTAGCTGTTCGGCTGTCAGTGGTTCAATTGAATATCCTAGTTCCATAGGGACCCTGAACACCCTCTCGAGCCCTGTTACACGAGTAAGGTGATGTCCGAATGTCATTGGCAGCATCCCCGGTATAAGTACTTTTACACAATAGAGTCCGTTTCGGATTGTCTCTGGTGCTGTCTGGTCAACCACAATCACATTGAGGTTTAATCGGCGAAAAACTTGAAGAATATCCTGAAGATCCTCGGTAAGATCTAAATGGTTTGACTTCCACTGAAATTCCTCGTGAAATGGTCGTAATGGGCGATTTTCGTCGAGCAAAAACTGCAGGCGCTCCTCTGCTTGCGGCAAACCGTACAGCATGCCATGGTCATCCATTTGTTGTACTAAGGAAGAATCCTGCAACATTCGTACATACTCCTCCTGGTTCTTCTCTAATTTCTCATCCAATGACAGCATCATACCCGCTAACTCGTGAACGGCAGTTTTCACTGCCCGTACCGGGTCTAAATGAGCTCCAGCCGCACAGATAAGGTTCATTCCTTTTTCCTTTCTGTTTTTCGCTATTGCCATAATACTGGGAATTCCGTGCTCCATTGTAGAGTTATATAAATATAGGTCATATCCCGCGACCGTACGCATCCGTTCAATCATTAACATCAGTTCTTGGTCATCTATGGAGTCTGGGTCAAGACGCGGGAGTGACATCTGCGCGTACCAAGTCATTAGGAACGAATCACGTTCCACCACTTCTAAAATTCCGTAAAAAATGGCCTCTTCGAGACTTCCTCCCAACGCACATCCATTGGAGGTTTCATAGACAAATCCTCTTGAACACCCTCCCAAACTGTAATACGCAAGCAGCTCTGGAACCAGAATCGGACGCTCCTGCAAAAACGAATATCCCCATACCCAATCAATCGGGCGATCTGGATCAAATTCTATAAATGGAAAACCTGGTCTCTCATACTGTTCTTTTGCGTGTACACCCACCTCGATTGGATTAAGTGCTTGATTTTTCAAATTGTTAAAACTGTCATAGACCACTGTCCGTTTGCCGCGAGGTTCTAGTCCGCAGTACCGCTCCAATCCTTCCAAAATGGCCGTTAATTCACTTACCGCGAAGGAATTAGTCCGTCCTGCTGTTCCCTCGTCCCCTTCGAACAAAGGCAAATTAACACCTACATCAGCAAATGTATGCACGAGGTTAACCATTTTATCATTCATAATGCCTGTTCGAGGATCAAGATAGTCATTAACGAGAACGTTAGAAAAGTCAAGTAATGAACGGCTGCGATAACTTCTGCTATTAACCTTAGGACTTTCCTGCATTGTTATTTGAGCCAAGGCTGGTGAATCGTCAGGTAATTGACTACATACCTCACACAAGGCGACTGGCAGAACCCGGTGCCAGGAACTCTTCAATGTTCTCAGATTGATGATACAAATCTTTCCTTCAGAGTTAGCTTGTTCTCCCTGCATAATTCTTTGTACTTCAGCCCCTATCAAGTGGGCAATCTGTAATATTCCCGAGCGCGTTGCCCATGCTTCCTGCTGAATTCCTCCCGATAACTCCAACCCCTTTTGCATCTTCCACGCCTCTGTGCGATCACGTGCTGTAATATGACGCCGCAATTCAGCACATTGAGAGCATCCTGATATACCAGGTTGAACCAAAGGACCTACAATCCCCTCTCCAAAAGCTACAAAGCCTCGGAGCCAAGGAGTGTTGGTTTGGTGAAACAACTCTTCAGCTTTTTGATGAACCTTAGGACTCCAGGCATCATGTAAAACCAATGCCAAATCAATCCTTCCCGGTACGATTGCTCCGAAATCGGTTTGGCGAAATACCAAGTATTGAGATGACAGTTCTTCACACATGTGGTCTGCCAGCAGCCCTTCTCCTACAACCAATACGACAGCACTCACCTTAATCCCTCCTCCTGAACCAACACCCCAAATACCCCTGCCAATCCCTCATTCAAAAAAGGTTCAAGTCCTAGTTCAAACACCAAGAGTTGCTTTCCGTTCTGTTTCAAGATTTTCATAGCAGTCAGCAAGTCCTCCGATTGTATCCTCTCTTCACAAGCAGGAATGTCAACGTTTAGCGGCACTTTTTCATCAAAAAGCAAGGACGAAATCTCCAAAGACCTGGCAGTAACGATTTCTTGTTCATTTTGGATCTTGATAAGTGCTTGTTGTAGGGCATTTCGTAATGCCCTAGTAATATTCAAATCAACACTGCCATACCATCCATCTTCTGAACCAATCCACACCACAGGGAATCCTGATACTTCTTCGCCTACCCCTATAGTTGGTGCTCCCTGCAGCATAGTCAGTGCCTGCAAATAAAACCGACAGCGTTCATCTTCTACCGTACTCAATTGTACCCGAGAAACGGTATATTTCTCTTCAAGGGTTTGTTGGATTAACTCTTCGTCCAAACATCTTTGCAATCCTCTACAAACACTTTCCGCTAACGTTTCACCAGCTCCAACCTCAACTTCATGAGGAAGGTCGAACAAACCGACAAGTTGTGAAACATACGCTTCAATACCTGACAAACCTGCTTCCCGTCTTGCCTCCTCATGTGTAAGACCTGATAAGACAATATCTCCAAATAGTTCGGGTGGCCCAGCTGCCAACGGGTTGAATACCTGAACTCGACATTGAGCTAACGGCAGCTGCCCTAAATTCCCCTCCTCCCATAAATGGAAAATCCCTGTTACCTTTGATGTCAACTGGTTGAAGTAAAGAAGTAATTTACCTGGATCTCCGCTCTCCATGTCATCTGCTACTCGTAAATCAATATCTTCTACCAATCTAGCTGTTTGCTGTCCTGTTACCAGTGGATGAGGCATAAACGAATTCCAGTTTCCTTCTAACGTTTCCAAATCTAGAAGATAGAATTGATTCTTCTGTTCCTTTTGGGACACACCCGTAACGTCTTTAAACAACTCAAATACGATAACATTAGCTAATATTGCTCCGGCTGTGGGAGAGAAATCGGATAAGGGTTGGTCTTTGAAGAGAGCCGATTGGTGAATTCGTCGCCATGCAGACTCCCAGCACCCTTCTGAGTCTGGATACACTAACGGACCCGCTATACCAACCTGTTCTAAGCAAATAGCAGGGAGAAACACTTTACCCTCTTCCCTGCTAACCTTATGTAGAAGCCGGAGTTCCTCTACATCGTCCTTTTGTGACACATACAAAATATAGTCAAATGGTCTTATAATCTCCTGCCAGGAATTTTCCCCTTGCTGGTTTAGTGTGACCTCTTCGATCTCCACTTCAGCGTCTGTTTTACGTGTATGTTCCTCAAGTTCCATCAACCGCCTTCTATTTGTATGAACACTGTCATTGATTAGCATATGGAACTTGGGCAACCCAGAATTAAGTAAGGAAGAAATCAATGAAACAAAAAATGGACCAGAGCCAACTGCCAACACTTTTGCCTGCCGATAGGTCTGAAAACGAAACGCTCCCGAATCAACCAAATTGTCAACAAATTCAATTTGAGATGCATACTTTTTTAGAACCGGTTCCTTCAATTGATGTGAACGATCTTGGCTAACATCCCGAGCAAACCCATTTCGATATAGTGCCTCTGCAATTTCAAACACTCTATCACGGTATGGAATAGGCAAACCGTTTGTCAAATACTCCAAGGTATACTCGCCATTAAACATTGGTATCAGCTTTTCAACCCATTGATCGATCATACTGCCTTCCATACGAAATGAGCTTACATTGTTTCGAAAATACACACCACTGTTGGAATCGGGGAGAAAAAACGTGTCCCTTTTCACTTTCAGACGCATAGAAGGGTTCATATTCGTCATTGCGCTCCTCCTTAGCCGAAGCTTTTTCTCATTTTTATTTATCATCACTATTATCTTATGTATCTCATTTTGTCCCTTATGTTAATTGTTATAGAGAAAAGCCCCTACAATTGTAGGGGCTCTTCTCCTCTTCAGATGGAACCGGAGTTTTCATTATAAACCGAAAACGATCAACCGCCGCAACGATGGCCTCCACCACCACAACGATGTCCGCCTCCGCAATTATGGCCTCCGCAGCGATGACCTCCGCCGCAATTATGGCAGCGATGTCCACCACAATTATGAAAGCAATTATGGAAGCAATTAAAGCAGTTAAAACAGCTAAAGCAACTAAAACAACTAAAACATCGATGGAAACCACCAATACCGCCAAAACCGCCAATACCACCAATACCGCCAAAACCACCAAATCGAGTAGGATCAGTATAATACGAGCTTGGGTCATAAGGAACTGCCTGGGTTGCTTGGAAATCTCCAAGACTTAATCCCTGGAGTTGACTTTGGAAATCATTCATTTTTAAATACCTCCTTATATATTTAAAAAAGGGCAGCAGCAACTTGTAAAAAGGCACAGAACAAACAAAAAAAATAGGTAAATACCGCTATACCTTCCCCAACAAAATATGTATAATGGCTGGGTATTGCTACTAATACAAAAGCCTATTTTATTGTTTCTAACCTCCAAGTTTGTGATATGATGTTCCTCGGATAAATAGGAAAAGAGGCCCAGCGATGGGCCCCTTTATTCTATAAACATTTACATAAGCTTTTCCTTAGAGTGATTTAACTCATGACCAACCCGCCATCGACTAAAAGTGTCTGCCCTGTCATAAACTGACTCCATTCCGAGGATAAGAACAAGACGGGTCCTACAATATCCTCCGGTTGAGCAATTCGTCTTAGCGGAGTTTGAGCAATAATCATTTCTTTTACTTCATCTTTTGTCTGTCGGCTTGCATCGGTTGGATACACTAAACCAGGTGCCACACAATTCACTCTAATCCCGAAGGCTCCGAGTTCAACTGACAGATTGCGGCTGAACCCGATTAGCGCTGATTTTGCGGTTGTATAGTCATGATAAGGAATGAGTGGACGTTGCACTAAGTTTGTAACGATATTAACAATGCTTCCCTTCGTTTGTTTTTTCATTAAGGGGACGGCTTGTTCACATACATAATAAGTTGATTTCAATGCTCCATCCATTTGTTCTTGATAGTCTTCCCACTTTATTTGTGAGAACATTTTTCGTGTATCTGGATTAAAGACATAGGATTTAAAGGCATTATTAACGACAACATCTAATTTTCCTACTTCGAGTTCAATTTGCTCCATCATCCGTTTAACGTCAGATTGAGATGATACATCTGCTTGAATCGCCCAAGCATCACCACCAAGCTCAAGACATGAGTTAACTGTTTTATTTGCAGCCTCCTTATTTTGAAGGTAATTAACAATCACTGTCGCCCCTTCAGCTGCAAAACCTTTTGCGATGGCTGCACCGATTCCTCTGCTTGAACCTGTAACAAGTACGGTTTTATTCTGAAATTTTTTCACATGCTCCTCCTATTTCACAAAGTCTTCAACGTTAACATCTGACATATGTAACTCTTTTTCGATTAGACCCAATTTTTTATAGATATCAGCACCCTGCTGTAAGATATCCATTTCTAATGCACCCAATCCCCTTTCGCTTGTTGCCGGCGAAATACTAGCGTCGTTTCGCAGTTTAATAATCTCTAAATTATGTTTTTCATCCTTGCCATCAATCGCATGTTTTACGGCTAAAGCAGCCGCTTCCTCTGGTTCTTTGATCATCCATTCCGCACTTTTTTGATAAGCTTCAACAAACTTTTTCAGAATATCCTTTTTCTCATTGTATGTTTTTTCGGTTACCACAAAAATATCACTTGGGATATTAAGATAATCTTTAACCTCAAGTACATTGACGTCCGCCAATCCCTTTTCTTTTGCCGTTATTAAGCCAGTGTCAGTTGCAGCCGTTGCATCGACCTGACCCTGCATCAGCGGGGCAAAATTCAAAAGACCTGTTTCAACAATGGTTACATCCTTTTCTGTAAGGCCAGCTTGGTTTAACAGAACAAGAAGATTTTGTCTAGTACCACTGGAAAGACTATATACGCCGATCTTCTTCCCTTTTAGGTCCTCTGGTTTGTAGATATTACTTTCCTTTAAAGAAACGACATTGAATACGTTTTGGGGATAAATATTATAGATGACTTTTAGTTTCTCACCCTGATTTAACGCAAAATAGAGTGAACCAGGATCGGTAAAGGCGATATCTGCCTTACCTGAGAGAATATTTTTGATGGCATCTCCGCCTCCTGCACCTGGGATAAATTCAACTTCTAAACCTTCATTTTTAAAAAAATTCTTTTCCTCACTTACAAGAAGATTCGTTTGTTCTGAAATCGGCTGACTCCAGCTTGCGATTTTTACGTTTTCTACCGCTGTTACAGTAGCTGCCTGCTGATTATTTTTTGAACCACAAGCCGTTAATAATAATACTAAGATGAGTGCTGTAACCATTACTTTCATTTTCATTTGTAAACACTCCTTACCGCTTTTTATATTGAAACATTCTACGTTCAATGAAATAAATAATTTGATAGAGAAAGGTTCCAAGGATCGTGATTAAAATAAGGACCGAAAACATCAAGGGTGTGTCCATCATGCCTTGAGAAGCAATAATCAAAGCGCCTAATCCTTCACTGCCGCCAATAAATTCGCCCACTACAGCACCGACAACAGCTAGAACAACGGCAACCCGGAAACCCGCCATAATGCTCGGCAATCCAGCAGGTATTTTTAATTTAAACAATGTTTGCCATCTGTTTGCCCCTAACACCCGAAACAATTCTATTTTTTTAGGATCGGTGTATTGAAGTGCGGTAACGGTGTTTTCCATTAACGGGAAAAAGCAAATTAATGCCGTGATCACAACTTTTGAAGTCATTCCAAAACCAAACCATAGAATAAATAATGGTGCCAGTGCGAGTTTGGGAACAGCCTGACTAGCAATGACGTAAGGAAACAATAGTTTACGGATAAACTCGACTTCGCCCATCCATATGCCGGTAATGATACCTAACAAACTCCCGAGAAAAAGTCCGATGATAATCTCTAAACTCGTCCGAATGATATGAGGAGAATAATAACCACTCGTTAATCCATCTATCAGTGTAGCGACCACAACGGTCGGTGCCGGAAGAACTAATTCGGACATTTGCTTGGCTAGCATTTCCCAGAGTAATAGAATCAGGATGAACAATAACCAGGAATAAATTGATATTTTTTTCATCTTAATCCTCCACTAATGGCAGTCCGGATTTCCAAGCAAAGCTGACTAAACTGTCCAGAATATCGAATATCGGTTGTAAACCGATCTTGTAATTCGACTGAAAAATTTTCGATGATTCTACCTTTATCCATAACTGCAATCCTGTCTGATAAATAGACTGCTTCTGAAATATCATGGGTAACAAATAATACCGTCATTTGATGGAGTTCACAAAGCCGGAGAAAATCATCTTGAAGCTCCTCTCTTGTGATGGCATCAAGTGCCGAAAAAGGCTCATCCATGTAAAGCATGGCCGGCGTTTGAATTAGCGCTCTTGCTATGGATACTCTACTTTGCTGTCCGCCCGATAAACGAGTTGGGTATTCCTTTTTTAAATGAGATAGCCCCATTAAATTTAATAATGATTCGGCTTTTTCGACATGTTCATTTGTCACTTTATATTTAAGGGATATGGGTAAAAGAACATTATCGATTACTGATTTCCATTCCAATAGTGTTGGTGCTTGAAACACAAAGCCAATCTTTTCTGAAGGTGTTATTCTTTCACCTTGAAACAGAATGGAACCCTCATTTGGGGTTATTAATCCTGCCGCCAGCTTTAATAACGTCGTTTTTCCACAGCCGCTTTTACCTAGTAAACTGTGAAACTTTCCTTTTTCAACATCCAGATTTACGGCATCGACAATCACATTATTTTTTGCATAACTGTAAGTCACGTCTTGTAAACTCAAATAAGCCATTTCATGCCTCCTAATCGATATAAGCTGCAAAATTCTCTGCAAACTCTTCTGCTGAATGCTCTATATCAACCATTTGAACGAAATCTAGTAAATTGAACCTGCCATCATGATGCCACCCTGATTCTGGAGAAGTCATTTTACCTAGAGCAGTAATTCGTGTTACGCCTACATTCCCTAATTTTTCAGCCCATTGAAACAGTTCCTTCGGAGCTGCCGCCACACCTGCACTCTGTAAGAATTTGCGATAGGGCTGAATGTTTGGCAAAATGTCTTCTATATTATCAAAAGCAATGACTTTCACCGAACGATTTGAACAAGTTGGGGTGAATGCTGCACCCTCCTCATAAACAACAGTCCAATGATTGTCAGTTTGACCAAATACTTGTTTTGTAGTGTTGGTAAAAGAAGACACTTCTTCTTGGTTACGCCAGTGGATGCTTGCAGTCATTTCTTCTAGAGTAAGAATGCGCCTTGGGTATCGTTTTTGATAGCTTTCAAGTTCCTGTGCAAGATACTGCGCAAACTCCTCGGGTGAAACATTTCCCCCATTTTGAACATAGAAAATATGCGGGGAATAACAGCCCTGTTGATCAAATTGGATCATATCAAATGCGGCATGATGAGCGGTGGTTAATGCTTTTCGTGAGTCAAGTGCGGAGCTGCCGATTACTCCAAAACTGACTTTATGTCCGAATGGCAGGAAACGTGTGGTGACAGGGATTCTATGACTCATGGATTCTAGTGAAGTATTACTTCCATAACCGACCACCACATCCGGATACGTAAAAAACTCCTTTTCTCGTTCCTCATCTCCTCCCTTCCACCAGACGACCGCTAGGCAATCCTTGAGTTGAGGAGCAACTTCCACTAAAACCTGTGCAAACCATCCAGCAAACAAAGGCTCCGCACTCGATACCTTGCCAATGTTCCCAGACTTAACCAATAACCCTGAAATGAGACTCCATAACGGAAGTGCTGGTACATTTCCAGCCCAAACATGAAGAATTAATTCAGGTCCCACTGCTTTTGAAAAACCTCTCTTTACACGAGGTTGAAAATCATCCAGTAGCAAAGGATTGCCTAAGTCATCCACCACGAAGCGCTGCAATTCATGTTTGCGAAACTTTTTTAAGAATGATGTAAGTCCCAAGCGAATCATTTCTTCATCGTAACCCGTAACGATTGGCAGCATTCTTTCTGCTTTTTTCCGATAGGTTGAATTCCGGTCGAGCAGGACTTCTATGGCGGTGTCGATGATCGAAATAATCTCGATAATACTCATGTTTTTTAATACTTCAGTACTAGCTTGTTTAACCTTTTCTGAGACCCGTTGCATTTGCTCGATTGTAAGGAGAGGGGCTTCAACCTCGAGCGTCTCACCTTTGTTTGTAAAGGTAAGAATTTTGGAAGCTACTGCTTCTTCCCCAATATCGGGGAGATATCCAACTTTTTCTCTCATCAAATTGGACCCGTGGCTGCTTTAATAAATTCCTCAACAGCAAGTGAACAGCCCTTTGCCTCTGTTCCTTGAACCCTGCCTAAGAGAAGGAACCCCTCACAAACTTTCATGCCTAAGTCCTCGGTTAAAATAGTCGTGACAGAGTTGAAGTTTGCGAGATCACTATGGACAATTACCCCTCGTTCCCCGTCGGCCACTTCCTCACCTGTTAACGGATGTATAATTCTCGTTCTCAGCCAATGAGGACCGGACTTTACAGATGGAACCTGCTCATTACCAGAATCATAGAGTTGTGAACTTAACTCCGTCATACCGTACATATTGATACATTCTTTTCTTGGAACACCTAGTACCCTTGATAACTCATGATAGAAATCATCCAGTTCCCATTCTTTTGACTGATTTTTGTATCCGCCTGTATCTAAAATCTTGCTACCAGGCGGCAATTGGAAGCTGCGGCCGATATTCGCTAGTTCTTCGAACAGATGAACAAAACTGTACGAGGCCCCTAATAATGCATAAGGCTCACCTGAACGTTCTGCATGCTCCAATTCTTGAATAAGCTTCTCGATATCAATCCCGTTTTCCCCTAACAGATAGTGACTCTCTTCCGTGCCGAACTCTTGCTTAGCAAGTGCTAAATACCGAGCCAATGAGGAATTTGGCATTTCCTCTTCCGTCGGGAATAGAATACCCATTCGGATTTTTTCAGTTTCTTTCATAAAACGCTGTTTAAAATAGGTTTTCATTGAAAGAGTCCACACTTGTAACGTCGGATGATAGTGCTTCCCTTTCACACCCTTGGTGGTACCGCTTGTCATAAAGTAACTCTCCGCTTGTTCTGGAGGCGTACAGGTAAGAGCAACCTCTTTAAATGCATTAATCGGCACTGCTGGAATGTCCTTCCATGATTTCACCGTCCGGAGGGTCTTGCCTTTTGCCTGACAGAACTTCCGAAAAGGAAGGTTATTTGTGAACTGATAAGTGAATAGTTGTAAGGCGGTTTGATTAAATTCTTCTTCTGATAGCGAATCAGATTGTATGGTCGTAAATAGTTGATTTATGATTTGCTGCTGTTCCATGATGGTCGTTCCTTTCTATTTCAATGTCGTTCCATTTTGAGTAAATACAGCTACTTTTTTCTTTAAAAAGACAGAAAGGATAATGGCCCCAATAAGTGCACCCGCAATCGAGCTGAAAATAAATAGCGGAATAAAGCCAAACACTGCTGCTTCCTGACCCATTAAAAGTGTTGCGATTGGGTAGCAAAGGATTGCGCCAAGAATTCCCGTTCCGATAACCTCTCCGAAAAAGGCCATGTAAATCTTTCTGGTTTTCATAAAGAAAAGCCCTGCCAATAACGCACCCACCATACTTCCTGGAAATGCAAAGACTGAACCGGTCCCCATGATATTTCGTAAGATTGAGACACATAATGCCTGGGCAACGGCATAAACCGGTCCTAATAGGACGGCAGACAAAACATTCAAGAAATGCTGGATCGGAAACACTTTGGTGAAACCAATCGGGATAAAAAATAAGTTACTCGAGAGTGTGCCAATCGCGATCATCATCGCTGTCAATGTGAGTTTGTGTGTTTTTCTCATAAAAAAAATCCCTCCAAGTTTTTATAAGCACTGGGGGATCACCGTTTATCCATTATGGTTCACAGTTTATGGATGTATTCTTCACTTCCCTACGCTGGTACTACCCAGATCAGGTTCAGGGGTTTAAGACCTTTTATAGTCTAATCTCAGCCAGTTGCGGCTCCCCCAGTGCTAGTATGAAATTTTAATAGAAATCGTACTGTTGGTAAATTACATTTGGATTTGTGAATTGCTAAATTCGTTACCGCAAACCACATATATTTGTTTTGGCGGGCACGAATAGTGGGGTTTCGTTACCGTATTCCGCAAATAGTAGCTGTAACGGGCATTAATAGTAGCTATTCGTTACCGTAACCACAAAAAATCAGTGATTACGGGCACGAATAAACTTTTTCCCAATAACAATCCAATCAAGACTATAAATCTAAAACACTTTTTCTTAACACTTTAACTGCTTCAGAAACAGAAGGTGCATGGCTGATCGCGGTAATGACTGATACTCCGTCAGCACCCGCTTTGATAACAGACCCTGCGTTTTCCGCAGTGATTCCGCCAATTCCCACAATTGGAATACTAAATTCTTTGTTCCGCAGTTCTTCAATGAGCTTCGTTCCGTTTGAAGGTTTGGCGTCTTCTTTTGTATTCGTTGGAAAAACGGGGCCAATCCCAAAATAATCGGCTCCTCCCCTAAGCGCGGTAATGGCCTCATCGTAACTATGTACAGAAACGCCAATGATTTTATCGTGGCCGATCTTATTTCTAACTTCAGCTACCGGCTCATCCTCCTGACCGATATGTACACCGTCTGCGTTAAGTGCAATCGCCAAATCAATATCGTCATTAATAATAAAAGGTATTTGGTACTCTCTGCATATTTGCTGTAGTTCTTTGGCCAGTTCGGCCTTTTTATCCCCTGTTAAAGCTCCGCTGCCTTTCTCACGGAATTGAAAAAGGGTGATTCCTCCTTCAACAGCTTCCTGCAAAACGCGATCGGGATTGCCGGTGCAGTTTGGACTGCCCATAATAAAGTAAACCTTCAATGCCTCTCTTAATGAATCACGATTGCGAAAATTCAACCTGCTCACCTACCTTATCGCTCCTACTCTTTTTTGATATGCCCAATGATTCGTTGGTCCATGGCCTTGACCAATCAGCAGTTGATCTTCAATCGCCGCCTGGATAAAATGCTTTGCTTTTGTTACTGCTTCATAAACACTGGCACCTTTGGCTAGTTCTGCCGTTACAGCTGCGGAAAATGTACAGCCTGTTCCATGCGTATTCTTGGTCGGAATTCTTTTACTCGTAAAGGTAGAAAAGTCTTTGCCGTCATATAAAAAATCTACAGATACATCAGTGTCTTCATCATGACCGCCTTTTACGACTACATTTTTAACGCCTAAATCAAAAAGCCGTTTTGCAGCCTCTTGTTTATCTTCCTTTGTTCGAATGGAGATCCCTGTTAGTACCTCTGCCTCAGGAATATTAGGTGTAATGACCATTGCAAGTGGTAACAAATACTGCTTCAATGCCGAAATGGCTTCACTCTGGAGCAGAGACGCCCCGCCTTTTGCAATCATAACGGGGTCGACCACGAGATTTTGCCAGTGGTAGTAATCTATTTTTTCAGAAACGGCTTTGATGATTTCAGCATTAAATAACATTCCTGTTTTTACTGCGTCTGTCCCCATATCTTCGCCAATCGACTCGATTTGTTTACTTACGGCTTCAGGTGTCATCGGATATACGGCTTGAACCCCTAACGTATTTTGGGCCGTAACTGCTGTTAGTGCCGACATTCCAAAAACCTCTAATTCTTGAAAAGTCTTTAAATCGGCTTGAATTCCTGCACCACCGCCGCTATCAGAACCTGCTATCGTTAATGCTTTTTTCATGGTGTCCACTCCTTATACTTGTTTGTATGACGCAAATTGATGAAGATCCTCAGAAGAAACAAGTGAAAGTTGATTTAAAAATTCGATTTGAAAACTCCCCGGTCCCAATTTCCCCGCCTTCTCGAATGCTTTTTCTGCAGCGACTCCATAAAAGGTTAGCGCCGATAATCCAGCAAGCAGCAGGTCCTTTTCCACTCCTGCAAAGGCGCCGATTACAGAGGTTAACAGACAGCCGGTTCCTGTCACTTTTGTTAAGAGATGGTGACCATTGGATACCAAATACGTTGTCTTTCCATCTGTCAGTACATCGTCTTTCCCAGTAATTACGACAGTGGTATTCAACTGTTGTGCGGCGGTTACGGCCAATTCGATCGTATTTCCTTGATGTGTACCGCCATCCACACCTTTGATTTCCCACTTTTCCCCTAAAACATTGGCGACTTCCGCAGCGTTTCCACGAATAACAGAGACTTTTACTTCATTGATTATTTTTTGTGCCATTTCTGTGCGGAAAAGAGTGGCTCCTGCGCCAACAGGGTCAAAGATGACCGGAATACCCAGCTCATTAGCTGTTTTTCCCGCTAATATCATCGAGCCGACTACTTCCCGGCTTAATGTCCCGATGTTAAGGACAAGGGCCCGAGCTATACGAACCATGTCAGCTACTTCTTCTGGAGCATAAGCCATCACAGGGGAAGCCCCAAGTGATAGTAGTCCATTAGCAGTAAAATTAGTGACAACTACATTGGTAATATTATGTACGAGCGGGTTTTCATCTCTTACCCTTTGTAAAATAGAGCTTAAATCGTTATGATTCATTTCAGTACCCCCATTTTTCAGTAACCCTATTAATCTAAAAACATAAAAAAGCCAGATCCAATAAGATTGGACCTGGCTTAATAGTTAGAGAAAAGGGTAATTTCACTTGGCTACTTTCCTACGCTGGTATCATCCAGATCAGGTCCAAAGGGTTAAAAAACGTACGTTTTTCTCTCAGCCCGGTATTGGGGCACCCCTAGTAGGTTAAAACTTATATAATTATTTCTTATCATAGTCTACAAGATTCAATATGTAAAGTTTTTAATCCATCGAAAGGATTACTGGTCTTATGCAAAGGATAATGATAAAGTAATATTTTTGAGGATCATTTTCCAATAAAGAATAGAATTGAGGGGATGAATGTTGAACATTTTATGGGATTTTGATGGAACACTTTTTGATACATATCCAGCTTTAGTGGAGGGTTTTGTTGCGTTAAGTCAGCGTGACCTTGATCGAGAAGAGGTGTTACGGTGGCTGAAAGTCGATTCGAAAACGGCTTTTAAGCACTTTGGAATCGATGAAGATCGACGTGCCGAGTATAAACAATTAGATATAAAATATTCAAAAAACAGTAAGCCGTTTGATCATTTAGAAGACGTGTTAGCTGCCGTTGATAACAATATCATTGTGACTCACCGTGATCGAGAATCTGCCAACTACCTCCTTGGAAAATACTCATTAACCAAATACTTTACAGAAGTCGTTTCTGTAGAAGAACAGGGATTTAACAGGAAACCTCATCCCTCTTCTTATGAATTTGTTTTAAAAAGATACGACATCGATTTAGTCGTCGGTGACCGAGAGTTGGATTTACTTCCGGCTAGACAATTAGGAATTAAGACTGTTGCCTTTCAAAATCGCAACATCGACGCTGATTTTCACCTAGACAGCTATGCAGATTTTATTCCTTTAGTACTCAAATAAAAAAATAAACCTCGTCATAGAACTGGCGAGGTTCTTTTCTGAAATTTTGGTTAGATGATAAATCCGCTGTATATCTTCCAAATTAATGACGTTATGAAAAACAATACTCGGATAGATTCACAAATCCTTTAATGGTTTATATATTTAGGGGCATCCTTATTTACAGGAGATAGGTGCAGCTTTAAATCGGAGGTTAGCGATGCAAAGAAAATGTCGTCAACTTTTTTAATCCCTTTCATTTGGAGCTGCTCCATTAGCCAAGATTCGTTCGTACCTAGTTCGCTTAGGGTGTTGTGGTCAATTTTCCCTTCAATGATAACGGGGTATGGCATTGTTTCCGTAGTAGTATCTATCCCAACATCTTCACGTATCACTTGTGATTTATTTGGTTTTTTATATACTGAAATCTTACCATTTGCTTCTATAATCCCTAATTTAACTACTGAAATATCAAAAACATCTTTTTCTCTCAGCATCTGTAGGATATTATCTAAAGAATATTGGATTTTCCGTAAATTCTTAACCATTAAAACACCATCCATAATAACAATGGTTGGCTCGAAGGTGAGGGCTTTTCCAATCCTTCTTGATCTAAGCGTAATAGTGGATATCAGCTTTTGAAGGAGGGCTAAACCAACAATTGCTGTAGCCGTATGAATATGTTCAATGGCTGGGTCCGCAATATCTGCCCCTACAACAGCTCCAAGAGTAATAATGATTAAAAAATCAAAAACAGGTAATTCCCCTATCGATCTTTTTCCCATATAAAGGGTAAAAAATAATAAAAGTGGGAGTATGGTTACGATCCTGCCATATACAATCAGCGTATCTTTTATAAAATGCATCTCTTCACCTCCTGTTTAAACACTTTAATTTAAATAATCTGGATGGTTTTGTGTAGTAGCATGATGTATCTCCCCGAAAATATCTCCCTTCTCTGAAGGTGAGTGCTGCTGTTGGTCAACATTTTGAAGGAAAGAAGAATGCGAAGCTAAAAGTTTCTTGAATTCACCGACCGTTAAAGGTTTCGCGTCATCATTTAATTCGTATCCCAGTAATCCATTTGGTTCAATCGTAGCAGTTTTCACATCCTCCATTTTCGTTATTCCATGATTTCGTAGCCTCATTTCTAATTGGTCAACGGTTAATCGTAACTTTTTTAAGTTCTGTATATTCAATGTTCCATTCTGAATCACAATTTTAGATTTTCCTGTAATAAATTTTTCCATAAAATTAAATTTTAGTTCTAAATATTCCAAAGTTACGATCGAAACTACAAAGATAGCCGCACCAATAATAGCCCTTATGATACTTTTTTCTACAATCGGTTGTACGATAATGGTGCCTAAAGAAATCATAACAACCGTTTGAGCAAGGGTCATTTGGGATATAGATTTTCTTCCAGCTATTCTTAATAAAAAAATACCTGCTAAGATTAATAAAAATGACTTCCAAATAAAGGACAAATCCATCCATTCAACCTCCTAAAAACAATTACATTTAGGTTTCCTCATTTTACAAAATTTTATGTTTTTATTCATTTGGCATGCTTCGTTACTTGAATAAGCAAAACGGGTCCTTCATTTTTCCAAAAGAAAATGACGTATGCCAATACATACGCCATTCATTATATATCAAAATGGATGAAACGTTTCTATAAAGCATTCAGATCGCTCTTATTGGACATTTTCAACAGCTTTTTTCATCTAGTTATTTCACAATAAAAACAGGACAGTGTGCCTTTTGTACGACATAGTGGCTAACGCTTCCTAAAAATAGTTCCTTCAGTCCGCTTAATCCTCTGCTACCCATCACAACAAGATCGGCGTCATTTTGTTTCACAAATTCCACAATCATATGACCTGGTGTGCCCTCAATGGCAAAGGTTCTTGATTTATTTGGCAGCAGCTTCAATTCTTGCTCAAGTTCATTACGTACAGCTTTTACTTCCTCACGCTGCTTTTGATGGTAGGCCTCGAATGCATAACCATAAGAGTATACCATGGGTCTTTCAGGTTGTATGACCATAACCACTAATAATTCAATCAGTTTATCCTGCTTTGCTAAATTCATGGCCATTTTCAAAGCTTTTTTACTTAATTCCGAATGATCATATGCAACAACGATTCTTGAATAATCTGTTAACATTTTTATCATCCTCTCAAATTAACCATATCTTATACTTTAATTATACTTCTGCGATGGTAATTTGTGGTGCTAAGATAATGACAACTTTGTTAAAGTAGCGCAACAATAACCATCCCAATCCCAGCAACGATTAAAATCATTCCGCCAAAACGTGTAGTCCAAAGGTACATGTCAGACGGTTCTGTACCATCATTGGACTTCCATCTTTCCGAAATTAACCCAATGAATGTTGGGTCTATAATAAAAAAAACGCCGATAATGATAAAAACTATTCCAAGTATAAACATTGAGAAATTTACCCCCTATTTGTACGCTTTGCCTCTTACTAAAACATACGTTTAAGGTTAGAATTCCGTACATACATAAATAAAAAATTTATACATCTGTACATAAAAAATCCCTTTTGTAGAAACAGGTTCTGCCTGTCACCACAAAAGGGATTCACTACATGTTATGCTACATTTTTGATATCGACTTTCTTACCTTCTTTTAACTTTTTCTTAAAATCAGCTGTTGCTGTGAAAAGAACATCTGTTGATGAGTTAAGTGCTGTTTCAAAGGAGTCTTGTAAAACACCAATGACAAACCCTACTCCAACTACCTGCATCGCTACATCGTTGGGAATTCCGAATAAGCTGCAAGCAAGCGGGATCAATAAAAGTGAACCGCCGGCAACACCAGAAGCACCACATGCACATACTGCTGATAATACACTTAGGAGGATGGCTGTAGGAATATCCACCTGAATGCCAAGTGTATGAACAGCTGCAAGAGTTAAAACTGAAATCGTAACAGCTGCACCAGCCATATTGACAGTTGCACCTAATGGAATCGATACAGAATAAGTATCTTTATCTAATTTTAGTTTTTCACATAATTTCATGTTTACCGGAATGTTAGCAGCTGAGCTGCGTGTAAAGAATGCAGTAATACCACTTTCCTTAACGCACTTAAAAACAAGTGGATAAGGATTCTGACGTACGTTCACGAATACAATCAGTGGATTGACAACGAAAGCAACAAACAGCATGCAGCCAATCAAGACAAGAAGTAATTTTCCATAGCTTAATAGAGACTCAAGTCCATTTGTTGTGATCGAGTCAATCACTAGACCCATGATCCCTAAAGGTGCTAACTTGATGACCCATGTGACCATTTTCGATACGGCGTCAGAAAAATTAGTAATCATCGTTTTTGTCGTATCAGGTGCATTTCTTAAAGCCAATCCAAGGACAATTGCCCAAGCTAAAATACCTACATAATTGGCATTCGCAATCGCATTGACTGGGTTAGCTACAACGTTTAACAGTAATGTTTTTAGAACCTCTACAACACCACCTGGAGCCGCCATATCCTCTGCGCCTTTTGTAAGGGTAATACTAACAGGAAAAATAAAGCTAACAATAACAGCTATGAAACCAGCAAAAAATGTGCCTGATAGATATAGGAGAACAATCGATTTCATATTCGTTTGCTGGCCGCTTTTGTGCTGTGCAATCGCAGACATCACCAAGAATAGTACCAATACTGGTGCAATAGCCTTTAATGCTCCGACAAATAAAGAACCTAAAATCACTACTGGTTTTGCAACATCGGGAACCGCGACAGCAAGGATAATACCAATCAATAAACCAATTGATATTTGCTTAACCAGACTGATTTGATTCCACTTTTTCAATAAATTTTTCATAGAAGTACCCCTCCCACTTGTTTGCATTCTCCGGTACATAGAAACATGATGGTTTGTTCCTATGTATCTCTTAATGGCATCCCCTATCCATTAAATTCTAACAAATAGAATTATAATGAATTTTTAGATATATTACAATAACATATTTCTGAGAATAGTATAACAACATCATCTTAGTTAATCAATAATATATGAACAATATTTAATAATTCTAATAGATAGTTCGCGTTTAGTCGAACGATTTATGGACAAATATAAATAATGTTCGTATTTTAGTTGATAAAATGATAACGTTCCTCATTGTATTTGATAATAAATGGTTACATATCCAAGAATAAAGGAAAATAGTAGGATGTACATTTCCTAATCATCTCTTAAAATACTTAATGGGAGGTTAGTATCATGTTCAAAAAGATAATCATCCTTGGAATACTCATATCAATATTACTGGTGTTAGTGATTATAAAATCACAAACCAGTACTCCTGTTACCAATCAAGGCAATGAAGATTCTGAATACATAACGGTTGAATACAAAATAAACGAGATTAAAGAGGACCAATATTACGGGCAAAATGATGATGGAACGAAGATTGTCTTTTCTGCTGAAAGCATCGATTTGAATGAAAACATTCAAGTCGGTGATGTTGTCATATGCTATTTCGAAAAAGATAATTTTGGAAAAGGATTAGTGAAAGTAGAAAAAAAATAATACTGCATATTACAATTCGTTCCGAATATTTTTACTGCAGCCATTCTCAAATGAGGATGGCTTTCTACTATTCTCCGTAATTTCTTGAACAAGTTTATAGGCTAGTTAGGTAAAATTTCCTATTTTCCATTTGGTTCGTTATAATAAACAGCTTAAAAGTGAATCATGGTAGAAATATCACTATATGGAAGTGTTAATGATGACTCATAATATGATCTGGAACTATAACGATTACTGGTTTATTTTTTCCATTCTTGTAGGAATTCTTTTTTCATATATAGCGTTAGATCTTCGCTGGAAAATGATTATTTTTAAAAATTTTAAATACAATCTTTGGTTATTAGGCTGCGCGATTGCAATGGGTATTGGGATTTGGACCATGCACTTTGTTGGCATGTTTGCGATGAATATGCCCCGTCATAGTGAGTATGACGTGAGGATGGTCTTGCTTTCATTGTTGATTTCGATTGCAGGTACGGGTTTCGCCTTCTTCATGATGAAATCAAATCACGTTAGACTCCTTCTCTCGAGTCTGTTAATGGGCGGAGGAATCATTGGTATGCATTATTTAGGGATGAAGGCCATGCATCCGGCCTTTTTCATCGACTATAACCCGGCAATCGTGTTTTTGTCGGTATGTTTTGCTATTGCTGCTGCATTCGGTTCTTTATGGGTACTTTTCTTTTTTAACCATCACCGTTCGATGAATTTTCAGTGTCGGGTTTTAAGCAGTATCCTAATGGGAATTGGAATCGCCGGCATGCATTATATTGGGATGTGGGGAACGAATCTTCACTTTCAATTATCTCACAGCCATTCCAATGCTTATTACACAGTGAGTTCAAGTACCTTGAGTTCTTTTATTAGTGTCCCCGCTATTTTCGTCGTATTGATTATGTTATTATCTAGTGCCTTCCTGGATAAAAAACTAATTGAACATATGAAGGATTTAAATAACCATGAGAAAAAATTAAGAGAATCTGAGAAACTATCCCTGGTGGGGGAACTTGCAGCCGGAGTAGCACATGAAATTAGAAACCCTTTAACCACACTAAAAGGATTTACGCAAATGATGGCTGAAAATAACGATACTGAATCTAATCAACGATATTCTAGGATTATGATCGATGAAATTAACAGGATTAATTTTATCGTGAGTGAGTTTATGGTCCTTTCTAAACCACATATCGTTCAACATTCCTTAACGGATATTTCACAAAGTATCAAAAATGTGATTACCCTCTTAAATACACAGGCAATCCTTAATAATATTGAAATTTTTCCAGAGTTTATTGGAAATCATTTTTTAATTAAATGTGAAGAAAACCAAATTAAGCAAGTTATTGCCAATCTGATTAAGAATTCAATCGAAGCCCTATCGCAAGGTGGAACCATTCGGATTCGGATGGAACACAAAGATGATAATCTGGTTATTTCGGTGATTGATAACGGTGTGGGGATTTCGAGGGAAAATCTTCCTTTATTAGGTACCCCCTTTTATACTACAAAAACAGAGGGAACCGGTTTAGGGCTGATGGTGAGCAAGAAAATAATTCAAAATCACAATGGGCTGTTTGAAATACACAGTGTTCCAAACATCGCTACAACTGTAACGATTACCTTACCCACAAAACGCAGCCGTTTAGATTATGTAAAAAAGAATCTTAAAGATGATCCCACAATATCCCAATCTTCTTAAGTTGAACCTTTTTATTGGTTTCTTAAGATAATCATTCCTGTAATCATTGGTATAACCATGAGCAATCCGACCATTAGTGTAGGAATGGGTAATCGACTAGAAAAGATGGCACCAAATTCACCAAGAAAACCTCCTATCAAAAAGGGGATGGCAGATTTAGTTTTGTCGGCATTTGGCTTTGCGAAATACCAGGCATCCCAAACCGTATAGGCATAAAATCCAGGATAAAATAACAAATATTGAAAATTGGCTGCCTCTAACGCTTTTTGATGAAAGCCGTTAAAATCTAGATGTATGGCAGTATTGATTCTTCCCATGACATTATCATAATGTTCAACAAAGAGAAGAAAGACGCTTTTTAGGAATTGTCGATTATAGAGTTGGCCAAATCCTGGCATAAGCATGGAAAATAAAGCTGCAAGATTCCTCATGAAAATCTCCTTTGTGCTTTGTATTGTTTTATTATGTTTTCCAAATATATGGAAATGGTTCGAAATAAAAAAATACAAATATCGACATTTTTCGACCGTTTCGACAACTACCCCTCAACGCCCAGTTTAGAATAGTTAAAAAAAGCAGACTAATTCGGAAACGAATTACTCTGCTAATTTAGCTATTAGTAGATTTGCATATATTTCACCGCCAGCTCTCGTTAAATGAACACCATCATTTGAAAAATACTCAGGATGACCTGCACTGGCACTATACCAATCTACAAGAACAGTATTCGGCATACTGTTAACAATATCCTCTAATGTATGATTCACGGTTGATTCCCAGACACGTGGTACGCGGCAGTTTATTAAATACACTTTTTTATTTTCCAGACCTTTTATGACGTTTATTAAGTCTGTTTTCCTAAAAGATCCATTGGTGCCAAGTTGAATAATCACATATTCTCCTAATTGTCCGCTTCCCTCAAGGTGCGTAATGACCTCTGGCACTTCAGACATTTGCCGGCCGACACGATAATCAATAACCGTCGCTGGATACTGCTTTTTAAAGAATGGAGCAACATCATAGAAAATGGAATCACCAATTACCGTAATCGTTTTCAAATTAGGTTCTGGGACTGGAGCTGGCTCTGGTTCAGGTTCAGACTCTAGATTCGGATCATGGTCGAATTCAATCTCATGTAATGTTTCTATTGTTAAGGGGGCTTTCGTCGTCACAATAACCGTTGATTTTCCAGCAAATACAAATAGTATTCCTATTAGTGCAGCACATAGGATAGCACAGCTTCCCACAACCATCCTCTGCTGAATAATGGTTCGATTCCTCAAGGCAGAGAAAATGTATTTAATTCTCCCAGCTCTTATCGGAGTTTCCACAAAACGGTAGGATAAAGCTGAAATTATCATGGTAGCACCTAATTGTAAGATGATTCTCCAAAGATTTATTCCATCTGTATTAACAATCGGAGTAGTTAGGATAATAATCGGATAATGCCATAAATAGATTCCATACGAACGAACCCCAATCCATCGCAGAGGCTTTACACTTAGCCATTTCCCCAGCTTACTAGCAGGATGAGCCAATGCCGCAACCACTAAAGTTGTCATCATTGATAATAGGAGCATGCCTCCCTGATAATGAAACGAATCAAATTCTGAAATAACACTAAAATTTATCAAGATCATCAACAAGCCTAATACTCCTACCATTTCGAGGACCATACTGGCATGCCGTGGTAAAGTCTTAGATAGTTTTTGACTTGGCCAAACGAACGCAAGTACTGCTCCTAGCAGCAGTGAAAATGCTCTTGTGTCGGTTCCATAATACACACGAGAAGGATCACCTCCCGGTACATAGAGGAATGCCATTAACCAAGCAGAAGCAACAACTCCTAAAAGAATAGCCAAAATCCGAAACCTTTTTCTTTTTAAAAATGTAAAACCAAGAATCACCAGCAGCGGCCATATAAGATAAAATTGCTCCTCAATCCCCAGTGACCATATATGAGTAAAAGGTGAAGCTGGACCAAAACGATCAAAATAGGATACTTCATGAAAAATGTACCACCAATTTGTAACATAGAGCAGCGATGGAAGTAAATCGGAGCGTAATTTTTCGTACGATGGATGATTTGTGAAGATAACCAGTAAGGTAACGATAAAAATCATACTCAGTAAAGCAGGAGCAAGTCTGCGAAAACGCCTAATCATAAAGTGAATGTAGTCAATTTTATCGTTTTTGTTCCATTCATCGATGAGGAGGTCTGTAATCAAGTAACCAGACAAAACAAAGAATACTGTTACACCTGTAAATCCACCCTGAAACCAAGGTATATTCAGATGGTAAAGTATCACTCCTATAACGGCTATAGCTCTAAGACCATCTATTCCGGGCATATATCTGCGTTTACCGCTGCTTGGAACTTCCATTCCACCCTCTCCTGCCTTTACTATGAAAGGATAAAAAAAACATTAGAGGTATTCAAACACCCCTAATGTTTTATTATGATTGCTTTGGTTCATTCATTCCCAAAAAGTAATCCTCTGTAAGCCGATTTCCAAATGTAAATGTCAATGTAATATTAAACTCTTAGCAAGCCACGAAACCCTCTTGCCGCATAGTAGGATTCTGCTCCATTGTGGTATACAAAGACAGTATCATAGCGACGGTCACAGAAGAGTGCCCCGCCAAGTTTTCTTATATTATCTGGTGTTTGCACCCAACTTGATGTTTTTAAATCAAAATTCCCAAGTTCCTGCAGCTCTCGGTATTGTTCTTCCGATAATAGTTCGATGCCGATTGTGGCAGCCAAATCCATCACGCTATTTTCTGGCTTGTGATTTTTCCTTGAATCCAGTGCTGCACGGTCGAAACAAAGACTTCTGCGGCCTTTAGGGCTTTCCACGGAACAATCATAAAATATGTATTCGCCTGTCTCTTGATCATGGCCAACCACATCTGGTTCGCCGCCAGTACCTTCCATTTCATTCAGCGACCACAGTTTATCAGGATTTGCTTCGAGCTTAGCTTGTACTTCAGCCCATACAAGACCTTTATGTCGGTCCATGTTTTTCTCAAAACGTGCTTTTAAAATACTGAGTAGTTCTTCACGGTGTTCAAGTGAAAACCCGTTATGTGTCATTGTCATATTCGTTTCCCCTTTGTAATAGATTCATGCACTGTTCATTTGGTGTACAAACTCATAGTGAATAATTTTACCATTATCTGATGAAAATTGTGTAACAAAACCAATTATGCTCATTAGAATAACCCCAATAAGGTAAAACCCTTCATCATTTTCCCCTCTCATCTATCTGGTACCTCATTCAATATTCTCCACTTTTTACTAATTTCCTTCTTGGACATAGTATCCATAGAAAGTAACTAGTCGGCTGACAAAAAAGTAACTTCCAAAGACATAAAAGTTAACGTTGCCTAGTAAACAAGCAAGGCCAAATTGGCCCTGCTTGTTAATTGACTATTACCTTACCAACCATTCCTTCATTTGAATGGTAACTACATATCAGCTCATATGTACCAGGCTTTTCAAGTTTTACGGTAATGGTTTTTTCTTTCCCCGGCTGGACTTCCTCGTCAATTCTAAGTTCTTTTACAGTAAAGGTGTGTTCTCTCTGACCTACGTTTTTCAATATCAACGTAGTCGGTTTTCCATGGGGAATCGTGATGATTTTTGGATTAAAGTAATTATCGTGCAACTCGACCTCGATTGCTTTCACTGTCTCGATAGGCTGTGTTGCAACACGGGATTCGGCAAATACGCCATGTAAACCTGAAGTTGTCACACCCACAATCATTGCAAGCAAAACGACCAATCCTGGTAACCACTTTTTAACAAACATTCGCAATCCCTCCTTTCCTAATCTGTATTTTTTACCAATTCATTAAATATTATCAATCAGGCTGAACAGGAGTATATTTATAAATTAAAATAAAAAGGACTCGAAAAAACGCTAGTCTATAAACCAGCGTTTTTTTCGGTAAGGATCATACTCTGCAAATTTGCTCAAACCTAAAAATATCCTTACCATCAGAGGATTTATTTAAACATTCAAAACAGGTTACTCCAATTAGTTCAATATCATGAAGTGCGACTGCATACTATTTCACCAAATCGGCATTTAATTGGTAGATATGCTGTGAAATAGTATGTGCAATATACATATGACAATCCTCAACAATTCCATAATTCTTAGAAGGTATGACAAGTGTATAATCTGAGTGATCTCCCATTTCTCCACAAAAATCTCCGATTAAAGAAATGGTTGTCGCTTCCTGTTCTCTTGCATATTGGAGCGCTTTAACTAAATTAGGTGATTTACCAGAAACAGACATTCCAATGACTAGATCACCCTTCTCCAAATAGTTTTTTAATTGCTCCACGAAAACATCATCATATGAAAAATCATTCCCTAGAGCACTAAAAACAGCATTATTATCTGTTAAACTATAAATTTTGAACCGTTTCGAACTATTAAAATTCACACCTTTTAAGAAATCACATACCCAATGAGATGCGGATGTGGCGCTGCCACCGTTCCCTAAAACAAATATTTGTTTTCCTTGAATGCGCACTTCATTCATTTTATAGAGTAATGTTTCTAAAAAGTCTACATCAAGTTTTTCTATTGTTTCGATAAACTCTTCCTTGTAACGATCGTAAAATATATTAAAATTCAATATAATCAACCTCTCCTTTTTTTGAATACCAAATCAAACTGGCTGCTCCAATGAGCCCTGCCTCATATCCTAGCCCTGTATGTAAAATTGGAACTTGTTTATTAAACTCACCTATGACCGAGTCCTGTAACACCTTTTTTATATGTGGTTCTAATAAAGTAAATGATTGGCTAACGCCACCACCAACTATAATGGCTCCAGGATTAAATAAATTAACGGCATAGGAAAAAGCCTTGCCCAAATAGTAACCTGCCCATTCAAATAATTGCAGCGCTTCAATATTTCCATCCTTTGCTGCCATCGCCATGGATTCAGAATGAATTTCTAAACGATGTTGTTGAAGGAAGTCTTGTAAAGTTGACTTTTGCCAATCGCCTTTTAATAACTCCTTTGCTTTCTTCGTTATGGCCGTCCCTGAGGCATGTGCCTCTAAACATCCTCTATTTCCACATCCACAAAGATTTCCCTGTTCCCACTCTACTTTCATATGGCCGATTTCTCCGGCCATCATCTGTTCTCCGGAAACGACTTGACGGTTTATGACTAATGCCCCACCAATTCCAGTACTAATGGTTATCCATAAAAAATTATTGATATCCCTTCCTTTTCCAAATAAACATTCACCGACTGCACATGCATTCACATCATTGTCTATTTCTATAGGGATGTCAGCCCATATTTCATGAACATACTCTTTCACAGGGACGTTCCTCCAACCTGCAAAAGGTGCATTAACAAGCACTCCCGTTGAAGAATTTGTTATTCCAGGAAGAGAAAACCCCACTCCTGACATATCATTTAATAATAGGTCTACATCATCCAAACATTGTTCTGCTAGTACCATACATGTTCGAATATGCTCTTTCATAGGTAAAGAAATATTGGTGGGCATCCTTTTCTGCACAAGAATACTTCCGGTCTGATCCACTATTCCGACTAATGTTTTTGTCCCTCCAATATCAATCGCAATTACATGATTTTGGTTGGTATTCAAAATATCACTCCTTTTACCATCGATTAAAATAATAATAAACCCCCCCTAAGTTGCACATACATTCAATTTTGAATATATCGACTTAAGGGGGGTTTATAGACCTAAGATTGTGTTAGAATGCCATTATTTTACATTTTTCCAATAGTTTTCAAATTCTTCTTCTAGTCCAGCTTTATCAATTTCACCAGCCAAGAACTTCTGCATGATTGCACCCATGTTTTTAGAAGCATCTGGTGGATAGTAGTTATTCATCATCTCTAAACCTTTTTCATCCTTCATATAACTCATTAATGCTTTAGACAATGAATCGGTTGGTTCCGATTGGAAGTTATCATAAACAGGAATGAAGTTAAATTTATTTACTACCCAATCTTGTCCTTCTTCCGTCATCATCATCCAATTTAAAAACTTCTTAGCCGCTTCTTTTTCTTCATCACTTGACTTAGTCGCATCAATGGTCCAATAGGAAGGAACACCGATAGAAATTTGAGAGTTTCCATAATCCTCAGGATTATTACTGATTGGGAATGAAACATAGCCGAAATTAGCGTCAGTATTCGCTTCTTTCAATTGTGGTAACGCCCAGTTACCCATAAACCAAAACCCAACTTTACCTGTTGCTAATGCTAAAGGACCATCATCATACACTGGCGCAAGAGGTGCATCTTTTTCAACATTATATTCTTTTACTAAATCAAATGTATCTAACCAACCAGTAAATACTTCATTCTTACCTAAATCAACGTTTCCTGCTTTCAATTCCTCTAGGAATCGGTGGCGCATATCGCGATCATCCGTTTGGTTCGTGAAAGCTTTATTTGAAATATGTGCTCCTAATGACCAATCCATAGGAGAAATATGAACTGCACCGTCAACACTATCAACTTTTGCAACTTTGTCAAAGATTTCTTTTAATTGGTCGCGTGTTTTGATTGTAGAGGGATCAAATGTACCACCAACCGCTTTATCTAATACTTCTTGATTGTAAAGTAAAGAAAATCCTTCTACTGTAACGGGCATACCTTTAACTTTGCCGTTATCTACTACCATATCTGTTGTTCCAGGTAGAGCATGTTCAACCCACTCTTGATCTGATAAATCCAGTAATTTATCCTTTAAGGTAAAGAATTCTTTCCCCATCTGAATGATGGTTGGTGGATTACCAGAGGCATATAAGGCTGACATCTTTTCAAATGCATTTTGTCCAGCGAGTGGAATATACGTTACTTCTACCTCATCTTGAGAAGAGTTATAGGCTTTAATCATCTCTTCAAATTGCTGAGCAATTTCCGGTTTCCCCATTAGGACAGAGATTTTTACCTTATCTGACTTTTTACCGTCAGAATTAGCTTTGTCATTACCTCCGCTACATGCAGCAAGAACAAATATCATTATCAATGCTAAAAGTGTAGAGAACATCTTCTTCAATGGTAGTAACCCCTCTCCAATTTGATATAACTAGTTTATATTCGTTTTCACCTAGGTATGAAGTTGTAAAGGATCTCCCCCTTTTCAAAGTGTCGATATTTCCAAGAAAGTTACTAGTTTAGTAAGTAGTAACTTTCATTATGGAAACGCTGTCATGGTAACTAAAAAAATCTTGCACCAGATTTAACTATCCTGATGCAATCAATCTAAAAAAACTATAAAAATGCATTATTGTCGCTGCCTAAGAAATTCTTAATCTTATCTTCCACTATTTTCTGAACTGCATTTTGACCTACTCGTAATAATGGCTCAAGCAATCACCCAACACAACCCCATTATAAACGTGAAAATAACACATAAATTACAAATAACTCAGAATATTTTTGTGGTTTTTATTGGGTTTGTGTTGTTTGTTTACATTATCTTATAGAAGATTATACAAGTCAATTAATATTTAGAAAATTTTAAAAATAAAAACAATAACTATTTTTTTCAAAAGTCTAAATTCCACAAAACTAGTAAAATTGAAATGGGGTGATTGGGGATGTTAAAGAAGAATCAGCATAAGAGGTCCTAATAAACCATGCATGACTGAAAAGAAGCTTTTATGTTTATTTAGGACCTTTAGCTAATAAAATTTCAATGGTTTAGTAAAGGAGCTTGATCTACTTCTAAACCTGCTGCTCTAAGTTTTTTTACAACTTCCTGATCCGCTAATTCACTAGTAATTAAAAGATCCACATCATCAAAATTACAAAAAGATACCAAACCAGCCTTGTTTAGCTTACTATGGTCGGCCAACATCACAATTTTCCTTCCAGCTGATACCATGGCTTGCTTTATTTCAGCTTCGTATAAATCTGAACTTGTAAATCCATGTCTTAAAGAAATACCAGACGTTCCAAGGAATACTATGTCCGCATTGTATTTTAATAATTCACTTTGTGCCTGGGGCCCAATAACACTCATGGAGTTACGCCTTAATTCACCGCCAAGAGAGTGGATAGATGCGGTTTCATTTTTACTGCATTCTTCGACAATGTTTATTCCATTCGAAATGACCGTAATGTTTTCAACATTCTTCAGATGACTTGCTGCATACCAAGTAGTGGAACCTGCATCAAAAATGATGATTTGCTTACTCTTTACCAATTCCGCAGCGCGTTTTCCAATGGAGTCCTTCTCTTCAGAGTACTGATATTTTCGTTGGTCAACATGGGGAATGGTTTCATTAACAATTCCTTGATCGATAAGAATGGCACCACCATAATTCTTTTCAACTAATCCTTGGTACTCTAACTCATTTAAATCTCTGCGAATTGTTTCTTCTGAAACATTAAATAATTGAACTAATTCAGAAACTTTCACACTTCCTTTTTTGAATAGAAGTTGTTTTATTGTATTTCTACGTTCTGCAACTAACACCTAATTTCTCTCCTTCTACTCTTCCTTCAGGTGATGATTGGCCATTTCAAAAACTTCCAGGGTTCCGAACTACCCCATTTTAATATTCTCCGAAATGCATACACAGGAAGAAAGCACTGGTTGAATTTCTGTCCAAAAAGTCATTATTTTAACCTAATCTGCCAAGCTGACCTGACTTCCCAACAAACATTGTATCAAATTCCGTCCTGCTATTGCCTGGAAAACAGAACAATATTTTTTTTAGAACATGCTAACACCTAAGGAAAGAATACTTTGAGTTCTTGAGCATAACGTACCCGCTCGATTTTCTCTGAACGCTATTAAGGGCAGAACCATTGATTTAATTCCAATTTATAAATTTTTTATAGCGTCCAATAATTTTCACAATTAAACAAGTTAAGACGCTTTTCTTTAACTGCATTTACGGCATAAATGAACATGGCTGTTGACCAAGATTGTCCGCTATATCCCATTGGCTTACCTGAGGTACCATGGAACCATTCATTGAATTCCCACTCTTCCTGCTTACCACGGTTATTCATTTCGGCTAACTTTGCTAATTGGAACTGGGCTTCCTCAAACCTCCCAGCTTTTACCAAGGCTGAGACATAAAATCCTCCAATAAACGGCCATGACCCGCCATTATGGTAATGATGTGGAAGATTTAAATTTCGAACCCGATAGTAATCCCGCCAATCCTTTTCCCCTTCACGAATAACGGGATAAAGCGCCTGTACAGGATACGGTTGATTAAGACCACAACCCTCAATATAATCAAGAATTTTATTCGCTTTCTGTTGGTCCGCAACTCCAAACACGATCGCGAGAATATTACCTAATGTATCAAATCGGTCTGCGTATTCACGAAAACCCATGTAGGGTAAATAGAATGGGCGTTCAACAAATTCAGTATTGACCCTTTTCAACGGATAAAGCCATTCTTTCCGATTCTCCTTTACCCAATTTTCGTCATAAGGCTCCTCTGGACCAACCCAAAGTAAAATATTTATCTTCTTTTTCACATCTTCGGCATGATCAAGATAGAAATCAGCTGGTTCTTCAAGGGCTTTCGCTAAGAGTCCCATGCATTTCCACGCTGCATAATACAATACATTGTCATATAAAACGTTATAACGGTTCGCAAATAAATCTGCCCAATCCATCGCGTCGTGAACTTCTAATAATCCGCATTCATTCGAATCCTGATAACGCAGCCATAATAAGGCTTTTTCTAAACTAGCCCACCACTTCTTCAGAAAGGCTACGTCCTGTTTGCTTAGAAAATGCATGTAGTGGCCAATTATATACCACGTATTTCCATCCACACAACCAGCATGAATCGTATCTTCAACTGCCTGTTTCTCTTGAATTTCTGATTCTAATTTACCACCGTGGGCAATGAGAGCCGGATCTAACACATTCGTAAAACCAACATTGTGTGGAATTTTGCCTAATGGTGACTGAAAATTCCCTAATGTCTCAAGTGATTGGCGATGAATATAAGGACCATTCTGATCTTCGCAAATTAATAAGCCTAATCCACAGATCATGCTATCACGGGCCCAAACCTGTTGATAGGCTCGGTTTGAACCTAATAATCCCAGTTCGCTTCCATTTCCAAGAAGTAACTTTTCTGCTTGATCTCTTCCATGTAGAATAAATTCTTTTATATCAATTTGATTCGCCATTTTATTCTCTCCTAACTGACTCTTTTTCCTTTATAATTGTTTATCTTTGTCTCAATTCTCTATAACTGGCTTGGAATTTTTCGTGTAAATTTAAGGAAAACGATCATGCCTTTCTCTATCTTGAAGGTAGTCTTTAATAGATTAGTTAGTAAAGTGGTAGTTGTTAAGTCTGACCGGACATGGTTTATCCCTTATGTTAGTAAACTATTTAATAGAACCTTCTATGACACCTTTGATAATTTGTTTTTGCATTAATAAGTAAAATATAATAATTGGAATGATTGACAATACCAATGCTGACATCGCTAAACCATAATCTGAAGTATACTGGCCAAAGAAATAGAATGTAGATAATGGCAATGTTCTTGTCTCTTCACTGATTAGAACAAGCGATGGCAATAAGAAGTCATTCCAAATCCATAGTGAATCCAAAATCGCGATGGTGACGGTAATAGGTTTTAACAATGGAAAAACAACATACCAAAAAACCTTAAATCTTGAAGCCCCGTCAATCCGTGCTGCTTCCTCTAGTTCAATCGGAATTTCTTTAATAAACCCATGATACATGAATGTGGCCATACTCAAACCAAATCCTAAATAAAAAAAGGATAAAGACCATTTACTGTTTAGTAAACCCAAATTTCCATAAATATTAACCAATGGAATCATGATGGATTGGAAAGGTACAATCATCGCAGAAACCATCATGAACAAGATAATAGTATTGAATTTATTGTTCCATCGCACAAGGAAATACCCCAACATCGACCCGAAGAAGATAATCAATACCAGTGAAACAACCGTAATCAAGAATGAATTGACTACACCAGTGGAAAAGTTCATAGCCTCATAGGCTTTTATGTAGTTATCGAAGGAAAATACTTTTGGCAATGCAACAGGATTTGAGACAATTTCTAAACGACTTTTGAAAGAATTTAAGATTATTAAGGCAAAAGGAAAAAAGAAAATAATAAACAATATGGACGAAAGAATTAAAAAAGGAAGGCCTTTGAGTTTCATATTATGAATTTACCTCCAATTTTTTCATAACTCTAACTTGTGTTATGGCAATAATTGCAACAATAATAAAGAACACAAATGCTTTTGCCTGGCCAGGTCCATAGTTTTGATTCAAAAAGGCTTCATTATAAATGTGCATCGCGATGAATTCGGTAGAGCGATATGGTCCCCCGCCCGTCAAGGATAAGTTGGTATCATACACCATGAAGCTTCGTTGTAATGTTAAGAAAACACTAATGGTAAAAGCAGGGATCATTAATGGTATTTTGATTCTAGTAAGCGCCTTCCATTTTGAAGCACCGTCAATTGTTGCTGCCTCAATGAGAGAGGATGATATTCCGGTTAAGCCTGCAATATAGATGAGCATCATATAACCTGAGGTTTGCCAAACGCCAACAATCACAAGAGTCCAAAACGCCTTATCCTGATCAGCCAGCCAGGATTGAGAGAAAATATCCCAGCCCAAATCCTTTCCGACATAAACTATTACTCTAGAAAAAACAAACTGCCAGATAAATCCTAAGATGATACCACCAATCAGATTTGGAGTGAAAAATCCGAGTCGAAAAAAATTCTGCCCTTTCATACCGCTTGTAACCAGTAAAGCGAGGCTAAAAGCCAAAACATTCGTTAAAACAATACACAAAAAAACATATTTTGTGGTAATCCAAAGTGAATGCCAAAATTCCTGATCTTTAAAGGCCTCAACATAGTTTTCTAGACCTTTAAACTCAATGGAGGTTGATATCCCATCCCAATTTGTAAAAGTCATGATTACTCCCATCAAAAATGGAAGCACTTTCACAAGAAAAAATGCCAACAAAGGAATAAATGCAAAGCCGAGAAACACTAAAGCTTTCTCTGGAAAATTTTTTTCATTATACATTCTTTTACCTCCATAAAAAAATTAATACCACAAATGGTTAATTTGATGGATGACTACTCACCATCATTTTCAATTAAATAGCCCTACTAAAGGGAAATAATATACAAAATAAAGAATAATAATAAATTTACCGAGGTGTTTTGAACGTTGTTGTGTGATTTTGTTGTTTTTTATATATTATCTTATTAAGATGTTGCTAAGTCAAGAATTTTCAAAATACTTAATTTATTATTTTTAGAAGCAGAACCACGTCACTTGCTATCACAACTAAATTGAACAAAAACAAAATAAAGGTCAACCCTCAGGTAGGTGAAACCTACCGTTTATGAGGGATTGACCTTTTATAAATGATTCAAAAAATCCTATTGCTTCATACTTAAATTCTCCATTAAATTTTAAGAATTGGTTGAAGAGAAATTTGAGGGGAAGAAGTTCGCAGATGATAATAAAGGAAACACATCGGATTCGTCTTCCAATTGTGTTTCCTTTTACTCAACATGGATGTTACATTCTGAATAAGCTTCTAATTACTTCTTTTGATACTTATTTAACTTGGAAGTAATAGACACTGGCTTTCTTTCCTGTTTCATCATTTTTAAGTTGGATGCCCACCGGATTCCTGACTCGTAATTTTGGGTATTTTCCTTTTTTACGAGATTCTGTAATCGTTCTTTGTTCTTTTCTATTGATTCTTCGACAGAGAGCATCCGGCGAGTTGGGAAGGATAGTCCGGCAAGAATGGTCGTGATCGTAGGGTCAGATTCTGTGATATACGTTCCTTCAAATAATTGCAGCGGTTCCCCCACCCTTTCAAAGATGGACGGTACATTTATCAGCTTTGAAATGTTCTCTGGTCCCTCATAAATAAGCCCAGCCCGGATGACCCCTTGTGATTCGACAGGACAGAAAATGGAGTTCTCCCATGAGACCTGGACTTTTTTAGAGACTTCCGAGGTATTTTTCGCATCCGTAATAGGCGCAGAAGAAATCATCGTTACTCCTCTGGATCCAAGGATATTCATAAGGTCGGTTTCATCAAAATTGCCAAAGAATGAACTTTTCTTCGTGATTTTAAGAAGATGGTTAATCGCCTCTATGGCTTGAAGATTAGCAGAAAGGTATATTTCGTGTTTACTCGATTGTGGTTTCTGCTTACGCATTTGATCATTGTCGACAAGAAAGACAGAAGAAATGCCTTCAATATTGGAAAGTTCTTCGATACACTCCGCAGTATTAATGCGATTTCCCGCTAATACATTACGTTCAGGGATCACCGCGATGGCCCCTACTCTAACACCAGGCAACTGATCAATCAACAAATCAATCAACATCGGACTCATCCCAGAACCTGTGCCTCCGTCTGTAGAAAAAGCGACCAATAGAAGCTTAATGTTTTTAAAGGAGCTGATAACAAAATCAATAATTTCTTTATAGTTTTCTTGTAACGCCCGTAATCCTAATGAACGGTCTTGCCCCGCTCCATTGTATCCTGGAACAAAAAACTTTTTTTCTACCCGAGTATTAACAACACCGTCTCGTTGATTCGTATTAATGAGAGCTGTTGGAAAATTCAAAGCTGATGCAATTTCCGCTATATTCCCACCTGCTTGACCTACGCCTAAAATTCCAATCGATTTCACCAAACACGCCTCCTTTTTAGGAAATGATCTAAGTTGTTAAGGTTAAAAGATTTATTCACGGAATGGAAAATACAATCCTTATATCATTTTTACGATTTAAATGGCCAGATTATGACATAAATCGGTCCCTTGCCTTTTAAGGCGGCAGCGTCAGGGATAATCAGTTTACATCATTAAAAAAATGACCGCCGCAGCGCTCATCAGCCTATTGATTGTTTTTTTAGTGGTCACTTTTTCTATTTAGGATTTATCTTTACTAAAAATAATGTTCAATATAATTAAGGTATAAAAGTTGAACCAATTTCATTTGTGCTCTTTTGGTTCAACGCAGCATTTTCGTTTAATTGTTGATTCGTGGATTTGTTTTGATCTTCAATAAAATTTGCTCGGTTTGGAAATAATTTATCGAAGAATACACCAAACAGTACAAAGGCTAATAGTATTCCCCAGAAAAAGTAAGCGATGATTGACATAAAACAACCCCTTTCATTATTTTTTGAAAATTCAAATAATGGTATTTTTATTATACTATAAAATACATTATTTTACAACGTTTGTTAAATTTAACTCTGCTGGCTCCGTACTTTCTGTCACTAAGACCGCCGAAACGATCTTCTTATGACTCTTTTACCAGTAATGGAAAACAAGTATTAAACTTTTATTTTTCTTAGTTTTACTCCGTTTGCAATAACTCCAATTAATCCAGTAATGACTATAATATATGCAACAAATAAAGGTGTAAAAGTAAGGGATTCAGTAAGTATTCTAAACATACCAAGAGCAATAATAAAAAAACTACTTACAAATGTAATAATTGTTCGAGTTTTATTATTTATGTTTAGCCTCCTAAAAGAATTGGTAAATATATTTCGACTTCCTCCTCACCATTTTCCATCGAATGATAGGTCTCAACAATATAGCACTCTAGTTTCCTTTTAAACCCTTGGTCTGCTGACCATCTCAATAATTGGTCATGCAGGTTTCCGATATTTTTAATATTCCCCCTAGTCGTGACATAATCTTGATCCGTTTCTATATAATTCATCCCCATTGGAAGTTCTGCAAGAGGATCTTTCACCGTTAACCCTACTATAAAGTTGCCTTCCTGATGGTTTTCATCCTTTTTGGGTTCAAATAGGGCAATTTCTGTACCAGAACTAATTTCAATTTCATCTAATCGGTTCAGAAATTGCTGGGCTAATTTTGGAACTTCAGTGCCAAAATCAACAAAAGCTCCACTGCCTTTTATACCTACTACTCTAAAATTCTTCTTAACGTATTTAAATTCCATCCCATATCCCCCAGTCATTAATAACTACTTATATTCATTCTCCTCCACTCCATTTATTTCCTCTAATTGGAATCGAGTCTTATTCCACTAAACTTCCTTGTTACTTAAACAAAGATTCTGATATTATTTATTGTTGATTTTCGTATAGGTATGAGAATTCATAGGCGGAGAATTTCCTGCTAATGTATATAAAGGATGTTTGGATATGTAATATTTTACAACAATCACCTTTGTTTAACTATGCTGCCGCGATAGTTGAAAAATTCCGTCTGTCTGTATGACATCCCATACCTTAAGTTCTCTACCCATAAGTTCAATTAAAAGAAGCCACCAAGAATGGGGCAGCTTGACCTTTAATGCTTGCTTTTTCAGGATTACTCTCTTTTATTGGGGTACAGGTCAAAATATTTTATTACTTTTCATGAGCTAGAATAATAGGTATCTTAATCGTTTTATTATAAAAATTTATCTTTGGAGTTAAGTCATGTGACTTTTTTCTGAATTCTATTTCCCCTGCACTGGTGATGCTAAACCGAGCTATATATTCATCCTTATTATCAATGATTACAAATTCATCTTTGTTTTTATATAAAGCAAAATTAAATTGCATGACGATTTTCCAATTGTGAACTAAATCGTATCTTTCTATAGGGATGATCTGTTCTTCCTCGATTTTATCGTCTTCCGGCTTTTGTTTTTGTTTGTTTTTATTTCTCACTTATGACTTCCTCTCCTCTCTTTTCTCCTCATTTAGATAATCTATGATTGGTTTTGTACCAAAGTGTGGATGTTTGTACAAAAAAACGAGTATATAAATACCCTAGATGAGGAAATTGCTGATTTTGTTTTAACACATGGTAAATGTCCAATCGATTCTTGTCTTAAGAAATATATATAAAAGGAATATTTTTTCACGGATTTTCCAAGAGGTGGTGAAGATATGGGCTTTGGGTTCGGCTGTGGCGGAGGTTATGGCTATGGTGGTGGCTATAACGGCAGTAGTTTTGTACTGATTGTTGTATTGTTTATTCTGCTAATTATCGTACTTTCCAGTTGGTGTTAATATGTAAACCGCTTTTTTTAGTAAAATCTGGAGTTGATATCAATGGGTGAAGAAAGAGAATATGGATTTGGCTTTGCTTTGATTGTTGTATTGTTCATTCTCCTTATTATTGTTGGAGCTTCTTATATAGGTTACTAAATTGTATAGAACCAAATGACAGGTAAAGGTCTTCTGTCCCTTTGTTATATAGACTTCTGTAATGAACGGCTGGTGAATGAAATGCCATTTTTCGGATTTGACCGAAGAAATCGATTTTTTCGTAATGACTTTAGAAGAAAACTATTTTTCCCATTTGTATTTATATTTGATATTGAGCGAAGAAGAAGCTTTGAATTTGACAGAGAAAGAAGAAGAAGACGTAGATTCTATTGATTAAAAGAAATGGTAATTCCAGAACGTATCGTGTAAGAATGAGCTGCCAACATTGGCAGCTCCGATTTTTGACTTTTGCCCCGGTTAGTTTTAGTAAAATATCTAACAATCTTTTTTTAGGAATAAAGACTAGGGCAACTATTTAAAATTCTCTACAGTTCTTAAGCTAAAATTAAAATAGACTAGACTTTGTATTTATTAATTTATTTTTAAACTCGTCTAATATCTTTTTTCTTTCCTGATAACTTTCATCATCGCCTTCCTCCCATAGAGTAAGGTCTGCACCTTTTTCAATTAGATCTATCGCCTTTTTTTTAATTGAAGCAGTCAGTACCCTATGCCTCATTTGAAGACCTGCGAGAGAAATGTACAAAATTGATTCATCTGCCTGTTTATCTTCTTCATCATCATAATCAGAAAATTCTTCCTGCCACGATTTAAGAATGATTTTTGTAGCTTTTCTTGGACTTACCCCTTCATCCATCAGTTCATTCCATTCATCTTGAATATCGCAAGATAAATCATCTTCCCATAAGCCAGTACCCCAAGCACCCATCCTTTTTCCTCCATTCCTAATAATTCTAAAGATCTTTATTGTGTATTTATTTCAACATAAATAAGCGTTAATCCTTCGCGGATCAACGCCCCCTTACTTAAATAAGGAATTTGTTTTTACCAACCATTAATAATCTCATATCTTCTACTTCTTCTGCTGGGCGAGGAAGGTCGCTGAATTATGGTGCTTTAGGACCGATCAACGCCATTCCAAGAGGATTGCAACTTTCGCAACAGAACAATTTGGCCGAGGTGATACGTATCGTGCATCATGATATTGCTGAGTAAACGCTCAATAGAGTACCTGTTAGCTGCATACGGAGCTTTTAACTTTTCATCGTCAAGGTCCGCAATGACCGTTTTTAATTTATTCATGACTTCATTAAGGCGCTGCACTGTCTGGGCCCACCCAATTTCGTCTTCTGGATCCCCCGGATTTCCAAAGGTTTCTTCATTGTCTTCTGCCTTATGCGCATTCTCTGTGCCCTTAATTCGATGGATTACGTCTTCATTCCAAAATATCAAGTGGTTGACAATCTGCCAAATCGAATTGCTGATTCCCGAATTTGTCCATGCTGCCTCAGCTGCGATGACTCCATGAAGCGCCTGATCCATGGATGCAAACCATTCATTCTCATGGCAATGCATGTCGAGTTGTTCTAAAAACATTTTGGTTACAACTTGCATACAACTAATCTCCTCACTGTTTAGTGTAATCTTTCAAAGTTAAAAGACAAGAAAAAATCTGACTATAGTATAAATTAATCGGTCTTAAAAAGGTAAAAACCAAATCCAAGTGGTCCCTTCCATATTGGACATACCTTTCTCTCCAGCTTCTAATACTCTCCAACATGGCAGGGTAATCCGAAATTTTCGGGTGACGATCACAATAATCCTCAAACAATTTCAAAAAAGATATTATTTTAATTTGAGAATACAACAAAACCGTGATCATTATGACTTATTCGCCTAATCCAGATTTTATTCCTTCATCATTACAGTCCAGGTTGATTTAACGTTCTTTGGTTGTCCTACAAATTAATAGCACTAAGGAGGATTACCCTACTTGGGACCCTCCTCTTTTTACATATTAAACCAGCATTAACCTCTCATTGTTCCTACCTATTGGTTCGATACCTTTGGTCGTAAGGCGACTATTATTTATTTTCCAGTATCAAGGTCCGCCAATATCTCATTCAGCGTTCTTTTTGCCAGAGTAACAAATTGTGGGTTTGTTACTCGATAGTATGGAATGATAAGTACTGCCTGGTGAAGTGCATACCCTCGGGCACGAAGCCATGTATCCTTGTCGGCATGGATGGAATTTTGAAAGACTTTCCGCCCTTTTGAGTTGAATACAGTCCAAGCAGGTATTAGGTCAAACGCCGGATCTCCAATTCCCACTCCGCCAAAGTCGATGACCGCATCTAAACGTCCGGAATGAACCAAAAGATTTGTTCTAAGTAAATCAGCATGAATCCATACTGCATGACCATTCCAAACAGAAGCTTTACATGAATCTTCCCATGCCGCTAATACTCTGTCTCTATCCAGCAGAGCATCTGCCTCATCAATACATTCTAATGTTCTTTTATTTAACTCAAGCAAAGGTAATCGCCCTGCCCTAGGCGCATCATCTGGCACATCAATTGAGTGCATCTCATTTACAAAATCCGCCAAATCCTTTGCAACTTCTCCTTCGTCATGAATTAACTCATCGGAATACTGATTGCCCTCTATCCATTTGTAAACTGCCCAGTTTACTGGGTATGAGGCATTAGGTTTACCTAAAGCAACAGGTTCGGGTATCTTAAGTGTCAAGTGGGGAGCAAGATAGGGAATCCAACTCCACTCTTTTTCTATATCTGCCCACTCCTTAACCCTGGGCAGGCGAATATAAAGCTCTTCCCCCAGCCTGTAGACATGATTTACCGTCCCAACTGAATTCACTGGAGTTATCGGTAACATCGAGAATTCAGGGAATTGCTCATTAATTAGCCCTCTAACAAAACTTAGATTAACGTCCATTTCATTGTCATGCATTCTGCTCATTACTACCACCCGTTTTAATAATTTGATTTTATAAAGCTATGTTAAATTCGTACTACTTGCTGTAACTTCCTTTTTAACATGAAGAGTCTGATTCTTTTCCTTCGCTTCGGAAACCCATTTATCAAGTGATAAATAAATAATACCTGCAACAATACAACCTATTCCTAGAACCGTAAATAGAACCTGACCAAGATGTTCATCAAGCAAAAAACCGGCAAAAATGGGTCCGAATGCACTACCGACGATCCACTGGAGACTTGCTGCCCCCATATAAGTGCCCCGTAAATGTTCAGGTGCAATATTGGCTACAAATGTCATTTGGACCGGAGATAAGAGCATTTCCCCTAGTGTGTATATTCCATAGATAATCATAAGAACGAAAAGGATACTCCAATAGGAAAATTGGAGTTTTGTAAAAAAGATTGGCAGCCATCCTACTGCCAGCAGCCCAAAACCGAATAAAACCGAACCATAAAGCATGACCTTTCCAAGTTTGCGCGTACTTGCCCATCTCGATATCGCAAATTGGAAGAAAACAACCAGTGTTCCGTTGAAAGCCATTAAATAAGGATAAGGATTTTGGGCATCGGAAAGTGCCGGCAATTGTTGATCAAAATGAAGCGGAAGCATCCCTTCCGTTTGTGAAAATCCCATCGAAATTACAATACCCGTTAGAATATAGAAAAATAGAATTTTATCTTTAACAAGTACCGTAAAAATAGATGGCAATTTTTCTATTTCATCAAGATCTTTCGTTACCTTATTTCGTTTATTTTTTGGTAATGTTTCTGAAAGCAAGAGTGCTAAAAAAATGGAATAAACAAAAACGGATGAAGCAGCAATGATAAAAATAACAGATTTTGATAAAAACACAACGGATGCTCCAAGTAATGGACCAATGGCTGCTCCAATATTGTGTCCCATTCGCAGCAAACCATATGCTTCCGTTCTTCCCTCTTCATCCGTCACATCTGCGACCATGGCTGAAGCTGCAGGATGAAAAAGTGAATTAAACAACCCAAAAAAACTCGATATTACTAAAAAAGGATAGAAACCATCGAAAAAAATAAAACCAAGCATAACCAAACCATTTCCAACCATTGAAACAATCATAATAGGCTTCCTGCCATATTGATCTGCCAGCTTTCCGCCTATTAATGAACCAAGCACACCGGCAATTGGCCCCATCGCCATCACAACACCAACTTGCCAAAAATGATCGACCTTATCACTCATATATAAGGCGAAAAATGGCATTAACATCATCATCGCAATACCATTAATTGATTCCCCGATAAACCGAATCCAAATATTACGATCCATTTTTCGATAAGCCTCTAAACTCATTTTCAATTCATTTCCTCATTTCTCTCTGACATCTATACTGTCAGTGTTATTTTTTTAAAGCATTAGAAAAGAACACGCTCACTAATCTCTTTTCTAATGCTTTTACTCCGTGCAAAAAGCCGTGAGCAAGTTAAACCTGCCCACGGCTTTTAATTTAAAATCAAAGATGGGTAAGGAAAACTTATGGTTGATTCATCACTGTATAGTTAAAAAAGGGCACACTGCTCCCGTTAGACATATAACGAACTTCTACGATCCAATTAACTATAAAACGTAAACCATTAAGCATTTCCTTACACCTCCTATTCAAGAAATTTATAAATTATCTTAATTCTTCATTCAAATTATAAATTATGCTTAACGAAAATGTAAAGAAATTCCTTTTGAGTAAATAATAAAAAGATGTGAATGCGGCGCATTCCCATCTTCACCATTAATAGTGCCAGGAACCTTCCTGTCCATAAGGGTTTTCTGAAACTAAAGTTTTGACATAACAGTAAATCTCCTCTTTTATGGTTCCACGTGCTTTCCTAATACATCTCTCTCAGCATCCGCTTGGCTCGAAATAGTCTTGTTTTGATGGTTGATAGATTTAGATTTAAATGATGTTGAATTTCTTTTAATGATTGATTCTTAAAGTAGTAGAGTGTTAGGACCTCTTCGTACTTTGAAGGCAGCTGACTTAATTTGTTTCTTAGTTCTTCTTTATCACATTTCGTTAAAACCTCAGATTCAGGTGTACGAACTTCATTACTATTACATAGCAGCTCTATATCTTCATGAAGCACATCCGAGCGACGGTTTGCTTTTCTTAAAAAATCGATACAATGATTTTTGGCAATCCGATTCACCCAAAAATGTATGGAACAATCTCCGTTAAACTTTTGAAGGTTTAAGTAGCATTTAACAAGAATTTCATGTGAAAGGTCTTCGGCTAGATATTGGTCTTTCACAAAGGAAAGAGCAAGACTGTACACTTTCTTTTTATATTCCACATAGAGCTCATTTACTTTTTGTTCATTGATCCTTTGGTCAAACCTGATTGGAAAGATTGCTTGTTCCACATTCGTATCCTCTTTTCTAGAAAGAGGGATTTACTCCTCTCCCTTATTCCACATACATTTCATGGAGGTATAATTCGAAATTTCCTTGTTCTTCCGATGAATCTTTGAAAGCTAATTGACCTTTGAAAAGGGTTTCTCCTGTTTGCGCGTCTGCAACGATTACATCCGCATTGATTTTTGCATTCATTTGTGAGGTAGCAACATAGATTTTTCCGTCTTTTACGGTTGTCATTTGAGCATACGCAAAACCTTCTTCACCTGTTCGTGGGATCCTGAATGATTGCCCAACTTGCTTATCTACCAAACTATAAGGAGTTACAGCAAGCTCTTGCCCGTCTAATGTCATGAAGTAAACGGTAGAACCATCAAAGAAGCTCAGTTGGTTCTGATCTACTTGCAAATCGGGTATATTAATCTTTTCTTTCTTTTTTGTTGTTAAATCATAGGAAATGACTTCCTGGTTGATTACTTTTTCCCGTTTGGATTCTTCATCTTCAATATTTTGTATTTCCGTTTTGATCATAATCAGCTGATCATATGATTTAGTCGGGCTTGTTCGAATGAATTGTACGTCGATATAGGTTTCCCCTTGCTCTTCTGGAACCTGAATAATGGCTTCTTGGCTGCTTATTTTCTGATTGGCCATATCTATGGAGTAGATATGTTTTTCACCATAATAGTTTTCATTATTTCTCTTCATGTTATGGGTAATCAGGTATAACCAACCCTTAGATAACTGTACATCTTCCACAACAAGATAATCTAATCCTTCATCATCTGGAACTTCCAACGTGAAGGAGTTGATGTTATCATCCTCTTTGTTTAACACAGAGATATCAAACTTAAATTCACGCGACGTTAATGAACTCAGGTCATTTACATCCGCATAAGCCAGAAACCGATTGTCCTCAAAAAATGAGTTAATCGCTGCATTTTTGCCGCGCATAAAAGAATGATAGTCTTTCTGTAACTCTTTAATCACCGTGGCAGGCTGACCAATTACCCTATCTAGAAATGAACCTCTATTATATTGAGATCCTTCCCCCGTAATTTTTACATTCGTACTTACATAACTCATAGTGGAAGTATCTGAATAGGATCCATCCAACACCAATGATTTTATCTCTTCCGCATCACCGCTTTGTGTTTCAATCACAAACTCCGGATATTGTTCAGCTGACAAAGCAGCGTTCACATAAAAAGTTCCAATGCTAAGCACAATAACCACGATAATGGCAATGAATTTCCAATATTTCCTCATATTACGCACTCCTTATATGGTGATCTTTTTCATTAATAAGAATCCACTCATCCAAATAGATGCTGCAAGTACAATTATCCCCATTAGAATTTCCAGCACCAGCAATTCAATCGGGTAAAAGAAACCGTTAAGAACAAACTCTTGTATTAGTAAGGGTAAGATCAGTACAACGACAGCAGCCGCACTATAAAGAAGACCGGCAAAAATCCCTTTCCATCTAAAGCTTCTTTCCATTAAGACTGCCGTAAATAGAACAGAAACAGCCATCACTCCCGCTCCATAATATAAAATCAATTCCATCACAGTGCTTGGAATAATGATATTCAATTCAGGCATACCGATTAAAATGTCTTTCACACTCATATCCACCCTAAATTCCTTAGGTACCATGCCTTTCATCACCAGCATCTCGATTGGCAGCAAAATGAGTTGAAAGGCGACTAACCCAAATGCCATGAGCAGGATCGTAGTAATCTTTGCATAGAAAATATTTAATCTTGTTGTTGGGAGCATTAATAATCGGTAAATAAAAGTGTTTTTTCCAACCCAATCCCGATACCAAATAAGAAATATGTAGAATGCGACACCAGCGATACATAACGCGATTGGACCCACGAACCATACACTTCTTACGACCTGCGCAAAGCTCATATATCCAAAACTTTCTAAAAACTGTGCTTGTGACATCATCTCTTTAAAGAGTTTTTCATCCATTATGTTTAGATAACTTTTTGATACCACATACACTCCTGCCATCTGTGATACCAATGTGATCCCTAGAAGGACTACAAATAGTTTCGCAATACGGTTAAATTCAAAGTTTACGAGTTTCAAGTAATTTTTCATCGCTGATACACCTCTCTCATTACATCAATGACAGACTTCCCTTCCATTTCACGCGCCTCTTCCGCGTTAAATTCCATGGTAACCCTTCCATCATCTAGTAAAACAACCTTATCTATTAAATGTTCAATATCTGCTACTTCATGTGTTGTAATGATGACGCCTCGATTCTCAATCAAATGACTGGTGAACACATTGGCAATTTCCTCTCGGCTGAAGATGTCTATTCCTGAAAATGGCTCATCCATTAAGACATAATCCACATCCAATGCTAACCCAAGCAAAAGATTAACCTTTGCTGTATTTCCTTTTGATAAGGAGGAAATTCGTTCGCTTAGATTTAATCGAAAGAATCCTAATAATTCGTTTGCCCGCTCTTGATTCCAACAAGTATAAAAGTCTTTCATAAACTCCATCGCCTCTGCAATGGTCATATGCGGCATCATGGTAATCGTATCGGGAATAAAGGTGATTTTTTCGAATGTATATTTATCAATCGGTTTTCCATCTATCAGAATCTGTCCTTTATGAATGGGGGTAAGCGCCATAATGGCATTTAAAATGGTCGTCTTCCCGACTCCATTGATCCCTATTAAACAAGTAATTTCACCCTTGTTAGCTGTGAAAGACACTCCTTTTAATATTTTCTTTCGCCCGAATCTCTTTTCAACCTCTTTTACTTCAATCATGGTCACGCCCCCTGTCATCGTTACTCGTATACTTTGCTCTAACCAGATCAAGCAGTTCATCCACTGGTACATTAATGGAACGGACAGATGTCACAAATGTATCTACTGCTTCCAAAATCAACTCTTCTCTCACTTTACTTAATATCTTTGTATCTGTTGTAATCTTGCTAGGATGATTCCGCTCTGTATAGATCAACCCTTGTTCCTCCATTTCCTTATACGCCCGCTGCGCGGTATTAGGATTCACTTTCATCCTACCAGCCAGCTCCCGTCTCGATGGAATTTCGTCTCCAGGCGTCAGCTCACCATTGACAATTTTCTCTTTAAAATAACGAATGATTTGCAAATACACTGGGTCACGATTATTAAAATTTACATTCATGGAAACAACTCCTATATGACATTTGAAGTCACTGTTTCGTGTATGTATTAATTGGTTCATACACTTAAAGTGTACTATATGATTAATACAGTATAGGTGTATTATATGGTTAATACAGCGAAATTGTCAATTCTTTCTAAAAAATATTATGCTTCTTTCTTTCTTCTCTTAAACTGCCAACATTGTAAGAAAAGGTTACTATTTTTTTCAGTATGTACCCTTGATTTTGACAGCCTTGCACCAAGGAATAGCTGGATCTGTCTGATTGAGCCCTTGAGTCAGACAGAGCTGACTTTAATCCTCCCAAAAAATATGTAATGTATCCGCATACTTCGTCATTATGTTACATGATAAAAATCATAACAAAATGGGAAAAGAGTTTGATTTCTTATCCCATTTTGTTAACAACGCTTAAAGCGATTTTGATATAGTTTATGTTTTTTTGTGTGATTTCACTAAATTCATAGCCGTGCGCTCCATTTTTATAGCCTTTTCTTCAAAAATGCTGAGGAAAGCGTCCGCCACTTCTGGATCAAACTGTGTTCCCTTTTTTTGGCGAATCTCATTAAGCGCAAAATTCAAATCCAATTGATTTCTATAAACGCGTTTGGAAATCATCGAATCAAATGCATCAGCAACGCCGACAATCCGAGCAACCAATGGAATTTCAAAATAGCAAGTTTTTTCAGTTTAGTTATATTTCGCCGTCAGCAGGTCTTCTTTTATGCTTTTCATTTATGATTTTCTTGTTAAGAATCCTTACTTTACCAACCATTAGTAATCTCATATCTTCTACTATATACCTAGCTAATCTTCGTCTGAAATATCATCTCCATCAATATCAAGACGGAATTCCTGGCCTTGAATTCCACCGCCATTCGTAAATTCGATTTCAAAGTCAAATAGAACTCTCTTGTTCATTTCGAATCCACCTTAATCGTAGTTTTTAGAGTCTAAACGATCTATATTCTAGGTATCAAAAACAAATGACTCCTTCCATGTTATAAACCATTAATTTCATTTTTTTCAGTTATTTTATTTCGAATTTGAGTAGCTGCGAAAAGCGCACCTTTGTCTTGAAGTACTTCCTCAGGTTTGTTTCCATTTCCAATAATATATCCGGCAAATTCAATTCCCATAAAATCAAAAATGTAATTAAATTGCTGAATCATAGGCAGTCCTTTAAAATGAGGTTCGTCTCCTCCAACAGCTATAACATATGCTTTTTTAGATGACATTTTATTCTTGAAATCAGGATATTTTGGGTCCCTTAAGGTTTGGGACCACCGATCAATAAAGTTTTTCATTGTTCCTGACATGCTATACCAATAAATGGGGGTAGAGAAAATTAATATGTCATGTGGGAGTATACGATCGATTATAGAATTATAATCATCATTTCTGTCCTGAAAACCATCTTTCGAGTGACGCATGTCTATTATTGGTTGGATATTAAAATCTCTTAAGTGAATTTTTTCTGAAGCTAATTCTTGAATGACGTATTCTGTCAGCAACTCCGAATTTCCATTATGACGGGTTCCCCCGTATATGACTGCTATTGACATTTTTCATTTCTCCTTTTCCTTTGGATTAAGTTTTTATTATTTGTTCCTTGATTGCATGTATCTTATAATGAACTTACCCAGCCAATAAGTTTTAATCCTTGTTGAATTATTCTGCCCCGTTAGTGGAACAAGCTAAAAAGCCGCCGAAGCAGCTAGTGATCTTGATCAATACACCTGGCAGAATAAAAAGAAAAAAACTATTCTAAATACTCACTAGCTAGAATCGGGTTGAGGTACCTAGCCATTCCTGTTTTTGTCTTTTTTAATCCGAGTTTCTTATAAAAGTCTTCATTTCCAGTTGTTGAGATTAAGTGAACACACGAAACCTTACTTAGTTTGGCAAGTAAATACTCCATTATTCTTTTCGCTATCCCTTGTTTTTGGAACTCTGGATGTACTAAAACGTCGTATATTGCAGCATTAAAAACTCCATCACTCATAGCTCTTCCAAATCCAACAACTCGACCATTTAAAGTAACAAAGGCAAAGACATTACTTGCTTCGAATACTTGTTTAATCATCTCATTTGAATGCTTTGTCCACCCAACAGAAACATAGATATCTTTCATTTCATCAAGATTTACCTTCGTAAAATCACTATGTATTTCTAAATCCATAAGCCCTCCCTCCATATCATACTATGTGTATTCTACATTAATCTTGCGTGCTCCTTCTTGAATTAATCTACTTACGGAAGTACAACGCTTCATCAACTAACATGCTTCAGTTACCCTTTACTTTAAGTGAATAAGTACACAATCTTTTAAACCCTTCATAAAAAAGAGGCTACTCATAAGGTATTGAATGAAGCCTCTTTTTGTGCAGTTATATAACGATCAAATAAAGCCGTGGTATTATTCTTTTGAAGATAAATTGTCTCGGTCAAGTGCTTCTGGAGGTTGCTCCAGCCATCCATGGTCTATCAAAATATTGGCTCCATCTTCTACATAAAATGCAACATCTGATTGACATTTTGCAAATAAGATACCAATATCTTTTCTTCCATTAAGTGACAAACCATTTGCATATTCTCTAATTTTCATTGAGAACATATCAATTTTATGATAAATCATGAGCTTATCTGAGAATGTCGGTATGGTTGATGCCGTTACCAAATGGTCTAACAGTGTGGGCGAAGGAATGCTATCTTTATTTAATTTGTCCGAAAGCAGCTCGATATGCTTTTGATTAATATTTTTTCCACGCTCTAAATACTTTTTAACGTTTTCATTTCTTGTTCCCTGAATAAATCCAAGAATGAGGGCTTTACTAGTAACATCGTTGTTAATACTTCCGTATAGATGAGCAATTTCCAATCCTTGAAGTTGTCTAACTTTACCAAAAAAACCACTCAAGAAATTTTGTTTATTAACAAAATCTACTTTTTCTGGTGTTGTTATGATTGGTGAATTCATTAATTTTCCCTTTGATAGTAACAAGTCATTCACATCACTCATCAATTTGGCTGTGTCACTAAGACTATTGAGAAAAAAGTCCCTTACATCTTTCCTTGTCACCAAAGGAATAGCAACGCTATAAATACTCATCCCTGCTTTACCTAAATATTGCAAATAATAAAGATAAAATTCATCGTAAAATAATTTTGGTGCCTCTAAGTCCACATCATCATCGGTAAATCCTAATGGAATTGGAAAGTCGGCTTGCTGAAATATCGTTTTAATCTCTCGTATATAGGTTTTGCTTAAACCTAAAGCAATTTCTAATACCCTTTTAATATCAGTGTCATCAACATGTTTAACGAAGTGACTAAGTACACATTTTCCCATGGTATTCCCTACATAAACTACCCAAAGTTTTCCCATTTCCGCTGCTGTTAAGTGCGATTTATCTGTTTCCATAGATAATTCTTTCCTTTCACCATGCTTTTAGAATCTTCTTTCAAAATGAATGAAAATAAACATTTATCGATATTGATTATTTAAAAATTTTAAAAAAATGCCCATTTAGTATTTCTAATACTTTTTAATTTTAGTGCTGCGATAGAAAGACTAAACATAATTAAATTTTGCCCCAATCTTAGTAAACAATACTGCTCCGTTCCGTTAGCACAAGAAGAGCTCTATCCACGTGTGCATTAATCCTTTTTGATTTATGCACACGTTGGTTAACAAGCGCTTCTCTGCTATTGCATGTAATCCCAACGTACTGTTACTTCCCATACAATTTTCTTCAATCAATCACTGTTAAATAACAAAGGCTTGAGTTACTACATACATTATTAAAAAATGGAGTTGATCTTCTTGGCGAGATGGATTGACGTATCAACATCAAAACACCGATTAAGATTGTATGAAGGGAACAGACTGTTAAAATCCTATCCCATTGCTACTGGGAAAATGTTAACTGCGACACCGTTTGGCACTTACACCATTATAAATAAGCAGCAAAATCCTCCCAGACATGTTTTTGGGGTTTTATGGATGGGATTATCAAGACCTCATTATGGAATTCATGGTACAAACAATCCATCATCCATAGGTAAAAGCGTTTCTCACGGTTGTATTAGAATGTTTAATCATGATGTTTTAGAATTATCATCTCAAGTTCCGATTGGTACTAGGGTCATCATTCATAAATAATTTTGTTAATCTCTCCTCTATACTGCATTGTTTGTGTCTTACGACAACAGCCCAGTTCTTCTTATTAAACTCCCATTTTACAAGTTTTATATCCTGACCCTTGGTCGATGTATTTTTTTCTAACTCATCATATAAATCCATATTAAGGAAAAAACATGCATAGTTAATCAAAAAGAAAAGCTGCCTCATTTGGCAGCCTAAAGTACAGTACAATAAATTATATTTCGTCGTCAGCAGGTCTTCTTTTATGCTTTTCATTTATGATTTTCTTGTTAAGAATCTTTACTTTACCAACCATTAATAATCTCATATCTTCTACTATATACCTAGCTAAATCTTCGTCTGAAATATCATCTCCATCAATATCAAGACGGAATTCCTGGCCTTGAATTCCACCGCCATTCGTAAATTCGATTTCAAAATCAAATAGAACTCTCTTGTTCATTTCGAATCCACCTTAATCGTAGTTTAGAGTCTAATATATCTATATCTATATTCTAGCTATAAAAAACAAATGACTCCTCCATACGAAAATCGACAACTTCCAAGTCTGATCATTGAATTACTTATCCTCCAGCGAACATTTCAAAGTTTTCAACCCAAACACTCATTCATTTTATTGTTTTCTAATAAAACGTTTATGTATCCAGCACTGCAAATTTTTTCTAGTTACAATCTTTATTTACCGGGTACATAAATTAATGTTCTTTACTCATACGAAATTACATTTCCTACATAGATATTTTAGGAGGATCATCATGTTTGGATTTGCAGACATAATAAAATTTCTAATCTCTTTTTTCGTAATTCTGCCTTTCGTTACTCTAATCCATTTAAGCGGGCATATTTTTTTCGTTACGCTTTTCAGAGGATTAGAGAAAAAAATCATAATCGGATGCGGGCCAATGGTATTTTCCATTTGGAATATTGAGGTGAGGAAATATTACTTCTGGAATGGGGCCTGCGAGTTTAAATCGTTAAGGCATGATAACCGTGTCACGAACACCTTAGTATACCTTGGTGGGTCTTTATTCAACCTGATAAGTATTTTTCTGGTTCATGCCCTCATTTCTCAAGGAATTCTAAATAAGTCAGTTTTTTGGTCTCAGTTTACCTATTTCTCATTTTATATTCTTTTTTTCTCACTATTTCCTATGTATTTTTCAGATGGGTCGCCCAGTGACGGGAAGGCGGCAGTACTCGCATTGAAAAACCAGGATGAAAAGAAAATTAGTGATGATATTCAATTCAGGAAAATGGAAGAGCACAATAAGCCCGAGGAACCACCCAGGGATTGTAATAAGTAACTGATTTTTTATTGTTAAAACCTCTATTACTTTATAACTGTAATACTAACTTTTACTTTATGTAGACAAGTTCAAAACAACCATTTAAGACGTTTTCTACAAAATGTTTTGCAAATAAAAATAAAACTGATCAGTTCACTTACTGAGCCACTTTTTAAAAACTTTTTGGTAGCTTGTGAACTAAACCAGCTAATTGGATGTAAATATTTTCCATTAAAATACAAAAAAATTAATCCTATACTAAAAATACTCACACCAAATAACCTTCCTCACTTCTATTGGAAGGTCTTTCATTAGTTACCAGTAACCTCTATTCCACCTTGAAGTATACATAGCTTCGCTTGTTATACGAAATGTGCCCAACCAGTCTCAACCATGTTTCTACAATAGGGGGCGGACAGTTCAGTTGACGGGATTATTGTCCCACGCACCCGTACGCCCTACCTTGGCTACTGATATAATAGAATCTATTAAAAAAAGGTAAACCGCTACCCGTTTGTTTAAGTACAATGTTTCATAAACTTAATAAAATATATTTATGTTTTGTATAACAATCTCTATGAGTAGAATTCGCTTTTTTAAAACTTGTTTAGCACGTAATTTAACAAGAAAATCAATAAATTCCGATTTTGACGGGAGACCTGATATAACATAAGGGTAATCATTATTTTCGAGCTTCTCTTGGGCATATATTTCTAATGCATGAATTGCAGTTGCTTCATGCTTCTCTTCTAAAGAGGCCCACCTTTCTAAGTCAAACCACGAAAAATTTGATCTTACGAATAGTTCGTCCCAACCGTCTACAGGAAATTTAACTTGATTCTCCATCCACGAAATAACATCCCTTGAATGAAAATTACCAAGATGGGAGAGTGCTTCATACCCAATTATCTTATTATTAAATTATTGTTCAAGAAAATTAAATACCCTCGTTTATTTAAGTACATTTCTTCACATTTTCTTCTTTCTGTTTTTTCGGTATTCTCTCGGTTTTCTCATTAGTGCCAATAATGCTATAACAAAACAAATCATTAGAATTATATTTAAGCTCCAACCGAAACTATCAATATACTGCATTACCCTTCCTCCTCAGATATGTTTTGTTCACTTTAGCATGAATAATGTGCTAGTTGGTAGTTTTCTACAAAAGAAGATATAACGTTACAATTTTTTCTTTCAAGGTCCGTTTGGTGTAATTCCCATCTAAAACACCACCCTTCCCCTATTACAAAATGTAGAGAAAGGACGGTGCTTGGCTATCATGATATATTTTCAATCAATTTAAGGTAATGTAGCAACATCAATTTTTTAGCTGCAATTAGCATCCCTTATTGAATGAATGCTGCCTTTAGCTTAACGAGAAAATTTTAACTTCTGTTTGAATCATCAATTTCTAAGTTTAACGAACTCTCCCACCAAACATCGTTTTTTCCGTTTAGATAGTTTTTTATTAAATTCCTGATCGGATAAGGTTGTAAATTTTTATCATCTAAATCACTTCCATGCCACCAGAAGAACTCAAGATGTGATTCGATAGCTATTGAATTAGAATTTTTGAAATTGTGCTCTCCCCCTTTCTTTTGACCATTGAAGAACATAGATACTTTTTGAAATGGTCTTTTTACTTCCACTTTATACACTTCGTCTATTTCATCATTAAGGTCAACATTATTTTTCATACTTTCTAATACTTCTCTACATTCGGTACACGAATTCATATGTTCCTCAATAAAAACTATACTATCTTTGCAACACAAGTTATCGATATAAGATGGGAGTAAATCTCTCACTATGTTGCATTTATTGCCCATTTTTTCCTTATCCCTTTCCCTTAATTTTGTCTTAGCTCTGTAAAAAGTAACCCAATGTCTCGTCTCGAAACATATGTCTTTGTTGTTTCTTGTTACATTCAAGATGTTTATAATAGGAGTGCTTTGCTATTTTACATTCACCATTATATCTATCAATAGATTTTACAGCTTGATAGAAAGTTTCTTGTGTTAGTTCTTCCGACAAAGACACATTAGAAATTTGAATACTTCTTCAGCATAATTGCTATAAATTTCATCTAATTCTACCTAAAAAATTATTTCATTCAATTCAAATAATAAATCTTCGTTTTCCTTCCAAAAGCCCTTATCTATTTAAACAAGATCGAGGTTTTTTTATTTTTTATCAAGATTGTAAAGATTGGCGGGAAAGCCTAACGAACGAAAACTCAGGGGATCAAGCCCTGAATTTTCGTTTTAATTCCGCTATTTAATATATTCTTTACTGGCTAATGCATTGGCAATCACATCGGTCGGAATGGTAAATTCACAAACGCCCATATACCCTGGCGCGACTTCATATTTATTGAACACGATAACAAGTTTTCCTTTATTGTTAATATAAAAACTTTGGTCTTTGGCAATGGTTTTAAAACCCATTTTATCATCCAACCAATAAAACTTGTCGGGGTCTCTATCCATTTGACTCCTCATCTGTTCCTTTATATTTTCGTTTATCAGGTTCATATAGCTATCATCTTTAAATAAACTCGGTAAGGTTATCAAAAGTTCATTTTTCTTGTCGACCGTATCATACGTATATTCTGAGTAAGAATTCACGGTGCTTACAACATACCTGCCCACAGCAAGAATTTGATCATTGTCGGTTTTGACATCATAACCGCTTTCTACACCCAAATGACCTCCGCCATTTTTCTTTACTTCCTCTATTTCTGCCATGAAATCATTGTACAGTTTTTTACTTTCTGCCAGGTACTTTTTGTTCAAGGTGGATTCTAATGTTTTATTTTCCATGTTCGTAATGGCAGGTACTTTTATTTCCATTTTGGCCGTTCCCTCATCTACTTTAAATTCTGTAAAAGTCAACACCTTGATGAGCGAGCCAACAATAGGCACTTCTGATAAGGCATTTGCAAGTTTTGGACTCGCATTTATTCCTGTGATGAATAGCAGTGCCGCTGCTCCGATCCCAATAAGACGCTTCATCTTGTTCACATTTCTTTTCTTTTTTTGCTGGAGGGCTTTTTTCACGATGAAATCCAAATCATCGGGGATAGGAGTATTCTTATATTCTATTCTTAAAGCTTCCAATTTCTTATCCATTATATTAACTCCTCCTCAGTGATGATGATGCGTAATAATTTTAATCCCCTGTAAAGCCGTGTTTTCACAGTATTAATATTTTCATCTATAATTTCCGCGATTTCCTCCAATTTTAAATCTTCAAAAAAACGCAGAATAATTACGGTTTTGTACTGAATGGGTAATTCATCCAAAGCATTGTAAAGATCAATGTCATTGTATGCATCTTCTTTTCCATGACTTAAAAAGTCAATCGTTTGATCATCTACAAGGGTGATTTTCTTTTGCTTTCTTAAAAAATCGATCGACGTACGAACGACAATTTTATAAAACCAACTTTTGATCGATCCAGATTTTTGAATCGCTTCGATAGAGATAAGTGCTTTTTTTATTGATTCCTGGACAATATCCAATGCATCCTCTTGATTTTTCACATAACTGAACGCCAAACGATAAAAATCCTCTTTGTGATCATTCATACAGGTGACGAATAGTTCATTCACATCTTTTTTCTTCATTCGTTTAAAAAGCCCCTTTTTGCAAAATTACATTTTATTATTATAAGCTGTTCGAAGTTTAGACGAAGAAACGCCACTAAAAAGTTTCATTCGCATATTCCAGAATTCGGCCCACCTAAAAAATTAAATTCTGGGTTTAAAATTTGGCCACTCTATTTTATCTCTTTAAACAAACGATGTTGAATAGTTTGCTTTCAAAAATATAGTCTGTGTTATTATTTTTTTATCTTTTTTATGAAACTAAATGATTGGGTGGTCACGTCTATTCAGGGAATGATTTTTGCTCCTCTCCCTTAATTTTAAAAATCATGACACGCATGAGGAGCAGTACAGATTATTGGAGGAGTAGATTATGTCAGGCAAGACACAAAATCACCGTTATATCCATGGATTGGATGGACTTAGAGCTTTAGCAGTACTATTTGTCATGGCTTACCATTTTAACTTCAGCTGGGCTAGAGGAGGGTTCCTCGGAGTAAATATCTTTTTTGTTTTATCAGGATACTTAATCACGTCTATTATGTTGCCGGCACAAGGACAGCGATTTACAATTAATTTGCGTGATTTTTGGATTGGACGGATGCAGCGTCTACTTCCAGCAGCATATGTTATGATTTTGGTTACTATCGTTTGGGTGACATTATTTAACAAAGAACTTCTTCATACAGTAAGAGGAGATGCACTTTCTTCTATTTTTTATACAAGCAATTGGTGGTTTATCTTTCATGAAGTTTCATATTTTGATAGTTTTGGCTCCCCTTCACCATTGAAGAATTTATGGTCATTAGCAATAGAGGAGCAATTTTATATCATTTGGCCGATTGTGTTGGCAATTGGTCTATACATATGTAATAAGCAAAGCAAGTTTGCGATTTATGTCTTTAGCGGTGCAATCTGTTCTGCCATGTTAATGGGTCTGCTTTATGAACCCGGGACAGATCCCAGTCGTGTTTACTATGGGACCGATACCCGTTCATTTGAACTGTTGATTGGCTGCTGGTTGGCTCTTGTTTGGCCAATGAAGAGACTCTCGTCCAAAAAGCTTTCTGTCAAGCTTCACAATACACTGAATATAACAAGTATCATTTCATTGGTCATCTTCATTTTTTTCGTATTGTTTGTAGATGAATATCAGGTGTTTTTGTACAGAGGAGGCATGGTCCTGATTTGTATGAATGCTGCGATCCTGATCGCTTGTGTTTGTCATCCAGCAAGCTTTTTAGGGAAATTACTCGCTTGGAAACCTCTACGCTGGATAGGTACAAGATCTTACGGAATCTACCTTTGGCATTACCCAGTGATCGTGATTAGCACTCCCGTTTATGAAATAGGAAATCCTGCATACTGGCGTGTCGGTTTGCAACTAGCCATTACATTCATCATTGCGGAACTGTCTTATCGTATTATTGAAATGCCGATTCGAAAACATGGATTCCGATCATTTTTTCTGAGGTACTTTGTCATCAATAGGATAAAGTGGAGTAGCTTTTCTTTTGGCAGAAAAATAGTAACGGGGCTCATCCCTTTAGCCCTTCTGGTGTTTATTACCGGGATCACGGGTGTGGTAGAAGGTGAAGAACATAAGTATGCAATGGCGTCATATCCAGCTAATATAAAAATAAAGGGTGAAGCGTCTTCCGGCAGTAAAAATAACGATACGAATCAGGAAAGCACTGCATCCGAGAAAAATCCTTCCGATCAAGATCATGGCGAAGATTTTATACAAGGAACCGAACAGAACAAAGAAACAACCCAAAAGGAGAAAAATGATACAAATGAAATATCTCTAAATCAACCGTATACGGGAATACTGGCCATTGGAGATTCTGTTATGATAGATATTGCTCCAAGCTTGCAAGAATTATTTCCTGACATAACGATTGATGCAAAAATTGGCAGACAAGTTTCACAGGCTATCAAATTAGCCCCTGGTTATGCAGATTTTAATCATCCAAATAAAGCAGTCATCATTCAACTGGGGACAAATGGTTATTTTACTAATCATCAAATGGACACATTACTCAGCGCTTTCTCGCAGGCTCATATTTATTTAGTCAATACCCGTGTACCGCGCTCATGGGAAGACAACGTGAATCAAGCATTATATAAAAAATCTCAAGAGTATGAGAATGTTACGTTGGTTGATTGGCATTCTGAAGCTATTGACCATCCAGAATATTTTGCAGCAGACGGTGTCCATTTGTTGCCAAAAGGAATTGAAGCCTTAACAGACCTCATCAACCAATCTATCATTCATATAGCTTTAGAATAATGTTTGATCAAATTGATACTAATAACCTTATAAAGAAAAGAAAGAGCGTGTTTTGAAAAAGAGATTGATTAAAACACGCTCTTTCTCTATTTATTGAATCATCTTTTATAAAAAAGTTTGATCATCTCTATAGTCCTATTCCAGTAAAGCGCCCGTTCGTATTATGAGGTCAGCAAGATATATTTCTGGTTGACCATTGTTTATATGGTTTTATTATAACGGTAGCCGGGGTAGAACGTCGCCCCCGTGGGACTACTAGATCCCGTCAGCTAAACTGTTCACCCCCCTACTTGTATAAACATGTAGCATAGGACCTATATCTAACTAAATACAACAAAAACCTTCCAAAAAGAGAATTTAGGAAGGTTATTTGGCGTGAACATTTTTAGTATATCATGAGATTATTAAACTCTTTATTGGAAAATGTTTACAAACTGTTAGCTGGTTTAGTTTAAGTACAACCCTTCACAAAGTGCCCTTATCCATTTGTTTACTGGCTCAATCATTCCATTAAAAAGAGCATTGAATCGACAACTAACGGGTTCGGTTGATGGGGAGAAAAGTTAAAATAACAGTAAAAAAAGGAGTGCGAATTGCACACCTTTTTTTTCAATATTAACATTATAATCAGCAATATAAATAGCTACTTAATTATTCTCTAAAAGAGCCAACAGTTTTCCTGACTTATCGATGAAGGATTTCCAATCGTTGTTGATTGTCATATTCATTCCAAAACCCACATTTTGAAGTTTTGATTGTAAATCTTCAAAATCATTTTTGTCACTCTGCGTTAATACCCTGAATTTATACAATTCATCGTGAGGATATTGTCTTAACGCATTATCCAGACACTCCATAGTCATTCGCTCATCGTTTGAAAGCCAACCTGAGTATTTACCATTATTAGTTGCTACATCTAATCCATTTAAAACATCACCTAATTGAGTTGTAACTAAGTTGGGTTCAGACCAATCATTCTTTTTTTGATATTCTACTAGACCATCAAGTTCAACTAGTTTATATTGCACTTCTGAGTAAAATAATTCTTTATGAACTAAACTCATTTTCATGTATCCAATAACCAAACAAACTATTAAAAGTGCGTTTACCAATAATGAAACAACAAAAATGGTTTTCTGCTTTTTACTCACATTACTCCCCCTTTTTTAAATTTATTTGAACATAAAATTTCCAATTACCTCCAAAAAAATAAGTTCGCTTCGTATTAAGCGAACTACCTGAGATAAATTATATCTTTTAAATCAAACTTATTCGTTATGTAAAACCCTTAATCCTTCTTGCACTAAACTGCACCTTTAGTTGAAGAAGAGTAACCCTGCGTGAATTCTCTTTTTTTAGCATATTCACTTTCAACCAACTTACGTCGCATTTTGGTTCAAATGCGACGTAAAAAGAAAGCTGGATTTTTACCCCTCTTAGTCCACTAATCTGCCCCATTGGCTCAATAACAAAAGCTGCCTTTGATGGCAGCCCCAAGTTCCACTTTTGAACCCATAAGTTCAATAACACCGTAACGCACTCTATTACCCGAAGGATTTTGCAGAACAGAAGAAGTAAGCTAAACACGAAAGTGATGGTATTGGAACTTCTATTACTTAATTTATTTGGATTATTTTATTGAAAAGGTTTAGGAAGCCTTGCGCTCTTTAGCGTTCTTTAGTTCCCTTAAGCATTCTTTGATTAACTCTCTTTGTTCGTCTGTAATAATAAAATCCGTAAGACGTTCCTCAAAATGAGCTATACGTCTTTCCAACTCCTCTATAGTAAGGTTATTAGTATTCATCATATACCCACCAACTCCTCTTATTATATTTATATATGATTAGTATTTTTCATAAAATCCGCCCAAGCCGCTATTGGTAGGGGGATATTCAGATAAAGGGAGCTATCCAATAATCTATTCTTCAAGTTGAAATTCCATTTCGAATCCTTTTAATCCCAGGATCCCTAATTTAATTATCCCATTGTTTAAGAACTTGTTCCTTTGCTATACGATAAACTTCTTCTTCTGTTTGGTTTTTTGTAGCGATTACGTTGGTTTGATAAACTTTACCGTTATGTGTTACATAGATTGTATACTTGTACATTTTGATCTTTCCCCTTTTTATAATTCTCACTTAACTAATAAATCCAATTTCATTTCGATATTCTACAAATGTTATTTGACTTTTTTATATTTTACAAATAATTCAAAAATTAATAAAGCTAAAAAAAAGGTCAAGATTTGACAAATTCTCAACTTAATAAAAATTAATATACTCTCTAGCAACGGCTAATGAATGGTAAAGTCAATAAAATCAACAAACATTTTATGATTCGAATCTTTTATGTATTTTTTACACTTCTTAGAACGCAGAAAAATGTCGAAAAATAGAAACTAAAAAAGGCTGGCTCCTGATACCGATTTCCCCCAGTTGCTAATTCATACCATATATTTTGCCAATAAATAAATCATTCATTACCATAATCAACAAATTAGATTTTAATTAATTAAAACCTTTTACCGGTATTAATAAAATGTATTTCAAAACATATCAACTTTGTTATTATGCATAATGGAAAATTCGGAAATAATGAAGTGTGAATGAATTTTATGAGGTGGGAAAAGATGATCCAGCATTGGTTAGGTAAGTTTTTACGACTACCCGTTGTCGTAAGAATTTTTTTGTTAGCTTCATTCATTATAATAATCTTTGGATACATCATTCATTTAATAGAACCAAATAACTTCCCTACTGTTTTTGATGGAATTTGGTGGGCAGTTGTTACAACAGCAACTATTGGATATGGGGATTATGTTCCAGAAACAGTTGCGGGAAGAATTACAGGAATTATCCTTATGGTAGTAGGGATTGCTATAGTCTCGTCTTACTTTGTTAGCTTGGCTACAGTTGCTGTAACAATGCAAGCAGCCTATATTGAAGGAAAACTCTTTTTTAAGGGGAATCAACACATGATAATAATCGGATGGAATGAACGGTCCAAAGAATTGATTGCTTCCATGTATAAAAAGAATCAATCTAAAAAAGTGGTTCTTATTGATGAAACATTGGAAGCTATGCCAACTGAATACAAAAATGTACATTTTATAAAAGGTCGTGCCAATTTAGACGACATTTTATTAAAGGCAAACATTCAACAAGCACAATGTGTAGTGATAACTGCTGATCAAAATAAAAACGAATTGTATGCAGACATGAATACTATTATTACCTTGTTAGCGATAAAAGGAACACACCCAACTATTCGCTGCATCGCAGAGATTCTTACCTCTGAACAAGTGGACAATGCAAGAAGAGCAGGAGCAGATGAGATTATCCAATCCAATGTCCTTACAAGCTCTCTTATACTTAACAGTCTCGAATCTCACTCTACCATGGTTTCCATCTTGAACGTAATTCGTGATTCTGATAACCACCACCTCTTAACCTGTGAACCTGTCGATGGGATAGTTGGCAAACAATTTTATGAGGCATGTAATCTTTTTTTTAAAAAAAATAAAATGTTAGTTGGTATAAAAAGAGGAGAGAAAACTCATGTTAATCCTCCAGGTGATTTTGTCATTCAACATGATGACCTTGCAGTTGTGATTACTGAATAGATTCTTTATCTCTGCTTTCCCTATCCAATTAATATTTTTTCTTCAGCATATCTCACCTTGGATTCTTTGCGAGTATTCAAAAGAGCAAAAGCCATGGTTAAAGGACCAAGCCTCCCAATAAACATCATGATGGTAATCAATATCCTTCCTTCTGGTGAAAGATCAGAAGTTAAACCTGCTGATAAACCAACAGTGGCAAAGGCAGAAATTGTTTCAATGAGAATTTTACTTATTTCTGCATCTTTTGGAGTTGTTACTGCAATCATCTTTATTTTATGATTTTCTTTTTATTAACCTATAATTGTACTACTCCTGCAAGTGTAAATACGTTTAATGAATCCTGCAGTAACAAACGTTCCTTTAATCCAATTTTCTTACCTAAGATAATAAACATAAAAATTCCTGTGGTCATAAATCCCCAACCACCAATCTGAATCAAACAGAGGAGAACAATTTCTCCAAATAAAGTAAAGGTTGTTCCCGTATCCACAACAGCCAACCCTGTTACACATGTTTCTTTTAAACAATTTCATAATATAAACTCTCCCTTAAATAACTAGGTAAAAAATGTTATATCTATAACACCAAAAAGAGGTACTGAATAGATATAAGGTCTAAAAGGGTTTTTATAAAAAATTATACCGCCAAAAGAATCATGCATACTCTCTCATTATGGTTCACTCAAGGTTTAACGTTTATAAATTGAATTTGTAGTAAGCAGAAAAGGTGACGATTCTCCAGTAACGAAATAAAATACATATTTCCCCAACTAGCTAATGTACTAGGGATTTATTCGACATATTAGGGTAAATCTTCTAATTTCACTAGCTTGTCAGTAATTTCGTTGTGTTCGTTTTCTGCTACTTCATTTGAAATAATATCCTCTTTTTCCAACTTTTCAATGGCTTCGTGTTGTGCGTATAATGCATATTTTTGTAAGATGGTTTGTTGTATTTTTTTTAGATTGGGATGTTTCTCAAAAATTATCTCCATTTTGTTCTGTAATACTAAAAGTTCTTGTTCGTATTGTGTAATAATCTCTTTCGATGCTGTTTCTGTAATATACAATTTTTTTCTGACTGATTGTATTTCTGTTATAGCTGTTTCGAATCTATGCCCCCGTGCTATAATTTCTTCATATTCCTTAAACCCTTCTTCCTTTTTATTAACCCCTAAAACCGATAATAGAGGTTTTATTGAAAGTCCTTGAAACACTAAAGAGAACAATACCACACTAAACGCAATAATTAAGATTTCCTCCCACCCTGTAAAATTACGTGGAAGACTTAGTACAAGAGCAATGGATAATGACCCCTTCAGACCTCCCCAGTTGATAATGTGTTTCCAAGTGGTTGGGAAATTCTTGATGAATAAAAGGCTTATGTATACGGCAAAGCTTCTTGCAATTAGTACGATAAAAATGGCGAGAAAAACTAACCCCCATTTATCTGTTAAGTTAATCCTGGTTATCTCCAACCCTACCATCAGAAATACGATTGAATTGGCTAGCAGTGCTGTAACATCCCAAAAATTATTTATATTTAACTTCGTCGTTGGGCTCATTCCAATTTTCGCTCCGTAATTTCCAAAAATCAGAGCAGCAACCACAACAGCAATTACACCTGATGCATGTACGGTTTCAGCCAGTATGAATGAACCGTAAAATAGAATAATACTAAAGATGATTTCCAATGGATAATCGTCAAAGTAACTGGTTAATTTTGAGAAACCATATCCTAATGCACCGCCAATGATTAGCCCAAGGGAGATTACCTTAATGAATTCCCATAACCCATGGCCTACACCTATAACTCCAAGATCAATATAAGTAAGTAAATAAAATGCGGAAATTTTAAAAAGTACAACCGCAAGTCCATCATTAAATAAACTTTCTCCTTCAATAACAATTGCCAGCCTTTTGTTTACACCCACACTTTTAAAAATGGATATAACGCTTACAGGGTCAGTGGCACTCATTAAAGCCGCAAAAACAAACGCTGTTGGAATCGAAAAACCAAAAAGCCACATCGTTGAAAAACCGACAATGAGAAAGGATAAAAGAGTTGCCCCAAAAGCTAGAGCAAGAATGGGCTTTTTATTCTCTTTTAATTGGGAATAGGGAAGCTTTAAAGCCGCTTCACCTAATAATGCAGGCAAGAACAACGTAATAATGACAAAATTGAAAACTTCACCTTCTGTAATAAACTCCTTTAATGGATCCAAAGCTGGAATGTTAACAAGACCTATAAGAGTCCCAACAATTACTAATGCAATTGGGTAAGGTTGCTTTAATTTTTTGGCGATGGCAGTAATACCGGCTGCGATCATAACCAATATCAGTCCAAGTTCGAAAATATGGTGTAAATCTAGATCATGCACTTTTTATAAACCTCCTTTTAGGTTCCTAGTATTCCTAATGAGAGTATTTAGTATCATTTATTTTTTGATTTAAACAAAATAAAAAGCACCACTCCTCACAGTTGTTGGCGCCTGTCATTGATGTAGAGTGATTGTCTTTTTGTCCCTTCGATACCATTAGGTGTTACAATTTCAAAAACATCCCCAAATTTTACATGTACCAACCTAATCAATCCTTATTTTTTCAACTGATTTTAACATAATCCTGTTCGTTAGTGGAACAAGTAGAGCTGCCAAAATGGCAGCTCCAACTTTATCTCTATTTTTTACATTATTGAGTTATTTATGATTTTCCTGTCATTCGCATAAGGAGGTTGCTCCATCCAATTTTTTTTAATGATTAACTTACCAAAACTACCATAAACAAGGAGATCATCTAAAATTGCTTTTTCACATAGCGTTGCAATATCTGCTCTCATACTGTAAATCGCAGCAGTACCGTAATAGGATATAGCAGCAGCAAATAAAAATCCTGAATGAAACAACATTAGTTTATCAGAAAAGGGTGCTACAATTGAATTTGTTATTTCTGAGTCAAATGTACGAGGTATATGAAGGTCTTCTTCTAGTAATAATTTCGAAAAAATGCCAATGTGTTTATTAGCTGCATTAATACACTTTTCTAGAAACCTACTTACTTCTTTATCTTTACACACTTGTCTAAAGGCAATAAGACATCCTTTTGTAATGGCACTTTTTTCTAAATTAAAATATATATTTCCACATTCAAGAGTATTCATGGTTCTTTTATTACCAAATAAATCCGTTACATAATCAAAATTGTTGATAAAATGAACTTTGTCTGGTGTTGAATACAATGGGGGTTTATCAATAAGATTTTTTTTCACAAGAATCGCCAAGGATTCGTTATATAAATTCATAGTGTTAATATTACATTGGTAATAGAAATCTCTAATGTCTTGACGAATGGAAAGAGTAAAAGCAAGGCTGTAAGACTGCGCTGCGTGCATGGACATAGTATGAATATAATTTAAGCAAAAAAGATCAGTAAACAAAGGAGGAGCACCCAAATTAACGTCTTCTTCATTAAACCCTTTAGGAGCTGGAAAATCTTCTTGAATAAATAATTCATTCAGCTTGTTTAGATGGGTTTGACCAAGTTTATGGGCAGTTTGAAAAAAGTTCTTTATCTCAGAGTCTTGAATGGTCCTTAGCATGTACTTGATCACACAAATACCCATTGTCTCACGTATGTAATGGGTCCACAAGTTTGCTATTTCTGGTGAAGTTAATCTATCCGTATTTTTTTTCATTTTTTTCATCCTATAATTTGTAATTTATGTTTATTGTAATCAAATTTCCAAAATAATATGGATTGACACAAAGTGATATCAAACCTTCTTCAACTAATATGCCCCGTTAGCAAAATAAAAAACAGCCACCAGTAAATGACAGCTGTATCTGAAGTACTTGCACACGTTACTTTAAGTATAATCTTTCATATTGGCATTCATATGGATAAATATTTAATTACATTATTAGGAAACATAACATGAGGATTGCATTTCAAATTAATGGAGGAAGCCTCTTATGCAAAGTGAAAATAACATTAAACTAACGTCAGCTGAAATATCACAGCTATGGTCTGCCTATATGAGTGATAGCCTGTCAATTTGTGTCCTTAAATACTTTTTGGAAAAAGCGGAGGATCCTGAGATTCGTCCTTTAGTAGAACATGCACTAGAGTTAGCACAGGCACACATAAAAAAACTAACATTAATCTTTAACGGTGATGAATTTCCCATTCCCTATGGATTTAAAGAAGAGGAAGATGTTGATACTACAGCTCCAAGATTATTTTCGGATCCTTATTTTCTTTATTATCTTCAACAATGGAGTTCAATAGGTTTAAATGCATATAGCATATCGCTAAGCTTATCAACACGTTCGGATGTATATGATTATTTTTCAACATGCATTGATGATTCGAAGAAAGTTCTCAAAAAAACAAGAGATGTTTTACTATCTAAAGGTCTCTATATACGAGCACCATATGTTACGACCCCCAAAAATGTCGATTTTATTGGAAAACAAAATTTTTTAACCGGTTGGTTTGGAGATCGTAGATCACTTACTACGCCAGAAATAACGAATCTTTATGCTAATCTTCAAAGAAATGTGTTAGCTAGGGCAACATTCATTGGCTTTAGTCAAGTGGCAAAATCAAAAGAAGTGGGTCGCTTTATGGCAAGAGGAAAAGAAATTGCTTCAAAGCATATTGAAATTTATAGTTCTGTTTTAATTGAAAATTCCCTTCCTGCTTCTGTGTCTTGGGATAACCAAGTATTAAACTCAACGGTTTCCCCTTTTTCCGATAAACTAATGATGTTTCATGTAAATGCACTAGCCGCCGGCGCCATTGGATATTACGGAACAAGCTTGTCAACAAGTTCTAGACGTGATTTATCTACAAATTACCTCCGAATTTTAGGGGAAGTTCTAAAATATACAGAAGACGCTGCAAACATAATGATCGATTATGGTTGGATGGAACAACCACCAAAAGTAGTGGACCATGATAAATTAGCTAATACTTAGAGGGAAATATAATGAAGAAAACAAATCAACTGAAAGCGTCCTTTGGAGTATTGCTTTACCAGGAATTTCTCAAATATTAAACGGGAAGTTTCTTAAAGGATTACTTTTCATTTCTTTAAAAATATTAATTAACATTCAATTAAATTTTAACTTAGAATCATGTTAAGCTTTAACGACCATATCCAATCAGCCATTGATAGAACGAATTATCAATGGCTGTTGTTTTACCCTTGTCTATAAAACATGCTGGCAACCCCGAGTAGTATAAGTGATCGTTTACTTATTGTTAAGTATAAAAGTTTAAATTCAAGCTATTGTTTCACTTGCATCTCGTATTGGAGTGTTTTTCTATCTATTAAATTATAAATAAAAAAACCAAGGACTCCACCTGAAAAATTTTATGCCGCTAGCACTTCAAGTCCTAAATCAAGTCACCATCCAACTAACCCTACACAAAACTGAACTGAAAAATTGAATAAAAAAATTTCAAAAAAAGGACATACTGTCAGAGGCATAATACTGTTATTAACAGTATACTGTTATTAACAGTAAGGTGTTTCCAGAAGAAATTTTACATTTAAATTAGGAGGTTATATATTTCATGAAACATACAGGGAGACATACAGGTGCATTTCTTCTGCTGTTTTTAACAGAGGGAGATAGCTATGGTGGGAGACTTCTGCAGAAATGTGAAGAAGCGCTTCCCATCAATCCAATTGATAGTGCCATTCTTTATCGCACATTAAAAACATTAGAGAAAGAAGGTGCTGTTGAGTCTTATTTGGACACATCTAATCAAGATAAGCTGATAAAAATGTACAAAATTACTACAGTTGGAAAAAGAAAATTAGAAGATTTTCAAATAGATATTGAAGAAAAAATGAAGAATTTATCATTTTTCTTAAATAAATACAAAGAATGGAAGGAGTCTAATCATGATTAATGGTACTATCCTTTATGCGATGGCTATTATTCTTCTAAGTATTTCTTTTAAAAAAGATCGAAATAAAACAAGAGATGCTCTATTAAAGTCATGGAAAAGCTTTCGTAATATTATTCCTGACATGTTATCAATTATGCTTTTCGTTGGAATATCACTATCAATATTAACTCCATCCTTAATTTCTTCAATCATTGGAGAAAAATCTGGATTGACTGGTATTGTTTATTCAGCATTAATTGGATCTATTGCATTAGTTCCAAGCTTTGTTGTATTTCCTCTTGGACATACATTAGTCCAAAATGGTGCAGGACTCCCTCAAGTAGCTGTATTAATGTCTACATTAATGTCAGTAGGAATCACAACTTTACCAATGGAACAAAAGATATTTGGGCGAAGTTTTGCCTATTCTCGCAATGCATCTGCAGTGTTAATGTCTCTATTATTTTCATATATTATTTGGGTGGTGATGGGATGAATGGATTAATAAGATATCGTTTCTTTTTCATTTTATTATTTGGGCTCATTATCCTTACTTTTATAAACCAATCGGTGGGATGGAAAGCATTTCAATTAACAGGTAAAAGCATTTTAGATATGCTGTTTCTACTCCCTCCTGTCTTAATATTCATAGGTTTGCTTGATAAATGGGTGGAGAAAGAAACACTAATTAGATATATGGGGAGGAACTCCGGCATCTATGGCATTTTGTTCTCCCTAATATTAGGAGTAATTGCAGTTGGTCCCCTCTACGTAGCTTTTCCGATTGCCGCACTTTTATTAAAAAAAGGAGCAAGCATACGCTATATTGTATTTTTTTTAGGAGTTTGGACAACTGCAAAATTACCGGTTATTGTATATGAATTTGCTTCTTTTGGAGTTAAGTTTACACTCATTCACATTTGTTTTGGTTTGTTATTTTTCTATTTAATGGGTATTGTGTTTGAGAAATTTTATAAACATCGACAATTGTTAAAGTATGATATAACTAAAGACTTTTAGATTTAGATCGAATTAAGAGTTGGACTTTTCACGGAGAAATACTAGGGAATAATGTGGATACAGTATGCACTGCATCCTCTTTTTAATTCCCTTCTTCAACTCGCATTAATTCCTTCTTCCACTAAAATCCCCCGTTTATTTAAGTGTATTTCTTGTGCCTTGATGAATTAATAAAAAAATAAAAGTAGTTAATCAAAAAAAGTCCTCCATTGAGGGCTTATTTTTTGTTCCTCTAAACTAATGTCACCTAAATCGGGATTAGTATTACGTTCTTTTAGGTTTTGAATGGAACATATCCTCTTGCCACTTATAATAACCATAAATAACAATGGAAAAAAAGACAAATAGGAAAAAACGCCCCCATAGAGTAATGTTAACTAGCTCATAGATTCCTAATACTTCTTGAAACAAATAATGTATAGGAAAAACAGCAAACATGAAATCTATGATGATGTTAGTAACAAGATACTTCCGAAAATTTCCATAAGCATAATCAAAAACCCATAAAGTTATTACTGGAAAAGCACCAAATACACCAGAAACAAATAAAGGTTTTAACCACGGAATAATCGTCTCATTAATTACCCAATGTTTTTGATTATTGGCAACCACGTTATAAATGATCATTAAATAGGAGGCACACATTGCTGCAGGCATAAAGCGTTTTATATTTTCCTTCTTAACTAAAAATAATGTGAACCATGGAGCAATTAATATAGTCCATAATACTATTTTATTTAGCAAAGTAATCAACCTCTTTTACTGCTTATTACTTTTTATTATTTCATTCCCGTTAGGTATTATTCTTAAAGAATAATACTTTCAAAAAAATATCGAGATAAGGTCTTGTGTTGTTCAACTAACCTGCCCGATAGTTGAACAAGCACTAACCCAATTAATTGTTTCATCTCTCTCTTATTTTACTTTATAATTATTACTAACAAGGGGGAGTTAGATGGAACAAGAAAATACTTTAACAAAATTAAAAAGCTACGCAAAAAAACTAAAAATAAATTTATTTGTTCTTTATTTATCATACAAAGATAATAGAGTACCTTGGTACGCTAAATTGGTTGCTATTTGTGTTGTTGCTTATGCTTTTAGTCCAATCGATTTGATTCCTGACTTCATTCCTGTATTGGGATATCTAGACGACCTAATTATTGTTCCCTTGGGCATTTCACTCGCACTAAAATTAATACCATCTTACATTATTGAAGAGAACAGAGAAAAGGCAGAAGAAATTAGGAAAAGTGGTAAGCCCAAAAACTGGTTTGTTGCCGTATTATTCATTATGATTTGGATTTTACTTACGATTTGGCTTGGTAAAGTATTATACGGTATTTTTTATTGAAAAAACTTATAAATAACAGTCAGGGATATGCTTCTATGCATATCCTTTCTTCAGCTAAACTGCTTCGTTAGTCGAATATGAAAAGCGATGCCCTTCTTCCAAGGCGCGCATCCGTTAGTTGAAGTACACAAGATTACTGTAAATTCTGATTAACAATTTTCTATCTGAATATTTAAATAATTTTAACGAAGTTTATCCGAATCTCTATTACTTTCCACGATATTTTTATAAGCAGATAATTCTATATAAACCTCCTCCTTTAAAAGATTCCGTTTATTTTTCAAAATCGTATACATGTGAAAAGTAAAAACTATAATATTTATTGTTAGTGAAATGAAACTTACAAGCCAAAGAGCTCCCTTATTATGGGATGATTGTACAGCGAATTTTGAATCTTCTACAAATGCTGGATTTGACATTATAAATAACATCCAAATAGCCAAAGTCTGTGCACGGTGTTGCAGCCACGCTCCATTTTTTATTAAAAACGCAGGAATCACAGACGACATTAATAAGGCAGCACCCGCATAGTAAGAATGATCAGAAACACAATTATAAACATAGGCGAAGTTCCATAAATTATATGCTATAATCCAGAACCACAATTGATCTGGCCAAACCATATCTCTATATTTATTTTTACTGATTATAATGCCCATCCAACCTGAAATAGTTAAAATGTTTAAAATACCTGCGATTCCATTCATGATGTTCCAAGGTCCGCCCACCATCATAACTCCATTTACCACCCCATGTAAGTGGTAAACTTGAAAATCACGAATAATAGCAAAAAGGATATTCAGCATTAATATAATTGCTGGGAGTATCAACATATATTTATTTTTACTAAGTCCCTTAATGAATCTTATTGCTAAAAAAACTAGGCATCCCACTAAAGAGGAACAAACTTTTATGTAGTTAAACCAGGTTCCGATATTCGAACCTTTACCTGCCGTTTTTGGCCAAATCAAAATAGCAAGTAAAATTGGAATTACTAAGAACAAAAATAGCGTGGTCCATGTACTCCTACGAGCCATTTCATTTACAAGTATCAGGACAAAAACCACTATAACCCACATGAAAATTGAATACCAAGGAATGTGGTCAAATAGTAACATATGGCATCCGCCTTTAATCTTCCAAAGTAGTAGAGAATTCATTAATAATATATGCATTTTGTTTATTAAACAATCCTACTATACTATCTGCTGAAGATTATTGAAGATAGTTTATTCCTTAAAAAAGTATTAGCCTCTTGCTTAATCCATGAATTAACATCATTTTCATTAAAATCTCTAGTTGTATAATCAAAATCAAGCCGATCAATCATTTGACTATGAATAAAGAAGAGCAACCCTTCGTTTATTGAAGCATCGCTACCCGTTAGAATGTTCTATTTAGGTCGTAAATAAGGGAATAAATTTCACATCCAAAAATTCAAAAATAGCAAAGGATATAATTAGGAAAGTGTATATGATTCCTTTTGATTTATTCCTAAGATACCCACCTACTATTAAACCAATAAATCCGCCAATTATTGCATCAGTTAAACCAATCGGTAGAAGGAAAAGTATGTCGGGAAACATTGGTGAAATTGCTTCTACTATTGCATTGAATATACTAGTGGGGATTAAATGCAAAAGGTCAGATGCTAAGTGTTCTGCCTGTTTTTTTAATAAAAACATAAACAATAAATTTAGTAGTATAGATAAAACAAGGTAAATGAAGAACCCCTTGTAAAAATTATTTTTCCTTTTTACCAAATTAACTCCCCCCAAAATATCACCTAAATCACTTAGTGTAATTTTACACCAAAGTTGTCATTGAATCTACTGTTTGGAAGGGTTTTCTTATTGAATTGATCTGCCTTTTAGCAAAAAAAGGAGCTCCATCTCATTCTTACGAAAACAGCCCAGTTCTTCTTATTCAACTAACCTGGTTCGTTACTTGAATAAGAAAAAACGACTACTCTTATTGAACAATCGCACTCGTTAGTTGAAGAGTGGGTAATAGATTATTAAAAGAACTCCTAATAAAATAAGACCAAAGATAATGATTAATCCACTTGTATCTAGTAAGACACCTAATATTATCCATAATAAATACAGAATTTTATTTTTTGTACTTTCATCCTTATTATTTTTGTAGGCTTCTTTAATTAGCCACCCTAAAATGCTACATCCAACAACAACCATTATTATGCCAATAGTAATTATTTTCATAAATTTCCCCTCGGTTATTAAATAATTTTTTTAATATCTTCTTTAACTATTCTGCACAGTTACTTGCATAAGGAAAAGGCTCTACTTCTTAATGAAGTAAAGCTCTCCGTTAGTGAAAATGTAAAGGTTTTATTTTCCAGCCAAAAATAAATGTAATATTGTTATTATCATAATTAAAATAGTCTTATACCTTTTGGTCATTTGAACCGCCTAAAACGTTGAGTATTTAAAAATTAGTGTTTTCCAAATACACTGTGTTTATTATGTTCTTCTTTCACTAACCTGCCACGTTTGAACAAAAAGAAAAAAGACCGCCGCAGCGATCATCAACTTTGACTAAAGCACCCATTAGTTCAAGATATTCTTTTTTTTACGGGTACATATAAATGAACCTTAGATTTCCCTTCTGGGTCTTCAGCAGGATTATTCATACTAAATTCAAGGTTATGTCTATCGTAATCAGGTTCATAGTCACTATTAGGTAACCATTCTTCATACATACATTTATATCCAATATTCAACATACCAGGAGTTCCATAATATTGATACAAAGCGTACTTCCCACCATCTAACTTTCTAAATCGCATATTTTTATGTATTTCTTTGTCAAAACCATCAGGTATAGTAACGCAGGCATCGTGACGACAATTATGACCTTCTACTAAATCGGGATTATCTAAAGAAATTCCTATGAAAGATTGTTGAGGTGGTAAGAGTCCATTATTTATTGCCCAATTTAATAATTTTCCCCAATGTTCCCCATTTGGTTCAAAATAACTTCCAACATGTCTGAAAAACGCAACCTCATATTCGGGTAATTCTTCTATTAAAATATTCATTCCTCTCAACTCCTAAATGCGGTAATAATTCTTAATTCTCTATTCATTTCTATAAGTCCTTCTTGTGTGCTAACCTGCTTCTTTCGTGCAATAAGTAAAAGCGATTCGCCGCAGCCATCTCAATAGATTTTTGAGACCATACCATCACTTTTTTACTTTTATTTTCTCGGGTATAATCGACCAGTACATTGGGTCTTCCAAACCTAGCCGCCAAATACCGATTCCCCGTAAGTTATATTTTTCTACAAGGTTTAGCTTAAACCGGAGACTATGACTATTCTCAAACCATACCTGGTGGTTATGTTGATCTTTATCAACGTAGCTGAAATGAGGTGTTTGCGAACGGGAGTCCCATATAACTTTAGCTTTATATTTTTTTTTATGATCCATTAACTGTGCATAGGAGCTATACACGGCTTTGTCTGCTGTGGTATCCCAGTCCCATCCATAACCTGCGATACCAAGTAAAATTTTTGAAGGTGGTACCCCCTGTTTCAAAGCATAATGAATCGTTGCTTCTGTCCAATCGACTGATGCTGTTGACCCAGGTGTTGTTCTGGGATTGTGTTCATCGTATGTCATAATCATTAACCCATCTGAATATCGACCAAGTTTTTCGTAATCAAACCACGGTGACCAGGGATTAGCACGGGAATCACCTGTGTTTGCCGGGACTGAAACCGTAACTACTTTTCCATCACGGTGCAAAGCATCAGATAATTCTTTTATCAACCGACTAAAGGAATCCCGGTCAGTCAAATTTAAATTTTCCATGTCAATATTAATACCATCATATTTAAACTGACTCATTTCATTGCGTAAGTTCTGAATGAAAACATTGCGGTTACTATCGTTGATGAGTACATTACTCGCTACCTGCTTGCCCTTTTCTACGGTTTCATAAAAGAGATTATGTACAACCATATATACCTTAAGTTTTTTTTCATGAGCACTCTGAATAACCATTTTTTTATGATCTGTTGTAACCGACTCAATAAGATGACCTGGTCGGTTATCATCGAGTTTATACCAAAAGGGTGCAATGATACTTAAATTAGTGAAATGTGAATTAACTGTAGGTTGAGAACCTGCTAACGATCCTTCCTGTTCAGTGTAAAAACCTAAAACCTCGCGAGGAGTTTTATTCGTACTATCATTTTCATCTATTCTTTGTGACTGACCGCAGGAAGACATTAGAATAAAGACCATGCTTAATGAAATGATGGTGAATAATGACCGATACCATTTTTTTGCCATACTACACCTTCTTCTAATTTGTATAGTTCTTAAGTTGATTAGAAAACTTGCAAAATATACACGAATTTGACTTCCCCTCTTACAGGTATCAGGAAAAGACAACTACTAAATTTAGTTGGCAAAATTGACACGGCATTAGCAACCTTTTTTCATTGTTAATTCCATTAAAATTGACATAAAAAACTATACCCCTCATTGTGTAGAAAGTGTCCAACAATTCGGGTGCAGTTCACAATAAAAATACCATATCATCATAGATAGGGTATTTTTATTAACGGCTCTGTTATTATTCATTGTTTGATTTTCCTGTAGTGCTGAGAATAAATAGGCGGAAAATTTCCGGCTAATGTTTATAGAGGCAGCTTAAGAAGCCGATATAAGCGGAGATATTCCGGTTAACTGCTTTAAAAAAGACAAAATCCCAAGGTTTAGATTAGATAAGCGGAAAATCTATTTTTAAGGAAATATGGGTATTTCCCAAGATAAACGGAAATTCTCCGCTTATTTCCAAACACAGTGAAATCGACATTCAGTTTTAACAGGTTATTAAAAAGAAATATTAATATCATATCGCTAAAGTTGCAATATTTCCCATAGAAATTGAAATCCTGTTCCAACTATTTATTTGGTTTATTAGAATAATAAGGTCCAAATATTCTTTTTCTGTGTAGTGTCTACGCACACGATTATACAATACATCAGGTACACGCATAGTCGGTATCAATGTCACATGCTCAGTTAACTCTAAAGCTACTTTTTCTGCTTCTGTATAGAATTCACACTCTTTCCAAGCGCTGATACAATATAAACGTTGCTCCGTTTCGCCCATTTTTCTAGCATCTGCTGTATGCATGTTAATACAATATGCACACCCATTTATTTGAGAAGCCCGTATTTTTATAAGTTCACGAACTTTCCGATCTATACCAGTTGTTTTCGTATACTTCTCCATTTCCATCATTATTTTAAGTGCTTCTGGTGCTACATTGTAATAATCAACTCGTTGTTCCAATTCAATGACCTCCTTATTATTCTTTTCCTTTAAGACAGAATTAATTTAGGTGCTAATCTTGAAGCAGCTTCCTCAACTTCTTTATATGCTTTTTGTAATACCTCATTTTGCCCTAATAAATTAGTTCCTTGTACACGAATGATTTGATAATCTTCAATCCCGAGAAAATTAAACATTGATTTCAGGTATTTGTGAGAATATTCAACTTCTGTATACCAATCATTATTTGTATAGATTCCTCCACTTGCTTGGATGACAAGCATTCTTCGTCCGTCTTTAAGTAGACCCACTGAGCCATTTTCAGTATATTTAAAAGTTTCACGTGCGATCATGATATTGTCCATATAATCTTTTAACTTTGATGGAATATTAAAATTATGCAGAGGTAAAACGATGACATACGTTTTTGCACTTTTAAATTGTTGTAAGATCTCGGACATACGCTCCGTTACTTTTTGTTCTTGGTCAGTAAGCTCCTGTTCTTTTCGTTGTTTTTCCCATGCACTTAAAACCGTTTTATCTATCATCGGCACTACATCACTGTACAAGTTAATCTGTTCAATTACTTCGCTATCTTGAATTAATCCTTTATAAGCTTTCAAAAAGTAGTTAAAAACTTGCAAGCTAACTGAAGAAGTATCATCTATTTTTGGATGTGCGTTAATAATAAGTGTTTTGTTCATTTTTATTTCCCCTTTAAAATGAATTTTAGGTTCCAATTAAAGACTAATGGAATCGCCGATTAATATTGTCTATAATAAACGCTATAATTATTTTTGTCAATTGAATATGATTTTCCCAAAATGAGAACCCTTTTATTTGACTAACACTCTAAATATTCCTATGATACAATTTGATACCCTTAAAAATTAAAAGCAGGTGAGTTTATATGCAGTATAGTGTCGGAGTTGAATATGCTTTACATTGTCTGGTTTATTTAATCGATGTTCCTTCCAATGAAAGTGTTGGGATAAAGGATTTGGCAGAATTCCAAGGTCTTTCTGAAACATTTCTTTCAAAAGTTTTTGGTAAATTATCTAAGGCTGGCATTGTAAGTTCTGTACCTGGTGTAAAGGGAGGATATAGGTTATTGAAGTCCCCAGAAGATATTTCCTTTTGGGATGTAATTGAAGCAATTGAAGGTCCTAAACCTATTTTTCAATGCAAAAATATTAAAGACAATGGATATTTGTATAGAGAAAACTGCTGTTCAGCCCCCTCTTCTTGCACTATCAATTTAGTTATGCTCTCTGCAGAAGAAAAAATGCGTGATTACTTGCGTAGTAAAACACTATCATGGTTAAATGAAGAGCTTGATCGTGTCTTACCCAAACAAATACGTGAAGGTACTCAGAAATATTTTTCGAAGAGCTAAAAACCTCTCTGAAATTCCTAAATTGACAGGGATTTAGAGAGGTTTTTTTGCAAAATTAGTCAAATGATGCACTAAAGTGAAGGGTATTTCATACCTTTTACTCGACCTTCTCCGTTTGTTCAATAACAAAAGTTGCCTTTGATGGCAGCCCTTCTTACACTCTTGCACAAAGTTAATTTAACAAGGAAAAGTTATTGTTGATCCTCTTCTTCACATAACTCTTCGGAAATCAGCTTTACACGTTCAATTGTAATACCTAAGTGTTTTTATTGTTGATTTTCTAAAGAAATTATTTCATTTAGTTCAAATAATAAATCTTCATTCTCATTCCAGAAGCCTTATCGACTTTTAAGATTTGTGCAAGTAAGTCTCCCATAAATAAATCCCCTTCGACAAAAGGATTTGTTACAAGTGCTTCAAGTGTTAATGGAACCAGATATTTTAAACCGTTCTCTCGGAGACTTTTTACATCGAAACAATTTAGATAACAAAGATACAACTATTATCAACAAAATCAACGATTTTTTCGATACTAATAATGATGATGGTGGAGATGAGATTGATGATGGCGATGGTGGTGAGTAGGAACAGATGCCATTTACTACTCAATATGTTCGTATTAATCATTAACTTTTGTCTAAAACTTTAATAAATAAAAGTGCCACCAGTTACGGCCGCACTTTATGATAAGAATTGATTAATTTAAATTCCTTTTCAGACTTACCAGATTCAGGGCAAAGTGAGAGTAAGTTTGCATTAACCGCATAAGAAAAAGTATCTTCTGTTTTTATTTTTTTCTTATTATTAATAATCAATTCATCACGTTGTAAAGAGATTTTTATAAGATGGGTGTATATTCCTTCGTTTTCACTTGGTCCAAGCTGCTTTATCCAAATACGTATTCCTTCAGGTTTAAGTTCTCCCAAACTTATGGAGTCTGCCTGATATTTATTATGGTAATAATCCACTAAGCTGTGATGCACCCATACCTGCATTGTGTCATATATAAACATCTTTGTAGCTTGGTCCTTTACTTCATATTTCTCGCCTCCTACTTCTGTAACATTAGTAGCCGAAGCATTTCCAGCAGTTAAAAAAAATAAAGTGAATAACATTAGCACGACTTTATTCATAGCAACCACTCCCATATTTTTATATGGTTAGGTTTGCCTATATGATATTTTTTATTGCATTAGCAGTGTTCTTGTTGAACTAACGGGGCAGGATAATGACCGCCGCTGCGATCATTATCTTTAACTATTGCACCCTATAGTTTAAGTGCAATATTTCACAATCTTGCATATGAAGTGTGATTATGTTTCCTTTACATGTATTTTTACCCTTTCAGATAAGGTGTAAGTAAATCGATTGCTTCTTGTATCTTTTTGGAAGTTTCTATATACATTTTTTTTGTATTTTCAGCATCCGTTTGTAATGCAAAAGATTCCAGGTCAGCCTGACTCTTTTTTAACATAGACATTAATAATGGTTGTAGTTGGGGCGATGGGACATTGATTTTATCATCATAAACATCAATTGTTAATTGTCCATAAGAATCTACTTGTCCCAAGAATACATTATCAAGTGTTACTCCGAGTTTTTCTAATTCTATATTAAGCCATTGGCGGGTCTGTTTTGCTTGTTCAAGAGAATTATCTAAAATTTGTCCATCCATAATGACTGTTTGAGGTGCCTTTTCATTTCCAACCTTTATATTTAAATCTTTGGGAGTTAGTGGTTGGTTTTCTTTTTTCAAAAGAACATTTAAATCACCGTTTTGTTCTAAGACTGCGAACTCTACATCGGCAACTTTAAATACATTTTTTCTCCTAAGTAAGGCATTTAAATCATCAATGGTGTAATGTTCTTTTTTTAAACTATCTTCCATAACTTTTCCATCTTTAATAAAAACATTTGCTTTTCCTTCAGCAAAATCTCTAAATTTTTTGCTTTTTAAGGAAAAAAAGTCTACAGCATAAGTTACACCACCGAAAAGTAAAATTACGATTACTCCATGTGAAATATTTTTGTCTAACCCAGTAATAACTTCACCAGCTACGCTCCCGATAGTAATCCCTGAGATATATTCAAAAAAGGAAAGCTGAGCAATCTGTTTTGAACCTAATAGTTTGGTCATCATAAATAATACGACTATACACAAAATTCCTCGTATTAAAACATCAATCCAGTCTGGCACATTCATCACCTTTAACTTTAAGTTGGTTTATATTGAGGTTCCTGAAATTCGAGTTCTGTAACTCGAATTTGTAGCTCTTTTTTTACTTCTCCTACTAATAACATCGCCTGATGAAATGCTTGTTGAGCTTTTTCATCCTGGGAATTTAATGCAAAATTTGATAGTTGTGTTTCAATTCCATTAATCGAGGCTAAACATTGTTTTACGTTAGAATATACAGTCATCCTTATCCCCCTTAAATTAGAATTTTTATTGAAGTAAGGGAATTTTATAGTAAATTTAATTTGATAAGGGTTAGCATAATGCTAACCCCAAGAAAAATACATCACTGATTGTATTGAGGTTCTTCTTTTTGAATCTGTTGAAGACGGGGCTCTAAGCTGTCAATAATTGATTGAGTTTGTTGAGCAGCGTTTTGGTACAACTGTTTTGCCTGCTTATTTTCAGTCCCTAAAGCAAATGTTTCTAAGCTAGCTTGTGCACTTTTTAATCCAGCTAAAGTTTGGCTTACTTGAGTTCCTACTGTCATTTTTCATTCCTCCCTTTTTGATAGTGAGCTACAGGTGTATTCTCTGTATAAAAGGTATTAAGTATAACTGGAAAAGATTATTAGGAAGCTGCACAGATGGATGAACTACATAATTTTTTGTAAGGATATATATTAAAAAAACAATATGATGACACTCTATATAAGAGCAAGGCTTTAAACTTCTCATCTTTCCTAACCCGTTTTGGTGAGTTACACATAAATCGTTTTTAAACAGCTAAACTACACTTGATATAAGAATAGGGACGAAGGAGACATTTATATGGACTACAGGATATTTAAGAGGATTAATGAAAATGCTGGTCGTTATCAGCTTTGGGACACATTGGTGATCAACTTCTCTCAAAAAGTTCGTTTTTGTTTCTATTTATATTAATCTTCATGTGGTTTCGCAATAACTCACACAAAAAATCACTTTATTTACTATCATTTCCATTGGATTATCGTTGGTTTTAAATAATTTGATTAAACTGTTTTATTTTAAACCACGCCCTTTTTTGAATCTTTGGATTCATTTATTACCCCATTTCCATCAAAAAGAGCTCTTCATTTCCAAGTAAACACACCACTCTAGCATTTGCGGCGGCAACTTCTGTTTTTTTATAAGCGTTTCTTAGGTAGTATGATGTACCTTGCCGCTATTCTAACAGGATTCTCTCGAATTTGGATGGGACAACATTACCCTTTGGATATTTTAGGCAGTTCGATACTAGGAAGTTTAACAAGCATAGTAGTAAAGATTACAGGATGGATTTGGAATCCAATCATTGAACGGGTAATAAAAGATACTGCTAAAGAATGAAGAATCGATCATCAAGGTAAATCTTTCCTTAGTTTTTTAGGTATTACCTGTTTTAGCTGAAATTTTTGATAAAATTATCTAGACCAATAGATTTTCATTGGTGCTCTCCTTCTTTGAAGCGTCTAAGTGGCGCTTCCTTTTTTGTCGCAATATGGTTTAAACATCGACATAAAAACAGTAAGACTTTTCGTTACACTTGTTCAACTAATCTCCCTCAATAAACAAAGTGAAAACTCACGTTTTCTCCAGCTTTCTCAGTATTTTATAGAATGTTATTTTTGAGTAAATGCTCGCTACTATGGTTGGATTTATCTCGTAAGGATAAATTTGGGCTTTCGAAGAAAAAAGACTGTTGCTCTTTAGCTACGAATTTAAAAAAATGGTAAATGAGTAAAAATATGATCGCACTGGTGGATGTCCACATATCTCATGGAGGTCAACCCTCCCATGTCTCACAGAGTCTTCGCTCTCAAATTCCTTCGTCCAACCTTTCCATGAGGTGGATGTCAGTCATGCTGCCCCACAGGGTCATTGCCCGAAGTTTAGTTGCTTTGCTGACTAATCCGTGCTTCAAATGTACGAGACTTTTAAAACTAAAACTCTTTTCTACTTTACTGTTTCAACTGAATTAAGCTGCTTTTTCAACTTCTATGTTTGCTCTCATATGAGGAATATCCTTTAACATTCGCTCTTCACTAAACTCAAATTGTTTCTTACCAATGGCAAAGAATAAACGTATTAACTTATTGCATAAGGCAATCAGAGACTGCATTTTCTTGAGTGGATTATCCGGGCGTTGAGTATAATAGGTATGCAATGCTTTAAAGGCCGAATTCTTCGCGACTATGATCATACAAACCCTGAAGAGGAGAGCCCTCAGCTTCTTCCTACCTCGTTTTGTGATTTTTGTTTGTCCTTTATGCTTGCCAGAGGTGTTCTCCTTCAAGCTCAATCCAGCTAGCTTTATGATTTGTCTAGGGTGATTATAGTCTTGAAGATTTCCAACTTCCGCAAAGAAGCCGGCAACCGTATCTCTCCCTACTCCCTTAATAGCTAACATTTGTTGAACGCCAGGGATATGTTCAATTAGGTTATCAATCTTATTATCAAGTTCTACGAACTTCTCTTGTATCAAGTCATCTTATAATATTGATTCAAAGAAAATAGTGTCCAGGAAGCAGATCGATATCATTTTAAGTGTTCAACTTCCGCAAGAACCATTTCTGATAAAGATTATAGTCAGGCAAAATCGAGGATTTTGAAAAAAGAAAAACTAAAAAGAGTAAACTTGAAATGCCAACTACTAAAGTTTATCTTGGGGAAGCGTATCTCCAAAATGATTTAGGTTTTATTTCATAGAAATTATTTTTAGAAATGGTGGCAAAAGGCAACGGAAAACTTCTGCTGCCTTTTCACTATTGCACCTGTTAGCCATCCATGAATCACTAAAAACAGCTCTTCACCACAAAGAATGAAAATGTATTGAATCCGTCCATACTTGTCCTAAGGCTGGAGAGGAAGGTCGATGTACTATGGTGCCATAGAGCCCATCCGTTAGTCTGACTCCAACGACCACGGTGCACCACAAACTGTCGCTCCCTTACGGGAAGCACTCATGGTAGATTAATCCTTATTCTGATTGTTGCACCAGCCTCCAATTTATAAGCCTAGAAAGGAAGAATTTCAATGGATGTAATCATTGAAAGAGCATGTGGTATGGATGTTCATAAAGATAATATCACTGCGTGTATTATGACACCTGATGGAAAGGAGATTCAAACGTTTTCTACTAAAACAGTTTTTCTACTCAAGTTAATCGACTGGGTTAAAGAACATGGTTGTACACATGTAGCAATGGAAAGCACGAGTGTTTATTGGAAACCTATAGTCAACTTACTAGAATCTGAAGGGATTGAGTTTCTAGTTGTAAACGCCCAACACATGAAGGCACTCCCAGGTCGTAAGACCGACGTTAAAGATGCCGAATGGATTGCACAACTTCTTCGCCATGGTCTACTCAAAGCGAGTTTCATTCCAAATCGAACTCAAAGAGAGCTGCGAGAACTTGTTCGTTATCGCCGTAGTATTATAGAAGAACGTGCAAGACAACATAATCGGATTCAAAAAGTTTTAGAAGGAGCCAACATCAAACTAGGCTCTGTCGTTTCTGATATTATGGGGTTTCCTCAAAGGATATGCTTCGAGCTATCGCTGATGGCGAAGATGATCCTGAGAAACTAGCAAACTTCGCTCGTCGTACAGTGAAAAAGAAAAAGAACAACTTGAATTAGCACTTCAGGGCTATGTAAACCCACATCAACGCTTAATGCTCAAGACGATTTTAACCCACATTGATTTTCTAACTGAGCAAATTGAAATGCTAGATCAAGAAATAGCCGAACGAGTTAGCACTTATGAAGAAGATATTGAAAGACTAGATTCGATACCTGGAATCGCCAGAAGAATGGCTGAACAAATTCTAGCTGAAATCGGTACTGATGTTAAAAAACAATTTCCAACTGCGGCACATCTTTGTTCGTGGGCAGCTCTCGTACCTGGACATAACGAAAGTGCTGGAAAAAGAAAATCAACTAGATCGAAAAAAGGAAATAAGTATTTAAGATCAGCATTAACTGAAGCAGCTCAATCAGTGAGAGGTTCTAAAAACTATCTAGGTGCACTATATCGACGAAAAGCAGGACGAAAAGGTAACAAAAGAGCAGCAATAGTAGTTGCACATGCAATATTGCGGATTGCATATTACCTGTTAATTAGAAAAGAAATGTATGTAGACTTAGGCGAAGACTACTTTGATAAACAAAGACAGGTATCTATTGTACGAAAACTTAGGCTATTCGGTTACAATAACAGAAGCTTCCTAATCCATTAAACAAGTATATAACCGCCAAAGATCAGACGCTCTCCCTTTTAAAAAGATGAATGAGCTGCGTTTATTTAAGTATTGCCATTTTTCGGTTCTAACAGAAGTTAATTTTCATGGTAGCACAATAAGAAAAAGGCTGCCGCAACAGCCTTCTTAATTTCTTTTACTCAAGCACCCAGTTAGCTTAATAACACCTTAGTTAATTTAATTAATGTTTCACAATAAAATTCACCAATTCGCTAAATGCTTTTTGTGCAGATTTTTCATTATATTTTGGAGAGTAGGGGTCACTGAATCCGTGTGTTCCGTTATATTTATGTAATTCGATATTCTTTTTATCTAAAGTTAAAATTAACTCGTCCACATTAAATGATTGTTCTTCTTGCGGAAAGAATAGTATTGTAGGACATTGTGGTGTTAATTCTACATAATCCTGAGTACGTGAACCATAGTATCCAACTATTCCATCGACACATTCTTCCTCACTACATAACCAAGCAACAGTTGCCCCTACACTAAACCCAACGATAAATATTTTTTTGTATTCATCTTTAACATCTGATAATATATCTTTTATTTTATGTATAGCTTGAGTGAATCCTACATTCTCCATAAAATTACAGTAAGCATCTTCCTCTTGAGAATAATCAAAAGGTGTCTCTGATTCTAAAAAATTTGGACAAATGACATCAAAACTCTGTTTTGATAGTAATTCACAAAAACTCTTCATATGTTGGTTAATTCCATAAATTTCGTGTATAACAATGATAACAGTACCAGACTTTTTATTTATTTGAATCATTTTGTAGCCCCTTGAACTGATACTCAAATTATACATATTAATACCAAATTATATCATTCCTTCTTCCACTAACCTGCTTACGTTAGTTGAAGAAGAAAATATAATCTTTATTTTATAAATAAAAAGAGAGCCTTAGCTCTCCAACAATCGGTTAACTTTTTGAATCTCCCCTTCAAATAACCTCATGTCCAACTCGTAATCATCATGACCATCAAATGAATCCAACATATCTTTTCTTGATGTAATGTTATCAAATACTGCTCCAATGAAAACCCACCACTTTGGATTGTATTCTCAAACACAACTTTAAATCTGCTCATTTATTTCACCTCGACAGATAGTATTTCCAATACAATAAATGAAATTCGTATTTTATTACCAAATATAAAAATGACCATTTAGGTCCTTTTGGCTTCTTCAACTAAAGCACCCGTTAGCCATCCATGAATCACTAAAAACAGCTCTTCACCACAAAGAATGAAAATGTATTGAATCCGTCCATACTTGTCCTAAGGCTGGAGAGGAAGGTCGATGTACTAGAGTGCCATAGAGCCCATCCGTTAGTCTGACTCCAACGACCACGGTGCACCACAAACTGTCGCTCCCTTACGGGAAGCACTCATGGTAGATTAATCCTTATTCTGATTGTTGCACCAGCCTCCAATTTATAAGCCTAGAAAGGAAGAATTTCAATGGATGTAATCATTGAAAGAGCATGTGGTATGGATGTTCATAAAGATAATATCACTGCGTGTATTATGACACCTGATGGAAAGGAGATTCAAACGTTTTCTACTAAAACAGTTTTTCTACTCAAGTTAATCGACTGGGTTAAAGAACATGGTTGTACACATGTAGCAATGGAAAGCACGAGTGTTTATTGGAAACCTATAGTCAACTTACTAGAATCTGAAGGGATTGAGTTTCTAGTTGTAAACGCCCAACACATGAAGGCACTCCCAGGTCGTAAGACCGACGTTAAAGATGCCGAATGGATTGCACAACTTCTTCGCCATGGTCTACTCAAAGCGAGTTTCATTCCAAATCGAACTCAAAGAGAGCTGCGAGAACTTGTTCGTTATCGCCGTAGTATTATAGAAGAACGTGCAAGACAACATAATCGGATTCAAAAAGTTTTAGAAGGAGCCAACATCAAACTAGGCTCTGACGTTTCTGATATTATGGGGGTTTCCTCAAAGGATATGCTTCGAGCTATCGCTGATGGCGAAGATGATCCTGAGAAACTAGCAAACTTCGCTCGTCGTACAATGAAAAAGAAAAAGAACAACTTGAATTAGCACTTCAGGGCTATGTAAACCCACATCAACGCTTAATGCTCAAGACGATTTTAACCCACATTGATTTTCTAACTGAGCAAATTGAAATGCTAGATCAAGAAATAGCCGAACGAGTTAGCACTTATGAAGAAGATATTGAAAGACTAGATTCGATACCTGGAATCGCCAGAAGAATGGCTGAACAAATTCTAGCTGAAATCGGTACTGATGTTAAAAAACAATTTCCAACTGCGGCACATCTTTGTTCGTGGGCAGCTCTCGTACCTGGACATAACGAAAGTGCTGGAAAAAGAAAATCAACTAGATCGAAAAAGGAAATAAGTATTTAAGATCAGCATTAACTGAAGCAGCTCAATCAGTGAGAGGTTCTAAAAACTATCTAGGTGCACTATATCGACGAACAGCAGGACGAAAAGGAAACAAAAGAGCAGCAATAGTAGTTGCACATGCAATATTGCGGATTGCATATTACCTGTTAATTAGAAAAGAAATGTATGTAGACTTAGGCGAAGACTACTTTGATAAACAAAGACAGGTATCTATTGTACGCCATTCGGTTCGTAGGCTAGAAAACTTAGGCTATTCGGTTACAATAACAGAAGCTTCTAATCCATTAAACAAGTATATAACCGCCAAAGATCAGACGCTCTCCCTTTTAAAAAGATGAATGAGCTGCGTTTATTTAAGTATTGCCATTTTTCGGTTCTAACAGAAGTTAATTTTCATGGTAGTTCAATATGAATTTAAAATGATGGAGGACTATCAGACAGACAAATCGATAAATTCTAGTTCCATTTCTGCTTCTGCTTTCGAACGATAAACGGTAATTTTACCATAGGGTTTCAAGTTGTCTTGCCACGATCCTATATTACTCAGAAAATCTTCTCCGTTTTCAGAAATTATCAAGCACTCTAAATGCCTATTGATATAACAAATTGGTGCGTTACTTTTCAAATCACATTGTTGACCAACAGTTCCGATAAATCCACCTTTACTATCTTTTGCCATAATATCTACATATGGAACCGTATAAAATTCTAAATGTGGAATATCATCGTCAAAGATAAATTGAATATCATAATCGTTAGCATATTTTTGATACTCCTCATTTTTATGATAAACACTCATAGGATAAATTGTTGTACCTGCTGGTATAACCTCGGTATCTTTTAAATTTACATTTATGGCTCCAGTTAATTCTGTTCTATCTAGATAAACTTTTCGCATCTCAACCTCCGTTTAATCTTATTTTAAAGTAAATGCTCATTACTTTTGTGATTTCTTATTGAACTAACCTCCCTCAATAAACAAAGTGAAAACTCGCGTTTTCTCCAGTATTCTCAGTATTTTATAGGATGTTAATTATAGAGTTACTGCTCGCTACTATGGTTGGATTTATCTCCTAAGGATAAATTTGGGCTTTTAAAGCAAAAAGACTGATAGCTCATTAGCCACACACTTACAAAAAATGGTGGATGAGTTAAATTATGACCGCACTAGTGGATGTCCACATTTCTCATGGAGGTCAACCCTCCCATGCCTCACAGAGTCTTCGCTCTCAAATTCCTTCGTCCAACCTTTCCATGAGGTGGATGTCAGTCATGCTGCTCCACAGGATCCCTGCCCGAAGTTTAGTTGCTTTGCTGACTAATCCGTGCTTCAAATGTACGAGACTCATAACACTAAATATCCTTTTCTACTCTACTTTTATTACTAAATTAAGCTGCTTTTTCAACTTCTATGATTGCTCTCATATGAGGGATATCCTTTAACATTCTCTCTTCACTAAACTCAAATTGTTTCTTTCCAATCGCAAAGAATATGCGTATTAGTTTATTACACAAGGCAATCAGAGACTGCATTTTCTTTAGAGGATTGTCCGGACGCTGCGTGTAATAGGCATGCAGCGCTTTAAAGGCCGAGTTCTTCGCTACCATAATCATACACACCCTGAAGAGGAGAGCTCTTAGCTTCTTCCTCCCTCTTTTTGTGATCTTCGTTTGCCCTTTATGCTTTCCAGAAGTGTTCTCTTTCAAGCTCAATCCAGCTAACTTTATGATCTGTCTAGGGTGCGAGTACTCTTGAAGATCTCCCACTTCTGCAAAGAAGCCGGCAACAGTATCTCTTCCCACTCCCTTAATGGCTAACATTTGCTGGACACCAGGGATTTGTTCAATTAAATTATCTATCTTCTCATCTAGTTCTTCGAACTTCTCTTGTATCAAGTCATATTTATCAAGCAGAGTGGCCAGCTCTAATTTGGCCATATTAGAACCTTGACACAGTCCGATGGACTCTCTAGCTGCTTGTTTCAACTCTACTATTTTGTTTAGTCCTACACTTCGACTAACTGCTTTTCGTAAATGATCCAATAAGTACTGATCAGTGAAATGAATCAGTTCATGTGGTAAGGCTCCTAGCTTTAAAAATTGCAAGGCTGCTTTTCCTTCCCAACTCTTAAAGACGGTTAAAAACTCAGGAAAATACCGATCTAGCCAGTTGTGAATCTGGCCTTGCACCGTTTGAAGATCATCAGTTAGGAGATCACGTATTTTTTCGCCACACGGAGTTCTGCATAAACACCTTGTGGAATCGTTGGTTCAGCATATCTCCCGTCCTTGACCAACTGGGCAATGACTTTAGCGTCTTTCACATCGTTTTTAGTTGGTGAGTTATCATCGAGTTCCTTACTTCTCTTAAGGTGTAAAGGATTTACTGCGACAAACTTTATATTATTTTCTTTTAATATATGAGCTAGATTTAGCCAATAGTGGCCCGTAGGCTCCATACCTACTATTACTTTTTCCATTACTTGTTCTTTCTTTAATTGAAAGATCCACACGAGAAACAGTTGAAATCCTTGCTTGGTATTCTCAAAATAACAAGGTGATCTGAATTCTATTCCTCTGTAGTCCTGTGCTCGTGCGACATGCTTGAATTTCGCAATATCCACGCCTATAATAAGAGTCTGAGAAGTAATTTGAGCAATCTTTTCATTTTGGTTATAATTCATTTTAAGACCTCCTGGTATTGGGGATTGTCCATTTTTGCTGGCCAGCTTTAGGACTCTCTCATTCTACCAAGAGGTTCTTTTTTATTCAAACCTCATTTTCATTCATTACAGGAATGCTGCTTCGTTAGCACAACAAGAAACTGGCAGCGCAGTAGTCACCCCAACGTTAAGCATAAGTACCCTTAGTTGAAAAAGGAAAATTATTTTTCATCATCTTTGTGCCACTTATCAACTCCCATAATCCTATCAATGATGTGATTATCCGCCCAAACTGCCGCTACTTCTAAACCTTCACATTCCAATTTAGTTGCACTTCGGATTTCCCCTTTATGGTAAATTGAAAATTCACCTGAGATGTTATCAACGATACAAGAAGGAGGTGGAAATGCTTCATCATCACTTTTAAAAGGGCGATATTTTACAAATGTCCAAACTCCTGATTTTAGTACATATTCATATACACCAACAATAAATTGGTACTCCTCAACCCTTGGAATATCATCAATACTTACTCCGATATATTTATAAATACCTATGCCAGCATCTTTAAATATTCTTCCAAAAGCATATTTACCATTAGGTAAAGGAATAGCATATACATCCCCAATTTTGATTCGTTTACGTTTCTTTCCTGTCATTAAAATCACCATATTCTTAGAACATATTGATAATAATTTCTACGTTTCGACTAGACTCTCCTTCTTTCACTAACCTGCCACGTTAGCACAGTAAGAAAATGGGACCGCTGCTGCCATCCCGCCTTTAACATAAGCACCCGTTCGTAATATAAGGGTAGCCAGATTTTTCTGGTTGACCTTTTTCTATATGGTCATATGATTACGGTAGTCGGGGTAGAACGTCGCCCCCGTGGGACTAGATCCCGTCAGCTAAACTGTTCACCCCCTACTTGTATAAACATGTTTCAGGCTGGTTGGGACCATGATCCCGTTTAACAAGCGAACCTATGACATTACAAGCAGCTTTAGGGGATACCGACTAATATGTATTTCTAGGAGGAGGAGAAATAAAAATGAATCCAGTGATTGGTCTGGATGTATCAAAAGGAGAAAGCCAAGTTCAAGCATTTTTAGATAAAGGTAAACCATATCGTAAGAGTTTTAGTATTAAACATGATCTTAAAGGGTTAGAAGGTTTATTAGAATTCCTTCAAGAGGTGGAAAAGGCAGCTGATGGTTATCAACCTTCGGTCGTTTTAGAATCAACTGGGCACTATCATATTCCCGTAATTCAGTTTCTAGCGGAACAAAATTATGTTTATATCATCGTTAATCCACTTATCTCACATAGAGCCAAAAGCTCAAGCCTCCGAAAGGTAAAAACTGATGCGATTGATGCTTATCATCTTTGTGAACTGTTTTATAAAGAGGACCTAGAGCCTTACAAGAAGCGTGGTATTCAACTCTTAAACCTTCGTAATCTAACAAGGCAACAAGAGAGTATTGCAGAAATATCAGCAAAAACAAAGATACAGCTACATTCCTTAATTGATCAGGTCTTTCCTGAGTATCGAGGGGTTTTTGGAAGCCTCTATTCAAAGGTATCTTTGCTTACTTTACTAGAATTCCCTACTTCTAAGGCAGTATTAAATGTAAGTGAAAAAGAATTAACTGATAAGATAAGTTCGTTATGCATGAGTCGTTCGGAGTCATGGGCAAAGGAAAAAGCACAGAAGTTAAGAGAAGCAGCTATTCGTGATCCTTTTCAAACAATCTCTACGATAGTCATATTTTTAACCTTGAAATCTTGGTTAAGATTGTTCTTCAATACCAAGAGCATCTATCCAATATTGCGAATGAAATAGATGCCCTCGCTAGTGAAATTGAAGAATATGAGATCCTTCAATCTATCCCTGGAGTCGGAGAGAAAATCGCTGCAACGATTATTTCTGAAATCGGAGAGATAGATCGGTTTAATGATGCCAAGAAGTTAGTTGCCTTCGCTGGAATAGATCCTAGTGTGTACTCTTCTGGAAAGTTTACTGCATCAGTAAACCGAATAACCAAACGTGGCTCATGTAGGCTTCGCCACGCATTGTATATGGCTGTTCAAAGTGGAATTCGGGATTCCCGTAAAAAGAAAACGACGGATGAGATCATTCCACGCAATAGAAGACTACGAGAGTTTTACGATAAGAAACGAGAAGAAGGAAAACCCTTTAGAGTAGCCATTATTGCTTGTGTAAACAAACTCTTACATTGGATTTATGCCTTACTAAAAAGCAGAACCACTTTCCAAGATATAGCATAGGACCTATATCTAACTAAATACAACAATACCTTCCAAAAAGAGAATTTAGGAAGGTTATTTGGCATGAACATTTTTAGTATATCATGAGATTATTAATCTTTTTATTGAAAAATGTTGACAAACTATTAGCTGGTTTAGCTTAAGTACAGTTCTTCACAAATTACCTCGTTTAATGAAAATAATTCGATTGAATTCAAATATTTCTTTTTTGTTCTCCGTTATTCTTTCTACTTTCATTTTGACACGAGGAACACCATCTTTTTGATAATAACCATTTAATACTTGTTCAACCTCATTTTTGACTGTTCCAAGTATCTTAGGAGAAAGTTGCTTAACATAATAGTCTCCATGTCCTTTAACACAGTTCTCCATTGTATCAAGTGCAATTAAACTTAAAGGTCTTCCTCCGTTTAGCCAAGATTTCATTCTTTCCCAGGTAGGAAAACATACCGCTGCCAACCTTCCCCAATTATCGTTAAAAATTGTGCAAGTTGACTCAATCCAATCAAGGATAACGTTGGAACGGAAACGGTATAGGCTGGTAAAAGCGGCTATCGGCATTTCTTTTTCACTTACCAATTTCAATTTCTCAAATACATTATTTAATCCCTCTTCGATTGGTAAACTGCTGGCTGTTGCCCAAGAAATTGGATATAGTAAATTTTCGTCATAATTCTTCCAAAGTTCCCTTACCCATTCCGAAGCTGAGCTACCTAAAACATCAGCTACAATTTCCAACATTCTTGATTTTATTTCGTAGTTTTCTGTTTCATAAAACCTGGATTTTACTGAACTCAAAGTCATTTGGTTATCGTGTTTATTGAGGGCTTTTATTACATCATCCTCAAGAAACCACCTCGTTATAGAAAAGTCCAATAAAGATTCCAAATCATTTTGAACATTTTTTAAAGTTGGTGCTTTGTCTTTTTTAGTTACAATAACATCTTCTTCTGGTTGACAAGCCTCTCCGTCTTCATCGTAAAGATCATCGTGTAATAAAGGTTGATTAGGAGAATGGATAACTGCCAGGTTGTACCATTCGATAGGTCGTAATGAATATTTTAATAGCCTTTCGTGACATTGATTGCAAACTTTATAAGGATGGCCGGGGTCATCGGACGATTCTACCACATTAATTTCATTTTTTTTACAGGCTTCACACAAATCAGTAGTCTTCATTAAAAATCACACCTCATATTTATTATCCTACATTATTCTATTCGCATTAACTTTTTCCCTTTATTTCACTAACCTGTTCCGTTACTTGAATAAGAATAGCGATCCTCCATTATTGAAGCATCGCCACTTTTACTATAATAAGGATTTAAAAATATAATTTACGTTTTCCTTTTTCAGTCAGAACAAACCAATAGTCTTCCTCAAATTCATCACTACTATCCATAAACTTTACTTGTCCATTTGATGGGTCATCGTGAAATTTTATAAACCCAGTTTGAAGCATATCGTTTAGCCGTTCCTTTATTTCTTTCCTCGTTAATTTTATATTTTTATGCTTTAAAAAGTTTTCAACGTGAAAAATAGTATTCTCTTCATAAATAAAAGTTTCTAAAATCAACCGTTCAATATCTATCATTAAAATCCCCCGTTAAAACGATAAATATAAACTATTCTCCTTCTTGAAGGAAAGCACCCAGTTAGTTCAAGAAGAAATTGCGACTTTATTACTGAGTTTCTCTTCTATCCGCCGTGTAGTCTAATACGAAATAAAGGATGTACATTGAAATAAAATAAACCACCGCCGAATAGATTATATTCCATTCACCATAATGTAAAACTCTAATATAAACTGCATACAATTCAAGTAATACAAGAATGCAGGTCCATCCCAAGATATATATAAATTTCTTAATGGCATTAGATTTCAGGGGAAAATAATTAAAAATAATAACCAGTACAGCAATCTCACCAAGGACTACAACTAGGTACAACCACTCTATTTGTTCTTTATTAAAATACAAGTAAAGTTTATACTTTAAATCAAGATACAAATCAGTTACAAAATTCATTAACAATGCAAACTGTATTGTAGCTAGTAACTCGTGCCTAGTTCTTTTTCTGGGCATTTTGAGGGCAACTAAAAGAACTAATATAACTGTCACTATAAATAGCTTCACCAAGAGGAACACCTCATTATTAAAAAACAACAATATCAACCATATTATCATTATTTATTTGGTGAATTATTCTTCTTTTACTAACCTGCCCGTTAGTGGAACAAACAAAAAAAGGCTGCCGCAGCAACCTAGCCTTCTTTAATTCAAGCACCTTGTTAGTTAAAGATAAATTTTCTTATTTCTTATATCAAACCAATTATATACAGTCCGATAAAAACAAAAATCCAACTATCCAACCTATCTAAAACTCCACCGTGACCAGGTAATATTTTCCCCGAATCTTTAACACCAAAATTACGTTTTAGAGCAGATTCAACCAAGTCACCAACTTGACCCGCAATAGATACAACTATAGTTATAATTAAAGCTTCAAAGTAGCTTGAAAAGGGGTTTAATGTAAATTGGAGAACTGTTCCAATAATAATTGCTGTTACAATACCTCCTATTGCACCCTCTAAGGTCTTATTAGGGCTAATTTTTGGAGCAAGTTTCCTTTTACCATATTTTCTTCCTATAAAATAAGCTCCTGAATCAGTTGTCCAAATGGTTAGTAATATAGATAACGTCCAAAATACTCCTTTATCTATTCGTGCTTCTGCTAATGATACGAACCCAAATCCAATATATAAAACACCAATTAGTAATGCCCCTGCCTTATCAATTGAAAATTCCTCATTAAAAACAGTCGCTGTAATAAAAAAGAGAACAAGGGCAATCAGGACTTTAATTTGTAACTGTTCAATACCAAAATTAAAAAGAGGTAAAAATAAAAAAATAACTCCTATAAGACCTACTAACCATTTAATCCTAAACCTAACTTTAATAATCGCAGTAAATTCATTATAGGCTAATATTGCTAGAATTAAGGAAAAAGCTGAAAACCAATAATTCCCTAAGTAAAAAGGAATTAAAAATAAAATCGCCATAATAATTCCCGTTATTATACGTTCCTTCAAACCTTTACACTTCCTTAAATTTCTAATTTTGTAGTATGGAGTAAATTATACTATAAAATTAAAGAGGTTTAGTAACAATAGAGAAATTTATCCTTTCTTATTCAACTAATCTGCCACGTTTGTTGAACAACAAAAAAGAGCTTCCGCCGCAACTCCACTCCATCTCAAGCCCTGTTAGATGTAAGGCATTTATTATTGATTTCCTGACACAATAACTAAATCGTGCAGCAATTTCACCACTTTTTCCATTTTCCAAGCAATTATTACTAAGCTGATTGCTATTACCGCTAAACTCCCTACCTTAATAACTTCTAATTGGTCCTTATTCACAAAATTACCCCCAAATGTATGGTCTTGGGATTCATATTCTGCAACGCTCATAATAAATCCTTCTTCAAGTAACCTGCCAGTTAGTTGAACAACAAGCGGCTATCATTTTAATCAATCTTCGTTTATCCAATCCATAAAACCATATACTTTTAAAATATCTTCTGTCTTACCTTTATTCATTAATAAATTATTATTGGCTTTGACTTTGTAAATATCATTCTTCACTACGCTAGAACTTTTATTTGTAAACAAAGAAACAATTTCAGATAAATTTCTATCTGACATATGCTCATACAAAATCCCTAATATATGCAAATACTGACTTTCAGTTACACCATTAGGAAAAGCTCTTGTTAGTAGACTGTATGTGTTTTTCAGATGTTCAGGTATTTCTTTTTCAAGCATTCTACCACCCCGTTATCATTTATAATTTTATTTTAAAAAATAATCCTTATTAAATTAACCTGCTTCGTTAGCACAATAAGAATAAGGCTGCCGTAGCAACCTCATCTTAAAGTAAAGCACTTTCTTAAAAAAAGACATTTTATTAGATAGTTTTTCCTTTCATGTTTTGAAACTTATAAAAGATTAAGATAACTACCATCAATCCAGATCCAAATAAAATACTTCCAGTTACTAAAAAGTTATTTATATAGCCTTTAAGAATAATCTGGTAAATACCTGTATCTGCCCCACCACGACTTATTAACCATGAGTCTGCAACTGATGTTCCAAGGTTAACACTTGAAAATATCATAACAAGTCCGCCAATGACTAAAATAAAGCCTACCACAATAAAGCTGATTAATTTTTCTTTTGAAATTGTGCTCTCCTCCTCTATAAATCGAATTTACCATAATAAACCAATTAAAAGATACAGTGAATCTTCTTAAGCTAAACTGCCACGTTAGTGAAACAAGAAAAGCTGTCATAATTGACAGCTCCTTTGTTACATCATGCACTCCTTGGTGAATAGTAGAGCTTTAATTCTAATTTACTTTAGTAAAATAGAAACCTGTTCCATTTTCTTGTGGAACAAAACCTTGTTTAGCTGAACTCTTTTCCACCATATTCTGTTTTTCAACTGAAATATTTGTGGTAAGACTTTTTCCTTCAGCTACGGAACCTTCTCTACGATTTTGCTCTTCAACTGAAATGACTCTGTATTGATCGCCGTTTTTAGTAGCTGTTTGTCCAATTTTTCCTTTTGATAATTCAGTTTGTGCGAATACCTTTGTGCTTTCCAGGTCTTTCGTAAAACCGATTGATAATGCTAAAGCTCCTGCAAAAACAGTAGTCAAAACTATTTTCCCTTTCATCATAAAACCTCCTAAGATTTTCTAGCTTGTACTAATAACATATTTTACCACATCTGATACTATGTTTCTTTGAATTTTCTTATTCAGCTATCCTGACCCGTTACTTCAATAAAGTTGTAGAGTAGAGAACTGATTTCAATGAGATAGCTTACGCTATCCTCATTTAATTTCAGCTCCCCCTCATCAAACCGTACGTGAAGTTTTCCCTCATACGGCTTTCCGATGTTCTTCTTTCTTGTGCTTTACGGTTAATTCCGTGCTAGCTTTACGATTAAATAATTTACTTCATCCTGAATAGTCTTTAAGTTACCATGTTTTCTTCTGTTGTTCTTTTTCTTATTGTAAAAGAGTGTGAGCCTTTCAAGCACATACCAGTCAATCTGATTTAGCCACTTAAATGCGATTGGTGAAATCTTGTAATAGTTCTTATACCCTTGCAGTATTCTATTTAATCCTTTTACCAATTCCTTAATGTCTAAATATAACTTGGTTCTTGGCTCTGTAAATGCCTTTATCTTTGCTCTCATCTTTTTCATGGCATTCTTCTTCGGAATATGAGCCATAGCGTAAAAGGGTCTTCCCCCTTTATTATGTACTTCGAATTTACGATTGTGGAAACCTAGGAAATCGAACCCCTCTTTATTATCAAACAAGTGGACTAGTCTTGATTTGTCCCGATTAATAGTCAAGTCTAGCTTTTTCATAATAGCCTGTAATACTTGTATACTCTCAATCGCTTGTTGTTTTGTTCTTGTTAATATTACAAGATCATCTGCATAACGAACTAGTTCTCCTAGGTGATGGAATTTCTTTAACCAGAGCTTGTCCAATGTATTTAGATAAATATTCGCTAGTAAAGGAGAAATCACTCCTCCTTGTGGTGTCCCCGTTAGGGGATTTCTAACATTACCTTCCTCCATTATCCCAGCACGTAGCCATTTTCGAATTAACTTTAGGATTCTGCGGTCATTGATTTTCTGTTCTATTAATTTTAACAACTTTTCTTGGTTTATGTTGTCAAAATACCCTTGAATATCAACGTCCACTACCCATGAACTTCTTTTGCTTGCCTCTCTTATGCTAGCCATTGCTTGGTGTGCATTTCTTTTTGGGCGAAAACCAAAAGAACATTCTTGAAAATCAGCTTCAAATATCGGTTCAATAACCAACTTTGTTGCCATTTGTACCACTCTATCTTTTATAGTCGGAATCCCTAATGGTCTCTTCTTTCCATTTTCTTTTGGAATATACGTTCTTAGTACAGGGCTTGGATTATATTTATTCTCTTTTAGCTGAGTATACAGCTCATTTAAGAATTTTCTTTCCCCGTAGTTAGTAACGATTTCTTCAATCGTTTGTCCGTCTACTCCTCCACTACCTCTCTTTCTTTTTACACGCTTCCAGGCTTCTAGTAATATATCAGGTCGATAAACTTTATCATATAAAGCATGAAACTTACGTTTCGGATTCTCCTTGGCACATAGATATAGTGTTTTCCAAAGTTCTTGAGCTTTTACATCGGTGTAGTTAGCTAATTTCATAGCATTCACTTACTCTTACCTCCTTTAAACACATGAACAAAGTAGAGGTCCTTCCCTACATCATGTTGTGTTGTCATGATAATCATTGGTACTATGACCTCCTCCGACTCCCTCTTTACAGTCCACCATTTCGCAATTGCTTATAGGCTTTCTCTTTCCTTAACCGTAAGGGTAAAGTAGGGTCTCCCCAGTTCCGAAACTTACTTTCTTTACATGTCGTTCCCCATACCCCGAGAGATTCTTGAGTGTTGTTCCAAGTTCTACACACCTTCCATGGTCTTCGCCCTTTGTCGCAAGGCTCGACTTCTCCTTGTCCTGTTTCCAGGTTGCTCTTGACGAGGCGGCAGGATTCACTTTATGTTACAACCTGTAAAGTTGCTGGCACAGGGCTTCAACCTTAGGATTACTCCACCAGCTGCCTGTCAGCTACTAGGCGACTTGGTTCTTACCTAGACTGGACTTCCACCAGTTAGCAATTAACGGCTTGCCTGGGCACGCCAACAAAAAGAAGCGTTAGTCCTTCTTGGATAAACGCACCCGTTAGTTTAATTAGTTATGATTTTCAAGATGAATAGTCACTAGAATAGATAAAAATTTTCTCAAAAGTGTAAAAATTGTCGAACGATTACTGAGTACACTTTTACTTCCATATTGTACAATTAGGACAAGGTTTAGGTTCCCAATATCTGGAGGTTTATAATGAGAAAAGTGAAAGTATTGATTCTGACGGTTGTGTTTCTTTTGACTATGGCTCTGCCAGCAATGGCGCAAAGCAATTCTTCTGTATACAAAGGCTCTTTTCAAGGTGCTTCATTCTATGGTTCAGAAGGTACTTTCGATACCTCTGTAGACCTTTCTACTAACTTTGAAGATAAGGATTCTTACATCCTCTATTACCAAACCTACGATTATGAAAAAGACGAATACTATTATGGCAGCGCTATAGTACCAGCCACCAATGCGATTTTTGACGTTAACAAAGGTATGGCTAAAGTTAATACGACAGTAGATGTTTATAAAGTTGATTTCACTTGCGATGAAGAAGGAAATTGCAATGGCGATGAAACTCCAGCCGGTACTAAGTCTATCAATCTTGCCTGGGCATTCAATCCAAAGAGTTATTCTACCTCTAAATACTCTGATAAAAATGTACAGATCGATTTCGACCAGTACATCAAACTTTCTAAGGGTACTTTCAAAAATTACAATAATGTCTTGGTTTCCGGAACCGTTGCTGGTAAGACCACTGATAGTTTTGAGTATTCCGGTGCCAATGTATCCACCGGTTCTTCTTTCGTAATAATTGAGTAAACAATCCGCTAACAAAATCCAAAAAACCTAAACCCTAATTGAATATGTACATAGAAGGAAGGTTAATTATTAACCGACCTTTTTATTTTGTTGATAGGACCACAAATTCGTTCCATTGAATTACCAGCCCATTTAAAATAGGGTCGGCGTAGTGATTCCATCTTTAACTCTTGCACCCGTTACTTTAAGTACAACACTTCACAATCTGCTTCGTTAATCAAACTAAAATAGGGCGATGCCATGTCAAAACATCGCACCCTTTTGTTGAAGAAGAAACTCAGATGTTATTTGCAAACGCACTACCTAATGCTTGTTCTTATTAACTATTTGCATAAAGGTCATGAGCAAATCGTGACTTTTCCATAACTTTTTATTTATTAATTATTTCTTTTCGTTCTACCATTTGAGGCGGTTCTTCCATCCATCCGTTATTAATCATAATCTTTGCACCTTCATGGGCATATTCGAAAATATCTTTAGTAAAAGCAGTATTTTTTGCTGCCAAATCATTCCGTAAACTAAAAGCAGTTCCTAAGGCATTGCCTCCCATAGAAAAACTACAAAACAGACTGGTACAATACATCATGAGCTTATCGGAAAACGGAGGAACTGTTGAACGAGTCGCATTTCCACCTGAGGGGGAAGGAATTTGAATCCCATCCTCTAAAAATGTTTCACTCATCTCTTTAATAATACTTTTGGCGAGTTCTGCACCTTTTGTAAAAAATTTTTTCACTTCTGATTTATTGGCACATTGAGCAAAACCAGTAATCATTTGTAACCCAGTCACATTTGATTCAATACCATGAAAAATATAAGCAACCTCTACCGTATTTAAGGTTCTCTTGTTACCAATTTTAGTAAATGGGTTAAGTCCACCCAAATAGTTTGTTTCTTTAACAAACTCAACTGAGTTGGGCATAGAAACATATGGAGCCCTAGCCAACATCCCTTTTTCAATCAAATATTGTGTACAAGAATTGTAATATGCTTGGGTAATTGCGGTAAGTTCCTTAAAAAGCATGACAATATCTTCACGATATACCATGTTTATATTTAGTGTATGCAACCCCATACTAATTTCTTTTAGTAACCGTACAAACATGATGTCAAAACCATTATCATATAACTTGGGTACATCTTTGTTAACATCTTCAGTAGTAAACCCCACTGGGATTACAGCCCCTTCACTTTTGAAAATGTTTGTTATTTTGCCAACATAAATGTCGATTTCATTGTACACATCAGTCATGATTTTTTTGGCTTTTTCGTCGTCAGCTTTTTCAATAAAGTATTCAAGCATTCGCAAAATCATCGTTTTCTCTTGGTATGTAAGCCATAGAACTCCTAGTTCGGATGAAGTTATTGCAGCTTTATCAGGCATGCGGCATTCCTCCTATATTTTTTCTTCTTTATTTTGCTCTACAAATGATACAATATCCGAAAATGGGTTCCCGTAATTTACCAATTTGATCTAATTATTGTAATATTATTATTTCCTTTAGCTAGAATATTTCAATGTTGTATTTAGGAAAATAAACTTACCTGGAAAAATTCATTGAAGAAAATTGGAAGAAATTTTGATAGAGGGATGTAAGAACTACCCCCTCCCTAAATAGATATAAAATAGTAAAAGAAAAAGTGATAGAAGTGAATACCAATGATAACAAAAGATGAGCTTGAAAAAATCCTTTGGAGTATTGCTTTACCTGGGTTTGCTCAAATTCTGAACAAGAAATTTTTCAAGGGATTACTTTTGATTGGATTAGAAATATTGATTAATGTCCAATCCAACTTTAATGATGTAATTATTCTGAGTTTTCATGGGGAAATTGAAAGAGCCATTGGACAAACGAATTACCAATGGTTGATGTTTTATCCTTGTCTTTATTTTTTTGCGATATGGGATGCTTATAGTGATGCAAACGGTAAAAAAGTATCCTTAGCGTTTCTTCCGTTCGTGTTTTCCGCTTATTTAGTTACAGTAGGGCTTATTTACTCAGCAACATTTAAAGTATACGGAATGTTACTCGGACCTATTTGGTTACCAATGTTGTCATTACCCCTCGGAATACTGATTGGAATTTTTTTGAGATATATGCTTTTAAAATTTATATATCGTGCCAAGGAATCTTAGGTACATTAGCACAAAGAAATTAGTGAGTCTTCAATAAAAAATAAACGCCAAAAGTTTAATTGGCGTTTATTTTTTATTGAAATAACCTGCACCGAACACAACAAGAAAAAAGATCGCCGCAGCGACCTCATCTTTAACTCTTGCACCCGTTAAATTAAGTGTAATACTGCATTATCTTTTGAAAAGATTCTAGACACAGAAATATTTTCCACCGCTGTAAATTAAATAGTTATAGGTTATTTATTTGCTTAATACAATCCCTAATAGTATCAATGACTACCATTGGCTCTGATAATTGCGGGAAATGACCGCTGTTTTCTGCAACAATATGTTTGCTATTTCGTGACAACGATAGTAATTCTAATTGATTTTCTAGTCGCTTTTTTCTAACTTCCTCTGGCATCATTCGATTTTCTTGTCCACCTGTAATTACATAAACAGGTATTTCAGGAAAATCGTCTAATTGATAAATTTGATTCACAGTTTCTTTGACAAAATTAACTTCATTCAATTGTTTATGGGAAGACAAGGAATCAAACATTGTGAATACCTTATTAATTGCCTTTATTGTTCTACCTTGATATTCATTAAGACTTAAATCTCTCGGATGACTGGATTCTAGGAAGACAATACCTGCTGCTTCGTTTGGGTATAGTCGGGCATACAAATTTGCATATAAGCCACCTAGCGAATGTCCAACTAAAATGAATGGAGGTTCAAATCCCGCTATTGTTAATGCTTCACGTAGAGTTCTAACAATCGTTAACCCATCTTGGGGTTCTTTCGGTTTATCGCTACCAGTAACACCAAATCGATTATATGAAAATACTGATGATGATTCTGAAATTTTTTGTATTATTTTCATCCAACCTTCTATTGGTCCCGAACCACCGTTAATCAAAACTATATTTGGTTTCCCATTCCCACTAATATTATATTGTAACTTCCCTCTTGATGTTTCCATTTTATATTTGTCAATTTTCAATGGTAACACCTCACTTTGTTTAGTTCTCCTTAGCCTTATTTACGTTTTTAGTAAGCAATTGGTTTCATAATAATCCAGGTCAAGCTCCTTTTATGATTCCTTATTCAACTAAACTGCAACCGTTAGTGAAACAACGAAAAAAGGCTGCCGAAGCAGCGAAATCATTATTGAGCTAACGCATGCGTTAGTTGAATAAGAAAATTTAATTTTATATCGTAATGATTTATTGACAAACTTTACTTGTTCAACTAAACTACCCGATTAAAAAAAGTTGCGGTAGCAGATCAATCATTATTTTAACTTAAAGTTTACTGTAGACTGAGATGTTAATCATATTTTATTAATTGACCTATCTATTCGATAATTAGAGGAAGATGAAGTTTAATAAGAAATGGAAAGGTTCTTCAAGTCGAAGAACCTCTAAGAATTTATGTGTTATATATGGTTACGAAGCAAGGTCCACCGTCACTTACAGAAAAATGATAATAAGTAAATATTTAGTTACTAATTAGTGTATTCTGGAGGCGATTTGCTTCTGCGATCACTTTTTCTTCATCGATCGTTAAACATCTGCCGTTCTTTACAATTGCATTCCCATCAATATAGACATCGCATACATCGCTTCCGCGTGCCGCATAAAGTAAATGTGAATATGCTGTACTAATTGGTTGTAGATGCTCCTTATCATAAGGATAAATTGTTATAAAATCTGCCTTCTTATTTGCTTCAAGAGAGCCCGTATGCTCCATACCAATGACTTCAGCCCCACCCCGAGTAGCCAAGGTTAACGCAGTTTGTGCAGAGAATTTAGTAGCATCTTTATAAATCCCTTTTTGTAGTAATGCAGCAGTTCTAACTTCTTCAAACATATCAAGATTGTTATTAGAAGCTGTGCTATCTGTTGCAATACCTACTTTAACCCCAGCTTGTAAAAGACTAACAACATCCGCAATACCTGAACCTAGCTTCAAATTACTAATTGGATTGTGAGCAACTCGTACATCATATTGCTTTAAAATTGCTCTCTCTTCATCGTTAAGTATTACACCATGAGCCATTACTGTTAGTTGATCAAAGATACCTAATTTGCGAAGATGCTCGACAGGTCGATTTCCATAACGAGTTTCGATGTCTAAGATTTCGAAATCAGTTTCTGATACATGGATGTGTATCATTAACTCATTTTCCTTTGCAATTCGAGCGGTTTCTATAAGTGTTTCCGGGGTACAAGCATAAGGGCTATGAGGTGCAACCATAGTTGTTAGACGCCCACCAGCAAACATTTTATAGTTTTTAGAAAACTGCTCTGCACTCATAAGATTCATTTTCTGCTCTTTTTCTGTGCCGAAGCTAAAAATCGAATAAGAAAAGGCTCCACGAATTCCTGTTTCACTAATTGTTTCCATTACAGCGCTCGGTTCAATACCGATAGGATTAAACATATCTGAGAATGTAGTTGTTCCCGACTTTAACATCTCCAAAATGCCAAGTTGTGCACTCACTGAGGCAATCTTCGTTGTAAATTGTTTTTCAATTGGCCATATTTTAGTTTCAAGCCAAGGCTTTAGCAGCATATCGTCTCCAATACCACGTAAAAGAGTCATTAAAATATGAGAATGGGTATTCACGAGACCAGGCATAACCCATTTACCTGCAAGATCGACTACTTGGTCTACATCCGTCAGTAGCTCTTCAGAACGTTCGCCTATATAGGAAATAAGTTCATCTTGTACAACCATCATACCGTTTTTAAAGATTCGATTCTCCTTATCCATAGTAAAAAAAGTAGCGTTAACATAAATTGTTTTCATTTTAATTTCCTCCTAAATCGTTTTTGAACATTAAAATAAGTTGATTTTTCAAAAAAAAATCCTGATTACGAAGAAAAATGTAAAAAATACATTTTTTTCGTAATCAGGATTTTACGGTTCCTGGTAGAGACCCTCATACCATATCAATGAGGTTATACAATCGATTTATGCTTTTATATAGTCAAATGATAAGTGATAAATGAGCAAAGTTCAACATTTTCTATAATTTGGCATCCTTATTAAGCTGAGCCATTCTGTTGATCTACCTTGAAAATAAACTTCTGTGACTCAAACTAGTATATGTGATTAACTTCTAAATATAGAAATGGTTATCAAATAACTCATATTGAACTAACGCCCCCGTTACTTTAATTACATTTCTTCACATACTTAACTTTTATTTCAGAAATACTGTTCCGTTTGTTCATTAAGAAACAGAGATTTTTATATTCGCTCATAACTCATTTACATTCCCAACTACCCTTTGCCAAGGAAATCATTTCATTGGATAAGATGGAATAAAATAACTTATAACGGAGCAAATGCATTCATCGTAGGGGCTGACTATTGATAGGGGCTAATCCCTTAATGGTGTACTTACCCTAACTGTCGTTTAAATGCTTTACTGGCGAAGAAGTAAGCGATGACCATGATACCGACGCACCAGGCAAGCGCGATCCAGATATCGTTGCCAACAGACCCTTCATACAAGAGGGTTCGAATCGCATTCACGATTGAAGTCACGGGTTGGTTCTCAGCGAACGCACGGACAATTTTAGGCATGGTTTCGGTAGGGACAAAGGCCGAACTGATAAACGGCAGGAAAATCAGCGGATACGAGTAGGCTGTCGCCCCTTCCATAGACCCCGCTGTCAATCCGGGAATGACCGCCAGCCATGTCAGCGCCAGCGTAAACAACCCGAGTATCCCAGCTACTGCGAGCCAATCCAGGATACCAGCACTGGAACGGAAGCCCATCAAGAGCGCTATAAGGATAACCACCACGACAGTAAGCGCATTGGAAACAAGCGAAGTCAACACGTGAGCCCACAATACCGATGAGCGCTTGATGGGCATGGTAATGAAACGCGCCATCAGTCCGCTCTTTACATCGTTAAACAGCCGCAAGGAAGTGTAAGCGACGCCGGAAGCGATAGCCATCAGCAAGATTCCCGGCAATAAATAATTGACGTAGTTATCCGCACCTGTCTCTATGGCGCCGCCAAATACGAAGACAAACAGCAGCATCATCATAATCGGCGTAATCGCCACCGTAATAATCGTATCCGGGCTGCGCATGATGTTGCGCATTAATCGTCCTAGTATTACCCCTGTTTTGCTTTTCATTTACATATCCTCCTTTTTGCCGATGATCGCGAGGAAAATTTCCTCCAATGTTGGCTGCTTCTCGATATACTCCACTTTCGTTGGCGGGAACATCTCTTTGAGTTCTTTAAGGGTACCGGTCGTGATGATTTTTCCGCCATGCAGGATGGCGATATGGTCAGCCAGCTGTTCGGCTTCCTCCAGATACTGGGTCGTCAGCAAGATGGTCGTGCCTCCGCCGGCAAGCTCCTTGACGGTATCCCAGACTTCAATCCGCGCTTCGGGGTCAAGCCCTGTCGTCGGTTCGTCGAGAAAAATGACTTCTGGCGTCCCAATCAGGCTCATGGCGATGTCAAGCCGGCGCTTCATCCCGCCGGAATACTTATCCGCCCGCCGGTTGGCCGCATCGGTCAGGCTGAATCTTGCTAGCTGATTGTCAGCGACTTGAGCGGGATTGGAAACTCCTCGCAACTTGGCGATCATCATCAGGTTTTCCCTTCCTGTGAGCATGCCGTCTAAAGCTGCGAACTGTCCTGTCAGGCTGATGCTCTGGCGAACATGATCCGGTTGACGCTGGACGTCAAAGCCGCAAATACCGACTTCGCCGCCATCGGGCTTCATCAGCGTCGAGAGGATGTTGACCGTCGTCGTCTTGCCCGCTCCATTTGAGCCCAGCAGGGCGAAAATTTCACCACGCCGCACCTCAAAATCCACCCCCTTTAAGACTTCCTTATCTTTAAAGGATTTTTTTAACCCTTTTACAGAAATCGCTGCATTGCTCATACTTTTTTCCTCCTTTTAATAAGCGCAGCAAGGCGCTAGATCGACTATACTTCACTACTCTGTCTGACTGATATTCTGTATTACTTACTACTGGATTAAAAATATAACTGAATAGTGAAGGTGACACATTTCATTTGTAACCAGCTATTCAGTCGAAATTATCTATTGAATTTACTTTTTTCCAATCGCTTCATGATACGTTGATTCAAATCTTCACGATACTTGTCGACATACGTTTTAGCGGTAGCCACTATTTCGTCGGAAAGGGAGCCAAGTCGTCCCCAGTGACGGTTTGCGTGGTTAGTGTCGATGCTAGGCGAAACTCCACTTGGAATTCACCGTTAGCCACGACCAATCGTATCGTTCAACTTCTTACGATATTTGTCCTTCCATGTTTGCTCATCCTTCACCAAGTCGTCGCAGAAAGCAGCCACGTCCTCTCCCGTAAGGTCAATGACTTTCTTGCCTTCCGCTGCTCCTTCCTCGAAGAGGTCGAGAATGCCGACAAAGATACGGCTGCTGTCCTTCCAGTCGGTGGGACCACCACCAGCAGTCCACATATATTTTTGGATAGCTTTGTAAGCGTTGCGGTACTCACTTGGAAGTGCCTTCGCACGTGCCTCCATCTCCCTCCATTCCCGCTTGTCATCCAGACTTCCGATAATTTTTTCAAAAATATTCATTTTACTTCTCTCCTTTTGTTATTTTTTTAGTCTTAAGTTCGTTAATTTTGCTTGAGATGAAATCCCATTTTTTCCAAAAAATCTCACGCTGCTCTTGACCTGCTGAGTTTAGTGTGTAAAATTTTCTTGGCGGTCCCATAGTGGATGGCTTTTTCTCGATGTCCACCAGATTGTTTTTCTCAAGCCGCATGGTGATCGTATAAACTGTGCCTTCAACCACATCAGTGAAGCCAAGTTCTCGCAGCTGTTGCGTGATTTCATAGCCGTAAGTTTCGCCACGGCTGATGATTTCAAGCACACAACCTTCAAGCACCCCTTTCAGCATTTCAGTGATGTTTTCCATTCTTTACCTCCATTTATATTTTACCTATATTTTTTCAGTACTCTGTAACACAGGTATTTTGTGTTACTGATATTTAGTATTACTGACTACTAGTATATAGTATTACCAATTAGCGTCACTTGTCAATAAAACTTTTCGTCAAAAAAGCCCTAATTACAACTCCAAAGGATTTTTTATCAAATTTGGCTTAGACTTTAGCCAGACACGTGATTACTCTCAAGAAGAGCTAAATAATTTAAAAATAATTGGTAATGGGTTTGATGACCAAGAACTCGCTCATTTTCGAGGACTGATTTAAAATCTCAATGACATATTTCATCCTTCGAAGTCATAATTTGTTCTTTTTTTCTGCAAACTTTTTGGACATTTTCTTTCTATAATCATCTTTGTAAATAACAATTTGGAGGAATCAAGATGAAGAAAATCATTGCAACTACTGGGTTTCTAGTTGTTCTGGCATTTAGCAGCTCAGCACTTGCTGCTGGAAGTGATGTCGCCCATTGTGCCCAAATGGGAGAAAAGGGAATTTCACAAAAAGCCAAGGAAATGACTAAGGGCGTTTCCGAATGTGCTACTATGCCTGATTGCCTAATGAATAATTAGGATTACAAACGTAAAAGCCAGGGAACCACTTCCTGGCTTTTACTGTTCACAGTAACCACAATATGAAAAATGACCACCGAAATGGCAGCTGGTTCCTCAGCTCTCGTATCCGTTAGCTTAATAACATTTTTGATTTTAAGTCTATAATATCTACCAACTCATCTATGGTTCCAAAGCACTTTTCAATTTCAGGTAATTGATAAAATGTACTAGTTGTTTCAAGGTTGTCTACTTCTTTGTTTGGTGAATAAAGATAAATTTTTTTGTTATTCCCAATAGCAATACCTAGTTCAATATGGCTTCCTTTTCCTGCTGGTAATAAAACTACAACAAAATCAGATTCTATTACAGCATTTTTCTCCTTTTGACCAATCGCCTTTAGTTCTTCCAAGGTTGTTACGTTGCCATTTACAGTCCAATCATATGTATGGATAAATCCTTTATCTTTTAACTTTTTACTAACATATCTAACTTTTTCTATATTTTTAAAGCTAGATGCTATATAAAATTTCACCATATCTCCCCCTTTTTTATTACAATTTTAACATATATCTTTACACCTCTTATTAAACTATCCTGCACGTTAGTTCAAGAACAAAAAGGATCGCCGCAGCAACCCCATTCTTCAACAATTGCTACCCGTTATTTCAGTAATCTATTTTTTAAAATCATCCATATTCCAATTCCAATTAGCATTGATAGTGTCTAAAAACTCTGCGATTTTATCCTCTGATAAATCCTTTTCTCCAGTCAACACGTTAGCATAAGATTTTAATACCCAAGTATCACCATAAGGCTTTGTAGGTGCTTTCCATTGTACACCTAACCTATAATCACTTCCGTTTATTTTAACTTCAACCGAGAGAATATCTCCATGTAAAATAAAACTCCTCATGTCCATTCTCTTACACCTCCGTCATCATTTAACTTTTTCATTTTTTTGCAAAATAGAGATAATCTGTTTATTTTGTTCAACTTGAATATCACTGTTTATTTTGATTTGGCGAACCCACCTTAAAACGAATGCTAGTATCAATAAAGGTAAAAGGCTAAATAATGCAGGAGCAGGAGGGATTGTTGTGCCAATAAAAATTTTATTATCTTTGATGCTTTTCTTCTTTCATTACTCAACTGTGACAAAGTCAGAAGTGTCATTGAAGGCTGCGTTTGTTCGTAATCACCAGTTATGGATAAAAGAGGGAAATCAAGAAATACAGCTTACTAAAGATAAATATGTCTATTCACCACAGTGGTCCTATGATGGAAGATTTATTGCGTATATCGACGGTGATGAAAAGGGAGAGAAGTCTAACCTGTGGGTTTATGATACAAAAAGGAAAGAAAACTACGAACCATATCATAGCATTCAGACTTCTTATTTTAATTGGTCCCCTGTTGCAAATGAGCTAGCATACATATCAGGATGGGTACTAAACGTTACAAAGACAAAAGATGACAGACCTTATGGATTTGAAAATGTGTCGTTAGGAGTTAGTGGATTTGAGTGGTATCCAAATGGGAGAGAGTTTATTGTTTCTGCTAGCTCTAACCGTCTTCCAACAGGCTGGGAGCCAATTAAGTTGTATCGAATTCCAAAGGATATGAATCTAAATGAGAAAAAGGCGGTCCTTTTGTACTCAATCCGAATCGATGAAAATGATTTATTCGCCGTTGATGTAGGTAACTTTAAGTGGAGTCATGACGGAAAGTGGATTAGCTTTCTTGGCACCCCAACACCTTCTTGGGCTATGGACAGTAATCCTTTATGTGTTTTATCTTCAGATGGAAAAGTGTTCAAAGATATTGGTAGGATGTTAGGATTTAGTGACTGGTTTAAGTGGGCTCCACAATCAAACCAATTAGCTTATATTTCAGGAGAAGGACGTTTTTTTGTTGAGAATAAGATCACAAAAATTGCTGAAATAGAGGCATTCACCAAACAGGTTGAATATACACCTAAAGGGTATGTAGACCTAGATTTGGAATGGTGGACACCTTCCAAAGTGATTGTCGCACGGTCACAGGAAAACAAAGTGTGGAAAGAAGGTCCAGTCCCTACAATGTTCACATCTCTATATGAAATAGATATAGGATCAGACAATCAAAAACAAATCACATTTCCAAAAGAAAATGAGTTAGATGAAGATCCCCAGTCTGTTGGTTCCTATCTCACATGGTTACGCAGACAAGACGAAATTCAAAATGGTGATGTATGGATAAAGCATGACAAGCAGAAAGAAGCAGGTATTTGGATAGAGGATGTAGACTTTTCTCCTGCTTTTTTTTAAAAATAACAAATGAGTAAAAGTAGGTTCAAAAGAGAGAAGAAATTTTAAATAACAACCAAAAACGCTGAATGTATCACGCACTAGAATAGCAGCCAGTCCGCTTTGGACTGGTTATTCCTATTTTCGCTTTTAAATGAACTTCTAATTTAGTCCCTAATTCCTTTCTAATTCTGCTAACCTGCCCGTTTACTTGAATAAAGAAAATGCGATCCTTCGTTAAATTGAAGCATCGCACTCGTTAGTTGAAAATGCTATTTTAGTAATTTCTGAACAAATTTTGTTTTCCAAATTCCAAATCCAATCAAAGCACCAAACATATTAAGAATAAAATCATCAATGTCAAAACTTCCTCTTCTTATAACCAATTGTGTTACTTCAATTACAAATAATAATATAATCATTGAAATTGAAAATACACTTGCTTTGTTTATTCTTTTTATAAAGTAAGGGAGGTAAATACCCATTGGTAAAAACATAATAAAATTACCAGCTAGGTTTTTTATTGGTATATCCATATTCATACTTCCGTCAAAAAACACCCTAATAAATGTACTTATTGTTTTAAATGGAACAAAATTTGAAGAACTCTTGATATATTCTATCAATGTCAAATCTGTCCATATATAACCTCTTGTACCAAAGAATAATAGAACTACCAATGCGAATAAATAAAACACCAAACTCAAACTAATAACAACCTTCATTCCTTTTTACATTTTCTCCTCCATTGTTCTTTCTTGGTATGTATTTGCAAAATTACTAATAGCACCTATTCAAATATTAGACGATTAATAATATTGTTTGGTTTTAAATTTAATTAAATTAACCTGCCTCGTTAGCAGAACAAGCAAAAAGACCGCCGCAGCGGTCTCACTTTAACTATTGAACCCTAGATAGTTTAAGTATAAAGTCTCGCAATCTTTACTGATTCTCGATAAATAAAAAGCGACACTGTCATTTTTGAAGTACCGAACCAAAAGCCCCTCTTAATGTACAGGAGGAAATAACATAATATTATAATAGAAGAGTAGTCTGTAAGTCTTTTATTAATCTTCCCCAAAATTGTGAACAAGTTTAAGCTAAGGTTATGTTTTTAATAATCAATACAATAGATAGTATTAAACAGATCGTCGCAGGAATAATCATTACAATTGATTGATGGGCTCGAAAAATATGAGAATGTATGGCTCCTAACATGAGGAGTACAAATAATACACTTGATCCAACCGTTAAGTAGCTAATCCATATACCACTAATCATACCTATTGCTCCAATAATTTCAATCAATCCTATTACAGACATGAACCATAATGGATATTGATAATGCCGCCAATGCTCAACCTGAAACGGCATACGTAAAAGTTTTATGAATCCTCCTACTAAAATAAATAATGCTAAAAATACTTGCATGACAATAGTTAGCATCTATCCTCACTCCTTTTATTGATCTTATTTAGGGGTATTCTCAATATATTCCAAACAATGACCGATCATTAATAGAATCATTAGGAAGTTAATATTTCAACTAACCTGTCCCTTAGTTGAACAAGTATAACTCAATTGCTTGTTAAAAATACTTTCCCTATAGTGATTTTAGAAGATTCAACAACCTCAATAGCCTTTTTTACATCCGACAAGTCATACTTAGAATCTACCATCATCAAGCGTAATTTCTTGTCTTCTACTAGCCTAATTAGATGATTAAACGTTCCTTGCCATTTATCTGCTGAGACATTTTTATTCCAATTCCGTAAATGAAATATATTCGCATTCACCTTTGCTTGATTTACAATATCTGCCCAATTTACTTGTATTCCTGATAAAAGACCGATGGTTATAAAATTCCCATTAGGTCGGACACTAAAAGCCAAGTCGTTTCCAGATGAACCGCCAACGGAATCAATCGCAGCATCTGCACCCCTTCCATTTGTTAATTCCATAACTGTTTCATGCAGCGAAACTTTAGAGGTATCTATCACATAAGAAGCACCGAGATGAAGTAAATCCTCTGTATATTTATTATTTCTCGTTACTGCAATCAATCGAAAACCTAAAATCTTTGATAATTGAGCAAAAATATGCCCAATCGATGAACCACATGCGTTCACCAATAAAACATTATTTGATCTTAATTTTAAAACCTCCGTACAAACCACCCACGCTGTAACGGGATTAATATACATTTGGGATGCCGTAAAATCATCAATCGAATCAGGGATAGGAACGACAAATTCTGCGGATGTCTTAACAAATTCTTGCCATGTACCTTCCCCGCGCAAAGGCAAAACTCGCTTACCAATAAGTTTTTTTGAAACGAAAGGACCTACATCTTCTACAATACCTACTCCTTCATAACCAGGAATATTAGGTAAAGAGATTCGATGAGCATACGACCCTCTGATTGGAATTAAATCAGAAGGATTGATAGGTCGTGCCAGCATTCGAACAAGAACTTCACTGTCTTTTGGTGGTTGAATAGTTTTATATTCAATTTTTAACACATCTTTAGGACTGCCAAATTCGTAGAATTTAATATATTTTGCATCCAAAACTATAAGTCTCCTTAAATAAGATTTATTTAATTATATCACTGCAATAAGGCTTTCTACGGACCCCATTCAGAACCAGCAGGTTTTTACGAACAAGGGTGAACCTGAACAGTAATAAAAAAAGACCATTTATTGATTGTCTTTCTTCAACTAAAGCTACCCGTTAGCCATCCATGAATCACTAAAAAACAGCTCTTCACCACAAAGAATGAAAATGTATTGAATCCGTCCATACTTGTCCTAAGGCTGGAGAGGAAGGTCGATGTACTATGGTGCCATAGAGCCCATCCGTTAGTCTGACTCCAACGACCACGGTGCACCACAAACTGTCGCTCCCTTACGGGAAGCACTCATGGTAGATTAATCCTTATTCTGATTGTTGCACCAGCCTCCAATTTATAAGCCTAGAAAGGAAGAATTTCAATGGATGTAATCATTGAAAGAGCATGTGGTATGGATGTTCATAAAGATAATATCACTGCGTGTATTATGACACCTGATGGAAAGGAGATTCAAACGTTTTCTACTAAAACAGTTTTTCTACTCAAGTTAATCGACTGGGTTAAAGAACATGGTTGTACACATGTAGCAATGGAAAGCACGAGTGTTTATTGGAAACCTATAGTCAACTTACTAGAATCTGAAGGGATTGAGTTTCTAGTTGTAAACGCCCAACACATGAAGGCACTCCCAGGTCGTAAGACCGACGTTAAAGATGCCGAATGGATTGCACAACTTCTTCGCCATGGTCTACTCAAAGCGAGTTTCATTCCAAATCGAACTCAAAGAGAGCTGCGAGAACTTGTTCGTTATCGCCGTAGTATTATAGAAGAACGTGCAAGACAACATAATCGGATTCAAAAAGTTTTAGAAGGAGCCAACATCAAACTAGGCTCTGACGTTTCTGATATTATGGGGGTTTCCTCAAAGGATATGCTTCGAGCTATCGCTGATGGCGAAGATGATCCTGAGAAACTAGCAAACTTCGCTCGTCGTACAATGAAAAAGAAAAAAGAACAACTTGAATTAGCACTTCAGGGCTATGTAAACCCACATCAACGCTTAATGCTCAAGACGATTTTAACCCACATTGATTTTCTAACTGAGCAAATTGAAATGCTAGATCAAGAAATAGCCGAACGAGTTAGCACTTATGAAGAAGATATTGAAAGACTAGATTCGATACCTGGAATCGCCAGAAGAATGGCTGAACAAATTCTAGCTGAAATCGGTACTGATGTTAAAAAACAATTTCCAACTGCGGCACATCTTTGTTCGTGGGCAGCTCTCGTACCTGGACATAACGAAAGTGCTGGAAAAAGAAAATCAACTAGATCGAAAAAAGGAAATAAGTATTTAAGATCAGCATTAACTGAAGCAGCTCAATCAGTGAGAGGTTCTAAAAACTATCTAGGTGCACTATATCGACGAACAGCAGGACGAAAAGGAAACAAAAGAGCAGCAATAGTAGTTGCACATGCAATATTGCGGATTGCATATTACCTGTTAATTAGAAAAGAAATGTATGTAGACTTAGGCGAAGACTACTTTGATAAACAAAGACAGGTATCTATTGTACGCCATTCGGTTCGTAGGCTAGAAAACTTAGGCTATTCGGTTACAATAACAGAAGCTTCCTAATCCATTAAACAAGTATATAACCGCCAAAGATCAGACGCTCTCCCCTTTTAAAAAGATGAATGAGCTGCGTTTATTTAAGTATTGCCATTTTTCGGTTCTAACAGAAGTTAATTTTCATGGTAGTGAAAAAAGGAATTCACTTGGAATTCAATCGTTGTCTTAGTTTCAGAATACACTTTAAAATAGATTCTCTGTTTTTAGCACTCTTTATCCAATTAGGAAGTCTACTCGCCAAACTATTATTATTAATATTAGGTATATGTTCTCTTAAGGACGCTGAGACATAACTCTCTAAATAGTCGAGGTGTTCTTCATTATAAGCCCAAAGAGTATTACCACAGCAATCCGTCTTTAACCATAAGATAAATTCACCATACTTCTCTGATCCGATATTTACAGATTGTTTAGAACGCGTTAAACCGCACATTTCACAAACCAACTTTGGATAGTATTTCCGTGGATTTCCAATTATCTTAGCACAACGATGACAGCGGGGGCATTCTACAAGTACACAATCAAGAAAATGGTAAATTCCTTTTCCTGTATCTTTAAACCTTGGTTTTTCCACTAGTATCATTCTCCTTTCATCGTTTAATAAACATTTTATGAACTATATAACGCTAACTATAATTAAAAATTCCATAAACCTCTTCAACTATCCTGCTTCGTTAGTTCAATAACGAGGGCTGCAACAGCCATGGCAATTGGATTCCTAACTCCCGCGACCGTAATTTCAATGGGAAACGGAATTTCAAACCATTATTATATGGTGTATAGATGCTGCCACCAAATGGTTGTAATTATATGCCTCAAATCAAAAATCGACCATGATGGTCGACCTTTTTTTGCTCTGTTCCCGCTATATTGATTCAACTACAACTAACGTTTCCTAGCTCTTATTAACGTACTTTTACTAATCCCCGTAATATCCTCTACATGCTTATAAGAATTTGTTTCCAGGAGCTTCAGCGCATGCTCTATTTGTGCCTTTTTAAACTTCTTCGGTCGACCTTCTCTAAAATCCTCACGTTGCCTAGCTAATGCTTTCCCTTCCTGGGTTCGTTCTACAATCATATTTCTTTCCATTTCCGCTACCGCTAACATCGTTTGCAGGAAGAACCTTCCCATGGTTGTGTTTTCGAGTAACCCCACGTTTAATACATGTACACGAACACCCTTGTTGAATAATTCCTCAACCACATCAATTCCTTCTCGGACATTTCTGGCTAGTCGATCTAGCTTAGTTACTACTAAAGTGTCCCCTTCTTTTACCTCTTCAAGTAATTTACTAAATTTCGGTCTCTCCAACTTTGTTCCAGTAAATTTTTCCTCGATAATCTTATCGCAGCCTTCTGCCTGCAACCTTTCTATCTGTACTTCCAAATCCTGTCCTAAAGTGCTAACACGGCAGTACCCAAACTTCAATTTTATCACCTCACTTATGAATATAAGTTATGACACCATTCGATACCTTTATTTTATCACTTCCATTTTTTAGTGTCAAAACTTTTAAGTTTTGACACCAATGGAAAAATGGTGAAAATAATTAAAAGAGAAATGCCTTTTGGTGGAGAGATTGTAAAGGTAAAATGCAACTTAAAAGATATGACTGAACAGGTAAAAGAATTAGAGAAAGCCCCTCTCGAATGATAAGGGCTTTTATTAATGGATATTTTGTCACAGATTTGAAATTTGCAGGTAAATGGAAATATCTATCGAATTATTAATTTGTATAGAAGGGGGAGCCATAATGTCAAAAGAAAAAAAGAAAGTGAAAAGCGTAGCACACGAAGTATTGCTTGCAAAATATTTTGAGGAGAGGATTTATAAAAAGAATAAGATCTACAGGGTTACTATTGAAAACAAGCCGCTATTTATGCTCATAACACCTGAGGGATTCGAAATCTATTTTGCTAAGAAAACAGTATCTGGCGAAGAAGAGGTTTTAGAAAAAGTGGAACTTAAATATTCGTTTTCGTGGAACGATTTTTCTTCTGTAACGGTTGATAAGTTTGCACTTTCGACTTTGTATCAATTTAACACAGGTTTCACTTTAAAGGTTGATGCTTCAAATGACCTAACTGAAGAATTACAATCACACGACATCCCTGTAACTTTCCTTGAACGGAAATGGTATAACAAAATATTAGGATTTCGTTCTAAGAATAAGTGGAAAATGGTTGTTGCAGTGATAGGGTACTTATTTATTATATCTGCCGTATTTGACGGTTTCATAGAAAGTGATGCTGAAAAAGCAGAGCAAGCCGCAATACAAGCTGAAAATGCAGAAAAAGCAAAAATTGAAGCAGACCAGAAAGCTAAAAAAGAAGCTGAGAGAAAAGCTGAAGCTGCTGAAGCTATGAAGAGAGCTGATGAAGAAGCAGCCAAGAAAAAAGCTGATGAAGAAGCAGCCAAGAAAAAAGCTGATGAAGAAGCTAAAAAAGAAGCTGAAAAAACACCTCAACAAAAAATGATTGAAAATATAACTGGGTTATTTGCTTTAAAACAAGCTTTCGATACCGGATCATATATTAAAGGCGACATTCCAGCAGGTGAGTATGCATTTATTTCATTTTCCGGAAGTGGTAAATACTATGCTGAAAAGGATCCTGCAGGAAATATTATTGATAATGAAAACTTTGATAGTTTTGGATATGTATACGTGAATGATGCAGGTAACATAGAGACCCAAGGAGTATTAATAAATATAGCTGCCTTTGGAACATTAGGTGTAAGTGGCGCGAAACAAATTTATGAAATAGTAAATAATGTTCAAGATTATAAGGATTCTGCATGGTATAAAGTTGGGGTAGACATTCCTCCAGGTCAATATGTAATTGAAAGTTATGGACAAGGATACGTAGCAGTAATGGCAGGACCTGTTGGAAAAAGCGATATAGTAGATAATGAGAATTTTAATGGTCGATATACGACGAATGTTACCAATGGGCAATATTTGCAAATATCAAAAGGTAAAATTGCTCAATAAAATAAAACAAGCCCCTCTCGATAAAGAGAAGGGCTTTTAATAATATTGAGGCTCTCCCCAAACATTAGAACCTCCGAAACACTGCTGCTCTTCAACTCTTGCACCCGTTTGTTTAAGTATAATTCTTCACAATTATTACTTTTTATCATTAGTCTTTTATGAAAATAACAACAAAAATCACCAATATTGCCCAAGATAAAAAACTTTTTAAATGTCTTTTTCTCCAAACATTTCTCGCAAGTTCGTTTTAGCAACAGGATGGAACCTGGTTGGTCCCGACTATTGTATGGCATTGGCGGCAATAAGGGCTTCCGTGCATATGATTGAAGTCCGTATAGGTGAGTTTAGGTGGAAAATTCGTAAACCTCAACCCTTCAAACATCAAGTTATCTTGATTTGTAGAATGATTTAACCCTAGAACGTGTGCCACCTCATGAGCCACCAACCATGCAAATCTCCTAGCATCGCCGGTCCCTTGAGGACCGAAATTACTATTTACGACCGCTCCCGGCTTTTCGCGTGGATGAACCGCACATCCTCCAGGGAACTCCGGAGAGTCTGTGGTTATATTATCAACTAAATAGACCACCAATTCATTAGGACTAGGACCAACATAATTACGATTGTTAAAAAGTTCAATTATTTGCGCTGAAGGCTCATTTCTTCTGCATTGGCCCACGTAGATATTTCTAAGATGCTGCAAGTTTGGATTATTACTAAGATCCTCTGTTGAACCTCGGTAAACGGCTATACCGCCTTGTGCGAAAAGATTATGCATCTCTCTAAACTGTTCCTCAATCCAATTCATTCTCTCGACAGAAAGGGGTAATAAGGACTTAAAGTGTACAACAACACTGTGGATGGCTTTCACAAATGGTACTCTGCCGATGCGATTTCCAGAATTCGGATGCCAGTACAATGAAAGGTCGGGCCCCTCGCCCTGGCCAGTGTATTTGAACCAGAACAGATTATCATAATTGTCAACGGCCATAATCACACTACCGTATCCACCAAGATCGGTTGCGCTTCCGAAAATATACTTCATGTCTTGCCAGGGCCAGACAGGGTTGATCACACGCCCGGAATTGGGATGCCACCCAGGGAACCCTGAAGGATTGCGCCCCTCGCCATTGCCATTATATTGGAACCATTCCATATCCCCATATTCATTAATCGCGAAGATGTCTCTTCCCGTTCCGAGAATGTGCCTGTACCTCGCCCAGCCGTTGCCGATTACATTTCCGGAATTGGGATGCCAGCCAGGGAACCCTGAAGGATTGCGCCCCTCGCCATTGCCATTGTATGAAAACCAGAGCAGATTCCCGTACTCATTGACAGCATAGATTGCGAGCCGGGCCGTGCTGGAACGTCCTGAATATGGACGAACGAAGATATGGCGGAAGTGATGCCAGCCGTTGCCGATTACATTTCCGGAATTGGGATGCCAGCCAAGGGACCCTGAAGGATTTTCCTCGCCATTGCCAAGGTAGAGGTACCAGTGCAGATTCCCGTTCGGGCGGACTGCCATGATTTCACCATCACCGCATCCAAACACATGATGCGCATAAATATTACCGAAGTCATTGTGAATCAAGTTTCCAGTTTTGAAATCCCAATTACGCTCATTCGCCGAGTGCCACCATGGCTCACCTTGGCCAAGATACCTATTCCATTCGAGCTTGCTTTCACCCTTCAAACCATAGAAGATTCCCTGCAGGGGTAACCCACTATCAACCGGCGTCGTTCCGTTGCCGCCATGGAACATCTTAAAAGTGCGCAGCATGTTCATCTCTCCATGATAAGTTGTTATCTGGACTCCAATTGTACGACAAATATATCCCAACCTTTCTTGTTTGAGAAGACATAATTAGATTGGAGACTTTTTTCGATAAATATGCGTTCCAAATCAGATTTGTACTAGATTCTCATCTTCTTCAATTAAACTGCCCGTTAGCTGAACAAGTAAAAAGACCGCCGCAGCGATCTCATCTTTAACTATTGTCCCCGTTTGCTCAACAAAGTTCTTACTTTTTACTCTTCATCAAAGTCATCATTTTCTTCAGAAATTAGAATAATAAACTCCTCTAAACTAGATGTATATTCATCTAATTCTGTCGTTTCGTGATTCCACAGATAAATGGTATCGCCCATTTTGCCGTTTATTTTTTTATAGCACAGTTTATCTCCCGAACCATCATCACCAATTGAAATAAGGTCTTCAGACATTCTTTCATCTCTTACTTCCTTATTTTGTCTAACAACATCATCCCAAGTCTTTTTAGCATTTTTTGGGGTTTGAATAGGATAGAGAATCCATTCACCGAATTCGGGATTATTTACTAGCTTAAAAAGTTCTCTGTATTGTTTGGGAAAAATCGCTCCTAACTTTTCCTCTGTCAACTTTATATCCGATTCATCCACCAGGTTTCTTTGTTTCAATTAAATATCTAACATTCTGCATTAGATAAAACTCCTTCACCATAAATCATTTGCTTCTTATTAATTCAATATCAAATTAAACATTTCCTTCTTCAGCTAACCTGCTTCGTTACTTCAATAAGAAAAGCCTCCAGTATTGGAAGCCTTTTATCTTTTTATTTGTAAATCTTTTTGGTCAACATTTAGTTCAATCAAATTACCATCTGGGTCTGCACAGAAAATTTGAGCGAATCCACTTTTTCCGTACGGTTTTTCAATGATTTCAACTTCATTTTGTTTTAACCATCTAAGAGTGTCATAGTAGTTCTCGACTCTAAGAGCAAAGTGACCTTCTCTGCTGGATAAGCTTTTATCCTGCCGAATCGTCTGTGAAGATGGATCGACTATCAAGTGGATTTGCTTTCCCTCTATTTCATACCAGGCACCCGCAAAATCAAAATCAGGACGAGGTATTTCTTTTAAACATAAAGTATTCCCATAGAAATCTTTTGCTCTTTTCAAATTTGTGACAGTAAGACTTACATGATGGAGGCATTTATATTCAATCAAAACCTTCACTTCTTTCATTTCTATTAATTTAATTTTTACTTTAGTCGTTTCCGACTAAGATGAACAACTCGGACCGTAAACGAAGCACCTTAAATGAACAGCTTGATTATGTAAATTAAACAATTCGACAACTAGATACATAATCCCTTTTTCACCTTTACCGCTTCTCTAACTGAATGCAGCAGCAAACCCCACTGTTGAACAAACGCCCCCTTTACTTTAAGTACACTTCTTCACAATCTAATTTGTCCATACAACTAATATCAGTAATAACTTTTTTAGAGTATCGTATTCGTTAATTCATAAGAAAATTATTTTCTCACATTAAAAACCAGAAAATCATATATTTTCTAAAATAAGGAAATAATACAAGGGAGGTGAAAATATGGAAACCGAAAAATTAAAATTGACATCTTCCGAAATTGGTTCTTTGTGGGGCGAGTATGTAAGCGGAACAGCGATAGATGTAGTAAATAAATATATGTACTCAATTATTGAAGATGAAGCAATAAAAGCGGTTTTTAATGATGCTATCAAGACATTCGAAAAACAAAAGAGACAAATTATGGCTTTTTTTGAGAATGAGGGGTTTCCTGTTCCAATTGGATTTAATGAATCCGACTTGTATTTAGGCAAACAGAGATTGTTTTCAGATGCATTCTGCATAAATTATTTACATGTAATGACTTTACATGGATTATTTGGGCATATCACTGCATTAAGCATTTCTGTTAGAAAAGACCTAAGGGATTTTTACGACTCATGTGATAACGATGCGAAAAAGTTTTACCACCAAACGATAGAATTATTGCTTGATAAAGGACTTTTTCAGAGAGACCCATTATTTTATGCATATGAACACCCTCAATATATTTCAAGCAATGATTTCAAAGACGGTTTTTTGGGGAAGGGTAGAACTCTTGCTGCTACAGAAATCATTTCTATTTCTTTTAACCTGAAAAAAAGTGTTATGGCTAAAACCCTTTCTATTGCATTCAGCCAGGTGGCGGAATCCAAAGAAGTAAGAAAATTTTTAACTGAATCTGAGAATACTGCTGATGGACAAATAAAAGCATTCGCAAAAATACTCCAAGCTGATAACTTACCAGTTCCAAAATCATTGGAAACTGAAGTGACAATTTCAACTGACTCTCCATTTTCTGATAAGTTATTAATGTATCACATGGGATTTTTGTTTCAAAATGCACAAACCTATCATGGGGCAGGTCTTGCAGCAGCCATGCGAACAGACCTTGTTACCACTTTTGAGGCTACTATTTTACAAAATCTTATGGTTATAAAAAATTGGTTTAATATTATGGTAAAAAATAAATGGTTAGAACAGCCTCCACTTGCACCTAATAGAACAGAAATTGTAAAACAAAATTAACAAGAAATGCCCTTCCAAATTGAACTGCCCCCCGTCAAGTAGACAGTGGAAATAATAAAAATGATTTAGGCGGCTTTAGCTCTATATTCAATAGGGCTAAGGCCGTTTAGTCGTTTTTGATATCTATCGTGTCTATAAAAATGTATGTATTCATTTATCGCTAAAGTTAGTTCTTCAAATGTATTATACTTACGCCTATAATACTTCTCACATTTAAGTGTTCCCCAAAAGGATTCCATTGGTCCGTTATCAATACATCTGCCCACTCGGGACATACTTTGCTTCATCTTTACTGCATCTATTCTTCGTTTAAAACCTTTCGAGGTATATTGAAATCCACGATCACTATGGATAAGAGGGCGTTCTCCATTCAAAAGTGCTGTAGCTTGGTCAAGTGTCTTGAATACAAGTTTATTATTATTGGAATGCCCGAGGACATAGCTAACAATCGATCCATCGTATAAATCACGAATGGCGCTTAAATAAGCCTTCTTTGCCCCATATTTAAGTTCAGTGACATCCGTAACCCATTTTTCATTAGGCTTTTCTGCTGTAAAATCGCGATTTAGTACATTTTCTGCCACATGCTGAGGGGTAGAACTTTTGTATGAATATTTCTTCTTTATCCGAATAACCGAGCGTAAATTTCCGATTCCCATTAATCGATAGATTCTTTTATGATTGATGTCCTCTTCAAATTTCCGATTCATATGTAACGTCATTTGTCGATAACCAAAAGTTCCATCTACTTTCTCTTGAAGAGCTTTCATTTCTTCTATAATCTTTCTATTCTGGAGTTCTCGATCTGTAGGTATGCGATTAAGCCATTTATAGTAAGCAGCGCGTGAAATACCGGCTATTTCACAAAGTAAAAGAATGCTCAAATTCTCTTCCTGATGAAGCTCCTGAATAGCAATGTACTTATCTTCAAATCGGACTTGGCTTATTTTCGCCTCCTTTCGATCTCCTCTAACTTTTTTAAGAATAAATTCTCCGCACGTAACCGCTCATTTTCTCGTTCTAACTTTTTCATTTGAAGCTGCATTTTCTCTTCTGAGGTCAGCTCTACTTCTTCTTTCTTCCTTCCTCTTTTATCTTTGAGTGCTTCTTCTCCGCCATCTTCATATTTCTTAACCCACTGGTACACTTGTTGATAAGAGACATTATGGGTCTCAGATGTTACTTGATAATCTTTTCCGTTCCCTAGACAATCAAGTACTATTTGAATCCTTTCATCCCAAGTAGTTTTTCTCCCTTTAGTCATAGAGCTCGTCCTTTCTTTTGACGTATCCTTTAATTCTCTATGACTATTATACTTCTTTATCCAACAACGAAGGGTGGAAGTACTAGGAATTTCATACTTTCTAGTTACCTCCCGAATGGAGTATTCGCCGCTAAGATAGTCCTTTACTGCGTCCTGCTTAAGTTCCTTTGAAAACCTCCTCCAGGTAGAGGATTCTTTTAATCCATCAACTCCGTATTTTTTATATTTATATATCCAATCATAAATGGAGACTTTATGGACGTTATATATAGATTCTAGTTCGGAAATGGAATGACTTCTTTCTTCTAATGCTTTTATTATCCTGATTTTATCCTCTAAAGAATGCACTCTTTTTGACATAAAAAAAAACTCCCCTTGAAGGCAAACAGATTTTTATTTTTTAATCTGTCTACCTTACCGGGAGCATATCAAATCGGTCGGGCATTTTATTTTTAGAAAATCCTTATTGAACTAAACTCCCTCAATAAACAAAGTGAAAACTCACGTTTTCTCCAGCTTTCTCAGTATTTTATAGAATGTTATTTTTGAGTAAATGCTCGCTACTATGGTTGGATTTATCTTGTAAGGATAAATTTGGGCTTTCGAAGAAAAAAAGACTGTTGCTCTTTAGCCACGCATTTGCAAAAAATGGTAAATGAGTAAAAATATGATCGCACTGGTGGATGTCCACATATCTCATGGAGGTCAACCCTCCCATGTCTCACAGAGTCTTCGCTCTCAAATTCCTTCGTCCAACCTTTCCATGAGGTGGATGTCAGTCATGCTGCCCCACAGGGTCATTGCCCGAAGTTTAGTTGCTTTGCTGACTAATCCGTGCTTCAAATGTACGAGACTTTTAAAACTAAAACTCTTTTCTACTTTACTGTTTCAACTGAATTAAGCTGCTTTTTCAACTTCTATGTTTGCTCTCATATGAGGAATATCCTTTAACATTCGCTCTTCACTAAACTCAAATTGTTTCTTACCAATGGCAAAGAATAAACGTATTAACTTATTGCATAAGGCAATCAGAGACTGCATTTTCTTCAGTGGATTATCCGGGCGTTGAGTATAATAGGTATGCAATGCTTTAAAGGCCGAATTCTTCGCGACTATGATCATACAAACCCTGAAGAGGAGAGCCCTCAGCTTCTTCCTACCTCGTTTTGTGATTTTTGTTTGTCCTTTATGCTTGCCAGAGGTGTTCTCCTTCAAGCTCAATCCAGCTAGCTTTATGATTTGTCTAGGGTGATTATAGTCTTGAAGATTTCCAACTTCCGCAAAGAAGCCGGCAACCGTATCTCTCCCTACTCCCTTAATAGCTAACATTTGTTGAACGCCAGGGATATGTTCAATTAGGTTATCAATCTTATTATCAAGTTCTACGAACTTCTCTTGTATCAAGTCATATTTATCAAGCAGAGTCGCTAGTTCTAATTTGGCCATATTAGAACCTTGGCATAGTCCGATGGACTCTCTAGCTGCTTGTTTTAACTCTAGTATTTTGTTTAGTCCTACACTCCGACTAACTGCTTTTCGTAAATGAACCAATAAGTACTGATCCGTGAAATGAATTAGTTCATACGGTAGGGCTCCTAGCCTTAAAAATTGCAAGGCTGCTTTCCCTTCCCAACTCTTAAAGACTGTTAAAAACTCAGGAAAATAGCGATCTAGCCAGTTGTGAATCTGACCTTGTACCGTTTGAAGGTCGTCAGTTAAGAGATCACGTATTTTTTTCGCCACGCGGAGTTCTGCATAAACACCTTGTGGAATCGTTGGTTCAGCGTATCTCCCATCCTTGACCAGCTGTGCGATGACTTTAGCATCTTTCACATCGTTCTTAGTCGGTGAGTTGTCATCAAGTTCCTTACTTTTCTTTACATGTAACGGGTTCACTGCGACAAACTTTATATTATTTTCTTTTAGTATATGAGCTAGATTTAGCCAATAGTGGCCAGTAGGTTCCATACCTACTATCACTTTTTCCATGGCCTGATCTTCCTTTAAATGAAAGATCCACTCGAGAAACACTTCAAATCCTTGCTTAGTATTCTCAAAATAACAAGGTGATCCGAATTCTATTCCTCTGTAGTCCTGTGCCCGTGCCACATGTTTGAATTTCGCGATATCAACGCCTATAATTAGAGTTTGAGAAGTAATTTGAGCAATCTTTTCATTTTGGTTATAATTCATTTCATATCCTCCTGGTTTTATTGAGTTTATCCTTTTTGCTTGCCGGCTTAGGACTCTCTCATTCTACCAAGAGGTTATTTTTTTGTTCAAATCTCATTTTCATTCATTACAGGAATGCTGCCCCGTTAGTTGAACAAGAAAAAACGCCATTGGCGGGCTCTGATTACTCAATCACATGTCTTAATTAACTCATCATATCCATCCTATAGTTATTTCCCCATCATGACAAAATTCAATTACGTATTTTAAATGTGGACTAAAAATCCATTGGTCTGGACTCATACACATAACATCCTCAACTTTTTCAAGTATTGTGAATAAAGAAGTTTTTACTACTGGGGTATTATATTCATCGGCTAAAAGGTAAACAGGAACTGATATGTCAAATGAATGATAAGAAAGGACAGCAGGAATAGTGAAAATGTCATCTGAAGTAAGACCAATTTTGTTGTGCACCTTGTCCCAATCAATTCTTCCCCAAGATGCAATCGGAAAACAACCTGTCATATTTCTTGTAATCGCACCGCTTTCTCTGTCAGCTAATATATCAACTTTCACTTTTTCGGGGAACAGATCTAAAATTTCAGTAATTTGTAAATGAAGTTTCTATTCTCATGTTCAATTATCCTGCCCATTAACTCAAATAAGAAAAGGCTGCATTTTTGGCATAATGATCTTTAAAAAAATCACCCGTCACCGTAAGTACAAAACTTCACAAACTTCAAATTAAAAGTAGTTAATATAATTCCTTTAACCATGTCTCGAACCATTGAATGAGCAGTGTTACTATAGAAAAATCCAACTGTTGTAGTTCTTTAAGTGAGAACGTGTTAGATTGATCTCCTTTATTTCTTTAGGTAGAAGAACAATTATAAATTGTTTGTTTTTTTTAGTTAATAGATTTGTTCGGTTTCGGGGACTTTTTTTGTCACTAAGTCTAATTTTCTTTTAATATTTTGCCAAGCACCATTTTTTCGTTTCTTGGTCAGCAAAGGATGCTTCTACACTATTAAAATAAATTTGCCGGTAATCTTCTTCGCTTAGATTAAATTCGTTGTTAACTAGATGGATTTCTTTTGCCATTGTAGTATCAGATACTGTTCTGTTATCCGTATTAATTGTCACTTTTATCCCATCTTTATGAAACTTATAAATCGGATGTTCAGAATAATGATGAACAGCTTTCGTTTGAACATTACTTGTCGGACACATTTCAAGCACTACCTGTCTTTCTTTCACAATCTTATAAGCCTCAGCACATTCTTTAATAAATACTCCATGTCCTACTCTTTCAGCACCCAGCAGTTCAACAGCCTCTAGAACGTTTTTACCAATTCCTGTTTCGCCGGCATGAATAGTGACTCTGTAGCCATATTCTTTGGCTAAGAGAATTGGATCTACGAATCTTTCACAAAAACCTTCTTCTTCTGATGCACATAGGTCAATGGCCACTACACCTTTTCCTAGAAACTTTTTCCCCTTTTCAACCACCTCAAATGCACTTTCTACAGACATTGTCCTCATGCAAGACAAGATTATATTTCCTTTTATTTCGTAACAGCTTTCTGCTTCCCTCATCCCCTCTACAACAGATTGGATAACTTCTTCAACATCAAGCCCTTTTAATGTGTGAAGTAACGGGGCAAATCTGACTTCCATATATTTCACATTTTCCTTTGTTGCATTCTCAAATAGCTCAAAAGTAATTCTTCTTAAGTTTTCCTTGGACTGCATGACCAAATTTGGAAGAGAAAATCTTTTCAAATACTCATCAAGGGATTCACATTCTAACGGAGCAATCAGTTCCTTTTGCAGTTCATTCTTATCAAAAGAGGGTAACTGAATGCCTTCCTTCTGGGCAATATCGATAATCGTTTCAATTCTAAGGCTACCATCTAGATGACAGTGAAGTTCAATTTTTGGCAATGTTAAAAAGTTCATTTTTGACCTCCTAGAATATTAAAATACAGAAAATAAAAAAATTCCTGACTACGAAGAAAATACAAATCTTGTACTTTCTTCGTAATCAGGAATTTCGGTTCCTGGTAGAGACCTCCAAACCATATTATTGGAGTTATACGAAATTTTTATTGAATTCATTAATGTTTTTTAAAGGATAATAAAAAAAGTTTAGATTGTCAACATGGTCCCTAACACCGAAAAAAATTTTGTTTATTGTAAAAGCACATCCTACAATAAGCGTCAGCCGATAAATTGTCTTAATAGCTGGTTAAACTTGTCACGTTCTTCCCAGAAAGGACCATGGCCGCTGTAATGAAACGGGACAAGTTGTGAATTTTTTATTTTTTGATTTAATTCATGACCTTGTGCAAATGGAATAACTTTGTCGTGAACACCATGAACGATTAAGGTAGGGACCAGTATTTTTTGCAAATCTGTATATAGCGTCTCATCTCTTAGTGTAATGATGATCGCTGCCGTTGACCATCCTGCTGCTTGTAAGCCCAATTGAATAAACCACTCAGAAAATGAACTTGTTATATATTGAAAGAAAAAGTTTTCTGTCACTTCACGCATCATTTTAGGACGGTCATTTAACGCTAGAGTAAGGAATCTAGTCGCAGTTTCTGTCGTAAAACCTTTAGGAGCTGCAGCGTCTACTAGAACAAGGTTGGATACTCCATAACCATTATGTCGTGACATATACCGAATCGCGATTGCTCCACCTGTAGAGTGGCCTACAAGAGTGAAATTGTTTAATTGAAGTACATCCACTACTGTACGTATATCATCCGCCAATCGGTCAAAATTGTACCCGCTTATTGGCTTATCCGACTGACCAAATCCTCTCCAGTCAATTCCAATACAGCGGTAACCCATAAAGGGAAGATGATCAAATTGATACTCAAACTGTTTATGGCTTAACGGCCATCCATGTAAAAACACGATCGTCTTACTGCCTTCCGGATTTAGATCTTCCACAAACAATTTTACGCCTGAATCTACGGTAACATAGTATCCCACAGCGATTCCCCCTAAAAATGGCTTTACCAATAAGATATTGATTAAGGCAAACATAGGTGAATATCTATTATTGATTCGTATGCACTGTCGTCGGTTATAAGGGACGGTGCTTGTTGTACTATACTGCTCTGTAACTTCAAAAAACGGTATCTCTTTAGAATCGGAAGATCATTTAACATACTGCTAAAACATACATCAATAAACGCCAGAGCACTTTGCTTTTTCATTTACAATCTTTAATAAAATCCTTAGAATGGTCGTTAAAGGATACGAAACATGTTTAATAGATTAAAAGGAGTTTATACAATGATTCATGTATTGTTTGTCTGTTTGGGTAATATTTGCCGTTCCCCTATGGCCGAGGGAGTGTTTCGCAACGTATTGAAACAAGAAAATTTGTCGAGCAGAGTTAGCGTGGATTCTGCTGCAACCAGTTCTTGGCACATAGGTTCGCCTCCCCATAAAGGAACGCTTTCCATCTTAAAAAAATACAACATTTCCGCAGAAGGTCTTGTTGGACGCCAATTAACCAAGGAAGACTTTGAAAAATTCGACTATATCATTGGCATGGATGAAAGCAACGTAAAAAATATTTTTGAAATCACCGGTAAACCGCAACAGCCGAAAATTATCCGTCTGCTCGATTTAACGGACCATAACAAAGATGTTCCTGATCCTTATTACACGGGGGACTTTGAGGAAACTTATCAGCTGGTGACAGAGGGCTGTCAGGCATTGCTTGAAAAAATACTCAAAGAACATCGCTTAACCTAAAAAAAATATCCCCCCAAAGGGATATTTTTTTAGCATCGTTCCTTAAATATTTTCACATTTCTCTAACAAAGACTCTGTCTGTTCAATTAACGAAAACATTTCATTCCAGGAATTTTGCGTATTAAGATCTTGTGAATGAGCGAGATTGTTACGGAGGTTTTCTAATTTCTTGAAGAAATCCTTCCCTTTGCTTTTGGATTCAATCCCTAAAAGCTCACGTAAAGCCTGTTCATTTAATACGATGTCCCTTTTATCACAAAGCTGCAGGCAGTCACTTAGTTCAATGCCTTCATTTCGAGCTTTTCTTTGTAAAAATAACTCCTCAGCCTGTTGAATTCTTTTTTCACTTAGGTGCTTTTTCCAGCTATCCTCTTTAAAATAATCACGAATGATTTGATAAAAATGCATTTCAACTATCGAAATGACGCCAAACAAAAGCATTCGAACTGGTGGTTTTTGGAGGTCTGCTAGTGTGACGACTTTGGTAATCCGGTTACCTTCAATAACGAATAGTCTTTCGGTGTTTTTAAAAATAAAAAGCGTTTGAAGCAGTGGTGTGGAATCTGAAACAAGATCAGATGGGCTAAAGCTGCGAGTATATTCCTTACAGCTTCCCTCCCTCAAATCGTCTCTGAGTACATATCCAATCACTATGCCATTCTCTTCGACTCCAATGACGTCATAGTCTTTTGAGGCCATTTGGTCTTTTATCTGAGGAGCTGGATCCCCCACATTGCAGGTAGCTAAAACCTCTGAGATACTGTTCACGGTTATATTTTTTTCAAATAATGAACGAAGACTTTTGTAAGTACTGACATGATCTCGCTGTTGTACTGGGTTGAATGGCATAGGAACTCCCTTCTACTGTTACATGAAATAATTATTAGTATCTGTTCATATTTTCACAGATGAAATATAAAACATATTGGGGCGAACTTCTTTTGCGGGTATGAACCGTGGAATCTATGTAAGATCGAGCCCATTTTGGTCTACTTTACCCAAATCATCGTTCATCCTTGGTTTCGGTCAAGTGGGTTGAAGGTTGAACTCTCCCTAATTTAATTATAGCACATAAAAAAAGGGCAATATAGACTGTTTATTCTCAAATTACCCTGCTAAAATTCAATAGAACTTTACATGTGATTTGTGGAGGCATGACCGTTCCTTGTTACGTTAAATGATCCATTAGGAGAGATGTCGGATGAATTCTTTGGTTCTCAGTTTTCAGGAAATGGAAAAAACACAGCTTTCGCTTGTTGGCGGCAAAGGTTTAAATTTAGGAGTGTTATCAAAAATTCAAGGTATACACGTACCGGAAGGATTCTGTGTAACAACCATAGGATATCAGAAAGCCATCGAACATAACGAAACGTTCCTGGCACTCTTAGAACAACTAAATAAACTAAGAGTTGAGGATCGCAATCTAATTAGTGTCATCAACAGGAAGATTCAACAACTTCTTTTAGAAGTAGAAATTCCTTTAGATGTTGTAAAAGCCATTACCCACTATCTCACCCAGTTTGGCGAAGAACAAGCTTATGCCGTGCGTTCCAGTGCAACCGCTGAAGATTTACCACATGCTTCTTTTGCGGGACAGCAAGATACCTTTCTAAATATCATCGGAAAAGAAGCCATCTTGGAGCATATTCGTAAATGCTGGGCTTCCCTCTTTACGGATCGCGCGGTCATCTACCGTATGCAAAACGGATTTGACCACAGTCAGGTGTATCTATCTGTGATCATTCAAAAAATGGTTTTCCCACAGGCTTCAGGAATTTTATTTACCGCTGACCCGATTACGTCTAACCGAAAGTTGCTATCCATAGACGCCAGTTTTGGACTTGGAGAAGCATTGGTCTCTGGCTTGGTCTCCCCCGATTGTTATAAAGTACAGGAAAATAAAATCATCGATAAGAGGATCGCAGCCAAAAAATTGGCAGTATACGGAGTGAAAAAAGGCGGTACAGAGACAAAGCAGATTGATCCTAATCAGCAAAACACGCAAACACTCACAGATCCACAAATTTTACAACTCGCGGTGATTGGAAGACAGATAGAAGCTTATTTCGGCTGCCCACAGGATATCGAATGGTGTTTAGTTAATGATACCTTTTATATCGTCCAGAGCCGTCCAATCACTACTTTATTCCCCATTCCCGAAGCCAATGATCAAGAAAATCACGTCTATGTTTCTGTTGGCCATCAACAAATGATGACCGACGCAATAAAACCCTTGGGACTTTCGTTTTACCTATTAACGACTCCTGCACCAATGCGGAAAGCAGGTGGAAGGTTGTTTGTGGATGTCACACATCAACTAGCTTCGCCACTCAGTAGAAACATTTTATTAAATGCCATGGGACAACACGATCCGCTCATGAAAGACGCACTTATGAACATCATTGAGCGAGGAGATTTTATCGTTTCGTTACCGGAGGATAAAAAAGCACCGAGTCCCCGTAGAGACAATATAGATATACTGTCAAAAATCGAAAACAATCCAACAATTGTTTCCGATTTGATTAAGCGAAGTCAAACATCCATAGAAGAGTTAAAAGAAAACATACAAACGAAATCAGGGTTGGATTTATTTGATTTTATACTAGAAGATCTTCAGGAATTAAAGAAGATTTTATTTGACCCGCAAAGTTCGGCTGTATTTATGGCTGCTATGAATGCAGCATCATGGATCAATGAACACATGAACAAGTGGTTAGGTGAAAAAAACGCAGCAGATACACTTTCTCTATCTGTACCGAACAATATTACGTCAGAAATGGGTCTTGAGCTACTGGATGTTGCAGATGTGATTCGTCCTTATCCAGAAGTTATTCATTATTTGCAGAATGTTAGAGATGATCACTTTTTGGATGAACTGGTTAGGTTTGATGGCGGGAGGGTAACACGAAATGCGCTAATCGCTTATCTAAACAAATACGGAATGCGATGTGCGGGAGAAATCGATATGACGAAACCGCGCTGGAGTGAAAAACCATCGACACTTGTCCCATTGATTCTCAGTAACATAAAAAACGAAGAGCCCAATGCCAGTAAACGGAAGTTTGAACAAGGACTAAAAGAAGCGTTGAAAAAAGAACAAGATTTAATAGCTCGATTAGATCAACTACCAGACGGGAAACAAAAAGCCACTGAAACAAAACGAATGATTAGCCTGCTGCGGAATTTCATCGGTTATCGTGAATATCCAAAATACGGCATGATTAGTCGCTACTTCGTTTACAAACAGGCTTTACTGAAAGAGGCACAACAGCTTGTCCTAGCCCAGCTTATACATGAAAAAGAAGATATCTACTATCTTAGTTTTGAAGAGCTTCATGAAGCTGTACGGACAAACAAACTGGATTACGAGATCATCAGCAACCGTAAAGAGGAATACAAATTTTATGAAAAACTCACTCCCCCGCGTGTGATTACGTCTGATGGTGAAATCATTAGAGGTAGGTACCATCAAGAAAATCTCCCGGTCGACGCGATTTTAGGTCTGCCTGTGTCTTCCGGAGTTGTAGAGGGCCGTGCACGTGTTATTTTGAATATGGAAGAAGCCGATATAGAGGAAGGAGACATCTTAGTCACCTCTTTCACAGACCCTGGCTGGACACCATTATTTGTATCTATAAAGGGCCTAGTCACCGAGGTTGGTGGACTGATGACCCATGGAGCCGTGATTGCACGTGAATATGGCTTACCCGCTGTTGTCGGCGTTGAAAATGCTACCAAACGGATTAAAGACGGTCAGCGAATTCGAGTGCATGGGTCAGAGGGGTATGTCGAAATACTGTAATGACGGGATACTTTTAGAAATAATAAGACACCGCTCCTTTTTTTAACAGAGCGGTGTTCCACTAAGATTACTTAGTATCACAATACACTAATCTCTTAGTGCCTTACTTGCGGCTTCAATGAGTTCACTGGATTCTTTATCAGACATATCTTCGGCAATCGCTCTTAACGATTGCTCATAATACGCAGCTTTTTCGGCTTGCTCGATTAACCATTTTAAGTCTTTTGTGTGGAAATGGAATTGAGGAATATGATCATGCCTGCCATTGTAATCCAATTCAACAAATGCCTTCATTTGTTGAAATCGTAACTTATCCAAATTTCATTCCCTCCCTCTGTCATTATGAGCACCTGAGATAGTTCAATTTGATTAAATTATATTCACCAGATCAAGACATGATAACAAAAGAAAAAAGAGTGCCTGGCACCATTAGATGAAATGGTGCCAGGCACTCTTTTTAGTCAATCACTCTTGCGACATTTTTTCGCAATTTTTACAGTTCCCTTCCAGTACAATTCCATGAGGTGATTCTTTGACAGCGTAGTTTACAATTTGAACAGCATCAGAACAACTACCACACTAAACATTTCGTTCGAGCTTGCTGCCTATTTCCGCTGGAATGGAAAGCCATTTTTTATTTGCAGAAAAAGTAACTACTTCTTCGTTTACTTTTTTATTCAATTTGCTATCCCAATTTCTTTAAAATCATGCTACGATACTTAGCTAAGAAGTATTGCCATGTATTATAAATAACAACCCATCTCTACATCATCTTTTATATATTATATAGTCAACACTTATTGGTTCAAGGTCTGCTGCTCTTAGAAGTTGATTAATCTGTCCTCGATGATACTGACCATGAAGGGCAACATGGGTTAAGATATCCCTTATGGAGTTATGAAACTCTGTACCTTTACTATTTTTATATGAAACTAGCCGATCTAGGTCAGTGCTGGATAACGTTGAAAGTAATTCAGCATAGTTATGATGGTTATGATTCACCATATCCGCACAGGATTCTAATCTAACTTCACTCCAAATCGGCAAATGTGAACTATCTTCACCTTTTAATCTAGTGTACCAAACCCTTTCCGCATGCAAAATATGGGAGAAGAGATTATTCACCTGCACGTTCTCTTCACCTTTTTGTAAGGTTTCTAGAATTCGTTGGTTAGACCAATGTAAATGCTTATACATAGAACGAATTGTTTCCAAGAAAGCACCATCCTTTAACGATTAAAAATTATCTTTATTCATCATCAAATACAGCACATATAGAAACCTGTACCGCTTTTCAAAAAAAGCCACCTCATTTGGGCAGCCTAAACTTAAAGTCCAACTTTTATTTCAAAGTCGAATAGAACTCTCTTATCCATTTCGAATTCATCTTAACCATAATTTTAGAGCTTTATATATCTATATTCTGTAATGTGGTTACATATTTGCATGATTATTTCCCTGAAGCAATATTCTCCAACGTTTTAGCTTTTTTTCTTGCCATTATACGCTTATAAAGCGGAAAGCCAACCATATAATATCCTGAAAATGATAACAGAATGAGAGATAAACCAGCGAATGTGAGCGCAGTGTATCGATACCAATTTCCAAAGTAGGATCCGTCATGTAACGTAATGAGAAATGTGGAGTAATCTGGGTTGGTAGATAAGACTTTACCCGTACTCGCATCGATTTGAACACCTTGACTGTTATTGAAGCGAACCTGGTAAATATTTAAACCTGGTCTATATTCGATTCGAAAGATATCTTCAACCGATGTTACATCTGGAAGCCCTTGAGACGTGGCAATGGACACGACCTTTTCCATAGGGATCGATTGACTTGGACTCGCCGCCTGCCCCACTTTTAACTCATCAGAAATTCCGAGTGGTATCATATAAACTAGTAAGAGGCCTGTTACAGCTAGGAACATAAAAACAATTGATAAGAGTAGTCCGGCCCATTTATGCACCTTTTTACTAAATTGGTATAAACCTAATGCTTTTGACATGTCCCATCACACTCCGTATTTTATTTATTTTTCTACCTGCCTGTTTTTAGTCTGTGGAATTTTATCATTTTAGAAATAGTCTCCGGAGCAGCAACGCTCCGGAATGACCATTGATCGATTACAATTTGATTTGCTAAGCGATTCTCTTTTCAGCACAACAACATTGAACTTTTATTCAACTTTTCTCTCTAATGAAACGGACTCTTCATTTCTCTTAATCTCTTCCTCCCAGAAATCGGCATTCTTAATTCCTAAAGCTTTAGGATCAAAAACTGGGTCAAGAATCCCTTGTTTTCTTTGATTTTCATAGTCCTTCAACGTAGTTAATGCCGGTTTGGCAAGGATTAAAATCGCAATCATATTTAGCCATACCGTAATTCCTAAACCAGCATCTCCTAATGCCCAGGCTAGGGTGGCTTCATTACTTGCTCCGTAAATGGTTGCGGCAATCACAGCAAGTTTTAATAGGAACATCGCCCACTTACTATCTCTGCCTCTGGTTAAATATGCGACATTGGTTTCAGCGATATAGTAATAAGCCATAATGGTTGTAAAAGCAAAAAAGAATAAAGCGATCGCCACAAATCCTGAACCAAATCCAGGGAACACACTGTCAATAGCAGCTTGAGTAAACCCAGGGCCCACCTCTACTGCTGGTATATTATTGACCAGTCGAGTCCCATCTTCTGTTTCTGTATTATACATTCCTGTAAATAGAATCATAAATGCAGTCGCAGAACACACAAATAATGTATCAATATAAACAGAAAAGGCTTGAACTAATCCTTGTTTTGCCGGGTGTGATACTTCAGCAGCTGCTGCCGGATGCGCCCCTGTTCCTTGGCCAGCCTCATTTGAGTAAAGTCCACGTTTTACTCCCCATAATATCGCCGTTCCAATCAATCCGCCGAATACAGAATCCATGGCAAACGCACTTCTAAAAATAAGAGAGAAAACCTCTGGGACTGCTGTAATATTCATAGCCATGATCACGATAGCTAACAAAATATACCCTAAAGCCATAAAAGGGACAATAATGGTAGCTACAGTAGCAATTCTTTTGACACCGCCAAAGATAATGAAAGCTAATAAAAGACCAATAATGATTCCAGTTACATTCTTATTAATCCCAAAGGCAGTATCGATTCCCAAAGCAATTGAATTCGACTGAACTCCCGGCATAAGAATGGCAAGCGCGACAAACATCGCAATAGCAAATGTAACCGCAAACCACTTCCAACCAATTCCCTTTTCGATATAATAAGCCGGGCCTCCGCGATATTGCCCATCTTGTTTTACTTTATAGATCTGTGCAAGCGTGGATTCAATATATGCACTAGATGCCCCAACAAAAGCAATGACCCACATCCAAAAAACGGCGCCTGGACCGCCGTAAAAAATCGCTGTAGCGACACCTGCAATATTCCCGGTCCCCACTCGGCCTGAAAGCGCTATGGATAAAGCTTGGAAAGATGACACTCCTGCTTTTGAACTTTTTCCTTGAAACATGAGCCTAACCATTTCCTTAATTTGTCTTACCTGTACAAAACGTGTAGAAATCGAAAACAATAATCCGACAAGCAATAACCCATAAATAACAGGAGTACTCCATAATAATCCATTCAACCCATTAACAAATCCTTCCAAATAAATCACCTCTTATATATTTTTAAATGCTAAGAAACGGAATCATATCGGAAATTAAAATAGTAAACGTTTTCATAATTATTTAAAGCCATCCCATTAATGTCTTGCAAATAGTCCCCGGAGTATTAACGCTCCGGAAGGACTATCCTTAATTTGTCATTAGGCTGGTAGGTTTCTACGAATGAATGAATTCCAGTCAACTTGATATAACCAGCTGGCTGCTGCTTCAATATCCTTTGAGAAAATACGATCTTGTGTAATGCTTGGAATAATCTTTCTCGCTTCCATATAAAACTCTTTTGTAAATGGAGCCATCTTTTCTACTCCTCGATATTCAATGGCCTGCAAAGCACAAATGAGTTCAATCGCTACTACACGACGGACATTTTGGATGATTTGATGGGCATGTCGCGAACCGATTGTCCCCATGCTTACATGGTCTTCCTGGTTCGCTGAAGATGGGATGGAATCAACACTTGCTGGATGAGCGAGTGTTTTGTTTTCAGAGACAAGTGAGGCGGCACAATATTGCATGATCATTGCCCCTGATTGCAAGCCTGGCTCCGAACTTAAAAATGGCGGTAAATCATTCAGTTGTGGATTTACAAGGCGCTCAATTCGCCGCTCAGAAATATTCGCAAGCTCTGCCACGGCTATTTTCATAAAATCCATCGCAAAGGCAATCGGCTGTCCATGGAAATTGCCCCCAGAAATGACCTTTTCACCGTCATCGAAAATAAGTGGATTATCGGTCGCTGCGTTCATTTCTATCTCAAGCTTCTCTTTCACATATTCAAGTGCCTGCCATGACGCCCCATGCACTTGCGGAATGCAGCGGAGAGAATACGCATCCTGTACCCGCAGTTCTCCTTGCTTCGTGATAAGCTTGCTGCCCTTGATCATTTGGCGGATACGTTCTGCCACTTCTGTTTGCTGGCGATAACCACGTACGAGGTGAACATCTGGATCAAAGGCATCTTCAATCCCTCGTAACCCTTCTAATGTCAATGAAGCAATTGCCTCCGTTTGATAAGCTAACTGTTCGGCTTCTATATAATTGACCAGCCCCATTGCTGTCATCGCTTGTGTACCGTTAATTAATGCCAAGCCCTCTTTTGCTTTTAACGTTAATGGAACAATGCCTTCTTTTGATAAAGCTGTGATGGCCTCTGTTTTCTCCCCTTTATAAAACACTTCACCTTCTCCCATTAGCACAAGTGCCAAATGAGAAAGTGGTGCCAAATCCCCACTTGCCCCAAGAGAACCTTGTTGAGGGATGACCGGATGGACATGTGCATTTAAAAGTTCAAGCAAACGCTCAATCACAACAGGACGGACTCCGGAAAATCCTTTTAATAGTGCGTTGGCACGGAGAAGAAGCATCGCTCTTGAAACCACTTCAGGAAACGGATCTCCTACGCCGCAAGCATGGGAATGAATCAAATTCCACTGCAGCTGCTCTACGTCCTCTGCATCGATCAACACATCACTGAACTTTCCAAACCCGGTGGTTATACCATAGACGACTTTCTTCTGCTCTACGATTTTTTCAACTGCTGCCCGGCTTTTTTCCACTTTATCAATGCTTTTAGTTGAAGCTGTGACAAACGCTTTTTCGTATAATACTTTCTTTGCCTCTTCAATGGTTAAAGACTGACCCGTTAACATAATCATTTCCAACACTCCTCATTCTTTTTTACAAACAAAAAGGAGGCTATATTAACAGACGTATCCCGTCGTTAATATAGCCCCCTATGTTCACTAATAACTATAGGCTAATTATTTAAATATGGTTAATTCCCAATCCGATTGCTTCATGTTCAAATCCACGCACCGGTGCTCCTATCGTTCCATACACGGCAACTGCAATCCATTCGCCTTCTTCCACATTTTCAAACGGCGTGCCGCGAACAATCGCAAATCGAAGTCCTGCTGTTCTCAACATACCACCAAGCTCTACTTGACCGCGTGTCACCCCGTGCATCGCTTCAATAATGGCATGATATAATGCATGCATTTCACGATAAAGTTCAGGATTGACAACCCACTGTCTTTTAGCTGACGTCTCTATAGCTGCTACGATTTTTTGTAGCTCCATGGATCCGACTTTTCCTTTTGCATATAGCCAATTCTTCCGCGTTAGCTCACTAGTTATGGAGGCTTCTTCCTCTTCTTCCGCAAACGCGTACATTATTGCTTGTTGCCCGATTTTTCTATCGAACTCTTTCTTCATGCTGTCCCTCTTCTACAATTTCTAATTTTCTAAATTCACTAATAACTATTCCTCATTGTAAACGTTATCAAATAGTTCGGTCAACCATTTTTTTTGGAGCTATCTCCTTTCTTGACATTTAACATACTGCCAATGGATTAAGTTCCTCCTATATGCGTAATAAAAAATGTTATTTATAATAGTCATTTTTTGAATGTAAAATGCATATTAATTCCATCTTTTTAAAATCACTCAATGTTAAGAAAAGGGATTTGCCTATGTTTATGATGTAAGGAAAAGAAACATTGCATGAAAAACCCTCTTGCATATTTGTGCAATTTGCCGATTTACTACTATTTAGAAATAAAATAGAATTTATCAGATGATTAAACCGTTTTCATAGAGGAGCGAGGGGGAGGCAGAATTCAACTAGATATACAATTACATAATTAAATAGCAGTGTTACGTATATTATTATTAAAGGGACCGGTGGCACAATTATGAAACTCATTAAAGAAATTCTTCGTTTAGCCATACCATCAATTGCAACCTTTTCGTCGATGACGGTTACCGGGTTACTGGTCTTGATGATTGTTGGGAAATTAGGGGCCGCAGCCATTGCAGTTGTCGGAATCACCAACATATTGATGTATAATTTATGGGCCATTTTTTCTGGAAACCAAGGAGCTATCAACTACTTGGTCGCTCAAAATTACGGCTCTAAGAATATGAAACTTGGCAATCAACGAATGCAGATTGCCATCATTCTAGCAGCCTTACAAGCCATTCTCTTATTTGGCGTAAGCTTTGTGTTTCCGTATTTTATTCTGGAAGTAATGGGCTCAAACGCAACCATTCTTGAATTAGGGGCTCCTTATGTTCAAGTACGAATGTACGCTATGATGTTTACTGTTTTTAATATTATTTTCTATGCTTACATGAGAGCCACGGGAGATACACGTACACCTATGAATATCTCCATCATTAACAGTGTTTTGGTGGTATTCTTCACCTATGTTCTTGCCTATGGGAAGTTTGGTTTTCCTAATTTAGGTTTACAGGGCGCTGGCTGGAGTATGGTGATAGCCGAGGGGATTACCTTGCTTTTAAATCTTCTCGTGTATTTCCGTTATTACAATGAAAAATATTTTACTCGTTCTTGGGTCCGAATGGAGCTAGCACAAATTCGGTTAATACTGTTTGAAGGTTCGAAACTGGGGATTACTGAATTGTCTAATAGTATAGGTATGCTGGTGTTTACTGCCTGTATTACCCGTCTTGGCACAGTGGCCATTGCTGCCAATGAAATTGCTTTGAATATCCTATCCTTCGGTTTTATGCCTGCAAATGGATTCGGAGCTGCATCTACTGTTGGAATTGGACAAGCGATTGGAAAAGGCAAACCGCTGGAAGCGAAGAAGTTCGGGTTGGTGACGGTTTATCTTGGATTAGGATTCATGGCGTTATTTTCCGTATTTTTATTCTTGTTTGCCGAGCCTGTCGCGAAAATATACACGCCTGAATCAGCGGTAGTAGTGGCAGCCGTTTCTCTGATTCATCTAGCTTCCTTTATTCAACTGTTTAGTGGGGCTAACATCATTTTTGCCGGAGGACTAAGGGGTGTCGGTGATACCACCTTCCTTTCTCGAGCAGCACTGGTGCTAAACTGGGCTTTCTTCATACCTTGTACCATTCTATTAACACAGGTGTTTGATTTAGGACAGACAGGTGCGTGGATCGCTTTTTCTAGCATAATTGTTCTACAGGGGTTAACCAATGCTTTAAGGTATATTTTTTACAAATGGAACTCAGCTCAAAGTAAAAATGTCCCGATATCCAAGGTAACTTCGGTTCATGTTTAAATAGAAACGATCTAGATGATTTTTGGGTTAGGGCCAATTTGATTATGAATTGGCCTTTTTTTGCTTTTACCACACACTTGAAGTACGTATTTTTTACTCGGCCCGCCACCTAACTGTCTACACTTAAAGACTAAAGTTACCTATAGTCCTCCAAGACTCCCTACGAGCGAATGGCTAGTTCTTACTCGCCGGGATCCCACCCGCTATATGACACGACCTATGCTCGGCCGCACCCGCACCCGCACCCGTTACTTTATGTGCAATACTTTACAATCTCAGAGTACTATGAAACAACCTCAAATTTCAGGGTATATCGTTTTACTATGATATATTCACCAGTTGATTTATTCATTACTTGAGATACTTCCTTCGTATGCGTTATCTCAAACCAATCATTTTGTATATCCACCAGTAATTTTACTTCCACATCACTTTCCCCATATTTTAAACCACTATAAGATAATTTTGTCATCGTAATCATCCCTTTCTTAATGAATAATATTCGTCTGATAAGACATAAGAAATATTCTTCTTTGTATTATCCTGCACCGTTAGTTCTATAACAAAGAAGGCTCGCCGCAGCGATACCCGTTTTTTCACTATCGCCCCCATTAGTTGAAGAAGGACGATCACCATTTATGTGGAAATCGTCCTTTTTTATTTCCTGCTGAACAGCATCGTTGTACTGTGCAGCTGGAAAGTTGTTCTTCTTAAAGATAAGCGCCCTACCGACCAAAAAGAGATAGTGGGTTAATCCTTTACATCTTCCTTACATATTTCACTAACTAGCTGCTATAACGCGTTGTTTTTATTTTTGGGTCCAAGCCTATTACAATTTTCATATTGAGTCTTTGAATTCCTTTATTTTTTGCCTCAAACCCTAATAAATTTTTAAGAGGTAACTAATTATTATGTCGTTTGTTAACTTCAATAGTAATGAACTCCGGCAAATAGCTGGGAGTACATCCTTTTGCTACTATTTCATCTTTGTAAAGACCCGTTTTCTCACCAAGTATAATACAACGTGCACGATTCTTTTCATCATAAACGCCTATCCAGCCTGCGGTGAAATTCATAGCCCATTGAACTTCCGGTTCTTCCTGCGTAATATTAGCTTCTATTGCAGATAGCAAGTATGCGGTGTTATCAGGGGGTGTTTGTCCAGTCCATCTCAATCGCCCTTGATAATACCAAAATGCTCGCCTTTGAAGAACAGAAGGACTATTTTCCCATGACTCCATCAATGCAATTTTCTTCTTGTCTTTGGTAAGCTGATTAGCCATTAACCAATCCATTAAGTTATTACGCTCTTTAAAAGTGTGGGTCTGCATTTCCTTATCAAGCTTATTTAGCACCTCTTGTGAAAGAAGTTTTTTGTCCATAATTAAGATTGCTAATAGTCTGGGCAAAAACTCTTCGGTTGACCAAAGTTCCATAGCTAGTTCGTGATCTTTTTTAATGTCCTTCGCGATTTTTCGTAAGTCTCCTAGCTTAGTTTTACTATTAATCTGAGTCAGAATGTTTTCTGCTTTTGAAAAGCGTTTTATTTCTGTACCTTTATTTTCATTCATTTTCTACAACTCCTTTATTAAAGCACTGTTTCATGATATGTCCTAGACGGGATATATCAAAAACTTAATTTCGTTATAAGTCTTATTGCAGTGGTGTGCCTACAAAGTTAATATTGTAGTATATATCGTATTAAAGTTTTCTCTACCAATAATAGAAGAGCAACCATCTTTAATATAATAATAACATTTACTTCCTTTTAATTGGATACGAAAAGAGCATTCCTTTTTAAAGAAACGCACCCGTTAGCTGAATAAGCCTATAGCTATCCATAACCTATTTTGGACCTACATATGTTTTTGCTATTAGGTCACCTAATCTCTTTTTATCGCTTCTGCTTAAGAAAACAACCAATTCAATTATAGAAATAATTAACGTAATATTTCTTAATAGAATTTGCCAGTAGTGAGGTTCCGTACCATTACTATTATAAATTTTGAGTCCAAAAATCCTTTTTCCAATACTTCTCTTTATAAAGGAATCTTTAAAAAGAGGAAGTGTAAAAACAATTGTATTAATAAAATTCCCAATTTGTTTTGTAACCCTGTATTCGTCATCTCCTGCATAGTGTAGAAAAAGTAAAATCCCAAGTAAAGTTAATAATGTGATTAAAAAGTAATCAATTACAAAAGCAATTATTCTCTTTGTTGTTGTATTATCACTAGACAATAAGAAACTCCCCTTCCTTTTTATATCACTATTCTAAACTAATAGCTTTGTTTTTGGGAATTTATTCTTATACTAACCTGCACCGTTAGTGGAACAAAGAAAAAAAAGCTGCCGAAGCAGCTAAATCATTATTGAGCAAACGCTACAAAGTCAAAGCCAATAAAAATTTATTAATGAATAAAGGTAAGACAGAAGATATTTTAAAAGTATATGGTTTTATGGATTGGATAAACGAAGATTGATTAAAATGATAGCCGCTTGGTGTTCAACTAACGAAGCAGGTCAGGACTAATCCCATCTAACTCCAAAGGTCTGTAACCGCTAATTTTACCTTCCAATCCTGTTTTATGGATAGTGATAATACCTGCTGCACCTTGATAGAGTGTTCGGCATCCTATTAAATCTTCTGCAACTGGAGGTAAAGAACCTTGCCAATCCATTAAACCAGCTAAAAACATCGTTCTGCTTCCAATTCCTTTTTTAGACGGAATTTCAATCACCCTACCACAGGCATAGTTACCAGATGATAATGGGATAGCCCAAAATTGACCAGACAAGAACTATCGGATTAGTATATAGAATAGTTACAGAACTCATTTTTTCATTACAAAGGAATTTTCTGCTAAATTCTTGATAACTGTGTAGCCCCAAGTGGAATAGACTTCATACTTACTTTCTTCTTCTTTTGTTATCGGACGATATCATTCATCACTACGCTAGAACTTTTATTTATAAACAAAGAAACAATTTCAGATAAATTTCTATCTGACATATGCTCATACAAAATCCCTAATATATGCTAATACTGACTTTCAGTTACACCATAAGGAAAAGCTCTTGTTAGTAGACTGTATGTGCTTTTCAGATGTTCAGGTATTTCTTTTTCAAGCATTCTACCACCCCGTTATCATTTATAATTTTATTTTTAAAAATAATCCTTATTAAATTAACCTGCCCGTTTGCACAACAAGCAAAAAAGATCGCCGCAGCGATCCATTCTTTAACTCTTGCACCCGTTCAATAAGCAAATGATTAACCAATCCGTAAAATAGTGTTAAACATTCTTGGCTTGTTCTTTTCAAATGCTTGGATTAGTTCCTTACCGAATACAGTAACCGTCTCTTCCCAGGGATGACCTAAAAATCCCCAGTTCAATTCCTTTTGTATAAAGAAGTAATAATCCCCATCAGGGACAATAGGGATTACCCACTCATTAAATTTGTCTCTTGGAAAGTCTAAAAAGGGATTAACCCAATAACAAGAATGTTGCCAGTCCAAAGCATAAAAATATTCTTTATCATTTGTTACTTCTTGAAAGGCAAACAATGATTTCTCTTCAAGGTCTTTATAAACCTCTTCATATTTCTCTAAATTACCTGACCAATTTAAATAAGGTGAAATATCATATGTAATGAATGGACTTGGCACAAAAAATGACGGGAATTTAGAAATACTTGGTTTGAATTGGAAGTCTTTTATTACCTTTTTCCATACAGCATCCTCTTCAGATTCAGAAAGTTCAATCCAATTATTAATATTAATCCCTCCCAAAAACGCTGTTCCTTTATAAGGATAATTATACCATTTCTTATTCAACTAACCTCCCTCAATAAACAAAGTGAAAACTCACGTTTTCTCCAGTATTCTCAGTATTTTATAGATTGTTATTTTAGAGTTTACAGCTCGCTACTTTGGTTGGATTTATCTCGTCAGGATAAATTTGGGTCTTTGAAGCAAAAAGACTGATATCACATTAGCCACACACTTACAAAAATGGTGGATGAGTAAAAATATGATCGCACTGGTGGATGTCCACATTTCTCATGGAGGTCAACCCTCCCATGCCTCACAGAGTCTTCGCTCTCAAATTCCTTCGTCCAACCTTTCCATGAGGTGGATGTCAGTCATGCTGCTCCACAGGATCCTTGCCCGAAGTTTAGTTGCTTTGCTGACTAATCCGTGCTTCAAATGTCCGAGACTTATAACATCTAAAATCCTTTTCTACCTACTGCTCTTACTGAATTACGCTGCTTTTTCAACTTCTATGTTTGCTCTCATATGAGGGATATCCTGTAACACTCTCTTCACTAAACTCAAATTGTTTCTTTCCAATGGCAAAAAATATACGTATTAGCTTATTACACAATGCAATCAGAGACTGCATTTTCTTTAGAGGATTGTCCGGACGCTGCGTGTAATAGACATGCAGCGCTTTAAAGGCCGAGTTCTTCGCGACCATAATCATACTCACTCTGAAGAGGAGAGCCCTTAACTTCTTCCTCCCCTTTTAGTGATCCTTGTTTGCCCTTTATGCTTGCCAGAAGTATTCTCTTTCAAGCTTAATCCAGCTAACTTTATGATTTGTCTCGGGTGCGAATACTCTTGTAGATCTCCCACTTCTGCAAAGAAGCCGGCAACCGTATCTCTCCCCACGCCCTTGATGGCTAACATTTGCTGGACACCAGGTATATGTTCAATCAAGTTATCTATCTTCTGATCTAGTTCTTCGAACTTCTCTTGTATCAAGTCATATTTATCAAGCAGAGTGGCCAGTTCTAATTTGGCCATAGTTGAACCTTGGCAAAGTCCGATGGACTCTTTAGCTGCTTTTTTAACTCTTGTATTTTGTTTATTCCTACACTACGGCTAACTGCTTTCCGTAGATGGTCTAATAAGTACTGATCAGAGAAATTGATCAGTTCATTTGGTAATGCTCCTAACCTTAAAAATTGCAACGCTGCTTTTCCTTCCCAACTCTTAAAGACGGTTAGAAACTCAGGTAAATAGCGATCTAGCCAGTTGTGAATCTGGCCTTGTACCGTTTGAAGGTCATCAGTTAGGAGATCACGTATTTTTTCGCCACACGAAGTTCTGCATAAACACCTTGTGGTATCGTCGGTTCAGCATATCTCCCGTCCTTGACCAACTGAGCGATGACTCTAGCGTCTTTCACATCGTTTTTAGTCGGTGAATTATCGTCAAGTTCCTTACTCTTCTTTACATGTAATGGGTTCACAGCGACAAACTTTATTTGATTTTCTTTTAGAATATGAGCTAGGTTTAGCCAATAGTGGCCAGTAGGTTCCATCCCTACGATCGCTTTTTCCATGTGTTGTTCCAGTTTTAATTGATTGATCCAATTAAGAAACAGTTGAAATCCTTCCTTGGTATTATCAAAATAACAAGGGGAACCAAACTCCATTCCTCTGTAGTCCTGTGCACGTGCGACATGCTTGAATTTCGCAATATCAACACCTATAATTAATGTCCTAGAAGTAATTTGAGCAATCTTTTCATTTTGGTTATAATTCATGTTAAGACCTCCTGGTATTTGGGGATTGTCCTTTTTGCTGGCCAGCTTTAGGACTCTCTCATTCTACCAAGAGGTTCTTTTTGTTCAAACCCCATTTTCATTCATTACAGGAATGCTGCTTCTTTAACTTAATAAGAATCGCCGTTTCAATTTCGTGAAACAGGTCAATAATTCCTGAAAAAAGAATTTTTTGGGGAGAGATCAAATTGTTATTATCTCAAGCATGGGAAACGTATGAATCTGATAAACGTATTGAAGGCTTTTCGCCGCAAACATTAAAAGCATATAAACTACAGTCCGGCTTACTTATACGGTTTTTTAATGATGTTAAACTTGATACGATCACTACGAATCAATTAAAGGCTTATTTAGCAAAATCAAGTGAAAGCCTTAAGCCTGCAAGTTTGGCTCATCGAATTCGCTTTATGAAATCATTATTTCGATGGTCTCATGAAGAAGGACATATTCCCAAAAACCCAGCAGCTAAAATAAAAGAACCTAAAACCGGTAAACGAATTCCTAAATTTTTGACCGAAATGGAAATTGAACATTTACGAGAAGCCTGCTGCACCCCAATGGAAAAGGCTCTGTTTGAATTCATGTTCTCAACTGGATGCCGAATAGGAGAAGTAGTTACCTTAGATAGGGGTAGAATTAATTGGTCGAACCGGTCAGCTGTTATAAGAGGTAAAGGAGATAAGGAAAGGGAAGTCTATTTTAATATTCGCTGCGAAATTTGGTTAAAACGATATCTGGATAATCGCGTAGACAGGGATCCTGCTATCTTTGTCACAGAACGCGATCCTCATCGAATGAGTATTGCCCAGATGCGATACATTATTAAGCGGATTTCAAGCCGAGCCAGTATTAACAAAGACATTCATCCGCACCAACTAAGGTCCAGCTATGCAACCCACTTATTGAATAATGGAGCACCTCTGGATGTAATTCAAAGCCTACTAGGTCATGAAAAAGTGAAACCACCCGGATATATGCCCAGTTAAGTGGAAGTATAAGGCAGCAATTATATAGGAAGTATTTTTAAAAATAAATAAGCAACGCATTTCGAATTGCGTTGCTTTAATTCACTCTTGCACCCTTTAGTTTAAGTGCATCTGTTCACAATTATATTCAAGATAAATAATTATAAGATATTAATTTCCAGGTTAAGAGGAATCCTTTTACTTATAAATTAATTTTAAAAAGGCTGTATAAAAAGACCATCGCCTTCAAGCCATTCAGCTATAAAAACATCTTTGTAGTCTGTAATATTTTTAGAATTTAATTCAGATTTTAACCAAGATTCGTTAAAGCCCAATTCAGCAATTTCATCCCATAAAACCTCACCATCCCTTATTACGGTAACTGGAGCTATGACTGGTTTTAAAGGCATATTAAAATCTTCCTGAGTGGTTTTTTGATACTTTGATTTTTTAAAAATACTAAGGAATCCGTTCGATTCTAAATAGCAAAATGCAACCTCACGAATAGAAAAAGTTTCACTCTGTCTAAGTAAACTTTGCAACTGGTTAATATTCATCCTATTCTTCTTTAATGCTTCTCGATCTACAATTCCATTTTTGATAAGTGCAGAGGGTTTACCTTCAACAGCTCCTCTAAATGTAAGGAATTTTTGACTTAGATATTCAACTGTAAAAAGTAATCCTCCCCAAATGGTCATAGAATAAATAATATAAAGTATCCCTACCTTATGATCGTATACGGCATTGCCTAGTAATTCTCCCATTACAATAGCTGCAATAAAAGTAAAAGGAGAAATTTGATTAATGATTTTTTCCCTACAAACTTAACGATTAGAAACAGAAAAAAAATCCAACTATGAGTTCAACTGTTAAGTTAATGATTTTCATTTGTTTACAAACCCCTAATATATCCCCAAGCCAAGGATTATTTTTATAAATTAACCTCTTAAATCACTATTTATAAAATTATTTTATCAATTTCTTATTAAACTATCCTGCTTCGTTAGCACAATAAGAAAAAGCTGCCGCAACGACAGCTCTGATCTTCAACTCTAGCACCCGTTACTTTAAGTACAACACTTCACAATCTTCTATGTTAATCAAACAAAAAGGCGATACCTTTTTAAGGTATCGCACCCGTTAGCTTAAAAATAATATTAACACTGATATTATTTTAAAGTTGTTAAGATATAGATATTTTTCTAATTTTATTTGATAAAAAGAAGGATACGATTCCTAATAATAGATAGATTATTACTGGGGTAATCATACTGCCCATATTGTACCAAACTGAAATAGGTATAATAACGGCAAAAGAAGATAACAAAAACCCAATTATCATATATTTCTTTGAGTTTGGACAAATAATACCTTGAATAATAAAAATGATTGGGAACAGCAAATAGATTCCTAATAAAATATATTTACTTTCAGGAAACAAAGAATCGAACCATATAAATGCGAATATCACCAAACTTGGTAAAATGGTTGAGAGTATTTTCTTCATTAACATCAATCCTTTCGGTAAAAACAATTTACGATAATAAGCAATTGTTACAGCTTGCTCCGTAAGCACAATAAGAAAACAGCCACAATGGTAGCTCTGAACTTCAACTCTTGTACCAGTTAGTTTAAGTGAATCGATTCACCTTAATATAAGAAACTTCTACTTAGAGAAGTTACTCTCCTAAATCAAACTAATCTTTAACCGTATTTTTTTTAATATCTATTTGGTAACTTCATAGCTAGGAACTGGGGAATCAATATTAAAACACTAACCAATACTAATAACATAGAAGGAGGAAATGGCTTAAAATAAAAATAAAAATTTCCGATACCCGTCATCCTGGTGATGAAATAATATGAAATTATTCCAGATGTTATATTGCTTTTTTCTCATATTTCAACCTCTTTTTTATATTTTCTAAATTGAACTATATAGTGTAAATTTACACTAATTATAACACGAGATTCCTCCGTTTAATACAAATATTTTCCATTTGCATTAAACTAACCTGACCCTTTATCTCAATTAAAAAAGGCTGCCGCAGCAACCTAACTTTATTTAATTCAAGCACCCGTTACTTTAATAAGGATTGATGTCCTATTTAGAGATTTTATTAGTAAATACTACTTCACCCCTTTTATTGTAAGCAATAAATTTCGCATCAAAGACATCATTACTTTTTGTTCTAAAAAGCCCAAACCTCTCACCAGAACCTTTTTTTAGTAATTCAAAATTATGAATAACGTCTTTGCCTTTTTTGATTTTTACGCTACTTATTTCACCATCAAATACCCTAAGTAATAGTGCATTAGATTTTTGTTCATTGTTAAAAGGAGACTGGAAAAATGAAATATGGATAGGGTCAACAACTCCCTCTCGAATAAAGGAGTAGTCTTGTTTGAAGTCCCAAGAAATCAAAGATTTTTCAAGATATATTTCCCTCTCTGTACCATCGTCATTTTTGATAAAAACAATAGATTTCTTATCATCAAATACTTCAACGTGGGTAATGTTTTTATAGTTCAATTTATTTTCAATTTCTCTGGTTATTTGTTTCTTGTCATCACTTATGAAAAAAATTGAAGCTACTGCAATAACTAATAAACAAACTAAAATTAGTAAGACTTTTTTAGCTTTTACGGTCCTTACACTATATTCCACCTCACAATATAAATAAAAAATCTCGCTCCATTATATTAAATATCAACATATATTGGATATTAATTGGTGTGAAATTGAAGATTGGTTATTCAACTAACCTGCTTCTTTAGTGTAAATATTCCAATTATGTAAAAAAGCTTACTCAAAGAGTAAGCTTAACCTCTATAGACACTTTCACATGTTCCAGGTTTTGGTTCATAAAAACAATGTTCTTTAAATGCACCAGTATGAGGTTGATCGTACCATGTTGGAGGACAACCTGGCGCCGTTGGATTAAAATACCAAAGAGCGAATTTCGCAGGATGATTTCTCCACCCATTTATATTTTGTTGTGCTAATCTTCTTTCAGAAGTTCTTGATCTTTGATAAAATACATTTCCTTTTTGCACTGCTTCAAAAGAATAATTTCCTCCTTGTATGTGAAATATTACATCATGAATATTGTTTACATCTTTGAAATCCAAGCAATCTACTGCAACACGATTTATTATTACATTTCCAACATATAACATTCCTTGCTTTCCTTCGCCTTCTGCTTCTGCTCTCATCATTCTTGCCATTTCATCTATTTCATGACTTCTAGCCCTTACTCTTGGCATTACATCACCTCCCCAAAATATAGTATGAAAAAAATCCTACATTCATGTCATTGTTCGCTCTTTATTAACTCTGGTTACCTGTTATTCGAATAAGAAAAAGGCTGCTTTTTTGCAACCAGGTCTTTAAGGAAAGCCTCTTTAATAAAAGACTTCGCTGATGGTCTATGTTTTTTCTTTTGGTTGTTGGGATGTTTTGGTTTAAAATTGGGAATGAATTTTTAGGATCAATATTCTATAATTTATCAATAAAGGATGGTGATTACTATTATGGAAAAGATTGTAGTTTGTATTAGTAATCCTTATTACGCTGAAAAGCTAATTCAGAGAGGAAAAGTTTTGGCTGATGCGTTTAAAGGGGAGTGTGTTGTACTAAATGTGTTAAAAGCACCTTTTGACGAACTGGATTTCAATCAATTACAAACAAAGTTAATGTTTGAAGGCTTGGCCGATAAATATCATGTACAGCTTATATCTGAGCCTTCTAAGTTTAAAAAAATCTCCTATCACATTGCTCAGTTTGCTGAAGAACAGAAGGCCACTCAAATTGTCATTGGGCAAGTGACTCTTTCCAAACTGGAATTGATGTTGCAAGACTCATTAATAAACAATCTTTTCGAAAAACTTGAAGGTGTCGATTTACACATTGTTGAAGTCAGTCGTGAAGTAAAAGACAGTGAAGAATATGACAGAGGAATACCTGCGGAATTAATAAAAGTTGCAGATGGATTTGAAATTTCTTTGAAAAGCGATTATGAAAACGAAGGAAAAAAAGGAATCTTTTATAAAATGAGGGCTTCTGACTTCTCTAACGGTTTTTTTGTTATGAAAAATGGAAAAGAGCATCAAGTAATTAAAGTCATGCATGGAAAGGTTAAGAAAGAGGACATTGATCAAATCAATAGTTAACAGGAGTGAAAAATACAATGCCGATGGAACAAGAAACGATGGGTTTGTTAGTAAGTGGTTTTTCAATCGTCATGGGTATTACTTAATAAAAGAGCTGTCCTAAAAAGGACAGCTCTAACGAAATATTACTAGCACTTTGCTAAGGAGAATAGCAAGGTACATCACTATTATCGGCCAACTATAAAAAATATTCTAGAACTTTATATTGGATATTTTACCATAAATAACCATAACCTTGCTGACATTCACTTGGTGCCACTCTAACATAACAAGTATTATTTGTGTAATATTTCTGCATGTCTTTTTGTGATAAAATTATTAGTTAACTTAGATGTGAAAATCAAATACAACCTCCAAATTTCTGGAACATTGTTGATGGTATTCGAGCCTAATAAAATATAAAAAGCGCAAGGATTATCCAAGTCTTGAATAATCCTTGCGCTATAAATCTAGTACCATGGTCAATATTTACTTATTTTTTTGATTAAAATAAATAATCTCGGAAAGAATCTTGCATCCTTTAATATTCTTGAAAGCCTCCCTTGCCTCTTTTTCTGTTTCAAATTCGAACATCGACATTTTTTCGTTTGAATAGAGAGTGATTACCCACATTAAAAATTCCCCCAATAAAAGATTACTGTTCCTCTTTTCTCATTGGCTGACTGATAGATAAATTTCTAAAACAGTAGCTTTAATTTATAATATGACCTACACAATACTACAGAAGAATACAAAACAACTTAAAAGTTTCAAAACATATTAGTGTTATATTAGTCATTAACAAAATCCAATGATCATCGTCTTTCAATGAAGAATAATCAGAACAGCATTAAGACTCGACACATATATTCCCTAAATAAAGGTAATATTACTAGTCAGAAATGATTTTTTATAAACGACAACATTTTACAGAAGACGCTCCTTATGTCAGATACAGGCATGGGATATTTATTAGGTGATCAATATGTGGACAACAATCGTTTCCTATCTTCCAGATTGGTATGCTTTTATGCAAGCTTTTATTGTGTTTTTCATCCCCTATTCTATCTCGAAATTTTTTAGTTGGATCATTACATTAGAGGAAGAGTGATGAGAATCTGGAAATCAAAGATCAGAAAAACAAGAAATCATACAAATGTAAGTAAAAAAAAGGAAGATAATAAGCCTTATGAATATCCAACAGGTGATTTTACGGGCGATTTTACCTTGGATTTGGAACTTATCAGGCAAGAAATCATTCATAACTCGGATGTGCACATTCGTGAATTTAGTATCGGGCGTACAGGCATTCGGTCGGCCATCATTTTTGTTGAAGGACTGTCCGATAAAGATCTCATCGACAAACATATTATGAAATCATTGATGGTTGATTTTTTCAACGAATTTAAACTGGAACCATCTTATGAAAAAGGAACCATTTCAAAAGAGTTTATTAAAAATCAAATTCTTTCTATTAGTGAAGTAAAAGAAGTCAATCATATTAAAGAGTTGATAGCAAAAATATTAACAGGTATGACAGCCCTTTTGATTGATGGACTACCAGATGTGTTCATTCTTGGTACAACCAAAGCAAACAAACGGAATATTGAAGAGCCGGTATCAGAAGGACTGGTCAGAGGTCCACGAGTTGGTTTTACTGAAATTTTAACCGATAATACTGCCCTTTTGCGACGCCATGGTGAAAACGTGAACTTATCATTAATAAAATTCCAAATCGGAAAACGAGCAAAAAAAGAAATAGCTATAGCCTATATGAAAGAGATTGCTGACCCGCAATTAGTAGAAGAAGTAAAGAAAAGAATTCAGAAAATTAATATTGATCATGTACCGGAATCAGGCTATGTAGAGCAACTGATCGAAGATAATTACCTTAGTCCCTTTCCTCAAGTACAAAATACAGAGCGTCCTGACCGTGTAATCAGCGCATTGATGGAAGGACGAGTGGCAATCTTGTTAGATGGAACACCTTTCGCTTTGATCGCACCGGTTACGTTTAGCATGTTATTGCAATCGCCGGAAGATTATTATGAACGATGGATTCCCGGCTCCCTCCTCCGTCTTTTACGTTTTGGAGCAGCCCTTGTTACGTTGTTTGCACCTTCACTTTATATTTCTTTTATCTCGTTTCATCCGGGATTGATCCCAAGCAAGTTAGCCATTTCAATTACTGGAACTAGGGAAGGTGTTCCGTTCCCCTCACTAATAGAAGCACTGCTTATGGAAATAGCCATCGAAATTTTACGGGAAGCTGGGCTGCGCTTACCTAAACCCATTGGCCCGGCGATGGGGATTGTTGGCGGACTAATCATCGGTGAAGCAGCCGTCCAAGCAGGGATTGTTAGTAATATTATGGTTATTGTAGTAGCGATAACCGCCATTTCTTCCTTTGCCATTCCTAGTTATAGTGCAGGAATCCCCTTGCGTATCCTTCGCTTTGTAGCCATGTTTGCTGCTGCATTGTTTGGATTGTACGGAGTCATTCTGTTTTTCCTCTTGCTTTGCAGTCATTTGGTGAAACTCAAGAGTTTTGGCGTACCTTATGCCAGTCCTGCTGTGCCTTATCGATTAAGTGACTTGAAAGATTTAATGGTCCGCATGCCACTTCAGATGATGAAACGTCGTCCGAAGATGATGCATACGAAAGATCAATATCGTAAATGATAGCCTACTTCGAAGGAAGTGAACCCGAGATGATTTTTAGTCCCAAAGACCGAATAACCACTCCCCAAGCAGCTGTTGTCGTCATCAATTTTATCCTTGGAACAGGGATCCTCACACTGCCCAGGGCATCTGTAGAAAAGGTAAAAACACCGGATGTTTGGATAACTGTTATTATAGGCGGACTAATCGCGATGTTAGCTGGGGTTATGATTGTAAAATTAAGCCAACAGTTTCCCGAAAAAACCTTTTATCAATATAGCCGTATAATCGTAGGTAAATGGATAGGCGGGATTCTAAGTATTCTTATTGTATGTTATTTTTTATTAACTGCCGGTTTTCAAGTCCGTGCCATGGTGGAAGTAACAGGATTCTATTTACTCGAAGGCACTCCCATTTGGGCAACCACTATGTCATTTATTTGGGTAGGTCTCTATTTGACCATTGGAGGCATCAACCCAATTGCCCGGCTGTTTGAAATTATTTTCCCTATAACGGTTATCCTTTTTTTGCTGGTTGCCTTTATGAGTTTCGGAATTTTTGAGATGGATAATCTCCGTCCAGTATTAGGATTGGGAGTCATACCTGTACTAAAAGGGGTCAATACAACGGCTCTTGCATATACAGGTTTAGAAATCATGTTGTTCCTTCCGGCATTTATGATACATCCTGATAAAGCAGTAAAAGCTGTAGTAGTCGGAATAGCTATACCCTTAACTTTTTATGTAATAACCGTCATAATGGTTATCGGGGCATTATCCGTCGATGGAGTGGTCACAAGAACGTGGCCGTCCCTTGATTTAATAAGAAGTTTTGAAATCCCTGGCTTAATCTTTGAAAGATTTGAGTCTATGTTACTCGTAATATGGATCATGCAAATATTTGCTACATTTACCATCGCCTACTATGCGGCTGCTTTGGGTCTGGCTCAACTCTTCAAAAAGAATATTCATTCATTTTTGTATGGATTACTTCCGGTTATTTACATCATTACGATAATGCCGAAAAATATTAATGACCTATTTAAACTCGGCGATATGATAGGCAACGTCGCAATTTATTTATTTGGTTTACTACCGTTGCTGCTTCTCATTGTTTCAAGATGGAAGGTGGGAAAGTATGAAGCAAAGCCATAACAATGTACGGTCCCTCAAGGATATACTTCCCATTCTAGCACTCCTGTTTCTTACAGGTTGCTGGAGCAGTCACGAAATTGAAGAAATAGGTTTAAGTGTAGGTTTGGCACTGGATGAAGGAAAAGAGTCAACTATTGACACAGAATTAAAGCAACAAGGAGGAGGATATAACCAAACAGAAAAAATAACCATGACTTATCAAATAGTTACCCCACAAGGAACAGGTTCAGAGAGTAAGGGCGGGGGCTCGCAACAAAAACCTTACTTGAATATTTCTGAAACCGGTGATTCCATCCATCAAATGATTCGCGAATTTTCACTGAGAAGTGATCGCCCCATATTCAGCCCCCACCTTAAAGTAATTGTTATTAGTGAGGATCTTGTACGTAAGTATAGATTGGAACAATTAGTTGATGAACATCTTCGTGATAATGAGATTAGACCAAGCTGTCTTGTGTTTATTAGCAAGGGGCTGGCAAACGAGGCACTAGAATCAAAAGAACCAGGAAAAATTCCTGCGTTCCGTTTGATTGGGATTTCAGATAATGAATATCGAACAACAAGGATTTTGCCCCCTATGTCACTCGCTAAATTAGGAGGCAAGATGGATTCAGGATCTAGTTTTCTTTTGCAAAATGTTATTCCAACGAACGGAGAAGTTAATTTTTCAGGAGCTGCTGTGATATCAGGAAAGACAAAAAAGCTACTTGGTTTTTTGAATGAAGAGGAACTGGAAGGCATAACATGGATAACCGGAAAGGGAAAAGGCGGTTTGGTCAAAACCTTTGATGCTAAAAATCAGCCAATCATTTACGAGGTAAAGACAATGAAAAGTAAAATTATACCTCATGTTAATGGGAACAACATCTCTTTTGATGTAAAAATCGAATCAGAAGGACGCCTTTCTGAAAATTGGAAGGTTTCGGGGGAAAGTTCAGAAAATAAATTTTTAAAAAGAGCTGAAGAAGCCGCTGAAGAAGAAGTAAAACGATTGGTAAGTAATGTAGGAGAAAAAATACAAAAGGATTACCAAGTCGACGTTGCCGGGTTCGGAACCCGATTGAGAATTGAACATCCTAAAGTATGGGAAAAAGTCAAAAAAGATTGGGACCAAACATTTAGTGAAGTCCCAATCGAATACAACGTAAAATTAACTATTAGGGATTATGGGTCGTCAAGCTTCAAAAATTGAGATTGTAGAGAGTAGCAATAGTTAGAAAAAAAAGCCTGATCCTAATTTTGATATAGGCTTTTTTCTATTACGATCGTAAGTAATAAGTGGTTGTCTAATAGTCCATAATGAAAAAAACCCAAGAATGTTGATGACACAGCATCCTTGGGTTTTTTTCGTTATTTTTCAATTATGTGTACTATTTTTGGTATGGTTATAATACATTAATTTACTTATAACACCGAAGACGATCGAGCAGACTTAATTCCTTGAATCCGTTCCTGATGCGTATATACATTAAACCCGTTCCCCCGAATAAAACCAACTGTTGTAAGTCCCAGTTCCTCTGCTAAATCTAATGCTAGGTTAGTAGGAGCAGATTTAGAGAGAATAATCCCGACACCAATCTTAGCAGCCTTTAACAAAACCTCTGAGGAAATTCGGCCACTGAAAACAATTATTTTATCCTTTAATGGTATTCGGTTAATCATACAATACCCATAAAGCTTATCTAACGCGTTATGCCGGCCGATATCGGTTCTTGATACAACGATTCCTTCACGTGTGCATAAGGCAGCATTATGTACACCGCCTGTTTGCTGGAAATGTGAGGAGCTTTCCTGCATTTTCTTCATTAGCTCACGGCATTGATCCGGTGTAATGGTCAATTTCGTCATCACCGTCTTGGCAGTCTTCACATCATTATGAAAATAAAATTGCCTTCCTTTTCCACAGCAAGAGCCAATAAATCGCTTTGAATGGAAGTCTTTTTGAATACAGTGTTTATTTACAAGTTCAACATAGGCAAATCCCTTTTCTTGATCAATATGAAGAGATTCGATATCGTGATAAAAGCGAATAACACCTTCGGATGCGAGGAATCCGACAACCAATTCGTTCCAATCTGAAGGAGTACAAACCATGGTGGCAAACTCCTTGCCATCTAAAATAATTGTTAACGCCGTTTCGACAGCAATGTCATCTTCTTCCTCGAAAAAGCATTGTCCATTATATCTAACAATGTTTTGAGAAGTTGTAATTTCCTTTAACAATGGTGTCCCCCCTCTCCATGTTTATTTCCATTAACTAACTTCAGTTTCAAGATCTTCAATTGGCTTTTCCAGATATTGCGTGTCTTTACGAGCGTTATAGCGCTCGGCTTTTTCAACATTTACGGTAATATTGTAATCTGGGATTCCAGCAAACTTCTCGTACCTGCCCCGCGGCAGCAAGAAGTTCCCCTCTGGGAAGTGTACTTCTAAATTCCCCGGTGCAATATCAACGAACTTCGCCGTCCCTTGGAAGACACCAAAGCCGTTGTATACTACAATACCTTCTCCCTCAGCGATACTTAATTTATGACCATCAACGGGACTCATTAACACGTCATAGCGTCCGGCACCGTTTAAAGGGTCTACTTCTTTATAAACCATCGAATTAAACTGTTTGCCGCGACGAGAAGTAATAATAAATTGTTCTGGCTTTTTATTTAAATCTGGAATTTCAACTGGAATCAAGGTTCCCCTGCCATCTGGTGTGGGACAAATTCCATCTTCACATAACCAAGCCCCGCCCCATTGGAATACGTCCCCTTGCTTTTTCAAGTGCTGAATTCCATCATAATCTGGATTTGCTTTTGCAATCTCCTCTCGAATCGCAAAACCATCGGCAAAATCAACTAAGTGTGCGGTTTCAGGTTTTACACGTTTTGCAAGATCAATATAAATTTTCCATTCCGCACGCGCTTCTTCGATTCTATTTTTATTACCTGGAATTTCAGGTGAGAAGTACACCATCCGTTCCGTTGAGGTGCTCGTACCTCCATCTTCTTGTTCATAACGTGTTTTTGCCGGAAGGACGATAACGGCTTCCTTTGCATCAACTAATGTAGAAGTATTTAGAATAATATCTTGATGGACCCGAACTTCTAGCTCTGATAAGGCATATTTAATGAAGTCCGGATCCGGCATCGTCTCTAAAAAGTTACCGCCAGACAAATAATAAAGCTTCACTTTCCGTTCATGGTCTTCTGGCAGCACGATGTTTTCTAATGTCACACCGACGATATCCCCCTGCCATTTTGGAAGCTCAAATCCCCATAGTTTCTCGATTCTTTCCATATTCTTGGCATCCCAGCCGCCACCAGGCAGCACGAATGGATCGGCTCCCATTTCACCGCTCCCCTGAACACTGGAATGTCCACGAAATGGCATGAGACCTGCATGTTTACGCCCAAGGTGGCCTCGTAACAATGCTAAATTCGCTACTTGAGAAATATTGTCTGTTGCAAAAGAATGCATGGTTAGTCCAAGTGCCCATGCGTAAACGGCATTTTTACTGTTTGCTAGAAGTTCAGCTAAGTTAATAATTCGATCTTTTGGGACACCTGATGATTCGATAATATCGTCCCAGCTTTGCGCCTGGACCTTGTTCTTTAGTTCTTCATATCCGTTCACATGTTCTTGAACAAACTCGTGATTGATTGCTGAACCATATGCTTTTTCTTCCATGGCAAACCAATGCTTCATAATTCCATGCATAAAAGCAATGTCCCCGCCAATATTCACTTGATAGAAATCATCGGCAATTTTCGTACCAAATAAGGCAGACTCAGGGCTAGAGGGAATCCAATATTGATCCATGGCCGGCTCACGGTATGGGTTGACTACAATGATTTTGGTTCCTTTCTTTTTCGCTTCCAGCATGTATTTTGATGAAACAGGTGAAGAGTTTGAAGCGACACTTCCCCAAAACAATAAAACATCCGTTCCGATCCAATCCAAGTAATTAGAGGTAGAAGCACCTACACCAATCGAGCGTTTTAACGCTGTCTTACTTGGAGCGTGACAAATCCGAGAAGCGTTATCGATATGATTGGTCCCTAGGAAACGAGCTACCTTTCCAGCAACATAATAACTTTCATTGGTAATGCCACGAGCTGTTAAATAAAACGAATATTGCTTTGGATTCAACTTTTTCATTTTGTCAGCAATTAAATCCATCGTTTCATCCCAATTGATTCTGGAGAATTTTCTTTCTCCTTTTCTACGAATGAGCGGATAAGGAATACGACCGAGCCTACGAAGCTCCGTACTATCATATTTTCTTAATTCATCAATATCGGCATGAAGAATATCCGGTTTAATCGCAGGCATGGTATTGAGCCTAAGGACATTCAAACGTGTTGTACAAACATGAGGTCCTTCCAATGTCTGATCATATAAACCAGACACACCAAGCGCACAGCCGTCACAAACACCTTTTGTAAGAATGTTCGCTGCGTATCCTAAATTATCTCGATTATCCCAGGCGATTTTCATCGTATCACGAATATGCTTTGGCTTTATTTTTCCTAATCCGAACGGAATTGGACTTACCCAATGTTCAGGAGCAGGTAATTTTGCTTTTTTTTGTGGTCCTGGATGAAGTGTTTTTCCCATTTAAGTTCCTCCTTTTGTGTTGTTAATGTAAATAAAAAAACCACCAAGGAGACCCTCTCTTATAGAGGGTAATTCTCCGAGGTGGTTAGTCTTTAACAGGTTCGCTGTCAAGTGCCAACAATATGTAGTTGTTTTGTTTTTATATACTTGTTACACTTCATTAAACTTTTTTTCAATATCCTGATCAAAAACGAAAATCGACATCCCTCTGTCCTCTTCAATATCAATATCGACAAATACATGAAGGAAGTTAGCTCCCAACAATTCCTCCATTTCAGTAGGATGGTTTTCCTTATAAATCTCTTTGACCATTTCTGTTCGAGCAGCACGGAGCATTTGTTTTCCACCATCTTTAGTTGCAATAAATTTTTCGATCGGCGATAAATTTCCTTCTAATTCACAAATGGCCCAGCACTTACAAAAAGTGGTTCTCACTTGACTTGGGCCTTTCCCCATATGCCGTTTTCGATACGCGCGAACAAGATTACTAAATTCTGCTTCATATTTATTCACTTAAATCCATCCCATTTCGCAACCTTTTCTTCTTATATTCACTATGCCAATGTTGTTAATATAAAAAAGTATACAATATTATTGGATAGATTACTAACTTGCTTGTTTCCCCATATGTTTTTCCATTAAAAAGAAATTTAACTCTTTAACCGATGAACAGGATCGCTGTTTCGTATTAAGAGAGTTGAATTTTTTGAAATTTTCTTTTAATTCACTTAACATATTAACACGGGGAACTCATTCATTTCAATAGAGAATTTTTTACCTTGGCAAAGGAAAAAGTTGGTCCCTTATCACAAGGACCAACTTTTTAACAATATTTTATCTAATATTTTCACTGGCAAATTATTTTTCTATCTGTTCGAGGGGCATCTTTTTATTTAAGTACTCATAAATCCTTCTAAAAAGAATGCTCCTTATCCAAACTTGGAATTTCTCTTACAATAATTCGTGCCCCTTCTACTCTCACCACCCTTATCTTGGCTCCTTTATTAATAAATACACCTTCACTTACAGCATCTATCCGTTCGTCTTCAATGAGTATGGTGCCAGATGGCCGCAGCACTGTTACTGCATAGCCTTCCATTCCGATTAATTCTAAACGGTTTTTGTTTGATATATAACCGCTTTGTGTATTGGTGGAATCGGTTAAAATGATCTTATTAAACAGGTTCAATTTTTTACCTAATACCTTTATCAAAAAAATAGATACCAAGCTGGCAGTAACAATGGCAATAAGCAAGGATATTCCCAAATGAACGACGTTATCTGCTGCCAAAAATATACTCGTAATAATGGCCCCTAAACCGAGGACCCCGGCAATACCACCCGATATAAAAAACTCTAGTAGGATAAGACCAATCCCGATAATAAATAAAATAAGGCTTTCAAATCCGGCAAGACCTGCGACGAGATGTCCATAGAAAAACAGCAGCAATGCTGATAAGCCCATAAACCCGGGAACACCGAAACCAGGTGAGTACAGTTCTAATACAAGACCAAGGCTGCCAATGGTTAGCAAAATCGAATAAACAAATGGATTCGTAATAAAGCGGGCAATTTTTTCTGCAAAGCTTACTTCAAGTGTTCGTACATCTGCTTCTGTATATCCGAGTAGTTCAAGGAGTTCATCAAGATTGTTAGCCATTCCTTCAGCGTATCCAACCTCTACAGCCTGTTCGGAGGTTAAGGTTAATAATTTTCCTTTTTCAGCTCCGTATTCTGGTAAATCAACATTTTCATCTGCCATTGCCAGGGCATAAATGGGATCCCGGTCGGCGTGCTTTGCCGCGTTTTTCATTTCGGCAAACCAATAGGATTCCGCTTTCTTTCCAGCCGTATTCCCCTGCTGATCAATGATCGCAGCCGCTCCCATCGTCCCTCCTTTTACCATGTAGATTTCATCCATATTTAATGAAATATAGGCACCAGCGGATAACGCTTGGTTATTAATAAAAGCTACCGTTCTGATATCCGTGGAAGTAAGCAGCTTTCCGATATCAGCCGCAGCATCCACTGCTCCTCCAGGCGTATTAATTTCAAAAATAATAGCGTCGGCCTGTTCATTTTCAGCCGTTTCAACAGCTCTTTTCAAAAAAGCGTACAATCCCTTTTCAACCGTTTCTTCAATCGGCACCACATAGACAACTTCCCCTTTTGCAGAGCTGTCCACAGGAACCAGCATAAACAATAAGCCGAATAACAAAGATAAAATGGAAACGATCCGTATACGATTCATTCCTTTTCCCTCCCTTCATTTAAACCACAAACCCTGCTACTCCAATGGAAATAGCAGGGCACTTCTATTTTATTTAATTTGGTGATACCATTAATCGATATATCCCATCAGTAAACGTGCGTAAGGAGAATCAGAAGGAAGGACGATAACCGTCTGATCATTGATGGTCTTTTTATAGGATTCTAACGTACGGAACATGGAATAAAATTCTGGATCTTTAGAGAAAGCTTGATTATAGATTCTAGCTGCTTCCGCTTCCCCTTCAGCACGAATGGATTCTGCCTCCGCTTTCGCTTTTGAGAGCAATTCCTGCACTTCTCGATCCGTATCAGCCTCAATTCTATTCTTTTCTGCATCACCCATAGACAAATATTCCTGTGCTTTCGATTCTCGTTCAGAAATCATTCTTGTGAATACGGACTGTTCATTCTCTGAAGGTAGATCCGTCCGTTTCATCCTGACATCCGTAACCACAATTCCATAATGATCATTTCCGAGAAGTTCATTCACCTTTTCTGTAATTCGATCATTTAAAGAACCACGTGAAGATTTTTCATCATTAATGATTTCATCATAGTTTAACTGCCCGAGCTCTGAACGTACCACGGAGTAAATAAATTCCTCCATTCGGGATTCCGCTTTTTCAACGGTTCTTGCATTGGTGATCATCTTTTTCGGATCTTCAATTCTCCAAATGGCATAGTTATCGATGAGCATCCGTTTCTTATCTTTCGTGTTAATCTCAGCTTCGGTAACATCATACGTCATTTGATATTTTGGCAGCGTCGTGACACTTTGAATGAATGGAATTTTATAGGTTAGACCTGGGGTTTTCACAATCCGTACCACTTCTCCAAACTGCCGAATCACTTTATATTCGCCTTCTTTTACAACAATGAGACTTGAAAGGAATATGGCTAAGAGGATGATGACGATGACGAAAAAGGTGCCTATTTTGGTATAATTTTTCCAATTGAATCCTTTTGGGCCGCGACCTTCTAAGCTAACTACATTATCATTACTCATTTTTTTCACTTCCTTCCCCATTTGTCTTTGGCTGTGCGTTTTCCAAAGGTCTGATTGGGAAATATTTTAACGTATCTCCATTATCGTTCATAATATAGATTTCAGCGTTAGGAAGAACTTGTTCAAGTGTTTCTAACATTAACCGCTCACGCGTGATGTCAGGATTTGTCCGGTATTCATCATATAGCTTATTGAAAACAGAAACATCCCCTCTTGCTGTTTCAATCCTTGCTGCTTTATCACCTTGGGCTTTGGACTTAAGAGCAGCCTCTTCCCCTTTGGCTTCATTGGTTCGTTTGTTTCGATATTTCCCTGCCTCATTAATCTTGGTATTCATCGTTTCACGGGCATCTGTTACATTTGTAAAGGCTTTTCTGACCTCTTCATTAGGCAGTTCCACATCCTGAAGCTTAACGGCCAATATCGAAATGCCGATATCGTATTTTTCTACCAATGTTGATAACAAATCCCGGACATCGGCTTCGATTTCTGCCTTTCCAGAGGTTAAAGCATCGTCAATTTTGGAACTGCCGATAATACTTCTTAAAGAGGCAGAGGTAGAATTGTACAATATTTCTTCTGGATGCTCCGCATTAAACAAATATTTTGCTGGATCAGTTATTTTCCATTGGACAACTAAGTCCGCTAACACGATATTTTCATCACCCGTAATCATTTTTGTTTCTTCAGGAAACTCTTTTACTTTTCCATCTTTCTCTTCATAACCAAATTGCAGACTAAAGGTTTCCTTTGATAGCGTTTCAACGGATTGAATAGGCCATGGCAGCTTAAAATGTAACCCAGGTTCGGTTACGCCTTCTTCAACCTTTCCAAAGGTAATGATAACGGCTTGCTCACTTTCATCGACCGTATACCAAGTGGTTAATCCAACAATAACGAGGATGGCGCCTAAAATTATAAGTCCGACAGTTTTATAGATTTTATTTATATTTCCCATGCTGTCTCCCCCTCTTTCTATAAGGCTATAACTTTTAATACGGCCATTTTACAATAAAGTTTCAATTTTTAAAAAATAGTTAAATTTCCTTTGCTAGTATAGGATTTTTATAGATCGTAAATTCAAAAAGACCAGTCAATATCAATGACTGGTCTAGTAGGATAAACATTACAAAAATCCTTCAGGGATTACTCATCTTTTCAAGCCATAACGATACTAAGTTTTGAATAATTTTAAAAAGACTAGACATGCTGGTAACATGTCCAGATTGGCAATAGGCTGTGCCTTAAAGGGTTGGTCTATTAGGTAGAATCCAAGGGTGGATTATAGTTTAGGTTAAAATGACAGAAGGGATAGCCCTATCATTTACGATTACGTTTCTTCGATACTTGTGACTTCTTAACAGGAGTTTGCTGATCATAATTTGCTGGCATCATGTTTGACATTTGATTGGCATTACTCAATGAATGATTATTTTGGCATGGATTGCAATCCATTTTCTTGCCCTCCTTTGCTACTTTTTAATAGGAATAAGTTCTCATAATTCATTAATGCACGAGATGGTTCTACTAAAGAAAACATCAGGGTTAATACGAGTGATGTTATTGACAGTAATTTCATTTCGATTATCTCCCCAGGAGTGGAGCAAGCAATTTCCAGGGCCAGTAATAATTTGATTGTAATCGCCCATATAGCATCTTGCTACATCATTACCTGGGTTAGGGTTTGTGACTGGAATTGGGGAAAATTCGGTACTTACCATTCTTTCATTTCTTATGCCACCTGCAATAGAAAAGCTTCTCACAAATATAGCAAAGCTACCATTCCCGATACCCTGAAGCGTGCCTCCCTGGTCATTGAAACGATTATACTGAACGTGGGCTCCGTTTTGATTGACCGCAACAGAAGGGAAGAACGCAAAAGTATTTCTATCAGACGTCATATTCACGGTGGTCCACGTATTACCCTGGTTATTGCTGTACGCTAACATCACATCAATGATGGTAGTTCCGTTCACGACACTGCCTTGACTCCACACAACATAAAGGGTGCCATCTGGCCCAATAGCAGCATGAGGAAACTCATTCATTCGAATCCGCCTTGTATTATCTAGCCCAATCGACGGTCGAGCACAAGCGACTGTATCAGTAGCGGCGGCAGCAAAAGGAGCCGAAACTGCTACGTTCGTTGGAAAAGTTACCCCGCCATTTGTTGATCTGACCATGCGAATGGTACGATTAGGCTGGCCCAAAACATTAAAGCCATTGTTCTCTAAATAAAAAACATAAATATTGCCCGCAGCATCCACTACAGGAAATGAGCCTTGTACACCCCCTCCAGGTACAATTACTTGGTCTGTAATAAGAGGAGTTAAATTGACACCTGTGGCATATTTTGAAAAACGGATCGTTTGCGGGTTAACAGAAAAGTCTGTCCATGTTATATACAGAGCTTCTTGTCCTGGTCTAGCAGCATCAGGACCTACTGTAATCCATTCCTTATCCTGTGAAATATCATTTTCAATATTTTGCCCTCGACCCACTACTTGAGGGGGATTCAAAGTGATGGTTCCCTGTGGGGTAAACGTGCCGGTTGAGACACTGATAACTCCTTGTCGGTTACCATTCACCACTTCTATTCCAATTTGGCCATAATAAAAAACTCCATTTCGATCAACTGCAATGACTGGATCTCCTCCATTCAATCCGTTTGGATTTACCGGCAGAGAACCTCCATCCGTCCAAGTTAACCCAAGGTTGTTTGAAAAGGCAAATCCTGAAAACCTATTAAGATTTGCATCATTGCTATCATTAAATCCATAAAGAATGAAATCTCCAAAACGTCCAATGCTTGTCTCACTTTGAGTGATACGTGGGAAATTTTGAACATCAAAATCTGTATTATTCACCCTTCTTTCGAATTCAAAACATGAACTACCTCTACAATCAGGGCATTCACAACAACATCTTCTTATACCCAAACATAACCTCTCCCTTTTAAACATTCATTTGTACCGAAGATCTTTTATAAGCCTCAAGGCACGTAATGTAACGTATGAATTTTCAAAAAAAGGGACAAGGCCTCTGTCCGATGGTATCAGCACATTTTTACATTCGGTGCCAGTAATTCTCGGATTTTGGTGAAGGTAGATAGGTTTTTAGATAGATAGAAAATGATAGAATAGTTGGCAACTTAATATTGTGAGGGAGGCAGGCAAATCTATAACAAAAAGAGCTCACAATAATGAGCTCTTTTCCGTAATTATTTTATAAAAAGAATGGATAATGAAAATACCGTGGAAAGGTAGACACCTTTTTGCGTGAGAGATCCTTTACATTCTGTAAGATGTATTGCCCACCGCATCGAAAATAATCTCATAGATTTGACCATTTTTCATATGTTATGCCTTATTAAACAATACCCATCAAGTGATCCGCTTAATTTAAGAAATTTCACTTAGTTGCCAAATGTCTTGTATTTATTTCTTTTCAAGTTTATTGACTTTTCTCTTTACATCAGCCATTTCTTTGAATAAAAGCTCAACATCAGAGTTAACATCCAATGCTAATGCTTTCATATCTTTCCGAATATCCGTGAAGTTTTCAGTCATAAGTGTGGTTGTTTGTTTAATTAATTCAGTTTGTCATTAACTTTTTATGACCTTTTTCTAAACTTTCTATACGCCCTATAAGTTCCTTCTGCCCTTTCATTACTTCTTGTTGGTCCTTATTAAGATGCTGTAGTTCTGAAAGAATACTATTAAGTGTTTCCTCCATAACAAAACCTCCATTTTTATGAATTCGAAAAAATTACTTGGATCTATTAAATTAGCTCAGAAAAATACGAATTCCCTCGACTAACTGGAAGAAAGATTATGCCATTGAAAACTTCCTTGGAAAACCATTTTAGAAGCTTGGAATGCAATAGTAGGAAACTGAAAGTAAATAATAGGAAATGATATTAAAATCAAGAGGGAGGAATATCTTTGTGATAAAAGTATGGAAATAACTTGAAGAGTTTAACATAAAAGTTCGTGAGGATTTATTAACAAAATAAACGTTCAAAGATGCCAAATGCGAAACCAAATACGTGTTTCCTAGCTTATCCCCCCCTTTTACTATTACTGATATTACTTTGGTTATTTTCGATTCAATAATAAATTTATCATTAATTCATTTAACAATGTAAGGAGAAAAATGTCAAAATACTGAATTTTTGTCTTTAACAAAAAGAGTTCCTACGAATAAACTCTATCTTGTAATTTCAGCATCTATCTTTTTCTACGCTTCCAAATTGTATTTAGCAACACATGAGGAGTTGGTAAGATCCCTCTACATTATTATTTATGTATGGTTGTTGTAGAATGTGGGGGGAACTGAAAAAAAAGAGAAGCTTATTCCAAGCTTCCCTCAATGTATCTTTTCACTGTGATTTTCCATAAATGATTTACTTAATTTAATCCCGTAATAACGCATTGCTTCTAGGCTACCTTCATATTCAAAAATTCCCTTTTCGATTAATTTTCTAACCCTATATTCCAAAAAACCGTCTCCGATATATTGAAGAATATGTCCATAAACTTCACCCACTAATCTTGCACACATAATAAATCCCTTTTTCTTCCCAATCAGCTTCTTAGCTTTTTCAATTATAAAGTCATCGTAATAGTCTTCAGCTACAACTTTTATTTCTCCGTTTTCCCATATTCTTAATGTACTAGGATTGTTTGAAAGGGCTAACCACTTTTTTTCATAATGCTCACGCTCAATGTCTGATAAAATGTGTTTGTTTTCTTGACTATATGTATATATGGTTTGTAATTCTTCTAAAATTATTTCACCCGAAAAAAAGGGTACATACTTCTTAGCCTTTTTTTCAAACAATTTTCTATACAATGTTGCAGTATCAATGATATAAATACTGTTTTTTCGTTCACGCAACAAAAACATTGTAAAAAGAAGAGCTGTTTGTTCATTTGCATTTTCTGATACCCAAATGTAAATTGGAACTTTTTCAGGAATTGATAATAATTGAGAAATTATTTTTGGAAAACTTTTTTTATAAAATTCAACTTCATATTCATTAGATAGGTTGTTTTTTAACCAATAAAATCTATCTGTTTGTCCCTTTTCGCTATCTAAACTATATAGAGGAGCAATAGAAAAATTGTCGTGGAAAGCCAGACTAAGCTCTTCTTTTAGTAAGTTTAATTCTTTTAATGGTTGTCTTAAATATGGGTAGCCAAATTGTATATTAACTTTTTTATAATCACTCTTTCCAAATGGATCTAACTCTGTAACTTCTGGATAGAGAATTTCATTAAAAATTTCTTTAAGATCATTTGCTAACTCAACTAAAGAATTTTCTTTATCCTCTAATAATGCAATTCTATAAAGAATAAATTGCAAGTATGACCTTACTTCCTTTTCTGGCAAGTCCTTTACTATATTCTTTATATCGAGAATATCCACCTAAAAACTCCTTCTATAATCGATAAATGTATTATTCATAATAAAAAATGTATCTTTATGAAGTTATTTTTCCCATATATTCTAAAACTTACCGTCCTTATAAGCTTCATGCGAATCCAACCCTTGTTATTATCTCTTTTAATAGTTGGATCATTCACTTTGTAAGCTCATCCTTTATCCAATGAGCTGGTTAAAAACAGCGGTAGAACTTTTTCCTAATTAATTCGGAACTTTCAAATTTTCTGTAGGTAGGTTTTTATCCCCATCCAGTATTATGCCACCTCAAAAAATAAAACGGGTAGTAACTGTTACCACCCGTTTTAGCCAATCTATTTAACTACTTTTTCTTTCTTCTTGCTTTCATCGATAGGACCCGGAGAAATGCTCTGGTCATTGGCAGTCAGATCGATACCATAGTCTTTTGCAAACACCATATGTGTTTCTACCAGCACATCTGCAGTATTTTCATCCAAATTAAACACCCTTGCACCGCGTAGCCTATTTCGCTCTGCACCCGGAAGACCATATGTACCAAAACCGGTATTTCCAGCATAGCCAAGCAGGATGCCATAGTAGTTACCCATGTAGGTGTTTATATGATCATGGCCGCAGAAAACACCTTTGACATCTCCCCTCTCAAGCATAGCTGAGAACATGCCGCTATTGACCGGGCCAGGGCATTCCTCTTCATTTCGTTCTCCGACAATATGATGTTTGTTCACAGCTTTAGCGTGGTTTTCGTCCGTTCTGCTATCTACACTCGCAAACCACATATATCGATGTTCCCAAAGTGGAATATGAATAAATACAAGCGAAGGAACCTTGTGCCCCCATTGTTTCTCTAATTTTTTAGAGGTTTCGTAATACCAGCTTACTTGGTTAAAACGCAGCCAGTCCCAGGTTGGATATCCCTTAAAGTCTTGACCAGCAATGGTATTAGGAGCATATCTCCCACTGTCAAGCAGCCAAAGATTAAAAGCAGCATCCGTACCTTTGGAATTTTTGATAAGGAGATTCATATTTCCTGTTCCATTAATATCTTTTACACTCGGCTTGTTTAAATTGTATTTGTAAGACATGTAAATTTCGAGCATATCCTCTTCATTTAGGCCACTTTTTGGAGTGGAGTCCTCATCATGGTTTCCATATGTAATCGCCCACTTTATCCCTCGCTGCTCCATCGGTTGTGCTACATTATTTATCGCTTGTTTCATCTCAAGAGGTGTATCACAGCCACCTGTAATGTTGTCGCCGTTAAGGACAACAAAATCTGGTTTTTCAGTATCAAGAACTTTTTCCATCAATTCGATCGTACGACGGTCAATGTTTTCATCATCTTGGGTATCGTTAAACTGAACAATCTTGAATTTTCCGTCTGGTTTAAATTGAAGCTTGATTTCCTCATTTGCTGCGGCATGTACGTTACCCGTGAACATATTAGCCGGAATGCCCGCTGACCCTAGTGTTAATGCCAATGTACTCAACCCGCCGATTTTGATAAAGCGCCGCCTGTCCAATCCCTTTTGCAAATCATAATTACTCATAATAAATCTCCCCATCCCTTTATAGAAATATATATAGAAAGTAAATCTATAAAAAGAGTAACAAGGAAGTTTTAATTCTGTGTTTATGCTTTGTAAATTATTAATGTAAATTTGGTAAAGATTGCATATTTCTAAATTTTGATAAAGAGGGCTTGAACTTTTTGTTTTTTTAATCCTAATAGGCTTAGAGAACGTCAAAAACTCAACTAGGTCACGCAATCATTTGCATTTACCTTTACATTTTTTGTTCCACAATCTGACCTGAGATTGGTGAAATATTAAGAAAACAACCTTTAGAACTTCCATTTATGTCTATAACAAAAAGAGCTCATTCGAATGAGCTCTTACACTTAATTTTTATTTAAAGATTACTTTAGTCTCTTTTTATCTAACTCAGTTCTTTAAGTGCATTTCTTCTATCATGAGACGGGAATAATTTCTACAAAATTGCATGACTATATCCACGATGACATCTGAAGCATACTCCATAAAGTTGGTCATAAATTCTCTGTTATTCGGATGCAAGAATGTTCCAATAAAATCAACCGCCATGTCGTTAACCAGCTTACTATTACAGTAAACCGATTCAGCATGGGCTACTTGCTCTTCTATCGTTGAACCTTTATAAACAAGCTCCTTAAAACGAGGCATATTTTCAACGAAAAAATTAGACTCGTTTACTAGTTTAGGAAACTCTACCATGGCTTGTTGAAAGCTTTCTTGGGTCATAAACTTTTCTTCTTCAATACATAACTTTAATAAAGAAATTGCACGTCTTGTATTTTCGAATAGGAATGTTACGTTTCTTAAGATCGACTCTAAGTATACTTCCTGTGATCCTGCATTTTGTCTCATTTCATCTAATACTTGTTTAAGTCTGTTGGTAAGCTCGTCCTTTTTCCAATGGGGCTGGTTAATTACAACACCCAAAACCTCTGCTGTATATTTGTTTAACAATTCTTTTGACAAAATTCTTCTCCCCTAAATAAATCATGATGATGTAAAAACTTCATTCTTATGATACACCTGTTCTTGTTTTTGTTTCCAATTACTATTTCGACAACACCCATTATTTTTCCTTTATTAGTGAAGGAATACATACAATTCGGTGTCAAACTAAAATTTTTATATTCAGCAAATAAGAAATTTCAGAATATTTATTGTATTTGTCTGAAAATTATGATAAGGTTAAAAACATTAAAAATGAAGTTTAGACTTCATTATATTGCCAATAAAAGGAGAGGCTTCTTTTGGAGGTTACACAAACCATCAAAGATAAAATTGAACTGCGTTTTCATGAACTATCCAAGGCACAGCAGAAAGTGGCTAATTTTGTATTAAGTAATCCGACATTTATCGGAGTGCATTCTGCCGCCGAAGTCGGTGATAAAGCTGGGACAAGCGAAACGACGGTGATTCGGTTCTGCTATGCGCTGGGACTTGAAGGATATGCGCAGCTGCAAAAAGAAATTACCTTATTTGTTTTTAAACATACACCCACCTCCACCCTTGGAAATTATATTTCCTCGAAAAAAGAGCTTTTCGATGACCAGTGTCTCATTGAAAATGGAATGAGCCAAGATAGCTCTAAAATTGTCGGAATTGCCAAACAAATTGATAAGCAATTATTTTCTGAAGCAACGCGTAAATTACATGAGGCGAAAAATATTTATATCGTTGGTGCGGGTGCATCATTGTTGGCGGCACAGTGGCTTCATTTTACGATGAATATTCTTCGACCGAATGTGAAGCTCTTTCAAACTGAAACAGCAGAACTAATTCGTACCTTGCAAGAAATTGATGAACATTCCGTTGTCGTAGTTATTTCCTTGCATCGGTACTATAAGGAACCCATTCAAATCGCTGCAGCACTTCATGAACGGGGTATACCCGTACTGGCGATTACGGATTCAAGGCTGGCCCCTATTCACAAGCATTGTGACTATGCCTTTTTTCTCGAACAAGCTGAGCTGTCGACCATTGACCTCATGCCAGCATTAGTTTCCTTCTTAAATATTTTGGTAACTGGAATGATGACATTCGATCCAGAATACTACAACACGCAACGGGTGAAGTACGATGACTTTCAAAACAGTTTTATAGCAGATCGATGGAGTTGAAAAAGATGACAGATCAACAATTAGCAGAACGGTTACAACAAATTTTCAAGCATTTGCATGAGAATCCCGAAGTAAGCTGGAACGAGGTTAAAACCACATCCTATCTCGCGAATCTCCTTCGACAAGAAGGATTCGAACCCCATACATTTGAACATATGACTGGCTTATATGTAGACATTGGGAAAGGAACACCTAAAGTAGGGTTCCGAACCGATATGGATGCCCTCTGGCAGGAAGTAGATGGTCAATTCCATGCCAATCATTCATGCGGGCATGACGGACATATGACGATGGCACTTGGCACCATCTTTTTACTGAAAGAACTGGCACCCACTTTACCTGGTGCTGTCCGCATTATTTTCCAACCCGCAGAGGAAAAGGCACAAGGAGCAAAGGCGCTTATGGAACAAGGGGTGGTCGATTCTCTGCAATTTTTATTCGGGACGCATGTCCGCCCTCTTGTTGAATTGCAGGATGGAACTTACGCGCCAGCATTGCATCACGGGGCAGCAAAGCTTTTTACAGGAACGATTCATGGGGTTGAAGCACATGGGGCCCGGCCTGAGCAAGGGGTGAACGCCATCGAGGTGGCTGCGGCATTAGTTGACGGGCTCAAACGTCTTTGGATTCGTCCATCCCAGTCAGCCTCTATTAAAATGACCCAGCTACAAGCAGGCGGCACGTCAACAAATATTATTCCTGGGACAGCAACCTTTAGTATTGACGCACGTGCTCAAGAAAATGAAACGATGGAAGCCTTAACGATTGGCTTTGAGAAAGTAATTGAGGCAGTGAGTTTAATGTACGGCGCAAAAATTGATTACCAAGTAGATGCTCATATTGCGGCAGCTCAAGTAAATGACACAGCAAAGGCGATTATGAAGCAAGCGATTATCGATGTAGCAGGGATAGAAAACTGCACACCAGAAGTGGTCACACCTGGCGGCGAAGATTTCCACTTTTATGCTTATTCTAACCCACAATTACAAACCACCATGCTTGGACTTGGCTGCGGTGTCACACCTGGACTTCATCATCCACAAATGACATTTAACACGGACCGCCTTCCAACGGGTGCTGAAATTATTACAAGAGCATTGGTGCTAGCGTTACAACAAGTAGAAAGAAGCGAAAAGAAATGATTGAAATTCGAGAATTAAAAACAATTGCTGAAATGGAACAAGTTCAAGAGCTTGAATGGAAAGTCTGGGGAACAGAATCCATTCCGACTCACCAAACGTTAACCGCAGTAAAAAACGGTGGCATTATGGTGGGTGCCTATGACGGCGAGCAATTAATCGGCTTTAGCTATGGATTTGCAGGCTTTCGCGATGGAAAACCCTATTTATGCTCCCATATGCTTGGGATTGACAAAAACTACCGGTCACAAGGGATTGGTGAAAAACTCAAACGTACCCAGCGCGAAATTGCGATTGTAAAAGGCTATGACAGGATGCACTGGACGTACGATCCGCTCGAAACCCGAAACGGTTACTTAAACTTAACAAAATTGAATGGTATTTGTGATACCTATGTTGAAAATTGCTATGGTGAAATGCAAGACGGCTTTAATCAAGGATTGCCATCAGACCGCTTTGAACTGCACTGGCATATAACCAGTCCTTATGTGGTTGAAAACCATATACCAACGATCGAAGGCGCTGCTGCCTTAAACTCTCTTACATTTAATGAAGAAAACCTACCAGTATTCGTTTCAGGCAAGGAACAAGAACTAACACAGCCTGCTTATTCCCTGGCAGTGCCGAAGGATTTCCAGTCCGTTAAAGCATCTAGCCAAGAACTTTCAATGGACTGGCGTTTGCAGACACGTACCCTATTCCAACGTTTATTTAAAGCGGGATACGCGGCGGTTCGATTACAGCCATATGAAACCTATAATGAATACATTTTTGTAAAAATAGAAACGTTAGCACTTGGAGGAGAACCACAATGAAAATTACCGATATTACCATCCGTCATTTACAAATGAAATTAAAAGCACCGTTTACAACCAGCTTTGGGACATTTACCAATAAAGACTTTTTATTACTGGAAGCCAAAGATCAAGACGGCACGATTGGCTGGGGTGAATCCGTAGCATTCCACTCCCCTTGGTATAACGAAGAAACCTTACAAACAAACTGGCATATGCTGGAGGATTTTTTAATTCCATTAATTTTAAACAAAGAAATCAACCATCCCGATGAAGTAAGTGAAATATTCTCCCCTATTCGGAAAAATAACATGGCGAAATCAACGATTGAAGGTGCGATTTGGGATATTTACGCGCAGCAAACCAATCAATCTCTCGCTTCCGCACTTGGCGGGAAAAAGGACAAAATTGAAGTCGGCATCTCGATTGGTATTCAAAAGTCCATTGATGACTTAGTTGCATTAGTCGATGAGTATGTAAAGGAAGGCTACAAAAGGATTAAAGTAAAAATTAAGCCAGGCTGGGACGTGGATGTCATGCGTACATTACGAGAAAACTTTCCGAACGTGGCGATCATGGCTGACGCAAACTCCGCCTACCGTTTAGACGATGCAGAGCTTTTAAAACAGCTGGATGAATTTGAATTAACCATGATTGAACAGCCTTTAGCATCCGATGATATTATCGATCATTCACATTTGCAAAAGGTGCTTAAAACCCCTATTTGCTTAGATGAAAGTATTCACTCTTTAGAGGACGCGCGCAAAGCGGTAGAACTTGGCAGTACAAAAATTATTAATATTAAAATCGGCCGTGTCGGCGGATTAACAGAAGCGAAAAAAATCCATGATTACTGTGAAGCCAATGGCATTCCAGTATGGTGCGGCGGGATGCTCGAATCAGGTATTGGACGAGCTCATAATGTTGCACTAACAACGTTATCCAACTTTATTTTACCTGGAGACACAGCCAGCTCTAATCGTTATTGGGAAAAAGATATTATCCTGCCTGAAGTGGTAGCAGCAAACGGTTATATCGAAGTGCCTCAAACAGCAGGAATTGGCTACGAAGTCGACCGGGAAGCAGTGGAATCATTTACAGTCGCGAAGAAAAATTACAAATAATGGAGTTGGTTTCGATGAAGAGAAGCTTACAAATCGGTGGAGCATTCGTCGGTCTGATCGTTGGGGCCGGCTTTGCTTCAGGACAAGAAATCATGCAGTATTTTACTAGCTTTGGCATTTGGGGAACGGTTGGCGGAGTCCTTGCTACCCTATTCTTTATGTTTTTAGGGTATACACTTGCACAGCTGGGAACAGATTTACAGACAGCTTCTCATAAAGGGGTTATTTATTATTTAGGCGGCCGTTATATCGGATTCATTTTTGACGTACTGATTACCTTCTTCTTATTTGGTGTTGCAGTAGTCATGTTTGCAGGCGCTGGTTCAACATTTGAGCAAATGTTTGGCATAAGTCCCATGATTGGCAGCATCATTATGGTAGTTGCCACTATCCTAACCTTATTATTAAATGTACAAAATATTATCAACTTAATTGCCTTGGTGACACCGTATTTAATGGTGATCATCTTTGCCATTTTACTTTATTCCATCTTTACAATGGACATTTCTCTCGCTGAAGCAGATGCACTAGCAAAGGAACAAGCTTCAGGAGCATCCAGCTGGTTGGTAGGTGCCCTACTCTATGTTTCTTATAATATTGCAGCCGGCGCAGCATTATTGATTGTGATGGGTGGAACATTGAAAGACCGTAAAGTAGCAGGCATGGGGGGGATCTTTGGAGGAATCATGCTGGGTGCCTTAATTATTTTAATTCATATTGCCATGCTAGTGAAAATTGATGTTGTTGCCGGTATTGCCATGCCAACACTTGAACTGGCTAACCAGATTCACCCGGCTGTCGGCGTGCTAATGGCGATTGCCCTTCTTGGTATGATGTATAACACAGCGGTCGGGATGTTCTATTCCTTTACCGTTCGTTTCATTAAGCCAGAAAATAAATCGTTTAAGCCAGCAGTCGTTGTTACGGGCTTACTCGGTTTTGGTGCAAGTTTAGTAGGATTTACAACACTTGTTGGGAAAGTTTACTCCACCATGGGATACTTAGGATTTGCTTTGATTATCGCGATTGTAATTGCATGGGCGCGGAAAGATAAGAGACAAAAAGTAGCTGTTGCTGCGAAAACTATTTAAATACAAAAAATGCTTGGTTCTCTTACACTAGGAACTAAGCATTTTTTTGTATTTCTAGTCTTACATAAAGATTAAATAATGTAACAAGGTAAAATAATGTGCTTCGGTTAGAGATAAATGATTGCAGCATTGCTAATATGATGCGCGTAGGCGTTACTTTTTAGGAAACTTAAATTCTATTTAAAATGCTATAGCCAAAGAGACTGCAACATCATTAACTTTTGGGCTCTGATAAAGATTAATATTGTTTTTTATCAAAAGAAAGGTGCTTAAACCAATTGATTTCTCTTTCTATTGTTACTTATCCTTTTTTTGTCTTTCGCTAATCAGTTTGAAATAAAGGGAGTTTTCCTTATATATTTCGTTTCACTAACCTGATTAATGATAAATTTTGCTATATCTGCATTAGTAATTCTTGTACCTTCCATATCCGATAAATTTACCTTTATATTACCAGTTTCTGAACCTTCAATAACAAATGGTAAACGTACAAGTGTCCAATCCATATTACTATTTATAAGAATGCTTAGTTCTTTTTTCTTATCTATCATCATCTTAGAAAATAAGATTTCAAATATTTTTGCTCCAATTCTATTTATCAATTTCTTGTTGTCACCTTCTATATTAAGAGATGCTCCTGTAACCCCAATATATCTTCTAATTGCAAATTCATTCATTATAGATAGAACATTATTAGTTACACTGCTATATATCGGTAAATCCTTTACAGGTTGTCCCAAGGTATTTATGACAATATTACAATCTTTGAGTAGACAACGAATAGAATCTATGTTTTGAGCATCCCCTTTAATAATCTCAATTCTGTTATCAAAATATGCTAACTTATCTAGGTTCCTAATAAGCATACGAACTTGGAAGCCACTTTCTAACGCTTTTTCTGCAATGTAACGACCTACTTTGCCTGTTCCCCCAAGAATTGCAATTCTAAGAGATTTTTCCATTAATATTCCCCCATTGAAAATATAACAATGACTTTATAAGATGATATACGTTAAGATATTATATTAGTTTCAAATTTTATATGATAGACAATTACATACGTAAATTTTCAGGCCTACTCCGGTTCAATAATTTCACCAGCTAAAATCACTATCTTCAGAAAGAGTAATGAGTACCTCATAACAAATGACGATTCACCTTGTAGAAATTACCAATTACCGCTTACTCTATCATAGATAGGGTAGCGCAGCAACATGGTCGAAATATGTACAATCAAGGCAATAGACGGCACCTTCCCTTTTTTGTTTAATTAAAGGGCCAGATTATTGAATAAGGTATTGTGTAAATTTGATTGATTTGAAAACGATTGGTATTAGTTAAGGTCAGTTTAATTGAATAATGAGAGGAAAGATACATATTGGAAAAGAATATATTCATTATGTTACTATACAATTCAATTAAAAATGGAGGGGCAAAATGTGAAGGAACTAATTGAAGATATTCCGAAGAATATCAATCAATCTACGGAAACCAAGGCTAAACTGTTCGTCAGGCGTATTCACTGGTGAAATTTATGTAGGAACAGATAATAATATATTAAGCAGTTCCTTCAATTCTACCTCAGAAAAATCCATACAGGATTGGGTCTTCCTGAAAAGATATCTAGTTCAACTTCTAGCATTAGTAGGTCCATAAGCTCTTGTCATTAAATAGTGATAAGCTTTAAAGAACAACCCCGAATAATAAATCTTTTATTATTCGAGGAAATCTTTACATTTTACGGATTATTATTTAAATCATCATCGTATAAAGTAGGATCAGTGTCATACATAACACCTTGATAACATTCATCACACCCCGAAGCTTTCATAACTCCACCTCCAGGCGGACATTCTTCACACCGATCAGTCTCATGATGATGTGTTAGAGTATAATCATCCTGAGTAGGACAAAAATCTTGTGTCGTGCATTTGGTAATTCCAGGCCTTCCGTGATTACTTTTGTAAAAACAGCATAGATACGCCATAAAATTTCCCTCCTTTAATAAAGACTTTCCACCTCCATAGACTGTCTGTCCTTTCATAAAATATAAGCCTTCCTTTATAAAATGTATTTAAAATGTCTCTTTATGCGAATGAATTGATTATATCAACAAACCATTTTTGGCTTGATTTATTATATAGTATTATTTTGTTTGTAGGATTATCTACTGGAAAGGAGAATTAGCCTATCTTGTTCTTGACATTTTCTCATTAATATAAAGAATGTGATTTAGGTGTTGTTCGGTTAAAAGATTAGAGGATTTGTCAATCCAATCAGGTGTAGGAGGTGCTATTGCTGCTTTAGATTAGTCATTGTAGGTAATAGGATTTCTGAAATTATTTTAAACAAAAGAGTATCGACCAGTAATTAACCAATCGGTGCATTTCCAGAATAAGGATCTGCGGTTATTTTGCATGAAAAAGGGCCATATAGGGGTTCAGCCGCATACCCATCAAGCTAACAACATAAATTTCTAGATACGAAATGATCCTTGTTTCAACACTAGCCAGTGATGGAAAAGTTGGAATACCAAAAAAGCCTTTTAAAACAAGGTTGTTTTTCTAGGCAGCTTATCTATGGTTCACCGTCGTTTCATACACAACTCCTAGAATATCAAAGACGGTCTTCTCCTTATACCGATGACATTTACGACCGTTCTTTTTGAGCAGTTGATATAAACGATGCAGAATTTTCAAAAGTTCTTCTGTTCCAACTGCTATAGCTTGAAACAGTAACGGAAAGTAATCTTTAATAAAATAAATCGTTTAAATTGACCACTTAAATAAATCGTATTCCAATTGGATTTTCACCCCTGCAGTATTACTACTCCCTTCAGAGCCTTGATAATCAGTAGCGAAGGAATCAGGTAGCTTAAACACAGTCGCATCTAAAATCCGAATACATTCGAAAGCACAATTCATGTCTGAAGAAAGCGATTGATTTAAACAGAGTTTTTGTGTTAGGAGTGAAGTAAAGATTTCTCGGAGGAATGTGACAGCTGCAGGATTAAAGCGCTGATTTAGTCCCTCTTGGCTCATTAGTACACCCGTCGAAGCCTCTAAACGACTACATAGTTGCGTAAGTGATGTACTAGCGACTTCTTGGCTGAGCCAAACGCAAAGAGCGATGAGTTCATCTGCTTGATACTTACTAGATCACTGTACAAAACCAACTTGTTTTGCGATTTCTTGAAGGACTATTGGAGATAAAAAGCGTTGTAATTCTTGTGCGAAAAGTGTTAGTTCACTAGAGATGATAGGATTCATAAAAAAACACCATCATTTCTCGTAAACTTCTTACGAAAAGCATAGCGTTTTTTCATTTTTGAAGGAATCGTTTTAACCTAGCTTGATGGGCATGGGGTTCAGCCGAGGTACGTGTAAAAATGGGTTATAGCGTTACATTATTTACCAAACGTTGATATAATCGAATTGTTCCAAACCCACGTTTACAGTACCAGGTTAGGCACCCTATAAAAGCAATCAAAACTTATTGTTTTCCGGTTCTAAAACTCAGTATCAAAAACAACGAACCGTTACAAACTGTACTATACGTTTATAGAACTACTTAAATACGGCTTTGGAAATAAAAAGTTAGCCTATGACTTAAAATTACACGTATTTCGGTTGTACCCAAATATTGTCCGGTCCTTTATATATATATCTACTATTAATAAGATTTCCTTTTTCAAAATGTATTATGAAGTGAAAACAAATTTCTTGTTTCGCCGTCAGGGTAATTTAAAAATGTAGGTTGCTGTTTTTAAAATCCAAAACCAAGATTTGTGAAATATGGATGGAAAACACTTCTGTAAAATTAGTTTTTTCCTAAGGTAGTGAGGGAGTAGGTCTAGGGAGATATGGGAAGGTTAACGTTAAGGAATATGATGTGGAAGTTAATTTACGAACTTATGCCTTGTAGAAGGTGTAATCCCACTTTTAATTCTCAACAATAGTTCCTTTATTTTTGCTCCACGATAAAATTACCATGTGTATCTCCATGTAAAAGGTAATGTTTGTGATACAGTCAGGAAAAAGAGAACATTAATTTGTTAAAGGAGCGATATACATTTGGGAAAAATATATTGTAATCCCCCCTTTAAACCGGGTGCCCATATGGGTGTCAATTATGAAATCTGGCAAAAATGTGAACCTGGTCATCTCGCGAAAGATGTTGGATTTCAGGGCATTAAATGGGGTACTACTGGAACTTCCTCTGGAACACCTGTTTATTTCATGGAATCGGGCACAGTAGTATCTAGCAAGAACAATTGTCCCCATTGTTCTGATAGGAACAACTGCCCACAGGGGGCTAATAACGTTATAGTCAAAGGTAATGATGGGTACTACACCGAATACGCTCACGTTACACCAATCAATTTTGCTCCAGGGACAAAGGTCAAAGCAGGGCAACAGGTAGGTTGGGTGGATGATTCAGGCATTACGTCAGGAGCTCATGTTCATATTGCACGTTTCGCTCCCAACGATGATGATGCCCTTTATTTTGAAAGACCAATTTGTGACTGGAATATATATGGTGTCGATACATTAACTCTTTCTAGAGATTGTCATCGATCTCCTATACTAAGACCATAGAATCACCCTGTTGTATAAAAGATATTTTTGTATTCGATATAAGGTTATTGTTTCTTTTTCAACTTTAGGGGAGCCAATGTTGAACAACATAGGTAAAAAATGATTAATCTATTTTATAAACTAAAATCTAATGAAAAAGAATCCATATTGAACAATCTTTTTTCAAAATGGATTCTTTTTATTTATCGTAAAATAAAGGTTTGCAAGTTATTTTTGCTCAAACATTATTTCAAAGCTACAGCAATTACTTGTTATGAAAAAGTCTGTTTTATAAAAGAGGATTATTAATGGATACAGGAAAAAATGGATAGAATATTGGAACCAGTGGGAAATGAGTATTTTAGAAAATGAAACGTTGGAAAAAAACATTTGGAACTCTTGAACTAAACCAGTTTATAGAAGCTTCTTTAAAGGGCGCAACGTGACAAAACAACTTGAAAAAGATATATACCAACTAAAAATTGGGGCATTGGTCCGAAATGAATTTGATAGACTAATTAGCAATAATTTGTTATCTGCCGAAATGATTCAGCATTTGTTAGACGAGAAGTACGCCAAATTAACCTTTGATGTTAACTATCCCATTCTAAAAAAGTTAATTCGGATCAATCCCCTTTTGAATTAAGAATGGTTAATGGATGTAGTCGATACTGGAGTCGAATTTATAAAATTAATGGTGCGAGATACTTAATTTGTAATGATTGGTATGATCGAAGCAGAACAAAATTTTTAAATTGGCTTGATCGAATCTAATAAACTTTTTCGTAATCTCAAAACAAGCCTATAAAATATGTATAGGCTTATTTATATTTATTAATTTACTTTATTTATTCCAGGCTTTATTTCTTTTCTCATTTGGTTAATGCTATCCAAATAATGTGTAAACTCTGATTCTCCTGAATAAGATAGACATAAATATTCCTTTGCCCTAGTCATCCCAATATATAGCAATGAAACTTCCCTTTCCTTATTCTCTTCGAGTGGAAATGGCATGGAATCAACATTGACGATAAAAACAGCTCTGAAATCTAATCCTTTACTGCTATCAATGGTACTGATTTTAACCTTCCCATCATCTTTTGCATATGATCGTTTTGAAACGTCGTTCTCCGTGATCCAAAAGTAAGGTAATCCTTCATCTTTCAAAGAACGCTGGATTATATCAATAACAGGGATTTTATGAGTCCTTTTAACACGGTATAGAATGAGCATGTCCTCAAGGGGGACTTTTTTCTCCATATGAAGTTTCTTGATGGAGCGAGCAACAATTCTCATTTCCTCAAAAAAATTAGCTGCCTTTACTATACCAGGTTCTGGCCCTCTCCGCTTAGTGCTCTGTGGTGCAATAATGTCACCTTCTAGGTCACGATTGACTACTTTATTCTTAAACATCGAATGTTTGCGGTAAAATTCCCAAGCAAATTTTACAATCTGCTTGGTGTTCCGATAGTTAATAGAAAGAACCTTTGATCTTCCACGAAAACTTAGACCTGTATCTTCAAGATAGGAACGCTTTCGCTGATAAATAGTCTGTGCGCGGTCTTCTACTAATAAGAGAGACTGTGTATCTGCATTAATTAATAAACTAACCAGGCGGAGCCAGTCAGCTTCAAAGTCTTGCCCTTCATCAATCAAAACGGCGTCATATGTAGGTAGAATCGCTTCATTTCTTTCAAGTTTTTCTATGATATCTGGGAGCTGCTGCTCTCTTATTCTTAAATCATTCTTTAACCAGGAGTGAAAATTCCTGACAATAATATTCTCATTTTGCACAGACTTTGCATTTGGATCAAAATCGAATAAATCCTCCGGCTCATTGAGCATGTAAAGGATCATTTGTTGGATCGCATTTGAAAGAGAAATATTGTAACAGAGGATTAGAATTTTCCAATCTGGATTCTGTTTAGATAACATCTTTGCTCGACTTGCTAATATAATCGTTTTACCACTTCCCGCAACTCCCCGAATTAACCGATTCTTATCCCCTATCTGTTTAGCTAAATTCTCCTGATGAAGATCCATGGTTTTAATATCATGCAACGATAACAGAAGCTGGTCCTGATAAGGTACAGGAGGTTTGTATTCTGCACTAATCCGTACCTCCGGAAATAAGTGATAACGAATTGCATTGATGTCCTCTATGGATAGTGATTCTTTTAATCGGAATGGAACCACAAACATATTGAGAATCTTTTCCATTAATATTTCTTCTGAAAACCCATCTTTATCTGGATCAATTTCATCCCTAGTAAAACAAAGATTCGGCTCAATGACTGAGTAAAGCCCTCTTGAACAAAATCCTTAGAATACAACCTTGTAAAAACAACCCCATGTCCATATGGGGACTTTAATTGAAATTTTTATTTACCCTCTAATTGAATTAGACTTTTATCTTTCTTTAATGTATCAACAACATGAAACATATTGTCCCTTGCCTGCTTCATCGGACTTTTAATAACCGCTTGATCTCCTGAAGTAGTAACAATATGCCATTCATCATGATTAATTTGAAAAAGGGTATTCTTCGTATAATCCTTAACTTCTAATACGACTATTCCAAGGTCAGGCCCAATAATGACAAAATCAGGTCTTCTTCCTTGTATATCAGGTTCAAAATAAACTATGTAATCGTCTGGTAAAAAGGTCTTAAGCGTTCGAAAAAACAGCCTCTCTCCTGTTGTCGCAGATGATCGAATTGTCTCAGGAATCGTAATAGCCATAACAACCGCTCCAAAAATTGCAATTTTCTCCATTATACTACAATTAGGCCATTTCACCCATAATATTACAAAATACTTCTATTTACTTAAGAAATAATCGATATTCTTTGACTATCTTCTACCAAAAATAACAAAAGTCTCCCAAAAGTATTGTGTTCTACATTATATTACTTTATTAATAGTATTATAGGAAAATAAGACCAGATAAAAATAGTTACGACTCGCAGAAAATGGAGTGAATGAATTGTTAAAAGGTATAATAGAGAAGTTTTTTAAATCAAATCAACATACTAGTACTCCTCAAAATCAATCAATAAGTAAAGCGGACGTGGAGGCATTAGTCGAATCAAAGTTAAAGGAACATGCTGCTGCATTAGAAACTACACTCGCTGAAAAGGGAAATCAAGTTTCCAACCAGGATGAAGATTATACGTTATCAGCAAAGCAGATCGAATATGCGCTTTCGTTGATTGAAAAAGTAAAAGAGGAATTTGAACTGGCAATTGATCCATCCAAACTAACCACTAAAGATTTAAATAGATTAATTGCCTATAATCGTTATAAGAATAAGGGTACTCTTATTAATCTTGTGAAAAAGGGTGTTCTTAAAAGGATATAAATCAAATAAAAAATCCTCGACTCCTATTTAGGGCTCGAGGATTTTTAATAAATTGCCAGAATTAGTGCAGTACCGTACCTAAGCTACTTCTCCTTCTATTGTTCAAAGGGTTCTAGTGCTTGATCGATTGTTACTACATTCTCCGTAGAGAAGTCGAAATCATCTTTTTGAATCCATCATCAATCCTTTTATTCTACAAAAACGCCCCAACCGTCTGAATAACCACTATGTGGTTTACTTAAGTTATTTAATTCATTCTGTATTTTAATTAATTCATTATAATATAATAAAATTCTTTTAGAGCAACAACATGCCCACTCTTCAGTTTCATCGTCTAGTTCTAAGAACAATTGAATCCTTCTGCTTTTAGTACTTTTGATAATTTTTCACCTGTTGCTTTATCAGGTACAGCAACAAAAAAGTCTACTGATTGTTGTTTTTTAAAATCTAATCCTTCTTTATATAAACTATGTAAAGCATCCCCATCAGCATCATTTGGAAATTTCATTTGTTTTTCCTCCATATTCTAGTACTTTCATTGTTTACATTATAATTCACTTATATTTATTCCACTAATCATAAATTTTTTATTGTACAAAAAGGTATAAATTCTATGGTTACCCCATTATTAACAAAAAAATAGCCACGCTAAAATCGGATGGTACCTAGGTGGCTATTGGTGATAATGAATATGGCCAATGAGGTAAACGGGTGGTGCGGCATCCAACTGTAATACGGGATGATTATCACTTTTTCCACTTTCGGAAATAGATATCTGCCTTAGTATTTTCTTATGATATAGCTGCTAGCTTTTTTTATAAACGTTACCTGAGATCCAGGTTTTACTTCTGTAGTTTTCCAGCCAGCGGTTAACCAGGATTGAGCATGTGTGTGGCTTCCTTCAAATTCATTCGCCTACCAAGCCGGAAATTTATAGGCAGAAGCAGGTAATTTAAACTCAAGTATTTCTTCAATTTCATTCATGGATAATGTAAGCCTTGAAACGTCTTTCTCCTTTCTAGTAAGATTTTGATATAATCTTTCATATTTACCTGAATACATAATTGCACTCCATTCTATTTTTCTTCAAGAAATGTCGTTTTATCCGACTTCATCTATTCACTTGCTGCTCTTTGTAAAATCTCAGTTGCTCTCCAATTCCTTTTCCTTCAAGCGGAACATGACATATTATCCCCTTTTCTCCCATTAGTGGGATAAGGTATTCTCGATATTTCTTACCGGCATAAAAATCGATTTGATGTGGATTTATTTTTATCAATTGTTCATATACCACGTTTGCCCATTCTTTTCGTTCTTTAGAATTCATATCATTTAAGGTTAAATCATAGGGTTCAATTATTGTATTTTTGGTTAGTTTTCAGTAGATATCCATAAATTAAAAAAAAGTACTCATTTGAGTACTTTTCGATAGAATTTATTTTAATGTTTGAGCAGTTTTATTGTGTTATATAATATCTAAATTTAGTACTTTTGCCGCTTCGATTGCTTCGTTAAGAAGCAGATCCCTTGTAGGTGATTCCTTTACATTATCACCAAGTAAATCCCTGGCAGCATTTTGTTTTGACTGTAATGTTTGATATTGTTTTATCTCTATTGTCTCATCGGCTAGTAAAATGATATACTCTACATCCCTGTCTTGGCCTCTCCGATGGGTTCTATCCAGACTCTGTAAATAATGCGCAGCTTGATCCGAAAACGATTCATATATAGTAAATCTGGCTCGATGAAGTGTTAGTCCAGCCCCTGCTGCTGCCGCATTCCCTATAAACAAGCTTACCGAAGGATCATCCTGAAACATATTTACTGCTTGTTGTCTCTCCTCAACAGAAGAAACAGTACCATCGTAACGAACAAGATGATATTTTTTATATCTTTTTACTAATGCATCAAGGGAAGTTCTGTAATATGACCATAAAACAACCTTTTCTCCCTTTACTCGTATTAAATCATCAAGTATATCGTCTAATACTAGTAATTTAGCTGGTGTTTCTTGGTAATCTGATACCACAGAAGTAGGGTTAGAACATATCTGTAATAATGCACTCCTTTGTGCTAGAAAATGTCCAAGCTGTTTCTTAAATGACTCATCATTAGTCGAACTGAGATCTTTAACATAACCTTGCAACACTTTTAGATATATTTCCCTTTGCTTCTCAGCTAATGGTACGTATACAGTATGAAATCTTTTCTCAGGTAAGTCTGGGAGTACATCTTGCTTTAAATGGCGAACATAGAGCCCACGTTCATTTATTGCTCTTCGAACAATCGGGAGTGCCTCTGCACGATCATCCGGTAGTTTAACATTTTCAAATGTTACACCCATATCAACTAAATTAAACTGTTCAACTAAATCTACAGGAGAATTCGGGGCGGGCGTGCCACAAAGGACAAAAGCACGACCAGACCATTCACGAAGTCTTCGAAGAGATTGTGTTCTTTTTGAATCGCGATTCTTAATAAAATAAGATTCGTCTACAACGAGAACAGCTCTTCCTCGATAGCGACGTAGGAGAGTAGTCAGCTCTGCTTCCATATTAACTGTAGTTTCATAATTTGTAATGAAAATATCAGCACCGGAAGAAAGGGCTGCACGTTTTTGGGCTGACGTTCCATTAATTGTTGTAACTTTATATAGATCCCCTTTAAAACGTTTAATATCCTTTGGCCATTCTCCCACCATACTTTTTGGAGCAATGATAAGAGCAATGTCAATTTGATCCCTTTCCACTAGAACATCATATGCGAATATGGTTGTAACTGTTTTTCCAGCCCCTTGCTCGTCAAATACACAAAGGCCAAATCCATTTGATACCGTCATGGCAGCAACATTAACCACTTGATGACTGTCTAGAGATGAAATATCAATACCATTTAACATACCCTCAGCTAAAGATTTACCTTTTTCTATCAAATCGTCTACGGTTTTCTTTACCTCAGCATAAACGCTCCGAATTTCGGCTCGTTTTTCAACAAATTGCTTTGCCCCCAACGACCATTGTAAATTAATGCCTGGCGGGTTTTCCATTAATAAAAGTGCATCTTGAGAGTTTAAAGATATACCTCCATTGGACATGAAAAAGGTAACCTTAGGAAAAGCAGTACGTAATGCTGAACGTAATGAATACCTATCAGATTTTTCCCTTGGTATAATAACAACGTTATTTATTCCTTCAGAAACATGAACATCCGCGGATAATATGTTGGATTTTGAATTGCTATACTGCAAGTTCATCATCCTCTTCATCCATAAAGATCTGTTCCTTTCTTCCTTCTATATCCTGGATAATTACATTTACATGTTGGAGAGCTTCTTTTAAATTATTTAATGATTCTCTTTTAATTGTTCCATCAGTGAATGCACCAATAGGTAACTGTAATAAAAAATCAGTAAAATTCTTTATTCTTTCATTTGCACCAACTGTACGTGCTTCTTTTCCAGCCACCTGAACAACAGAACATGCTGAAACAACTTTGTCTTGCGCTTCTTCAACATCCCCCTCCGCACGAGCTTCCCTCAACAATTTACGCGCATCCTCATTATTTGCAATTTTAGGTAAATCCCTAATTTGCTTCCAATTAGTAAATTTGTCCTGAAACAGTAAATCGTAAACCAAATTGCGGAACACTTCATCCTGATCTAGAGTGGATCTAACCGAACCTTTTGTTAATTCATCAAAGTATTGGAAGTACTCAGAGGACTTGTGTTTAACCTCATATTCATCTCTTTCACGGTCTTCTATATGAAAAATTTCAAACTCTTCTGCCTCTTCAAACATTCGAATATATCGAGAAACGTATCTTGCATCTGGTCCTAAAGCATATTGAAGAGAAAGTTCTCGTTTTATTTCATTTTGACGTCTGGAACCAGCATATGGTTCTAACGCTAACATAGCCTGCCAATCCTCATAAATTTTACTGGCTTTAACATACTCCGGCCAATCTATCTTATGATCCTTTTCAAAATTCATTGAAACCACAACCCGGCGTCTATCGTCATCAGTTGCATGAGGAGTCAATTGCCATACATAAATATATTCTACCCTTGATTTTTGTTCGGAGGTAAATTCCTTACTATTAAGAATATAATAACATGATGTAACACGGCGATTTCCATCCAAAAGTGTTCCATCAAGGTCAATGATAGGCGGCCGACGAACACCATTGTTTGCGATACTCCTAGCCAGATCCATTATTTTAAATTCGTCTTTCTCTGTAACACCTGGCAATGGCATTTTGCTTAACATAATGTCAAGCAGCTCCTGGTCATCGGGTTCACGCCCGTTCAAATTTTTAAACTGGTGAATATGGATATCTAGTCGATCATTATTTTCCCAAAGCTTTATATCCCTTGTTCTTACAAACCCTCCAAACATTGGTACTTCCTTTTCATGAAACCAGGGGCTCGGAAAAACTGGCTGCACGTGTATTCCGTTCCTTTCTTGAAGTGTAATCATTTTTTCATCTGCGTTGTTTGTCATATTTATCCTCCCAAATGTTAAATTTTGACGAATACTAATCATTTCTTTTACAATTTCATTAATATCACCACAAAGACTATCGGAACCAGATTTATCTCCCCTTACTAAAGTGCCTTTTCTTAAAGACTCGATTGTTGATGTTAGAAGCCTAATTGTTTCCGCATTGCTTAGAGGTTCTTCTTGTCCTGATTTAATTAATTCAACTATTTCCTTTTCATCAATATCTGACGTTATTGTTCGTGCTAATTCTATAAGTTCCACAATTCTGGACCATTTCCCCGGTATTATGGCCATTTAGACAACCTCCTCTTCGTCATTTATATCAGTAATTGATTTAGCCTCATTTAAAATTTGATTAGCCAAATCGTCCTCCAAAGCAATTCTTTTTAGTCTATCAAAACCCCTGGTTAAACTTGTTCGAACAGTACCGGATGAAAGCCCTAATGCTTTTGCAATTTCTGCTGGCTTAACATCATACCTCTGAGCCTCGATACAATCAAAAACATATGCCATCACATTTTGCACATTCTCTTGACCAAGTTTTTTTAAAAGTCTCCTGGCCTCAATTAGGGCCCTTTTCAAGCAGTATTCTCGATCTAGCTCAATCGGAGAATCATCAAAAGGATCAACAAAATTATCAGATAACTTCATTTCCTTAATAAGTGTGGTAGTCATTTGTTTTTGCTCTTGTATGAAAGCTACAGCTTTATAGTCAGCCACTTTATAAAGATATCCACCTGGGTTGGAAATAACTCCTCCATTGGAAATCTTTTCATATAATATATCGACAGCTGAACCTATAACTATGCTATCAAGTACTTCCGGAGGGATTTGTCGCCATTTATTCCTCATTTGATTTTCAAGGCCTTCCAGAAAACCACTCTGGTAGAGAATTCCAACCATTTCTTTCGGGTTTTTGGAAACGGCAGCTTTACGAACATTAGTCCAAAGATCATCCACTAATCTCACCTCCAATTTTCGTTTTCCCTTATTCATGACCGTTAGAGCAACGTTGTAATTTTTTTTCTTTTCTTTTAAGAAGGCTCCGTTACACCTTCCTAGATTTTTCCTCTCTATTTTGAAAGTAGCAACCGTTACACCTTCCTGGATTTTCTCTTCTACTGTGATTGCTGCTCCTGATTCACAGCCCTAATTTTTCCATTTATCTTTATAGTAGCCGCCGTTACACCTTCCTGGATTTTCCCCCCCTATTTTGAAAGTAGCAACCGTTACACCTTCCTGGATTTTCTCTTCTACTGTGATTGCTGCTCCTGGTTCACAGCCCTGATTTTTCCATTTATTTTTATAATAGCCGCCGTTACACCCTCCTAGATATTTCCTCTCTATTCTGAAAGTAGCAACCGTTACACCTTCCTGGATTTCCCCTCTACTGTTATTGCAGCTCCCGGTTCACAGCCTGGATTTTCTCCTTTATTTTTATAGTAGCCGCCGTTACACCCCGGATAATCAAAGAAATGATAATTCTTTTTTTAATCTTTGTTGTTTTGAACAAAAAGACGGAGAGTATGGTACTATTTAACTAAGCAAATTCTGTATTTGAATGGGACAATTGAAGAAATTTGGAGTTAATAATTAATTAAGAAGGTGCAAAAATGACACGGATTTATTTTGAAGTCGGAAATACTTATTCAAGAAAAGATGTGTACCGCATAGTAAATGTTCCTAAAGAACGTCAGGGCGGAAACTGGGATACAGGTTACAATCGTTATAATAATGATTTATATATATTTGCAAATATAAATACTACCGGAAGAACTGGTCATGACTATAAAAATAGATTCATTGGTAATAACTTAGAATGGTATGCAAAAAACGGTTCAAAGTTAACCCATAATTCCATACAACAAATGATTAATCCTGAAGGTAAAAATTTTATATTTGTAAGGGAAAATAGTAATGACCCGAACTTTATTTATGTTGGTAATGGTCAAGTATTCAAGGCGTACGATGAAACACCGGTAAGGATTCTTTGGAAATTTTTTGACTCAAATGAGAATCATTCAGAAATACTGGCGGAAGAAATTCCAGAGGATATTCCTCTTTTTGAAGGCGGTACAAAGCAAATAATCGTTAATGCATATGAACGTAATCCAGTTGCAAGGAAAAAGTGTTTAGACCATTATGGATTTAATTGCAGTGTCTGTAAATTTAACTTTGAGGAGAGGTATGGGGACATAGGGAAAAACTTTATACACGTTCATCATTTACAAGAAATTAGCAAAATTGGCAAAGAATATGTAATTAACCCTATTAAAGACTTGCGTCCCGTATGCCCAAATTGTCATGCAATGCTACATAAAAGACAACCAGCATACTCAATTGAACAATTAAAAGAAATAATATATGAAAAAAATGCTAAATTAATATATTAATATGAAACATCTACTTGGGCATTAATATAAGTCAAATTTACAAAGGGGTCTTCACACTAAAGCTCACACAACATGGGTTTGGATTTAACGGTGCAACTAATCGCTGCCTACATTGTAAACCGCTTGAATGTCAAAGGCTCCCTTTTAACTAAATAATTTGCTCATAAAGTTGTGGTAAAGCATTCATTCGTACCCAAATTGCTCGTAAGTGGGCTCACCATGAAAGCTGTTACTTTTTATTAAAAAAACCTATCCCAGTTGGGGGAAAGTTCTTCTTTTCTCTCAAGTAATATATTAAATTACTTGCTCTATTCGATCATCTTTTAAATCTATTAAATAACTTTCTTTTGCATTCCCTTGATCGTCATTGATTCTCTCAATATAATCATGAAGTAGAGCATTCTTAATAATTTCATCTAAATCTTTAAACGAGACTTTCCAAACTCCATACAAGGGTTTAATTCGTATATCTGTATCGCGATATCTTATATCGGTACTTTTTTTAAAGTATCTGACTGCTACCCAATCAACCCAAAAATAAATATCTAGATCAGGGTAATTAGTTCTATATCTATCTGCATCTTTCTTGTTAAAAGTAACTGTATTTTGTGGATCATACTTATATTTTTTAGCCGTGAAAAACGGGGTATTTTGAGTTTTTAAATCAGATAATTCGTCACCTAAAAAATGAGAGAGGTCAGGAGCATATTCATTTATTTCCTTATCAGGATTTATGATTAACCCTAATTTTTTACTGTATTTTTCTACAAAAACATATTATTTTCTTAATCCATGCTGACACCATGCACCTTTATTTTGCAAATCGTCATTTGTAACCAAATTCCCATTAATGTCATACATTTGACCCTTAGCCATAAATACACTTCCTTTTTAGTTTTATTTTACAGCCTCAACACAAAGAGCCTTTACATATTTTCTTCCAAAAAGTTATTCCACATTTGATTCCCAGATTCACCATATTTTGATAAAAATTCTGCAGTGAGTTCTTCACGTTTCAATTCTATTAATTCCTTTAATGTAAGCCCACCTCTGTCTTCAAAATTTTCAGCAATGGAAATTGTAAGATACCATAACTTCCTGTAACATTCAGGATCATTGGAAATAAACTCCCAAAAGTCACGACCTGCTTCAAAATCAAAGCTTAAATATTGCTGGGTGATTCCGCTTACACGGTCAGCTTTCCCATATGTAATGCCCAAAAGTCCAGCCGAACCCGGAGCACGTCTTACTGCTGATTGGAGATCACTGCTGATTTGAATACAGATATCTTTGTTTACTGTATTTGGCCCCGATTTCATCTGTATGTACCATCGGACGGGCACACCGAAATCATTTTCTTTTACAATTGAAATATCTGCTCCTCCCACTCCCGTTTTTTCGCAAAAGGCAGTAGCAATTTTTTGAATGGTCATGCCAAACCCGGTACTAGTGGAGCGTTCAATTCGTGCATTTAGCATATATTCTACCAATTGGTGTGCGGAATTTAATTCAGCCGCCGTCCCAACCAATTTCATCAAAAGGGGATTCGGTGTTAAGTCGTCCAGGTGTAAATTACGTAAATTTTTAAACACATTCTTTAAATACCTGATCATGATTTCTTGTATTTCGAGTGTAATATCTGTGCCGTCTATTTTTCGAATGCGATCATCTACCAAAACATCTTCCTCCAAAAAAAATGGGATATGGGAAAATTTCCCCACATCCTATATTACCATATCTTGGACAGGTCGTGTGCTACCTGTATAATTTTATTTAACATTTCATAATGGATTCTCCTAATAATTAGCCAATGAGTTATGATTTCCAGTATTTCAATTTGTCTTTCAATTTAATATCTGTACCGTCTATTTTTAGATTACGATCATCTTCCATAACCTTTTCCTCCAAAGGATATGGGGAAATTCCCCCACATCCTATATCACCTACTTTGAACAGGTTCGTGTGCTGCTTGTTCAATTTTATTTAGCATTTCGTAGATAGATTCCCCTAATGCTTGAGCCAAGCGTGTTGGAACTGCATTTCCAATTTGCGTATACTGCTGGGTAAGTGTTCCAGCCACATAATATCCTTCTGGGAACTCTTGAATAGCTAGGTACTCTTCTATACTTAATGGTCTGTCTTCAAACGGATGACCAATATTTGTGCTCTTTTGACTAGGGGAGGTAAGCAGAGTAGGGGCAGGTTTATTAATATCCACACGTCTAAAAAATCCAACTTTTCCTCCACCGGAATTATATGCCCCACCCATAGCTTCTCTTACAAAATCCTCACCATATTGGCGAAGATCTCTCCAGTTTCCTCCACCTTTAGGAATCATTCTCATCCATTTTAAACGGTCAGCGGAATAATTCACATGATGATGTTTTTCAACCTGTAATACTTTCAATACATCGCCAACAGTTCTCCAAGGTTTCTTTCCGTTGGTACCTTTTTTATTGTGAGTTGCTTTAGGAAATTCGAACTTAGTATTTAAATCATTTCGAACTCCAATAATAAACACCCGTTCACGCGTCTGAGCTACTCCGTAATCAGCTGCATTCAATAATTCAACACTCACTTCATAGTTTCCAAAATGTTCGAGTAAATGACGGAAGGCACTGCCTTGCTCTTGTTCAGGCTCAAGTATGACATCTTTTTCACGTTGATTTATGGGAACATGTTTTAAGGAAGAGGATAGAAGACCTCTTACATTTTCAAGTAAAAACACTTTTGGCTGGATTTCCTGCACTAGGTCAGCAAATTTTAACATCGCCTGTCCTCTTGGATCATCAAAGGCTTGTCTCTTTCCAGCAGTTGAGAAGGATTGGCAGGGGCTACCCCCAATGAATAAATCCAGTTCCTCTTCTTCAGCTAGACCCGCTTCTTCGTAAATACGATTACGGGAATATTCCATTACATTTCCTTGTTTAACGGTAAGGTCAGGAAAATTTGTTTGCAATGTTTCGCAATAAATTGGTTCGATTTCAACGGCGAGTTTCACATCAAAACCAGCTTTCTTAATCCCAATATCTAGTCCGCCTGCACCAGCAAATAAGGATACGGCTTTTTTCTTCATTTTATTTACACCTACTACATGCTTGTCCTTAGACGATATTTTATAAAAGTATTATAACATTTATCTACTCATTGGTCCACAATTTTATTTTTCCAAATTTAAAAATTGTAGATTAGAAATGTAACCTCCAATTGTATAAAAAATCTCCCCTTGAAATTTATCAAAGGGGGGATCATTGGAATCAATCTCAGAAAGACTGAGTTTACTATTATTAAAATGATATTATAATTACCAGATAAATAAATCCCCTTCCTGATTCTTCCTTTCTATTGTATTCATTATTACCCAGTTAGGCCTTCTAATTAAATCAAAAATATCGTAATTGATTGTCATGTGACCCTTTTTTTCTAAACTTTCAGTTATCTCTAGTAAGCTATTACTAAATTCCTTTCGCTCTCTTTTTTCCCAAAAAGGATGAACGAAAATTATCGAAACTGACTTTTCAGGGAAAGGTAAGGTTAAAATAGGCATGCCACTTCGCCATTCAACAGACGTTCCCCCATAATTAGCTAAAATACTGTTAATTGCATTATTAACTGTGCCTTTCCATTTATAATCTATACTAGGTATAAATTTACTATCTCTAAAAATCGACGCTACATCTAACGCAAGTCTCCAATCCAAAATAGGATGGTATCCCATATTTTCATATGTTCTTAAGCAATCATAGCATGATGTATCGCAATTGTGTTCTTTAATAGTAGGAATATGAATAAACTTTTCTGTTAAATCTGTAATTACTTCATCTAAGATTTTTTTATTTGACAAATGTTTGGAATATCCTGCACCATTAATTAGCCTATCCGCTATAAAAATCTCACCTATCGTACGATTTTGGATAGAGTCTACTTTTGACCTAATGCCAACTTGAAGTTCATCTGCATCAACATCGAGTATTGAGGTTGCCACTCTTCTAAATAAATATCCAAAAGAAATAAGACCTGATTTAACTCCCAAATTTGTAGGATCAAAGGTAATCCCAGGCATTATATCGTCTGGACCAACTACCAATACCTCCGTATTTTTAATTGAAGCTAATGCAACTGTCTCTGTCACATCTTCTGAAAGATACGGCCTAAATCCATCTTTATTTACAGTGGTTGTATCTATCCAACCGTCATACGTATTTTTAGCTTTTTGGAATGTGAATAATTGGCCATAATTGTCATTGATTGAATAAACATTTCCCTCTTGTGATGAGTATTTAATATTGTACAGTTGATTAATATTTTGTTTTATTAACGCATCATCAGCCAACCTTGGAACAGAACTACGAGAACTCCATTCAAATTCTTCATTATAATCCCTCTTTATCCACTCACTTCGAAATCCTTGTGGTTCTGAGATAGGTATTTTTCTAAAAATAAAACTATTATCTTCACCCATTGGAGAACCACATGAAGGACAATTCTTAGGGAATATTGATTCCTTGTCAAACAGTATATGGCAATTTGTACATATTGCGATATTTCTAATCATTCCTAAAGGATTTTCTTCAGCAACAATTTGTCTACCTCTAACCCAATAATGAGCTATGCCTACTGCTTTGTGTTTCACTTTATCTTTTATTATTTCTGAACCAGGTGAGTACTCACTAATTGCTATTTCAAGATCTCTATCAACTGTTCCATTTTCTAAAAATTGCGGGGGCAAAGTTTTAGTTCTTCTTTCATGATGAAATAACCTTACCCTTGTAGGAAATCCAAACATTGGAAGCAGACCAGCAGCAGCTAGGTTTTCACTTAATGAGTTTGAAGAATATCGGGAGTCCTTCGAAATTCCAGTAATTTTCTTGGTAAGTTCACCTTTAATAATAAAAGTTTTAAGTTTTTGTTTTTCATCTTCTTTTACTTTAGATTGGTAAGATAGCCCCATAATTATCTGATTTAACCGTTCAATACCCTCGTTTGACTGAAAGTATGATTGAATCCTATCTTTATATAATTCCCAATCGTCTTTATGTCCAAATTCACCATGTACACTTTCCCCACCATCAATTTCTTCGATCAAACCAGTTTCATTAAATGCGTGGAATAATATTTCTTTAAATAACACCCTTGAAAAAATCTTTTGGGATTTTAAATCTATATATGGCTGGGGAGGAGGATCACCAGTCATACTATCTAAATTATCAAAATACCAGTCGTCATGACTTCTCCCTCTACACAAAGTAAGACTAATTGAAAGTGCAGAGCCTCGCCGCCCACAACGACCAACACGTTGTTGATAATTAAATCGTTGTGGTGGCATATTAGACATTGCTACTAATTGAAGAGAACCTATATCTACACCGGCCTCCATTGTTGTGGTAACACTAAGAATATCAATTTCATCAACTAATGGTATATCATCAAAATCGTATATTGATTGAAACAGCTGTTGCCTTCTTGAAGCAAGTCCAGAATCCGTTTGCCCTGTCATTTCTTCGGAGTGAAATCTTCTATACGTTTTCTTGTCCTTTGATAAGAACCTATAGTAATCATTAATTTTAATATCTTCCAATGTGTTTTCTTCTAATGGCGAAAAACAATCTGTACAAACATTACACGATGCATGTAAATGGTTTCTTCCACATTTTTGGCATTCATATACATTTTGTTCTGCCGGGACAATATATATTTCATCAGAATTTATTAAATAATCTTTTACTCCTTTAAGATTTTCAAAAATTCTTTTGGCATTAAAAATTAAGTCTTCCTCATTTAAATTATTAGCTTTTGCAACAGCCTTCCAATAATTTTTCAACAAACTTGGTGGATTATCTGATTGTGTTCTGTTTAAGTCATATCTTCTCAATCCACCTAGTATCCTTATGGAACTATCTACAAGCTGCCTCCAAAATTCAGGATTTTTTCCCATATTTTCAGTCAATAGCATATCAAAATCAGTTGTAAGCCTTGCTAAACATAATGATTCAAGGTCTCTTTTTCTTTGTGAAAACAGTACATTTGCGAGTACGTTATCTTTTAAACTCCCCCTAATTTCCTCACCTAATTTATCTAGTTCTATTGGGAGTGTTTCCAGCCTAGGAACTGGTCTTTCCAAGTTACTCCAATCGTAAAGCTGTACCCATTTGTACCCACCAAGTTCATTTAATGAATGGTCGGTTCCCCCAGGGTTTATGCCCAATTTAATTAGACTTAGTTCAATAGGTTTCCATAATTCCATAAGTTTTACAGGTTTATCAATTGAATCAAGTAGTCTTTTTATTTGTTCTCTCCGTTGGGGTGCCAGTAGTCCACCATGATAATATGATTGTAAAAGCATTGCCTGGGTTTCATGGTTATATAAGTATTCTTCAGCTTCTAATTTCTCCATAGTATTTAACTCTTGACCTTGGACTTGTTTTATAAATGACTTTAGAGGGTTTTGCTCATTCCCCATTACAGAAACAACAATATACCTTAAAATATGATAGTAATGATTCAACTCAATTTTAGCTGAAAGTTTAGCTGCATCTTGGCGGCTATCAGAAAATAATACTGCTTTAGGTGCTTCATTATCAGGCAATTCTCTAATAAGGGAATCTAGCATAATTTGCGCAATCATATCAAAACCTGTTTTTTGACCTCTTATTGGAGATCTAGTTCTCTTTGTACTCTCTAACGGTTCATTTTTAATTTTGGGACTTTTTGATTCCCAGTCATCAGCACAGTGAGGGCATTTTATCGGGAATGCAGGCATTCGATTTCTGCTATTGTCATCCCCTTCTATTAAAAATAAATAGGCGTTATGTTCATCAAAACTAATATCCCTCTTAATTTTACCAATTTTGTTTTCATAGTTACCCTTTACCCACGTGAATTTTAATTTACCCTTACCATTATCAGGGGTTCTCTGCCAAGTTTTAATATCTTCATCGATATTTATTGATGGCCAAAATAGAGCATAATCACCGTATTTCTTTTGTAAGGGAATTTTATCTGGTAATGAGTCCAGATCAGGGTAATCTGCAGATAAGTAATAAACATCCTCCCCTTCTCCCTTACTCTTATATCCCCCTAAAAATGAATCACCACAATTTTGACAATAATAAAAATCCAAAACCCTTGAACCACAACTGCATTGAACTCTTGGTTGATTATATAGCTTCCCTATCTTTCTACCATCATATTTAAATTTTTCATTTACCGCAGAACACTCGGAATTCGAACAAGCCCACAAGCCTTGAAAATTTCTAAAAAACAAATGTGCTCTTATAGGTATTACTACATCACCATCTGTCCTTGCATTGATTATTGCATGCAGAAGTCCACCAATTGCGTTTATTGATTCACAATTTGATCCAAATATCTTGTTATTAAGCTTTTTTAAGGATGTTGGCTTTTCACAGACTTTAATAAATTTATTTAAAAATCCAGATTTATTAAGTACTATATATAAGGATTCCTCAACGTTATAGCTATTAAAAGGCTGGTTAAATTCTTTACATAGACCTTCTACGGCTTTCACGAAATTCTTATTACACAAATTGTAATAATCCATGAAAGCTTTAGAATTTTTTCTATTAGATTCATTTTGTTCAAAAAAGTTTACACCTTCTCTAGCTCCTGATATGATTTGGAATTTATCAACAGGTAGACCAAAAAATTGTTCTAAAAACTCTTTTCCACTTTCATCTAGTGAAGCACTAGTAGCAATTACTCTTAGTTGAGGACTTTCAGGTGATAATCCTAGGCGACTTAATAGTGCTCTAATAACATAAGCGACCTCAGTGCCTGCTGTACCCCTATAAGTATGTAATTCGTCTAGGACTAAATAAAATATATTATTAGGGTCTTCTTCCAACCACTGTTTTGTCTTTTCAAACATTTTCTGTTCAATTGACCTTGTAAGTATGATATTCAACATACTAAAGTTCGTGATTAAAATATCTGGCGGATATTCTTGCATATCCCATCTCGAAATCATTTCAGAGCCGCCAACTTGATTAATAAAAGTTAATTTCTCTTGGTATTTTTGTTTTAGCTTAGTTCTTATCAAAAGTATTTCATCATTGCTCCATGTATCTGAGTTCAGTAGGTCACCACTAATTTCACTTTGTAATTCAAGTTTTACTTTTTGTTTCATTTCTTGAGAAGGTTCACTTTTAATACTTTGAATTAAATCCATAAAATGTTTTTCTAATTGATCTTGCTTTCTGGACATCTGTTTACTTATTTCTTTTAATTTTTTTACTTTATTCATATTGGAGGGTTCCCCGGGAACTGGGGTTTTACCTGTATACCTACCGAAATGGATCCTATTTCCATTTCGATTTTGGTCAAGCCACGTCTTTGCATCTTTGCTATCTAATGCTTTTCTTAATCTTACTAACTGATCCTCAACTAAAGCATTTAATGGATATAAAATCAAGCCTCTTATAGCTGGTAAACGTGTTTCATTACTTCTCATGGGTTTCCACTTATCCCCTAATTGCCACCAAGGATTTGTCTTTTCGCCTGGTTTTTCCCAACCTTTTGCTTCATTTAAAATATTTGCAATCAAAGGAAGTAGAAAACTCTCTGTTTTCCCTGAACCCGTTCCAGAAGTAACAACTACATTTTTCTTATTTTTTAGAACTTCCTTAAAAGCTTGGAATTGATGTAAATGTAAATTATGGTTTCTACCAAAAAGGCCTTTCGATGCAAATTCCCCAAAATCAGTTGCCCACCCAATTTCTTTACAAGAATTTACAACATTTTTATTAGAGCTTTTAAAAGGTGGTAATGCTTCAATATAAGGATATTGATATATATTACCTTCCTCACTCAAAATGGCTTCCCGCTCTTCCATTAACTTCTCATGACCTAAGGCAAAAGGGCTATCCATATATCTTATATACATATCTTTCATTCTATTGAAAACACCAAGTACATCATTCATGTTGATACACCTCTAAAAATTAAAATTTAACTGGAAACCTAATTTATACGCTAAGGAAATAGCAATTTCATGCGGAACATTTCTATAAACCCTATATCCATTTCCTTCTACTGGACATTGTCCTACACATGAAGTTAATACTCTTTCATAGAGCTCTGGTAACTCATATCCTTGTTTAACCTTTAATTCATAATTTTTATATTGTAAAAGTGAAACCCCTTGTAGTTGTGCATAATATAGTTTTCCTATTTCTCTGCTTAACTTTAAAGTTTTATTGTTAGATGTTTTATATAAACAAATGTATTGGCCAAAACCATTTAAATATATCTTTAATGGGGAATCTTTATCTTTAATCCATTTATGGCTAAAAAGATCCCAGCCTTTAACTACCCAATAGGTGTTATTACTTCTTGGTTCTTGATATTCCGAAGCGTTATTTATATATTCATTTAATATAGGTAAACACCTTAATAAATCGTAGCTAAAATAATCCAATCCCCAGTTGAATTTAATACTTAAAGTGTTTAAAAATTCTTCTAAACTATCTAAGGTATTTCCCAATAAATATATTGATAAAGGTTCATAATGTGAATTAGGAATTGATTGGATAATCTTTATCTTTCTTTCTGCAAACCCCTTTAGTTGTTTAGTTGATTCTCTTGTACGTCCGCCGGTTAGGTAGACAATAGGGTCTTTAGAAGGAAGAACCGCAATAGACATCGGGATTACATTCCAAAAATATTTATTGGAATCACCGTCTCTTATAAATTCAACAAACCCTAATTGAGAAAGTTTTTGCCTTACTTTATACGCGGTTAAACCTATATCCTCTGAACCGAAACACCATTTTATTCCTTTTAAAAACGAATCCCAGTTTCCCTCTTTTCTAATTGTTAAATATTCAAAGAATAAATCTATCGGTCTTACTTTAGTAGGATCATCGGCACTAAAACGAACACCCATATTCAAATAGTCACGATTTAAATTAAAAGGCATAGCATTAATAAACTTGGGTATTATTTTGCTTGTATGTGTATTTTTAGAACTTAAAAAAGCTTTAAATCCTTTTTGCTTATATGGTCTAGGATAGGTCTCCAATACATCATAAATGTAGGTGCCTGCAATTTTAAGTTTCCCATCTGAAAATTCCTTAGGTTTAAATTCAGAAAATGTAATCAGGTTTTCATGGTTATTCTTTAATAGAATTGTTTTCTGGATATCATTGAACCGAATTCTATAAATTTGGGATTCCTTTAAATGAATATTTTTGAGATTAATTGTATCCTCTCCATTAATTAAACTAAGTACTGGGACATCATTAATAAAGATTGTGGTTTTGGGGGTTGTAATAATAGATACCTCAGGTGGTGCATCTAATAGCCATTCCATATTACCTACTTTGAGTCCTTCTTGAAATGTAATTTTATCTTGTGCTTGAGTAAATAAGAATTGTTTTTCCAATTCTTCCGAACCTAAAATTTCTTTTTCATGCACTTTAACTAATAAACATTTCCACGACGAAGATAGGTTTGAAATTGTAATTTCCTTATATAAGAATTTATTGAGATCAATCCAAGTTCTTACAATCTTTTCAGCCTCCGAACTAAATAATGCAATGTGATCCTTCCCCTGTACAATGCTATCCCTATTTATCCAACCGTTAATTCCTAAATCAGTTCCACGGTGAAGAAAAAACAGATTCCCTCCTTCAAACACTAATTCAAGTTGGTTATTAAGAAGCGAATAGGAATGTTTATTATTAATCAATGTATCTTGATTTAAAATAACTTCTTTATAAAAAGTGTTGTTATTATAACGAAAGCCTTCAAGTTCTTCATTCTCCATATTTTCTTTAAAAATTGTATCTTCATCTACAATCGAAAATAAACCCAATTTTATTTTTGGATTAAAAAAATTAGTCTGTTTGTCTTCATCAATACGCAAAAATAAATTATATTTCTTTGGCTTATTTTTTTCTTGTATATCTATTGCACTCTCCCGAGGATCTAGATTATTAGTACCATTCCAGTTTTGATATTCAAATAGGACTGCCTGAATTATCCCCTCTTGTATACCTTTGCTTTTATTAAAAAATAATCTAGAAAGCCTACAAATTTTTGTTGAAAGAAACAATTCAAATTGCTCCCTCATTGAATTGGCATTAACTTTTAATCCTGGTCGAAGTCCTGCCCAATAGAAAAACTCGTAAAGTAGTTGTCTATCAGCATCTTTAACTAAACACTGTGACATAGGATAGCCTACATATGGTTGGCCATATCTAAATACGTTAGTGTACCCAAATCTCCCCTTATTTTCCTTTTGCCAAGAAGTAAGGTAACTCCATAATATTTTTGTTTTCTCAAAGTAAAAAGGCCTACCCTCTCCCTTAAGTTCCAGTAAACCTCTTAATCTTAGATAATAATTTCCCGCACCTATTCCTTTTTCTCTATTTCCTTTCATCTTAGTTGCAGCTAAAACCGTTAATGCCAAAACAGCAATAAACGGAGGGTACCCAATAATCCCTTGGTTAAACCATTTTCTGCCCCATATATACGCCTTTTCAAATACCAGGTCAGGTTCATTTCTACCAAATGATCGGACACTTTTACAAAATGATGACATAGCATCATCTCCACTTATTCCTAATTTTGCACCCAATTTTTTAATGAGATTCTCGTTTACATATAGGTAAACTATTTTTTTCTCATTCTTTTTATTAAAGAAATGTTCACATAAAATTTTATTCCAGCTATCATAGTTGATAAGGGATATTTCTTTTGAAGTGATTTTAGTTTTCAATCCTATCCCTTCCCTTCCCCAAAAATGTGGTAATTAATTGTTTTAAAATAATATATGAAGAAAAGTCATCTTTTTTTCAACTCTTACTCATTCAAAATTGATAAGTAAATTATTATATGTTTAAGAAACAAATCCAATTCTTGAAAGTATTTCCCATTTTATTCCACAAAAGAACTCTCCAAAAAATGCTATATTGTATAACAAGGCCCATTCGACAGTTTGTCCTTCGCCTAGTCTTTTGAAATCGCTTGCATTAATGTTTTTATAAACAAAAATATCGCGGTTTTCATGTACATTGCCAATTGGAAAACCCTAGCCTCTTTTCAGCTATTGAAATAACCCATAAAATTTAAAATTTTATCTTCCTTAATAGGGAAAAAATACTATATTTAAATTTTATTCCTATCAAGTCACCATTACAAGCCTATTTCCAACATTAGTTAATATTTTTGTATATGCTGTTATCCAAAATTGATCCTACGGCAGAAGAGGAGCATATGGAAACATCATTCATTCACTCCGTCAAAGTTTGTAAATTAAATTATGTGACCATAATGTGACCAATCATACCTTTAGTAAAAGATTAAAACCACTCTTACTTACTCCTCTAATAATCAAAAACCTTTTATAGCGCAGTTGGAGAGACAAACCAGAGATACAAATACAAGCACTAGAACATAGTCTCAATCAGTTTTGAAGTTTGCTGGCATCTGTTTTTCTAGTATATTGATGTACCCTCAAGTACTGATGAATCAAGCTTTCTTGGTTACTAATGTTTTCTTGTGATTTGTAATTTTAAAAATTAGGGCACCAAGCATGGCACCTACTAGCCCATTAAGTAATATACAAATTTGCAATCAAACAGTAAGGTATGACACTTGCGGCTGCATTGTATAAAAAATAAAAAACCTCGTTTGTTATACGAGGTTCTTAAATTTTATATACTAACTTCAACACCAACTGCCTTTAAATCTTTAACAATTGTGTACGCAACTTCTTCAATATTGTTATTAACTTTTTTATATAGATAGCCCGAAACATCATTAGGAAGAGTAACGCCTTCTTTGTATAAACAACAAACACGACGACGTCCAAGTTTTCCAATAAAATATCCAAATTCAAATATTACATTTTGTCTAGCCCGATGTTCTTTTAAACGATCTGCTTCACTTTTTTCCTCTTCCTTTACAGGATAACCAATATCGTCAGGGGTTAACAGGATAAACGCAAACCCCACATCACTATATTTCTCAAACTTTTCTATTATTGTTAAACCCTCATCTGCCTGCCTGTGTAGAACAATGGGTTCAAGTCCTAATTCACTTAAAAATATAGATGTTTGATCTTTTAGTCGTTCGTCGTGCCCATGGACAATAAATACCTTATTATTTCCTTTAAACTTATCCTCAGCTTCTTCTTGCGGTACAAATGACACTAAACCAATACCTGCCTTTAAAGCACCCATAATAGCATTGTGTTGATTTTCGAATTGGTCTGAATCGTTACCGAGAGGTCTAAAACTTTCATTCCTCTTAAACATTTCATGAATAGGACTACTTTTTCCAAAAACATATATTATTACAGATTCTACCTTTGCTATCCATGAGTTATAATCGGGAAGATATGCTTTTGGATAACCATATTCACCGCGAGAAGCAAAATTTAAATAGTTAAAGCTCTCACCAGTATTTAGCAAATCTTCTAATGTTTTTTGGCCATTTTCCAAAAATGTCACTCCTTTGATAATATTAATAAACTAATATTCGATAGAAAACCTTAATTTCCTCCAAATTATTACATGCAAAGAAAGTAAATCCATGTTTCTGATGACACGACTTGACATTTCGCTGAATATCGGCAAAATTGCGTATGTAGGTTACAAAATAGAAAGCCATACTTACGATTAAGCTATCGGTCAATCAATCCGCTGACAATTCGATGACTTAAGCGATTTATATAACGATTAACTCACCGGACAATAACGAACAGTTTCCTAAACTGTAGGTCGGAGGTTCGAATCCTCTTCGGGACGTACGAGAAACCTTGCCAAATCAACCTTCCTCAGGTATGCGGCATGGTTTTTTATTTTTATCAAATCTTTCTTTGCCGTAAATGAAAAATCATTTAAATTCAGCTTACCTCTTATTGGAGAAAACATTACTTGGATATTTCTTCAGGTGAGTACTTCTCACGTTAATTGATCTGCTTATTAAACAGCAATCATAATAACCCTAGAAGCGTTGATATAACGCAGTTTCTAGTTTTTTTATTCTGCATAGTTTTAGTTAGTATTCCCCACCAGCCTTTTGGTGGAGGTTTAGGGGGATATTAAGGGAGAATAAAAAAAGTTAAAGTGAACAGACGCTAAAGACATTGTAAAAGTACATAAAAAAGCAAAACTCGCCTCAAATTTAAAGTAGGCGAGTTTTCTTATACTGAGTATACAGCCATGCAAAGTGCCACTTCTGCCATTTTTCAGTGCAACTTGGGACAAATAGTGAGGGTACTAATTGTGTTTTCCCCTGTAATAATATTATTAACAAACAAAAAAAGAGCCCAATAAATGAGCTTTTTCCTTGCAACTTTACAAATTTACTAATTTTGTTAGTAAGATACATTTATCGCCATCCATTAAACTAATAGCAATTGCGATAATCACTACCAATAAAATAGGTAAATAGAATAGCCTTAAGGTTTTTGAAATAATAGCTTTTTTCCAACTACGTTCTTTTGTATTAAATGAAGTAGGGTCCATCAAAAAATCAATATTATCTTCATCTAAAGTTGTTGTATAGTTATACAATGCACGAAATAACCATTCTTGATGTAGAAAAAAGCCATCCAATATCCAAAAAGAAATAGTAGGAAGTAATGCTAATATCATAAATTTTGGTTCCATTTCTTTAACATTTGCAAATGCAAATAACCCAACAACCAGGGTAACTGTCCACCCTTTTAGTAAAAAGGAGTTATTTGCCATTCGGCATATAATATTTTGAAGCATTTCAAGATGTTTTAGTTTTCTTTCCATTTTATCCTCCTATCTTACCTTCATAAATTCATTTAAAATATCTAAATTCTCAATAAAACCATGCTGCTTATATAGTACATCTAATGGGTGTACTTCCCCTTTACTAATTGTAACTGTTTTATTAAACATGCTATACCACTTATCCAAGTGATTATAATTTATGTTAGCAAGATGATTTAAATCAAGATTATATTTAATTGTTAGTTGTTCTGAAATTTCAAATGCTTTTTTTATTATTATTGAATTTCTTTCAGGTTCGTTTTTTCTTATTAATTTTGACATAGCAATCTCAAGGTAGATCCAAGGAGATTTTGTTTGTTCAATTGCACCTTTAGTTTCAATCGAATTTTGAGAGTTAATAAATATTAAACATTCTGCATTATCCATCATCATAGTAAGAGCTGTCGATAACATCATATGAACATGACTTGTAGAGTGATTTCTTTTTTGATAATTATAATTACCACCATTCTGTAAACAATATTTGTCATCGATTTCCTTCAATAAATCACCTGCATATCCCCAAACAGAAGAATCAATAAATGCAGTAAGTCTAAAATGTTCTTTAAGCCAACCAGCCAATCCTAATGCAATATTTTGATCATTATGAGAATGCGATATAAAAACATCAGCTTTAATTTGAGGAAACCAGTTATCACGCATAGCTGTCCCATCTAAACTATTATCATCTTGAAGAAACTTATGTAATTCTTTTTGAACTTGTTTCTTATTTTCATTATAAATAATCTTTCCTCTTTCGATAAAATCTGGTGCTAAAGCATTAGCCGTTACTAAGTTAAATCCTGCAAACATTTATATTCCCCCATTTTTAAAAGTTATAGACTGCATGTTAGATGTAGGTTTCTTAAATAATAAATTCAATATTTCTTTTACTTTGACTATATTTGACCTTAATTCCAATAATAATATTAACTGCATTAATTTTCAACCAATAGAGACAAGGAAACCTGAAAAGGTAGCTTATGAATTTTGGAAGTAGATGAAGAAGATATTACATAGCCTGTGAAGAACCTGGAGAAAGCCCACTGGAATGAATAGCTTTTTCATTTATCCTGACAAGAATAATGCCCCTCCAATACGGAAGGGCTTTATATTCAGGAACAGATGTATTGTCCAGGGACCAATATTAATCAAACAAGCCCATGTTAAATATGTAGCCCGGTTATACATTGGGAACCATCAACCTTCCATTATCCAGACTACCGGTACCATTTACCGAATTAAATAAATCTAATTTTAGTTGAACATCCAAAATTATCTATAAATTCCATTAGGATGAAAATAGTGCATCCAATTATCCACTTTTTTGAATTGTTTATCATCCGTCACAAATGCTTTTACTTCAGTTCCAAATAAATGCTTGTAGTATGCTTTAAATGCTTCGCAACCTCTTAAAAGTTCAATCGCAGCCTCTCGTTCCATTTTTGAGGTAGTACCCACAACAATAAAAGGAATCTCCTCTTCATAATGAAGTAGAACCTGTCCCCCAAAATAAATGTCGTATAACATAGGTAAGTCTTCTTTCATTTGTAATTCCATCATAACAAATCGACTCAATGCAAACACTCCTTTTACCTTTAGTATGAGGTTTGTAATTTAAGATGGATGGAAAAATTATGAATTTAATATGAATTATATAGAGCTCTCGTATACCCGGAGGAAATAATTCCATTTTTCCCCTAATTTCAGTCTTGTATTTTCGTAGTATCATTGGATAGAGGTGATAAAAATGTTTATTAGCCCAATGTTGCTCCATAAAACAGATGAACCGTTCGATCATGATGATTACGTGTCGGAACTGAAAATGGATGGTTTCCGACTCATTTATTCCCATATAGAAGATAAAAAGCTTTATACCCGCCATCATACTGATATTACCACCCGCTTTCCTGAACTTTTGAATTTAAACATTCCTAAAGGAACCGTTCTGGACGGCGAAGTTGTAATTACAGATTCATCTGGAAAACCAGATTTCGAAGCAGTTATGAGTAGATTTTCAGTTTTTAATTCAGACAAGGTGACATATCTTGCTAAGCATGAGCCGGTATCATTCGTAGTATTTGACGTACTGTACCATAAAGGTGAGAAGGTTATTCACCTGCCACTTTATAAACGAAAAGAAATCCTTGATGGTGTCATACCAGTTAATACCCCCATACTGTCTAAAGTGATGAGCATTGAAGGCAGCGGTACTGCTCTTTTTGAACTTATCAAAGAGCAAAACCTCGAAGGAATCATCCTGAAGAAGAAGGACAGCATTTATGAAATTGGTAAAAGGTCACATTCCTGGCTTAAGGTCATTAATTACCAATATACCAATGTGTTCGTTAAAGGGTATAGAAAAGATGAATTTGGTTGGCTTTTATCATATGAGGATGGTAGGTATGCAGGTGTCATGGAACTAGGAGTTCCAATAGAAGAAAGAAGAAGGATCTACCAGAGACCAAAAATAGAAGAGAATGATAAATTTATCTTTATTGAACCTGTACCATATAAAATAAAATACAGAAATATTACCAAGGCTGGCCTTCTCAGGCTCCCTTCCTACGTTTCAAACAATGCATAAAGCCCTTCTTTTTTTTTGAAGGGCTTTTATTGCCTACTTTTTTTAAAACTCCCTCTTGTGCGAGTTTAATAAATAAATGCTATTCTATCGATACCTTTGGTATTCCTACACCCTTTTTTAAAATTCGTGCATCCAAAAAACTCTCCTCTTGAACCCCTCCTCCGAACCATATACCCACCACAATCTGTGCATTTAATGGGGGTCTTTAATATCGATATATCATTAATTGTGTGATCACACAGAGGGTAATTGGTGCATCCAAGAAACCGTTCTTTGGTGCTTTGGTTTTCCCTCGGTACTAAAGAACCATCCATACAATGGGGGCATCTTGGATTATTTGATATGATGGTGTTTCCTTCAATTATCGTATAGATTATACTGAAGTCTTCTTTTAACTCTTTAATAAATGTAGACATATTCATATCCGGTACCAAAATGTAGGTGTTGTTTTTAGTCCTAGTCAAAGCCACATAAAACAGCCGGCGTTCTTCAGCAAACAAATATTCGTCTGATGCCGTTAATACCAACGACAATATTGGGTCATCAGCCATACGATTCGGGAAGCCATTATTGCTATTGGAAGCATTTATAATAATGACATTTTCCGCTTCTAAGCCTTTAGACTTATGGGCCGTCAGAAAGAACATATTTAAGGTAGGATATCTTTTATACCTAACTTTAACTCCCTCTTTATTATTTATAATATTAAACTCAGGATCATTTCCGAAGACGTTTATATCAAAGTTATTTCTCCCCAGCAACATAATTTCTGCCTTTTCTCCATACTCTTGTACAATTTCTTCAATGATGTGTTTTAATGTCCTATACACTTCTTGGCCTACAAAACCATAGAGCTTAATTGGGGCCTCTTTTCTCTTGAAAGAAGATAGGTTTTTAACGATTTGTTTATTGTTTTTCATTACGAATTTTCCGGCATAGTCAATTAGTTGTTGAGAATTTCGGTAGGTACTTTCTATCTTCAGCATTTCACTATGATCAAAATATCTCCGGAAGTTGGTAAACAGGTTGAGGTCAGAGCCAAAAATGGGGTCAGTCCCCGGCGAAGTAAAGCTTTACTTCACCGGGGACTGACCTCAAATTACCAATATTGAGGGTAACTAATTATTATGTCGTTTGTTAACTTCAATTGTAATGAACTCCGGTAAATAGCTGGGAGTACATCCTTTTGCTACTTTTTCATCTTTGTAAAGACCCGTTTTCTGACCAAGATTAATACAACGTGCACGATTCTTTTCATCATAAACGCCTATCCAGCCTGCAGTGAAATTCATAGCCCATTGAACTTCCGGTTCTTCCTGCGTAATATTAGCTTCTAATGCAGATAGTAAGTATGCGGTGTTATCAGGCGGTGTTTGTCCAGTCCATCTCAAGCGCCCTTGATAATACCAGAAAGCTCGCCTTTGAAGAGCAGAAGGACTATTTTCCCATGACTCCATCAATGCAATTTTCTTCTTGTCTTTGGTGAGCTGATTAGCCATTAACCAATCCATTAAGTTATTTCGCTCATTAAAAGTGTGAATCTGCATATCCTGATCAAGCTTATTTAGCACATCTTGTGAAAGTAGTTTTTGTCCATAATTAAGATTGCTAATAGTCTGGGCAAAAACTCTTCGGTTGACCAAAGTTCCATTGCTAGTTCATGATCTTTTTTAATGTCCTTCGCGATTTTTCGCAAGTCTCCTAGCTTAGTTTTACTATTAATCTGATGTAGAATATTTTCTGCTTTTGAAGAGCGTTTTATTTCTGTATCTTTTTTTCATCCATTTTATACAACTCCTCTATTAATGCACTGTTTCATTATAAGTCCTTGACGGGATATATCAAGAACTTAATTTAGCTATGAATTTTATTGCAGTGGTGTGCCTTCAAAGTTAATATTGTAGTATATATCGTAAAGCTTTCTCCACATATAATAGAAGAGCAACCATCTTTAATATAAAAGTAACATTACTTCCTTTTAATTGGATACGAAAAGAGCATTCCTTTTAAAGAAACGCACCCATTAGTTAACAAGAAGGGGTTAACTCCAAAAACCTTATTCATTTTTCCCCAGCTCGGTTATTATCATCCTGTAGTTGAAACTCAAAAGAACTTGGAGTGTTTCCAAATCCTCTAAGATTCGTTTTCAAAGATAAGAACCCTTTAGTTAAATGAGACTTTTACTGAATCCAATACTTTTGGTTTCATATCCCATATTTAAATAGAATTGATGTGCACCTTTTCTTTCTTCAAGCTGTTTAATGCTATTGCATTAGCTCCTTGTTCTCTTGCCCAACTTTCTGACTGTTGTATTAGTTTTTCACCTATTCCATTCCTCCGATAATTTAAATCCACAACGAAGGCTACAATCCGAACGTAAGAACCATCATATTCATAGGACAACCCCGTACACAATCCTGCCATTCCAACGATTTTCCCATCCAATTCAGCCACTAATGTATGATAGTTTGGATTGTCAACAATAGCATTAAATCTACTTTTAAAATTATCGACTGAGGTTGGATAACCAAGTTGTTCTATTAATAACACCAAATCAGGAACATCATTGATTTTAGCTTCTCTAATATCCATCTGTTCCCTCCATTGCAACAATTCCTTACTTTATTCTCCTAATCGAAACGAAATTCCTTCTTCAAGTAACCTGCCCGTACTTTTAGTTTAATATTTCACATAATTCTAGTCGTATTCTCCCTAGACTACTTAATATCCTCTAACTCTAAAAAAGAGACACATTCCTTATTAGGACATGCGCCTGATTGCTGAAGATTGTTATTAAGGAAAAGCATTCCGATAGTACTTTAATACAGTCAATAATTAGTATTAAAGCTACTTTACTCTTCTAGCTGCTTGCTGAATAGGATTCCATACACCATTATATGGAGGTGCGTACGCAAGATCTAAATCAAGCAGCTCATCGGTTGTCATCGAATGGAATATTGCAGTTGCTAGAACATCGATTCGTTTGTCGATCCCATTTTCCCCAATAATTTGCCCACCAAGAACTTTATAAGTTTCTTTATGATAGACAAGTTTCAAATTCATTTTTTATTATTGGGATAATAACCAGCGATATCTGTTGATGTAATTGTTACAGAACCACATGGGATGTTCAGCATTTTTGCCTCTGTTTCTGTTATTCCTGTTCTCCCTAAAGTTAAATCGAAAAATTTTATGATTGAAGTGCCTACAACACCTTTAAATGTTTTATGTATATTAACGATGTTTAATCCGGCAATTTGACCTTGCTTATTAGCATGTGTTCCCAATGGGACATGATCATCCATTTCTTTTACTCGATGATATTGTGTAGCACAATCTCCTGCAGCATAGATATCTTTAATACTTGTTTGCATATACGCATTTACTTGAATAGAACCATTAACACTTGTTTTGATTCCAGTCCCTTCTAAAAATAAAATATTTGGCTTCACACCTACAGCGACTAATACTAAATCTGTTTCATACTTCCCTTTATCGGTTTTCACATATTCAACATGCTCACTACCAAGGAATGCTTCAACAGATTCACCCATTTTTAACTCAATGCTTTGCTTCACTGCTTCTTCATGGATAAGTTCTGCCATTTCTTTATCAAATATTTTTGCTAATTGCTCATTTCTTTCAATGATCGTTACCTTCTTGCCGAGCTCCGCAAAACTTTCAGCCATTTCGAGTCCAATGTATCCACCACCAATAACTGTCACATTTTTTATATCTTTCTCCAGATAATCCATGATTGTCTTTGCATCAGGAATTGCCTTTAATGTGAAAACACCTGGAAGTTTAACACCCTCCCACTTTGGAATGACCGGGCCTACGCCGGTTGCAATAAGAAGGCGGTCATACGGAAAGCTAAACGTTTCACCATTACTATGGTTTATTCCACTTACCATTTTATTTTCCGTGTCTACCTTTTGGACTTCATGATATACTCGTGCATCAATGCCATATTTCTCTTTAAAAGTAGACTGTGTACGTGCTATTAACTTATCTGTTGACTCAATCTTCCCACTGATCACATAAGGTAGGCCACATTGTCCGTACGAATACACTCCACCCTTTTCTAAAACAGTGATTTCATGTCCAGAACTGTTTCGTACAATTTGCATTGCAGCACTCATACCTGCTGCATCTCCACCAATAATAAGTACTTTCATACTATCCCTCCCTTTCTTTATTTTCCATTTATTACTGATTTTTAATCATGAAGAAGGATTTATTCCCTTAAAGGGGTAGAGTCAGGAAAATGCGGTTTTACAACGCTTAGTAAATTCAAAATATAAAAGTAGAATTCCTGTAAAGGAACCGACATTTACAATTTTCTTTGTTAAACTGAAGCACCAGTTCGTAATATAAGGTTAGCTAGATTTTAAAGTGTCCTTTACAACGGGTACACTTTATTTTTCTGGTTGACCTTTTGTTTATGATTGCTTTTATTATTACAGTAGTCGGGCTAAAACGTCGGACCCGTGGGAATCGATTCCGTCAACTAAACTATTCACCCCTACTTGTATAAACATGTTTCAGGCTGGTTGGAATCATGATCTCGTTTAACAAACGCACATATGACATTACAATAGGAATTAAAACCACCGAATAGAGATTTCTGGCTCCTAAATAAAAATGGTAAAAGATATGAAAAAATGAATAAATCTCCCAACAATTACATTTTTCCTATATAATAATATGGAATTGATTGCATTTACCCAGCTATCGCTCCCGTAAATCAAAGCCTATGTATTTTAATGTATCGTCTAATAAATGTAGTGGCGCTCTGTCCACCAGTAAAGTCGTTTTTTCTACCATGATCCAAGAATACAGCTTCCCATTTTGGTCATATTCACCCATCACAAGGATCACTTTCTTATCAAAATAGAAATATTAATTATAATCGTACTCCACTCCTTAATTAAAGCGATCTAGGCGGTTACCCCACAAATCTATTAAACGCTAATGAGGACCTTTTACTGCAGACTATAGTAAACAGTATCCGTCATAATTCTTGTGAATTTTGACAAAGATCCGACATTTTTTACGAATTGGTTCCATTAGGGCAATAAAATTCTTTATTCATTTGGCTGCAACCAATCCCAGTCTGGATCTATGCCATCTATAAAAGAGTGGGATATAGGCGTTGTAGTCCCCATTGCAGATACCTTTTCCAAATAGAATGTCATGAATTTGTTGTTTAAGATTCCATAAAAGTAGGCGATCGGATTTTTCACAAGATTGATTCTTTTTATTTTTCGAATCAGTTGTCTAAAGGCATGGATGGTTAAGTCTAGTATATCCTCTGTGTCATTCGTACACTCAAAGCGAAAAGCAGTAATTTGCACCATATGCCAATATTCTTCAATGGTTTTTGCATCGCTGAAAAAGCATCTTACCAATTGGACAAAAGGTTGTGGTACTGTGCTGCTTACATAGGAATAGTCTAATGTTGACGGTTCTTCGTAACGTTTATTTATCTTTTGATTATTAGTTTTAATAAGATTACTAGTTTTATATTGGTGGTTCATTTTTTCCTCTTTGGGTGGTTCATTCGATGGAAAACGATTAAACTGATATAAATTACTAGACTGAGAACCGTTTTTCCTTTCTGTTTCAAAGACCGTAATGATCCCAAATTCCATTGCTTTCAAGATCATTCGTTTAAAGGTAGATCTTGATATGCCGTTATCATGGTATTGTGCGTGAATGGATTTTAAGATGGTTCCGATTTTGGCATTGCAAACGCCGGGAACTTTGGCAGCAAATCGCACGAGCCTTTTTAATCCGACCAGCTCTCCTTTGGTAAAATCATGCTTGTGTTCTACTAACCACATTTCCGTATGTTGATTAAATTCCTGAAGGGAACTAAATTGTGAAAACTGCTTAAATTCATCCGTATTACCCGATTTTATACTCATGTTCAATAACACCCTCTCATCACCAAGTTTTAAGTTTTCCTTCGTGAGAACTTTACGTGAAAGCTCACGGCGGTACTTCTACAGTAACGAGATTGGCTGAGTAAATCGAACTGCCCTATTCTACTTTTGAGGGCAATTTTAGGACGAAACGTCAAAAACGCCTTCAAAAATGATTTTTGAAGGCGTTTTTTGCATTTTGAGTGGATTTTCAATTGATTTTGTTTACATTGCTTTTGACGAAATTCAAGCGCAACTTAAAATTGATACCTTAATAATAAAATTAAAAAGGTAGAAGCTCTCAATAATATGAGCTTTCTACCTTTTCGTTACTTTTTCAGTGGTCCCCAAAATTAAGGACATCCTTTTTAGTTAAGCTTTTGCTGTTTCTAATATGTTCATTACATTTTTAACCGATTGGGCAGACTGGTTGAGTGCCGCTTTTTCATCATCGGTTAATGGTATTTCGATGATACTTTCGATTCCGTTTCCACCTAGTATTGTAGGGACGCCTAGGTAAATATCGTTGTATCCATATTCCCCTTCCAGATAGGCAATAGATGGAAGAATCCGTTTTTTATCCTTTAAAATTGCTTCTGCCATTTGAACCATGGAAGCTGCGGGAGCATAATAGGCGCTGCCTTGTCCAAGCAGGTTCACGATTTCGCCGCCGCCTTTACGTGTTCGCTCCACAATCGCTTCAATTCTATCTGGCGGAAGAATTTTTTCAAGCGGAATTCCGCCGGCATAGGAATAACGTACTAATGGCACCATATCATCGCCATGGCCGCCAAGGACAAAACCGGAAATATCTTCAACAGAAACATTTAATTCCTGCGCAACAAAAGTATTAAAGCGTGCTGTATCTAATACACCGGATTGACCAATAACGCGGTTTTTCGGAAAGCCAGTCGTTTTATAACATACATATGTCATGGCATCGACTGGATTACTTAGGACAATGATGTAGCTGTTTGGGGCATATTTTTTAACATTCTCCGAAACATCTCTAATAATCATTTCATTTGTTGCAACTAAATCATCGCGGCTCATCCCCGGCTTTCTTGGAAGACCCGCAGTAATTAACACAAGATCAGCAGCTTGAATATCTTCATAGTTGGAAGTTCCAGTAATATTTGAATTAAAGCCTTGAACTGGTCCGGCTTCAAGCATATCGAGTGCTTTCCCTTTTGTTGGATTGCACTGTGCTGGAATGTCAACGATTACAACATCTCCCAGCTCTTTTTGTGCCAGCAACAAAGCAGCGGTTGCACCTGTGAATCCAGCTCCGATAACCGCTATTTTTCTACGTGTAAAGGCCATGTTTCTCCCCCGTTCAAAAAATTTAGGATTATTGATTCTCTTCGGATTTATTTGCTATTTTCTTCTTGCTGGAACTTTTGGCCTCGGATGGAACTTTGGCAGCTTCTTTGCTCTTATCATCCTTTTTTAATAACACATTTCTGATGGATTCATCTGGATGTGGAATGACATGGGCGGAAACGAGTTCTCCCACTCGTGCTGCTGCTGCTTTACCTGCATCGACAGCTGCTTGAACAGCGCTGACATCACCTTGAACTAATACTGTTACAAGGGCTGCGTCTATTTTCTCTTGCTTAACCAAAGTGACATCTGCCGATTTTAACATGGCATCTGCAGCTTCTATCGATCCAATCAATCCTCTTGTTTCAATCATACCTATTGCTCTTCCCATGATTATTCACCTCGTTTCGTATCTATATCAACGGAATCAATAATACCAATAATCAGTGCATCAATTGGCAATTTTGTATCACCGGACATATTGGCAGCAGCACTCCCTCTAGTGACGATGACTTGGTCGCCGAAGCCTGCCCCGATTCGGTCCACCGCAATAAACGGTGCTCCAGCTGGGGTTCGGTCAGGGTATTCCGGCTGGATAAACAAAAATTTCAACCCCTGCAAATCATCCTCTTTCCTAGTAGCCCATACGTTACCAATCACTGTCCCCTTTTGCATTAAGCTTTCGCCCCTTTTGATTCAATTACCTTGATGCTTTTTCCCATCGCCCGTGCCGTATCACGCGCTAAAGGAGTAATAATGGTACTTTTCTCAATCACAATTTGGTCTTCTTTACTTTCCTCTACATCTCTCTGTGTTAACAGCTTTTTCTTACGGGAATTTGATACTGGATCCAGCTTGACTTCGGTACCATTGCTCATAAAGCTCTCAAATGCCTCAAATTTAACTCCAAATTTCTCCAAATTCTCCTTATATCCAAGCAAGTGTTGTACATAAGCCTTGTTCTTTGAATTTTTCTCCAACAACTGTTCCTGTAAAAATGCGGTTGGAATGAGAGAAACGGGTATCGATTCCATCATACAGCGTGAAAGCAATTTACTATCGTCCGTATCGAAAAAACCAAGTGCTCCCTTTACCAGCAAATCCTGTGTTACATGGAGGAAAAGCACTTGGTCGAGCATGTGTAATTCTTTTCCTGTAAAGGATTCAGCTTTTAATACATTCCAATGATCCTCCATTTTCTCTACTAGTGTTGGTTCAATATATATGGGTTCCCCGACTAAAAGAAGATTTGGTTTTGGTTTGCTTACTGGTATGGAAAGTTGCTTCATTACTTCATGTACGATTTGCTCAACCATTTTGCGATCAATCATAATGATCCTTCCTCGTATTTTATGAGTCTTCCCATTGTTTTCCCGGTAATAAAACCGGTATTGGCTTCATCTGTATCGACATGCATTTCAAGCTTGTACCTTGGAGAAACGCGAATTAAAACCTTGCTAAGTATGACAGGGCGTTCCCCATCAACCTCCACCTTAACATATTCCCCATTCTCAACAGTAAAGTGGTCGGCATCTTCCGGCGTCATGTGAATATGAGCCTGGGCAATGATCAGCCCCTCTTTTTTATAGAGACTCCCCTTTGGTCCAACCAATGTAATCGGAGCAGAACCCTTGATATCTCCAGATTCTCTTAACGGCGGCTTCAAACCTAGTTTAACGGAATCTGTTTGACTCACTTCCACTTGGGTCATATTACGCGCAGGACCAAGAATGCGCACTTTTTCAAGGCTCCCTCTTGGTCCTACAATCGTAATGGTTTCATTCGCAGCGAATTGACCTGGCTGTGATAAATCCGCTTTTTTTGTTAATTCATAACCCTCACCAAAAAGGGCTTCCAAGTCGCTTTTACTTAAATGACAATGCCGAGCAGAAACAGCCATAGGTATCGATAAAGGATTGACGGAAATTCCCTTTAACCGCGAAACTACTTCATTCACAATCGATTGTATGGCCTGTTGTTCCATGTTTCATGCTCCTAACCTATTAAACTTTTATTAAGGCTCTTTTCTTAAACTTTGTTACTTTTTGGAACAAAAATTAATGATTGTGCAAAATATCCGCTGAAATAATCAAAATTTAATAAGAAAAGAGCCTGCAAACTAAATTCTAAAGTACAAAATAGATATTTCCACGTTAAAATCGGCTTTAAGATTTTAACAACAATCTTTTAGAAAACAGCCTTAATTATAGTTGAACCTCTAATTTTGGTAAAATGCTTTCTAATTCATTGTGTGGGCGTGGGATTACGTGAACAGACATAAGCTCACCAACACGTGTTGCTGCTGCTGCACCTGCTTCTGTTGCAGCTTTAACAGCACCTACATCACCACGGACAAGAACGGTAACAATCCCGCCGCCCACATGAACTTTCCCAACTAAATGAACATTTGCTGCCTTAACCATTGCGTCTGCCGCTTCTACAGATGCCACTAATCCTTTAGTTTCAATCATACCTAACGCTGTTAATTCTCTACTCATTTTATTTTCCCCCTAATTAGTTAGTTTGATATTGTTTAATAACTTGATTTACCATTTGTGCGATTACATTTGCGTCAACTTCGCCTTTAGGATTAACTTGTTTTAATACTTGGTCAACGATAAACTCAACGTCTTTCGCATCATTTGTTTGACTATTTTCAAGTGATGGTTTCGGGATTGAGGCCTCTCTAATTCCATAGGCCATTCTCTTAGTATTGATGAGATGACGGGCTGTCACATTATCTGATGTTATATTTCCTCCAAATGAACCACAGCCCAGTGTCAGCGATGGCTTTAATCCTGTTGTTGCTCCAACTGCTCCAATCGACGAAAGGGTATTGACCATGAGTCTTGATACAGGCATTTCAAGCGCAAAGTCTTTTGCAACTTTTTCATCATTCGTATGAAGCGACAGACTATGTCCTCTTCCACCAAGATTGAGAAGCTTTAGACAGTAATCCTTTGCCTCCTCATAACTATCCGCTGTATATAAAGCAAAGATTGGCGAGAGTTTTTCAATCGAAAATGGAACCTCTTTCCCTACTCTTGATTCCTCTGCGATTAATACCCTCGTATCGGATGGAACAGTAATTCCTGCCATTGCCGCAATCTTAAGGGCACTTTGGCCCACAATATCCGGGTTTAATTTACCAGGTGCAGGAGAGATAACTTTTTCAAGGATTTTCTTCTCTTCAGCATTTAAAATGTACGCCCCGTTATTCTTTAGTTCCCGGATGGTAACTTGTAAGATATTACGATCGACAACAAGTGATTGCTCTGTTGCACAAATTGTCCCATTATCAAATGATTTACTATCAATAATCATCGATACTGACTTAGCAATATTGGCACTTTTTTCTATATAGCAAGGGACATTCCCCGGTCCTACACCAAATGCCGGTTTACCAGAGCTATAGGCTGCACGGACTAAGGCGCCTCCGCCGGTTGCTAAAATAAGATTCACATCACGGTGCTTCATTAATTCGTTTGTTGCAGCCATCGACGGCTTGGAAATCCAGCCGATGAGACCTTCCGGCGCGCCCGCTTCAATCGCAGCCTGTTCACAGATTTTTAGTGCTTCTATCGTACATTTGGCAGCGCGTGGATGCGGGCTGACGACGATGGCATTTCTTGTTTTTAAAGAAATTAATGTTTTAAAAATAGCTGTTGATGTTGGGTTTGTTGTTGGGATGATCCCCGCAACCACTCCATAGGGATAGGCAACCTCGGTTACCTTATTAACACGATCCTCATGAATAATCCCAACTGTCTTTTCATTCATAATGGATTCATAAACAGCCATGGAACCGACGTCATTTTTTATTTTTTTATGCTCCACAATACCCATGCCTGTTTCTTCTACTGCCATTTTGGCAAGTTCAAGAGATTTAGCATATGCCGCATGTGCGGCGCGCTTAACAATTTCATCTACTTGTTCCTGTGTGTAGGTCAAGTATTTCAATTGCGCCTCCTTTGCGAGCTTGACAGCGTCACGCATTTCTTGGATGGATTGGAGATCCTGATCAAATTGCACCATTACACACTCCCTCATTCAGTGAATCAATATTTAATTGGTTTATCAGCGATATCTAGGATCGCCTCCCGGAATGCATCTGCTGCCGCTTGGCACGCAGATTGACTTCCTGTCAAAAGACCACCGCCAAAGTTGGTTTCAGATGGCGGACCGAAAAATTTGACTAATTTTACATCTGCGGCTTTTAAAGCCGCATCTAAGCCATATACAGCTTCTAATGGAGGAGCTATTAAATATGCCAATGGTTCGCCTATTCTAATTCCTGCCTCAGAAGATAAATAGGAACCAGTGCTTGAAACGACATGCGCATATAATGCATGTGTTTTTTCATTATTTAGTGCTTCGAAATAGGCAGCTGATTCAGCTGTTTGTTGAACAGCATCCATCCCGCTTTGAACTTCATCTGGTGATGGTCCAGCAATAATTCCAATCATTTCTCCCGATAATGGACCGGAGGCGTTTCCTGAACCAGAGTAAAAGGACTTCGCATACACCACTTCAACATCTGACCGTTTCGTTGCTTCATCAAGGGCTGTGTAGCCAATATCATCAACGGTTGAGGTAAAGATGGCCAGACTTCGATGATACGGCTTTAGGTTAAACTGTTTTGCCAAATCAGGGTCAACATTTGGAATCACGCGAACTGCTAATATATCAGCGTAAATACGTTCTAAAGCCAAACTTATTACCCCCTAGCTTTCCTTTTGAACAAGCGAAACTCCGCTAGCTTTATATTTTAATATTTTTTGAATGACAGTCCCAATATACGCACCAGCCTCAACAGGAGGAATCCCGCCTTTATGGATATTCGAAATGACCATTCGGTCTGCTTCAATCGTCCCTCTTCTTGGCATATAGCATAAATAGGCACTAAGGGATTCAGCACTAACAAGACCCGGTCGTTCACCAATTAACAAAACTACTACCTTCGGCTGAAGCAATTCACCGACATCATCCATGACGGCAACACGGCCTTTTTCAATATAAAATGGCGTTCCGACATCGATACCTAGGCTTTGCAGTGATTGCTGGAGAGATAAATAGACATCCTCTGCATTCTCTTCGATCGCACTGGAGCTCAGCCCATCGGAAATAATAATTTGTACAGTTGGTTCTTTACGGCACTTTTCACTGATTAATTGCTTTGTCTCATCTGACAGCTTTCGTCCATAATCTGGGCGCCTAATGTATACTTCTTTATCGCTCACCCTCGTGCTTACTTTAAAGAGACCAAGACGATTTAAAAGTTCTTCCTTTACATCTCCATATACTGCGTCTACTGCAGCCGCATGGTCAAAACGGAATTTTAACCATGTGTCGGTTTTCGGACGCAGACCCGCTCTCCCGACCCCAATCCGTGACGGTGTTTTCGCAATAAGCTCTTGCAGCTCTTCAGGATTAGCTGGATTTTCAATTTGTGAAGAAGTCAGCACAACACTTTCAGTGAAGTCATGCTTTGAATTGGCTGTCCGATAATCACCAAAATGTATCAGTCCCGCGGTATCCTTTTCTTTCACGTTAGATTCAGTTATTGGTGAATGATTCGTATTTTTGGGATTTCCATTTGACGTATGATCCCAAAATTTAACGACCGAACTAGGTACGTCGCTTCCTGTCACGTGTGTTTCAGATTCATTTCCAGATTGTAATTTTTCAACAATTAGCTTTGTTACTTTTTCTATAAGCTCAGGATTCATCTTCTTCAACTCCTATCGGGAAAAAATGGTTGGATCCCCAGCAATCTTACTCAGTTTGCCATTTTCAAGGATTCCCATTTTCTCGAGCCATTCACTAAAAATTGGTGATGGACGCTTATTCAATGTTTGTCTTAAGGTAGCGACATCATGATAGCTCATCGATTGGTAATTTAACATGCAGTCATCACCCATTGGCGTTGCGATGATGAAATTAACACCAGCAGCCGTTAGTAGTACACCCAAATCTTCAATGTCGTTTTGGTCTGCTTTAATATGGTTCGTATAACAAATATCAACACCCATCGGAATACCATGCATTTTCCCCATGAAATGATCCTCTAAGCCAGCCCGAATAACCTGCTTGCTGTTATACAAGTACTCAGGTCCAATAAATCCAACAACGGTATTAACGATGTATGGATCATAATAGCGGGCAAAGCCGTAATTTCTTGATTCCAATGTCATTTGATCAATCCCATAATGAGCTTCTGCTGATAACTCGGAACCTTGGCCTGTCTCAAAATACAAACCCTGTGGCCCAGTTCCTGTCCCTAAGGTCTTTGCCATATGATTGGCTTCCTCTAGTAAAGTGGCCGAAATACCAAACGAATGATTCGCTGCTTCTGTTCCAGCAATACTTTGGAAAATCATGTCTGCTGGCGCCCCTTGCTCAATAGCCCTCATTTGTGTGGTAACGTGGGCAAGGACACAGTTTTGAGTAGGAATTTCCCACTCCTTTATAAAATTATGGGTGGCATGGAGCAAACGCTTAACACTTTCAACTGAATCGTCGACTGGGTTAATTCCAATCACTGCATCACCGATACCATACGACAATCCCTCCTTTAGGGAAGCGATCATTCCTTCGACATTGTCCGTCGGGTGGTTAGGCTGTAAACGTGAGGCGAGTGTTCCTTTATAACCAATGGTAATATTACATTTTGTTAAAATTTCGATTTTACTTGCAGCGTGAATGAGGTCAAGGTTTGACATCAGTTTAGCCACTGCCGCGATTATTTCACTGCTTAGTCCACGGCTAAGTCTTTTTAGTTCCTCACCTGTTGTCAAATCGTTCAAAATATATTCACGCAGCTCGGCTACGGACCAATTTTTGATAGATTGATAGACAGGTTCGTTGATTTGACCTTCAATAATCCGTGATACTTCATCCTCTTCGGGAGAAAGTAATGGGTTTTCACGTATATCCGAAAGCGTTAAATGACTAAGCACTAATTTAGCAGCAATCCGTTCTTGTACGGTTTCAGCTGCTAAACCCGCTAAACGGTCTCCAGATTTTTCTTCGTTTGCTTTCGCAAATAGATCCTTTAAGGAAGCAAATTGATAAACGGTTCCTAAGTAATTCGTTTGCAGCTTCAAGGAAAAATCCTCCTTTCCTAATGATGAAACGTTAATGTTTTAATAACAACTGGCACCACACTTGTTTGCAGCAGGTGTCCAATATCGATATAATCTCCATTTTCCACCCGAATTTGATCGATGCAGATAATGTTTTGCTTCGGATTTTGGACTTTAATGGTTTGACCAAGAACCTTTGCATGATCGCTCTCCAAAACAATCACTAACGGCTGTTCGCCATTCGGTTTTACTTTCACAGATTCCAAGATTGCTGCGGCTAATTGTTGAATATCACGAAAACCTAAATACGGGATTTCGGTTAAAAACAAGGCAAAGTTTTGTCCTTCCCGCTGTGAGTCATATACGTCTACGGCGTGTTGTACGGCTGCAGGGAGTTTCTTTAAGCCCTCCTGCAAATCATGACCAAAAGGAACCTGATAAACAGGTAAATTGCGTAGAGGTAATTGACTGCTATCCACTTGTATGGTTGCCCCGCTGATTTCCGTTGTTTGTGTGCCTGCTCCAAGTACGGTAGCACGTACGGTTTCATCTGGTTTGACCCATGTCCACTGAGACAATTCCTTGCTTTCCCTAAGAGATGCCGCAAGAATTTCCCCGATATCATCATATTGCGCGGTTACAGGGGAACCATTTTCATATCTATAAAGGCATTCACTAACTCCGCCAGAAAACATAATTTCATCAATATTTTCCCGCCAATTCGGTGCGTGACCTAAAAGTAACGGTTTATCCGTTTTGAGCAGTTGCCTATTTAACATCCTTGCAATAACAGCTGACATATATTCAGTCAGGCCTTTTATGATTGAATCTTTTCGCTGATTGCCTTCTTTCACTTGTACCCGCCACTGTTGAAACAATTCCCTTACCGGCGGCGAGATACTAGTAATCTTTGAACCCGCGAATTCTATCAGCCTTCCGCCAATATGCAAGGTACAGGTCCCGAGTAGTTTTCCTGATTTATAAACAGCAACATTGGCGGTTCCCCCGCCAATATCGATATTGGCAATCACCTTCCCTGACTTCTTTGAATATTCAAAGGCACCCGAACCTTTAGCCGCTATAATACCCTCAAGATCGGGTCCGGCAGTCGCGACGAGAAAGTCTCCTGCATGATTGGACAAATGATGGACCATTTCCTGGGCATTTTGTTTTGTTGCTGTCTCACCAGTGATAATGACAGCTCCTGTTTTTATTGTCTTTGGCTTTATCCCAGCCTTTAAATATTCTCTCTGAACCAAAGATTCTACCTCACTACTATTAATGGACGTCGAATACAATAATGGTGTCCGATAGATTGGGCTGCGATATAATACTTCCTTGTTAATAATCTCAATTCGCGGCATATGCATCCCGCCTGCCACATTCATGAGCGAAAACTTGCTAATTACAAGCTTTGTCGTACTAGTCCCAATATCAATACCCGCGCTAAGAATTTCCTCATGTTGAGGCTCGTATCGTTTAATGGAGATCACCTCATCTTTTAAAAACCAAAAAGGCGCCCTATACAATCCATCGGAAAAATGACAGATTGTATAAGGCGCCTTTGCCTACTATATTCACTTGTTATATTAGTATTTTAGTCTAGTAATCCTTTTTTGTAAAGGGTTTCATAAAAAAATAGCTATTTCTTCAGGGATGGTCTTTGTGTAATTCTTCATTTCCTCCATAGTGTTACATTTCACTAGATCTTTTATTTCTTGCATTCCTTGTCCAGTAAATGCCGATGACTTGACAATCGGTCCACTTGGTATCACCCTTTTTAATTGACGAACCGCTTCCTTGATATCTGCCTTTTCTGAATCACATTTCGTTACAACCCCGATTGGTAACTTCGAAATACCTGTACTAAATCCTGGAGGAAAGATTGTTTTTAGCTTTGTCGCATCCTGCATGTATAAAACGTGAGTAACTTCCAGTGCCGTTGCCATAATATTTTTGTAGAAAAACGGATTTTCCGTATACTCACCTGGTGTATCGACAAGCCAGTCAAGATAGACAAGTGCTTGGGTCTTAACCGCCGGAACTTTACTTCCAAGGAGAGCATTCGTTAAGGTTGATTTCCCAGCACCAATGGAGCCAATCAGCATCGCCCGATTTTTCTTCGTCATCGCCCTTACCCCCATTATGATTTAGTAATTTCTGCAGGTGTGTAACGTAAAACATCAGATAGAAACCGGTTAATTTCTTCCATTGCCATTTGTACCGAGGAAACGCTGCCAACAATGACCAGACTGCCTGTGAAACGGTCTAAAAAGCCAATTTGCACGTCGGCCGCTTTCGTTGCTAAATCCCCAGCGATAATAACCGTCTCACTAGGCGTCAACGTTAAGATTCCCATTGCTCCCCCCTGCGCAATTCCTAGTTTATCAAACATATCCGGATCAGGGTTGGCAATTACATGACTCAATGTCACCTGTTTTCCTGGTACAAATTCCTGTATAAATCGTTTTTTCTCTTCACTCATTTCCATTACACTACTTTCTTTTCATTTTCAAGTGCTGGTAAATACTCATCCTTACCAATGATACCAGCTTCACGGTCCTTTTTCTCTAGCTCAAGTGCTTTAGGTACTGACAACCAATAAGCAAGACCGATACCGATGACCCCAGCAGAAATTTTTCCAATCATGATTGGCAGGATTAAAGTCGGTTGAAAGTTTGCAGTAAAGGATAAATGGTCCCCTAATAAAAACGCTGCACAGACGGCAAAAGAAATATTGATCACTTTATCCTTCGGCGGCATCGTTTTAACCAATTTAAACATCGCAAGGATATTGGCAATCGTTGCAACCAATCCGGCGCTGCCTTCTTTACTTAACCCTAGCCTACGACCAAGAGCTTCTAGAGGGCCCCCCGCATACTTTTGCAATAAGTAAACCATTGGAAAGGCACCAGCAAGCATGATACCAATATACCCAGCGGTTTCTAATGCGCGGAATTGATCTGCTTTATCCGCCATGATTGGGTGGAAGCCCCAACCACCTAATACGTTGGAAAAAAGGCCTGTGAAAATTTCCACGATGGAGAAAACAAGAACAAGCTTGATACCTGCATCTAAAATTCTTCCAAACCACATAAATGCATTAATCATTACATCCGGAAGGAAATACAAGCCTACTGCAATCACAACAACAAATAGTAATAACGGGCTTAAATTCAACAATATTTGTCCATACCCTAATGCAAATTGGAATTTCGCCTCTCCGGAAGTCGAAATAAAATCACGGACTTTTGAATTTGATAGAGCAATAATTGTACTAGAAATAAGTGCTCCAATTGGAATCGTTAATACCCCTGCCATTACACCAAGGGCCATATATTTATGGTCTCGCTTATCAAGCATTGCAAGCCCCATTGGAATCGAGAAAACGATTGTCGCACCAGCCATAAAGCCAACGACCATCGCCATGATCCATCCTTCTTGCGTTTGTTTTAACACTTCAGCTAATTGGTATCCACCCATATCTGTGGCGAGTATGGCTGTCGCCGCAATTGCTGGATCCGCACCTATTGCCGCAAAAAACGGACCACAAACCTTGTCAATAAACCATGATAGATATGGAATTGAAGCCATGATCCCCGCTGCAGGCACGAAAATATGCCCAACCGCATGTAACCCTTCCATAAATTGTTTACCTAATCCGTCATCACTATTACGGATAGCGGCAACTGCCCCCATTACTGCACAAGTCATGATGATGTAAATGACTATTTTTCCTACCATCTCCATGTTTAACCCCCCTTGATTGTAAAAAAAAATATATAGTAAATGGTAAATGAGACAATCTCCACAGTGAATACGCTTCCACATTTTGCAGAAAAAGACAAAAAGGTGCCGTACGGTTCCAAAAGTCAAAACCGCAGAGCACCCTTGCCCATGTTTATTCACTTGTAAAAGATTTTAAGCATTGTTTACCAAAATAATTTGCTTCGCCACATTTTCCATTGGAACCTGCTTGTTCATACTAATTTTTCGCATTTTTCGAAAGGCGTCATCTTCTGGAAGATTATATTTCTCCATGAGGATCCCTTTTGCTTTTTCAACCATTTTTCTGTCCAACAGCTGTTTGTTCATGTTTTCTACTTGCTCCCGATAAACCTGGGTATTCTCTGCTTGTCTTAGCGCTATTTCTACTGCTGGAATCAAATTGGCTTCTGTGATCGGTTTGACAAGGTAACCCATAATATTCGCCTGCTTCGCCTTATCAATATACTCTCTTTGGCTATAAGCGGTTAAGATAAGGATTGGTGTATTCATTTTTTTCGAAATGATTTCACTTGCTTTTAAACCATTTAATTTTGGCATTTTAATATCCATTATAATTAAATCTGGCTTTAATGCAAAAGCAAGTTCTACTGCTTTTTCACCATCACCTGCTTGAGCAATTACCTCATATCCTGCATCCTCGAGCATTATTGTCACATCAAGGCGGACAATGGATTCATCCTCCACCACGATAATTCTTTTTTTCACGATAGACTCATCTCCCATTCTACGGGGAATGTAACAGTTGCCAACGTCCCCAGATCGGTTCGTTGAATCGAAAAATGTCCAGATAAATCATTCTCAACCATCATTCTGACAATATCTAATCCAAATGAAGGTTTTGACTTTGGCGAATATCCTTCCCCATTGTCGATCACTTGAACCTCAATATCATTGCCTTTTTGCTCAAATAGGACATCAATTTTACCTTCATCCATCGTTTTAAAAGCATGTTTTACACAATTTTGGATTAATTCATTTACCACCAAGGCAACTGATACTGCTTTATTTGATTTAATCTGCAGGTGCTTGCCCGTATAGGAAATTATTATTTTTTTATTTTCATGCTCAGATTCCCAAACAAGCATGTTGCCGATTTTTTCAAGCAACTTATAAATATCAACATCATCCACACTTGAATTGGACAATATGACTTCATAAACCGAGGCTATACTTGTAATGCGATTTAAGCTTTCCACAAAATGGACTTTGCTTTCCTCGGGCAGGCCTCTTCTCATTTGAAGCCGCAAAAGACTGGCAACCGTTTGCAAATTATTTTTAACACGGTGATGAATTTCACGTATTGCCACTGATTTAACAATCAATTCTTTTTCTTTCTCTCTTAGTTCAGTAATATTTTTAAAAATAACAAACATGCCTTTTGCTCTGTCATACTGACCAAGCTTTATTTTTTTTACCTGAAAAATCTTATTTAACATCTCCACTTCCTGAAACATGAGTTCTTCAGGTTCATTGAGGATCGCTTGAATTCTAGGAAAAAAAGAAACTAATGGCTGTCCTATCGATCTATCATTTTCGCCCATTTCCTGAATTAGATTAATTGCTGAAGGATTACAATAGAGTATTTTCCCCTCTTGATCGATAAAGAAGAGAGATTCTTCAATCATCTCAGGTATAATTGGACGATTTTCAGTCATACCGATAAGAATTTCACTCAATGTTTCAGTCGCTTCTGACAACGCTTCCATTTTTTGTTGATTTTGAAGCTGTTCACTACCATCCTTTTCCATTATGAGCGCACCAATTACCCGGTCATTAGCGCCATTAATTGGAACAACACTTTGATCTACCGTTTTTCCCTCTTGGGTTAATGCACGGTTTTGAAACATTGGCTTCCCAGTCCTTAATGTATAGAGAACGGAAGGCTCGAACGCTTCATAAGCAAATTTTCCCACAACAGATTTTTTATAAACGGGTTTAGCCGTTGTCGGTGCAGCCTCGGCGACGACAATCGCATGCTTTCCTTCTTTTGTTAAACAATCAACAAAAATATTTGCTTTATTCAAGTCAGCGATTAATGATAAATTTCCAACTAACTCCTGTAACAGTAAAACGTCTTCCTTCGATAGATTTGTATGTAGGTAGCATAATTCTTCCAACATGTTGTTTTTCATATGTCGAATCTCCTAATAAATGAGAAGAATATATAACATTATTATAGTGTTTATAAGAGGTTTTTGTCAATATTCCGAAAACTTTCAATCTCTTACTTTAATTGGACAAATTTGACGCCGCTTACCTTATGCTTTAAAATTTCCTCAATAAAATATCCTCCAAACCAGATTTGTAAGTTCTTTTATATATTAACCTTATATGAAACACTTCCCGTCATGGAGACAATCAAGATCACTACAAGAGCATTCCGTTACATTGGTATATTCCACTATTATGTCACTAGTGATATAGTAGCAAAAAATTACCACCCAATTAAGCCTAACAATTAACAAAGTGACAGCATATACTATTACACTGTTGATTACAGTCTATATAGGATTTTGCTAAGGTTTATATATTTTTAATATTAATAAAACAACAAAAATAGAGCGTTAAAGCCTTTGAAGCTTTAGCACTCTATTTTTACTATTATTTTATTCTCAAAAATTGAACTTTCCGGTCAAAAAGTGTTTCTATGCCAAAATCCCCTCAATTTTTTCAATAACTTCACTCGTAAGTTCCATTTCAACGGCTTTGACATTTTCTTCTACTTGGCTTGGTCTACTTGCACCAATTAGTGCGCTTGAAACATTTGGCTGACGTAAAATCCATGCTAATGCAAGGCTAGGCAGCGTGATTTCTAATTCTTTGGCAATCTTCTCTAACTGCTCTACCTTCGTAAAGGTATTCTCGTTCAACATCCCCTTCATGAAGTTGTTGATTTCTTCATTTGATGCACGGCTATCCTCTGGAATGGTATTTCCTTTATATTTTCCTGTTAAAATTCCTTGAGCGAGAGGAGAAAAGACCACCTGTCCAATCCCATGTTTTGAACTCACCGGAATAACTTCCTTTTCAATATAGCGGTTTAACATGTTATATACAGGCTGGTTTACGACAATTCGATCTAAAAGGAATTTATCCGCCACACGGACTGCCTCTTCAATCTGAGCTGCACTCCATTCACTTACACCAGCATAAAGAATCTTCCCTTGACGAATTAAATCATCGATGGCTCTCAACGTTTCTTCTACTGGCGTTTCTTGATCATAGCGGTGACAGTAAAAAATATCAACATAATCTAAGTTCATTCGCTTCAAGCTCGCATTGGCTTGTTCAATCACATGCTTCCTCGATAATCCGCGGTCATTCGGTCCTTCCCCCATTGGCCAGAACGCTTTTGTCGTAATGACATAAGATTCACGTGGATATTCCTTTAAAGCCCCAGCCATAACGCGTTCACCTTCACCACGCTCGTAAACATTGGCAGAATCAAAAAAGTTAATCCCCAGCTCATATGCTTTATGTATGGTTTTCTCAGCCGTGTTATCTTCAACCGTTTTTCCGTAGGTTAACCAGCTTCCTAAACTTATTTCACTTACCTTTAACCCACTATTCCCTAAACGTCTGTATTTCATCGACATCAACCTCCCAGAAAAATTAGAAAACGACCTTCAGATAACACTATATAAAATTCGGACTATTTTTACAATTATAAATTACTGCAGGATTTGATTTGACGTAGGTAGCGAGTAACGTACTCATTAACGATAGTAACCGCACTGCTTTCATTCAGAACTTACGCAATGAAATAAATCAGTTTAAATATGATGGTATTAATATTGACATGGAAAATTTGAAATTGACTGACCGGGATTCCTTTAGTCTGATGATAAAAAAATTATCTGATGCTTTGCACCAGGATGGAAAATTAGTTACGGTTTCAGTCCCGGCAAACACAGGTGATTCCCGTGCTAATCCCTGGTCACCGTGGTTTGATTACAAAAAGCTAGGTCAATATTCAGATGGGTTAATGATTATGACATACGATGAACACAATCCCAGAACAAAACCCGGGTCAACAGCATCAGTCGATTGGACAGAAGCAACGATTCAGTATGCTTTGAAACAGGAAGTACCACCTTCAAAAATTTTACTGGGTATCGCAGGTTATGGATGGGACTGGGATAGTACAGCAAACAAAGCCGTATATAGCTCCTATGCACAGGTAATGGATCAAAAAAATAAATATAAAGCTAAAGTTGTATGGGACTCCCGTTCGCAAACACCTCATTTCAGCTACGTAGATAAAAATCAACATAGCCACCGAGTATGGTTTGAGAATAGCCATAGTCTGGGGTTTAAGCTAAACCTTGTAGAAAAATATAACTTACGGGGAATCGGTATTTGGCGACTCGGTTTGGAAGACTCAAAGTACTGGAAGATTATACCCGAGAAAATAAAAGTAAAAAAGTGAAGGTATGGTCTTCTAAATCCTATTGGGATTGCTGCGACGATCCCCTTTTCTTAAATCAACGTCTTAAGAATATTCCCCAAAGACATTCATAATCACTGGAGAACAAGATAGAAATGCAGGAGTACCGATTTCTATACGAATTTATAGAAACCTAAAGAAGAGTATGTGACACAGTAAAAATGACAGACTTGCTATATTATTTACTAAAAGAAAAACCAGATTCGGAATCTATAAGACTCCCTGGACTCTTATCATCAAGCTTATACCAAAAAGGTGCAATGATGGTTAAACTGTTGTACTGCGAGTCAACTGTAGGTTGAGACCCTGGATACGTTCCTTCCTTTTCTGTGTAGAAACCTAAAACTTCTCGAGGAGTTTTATTCTTAATGTATTCCTCTTTTCTTTGTAACTGACTACAAGATGAAATTAGTAATATTGCCATGCTTAAAGCAATGATGGTGAATGACCGATAACCATTTTTCGCCATATTACACCTTCTTCTAAATTGTATATTTCTTAAGTTGATAAGAAATGTTGTAACTTATTCACGAATTGACTTTCCAACATAAAAGGCTCTTAAAAAAAGACCTACACAAGTTGGTTTAGCCGTTCGGTTTTAAAATACAAAAACTCAATTACATGGAAGCTTATGACCTTTATTATGATGATCTAAAAATCCAAAAAAGTGATATTGCTCCAGGGTTTGGTTCAACCGGCGGTGGGATTCAGTATGAAAATGCTATTACCAGTAGATTTATTGGAAGGATTAGGCTTAATTGAAAAAATAAAATAAGGTGTGATAACGTTTTTGTCCCTTCCCCCTGAAATCCGCCTCATTGCCGTTTAATTCTAATGTTGGCTTGATTTTTTCAGGATATGGATAATTATTTTCCCCTCCTGTTAGTTCCGTTAAGCCCAACTGTTTTTTTAGTTTTTCTTCATCAAAGCCCAGTGCTTTAATTTGTTCCTTCTCAAAACTGTCAATTCTAAAACATCATCGTAAATCCCTTCAACATTTACCTTTCCGTTTATATCATGAAGAGTAGAAAGCAGCTACACTAACAAATGGTTAGCGTTCTGAACGCCGCCGCCGAACATGCCGGAATGCAAATCGGTATTGGCCGTTTTTAGGGAAAACTCGAGAGCAGCCAGACCTCTTAAAGAATATGTAATCGTAGGAACTCCTCAATCCCACATATCCGAATCGGAAATAATCACCACATCGCACCTTTTTACTAGTTTTCTACATTTAAATAATTGTTTTATTGTGTTCCCTAGTTACTTTACCAATAAAAAGATCAATTGCCCAACCACCAGATTTAACCCACATTTTATTAAATTCTGACATTAAAGAGGTTATACTGGTCATTGTTCAAATGACAAAAAATCCCCTTCTTAAATAGAAAGGGATACTATCTGGTTATCATCTCATGGCAGATGCCGCCATTCTTATATATGTATGTCTTTTCCCTCTTACCGTAACCGAAAGGGTTTGAATATTTTCAGGTAGTGCCATACCAGAATACCCAGCATCCCCGATATGAAAAATATCTACTCCTGCTCTTTTGGAGCTTAAAGCGATGGCGCGGATGGTTTCTTCATCTGCTCCTTCTTGGCTAGTGCCAATAGCTGCAAGGGTTAATGCCCCTTTGTTTTTAACGTTTTCTACTGCATTCGCAAGAGTTTCCTCACGGACACCAGGGACTGTTCCTGGTGCGGGGAAAAGAATGACATCTGCTCCTGCTTCTGCAAAGCGAGAAAATGCATGTAAATCAAATACGCTTCCTGCCGTTCCAGCATTATGCATTTTGCCCGCTATGATGAGCCCTCCAAAATGTTTATTCGCCAATGTAATAGCATGTTCAATCTTCTCATTGGTTACCCCTGATTTTGGGTTTCCCGTTAAACAAATAAAATCACACCCCAATTGCTTTGCCATCGCTAGTGAATTTTCAGTAGCTGTACGTCCTTCCGGCATTGTATGCAATTTTTCTAAAGCATGGGCATTTGGATCAACAGGTTCAAGATTAATGCCTACCGGCAGGCCCGTTAGTTCTTTTATTTTTTGAATAATTTTTTCATCCACTTCACTGCCTATAACATTTGGCTGAAATATGCTGTATGACTCAATCCCATTTACTACAGGGTTAAAAACATCAAACAGGTTTAGTAAAATCATATCCGCTCCGAACGCCTTCATCACTTCCGGGTTGGATACCTCTGGAAGTAAGGGTTGTGATGTTACCACCGTTTCAGCCATGATTGTTCTTCCTTCTGCAGCGCGAATTGCCTGCTTTAAATCTTTCCTGTCCATTTGCCGAAAATCAGAAGCTCTACAATCTAATATCCTTTTCATCACATTCACCTCTTTTATTTATTTCTTCATTCTGCTAGTCTTCCAAAAGTTTATGAAAAAAACTTACTGTGCGGTTAAAGATGTATTGGCTTGGTGAGTGAGATACTACCTTTTCACAAATAAGATGAATATTGATAGCCTTTTAATACTTGTTTAAGTCTATGATTAATCTTTTCCTTGCTTATGTTTCTTTCCTTTTGATGATTGGACAATGCTTTTATGTCCTCATGTTCTGGATCGTTTACATCTTCCATAATCCGCAGATATTCCTTATAGCCCCCTTCTCCTCCTACATCTTCAGGAGGTCTCTCTCCGATTCCCTCAACAAATATGGCACGAAACTCATTTGATTTTACCACTTTTTCCAATGTGATCGTATGTTCCCAGGAATCTCCAAAATCGTATTCATATAGTACTTCACTATTGGTTGGAAAAATTTCTTCAAGGGCAACAAATCGATCCTGAAGAATGTCAAATGCATCAAAATCCAAATATTCCATCGTCTCGGGGTCGTCATCCATGACCATTTTAAGGTTCTTCCTTTCCGATCTTTCTACAACAAATTCATATAAATGACCGTTATGCCAATCAAAAACGGTTTGAATAATATTATGTAGATGTCTGAAGGAAAAAGTAGAAGGCACTAGAACCCGCCGCCCAATTTCATGACCCTCTAGATTGATTTTTATTTTCAGTTGATACAGGTCAATATCGAGAACATCCTCTACAACTTCATGACCTTCCTGATCAAAAATTAGGCTGAGGCATTTGAGCGTTTTTTCAATTGGATAAAACCCTGGATCGTGTCCAGATAATTGTTTAAATCTACCGGTTATAACGCTAATATATCGCTGAATTCTTGTCTTTTCATCTAAATATTCTTGCATGATTTCAATTTCACGTAACGCATTATTCATCTTTCCAACGATGCTTCTACTAGCCGTTTTTGAAAATGTAATTTCACCCGCTTTTTCTATATATACTTCTATGATTTCTTTACGAACACCTTCCATTCGTAAAGCAGTAATGATGGCCTCACGAATTAATTTATATATTGGAAAGATCCCTTTTACTTGGTCTGTAAATCACAATCGAATACCTTGTTTCGTTATTCATCAAAACAATCTTTTTCTATCACTAACTTGGTGTGAAATTTGCAATGAATTAAGCAGTAATTTAGACATTATTAAAGAGCGCCTTTTCGAAAGGTGCTTTGTTTGTTTATTTATTGGCTTTATAACAATTTATAAAGGTAATATTCATTTACAAATTCCCCATTAATTTTTAACGATTGGATTCTTTCTCCTTCTAAAACGAACCCCATCTTCCTATATAGGTTGAATGCCTTATTATTATTTTTAATAACTGTAAGCCCTAATCTTGAAATTCCAACTTCCTTTGCCCATTCAGAGACTTTGTTGAATATCTTAGTCGAAATGTCTTGTCCTCGATAGTCTTCGAGAACTCCCAAAACAATATTTGCGGAATGTCGATTTCTAGTTAAATTGCTTCCTATTACTGCAATAAATCCGACAAGGTTGTTTTCAATTTCTGCAACAAAGAAGATTGAGTTTGGTTCGGACAAAATTCTTTCAATTGATATTCTTTGTTGTTCAACAGTTGTTTGGCGTTCTCCAGGTTCAAACAGCATAAATCCAGACTCATCAATTCTCTTGCTCAGTTCCAAAAATTTTTCGGCATCTCTAACTTCAATAGGTCTTATTATCATTTTTCTCTTCCCCTTTCTTTAAAAATTTTACTATATCTTTCTATATTCCAAAGGAAATTAACGGAAAATAATTGTTTTACTCAATATTGACATTTATTTTAGCAATATTTTTGAAACCAATTTTAGCGTACTTATAGAAAGTATGACATCAGCTATTGTCATTCTACTAATTCATGTGCTAATTTGTTTACTAATTTTTATGTCACAAAAGTAAAAGGTCCAAATCATATGCGACTTGAACCTAAAATTGATACGCTAATTAACTTTTTGTACTCATAATCCGAACCCGGCAAGAATTTAAGATATGGGTTATTTATATTGGCAACAGGTCTAGTCCCTGAAATATCTTTGTTCTGATTGTTTCAGGATTCGTAATTTCCATTAACGGAATTTCTCTTGAAACTACTTTTTGTATTCCCCAATATCTTTTTTGTGATTTTTCTAGTGGCTCACTTGTCCAAAGACCATTCTCTTCATTGATAGTAAACAAATTATTGTACCTAAAGGGACCATAGAATATCCAGTGATCTTAAATCGATGGCATTTTTGTCCATTTTGAATAATCATAGGTGTATCTTGTTAGTGAGATTGTGGATATGTTTTTTATGTATTAGGAATTTTAATATTAACTCTTGGTATTTCTTTCACAATACTATCAGACCTTGGAACGTCACCTTTTGATGCAGTTTTGGTAGGGCTGTCCAAAAATGTGGGGCTAACGGTAGGTAGTTGGGAAATCATTCTAGCTTTTATATTGATCGGTTGTAATTCATTGTTAAACAGACAAAGACCTAAAGTTTTGGGGTTGTTAACTGCCTTTATAACTGGTATTGGTATTGATATGTGGCTGTTCTTTTTGAACTATTTGATAACACCTGAACTATGGTACAGTAAAATGGTTTGTTTTGGAATCGGTTCTGTTTTTATAGGATTAGGAACAGCAACCTATTTACACACCAACTTTGCACCGATGCCAATTGACCGCTTAACGTTGATCATACAAAAATTAACTAGAACCAATATATTTTTTTCAAGAACATTGATTTACGTTGTATTCTTGATACTGGCATTGATTTTAAATGGCCCCATCGGCGTTGGCACTTTATTAACCGTTTGTTTAGGGGGCTAATATTGAATTACTTTATGCCAGTTACTGAAAAAGTATTAGATAAGGTATTAACACACTCAAGTACATCACCACATTATGATAAAGATAAAAACCATTCAATATAGGATGGTTTTTTGTTGTTCTGATTCCACTAACTGCCAGTTTAGTTTAACCAGAAAAAATGACCGCCGCAGCGATCACATCATCCTTAACAAAAGCACCCGTTACTTTAAGTGTAATCCTTCACAAAACTTATCAAAACACTTCGTTAATTTATTCAAATTACCATATTGAAGCCTATAGAAAACGTTTTTTGTTCCAACATTGAATGATCTATTTATAAGAGGAACCCCATTGATTTGAAAAGTGGGGTTTCTCGACAAGCTGAAAAGGATAGATGATGATCATCTATCCTTATGCTACGTTAATATTATTATTTTCTACTGAGACAGTGATCGTAGTTACGTTTTCGCTATTAATAATAAAAGAAGTGATTTTATCTTCAATTTTCTCTTGAATGACGCGTCGAAGTGGACGAGCACCAAACACATTGCTATATCCTAATTCGGCAATCTTTTCTTTTGCTTCCTTATCGATTTCAATGGAAATCCCTTGTTCCTCTAATGTTTCTTTAAGCTCCGCCATCATAATCTCGATAATTTCCACAAGGTTCTCTTTTTGTAGGTGGTTAAACTCAATAATCGAATCAATACGGTTTAAGAATTCAAGCTTAAAGTGATTTCCGATTTTATCGACAATATTTGACTCTGCTCCTTGCTGTTCATCGCTGCCAAAACCAATTGGCCCTAAAGTTTTGTTTCCAACACCTGCGTTTGAAGTCATGATGATAATCGTTTCCGTAAAGCTTACAACTCTTCCTTGGCTATCTGTTAACCTGCCATCTTCCATGATTTGAAGGAATACATTCATCACATCTGGGTGTGCTTTTTCGATTTCATCCAGCAGAATTATGGAATAAGGGTTTCGGCGAACTTGTTCCGTTAACTGACCTGCGTCTTCATGTCCGACATAGCCAGGAGGTGAACCAATGAGCTTAGAGACAGAATGTTTTTCCATAAATTCACTCATATCTAGGCGAATCATCGCATCTTTACTGCCGAATAATTCGGCGGCAAGAGTTTTCGTCAATTCGGTTTTACCTGTACCTGTTGGACCTAAGAATAAAAATGAAGCGGTTGGACGTGTTTTCGGTTTTAACCCAACACTTGCCCTTAAGATTGCATTGGCTACTTTTTCAATAGCTTCATCCTGACCAATAATTTTACTTGCTAGTCTCTCTTTCAAGTCTTTCATTTTTTGTTGCTCTGCTTTTTGTAGCTTTTGTACAGGGATTCCAGTACTTTTTTCAATAATCTCTTGGACCATTTCTACGGTAATATCTCTTGTTACATTATCTGAGTTTTCTGATAATAATTGCTTTATTTCTCTCTCTTCATCACGAAGAATCACCGCTTTTTCGTAGTGCTCTAATTTCGTGGCTTGTTGTTTTTCTTCAGCAATTTCTTTTAAGCGCTGTTTTAAATAGTTAACATCTAGCTCTCCATGAGCAAGGTTTACTATTGCACCGGCCTCATCCATTAAATCGATGGCCTTATCTGGTAAGAATCTATTTTGAATATAGCGTTTTGATAGTGTCACACATGCTTTTAGGACATCATCTGAATATGTTACATCGTGATATTTTTCATATGCTGGCCGAATTCCTTTTAAAATTTCAAACGCCTCATTCACAGACGGCTCTTTAACCATCACCGATTGGAAGCGACGCTCAAGTGCAGGATCTTTTTCAATCATGCGATATTCTTTCATCGTTGTTGCGCCAACAATTTGAATATCACCGCGAGCTAACGCTGGTTTTAATATATTCCCTGCATCCATTGAACCGTCAGACGTACCTCCAGCACCAACCATCATGTGCAGTTCATCAATAAACAAAATGACGTTTTTACGTTGTTGTAATTCAGCAATAAGTTTTTTCATTTTTTCTTCAAATTGTCCTCTGTAGGATGTACCTGCTACAAGTGAACTGATGTCTAGCAAATATACTTCTTTCGTTTTTAGTTTCGCCGGTACTTTGCCTTTTACGATTTGAAGGGCAAGGCCTTCAACGATCGCTGTTTTCCCAACACCAGCCTCACCGATTAAGACCGGATTATTTTTTGTACGACGGTTTAATATTTGAAGGATACGTTCAATTTCTTGATCCCTACCGATCACGCCATCAATTCGCCCTTCTTTTGCTTCATTCGTCAAGTTCCGTCCATGTTGATCAAGAAAGCTATTTTTTTTTCGTTTCTTTGGCTTGGTTAAATGGACATTTTTGTTTTGCTCAGGCTGGCTGCCATCTGTGTCCAACAGATTGAACATTTGGTTGTCAAGTTGAATGGAGCCGTTTTCCAATTTTTGTTTTGCGATATCATAGCATTCCGCACACAAACTTATTTGGCTTTGACCGTGATTAAATGAGAAGTTTAACTGATAACTCGCTGACGATGTTTGACAGTTTTGACAAATCATAATTCCACCCTCCTTTTTACTTTGACTATCTTTGACTATGAATATATGAAAAAGGAGCCACTTCTACCTGTAGGCCCGGTGAACTTTTTATTAAGTTTCTTCTATTATATTTTACTTCTTTTAACATTTCTACAGGTAATGGTTGGGTATATACCCAACCTAGTAAACGTTTACTCCACCATACTGTTGTAACCATAAGAATAATGTAATTGTCAGTCTATTTTGCCCAGGTCTCTCTTTTACTGAGCCTTTATTGTAGAGTAGAGAACTGATTTCAATGAGATAGCTTACGCTATCCTCATTTAATTTCAGCTCCCCCTCATCAAACCGTACGTGAAGTTTTCCCTCATACGGCTTTCCGATGTTCTTCTTTCTTGTGCTTTACGGTTAATTCCGTGCTAGCTTTACGATTAAATAATTTACTTCATCCTGAATAGTCTTTAAGTTACCATGTTTTCTTCTGTTGTTCTTTTTCTTATTGTAAAAGAGTGTGAGCCTTTCAAGCACATACCAGTCAATCTGATTTAGCCACTTAAATGCGATTGGTGAAATCTTGTAATAGTTCTTATACCCTTGCAGTATTCTATTTAATCCTTTTACCAATTCCTTAATGTCTAAATATAACTTGGTTCTTGGCTCTGTAAATGCCTTTATCTTTGCTCTCATCTTTTTCATGGCATTCTTCTTCGGAATATGAGCCATAGCGTAAAAGGGTCTTCCCCCTTTATTATGTACTTCGAATTTACGATTGTGGAAACCTAGGAAATCGAACCCCTCTTTATTATCAAACAAGTGGACTAGTCTTGATTTGTCCCGATTAATAGTCAAGTCTAGCTTTTTCATAATAGCCTGTAATACTTGTATACTCTCAATCGCTTGTTGTTTTGTTCTTGTTAATATTACAAGATCATCTGCATAACGAACTAGTTCTCCTAGGTGATGGAATTTCTTTAACCAGAGCTTGTCCAATGTATTTAGATAAATATTCGCTAGTAAAGGAGAAATCACTCCTCCTTGTGGTGTCCCCGTTAGGGGATTTCTAACATTACCTTCCTCCATTATCCCAGCACGTAGCCATTTTCGAATTAACTTTAGGATTCTGCGGTCATTGATTTTCTGTTCTATTAATTTTAACAACTTTTCTTGGTTTATGTTGTCAAAATACCCTTGAATATCAACGTCCACTACCCATGAACTTCTTTTGCTTGCCTCTCTTATGCTAGCCATTGCTTGGTGTGCATTTCTTTTTGGGCGAAAACCAAAAGAACATTCTTGAAAATCAGCTTCAAATATCGGTTCAATAACCAACTTTGTTGCCATTTGTACCACTCTATCTTTTATAGTCGGAATCCCTAATGGTCTCTTCTTTCCATTTTCTTTTGGAATATACGTTCTTAGTACAGGGCTTGGATTATATTTATTCTCTTTTAGCTGAGTATACAGCTCATTTAAGAATTTTCTTTCCCCGTAGTTAGTAACGATTTCTTCAATCGTTTGTCCGTCTACTCCTCCACTACCTCTCTTTCTTTTTACACGCTTCCAGGCTTCTAGTAATATATCAGGTCGATAAACTTTATCATATAAAGCATGAAACTTACGTTTCGGATTCTCCTTGGCACATAGATATAGTGTTTTCCAAAGTTCTTGAGCTTTTACATCGGTGTAGTTAGCTAATTTCATAGCATTCACTTACTCTTACCTCCTTTAAACACATGAACAAAGTAGAGGTCCTTCCCTACATCATGTTGTGTTGTCATGATAATCATTGGTACTATGACCTCCTCCGACTCCCTCTTTACAGTCCACCATTTCGCAATTGCTTATAGGCTTTCTCTTTCCTTAACCGTAAGGGTAAAGTAGGGTCTCCCCAGTTCCGAAACTTACTTTCTTTACATGTCGTTCCCCATACCCCGAGAGATTCTTGAGTGTTGTTCCAAGTTCTACACACCTTCCATGGTCTTCGCCCTTTGTCGCAAGGCTCGACTTCTCCTTGTCCTGTTTCCAGGTTGCTCTTGACGAGGCGGCAGGATTCACTTTATGTTACAACCTGTAAAGTTGCTGGCACAGGGCTTCAACCTTAGGATTACTCCACCAGCTGCCTGTCAGCTACTAGGCGACTTGGTTCTTACCTAGACTGGACTTCCACCAGTTAGCAATTAACGGCTTGCCTGGGCACGCCAACAAAAAAGAGCATTTCTCCCTCTTTAAGAAATGCTTCCGTTTGCTTAGCAAGAATAGTATTCTTTATTTTTAGAAATAACCTCAATCATTCGCTGGAGTAGATCCTAGTGTCTTTAAATCTGGTAAGTTTTCTGCCACCAAAAACGCTATCACTAAAAGAGGATCTAGTAGACTTATACACGCCTTGTATATGGCTGTTCGTTGTGCCATTTGTGATTGTCGTAAAAAGAAAACAACTAATGAAATCATACCCCGCAATAAATTAGCAGTCCAATTCGCATATCAATTGGACTGCTTGTATTTGTTGGTTCATAAGGATTCAGTCATTTTATTTTTGGGCACTCTATCCGAAAAGTATTGAAGTAATTCTTAAACTGCGTTAAACAACTATCATTTTAATAATTATAAAGAAAATAAAGATTAAGTAACAGCGGAGTAATAATAGAAAGAAATAGCGCGGATGAAATCATGGCAATGCTTCCCATTGTTCCCTCAAGCTCCCCCCATTGAAATGCACGGCTTGCGCCAATCGCCTGGGCAGAAGTCCCTAATGCAAGCCCCCTAGCTATTTTGCTCTGGATTCGAGTCAATTTCAGCAAAAAAGGACCAGTGACTAACGAAAAAATTGCAGATACGACAACAAACAAGATGGTCAATGACGGAATCCCCCCCATTGATTGGGAAATCGATATGGCTATTGGCGCTGTTACCGATTTTGGAATCAGTGAAAACATCATTTCCTTATTCAGGTGCAGTAATTTTGTTAACAGTATAACAGAAATGACCCCCATTAACGTCCCCGGTAAAACAGCTAAGAAAATAATAAAGAAATGTTTTTTTATAATCACCAAATGCTTGTATAACGGAATAGCAAGTGATACCGTTGCGGTACCTAAAAGGAATGAAAAAATCCCGTCCCCATCTGTATAATAACTTATATTTAGGTGGAAAACGTTAATGAAACAAATAATTATTACAGTAGAGGTATATAAAGGATTCAGCCACGTCTTCTTAAATCTCTTAAATATCCTCAAACCCACAGCATAACTCAATGAAGTCGTGACAGTACAGAAGACAAGCTTATAAATCATGATATCCATTTTTATTCCCCCTTTTGTTTTTATCGAAAGCCTCTGCAATAAAGGCTGTAACAAGTAAAACAGTTAAACTGCTGAGGGCTAAAGTTATCACCAGTTTTATTCCCTCTATTCGAAAGATACCGGTGTAATGTATAATTCCCACCGAAAAAGGAATAAAAAGAAGGGAAATGTGTTTAATATGCCATTGGGCAATATCTTCAATCCATGATAGTTTAATAGCCCCACTATACAGTCCTAAAAATAATATTCCCATGCCAATCATGCTTCCAGGAACAGGGATGTGTAGCAAAGTTGCGATTTTATTCCCGAGTGTATATATCAAAAGGATTGTGATAAATTGAGCAAGATACCGAACCATCCTATTCCACCTCACTATAATAATAAGTATTTAATCTTGTTTATTTAAATTTAACTCTTCGATGTGTTTTAGTATGTCATACTGATCATCAAATTTCTTTTCTTTTAGAAGGATTTCTAACAGAGAATTTTCATTGCGGAAAGCGAGCTTTTTTAGAGGAAATTAACAGACAAGTTTAACAGAACCGTACAAAAAAGGGGTTCCCCTAGAAGTTATACTTTTGGGGAACCCTTTTTTTTCTTGTTAAATATCGTACGAATTATGATGCGAATTCCTCAGCAGTACTTGCAGAGAATTCTGCTAAAAGTTCGTAAATATCTCCCGCGCTGCCTTTGAACTTGTAGATTCATTATTCAATATTTTAGTAGCTTCTACCTTTTCACCACGCAGCAATTCAAGTTCAACTACTGGTTTTTGTATAATCGTTCCCTCATGAATCCATTACTCTCTTGGTAGGGTTAGATAATGGGCCCATCCTTTGGAATCAGTTGGAGGTTCAATTTCGGGTAATCCTTCCAGACAACAAGGACTCGTGTTCCATGTCCGGTGATAGGTTGTTTGAGGAGTATAGAAATCAAACCCCGCATCTAGTTCTTGAAAATCCCCATGTTCAAAAGTACCTGTTTCGGTAAGCTTGCCACTAAAATATCCTAATTCAATATTTACGAAAAATTAACGATAAAACGAGTTGCTATGAGTAGTGATGGAAATGGACCAAGATCACAGTACAAGTAGAGCTAGTTAATTGACGCTAGTAAAATGATTTTTTTTTTACGAGTTGCACTTTAATGCAATCGATTCCATATATATTGACTTTCGTCTTTTAAGTAACTATATCAACTTTACTATATTTGCATTTATTGCAGTACCAGACTACAAATTCTCGCTCCTGGGAGTACAGGAAATGAACGATTGATGTCTCTGTTAAAACCGTTCAAACCATTTCATATGTTTCTACAATAAAGTAGCCTGATCACTCTGTTAATTTACCCTTGAGCCCTTCTCTTTGCTGCAAAGTTAACCATGAATGACCTTACTAATCAAAAAAACGCAGCCAGTTTCCCAAGGAATGGGACTGACCGCGTAAATGAATTGAATCTCTCTAATTGATTTTTTTGACATTCAGATTTCCTTCGAAGGAATAATAGAAAGGTTTTTGTTTTAGGTTCTTGAAAAGAAGTGACAAATGCTTTGATAAGTGGAAACCAATCTCGTTACTATTCAGTCTATTTTTGTCTATTAAAATTCCCACCACTGTTCCACTGTGAGCAACAACAATTCCGCCTTGAAATGTATGAGCTAATTTTTCCAATTCAGCATAATAAGGTTTTCTTAATATTTTTTGATTCACTCGTGCACTAATCGTTGTTGCCTTACAAATAAGAGAAAACTCGTTTTTACTGAATCCTTCTCTGACCCAATGATATGCTTCTGAAAATTGATGTTGATCATATCGATCATATGCTTTTGTGAATTGATTAAATTCAATTGTATTTATGGCTCCTCCGAGGTCTATCCCAACGAGGATGAATGGCGGTAAAACTCCAAAGCTTTCAATAAGATCACCGTGTATATAATCATAAGCCACAACCTCATCATACATAACACCATCTGTTGGCTCAATCTTAGCGGCTATTTCAGAAATTATTTCTTGCGTTAGGGGGAGCGAGTAACTATGAGCTATTGCTTTCATAGATGCTACAATATCTGCAGAACTACTCGCCATCCCTTTGCCCATTGGAATATTTGACCGAATGTCAAGTTTGCCGCCACCATTCAAACCAAACTGATTTAATAACAATTTTCCAGCTTTAATTCCCTTCCCCTTTGAATTCACACCTGTTAATTCTGGTGAAGTTGGATCTGGGATAAAGCTTGCCTCACTTCTCAAACTTTTGATTGGAAAAGTTATTAAAAATGGCCGTTCGTCTATTATCCCTTGCACAAGTTCTCCAAATGTTCCATTACAACTTCCCTTACCTATTTTCATTGTGAAAGCTCCTATTTCATCCACAGTTCAACCAACAAAGAAGTGATAACTGTTTGGACACCCTTCATTGGGTAATCCCCCTTTTTTCGAATTCCTCCATTTTTTGTTCAATCAAATCAAGCTTTACGTGCGACCTTACATGATCCGCTAACAGATCAAATGCTTCTTCACGCAATTGGTTGAAGGATACACGCTGATGAATCGGCTCCAATCCTTTTCCTTGGCGAATCTGATTCAGCAGCTCCTTACGAAATCCATCATTATGAAAAATCCCATGAAAGTAAGTCCCAATGATTCTTTCATCTGCGGTTTTACAGCCATCTGTTCGGCCTTGTGTATTAATTAGTCCCCGGGATTCTCGGGTCGTCCACGTTTCTCCCATATGAATCTCATAACCTGACACATTGAAATATTTGTCGTTAAGGTGTAAGAGTCCGTTTGATGACAGTGTCGTCTTGTCTTTTGTAATGGTCGTCCTGATGGGAAGTAAGTGCAGACCTTCGATTTCTTGGTGAAGTGATTCAATGGCAAACGGATCCTCGATTTTTTCACCGAGCATTTGATAGCCACCGCAGATCCCAAATAGAAGGGTTTCGTGCTTTTCCTGCAATTCCACGATTTTCTCGGCGATACCACTTTTTCTTAAAAACAGCAAATCCTCGATCGTATTCTTGCTTCCAGGAAGAATCACTATATCTGGGCTGTGTAATTGGTCTGCTCTTGTAATAAACCGGACATGGCAATCAGGTTCGGCAAAAAAAGGATCGACATCGGTGAAATTGGAGATTTTCGGATACTGAATCACCGCAATATCGAGTTCTTTTTCGGTATTTCGGACCGATGTATATTGATTTAATATCACGGAATCCTCGGCATCAATGTTTAAATTCTCCAAATAAGGAATCACTCCCAGAACCTGTTTTCCTGTATATTCCTCAAACCATGTTAATCCAGATTCCAAAAGCCGTATATCACCGCGGAATTTATTGATGATGACGCCGATGACTCGGTCACGGTCATTAGGGTCCATGAGCTGAAGGGTTCCTACTAAACTGGCAAAAACTCCGCCTTTTTCGATATCCCCAATCAAAATCACAGGCGCGTCAGCCATTCTTGCGACCCGCATATTGACCATTTCCCTGTCATTCAGATTAATCTCGGCAGGACTGCCCGCCCCTTCAATGACAATCCGTTCATACTTTTCTGACAGAACAGCAAGCGATTCTTTAATAAGCTCAATACCGGTTTGAAAGAATTCCTTGCGATACGCACTTGCTTCCATATTTTTATACGGTTTTCCATGGACCACAATTTGGGATTGGTTATCCCGATTCGGCTTCAGCAGAATCGGATTCATATCAGTTGTCGCCTGAATCCCTGCCGCTTCGGCCTGGACCCCCTGTGCTCTTCCAATCTCTTTTCCATCCACTGTGATATAAGAGTTTAACGCCATATTTTGTGACTTAAAAGGAACCGTTTTATATCCGTCCTGGGCGAATATACGGCAAAAGGCCGTCACGATGACACTTTTGCCGACATCCGAATTGGTACCTTGAAACATCAGTTTAAGAGCCTTCGCCATTTTCTTTGAACTCCTAACATTTCTTGATTTAATTTTCGACTGTCACAGGCCACGAGCCAAAATGAAAATGAGTATAACAATACCGGTTGTCTAACCACTAATTATGGTGATGATGATGTTCATACCCATGTTCTTCCGCATATTTACGGAAATTCTCTAAATCTTGCATTCCAGTCGAAGTACCGTTTATGGCCTGATTCATTCGTTCTAAGAGTACCGTTCTTAACTTTGGATGATAGCCAAAATACTGAGCAATATCAATTGATATGTGCGGATAAGACTCTTTAAACTGTTCGGCCATTTTATTCATTCTTTCCATTAAAATTCCCGTAAATAAAAAATACGGCAGCATGATGATTTTTTTGGCGCCTAATTTAATGCAGCGTTCCATCCCATCCTGCACAGTTGGCGTCGTTACTCCCATAAAGGCACTTTCAACAATAGGTACATTTAATTTCTCCCACAATAATCTGCTGATTTTATAAAAATCACCATTAGCATATGGATCGCTGCCGCCTCGTCCAATTAATAATATGGCCGTATCCTCATGCCTTTGATCCACATCAAAACCTGCTTCAGTAAGTCTTGTTTTTAAAATTTCAAAAACTTCCTCATGAACACCTATCGTTTGGCCATAGGTAAATTGAACATCTGGGAAATGCTCTTTAGCATGTTCAATTTCTGCAGGAATGTGCAGTTTCGAGTGTCCTGCATGTAATAATATGATAGGAATTACATGGATTTCATCCGCACCTTGTTCAACACACAGCTGAATCCCATCTTCAATATTTGGTGATGCAAATTCTAAAAAACATGTTTCTACTAAAAGGGCTGGATCAATGTATTCTTTCATTTGCCCGACAAATTTGCGAACTTCTATATTCCCTGCCTCGAGCCTGCTGCCATGTCCAACAAATAATACAGCTTTTTTCATCGGTCCATTACCTTTCTTGTATTTTTCAATTCCTTTTATGCGATCTTCGCTGCGTTTCCGCACACCGTGCTCCATTGAATAAATGATCGCATCTTGTTCAACTGCTTCGTGAACAATATCACGTGCGGTTTCTTTATGTTGAACCGAATACCATGTCCCTTTTGGGTAATCAATTACGACGCATTTATCTTTACAGCGGCCGTTACAACGTGTACGCGATGTATGAATATGCTCATCTAAACGGTTTTTCCGGATTTCGTCTCGAATTTGCTGCGTGACCTCCTCAGCACCTGCTCCCATACAGGTTGCCCCATTGCAAATGAGTAAGTGGCGCTGCATTTGCGTTAAATTCCATGTTGTCATAAAGTGACCTCCCCCTCTCCCATCATCTTGTAACCATTATGTCTATTTGTTACATCAACAGTGCCCCCGATTAAAGCCCCTATTAGTAATGTCATAACGAAACTTAGTCATGTAACTTCACAGGCTCCCAACTAATGATCGCAGCATAGAATGGGTAACGGTATACATACTGGCCATCCTCCATTGCTATAAAGCGTTCGAGTGATGCTTTCACATGTGCCATATCAAACTGAGGTGATAAGATTTTTTTGCTTTGTGCTTCATATAATTGCTGCAATGTATCATAACGATACTCACGCTCCAGCTTGAGCATTTCACAATTTGCATAAATTCCTAACTGATACAGCATATTGACGATGGTAATATAATCACGACGAGGATGTTTAATGTCATAGCCAAACTGCTCATCTAAAATAACGTAATGCGGCTGAATAGGTCCTGTTGTTAAACCAATGATGGCGCGCTTTTTAGCAAGCCTGTTCATTTTTTTCAGCGCCGTATTCATTTCATACATACGATAAAAGCAGTTCACCCCAATAACAACATCATGCTGCTCAATTTGCGCTTCTTCCCATTTACTATGAACGAACTGTAGATTTGCATCGTTTTCAAAGTATTGTAATAAATAAGCAAGCACACTTTCAGAACCATCCACTAACGTTAGACTTTTGACATCTTGACGGAGTTGGAAGGTATAGTTGCCCCATCCCGGCCCCATTTCAATACAAGTTGAATTTTTGGGGATATGTTGTTTCATTTTTTCGTAAATTTTTTTTGCATAGTTATCTGTTTGCTTGTATGTTTTTTTCTTCATGGACTGAGCCCAATATGCTTCTTCCAGCACATCATCGACCATTCGTTCTGGCATCTTGCCATGCCAGTCTAACATGCCTTCTTTCCACAGCTTTTCAAAATCAAATTGTAAAGGGGGGCATTTTATCATTGAATTTTCTCCTCAATCTCGACAACATAAATGGACAATCCTTGCTGAATAGCAACAGCTGCCCTTACTTCATTCATAACTTTTTTATGCTGTTTGGTCTGTACTTCAGGGCGACTTGGTGCTTAAAACTCAAGCCCCTTCATCGCTTTGACATCCTGATCAGCATAATAATGTTTTGTTGCATCAATCGTTGACACTAAATCGGCTAAAGCGAGAAGAGATGGATGTGCCGAGCGACCTGTGATGACCAGATGCATCGTTTGGGGTCGGTTTTGTATGGCCTCTAACACCTCTGGTAGTGGCAATACATCGTCGATAGGAAAACGTGTGATGGCTAACGCATTATTCAGTTCATCCAGCACTAATAGGTCTGTTGTTTCATCATTTAGCTCTTCTTTTACAATCTGCCAGGCTTTCGCAAGTGCCTCGCGATGCTCCTCCGGTGTTTTCGTCCAAGTAAAACCAATACCTAATTGCACTGTTTCAACACCAAGTTTTCCGAGGGCAATTTGTTCACCATATGTACGTTCAGGTGATTTAATAAATTGATAGTATTTCACCTTCATGCCGCGGCCAATTGCACGTAATACGACACCAAGTGAAGCGGTTGTTTTTCCTTTGCCTTCACCTGTATAAACTAACAGCATCCCCTGTCGAGCCATGTGCAAACCTCCTTATAGCCAAGTTGTTTTTTCTGCAAATGGTGTACGCTTTTTCGCGGAAGTGAATTCTTCTGCAGGGTAACCAATGCATAACGTCCCTACTAATTGCTCCCGATCCGATGCGCCAATAAAATCATGTAATGCTGTATCATGTACTAAGCCTACACCGCGTGTACGCCATACCATGCCTAAACCCAGCTGTTCGGCCATTAACCACATCGACATAATCGCACTGCTGACTGCAAAGGTATTATCTTTGGTTGCACCTTCATCTCCATCGACAATGGCAGATGTCACCACAATGATAAGCGGTGTCTTTGTGATGGCTTCCATTGAGCTTTCCACCAAATGTGGTTTTGTTGGGAAGCGTTTTTGTAAATAATCAAGCGCCACCTGCTCATAACGTTTTAAGCTGTCTCCCTGTAATACATAGAAATGCCATGGCTCACGCATACGGTCATTTGGTGCATACGTTGCTGCTTCTAATAATGTCTCAATTTTGTCACGTTCCACTTCGCGCGTTACAAATTGGCGAATCGCACGGCGTTTTTTTAATGCATCTAACATAATTCATGCTCCTTTTCTATAAACCAGGCAATTTGATCCCGTACACTAACTACCTCTCCAACTAAAATCATGGATGGATTAGAGATACGATGGATTTGAATATCTTGTGCAATGGTTAAGAGATTGCCTGTAATCGTTCGTTGGTTTTCAGTTGTGCCCCATTCGATAACGGCAACAGGGGTTGTTTCACTTTTGCCATAGGTTATTAAGCTTTTCGTAATATGCGCGATATTGCCTATGCTCATATAAAAGGCCACCGTATCAATTTGAGCAAGCGCGGACCAATTTAAAAAGTCCTGCTCCTTTTCTTGGCGGCCATGACCTGTAACAATCGCAAAGCTTGCAGCATGATCACGATGTGTTACAGGAATCCCTGCATAAGCAGGCACAGCAATCCCCGCTGTAATACCAGGTACGATTTCAAATGGAATATCGGCTTGCCGTAAAATCACGGCTTCCTCAGCACCACGTCCAAAGACAAATGGGTCACCGCCTTTTAAGCGGAGAACCTGCTTGCCAAGATTGGCTTGTTCCACTAGGACACGATGAATTTCATCCTGAATCAGTCCATGCCTGCCTGGTTCTTTTCCACAATAAATCAGCTCGGTGTCTGCTTTCGCATGTTTTAATAATTCAGCATTCACCAGACGGTCATATAAAATCACATCTGCTTGCTGAATGCACTCTAATCCACGAATCGTCAATAGTTTGGGGTCACCAGGACCAGCTCCTACAATATATACAAATCCGCTCACTGTTTTTCTCCTATAAGCTGCTGCAGCCACGCTTCACATTTTTGTTTTTCACCTTGCTCCATCCAGTTTAATAACTGTGGATCCAGGAGCTCTGCTAATAGCTGTTTTTTCACATCGCCCGTAAATACTTGTATAATTCGCTGACGCGCTTCCTTTAAAAATGAAACATACTGCGCGTAATGTACTCCAAATTGCTCTTCTAAATCCGTCTTTACTTGGCGTGTCAGACCTGGACTTGCTCCAGACGTCGATACAGTCAATACGAAATCACCACGACGAACGACTGCTGGATTGATGAAATCAACACGTCCGTTTGCATCCGCACGGCTGAGTAATTGCCAATGCTGTGCCGCTTCTTCCACTGCATTATTTACGTCTTCGTCATTTGTAACGGCGAAAATCAGTGCTGCATCATCTAAATCAGCAGGTACAAATGCTTTTTCTTTCCATGTCACAAGCCCTTCATTGATGTAGTGCTGCAATTTTTCGGTTACAGCTGGGCTTATCACTGTCACTAGTGCCTTTGTTGGCAGCAGCGCTTCTACCTTTTGACGAGCTACATGTCCGCCGCCAACAATAACAACCTTTTTATAGTCAATATTCATTAATAGTGGGAAATAATTCATTGTTTATCCTCCAAACATGCTGTCAGCCAATTTTTCACAAGCTGTGGATTCGAAGCAAAATGAAAGTGTGTATAACCAGCAACAATATTTTTATGTAGATAACCTTCCTGCTGAGCACGAAAACGGCCTTTACTAAAATAAGCTGGTGATGTATGCTCCCCCTCATACGTTGAGTAATGGAACTCATGCCCTTTTGCCTGCTCCACTTCATTGATTAGAAAATTGCCTGGAACACCTGTAATTTCCCGGTATCCAAGTGCCGCTAATTTATCCTGCATCCGCACACGTCCTGGAATGATCCCGAGCATTGGGAATACCTGTCCTTGACGATTCACAATTTCCTCTGTTAAATACATAAAACCGCCGCATTCCGCTAATGTTGGCATCCCTCGCTCAAGTGCGGCTTTTATTGATTGCTTCGTTTCTTCATTTTTCGCCAATTCTTCAGCAAATTCTTCCGGGAAACCGCCGCCGATATACAGCCCCTGCGCTTTTTCTGGAACTTCCTCATTTTGTAATGGAGAAAAGAAATGCAATGTGGCACCATATGCACGGAGTAATTCTAAATTTTCTTCATAATAGAAGTTAAAAGCGGCGTCCTTTGCAACTGCAATATGTACTTCTTGTCTTTGCGGCTGTACATCAAAGATAGATTCAGTTACGTCCAATGATTGTGTTTTTGTAATTTCCAGTAGTTGTTCAATATCCACTGTTTCTTCGATTGCTCCTGCAAGACTATCAAAATAGGAATCTAAATCACCTCGTTCAATGGCTGGCACTAAACCCAGATGACGGCTTGGCATCAAAGGTACTGCTCCTTTTGGCAGATAGCCAATGACAGGAATTCCACATCCTTGTTCAATTGCTGCTTTGACAATTTCAAAATGGCTTTTACTTCCTAATTGATTGGCAATTACACCAACAATATTGGAGCTTACATCTAACAGTTGAAATCCTTTGACAATCGCAGCCGCACTCCTTGCCATACTTGCTGCATTGACAATTAAAATGACAGGACTTTTTGTAATCTCACTAATATGAGCAGCAGATCCTTCATTTGATAATGGCGACTTGCCATCATAAAAGCCCATCACCCCTTCAATAATAGCTGCATCTGCATCTTGGCTCGCTCTTGCAACAATGGCACGAACGGTTTCATGAGACATCATGAAACTATCAATATTACGAGAAGGGCGTTTTGTGACAGCTGTATGATACGTTGGGTCAATATAGTCAGGACCGCATTTAAATCCCTGGACTGTTAATCCACGCTTCATTAGCGTACGCATAATGCCGATCGTGAATGTTGTTTTTCCAACACCACTTCCTGTGCCGGCTAAAACAAATCGATTCATCGTACTTCCTCCTCAAAATTGACACGTGCAATGGATATCGTCACATTTCCGCTTTTCTTTTTCTCCCGCAGTAACTCTTTCGCATTCGCATAACGCAATGCGGCCGGCTCACTGACCCCATATGCACCTGTATATTTAAAGACTGTTTCCGATGGGTTTTGCATCGGTATTTCATTTAGCTGGTCAGGTGTGTACGTTACAAAAGGCCAGTTATATTTAGCAGTTAATTCAAGCAAGCCAGTTTCGTTTTTCTTTAAATCGATGGTCGCAACTGCTTTGACACTTTTTTTACTTAAATACAGCTCCGCTAATGTTTCATCTATGACTGCTTCGATCTCTGCCATTGACGTACCACGATTACACCCAATGCCAAGTACAATTGATTTTGGGCGATACATAACTCCGTTCTCGAGCAGGACCTCTTCATGTGCCTCAATTAAACGATCTGTAATAAGCAGTGCTGCTTGTGGCTTTGCCATGATTGCTTCCTCTATCGTTGGATAAATTTTTAAATTGTCAGGCATTGAACGATCGTACATCCACCAATTTTTTTCACCCGTTTCCTGCACGATCGCAACATGCTCTTCATTGACAACCGATGCACTAACAGGTGTTAATTTCTCTTCACTATCCCACATCCACCCAAATTGGGCGCCAAATAAATCCACGGGAATCGTTTTTTGAACATCAGACGCGGTTGTAACAACGGGTGCAGCACCAATCGCATTGGCAAACTCATGGGTTAAGGCATTGGCACCGCCAATATGACCTGATAAAACGCTGATGACATACTGGCCTTTATCATCCACTACTAACACTGCAGGATCTTTCTTTTTATCAATCAAAAGTGGGGCAATCATGCGAACAACAGCACCAAGGGAAATGATGCAAATGATTCCTTTATACTGCTGGAACAAAGCGGGCAATAATAGGCGAACGGTACCATCAAATAACTGAATTTGGCGCGCCTCTTCGTCGCCCTGTTCGAATTTCTTCATATAATATAGATCCGCATAAGGAAATTTTTCCGCGTAGCTTCTTGCATGTGTCACACCATGTTTTGTAATGGCAACAAGGGCATATGGTTTGCGTTTTTCGATTACAGGAATTTCACCTTCACGTAAACTAATCATTTGCATTCACACCCTTGCGGAAGCCATGAGTAAAGGTCTTATCATAGAGCTTCGATCGATAATTTTTTTCATGGATATGCGGGTCTAATGCCCAGCCTGCAAGAATCATCGCATGCTTGCGAATACCATTGACACGCATTGCTTCATCTAATTCAGCCAGTGTTGTCCGCACAATTTTTTGGTCAGGCCACGAAGCACGCTGCACAACCGCAACTGGTGTATCGTCTGCCCAGCCTGCTTCCTGCAATTCTTTGGTAATTTTCTTTGTTAATGTCGCACTTAAAAACATGGCAATCGTACAGTGATGGCTTGCCAGTGCCTGTAATTTTTCACGCTCAGGCACTGGTGTTCGTCCTTCAGCACGTGTTAAGATAAGCGTTTGGGTTAAATCAGGAATCGTCAATTCTGCCCCAACTGCTGCTGCAGATGCAAAAACAGAACTTACACCTGGAACAACTTCATAGCTAATCTCATGCTGCTTCAACAGTGCCACCTGCTCCATCGTTGCCCCGTACATCGCCGGGTCGCCTGTATGTAAACGTACAACCGTTTTGCCTGCATTGACACGCTCGACAATACAATCCACCATTTCCTGCAGATGCATCCCTGCTGTTCGGATAATTTCGGCCGACTCCTTCGCTTCCGCTACTAACGATTCACTTACGAGTGAATCAGTATACATCACAACATCCGCTTCTTTTAATAGCTTTAAACCTTTCACCGTGATTAAATCCGGATCTCCCGGACCTGCACCGATAATCCAAATTTTCTTCATTATTTGCGCACCACCATACATGACAAGTAATTTAATTCTGCACCTCGAAGTTCATTGATCTTCCAAATGACCTCTTCCTCAGATGTCACTTTTGTAACGACATGTGCTTTTTCTAATAAATTCATTTCCTCCAGTAGGTCGAGCATTGCGTCTATAACTTTTGCTACTTTGATAAAGACGATCGCATCGTGGTTTTCAATTACTCGGTGCATTTCTTCCATATCCTCCGTAGCAGGAATCATGGCGACATGGTCATCACCATCAGCCAAAGCAATCCCTAAGCGATTAACAGAACCATTAAACGAAGAAATACCCGCTACCGTTTCAATCGGGACATCAGGGTACATCGATTTCATTAAGTTCATTAAATGAATAAATGTGCTGAACAGCATTGGATCCCCTTCAGTCACAAAAGCTACATCTTTTCCTTGAACTAAAAAGCTATAAATCGCTTCCACTGATTTTGTCCACTCAGTTCTTAGTGTATCTTCATCCTTTGTCATCGGGAATACCAAACCAAGCATCTCTTTTTCTGCTGGGTTAATATACACTTCAACAATACGATGGGCATAAGATTTACTGCCCTTTAATTTTTTTGGATAAGCAATGACCGGGCTTTCCTGTAATCTGCGAAATGCTTTTACAGTGATTAATTCTGGATCTCCCGGCCCAACACCTAATCCAAATAACGTTCCAATTCTCATTATTCTTTTCCTTTCTTTGCTGTCACAATATAGATTGGATTTAACGGTTCAAAACGCGTTAAATTTAAGATTGGTTTACTCTTTGAAATTTGTGTCTGTAATATCGATACTTCACAGCCTAATGCTTTTAGATGCTGCAGCGCTTCTGCCAGATTTTCAATTGTTGCAATATTCATAACAAGGCGTCCATTTGGCTGTAATCGTGAAATACATGTTTGCAATAAATGCAGCATATTTCCACCGTTGCCGCCAATAAAAATCGCTTGCGGATCTGGAAATTCATCCAGACGATCAGGGGCCTTCCCCAGCACTGCAACAAAATCTGTTCGATGTTTTAATTGATTTTCCAGGCAATTTTCAAGGTCACCCTCATTTTTTTCAATGGCATACACGGCACCTTCCCTGGCAATTTTCGCTGCTTCTATTGCAACTGAACCTGTGCAGGTTCCAATATCCCAAACAATGCTATTTTCTTTAAGCTCTAACTCCTGGAGAGATAGAGTTCGAATTTCTCTTTTCGTAATTAATCCTTTATCTGGCTTTCGCTGAATAAATGCATCATCCGAAATTCCAAGAGAAGAACGTTCCACTACTTCACGCTGTTTTAAAATCACAACATTCAATGGAAAAAAGGAGGTTTGCTCCATTTCGTCCAATGTGAAGTTGCGGCACCGCTCCTTTTCGCCTTGTAGATTTTCAGCAACAAAGGCATCATATTCTGTCATGCCGAAACGCTTTAAATATTTTGCAATGGCCTGCGGAGAATTCGTTTCATCTGTTAAAACAGCAATTTTTTTACGCCCATCAATTCTTTGTGCAAACCCTTTTATGGAACGGCCGTGCAAGCTAACAATATACGCATCCTGCCAGCTTTCCTGCATTTTAGAAAAAGCGAGCTGCACCGAGCTGGTATAAGGATAAATCTCTAACGGGAGCTTCTTCGCAAGCACAGTGCCAAGTCCATAAAACAGTGGATCACCGGACACTAAAATAACGACATTTCGTGTTTCTTGCTGTAATTCAGCTGTTAATGCTGACAAACCGCCTTTGATTACTTTTTTTTCTTGTTTAAATTCCGGGAAAAATTGCAAATGACGCTCCCCGCCTACAAGTACATCACATTCATTGATCCACTCTGCATATTGGGGGAGCAATCCTTCCGCGCCATTATCCCCTATACCAATCATCTTCATCCAATTTGTCAATATTCTCAGCCTTTCCTAAACAGTTTCCATTCATGGCATACAAGGTTGTCGACACTTTGATGTCAGTATTCATATGATTTAGTGCATAGTAGCAGCAGTTTTTGCACAGTGCTGCAAAGAATGACTCGTTTCCCTGAAGCATATCTCCAACCTGAGAAGCCGTATTCGCCTGTAAAATTTCTCGCTGCGTCTCTCCATCAACACCCACTTTATTGGCAATACCTGCTAAAAACTCAAAACTAATCGGTGCACTTTTTGAGTGAACCATCATCACGCCTTGGGCAACTTTTGAGAACTTCCCCATCATCCCTACTAGCGAGACTCTCGGAATCTTCTTCCGTGCAATATTTTTTAACGTAAAACCAACAAAATCGCCCATTTCGATAAATGCTTCTTCTGGTAAATGAGGATACTGCTGCATAGCATATTTTTCACTGCGTCCACCCGTTGTAATGACTAAATGCTCACATCCTGATTCTTTCGCTACATTGATCGCTTGCACGATACTTGCCATATAAGCAGAACTTGAAAATGGAACCACTGTTCCCCGTGTACCTAATATCGAAATTCCGCCAATAATACCTAAACGCCCATTCAACGTTTTTTCAGCAATTTCTTCACCATCTGGTACAGAAATGATTACTTCAATTCCGCAATCCAATTTATATTTTTCAATCGCTTCTTGTACAACGCCAAATATCATTTTTCGTGGTACGGGGTTTATTGCTGCTTGACCAACTGGTACAGGTAGTCCCGCTTTTGTCACTCGCCCTACACCAACCCCGCCATCTAAATGAATGCCTTTTTCTTTTGAATAACGAACGGTACTCTGAATTCGTGCTTGATGCGTAGCATCAGGATCGTCCCCGGCATCTTTGATCGTTTCACACATAACCCGGTCATCTAATACTTCAAATGCCGCTACTTTAAATGTTGCATACTGGCCAACCGGTAAATAAATTGTGACTTCATCTGGTACCTTTCCTACGACAAGAGCTTGCAATGCTGCCTTTGTCATCGCTGTTGCACAGGCTCCTGTCGTATAGCCGTGGCGCATTTGTGAAGGGTCTTTTTTATTTCGTTTCTTTTGCTCGTTCATCCGCCATAATCGAAATGGCATTAAGTGCAGCGACTGTCACTGTACTGCCACCCTTTCTCCCTGCATTCGTAATAAATGGAATTCCTTCCAGCACTGCTAACTCCGCCTTCGACTCAGCTGCTGATACGAAGCCAACTGGCATACCAATAATTAAATCCGGTTTTGCCTCACCTTCTTTAATTAATCGAATTAACTCAAGCAGCGCGGTTGGAGCATTGCCAATGGCATAAATTCCTCCTTCTTGTAAACGCGTTGCTTTTTGCATGGAAATAATAGCCCGGGTTGTGCCTTGAGCCTTTGCTTCCTTTGAAACATCTTCATCTGCAATATAACAATGCAAGTCCCCGCCATGCTTTTGGAATCGCTTGCGACCAGACCCACTTTCAATCATTTGTACATCCGCCACTACATGACGGCCCGCTAAAATGGATTGAATCCCTGCCTCAATGGCATCAGGCGTAAAAATCATGCTGCGGCCTAATTCAAAATCTGCTGAAGCGTGAATCACCCGCCGAACCACTAACCATTGCTCATCTGTAAATGAATGTTCGCCCATCTCTTCTTTGATGATGGCGAAACTGTGATCATAAATCTTGTCTGGATCGACCGTTACAGGAATAAATGTTGTATTAAAGTTCATGTTTGCCATGAATAAAACCTCCCAAAGCCTGAGTTACTTCTTCGAAAGAAGTACAAAAATTTTCATATTCAATCGCTGGCCGCTTTATTAAAATTACAGGAATCCCTAATTGCAGAGCAGCTGTCATTTTTTCATCTACAGATCCCACTTTGCCGCTTTCTTTCGTAATCATTAAAGTCACATTATACTGCTCACATAGTGCTTTATTTAATGATTCCGAAAATGGACCCTGCATCGCAATAATATCCTTTTGTTTTATGCCTAACCTATGGCACTTTTCCATGTTCCCTATATTTGGAAGCATTCTGCAAATAAGCCGAATTTCATCACGCATTAAATATTTCGTAAATATTTCTAACGTTTTGCTGCCTGTTGTTAACATGATCGTTCCTTTATGAAATTGAGCTAATTTGGCTGCCTCTTCATAGCTTTCAACCTCTGTAATTAATGGAGAAATAAACTGTTCTTCTGGCCTTTCATAACGAATATAAGGAATATCACATGCTTTTGCTGCTGCCATTGCAGTTTTCGACGCTTCTTCCGCATATGGATGGCTGGCATCGATGACACTGGTCATCATTTGCTTCTGAATAATCGCCATCATGTCATCCACTGATAACCGACCCACTTGATAAGGAATATGGTGGGCTTTTAAACTTTCGGCTGCAGATTCTGTGACTACTGTTGCTAATAAAGGATACCCTTGATTTTGCAATTGAATGGCTAGTGCTCTCGCATCACTTGTGCCTGCTAAAAATAAAATCATGTGTTCCTCCTAATCTCCACATGGTGCCGGCTCGACTTCAATTTTGGAGCTCATATCCTGATAGTTAAAATACTGAATTCTTTTCACCCGTTTAAAATATTTAAAAAGGCGTTCATTTGGATGGGCATTTTGTTTGTACTCTTCTATAATTTTCGTTAATAACGGCAGCAGTTGATCTGGTTCAATTCCTTCTGCTACTGGCTGTGCAGCATGGGCTGTACGGCCAACCGGCTTTGCGCCAATAAATAAATCAAATTTTTTCTTGCGGTAAACGATCCCAATATCATCGAATACTGCCCGATAACAGGCCATACCGCAGCCGTTGAAACCAATATGTAATTCTTTTGGAAGCTTTAAGCCCCCCAATTTTGCTCCTATTTCTTCTGCATATGGAATTGATTCTGCTTTTTCCCCGTAGCAAAAATCACAAGCTTTTACATTTAAAACATCTCCCACAGGCATGACGATTAAATGATTTTGTTCAAGCTTTTCAACAATCGATTCAGGCTGATCTGTTGGAATCTTTAGTAAAAAACGATGATCCGGTGTATATTCCATGGTGCCTGTCTCGCCAATGGTTTCTGCTAATACGCGCATTTGTTCAGGCGTAATAAATTTATTGGCAACACCAGGTGAAACAGCAAATTCAAATATATCTTCGATTGGCTGCTGAACTAAATGCGGATGGTCTATTTCCAATTTAGTCACCATGGATAAAGCCTTTAAGGCCAAATCTAATGAGCTAACTTCTTGTTTTTTTCGTTCAATTTGCTCATAACCAGCTTGTGCTTCCCCTGTTTCTTGATTTAATGCCCATGGTTCGGCTTCCTTTTTCAAACGCTGATGCGGTTTTAAGCTTTGCTTTTCTTCACCTAACGTATATTTACGCTGATAACCTCGAGGGGTAATGATTTTATTGTCATAAAAGAATGTAGAAGAATTTCCGATCATAACCGTTGTCAGCATTCCGATATCATGTTCAAGCATTTCAGCCAGTGTTGTCAGCACTACATTTTGATTTTCACGATAAGCACTTTTCACAAGTCCCACCGGTGTTTCTGGAGATCGATATTTTAATAGAATATTTTGCGCTTCAACAATTTGGCGTGTCCGTCGACCGCTTTTCGGATTATATAAAGCTATAACGAAGTCCGCCATCGCAGCTGCTTCAATGCGCTTTTCTATTACAGTCCAAGGCGTCAAATGATCACTTAAGCTGATCGTGCAGGAATCATGCATGACTGGTGCACCCAATAAACTCGCACAAGAATTAATGGCTGAAATACCTGGAACAATTTCAACCGCAATTCCATCTTTTTCAGTCCAGCCCTTTTCAATCAGCACTTCATACACCAATCCAGCCATACCGTAAACGCCTGAATCTCCGCTGGAAATGACTGAGACAATATGGCCTGCTTCAGCTTTCTTTACTGCATCCTGTGCACGCGACACTTCTTCTGTCATACCCGTACTGACAATGGACTTTGCTGATACGAAAGATTCAATTAGCTCCACGTATGTTTTATAGCCAATAATACAATCACTTTGCTGCAAGGCAACTACAGCTCGATTTGTAATATGCTCACGATCACCGGGACCGAAGCCAACAACAAAAATTTTTCCCTTTTTCATAAACTTACCTCCAAATAAAAAATGCCTGCACTCCTTTTAAAAGGAATACAGGCATGTGAAATGGCAGTATAAAAAAAAGCATACTGAAACACAAAAAACAATAGGTATAATTGTCCCGCCTATACTTCTCCCTCCGAAAAGCAAGTGTCGTTTAAATAAGCAGGTTTCCTGACTTAAGCTTCTTTTTACTCTTACACCTTCCCAATTTCTCAGTGGCATTGTAATTTCATCAGCTCTTACAGTAGCGGGGGCTGTACTAGACTTTCACTAGTTTCCCTTTTACCTCACAATAGTGAGCACTTATTTAAATTTATTATTAAATTTTTTACTAATATATCATATAATCTCAAAATTTAACAAACTATTTTTTTTGTAAATTTATAAAAGCTTTGTAGAACAGCCCCATAAACACAATCATTCCATCATTTCAAACAGTTCTGCTTTCGACCTGGGATACTTTTTATTGGAAAAATCCGTTCTATGAAATTTTTCAAACACCTCCATGATCCAAGGTTTTTGTAAATGACTTTTTTCGAGAATTTCTTTTTTATTAAAAACCTCAATGGGTGTTCCTTGAGCTAATAAGTGCCCATTGTTTAAGATAATGATCTCATCTGCCCACTCATAAGCTAAATCTACATTATGCGTTGACAATAAAATCGTCCGATTTCGGTGATTCATTTTATCCATAATTTCCATTATTCTATTTGAATAATAAGGATCGAGTCCATCTGTTGGTTCATCTAAAACCATTAATTCTGGATCAATCGCAACAATTCCAGCGATTGCTACCCGTTTTTTTTGTCCGATACTTAAAAAGTGAGGAGGTTTATCTTTAAGAGATTCCGTTTCTGTTAATGTGATGACTTCCTTAACAAGCCTCTCTATTTCTTCGGTGGGTAAATTTAAATTTTTTGGACCGAACTTAATATCGTCATAGACACTCGATGAAAAAAGTTGGGTTTCAGAATTTTGGAATACAATACCGACTTTTTGCCTTAATTGCTGAATCTCTTTCCGTTTATAGGTCAACTTCTTTCCACTGTAAAAAATGCTTCCACTTGTTGGCTTTAAAATACCGTTCATAAGCAGAAATAGTGTCGATTTCCCAGCTCCATTGTTCCCTAATAAGGCTATCTTCTTCCCTTTTTCAATTGAAAGATTTATTTGATTCAATGCCATCGTTCCATCTGCATATTGATAAGAAACTTGTTCAAACGTTAAAATTTGTTCACTCACTCTGCATACTTCCTTTTCATTGATCTTTCATGATTTTGTCATAACATTTATCATGAAAAGTGTTACTAACGAAATAAAAATAAAGACAAAATGCCCACGATTGTAGCTCAATGATAGATCCACATCATACAAATGTTCATCTCCACCTCGGCTATCAATTGCGATTTGAAGTTCTTTTGCTGAGCGCATCGATTTAACGAAAAGGCTGACAATAAGCTGTGCAACGCTGGAAAATCCGCTTTTATAATTTTGATAGCCAAGCCTGCTAGTTTGTGCAATATAAATTTCATTCATCTTTTCCAATAAAACAAAGATAAATCGATATGTAATCCCCATTAATTCTATAAAAACGGTGGGGAGTTTTACTTTTTTTAATACCCACATCATTTGATTAAGAGGAGTTGATAAAACAAGAAAATATAAACAGCTCACACTTGCTAAAATCGTTGTAGCTAGTTTGTATGATTGTTGGATACCCGGTGAACTAATATAGATTTGCCATAAACCTATTTCAGCCTTCCAAAGCACATCTAGATCTTCTTGATAAATTGGTGCAATGGAAAATATAATGGCAACTATGCTTGTCATTAAGAAAACAAAAGGGACGAAAAGAAGTTTCAAATAAACTATAAACGGGATTTTCGCCCTGAATATCACCACGATACTCATTACAGTAAAGGTAAAACAAGCCACCGAAATATTTTTTGAAAGAATGGTAAAAAAGAGAAAGATCAGCGCAAAGCTGACCTTCTCAACGGGATGAACATCTTTTAAACCGCTGGAATAAGCATAATCATCAATTTTTATCATAGCATTCCCTTCATTCTGCTATTGTTTGGATGAGGAATACTTTTTTTTAGCTTTTCCATATCCAATAACATAGCCAATAATGATGGCACCAAGAGCCGCTTGTAACGAGAATAGTAAACTTTCAATTTCTCCACTTGGTGGTTCCCATATCGCATTAAACCAAGGCTCATAGTCAGGAGCCACTTCGATAATCGCTTCCTCCGCTTTCCCGTCAGCCCCACCAAATTCAGCATTTTTCAAAAATATTAAAGGGATAATAGCTAATAGAATCACGAGTAAAAATAATACTCCATTTCTCATGTTAACGTGCCTCCTTCATCGCAGGTAATTGATTTATTTCTGTCATATTATATTTTTGAAGTAAGTTCATCACAATAACCGTAAGTAAGCCTTCACTAATCGCTAAAGGTACTTGTGTAAAACCAAAGATACTAGCAAACTTAACAAATGAAGCCACAAATCCACCTACTTCAGCAGGGAAAGCTAAAGCTAATTGAACCGATGTCACTAAATATGTCCCTAAATCCCCTAACATTGCAGCTAAAAAAACTGAAACGGCGAGAGAAAAATTCATTTTTCTTCCAAACTTGTATATACCATAAGAAAGTAAAGGTCCGACGACAGCCATCGAAAAGGCATTTGCTCCTAACGTAGTAATTCCACCATGTGCTAACAAAAGTGATTGAAATAAAAGGACTATTGTACCTAAAACACTCATCGCCGTTGGACCAAATAAAATTGTCCCCAATCCTACACCCGTTGGATGGGAACAACTACCTGTCACTGAAGGAATTTTCAACGCAGATAATACGAATGCAAATGCACCAGACAGACCTAACATTGATTTCAATTCAGGATTTTCTTTTAATTTCTTCGTTATCGATCGTATTCCAACGGCAACAAATGGAATGGTGATCCCCCACCAAAAAACAGCCCAACCCAATGGTAGAAATCCTTCCATAATATGCATCGCATAGGCTGGACGATAAGAATTCGTCCAAAAATAGCTTGTTAAACCTAACAGTACAACAAATGAAAACCATAATGATCTTTTTTTCACTTTAAACTTACCTCCATCGTATAAATAGTGACCAAACTAAAAAGAGCATTTAAACCTGGTGGGTTTAAATGCTCACAAAAAACACTGGTATGTTCTGCTTTATTAATAAAAAAGCATACTTCCGTCTCCGTAAACACATCCCTATATCCCGTAGGTCACGTCGTACTTTCTAAACAGGCAGGTCTCCTGACTTACCATCGATGCTCCTTGCGTCTTCCCGCTTTAAAATAAAGCAGTGACATTGTGCAAGTCGCTCCGGATTACAGTGGCGGGTACCGTGTCGGACTTTCACCGAACTTCCCTATTAAGCTATACATTGTTACATGCATAACACCTGTTTAAAATATGTATATAATTTTCTTTATATTACATTAACAGACTCTTGCTGTCTACCATATTTTCTTGTCACCAAATTCACAAAAAGAAGCAGCTCGTTAAATAGATTGAAGTGACAAAAAATCAATGTGACCAAAGCGTGACCAAAGAAGAAATTTCCACTTTTTCGCGAACAATTTTCTCCTTTTCTAATTTCATTAAAAATCCTCAATAACCCTTAAATATCAAGGCTGGCGGGGACTGCGTGGGAATCGAACCCATCAGACCTTGCACGCAGGTCTCAAGCAGTTTTGAAGTTTGCTGTCACCTGTTTTTCTAGTATCTTGATTTACACTCAAGTATTGATAAATCAAGGTTTCTTACTACCTAGTGTTTTCTTGTAATTAGTCTATTTAAAAAATTTGGGCATCGAGCATGGCACCTTATAGCCAATAAAAATGATAGCAACTGGTTTCCATAAGGAATTTTTTTAATTTTATTAAATTCACCATAGAGCATCTACAACCTGAAGCATAGTGAAATTTTAAAGGCATTAAGGGAATTAGAAACCTGAAGTAAAAAGCAATGATTTTTGGGATATGTAATTCATAGAATGATAGGAATTTTTAGTGGAATATTCCCCTTTTAAAAACTAGAACGTGTTAGGATAGGAATATACGTTCTGGAGCAAGGGGGTAAATTAGATGTTAAAGAATTCAGAAGATGTAATAAAACTAATCCGAAGCGATGAAAAAATGATGGAGATTATTAAGGTTGCAAGCACACTGAATTTACCTGACTGGTGGATTTGTGCAGGATTTGTGCGTTCAAAAATCTGGGACACCCTGCACGGATTTAATGAAAGAACGGCGACCCCAGATGTCGATGTCATCTATTTTGATCCCAATAACATGGATGAGCATTTTGAAAAAGAACTAGAGAATAAGCTCGATAGCATGATGCCAAATATCCCTTGGTCCGTGAAAAATCAAGCGAGAATGCACATTATTAATAATCTTCCTCCCTATACTTCTTCTAAGGATGCTATTTCAAGGTTTCCAGAAACTGCGACAGCTCTAGGAGTGAAACTCGACAAGGAGAATCATTTAGTTCTTACTGCTCCTTTGGGATTAGAGGATGTCATCCATTTAGAGGTAAAACCGACTCCCTATTTTACTGAAACAAAAGAACTAGCTGCCATTTACAACGAGCGAATAATAAAAAAGAATTGGAAAACTATTTGGCCAAAGATTAAAGTCCATCTTTTGACACACTGATTTTATATTTTATTACCGGACTCTTTGTTTATTACTTAGTTGAAAGTTCACACTCACAAACATTGCCATTCAACATTTTGTGAGTGTTTTTTGTAAGAAGACGATGGGACGGTTCGGCTATTATTTCCTTTTGAGCCCTAAAAACCGACCTTTTGTCCTTGTGTTCTACTTTTGAACCATGAGAACCGTCCCTCCGGTATTGGTACCTGCGGTATTCGGTATTTTTATTTAATTCGTTTGATTCTGTTTTCCTTTTTTGCTTTAATGAGTTTTTGCTTCTTTACCATTTTTCTTCTTTCTAATTCTTTGGAACAATCTTCACTCCACGCAATTAATTCTTCATCAGACATTGTTGGTATTCTTTCAATTATTTCGTTTAATAAATCCCATTTAAGCATGTTCAAAAACCCCTTCATAAGTTTATGAAGATAGTCTTTACAGATAATAATTCCGTTTATACTATAACTTCTTCTTTCTTTTTCTCTTTTTCCATTTTCCAGCTTTGCTAAATGTAATTGCATAGTCTATTTAGCATAAGATTAAAGTCCATCAACTCCATTAAGCCGTTTCATCTTTGAAATGGCTTTTTTTTTACTTCTTTTAATATAGATTGTTGTATGTTTTGATTTTTCCATAATAAAAAATAGCCTAGTCCAAATAAACTAGGCTTTACATTTAAACTTTTAACCTACAACAAAGATATTTGAATCATTCATGTAAATAATGATTCAGAAGACTATTGATGGATTGATTGATTTCATTGATGTTAGGATTTTCTACTTTATTATCGTTCAAGCTATATTTCCTTTTTAGTTGAATAATTCTTTCTACACTTTCATTTAATCTTTGTTCGGAAATTTCACCATTTTCAACAGCCGTTTTTAAATAGGAAGTAATCTTTACAACATTATTATAGTCATGTCCTATTAAAATAATATCGCTTCCTGCCTTTACTGATTCTACCGCTGCTTTGCCAATATCAAAATGTTCTATTATGGCTCCCATTGTCATATCGTCCGTTATGATTACTCCTGTGAAATTAAGTTGTTTTCTAAGAATGTCCGTCATAACAGCTTTTGACATGGACGCTGGATTGATTTTATCTAATTCAGGCAATAAGATATGTGCGACCATCACAACATCTGCTCCGTCATCAATCGCACGTTTAAACGGAATTAACTCTAGTTCTTTCAGTTCCTTAAGGCTTTTATTTACAATTGGGAGTTCCAGATGAGAATCAACCGATGTATCTCCATGTCCAGGAAAATGCTTGATTGTAGGGATGATATTTTGCGACTGAATCCCTTTCATCGTTTGAATGCCAAGTGTACTTACAATTTCCGAATGGTTCCCAAATGATCGAACCCCAATAACAGGGTTATTTGGATTGCTGTTAATATCAAGTACTGGTGCAAAATTGAGATTTAATCCAAATTCTTTTAATTCATAGCCTAAAAGTGATCCGACTTTATAAGAAAACTCAGAATCATTTACCTCTCCAATCTGATTATTTGGAGGAAAGTTTACAAGACCTCCTGGCAATCTTGTTACTTTTCCTCCTTCTTGGTCAACGCTTAAAAAAAGCGGTAGGTTCGAGCTATTTCCAGCCTTCAGTTGATTCACAAGTTGAACGGTTTGTTCCGGAGTTTCAAAATTATTTTTGTAAAAAATAATTCCCCCAACATGGAATTGGCTTATTAAATTTTTTGCGTTTGTATCCAAAGTGGTCCCGGAAATTCCAGCAAGAATCATCTGCCCTATTTTATCTTCTAAGCTCATATTAGAAAGTACTTCTGAAATGGTTGGGTTTTCTTGTTGATTTGGTATTTTTTCAAGCGGTGTATAGAGTGAAATATGGTCAACTTTAGGATTGGGCTCTTGTTCTGTTTTTACTGGTAAAACCCATAATAATTCAGTAGAAGTGGTTCCATGATAAACAAGTATCATTTGGTCATGCGTTGAATCTTTATAGTATCGAATGTCATCGGGTTCTCCACCCGTTTTCTGAATATCATTTAAAGAAATATTTTGAAGTTCAGAATCATTAGATCGTATATCATTTACAGTCTGATCCACATAGCCGATTGTAGAATGATGACTTTCATATTCCTCATACCTGCCTTTAGCAGTTTCCGAAATATGGTCTGCTTTTCCCCATTCTTTGGTTACTTCCTTCCATTCTGTTTTACCGGAAACAAAGGGAATGTTCGGAACCTTACCTACCTTCGATAAGGTAAATGTTTCTTCTACTAATTTCTCAAGATTTGAATCCACTATGCTATCGGATGGCTTTGTTATATTTGGGCTTTCTTTAACTGGCGTCTGTTCGCTATCATTTTCTTTGATTGCATAATAAACTCCAATGATTACGGCTAACATTAAAAGTAGAATCGTAAAAATTCGTAGCTTATTTCGAGAAGCTCTCTTTCTATTCATATTCCAATTCCCCTTTCTACCTTTATCATTACGCCATAATAACCCTGCTATTCCAAAATAAAATCACCTATTTTGATACTCCGCTGCCTTTTACTAATAGTCATATTTCTTGATAGCATGCCTTTATCATAATTTCTTTAAATACCAGGCATCCATAACATTATGTTCTGAACCCTCTATCGGTTTATCAAGTTGTTGGAAACCTAATTTACTGTACAGGAGATTTGCTTTTTGGAGTTTCTTCATTGTTTCTAGGTAACAGTATGTATAGTGTTCCTTGGCGAAGTCGAGTGCTGCTTTCATCAATTCCTTTGACAACCCCATACCTTGGGCTTTGGGAGTAATATATAGCTTTTGCAACTCGCAAATCCCAGTCTTCTGACCAAATGGTGCAATACCCACACCACCTACCACTTCATCTTGTTCATTCACCGCAACCCAATACTTTGCGTAACGTTTTCCCCATTTGGTTTAGCCTCCTAATTTAACTCTGAAAATGTATTTACCCCGAATAACAACATTAATATAATGAGGGCATTCGGGGTTACTTTTTATCTGAAGCCTGTATAATGATAATTATTAATTTATCTTAAAATTGATAAAGTCATTCTAATTTGTGTAACCGAAACACACTCTTATTATTCAACCGATAGAACTTACCGATTATTTCAGGGGCTATGTAAACGGTAACGGTTATCCCGTATTCAAACAACGTATATAAAACAGCAGCGCCTTCTGGTACGATAACGAATTATTAATGAAAAAAAAGCGCCTTCTACCGAAGTAGAAAACACTTGTTATTATGGCATATTCTCATTTTATTGTATGTCCTATATAACGTACAAATGTACCGGTGGTCTGTGTTTAGCACCTCTGTTTTATATGTTAGTCTATGGATAGTGTATCATTCAACAAGCTTATCCTCAATAAAATGCATCCGCTTCAGGACCTTACCTTCCTTACTTTTATCATAAACATTGTATTCTTTTTGTGGTTCAACATCTGACCAAATGATCGATGCAATGAGATCATGTTTATGATGTTCCATCCGATCCGTATTCATGTAACTTTCATCAGGCTGCCAGTCTCTTGGCAAATCGTCACTTTCCCTATAGAAGGACATATAAAAAATCCTATTTTTTCCTTCTATTACGTTCATATCACCTTCAACTGGATGATTCTTATTGTATTTTTCAACTAATTCTTTCAATTCTTTTAAATCTTTTGGTGGATTCAGAATCATGTAATGCTTTCTAAGAGTCACCACTTCTTCATCCTTATTACCAACGACCTGTTCTGTATTGGCAATTTCGAAAATCTTTGTTTCCCCGCTTGATTCCTCATTCTTTGTACATCCAATTATGTAGAATGAAATGAAGAATGTACCAATCATCAAAACTAGTATTTTTAATTTCACTTTAATTGCTCAATTCCCCCTCGAATGGTATATCCATTTCCATTAAACTAACAAAGGGTTTATATTCTCCATCATATTCATTATAATGCTGTAAGACAAACCAAGCACGAAATCCTGCTAAGTTAACATACATTTTCTCCACATCTGGCTTGTCTAACCCAAAGTGATCATATAAACGAACATGCATGACACCTTTAAAGTGATTGTTCTCTACTGAAAAATCTTTTACCGATATCGTATTCCCCCACGTATCATTTACAGTAATGGTAAGTCCGCCTATTCTATCATCCCAGCTGCTAAACGTTGGGTAAGAAGCATTATCCTGTATATTTTGATAAAAATTATTCGTTGCTTTTGTACTTTTATCAAACCGAAGTGTTGCCAAATTGCCTCCATTTTTCTTTAGCTCATCAACTAAAGCATTTTTAACAAATTCAACATAGGCTTTTGTTGTTTCATGCTCACTAGCTTTTTTTGTTAAAGTCTGATTACTATAATCTGAACCCGTTCCCTCCTCAAAATGATCAATCATATCTAAGATCACATCTTCCATTTCACCCGTAGAAAATAAGTCTGTTGACATCATCTCGAACTCATCAAATAGTATACCTGGGAAATGTGATTCAAGTAATTGAAGATGGAACATCCAGCTAATGTCCGTCATTTCATCTCCTGTAAAATCATCTGTTTTCATATCATTCGCTACATTTCCATTTTCATCATAACCTTCGGGTCTATCTGATTGAAATATAACTAAATTGGATAAATCAGAGGTCAATGGTCTTGGATCCTCATTATCAAAAATTCCATCTCCATCACTATCTTTTTGGTCAGGTAAACTGGTTGGAAAGAATCCTTCAAAATGAATCGTAATGCCAAAAAATTCAAACGTGAATGTTCTGAGTGGACCCATTTCTTGCCCATCGGATAAACCATCTCCGTCAGTATCTTTCATGCCAGGATTCGTGTAGATGATTCCGTATGGTGTTTTCATTCCTTCTATTTCATAAGTATCGGATAAGCCATCCCCATCTGAATCTAGCTCTCCATCACCTGGATCATCTCTATTAACATCAAGCTTATTGGAGGAGACGGTTTCCTTATTCCAAAGCTCCAGCCATTTTTTCTTATCAACAATCATATATTCACTAAGCTGAGTAGTTTCTATACTGATTGTATTCTTACTCGTATCTAACACAGAGGTAAGGCTTTCAAACATTACCTTCTCATCATTATACCAAATGACGCCTAAATCTTGTTCCGATGTGTCCCCAAGCTGTGCTTCATCATAAGTAAAGATAATGCTTGCTTTATCAAATTCTGATTGAGTATTGATCCTTACAGGAGCACCAATGAGACCGTATAAATTAGCTGTTTTCATATTGCCTTTGTTTGTTGTAATTCTAGTCGTTTTATTCACATTATTCGTTGCATTAAAACTAACTTCTACACTAGTAATCTCTGATATTTCCGGCTGATGAAAGGATTGACGAATCGTTTGTTTGTGGAGTTCTTGTGAATCCGTGACCCCGTCATTATCACTGTCTGCAGCATTCGGATTGGTCTTTAAAGCCAATTCATCTCCATCACTTAATCCATCGCTATCTGAATCATCCTTAATAGGTACTGAATCAAACTGTTGTACTTCAAACCCGTCTGTTAAACCATCTTGGTCGGAATCTTTCTTAATCAAAGTTGTTTTATGAACCTGCTCATCTATATTTTTCAGACCGTCTCCATCACTATCTTCATCTGCATCACTGATGCCATTTTGATCAGTATCAGATTTTGTTGGGGAAATAGTTGATTTTATCTCATATTCAATATTGTCCTCTAATCCATCTCCATCTGTATCCTTTTTATATGGATTCATTCCCTCTTGGAATTCTATTCCATCTGTTATCGTGTCACCGTCCGTGTCAGTAGTAGATTCAAAGAATTCTGTGTTTAATGTATAGCCTGCTTTTTCAAGTCCGTGTAATACTTGTTTGTATGCATTTTCATAGGACTTTGCTGCAGGGATACCTAGATCTTTATCAAGAAACTCATTAGCTTTTTCAGTCATTTTCACAGCGTTATTCAAATGAGCATTTATTTTATTTCCATTCTGATTCAATTGATCTGAGATATCTTTTAAGATACCGATCGCATTTTTATTGACAATTTTACCCGATAAATAAAAATTAAAGAGTATATCAGCTAGTAATACTTCCGTTGGTTCATTAAAATCGTTATTTGTTGCATAGCCCCATAGATAGATGGTTAACTTATGTTTGATATCCAAGAGCAGGTCACTTTTAAGAGCCACCTCTTTTATATACTCTCCTTGAACGGCTTGTTCATATTGATTAATCAATTGTTCAAACATTTCAAGTTCATTCATCTCTGTTTGCTTTAAGTCACCGTTCTTAACCAATTCCACCTTCAGATTATCTAGTGTATTTGCATCTAACTTAGCATTCTTTTCTTTTATGACTGTTACGAAACGCTTTAATTCATTTATTGCAACCTTGTCATAGATTAATCCATCTCTGGTATCCTCATAGAATTCATATTCACTTAACCACTGTTTTACATTTTCCTCACTAGATATCTTTTGTTGTCCTTGATTAGCATCGTTAGTACCCTCGGCCGCCACTGTTTGCCCAATACCGCCGATAACAATGGCAGAACTCAATAAATAACTCAACATACTTTTTCCTTTATTTTTCAACATGTAATCTCCTTTATAAAAATATTCATTTAACACAAAAAAAATAACTATATTGAGAGAAACTGCATGCATTTACTATGGTGGGTACATATAAAACTTAATTGGTTTAATAATCTAAGCATACGGTATAGTGCTTCCCATCCGAAAAAAACTGTTAAAATCCTTGATATTATGACATTAAATCACCTCCCTCTATAAATATTAATCTATCAACGGTTTTCCACGTTGGAATGGTATTAAAATAATATTTTTCGACACATGATCAACAGTATTTTATAAATCTGTGAAACTGTTACAGTAGCTATGTTCGCTACGCCAATGCCATCGGATAAACTTGGTTTGTGTGGGTGGATCAGTGTGTGATGCACAATAGATCTCTGTGCAGCTTATGGTGATGTACCCTCCCATGTCGCTTGGCCTACATTCCTTAGTTCGGTCTGGTCATAAAGCAAAGGTTAGCGTTGCTCTTTTAGGAACTCTAGCTCGGATGGTGAAAATAGCGCAAGCTTCTCCGTGTCATCCTATTGTCTTACTGCTTCTTAAAAGGGTGATGGCGTAGCTGAATCGTCCATCTTTAATAAGACGAGCTATTCGGTCATGTTTAATTGGTAAATTATCGTCTAGCTCCTTTGATTTTTTTCGTTCATAGGATTAATCATAGCCAATAATTAACTTGTTTTAATATTAATTTGTTTTTTTTAGGATTATAAGGTAAAGATTTCCTATATTGTATATTTTTATATAGAACTTCAGATTACCCTTTTCTATGAAAATTATCATAGAAAAATAAGTATCCGCCATTTAAAAAGGCACCTGTGTCACCAGTCGAATTTAGTCACCTCCGACAAGTACCAGTGGTTGGACCCCCTTATAATAGACATATAGAGTATGATGAAGATACGTCATATCTGAGTTTCTTGGGGGGACAATTAACATGGGAAAAAACAATTATCACATAATAGTGTCGAAACTAAGTTGGAAGCAGTGTGTCAAGTGCTGGAAAATAAAAGGCCCGTGGCTGAAGTTGCAAATGAACTAGATTTACACCGAGATACAGTGAATCGCTGGGTAATCTCTTTTAAAGATAAAGGTGAGAAGGGACTTTTGTGAATGCACGCTCTAGTTTGCAGCCTTCTCAGTCAAAAGACATAAAGCAAATCCGGGGGTTGGAGAAGATATTAAAAGAAAAAGAGATGGAGATAGAAATCCTAAAAAAGTTCCAGGCCTTTCTCAAAGGGAACGAATAAGCAAGAAATTCAAAGCTATTACTTATTTGAGAAAGGATTATCCAGTCAACCTTTTATGCCGTATACTCTGGGTTTCCTCAAGTGGTTATTTTGCATTTCTTAAACGTCCTAAGCCCAAGCATCTGGAGAAGAACGCCAAGATTTAAAACAGATAAAAAGGATATATTTCCTTCACAAGGGTACGTATGGAGCCAAAAGAATATCACGAGCTTTAAAAGCCGAAGGCATCATAATAAACCATAAAAAAGTAGCGCGACTCATGAATGAGGACAATTTGAAAGTAAAGGTGAGGCAACCAAAAACTACTCATGAAACGAAGGAACAATCTGCAGGCTATGTCTATAAAAATCTGTTGGATCGGGATTTTGACTCCGTTCATCCCAATCAAAAATGGGTAACGGATATGACTGAGGTTATGATGGGACAGGAAAAGATGTATATTTCTGCAGTAATGGATTTATTTAATCGTGAAGTGATTGCCTTTGAAATGAGTTCAAGCCCTAATAAGGAATTGATAAATACCACCATCAAGGCAGCACAGGAAAAGAGAAAATTGGATACATTGGAGGGCATTCTGATCCATATCGACCAAGGAAGTGTTTACAGATCCCACATGTACCGCAATCTAAGTAAGGAGCTACAATTCATACCAAGAATGTCACGAAAGGCAAACTGTTGGGATATCGCTGTTATTGAAAGCTTTTTTTCGCAGTTAAAAACGGAATTCCCTTGTTTTTATCCCAACAGCCCAATTGATTCTTTTCAACATAATTTAAAGAAATATATTCGTTATTACAATGAAAAACGAATCCAAAAAAGAATGGGATTCGTTTCTCCTAAAATGTATTGTTTTAATTACCAAAATGCATCATAAATGTCGAATTTTCCAATGTCTATTTTTCGGGGGCTTGACCACAGGCACCTTTATTAAGGAAATCAGCAAGCTTTGCCAACGCATAGCCTAATGACCGGCTCCAGCTCATGATTTCGTATGATATTCTGCTCTTTCATTTTGGCCGAGAGTAGAATTTCAATCATTGCTGCACATATCAAACTATAGAATACTGACTACGAATCCAAAGGCAACGGTTATTCATTCTAATTAACCCAAGTATTTATGGTATAGCGACTTTGCTTCAGTAATATCCTTCGTTCCGTGCACTAAAACCCTTCCGTCTTTAAAAATGACTAATCGGTGAGTATCCACTGAATAAGATAATAGGTAAGGATTTCGCTGTACGATTCCTCCTTGATTTATTAATAGGTTTTCTAAAGCTTCCAAATTACGTACAACAGGAACGGAAGGTCGTATCTGGACAGAATCTCTTCCACAAAGTACAGCTGACTTTGTTTGATTTTCAAAGGATAAAAATGGATAAGAGCGTTTTATACCACAAGTGGGGCAATCCTCATTTTTCAGTTTATCTACATTTATGCTGGTATACTGGTTTTTCCATACATCAAAAGAAACCAGTTTGTTCCTTAATGAATCCCAATCACCGACCAAAATTTTTAATGCTTCACTTATTTGATGAGAAACAACCATGTTAACCGCTGGATTAATAATTCCTGCTGTATCACACGTTAATCCTCCTAGCGGAACTGTTTCTAGTATACAAGAAAGGCAAGGAGTTTTTTCTGGAATAATGGTGTAGGATATTCCGTAGCTTCCAACGCAAGCACCGTAGATCCATGGGACTCCAACCTTTTGTGATACATCGTTAATGATCATTCTTGTTTCGAAATTATCAGTTGCATCAATGATAAGATTCGCTTTTTCAGCCCAGGTTTCAAGTTCTAAGACTGAGGCATCCTCAATGATTGCCTCAATGTCCACGGTAGAGTTAATGTCTGTTAAACGATTTTTAGCAGCGATTACCTTTGGAATTCGATTATGGGCATCATTCTCTGTATATAATTGCTGCCGCTGTAAATTCGACCATTCTACATAATCACGATCCACAATCGTTAGTTTCCCAATTCCAGCACGGACGAGTGCTTCGGCACTTGCTGTTCCAAGTGCCCCCGCTCCTATTATGAGCACATGCTTATTGTAAATTCGTTGTTGTCCCTCTTTTCCAATAGGTGAAAATAATTCTTGTCGTGAGTACCGATTATTCACCCGATACTCATTCCTTCCTTTGGACTGCTTGCTGAAGCATATCTCTTTTTCTCGATTCGACCGGCTTCATAGCCTAATCGTCCAGCTTCAATTGCTAATTTCATTGCTTTTGCCATTTTTACCGGATCCTTCGCTGCTGATACAGCCGTATTTAATAACACACCATCGGCTCCTATTTCCATAGCCAATGCAGCATCAGCTGGTGAGCCAATACCAGCATCAACGATAACGGGAACAACCGCTTGTTCGATAATAAAGCTAAGGTTGACAGGATTGATAATACCTTGACCAGAACCTATCGGGGAAGCTCCTGGCATGATCGCATGACAGCCAGTTTCTTGAAGTTTCCTGGCTAATACTACATCGTCGGAGGTATAGGGAAGGACAATAAAGCCTTCCTTCACCAATTCTTCCGTTGCCTTTAGGGTTTCAATCGGGTCAGGAAGCAAGGTTTTATCACAGCCGATCACTTCCACTTTAATCATATCGCATAGGCCTGAAGCTTTTGCTAGTTTTGCGATCCGGACAGCCTCTGCTGCTGTTTTCGCTCCTGCGGTATTTGGCAGCAAACTATATTTATTAGTATCTAGCTGTTCTAAAAAATTCGGCTGGCTTGCTTCAAAAATATTCATTCGTCGCACCGCAAATGTGAGAATTTCTGCTTCGGAAACTTCCACCGCTTCCTTTTGGATGTCAAAGCTTGGATACTTTCCCGTTCCAAGTAACAAACGAGATTGAAAGGATAATGAACCTATTTTTAACATATCAACCGCCTCCTACAAAATGGACTATTTCAATTCGATCTTTATCTGATAACCTAGTACTTTGATGTTCTACCTTATTTACAATTTCACCGTTTACTTCCACAATAACGACCCTATCATGGACTTCATAATGTTTCAGAACATCGGAAATAAATACTACATGTTCTGGTAATTGGATTAACTCCCCATTTAATACTACCGTCATGTTATTACCTCCTATCGTACAGTTTCTTTGTGTCTTTCTAACTGAAAAGCTGAGAGTAGATCATCATTTCGCAAACTGCCTGCTACTAAATCAGCTACTAATTTCCCTGTAATAGGACTTAATAAAATCCCATTTCTAAAATGCCCGGCAGCAACAAATAGCCCCTTCCATCTTGGATGCTCACCAATATAAGGAAGGCCATCTCCTGTCTGAGGTCGAATTCCCGACCACACTCGCTCCCATGCAGCATCCTTAATCTGCGGAACCAGTTGAGTGGCTCTTTCTATTAATCTTGCGATACCCTTTGGTGAAACGGAGTTATCATATGTTTTTTCTATCATGGTCGCACCGATATAAATTTCGCCATTCCGTTTTGGTACGAGATAACATCGTTTGTCTGAAAAAATCGTTGTGTTAATGATCGGCTTTTCCGACCTAACAGAAAAGCATTCGCCTTTCACGGGATACACACTAATCTCCATTCCTGATTCACGCATTAATTTTGCAGACCAAGCGCCAGTGGCAACGACAACTTGATCACAGTTTACGGTGCCATTGGTGGTTATCACGCCTTTTACCTGACTGTTTTCAAATTTAAAAGATAGGACCTCCGTATTTTGGCGTATTACTGCACCAAAATTGACAGCTGCTTTAGCAAAAGCTTGTGTTAACTTTGCTGGCTGCACATGCCCATCATTCGGGAGATACATCGCACCAGGTAGACTAGGTGACAGGGACGGCTCCATTTCTCTTAATTCCTTTGGATCCAGCCATTTTATTGCTGGATCCCACTTTCTTTGAAAGGTGACCTGTTTTTTTACTTCTAATGCGATTTCTTCAGATTCTGCAATTTTTAACATTCCTTTATTCACATACTCAATATCCACTCCGCTGTATTCAAATAACTCACTAGAGAGATTAGAAAACATCTTCTGACTTTTTAAAGCCATCTGGAATAACGGACCGTCATGTTCCAGCTCCGCTTGTGCTGCCAGCATTCCCGCAGCAGCACTTGAAGCTTGGCATGCCAATTGATTCTTCTCAATCATGATTACTTTTCTTCCTGTTTTTGATAGCTGATAGGCAATCGAGGCTCCGTTAATTCCTCCTCCGATTACGGCAACATCAAAAGAATTTTCCAATTTATCCACCTCCATTTTTTAATGCCTTATTATAAGCATTTACTGCCAATAATGGGTCACGCGCTTCTAAAACACCTGACATGACAGCAATCCCGTTTGCCCCTTCCTGTAGAACCTGCTCCGTATTATCAGGTGTGATCCCTCCAATGGTAATCACATCAATATCTAGTTTTGATAGCTTTTTTAATTCCTCAAGACCCTTTGGACTCTTACCTGGTTTTGATTGAGACTGGAAAACATGTCCGTATAGAACGTAATCTGCACCCTTCTCTTTTGCTTTTAGAGCCTCATGATAGGAATGGATAGAACTCCCTATCCTAAGCTGAGGAAAGTTTTCTTTTACACTGTCTACATCTAAACTATGATAGGCTAATTGAACGCCTCTAGCCCCTGATACTAGTGCAACATCTGCCCTGTCATTAATCATGATCTTTGATAGTGGTATGTTATTTTTTGTTAAAAATTCGACTGTTTGAAATAGTTCCCTAGCACTTTTTTGTTTTTCTCGTATATGAATGGCAGTTATATATGGATGAATATCACTTACAATTTCCGCTAACTGTTCGATTGCCATTTTTCCGTTGGATATGATATGTAGCTCTTTCTCTTTAACACTCGTTAAAATACAAGTCACCTCCTATTGGAAATGCTACTTATCTATGAAATCAAGTAAACAACAAAAAACCACTTCCTATAGTAAGAAAGTGGCCGAAAAATCTGAAATTGCGCATTTGCTCTTCAAATATCGAATTTCCCACTTCCCTACGCTGGTATAACCCAGATCAGGTTCATAGAGTCCCGAAGTAGCACTTCAATCTCAGCCTTTTAAAAAGGCACCTCTAGCGGATTTGATTCATCTATTCATTTGAAAAATTACCCTACATGGTTAATATTAGCACGTTGATTAGAAATGTCAATTTTCTGATTTGTTTATTGGCGGGAATAACAAGAGAAAAAAGCTGCAAGGGACCATCAAGGGGATTCCCCTTTTCCTGTAAAACCGTCGCTAATTTTGTTTTCTATTATTAAAACAACAAACCATTTTTACAATTTGAAATACTGCAGTGCTGGATTAATAGATGGAGAAAGACCCTATAAATCAAGAAAACAAATCTGGTTTTTCTTTTAGTAAGTGAATTAGCAAATCTGTCATTTTTACTGTATCACATACTCTTACGGTTGCATCGCCAAATTGACCTTTTTACATAACTTGATTTTTTAGAAAAATATCTTCAACTCGCTCATATTTTTCAGAGGTATGACCAATATGTCTTCTTTGCGGAATAGAAATTTCCGTTTTATCCGGTAATATGGTGTAAAGCATTTCGTGCTCATCTGTCAATCTACCTGGTATGTCAAGCCATTCCTCGACTCCATGAATATAGGTACATCTTCGTAAATCGACTCCGATTAACAAAATCGTTGCCTTCTGATCGAGTAATTTCCCCCAACTCGATCCACGTGCACAAGGTGTGTCGAATTGTTCATTTCCCGCGATAAACTCATGTGCTCCTTTTCCCAGAGCAGCTACCGAATGTGTTGGATGCCATGAGCGAACAACACCCGGACGTTTTCGAAACAGTTCTGTTAATATTCCAACACAAGATGGTGAGTCATTGACATCAAATCGAGGATTCTCCGCCTTAATATACGATCATGTATGAGTAGGAAATACCAAAAGACCATTTTTCATATATTCTGAAAGGGCATCAAGGACAGTATCCGCCCCACCCTCTACTTGCCCAATACTTTTCATGGATGAATGGACTAGTAATGTTCCATTTCCGTTGATTCCCAATTCTTTAAGGTGCTTTAACAAATCTTGTTTATTGTACATTGCAATCAACCTTTCAATCATTAAATACACCAAAAGAATACCATATTAGGAATATTTGTCTATGTTAATGAGTTAACAACTATCTTTAATCATACAAAAAAGATGCCAGGTACCGCCCAATTTCTCGGGTGATATCTGGCACTTTCTTGCGTATAAAGCATCAAAGGACTATACAAGTACAAGCATCTTTTTGATTCCTTAATAATTTTAATCTACAAAAACGCCCCAACCGTCAGAGTAACCACCATGTGGTTTACTTACATCATTTAATTTATTCTGTATTTTTATTAATTCATTATAGTTTAATAACATTCTTTTAGAGCAGCAACATGCCCACTCTTCCGTTTCGTCGTCTTGCTCCAAGAAACAATTGAATCCTTCTTTCTTTAGTACTTGCGATAATTTTTCACCTGTTGCTTTATCAGGCACGGCAACAAAAAAGTCCACTGATTGTTGTTTTTTAAAATTTACTCCATCTTTATATAGACTATGTAAAGCCTCTCCATCCGCGTCATTTGGAAATTTCATTCGTTTTTCCTCCGTATTTTGGTACATTTATTGTTTACATTATAATTCACTTATATCTTTTCGACTAACCATTAATTTTTTTTATTCAAAAAGATATAAATCTATGTGTATTTACCTCATTTTCTTGGATCAGCATCTGGTATGATGCCAATTGATATCTATTAAAGCACTAAGATAGGATTTCCTGTCGGAAAAGGACTCATTTGAAATGATATCATCCGAAATTACATAGGTTCCAAATAAATCTCCCTTTTTTATTTCAAAGTAATAGGTCCTTGGCATAATTGGACTTACTCTTCTCTTAAGGTCATCCCGATGGATTTCTATCCACTGATGATTTTGTTGTTCTGTGCCTTCAGGTTTCACAATCGTGGCCCAGATGGTGTAATCGTTTTTTATTATAATGAAAAGATCTTTTTTATGTATTTCGGTTGGATTGATATGGGCCATAATTGGATCAGCATATACTGCAGTAAAACCGCCAATGCACTCTACTTTTTCTCTGCTTAAGAATTCCTTAATCATAAACTTCCTGCTCAACCAATATAATTTTTTTGTTTATTCCTTTGCATCATCCATTTATTTATACGATTAAAATTGGAAAAAGTTTCAATAATAGAACTCTATCACTTTGTTAGTAATAACCAAAAAGCATGTCACTTGACGTTCCCACGGTTCGGTTCCCGGCTACTAAAGGGGACTGACACCTTTTCTCAAGAAAAAAGAAGAAACCTTGTCTTGTGAAGATTGACAAGGTTTCTTTTTATAATTATAGATATAACTAGTAACAATCGGAGATATTCTAGTCGTCCTTCCTCAGTCTCGGTATTGTTTTTATTATGGCTTTGACGTTAAAAGCCCCTCTGCAGTTAAAAGATTGTCTAAGTTATCAGCCAGCTTATTTACTTGGATTAAAATTCTGTCGTCAAAACCGCAAATGCTGCTCAATAATTCATTTAAATTTTCTTCCATATCTAAAGGCAATTTAGCTCCTTTTTCTTTTAATATTTTTACTAATTTCTTTTCTCCTGGATGTGGCATTTCATTAATCGCAAACAAAATGTCAAAGTAACTGGCCAATAAAGCTGCCACCCTATGGTTAATGCTTACGTAATCATTTCTCTTAATGGCTTTTTCTATTTGAAAATAATAGGCAGGCATCTGGTCCCTTAACAACGGATAATTTTTTCTTACAATATCTAACTTTAATGCTTCAGGATAGTTAATATTGTATTTTTGTTGAAGGTTTCCAGCCTTATTGTGTTTATCATACAGAATTACTGACGTTATGAAATTACTCCAAAAACAAGTTGTATATCCGACATCTGCTTGACATTTAATTAATGTTCTCTCAAGTTGTGCATCGATCCAATCAAGATCCCGATAAATAATTTCGATTGGGGTATTTACGTCTCTAATAATACCATCATCTTCTGTCTCCCAAAATTGATTATTTATCTCTACGTAATCACAAAAACCATTCATGATTTCTTCTCTTTTTGTTACTGTAATTTCCTTATTTGAATAGATATATAAATCATAATCGGAGTTTTCATCTTGAGTGTCTATTGTGTGAGAACCTGCAAGCAGTATGGCTTCTACCTCCTGTAATTTTGAAAATTCGTTTACAATAGCATTTAATATTGCGTTCTCTTTAAACATTGACCTCATACCCTCTTTCAGTTTAATTACTATTTCTTTTTTACCCTATTCATCCTTCAATTTTTCCTTCTAATATATATGCATTTATCCAATCCCCCATGGTAAAAATAAAAAAAGGTACAACCTTTATTAAGTCCTAGGTTGTACCTTTTTTTTGGTATCATTGCCTTCAAATTTTCGAGTTACTTCATCCATATTATTCTATATATATTTACGTTTTCCTCCAAAGATGCCTTCATGCTCATTCCAGGTGCCATTATCGACTTTTAAGACTTGTTCAAGTAAGTCTCCCTTAACTAAATCCCCTTCAACCAAAGGATTTGTTACAAGTGTTTCAAGGGCTAATAGAACAAGATATTTCTAACCGATTTTTTGTCCAATCATTATTCTTAAATCTTCAACTGTAAAATCTTTTAATTTCTTTTCTAATTTCCTGACACTTATGTATTAAATTAGATTGAATATCCGACTCTTTCCATTTTGTATCTGTCGATAATCTAAGAGCCTTTACATTCTATTGATTAAGTTCATCTATCGTCTTGAATATTCTTGAATATACTTCTTTTATGTGTTCATCTGTTTTTTTATCATTATACAAACCGTATTTCCAACTTTTTAACGAATCATCTTCAGTTAAAGTAAGAATCCCAACAGCATAGCTTTGACCAGCAGTCCAATTCCAAGACTCATTATATGCTGTTTCTTTTACGGTAAAAGGAATATGATTATTAGCTGAAATAAAAAAGAATGGAATTGATGAATTTAGGTATACGTCTGCATATTGGCTTTCAGCAGCCTCTGAAAGATTATTTTCCCTGATAAATACTGCGTCATATGACTTCAGTACTTCACTTGTCATTCCATCAAATGAGATTTCTGTAAATATCACTTGTTCCTCATTTACTTCTGGAGCTTCTCCAACCACCGCTATTTTTAAAGGTTTTCCTCCATACAACTCAAAGTCAGGACTTTGAGTGCAAGCTGTTAGTGCGAATAATAGTATTAGCAGTATAAAAGTTAAATAGTTTTTTGCTTTTTTTCTATACACATACACCCCCCCTTATGCATCAAATTATACCATAAACTCCCATATTTCTTATTGAAGTATTCTGCTCCATTAGTGCAATAAGAAAAAAGAGATCGCCGCAGCCATCCCAATATTTAACTCTTGCACCCGTTAACTTAAGTACATTTTTTTCACAATCTTGTCTCCACTTTTAGATAAGGAACCATAATGGCCTGATTTTACTTGTATGGATAATAGTGTGGTATTTTAGATTGAAACTCTTTTAAATTCACTATGAAGTTATCATTATTAAATTAATGATACACCATCAAATCCCCCACCCTCTGCCTCATATTCACATTTAAAGTACCATTCAACAGCATTTAATTTGCCTTGATGAAGAAATTTCTTTATATTCCAAACGAAAACTGTTCCTCGCTTATTCCAATCGTCAAACCAGCTTTCTATTGTGTCTAATCCGTGATACTCAGGTCCGTAACATTCAGTTTAGACTACGTTGGGTCGAAGGTTTTTCTTAGTAATAAATTGTTTTTATTTATCCAAGACTGAAAATAGTTTTCTATAACCCGTTCTCGTTCAATCATTATATTCCCGCACCTAAATTTGAACTGGAACTTGAATTTCGAATGTAATCTCATTTGGTTTATCTGTGATTGTAATATCGACGTGCATAATTTGCAGCGCATCGCCGGTTATGCGATATCCAGTTTCATCAATATATTCCAATATCTTACTCAAACTTTCACTTCGATTCCATAATAATTCCCCGTTATAACGAATACACGCGAATAACCCTGCAGGAACCGTCATTTGACACTGTTTTGGTATTTTTTCTTTATTTTTTGCCACTACAAAAATAATGGAAGGTTCTTCAAATCGTTTCTCTCTAAGATCCGCTTCCTGGATGATAATGCCTAGTCTATTACTAGCCAGAATTGGTGTCTTCTCGGTGAGCATATTCTCTAACCTTATAACACCATAACTGAGTTCCAAATTATTATTTATTTTTTCATTTAAGGTAATTAATTTCCTTCTTCCTATTTCGCGGAAAAACACCGATTGAAGTTCTTTTTCTTTCGCTACATGCTCCAAGTATCCAATTTTCCCCCGAATATTTTCCTCCAAGTCATGTAACTCGTTCAGTTTTGAAACAAGTTCCGAATGCTTGGTTTTCAGAATATCCAAAGACTTATTAAAATTACGTTCATTAAAATAATCCTTTATTTCGTCCGTACTCATCCCAAGTTGCCTCAACTCTTTAATGGTCCCTAAAACTTCATATTGAAAAATAGAATAGTAGCGATACCCCGAATCGGGATCAACATATTGAGGTTTGAATAGGTCAATCCGATCATAGTGGCGTAAAGCCTCCGTTGTTACCCCTCTTAACCTCGCCATTTCACCAATGGTTAATTTTTCCTTTATTTTCAGTGAAATCACCCCCCTAAAAAAAATATTATACACCTATTGACCTTTGTGTAACAACAAGGTTTACAATAAAAATACGAAATCTTCTAAATCATCTAAGAATTAAATTTATTAACACAGAGGGAGTTGAGTTATGAATAAGAAAGCGCTTGCAAGAACACTTACTTTGTCACAGGTTGTTTTTTTAGGGATTGCATGGAATAACCCCATGGTGTTTTTTAATACCTATGGAATTGCTGCCGTTACCTCAAGAGGTGTTATTACGACTGCATACATTATTGCTTTTCTAGCAATACTTTTTACAGCTCTCAGCTATGGCAAGATGGCAAAAGCCTACCCGATCTCAGGTTCAGCCTATTCCTTTACGCAAAAATCTATTAATTCTGAGGTTGGGTTCATTGTTGGTTGGACGATTATGCTTGATTATATGTTAACGCCTATGGTTACCTGCTTGATGTCCACTGTCTTTTTAAATGCTGTATTTCCTGGAATCCCGCATTATGTGTGGGTAATTGTTTTGACTGCAAGCATCGTATCTCCGAGCATACTAGGTGTGGAGATATCAGCAATAACGAGTAAAATTTTTGTTATTGCTCAAGTCATTTTTGTTTGCCTTTTCTGGATATTAACCTTCAAAAGTTTATCAGAAGGAGTAGGGACGGGTAGTCTTTTCTCAATTAAGCCATTGTTTGATGCAGATGTTTCCTTGTCCGTTATCTTGGCAGGTGCTACCATTCTTTGCTTTAGCTTTCTTGGTTTTGACTCACTCACCACTTTATCAGAGGAAACAATCGATCCCGAAAAAACAATTCCAAGAGCCATTATTATCATGCTATTGTTTATCGGAGTTTTGTATATTGGCTCTTCTTACTTAGCACAATTGGTGCATCCGGGCATTTCATTCAAACATGCTGATTCTGCAGCCCTTGAAATTGCGGTGCTTGTCGGAGGAAATTTATTTAAGTCCATTTTTATTACAGCAGTGATTATTGGTAATTTCTCTTCAGGAATCGCTTCAATCACAAGCGCATCGCGAGTGTTATATGCGATGGGACGAGATTCCGTATTACCCAAAAATATATTTGGATACATTCATCCTAAATTTAAAACACCGTCACTTGGCATCATTGTGATTGGCGTAGTTTCTTTACTCGCTATTCCTTTAACCCTAGAACAAGTTATCAAGTTTATCAATTTTGGAGCGTTAATTGCCTTTACATCTGTAAATCTGTCTGTTATAGCCCATTATTTTATAAGAAATCATAAGCGTTCTTTTATGGATTGCATTCGGTACCTATTATTACCACTCATTGGCGCAGCGTTTACGATATGGTTATGGTCACATTTAGAAATGGAGGCGTTGATTCTCGGGGGCATCTGGATGGCATGCGGCTTGATTTATCTTGTCTATTTGACGAAATGGTTCCGCAAACCACTTCCTGAGTTTCATTTTGATAAAGAAATGATTCCACAAAATGTCCAAGACATTGATCGAGAGGTTATCCCTCAACAGGTAAGGTAAAAATAACATACTGGAGGTTTGTAAAAATGTTGAAGTTGAAAATGTTTATTAATGGTGAATGGATGGAGTCATTAAGTGGAAATAAGAGTCATGTTGTGAATCCTGCAAACGGTAAAATTATGGCTGAGGCTGAGCAAGGAAGTAGAGAAGAAGCCCAAATGGCGATTAATACTGCACGAATAGCTTTTGACTCCGGAATTTGGTCAGACTTACCGGCATCTGAACGTGCAGCCTACTTATTTAAAATAGCGGATAAGATTGAAGAAAAGGCAGACGAGCTTAGCAAACTTGAAACTGAGAATACGGGAAAACCCCTTAAAGAATCAGAGTTTGATATTGCTGATACCGTGAATTGCTTTCGATACTATGCTGGGTTAGTGACAAAGCCAAATGGTCAAACGTATTCTGTTGCCGATCCTGTGCAAGCCATGGTTATTCGGGAACCTGTCGGTGTATGTGGACTTATCGCTCCATGGAATTTTCCATTGTTGACGGGCGCCTGGAAAATAGCCCCTGCGCTTGCTGCGGGAAATACGCTTGTATTTAAACCTGCTGAAATCACCCCGGTCACCACTTACAAATTATTTGAGATCATGGAAGAAGTGGGGATACCGGCTGGTGTTGCAAATCTAGTTTTAGGAGGTGGTTCAACAGTAGGAAATGAGATAGCGGAAAGCCAAAAGGTGGACTTGATTTCTTTTACAGGTAGTACAGCAACGGGTAGAAGCATCATGAATTCAGCAACAGGAAATATTAAAAACCTTTCACTCGAACTAGGCGGCAAGTCGCCAAATATTGTTTTCGCTGACGCAGATTTTGAGACAGCCATCGATTATGCTTTGAATGGGATCTTTACCAATGCCGGCCAAGTATGTAATGCGGGATCCCGTTTACTGTTAGAAGCGAGCATTCATGATAAGTTCATTGCTAGATTGGTAGAAAGAGCGAAAAAGATTCAGGTTGGCCCTGGGATTGATTCGTCTACAGAGATGGGTCCGCTTGTAAGTGAAGACCATATGAAGAATATCCTTGAATATATTCAAATTGGCTTAGCCGAAGGGGCTACGTTAGCTTGCGGCGGCAACCGTATTACAAGTAACGGGCTTGAAAATGGTTATTTTTTTGAGCCAACAATATTTGTTGACACCAAACCAGACATGAGAATTGTTCAGGAAGAAATCTTTGGTCCAGTTCTTGTCGTTCAAAAGTTTAAAGATGAGGCGGAAGCAATCCAGCTGGCAAATGATACTTCATACGGGCTTGCAGCAGGTGTTTTTTCACAAGATGGCGCCAAAGCTTTGAGGGTTATTAAAAAAGTAAGAGCCGGAATTACTTATGTTAATGCTTATAACCTCGCCTATAATGAGGCACCGTGGGGAGGTTACAAGCAGAGCGGGATTGGCCGCGGGTTAGGAACCTTTGGCTTGGATACGTTTACTGAGGTAAAACAAATCAATATTAATTTAGATGTTAAGCCAACTGAATGGTTTAGTAATTAATTAAAAATACAACTTTTAAATTCAAAATATTAAAAAAATAAAGGAGGAATTTATTATGTTATGGGATTTTCATTTTAATCTGCCTACTTCTATAGAGTTTGGGAATGGGAAAGTAAAGAATATTGGGAAAAGGGCAAAAGAATTAGGTGGAAATAAAGCCCTTATTATTACAGATAAAGGACTTGCACAAACAGGAATTTTAGAAAAAATCACACAGTCATTAGATCAAGAAGGTGTCAATTATATTGTTTATGATGAAATATCACCTAATCCAAAAGATGTAGATTGCGAGAGTGCTTATCAACAGTTTAAAAACGAGAACATCGATCTCTTAATTGGTCTTGGCGGCGGAAGTTCAATGGATACAGCCAAAGCAATTGGGACACTTTTTACACATGGAGGAGAGCTAAGAGAACGTTACGGCGTAAATTTACTAGAACGGGATATCCCACCACTAATTTGTATTCCGACAACTTCAGGTACCGGTAGTGAAGTTACAAGAGGTTCTGTCATTACGGATACCTTGACGAAACAGAAGGAGGCGATACTAGATTTGAAAATCGCTCCTAAACTGGCACTTGTTGATCCTGAATTGACGTTAACATTGCCTAAATCGATTACAGCAGCTACAGGAATGGATGCACTCACACATGCAATTGAAGCTTATACCTGCAAAGTTGCTCAACCTCTTTCTGATGCTTTGGGACTATATGCTATTGAATTAATAGCCAAATACCTTCCATTAGCAGTAGAAAATGGTCATGATTTAGAGGCTAGGAAAAATATGCTTTTGGGTAGTTTAGTTGCAGGTATCGCCTTTGATAACACGGATCTTGGGGCTGTACATGCGATGGCCGAACCACTTGGAGGACTCTATGATACTCCACATGGAGTGGCGAATTCTATTTTTCTTCCACATGTATTTGAATTTAATATTCCTTCAAATCCAGAAAAGCACGCCATGGTAGCTATCAAGCTTGGGGCAAATCCTGAAGGAAAAACTATTGAAGAAACGGCGTACGAAGGTGTTGTGCTGTTAAAAGAGCTGGCAAATAAAATCGGCATTCCTAGCTTCCGGGATTTAGGCAATGTAAATACCGAAGACTTCCCTTTCCTAGCCGAAGGAGCCTTTAAACATTTGTGTACTCAGGCGAATTCAAGAGATCTGACAAAAGAAGACTATCTGAACTTATTTCAAAAGACTTATGAGGTGAAAACCACAACTTTAATTGAAAATTAATAGTTTAAAAAGTATAGAAGCAAAATTTAAAATCCTTGGTTAAGAACTTGCCCACCGGCAGAAAACCTTGCAGTAGGAAAAGCGAGGATGATAATCTAGAAGGAGGCAGCATGAATGTCTAATCGTGATGAAAAACAGTTTTTAAATTTACCTTTTACAGGCATTTGTACTTTTGGAAAATACCCAATATGTGCGAACCTGAACCAGCTTGACGCAGATGTGGCGGTCATTGGGGTGCCAAATGACATGGGTACACAATGGAAATCAGGAGCAAGAATGGGCCCTAGAGGAATCCGCGAAGGATCTACATTATATAGTTTCGGTCTTGATGGGGCTTATGATATTGAAAACGATATTATGTACCTTGGGCCTGAATGGAAAGTTGTCGACTGTGGGGATGTAGACATGGTACACGGGGATATTATGCAGAGCCATGAGAATACAGAAGAAGCAATCCGAAAAATTATTTCCAAAGGTGCTATGCCAGTTGTATTAGGCGGCGATCATTCCATCACAGCAGCAGTTGGAAAAGGTCTTAAAGACATAGGTCCGTTTCATGTGATTCAAATTGATGCCCATTTAGACTGGGCGGATCATCGCTCAGGAATGCGGTATGGTCACGGAAATTGCATTCGCCGCTTATCTGAGCTGGATCATGTTCAGAAAATATTTCAGTTTGGCATTCGCGGGATCAGCAGCAGCAAAAAAGAAGACGTCGAGGCAGCAAGAACATATGGCAGCGTGATCCTATCACCGCGTCAGATGAGAAAGATGGGGCTTAAGGAAGTGCTGGAGCTAATTCCTGCCGGCGAAAAATATTATGTAACGATTGATATTGATGGAATCGATCCGTCAATTGCCCCTGGAACAGGTACACCTTCTCCAGGCGGCCTCCTCTACGATGAGGTTAATGAATTGCTTAAAGGGATTTCCAAAAGAGGAGAAGTAATCGGGTTTGATTTAGTAGAAGTTGCCCCTCCATATGATCCAACGGGCATGACAGGACAAGTAGCAGCCCGTATTGTACTAGACTTACTAAGCTATGTATTAAAAGAAAAAGAGAAAAAAGTGAATAAAAAATACGAGAAAGAAAAAGAAGAAATGCAATTTTAACGGGATTGGTTCCTACGGGAGGAATAAATGTTAATTAAAAGAGAGGTACGCAAAAAGCGTTCCTCTCCTTATTTATATAGACTCTAGGCATTCGCCGAGTTAGATTGGGCAAGGAGTTTAGACCACTGGAACTTCCCCAGTAGCCCCTCTCAGAACCGGACTTGAACCTCTCAGCTCATCCTGCTCCCATTATTCAGCCGTAGATTACTATGTTTCTTTCATTATGAGAGATTTTTCCTTCTTGAAGTAAACTGCACTTTAGTTGAAGAAGAAAAAAGCCTTACTCCTTATTGAAGTAAAGCACCCGTTACTTTAAGTACAGAACTTCACAAACAAACTATGGAATAAGAAAAAAAGAGGTGCCACATCACCTACTATTCTTTAACTCAAGCCCTTCTAGTTCAACAAGGCATATTTTTATTTTTATTCCGTACATAATACAGAGACATCTTTCCATCCATAAGCAACATCATCTACTACCATTCCTCCAAACTCACTCTTCCTATGAAGATATTCCTTTCCTCCCATACGTTCATAAAAACCAAGACCTGATTTATTTCGTTCCATTACCCACACCAACATAGAAGCAATGCCATTTTCTTTAAAATGCTTGGCAATAGCTGAAAACAGTTGTTTTCCTACACCTAATCCTCTACATTCCTGTAATAGATAAAGTGAGTATAATTCTCCATCAAAATTTTCTTCATTAATGCTTTTACCTGATGCAAAACCAATAATTTCACCTACATCATTCATTGCAATATAAATAAAGGGTTCATTTTCGTGATTTAAAAAATTAAGCCATTTTTGTTCTGCCTCTTCATACGATAATCTGTCTAAATAATCGTCTGATACTAAACCTGGATAAGTAGTCTTCCAACCATCAACATAAACTCTAGCTATTGATTTTATATCTTCTTCACTTGCTTTTTTAATCTTCACACAATCACCTCTAAGTAATCCAATGACATTATTATAACACTCTTGTTTCACTAACCTGCTTTGTTAGCTTAATAAATAGGCGTTAACCCAAAGGATTAATGCTTGAGTTTTAATCAGAATATCCTCTACCAATAATCTCCTGGGTTTCTATGCTTGCGTATACTAAAATACTGTTAATGCTATCAGTAATTGGAAAATCAACAATATACACTTCCCGACCCATATATTCGCCTTTATCAATTATACCCATACCTGGTTTTAAGGTTAGCTTACTTACTCTTGCATCTTTCCAGGAACCTCTTATACTTTCCTTATCTGCACCATTAAGTTGATTCCAAACGCTTTCCCTGACATCTTTCTTTATTACTTCTTCAGATTTCGGTTTTGATGCATTGGTTTTTGGGGAGGTAACGTCTTTACCTGAACAAGCTGAAGTTCCAAACAACAAGGAATTAATTAAAAGTAACATTATGATATTTTTTATTTCTTTCTCCCCCGTACAATATATGGATAAGTTTAGGATACCACACAATATATAACAACTATAAAGTGGTTGTGAAATTTCTGAGAAATCCCTATTCCGCTAGTCAAGTAGAAGCGAGCCTTTATCAAGCTCCCTATGAAGTTATTGTTAAGCTAACCTGCCCGCTAGTTCAAGAAAGCCATGAAAAAGTGGCATTAATGCTTGTTTGATTTATACCATTGGTAAAATGGAAAAATGTGTGAAGGTGTGTTACGATTCCCTTCGTTATAGGGTTTTATATTTAAATACAAAAAGAGCATTTCTCAGGAGCGAAGAAATGCTACTCTATATGGGATATTCTTAGATCATTTATTTTTCCTATCTCCTTAAGACCTGAACGGATGAGAAGAAAAACAACGATCCATGAAGCTATCATTAGAAAAATATGTCCATAGGGGAACATTCCTTGTATAGGAGTATCCCATAAAGCATGTAGCACAACCACTAATATAAAGACACGTAAAAATTTAATACGGAATAGCATTCTTAGGTTAAATGGATGGTCCCCTTGTACTCTGCAGAATGCTGCACCAGTCAGAGCCGCCCAGGCAACATGTCCGCCAGGTGCAAAGATACCTCGGATCATAATCGTCGTGTAGAGATTTGCTCCATCCCCTGTAAGCAATGACCTTAGAGCATACCCCGCGGTTTCAAACGCTGCAAAACCTGCTCCAACCGCAGCACCGATAAGAAGTCCGTTTAGTATATATTTATATTTTCTGTATCGAACAAATGCAATGACCATCATTGCTTTAGCAAGCTCCTCAACGATTCCAATCGTAATTGGATTTATATTGTTTTTGAGAATATCGAAAAAAACGATGGCTGCTAGCATGGATAGAATCCCGCCGGTCAACACGTAATAGATAACCCGGTAAAAAGCAATATTTTGTGGTGCATTCATCTCCCAGAAGAACATCAACGTTGAAAAAGGAACAGCAAATGCACCAACAATAATCACTCCAGGTATAAAGTTCAAATTACCAAAATAGTTAACACCTATGTAAAAGCCTGCAAAGATAAGCAGAGCAATGATGAACACCCTGGCAAAAAGCCAAGGTTTTGGCCATGTATCTCTAACTTCCGAAATCTTCGGTGTCGTAAGCGCTGTTCCTACTATAAACAGCCTTTCCGCTTCCAATTCACTATGCTTACGGAAAACACGCGAAATATATTTTGAAATTTAGGCTCAATCGACCGTTCAACATTTGGAACCATATCCACATAATGGGCAAATTCATAAAAAAAGATGTTTTCATCATTTTGTGACCCATTGTTTTTTAAAAATATTTCGCCGCAGCTTAAGCAGAACTTCACTTCATCAGGATTGGAATACACACATTGCGGGCATTTCAAAAAAACTTACCCCCTCATAATAACAGAAGTTTTGACGACCATTCATTCGTACAGGTAAAAATATCCTCAAAAAGAGTATGCTCATAAATAGGTATATTAATTAGTTTGATAAAAGGAGGTACTTCCCAAATGTTTTATTAAAGTACCCAGCTCTTTAGCTTAACTACAATTCTTCACAATACTTCCTAAATGCGACATAAATGTATCTGTGAAAAAATTAACTAAATATTTCTCCTTTTTCATTGGCACGAACATTCATTCGTGTATAATTAAGATATTCTAATAAAAGGAGGAATTTTAATGAATTCTATTGATTTAATTATTTTAAACTTTAATGAAATTAGGAGAAGAAGCATTAAAGTCTGGACCTCTATTCCTGATGAGAAACTCCATTGGAAGCCAGATGATGAAGCAATGAATTGCCTAGAAATGATTAGACACGTACTAGAAAGTGAACATTACTATCACTTAGCAATTGAAAATAGAGGGAGTTTGTCCGTTTTCAATTCTCCTTTTGAAAATCGTCCATTTACCTCTGTAAATGCCGAATTGAAATATGCTGAACCTTATAGAAAAGCGTTCATAGATACAATCAAGTCATTTTCTGAAGAAGACTTAGAAATTATAAAGATTGACCGCTCTGATTCAGGTTACATAAGAGATTTAGGCGACATGTTATTACGTGTTGGCTATCATGAATCTATTCATACGGGTCAGTTATTGGATTATTTAAGAACGGCAGGTGTTCCAAGAGTCCGTATCTGGGATTAATTCACTCCAATGGTGCTACCACAATAGTGATGCACCTTATTTATTTCACAGACTAGTTCTGAATCACCTTTCATGTTTTCCCCATTTTTGTTTTTAATCCCCAATCGGGTTAAGCCCTCGAGTAATAACTATTTTACTATCGTCGCAATTTGGTTGAAATGGACGTAAAAAGAAAGGGATTTTGATTCCGCTTGTTCTACTAACGGTACCCGTTAGCACAAAAAGCAAAAAAGAGACCGTCAATTTCAAGAAAATGCTCGAACAAACCTGCTTCGTGGGTTAAAAAAAAGGCTGCCGTAGCAACCTAGTTAGAAAATTTACAAATAAAATAGCCAAGACACCATCGGAGGCGCTCCCATTCTTTTATTGTTTTTTCATTTCGTTAACAATTTCGTTAATGCGTTTTTCTACCTCATAAAGGTTCTGTTGCATCCGATCACGCCGGCTGGTCAAGATCTGCAATTCCTTTTTTAATTCCTCTATTTTGCTCATGATTTCACCCCTAGTATGCTAGTAACCGCCGGTAACGGAACCCTGAGAGATTTTAAACCCGAATCAATATTAGTTTGGAAAACAGGCTAGAATGTTTGGCATACCTGTTTAGTTTTACATTATTATCAAATTAATGTAATTCATAAAATCCCACTGAATATCCACCAACATCCGTACCGTTAGCACTTAACATAAAATTTTTCCCAGTAACGTCAGATACTGCTTTTGCCGCTTCTTGAGGATTGTTGATGATAATTAAATAGTTAACATTAGCAGGATTATAAAAGTCAGCATCAACATCCCATAATATCATATTTAGGGAATATTCATCCAGCCATTTCATTTGTGAATTGCTATCTGTTAAAGCATATCCACCTTTACTCACTAAGTAGTTGGATAGGCCTTCTTTAATGTCCATTAAAGTTGGAACCGCATTGTCTGGCGGGCTCTTTTTAACTTGTCCATACCCTGTCCCTTTACCCCCATATTCTCTACCAATAGCTTTTCCTTTATTTGTTTTTTTCGATCCATCAGTTACGTTCATTTGGTTAATAGCTACGTTGTTATCTGTGATTTGCTGTGTTGTTCCACTATCATTACATCCTGTAAGTGCTAATACAAGAACTAGTCCAAATCCAAATAATTTCATGATTGGTTGCCTCCTAAGGTGTTTATTTTATTATCTATCTGTAGTTGATTAAATATTTAATTATGAAATCTTGGGCGTTGTAGGTACAAAGCAGAAAATTTAACAGAGGTCGCATGGTAGTTAAAGAAACTGACGGGGTATGAATTGTTGATGGTATCGGTGCTTATCAAGGGGCAGCAGCGTACTTTAGAAAGACTGTTAGAATGTCCATCCACCTGCTCCTTCCATAGAAAAAAGCGTCAATACATTTATTTACAAAAAATAGGAAATTTGTCCTTTCTACTATTTTCCAAAGTCTGATATAGTCATTTTGTGATAGTAAATGAATATTTTAAATATTCTTTTATTGCGAATATGGGAGTTTTCAGGAAACGATTAGACCCGAAGAAAGATATCTTTGTTTCATTGATGGGACCGCTGATTCCCTTTCTATTCGGTTATTTAGTATTTACTTTCTCTCAAAATGAATTAATCCAGGTTATAGGCATCATATGGATGTCTAATCTTTTTACTCTTTTTTCAACAGATGGTAAAAATATTAGAGATAATATAAAAAAATGATGAGAGGAGCGATTTTAAAATGAAAAAGCGAGTGATTGACGCAAATATTTTTATTGTGAGCTCGATTATTTTTACAATTATTATGCTTGTAACACTTGCAATGGTAGATCTTAAATTAGGAACAAAATTAGGCGAAGGAGTCTTTTATATTAAAGGACATTATAAAGAAATGACGGAGATTGGCGGGGAAATGAAAAGTACCACTGTTACAGAACAAGGTCCTGGGGTTATCACCGTTCCTTTAGCTCTTAGTCTCTTAATCACTTTAATCGCAGCGATATTTCTTCCGAAAAAAAAGAAGGATGAAAAAGTAGTAAAGTAACTCCCCCTCCCCATTCAATAAAAAATAAATATCAATTCGTTTAAACTCATTCGTTTATCTATTACGGTTTTTTCACACACGCTACCCGTTAGTGTAAGTACATTCCTTCACAATCCTGTAAGGGAGCTGCCCGATATGACAGCTTCCTTCCGTTCTTTATTCTTCCATCTGAGAGTTGAATAAATGTTGCTTATCTTTGATTTTTTAATCTCTTTTTCATCAATTCTGCCATTTGTATCGAATTTGGATTTCCTTCACTTTTTAATTTATCAATTATGTTCATATAATCAGTTTCATTTCGGTTCTGACTTAATTTATATGCAGCCTGTATATCTCCCACCTTAATCTTAAATCCAACTATACCTTTTAGTTCACTTTCTAAGAGATCAGGAGAAAGTTTATTCCATAAAACAGGATTTTCACGATTTTTTTCATATTTTTCAAGCATTATTGTTAATTCTCCTATTAATTCATCTTTCTCCAAAATGCTTGCTTTACCATATATATGGACAGCTTGATAATTCCATGTTGGGACTTCTTCATGACCATACCAAGATGAAGAAATGTAAGCGTGCGGTCCCTGAAACATAACTAGAACTTCTTCACAGGTTTCAAATGTTCTCCACTGAGGATTTCCATAAGCCAAATGCCCAGTAATATAGTATTCATCACCTTTTTTATTTAATCGCAAAGGCAAATGAGTGGCAATTGGTTTCCCTTTTTCTGTTGTAACAATCGTGGCAAAAGAGTTTTTTTGAACAAAATCCCAGATTTCATCAACATTTTTAACCTTAAAATATTTTGGAATATACATAATAAGCCTCCTTTCGTTGCTCCAACCGGGGCAGGAAAAACAAATTTGTTGCAAATACAATAAAAAATCTATATAGTAAATTTAACTTAATTTTATTGCATTTGCAACAAAATAACGAAGAGGGTGAGTAAAGTGAAATATGTTTTTTATGTAGTAGGAATTTTAATATTAACCCTTGGTATTTCTCTCACAATAGAATCAGACCTTGGAACTTCACCTTTTGATGCAGTTTTGGTAGGACTGTCCAAAAATGTGGGGCTAACGGTAGGTAGTTGGGAAATCATTCTAGCTTTTATATTAATCGGTTGTAATTCATTGTTAAACAGACAAAGACCTGAAGTTTTTGGGTTGTTAACAGCCTTTATAACTGGTATTGGTATTGATATGTGGCTGTTCCTTTTGAACGATTTGATAACACCTGAACTATGGTACAGCAAAATTGTTTGTTTTGGAATCGGCTTAGTTTTTATAGGATTAGGAACGGCAACCTATTTACACACCAACTTTGCACCCATTCCAATTGACCGTTTAACGTTGATCATACAAGAATTAACTAGAACCAATATATTTTTTTCAAGAACATTGATTTACGTTGTTTTCTTGATACTGGCATTGATTTTAAATGGACCAATCGGCGTTGGCACTTTATTAACCGTTTGTTTAGGGGGGCTAATATTGAATTACTTTATGCCAGTTACTGAAAAAGTATTAGACCGCGTATTAACACACAAGTACATCACCACATTATGATAAAGATAAAAACCATTCAATATAGGATGGTTTTTGTTGTTCTTATTCCACTATGCTGCTCCGATGGTTGAATAAGCACTAACCCAATAAATGGTTTCAACTCTCTCTTATTTTACTTTATAATTATTACTACCAAGGGGGAGTTAGATGGAACAAGAAAATACTTTAACAAAATTAAAAAGCTACGCAAGAAAACTAAAACAAAATTTATTTGTTCTTTATTTATCATACAAAGATAATAGAGTACCTTGGTTCGCTAAATTGGTTGCTATTTGTGTTGTTGCTTATGCTTTTAGTCCAATCGATTTGATTCCTGACTTCATTCCTGTATTGGGTTATCTAGACGACCTACTTATTGTTCCCCTGGGTATTTCACTGGCATTAAAATTAATACCACCTTACATTATTGAAGAAAACAGAGAAAAGGCAGAGGAAATTAGAAAAAGTGGTAAACCCAAAAACTGGTTTGTTGCTGTACTATTCATCATAATTTGGATTTCACTGGCGTTTTGGGTTGGTAAATTATTATACGGTATTTTTTATTGAAAAAAGTCCTTCAAAAGTTATCCATTAATTTAGAATTTGCTATCTGAAGCCTATATTAAAAATATCATCCAAGTCCCATAACAAGGTAGAAAGCAGTTAAACCCATTATCTTTGCTTTAGACTTTTTATTTTCTAGGCTCTGTTAAATTTTAATGTTGATATACACGAAAATTAAAAGGACTGTAAAAAGTCCTTTATTATTCGTAATAATAAGAATTGGTCCAATGGTAATCTTTACCCCTTTTTTTACACCAATTAACAAAGTCCTTGGTTTGTTCGTTTTTAAACATCTTCCAATCATTCAGCAGCTCTCTATAATAGTTGAGTTCGCCTTCATTATTTTTTCTGGTTTGTTGACATTCAACCTTGTTGTTTAACTGCTGAGTCTCAGTAATAAGTCTAGAATCTTCTTCAATATCGCCAAGATACAAATCTTCAGATATATGATGAAATGAATACCAAAGAGAGTACAAATTAATATCAATTAGTTTTAATAAGGATAATTGTTCGCTACTTCCACCAAGTTCAAGTGCCTTGTTTAAGTATTCGAGACGTTTTTCTGTATGTAAAAACACACCATACCACCTATGTGGTCTTGGATCTATGGGATTGTTCTTCATCCAATCTTCGAGTATAGGCTTTAATAAATTTTCTTCTAAAGGATGAACAAGTAAATTGTGAATACTATCTGATACTTCAAATAAAGCAAATAGCCAACAAGCAAAATCCTGTTGTTTATCATTACTCCATTTCTTTGCTTCATCGATAAATATAGATAATACTTTAAAGGAATCCTTGCGTAATCCTTTTTCTTTGAGGACACAAAACTTTTTGAATAATGGATATTCATCCAATCTATCATTTTTCAAGACATTGGTTATAATATTTTCCATTTTGCACCTCCCATTTCGTTTCAAATTAGTCGTACATAAAGAATTTACTATATGTTAAATTTTGATAAACGTAAGCTTTCATAAGTATCAGTCATTTCAAAAACAAATGATGATAAAAGGAAATCTTTAATATTGTGCTTTGTGTTTTCATTACTGCGGCTATCAACAAACAAAAACCAGGCAAGGTAGTTGTCAAGATACTTCGTTGCAACGCCTTTAAATCGGTCTATCCATTGTTTCAAACGAGAATGGAGCCCATTAACATTTTGAATGTGATATAAACCCTTAATAACATATTTACCATCGTTTGATTTAATTCTGTAATGCTCAATACTTTTTTCTTTTGCGTATGTCTTATAGGCTCTCCAAGCATCTGTTACAAGCACATTTTCAGGTGTTAACTTTGAACCAATCATTTTTTCAACTTTGATTTTAACAATACGCCCCATACAGGCAACTTTTGAAACAGTTGCTTTTGTACGATCCCTGGCAACAAGTACGCAAACTTGTTCGTGGCTGATCCCTCTGTGTTTGGAGCTGCCGCCACGCTTACGAGGTTTACGTTCCGTAATGCCACGTTGACCTTTTTGAGAGTATAGGAAATAGGTCTCGTCAACTTCAACGATACCTTCAAACTGTTCAAAATCGATTTGTTTAAGTGCGTTCAACAGCTTGTGTCTCCAATAAAAAAGCGTAACCCAAGTAACCCCTACGATTTCAGCCGATTTCCGAAGGGAATAGCCTTTAAACATACAGTCAACAAATGTAATCCATTCGTTTCCTTTGCGAGTGCGGAACAAAACGGTATTAGTTGTGTCTGTAAATGTCTTACTGCAACTCTTACAACGATAGCGTTGACGACCATTGTACTTACCGAAACGAACAACGTGCTCAGAATTACAGTGAGGGCACTCGAACCCGTCTTTAAAGCGAGTCTCCCTCATTTCATTGATTAAACGACCGCCAACGGAGGAGGTAGGCTCAACATAGCGTTTTACCCATTGATAGACTTGTTCTTTTTTTATAGATGTTAATTTATCAATGTGTTTTAATAAATTGCTAAACGCCTTGTCCATCCTAACACCCTCCCCCGAATACTTGTTCTTATATTAATTATATAAGGGAATCAGGGAGGTTTCAATTATCAACATTTACCTTTAACAGAGCCATTTTCTAAATAAAAACAATCGGTAAAAGATCATTACCGAATGTCTATTTACTGGTTTATTTAACGATTGTGTTTATATCATCGATTAATTCTTTTGGTAGTCTATATAGTGTATGAGTATCATTTTCGTTCATAAAAGACCCACCATCATTTCCAACCCATAGTAAGTATTTTGATGTTACTTTGTCTTCAAATGTCAATATAAAAAGATAATTAGGAGATATCATATCAAAAACACCAACTCTTTTTTCTGCTCTTTGGATAGCATCCACTAAAGTTTGAAGTTCATTTGGGTATTCCTGATTATAAGAAATGTGTGGTTTCTTGACATCTAACATACTTTCGCCAACTCTTGAAACAGTTGCACTTATAACGGTTCGTCCACCCAATTTTACATTATAACTTTCAATTAAATTCTGTTCTTCTGCGGTATAAACAATTGTTTCATCCTTATTCTGTTTAGGTAACTCATGTTGATATATTTCTTTATTATTCCCCGCATTAGTTAAAGACTCAATGCTAACCTTCTGGCTAATAAATATAAAACCAATAAATAATACCGCAGCTAATGACCCAAATCTAACTGAGTGCCCAATAAATCTTTTAAATTTAGCCCTATATGATAGCTTACTTAAATCAGTAATGAGTTGTTGCTTTAATTCATTGCTATTGGCCTTTTTCCAAATAATATTTGATTCCAATTTATATAACTCAATATCTATTATGCTATCCTCAGACAATTTTTTCACTTAGATCACCCTCCTTCAATAACTTTTTTTCTAGAGCTTGGATTGCTCTAAAAAGTGTTGACTTTACTTTACTTTCAGACCATCCTAAAATGGTTGAGGTTTCCTCGATAGAGAACTCTTTGATCTTTCTAAGTATTATTACTTCTCGGTAAGAACCCTTAAGTTTAGCTATTGCATTATACAGTTCCTTAGAACTTTCTTTAATTTCTACTATTTCTTCTGGCAATGGCTTAAGGTCTTTTTTAAACAGAAGGAGATCTTGTAAAATGGTTAATGGCCTTCGTTTCCTAATGTAGTCAACAGTTATATTGTGAGCGATACTGAACAACCAAGTTTTAGGATTTGAATTTCCCCTAAATGAATCATAATTAACGTAAGCTTTCAAAAAGGTTTCGTGTCTTAAATCCTCAGCTGATTGATAATCTTGAATCATCATATAGATATATTTAAATATTGATTCGTGGAACTGTTCGTACCACTCTAAAACTTCTTTATCTCTTATATCAGACAAATTCTTCCCCCCATTATTTAACTTGATGTTTAGACGTTTAAATCAGTTAAAAGTTTTACTTTTATATTTGTTTTTATTAGTTCTTCTTTTGAATTCCTATACAGTTGTAGAGTAGAGAACTGATTTCAATGAGATAGCTTACGCTATCCTCATTTAATTTCAGCTCCCCCTCATCAAACCGTACGTGAAGTTTTCCCTCATACGGCTTTCCGATGTTCTTCTTTCTTGTGCTTTACGGTTAATTCCGTGCTAGCTTTACGATTAAATAATTTACTTCATCCTGAATAGTCTTTAAGTTACCATGTTTTCTTCTGTTGTTCTTTTTCTTATTGTAAAAGAGTGTGAGCCTTTCAAGCACATACCAGTCAATCTGATTTAGCCACTTAAATGCGATTGGTGAAATCTTGTAATAGTTCTTATACCCTTGCAGTATTCTATTTAATCCTTTTACCAATTCCTTAATGTCTAAATATAACTTGGTTCTTGGCTCTGTAAATGCCTTTATCTTTGCTCTCATCTTTTTCATGGCATTCTTCTTCGGAATATGAGCCATAGCGTAAAAGGGTCTTCCCCCTTTATTATGTACTTCGAATTTACGATTGTGGAAACCTAGGAAATCGAACCCCTCTTTATTATCAAACAAGTGGACTAGTCTTGATTTGTCCCGATTAATAGTCAAGTCTAGCTTTTTCATAATAGCCTGTAATACTTGTATACTCTCAATCGCTTGTTGTTTTGTTCTTGTTAATATTACAAGATCATCTGCATAACGAACTAGTTCTCCTAGGTGATGGAATTTCTTTAACCAGAGCTTGTCCAATGTATTTAGATAAATATTCGCTAGTAAAGGAGAAATCACTCCTCCTTGTGGTGTCCCCGTTAGGGGATTTCTAACATTACCTTCCTCCATTATCCCAGCACGTAGCCATTTTCGAATTAACTTTAGGATTCTGCGGTCATTGATTTTCTGTTCTATTAATTTTAACAACTTTTCTTGGTTTATGTTGTCAAAATACCCTTGAATATCAACGTCCACTACCCATGAACTTCTTTTGCTTGCCTCTCTTATGCTAGCCATTGCTTGGTGTGCATTTCTTTTTGGGCGAAAACCAAAAGAACATTCTTGAAAATCAGCTTCAAATATCGGTTCAATAACCAACTTTGTTGCCATTTGTACCACTCTATCTTTTATAGTCGGAATCCCTAATGGTCTCTTCTTTCCATTTTCTTTTGGAATATACGTTCTTAGTACAGGGCTTGGATTATATTTATTCTCTTTTAGCTGAGTATACAGCTCATTTAAGAATTTTCTTTCCCCGTAGTTAGTAACGATTTCTTCAATCGTTTGTCCGTCTACTCCTCCACTACCTCTCTTTCTTTTTACACGCTTCCAGGCTTCTAGTAATATATCAGGTCGATAAACTTTATCATATAAAGCATGAAACTTACGTTTCGGATTCTCCTTGGCACATAGATATAGTGTTTTCCAAAGTTCTTGAGCTTTTACATCGGTGTAGTTAGCTAATTTCATAGCATTCACTTACTCTTACCTCCTTTAAACACATGAACAAAGTAGAGGTCCTTCCCTACATCATGTTGTGTTGTCATGATAATCATTGGTACTATGACCTCCTCCGACTCCCTCTTTACAGTCCACCATTTCGCAATTGCTTATAGGCTTTCTCTTTCCTTAACCGTAAGGGTAAAGTAGGGTCTCCCCAGTTCCGAAACTTACTTTCTTTACATGTCGTTCCCCATACCCCGAGAGATTCTTGAGTGTTGTTCCAAGTTCTACACACCTTCCATGGTCTTCGCCCTTTGTCGCAAGGCTCGACTTCTCCTTGTCCTGTTTCCAGGTTGCTCTTGACGAGGCGGCAGGATTCACTTTATGTTACAACCTGTAAAGTTGCTGGCACAGGGCTTCAACCTTAGGATTACTCCACCAGCTGCCTGTCAGCTACTAGGCGACTTGGTTCTTACCTAGACTGGACTTCCACCAGTTAGCAATTAACGGCTTGCCTGGGCACGCCAACAAAAAGTGGCATTAATCCTTGTTTGATTTATGCCTCTGTCAAAAATGGAAAAATGTGTGATGGTTTGTTACGATTCGCTTCGTCATAGGGTTTTATATGACAAAAAACCAAAAAGAGCATTTCTCATGAGTCGAGAAATGCTAATCTATCTGGGATATTCTTAGAACATTTATTTTTCCTATCTCCTTAAGACCGGCACGGATGAGGAGAAAAACAACGATCCATGAAGCTATCATTAAAAAAATATGTCCATAGGGAAACATTCCTGGTATAGGAGTGTCCCATAAAGCATGAAGCACAACCACTAAGAGAAAGACACGTAAAAATTTAATACGGAATAGCATGCTTAGATTAAATGGATGGTCCCCTTGTACTCGACAGAATGCTGCACCAGTCAGAGCCGCCCAGGCAACATGTCCGCCAGGTGCAAAGATTCCTCGGATCATAATCGTAGTGTAGAGATTTGCGCCATCCCCTGTAAGCAATGACCTTAAAGCATACCCTGCGGTTTCAAACGCTGCAAAACCTGCTCCAACCGCAGCACCAATAAGAAGTCCGTTTAGGATATATTTATATTTTCGATAGCGAACAAACGCAATGACCATTATTGCTTTAGCAATCTCCTCCACAATTCCAATCGTGATCGCATTGATATTGTTTTTTAGAATATCGAAAAAAACGATGGCCGCTAACATGGATAAAATCCCGCCGGTCAATACGTAATAGATAACTCGGTAAAAAGCAATATTTTGTGGTGCATTCATCTCCCAGAAGAACATTAACGTTGAAAAAGGAACAGCAAATGCGCCAACAATAATCACTCCAGGTATAAAGTTCCAATTTCCAAAATAGTTAACACCTATGTAAAAGCCTGCAAATATAAGCAAAGCAATGATGAACACCCTGGCAAAAAGCCAAGGTTTTGGCCATGTATCTTTAACTTCGGAAATCTTCGGTGTCGTCAGCGCTGTTCCTACTATAAACAGCCGTTCCGCTTCCAATTCACTATGCTTACGGAAAACACGGGAAAATATATTTTGAAATTTAGGCTGAATGGACCGTTCAACATTTGGAACCATATCCACATAATGGGCAAACTCATAAAAAAAGCTTTTATCATCTTCTGGACCATTATTTTTTATAAACTTTTCCCCACAGCTTAAGCAGAACTTCACTTCATCAGGATTGGAATAAACACATTGCGGGCATTTCAAAAAAACTAACCCCCTCTTGGTATCAAAAGTTTTGACGCCCATTCATTTGTATAGGTAAAAATATCCTCAAAAAGAGTATGCTCAAAAATAGGTATATTATTTAGTTTAATAACAGGAGTCACTAAGCATGGGCTTTTCTTTTTGGCCTTTCCCTCCCTCATCTTTTTCTCAAATACATCATAACAAGAGAAGAATGTTGTTATACGTAATTTGCTTATTTGTAGTCTTTGATAAGGGGTGTAATTATTTTTATTGTTGATTTTACTAAAGAAATTATTTCATTTAGTTCAAATAATAAATCTTCATTCTCATTCCAGAAGCCCTTATCGACTTTGAAGACCTGTTCAAGTAAGTCTCCCATAAATAAATCCCCTTCGATAAAAGGATTTGTTACAAGTGTTTCAAGTGCTAATGGAACCAGATATTTTAAACCGACTTTTTGTCTAATCATTATTCTTAAATCTTCAATCGTAAAATCTTTTAATTTCTTTTTCCTTAATTCCTGATACTAAGTATTAAATTAGATTGAAAATCCGACTCTCTCCATATTGAATCTTCTAATTCTTCTAATGATTTATTTTTATCAAAATTCACCTTTATAACCACCTCTTTTATGGTTGTTTTAACATCTCTTATTGAACAGAAATCCATCCTAGCAATACATTGGTTCAACACAAATAAGCGTTAATCCTCCTTGGATTAACGCCACCGTTAGGTGAATAAGAAAATTCGAGAAAATTATTGGTATTCAAAGGAAAAAACCTACTTAATGTCGAAAATAATAGATAAAGGGGATGACCCAATGAATAAAGTTGGTTTATTAAAAAATCTAAAGAATGCCAGTCGAGGTAATTTTTTTTCAACAGAGATTCCTAAGGCTACAAAAGAAGATGAAAAAAAGATTGAAGAATGGGTTGGAGAATTAGAAAGTGAAGGAAAAATCAAGTTAAGAGAATGTGTAAAGCGAGAATACTCAGTATATTTACATGGAATAATTAAGTATGCATCCGAATAATCGGGTGCTTTTTATTGGGGTGAAATCCAAGTGGATACCGAATTCTTAAACCAATCAACTTCGTTAAAAAAAATGAATGCCGCAGCAGCCAATCCTTTTAAATTCAAGACACGCTTAATTGAATTACCCCAAGATTGACAATTTTAGCCACTCTAAGATGTTTATTCAAAGGAAATTAGGAGGATTCGTTATTATGTGATACACTTAGTTTACCATTTGATTTACTGTTTACATGTGCCCTACTCATTCGTGAGTAGGGTTCCTTGCTTTTATTATAAATAAAAAACAGACTCCAAAAGGAGCCTGCTTGAGTTTGGTTTTATTATTAAGCTTTACGCACGTTAGCTGCTTGAGCTCCACGTTGACCTTGCTCAACGTCAAAAGTAACTGCTTGACCTTCGTCTAAAGATTTGAAACCTTCGCCTTGGATAGCTGAGAAATGAACGAATACGTCTTCTCCGCCTTCACGCTCGATAAATCCGAAACCTTTTTCTGCGTTAAACCATTTTACTTTACCTTGTTCCATTTTGTTTCCTCCTGCTGTGTGCTTTGCACACAATGTGTTACTATCCTTGCACTCAGTGATCATCAAGACGAAAAGTTACTCTTAGACTATCCTTTACACCGAACAAAAATAATTCTTCTAAAGTTTAACATTTTTCATAAGTATTTGCAAGAAGAAATAAACACAACCATTTTTGCCACTACTGATTTTTTAAATCTGGTTTTCGATTCTTATGTTGTTCTTATCCAAGAAAAGCCACCCTTACAATTTTGAGTGCATATTTTTATAGATCTTAGGGTGATTCTAAGCACAAATAGCTTTACATCAATAAAAAATGAGTGACAAATTAGCATTCAATTTGTCACTCATTTAATTTGCAATATTTGTGATAGGTAATGGAACCCGTTAGGCTATGGCGTTCCTCTTTTACCTATCTATTGAGATTAATTCTAAAAACGAACAGATCGTTAAGATCCCTTTATCAAAGTTTTCTAAATTAAAATGTTCATTCGGGGCATGGAGATTTTCATCCGGTAAGCCGAATCCCATTAAGACAACAGGAGTATTTAGAGTATGGTTGAAATCCGATACAATCGGAATGGAACCCCCTTCTCTTTTATAAACAGGTGATGCACCATAAACCTTTTCATAGGCTTCAGCCGCTTTTTGAATCATCGGATCATCGATTGGTGTTAAGAATGGATTACCTGTATCTTGAAGGGTCACTTTTACTGTGCATCCTTTTGGTGCTTTTTCTTCTAAATGCTTTTTAATTAATCCTTGGATTTTTTCTGGATTTTGATTATTGACAAGACGGCAGGTGATTTTGGCATGTGCCTCATTGGGAATGACGGTTTTTGTACCTTCCCCCTGAAATCCGCCCCATATGCCGTTTAACTCTAATGTCGGCCGCGAGTTGATTTTCTCAGGGTATGGATAATTATTTTCCCCGCCTGTTAGTTCCGTTAAGCCCAACTGTTTCTTTAGTTTTTCTTCATCAAAGCCCAGTGCTTTAATTTGTTCCTTCTCAAATTCTGTCAATTCTATAACATCATCGTAGAATCCTTCAACATTTACCTTTCCGTTTGCATCATGAAGAGTAGAAAGCAGCTGCACTAACAAATGGTTCGCATTCTGAACTCCGCCGCCGAACATGCCGGAATGCAAATCTGTATTAGCTGTTTTAAGTGAAAACTCGAGAGCTGCCAGACCTCTTAATGAATATGTAATCGCAGGAACTCCTCGATCCCACATATCCGAATCGGAAATAATCACCACATCGCAAGATAGTTTTTCTTTATTTTCAGATAAAAACTGTGGAAGATTAGGACTTCCGATTTCTTCTTCACCTTCGATGCAAAATTTAAGGTTAACCGGTAATTTACCTTCTACATTCATGAGGCTTTCTACAGCTTTTATATGTAAGAACGTCTGCCCTTTGTCGTCTGTAGCCCCTCTGGCGTAGATCTTTTCATCGCGAATGTCTGGTTCAAACGGAGGGGTCTCCCATAAGTTAATGGGGTCAACGGGCTGAACGTCATAATGACCGTATACTAATACAGTCGGCGCATTTTCCTGATGAAGCCAGTCTGCATAAATAATCGGATGACCCTTTGTTTGTACGATTTCAACGTGTTCCATTCCAATGCTCTCTAACTTATTGGCGATCCAAGAAGCTGTTTTTTGAATGTCCTCTTTATGCTCAGACAAGGAACTTATACTTGGAATACGTAGTAATTCTTTTAATTCCTCAACACTTTGATTATGTTGCTTGGATACAAATTCGGATAATTGACTCATGTTCTCACCTATTCTTTTTTAGTTTCTATTCTATTTTACACCAAATGAAGAAGAAAATAGAAAAACAGCCTAAAAAAAGGGAGAGAGTTTTTTTTGAATTGTTAATTTAAATAAAGCTATATGATTCAAAAAACGCAGTCAGTTTCCCAAGCCGTGGAACTGACTGCGTTTTCTGCTTTTTGTAAGTAAATTGTAAATTACCATTTAGCCATTTATTATTTTTCGCCTGATTTTTTTAGATTAACTTTTGTGCTGAATATCCTCGTTTAAAATTCCCATGTTTCTAATATGTGAACGGGTTTTTTCATCCCCTAAGTCATAAAGCATTGTATAGATCCATAGCATTCGCTGGTCATCTTCCCTATTTTGATGTTGATAACCAAGATAAGGAATGTGCGATCGAAAATAACTTTCCCAATCTGTTTCATCATTTCGATTAATAAGTCGTTTAAGGAAATTTACTTCAGATTCTGTAGCTTCAATTTTATAATCCCACTTTCCATCGTAAGGTCCTGTAAAAATTTCATTAGATTGAATATTGATATAGTAACTTTGTTTTTGTCCATCCATTCGATCATCTCCTATCTTTATGGATGTTTACCACAACTCTTAATGGTTTAAACATTTTTCAAACTTCAAAGTTACCCTAAATGGTAAGAATCGTTAAATCATTTATCTGCGATTCCCTAATTAGTTGCTTATTTATATTAGCACCAGAAAAAAAGTAAAACCTTGTCATGATGTTTATGACAAGGTTTCATTTTAAAAAATGATTCAACATTTGTAAGTGTTTGTTTGTAGGAAGACTATGGGGCAGTTAAGAATTTAGTATAGTATTGAGGAATCTCAGTGGAGAGGTTTAATGATTTTTTAGTTTATAAATTTCTCTAGAATGCTCTGAAATCATTTGATCATAATATTCGAGGTCATGTTTTGATGCCATTTTAACCTTTATTTCTTTAACTTCCTCAAAGACGGAATCTAGTTTATTTTCAATAGAGATCACTTTTCCGTTTAATTCGGTAACTTTTTCATTTGTTTGAGTAATTCTTTCGTCCATTTCAGCAATTCTGCCGTCCATTTCGGTCATTTTCCCGTTCATTTTACTAATCTTTTCGTCCATTTCAGTAATTTTTACATTTGATCCTGCAACAGCATGAATTAATTGATGCAATAAATCACCCTGTCGTTTTTGTTCGGCTAAAATCATATTTAGCGTTTTTTCCACATTTCCTCACCTCTTTCTTATATGTTAATATTATAGCAGATTTATGTTGATGATTGTCGATAAAGGGATTAACATGAATTCTCCAACCATTGATCATGCAGCTCGACAAAAATCCCCTTCTTAAATAGAAAGGGATACTGTCTTTTTTATGACAAAGGGACGATTGAATATTTCGTATGAACTTCTTTTGAGTCCCTTGACTATTTTTCCGCCAAATTTATCGAAGTTAAAAACTTTTGTGCTCTATATATGCAGGATCTTCATTTAGAATTCCCATTTTTCTAATATGTGAACGGGTTTTTTCATCACCTAAGTAAAAAAGCATGGTATAAATTAATTCCATTCGCTTGTCATATTCCCTATTTTGAGGCTGATGATGATATTCAAGATAGGGAATATGTGAGCGAAAATAACTTTCCCAGTCTGTTTCATCATTGTTTTCAAAAAGTCGTTCAAGGGCATTCACTTGCGATTCTGTCGCTTCAATTTTGAAATTCCACTCTCCCTCGTAAGGATCTCTGAAAATATCATGAGATTGAATATTGACATAGTAGCTTTGTTTTTGTCCGTCCATTCTATCATCTCCTATTCTTGTTGATTATTTACCACAACATTCAATGTTTTAAACATTTTCATTTCCTTGTGTACCGTAACAATGGTACGAACCGTCATTTTAAAAAAGGTGCCAGGCACCACTGAACGGTATCTGGCATCTTTCTTTTGTATTCCTACAAACATCCATTAAATCCCCAGTTCGTTACAAAGTTCAAACTGCTCCAGATGTTGATTTTTTGCCTTTTTGCTAGATTTTCCTCCTTTCTATATGTTTCTAGGTATTTATAGGGCGGATGGATGATATAAGCCACCCGTGCATATCCTTCTCTTAGCAGCGTTTCTTGAATTGATTCTCCATCAACATAAACATAGGCTAATAATCGTCCATAGGAATCTCTTATGTTACCTTTTTCGAACTCCAATGTTACCTTCCCGCTTTTTACAAGCTCGCTATTCCGTAAGAATGCCTCCTTTGCATACAGTTGAACACATGTTTTTGAACTTTTTGACTCTGGTGTATCAATTAATAAATAGCGCACGGATTCTATTTTTCCATTAACCCATACTTTGATGGTATCGCCATCGATAATCTCCACTACAGTGGCGGGTACTTCACTACCTTGATCTTCGCTCACCGGAAGGCGGAGCTCTTGCCCGTTTTCTCCTTTCTCTGATGGTACTGAATACAATGCTATGCAGGCAGCAGCAGCCATCATGGCTATACTTCCCATTCGTTTTCTCATATCCCCTCCCTCCACTTATTCATCTTTCCCGTGTATAATAGCCCGCAATTGCAGGAAATTGCTCTATTTCTTTTCTCATATCCCGAAATGAAATGACTTCATTCCCTCTGTAAAAATCGAAATCTAGTGAATATTGATGACAGTTTAATGGAGGTTTAAAAAATGTTCTGTGATAGAACTGGATGGCATCTTTTAGGTTAGGTGCAAAGATAAACACAAAATCCGCTGTGTTCATTTTCATTGAGTAGACATTCATTTCACCAATACCTAATAAATTTTTCACAACCAATTCATTTACTTTGTGAATGTCTCCTGTTACTGATTGTATTTTGGAAACGTCGTCGTTTAATGAGAGTTTCTTCTCTTCTAGTAAATGGTAGAGGTAATGGGCTACAAAGGAATATTCATATTGTATCGTGTCTAGGAAAAGATCTTTCACTAACATTTTTAACACCTCTTCATCAAATTTTTTTAGTTCTCAGGGTTTTTCTTACGTATCTGTTGGTTAGTTAAAGGGAAACTTACCCTCCTATAGGTCCTCAATTCTTCCCGTTTTAGTCGTGTAATTTACAATCACAGTTCCAACTGGACCGTTTCGATTTTTCGAGACAATAATTTCAAGGGAATTATCGTCCGTTTGCTTGTTATAATACTTATCCCGGTATAAGAACAAAATGACATCGGCGTCCTGTTCCACACTTCCAGATTCTCGAATATCAGACATCATTGGCCGTTTACAGGCTCTTGATTCGACTGATCGATTGAGCTGTGCCAAACAAATGACAGGGCAATCAAATTCCTTCGCCATTGTTTTAAGAGATTTGGAGATCTCTGTTACTTGTGAATGAGAATTTCCCCCGAAGGATTGACTCGATTGAATAAGGGTTAAGTAATCAATAAAAAGAATCGGTTTTCTTTTTGGAAATTGATTCATCATCTTTCTCGTTTTCGCTCTCATTTCGGCAATGGTTTGTCCCGCTCCATCAAAAATTTGCATATGGGTTTCACCGAGGCTCCCGATCACATCCGACCATACATTCTTTTGATTTTCATTGAGCATTCTTTTCGGATCTCGCATTTTTACCCGGTTAAAGTTTCCCGTTGACGCCATTAATCTCGAGGTAATCAGCTTTTCGGGCATTTCTAAGGAAAAGACGAGCGGTAAAAAACCTGCCCAACCTGCTATTTTTGCAAAATGAAGCATCACATCCGTTTTTCCCATCGATGGTCTAGCGGCTATAATCGTGACTTCCCCGCCTCGAAAGCCTCCCGTTACTTCGTCAAGCTTTTTAATTCCCGTTGGAGTACAACGTAACGATAATGGATCTTCCCAGGGCGCTTCATAGATATCTGCCAACGCCTGTTGCAGGGATGTGTGATCCTCCATTTTTATGTGGTTAATCTTATCCAATTCTGTCATGACTTTCGTAATCTCCCAATCATACATCGCAGCCAATGATAAGATATTTCTTTTTTCCCGTTCCTTCCACAAATCGAGAATCAGCTTTTCCACGGAATCGAATTTTTCTAGATTTCCATACGATAACAGCTCCGAAAGGTATGAAATTCCGCCAAATGATTCGAGGTCAGGCTGCGTTGTGAGGTGATTAAATCGATATTCTTTCCTTTCTGGGTTAACTCCAGCATTCTTTGCATGATTGCTTTATGTCTTGTACTTTCAAGCTGTTCAGGCCGAATTACGGTATCCTTTAGTAAGTACTCTGCCTTCATTAGCGTTCCTAAGAACGACTTTTCCACCATACTCATTACTCATCACCATCCGTTAGATCGAGAACAAAATCACGTGGAATGTATCTTCCCATTGAAGGGGTTTGCGCTGCATGCCGATTGTTTGCTAGATGGTTCTCCTGGTACGAATCGATATCTTCTACGGTAAGCAGCGATTCATTTTCCCAGTTTTTGAGGATCCCAACCACATAGCTTAGCCTTCGCTTGTTATTGGCACACGCAATGTTCATGGCTTTTATAATCATCTCTTTCGGCTGTAAAAAGTCAGAATCATCCAGCCAGGATAGAAGCTGCTCTTTACCATTGACATTGCTAAAGCCAAATCCATTGCCGTCCCAAAACTCAATAATTTCTTGTACGTCCTTTGTTTTTTGGTTATTCGGCAAGTTTTTTATGTTATTCTCCAGCTCCGTGGTAAACGATAGCGGTTGTTTTTCCTGTACAGAATTCGAAACGGTTGTATGATCATCAAGTTCTTCTATTACCAGTTCCATCGTAGATTCATCTTGATCTCCCATCTCTTTTTCCTGATCACAAAATGATTCATACAAAACACGAATTTCCTGTTTTTGAATGCCGATGGAAATATAGGGAAGCAATGTGGTGTCCTCCACTTCTTTTATTTCGGCTAGAATACAATCGATTACTGGTTTTCCTGCTTTATGCAGGTTGTACTTTCCCCAGTTTCTAATGGCAATTTCTCTTGTTTGAGGATTGTAGCGAATTAATTCATGATGTTCGATAAAGCGTTCCATGATGGAGTGAACACTTTCTAAGGAATAACCTAAATCAAACGCCATTTGTTTTTTGGTAATCTTATAGATTCCAATTTGAGTGGTATATGTATTGGTAAGCAGATAGAGGTAAAAATACTTATCCTCGGGGGTCATCTCTTCTTGAGCTGTCGGATTGCTCCAAAAATCAGTACGAACCATTCGATATTTTGCCATTCTTCCATCACAAACCTTTCTACTAATAAAATTGCTTTCACCGTTTATATATGGAAGTAAGGACAAAAAGGACATGGTGGTTACTATAAAAATGTGAATAATTTATGACATGATTTCTGTGGAGTTCTATTTTTGGGTTTTACTCTATATAGGGGGAAAGAACTTGTTGTTGTTTTGTTTTTCTTTTTTATTTTCTTTTTCTTTTTGTCCACGTATCGTTGAAAATTTGTGTACGTATCGTTTATCTTTGTATTTAGAATTCTTTCATCTTCCTGAATGCATACAAAAAAGAGCTCCCACTAACAGTGAGAACCCTAAATGGTTTTAGAGGAACCATTTCTAATAAGGTAAATAATCCTCCACTCGACATAGAATACAAGTCGAAAACGCTTCTGCCAACTTAATCGCTGCTATATGCCTTCGTGTATCTGGATGTAGGATGGTTGTCGTTTCAATAATATGCTCCCAGTAAGGAACGTCTCTTGAGAGGCGGCGGATAATTTGACGGAAATAATCATCGCTTACCTCTTGCCCACTTCCATTCGAAGCCATTTCTTGTAACTCACTATAAGTCCTAAAACCTTTTGCCGTTACGATTCCATATAAGGTATAAAAAGCTTTAGGATTTAACGAGATGGGTTTAAATTCTTGAAAAATTATTTCCATTCCTTGATCAGAACTTTTTAACAGCACTTGTTTTTTATCAGGTTTAAAGTTAATAAATTCGTATTCTCCAATCTTTTCTTCTCTTCCATTTTCAATTTTTCGGTAAAACATTCGATCAAAGATCCCTTCCTCTAGGACAAGAATCTCATTTTTATAGCGCTCGATTCTGTCAATCTCCAGTTCTGTATAAACATTATCCTCGATAAAATTAATCTCCTGTATCGCTTCTTTTGCTATCTTAATGCCGCAATTTACAAGAAACATGTTCGCGAGCACTCTTTGAGTATCCGTTAATTCTTCATCTATGGAGCCATCCAATGCCCGTTCAAAAAAGGAAACGGCTCTCGTATATTCCTTGTTTCGATTATATAGATAGCCCATACGATAATTAGCAACAGGATGATCTTGCTGATATTGCAGCGCCTTGCTTAAATATCTTCTGGCTAAATTCGGGTCAGGCTTATCAGCCATTTTAAAGTACTCACCTTGGGAAACGTATAATTTCACCAACTTCTTCGTTATTTCCTTCTCAAAACTTTTATCCCTATTTTTCCGAGCCCCGTCCAGTAATTCTTTTAATCTAGATTCTTCTTTTTTTGGATGGAAATCATCAGCAATATAGCTCATCTTCCTATCACCTCTTCATGAAAAGTTCCCTTTTTACTTGTCAAATTCCTGCTTTTTCTTGCTGTGACAGCCAGTCACAACTGCCTTGATATACTTCGTTTATAACATAAAAGGAGCTGATTGGTATGAAAAACAAAGAAATTTTATTGGCAAGACACGGATTGGAAAAAGAGGATATGAAGAAGTTCATTCAAGGAGATTTATGTAATGCTGGTAAACTACTAATAGGTACAGGAAAATGGTTTAATGCAGTCGGTGTCCAGCTAACGGATGAGGATTTTATTGCCTGCCTGCAAGAAACTGCCCAAACCATTGATTCCCCTGGACGCGGGATGCTGATTGACCCTGTCCTCGGAGATTTGCCTATTACCGATTTCGATCCTTATATCCGCGGCGTTATCCGCTGGATGAACGAAATGGGTATTTATACGTATGGCAGCTGCGACGGCCATGGCAGAGGAGAAGCAAGGATTTACCTAAAGAAGTTTCCGAATGGCAAACAGCTGGAATTATTGAAAGCAGCTGTACCTCCAAGTCTTCGTTTAAGAATGGAAGGCAAAATTATCAGAGTTTCCTATCCAAAGAACAGTCAGCCTCAGTTACTTGATTTTGCTGAAAACCTCTACCAAGTCTGGAAAAAACCAAGTTTTCTACATGAGCTTCAGGCAAATCATTTTAAAAGTTTGCTCATAGAGTGCTTGACTATTCCAGGTGTAAGTACTGATGAAAGTAGATTTCGTTCAAGGATGCGAAACAAATTATCCCCGCTTCTTGATCACACGTTTATTGACCGGAAAGGCAATCTTCTCGGGTTTGTACAACTTGGAGACGGTCCTACTGTTCTTCTCTCCGCTCATCTAGATACCGTTAAAGAAATCGTGGAAGGAAGAGAAATTATAGAAGATAACTCTATTCTTAGAAGCTCAGAAGGGATTCTTGGAGCCGATGACCGAGCTGGAGTTGCAGCTATTCTTGAAATCCTTTCTAGAGTGAAAAAGACCAATTTTAGAGGAACCCTAAAAGTAGCTTTTACCGTTGAAGAAGAAATTGGTTGCCAAGGATCTCGAGCAATCGACCAGGATTTTCTTGAAGATGTTGATGCTGCCATTGTGATTGATCGCCGTGGAAATCGAGATATTGTTACGTCGTGGAGTTACTACGTACCATTTTGTCCAGAAGAATATGGCAGATTATTTGAGAAAGCAGGTAAATTGGCTGGAATGGACGATTGGAAAGTCACTCCAGGCGGGATTAGTGATGCCATGGTGTTTGCGGAGTTCGGAATCCCTTCCGTCAATCTGTCAGCCGGTTACCAAAATGAACACAAAGAAACCGAAACAGTCGATTACAAGTCGACATTTGTAACGGTTTTGTTAGTAGAATCGGTGTTGCATCATCAATTAATCAAACCAAATACCCCTGCTTATTTATAGCAGTTCCTATTCACAGTTTTCTGCGCTTTTTGCTTTACAATAAGAGATTACGGTTAACGGGGAAGTTTTTAAAGAAGGATTATAAGTGAAATTGGTAGAATAAGTAAACTGTATATAAACATTACTGTATATAAACATTAACGTCTTACTATTAATTTGAGGCAATGTCTATGGGAACTAACGATGTATAAAGTTTAAACTAAAATAAACGCGGAGGATTAAAAAATATGAAACAATTGGGAACGCTATACTTTTTCTGTGGAAAAATGGGAGCTGGAAAATCAACTAAATCAAAAAAATTGGCGATAGAAAAACATGCGGTACTTTTGTCAGAGGATGAATGGCTTTCATCCCTTTATCCCAATCAGATTGCATCCTTTGAGGACTATCTAAAATTCTCAGCGCAGCTCAAGCCGTTGGTGAAAAAGCATGTCCAAAACATATTAAGTGTCGGTACAGATGTAGTGATGGATTTTCCAGCGAACACTCAAAAACTGCGAAAGTGGTTTTTAAATATGGCGTCAGAGATCAACGCAGGCCATCAACTAATTTTCCTTAATCTAAATAACGAGCAATGCTTACGTCAAATTGCACAAAGGCGTAACGAACAACCTGAAAGAGCAGCTTTTGACACGGAAGCGGTGTTTATTCATGTTACTAAATTTTTTGAAGCACCAGAGGAATCTGAGGGTTTAAATATTTTAGTGTTTAGCGGAAATGAATAACTAAACCGGGGCTTTCGTTTAACCAACACTTTCATTCATTCTGGAATAGCTTAGTTCCGAACGGAGCTGGGCTATTTTATTTTCCCTAAACGAAATGCACCGCAAAATAGGGTGCAAATTAACTCCATTAAACTTTACTTATTTAGCTCCTAATACCAAATTAATGCCAGAAACACCCCAAAGCCTTCGTATTCATGGTTCCTCTCGTTTTCGTAATTATTATAACACCGTCGAAACTTCTTTTAAAAAATATGGACTTCCAGTGGAAGCCCAAAACACTTTATTCACGTATATATTAGACAGTGGATGGTGCAGTTATTTTTCTTTCATATTTTTTTCTACTGATTTCTTTTTCTACGGTTGTAATCCTGTTCAATTCCCTGTTTCCAGGTGCGATCGAGTTTCTTTTCTTTTCGAAAGTTCATGACTGCCTCATTTAAGACTTGGTAGTTTAATTGAGTTCCTTCCTTGTCAGCATGATATTCTACGGCAAAATCTTCATCAATACCAAATTTGGCTGCTGTAGAAATCGCATCTATATTCGCACCTAGAAACATGAATTCCCAACCATACTGCTCTTTTTGATGTAGAATCATTTGTTTAACTTTACTGGCAGTAAATTCGCGGCTTGCATTTTCCATTCCGTCGGTTGTAATGACAAACAGGACCTTCTCTGCTCGCTGTTCTTCTATTGTTTTCTTTTGGACGTTTCCTATTTTTTGGATAGCAAAGCCAATCGCATCCAATAATGCGGTAGTCCCTCCTACTTCATAATCCTTATCGGATATCGGAGTAATCCCTTTTATATTGATTCGGTCATGTAATAATTTATATTCGTGGTTAAATAATACGGTGGTGACGATCGCCTCGCCATCTCCAGCTTGCTGTTTCTTCAAAATCGAATTGTAACCGCCAATTGTATCTCCTTCAAGACCTGCCATTGAACCACTCTTATCCAATATAAAAACTAGCTCCGTTAAATCTTTTTTCATCTCATAATCCTCCGTTTATTTTATTTATAAACTTAGGATACCAAGAGCGAGTTTTCATTTGGTCACTTGGAAAGCGACATTTTTAAGCACCTAACAATGGTTGGTCAAACGTAAACAATGCTTCATTAATTTCGTGAATATTAAAGCTACCTTCATTTATAAAATATTCAATGATGACATCAAATTTGTTGCTCCGGGATAGGGTGTAGCCAGCTGCAGAAAGCAAGTTATTCGTTTCATCCACGTTTAGCTTTAAGGAAATCGCAAATGCAATCACGGTTTTCTTTTTGGGAGTATAGCCTTCTTCATTCCGAATCTTAGAAAACAACCGGCGGTCAATATTGGCACGCTTATATGTCTCAACATCGGTCATTCCCTTTTCATCAATAAATCTGAGAAGTCGCTCGGAAAACGATTCTTCTAAATCATTGATTACTTCCATTAATGACTGATTTAGTATGGGCTCGGCTTCCAAATGATATTTAAATACTTCATTTTCTTCAATCCTTCGGTTGAAGGTTATTTCTGCTTCCTCGATATAATGGTCATCTATGTATTCATTAATGGAAGTAAAGAGCTTTTGACTTAAACCGAACGATTTTTTATCAAATACGACAAGATACACATGCATGTCAGCTTTCATTAAAAATTGGCTGATCGTGGAAACCGCAATTTGCAATGCTTCTTCTTTTGGATAGCCATAAATTCCGGTAGAAATGAGTGGAAAGGCAATCGATTCACATTCGTGCTGCTTCGCAAGTTCCAATGAATTTTTATAGGAATCTTTTAACAACTCGGCTTCCCGTCGAGACCCGCCCTCCCAAATCGGACCTGGCGTATGGATGATATAGCTGGCAGGAAGATTAAATCCTTTAGTGAGTACCGCTTGGCCAACCGGGCAATGCCCTATTTTATCACATGCCTGTTGAAGCTCATCCCTGCCTGCTGCTTTAAATATAGCGCCACACACTCCTCCACCCATTTTCAACTGCGGATTGGCTGCGTTAACGATCGCATCTACTTTCATTTTGGTTATATCATTTCGGACGATTTCAAGTGGCATGATGGATACCCCTTCCCTTACCTTTTCTTTCATGATAGCGAATGAATGAACATTGGGAAAGTGAGGAGTGGAACAAAATTTTGAGAACTTAAATGACACCGCTGTAGAGCATTTACGGTGCCAGTAATGAAGTATTCTGTAAATATTCTATTCCCCTGCTTTTTTTGAGAAATTAATAGGCGGAGATTTTCTGCCTAATGTATATAGAGGAAGCCTACGTAGGAGAAATAAGCGGAGAAATTCCGCTTAACTTCACTATATATGATAAAATCATAAGATTTTAAGCAAATAACCGGAAAAGCTCCGCTTATTATTAAGGAAATAGGGGTATTTCCCAAAATAGACGGAATTTCTCCGGTTATTTTTCAAACACAGTGACCCAAGGATAAATAGTAATCTTAAAATCAATTATTATTTTGTTTGTGAAATTGCATTAACAAGTTGGGTCAGTGATTCGTTAATTGTAGCAATTGGACGACCAAGAACTTTCTCAAAATCATTGCTATTAACTTCTAGTGAACCGTTCCGAATGCTTTCTTGAATTCCTACTACGATTGGAATCACAAAATCAGGTAAACCTAAGCCTTTCATGATCTCTGCATATTTTTCGTCGTTAACTTGTTGTACAGGTACTTTTTTACCCAATACATTACCAAGAGCAGATGCCAATTCTTCTTGAGTTAAAAGTGGACCAGATAGTTCATATACTGTATTTTCGTGACCACTTCCAACAAGAACTGCAGCCGCTGCCTCTGCGTAATCTTGTTGCAGTGCCCAGCCTACTTTACCGTCTCCAGCAGATGTTACCCACGGAGCTCCTGCCATAACACCTTGTATGCTTCCAATTTCATTTTCCAAATACCAATTGTTACGCAAGAAAGAATATGGGATACCCGTCTTAATGATGGCTGCTTCTGTCGCAACATGAGGAGGAGCCATTATATTTTTGCTTTCTGTTGCATTTGCTAAACTTGTGTAAGCAATAAATTTTACCCCTGCATGCTCAGCTGCTTGCACAGCATTAGTATGTTGACGAATTCTCGTTTCATTGTCACCATCCGCAGAAATAATTAATAAGCGGTCAATCCCATTAAAAGCATTTTCTAATGTTTCTGGATGATCAAAATCTCCATGACGAACTTCCACCCCACGACTACGAAGTCCTTCTGCTTTCTCTGGGTTTCTAACACTTACTGCCAACTCGCTTGCAGGTATAGATTTCAATAATGATTCTACAACCTTTGAACCTAATTTCCCTGTTGCTCCTGTAACTAATATTTTCATTTTGTATTCCTCCAAATTCAGATTTACCTGTAACTTTAATGATTACATGTAATAATTTTAATTACATGTAATCGATTTGTCAACATGCATACAAAATCTATTTATTATTTTTTTCGTAATTTGGTATAATAAACTTGTAATCAAATTAATTACATGGTGTAGAAATAAAAATAAATACCGGAAAATTTAATAGCGGTGGTGAAGAACATGTCCATTAGCAGCCGATTTGCTGTCGGAATTCATATATTGACTCTTATTGAATTTAATAAAGAAGGAATAACATCTTCCGAATTTTTAGCTTCGAGTGTTAACACGAACCCAGCTGTGATAAGAAAACTAATGGGAATGTTAAAAAAAGCTGGTTTGATAGAGGTACATCCAGGTATTGCAGGGGCTAAACTCGCAAAGGAATTATCTGAGATTACACTATTCGATGTTTATAAGGCAGTGAATGTTGTACAGGAGAAAGAATTGTTTAATATACATGAAAGTCCACATCCTGATTGTCTCGTAGGCAGGAACATCCAGAATACCATTGAACCTTTATTCACAGCAGCACAATCGGCAATGGAAAAGGTTTTAAGAAATGTTACTTTAGAAGATGTCGTGAAGGATATTGCTACTAAAGAAAATATTTGTTAAAAGAGGCTTTCCTTTAAGGTGTCAGACTCCTAATGTAGGTCTGATCAATGATAGGCGGAGATTTTCCTCTTAACTGCTCTAAATATGATAAAACCCTAAGATTTTAAGCAAATAACCGAAAAAAATCCACTTATTATTAAGGAAATATGGGTATTTTCCCAAATAGGCGGAATTTCTCCGGTTATTTTTCATTCACAGTGAAATCAACCATTCAGTTATAATAGAACTTGTAGAATCCGCCAAAATAGTTTCAACTATAAAAAGACACTGCTATCAACCATCACAGTGTCCTTACTATTTTAATCATTTAAATATCATGACCGCTTACCTTCTAATTCTTATCATGTTACTTTGTTACCTACATCAATTTACTAATTTAAACCGGTTCTCCCTATCATTAATTTACTTTATTAAAAACGCCTGGAGAAAAATGCCCATTTGTATATCTGTTTGTTTCCATTTCAGATGTAATACGTTTATCTGATTCTTGTTGACTGTTACTATGTTTCCATTGGTCATACGTTAACGGTTTTTTCCTGTCATCGTTTAGAAATTTGATATAATCATTACCATAAATATTCATGGTAACACCCCCCGCTATAAATGTATGCGCTTACATTCATATAATACACCAAATTGTTAAAAAAGTATAGCATCTGATTTCTTCTTGTTCTGAGTTTAAATTTCTCCATTTGACCTAAACAGGAATAAGAACAGGGGCATGACACAAACTATGCTAAAAAGGAGAGTGTATATCATGGATGAAAAAGATGTAAAACAGCGCGATCGTAATAGTATCCGGACGGATAAACAGAAAACATCAGATATAATCGCAAGTGTTGATGAATTGAAAAAAGAGCATGAACCAGAGTATGTTTTTTTATATTGGGATGAATCTTAAGTTCAATAACAACCTTTTAGAACTCTTTTACTCCATAACGAAAAGGCTTGAAGATTCTCTCCAAGCCTTTTCGTTCAGATATCACCTATTTCAAGTTTAATAGGAATAGAGTCCTTCCTATTAATCTCTACCAACCACTTCAGGGTCAGAATATTGACGCTTATTCTGGTTTAAAGTGCTGATTTGCTGAATATCTTCTTGTGTAAGTTCAAAATCAAAGATATCCGCATTTTCAGCAATACGATGTGGCTTGATTGATTTTGGAATCGTCACCACACCTGTTTGAATATCCCAGCGAAGGATCACCTGGGCTGTAGACTTATTATATTTGTTAGCAATTTCAACTAAGATCGGATCGTTTAGCAGACTGCCTTGCATAAGCGGGGACCATGCTTCAAGCTGAATTTCATTCTTTTTACAAAAATCATGTAATTCCTGTTGATTAAAGACAGGATGATATTCCACTTGATTGACCATCGGTTTAATTTCACAGTTTGCAAGAAGGTCTTCGAGATGGTTCACATTGAAATTACTTACTCCAATGGCCCGGACACGTCCATCTTTGTAAAGTTTCTCAAGTGCTTTCCATGTCTCAACATACAATCCTTTAGATGGTACCGGCCAGTGAATTAAATATAGGTCTAAGTAGTCTAAACCTAATTTGTTCAAGCTTGTTTCAAAAGCCGCCAAGGTAGATTCATAGCCTTGATCATTGTTCCAGACTTTCGTTGTAATAAATAACTCTTCACGAGGTACGTTGGATTCAGCTATCGCTTTTCCTACCCCCTCTTCGTTTTGATAAATAGCAGCTGTATCAATGCTTCTATATCCTGCCTCAATGGCGGTCTTTACGGAGTTAACCACTTCCTCCCCTTCTTGTACTTTGAAAACACCAAAGCCAAGCCAAGGCATTTTAACACCATTGTTTAACGTAGTTGTACTTAGCAAACCTGTTGTCATTATATTCTCTCTCCTTTATCTTTTTATAAAAAATGGTTTATTATAGCTCTACATAATTTCTCCATTGATGAACAGGCGTCCAATTTAATAGTTTTTTCGCCTTTTCATTACTTAACAATGATTGAAATCCTGATAAATCACTTCTGAAATCCTTCACTTCTGGAAAACATGTTTCCATAAGCAGCATGCTCTCCATATCCATACTCGAATCATCCGCAGCAATACAAAGAGGAACTGAACCTAGTCCGTCTGTTTCTACGGCTAACCGATAAGCGGTTGCAGCATCCCTTGTGTCAATGTAGCTCCAAAGAATCGTTTTTCTTAATTCAGGCTTATGTATAAAACTAGGAAAATTTTTATACATCTCAGGCGAGATGACATTACCTAACCTCATCGATACAACCTGCATACCAGTTCTTTGATGGATCATATCAGCGGTTTTCTCATTCACGATTTTCGATAAACCATAGCTTTCTTCAGGCAGCTGTGGATGTTCTTCATCGATTGGTACATATTTCGGTGCTAAATTTTGCCTAGAAAAACAAATACCATAGGACGATTCACTCGAAGAGATCACCGCCTTTTTAATCCCTAAATTCCCTGCTGCTTCTAAAATATTATAAGTACTCATCACATTATTTTGGAAGGTTACTTCGTTTGGATGGGAGTATGCAACGGGTATAGCTGCCAGATGTACCACCGCATCAGCTCCTGCTAAGACGCCATAAACTTCACCAAGATTTGTTAAGTCTGTAATGATTGTATTACAAAGGTGTTCTTTTGGATGCTTAATATCGGCATTAACCACTTCATACCCATGATGTAAAAATTCTTTGATCACATCTGGACCTAATAGACCGCTTCCACCAGTTACAACCACTTTTGGCATTTTCATACCTCCTATTAAACTTCCACAGCTTGTGGGTGCTTATCTGATACCAATTCTAAGTCTGCAGCCCGTGCATTTAATTCAACTTGTTCTATATTTTTACATCCTGGGATTACACTCGTAACGGCTGAATGCTTTAGGCACCATGCAAGTGCCCATTGAGCCATGTTAACTCCTTCCGGGACTTCAGTGCGTTGAATTTCTTCCACTAGTTTAAGCTGCTTTAACACTTCACTTTGTAAATGGTTATTTCGAACATCGTTTTGATCAAATACTGCACCAGGCTTATATTTACCGCTTAAATAACCGCTTGCTAAAGGAACCCGAGCCAGGACTCCAAGATTTTGCCTTTCACAGGAAGGAAAAACTTGTTCCTCCGGTTTACGGTCTAACCGGTTATAGACAACCTGAATTACACTGGCATTTACTTCCGTTGCTAAGTCGGTTTGATATATATTTTCGTTTGAACCGATTGATATTCCTAGATGGCGGATTTTCCCTGCCTTTATCTGCTTGTCCAACACCGTCCATAATTCTTCATTTTGAAAGACGTCATCACTGCCAGAATGAAATTGATAGATGTCTACATAGTCTGTTTGAAGTGCTCTTAAAGAATCGTCCAACTGCTTCACAACATCCCCAGCGGACCAATGATTTGTACGGGTAAAGGACTCATGAAAATGATGGCCGAATTTCGTTGCGACAATCCAATCCTCCCGGTTTTGATTGTTTAAGTAGCTGCCGATAAATTTTTCAGAAAGGTGGTCACCGTAACATTCGGCTGTATCAATCAAATTAATTCCCATTTCCTTGGCTTTGTCTAGGATTTCATCCACTTCTTTTTGTGTGAAATCTTTTCCCCATTCGCCGCCATATTGCCAAGTACCGATTCCAACAACAGATACATTTAAATCTGTTTTTCCAAGCTTGCGGTATTTCATTTGTTTGATCTCCCTTTCTATTTCTTGATAAAAACCTTACAAAAAAAGTATACGTTTTCACCATTTAAACAACAACCACTGAAATATTTTTGATATAATAACCTATATATTATTTACTATAAAATTTATAGTTTCTATAATTTAGAAAGAGGTAGTCTATGAGCGAATTAATAGAAAAGCAACCCTTAAAGATTGAATGTTCGATTGAAAAAGCACTTAGTGTCATTGGAGGAAAATGGTCATTTCTCGTATTAAGAGAGTTATTCGAAGGGACAAAACGGTTTGGAGAATTACAAAAGGCGATTTCAAATGTTAGTCCAAAGGCCTTAACCGATACGCTAAGACATTTAGAATCGAATGGTGTTCTCATTCGGACTGTTTACGCTACAGTACCCGTAACCGTTGAATATTCACTTACTGAAAAGGGACAATCCTTACATACTATTATAAAAGAAATGAAATATTGGGGTTCTTACTGGGCGTAGGATTACTCTATCAGGATTTTGAATGAACACGAAGGGGAAGGTTCTCTTGGTCCTTTTCGAAAAAGCTTTGTTAAATTCATTGTTGAATTTTAGTACAGCCGTATAAAAGGCGATGAAGGACAAATCAGGAGAATTTCCAATGAGATTAGTCCTTCATAAGCGTGATGAAAGACAAATCAGGAGATTCCACAGTGAGATTAGTCCTTCATAAGCGTGATGAAAGACAAATCAGAAGATTCCACAGTGAGATTAGTCCTTCATAAGCGTGATGAAAGACAAATCAGGAGAGTTCCCAATGAGATTAGTCCTTCATAAGATTTTCGTAAGAGGAAATCAACATCAATCTTTAACAAAGCCTTTGAAAAAAGACCGAACTTAAGCAGAACCTAAATTCCATCTTTTTGAAAGACAATACGAGTTTTTATCATTAACACTCCCTATTTTATTAACCCGGCAAACTAATCAATGGAATGCTTTTGATCCAATATCTGTTCGGTAATGTGCTCCCATAAATGATACCTTTTCTACTGACTGGTAAGCTAATTCACGTGCTTCTTTAAGCGTTTCTGCGATCGCGGTAACTCCTAGAACCCGACCGCCATTTGTAATAATTTCTCCATCCCTCATGTCGGTACCGGCATGGAAAATAATCGTTGAATTAACGACTTGGTCTAAACCATATATGACTTTTCCCTTTTCGTATGGGCCTGGATAACCGGCTGAAGACATTATTACGCAAATTGCTGACTTGTCTTTCCATTTAACCTCTACATTTTCCAGCTTTCCGGTGAGACTTGCAGTCAAAATTTCAAGTAAATCAGTTTCTAATAAAGGAACAACAACCTGGGTTTCCGGATCGCCAAACCGCGCATTATATTCAATGACTTTTGGTCCTTCTTTTGTCAGCATCAAACCGGTATAGAGAATACCCTCATAAGGTACTCCTTCTGCCACCATCGCTTCGGCGGTTGGCTGGACGATTGTCTTAATAATCCGCTCAGTCACGGAGGGATCAATATGCGGCAAAGGAGCGTACGTTCCCATCCCGCCGGTATTTAGCCCCTTGTCACCGTCATACACTGGCTTATGGTCCTGAGATGTAACCATCGGCTTTACAGTAGACCCATTCACAAATGAGAGAAGCGTCATCTCCTCCCCCTCGAGAAATTCCTCAATTACCACTCTCACTCCCGCCGTACCAAACGTCACATCTTGCATCATACTTTTAAGTGCAGCCTCCGCTTCTTCCAAGCTTAATGCCACAACCACACCTTTTCCTGCAGCTAGTCCATCCGCTTTAATCACAATAGGTGCTCCTTCACTGCGAACATAGGCAAGTGCTTCCCCGTAGTTTGTAAAAGCAGCATATTTCGCAGTGGGAATCTGATATTTTACCATTAATTCTTTGGCGAATTCTTTACTCGCCTCAATTTGTGCTGCTTCCCTTGAAGGACCATATACCGTTAATCCCTGTTCTTTAAAATAATTTACAATACCCTTTGAAAGTGGCTCTTCTGGTCCAACAAAAGTAAGATCAATGTTTTCTCTTTTTGCAAAATCCGCCAATTTTTCAATTTCTGTAACCTCAATCGAAACGCATTCTGCCAATTCTGCAATTCCAGGATTGCCAGGAGCACAATACAATTTCTTTATTTTAGGACTTTGAGACAGTTTCCAAACAATAGCATGCTCACGGCCGCCTCCCCCTACCACTAACACCTTCATTTTTTGCTTCCTCCTTATTTGCAAGACTCTGGATCACTTCCGGTAACAAGCTGTGCTCCTGTTCCTGAATCTTTTTTATTAATGTTTCTCTTGTCTCACCCGAATCGATTGTAACGGCACGCTGTGCAATAATAGGACCGGTATCCATTCCTTCATCTACATAATGGACCGTCACACCCGTCACCTTTACCCGATAATCGAGGGCTTGGCCAATGGCATCTTTTCCTGCGAAAACGGGTAATAAGGATGGGTGTACGTTAATGATTTTTCTATCATAAGCATTGAGTAAAACATGACCCAACAGTCGCATATAGCCAGCCAATACGATAAACTCCACATGCCTTTGGGTTAGCTTTTCAAGAATCTCTTCTTCATAAGCTTGTTTGTTCGGATAATCCTTAGCATTGAAAGTAAACACCGGGATCGATTCATCCTTTGCTTTCTGGACAGCTAAGGCTTGAGGGCGGTCACTGACTAGTAAAACCACTTGAACGTTCGTAATTTTTTTAGACTGGATGGCTTCCAAAATCGCTGTAAAATTAGAACCTGTACCAGAAGCAAAAACCGCAATCTTCATACTTACTCCTTTTTGAATACGACTTCTTCGGTTCCTTTTTGGACTGTACCAATTTCAAAGGCATCTTCACCTAAGGATTGCAGGTACTCCAAAATTTCACGTGAGTCTGCAGAATCAACAACTAGAATCATCCCGATTCCCATATTAAACGTTCGGAACATATCATAATCGGATATTTTGCCTGTAGCTTGGATAAAGGAAAAAATGGGTGGGATCTTCCAAGATCCATTCCTTATCTTAGCCTGTAAGCCTTCGGGTAAAATGCGTGGAATGTTATCGTAAAAGCCTCCGCCTGTCACATGTACCAGACCAGAGACAGGATATTTCCGCACCGTTGAAAGGATCGATTTTACATAAATTTTCGTCGGTTCGAGTAACACCGCTCCCAATTCAGCTCCCAATTCATCCACATAGTCACCTAAGGATAGCTTAGCGTCTTCCAAAAGAACTTTTCGGACAAGTGAAAACCCATTGCTATGTACACCGCTTGAAGCTAAACCGATGAGTACCTGGCCTTCCTTTACTTTTGATCCATCAATCACATGTTTTTGATCGACGATTCCCACTGTAAAGCCAGCAATATCATATTCCTCGTCTTGATACATCCCCGGCATCTCGGCAGTTTCGCCGCCAATGAGTGAACACCCTGCCTGCAGGCAGCCATCTGCAATTCCTTTTACGATGGCTTCAATTTTTTCTGGGATGATTTTACCGCAGGCTAGATAGTCTAGGAAAAAAAGCGGCTCTGCCCCTTGGACGATGACATCATTTACACACATCGCAACTGCATCAATTCCGATGGTATCGTGTTTGTCCATTACAAAGGCGATTTTCAACTTGGTCCCAACACCATCTGTACCAGAAACAAAAACAGGCTCTTCCATTCCCGTTAAGTCTGGTTTAAACAGAGCTCCAAAACCTCCCAATCCGGTTAACACCTCGGGACGGAAGGTTTTTTTTACATGTTTTTTCATTCTTTCAACTGCTTCATTTCCTGCATCTATGTTAACTCCTGCTTGGCGATATGCATCGCTCATCTGTTTCCCTCCTTTACGGTAAACTTGCAGAGATTTCCTGGGTGCTGAATTTTTTTAATAATCCCGAACGCATAATGTCTGGAATGGCACTTCTCCAGACCGTATCCAATTCAGCAACCGGCTGAGAAATGACGTTCTTACCCATGTGTGCAATCGTTAATTCCGTACCTTTTACGATGCCGATTTCTTTTATCGGTACTTCAAGCTGTTGTGCCATTTCCTTTATCCTTTCACTATGTTCCGGTGAGACCGAAATAATAATACGAGATTGCGATTCACTAAAAAGACTAAAGTCTAATCGAAGTTCTTCCGTTAATTGAATGTCTGCTCCAAGCTTCCCACCTATACAGCTTTCCGCTAGAGCAACTGCGATACCGCCTTCGGCTGTATCATGGGCGGATTGCACCAATCCCTCTTGAATGATCTTTAGAGTAAAAGCTTGAACTTTCTTTTCTAATTCCAGGTTGATCTGTGGAGGACGTCCTTCAATCTTTCCTGTCACGATTTTTTGATATTCTGTACCGCCTATTTCAGCCTTGGTTTCCCCAATTAAAAAGATCAAATCTCCCTCTTTTTTGAATTCCTGAGTCGTGATATGAACGATATCTTTAATTAACCCTACCATTCCAATCGTTGGTGTTGGAAAGATCGCTTCGCCTTTTGTCTCGTTATAGAGACTCACGTTTCCGCCAATAACTGGCGTATTCAGCTGCCGGCACGCTTCACTTATGCCATCCGCAGCCTTTTCAAACTGCCAGAAGATTTCCGGTTTTTCCGGACTGCCAAAGTTTAGGTTATCGGTAATGGCTAAAGGTTCCGCACCGGAACAAACGACATTACGGGCTGCTTCTGCAACAGCGATCGCTCCTCCAACGAATGGATCAAGATAAACATATCTTCCGTTACAATCCGTTGTCATCGCTAAGGCTTTCCTTGTGCCACGTATAGCAACGACCGCAGCATCCGATCCAGGGATGACGGCGGTGTTGGTTCTCACCATATAGTCATATTGTTGATACACCCACTCTTTGCTGGCAATCGTAGGGGATGCTAGAAGCTGTCTCAAAACGGTATTATAGTCATCTGGTTCTGCTATTGTTTGAGCTGGGTCTAATGATGAATATTGTTGGTAATAAGGAGCCTCTTTAGAGGGCTTACAATAGACCGGCGCATCTTCTGCCAGCTTGTCTGCTGGGATTTCGGCAACCACCTCTCCTTTGTGAAGTAAACGGAGTTGGTTATCGTCGGTTACCCGTCCGATCACAGCAGAGTGGAGTCCCCATTTGTCAAAAATCTTTTTTACATCTTCTTCTTTGCCTTTTTTCGCAACCACCAGCATTCTTTCTTGTGATTCTGAGAGCATCATTTCATAGGCACTCATTCCTCTTTCGCGCTGTGGAACGAGATCAAGATTTAATTCAACGCCATTTCCCGCTTTACTTGCCATTTCGGAGCTGGAGCTGGTTAATCCTGCTGCCCCCATATCTTGTATTCCTACCACATGACCAGAAGCAATCAATTCTAAAGTCGCTTCCAGAAGTAATTTTTCCATAAAAGGATCGCCCACTTGGACAGCCGGACGCTTTGCTTCGGAATTCTCACTCAACTCTTCTGAAGCGAAGGTCGCTCCATGAATGCCGTCTCTCCCGGTAGCCGCGCCAACATAAATAACTGGGTTACCAATCCCTTTCGCCACGCCTTTTTGAATTTGATTATGATCTATTAAACCTACACACATCGCGTTAACAAGGGGATTTCCTTCATAAGAAGAATCAAAGTAGATCTCGCCGCCAACCGTAGGGATGCCCATACAATTCCCATATCCAGCAATACCGGCGACCACATTTTCAAATATATATTTGGTTTTTGGATTATCAAGTTCGCCAAATCTTAATGAGTTCAATAGCGCAATCGGGCGCGCACCCATGGAAAAAACATCACGAATAATCCCTCCAACACCTGTAGCAGCCCCTTGATAAGGTTCAATGGCCGATGGATGATTGTGGCTTTCAATTTTAAACACAACTGCTTGTTGATCTCCAATATCGACAATCCCCGCTCCTTCACCAGGACCTTGGAGAACATGAGGGCCGGAAGTTGGAAAACGCTTGAGGACTACCTTCGAATTTTTATAGCTGCAATGCTCGGACCACATCACACTAAAGATGCCCGTTTCGGTATAATTCGGTTTCCGCCCGAGAATCTCGATTACTTTCTCAAACTCTTCGTCCGTCAAACCCATTTCCCGATAGACCTTCTGTTCCACAATTTGTTCAGGAGTTGGTTCTTTATGCTGTGCCATGTTGTTTCCTCCAGTAACTTAAAATAGATGAAAACATCCGTTTTCCGTCATCTGTTCCCAGCCATTTATGAACGGCACGTTCCGGGTGGGGCATTAATCCTAACACATTGCCTCTCTCATTGATGACCCCGGCAATCTCAGAGATCGAGCCATTTGGATTCGTCCCCTGATACCTGAATACAATTTGTTTGTTCTTTTCCAAATACTTCAGCGTTTCTAGGTCGCAATAATAATTTCCGTCACCATGGGCAATGGGGATACGGATCGTTTCGCCTTCCTGATAGTCTGATGTGAACGGAGTTTGGTTGTTTTCGACTATTAGATCAATGGTGTCACAATGAAATTTCAACCGTTGATTTCTTCTTAAAGCACCTGGTAGAAGATTTGCTTCGGTCAGGATTTGAAATCCATTGCAGACACCTAGAATCAATTTACCCTCCTCCGCTGCGATTTTCACCTGCTCCATGACAGGAGACAGACTCGCTACAGCCCCCGGCCGCAAATAATCGCCATAAGAGAATCCTCCCGGAACGAGAATCGCATCATATTTTGATAGGTCCGTATCTAGATGCCATACATATTCGACAGGCTGTTCAATCGTATCTAAAATAGCTTTATACATATCTACATCACAGTTTGAACCAGGAAAAACCAGTACAGCAAAGTTCAACTTACTCCCCTCCTATCCTTCGGAGCTTGGTAAGATCAAACCTAAAGTCTTCAATCACGGTATTGGCTAACAGCTTTTCACACATATCCCTGACCCGTTCTTCTGCTGCCTTTTGATCATCGCTTTGTATTTCAAGCTCCATGTATTTCCCGATTCGTACATCCCCAACCTCGTCGTACCCAAGCGAATGCAGCGACTCGTGGACGGCATTCCCTTGTGGGTCTAACACGCTTTCTCTTAATGTTACATACACCGTTGCTTTAAACATTAACACTACCCCCAATTCTTCGTAGGATTTCCTGATAGGCTTCCTCTACATTTCCTAAATCCCGTCTAAACCGATCTTTATCTAATTTTTTCTTTGTATGGGCATCCCAAAAACGACACGTATCCGGGGAGATTTCATCCGCTAAGATGATATCTCCAGCTGGAGTTTTGCCAAACTCCAATTTAAAATCAACTAAGATTAGATCTTTGTTTAAGAGATATTCGTTTAAGATTTCGTTGATTTTCAAAGCTTGGTTTCGAATGTCTGCTAATTCTTTCTCTGTTGCTAAGCCAAGAATGGCGATGTGATCTTGGTTAATCAAAGGGTCCCCTAGTTCATCATTTTTATAGTAGAATTCCACTATCGTTTGAGGAAGTTCCTTCCCTTCCTCCCATCCCAGCCTCTTTGCCAGTGATCCTGCAGCTATGTTTCGAACTACCACCTCAATGAGAATAATTTCTACCTGCTGAACAATCTGTTCGGTTGATGAGAATTTTTTTATAAAATGATTGTCCAACCCTTTTTCTTTCAACAAACTAAGAAAAATGGCACTAATCTCGTTATTTAACGTTCCTTTTCCGGCAATTTGCCCTTTTTTCTCGCCATTGAAGGCAGTGGCGTCATCTTTATATTCAATCCAATACGTTCCTGACTCAGATGTTTTATATACCTTTTTCGCTTTACCTTCATAAAGCATTTCTAATTTTTCCATTATTTTTCTCCTTTACTCAGTCTTACCGAACAAATAGACGACTTCTTTTATGTCCAGATATGGAGGTCTTTGATTTGCTGGTTCACGTATTCGAGAGTTGGACCCAAAAAATTGATATGGCCCATTTTCCTATTTTCCACGCTTTCCTTTTTGCCGTATAAATGTATTTTAGCTGTTGGAGGAAGTTGGTCGATTTTAGCTAGCACGTTACTTAGATGCTGACCTAAAATATTCACCATAATAATCGGAGTCAAAAGAGTAGTATCTCCTAAAGGCAGTCCACATATTGCCCGAATATGTTGTTCAAATTGAGACGTTATACAGGCATCCATTGAATAATGTCCTGAATTATGTGGTCTTGGTGCTAACTCATTGACGATGATTTTACCATCATTCGTTAGGAACATTTCTATTGCAATTAATCCTACTACGTGTAAGGAGTCAGCTATTCTCAAAGCGATCGTTTCTGCTTGATTCGTTTGCTCATTCGTAATTCTGGCAGGAACGATGGACTGATGCAGGATATTATTAATATGTACATTTTCCGCTACAGGGAAAGTCTTCGTTTGACCTTGTACATTACGGGCAACAATCACCGATAATTCTTTGCTCAGCGGGATAAATTGTTCAATGACCATGTCAATTCCGGCTTTATTCCAAGCCTCAATCGCCATTTTTATATCATCTTTACTTCTAATAACCCACTGCCCTTTCCCATCGTAGCCCCCTGTTGCGGTTTTCATTACACAAGGAAGTCCTAGACTTTCAGCAGCGGAGTAAATGTCGTTTTCTGCTTCAATGACCTTGAAAGGAGCAACAGGCACATCAAAGGACTGTAACGTTGTTTTTTCCCGAATTCTATTTTGTGTTATTTTAAGGAGCCTGCTTCCTTGTGGTACGTAGGATGTCGTTTCTAAAATTGAGGCTACATGAGAATCAACATTCTCAAATTCGTATGTAATAACATCTGAGAATTGTGCTAATTCCTTTGCGGCGTTTAAGTCGGAAAACAGAGCTTTCAGTTGACGATCAGCAACTTGTCCGCAGGGAGAATCCGGTGTCGGGTCTAACGTGTTGAAGCGGTATCCCATATTTCTCCCCGCAATTGCAATCATTCTTCCTAGCTGTCCTCCTCCTAAAATACCAATGGTTGAGCCGGGTTTGAGTACTTTCACAGCTTTTTCCTCCTAAATTCAGACAAACTTTTTTTACTAATGCTTTTAAATTATCCTGAATGACATTTCTTTACTTTAATAACCAACAAAAATTTTATCGCTGCACACTGATTACTAGGAAATGAATATAAGAGGATAGAAATTCTCCTTTCGCCAAAAATAAGGAAATGAAATCACGGGAGGCAGACAAAATGGATTCAGAAATGCAGGAGAAATGCGGGGTATTTGGTGTTTTTAATCACCCCAAAGCTGCCCATTTAACCTATTATGGACTTCATGCACTTCAACACCGCGGACAGGAGAGTGCAGGAATTGTGGCTACTGATGGGAAATCATTCAGGCATCACAGAGGAATGGGATTAGTTACGCAGGTATTTTCCCGTGAGACCCTTGATGGATTAACCGGAAATATGGCCATTGGCCATGTCCGTTATTCGACATCTGGTGCAAGTTTATTACAAAACGCTCAGCCCCTCGTCTTTAAATACAGTGAGGGTGATTTGGCCGTTGCCCATAACGGGAATCTTGTGAATGCCAATATCGAACGGAAAGTGCTCCAGCAACAAGGGGCCATCTTTCAGACAACAACTGATACAGAAATTATCGCCCACCTTATAGCCCGTTCAAGTAAAAAATATTTTAATCAAGCTGGACCTGAAGTTCTTAAGCGGATTGACGGATCATTCGCTTTACTAATTATGACGGAAAAACAAATGCTCGTTGCCCTGGATCGTCATGGATTACGCCCCCTTAGCCTCGGAAAAATTGGCGAATCTATTGTCGCGGCTTCCGAAACATGTGCGTTAAATGCGGTAGATGCTAAGTTCTGGAGAGACGTTGAACCGGGTGAATGGCTTCTCATTGATGAAAAGGGGTTTCAAACAGGAAAATTTGCTGAAAAAGGCGAGGTTTCCCTTTGTTCTTTTGAATTTGTTTATTTTGCTCGTCCGGATAGCGTGATTCATGGAAGAAGTGTATTAACCATCCGGAAAGAGTTAGGCCAAATTCTAGCAAAAGAACATCCGGCACCAGCAGATGTTGTGGTTGCCGTGCCAGAATCAAGTGTTCCTGCAGCGATGGGGTATGCACAACAATCAGGAATTCCGTATGAAATGGGGATCATCAAAAACCCTTATGCGGGCCGTTCCTTTATTGAACCAACCCAGGAATTGCGCGACCTGGCAGTTCGTCTAAAATTAAGTGCAGTACGAGAAATTCTCGAGGATAAGAGAGTTGTGCTGGTTGATGATTCAATTGTTCGGGGAACGACAAGCAAACGCATTGTTCAATTGATTCGTCAAGCAGGTGCCAAAGAGGTCCACGTACGAATCAGCTCCCCTATGGTAAAAAACCCTTGTTTTTATGGAGTGGATATGCCTACAAAAGAAGAACTATTTGCAAATAAACATGAACAAGAACAAGCAATGGGGAAAGTGATCGGAGCAGATTCTTTAGCTTTTTTAAGTACGGAAGGGTTATTAGAGGCGGTTGATGTAGATTTAGCAGACACCAGCAGCCGCTGTATCGCCTGTTTTAGTGGGGCATATCCAACTAACTTGTATTTGAAGTGAAAGATGCAATGAAGTGGTCTTTGACCAAACTGCTGTTCATTTGGACTCCTTTTCATTTTAAGACCATACGCACTCATATCACTCCCTTTTCATCAAATGCTTGCTTAAAATCAAACGCAAATGAAGTGGGTTGTATTTTTATAGTGAAGCAATGTCATGATTTTGTTTGTGAACAAAGTAGTAGTCTGCAATCAAAATTCCAAACAACGACCCAAGGAACGCGGAGTAGAAAGCAAGTGACTAATAATGAACTGTTCAAATGCGCAACAGCACGAGCAAAAAAAATCCCCTTATCCACTCTTTGGATTTGGGGATTTTTCTATTACGTTAAAAGTGATAATGAAGGCAGTTTTCAGTTTCATTTAACAGTTCGAATCGTTTATTTGTCTTCTTAAAAAGAATCAAAAACCTACATCTTTTAAGGCTTATAAATGGATTGGCCCCTCAGGTCCAACTGGGATTCCTAATAGGTACCAGATGACAACAAGTATGATCCAAAAGATTCCAAAGAATAATGTGTATGGGAATAGTGCTGAAATTAATGTTCCTAAACCAATCTTATTATCAAATTTTTTGGCGAAGGATAATAACAATACAAGGTATGGAAGCATTGGTGTAATTGGATTTGTAATGGAATCACCCACACGATAGATGGCTTGTGTAAACGCAGGGTGATAATCCAAATACATAAACATTGGTACGAATATCGGCGCAAGGATGGCCCATTTTGCTGAAGCACTGCCGATTAATAGATTGACAAAAGCAACAAAAATAATAAACAGGACAATTAAAGGAACACCTGTAAATCCAATATTGTTAAGGAAATTAGCTCCTTTTATTGCAATGATGGGTCCTAGATTACTCGTTGCAAAGAAAGCGAGCAATTGAGCTGCAGCGAACACCAACACAATGTAAGGACCCATTGTACTCATCGCCTTACCGACCATTTCTCCGAAATCTTTCGATGTTTTAATCGACTTAGAGCCAATTCCATAGAAAAGACCAGGAATGAAGAAAAAGATCGTTAACAGTGGTACGATTCCCGTGATTAATGGTGAACCATCAATGATGGAACCCGTTTCGGGGTTTCGTAGAATCCCGTTCTCGGGAATAATCAATGCTAAAATGGCGATTAAGAACACGAGTGCAGAAATCCCCGCCCATTTTAACCCACGGTTTTCTTCAGGTGTGATCGATTCCATCTTCTCGATATCACCCGAATAAGTGCCGAAGCGCGGGATTGTAAACTTATGAGTAACCCATAATGAAACAAATAATAACACAATAGCTGAAACTGCGATAAAATAATAGTTCATCGCAGGATTCGCTGTATATTCAGGATTCACGGTTTGGGCCGCAGGTCCTGTGAATCCCGCTACAAGCGTATCTGACATTCCAATAATAAGGTTGGCTGCAAATGCCCCTAAGGTGGAAGCGTAAGCGACTACTAAACCAACTAATGGATGATATCCAAAAGCCATCAATACCGATGCTGCAAGTGGCGGTAAGACAACAGGTCCAGCATCACCAGCAGCATTCCCGATGATAGCAATTAAGATAATACTTGGTATGATGACCTTCTTAGGAGTTGTCATAACAGCTCGCTTCATTAAGGTTGCAAAGAACCCGCTTTGTTCAGCAAGGCCAATTCCAATCATCATCACAAGCACCATCCCAAGCGGTGGGAACGCACTGAAATTGGTAACCATTTTTGTCAGGATTTCTACTAATCCTTCACTGTCAAGAAGATTATTAACAACCACCTTTTCTCCTGTAACTGGGTGAATCGCCGATACATGAAATAATGATGCGATGAATGATGACAGTAACGTAATTCCGCACAGAATAAAAAACAATACGATTGGATCAGGCAATTTATTACCTGCGTACTCGATAGAATCTAGCATTCTGTCAAAAAATGATTTTTTTCTTTTCTCTGTCTGTGGTGTCATGTTACTCCCTCCTCGTAGTTGACTAGTCTTTTGTTAGTGTTAAGGCAGTAAGAACGTGAAATTTTAACCCATCCTTTAACGCATTTTCATCAATATCAAATTTTGGATGATGATGTGGATAGGTGATGCCCTTTTCTATATTTCCAGCTCCGATCATGACATAACAGCCTGGCTTTTCGTCACTGAAAGCGGAGAAATCCTCTCCACCAAGCATAGGGTCCACCCAATCAAGACGACGTTCAGAAAAATGGTCCTCAATCATACTGGCTATCTTTTCAGTAACTTCGATGTCATTAACGACAGAATTATAACCATAGGTGTAATTAACAGTAGCAACAGCACCGTTCGATTTAGCAATTCCTTCAGCGATGTCAGTAATTCGGTTCTTGATTAATTCACGTGTAGTCTGAGAAAAGACCCTTACTGAACCACCGATTTCAACACAATCCGGTATAACATTAAGCGCTTGTCCCCCAGCATGAAATTTCGTAACCGAAACGACCGCTGAATCGAGTGGAGCGACAGAGCGTGAAACAATATGATTGAGTCCATTCACCATTTGAGCACCTGTTGCTAGCGGATCAATGGTTAATTCAGGTGTAGAGGAATGTCCACCTTTACCCTGGACAATGATTTCAAATATATCACTATTTGATGTGATGGCCCCTTTCCTGATACCAATCGTACCGTATGGAATGGTCGTCATCAAATGAATGCCTACAACCTCATCCACACCGTCAAGAACTCCTGCGGCTACCATTTCTTTTGCTCCACCAGGAGGCAATTCTTCAGCATGTTGAAAAATAAAAACGATCTCACCGCATAAGGATTCTTTCTGTTCGATTAGTATTTTCGCTGCGCCCAATAGCATGGAAGTATGGCCATCATGTCCGCATGCATGCATGACACCATTATTTACAGACGCAAATGACAATTCAGTCGCTTCCTGTATGGGCAGTGCATCCATATCTGCACGAATGGCAATAACCTTTCCTGGTTTAGATCCCTTTAACCTAGCTGCCACACTCGTTTTTGTGGGTCTTGATAATTCTAAACTTCCAAAACTCTCAAGTACATCATAGACATATTGGGCTGTATTATACTCTTGAAAGGATAATTCTGGATGTTTATGCAAGTATCGTCGCCATTCGATTACCTCTTCAAAAACCTCGTCTATACGGTCCAAAACATTACTATTTTCCATTTATCCCCACTCCTATTTAACGAATAATTAACGTCATTGCGTTAATGCTTTATTATACTATAATAAATTTATAGAAAATTTTCAATAAAATAAAAAAAATAGCCATTAATTAGCTATTTTTAAGAATGAAAACGATATAGTTTCATAGGTCTTCCCTTATCACTGCTTTTGGTTTCTCCTACTTCCTCGACTAGCCCTGTCTTCCTGAGACCAAGGAGAATCCGCTGGGAATTGCGAAAGCTCATGCCAAGCTCGATTGCAATATCTCTTGAAGTAAACGTATCCCACTGCTTTTGCTCCACATAACTTCTCATTTTATTGTATAGCTGGACGCTTATTTGAACCTCACTGAGCTTTTGGACAATTTCTGGCTCATCACTTTTACTTGTATAAGACACGATTTCCTGATTGCTTCTGTATTCTTCCACGATCCCCTGTTCATCGACAATCACAATCATGTTTTGATGTGCACCCCTTGAACGTTGAACGGCCTTTCTGGCATTATATTCAGCCTTAAGAACCGAATCTCCAAACCCCACTCCTGCAGCAATAGGCAGTTTCCATTGATCATGCATTTTTTGTATGGTTTCCTGAAGGATATGGATATGATGTGTTACATCTCCCCTGGAACTAAATATCATGTAATCGCCTTTTCCTGCTCTTTGAAACGAACCATTCAGTTGGCGGCTGACACGAAGAAGAGCCTCTTCCATTTTCAATTCTGCGGATTGGATATCATAGAGTAATTCTTCCTTTATCCGCTCTAAATCTGGTTTCTCTGCTTCAATAAAACAAATAGCAACCTGCGTATTTTGATAATAGTGTGCTTTTGCTTTTTCAGAAAGCGATACTAAGGTTTGTTTGGTTCCAAGTCTTGTGGTGGTGATCCATGAGACCGGTATTCCTTTTTGCTCTAACTGTTCCTTTACGTTTGGATAACAAGTGAGCACACCATCAATTTTTCCTTTTTCCCACAGCTGGTTATGAAACATATAGATATCCTGTTCATTCACATCCGCCGGAAATTGTTGAACCAGCAGGTTTTTGATCGGTACATCCAGCTGTCTCACTTCAGCGGCATTAATCGCATCAGGAAGGTCAATGCTAATCTGTTTAAAACCCTCATTCTTTTGTAAAAGTAGACTAATGAGCGAATTATATAATCCAGTCTCCCAAGATAAGATGCCATGAAGGCTATCGTCATTACCGAGGACACCCTTGGCAATCGCATATGGAATGGGTCCGGAAAACAGCCAGACATCCACATCTAATTTATGCTGTAACACAATCTCTTTCGTTTCAATGGCCTGTTTATAAGGAAATGGCAAAAATTTTATATTTTTCTCAAACTCTCTGGCAACTTCCAAAATACGCTCAATCGAAAGTTCTGGTCCTACTACTCCGACCTTATACACCTAGATCACCTTGCCTCTGATTTAATAAGCTTTATCAAATCATAGCATAAAAACTCTCAGACTTTTCAAGTAATGTTTACATGTGAGAAGAACAAATCTGGGGAGAAGTCATGTATTATAATTGGCTACGCATCGATTCATGACATCGTGATTGTTTAAAAATGCCTAATAATTTGAAACGATGGGCTCTCGTTCAATATAAAAACGTGCAATCTAAGCTCTCTGTAAATTTACGCTGGGTTATGAATAGTATAAATACATCCCCTTTAAGGAGCGTTTCGGAAAATGACTATTCGTGGAGAAGATATTCTTATTTCAGGAACATGGATACTATTTGTTGGTTCACTTATAGATACAATCGGGCAGACCCAGCAAACCTTCACCAAAAGCAATCTGGGGAAAGAATTAATCATAAAAGGAAATGGGATTGAAGCTCTCGGAAATTCGTTACAAGCCATTGGGAGATCTAAGCTGTTGACATCAGAAATGGAGCTATCTCAACTATATACCATCTTCGGTAATTGGCTTGAGGCGTCTGGTAATACTACAAATTCAGTTGGAGTAAGTCTTGACATGAATGGCGCTGAGGATGAAGGAATAAAAATAGATACCCTTGGCAGTGGAGTCCAAGGTTTAGGTGCAGCGTTTGAAGCAGTAGGTGCATTCCTTGAAGAGGATTCATCCTATAGGACTCTTGCTATTACTGGAAATAGCTTTGTTTCTTTAGGTGCTTTTATAGAAGCGATCGGTAACATTTATGTTATAAACGAAAAAGATGTCATTGGAGAACAGATTCTATTAGTTGGAAGCTGGATTCAAGTAATTGGTGCCTTTATATTAATTAATGCCATTTCCCTTGAGGTTGAACACATGAAACACGAGGAAAATCCAAAAAATGAAAATAGCGATGTATATCTCTATTCTCATGATCATTATTCCTTTCACTAAATTCCTAAATCCTGTCGTTACCTAAAGAAGATGTCGTTTTTTGCTTCTAGGTCATACTAGGTATTGATTCCTGATACCTATGTTTCCATTAATCTAATCATTATCCAAAACAAAAACACTCACAAACATTGACCATTCAACATTTGTGAGTGTAATTTCTTTAAACCATGAGAAACGTCCTGTGGTAACAAATTTCATTCGAAGATCTTTTTTCAACAGAGCTAATGGTTAGAACAATTGTAGTAATGATTCTGTATATCCAGATCACAGGTTGGCATACCCAAAATGGAATTGGAAATAGTAACATTATACTTATTTTAAAACTGGGGGATATCAATGAATGTACAATCTGGAACCTATTATTGGCCAACAACTTTTCCTGATGCTCCATCATACCCTGCATTAAAAGAAGACATTTCTTGTGATGTATTAATTATTGGTGGCGGGAGCTCAGGGGCCCAATGCACCTATTATCTTGCTGATACGAATTTAGATGTCGCCTTAATTGAAAAATCAACCGTTGGCAGCGGCAGTACTAGTTCTAATACTGCCCTTATTCAATATTCCGGAGAAAAAATGTTTACAGACCTCATTAACACATTTGGAGAAGATTACATTAACAGGCATTTGCAATTACTAACGGAAGCCATTAATGAAATGGAAAAAGCCTCAATGAATGTCACAATTGAATGTGAATTTAATAGAAGAGATACTCTTTATTCTGCGAGCTGTGCAGAAGATGTTGAAAGTCTGAGAAAGGAATATGAATTTTTAAGGAAACACGGCTGTGAAGTTGCTTTTTTCACAAAGGAACAGATTGAAGAAAAATATCCTTTTAGCCGGGACGCCGCCATTTATTCATACAACGATGCAGAAATCAATCCTTTCAGATTTACACATGCACTGTTGGAGAATGCCTCAAGAAAAGGGATCCGTATATATGAAAATACGGAAATGAACGGTCACCATTATGATGAAGAACGAGGGAAAATGATTGTTTCTACAAAGAATGGTGTCTCTATCCAAGCACGCCATATAATTTTTGCAGCAGGCTATGAAGGAATGGAAATCAAAAAAGAGAAAAAAGCCTCCTTTGTGAGTACCTATACAGTAACCACCAATCCAGTTGAAGACTTCTCCAAATGGTATAACCGAACGCTCATTTGGGAAACCGCTCGACCCTATTTATTTATGCGAACAACAAGAGATAACCGGATTATCATAGGCGGACTTGACGATAATACTACATACCCTGAAGATCGTGATAGTAAATTGATTAACAAAAAGAATAAACTAATTGAAGAGTTCAATAAAATGTTTCCTACTATTAAAGTGCAGCCAGAATATTATTTATCTGCATTTTACGGAGGTACATCGGATGGCCTTCCGATTATCGGTCAATATGAAGAATATCCTAATTGCTATTTCTTATTTGCCTTTGGTGATAATGGCATGGTTTACAGCCAGGTGCTGTCGAAGATTATTGTAAAGGAGATAGTTGATGGGAACAGTCCAGATTTAGCTTTATACTTGCAAAAACGCCCTTTACTAAACAAGGGTTAAAAAATGGGGATCGTTTTGTCCCCTTTTTTCTTATTTCATAAACTTCTTCTCCAACCTTATTGATAATTTCCATTATAAATATTCAAAAACAATCATTTCGGCCAACACCAATTTCGTTTTCTATCGGTCCAGTTTTTTTAAATAAGAACACAAAAAGGAGCATCTTTTAGGATGCTCTTGTTACTTTAATACTTCTTGTAAGAACTGCTTTCCGATTTCCTAGATAAGATCATTTCCAGTATATATTTAACCACAACTGCCTTTAGCACATAACCTGGGATAGAATAGTAGTATTTCCAATTAATCATAATAAGAACCCTCTATAATATTTGCCAAGCAGCAAGTGTCCGAACCCAGGGAACGTAGCAGACCAAAAGGCGACAATATAAGGATTCCTCAAATGTAAGATAGGAGTATCCATGATACCCAAAAAGGCTCTTGAACGTCTTGGTTTATCCATATTACCCCATCCAATCTTTTTACGTTCGCTTTTAAATATAAGAATTGTTATTAGTCTGTCATGAGATACAAAAAATTATTATTTAGAGGAAAAATTGAGGATATATACCATTAAGTCTATATTGCCGTTAGTAGAATCCGCCCTTTTTTGTTTTAAAACCAAAATTGGGCTTATTTATACGAATCCAAACCGATATTACCTCGTCAAAGTAAATGAGGTGATGAAATAACATGAAAAAATTTAAACGTTTCATGCAAGTTGTTCTGTGTACAGTTTTGATGGGAGCTGTATTTTATTTCGGTAATGGGAAGGCATTTGCCGATGATCAATATATTACGATAAAGAAAGGAGATACATTATATAGCCTTTCAAAGAAATACCATGTTTCCATCGAAGATTTAAAGGAATACAACCAATTAAAAAGCAACAAAATTATTGCTGGTCAAACGCTAATCATTCCAGATCTTGAACGAGCCAAACCATTGTATGTTGCTGTTGCTGGTTCTTTTAGCAAGAAGAGTAATGCGGATAAGCGGGTATCTTTTTTGAAAAAGAAAGAGATTGAAGCGATTGTTGTTAAAAAAGTAATAAATGGTAAAACGTATTATCGCGTTCAGGCTGGTGCCTTTTCAAGTAAATCCAAAGCTGAGAAAATGGTTAAGAAGTTAAAGAATAACGGGATAAAAGATGCTTTCTTTCTAACGGAGACACCTCTTCAAATTAATGGAGTCACCGTAGGGACTTCTTACAATCAGCTACTTCAAAATTTCGGGCAGCCACTCAAAACAGAGGACGATAAAAATACCAAGTCGCTTTATTATAATAATGAAGGTGCCGGGGTTCGTGTGGTAATCAATACTGCTAATGGTTCCATTGAACAGCTTCAAGTATATCCAGAATTTCTGAAAACCACTTTCATCCCAACTGAAAAAAATAAAATTCTTAATCAGTATGGAAACCCGAATGAAGTTAATATTGTAAGCTGTTATGAAAGTGCCACTTGCGAACAAATTGTTTATAAATTTAATAAAAACGAATTAATCGTTCAGATTGACCGAGATGGAAAAACCGTTCAGTATTTAGATTTACGAAAAACGAAATGATAATAGTCCCTGCCTTTCTTTTAAGGCAGGGATATTTATTCGTTGTAATGATTCTTTCACTAAATAATTCCATCCGCCAAAAGAGGTTCAGTTTTTCTATCCACCAGGCGACATACTTAAGGTATTGCTCTGCTTCTAAAAATATCCTTTTGTATGGTACCTTCATAATATTGTTTACTTTAATGGGACAAAATTAGTTAAGAAGACAATCCCTTCAAAATTATGAGGCTCATAGTGGGAAACAGGAAATTATGCCGAAGATGGTACCAATTTATTAATTAAAAACGGATGGATGGAATACCCGCCTCATAATGTGGATCGTTATAAACTTCCAGAAGATTAATGCCTCTCTATGAATTAAATAAGTAGGGCTAAAAAAGCCCTGCCCCTTTTCCTATTATCAGGTTCATTTCACAACTTAGTTGGATTCCTTCAAAAATAGTTTTTGTGAACCACAACTACTTTACTATACACCTCTCCCCTTTTTCATCAAATGCATGCTTGAAATCAAACGCAACAGAAGTGGATCCATGGTGTAAATAATAGTTATATCTTTTAAAAGCCTCCTGCCAAGAGACATCCTTCACCTTTTCTGTCCACCAGACTACATATGGAAGGTGTTTCTCTTGATATGACTCCATCCATTTGTTTCTGTCTCTCAATGCTTGTCTATGCTGACCTGAGTAGGTAAAACGATATAGACCTTCAAGGCTTTTCCATACTGTTAGTGTAAGAACAGGAAAACCATCCCCTTTGGCTGCTTCATCCGGGATCGTGACTCCAAAAGGGGAAAACTCTTCTATTAACTGGCCTGTTCTTGAAGCCTGTCGCATAACTTCGTAACCTGCTTCAAAAAACTCGCGCGAGGCTGGGTGATTATAATGGTGATGCAGTCTACCCACCGTATAAATCGAAACGAATGCCATATGTATCCCTCCATTAATTGTCTATACCTAGGTATATTCAATTAAGGAGGAATCTTATGACCTTCTAATACCAAGTAAAATCGCTATTCTTAAGCTCGTACTTTCTCCTGTAAGTCCATTTGTACTGATTTCCCAATCGATGACCTTGTTTCCTACTATGGAACGATTTTTGATAGTATTTCTTTGTTATTTCATATTGTATAAAATGTTGAACAAACTATTAACAATTAGTATGGATTTACAGGTGTTGGTATGGAGGTAAATCCGATAAACAGGTTAGGAGAGCAGCTATGATTATTCTCATTTTTTATTTACTGTATATCGCTATATTCGGCATAGTAATTTTTAAAGATAAACATCCGCAGGTCAGCAGCACCTTTAAGGAACAACATAAAGTGGGAAGATTGTATGGCAATGAGACGTCACAGGATCGCGTGATTCTACTGGAAGAAAAAAAGTTTTCCGGTTATGCCCGTGTTAACTTAATGCAAAACGCACAGGAGTCCATTGATGTCGCCTATTATGCGATTAAAAAAGGTTATATTACCGATCTATTATTTGGAATGATTCTGGATGCGGCCGAACACGGCGTAAAGGTAAGGATCCTTTTGGATGGAATATTCCATGGTCTTAGATTTAGTCTAAAAGATGTACATTACGCCTTAATCAATCATCCAAATATCGAAATTAAATTTTATGAACCATTAAATCCTTTACTGCCTTGGACATGGAATAATCGACTACATGATAAATTACTTATTATCGATAATAAGTATGCCGTTATCGGCGGAAGAAATATCGGTGATCGTTATTTTATTGAAGAAGGTCAAAAATCCGCTACGAATGACCGAGATGTTCTGATCATTAATACGGATCCCAAGACAAAGGAAAGCAGTGTTTTGAATCAAATGGAAGGCTACTTTAATCAAGTCTGGGACCATCCCATTACAAAGGTTTCTATTAATAAGCTATCCTCCCGCCAACAAAAGAAAGCAAAAGAAGCCAATCAACAATTAAAACATAAACTAGAGAATTTGAGAAAAACAGATGAAAAAATATTCAATAATTATTATGATTGGGTGAAAATGTCCCTTCCTACTAAAAAAATCACCTTTATTCATAATCCTATACAAAGATTTAATAAAGAACCGTGGGCTTGGTATGATTTAACAAATCTCATGAAGAATTCGAAAAAGTCCTTTGTCATCCAAAGCCCTTATGTTATTCCAACGAAACCGATGATTCCTTATATGGATACGTTACAAGTACCTCCTGAAAAGATAACAATTTTAACGAACTCGTTAGCATCCTCAGCCAATGTTGTTGCCTATTCAGGACATATTAAATATATAAACGGGTTGGTAAAAAAGGGTGTGAATATATGGGAATATCAAGGGGCGGACTCCATACATGCCAAAACATTTATCTTTGATGATCGATTGAGTGCCATTGGAGCATTTAATATGGATCCCAGATCGACGTTTTTAAATACAGAGTCTATGGTCGTCATCGATAGCGTAGAATTTACAGAAAGTCTCGAAAAGGAAATGAACCAGTATTTTAAAAAGAGCTTAAAGGTATCAAAGGATAAATCGTATATAGAGGACCCTAACTTAAAACCAGGTAAAGTAAGTTGGGTTAAATCATTCAGTATAAAAGGACTATCCTATATAACGGGTTTTTTCCAGCATTTATTATAAGGCTCCACTCAATAAACTCAGATAGGTATAGTTAAATTGCACTAAAAAAACAACAAACTTTTCGAATACAGCCTGAAATAAAAAAGGATTGATTGATGATTGAGGTGGACTTTTCCATGTCAATGACAAGTTCCTATCAAATAAAGAATGTCTGTAGAAGCGTCACCTATCACTAGATAGGTGGCTTTTGTTTTTTTAAAAAGGTGGATGTATTTTTTAAACTAGGGATTTACGGTTCAAAAGAAAACTATTAATATAATTTTCATAAAAACAATAAGATTTATATAGTTAGCAACGATTATTTTTCCATACAATAGTATTAGAAAAATAAGAAAGGTGGGAGGGTATGTTCTGTCGATACTGTGGGCATCAGCTAAATGATGAGGACCGCTTCTGTTCAAGTTGCGGGAAAGCAATCGATATTACCGGTGAAACGGAGCTGGCAATATATAATCAAAATACCAATTCTGATAGCGAGGGTGATTTAAAAGAATCATTTGTAGGAAAAAATTTCGATTACTACAACGGTAAGTGGGACAATATTGAGGAAAAGAAAATAAAAACCAGCTGGAATTGGGCGGCATTTTTTTTAGGTCCCTTTTGGTTTGGATATCGGAAAATGTATATTCCAGTACTCCTTTTTGCGGCTTTCTATCTCGCCGTCGACCTTTCCCTTTTTTTGTTGAAATACGAATACACCGAAGAGACGTATATCTTTAGTCCAATTGATCAAGCTATTGTGTGGCCTTTTTCGATTATCCTCAGTTTATTAGGCAATTATATTTATTTAAAACATACAAACAAGTATATAGATAAATCTCATTTACTTCCGATCAATGCAGAGCAAAAAAAGTTATGGTTCAAAAAGAAAGGTGGAACGAGTTGGCTAGGTGTCCTGCTTACTTTTTTCATATTCTTTGGATATGGCTTTCTTTCCGCTTTTTTATTCCCTACCAATGTAGACAAAATCTTGTCTATCAAAGATGGTTATTTTTATGAATATCCCACTACGACGATTGGGGAGCAATTTAACAATTTTTTCGATGAACCAGAATGGGAATATGTGAGTTCAGATAGTCCAGCTGAAATTATTCGGTTTACGGGTGTGGCGGAGTATGATGGCTATGATGTGAATATAACCGTAGATTTTATCTTAACGGAAGATTCTTTCGAAATCCATTCTGCAAAAATGAATAATGAGGAAATGTCAGACGAGGAATTCAATAGTTTAATAGATGCTATATTTGCAAGTGCCGATAACGATCTGACCCTTTAGTAAAAGTAGAAAAACGAAGAAGGGCTGCCCAAAATGTCAGATAACTGACAATTGGCATCCCTTTAATCTATCTATATGTTTTAGTGATATTTATCATGGGCGGATGCTGCTTTCTCTCCATTCCAATCCATACTAAACCAAAAATAATGACGACTCCCCCAACGACCTGTGCAGCCCAAATCGGTTCATTAAAGAACAAAGCACCCGCCACGGTAGCTGCTGCTGGAACGAAATAACGGAAAAAGTTCGCTTTTGCTGCCCCAACATGTTTCATTGATACATTCCAAATAACAATGGCAACGACAGTACACATTAGCACATTGTAAGCAACGGCTCCCCACGTGGCGGTCGATAGATTTTCCCACTGGATCGTACTCCATTTACCCAATGTAATCGGAAATATAAAGAGTGAACCAAAGAGAATGAACCAAGTCGTCACCCGTAGAGGAGAGTATTTTTCCATCAACGGCATGGTGGCTAAATTAAACAAGGCACCGATTAAACTAATGGCTAGTGCAATATAGTTTCCAATCATATACTCAGAACCTAAATCAAAACCATCCTTCCCGCCAAGAATGATCATCGTTACTCCTACTAATGCGATTAATCCCCCCGCTGCTACTCTGGATGTTATTTTCTCGCGCGTAAATAACGGTGCAAAAAGAGCCGCAAAGATTGGCCATGGAGCTACGTTCAACAGAGACGCATTCGTAAGTGTTGTATACTTGATAGAATACATGACCATAATTTCCATTGCAGTGATGCCAATTAACCCAATAAAGGCTAGTCTTAGTAAATCTCGTCTTTCCACTTTTACGCTGCCTTCTGTCACCTTTAACAGAAGAAATAATACAGGCAATGCCAGTCCAAATCTAAGAAATACAAACACCTCTGCAGGAAAGACTTCCATCGCCCAGCGCGAAACCCCAAAATTGATTCCCCAAACAATAGCTACAAAAATCAAGCCTAAATAATAATAAGATTTTGACGCCATGTTATCTCCTTTCAGTTATAGGTACTCCCGCCGTGTACACCATCTCTATAGTCAGTGAGTATAATCTACTCTAGTTAACATAATATAGTTATTTTTTATAACTAAAGCTCCTCTAGGTTGCTTTTACTAGCCTAACATCAAATTGTGCTGCTCCTTACTTGGGCTTCAGGCCCCTATGCTTTCCCCACTGCCATTTCTTCGATTTCTGCTGCTATGTTAGCAATATCATCAAGCTGTCCCCTACGGCAGTAACCATTCCACTTCTAACATATGAAATGATTATTTAGTTTACTACTACTCTTCAAAAACGAATCTACCCCCTTCTTATGTTTAGAAGAGGTTTAACAACTATTGGACAATTAGAAAAGCCCGAATGAAAGTAACCAGTTATTACCGAAACGCTGGACGTTAATGAAAAGGACAATAAAAAACATTTATAGTAAAATATAAGTATTTGCAAAAGGAGCCTCATTTCTTATGAATATTTTAATTTTAGGTGCAACGGGACGAGTGGGAAGTCAAATAGTTACATATGCTCTTCATGATAGACATCATGTTACTGTATTAGTTCGTACTCCAGAGAAGATTCAATTAAATAATGATCATTTAACCATTATGCAAGGAAATGTTTTAAATAAAGATGATCTCGTACGTGCAATGCATGGGTGTGATGTAGTTATAAGTGCACTAAATACTGATGGCACAACCACTCTATCGGAAAGTATGCCACTTATTCTAGAAGCAATGGAAAACAAAGGTATAAAACGAATCATAACTGTTGGAACGGCGGGTATTCTGCAGAGTAGAACGACACCAAATTCTCTGCGTTATCAATCAAGTGAATCAAAGCAGAAGTCAACCCGTGCAGCGAAAGAACATCATAAAGTTTACGATATGCTCAAACAATCAACCCTCGAATGGACGATTGTCTGTCCTACGTACTTGCCGGATGGAGAAAGGCTAAGCAACTATCGAATTGAACGAAATTTTTTGCCAGAGGGTGGTGTTAAAATATCCGTACAGGATACAGCAGATTTTACTTTTAAACAGATAAAAGCAAGCGATTATATAAAATCACGTGTAGGTATCGCCTACTAATAATAGAGACTAAAAACAATAGAAATCGCACGGTTTAACCCTTGCATTTTTATAATTTGAAATCAATATTCAGTGATAACAGAGTATAACCTTAATAGCGCGGTATGCACTCATGTAAAATGAATCGACCTCTCCTTATTTTCAGAGGTTCAAATAATCCTGTAGTTGATTAACTAAACCCGAAAAGATATAATCTAAACGTTAACACACCGATTTCAGTAAACAATCTAGCAATGAGAGGCTGTAAGAATGCAAGTAAGTAAAGAACTATTGGATAAATTCATTAAATACAGTGCTGTAGGCTGCATAAGCGTACTCATTTATTATATATCCGTATTCGTATTAGTAGAGCTGTTTGGTAGAAATCCCATACTCGGATCAGCTGTTTCCTTTGTCATCATGACTTATTTTTCGTTTCTACTAAACAGAAGGTTTACCTTTGGGAGTGACTTTTCTTACAATAAATTGATACGCTTTCTCGCTGTATCAGCGATTGGTTTCACATTGAATACGGTCATTATGTTTTTAGTTGTAAATGTTTTTACTCTTCATTATGCAGTAGGAGAAGTCGTCACTACATTGATTATTCCTATCATCAATTTTATCTTGAATAATTATTGGACTTTTAAATAGAACGGATTGAAAGCAGGGATCTAACGCGGCCCTGCTATTCTATGCCTTATGAAAAAGTTTTACACAAAATTAATTCGCTTTAAAAAGGCATGTGACCCATTCGTTACTATGTTTCTTATCCTCCAACCTGAACCCTTCTGCTTTAAACAAAGACTCTACCATTTGAAAATTCCATTCAAGCATACCTGAACATATAAAGGCAGTCTTCTTGCAATTTAATAGTCTTTGGGCGTGAAGGATTTCCATATTTTCTTGTGTTCCAATATTAAGAAAGACCCAGTCATATACTTTATGGATTCTGTTTTTATTTTTGATTAAATCACTTTGAACCACATTCACCGGCTTTACATTATTCAGCTCACACTGATAGAGAATTTCCCGCTCAACCGGCTGAATATCATACGTATCGATAGTGGTGGCTCCTTTGATTGCCGCAGCTATACTTAATACCCCTGATCCTGCTCCAATGTCTGCAACACTACATCCTTGGAAATCATGATTTAAAATAAAGTGTAAACAATCCCTCGTGGTTTCATGATAGCCTGTACCAAAATTCCCTTGAGAGTCGAGGACAATCTGCTTTCCTCTATCGTAATGGCTGATTCTAGATGGTGTAGTGATCACCCAGCCATTCTCAAGAAAAATATCATCAAATGATTGCTGGTAATTCAACTCATTGACTTTCCTCACGACCAAACTGGACTCATCAATATTTAATAATTCTACTAACTTATGCCGTTCCCTTGCTTCGATAAAATCGTTGATATAGATATTAAGGTCTGTGTTTTCATTCTTTCTCTCTACAAAGGCATAACCATTGGCATCTGTAACAACATCTAATGGAACCTCATAAAAGGTTTGATGATATCCCATTTGATATAAGTGGGGAATGATTCTTTCAATCTTTTTGGCTGGAAGTTTTACGGTTATTTCATACATCGTTTTTTCTCCTCATTATTGGACTCCAGACATCCGCTAGAGCCAACATCGACCTTTTTTACCATTATGTCCAGTCAAACGGAAAGAAAACGAATATTTTACAAAAATGTGAGCATATTTGAATGGGATTAATCCACGTAGACTGCCACCTTTACCGCGTTTTTTTGGGAAATCATTAACAGAACCTTAACATCAAAAAAGCAAGTTCTTAACAATGATTAATTATTCTATTATTAGTGGGATTGCATGTGTGTCTATCATGGTAATTGGAGTAGGCGGAGCCATTACTGGTAAATTATTTTAAGGAAAAAAGGCTAAAGACCATGCCTTTTTCTGTTAGTGGAAGAGTTGATTGGCATATTTCAATCAATGTGATATAACTAAAAAAACTGACACTGCACCGTTAGAGGAACAAACAAAAAAACTGCCGAAGCAGCCAAATGTGAACTTAAGCCCCCGACAGTTAAAAAAGAACAAGTCTATCTTCACTATACGTCTCTAAAATATTAATCCTCATCATCTCCAAATTCGATCCTTACTCCAACAACCTCTTTAGAAATGTTATATTTTATTTTCACCTCGTACATTCCGTCACCATAACCAGACATGGCAACCGCACCACCTGGAACAACACCCCCCTGTGCATTAGTATCAACCATATCACAACATGCAACATAATATTTTAATCCAACTTCATCTATCTCTATGTCATGAACATTTTTCAGTTCATATTGGATAGCGTCATCTCTCCCGAATAATGCAAGATCAAAGATTCCAGCTTGGGCCGAGTCAACTCCAATCGGTTTATCACAATCATGCCATTTTCCACTTGGTATCTTTTGTCCATAAAATACAAGTAAACTTTCAACCACTTCTTCATCTGTGTAGGTAATGACTGCTGTCCATTTCCCATTTTTCACATTTAAAAGTATGATTTGCAGGTCTTCTTCATCGGACGGATAACATGGATCCGTAACAATTAACTTTCCACTTTCTACTGTAAAAGTACCAATTGTTTTAGGCGTTTTAGTATTCATTTTCGGCACATACCAATCAATAAATTGGCTTAGAGTTGATGCTTTACAATCGCTTATGCCTGTTTTATTATTCCAAATAAAGATTAGTTCCTGCATAAATCTTTTTCTAATACGGTAGCAAAGTTTATCACCATTGATATTTTCACCAATAAAAATTATATCAGTCGGTATATTTACCGCACTTTTCTCCCAATTATGTTTTACAATATCAACTGTTGATGCTGATTGTTCATTAGTTCGAATAGGGAACAAAGTCCAATCACCAAATTTTGCTCCATTCGTTGATAAAAAAAGTTCTTTATATTCCTCCGGAAAAATAGCACCAAGTGCTTTTTCTGTTTTTTTCAATTCTAATAACGAAACACCAGCCACTTTTGAACTCGGATTAATCATGTATATTACTTTCTTCATTTCTTCCTCCATGATACTTTCGGATAAATAACTATGAGTGTTTTCGATAATTATTATTAAAATCCCTCTATTTATTCAATAAATTTAATCATTTCTTAGTAAATAAACTTCCCCGTTATTTGAATAGGAAAAAGCGATCCTTCGTTAATGAAGCATCGCAGTGGTTAATTGAAGAAGAAGTCCTTCTTTATTATTAGGTATCGAATGAATTTTACTTAACTTTTTCCTTATCAAAGATATCTTCCTGCCATAACTGATAAAGATATAAAATGACAGCTAGTATGGTCATTGCCAAAAGATTTTTAAGTGGTGTAAAACTACCAGATTCTCTTATCTCGAGTTTGTTTAAAATTTTAATAAGACCCATCCCGTAGAAAAGATCGATTATTAAATTAACCATTATATACACCCAAAATTTTCGAAATGTAAAATAAAATATCCAGATTGTTCCGACCAAGAATATGCTGTATACAGTAAATAATGGTGCTATTTTGTCCCAGCTAAAAAGAGTCTCTTTAAATTTCCACCAGTTATATGACCAAGCCATTTGTGCCAATATTGTGTTGAACACTGTGGCTAGTAAAGCGACTGGCATATATCTCCGAATTGCTGATCGGTCTAAAAAGATTAAAGTAATCCAAGGAATAATAAATAAAGACCAAATAACCAATTTAACCATATTATAAGTCCTCTCCGTATTAACTATATATATATAACATGTCCTCTATTGCTAAGGTAAATGCATTTTCACAATCACCCGTTAGCCAACCATGAATCAGAGATTCACCACGGAAAATGTAAGAAATTTTGTTCTTACTTAAGAAGGATGTAACTTAAGGACAGCTACTTTATATATTTAAATTACTTCTCTAATTTTCTCTTTTCTTGTAGGAGCAACCGAAATTCCTGTCGTTTCTTCAAAATTATATAAACTCGTAGGTAAATCTGTGAATCGTTCTAATTCATTATAAGCTGGAATACCGTGGTATGACATATCTAAACCTTCTTCTTCTTCACGTTCGCTGGCTCGTAGTCCGACAGTCTTCTCACATACCTTGGCCATAAAGGCACCACCAAGAAGTCCCCATACAGCAACTACTGCTGCACCAAGTAATTGTACTTTTAAAAGTGAGAAATTCCCTGTTGTTAGAAGACCTTGAGAGGTATCAAACAACCCTACTGCAATCGTTCCAAAAACACCATTGAAGCCATGAACAGCTACTGCTCCCACTGGATCATCAACTTTTAAATGGTCAACTAAAAGTGTTGCATATATCACAATTAATCCGCTGAGTGCCCCAATAATAATCGCACTCCATTGAGAAACAAAAGCACATCCAGCTGTTACAGCTACAAGACCAGATAATACTCCGTTAATTGTCATACTTGGATCTGCCTTTCCAAATTTTTTCATTGTAATAAGAAGGGCAGAAGTTCCACCGCTCGCTGCAGCTAGCATTGTATTAATGGCTATAGATGCAAGGGCTATATTTGAAGCGTCTAATGTGCTTCCTGCATTAAAAGCAAACCAACCAAACCATAAAATAAACGCACCAGCTGATGCTAAAGGAATATTACTTGGAGCAAAAACATTCGCACTTCCATCTGAATTAAATCTTCCTTTTCTTGCTCCCAATACTTTTGCCATGGCAAAAGCCGCAAAACCACCAACCCCATGAATAGCAGCCGAACCAGCAAAATCCTTCATTCCTAATTTTGCTAACCAACCCGCACTGTTCCAAATCCAGTGACCTGAAAGGGGATAAATAACCGTACAGATAAGAGCCGCTGTTAAAATATACGCTTTAAAATTCATCCGCTCAGCCACTGCACCAGAAACAATTGAGATACAAGCTACTGCAAAACCCATTTGAAACAATACAAAAGCTGCACTTGGTAATTCGATTGAAAGTGCAATCTTTTCTGGACTTCCAAATAAATTTGTACCAATAAATCCGTAGACATCTTTTCCAAACATAACTCCAAAACCTATAACCCAAAAAACCAAGGCTCCTATAGTTAAATCCACAAATATCTTCATTGTTACGTTGACAGCATTTTTAGTTCGAACAAGGCCAGCTTCTAGCAAACTAAACCCACCTTCCATAAATAGAACCATTGCGGCTGCCAACACAATCCATACAGTATTTAAATACATTAATTCCATGTTGATTAGTCCTCCTTATCTGCTAAATCATCAATATCAAAGTCTGTGGTACCTGTTCGAATGTTAAAAGCCTCTAGAATCGGATAGATGTAAATTTTCCCATCCCCTTCTTCTCCAGTTTGAGAAGAGTCTATAATAATTTTAATTGTAGGTTCAACCATGTAGTCTGAAAGGACAATCTCCAATTTTACTTTTGGATGTAGAGTCACGTTATAATTCTTACCACGATAAACTCCTTGAGTATCCTTCTGTTTCCCTCTACCGACTACCTGTGACACAGTAAAGCCTGTAACTCCTATATTCTTTAACCCTTTAATCGTCTCCGTGAGCTTCTCAGGTCTTATAATTGCTTCTATTTTTTTCAATTTTTCTCCACCTCATACTCATGTTATATTTCCTAACATCATTATGGTTAATAATATTACATGTATTAAAAACACGCAATAACTATTGCGAAAATTATAAATAGTAATATTATGAATTAAAATCTAAAAAGGACTATGAAAATTAAAAAGACATCGAATGGATGGATGTCTTTTTCCCGCCCTTCATATTTTATATATGTATTAGTTGGTTCTGGTCGGCATTTTGAAAAATGAGCACAGCAATCGAAAAGCTCATCCTAATTTGTATTCTCTTATTCCACTAACCTCCCAATTAGCGGAATAAAAAATGGCTGCGAATTATTGAGCTAGGTGTTTAACACTTACTGAATTGGAAATAATATTCACGAGGTGATAGTGTGGATGAGCATAAGTTAAAACTCACATCTTCTGAAATAGGTTCTTTATGGGGTGAGTATGTAAACGGAACAGCGGTAGATGTAGTTAATAGATATATGTATTCAATTATTGAAGATGAAGCAATAAAAACGATTTTTAATGAAGCTATTAAGACATTCGAAGATCAAAAGAAGAAAATTATCACATTTTTTGAGAGTGAAGGGTTTCCTGTCCCCATAGGATTTAATGAATCCGACTTGTTCTTAGGAAAACAGAGATTATTTTCAGATGCATTCTGCCTAAATTATTTACACATCATGACTTTACATGGATTATTAGGACATACCACTGCGTTTAGCATTTCTGTTAGAAAAGACTTAAGAGATTTTTATGACTCATGTAATAATGATGCGAAAAAGATGTATAACCAAACGATTGACTTATTACTTGATAAAGGACTTTTTCAGAGAGACCCATTATTTTATGCATATGAACATCCTCAATTTATTTCAAGTACTGATTTTAAGGATGGTTTCTTTGGGAAAGGGAGAACTCTTGCTGCTACTGAAATCATTAGTATTTCTTTTAACCTAAAAAAAAGTATCATGGCTAAAACACTATCTATTGCCTTCAGCCAAGTGGCGGAATCCAAAGAAGTAAGAAAATTTTTAAGTGAATCTGAAAAAACTGCAGATGATCAAATAAAAGCATTAGCAAAAATACTCCAGGCTGATAACCTGCCAGTGCCGAAATCATTGGAAACGGAAGTGTCAATTTCAACCGACTCTCCATTTTCAGATAAGTTATTAATGTATCACATGGGATTTATGTTTCAAGCAGCACAAACCTACCACGGGGCAGGTCTTGCAACAGCTATGCGCACAGACCTAGTGGCCACTTATGAGGCTACAATTATACAAAATCTATTGGTTACAAAAAATTGGTTTAATGTTATGGTAAAAAATAACTGGTTAGAACAACCTCCACTTGCACCTAATAGAACAGAAATTGCAAAGCAAAAATAACAAAAATTGCCCTTCCATATCGGTCGGGCTTACTATTTTTTCAGAAAATCCTACTTCCACGGAAGAAATTGGTCTTATCCATTATTTTAAGTCAGATAATTTTTCTTCCGTAATAAGTTCGTATAGGATTGCCGATTTCTTTTTGTCTAGTTGAGCATATTTACGTTCAGCATCAATAACCAGTTCTACTTTGTCCTTATGTGGGCTTATCCAAAGCTCATACTACACTGCTTTCGCTTCAATATTAGAATTTTTATATGAATATCCAAATTTGTAATCAGGTGGCCGTACCCATTGGAATTATTTTTATGTTTATTGTAAGTTGTTCAAATGATATAGAAAACGGGGAACAAACTATTGAAGCCCAAAAGTATATGGGGAATGAAAATAATTATGAAGACTTCAAAGAAATTAATCATAATGAGCGAGTTAATCAAGTCAAAGATATAATAAATGATATTGAATGGGAAAATGCTAAAGTTTCTATTTACAGTTACTTCTTTCCTATCTAAGAATAAAAGAATTATCTCCTGTCTCTTTTCACTTGCCAATGCTTTCAAGAAACTTCGTATTTCATCATTTACCAAGCACCAGTTCACCTACATTCATTTCTATATTTTTGAATTTCTTATGGTAATAAAAAAGGGAAGGAGAGCACGATGCTCCCCAATCTTTTAGCAACAAGATGAAGAGGTTTTGATTTCTACTTTTATTGGTTGAGTTGTGCAGCATGTTGATTCAGTTTTCATGGTCTCTACATCACCTTTTGTATAAAAGAACTCCCACTCATTCCCGTCTGGATCGGTTACCCAAAATTTATCTTGAGTAGCATAGCAACAGGTAACCTCCATTTCTTCTCTTGCAAAGAACCCTAATTTTTCTAAACGGTTTTTATGCTGCAGAACTTCTTCTAGATTATCCACTTGAAATCCAAAATGTCCAACCTGGTTCCCTGAAACTGCGTCTTTCAAGTTTAAAGTAAAATTAAGATCTGGTTCATCAATTAAAAATTTTGCATAGTCTGTTTTTACCTTAACTGGCTCCGAATTAAAAACCTTTTTGTAAAATTGAATGGATTTTTCTAAATCGGTAACATTCACTCCTACATGTATTTTCAATATTAACAACTCCCTCATGTTTTTATAAATCAACTTTTTTTGATTTATAACTCATAAATCAACCTTTTTTGATTTATAATTTCAGTATATTAGCAATTTTTTCTAATTACAACTCTTTTATCAAAAAAATTTGATTTTTAATTTGTATCATTTTAGCTCCTCAGAAATATAATAAAATATAATTTTAAATCAATTTTTTTTGATTTAACCAATTGACACATGAAAAAATTGGATATAATATGAATGTATCAAGTTTATTTGATTAAAGAAGCAGGTGATAAAGGTGAAAGAAGAAATTCAATTACAAGATATATCCTTAGATAAAGTGTTTGAGAAATATGAATTAAAATTCAAAGCTATTGCTGATAAAAAGAGACTTCAAATCATGAATATTTTAACTCAAAATGGTTCTATGTGTGTGTGCGATTTGGTTCCCATGATGGATATGGCTCAATCGAAATTATCTTATCATTTAAAGATTTTATTAGATGCTAACATTATCAAAAAAGAAACAAGGGGCACCTGGAGTTACTATGAACTGAATCAAGATGAGCTTAATAATTTATTGTCACATGAACTTTGCTGTATCTTCAAACCAACTTGTTGCTAATTTTTTTACGTTTTAAATCAATTTTTTTTGATTAATACATCAATATTATTTGATTAATAGGAGGGAGGAAATCAACATGTTTAATGTGAATGAAGTATATCAATTGATGAAATTAAGCCAAGAGGAAGTTGAAAGAAGAACACAAAATGCCTGGAAAATGGAAGATTTCCGTAAGGACACTATACTTCAAAAGCTAGTAAAAAAATTAACTTCGAAACCACAATTAACTATCGACAAAACAAATTGCGATTACGTGTGCTGTTGTTAAGCATTTGTCCTTAGGAGGTTGTTATTTTGACTGTTAATCATGCTAGTACCCTGAAAACAGAAAGATTTTTGGATGCCTATAAGCAATTAGCAAGACAAAAAATTAACTCTGTTTCATGAGCAATAATAAAAAGGAAGTTAGTTTAATATATCTAACTTCCCTTCCTTTATCTTTTAACAACAATTGCTTTCATTGCCTAATAACACAAGCCCATTCGCCTCTTTACTGAAATCTAAAGTTAGATTTTCCGTATATGGTTCTATATCAGGATCAATTGCTATCAATATTTCATTAATAGTTACTACTTTATCCTTTTCATCTGGCTCATCCAGAGCCAGTCCCACACGTGGCTGCCCTCAAGATATGCCCTTAAAATAGACACGGATATTTTTAGCATCGTTTTCTTGAAGCAATTGCTTCAATACATCACGTGCTTGGTCTGTAATATTCATCTCTTCAGCACCTTTCAAAAAATTGCACTTATTTATCTTAATTGTTTTTTCTCGTTTTGGAAATTAAAAAATCTTATTCCTTATGCATTAGGAAAAATACGCTGTAACGCTTCTTTCATTTGAGGTTTTACATTTACTTTGGGTCTAGCGGCCTTAGCCATTTCTTCTGCTTCCCCTAATGTCTTTGCTTTACCTAATGACAATAAGGTTCCAACTGCAACTGTTCCACTCATTAAAGGAACAATTGCACTTTTTTCGGCCAATTCAGTTGTAATCTTTTGAATCCAGCCGACTTCAGCAACTGCTTTTCCCTTTAATATTGGATCTTTTGTTTCTGTTGCGTATAAACTTTGGTTAATAATCCACCATTTAGGCGTAATTTCTGCACGTTTTAAGTCATCCTGTAGTCGGCTTGCTTCTAAAACAGGAGTCGCTTCGGCTAAGGTTACAATAACCACACTCGTTTCTTTAGGATTCCTTAAACGTGGAAGTAACATTTTCACACTTTCTGGTATTTCTCCTGTTGAACGAGCCAATTCTTTATGATAGGACTGAGCCGCGTCTAATAAGAGCAAAGTGTGTCCTGTCGGTGCCGTATCGATTACTACGATTTCATTTTGAGATCTTGCAACAACTTCTGCAAAAGCACGAAAAACAGCAATCTCTTCAGTACATGGCGAGTTTAAGTCCTCTTGTATGTACGCAATTGCCTCATCATCAAGTTCAGCACTTACTTTTGATAAAACTTCTGCTTTGTACGCCTCAACTTCTTCTACTGGATTGATACGGCTAATGCTTAATTTGTCATTCAGTTCACTATTTTGAAAAACAAACTCTAAATGGGCCGCTGGATCGGTTGTCGTCAGATGTACTTTGTGACCTTTCTCCACCAATCCAACAGCGATTGCAGATGCCATGGTGGTCTTTCCAACACCACCCTTACCCATTGTAAAAATTACTCTTGTATTGTTATTTGAGAAGTCCTCAATCACCTTATTTAAACTAGGTAGTGATATTATTGGCTGGCCATTAACTTCAGATTGTTTAGGAGGCATTGTGTATTGTTTAAATAAGTATCGTAGATTTTGAATACCTGTTAAGGAATATGACACAAATGGCAACGAATACCTCACAATTTGTTTTAAATCTTCTGGCATTTGCTTTATTGCCTTGCGTTGTCGTCCATAAAACGATGACGAAATTTTATCTTCAGGCATATAGGATTTTAATAATCCATTAATGATTAGAGCTTGGTTTGTAATACCTATTTCTTTCAACTCTTTTGATGCACGGTTTGCCTCAAGCAAGGATGACTCATCAGGTCTAGATACAAGAATCATGGTTGTTTTTATAGAGTCGGAAAGAGCGTCCATTGTTATGGAATAAATCTGTTTCTTTTCAGACAACCCAGATAAAGGGCCTAAACAAGAAGCACCATGGGTGTTCTCTTCTAAAAAGCCACTCCAAGCAGTTGGCAGTTGTAGAAGGCGAAGTGTATGACCAGTTGGAGCGGTATCAAAGATGATATGTTCGTAAGCCTCAACAACGGATGGATCGGCAAGCAAGTTTGTGAATTCATCAAACGCTGCAATCTCAATGGTACAAGCACCTGACAATTGTTCCTCCATGTTAGCCACAACTGCGTCGGGGAGTTTCCCACGATAAGGTCCAATGATTTTGTCTCGGTATGCTCTTGCTGCTTCTTCTGGGTCAAGATTACAAGCATAAAGATTAGGCACATTTTGGATTGCCATCGGAGTATTGGTTAGTCCTACTTCCAATACGTCCTGTAAATTAGAGGCAGGGTCTGTACTAACAAGCAATACCTTTTTGCCCTCATCTGCTAATGTAACAGCCGTTGCACAAGCTGTTGAAGTCTTTCCTACTCCACCTTTGCCTGTAAAGAATAAAAATTTCGTGTTTACAATCATTTTCGTATCGAAAGATTGAAACATGGGATTCACTTCTTTCTTTCGTTGATTATTTTAAATCAATTTTTAAACTAGCACTTTGCTTTTTAGAAAGCTCTGCCACATTTACGCCGAACCATTCCGCAAATTCTTCGTTTGTTGGGTAAATTCCAATTTTAGCAATTTTGCCATCAACTATAGTAACAGGCAGTGAATCAGGCCCCATTTCGTGAAGGACTTTGTTTACTTCAATGTTTTCAACAAATTTGGCAGGTTCGGTGCTAAGATTATATCGCTTAATATCAAAACCTCTTTTTTCTAATAAAAAAATAGCAGTAGCCACTCTAGTTAGTTCTGGATCCACACTAGGACCACAAACACCTGTGGGACAACACAAAGCTGGATCAAAGATTTCTACTTTACTCATAAAAACACTCTCCTGTGGGATAATATAAGTATTTACTTATATATATAAAATTAAGTTAGAGCCAAGAGCTTTTCTACTCTTGGCTTTATAAATACTTCTTACTTGCCTGTTTCAGCAAAAGTTTTAATGCGATCTCCAATTTCATCACGGACACGTTGGAAAAATACCCATTTTTCTTCTTCAGTTCCTTCTGCTTTTGCTGGGTCATCAAAGCCCCAGTGAACACGTTTTACATGTGGAGGAGTTACAGGGCAATGATCTGCTGCGTGACCGCATAATGTCACAACTAAATCAGCATTATTTAAAATTTTAGGATCGATAACATCAGATGTTTGATTAGAAATATCTATTCCAGCTTCTTTCATCGCTTTTACTGCATTAGGGTTTAATCCATGTGCCTCAAGACCAGCACTTTTCACTTCCCACTCATTACCTAAGTGTTTTTTCGCCCAACCTTCTGCCATTTGGCTTCGGCAAGAGTTTCCTGTACATAAGAAGTAAATTGTTTTTTTGTTGTCCATGTTGAATTCCACCTTTATTATTATTGGTTTAATTTTTAGGCTGCATGTTCTTTAAAATATTTTCGTTTAAACCATAGTGCCACGTTGACTAAAGCTATCATGACGGGCACCTCTACAAGTGGCCCGATAACAGCTGCAAATGCTGCACCAGAATGGATTCCAAATACACCAACAGCTACAGCAATTGCTAATTCAAAGTTATTACTTCCAGCTGTAAACGCAAGAGTTGTTGTTACAGGGTAATTCGCTCCAACTTTCTTTCCCATGTAAAATGAAACGAAGAACATCACTACAAAGTAAATTAATAATGGGATCGCTATACGAACTACATCTAATGGTAAGGCTACAATAGTATCACCTTTTAACGAGAACATAACGACAATTGTAAATAATAGAGCAATAAGTGTAATAGGACTAATCTTAGGAATAAACACTTTCTCGTACCATTGTCTACCTTTTGCCTTTACCAATGTAAATCGTGTAATCATACCAGCGATAAAAGGTATTCCTAAATAGATGAATACGGACTTGGCTACTTCCGCCATCGTAATGTTCACGACTGCTCCTTCAAGTCCCACCCATTCTGGAATCACGGTAACAAACACATAGGCATATACGGAAAAGAATAGCATTTGAAAAATAGAGTTAAATGCGACTAAACCAGCTGCATACTCGGTATCTCCTTTGGCAAGGTCATTCCAAACGATAACCATCGCAATACAACGTGCTAAACCAATCATGATAAGACCAACCATATATTCTGGTTTATCAGGTAGAAAGATAATCGCTAATAAAAACATAAGAATTGGTCCAATTATCCAGTTTTGTACAAGGGATAAAACTAAGACTTTTACATCTTTAAAAACTCGCCCAATTTCCTCATAACGAACTTTTGCTAATGGTGGATACATCATTAAAATCAAACCAATGGCTAATGGGATTGATGTAGTTCCAACCTGCAACTCGTTCATTCCTTCCACGAATCCTGGAAAGATGAATCCCAAGCCTATACCCACTGCCATAGCTAAAAATATCCATAGCGTTAGGTAACGGTCTAAAAACGACAAACGTTTCTTTTCTGTTTTACTCATTCTCTCACTCCTTATTTAACGTAAAGCTAGCATCCGCATTGAAGCGTAGGATTGGCTTTTTCAATCATTTTGATTTTATCTGTCTGGTCTGGCACATGTGCCAAAATATCTTCTATAAGTCCATATAGTTCACTGTCATGATTAATGGAATAATAAATCCACTGACCTCTTCTTTCCTCTTTAACCATACCTGCATCTTTTAGTTTTCGAAGATGCTGACTAATAGATGGCTGGCTCGTATCAAACACTTCAAGAAATTCACATACACAGCATTCACGTTGTTTTAAAATAGCAATAATTGTTAAGCGTGTTTTATCACCTAATAATTTTAAGACGTTAGCAGCTCGCTCTAATTCCACTATTGATTTGAACATTAAACACACCCTCTTTTAAATAATTAAATAATAATTTGCTTATATAAAATCCATAAGGTTATACTTTTTTCATTTTTTGTATAATCCAACTTTTTATGCATGCGTTAATGGATCTCCTATATTAGACCACTTAATTAACATATAACTATTTGCTTATATATTATTGCAAATAACAATTAAATGCAAGTATTTAAAATGTAAAGGTATTGTAAATAAAAAGATTAATAAGCAAAGCTACCAATCTAATTTTTTGATGTTATTAGCTTTTCCATTGCCATAACATCCACAAATTTATCATCTAGAATCCCTTGCTTTTTAAATACACCTACTTCACGAAAACCCATTTTCTTATATAATCCTTGACCTAAATGATTAAATGGAAATGTGAACAGGACCATTTTATGAAAATCATTTTGTATCGCAAGTGATTCAAGCTCAGCAAGCAGTTCCTTACCAATTCCCTTACCTCTGAAATCTCTGGCTATATATACTGAAATATCGGCAACTCCATCATAAGCACATCTGTTATTGTATTGGTTTAGTGAAGCCCAACCAACAATTTCTCCTTTATACTCAGCTACGATCACCATGTAACGACCGCTATGCTTCTCAAACCAATCCTTCATGTATGAGTCATCTTTTTGTTCTGTTTCTAAAGTAGCGATTCTATCCTCGATACCCTGATTGTATATTACCTTAATAGAATATACGTCTGTCTCCTGCGCACCTCTAATGACAATATCCTTCATACTTCTCCCCCTGTTAACTAAATACTCTCTACTATGAATTTTACTGGAATCAACTCAACAAAGAAAGTGTCATAAATGTAATATGTTCGATTACGCTGAGTCTCAACAACGACTCGATTTCAACTGTTCTTCGATAGGTAATAGTTTCTTTCTTCGTGAATGTTCCAATTCTTTGTAGTTACTAGTATGATTGAATATATAGTAATTGAAAGAGAAATTAAAATTGACATTTTCCAATATAAAACTTCTGGCTTATTCTAGAAAAAGCCGTTTTTCTTAAGTACACTAAAGCCTAATTTCTCACGTATAACACCTGAGAAATTAGGCTTTTATTCAATATAATAATGGATGTCTCCTCGCCTTTTTTAACTTAACTGCTACTTTCGTACAAAAAATAAGGCTATTTACGAATAACCCATTTTGCTGAAAGGACTATACTTTAATCCAAATCAAGCTTGATGTTCTTCTTGATAAGAATACGAATCCTCGAGTAACTTTTCCCACTGTTCATACAAGGCAGTAGCTGTCTCATAGTCTTCGTTTTCTAATGGCAGATCTTCTTGTAACTTTTCTTTTAAACGAGTGCACATTCCTTCCCATCCCTCAAGGATATCGTTGTCAACAAGGTTAGATAACATCGGTTTAGTTATATTCCAACTTGAATAAAGGGTGTTACACCATTGCAATAATTCCTCACGGTATTGGTTTAGTTCCTCCATATCAATATATTGGTCAAATTGAATCTCTAATTCGTTCTGGATAGTTAATGGTTCGAAATTTTCTTCCTCAAGTTGGATTTGCTCTTCCATTTCCAAACTATTTACAGAATTGACTTCGATTTCTTCTTCGTCAGCATTTGAATCCCTATATAACAGCTCTATTTGTTCACTTAGACTTTTCGCTGTTTCATGACACCATTCCAACAATTCGTGACGGTATTGCTTTTGTTTATTCATTTTGATACATACCTCCAACCAGGTTTTAAAATTTCATCCTCATTCACAATTGAACTGGTTATTTACCTCAAATAAAATAACCACAATCTTATACTATGTTCCACGATTGTCCCAAGATTAGACTATCACCCATAGACACAACACATGAATTCCGTTATTTAATGGAGAGAGAATTAGTCACAAAAAAAACCCTTCCGTCATAATAGAAAGGGAAATGATTGGATGCATGATCTTCATGCTAATACGGCCATTCCTATATAAAATGTATTCAATCAAACATGCGTCCTGCTGTACATCATTATGTATTTTACCGGATATGATAAGCCCTCCCAAATGATTATTTGCCAATATAATAGCCCTGAGCCCCAAGATGTCCTGTTCGTGTCACTTTAATCCCACCAAAAATACCAAACAGATGAATTTATTAGTGTTCCTGCTAAAGAATTTACTGTTCCAACCCCTTGCCAGACTATATCTCCACAAAAACCAAAATGTTCCCAGGCGAGAAATTCTGATTCTTCTTGTGTTTTAGGAGGGATCTCTACAAATAACTCCCATACATCCTGGCTAACTAATGCCGGGGTTGCCCCGTATTTTTCATACCAGTATTTAAATACCGCAACTTGCTCATCCGGCATAGGACATTCATTAAATCCTCCCATTGGAACCCAAGCAGCTACTTCCCACGGTTTATCTGTTGGAATTTTGGCGAGAATAATCTTCTTATTGATTGCATCTTCTAATGATTGAAAATGGTTTATCTGCCCTTCTGCTAAAAACTCGCCTGTGATATCGCCGTCTTCGTCCTCATCCATAGGCATCACCTCATCAAGAAGTCTCTTTAACAATTCTTTTGCATGAATTTCCTGAGCTTTTGTTATTATTGTTTCACGATCATGGAATGAATCATCGTTATCCACTTCTGTATCAAGGCATTCTACCATGATTTCTGAAGGAATAATGATTAGCGGGGTAAATCCTTCTTTTTTTCCGTCTAGCAGAGCCTGATGGTACACCGACATAACAGCGTTAACATCTTTTACCTCGATAATCCTACAATCGCAGCAGCCCAATTTTGCTATAATTTTTTCAATATAGTCTCTCTCTGCCTTATTTTTTTTGAATTTATCAAATATGCCCATAACTTCCACCCTTTTAATGCTTTTATCATTTATAAAATTCTATAAATTTTAATGATACCCTTTTTTTAATTTTGCCTATGTAAAAAGGTGATACAGAAATTTGTATCACCTTCACTTAACTAAGCTATTCCCTACCAGCGGTCAGCACTGGGGATGTTTTATTTCAAGATTTTCTCATAAAAACTTAATCGCTGGTGTACATTCTCTTTTATGATAATATCTACACCGCTGTCCACGAATGGTTCAACATTTTCACCTTTTAACACTTTCATGGCTGTTTCAACGCTTAAATAGCCCATATCATAAGGGTTTTGGGCCGTGGTACCGGGAACGGTTTCATCTGCAATCAACTTCACCATTTCGGTAAGACCATCCGGCCCAATGACAGGAATCAAGAGACCTTGCTTCTTTAACTCCTGAATGACGGGTAAAGCAATCGTGTCATGGGTGGTCATAACCCCCTTAATATCAGGCTGGTCCTGCATAAGCTTTGTGATCACACTTCGAATTTTCTTAGCATCATCAGGTATCCCTGTATTTTTATAGGCGATATTGATTCCTGCATCTTGTAAAGAAATAGTAGCACCTTCAATCCGCTCATCAAAAACGGAGAAAGACAAATCTCCTCCGATAATGGCTACCTTATCGCCTGGCTGCAACTGAGAGGCTAAAAACGCTCCGGCTTTTTTACCTAAATCGAGATTATCGGTTCCAATATATGCTGTTTTGTTGTCTAACGGCAGATTTGTATCTACGAAAAGAATAGGAATATCTGTAAATGTTTTTAATACCGGGCTGACAGATGAACTGTAAGGAGCCGTTATGATTAAGTCAGGCTTTTCTTTATAAGTCTTTTTTAACAAAACTGCCTGTTCTTGTGGTGATACTTCACTTGGTACCAGTACTTTCCCGTCAATCCCAAAATCTTTAAACCCTTTTTCCATACCAGCCTGCATAATTTTCCAATATTGTGAGTCTGAGGCTTTTAACACGACGATAACTGTCGGTTTTTTATCGGCAAGCGTAACGGATATAAACCCTAGAAGAATGACAGAAATGACAGCACCAATACCAAAAATAACCTTCCCTTTCTTTAACACGGCAACATCCCCCTCTCATCGGTGTTAAAAAACAATCCTAAATGGCGGTTATGCTGGGTATCAGCTGAAATCGAATGGAGAAAGTTGTCCCCTCATCACCAGTTTCAATTTCAATTTTGGCGTCATGTCGTTTGGCTACACTGTAACAAATCGCTAACCCTAAACCGGTTCCTGTTTCCTTTGTGGTAAAGAAAGGTGTCCCTAATTTTGACAACACCTCTGGGTTGATTCCCTGCCCTTCATCTTTTATTCTTAGTACCACAGTTCCCTTGTCTTTATAGGTTTTAATCGTCAAACTTCCATTTGAAGTCATGGCATCCAATCCATTTAAGGCAATATTCAAGATAAGCTGACGAATTTCTTTTTCATCCAAGGAGATGTCAGGACATTCTCCCAATTCAAGTTTTAGCTGTTTATTCGAACGTAACGCTTCGGCTTGGATCAAAGGCGATAAAGCTTCAATAATCGCGTTCAGATTTTGTTTCTTTTTCATACTGATTTTGTTTTTCGCTAGATTCAAAAATTCTGTGATAATCGAATTTGCCCGGTTCAATTCCTCTAACATTAAATCAATGATATCCGTTGATAATTTATCCGTTTTATTCCTTGTTAACTGTAAAAAACCTTGTACCGTTGTCATCGGATTTCTGATTTCATGGGCAATACCGGCTGCCATCTCGCCGATTAAATTCAAACGGTCCAGCCGATACATTTCATTCTCAAGGTGGACCCTTTCTGTAATATCATTCAATACGACAAGCGTACATGGCTCGGATTCGATATCGATTAACTCCGTGGATAATAAACCTGAACGTACTTCCCCTTCTTTCGTCTCATACCTGATTTTCTTGTTTCGTATCTTTTTATGTAAATCAATGGAGTTCCCTGCTGTTTCATCAATAAAATTCTTACAATTAAACTTCTGATGAACCAACTCGTCACTGCTATAACCAGTGAATTTTGTCCAGCTGGCATTGATGTCGATAACCGTCATATCTTTTTGCGACAAAATTGCCTTTAATAACGGGCTGGAATCAAAGATCTTTCGAAACCTTTCTTGAGAACGGAACAGGTGGTCGGCCATTTTTTTTCGTTCTTCTATTTCTCTTTGCAGTTTCTCATTTGCTTTAATAAGCTCTAGTGTCCGCTCTTCAACAATATATTCCAAGTTATGGAATCGCTGTTTTTTGACTTCTTCTATTTGCTTTCTTTCTGTTACATCACGGATCGTACAAACATAAATCTGTTCATCCTCAATCATGGTAGAGGCAATTAACAGATCCGCATAAAAGCAGCTTTTATCCTTTCGCCCAGCTATTACTTCAATGATATTACCCACTGATTGTCTCATCATAGAAAAGAATGAGAATGATGAGTCGGATAACAACTCAGATTCCCATTTGGGAAAAAGCTTCAAAACGTGTTTTTCCAATAATTCCTTTGGCTGATAGCCAAACATGGTGCTGATGGCTGGATTTACGGAAAGAATACAGCCTTGATTATCAAACGTAACAATGGTATCGGTTATCGTTTCACCTATGGCTTTTGATAATGCCTCTGTCCGGCGTAAATTTAAGGTCGTTCGATCCAGCCTTTTGTTGACTTTATTCAGTGCTAGTAAGTGGCCCAAATCCGTTTGAATAATTGTTTCTTGATGATTTTGATGTATTTTAACAAATTGTTCTATTTTCTTTTTCAATGTTTCCGGTTGAAATGGTTTAAAAATATAATCGATTGCACCTACGGAGTATCCTTGATGAACATGTTCCATATCTTGACTAATCGCTGTAATAAAAATGATCGGGATATTTTTTGTTTTTTCACGTGCTTTAATCAGCTTAGCAGTATCAAAACCATTCAGTCCCGGCATTTGAACGTCTAGTAAAATCACCGCAAAATCATATTGAAGCATACATTTTAATGCTTCTTTTCCTGAATGAGCACTAATAAGATTATAGTTTGGTGAAGTGAGCACAGCTTCTAATGCCAGAAGGTTTTCTGGATGATCATCCACCATTAAAATATTTACCTTTTTAGGAGTTGTATTATTTAATCTTTTGATAGAGTCTTTCTGGTCCATCAAATTCTCGGTAACAGTCTTCATAACGTGTGAATTTTACCCCCTCTCTTTTTCCTAAGCCAAGAAAACCTGAGGTACTTAGGCTTTCATATATTAACTGGTGAACATTATTTTGAAGGTTCTTATTAAAATAGATGAGCACATTTCTGCATATAATCATATCAAACTCGTTAAAAGAATGATCCGATACCACATTATGCTGGGCGAAAATCATATTTTTCTGAAGAAAGGAGTGGAAACAAACCTTATCATCAATGGCTTTATAATACTCAGAAAAGGCCTGTTTCCCTCCTGCCTCAATATAGTTTTTCGTATAGAGCTTCATCTCTTCTAACGGAAAGGTCCCCTGTTTTGCTTTTTCAAGAACATTCTTATTGATATCCGTTGCATAGATTCTTGTCTTCTCGTAGATTCCTTCTTCGTGCAAAAGGATTGCCATTGAATACACTTCCTCGCCTGAAGAACAGCCAACATGCCATATTTTTATTAATGGATAATCTTTTAGTAAAGGAATCACTTTCGTTCGAATACTCCTAAAGAAGGATGGATCCCGAAACATCTCCGTCACATTAATAGAAAAATCGGACAGTAACCTTGCCATTACACTCGGTTCACGTAGAATTTTTTCCTGAAGTGCGGATATACTTGATAGTCTCTCAATCTGAACGCGGTGATTAATCCTCCTTTGGATAAAAGGAAAGGCATAGTTTCTAAAATCATAGCCATAATAACGATACATAGCCTCAAGAAGTAATTCAATTTCGATCCTCTCAATTTCTTGTGCCTGTACTAGTTTACTAGATTCTTGGTATTTTACCTGTTCGATTTCCTAGCCCTCCTTTGTAAACAGCCAAACTTGCATTAACGAGAACAGCTGTTCTAAGTTAATTGGCTTACTAATATAATCGGTGGCACCTGCCTCGAGGCATTCCTCTCTGCTATGTTTCATTGCCTTTGCTGTAAGGGCGATAATCGGGATGGTTTCAAATTTGTTAATGTTACGAATATGGTGGATGGCCTCAAACCCATCCATCTCTGGCATCATAATATCCATTAAAATGATATCCGTGTTCGGGTGCTCGTTTAAAACATCTAACGCTTCTCTGCCATTTTCGGCAACCAAGATCTCCATATCAAGATTTTCCAGGGCAATGGTTAAGGCATATACGTTCCGGATGTCATCATCGACGATAAGAACTTTCTTGTTTTTCAGAATTGATTTACCATGTTGAATGATGGACTCTTCCTTTAAAAGTTGATCATTACTAACGATTAAATCAGTCGCTTCCAAACTAACGGCTGCTTCCCTACGAGCCGTGGAGAATTTTACTATTTTGTTATTCATTTGAGCATAAGGTAAATACAACGTAAATGTGCTTCCATTTCTAATTTCACTGGTAACTTCTATAAAGCCGCCCAGTAACTGAGCCAGTTCCCTGCAAATCGAAAGACCTAATCCCGTACCGCCATATTTCCTGCTGGTCGTTCCATCTGCTTGTTTAAAAGCATCAAAAATCGTCTCTTGTTTATTTTTCTCAATTCCAATACCAGTATCTATAACAGAAAAAGCAATCATTCGTTCCAGTTGTTCTTCCCCGCTATTCTCGGTGATGGTTTTCATCACAGTACGGATTTGTAAAGAGACACTGCCGCTTTCTGTAAATTTAAACGCATTGGCTAGAAGATTTTTTAGAATTTGCTGCAGTCGTTGTTCATCGGTAGAAATTGTTAATGGTAAGTCTCTATCCAAATCGATTGAAAAATGAACTTTTTTCTGATTCGCAATTGGTGAGAATTGTCGATAGATGAAATCTCTCAGCTGATTCAATTCTACTTCTTTTGCTATTACATCTAGTTTACCAGACTCGACTTTGGCCAAATCTAATATATCATTAATTAAATTCAATAAATCATTTCCGGAAGAGTAAATCGTTTTAATGTATTCTTGCTGTTTATACGTCAGATTCCCTTCCCCATTTTCAGAGAGGATTTGTGCTAGTATGAGCAAACTATTCAAAGGCGTTCTAAGTTCATGGGACATATTGGCCAGAAACTCGGTTTTATATTTAGAGCTTATTTCCAGCTGCTGTGCTTTCTCTTCAAGCGCTGCACTGACCTCTTGTATTTCGAAGTTCTTTTGTTTAGATGCTTCATACAGTTCCTCTAGTTTTTCATTGGTTGTCCTTAACTCTTCTTGCTGCATTTGAAGTTCCTCTGATTGAGCTTGTAATTCCTCTGTCAGGGCTTGTGATTCTTGCAATAAATTCTCTACCTTCATGTGGTTCATAATACTATTAATTTTAATACCTAAATTGTTATTTACCTCTTCGAGCAGTTTAATATGTAATGGTGTTAACGTTTCAAATGAGGCAACTTCCACTACCGCAAGTACTTCATCTTCAAATAATACGGGTAGTATCATAATCGATTTAGGAGAAGCTTCTCCCAGACCGGATCCGATTTTTAAATAATCGCCGGGAACTTCGTTTAAATGGATGGGCTGTTTTAATAGAGCGCACTGCCCTGTTAAACCTTCTCCTAAACGAAATTGCTTACGGTCTTGCTCCCCGCCTAAAGCTGCATAGGAAGACATTCTTGTTAAGTACTGGTCGCTTTTTTTTACTTCTTTTAGATAAAAAACTCCGTAGCTTGCCCCAACCATAGGTACCAGTTTGGTGATTAGCATATTGGCCAGCATTTGCACATTTTCTACTTCCGGATAAAGTGTTGCAATCTCAGCAATATTTGTATTTAGCCAGCTCAGTTCTTCTGCTTCTTCTTTTAACTGTTTCTCGATTCGACTATGTTTCTCAAGTGCTATAGCCATCTTATTAAAGGCGACAGCAATTTCACTCAGTTCCCCTTTTGTCGTAATCTCAATCCGTGGTAAGTTATCAAAATCACTGGCCGTTGCCTGTTTCATAACATCTGTTACCTTGTTAAGGTTGTTGCTGGTGCTTTTTATTATCCATATCGCAAAACCAATCCCAAGGAGTAAACCGATTACAAGGTAGAAATAAATATTTTCAACTGCCCAGTTATAGGTATCTTTTGAACGGACTAGTTCATTCTTCATCCCTTGTTCTTGCAGAGCATGAAGCAGTTCAGCCATTTGAGCCATCCTGTTACTGAATTGTTCGATATCGGTAAAAATTTCAGGAGTTAGTACAGCGTTGGGATTGATTTTTCTTTCCATTAACGCTTGCTGACCCAGATTTCGATAAGATTCATGTAAAATTTTAAGTTTATCAATGAGTTCCTGGGATTTCTCTTGGGAGTCCTTTTTTTCTAGTGACTGAATCGCCAATTGTAAATTTGAATTGGAATTTTCCCATGCATTTAATAAATCTGAATTGATTGTCTCTCCGCGATCCTTCAATATCGTATTTAACACACTCGATGTTACCGAAACCTCATCTTTAATCGTGGAAGCCATTTCGATTCTCTCATTTAGATCATTGATTACGACATTCATTTTTACCGTTGATTGTTCAAGCATGTTCATTAAAATCATTACGATAATCGTAATGAACAAAAGTAATGACCCTATGCTCGTATAGAGCTTCGTTCGAAATCTCATAATGCCTCCTAAAATGGTAATTTCCTATTGTTCGATTATTAATTTAAATAAACTAGTTAAAATTTTCTTATTTTTAATCATACTTTATATTCCTTATTATCGTCTATATGATATTTTAGAAACATTGTCGAACTTTGAGGAAGGTTTTATTTTGACCCCAGTAATCTTACTAGAATCATAGGAGCAGTCTCTTTGCTAGCGTTTTAAAACAAAAATACTTACAAACGAATTTGTGAAAAGAGGAATCTGTCAGAAGGAGGTTTCATTTTGGACAGAGTTAGCTTGGGTAAAGAGGAATCTGTCAGAATGGAGGTCTCATTTGGACAGAGCAAGCTCGGGAAAAGAGGAATCTGTCAGAATGGACCCTACATATGGACAGAGCAAGCACGGGAAAAAAGGAATCTGTCAGAATGGTTTTATTTACGAGATTTACGAACAGTGACAGATTACGCCAACTGTTCGTTACCTCATAAATGCACTTAACCAAAAGAAACTTCCACTTTTCCTAACTGGTGAAACTCAGCTGTAAAGACATCTCCCTTTTCGGCTGCAACAGCCGCAGATAAGGCGCCAGATAAAATGATTTCCCCAGTTTTTAACGTCACATCATATTCTGCGAGCTTATTTGCCAGCCATGCTACACATGTTGCTGGATGACCTAACACATCAGTGCCAGTCCCTTTATTCATAAACTCCCCATTTTTATAAAGACTCATTTCAATTTTCGTTAAATCCACTCCATTTGGATCGAACCTTTGAGATCCTAATATGAAAAGTCCACAAGAAGCATTATCCGCAACCGTATCTTCTAATTTAATTTTCCAATCCGTAATGCGGCTGTCAACTATCTCTATTGAAGGAACAATATAGTCTGTGGCATCTAGGACATCTTCTGCTGTCACACCTGGCCCTATTAAATCCTTTTTCAACACAAAAGCAAGCTCGCCTTCTACCTTTGGGCTAAAAAGGGTTTCCATCGGAATGGTACCGCCATTTGGAACTTCCATACTATCCAATAAATGACCGTAATCAGGCTGATCCACTCCTAATAGCTTCTGCATCGCAAACGAAGTTAGCCCAATTTTCTTCCCAACTACTATTTGTCCGTCCATAACCTTCCGGCTAATGTTTATAGAGGCAGCTTTAAAAGCAGATATAAGCGGAGATATTCCGGTTAACTGCTTTAAAAAAGACAAAATCCAAGGATTTAGATGCAATAAGCGGAAAAACTCCGCCTATTTTTAAGGAAATATGGGCATTTCCAAATATAAACGGAAATTCTCCTCTTATTTCCAAACACAGTGAAATCAACATTTAGTTTTAACAGATCCTTAATAATTGTAGATATATAGAAATTACCTGACATTCATCATTTAATAAATCTTAAAATATTCTCCACGAACGGCTCCGTTTTTTCGATTTGTGTCCAATGGCCGCACTCATTAAATACATGCAGCTCTGCATGAGGAAGTAATTCAATCAGACGGTAGCTTGTATCTTTAATCGGAATCACTCTATCATCCAAGCCATGGAATAATAGTGTTTGGACGTTAATGCTTTGAATTTGTTCATCACTTAATGCCAATTCGTCCAGTTTTTGTTGGCGAGGCGCCGGGAACATGGCCGAAAATGCCTCTTTCACCTCAGGTTCTATACTAGCTTCATAACGAAGACGGACTAATTCTTCGTTTTTTGCTGCTTTTTCGTCATACGAGAATAATTCAATCAACTCTCGCATTGACTCCAAACTTGGCTCATAGCCCCAAACACGCTCTAACCCTTCTGAAATTTGGTGCTTGATACCAACACTTCCCATTAAAATCAATTTTTTCACCAAGTCCGGTCTTTGATAGGCAACATGGAGTGCTAATGCTCCGCCCATAGAGTTGCCCACTAAGTGAACAGGTTCATCAGAAACGGATTCTATAAAACTAATTAAATGTTGTACCCATAATTCAACAGTATATTGGTGATCGGGTAGTTTATCTGTTTTACCAAAACCGATAATATCTGGCGCAAATACATGGTAGGACTCACTTAATCGCGGGATAATTAAGCGCCAGTTTGCGAATGCAGATACACCTGGTCCTGAACCATGTATTAAAATAATCTTTTCTGACTCTTTGCCTTCTTCGTGATAGTGTGTGTTGATTCCACTCACATCGATATATTTCGATTGAATCGTCATAATGCATTGCTCCTTCCATCTATTAAAAAAAGATAGAGGAAACTGTTGAAAGCTTCCTCTCGTTTTTCGTTTTCATTCATTGTGAGCTTGTACGTTCGTTAGCAGACTCTGCTCACCTTCAACTCTTGCCGAACATCTATTTTATTGGTGCAGCTTCCTTCTTCCTCACCGGTGTTCCGTATTCAAAGAACTCCTGTGGTAAGTTAGATCCGTACCAAATAATCGCATGCTCTAAATCTTTCCCTTTCCATTCAACCGTTTTCCAGTCTGGGTCAAAGATTTGATATCCGGTGTCGCCGAATAATTCAACACGATTGCCCCCAGGTTCGATCACGTATAGGAAGTAAGCCTGAGAGACACCGTGCTTGCCAGGACCTGCTTCAATTTTAAAGCCGTGCTCGACCAATAATTCACTTACATCCATAAGATGTTGAGGATATCCATACCAGTAGCAAATATGGTGCAATCTTCCCTTTTCAGCTAACGCGTCTCCCATTATGGCCACTTCATGCACCAATGAGTTGGAGCTTAGCCATGCTGCTACATCAGTATTATCATTATTAAGAATCCGTTCGCGTACTTTAAATCCAAGAGCATTTTCTAAAAACTCCACGTTTTTATTGGTTTCGTTCGCCAGTACATTGACATGATCTAAGCGACGTACTGGTACACCGCGACGCGGACGCTTTTGCGGACGATTCAGAAGTGGAGTTGCCTGCTCTTCAGTCGGTTTGAAATAGTCAACTTCCCAAAGAATTTCCATTTTATGGCCATCTGGTGTTGTAAATTGATACGCTGGTCCATGGCCAACATCCCCTTCGCTCCATCCGATTCCGTAACCGGTCGCTTCAATTTCTCTTACACGACGCTCTAGCGCCTGCGGTGAAGTGGCACGCCAGGCAACATGTCCAAGGCCCGCTTCCTCATTTTTGGTAATAATCAATGTATGATGATAAAAATCCTCGTAAGCACGCATATAAACGGAATCACCTTGACGATGTGATTCTTCCATTCCCAAAATTTCTTTAAAAAACCATACAGACTCTTCTACTTTCGGACTATAAATTTCAATATGTGCCAAATGTGCAACATCAAAAATAGGTTCTTTCATCATTTTACATTCCCTCCAAAGTTAAATTTACCAAATTGGGTTTCCTTTAAAGCCAAAGATTGATTTGCCGTAAGAAGCCATTGCATCTTCGTAATGGTGTGTCGGATGTGAAGCAGATGTCATAAGATCACGTACAAATAATTCAGTAGGCTGTCCTTTAAAAACGGAGTTTCCACCTAAAGTGAGCAAAATACGGAGCGCCATCTCAGAAGTTGTCTTTGCTATATGCCCACGGATACCAAACAATTTCTCACGTTCTTCTTCATCCAAGGTTGTCATGCTATTTTGCTCGTAATTTGTTAATCTCTCACAATATTCATTTGCTAAGCCTTTTAAAGCGCTTAATTGTAGTTTTAATTCGGCCAGTACGCGCTGGCTGCTGCCCGCTTCTTTTTCATTAGCATTATGGTTAAAAATGCGAATTCTGTTTTCTGTTTTTTCTTGGAAGATTTCAATAAGTCGTTCAACGCCGCCAATTTGTATAAATTGGAAGCCCATTAAAAACCATGGGATATAGGGAACATTGAAGATTTGATAGTCCTGTTCATAATTACCATCTACTGGACCTTCACCGTTAATGACACGAGTTGCATGGAAAATACGATTCGGCGGTATGTAAACGTTGTCAACTTTTACCGCGTTACTTCCTGAACCGCGTAAGCCCATTGCGTCCCAGTTATGGATAATTTCCGCTTCTTCCTTATTTAAAATAAACATGCAATATTCTGGCTCTGTGCCATCCTTTAACTTGGCAATGGCGCCTAAACCAATCCAATCACTCCAAAGCACGCCGCTGCAGAAGTTCCATTGACCTGAAAGGCGATAGCCTTCGCCATCATCGGTTACTTTCCCAACAGGAGCAAACACATCTGCCATTAATCCGCCATGATTGTATAATTCATCACGGCTTTCTTTTGGCAAAAACGCCACCCAGGTTTCATGAATCACAAAGAAGTAACTTAACCAGGCAGCTGCAACACTATGATTGGCGATGGTGCGGATGATTTCACCAAAGGTAAAGTAATCTAAGTATTGGCCACCATAGGCTTTCGGCCGCATAAGCTTATGCAAACCAGCTTCTTTAATTTTTTCAATTACTTCGTCAGGAAGTTTTGAATCTTGATCCGCCTTTAACGCATATTTTTCTGCTAACAATCCTACCTCTTTTGCCTTCTTAAGAAGTTCTTCTTTGTTGGGAGTCTTTTTCACTTCTAATAGATTCACTGCCATTTACATTCCTCCAATAAAGTAAACGTTTTCAAGCATTATGGAACAACTGCTTCTGAAATGAATTATAATATTTAGAATATTTTAAATATACATACGATAAATATGGAATTTAAATTGTTTTTAACACGTTTCCTATTAAATGTTTTCTTTATATAGTTAATTGGATGGCGAATATCTGTTTTAAAAGAAGGAATTTTAGCTAGGTTGTTATTGTAAAATGATGATTCAAATGATCTGTTTTCATTATTAACTATGAAATCTTCACAATTTTTTTTACCTTAACAAAATCTAATCCCTTAAGGTGTACGGGCATATCAAAAGGACGCTTTATTACAAAAGAAAAGCGCCTGATTGCGGAATATTGAAAAATGCGAAAGAGCAAAAAAGGCTCTTGGTTATAAAAAGAATAGCAATAGATAGATAAAGGAATGGTAAACCTTGCAATGGAGATTCCTTAAATATATCTTTCCTTGCTATTTATCAATTGCATTAGAAAACGGATAAACATCATTAGAATAAAGGTGCTGATAAATGTGTATATCCATGTCCATGTATGGTATTTAATTAATTCGGTATATCTTTCAAAAAATACCTCAATGATCGTTAAAACAGTGGTGTACAAAATACATTGTAGAACCATGTTGAGATATCTTGAACCATAAGTCGTTTGATAAAAGTAAATACAAACAACTGGAAATAGAAGATATTCATAAAGAAGGCTGGAACTAAAATAGTTACTTAAAAATCTCACTGGATATTCGAGCATTTTCTCTTCTACAACAAGAACGCCAACAAACGTTGAAAAATAAGAGGACAATGAAAAAATTATTATCCAATTTTTGATTGGTGGTTTTCTTAAACTAGAAAACAATAGTGTGATCCCGATTATCAGCAGTGACCACAATATTATTCTTTCCATAGGTAAAATAGCCCCCTATCTTTAATTTGCTTATCAATGAGTATAACCAAAGTAAAGATCAAAGATTTAATCAATTACATAAAACCCATAATAAAAGACGCTTTCCGGAAAAGCGCCCGAATGTTGAAGATTATTGTAAAGTCTTATTTTAGAAAAGCACCCTATAGTTTAAGTGTAATATTTCACAATCTTCCAGATGAAGTGTGATTATGTTTCCTTTACATGTATAACTTAATACAGTAGAACATAAATGTGCCGTAATAACCCCTATTACGGATACTAGCCAAAGAGAAAAATTATTTATAGAGATTAGTAAGTAAAACATTTCGGTTTGGGTAAAATATGTTGCGTGAACGGTGCATCTAGGATATGGTTCTTCCCGATTACAAACAAGGGAGTGAATACGAAGACTCAAAATAACGAACGCAATCGAAATGGTGGAAATGCAAACTAAGGTGGCAGTGACTTTGGTGAAGCATTAGGTACTATTGAAGGCGGTGCTACAGGTGCCGCTGTGGGTGTTCTGCTTTTGGACCACTTGGCACTGTTGCAGGAGGTCGCTGCTGGCGGTACGTTTGGTAACCAAGTGGGCGAGGAAGTTGGCGGAATGATGCAGGCAATAACAGGGGTTCTAAAAACGAGTAGTTATTTAAGGGTAAGGGGCGTGAGTATTCCTCAGCCCTCCTTTTTATTTTTACCCTTTCAGATAAGGTGTAAGTAAATCGATTGCTTCTTGTATCTTTTTGGAAGTTTTTGTATACATTTTTTTTGCATTTTCAGCATCCGTTTGTAATGCAAAAGATTCCAGGTCAGCCTGACTCTTTTTTAACATAGACATTAATAATGGTTGTAGTTGTGGCGATGGGACATTGATTTTATCATCATAAACATCAATTGTTAATTGTCCATAAGAATCTACTTGTCCCAAGAATACATTATCAAGTGTTACTCCAAGTTTTTCTAATTCTATATTAAGCCATTGGCGGGTCTGTTTTGCTTGTTCAAGAGAATTATCTAAAATTTGCCCATCCATAATGACTGTTTGAGGTTCCTTTTCATTTCCAACCTTTATATTTAAATCTTTGGGAGTTAATGGTTGGTTTTCTTTTTTTAAAAGAACATTTAAATCACCGTTTTGTTCTAAGACTGCGAACTCTACGTCGGCAACTTTAAATACATTTTTACTCCTAAGTAAGGCATTTAAATCATCAATGGTGTAATGTTCTTTTTTTAAACTATCTTCCATAACTTTTCCATCTTTAATAAAAACATTTGATTTTCCTTCAGCAAAATCTCTAAATTTTTTGCTTTTTAAGGAAAAAAAGTCCACAGCATAAGTTATACCACCGAAAAGTAAAATTACGATTACTCCGTGTGAAATATTTTTGTCTAACCCAGTAATAACTTCACCAGCTACGCTCCCGATAGTAATCCCTGAGATATATTCAAAAAAGGAAAGTTGAGCAATCTGTTTTGAACCTAATAGTTTGGTCATCATAAATAATACGACTATACACAAAATTCCTCGTATTAAAACATCAATCCAGTCTGGCACATTCATCACCTTGTACTTTAAGTTGGTTTATATTGAGGTTCCTGAAATTCGAGTTCTGTTACTCGAATTTGTAGCTCTTTTTTTACTTCTCCTACTAATAACATCGCCCGATGAAATGCTTGTTGAGCTTTTTCATCCTGGGAATTTAATGCAAAATTTGATAGTTGTGTTTCAATTCCATTAATCGAGGCTAAACATTGTTTTACGTTAGAATATACAGTCATCCTTATCCCCCTTAAATAAGAATTTTTATTGATGTAAGGGAATTTTATAGAAAATATAATTTGATAAGGGTTAGCATAATGCTAACCCCAAGAAAAATCCTCACTGATTGTATTGAGGTTCTTCTTTTTGAATCTGTTGAAGACGGGGCTCTAAGCTGTCAATAATTGATTGAGTTTGTTGAGCAGCATTTTTGTACAACTGTTTTGCCTGTTTATTTTCAGTCCCTAAAGCAAATGTTTCTAAGCTAGCTTGTGCACTTTTTAATCCAGCTAAAGTTTGGCTTACTTGAGTCGCTACTGTCATTTTTCATTCCTCGCCTTTTTTAATAGTGAACTACAGGTGTATTGTCTGTATAAAAAGTATTAAGTATAACTGGAAATGATTATTAGGAAAGCTGCAAAGATGGATGAACTACATTATTTTTTTGTAAGGATATATTAAAAGACATTATAATGACACAATCTATATAAGAGCTGGGCTTTAAACTTCTCATCATTCCTAACCCGTTTTGGTGAGTTAATCATAAATCGTTTTTAAACAGCTAAACTATACTTGATATAAGAATAGGAACGAAGGAGGCATTTAAATGGACTACAGGATATTTAAGAGGATTAATGAATATGCTGGTCGTTATCAGCTTTTGGATACATTGGTGATCAACTTCTCTCAAAAAGTTCGTTTTTTGTTCTTATTTATATTAATCTTCATGTGGTTTCGTAATAACTCACAAAAAAAAATCACTTTATTTACTATCATTTCCATTGGATTATCGTTGGTTTTAAATAAATTGATTAAACTGTTTTATTTTAAACCTCGCCCTTTTTTGAACCTTTGGGTCCATTTATTACCCCCATTTCCATCAAAAAAGAGCTCTTCATTTCCAAGTAAACACACCACTCTAGCATTTACGGCGGCAACTTCTGTCTTTTTTTATAAGCGTTTCTTAGGTAGTATGATGTACCTTGCCGCTATTCTAACAGGATTCTCTCGAATTTGGATGGGACAACATTACCCTTTGGATATTTTAGGCAGTTCGATACTAGGAAGTTTAACAAGCATAGTAGTGAAGATGACGGGATGGATTTGGAATCCAATCATTGAACGGGTAATAAAAGATACTGCTAAAGGATGAAGAATCAATCATAAATGTAAATCTTTCCTTAGTTTTTAAGGTATTACCTGTTTTAGCTGAAATTTTTGATAATATATCTAGATCAATAGATTTTCATATGTTGCTCTCCTTCTTTAAAGCGTCTAAGTGACACTTCCTTTTTTGTCGAAATATGGTTCAAACATAGACATAAAAACAGTAAGACTTTTCGTAACTCTTGTTCAACTAAACTGCCCCGATAGTCGAACAAGAAATGCGAACCCCCATTATTGAAGAATCGCACCCAGTTAGTTTAATAAGGTGGTTTATTGATATAAGTCGTTTAATTGTTCCCTAATCTCTTTCCATATCCCCATTTGAATCGATACTTCCTTAATCTGTTCAAGGACTGACACTGGTATGTAGATATTTTCCTCATAAATGGTTGCACAAAGATGTTCTAATGCAACTCCCCACTCGCTATGTTCTAAATATTCCAATACATTTACACAGTCTTTTTTGGGTAATCCATCCACTTGTTGAACTATGGCTTTTATTTTCCATTCAAAGTTCAATTAACCCCACATCTTTCTTTGATTAAAATGCATATTGTACTTTACTCACCATATATAATTATAAGATAAACAACTGAAAAAAATCGTTAATTTAACTTGGTACAAAGCCCTGATAGCTACGAAGTTAGTTTCTATTCCTACTTAATAGCTTCTTGACTTCTTTCGCAATGGTTACAATTAAAGCAACCTTACTTAAGTGTGAAATATTATCTCCATATCGAAAATCATCTATCATTTCACTAATGTTGTACCATTCTTCTAGACCATCGTAATTATCAAGTTCACGAGCTATTTCATAAATCTTATAAGCTAAATCAATTGCACTATTTTCTTCTTCAGGTATCCTTTTTGCTAACTGCTGAATGTAATATTGAGCACACTCTTCAAAAGTAGGTTCTTGCATTTTTAATTCCCTTAACGTCCTTTTAAAATAATCTTCTACCTCAAAAATATTGAGTGGTTCGCTTAGAGATGAAAGTATGTTCAAAGAAAACGAATCATTATTATTTTCCAACATCTTTAACGCCCAATTTATATAATCAATAGGGTCAACTTCACCTTGATGTATTTTATAAAACAAAATTGGAGTATCCATATTTTCATCTCTTTCTTAAATATCATTAAGAAGCTAATAGTCCTCATCGTTTAAGTTAAATATTTCGGCAGTTATATTCAACAATCCTTCTTCAAGTAACCTGCCCCGTTTGGTTAATAAAAAAGAGTTGCCACAAGCAACTCCAACTAAATCCCTTTATTTAAATACCTTGTCTATATCATTCCTATCATAATCTAAAATCCAATCATTGTAGCCTTCATAAATATGTCTAATTGTTTCGGGGGATGTCGCTAATAAATCACAACCTCTGTCATCGTAAACGTGTAATATAGTTTTCTTATTGATATTTATGAAGTAAACTCTATGGAAAATACTAGGTTTCAATCCCAAGTCTTGATTACAAATTGCTTTTAATAATGGAACGTATTTAAAATCAGATGTTTTGCAGCATAAAGAAAATCTATGAGTTTTATATGTACCTTCTTCATTGTCCTCAGGGGATATATAAGGTATCGTTTGATGTTTCAGCCTTAACAATAATGATTTTTCAACATAGCGAGAAAAGTTCTTTAACTGGTATCTAATGTTTTTGCCCTTATCAAAATCATTTACATCGATCACGACAAAAATATCTTCCATTGGAGGATGCAAAGTTTCAAATAACGTAATTGCCCTTTTATAACATCCCAATACATAGGGGTTGTTGGGGTATTTTTGTTAGCTAGATTTCTTATTAAAGCATTCTTCACAAATTAATTGTCCTTCATATTGTATAAAGGCTTTTATCTCGGTCATCCCTTTTCTCTCTGGATACCTCATTTTCACAAATACTACTTCATTCCCTTTTATTTCTTTTTCACAATAAGAACACTGGGGGTTGATTTTAAACATAAATGTCCCTCCGAAATAGATCGTATATATAATTACTACGAACAACTATGTTTAAAGTTTCCTTATTTTACTAATCTGCCCCTTTAGCTCAACAACAAGAAAAGACCGCCGCAGCGATCATCAACTTTTACTAAAGCACCCTTTAGTTTTAGTACAATTCTTCACAATGTTACTTCGAATTAGGGACAAGGAACAAATATTAGAAAGTTTTTCCTTACAAGACTTTTTACATTAAAATTATCTTGAACACCAAGATACAACTTTTATCACAAAAATTAATGATTTTTTCGATTCTGATAATGATGATGGGAGTGGGTAAGGGAATGAAGATGGCGAACTCGGACAAGAATAATAAGGTTTGTTAATCACCAGTTACATCAAACATCGCATAATCAATCACTATTATTTCCCCATTTTCAGAAAGTGCTAGATTATTTTTTCTCATATCTTTTGCTTCAATTCGATTCTCCTTAAATTTTTTAATCAAAAGTGATAATTTCTCACTGTAATCCTTTTTTGACGGTGGCTGTGTCATTTTTTTCATTATAATCCATCCGTAACCAAAATCCTTTACGGGACATAAATGTTTTTGTATGTGGGAAGGTGAATTAAAGAATAATTTATGTTCTTTTTCATTGCCCCATATGCCATGACAATTAAGGGCAACCTTTAGTACATATCCATTTTCAAGATCAAAGACAATTCTTGTCTTACCATTGCCAATTTTATTATATTTTAATCCCATAGTTTTTATAGCTCTTTTTACATGTCTATTCCTTTGCTGTTTTTTTTGGTGAACGTCTTCATTTTTTATATTTAGAATCCATGAATTTATTGATGTTATTTCTTGTTCAGATAAGTAAGTATTTAAGGAATAAAACTGTTTTTTCGTTATATCATTAACTTCACCTTGATTATCGCAAATGACTTCCAATCCCCCTTGCCTGAAATTTTAATGGTATACAGTTTCCTTATATTCAATTGATTTATGGATATATACTCAAACATTATTAAAACAACCTTTTCATAGTGTATGCATAACATATTTTAGCTGAATGGTTGTTTTACTAAGAAAAATAGAATTTACCTTAATTATTTTGTGAAATAAAAACGAAATTAAGCACATCGAGGACTTAAATTCAATGTCCTAACAGAAAAAAAGAAATCCTTCCCTTTCTTTAATTAACCTGCTTCGTTAGCACAATTAGAAAATGGGACCGCTGCTGCCATCCCACCTTTAACATAAGCCTCTGTTAGTTGGATATTCTTAACTGTCTCATTAATCGGTGAAAAGATCGTTGGGGAGATAGAGCAATTTATTGATCCTAAAAATAGCTGGTTTAGTGCAATAAAAAAAGGATCGCCGCAGCCATCCCATCTTTAATATGATAGTTTAAGTTAATTCCTTCACAATCTCTTCTACAGCTTAATATAACTCCAATCCCTAATAAGTTTATAAGGGGCATAAAAAACATTACATCTTCTAATATTTCTTTACCTCTTTTACAATAGTTCGTTCCACTAATAATTGATTAATATAAATAACGATTGCTGTTCCAACTGACAATATGTAAAAATGTTTTGGGCGCATTTTCTTGAATTCGAATACTCCAACTTTTGTGAAAAATTTTGCGATAGGGAATGCGAGAAGATAATCTAGTACAGCATTTAATGTTATGTATTTTATAAAGTTACCGTACGTTAATTTAAAAACCCAAATAGTTGTTATAAAAAATAAACCTAAAAGGTATGAGAAATCTAAACGATAATTTGGAAATAAAGCATTTTTTACTTTCCACCACTTACGGCTATCAGCAATTTCACTTAACAAACTAAAGACATAACCAATAAAAGTTGCTACTGGAAGAAAGCGAACAAAAGAATTTTTCCCTAGCAATGGAGTAGTTAACCAAGGTATAACTAATATACTAAATGATAAAGCCTTTCTTTTATTAATCATAGTTGCCCCCACAAGATACAATTTGTCATTTAATATTCCCTTTTATTCAGAAGTTTTATTCCATTAAATGGCCCGATTGTTTAACACAAGTTAAACACCGTTTTTCAACTAAACTGCATCGTTAGTTGAAGAAGGATTTCTAAAACTGGTACACAAAACAGCACTGAGATTGACATTAGTTTTGGCACTCTTTATTAATTGCAATACTTATTGTCAAACATAAAAACCATGTCAATTGTTGTCAAAGCAATTCTGAAAAACCCTTGATAAATATAGAAAAAGACGTATGCCAATTCATACGTCAATTCTTGTATCGTTTATTTGGAAGCATTCGAAAACGGAACCCTTTACATAGTTAAATCTCAATTTTTCCTTTAGCTTTTAAAATATTTATTGCTAGGTAAAGTGTGAAGGCATATTGTGTATCATTCAGATCATGGTTTAAAATCTCGCTAATTTTGGCCAGGCGATAGCGTAATCCGCTTATCGACATGGATAATTCCTTCGCTGTATTGTTTATACTGCTTCCGTTATCGATATAGGCAAATAACGTTCTAATTAATTCAAAGTCATCACTATCTGCTTCTAACAACTTGCCAAGATGTTGATTAACAAACCGTTCAATCAACAGATCATCCTGCAGTTGGAATAAAACGCTTTCAATTCCTAGTTCTTCAAAGTAATAGACATTTTTTCGATGGTTTGTTGCACGTAATGCCGCCAATGTTTCATTGTATAGGGTGACCGTTTGTGTAAACTCTTGAATGACAGAACTTACACCGACAGCGATCCGATATTTTGGGAAGCGTCGTGAACAATGTTTTAACATTTGGTCAATGAACGACGACTGTGAAAGATGTATTTTTTCAAAAGTCGGGTACTCCATTAAAATAATAATTTTGTTGAGTTTTTGCGAAACGATAGAATTGATGTTGCGTTCTTTTAAAAATTGATGGATATGACCAATCATTTCTTCATTAGAAGCTAATTCATTTTCAATGTTCGATTCGTTTACAAATCGTTCTAAGGTAAGCATCCAATAGGTCGAGGAAGGATTGAATTTCAAATAGTAGGCGATTTTATACATTTCTTCCTTTGCTAACCGGCCTTCTAAGATATCATTTAGAAAGCTTCGTTTAATCGTTTGTTCCGTATTAATCTTAATACTTTCATTGAATAATATAAGCGAAGCCGTTATGGCGGCATTTTCAATAATCATATAATCTAGTTCATTAGGTTGATTCTCTCCTGTATATACGAAAGAACAATAGCCTTTGATTTGTTGTCCATAATAAATGGGGGTACGCAGCAATGAAAGTTTTTCTGAATAACGGACAAATGTAGTGGTCGAATCTCTATATGTCTGTAAAGTAAGATGTTCCTGCAGGTTTCCTGATTTAACAATGATTTGATTGTATTCATCTTCAATAAAAACGGTTAAACCCGTCGTTTCAAATAAAATATCAGCCACTTTTTGTATTCCTTGGTTCGACAGCAGTTCCCCAATTAATTGCCGGTGTATATCACTCGCTTTACTTAAATGGTCCCGCTCAATTTTTAACTTTGCTGTAACTTCATCTAGTTCCTGAATCATACTATTCGCTTGATAGTAACTAAGGTCACTCGTTATTTCTTCCCCCCATTTTTCAATAGGCATGCAAATACATTTGCATTGCTCGTGACCCATCGCACGACATTCAACTTCCTTTACCAAGATAGGCTGTTGCAGGACTTTTGATAAGTAACCGCTTGCATAACCACATAGGTTATGACATACAGGCTCTTTACTTAGGCCTTTGGCTTTTAAATATTGAGAAGCTTCAAACGTATTCACCCAAAGGACTTCTATAAAATTGCACTTGTTTTGCTCGTCAAAGCTCATTTCCATAATCTCTACTTTATCTAAATAACCATGCAGCATGTGGAATTTAGGACCTGCTAGTGCCAAATCTATCTGATCGTCCCATTCCAGCGACATTGCTTTTTCCGCGTCACTCACACCGCAATGCCAGCCATAGCGAATAAACACTCCCCTTGTTCGTTCCTCACCAATCATCGTAATGAGTTCATTTTTCAAATTTGTCCTTGCTTCAATCGGGATGGTAATAATTCGTTCATAAAATTCATTGACGACTTTTTCCTTCGATAATTCAAAAGCATTCTTTATGTGAATTTGCTTAAAACTCATTTTTTACCCAACCCCTTAGATTGTGCTCAATCGGATAATAAATAGTTAACATATACTGCTATGTATTTTTCTATTTTTTACTAGCACATCTGTTGTATTGTGCACTCTACTTGCAACTTTACAGTTATAATTTTCATTTTAACATACTCTTTTGAAAATTTTGAAATCAAGAAGTAAAAATTCTACTAATTCCCTAAATATAAAAACAACTCAATCACTGAATGAATAATCATTCAATGATTGAGCGTTTGGCAGTCTACTATTCTAACCATGAATACTTATGGATTCATGAATAAAATAAATGAAAGATGCATAAAAATCTGAAAACTAATTGAGAAAATAAACCAGAAACAAACACTTTACACTTTCTCCTGGTGACTCTTCTATTCTATATAAAGCTTTCATTAATGATAAAATCCCCTTTATAAACACTATTAGTCCGAAACAAAGACCTCCTGAATTTACTGTGATCGAGCTGAGAGCCACTTATCCCAAATTTCAGCGAATACCCCGGTCAAGACCAGTGAAACATGTCCACCTTCAAAAACCTCATACGTTTTATCCTTACTTGATACAAGGTCCATCACCGGTAGACTTTGCTTTTCTAATATAAGTGTGTCACGTGAGCAAGAGAAGACAAAAAGCGGGCAGTTGATATTCTTTAAATCCACCTTCCTACCGCCAATCACCAATTCTCCCTTTAAGAGTTTATTGTTTTTATAGAGATCATTAAACATTTGTTTGAAAGCAGCACCGGCAAATGAAGATGTGTCCTTCGTCCACTTATCCATACGGCGCCACTTTTCTACATATTTCTCATCATGTGCACGGGTAAACAGATTGATTTTAGTACTTCCATCACCTGGTGAGAGCATCCTAAACATCAAATACAGCAGTTCTGAAGGAATGGTCTCATGGGCATCGGCAAAACCGTCCACACTTAGCTCCCCTGTTTGTAGTCCTTCCAGCAATTTATCAGGAAGGACGCCAATACTAAAATCGATTGGGACGGCTGCAAGAGATAAATTCTTAATCGGCAGCTCTGTTATAGAAGCCAAAATCGCTGCTATGGTTCCACCTAGGCAATAACCGGCAAGGGATATTTCCTTTGCACCTGAATGTCTTAACGCTCGCTTAAGGGCATTCTCTAAATAATCGATGATATAGTTGTCCAGTGTGATATCAGCATCCTCAAGTCCAGGGGAACCCCAATCTAATAGATAGACATCATAGCCACGCTCGGTAAGTCCGCCTACAACGCTGTTTCCTTCACCAATGTCTAGAATGTACACCTTATTTAATAGAGAGTAGACTAAAAATACTGGGATGGCATGTCTTTTTTCCTTTGCAGGATGATACCATAAGGTAGCTTTATTTTTCTTCCAGACAGCATGCCTCGGTGTTGGAATAATTTCTGGCTTTGGCTCGGTCATAATTTTATAAAGCTGTTTCCAACGTTTCGTTTCTTTTTCTACATCTAGATTTGGAAAAAGATTTGCTCCTAATGTTTTCATTATTTTCACTGCTCTCTTTAATGTTATTTGTTACTGCCGGAGAGGACTAGCTCTTTATCCTGCTTTTTATCCGATTCTTTTTTCGTTTTTTCCCTCACTAATGCGCTGAGACCTCTGTCTATTTCTTTCCGTAATTCCTGAAGGTCTTCTCTTATTTTTTTCGTTTCCGTCACCTCTTGGGCAATTTTTTGGAATTCATTCTTCATTTGCATGACAATATTTATTACCTCTTCAAACATTTCTACATTAGCTTTCGTAATGGAGCCTACACTGTCTTGTAAATTCCAAATTTGTTCTTCTAACATATCAATTTTTTCCTCTGTCTGAATGGATAGCTTTGCAGCATTCGCTACATCTTTCTTTGTCGGGATATTCATCAGAGAGGCAAAAAGCTCTTGGTTCTTTCTTACTTTTTCCAAGTACATTGAATAGGTGTTTAATCCATTACTCGCTGTGCGAACAAATTCATTGTTATTCGCTAAGTTATATAAAAGGCCGGTAATTTGTTTGTCCCACATTTCACTCAATTGGTTTAATCCCAAAAAAGGATCATAATTTTTTTCATTTGACATTCTGTTTCTCTCCTTAAATTAAGATTCTTCCGTCTCTTCCATATATTTATTTAGCGGGAAGATCAGTTCTTTGAATTGTTTTGCAAATAGATTGACAAATCCTTTTTGATATTCATAGAACGGATTTGCAGCTTGTTTAATACTTTTGATATATTGCAATCTTTCTTTTTTTCTAAGTTCAATTGATTGATCAATCATTTCTACGAAATTCTCCATGTTCTTCCAGCTTGAAATGGTTTGACTTGGAGTTTTTAGAAGAGATACTAGTGAATTTTGAATATGATCAAATTGCGCATTTATTTCTTCATAAGATCTATTTGGAAAGAATTGCTGCAGCAGGGTTGTTGACATTAAAAATTCATCTCGAGCAGTCTTTTCCCATTGAGTAACTTCCTTTGTAAATTGCTCTGTTATTGACTTTAGATTCGCCTGACTCCGCTGGAATCTATTAGAGATTCGTCTCACCTCACTTAAGAAGACTTCATCACGATGTTCAGCACATTTTGCCCATTCATCTAATTCTTGAAATTTAGAATTCCAGAGCATGTCTAGGCTAGAAAGCGATTCTACATTTTCCCCATCGATCGTCATTTTCTCGACGTGATTCTCCGCTGCCGCAGATTCATTTACAGTTTCTACTGTTTCATCTGCCTTTTGTAATTTTTTTCGTGTTTTCGTTTCTTTCAATGATTCTTTTTGATTCTCTTTTTTTGCTGTCATTATACTCACACCTTTTATAAAAATTAATAAATCCAATTGCCACTAGAGGTTCACTATTTTATGATCATTCTCCGCCGATACTCGTTTTTTGGGTCTTCCGAAAAGGAATACAAGTATAGCTGCAATCACCATAGCAACAGACATTCCATAAATGGATACATCATAACCTCCTGCTGGGTTTGTACCAAAAGTTTGAATGAGCTCTCCAAAAATAAGAGGAGCAACAATACCAGCTGAAGACATAATTCCATAATAACTACCTGCCATCACACCTCTCCGTTCGGGGAGTAAACTAATGACTAAAGCCGGATTTAGTGTGTTAATGGTGACAACTAATGCATTGACTAGCGAAAGGATGATGATAATAGAACCATATCCATTCACGAGAGGATAAAGCGCGTAAAAACTCCCTGCAAGAATGACACAAATACCAGTAAATAGAATTCTCGACGTCCATAAACTTTGAGTTTTTTTGTATAAACGATCGGAACAAAAAGCAAGGAATATACCTAAAAGTGCCCCCATTAATCCGGAGATTGCAATTACATTTGCTGCCTGTTGTTCCGTTAATCCCTTTACTTTGATAAGATATGCAGGATTAAAGGTAAGACCAAAGACAATAATAGAATAGGCAATAAATGCAACTAAGATTGTTAAAATAAAGATTGGAGATTTTAAAGCCCTCCACACTTCTTTCACATTTTTCTCTTGTTTGTTTTCCTGACTACTTCCCTCTTCTTCAAATGAATCATCTGGTCTAAGACGTCCCAACCATAGCCAAGCTATTAACCAAAGAAAGCTACAAATACCAGAAATAAAAAATGCTTGTTTCCACCCGTAAGAGGAAATTAGAAAGACCATTATCGGTGCTGTTACAGCGATTCCGACAACATTACCAAAATTAATAATCGATATCGCAAAAGCACGTGACTCTGGTTTAAACCATTTACTTATATGACTTACTGCCGTTGCAGAAAAAGCACCTTCCCCAGCTCCTAGTAATACTCTACTAACTATCAATAATGGTAAACTTGATACAAACAGCACCATCGATTGTGCGATTGTCCAAATAATCGCCATAATCGCTAGTAGTTTACCTGTGCCCAACCGATCCGACAAAGCACCTCCTATGATTCCAGCTATGGAAAACAACCAAAAAAAACTACTAGCTACTATTCCAAACTGAGTTGAGGTGAGGTCTAAATCCTTCATAATATGGATACCGGCTAATCCTGTGATGGACTTATCAGCAAAATTAACAATTGACATGATAAACAGTGCAAGTAAAATAATCCATTTCGCCCAACGTTTCATCCAATTTTCAGCCCTTCCTCAAGTACATCCATTTTTTAGTACGATCTATGGTGTTACGATATTGATAAAACGGTCGAACTCATCAAATAGTGATAAAAATTGTTTCAGTTTCGTTTGGTCACCAGAAATCAATAATTTACCTGAAGCAACTGCTTGTTCAGGTGAAAGAACACCCATTCCAATTCCATAGAATATTAATTGATCAAGAATTAATGAAACATCTGGGTTTGCGTCTACCATGCCTTCTTTATAAATCAAAACGGAATTCTCTATATAAATTGCATATTTTTGGTTAGAATCTGATAGAGTTACATTCAACGTTATTTTTTTCCCATCTGCTTTTGGTCCGTTTAGTTTAACCGCCATCAACTTTAAGAAATCATCTACTGGCATATGGTGAACGATTCCAGAAACATCTAATGGGGCATGATCGTTAATCATTCCATTTCTTAGTTCGGTAGCACCAACAAGATAAATATTCCGCCAATTGGCTGATTCCGCTTGGTAACCTAATTGTTCAAAGGCATCGGCCAATAAATGTTTGGCTTCTGTATTATCCGGATCGGCCATTACGACGTTTTTTAATACTTGAGCTACCCAGCGGTATTCCCCATTTTCAAAGTCAGCTTTTGCTTTTTCCAAAATAGCAGCTGCTCCACCCATGTATTCTACATATTTAAGACCCGTTTCCACTTGTGGTAATGGATCTAAATCAGATGGATGTGCACTATAATAGCCTAAGTAAAAATTGTAAATCCCCTTTGAATTATGCTTTAATGTACCGTAATACCCGCGATTCCCCCAATACATATCCAATGATTTTGGCAGTTTGATGGTTTCAGCTATTTCTTCCATCGTTAAACCATGATTCGCTAAACGCACCGTCTGGTCGTGCATATATTTGTATAAGTCGCGCTGCAATTTCAAATGTCCTAAAGCCCGATCTTTGCCCCAAACAGGCCATGCATGGATCATGAGCAAGGCATCAATCTCTTCTTGTTCAAATAAATCAATCGTCTTATCGAGTGAATTTGCCCAATGCAGGGCATCCCTAGTTTTAGCTCCTCTTACCGTATAAATTTGGTGCATCAATTGATTAGCATTCTCTGAAACAAATAAAGCTTTGTAATCAGTGATATAAAAATGCATTTCAGCCGGTGCTTCTGTGTTTGGGGTTAACAAAAATTTAAAAGTTACTCCATCAATTTCCATCGTTTGGATTTCGTTTTCTATTTCAAACGTTGGCAGCGCAAAACTCATACTCCCAGAACTCATTGTAGAACCAATACCTATAGAAACAGAGCCCGTCTCACCGTCTGGTATATTTTTACCAAACTGATACTCTGCTCGGCGCGCCATGATTGTACCTAAAAGAACATTTTCACTTAAGGCTTCTTTTGTAAAATGTTGTGGTACGATAATTGGAATTGCCGGATCTGCCGCATATTTTAGAACGGCTTGAATTCCCCCAAAATGATCCGCATGACTTTGACTGATAATGATAGCTGAAACTGGCTTTCTTGGACGATGTTTATAATATAATTCCATTACAGCTGTCGCCGTTTCCGTACTTGCTGATGTATCACAAACAATAACTCCTTGTTTTCCTTCAATAAAGAAGGTTGTGGCGATTGATTGTCCACGAACTTGATAAACACCTTCCACCACTTCAAATAAACCGGATATAGCCTGTAATTGTGCATTTCGCCAAAGACTCGGGTTCACTGTTTCTGGAGCAGCGTCGTCAAGAAATTCCAACTGATCGATGTCCCAAACGACTTCCCCAGAATGATCTTTAATGATGGTAGAGTCTAACGGTGCAATAAAACCGCGGTTTGCATCTAAGAAATCCTGTCGATCATTAAAATTTAGTGATTCATAGACTGCTAAATTTGCCTCTTTTGTAAATAAAGTGGCAGACTTAGATTGAGTAAATACTTTGCTATTCATAAGAACCTCCAAGGATTGTTGTTTTTTAAACATTAAGCTTTGTTAAATTTCATTGTTGATTATTAATACACCTATATAAAGGTTGATGAAAGACAAATCGGGAGAGTTCCCAGTGAGATTGGTCCTTCATAAGCATGATGAAAGACAAATCAGAAGATTCCTCATTGAGTTTAGTCATTCATAAGGATTTCCGTTAGAAAAATCAGCATCTTTCTTTAAACAGGGCCCAACACTAAAAAAGGAAAACACTTTTGACTTCCCGGCAACTAATGTCCAGTCTGGCGACCATACATCAACAGGAGGTTTTCAAGTGTTTTCCCTTATTTCAAGATTTCCACTGGTCGTGTTAAGCCTCTATTGCTTTTAACTCGAACACTTCATTTATCACTTTGGTGATAATGTCTGCTGGTATCTTGAAGAAAACTCCTGCTGGGTCATGGTGAATTGCCGGCACTAAAAGGTGCAGCTTATCTTCGTTACAATCAAATTCTGCAAACGTGTCAGGTAAATTTACTGCTTTGCGTAGATCTCTTATATATTCGATCACTTCCGCTAAACATTCTTCCGGTTGTTCTGAGGGATTCACAATCCCTAACGCCTGTGCAAATCCATTGATTCGCGGTAAATAGTATGCAGGCAAAGATTCCATCACATTTGGCAAAAGCACAGCATTAGCCAGTCCATGTGGAATATTGAATTTTGCCCCTATCGCATGTGCCATATTGTGAATTGGAACAGCATTCAGACATAAACAGAAAGCAGAAATGGCCATCGAACTTGCCATCAGCATATTTGCCCTTGCTGAGATATCGCTCCCGTTGTGTACCGCAGTCTTTAAATGATCAACAATCATCCGAATCGATTGGAGGGCATAGGCATCTGTCATCGGATTGGCCTTCGGTGAAAAATAGGCTTCCACTGCATGTGTCAAGGCGTCAAATCCTGTAAAGGCAGTGATTTTAGGAGGAAGACCTACCGTTAAATCCGGGTCCAAAATCGCCATATCGGCATTGATAAACGGATGAAGAAGGTTTGTTTTCATTCCAAGCTTTTCATTCAGAATGACAGCTACCGGTGAAACCTCAGCACCAGTTCCTGCCGTCGTTGCAATGGCAACATGCGGAATTGGAATATATTGTGCCTCCGGCCACCATTCCATCACATTACCAGTAAGCAGCGCATCACGAATATCATCCAAACCTTTATGAATCATCCACTTGATCCCTTTTACTGTATCCAAGACGCTGCCTCCGCCAAGAGCAATGAAAGAATCTCCATTGCACTCTTTAAAGAAACGGGCTCCGCGATTAATAATTTCACCTTTTGCGTCCTGTTCGATATCTTCAAACACACCCACAAGCTGAGGCATTCCAGGCATGAGTTCAAACAATTCAATAATTTTCTTTGTAATACCAGCTTGTGTTAAGCCTTTATCTGTGTATAGCACTGCTCTTTTACCGCCAAGCCCTTTAATCATCTCAGGAAGTAACGTTCTAGATCCTGCCCCGCTATTGACAACTGTTCTTACAGAAAATTGAAAAAATGATGTCGACATAGAATCACCTGCTTCTTTATATTTTTATTAAGAAATGAATCTGGATTATCCCAATAACATTTGATACCATGTTCTTTGGCTTACTTCAGGTACTAGTGAGCAGTGAACATGCTTGACTTGAGAATATTCGTCCAACGCATGGCGTCCTAATTCCCGGCCAAAACCACTTTGCTTGTATCCGCCAAACGGAGCGTCACTTCGGAGCATGTGCCAATCATTAATCCAAATCGTACCAGCCTTCAATTCACGGGCAATTTTCATTCCTTCGTTCACATCCTTCGTCCAAACACCACCTGCTAATCCATAAATCGTATCGTTCGCGATTTCAATTGCCTCTTCAACGGTGGAGTAACGAATGACGGAGAGAACAGGACCAAAAATTTCTTCTCTCGCAATCTTCATGTCGTTATGAACATCAGCAAAAATGGTAGGTTCAACAAAATATCCATTTTCAAATCCTTCTACGATTCTACGCTTTCCGCCGCAAACCAATCGCGCCCCTTCTTGAATACCGGATTCAATATAAGAAAGAACAGTATCCAATTGTTGCTGTGATACCAACGGACCCATACCTGTCGCGATATTTAATGGATTTCCAATTGTAATCGTGCTTGCAAGCTTCGATAATTGTTCAATGACTTGTTCATAAATGGAATCATGTACAAGAACACGAGTGCCTGATTCACAAATTTGCCCAGAGTGTGATAAGAATCCGAATAAAATTCCTGGAATGGTTATACTCAAATCCGCATCCGGCAGCACGATTGCTGGTGATTTCCCGCCTAACTCAAGAGTTACCCGTTTCACCGTTCCAGCTGCCATCTGCATAATACGGCTGCCGACTTCTGTAGATCCGGTAAACGCGACTTTGTCTATACTTGGATGAGTAACAAGGGCTTCTCCAATGCTTGCTCCTGGACCAGATACAACATTGAATACACCTGCAGGTATTCCTGCTTCAGCAGCCAATTCCGCTAATTTCAAGGTAGATAATGGCGTATTAGATGCTGGTTTGACCACAATCGAGTTCCCCATTGCCAGCGCCGGAGCCAATTTCCACATAGCCAAAATCATTGGAAAATTCCATGCGGTAACTGCCGCTACAACTCCAATCGGTTCCCGCCAGACTTGGTTATTGCTTGGTCCAGGGAATGGTAAAGTAGGAAGGGATTCGACATACGGATATTCAACTGTGAACTTTGCTGTTTGCTGTAAGAGATCAACAATGGTTAAGATGTCCATATTTGAAATACGGCGAAGTGTTGCCCCCGAACTAATAGATTCTAAGTATCCCAATTCTTCCGCATGTTCCATAATCTTGTTTCCAAATTGGATGAGTACGTTCGCACGTTCTTGAGGAGTTTTTTTAGACCATACCCCCGAATCAAAAGCCTGGCGTGCAGATGAAACGGCCGCCTCCACATCTTCTTTACCGGCTTTCGCCACCTTTGCAGCGACTTCACCGGTTGCAGGGTTTACTACCTCAAACGTTTCTCCGCTTTTCGCTGGTTTCCATTCCCCGTTTATAAAGAGTGGAAATTCCAATGTGTGCACAGCTGCTTTCATAGCCATTCCTCCTATTAGTTAAAAACCAATCATTATTTTTATAAAAGTTCCCTACCCTATGAAACTAATTAACTTCCACTTGCTCAATACGCAAAGCTCTTCTCATAATCTTACCTGTGCTATTCTTAGGTAATTCCTTCATAAATTCCATTTGTTTTGGCAGCTTGTACTTGGCAAGTTTGTCTTGGCAGAAAAATAGGATGTCATCCATTGTAATGCTCTCATCATTCGTGACCACGAAAGCCTTGACGATTTCTCCGTATTCTTTATCCGGTATTCCAATCACTGCACTTTCCACAATGGCCGGGTGTTGGTATAATACCTCTTCGACTTCTCTCGGATAGACATTGTATCCACCAACGAGGATCATATCTTTTTTCCGGTCAACGATATAAATGTATCCTTCTTCATCCATTCGAGCCAAATCACCCGTGTAAAACCAGCCATCTTTCAAAGCAGAAGATGTAGCTTCTGGCATTCCTAAATAACCCATCATCACATTAGGACCATTTACAATTAATTCACCGATTTCTCCTCTTGGAACTTCCATTCCATTCGAATCCACTACTTTATTTTTTACTTCGGGTATATCTATACCCACAGAACCTGGTTTACGCGTTCCTCGTAAGGGGTTGAAGGCTGTCACGGGAGCTGTTTCAGAAAGACCATACCCCTCTAAAATAGAAACCTTATATTTCTCTTCGAATCTATGTAATAATTCAACAGGAATCGAAGCACCGCCTGAAAAACATGCCCGAATCGATGAAAAGTCTTCTGCAGTCGCTCCTGGAACCTGTAACAGAAAATTAAACATGGTGGGAACTCCGGCAAATAATGTCGCTTTCTCTTTTCTAATACTGTTTATTACTTCGGTTGGGCTAAATTTCGGTACAATGATAATGGTAGCCCCGCATGCAATCGGAATGTTAATGCAAGTCGCTAGACAAAACACATGAAACATGGGAAGAACAGCAATGATACGATCTTCTTCGGTGTACTGTGCAAGCTTGGTCATCGAAGAAGCATTGGAAGCCAAATTTCGATGGGATAGCATAGCGCCTTTCGGCTTACCAGTTGTGCCTGAAGTATAAAGAATGACCGCCAAATCATCTTCTTCAATGGAAGGGCTTTCAATTTTTTCGTTTGAATCAAGAATAAGACGCTCCCAAGCCCATTCGAACTCAATCGAATCTGTGTAGATAACCATTTTCAAATCTTTCAGTTGTTTTCTCAATGGAGATATTGAGGCTTCTAACGACGAGTCGGCAATCACAGCTTTTGCTTGGCTATTCGATAGAATATAGGAAATTTCTCCTGAAGTATAAGAAGGGTTTATCGGTACAACCACTGCACCTGCTCGAAGAATTCCATAGTAAGCAATTAAAAACTCTGGACAATTCCCTAGCATGATCGCTACTTTATCACCTTTTTTGATTCCTCCAGCGGATAACCCCGACGCAGCAGAATCTACTAAACTATCAAGTTCTGCATACGTCGTTCTTTCATACAGATACGTATAAGCGGTACGATTTGGAAATCTTGCTGCACTGTACTTTAAATTCTCATTTAAATTCATACTTCTTCCTCCTTTTATAATATTTTTTAGAAAATTATTAATTGCTTGAATTAATTATATATATAATTTACACTTAAATAAATCAACCATTAATGAAGTTAATATAAGTTGTGCTTCTATATTTAAAGGGGAGAAAACAATGCATATTGAACAATTAGAATACATTGTAAAGGTTGCTGAAACAGGATCAATTTCGATAGCAGCAGAAAAACTTCATGTTTCACAATCGGGAATCAGTCAATCAATTACTAGATTAGAAGATGAATTGGGTGTTAAACTATTTACACGTCACCGTCGACTTGGCGCCGTTCCAACTGCTGAAGGCAAGACGTTAATTAAAAAGGCATACGAGGTATTAGCAAGACTTCAAGAATTTAAAGAGGAAGCCCAATCTTTCAACAGTGTCATTTCGGGAAATTTAAAGTTATCATCGATCCCTGGCTTTATGTTGTTCCTGTTAGAACCTTTATCTTCTTTTAAAAACGCTTTCCCAAATGTGAATATAGAAATCTCGGAAAAAAGCACACAGCTCATTATTGAGCATGTAGAAAATAACCAAATTGATATTGGCCTCATCACGATTTACGAGGAATTAATAAAAAAAAGAGATGATTTACGATTTGAAGTAATACTTGAAGGAGAGATGAAGGTGTATGTCAACAAAACTTCTCCTTTAGCTTTAACGAAATCGATCACTCCCCAACAATTAATGACTCAAAACGTAATTTTATATAACGGTGATTATGTGAAACGCTTTGCTAAAGATTTAATAAGTAAATTTGGGCCAATGAATATTTTATTTACCTCTGATAATACTGAAGTCATAAAAAAGGCAATTTTAGAGGGATTAGGAATCAGCTTCGGGCCAGATTTTTCTCATAAAAATGATCCTCTCATAGTAAGCGGCGAAATCGTTCCTATCGACATCATCCATTACGAACATGAAAAAATAGGTGTAGGTTGGGTACGATCGGAGAATAATCTTTTTTCCATTAACACAAAGAAGTTTTTAGAGCATTTCAATTTCCATTCTCGAATGCAGACATATTCAACTTAATGATTAATGGAAAAGAAAACTCCCTTTCGAAAGTGAAGGGAGTTTTCTTTATGAGACTAAATGATTAATTAAACCGTGTTTTTAATTCTTCTAGAGTAAGTTTACCTATTTTTTCAACTGGCTTATTGGTAGTTGAGAAATACGGATTTGCTGTCATAAAATTCTTTTCAATATAGTTAAAGTCGATAATGTCTACAACTCCGTCTTTGTTAAGATCTTCTTTTAATCTATCACCAGTATTTCCTGCATTATTAGCAACTAGTTTTGCATCATAAATATCAATGACATGATCTCCGTTAATATCACCTGCGGGAGCTGTATCTGTATACAAGCTATAGAAAATACCTTGAACTTTTCCATCAATGTTCCTGCTTAACTTGATTTTTTTGTGGTATTCGTAATGTCCAGGGATGTTAACCACTAACGTATATTCATCTTCTATTGCAGGGATATCTACTATTGTCATATAACCATTTTCATCAATCGAAGCTTTATACTGCTTTCCTTTTTTATCTACTACATAAGCCTTTGTACCAATCTTTGAAAAATCTAGATCATAGTTCTCATAACTCAATGCTTCGCCATGATAGTATCCTTCTACCATGGAGTGCTGAGAGATGAATTTAAAGCGATCAGCGTAAGTTGGTAACGTATACTTGTCTCCAGTCGCTGACTGGTAAGATGATTCTTGATAATAGAATCCACTTTCCACAAAATAATTCAGGTCATTGATAACTTTTAGCGTGATATCTAACAAATTAATATCGCCATTTATGGAAACTGGAAGATTACTCTTCTTGTCGGTGATTTCCACAGCAAATGTTGAAATTTCAGACCAAGTGTTTGGTGTAACCTGTGGCTTTGCTACACGAACATTCCAATTATTTTTCTTTGCTAAGTCATCTAATTGTTGTGATGGTTTGACGTCTATCACTTTATAGAAATTTGGAATATCGATGGTAACATTAGCACTTGTTAGATCAATAGCGTTTTGAACCGAAAACGTATTTACAAATTCTGATCCAAGACTTACACCCGTGGTAGTTGTTTTGATTGTTGAATATTTATCACCTTTATTAATAAATGTAAAGCTTGGAAAAATCGGATTTCCTGCTGTAGCGTAATCATACGTATAGACGGCTACATTTGTTGGATAATTTGCATATTCTTCTGGTAAGACACCAAATTTAAAGTCGCCATTTGCTGTTGGAAAAAATTGCGCTGTTGGCCAGTAAGAATCTTGATAAGCATAGACCGTATTTGCTTCTTGTGTGATGTCATGCCCTCTGCTTTTTAAATAGTCAATCGTATCATCATAAACATTCCCATGAACCCAAAATGCTTTGTAATCCTGTCCATCATAATTCTCTGTAGTCAAATCCTCATTTGATAGTTCATGAATACCTGTTTCTTTATCAAATTTGACTGTTGGAGCGGTGTTATCTACCACCATGTCATGATCTATTTTATATGTTTTACCATCTACACCTGTGCCAATATAGGAAACAATGTATTTACCTTCTTTTAGAGGTTCATATTCAAGTGATAAAGGTTTATTTGGATCATCAGTAAAATATTTTACTTCACCGGAAAATCCAACAAACATCAAGTATTCAATATCAACGGCTGCCCCCTCTAGATCATATGTGCCCCACAGGCCAATTGGTTTTCCGTTTAAATCACTGACAACAACATCAAGGGTTTTCATTTCACTATTTAGCTGTAGGGTGGCTGGAGTAAACGGCAAGATATAGGGATGAAAGTTGCTAAGATCATTCGTGATGGCATGTTTAAATAATTCTAGTTTCTCGAATCCGCTGTTTGCATATCGGACATGGAACGGAATTTGATATTCGGCTGTTTTTGATTCATTTTCTATATAAATATACCCCTGATAAATACCAAATTCTGCATTGGCTGGCACATTGATGCTGGCGTCAACTTGAACACTATCATTTCCATTGACTTCAATAGTTGAAGGTAATTGAAGGGTCACACCACTTTTGCTGGCATCTTTTGATACACCATCAATGGTTAAAAACTCTACTCTTGTATGATAGGTTTCTGTTTGACTATTACTATTATTTATTTTTATCGAAGTGATTCTGCTCTGAACTTCTCCTGTTTGTGCCATACTTCCAAATGGAAGTGAACCGGAAATGTTATCGACTTGCTTTTTAAAACCTTGCTCATCCAATGTAATCGTTTTATTTAGCACTTTAATTAAAGTTGTATTGTGGACTGCTTCATAGGCATCCACACGTCCTGCTCCAACCTCATTAACATTGTACGTACGCCCTTTTAATGGATCAGCGGTATTCATTAGCGCTGCTTTGACATCGGCAACTGTATAATCTGGATGTGATTGTAATAATAATGCTGCAATCCCAGCAACATGTGGTGTTGCCATGGATGTTCCACTTAAACTCGCATAACCACTTGAATAATCGACACCATCTTCAGGACTATTAATATATTCTGGTACTGTGGAGAACGTAGATACCCCGGGTGCTACAACATCTGGCTTAATATCGAAGTTATTACTAACTGGTCCACGTGAGCTAAAATCTGCTAACACATCTCCAGTTGTCATATTTGATTTAAAGTCTGAAAATCCAACAGGGGTTGTGGGATCTGCTTTTAATTTTTCAACAAGTTTTACTCCATCGTCATGCAACATTTTAAATGTTGGAACATATCCATGATTTTCGCCCAGGAAAAATGGAATCTCTCCTTCCTCATTATTATAGATTAATACCGCTATAGCGCCTTTTTCATGGGCACGTCTTATTTTTTCATCAAATGAAATGGTGCCACGTGAAATTAATACTATCTTTCCGTTGACATCCTTGTTGCCATAATCCTCTTCCGTACCCATTCCTACCTCAACCATCTCATATTCTTTATCCAATACATTTAAATAATCTTTGCCAAGTCCGTGGCCCATTAATGTATTTAAGACGGATATATCGCCTAAGCTGGCTGTAATCGTAGGGATATCAGTTGGAACATCACTTGCCCCAACGGTGATTGCCAACGGAGATGAACCAGGTGAACCTAGAGTACCTGGGCTTGGCCCGGCATTTCCTCCAGCTACTACTGGAACAACACCACTTAATGCCGCATTATTGATGGCAACAGATGTTGCATCGAGAGAATTATTCATACTATTTCCTAGTGATAAATTAATAACGTCCATCCCATCTTCTACAGCCTTCTCTATTCCAGCTATCACCCATGAATCTAACCCGGAACCATAATGACCTAATACACGATACGCATACAAGTCAACATTAGGAGCTACACCCTTCATGGCATATTCAACATTATTCTTGGGGTTTGATGCAATGGTCCCTGCAACATGGGTGCCATGTTCCGTTACAAAAGGAATCCCATCGATAAATTCAGGCTCTCCAGAAGCTAATCGATCTGCTGGCGTCGATTCCATTGGGTCAGCATCATTATCGACAAAATCATATCCACCTTTAAATACATCTTTTAAATCGGGGTGATTATAGTCAATCCCTGTATCAAGCACTCCTACTTTTATCCCTTGTCCACTTATATTTTCATCGTGTAATTTATCTACGCCTAAATGCGGGAGTGCTGGAGGTACTGCTTTGGTGGTTGAATTTTCCTCATTTATGGACTCAATCTTTGGCAGAGTGATCACATTATCTTTCCAAATCCGTTTAACAACACCTGTTTCAAGAAGCGTGTTAATTTGATTGGTTGGAATCGTCATTGCTATACCATTAAATACATTTTCATATGTATGTTTTATTTGAAATGGTATGGATTCTTTATTTACTTTTTGATTTGATTGCTCTTTGTTGAAAAGTTCAACCAAGCGATTTTTAAAATATTCTTGTTCTCCTCTAATTTTTTCTTTTTTGTTTTTAGATGAGCCCTTTAATTTTGATTGTTTAGTATTTTCAATTGGTGAAGTTTTTAGTTCAACAATAACATTTGCTGTCTTTTCCTTTAATGACAATAACTTTGGATCAATAATAAAACCTTCCTGCGGAGTTAATCGCTTTATAGACTGTCTTTGCTCTTCAGATAGTCCCTTTAAAATCGATTCAGCAGAATTCGTATTTGCATAAGCTTTAGGTTGAGGTATGACATATGAGGTTAAAACAGATGATGCCATTATGCCTGTTAACATAACATTCAAAAGTTTCTTCTTACCATTCTTCATCTTTAGACTCTCCTTCTACCTATCTAATTCCTGAAACTATTATTCTATCTTTCTCTCAACATTAGAAAACGCTTGCAATGCATAGGAAATTAAGAGAACATAAACTAAGCAAGAAGCGTATTACCTATCATCCTTTCTATTTATTTTAAAAATTAAGAATTATTCAAATTAATTGTATAACTACTAATTTACTTAGTAAATTTAAGGTTTGTAATAGTAACTTCATAATTTTTAATATAAAAAATACTTGAGGGTAATGTGAAAAGGTGGTCATTTATGCACATACAAAAACTAGAAGTACTTGTTGAAGTAGCTAAAACAAGGTCCATATCACTCGCATCGCAAAATCTTCATATGAGTCAATCTGGTATCAGCCAAATCATTACTAAAATAGAAGAGGAGCTTGGAATCAAAATATTCGTACGATCTCGCCTTGGGGCCATATTAACACCTGACGGAACTAATATTGTAAAAAAAGCAGATGAAGTTTTGTTAAAATACGAAGAATTGATGAACGAGGCTCGAAAAAGTTCAGAAATCCATTCTGGTAAGCTACGAATATCTACGGTACCAGCATTTATAAACTTTTTATTAAAGCCTTTAAAAGAAATTAGAAATCTGTATCCTCATTCCACCATCGAATTGTTAGAACAAATCACGGAATCTACAGTTGAATTTGTACGGCAGGGTAAAACAGATATCGGCCTAATCTGCCTCTATGAAGACATATTAAAGAATATAGAGGATTTACATTTCGAGGTAATCCTTGAAGGAAAAATGAAAGTTTATGTTGACAGTGACTCGCCTTTTGCAAGTAAGAAGACCATAACCCCAGAAGAAATACTTCAGCAAGAGGTAGTCCTATATAACGGTGATTATATAAAATGGTTCATTCATCATTTTCAACTTACATTTGGTAAAATGAATATATTATTTTCATCAAACAACACGGAAGAGTTATTGCGGTCAATTTCAGATGGTTTGGCCATTAGCTTTGCGCCTGATATCGTTATGAAAAACAATCCACTTGTATTAGCAGGTAAAATTGTTGAGGTCGATATTATTAATTATGAACCCATAAATTCGGCTCTTGGATTCATTCATCAAAAGAACAAACGACCTTCTAAAATTGAAAGGCACTATATCCGCTTTCTTAAATCTGAAATGAATAAATATTTTACTTGACGCCCTATTACCATTCGAATAGGGCATTTTTTTAATTGTTGTTTACCATAATAATGTAGAATGAATAAATTTCCCTATTTTACACATAATTAGAAAAAACATTTTAGAGGGATAAAGATGAACTTAAAAAATGGCGATAAGGATAAAGGTGAGGGCTCAAATAAAAAGAACGATCGAAATTGGCTTGAACGATTATCAAAATCGAATGATTTCGTTCACGAGCATACATCATTAATAGACGAAGCACCATTTTGGATATCATATTATCGGACCCTCATTTCATCAGACATTTTACATCAAGATGTTCTACCCTATTTACATGAACATCTTTCACTAGAAGAATTAAAAAGCAGAATCCCTGTTCAAGAGATTATTTTTACAAGGGATGAAGATAAAATCATCCAAAACATTTTGAATGGGTCCATAGCTATCCAAAAGCATCAAGATGATAAAGAATTTTTATTAATCAACATTGCGAACAGTAAATTTCGAGATGTCGGATTGGCAACCGTGGAATCGTCTGCCCTAGGACCACAGTCTGGATTTATTGAAGAATTAGACACGAATATCAATCTTATTCGAAAAAGATTGCCCGTTCCTGAACTGCTCGTCAAAGAAATGAAGGTTGGAGAGCTATCCAAAACAAGGGTAGCAGTACTTTACATAGATGGAATTGCTGATCCTGAAAATGTAAACACCGTCATCCAAAGAATAAAAGATATTCAATATGACCATATACAGGACAGCTCTTATATCGCTTCGATGATAGAGGACAATTCTAATTCTTTGTTTCCACAATCGATATCAACGGAAAGGGCTGACCGAGTTGCTGCTGGACTTACCGAAGGAAAAATAATCATTGCAGCAGATGGTTCACCTAATCTTGTCATTCTTCCCGTCACCTTAATGGAATCTTTTATTGCAATGGAAGATTATAGTTATACCTGGATCATTTCAAATTTCTTTCGGTTATTACGATTTACTGCCATGTTTATCTCGACAATGATAACCCCTATGTATGTAGCCATTATGACCTATCATTATGAATTGATCCCGGCCCGTTTACTTGAGACGCTTGTTGGCTCAAGGGCGGCCGTTCCTTTTCCTCCATTCTTAGAAGCGCTTTTTTTAGAATTGATGATTGAAATGGTAAAAGAGGCTGGAATCCGTCTACCTCTTAAAATTGGACAATCCCTCGGTGTTGTAGGTGGTATTGTAATCGGGCAAGCTGTTGTGGAAGCCGGATTAACTAGCAATGTTTTGCTTATTTTAGTAGGACTCGGATCTTTAGCTTCCTACACCTCACCTGTATATAAATTTAGTAATACGATTCGGTTTATCAAGTTTCCTGTCATTTTTCTTGCCCAATGGTTTGGTTTGCTTGGGGTGTTTTTAGCCTTCCAAATTACACTAATCCATTTACTGCGGTTAACGTCACTTGGGCGACCATATTTAAGCCAGTATCCAATACGGAATACTTCTTTTCAAGATTTATGGATAAGGCTCCCTTTTTCCAAGCAAAAAGAAAACCCAAAAACCTTGAGACCTCAAAAGAAGTTTAAATCAACTGGTAAAGGAAAAAAAACGGAGCCGGCGAACGATTTTTATGAATAAATCGTAAAGGGGAAAAACAATTTGCAAGCCAATATTAGACATCAAGTTTCTCCCTATTTAGTATTCTTTCTCATTTATAATTCGCAGGTTGGTGTTGGCATTTTAAGTTTTCAAAGAACCATTGCCGCGAAAGCAGGATATGATGCCTGGATTGGTGTATTAGCTGCTGGGTGTATAGTGCAAGTGTTTATATGGGTGATGTACAAACTTTTGGGAAAAGCCAATGGAGATATTATCGATGTTCATACCAATATTTTTGGAAATGTACTAGGCAAATTTATTAGCTTCTTTATCATGATTTATTATTGGTTAGCAAGTGTTTCTGTTTTAATTGCGTTTATAGAGATCATTCAAGTATGGATGTTTCCTACTATGCCTTCATGGATTCTCTCTACTTTAATTTTATTTTCAGTGTATTATTGTGTTTCTGGAGGATTTCGGGTTATTGTCGGCATGTCATTTTTATCGTTTATTTTTCCGCAAATTTTAATAATCGTACTTTTCATTTTCCCGTTAAAAATTGCACATTTTTCAAATTTGCTGCCAATCATGAACCATTCCTTTATGGACATGGCGGACTCCATCAAAAGCTCGATTTATTCAATAGCGGGAACTGAGGCCTTGTTGATGTACTATCCATTTATAAGGGATCCTAAAGCCTCAAAAAAATTCGCTCATTTAGGTGTTTTATTTACTACTTTTCTGTATACGATTTCTACTATTGTTTCCTTTACCTTTTTTAGTGAAAATCAGTTAAAAACAACAATTTGGCCAGAACTTTCTTTAACAAAAACAGTTACGCTGTCTTTCTTGGAGCGATTTGAATACCTTTATATATCCATGTATTTGATTATCATTTGTGCTTTAATCGCACTTTTTTTATGGTGCTCCAGCAGAGGTTTAAAGAAAATTTTTAACAGGAAGCAAAAGTATACATTACTCCTTCTTTGCCTTTTAAGTGTGATTCTTTGTCACTTTAACGGTTCCTTCAAAGATATGCTGAATAAATATATTATTCAAATGAATTTATGGATATTTTACTGCTATATCCCCATACTCTTACTTGTTTTAAGTTTTATAAAAAGGGGTAAGCAAAATGATGAATAGGTCAGCGTTTTGTTTGTTTCTAATTTTATTATTATCAGGGTGCAGCTTTCTCCCTACCAACATTGTCAATGAAATCGATATGATACAGGGTGTAGGGTATGATTTGGCCGAAAAAAAGAACATAAAGGGAACGATTGTATTTCCTAGTTTTAAAAAAGACAAAACTTCTTATGCAGAAGTCAGAACAGCTATTGGGGAATCCAGTAAAGAGATTCGTACGATCTTAAATAACGAAACTCGCTATCCATTGGAGAGTGGTCAGCTTCGCGTAGCTCTTTATAGCAAAAAAATTGCAAAGAAAGGGATAAATGATTTTGTAGATACCTTAAATCGTGATCCGGCTATTGGGAGCCTTGTTCAATTAGCAATTGTTGATGGCGAGGCGAGTGAATTATTAAAAATGAAGAAATATAAAAAGGAGAATGTTTCCATTCATCTCCAAGAATTGCTGAAGCAAAATATGACAATGGGACTACTTCCTGAAACTAATTTACAATCCTTTTTATTTCAATTTTTCCAAATAGGACAGGATCCTTATTTGCCTTTAATTAAAAAGGAAGCAGATAATATTAGGGTTACTGGCATGGCAATTTTTAAGGATGATCAATATGTTACATCGATTCCAATGAATGATCTTTATATTTTTAAAGCGTTGGTTGATAAAAACAGGACTAGTTTACGCCAGTTTATATTAGAAAATCGTGACAAGGTAGTTCTTGAAACTCTCGGTTCAAAAGTAAAGTATAAAGTTAAAATTGTGCATGGTAGACCAGAATTTACGATTAATCTTACACTGAAAACAAAACTTCAAGAGTTCGCACCTTCAGCGAAAAAACGCCAGTCTTTTGATAAGAAAAAATATCAAAAACAGGTTGAACAGCAATTAGAAAAAAATGCCATAACCATCATATCCCAATTTCAAAAGCATAAGGTTGACCCTTTAGGTTTAGGAGCAAAATATAAAGAAAACTTCCGCGAATTTAATGAAAAACAATGGAAACAGGATTATCCCAACGTAAAAATTCATGTAAATGCAGACTTAAAGATCGTACAAACCGGATCAGTTGATTAACATCATAGAAAAATCCTTCCATCAAGTAAAACTTCCATTAGTAGTGTCGACCAAAGCTTTGGTCAGCACTACTATTTTTTATATAGTAGATAATGGAGTGTGTTGATTTAATTCTTTGTTTACAAGTGAGGAAGTATGTCAATTGATTCCTTTTGTTTTTGTTTTTTCTTCCTTATAACCTTCTGGTTGTTTATACATATAATGTTATGAACTATCTAAAAAGGAGTGAAATCATATGGTATTTTTCCCACCTCAAGGTTCAATGAGACAACAACCACAATCCCCTCCTCCCACATTCATTCCACCAAAGCCCTCATCGCCATCCTATATCATAGACTGTGTATTTAGTAACACATATGTTTGGCTTATAAATGGGGAAGGTTTCTGGTTTTACCCCACTCGCGTCGAGTATGGTGAAATTTCAGGATATAGATGGAATGGTGCATTCTGGATGTTTTATGGTATTGATCCAAGATTTATTGATGCTGTTGCCTGTTATCCTACCCCTACTCTTTACTAAATAACTAAAGCCTAGTGGAAAAAACATAATAAATGGGTCCGCTTTGAGGTGCTTTTCTAAAAATTCGTGCCGAAATGGCAGTCGTTTTAAGATCGTTATCGGTATATAAATTAGCAAAACTCGCCAGAATGATGATTGGCGAGTTTCTATATTAGGAATACCTAAAACTTATTTTAACTAAAACACCCGGTGGTTTAAGTTTACTTTTTCACATTCACCACATGGCTATGCAGAATTTATTTAGCGTTTGAAAGGACTTTTGATGGACCTTGTTTTACCAATAGTCCCTTGTGGAACTCTTCAAGTGTGATTCCCTGTTTCATAATTTCTGTTGCGACATCTTTTCCGACATATCGAAGATGCCATGGTTCATATTGATACCCAGTTATGGATTCTTTTCCTTTTGGGTACCGAATAATGAACCCATATTCAGCTGCATGAAGTTGCAACCATTTCGCTTCTTTTGTGTTCTGAAAACAAGATGTTGCTGCACATGTTGCACTACTGTTTCCCACGTCAATTGCGAGTCCGGTTTCATGTTCACTTGTGCCAGGAATCGCACTATACATACGAGCTTTTTCATACCCATCTTGTTTTACGTATGATTCAAATAACGAAACTTGTGTCTTGTGCGAACGGTAACCAGAAACACCAACAATCATGTACCCTGCTTTTTTTGCATCACGCACTAATGTTTGAATAGCAAGGGCCGCTTCTTTTCGTAATTTCTGTTTTTCTGTGCTATTCGTAAAAGGAAATGAGATTCCTGAATCGATTAAGTTTTTCGGCACAAAATTTTCCGGCAATTTGTTCTGTTTATTAATTAATACGGCAAGGTCATCCGGTTTTGCCACCACAGGAATCACTTCTTCTTCCCATTGTTCCTTATTCATAATTTTCACATACTGACCGCTTACATACGCTTTTTTCTCTCTATAGAGGATTTGATACCATCCTGTCCCTGTTGCACTTTTTACGTCAACTCGTTCGCCTTTTTTAATAACCCCTAAAATGGCGTATTTCGTGGAAGGTCCTGTTCGTACATTCAAATTAGCGGTTGTTGCATAGTTTTTTTCTTCCGATTGTTCATTAATCATGTTTTTCACGTACTGACCGCTTACATACGCTTTTTTCTCTTTATAGAGGATTTGATACCATCCTGTCCCTGTTGCACTTTTTACGTCAACTCGTTCGCCTTTTTTGATAACCCCTAAAATGGCGTATTTCGTGGAAGGTCCTGTTCGGACATTCAAATTTGCGGTTGTTGCATAGTTGTTTTCTCCTGCAATTGCTTTTTGAATAAAGGACGTTTCACTAAAACCGGCGTACGATAGAATAAAAACTATGAATAATATAGAAACCTTCTTTTTAAATTGTTGCATCCCTAATTCTCCCCTTTTGTTGTTGTCTCACCATACTAAGACGTACCAAAGGATGAGAAAAGTTTGCAATAAATGAGTATTTTTTCAATTTTTTACTCAGTTTCGAAAATCCTTATTTTCTACTTAAAAATACGTATCTTAACAAATTCCTCTCCAAGATATGTTATCAATTTCCTCTAAAATCCCTTATTTAATTAAATTTAAAAACCAATATTTTTACTTTATATATTCACTACCTAATAAGTCATCAGAAAGTAAATCAGTAGGAATAATAAATTCTACGACCCCCATATACCCCGGTGCCACTTCATATTTATCAAAAGAAATAACTAATTTGTTATCCTGGTTTATATAAAAGTTATGGTTTGCTGTTATGTTTTCAAACGGGTCTATTGGATTTTCCACTCCTGCATCAAGGATCCAGTATACCTTAGTTTTATCTTCCTTCATTTGCTGTTTCATTTGATCTTTAATATTTTCACTAATAGTTTCAATGTAATTTTGATTTTTAAATAAAATAGGTAATATTTTTATAGCTGTTCTGTTCTTTTTGCGAGAACTATTTAAAGCTCTATTAACTACATCATCGAGATCTGAAGGAATTTCTATATCCATATATTTAGATTTTAACCTTTCTATATTTTTATCCATTCTATCTCTCCTTTACTAACTTGGTGTGTTCCATCTGAATTCTTAACATAGATAATCCTCTATATAATCGGGTTTTTATCGTATTTTGATTTTCCTTCAATATCTCAGCAATTTCCTCAATTTTTAAATCCTCAAAATAGCGGAGCACTATCACTGTTCGAAACTTCTCTGGCAAATCGTCTAAACATCTTTCAAGATCAATATCCTGATAGACATCATGATTTCCATTACTATAAAACTCCAGAGTTGCCTCATCCATCACATTGATTCTTCTGTGTTTTCTTAAGAAGTCCAAAGATTTATTAACAACAATCCTATAAAACCAGCTTTTAAGTTTCTGTTCTTCTTTTAGACTGCCAAGTGATAAAAGCGCCTTATGAATAGATTCCTGTACAATATCTAATGCATCATCTTTATTCTTCACATAACTAAAAGCTAACCTATAAAAATTCTCCTTATTTTCTACGATAAATTGAACAAGCGCTTGTTCTTTCTTATGATCCTTCATAGCTTAGAGCTCCTTTTCTATACGAATCCTTTGTCTTACGATTAGTAAACATATAAAAAAAGCCCTGATGGTCCAGGACTTTTCGTTAGTTAGAGACTGGCAGTGTATGAAAATATTCTTCAAGAGTAATCCCTTTTGTTGAAACTTCTACCGCAACATCTTTCCCTACATATCTCAAATGCCAGGGTTCATATTTATACCCTGTAATCGTATCTTTTCCTTTTGGATATCGGATAATAAAACCGTATTCTGCTGCATTTTTCTCTAACCAAGCAGCCTCTATCGTGCCAGCAAAGCAATCTTCTGCTGGACACTTTCCATTTCCTCCTGTTACATCAATAGCTAGTCCTGTCTGATGTTCACTTGTACCAGGAAGTGCACTGTATGTCCTAGCTTTTTCATACCCATCAATGGCTACATAACGTTCAAAAAGAGCTTTTTGAGTTTGATAAGAGCGATATCCTGAAACTCCTAAAAGAGTCACTCCCTCTTTCTTTGCCCCTGCAAATAGACGTTCTAGCTCTATAGCTGCTTCTTTTCTCATCATCCGTTTTTCACTATTACCTGAAAAGATAAAAGGAACATTAAGGTACATGAGATTTTGTGGCACAAAATTTTCAGGCAAGGATAATGATTTATTAACCACTACCGGAATACTATTCGGTTGAGCAACTACTTGTATAGAATCTTTATTTTCGACTGGTTTTTCTGCAGGTTTTTCTACTGGTTTTTCTACTGGTTTATCGATTGATTTAGATGGTTCCTCTTTAACAGCAATTGGAGATGCTTTTACAGATGAAGATTGCTTTTGTTGAATTTCGGTGTTTGGTTGTTCTATTTGTTCGGGCTTTTTCGTATTGGATTGCTTTTCGTTAGTTGGAGCTTTATCTTTTGAAGTTTTTTGATCATCTAGATTAAGATGGTTGTTCATTTCTTTATCATCTTTTTTTGTTTGCTGATTTGAAATTTTTGTATCTTCTTCAACAACATAGTATCGACCCTGACAACCTGAAATGATGAATAATGCTAGAACGATGATAGTGTACTTTTTCAATGATAGGTTTCTCAGAACGGACACTCCTTTTTCTATTTAACATACAAGTAAATAATAAATGCACACTAATATTTACTTGATAGGATACTCTATTGAATTGATTAATATCATCTATCTCTGTGACAATCATTTGATTATGAGCTTAGTTTTCCTATTTTGCCTCCTTATAATAACTAGCTGTTGACTCAACTCTTAATATTTTATTATTGATTCCAAAGCATGTAAAATATCATTTAGTCATGTATACTTGATTAATACTCATACAAAGGAGTTTACTATGAATATTGAACAATTAGAGTATGTTGTCGAAGTTGCGAAAACGAAATCCATCTCCATTGCTTCTGAAAATCTAAAGATATCACAGTCTGGAATTAGTCGATCCATTAGTAATTTAGAAAATGAAATAGGTATGAAACTATTTAAAAGATCAAAATCAGGAACCCTACTCACAGAAGATGGTGAAAAAATTGTAAAAATAGCTTTTGAAATTGTTTCCAAGCTTCAATTGTTAAAAGAAGAGGCTCAAGAAATAACGTCCAGTATCAATGGGAAATTAAAAATCTCATCAAGTCCGAGTGTAATGGCCCTATTATTAAAAGTAATTCCGCTTTTTAAAAAAGATTATCCCGGGGTTAAACTGGAAATAACGGAACAAGCAGATAATGAAATTATTGATGATATTAGAAATAATAGGATCGATATTGGATTAGTATACATTAATGAAAATATTCAAAACTCGAATGATTTAAAATATGGGACCTTAGTATCTGGAAAATTAAATGTCTGTGTCAATAAAAACTCCCCTCTATCTTTACATCACACGTTATCTCCAAAGGAAATTTTAGATCAACCCCTTGCCATGTTTAATGGGGTTAATATGAAAAAATTTATTGAACAGTTTTTCAATGATCATGGGGAAATGGAAGTTCTGTTTATGTCGAATAATTCAGAAACCGTAAAAAGAGCGGTTGTTGATGGCATAGCGATTAGCTTTATTATTGATTTGGCATTAAATGATGATATCTATGTAAAGAATGGAAGCATTGTTCTTATTCCATTAATAGATTGTGGAATTACAACAATTCCATTCGGATGGATTCGATTAAATAATCAATATTTTAGCTATCTAGAAAGGGAATTTATTAAATATTTGCAAATCGTCTCAACCGATTATTAGAAAGGAGAGTATAAAAGGGTTGGGTGAGAAAATAATTCTTTCATTCTCATTATGTTCATTCAACTTAAGCGTTTGATTTACGATATGCCTCGGTAGGATATTGTGTTAACTTGAACCTAGAAAGCCCAACTTTCTCAATTCTTCAAAGTTATCTGTAAAATATAAAATGCATTACTCCTTCTTGGAATAATGCATTTTATATTTTACACTCTTTTATTCATTACTTTCGTATTAAACTTTTTCTTAATAGCCTCCCTTATACCTTTCATTTACTGGTAAAGCTACTCATAAAAAAGGCGGGTTGCCTAAACAGCAACCTGCCTTCTTTCTTACTTCCCGTTTTTCTTTAAAACGTCGACAATTGTTGCCTTACTAGCATTTCCAGCAGCATCTGTTGCTGTTACGGTTAATAGATTCTTATGTTTTTGCTTTGGCACTGATACTTTAAACTTACCGTTCGCATCTGCCACAGTTGTACCTAGCTCCACCTTGCCCATCATGACCTTAACCGTTGCACCAGCTTCTGCTGAGCCGGTAACAAACGTATCATTATGAATGACAAGATTTACTTGTGGCACATCCGGTGGTGTTACATCTTTAACCGTCACTACTGTTTCTTCGCTTACATTACCTGCAGCATCTGTTGCTGTTACTACAAGTTGTGTTCCAGCTGCCTGTTTTGTAATCTCAATTATGAAACTACCATTCTCTAATGCAGGACCTGTACCTACAAGAGTACCATCAACAGACACTTCAACTCGTGCTCCTGGTTCTGTTGTTCCAGAAACGTGTGTAGATTGGTCTGTTACTTCATCTACAGAAGGAGCTCCTGGAGCTGAGCTATCCGCCACTTCTTGTACGATTCTACCTTCTACCACAGGTGATACAGGATTGACCTTTTCCAAATAAGAAGTAAACACTTCAAAATCTACAATATATAACTCCGTGATACGACCTTCGTCCTTCGCGGTTTTAAACATGCTGTATCCATCGCCACCGTCCGCAGTGAATGCATTGGTAGCTACGCGATAAATTTTATCCATCTGAAGTTCTTCATAACCATCAGCGGTTAATGCCTCAACATGCCAGACGCGATCACCAACAGGCTTCGCAGGATCGTATTTGAACTTTAACCCTGATACCTGCATGAATGAACCTTGACCAGGTGCGCTCACGCTGTGCTCTAACGCTGCTAGTATTTCTTTTCCTGTTAAATCAAGTGTCACTAGGTTGTTACCAAAAGGCAGCACCGTTAATACTTCCCCTAGTGTGATATCTCCTTGATCGATAGAGGCACGTATTCCGCCGCCATTTTGCAACGCAATATACGTTGGGATAAACTCATTTGCTTTAGCAGCCATTCCATCTGCAATTAAGTTCCCAAAATTGGTTTCCTTGCTGCGAACATCCGCACGTTCACCATTTAACGGAACGGATGTATTTCCAACTACTTGTTTTTGTAGTTCTGTTAATGGAGCTTTATACTCCTCCACCTTCGCTTTTGCAGCTGCGTCCTCTGTATACTTACTTAAATCCTTTAATTCTCCAGAGTAATTCGCTATTACCCCATTTTCATCAAACGTTACATCAAGAACACCAAGGTATTTTAAATACTCATTGGCTTGGACGATTAATGTCGGCTCCTCTTTTTCGACAACAACAGGGGCATCTAGTTTTGTATGGGAATGTCCGCCAACAATTACGTCAATGCCGTCTACCTTTTCAGCTAAATCTAAATCTGGCTGGTAGCCTAAGTGGGATAAAGCAATAATTTTGTCTACACCTCGTGCTTCAAGTCTATCAATTGTTTCATTTGCTTTTTCAACGGCATCTTCAAACACAATATTATCTTCAGGATTCGCTAAGAACGCTGTATCTTCCGTAGTTAATCCGAAGATTCCTACCTTTTCTCCATCCACTTCTTTAATAATCGCCGTGAAGATTTCTCCTTGTTCATTACTTCCACCGATTGAGGTATTAAATATTGGTCCTAGTTCAGCATCATCTGCCATATTTACGTTGGAAGACACGATTGGGAACTTTGCCTGCTTAATGAAGTTGGCCAGCGTCGCCGAATCCTTATCAAACTCATGATTTCCGAGTGTCATCGCATCAAACCCTAATTGATTCATAAAATACAAGTCTGCTAGACCTGAATATTGTCTGAAATATAAAGTCCCTGAGAATACATCCCCTGCGTTTAACAACAGGCTGTTTTCCTTCTGGGAACGCAACTCGTTCACAGCTGTGATAAGTCGAGGGAATTGCTCTACATAGGCATGTGTATCATTTGTATGAAGAAGCGACAGCGAAAATGGTCCTTCTTCTGCTGCTAAATCTAATTGAGCCACTAGTGCATCATGGTCACTTGCACGTCCATGTTCTTCCATATACGGAGAGTTAAAGTTTACGATATCTAATGTAGCTGCCTCTGCTAAGTTATTAGATACTAGAATATGGTCTAGCACTTGTGCATTTCCTTGATAGTTATATGTGTATCTTTCAGAAGCAGGCAGTGTTTCAACTAAGTTCGTTAAGTCATCACCTTTTAATGCTGCTAGAGGTGCGGAAAACTCAAAATCGTTTAAGTCGCCTAATACCACTACATTGGCGTCTTCATTCTTTTCTTTTATGTCAGAAACAAAGTTATTCACAATGGTTGCAATTTGCACACGCTGCGCTTCACTTTCAAGGTACGGCGGCTGGTTTTTTCCAAATAAAGGCTGATCTCCACCTTTTGAGTTGAAGTGATTGTTTATGACAATAACTTCTTCTCCTTGGAAGGTAAATTCCGCTGCAAGCGGCTTACGGCTGCTGTTGAATGCAGCATTTGTTGGATCAATGCGGCCAGGATTTAATGTTAAAGAACCATTTTCATACGCAACTGCACTTGTGGCATTTCCCTTTGGTGCCTCGTTTAGCGTCACACGATCAGGATTGTATAGATATCCTACACGGATATTTCCTCCTGGCACGCCGCCATCCTTACCGTTCTCAGGAGCAATTTCTGTCCAAGCATAGGCTGGTCCGCCAAAACCTTGGATGGCATCACTTAATGCTTTGTAGTTAGCATCCGCTTTGACCACACCATTATTGGTTTCTCCACTTTCATCAAGAACCTCTACAAGACCAATGATATCTGGAGAACCTAAATTCTCGACCATTGATTTTGCGAGCTTATCGCGTTTCGCAGTATCTGTTGCTACAAAGTTTTCGATATTATAGCCTGCGATGGTTAATTTATCTTCTTCTTTTTGAATCGTCGTTACTTCATTCGTTCTTTCACGTTCCACTAACTCTGGTAAATCTGCTGCTTTTGCTAGAATCTTAAAGTTACTAAATGTATAGCTAACCACACCGGTGACATTTCCATTAAAAGAGTCACCCGCTTTGGTTACAAAGTTGCGATCGTCCAGCTGTAGAAGCATCTTCTCTGGATTTTGATTTTCTTTTGTTAATAGTGGTGTTCCTTCTTTTGTATATGCTTTCCCATCCACTTGACCCAAAATAACAGGCACTTCCCCGTATTTCTGCGGTCCTGTTACCGTTGGATTTTCTAGGGTCACAAGCATTCCTTCTAGGCTTTCATAAAAATCAATGCCGTCTTCTAAAGGATCAAATGTCCCGAATTGATCGTTATCAATGACTGAAGACGGTGGAATCACATCCTTACCGATTACAAGTGGAGTCGGAAGTTCATTTCCACTAGAAACCTTAGTAATTTTACCGGATTGAGCATTGATTTCTGTCATCGCTAAATCGGTTTGGAGCTTTTCGGCGTAACCGTCTAGAACCCACTCTTTTACAAGGCCTGAAACGGTTACACTATCACCTACAGCAACACCATGCGATGGCTTGTATACGAGAATACCTTCCGAAGTTTGTGTAGTGTCATCTGGATTAGGATCTTGCATGTAGAAATTGCTGCCGTCTGCGACATACGTTACTACCCCGGCTACATCTACTACATTTTTATCTTTATAAGGTGAAGTGTGAGATTGACCTTGGATGTCGCGAATTTTTAGTCCTGATATGCCATCTATAGGGTCTTCTCCTGGGGGCGTTGTTGTGCCGTCAAAGGTAATGGCTGTTGGAGATCTTAAACCAGGTACTGTAAAATAGGCTTGAAGTGGACCTGTAATGACCACTTTTTTTCCAATATTTGAAGGGTTAGACTTTAAACCGAATGTCGTACGGAAACTACTAGGAAGCTGCACTGGAAGTATTTTTGATTTATCCGTTTCTGTCGGTGAATCAGCAATCGCAAAGTTAAAATCATCCACGAATGGACCGGTAAAGTTATATGTTGGCCCATTCGTAGTATGAGCGACTATGTAACCTGCAACGGTTGCTGTTCCAGTATTATTTGCAATTGCTTCTGCAACCGTAATTGGTTCAGCAGCCTGTGCCCGATAAGGGAGAACCATCCCTATCAACATGACCAAGATTGTTGTTAAAGCAAAAAACTGTTTTCTAAGCTTCTTCATGAGTATCCCTCCTCTAAATCTATTAAAGTAAATCTATAAAAGTAGTACCCCCAAATAATTTTCCTAATCTATGAATTTTACCTCCTTTCTTAAGTAGGGAAGTACCACAAATATACTTCTAACTTACCATTTCTCCTTTTAGTTTCGTTCTATTTAACGAAAACTTTACTCGCTTTATACATATCATTAATAATATTTACATTTATAAACAAAATTTCCAATTCTACACCCCTATAATACTATTTATTATTCATTCTTAAACGAGAACAATTTCCCATAACCTTCCTCCTAGATTATAGAATTTACTAGAATTGAGGATAATCAACTTGGAGTAATATAGCTGTTCGCTAAAATAAAAAACGCCCCTTACAAATGTAAGGAACGTTTTTGGAAATCTCAGCTGCTACTCCTGAAATTTCACTTCTACATTTTTTTGTTTTTTTCCTTCTGATTCACCCTTTGGCAGGGATTTATGCTTAATGAAAAAGGTAAGAACCAATCCGATTAAAGAAAGAATAGATACGACCATAAAAGCGATGTTCGCTCCATGTATGTCCGGATAGGCAATGTCCGGTCGCTGTTGTGCTGTTTCCGCTGTTGTTGTCATAACGGTTACAAGGATTGCAGTTCCTACCGAAGCGGCAATCATTTTCATCGTATTATCCATGGCGGCTCCATGGGGAATTAATCGTTTTGGCAACTGATTCAAGGCGGCCGTTGGAACAGGCATCATGACCATCGAAAGTCCAAACATTCGGACTCCATAGAGCACAGTAATATATGTCAACGTGGTCGACGGACTTAAAGTCGTAAAAGCAAATGAAGCAGCAGTCATGATAGTCAATCCAACCATCACAAGCCACCTTGCACCGACTTTATCAAATATTCTTCCAACAATTGGGGACATAATCCCGCTAATCACTGCACCAGGTAATAAAGCAAGCCCTGCCTCAAAGGCAGAAAACTCTCTCATATTCTGCATAAACAGCGGGATGATGGTTTCTGCGCCAATTAAGCCCATAAAGCTGATCATTCCAATTGCTACGGAAAAAGGGAATATCGAAAACGTAAAAACACGAAATTCCAACATCGGATGTTTCAGTCTTAATTGGCGGAAAATAAATACGATCAGTGATACACCGCCAATTGTAAGTGATAGGATGGTTGCAGGATGCGTCCAGCCGTAATTTCCTGCACTCGTAAATCCATAAAGCAGGCCGCCAAAACCGAATGACGATAATAAGATTGAAATAACATCCACTTTTGGCTTCGAAATCTCTGTGACATTTTTCAAGAAAAAGAATGCGACAACAATATCGATAAGAGCAATAGGCAAAATAATAAAAAATAACACTCTCCATGAAAAATTAGATGTCACCCATCCGGATAATGCTGGTCCGATGGCTGGTGCAAAGGAAATCACAAGTCCAACAAGACCCATTGCGGCACCACGTTTATTCACCGGGAAGATGAGTAAGAATACGGTGGTCATTAATGGCAGCATGACTCCCGCCCCTACAGACTGAATGACCCTTCCTGCAAGAAGAATTTCAAAATTGGGGGCGATCCCACTGACAACCGTTCCTAATGCAAAAACACTCATTGCAGAGATAAATAGCTGTCTTGTGGTAAATTTTTCTAATAAAAAGGCACTGATTGGAATCATAATCCCATTTACCAACATAAAGACTGTGGTCAGCCATTGTGCACTATTTGCAGTAACGCTCATTTCATCCATGATTGGAGGGATTGCTGTTATCATTAACGTTTGATTCAAAATCGCAATAAAAGCCCCAGCTAACAAAAGGCCTACGATTAATGATTGCTTATTCTCTGAACTCTTCATTCATCCAACTCCTCATAAAAAATATACTGTTACAGATTACATTGTTTTCCTTCTAAATACCACCGAAATGTTCTAGAGCAGATTAATGCCGAATTATTTGTAAAAGCTGTATGGTTTTTTGTAGGAACTGTACGCTTTTTTGTAAAAGCTGTACACTTTTTCGTTGAAAATGTACACTTTTCCGTAGAAAATGTACACTTCCACCTCATTCAGCAATTTCAACCAGCCCAAAAAGGTGATACAAAAAATGTATCACCCTTAATTGATCAAATTTCTATTCAGTTTGACTAGGATTTTGGTAAAGGGACAATACTTGATCTGCCGGAAGGGCTAATCCATCATATACACGCACTTCATCCATTAATCCTTTAAAAGGAATATCCCAGTAGTTAACACCTAACCCAAATTCAGCATCAATGGAGGTAAATACATTCGGGAAGTTTTCACCTGTGTATTTAGCTTCACCATTGATATAAAAAACAGCTTTTCCTTCATTGACCGTTAAAGCAAGGTGTGACCACTCACCTGTAGGTATAACCCTGTTTGTTACAGCGTCATACCACTGGTCGCCATTGTGTGACCATACCATCGTATTGCCCCATCCTGTTTTAGGGACGACACTAATCCAATTGTTCGCTGTTTCTGCCCCAAAGAAAGAGGTTGTAAATTCAGTAATTTGTTCAGGCTTTAACCACAAGGATACCGTGTAAGTATCACCCGTAATTAAGCCGTTTGCTAAACGCAGTCCAGAATTCCCGTCAAATTTAGCGGCTTGACCCACTTTACCTTCTGCGAACGTAATTTGTCCGCCGGTATTATTTAAGCGGTCTCCTGTCACGACTGCGTCAGCTTTTTTTCCAGAAGCGTCTTTAAGACCATCGTTAAAGTCATAGAGAGCTGATAAGCCTCCTGCTTCCTTTTTAAGCACAGTAACGGTTACGGACAATGTTTCCTTAGCATCACCTAATTGAATCGTCGCGGTTAAATCTACTACCGCATCTTCACTATCTGAACTTGGTCGTGTGACAACTCCATCAACAGACACTGCCTCAGGATTAGAAGATTCCCAAGTAATTTGCGCCCCTCTTGTAGCAACAGTTGGCAGCGTCAAATTACTAATTACACTAGATGGGAAACTAGTACTTAATTCTTGTTTGATTGCCTGTACCAATTCTTCATCTGAAGAAGCATCCACATGACTTCCCCAAATGACAATTCCTTCATTCGACATGGCACTAAACGTCATCACCCACTGTTCCGAAGTAGGGTCATATTGGCGGATAAATACACCATCATACGTACCTTCACCATCAATGGTTAACTCTGCTTTGTAATTCCCGTAAAGCTTCCATGTTCCTGTTACGGCTCCAGATACGGTGTGATCACTGTTCAATTTCACCCATGTTGACTCGGTTAAGCCGCCAGTGATTTCTTTTCCATGATTAATGTATTTATAATCACCCGTTACATCACCTTCGGACACCTTTTTAATGGTTTCACCCGCATAGCGGTACGGTGTTGGTACTGGCCACTGATCACGGTTCTTAAATGTTTGATGTACACGAACTTCATGCATTTCCCCTTGCTGCGGGAAACGAGTATGAGTAACAATAAACTCCTTACCTAGTTCTGCATCAATGAGATAAGAATTATGCCCTGGTGAAAGATATCCTGTACCAATTCCTGTGCCCGCTTCGCCAAGATCTCTTTTAAATAAGAAGTTACCAATCATTTTATTCCCGATATCTTTATGATCCTTATTACTTGGGAAGTTCCCTACCCCGATATCAAAGGACTCTGGGAATACAGCAGGATTTCCTTTTGCGTCTACATATGGACCATCAGGATTCTTTGATCTAAATTGTCTCATCTGATATCCGCCGTCAGAGGCTAAACCGCCATACGTGATGTATAGATAATAATAGCCTGTTTCCTTATCATATACAGCATACGTTCCTTCAGCAGAACGTCCGTAGCCTGAAGCAATTTTAGTCCCGAAATATCGGTCAATCATTCGGCCGTCTTCTGTTTTTCCGTCTTTACCCGGATACTTTGGCAATCCTGTTTTCTTATCTAATTCTAAAATATAGGTACCGCCAGACCACGAGCCGTAAGTCATATATAACTTATTATTCTTAGCCTGAAGAATGTTGGCATCAATGGCGTTGGTGTAGAGTTTATTATTGTATTCTCCATTTACCGTAAACCAATCTGGATTAACGTCATCAATCACACCATTTTCAATAAGAGCTGCGATATTCGTATTTTTCCAGTGCTTATTCACCTTACTGTTTCGATCATAAACTTCCTTGTTGGTAAATCCTGAATACATAATGGTGTCGACATATTTGAACGGTCCTTCAATATTTTTTGATACTGCTATCCCGATGGCAGATCGGATATACGTGGAAGACACACTGTAGTAAATCATGTAGGCACCCTTCGTACCATCTTCATTTACATAATGTTTATTCCAAAAAATATCCGGAGCCCAAACGGCATAGCCGCCTCTTGAGTCTGAATCATTTTCTCCAGCCCATTTAAAGGATTCAGCCAGGTTTGCGGACAAATCACCGTACACTTTATTATTTGGGGTGGTATAGCCATTCGTAAATCGATCCCAATTTACTAAGTCTGTTGATTTTGCACCATCAATGTGAGAACCATACACATAGTAAGTCCCCGTTTTGGGATCTTTGATAATAGAAGGGTCATGAACCGAAGCATTTCGAAACTCAAGTGGTTCAGCGTTACTAGTGTTACTGGTTTGCTCGTTGCCCAGTACACCGCTTGGAATTAACAACAGCAATACGAGAGAAATAAATAGCAATTTTTTAAAATGAATTTTCACTTTTCTCCTCCTATGTTACCAACCATTTTGATTTCTCTATCCACTCACACCTATTTCCTAGTACCTATAGTAAGTTTTAGCCAATATTCTGAATACTGAAGTCATTTAAGTTAGTGAGAGATATATTTATTATGTAGATTCATAGATGCGTAAATATACGTACCACTTATAATAGACCTTTTAACTTATACTAATCCCCCTTTATTTAATAGTATAGTTGTACTTACAACCGATAAAACGCTTTCAAATAGCTATTTAACAGCTACCCGATTCTTAAACAATACTATATTTTTTTAAAATTCTCAATAGGTTTTTACTAACTTGTTGAACAACTTTTAAAATTCTTTCAAAAATGTTGAACGTACAAGTTGGAATAACCTAAGCAGAGGGCGAATTTTTTCATTAAATTGTTTATAAAAAAATATTGCCTAGCAAATATTAATCTTAATATATATTTTTAGCCGCCTTTTGATTTTGGCGAATTTTAAGATAAGCAGGTGTATTGGTGTGGACTTTCCTACAATCCATACGAACTTTTGGGATGCAGTGATTGCAGTTCCGTTAGTCATGTTGATTACACAATTAATAAAAGTTTTATTAAAAGTAAAGAAAAAGTACGTTCCAACAATCGCTCTTATCATTGGTTTAAGCATTTCAATCTTTATAAGCCATCGTCACCACTTTATCGCCGGTATTTTTATGGGGTGGTTCTATGGATATGCAGCGATTGGTTCTTATGCTTCATTGAAAACAACGATATTGGCCTATAGAAAACAGATATGAATGTAGAATAGTCAAAATCCGAGGTGTCTGAACTGTATAAAGAAAAAGTTGTTGATACGCTTTTTATATTGATACAAATCATTTGTATCGCAGCACTTATTGCAGGTGAAAATTTTGACTATATGAGAATGGCTTTGGGTAATCTACTCTTTTGGGTCATTTATATGATTTTAGAAAATAAACAAAATTGGAGGATCCCGCTTTACATCAGGATTACCACCTTACTTTCTATAACCTTAAACGATTACTGTGGGCAGTACTTAAACTGGTATGTAACCTCTAGTTTATATGACAGACTTCAGCATATCTTTGGCACATATGCACTAACACTTTGGATATTTTTGGTTATCCAGCAATTTATACAGCGTAAATTAACACCAAAAAGACTGACTATTTTATTTATGTTTAGTCTAGCATTAGCATTGGGAACCATTTATGAGTTATTGGAGTTTATAGAAGATGAAGTTTTTAAGCCAAAGATAAAGAATCAACCGAGTCTTTTAGATACGAACCTTGACTTAATTTCCGATTTAATGGGGGGAATTTTTGCTGTGATTCACTATCACATTTCCAAAAAGTTACGTACATTTCAATTTCCTTTTGAGCAAAAGAAGAAATCTTTCTAGATACGAGTTGCTGCACTATTTTATGTTCTCTTACTTAAGGGATGATTATTTATGATATATATTTATAATGATTTTGCAGGAACACATTCAACCGCTTTGGCTGCCGCCTATCATCTAAAACAATTACCTCAATCGGAGAGAAAATTAACTTCAGAAGAAATATTAAATGTACAATTTTTCAACAAACTTTCCAATAATGATTTTGGAAAACTTTTATTTCACGGGACCGATAAAAATGGTAACTCCGTTTACACCATAGGACGGAAAAGGGACAAACTTGTAGTCCCGGCGTTGAAAGAAATATCTTTACTTTTTCTAGAAAAATTTCATGTAAATGAAAAAGTCATTTTCTCCAATACATCACCTACTGTTCCACTTACCATGTCACTTGGTGGTTTATTTTCAAGAAAGTTACACATTGATATCATTGGTGTACCATTGTTAGTGATTGGTGCCAAGCATTCCTGCGATACTATTTATCGGTTGGTACAAAATACGATACAGGTTGGTAATTCCAGTTTTAATGAAAAAGTGATTATTTTAGAAAATGAAGGATATCGAGTTTGACGTAAGTATTTTCTCAAAGTGCTGTTATACGATACCCTAAATAAAAAAGAGGATTACCCTTATGGATTCTCCTCTTCTACCGTATCTCATTGTAATGATCTATTTAATTGTTTCACTTTTACAGGCTTATTTTCTCTGGTAAGTTTAATGATCTCACCAATAATACTGATGGCAATTTCTGCTGTGGTTTCGGAGCCAATTTCCAATCCGATAGGAGAACGAACCTGCTCAAGCTGTTCTTCTGTGACACCTTCACTTTTTAATTTTTCAAATATGGTTATTACCTTGCGCTTGCTGGCAACCATTCCGACATAGGCAATCGGAAATTGGAGTGCTGTTTTTAACACTCGATCATCACCATCTTTTGTCACAATAATCACATAAGACTTTTCATTTAGGTTGGCAGCGAGTAAAGCGTCTTCTATATTCTCGTTTACAAAAAGGTTTGTTGCATTTGGGAAGCGTTCCTTCGTTGCATAACCAACCCTGTCATCGACAATGCAATAAGGATATTCCAGGGAATCGGCGAGCTTCGATAACGCATGTGCTAAATGACCAGCTCCAGCCAGAACCAGTTCCGGCCTGCTTGTGTACACCTCAATGAACACCCGCAATGTTCCGCCACAACTCATCTGAATTCCATCTTTTGCGTGGCGATTTAGTTTGTATTCAACGAGTTTTGATTTCCCGTTTTGAATGGCCTTTACACTCTCTTCGATGATATAGTGTTCTGCCAAGCCTCCTCCGACCGTGCCTTCTATAGTGCCATCGCGGTATACAATCATTTTTCCAACATGCCTGGGAGTTGAGCCCTTTGATTCTATAATCATGGCTAGTGCAAAGGTTTCGTTTTGACGATTCAGCAAAGCGACTTTTTCCATCAATAGCATAATTAAGCTCCCCCCTTTTTCACGAAAATCCTTATGAAGGACTAATCTTACTGGGAATTCTTCTGATTTGTCTTTCATCGTACTCATGAAGGACTAATCTTACTGGGAATTCTTCTGATTTGTCTTTCATCCCACACATGAAGGACTAATCTTACTAGGAATCTTCTGTTTTGCCTTTCCTCGCCTTTTATGCTGCTTTTGACTTAGTTTGGTTGATATTGCTTCTTACTAAGAAAATATCGCAATAGATTTAAAGCCACTGTTTTTCTATATAAAGCAGTGGAGCGATGGTCGTCGATTGGTTTTATGATTCTATCGAAGGCTGCCACTACCTGCGCGATGTCTGAGTCTGATAGCGGCAATGTTTTTCCACACAGTTTCTTTTCAATATCAAGGGAACGAACCATCGTAGGTCCGACCGCCCCGAAGGCAAAGCGAACATCTTCAATGACAGCACCATTTACACGGACATATCCTGCAAATCCTACTTTGGCAATGGCGTCTGCATTGCGGTTGCCGACTTTTTCAAAAACAACATGAGCACCCTCTTCTAATACCGACGGCAGTATGATCTCAGCCAGTATCTCATTTGACTCACGTTGCACCTTGCGTACACCTTGTATAAAATCGCTAATCGGTATGATTCGCTCTCCATTAACAGAGCGCAGCAATAGCTTTGCGTTGTAAACATATAATAACGGCAGTGTGTCTCCAGCTGGAGAAGCGTTGCAAATATTTCCTCCCAAAGTCCCTCTGTTTCGAATGGCCGGTGCGGCAATGGTTTTGATTGCCTTCTTTAAAGGAATGGGGATTAACGGGTCATCAACTAATTCACTATAGGTACAGCAGGCACCAATATGGAGATCCCCACCTTTTTGATACACCCGTTTTAGCTCAGTGAGATGGTCAATAAAGATAATGGGTTTCCGGATTTTCGGTGGTACTCCTCTTCGGCTTTTGTGAAGGACCATCACATCGGTACCACCAGCCATAACTAAACAGTCTTCTTTATTCATTTGGCTCAACGTTTGATCTAATTGATCAAATCGATATGAAGTTATTTTTTCTGCCATAAGCCGTCCCCTTTTTTCGCTGCAGAGTTGATCGCATCGACAATCATATTGTAGCCCGTACATCGGCACAGATTTCCGGAAATCCCTTCGCGTATTTCATCTTCTGAAGGATGAGGATTATTGGACAATAAAGCTGCACTTGCCATAACCATCCCTGGTATGCAGTAACCGCATTGTACCCCGCCGGCATTTGAATAACTCTCGTCTATGATTTTAAATTGTTCACTATCCATGATTCCTTCAATGGTTACAACATTCGCTCCTTCAATCGACCCAATTGGAATAAGGCAGCTGTTTTGCAGAAGGTTATTAACAAAAACGCTGCATGCTCCGCATTCCCCTTCGCCGCAGCCTTCTTTTGTTCCGATTAACAGATACTCATCTCTTATTACATCTAGCAATCTTGCTGTAGGAGGAGCTTCTGTTTCTATTTTTCTTCCATTTAGCGTAAATGTAATCATCCTTCTTCACCTTCTTTCATCAAAAGACTTTCGATAATGACTTCAGGTGTAACCGGAATTTGCTGAAAAGGAATTTGCAGTGCATCCTCAATTGCCGCTTGGACAGCTGGCGCGCCGCCAATTAACGTCAATTCACCTGCACCCTTCGCCCCATATGGACCATCGGCATAGGGATTATCAAAGACCTTGCTTTGAATGGAAACTACGTCCATTGATGTGGGAGGTCCATAATCGGATATGCTCTTTTGTTGAATTTTACCTTGTTTTGAAGTCATCTTCTCTAGATATCCGTACGCTAATCCTTGTGCTAAGCCGCCGTCAATTTGGCCTTTCATCACACGGTCATCGATGACCTTCCCTACTTCATAATTGGCATATACTTTTTCTAATTTTACATTCCCTGTCAATGTATCAACTTCTACCTCTACAAAATTTACACCCCATGAATAAGCCGGATAGGCGTCTCCCGTGAAGTTTTTTTCATCCCACGGAATCATTTCACGGTGAACATAGTCTTCCACCACTTCCTGTTCAACCCCTGGTTGCCACTGTGCCTTCAGTTTTTTCGCGGCTCGTTCAAGTAATTTCCCAACAATCATGGTCGTTCTGGAGGCTACTGTCGGACCAGAATCTGGAACTTCCTTTGTATCGGGATAAGGGAACGATATTTCCTCGTATGGAAGATCAAGTTCTTTGGCGACAATCTTACTTAGGGTTGTGAAAATACCTTGTCCCATATCAGAATTTGATATTTTAAGTGACACCCTATCGTCTTTTGATTTAACAAGCTTCACCTTTGCTTTAATATGATCTCGTTCACCGCTGCCTGTAAACCCACAGCCGTGGAGGAACAACGACGTTCCAATCCCTTTTTTATAGCGCTGATTTTGTTGATTGAACGTTTGAAACTCTGCTTTTTTGTTTTTGTAATCGGACGCGTTAAGCAAGTCCTCAATCATTTCTTCCATTAATATTGGGTCGCGGAAATTTCCTTTGGTGATCGTGGGGTCTCCCTGTTTGACGAGGTATTTTTGTTTATATTCAAGTGGGTCGATGTTTGCTCGTTTACTAAGATGACCGATATGACTTTCGATTCCAGCAAAGCTTTGTGGAGCCCCAAAGCCTCTGAAGGCACCATTCGGAACGGTATTGGTTTTTAAGACATATCCTTTTGCGTGAAAATGCGGAATTTTATAAACACCGGCACTGTTTAGTAATGCGCGCTGCAGCACGACTGAGCTCAATCCCACGTTCGCTCCGCCATCAAGATAAATCTCCACATACATGCTCAGAATATTTCCTTCCTTATCAATCGCTGTTCGATACTTGAGTTTGGCTGGGTGCCGTTTCGTTGTTACGACCATATCCTCAGACCGGTCGAACACGAGCATGACTGATTTTTTGACTGCTTTTGCGGCAACGGCTACGTGACACGCCATCATCGACGGAAACTCTTCTTTCCCGCCAAACCCTCCGCCAGTTGGACTTTGAACCACTCTTACGTCATCGTCACCACATGCTAAGGCACTTAACAAAGCATTTTTTATATAATAAAGACATTGCATTGATCCTTGGACGACAATTTCATCATCCTTATAAATGGCTAGCATTCCTTGCGGCTCAAGGTAAACATGCTCTTGATAACCTGTATAATACTCTTCTTCAATGATCTGATGAGCTTCCTGCTCGATAGCTGAAATGCTATCTAAGCTTTCCCCAAATTCATAGTTTGCCATCGTAACCCCTGGAGCTGACTTTTGTTTAATTGCTTCATCCAGCGTATAAATAGCCTTATGTTCTTCCAGTTCAACCTTCACTACTTCTAACAAGCGGTACAGAATTTCTAGGTCTTCTCCAACGAGCATGAGAATCGGCTCACCAATATATGTGACCCACTCATTGGCGAATATGGGCTGATCATCTTTAATTATTTTTACGTAATTTGGTCCGGGGATCTCCTCTGCTCCAACCGCCTCATATCCTTCTGGAAGGTTTGGTAATTGAATGGATTTGATTTTACCGTATGCAATGGGAGATCTATATAAAACACCATAAACCATATTTTCCACTTTTACGTCACTAATATAGGCCAACTGGCCAGATACCTTTCCTTTATGGTCCTTTCTGGGCACTGAGGTGCTTATGTCTTTAAGATTCACATTCCAACAACACCCTTCGACTGATGTTTATAAAAAATACATGATTAATAGAAGCCTCTTCCTACGATTTTATCAATGAGGATGATGTTTTATGATTACTTTCATTAAAGAAATTAGTTCTTTTCATTATATTTTAATGTCGGGAAACTTTAGCTAACTATGTAAGAGAGTTTGACAAAGAATTTCATTTTCGGTTTTCTATTAGCAATAAACAATTAAAAAAAAGCAGCTCCTTCCAATCTGCCTGTTTATAATAAAACAAGTGGATTAAATTGAGCTGCGCAAATATTAATTTATTTAGAAAAATAATCGTGATAATACTGAACTGCTCTTTGGTAATCCTCCTTCGTATCAACATCCATGAGTATTCCTGGGTCATCTACATTTATATATTCCTTTTCAAAACCATTCAGGACTACACGTAAATTACTTTCCGGATCAGTTTCGAGAATTTTTTGTTTTACTTCTTTTAATAACTTGATAGGATGTCCACCTTTATAATGAAAGCTAGGAATCACTATGTTCCCTTTATGGTCTGCGATAAGCTGAAGTGTCTCTTTTTTCACAAGTGGACAATCTCCAGGTGTAATAAAGAAGCTTGTAGCCTTAATTTCGTTGCAGCCCTTTTGAATGGAAGTAAACATTCCCTGATCAAAGTTTTCATTGTAAACAAATTTTATCTGAAAAGAATAGGCATTTTTACTACTGATTTTTGCAATTTCTTCTTGGATTATTTCCGCTTGAAACCCAGCTACCACGATGACTCTGCTGCATAATCCATCAAATTTAAGGATTGTTTGCTCCAACACGCTCATTTGCCCCAGTGGTAAAGTCATTTTAAATGCTTTCGCTCGGCTGGAATATCCAGCAGCTAGGACGATTGCTTCCATTTTTATCACCTTATACATATCGTTTTTGGTTGTGATTTTCTAAGCTGTTTTTTTGTTCATCATGATGGTTGAAACTCTAACATAAACTACACATCTCAATTTAGATCTACTCCTATTTAGAGATGCAACAGTGAGCATTCTAATTATACTCCACTTTGTTTGTAGTCTGCTCAATATTATTTAGCATTTCCTTTTCATAATATAGATGAATTACATCTACGATAGAAAATTCATTTAAAAAAATACGATATATCATAATTCCACATTGCTGTTCGTCATTGAGATAACCACCTTTTTGAGAATATTTACTTACCAATAGACTATTTATGTTCCAAATGGTTGGTATAAGCAAAATAACGTTATGGAATAAAAAAGATCCTCTTAGACTAGACTAAGAAGATCCTTTAATAGACTACGCATTTAAATCCTGCCTAAATTATAAGCAAAGAGTAGTAGCTAAGCATTCTTGAAGACATTCAATAACGTCCGGACGAGCGCCGAGCAAAATTGCCACTACCAAAGCCAAAAACAATAGCAGTGCTATAACAATTTCAACCAGACTTACAGTACAAGTTTGTCCTGCCATTGGTCATCGCCCCCTTTCTATCATTTTATATAAGGAAATTTTTTTTCATCCCCTTATATTAGACAAGCTATGTTGAAAGAGAGCGATAGGTTCTAGTTAGATAACTCAATTTATGAAATTCTGGTTATTGTGCTAAGAAGATTGATACTCACACCTATTCACCCATAATCTGCAACGGGGTCGCCTCACGAGGTAAATAGTCCTCCAGTACGCGCCGACTTGCAACGAAAAAAATATTTTGTTTAGATCTTTTCTTGGGATTGGTAGCAAACAGCTTCACGTAGGGATAGATTTTTGAAATCTTCGCGTATAGCGACTGCAAGAATTCATCCTTTCTTACCTTTCCAATATAATTCATGATTAGTATTCCTTTGTCGGACAGCTTTTCGTTTGTCAGAGTAAAAAACTCTTTTGTTGTTAGGTGAATCGGAATTTCATTGCTGCTGTATGCATCCAAAAAAATGATATCCTGAGATTGTACCTCCTGAGTTTTTAAGAGTGCTAGTCCATCACCGACTTCCACGTTTTTTCCCGTATGTCCAAAGTACTTCTTGGATACCTCGACGACCATCGGGTCAATCTCCGCTGTTACCAAATATTTATGCGAGTAATAAGAGCTCACAGTGCCAATTCCATGGCCAATAATAAATCCTTTTTTAAAATCAGATGCATAGTGATCAATTAGTTCAACGGTGATTCGACTGTATGAAGCGACCAGGCAATGCGGTTGTTCCAAATTTATTACTCCTTGGACAGCATCAGATGTAAATTGAAGTATTCGGAATTTCCCTCGCGTTCCTTCGTATTCGTTTCGATCCATAACGTAAATATCTTGATAAGCGCTTGAAGTCTTATAAACTAACGTTGATCCGTATCGAGAAAAATGACTTTCAAAACCTTTATTTCTATCTAAAGGATACATAAATACACCTCCATAGCATGTTTACTATAGAGTATTCATTTGGACTGATATTTGAGTGAATAAATAGCATAGGAGCCCTGCGTAAAATCGCATCAGCAAACTGAGACGAACTTTTAGGAATTCGTAATGGATGAGTGAATAAATATAGAAGATTATTTTTCCTTCCATGATGATATTAACACACTACATTTTAAGTCAAACCACATAAGATATAATAAAATTTCTGAACATATTCATCTTAGAAATAAAAAGGTGGTTAAATAATGAATGATAATGAAATCATTAATGAAAATAGTGTACAGAATACGGATAATAATGTAGATAAGGAGACTATCAAGAATCTCACCAACAATTTAGTAAAAGATGCAAATTCGATGGATTTAAGTTCGATCATGCAGCTGGCAAAAAATCTTCTAAATAACGATTCGATCATGAATTCTGTTGCGGGAATTAGTAAAATTAAGCAAAATTCTACACTTCCTGAATCTGAAGTTTCTGAAAAACAAGAAAATCCAGAGTTGTCTTCTTTATCTCAAAAACTGGAGAATATCGCTAATAATATTTCAGATAATAATGTAGATAAGGAGACTCTCAAGAATCTCACCAACAATTTAGTGAAAAATGAAAATTCGATGGATTTGAATTCGATCATGCAGCTGACAACAACTCTTCTAAAAAACGATTCGCTCATGAACTCTGTTGCGGGACTTAGTAAAATTAAGCAAAACCCTACACTTCCAGTATCTAAAGTTTCTGAAAAACAAGAAAATAAAAAGTGGTCTTCTTTATCTCAAAAACTTGAGAATATCGCTATTGATCTTTCAGAATTAAAAAAAGATATTGTAGAGCTGCCTTCTTTATCTCAAAAACTAGAGAATATTGCTAATGATCTTTCAGAATTAAAAAAAGAAAATGTAGAGCTGTCTTCTTTATCTCAAAAACTAGAGAATATTGCTAATCATATTTCAGTATTAAAAAAAGAAAATGTAGAACTGTCTTCTTTATCTCAAAAACTAGAGAATATTGCTAATGATATTTCAATATTAAAAAAAGAAAATGTAGAGCTGTCTTCTTTATCTCAAAAACTAGAGAATATTGCTAATGATATTTTAGAATTAAAAAGAGAACAAAATAGTCTTACTAAGTTATTCACAAAAATATTTAAAAAAAGTAAGAAATAGTCATATATAATCTTAATACATTTCAAATTCTTTTTGCTTTTTCAGTTACTTAATTGAGAATCTTGAGAAAAACAGTTTTTTTAAATCAAGGAAATGGCAACGGAAAAGAAAATGTGCTATACACTATCCCACAAATGAAAAATACTTATAGGTTTATTTCGTTTTAGGATTTACCCAAGTTTTTTTCTTTTTATGATAGTTAAAATGGCTTTTACAAAATCTTAAACATAAAAAAACGCCTACTTTCTTTGGTAGGAGTTTTTTTTGCTATCTGTTCAATAAAATTAAATTTCTTCGTAGACTTCCCTTAAATTCTTAAGCAAACCTTGTGGTTTAAGTCTGTTGTAAAATACTTCACTGCCTGATCTACATTTATACAAATAAACCATTTAGTAATAACACTATTCTTGTTATAGTTCAAACCGTCCTTAAGGAGTTTTTAAAATTGGGATACTTAAACACTTTTTGATATCATTTAATATAGGTATACGTCAAGGAGGATTAAGGAATGAACGACTTAAACGTACTTTTTCGTAATAGAGTAGGTATCCCGCAAAATGAAGTAATCACTTTTCATTATCTAGATAATGTTCTTGAAAAGACCGCGAAGTCCATTCCATTTGAGAATTTATGTATTATCGAGAATAGAATGAAGGAAATTACAAAAGAAAATTTAACGAGTAAAATCCTTGAACAAAACGAAGGCGGGCTTTGTTATGAACTAAATACCATTCTTTATCTTTTTTTAAATGAAAATCACTTTAACCCAACCTTAGTCCGCGGAGTAACGTATAATCATATGGAACAACAGTGGAGTGCGACTGGGAATACTCATGTACTTAATCTCATTACCCATAATGGGCAGGTTTTTATTGTTGATACGGGATTCGGAGGAAACCTGCCGTTAAAGCCTGTTCCGTTAAGTGGTGAGTGTGTTGCATCAATTAATGGTGAATTTAGAGTAGATCCTGTAGAAAGTGAACATGGAGATTATATTTTGTTCATGAAATTAAATCGCAAAGATGAAGAGTGGAAGATCGGATACGCTTTTAATTCTAAAGACAAGGTTCATAATCTAACTGACTTGAATGATGTTCAAAGAATTATCGTTGAACATCCTGAATCTGCATTTAATAAGAAACCATTAATCACTAAAATAACTGACAATGGCAACATTACATTAACCGACACATCGTTTACCGAACATGACTTTCATACATTGAATAAGGAAACCATTGATGAAAGAAGATTCAATGAAATAAGAAAAGAATATTTTAATCTATAATAATACAAAAAGAAGAGATGTCTGGTACTGTCGCATCCGACAAGTGACAGGCACCTCTTCTTTTATGGATAAATACTACATATTTACCATTTTAACCAAATTTTTCGCATATACCCAAATTAGTTACTTTCTACTCCTTTAATAAGGTAACGATAAAGGTGGTTTTCATAGCAGTGCTTTCTACAGTAATCGCACCATTATGCAATTCAACGATACTTTTGGCAATAGCAAGTCCTAATCCGGAACCACCCGTATATTCTGAGCGTGATTTTTCCAATCGGTAAAACCGATCAAAAATATGCGGAAGATCTACACTTGGTATAGCCTGACCATAATTACTGATGGCAACCTCTATCGTTTCCTCATGTTCCACTATTGTAATATCTAAATATTTCCCATCTTTCCCATATCGAATGGCATTTTGAATCAGGTTTTCAAATACTCTTACCAATTTAGTCCCATCACCCATCGTAATCGGATTTTCGGTGGCAGTGGATTGTCTTACTTGCATTCCCGCTTCTTGCAGCTGAATCCGATATTGAACAGCAATTTGATTTATCATTTCTTCAATATTTATGGGGGCCTTTACCATTAGGATTTCTTTGTTTTGTACAAACGTGTATTCAAATAAATCATTGATCAAATGATGTAATCTCTCTGCCTTTGATTGGACAATTTGGGTGTAATACCGTAATTCAATCTCATCACGATATTGGTCATTATTGATAAGGTTTAGGTACCCAAGTATTGAGGTTAGAGGTGACCTAAGGTCATGGGCAACATTCGTTACTAAATCATTTTTAATTTGTTTGGCTCTTCTCTCTTCCTCAATTGCCTTTTGGGCTTGATTGATCATTTCGTTAATACTCTCTGCTAGAAGTCCTAATCCGTTTCCATCTATTTCGACTACCTTTTTATCAAAATTAGCTTTTGCGATTGACTGGACTTCCTCTGATAGCATAGAAATCCTAAATTCTGTATATCGCTGTTTTTCATATTGATAAAATAGAAAAAGGAACGCACAGAAAATAGAGCAATAGAAAAGAATAATGACTAACGGCCCAAAATAAGACAATATTCTAACTATCAGTGAAAAAAACCTTGAGTGCTCATCGTAATACTCTAATGAAGGAATCACAAAAAAGGTGGTAATCATTGTCATTAATGCAGAAAGAAAGAGATAACAATAGATTTTTTTATTAGGAATAAACCTTACGACATGAAGGAAATTATTTTTCAACTTTGTAGCCAACCCCCCAGACTGTCTGAATAATCGATTCCCCAGGCATAGCTGCTTCTATTTTATCTCGTAAGTTGCTTATATGAACCATAACCGTTTTATTCGACCCTGTTCCAGGCTCATTCCATACTTTTTCAAAAATCTCTTCAGAGCCAAAGACTCTGCCGCGATTCTTGGCTAACAAATATAAGATATCAAATTCAATCGCCGTTAATTTTATTTCTCTTCCGTTTGCCGTGACTCCATGACTATGTTTGTCAATTTTTAGTGAAGAAATTTGAATGATGTCATTCTCTGCTGCAGTAGACTGGTAACTGGCTCTTCTGAGTAATGCTTTCACTCTTGCCGTTAATTCCAACGGGTTAAATGGCTTACTCATATAATCATCGGCACCTGACATTAGTCCAATAATTTTATCCATATCTTGTACTTTTGCGCTCACCATCAGAATTGGCACTTGATTGACTTTACGAACTTGTTTACAAAATTCTAACCCATCCATTTTTGGCATCATAATATCTAGAACAATGAGGTCCACCTGATTCTTTTCCAAAAAAAGAATTGCTTGGACTCCATCAAATGCTTTATTGATGGTATAGCCTTCATTGCGGAGGTAAACTTCAATCAATTCCGCAATCTCTTTATCATCATCGACAACAAGTATGGACTTACTCAAAATAACCACCCCTAAACCAGTCGGATTCAAGCATAAATCCCCTGGATTAGAGGATTTACGCCGTTTTTGCTAATGAAACTTTAGCAGCTAAAACCTTAAATAGTTTTATTTTTACCAATTTCTTTATGATTAAGAATCCTACTACTGCCCCGAGCGTATTGGCAATAAGGTCATTAATATCTGCTATCCTGCCACTTCCCAAAGTGACTTCGATCGTTAACTGCAGGATTTCTATTGATAAGCTTAAGTAGAAACCGTACCTTGCTGCTTTTCTTGCTGAATCTACTTTATCATTTAGTAACAGTAAATACACTCCAAAAGGTATCAACATAATGATGTTTAAAACAAACGTTGGAATATCAATGGTTAGAATAGGAATAAACTGAATTTCTTTTAAAATCGCCAGCCACAATGGGCCTGTCCATTCATAACCACCCGGATAAACTTCTATTGGGAAAAATACTAAATGAATCACTGTTAAAAGGTAAATCGCTAATGTTATTAATGTAAAATATTGACCAGCTTGATAGTTCTTTTTTCTAGCCCCAATGAAAAGCGATAGCAAAAAGATAATGAATGCTGGAATCAAAATATACCATGAATCTATTGTCAAAATCTCCATCTTATTTCTCCTCCTAATTTTTAGGTTGTTTTCGCTCTCCCCTTCGGTTAAGCGATGATTTTAGTATAAAAACTATTTTTAAAGTTTTTTTAAAGATAGAGTAAAGGTTCTCTAAATTATAATAAATTCTTCTTTAAAAGCTTCCATCTCAACATGATATACTTACATCAGAAACATAAAAAAATGCAAAGGATTACGAATTATGGTGTTACATAAGAATACATACATAGATGATATCCTTATCCAATACTTTCCAGTAGGCACCTGGGAGACTTGGGTTGGGCAAAGTGGCGCAAACAACACCACTCGATTTGTTCGTGTGGATAACGAGCAATATGTACTTCGCGTTTATGAAACCCATCAGGATGAAGCTAAGGTTCAGTATGAGCATGCTGTTCTAGTTGCGTTAGCAGAATTGCCTCTAACTTTTTCGATACCTCAGACGGTCCGAACACGTGATGGGAAAACAATTGTTAGAACGAGGGATGGAAAAATTGCTGGTTTATTTCGGTTCTTGGAAGGTGTAAACCCTGCTTTGGATGAATTAGCAGAAATTCATTCTTATGGGAGAACTAGTGGCCTGTTGTCAGCTTCGCTGGCACATATCCAAATCAATCAGATGCCTGCTTACAAACCGTATTACGAGATTGAAAGTACTCATCCTAGTTGTTCTTTACAGGATATTTTGCGCTTTTGCAAAGAACCACCGAGGGAATTTTCGGAACAGACTGCAGATTTACTCGTTATTTATGAACAGCTCACCTCTTTTATGGAAAAAGTACCAGCCTTAAGGGGATTGCCGCATCAGCTTGTTCATGGCGATTTAAATGCCTCCAACATTCTAGTTAACAAAGATGGAAGGGTGTCAGTTGTTCTTGATTTTGAATTTGTTACGAACGACCTGCGGGTAATGGAATTGGCTGTTTGCTTATCAGACTTCACCCGGCCAAACGAAGACAAAACCATTACTTGGGCAAAAATGAATGCCTTTCTTTCCGGTTATGGGCAATCTATAAAATTTACAGAAGCTGAAATCAATGCAATTCCTGTTCTTATCCAACTAAGGAGTCTTGACGTTTTCATACATTTCCTGGGACGTTATTTCGATCAGGTTAGCTCCATCGATAACGTTAATGAATATATTCAAAAGTCTGCGATACGATGTAATTGGATAATGGCAAATAAAAAAGAGTTGATTACTCTATGTACTACTAATCTCACGTAATTTTGTCATAAAAAAGTGTTAGGGATGTCCAAATCATTGGATTCACCTAACACTTTTTTGTGGTATCTTCTTAAACATTGTTGTTTTTGGACGGGTTTGGCTATTCGTTTGAGCAAGTCAGTCTGATTCAAGGGCTCTTTCTGACAGATTCAGCTTTCCCTTGAGTCAGTCTGTCAGTATCAAGGGCTCTTTCTGACAGATTCGCCTTTTCTTAGAGCAAGTCTGTCTGAATCGAGGGCTCTTTCTGACAGATTCGCCAACTCCAAGACCAATCCTAACCAAATCAAGAGAAAAAAGTCTCTACGACCACTTCACGAATGAATGAACTAGTATACCAACGGCAAAAAGGAGCAGCATGATATGTATATAGTTTAATCTACGCTGTCGTTTATTTTGAAGAAATAGCCAAATCCAAAGTATTGCTAAGACGATATGAATAATGTCCAGTACCTGTTCATCTCCTGCCATTAGCACCATCTCCTATAATCAATGAGACCCACTCTTATGCAAAGACAATCGTTTTATTACCATGGACAAGTACTTTATCTTCAACATGCCAAGAAACGGCTTCAGCGAGAACTCTCTTTTCCACATGACGTCCTGCTGTTTTTAAATCGGCTGCTGTATAGCGATGATTAATACGCTGTACATCTTGTTCGATAATTGGTCCTTCATCCAGATCATTCGTTACATAATGTGCTGTTGCCCCTATTAACTTCACCCCTCGGTTAAACGCTCGTACATAGGGATTTGCCCCCACAAAAGCTGGTAAGAAAGAGTGATGGATGTTAATGATTTGTTTCGGATAATGGGAAATGAATTTTGGAGAAAGAATTTGCATGTACCTGGCCAGAACAATAAAATCTACCTGTCCTTTTAACAGTTCTAATGCTTTCTGTTCGGCTTCTTCTTTTGTTTCCTGCGACAGCGGGATATGATAATAAGGGATTCCATAACCCTCAACCATTTCTTTTAAATCGGCATGATTACTGATCACCATCGGGATGTCTACAGGAATTTCGTTCGATTTCCACCTCCAAATAAGCTCAGTGAGACAGTGGTCTGCTTTGGAAACAAAGATGGCCATTCGCTTTCTTCTCTCATTACTGCTCAACTGCCAATCCAAAGCATAATCCCGTGCCAACACATGGAGATCTTTTTCAATTTTTTCATATGTAGAATCAAATTCTTCCAAATCAAACTCAATCCGCATAAAAAATATACCTGCTTGCGGATCGGTTGTATGCTGGTCAAAATGAACAATATTTGCTTTGTGTTCCAATAAAAAGTTCGTTACTGTCGAGATAATCCCTGGCTTTTCTGGACAAGAAATTAATAATCTTGCACGGTTCGTGTTCATTACTCTTTCACCATCCTTATGATATGATTTATGCGTGTATTGCCTTTCCATCTACTGCAAGCGCCGCTTCACCAATGGCTTCAGCCAGTGTCGGGTGTGGATGGATCGTATGAGCAATGTCCATAGCAGTTGCGTTTAATACACGAGCAAGGCCAACTTCAGTAATCATATCGGTTACATGCGGCCCTACCATATGGGCTCCTAACAACTTATTGGATCCTTCTTCAACGACCAGTTTGACAAAACCATCTGATTCTCCAAAAACCAAAGCCTTTCCGATTGCACGGAATGAAAATTTACCAGTCTTGATAGGATATCCTTTTCCCTTTGCTTCTTCTTCTGTAAGCCCCACACTTGCTACTTCTGGACTGCTGTAAATACATTTTGAAACAAGAGTCACATCAAGTGGTACCGGGTTTTCTCCTGCCATATGTTCAATGGCTATGATTCCTTCATGTGAAGCAACATGGGCAAGCTGCAGCCCGCCAATCACATCACCAATGGCGTATATGTTCGGTTCATTCGTTTGATAAAACTCATTCGTTTTAATAAAACCACGATCGAAATCAATCGTCGTATTTTCCAGGTTAAGACCTTCTGTATTGGGTAATCGTCCTACAGAAACTAAAAGTTTATCAGCAGAAAATGAAGCTTCTTTTCCTTTATGTTCTGCCTTTATTGAAACACCGTCACCCTTTTCAAGTGTCTCAGGCAGCACCTTTGCGCTAGTGACAATTTTTACACCTTTTTTCTTCATTAAACGCTGGATTTCCTTTGATACCTCTTGATCTTCTGTTGGTAATATACGATCGGCATATTCAATTACGGTTACTTGTAATCCGAAGTCCACGAGCATCGATGCCCATTCAATTCCAATCACTCCGCCCCCTACTATAATAATAGAAGTTGGAAGTGCCTCCATTTTCAACGCTTCATCCGATGTCATCACATATTCTGCATCTACTTCCAGGCCAGGAAGTGTTCTTGGACGTGAGCCTGTTGCAATTAAAATATTCTTGGTGTTTAAAATGACTTCACCTTCATCATTGTTCATTTCCACTAACACATTACTAGACTGCAAGATACTGCCTTTCCCCTCATACACATCAATTTTTCCTTTTTTCATTAAATGCTGGACACCTTTAAACAACCGTTCTGTAATTTCTTCTTTTCGAGCTTGTACTTTTGAGAAATCTAGTCCAACTTCTGGGGCAATCACACCGAACTTTTCTACAGTTTTTGTTTGCGCATACACTTCTGCACTTCTTAATAAAGCCTTACTCGGGATGCAGCCAGCGTGAAGGCAGGTGCCGCCGATCTTTCCTTTTTCAATCACCGCTGCTTTTAAACCTAATTGTGAAGCGCGTATGGCAGCAACATACCCGCCTGTTCCACCGCCGATTATTACAACATCATAATCTTTTGTCATCTTCGACTCCCCTTAATTAATAATATGTATCTATTTCTATATGAAAACTTGGATTTGTCATAGTGAACTACAAATGTTCCTATTAATCTATTTGAATTGAACAGGCACTAGAGATAAAGCTTTCTCCAACTAAAAAACCTTGTTCGGGATTATAATCAATTTGTGTTTCTTCATCTAAATATCGCTTTGTAAAACGATCTAGTCGAATCTGAATTCCTTCCGTTTCGATGATTAAGTCATTTCGTCGTGGTTCATCAAATACAATGGAAAACTTAACAGTCATTCCGCAGCCGCCAGCCACGTCGGCGTCAAGCCGGGGAGTCTGCTCTCCATTGACGGCCATTTCCTTTAGCTTAATCATTGCCGCTTCTGTCATTTTTATCACCATAGGAATTCAATCCTCCTTAATGTTTACGCATTCGCCTTGGCAGCATTCACCTGTTCGTCAGCATGATACGAGGAGCGAACGAGCGGACCTGATTCACAGTGACTAAAGCCCTTTGACATGGCAATCGTTTTTAGCTCTTCAAACTCTTGTGGACTCCAATACTTCTGGACTTTCAAATGATGTTTGGTTGGTTGTAAATATTGACCGATCGTCATAATATCTACATGGTTAGCACGAAGATCATCCATCGTTTCGATAATTTCTTCCTTTGTTTCTCCTAAACCAATCATAATGCTAGATTTAGTTGGAATCGTAGGATTCATTTGTTTTGCGCGTCTTAGGAATTCAAAGGAACGCTCGTATGTTGCCCGAGCACGAACTTTTGGTGATAACCGTTTGACTGTCTCAATATTGTGATTTAAAATGTCTGGCTTGGCATCCATTAATGTTTTTAAATTGTTATACTCACCCTTCATATCGGACGGGAGGACTTCAATGCTGCAGAATGGATTGCGTCGTCTTACTGCCCGTACTGTTTCTGCAAAAACCCCAGCTCCGCCATCTAATAAATCATCACGAGCAACGGCGGTAATCACGACATGCTTTAATCCCATTTGTTCCACTGACTTTGCAACACGTTCAGGTTCATCCCAATCCAGCTCTGTCGGGAGCCCTGTTTGTACCGCACAGAAACGGCACGCACGGGTACAGATACTTCCTAAAATCATAAAGGTTGCGGTTTTGCGGACAGCCCAGCATTCATGTATGTTGGGACATTTTGCTTCTTCGCAAACGGTATGCAGCTTTTTTTCACGCATCATTTTTTTTAAGCCCGTGTACTCTTCGTTTGTATTTAATTTTATTTTTAGCCAATCTGGTTTGCGAACATAATCAGTAGCCATTTTTTACACTCCTATGAACTGTCATGAAGTTTATTGATTTAGGTGAAACACCAGGAATGGCAGCGTATGAATTGCCATCCCCAGCGGTTCATGTTTAGAATTACGACATTACCGTTTCTTTCTTTACAGTTTGCTCTTTGGTATAACGCAAGATTGGTTGTCTAGCAGCCTGAACTTCATCTAATCGACCAATTACCGTTGTATGTGGTGCATCCAATACGACGCCTGGATTTTCTTCGACTTCTTTTGCAATTTGAATCATGACATCTGCAAAAGCGTCCAATGTTTCTTTTGACTCTGTTTCTGTTGGCTCAATCATCAAACATTCCTCTACATTTAGCGGGAAGTAAATGGTAGGCGGATGGTAGCCAAAATCCAACAGGCGCTTCGCCATATCCAGTGTTCTGACACCAAGCTTTTTCTGTCTTGTTCCCGATAAGACAAATTCATGCTTACAAATTTGTGAATACGGTGCATCAAAATATGGTTCTAGTTTTTTGCGGAGATAATTCGCATGTAGAACAGCACTTTCCGATACTTGACGTAACCCTTCTCCCCCCATAGTTCGAATATAGGTGTATGCCCGTAATAGAATACCAAAGTTTCCATAATAACCTTTCACTCGGCCAATCGAAAGCGGTTGGTTATAGTCTAGTACATATTCTTCATTAACTTTTTCTACACGCGGTACTGGTAAAAATGGAATTAGTTTTTCTTTCACACCGACTGGGCCTGCACCCGGACCGCCGCCTCCATGTGGTGTTGTAAATGTTTTATGAAGATTTAAATGCACGATATCAAAGCCCATTTGACCAGGAGTGGTTTTCCCTAAGATAGCATTGGCATTGGCTCCATCATAGTAGAGTAAGCCTCCTGCTTCATGAACCACTTTCGCAATTTCTACTATTTCTTTTTCAAATAGTCCAAGAGTATTTGGGTTTGTCAGCATTAAAGCGGCTGTATTATCATCTACATGTTTCTGTAATTCTTCTAAATCGACTAACCCATGATCATTAGATGGAATCGTGATCGTATCAAAGCCGGCAACCGTTGCGCTTGCAGGGTTTGTTCCGTGTGCAGAGTCCGGAACAAGGACTTTCTTTCTTGTCTCCCCTTTTTGATTATGGTAGGCTTTGACCATCATTAATCCGGTCCATTCGCCTTGAGCACCTGCTGAAGGCTGTAATGTGACGGCATCCATTCCTGTGATGACAGCTAATTCTTCCTGTAATTCATATAAAACCTCTAATGCGCCTTGTACCGTTTCAGTTGGCTGGTATGGATGAATGCGGCTAAACCCTTCCAAACGTGCTACGTCTTCATTTATTTTCGGATTGTACTTCATCGTACAAGATCCAAGCGGATAGAACCCATTATCAATCCCATGGTTTTTATTTGATAGCGCGGTGTAATGTCGGACGAGCTGTAGTTCTGATACTTCCGGGAGTTCTGCCGGAAGGTCACGAATTAAATGTTTGGGAAGTTTATCATTAAGATTAACCGTATCAACATCACTCTCTGGCAGGCTTGAACCAACACGTCCCTCACGACTGATTTCAAAAATTAAATCATTATATTCAACCATTTACAGCTGCCTCCAATACCTCGATAAATTGGTCAATCTCTTCTTTTGTCCGCTGCTCTGTTACGGCAATCAGCATTTGATCTTCTAAACCGTAATCATTACCTAAATCAAACCCGCCTATAATGCCTGCCTCAAACAGTTTCGCATTGATTTCTTTTACTGGACGAGGCAATTTGACGACAAATTCATTAAAGAATGGGGCTTGATTGATAATGGTAAAACCTTTTTTAGATAGAGATTTTGCCATATAATCAGCTTTTTCAAAATTTAGCTGTGCCATATGACGAATTCCTTGTTTTCCAAGAGCACTCATACAAACTGCAGAAGCTAACGCATTTAATGCTTGGTTCGAACAAATATTGGATGAGGCTTTATCACGGCGAATATGCTGTTCACGAGCTTGCAGGGTTAAGACAAATCCTCGCTGCCCCTTTTCGTCACGCGTTTGCCCGACAATTCGTCCTGGGATCTTTCGCATGAATTTCTTACTTACGGAAAAATAACCACAGTGCGGGCCGCCGAATGACATCGGGATTCCTAATGGCTGCATATCCCCAATTACAATGTCCGCTCCAAGCTTACCAGGTGCCTGCAGGAGTGCTAGTGCCAATGGATTGGCACTGACAATGAAAAGCGCTCCTTTTGTATCCGCGATATTCTTAATTTCTTTTAAATCCTCAATGGAACCGAAGAAGTTTGGGTATTGAACAATCACGGCAGCAGTGTTTTTATCAATTTGGCCTTGCAGCTGTACTAAGCTTGTTTCATCATCAGTAAGGTTGACATCTTCAACTTCATAACCTTGGCCATCTGCTACTGTATTTAAAATGGCACGTGATTCAGGATGAACGGCCTTGGATACAAGTACTTTTGAACGTTTTGTCGTTGCAACGGCAAGTGATGCGGCTTCAGCAAGTGAGGTAAAGCCGTCGTACATCGATGAATTGGCGACATCCATTCCAGTCAGTTCACACACCATGGTTTGAAATTCAAATATCGCTTGTAATTCCCCTTGGCTGATTTCTGGCTGGTACGGTGTATAGGCGGTGTAAAATTCCGAACGTGATATCATATGATTGACCACACTTGGTATGTAATGATCATAAGTCCCCGCACCAAGGAAGGTTGGGTAATGATTGGCATTTTTATTTTTAGAAGCAAGCTGATTCATTTTTTTGGTAAGAAGTGATTCTGGAACAGCCGCTGGAATATTCAGTTCTGATTTTAGTTGTATCTCTGCTGGAATATCTTCAAATAACTCATCGATTGAAGAAATATTTAAAAAAGATAGCATTTCCTCTTGATCTTGTTTCGTATCAGGGAGGTAACGATAAGTAGAAGTCATCTTATTCCTCTCCTCCATTAATAAATGCTTGGTATGCTTCTTCATTTAAAAGTGATTCCAGTTCTTCTGGATTTGACATTTCTACTTCTATTAACCACCCTGCATCGTATGGATGTTCATTAATCGTCTCAGGGGCGTCTGCTAACTCTTCGTTTACTGTAACCACCGTGCCTGATACAGGAGAATATAGATCTGAAACTGCTTTTACAGATTCGATGGTTCCCATTGAATCATTCGCTGTTACTTCATCATCCACTTCTGGTGTTTCAACGAAGACGATATCTCCTAATTGCTTTTGTGCAAAATCAGAAATTCCAATTCGTACTCGATTTCCCTCTAGTTGTAATACCCATTCGTGTTCCTTGCTATATAGTAAAGTTGCTGTTGTATTTGTCATTGTTTCTCTTCCTTCCAATTGTAATTTTTGTTCATACAAGTTAATACTCTATGACTCTATTAACCTTTTTTATAAAAAGGTGTTTTAACCACAACGGCTTCAATCAACTTATTTCGAATTTCCACTTTCACAGGTGTTCCAACTTCTGCATGTTGTACTGCAATGAGTGCAAGACCAATGCTTTTCTTTAAAGATGGTGATTGAGTTCCTGATGTTACTGCACCAATCTCCTCTCCATCTGCTGAAACTACTTTATACCCATGACGCGGTATTCCACGGCCAGTTACTTCTATCCCTACTAATTTTCGTTTTAATCCTGCTTCTTTTTGTACTAAGAGTGCGGATTTACCGATAAAATCACTTTCTTTGTTCAGTTTGACTGCAAACCCGATGCCAGCTTCAAGGGGACTAATATCACTTAATAGCTCTTGACCATAGAGTGCAAGACGTGCTTCAAGACGAAGAGTGTCACGTGCGCCAAGTCCACATGGTTTTAAGCCATCTTCACTGCCTGCTTCTAAAAGCTTTACCCAAAGTGCTTCTGCTTGCGAAGCAGATAAATAAAGCTCAAAACCATCTTCTCCTGTATAACCTGTGCGTGATACGAGTACATCTTTCACCCCGTCCAGATCAACATGTTGAGCAAAAGTAAATGGTCGAATTTGTGAAAGATCGATTCCCGTTAACTTTTGCACGATACTTTCAGCCTTTGGACCCTGGATAGCAAGCTGAGCGATTTGACTCGAAATATTTTGTAGTACCATCTCTCCTCTTGCCTGCTGTTGCATCCATTCGAAATCCTTCTCAATGTTTGCCGCATTAATGACTAGTAAATATTTTTCATTTTCTAATTTGTACACTAATAAATCATCGACCGTTCCGCCGTCCGGATAGCACATTACGGTATACTGAGCTTGATTGATGCCAAGCTTTGTAACATCATTCGTGCAAATGTAGTTGATGTATCTCTCTGCATCTTTTCCTACAACAAGCACTTCACCCATATGAGACACATCAAAAAGCCCTGCTTTTGTACGAACCGCCTCATGCTCATCTAAAATACTGGAAAACTGTACTGGCAGTGCCCAGCCTCCAAAATCAATGACCTTCGCTCCGAACTTCCCATAAACTTCAAAAAGTGGTGTTTGCTTTAACGCTGTTGCTATCCCCATTGTTAACCCTCCTGCTTAAGATTTTTTACAAAATAGCCGTTCCTTTACCTGTTTACCGGTTTCTGTCGTGGCCAGACCACCAAGCGCTGTTTCCCGTAGTGTCCGAGGCATATCTTTTCCAACCCTATACATCGCTTCAATCACTTCATCACATGGAATTCGGCTTTCAATCCCAGCTAGAGCCATATCAGCCGCGGAAAAAGCGATGGAAGTTCCAATCACATTCCGCTTAATGCAAGGAACTTCAACAAGTCCTGCTACTGGATCACAAACTAAACCTAAGAGTGACTTCATGGCAATTGCTGTTGCATTAACAGCCTGCTGCGGCGTTCCGCCTTTTAATTCACAAATTGTTCCTGCTGCCATAGCGGTTGCAGATCCAACCTCTGCCTGACAGCCTCCAGCTGCACCTGAGATGAATGAACGGTTCGCAATGATAAACCCGAGCATACTAGCGGTGAACAATCCCATGACTAAATCTTTATAGGGTGTGCCATCATTCTTATGAAGCGAAAACAATACACCAGGCAAGATGCCCGCTGCTCCGGCAGTTGGAGTGGCAACTATAACCCCCATCCGTGCATTGTTTTCAGAAGTTGCCAATGAAAAGCTCATTGCATTGCTGACATAATTTCCTGACAGAGATTTCCCTTGATTTACGTAATCATACATTCTTACGGCGTCCCCGCCAGAAATTCCACTTGGTGCGGTTGAGGCATCCTTTATACCGCAGTCAACGGCTTCTTTCATTTTGATTAAGCGCTCTTCCATCATGTTAATAATGGTATTTTGGTCTTTTCCTGATTTTTCTGTTTCCATCATCAGCATGATTTCACCAATGGTTTTTTGTTCTCTTTCACAAACTTCTATCAGCTCTTTCATAGACTGTACCTTCATCTATATTGCCTCCATAAGTGCTTTCCCTCTTGGTTGATAGCGTCTAGCGAGAACTTTGAAGTCATCGCCTGCACTTAAACGAATATCTACCTTCTTTTCATTTATCATGAAGATTTTAGATAAGCCGCCGCCAAGTGAGGCACCGCCTACCGTTATAACGCGATCATCGTGTTTCACTATTACCACTGTAGTATTAGGGTGATCATAAAACTTACAGCTGTTTTCGAATTCGAAATAATATTGCATGCCAGCTTCCTTTGCCCACTCCAACGAATGTTTAATGCGGGTATCATCGGTGTCCATCCCAAGCAATCCGCCAAGAAGGGCTTTATCTGTTCCATGTCCTTGATACGTTTCAGCAAAGGAATCATAAAAAACAATATTGACCTCTTTTGGAATGTCTCCTACAAGTTCATAAATAAATTTCCCGATCGATACGACACCTGCTGTATGTGAACTTGATGGTCCCACCATAATAGGGCCAATAATGTCAAAGCAACTCTGAAATTCCATCCTCATACTCCCTTCTTATACTGTGATTGCCTGTTGAAATAACGGATAGGCACTACAGATGGCTTTGGTTGTTTCTTTTGCTTTCTCTAGAACGGCTTCGTCCCCTTTACTCTTCAAAACAGCTGCGATTACTTCCCCGATCTTCACCATTTCATCCTGCTTCATTCCACGAGTTGTTAGAGCTGCTGTACCCATCCGGATCCCACTTGTAACAAATGGCTTTTCCGGATCATAAGGGATGGTATTTTTGTTGACTGTGATCCCCGCTTCTTCTAATAATTTTTCTGCTGCTTTCCCCGTTAAGTTCCACGGACGTAAATCTAAAAGTACGATATGATTATCTGTTCCGCCAGAAACTAGGGCAGCACCATGGTTCTTTAATGTTTCTCCTAATGTTGCAGCATTTTCAATAACTTGTTTCGCATAATCCTTGAAGCTTGGCTGTAATGCCTCGTTGAATGCAACTGCCTTCGCTGCAATGATGTGCATGAGCGGACCGCCTTGAATTCCTGGGAACACTGATTTATTCATCGCTTTAATGATTTCTTCGTCATTTGTTAAAATAATACCGCCGCGCGGTCCTCGGAGTGTCTTATGTGTAGTGCTAGTTACAACATCCGCATATGGAACTGGTGATGGATGAAGACCTGCTGCAACGAGTCCTGCAATATGGGCCATATCCACCATCAATTTCGCACCAACTTGATCTGCAATCTGTCTAAACCGTGCAAAATCAATTGTTCTAGGATAAGCACTGGTGCCCGCGATGATCAATTTAGGTTTTTCCTTTTTTGCAATTGCTTCTAGTTCATCGTAATCAATCAATTGATTATCTTCTCTGACACCGTACGATACAACCTCAAACCATTTACCTGAAACACTAACAGGACTTCCGTGCGTTAAGTGTCCGCCATGCGAGAGGTTCATCCCCATCACTTTATCTCCAGGTTGAAGCAAGGCAAAGAATACAGCAAAATTGGCTTGAGCACCTGAGTGAGGCTGAACATTGGCATATTTTGCTCCAAACAGCTGAGTGAGACGGTTAATGGCAACTTGTTCTGCGACATCGACAAATTCACAGCCCCCGTAGTATCGCTTCCCTGGATAGCCTTCTGCATATTTGTTCGTCAACACACTACCCATTGCTTCTAGAACATCCTGGCTTACAAAATTTTCAGAAGCAATTAGTTCCAGCGTTTGGTGCTGACGCTGCTGCTCTTTCTGAATGGCTTCAAAAATAGTGGAGTCATTTTGTTGTAAACTCATTCCCGTTTCCCCCTTGAGTGTTGTATTTGCTACCTAATCTGGTTATCACCTGTTTTTTTGCACGCAAAAAAGGACAGAAAAGGGTAGCACTCGGCTTGCTTCTACCCTTCTCTGTCCTTTTACCTGAGAGTTTAAGTTCGATTAAGAACCTTCCCCTTTGGTGGCATACATTGATATGCGCTCTCCAGAGTTGCGTCCAGTTGTGGTTCCATCTACCTGAGAGATTTGTTCCAAGGGTCTTTTTGGAACTTGCTCCTTCGGTGGCGTCTTAGCTTGCACTCTCCCACAACCATCTTCCGCGTATTAATTTTTAATATTTTCAGAATAATAGGAACCGTAATTCAAGTCAAGCTTTTTTGTAAGCGGAATCAAAATTTTTAAAGAATATATTCTTTCGTTACCGCTTAATATCTGCTAAATTTGGCTGATTCTCCGGTTCTGCATAATCCGGCTTCGATATGATTATTTTATAAATTGCTATCAGCATGATAAACCAAACAGGTGTTACAAACAAAGCGATGCGGGTGTCTTCCGCTAGTGCAAGGACGACAAGAACGAACGCCAGAAAAGCAAGGATTAAGTAGTTAGAAAATGGGAAAAGCGGCAATTTGAATTTGTTCACTTTTGCTAAATCAGGTCTAGTTTTTCTGTATTTCAAATGGCTGACGACCGTAATTCCCCAGATAAAAATGAAACAAACTGTAGAGATACTTGTAATCAGTGTAAACACCCCTTCTGGCATAACATAGTTCAATATGACGGCAATCAGGATGACAATAGTGGAAAAGAACAATGCATTGGCAGGTACTTTACGAGAATCTAGTTTTGCTAATGGTACAGGTGCATTTTTATCTTTAGCAAGCGCGTAAACCATCCGGCTTGTGCTGAAGATGGCACTGTTACAGGCCGATGCTGCTGAAGTTAGTACCACAAAATTGACAATCCCTGCAGCTGCTGCAATACCAACTGCTACAAACACTTGGACAAATGGACTTTTCGCTGGATCAATAGCATTCCACGGGTAGATACTCATGATGACAATGAGGGCGCCGATATAGAAAATTAAAACGCGTATAGGGATATTATTGATTGCTTTTGGAATTACTTTCTCGGGGTCTTCGGTTTCGCCTGCTGTAAGTCCAACAAGCTCAATCCCAACAAACGCAAACACTACCATTTGGAATGATAGAATAAAACCATTTATGCCATTTGGGAACATGCCGTCGTGGCTCCATAGATTGGAGAAACTGGATGCGCCGGAATCTGTTGAAAAGCCTTTAATTATCATGAATATTCCGATAAAAATGAGCGCAAGAATCGCAATGACTTTGATTATAGCGAACCAAAATTCCATCTCGCCAAAAAGCTTTACGGTAGCTAGGTTCATGATGAGCAAGACAACTAGTGCAATTAATCCTGGCATCCACTGTGGTACTTCCGGAAACCAAAATTGAGTATAGAGACCTACTGCTGTTAAATCGGCCATTGCAATTGAAATCCAGCAAAACCAATAGGTCCAGCCAGTAATGAATGCTGCCATATTCCCTAAATAGTCTCGAACAAAGTCCACAAAAGAATGATATTTCAAATTTGATAAAAGCAGTTCTCCCAGTGCACGCATGATTAAAAAGCAAATTGCACCGGTAATCAAGTAAGCAAATAATATCGATGGACCTGTTAAATGAATCGATTTACCTGCTCCAAGAAATAATCCTGTACCGATAGCACCGCCAATTGCGATAAGTTGTACATGCCTGTTTTTTAACCCCCGCGCCAATTTTTCTTCCTGCAAATGAATCCCCTCTTTCTTCTTTTTTCAGGATCATAAATATCCCTATAAAGTTTCGTCTCCTATTCGTCAAATCCGCAGAGATAAGCGCTTACATTTTGTTAAAAAATAAATATTTAGCGACAAGCCTTATTTGGCACCTGGTACCGCTGGACTCCACTAATTTGTTTTCTGACTGCTTTACACCCTCCTATTTCTGGTATTCTCTATTTTTCTCATCAAAAAAACACAAAAAAAGGGCAGAGAAAAATAGGCGTGTTTCCTATCTTCCTCTGTCCTTTTACCTGAGAGTATAACTCCTTTGGTGGCACATGGCGCTCTCCAGAGACGCGTCCTATTGTGGTCCTTTTACCTGAGAGATTGAGCCCTGTTTGGGACTCTTGCTCCTTCGGTGCTAAACAATCCGTTTAGTCTCTCCCACAATATTCATCCGCTAGTATGAAATATAAATTTATACTAGTCTATGAATATTGAAATGTCAAACAAATTTTCAGAATTTAAATATTATTGCGAATACAATAAGACAAACGAACTAGAAGCTTTTTACTCTTCTGGGCCTTATGACGAAACATCTACTGTGTTAATCTGGGCTTCTTTCAAATAATCTAACACGCGCTGAGCCATTAGTTTATAGCCGGTGGTGTTTGGGTGGAATTCATCTTCTGCCAACAAGTCGGTGTTAGAATTACTGAATAGGTCCTTCGTTGGAATAAACCTCACATTCTCATATTCTTCTGATACTGATTCTCCAGCAGCATTCCAGCTGTCAATGATCATTTCAAGTTCTTTTATTTCAGCAAAATGCCGTTCAAATGGATTGTAAAAACCAATTAAATATATTTCGGTATCTTTGTTCAAATCATTAATTTTATTAAAAATAGCCCTTAACCGCTCTGCATATTTCACCCTCTCTTCTTGAAAGGGGTCCATTGTAACATTCATAAAATTAGACTTTAGTACATTCATAATATCATTCGCACCAATTGTAATCAGGACAATATCACTTTCTTTAATCGCAGATTCAATATCCTCTTTCTCTAGCCTTTTCAGTAATTGATCTGAACGATTTCCTTTTTTACCATAGTTTTCTACGGTAATTTTTAGATTGTTGTCTTCAAACGTGTGATTGAGAATTCCTACATAACCGCCATATTCTGACTCATCTCCGATACCTTCAGTGAGAGAGTCCCCGATGGCTACAATCTGCTGTTCTTTCTTAAAGAAGTCTAGTGCAACTTGTAGTGCTTCCCTTACCTTATCCTTTATATTTTCGGTTATTGGCTTATTACTGGTATCTTCCTGTTCTGTTTTACCCTCTTTTTCCACTTCGGGAGTTTGAACTGTACGGTCTTCTGTACTTTCTGATTGTTCTTGGTTAACAGAAGCAACCGCCTTTACATTTTCTATCTTCGTTTCATTTCGATCTGGTAATAGGAAATATAAACAGCCGCTTAATACTATTAGACCAATTATTATACTCATAAGCGTTCCTTTTTTTTTCTTCAAAATAATCACAACCTATTACTATTCTAAAATTATAATCTAAGAAAATACTTCTAATATATAGTTATTCATTTTAACATGCATGGCAACATTGCGAAAGACAACAAATATTACAATTCTTAGATAATTTCGCTAAATGGGTTGCTGTCCTGAAACAAACGAACCCTGTTCTCAGTTTGAACGGGGTTCGTTTTTAAAAGTTTTTATAGGATTGTATCAATCTTTTTCAGGCATTTCATTAAAGAAAGCTACATCTTCAATCGGAAGACGTGTAGTAGGATGTCCCGGTTTTGCTGCTTTTCCGATCGCAATCAGCATGACCGGCACAAACTGCTCGGAAATTCCGAACGCTTCAACGAACTTCGCTTTATCGTATCCTCCCATTGGGACCGTGTCGTACCCTTTGGATCTTGCGACAAGCATAAGCTGCATGGAGATAAGGCCGCCATCTGTAAATACGATTTGGCGGGCTACTTCAGGAGACAGGTTTGAGTACATGCCCACAGTTCGTTCGATGAATGAGGCAGCCGTATCTGCCGGCATAAATCCTGCTTCAACAGCTTGTCCATAGATTTTTTCAGCCTTCTCGTAGCTTTTCACATCGCCAAGGACTGCAATAACGGCAGAAGCTTCCACTACTTGTTGTTGGTTAAAAGCGATAGGCAAAAGTTTTTCCTTTAACTCCGGTTTATCGATGACGAGAAAACGCCATGGTTGCAAGTTTGAAGATGATGGAGCTAAGGTTGCGAGCTCTAGCATTTCCGTCATTTCTTCAAGTGAAATCTTTACTGATGGATCGTACGCACGGACAGATCGGCGTTCACGGATAACATCTAAGAACATTTGCTGTTCGATTTTTTCTAAAGTTTGAGAGTTTGACATTATAATTCCTCCTAGTATCACATGATCGTATTGTTCAACTCTACTATGAACATTTTAAGAAAGATTCTTATATTAGTAAGGGGGGTTCCCAATCATTAATAATCTTACTATGTAACCTTACTCACATTGAATTCAATTGTCAAAAGTAATGCATTAGTAATTTTCCCAAAAGTTGTAGCAAATGTTTGCTTGTTACATATAATTGGTAATAGTAAATATTATTAGACAAGCTGGTGGTGTTGTTATTGGAACCGAAATGGCTGGATTGGGCGAAACAGCTTCAATCCATAGCACAGGCGGGATTAACGTATTCAAAAGATGTTTATGACTTGGAGCGATTTGAATTAATTAGAAATATCAGCGTAGACATTTTAGCGCAATACACAGAGATGGACAGGCCTGTAATCAAAGATTTATTTGTAGGTGAAACGGGTTACGCAACTCCTAAAGTTGACATTAGGGCCGTGGTCTTTCAGGATGACAAAATCCTGATGGTCCGGGAAAATACAGATGGAAAATGGGCATTACCTGGCGGTTGGGCTGATATTGGACATACCCCAAGTGAAGTTGCTGTTAAGGAAGTAAAAGAAGAAGCAGGATTTACTGTAAAACCGATCAGAGTTATAGCGGTAACCGATAAAAAGTGCCATCCACACCCTCCGTCCGCTTATCATGTTTATAAAATATTTATTCAGTGTGAAATTATTAGCGGGCAGCCAGCTAAAGGAATCGAGACAAGTGAAGTGAAATTCTTTGCGGAAAACGAACTGCCTCCCCTGTCTATCGCTCGGAATACGAAATCACAAATTGAGATGGCTTTTAACTACTTAAAAAATCCCGATCAAGCTGTTTATTTTGATTAATTAACGAAATCTGTAAATGTAAGAAACCAAGATGAACTTAAATTTCATCTTGGTTTTTCATTTCTACTATTAATGCCTCGTCTCTTCTCAGCTTTTTTTAAGTTTAATACATTCTCTGAATTGGTCCATATTAATGCAACCTTTTTAATTAAAATAAGGATTAAAGTGCATACTATTTTCGATCACAACATTTTAGGGGGATACCTATGTCAACCAAGAAGGTTATTGACGTCTCAATCGCGACTATAAGAAACTATGGAACTAAGCACGTCTCGCCAGATGGCTTTATTTGGGGAAGGATTGTCCGCGCTGTAGACGATGATCAGATATTTCAGTCAGAGGTCCTATACGATGGGCCAGTGAACATTCCGCCAGGTGAGAGTCGGACTATCGGCGTAAATAAGCGACTTACAGTTCATTACTATGGCCAGGAGAGCGAAGGGCATCTTAACCAAATGTTGGTCTTTCAGAAAGACCTGAAGCAACGCTATGTTGTCTCCGGGAACGCTGAAGAGTTGTGGTATTTTGGCCCATACAGCGAAAAGGTACCATTTGACGAAATCGCTGGATTCCAAACATTCACTACTCTCTATAACACTACCGAGGGCCACAAAATCGAGGTAGTATATACGGTAAATCTCGTATCCAGTAATTAAAAAAACACCGGGTTTTTACCCGGCGTTTTTCTGAAGTTCCTCGATATAATCCAGCAGCAGCGCTACATTTTCTGGATTCACCTGGTCAAGATCGCCTTCCACCAGGAGCTTATATCGCAATTCTTCATATTGGAGTTTTTACCTGGACAACTTTTTGCCATGCCATTTACTTCACGATGTCCAAGAATTTGAGCAGTTGATAAATGATATTGATCTAATAGGAAACGGCAGAGTTTACTCAATGATTTTAGCTGCTCAATTGAGGGAGGATGAATATCAAAATTTCCTGCTAAACATATACCAATTGATTTTTGATTATAGGCGTAGGCATGTGCTCCGACATGATATCCTCTGCCTTTCATGATTTCACCATTTTCCTCAATAAAAAAATTGTACCCTATTCCACTCCATCCACGATCATCCTGATGAAAACGATGGGTCTTATTTACATCCCAACCTATTTGTTCGGTATGGTGCACAATGATGTACATCACAACTTTTAGAGCAACAAGGGGTTCTTTAAACAATAAATTACTATCTTTAATCCATCCTGGTTCTACATACATGGATTTAACTCCTCATCACGTAAGCTAATTATGATCCCAGCCTTATCATCTGACCTAAGATTATTTTTTTTCTCATATTGTTCTAATTCCATAGAATATACTTGTAAGCCGATTGTTTGTATCATTTTAAATGTTTCTTCAATTGAATAATTAGGATGAAACAGGCCATCAGTTAGTAATAATATTCTTTTGATTTCACGGGAAGGGACTTGACCATACTGAATAAAATTTGCTACCTCTTCTTTCCCATTGGCCACACTGTAACCATATTCCTTATTGGCTAATGAACGATTAAAGATTAGCTGGTGAGTATGCTCCTGAAAATACGCCTCATCTGGAAGATTAACTCCTTGCATTCTTAGTTCCTCACGATAAGCCTTCGCTCGAAAACTAATATCTTTTACGGTATCTCTTGTTAAAGGTTTTATGGTTCCATTTCGATCCTCAGCAATGATCATACAATCTCCAAGCTGCGCATAAGAAATCTTGCCTTCATCTTCAACTTTTATTATGGCAGCACATGTGGACCAAAGTTCTTCATATTTTTCCTGATTCACCTTGTATTTTTCCATTTGTTCTCTCAACATTTTATTAGCAGCCATGATTCCTTCCACTAATGAAAGGTCATTTCGGTATAGTCCAAAGAAATAATCTTTAAAAATATTTGATGCTAAATATGCCCCGTTCATTCCGTTTTCATCTTTGAATGGTACTATTGGAGTTGCGCCATCAAAAACCCCATAAATATTTATCTTTTCATTTAATACGATTGAATCTTCACTTACACGTTTGTGAGGGGCAGAACTAAAAAAAGACTCAACTTTCATTGGTTGTCCACCTTCTATTTTATTAATAAAGACATTATATGAACTAATAAAAATATTTATCGTTACTAATTTTCTGTTTCATTAGAAATGTTATCACTAGTAGCTAAGTAACTATTCAATAATCACAAAAAACCTCGCATTATACCTGCAAGGTTTTTTTGTGACTGAAGTGATTCTAGCTTTCACCTTATAAAATTTATACCCAGCCTCTAAACCTTGAGGCTTCAGACATTTTACGAACACCTACCATGTATGCGGCTAAACGCATATTAATATTCCGTCTCTCGGATGTTTCAAAAACATTATTAAACGATTGGACGAGCACCTTACGAAGCTTTTCATTAACTTCTTCTTCACTCCAATAATAGCCTTGGTTGTTTTGAACCCATTCAAAATAGGAAACAGTTACTCCTCCTGAACTCGCTAAAACATCCGGCACTAACAGAATTCCTCTATCAGAAAGTATTTTAGTCCCTTCTAGGGTTGTTGGGCCGTTAGCTGCCTCGACAACAATCGAAGCTTTGATATTATTTGCATTAGCTGATGTAATCTGGTTGGAAATCGCAGCAGGAACAAGAATATCACAGTCAAGCTCGAGCAACTGTTCATTTGTAATCGTGTTATCAAACAATGTTGTTATCGTTCCAAAGCTATCTCTACGATCTAATAAGTAATCAATATCCAAACCATCTGAATCATAAAGCGCACCATAAGCATCCGATATCCCAATGACCTTTGCACCTGCATCATGCATAAATTTTGCTAAAAAGCTCCCTGCATTCCCAAAACCTTGAACGACCACTCTAGCACCTTTGATGGCAATTCCAAGTTTTTTTGCAGCTTCCTCAATGCAAATAACAACTCCTTGTGCGGTAGCCTTTTCACGGCCATGCGAGCCACCAAGTACAAGGGGTTTTCCTGTAATGAATCCAGGCGAATCGTATTCACGAAGCCTGCTGTATTCATCCATCATCCACGCCATAATTTGTGAATTTGTATAAACATCTGGAGCAGGTATGTCCTTAGTAGGTCCTACAATTTGGCTTATTGCCCGAACATAAGCCCTGCTTAGCCGCTCTAGTTCTCCCATTGACATCTTTCTTGGGTCGCAAATAATACCGCCTTTTCCGCCTCCATATGGTAGGTCGACGATGCCGCATTTTAAACTCATCCACATCGACAATGCCTTAACTTCGTCCTCATCCACTTCTGGATGAAAACGAACTCCTCCTTTAGTCGGTCCAACCGCATCATTATGCTGAGCACGATATCCAGTGTATATTTTAGTCGACCCGTCATCCATTCTAACAGGCATACGAACAGTGAGCATTCTCAATGGTTCTTTTAATAATTGGTACATATCATCTGTATACCCTAATTTATCTAAGGCTTCTTTTATCACAATCTGTGTTGATGTTAAAAGGTTCAAAGACTCATTTGATTTTTGTTCTGTAATGCGCTCTGTTACCCCTACTTCACCCATATGGCACCCCTACTGTATTAATTGGAAATCAAAGACAACACTTTTTGCATTCGTTCAATCGACCAATCTAACTCCCCATGGCTAATAATGAGTAGCGGAGCAAAACGAATCACGGTATCTCTATTTAGATGACATCTCATCAAATGAACATTCGTTTAGTGGAACGACCTTCGTTTTATGAACAAGTTTATACCCGAGCCATAATCCTAAAAAGATTGGTAAACCAATATAGGACACGGCTACTCCATACCAATCAATCTCACTAGTTAAAAAAGCTTGATAATTTTGACCAAAAATGACAATGACACACATCGCAAAAGCGAGAATTGGACCAAGCGGGAACCATTTCGCTTTAAATTTCAAATCATTCATGTCCCTGCCCTGGGCGATATAAGCTTTTCTAAAACGGTAGTGGCTGACTGCAATTCCAAGCCATGCAATAAATCCCGTTAAACCTGACGCATTTAATAACCATGTATACACTTGATCTCCAAAAATGGACGTTAAAAAGGCCAATCCTCCGATAATGGTCGTTATGACAAGGGCATTCATCGGAATCCCGCGATCATTTACATTTTGTAAAAATTTAGGTGCCTGACCGTCCTTTGCCATGGACCAAAGCATGCGTGTCGATGCATATAAACCGGAAGTACCTGCCGATAAGACCGATGTCAGAATGACAGCATTCATAACAGATGCCGCAAATGCAATGCCCACTTTCTCAAATACAAGGGTAAAAGGGCTGACAGCGATGTTGTCGACATCCCTGCTCAACAGGTCAGGACTTGTATAAGGTATAATTAGGCCTATGACAGCAATGGCAACGATATAAAATAGTAGAATCCGCCAAAATACTTGTCGAATCGCCCTTGGTACGTTTTTCTCTGGGTTTTCGCTTTCTCCTGCAGCAATCCCCACGAGCTCCGTTCCTTGAAATGAAAAACCTGCGATTAAAAAAATACTTAAAACGGAGAAAAGGCCGCCATTAACAGGCGCATGTCCTACTGTAAAGTTTTTAAACCCGATATACTGTCCGCCCAGAATGCCGAAAATGGTGAGCAAACCGACTCCTATGAAAACGATGATTGTCACTACTTTTATTAAGGAGAACCAATACTCGGATTCTCCGTAACTTTTCACCGACAATGCATTCAATAAAAAGATTAGACCTAAAAACAATGTACTCCACACGATGCTCGGTACATCCGGAAACCAGAACTTCATAATAATAGCTGATGCAACTATTTCAACCGCAAGTGTAACAGCCCAGTTGAACCAATAGTTCCAACCGAGCGCAAAACCAAATGCTGGATCAACAAAACGGCTGCCATATGTTGAAAAGGATCCCGAAAACGGCATTAAGGTAGCCATTTCTCCAAGACTTGTCATCAAAAAGTAAACCATGATGCCAATAACTCCATAAGCTATTAGCGCTCCACCAGGTCCAGCTGTTTGAATGGATGACCCTGTTGATAAAAATAACCCTGTCCCGATTGACCCTCCAATAGCAATCATCGTCATGTGACGTGCCTTTAGACTGCGTTTAACATGCCCTTTGCTTTCATCACTATTCTGAACCTTCTGATTATTTTGGTCGTTTTTATAGTTTTTGAGTGCTTCCATTCTTGTCCTCCTTCATTTTTGTACGATAAGCATCTATCTAACTTTTTAGAAAGCATTATCCATCTGTTTTTTCGATGTAGGTACTTAGCTGACAAGAAAACGCATACAAATAATCATAATAAATAAACCTCAATCAGTTGAATGATGTTATCCCTACTGATTGGTTGCTAAACCTTCTATTTCTTATGGGCAATTTATCCCCGCATTGAGGATGACGAGGATTGATTGTCCATAAGAATAAAATTCATCTCTCGCTTAATATCGAAAAAACGAGAGATGGCTTGATAATTATTTCGAAAAATCAAAGTAGTTTCGCTTCAATAAGCGTGGAGCGGCCATAAGTGTAGCATACTTCATACTTTTTTCGAGCTTTGAGCAATCGATTAAAAATAGATGATCCTCAATTTCTTTCACCGTATTATCTGTTTGATAGGTCATACCGCATTCCAAGCAATGAATGGATGGCGTGTCCTTAATTTCGATCGCATTCGTTCCATCTGGAAGTTCCCAATATACGGTGTTGCTTGTTTCACGTGCTGTGTCAGATTCGCACCATTGACAAATCAAAATTATTCCTCCTTTGCTCCCACTGTTTCATATTTCTTCATTTGCGATTGGAATTTTTTCTCTTTTAACTCGTCACGTTTGTCACGTTTATCTTTTAAGGAACTATGCTCAGTATTTTCATTATACGTTTTGCGGCGATCTAACCGTTTTAATCCTTCAGGTGTAAGGTTAAATTTTGAATCATCAATAATGGATAGAACACCATTACTTTCAAACTTTTCAAATACTTCAGGATATACCTTTTTGTAGTAATCCTCTGCACTGCCTGACTGATAATTGTTTGGTTCTGGATAAGATGTAATAACACCTTCAAAGTTACGTAATACGACTTTATTAGAACTTTGAGAAATGATATAGTTCGGCTGCAATGGAATTTTGCCTCCTCCACCCGGGGCATCAACAATAAATGTCGGAACGGCATAACCCGATGTATGACCACGAAGTCCTTCCATAATTTCCAATCCTTTGCTAATTGGTGCACGGAAATGGCCAATCCCTTCTGATAAATCACATTGGTAAATATAATATGGACGTACGCGGATTTTAACAAGGTCATGCATAAGCTGTTTCATGATCGGTACACTGTCGTTAATACCTGCCAAAATAACAGACTGATTACCAACAGGTACACCAACATTTGAAAGCATTTCACATGCACGCTTCGATTCTTCCGTAATTTCAATAGATGTATTGAAATGTGTATTTAACCAAACTGGATGATACTTTTTCAAGATATTACAAAGATTTTCGGTAATACGCTGTGGGAATACGACAGGTGCTCTTGTACCGATACGAATAATTTCTACATGTGGAATCTCACGTAAATTCTTTAAAATATATTCTAAAATATTGTCATTAATAAGGAGCCCGTCTCCTCCGGAAATTAACACATCTCGAATCTGTGAGTTAGATGCGATATAATTAATTGCTGTGTCTAACTGTTTCTTTGGTACACCCATTCCGATTTGTCCGGAGAAGCGTCTTCTTGTGCAGTAACGGCAGTACATGGAGCATTGGTTTGTTACTAGGAATAACACGCGATCCGGATAACGATGTGTTAACCCAGGTACTGGTGAATCTTCATCTTCGTGAAGGGGATCTTCTAAATCATATCTTGTTTTATGCAATTCTGCAGAAATTGGAACAGACTGCATTCGCACCGGACATCTTGAATCATCTGGGTCCATAAGCGATGCATAATATGGCGTGATGTTTAATGGTATTGTTTTTGTTGAGATTAAAACCCCTTCTTCTTCTTCTGGTGTTAAATTAACTACTTTCTTTAAGTCTTCTAAATTTTTGATCGTATTCGTCAATTGCCAAACCCAATCGTTCCATTGCTCCTCTGTAACATCCTTCCAAAGCTCGATTTCTTTCCAATGTCTTTTTGGTTTGAATAAAGTGTTTCTCATCATAAACTCCTCCTAAAATCAGCCTATTTTTTATCGACCATTTTTTGTGATTTCTCCTTCGATCATTACGATATTAAGAAATGAGGTATTCCATATAATAGCGATTTTCCCCTTGGCCAAATTCATCTAATCTTGTCTCTTTTATGACAAACCCTAATTTTTCATACAACTTGACGGCGGCCTTGTTTTTAGTACTGACCGTTAAGCAAACCTTACAAAAACCATCTTGCTTTAGAATCGGATAAATTTCCTGTAAAAATAATTTCCCGATTCCTTTCCCTTGCTGGTCGGAACGGACATAAAACCCAAAAATGTAGGCTTTCTGAATATCATTGTAAGCTCTCATCACTTCGCAAATTGCAATCGGCCTTGGATCATTTTGCTGCCGGTATTGAATGAGTTTCCCGTAGCGTGTAAGCGGGACAAGGGTTTGCTCATCTACTGCTCCTAATCCCGGAAACGCATCTTGCTCAAGCTCCATCATCATTTTTAGTTGTTCTGGATTCAATGAAGCTGGTACTTCGACATAAAAGGTTTTGTTCAATGTTTCCATTTTTCTGTCCCCCTTGGTTCTACTTCATATTCGATATCATCCAGCGGCCAGATTGGCTTAGGAATGTAACGATACGTAAAAGTTGTTAACCGATTGGATGCAACACCAGGTGCATCCACATAAATGATACGGCCCACAATCGGCTCAAAGGCTGCCCGAAAATGGTTTTTTGCCTTTAACCCAAGAATTCTCTTTGCCTGAGGCTCAAGGCCAATATGACGAAACATTTCCGGATCATTTGCTGACATCGGCCTTCCAACGAGGAGGATATCTAAATTGCCAACACGTATGTGGACCGCACCCTTTAAATCGACTCTTAAATGCTGATTAAACGGTCCAGAATTGTGAAATACACCGTCTGATAAGGCCACTACCGTTGCTTCGACTTGTACGGACTCCCCAAATTCAGGCGATACTTTCCCTCCAAGGGACAACAATACCTTATTTCCGGTTCCCTTCTTGCGGCAAGCCTCAATGGATTCTGGATCGTAGAGTCCTCCAAACAGGGTGTCAGGAATGTTCATTTTCACCATCTCCCGCAGCAGCTCTGTTGTATCCCCGCTCCCACAGCTTAGAGGATTATCCGAGATGTCCGCCAGCACGACCGGTTTGTCATCTTTAATAGACATCGCCAAATCGAGTCCTTCTTTTACACCGGGCAAATCCATGATAAATTCTTCTTTTACACTCCAGAACAAGGAAGCCATCTTTTGGGCTGTCTCTTTTCCTTTTTGTGGATCAAGCGAAACAACAAGTACACTTGCACCGACCATGGGAATATCCGAGTAAGGAAAGCCACCAAATACGGACACATTATAAATTTCTTCTGCCTCTTCGGCTTGTTTCGCCCACTCTATCATTTTGTGCATCGGCCCTTCTGCAGTCCTCATATTGATAGAGGGAGGCATCATCGGCAATTTTTCAAAAGAAGCATAATAATGTACACCTTCCTTTAATTGCTTCATTAAAGCCATTGAAGCTTGAACCCCTTGTTCATACATATCAACATGTGGATATGTTTTAAATCCAAAATGAAGTGGTGTGTAATGAATCATTTTTTCACTTAAATTGGCGTGCATATCCAGTGTTGTCGCAATCGGGACACTTGGTCCGATCAACTCACGAATTTTTCCTAGTAAATGCTCTTCCGGATCAAATAGGTCCTCCACGACCATTGCTCCATGCAGTGCCAGCAATAAACCATCGAGCCGTCCAGCCTCCCGGATAGACTGCATCATTTGCTCTTCTATGATAGAATACGCTTCAGCTGATACTACGCCCGATGGGACCGCTGCCGCACAAAGCAGCGGCACGATTTCTACTTCCTCCTCCTGTTTCAATACATCCAGAAACCCGCCCACTTCTGTTTTCGTTCCTGTATAAACATCATAAATTTCATTACCGATAAAATAGCCTTCGTTTCGAAACTGTTTGATTTCGGTTTTCATCGGGCTGAAACTGTGGGATTCATGGTAAAAGAATGCAATTCCAATACGGTGTTTTCTCATATTCTCCCACCTTAAAATAGATATGGCCGTTTATTAATAGTTTGTATAAATCGACTTCCACTCTGTCATGACATCAAATACATGATGGGAAACTTCACGGTGGCCATTTCCGGACATTTTCATGCCTCCAAACGCCACACCCATTTCGGCATTGGACGTTCCGTTATTAATATAGACAAGTCCGCTTACCGCTTCCTTTGCCGCACGGTTTGCATAATGAAGGCTCTCTGTATAAATGGAAGTCGATAACCCATAAATCGTCCCGTTATTTACCTCCATTGCTGTCTCATATGAATCTACTTCAATGATGGCAAGAACAGGACCAAATATTTCTTCCTGTGCAATGGTATCATTCGGTTTCACATTCTCAATAATTGTCGGCTCATAATAATAGCCGCCCAATTTCTTGACACGCTGGCCGCCTGTTACAATTCTCCCACCTTCTTCAATCGCTTTTTTTACATATTTTTCGACTGTATGAAGCTGGTCTTCATTTACGAGAGGGCCCACTTGGTTCCCTTCTTCAAGTCCATTTCCTATTTTCATAGACTTTGCTAATTCTACTACTTTTTGTACGAGCAGTTCCTTTACTGGACGCTCGACAATTACTCGGCTTGCCGCTGTACAGCGTTGACCAGTTGTCGTAAAAGCTGATTTTACGATTCCGTCTGCTGCCTTGTCCAAGTCCGCATCCTTCAAGACGATCACTGCATTTTTTCCACCCAGTTCCAATGAAATACGTTTTAACGTTTTACTGCTCATTTCAGCCAGCTTTTGTCCGACTTCCGTTGAGCCTGTAAACGAAATGACTTTCACATCCAAATGCTCTCCGAGTGTTTGACCGACTGTTCTACCTGAACCAGTAATTAAGTTCACAACCCCTGCTGGCAATCCGGCTTCATCTAACACTTCTACGAAAATCTTTGCGGATAGCGCCACCTCTGAAGCCGGTTTCCATACGACGGTATTACCAGCAATCAAAGCTGAAAAGATTTTGTAGGAAGCAAGTGCCACTGGGAAGTTCCAGGGGGTAATGCACGCCACAACTCCAAGAGGTTCACGAACCATTCTTACATTTCGATCTGGGAACCCTGCAGGGACCGTTTCTCCATAGAGGCGTCGTCCCTCGCCTGCCATATATTGAGCAGTCGCGATGACCACTCCAATTTCTCCTAAAGACTCATGCAGCACTTTGCCCATCTCCATTGTCATGACACGAGCGAGTTCCTCTTTTCGTTTTTCAAACAATTGGGCTGCTTTCGTTAAATAAGCGGCACGTTCTGGAATAGGAATGTTCTTCCATTGTGAATACGCCTCATTTGCATTTGTGACAGCCTCATTCACTTGCTCCTTTGTGGCGGCTGCACATATACCGACAAGCTCCCCCGTTGCCGGATTTAAGCTTTCAAAGTAGGATTGATCGGGGGCACTAACCCATTTTCCATTTATATAAAGATCTCCCTGAAGGATATCTGTTTTGATCTGACTAGACATAAACTTGACCTCCTTTTTGTGGTATTCCCGAAGAATTGAAAATTAGTTTCCTGAAATTGTTTCTGTTATCACATCTTCTAAAATGGTTAATCCCTTATCAAGCACATCTTCTTGAATATTAAGAGGAAGCATTAATCGGATTGTTTGCCCGCTTACACCGCAGTTCATAATAAGCAAGCCATTTTCCAGTGCTTTCGATTTAATTTTCGGTACAAAGACAGCAGCAGATTCTGAATCGAATTCAATACCGATCATCATGCCGACTCCTCGGACTTCAACAATGCCCGGTAAATGTCCTACCGAGTTATGAATTCGGCCGACAATCTCGGCACCGAGTTTAGCACTGCGTTCTACTAACTTCTCTTCTTCAATGACCTCAATGTTTGCCAATGCTGCAGCACAAGAAACTGGATTTCCTCCAAATGTCGAACCATGACCAGCCGTCGGCCATTTTTCATGAAGCTCACGACTTGCTACAATGGCACCAAGAGGCATGCCGCCAGATAGGGCTTTTGCCAGAACCAAAATATCAGGAGTTACATTTGCATGCTCTGCCGCGAACATTTTACCTGTACGGCCAAATCCTGTTTGTACTTCGTCAAAAATAAGCAAAATGCCGTGTTCCTCTGTAATCTTTCTTAATTGCTGCAAAAAGCTTGGCGGTGCCGGATAATAGCCGCCTTCACCCATTACCGGTTCAATGACGATGGCCGCTACACGTGAAGGATCCACACGTAATTCGAACAATTTTTGAAGCTGATTCAAGCAGTACTCTTCTGCGTCTTCTTCTTTAATGTTTTTCAGCTGGGTTGGGTACGGATATGGAACGTGGTACACCTCACCTAAAATTGGTTCATAATAACGACGGTATTTAGAACTTGATGCCGTAATGGCTGTTGCTCCTAATGTACGGCCATGAAACGATCCTTCAAAAGCAATAATGGCCGGTCTGCCTGTTGCCGCTTTTGCCAGTTTAAGCGCACCGTCAATGGCTTCAGCTCCCGAATTGGAGAAAAAAACAGTGTCTAAATTTCCTGGAGTGATATGAGCAAGCTTTTCTGCCAAATTTGCCGCCGTTTCATAATAACCATAGTTCAAACCAAGATGTATCAAGGCTTCAGCTTGCTTCTGAATGGCTTCCACCATTTTTTTGTTCGTATGTCCAACTGCATTGACGGCCACTCCTGATACAAAATCGATATATTCTTTTCCGTCTGTTGTCCAAAATTTTGCTCCATGCGCTTTTTCAATGACTAGTTCGGTGACCCTTGTCATGACAGGAGATAAATGTTTTCGTGCTTTTTCTTGAATTTCGTTTGTTTTACTTTGCAATTTCATATGCCTCATCCTTTCTTAATTGACCTTCGAATATCGATAATGATTCATCTAATATTCTCACAATCTCATCAATCTCTTTTTTCGTGACATTTAAAGGGGGACTGATGATTAGATGTTCACCATTTGTGCCGTCAATTGAACCGGTACCCGGATAAAAAACCGCACCAAGTTCCATCGCAATACCATTCAATGTTTCAGCTGCCTTTTCAGAAGGATTGAACAGTAGATCACGCTCACAATCCTTGATAAGCTCCATTCCAATTAAAAGCCCCCTGCCCCGGACATCGGATATACAGGTATGTTTTTGCTTAAGTTCCAAAAGCCTATCGAAAAGGTAAGAACTCTGCTCTTTCACATTTTCCAGCACCCTGTCACGCTTATATACATCAAGGGCAGCAAGGCCGGCTGCCACTGCCACAGGATGCCCGCTATAGGTATAGCCGTGAATAAATTTTCCGTCGCTGTTTTGAATGAGCCCATCTATCAACCGTTCATGAACAATCATGCCGGCCAGCGGAGCATATCCTGCCGAAACCCCTTTTCCAAACGTGATAATATCAGGTTCGATTCCAATCTGTTCTGTGGCGAAGTTGGTACCAGTTCGGCCGAATCCGGTCATCACTTCATCGATAATTAAGACGATTTCGTAACGGTCACACAGCTCTCGAACTTTCTCAAAATACCCCGGCGGTGGTGGAACAGCACCTTGCTGGCTTCCGACAATCGGTTCGGCGATAAATGCCGACACGTTCTCAGGGCCAAGCTCTAAAATGGTTCTTTCAATATCAGTTACACACGTCCAGTTTTGTTTGGAGAGACAATCATCTTTTAGACGGTCGTATGGACATCGGTGACAGTACGGAGAATAGACATGGGCATAGTTTAAAAGATTAGGAGTGTATGCATGCCTTCTTTTAACGTCTCCTCCTGCTGATAACGAACCGATGGTGTTACCGTGATAGGATTGCCAACGCCCGATCACAATGTGTTTTTGGGGTCTGCCGGCATCCCTATGAAATTGCCTCGCCAACTTCATAGCACTTTCATTTGCTTCAGAGCCTCCGGTCGTAAAATACACTTTATTTAAATGGTCAGGTGCCATTTTTCCGATTGTTTTAGCCAGTGCGTGCAACGCTTTCGTCTCAAAACGCATTGTATGGACAAAAGCCGCTTTTTTTGCTTGTTCTGCCATCGCCTCTCCAATAGAAGAAATCCCATGACCTAGGTTGGCTGCAACCGCCCCCGAACAAGCATCCAAATATTTTTTCCCGTTTTCATCTATGAGATAGACCCCTTCACCGTGGGTAATAATCGGGTACTCCTTTTTTAAATCTCGATGAAACACATAGTCTTTTTTTATCCCATCCATCTTTCCACCACCATTGCCATTCCTAATCCACCCGCTACACAAATCGTTGCAAGGCCATATTGCCGTTTTTGCTTTTCAAGCTCATGGCATAATGTAGTGACGATTCTTGCACCGGAGCACCCAAGTGGATGACCTAAGGCAATCGCCCCTCCGTTAACATTCACGTTGTCCCCTTTCAAGCCCCATTCTTTTAAACAAGCAAGACTTTGAGCAGCGAATGCTTCATTTAATTCAATCAAATCGATATCTTCTAAGCGAAGACCTGCCTTTTTCAATGCGATTTGGGATGCAGGAACCGGACCAATTCCCATTTCTTTTGGTGATACGCCCGTTGCAGCAAAGGAACGAATCCTTGCCATAGGAACTACTCCAAGCTGTTCCGCTTTTTCTTCCGACATTAATAGGAGCATTGAGGCTCCATCATTTCTGCCGGACGAGTTTCCAGCTGTTACCGTCCCATCCTTTTGAAACACAGGACTTAGTGTTCCTAACTTTTCAATGTCCGTCAATCTAGGGTACTCGTCTGTCGCAAAGTGTCTGATCCCCTTTTTTCCTTCCTTTACCGGAACTGGAATGATTTCTTCCTCAAACCGGCCCATTTCAATCGCACGTAACGTTCTCTGCTGGCTCGTGAAGGCAAATTCGTCTTGTTCCCGGCGGCTTATGTTATATTTTTCAGCAAGCCATTCGGCTGTTTGCCCCATCGTAAAACGACCATATATCTCTTCAGGCTGGGATTTTGGCTGACTTTCTGTATTTGAATCAAACAGTGTCAAATCTCCCATCTTAAGGCCGAATCGTGAACCGACCAAATAATGGGGAGCTTGAGACATACTTTCTACACCTCCTGCTAAAACAACCTCTGCCTGACCAGTCAAAATGGACATCGCTCCGTTAATGACGGCCTGCATTCCCGAACCACACTGACGATGAACAGTATAAGCAGGAATCGATTCAGGAAATTGGGCTTGTAAGGCAGCGACCCTAGCAATATTTGGAGCATGCGCACTTTGCTTTGTTTGTCCGACGATGACTTCATCGACAATATTGGCACTGTAACCGGAAGCCGAAAGATTATTTTTCATGATGAGGGATACAAGCTCTTCCGGGCGCGTATTCGCCAGTGATCCTCCGAGGTTTCCGATTGGAGTTCGAAATGCATTTACGATTACAACCACTAGGCAGTCACCTCTTTGCCTTTATTGAAAGATTCAGCAATAAGGAAGGGTGCCTCTGTTTTCAGTTGAACTTCCTCAAGGGAAACTCCAGGGGACAACTCAATAAGATGAAGTCCATCTTCCTTTACAGCGAACACCGCCAAATCGGTAATAATTAAATCGACTTTTCGTTCAGAGGTGATTGGATAGGTTAAATCCTTAACGATTTTTGACTCCCCTTGGTTATTCGTATGCAGCGTTGTTACGATCACCTTATTGGAGCCTTCCAATAAATCCATCGCCCCGCCTACACCAAGAACACTTTTTCCTGGTACGGCCCAGTTGGCGATCCGCCCAATCGCGTCAATTTGCAGCACCCCAAGAATTGAAACACTTACATGTCCTCCACGAATCATCGCAAAAGAGGATGCACTATCAAAAAAGGATGACCCTTCCATTACTGTGACAGGAAGTTTCCCTGCATTGACAAGATTTTGGTCAATGTGCTCTAAGTCAGGGGTAGGTCCTACTCCAAGAATTCCGTTTTCCGAGTGTAAGAAAACTTTAACATCGGATGGTATATAATCAGCGACAAGCGTTGGAATCCCTATCCCCAAATTGACGATATCACCATGCTTTAATTCCTTCGCCGCTCTTGCAGCAATGTATTGTTTCACGTTCAAGCTAATTCCCTCCCTTCAAAACCATAAAATCAACGTATAAATGAGGGGTCACAATTTCTTCAGGAGAAATTTGGCCAACCTCCACAATTTCGTCCACCTCTGCAATAACCACATCCGCAGCTGTTGCCATCATCGGATTGAAGTTTCTTGCTGATTTGTTGTATATGAGATTTCCTAATTGGTCCGCTTTTTTCGCTTTAATTAAAGCAAAATTTGCTTTAAGCGGCTCTTGGAACACATATTTTTTACCGTTAATGGTACGCTCTTCTTTGTTTTCGGCTATTTTTGTTCCTACGCTGACCGGTGTATAAAACCCTCCTAGTCCTGCACCACCCGCTCGAATAGCTTCAGATATCGTTCCTTGAGGGAGAAGCTCCACTTCCATTTCCTTATCCTGATAGGATTTAACCACCTCCGGGTTGCTTGTAAAATAAGAACCTATCGCTTTTTTTACTTGTTTTTGCCGTACTAAAACTCCAAGTCCTCTGCCTGGTTCACCCAGGTTATTACTAATAATCTCTAAGTCTTTCACTTCCGTTTGAGCCAAAGCGTCTATTAAACTAAGCGGACTTCCTACTAGCCCAAATCCCCCAACCATAATTCGCGAGCCGCTTTTAACCTTTTTTACAGCTTCTTCGCATGTAATCAGCTTGCTCATCCATTTTTCCTTCCTCTCCATAGACTTTATTGGGTTTTAACAGTTCGGAAATATAAAAAACCGAGCAAAACATAGATCCTCTATAAAGAATGTCGTTCCAACGAACATTCCTTACAAAGAGTCCATGTCTGCCCGGTTTTAATAAGACCATGGGAAGAGGTCATCTTCCCACTTTACTATAACCAAACGTTATGTATTCATTTGCTTCACGTTATCCCAGTAGCGTTGAACTGCAGCTTGGAGAGCCACAATGATCGCTTGCTGGGATGGAGCAAAATAAAAGCTTTGAATTCGTGCAATCAGCGGCTCAACCCCGTCTTGAAGACAGTAGCCTATTAGCAGTTTTTGAAAATAATTCTTTGTTAGTTCTGTTACGAATGTGAATTCGGCGCCGATAATTTTATGCTCTTTTAGATCCACTTCGAGTACAATTCCCGCATGCTTATACATTTCATACATGGAAGTTCCCTGTGGAGCTTTTGCATATCCTGTAACAATCACTGTTTCAAGTGTTTGCATGCCCCTAAAACTCCTTTCGAAAACCAACTGAACATTTTCTTTTTCTAACTCGAGTATATGGGTCAGAAAAAACAATGTCAATACAAGTTTTCTAAATTTTCAAAAACGTCAAAGCGCTTTCAACTGCAATTAAACGCTTACGATTATTTTATATAGATATAACATTTTATAAATAAATAATTCTCTTCTTGTATGCCATAACCCTTCTAGAAAGACAAGAAATTTTTTTGTAGGAAAAGCGAACGCGCCCTTATATATCCTAAATATCAAGATTCGTTTCAAAGGTTTCCCCCTGACGCCCAAATGAATTGCGTTCTACAGAGACGTCCATTGCTCCGATATATGGAGCATCATAGCTAACAATATTCTATTCCAATATAATTAAATCAGAACAAATCTAAACATCAGCTTTCCTTCTTCAGCAAACAATTTTAAGTCTTCTATGAAATCGTATTTATCTATTAACCTTAAGCATTAGAAATACTCCTTACCAACCACGATCCTGCATACGTGCTTCTGGAGGCAGAGTTGAAATTTCAATACCTTTCATTGCAATTCCAAGATTTTTTGAAATCTCTGCAATTAGTTTATAGTCCTGGTAATGGGTTGTTGCTTCCACAATCGCTCTAGCGAATTTTGCTGGATTATCAGATTTAAAGATTCCTGAACCAACAAATACTCCATCAGCACCTAACTGCATCATAAGTGCAGCATCTGCAGGCGTTGCTACTCCACCAGCTGCAAAGTTGACTACAGGTAGGCGTCCAAGATGTTTAATCTCAAGAAGAAGTTCATATGGAGCTCCAAGTAGCTTAGCCTCTGTCATTAGTTCATCTTCACTCATCGAAACGACTTTACGTACTTGTGCATTTACCTTACGGATATGACGAACAGCTTCTACGATATTACCAGTTCCCGGCTCTCCTTTTGTACGAAGCATGGATGCGCCTTCACCAATACGGCGCGCTGCTTCGCCAAGATCACGGCAGCCACAAACAAATGGAACCGTGTAAGCTTTTTTATTTAGATGGTATTCTTCATCTGCTGGTGTTAAAACTTCACTCTCATCAATATAATCAACGCCCATTGCTTCAAGAACTCGGGCTTCTACGATGTGTCCGATACGTGCTTTTGCCATAACTGGAATGGAAACCGCATTCATGACTTCTTCCGTAATTCGCGGATCTGCCATTCTTGCTACTCCGCCAGCTGCACGGATATCAGAAGGAACGCGCTCTAATGCCATTACAGCTACCGCTCCTGCTTCCTCTGCTATTTTTGCTTGCTCTGCATTCACAACATCCATAATGACGCCGCCCTTTTGCATCTCAGCCATGCCTCTTTTTACACGATCCGTACCTGTTTTCAATGTTAAGCCCCCTTTAATGATTTACCACTATTTCAAACTAGTAAATTGCAATTTTCGTGCCAAATGTAAAAACCACTATTTGTGAACTTTCTGTGAAACCAATATGCCAAATTTCTTGGCACTATCCTTATTTATTTTGCACCTTACCTGCAAAAAGAGTCATTCTAACTTCATTTCTTGATTTAGTTAATAAAATCAATTTATAAATTAATAATTTTAATGTTTTTATTAAAAAAATTAATTTTCATTATTTACTAATTGAATTTATCGATATATAATCAAATCAAATAAAAGGAAGGAATTTCATTATGGCTTATAAAGTAATTACAAATTGTCCTGTCTGCAGCAAGACATTGAAGATTATGAAGCTGCAGTGCTCTCACTGTCACACTACGATTGAAAATGAGTTTGAGTTAACCAAGTTAGCGTCATTATCAAAGGACCAGCTTCATTTTGTGGAAGTCTTTTTAACATGCAGAGGCAATATCAAAGAAGTTGAAAAGGAACTGGGTATATCGTATCCAACGGTCAGAAGCAAGCTGACTGATATCATTTCATCCCTTGGATATGTGCAGAAGAAGAAAAATGAAGTCGACGAGAAAAAGATTGTGACCATGTTGGAAAATGGCGAAATCACTCCAGAGGAAGCCATTAAGCTTTTAAAAGAGGAATAGGAGGAATTAACCATGAAAGACGAAATTGCAAGAGTATTAACGATGGTGCAAGAAGGAAAAATTGATGCAGATAAAGGATCAGAACTGATTCAAGTATTAAAAGAGAAAGAAGAAGCAGGAAGTAAGCTAGTAGAAAAACCGACTAAATATTTAGAGAAAACATTAAAAATTCGTGTTGTGTCAGCTGAAAATGATAACGTTACCGTCAATTTACCGATAAAACTTATCAAGGTAGTATTAATGGCTGGACACAGCATCGCAGCCAGTATTCCTCAATCAGAAAAATATGTAAAGGATCTTGACATAAATCTTATTATTGAAGCAATCGAAAACGAATTGGATGGCCAAATCGTTGATGTTAAGTCGGCAAACGGTGATACCGTTTCTGTCATTATTGAATAGTGGAATTGCTTATGCTGTATGTAAAAGTGAAAGCAAAAGACGTTCGGTTTACCATCCCAATTCCATATGCCATTCTAACACTTGTTAATTCGATTTTGTCTTCAAAATTTGTACATCAACAGGCAAACAAATGGACAAAAGAACATTTTGAAAGAAAAAAACTTGACTTCACTATTCCACAAATAGATAAAGAAGCGCTAAAACCAATCATCAAGGAACTGAAATATCATAAAGGAATCGTGCTGGTCGACGTCAAGGCTAAGGATGGGACCGAGGTTAAGGTTACAATATAAAGTAGATGATTGCTATAAGAATTACCCCCTAAGCAGCCGCGAATCCTTGAAACTCAAGAGATTCGCTTTTTATTTTTTCTACTATAGATAGGAATATCCCCCGTTCACTGTTCCTTCCTGCATCTTTAACCAAGAAATGGATATACACACATTTCCCGCCCATACATACCATAAATAAAAATGGCAGGAGGTTTTTCTATGGAGAAGGAACAAGCTTCAGTTTCTAATTCCTCTAGATTAAAATGGCAGACTTTTGAAGTCATTGGTATATTGTTAGTCGTTGGGTCATTGATTCTGCTCTTATTTGCTCCTAATTCACTGTCTACCCTATTTGAGACGATTATTAAAGAAGTAAAACCGATCGTTGTTGATATTTTTCTAACAAGTGAAGTTGGAATTGCCATTATAGTAAGCGTTATTGTTGGCCGTCTATTGGAACGTTTAGGATTTACGGATGGGTTAATTCGCCTATTTGTTCCGATTATGAAGTGGTTCAAAATTAATCCTTCCGTGATCATTCCAAGTGTCTATAATATTCTTGGAGATATTAACGCTGCCGGAAAAATCTCGGGTCCAATTTTAGTAAAAGCGAATGCAACCAAAGCAGAGCAAAAAATAGCTGTCGCGACGATGATTCAATCCCCTCAATCCTTTGCAACCTTTGTGTTAGGTCTTATCGCACTTTCAGCATTTAACATAAATGCCTTTCCACTTGTCATCTTATCTATTTTTGTTCCAATTATTGCCGTGCCGTTTCTTTTATCTAGAACCATTTATCGAGATACAAAGAAAGTCGAGTTAGAGGAATTACCGCGGTTTACACCTGCAACAAAATTTTCTCAAACGATTTTCTCCTCCGCTAAAGAAGGTGTTGAACTGCTGTTTTTAATCATCATTCCAGCCGTTGCTGCCGTATTTTTCTTCATCGGAGCCTTAAAATTCATAGGTGTATGGAGCTTCATAGAATCAGGCTTATCTTCTGTCCTCACATACTTAAGTATTGAACCAGCAACAGGGATTGTATCTATTCTCGCCGCACCGACTCTTGCTGTTGCCCAGCTAGCAGATCTCGCCAGCACCATTGACCCCCGTTTAATTGTTGGTTCGTTTGTGTTAGCCAATTCCGGGCTGCCATTATCAGTTATCTTTGGACAGGTGCCTGTCACCTGGGCTGAAACATCCAGCCTGAATGAAAGAGAAACATTAGAGGCTGCGATTATCGGCATGATTCTTCGAATTATTACTGTGTGTGTATTGGGATATTTCTTAACTCCATTTTTGGTGTGACGAAAAATGAGATATATGATTCGAGGAAAGAAAATCGTAACGGTTAGTCAGCTTGGATCATTGGAAAACGGTGCAATTGTCATAGAAAATGGAAAAATTGCTGCGATTGACAGCTGGGAGAGGTTGAAGGAGGGATATCCTGATCTCGATGTGATTGATTGTTCGAGTTATGTGATTACCCCCTCTCTGGTCGATTGCCATACTCATTTACTAGAATTTGCACCAACCTCACTGTATCCCGTGACACCGGAAACCCATTTTTTGGCAGGTAAAACCATTCTCTTACATGCCTTGTCATCGGGTATTACGGCACTTGGTGAGCAAATTTGCGGGCATCCTCTTTGTGATTTTTCAAAAGAAGATTACCAGAAAGCCGTTCGTGATCTACCTATTGATGTTTCCTTTGCCACAACTAGCATTTCGATAGGTTTTGAGAATTTAGCCCACTTTACTTCTATTACACAATCACGTAGAGTTACTCATTACGATTTAGCGGACCCTGTACTCGTGCAAATGATTGCTCTAGAGAGTGATTATCCTGGGGAAAATATTTTTATCAGTGCGACACCAGCAAATTTCACTGATAAAGAAGTACCGCGGGCAGGAGAAATCATCTACACGCTTGAAGAATTACAAAAGATCGTAACCATCTATCATCGATTAGGCAAGCGGATGGGTGCCCATGTGGCTGGTGAAGAGGGTATCCAATTAGCCTTAGATGCTGGCGTGGATGTCTTGCATCATGCACACGGAATGACAGATAAACAAATGGAGAAATCTGTAAAACAAGGAGTTAAAATTGTTGCTACCCCAATGGGTGGTACACATTTAGCGCCTAACTCTCCAGAAGAAATTCTTAAATATGTGGAAAAAGACATACCTGTATCCATTGCAACGGACTCCTATCTCCCACCCTATCTTGGAACTTCATGGCTTCCGTTTCAAGACCAATCATTACAAGGGCCTGACGTCTTAATGTTAATCGCTCAGCCTGTTATGCAGCTTTTAAAAAAGCAAAATTATGATGAAAACAAGATTCTATCATTACTAACAGATAATCCAGCTAAGCTTTTAGGAAAAGATGACCGATTTGGACGACTTGAAGTAGGTTTAGAAGCCAATTTTTTAGTAGCTGAGGGTGTACCTGGACTGGAAATTACGGAGATTGATAAGATAAAACAGGTTTTCTATAGAGGAATTAAGGTAATTAACCGAGATTAATCCTATCTAAGATACAAATAGCAGGAGCATGAAAATGATGCTTCTGCTATTCTATTATCAATTTCTATTTTACTGGCAATTCAATAATAAAAGTAGACCCTTCTTTTTCTGTACTCTTTACTGTAATAACCCCATTATGGATCTTGACAATACTTGCAACAATTGAGAGGCCTAAGCCCGTCCCTTCAACACTTCTTGTACGGGATGTATCTGCACGGTAAAAGCGTTCAAATATCCGTTCCACTTCCGCCTTGCTCATCCCTAAACCTGTATCAACAAACGTCACGAAGACGGAATTTCCTCTTTGTTCAATGGATATCTCGATACTGCCATCAGGTACATTATATTTAATACCATTGGATATTAGGTTATCCCAAACTGTCTCAAGTAACGAGGGGTCACCCATGATTTCGATATCAGGTAAAGAGTAACTAAGTGTTAATCCTTTTTCACTGATTGCCCATTGGTGCTTTCGAATTAACCCCTTTATTTGCTCACTAACATTGAACCATTTTTTCTTCATCACATCCTCATTTCGATCTAACGATGCAAGAAGTAATAATTGTTTTGTTAAGGAAGATAGTCTTCTAATTTCACTATTTATGATGGAAACGTATTGGGTCCTATCTTCTTTGCTGATTGATTCATGGTCCAATAGGTTCGTATAACCTTTAATATTGGAGAGGGGTGATTGGATATCATGAGAGATATTGGAGATAAATTCCTTTCTCATTTCCTCCATTTGTTCTAACTTTCTCGCCATTTGTAAAAAACTTTGGGAAAGCTGTCCTAACTCATCATCACGTTTACTATCTAGTTCCACATTATAATTTCCATTAGCTAAACACTTTGTTGCTTTCGTTAGTGTCGAAATAGGTTTAATTAGATATCTTGTGTTAATCAGTACCATCACAATGGATAAAGAGATGGCTAATAGCAGGATCCATCCAAATAAAACATGCATTTCCTTGAAGAGAAATTTGATATCCGGCCTTATAAAAAGAGCATAGTTTTTCCCGTTATGTTCTAATGGAACACCTATCGTGTTCCTCAATTCATTGGCAAAAAAGCCTGTAACAAAGGTTTCACGCGGGTAATGAAGGATACCGTGAAAAATATGACCATATAATACACGTTCTTTTGTTGAAGCAGGAAGACTATTATTTCTGAAAGGCTCACCAAAATAATGTTCATATCCAAGGGTGTCGACTAAATAAAGTTGATAGCCAACATCAGAAATGTTCTCTAAATAGGCTCCTAGGTTGCTGTCAGGATGTTCGTTTGCAAAAGTGGCAATGTTTAACGCAACCTTTGTGTTTTTTTCGTCATTGTATGGCTTTATTTTTTTGTGGTAATAGGTATTTGAGATTAAAAAAGCCAAGATAAAACTTATCAGCATCATTCCAGTGGTTATAACAATAAATTTTACATAAAGGGTTCTCATTTCCTTTGAACCTCCAAAAAATAACCAACCCCGCGTACGGTTTTAATCTGAAAATCATCACTTAATGTAGAAAAACGTTCCCTTAATCTTTTTATATGCACATCTACCGTTCTGTCATCTCCTTCATAATCCCTACCCCAAATCCGTTCAATTAAGTGTACTCTGGAAAATACCTGCTTCGGATTAGAAAATAGATATGATAATAATTCAAATTCCTTTAAAGGCAAAAGCAAGGTTCGGCGGCCAATCTGAACTTCATAGCTTTTTTTATTAATGGTTGTACTGCCAATACGCACAAGGGTTTCATCCGTTTGATGTTCATATCGCCGTAACAATGCTTTTATTCGAAAAAGTAATTCCTTTGGTTCGAAGGGCTTAACCAAATAATCATCTGTTCCAGCTAGATATCCTTGCTCCTTATCCTCAATTTGGTCTCTAGCTGTCAACAGGAGGACAGGAATATCATACTGTTTTCGAATTTCCCCTGTTAGTGCAAAGCCGTCCATGAATGGCATCATCACATCGACTATAGCTAAGTCAATTGGTTCCTTTTTAAGTACTTCTAAGGCTTCAACCCCATTTTTTGACAGCAGTACGTTATAGCCATGATTAGATAGTTGAATGTTGACTAAATTTAAGATATGAATGTCATCATCAACAATTAAAATAGTCGTCATATCTTTTCTCCCCCAAAAAAATCGTCTGCTTCATTATACCCTTACAATCGTTAGAGTCTAATGTTGACTGAGTATAACCTTTCCATCACTCATCTTAATGACACAATCCGCATAAGAATGCATTTCCTCGTCATGGGTAACCATTAAAGTCGTCAAGTTCAACCTCTTTGTCAAATCCCGAAGCAGCATCATCACATCTTTTGATTTTGTTGAATCGAGGCTGGCAGTTGGCTCATCAGCGAACAGAACCTTTGGTTTATGGATGATAGCACGAGCAATGGCAACCCGCTGCTTTTCCCCGCCAGATAATGTTGTCGGATAGGCATGCTTTCGATGTTCCATTCCCACTAATGCTAGTATTTGGTCAATTTCCTTTTGTTGTTGTGTTTTCTTTATTTGAGATTCTGATACATCCAGCATCAGCAATAGCTGCTCTTCTACGGTGAGAAAAGGAACCAAATGAGCGAATTGAAAAACAAATCCAAATTTACTGGCCCGGATTTTTCTAACTTGTTCTCCATTCATTGAGGTCAAATTTTCCCCTTCGAAAATTACCTGTCCCTCCGAAGCGGGTTGAAGTCCTGCTGCAATGGTTAGAAGTGTACTTTTACCAGAACCTGAGGCTCCGACTAATGCTGTTAACTCACCTTCCCTAAGAGAAAGATTTACTCCTTTCAGAATTTTTTCCTTTACTTCGCCATTTATATACGTTTTACTAACATTATCAACCGTAAATATTGTCATATTAAACCTCTCCTTGTTGAATCGCTTGTAATGGTTCGACTTTTTTAATCCGTATGCCTGAAATGGTAGCCCCAATAAAACCTATCATAAAGAAGACTATGGATAATTGTACTGTTATTTCCAGGGTCAAACTAAAGGGCATGTCTTTTGGTGCAAGCATATTAAAAATCTGACTAAGAGCAATCGATATCGTTAAAGCCATACCTGTAATAACGTACATTTGTGTCCACATCATTTGAAACAATGTCCTTGTTTTTACCCCGATTGCCTTTAAGATACCGTATAAACCCATTTTTTGAACGTTCATCATGTAGAAAAAGATCCCGAATAACATTCCGCTTATGACAACTAAAAACCAAACAATCATATTTAGTGACGTCTGCTCTGCCTTGTAACTGGATATTGTGTTTAGGAATTGTTTCTTAGAAAAAACATCTAATCCTGTGACTGAATCAGGAGAATTTTTTCCTGGTACAAAAATCAATTGCATTTCATTAGCTCGGTAAATTTCGTTATAGTCTTGGTGATTAATAAATGCAACAGGTGCATGGCTGAATTTCTTTTGGTCCACAAAACCTGATACAACAAATGTGCCGCTGTACAGGTTATTCGTTAAGGTATCCCCCATTTTTATCCCCTTTTCTTCCATAGACCGATCTAATACTATTTCTCCTTTATTGACCTTTACAAACAACTCAGATTCAGTTGAAGTAACAAAGGCAACACTTCGCTGCTTATCATCCTCATCATTCAAAAACCCCATTTGAATTGAAAATGCAACAGCATCTGTATGTTTCTTTAACATGTGATCTTGGACTTCAGTATCTATTTTTGAGAGGCTATTCGTTTGATTAGCATCTTTAGACATATAAAAATGACCGTCAGGCAAATCTTTTATTAATGCAGCATTGTCCTCTGACAATCCATGTGCCAAACCAGATATTATGAACGTTAATAAGCTAACAAGAAAAACAATGGAACCTAAAATCAAAAACCTGCCTTTATTTTTCTTCATTTCTTTCCATGCAATGTTCATCTTCATTCCTCCAATTCTTTTTAACATTCATAGTTTATAATCGGACTATGAACTGTAGATGAACAACTGATTACATATTTTATGAGAATAAAAAAGTGCCAGGCACCAGCCAAAATTTTGGATAGTGCCTGGCTCTTTTTTAGGAAAAGATGACCAGTTTAGACGATTTGATGTAGGTGCTTGTTATGAAAGGCTCCAATTATTCTAACATCTTACATATTTGCGTTTGAAACCGATTCTTCCTTTATCCAATTCCTTTTTTATATTTTCGGAAGCAAGCAGTATACTGCTTTTTTTGTTGTCCCGCTTGACTTCGACTGGACCTACAGCCTTTGCAATTTCAAACGCTTGTTCATGGAGCGGCAAATAAGAAACCCCGACGGTGTAAATAAAATTATTCATCGCTGATTTTGTCCGTTCAGGAGATTCGTGTATCGTATTTTTTACCTGTTCCAGCATGCTGGCCATTTTGTTTGGATTAAATTCACTATCCGGGCGATTCCCCAAAAGCCAGCAGTAACAGCTCCAGCCCGCGGACATTCTAAGTTCTTCCCCACTTGTGATCCATTTATCGGCAACCTCTTGCGCAATATCCGTTTCTGACAACGTTACAGCGACAACATAATCTGAGAGCATGTAAAAATACGCGCCATCCATCCAACGTTCAAAATCCATCTCCGTCATCATCATTGGGTCCGCAATAATACCGGCAAAGTACATGGCATCATAATTCCCGGTAGCGTAAAGCTGCTCGGCCAAAGGTTGATTTTTCTTGATCTTCCTTGCGAGTGGTTTCATTGCACCTGTAGCCACGCCAAAGAGTGGTTCATGTGCACCATTACTTATGTAAGTCTTTTTCATTCGTTCTTTACCCAAAGCTTCCAGTTCCTGCATGACGATTTCAAATTCCATCCTTTTACACTCCCTTCTTTATCATCATATCAAACAATTCCGTCTTCATACATTCTTGGGCAGCATTGCTGGTAAGACTTAAGTCGTAGAGAAAATTCAGTCTCCTCAAACCATGAAAAATATGGGATATTTAGGTAGCAGGGCGCACTGACAGTTAATTAGCACTTTAAATCGGAGGCGGTATAATCATATTCATTAAAATATTGTAAAAATATTGAAATTTACTAGTAAATAAGGTTTAGTTTTTACAAAATTGTGTTAAAATTCAAATTGGAATTTTATTTCAAACCAAAAGGGAGATGTACCTATGTCAATTTTCACAAAATGGGCTTTTCAAAATAAAGCTGCGGTCTCATTAATAACGGTATTAGTTTTGATTATTGGGGTTGTTAGTTATTTTCGATTACCGATGGAGTTCCTGCCTTCCGCAGATAATCCGCAAGTAACCATTATTACAATGGGGCAAGGAACCGATTCAAAAACCATGGAAAGTGATGTTACTTCTCCAATTGAACGGGCGGTTACAGGAATTAAAGGAAAAAATTCGATTTATTCCACCACTGGAGACGGCTTTTCAAAAGTAGATTTATTTTTTGAAGCAGGTTCCGACATGAAACAAGCAAAATTAGATGTTCAAGAGGCATTATCAAATGTGGCACTTCCAGCATACATATCCAAGCCGATCATTTCACAGCTAAATACCTCCATGATTCCCATCTCCAACATCGCTGTAACCTTTAAAGATGGCCTTACGACAGAAAACCTAGAATTGGTAAAAGAAAAAATTGAACCGCTATATAAAGAAATTGACGGTGTTTCACAAGTACAAACCTATGGTCTAGTTGATCCTGTTATCACTGTAAAAATTGATAATCAAAAGTTAGCACAAAACCAAGTATCCCTTCAGAGTGTGCTCGGAATTCTTCAAGGTCAAAACAGTGCCCTTGCCATTGGCGAAAAGAATATTGACGGAAAAACAAGCAACATTAAGGTGATTGGCGACGTATCCAGCCTCGAAAAACTTAAGAGTCTGCCAGTCGCACCAAATGTAACACTTAAGGATATCGCATCGATTGAAGAAACAACTGATTCCAATTTTCTAAATCGTTTCGACGGGAACGAAGCATTAAGCATTAGCATTACAAAGGATAGTCACTCTAATGCTGTGACCATTAGCAAAGAAATCGAAAAAGTAACAAAGGAAATTAACAAAAAATACAATACACAAGAATCGACGATCTATGTGGCCTCAGCTGATATGGTAGAAACATCTGTGCAAACGATGATGAAAGAAGTCCTTCTCGGTGCTTTGTTTGCAACGATTGTGATTATGATTTTTTTACGTAATATCCGAACAACGTTTATTACGATTGTTTCTATCCCGCTATCACTTTGTTTTACCCTGTTTTTACTGTCACGTTCCGGCGTAACGTTAAATATTTTAACACTGGGCGGGGTTGCAGTGGCCGTTGGGCGGCTAGTAGACGACAGTATCGTGGTCATTGAAAATATTTATCGTAAAATGCAAACAGAGAAGTTTTCCGTTCAAATGGTGATTGATGCAACGAAACAGGTTGGTGTTGCGATAACGGCTTCCACGTTAACAACCGTCGCGGTTTTCCTGCCGATGAGTTTATTAAACGGCGGACTTCAAGAATTTCTTTTACCATTTGCTTTGACGGTTACCTATTCCCTGCTCGCTTCGCTTTTGGTTGCCTTAACATTAGTACCGTTAATGAGTGCAGGTTTGCTGAAGAACACCAAACTCCCAGAACACAAACCGGCAGTACGCTTTCCAAAAGCAGTAAAATGGTCTTTAAATCATAAATGGATTGTATTCACGATTAGCTTCTTATTGTTCGTCGGATCAATTGGTGCGTACTTCGCTGTACCTAAGGGTGCCGTTAACAATTCTTCTGCTGACTTCGTTACAGCGACCTTGAAATACCCAAATGAAACACCTTTTGAAACAGTCAAAGAAAAGGCGATCGAACTTGAAAATGATATTTCAGAGATGGATGAGGTTAAATATCTGTTTAACCAAGTCGGTTCTTCAGCTGATTTCGCTCAATTTGGCCAAATCGGTTCTCCAACCGAAGCGGTAATCAGTATTCTTTTAAAAGATAAAAAAGAAACAGATAAGGTTTTAAAAGAAATCGAAAAGAAAAAGGACGATTATCCAGACGCTGTATTAGATGTCGCCACGGCTTCGTTTATGATGGGTGGATCAGCAACCAATATTACTATTGATGTGATTGGTGAAAATATCAATCAACTAGAAAAAACGGCAAACAGTATTAAAGAAAAAGTAGCGGATATTGACGGTGTCGAGGAAGTCACAACCAATCAAGATGAAAAGAAAACCGTCTATTCTCTAGTCGTAGATCCAGCTAAAGGTAATACACAGCAAATCGCCCAGCAGCTTGGGGTTATGTTAAACAAGACACCAATGGGGACAATCACGTTAAATGATAAACAGACAATGGTTGTCCTCGAACCTTTACTTAACACAAAAACACAAGACGACTTGAAAAACATTCCGATTATGACAGAAAACGGAATGGTACCCGTTTCTGAGATAGCTGAACTAAAAGTGACAGAGAGTTCAACCAGCCAATTCCATAAAGACGGTGAGACCTATCTTCGTGTGATTGCAGCCGTTGATCCTGCTAAGCTTTCTGAAATCTCAACAAAGATTAACCTGGAATTATTTGGAGATAAAAAAGACAATAAAGGAATGGTCATTCCTGATGATGTAGACGTTCTCGTTGGGGGAGCAAGTGCTCAGCAAATGGAGGATTTTACGGATCTATTCTTGACCATGCTTGTTTCCATCGGAATTGTGTTCTTGATTATGGTAATCACATTTAAGTCAATTAAAGCGCCAATCGCAATTTTAACATCTCTGCCGCTAGCAGCCATCGGTGCGATTTTAGGAATCTTAATCAGCCGGATCAGTGTTGATATCACCGCACTGCTTGGAGCGCTGATGCTGATTGGAATTGTCGTAACCAATGCGATTGTTCTTATTGACCGTGTAAGACAAAATGAAGAAAAAATGACGATTCGCGAAGCAATTGTGGAAGCTACGGCAACCAGAATGAGGCCGATCATGATGACTGCTATCGCCACGATCTGTGCAATGATACCACTATTATTTAAAGCATCTCAGACTGGAAGCTTAGTTTCTCAAAGCTTGGCGGTTGTCGTTATTGGCGGGCTTGCGCTAGCTACCCTATTGACGTTAATTGTCATCCCATGTGTGTATGAATTACTGTATTTTAAAAAATCGAAGAAACAAAGAATGGCTAAATCCTCTGAACAATCTATGGAAATGTAAAGCTTAACAAAGCCGAAGACATGCAAGAGTTAGTAATCCTTGCATGTCTTCGGCTTATTATTTTTCCAATGGTTAACAGGTTTTACATAACCTTAACATCAACTAAGCAGGTTCTTAACATTGATGTATTATTCTACCATTAGTGGGGATAGCATGTGTGGCTATCATGGTAATTGGCGCAGGTGGAGCCATTACTGGCTGATAAATTTTACATATAGAACGATATCTTCTAAAATCATACCAATCAAAAGCGATTATGTGTGTTCAATTTAATAATAAAAACAGACAGGTGTAATTTACACCTGTCTATTTAATATCATCAGATAATGGTTATGCATTAACTTCCTTTACCAGCTGATTGATTGAATGCAACTTGGCTGACAGCTCATTAAACCATTCTTCATCTCCAGTTGATAACGCGAGGTCAATTAGGAAAAGTATTTGTTCCTTATTGGTCACATTACCAGCAGGTAGACGTTTAAGCTGGTTGGTTAATAATGCAATTGTTCTGCCATTTATATCTTTGTTGTCGCTAGTCACAATCGTGACCTTTGCCACTCCTTCTAAATTGCTGAGCGATTCAACATAACCTATAATTAATTCCCCACTATGCAAATTTCCCTTAACCCAATCACCTATTTCTAAAATTGGAAAATGATTATTATTCAACATGATTTTTCACCTGCTTGAAAAGTATAGTCCTACTTAAAAAGTTTTTTCACGAAATCTTACTGTAAATTATTTTATTACAGTTATAGTAAGAAGAAACCTTTTGCAAAGGCCAGCCAATTCTTCTTTATTGTTTTTTATTGATAAAATCAACAATTTCTTTAATAGTATAATCCTTTAAATATTCACCCAGATGTTTTTCAGCACCTAAAAAAATGGTAAACAAGACTCTTTGCATATTTGCCCCCACAAGACACTGTTCATTTGATTCTGGACATTTAGGCTGAAGTGCACCTTCAGAGGTAATCTTATAGATGTCCCAGAGATTAACTTCACTAAGGTCTAAAGCAAATATAAACCCGCCGCCTGTTCCTTCTTTTGATTTAATAAATCCATGTTTTTTTAATAAACTTAATACTTTTCGAATACGAACTGGGTGGACACCGGCACTTTCTGCAATATATTCACTTGTTGACATCCGGTCTGGCTGTAAAGCAAGTAGAGTTAAACTGTGAATGGCAAGTGTAAAATCACTGTTCATGACCTGCCTCCTATACATTCATCATTTTTCTATTACAGATATTGCTACTATCAACTATTATAACATTTATTATACTGTAATGATCAACGTTACAGATTGGACGCAGCGTAACTTCAATTTTATCTGTTTTATTAATTAGCCGCTTTTTGCGATTCGGTGCTTACAAATGTACGAAGCCTACGTGGTAAAAACCTGCTTATTTCGTCCTCGTTATATCCAACCTGCAGTCGTTTTTCATCTATGATGATTGGACGGCGCAACATTTTAGGGTTGTCGATGATTAATTTATATAATGCATTAAGTGGCAGAGAGTCAATATCGACATTCAATTCCTGGTAAACTTTTGAGTTCGTAGAAATAATCTCGTCCGTCCCTTCTTCTGTCAGACGAAGAATCGATTTAATCTCATCGATTGTAAGTGGATCAGCTATTATGTTTCTTTCAATATAGTCAATTTGATGTTCCTCAAACCACGCTTTTGCTTTTCGACAAGAACCACAGCTTGGTGTTGTAAATAGAGTTACCATCTATTACACTCTCCTTTTTATCATTTCCATTATCCTATGCTTGCAGTTATTTAAATGTAACAAAAATCATTACAGTTATTTTCAACTAAACTATTTTATTTGAGAGCTTAACTTTACATCTATACTGTAATATTAATTTTTACAGTTAAATAAGTCAACTGTAATTTCCTGGGTACATTATATTCAAACTTATTTATTCGGTTACTTACTCACGGATTGAACTGTTAAAAATATTGTCTAGTTGTGCAATTTTCTAATGAGGTGAGCGTGTCCAGCAGTAGGATACGCTCTCCTTTCATCTAAACTGCGAAAAGACTGTATGGTTACGAAATGATTTCCCATCTTTTGTCATGTGCAATTTCTAAAAGACGAGGTTCTGGGTTCACAGCCACAGGATTTCCAACTAACTCGAGTACATTTAAATCACTGTAACTGTCTCCATATGCAAAGCTGTTTTGCCAATCCACTTCGGTATTTGAAAGATGAGCATTGATGAATTCTCTCTTTCTTTCACCATAAATATAATGGATAGAAGTGTTCTTAGATAATTTTTCATCCTCGTACGGAATCCTGCTTCCAATGATGCAATCAAAAGTAACATCCTCCGTAACGGAATTCAGAAGCGGCTCATATGCTCCTGAAACCAGCATGGTATAATATCCATCTTTTTTATGCTGTTCCAGTCGATTTAACATATCAAGACTCAAGTTTCGACTCATCATCCCGCCAATTTGAGAAAAAAACTCATCAATTTCTGTTTTCGATGAAGAACCAAAAGCCGCTAGATACGACCACATCGAGTACTCTTTCATATTTTGTTCAGGGTAAAGTTTACATTTGTATGCAATGTAAACCGGCAGGATTCTGAGAAAGAATTTACGGTACTTTTGAAAGTGGACAGGATGTTTCTTTAAATGACTCATTAAAAGCGGGAAAGTCTCTTCAGGAAATAATGTTCCATCAAAATCAAAAATAGCAACCTTCATATCATCAGCCTTTCGATTTATTTTTGAAAATCTTTGTTGGGAACAAGTATTTTCTTTTTATGTACTCCTCTACTATACATGAAAATGAAGGATTAACTAAACAAAACTCCCTTCTATTTTTGAAGAGAGTTTTGGCAAGACGCTATTTATAGTGGATGGTGCCTGGCACCTCTTTTAAAATTTCATCATCATTGCTGCTTGTTCCCAAATCATCCGCACTTCACGGTTTGGATCGTTTTCTACAGCACTTTCGATATTAAAAATCATCGTTGAACGTTCATTCAGGTTATATTTCGGCCATTCAGGAAGGATTTCTGTATTTGGATTGCTATTATGTGCAAAGTTTATCCATGCCTGGTGCATTTGGTTTGCTACCAACTGACGTTCTGGGGATGTTCCTGTGAAGTTCTCCGTATTTGGTGTATTGAGTGTATTAAAAACAAATGGAATTTCTAACGCGTGGGTAGATTTAAGCGCCCCGCCAAATACCGGTGTTTCCCAATCAAAACGATACATCCAAACAGGAGCACCTTGTTTCACCTGCAGTTCCGTTAATTTTTGTGCAGGATATGTAAAGATACTCATCGTTAGTATTTTGTTATAAAGTACTTGGGAGAGCGGCTTGTTTCCTCCGAGGTAACTTGAAATAATTGGCACCAGTGGCCCAAACGTTTTTTCAAATAGCTTTGTAACCTTTGTCTCATCGGCGTTTTTCCATTCAGGATCAAACACACTAAATATATTGTATTCATCTTTGTTAGTCCCAATTAGTATGGAGACATCCTTTGCTGATTCTTCTGCGATTGCCTCTTCCGGATGTCTAGGCATTGAAATACCATCAATTACCGGCCCTAAACTCATTGGTGGTACAAGGTCTGTGGCCTGTATTAATTGCTCCACTGGCAATTGCTCTAATTTTGATAAATTCGTGGGTTCAACTTGTAAAGCCGCTAAAAGATGACTAGCTATTTTAGTTGCTTTTGCCGAGGAATGAACATTAGCGGCAGCACCACTTTGGAGTATTGCTTTATGAAATAGACCTCGAGCTGAAGGAAAACCAAGCAGAACCCCAATGCTCATTGCCCCAGCAGATTCCCCAAATACCGTTACATTATTCGGATCACCGCCAAATGCTGATATGTTTTCCTGCACCCATTGTAATGCAGCTACCTGATCCATAATGCCGCAATTTCCTGATGTTGCGTATTCTTCCCCGCCAATTTCTCCTAGGTGCAGGAAACCTAAAATTCCTAATCGGTAATTAATCGTAACGACGACTACATCACCGTTCGCCGCAAATGAAGTACCGTCATACCAGCTGCTGGACCCTGATCCAGATACAAAAGCACCGCCGTGAATCCAAACCATTACCGGCCGCTTTTTATCATCTGCACATGGTGACCATACATTTAGGTAAAGACAATCTTCATTCATATTCGAGATGTCATTACCAAAAAACTCCATGATTTCTCGCTGCGGTTGTGGCGCAACTGGTGAGAATGCGGTCGCGTCCCGAATACCTTCCCAAGAATCCGGCAGCTCTGGAGCACGAAACCTTAATGATCCTACTGGCGGCTTTGCATATGGGATGCCCTTCCATGCAAATACACCATTGACTTGTTCACCCTGTAGCTTTCCGTAAGCGATTTCAACAATTGTTTTAGTCATTAGCCTCCTCCTCCTAATTAGAAGTTTTTGTAGGTTCTTGTTGTTAGTAAAACTATTCGAGAAGGAGAAGGTATTTTCCTTTTATTTACAAATAAGTTTAAATTTATACCTTTTAGGGGTGGTTTTTGGAAACTTTAGGGGTAATTGTTGACCCTGTATGGTTTTTTGTAGAAGCTGTACACTTTTGTGTATAAACTGTACGGTTTTCGTAAAAACTGTACGGTTTTTCGTAAAAACTGTACGGTTTCTCGTAAAAACTGTACGGTTTCTCGTAAAAACTGTACGGTTTCTCGTAAAAACTGTACGGTTTTCGTAGAAACTCTAAGGTTTTCGTAAAAACTGTACGGTTTTCGTAGAAACTCTAAGGTTTTCGTAAAAACTGTTCGGTTTCTCGTAAAAACTGTACGGTTTTCGTAAAAACTGTTCGGTTTCTCGTAAAAACTGTATGGTTTCTCGTAGAAACTGTACGGTTTCTCGTAGAAACTGTACAGTTTTTCATAAACACTGTACGGTTTTCGTAAAAACAGTACGGTTTCTCATAAATACCTGTACGGTTTTACCTAAATGTACACCTTGTCATTCAACACGCTGCTCTTTCCTTTGTAAAATTCCCATCGGAATATACGTAATGATAAATACAATAATTGCGGCTATTTCTAGACTAATATAATACATAATTCCACTGCCGAAAAAGGATAGTAAGGTTTCTGTTTCCGAAGGGCTTGCTAAAAAGAAGAAGTTGGTGTTTAACCATATATTGATGAAAAATATTGGTACAGCTATCACATTCAACGTAAGATAGCTAGTGATCACAGCTTTTCTAGGAACTCTGTACCCTTCAAAAAGGATAAAGTACAAAACAGCTAGTGGGATGGCGGAATGATGAAGGAAATATTTTATGAATCGAAAATGAGGAAATTGGTAGACGATGTCCGGTGTGACCATACTTAATATCGCAGGAAGAAGTCCAATGAAAAATAAGAGGTTAAACACTTTTTGATTGTGCTTTAAAAATAAGAACAATGATAAAAAAGTACTCAATGAACAAAGCTGTAACGGGAGGTCGCCCACTTCCCACTGGTTCGTTAGAATTAACCACAAATGAAAGGAAACTTCACAAAGGACTAATGTTGTAAATAAGGTCCATTTAATAATGGTCTGATATGATTTAAGACTTTTTCTGTAGTAGATAAATAGAAAACAGGTTAGAAAAAAAAGACAAAACGCCATAACATGAGGCATTGAAAAGAATGTGAAAGTCTGCATTCCGGTAACAGAAAACATGATAACAAACACCTCTTTTCTCAGTTTTCAAGGATAATAAGAATATATGACTATCATAGTCCGGACTATGATTAATTAAAAACCCCAAACTCGACTAATTGAGTTTGGGGCTTTACTTTAATTTGCAACTGTATTTTTGCTCATGTTATTCGTTTGGTGAATAATAAGGGCTGCAATTCCTTGAATAATCGTTTTAACAATCACTTGACCTAAGATTGCTGCCGGAACGGCTTCCCAAGGCAGGAAGTTTGCACCTAACGGACTCAGACCAAGAACCACGAAAATCGCTGAGTCCAAGATTCCCCCAACAATACCGCTGTAAAGAACACGTAAACTCATTGGCAATTTTAGTCTTGAATAAATTTCTGTATCAGTTGTTTCTGCTATCGCGAATGTAACTGCAGATGCTAAAACAATAATTAGGGTGTCGCCTAAAATGGATGAAACGACTGCGGATAATAACAGTGCTAATCCGATAAACATATATGTTTTCTTTCTTCCATACTTGTTTTGAACTAAATCACGGAAAATAAATGTTGCCCCGATTAGAAATGTTCCCATTGGAACGATGAACATACCCATCGTTAATGGTGCGAATGCTGCTGTCACAACGTTAGCAGTAACGATTGAAACTAAATACAATAGTATTCTCACAAAAAAACACTCTCCCTTTACAATCTAAGATGAAAAATAAAAAAACAGCACCTCTAAGAGAAATGCCGCTTCATCTTAGTTTTTTTAGCGAGGGGTGCTACAACCTCGACCGCAGTGAGCGGATTTTTTATTAAGATTTTCTTATTTTACACTTTTCCTATTAATCTGTCGATACCTTTATTTATATTTACCTACCCCTCTCTAGCCCTCATATCTATAAAAACTCCTTAACATAACCGTAAAAAAGGACTTTTTGGAAAATACCTAGAATAAAATAAAAGATAGGAAATTTTAACTAGATATACATAATAAGGTCCGAAGGTAAGAGGTAACTGAATTGGGGGTAAAAAAATGGCAGATGAAAAAATTGTAATAGGTGCTGGAACCACCTTTCCACTTAATGGGATATTAAGCATCCCAAATAAAGCGGCCGGATTGATTCCTGGTGTCATATTGGTTCATGGCTCAGGGCCCGGGAATATGGATTCTAAAGCTGGGAATACGTACCTATTTAAAGACCTTGCTGAAGGTTTATCGGAAAACGGAATTGCCGTTCTTCGTTATGACAAGAGAACATTTAAATATGGGAAAAAAATGAAAGATAATACTGGATTATCAGTGAAAGAAGAAACCATTGAAGATGCCATTCTTGCAGCTGAACTATTACGGAAAGATTCACGGATTGATTCAAACAAAATATTTATTATCGGTCATAGTTTTGGAGGTATGTTAGCACCACGAATTGATGCGGAAGGCGGCGATTTTGCAGGATTGATTTTGATGGCTGGTTCTCCAAGAAAACTTGAGGAAATAATGTTGTCTCAAAATGATGATCTTTTAGATTCATTGAATTGGTTTTTAAAAATGATTGCGAGAAAACAAATAGCATCATTATCGCACAAGTTTGAAAATATATACAATCTAACGGATGAAGAAGCAAAGTCAACCAAAGTACTTGGCAACGTTAGAGCTTACTATTTCAAAGAAATGGGCGAACATCCATCCAGTAATTATCTGCGTAATTTGGATAAACCTGTATTGATTTTACAAGGAGAAAAAGATGTTCAAGCAAAGGTTGAAGAAGATTTCGAGAGTTATAAGAAAATATTGGTGGAGAAACGCAATGTAACATTTAAACTTTATCCGAACTTAAATCATTTGTTTATGCCTTCGATTTATGGAAATATTTTAAAAGTACAAAAAGAGTATAAAGTTGCTCAAAATGTAGATCAACAAGTCATCAATGACATTTCCGACTGGATTCACTCTATTGCGTAAAAAATTGTATCGAGGTACACTGAAAGGCTTGGTCCAATGAAGACCGAGCCTTTCATGAAGTGATTATTTTTATCTATTAGAATTTGAGATTTTCATAATCGGTGGGATTTGCTGTTTTCTCTCCGTTCCAATCCAAACTAAACCAAGAACAATAACTAATCCTCCAACAATTTGTGTAATCCAAATTGCTTCATTAAAAAATAAAGCACCCGCGACAGCAGCGGCCGCTGGTACGAAATAGCGAAAGAAATTGGCTTTGGCTGCGCCCACGTGCTTCATGCAGATATTCCAGATAACAAAGGCAGCGACAGTGCAAAGCAATACATTATACGCAACGGCTCCCCACGTAATGATAGAGAGATTCCCCCATTGGATATTGCTCCATTTATCAAGGGTAAACGGTAATAAAAACAGTGAACCAAACAAGACGTACCATGTGGTTACACGCAGAGGTGAGTATTTCTTCATCAGCGGCATGCATGCCAAATTGAATAATGCACCAATTAAGCTGATACCTAAAGCAATGTAGTTTCCTATCATATATTTAGAACTGAGGTCAAAGCCATCTTTTCCCCCTAGGATAATCAACGTTACCCCGATTAAAGCAATAAATCCGCCAGTTGCCACTCTTACGCTTATTCTTTCACGAGTAAATAATGGTGCAAAAAGAGCAGCAAAAATCGGCCAAGGTGCAACATTTAATAAAGAGGCATTTGCAAGAGTTGTATATTTGATAGAGTACATAACCATGATCTCTAAAGCCGTCACGCCGATCAACCCAATAGCCGCGAGTGTCAGCAAATCACGCTTCTCCACTTTTACACTGCCTTCTGTCCACTTTAAAATAATAAATAAGACAGGCAACGCCAGCCCAAATCGGAGAAATACAAACACCTCGGCAGGAAACACGTCCATTGCCCACCGTGAAACCCCAAAATTGATTCCCCAAACAATCGATACAAAAATTAATCCTAAATAATAAAACGTATTTGATTTCATGTTTTCGCCATCCATTCACCCTAAAAATAAACACATGCAAATATTATCTCAAATAACCGTTACTTGGCACTAGAAAAATTTTTATTAAAACAAGGCTCTGTTAAAACTGAATGTTGATTTGTTTGGAAATAAGCGGAGAATTTCCGTTTATCTTCGGAAATACCCATATTTCCTTAAAAATAGGCGGAGTTTTTCCGCTTATTGAATCTAAATCCTTGGGATTTTGTCTTTTTTAAAGCAGTTAACCGGAATATCTCCGCTTATATCTGCTTCTTAAGCTGCCTCTATAAACATTAGCCGGAAATTCTCCGCCTATTAATTCTCAGCACTACACGAAAATAAACCTAAAACAAAGAAAAGGGATGGTTTTACCCATCCCACGGTTTCCGTTGACCTTTATAACGATACAATCGCATCTAAAGCTATTTTCATTTCCGCTTCTACCGCGCTAGAAACCAAGTCATTGTGTGGATTGTATTCATCACGAAGCTCGGCGTCCGCATAACCGTCAATCGCCATGATCGCTCCGGCTTTTACCCCTTTTAATGCGGCAATAACAAATAAAGCGGAGTTTTCCATGTCGACAGCTACAACACCCGCCTTTTTATAAAGCTGGTGTGGAAATTCGAGTACTCCCGAATAAAAGGCATCGAGTGTCAGGGTGATCCCCTCTGTTAAAGGAATGTCGCTTCCAGCTGTACCCGAAGCTTCCACTAATGCCTCGATGATTTTGCGGTCTGCAACGGCTGGGAATCCAGGAGGGACAATTTGTTTTGTTAATCCATCACAGCTGACAGCTGCGGTGCTAACGACCAAACTTCCAGGTGTAACCTCTTTTTGATAAGAGCCAGCTGTCCCAACTCGAATGATTGACTGTACCCCGCCCATTATCAATTCTTCAAAACATACTGCTGCACCAGGTGCTCCAACGCCATGGCTGACAACTGCTACCTGACGTCCTTTCCAGCTGCCGCTGTATGTGTGATACTCACGGTTTTGTGCAAGTAGGACAGGATTATCCAATAACTCTGAAATAATTTTCGCACGACCAGGATCTCCGCATACAAGAACACGTTCCGGCAGGATATCTGATGTTAATTTTAAATTTGGCAATTGTTTAGTCAAAGTCTTTTCGCTCCCATTCATCTTCTGGTATTGGCAGGTCTTCTCCTAAGAATCTTTCTTCTTTAAACGGATCACCATTAATATGAAAACCGTTTTGCTCCCAGAACCCTGGCTGATTTTCGTCAATAAACTCAATACCGCGGATCCATTTTACACTTTTCCAAAAATATAGATGCGGTACAACCAGTCGCAGCGGCCAGCCATGCTTAGCTGTTAACGGTTCTCCTTCAAAGGAGTGTGCCAAGATAACATCCTCATTGAGCAGATCCTCTAAAGCAATATTAGCGGTATAATCATAATCACCATGCAGCATTACATATTTACTTTTAGGAGTCACACCAATTTCCTTAAGAAAATCACTGAATTTGACACCGGCAAAGCCATTGTCAAAACGAGACCAGCGCGTTACACAGTGTATGTCGACATTGATGGTTGTCTGTGGCATTTGTTTGATTTGTTCATAAGATAGAACAGCCTCTTTGTCCACTTCACCAAACACTTTTAAATCCCATTTATCCATATCGTACACGGGTACGTCTCCTTCATGGAGAATCGGGAAACGTTCGGTTAATGCCTGTCCAGGCGGCAGGCGTTTTGCCAATTTCGGATCAACAGCCGGAACTCTCGTCTTTTTAATTCTTTCTGCCTTGTTCATGAACCTTTTCCTCCTTAACCTTACCTAGAGCTTTGCTGCCCTGATAGCTGTGAATCTGCTCCGCGGTCTTTTAGGAAGAACATCGCGAAGATGGTGATAATATATGGCAGCATCGCTGTGAATTGAGTTGGCATTGAAAAGCCCTGAAGTCTGATGCTCAGCGCATCCATCAATCCAAATAGTAAGCTTGACCCAACGATACCGATTGGATGGGATTGACCTAACATCATGGCAACAAGAGCGATAAAGCCCCGTCCAGCCGTCATGCCCTCTGTAAACATCGTTACTTGTCCAAGTGAGAGCTGGGCACCAGCCAAACCGCAAAGGATTCCACACGCAACAATCGCACCATATTGTAAAAGGGTAACCTTTAGGCCAAGACTTCTGGCTGCTGCTTCATTTTTGCCTACCGCAAGGACCCGGAAGCCGGTAACGGTACGGTAAAAGAAAATGTACAACACAATGGCCGCTAGAAAGGCAATATAAACAAGTGGTGAATGTCCCGAAAGAAGTTTCCCTAGTACGGGAATCCCTTCAATTACCGGAATGTCGACCTTTGGAAGTCCTTCCATGTTTTTATCATAAAAAGCCCCTTTTACATCAAAAATGGCTCGCAATCCAAACGTAGTCAAACCGAGCACTAAAAAGTTAATCGCAATACCTGCTACAATCGGGTTTGCTTTTAATCGAATCGCTGCCAGACCGAATAGCAATGAAACAAGTACGGAACCCAGTGCACCTGCTAAAACGGCCACAAGCACACTACCGCTAAAATAATTTCCAACAATGGCAGAAAAAGCACCTGCTAAAATTAAACCTTCAAGGCCAACATTAAAAATTCCAACGCGGGCACATAATGCTCCGCCTAAAGCTGCCAAAAGAATAGGACTGATCATTCGAATCGCTGATGTAAAAAAGGAGAGATCAAGCAGCTCCATGGATGTCCCCGCCTTTCTTCTTTACTTTCCACCAATTCATGGTGATTTTAGCTGTTACAAATAGGATGAGCACACCCTGAATCACACTGGCAATTTCAAGCGGAACCTCCGTATTGCGTTCCATGCCCATTGCACCTGTTTGAAGTGCGGCAAGCAGAATTGCCGCTACCGCCGTGCCAAGAGGATTCGAATTTGCTAAAAGTGCTGCCATTAGCCCTGTCCATGCATAGCCTGGAACCGTCAGGGAACCTTCCACATAGCGGTATTGTGATCCGAGAACTTCCACTGTCCCAGCTAGTCCTGCGATCCCGCCGCTAAAGAACATACTGTACAATAGAACCTTTATTTTGTTAATTCCGCCATACTCAGCAAAAAATGGGTTATAACCAAGCATTCTTACTTCGTACCCCGCTGATGTGAAACGCAGAATAATGAATAGAATAATCGCTAATACAATGGCAATCACAAATCCCACATGAACACTCATACCCGGGAATAATTTAGGCAGCCATGCAACCTGATCTATCATTGGTGTCTGCGCTAATGCAGCCGATCCACTTTTGTCTTGAAACGGGTGCGAAACTAAATAACCTGCAAAAAATACCGCTACATAGTTTAACAGTAACGTAGATATTAATAATTGTACTTTGAATCTAGTCTCCATCCATCCTGCAAGGAGTGACCATAAGCCTCCAGCTAAAAATCCCGCTGCCAATGCAGCTAGTATTTTAAGAATTCCAGATCCAGGAACATATAAAGCAGCAAGGGCCGCACTGACAGCACCTAACACCATTTGCCCTTCTGCACCCATATTGAAGACACCAGCGCGAAAGGCGATGGCCAACCCTAAACCGATCAAAATGATAGGAGTGGCGCGCGCAAATGTAGCAGTAACAAAGTAAAAGTTACCAAATGCCCCGTCCCACATGACCTTATAGGTTTCTAAAACAGAAGCCCCTACTAAACTAATCGCAACAGCACCTGTCAAAAGCCCAATCAACACGGCCGTAAGAGGCTGTACCAACGATTTAAGCAGTTGTTGTAGTTTTCGTTGAAGATTCATTCTTGTTTCCTCCTGCCATTAGTACACTTAATCTCTCTTCCGTTGCTTCTTTTCGATTGAGAATGTCGACAATTTTCCCTTCATACATGACAGCAATTCTGTCTGATAAAGCGAGTATTTCCGATAACTCCGAAGATACCAGGAGAATTCCATCTCCATTATTTCGTTTCTCAATGATTGCTTCATGAATATATTCCATCGCACCGATATCGACACCTCGAGTCGGTTCTGCAGCAATAAGAAAATCCGTTTCAAATCCTAGTTCACGGGCGACAATTAGTTTTTGCAAGTTTCCGCCAGAAAGGTTTCCTGATTTTTCATCTAATGAAGGAGTTTTAATTTCGAATCGGTCAATCCATCCTTTAAGAAGCTTGCGGAATGCGTTGACACGAATAAAGGAAGATTGATTGTAATTTTTCTTGCGATAATATCCCATTAACCCTGTTTCTTCGACCGAAGCTTCCTTCGCCGCTCCCCATAGGTAACGGTCTTCAGGAATATGGGCAAGACCCGCACTTCTTCGATTTGCAACAGATTTCCCTGTTAATGTTGTCTCTCCTAAGCGAATGTTGCCACTATCGATTTTTCTTAAACCTGTAATTGCCTGGATCAGCTCGGACTGACCATTCCCTGATACTCCGGCAATTCCGACAATTTCTCCGCGGTGTACGGTTAAGGAAAGATCATCCAAGATTGGTTTCTCCTCTTTCCCGCCAATGGAAAGGTTATCGACTACTAAAAGCGGTTCACCGTCCAATTGGACTCGTTGTGTAAGCTTTTGGAGCTCACGTCCAACCATCAAGGTAGCTAACTGTTCAACATCGGTATGTTGTTTTAACACATTTCCTGTCACCCGGCCATTTCTTAGCACGGTAATTTGGTCCGCTACCTTCATTACTTCTGGAAGCTTATGGGTAATGAGAATAATGCTCTTGCCCTGCTCTGCTAAAAATTCAATGGTTTTTAAAAGTTCCTCAACTTCAAGAGGTGTCAAGACCGCTGTGGGTTCGTCGAGTATGATTATATCGGCACCCTGATATAACACTTTTAATATTTCAATCCGCTGCTGCTCCCCTATCGAGCATTCCCCTGCTTTTTTCAATGGGTTAACATTGATTTTATACTGATCGCTTAGTTCCTTTACTTTTTCGGCCGCAGCTTTTCTATTAAAAAAACCATTCCGATTCGGTTCATGACCAATAACAATGTTTTCCGTTACCGAAAAATCAGAAAATAACATAAAGTGCTGATGCACCATACCGATTCCGTTCTCAATCGCATCAAGCGGTCCTGAAAATTTGATTGTCTTTCCATTGAGTAGGATTTCACCACTTGTAGGCTGCTCCAGACCGTAAAGCATCCGCATAAGGGTCGTTTTGCCGGCACCATTTTCTCCGACAATGGCCAAAACCTCTCCTTTTTTCAGCCGTATCGAAATCCTGTCATTCGCAAGGAACTCGCCGTACTTTTTGGTCATTTCCTTCATTTCTAACACGTAGGTCATGGTTTACCCCCCCTTTAAAAATCGAAACCGACTACAAGGTGCAGTCGGTTTACGTTTTCAGATTAATTGCTCAGTGGATTTTTAATTTCTCTTTTTCCAGATACAATTTCTTCATGAAGAGCTTTTACTTGGTCAATCACTTCTTGTCCAACAAAGCTGTTAAGAGGAGTTTTGCTTTCATGTGTTACATATGTTAAGCCAACGCCCTTTTCCTTCAATCCATACTCGACAACACCTGATTTAAAATTGCCATTTGCAAATGCTTTTACTGTTTCATATGCAGCAGCGTCTGTCCCTTTAAGCTGTGACAGAACCACGTGCTCTGGATCTACCTCTGTACGGTCTACGTCCTGACCAGAAGTAAAGAAGCCTTGTTCTTTTGCTGCCTCAAATACACCTAGGTCGCCTACTGCAGCAGCCCCTGCCACAAAGTCTGCCCCTTTAGAAGCTTGTAACAATGCTAATTCTTTAGCTTTTGCAGGATCGGTAAATCCTCCAACATAGTTTACTAGAAACTCTGCGTCTGCATTGGTTTCCTTTAACCCTTGTTCAAAGGCAACTGTCCATTTTTTCATTAACGGAATATCCATCGCTACTACCATACCGACTTTATCTGTCTTGGTAGAAAGACCTGCTGCAGCTCCTAGTAGGAATGCCGCTTCGTGTTCTCTGAAATTAACACTTTGAACATTTGGAAGGTCTACCACTGTATCAATAATCGCAAATTGGCGATCTGGATTTTCTGTTGCTACCTTCTTCAATGCATCCTCTGATTCAAATGATGAGGTAATGATTAAATCATATCCTTCTGCCACAGCTACACGAAGGTTTTCTTCGATCGCTGAATGATCCGTAGATTCGATTGTGTTTAATTCAACTCCAAATTCCTCAGCCGCTTGTTTCGCCCCTTCATCCATTTGCTGGAAGAATGGGTTAACACCGATTTTCTCAGGCAGGACAAGTGCGATTTTCTTCTTATCCTCTTTGCTTGGCGATGTATCTTTCCCGGATGATTCTTGTGCTCCACATCCTGCGACAAGCAGGACTAAGGCTAATGCGATAAGTGAAAATAGTTTTCTCATGTTGTTCCCCCTGTGATATATTTCGTTTTTATTCCTATTTGTTTATTAATTTACTAAAAATTATCAAATATAGCAATACAAAATCGAACATTTTTAAAATATTTTATTTTAATGTTCGTGTTTTGCTGTTTCGCTCCATTAAAAAACCCTCTTCCGAAAAATAGGAAGAGGGTTTTTTACTATACTCTTCCTTATCTTTCAGAACATACTTGTTCTGTAGGATTTGGCACCATACTATTTAAAAATAGCGGTTGCCGGGCGTCATCGGGCCAGTCCCTCTGCCTCTCTTGATAAGGTAAATCATATGTATTTTGTGAAACTATATATACAACATAGCAATAATAAAAACTAAAATTATTATATTCTAAAAGTTTTAAAATTACAATACTATTTAAATATTAAAAAAATAAACCGGTGGAAAATTGCCTCACCGGTTTATTCTTGTAATATTTTTCCTTACTACAGTATAAAAAAAATTTACCAAGTCCAATTTGTGATAGAAAGTAACATTAAAACAGCGGCAGCTAATGCAATATTCTTTAGGAATTGATTCATTTCTCCTACTTTTGCATTCTGATCTGTTTCTTTCCAAAAATTATGCATCATGAAAGCTGAAACAACTAGGAATATTGCTAATAAATAGAGTCCCCATTCAATCCAGTATGCCGTAAGGATACTCAAACCGCCCGCTAGCAGCATTAATCCCGTTACGACTACTGATAATCCTGGTGCTGGTACTCCCTTATAGGAAGCATACTGTTTTAAACCTTGAAATTGGATGAAATGATTTAGACCTGAATAAGCAAAATAAAGACCAAATACTGCCCGACCAACCAGCCATAGCCAATCCATTCAGACATCATCCCTTCATTAGGTTAGTTCCTTTCTCTATACATATATACTTTTAATTCAAGAATATTCCGTCTTTTTTAAAAAAAGAAACTACGGAGCTAATTAATGCTCGTGGTTTCTAATTTAAATCGTTACCTAACAATTCCGTGTTTGATGATTTCAGCTTCGACTACTGTATTAAATGTAATATTTTTAAAGTATTCCTTTTGATCTTGAGCTTCCCAGGTTTTGGGGTGAAAGGCGATTAGTCTCCTTCCAATTCCAAATGCATCACAATTCGCCTGCTGCATTTTTTTAATAACCTTTTTCGCGTCTTCTGTAAGCTCTTTTGATAATAACTTATTTAGACGATCTATGTCCTCCGGAACATCCCCCTTTGGATACTCTTCAACGCTTATCTTTAAATTTAACTTTATCGAAACAGCTATCTCCCTATCTTTAACTTGTACTTTTAATTTTCTTTTCATATCTTGGATATTAAAGGAAATATAGTCATTTAATTCCTGATTTTCATTATTTACTTTTTTTGTAAACCGTGCGTTCTTACCTTTTTTGTTATTCAATAAAAGCAGGAGGGTTGACTCTTGTGGCGGTAAATTTCCTGCATACTTTTTCTCATTCATTAGGGCTAGTCCAACAACCACTGCGCTTTTCTTTTTATCCATTGTTAGAAAAGGGAGGACGATATCTTCTCCGGGATCAATCATTTCTGAAGCAAGCGTCTGGATCGTTTGACTCGGAATGATTGAGTTTTCTTCTGCACTTGTAATAGCATCTTGTATATATTCGCTTACGTTTGTCTCATGTTTTGGTTTAATCCCAAGCAGGTCGACTGCCTCCCCTTCCACAACCACTAGTGTAGCACCCAGTGAATTACGTGGATCTCTCCAAATGACATCCAGTGAGGAATAAATCCCAGTACCAGCCATACGTTCGCCGAATAGGATTAGTTTATTTTTAGATGTATCTAATATTCCAGCAATTTCACGGTCGATTTTCATACGGCTGTCCCTTGGTGTATGACCGGTGGCAGAGAATGTTTCACTTTTCACCATGGCTTGCGGACCCCCAGAGGACTCCTCGATAATCGGGATGGATACCCCTAATAAAAGTTCTTCTTCTGGAGTTAAATCAAAACTTAAAATCTGAACCAATACGGCATTTTTCATCAGGTGCTGATCCCAACAGCCAGTTAGTAACAAACAGATTATGAGTAAGAGAATCTTATTGTTTTTCATGCCTTATTCACCACTTCTTTTTTTGTCAAAATAAACGAAAGAATAAATAGAAGTACAGGAATAATGACAATAAAAATATAGTGCGAAGGCCCAAGTATCTGATTAAATCGTTCAAAGTCTTTCCCTTGATCGGGGATAAGAGCCAAAACTAAATAGATCCCAGCAACAATCGGCAGAAATGGGGCATAGTGTTTTTTTTGAACTAGACTGGCTAACCCCATTGACGATAATAATAGCCAGTTTGCAATGGAAGTCGCTACGATAACAAGCCACAGTGATAGGAAAAATAAATCCGTCCTTTCGAGAACCTGAAACGAATAAGCTTTAATCATATACAATAACGGCTCAGGAGTCAGTCCAATATCCACACTGGGTTCGAAAAAGACAAGACTAGCGATCACCAAAAAGGTATAAAAGCTTATGACAAAGAGGTTTGCTGTCGTTATCGCAATGAGCTTTTCTTTTCCGGAAGAATGAACATACGGATGGATAAAGAGAAAAAGTTCAAAGCCCAACAACGAGAAAGCTGCTTCTTTTGTTCCTTTCAAGATCGTTGGTATGCTATGATCCCCTATTGGAAAGAGATACAGTAAGTTCGCATCTTTCATTGCATAAGAAATCAAAGCTACTAATACCACCAAAATTGGCGATACCAGTACATAGAATCTTGCAATACTAGTTAAACCTTCACTGACAATGTAAATACACGTTAATAGCATTAAAATCATCGTGATCCAATTAGGGGTATGAGGCAAAATCCATTTATCGATAATGTCACTATACCTCGCTAGAACTAAACTCCCTGTTAACATAAAGTACAAGGAATAACTGAGAATCAGTATCTTCCCGAACACTCTCCCTAGTAATTTTGGAAGTATTTGATACAGTGACAGGTCAGGAAATCTTCTGCATAGTCCCCAAAAGACGAAAACAACCGCTTGTGATATGACTCCTGCTATGATAGTTGAAATCCAGGCGTCCTGTTTAGAGATCGATGCTACATCATGTGGTAATGATAATATTCCTACACCAATTTGTGCCTGAATAATCATAAATACCAGCTGTTTATTTGTGATTTTATTCGCGGTTTGTTTCATTCGTCTTCCACCCTCTTGACAAGGATTGCTTTCTCAACATTTTCGGTTTTGAATCGAGCGGACGCGTATTAAATTTCCAAAGTGGCAGCCGAATAAAAGTATCTTTTATATCCTTCAATCGAAATGGTGCCCAAGGTGCAAAATAGGGTGTACCAAATGATTCTAACCGGCATAAATGAGCTAATGTAAACATAAATCCAAAAACAATCCCAACGAATCCAAACGTTGAAGCAAGAATCATATGGGGAAAGCGCAAAAATCGAACGGCATCGCTCATTTCTGTTGAAGGGATGCTGTAGGCTGCAACCGCCGTAATTGCGACAACTACAATCATTGTATTCGAAACGAGTCCTGCACGGACAACTGCGTCGCCAATAACAAGACCCCCTACTATACCAATGGTTTGACCAATTCTCGCTGGCAGCCTTACCCCTGCCTCACGGATCAGCTCAATGGTTAACTCCATGACAAGTGCCTCAATTAATGGGGGAAATGGAATATTACGGATGGAACTTACAACCGGCAGAACTAAATCATCCGGCAGTACTTCGAAATGAAAACCAATGACCGCAATGTAAATGGCAGGTAAATTAACCGCAATAGCAATGCTCACAAGTCTCATGGAACGGATAAACGTTCCAATCATCCATCGTGAATTATAATCATCAGGTGAATGAAAAAATGCAAAGAATGTGACTGGTATAAGTAAACAAGAAGGACCGCCTTCCATAAGTATCGCTACTCGACCTTCATTTAGATGACCGATTACACGATCTACTCTTTCTGTACTTAAAATCTGTGGAAAAGGTGACCAGGTAGAATCTTCTATTAATTCCTGAAGAGATCCAATACTTGGTATATGATCCATAGAAATATAATCAATCCTGCGTTTAAATTCTTTTATTATGTCTTGATTTGCAAGATTTTTCAGATATACCATGGTTAGTTTGGATTCAATATTCGCACCCACAGAAACATGTTCCATGACCAAGTCTGCAGTTCTTACTGATTTTCGAATTAAATGTAGATTGATTAAAAGGTTTTCAACAAAACCTTCATGAGATCCCTTTATTACTTGTTCATTATTAGGTTCTACGACTGCCCGATCTTTGGAGATCGCCACTTCTAACCTGTAAAATTTGTTGTCTCTATCGAAGAGGATAATACAAGAGCCATTTAAAAGTTCTTCTTTCGCTTTGTTTAAGTTTTCTGATTTTAGAAATTTAGCATTAAGTACACTTTCGAGTTGGTCACCATTTGCTTCTAGTAACGGACTTAAAATATTATTTTGAATTTTCTCCGAATCGCTCATCGTATTTAGGTAGACAAGGATTCCCCGGTTATTTCTCACCTTAAATTCCTTAATGATTAAATCATCTGAACATGAAAAAGTATTTTTTATAAAAGAAATGTTCTGATCTATTGAAGTAAATACCTCTGCAAATGGTTTAGACTCCTGATCAGAAGGAACTTGTTTGAATCCTTTCTTTATATGTCTCTTAAATCCACGAGAAATGTATTTCATTTTTTACTCCATTGATCTTTTTTCCAATACTTTCCCCAAAAAAGGTGTGAACTATGTCAATCTTGCTTTTCATTTTTAGACTATCCTTAATTTTCCACCTCTGGGTCGATTCTCCTAGTGACCACAATCTTTTTACTATGATATATTAGTTAACGTAGTCGAGAGTAACAAAACAAACATGAAATGGTGAGTAATCGCGGCTCATGTTTACATGAGTTGAGGAAAGTCCAGGCTCGCCCGGTGCTGAGATGCCCGGAGTGTTCGTGCCATCTGCAAAGGTGGGCAGCAGATTCCATTCTGCTGACGGCGGGGAAATTATGCTAAGTCCATTTGGATATGCTGAGAGTACCCTGAAAGTGCCACAGTGACGAATTCTTCTGGAAACAGAAGAAATGGAACGGGTAAACCCCACGAGCGAGCAACCCAAACTTTGGTAGGGGCACCATCCTGCGGGAATGATGAACCAAACGGATGGATCGGTCTTTGTGACTGATAGTCATATGATTACACCTGTTGTGCGAGATTGGCATCGTTTGAGCACGCAGGAACAGAACCTGGCTTACAGCCATTTCATGCGCCGGCTTTATAACTTAACATAAGTAACAGTCTAGCCTATACATACCGTGCTAGACGGGGAGTTGGCGGTGCCCTATCACCCGCAATCCGCCATAGCGGGGTTGAACTCCTGCCCGAGGTTTGAGCATGTAAGGTCTGCCTTGTAAAAATAGTGTTGAAAAACTGGGTCCTGCGCAATGGTACCTATGAATCTGGTCAGGTCTGGAAGGAAGCAGCCATAAGTAGTCACTACCATGTGCCGTGGGGAAGCCTAGTTTGAGCTAATCTTTACAAGTAACGCTTGTTTGTTCTCATCAAAGGCAGGTGCACGGTGTTACATATCCGAAAAGTGCCAGGCACCATTCGTAAATTGAATGGTGCCTGGCACTTTTTATTTTATATTTCAAAATGAGAAGTGTTTACTTTTTCTAATAACAATTGTGATGGCTCGCTTGAATACAAATACAACCTATGCATTGGCCTTGTCATGGCTACATACAATAATTTAATGTCCAGCTCTTCTTCACGATACGGTTCTTCCAAGGCGACAATCAGGACGGCATCAAATTCCAATCCTTTTGAAAGATAGGAAGGTACGATGACGACGCTCCCCTTTTTCATATCCTCTTTTTCTTCTAAAAGCTGGATAGGAAAATCACAAGTCTCGAGCATTTTATAAATCCGCAAACACTCGCTTTCGTTTTTTCCAATGACCGCTATTGAGTTGAGTTCTCGCTCTTTGAGTGCATGAATGTCTTTTTCTAGTAATTCTCTTTGTTGTTGAAGGTTGCTAGGGTCAATTTTTGTAAAGCGTGGTTTGTCCCCATGTCGGATGACCGGTTGTACAATTGGCAGGTCTTTGCCCATAATCGCAAGAATGTCATTTGCTAAATGCATGATTTCAACCGTAGTTCGATAACTTTTTTGCAAGGCATGATAATTAGCATTTGGAAAAATTTCCGTGACTAGCGGCTCCCAGCTGTTTAACCCGCGATAAGAATGAATTCCTTGGGCTAAGTCTCCCACAATTGTAAACAATTCTGTTTCAAAACCTTCTTTCATGGCAGCAAACTGAAAATAGCTGTAGTCCTGTGCCTCATCTATGAAAACACTCTTCATTTTATATGGTTCATCAATACCCTCTAGTTTCGCTTTCATATAAAATAATGGGGCTAAATCCTCGAGCTCCCATGCTTTTTTCGCAAAAATCTTTTTACTATAGAGGCTCAGTTTCTTGCATTCCTTTTCAGTGAGAGTGTGTGAGTACTTTTGTAACAGTTCAGGAGATGTTATCAGTTCCTTATATAAGGTAAATATATCTTTTTTTACAAAAGGATCCATATAATTTTTAATAGCCGTTTTCGACTCCCGCTCTACGTTACGAAGGCGTTTTTCCTTTGTATCCATGATAGTGACGACTTTTTCTCTTCTTTTATCCGCATTCATTCGGTTGTTGTAAAGCGCCTTTTCTAAAGCTTCATCATACTTACTATTAATCTTGGTCAGTATGATCGATTTTTTTAATCGCAAATCATTGGCTAATAAATTTTTTATTTTATCCAGCCTTTTATAAATGGGTAAGTAGTTAAATTCTTTTAAAAATAATTTATTGATTTTTTGCCCCCTCATCAGAAGCGATTTTTCAATAATAAAATCCTTTGTTGGTGCGAGGGTATGTTCGATTTCGTTTACATAATTGTCGATTAGTTCTTTAAAATCCATGGATCCTTTATAACCAGACACCCATTGTAACCATTTTGATTTTTCTTCCCCTTTCATAAGGGCCATTAATTTTGAGTTCGGTGTTAATAATTTAATTTTCTTGCCGAGGCAATTCCTCATAAAATCGATATACGTGGTTTGTTTAATTTTGTTTACCCCTAAATCAGGGAGTACAGCAGAAATGTAATCAATAAATAATCGGTTTGGTGCAAGAATCATTAATTTTTCTGGAGGAAATCGATATCCTGAAGAATAGAGAAAGTAAGAAATTCTATGGAGTGCAATCGTTGTTTTACCGCTTCCAGCAGCTCCTTGAACGATAATCGGATGTTTTAGAGAGGCCCGGATGACATCATTTTGTTCATTTTGAATGGTCGCCACAATTTCGGTTAAGCGATTGTCCGCCTTACCCGATAAGGATTTTTGCAAGAGTTCATCATGTGTAGTTAAATCAATATCTCTAATTTCTCTTAAAAACCCGTCCTCAATTTCATATTGTCTTTTTAGAGATAGATAACCACTTTGTGTTTCACCGTAGGCATCATAGGAAACCTCACCCAGCCTGCCATCATAGTAAACGTTTGCAATTGGTGAGCGCCAATCAACAATAATGGGAATCTGGTTGACACGGTCAAAGAGCGATGCTTTTCCGATATACAGGATTTCTTCGTCAGTATCGCCGCTGCTTTTAAAATTAATTCTTGAAAAGTAAGGCTTACCAATGATGCTGGCCAATCTTTCCAATTCACTCTGTGCTAATTCTAGGTACTGTGCATTCGTTAGTAGTGTCATGTAACTTAAACTACTATCAGATGTATCCAGCTCAGCAAAAGCTTCCTTCAGATTTTCTACGAATTGTTCTTTATTCCCCTTTGACATTTCCAAAACATTTTTTATGTATTCTTTGGTAAACTCTAAGCGCTCAACTTCTAATTGATAATCTTTGTGATCACGAACTGATTTCTCTTTTTTTGAACTCATTCTCTTAAACGGTCACCTCTCCCTATCAGCTTTTAGCCATGCCGAACAGACACAAAAAGAAACATCTACAAATCATTTTTGCAGATGTTTTCATTCACAATGGAGCTATATTTTACCATTAATAAATTGTAAATTCAATTTATTTGTTACATTTCTATCAACCTTTGTAATATAACAGGACCATTAGGAAAATAATCAATCCGATCACAAAAATCGGACCAATTCCTGTGCTGTACACAATGTAAATTTTAATATGAAGAACTGCATGAACAATCAGAATGATAAGTAAGCAAAATAACAGAAATATGGTTAATTGGACATTTCGATTTCGATTCCGATTCAAAGACTTTGCTCCCTTCTAGAATCTCTACAGGGACAATGGTGGTTTTTTATATAAATATTTTACTCAGGCTGGAAATATTCCTTCTTGTACTAATCATGTTTGTATTTAGAATTCAGAAAAAATAGGACCTCCAAAATTGAAAGTCCTGACATTTTATTCTAGTATTTAAGGCATGTTGGGCTATTTGATTGTCATTAAAATTTCCTGCATTTTTTTTGTCACTAGCGGATAAAAATTGTTTTTTGCATCCGCTGTGGAATTTCCACCAAAAAAACCAGTTCCAGGACATGTTTTAATGGCGTGCCCATGACCGTTATCTAACACCCGTTCCCCCGAATTAATATCCCACCAATGGTGGTAGGTAATACTGTCAATGGAGGGCGTTAATCCATATTTCAACATAAGTAATGCTGTGACCGTTATAATAGTTTCTTTTTGTTCAGCCGTCATATGCTCAGCATCAAAGTTACCAACGTTTTCAATTGCTAAAGCGTCAGCTTCAATGGCATGCATAACTGACTTATTCAGTAACCCAAATGACCCCTCAGGAGGCGTATTAAATGGTCTTCCTACTGCTACAGTTCCATCTGGAAATGTGGTTAATTGCTGACTGATATCACTCCATTTCATCCCATTTACATGATAATCCTTCATACCATTTAACAAAGCAAAATGATTTGACCCATTAAATGCTTGATAAGACGGTTGGTATGTATGATGTTGTTGGATCTTGCCCACTTTTCTAATAAACTTTTGGTTAAAGATCCAATCTTTAAATTCCTCTCTATTCATAAGTATAAATTGTCCTTGCATGTTCAGTTTTTTAGGAGGAATTTTTATTTTTTGCCCAACATAAATTGCATCGGATGTAAGTCCATTAGCTGTCTTTATTAATTGCACTGTAGAATTAAATGTTTGTGATAGTTTCCAAAGAGTATCCCCTGAAACCACTTCGTACATAATCGGAACCCTCAATTTCTGACCCACAATTAGCAAATCAGATTGAAGTCCATTTATTAATTTCAAATCTTCCACAGAAGTCCCGTAGGTTGTGGCTATTTTCCATAAATAATCCCCTGATTTCACTTCATATATATTTCTTGGGTTATTAGTTGCAAGTACAGGAGAAGTATACATAAGCAGTAAGAAAATCAAACAAAATGAAATTACAAATGGTTTTTTCATTTACTTTTTCCTTTCTTGATGTATTCCGGAAACTGAGTTGATAAACACAATATTATCTTTATTATTGTTTGTAAATGAACTATGAGTTTATTCTAAAGACACAAATGACAGACGTACCTCTTGGTAAATTTAGTTCCAAATGATTTTTATGAAGACACGACATCAGACTTGGGTGAAACCAATTTTATTTTTTTTCGTATACCTATTTAGTTTAATATAAATGTTGAAAACGGAGTGGAAGGGTTTGAACACAGTAGAATCAATAGATTATTTACAGGAAGAATTGAAAAAAATTGAAATTTGGGAGCATGAACAAAAGGATTTATGGTTTTGGGAAAAAATCGGCCGTTTGCCCTTCATGCTCCTTGATAAGTTAACCCCCAAATTTATTCAAGATAAAATTGGCTTGGCGCTCGATGAGATAGGGAACTACATCCAGACAGGCGGGCAGTATTTAGTAAATGAAAAAACGATATTAAAGAAGTTTGCACCAAATTCATCTTCCGATGACCTTCACATGGGGTTGCTTGAACAGGTCCCTATAAGCAAAATGGATGAAATTGCAGAAGAATTAAGGAATTCCCGTTCAAAAATGGCAACGGTACAAGGTGCAACTACTGGAATCGGCGGGCTATTTACGCTGGCAATTGATATTCCGGTTTTATTAGGATTATCACTTAAAGTCCTTCAAGAAATTTCGATTTGTTATGGGTATGATCCTAAGGAAAAATCCGAAAGAATTTTTATCGTGAAATGTCTGCAATTTACATCTTCTGATATTGTTGGGAAAAAGGCGATTTTAGAGGAGCTATCATCCTTTAAACAGGAAGGTCAGAACCAACAAATGATCTCTCAATTGCAGGGATGGCGTGAAGTGGTTACAACCTACCGGGATACCTTTGGATGGAAAAAGCTATTTCAAATGATCCCGATTGCGGGTATGATCTTTGGTGCGTTTATCAATCGCTCGTCTATAAATGATGTTGCCGAGGCAGGAAAAATGTTGTTTCGGAAACGGAGAATCTTGGAGCGTCTGAATCAGATTGAACAGGGTTAAATCGTCTTGATACTACTGTCTGCTAAAAAAGTGCGAGTCACCTTCCAATGAATTGGGCGGTAACTCGCACTTAATTTATATCTCTTACAGTCAATTGAACCGATGTATACATCAAATCATTTCTTCAATAATTGAACTTCCCTCTGTAGCTTCAGCGTCATGCCACTTCCATTTTTCATATAGTCTTATTCTTCCATCTGGTAAGATGGTTGGTGTAGAAATACATTTTCCTCCTCTAAGTTCATTTTTTGAATTCACGTGATTGTATCTGAACTCTAAGCTCCCATCGTCCATGACCAATCCAATTAAAGTCCCTTGTAGTATTTCCCCACCGCTGTAGGTTGCAGAGATGATTCTACCATCTTGTTTATACTCAAAGACTGTTTGTGAAGAAACCTCTCCATTTTCCGTATTTTCTATTGAAACAAACTTTCGCCCATTATAATTCATCAATCCTCACATCTCCTTTTATTCTATTTTTTTAATTATACCATTTATTTCCTAGGCATCCCTTTAATTACGAAAAAATAGTGCCGCAGCTGCAACTCTATTTTCACATTCCATCAATGGTATAGTAATCTATCATTTCAACTATGATTTGATTTGGGTATTCAGTCACATTTTTCTTTCTCTACAAAAAAAGAGTAACAACCTCCTATCCCAGCTGTTACTCTGTCCTTTATTTTTGCTCGCTAAATAAATTTAAGAACTTGGTTTTGTCGTCAACACTGAAGAAAATTCTCGTAATTTGCTTGGTTTTTCCGAACATTGATTTATCTACAATTGGCAGGTCTAACACTATTTCAAAGGTTGGGTCGTCAAAGCTGATCAGTGATAAATCCAAAACATCTTTATTCTTTCTACCCTCCTGATAGCCACTCCCGCTCTTTATTTCTTTAATATTATTTGCTGCAATGATGACTCTCGGACGGACGCCAATGTTCAATATCAATTCATGATCTTTTACCATGATTGGGTTTTTGATGACTGCTCTTAAATCAGCGATTAGAAATAATATGACCGAGAATGATAGAATCAGATGAATCCAGTGCAGGATGGGACTCCAATTATAAAGAAGATACGATACCCCTGCTGTTTCAAGAACCATCACAGCGACCATCGCCCAAATGAATCCGATATATCCGGTTTGTTTATGATAAGTAAAAAGGATCTGCCCCTCTTTACCTTGATATTCTCCCAGTTCTGCTGCCTTTGCCATCATTAACAACCCCTTACTTCTTTCTAATTAAAATTTTATTTATATAAACATTTAAGTTATCTTAAGTATAATGTAAATCTAGTTTACTATCAACAATTTTGTAAATATTTACAATTTGATTTGTGGGTAAATAAAAAAGCTGTTGAATTATCATCAGCGAGAAAATAGATTAAGAGTGATAAAATTTCGGCCAGATATTAACTTAATCTTTTTAAAATTACTGTAATGTATACCTCATCGGCGTAAATCTCAATCCATTCACAATCTGTTCTTGATCAAGATTAACAAATCCAAGACGATGATACACTTCAATCGCATAAGGAGATGAATTAACGGTAATGGAGTTCCTACTGTTCTTTCTTACACATTCCTCTAAAACTTTATGAAATAAACGTTTCCCAGTCCCTTGTCTATGATACTCTTTATCTACAAAAAACAGGCATATGTGATTGCCGCCTTTAGTTGCGATTACCCCAGTTAATTCAAGGTTAACACGGCATCCCCAAAAGATGATTTCTTCTTTTTCAACTAGTTTTATCATTGAATCGTACGTAATAAATTTCTTGAATTCCTCTATTCCCTGGGGTGAATAATCAAGGGCTTCAAATTCTAAGAATACCTTCCAAATTAGATCCAGAGCATTTTTAATATCACTTATTTCCAATTTTGTAATCTCCATTTAAAGCCACTCTCCCTTTTAATTTTATACTATACTCCCTTTTTATCATTGACTAGACAAAAAACTAGGTCGGATATAAATTATCTGAAAATGGTTGATTTGTGTTAAGCTAATAGGTGAAAAGGGGGAATTGAATGCAGAAACGTTACCTTTTTGCTCTATATAGCTTCATTCTTATATTTCTCATAAGTGGATGTGGCCAAGAACACCTCGAATCCAAAGATATAGCGCAACGGGAAGAAAACATTGTAGAAAAATCAGTCCCAGCAGAAAAAGAAAAACCACCAAGTACTGAAGAAAGTAAGGTGCTGCCATCCGATTCAACTGGACTTAAGGCTCACTTTATTGATGTCGGTCAAGGTGATGCGACTTTATTTCAGTTTTCTGATGGCGGGAAGGACTTCACGATTCTGATTGACGCTGGCAACTGGAATGGTAATGAGGTTGTCAATTATCTCAGGTCACAGCAGGTATCAGAAATTGATATCGCGATTGGAACACATCCGGATGCCGATCATATTGGGCAGTTAGATCAGGTCATTAATACCTTCAATGTTGGTGAGGTCTGGTTATCAGGAAACACAAATCCCTCCCAAACCTTCCAAAGACTGTTAAAAGCAATCCAGTCTAAACAAGTTGACTATTTTGAACCCCGAATGGAAGAACAGTTTGAAGTAGGTCCGCTCAAAATTGATGTCTTATATCCTAAAAGTATTAGTGAACAGGATAATGAAGAATCGATTGCGGTAAAACTAACTTATGGTGACATTCGGTTTATTTTAACAGGTGATGCGACAACGGATGACGAATTAAAAATGCTTCAAAGTGGAATTGAGGTCGATGCTGAAATTCTCAAACTTGGTCATCATGGCTCCTCTACATCAACGCACCCTTCTTTCTTAAGGGCAGTGCAGCCAGCTGTGGCGATCTACAGTGCCGGATTGAACAATACATATGGTCATCCCCATGATGAAGTGGTCCATCTTGTTCAAAATGCTGGTATCCAGCTTTATGGGACCGATGTACACGGGACCATACTGGTGGAAACAGATGGAAAAAATTATAAAGTACTGACGAAAAAAGATGGGACCATTACACCCTCGAACAGCGGAAGCACTCCAAAAGATGAGGATAAAGTGGAGCCTGCGCCAATTGTTGGCAAATGTATAGACATTAATACAGCAAACATCGAACAGTTGCAAGAGATCATACATATCGGTCTTGCCCGTGCACAAGATTTGATTCATTTAAGGCCGTTTAGCTCAGTGGATGATTTAGGAAGAATTAAAGGGATTGGACCAGCAAGAATCGCAGATATAAAATCGCAAGGCCTGGCTTGCGTAGGAGGTTAGGATCATTAAGGGCTACTTAGATAGAATTGAAGATGATCAATATGCAGTTATATTAGTCGAGGATATCAAAAAAGAATTTATTGTTCCAAAACAGGAATTGCCAGAAGGAAGCAAAGTAAATACCTATTTTGAGATTACAGTCGAAAATGACAAAATCACATCGATGAAATTGGACGAGAAAACAACTGAGACTGAAAAGGAAAAAGTGGATGATTTGATGGCAGCGCTACGTTCACAAAGTAGAGGCAGCAAATTTAAAAAGAACTAGTATTGTTCAAATAGTAAAAGAAAACTCACCGTTATTGGTGAGTTTTCCTCCTTTTAACCAGTAAGTTTACAACTAACTTTACCCTGCTGCATCTTAATCGAACCGTACTGTGTCTACCCCATCCAAAATATCCTCTAATTCTGTAAGAAAATTGAGTTGTACGGGAGCGGGGATTCGTTCCATCCACTTTTTTATTTGAGGCAGGTCCTCTGCCTCTTCTATATTTTGGGGTTTAGGATCAAGCGTTGCCCACCATTTCTTTAGTTCATCGATAAATTCATAAAAGTAGCGTTCAAACCTTTCTGCCCATTCTGCCCCTTCATCACCTGATGTTTCTTGCATCATACTCCACGCTTCCATCGCAGTTTCAAAGTACTCATCAATTTTCTTCATATTAAAACTCCTTTCAACCTACTATCTTATTCTTCCTAATAAGGGCATTTTTAAGATTTTGTGAATTCTTCTTACTTAATATCTCGAATCTTTTTGTTATTACTAATAAACAAAACTTAACATAGAAATTAATCCTTTTCTGCTTTAAAATAATATAGAGAATTATTTAAAAAACTGAGGTGAGTCATCATTTTTGAACTATCCTACATCGAATGGTTGATTGTTATTTTAAGTACAGTGTTTATTGGATTTACCAAAACAGGTGTATCCAGCATGGGTATTCTTGTTGCAACGATCTTAATGTATGTTTTTCCAGCGAAAGAATCAATAGGAATTCTATTGCCTATGTTGGTAGTCGGTGACCTGTTTGCTGTCATTTTTTACCGTCGAAGTGTGGTTTGGAAATACCTAATTTCTTTAATTCCCTGGGTTATGATTGGAATTGTTTTTGGTTATTTTGTTCTTAATGCTATAAACAGTGATCAGTTAAAACCACTTATCGGCGTCATCGTACTAGCACTCATTATTTTGCATATCAGCCGTGAACGATTTGGAGAAAAGTTTACGAAAGCTCTGCCAAAGTCGTTATGGTTTACTATCTCAATGGGAATTTTAGCAGGATTTACAACCATGATTGGAAATGCTGCAGGCGGCGTCATGGCCATCTATTTATTAATGAAAGGCTTGCCGAAAAATGAGTTTGTTGGGACAGGGGCATGGTTTTTCATGTTCGTAAATTTGATAAAAATACCGTTCTATATCAGTTTAGGTTTAATTACCTTTGAATCTATTACGTTTAATATGTGGTTGATTCCTACTATTCTAATAGGAGCATTTATCGGAATTAAAGTGGTGCCACTCATTCCACAAAAAGTCTTCCAAACTCTTATTCTTGGATTTGCCTTAATTGGTGCCGTCAGACTTATTTTAGTTTAATAGCTAAAAAAGTAACCATTCCTTATCTTAAGGGGTGGTTACTTTTTTTAGTATTTCCATTCATAAAGTATATCAGGTAAACCTTCTTCGTTTTCATTTCCTCTGCCAATAATGTTAAATCCGTTCTTTTCATAAAATCGTTGTGCTCTCTTATTCACTTCAAAAGTATATAACGTTAATCGCCCTGCCGATTGTTCTTTTACTTTTTCTAGTAAAATCTGCCCGATTCCCAGTCCTTGATAATCTAAATGAATATAAAGCTGGCTGATTTCATTTTCATTATAGGCAATCATTCCGACTACCTTCTCATCCATGAATGCAATATCTACTTGATTCTGTTTTGCTAAGATTTGATTTAAAAAATCAACGTGATTTTCAAAGCTGTGCATTTCTTTCTGACCTATTGCCTGTTCCTTGCTGTTCCGCCACATTTCAACTGTTTCAGCAGCATAGCTGGGGTTATACTTAATGATTTCTATTATGCTTTCACTCATTATCATCATCCCTTAAAGGTAATATTTCTTTACCATTTCTCCTATCCATTCGGCACTAGGACATCTGCGCGTATCAGTGGTTAATTCTGTTACAATAGTTTCCACTAGGGGTTGATGAACAGCTCATGCTGCGTTCTATTCTACTTCTTTATAAATGTTAATTTCGGTGCTTTCTCGTAGTTCTCTAAGTCCAGGTACAATTCTTTTGACATGATCCGTCTCGTTATGTAGATTTAAAGCCTCTTCATTTACCCATTCTTCAAGCATAGTGACGATAGTAGGATCGTTGATATCCTGATGAAGACCATATGTGATACATCCTTTTTCTTTTCTGGTTTCTGCTACTAGTTCTCTAGCTTGGTTTAAATAATCTTCCACATTTGCATCTGGTTTTAATTTGCATTTTGCCACTACTTTTATCATTTGAATTACCCCTCTCGTTTTTTACAACTAACATTTCTTTAAATGGTATTTTAGCTATATACAACTATATACTTTATTTTGCACAATCTTCAAAAAAGTCACAACTCGTTTTTTGAATTTTTTAAAGTCATCTTTAATGAATTAATATATTTGCCTAAAGTGGTCCTTTAATTCTTTTTCAGATAGAATGATTTTGCCGTCTAAATTCTTTGTTTGTAAAACATACTCTTTTACACCAATAAACTCAGATTCGGATATGAGAAAGAAAATGGTCCCCTTCTTATGTATATCTCTGTAATCTTTTATTAATCTATATCTTTTCATAACCATACCTCAACCTATGTGATTGATAGTAATTTTACAGCCCGTACTCGAAACATACAAGAAAAGAGCAGTAGCCAACTGCTCTTTTCTCAGAAATGTTCCTTATTTTGCTGCCTCAAATTGGGGAGGCTGTTCTTGGTTTCTTCTATAAGTGTTCGGATATCAGGATCCGTACATGTTTCTAAAAAGTGCGTCATCATGCAGATTACTATACTGATATTAATATTGGCTGTCCATAGTGCTGATATTTCAGCACTCGTTAATTTAACTATCTCTATTTTATTCGTGATTGGTATCCCTCCATAATACTTAGAATTCCCGAATTAAAGTTCAATTTATACTTAGTGAATCGTTAACCCTTCCAATTAATCCTTTTTGATTGTTGAAGGATTTATGCTTTCTTTACTCGAATACTTAGAAAGTTAACTTTATTTCAGCGGAGGAATGTTTAATGGTTATGCAGAGAGTTAGTTTGATTACAATTGGAGCCTATAACGTACCTGATCTACGATCCTTTTATAAACGTTTAGGTTGGAAGGAAACAGAAATAAGCTCAGACAATTATGCGGTATTCAAAACAGCTGGAGTTCTCCTATCCATTTTTCCTATTACGGAATTAGCAAAAGATGCGGGAGTGGAATTCGCACAAAAGCCAGAAACGTATCATGGTGTGACTTTTGCAATCAATGTAGATAATCCTAGTCAGGTTGATACAACGATTGAAGAAATAAGGAATGCAGGCGGCAGAATACTCAGAGAACCCAGCGACGCCTTTTGGGGAGGAAGAACAGCCTATTTTGCCGACCCCGAAAACAACCTCTGGGAAGTAGCATGGAACCCTTCATCTGTATTTGATGAAAGAGGGGCAATGATCTCGTTTTAAGCGATTACTGAATTAAGGTAATCGCTTTTCATATAACCTCCTAACAACTGTCCGCCTGAGGTGGACAGTGTCCACGAGCGGTGCCTGTCACCGTTTATTTCACCGTTTTCTCGCCTATTTTGCGCCCCTTTTACTGTAGTTGTAAAACATGCTCTTCACCAACAGCATACGATGATATTGTACTACCATAGTGAGGGGGTGAATTTCATGAGTAATGGTCATTCTTGCTGTGGCATTTTAGGTCTTTTCCTTGGGTTTTTAACAGGTTTAGTATGGTTGCTGCTTACCACTTTAGGTGTTATTACTACTGTGCTTACAATTCTTACTCTAGGCGCTCTTGCCCCTATTTTAAACTTCATCATTGGGTTAATCGGCTTTCTTGTTTGTATTATTTTTGGTTTACTCATCTTTAAGAAAGTTTGGCGCTGGTACTCTAAGAAATGAAGTGAATAGTACTTTTTAAAACCTAATGATTTTAATTGCAGTCTCTCATTTGAAGAGACTGTTTTTTTATTATATTTTTAGTTTTCGGTAAGTACTTCTCAACAATAATTGCATATCATGCTATTTTTGTTGATATATGGTAATATAGAACTAATATCTTCCGTTAAGTAAAGGGGATTCGTCCTCTTTATGTACAGGAATACAGATACCGCCACTTTTACTGTGAGTTATCTTATTTTCTGTAAGGAAGGTTTATTTTTTATATTTAGGAGGAGTTATCAATGAAACAATCTATGAAGTTTTGCAAGAAGTTCAATCCAAGCTTGGGGGTTATCTACTATGAACCATAGTCTGCATCAAACCAAGGATTACTATATTCAACAATTGCATTATATAGACGAAAACATAAAAGAGTTAACAAATCTATATCTTTCTTCCACTCCTATACAAGAACGATTAAAGCATTTTTTTAATTTATATGTGTTAGAAGTTGAGGACTTATTAAAAACGAATAAACGTAATGAGATTATTTCATTTTTTCCAAAGGTTTTTATCGGAACAAAGGTTACGATAGTATACGATGAGGAAGATGAAACAGAGGATTATGTCATTTGTTACCCGGAACAGTCTGATCCAGACTTGGGCTATATTTCCTTTTTGTCCCCTGTTGGCAGACAGCTCCTTTTTAAAAATCTCGGTGACAAGGTTTCAATCAAAATTCCAACCGGAGAACTGTTGGTGACCATTAAAGAAATTTCTTTTGTCGGCCAACTTTTAGATTTAGAGAGAAAAACAAAAGAGGCTTAGTAAGCATCCAAAAACAAATAAGACCAACCTTCTAGCAGAAGGTTGGTTATGTTTTATTGCTGGCTACTCAGATTTGCCTCAAATAAATCAATAATTTCTAGAAATCTTTCGGCTTCTCTAAATGTATGGTCTGCTAAAAGCGGGTGTATAATGCTTTTAATTCGACAGGCTTCAATTAATTCTCTAGCAGTTTTCTTAAAGTCCCTTAAGGATCTAACGGAAACTTTATTTTGGTTTAAAAACTGACTAAGTAATGGTTCTGTTTCAGATTGAGGTCGCATATAATCCAAATCCACTGCTTGAAACAATAATTGGTCAAAATCATGACTAAACTCTCTAGCCTGGTCAACTAATTTTCTTTCTGAAGGATCTAAAAGGTGTCCGATAAACTTTGCATGATCAGCCATAATTTTTAAGAAAAATACATTTTCTTGAATAACCGTATCTGGTGTCGGGGCTAATTTCCCTTCATTTAATTCTTTTAACCGATTCGCAAAATACGCAGCTTCTCTGCTAATATGGTCAATTAATAAAGGGAAATTGTTGTGCCTAATTTGACAGCGTAACGTTAAATCCAATATCTTTCTTTTATACGCATAAATAGATGCTGCAGCTTGATAAACCTCTGTATTAAAGGCTTGGACTTGCCGCAAATCAGAATTTACCGTAAATCTAGAAAGCTTTTCCTCAATCCTCTCGAATAAATCCATAAACTGTTGGGCTTCTGCAATTAATTGTTTCTGTTCATACGTGAATCCAAGACTTAAAAACAATGAATGTTCTTTCATAATCCTAGACCAAAATTTAATTTCGTCTAACGACCGAGCAACAATGGGATTTGCCATGTTGACCCTCCTTAACTATACATTCCCCCCAAATATATGCAGTGATTGTTAGTCCATATTCCCTATTTTTCATAGTTACCATCATGATGTTTGTATAAAAAAAGCTAAGGCAATTTTGCCTTAGCTAAAAAAACAATTCATTAATAAGTTAATCCATGACCAAGCTTATAGACATTTCCATCACTATCTTTATATGCATAAGAAAGTCCCTCTGGCATATATTTGTCCTTGTCATAGCCTGGTACATCATTTGGCGATACACAATCACCATTTTCATCAACAGCAATTACCTCTTCACTTGCAGGTAATGTCAGCGGTAATACACCCACTGGCTGGAACCCGCCAGCGATCACTTCAAATTGCGGCTTGAAGAAAGTATCATACCCAGCAACCAATGCATCTGCTAAAGGTTCAACATTTCCAAGAATCCATGGCAATGTAACATTAACACTTATTACAACTTTACCACCACGGTTACGAATGTTATCACAAACTGCTTTTAGATGCTCAATCCCACTCAATGTTGTTTCTTGATACTCCGAACCATCTAAAGCTTTTACTGTTTTATTTTCAGTTAATTCAAGTTCCAATAGTCCAGGAGTTGCATTGAAATAAGATCCGGATTTCGGCTGCACGAACATGATAGCTATATCAGCTTCTTCATGGTTTTCCGTTAAAGTGAAGGTTTCGAGTTCTTTACATTCTTTTCTTGCTTGCTCTGTATACGTAGCTGCAAGTTCTTGATCCTTATGGAAAACATCTACATAAACCTTTTTATTTCCAAGCTTTTCAGCACTTAAAGGTAACGTCATATTTGAATTTTTTAGAACCGTTACAGACTTTTTATGCGCTTCATATGATGCTTCCCAGTGCCTTGGAGTACTTACCACTTCAGTCGCATGCTCTGGCGAAACATACGTACGATCATCAAATAATCCTAACGTAAACATTTCCTCTAGTAAACGAACATTGGCTTCATTAATACGCTTTTCACTAATCCAGCCTTTTTCGATTGCAATTTTAAGATTTTCAATATCATTTGTATCCGCAACGAGATCTGTTCCAGCATTGATTGCTTTTGCAAAACGCTCAGCTTCCGTTTTCGTTTCTTGGCCCCATGCCATTTTATTCGTAATACCGCTATCACTATTGACATAGCCCTTAAACCCAAGCTTTTCTCTTAGGATATGTTGTAAGAAATAATGATTAAACGTAAAGCCAACCTCTTCGAATGGAATGTCTTCACCCTCGAATTCTTGAACTGTACTCTTACTTATACTTGGTATTGAATAATATGGCATAATGGAGGAAGTTCCATGTTCCACCGCTGCTCTAAAAGGCGGTAGGTGATATTTTTCCAAACTGCTTGGAGTTGGATATAGATTCCATTTTCCTTCCGCATAATGTGGGTCAAATCCATTTTCCCTTGCACCACCGCCTGGAAAATGCTTCGTTGTCATGGCAATACTGTGTTTCCCTAACTCTTTTCCTTGGAATCCGTCTATGATTCGGCCAATTACATCTGATATAAATTCAGGATCTTCCCCAAATGTACCGTATGTTCGCTGCCATCTAGGATCTGTGGCGGTATCAGCCATATACATATAGCCTTTTCTGATTCCTGTTGCATCCCACTCATCGTGTGCAATTTGAGCAAATTCACTAATAAGTGATGCATCACCACCATTTTTGATATCTCCCATTGCTGCAGCAGCAAGCCCTAACGTACCTGGCCATGTTGAAAAAATACCAACTGCATCGTTCATACCAAAGATAGATTCCCCATTTTCATTCCGTGAATTCGATGCGATTAAGCAAGGAATACCAAGACGTGTCCCCTCCGCTACTTCATTCATCTTATTGATCCACTCTGCCATTTGTGCTGGACTATGATTGTCTCTATGAATAAAGTGTCGTAAATGCATATTTTCAATTGTGTGAGTAGTTCCATATATTTTTGCAACAGCAAAAATGTTTTCACCTTTTTCAACAATTGCTTCATCAAGTACACCATCATGACTGGTCTTACTCTTATCTTCTTGGGAGAGACCCATTTTACGAGTATTAATGAGCATCATACCGATCTTTTCATCCATATTCATCAATGAGACCAGGTTCTCAGCGCGTTCTTTCGGACTTAAACGCCAATCTTTATAAGGTTCTAGTTTCCCGCTATTATTTAAATCTTTAAATTTTAACCCGTCTACCTCAATGATATTTTTAACTCTTACTTCTAATTTCGGTTGTTTTTGGTTACTCTCCAATGTAATGCCTCCTAAACCTTGTTTAATACCTACTGTTAATATTAGCAATTTGGTGAGGCTTTCACACCCAATATTGTTTCCTTTTATATAAAATTGCAACTTAGATTTTAAAATTTTTTCAGTTTGAAAAAATAAAATGAGGCATGCATTATGCATGTGCCTCATTTTTCGTTTGGTTCCTGCTTTTATACTCCGTAGCCGTTATTCCTGTTAGTTCTTTAAATACTTTACAAAAATAATTATAGCTGCTAAAACCCACCTGCAGACCAATTTCTGTTATCGATAACCGGCCCAATTTAATTAGAAACTTGGCCTCATCAATGCGCTTTCTTTGGATATAATCGATCACTGAAAAGTTTGTTTCGGATTTAAATTTTCTCGCTAGATATGTTCGATTGAATCCTATTTCATCTGCAACAGATTGCAAATTAATCGATTCATTGAAGTGAAGATTTATATACATTAACGCTTTCTTTACAACCGAACTATAGCCTTTGATAGCAAAATTATTTACCGCTTCACAATATTCATCTACCATACTAACATCAATCGTATTCAATTCGGACATTACCACCGCTGACTCAATCCTAAGTGCAAATTTTTCAGAAATGGCATGTAAGTATTGTGGTTCAACCCCGCCTCTTCCAGCAGCTATCCTATACATGGTATTGCCCGAAAAGGTAATGTTTTTTCTGGCTCGCAATGGATTTCCCGGCACTCGATATAAAAAGTCTCCTGAATGATGATCAAGCATTGCTTTCCTAGCGTTTTCTTTATCACCGATTTCAATGTAGTGCAATAATTTTTCTTCTGCCTCATACCTTTTTATGATTTCAAAACCATTCTCGTCAAAGTCCTGAGGTTCAACATCTAGACGATAGTGTCCTCCGCTATTTTTAGAGGCTATGATTTGAGCTTTAACATGTGGATTCCTTACGATATTAACGATCAAATCACCAATTGCTAGATAGGAGTTTGCCAATATAGGTAATGTTTTATAATAGGTTTCTATTGGTTTCAGCCAACTACTTTCCAGATTATTGTGTTTTATTACATTCCAAATCATTTGGTCATTTACCCGTTCACTCAAAAATGGTCCAACAACGACCGTTCCCTTATACCTCACATCTTCGTGCATGGGTACTGCTAAATAAGATAATTGAAAAGTATCATTTTGATAATAAAAACTATCTTTATTTGCCTGTTCTAATTCTGATTGAATGTCTATTACCATTCTCTTACGGGCTTCAATGATCATCAAAGGTTCATTATCATCGGCAATATGTATGATTGTCTTTAGTTGATCATCTATTGCTTCTACACCAATTTGAAAGGCTTTGTTAATTTGCCAACATTTACTTATCAGTTCTTCCAAGTTAATCACCTAAGCAGATGATATCAAATCAGTAAGTCAGCTAACAAGTTGTCTGTTAACCAATACAAAAAAGTTGGTCCTCTTCTATTACTAGAGAACCAACTTGCATTTATAGAATCAAGCAGTATTTGCATAACCCCTTTACATTATTTCAGACTCTAATGTAAATCCTTCGACAACTACATCATCATCTATTTCCAACATCAGGCACCGTTTTCCTTGGAACATTATATATTTTACATATTTCAATTCTTTCGGGCTTAGTGATAAATTCGCTACCTTTGTTTCAATTTTTATAGTCTTAGGAAGTAAACTGCTTGCTTTCAGTTCATGTTTTTCATCATCCAAGATGGCTTTGAAAGCATGCTCCACTTTTGCAGTATTTACATTTTCAACACCGCTGACCGTTAAAATGCGTTCGATATCCCGGGAATCCAACATCGGAGCTTCACTTTCTTCATTTTCTTTGCTCTCCTGGACCACCCTGTCAATTTCCTCATAGACATTCGAAATGACCTGGGATTCTACTTTGTCACCAATTACTTTATTAAGGATGATTTCGAAGCTGTCCTTTTCTTCTAATGCGGTAATAATTTCCTCGCAATTCAGTACCTCTTCCATAAATGTCTCATCTGGCTGATTCGCTTTACCTGCACAATAAAGAATATGGTTCACATCGGCCGCATTGTCATTGAAAGCAGGAAACAAAAATCCAGTCATCGGAGAAGCTAAATTAATGATAGGATCAAAGGCATTACTTGATCTAAATTCTCTTTCAACATAATCGAACACCAAGGCCCGTTTCGGCTGATCCGTCTTATTCAGGCTGCAGAGGATAAATTCGTTGGAATAAACTTCATCATCCCCGCCTTCTTCTGATTCTTGATCTCGTTTCTTGGTCGCTTTTCTATACTCACCTCGTATAAATGTTACCACAGTATCAAATTCATAAACCGTATGTGCGAACATCTTTCCGACGATTTGATGCATATGGTCAATCCAATCATCGGTGGTTGCTGCCTGTAAACCGTCAAAAAGGATGATTTGGGTACTGTCTTCCACATCCCGTTTAAATTTCAGTTCAAATAGTTTTGCATCGAGTTGTCCCGTTAAAACCTTTTTGAAATTCATTAAGAATAATTCTTGAGACTCTTGGTCTAACATTTCAAAGGGTGAAATGACGGAATGGTAGATTTCACCTGATTCTTTCTGAACATACACATTTAAAATCTCTCGTATTTGCATGAGATTGTTGTTTAACTTAAATTGCTTCCGGATATTTGCGATATCTTTTGAATTCATATTCTCAACTCCCATCCCTGATTATACTGTTCCAAAAGAAAAATAGTAATACTTGACAATTCCTCCTTTTTATATGGAGTTGCCAGCTTAGGTCGCAAAATCACATATTTTTTTATTAGAGAACAGCGTTTTACCTCTTGGCATTGCTGGTCTTGTTTATATTATCGAAGATGGAGAAATTGAGGAGGTTCTCCAAGAAAAGCTGGATACACTCGTAAAAGATATCATGACAAAAAGAAATCTTCTCTTCGTATCGCCTGATGAAGAGTTTGATAAGACCCTCCGTTTATTAGCGAGACATCACTTTAAAAAACTACCGGTAGTTAATGGTGCGGGTCGTGTCATTGGTGTACTCAGCAGAGGAGAAATCATTTCTAATATTTCTAAAAAAATAATTTCCTCAAAATAAAAGAAACTATTCGAAAACTCTTCGAATGGTTTTTTAGTGTTCATGAAAGATACAAATTACGTACTGGTTCTGCTGTTTTCACCGCAGCTGCAGCTTTTTCGGGAACTGGACTTGGTTTTTTAACAAAGAAAGAACATATTAAGCCAATGACGGAAATTCCTGTAATAAAGTAGAATGCATGTTTAATCCCAGCAGCTAAAATTTCAGGCTGAGTGGCATTAGGGAAATCCATTACAAAACTGTTTTGTCCACTTGTAAATAATGTGATGGCAATTGCAGTACCTGCAGCACCTGCAACTTGGTTTAATGTATTCATAGCCGCTGATCCATCGGCATATAACTCACGTGGTAATTGATTCATTGCATTAGTTTGGGCCGGCATCATAACCATCGTTAACCCAAAGAATAAAATCATAAACGCTACTACAACTTGCCATGCCGGAGTTTGGCTAGAGAGTGTGGCAAGAAAAACGATATTCCCCATCACTACTAAAATAAAGCCAGAAATGGTGAAACGACGTGCTCCAACTTTATCGAATAGAGCTCCTACAATAGGTGACAGAATAAAATTGACGGCGTTACCAGGAAGTAATAATAACCCTGCCATCGCAGCACTATATAATAAGGCGCCTTTTAAATACATAGGTAATAAAATACCCGTTGATAAAATAATCAAGATACCAAGGAACATCGTCAATGTTCCTAAGGTAAACATTGGATATTTAAAAACACGTAAATTAACCATAGGCTGTGCCATATTATTTTGACGAATAACAAATAATATCAGCGCGAGAACACCGACAAGTAAAGGTGCCCACACTCTAGGTGAGGAAATAGCCACTTCCGCCATCGTACTTAATGCAAAAATTAATCCTCCAAAACCAATGGTTGATAATAGGATAGAGGAAATATCGATTTTAGGTTTTGTCATTTCAGAAACATTCTCAATTTTCGCCATTGCAACCAAGATCAATAACACATAAGCAATAGAACTAAACCAAAAAATATATGGCCAGCTCAACGTACTAATGATGACCCCCGAAAGTGTTGGTCCTAAGGCAGGTGCTAGAGTAATAACAAGACCCATAAGCCCCATAACGACTCCGCGCTTCTGAATGGGGAAAATAATCAGCATAACACTCAGCATGACCGGTAATAACAGACCTGTTCCGACCGCTTGAACAACTCGTCCTAATAATAGAATACTAAAGTTGAAGTTTAACGCTGCTAATATTGCCCCTGCCAGAGATATCGTCATTCCTCCCATTACCAATTGTCTTGTCGTAAACCATTTCATTAATAATGCTGAAACTGGTACTAATATCGCTAATACTAATAAATATCCTGTGGTCAACCATTGTGCCGTTGCAGCAGGAACAGAAAATTGCTCCATAATATTTGATAATGCCATGTTTAATGCTGTTTCACCAAATAATCCGGCAAAAGCACCTAACATTAAGATAAATGCCATCGTCTTAGGATTTTTAACTTGAATTTGTGTACTCATATTACTCTCCTTATTAATAAATTTGACCTCTAAAAAATGAACCTGTTCAATATACCAAAAATTTTTCGATAATGTCAACTTGGTTGACAAAAAATATTTTTCGCGTTATGATCAACTTAGTTGACGATATTGTAGGAGTGATCAAATGTTTAATATTGGAGATTTGGTTATCTATTCCGCACGTGGTAATTAAATTATTTAAGGGAATATAAAAAAACCCCCGATTTTCAAAATCGAGGGTTCAATGCTTTCTTATTTAATGTCCCAATCTAACTTTAATAGATTTTTAAGAATTTTTACTTGCTCATCACCTATTTTTTCGGCGATTTTATGTTCAAGTTGGGCTTTTAGTGCTTCGTTTTTCTCGTAACACACTTCTCCTAAAGCTGTTAATCGAATACACTTTTCTTTCTTATTATTTTCAACATTATTAACTTCAACTAATCCTTTTTCAGCAAGCTTATTGATAAATTTATGTATAGCTTGACGAGAAATTTCTACATTTTTTGTGATATACGAAATGGTAGGCTGTTTTTTATAAATCCTAGCCATGATATACCATTCGGAATTAGAAATATGAATCTCACTTTGGCTGTTCCATGCTTTCTCAGAGATTCTTCGGACCAAACTATGACGTTCGCTCAACAGGTCAATCAGATCTAAATTTTGTAATTCAGAGGTTGGGATCAACTGATTCACTCCAATCATAACTTACACCCCTACTATACAAAATCCAAAAACGGATGTCAATTTGGTTGACATTAGTGAGGCACAACTATAGTGGTGTTGATGATTCTATTTCAGGAGCTTTATTCGTATTGAGCTCTTTCCACCAGTAACCAGGTCTTAAGAAGCTGCCATTTAAGACAACCGTTTCCCCTAAATTTGGTGCAATTAAAGTTACTTCCTTTTCTTCAGCTGCACGTATAGCTCGATCTATTGGATCTGTCCAGGTATGATACGCTAATGTAAAAGCTCCCCAGTGAATCAGCATCATATCTTTACCTTTTACATCAAGATGGGCTTGAACGGATTCTTCTGGCTGCATATGGATCGCTGACCACCGTTGATCATATTGGCCGCCTTCCATTAAAGTAAGGTCAAAAGGACCATATTTTTCACCAATACGTTTAAAATGGGGTCCATAGCCGCCATCCCCACTCGTATAAATTCTTTGTTTTCCTCCAAGAATGACCCAGCCGTTCCATAAGGTACTATTTCGATTGAACAATCCCCTGCCGGAAAAATGCTGTGACGGAACGGATGCAACCGTTAAACTTTCCCACTTGACCTCATCCCACCAATTACATTCTGTTATTCGGTTTCCGTTAATTCCCCACCTCTTTAAATGTGCAGCCACCCCAAGCGGAACAATGAAATGATTTACTTTATTTTTTAACCTGATAATGGATGGGTAGTCTAGATGATCATAATGATCATGTGTAATTAACACTAGGTCAATTTGCGGTAATTTTTCAAGCACATATAAGAGATCTTCACTGTAACGCTTACTTCCCACAAACGAGACGGGTGATGGAGAAGGTCCAAACATCGGATCAATCAGGATTTTCATTTTGTCCAATGTGAGAAGCATCGTTGAGTGACCAAACCACGTTAAGCTGTCTTCGGTACTGTTAATCTTATCCCAATCGATAGAAATCGGAATAGAGTTAGTGGGACTGCGATCCTTTTTTCCTGTTAAGGAGTCTTTCATTAAAGAGAGAATCGTAGATACACCCATTTTCATGTCGGTAGGACTTTGATTGGCAAATCTCCCATTATAATGGCCGAAATTATGATACCGCTCACGTTCCTGCTTACTATCGCTGCCCCCAAAAGCCGGGTGTAAAGTAATAAAAAGTATTATTACAATCGCCAAAACCCCTACTATTGTCATTAGATATATCATTATTTAACCATTCCTCTAGCGTCTACTTTCCATACGTCGATTACACGTCCGTTTTCATGCAGGGTATAGTCTTCAAACTGATTAACGACGGTACAGGCATGGTTTGGAATGATTTGTACTTTATCATTTAACTTTAAATTGGTACCATTCACAAAAATTCCTACACCATGCTCTTCCGATAAGCGCTCAATCATCACTTCAGGATGCCCGATGATCTTACCAAATCCGCTTACTGTTTGATTGCCATGTGCACCCTTGTCTAAGCATAAGCATTTACTGCCTGTATCGAAAACAATGCGATCATTATAGACACCCACCACAGATGCTAGAAGTGTTACGGCACAGTTCTCGATGTTTGTTACACCGAGACCTACTTGAATGGCGTCAAAGAACACTGCATTTCCAGGTCTAATTTCTGTAATGCCAGGTACTTTTCCTGCAATCTTGTAGGTTGGGGTAGAACCAACACTTCGAACTGGTATCGGAATACCAGCTAGCTCACATAGTATGGCACTTTTTACTACTGCATAACCTTCCTGTAGACCAATGTTTTGGATTTCTTCATAGGATTTTGCTGCATACGAATGACCAGCATGTGTAAAAATCCCACCAAGTTTAAGTTTGGAATGATTCTTAATGGCCTTTGCTAAAAGAACGGCTTCTTCCCCAGGTTCCACTCCACATCGATTGAGTCCAGAATTGACTTTTATCCATACTTCTAATGTATAAGGAGTATGCTCTAATCCACTTTGTAAATAACGCAATGATTCAGGATTGTCTACAGCTGCCTTCAGTTGAACCCCTTTTTGTAAGAGTTTTATTAATCTATTAATTTTTTCTGGATTTGAAATGGGGTAGGCAATTAGTATGTCCTTAATTCCCCCAGCGGCCATTACTTCTGCTTCACTAATTTTAGCCGTTGTTACTCCCACTGCTCCTGCTTCCACTTGCATTTGAGCTATTTTGACGGATTTGTGTGTTTTAATATGGGGACGGTAAGAAACACCCTGTTGTTTTGCAAAATTAGCAATATCCTTTATATTGGTTAACAGTTTTTGATGATCTAATAGTAATGTTGGTGTGTCTAATGTTTGAATATTGGTCATGCTGCCTGCATCCTTTATCTTCATAAATATTTTTCCATTCGTATATCAAACCACATTTTGTCTGCCCAGTATGTAAAATTTTCGATGCGCCCGATTTCCTTGTATCCTAGCTTTTCATATAGCTTCCTTGCCTGTGTGTTAAACTCGAACACGCCAAGCTCCACACGAGTTAATCCTGCTTTCTTAATTTCTTCTTCTAAATATTGAATCGCCTGATATCCAATTCCTTTTCCCCTGCCTGCAGGTTCTCCAATGGTTATACCAATCCAAGCAGTTCCTGTTTCTTTCTTGTAAAGGTGATCAGGATCAATCATAAAGTTCATTTCACCAACCAACTGGTTATCAAGATAAATCAGGTACGTTTGGTGGTATTCCAGTCTTTGTTTTAATTCATCCAGTGTCATAGTGTCATGTCGTTCCAATGCTGCTTGGTTTAGGTTAGGCCGTGTAAACGGTATTAACTCCGGATTGTTTTCCCAGCGGTTAAATGCGTCAACATCGTATTGGGTTGGTTCGGTTAACTTGAAGAAATTTGTGTTCATGATGGTCTCCTTTTCTAAAATCTCAATTTAATGATATTTATAATTGAAATTTCTCTTTTATTACTTTCGCTACTTCTTCTGCACTTCTGTTTGTATTATTAATTCTGATATATTCTGGTTTTGTAATTTCGCCTTCTAGTGAATTCAACCGGTATTTTTCCATCGACTTCTTTAGATTATTTTCAGACCATTCAATATTTCTTTTAGTCGGTTTATGCTCTAGACGGTGAGGACTTTTATTTCTCTCAAGTCTCTCATTTAGATCTGCTTCAAGTTCAACAAAGTAAACATCAGCGCCTCTAGATTCGAATATCTGACAGACATTTTTTATATATTCCCAATCAGATGGATGGTCAAAGGCCCATACATATGTAAAAATTAATCCTTCTAAATCACTTTTTGCAACGGCCTCGAATATCTCCTGCCGAAACATGGTTACTAATCTTTGTCCTTCCTTCGTACCGAAATCAAAAATAGGCGTAACCAGTTCAATAGTCATATGATTATGAAAAAGCTTTAAACCCGTAATTTTGGCTAATTCTTGCCCAACAGTCATTTTTCCTACAGCCTGTGGACCAAATATCAAAACAAATTTCATATTGGCCTCCTGCGTTCCATAAAGTATGAAGATAGTTATTCTCTATATAAAATAAAATCCCTTCTTTTTATGACACTGTAAAAAAACACAAACCATATAGGTTGCTTCATTATTCTCCATTACTAAGTATGCCTTTTCCCTTTTTGCAGAAAATAACTCTAGTGTTTATCTAACACAAATAAATCGGCAGAGGTGACAGTTATGAAAAAAGATAACTATTCAAAAGGGGAACCCACTCTTGCAGAGGGCATTAATACAGAGGATATACTAAACCAAGATGCTACTCAGGAAGAAATTGAGAACGGTGAGTCGACAAATGTAACCGTATTGACATTAGATGAAAACGACCCTAGTTAAAGTTACATAGTGGTTAAAGAATTTATAAAAGCGATGCCTATACTTTAGCATCGCATTTTTTTATTTTCTTCATTTGGGTGGGCACAAAATACTGAGTTGGTCTCGATGAAAAAGTATGATAGAACACCAACTTTACGAGTCATTAAATCTACCCATTAAAATCGTATTATAGTATTTTCCATCGGATAGCAATTTATCATTTTTTAAAATCCCTTCGACTTCAAAGCCATATTTTTGATATAACCTTATCGCATTCTCATTTGTCTCTAAAACATTCAAATTAATTTTCTTTATTTCATTTGTGTCTGCCCACTGGATCGATTCTTCTAGAAACTTCTTTCCTATTCCATAGCCCCAGTAGTCTTTCAATATACACACCCCAAATTCTACCTTATGAGAAGAGCGCTTTAATTGGTTCCCCTCACATCGGCAGAAACCTACTATTTTACCATTCACTTCAGCCACCAAAAATAGGTTGTTAACCTGTTCTGTGTCCTCTTTTATAATGTCTCTAAAACCTGATTCATCTATGTATGCCTCGCCTTGTTCCCTATCCATATTCTCTGTTTCACCATCAATCTGCACTCGGACTTCCGACAAGCTTTTCGCGTCCTTCTCCATGGCAGACCTGATAATATATCGTAGACCGTTGATGGTAAATTCTTGTGAATTAACAAGCAAAAAAGTATCCTCCTAGTGTAAAAATAAACTGATGAATCTCTTCATTTATTCTAATATTTAATGGGTAGACTGTAAAAAGAAAAGTGCAATGGACCATAATCTATCCATTGCACTTGTTTTATTTTAGATACTTACTGATTCAGTTTGAGGCTTGAGCGCATTTTTCAAGGCTTGTACATACTCATTTTTTGCTTTTTTCCCTATTTCTGAAGTTGGATTTAATAGCTCAAAACCATGGTGAGGCAGACCAGTTTCATAATGAGGATGAATATTAAAATTAACATTTTCAATATCTTCGTTTCCCTTTATATTGAACTTCCACGGCATAACTCTTTTCAATTCAACTATGGAAGCATTTATTTTTATGTTCATAGGCTCTGTTATGATTCATTGTTGATTTTCGTGTAGTGCTGAGAATTAATAGGCGGAGAATTTCCGGCTAATGTATATAGAGGTAGCTTAAGATGCAGATATAAGCGGAGATATTCCGGTTAACTGCTTTAAAAAAGATAAAATCCCAAAGATTTAGATTCAATAAGCGGAAAAACTCCGCCTATTTTTAAGGAAATATGGGTATTTCCCAAGATAAACGGAAATTCTCCGCTTATTTCCAAACACAGTGAAATCAACATTCAGTTTTAACAGAGCATAAAAAATACACCTCTATATAAGAGATGTAAGAAATTCTCAATTATGACTGCTCTTTATAAGTATCGCGGAATAACCTTTTGCTTTTAACTCTTCTACTAAGCTCTTTGCACGTTTGATATCTGTAAATGCCCCGACTTGTACACGATAAAGCCCATCGGAAGTTGAATTTGCAGATAGTTTCTTTTTCAGTCCATACTGAACCGCAAGTCCCTCAACGACTGCTTTCGCTGCTTTATTCTGATACTCCTTTGTTCTCATTTTCATTGCTTCACTATGGTTCGTCATAAAGGCGAATTCGATTAATATTGATGTCATGTGGGTTTCTCTTAACATTTGAAAATTAGCACCTTTAACTCCACGATTTCTAAATCCTAGTTCTCTCACTAAGTTGGTTTGTATTTTTTCGGCAAGGGCAGCAGCTTCTTTTGGCCATGTGGTATAAATATATGTTTCGGTGCCTCCAGCGTTGTTCCATCCAGATCCATAGGCATTGAGATGGTAGTCGATATGGACATCGGCTCCCCAGGTATTTATTAATTCGCAGCGTTTGTTTAGTGGAACATCACTTTCCCCAGTGAGATCATCTATTCGTTTTTGACTTACTCCTTCATACGTTTCTAATTCCTTCATCACCAGCTTAACAATCTCACTCGTAAACTGCCATTCTTTATATCCATCGGGTGACTGCTTTCCTGGCGTGATACGTGCATGTCCTGCTGCATGAGATATTTTTAACATAAAGTTCCCTCCTATTTTGAAAAAAGTTTCCCTGCCGTTCACCCTTTATATATGGATATGAATTGATGATGGACATGGTCAAAAGAATCCCATTAGAAAAAATTTAATATCTGCACTTTATCCCCTGTTATTTTTATCACACCTTCCATTTTCTAACGAATGTAAAATTATACTGAATCTTTAATAATTAGAGGAGGGCTTTGTAGTGTTAAAGTTATTTATTTTCGTTTTAATCCTTATTACGTTGGTGTTGTTAAGTATTTTTATGGTTGGGGTGCGCGAGTTACATAAGAAAGAAAAGGATTACAGAAAAAATATCATCAGAGACGGAATGGAAGGATATTTGGACAAGACTTTTGGATTTGGCAATGTAACGATATTCAAGTCAATCCTAGACGCCGATGGTAACACGAGATACTTAGTCTACTTGCCAAAGTACGAATGGTTTAAATCTCCACAATACGAATGGTATGATGTCTATGCCACCCAGAGTGGATTTAAGCACGAACCAATAAAAAGTTAATAAATATGCTAAAGAACACCTCCAATGTGTGAAGTGCACCCGAATTGTTAGACACACTCTAACAATTCGAGGTGCATTTTTTAATGGCGAAATTTTCGACAGAGCAAAAAATACAATCAGTAAAAGAATATCTAAATGGTAATGATGGAGTGAAAACAATTGCTCGTTCAATCGGTGTAGATCATAGTGTACTCCTTCAGTGGATCAAACAATATAATCTTTTTGGTGAAGATGCCTTTGAAAAACGGTATACATCCTATCCTCAACAGTATAAACTAGACGTACTCAATTATATGAACGAGCAAGGGACGTCTATCAGGGAAACAGCAGCGATCTTTAATATTCCATCACCTTCAACACTTTTAAAATGGAAAATCGCTTATGAATCAGAAGGATTGGATGCCCTACAAATAAAGAAAGAGGGACGTCCATCTATGAAAAATGAGAATCAAAAAACATCCAATAAACAAGTACCAGCGGAAGGGTCAATGGAAGCACTCCAAATGGAATTAGAACGTTTACGTATGGAGAATGCATATTTAAAAAAGTTGAATGCCTTAGTTCAAAACAAGGAAAAATCACCAAAAAAGACAAAGCGCAAGTAGTCTTTGAATTAAGGCATGAATTTCCGGTGAAAGCACTTTTACAACTCGCAGATATCCCCCGTAGTACGTATTATTATTGGGTGAAAAACATGGGGCGTCCTGATACAGATGCAGAGCTGAAGGAATTGATTCAATCCATTTATTGGACCTATATAATGGAGAAATTATTACATATACAATTGGATCAAGACCGACCTATTCACTTGTCTCAACGATGTTATATCAAGCCTTTGAACGGTTAACCGACGGCAATAAACTACTTATTCATTCAGATCAAGGTTGGCACTACCAGATGAAAAAATACCAACATTCCCTAAACGAGCGAGGTATTACGCAAAGTATGTCCCGTAAAGGAAACTGTTACGACAACGCCGTTATAGAAAATTTCTTCGGGATTTTGAAATCAGAATTTCTGTATCTAAAAGAATTTGAAAGTGTCGACCATTTCAAACAAGAACTAGAAAAATATATAGATTACTACAATCACAAACGAATTAAGGCAAAATTAAAAGGCCTGAGCCCAGTACAGTACCGAGTTCAGGCCCAACAAGCTGCCTAACGAAATAACCTGTCTAACTTTACGGGGTCACTTCATGTGTAGAGGTGTTCTTTTTAGCAGTTATTTATAACCAACCTTCATCAATGGTACTATTATCGGCAAGAGAAAATGCTGCATTGGTAATCGCTTGTGCTAACGAATTACCGTTTTCGCAAACATCATTAAAGCAAACCTCATATTCTCCTATTTCTGAATATGTATAGCCGAAAATTTTTAATCTTTCAACGATTAAAAGTGCATGTTCAAGGTTTGCCTCTGGGTTAAAGTCATAAATGTAGATTTCTTTTTCTGCGTCATACCATCTTTCCCACCGATTTAATTTCCAACCTAGTATTCTGCGTGCTATTACCTCTGTTTTGTTCATATCTTTCAAACCTCTTTATACTCTGGATTACTTTATTTTAACACTTTTCAACATAACTATTTATTTCAATATTGTGTCGACAAAAAAGACTCTAACTTGAAAACTTTTTTAGGCTTCATGTGACCAAGCTATTTCTTTTACACCGGGAATCTTCGAATTGATACAAAATCAAAAGGGAGAATAACTTTATTAACTTTATCTACTCGTGGGTAATCTTTTAGCTTACCCTCATACAGAAATTGAAATTGTGATGCAGTTTGCAAATCATGAGGTGTTATTAGTGGCAGCGGCTTATCAAAATCGATGATGTTTGATTCCTTAAATAGAAAAGCAACAAATTGAGAGCAAAAGAAGGCATTTTGTCTTTTTATCGGTTTATTAAACATAACGCCAAATAGACCTAAAAAATTGTAGCGATAATCTTTCTTCTGTGCTTCAAATTCTCTTAAATAGTGTTTCATTTTTTGAATTTGATCCTCTGTTACTGTAATGGAGTAAATCATACAGTCTGCTTGTTTAAATAAACCAGCCTTCACATCTTCCTTCACAAATCCCCCGATGAATGGGTTTCGGGCAGTTTTCCGACCAAAACTATATACCTCTGATAACTGTCCATCAAAAGCGATAGATGCATGATTATATGGTTTTTTCGTATATAGCCTTATCATTTTTGTTAGGAAAGAACTTGTATTTGTTAATAGAAGGTACACCTGTTTTTCTATCATCATTAGCCTCCTTAAAAGTTACTCAAGAAAACTTCTCTGGTTTTACTATACAAATTAAAACTTAAGAAAAGTTTTATAGAATCCTTAAGATATTCTTAACTTTTAGGAAACTGTACTTGTATATAACAAAAAAGAATCACCTTTCCTGTAGGATAGGTGATTCCGCTGATTTTAACATGACTTAAACTATATTAACTTCTTTCCATGTTCGAACACTATTAATGAACCAGACTTTGGTTGCTTTTTCCAAATCAGCATGTGTGAGTGTTTTTTCGCGTATTTCTCCACTACGGATTAATCTGTCACGAAAAGTTCCAGCTAGTAATCCGCTGCTTATTGGTGGAGTCCATCGTATCCCATCAATTTCTAGTACAACATTGCCATTTGTAAATTCGGTTAATTCTCCGTCTTGATTCCAAAGCAGGACATCAAAAGCTTCTGCCGGCTTCTGGATTTGGAACTTATCATAAATTTCACGATTCGTTGTTTTATGGTATAGAAATGGAATCGTTTTATCGACTGGCCCGTCCGCTAGAACGACCTTCAATACTGAATCCTGCTGATTGATAGGCTGGTCTTCTATCGTCCATTCTCCCTCTTTGGCCAATAGCAATCGAACCTTCTTCAGTCCGTTACGATTTTTATCTCCAAACTCGTCTAAAGATCTTTTTATTCTATCAATTTCACACGGAAACCCAAAATACAGAGCTGAATTCTCTAGGCGTGTAAGGTGTTCCTCGAGCAAAAAATAAGTCCCATCTTCTAATAACAAACTCTCTAGCAATTGAAATTCCGCAGGTTTTTCCTCCAACAGTTTTGCTTTTGCTAGAACCTCATGGTATTCCCCTTGCGATGTGGAATCCCATGTAATTCCTCCGCCTACACCATAAACGGCATGGCCAGTTGAATGGTCAAGCAGCACTGTTCTGATTGGTACATTAAAAATCGCTTCCTTATCAGGTGTAATATAGCCTATCGCTCCGCAGTAGACCTCACGTGGTTCATTTTCTAGGTCAGCAATAATGTTCATCGTGCTAACCTTTGGTGCCCCTGTAATCGAACCGCATGGAAAAATAGCTTTGAAGATATCAACTAAGGTGGTGGTTTTTGATACCTTTGCAGAAATCGTAGAGGTCATTTGATGAACCGTTGGGTATTGTTCAATTTCAAATAATCTCTCCACTGCAACTGTCCCTGGTTCGGCAACCATTCCGAGGTCATTTCGCAGCAAATCGACAATCATAAGGTTCTCCGCACGATTTTTCTCTGATTGAAGCAGCCAGTTTGCGTTTGCAGCATCCTCTTCAAATGACAAACCTCTTTTAACCGTCCCTTTCATGGGCCGAGTGGTAATTTTTCCATTATCCAAGTGAAAAAACAACTCCGGTGAAGCAGACAAAATACTATGTTCACCTGTATGTAAGTATGCACAATAATTGGAGCTTTGTGCCTTTTTTAACCTAGTATAAAAAGCTAGACCATCACCTCTAAATTGTGAGTGGAGGCGGATCGTATAATTCGTTTGGTATGTATCTCCCAACTGGATCGATTTTTTTATAGAGGATATCGCTTGATTATACTCCTCTATCGGTATCGTTGGTTTCCATTCAGTTACTGAAAATTCTCCATCACTGCTAATTTGTTTATAATCGGGTTTTGAGAAAATACCAAACCAGAGCAAAGGTAAAGAACCCCCGCTCTGGACCTTAAAGGCTGAATCAAATGCAGGAGCACTTTCGTATGATAAATATCCTGCAGCGTAATACCCTTTTTCGACAGCTTCTTGAACAAGCTCAAAGCACGGTATCACATCTTCTACCTTGTATGCCGCAATCACGCTGACAGGATGTTGAAACGTTAGCGGGTTTATTTTTCCGTTTGAATCGGCAAATTCAAATGCTAAAAGAGGTTCTTTTTGTACCATAATCTTTGCTTTCACCCTTAAGTTTTCTGATTTTTTTTAAGAAAAGAAACCTCTTTTAGTTTATTTATCCTTGTTTCGTTCGTCAACTCTTTCGGCTAATTCCCTGGAAAACTCTGTTGCGTAGTGAGGCCGGAGTTGACTAGGTGATACATCTTTCTGGGCTGTTTTATTTGCAGTTGTACGTTTCCCGTAGTTCATAACAAAATAAATGAGGGAGAAAATGACTACCATACTGATGCCCGTAACAAGACCAGCTGTCTGTCCTGGAATAAAAGGCATACATAACAAAATGATAATTAAGCTTATTAATGCGATCCAAGATGTTAGCGGGAAACCTGGCATTTGGCAGATTCCACCAGGCGGACATCCTTCCCTTTTACGAAAGCGGATATGACTCGCCATAATGACGGCATATGTAAAGATTAGTGCGAATCCGCCTGATGTTATTAAAACTAGATAGGCTCTCGGAAATAACAGACCGAAAAACAATCCAATCAGCATGGAAAGACCAGAAAATAGGATTCCTTTATAGGGAACATCTCTTTTGTCCTTTAGCCAATTTGGTGCATGACCTTCATCTGAAAGAGAGCGGATCATTCTTCCTAATCCAAAAATACATGCCAGCATGGCAGAGAGAATGGCTGATATCAATACCAAATTTAGCGCAGTACCTGCCCATCCTATTCCCCATCTATTTAGTGAAGCTACCATTGGACTGACATTCTCACTAAGTTCCGCTGTAGGAATGAGCGGCAGTAGGACTGCTGCATACAGGATATATAAACCAACCAATGAAAAGACGGTATAGCGAATTGCTTTCGGAATCGTTTCCGTTGGATTATCAGCCTCCGTTGCAGCTAATCCAATGATTTCAAAGCCTGCATAGGCAAAGACAACCAAAAGCATACTTCCGGCAATTCCTTGCACTCCGCCAGGCATGATTGGTTCCCTTGCCAATTCACCAGCACCAATGGCTGGAGTTCCGGGCATTAAACCTGCTATCAAAACTAGTGCAGTTAGGATAAAAAAGATAATCGCAAAAATCTTAACCGCAGATAACCCGCTTGCGAGTTTACCTATTTTATCCGCACCTAGTAAATTGAGCAGCGTGACAGCTACAATAATTGATCCGCCTAACCAAGCGATCGATACATTCGGAACCCATTTTCGCACTAATAGGGAAATCGCTGTAGCTTCACTCGACATTGATAGAACCGTGCCTGTCCAATACAGCCAGCCCACCACAAATCCCGTCCCTTGACCAAGCTCCCTTGTTGCAAAGGTACTAAAGGAACCTACTGTTGGAGCACCTACCGTCATCTCTGACAAGGCATAAAGGATAAGGTAGACAAGCACGCCTGCCAAAACATACGATAATAAAATTGATGGACCTGCTGCATTAATTGCCACTGATGAACCCAGGAAAAAAGAACCCCCAATAACGCTTCCTAACGCCATCATCGTTAGCTGCCATGCTGATAACCCTTTTCCTTTGGTTTTTGTTGCTTTTTCAGCCATTTTACATGTTCACCCATTTTCTAAATAATCTAACGTTATTATTCACTTCATTTAGAAAAGGATTCTATGGGATATCTTGCTAGCCGGGCGGTTTGTTTTTAAAAGAATTGATTTACGAGCAAACTTATATTTGACATAAAATTTACAATTCAACAACTGTGCCTTAACAATTCTCACCTATACTGAGTGTAACCAGATGAATAAGGGAAGGAAGATGTTGCATGCGTGAATTCATGTTTAGAATTGTCATTTTGATTCCAATTTGTACTTTTATGTAGAAATCCTCGATTATAAATTTATCAAAATACTTCTAAAACCAGCACAAATACTCCTCTTACATTATTCCAGCGAATTTGGCAGCTGTTCATAAGCTAGCCTCAAAATAATTTCGTTATGTTGCGGATATATCTTCATCAGTTCTTCCTGCGTAAACAGTTCAAAGTCTTGAAATTCAAATCCCGGGGAAACCATACAGCCCACTAGTGAACAAGTATCCTGCTCAGAAACGGAAGACCCAAATATTGAATTTTTCTTTACTAAGACTTGTGGGACTTCACCCACATCAAGATTCATCCCTAACTTTATTTCTTTATAATCTCCACTTTCATCAATAATATGAATACTCAAAGAACTACCGCCGTGATAATACCAAAGCTCATCGGATTTAAGTCTGTGAAAATGGGAAACATCATCTGAAGTTAACAGAAAATAAATACTCGTATAAAGTTTACGTTTTCCCTTGAACGTTACCGATAATTCTTGTTCACTTATTTGTTCTTCAGACTGAAAGGTTTCTCTGTAATAACCACCCTCAGGATGTGGTTTAAGACCAAGCTTCGAAACTAGATTCTCTAAATTATTAATATGCATGAGTAATTCCTCCATATATAATCTTTTCGTAAACGTAAATAAAGCTGCCTTAATGGCAGCAAATTCTCTTCACACTTATTATTTTTCTATTTTTTCAAAGGTTTTTAAGTGACTAAACCAGTGAGCCAGTAAATAAAATGAGGTTAGAATTAAGAAAGAATAGTGATAAGACCAATCAATTTTCTTGTATAAATCAAATTGGGCCAATACAGGTATCCCCACGTATGCACCTAAAACTCCAAAAGAAACTGCTTTTAGATATGGATTAATGTTAGGCTTAAATTGCAACAATAGCATTACAAACACTGGTAAAACAGAAAGTCTGTATGAAAAATTTATTGTCGCCACAGGAACTACTTTGACAGGATAAGCCCACTTACCAAAACTAACTCCAACTGTATCAAGGATTTCTGATAATACCATCACCAATAAACCAGCAGAAAATAAACGCGCGGTGCTTTCACGATTTCTGATTATACCCCAAATCATCCAAGGAACAACAATCATAGCTAATGCAGTCCACCACGGCCAGGTAAATAAAAAGGCACTCATAACAGATTCCACAATTAACTGGTTTGCTTCATTGATAAGTTTTGTGGCTTTATCTACTTGTTTCAATCCTTCTTGGTAAGTCATCGACTACCCACCTCATCACAATTTCATGTCTTGTTAGTTTACACGGCAGCTTCTTTGGCTATTCCCTTTTCTTAGGTAGATTACCTAAGAATTTATCTTGATGAAATTTGCATACTAAAAAAGGGCGTTTCCTTAGAAAGCAGCCCTTTTTTTATTATAATACCCTCTTCAATTCCTCAATAAAGCCAAATACCTCTTCTTCTTTTGTTGCCCACGATGTTACGAGACGTATTGCAGAGGAATCAGCATTTACTTTCTCCCAGACATGAAAAGCATAGCTGTTTTGAAGCTCGTTGATAGCTGCATTAGGCAGAATCGGAAAGATTTGATTGGAGGGCGAATGGGTCAAAAACTTGATATCAGCTTTTACGAGCTCGTCTCTAATTTTACCTGCCATCTGATTCGCATGGGCGGCTAAGTCAAAGAACAAATTATCCCGAAACAGTTCTAGAAACTGTATTCCCAGCACTCTCCCTTTTGCAAGGAGCGCTCCTTTTTGCTTAATATGATAACGAAAATCTTCCTTCAAGGAATCACGACAAATTACCAATGCCTCACCAATAAGAGCTCCATTCTTTGTCCCGCCAATATAGAACGCATCCACCAGCTTAGGAAGATCACTTAACCGCAGGTCATTCTCCTCTGAACACAAAGCCGAACCAAGCCTTGCCCCATCCATATACAGGATAAGTTGATTGCGCTGGCAAAAATCACGTAATTCCTGAAGCTCGCTCTTAGAATAAATGGAGCCAATCTCTGTTGAGTTTGATATGTAAACCAATTTCGGCTTCACCATGTGTTCATCAGGATGCCCGTTAAGGACTCCCTGCAAATCCGATGGTGAAAGTTTTCCATCTTTCCCCTCAACAGAAAGTATTTTATGACCGGTTGCCTCGATGGCACCCGTTTCATGCCCGAGAATATGTCCGCTGCTAACCGCAATTGCAGCTTCATGTGGTCTAAGGAAGGCTGAAATGGCAATTAAATTAGTTTGTGTTCCGCCTGATATAAAGTGAACATCCACGTCATTGGTTTCGAGTTTTCCCTTTATTAATTCTATTGCTTTTCTTGAAAACCGGTCTTCACCATATCCGTCATTCTGTTCTAGGTTAGTTTCTAGTAAAGCATTCAAAATTCTAGGATGTGCTCCTTCGCTGTAATCGTTCTTAAAGCTGTACATTCTATTGCCCCCATTTTTTACTTTTTCTATCCACCGTATATCATACCAAGATTTCGTTTAGCCTACCAAAATAAAGGTAAAAAAATAAAAGGATGTACTACCACATCGGCTACTCTTTTTGGTATTATTCGCATATCAGTATTACATTATGGTTATTAAAGGGAGACTAACAAAGTGGAGATTTATAAAAGAAAAGGAAATTTAATTAAAATGCACCCTGCTCAAATCCTTGTTCTCGGCTTCGGTGGACTAATATTATTGGGAACTTTCCTTTTTATGCTGCCGTTTTCTACTTATGAAGAGGGTCGTGGATTAAGCTTTATTGATGCTTTATTTGAAGCAACCTCGGCCGTTTGTGTAACCGGTTTGGCTGTTGTCGATACAGGAACAACCTTTACTTTGTTTGGAGAGATTGTTCTCCTTAGCTTGATTCAGGTTGGCGGCTGGGGGTTTATGACCACAGGAATATTTATGTTCATTATCTTAGGAAAAAAAATTGGCTTAAAGGAGCGCTTACTGCTTCAAGATTCCTTAAATGTGTTTTCTCTTGCTGGTGTTGTCAGCTTAGTGAAGCGAATCATTTTCATTACATTTATTGTTGAGTTGCTGGGGGCTATTGTTTTAGCATTTCGATGGTCTTTTGAAATGCCGCTTAAGACAGCCATTTATTATGGAATCTTTCATTCAATTTCCGCATTTAATAATGCGGGTTTTGGGCTTGAACCTGATAGTTTAAGTAAATGGGTTGGTGATCCTACAGTAAATATCGCCATCACTTCTCTTTTCATTACTGGAGGTATCGGGTTTACCGTTATCCTTGATCTATGGGCTAAGAAATCTTTACGGAAACTATCCCTGCATTCCAAAATTGCCTTACTAATGTCACTATTTTTAAATATTATTGGGTTTCTAATTATCTTGATTTCCGAATATAGCAATTCGTCAACTATTGGAAACCTAGCTTTTGAAGATAAACTTTGGGCTTCTTATTTTCAAGGGGTCGTAACCAGGACTGCTGGTTTTAATACGATTGATATTGGTGCAATGAATCTTTCTTCTCTTGTTTTTATGATGGCACTGATGTTTATTGGTGCTTCTTCAGGATCGACAGGCGGTGGAATTAAAGTAACAACTTTCGCCATTATTATTCTAGCTTTTTGGGCAGTCGTGACAAATCGGGACAACGTGAACCTTTTTAAAAGAAGAATTTCATGGGAATTGGTAAATAAATCTTTGTCCATCGTCGTTGCAGCTATATTTTTTATCTTTCTTATTTTCTTTTTACTAACTTTTACAGAAAAAGCTGATATGAGCAAACTCTTATTTGAAACGATTTCTGCCTTTGGAACCGTAGGATTGTCAGCAAATTTCACACCAGAGCTCTCTCCATTTGGAAGGATATTGATCACCATCTTGATGTTTATAGGACGACTTGGGCCATTAACCATGGCATTTGCTTTATTAAATCCAAGAAAAGACGCCAAGGTAAAATACGCCGAAGAGAAAATATTAATTGGATAATGAAAACACACCGTTTATGATTTTAAACGGTGTGTTTTTTCAAGTTTATAAATTATTTTTCAAGGATTTCTTTAATTTTTTTCAAATCTTTCATGTTGGCTTTTTTCATCATGAAAGACATAAACGGCGATATTATTTTTGAAAACCCCGTCGGTATTCCTTTATTTCTTAAAATCATTCGTGTTTGGTTATCATTAACGGCGTGCCATGTATAGATCGTTTTCATCGGGAAAGGACCTTGAGCGGTCTTCATTACTAACTTCTTTCCCGGAACAAACTCTACAATCTTATAAACATAGGCAAGTTCCCTCCCTAGAAACTTAGCCTTAAAAGCAATTTGAGAACCAATCGCAAGTGATTTAGGAGATCTCCACTCGGCTGAATGAATATTTACATACCATTCTGGTGCATGATCAGGGTTCGAAGCATACGTTGATACTTGTGAAATTGGACGATTAATTAGGATTTCTGTAACTACATCTACCATAGTCAAGCTACTCCATTTTATTTTCTACATAATTTTTAAGTAAAGTTCCAAGGAGGTATTCCCATCCTTTTGTGTGTTCTTGTTCCCATTGATTCTGGATTACTCCTGAAGCCGTATGGGAAAGTTGAAGGACAGTTCCTCCTTCTTTTTCTTGTAGACGATAGGTATAGGCACTATTCACAGCACCTTGCATACCGAGGTGTCCGAATAGACGAATTTCTTCAGGAGCGTTTACAAAGTAAACATTCCCCCATATGGCCCCATCATTTTCACCCCATTTTTCAATAAATTGCCCTCCTGGTACGGGATCAAATGTAAAGTGAGACGTGTCTCCTTTGGGTGCTATTCGAAATTCCCACCAATCTTCCACCTTTTCTGTTAATGCTTTAAAAACATCTTCACGCGACGCGTTTATAAATAACTCCTGCTCAATACGAAATTCACCCACTTTTTCTTTTCCTCCTATTTGTTCTACTGCCGAACGTAACTTTAATAGAGAATTGGCCGTTGGCTGCATATATTTACCTACCCAGCGGTTATGCATCTCTTGAAGTGGCACTGCATTAAGAAAGTTCCGTTTATATTTGCCTTCACGACGAACCAATACCAAATTTCCTTCTTCTAAAATCTTTAAATGTTTCATTATGGCATACCTAGTTACTTCAGGAAAATACTCATCTAATTCTCCGGTTGTTTTAGGAGATTGCTTAAGGATGTCGAGAATTTCCCTGCGGATCGGATGCCCTAGTGCTTTGAATACGTTAGAGAGCCCCTCACTCATTACATCGTCCTTTCAGTATCATTTACAAAACATGTGCCCAAATGGTCACATTTAAATCAAGTGACCGAATAGTAACATGTTTTTCTTCATTACGTCAAGTCAAAAAATCTTATCCTTTTCTTTTTGTGAAAAATCACGATAAAAACAAAAAAGCCCGTCTATACAAGACGGGGTTTGTTCATTTAATTAATTCTTTTAACCAAGTTAACTTAACTAGGTTTAAATCTATGCAATAAATCCTTTATCAATTAAATTAATGTGAGCTTTTTGTCTAAGTAGTCTAATCTTCTGATTTTTGGTTAACCTTCTCCAGATTCTTACTTTGAAATACATAAAAAGCCCTCCTAACTATGATTGGAGCTCCTCCAAATACTTCTACACATTTCTACTTTTTTATCTACTTAACTCGAATTTTAATTTTATTGTGATATGTTTTTATTTTATCAAACATATTGTTGCTTGAAAAATTAAAAAGGTCGACCAATTCTAACGTAATTTTACAAAATTCACTGTTAATTTCATGATAAATACACTGTAAAATAGGATATTACTAGAAAACATTCCATTCATGTCGAAATGTATTTCGAATATTATGAAAATATGTGTCAATATTGTGAACTTTAAATGGAAGCAAATAGCCCTTCAGTTTTTTAACTGAGGGCTTCTAGTTCACTATAACTTGTTATAAAAAAGGAAAAATTTGTCCATTCTTGCTGAAGAAAAATTGTATCCTATTCATTTTTCGAGGTAACTGGCACCCAAATTTCACTCCGAAAAGTTGGAGAAGTTACGTCTTTATGTTCGTTCCATAACATTTCTGGACCTACTGCAAGTTGATAGTTCGAGGACGGAAACCATTCTGAGTAGATACGCCCCCATACATTTTGCAGCGTATCAGGAAATGGACCGACGGCTTCAAATACTGCCCAAGTTAAGGCAGGTACTTTAATTTTCGATAAACCCAAAGGGCATTCCATAGTGGTCGCCACTCCAATGTAATGATCTAGCTCCCCTTTTTCCTCCATTCGTCCTTCTGAAAAGTTCGTCGATGCACTAAGCAATCCAATCGGCTCGACATTCGATAGCTGCTTAAGCATGTTAATTTTCTCCATATCTAAACTCTGCCACATCGCTGCAATTTCCGGATTTACACCATTAAAAATAATTGGAACTCTTTTTTTGATTCCCACTAAATTAAAGTTTTCTTTTTCTATTATTCGGTAGTTCATTTCACTTGCTCCTTTAATGGATAGTTGGAAGGTCATCCTAGGGAAAGCTTTCAGCGATTGACCGCCACTTCTTGCTTCTGAAGGTGTTATTCCATGTAAGCTTTGAAAAGCTCTGGTAAAGGAGTCCGGAGAGCTATATCCATATTTAATGGCAACATCTATTATCCTCACTTTACTATTCTTCAAATCAAAAGCTGCTAGTGAAAGACGTCTGCGACGTATATACTCAGACAGCGATACACCAGCAAGATAAGAAAACATCCGTTGAAAATGATATTCCGAACAAAGAGCGAGCCTAGCCACTTCTTTAAAATCAATATCTGCTAGTAAATTTTCTTCTATAAACCCTATAGCATCGTTTAATCTTGTTAGCGAATCCATGAATGACCTCCTCTCATTAAAAGAATAGCAGAAAGCAAATGAACACATCCGACTATTCCTGCACAGTTTTGCAGGGGTATTTTAATAGTTAACAGGCTAAGCCACAAGTACATTTATTTTTTCCAAAAAACAGCGAATAAGCCGAAGGAAATTCCTGATTTACTCGTTGTACCTCTTTTGCAAACTCCTCCTCAGTTTTCGGTACAGAAGCTAGTGAATTCGCCTTTTCCTGGGTATCTATGTTAGCTCCAGGAGGTACAAAGCTGTTTGGTTTCAGATTGACTCCATTGGTAACCACCGCTCCAGAGGAAATAAAGCTTCCTTGCCCAATGATGGCATTATATACGATTGCCTTAAAGCCAATGAATACGTCATCATCTACTCGACACGGACCATGGACCAATGCACCGTGCGCAACAGAAACGCGGTTCCCAATGTATATGGAATACCTTTTATTGTCCTTTTCGAAATACTTATTTTTTAAGCCATGAAGGATTACACCGTCTTGAAGATTACTATTGCTTCCAATATAAAAAGGAGTACCTTCATCCGCCCTGATACTGACGAATGGGCCTACGTAGGTATTCTTTTGAATAGTTACATCACCAACAACATATGTAAAAGGACTTAAAAACGCTTGATTATGAATACTTGGAAACCGAGGATAAGGATTGACCGAAGTTGGCGGGTTATATCCAACATAATAACTATAAAGATTGAGCGGTCCAGTTTGATACCCTTGTTGATACCACAAACTTATCTCCCCTTTCTTTTTGAAATCGTTAATATGTATGTTGGTTATGGTGACATATGTGTTCAATTTATTTCTTTTTTATCACCAAGAAGACGGCAACACTGTTGCCGTCCCTAGTTAAGCGAAATGACTTGCCCCGCTTATTCCTATTAATCCTTATAAGCTAAAGTTGCATGATCGGTTTTTCTAAATGTTAAATACCAAGGTACCCCTAATGGTCCTCCATTTAAAAAAGATGGGACGAGTTCAAAATACAGTTTTGTTTTAACGTCGTAAACTCGTACAGACCCAGTAAATTCTCCGGCAGGTTCACCGGTTTCATTATCAATTGGTCCATTAATCGGTACATACAGGTTTCCATATGGTCCGAACAAGATAGCAGCTGCAAAAGCGCGTGAATCTCCTACACTATAAAGATCAATTTTGTCAATTAATTGTCCCATTCGGTTGAAGATTAATATCTTATCGGTATCGTTCACGTCTGCACGAAAACTTGTAACGTAAAGATTACCATCAGGCCCCCATACTAAACCTTCAGGACGGTGAAGATTGTTTTCTTCGCTGGACGTGATGAATTCTCCAAGATATTCCCCTGTGATCGGATTGAAGCGTAGAACCCAGCCATCTAACCCATTAAATATATTTACAATAGATACATACAGTAAACCGTCATGTGGACCGATGACAACACCGCGCGGAAAGAACGGCGCAAAGAAGGCAGGGTGTAATAGGTTGCCTTGAAATTCTCCGGTGCTCCCTTTGTATTCCCTTAACTCGCCCGGCTGATTGTTTATGTCGAGAAAGTCGGCCACAAACAAGGAGTTGTTGTTCGAGAGGATAATCCCACGGGGTGCAAAAGAAGCAGTAAATCCGACAGAACTGACGAGTTCACCTATTAAAGCTCCCGTTTGACCATTGTATTTTAAGATATTACCGGGTTCATTGACGTCACTTTCAACGTTTTGATTGGAAACAAGAAGATTTCCTTCAGGATTGAATAAAAGTCCGCGTGGACCGTTTAGACCGCCACTGCCAGACGAAACAAATTCGCCTAAGAATTCACCAGTCAACGCATTAAATCTCTTAACGGTGTTATCCAATCCATCACCAATATAAAGAAACTCTTTTCTTAATCCCATAAAACCCCTCCTTTCTAGTAAATGTTTGAGTAAAAAATTTCTCACTCTGTTTAGTCTATGGGGAGAGTACTAAATTGTATGGGACAAACTATCTGATAAAATAGCATATTTCATAGAAATATTACAAAACCAAAACGGATTTAAAGAACACACACTAAAAATACAAAACAACTGCATAAAAGGGATATTTATGTATAAATGGTGCCTGTCACCGAAACAGAGTATCACCACAACTGTCACCTAGAACAGCCAGAGTCCTATTCGGACTCTGGCTGTTTTGGTTTTGTTTCTCCGTTGTTTGTTTGCTGTGGATTGGTTTTGAAGATGTCTTTTGATACGGCGTTTAGTTTGTTTACGAAGCGGTTGAATCCAAATCCGACGAAGAAGGCGAAGCTTATTTGTGCGTAAGGGGTATCTTCGAAGTCAACGAATTCAATTAATAAGATCCCGCTTTGGATTAAGGTGACTGCCACAATTGCTGTACCTGTTGCGAATATCGGGTAGAAAATGTACATAATCCATTCCCTATAGTCGTTTAATTCATCTTTCATGTAATGAGAACAGAACATGTATAAGTGCCGCAATGAGCCTCCAATGGAGCCTGCGAAGAAATAGTATAAAAATATTTTTATGTCATCAATAAATGGCAGTGATTCATCAAGTGCTCCAGTCCATACGATGCCTATTGCTATAAAACTCCCAAAAAACAGCAGCGAAAGATATAGTAAAATACCGGCTTTTAACCAATTATTCACCTAAATCACCCCGCTTTTAATACACCATCCTATGTGGTAAGTGCTGAGGGCGTGATTACTTTTGCTTATATAAGCCTATTAATTGTTATTCACTAAGAGCACAAAAAAAAGGACGTATGTAATACGTCTTTTTTTATAGCAGGTATACTATTATTCAGAAAAACAATTCCGGAACAATCCCTGAAGAGAAAATTACTTCCCCTCCACCACTTCTTTAAATATTTCATAAGAACGTCTTTGTTTCACAGGATCATAAATATACGACACTGCCATAATTTCATCGACACCATAATAGTCTTGGAAGCTTGTCAGCTGTTGCTGGATGGTTTCCTTGCTTCCCAATAAGGTTACGCTTGACATAGATTTTGCCATTTCTTCTTCCATTGGATTCCAAATTCCATCCATACTATCAACAGGCGGCTGCAATGGATTACGTGTACCGCGAACCACGTTTAGGAAAAACTGATGCATGGTGGTTTGCAGGGATTTAGCCTCTTCATCCGTTTCCGCTCCTATCACATTTAAACACACCATCATATATGGTTTATCTAGATACTCAGAAGGCTGGAACCGCTCGCGATAAATTTTAATCGCTTCACCCATGAATTTTGGCGCAAAATGTGAAGCAAATACATATGGCAGACCTAAGCTAGCTGCTAAATAGGCGGAGTCTGTGGATGACCCCAAAATATAAATTGGAACATTGGTATCCACACCCGGATACGCTTTTACATAACCTTGGTGCTCTTCTGGTCCAAAATAAGTTAGCAATGCCTGAACATCCTCTGGAAAGGTATAGACCGAATCATTTTTTGAACGACGCAACGCGTTAGCCGTCATCATATCTGTTCCTGGAGCCCGTCCAAGCCCAAGTTCCACTCGATTTGGATAAATGGTTGCCAATGTGCCGAATTGTTCTGCTACGACAAGCGGGGAATGGTTTGGCAGCATAATTCCACCAGAACCGACCTTGATTGTTTTGGTATGTTCCAATGTATGTTTAATGAGTATGGCTGTAGCTGAACTAACTAGAGTTGGTGAGTTATGGTGTTCAGCAATCCAGTAACGCTCATAGCCCATTGCCTCGGTTGCTTTCGCTAAATCGACCATTTCTTCTATTGCTTGTTGCGATGTCCGTCCTTCACGGATTGGAGCTAGATTTAAGACTGATACAGGTATATTAAAAGTTCCCATTATATTTATTAGTCCTTTCTTTATAAAGGTATGTTTCTATAGTAACAATAGAAAAACAAGAAACAAACTTATATGCTTTGCTAAATAATTCTAAAATTATCCTTTGTTACTTTCATTTATTTGATTCAACACATAATTTCAATTTCCAACTCATCATATCTACTAATTTGGAAGATAATTCCTTAACCTTCATAGACTCCAAATTGTCGTCTCTATGTAAATGAACTGTAATACTATTCTATTTTTTCAACTCATAGTAATAGATTTAAATACATTAAACCAACTTGGAGGACTAGAATAATGAAAAAACTAATTACTTTATTAACACTTGCCACATTACTACTATTTTCTTCCCCCGCTTTTGCTTATACGGTTAAACCTGGAGACACAATGTCAAAAATTGCAAGAGATCATCATTTAACCCTTCAGGAATTAGCTGATGGGAATCCTGAAATTTCCAATTTAAATCTCATTTACCCTGGTCAAGAAGTTCATACAAATAAATCTAGCAGGACAGTCGAACCAAAAATAAAAGAAACTGTGAAACAAACTCTATCAAACCAAGAAATAGATTTGCTTGCACGATTAGTTAGAGCTGAGGCACAAACAGAACCTTTAGAGGGGAAGATTGCCGTCGCTTGTGTCGTTCTTAACAGAGTCGAAAATCATCAATTTCCAAACACCATCAAAGAAGTCATCTATGCTCCTGGTCAATTCCAACCTGTTCAAAATGGTGAAATCAATGAGCCTGCGGATGAGGAGTCATTTCAAGCTGTGAAAGCAGCCCTTTCTAATCAAAGGCAATTGGTTCAGGGAGCATTATTTTTCTACAATCCTGCTATTGCTACCAGCCGTTGGCTTGATTCAAGAACCACCACACATGTAATTGGACAACATGTATTTAAAATGTAATCACATTGTATACCACAGCTTCCAAACCGCATAATAAGTTTGAAGGAGCTGATAATATGACAAATGAGACAGTTATTGAGGAATTAAATACCTTATTAAGAGGTACATATATGGGAATTCGCTCTTTTGAACACTACATTCAAAAGGCTGAAGATGTTGAATTAAAGAAGGTCTTCCAATCTATGCAGCAGGAAGTTAAACTGAATGCTCAAAAATTAGCTGAGCGGATTCAAAATCTTGGCGGTGTCCCATCTGACGATGAAGGCTTCTCTGGTTCCATGCATAGTTTTATGCATAAAGTCATGCTTCCGGATGATACAAAGGAAATGATAGAAGATGCTGTGAAAGGTTTAGATCAATATGGAGTTCAATATTCTGAGGAACTGGTAAGGGGTGACCTTGACCCAGAAAGCAGAAAGCTTGCAGAAGATGTAATTGATACGAGCCGTAGACATGTCGAACAACTGCAACATTTATACCACTAATATCTAATAAAAAAATTGACGTGTGGCATTTCACACGTCAATTTTTCCAGTTTTAATAGTAGCTATTGTTATTCTTAAAACCATATTCTTTTATAGTAATCATACTCATATAAATCGATGTTTTCATCATTATCTTTTGTTGGGGCACACTCTTCGCAAGGTTTTTCTGTCTTGTTATGTTCGCATTGTTCTAATAATAATTCCATGGTAAGTTTCCCCTCCCCTAGTTCTTACTATTATTATAATGTAAACGGTTACATTTGTCTCCTATTATTTACTGGAAAAATAAAAAATTTAGTAGTGATGGTCTTTAAAAATCCCTCACTAATTTACTTTATAGTACTCTTGGGAATGATAACTTCTAAATCCACATGATTCATAGAGCCTTAAGGCATTAGCATTTTTAGCCTCAACCTCAAGAAAAATTGAAAATCCTTTTTCGTCTTCCATTTTTACCACTTTCGAGAGCGCTTTTCTTCCTATCCCTTTACCCTGAAGTCCTGGAAAAACAGCAAATCCATATATCCAGGCTTCACCGTTCATTTCGGAGAGTCGCATTTTCCCAGCAATTTTACCATCTACTTCAATAATTAATCTGATATCGGTTTCAAGTTCTTTCGTTTCCTGCTTATACTGACGTGCTTCTTTTTCATTTAACCCGAAACATTGGACGTCGAGTTGTATCTCGGCTTCTGAGTCATCTCCTGAAATAGAAGGTCGTACTTTTATTGTTTGATCATCAGATAATTCTGAATTCTCCTCCCATTTCATTTGATATTCTATCATCGATAAGGTGCAAGGTATGTTCTTTAAAAACCCCTTTGCTGATTGAGATTCTGTTGGAGCATTTAATAAAATAGTCCTAGCCTCTCGATTTTTTGCTTCCTCAAGTGCTTCTTCAAGGAGCTTGGAAAAAACTCCTTTTCTTCTGTAATCTGGGTGTACCATACCGCAAATTTCTACCTTATTGCCAAAATAATAGCTTCCCAGGAATCCAACTAGCTTCTCAGCTTCATAATGGAAAAAGTCTTCCTTGCGTTTTTCGGATCTACTTTGTAGCATATCATAATTAAGCTTTAGCAGGAGATTTCCTTCTTGCTCACAAATTTCTTGAAGTGTTTTTATATTTTCTAAGTCTTCTTTCGTCAACATTTTTTTGCTCCTCTAATTTCTTTTTCTTTATTGTCTTTTTGTAAATAAGAAATCCAAAGATGTCCTTCTGGAAATTGCTGTTGTAGAGATTGTGATAGCCATGCTTTTTCTTGTGATGTCAGAATAGGTAGCATGGTTTGAAGATCATGAAAATCTTTCTCACGAACCTTGGATGAACCTCCCTTATACAAAAGCTGGATTTCCGATCTTAAATAAGGAATCCCATCATTTGTTCTTACGATTATTTCATTCACTGGCTTCTTGACAGATTTTTCTCTTCGATAAATCCAATTGTTTTCGAAAGTATCTACTAACATTACCTGAAAAGCCCAAGGTGAATCTGAATTTTTACTAACCCAAACATCGGTTGTGTCAGTTAAGAACTCACCCTGTACCCAAGGCATAAGAACGCCGTCTTGAGCTTTATATAATTTCCATTCCCTGCTTAAAAAATCGTACGAAGATTCTTGTTCGTCTCGAAGAATGATTACATCTATATCACTATGTTGCCTGCTTTGTTTACCTAAATGTAAATCTAATGCCCAGCCCCCCGCCAAACACCAAGTAATTGGAAGATCAGTAAAAAGGTCAACTATGTTAGAAACTGTTAATGGCTCCCAATTGTCATAATCTGTTCGCAAAAAATGATCACCTCTATAGTTGGTTTCCATGGAACACTTTTAAAATAAATTCACGTTCAGGGACTTGCAGGGTGTCATAGGATTTTAAAAAGGCAGTGTTATCGTATGCCACTTCTTTCAAACTCACATCTACAACATTATTAATAACGGTAAAAATTGCATAAGGAGCAAGTGGTTTATGGTTACAGCCTAACGATCCAGGATTAAGGTATACTGTATGCTTCCCGGCAAAATAATGAAGCGGATGATGATGGCCGAAACAAATCAAATCAGCCTTTTTATCAAAGAATAATGTCTCCATGTTTTCCGTACTAGGTTCGACAATTGAAGAAAAATGATCCCTGCTTATGTGTTCATTGAGCTTGCTATTTTCTATTTGATAATGAATAAATAGGATGGAATAACCATCTATGGTGACATTCTGCAGCCTAGGCAGCTGCTCTAATTTCGGTATAAAAGACGGGTCTAGTCTATCAACTATCCATTGATGATGTTCTTTTACATGTATATGACTTCGAGGATATTCCTCGCCCTTAGCCAAGGCTAAAATGGCCTCATCATGATTCCCTGTTATCATCGATACATCACTTCTAGAAAAAAGCATTTCTAATACTTCATTGGAATCAGGACCAATGCCAAGCATATCCCCTAAACAATAAATATGGTCAACGTCTCTTCTCTCATCAATTTCTTTTAGTACCGCTTTCAATGCTGGTGCGTTTCCATGAACATCTGTTAGTATCGCAAAACGCGTCATACTATTACTCTCCAATTTAATTAATCTAGCCCCACAAGGTACATAAGCTATTCTTTTTCATTATAATTGGTTTATTCTAAATAATGAAACAAAAAAGTAAGTCTCCAAACAATCTCTTATTGATAAAACTCCATATGTTTTTTCTCTTGTTTATAGTAATCTAATCTGTCCTGTAATGTCCCAGTATGAAATTCAAATTTATGACCGTCTGGATCTGTGAAGTAAATAGATTTTTTATCTTTCCTATCCCTTGAGCGGCCAGGTAAAATGTTGACACCCAATGTCTCTAATTTTTCATACATGGTTTCAAAGTCTTCTTCTTCAATTGAAAATGCAATATGAGTATAGGATTGATGTATTTCATTACGAGGTATATCTTTTTCAACATTTAACGCCAGCCACATTCCATTTAAATTAAAATAAGCCGTGCTCCTCCCCTTGACTAACAACTTTGCTTCAAACACATTTTGATAAAACTCAATCGATTTTTCTAAATCGGATACAGAAAATAAAAAATGATTTAATCCTTTAATCATCTGATTACCTCCTTACTAAAAAAAGGATAGATTTGGAATCTACCCTCCTTTACTAATTTACTTTTCCTGATTATGATTTTCAATACCTTCTTTTTTACCTTTTGTTAATGTTCTGCGATCACTTGCCTTAGGCGGTTCTTCCATCCACCCATTTTCAATCATTAAATTGGCTCCGTCTTCAGCAAATCTAACGAGTTCTAACGTCATTGCCATATATTTTTCTGCAATGTCTGCCCTGGATGTAACACTCAAAGCCGTGCCATAAAAGGCAATTGCAATCTGTGACGACAGTTGGACTTGATACATCATCCACTTATCTGAAAAAGGAGATGTGGTAGAGCTTGTAACATGAGATTGCCAGGATACAGGAGAATTGAGCATTTCCTCACGAAAAATTTTTTCAAAAGCCGCGATATGTTTAGTGGAAATTTCCATGCCCCTATTAATGTATCGTCGGACTTTTTTGGATGCAGCCACTTGGCTAAAACCAACTTTTAATGCAACATGCATATGCATCTTGTTCATATTAAAGGTAATATCCCCTATTTCAATACCAGTTAATGGTCGCCGCTCCCCAAACCAGCCAGTCAAAAAACTATGATGCTTTACAAAGTCAATATTTTCAGGTGCGGGAAGGACTGGCGGCCGCGAGAAAAGCCCTTTAGTGAGAAGTGCTTCGATGTTTTTTTCAAATAGCACCATCGTTTCAGTATTACAGTTAATATAATATTGCCGTAGATCAGCGCGAATAGCAGTACTCACTGAAAGAGAATAACCTGTTAGCCCCTGAAGAGTCATTATGTACATATAGTATAAATAGAAAGGATCTTGGAAGAGACGTGGTGCATGAATGTTTACATCTTCCTCTGTAAAGCCCTTTGGAATTGGATAATTTTCTCCCTCCAAAAACTGCTTCACCTTCTGAACATGTCTTTCTGACAGCTCGAGTGAGTTTTTATAAATCTCGATAATATCTTGGTCTTCCAAGTGTTCAAGCGCGTAACGAATAAAACCAATTGACATGGTTTCAAACATAAATTGAGTCCATAAACTGGATATCTCTGGAGCTGTTAAAGATATTCGAGTTGGTTCCATAACAATCTTCCTTTTGCTTTAATAGGTCTTCCAAGATATTAATCAGACTATTTAGCTGCCAATTCATCACGATCAATGGCTTTTGGAGGCTGTTCCATCCACCCATAATCAATTAAAATATTTGCCCCGTCCTCTACAAATAAAGAAACCTCGGACAGTGCTTTCAAATACATTAAACCAATATCTCTCCGACCGTTTACAGCCATGGAGTTTGCAAATGACCGAATTTTAATTGAGAACATATCCACTTTGTGAAACACCATGAGTCGATCCGAAAATGGTGAAAAAGTGGACGGAGTCACCAAATGGTCAATTTGGGATGGGAACGGTAAATTTTCCTTATGGAGTTTATCTTGAAAATGTTGAACTTCCCTATCGGTAATGGCTTTTCCTCTTATTAAGAATTGTCTCACTTTTTCTTTCTTGGCTACTTGGCTAAAACCAATTAATAGAGCTTTACTCGTAATATTGTTCTCAATATTATCATATAGATGTGTGATTTCCAGTGCATGTAATTGTCGAACATCTCTAAAAAAACCATTCAAATAGTTTTCCTTTTTAATAAAGTCCACTTTTTTAGGAACGGGGATGGTTGGAGGCCTCATGATATACCCTTTTTCAATTAATACATTGTTGAGTTGTCCTAGCAGAATTGTGGTCGTTTCATTACAATGGATAAAAAATTCCCGTATGTCTTCCCTCATTACCAACGGAATTGCAATTCCATATAAACTCATTCCCGCTTTTGCAGCATATTTCAAATAATGCACATAAAATTGGTCTTCAAATAAACGAGGGGCACCGAGATTAACGTCCTCTTGAGTAAATCCTACAGGAATTGGAAAGTCCTCTTTTTTTAAAAACTTCTCAATTGTTTGCATAAAATCAACAGTTAGGGCAAGACCATTCTCCACAAGTGTTTTGACATCCTCATCTTCTACATTCTTTAGAAAATACTGCAAAATCTTATGAGACATGCTATTCCCTACATAGGTAGCCCAAAGCTTTCCCATTTCAACAGCAGTAAATGGGTTTTCTGGAGTTAATTTTTCGGAGCTAATATTAATTGGTTTCATTAAATCCATGTTTAATCCCCTCAACCTTAATTTCCCTTTAGTTTTTTCCAAATTTCGTTATATATTCTCATTTATGTCAATAAATCGGTACATCAAAAAACATGACAAAGAATAATATGATTGGAATGGAGATTATTAATGCTGCTATTGGGTGCTTATTATGTAAAAGCAGTATAAAAAAAACGATTAAGTTGAAAAAAACGGACCATGCCATTGTCCATTGGTGATGATGCTCTATCAAGTCAAGATATCGCAAATTTATGTATTCTACTAGTGAGAATAATGCCACCCAGAAAAGTAACCACAAAACTTTTTTCATAGTCTTATCTGGTAAATTCCCTAAAAAAATTAACACCGTTGCTGGATATGCGACAAACATAATTAATAATGAAATTGTAAGATGATTAGGCAAGATATTTTGTCCAAACATCGTTTCCTTGTACTCCCACATTAGATAATCTTTACAAAGGAAATTATAAAGCAAATCACCAAACCAAAAGAATAAAATGGTGGAATGGTATTTACTCCAGTTCCTCCAATCACCCCACTTCAATCCGGCAATAAGAAACAAGCCATTCAACAATATATGCACCTAATCAGCTCCGTTTTTCTAAATACCCCTATGCTAATTATTTGTTCTGAGATTGAAAAAATTAAGAGACTCGATGTTGCAGTAACCAAATTATTTTAATATAACATATTGTTAACTGGAAATATATTGGATATTCTGCAATTATATAAATATTCATTAGTGTAAAATATGTAAAATAAAAAGCGCTTCTGCATATGACAGAATCGCTTGTAACAAACTATAAAACTTCATAAACGGTTATATTTCCACAAATATTTCAAAAAACAGAAAGTGATTTTTCCGCTTTTCTAATGCTTTCCTTCAAATATATAGGTGTATGGGTATGGTTTAGTATTTCATCTGTCAACATCCAGTATACGTTTTCTATCTCATCTTGACTTTTAGGGTATGTATCTCCTGCAGTATATTCACAAAGAAAAACAATATTAATGACATGATCACCCTTATCTGTTACAAATGATGTGTTGTGTACATATTGCAACTTGTCTTTCACAACTATATTAACTTCTTCCATTATTTCTCGTTTTAATGTACTTTCTAATATATCAGAGGAGTTTCCTTCTTGATCCACTTTCCCACCAACAAGTGAAAGCAACCCTTCAGCATGTTCCTCTTTATTGCTTCTTTCAATAATTAACCACCTATTATCCTTCCTAATCGCACCTTCTACATTGACAATAAACATTTCATTATTTCCCCTCTTATCGCTTTAATATTTCATGAAGCACGCTGCGCCCTAATAATTTCTAGATATTGTACATCACCTAATCCATACTCTTTAAAATTTTCTAAGAGGGAGTATACAAGTTCTTCTTCCGTCATATGCTGGTTCTTTTTTATATACGTCATTAGGTTACTGTCCTCATGAAGATAAGTTAAATACAAATCAATGCTTTTCCTTAAGGGTAATAGATCAATCGTTTCAGGGACCGTTTTATGTATCAATACTTCTACAAAGTGTTCATAATAACCCGCTGCCATTAATGTGTAATTTTCAATGTGTTCAAATTTTTCACCAACAATATGCAGATTAATGGGCATACTGTGACCATTTTTATCGAGCCAAGCAAGAATCGTAAGGATATTGATTTGACAAAACATATCCTCGTCAAACCACAGTTCTATGCGAGAAAAATCCTTGCTAAAGAGCGGCGTTAATGGGTTTAAAGTATAATCGGTATATTGCTCTCGGGTTACATGATGAACTTTTGCTCGTTTTTCGACGAATTCCGGTGTGAATAGTTCTTCTGACGTGTCTCCAAAACACATTGCTTCGTTAAAAGGAACCATCATTTCACCTTGGAGGAAATTCGTCCTTTTAAAAAAATCGTACATCGCTTGCCCATTTAAAATATGTAGTGTTGTTTCTTGAACCAAACCAATCCTGTCCTTTCAATATCCCTTAATTAAGCACTCCTATTTGAACATCCGTTATTGCTCTAATAGTTTTTCCATTACAACTATGCTCACTGGAAAATTATTAGGATTCTTAACCATTTCCTCTTTCGTAACGGTATAACCAATAGACTGATATAAACGCACATTATGAGTCAGGCTGCTTCTAACTTTACATTGTAGTTTATGCATTCCCTCATTTTTAGCAAAATCCTCGAGCCAAGAAAGCATTGATTTTGCAATTCCTCTTCCTCTGGCATAGGGTGGAACAGATACTCTAGAAAAATATAAAGTTTGATCTTTCGTAATAAATCGTAAGGACCCAAGTGGATTCCCATCTATGTAACATATTATAAATTTTTCTAAACCATCACGAAATGAATCCCTTAACGTATCAATCGGTTCATTAATTGCACTTGTAGGAACTTCAAGACATCGATACTCTTCAAATGCCTCCTTCATTAGTTTGTGCGCAATGACAATTTCCGCTTCATTTCCTAGTTTAATCATTTTGTTTTCCCCCATTAAGAAAGAAATTTCTCTTTAAAGATTGGGCTAAGTTCACTCCATACGTCGAATTTATTTCCATCAGGATCATAGAAAACAAAATTTCTTCCGCTATGTCCTCTGTTCTCAATTTCTCCTACTTTAATTTCCTTTTCTATAAACTCCCGATGAATTTCTTCAAGAATATTTAGTCCATTCACTTCGAATGTCATTGAGAAACACTCTTCACCGTAGGAATTATAGAAGTTCGCGCTTTGTTTTTCCTGTGCCCTTACAAGAAAGATACTTTGATTGGCAAAATCCAGTATAGCTTTGTCCTTATCTTTATAGTTTAATACTGCACCTAAATTGGTTACATACCATTCAGATGATAGGTCTACATTACTCACTGGTAAATAAGTAGTACCAACTCTAAGTAATTTTTGTTCCATTCCAGATTCTCCTTTCAATTGAAAAAATGACTTGCTCTGCACCAAAACGCATGACTGTTTCGCTCAGCTCCATGTTTAATTTCTTTAAAGTTTACAAGAAGCTAAGTTAGCACTCTGTGTTTCCGCCACTATTCTTGCGAGGTTAAGTTGAAAAAATGCATAATCTAATATCTTCTTCCTTCCAAGTACCGCCAAGATATTTACGTACTGCTTCATTAAGATAAATTTTTTTGATATCGTAAAAATCTTTTGGTTTTAGTTTGACCAGTTCGCATCTTTCTGTTTTAAGCAAAAGCATTGATCTCCTTTAATACGTATTAATGTTATAGCTCATTTTAATGCAAACTTAGGATGAAATACATAAAAGAAAATATAAAAGAGAAGGTTAGGACACAACCCAAGATTGTTTGATTATGAGTGCTTTTGTCTTCTTTTGTGTTTTTAATAAAAAAAACAAAATTAATAAACAACAATACTCCAAGCAATGATGTTACAAACATAGGAAGAAATAATTCCAGAACAATCTCCTCCCTTTTTTCCCATTTTATATTCTAATTCGCTTTAAAACTGGAATTTTCCTTTTTTCACCATTTAAAGAATAGACAAATGGTATTTAAACTTGGTAAGATGTCTAATAACATAATTCATTAATTGAAAAAGGAGCTACACATAATGTTTTTGAATAAGCTTCAACAAGAGGAGAAGGAAGCGTTTCTTGAGTTAGCCTATTTAATGGCAACCGTTGATGGGAAATTCTCAGTATTTGAAAATCCAGTTATCGCGAAGTATCAAAAGGAAATGGAACTTGAGGATTATAAAATTAAAGGCTTAGCAATAGATGATATTCTTAAAGTTTTTAAAGAAGAACGTTCCAAACATATTGTTCTAACAGAAATCCTTCGCCTCGTCTACTCAGACGGTATTGTTCATGAAACGGAACTTGAGTCCATCGCATTAATTAAAGAGCACTTTGGTTTCGATAAAGATAAATATGCGAATTTCAAGGATTGGATAGAAGGAATAAAGGAACTAGCTAATTATCCGGAACATGAATAGAGAAGAATGAAAAAAGCAACGTTAATGACGTTGCTCTTTCTCATTTTCGACCTTTTCTCATTAAATAAAGACTTTTCTTTATTTCCTTTTCGATACTCTGGAAAAATTTCTCTATCCCTTTGTTTGCTCCTCCACTTATGACGCGCTCTGCAGCACCAGACAGGGCTCCGGTAATGTTCACTTCCGCCTGGATATTAAGTTGTGTGCTTCCTTGATTGTCATTGAAGAGTAAAATCGCCTTACCACTGACCTCCCCTAGATTACCTTTTCCTTTCAGGTGTAGATGGTAATAAACCGGTGCCTTTTCCTTTTCGAGACTAACGTCGAGTGTAAAATTATCTTTTAGTGGTCCTATGTTAATGTCAAATTCAGCTTCATAAAATCCAGTTGTGGTTTGGACAAAGGTCCTGCAGTTTGGAATTGCATTACCAAGAACTCTTTCATCCTTAATGTACTTCCAGACAACCTTATTTGGCAAACCAAACGTATGCTGGTATTCAATTTTCAAAGGATCCCCTCCATTATGAGGTCTTCAAGATAAAATACCTACTTAACTAATATTCAATTCTCAAACGAATATTCAACATTATTTTTGATGTGAAGGGGTTTGTAACTATAAAATAAATACGATGACAGCTTGCCATCGTATTTTAACGATATTCAATTTCTTCGTCAGATCGATATAAAAGATTAGTTCCATTCTAGGATTTCAATACGGTTGCCAAAGGGATCAGCAGTATAAAAACGATTAGCCCCAGGAAGATTTTGATCTTCAATCACTTTTATTCCGTTTTCCGTTAAATGTTTTTTCAATGCTTCAATATTTTCTACCTCAAAAGCAGGATGGGCCTTTTTTGCTGGTGCAAAGGGTTCCTCTACCCCAATATGTATCTGCGTGTTACCATTGCGAAACCAAACTCCGCCCCGCTTTTTCAATTCTTCAGGTTTTTCCATTTCCTCAAATCCTAGAATATCGATAAAAAAACTCCTTGCTGCATCCTCGCAACCTTTTGGACCAGCTAGTTGAATATGATCAATGGCTTTAAAACGATACATAAAGAAACTCCCTTTCAAAAAAGTTTTATAATATATACAATTTTCGCCCACCTCTTGATAAATACCTTCTACTCCGTACAGGAAAACAATTTGCAATTATTCTAAATAGCCCTATAATCAAACTATCTTATGAGGAACTTGGAAAGAGGAACTATTAATGAAATTATTAATTATAGAAGACGATAAACACTTGTCTGAAACAATCCGTGAAACAGTTGGTGAACTGTTTGAAACAGAACAAGCTTATGACGGAGAGGAAGGGTTATTCTTAGCAGAACAGAATATCTTTGATGTCATCATCTTAGATATTATGCTGCCGTATATGAATGGCTATGAAGTTTTAGAAAATCTAAGAAAGAAGAATATAACAACACCAGTTATGATGCTTACCGCAAAAGATGGGATTGATGATAAGATTCTGGGCTTTAAGGTCGGAGCAGATGATTATCTTGTCAAGCCTTTTCATCGAGAGGAGCTTTTATTGCGATTAGAGGTAATGGTGAGAAGGAACGTTCGCACATTTAAAGAAAACGTGATTACCTTCAAGGATCTAAAGCTAAATGTGAAAAATAATACTGCTACCATTCGCGATGAACTTGTAAATTTGAGTGGGAAACAATTCGAGCTGCTTGAGTACTTAATTAACAATAAAAATACGATTCTCACAAAAGAACAAATCTTCGACCGAATTTGGGGTTTTGAATCTGATACCAGTGCAACCGTTGTTGAGGTGTACGCAAGTAAATTACGAAAAAACTTAAAAAAATTCAACTATGATCAATTTATAAAAACCTTCCGGGGATTAGGCTACATGCTTACGGACAATGGTGAAGGAAATGTTTAAAAATAAGATTTTCAGAAAACAACAATTAAAATACATGGTTCTTAATCTTATATCTTTTACGGTGATTTTTACCATTTTCGGCTTGATTATTTTTAGTCAGGTTCAACATACCTTATTCACCAAGACAGATGAGGAACTGCTAATGATCAAGGAACGGATGGTCAATGATACGCCAAATGATACGCGAATCCCTCCCCCAAATGATAAGGGCTCACGTCAAAATGAACGGCCGAAAAACCCGCGAATTATGGTCATTAAGTGGAATGAAAATGATAAGATTGTTAATCAAGACGAAATCGGCACTTTATTTTATGATGACTATTTGGAAGAATATAAACTTGATAAAACGAACCTTAATAACATAACCAATACGGATGTGAATAATTTGTATCCGTTTCGCTATCTTTTATTTGAAGATGCCAATGATAACGATGAGGTGGCATATATTCAGCTTATGATCAATATAGATGCGGAGCAAAATATCCTAAATAATTTTAGTAAACTCCTCATCCTTTGTTCATCCATCTTTATCTTACTATCGATTTCTGCCTCCTATTTTTTATCAAAAAAGATGATGAAACCGATTATTCATTCCTGGAACAAGCAAGCTGAGTTTGTTGAAAATGCCTCTCATGAGTTAAGAACCCCATTAACGATTATACAAAATAAGTTAGAGTTAATGCTGACCACACCTCATGAAAAAATAGCAAACAAATTTGAAAATATTGCCTTAAGCCTTTCAGAAACTAGAAGACTATCGAAGCTTACGACAGACCTGTTGACGTTAGCAAGGGCAGATTCAGCGGAAACACAGCTCGAGAAAAAAAACTTACATGTTGATAGCTTTGTACAAAGCGTATGTACACCTTATATCGAAATAGCTGAATCACAGGATAAACATTTCTGGCTAAAACTAAATTGCGACATGATGATGAATGCCGATGAAACCCGTTTTCATCAACTGCTCGTGATTTTGCTCGATAATGCATTAAAGTACACAGGCGAACATGACAGTATCGGAGTAAAAACCTATGAACAGGATCATAAAGTTGTGCTGGAGATAAGTGATACGGGTATTGGGATCAAAGATGAAAATATTCCGTACATCTTTGACCGTTTTTACCGTGAAGACAAGGCACGTACAAGAGAATCAGGCGGAATTGGGTTAGGTCTCTCGATTGCCCAATGGATTGTTTCCGCCCATGGTGGAAGTATTAAAGTCAGCCCCAATGAAACTGCAGGCACGACATTTAAAATAAAACTACCCATGTAAATCAACGATATAAAAATAGCCGAACTCAGAAAGAGTTCGGCTATTTTTATTAGATTTCTGGTATGCATACTTTAAGTGTATCTAATTATTACCAGTTGAAACCATTGTATGTATTTTTCCCCTGTCTCTATAAAATTTTACACCCCTTCTTCTTTTAAGGTTTGTTTAAGGTTGAACAAACATAATAGGTTTCAAGAAGTTGTTTAACAGATTGGAGAGAGAAACGTGAAGGCGATGAGCTTAAATAGTGTAAAGGGCCGGAGAGAATTAAAGCATGAAATCACATCGTTAGATTGCTACCTACTTCGAAATAAATTAAAGCATGTTATGAAACATGACCCTCATGCGAAAAACAATGGAAAGTACTTAATACGAAATGTCTACTTCGATAACTTTGATAATAAGGTTTTATCGCAGAAGAAAGAAGGTTTACTTGATCGAGATAAGTTTAGAGTCAGATTGTATGATTACAACATGGAGTATCTTAATCTTGAAAAAAAGAGCAAACGTGATAATTTAACCTTTAAACAAAAATGCCGTTTAACCCCAGAGGAAAATGAACGAATTCGCTTCGGTGACATTGATTGGATGGAAAATGACACAAGACCGCTTATTAGGGACCTTTATGTCCAAATGAAACTCTATCAATTAAAACCAATGACGGTTGTCGACTATGAACGTGAAGTGTTCATTTATGAATATGGTAACGTCCGGGTCACATTTGATAGCTGCATTAAAACAAGTTTTCGAAATAATGATCTTTTAAATCCAGATTTAGCAATGGTTGAAACCACTCCCGGTGTCGTGGTTCTTGAGGTGAAATTTGATGAGTATTTACCTGAGATCATCAAACAATTACTACAAGTCATCGATCGACGAAAAGGCGGCTATTCAAAATATCAGTATAGCAGGATGTTTGGTTAGTACAATAATTGGAGGAATTATAAATGGAAAGTTTAAATTTTAAGGACATTTTCAAATCGAGTTTTTTAGAAAAAACAAGCAGTTTTTCGATAGTAGATTCATTGATTGGCTTATTAGCCGCTTTTGCGTTAGGTTTATTCATTTATTATGTCTATAAAAAAACTTTCACCGGTGTTATTTATTCTCATACCTTTAATATTTCGTTAATTATCATGGCGATGGCAACTGCCCTAATTATCATGGGAATCTCATCAAATGCGTTGTTATCACTGGGGATGGTAGGGGCATTATCGATCGTTCGTTTCCGAACTCCTATTAAAGACCCAATGGACATTGTCTATATCTTCTGGGCAATTGTTGCCGGCATTTTGTGTGGGGCTGGTTTTGTTCCTCTTGCAATAATTGGATCCATTTTTATAGGAACAGTCTTAATTGTATTTATTAACAAAATAAAGATTGAAAACCCATATTTATTAGTTGTAAGATACAGCAGCACATCGATTGAAAAATCACTGGAACATGTCATTGCTGGACATGCTTTAAAGCATTCCCTTAAATCAAAGTCAGCTATGCCAGGTAATGATCTTGAAGTGACCTATGAAATAAGAGTCAAAGATCATGACCTAGATTTTATTAATAATATTTCTAGCATGGAGGATGTTAAATCAGCCATCATGCTATGCTATGACGGCAACTTTACAGCTTAATGTTTATTGAATTAAAAATCGAATATGCAATATCAAACGCTTAGAGAATTATTGCTCTGAGCGTTGATTTATGTTATTTAAATTTACAATTCTTAATTTTTCAACACCAGTTTCACACACGATACACCATACATAGACTATAGATGACTTTTAAAATTATTTATCTAGGGAGATGACTGTATTTTGTATAACCCTTACCAATACAATCCTTATCACTTTAATCAACCTCAGCAATATAACCCAAACCTAAATAAACACACGGTATTAAGAACTGTCGAGCCTTTTGTGCAGTATGGATTACATGAAGCAAAACACACATCTTTTGCACATGCATTACGAGAGGTTGCAGCAATTACCTACCTTATGGGTATGGGATATGATCCTAAAATGGCCCACAGGATAGTTGAATCTTGGGAAATCAACGAGGTATTTTATCCAGGGCAAAGATTTAATTCCTAACCTTGCGAACGATAATATAAAAGACCAAATCGGATGTGATTTGGTCTTTCAACTAATAAATACACATTGTGTTATACCGTATACCTCAGCATTGTTCAAAATCTCTATTGGCACAGGTTGGGTCAAAGACAACCTTTTAAACGACCAAATAACTTTTATTCATCGTCATCGTCATCGTCTTCATCGTCTTCTTCGTCTTTATCTTTATTTTTACCTTTATCTTTATTTTTATCTTTTTTCTTTTCTTTTTCTTTTTCTTTTTCCTTTTCCTGCTCTTTCCTTGCTTTTTCCTCTTCTTCTTTTATCTTTTTTATTTCATTTTTGTATTTTTTCTCAATACCTGATAATGCAAATTTCTCATCAGAAAGCTCTGATTTTGCTTTCGATAATATTTCTTTAAAAATAACTGGTGTGGTTCCACTGCTTGATGTACCTAAGTAGTGAGTTTCATCCGTCTGGTCATATCCCAGCCATACCGCCCCGACAACGTTAGGCGTATAACCAACAAACCAGTGATCCTTTGTCCCCGCTTCGTTGGCAAAAGGCAGCTGTGTAGATCCTGTTTTACCTGCAATATCAAAGCCTTCTATGAAGGCCTTCTTCCCAGTACCCTCTTCCACGACACCTTTTAGCATGTAGGTGATTTTTTGCGCTATTTCAGGTTCAGTCACTTTCGTTGATTTGTTTTTCCACTTCGCAATCACCTTTCCATCGGCATCTTCTATTTTTTGAATAGAGTGCGCCTCTGCCATGGTTCCATCATTCGCAAATGCCGTGTAAGCTTGTGCCATCAATAATGGGGAAGTTCCTTCATGCATGCCGCCAAGCGCTATTCCAAGAGAAAAATCTTCATCTTGTAAAGTGATACCAAAACGCTTCACTGATTTCGTCCCCTGTTCCAGACCTATTTCATTTAATAACCAAACAGGAGGGACATTGTACGAATTCACTACAGCGTCATACATTGTTACCTCTCCTCGATATTTCTTATCAAAATTCTTTGGCTGGTAACCTCCAATATTAAGCGGCCTGTCTTGTAATAGATCAAAGACTTCGTAGCCTTTTTCTAATGCAGGTGTATATACCGCAAGAGGTTTCATGGTCGATCCAGGCTGTCTAACTAATTGTGTAGCCCTGTTAAAACCAAGCAGAGTATGTTCCCCTCTTCCCCCTACAAGAGCTTGAATCCCTCCATTTTCAGGATTAATGAAGATTGCACCGCTCTGGAGAAGCTGATCGTTTTGACTAGCGGGAAAAAGATTCTCATTCAGATAAACTTCTTCTGTCGCCTTCTGGAAGGTTGGATTTAATTCAGTATAAATATGAAGTCCACCTGAAAGAACTTCGTTTTTTGTAAGCTTATATTTCGTCATTGCTTCTTCAATAATGTGGTCGACATAATATGGATATTTTCCATCATACTTATCTTCCACATTCTCCTCATTCAACACCACAGGCTGTTCTTTAGCCTTTTGTACATCTTGTGCACTTATATATCCTTCCTGCTCCATCAAAGATAAAACAAGATCTCTGCGCTCCATTGATTTTTCCATATTCTTAAATGGTGAGAGTATGGAGGGTGCTTTAATTAATCCAGCGAGTGTCGCGGACTCACTTAAGGTTAATTCACTTGCCTCTTTACCAAAGTAAGTTTTAGCAGCCCTTTGAATCCCCCAGGCACCTTCACCGAAATAAATCTGATTTAAGTATCTCTCCATAATCTCGTCTTTGGAGTAGGTACGTTCTATTTTTTTCGTTATGATTAGTTCTTTTACCTTTCTTGTATAGGTCCGTTCATGTGTTAAAAATGCATTTTTGGCCAGCTGCTGTGTAACCGTACTCCCACCTGCAACAATATCTCCACTTACCATATTTTTAAAGAAAGCCTTCATAATTCCAAAATAATTTATGCCCTTATGCTTGTAAAATCGTTGATCTTCAGTAGCAACTACAGCATGAACCATATCTTCTGAAATCTGCTTAATGCTGACTCCTTCTATGCTAGAATTGGAAATCTTACTCGCAATCTCCCCATTTTGATCGTAAATAATAGTTGGCTGAGGCGCTGGCTTATTTAATTTACTAACATCACTGCTCCAGATAAAGATATTTATTACAAGTAAACCACATAAGGCTGTAATAACTCCTGCTATTATCATCTTCTTTATTAAATCTTTTTTTAAAAACTTACTCCAATCCCATTGTTTAGACGCTCTTCTTTGCTGTCTTTGTTCCATTCGTCCCACGTCTTACCCACCTTTATTTCTACTAACTTACATTATCATTTTACATATTACTCTATTTTAAAACGAAATTTATGAAAGTTAATGAGAAATAAGCCTTACATTCTATAGGCCTAAACTATCATTATATGAAAAGAGAGCATACCAATTATAATTGGCATGCTCTTATTCGTTTCCTTATTGTGATTGTTCTGTTGTGGGTGGTGTCTGGCTTCCATCAGGCATTTCTCCGTTTGGTGGTGCTTGGCCGCGATCAGGTCTTTGACCTCCCCCTCGCATACCTCCGCCTCCAGGACCGCCGCTGCTGCCGGTTGTCACACCGGATTCATTGAGCCATGTTACAGAGTCTGATATCGTAAATTCTACTACTTTTGTACCATCTTTGTAGTCTCCATCACGGTAAAGACCATTTGCCTCTTTACCTGTCGACGTTCCTCCTGAATAAAGCGTATAGTCCTTATCCTTTTCGAGGATTGGTGAACTGATAAATACAGCCTGATAATCCTTCTCCGGTGCAAAGGTTGCTACTGTGTTTCCATCGCTGTCTTCAACATGCAGGAGTGTACCTGCTGCTTGTGTATCAGGATAGGTCATTACGATGGCGTTCTGGGTCGATTGTTCTGAAGTAGCCTGTAACATTCCTGCACTACCTGCTGCTATCAGGAATCCACCTGTCATTTCAAAACTTTGATCGTAATCAAGTGAACCATTGCCATTGTTGGTTGGACCATTAACTAAAACCGTACCAGCAGTCATTTGTATCGAACCATTTGAATCGAGTCCGTCACCTGCTGCATTAACGGTAACACTTCCACCTGAGATTGATAATAAATTGTCTTGTGTTTCAGTGGATTGGAAATCCATTCCTGAACCATCATTTCCGCAGCCAACATTAATACCATCGTCACTTGCGGTAACATCAATTTCACCATCGGCTATACTTATGACTTTACTTTCAATTCCTTCATAGCTTTTGGTAATGTTTATTTTTCCGCCTTTCGTTTGAACCGCTTTGTCTCCATGGACCCCATCATCTCCAGAGGCAATGGTGAATTCACCGCCTGTAATCGTAACACTGTTGTTGCTGTGTAAGGCATCATCAGAGGAATCAATCTTAAAGCTACCCCCGCCGACCGCAACATCTACTGTTGCTTTTAATCCTTTTGCACTTTCAGTTTCTGTTTCAGTAATGGTTGGGGTTGTAGTTTCATTGCTAGGTGGTCTCATATCATTGCCTTTAGTAGCAATCGTTTCAGGACTTCCACCACCAGAAGAAATCGTATAGTCGCCATCAGCGATAAATAATGAGGCCTGAGCTTGGATTCCATCACTACTTGCTGTGATTTCATACGTACCTCCTTCAAGTGCTATATTCCCTTTCGAAGAGTCTTTATCATTTGATGACTTAATTCCATCACCACCTGCTTCTATTGCAATGTTACCCTCCTTAACGGCAACCACATCTCGTCCCATCAAACCGTCATCCACTGAATCAATCTCAATGATACCGCCTGTGATTCGTAGATCGTCTTTGCTCGTTATTCCATTATTGTAATTTCCATGAACCGTTAGTTTTCTAGAGCCGTTAATCGTTAGGTTGTCCTTACTAAAAAGGGCTGCATTAGGCTCATTCGATGAATCTTCAAGCACATATTCTGTTCCATCCGACAGATTATTTTCTGTTCCTTCAGGTAGAGAAATAATCGTTTTCCCTGCGTTTTTTACTTAGATTGGGGATTGAGTAAAACTATTAATTTCTGCACCATTTAATACTAATCTGACGTTTCCTTTATCCTCAGCATCAACCACGATTTGCCCATCATCTAATTTTCCATTGATCACATATACCCCTGCGGCTCTTATGGTTATCAAATTATTCGTTACAAACACTGCACCTGTACCATCAAAGCTGGCGCTTGTCCCATTTAATTCAATATACGTAGGATTTTCACTTTCCCAGTCCGTGTAAAAATCATCGTCGCTATATGACACCGTTTCACTGATTACCTCACTAACCTCTTTATCTCCGATCGTACTTAATTTCTCCGTGCTTACTGCTGCAATCGTACTCGATTCGTTCGTCGAATCAGTAGTTTTACTGCAGGAAAACAAGAGTATTGAGCATAAAATCATGGAACCTGCTTTTAAAAACATTGATTTTTTCTTCATCATACTGTCTCCTTTTTTCATTTCTAACAAATCCGTGGATTTAGTATCTCACTACCATGGATTCATTTTATAAAGGAAACCTTAAACAAACCTTAACGAAAAAGCCCAAGAAAAGGCCGGTTATGTTGGCCAGCCTTTCTAAATGCACCTAAGTATTTAGCTTTTTATTGTTGTAACTGTTTATCTTGGTCAATATTGCCCTGATAACCATTGGATTCAAAAAATTGATATTCTTTTTCAAGATCAGTCAATGTCCACTCATATAAATGTTTATCTTCTTTTTTAAACACACCAATTTTAAGCAGTTTATCGATAAGGAATTGCCTTCTTTGCTGGACAGCGGTTCGAAGAATGTTCTTCATACCATGTCACCTCCGGATTTTTTAAAGCTCCTAAGCTCCTATTCGATTTTAACCAGTTACTGGTGGTGTGTGTGTCGATATTTAGCATATTTACCTACTCTTAAAGCAAACTTCATCTTAACTTAATAAAAGAAAATAAACTGTATTTATATTAATGGTCTGCCGGTAAACAATACAGAAAAGCCCACCGAATATTAAGGTGGGCTTTTGATTTAAACTCCTCGCTTATTTCCCCAAAGCAGGGCATGTAATTGAGGCAGTACTTTAACATTATTTAATTGATTGTCTTCAACTACCTTATTTACCAGCCACTCATATTTGAGGAGAAGTTTTTGAATTAGTTCTTGATCATTGGCATTTGTGATATCATCATTTCCAACCTGGAGATAGAACGGAATGCCTTCGTATCGTTTATGAACCAGTTTCGCATATTCCAGATCGGCTTCATCAAAAATAACGACTTTTAAACTAACATTATTTTCAAACTGGTTTTCATCTAAATTAATAAAAATTGAATCTAATATTTCAAAATTTGTTTCCATTTTCGAACTTGGAGGTTTTGGCGAGATGGTGAGTTCATCAATCTTTAAGAACCAATCCTGCCATCTGCTTCCCTGCGTTTCAATACCAATATTAATCTTCTTTTCTTTTAACAAATCAATCAGTGAATCTAGATTTTTTAAAAGTGCAGGATTCCCCCCTGAGATGGTAACAAAGGAGAAATTATCCCTGCCAAGGGCTTTTAATTCTGTCCAAATTTCTTCTGCAGTCATATGCCTGATATCATCTTTGGCGCTCCCGTCCCACGTAAAGGCAGAATCACACCAGCTGCAGGAATAATCACATCCGGCTGTTCGAACAAACATCGTAACTTGGCCAATCACCATGCCTTCTCCTTGAATCGTGGGGCCAAAAATCTCTAGCACGGGAATTGTCTTCATGCCTCCATCCACTCCCTTCTTGCCTCTGCATAGCTCGTAGGTGTCTCATAAAGGCGGACAAATTCTACTCTTGCTTCAAGGTATTGGTCCTTCTTATTCTCTTCTTTGGTTAATGCTTCTTGCATTTTTTCGTAAATCCAAACTACGATATTTTCAGCCGTTGTATTCATCGGCGGCAGCGTTTCATTTAAATAACGGTGATCAAGATGAATCTCTATTTCATTTTTCCAAATTTCCTTGATATCACCAAAATCCATCAGTAACCCTCGATGATCCACAAAACCGCTTATGCCAAAGATAACTTTATAAGTGTGCCCGTGAAGATTTTTGCATTTTCCTTCATAACAATGTAAATGGTGGGCAGCGTCAAAAGTGAACTCTTTACTGACTAATACACGCTTAGTATGATATTTAAGCTCGTTGAGTTGAATATCTTCATCCATTTTTTGCAGTTTATCCACGATTCTAAAGCCGTACATGTCTTAAAACCTCCCATTTAGAAAGTCATCGAGTCCGCGTTTTCTTAACACACATGCCGGACATTCGCCGCAGCCGTCAGAAATGACACCGTTGTAGCAGGTTAACGTCTTTTCGCGCACAAAGTCAAGTGCACCTAACTCATCCGCTAATGCCCACGTTTCCGCTTTATTGATCCACATTAATGGTGTGTGAATCACAAAATTATCATCCATTGAAAGATTTAAAGTTACATTTAGCGATTTTATAAAAATATCACGGCAATCCGGGTAACCGCTGAAATCTGTTTCACAAACACCTGTCACTAAATGCCTGGCACCAACCTGACGAGCTAATACTCCGGCAAAGGTCAGGAACAATAGGTTTCTTCCCGGAACAAACGTTGATGGAAGTTCACCATCTTCACCATCTTTGACTTCAATATCAGATCGTGTTAACGCATTGGGTGCAAGTTGATTCAATAAGGACATATCTAAGATATGGTGTCTTACACCGAGTTCATTTGCAATATTTTTGGCACATTCTATTTCTAAACTATGCCGTTGATTGTAGTCGAAAGTGACCGCCTCTACCTCTTTAAATTGCTGTAACGCCCAAAATAAACAAGTAGTGCTATCCTGCCCGCCGCTAAACACGACAATGGCTTTTTCTTGTTTTAACATGTTTAAGGAAACTCCTTCCAAAATAGAAAAAGCAGTACCCCAAGATAGAAGTACTGCTTCATCTTAGTTTTTTTAACGAGGGGTGCTAGAACCTCTATTATTTTCTTTTTGTATGATATCATATAAAAAGTGAAAGGTTAATCTTTTAAATATTGGGATTATTTTTTGCCCATAATTTTTCAATTGACGTTTGGCACAGTGTCCTTTATTATATGGGAAGATATACCCGTACATACACGGGAGAGGTTCATAGCTGATACCCTCTATAAAAAACTATGGATACATGACTCTATGCCATGTCCATACCGGACATGGCTTTTGTTTTTTTATCCGTTAGATTTTAATAGAATGATTGCTTGGGCTTTTTAAATATACATTTTGACTTGGAGGTTTTTTTATGTCTGGCCGCAGCCATGAAGAAGGATTAAAGGATTTAACACTATTAGGAAATCAAAATACACAATACTCTTTTGAATATGCTCCGGAGGTTTTGGAGGCAGTCGATAATCTTCATCCAGAACGTGATTATTTCGTAAAATTTAATTGCCCTGAATTCACTAGTCTTTGCCCGCTTACTCATCAGCCCGATTTTGCAACGATGTATATTTCATATATTCCAGATAAAAAAATAGTAGAGAGTAAATCTCTAAAACTCTATCTATTCAGCTTTAGAAATCATGGTGATTTCCATGAGGATTGCGTAAACATCATCATGAATGATTTAATAAAGCTTTTGGATCCTCGTTATATTGAAGTTTGGGGTAAATTCACGCCGCGCGGTGGAATTTCGATTGATCCATGGTGCAATTATGGGAAGCCAGGTACCAAATTCGAAGAAATCGCAGCTTTCCGCTTGATGAACCATGACCTGTACCCGGAAAAAGTCGATAATCGTTAATGAAAACTTTTTTTAACAAAAATTAAATAGTCTTGTAAACCTTTAACATTTTCCATGTGATACATTGGTTTAGTATACTAGACGAATGTAGAATGAGTTGATTTTATGCTAAATGTTAAAGAGGTTACCGAACAGCTTCGAGCTGCAGGTATTACAGACAGTGAACAGGTTGTTATTCGTTGGATACTCGATGGGAAAATTAAAGCAAGAAGAACAAAACACCTCAATCTCGAGTACTCCATTTTACCCGTTGATTTAGCCTCATTTATCTTAGAAAAAAAGATCGAGAACAAAACGAAGCAGTTCGGGGTCGACTATCTTAATTGGGAAAAAACGTTTCATGACAATCAAAGAATGAAAGAAGAAATTGAACAGTTAAAAACCACGATTCGCATTGAACAGGCAAAAAATCGATCGTTAAAAAGAATGCTTCAAGCAGAGTATGCACTATCCGATACAGCTCCACTAACCCTAACCTCATTATTAGGGTTAGATTCAAGGGCTGATAGTGATACGATTAGAAAAGAATACAAGAAATTATTAAAAGCTCTTCATCCTGACCGAGGCGGAGATGAACGGCTGTTTAAAGTATTCTATGATCACTACGACAAAGTTAGGGATTCAGCCAAAAGCTGAATCCCTATTTTTATAGTACCTGGTTTCCTTTTACTCCATTAATAGAATAGCTTGCAACGATGTTTGCACTCAATGAATGGGAGACGGAGCAGTATTTGTCTTTTGATAATTGGATCGCACGGATTACCTTGTCTTCTGGCAGATCACCTTCTACTAAATAATGAATATGAAAATCCGTAAATTTCTTTGGTTCTGTACCGGCACGAGTTCCCTCTATTTCCATCGTAAAACCTGTTAACTCTAACCGCATCTTCTTCAAGATCATTACAATATCGATTCCTGTACAGCCTGCGAGCGAATAAAGGAGCAGCTCAGTGGGTCTTGCTCCGCTGTTTTGTCCGCCAATTTCTGGTGCGGCGTCCATTCTTAATTCATGCCCAGACGGTGTAGTCCCGGTAAAAGCCATATCCCCTTGCCATGTGATTGTTGATTTCATTTCTGTCATCCTTCCCTTATGAATTTCCATTCTTATTTTACCGTAAAAAAAGGTTTTGAACTCATAATCGAGCTCAAAACCTTCTATTTTTACTTCAATAATGACAAGTCAATTAAACCTTTAATATCACTGCTCGGAATATAGCCAGCTTCTTTGCTGATATCCGCCATTTCTTGAATTACTTTTTCGTTAACCTCTGTTGTGACAGCTAAACGTGAGAATGCAGCGTCTACTTCGTCTTTATTTAACTCTTTACCTGTAAGATCTTTTAAATGCTTGATGACAATTTCTTTACTCTCTTCTGGATTGTCTTGAATGAATTGAACTGACTTTTTGTGGGCTTCTAAATATTTCTGTGATAAGTCTTTGTTTTTTATGAAGTCCGCTCTAGCTGCAACCACTGTATTCGTTGATTCCTTACCCCAAGCAAACTCATCCCAGTCTAATAGTAACTTTCCATTTGCTTGGTTTTCAAGTACATAGCCCCAAGGCTCTTGAGTCGCCGCTGCGTCCACTTGTTTTTGGACAAATAGAGAAGCTGTGTCAGCTGGTGCTGCAGCAAATAAATCTACTGTACCACCGCTTGTTTTTGCTTTTAAATCTGCTTCTTTCAATGCTTTACGTAGCATTACATCCTGTGTACTTCCAATAACCGGAATCGCTACTTTTTTTCCATCTAAATCTTCTAATTTTTCCACTCCGCTGCCTTCTGCAGCAACTAGGACAGCACCGCCATTTACCGCACCTGAGATGAGGTGGTACTCTTTGTTTTTCACATAAAAGTTAAGTAATGGGCCAGGACCTACTGTACCTACGTCAATTGCTTTCGTTGCCATTGCTTCCATAAATAGCCCGCCATTTGCAACGGTTTTTGTTTCAATGGTAACATCCTTACCAAAAGCTTCTTCAAAATAGCCTTTTTCTAGTGCTACAATTGTGGCAATATGCGTTAAGTTTGGAAAATAACCAATCTTAACGGTCTTAACCTCTCCGCCATCGCCTTCGCTCTTACCTTCGTTCGAAGATTGGGCACATGCGCTAAGCAGTCCAACAAATAAAACTGTGATCAATAGATATAGCATAGATTTTTTAAACATGTTTTTCTCTCCTGGCATTTAAATTTATTAAGCTCTCTTTCTAATACCCCATTTTACTTCTACGTTGCGTTCAAGTCTTGAAAAAACAACATTATCAACGATAGTCCCGATAATCGCAATAATAATCATGACCGAAATAACTAAATCCATTTGGCCAAGTGAACGACCCATTTCAAGCAGCTGGCCAAGTCCGCCTCCGCCGCCGAGAAGTTCTCCGGCCATTAAGGCACGCCATGAGAATGCCCAAGCAATCCGCAGACCCGAAATGATTTGCGGGATAGATGCTGGAAGAATCACAGTCCGAAGGAAATGGAATCCGCTTGAACCATATACCTTGGCAACACGCTGATAAAGCTGAGGTACATTTTTAAATCCGCTTGTTGCATTCACCGTCATGGTCCATGTAGCACCGATTGTAACGATAAAAAGAATCGAGAAATCATTTAGACCAAACCAGATAATCGCTAGCGGGAACCACACGATACTTGGTATCGATTGAAGTGCCGTAACCACAAAACCAAGCGTGTCTTCAATCAGTTTATATCTCCAGATGAAGTACCCTAATATTAAACCGACTACAATTGCAATCGTAAAACCGAGGAGGATCCGCCCCATACTTTTACCGATTGCCATTGTAATTTGACCGCTCATTAAGCCGTTAAAAAGTGTGTCAAGAACTTGAGTCAGGCTCGGAAACATAAAATCTGGAAGGCTGGAAAATCTAGATGTGACTTCCCATATCACCGCTATCGCCGCGATGAAGATGATTCGTCTTAAAGCTGTAGTCATCACCGATTTCCTCCTTCAATACCTTTTCGATTTCTTCTTGTAGTATAGATAAAATTCTTTGCTCCGTATTTAAGGTAACACTGTCCGGTGTAACCCCATCCTTCATGGTAGGAACAGGAATAATTTCTTTAATCCTTCCAGGGCGTGTAGCAAACACCACCACTTCTTCTGAAAGAAGCACTGCTTCCCTGATATTGTGGGTAATAAAGAAGATTGTAACCTTCGTTTTCCTCCAAATTTCAAGCAGCTCTTTATGCAGCACCATTCTCGTTTGTTCATCTAATGCTGAAAAAGGTTCATCCATTAACAGAATATCCGGCTCCATCACTAATGCTCTAGCAATTGAAACCCTTTGCTTCATTCCACCTGATAATTCGTGAGGATAGGAATTCACATACTTACTGAGGTGAACCATTTTTAAGACATCCAGTGCCTTCGCTTTTGCTTCTTCTTTTGGCATTTTTTTCAGAATTAGTCCATAGGTTACATTTTCCAAAACTGTCAGCCAAGGAAACAAACCAGCTTCTTGGAAAACTACTACTCTTTCAGGTCCTGGTTTTGATACCAATTCTCCATCAACCCTTATATCTCCGCTATCTGCTTTGTCTAAACCCGCGATAAGATAAAGCAGTGTGGACTTTCCGCATCCTGATGGTCCAACGATCGAAACAAAGCTTCCTTTTTTTACATTTAAATTTATTCCATCAAGTACTTTCACGTTTTCTTTTCTATCATTTACAAAACTTTTCTGGATATTTTCTATTGTTAAGTACACTATCTTTCACCTCTTTTAAATCCCCAGTAAAACTATTGGTTTTATTATATTACAAACTAAGGTTAAGTCAACAATTATTCTCTGATTCTGAAAACTTTTCTATTCATTTCTTTTGAAACACGGAGTTATATTGAGGTGGTACTCATTATAATTCTATTTCATTTTATATTGACTGAATTTTCTTTAAATATTTTTCTACAATGGTTAAGTAATGATGACGAATTCCCGTCGTTATTTGCTAGAACGTTGCAATTTCTAATAGAATCTGCTGATTCATGTAGACAAGTTTTTTACAGTCCTAGCAGGAGAAATACCACTCCGCCTCAAACTATTTAAGTAGACGAATAGCTAGTCTAATGAATAAGTTGAAAGGTGGTCATAGCGATGAGCCAGGATATAACCCTACAACAAATTGCTGAAGGAGTACCAAAAACACTATTAAATGCATCTGATAGAGATATTGAAGGCTTCCAAAGAATCATAGAAGAAACCATTAAGTTAAGAGAAGCACATAGAAACCTGCAAAAAATGGTAAAAAACTTCTCCACTTCTACGATTCAGCGTACGTAGAGATTTTTTACGAAAAAAAAGACCCATCTTTTCAAATGGGTGGGTCTAAAAAAACCTTATTTGAATACAATAAGCTTAAGAGAATCTATTACTCTTGTAAGGAAGAAATAATTCGTAAGGTCTCATGATTATACTAAATAAGTTCTCATATATGGTCAAAAAGTCATCTTGAAATAAGGTAGTTTTGGACCGACCCTGTTTAACGGTTAACCTCCTATACTCATTGAGGAGTCTGTCCAGTTCCTGACTGCAGACTACCGTTTCCTCACTAGACAGACCTTTTGCCATACCCAATTCTATCATTTCAGTTCTTTTTTCATTTATTGCCTCTTCTAAATCTACTTTCCTCATAACAAAAATACACCTCTAAGCAATATATTAATTATCTAGCTGCTTTTTATATGTTAGTCATGAAAAGTATTATAGCACGGATTTAAATCTATTAAATCGTTTCGCTAAAACAAGTTAAATTGTGACAAAACTAGACGTTATTGAAAATTTCTGAATATTTTTTATAAAAAAAAGAGACAGGATTTCTGTCTCTTTTTCTATATTACTCGTGAAAATTGGTGCCATCTGTTGTAGCTTGGACAATACCTGCACGGATGACGAAATCACCGAAGTGCTCGTCTTGCTGGCGTTCTTTCGCATAGCGTGATAGAACAACACGAAGTTCACTCAAAATTTCTTCTTCCCCAATGTTTTCTCGGTACATTTTACTTAAGCGGCTGCCGTCATGAGCGGCTCCTAAGTACATATTGTATTTTCCTGGCGCCTTCCCGATAAAGCCAATTTCTCCGAGCGCATGACGTGCACAGCCGTTCGGGCACCCTGTCATACGAATGGTAATTTCTTTATCTCGAAGACCGTTTTCATCTACAATATCCTCAATTTTATCCACTAGACGCGGCAAATAACGTTCTGCTTCTGCCATTGCTAAACCGCATGTTGGCAGCGCAACGCAGGCGATTGAACTGCGTCGGAGTGCTGAAATATGCTCACCATCCGTTAAACCGTATTGTTCAACCAATTCATTAATTTTCTTCTTTTTCTGGGCTGATACATTGGCAATGATTATATTCTGATTAGACGTCAGACGGATATCACCAGTATGTACCTTGGCAATTTCCCGTAAGCCTGTCTTCAGCTTATAATCATCAAAATCAGCGACACGTCCACCTTCAATAAACAGTGTTAAATGCCATTTTCCACCAATACCTTTCACCCAGCCGTAGCGATCACCATTGTTATCAAAATGATAAGGCCTTGCCTCATCAAGATTCCAGCCGAGGCGCTCTTCTAGCTCTTCTTTTACTGTCTCTAGTCCTAATCTGTCGACAGTGTACTTAAAACGTGCGTTTTTACGTTCTGAACGGTTTCCGTAATCACGTTGAATGGTAATGACTTTTTCTGCCACATCATAGATTTGCGTTGGTTTAACAAAGCCTATTACCTTTGCAAGCTGCGGGTAAGTCTCTTTGTCTCCATGAGACATACCCATTCCGCCCCCAATTGCGACATTAAAGCCGATTAGCTTTCCTTCTTCAACAATCGCAATAAAACCAAGATCCTGTGAGAAAACGTCAATGTCATTAGATGGCGGCACAGCGATACCGATTTTAAATTTACGCGGCAGATAAAGCGGTCCGTACATTGGTTCTTCTTCTACTTCCGGTGTACCAGCCACTTTTTCTTCATCAAGCCAAATTTCATGGTAAGCTCTTGTTCGCGGCAAAAGGTCATTGCTCAATTTTTTCGACCATTCGTACACTTCAGCGTGAACCTCAGACTGATAAGGATTTGAGGCACACATAACATTACGGTTTACATCCCCGCAAGCCGCGATGGTATCAAGAAGAGCGGCATGAATTTCCTGAATGGTACTTTTCATATTCCATTTCAAAATACCGTGCATTTGAAAAGTTTCACGCGTAGTTAATTTTAATGTACCATTTCCGTATTTTTCAGCTAAGTCATCCATGACCAGCCACTGTTCCGGAGTAGCAACCCCGCCTGGCATACGAACACGAAGCATAAATTGGTAAGCAGGCTCCAACTTTTGTTTTTGCCGCTCATTGCGGAGGTCACGGTCGTCCTGCAGATAACTGCCGTGGTGCTTCATAAGGCGGTTATCATCGTCAGGAATTCCTGCACTGATTCGATCGAGCATGACTTCTTTCAGTGTTCCGCGTAAAAAGTTACTTTCTCTTTTTATACGCTCTACATCACTTGGCGCGCCTTCAGGTGCCTTTAATTTTTGCTTCACCATTTAAGAAAAATCTCCTTCCACTACTGTATCAATAGACATCGCGCTGGTACCGTTTTTGCTGCTGCATATCTGTTAAGTAGGCTTCCGCCTCTTCTCGGCTCAAGCTTCCTTCTTTTTCGATAATGTGAATTAGTGTTTGATGGACGTCATGTGCCATGTGTTTTTCATCACCGCAAATGTATACATAAGCCCCATCTTGAAGCCACTGGAATAATTCTTTGCTTTGTTCGAGCATACGGTGCTGCACATAAACTTTTTCAGCTGTGTCACGTGAAAAAGCAACATCCATTCTCGTTAATACACCGTCTTTTAACCATTTTTGCCATTCTGTTTGATAAAGGAAATCTGTCACAAAATGCTGGTCCCCAAAGAACATCCAAGATTTACCTTCCGCACCTGCTTCCTCGCGTTCTTGCATAAAGGAACGGAACGGTGCTACACCTGTTCCTGGTCCTACCATAATAATTGGTGCTTCAGGATTGGATGGCAGCTTAAAGTTTTCATTGTGTTGAATATAGATTGGTACCGTGTCTCCTGGCTGTAATCGTTCTGCTGTATAAATGGAGCAAACACCTTTGCGATCACGACCGAAGGCGTTGTACCGTACAGCACCTATCGTTAAATGAACTTCATCAGGATTTGCATTTAAACTGCTTGCAATCGAGTATAATCGTGCTGGCATTTTTCTAAGAATGGATACGAACTCTTGAGGAGAGCTATTAACCGGTCCAAATTCGCGAACAACATCTAGTAAATCATGTCCTTCAAGATATGATTTCACTTTTTCACTGTCATTCAGAAATTCCTGAAATCCGCTGTTTACAGTAAGCTTCGCAATTTTTTCAAGTAGCGGCTTTGTTAATGTTGTAATCTCATAATAAGTCTTTAACGCATCTTTTAACGAAAGAACCTCACCTTGTTTATTAATGGTTACACTCTCTTCTGGGTTCCATTTCAATTCTTCCAAAAGCAAGTCAACTAGTTCTGGATCATTTTCCGGATAGATTCCTAGACTATCTCCTGGTTCGAAACTAAGACCAGAGCCTTCAAGCGATAACTCAAGGTGTCTTGTTTCTTTATTCGATCCCCGGCCGTTTAAGTTGAGATTATCCAGCACTTCTGCTCTAAACGGATTTGTTCTTGAATAAGTTGATTCAACAGTTTGAGCAGCTGCACCCTGAGTTAATACAGGAACTCCACCCTTAGCTTCACCTAGGCTGCTAATCACGCCTGTGAGCCACTCTGATGCCGGCTCATCGTAATCTAGATCACAGTCGAAACGTGGATAAAGTCGAGTACCTCCTAGTTCCTCTAAACGGGCGTCAAATTGTTTTCCTGTTTCACAGAAAAATTCATATGAGCTATCTCCAAGAGATAAGACTGAAAAGTTTAAGTCCTCAAGCTTAGGAGCTCGTTTTCCGTGTAGAAACTCATGGAAAGTTAGCGCATTATCCGGTGGATCGCCTTCGCCGTGGGTACTTACTACTATAAGTAGATTTTTTACTTTCTTAATATTGTTAGGCTTAAAATCACTCATGGCGGAAACCGTTACTTGGAACCCTTTCCCCTCAAGTGTCGTGCTAGCCTTTTTTGCTAATCCTCGCGCATTACCTGACTGTGAACCGTAAAGAATGGTCACTTCTTTTGAAGCTGTACCTTCTGAGATTCCTTGCTGGCTTGGCACACCGAGGACTGAAGCCAATGGCGCAGAAGCTGCACCCGCAAGATACCCGCTCAACCACACTTTTTGTGATTCAGTAAAAGTAGGTAAAAGACGATTTAGGAGTTCCGCCTGCTCCTGATTAAACGGACTGTTCATTACCTGAAGTTGCAACGTTATCCACCTCACTATGGAATATAAACTCTATCATACAGTACTTTTTAGAAACTGTAAGATTATTATTTGTTCATTTAAAGACTAAGTTTCTACTCTCTACTCACCAACCGCACGTTCAATAACGATATCCTCAATGACCGTATGGCTGCTTAAAGCTGCGGTACAAAGGATCCTTTGACCTTCTTTTTGACGGGTCCGAACGATTTTGTTTAATTCAGCTAAAAGGAGACCTGTAAACAGCATATAAGGAACGACAATTACCCGGCCTTCGGCTCCTTCCGATATAGACTCCAACCCCTCATTTAACTTTGGTTCAGTCGCTGCTAAATAGCAAACGGAAACACTTTCTGGTCTGAGCCGATCCCCGAGACCATGTGCAATCTTCCCAAAGTTTACGTGAACATCCGGGTCACTGCTGCCTACCCCGACGATTAATAACCTGTCATTAGGTGCAATTTCACCTGCAGAATCCTTTATCAACTCAGCGACACCATCCAAAATAACTTCCTGTACACCAAACGGATTCTTTATTTTTACCGGAATAGTAGGATATAGGGAAATCAAGGGTGCCAAGGCTTCAGGGATATCCAGTTTGATGTGTCCGGCTGCTAAAAGAAACAGTGGAACAACGTCTATTTCCGTTGCACCCTGCTCGACACATGCAACAAAGCCTTCTTCAATCAGCGGCTCTGTTAACTCAAGGAAACTGAGTTCCTGAATCGGTACATCAATTCGTGCCTTAACCTTGTCGATAAAGGCTCTAATCTCTACCGCTCCTTTTTTTGAACGGGTACCGTGGCCGATATAAAGAATTGCTTTCATACAACGTGCTCCCTTCTGTTGTTACCGGTTGGCTGCTGGAATATTTGGTACAATTTCTTCTTGAAACCAATTCAATTTTTTGTGGAGGGTAACAACCTCGCCAATCACAATCATGCTTGGGTTGGTAATCTGCTCTCTTTCCACCACTTCCTCAATAGTCTCAAGCGTTCCTGTCACGATCCTCTGGCCGCTTAATGTCCCCCAATGAATTAGAGCAATCGGAGTCTGCGGCGATTTACCGTTAAGCATTAATTGTTTGGTTATGGTTGATAGATGAGATACTCCCATATACACACAAATTGTATCTACACCCTTTGCCAAATGTGCCCATTGATGTTCGGCACAGGCATCACCAGCTTGGTGTCCGGTGATAAATGCGAAACTTTTACTTAAGTTTCGATGGGTAACAGGAATTCCTGCATATGCTGAAGCAGCGATTCCAGCCGTGATGCCTGGAACAACTTCAAACGGAACATTATGCTTCGCGCATTCTTCCGCTTCTTCGCCCCCACGTCCGAAAACAAAAGGGTCTCCTCCTTTTAAGCGAACCACCTGGTACCCCTTTTTGGCATATTTCACCAAGAAATGATTAATTGTCTCCTGCTTCATTGTATGATAATGTGGGAGCTTGCCGCAATAGACAAGTTGCGCTCCCTCTTTTGCATTCTCCAAAAGCTCAGGATTTACCAGCCGATCATAGAGGATGACATCAGCTTGCTTGAGGCAGCGCAATCCCTTTACTGTAATTAAATCTGGATCTCCAGGACCCGCACCTACTAAATAAACCTTGCCAACCATTGATCAACCATCCTTTCTTACCGACTCATGTTAGAGAATGTTTTTTTCTTGTAAGTACCTTAAAATTTGTTCCACAGCCTCTTCCACTGTTAAAAGATCTGAACGAACTGTAATTTCTGGGAATTCCGGTGCTTCATATGGGGAATCAATCCCAGTGAAATCCTTTATTTCCCCGCGGCGAGCTTTTGCATATAGCTGCTTTGGATCACGCTTTTCACACTCATTAAGTGGACAGTCAACAAAAACTTCAATAAACTCGCCTTCTTCAAAAATTTCTCGAACCTGGTCGCGGTCTGAACGGAATGGCGAGATAAAAGCTGTAGTTACAACTGCACCGCTGTCAACAAACAATTTGGCAACTTCGCCAATTCGTCTTATATTCTCTGTCCGGTCATGATCTGAAAAACCAAGGTCCTTGTTTAATCCGTGGCGGATATTATCACCATCTAGTACATATTCATTAATTCCCTGACGGTATAACGCGCTTGATACAGCGTTGGCAATCGTCGATTTACCAGAACCTGAAAGACCTGTAAACCATAGTACACAGCTTCCATGACCATTTTGAGCATGACGGTCGGATTTTGTAACTGTACTAGCATGCCAAGTGATATTCGTTGCTTTTGTCATGATTTCTCCCCCTAAACGTGCGTTTCTTCTTTCATTCCTTCAATCAACACTTCAACAACCTCTTTACGGCTGAATGTGGATGGAGGAAGCTGTCCTGCACGAAGCAATTCTCTGACTTTTGTTCCAGAAAGGATTACTCTGTCTTCATTGCTGTGCGGGCAAGTTTTATCAGAAGCCATTCCTTCACACTTTGTGCAATAGAAGCTATGTTCAAAGAATAATGGTTTTATGCCAAGCTCCCCTTCAGGGAATTCACTAAAAATTAACTGCGCATCGTACGTACCATAATAATTGCCTACACCAGCATGATCACGGCCAACGATAAAATGAGTGCACCCAAAATTCTTACGTGCTATTGCATGGAAGATCGCTTCTCTTGGACCTGCATATCTCATCGCTGCTGGGTAAACACCAAGCTGTACACGTTCTGCCGGGTAATAATTTTCAAGTAGGACACGATAGCTTTTTAGACGAACATCAGCAGGGATATCATCAGACTTTGTTTCCCCTACAAGCGGATTAACAAAAAGTCCATCAACTGTTTCAAGTGCTGCTTTTTGAATGTACTCATGAGCACGGTGAATTGGATTTCTAGTTTGGAATCCTACAACTGTCTTCCAGCCTTTTTCTTCAAACAATGCACGTGTTTCTTTCGGCTCGAACCATACATCACCGAAGATTCCTTTTTCCGGTTTTTTTACCAAAACGACATCCCCTGCCACATAGACAGGTCCTCTTTCATATAGACGCTTAACTCCCGGATGTGCAATTTCAAGTGTTTTATATACTTCAACTGCTTCTTTATCTAGATTCGGTTCATACCATTCTGAAACGGTAATAACTCCATAAACCTCGTTATTATAAACAAGCTTGATTTTTTCCCCAACTTCAAGTGTTGCTGCTGTTTCATGCGAAACAGGAAGAGTAACCGGAATAGACCAAATCGTATTGTCTGCAAGACGCATGTTTTCCACGACATTTTCATAATCGGCTTTCCCAAGGAAACCGGTTAGTGGACTAAATAACCCAACACCGATTAACTCAAGGTCACTTAAGGCAATGGTGTCGATTTCAAGTTCTTTTTCGATGGATGTTACATCATAGTTTGGATCAAATGCTTCAATTAGTTTACCTCCATGAGGTGCTGGTAAAAATGACAACAGAATCATACCTTTCTTCATTGAATGTTTTTTATAAAAAATCCTCTAAATTAGAGATATATATCAGCGATAAATAAAAGAATAGTATTTATCGGTGAAATCAAACTAGTTAATCTGCGAAACTCATAACCTACTTTTCGGCTGCTTCAGCAACTGGTTGGTTGGATTTTTTCATCAGTGATGAAACTCCGAAAACGGAGATTAAAACACCTGCCATTGCGACAATCGGATAGAAGTTATGCTCTATTAACATTTGAATCAGAGTATAGGAAAGCACCATCGATAACACAGGTGAAACAATCCAAACAGTTAGAAGCTGAACGACTATATTCTTTTTTAAAACAGACTTGCCGTGCTTGGCAAAGCCGATGCCGATAATCGATGATGTTGTGATTTGTGTCAATGGGACAGGAATACCAAAAATGGAGGCAGCAGTCACAATCGCTGCTCCCGTTCCAGAAATGACACAGCCCTCTTCGAGTCGTAACGTGGTAATTTTCTTACCATTCGTTTCAAGAACACGATGGCCTAAAAAAATCGCACCGGCTGCAACAAAAAGTCCGCCCCAGAAAATGCCGCTACTCGTCGACATGATGTCAGCCCCGACTAAAGGTCCAACCGCGTTGGCTACATTGTTCATCCCTGCTGAGAAAGCTTCAAATAATCCCATGCATACGACAAGTACGGAAAGAACAGGAATGGCTTTCGGAGCTTCCATCCAACGTTTCAGCGTCTTAATCTTTAATATATTCGCAGCAAGGATGGCAATAAAGAATGCTGCGAAAGGAGTGAGCAGCCAAAAAAGCATAATCCATGCAAGTTTACCAACAAACACGGATTGATAAACGATTCCGGCGCCTACTACCGATCCTACTGCTACTTCACTCGTAGATAGCGGGATTCCGAAAACATTCGCTAAAAACAAAGAAAGTGCGGCTGACGCTAAAACAATCAGAGCAATCGGAATGGTAAACGTGCTGTTTGGAACAATTCCGCTGCCAATCGTTTTGACTACTTCCCCTCCGCCAAGCCAGGCGCCGAGGAAAACGGTAATTCCACATAGTAACAATGCCAGTCTTTTCTTCACTACTCCTGCTCCATAAGAAATTCCCATTGAAGCAGCTGCACCGCTGGCACCAATATTTATTGCAAAAAATAATCCTATCGTAACTGCAATAATTGTGAGCAAATTAAAAGCCCCCTTTTAGGATGTGTGTAAGCCACACTCCGTCTTGCCGCTTCCCGCCCAGCGACCTGCACGTGAATCACCATCAGCAGCAGTTGGCTGTGTACAAGGAAAGCAGCCGATACTAGGGTAATTTTGATCATGCAAGGTATTGTAGGGGAGTTCTTTCTCCTTGATATAGGCCCAAACCTCATCCCATGTCCAGTGGATAAGCGGACAGATTTTAATATTCTGAAACTTATCATCTTTATTAAGAAATTGAGTGTTTGCTCTTGTTGGTGACTGTTCCCTGCGAAGCCCTGAAATCCACGCTTGTTTAGCACTCAGTGTTTCCTTTAACGGAATAACTTTACGGATGTTACAGCATTGGTTAGGTTCCCTTTTCCATAGTGCAGATCCATATTGTTCACGCTGTTCATCCAATGTCAGCTTCGGCAGTTTACGCTCAATGTTTAGTGTTGGAAAACGCCTTTCTATTTTGTTAATAACCTCATATGTTTCTGGAAAATGTAAGCCTGTATCCAAGAATACGATATGCGCGTCAGGCTTAACCTGTTGGATGAGATCGATTAATACAATTGCTTCTGCACCAAAACTGGATGCATACACAATTTGATCATCAGGATAAGAGCTATAAGCCCACTCTAATACAGCTTTTGCTCCCTTCGTCTTATCCTCAATTGAAAAATTTTGGGATATTTGATTCCAATTTTCATACGTAACTGGTGTAGTCATTTACTACAATCCTCCTTTGTTCATCAAAAAAGCCTTTCCTAAAAGGACAGGCATCTCACGAAAGTTTAACGCCTTATCTCCCAAAATGAAGATCATTTTGCTGGAATTAGCACCTTGCACAGCAGGTTGCCGGGCTTCATAGGACCAGTCCCTCAGCCTCTCTTGATAAGTTATGGTAATTGTTGTGATTAATCCTACCATACCAATAGGATTTATGTAAATAAGAAAAATAAAAATTTAGAAAAATAAATTTCCCTCAATATCCGGTTAAACAAAAACGCCCTAGACGATATATCGTCCAGAACGTTTTGTTAGGAAATAATATTTTCACGCTGACTTGTTTTCCATTTTTCGAGTTGTCTTAATCCGCGTTGTTCCGTTAGTTGTTGTTTCGCTATCTCTATACCATCTTCTATACTATTGACGGCGCCGAATAGGTAATACCTAATACCCGTATTAAATAAGACTTGATTGTAATAGGGCTGAACTGATTTCGTTTGTTCTCCGCTTAGAATCGCCAGGGTAATGTCAGACTGTTCATGTGCAGATAACTTAATTTCTTTATCAAATTCTTCTGCCAACAGGCCATAATCCTCAGGTTTAACAATAGATGATTCAATCTTATTATCAGTGATTTTATAAATAAAGCTATTACGGTGAACAGGTAAATCCTCAGAGCCTTCCATCCCTTGGACAATATAGACATTTTTAAAGGAAAGTTCTTTAAAAATAGGTGCGATTTTGTTAATTGCTGTCCGATGATAAGCCCCCATCATTAATGAATCTGCCTTTGCCAGGTTCAATAGCTTCTCTACTGTATTAAAGAGAGTTCTTACCCCAAGCTCCTTACGAATCCTGCGCAGTTCCCCTAAACTCGGGCAATATTCCTCGCTATTTCCAAAAGCAATACCTGCTTCACTCATTGTTTTCGCCAATCCTCGCTTGGATTGGTTAACATCCAGACCTAATTGTAAAAGGATTTCCATGATTGTCGTTCCATATTTAGGAGGAAGTGAATCACTTCCATGTAAAAATACTGGCAACCCGTATTCAGCCATCAAAATTGCAGTTGGTATACTTCCAGTAAAAGAGTTCCTGCCATTATACGGACTGGCTAAATCAATCCGTGACTGGTTTGACTCATCTAGTTTATGACTTACATCCTGATAGGCATGTACAAAAGCAAGTAGTTCCTCCGGTGATTCCGTTTTTAAGCGGAGTGCAATCAGATAGGCTGCAATTTGGGCGTCTGTTGCTTTGCCACTAATAATAGATTGTGCGACTTCTTTTGTTTGGTGATAGTCTAAGTCTTTGGACCCTCTTTTTCCTCTTGCGACTTCTTTAAGCCATTGTTGCATAGTTTTCTGCCTTCCCCTCTGCTTCTAGTAAACTTATTTTATCACGGAAGGTGACGACTTCTCCAACAACAATCATTGCAGGATTTTGAATCCCCTCTTTTTCCACCACACTAACAATGGAACTCAGTGTCCCTGTGACCGTACGCTGTGCCAATGTAGTCCCTTGCTGAATGATGGCAACTGGGGTATCTTGCTTTTTTCCATGCTTGATTAATTCCTCGCAAATATATGGGAGGTTGGTGATTCCCATATAAATTGCCAGCGTGTCGACCGCTTCTGCCAGGCTCTTCCAATTAATATCGCTAGGTTTTCCCTTCGGCTTATGCCCGGTGACGACAGCAAAAGAACTGCCTAATTCTCGATGTGTAATCGGGATTCCAGCATATGCAGGGGCTGCTACCCCTGCAGTTATCCCTGGAACTACTTCAACCTGAAGCCCATTTGCCGCCAGGGCTTCGACCTCCTCCGCTCCGCGTCCAAAAACGAACGGATCGCCGCCTTTTAATCGCACTACGTTTTTTCCCTGTTTGGTGTATTTGACTAACAGATGGTTGATCGTTTCCTGCTGTAAGGTATGATAATTTGGTTGTTTCCCGCAGTAAATGAGATGGCAATCCTGCTTAGCTTCCTTTAAAAGTTCTGGATTCACCAGCCGGTCATAAAGAATTACATCTGCTTCCTGAATACATCGTAATGCTTTTACTGTAATTAATTCCGGATCACCGGGACCTGCACCAACAATATACGCTTTCCCCATAACCATCGCTCCTTCTTATCGCTGTGTACTTGGTAACCGAATATCTGATTAAGTCACTTTGGACTGTTCTTAGTGACCTAACCGACTCTTTAAGTTTTGGTTAGGGCGCTATTAACCTATCGAAAAACTTCCAACATCTATTCTCTAATCAAGACATAGACTAGATCACTCTTGACTTCAACAGGGTAAGTCTGAACGCACCCTACGTCCGGCGCCTGAACCATGCCGTCCTTTACACTGATCTTCCAATCGTGCATAGGGCAAAATACATATTCCCCGCTTAGTATACCTTCTGCAAGGACGCCGCCTTTATGAGGACAACGGTTTTCAATGGCTCTGATATCGCCATTTTCTGTTTTAAAAACTGCGATTTCCTTATTGCCTGCGATGACTGTTTTTCCTAACTTTTGTGGTAAATCTGCTACTTCCCCGATGAAAATTCGTCGTATTGTTTTTTCCATCTGAACCACTCCCTCCATTATTTTGTTTCTACTGGAATCTTTACATTTTGATATAAGTCTCTTAAAAGGTTTTTATTATTAATTGCTTCTTTCCATGGATCTTGAACAACAGACAACGCCTCATCGATTCGATTATTGTATTCCCTTACCATTAATTCGTCCGATAATACCTCTCTGATCCGGTCTACTCCTAAGCGCTCCACCCATGCTGAAGTCCTTTCTAGGTATTTTGCACTTTCACGATAATATTGGAGGAAGGCTCCAATCATTTCGACCAACTCATCACCTGTTTTGAACTTAAACAATAAATCAGCTTCACGAAGATGTGTCCCGCCGTTACCGCCGACATACATTTCCCAAGCACCTTCTACACCGACAATTCCAACATCTTTAATTCCGCTTTCTGCACAGTTACGCGGGCACGCCGACACTGCCATTTTCACTTTATGTGGAGTGTTTAAGCCTTCAAACTTTCTTTCAAGTCTAATTCCCATTCCAATTGAATCCTGTGTTCCAAATCGGCAGTAATTTTCACCTACACATGTTTTGACTGTACGAAGTCCTTTTGAGTAGGCTGATCCTGATGGCATATCAAGTTCTGCCCAAATCTTTGGCAGGTCTTCTTTATATACACCAAGTAAGTCAATTCGCTGGCCGCCTGTAACCTTTATCATGCCTACCTTATATTTATCAGCGACATCGGCAATTTTACGTAAGTCATCTGAGGTTGTTACACCGCCATACATTCTAGGAACAACGGAATAGGTTCCATCTTTTTGGATATTGGCATGCATTCTTTCATTGACATATCTTGCTTCTCGTTCATCCTGATATTTTAGTGGATGAATCATTCCTAAGTAATAATTTAAAGCTGGTTTACATTTCGAACAGCCATCTGTCTTCCACTCCAGCACGTTCATGATTTCCCGAATATGGGTGAGACCCTTTTCACGAATTTCTGCCAATACTTCTTCTCTTGTTAATGTGGTGCAGCCGCAGATTGCTTCCTTTTGGTCAGTCTGATATTGCTCCCCAAGTGTACAGGCGAGTAAATCGGACACAAGTGATTTACAGCCACCGCACGAACGTGAAGCATTCGTACAGCCTTTCACCTGATCCACTGTCGTTAAACCATTTGCTTTAATTGCCTCTACAATACTTCCTTTCGTAACACCGTTACAGCCGCAAATAATTTCTTCATCTGACATGCTGGCAGCTAAATTTGTCTCAGCCTGATCACTTTGAGAAGCTTCAAGATACTCCTCAATTAGTGCCCCTTTCTTTATAAAATCAAATATCTTATTTCCATCCTTTGTATCACCAAACATGACAGCACCTGTAATCTTACCGTCTTCAATGAGTACTTTTTTATAAACACCATTCCAATCGTCGTACATTTTATATACTTTTGTATGCTCATCTTCATTGATTTTTCCTGCTGAGAAAACATCAACACCAGATACCTTTAATTGGGTCGATAGTACCGAACCTTGATAGCCTTCATCCTGTATTCCACAGAGTCTTTTCGCTAATACTTGTCCTTGCTGATATAGCGGTGCCACTAATCCGTAGGCAATACCTCGGTGCTCGGCACATTCCCCTACCGCAAACACATGCGGGATATCTGTCTCTAAATAATCATTCACCAAGATTCCTCGGTTAACCGGTATCCCCGCTTCCTGTGCCAACGCGACATTCGGTTTAATCCCTACCGCCATCACGACTAAATCCGCTTTAATTCTGGTGCCATCCGAGAACTTAACTCCTGTGACATGTTTTCTGCCTGTAATTTCTGCAGTGTTTTTTTGTAAAAGAAACTTCATACCTTGTTTTTCTAATTCTGTTTGCAGCAATTTCCCTGCGGTCCGATCTAACTGGCGCTCCATTAAGTAATCATAAATATGGATGACATCCACCTCCATTCCGAGGTTAAGAAGTCCTCTTGCTGCTTCCAATCCAAGTAAACCTCCGCCAATCACGGCCGCTTTCTTAAACTTTTTTGAATATTCAATCATCTCTTCGCAGTCTTTAATATTACGAAACGCCTTAACCCCTTCCTTATCTGCCCCTGGTAGTGGCAGCATGAATGGGTTAGAGCCTGTCGCTATGATTAATTGGTCATAGGATTCTTTTCGCCCTTTATCGGTACTAACCGTCTGCATTTTTGTGTCAATGGCTGTTACCGTCTCTCCGGGATAAAAACGGATCCTATTATCTTCGTACCATTCCCAGTCATTTAAGGTAATATCACTTACCGAAGTCCCGCCCTGAAGGACCTTTGATAATTGAATTCGGTTATAATTCGGATAAGGTTCAGCTCCAAAAATCGTAATTTCAAATCCATTTGGATTGATTTTTAACACTTCTTCAATTACTCTTACCCCTGCCATTCCATTCCCTATAAGAACTAGCTTTTGTTTTATCATGAGAAACACCTTCCTTTTTGTTTTGAATTGTCTGAATTATTTATAACATCATGGCAACTTTATTTACATGTTTTTGGAAGGTTTTCTAACACACTATTTTACGGCTTTTCCCTGCTAAATCACCGTAAAAACCTTAGTTCATCACGGTGATAACGGATACATTCCTGCAAAAATATCCATAAAAAATGGACTTCTGAATTGAAGTCCAAAAAAATTAATCACCAGATGAAATGAGAGTATATGAATTCCGCAGCCAGTAAACCAAAGCCAATTGAAATATTGACCCATCCTAAAAATTTTGACACCTTCTGTTCTTTTTTTAGCGAAGCATTTTTGTATGCTTTTACCTCGGTTAATAGGATTAATCCTCCTGTTACCCAGCAAATTAAAATCACATATGATAAATAGCCGATATACATTGGGGGACCTCCTGCCTTCGAATTATTTTGACTTCATTCCAACACGGTGAATATGGGAGTCAACCTTTACATCAAACGTAACATTTTGAAAGATTTCCTCCCAGTTATCTTTTGTTTTTACGTTTTTGTTCCAATAGTTCGGTAGTTTGGCACGAAAATGTTCACCAAACCCAAAGATATCAGATTTTCTTTTCTGAGTCGTTGCTAATAATTTTTCCATTGCATTTTTGGCATCTTTAGAGGTTGCTTTTTCAATTTTTTTCAATGTTGCTGAATCCGATAGCTTAATACCTGCACTTTCCTTTTCATCAATTTCACTTTCATACTGAACCTTAATGGAGACATGCGGTTTACCATTCTTAATACTGACTTTCGTTCTTGTATTGCGGCTGACTGTCCTTATTAAAACGGATTCATCCTTCCCGGGTACCTCGGCAAAGGCACCATAACCGCCTCTGCCAATTCCTATTACGGACATAAAAACACCTATCTCCAACGGATTGATCTTACCGACCATCTTATCACCATGAAAATATGCCAGACCGTTAAGTTGTATGGTTGAGTTTCCTCTTAGTTTTAAATATGGAAGATAAGGATCCTGACCTTTACTAGAGTATATGGTCCAAAAAAGACCGATGAAGCTGGGCGGATATTTTCCCATTGCGGACAAATTATCGACCATGTCTGCTAGGTAAAGGGATGGTATACGTTCCAACTCTGGTGTTAATTTCATATATTTTGAAGCGGATTCTTTTGAAATCACTAGAGAAGCAGTTCTGCGAATTTCGGGATTACGTCTTAGAAAATCATTAAAACGGCTTGTTCCAGTTCTTGCTATTTCCTCGCTTAGGACAATAATCCGTAAATGACCTAGAAACAATTCATCTGCAACTTCCTGCTGCAGACTTAACATGGCATCCTGAAAGGTATGGCCAACAACCTCTATCACCAATACAGGCTTAGCAGAACCCCCAGGCTGCTGAGGACCCAGTGGTATTTCTCCAGGAACTGCAATTTGGGCTGTAACCTTAATCATTTGTTCATCAGGCTTCGGAAACTTTTCTTTAAAGTGAGAGATTTCATCCTCGTTTTTCCGTTCCTTTTCACTTGCTAGATCCACACCAATCGCCAATACATTTGCTCTTTTTTCAATTTCCCTGCTGTCCCAGCATCCTGAGAGGAACGAGATGAGGATAGAAAACAACATTAGCATTGTTATTTTACGATAATTTTGCCACATTTTTTTTCCTCCTCCAGCCTTTGAGGAAATCTATTAATAAAAGTAATGCTGGATACATAATCGTAATAAGCAAACCCGTTCTTCCAAAAAATTGAATAATCTCATACATATGTAAAATGTTTTGCGGTGCCATCGCCAAAAAAAATACAAATGGCAAAATAAAATAGGAGAGCACTTTATGGTCCTTAAGACTGAACAGCTCCTTGATGGAATGAATAGTAAAGTAGTAACTTGAGAATAAAGTAGTAAAAACAGCCAATACCCAAACCGCCAAAAAGATGATATCCAACCTTTGCAGGATATTCCCTGGCACTGCTGTTGTCCGCGCTAGTTCTAACGTTGGCCAAAAGATTTGTTTAATTTCTTCCGGGCCAAAAATAGCCACCGTAGCAATCACTATTAATAGGTATAACCCCCCTGAAATCAGGATGCCCCAAAGGCTAGCTTTCATTGCTTTTTTTGGAAATTTCATGGAGGGAATTATCATCGTAATAATGAAGGATCCCTGAAATAGTGCTGAAACAGTAAGCATACCTCCAGCCATATTTCGAATATCATTTCCGAAAAATATCGGACGCAAATATAAGAGATTGGCATTCTTCAAAGAAAATGCCACCACAATTAAAACGGGTGCCAATATCATAGGAACATAAAGATTGTGGATATACGCAAAAACATTGATATTGTTTCGACAGCTAATGGACGCTAGTAAAAGCATGACAATAACAGTTACTTCCAAAGGTGTTTCCCTAAGTACTGCCGTTACGACAACTGCACCAAATTCCCGTGCAGTTAAGCTGGTTAATACTAAAAAAAAGAGGATGACAAATAGACTAAAACTCTTTCCCAGCCATTTCCCAATGATATCTTGACTATAGGTAATAATCGTTTTTTTGGGGTGCCGAATCCCAAGATAGGTTAAGATCATTAATCCAATTGCTGCAAATACAATACCATTTAGGGTGACAAATGGAGCACTTGTTTCCCCTGCTCTGACAGCAAACAAAGGCAGGGGGAGAACGCCGACCCCAATAATCGTACTAATTAAGATCGTTGTGGCTTGAAGTGTTGTGATCTCCTTCGGATCCCCCATTACTCATACCCTCCCGCTGATCATTTCCAAGTTTGTTATGCTCTAACATCTTATTATCTCTTTCTGAAATTCTAGAACGGTTAGACGGATGAAGAAAATTGGGTCTTTTTGGCATCCACCATAATGGACTTCGTACCACAACATCTTTCATTCCCTCATAATCTGATGGAGAAACAGGTGCCATATATGGGACACCAAACGATTTTAATGAAAGCATATGATTAAATATAAAGATAACACCTACCATTACCCCATATAGTCCGAAAATACCCGCCAATATCATGATTGGAAATCTGAGCATCCGTAATGCAAAAGCTGCTGTATACGTGGGAGTCGCAAACGAACCAATCGTGGTTAAGGCGATGACCACTACAGTAATGGGGCTCGATAAACCTGCCTCAACTGCCGCCTGTCCAATTACCAGCACCCCGACAATCGATAAAGCTCCCCCTACTTGTTTTGGAAGCCGTACGGTGGCTTCTCGTAATATTTCCATCGCGACTTCAATAATTAAAACTTCGATTACTGCTGGATAAGGAACCCCTGCCCGACCGCCCGCAACTGCTACTGCAAATTCTGTCGGCAGCAGTTCCGGATTAAAGGCTATCAGGGATACATACAGTGATGGAAAAACGAGCGAAAATACTAATGCCAAAATCCTGGCCAGTCTAACAAAGCTTCCCATCAAAAACCTTGATGAATAATCTTCTGTCGTTTGATAGAATTGATTAAAAACTACTGGAACCATTAAAGAAAAAGGAGATCCATCGACGAGAATGGCCACCCGCCCCTCTATTAAATTTGCCACCGTTTTATCAGGTCTTTCTGTGGATTGAGTCTGAGGAAACGGTGAAAAGGGATTATCTTCAATAAATTGTTCTAGATACCCTACATCAAGAATGGCATCAATATCAATCTCAGACAGCCTTTTTTCTACTTCTTTAATGACCGTTTCGTTTGCAATTCCTTTAAGGTAACAAATGGCCACCGTTGATTTTGTCAGACGGCCGATTTTCATCGTTTTCACTTGGAAGTCTGGTGTCGGAAGTCTGTATCTTAAAAGGGCAATATTAGTAGCGATACTTTCAATAAAACCTTCCCGTGGGCCCAGAATGACCTGTTCTGTTTGCGGTTGGTCAATCGCTCTTTTTTCCACTTTTCGTGTCCCAATATGAATGGCTTCCTTTATTCCATCAATAATAATCACAGTTTCACCACGTAGCAGCAGCTCAATTAACTCGTCCAAACAGTATCCAACCTTCGCCTCACTATGGTATAGAGTTTCTGTTAGGATTATATCGATTAATTGGGTAAGTGGTTTTTCTTTTCCGATAAGATGTTCCGGTTCATACATAAGGGGCTTTAGTATATCCTTATTAAGTGAATCCTTATTAATTAAACTTGAAAAATAGACGCAAGCGGCTGAGAATTGGCCAAAGATTTTAAAATGTTTCAACTTTAAATCTTCATTATTACCGAGAATATCTTTTATTTGCTGCTCTGTCTCTGATAATAAGCTAGAAGTTGGTGTGTTTCCCTTTTGTGAAACCAGTTTACTTGGAGTTAACAATTGCGGTTTTTTAACATTTCGTTTTTTCGGTCGAAATAAGGACACACTCCCACCTCCTAACTAATAATTTTTACCAGTTCCTCAATTTTATTCCCCCTCTGCCATTAGAAATAGTGTTTAAAAAAACAGAGATCAAGATAGACCTCTGTTTTCCTGCACTATTTTAATCTAATGAAAAAGGGACACGCGCAGATCGCTAAACCAATTAAGGTAATGCCGAAAGCACCAAGTTTATTTTTATCCTTAAGAAGGAAAAAAGCATGCGCAAAACTGTAAATTCCACCAAAAAGCACGACAATCCATAAAATGACCTGCACAACTAATCCCTCACCTTTTCCATTTCAGATTCCTTCATTTGCTTACCGAATCCGACAATTTCTACATCTACCTGTAAATTCACCGTTGCAAAAGGATATCTCTTATTTGTCCAGTCCCACTTTTCGTATTCTTTCGTTGAACTAAATAACGGACGCACATGCAAAGACCAATAAAAAGGTTCTGATTTGAATTCATCTTGGGTCCTCTTAACAAGTCTACTTAAATTTTCTTCTGTTTCACTTTCAATCCGCTTCTTCAAGATCGTCTGTTTTTCTAAGTCTTCAGCATAATTTTCCATACTTGGTGTAGATAATACTTCAATTTCAATAGGTACCCTGACATTAATTAATGGAGGTCCCTTTCGTAATTTTACTTTTACCTTGGTGGCCGTTTTTTTCTTAACCCTGCACCCTACCACATATTTTTCTTTCAATGGATCTTGATAACTCACATACATATCTTCAATCCTCGATGTATTATCTAGGAGAAGAGCAACTCGAGTCTCTTCTCCTGTTAAATTACCAATCATTTTCCCTTCTTTAAAAACGGCAGAACCTATTAACTGAACCAGATTTCCACCTTTTTTCGGAACACTCCCAGCTAAATATTGGTCTTCTTCTTTAAATGTATCACCATTGTTTTATTTACCAATTGAGCCTTTGATCGCTAAAAATAGGTCTGCGTCTCCATCAGTAATTGCTAATAGTCGATTGATTGTTGACTCTGGTACTAAACCAGTTTCAATCGAACGGTCAATTATAAACTGGTAAAATTTGTGTCCTCGTATGTTTTGACATACGCTGGTCTTAATTTTTCATTCTTTAATATTCTCCGAAATAATGTATCTTTTGAAGACTTGTACTTCGGTGTTAATGGCGCCAAATATGGGACCCCGAACGTTTTAACAACCGATAAATAAAATAATCCTGTCATAAAGATGCCCACCATGCCGAATATACCAAATAAACTAGCGGATAAAAGAAAGCCAAATCGAGCTATCCTTATGGCATAATTCAAATTCACATCACTTATCGCAAAGGATGAGAGGCCAGTTAATGCCACAACAATCACGACGATTGGACTAACTAAATTTGCCTCGACTGCAGCCTGACCTAATATTAACGCACCAACAATGCCAATCGTTGGACCAATTGGAGTTGGCACCCTAATACCCGCTTCCCGTATTAATTCAAAGGCCATTTCCATTAAAAGTAATTCTAAGATAGCTGGGAATGGGACCATCTCACGGGCACCTGCGATCGCCAAGAGTAAATCCGCGGGCAGCATTTCAATGTGATAATTTGTAATGGCAATATAAATAGCAGGGGTAAACAAGGTAATAAACATGGCAGTCATTCTTAAAAGTCTTGTGAAATTCCCATAAATAAATCGTAAATAATGATCGTCGGCTGAATGATAAAAGGACCAAAATGTTGCTGGTGTTACGAGCGCAAACGGGGAGTTGTTCATCACCACAATATCGTGACCATCTTCGATAAAGGATGCAGCTCTGTCCGGCCTTTCCGTCTGCAAAATGGTTGGAAATAAACTGGTTGATCGATCTTCTATATGTTGATTCAGGAGACCGAGGTTTTGTACTGCATCTTTTTGAACAGACTCAATTCTTGATTTTACTTCAGTTAAGATTTTTCCTCCGACTAATTCCTTGTTGTAAATGATATAGACTTCATTTTGGGAGCGGCTGCCGATTATCATTTTTTCAACAGTAAAATCTTCTGACCGAATTTTTTTCCGGATAAGTGAAATATTTTGGTCTGCTTTCTCAACGAATGATTCTTTTGGACCTAATAACGTTGTTTCATTTTGTGGTTTTTCCACACTTCTTCCTGCTGCAGAATCCGTTTTTAGGATATAAATCACACTTATACCTTCAACAAGTAACAAAGTAGCTCCTGTGTTTAATTCACTTACTGCACCGGATATGACCTTCTCTTCTTTGATTGTACTGATACTTATAGCAGACGGGATATCGATAATGTCTTTGGCACCTGATATTAAAGGGGTTATTATTTCCTCCTCGATTAATTTCGTGTCAGTCAAAGATGGAATAAAGAATATAACTGCCTTTCTCCCCATCCTATGAATAGTGAATTCCCTTACCGTAAAGTCTATATTTTTCGGATAAGAGTAAAGTGCTTTTATTTTAGGAATATCAAGTAATAGATCTCCAGAAAAGTAGTTTTTTTTGATACTTTCATCCTGTTGAAACAACTCTTCGCTGATTTCTATATGATTTGTTTTAATTTTATTAACAACTGGACGTTTCATATTCGCTAACACTCCTACTAACTCACTTGTTGTTTCAAGGGAATGTCATAATGTTACAAATTTATGCTTATTGAACTCTAATCCTCCGTTATTAGGATTGTTTATTCATAGCTAAACTATTCCACTATTTGGTACAAAAGTGGGTTACAAAAAGAGCAGCCTCCATTAAGGAAACTGCTCTCATTCTTTATTTTTTCTCAATGAAATAATTATTTTCTTTTGGGTTTTTACTAATATAAAAGCCCTTCTTTGGCTCGACATAGAAATTTAACGGGCAATTCAAATTATGGATAATGGCTTCTTGAAGCTGAATTGCTTTTTGGCGTTTGTTATTAAAGGTTCTTTCCGACATATCGATTAAGATTGTATGACCAAAGCTCGTTAACACTTCAATTTGATTGATTCCAACAGGGTTTGCATTTTTTACATGAATAAGTGAAAACCATATGTTACAATGGCACTTCAAACTTTTAGTAGGAAATAATAAAATACCCATTTGTGGATTCACACTAATCGGATGCATTCTCGTTGGAGAAAGCAGAAATTTTGCACTGCGTCTCGCTCCAAGAAAATTTGACCCTACATGTAATAATGTTTCCTCAATAACCGTATTTGGACTTTTTCTTACAAGGAAAGTTTCTTCCCCTTCGATTATCCTGGACCATAATTCTCCTCGATCATTGTACTCACCTGTTAATAAGACCGTCTTTTCATTGATTAGGTGTTTTTCTCTTATGTCCATCAATTCGTTAGCCTCTTTTCTTGTTTTATTAGTTGATTATTTTAAGAATAAGAGTATACTAACGATAAAGTTGTATACTCAACTCGCATCGCCCTTGGGTTTGGGTCCGGCAAGATCATTACCCAAGGGTGATGTATTTTAATAGGTTTCCTAAATAAATTTCCACATTATACCTCCTCAAAAATAGTATATTTTACTAGAAGATATAAAGTAAATCTGTTATATATAAATAATTTTTTGACTGTTTCAGACATTCGGTTCGGTGAGAGTAAATCCAGTTGACTAACATTTATTTTGATGTATAATAAATGATTATTTGATTTCGACTCATACATTTTCGCTTCAAGACATCGTTCGACATTTATTTTATCCCCTCAAAATTATCTTTTTTATGATTTTTTGCAAGTTTTATTTCTTTTTCCAAAATAGCCATTCAAATGTTAACTGAAAATTCATAAATACACAGAAAATACATATTTAACTATTACTCTGACAAAAAGAAAATCTTACCCTGATACAGGGTAAGATTTTTTATTTTACATTTTACCTATATTGGATTGTTTTAGTGTGATTGTACTGCTTCTTCTATGAATTTTCGTTTTTGGATATAGATTAGTCGCCACGATAATGCTATTCCTGCTGCTAACAAGCCTGCGGTAAGCCCCAGCCAATAGCCTGTTGCTCCCAATCCCGTAAAGTTTGCAAGTACGTAGCCCACCGGAAGACAGATTAACCAGTATGCTATTAAGGTCATTACAAAGGCAATATTAACGTCTTTATATCCCCTCAGGGCAGCTTGTGCGGTTACTTGAATGGCATCACTGATTTGGAAGAACAATGCAAAAATTAAGAAATGGGCAGTTAAATTAATGACTTCTGCTTCATTCGAGTAAAAACCAGCCACTTGGTAACGAAATAGAATTACTAATACCCCGGTAATTACTGCAATTATGATACCTAGATAAATTCCCAGCCAGCTGTAGCTCTTTGCATCCTTGTATCTTCGTGCCCCTACTTCATAACCTACTAGAACCGTTTGTGCCATCGATATGCTAATCGGTATCATATAGAGAAATGAAACAATGTTTAATGCAGATTGATAGGCCGCAATTGTCGTCACATTAAATTTACTCAATAGAATCGTTACGACAGCAAACATACTCGTTTCAAAGAATGTTGATAGTCCCATCGGCACACCAATTTTAAGTATTTCCTTACACTCCGCCAAGGAAAAATTCTTCAAATTCTCAAAGACAGCAAAGCTTGAATACGGCTTCTGTGTTTTTACAACGAACAACGTCATTCCTGTTATTACCCATTCCGTGATAGAAGTGGCATATCCAGCACCAGCCCCACCAAGTTCCGGGAAACCCCAGTTTCCAAAGATCAATACATAATTCAAAAATAAGTTCAGGGGCAAAGACAAGAGCAAAATATACATAACTACCCTAGTTTTTCCTAATGCATAGATAAATGACCTAAGCACATTAAAAATAAATAGTGGAAGGATTCCATAGCTAAGCCCAGCCAAGTAGTCAAAGGCAGTTTCCTGGACGTCACTAGGAAGATTCATTTTATCTAAAAGTGGATCTAAAAAGAAGACACCAAGAATAATTACTACTATGGTAATCATAAGAGAAAGGTAGAGGCCATGCCGGACAACAGATGCAACTTCTCCACTTCTCTTTTCCCCAAAGCGCTGAGCAGCTATCGGCGATACCGCAAGCAGAATTGCACTAATGCCAGTAAATATCGGGCTCCAGATCGACGAACCAATCGCAACAGCTGCTAGGTCAGAGGAACCATATTTTCCTGACATAATGTTGTTAAAAAACACCATCGAAAACATGCCAAGCTGAGTAATTAAAATAGGTACTAGCATGACAAAAATTTGTTTTGTCTTTTCCTTTAATGTGAATGTTTGATTCATATAAAAAAACTCCTAGAAAACTGAAATATAAAGCCAAAATTTTATTATACTGCATTGCAGCTAACTTGAATATTATTTGTTGTACGAACAGTATATTTTTTCTATATAAATTTGAAAAAGATTTCTATAGAAATTTCGGATACCGTAGTATAATGATATCGTTATTGATTAATAGAGAAACTGGTGAAGAATCGTGCGTACATATAATGAAAAAATTAGTATCTATCATGGAATGGTTTCTACCATTGCTATCAATCTGGCAGGCAATTTTTATCCCATCTTTGCTATCTCGATTCTTGGAGCAACGAATTACCAAGTTGGATTAATTAGTTCTCTGCCGCCTTTAATTGCACTCTTAATGACCATCCCTGCTGCCATTCTGTTAAATCGATTGGAGATGCAGAAGAAAACAGTTGCCATGGCGGTTTTATGGGCCCGGCTATTATTTTTGCTTCTTATTGGCGTTGTTTATATTCAATCATCCTATCAAGCTTGGGTTTTCTTAATCATTATTGCATTCATGAATGTACCCGCGACCATCGCAAACATCGGCTGGCAGACATTGATTAGCGGAATGATTAAAGACGAACGAAGGGGTTCTTTTTTTAGTGATCGCAACAGGTTGTTGACGATTGCTGGAATGATTTCCACACTGATTATCGGGGTTATCATGAAGAACCAAACCAATAACGCTAGCGCATACCAGTGGTTATTTTTCACAGCCTTACTTTTTGGATTTCTAGAAGTGGTTATCTTAATGAAACATAAAGAGACAGTTCAAACTGTCACGACTACCAAAAAATCATCAATGGATTGGTCCATTTTTAAAGATCATGGTTACAAATGGTTCCTGATTGCGGCACTTTGCTTTAACTTCACCTGGCAGATGTCCTGGGGTATATTCAATATTTATCATGTTAGAATTGCAGAAGCGACTATCCTATGGATTAGTATCTTTTCAGTGGCATGTCAATTGGTGCAAATCTTTACGTTCCCTATATGGAAAAAATGGGCAGAGGCAAAATCTAATACCCTCATGCTCGTATGGGCTGCGCTAGGCATGGCGCTCGTTCCTTTTCTAACCGTACTGTCTGACAATTTATTCTATTTAACGGGTGTTCAAGCACTATCCGGATTTTTTATTTCTGGTGTTGTTCTATTATTATTTAACCTATTACTGGAACAATCACCAGTAGAAACACGAACCTATTGTATCACTACTTATAATGTACTCCTTTCCTTCGTGGCCTTCATTGCCCCGCAAATTGGTATCTTGCTGTTAGAAGGACTAGGCATACAAAAAGCAATGGAATTAAACTCCATTATGAGAATAGCAAGCGCCTTCGTTTTTCTACTCATGTATTCCCGTACTAGGAAATTTACAAAAGCTTTATTAGCAAAAAACTAATAATTACTCTTAAACACAAACAAGAAAAAATGTAATGGACACAGAATCCATTACATTTTTTGATTGTGGTGCCGTTGTGGTGCCTGTCACCATTTATGCAGTTATTCATAGTTTTACTGCATTTCTCTTTCGTTCTTTAAAGTAGACCCATTCTTTGAAGCCTATTTCTTTGAGGCGGGTTTGGACGGTTTTGAATTCGTCTCCGACTCGCTCTGGGTCGTGGGCGTCTGAGCCAAAGGTGACTTTTACTCCGTGGTGGAGGGCCATTTCTAATATGTCATCTGCAGGATACCAGCCCCCCACGTATTTGGTTTTTCCTGAGGTGTTAATTTCAATTGCAACATCGCTTTCCGCTATAACCTTTAAGGTGTGTTCGACTGCAGCAGTTTGTATGTTTGAAAAGTCAGGATAGAAGCCTTTCATCGCATCAATATGACCGAGTATTTGATACATGCCGCTGCGAGCCGATTGCTCAATTAATGAATAATAGGATTCTTTGGTCCGTATTTGATCATTAGAACTGAGCCCTTCCCAGCGATCCTTCTTAAAAATACTCACCCCATCCACATGATGAACAGATCCAATAATATAATCAAATGGGTATCGGTCAAAATAAGGCCGGTAGTTTTCAACATATTCAGGAAAGAAATCTGCCTCAATTCCTAATAAGACATCAATCTTTCCAGCATACTCTTGTTTTAACCTTAAGACTTCCTCTACATATTCAGGAAATTGGCTTGTTGCCATGGTTATGTGAGGAAAGGGATGGTCTTCTTTACTTGAAAAATACGGGGTATGGTCAGAGATTCCTATTATATTTAAACCCTTATCTATACCGGCTTCGATATAATCTCGAATGCCTCCCCTTGCATGACCACACCGATCATGATGTGTATGTAAATCAAATTTCAACATTAATTTATCACCTCGCCATATTTTCCCATACGTTGGGTCTTCCAATCAAATACAAATTACGAAAAAGTTTTCCCTAATGTACAATATTATTTTGTACTTTTCCATTTTACTCCACTCCTTGTCCAAACCAAAAGACATGCTGTTTCATATAAATAAGTAATATTGTGAATGAGAGGTGTTTTATGGAAAGTTGTAATTGTCGTGCAAGCGTATCGGCAACCGCCGTACCAGTCGAAACCTTAATCGATCGTTTCCCTTCTAATGGCATTATTACTGTTTCTGCGCGAATTTGTAATGTTGATTGTAAAGTTAATAACAGTTATATTTCCATTCTTTATGGTGATGAAATAAATCAAAACAATAGTTTTGTTTTTAAATCCGGTGCACCTGGTTTGCCAACATATGAACCTGTTTCCGGGGGCGGTACCGGCATGATTTTAACAGCTGAGGGACAAGCTTCTGGAGTCTATTTTCATGACAATGCCGTTCTTTCAAACATACATTTTCTGCATGAAACCATCATCGGTACGGCTATTTGTTCTATTTCTTTAACTGCAAATGGACGGACCTTTCAAGTTCCCGGGTGTATCTTCACCAGTCATAAAAACAAAAATTGAGCAGCTCCCGAACCGGAAGCTGCTCTTTGATTCATTTTTTTAGATGATATGGTACTGTTGTAATAATGACATTTCGTTTATATAAAAGGTACGCTTTGATTAGTAAGCTTGATTGATTGTGCAAGATATTATGCCAGCCTTTTTTTGGTATGAATTGTGGTATGATAACGGTAACTCGATAATTCGCCTCACTGGCTTTATGCTGGACAGTATCAACAAATTTGGTCAGCGGCTGGATGATACTCCTGTAATGGGAGTGCAGGGTGACTAGTCTTATATCCGGTTGCCACTTATTCCATTTTTCTTCAAACTTCTTTTCATCGTCTCTTTCAAAGGACACATAGACTGCGAGTACTTGATCCGCACCTAGGGATTTTGCATAATTCAATGAGTTTTCAACCACCTGCGTTATCCCTGCGACAGGAACAATAATTACGTTCCCGTCAATGGGCACTGCTGGTTCCTCACAATTTAATCTAAGCTGGTCTCCCACTGCTTCATAATGCTTTCTAATCCGGTAAAAGACAAAAACGATCACTGGTAAGAATACTAATACTGGCCATACCTGTGCGAACTTTGTTAAAAAGAACATGATGGTAACAACAAAACAAATAATAGCACCCATCGTATTAGTGATAAGCTTAGATACCCAGCCCTGAGGCTTTTCACGCAGCCATTTTAGCATCATCCCCGTTTGGGACAAGGTAAACGGAATGAAAACCCCCACAGCATAAAGCGGAATTAAGTGTTCTGTTTGTCCTTTGAAAAAGATAATTAACAAGATTGAAGCTAAACCCAGTGTGATAATTCCATTCGAATACCCTAATCGGTCCCCTCTAATCTTAAACATTCTTGGGATAAACTTATCATTGGCGAGATTGACTGCCAGTAATGGAAAAGCTGTATACCCTGTATTTGCAGCAAGAATTAAAATTAATGCCGTTGTGCCTTGTATAAAGAAATACATAAAGTTACGTCCAAATGTTTGCTCCGCAATTTGAGAAACGACTGTAACCTTTTCATTCGGAGTAATCCCATAGTAATAGGCTAACAAGACAATTCCAGAAAATAAAATAGCCAGTAATCCGCCCATTGCAGCCAGCGTTTTTGCTGCGTTTTTTGGAGCTGGATCTTTAAAATTTGGAATTGCATTTGATATCGCCTCAACTCCCGTAAGGGCAGAACTGCCTGAGGCAAATGCTCTTAAGAGCAGAAATAAAGAAATCCCAGCAATAGGTGTTCCAACAGGTGTTTGCAATTCTGCCGGGACCTGCCCTGTTAAAATATTAAATATCCCCACACCAATTAAAATAAATAAAGCAAGCACGAATAAATAGACCGGATATGCTAAAATAGAAGCAGACTCCGTTACACCTCTTAGATTTAAAGTAGTAATACAAATGACAAAAATAATCGCAATACCCACATTATGATCGTGCAGGGCTGGAAAAGCGGACGTAATCGCATCTGTTCCTGCTGAAACACTTACAGCTACCGTTAAGATATAGTCAACGAGCAGCGAGCCTCCGGATATGAGTCCATAATTTACGCCTAAATTTTCCTTTGATACTACATAAGCTCCTCCGCCGTGCGGGTAGGCAAAAATAATTTGTCGATAAGATAAAATTAATGCTGCTAATAAAATTAATACACCAATTGCAATCGGAATCGAATACCAAAAGGCAGCTGCACTAACTGTTACGAGTACGATCAGGATTTGTTCTGGACCATAAGCCACAGATGATAGTGCGTCAGATGAAAGAATTGCCAACGCTTTTGTTTTATTCAGCTTTTGCTCCCCTAATTCTGTTGACTTTAAAGGTCTGCCAATTAATAATCTTTTGACCGAAGATACCATTGCTCTGCACCACCGTGTTTTCTATAAAGTTCTTATCTTGCTAAAAAGCACAAAAAAATGCCTGCAAGTCAAAGTTAAATAGACCTGCAGACATTTTATACCTGTCTCACAAGCTCCACCTTCCTTCTCATTAACGCTTACGAGGTTAGCTGTCGGATTCGGGCCTTGAGTAGCCCTACCTATTAAAGGATTCACCCCTTGGATATACTATCCATATGAATGGGTCCCCCGCACCAATTTGGTCTCAGCGATTTAGAAATATGAAACTGTGATTATCATACTCCTGTGTTTCCCAATTGTAAATCAAAATTTTTTAAAAAATAAAGATTGGAGAAAAATTTATGCCTAATCAGAAAAAGCCATTGCTGACAGATGAATTTTTAGATGAATTAGCTAATGAAATCAATGAGCTATATGGACACCCTGTTGAACAAAATGAAGATAAAAACAAGCCTGATCAAGAAAATTAAGTTCATTAATAATATTTCACAAAAACAATGGTACACTTGTCCAAATTGGAAAAATACCCCCATTTTTAAGACAATCTTAATAATTGGTACATATAATAACGTATCCAGTAATAAGGTTAGGGGGAGTTCAAATGGAAAATATTATTCTGCTATCAAGAAATACTTCTAACAGAGGTATCCTAACGTTACATCCCAAGTTGGCAGAATCAATGGGAATTACTCAAATTACTGCAAGAAAAATCAGATTTGGATCAAACACTTATCAATCAATTGTAGACATTTCTGATCAACTGCCACTAAATGGGGCAAGCCTATCTGAAGATATTTTGGACATGCTGAATATACCACAGCATTGCAGCCTTGAAATCAAGCAGAATGGCAACGAAATACAAATTGGACCCTTTATCGGTTTACTTGCAGGTTATTATCAAAGCTCAATTAAGAAATATCTTGATCATCTTCGTGATTATGTTTTACTTTATCGTGAAATTAAGGGTGCTATCCTTGTCTTTTCTCTTGATCACGTGGATAAAGTTAACCATCTAGTAAAAGGCTATCTTTATAATCCTCAAAAAAAGCAATGGGAAGAAGGAATCTATCCATATCCTGCCTCTATTTTTGTGATGACCTCTTCGGTGAGCACTGCCTGGATTCAACATTTCAAAGAGATTATCGGTAATGCCGTTTTTAATGATTTCTTTCTTACTCGATGGAGTATACACAAGAAATTGGCCAATTCGATCGGGGTAAAATGTTATCTTCCCGATACAAACCTTTATGGATCACCACAAGACCTATATTATTTTTTAAAGAAATTCCCTAATTTAACGGTAAAGTCGCTAAACAGCGCCAATCGGCAGGCATATAGGGTATTACTAAGAGATTCAAACTCACTTGTTATGACAAATTTAACCAATATGGAAACAAAGACTTATAGATTTAATAATCGAGATCAGGCCTATTCAATCTTTAGTAAATACTTTAAAGATGGAGAAAACCTGGTACAAGAATCCATAGATGTAACAGGCTATCGAACCATCACCATAAGGTTTATTATAGTAAAAAACTACTCAGGTCAATGGCAGGTAATGGGCTCGTTTACGAGAGGCGATCAATCAGTGAAGAAGGATGGTAAATTATTGCCTCTGGTCAAATTTGAAAAAGACATCGTAAAAGATTTCTTACAGCAAAGTGAGTTGCATGCTTCCTTGACCTATGAAGAATTGAACCATATTGCGATCGATACTGTTAATGAAATAGAAGCCATGGGAGTACATTTGGCAAACGCGGCTGTTGATATTACGGTTGGTGAATTAGGTGATATTTGGATTTCAGAAATTGACCACTGCAACCCCTCACACGATATTGCTTTAGTAGCTGGATATCCGGGAATTTACTATGAAATCTTAAAAACCAATATGCTTTATGCTAAGAAACTAGCAGGTTTTTAAACTAACGAAAAGAGCTAACTAAACATTAGCTCTTTTTTGCTGTTTCAATAATTTCCTTTAATTCATTCGTAAAACCCTTTACTGCTTTATTTCCTAACACCGTTACCGGTACGCCTAAATAGCCATACTTCTCCACTTCTTGTTGATATTCGGGATTAATTGAAATATCCCTAACTACATAAGGAATACCTTCTTCAGTCAGTACTTTTTTGACCATTGTACATTCAATACAGTCGTTTGTTGTATAAACAATCACTCCATTTTCCATTGGTTCATTCTCCTTCCACTGTTGCTATTCTTCATTAAAAAAAATATGTTCTGCCGTTATTTTATCACTAACAGTGATAACCCCAAAAGAAAACAGCTTTTGTCTTCTTTTGTCAGTAGGCGAACCAGGGTTAAAAATCAATAGATCCCCTTCATACCTCTTGACAGGGATATGAGAATGACCAAAGATTATACAATCTACGTTCTCTCCTTCAAAAGCTGCAATAGCACGCTTTTCAGTTGTTTTTCCCTTCCCGTGACCATGTGTAATGCCAAATCTAAAACCGCCTGCTTCAACAATCAATTTCGATGGTAATAATCCGACAATCCCCGCATCATCTATGTTTCCATAAACACCTTCAACTCTTCCATACCTGTGCAGCTCATGATAAACATCAATCGTCTGCCAGTCACCCGCATGTATGATGAGTTCGACATCCTTTAATTCCTCTAATAACCTAACAGGCAATCCTTTTTTTCTTTTCGGAAGATGCGTATCCGAAATTACGATAATTTTCATCTGTAGTCCTCTCTATTTTCAAAATCACTCTTTTCTTCCTGGGGGTCTCGATGAAATCAATTTTTGCCGCCTTTTTTAAGACAACAACAATTGACACAATAGCTCAAGAAATGTCTGTTCTTGCGCTTTCCCAAGAAATAGAAAAAATTTCCCGAACTTTGAAATATTCAATCAGACTCTCCTATTAAACGAACCAATTATTAAAGAATAGAAATCACATCATATTATAGACAGCGCTTTAATAGGAAGTATAGTTGCTACAAGTGTTAACACTCCTTAATAACCCGAGTTATCCATGCCTACGGTCGGTTCCTACCTTTAAAATAATTTTAGAATTCAACTCTTATTATGTAAGTGCACAAAATCTTTTATTAATTGATTCAATTGTGGCCTTGCTTTTGTGGGTATTTGATGTTTTTCATTAGATAAAAACTTTAATTCATTATATCGCAATTTTTCATGCAAAATTTTAGCATATTGATGAAATGATTTGTCTTTCTTACCATAGACCAATAATACGGGTAGTTCAATATTTTCTAGCTGTTTCGTACAATTATATTCCAAACTATATTGAAAATATTGATTAATATTTTTAACGTCACCTTTTTCTGCTTCTCGGTACAATGATTTAAATGTCTCCATTGAATCAGCATTACCAATAGTAATCGCTTGGGCTAGTATAGAAAAAGTAACTGGATTTGCGAGTTTGATTGATAAAGAAATCCTCTTACGATTGTAAAAATCACTTGCTTCCGACATTCCGCTGACTAAAATACTTCCAAATGCTCTGTCTGGATAGGTCAACATAAATTCCAACGCCACAGACGAACCCGTTGAATAACCGCAAAGAAATGCTTTTTCTAGTCCTAAATGGTCTAAAAGATGAGTTATATCCTCTACAATTAACTGATAAGTAATGGGCTTGAAAGAATACTGGCTTCGTCCATGGCCTCTTATATCAAAAGAAATAACTTTAAAATACTGAGAAAGTTCTTCTATTTGATATCTGAAATTTTCACAGGTAAGTAAAGGAGGATGAATAAAAACTATGGGCGTTCCATTTCCTTTAACATTATAATATAGGCTAACACCTTTCACATCCAGCATTGGCATTGATTAGCTCACCTCAATAAACATGATGAATAACTTATCTGTAGTTAATAAATATTCTTTTTGTTATTATGTATCTTTTCATAATAAAAAACTGTTCCCCCCATTAAAAAGGAACAGTTTTTTGTTTCATATTTTTGTTTCATAAAATTAAGTAAGCAATAGGTGCAGCAAGTAAAATAGTGAATACGACCCTTTCAAACCAGATCACCACGAGCTTACCAATCGTAAGTGGGATTTCTGTCGATAAAATACATGGAACTACGGCTGAGAAAAAGATAATCGATGATACCGAAACAACAGCGATAACAAACTTAGTAACAATGGCTGCCTTTGTTACTAACAGGGCAGGCAGAAACATTTCTGCGATTGAGACTGCGCTTGCTTTGGCCGCCAGCATTGGTTCTGGAAGTTGAACGAGTGCCGTGAAAGGATAAAAAATATAACCAAGCCAATCAAATAACGGTGTAAATTCAGCTAATATAAGTCCAAGTAACCCAACTGACATGATGGAAGGCAAGATTCCCATCGTCATGATAAAACCATCTTTAAGATTGACCCAAATATTTTTACCTAAGCTTGAAGATTGGTCAGCGGTAATCATCGCTTCTTTCCATGCTGTTTTAACACGGTCCTTCTTAATGATAACCTCCTCATCACCCTCCATGCCCTTATAATAGGACTCACTCATTTTATTTAGCGGCCAAATTCTTACTGTAATAGCGGTAACGATGAAAGTTACAACTAAGGTTACCCAAAAATATGCATTCCACACTTCCATTAGATTCAATGTTTTCGCCACAACAATCATAAAGGTTGCCGAAACAGTTGAAAAACCCGTGGCAATAATGGCTGCTTCTTTAATTGTATATTTCCCTTCTTTAAATACACGGTTGGTAATTAAAAGCCCAATGGAATAGCTTCCTACAAAAGATGCTACCGCGTCAATGGCTGATCTTCCCGGAGTTTTCCAAATTGGTCTCATGACTGGCTGCATGAATATTCCGATAAATTCGAGCAGCCCATAACCTACTAGGAGGGCAAGAAAAACAGAGCCAATTGGAACTAAAAGGCCAACCGAAACTACAAGTTTGTTAAAAAGGAATGGTGCCATATCAGGTTCAAAAAACCATTTCGGACCAACATTAAATACGAGCATTATTGCTGTAACAAGTCCAAAAACTTTCAGAAGTGAAAACACTGTGGTAACAGCATCCTTATTCCATGACCTTGTAACGAATGGATAGATCGCACCTAAAAAAATAACCAATAAAGCATAGTAAGGTAAAATACTTGGCACAGCAAGCTGTATATAAGTAACAAAATGGTCCAACATAATGGAAGACTTCCCATTCAAAGTTACGGGAACAAAAAATACAAAAATACCAATCGCACTAAAAACAAAGAACTTCATAACATTCAACAAATTACTATTCTGCAACTCTGGCTTCTGCACCTGCTGTAACTGCCGATTATCCATACCCAATCCCCCTTACCCCTATTAAATCCCGAAAATCACAGATTACTAAATCTACCATATTGTCCACCCCAGGAGGACATTTGTATTTCAGTGGTACCTGTCACCAAATCTATCAATCTAGTAGCACGCACTATCTATTTGCTAGCACTCTGTTGGAACATGACGCCCGTTAGGAATGTTAGGAAAACGTGTGTCCCTAGTTTAACGGTTGGCTGGACGAGTGTGTCTTTTAATGGATCGAGGCAGACGATGTCCATTGCTTTTACTTTTGGATGACGGCCTGCTGCTAGTACCCCTTCTAGCAGCTCTTCCGTTGTCATGCCTCCCGGTGTTGATGCCGGTACCCCTGGAGCATAAGCAATATCTAAGACATCCATATCTACGGTTAAATAAATGGTATCAACCTTAGCAGCTAATTCTTCTAAGCAGTGCTGCACCGTTTCTACTATTCCCTTCTTTCTTGCTGTTCGGAGTGTAAAATAATTAACCCCTTTTTCATCTGCATACTCTTTTAAATCCTTTGTATTGAAAAAGCCATGGAGACCAATGTTGTACATATGACTGCCTTCCACCACACCGCTCTCGATTAAATTTCGCATCGGTGTTCCATTCGAAGGTCCGTTATCAGACATATCTCGTAAGTCAAAATGGGTATCAAATTGTAAGATTCCTATTTTTTCAGAAGGCTTTGCCTGTTGCATTCCTTTTACCATCATCGCGGTAATCGAGTGATCACCGCCGATTGCACATACTTTTGAACCTTGAAAATGGCTATGAACCAATGCAGCTGCCTGAATGATGTTGTCATGGCACTTTCGAATATCCGTGACATGCATCGGAACATCCCCAAGGTCAAGTGCTGTCATTGGTGCCAAATCAACATCATCATCAAGATTATAAGTTGCAAAGCTCCGCCAAGAACGTCTAAAGGCTTCAGGAAATTCGGACGCGCCTGATGCACTTATGGATGAACGAGACAAAGGAACACCGAGGATCACCACCTCGGCCTCCTTGCTCTTTTCAACATCTTTCACAGTCGCGATTGGCTGAATCCATTCATGAACCTTCGAATCTTCCCCGCTCTCTGGTCTCACCCATGTAAAACTGGGTGGATTAATTGTTGGATAGAGAAAGCTCTTCAAGCAATTGACCTCCTCTGACAACCACCACTCCATTTTTTATCACCGTATGCGTATGATTGACCCCATAAGAATATTGAAGCTTCATATAATTATCAACACTGAACATCGTAATGTCGGCTTTTTTGCCAACCTCTAAACTGCCAATTTCCCGGCCGCGATTAATTGCATGTGCTGCATTAATGGTTGCTGCAGTAATCACCTCAGCAGGAGTCATACCCATCTTCAAACAGCCAAGATTCATAATGAAGGGCAGTGACACAGTCGGTGACGAACCAGGGTTACAGTCGGTAGACAACGCCACTGGCACTCCCAAATCAATCATTTTACGGCCATTTGCAGATTCCGCCATTAAAAAGTAAGCTGTCCCTGGAAGCAGCACGCCGACCACACCTTTTTCAGCCATCCTAAGCATCCCTTTTTCAGAAGCTTTCAATAAATGATCTGCTGAAATGGCTCCAACCTCGGCTGCTAGTTCTGCTCCTTCATACGGCTCGATTTCATCCGCATGAATTTTCGGAATTAGTCCGTAACGCTTACCTGCCTCAAGAATTCGCTTTGACTGTTCTGGAGTAAAAACACCATGCTCACAAAAAACATCATTAAATTCGGCCAATCCCATCTCAGCTACTTTTGGAATCATTTCATTAATCAACAATTCTACAAATTTATCAGGTTTCTCTTTATACTCTTTTGGAACAGCGTGAGCGCCCATAAAAGTTGGAACTATATCGATGACATGTTTTTCGTTTAGCATTTTAGCTACTTCAAGTTGTTTAAGCTCGGTTTCCCACTCCATCCCATAGCCGCTTTTCGCTTCGACCGTTGTCACGCCGTGACGTAGAAATTGATTTAAGCGTTCAAAGCTTTCTTCAAAAAGCTCTTCATAGGAAGCTGACTTTGTTCTTCTTGTTGTCGCATGAATCCCGCCGCCGCTGTTCATGATCTCCATATAGGTGGCACCTTGAAGCCGCATATTAAACTCATTTTCTCTGCTTCCAGCAAAAACAAGATGAGTATGAGGATCAACTAAACCTGGAGTGACAAGCTTTCCGCTTGCATCGACTACTTCAGCTTCACCAAGACGCTGTTTATATTTCTCAAAAAGTTCCTCATCTATTCCTACATCGCAGATGACACCATTCTCAATCCAAACACTTCCATTTTCAATTAAACCTAGCTCAGACATCGCTTCCTTTACAAGAGGAGCATGTGAACTCCCCTGTAAAGTAACGAGCTGAGACGCATTCCTTATAAAAATTGGCTTACTCACCCGTACCACCTCTTTAGTCTTGTTTCAGCATTGGCATTTTAATGCCTTTTTCCTTTGCCGTCTTAATTGCTAGATCATAGCCTGCGTCTGCATGACGGACTACGCCCATCCCAGGGTCTGTCGTTAATACTCGTTGTAAACGAACTTCTGCTTCCTTTGTACCATCTGCGACAATAACCATTCCTGAATGCTGTGAATAACCCATTCCGACTCCGCCGCCATGGTGAAGTGAAACCCAGCTTGCACCTCCGACAGCATTGATCATGGCATTAAGGATTGGCCAGTCAGAAACAGCGTCACTTCCATCCTTCATTCCCTCTGTTTCCCGGTTAGGAGATGCAACCGAGCCTGCATCTAAGTGGTCACGGCCAATAACAATCGGGGCCGATACTTCACCAGAGGCAACCAAATCATTAATAATTTTTCCTAAACGGGCACGATCCCCATATCCAAGCCAGCAAATCCGTGCCGGAAGTCCTTGGAAACTGATTTTTTCTTGAGCCATTCTCACCCATTTACAAAGGTGCTCATCATCCTTAAATTCACGAAGCAGGACTTCATCAATTTTTCGAATATCCTCAGGATCCCCCGACAATGCCGCCCAGCGGAATGGTCCTTTTCCTTCGCAGAATAATGGACGGATATAGGCAGGCACAAAACCTGGGAAATCAAAGGCATTTTCTACTCCCTCATCCTTCGCTACCTGACGAATGTTATTGCCATAATCAAAGGTAATGGCACCCTTCTGCTGCATCGTCAGCATCGCTTTTACGTGGATTGCCATGCTTTGCTTTGATAGTTTTACATATTTAGTAGGGTCTACTTTTCTTAGAGTGGCTGCCTCTTCTAAACTAAAGCCTACAGGCACATAACCATTTAACGGGTCGTGGGCAGATGTTTGGTCTGTTAACACATCCGGATTAAACCCTTTTTCGATCATTAATGGTAAAATTTCTGCTGCGTTACCAATAAGACCAATGGAGAGCGGCTTACCGGCTTTCTTTGCTTCTTTTGCAAGATTAATAGCCTCTTCTAAATCGCTTGTTTTCACGTCAAGGTAAGCGGTTTCAATCCGGCGATCAATTCTTGTTTCATCAACATCAATGGCCAAGCAAACACCATCATTCATCGTTACAGCTAGCGGCTGAGCACCACCCATTCCCCCAAGTCCGGCAGTTAACGTAATCGTATGCTTTAAAGACCCGCTGAATTCCTGACGGGCAAGCTCCGCAAACGTTTCATAGGTTCCTTGGACAATTCCCTGCGTTCCAATATAAATCCAACTGCCTGCTGTCATTTGTCCATACATCATTAATCCCTTTTTATCTAGCTCGTGGAAATGCTCCCAATTTGCCCAGGCAGGTACTAAGTTGGAATTGGCTAGCAATACCCGAGGTGCGTCTTTATGTGATTTAAAAATAGCTACGGGTTTACCAGACTGAATTAGCAGTGTTTCATCAGTTTCAAGTTCAAGCAGAGATTTAACAATCGCGTCATAAGCTTCCCAGTTTCGTGCAGCCTTGCCAATTCCGCCATATACCACTAAATCCTCTGGACGCTCAGCTACTTCCTGGTCAAGATTGTTCATGAGCATCCGAAGTGCAGCCTCTTGGATCCAACCTTTTGCATGCAGTTCTGTTCCTTTATAATTTTTAATCACTCTTGAATTTGCTGTGTTTGTTTCCATTATTTCCACTCCCTTTAATCTTTTTCCTCCCCTTCATTATAAAAATAAAATCTTCTGAAAAATACAAATCATTCATTAGAAAAATAGCATTATTTATATGTATAACTTATTTATTTTTAGCCTAAAACCACACTATTTTTAGGTAATAGTAAATTTTTTAGAAAAAAGTAAGATTCAGATGTTTCTGAATCTCATCTACTTAACCCTTATTCATCCTATATTCTCTCGGCGAAACCCCAACTATTTCCTTAAACATCCTGCTAAAATAGTTCGGATTATGGTAACCAATTAAGTGGGAAATTTCTTTTACTGACTTGCTAGTCTCAAGCAGGAATCTTTTCGCTTCTTTTATTCTGATGCCAGTCAGGATTTCTGTAAAGCTCCGGCCAGTTTTTAACATTAGTAAATGACTGAAATAAGATGAATTTCTATCGACATATTTAGCCACATCCTCAAGCTTTAATTCATGGTTTGAAAAATGAGTCTCAAGATACGAAATTCCACGCTCAATTGGATCCTGTTTAAACATCTGTTTGCTGGAGTCAGCACCTAAAAATATCTTTTGTATAAACAAGATTAGATTTTGTACGGACCGATAGAGAACACTATCATACAAAATTGAATGGAATATGTGACGATACTCTTTTTCGCAGCTAAGCTGTTCATCTAAATCGCAGGTCTTCATATATCGTCTAATTTGTGCAAGTATACTCGTGAGCCTAATTCTGACCAATCCCGGATCTGGGTACGGATTCCGTAATCGAAGAAATTCATCATATATCCATTTTTTTATACCTTCTATGTCATGGTTGGCCAGCATGTCCACCCAAGTCCTTTGTTCGGGAGGAGTTAAAAAAGGATCGATATGAATCCAGTCAGTTGTATATTCAAATTCAACAATCTGCCAATACCCGTGATAATAGGTAAATTCCAGCATTTTATCTATTTCTAGAAATTTTTCATTAAGACCTACATATGGTGAATTTTCGTTTCTGACTACAATCGCAAGCGGTTCTGAGAATTCCTCTTCCCATTTTCTCATTGCCTTTTGACACTGCTCTTTACTATTTTGACAAGCTTCCTTAAACAAAAGAATAATCCTTTCGCTTAATGGAAAAATACCATGAAGCTCTTTGAAAGGGTAGTCTGATAGGAAGGAATATAACATTCCAATCTTTTCACTATTTTCGACTTTAAAAGCCGCGATGATATAGTCTTCTAAAAGTTCTGAATTGGATATAAACAGCGACTCATAGGTTGAGTCATTATAGAATGGAGCAACGGGATTCTTTTTAAAATCAAGTTTTTTATTAAGTGCTTTCGTCGCTTTTTGATAAGCAGATTTTACCTTAGTGGCAGAAAATGGTTTGATCATCAGTTCTAAAGCTTGAAGGTCAATCGCCATTCTGGCTTTTTCAAAGATTGCCTCTGCACTGGTTAACAACAAAATAGGCTGGTAAATCTGTATGAGTTCTCGAAACCTAGACCAATTGTCACTATTTACCATATCGAGTTCTAAAAGGATAATATCCGGGGTTTCTTTTTCAAATGTTACAATAAAATCCTGAAAATTAGAGGCTAGTAAAATTTTGGTTACAGGGATGGAGGATGTTTTTAACAGCCATTTTAATCCTTCTCGTTCATTTAAATCGCGGTCTGCAATTAACCATTTTCCTTCTATGACATTCTCCCCCCATCTAAATATAGTGTTACTAATATAATAAAAGTATATATTTAATGTGGCAATCGAGAATTATTATTTGTTTACTTTCTTATTCATGAAATGCAATAATTTAAATCGAATTCATAGGTGCATTATGAGCATAATAATTTTTGTGACTATTGATGAGAGGGGAAATTCAAGACATGAAATGGCACAAAAATTTACTTAAAATTATACAGGACCGCCAAGGGAAAAAACTTGCTTTAATAGTTGACACCTCTACGAATGAAACGAAAGTTGACCTCATCGCGAATATTGTAACCTTTTTCAAAGAACTAACTCCGGATACCGTACTTGTTCAAGCTGATTTTAAAATTCGCAGTACAGAACCAATCACAGCAGGAACAGAAATTAAATATCACACACATGGTAAAGCCTCTTATACCTTGGCATTGGAATGGGCAGAAGAGGAAAAGATAGAAACCGTATTTTATATCACTGATTTAACTGGTTTTTTACCAGAGGAAATGCAAGTTCCTTATGAGGTTTATTGGCTGGTGCCTACAGAATTTGTGCCAAAAGCACCATTTGGAAAAGTAATGAAAGTGGTTTAAAAAACAACAAAAAGAGGAGCAGGCTCTCCTCTTACAATCTTTCTCGCTTATGAGCTTTCCTCCTTTTGAATAGAAGATGAACTTTCTTCACTTAGTAAGTCTAACGCATCGTTTTCCATCGGAACGGGTTTTTCAATAGCCTGCTCTAATTGATTAATTCTTTCAATTAAGTGAGCATGTTCTTTTTCCATTGGAACGGGCAATGTATTTTTTTCAATATCCTGCTCTAATCGATTAATCTTTTCAATCAAATGGGCATGTTCTTTTTCAGCAATTTTCGCTTTGGAGGAATAGTATGAATCCTTTTCCCACCAGTCCATTCCTATTTCCCTAGCCTTATCTACCGAGGCTACGAGCAGCCTTATTTTTATCGTTAATAAATCAACATCCGCTAATGATATTTTAATATCCCCGGCTATGACAACCCCTTTATCGAGAATCTTTTCAAGGACATCAAGTAAATTCGATGATTGCGGCGGGTGATGAATGGGCATATAATCCCCTCCTGATTATGATTAAAGCAGTTTACCTAGAGGACCTAATTCAATATTGAGATCTTCATTTTCTAAACCAAAAATTTGCTTTAATTCTTCCATTTTTTCTTCAAGTCTCATTAACGTTAAACCTAATTCTTCTATTTGTTCATCTGTTAAGGAGTCGTTTTCGACTCTCCGCATCGCCTGTCTTTCCATCAACTGACGGAGAAGTTCGATAATCGTAAGGACTAATTTTGCTAATCCTTGCTCAACCTGATTGGAATCAAGTGGTAACCTTTCCATCCCCTAATGCCTCCCGATTATTTTTCGCTCATATGGTCCATAGGCACTTTCTATCGAAGATATCAGCAGTTTTAAATCAACAACAATTAAATCGATATTGGCAACGGAAATCAATATTTCTCCACTCACCACGACACCTGTATCAATAATTCCGTCCAAGAGATCCAACAGCGTCATTTCTTTATTTTGAAAAAGATGATACTGTTCCATGTTAATTCTCCTTCGAAAAATGGTAAGGCGGCCATGGTCCACTTACTTGAAAGGTACAGCCTGATGCAGAAAAGGTATGTTCGAGTTCTTGAACTTTTGTTAAGAATTGCTCCGTTTTCTTTTTATCAATTAGAAAATCGCAATTTACTATCATGTCCTCGTTTCGTTCTGTTATTTCCCTGCCCCAATTTTTTCGAAGCCTAGAATCTGAGAAGATTGACTGTAACTGTTGTTCCATTCTCTCCCACCATAGAGATTGTTCTTTCTCTAATTCATTGGTGATCAGCTGATCAAGCTTCTTCTTCATTATAAATTTCTTTCCTTTTGGCATATTTGCAATGTTTTCTTTTAACGAAAGAACATTTGGATTATGATGTATCACATAGGAAAACGCCTGCTGGGAATTACAATAGATTTTTAGATTCCATTCTTGTTTTTCTTTAAATCGTAGTAGCTGTTGGAGTATCGCATCGTATTGCTCATTAAGTAAGGTAATCAAATTCTCTCCTTTTTGAAAAATGGTACAAAATGACATTGGAAGGATTGTGAACTGGTTATGAATGGCTGAAATGCATTCATGATGATGAAATGCTTTTTCTTTTAACCAATCAGGATCTTTTAATTGAAGGTCAATTTGTTGCTGGGAATATTTTTGGGGATCAACTGAGGTAATTACTGCAGCTAGTTCTTTAAAATTTATGATCGTAACGTTTTTTTGGTCGATGCCAAGAATAGCAGGAACATCTGTGTTTTCAAGTTCCTCCGCTAAAATGACACCATACAGATAAATAAAATTGGTACCTGCCGTGGTATGAGTCACGCAAGCCTCCTCCTTATTAACACTAAATTTACATCCCGTTCTTTTCTCTTTCTTTAGCGATTTTGTATCTGTTAAGTAATTCTTCCTCGCGTTCTAAATAGGCGTCTTCATCAATTTCCTCCATATCGTACATCATATGCAGCTCAATCAATTGTTGCTGTATTAATGTGAGATCGTACAGTTCTTGATCGACTTCTTCCTGAATTTTCTCACCCAGTTTAATGAGCGAACGAATCGGCAGTGAAAATAATTTAAATATCATAAGTTCCCTTCAATCCTTAACACGATATTTACAAAATTGTAGGCAGGCCATGGTCCAGAATACTTAAACTCGACTTTATCCTTCCATAATTCAAAAAGTTCATTAACCTTCTTATCAAATAATTCTTCATGATTGGTATCAATTAGAAAGGCAGCGTTCAGAAGTGTTTTTGCTGGGATTGTTTTATTCAGCTTCCCCGCTTCTGCTATTTCCAGCAAAGGTTCATAAATTTCCTCTGCTGCGTGTTCTTCGAGCCGTAAAATAAAATTTTGGGCTTGTTCACCCACCTGAATCTGGTCATAAAAAGAAGCAGGGTCTGCCAAGTCTTTTTTGGCGGCTTTCCACTGATTTAGGAGTGGATTATTGTTCATCTCTTCATTGATCCATTCTTTCTTTGGAATTACCTTTAAGCCAACTTCGATTTTGTTTTCTAATTGTAAGAACAGTTTCTCAAACTCCTCATTTAAATGCTCCATTACTAACAAAACATCATTTTTAGAATGAAAAACATTTCCAAAGCTCATGGGAATTACGCTATATTGTTTCATCACCTCTGTGATTTTTTGTTGATGTGCCATCAAATTTTGACGAGTTGGCAAAACATCACCAGTTACTTTTGATACGACCATAGCGACATTTTCAAAGTGAATGGTATATACCCCACTCTTTTTTCCATTTAATTGTACACTTCCAAATTTCTTGGGTTCCTTTTCATGTATGGCACAAAAAAGGTACACTCCGTTATGTGTACTCATTTATTTTCCATCCTTTCTCAGGATTTCCTTTTCAATCAATTCCCTCACTTCTACAAAGGTGAGATCAGGTAGTAATTGTTTCATGGGTCTGCTTAACACATCGATACATAGTGCTTGATAGCTTATATTCCCAGGAATAATGGGAATGTTTGTTTTTTTTGAAATCACCGCTATCATTAATGTCGCTCGCAGACTAGGGCAAAATCCCTTCCCATAAGCTCTTAAATTAGAAACTAAGCTGGTAACCTCTTGTGCTTCACGATCATTTAATCCTGATTTTTGTTTTAGAATTTCAATTTCTGTTTCCCTGTCACAAGAATCTAAGTGAATGGTAATGAGTCTGTCCAGGAGCGCATCCTGGGTATGAAAGGTTCCAACATACTCATCTGGATTACTTGTAAATATAATGGAAAAGTCAGGATGACATTTTATAAAAGATTCTTTTCCATTGCCGTAAACAGGCAGAACTTTTTCCTCCAGTAGAGATAAGAATATATTATTCGTTTCCGGGCGGGAACGTGAAAATTCATCATATATCACGACATGTCCATTTTTTACTGCTTCAATGAGTTGTCCTTGTATCCAAATGGGTTTGACTTCTTGCTCTTTTTTAAATACAGAGTGAATATAGTTGTCGATTATTTCTTTTTTGCGAACGCCAAAATATTGACCCAAAAGGTCTTTATTGGACAATTCATGGTGACCACGTATAATCGTTACCTTTCGTTTTAATTGCTTTGCAATATATAACGCTATGCTTGTTTTTCCTACACCCGTTGGTCCAACAAAATGGACAGGAAATCCAGCTTGCAAGTATTGATGGCTTCTTGAAATGATTTCTTCGAAGAAAGGAGTTTTCACAAATTCCCCTGTTCCAAATCCTTTATTAGATGGATTCAACATTTTTCCTCCTAACGAATGATTTTTTAATAAAAGAAGCCAAGGCACAGTCAAGCCTTGGCTCCTTCCCTTCCTATTCAAAACTCTACTACGTCTCTTCAGCAAAATGTTGTTCCTGGTCTTTAAGCAGACCCACTGCTTTTGCATAGCGTAACCATGTATCTACACTGGCAATTACGATACGGGCATCAATTGTCAAAAGCTCGATTCCTACTAAAGAAACACGAGCCCATAAATCAATAACCACACCCTTATCCAAAATACGGTCAATTACTTCCGCTAAGCTTGAAGAGTCTACACTTTTTTGAATAGCAGCCATCTATATCCCCTCCTTCCAATCGACTTCAGTTAAAGAGGGAGTGTTATAAATTATTCTTCTTTGCTATATTAGGTGATGCTTTCTCTTTCACATCAGTCATCCTCGTTTATTAACGATTACAATACAATATGTAAGATTAAATAATTTGAGTGGACAAGTGCTATTAGAATTAAACTTTTTCATAAAAAAAGAGACTTCTTATGAAGACTCTTTATACTTAGCGTATTCTATTGAGGTTATTACTGTTTTATAATTTTTGATGGATTGTTTACTTTATATTGAACTGCAGCGTCAACGATGAATTCTTCTTCTACATCCTTACCTTTTGCCAGTTTCTTCTTTGCTACTTTTCCGTCGAATTCAAGCTTATCTCCCGCCTTGAGCTCAAACTTCTTTAGCGTTTTGCTATGACTGCACCATGCAAGTCCAACTTCAATTGGCGGGTCTTGTACGATGACCACATTTTCCAGTACAACCACTTCATCGTTTTCTTCATTAAACGGATTGTATGTGAGGGCGAACTGTTTAACACTAGCGGTAAAGTGAACTTTATCTGCTGGCAGCTCAATTTTCGGTTCTTTCTCTTTTTTTGGTTTAGCAGCTTTTGGCTTTTTCGGTTCTGGTTTTGCTTCTAGTTTTGGTTCTGGTTTTTCTTCCTGCATCTGAGTCTCAGTACCTTTTTCTGTTGTACTAAAGTCCTTTTCTTCTACTTGCAGCATACTCTCCTTGCCGAAACTAGAAGCCTGCATTTCCTTTAGAAAAGCAGGCTGGATGCAGCATAAGTTCCCATCTTGGAACTCAATCACCAGTGTATTAAACTCATCTGACTTTCCATAAGTTTCAAACCCCTTAATCGTCACAACACGCTGATAATTCCGTTCCTTAAACAAAAACTCCCGCTTAGCCCCCTTACCAGAAGAAAGACCCCACTCCTTCAACTTCTCCTTATAATGATCCTCATCACGAAACCCAATAAAATCACCCTTTGGAGAAACATAACGTGTCAAACCACTCCGCTCCAACTGCTCGTGCTCAATAGCCATATTTTTCACACCTTTCTTTGTCACTTTGGTGACGACTATGATGACAACTTTGGTGACAGGCACCACTAATGTACAAATGTCCGTCTCCAGTGGACACTCTTGATTTACTGTAATGAAATTTTATTATGTATTTTCAGTTAATACCATTATTATTGTATCAAAGTTTTCTGCTAATGAAAAAGCTAAGGCATGATTTTTGCAGTGAGACATTGCGCTGCAAAAGTTCATGCCTAGTTGTTATATGATAATAGGAGGTTTTCCAATTGGGTAGTATTCTACAGAGCTGCATGCACGGATTTTCTCTTCTGAAAGACAGTTTCTGCCATCAAAGATGATTGGTTCTTTCATTTTCTCTACCAACTTAGCCGCATCTAGACCTTTGATTTCATTCCACTCTGTAACAATCCTTTGAAGCTTGGACCAAATAATAAAGATCTGCTGCCCCCTCGTTAATAAATTTTCCAGACCTGGTTCATAAATAGGAGAAATCCCTTGCAGTAATTGGTTAATTTATTGCATGTGACATGATGACCGAGTTGCGATAAACAAACTCCTGTTGACAGTCCTACATAGCCTGTACCTAAAACAGCAATCTTCAAATCAATCAATCTCTCTCTTACTATTTTGTAGGTTTTCTTTCATAGTAACTTCTTGCAAATAGTCTAACACTGAATCTCTAATATCCTCGCGGCTTAATGCGAAATCAATCGTTGCCTTAATAAAACCAATTTTATCTCCGATATCGTAGCGGCTGCCTTCAAAGTTATAGGCAAAGACGGCCTGGTGTTTATTCAATTCATTAATGGCATCCGTCAGCTGTAATTCATCCCCTCTGCCTAAAGGAATTCTCTCTAGAATCTCAAAAATTTTCGGACTAAGAACATAACGTCCCATTATCGCATGTCTTGATGGTGCCTCTTCTATACTAGGTTTCTCTATTAACGAGTCAATATGGAATAGATCCGACTCGATCATCGTACCTTTTGGTTTGATAATTCCATATTTGCTGACATCTTCTTCAGATACCGTCTGTACGGCAACAACCGAACTATTATAATATTCGAAAACATCAATAACCTGCTTTAAGCAGGGAATTTCCGACATGACAATATCATCACCCAGTAATACAGCAAATGGTTCATCGCCAATCACGCTCTTCGCACATAAAATAGCATGTCCCAGCCCTTTAGGCTCTTTTTGGCGGACATACACGATATTTACTAAGTTTGATATTTTTTGAACATCTGCTAACATATCAAATTTGTTTTTTCGAAAAAGTGTATCCTCTAGTTCATATGATTTATCGAAGTGATCTTCAATAGACCTTTTACCTCTGCCGATAATGATGATAATTTCTTCAATACCTGAAGCAACGGCTTCTTCAACGATGTATTGAATGGTTGGTTTATCAACAATCGGAAGCATTTCTTTCGGCTGTGCTTTCGTTGCTGGCAAAAATCGAGTACCGAGGCCAGCTGCTGGAATAATGGCTTTACGGATTTTCATATGCTGCCTCCTTTCCTTTTCCCCTCTATCCTTTATATGCAGGTGTACAATCTCCGGTCAGGGTAGTAACCTATTAAAATCGTTTATTTAAATGACATTTATTAAAATAAAACTCCCTTTGTCAATATAGCCACGGGAGTCATTCATCTTGTTCATGTATTGGCCGATAAACTCTTTTAATAAACCTTTCCATCAATTTTTTGAGTATTCTTTTCCGACGTGTGTGCAGTGTTGTCACAATCGCTTTTCTTTCTTCACTCGTAACCTGCCAATCTTCAGGAATAACTGCTACAATTTCTTCTATTAAATGAATGGGCAGTGTTTGAATGATTTCTAGCTGCTCGTAAAACTCCTGCTCGTTCTCAATAAAATAGGCCATAATTTGATGAGTGGCACTCTTTAGAATCGTTATCGGGAGTGATTCAATATCCTCAAGTGTCCAGTTATAGGAAGCGAACACTTCGGCATGATCGATAATCCACAGGCGATAGGAGTGGGGTGTGTCATCGCATAGAATAATATTTTTCCTAGTACGATCACGATTACACATCCAGTAATCAAATAAGATAATACCTGCTAGATTTTCTTTGTTCGTAATATTAGGAACTTCGGTTACTTGATGTCCATCAAAACAGTCTGGGACGTATAGACTTGCAAATTGAAACTGCGTTTGGGTCATTGAAGACAGTTCAGGGTATTGGGAGGAAAACTCCTGGGGGATTTCTACTAATTGTCCAAATGGTATTGGCAGTCCAAGGTAACGGGCAAGGCAATAGCACACCCATTCATTCGCCAGCGTTTTTTCAAATCCAGGCTGGAAATATTTTACAACATAATCCAGGCCATCATTAAATGTAATTAAATGAGCATTCGATTTTCCTTCTAGAGTTTTCTTGTATGCAACTGGTTTAATCATCCCCACTCACCTCATCTTCGTTTATTCCAACTATTTTTTTCAAAAGATGGACATATTGTTTTGCTACAACCTCAATCGCAAATTTTTCATGGACGCGTCCAATTGCTGCCTTTGACATTTGTTGATGAAGGGTTGGGTTATCCAAAATACCAGAAAGCTGATTGACAGCATCCTCTACATTTTGACCACGAAAAAGCAGCCCATGTTCTCCGTGTACAACCAATTCCGTTACCGGCATCATTTTTGAGGCGACGACTGGCACACCACAAACCATCGATTCGATGAATGTATTCCCAAAGGATTCTGTTTTAGTCGTAGCCAGCGTACAGCCGCCTGATTGGCGTATTTTCGCATAAACATGCGGCATATGCTGATAGGGAATAACCGGAAACCACTTAACAATATCTTCCAGCTTCTCCTCCTGCCATTTTGCTGCGAATTCCTCACGCTGTATACTTTGAGCACCGCCAATGACCCAAAATTCGAGATCATCACGCTGACTTTTCATGAGTTTTGCCACTTCTAATAACATTTGCCAGTTTTTACGTTTGTCCAATCTGCCAATCCAGCCAATAATCTTTTTACCGTTTGGTACGATTGGTTCACTTTCAAAATTTATCTCTTCCTCTGTCAATGCACGGTAAAACGACGTATCAATGCCATTGTAAATAACATGCATAGGAATTCCGTCTGTTAAAATCGAAACTAATCGTTTTTGATAGTTTGATGGAACAATAATTGCTTCAGGCTTAATTCCTCTGAATGATTTTAAATGCGGCATAAGCTTAATCAGTTCTGGGGTACGTGCCTCTACCAATACCGGTCCACGATAGTTTGCTTTTTTAATCCATTTAAAAGCCGCTCCCGTGTCGACCACAATGATGGCGTCATAGTTGTTGTTTTGTATAATTTTGATAATCTCTTGTTCATCCTTCGTCAAATAAACAGGGGCTATATCTTCCATAATATGGAGCCCACCGTGATCAGTTGTATACAAAAACTCTGTATCAATTCCATGCTTTTTAAAATATATCGAGCGATTGCGCCAGCCGGCATTCACCCCGCCAACCGTCAGCAGACGCCAGATTATTAATACTTTCATATTAGTTCCCCTTCGTTTTCTTTAGGCGGCTCCTCAGCCCTGTTAGGTCTCTATCTTCAACCCTTATTGGTGTTTAGCGACGTTTTTTATCCTTGCCTTTGTTCTTGTCTCGCTTCTCATCACGACGGTTACGGTCATCGTATCGATCTCCTGCGAAGTGTCTGCCGCCCTTCGCACCTTTAGCACCTCTGCTGCGACGCCCTTTATCGCCCTCGAAGATTTTTCCTTTTCTATTGTCACGATCTCCCTTAGAGTTTCGATCTCCTTTAGAGTTTCGATCTCCTTTAGAGTTTCGATCTCCTGCGAAACGTCTATCACCCTCATAACCGCTATCACCTTCTGGATGTCTTGACTCAAAATTTTGCTCAAGTTTGTCCCAATGCTCATCGATTTTTGCCATGACTGTTTCTGGATCAACGCCTCTTGCAAGCATTGCCTTTACCCATTCTTCCTTGAAAACCTTGTGCACTAATCCATGCAGCTTGGTCACATAGTTTTTCTCATCTTCAGTGGTCAGCAGGGTGTTACTTAAATTCTTGATTTTAATTTTATCTGGATCCTGCGGGAGAAGTAATGCTGTTATTTCTCTCGAAATTTCCTCCATACGGATATAGTGAAGCCATTCTGCATATAGTTCTGGCGACATTTCTTGTACATGTGACAAAAAGATCGCTTTATTTTCCTCCCCTAAGGAAGTCAATAATTTACGCGGGTATGGATAGACACGATCACGCCAAATCGTTCTCGCTACGTCAATTACCTTTAAACTGCCGTCAGGCTGCAGATAAATTTGACGCTTATGATGGTCAATTCTTTCATACCCAATTTGTTTAAATGTGATTAGCATTTCAATTAATTTTGCAGAAAGCGCCATTGTTAAGGGCTGCGATTGTAAATATTCGCGTAAATCAACGCCCCTGATAATTTCCATCACTATATAAAGTGCACCTTTTCCATAGAGTTTTGGAAATAGTGTAGTCTGCTGCCCAAGGGATAAAGCATAATATTCGCGATCGCAATCCTCTGTATTCCCGAAGACCTTTACACAGATGTCGTCCGAAATTTGAAAAACTGCACCTTGTCGTCCTTTTCCCATCATTACCAATGGCGAGTCATTCACTACTTCCACATCCGCATTAACCAGATTTTTCACTTTAATTTTTTTCATCCATTGTTCTAAATTCTTAATATCCATAAATTTCCTCCTTTCATTTTGTTTGCAGCTTAATTTATTTACTAACATGGCAGCATTCTGTTAACGTGCTTGTCTAATCACAAGACCTTATAAATACCGCCTACTATAATAGATTCAAGCAGGTCATAATTTGTAAAGGCTCTTAACTATAAAAAGAAAATATATCCAAGAAAACGGGTGAATGGATAAAAATCGACAGAAATTCATCTTATAGTGTTAAATTATTGAAAAAATTAACAAAATAGCCATTTATTTATGTACAATTGGAGTATAAGGTTTTGGTTTCGGTTGGGATGACCCAGCATATATTTATGTATAGGAAGAAATGATTTACTAATTGCAACATAGACATCAGGGGAGCTTTTAACAGTGTAAATGAAGGGAGGAAAAGTTTATGAGTCGTTTGACGAAGCAAGAAAAAAGCTGGGTTTTCTATGATTGGGCGAATTCTGCTTACTCCATCTTAATTACGACAGCTATTTTTCCATTATATTTTAAAGCAGCCGCAAATGGGGCAGGTCTTGCTAGTTCTACCTCGACTGCGTATTTAGGGTATGCGAATTCCTTCGGGACTCTGCTTGTTTCTATTTGCGCACCAATTTTGGGGACCATCGGTGATTTTAGAGGCTTAAAAAAGAGATTATTTACCTTTTTCGTCATTCTTGGTATCGCCTTTACTGCCCTGCTTGCTGTTGTCCCTAGTAACCAATGGCTTATCCTCTTAATCTGTTATGTTATTACCGTGATCGGCTTTGGCGGTGCCAATATCTTTTATGACGCCTTTCTAGTTGATGTAACGAGTGAAGAGCGAATGAATAAAATATCGGCCCGCGGGTTTGCGATGGGCTATATCGGAAGTACCATACCGTTTATCATCGGTATAGCTCTTATTCTATTATCTCAGCAAAGGATTCTGCCCCTGTCTGTAACTGTTTCCACACAAATTGCCTTTGCTATTACAGCAATTTGGTGGGGAACCTTTACGATTCCCATGTTAAAAAATGTCCAGCAGGTATATCACGTCGAGAGGGTTGCAAAACCGGTTTCTACCAGTTTTAAAAAGGTATTTCAAACACTAAAACGGATTAAGGCTTACCGCCCTTTATTTCTTTTTCTAATAGCTTATTTCTTTTATATCGATGGGGTCCATACGATTATTACCATGTCAACTGCATATGGAACGGACCTAGGGATTTCATCTACAAATCTGTTAATCATTCTATTTGCCACTCAAGTCATCGCCGCTCCGTTTGCGCTTGTTTATGGTAGGCTGGCAGATAAATTCACTGGAAAAAGAATGTTACTAGTCGGTATTTTTATCTATATCATTATTTGTATCTATGCCTATTTCATGAAAACCACTTTAGATTTCTGGATTTTAGCGATGCTTGTCGGGTCTTCACAAGGCGGGATTCAGGCACTGAGCCGATCGTATTTTGCTAAGCTAGTACCGAAAGAAAACGCGAATGAGTTCTTTGGCTTCTATAATATTTTTTATAAATTTGCTTCAATCCTCGGACCAGCTTTAGTCGGTTTCACCGCCCAAATAACTGGTAACACAAATGCTGGTGTATTTAGTTTAGTTATTTTATTTATCTTAGGAGGCGCTGTTTTATTACGCGTTCCGGAAACAAATGAGAAAATGTCATAGATTACCCTAAACGAAACAACGCCTTGGAACTTTTCCAAGGCGTTGTTTCATGTCAGGCAAAAAGATCTTTAGAAAGGATCATTTCCTTTTCGAGATGACTGGCTCGAATACCAAATTTAGGTTTCAATGGACCAATTTCTTCACCTAACAAGAGTTTAATTCCTAAGTAAGGAAGGTTAAGACCTGTTAAGCAGCTAAAATGCATCCCCCCGCTCATTCGCGGATTTATTTCTAGCAGTTTAGGGACACCTTGATTATATTTAACCTGAATATTAAAGATATACGGTATATGATAATGTTGGTGAAACCTTTGGGCAAGCTGAATAAGCTCATGGTGGTCTACGATTTCTCTTATTCTTCCTTCCCCTTTCATCCTTGGAATTGCCGCATATAACTGCTCCTTCGATGACAGACAGTCAATACTGTATTCTGGACCGTCTAAATACTCTAACACCATTAGATCTGGGAAAACCTCTTGCTGGCTTAAAATTTCACAGGCATAATGATATGGGAGGCGGCGGCTGCTAGCCCTTCTAAAAAGATGGTCGATGCTTTCTATTTCATCCTCAATGACCCGGAAACCAGTAGCTCCTTCACCTACAACAGGTTTAAAACAAACTGTATGTCCCTTTGCCCGTAGACTTTCATACGCTAATTTGAAATCATGAATAGTATTCACAACGTAAAAATCTGGTATCGAAACAAGTTCCGCCCCATCCTCTTCCTTCGTTAGAATGGAATGATAGGCAGCTGCCTTATTATCCAATGTTTCCATTAAATCAGAATCTGGACATACCAGGACTTTAACTCCAATATTTTCAAAATCAGTCAGCCTTTTAGAAATGCTGACATTTTCTTTCCTTGGAATGAAAATATCTATCTTATGCTTCTGACAAAACTCAAGACAAAACTCAATATATTCCTCACCAGATACGGTGGGTTCAGTAAAGGCATAATCACAATACTGCAAATAGAGAGCATCCTTATTCGAATGAGTGCCAAAAATCACGAACCGCCGCCCCTCATCATTCGAACGAATCAACTCCATAAAATGCGTAACCGTCGTAAACCACCTATTAAACCAAATCCTCATAAGCAACCTCTTTCTCGTTGAAATTATAATTAAAAAACCTTAACCATTATTCGCCTACAAAATCCATTTTATACATTTCCCGCCTCCAATAATGTATAAATGAGTGTATAAATGATGATATAATGTATAACTGGTGACAGGCACCACAAAGGAGTGCACCAAAGGAGTGTTGGATATGTGTGGACGTTTCACGTTGACGGCGACGGTGGATCAGTTGATTGATCGGTTTGATATTGAGTTTTTTCTTCAGGAGGAGGAGTATTTGCCAAGTTATAATGTGGCTCCTTCTCAGTCGGTGTTAGCGGTGATTAATGATGGCACTCGTAATAAGATGGGGTTCTTACGCTGGGGGTTAATTCCTCCTTGGGCAAAGGATATGTCGATAGGTTATAAAATGATTAATGCGCGTGCCGAGACCTTAACAGATAAACCTAGCTTTCGAAATGCTTATAAGAAAAAACGCTGCTTAATTGTGGCTGATAGTTTTTATGAATGGAAAAGGGTCGATAGTAAAACCAAAATTCCAATGAGAATTAAACTTAAATCGAATGATTTATTTGCGATGGCAGGACTTTGGGAGAATTGGAAATCACCTGATGGCAAGTCAATCTATTCATGCTCCGTGATAACAACGAGTCCTAACGAGTTAGTGGAGAATATTCACGACCGGATGCCTGTGATATTAAAACCAGAAGATGAAACGGATTGGCTCAATCCTTCCATCACAGACACAGCTAGACTCAACTCATTGCTAAAACCGTTGGACCATGCGTTAATGGAAGCCTATGAAGTCAGCTCATTGGTTAATTCACCGAAAAACAATTCAATTGAATTGATTCAAAAAATCTGCTAACTCATAAGAAATGCCTAACCCGCAACGGGTCAGGCATTTTACTATACATGGGAATAGGTTGAATTTATTTTCATAACAAAGGTCATGATGGCCGTCGTATCTAAATTAGAGGTGTCTTCGGTAATTCCATTTACTTTTTTAACAATCTGCCTTTCAATAAAGTTCATTTTACTAACCAGGAATTCCCCGCCAAAAATACCATTAGCAATAGATATCTTTCTAAACTCTTCAGGGAAGGCAGCGTCAAATTGTTCAAGGGCAGTTTCTCCGTCGTGCCAGCAGCAAAGGAAAAGACCCAGTTTTTTTGTTAACAGTTCGTCATAATGCTTTCCGATAAAATGTTTTATTTTCCCTTGAATGCTTCCGGCATGGATGGAACCGCCAATGATTACTATGTCATAATTCCGTACATCAAAAGTAATTTTATCGCGTTTTAAATCAACCGCTAAAACTTCCCCTTCCAACCACTCACTCACTAATTGGACCGCTTTTTCTGTTGTGCCATGAGATGAGCAATATACAATCAATGTCTTCATAAATCATCCTACCCTCCATGGAAAATATTTTCACCCATTACGACCAAAGGTCATTTTGCCGGACATACTGTTGTCTTATTACCATTATAAACCAGCGATAATCGATATCCCGAATAAACATTGGCAATATTTCTACAATTCAACCTCCCTCGTAACCAATATCACCTATTCATACCGCCCCCCTTTTCTGGAATAAAATGGTTAGTATAAAAATAATATGATCATGAGGTGATAAAATGGATTCCATTACCTTACCAATGATCTTGTCAGGACCAATAGTTCGCAGGGCAGAACCTGATCAACTAACAATCTGGATTGCTACAAGTAAAAGTTACCAAATTCATGCAAAGGTTTTTCGTACCACGTCAGGTAAGGACTCTAATTCTTTTGACTATCATATTATCCAAACAAAATGTGAGACTAAAATGATACGAATGGGTAAACAGCTGTTTATTCATTTGATTCAACTCTCCCCATATCGTGATACCTTCCCAACCGATACTTTACTCGGTTACAATATTTATTTTAAGCGAGGCTCTGAGCTTCAAGACTTAAGCTCCATCGGTTTACTATCGAAAGATAATCCACACTCCATCACGTACGGCAGCCTTAACTATCCTTCCATTTTTCTTAACAGCTCAGCAAATAGCTGCAATGTCCTGTATGGTTCTTGTCGAAAACCCCATGGCGAAGACGAGGATACCCTCTCTATTGCAGATATTTTGCTAGAAAAGGAATATAATAATTTTCTTGTTCGACCAAGCAGTTTATTTCTGATGGGGGACCAAATATATGCTGATGATGTCTCAGACCCATTGTTTCCCGTGATTTCTAAACTAAGTGAAGAATTAATTGGGGCGAGGGAACCCCTCGAACTACTAGATGGACAGCTAAAATCTGAACCTTTCTGTACAGCCTTGAACCAAGTCAACGGCAGGCAATATATTATGGAGAATTTTTGCCAACTTACCTCCTCCCATACCAGCAATCACCTAATGAAATTCGGAGAGTATGCTGCCATGTATCTGCTGTCATGGAGCCCGCAGCTATGGGAAACAGCAGAGGAATATGCACTTTTTGAACAATACGATGAATGTTTAAAAAAGAATCAAATTTATTTTGTGTTTCCCAAAGAAGAGAAATATGCAAAAGAACACAAAAACGAAGAATTTCGTTTAAATAATCGTTACACTGAGCAGCAAGAAGCACTGATTTCCTTTCAGCATTCTCTTTATCGAATACGTCGTCTCCTAGCTAACACACCAACTTATATGATGTTTGATGATCATGATATAACTGATGATTGGAATGTATCCTCTAGGTGGAAAGAAAATGTTAAAAGCTCTGCTTTAGGGAGTCATGTTGTTGCCAATGGATTATCTGCTTATTGGGCTTTTCAAGGATGGGGCAATGCCCCACAATCCTATGATGATAAATTTCTATGGATGATGAAAACTTATTTTAAAATGCTAAGTATTGGAAAAATCAATACCTATCAAGAAGTGTGGAAAAATACCTTATGGGACTTTGACTCTTGGCATTTTGTTGCACCGACAAATCCACAAGCACTTTTCCTAGACACGCGCACACAAAGAGAATATAGGATCGAGCCAAGACCAGCAAAATTCGGGCAACTTATCGAGGAAAGCGTCTGGGCTCCTCAGCTGATTAGTCAAAAAGGCTGGGAACGTATCACAAGAAGCCTGTATGCTAGCAAATGGAAAAGCGGCAGCCCATTAATCATTGTTTCCGCAACTCCCCTATATGGACTGGGACTTATTGAAACGTTTTTACATGATTATGTCTATCCCTTAAAAGTCTTGGGAGTAAATGTCCATACTAAATTTGATTTTGAAGCGTGGAAGTATAATGGCAAAGGATTTACTGAATTCCTCCAACAGGTAGCTGCATGGAACCCTGCCAGGTGTATTATTTTATCAGGAGATGTTCATTATGCCTCTGCTGTTACCGCTGCTGTTTCCTTTAAAAATGGGCAAGAGCTGACAATTAATCAATTTACCAGTTCTCCACTAAAAAATATGAGTTTCCGTGGATTGTGGGGTACTTTGATGAAACAAATAATGGCCCTTAATTCACTAAAAAGAAAAAACAACCAAATTTACCGTGTTTGTACCCCTTCCTATTACATTAAAGAAGTTAATGAAGGAAATATTTCAAACTCTTATTTATGGATGGATATCGTCAACTATAAAACATTAGAAAATAATTCTATCATGGAAACAAATAACAATCTCGGCTTCCTCATGGTTAGAAGAACAACAATAAAAAACTTCTTGCTAAATCATCATCACATATTCATACAACCATGAAAAATAGTGCTCCACTAGATGTGGCAGCACTATTTTTCAATGATGTCTCCTTTTTGAGTAATAAAGAAGACCTTCGCACGTTCATTCATTTCATTTTGATAATATCTTACTTCCATTAATACAGGAAAATTCGACTTCTGTAAAAATTGACTAAGCTTTTTCATTTTCTGTATTTCGTTTTCTTGATTTACATGTGTCCAATTTTCCTTAATATCGATAGGAATCGAGGTTGAGAGAATCGAAATGTTTGTTTCATTATAGGTAGGAATATTTGGCCCAAAGAATTCCCCTTTGTCCTTTATTTGCAATGCTTTAAACATTCCTACATCCAAATTTGGAAAAAGCTCTTTTATTTGTGCTTTAAGGTTTATCGCTAACTCACTATCCCACATAACCTTTGGATAATTATCGGAATAGCCGGGAGGAGAGTCAATATCTTCCTCAATAATAAATAAGAGGTTTGAGTGCTCTTTTGGATAGGCAAATCCCTGGTATGTTTCACTTAAAAAATTGTAAACAACTTTAGTGAGGACAAATTCTGTCTGATATTTTTCGGTAATATAGGTTTTCATATTTTTCTCATGTTGTTGTTTACCCCAAGGTGTTCCGTAAAACACTGAATAAGCGTAAACACTAAAAGAAAGGATAAGTCCGGCAAATACCATTAGGATTATTTTTGTTGCCTTTATATTCCTCACCTCCGTAGTTTTCGGAATATTATAACTATAATATTCTTCATACTTTTTTCTTATTCCTTCTAGTAAAAAACTATAGTAGAAATAAAAAAAAGACGTACAAAGTGTACGACTTATTGATTCAGTTATTTCTTCATTAACTTTTGAATCGTTACAAGGACCTCGTCTAAAACCTCATGGTCCCCCTCTTGAATTCTCTCAATTACACATGTCTTCAGGTGGCCTTCCAGCAAAAGTTTTGCTACACTATTTAGTGCAGATTGCGTTGCAGATATTTGTGTAATGACATCATCACAATAGGTATCCTTTTCAATCATTCCTTTAATTCCTCGTATTTGACCTTCAATACGATTGAGCCTTGTAACTAGGTTACTCTTCACTTTATCCGAATGATGACTTTTACGATGGCTGCCTGAAGTCGCGCAGCAGGAGTCATCATTCATTTCTTCCTTATAGTCATAATCGAACGACATTCCATCACCTCATTTTTTGTTATTATATCATACCCCCCTATCGTAAAGCGATAGGTCATCTATGAAAGTAAAAAAGAAACTGACAAGTGTACAGTCAGTTTCTTTCCTATTTTTCAAGTTATCCTATTTTTTCAACCGAATCAGCTTCTTGATACTTATATTCATGTTCCCAGAAATCAGCATCTTTAATCCCTAATTTTACCGGATCAAACACAGGATCTTTTCCGGCTTTTAACTGAGCTTCATAGTCCTTTAGAACTTTCAAAGCAGGTTTCGTTAAAAGTAAAATTGCAATAAGGTTCAGCCAAGCCATTGCACCAACCCCTACATCACCTAGTGCCCATGCAAGACCTGCTTCTTTCACGCAACCATAGTAGACCATACCTAAGATAACAAATTTAAGAATATATTCCGTCCATTGATTCTTATTCTTTCTAATATAAGCAAGATTCGTTTCCGCCATGTAATAGTACGCCATAATCGTTGTAAATGCGAAGAACAACAGTGCAATCGCTACAAACGGCGCACCAAATCCTGGTAATACGGATTCAACTGCCGCTTGTGTGTATCCAGGACCTGCTTCAACTTCTGTAAGGTTTGTAACAATTGGTTCTTGCCCGTCAGGTGTTACATTATACATTCCTGTCATAAGAATCATAAAGGCGGTTGCAGTACAAACAAACCAAGTATCAATATAAACGGAGAATGCTTGCACAATCCCTTGCTTAGCAGGATGTGATACTTCCGCGGCTGCTGCAGCATGCGGACCTGTACCCTGACCTGCTTCATTGGAATATATACCACGTTTTACTCCCCAAGAAATCGCAGCACCTAAAATTCCCCCATATGCTGCATTTCCACCAAATGCACTTGAAAAAATTAAAGCAAAGACATCAGGAATTTGAGAGAAATTTGCAAATGTAATAATGAGAGCAACAATAATATAACCAACAGCCATAAATGGTACAACAAATTCAGCTGTTCGTGCAATCCGTTTTACTCCCCCAAAAATAATAGCGGCTAAGACTATAATTAATACGATACCTGTAATACTTGTATTGATCCCGAAAGCATTATCGATACTGATAGCAATACTATTTGCCTGCACCCCTGGTAAGAGTGCTCCAGTAGCAATAACCGTTACAATCGCAAATAATACAGCATACCATTTAAGCTTCAGTCCTTTTTCTATGTAGTATGCTGGACCGCCGCGAAATTGACCGTCTTGTTTTGACTTATATACTTGACCAAGAGTGGATTCTATGAAGGCTGAACCAGCACCCAAAAACGCGATTAACCACATCCAGAAAACAGCCCCTGGACCCCCGAATGCAATTGCAGTGGCAACACCTGCAATGTTTCCTGTCCCAACCCTGCCGGACAATGCAAGGTTTAACGCCTGAAAGGATGAAATTCCGGCTTCTGATTTTTGACCTTTAAACGTCAGCCTAAAAATATCCTTTATATGCCTGATTTGAAGAAACCGAGTTGATAACGTGTAAAATAAACCTACCCCTAAACATAAATAAATCAGTGCCTGACTCCAAATAATTCCATTTAACCAATTTACGATACCTTCCAAGTAAATCCCCCTTTTCTCCTTTTCTAATACCTATTATATAACAGCTTGTTTATAAAAATAAAGAATTTTTTGAATACTTTGTTAGAACTTCTTACATAAAAAAAGCCTATTACCAAAAAAAGTAATAAGCTTTCCTTCCTATTTAATCCCCAGTTTTTCTTCAATAAAATACTCTAAAGATTTAAGTTTGTTGTTTCTGTCTCCAAATGGCAGAAGGAGCTCACTAGCTTCATCATCTTTCTTCATTCTATCCATTTCTCTATGCAGCGTCTCCATTTTCCGGTCTAAAAGCCCTGCCATTTCTGCAGTGGATTTTAATTCATCCAGCATTTTTTGAGGAATTTCCTTATTATATTTATAATAGATTTTATGCTCTAGGCTTGCCCAGAAATCCATTGCAATGGTACGAATTTGGATTTCTACCATGATTCGTTCCTCACGGTCAGACATAAAAATCGGAATTTCCACAATCATATGCAGACTTTGATAACCATTTGGTTTTGGATTTTTTATATAATCCTTGTATTCAATAATTCGGACATCTTTTTGATTCGCAATCATCCTGCTAATCTCATAAATATCCGAAATAAATGAGCAGGTAATCCTTATCCCAGCAATATCTTTAATAGTAGATTTAATACTCTCTAAGGTAAAATCACATTCTTTTCTTTGGACTTTTTTAAAAATGCTCTCGGGTGATTTTAATCGCGATTTGACATGTTCTATTGGATTATAATCATGAAAATAATTAAATTCATCTTTAAGTATATTTATCTTTGTTGTCATTTCATCAAGGGCGAATTTATAGGCCATCATAAAACGAGTAAGTTCAATTTTAATTGCTTTTAAATTTTTTAAATCTAAGGTCTTTTCCATTCCCGGCGGTTACTCCCTTTCAACGTTTATTGCTCTACTTCCGTGTCAACAGATTGTAATTTTTTAATTTCTTCTGGTGGAAAAATTAACCGGCAAATTACTTTGGCAACTTCACGATAATCTGTCACATTCCCACATTGTTTCATTTTATCGGGTGCTTGCTCTGCCAACGTCATCAACGACCATGTAACGGTATTTAAATCTAAATCTTTCCAAGTAAGACCTTTCTCATATGCCTTTGTTAAACCTGAAAGAATTCTAGTAAATATCTTTCGCTTTGCCGCAGCCAAGACCTCAGCAAATTCTGTATCCTTCGCCAACAATTCAGGAAGCAGCCGCTGCATTCCCATCTCCTTAATACGGCTATCATGTGCCTCTAATAGAGAAGCCAGAGTGCTTTCTGGATCTTTAACACCCCAATTTGGTTCGGGCGGCATTAACATCTCAATCTGATTCTCTAACAGAGACATTAATAGCTGTCGTTTATCCGAAAAATACCGATAGAAAGTACCAGTCGCTACCCCGGCATGTGCTGCGATTTCTTTTGCAGTTGTATGCTCGTATCCTTTTAAGATAAACAATTCATGACCACTTTTTAACAACAAATCTCTTTTTTGCTGGGCACGTTCCTGTTTAGGGATCAATGGAAATTCACCAACCAGCTGGTCTTCACGGTCTGACATTTTTCTCACCTCATCCCTATTATACCACAATTCACAAATATTGAACCCTAGTTCATGTTTCCATTGACAGATTCTCTTAATCATGTAATACTTGAACTATAGTTCATGTTATTTTCAATTGATGTTCACACCCCTTGGCATTGATTGTAAATAACATGAACAAATTATTTATTTTTAGCCTTTTCGAAACTTTTTACTCGCTTTTTTTGTTTTTATTCATATATAATATTCTATAATTAACTTTGGAAGGTGTTGAATTGTAATGGCAAATCAATCTGATAAAAAAGATATTTCAATTAACTCAAGCGTTTCACTAAAGGGAATTGTAAAAGCCATTTTCAACGATACCGTACACGTGCAAATTGGCGGCAAGATTATTACATTGCCAAAAGCTGATTTCATGTTAGATAAATCAATGAACTAAAAAAAGATCTAGAAAGCCCATTGCCGCTGATGCAATGGGCTTTCTTTTATTAGGTTACTTACATTACAAGCTCATAATGGAAGGATATGGCTTTAATTTTAAGGATATAAGAGTTATTTCCACGACTTTCCTTGTCAAGATAGTTGAGCCGGCCATATGCCGTTTTTTCGACTTTGTAAGCAAAAACTTGCAGTGCTATGATGGTACTGTAATAACAATAAAGCCGTGATTTAACGGTAAAAACCGGAGGGATTCATTATCCATTATTTGAAATTGAAGTATACAAATGAAATGGAAAAGGGTTTGCTAAGTGCACACGGAGTATGTTATGAAGTTTACAAACGAAAATTAAATGTGAGAATGGAAGTTGAAAAACGGCGTGAGCTGGACCACCTAATTTGTAAACGGCTGAGCGCAGATTTTGACGGAAGAATACACGCTTGATATATAGGAGGAGCCTCCTTAAAGGGAGGCTCCTTATTATTTACCGCAGCAAGATAATCGTTTTATAATTTGGTCTTGTGATCATGCGCATGAGATATGCAGATTCGTCAGCGTTTTCTCTCCTCTTTCCGTTTAAAAAATTTATAATGGTCTTAGAATCTCTAATTCCAATTCCATGGCCATAAAATTTATCATTCCCAAAAAAGATTACATTTTCTGCCCTCCACCACGGCTGCTTCGGGTCAAAATCCGGGTTTTTAAAATGCAAAACGTCGCCAATGAGAAAATCCTCACCATTTTTTTGATACACAGGAAGATCCTCATCAAATTGCCAATCCATTAAGTATAGACGTCTAAAGTACGTATTAAAAGCCCTCGGGCCAATCGTATAGAGGCAGGCAATGTACAAAACAATGGCAATCGCTGTAGCACATTCGAAGGCATATTGCTCACCATTTTTCACAATATCTTCGATTCCCTCTGAGGGATTCACTCCCTCACGTAGTAAAAATCCTCCATTTGGCAATCGATACCAGTATTTTCTGTTAGGAAAGGAATAAGCAAAAGTTGTAAATTTTGCACCGCTTTTGTCTAATGCAGTTGCTGCTTTTACTGTATTTACTCTGAATAATAATTCAAATTTCAGCTGCTGTATGGATTCATAGTAATAAATCACAGGGTAAGCCGCCATTTGTTTTAGAATAGTTTTTTCCTCGCTGCTTGTTATGACATTACTCAGTTCCTCAGGCTTAACAATCCGGCCATTTAAACTAATCATTTGATACCTCCTTTTTACACCATATGACTCTGTTCCTAGTAACATGCAGACAAAAGGCCAGAATCCATAGTTATGGACCTGACACAGTAATAAAGACTATTTATTTTTTAAAAAATGAACAATTAATCCGCCAACTATGGAGCCAATGGCTGTTAATCCAAAAATAATAAAGTACAGACGCTCAGCCAAATCTGCCATTCCTTCACCTGGGAAAAACTCAGCCTTTCCATAAAAAGCAATGGCGGCTATAAACAACACAAATGATGGTACCCAAACAATCCAGCTTGGTTTAACCTTTATAAATAAAAACGGGATAAGTAACCCAATAAGAAATAATACAAAGAAAAACATCTTTTCCACCCTTCCAGTATCCTTTATTCATTAGACGAATAAAAAACCCCTTACGTTCCTTCCAAAAGGATGGGATACGCCTATTTTTCAAATAAAAAAACTGGAAAGAAACTTATAAAGTTTCTCTCCAGCATACTTCTTTACCGGTTTAGTATGGTGACAGCTACATTATTCAGTTTTCCACCAGAACTAGAAACGATTGTTAAGGTTTCACCTGCCGCAAATGATAATCCCCTTTTCGAGAATAACCATTTACCATCTGGTCCCACTACAGCTGTACCTAGAGGAGTCGGTTGATTACTTTTTGAGATTGTAATAGTCACTCCTGGTCCAAAAACATCACTCGTTCCGGATACATTTAATGTTCCTGAGCTTGGTATAAAGTTTACAGGCTGTACTGTCAGTTTATCAGGAGCTGGTGTAATCGTAACAATAGATTCATTTGTTGAATTTTGACCTTTTGCGTCTGTAACTGTTAATTTAAAGCTTACAGGGATAAACTGTTTTGGGAACGTGAACGTTGGCATAGCTGCCCCTGCATCGCTCAGTGAAACCGCGGGACCGCTAACCTGTTCCCATTTAAAGGCAGCTGCATTGGTTGATGCACTTCCATCAAGCGTTACCGCTGATCCCTGTTTAACCGTTTGAGCCGGACCTGCATTTGCGATAGCTGGGTCAGCTGTAACATTGACTGGGAGTGATTCTTTACCCCCTTTAGCGGAGGTAATGGTAATGAATGGCGGAATCTTTTCCGGTTTATTAATTACAAGTGTTCCGGAGGCTGGGATCTCCCCAAATCCTTCTGCAGTTAATGCCGGTTTATTCAATTGATCGCTGGATGAAGCGGTAATATATAGGTTATCTGAATTTGTGTCATATTTTGCAGTTCCTATAATGTGGTCGACAGGTTTCATCTTTTTGGTACTAATCGGATTATCAGATCTATTCGTGACGATGACTGCTGCAGGTATATCTCCAGTAAATGGAATACGGCCAAAATATTGTCCTGTTGTCCCCTTCATTGTTACCGCGCTCATTCCGTCACCAGTAACATCAATTGTATATTGTGCATCTTCCTCTGTAGAGGCGAACACATCAATCGTACCTTCACCTGCGATATCCTGGCTGTATGTAGCTCTGATGACATCAACACCAGCAGTTGTTGCTTCTTTCCCCATTAGACTGAATAAATCCGTCTGGATACAGTCTGGTCCACAAGTACCATCGCTTCCTATACCTGGCCCTTGAATTCTAAAATAGTTTTGTTCCTCTGTACCATTAAAATATCCATTCTTTATTTTATGTTCAATGTCGGGGTCTCCCACATATCCTGGAGGTGCTCCGGTATCCCATTCTAGGAAAGTTCCAATCCGGCTTGTCTTAGCCCCTTCGAAACCGCCATTTATCCCAATATCTTCAACGAATCTTATTTCACCAGGGTCATTTGCTCCAGTTTCATCCGGATCCGCAGGAGTAGCAGTAATTTTATCGACACCGTACGGATGAGAGATGATGTATTCTTTACCAATTTGTAAATCGTCTATTCGAAACCGAACCCTGCCAAATACAATTTGGTCTCCATCCTGGACAATTTCATTTGCCCATGCTGCTTCAAGAGCGAAGGTTGCAACAGCGTCCCCACCCGAAGGCATAGTAATTTCAGTGCCAGCCAACTGATAAAAAGCTTCTTCATGAAAATTACCATTCTCAACTGACAGGGGACCTTCTGCAAATTCCCCGGCAACAAAACCACATAATCGATCCGTTGCATCTACACAAAGTTCCAGCCGTTTACCTTTTGAATCCTTATACCATACAGGATAACCATATTCCCCGATAGGACCAACCTTTGTAAGTTTTGGAATCTGATTTATTGGTACCACGTATTCCGCTTTTGCCCCGTTATCTCCCCATATGCCGCTGCTAATTATTAACACTGCTGTAATAACCAAAAGGAAAACGCTTTTCATGGGTAATGCTTTCTTTTTCTTCCTTCTACTGCCTCTTGGTAACATCCACAACCCACCTTTTTTATTTTTTGCACAGTCGAAAAACTAGTAAACTTTATGACTTCATTCCTACTACCCCTTTCCTTTTTTTCTTTCAATTTTATTCCATATAATAAATAGATAGACCTATTTATTAACCGACACATAGTGTTATTTTACTAGAAAAAAACAACTAAAAAGATGGAGGTAGCGAGCGTTCTCCCCCTCCATCCTATGAATCACATCTACTATTATTTAGGCGCAATGGCGGATCTTTTTAAGGCTGTATCTACTAATATAGGTTTTGCATATAATGATTCGTTTCCATACTTATCCACTGCGGTAACAGTGTAATAATAATTAGGGCTAGTTGGACTTACTGGCACTGTATAGGATAGTGAGCGAATGATACTGCCATTTATCCGTTGGTATCCTCTTGCTGTTGATGTGGTCCGATAAAAATTAAAGCCAACAATATTTGGGTTAACATTAGCTCTCCATTGGAAGCTAATAATCTTCTTGTCTACTGATAGTACTCCACTCAGATTAAATGGCTCTTGTGGACGCCGGTCAGGCAAGGTCTGCAGTTGATATTTTGGCTGATTATGAATACGAAGCATTCCCCATAAACCGCCTTCCAAATATCTTCTTAACTTCATTTCCCGATATACATAATCTCCCACTTGATTCATGAGACCGTCGTGTTGTACAGGGATAATATCCAAGGTTTCACCTGGTGTAAGAGAGCCTTGGCTGGAAACAAGCTTTGAATTAGGATCTGTCCATTGGTAACGCCAGCGATGACTATGAAGAGTAAATACACTCCCTCTTGAGCGGTCAGCTGTCTGCATTACCCTTAACCGGATGGGGTCACCTACATAAGCCTCCGGTACCGGTGTTGACGGATCTCCATGGATGATGGTACTAAAAATAAGAGATTTATCTGGGTTAGCTGCTAATCGATGTTTGAACGGCTCAGAGCTGTAATTGATGCCTTTTTCTCCACGATCCTCCAGATCAAGGTTGGCGGCACTTGGCGTTGGAATACTTCCATCCTTGCCTATGGTATAAAGACCATCGGAAAACATTAACACCTGTTCTCTAAAATCAGGCGTTTGCGGAACAATAATGTCTGCTCGTGCACCTGACAATATTTCCTCACCGGTTTTTGGGTCACGGTATTTTGATCCCTTAGGTTCGATGATAAGCGAACCGTACGCACCATGAAGGCGATGACTGCGGATATCCCCATAGTCATAAAGAATGGTTCCACCATATTCTTTATCTGCATACCATTTGTAGGTAATTTTTTCACCCGGACCAATGGTTTGGTCATAGTTATAGCCAATTGTCGCACCGTCAGACCCCTGCATATCATATTGCACCATCTGCGGGTGCAATGATACACGATTAGAATTCTTCCAATTTACTTGATCAGCCATTAATAATGAAGGTTCCGCTTGATTTTCTGGGGGATCCAGCGGCAGTTGATTCGATAACGTGACCTGAATACATTCCCCTTCATTTGCCCGAATAACTAGCGGTTCAGTTGCTTTCTTACCATTTTTAATATCTAAATAATCTTTTGTAAGAGAGAACATGATTCCAAAAGGATCATGATCACCATATTTGTTATAAACAATGTCTTTCATAAATGCAGTAATCTCAAATTTTCTTACCATAGCACCTGGCAGACAAGGGTTTCCAGGTGATAGAGCCTTTGGCGGCTGTTTACCATTTTTTTTCATCTGATTTACCTTCCAAGGTACAACCGCTGCTGTCAGCTGCGGGCGATCAGGGAGTTTTTGCAGAAGCGGTGTTTTTTCACCCCATACTCTAACAAAGCCCCATAATCCGCTCCACAAATCTTCAATGGGCTGTGATGACCATAAATAGTCACGTTGTTTAACCCCTACAGGGTTCGGTTGAATGTCCATTGTAAATTGTTCAGACATACCAATGGTTTGCGTCGACGTTAGTTCTGAATCCTCTACTCCAGATTCACGCTTCCAGCTCAACCCATGGACATTAAAATTATGCTGAGTTTCATGTGCCCCTTGGATTAAACGAATTTTAATCGGATCTCCAGGATAGCTTTGAATAATTGGCGTTTGCGGATCTCCGTGTACCCATGAGCTAAACACATAAGCAGGGTCTGCATGATTTCTTCTGAAAAAGGGGGCATTGGAATAATTCACGGCTGCATACCCATGCGCATGCAGGATATTTGAAGGATCCGTCTCCAATGGAAGCAGGCTGCCATTTTTATCCCAAAGTCTAGCAAAATCATGATAAATGAGAACTTGTTCACGGAAATCTTCATTTTCCGGGTGAACAATCATGGCTTCCGTACCAGACCTGATTTCCTTACCTGTCTTCGGGTCCAGCCATCTTGAGCCCTTTGGTTCAACAATCAAAGTACCAAAGGTTCCATGGAATCCTTTTTCACCAGCAGACATATGATCGTGGAACAAGATGGATCCTTCCTCATCTGCATACCATCGATAGCGGATTTTCTCTCCTGTTTCTGTACCCTGATTATAATTCCATCCGACTGAAGTTCCGTCAGAACCCAGCGGATCATAAGCTACAAAATGGATGTGTATCGATAATGCATTTGGTTCCTTTGCATTAAAGAGATGGTTTTCTAATGTAACCTCTACACAATCCCCCTGATTTGCACGAATCGCAAGTGGACGTGGTCTTAATTCCCCGCTTAACACTTTTTGTTCGTCTTCTGCTAGGACATACATTCGTCCTTCTTTATCTCGATCGCCTTCATTATTGTAGATAATTTCAGTTTGAATACCGACAATGTCATATTTCCGAATTGGCGCATCCTTTGGACAGCGGTCAAAATTTGGTGCTCCAGGTACTAAAGCACCTAATGCTGCTTTTTCTGGTTCCGTGGCCGGACGTAATTCTGGGTCTGGCGGTTTCGGGGCACGTTTGCCTAATTTCCCTGGTATATAATTGGGGAAACCGGGATTCTGTTCCGTAGGACTAGTTGGTGCTTTTCTATCGGGTAATGGCAGCAAGTCCGGCTGGGCTTTATCATAGACCCTCATCAATCCCCACATACCTTCTATATAATGCGGGAACAAATGACAATGCCATAAATAATCTCCTGGTGCACCAGTATTGTCCTTGTCATATCCTGCACCAAATGCTAATTCAGCCGTTTGAGTATCTCCGATATTCAATGTATCCGAGTCCACAGTGTTTGTTTTCTTCGTATCACTTTTCCACCTGTGTCCATGGAGATGAAATACATGATTCTCATCACTGTTGGCCCCGATTACACGGTATCTAACAGGGTCACCAACATATGATTTCGTAATTGGTGTTGCTGGATCGCCAAAAACCCAAGATGAATAAAACATGGTCGGATCTTTTCCGTCTTCCCCCATTGCATTTTTCAAACGTTCATCCATCGGTTCTGCTCTGTAGTTAACAGCATATAGTTCTTTTTCGTTAGGATCTTCTGCATGTGGTCCCTCTTCATGTGGTCCCTCTTCGTGTGGTTCTTCCTCTTCTGGTGTTCCAGGAGGCGGCGGTGTACCAAATTGTGCGCTAATACCGTCATGGAAAAACAAAGTATACTCTCGAAAATCTGGTTGATCCGGTAAATGGATATCAGCGTATAATCCGCTCGTTAACTCTTCACCGGTTACCGGGTCGGTCCAGGTTGCATCTTTTGGTTCAACAATAAGTGCTCCAAATAGACCATCACCCATTGTTCCCTTTCCGCCAGAAGGATCAGTAAAGTAAGTCAGGTCTGAACCATTGTAAAAAAAGAAGGTTCCTTCGTCCACCGCATTCCATGTGTATTTAATTTCAGTGTATGGTGCGGCAGTGGAATCTGGATTATATCCAGCTTGTGTGCCATCTGACCCCCTCACATCATATCCCACACCTTCAATATGGATGGAGGCCTTCTCACTTAATTGATTACTAAAAGTAACTTGAATGCAATCACCTTTATTCGCACGGAGTGCCAACGGTTGAATTTCTTTTACTGGTATCCCAGGGTTTTCAGCGACCGCTGATCGTATTCTTTCTTCATCTTCTTTTAAGGCATATATTTTTGCTTTGGGGTCGTGATCTCCAAACTTGTTGTAAACCATATCTATCTGGAAAGCTGTAATGGTAAAATTGCGAACACTTGCACCCTTTAGGCATTTTTCATTAGGCATGTCTAAACTGGCCAAGGACACAGAGGCAGTCTTGGTCTGTGCTGCTTTCGTTTGGATAATCGCTTCGTTCGAATCATCAATAGACGAAGTAGTACCATTGGTTTGCGATTTAATGCTTTGGGTTCTATTCGCTGTTTTAACTATATTTTTTCCACTTGAAGAAAGTTTTTCGTTATTCTGTACAACGGTCAAAGGTCTTGCTTTATCCATTGCAAGGGCATGTTTCAATTCTGAGGAATGAACAAGAAAAACGACTGTAAGAGATACAATTGAAAATAAGATAAGGAAACTAACCAATAAGAAATAAGACTTCTTTTGCAACCTTTGTACCCCTTTCGTTTTTTCCCAGTAGTATGTATGCAATAGTTCCCTGGTGCAATAAAATGTTATGACTGGGTCAAATTTAATATTACTTCTTTCGCACCCTCCGTCTTTTATACTACAAATATAGTAAAAAAAGAGAGCAATGCGCTTCCATTGCTCATATAACTGGATAGAGTGCGCATGAAAAAATTAAACCTAAGTATAAAGTGAGAATGAAACAGCCGCCAAATAGGGTTGCAAATACTGGGCTCATTTTTTTGTAACTGATTATAATGAGCAATAGAAAAAGTAAGGCAACGCTAATCAACAAGACAGTTAAAAACGTGGGAGCAATGTCGACTTCTATTGGTAAAAGAATATCTTTTGCAAAAAGCCATTCAACCCATGTTGGCGTTTCAACTGTTTGAGCAGCTGGCGGCATTTCATAAGGAGGTGATAATGTGCCCAATACAGCTGTAAAGTAGAAAACTAGCAGCAGAATTAAACTTTCAGATTTTAGCCATTTACGAGGTTCATAATCAGAGAAGGTAGAGGCTTTCCTAGAAAGAATGCCATTTATGACAGCGAAAAGAATAATAGGAATGATACTAATATGTTTTAACAATAACATTCTGCCGTAAGGTGTTGCCCAGCCATCAAGATATTCTGCAGGCTTTTCAATGGTGAACATAATAACAAACCCTGAAGCAAAAATATTGATTATACATACGATGGCCAGGGGCGTAAACCATTGTAAAAACTCTGACCAATGTTGTTTGTCTCTAGAAAACCACGAGACATGAAACAGAACACCGACCCAGATGGTTACCATAAGAAAGTGTGTGGTATGAGAGAATATTCCCACCACAAACGATTGAGATGAGACATGACTGCTATAACCAATTGCGATCATCATCAAAACAATCCAGAATCCTTGAATATATTTAGAGCGCTCTAAATAAAAAGTTAACCATAAGAAAATGGCAAACACTGTGATAAACAGCCATCCTTGCCCGACTTGGGTAGTTAGTATAACCGAGGCAGCAGCTTGTGCAAACCCTGCTGTATCATCAAAAAACCTAATTAACACTAAAACTGGTACAAATGTAAAAATAATAATTCCCAGAGTACATATAAGCAATAATGATTTGGGAAATTGTATAGTAGGTTTTTTTGATTGTGGTACAAATTGTAAAACAACATATCCTACTAACAGGCAAAAAAACAGGTAATTACCAAAATCCGCAATAGGAGTGAATAGGTTCATAGTAATGGTTTCTTCCTTAAAAGCAGCAGTCCAACCCCTAAAATAATCACGAAACCAATAGCGGTTATGATCGTGGTGTTATTGGATTTGCTATTTTCTTCTGAACTAATATTCTGATTTTGGCTGCTTACTTCTTTACTCTCATCACTACCATCTGTAGTAGTCTTGCTATCTTCATTTACGCCTGATGAATCTTGCCCCTGGTCAGGTACTGTTGTAATTTGATCATCACTCTTATCTTCTTTTTGAACAGTAAAGTTTATTTCACCTGTGATCGGATGGCCATCTTCCCCAGCTATATTCCATTGAATGACGTAGTCTCCATTTTCTAAAGGCTCCGGTATGATTCCAAACATTTTTTCTGCTTCAATTTGTACCCGTAGACCTGTTAACTCTGTTCCATTCTTTACTACTTTCATTGAGCTTAACTTTTCTAAGTTCCCATCAAAGGTTAGAGTGATTTCTTTTAATTCATCCGTTACTATCTGTCCCTCGGACGGGTTAGATACCGCAATATGGGTATGAGCAGAAACCATAGAAGGGATCAAAACCAAAATACACAAAACTAACAAGCTGAATTTTTTCAAGATAATCCTCCTTTGCATTTTCTAAATACTATTCCATAAAAAATATTAATAGTACAATCGGCCCTCAAAACTAGTACTTTAGATAGAATCTATTACACTATATATTAAGTAAAAATCTCCTAAACCCCTTTATTATTCGTTCGACAAATGCCAACCACATTCACTATTTTTCGAACATTTTATGATTTTACAAACAAAAAAACCCCCTCTTGCTTTATAACAAGAGGGGGGAATGTTTACGCTATAGATTCCTGTTTCATTAACTTTACAATTTCTAACAATTTAATATGGTACCCATCAATCTCAAGTACCCTAAATTCATAATCGCCATAGTTAATTTTATCACCTTCAACTACATCCATTTTCTCTGAAAGGATCCATCCGCCAATCGTATCCATTTCATCATCATGAATGTCCAGTCCAAATAGATCGTTTACCTCGTCGATTAAAACTTTCCCGTCCACAACTGTTTTATGTTCACTAATTTTGTTGATTTCGGGAACTTCGTCTTCGTCAAATTCATCTCGAATTTCCCCGACGATTTCTTCAAGAATATCTTCAACTGTAACTAAACCTGCCGTCCCGCCATATTCATCCATCAAAATTGCCATATGAACACGTTCTTTTTGCATTTTAACTAATAAATCATGGATGGCAATCGATTCGATAACTTGAATTACCGGCCGGGTATATTCTTCAATGGATGTATCAAGGTTTTTACCGCTAATATAATCTGTCAAAACTTCCTTCATGTTCAGCATTCCGACAATATTATCTTTTTCACCATCAATTACTGGGTATCTTGTATAATTTTCTGCCTTTACAATTTCTAAACATTCTTCTAATGTTTGTGATTTGTCAAAAGCGACGATTTCGGTACGCGGAACCATAATTTCTTTTGCAATACGATCGTCAAATTCAAAGATATTGTTTACATATTTGTATTCAGACTGATTGATTTCACCGCTTTTGTAGCTTTCAGAGATAATTAACTGAAGTTCTTCCTCTGAGTGTGCATCTTCATGTTCTGAAGCAGGCTTCAAACCAAAGATTCCAACAATAATGCGGGCAGAACCATTTAATGTTTTAATAAATGGATACATGATTTTATAAAAAAGTATCATCGGTTTTGCAAAAAGTAACGTAACTGCCTCTGCTTTATTAATGGCAATCGTTTTTGGCGCCAGTTCACCTACTACAACGTGCAAAAAGGTTACAGACGCAAAAGCAATAACAAAGGACAGAATTCCTGCTGCAGATTCAGGAATATTTAAATGAGTAAACAATGGATGTAATAAATGTTCAACGGTTGGTTCACCCAGCCAACCTAAACCTAATGCAGTAACAGTAATACCTAATTGACATGCAGATAAATATTCATCTAGATTTGAAACAATTTTCTTAGCCGCAATTGCTTTTTTATTGCCTTCTGATACGAGCTGATCAATTCGTGTACTACGGATTTTTACGATGGCAAATTCGAAAGACACGAAGAATGCCGTAAAGCCAATTAAAATTGCAATCACAATCAAGTTGATAATGGTCAATGGTCTCCTTACTTAAATAATAAGTAAGGAATACACCTCCTGGTTTTTGTAAGTTTAACTTAGTAATAATAATAAAGTTTGGGCTAAAGGTACGCCTTGCGAAGAAAGTTTGTTTTTCACGATTTCCTTTTGACTGCTGTTTAATTTATCTAGTATTGGTTCAATTGTTTCAATTTCTTCTTTAAGGTGACGCATTAAAATCCCAATCTGTTCAAAATGCTTTTCCACTTTTTGCTTATCAAGACAGTTTTCTGCCTTAATTAACTCAATGGAAGACTTAATCTCCTCGAGAGGCATATTAAGATTTTTATAATGTTCAATTAAATTGATAATTTTAATGCAGTCTTCTCCATACAATCGATAATTAGAGTCCGTCCGAATAGGGTTTAGTAAGCCTATTTGGGTGTAATAATCGATTGTTCTTTTGGAGGTGTTCATTAGTTTGGCTAACTCGCCGATCCGATACAACTTCCCAACTTACTCACCCCTTTCTATTATTATATAATATTATCATAATCAAAACTGTACAGTCAACGTAATAGTTTTGAATTTAAGTAGGCTGTGTTAATTTTGGCTGTTGATTTGTGCTCTAGGCGCTTCGCTTTCCGCAGGCGGTTCGGGAAGCCTCCTCGGCGCTTATGCGCCTGCGGGGTCTCCCCTGTCCCGTACTCCTGCAGGAGTCTCGCACCTTCCGCACAAATCAACAGGTTCTTAAATCAATAGTTTACTTTAACACAGCCTTAAAAACTAAAAAAACCGTTCCTATAAAATAAGAACGGTTCCTTTATTATTAAACCCCTTGGTTAAAAATATCAGTCAGTACTGGGACGATTTGTTTCTTACGGGAAACAACGCCTTTTAGGACTGCTGTATTATTTTCTAAGCTAACGTTGTATGCTTTTTCAACTGCGTTGGTTTTACTGCCTAGTGCTAAACCAACAGAGTCATTTGTTAAGATATCTGTAACCACAAATAAGAATAAGTCTAAGTTCTTTTCTTCGATATTTTTTGAGATTGCAGCTTCTAACTCTGCTTGGCGAGCTAGAACTTCAGCAGTATCTACTGCGTTTACTTGAGCGATTTCTACCTTGCTTGAACCCATTTCGAATTCTTTTGCATCTAAAGTGATGAGCTCTTCAATGCTCTTGTCACTTAAATCTGCTCCAGCTTTTAGCATTTCAAGTCCGTAAGTTTCTGCATCAACACCAGCAATTTCAGCTAATTCTTTTGCAGCCGCAACGTCTTCTGGTGTGCAAGTTGGGGATTTGAACAGCAATGAATCTGAAATAATTGCTGATAACATAAGTCCGGCAATTTCCTTTTTGATTTCCTTGCCATTTTCTTTGTACATCTTATTTAAGATGGTTGCTGTACAGCCTACTGGCTCACAACGATAGTACAATGGATCACTTGTTTCAAAGTTAGCGATACGGTGGTGATCGATTACCTCTAAAACACGAACGTCTGCGATATCATTAGCACTTTGCTGGCGCTCATTGTGGTCGACTAAAATAACTGAATTTACTTCAGAGGCTACATTTTCAACTAAGCGTGGTACTTCTGCTTTGAACGTGTCCAGCGCATATTGAGTTTCACCATTTACACTGCCCAAACGTACTGGTTCTACATCCATGCCAAGTTGTTTTTTCAAATCTGCGTAGGCAATTGCAGAACAAATCGTATCTGTATCAGGGTTTTTGTGGCCGAAAATAAGTACTTTTTCCATTGTGATAACTCCTAATCGTATTAATATATGTAGACAAGCTCCATTACTCGAGTTTGACCCTAACGAAAATTATATATGATTCTTTCACAGTATTCAAAAAAAAAATATAAACCTAGCCAACGAATTGTGCATTCGCCGGCTAGGTCACTAATTTATTTTACTCCAAGAGGGACAACTCTTTGGCCAATCGCTGCAATTAATTCTTTTGGCATTGGGAAGCTAAGTGCTGCCGGGTCCTTCATGACAGCTGGGACTGTTTGCGTGAGATTTTCTTCTGAGATATTGTACTGTTTGAAATCCGCAGGAAGACCAACCTTTTGCTGAAGTAAACGAATTTTTTCTACAACCTTCGCTAATGCCTCTTCAGCACTATTACCTTTTACCTCAACATCTAATGCTTCAGCCAGCTCTTTTACCTTTGGCATGTATAGTGTAGGAACCATTTCCATAACAACAGGCAGGAAGACGGCATTGGCTAAGCCATGTGGAATGCGGAATAATGCACCATAGGCATGTGCCATATTGTGTACCGGAATCGCATTCAAGGCAAAACTAAAAGCGGTTATCCCCATTAGGCTTGCTTGTAATAAATCCATACGGGCGGCTAAGTTTGTACCTTCTGCCACGGCGATTGGGAGATTTTTTTCAATTAACCGAATCGCATGCAGGGCATAAGCATCTGTAAGCGCTGTTGCGGTTGGCGAAGCCAGTGCTTCAATTGCATGCGTTAAGCCATCAAAGCCAGTAAAGGCTGTGATATATGGAGGTAGTCCAACCGTTAAATCAGGATCAAGGATAGCCATATCTGCATTTATGAATGGGTTGATAATATTTGTTTTCATTTGTATATCTTCATTAAAAATAACTGCAATTGGTGAAACCTCTGACCCTGTTCCTGCAGTTGTCGGTATCGCAATATGCGGAATTGGGATAAAGTTTGCCTTTGGAAATTGTTCATATAACAGACCGCCTGGAATGGCATCTTTTATATCCGCAAGACCTTTATGAAGTGCATATTTCACCCCTTTTACGGTATCTAATACACTGCCTCCGCCAACTGCCAGCAGGGCGTCTCCGCCTACTTCCTTGACATAGGAGACAGCCTCATTTATGCAACGGCTTTCCGCATCCTGAGAGATATCTAGAAATTGTCCAACCAACTGGGGCCCGCTGCCATGTCCCGTTAAGCTAAAAATTTCGGCAACCTTTTGGACGACACCGGCGGCCTCCAGCCCACGGTCACTTAAAAGGACGACTCTTTTTGCACCCAGTCCTGCAAACAAGCTCGGTACCATCGCCCTTGAATTTGAACCGCTGTATATGCCAGTGCGAAGCATAAACTGTGATAAGGAAGTTTTCATTTCTTCTTCACCTCTTCATTAGTTTTGGCCGAACAGAATTCCATACCAGCTGCGTCTATCAAGCTCCGGGGACATGGACGTGTGAACATGCTTTGTTTGTGTATAGGCATTGAGCGATTGCTGTCCCATTTCTCTGCCTATCCCACTTTGTTTATATCCGCCAAATGGTGCATCGCTTCTAAGCATATGCCAATCATTTATCCAAACGACACCTGCCTGCAGTTTTCTTGCAACCTCATAGGCTTTATTAACATCACGTGTCCAAACCCCTGCCGCTAAACCATAAATCGTATCGTTTGCCATTTTTATGGCTTCTTCTAACTCAGAATAACGAATTACACATAACACTGGCCCAAAAATTTCTTCCTGCGCAATTTTCATATCATTTGTAACATTGGTAAATATGGTTGGTTCTACAAAATATCCATCTTCACAGCCAGGAACCTTCACTTCCTTGCCCCCGCAAACAAGGGTCGCCCCCTCCTGTATACCAGCCTCAATATAAGAAAGAATGGTTTCTTTTTGTTTTTTAGAAATTACCGGTCCTACATCTGTCATTGGGTCAAGCGGATTTCCCAGCCTTAACTTACTAGTTAAAGCGACAAGACCGGCAACGACTTGATCGTATAAGGAATCTGGTACAAACAGGCGGGTTCCACTCTCACATAGCTGACCAGAATGTAAAAATACTCCAAACAGACTGCCTGGGAGGGCAATACTTAGATCCGCATCCTCTAAAAGAATATTCGGTGACTTTCCACCTAGCTCCAAGGTTGTATTTTTTATTGTTTCGGAAGCCAATCCCATAATTCTTCTTCCTACTTCTGTTGAACCAGTAAAAGCTACCTTGTCCACCTTTGGATGACGAACTAGTGCTTCACCAATTTCAGTACCAGGACCTGTAACTACGTTAATGACCCCTGGCGGCACAACATTAGAGATTATTTCAGCCAGCTTAAGAGTAGATAACGGGGTATAGCTTGCTGGCTTAATCACCACTGTATTACCCATCGCTAGTGCAGGGGCAATTTTCCAGGTTGCTATGACCATTGGTAAATTCCAAGGTGTTATCGCAGCACACACTCCTATCGGTTCCCGCCAGACAAAATTATGTGCGGGTCCTGGAAATGGAGGGACTGGCAACGTTTCAGAGAATGGGTACTGTAATGTAAAGTTTGCAAGTGTTTGGAACAAATCTAACATTTGTAAAATATCACTATTGCCGATTCTTCGTACTGTACCGCCGGAACTAATTGCTTCTAAATACGCCAGTTCCTCCGCATGTGCAGCAATTTGATAGGAAATAGCATAGAGGACTTTGGCACGGTCTTTCGGATTCATATTTTTCCAGTCGGAGTTATCAAACGCGTCTCTTGCAGCCTGGACTGCACGATCCACATCGGCCACTGTCCCTTTTGCTACCTTTGCCACAAGTTCACCAGTTGCCGGGTTAAAGACATCAAAAGTTTCTTGATTGCTTGCAGGTTCCCACTTTCCATTAATAAACAGCGGAAAACTTTGTACCTCGACTTTTACGGTCATTTTAGCTCCTCCTTTTTAAAGTACGCCTAATTCACTATCTGAGAATCTATAAATCTCTTCGATTTTTTTACCTTTTGCACGTGCAAGTATCTCCATCCTTACAGACAGCTGTCTAAGTGTAAAATCCATTACCAATGCAGGATCACCGCCAAATGCGCTTACCTCCCTTCCTGCGATTCCTTCTTCATTTAACTTTAAGGCTAATGGAGTCAATTCAGTCATTTTTGCCGCTACAAAATCAAAGAGATGCGGGTGCTCACAAATTAATCGCTGAAGCAGGAAGGTTCCATAACCTATATGCCTGGACTCATCCTTTTTTAAATTACCTATGCCCTCTAAGAGACCTGGCATGATACGTGCACTTTCTAGAGCTTGGTAAAAAGAATAATAGCCGGTTTCAGCTAGGACACCTTCGACAAACATGTTATACACAATGGAGGCTTCTGCAATGGATGCTGGGGATTGGTCCGTCACAAGACGGTCCATCGTAGTTGGAAGAAGTTCATAGAAGATTTTTTTATACGTATCCGTATGGTAATGCGATAAATCGCCTTTCTCACCAATAGCATTTAATACTAGCCGAAAAAATTCGGTATGCTTTGCTTCTTCATATAAAAATGTTGTTAAGAACATCTCTTCCTCGAGACGCCCTTCTTTTGCAACGGCCATGATCAATGGCAGAAGATCTAGTGTCACGGCTTCTTCCCCTGCTTGAAACTGTGAAATCAAGCGGAGGATATCTTCCTGCTGTTCGTGATTAAGTTTTTTCCAATCTCGTGTGTCCTGGGTAAAATCGATATCCGCAGGATTCCATGTACCTAGTCTTTTTGCTTTTTGATATAAACGATACGGAAATGAATCCTCTAACAATCCTCTTTTACTTGTCGTTAACATTTTTCTCTCTGTCATTTTAGACCTCCTAGTTATTAAATCTTCATTTCCGCAATGGTCTTGCGATTCGTGCCATATCACCCGTATGTAACCAGGAATCACTCTACATTGCGTGTGCTCCTCCATCTACGACAACGATGTCCCCTGTGATAAAATCAGAGGCAGGTGCCGCTAGGAAAAGTGCAACCCCTTTTAAATCTGTATCTGAACCAAACTTACGCAATGGAGTGCCTTTTAGAATGCCTTCACTGCTTTTCTCTAGCAATCCTTTTGACATTTTCGTAGGGAAAAACCCGGGAGCTATTGCATTTACATAAATACCGTGCGGCCCCCATTTTACTGCTAAATCCTTTGTAAAAGTAATGACCGCGCCTTTAGATGTGTTGTAGCCAATCGCATTCATATATTGAGGATTACTTCCCTTAAGACCTGCAACAGAAGCAATGTTTATGATTTTTCCTGATTTTTGCTCAAGCATAACTTTACCTACAGTCTGTGACATTAGGAATGTTCCTGTTACATTTACATCAATTACTTTCTTCCAAGCCTCGAGCGGCATTTCTTCTGCCAGGGCTCCCCACGTCGCCCCACTATTATTTACGAGGATATCGATTCTCCCAAAACTTTCTAATGTACGGTCAACTACATTTTGTACATCCTCTGGATTGGTTACATCGCATTTTATGGCAAGGCTTTCCACGCCGATTCTCTTTAACTCTTCACTTACTTCCTGACATGCCTCAAGTTTCCTTGAACACAACACAACATTGGCACCTGCTTCAGCAAACCCTTCAGCAATTTGCTGACCCAGTCCTCGCCCGCCGCCTGTCACAATTGCCACCTTTCCTGTTAAATCAAATAAATCTTTCACATGCATGGCGTTTCCTCCTACTGATATACTGACTTTTTCTATTGAAATTTTGCATTCCACCTAGTTCAAACTAGCCGGAGTGACGCTACTGCTCTTTCTTCATGTTCTCCGGTCACTCCAGGCTTCCTTCAATGACCGACAGAAATCCATGATTTAGTATTGGTTAAACAAAACTTCCCCTTTTAACACTACATTTCCATTTTGGTTAACAGCCTGAACTTGAAAGCGCAGTTTATGGTCAGCTGCTTCCTTTAAGGTTGCTTTAAGGGTAATGATATCATCTAAAAAGACCATTCCTTTAAACCGGATGGAGTAATCCTGGACAAAGCCCTCTTCAAAATATGGCGTAAACAGCTTTGCAAGATTCCCCATGGTCCACATTCCATGTGCAATAATCCCTGGCAGACCGGCATTGGCCGCTTCCTCATCTATGGTATGGATAGGATTATAATCACCGGAGGCACCTGCATACTTTATTAAATCAATACGTGAGACCGGTTTTAACTGAACTTCTTTTATAGATTCACCCACTTTTAATTGCGTAAGAGTACTCATTTTATCAGCACCTTCCTTACTGCTTCAGAAATAACAATAGTAGATGTCGAACTAAAGATCACGTAGCCGCCTAAATCTTCACCAAAGCTTTCTAACACAAGAAAACCCAGTTCACCAAAATTACCTTTTTTCTCAAAGTATCTCTTCACTTCGCAGTAACAAAAAAGCTCCTCCCCAACGACTAGGGGCCGCTCGTAAAGAAAAGTTTGCTCCCCATGAATTAATCCTTTACCCGGCAGATTTAATCCCTCAATCTCCCCGTAATCAAACGTCCTCGGGAATGTTGGCGGGGCAATATTGTTTTGATAGCGTGAATTTCTTCCTGTTTCTTCATCAAAATAAATGGGATGAAGGTCGCCAATAGCTTCTGCAAATTTCTTTACCGCGCCTCTTTCCACTACATTTTTCACTTTCGTGGAACGTTTACCTACTTGTTCACTGAACAATAATCTTCCCCTCGCTTCTATCAATTAATTTTTAGGTCCCCCAGCAACATAAATAACCTGACCATTTACAAAAGAAGATTTCTCATCGGCAAAAAAGGCAACAGCATGAGCAATATCCTCAGGCTTTCCGCTTCTTCCAACAGGAATGCTTGCTACACTGTGCTGGATTAATTGCTCAAATGGAATACCAATTCTTGCAGCTGTATCCTTGGTCATTTCAGTCTCAATAAATCCAGGGGCAACAGAGTTGGCCGTAATTCCATACCTTCCTAGCTCAATCGCAAGGGTCTTTGTGAAGCCCTGTAATCCTGCTTTAGCAGCAGCATAATTCGCTTGGCCGCGATTACCAAGAGCTGACGTAGAGGAGATATTAATAATCCGGCCGTATTTGTTTTCGACCATATATTTTTGGGCAGCACGTGCAGCATTAAAGGATCCTTTTAAGTGAACATCCATGACCATCTGCCAATCTGAGTCTGTCATTTTGAATAATAAGTTATCGCGGATTACTCCTGCATTATTGACAAGAATATCAATTGAACCAAATGCTTCGTATGCCTCCTTGATGGCCCCCTCTACTTGCTCAGCATCTACTACATTGGCAACCTTTGAAAATACTTCAAAGCCTTTTTCTCTTAGTTCATTCGTTGTTGCTGCTAATGCATCTTCATTTAAATCAATAATTGCAACCTTTGCGCCTTCTTCCGCAAAACGTTCAACAATTCCTTTGCCAATCCCACGGCTTCCGCCTGTTACAAATGCCACTCTTCCTGAAAATCTACCTGCCATTTTTACTCCTCCTGAACGTAATCTATTAAACTACTACATTTAGGTAGCGCTTTCATTTATTTATACGTATTGACCGACTTTTACATGTCCTTTTATTAGATTACGTGCGATGATCATACGTTGGATTTCATCTGTACCGTCATATATTCTCCAGAGTCTTGCTTCACGGTACCAGCGCTCGATCGGTAATTCTCTTGTATAACCCATTCCGCCATGAATTTGAAGAACTCGATCCACAACATTATTCCCCATATTCGCACCATAAAGCTTTGCCATCGAAGCCAGGTGGCGATTGTCTTCTCCGTGATCAAGCGTGAAGGCAGCGTTTAGTACCAGCCATTTAGCTGCTTCAATTTCAACTGCAGAGTCAGCAATTTGCCACTGAATGGCTTGTCTTTCCGCAATTGCTTTTCCGAAGGTGACCCGTTCCTTTGAATAGTCGATAGCCATTTGTAATAATCGCTCTGCTGCACCTACGGCTCTCGCACCAACTACCCACCGGGCAAAACCTATCCATTCTAATCCCAAATCGTAACCCTTGTGTAATTCACCAAGAATATTCTCTTCGGGAACACGGACATTATCAAATACAAGACCGGCTGGTCCCCACTCTCCCATGGTATGTATATACTCAGATTTCCAGCCCATTTCACGGTCGACAATAAAGCATGTAACACCTTCACGCCCCTGAGTTGATTGATGCAGGTCTTTGTCAGTGATAGCAATCGCCATGACAAAATCTGCTTCATTTCCACCTGTAATGAATGTTTTTTCTCCATTCAACACCCAGTCATTTCCATTTTTCACTGCAGTCATTTTTATATTTCTCGTATCAGACCCTGCACCTGGCTCTGTCATCGCAAAGCAAGATTTTTTCTCGCCGTTAATCGTTGGTATTAGATAATTCTTTTTTTGTTCTTCGTTACCGTAATAAAGGATATTGTCTGCTGATCCGCCAAAGCTAAATGGGACGAATGTCTTGGAAACCTCCATTAATACGATGGCCATCATCATTTGCCCTAAGTCTGCCCCGCCATATTCTTCTGGTGTATTTATGCCCCAGAAGCCAGCTTCTTTCGCTTTTAACTGGAGTTCTTTAAGTACTTCTGGAGGAAGACTTGGCTTTCCTTCTCTTTCATTTCTTAATACGTCATTCTCTAATGGGATTAGTTCTTTTTCTACGAATCTTCTGATTGTTTTTTGCACCATTTTTTGCTCATCTGTCAGACGTAAATGCATACCTTTCACTCCATTCATTTTTTAGAATTTAGTATCATAGCCGCTAAAATAGATTATGCAGGCAAAACCGGATACATACCTACCGGTTGGTATGTCTACTTAATTTTATTCTGAACTTTCAGATAAAACAAGTTTTTTTATTAAAAAAGCAGCAAGTTCTCTCCTTTTACTTGCTGCTTTTATGGCATTTTTATTGTAATTATGCTGATTTCCAGTATACTGATATTCCATATTGACTAATTTTTTAGTAGTATAGATAGTGCAATTAATATTTTTTGATATCGTAGGAAAACTTTCCTTCCATGAGAGGATAGGATTAAAATGAACAAAACAAAATTAGTAATTTTTTTCTTAATTACTAGCTTAATTTGGATTTACGGCAGTAACTATATCCTGGTACACTATATCCCTTCGTCCCTTATTAATTACTTTGAACGAGGGAAAGAAATATTCTATATTCTTGTTACCGGTGGAATTTTTTATTTTTTCATCCTTAAAAAAGAAGAACTTAATACCACGAAAGAACAAGAAAAACGTTTATCTACCCTGATTAACTCAATGGTGGATTTTGTAAACTTTAAAGATGGTGAGGGCCGCTGGATCCAAGCCAATGACTTTGGGTTGAAATTATTTCAGCTTGAGAATGTTGATTACTTGGGAAAAAAGGACTCTGAATTAGCAGAATACACTTCTTTCTATTCAGACGCGCTTAAATACTGTGAAGTATCGGATGAAGAAACATGGAAAAATCGAACCGTAACACGTTGTGAAGAGGTTGTACCACTGCCCGATGGATCATCTAAAATATTCGATACGATTAAAGTTCCATTATTTCATGAAGATGGGAGCAGAGAAGGCTTAGTTATTATCGGACGAGATATTACGACACTACGGCAAACAGAAGAGCGTTTGAGCAGAACAGAAAAATTATCAGTAGTCGGCGAATTATCTGCCAGCGTCGCTCATGAAATTAGAAATCCGCTAACCTCATTAAAAGGTTTTGTGCAATTATTGCAAATGGAAGATGATAAACATCAAGATTATTATCAAATTATGCTGGACGAATTAAATCGAATTAATCATATTGTAGGGGAACTCTTACTCTTAGCAAAACCACAGCATTTAAAATATACAAAACAAGCGATACAAAAAATATTAAATGATGTTATCTCATTATTAGCGGTGGAAGCAACCTTATATAATGTTCAGATTGAATCAAATTTTCCCGTTGAGGATATTATCATTGAATGTGAGCCAAATCAGTTGAAACAGTTATTTATTAATTTAATTAAAAATTCAATTGAAGCTTCGCACAGTGATAGTAAAATATCGATTTACCTTACTCTAATTGAAAATAACCGAATAGCCATAACTGTGCAGGATCAAGGCTGTGGAATTTCAAAGGAACTGCTTGAAAAGATCGGTGAACCTTTCTATTCCTCAAAAGAAAAAGGGACAGGTTTAGGATTAACCGTCAGCTATAAAATTGTTCAATCCCACAAAGGGAATATTGTGTTCGAAAGTGAAATGGGTGTCGGAACAACCGTTAATATTACCTTGCCAGTGGAACAAAATTCTACAGCTGAAATCAGCCACTCAAAGGTTACAGTATAAAAAAGTTCCTTTACGGATTGTAAAGGAACTTTTTTATGCGGATTGCTTACTTGAACTTACTTTATGAGTAAGCTTATGGCGAATTCCAATTAGGTATAATTGAATGATAAAGGCCATTCCCAATATGATTCTTTGCCTAGGTCGTGCTTTTCTCTCTTTTGGTCCGTAAACATAACGGTTCCAGAGGTAATAAACCGACTCCTCCATAATGATAAAGAGTATGTAAATACCTGCTGCTACTGCAACCCAGTTCCACATTTCAAGAACTCCTTTCTCACAAATTGATTATATATAAGTCTATTTTTCTCATCTTCATTATACCCCCTACTTCTTCGACAATTCAGAAGTTTCAATCTCCTAATTTTTACAAATTTCTACATAACAAAAACCACTTAGACTTACCATAATGGACAGTCAAGCGGTTTAGCTATAAATTAATTTGGTTCTTTATATGTTTTTGCCCGTTCACTATCACCCATGCCTTTAGTGGTTGGATCCTGTATGACACCCATCATCGATAATATAATAAATATTGCATTAATAAATGTTAAAATGGATTGCTGTATCGCATCGGTTAGTTGAAAATCAGTAATCCCCAATGCGTTTAATCCTTGCAAAAGAATTTGCGCTACTATCATCAGCTGGGCAACAAAGGCCATAACCCAGCTTTTGTTTTTAAAGCGGACCTTCCAATTGATCATTCCCATATCCCCTTTCCATGTTAGAGATGTTCTTTCTACTAACATATGCTTGGATTGAAAATGGTTGTCCGCAATTATCTTAGAATCACGAATTAAACTTCTCTTCTCATTGCTCTGAGTACATCCACTTTTGTTGCTCTTTGGGCAGGTCGAAGTCCAGAAAGAATGGTAACTCCATAACAAATGACAATACATATAATAGGAAGACTCAGTGGAATATCGCTAAAAATAAGGTCAGCTGGTGTTTCTTCCTCAAAAGCCTGTTTAATGATTAATGGAATTACAAAATTAACAGCATAACTAATACCATAGGAAACGATGGTTCCAATGAATGCCCCAATTAATCCAATATAACTGCTTTCTAACAAAAATATTCTCTTAATAATACGAGGAGTTGCTCCTATTGCTTTCATAATTCCGATATCCGGTGCACGCTCTGTTACCGCCATCGTCATCGTATTGTAAATACCAATAGAGGCAATCAGAATCGCTATGGTACCTATTAAGATGAGTCCTGCTTTAGCAATCGCAAACATCAGATTAACTTCCTTTAATTCGTTTACTACCGAATAAGTTGCATAGTCTTTTTCCTTAAGCTGATCCGCAATGCCTTGGACAGCTTCAATGTTTTTCGCATAGACTATTACATCATCAAAAGTATTTCTTGAAGCCTCTAAATCTACTAGATTTACCTGATTAGCTGAATCCAATAGTATTCCTTTTGGTGTTCCGGTAAACTCCTCGATTTCCTTTAACAGTTCCTCCGATATATAGACAATCCTGTCTTCTGCCCATTCCTTCGTTGGTTTTTTAGATATCCCTGTGACTGTTACTGAAAATACTTGTTCTATTTCTTTGCCATCTTCAAATTTACGGACCGTTAAATCAATGGTTTCTCCAATTAGCTTTCCAGCATAGCGGAACTCTTCTTTTAATTGACCTTTTTCGTCAAACATTTCGCTTGTTTGTTCACCTTTAATAGCTAGATTTAGTGGAAAATGATAACCGACGACTACTTCAGCCTTGCCATCTCCAAGTCTGCCCTCTGACAATTCAAAACCAGCTTTTATTTCAGAGGGGAAGTTGGCTACTACCGTTTGAGTGCTCTGCTGATAATTCCCAATGGAATAGCGTCCTTCCTGCAGGAGCATTTTTCTTCTGGTTACGGCTTTCACATCAGAGATATCTTCAAAAGCCTGAACGTCTTTTTCATCTAACTGACGATACCCGCCTTCCTCATTTGCTTCTTGACCGAAGACATCAATTTGTGTCATGATTCGCCGTTCTGTCATTTCTTTGACCACTGATTTTTGTAATCCAAAGCCAACAGAAGCAAGGACAATTAAGAATGCACAGCCCATTGCTGTGGCTAAAATCGTCATAAAAACCCGTGTTCTATTTTTCTTCATATTTTGCCGAACGAATCGGAACTGGTCTCTCAGCTTCATACAAACACCTCCTGATTAATTTTTCCGTCCTTCAATTCAATTGTTCGGTGACCAATAGCAGCAACCTTTTCGTCATGTGTAATGATTAAAAAGGTTATTCCTAAGTCAGTGTTTAACTGCTTAATAAACTTCAATAAATCTTCTTCGGTTTCACTGTCAAGACTTCCCGTTGGTTCATCCGCTAGAATAATAGGCGGATTCACGATTAATGCACGGGCAATACTTACCCTTTGCTGTTGTCCCCCTGATAACTCCCCAGGATAATGGTCCTGGTAATCTAACAAGCCAACCTTTGCCAGCATCTCCTCTGTTTGTTTTTTTCTTGCGGTTTCGCTGACTCCTTTTAAAATTAAAGGAAGCTCGACATTTTGAAAGGCTGTCATACTAGGAATCAGTTGAAAGCTTTGAAAAATAAAGCCAAGGTTTTTAATTCTAAAATCTGCAAATTTCGATTCATTCATTTGTGATACCTTCTCGCCGTTTATCCAGATTTCACCCTCATTTGGATGTATAAAACCACTTAACAAATTTAATAGAGTGGATTTACCAGACCCACTGCGGCCAACAATGGTGACAATCTCCCCTTGCTCAACCTCAAAAGATATATCTTTAAGGACAGGTATAAATGTTTGCTTTCCCTTTTTACCAACCACAAATTCATGGCTTAAATTATTAATTTTAATCATATTTTTCCTCCTGTTTTTCCCTTTTTCAACTAAATAGACGATACCCCACTACCAAACCCCTACAGGTTTATAAAACTTTTTTGGTGGTTCACCTAAAAAAGCTATTATTGGAGTTTTTTTGCTGAAAAAATTATAATGAATTAAGCAAAATCCTTTTGAAGGTAAGGAGACACCATGGAAAAATTACACCCCTATTGGGAAATGATTGTCCGTTTCTGGAAAAAGAAGCACATCACACAGGTTTTATTATTAATCATATTAATTGTCGTTCTCGTAACTATTGTTTATTTCGGCTGGCTTGCAACAAGAGCGAATGTCCAGACATTAAAGGAAGGTCTTAGCCAACCGACCGTTATTTATGATCGTAATGAAAATGTCGCCACAAATGTTGCGACCAATCGGACGGAGGGGGTTAAGATCGAAGAACTCCCGAAATATGTTCCTGGTGCAGTGGTTGCCATTGAAGATGAGCGCTTTTATGAGCATAACGGCTTTGATATAAAGGGCATTACAAGAGCTCTATTCAACAATATATTTGCAGGAGAGATTACTGGCGGCGGCAGTACGCTTACGCAGCAATTAGCGAAAAACGCGTTGCTCTCCCCTGAACAAACCTATAAACGAAAAGCGGAAGAGTTATTTTTAGCGGTGAAGATTGAGAAAGTTTATAAAAAAGATGAAATCTTACAAATGTACTTAAATCAAGTTTATTTTGGAAATGGTGCATGGGGAATCAGTAATGCATCAAAGAGATATTTTAATAAAGAGATTACCGATGTTACTATCAGCGAGGCTGCCCTCCTTGCAGGTTTGTTGCAGTCTCCAAATTACCTTGACCCAACAAAAAACTATGATATAGCTATTAAACGAAGAAATGTTGTTCTTAACAAGATGAATGAGCTTGGGATGATTAATAAGGAACAATACACTGCAGCAAAGAAAGAAAAGATTGAAATTAATAGTGGCCGTGGAAGTGTTGTTGAGCGTAAATACCCTTACTATGTGGACGCGGTCCTAAATGAAGCAATTAATAAATACGGTTTGACACAAGAAGAAATTTTAACCAGAGGTTACCGGATTTATACAGAATTAGATCAAAACCTGCAAACAGGACTCGAAAAGATAAACAATAATAAATCACTTTTTCCGAAGAGTTCTGGTGAATCCATTGTTCAAAGCGGTTCTGTTCTAATGGATCCTTCTTCCGGAGGTGTACTGGCTCTGGTTGGCGGTCGTGGTGAACATGTCTTCAGAGGCTTCAACCGTGCTACCCAATTAAAGGCACAGCCAGGGTCTACGATTAAGCCGCTCGCGGTTTACACACCTGCCCTTGAAGAAGGTTATACTTTTGACTCAGAGCTTGTTGATGAGCCTACTTCTTTTGGAGAATATAAACCAGAAAATTTTTCAAAAACCTATCAAGGGAAGGTTCCGATGTACAAAGCTTTAGAGGAATCATTAAATGTCCCGGCAGTTTGGCTCTTAAATCAGATTGGTCTTGAAAAAGGAATAGACAAGCTCAAAAGTTTTGGATTCCCTATTGAAAAAGAAGATAAAAACCTGGCCATTGCACTAGGAGGAATGAGTAAAGGAGTATCACCGCTCCAACTAGCAAATGCATTCTCGGCATACGCAAATGACGGCAAGCGACATGACAGCCATCTGATCACAAAAATAGTCGGTCCTACCGGTAATATCATTGCGGAACGTAAACCAGAAACCAAAAAGGTAACTTCGAAGGAAAATGCCAATAAGATGACAGCCATGCTTCTGAATGTGGTAGAATCTGGTACTGGTAAAAACGCACATATTCCTGATGTTCAGATTGCTGGAAAAACAGGTTCAACTCAACTTCCCTTTAATGATGTTAACGGCACAAAAGATCAGTGGATGGTTGGTTACACACCTAACTTAGTAGCTGCGATTTGGATTGGATATGACCAAACCGATCGACAGCATTATCTCCCAAGCAGCGGTTCAGGGAATGTGGTACCGATTTTCAAAGAAATCATGAAATCGTCAATCCCTCATTTACAACATGAAACGTTTGATGTCGTTTCAATTAATGACCAACTATCTGGTAAAACTCGTACAAGAGAGGAGATAAAAGAGCAGGCAGAGAAAATCAAAGAGGAATTAAACCAAAATGCCCAAAAGCTCGGTGAAAAGCTTCAAGAACAAGCCCCAGTTTGGAAAAAGGGCTTTGAAGATGCGATGTATTCAATCGGAAAAGGCATTGATACCATTATCCAAAAACTGCAAGGGTTAAAAGAATAGCACGCCACAGCGGCGTGCTATTTCAATTAATAATAAAAGGATGGTAATACCCTGCTGCAATATTCTTTATGGCCTCTTCTTGAAATCGTTCAAAGGCAATAATAAAACAGGTTGCAGGTCCGGATGATTTTAATACGTCAAGATTGGTACGAAGCATTTCTTCCGAAAATTCTATATTTGTAAACATCTGATTTAACTCATATAAAATTCCTTTTGAACCAACAGGCCAAACCATTACTTCTTCAAGATTTGAAACTTCTCTGAACATCGATAAAGGTACAACTTGATCTGCATGGTCGATGACTTCATTTCCCACTAACGGACTCCCGATTACAGCGAACATGAGGTCGTTAGAAAAAATTTTTTCCGATACTTTTAACAATTGCTTTTTACCCATAACAACCAATCCAATTGCGGATTGTTGTAAAACGAAATTACTCTCCGTACTTCCAGTTATCGGTACATCCTCTAGGTTTAATTCTCCCAGACCTTTTTGGATACCAATTACAAGCTCACTCCAAGAGTGAACTCCACAAAAATTATGAAGAACAACTGAAAATGGAACAGCTCCTGCTGCAATACATTCCATTGCGGCTACTCTAAATGAGTAATAGGTAATCGTTTCGTATGAAACCTGTACATGATCTGCTGGTTTCATGCCAATGCCGCCGCTATTATCACTTGCGATAATAAGCGATTCTTCACTATTTAATGGGATAGAAATGATATCCCTCATAATCTCACATCTTTATTAATGATTTCTTGTTTTGACAAAGCTCTTAGTCTTGGGATAGCCACTAAAGCGATCACCGTATTAATCATTGATCCAATTAACAAGGATGGAACTAATGCAACATAAAAAGCTTTATTCATTAAAAAGATAAACGGCAATGGTGCCGCAAATGTATTCAAAAGGATAAAAAGAATGCCAGCAGAAATCTTTTTGTCCTTTTTAAAGAGAACACCAAATATAAAGACGATAACAGCCATTTCGATTGCAATTAAACCATGCATGGGTCCTAATGGAAAACCGGCAATCAAGGCAGATAATAAATGCCCTAATGCCCCGACCAATGCTCCTGCCCCACTTCCTAACAAAGCAGCCGCAAGTAAAGCTGGAAAAACATCAAAAGCGACACTCCCTACATTGGAAGGAATTTTTATCGCCGCGCCAACTGCAGATAGTGCTGAAAACAATGCCAGTAAAGTTAGCATTCTATTTTTCATCTTTGCGTTTCCCACCCCTAAATACATTTGCACTTCGAACATACTCCACATCTTTTACATTGAGTCGAAAATTCACCACTCTTGCTAATGCAAAGAAATAGTCGGAAAGACGATTTAAATATTTTAGTGCTAATTCCGGCGTCTTATCGTCGTTCTTCATTAATGTGACTACCAATCTTTCTGCTCTTCTCGTTACTGTTCTGGCAATATGAATGGAAGCAGCCGGTTTCGTCCCGCCAGGTAAAATAAACCTTTCCAACTCCGGTGCTTCTTGTATATATTCATCGATTTTGGTTTCAAGGTAGTCAATCGATTCCTTTTGAAGTTTTAGCTCACGTTTTTCAGATACATTGGCAAGATCCCCTCCACAATCAAATAATTCATGTTGAACCTTCTCAAGGTCAGCTAAAACATCTTTAAAGATTTCAGGATCCAGCTGTGTCACAACCTGCCCGACAAAGCAATTTACTTCATCAACGGTTCCGTATGCTTCCACTCGAATATCATCTTTGTCGACTCTTCCTCCGATAATACTTGTCTTTCCTTTGTCTCCAGTTCTTGTATAAAGTCTCATAACATCTCATCCCCCGTTTTTTATTGTTTGATTTAATCCATACCAAATAATATCCACTTTATCTGCTTTAGCACCTATGTCTTGATAAACCCAGCCGGTTACATCCCGCCATAATCGATTCTCTTTCTCCATAGGGACAATACCCTTTGTAATATCTGTCCCGATTACAACCAAATTTCGGTTCGTTTCTGCTTCTTCCCAATTTAGCCAATGGCTAAAGGTGCTATTCCAGATGTCACGACAACTATCAGCATCATAGGTTTTTGTTAACTCTTTCAACCAAGCTTCGATACCTTCTAAGACGAGCAAATTACTTTGTATGTGGTCAATGTCAGCGCTTAGAACATGGTTCTGATAGGCTGAAATCCAAGTACCAGTAACCCCGTAATTCTCCTTTACCCAAGCTCTTTTGCCGTTAAAGGCACCTCCCGTAATAAAGTGCACCGGTCTCGCCTCCTTAATGCTTCTTTTTCAAAAACAAGTTCAAATCCTAAATGATGTGGTACAGGCCACGACCAAAATTCTCTAGGTTCAGGTGCAAATTCTGATAATAAATATCTTATGACCCCACCATGCGTAATAATGGCACAACGTTGTACATTTTCAGTGACAATATCCTCAGTAATCTTTTCCCACCCACTTGAAACCCTGCTTGTGAACTCCCCAAATGACTCTCCTTCTGGAGGACTATAAGATTGAGGCGCTGAGAGCCATCGTTGATAAAGCGGAACTCCCTTAAGGTCTTCATACGTTTTTCCTTCCCATTTACCGAAATTCATTTCTCTCAAATGAGATAATAGCTTCAATTCGCTTTTTGGAAAGAGTTTCTTCGCTGTCGTTATGCATCTTGGTAAATCACTAGAAAAATATAGTTGATACCTGTTGATTGTGCTGCTTTTCTTTGACTCAAAACATAGAGGGGAATCATTCCATCCTAAATAGGCTTTTCGTTTATTCTCCTCTGTTAGTCCATGGCGGAATAATGCAATAACCACAGTGTCATCCATAACAATAACTCCGTCCCTTCTACTGCTGCCCCTAAAACATCGCCCGTAATTCCACCAAACCATTTTACGGCTTTTCGGCGGCAAAAAAGCAAAATGACAATGGCCGAAGCAAATATGATGGATATATAGTAGAAGCCGCCATCAAACACTATTACGATAGCAAGGAATCCAATGACATAGACAAGATAGGTCCATAAATCTTTTGGCGAGGCTGCATTTTGAAAAAGCGCTCCAAGTCCTTCTTTCTTTGCAGACTTTACTGTTAATAACAAGAGACCCATAATGCTTTTACTTATTAGTGGGATTGCTGCAATCATCAGATAAGAATTCATATGTACATTTACGGTTATCTCGTATATAAAAAGAAAACGGCTGGTTAATAAAACAATCACCGAAATAACACCAAATGCACCTGTTCTAGGGTCGTTCATTACCTGTAATCTCTTTTGCTGATCTTTATAAGAAAAATAGCCGTCACTGGCATCTATCCAGCCATCCAAATGGATTCCACCTGTTAAAAGAATACTCATCAGCCAAAGGAAGAATGCCACTGTGAGATTGGAAAAAGGCGTATATTCAAGGAATAGATAAAATAACCCAGCATATAGACCACCTTGAAAAAGCCCTAACAGCGGGAATGCTTGAACAGCGCTTTTTAAATGTGGTTTATCCATTGGCAACTCCAGGTGTACAGGAATAGCCGTGAAAAATTGCAAATTGATTAAGAAACCCTTTAGAAGTTTTCTCATTTCGGGCACCACTTGTTGATGATGTCATTTAAGAGTTCATAGTTTAGATGTTCTTTTAGCCGCTCTGCAATTTCATCATACCTTTTATCTTTGTATTCACTTATATTAGTGATTTCTTTACTTGGCAAACCCTTACTTTTCCGGATGAGGTTTAACCAAGTATTTCTCCATACGTCATTATGAAAAAGATGATGAAGATACGTTCCGATAATTTGGCCATTCCGGCCAAAATAACCATCTTCTTTACCATTTTCAAGCGATAATAATGAACATTCTTCCTCGTGTAAAATGGTTTTACCTAAATGGATTTCAAACCCTTCCAACTTACTATCAGGTGATAAACCTGTATTTTCATGATATACTCCAGCAGCTCTTACCGTTTCTTTTTCCTCATAAAAGATGGTTTTTCCTGGTATCCAGCCTAATCCTATTTCTTTACTGTTGAGGATACCAGTGTCTGAACCAGCTTTATCAATAATTTCTTCCCCAAGTATTTGATAGCCGCCACAAATACCCACAACATAGCCGCCGTTCTCAATATGGTTTTGTATCAACAAGTTTAAGTTTCTATCTTTTAAACTCTTCAAATCATTTATCGTACTCTTCGTACCGGGAATAATAACCGCATCTGGAGCACCAAAGTCAGATGCCTGCTTCACCCAGCGGATTGAAACATCTTCTTCATATAAAAATGGTTCCAAATCACTATAATTCGAGATAAAAGGAAGCTGAATGACCGCAATATCAAGATTTCCCTTCTTCCTAGCTGCAAACTGATTGTCTATTGATAATGAATCTTCTCCATCAATCATATGATTCTCAACGTATGGAAGAACACCTAAAACGGGTAAACCGGTTTTCTTTTCCAGCCAGTCAATTCCATCTTTAAATAAACCGATATCTCCCCGGAATTTATTAATGATTATTCCTGCCACTCTTTGTCTCTCATCTGGCTCCAAAAGTTCAAGAGTACCAACTATGCTTGCAAATACTCCGCCTCGATCAATATCTGCTACAAGAACAACTGGAACATCCGCGAGCTCTGCCACCTTCATATTTACAAGCTCACGATCCTTCAAATTGATTTCAACTGGACTTCCAGCACCCTCTATAATCACTAGTTCGTATTCACTCTTTAACTGGTTTAATGACTGCGTTATCACTGCAAGACCTTGTTCATAAAAGGAATCTCGATACCCTTTTCCAGAGAGAGTTTTCAATGACTTACCTAAATAAACAATCTCTGAATCTTGATTCGAGCGGGGCTTTAATAGTATTGGATTCATCCATACAGCTGCATCAATTTTTGCGGCTTCCGCCTGAATTCCTTGTGCTCTCCCGATTTCTTTACCGTCTTTGGTCACATAAGAATTATTAGACATATTTTGAGATTTGAAGGGGACTACTTTCCTACCCTCATTGGCAAACATTCTGCAAAGCGCTGTTACTATGAGACTTTTACCTACATCGGATGATGTTCCTTGGATCATGACTCCTTTCATTACTTAACTCCCTTCATGTTGATGGGTATTCCTGCTTCAACCAAAAAGGCTTGATCAGCGTTTTTTACCAACTGTTGATGGATTTTTCCAAGAATTTGTGCATACGAGAAAACAAGTTCATTCTCTGCAATCGACTCAAAGAAAACTTCATTGCTGACAACAATTAACACTTTTGCTCTCTCTCGTATACTATTTATACCTGTGATGATCGTTTTCATTACATGTGCTAAGAAAAGCTGATCCCATTTTTGATTGGAAGAAAACAGTTCATTATTTAATAGGGTCGTCACACAATCGAGCAGAATAATATCTTCTTTGTAAAAAATATCTGCAATCTGACCAATACTTTGTGACTGTTCAACGGTTCTCCAATGAAACTTTCCTGCCTCTCGGTCACTCTGATGTTTTGCGATTCGTTCTCGCATTTCTGGGTCGGAGGCGACGCCGGTTGCTAAATAGTTTAATCGACTGCCATTTTTTAGTGAAAGTTCTAAAGCAACTTTTTCAGCAAAACTGCTTTTCCCGCTTCTTACCCCGCCCGTAATAAAGATTAATGACGCTGCCGCCATTCCAACAATACCTCCATTAATTGACTATTTTCTTCCTTACTTTTTATAGCAAAGCGCAGCCATTTTCCATCCAAGCCCGGGAAATTATAGGTATGGCGCGGAATAATCCCCTTGTGTAATAGGAATTCAAAAAATGTGGTTTGTTCCTGAAGATTGGGGTCTCGTAACAAATAAAAATTAACTTGTGACGATGTATTCTCAAAATTATTCTTTTTAAAAAATGTAAACAATCTCTTCCGTTCTTCCGAAATATAGAATTTAGTTCTCTTAACATAATCCTCATTATGTAAACACAGTTCACCTGCCAATAAGGCAATGGTATTGATGCTCCAATGAGGCTGGTGTTTGCTAATTTTCATAATTAAGGCTGGGTCTGCAGCCAGATACCCTAGTCGAAGCCCTGGAATACCAAACATTTTTGTCATCGACCGTATAATAATTAAATTTGAGAACTTATTTATACAAGGGAAATAAGATTCATAGTCTAGTAAGAAATCATAGAAAGCTTCATCCAGAATCACATAACAATTTTGTTTTTTACACTCCTGTATGATCGAAATAACAGTGGACACTGGATATTGAATACCGGTAGGATTGTTTGGATTACATAAGAATAAAGCCCCTGCACCCTTCAAGTTTGGAAGTAACTCATCCATCCTTAACTCAAAATTAGGTTCCGTTAATTGATGATACTGTATCTCACATCCGTTAGCACGACATGCCTTTTCATATTCAGAAAAAGACGGCTCTGTCACTACAACCTTTTTTTCTGAAAGAAACCTTGCAACGAGGGTTATAAGTTCCGCTCCTCCATTTCCAATTAGAATAGAATCAACAGAAATTTGTTCTTTTTCAGCAATCTTATTCCTAAGCTTTTCAGCAAATGGATCTGGATATACGGAGATTTCATGATAAAAATCATTCCATTTCTCTTTAAGGGCAGGCGGCGGACCTAGTGGATTAATATTTGCACTAAAATCTTTATATTTGTTTGGAAGTGAAAGTCCCATCGATTTAAAAAGGTGCTGCGGATTTGAACCATGTGAAGGCAAATTCAACAAATATCCCTCCTATCCATAACAATACTAAAAATAAAAAGACTGTTTTATCTAAGATGTTATTGGCCAATAAAATATGGTTTGCCTGGATGGGAACTAATGGCTCCCCCATCTTTGCCCGGTTTGAAACGACTCCTTTGTAATAATTAATGCCGCCAAGCTGAATCCCCAAAATAGCAGCAACTGCCGCTTCCCCCCAGCCGCTGTTTGGGCTCGGGTGCTTCTTGGCATCTCGGAATAATATTTTCCATGCCCTTGAATACTCAATTCTCAAAGGCTTTGTTCCTACTAACATTAAAATTCCTGTTATCCTGCTCGGAATCCAATTCATAACATCATCCCATTTAGCAGACGCCCAGCCGAAATCTTTAAACCTCTCATTCAAATAACCTGCCATTGAATCACAGGTGTTTGTAGCACGATAAACCATTGCCAGCGGCGCTCCCCCTATCAGAGCCCAAAACAATGGCGCAGTAACTCCATCACTTGTATTTTCTGCAACCGTTTCGATTGCTCCCCGTGCGATTTCACTTTCATTCAATGTATCCGTATCTCTGCCAACGATGTAAGATAGTTTCATTCTTGCTTCTGTCAAATTCCCTTCCTCCAATGGGGCATGTACATCAAGAGCAGCTTCTTTTAGACTTTTTTGTGCTATCGTTGCCGCAATAACCATACTTTCAATGGCAATGCCTGCAATAGGATGAATCTGATAAAAGATTTTGATTAACAAAAGTACAAAAAATAATACCGTCAATAAAACAAAAAGGAGCATTGCCACCCCTTTTAATCTTCTATTTTTCCCATGATTTAAACGTTTCTCCATGAATGAAATCAACGTTCCTATCCATCTTACAGGATGCGGCCAATGGGGTGGATCACCTACAAGCCTATCAATAATATACGCAATACTAATTGCAATTAAATGATAGATCATCATACTCTTTTCCTTTTTTGTGATTTTCGAATACCCTCAAGCGTGCATTCATATACGGCTTTACCAATTAATTTACCTAACGGAGTAATGGTACCTGCATACTCCAATAGCTCACCGGACTGTGTAGCGGCAATCAAAATACTATCTGTTGAAGTACCGGTCGCAATGGTGCCTGTCACCGAATCCATTATACTTAAATCATGGAGTGCTTTTGTTTTTGCTTCTGTAGCGGTCATAATACTTTGGATAAAAGCTTCCTCGGTTAATTCACCATTAACGAAGATCCAAGTATTGATGGTGCCAGGCACCTGTTCAAATGTATGCTGCTCACTTTTGGAAGCATCTATGGCGTTTCCAACACCTGCTGTAACGACCACCAATAGTGAGAATCCAGTCCCTTCAAAATACTTACATGTTATATCGTCCAGGAAAACTGCTGTCATCATTCCTACTGTTTCAGAAGGTTCAAAGCCATTTTCTTTTAAAAAAGCGGCCATTTCCCTTCGATGATCGCTGCAATTATAGTCTTTTCCAACATGTCGGTTAACAAACGTATGGTGCCAGCCTGTTCCGGACCCTACAACACCTGAAGACATTGTTCTTAATGGAACCGGTGAGGTTAATTCAATAAATTCATTTGTTACACGTAACATATCTTCATCTATCTGTAATTTCTTCTTCTCCTGCCTCTCTTCAGGTAATAATACCATTTGAGGTGCTGGTACTCTAGGGTGAGGCTGCTTCTGAATCTCAGTATGATAAACCTCTCGTATTCTGTCTTCTCTAAGCACTTCGTTCGGAATATGGTTAATATTAATGCTGCCATTTTCGAGCAGCAGTAATCGATCACAATATAAGCCTGCAAGATTTAAATCATGAAAAATAGATAAGACTGTCAGTCCTGTTTCTGCCGTCCAATTCTTTAATAAATCCAATAATTCTTTTTGATAGGATAAATCTAAATGGTTTGTCGGTTCATCTAATAGGAGGATTTCAGGTTCTTGCGCAAGGGCTTGTGCTAAAAATACCCGTTGTTTTTCCCCGCCGGATAACTCTTGTATCGCTTTATTTTGTAATGAGGTGATACCTGTCTGCTTCATGACCCGTTGTACAATCTTTTCGTCCTTTTCTCCCCAGGTCTGAAACCAGCCGGTTTGATGGGCATAGCGGCCAAGTGAAACCGTTTCTTTTACGGTATAAGAAAACGATTGTGAGGAATGCTGAGACAAAACAGCCACAATTTGAGCAAGCTGTTTGGAATTATACTCCTTCAGCCCTTTGCCTTTAATAAAGATATCACCTTTTACAAATGGCAGGATTCCGCTAATCATTTTTAATAATGTAGTCTTCCCGCTGCCATTAGGTCCTAGGATACCAAATAATTCACCTTTTTGGACTTCAAAAGAAATATCCTTCACTATATAGTCATTTGAATACCCGCCAGCAACATGTTGAAGTTTAAGCATCCCTCTATCCACTTCTTTCCATTCTTCTCTGTAATAGGATTAATGCAAATACCGGAGCACCAATTAGTGCAGTTATGACTCCTATCGGTAACTCTGTTGGAGAAATAATCGTTCTCGAGACTAAATCCGCTAGAATTAAAAATCCGCTTCCGGTAAGGATTGATAATGGAAGCAGGTGTCTATGGTCTGGACCCCATAATAATCTGGAAAGGTGCGGAATTACCAGCCCAACAAAACCAATTGTTCCTGAAACCGCAACCGCAGCGCCAGTTACGATCGATCCCGCCGTTAAGATAATCAGCTTTCTTCTATGAACATTTACCCCTAAATGGTGGGCGCGTTCCTCACCAAAGGACATGGCATTTAATTCTTTCGCATTGAAAATAAGTATAATGGAACCTAGCACAAAAAAAGGTAAAATAATTCGTATGTATTCCCAGCCTCTCATCGAAACACTGCCTAATAACCAGCCAATAATTTGTCGCAGCTCATCTCCAGTTAAGGCAATCATTAGTGAAATAAAGGCTCCGAGAAAAGAACTAAAAATAATTCCCGTAAGGATAATGGTTTCTACTCTCATTGAGCGTTCAATTTTACGAGCGAATGCGAGTACTAAAAAAATCGTAGCCCATGAAAACAAAATGCTGAGTAACGGAAGGGTATAGCTTCCGATTATAGGGATTGATAATTGAAAAAACAACGTGAGTACGGCCCCAACGGATGCACCGGATGATACGCCTAATGTATATGGGTCCGCTAACGGATTCCGTAAAAGTCCTTGAAAGGCTGCACCTGCGATAGCGAGAGACGCTCCTACTAAACCGGCCAAAATGACTCGAGGCAACCGAATATTTAAAACAATACTTGAAAACATCGGGTCAATTTGATCAAGTGAAATCGATCCAAAGAGCTTTGACATCATGATTTCAATAATCGTAAAGATAGGAACCGAAACGGTTCCTATCGAAATTCCTAATAAAGCTGAGACGAGAAGGAAGCTTCCCGCAAGTACATAGGCTACTATTTTATTATTTAAAAACTTCCGGATAAACAGCCTTTGCAAGATCCTCTACTCCTTCAACAATCCTTGGGCCAGAGCGGGTCACTCGATCAGAGTCTACATCGATGACTTGCTTATTCTTAACAGCATTCACATTTTCCCAGCCTTGTCTCTCTAATACCTGCTGTGCGGCATTTTCTGTATAAAAGCCATATGTAGTAATGATAACATCTGGATTTCGATCAATCATCACTTCTTGATCGATTTTAATCCAGCCTTCTTGATCATTTGCAATATTTTCGGCATTAATCAAACTAATCATATCATCCATAAAGGTGTTTTTTCCAGTTGTGTAGACTTCAGGAGCAGGAGATACCTCTACAAACACTTTTTTCTTTTCTTTGATTTCTCCAGCCTTGGCTTTAATTTCGGCTAATTTATCTTGCATACCTTTAATTAATTCTTCTGCTTTCTTATTTTCACCCGTTGCCTTTCCAATCATCGCAATTGAATCATAGATCTGTTCAAAATTTTGGGCGTCATTTACTACTAAAACGGTCAACCCAGCGTCTCTTAACTGTTGCAGTCCATTTGTCCCATTCATTGCGGAAGCGTGTGCTAACACCAGATTTGGCTGTAATGAGATTATTTTTTCGATATTTATTTCCATTCCGCCGATTTTCTCTTTTGTTGCGGCTTCTTCAGGATAATTATCAAAATCGGAAACACCTACAACTTGCTCTCCAAGTCCAAGGGCAAAAGCAATCTCTGTATTACTTGGAATCAATGATACGATTTTTTCTGGCTTTTCCTCAATCGTAACCTTATTATCTACTGCGTCTTTAATGGTTACAGGATAAGCGGTTTCCGCTGCTTTTTGCTCTGTGCTGCTGTTTCCTTCATCTTTTACACTTTCTTTCTGTTCACCACATGCTGTTAATACACCAAAGGCTAACAACAGAATGAATAATAATGATGATAATTTTTTCATTTTTCTTCCCCCTATGACTACCGTCAAAATACATCACAAAAAAAAGCGCCCTATAAATTTAACCAAAAGGTTGTGTTAATTTGACTGTTGATTTGCGCTCCAGGCGCTATGCTTTCCGCGGGCTCGCCCGTGAGCCTCCTCGGTCGTTCCGACCTGCGGGGTCTCACTCAGCTCGTGCATCCCGCAGGAGTCAAGCGCCTTCCGCTCCAATCAACAGGTTCTAAAATCATCAGTGTTCTTCAACACAGCCAAACAAAAAAAACATCTCCACGGAAGGTAGAGATGTTGGTTTGATTAAATGCCATATTTAAATGACTCTAGTCGTCCACACCTCCCTATCCTCGTAGGTTCTTTTTGGGGCACAAGAATTAGGCAGGTTTCCTGGCTTATGGTCATTGCTTCCTGCGTCTTCCCATCTCATTGGACAGTGACATTTTGCAGGTTGCTCCCATTTACAGTGGCGGGACCGCGTTGGATTTTAACCAACTTCCCTTTTAAGCTAAAAACCATTAAGATTTTCAGCACCTATTCTTCAATTATTTTTTTATGATAGACTTATTATATAGTAAATAAAAATGAAAGCTATATTTTTGCGCAAATTTCGTCAAAAATCTTTTTATTATTCGAAACTACGCAATAAATTTGCCATTTCGATAGCACCAGTTGCAACATCCCAGCCTTTATTTCCTGCCTTCGTTCCTGCGCGTTCAATTGCCTGTTCAATAGATTCTGTTGTTAATACGCCGAATATAACAGGAATGCCGCTATCTAAATTAATTCTTGATACACCCTTGGCAACTTCATTACATACATAGTCAAAATGTGGTGTGGATCCGCGAATTACAGTTCCTAACGTAATAACAGCGTCATATTTTTTGCTATTGGCCATTTTTTGAGCCACTAAAGGTATTTCGAATGCACCTGGTACCCAAGCAATTTCAACTTCTTCTTCGCTTACACCATGTCTTTTAAGGGCGTCCTGCGCACCACTTAATAATTTACTTGTAATAAATTCGTTAAAACGACCTACAACAATTCCTATCTTTAAACCAGTTCCTACTAAATTACCTTCATAAATATGTCCCATTTTAATACCTCCAACAATTTTGTTTAGTTTTTATTTTACCTTTTCCTCGTTGATTTCCATTTGCAAAGCTACTGTCTCAACGACTTCAAGATCAAATCCTTTAATTCCTTTTATTTTGCGCGGGTTATTGGTTAACAATTTCATTTTGCTAATCCCTAAATCCTTTAATATCTGAGCCCCAATACCAAACTCACGTAATTCTGCTCCATTTTCATCTGACTCAACAGTATGGTGATCTTCTAGCTGCTCATATGTCCGCAATTTATTGACTAGACTACTGCCCTGACGCATATAAAGGAGGACTCCATTACCTTCTCTTTCAATTTGACTTAATGCGGCATGCAGTTCCGAGCGGCAATCACAGCGGTATGAACCGAAAACATCACCCGTTAAACACTCGGAATGGACACGGACAAGGATAGGATTCTCAGGATTAATCTCACCTTTTATTAACGCTAAATGCTCTTTACCATCAATGACGTTTGAATATCCAGCTGCCTTAAATTCACCAAATTCCGTGGGCAGGTTGATTTCAACTTCACGTTTAACCAGCTTGTCTTTTTTATTGCGATATTCAATCAAATCTTTAATGGTGATCATTTTTACGTCAAGTTCATCGGCAATTTTCCGCAGCTCCGGAACACGTGCCATGGTTCCATCCTCATTCATGATTTCACAAATCACCCCAGCAGGCTGAGATCCGCATAGTTTTGCTAAATCCACTGCTGCTTCGGTGTGTCCTGTTCTTCTCAAGACCCCTCCTTTTTTTGCAATCAAAGGGAAAATATGGCCAGGCCTTTTAAAATCAGAAGGCTTTGCTTCTGGGTCGAGCATACTTAATACCGTTGCGGAACGTTCAAACGCTGATATCCCTGTGGTAGTAAATTTATGGTCAATACTGACAGTAAAGGCTGTGCCATGTTCATCTGTATTAACTGCAACCATTGGTAACAGTTCCAATTTCTGCGCCAATTCCTCCTCAATTGGAATACAGATCAATCCTCTACCATGAGTAGCCATTAAATTAATTACCTCTGGTGTTGCTTTTTCGGCTAAGGAGACAAAGTCACCTTCGTTTTCCCGGTCCTCATCATCACAAACGATGATAACTTTCCCTTTTTGTAAATCGATCAAGGCATCTTCAATTTTATCAAACACGATTATTCTCCCCTTTCTATGTAATTAAGCAAACCCATGTTCTTCTAAAAAGCTCGTACTAATACTGGATGAACTTTTTTTGTTTCCATTATTTTGTCTGCTCGTTAAAAAATGGCCCACATACTTGCCAATCATGTCACATTCTAAATTGACAATGTCGCCTGAACCCTTAAGACCAATGATACTTTCAGTCAAGGTATGAGGGATTAGAGAAAGAGTAAAAGCATCATCTGATACACCAAATACAGTAAGGCTTGTCCCATCAACCGCTATGGAACCTCTTTCGATTACATACTGCAGGATTTCTTGTGAGGCTTCAATTTCATAATAAACGGCATTTTCGATAGGTCTCTTACTTTTTATCATTCCTGTTCCATCGATATGGCCGGAAACAAAGTGACCGCCAAATCTTCCCCCGGCTGCCATTGCACGTTCTAAATTTACTTTTGAGCCGCGCTTCAAAAACTGTAAGCTCGACGCTTTAACGGTTTCTGGCATAACATCTACCGTAAACTGACCAGCGGTAAAAGTAGTAACCGTAAGACATACGCCGTTAACCGCAATACTGTCACCGAGATGAACATCCTCTAGTATTTTTCTTGCTTGGATGGTCAGAACAAATGATTCACCTGTTCGCTGGATATTTGCTACCACTCCTAATTCTTCAATAATACCGGTAAACATAGCTTTTGTTCTCCTTACCTGTTTTTTGCAAGGTTATACAAATTTTTTCTTACCTTACTTACGATCATAAAAGAAGAAAAAGACCCTGAAGTGATGAAACACTTCAGGGTCCTTGGAAAAAGGCATTAAGAAAATAAGGCCTAAAAAAGGGTAGACTGCTCCCTTGGTTAAACCGGATTTTTTCCTTCTCCCATCCAGACTTTAACTGTCGGCTCTGGAGTTTCACCAGATCCACCGCTTAACAAAAGTTAACCGGGTCACGGACTAAGAAGCTATGCTTCATCACCGCCGGTTAGGAATTTCACCTGACCCCGAAGGAATTATTCAACTATATGATAATTACTAGTATACCTAATAATTATAAGAATAGCTAAAAAAATGATTAATAATCGTTTCCATATGTTTTGACAGGCAGATAAAGCTCAAATTGAATAACTCCATCGTTATTCAGATCTTGCTGTTTAAAGACTTCTAAACTTAGGGCATGGTCATCTAAATCATAACCATACTCCTGCATCCAAACTAGCGTCTGCTGATAGGTCTGAGCAATTTCTTCCAGGCTGCCTTTATGCGAAGTACAAACATAATTTTTTCTAGGAATCGTAAACCCTACCATTCCCTCTGGGACATTTTCCAGCTTTTCAACTGGAGTTGTTACATAATAAGTTAATTCTGTTTCTCTGCTATGAAAAGGTGCAATTAAAATGGAAGTATTCGTTTGATTGGGTACCTCATCGATCCGCTCTTTCATCACATCAAATAATTCAGGAATAGTATTCAATTGTGAATAAGTGCCGCTCCATGAAATTCCAACTACCTTCATTTCTTCTTTTTCTAGCACTTGGATATCCAAATTTAGCCCTCCTCTAATGTTGTTCATATATCTATTATTCTCACTGTATCACCGATATTCCTTCCTAAAAACGACAACATCGTGAATACTTTAAGATTCTTGCCGCTTCTATTTATGGAACAGTTTACTTATGATTATTTTTTCCCATATTCTCCATGGCAAGAAATTTTTCAAAAAAATAGTAAGTTTAACTCCACGTCCAATCGGATACCTAATGTCCGGGTTTTCCATGATCGCAATCTCAGCTATTTTCTTTGCGACATCTAAAGGGTCGCCAAAGCTGTTTTCTCCTTCTGTAATATATCTTTCTATTTTCTTCATATAATTTTGATATGTAGAGTGAGACTGCAATGAATCTGCTGCAACCTTCTTTCCTGTTGTCCAGATATTAGTTTTGTATGATCCAGGTTCGAGCAATACCACCTTCACACCAAATGGCTGCATTTCTAAACGGAGACTCTCGCTCCAGCCCTCAATGGCATGCTTTGAGGCGATATAGGGAGACATTCCAGGGAAAGCAACTTTACCGCTTATGCTGCTGATATTTATAATGCATCCATGCTTTTGTTTCCTCATTACAGGTAAAAAGGCCTTCGTAACAGCAAAAACGCCAAAGACATTTGTTTCAAATTGTTTCCGGTATTCATCCATCGAGATCTCTTCTACAAAGCCTGCACCCGCATAACCAGCATTGTTCACTAAAACTTCTATTCTTCCGTACTCATCGAGTACACGTGTTTGAAACGCTAGTATTGATTTTTCATTGGTAACATCTAGTTCAGAAACGATGATCTGGGATTCAACTCCATGCTTCCTTGCCTCCTGCAGAAGGTCACCTTTTTTATTGGTGTTCCTCATGGCAGCAATCACAGTAAAACCCTTTCGTGCTAATTCAATAGAAGCAGATAATCCAAATCCGCTTGATGTACCGGTCACAATAGCTGTTTTGTTTTTCATATCTTTATCTCCCTTCAGCTTCAGCAACCTCCGTGGAGTCTGAAATATGGTTTTAAACAATTTTAAAATGGAACAAGATAGAATTTAGTTTAATATGGAGGGGTTGAAAAAGCTGTCGAAATATAAGATTTTATATTAAATAATCAGAAAAAAACAAAAAGACTGTCACCCTTGATCAGTCTTTTTGCTATTAAAAGTTATTTCACTTCTTGTGGAATGGCTAAACCTAAACCATTCGCTACTCTTTCACCATACTCAGGATCTGCTTGAAAAAAGTGTTGAATTTGACGAAGCTTAATTTCATCTCTCTCAACCGGCTTCATCGCACCTACGATTGTTGCGATTAACCGGGTACGCTCTTCTTCCGTCATTAAGCGGTAAAGGTCCCCAGCTTGTGTGTAATGATCGTTATGGTCATAAGGAACGCTATCGGCTGCACCTGAAACCTGGAAAGCTGTTGTTTTTGCTGCCGGCAGCTCTGTTGGACCGCCAAAGCTGTTTGGTTCATAGTAAACCGAATGGCCGCTATTATTGTCAGAGCGCATTTGACCATCACGTTGATAGTTATTCACTTCTACTTTTGGACGATTAATAGGAAGCAGATTGTGATTTGCCCCTACACGATAGCGATGTGCATCGGAATAGGCGAATATTCGGCCCTGCAGCATTTTATCCGGAGAAGGCTCAATTCCAGGTACCAATGTTCCTGGTGAGAATGTTGCCTGCTCTACTTCTGCAAAGTAGTTTTCTGGATTGCGATTTAATACCATTTGTCCCACTTCAATTAATGGATAATCCTTATGTGACCATACTTTTGTCACATCAAATGGATCAAAACGATAAGTATTAGCGTCTTCTAAAGGCATAATTTGAACATATAACTTCCATTTAGGGAAGTCGCCTTTTTCAATCGCATTAAATAAATCTTCTGTATGATAATCTGGATTTTCACCGGCAAGCTTAGCAGCGACGTCATTGGACATATTTTTAACGCCTTGCTCTGTTTTAAAGTGATATTTCACCCAAACTGCTTCACCTTGTGCATTGACCCATTTGAATGTATGGCTGCCATATCCATTCATATGACGCAGTGTTGCAGGAATACCACGATCACCCATTAAGTATGTTACTTGGTGTAATGATTCTGGAGATAATGACCAGAAATCCCAAATCGCATTTGGATTTTTCAAATGTGTGCGCGGATCTCTTTTTTGTGTATGAATAAAGTCTGGGAATTTAATGGCATCTCTGATAAAGAATATAGGCGTATTGTTTCCTACTAAATCATAATTTCCTTCTTCCGTATAAAACTTAACTGCAAAACCGCGTGGATCACGCACAGTATCAGCTGAGCCTAATTCTCCAGCTACAGTTGAGAATCGAATAAACATCGGTGTAGTTTTGCCAACACCATTAAATAGCTTTGCTTTTGTGTATATCGACATATCATTTGTGACTTTAAAATATCCATGTGCTCCGGCACCCTTCGCATGAACCACCCTTTCAGGTACTCGCTCGCGGTTAAAGTGTGCTAATTTCTCTAGTAAATGCACATCTTGGATTAATGTTGGTCCACGAGAACCGGCAGTCATCGAATTTTGATTATCAGCTACAGGTGCTCCGTAGCTTGTTGTTAAATGTTTTATCTGGTTACTCATTTAATCACCTCATAGAGTATTTAATTACTAACTACCTAAATTATAATCTAAACTTTTTAAAAATCAATACTAAATTATAATAATTATAATATAGTATTAAATATAATCCTATGAGTGTGTTTAATGCCAGTCAATTACAAAGTATTAAATTAAAAGACAAAATTGTTAATTTAAGTGTAAATAGATTATACTGAGGGTATGTAATTACATTTTTTCAGGAGGATTTCCTAATGTCAGAAAACAATCAAACAAACCAAAATGAAGAACCAAAAAAGAAAATGAGTCTGCAGGAAGCGATGAAGCAGCAGTTAGCGAATAAAAAGAACAAAGCGGCAGCAGCGAATAACACCCAGGGTGGTCTTCAAAATAGCCAAAAGATGAAAAGTCAGCAAACGAAAAAAGTAAGTAATACCCGCAGGAAAATGGGAGTTTAATGAACGGGAAAAATAGAAAAGACATCACTGCCGGTACTAAGGTTAAAATTGTTCTTAAAGCAGATCAAAGAACTGGAAAACTTACAAATGGAGTCGTGAAGGATATTTTAACAAACTCGAGTTCCCATCCTCATGGAATAAAGGTAAGGTTAATGGATGGTCAAGTTGGCAGAGTGCAGGAAATTATAAATTAAAGTCCACCAAACGGGTAAAAACTACCCTAGGTATGAATTTTCTTAAATAACCCTATACTATGATTAACCATTTTACTTATCACATATTGAACCTCCACTAGTTGTGGAGGTTTTTTTATCATCTCTTACAGCAAATTAAAAAACAGACTCACAATTGGAGTCTGTTTTATTTAGAAGGTTTATTATGATTTACGAACGTTAACCGCTTGTGGACCACGTTGTCCATTTTCGATTTCAAACGTCACTTCTTGACCTTCATCTAAGGTTTTGTAACCTTCGCCTTGAATAGCTGAGAAATGAACGAAAACATCGTCTCCACCTTCACGCTCAATAAATCCAAAGCCTTTTTCGCCGTTAAACCATTTTACTTTACCATGTTCCATTTTTGTAGCTCCTCCTAGCATGTAACAATTACATGAAATTACAATATAGTCTTGCTCGATTATTATACCCAAGAGAAAATTATTTTAAACAAAATTCCCTTGTATAGAAAGTATTTCCCATTTATATAGAATTTATTTAAAAATCATAAATATTTTTTAAGTATATTGTCTTTTACATCGTTTTTGATTTTCCTATAGTACCCATTTACGAATAGCTGCTGCTACACCATCTTCATTGTTGGAAGCAGTAACCCAGTCTGCTGCTTTTTTTACTGTCTCCTGGGCATTCCCCATCGCAATTCCTAATCCGGCTGCATTAATCATCGCTAAATCATTTAAGCTGTCACCAACTGCCATGACATTTTTCATCTCAATTCCAAGACGCTCACACACAAGTAAAAGTCCTTTAGCCTTATTAATTCCTAATGGGTTTACCTCAATATTGGTTGGGGTTGAGTTACTCAATTCAAAGCCCCCTCTTGCTTCCAATTCTTTTTGAATTTTATCTCTTGTTGGTTCATCCTTTATGTTAAATCCGAATTTCAACCATTCCTCTGCGTGAATATCTTCCGGCATTTCATCAAAATAGTTTCGATTGGTACTGATGGCCCAATATCGGATTTTATGCTTTTGGGTCAACTCCAGCATCCACTGTATGGACTCCGAATTTACAAGGTTTCTTTCCACTAACCCTCTTTGATGGTCATAAATTTCACTGCCATTTACCGTTACTAAATAAGAAGTTAACGCTAGTGAATCAGCATGGTTCTGGCAACTTCTTAGTGAACGCCCAGTGCTGAGTACTACATAAATACCTTTTTCCTGAGCTTCTTTAATCGCTTTTCGATTTTCCTCAGATACCTCATGCTCATCGTTTAGCAGAGTTCCATCCATATCAAGTGCAACCAGTTTAATTTCAACATCACTTTTGAAGTTCTCCATATGTACTTATCCCCTTTCAAACCGTACTTCTTAAGATTAACATCAATTGCAGTGAACTCAAAATGAAAGGAAATAAAAATATCCCTGTGTTTGATACAGGGATACTAAATAATTACTGCTGGTATTGTACACGGTGCAGGCTTGCAAAAATACCATCTTGTTCGATTAGTTCGTCATGACCGCCTTCCTCAGCAATACCATCTTCAGTCACAACAACAATCCTGTCAGCATTCCGAATGGTAGCAAGTCTATGTGCAATAATCAAGGTTGTTCGGTTTTTGGCCAGTTCGTTTAATGCTTCTTGAATGACCATTTCTGTTTCAGTATCCAGTGCTGAGGTTGCTTCATCCAAGATCAGTATTGGTGGATTCTTCAAAAACATCCTTGCAATCGCAAGTCTTTGTTTTTGACCGCCGGAAAGCTTTAATCCGCGTTCTCCGATTTCTGTTTCATATCCATCAGGCAATGATTGTATAAATTTCTCAAGATGAGCACGTTTTGCAGCCTCCATTATTTCCTCATCTGTAGCATTTCTCTTTCCATATGCAATATTTTCTCTAATGGTCCCTGTAAAAAGAAACACATCTTGTTGAACAATACCAATTTGCGAGCGCAGTGATTTTTTTGTGATGTTACGAATATCAAACCCATCAATGGTAATGCTGCCATTGCTGACATCATAAAACCTAGGAATTAATGAACATATGGTGGTTTTACCTGCCCCTGATGGTCCGACAAACGCAATCGTTTCACCAGCTCGAATGTCCAAGTTTATATTTTCAAGCACTGAATTTTGCTTGTCATAGCTAAAGGTAACATCATTAAAGACAATATCACCTTTAAGAGCAGCAATTTCAATGGCATCATCTGTATCTTTCACTTCTGGTTCAGAATCAATAATTTCCATAAAACGGTTAAATCCTGCCATGCCTTTTGGATACAATTCCATGATAGCACTTATTTTATCGATCGGTTTAAATAGAACATTTACATAGAGCACAAATCCAACAAGTTCTCCGTAAGAAAGCTGCCCTGTAAAGCTAAGCCATGCACCATAAACCAGAACAATAATTGTGATGAGTCTTGTCATCATATAAATACCTGATAAGCTGAAAGACATGACGCGATATCCGACTAGTTTTGCATTTCGATATTTTTGATTATTTTTTCGAAATCTCGCAATCTCATAATCTTCATTTGTAAATGATTGAACCACACGGCTCCCTGAAACGCTGTCTTCCACTCTCGCATTTACATCTGCAATACTTGTATACATATGACTCCAAGCTTTATTCATCTTTAAATTACAAACTACTACTAAAATAGCTAACAGCGGGAGAATTAAAACGGCGACAAGTGCGAGTTTCACATTTATCGTTAGCATAATCCAGAACGCACCTACAAATGTCATCAAAGCGATAAAAACATCCTCCGGACCATGGTGTGCCAGCTCTCCGAGGTCAAATAGGTCGTTGGTGATTCTACTCATAATATGCCCGGTCTTAGTATTATCAAAAAAGCGAAAGGACTGTTTTTGCACATGTTCAAAAAGTTCTTGCCTCATGTCTGTTTCAATATTAATACCAAGTTTATGTCCCCAATAATTCACAACAAATTGTAAAAGGGTGCTCAAAACATAAACCGTTAACAGTCCAATACTGACTAGTACAATTGCTTGCCAATCCCCTCCTGGGAGCAGCTCATCAATAAACCAAGACACCGCAATCGGAAATGCTAACTCTAAAACTGCAACTATAACCGCGCTGCTAAAATCAAGAACGAAAAGCTTTTTATGCGGTTTGTAATAGGAAAAGAACCGTCGAATCATCGCAAATCTCCTTTTAGTTAAGTACTTGGATTATATGAAAATATCTGGAAAAAAACAATCAAAAACCACCTGGAACAATACCTGGTGGAATTCTGTTATCTCTTAAATTAATGGTGATGATGATGTCCGCCTTTTGATGGGTTGGTGATGACCCACTCTTCCTTAGGAACATGGAACATTTGAATCCATACCCCGTCCAAAAATTCCTCTCGTTTATCAAGGATAAACTCAATATCTTTATCCGTTTTGACCACTTCATCATGATCTGTTGGAGTATCCAGCATTAAGTCATAATGGGCATGGTCACCATGCATATTGGTGACATACACACGGAATAATTTCCCTTCTGCTTCAGGTCCTTCCAACACTTTTTTTAATGCTTTCGCGGCATGACGATTAATTTTGACTTTCATGTTTGTCTCCCCTATCGATTGGTATACCTATTCATTATCCCATTAATATGCAAAAATAGACAATTATTTTAAAAATCCAACTTCATATCCGATTTTCGTTGGAATTTAAAACCTTAACAAATTTGTCACAAATTCTTCAAAAAACGTATATAAACATCACACCTTTGTTGTTAATATTGTGGTACGGGATAATAACACTAATTATATAGTTATTGTCATGTAGTATTAATTTTAAATAAACTTTCAAACTAGTTTGTGAAAGAAATCACGAACGACCAAAGTGATAATTAATGAGAGGAGTTATAAACCATGCACAAAAAGAGTATTAAAATGGCTTTCTTTTCAGTGTTTTTTACCATCATCACGATATTATCTGGATGTGAGCCATTACTTGTCTTGGATCCTAAGGGACCTCAAGCAGAAAGACAGGCAAACGACATCTTATTATCGATAGGAGTAATGGCTTTTATTGTGATTGTTGTTTTTGCCTTGTTAGTCTACATGCTAGTGAAATATCGTGCTTCTAAACAAAGAGCCGATTATGAACCGCCTCATATTGAAGGAAACCTTTGGGTTGAGGTCATTATGGTTGGTATTCCAGTATTAATCGTTGCTTTTCTATCTTATGTATCTGTTCAAAGTAACTATATTGTTGAGGCAAAACCGAAGGGCTACGAAGATACAAAGCCTTTAGTCGTTTATGCTTCATCCTCCGACTGGAAATGGCACTTTAGTTATCCTGAAGAAGGAATTGAAACAGTTAACTACTTATATATCCCTACAAACCGAGCACTTGAATTTAGACTGTACTCATATGGACCGATCACTAGTTTTTGGATTCCACAGCTTGGGGGACAAAAATATGCAATGGGTGACCACGTAACGACTTTACACTTAGCTGCAGATGTCCCTGGTGAATTCATGGGTCGTAATGCAAACTTTTCAGGTAAAGGATTTGCTGAGAATACATTTAACGTTACAGCCATGTCTCAAGAGGATTTTGATGACTGGGTAAAGGAAGTAAAAGAAACAGCTAAACCGATTACAGCTGAAAAATTCGAGGAATTATTAAAGCCAGGTCATCTTGGCCAGCAAACATACATTGGAACTCACCTAGAGTTTTCACCGCCGCCATCAGGTCATGATCATGGCGAAGAATCATCAGATACACCTGAATCAGAAACTCATACAGATTCGCATTCCGGACATGAAGGTATGAGTCATTAATTTTAAATAGTAATCTTCCCTTGAAAGGAGATAGTATAAATGGATTTCTTTGATCGATTTGCCGTACCACATCCAAGTCTTGCGATTTATGCCTCGATGGCTGCAATTGGGCTAACAATCATCGCAGTTATTGCAGGATTAACTTATTTTAAAAAATGGGGCTATCTTTGGCGCGAATGGTTAACAACAGTTGACCACAAACGTATTGGTATTATGTACCTGCTCTCTGCCCTTCTCATGTTATTCCGAGGCGGCGTTGACGCGATTATGATGCGCGCTCAGCTGGCAGTACCTGAAAACACCCTGCTTGACGCTCAGCATTATAATGAAATTTTCACAACACACGGAATCGTTATGATTCTCTTCATGGCAATGCCTTTTATTATGTTCTTTATGAACTTTGTCATTCCACTGCAAATTGGAGCACGTGACGTGGCATTCCCGCGTTTGAATGCATTAAGCTTCTGGTTATTCTTTATGGGTGCGATGCTATTCAACATTTCATTCGTTGTCGGCGGTTCACCTGACGCAGGCTGGACCTCTTATTTCCCGCTAGCTGGTAACGAATTTAGTACATCTGTAGGGACCAATTATTATATGATTGCCATTCAGATTGCTGGTATTGGTACATTAATGACCGGAATTAACTTTATCACGACGATTCTCAAAATGAGAGCTCCTGGGATGACATTAATGAAAATGCCAATGTTTACTTGGTCTGCATTAATTGCTAACGTCATTATCGTGTTCGCATTCCCAGTTTTAGCCGTTTTACTTGCAATGGGAACCTTGGATCGTCAATTTGGAACACATTTCTTTACCATGGATAATGGCGGTATGGATATGCTTTGGGCAAACATTTTCTGGGTTTGGGGACATCCTGAAGTTTATATCTTAATTCTTCCGGCATTCGGAATTTACAGTGAAGTAATTTCAACCTTCGCCCGCCGTAACCTATATGGCTATAAATCTATGGTTGGTTCGATGGTTATCATTTCGCTTCTTTCGTTCCTAGTATGGGCGCACCATTTCTTTACCATGGGGCAAGGAGCATTCACAAACAGTATCTTCTCGATCACAACGATGGCAATTGCCGTTCCTACAGGTGTGAAAATCTTTAACTGGCTGTTCACACTTAGAAAAGGAAAAATTGTTTTTACTACTCCAATGCTTTATAGCATTCTATTCATTCCGTTATTTACACTTGGCGGAGTTACCGGGGTAATGCTTGCAATGTCTGCAGCTGACTATCAATATCATAATACGATGTTCTTAGTTGCTCATTTCCACAACGTTATTATACCTGGTGTTGTATATGCAATGCTTGCTGGTCTGCATTATTATTGGCCGAAGATGTTTGGTTTCATGTTAAATGAGAAACTTGGAAAATGGACTGCTTGGCTGCTTTCGATTGGTTTCATCCTAGCCTTCATGCCTATGTACGTTTCAGGTTTAGATGGCCAGGCACGTCGTATGTACACCTATTCTGAAGCTGCTGGATTCGGTGCAATGAATATGATTTCATTTGTTGGAGCCGCGATCATGGCAATTGGTTTTGTGTTAATCGTCTACAATATCTACTATAGTACTCGATATGAATCTAGAGATATCAGTAATGATCCTTGGGATGCACGTACATTAGAATGGTCAACACATACACCGGTACCAGAATATAATTTTGCGATTTTACCAGAAGTACGTTCCAATGAGGCACTATGGGACATGAAGAAGAATGGTCATGTCTTATTTAAAGGTAAATACGAGAAAATTCACATGCCTAATAATAGCGGTATCCCATTCATCATGAGCTGTATCTTCTTTGTTTGGGGATTCTCCTTTGTTTTCAGCTTGTGGATTCCGGTAATCCTTACTACAATTGGAATCTTCGTTTGTATGACTCTAAGGTCATTTGAGCAAGATCATGGCCGATATATATCTGTAAAAGAAATTGAAGAAACAGAAACAAATTTGCGAGGTGCTTAACAAATGAAAATTGATAACTCGCTTCCATTAGAATATAGTACCGAGGAAAACAGTTTAAAAATTTTAGGATTTTGGATCTTCCTTGGTGCCGAAATTATGCTTTTCGCAACCTTGTTTGCAACCTATTTCACGTTAGAGCATAGAACTGGAAGCGGACCGACTGGAGCAGAAATATTCGTAATCACACCAGTGCTTCTTGAGACCCTTTTACTTTTAACGAGTAGTTTTACTGTTGGACTTGGTATTCATGCGATGAGACTTGGCAAGCAAAAAGCGATGATTTCATTTTTCTCCATCACCCTTCTGCTTGGGCTTGCCTTTTTAGGTGTAGAGATTTTTGAATTCGTTACGTATGTTCACGAAGGAGCAGGAATACAAACTAGTGCCTTTACTTCAGCACTGCTAACAACATTAGGTACACATGGAGCACACGTGACACTTGGCCTTTTCTGGGGATTATTTATTATCCTGCAAATCAAAAAACGTGGATTTACTCCGCAGACGACCAATAAAGCATTTATCTTCTCATTGTATTGGCATTTCTTAGATGTTGTTTGGATTTTCATCTTCAGCTTCATCTATTTGAAAGGAATGATGTAATATGAGCCAATTATTTCCGATGAAGCAAGTACTTGGTTTTGTATTCTCTTTACTCCTGACAACCGTTGCATTAGCCGTTTATTTTCTTGACATGTCCTTTGCAGCAGGCATGACAATTCTTCTAGTCACAGCGTTTTTCCAAGCTGGACTTCAGTTAGTTGTCTTTATGCATGCGGGAGAAACTAAGGATAAAGGTGCCATTTACACAAATGTATTTTACGGTTTGATTATTGCAATTGTAACAGTTTTCGGAACACTACTCGCGATGATTTGGGATATGTAAATAGAAAAGCGGAAGCGACCTGGTCAGTGGCGTATGGCCTGGAGCGCTCCAACTGAGATAAAGGAAACACGAAGAGCCGGAGGCGATTCGATGCTTGACTTATCGTAGGGCGGAGAGCGAAGGACACTAGCCGCTAGGGCGCTGGAGCTGGACAGTGAAAAAGGAGTACCTATTGAATAGGTGCTCCTTTTTTTGATTTAATTGGAACTACTTTCGTTCCTATATATGATTTTTCTAACATTTCATCTGTTACCACTAAAAACACACCAATCAGAAAAATAAACACAGCCCCTACGGTTGTTCCAATTCCAATTGGTACAAGCGCGTTGTAACCGTTTACAAACATACCTACAATAAAAGCCAATATTCCAATTGTTAAAATTGTTAGGCCGACATATGTCACAGCATTAAGGAATTTCTCTCTACTTCTCATAACAACATATCCCCTTTCTCTATATTATAATTATTAACTGTGTTCACAAAATTGTCAAACTTTTTTTAATAAAATAATTCACTATTCTTGACATTATAAAAACAAGCAATTCCAAATCAAAGAAATTGCTTGTTTATGCTTTTGCTTCTGCTGTAAATACTTTTTTGGCTTCTATTAACAGAATGTGGTGACCGTGAATATCTTTCACAGTAAAAATGAAACCATCCTCTTCAATCTGATCACCCTTTTTAGCATCAAAATTGCGTGTTAAGAACCAGCCGCCTATCGTATCCACTTCTTCATCCGAAAGACTTGTACCCAATAGATCATTTACTTCTCCGACTAAAACCTTTGCATTGAACAAGTAGTGATCCTGACTCATTTTCCGAATTTCAGCAACTTCGTCGGTATCGTATTCATCACGAATCTCACCGACGATTTCCTCCAATATATCCTCAACAGTGACCAATCCAGAAGTCCCGCCATACTCATCAAGCAGAATGGCCATGTGTGAGCGTTCCTTTTGCATCTTCACCAACAAATCATGAATGGGAATCGATTCAATCACACGAATCACGGGTTTCAACATTGACTGCAGGGTGGTATCCTTCAGGATCTCTTCCCTTTTAATTTCTTCCGTTAAAATTTCTTTGATATTTATAAGTCCTAAAATATTGTCCTTGTCTCCATCAACCACGACAGGATAACGTGTATATTTTTCTCTCTTTATAACCTCCCTGACCGTTTCAATACTGTCATTCATATTTAAGGTAACCATTTCCGTTCTTGGGACCATAATCTCTTTTGCAATTCTTTCATCAAATTCAAAAATATTATTCACGTACTCCAGTTCGCTTTTGTTGATTTCTCCACTTTCATAGCTTTCTGACAATAGAATTCGCAATTCTTCCTCTGAAAGACCTAATTCATTTTCAGAGACAGATTTGAACCCAAACCATCCAACTATAACACGCGCAGAATGATTTAATACCCAAATAAAGGGATACATGATTTTATAAAACCATATCAATGATTTGGAAAATGCAAGTGTAACTGCTTCGGCCTTTTGAATAGCTACGGTTTTTGGAGCCAACTCTCCAATCACAACATGTAAAAACGTAACTGAAGCAAATGCCAAACCAAACGACAAAACATGGGCTATTGCCTCATTTAACTCCAGCCGTTTAAATAGCGGATACAATAAGCTTTCAACAGTTGGTTCACCCAGCCAGCCAAGACCTAAAGCTGTAACGGTTATTCCAAGCTGACATGCTGATAAATATTCATCGAGGTGAGTCGTGACATGTTTAGCCGCTTCCGCCCCTTTTTTACCTTCTGCGATTAATTGTTCAATTCTGGATCCCCGTACCTTTACGATAGCAAATTCAGTCGCGACGAAGTATCCAGTTAATGCAATTAATAATGCGATTAATAGAAGATTTATGATTGTCAATGGCTCACCTTACATGGTGTAAGGCTTACACCTCCATAAAAATATATGTATACATTATTCATACCCATAAACAGCTTTTTTTACCGAAAAAAAGCTGCAATCGATTTGAATGCAGCTCTCTTTCGAATTTTATTCTTTTAGTTTTTCATTTTAGCGTGTAAATTATGATACTTTTGTTTCTATTTTAGTTTTTTCTGCGCCTTGGTCCTTTGAGAAGAACCAGCCAGCTGCGGCAATACCTACTAACACTCCGTAAAACGTTAGTTTCCATTCTGTGGAATGGGCAAATTCTTCACTTAATACAGCGAGTGACGGGTGTGAAAGTGTGTAAACAGCTAGTTTAACACCTACCCAGCCGACGATACCAAATGCTGCGATCTCAAGACCAGGTCTTCTTTCTAAAAGCTTAACAAATTGATTTGCCGCAAAACGCATAATCACAAGACCAATGATTCCACCGGCAAAAATAACTAAGAATTTTCCTCCATCCAACCCGCCGATATTAGGGAGCGGTGTGTCGGGAAGCACGACTGCAAGAGCCACAGCTGCTAAAATGGAGTCAACAGCAAAGGCAATGTCCGCTAATTCAACCTTAAACACAGTTGACCAAAATCCGCTTTTCTTAACAGTCTTTTCTTCCTTGTTACTATCCGATTTTCCTTTAACAGCGATTTTTCGGACAATGTGATTAGCTGCCATAAACAAAAGATATAGGGCACCAATGGCTTGCACCTGCCAAACATCGACGAGAAAAGAAATAACAAACAATGAAGCAAATCGAAAAACAAATGCCCCCACTAACCCATAAAATAAAGCTTTCTTGCGATCTTCTTCTGGTAAATGTTTTACCATGATGGCAAGTACAAGGGCATTATCTGCTGCCAATAATCCTTCCAGTGCCACTAACACCAGCAATACCCATCCATATTCCAGCAAAAGAGAAAAGTCCATCAATAAGTCCTCCTAAAAAGTAAGTTTTTTTCTAAAATATCCCTTTGCTGCAATAAAAAAGCCTTTACCAAGGAAAAAGTGAAACTTTTTCCAACGGTAAAGGCCTCAATAAACACACACAAAAAGACCTTTACCGTTTTTGCAGTAAAGGTCTTGCTAACAACGTCACGTTGCCAATAAAGCCGGAGAAAATTACTTCTCGGAATGACGACTTTATTGTCCAGCTACTCCCCTTTAAAAAGGAAATATTTTATTACTAATAATATATGATAAATCTCCGGAATCGTCAATAACATATTTACCAGTTCCATTTTCTTCGGGAGGAAATCCTTTACAATTCTGCAAATGTAAACGTAAAATAATAAATAATTACCAATTATCTAGGAAGGACATACTAACCTAAAAGTAACAAGGATGTGAAAAAAAGTTGGAGAAAAAGAAAAAGAAGAAATCTCATTTTCCATTCCGCCTCAATCTACTGTTTTTCAGTGTGTTTTTGTTATTTTCCATCCTAATTTTGCGCTTGGGATTCGTTCAAATTGTGTACGGAGAAAATTTTAAACGTGAGCTGGAGAGGAAAGAAGATATTACGATAAACAACCCTGTACCCCGGGGAAAAATGTTTGACAGTAACTATCGTGTCATTGTTGATAACGTTCCAAAACGCGCGATTACATACACAAATATGGGTGCCAGCCAGAAAGAGATGCTGGATACAGCTGAAAAATTGGCAAGATTAATTGTGAAGAATCATGATAAGATGACACAGCGGGAAAAGAAAGATCTATGGATTCTCAAAAATCCGGAAAAAGCCGAAGCAAAAATCACAAAAAAAGAATTAGCTTTATTTAAAGAAAAAAAATTAAAGGATAATGACTTATATAAATTAAATATTGAACGAATCACCGAGGAGGAAATAAGTCAATTAACACCAGAAGAGCTGGAAGTCTGGGCGATATATCTTGCGTTTTCAAGCGGTTATAAGTTTACCCCGCAAATTGTCAAAAATGAAGATGTCACGCCTGAGGAATTTGCGATTGTAAGTGAAAATCTGCAATCTCTTCCAGGAGTCGATACTACAACTGATTGGGATCGATCTTATGTATTTGATCAAACATTAAAATCAATCCTCGGAAATGTAACGAAAACCGAGGAAGGTCTTCCTGCAGACCGACTGGATCATTTTTTATCATTAGGTTATAACCGTAATGACAGAGTTGGTAAAAGCCAGCTTGAACTGCAATACGAAGATGTCCTTCACGGTTACAAATCAAAGGTAAAAACGATAACCGATAAGCAAGGTAATGTTATTGAGACCGAAGTGGTTACAGATGGGAAAAGAGGCAAGGACCTCGTCCTCACCGTTGACATGGATTTACAAATAGCTGTGGAAAAAATAATTGAAGACGAACTTTGGGGATTGAAAAAAACTCCTAATACCTCCCTGTTGGATCGTGCCTATGTCGTTTTGATGGATCCAAATAATGGGGCCATTTTAACGATGGCAGGAAAAAGAATCGTTAAAAATACAGAGACCGGACAATTAGAAATGCAGGATGACGCACTCGGTACGATTACTACGACTTATAATGTAGGTTCTGCTGTAAAGGGTGCTACCATATTAACCGGTTTTAAACAGGGGGTCATTAGTCCGGGAACTCGCATTAATGACACGGGAATAAAAATCGCCGATACCCCTCTAAAAAAATCCTATTCCTATTTAGGTACATTAAACGATGCAGATGCGTTAAAACTCTCTTCCAACGTTTACATGTTCCATACGGCGATTCGGATTGGTAAAGGGAATTACCAATATGATAAGCCTTTAGGTCTTGCACCAAATACATTTGAAATCATTCGCAATTCGTTTGCAAGCTTTGGTCTTGGCTCCAGAACAGGGATCGATCTGCCAAACGAATCAAGCGGTTTAAAGGGCGCAAGCAGGCTTCCCGGTCATTTAATGGACTTAGTAATCGGACAATATGATACCTATTCTCCTATGCAGTTGGCACAATACATTTCAACAATTGCCAATGGCGGAAAAAGGATGAAACCTCATATCGTAAAGGAAATACGCGAACCTATTGATAATAATACCGATGAAATCGGAACTGTTTTTCAAGAAATTAAACCAACTGTTCTCAATACGATTGACGCGGAACCTGCATGGATGGACCGAGTCCAATTAGGCTTCAAAAAGGTCTTCCAGGAGCCAGGTGGAACGGCATTTAGACGGTTTACGGGCGTCTCCTATTCTCCCGCAGGTAAAACTGGTACCGCAGAAGCATTTTATGATGGTCCAGAACGCGCTAAGTTCGGGAAAGAGCCGCCTCCGGTAATGAATTTAAGCTTAGTCACTTACGCACCAAGCTCCAACCCTGAAGTGGCAATGGCTGTCATTGTTCCTTGGGCCTATCAAGGAACAACCGATAACGGAGCAAATTTTCTTATCGGGCGAAGAGTAATGGATACCTACTTTGCTATGAAGAAAAATTAATTATAAAAAGGCGTCTGGTACATTGCCAGATGCCTTCACTCTTATAGTTACCATAGCTCCTATTTTTTCATGAGTTCGGTCACTATAGAGCTCTTATAGTTACCATAGCTCCTATTTTTTCATGAGTTTGGTCACTATAGAGCTCTTATAGTTACCATAGCTCCTATTTCTTCATGAGTTCGGTCACTATAGAGCTCTTATAGCTACCATAGCTCCTATTTTTTCATGAGTTCGGTCACTATAGAGCTCTTATAGCTACCATAGCTCCTATTTTTTCATGAGTTCGGTCACTATAGAGCTCTTATAGCTACCATAGCTCCTATTTTTTCATGAGTTCGGTCACTATAGAGCTCTTTTAGTGACCGTAACTCCTAATTTGTAAAGCCTCCGGTCACTATAGAACTCAGCCCTTTTGTATTCACACTATTTTATGGGTAATACATAAAACAATACGCAGAAGAAGTGCACTACGGTTCCAGCGATGACAAATAAATGCCAGATTGCGTGATGATAGCGGAACCCGCGCCATACATAAAAAATGGCCCCAAATGTGTACAGGAGACCCCCTATCATCAAATACGTCATTCCTTCAGAGGGAAGCTTAGCTGCCAATGGATTCCAAGCAAAAACCATCATCCAGCCCATTACCACATAGAGAATCGTCGAGGTAAATAAATATTTTTTTACAAAAAAACATTTAAAGACTGTACCGGCAATTGCCAGTCCCCAAACTACCCCAAACAATGACCAGCCTAACGGACCTCTAATCACAACCAGCAAGAATGGTGTATACGTACCAGCAATAAAAAAGTAGATAGAGGAGTGGTCAAAAATCTCAAATAAATCTTTGGCTTTACCTTCTGGAAAACTATGTACCAATGTAGAGGACATATACAAGATGAACATGGAGGCTCCATAAATTGTAAAGCTTACAATATGCCAAGCAGTAGCATACAGGGAGGAAAAAACGATTAATATGACCAGCGCCGCAATACTAAGCATTGCACCAATCCCGTGCGTAATCGAATTAGCAACCTCTTCTTTGCGTGAGAATACATGTGTATTAGCCATTTCCCTCAAAACTCCTTTTTCAACTCTTCATATTTATCCATTAACTCTATTATGCTCTTTTTAGGAGTCCAACAATTAAATTTATAATTGGTTTTGGTTTCGTATCCTAAACGACTGCAAAAATAAACCATTCGACCTGTTTTTCTTTCAGCTTTAAAATGTCTGCAGGTGGCACAGCAATGGAAATCCTTCATGATTTTCTCCTCCACAGATTTACCAATCTATTAATTAATCCTTCATAATTTGTTCATATTTATCCCTTATTATAGTAATAGGTTCAGTAACAGGAACCTATCCTCCCCCCCTTTTATTATATAGATTCTATAACAAGTCCCGGCGAATGCCGGGCAAATTTTTTATAACGCAAACACTAGGTACACCGCTGTTCCCCACATAATTACAGCTGAAATTTTGTTTAACGTGTTAATGAATTGACCACTTTGATCAAGGTTCCCTGCCAATCTACCAACAATAGATAATCCAAAAAACCATAACCATGAAACAAAAATACAAACAACTGTAAAAACTGCTTTTTCTATTCCTGAGTACGTTAATGAACTTGTTCCGATTACACCAATCGTATCCATAATGGCATGAGGGTTTAACAAAGAAACAGACGCAGCAAAGGTAATTTGTTTCCGCGCTGAAAATAATTCAGCACTATTCTCCCCTGTCCTAGGTTTACTCTTCCATGTTACATAGCCCATATATAGTAAAAAAGCAATCCCAATCACACTCAAGGCCATTTTTAATAAGCTGATTTCTAACACCACTGCAGATATCCCTAGAACCGCCAATGAGATTAAGAGTGTATCACATAGTGCAGCTGTTAAAACCACCGGTAATGCATTTGCCCATTTTGGCTGTATGGCTCCCTGATTAAATACAAACACATTTTGTACCCCTAAAGGTAAAATTAGCCCAAAGGCTAAAATAAATCCATGAATTGCAGCACTTAACATTTTTTCTCTCCTAAACATAATAATACTGGCTGCCTGCTAATTAGCAGACAGCCTATTTAACTAGAATACTATATTTTTCTTTGCATAAAAATTTCGGGGTCATCGAGTGACTGAAAACCATATTGTTCATATAGACCGTGAGCATCAAAGGTACATAACATCATTTTCCGAACATCTTTAAGTTCGGATTGCTCCACCATCGTTTCCATCATCCATTTCGATAATCCTAGCCCCCTATATTCAGGAAGGACAAATACATCCATAATCCAAGCAAATCTTACAAAATCTGTTACCGCGCGAACAAAACCTATTTGCTTGGCTTCCCCTTTTGCAGGGTCACCCTCGTACATACCAAAGCAAATAGAGGATTTCTCAATCGCTTTCTTTACTTTGTCCATCGTAATACCTTTAGCCCAGTAAGAATCCACACTTAAAAAATGGTGAATCACATCCGTGTTAAGATATTGCTTATCTGTACTGATAACAAAACCGTCCTTCTCCCAAGTAGCCATGTTCTACCACCTTCCAAAATTTAGGGATAATTTACTATCTTATTGTTAATGAAGTATACTTCCTTCTCTCCCTGTCAATAACAATACCAAACACGAGCAGAAAGAGGTGCCATGGTATGAAGGGAATCTATTTTATCAATGATAGGATTAGTTTAAATGGCCTTTCGAAGGAAGAAAGCTTTAAACTTCAAGAACAATCTATATTGCCTTACATTCAACAACATAATATTGAAGTGGTGAAGTTAAATCCTTACCAAATTTATGACTACTACACGATTCCGCATGCACTATTGCATGATCTAAAAAAGCATAGAAATTATCTTGATTGCTTAATTCAATACTCTCCTTTCGTAATGGAAGATTTTATTAATACCTATCCAGCACGATGGTTTATTTTAAAAAGCTTCTTTAAAGAAGTTATTACGATTGAAGAAAAAGAGCTTCCAGTAAAATACATTGTTTAGTCACCTGTTTTCTTTGCCATCTTACGATACATAATGATAAAGTTAATGATCAAAATAAGGAGAATATACCCACCGTATAATCCAAAAGATAATAACCTATTGCTGCTAAAAGAAGCACCTGCATAGGATAATATCAGGATGTTTGGGGTTTTCCCAATCGTAGAAGAAGTAAAAAACGTTAACCAATTCACCTTACTTAAACCACAGATGATGTTGACAACAGGTGCCGGGATGATAGGTATCAAACGGCAGATTAAAATTGCAACAAATGAGTTTCGATTTAGAAACTCTTCATATTCCTGTACTTTGGGATATTTCAATAATTTAGATTGCGCATAATCTCGGAATCCGTACCTGCTTAAAAAGAAGAAACCCATTGTTCCAGCCATGGCCCCTGTCAAAGAAACGATTACTCCTAGAGTTGTTCCAAAAACACCGCCGATGACGCCTGCAAGGACAGGAAACGGTATGACAGGAAAAAAGACACATATGGCTACTAGCAGCATGCTGATGAATATAGAAAGGATTCCACCATCTTTGATTAATGTCAGTAATTCATCTTTTTGTAAAAAGCCAATGGCAATGACCATTATTAATAGTGAAATGCTTAGGAATCTTTTAAACATTGATTTCTCCTAATCTAATTTACTCTTCTTAAGTATAATCGTTAAAGCCCTCTACATAAACTATAAATTTTCAGATTTTTCCTGAACAAATAAAAGACCCTTATCGGTTTGATAAAGGTCTTTGTTTGCCTTATTAAAATGCTGTTCTTGCTCCTAGGTATCTTGGTTTCCAATATGGATTATTCATATCGGTAATGGTTACTCCTGTTGATGAACCAGCATGGATGAATTTGTTATCGCCAATATAAATACCTAAGTGGGACGGACCGGGTGCATAAGTGGTAAAGAACACGAGGTCACCAGGGCTTGGATTGCTGACTGCTTTAAGTCCTGAAAACTGTGTTGCTGCTGTTCTCGGAAGTGAGATTCCTACTTTTTCAAAAACGTATTTTGAGAAGCCGCTGCAATCAAAACCAGCTGGAGTATTTCCGCCCCATAGGTAAGGAGTGCCAATATATTTCTTCGCTTCTGCAATCACCATTTGCGCTTTTGAAACAGTAGAAATAGGTGTTGGAGTTGGTACAGCAGCTGTACCGGAAACTGTAAGAACTTGTCCAACATAAATCGTATCACTGATCATGTTATTAAGTGATTTTAACTGTGCAACGGTTAGATTATGACGTGTGGAAATGCCCCAAAGTGTATCCCCTTGTTGAACTGTGTAGGTAGAAACATGCGCATGAGGTGCTAATAATGATAGTTTTTGATTTACATAAATACTATCACTAGTAAGATTATTCCAAGCTTTTAAATCTGAAACTGAAACACTATTATTTTGTGAAATTCTCCAAAGCGTATCCCCTGATTTAACTGTATAGACATTTTCATGTGCACTTACAGATCCACCAAATGATGTAAACAAAATGCCTGCAGCTGCCGCGACTGTCAGTAAATGTTTTTTCATGGTTGCACTCCTTTATTCGTTGATAAAAATATCATAAAGGAGAGCACCTATATATTTATATCCTCAACATATGGGTATACAGGAAATATATCCCTTCTAAGGAAATGAAAGCCCTCTAGTAACAAACCCTAGAAATGCTTTCAGCCCTTATAAGCCAAGGTTTTCCCATCACCTTATCTATTAAAAACATAAAACATTTTAGTAGTTTGGTACTTTTTTGAAATAGAAATGTAGAAATTTTGTAACAAACCTTACGAAATATTGTAACAATCCTTTCATGCACAATGATAGGACAAATTTATAATTAACCTATAGAAACATTTTTTATGATTTTTAATTTGTTTAAAAAATATTATGAATTTTGGTGATATGTATGCAAGGAATAAGTAAAGGACATCCACATGCAATGGGGCACCCCCATGGAATGAAAAAAATTGATTATGACGTTAATCCGTTTATTGTCATTTGGGAAGTAACAAGAGCATGCCAGCTAAAATGTGTCCACTGCCGAGCTGATGCCCAGCTGACCCCAGATCCTCGTGAATTAACACATGAAGAGGGCATAAACTTAATCGATCAAATCTATGAAATGGATAATCCGATGCTTGTATTCTCAGGTGGAGATTGTATGATGCGAGAAGACCTTTTTGAACTAGCTGACTATGCAGTAAAAAAAGGAATGCGCGTTAGTATGACTCCTAGTGCCACTCCGAATGTTACAAAGGAAAAAATGCAACGCGCAAAGGAAGTAGGTCTTTCACGCTGGGGCTTAAGTCTTGACGCACCAACTGCAGAAATTCACGACAAATTCCGTGGAGTGCCAGGTTCCTTTGATTTAACAATTGAAAAAATTAAGTATTTAAATGAATTGGGCATGCCTTTACAAATCAATACGGTTATCTCTCGTTATAATTATGACCATCTTGAACAAATGTCTAAATTAGTAGAAGAACTTGGTGCGGTCATGTGGTACATATTCTTACTCGTTCCAACAGGACGCGGTCAAATGGATGCGTGTATCACACCTGCAGAGCACGAAAAAGTTTTCCGTTGGTTATACCAGCTGAGCAAAACCGCTCCGTATGATATTAAAACAACGGCTGCTCAGCATTATCGTCGTGTCGTTTTACAAGAAAAAGCTCGTGACCAATTAATCGAAAAAGGTGAAATCCGCTACGAAGATTCGATCACAACTGATTTTGCTTCGATGCATGATGGCTTAAAACGTGCACCAAAAGGTGTAAATGACGGAAATGGCTTTGTATTCGTTAATCATATTGGTGATGTAATGCCGAGCGGCTTACTTCCTATTGTCGGCGGGAATATTCGGGAAACTCCTTTAGCTGAAATCTACCGTGAAGCAAAAGTATTTAAAGAACTAAGGCAGCCAGATAACTATAAGGGTAAATGCGGTGTCTGTGAATTCAACAAAATCTGCGGCGGTTCGCGTTCAAGAACCTATGCAGTAACAGGTGACTATATGGAAAGTGAACCATTCTGCGTATATATCCCGCAGTCAATGCGTAAAAAATCAGAACAAACTGTATAGAACCAAAGCAGGCATTCCATCCCAGGAATGTCTATTTGGGTTCCATTGATATATAAAATATTAATATTGTCCATGTTCTGTATTTTATACCCAAAGAAAACCACCCATTCCAAAAATGCTAACAGTACATTTTTGAAAAAAACGTCGATTATCGTTATGATTATCTATATTGATTTATTATAACGAAGGATGTTTTATTATGATGAGCTTAATAGGTATTACAAAAGAAAACAAAATAGAACAACAACTCTCAATTAATGACTTAAATCTCGATAAATATAAATGGTATTGGGTAGATTTCAATGAACCGACGGATGAAGAGGTTCAGCATTTATCGGAAACTTTTCATTTCCATCCGCTGGCAATTGAAGATTGTTTATACAAATCACCACAAAGACCTAAGCTGGATTATTATGATGACTACACATTTTTTATAACCCATATTGTTCGAGAGGTCGAAAAGGAAGTTATAAAAGAAGAACTGGACTTTTTTGTTGGTGAAAATTTTATTGTTACTTTCCACCTAATGCCTTCTATTGAGGTCTCTCAGGTTATGGGAAGGTTAAGCTCCCAAAAAGACAATAAGAATTTCACTACCCATCATGTGTTTTATGAAATTCTAGATAAAATCGTGGATAATTACTTTCCCATTATTTATAAAATTGAGGACATATTAGATGAAATTGAAGATAACACATTAAATAATTCAATGAACAATCTCCTCAAAAAACTATTTGAAACACGTTATATGTTATTGAACCTCACGCATACCATTAATCCCATGCGTGATCTTCTCTACCGTATGTTAAACTCGCAGCATTTGGTGACCATTATTAAGCGAAAAGAATATTTTTCAGACATTTACGACCACCTTTTAAAACTCTCGGAAATGACGATGGCAAACAGAGAAATCACGGCAGACATCCGTGATAACTATCTATCTTTAAATTCCCACCAGACAAATAATGTCATGAAGGTTCTCACCATAATGACTTCTATATTCGCCCCGTTAACCTTTATTGCAGGAATCTTTGGCATGAATTTTGAGCACATGCCTGAATTATCATGGAAGTATGGCTACCCCTTTTCTCTTTTATTGATGGGCATTATTGGGTTTTCATTAATTCTGTGGTTTAAGAAAAAAGGATGGTTTAAGCTATAATTGAAAAAAAAAACGACAAAAGACTAGGTCCCCCCAGTCTTTTGTCGTTCATTCCCAATTTTCATACGTAACCGTTCCGCCTGTTAAATCTATTGTGTTCCGCTCGCCCTTATAGTAAGTCTTTCCATCCTTTTCAATAATGTAATTTTCGTAGGTGAATACCTTTTTTCCATCTGGCAGATGGACCACCACTTTGGAACCTAGGTCTTCTTCCGGTGCTTCAATTTTTATCGAACTCTGATAAAAGTAGTGAAACACGAAGAAGCCCATTGTAACTATGAGAAAAGTTAGAATGAAAAAAAATGGTCCCTTCCAAGAAAATTGCTTAGTCTTTTTGTGATATAGTTCGAGTCTGGTCATTTTTCTCCCCCATAAACCGTTATTTATATGATAATTTTGAATCCATCCCTTTTATTCCCGTTACATCAACGATTAATCCATCACTTACAAAATTATGCAGCACCAGCCAAAAAGTTGACAGGTTTTGTTTTTTAGATTGATTTTTAATTATGATGTTATAATAGGAAAGAATGTTAATCAGAAAGGGGATATCGCTTTGACAAAAAAAAACATAGAAGAAACCATGAAACTGCTTGTTGATTTAGTATCCATCCCAAGCCCTTCAGGAAACACCAGTGAAGTGATTTCTTATGTAGAAAAATACCTCGCTGAACTAAAAGTTGAAACAAGAAGAAACCGCAAAGGCGGTCTTATTGCAACATTAGCTGGTAAGGATACCAGTCAGCACCGCATGCTTACTGCCCATGTAGATACACTTGGTGCCATGGTAAAGGAGATTAAGTCAAACGGAAGACTTAAAATTGACTTAATCGGAGGGTTTAAATATAACTCGATCGAGGGTGAGTATTGCCAAATCGAAACGAGCAGCGGAAAAAAATTTACAGGTACAATTCTAATGCATCAAACTTCCGTCCATGTTTATAAAGACGCTGGAAAAGCAGAGCGCAGCCAAGAAAATATGGAAATCCGAATCGATGAAAAAGTACATAATGCAGAAGATGTTAAAGCACTAGGAATTCAGGTTGGCGATTTCGTTTCCTTTGATCCACGTGTTGAAGTTACACCAAGCGGATTTATTAAATCCCGGCATTTAGATGATAAAGCAAGTGTTGCGATTCTTTTACAATTAATAAAACAGGTAAAAAATGAAAACATTCAGTTACCTTACACTACACATTTCTTAATCTCAAACAATGAGGAAATTGGATATGGCGGCAACTCTAATATTACTCCTGAAACAGTAGAGTATTTAGCCGTTGATATGGGCGCCATAGGTGATGGTCAATCAACCGATGAATATACAGTTTCTATCTGTGTGAAGGATTCAAGCGGACCTTACCATTACGCACTCCGTAAAAATTTAGTAAGGCTTGCGGAAGAAAACAATATTGAATACAAACTTGATATCTATCCATTCTATGGATCCGATGCCTCAGCAGCAATTCGTTCCGGGCATGATATTGTCCACGGCTTAATTGGTCCAGGGATCGATTCATCACATGCTTTTGAACGAACACATGAATCATCAATTGAAAATACAGCCAAGCTTTTATACCATTATGTTCAGTCTAATTTAGTTATTTAAAAAAGGAGATTTCGATATGCTTTCCAACATTGGTGTACCCGGATTAATCTTAATCCTAGTTCTTGCGTTAATTATCTTTGGTCCAAATAAACTACCTGAAATTGGTCGTGCTGTCGGTAAGTCCATTCGTGAATTCAAACGTGCCTCGGAAGGAATCACAAATGACATCAAAGAAGAAATTCAAGAGGATCTGAAACAAGCCCAAAAAGAAAAAATTGATTTGAAAAAATAAATGCAAGCTGCTAGGCAACTTGCACTTTTTGTCTCCTGAATTTATCTGCTAAGTGCAAGCTGTTAGCCAGCTTGCACTTTTTTATCTCCGTGATTTATCAGCAAATGCTTGAAATTGATTGAATAGCTTCTTTCTCGCCTTTTCATTTCTAAGTAAATAGGCCGCCCCTAATGCAGCTGTTGTCATAAGAAATCGATTTCTAGCCATCGGAAAGTCCCTCCTTTATTTCATTACTTTTTAAATGTTCCCCCTGCTTGGTCTTTTTAAAAGGGATTTATTATTTGGATTGTTTAAAATTTACGACGCCAGTTTTTTATAGTATTCTAAAAATATAGACAATTACACCACGCCTCCACTTATCTTCCTTTTCCATTCCAAAAAAGAAGGTGTTTTTAAATGTACTTTCATTTATTTGCTGCCCTCTTATTTTTCGGTATTTCCGTTTCGTCCCATGCCATTCCAGAAACCCATTTGACTGCATTGTTACTCTCTGGTTTTATTGCATTGCTGATTTTTTTAAAAGATCTTTTTCAACATTTAAATTACAAATTTCTTGATCAAGCGAGCAAAGCAGAAAAAGAAAATATCTTAAATCTCTCCTCATTTAAAGGTAGGTTCATTATGATTCGAAATGAAGAATCACCTTTATCTAATGATTTTACTTTTATGATTTTCCATAACGGCTCCATAGAAATTCCTCTTTTTTGTCGAAACCAAAGCGTGATTCAAAAAGCAGCCCACTCAAAAAATGAGTTAATCGTGTATTATAAAGATTATATCCTTGTGAATGTTGAGGAAATTGAAAAGACACCAAAGCCATGAATGGTTTTGGTGTCTTGTTTTTTAAGATTATTCGGCTAACATCGTTTTTATTTTTTCGTTATGTTGTTTAGATTGTTCAAGCAATTGATTCAATAGCTCTGCAGACTGTTTATCATTTTTCGCGTCAACTGCAGCTTTTAGATCATGGAAAGTTTTCCAATTCCCCATCGCCTTGCCGCCATGAGCCTTTTCAACAAATTCCTCTTTAGTGATTTTTCCTTCGTCTAATTGTTTTTTTAGCTCCTGAATTTTGGCCATCTTTTGTTGCTTCCACTCTTCACGCTTCTGTGCATTTTCTGGACTTAGCCATTTATTTCTTAATTCTTTTTTTTCCGCTAAAACCTTTGTCCATTCTGCTTTTTTATCCGGCGTATATTGATCTACCCATGCTAGCAGTTTTTGTTCACGCTCAGCCATTTTTGCTTGCCAGTGTTTGTGACTATGCTCTTGTTTTTCACAATCACACTCTTCTGCTTCCTTGTCTTCTTGTTTATCCTGTGAATCGGGAGCTGGTCTTTTTTCAGCATGTTTCTCACTATCATTTGGTGTTTGAACATTGGCAGATGTAAAACCAGGCATGGCGAGTAACAATCCTAACACCATTATCAACAATCTAAATTTCAATTAAATCTCCTTCTTTCTTTGCTATATTCGTTCAAAATTTAACCAATCATTAAATTTGCACGAAATTATCATTCCCCGTATGTAGAAAAAAATTTACCAATTCGACAAATTTTGATGGAATCACCCACTTGTTTAATATTAGAAGGTATCGTATGCTATGAATATAGAAGATATGTGAAACACTTCACAATAAATATGAGCAGAGTGCTCTATGTTTTTTCTACTCCAATGTGAATTGTTTCACAATAAAAATCGTAGATAGTTTATTTAATGTTGGGAGAGAGATTAAAATGAACAAGCCAAAAATCGTAATCTTAGGGGCTGGATATGGCGGTATCATCACTAGTAAGAAGCTTGAGAAACTTCTAAAATCAGGTGAAGCAGACGTTACTTTAATCAATAAACATGCATACCATTATATTACGACACAGCTACATAAAACTGGGGCTGGTACTGCCGCCGACCGTCAAATTGCTATGGAAATTCCAGAATTGATTAATCAACAAAAAACAAATTTTATCAAGGGCAATGTAACTGGTGTTGATGTAAATAAACAAGTAGTGAATCTTGAAGATGGTGTTAGTGTAGAATATGACTATCTCTTAATTGCATTAGGTTTTGATATTGAAAACTTCGGAATCCCTGGCATTAAAGAACATGCCTTCGCTATCCGAAGCTTCAGAAGTACGAAAGCCATTTATAATCAAATCGTAAGACAGTTAACGCAATATAAAGAGGACAAAGATCCATCACGCCTTACCTTTGTTGTAGCTGGCGGCGGATTTACAGGAGTGGAGATGCTGGGTGAACTGGCTGAAGGACTGCCAAAACTTTGTAAAAAGTATGATGTACCCTTCGAAGAAGTGAAAATTGTTGCTGTCGAGGCTGCTCCATCCGTTATTCCGTTTTTCCCTAAGGAATCTATCCAATATACAACTGACGTTTTAGAGAAGTTTAATATCAATATGTATATGTCTACGAAAATATTAGAGTGCACTCCTGAGAAAGTGGTACTTGAAAATAATATCGAGATTCCGACACGTACCTTAATTTGGTCATGTGGTGTCAAAGGCAATCCAATCGTTCAGAACTGTGGTTTGCCGGTTGTAAAAGGTAAACTCCCAGTTGATTCATATCTCCGTGTGAGGGGTATGAAAAACATCTTTAGTATTGGTGACTGCTCACTATTCATGAAGGATGAAAAAAATGCACTGCCGCCAACAGCACAAGTTGCCCTGCAGGAAGCCGATGTGTGTGCAAAAAATATTGCTGCTGCCCTTCGAAGAGAAAATTTAAAGGCTTTTGAATATCATCATAAAGGTTCTGTCGCGTCTATTGGAAACTTTGCTGCTGTAGGGAAAGTAGGTAATTTTAGACTTTCTGGTTTATTTGGTGCATTTATGAAACAGGTTATTGAGGCTCGCTATCTATTAAACCTTGGCGGTCCATCACTTATCATTAAACAACACTTTGGATTTAGTAAAGAACCCGTGAAGATGACAGCTAATCAGTAATGTAATGGAACAAATGGAGTAAGGATTCCCTCCCTTTCTGCCAATTGAATAGAACATCCCAATCTTAAACCGCTGCCGATATCCCCCAATGTCAGGCGGCAGAACCACCTTTCAATGTGAAAGGTGGTTTTTTTTGCACCATTATATTACAAATGTGTGGCTTCTGCCTCCATAGTATAAAATGTCTGACTAGTATAATAAAAATGTAACATTCAAAGGGTATCATCAATGTCCGAGTCATAAATGAGAAATTCTGTTCCTATTCCCACTTAATGACCGATGATAAAATTTCTCTTTACGTTTATTAATAAACATCCTTTTTAGTAAATACATAAAAGGAAACAAATAATCCAGCAGCCCACCAAACGAGAAGAACCATCATGGAAAATGATAGCGTCATCCCTTCAATTGGAGGTGGATTTCCATTCATGTAGTTTGTTAACTTTAAATTTACCATAAAGAAATATTTAGCTGACTCCCAAGAAGAAACCATATTACTAAGAATCGCTCCTGAAATAAGCGCAGCTAACATAACACCCATACCGGCTGCTGTACTTCGAATGAGTACAGATAACATAAATGAGAGTGTTCCCACGACGATGGCCACTAGCCAAACAAGTCCAAAATCCATTAATAAAAACTGCCATTGATCGATTAGTTTCACACTTGCAGTATTTAGACCTCCATCACTCACACTAAAGCCCGTCAATACTGGTGCTCCCCAGCCTTTGTAACCAAAAACCAGCCCCGAAATACTATAGGATAGCAGGCCGGCAATCGCAACAATTAACGAGATGGCAAGAATAAGAGTAATGTACTTACTCAGAAGGACTTTCCATCTCTTAACTGGTCTCGTTAACAACAGCTTAATAGAGCCTTGACTATGCTCAGAAGATACGATATCACTAGCAATAACCATCACCATCAAAGGGATAAACAGTTCAATCGAATTCTCTAAAAAAATCCTCATAAACGTAGGAGCACCCGGCTCTGAAGGATTTATATCATGATCAAGGTAATACTGATTTTGCTGTAACGCTATTTGGAGCTGTTGTTTCCACTCGTCAGAAATCCGAGGGCTGCTGATACGGTTTTGCTGATCAATGATTGTTTGTTGTATGATAGTACGCCAATCATCGGTCCCTAACTTTTCTCTTTGCCGTTCAGTCTCTTTAAATTGTGCATAGGTGAATAATGCGACCAAAATACCAATGATAATCGCTATAACCACTAGTCTTTTTTTTGCAATCAGTTTCATCATTTCATTTTGAATGAGTTTATTCAATGGAGTCACCCCCGGTTAGTTCGAGGAACAAATCTTCTAATACTGGCATTTTTCGATACATTTCAGTTACGGAAACGCCTGCTTCCACGAGCATTTTATTCCACTCCGAAGTCTTGATTTCATCATATTCCGTCGATACTGTACCATCCGTTCTTTCTTCAATGGATGTGATGGAACGTAACAGTTCTTTGCCTTTTTCAAGCGGATGAAAGCGCCAAATGATCCGTTCGCGATTCGATAGCAAGTTATCGACTGTATCGGTTGTAATTACAGTCCCTCTAGAAATAATCGCCACTCGATCACACAATAATTGGATCTCGCTTAATAGATGGCTCGAAACCAGAACGCTTAGTCCTTCCTCTTCCGCTAGAAACCGGATAAATTCCCGCATTTCTCTGATTCCCGCAGGGTCTAACCCATTCGTAGGTTCATCAAGGATTAAAACTTTAGGTCTGCCTAATAGGGCCTGTGCAATCCCGAGTCTTTGCCTCATCCCTAAGGAATAGGTTTTAACTTTATCATGAATTCGATCTCTTAGACCCACAAGCTGGGTCACCTCGTTGATTCGCTCTTCACCAATACCATCTAGCATATGTGCAAAATGGAGGAGATTGTCATAACCTGATAGGTACGGATATAATTCTGGGTTTTCAACAATACAGCCGAGGTGTCTCATTGCTTCCTCAAAGTGATCGACAATATTAAAGCCGCCAATTTGAATACTCCCGGATGTCGGTTTAATTAATCCTACCAGCATTCGGATCGTTGTCGTTTTCCCAGCACCATTAGGGCCTAAGAAACCGAATACCTCCCCTTCCTTTAACTCAAAACTTATACCTTTAATGATTTCTTTTTTCCCAATTACCTTTTTTAAATTATGTACAGATAACGTAATATTCTCCATATGGCCGGTCTCCTTACCAGGTTAGCAATGAAGCCACTCGTTCAGCAATTAAACGGTACCCTTTAGTATTCGGATGAAACTTGTCAGAATAAAGGTAATCATTTACCTTCAACTCAAAAAGATCAAATGTCGGTACAAAGACGATTTTTGGAAAAGCTGCACTTAATTCTGCACTCTGGTAATTCCAGTGACGAACGACTGCAGACATTTCTTTCCCCTGCTCTAACTCAATAAAGGGATTATATAATCCGATAAAAAATACATTTGCTTCACTATTGCTAGCACGAATCTGTTGAAAAATAAATCTCATATTCTCCAAGAACTTTTTCTCAATATCGGCAATGCCAGCTTCCTCAAACTCCAGTAACCCTTGTCCGCCTCTAAACAAATCATTGCCGCCCATTGTTACTAAAATCATATCTGCACTTTGCAGCTGACGTTTCACTTCCGTTTGCTGAATTTGCTGCTTGAGCTGGTCAGACCGTTGACCGCTTATACCTAAATTCGTCAGTCTAACGTCCTTCTTTGATTTTTCCTTTATTTCATCTAGAAGAAAACCTACATACCCTTTTCCTGTTTCATCACCTGTTCCTCTTGTTAGGGAATCACCTATGGCAACAATATGCATGCCATCTTTTTTATCTTCTTTTTTTTCTACATTGGTTTTCTCTTGGATTTTATCAGGCTTGCCTGCATAATATTCAGTTACAGCCCATCCTAGTCCTGCCAGCCAGAGGAGGCAAAAAAATACTGATATCATGGTTACAAATTTTATGACGTTTTTATTCACATAGCTTCATCCTTTCTGGCTATTTCTACCTTTTATTTAATCATAATTACTGGATGAATCAAACTTTTGGGCACAGAAAAAACCGATTTCCTAAACGGAAACCGGTTCTTTCGTCACACTCTCTTCTAAACTGCCTTTTGGTCCAAAAAATTCAAAGTGAATTCTCTCTTCCGCAACTCCTAAATTCCGTAAAGAAGTATTGATTGATTTCATGAATGGTACAGGGCCGCAGAAATAGAAGTCTGCGTCGACAGTAGGAATATTCTTAGCAAGCCAGTCCTGAGTCACATATCCTTCCACATCGAAGCTATGGTTCTTACGGTCTTCTTCTGTTGGCGAATCATAAAAGAAATATGATTTTACATTATCAAGAGCTGTTAATGATTCAACTTCCTCTCTTAACGCATGAACATTACCATTGGCTGCTGCGTGAATAAATGTTACATTTCTTTGCGGCTGGACTTCAACCACTGTTTTTAACATGCTCAACATTGGAGTTAACCCAACCCCACCGCTTAATAACACAACTGGTGTATTTTTTTCAGTATCGAGAACAAAATCCCCTGCTGGTGCACTTACATTTAAGATTTCTCCCTCTTTAACTGTGTCATGAAGATAATTTGAAACCATTCCATCAGGGTTCGCTGTACCTGCTTCACGTTTAACGCTAATACGGTAATAATCTTTACCAGGTGCGTCTGATAGACTGTATTGTCGAATATGTGTATACTCCTCATCAGCGATTTCAAGTTTAATACTGATATACTGACCTGGAAGGAAATGAGCTATTTCTTTGTTGTCTGCAGGTTTTAGGTAAAAGGATGTAATAACATCACTTTCTTTTACTTTGCGGTCAACTACAAAACTGCGGAAATCTTCCCAACCGCCTTTTTGTTTTTCAGCTTCTTCATACATTTCAGCTTCCACACTAATAAAGACGTCTGCGATTACTCCATAAGCCTCAGCCCAAGCATTAATAATTTCATCTGTAGCTGCGTCTCCTAACACATCTTTAATGGCTAATAATAGGTGTTTTCCTACAATCGGATAATGCTCAGGTTTAATGCCAAGACTTCTATGTTTGTGCGCAATTTGTTTCACGACTGGAAGAATGGCTTCAAGATTATCAATATATTGAGCAGCCGCATAGACGGTACCAGCAAGTGCTTTTTGTTGTCTTCCTTGTTTTTGATTTGCATGGTTGAAGATATTTAATAGTTCTGGGTGATTTCCAAACATTAACTGATAAAAACGTGTTGTAATGGTTTCTCCGTGTTTTTCTAATACTGGTACTGTTGATTTGATGATTTCGATTGTATTGCGATCTAACAAAACTATCACTCCTATGTAGTGTTTTTGTGTTTGTCACTGTTTATATAGTGATTATATGAAAAATCACACTTGGAGTAAGTGATGCAAATCACACATCATAAAATTTGGTTCATTTTAACCAGAATAGAAATCCCGACTTTCACACAGCCACATAAAAATGAGTACCTCACAATAAATGAAGGTACTCTTTGATTCTTTGATTAAATTGTTTTTGAATAGACACATTCATCTACTAGATCTTTGCCATCGACTGAAATAGAATAGTTTTTTAATATGCCATCTAATGTGAATCCTAATCTTTGAGGGATCGCCTTACTTCTTAAGTTATTAAAGTCACATCGGATTTCAACTCGCTTAGCTTTAAGCTCCTTAAAAGCAAAATTGGTTATTGCCTCTGCTGCTTCCGTCATATACCCTTTGCCTTGATGGCGTGTATCAATCCAATACCCGATCTCAAATCTTGGAATCTCCCATTTAATTCTATGTAAGCCGGAAGAGCCGATAAATTCACCTGTATCTTTTTTATATAGGTGCAATCGTAAATCTTCTCGTGTTAAAAACTTAGCATGTGCATCCCGCATGTTCGCTTCCATATCTTCGACCGTTTGAGTTTTATGAGCCCAAGGCATCCATTTTTTTAATTCATTCAAAGAAGCCTGAACAGCATCATAGACAGCTATTCCATCACCTGGCAGCGGTTTACGAATTAATAATCTTTCTGACTCGAATTCTTCTGGGAACTCTAGTAAAATTGGATTCATTTTTTCTCCCCCTTTAAAAAATATTTTGCCTATACTTAGTATTGCAAATTAAAGGATCCCCTTGGTTTTAGCTTCGTTAAGCCAGCTAGGAAATTCATTTAGGAGATTGTTATACAATTCTTCGTCTGAAACTTTTTCAATCTCTTTAATATGAAAGAAATTAGCATTGTCTATGAATCGTCCCTCCATAGTGTCTAATTTTTCAAGCACATCAAAGTTAGAATCACCGATACCAACAAACTGCCAAAAGATTGGTTTAGTAGAAGATTCAACAATTGGTTTTTTTATGGTTTTTTTACAGCCTCCATCGTTAATAAACACAATAAATGTTGGCTCTTTTGCTGGCTGTTCGATCGTATATTTATGAACTACATCTTCCATTACTGGCGGTTCATCATTTCTGCCAAATTTATGAATCATATCGTTACTTAATATATACTCATTCACATAGTTTCCAAAATCTATTTCCGTTACTGACTTTAATCGTGAAAATTCATTATCATAAACCCAAACATCAAGTGCACCATCATCATCAAATTGACTGGCGACAGCTAATATCCTCTCTACTACTTTTTGTACTGTTCCGTTCTTATAAAGTGTTCTCATGGAGCCTGAAATGTCTAAAATTAAACCTACTCTAGCTGTTACGTTCGTAAGTTTTTTCTTTTCTAAAATAACTCCTGCTGTCTTTTTCAATAAACTAATATTTGCCATGGTGAATCCCCTTTCAAAATTTACTACTTCCATAATTATACTATACTGAATAAAAGTAAGGATTATTTGATATGTACTTTCCTATAACATTCTTTTTCTATTTTGGGCTTCATAAACCCATCATGAAGCCCGTTTTTTCGATTTCTCTTTGAATTTGGGCTTCATGATGGTCAAATATAAAAAGACCCTTCCAAAAAGGAAGAGTCTCCACAATCTTATTAGTACGCCTTTGCCCAATAAACCATTTTGTCCGCTTCTTTTCCACAGCATACGCAAGTTTCAGAAACCTGTTCTTGCTCAAATGGAATACATCTTGAAGTTGCGGTTGTTTCTTCTTTGATTTTTTCTTCACACGCAAGCTCTCCGCACCACATAGCTTTTATGAAACCTGGTTTTGCTTCAAGCTTTTCCTTTAATTCAGGAAGCGTCGTTGCCACAGAGGTTCTCTCTTCACGATGCGTCAAAGCTTTGTAATATAAGTTAGCTTGGATATCATCAAGTAATTCCACAAGCTTTGTTTCTAATTCATCTAGTGGAACAAATACTTTTTCTAATGTATCCCTTCTAACTAACACAACTTGCTTATTTTCAATATCTTTTGGTCCCACTTCTAAACGAACTGGAATCCCCTTCATTTCGTATTCATTGAATTTCCATCCTGGCTTTTTATCGCTAGCGTCAATATCTACGCGGGCAACATTTGAAAGAGTCTTCTTCAAATCATACGCAAAATCAAGTACGCCTTCTTTATGCTGTGCGATTGGCACGATCATAACCTGAGTTGGTGCCGCTTTTGGAGGAATCACGAGACCTCGGTCGTCACCATGAACCATAATTAGCGCACCAATGATTCTTGTTGTAAAGCCCCATGATGTTTGGTGTACATACTGAAGTTTTCCTTCTTTATCGGTATATTGGATATTGAAAGCTTCCGCAAAACCTGTACCAAAATGGTGGGATGTACCTGACTGCAGTGCTTTACCATCATGCATTAAGCTTTCAATGGTAAAAGTAGCTTTTGCACCTGCGAATTTTTCTTTTTCTGTTTTCTGACCTTTAACTACTGGAATCGCAAGAATCTCTTCACAAATCGCCGCATATACATTGAGCATTTTGATAGTTTCTTCCATTGCATCTTCATCAGTAGCATGGGCAGTATGGCCTTCCTGCCATAAAAACTCTAATGTCCGTAAGAAAGGACGAGTTGTTTTTTCCCAGCGGACCACGTTTGCCCATTGGTTATATAGCTTTGGTAAGTCTCTATAGGAATGAATGATATTGCTATAATGCTCACAGAATAGTACTTCAGATGTTGGTCGTACGACTAGACGCTCTGCAAGCTCTTCAGAACCACCATGTGTAACCCATGCCACCTCAGGTGCAAAGCCTTCGACATGATCTTTTTCTTTTTGCAGTAAGCTTTCAGGTATAAATAACGGCATATAGACGTTTTCATGCCCTGTTTCTTTAATACGGCGGTCTAGTTCGTTTTTTATATTATCCCAAAGCGCATATCCATAAGGGCGGATAATCATTGATCCGCGTACACTTGAATAATCAATTAAGTCTGCTTTTGTTACGACATCGGTATACCATTGGGCGAAATCCTCGTCCATGCTGGTTACATCTTTTACAAATTCCTTAGCCATGTTGACACCTCATTATTTTTTTAAATATGGCTGTGTTAGACTGGACTGTTGATTTGCGCTCCAGGCACTTCGCTTTCCGCAGGCGGTTCGGGAAGCCTCCTCGACGCTAAAGCGTCTGCGGGGTCTCCCCTGTCCCGTCCTCCTGCAGGAGTCTTCGTGCCTTCCGCGCAAATCAACAGGTGCCAATATCAATATTACGTTTTAACACAGCCTAAAATATAAAAAGGCCTTGGCCCCAAAAAAGGGACCAAGACCTGGCGATACCACCCTAAATTTATAAAGCAATGCTTTATACTCTCGACATGATAACGGATTTTATCCGCATGTATCTTCAAAAGGATCCGATACAGAACTCCGAGGCAGGTTCAACTGTATGTCTTAAGAAACCTTCCACCAATGGTTTCCTCTCTTTGTAAGACACCTACAATTTACTGATCCTCATCACAGTTTCAAATAGTATTTTTGAAAAAATTATATATTTCTAATACACAAATGTCAAATACTATTATGGAAAAATATTCTGTTCCGATCAAAAACCGTTATTTCTTAGATGAATTTCGGTTACAATAAGGTGGGATGAGGTGATAACCTTGAAAAGTGAAGAAAAGAAAGAGTTCGATCAGGAAGAAGAGGAAAAACGCTGCTTACTTGACCTTATGAAAATGCAAAATGAAGCTCTAAAAAGAATCTATAAAAACACCATTGAAAATGAAAACAACAATAAATCCAAATGATGTTACTCTCGTCTTTTTTAACTTCCTCTTAGTTTTCATTAAACGTTCATAAACACCACAAAAATGACAATCTTTATTTCTATTAATCCATTTATAATGTACATATGTTGTTTATTAATAGTTAGAGGAGATTGTCACATGTTTATATTATCGATTTTCACAATAATTATCATGAGTTTATTGACTGGATATTCCATTTTCCTGCTGCATCGGAAGAAAAATAAGCTAGCCAACCTTTCAGGGACAATTGTCGTTATCGTCCTGACAATGATGGGAGGACTTTTGTCTGGGTATATCAGCGGCATTCTTTCGGGAGAATTATTTTTCCCTGTTGGCTTAGCTGCCTTAATCGGTTTTGTCTTAGGCTTTATTGCAGGTCAGCCGGTTGGGATATTGGCGATTTTAAGCGGATCTGTTTCTGGTATTATAAGTGGAATTATCGGTGCCCTTTTAGGAGCCATCCTTCAGTTTGATAACCCAACGATTATGCTTGGGATATTACTAGGCTTGTTTGTTATTATTCTCGGTCTTGTTATTGTATTTATCATCGTTGATACAAATGGTAAACTTTCGCTTGATACGCAAGGAATTTCACCGTTTAATATTTTTTCAGCGGGATTAGTCCTGATTGCCTTATTTTTATTTTTATACAGCAGTGATTTGGTTAAAATTCCTGGCGAGGCCAAAGCACAAACACGGGAGGCCAGTACTGCTCCAACAAAAACAGAACTAGATATTACGGGTGAAACGAACCCTAGAATAGACATGATGGTAACACCGACTGGCTATTCACCAAATGTGATTAAAGTGAAAAAAGGTGTACCTGTACAATTAAACATTACCAATCCAGGTGACAATAGCTGTTTTTCAACGTTTATGATGCCGGATTTCAATTTAAATAGTGTAAATCTTAAGGCCGGGACAACAAAATTAACCTTTACCCCTGACAAAGCAGGAGAATATACTTTTACTTGTGGGATGAATATGTTTAAAGGGACAATTATAGTTGAGTAGATAGAGAAAGCACGCTGAGAATATCAGCGTGCTTCTTTTTTACATATGTGTTGACTGGTCATAAACAACGGTATCGCTATTCTTTTTAAACGGCCAATAGTTTGCCTCTCCAAAGGTTTTGACCATGACTGGAACAAATAACGGCAAAATCACTAGCGCATAGAGTGAAAGTCCGATTAATAGAATGGCTGCAATTTGTAGCAATGATAAAACACCAGCCGGCATCATGGCAGCAAAAGTACCACCTAAAATGACTGCTGCAGAGATGATAACTGTGCCCATTTTCTTCATTGAAATGAGAATCGCTTGTTCTACTGGCATATATTTAAACTCATTAAATCTGTCCATTAAGAAAATACTGTAGTCAATTCCGAGTGCAATTAATATAACAAACGCGAAAAATGGAACTGCCCAGCTGATACCTGAATACCCTAGAATATTTACAAATAATACTTCCGCAAGTGCCATTGAAGTAAAATACGTTAAGATTAGTGAGCCAATCAAGTATAAAGGCATAATGAAAGAACGGAACAGAATGATTAGAATAATCGTAATCCCAATCAGCATGAGCACTACTGTTCGAGAATAGTCAGCCTGTGAAATATTATCGAGGTCATGGTGCATACTTGATACCCCGCCTACCGCTATTTCTGCATTTTCAAGCTTCGTATCCTTTATAATTCGTTCCACTGTTTCCTTAATTTCTGGAACTGTTTGAAGAGCTTCATTTGAATATGGGTTCTTATTGAAGACCACATCAATGGTCATTACTTTTCGATTTTTTGACATATATGTGTCTAATACTTGCTCAAAGTCTTTACCATCAAGTACCTCTTGTGGAATAAAGAAGCCATTGTGCTCCTGTTCTGATACTCCAGCTAGGTACTCTTGTGCAGACTCCAGACCATCAGAGACTTGATTTAAGCCATCCGCACTTTGGGTTAGCCCATCTGAAAGCTGCGTAATTTGACCGCTCATATCCTTAAAGCCTGTTAAGATTTGCTGCTGACCACTATTTAATCCATTTAGACCATTTGAAAATTGAGGCAAACTATCAACAATTTGTCCTTGGCCATCTCCCATCGTGTAAAGTCCTGATTCAATCACTGTTAAACCTTTTAGAAGATCCTCCATACCCTTTACAAGTGCTTCCTGACCTGCAATCGCCTCTGAGAATTTACCGTTAGCAAAGCTAATTCCTTGCTGAGCGCCTTTTAATCCTGCATTCAGTTGATTCATGCTTCCTGCTAGTTCTGCTGTGGCCACTTGAGATCCTTGAATGGTCATTTTAATCGCTTGATAACTTTGATTTTGCTCAATATCACTATAATCACTTTCTAAATTAGCAAAATATTGACTTGCTGCAGTTAAGGAAGTATTTAAATCACTTAAGCCCTGAGCAACTTTTTCATAGTTTCCTTCAAGTACAGTTAATCCCTCGGCTGCCTGTTTGTACCCATCAAGAAGCTGTTTGCTGCCTGCCAAAACTTCGGCAGATTTTGTCTTGATAACTGCTAGACCTTCTTTTACTTGAGTGGTTCCAGCTGCACCTTTCTTTAATCCATCTTCAATTTTTGAAAGATTTTCTTGAATGGTTCCCATGCCGGTCTGGAGCTTGGTTGTTCCGTTAATCAATTGACTGATTCCATCGACAGCATCATTCATTTTAGGCTGATTGGCTGCGAGCTGGCTGCCGGCATCGGCAAGACCGCTGCTAATCTGTTCAATTCCGTCATTCCCTTGACCCAAACCATCCTCAAGGCTTTTTACTTGCTCGGAAATATATAAATCGTCAATTGTTTCTCCAGTCGGACGGGTAACCGAACGAACTGTGTCAACATCACTGATTTTATTTAGCTCTTGGCTGATTTTTTCTGTAAGTGCAATATATTCAGACGTATTTAGTTCATCATCATTTTTAATGACAATTTGTGTAGGCATGGATTCACCAGGGCCGAAACCATCAGCAATAATATTAAATCCTTGTATGGAATTAAACTCATCACCAATTTCTTCTAAAGAGTTAAACGACAAATCTCCATCATAGGTGAATAATGCTGGAACTGAAATTGCCGCTACAATAAGCAGCGCGATTAAAGGGCGTGCTAAAGCAAAGCTGCCGACAAAGCCCCAAAATTTACTTTCCCCATGCTCAAGCTTACCCTTTGATGGCCAGAATAATTTCTTACCTAGCACAGCCATAAAAAACGGAACAATGGTAAACAGACCCACTAATAATAACGCTACTCCAATTGCTACGGCAGCGGCTGATTGGTAAAGTACAAAGGTTGAAAAACCGATTGAGGCAAAACCAATCATCACGGCTAATCCGCTGAAAAATACCGTTTTTCCGGCATTTCGATAGGTAATAACAATTGCCTCTACAACACTATCATTCTTAGACATTTCTTCTTTAAAACGGCTGAGCAGTAAAATACAATAGTCCGTTCCAATACCAAATAAAACAGCAACTAAAAAGATTTGTGTAAAGGTTGATAATGGGAAGTTCACTTTATCTACTAAAATAGCTACAATGGATTGGGCAGCTAAGTAGCTGAATCCAACCGTTACTAACGGAATAATGGGAGCAATGGCTGATCTAAACACAAGCAATAGCACAATTAAAATAAACGCCACCGTAATTCCTTCGGTCTTCTTTAGACCTTCTTGCGAGTTGGTTACAAGGTCCTCAGAAATTAGCCAGTTGCCTGTGTAATAGTGGTCTAGTTCCACATTATCCAGTGCATTATACAATGACTTCGTGATTTCTTTTGCTTCACGGTCATTTGCTGCTACATTTAAGGAAACAAGAATCGTTTTACCATCCTCAGATACAAGCTGTTCCTTCAATTCTTCTTGATTAAAATGAGTTAAAATCGAGGTTATGCCCAGTTCACTCTTATTCTTTTCAAGCTGTTTAATCGCTTTTTCTGCCTTTGAAAAGTCCTCTTCTGTTAACTTCTTGTCACTATGGAAGACTAATGCTGTTTGTAACTCATTTCCGCTGTTTTCACTAGACTGGACATCGTTTAAAATTTCCTCTGCTAAGGTGGAAGAATAGCCTTCCGGAACGCTTATTTGTCCTTTTTCCCGGACAAGCTGTTCCATATTTGGTGCAGACATAAAGAGAACAGCTATGATGGCGATCCATGCTAGAAGGACAAACCATTTTCCTTTAATAATCGCTCTCACGTTTTACTCCCCCAGTTCTTCCTTTTTCATGTTGGTTAATATTTGGGCTAATTTTTCATACGTATTAATAAAATTAGTAATTTCAGCTTCATCAAATTGGGTGATTAATGACTCGACTAACAGGTGTACCTTTTCTTGTGTTTTTTGAATCAGCTCTTGTCCTTTATCACTTAAGGTTAGATATACAACTCTTCGGTCATTTTCATCACGTGTTCTTTCAATTAGACCTTTGTCCGCTAATCGATTGATGATAGCGGTAATCGCACTTTTATTGACCTCAAAGGCCTCTGCCAGTTCAGACGATGTGCATTCTTTTGTGTTTTTGATGTAACCGATAATATAGTGTTGATCAATTGTCAAATCTTCTTCTATCTGACTTTTAATTAAAGATTCTGCTTTTTTATTAACTTCAAAAGAAACGGACACATAGCGGTCGATTAATTCCTGTATGGTTTTTTTATCCATCGTCCATTTCTCACCTCACTTCTGATTTATAAATAATAGTTAAACTGTTAAACTATTCACCTGTTTAACTATATTTCATGTTGCTAAACGTGTCAATAAAAAAAGGTCAGCACTTTTGCTAACCTTTTTCTTGTTATTTTGTGGTATACATTTCCGATTTATACTTTAGGGTAAAGAATCTCGTCGATAATTCCATATTCTTTGGCTTCTTCTGCACTCATAAAGTAGTCGCGGTCGGTATCTTTCGCTACTTTTTCGACACTTTGCCCTGTTCTTTCGGCAATAATTTGATTGATATGTTCCCGTAATTTTAAGATACGTTTTGCAGAGATTTCAATTTCTGTCGCCTGCCCCCTTACACCTCCGAGCGGCTGATGAATCATGATTTCACTATTTGGCAATGCATATCGTTTTCCTTTCGTTCCAGCCAACAGTAACATGGCTCCAAACGAAGCGGCCATTCCCGTACAAATTGTTCTTACCTCGGGCTTAATATATTGCATCGTATCAAAGATGGCAAAACCTGCTGAAGTCGATCCGCCTGGACTATTAATATAGAGAGAGATTTCTTTATCAGGTGCGTCGGCTGCTAAAAATAATAATTGCGCTACAACGCTATTCGCAGTATGGTCATTAATTTCTTCACCAATTATAATAATACGGTCCTTTAATAGCCGGGAATAGATATCATAAGATCGTTCACCACGGTTTGACTGTTCAATAACATATGGAATTGTACTCATTTCTAAATCCTCCTTAAAAGCATGTAATGGGCTATGCAGCCATACAGAGAGTGCTTAAAGGAGCTGAAGCTTTGGATGGGATTGTATTTCTGGAAACTGCCTTAGGAACAACCAGCATACTTTGAATGGATGGTATAGCTTTAATTAGAACTGTTGGGTCTTGATTAACGAGTGAATCATGAAAAAGGTCCCAGAGCTGTTCTCGTTCCTCTTCTTCCCAAAATGAATCTGGAGTAAAAGGTTCCCGTTTATTTTCGATACGTTTCTTTGCTCTATTAAGGCTCGCCTTTACTGCCATATCTGTCGTATTTAATATTTCGGCGATCTCCTTCGATTGATATTGAAACGCTTCTTTTAAAAGAAAAATGATTGCCTGCCGTGGAGTAAAGGTGTCAAGTAACAAATCCACTAAAGTAATAGCATCCCCCACTGATGAATAGTTCTCCTCAAGCATTTGTTCCTTACTGAATTGTTCATTTTTTCTTTTACGGAGTGTGTCCATCCATTGATTGTGGGCTATTTTATTTAATAACGCGGGAGTGATGCTCTCTTGGCTGTAATAGGATATAGCCTTTACCAGAGCCTCTTGCGCTAAATCGTCCCCATCCCATTTACTCTGGGTAAGAAAATGACAATACTTCTTTAGTTTAATATAATATTCATTCCAATCGGATTCCTCAGACCCTTCATCATGCTGTACAGCCTCTAAGGTGTACAGGCTAAGTTTGTTAGACATTATTTTCAACTCCCTTAACACTCTCTACAATTTAAACGTTTCAACGGAATAAAAAGATACGGCCAGAAAAACTTTTCTTATCTTCTACTATATACATTTTTGAAACTTTTTCGTCAGGCTCCCGTAAAAGTAAGCTGTAGGAAAAATTTATCGATGTAAATTTCGTTCTTCTACATAGGTTGCTTTATAATAAAATTTGATTAGTAAACATGATTAGGAGTGAAATACGTGGGAGTTACACTAAGTAAAGGGCAAAAAGTTGATTTAACAAAATCACATCCTGGTCTTCAACATGTGGTCGTCGGTTTAGGATGGGATATTGCACATAATGGTTCTAACTTTGATTTAGATGCCTCTACTTTTTTATTAGGACCATCTGGAAAGGTACAAAGCGACCAGGATTTTATTTTTTATAATAATCCATCTGGAGGCAATGGCTCGATTAATTACAGCGGGGATAACCGAAACGGGGCCGGAGAACGGGATGACGAACAAATCCGCATTGATTTACAAAGAGTACCGAGCCACATCCATCGTATTGCTTTTACCATTACGATTCATGACGCTCAAATGAAAGGGCAGAATTTTGGCCAAATCTCTAATTCATACGTACGTATTTTCAATGAACAAACAAATGAGGAACTGCTTCGTTTTAACCTAGGAAGAGATTTTACTGTTGAAACTGCCATTGTTGCAGCGGAACTTTACCGACATAATGGAGAATGGAAATTTAATGCGATTGCCAGCGGGTTTCAAGGTGGACTGGCTGCTTTATGCCGCAATTTCGGCGTAACAGTGGATGATCCTGCCCCAGCAAACACACCTCCTGTTCAACAAAATTTATTTAATAATAATCAAAATCAATTTAACAATCAACAGTCTTATAATCAAAATCAATACAGTCCTAACTCATACCAACAAAACCAACAGCCGCAGCGAATCCATTTACAGCCTGAATCGTCCTATTCACAGCCAGCTTTTGGATACCCAACCCAAACTTCACATTCAGGCACCAATCGGACATATGGGGATGATATTCACTGTCCGCGCTGTCATTCATCAAATGTTCGAACAGGACAGAAGGGATTTGGTTTAGGAAAAGCCGCGATTGGCGGTTTAATTCTTGGTCCAGTCGGATTGCTTGGCGGATTTATCGGCAAGAATCAGTTGAAATTTACTTGTAACAGCTGCGGCAACTCATGGTCCCCAAACCAAACGGACTATGCGGAATGGGCGAATCAATCAAAGCGAAAAGCACAGGAATTGTTTAATCGTTACAAGAGTCAGGACGTTTTAGAAGCAGTCGTAGCCGCTTGTGCATTGGTTTCCATGGCGGACGGATATTTGGACGCCATGGAAAGACAAAAAATGGTTGAATTTATAAATTCAAGCGAAGAGTTACGCGTATTTGACAGCAGCAAAGTCCTTCAGAGATTTAACTACTTTGTATCCCGAATTGAAGCCGATCGGATGATTGGCAGAGCTGAAGCTTTCCGTGCACTTGGAAAAATTAGATCCAAGCCTGAAATTTCCCGTTTAGTAGCTCGTTACTGTATTGCGATCGGCTATGCAGACGGTAATTTTGATCACAATGAAATGCAAATGGTCAGCGATATTTGCCGTGAGCTCGGATTGAATCCTGGTGAGTTTCTTTCTTAATAAATAAAAACCTCAATCGACAATTTGGATTGAGGTTTTTGTTTGAGTATTATTTCCAAACTCGTTTATTTTCAACTCGTTTTGTCAGACCCTTTGAATCCAATCTTTCTAAAAATGGAATCATATATTTGCGGGAAAGGTCGAGAATTTCCTTGGCATTTCCCACTTCAAACTCTTCACTTGTACCACTTCGAAGTTTTTCGACCGCCTCTTTAAAAACATCCCCATGATATGCAAATTGATCATCCAAATGAACCACCAATTCTCGTTCTTCAAGAAAACGTCTTAAATCAGCCTCTAGAGAATCAGGAATACCAGAATCGTAAAAATAATCCTTATAATAGCGAACCTTCAGGCCGTTCTTCTTTAGTTCACTCAGCATGTTTTCAGCACGTTTCTGCCAGTTTTTTGGTACATGTGGAACAAACCCTTTTAATGAAACAAACTGTTCTTTTCGATAAAATGTGCCATTTGCAATCCCGTTTTCAACCACAAAATCAAGCAGCGATTTTGGAAATCTTTTTTGCATGGATTGCAAAAGCTCAGCCTTATTTAGACCAAGTTTCATCGAATGGGCATGATGGAATTCCTGCAAGGTGTCATAGATATCTTCCTCAATAGAATCAATTAACATTTTCAATGTATACTCTTTACCGTTGTATAAAACAAAATCATCAGCTTCTAGAAACTCTTTCAATGTTTCTTCATCCAGTGCAGTGCGTTTTATTAATTCACCTATGTTTAAACTTTTTACTTCGAGAATTGCAGCGGTAATCCGTTCCTTTGGAGATCCTTCTTTTTTCTTCTCCAGCTCTTCAATCGTTTGATTCCCGAATCGATATTTATTTCCTCTAGGATCAATCACCCAGCCGCCACCAATCGTTTCTTGAGGGCTTGGACGTCGTAAAATAAAACGATCACCCCGCTTTGTAAGAATTTCTTCCTCCAAACGAAGCTGACATAATATCTCACCATTTTCTTCTTTAAGCTCATTCCTGTCAAAAAAGACAATACGTCCCATTACCTCCGTTGTTCCGATATGGAGTTTAATCGGCATCCTCTGTTTAACCATATGTTCCAGGTCTTCAACCACACGTATTGCAACATCCACTGTTTTTGTCACAATAAAATGCTCTGATGAAACCAAAACATCACCGCGTTCTAACTCCTCTTTCGAAACCCCTGAAAGGTTAATCGCGGTACGCTGCCCGGCATATGCCTTTTGCGCTTGCTTATGGTGAACCTGAATCTGCCTTACTTTTACTTCCAGACCTTCCGGCATAATCTTGAGTGTTTGGCCCTCTTCTACACTGCCTTCATAGACAGTTCCCCGAACAACAGTCCCTTGACCCTTCACCGTAAACACTTGGTCAATCGGGAGACGGAAAGCACCTTTTGCGTCTCTCATTTCTTGTTCTTTTAGCGTTGTAATAATTAACTCTTTTAATTCTTCAATACCCTTTTTGGATAGGCTGTCCACTAACACAAACGGAGCACCCTCAAAGACGCTTCCTTTTAGTTCTTCTAAAATATCATCTTTTACGAGCTCAATAAATTCCTCATCCACACGGTCAATTTTTGAAATGGCCACCAAACCGTTTTTAACGCCTAAAAATTTTAAAATATCCAGATGCTCTCTTGTTTGCGGCATGACACCTTCATCAGCCGCAACAACCAGTACAACTAAGTCAATTCCAGCAACCCCCGCAATCATTTGCCGGATAAAACGCTCATGTCCTGGAACGTCAATCACCGAAATTTGAATTTCCTGGTCCTCATATAATGGTGCAAACCCGAGTTCAATCGAGATTTGCCGTTCTTTTTCTTCTTTTAATCGGTCCGTATCCACATTGGTTAAGGCTTTCGTCAATGAAGTTTTACCATGATCAATATGCCCTGCCATGCCAATTGTAAAATATCGTTTATCCAAAGTTGCCACCTGCTTTTTTACGTCTTCCTATTTACTTTATCTTTAACGAACGAATAGTTCAAGAGAACACTTTTAGACAGTTATATGGGCTCCAATTGCACCGCAATATTCTCCTTTATCTAAAAACACCGGTGTAACTCCTACCATATTCATATAAAACTCAAGAGCCTGTTTTAATGGATTATTACCAACAGTGGCACTTCCGATAATGACTGCACTTTTTACTTGATGAATAGTAGCTGCCTGTGAAGTTAACAACACAATGGTTTCTGCTATCATATTGGAGAGTGAAGCCATCTTGTCTCTTTCTGAAGGATTCATTCGAATACCCTTAGCAAAGTTAGCAGCTGTTAATTGTCCATTAATGGGGCTTTCAGATGATTCATATATGTCTTCTACAAGCATGTCGACATTTCCCTTATTACCTTCCTCGGAGAGGCATGTGAGTTGATGGTAGCCTCGTACTTTTGTTAAAAGAGACCCAAGTCCTATAAAAGTCCCTCCGCCAATTCCGCTGCCAAGGATTCGCTCTACCCTGTCGCCTTTCACTACATGCCAAGAGGTTCCGGTTCCAATGTTTACGATTAAAAAGTTATCCCCGATATCCTTATTTTCAGCTTTTAGTAAAAATCGTGTCCCCTCATAGGTTGCTTGGAATTCAGGAATGATCACACTCTCAGGAAAAAACTTTTTCTGTATAACACTGGATTTTCCACCAGTTACTGATACCTTTAAGGATGGCACAGACAGTTTCAGCCATGAAATGGCTGAATCCTGTTCGTTTATGGGGAATTTTTTAAAGTGCATTCTCCCATTTTCCTGATAAACCATTTTGATCAATGAACCGCCAGCATCAATTCCTGCAGTATTGCGCTGCATTCCTCCCCACCCCTTCTAACGACTAGTCTATACATAATAATTTGACAATGATCGTTCATTTCCTGCTTTCCAATTCACCAATCTTCCACATTCATTCCGTTCCAAGTGACTGGTAATGTGCTATGGTGGAAAAAAGTACTTTTACAACAAAGGAAGAATGAAAATGAAGAGAAAATCATGGCCAATTATTTTAACTTTAACCCTGTTAACAGGATGTCAGAACGCTGAACTGAAGGAAGAAACAAGGCCTTCTACAGCACAAAAGGAACAGAAAACAGCAACAAAAACGAATACTACTTTTTCTTATCCAAATTTATTGTCCCAACATAAACAATCCTTTTCACTTTTAGTTATTGGTGATCCGGATAATCCCATTGAAAATAACAAAAGGATTACCGAAAAAGTAAATGATATATTAAGCTTACCTGAATTAGATATTGCCCAGACTGCCTATCCTGAGCTTAATATTATGACAGAGCCTGCATATATTCTCTTTGACCAGGCTGGCGTAGTTCATCAATCAAAGGATATTAATGAACTGACAACTTATTTAGAACAACATAACCCAAAATAAAAACCAGAATTTTTCTGGTTTTTTAACGTTTTAATTCAACCTTTCGGTAATACACAATCAGAATGGTTTGAGTGATGAGATAAAAACAAATTGAGTATATGATTTGGTATCCATGCTTATAATGAAAGATCCCAATCTTATGATTAACCCATTCAAAGCAATATGAAATGATTGTTGCAACAGTTATAAAAAGAACTATATATTTATCTTTCACACAGAATTTTTTAAAAAAATAAAGAAAAATATAGCCATATGGTGGATATAGAAGATATAAAACTAGATCCATACCTGTATATTGTGGACCATCCATAATATCATAATAATCAAATGGGGCGATTCCGAACGAGTTATCAATAATACTAGGAACAGTTAAACCGTACAAAAAGATAAGCACTGTAAATTGCTTAGAGAATACTTTTGGAAGATAGAAAAAGACACCCCAAGTGATGATAATGAAACCGAGTAGACAATAATCATTCAAACCAAATCCGGACTCAGTCCACGACATTGTTTTTCCCCCTCGAACGGGAATCGAGACCTCTATACCATTTCAAGCTTAATAATAAAACCAACAAAAATAGTGAAAAGTATAAAAAAGTATAAAGAGTATTCCATTGTTTAAAGGTGTACATACCTTTATATTCGTTTATTAAATCACTAACTACTATAATCATGCTAAATAGTGAAAAGAATAGTATTTTTCGAATCAAATGGCTTCTATCAATTAGTAAGGTGAAGCAGCACATTAATAATGGAACAAATACATTTTTAAAAATAAGAGCGGCGATATATAATTCCGTATCTGTCGTCGTTTTTATCCACTTAAACTCGTCGAACAATCCGATATAGGTATTAGTATTAATAAGACAGCTTAGTAAAAAAAGAAGTGTGACCTCTTTAACAGAGGCTTGCTGGTGAATTCTATTAAATAAAAACAGCCCAATAAGGACCCAGCTAATGAAAAAATAAAAGGTTAAAATCATGAATATGTCTCTCCTAATGTACCGCAGCCTCTTTTATCTACATTAGTTTTAACCTTATAAGCTAAATCATTCATACACCTTCATTATTGACCTCAATGATTAATTACCGTTATCATAATGACTATAAAATTAAGGAGGCTATATCATGTCTGCATTAGTTTTTATGGCTCTGTATCGTCCGAAGCCCGGAAAAGAGAATGAATTAAAAGAAATCCTTAAAGTACATATCCCCGTCCTTCGTGAGGAGGGCTTGATAACCGAACGTGAATTATTAACACTGCAAGCTGAGGACGGAACCATTATTGAAATAGCAGAATGGATGTCTAGTGAGGCAATTGATAAGGCTCATCAGTCTGAAAAAGTAATGGCAGTTTGGGACCAAATTGGTGCCGTTGCTGAACTCACAAATCTATCATCCCTTAAAGAAGCACAGTACCCTTTTCCAAATTTCAAAGCTATTTAGGGGTTTGATGAACAAAAAACACGAGAGATTCGTAATGAACTCTCGTGTTTTTTGGGTGACTGTGAACTTTACATTTTTACTATTTCGGTCACTCAGGAGCCGCTTATGGGACCGTGGACTTTACTTTTTCGCTATTTCGGGCACTCAGGACCTCCTTGAGTGACCGTGAACTTTGCTTTTTCACTTTTTCGGTCACTCAAGATTTCCTGTGAACCCTACTCTTTTCCTGTTCGGTCACTCAAACAGCAAACCCATTAATTTGTAAAAACAAATTCCGTCCGGCTTCCGGTTTGTCCGGCAATAACTTCAAGTCTAATATCGATTCTTTCTTTCAGTTCTGGAACGTGTGATATGATACCTACCAAACGCCCGCTGCTTTGGATGTCCATCAGCGCTTCAATGGCTTGGTCGAGGGATTCAGGGTCAAGCGTACCAAAACCTTCGTCAATAAACATCGTTTCCAATGAAACCCCGCCTGCATAGTTTTGGACGACATCCGCAAGCCCCAGAGCCAATGACAGTGAGGCTTTAAAGCTTTCTCCGCCTGATAATGTCTTTACATGACGCTCTTGTCCCGTATATTGGTCAAAAACTAGAAGCTCTAGACCGCTTTGAACATTCCCTTTGGAACGATCTGTTTTCCTTAAAAGTTCAAACCTTCCTGCTGTCATTTTCCTTAATCGGACATTTGCTTCCCGTAAGATATCATCTAGGAATGCCGCAAGTACATAACGTTCAAACGTAATTCGGTACGTATTTTGCCCTTTTGCAATTTCGTGCAGATGTCCAATCAGCTTATACCGTTCCTCTAATACCTTCATTTCCTCATTAATTCTTTCAACCTTGTTATAGATATCGAGGTTGTCCCGCCGCTTAACAAATAGATCTGTCCGTTGATTGGTTAGCTCAACAATTTCAAGTGCAAGATTTTCTAATAGTGCCTTTAACCCCTCAACATCAGGCGTCTTTACATCTTGTAGAAGCTCAGTTAATTCATTTAAGCGGTCTGTAACTGAGCGTAATTCTTCACGATAACTGCGAATGTCACCTTCAAGGATCTGTATTTCTTTCTCCGTTTTCTTAGATGAATGATAGACACTATAATTTTCAAAACCTTGATCTGCAAGTTTCGTAATAAAGATTTCTCTCTCTGCTTTAAGCTCCTGCTCTTTGCTAGAATGGTGTTTAACTGCATCTTGCAATCTGGCAGTTTCTGCTGCTTTCTTCTCTTTTACTGATTGTAATCGCTGTTGTGCCTCTTCTAGTCTTTTGACTAACAATTCATGCTTGTTTTTTGAGGTTTTAAGCGCGTCTTCGTATGCTGCCTGTGTTCGCAGATTCTCTGGGATTGACTTCATCATTCTTGTTAGATTCGTGTTCTTTTCCGTAAATTGTACAGTCAGCTCGTTTACATGAGCTGAAAGCTGTTGTATAGCACTTTTTAAAGATGTTTTTTCAGAATCACTCTTCTCTAGGTGTTTGTTAATTTGATCAAGCAGTTTGATTTGTTCATTTAGTGATTTTTGAGCATTCTGGAGATCCAACTTATTAACCAGAATCCCTGTTTTAATTGCGTGCAAATCAGTTTCCTTAAAGTCTGCCCGATAAGAGCGTATTTCTTTAAAAAACTCTTCACAGTTTTCCCGTTGTGTTTTTTCAATCGATTGACTCTCAAAAAAGAGGGATTCTGCTGCTGCTTTTTCTTTTTCTAAAAGAACAGCCTGCTGTTTAGCAGCTTTAAGATCTTCCTCATTCGGAATATGTGCCTCATCCACTGATGCTGGTGAAGGGTGATGCTCTGAACCACAAACTGGACATGCTTCACCTGTTGTAAGTTTAGCTGCTAACAGTGATGCTTGCCCATGTAGCCATTTATTCTCTAATTCTTCTACAAGTGCCTTTTCATCCAGGTACCTGGCACTTATATTTTCATATTTTCCAGCCTTCACTTTAAGATCTTTTAAAGCATTTTGATGGCGTCCAACATATAGTTCGTATTTCTCCAAGCGTTCTAGCTCAGCTTGCATTTTTTCCAGCTGCCGTTCATTTTCTATGAACTTCAGTTGGCCCTTCTCAATTTCTGCCTTTTTGTCAAGAAGTTTTTTCACCTTGTCTTCCAAACTCTGAAGGCCATTTTCAGCTGCTGCATGCTGTTCTCTCGCACTTTTGAGGGAAGCTTCAACTGACGCTGTCTCCCTTACTAAAGCAGCAAGTGAATAAACGTCGTCTTTCATATTGATTAGCTGATTAATAACTTCTAGTGCTTTTTGGCGCTCCCCTTCACGCTCATTTTCCGCCTGCCACTGTTGTTCATACTGTTTTGTGAGAACATCAAGTTTTTCGATTTCATTTTGGATTGACGTTACATTTTCCTTTAATTGATCCAATTCTCGCTTTAATCGGTGGCATAACTCTTCTTGCTGAGCTAATAGTGCTGCTTTATGCGCTAGCTGCACCTGTTTTTCTTTTTCTGCAAAAAATTCTGCTTGCGATTCAAGTCTAATTTTTTCCGCTTTTAATGCTTCTCTCGTTTGGATTTGTTTTAATATGGTTTCTGCTTCAAACAGCTTGCCTTTTAATTTATCTTGTTCCTGTTCCTTTTCTTTTAGGGAGATAACCAATTTTTCAAGCAGGCTTTCCATGCCCTTGATTTCGTCCTGTAAAAGAGGCATGAGTATCAAATCATTTACATTGTCTGCTTCCAAATATTCTTTAAGCTCGTCGTTCGTTTCAGCTTGTATCCTGCGCAGGTTTTCAGTTCTAGTCTGAACCTGCATCTCAACTGAGTTTTTCAACTCTGATGATTCAGTCTTTAGCCTTTCTTCGACCATCTTATAGATCTTTGTATGGAATAATCGCTGTAAAATAACTTCTTTATCCTTGCTGTCAGACGTTAAAAGCTTTCGAAATTCCCCTTGAGGAATCATTAAAATTTGGCGGAACTGATTGCTGTCAATCAGCATAATCTCTTTAATTTTTTCTTCAACATCATTGATTTTTGTAGCAAGTAATTTCTTTTCCCCGTTCTCATCCCAGCTATATAATTCTGCTTTAGCTGGTAATGTTGTAAATCCTTCACCCTTTTCCTTTTTTTTAGGCTGTTGCGGAAGGCGGGTAATCGAATAAACTTTGTTTCGGATAGCGAAGTCCAGTGAGACCTCTGTGACCAAATCTGCTCTTGCAAATTGGCTTCTTAATTCGGGGCCGTTACGGTCCTCCCCGCTTGCTTTCCCATATATCGCATAACTAATCGCATCAAAAATTGTCGTCTTACCCGCCCCTGTTTTCCCAGAGATCACAAACATGGTGCGATTACCAAGCTGTGTAAAATCTATGGTCTCTACATCCGCATAAGGACCGAAAGCCTGCATGGTTAGTTTCAATGGTCTCACTTAGCTGCCTCCTGTCGTAACACTTTTTCAATTACGTCTGCCATTACTTCCTTTTTATCGGAGGAGAATTCAGCTGTTGTCATTTCTGTATAAAATTGCTCAAATAAGTCAAGCTCAGACTTTTTCTCGTTTCGTGTGATATTGAATGACTGCTTTTTCTTCATATCCGTTATATCTATTTTCCGTTCAAGATGTAAAACGTTCGGATAAACTTGACGTAATTTATTGATAGGGTCAAGCAGTGCCCCTTCATCTAGCAAGGTGATTTTTAAATAGTCATGCAAGCTTTGTTTTTCATAAAAGAGAGGATCTAATAACTCCTCGAGATGTCCTTCAATTTCACGCATGTCATGGGTTGGATTCAACGAGCGGTATCGATGAGAAAAGTTTCCTTTTTCATCCATTTCAATTATGGAAATAGATTTATTTTGTTTTGCTTCTGAAAAAGAATATTTTAATAGCGATCCAGCATATTTAACCTTGTTATGCTTGATGGCATCCGGGCTATGGAGATGTCCAAGAGCTGTATAGGAAAACGGTTCGAATAGCTCTGCACCTACACAACCAGAACCTCCGACGGATAAAACTCGCTCGGAGTCTGATGTCTGCCCCCCTAGCACAAAAGCATGTCCTACCAAGACGTTGGGCTCATTAGGGTTTAAGTTCTGCTCCATTTTTCCAATTAGTGCCTTCATCGCATCCTGATGGGAATGTATGGAATCATCGTCAAGAAGCTGACGTACCACTCCAGGTTCTGCAAAAGGAACTAAATAAAAATTAACACCGTTAACCTGTACGGGTTTAAAACTATTTGTCAGCTTACCAGATAAGTAGAATTGGCTGTGTTTATACCATGAGCTGCCGAATGACAATCTTTCTGCACTGTCATGGTTTCCGGCAATCGCAACAACGGGGGTCTTCAGCTCAACATTGATTTTAAATAAGATTTCATCTAATAAATCAACGGCGTCGGTTGGCGGTACTGAACGATCATATAAATCACCGGCAATGACAACGGCGTCCGGTTTTTCTTCGGCAACAACTTCTACAAATTGATTTAGTGCTTCCCGCTGATTTTCTGTCATGTACACACCATGCACTAACTTACCTAAGTGCCAGTCAGCAGTATGGATAAATTTCATTTAATCACCCCATCTTTATTTACTCGTAACTACTATTATAGCAAAATACCATCTTTTGTGAGGTTGGAAATCGTAGAAATTAAAGGGAAAAGCGTATAGGCATTTTTTATGTTTATAACGCAAAAAACAGCCCGACACTTGGCCGGGCTGTTAAATCATTGGCTTCATAAATTACTTTTTAGTTACGTTAGCAGCTTGTGGTCCACGAGCACCTTCAACAACTTCGAAAGATACTTCTTGACCTTCTTCTAAAGTTTTGAAACCTTCTGTTTGGATAGCAGAATAGTGAACGAATACGTCGTTTCCGTCTTCAGCTTCGATGAAACCGAAACCTTTTTCAGAGTTAAACCATTTTACTTTACCGTTTTTCATGTAAAAAAATCCCCCTATTGGCTTAGAGTAAGCCATGTGTAAAATTCACCAAATTACAACGTGATAGCTTTACTTCCACTTTCTTATCCAAACTTCAGTTAAAACTTGAACAAGCTTTGTAACATAAATCTAATCTCGTGCAACGGCTGTCTAAAATTTAACATTTTTTAGCTGTACTGTCAATAAAGCACTATAGACAAAAGCCTACAAAATTCGAGGTTTGTAAGGCATTTACAGCCAATTCATACCCTTACCTTTCGTGCTGATTGCTTCTTGGATTCGTAACCATTACTTGGTTTCTATCAATCTTGCCAATCTTACATTTTATATCTTTGATGACATCTTTTATAAGCAATTCTAAGCTGATCCAGGTTAGCGATGCGAAGTTTGCAAACAGCTTTTTAACCTCCCATTTCAGTTCATTTTCACCACATATACTGTGACGGTTGATTTGCTCTACTTCATCCTTAATAATGGAAAGTTGTCTTTGTTTTTCATCATTTGGCAGCAGTTCTATTGCGTCAAGTCGGTTAAGAAATTCTATAGACTTTTCGATTTTCAGTCTGACTTCATCATGGACATCCTTTGCAATGATATGATTCCTATATTTAAATTCATTTAACTTCAAAGCAGAATCATAGGTGGCTTTTACGATCTCGTCCCTCGTCATACTGTTGGTTTCGTAACTCAGCATATTTTTCCAGGAAGGCTGCTTCATGGCCTCCCGGAAGTCTTCAAGTTTATGGCAAAACTTCTTGTAACCATATCTGTCTGGGTTTTCAAACGCTGGACTGCCCGGGTCTAAGAATGGTGAGAGTGGAGCGACAAAATAAGAAATCCGAGAATCCTCACCACACTCTTTGTGAATAATTTCACAAAAGTCGACATTCCTCATCGCACTTTCATAACTTTGGTTAGGGATCCCCGTCATGAAAAACAAGTCAACTTTCGCACAGCCATGCTTTAATGCATATTGGAGCATTTCTATCACTTTCGCATTTGTACATGGCAGCTTTCCATTATATTTGCGGATGTCCTCATCTGCAGATTCTAGGGTAAGCTCAATACTATACTTAGGCATATCCTTATTTAATCTTTCAAAAAATTTCTCATCGGCATAATTAAACAGTTCAAACACAATCTCATTTTTCATCTTTATGTTTGAAAGGCCATTGAGAAATTCATCAACGTACTCCTTACCGCCCTGCCTTATATCATTCAAAAGAAATATAGGTGCCCGTGTAAACCTCTGTATGAGGGCAATATCCTCTAGCATCCTTTTTGGTGAACGCATCACGAGCTTTTTCCGATTACAGTTTAATTCATATGCATCCTTTGAACCCCCGCAGATTAGACAGTTATAGTTACACCCCTTTGAGGTTAAGATTGCTGTATTAGGATACTGAATCCACCCCTTATATGGCAAAGCATCTAATAGATTAAAATACTTAAAGACCGAACCAATGATGTAACGGTATCCAGGTAAATTAAACTCATCGAGACTATCGGGTACATAGGTGATCTCGTTGTAGTAATATTGGTTATTTCGCTTCCAAGTTAGATTGGGTATATCTGAAAATCCCGATACATCCTTTTTCTCAAGCTTATTGAGGAGCATAAGTATTAATTTTTCCGTGGTATCACCGCGAACGACAAAATCAATACAAGGATATTCTATTAATTCCTTATGGAAATAGGTACTAGATAATCCACCGAACATAACAGGAGTATCCGGGTGATATTTCTTGATAATTTTTGCTAACTCTACACTTCCATGTGCATGGGGAAGCCAATGCAAATCAATTCCAAATGCCTTTGCTTTGATATTACGGATTTTCTTCTCAACATCAAAATTTGGATGTAACAGCATTCGATTAGCGATATTAACAATCTTCACTTTTAAACCAAATCGTTCTAGATAGTCACCAATACTTGTCAATCCAATTGGATACATTTCGAATACGGGTGAGGATGGAACTACATCGCTGATTGGACCGGTAAATAGCATTTCTTTTCTGAAGTCATAAACAGTTGGCGGATGCAGCAGTACCAAGTCGTAAATCATTTGATCACTTCCTAGCTTTTCTCATATTTGATTACACCTTTATCGTAATATAAGAATTAAGGAAAATGTTGACATAAATATTACAATTAATTGATAATTATAAAAACAATATAAACCTAAATTTAAACGTAAAAAAGCCGAAGATTGTTATTTCTTCGGCATGGTCATTACTTCTTCATCCTCGTCTCGAAACTTATCTAATATCGTAATCGTGTCTACTAGATGATTATTAAAAATCTGACGAGCTACTGCCAGCAGTTCGACGATCATAGGGTCTTTAAGTGTATAAATGACTTTATTCCCTTCCTTTGTACCAGAAACAATGTTTTTTGCTCTTAATACCGTTAACTGCTGAGAAACAGCAGACCCTTCACTGCCAACCAGGGTTTGAATTTCATTTACATTTTTATCCCCTTCTGCTAACAGCTCTAATATGCGGATCCTCAAAGGATGTGCCAGTGCTTTGAAAAATTCCGCCTTAAATTGCTGCATTTCAAGATTCAATCCATTCACTTCCTTCAATCTAGTAAGTAGCCGAGAGCTTCTGTTTGCTGCTGTCCATAACTTCGGAAGCCGAAAGCTTCTTACATTCTTTAAATGCGAAGTGTTTACAGCCACGACATTTATTTTGCTCCAGCTGCGTTAACGCAAACTGAATGGCGTCACCTGTGTGTGTAAAGAAATGCCCCTGACCAATAACTTCATATAAGCCGGTACTTACCAAAACATTTTTAGGCTGTTCGTTTATTCCCGATATGATTACTATACCATTTTTTGAAAAATGGGACACAATACTAGCCAAATTTGCCTCACCAGTCGTATCCATAAATGGAACCCTGCTCATCCGTAATAACAGAATTTTAGGTCGGTAGTTTATCGTATTCATAATGGATGTTTCAAACGTCTGGGCCGCTCCAAAAAATAATGGACCTTCTACATTATAGATACTAATTTGAGGACAATCATGTGTATCTGTTACGATTTGTGTCTCGACTTTTGCATGTTTATGCTGCAAGTTTGGCAATGCCTTGGCAGTAGTCATTAGATTGCTCATTCTCATCGTAAATAGAACCGCCGCCATCACTAATCCAACTTCTACGGCCATTGTCAAATTAACAAAAACCGTTAATAAAAAGGTAACAACTAAGACCAAGGAATCCGTAGATTTTGTCTTTAAAATATGGGCAAATACCTTCCGTTCACTCATATTCCATGCAACCACCATCAATATAGGTGCCATGCTTGCAAGCGGAATAAAAGAAGCAAATGGAGCAAAAAACAGTAACACAAGCAAAACGACTACACCATGAATAATCCCAGACAATGGTGAAACGGCACCATTTTTGATATTTGTGGCTGTTCTCGCAATTGCACCAGTTGCCGGAATACCACCAAACAGTGGAGTTACCATATTGGCAATCCCCTGACCAATTAGTTCCTTGTTGCTATTATGCTTGCTATTCGTCATGCCATCGGCAACGACCGCTGAAAGCAAGCTTTCAATTCCCCCGAGCATTGCAATGACAAACGCTGGTTTTAAGAGAGTCATAATCATCTCTACGCTCAAATCAGGTATTTGCAGCTTTGGCAAAGTACTTGGAATTTCTCCATAGGCTGTTCCAATCGTTGCTACCTGATTGGGAAAGAACAGAGTTGCAATCATCGTTGAAACCAATAAACCAATTAATGGTCCTGGAACCTTTAGAGCAATTTTTGGAGTCAATAGTATCGTTGCTAAGCAAATGACTGCTGTTAAAATACTATAAGGGTTAATACTGTCCATGTGGATCATAATCTCTTTTAAATTATTAATAAATTCTTCATGTTTCTTAATACCTGTCAACCCTAGGAAACTAGCAATCTGCCCGGTAAAAATGGTGATAGCAATTCCTGTTGTAAATCCAATTGTTACTGGTCTTGGAATGAACTTAATTAATGAACCAAGCTTAAAGATCCCCATTAAGAGCAGCATAATGCCCGCTAAGAAACCTGCAATTAACAAATTTTCATATCCGTACGTCATGACAATTCCAAATAGGATAGGGATAAACGCACCGGTTGGGCCGCCAATTTGATACTTCGATCCTCCACATAGTGAGATGAGTATACCAGCAACAATGGTTGTGTAGATTCCATATTCCGGTTTCACGCCTGAAGCAATTGCAAAGGCCATCCCAAGAGGAATCGCGATTACACCGACAATGAGTCCTGAGAAAACATCTTTTGGTACATGAGTTAAGGAATATTGATGGAATCTTTTGTCACTATACATATAAACCCTTCTTATCATTTTAAATTTGTATATCTGATTATTTGAATATAGAGGAATTCAAAATAATAATCAAGACTTATGTTTTAAAACATTTTCCAGTTGTGTTGTCCCTGCCTTCTGTGTTATATTAATTAAGCGATGAGCTGAGTTGTGTAAGTCGAGAAACATTCCTTTAAGGAGCACACTATGTGGAGTGTGGTTTTTCGCCTCAATACGCAAAAAGACGTCTTGCTATATGCAGACGTCTTTTTTATTTGTGATGGTTTGTTTGATTTCGATGAGTTGGCATGCTTTTTGATTATATAAACAATTGCAGTTATTCATCGTCTTCATGAGGGACTGTATTACACTTTTTAACAAAGTTTTGGGCTCTCATTGCCTTATAGATGAAGGCAGCATTGCAAGAGGAATTTTTGAAATGTTCAACGGCGATTAAATTATAAGCTAAAAAGGTAAAGGGCAGAATTCATTTCTGCCCTTTTTACTAATAGAGTTTATTTTGACCAATGTATTCAGAAAGTGCAACCTGTAAGGTTCCCTTTAACTCGGCGGTGTGTTCAAATGTAATACCTGAGTTAATAACAAGCTTAACAATTTCTGGTCGCAGACCTGTAATAACTGTTTTACAACCCATCATAGAGACACCATTAATTACGCGAGTCAGATGCTGGATCACTTCAATCTCCATTACAACAGCACCTGAAAGATCCAATATTAACGTATGAATATGCGAATTTCCAATTTCCGTAATCAATTTATCTTCTATCGTACTCGCCCTAAAACTATCAATTGCACCAATTAACGGTAAAATGCTTATATCGCTCGAGATTGGAATAATCGGAACAGAAAGATTCTCAAGCAGTTTTCTTTGAGCGTCTAACAATTCATCTTTGTATCTGCTATATTGTATAAAAAATGAATTGAGAAATTGGTCAAATTGCCGATTGATGTTTTTCTCCAAATTAAAATAAAACTCTGAAGTATGATTATTATTTTTATTAAGATCAAAATTATAGAGAAACTCCCACACTGTCCTCCTAATCGCTTGAATCCACTCCAATTTAAAAGCTATGGTTAAAGAATATTTAGCCCAAGCCATTCCTTCCTGTTTAGCGAAAGAGATTAATTCATGTTCACGTTCCTCTACTATCAGTAACACGAGTTTATGTGCGTTGCTTAATAGATTAATATTTCCATATCTATGTATCTCTTCAATTTTATCTCTAACATTTATGGCTTCTTCTAATAATCGATCCTGAAAAATATCTTTATTGGCAAGAAAATATTCCTTTATAGACAAAGTTTCTTCATAGCTTAAATTCAACTTTATTACACCTCTATTTTTCGAGTCATTTCGAACAGGTATTCTTAAGGTAAATTTTGTTCCTTTATTTACCTCACTCTCGACATTAATTCTTCCGCCATGCTGGTACACGGTCGAAAACACTTGGGTTAACCCCATTCCGGTACCGAGATCTTTGGTTGAAAAGAACGGTGTACCTAATAAGGATATCTTTTCATCAGGGATTCCTACCCCCGTATCTTCAATACATACAACTATTTCTTTTCCATCAGCAAAATGGCTGATCGTTAATGAACCAGATTCGTTCATGGATTCTAATGCATTTTTAATTAGATTAAAGAAAGCCTTTTTAAACTGATTTTTTTTACCATAAATCGGTATATTTGTATCAAAATAACTTGTATTTATTTGAATATCATATATTTTATCTTGAAATAAATTTAGAATTGATTCCATTTCAACTGCAATAAGGAAAGACTGTGGTTGTTCATCTTCCTGATCAGGTTTAGAAACCTGAAGAAGATCATTCAGAGTTGTTAACGCGTTTTCTAATTCTAACTGCGCGATGTTAAGGTACTCAGCATTATTTTCATGCTCGAGTAATTGCAAAAATCCTTTAACCGCGGTTAATGGATTACGAACTTCATGAGCAATACCTGCAGCAATTTGCCCGACGGAAGCTAATTGTGTTAAATGCTTTTCACTTTGACTCGGTACTGGATTTAATACTTTCAACGTAACAATTCCTCTCTCCTCATGATTTTCTATCAGTTGCTTGTTGAAACTATTATTTCGTCTCTCTAAGTACAAATATTACCAAAATATTCGAAAAATTAACAGGATACAAACTACTAGAATATTCCCTAAAACCGGAAATAACTCTCTATATCGGAGATACAAAGTACTATATTACAAAAAATTTACATAATAAAAAGTGCAGCTAGTTTCGCTGCACAAAATTAACTTACTCCTAGTTCCTTCATCCATGAACCTTGCATCTTTCGGATTGTTACAATTTGTCCGATATGATAGGCGTTGTGGAGTGTGATACTAGAAATCGATTCCAACCACGTTTCTGTCGATTGTTCGCTTATATATTGATCAAACTTTTCATCTTCACTTTTCTCAATTGTCTCAACCCAATCGGTCATTACTTGATTAAATTCTTGTAAGACCTGCTCCCATTCGGACTCATATAGATAGGTAAAAGTGCTATCATTATTACCTTCCATCTTTCGAAATTCACTGTTTTTAAAGCGGTCTAAGAACCGTTTATTCCAAAATACTAAATGACTAATAATTTCCCTGATAGAATTCTCCGATTCGGATTGCTTCCAAAGGGCATTCTCCGGAGTTAATCCAGCTACTGCTTTTTCAAACGAGACAAACCAGTGGCTTTTTTTATGACAACAAAGGAATTGTTCGAGCAATACATCTTTGCGATTCATTATGCTTTTCTCCTCAAAATAATTGTTATACCCTATTATTTTCGACTAAACCTTTCAATAACCTTTATTTAAACTTTAGTTTTTTTATACATTCTAATTAAAATCCATTATAAAAAATAACAAAGTGACGATAATTTCATCATCGTCACCATTGATCACTATTTTTTTATCTTTTTCTGTTTTTGGATAAACTCGTCACGTTCTCCTCCATCGGATAGCTCCTCTGAAAACTCATGGTTAACACTTTGATCGCGGCGCTCAAAAGGCCGTACAATTCTTGCAGGGATATTATTATTAGGCGCAGCCTGTTCATTCCAATCACTCATATTATCACCTCTTGTATTTATTTTTTGATAGATGATTAAAAACATACGAATTCACTGTTTGCATAAATATTCCATTTTGTTCTCATACTAAATAAAAACGTGAGGTGAAAAACATGGGTTTAATTAACTCCTTTAACCAATGGAGGGAAACAAGATATCAAAATCATGTTTCTCATATGAAGAATCAGGACAAATGTCCCGATTGTTATGGAAGAGGATTTACTGTTTATCCATATAATGAATTTGCTTATTATAACTCCGTTGAATGCCCGGGCTGTCAAGGCAGCGGAGCATACTCAGATTGGGATCAATTAAGGTAGTACAATAACGTCTCTTCACCAAGTTATACGGTGGAGGGATTTTTTTTTTCTAAACCAGTGGTAAGGCAATGATAACTTTGCTATAATTTCAGAATATTTATTTTGTTTTTTTTCTGGAGGTTTTTTATTTTATGTCAAATTCACTATCTACACAAATTGGTTACTCTTCAAAATTAAATCTTTTGCAAACTGAAATTGCGATTAAACAAACAAAGGATTACTTTGAAAGTTCCTTAGCCGAATCGCTAAATTTAACACGGGTATCAGCCCCTATTCTTCTGAAATCTGGAAAGGGTTTAAATGATGACTTAAATGGTGTGGAACGAATGGTATCCTTTGAGGCAATAGATATTAAGAATGCAAACATTGAAATCGTTCAATCATTAGCAAAATGGAAAAGAATGGCGTTGGCAAGGTATGGCTTCGCATTGGATGAAGGCCTTTATACAGATATGAATGCCATTAGAAGAGATGAAGTTTTGGATCATTTGCATTCTATTTATGTTGACCAATGGGATTGGGAGAAAATCATTTCAAAAGAGCAACGAAATATGGAGACGTTAAAATCCGAGGTTCAAAAAATATTTCAAGTCTTCAAAAACACTGAAAAACATTTACACGAGCTTTATCCTGTGCTAGAGCCTGTTCTGCCTGAAGACATTCATTTTATTACCACACAGGAACTTGAAAACAAGTACCCCGCGCTTACATCAAAAGAACGGGAAGACAGGATCGCAAAAGAATATGGCGCGGTGTTTATCATGCAGATAGGTGGTCAGTTAATGTCGGGAGAAAAACACGATGGCCGTTCTCCGGATTATGATGATTGGTCCTTAAACGGTGACATTATATTCTGGTATCCTCCTTTAGAACAAGCAATCGAGGTTTCTTCGATGGGCATCCGTGTAGATGAAGATGCGTTGAAAAAACAATTAAAGTTATCTAATACGGAAGAGAGAATGTCTCTAGAATACCATCAAGCCATTCTAAATCGTGAACTTCCTTATACCATTGGCGGAGGTATTGGACAATCAAGAATATGTATGTTTTTTCTTAAAAAGATACATATTGGCGAGGTTCAAGTTTCCGTATGGAACGATCAAATCATTGAGGAATGTTCAAAAGCGAATATAACTTTATTGTAACTTTTCTTATCACGAATAATAAACAGACTTTCTGGAGATTTATAAAGATAGTATGCTGTATATTTCTCTGGGGGTGCTTTAATGTCTGTTTTTGTATATCAGACGTTTATTATTAAACAAAATACGTTTAAAGAAGCAATAGACAATTTAAGAGAGATAAAAAAATTCAGAAATGACAATTATAACCACCATGTTGAAATTCTGACACCGATATCTGGTGAAGATCATACCTATGCACTGCTATCTACCTATGATGGATTGGGTGAAATGGAATTAGAGAACAAAAGGCTGTTTGATGATGATGAATATTTAGAACTTATAGGTCCTTTTTTCCTTGAAAACATTAAAGAAGGAAGCATGTATACGCAGATATACCGAGGATTAAGTGATAAAAAGAGTGACAAACAGGATGATAAGAAGAAAAGCGAGAAATAAAAAAAATTCGTACGGTGATACTCGCGTACGACTAATACTACAAAAGGGTACCCTCATTAATGGGCACCCTTTTCTTTAACTCATTTAGCTGCTAATCCCTATCCAGCAATTCTTCTCCAGCAATCCCTGGTTCTGTCATTTCATACACATTTAAAATAATATCTAATTCCTCTTCTGTTAACACATCATGTTGTAAACATAATTCACGGACGGATTTCCCCGTAAGGACAGCTTCCCTCGCAATACGGGCTGCCACTTCATATCCGAGGTGAGGATTGACTGCTGTAATAATCCCAACGCTTTTGTCTACATATTCCTTTAAACGCTCTTCGTTAGCTTCAATGCCGGCTAAGCAATGGTCCGTAAAGACGCGGAACCCATTGTTCATAATACTGATGGATTGTAGGAGGTTAAAGACTAAAACAGGCTCCATTACATTTAATTCTAATTGACCTGCCTCGGAGGCAAGGCAAATCGTGTGGTCATTCCCAATAACCTGGAAGGCAATTTGATTTATTAATTCTGGCATAACTGGATTTACCTTTCCAGGCATGATTGACGAACCTGGCTGACGTGCAGGAAGTCGAATTTCTCCCAGCCCTGCACGTGGACCTGAAGCCATTAGGCGCAGATCATTTGCTATTTTCGACATATTCATCATGCAAACCTTAAGTGCAGCCGAAACCTCTGTATAGGCATCTGTATTCTGGGTAGCATCCACTAGATGCTCTGCATTTACAAGCGGGAAGCCGCTAATTTCAGCAAGCTGTTTAACTACATCTTTAATATATTTTGGATCTGCATTTAATCCTGTTCCGACTGCAGTAGCTCCCATATTCACTTCCAATAAATGTTCGCGTGTATGTTTAATTCGATTAATATCACGAGCCAGCACTCGAGAGTATGCTTCAAATTCTTGTCCTAAGCGGATAGGTACGGCATCTTGAAGATGAGTACGCCCCATCTTAATAACCTTCTCAAACTGGACAGCTTTTTGTTTAAAGACTTTTTGCATATCATCCATTGTAACCAGCAGGTTCTCTAATAATGTCAATGTAGATATATGTATAGCAGTTGGAAATACATCATTTGTTGATTGTGACATATTTACATGTGTGTTTGGACTTAAATGGAAATAATTACCCTTTTCCTGACCAAGTAATTCAAGTCCTCGGTTGGCAATCACTTCATTCATATTCATGTTCATGGATGTACCTGCACCGCCCTGAATTGGGTCCACGATAAATTGATCGTCCCACTTCCCAGCAATGATTTCATCGGCTGCTTGTACAATGACATTCGCAAGATCTTTATACAACCGTGTTGTGTTCATATTAGCGATGGCCGCCGCTTTTTTTACCATTGCAAGCGCTCTAATTAGAGACTCATGAATGCGATATCCTGTAATAGGGAAATTCTCTACTGCTCTTATGGTTTGAATCCCATAGTACGCATCAAACGGTATTTCTTTTTGCCCCAGGAAATCCTTCTCGATTCTTGTCTTGTTTGTTGACATCCCATTTCATCCTTTTCTTGTAAACTATCAGTTACATATCAAATGTAACATAAAAACGTTTGCAATGGGACATAAAAAATCTCAGGAACTTTGCCCCTGAGATTTTTTCTATGTACAACCAATATTAATGGATGTCCCTCTTTTTAAAACGACCACCCCGAACTTCGGATATGTCAGCAATCGCCAAGAAGGCATTGGGATCAATTTCCTCTACAATCGTAGTCAATTTGGATTCCTCTAGTCGAGTAATGATACTAAAAATAACCTTCTTATGGTCACCAGTATAGGCTCCCTCACCCTTTAGGTATGTTACACCACGGCCTAAACGAGCATTAACGGCACTTCCGATTTCTTCCGCTAAATCACTGATAATCCAAACTGATTTGGATTCTTCAAAACCGTCAACTACTGTATCAATTGCTTTTGCAGCAATTACGTATGCTAATACGGAGTACATTGCCCGATCAAAACTGAACACAAATCCGGCTGCACCTAAAATAAAGATATTGATAAACATAATGATTTGCCCAACTGAGAACGGAACTTTTTTGGTTATGACGAGTGACAGGATTTCTGTCCCATCTAACGCACCGCCGAAGCGAATAACAATACCCACTCCAATTCCTAAGATCATGCCTCCAAAAATCGTTGCAAGAAGAATATCATCGGTAAAAGCAGGTACTGGGTGAAATAATGTTGTAAAAACAGATAAAACTATTATTCCATAAACAGTAGAGATCGCAAAAGTTTTTCCCATCTGCTTGTAGCCTAAATAAACAAATGGCAGGTTTAACACGAAAAGAAAGATACCAAGTTCAAAACCCGTTAGATGAGATAACATGATTGATATACCTGTTACCCCTCCATCAATAACCTTGTTTGGGACTAAAAAGATCTCTAGACCGACAGCCATTAATATGGCACCGAGGGTAATGGATATCGCTCGAAAGATTTTTTTAGTAAGAGGCAGCTTTCGATGTTGTACCTTTCCGTTTACTATTTCTGTCACACAATCACACCTTATGAAAAATTTATTAATAAAACCAAATTGGAGAATGAACTTTACTACTAGTTCTCTGACTAGGTTATTATTACCAATTAATGTAGCCTTATGAATCAATTATTATTTACTATCATTATACCATAAACCTATTAAAAATGAACTCAAGTTCATGTTAATCAAGAATATGACCTAGAAATGCTATATAAAAAATCAAGCTTTCTTTTATTATCAATTAGAAGATTTTGAGCATTTTCTAAGGAAATTTCCTTAAACTTTATCCTAGTCCCCGGCTGTGCTTGAGCAAGAAGTGGCATATCTGCGGTTAAAACACTTCCAATTCTAGAATACCCTCCCGTTGTTTGGTGTTCTGCCATTAGGATGATAGGCTGTCCGCTAGCTGGGACTTGTATTCCCCCCAAAGGAATGGCGTCAGAAATAATATCAGCCATACCACTATGTTCAATTTTGGTACCTGTTAATTGATATCCCATTCGATTTGATTGAGAGGTTATAGTATATTCTTCAGTTAGAAACGTTTCGAGTCCTGAAGAGGTAAATTTACCAGTATGCGGACCTAGTATTACACTTACTGTTAAAGGATTTGTATATTTCGGAATATGCTTGGTGTGCAGAAATCTATTTCTTCCAGTGAAAGGATTTCCAAAAAGAATATCCCCCTTTTTTAAAGCTCTGCCTTCATAACCTCCAAATTTTCCTGTTAAATATGTTGATTTACTATTAAGTACACAAGGTACATCAATTCCACCTGCAATGCTTATGTATGTCCTTGCACCCTCTTTCAGCTCGCCAAATGAAAGGGTTTGCCCTCTTTTAATCACGAGGCTTTTCCAGAGTGGAATCTCCCGTTCATTGATTTGGGGTGATAAATTCCCGCCACAAATGGCGATAGAGACATCATGTAAAGCCATCAAGACAGGTCCAATAAGCGGCGCTTCAAGTGCAGCCTCACCTAATTCGTTTCCAACTAGTATATTGCCGATCTGCAAAGAATAAGGATCCATAGCACCTGAAGGGCTAACCCCAAATTCACGGAACCCATGCCTGCCAAGGTCTTGTACCGTTGTTTGCAATCCTGGTTTTAACACTTTAAAGATTGGGATCCTCATCAACTAGACCAACTCTTTCTTACTTCTATATTTTCTTTTGTTAAGGCATATTTTAATTCGGTTATAAAATCTAAAGCAGCAGGTTCATCACCATGGACACAGACTGTATCTGCAGTGATAGCAATATCCGTTCCATCCGTTGTCGTAACTTTCCCTTCTTTTATCATACGGATGATTCTTTGGGCTGCAATATTCATATCATGAATCATGCTGTTATCATCATTTCTAGATGTCAACGACCCATCAATTTGGTAGGTTCGGTCTGCAAACACTTCCTGTGCTGTCATTAGACCCTTTTCTTTTCCAGCTTGGATAAGTTCACTTCCAGAAAGCCCAAAAAGGATCAACTTCGCATCAAAATCTGTAACAGCCTGAGCAATGGCATCTGCAATCACTCTAGATTTAGCAGCCATATTATACAAGGCTCCATGGGGTTTAACATGGACGAGGTTAACGCCTTCAGCTTTGGCAAATGCACTTAAGGCACCCATCTGATAAAGTGTAAGATTGTAGATCTCCCTCGGTGATACATTCATTTCCCTCCGGCCAAACCCCAAAATATCTGGAAATCCAGGATGTGCACCAATGTTAACATGATATTTTTTAGCCAATTGGATAGTTTCCATCATTACATTATGATCCCCCGCATGGTAGCCGCAAGCAATATTGGCAGATGAAATATGCTTCAAAACCTCTTTATCATTCCCAATTTTAAATAATCCATAACTTTCTCCAAGATCACAATTGATGTCAATGTAACTCATGGTAAACTATCTCCTTTCTTGTAAGTCAATACTTTATACTTTTTTAATGCAGCCATCTCTTTAATGGCAAGATACTCATCGATATCCACAGGGAAAAAGGATACATAATTGCCTGCAGACAAGAGTGACGGATTGTTATTCTCGATATCAAATAATGGTATAGGGGTTATACCTATAATTCTCCAGCCTGAAGGGACCTCAACAGGATAAATTCCTGTTTGGTCACCGCCGATCCCCACTGAGCCTGCTGCTACCTTCGCTCTTGGGATTTCTAGACGCGGCGTTGAAATTTTTTTATTTAACCCGCCAAGATAGGGAAAGCCTGGTACAAAACCAATCATATGAACTAAATATTCTTGGTTACAATGATATTGAATAACTTCTAGTTCACTGATGTGATTGTACTCTGCAACGAATCGTAAATCTGGTCCAGTCTTTTCCCCATAATAAACTGGAATCCTATAGACAATAGGAGTATGCGGTTTTGTTTCCTTTGCTGATTCCATTACAGAATAAACGATTTTTTCTAATTGGCTATACCTAATTTTGCAGGGATTATAAAAAATCGCAATCGTAGTAAACGTAGGGACGCACTCAATAACACCATCAATCTTATAACCCATAATGTTATGTAAAAATCGATAAATTTCGTGATGAGTACTCTCTTCAATTTCATTACCAAATGAAATCCTGATTGCTGAATCTCCTAATGCCATAATTTCAACACTCATTGTCTCACCTATTTTCAAACTATTTGTTAAATTACTATATACTTTATTTAATGCAATTCAATAAAGCAATAAAAAACGCTCTGATCTTCAAAAGACCAGAGCGCAATCAATTTAGCTTACCTTTTCATCAACCATGTTGGAGGTAGTTTTTTCAACAGTTTTAGTTGTAAAACGTGGAAATCCAGTTAAAATCGCCAATACTCCACAAACCGCAATTAAAATCGGGTAATAAGAATATGTTAAAATACTGACTGGAGAAATACTTGCAACACCTGCAGCAACCAGTATTTGAGCACCATAAGGGATTAACCCTTGAATACTGCAAGAAAAAACATCAAGTAAACTTGCTGACCTGCGAGGGTCAATTCCGAACTTACCGGCAATATTTTTCGCAAGTGGTCCTGCAATTATAATTGAAATTGTATTATTTGCCGTTGATAGATCCGTTAAGCTTACGAGTCCAGCAATGCCAAATTCAGCACCTTTCCTCGATTTAATCTTGCTTGTTACCAAATGAAGTAAGTAGTCAATCCCGCCATTATGCTTAATGACTTCCACCATACCAGCAATTAAAATCGCCAGAAAGGCGATATCGAACATGCCGGCCATACCATCGCTCATTTTTTGAATAACTTCCATTAGTGTATAGGTGCCATCGACTAACCCTATTAAACCAGCAAATACAATTCCTAATGCAAGGACTAAAAATACATTAACCCCTGCCAAAGCAGCCACTAGTACACCTAGATAAGGCAGAATCTTGATCCACTGAAAGGATTGTTGATTGATATTGGCCTGTTGACCCATCGTTAATACGGAAAGAATGATACATGTAATAATCGCTGCAGGAAGGACTATTAGGAAATTCACCTTAAATTTATCTTTCATTTTTGTCCCCTGTGTCCTTACAGCTGCAATGGTCGTATCCGAAATAAATGACAAGTTATCACCAAACATTGCACCACCAATAACGGCTGCCATTGATAGTGGAAGAGATATATCCGTTTGCCCGCTAATACCAACTCCTATTGGTGCCAGCGCTACGATTGTTCCCATACTTGTCCCCATTGACAAGGATATAAAACATGCAATGACAAAAATTCCAACCATTAAGAGATTTTGAGGTACGATGGAGAGCGCCAGATTGACAGTGGAATCAACTGCCCCCATCCCTTTCGCTGTTTCGGAAAAAGCACCAGCTAGCAGGAAAATCATCACCATTAGCATTATATTTGACTCTCCTGCACCTCTTGTGAAAATTTCCACCTTCTGATTAAATGATTCTTTCCTATTCATTGTCAGTGTTACTGCTACTGCGATTACAATCGCAACAAGAACTGGAAATTTATAAAAATCGCCCGTGATAATTCCGGAACCGATAAATAATACTAAAAATACCGCAAAAGGAATTAGCGCCCATGGATTCCCTTTTTTGCTTGTACTCATGGAAAACACTCCTCTCTTATTTTCTTACACAAAAAAACCTCTTCTTTCAAAAAAGAGGTTTTACTATCTATTTTTACACGCAATTATTAGGGTACAATAATTTTTATCATTGTGCAAGGTGTGAAATTAATTGGCACAGTTAATTTGCTTGTTTTCTTGTTTTCTGTTTTTTCCTAATACGAAAAAAGACAACAACTCCAACTAGGACTAGTGCAATCCCAAGGAGGATATTATGTTCCATATTCCCCTTCATTAAACCAGCAGGTATCAATGATAACACAAAGAAGAAGATTAGATTTCCAAACATCGTCCCAACAATAAAATGTTTAAATTTAATCGAACTTAAGCCACTGAGAATATTGATTAAGCTTGTTGGGACGAAGGGGATTATACGTGCTTGGAAAACAAAGAGCAGTCCATTTTCCTCCATCTTTGATAATAGTTCTGGGTTTGTCTTTTTCTGCACCCAATCATTAAAAAAATAACGGCTTCCAAAAAACCAGATTCCCGCAGCGATAAGACTTGTAAACCAACTCCAAATTAGACCATTAAAGAACCCAAACAATGCATAGTTTATTGTGATGATAATGATAAGAGGGATAATTGTAAATGAATTTTGGATTACCATGATGATAAAAGTAAAGAAGAATTTTGAAAATGTTGTATTTTTTAGAGACATGATGATTGAATCTAAATCCCCTTCCCTAAGCAGGCGGAAGGTTTCGGTATTATGAGTAACTAAGAAAATGATCAATATTATCCCAATCAAGGAAATTATTCTTTTCCAAATATTAATCACCTATTTTCATAATAAGGTAATCTTGTATGAGTAAATATATTCCTATACCTATCATACCATGCGAAAATAATCCATGATAAAAAAAGATGCCACAAAAAATTTGCGACATCTTTTTTTACATTTATAGTACTGCAAATTCTTCTACCAGTTCGCTAAACTTTTTCATTGCGTTTTGTATTGGAACTGGGGTGGTTAAATCGACTCCAGTCTTCTTTAACAGCTCGAGAGGGTAATCACTGCTTCCGCTTCTTAAGAAGTTTAGGTAGGATTGTAATGTTTCTGAATCACCATCTAGGATTTTCGTTGCTAACTGTATCGCTGAGGCATAACCTGTTGCGTATTTATACACATAAAATGGACGATAGAAATGCGGAATTCTCGACCAGCCAAATTTCACTTCTTCATCAAACACGAATGCCTCACCATTGTATTCTCTGAATAATTGTTCATAGGTTTGATTAAAAACCTCCACATTTAATGGTGTACCATTCTCTGCAAGCTCATGCGTGATTTTCTCGAATTCGGCAAACATTACCTGTGTAAAAAAGGTACCTTTAAATTGATCAATAAAATGATTCAATAAATGTTTCCGTACCTCAAGGTTCTTTTCAGTATTCAACAAATAATTAATTAATAAGATTTCGTTAACTGTAGATGCTACTTCGGCGACAAAAATACTGTATCGCGCAGTAATTTGAGGTTGGTGCTGTGAGCTTAATTTACTATGAACACCATGGCCGCACTCATGGGCGAGTGTAAATAAACTGTCTAAATCATCTTGATGATTTAATAAAATAAAGGGATGAACTCCGTAGATTCCCAAATTATAGGCGCCAGACCGTTTGCCTGGAGTCTCACGGACATCAATATAACGTGCATCCTTGAATTCTTTTAAAATGGATACATACTCATCCCCAAGTGGAGCCAAAGCCTTTATCATCGTCTCATAAGCTTCCTCATAAGGTATTACTTGTTTCACGCCCTGTACTAAAGGAACGGACATATCATACTGGCGAAGTTCATCTACCTGTAATTTTTCCTTACGAATTTCTGTGTATCTGTGTAAAGGAGCAATATTTTCTTTCGTTGCCTTTATTAAGTTCTCATAAACTTCCTTAGGCACCATATCGCCGAATAATGCTTTCTCTAACGCCGAAGGATATTTTCTGATTCTCGCCATCGTAACGTTACTTTTTATCGCTGCGGAAAGTGTACTCGCTATGGAGTTTTTCAATTCAACATAAGGTTTATAATAGGCTTTATATGCCTCTCTTCGTTTCTCCCGATCCTCGTTCTCGATTAATTTCGAGTACATACCTCTTGTCAGCTGAACCTTTTCTCCATTGTCAGTTGTAACATCACCAAACTTTATATCTGCGTTATTGATCATACCAAAGGTTGTACTTGGAGCAGCCAGAGCTTCCCCTAATTGTGATAATACTTCTTCCTGGTCTTTAGTAAGGACATGCGTTTTGTAGCGGAAGGATTCATATAAATCCTCCTCAAAATACTTAAGGCCTTCCTCTTCTGCTATATAGCTGCTTAAGGTCTCTTTATCTAAACCTAATAAGTACGGCATAAAAAAAGAGGTTGATGCACTTACTTTCACACTTAATCCTTTAGCCCGGTCTAATAGTGATTGTGAACTGGCCTCCCTTGTATCCTCATCTACCTTCAGCATGCTGTAGGCATAGACATGATTAAAGGTATAGGATAACTCTTCTCGTTGTTTAAGGTATTGAAATAGACTTTTACCGTCATTTATCGCCCCATCAAATTGTTTTAGTTTTTCAGCCATGTTTTCAACGAGCTTAAGATCGCTTTCCCATTTAGATAAATCGGGATAAATGTCTTCAAGGTTCCATTTTTCATTTATCGGTACTTCATTTCTGGAAGTATAAGTCGTCATAGGGCCCCTCCTTAATTACATAAGTAACTATTAGTAAATATTCGACGGATTCATTTTGTAGACCCGCCGACCTCTTTTTCATCTATTTTCCAATAATACTTGAATAAGTGCAAATAGAAAACGTATCGATTTATGTATTTTGGAAAATATTATAAAAAAAAAACAAAAAAGACTGTTTAGGATTCCCTAAACAGCCAACTTGATTATTCTTCACTTTCTTGAATTGTTTTGTAATTGTATTTGGTTCGGTCAATTGGTGTAAAGTTTTCAGGAGTATAGAAACGTAATAAGTCTCCGTTTACGACTTTATCAGAAAGAGCAAGTTTATTTTCTACGATATTCTGAAGATTCACTGCCTCTTCCATCCTTGATTCATCTATATTTAAGCCGGTAGCGGAGTCATAGAACTTGCCACCTACGGATGAAATGGTTGGACTCATAAAGCTTCCGTCACGGAAAGGTACAAGGTCGTCATGCTGTTCAGATAATAAATCAGTTCCAAACTGAACATAATCCTTTGTATCGATTCCTAATAAGTGAAGGAGTGTAGGAAGAATATCAATTTGTCCACCATATTCGTGGTTAATTCCACCCTCCATACCAGGTACGCGGATAAAGAAAGGTACACGTTGTAAACCGGCACTATCAAAATCCGTAATTTCTTTTCCTAAAACTTGTTCCATTGCTTTATTATGATTTGCTGAAATACCATAATGGTCACCATACATGACAATAATAGAATTATCATACAGACCTGACGCCTTTAAATAGTCAAAGAATTGTCTTAATGCTTCATCCGCATAACGAGCTGTTTGGAAGTAGGTATCAACAGATTTATCACCTGTAGTATGCGGTGCAATCGTTGCTTCTTCTTCAGCAAGCGGGTAAGGATAATGATTTGTAACAGTTATAAACTTGGTATAAAAAGGCTGAGGTAATGATTCCAACATTGGAATAGATTCCTCAAAGAAAGGCTTATCCATAAGGCCGTACTCTGCTAGATCTTCAGGATTCATACTATAGTAATTTTCATCAAAAAAGTGACTATATCCAAATGATTTATAAATCTCATCACGGTTCCAAAAGCTTCCTGAATTTCCGTGGAAGACAGCAGACGTATAGCCGTGTGTCGCTAGAATCGCCGGTGCTGCTTGGTACGTATTTAACCCTTTTGTAGTAAAAGCAGAACCCTGCGGTAAACCATATAATGAATTTTCTAGGATAAATTCTGCATCAGCTGTCTTACCTTGCGCCGTTTGATGGAAGAAATTATCAAAATAAAGTGTGTTTTGATCCTTTGTTAACGAATTAAGGAACGGTGTTACTTCTTCACCATGCAACTTATAATCGATAAGGAAGTTTTGCATAGATTCTAAGTGTAAATAAATCACGTTCATACCTTTTCCTGCACCAAAGTATTTAGGATTAGGATCAGCGTAATTAGATTTTGTGTAGTTAATCACTTCAGTCATATCGTCGCTATTAGCCATAACACGTTGTGCCGAAGCTTTTGTACTCTTAACTGCGTCATAAATCGTGTAGTTGTACATTCCTAAATATTTCACAATATAATTTCGGTCAAATCCTCTTGTCAACAATTGAGGACGATCACTTTCAGCTAGTCCTAAATTCCCGCATGAGATAGCTAAGGATAGGGAGAAAACAGCTGCCACTTTTCTACGGTTCATATCTTTGAACTCAACTTTCACAATTCGGAAAGCAAGTAAAACAACCAAAAGAATGATATCAATAAAGAATAAGAAATCATAAGGTTTTAAAAGTGTTACGACACTTCCGCTTACGTCCCCAAAGTTTTGGGTTTGTGTTAAAGTTGGTAATGTAATAAAGTCATTAAAGAATCTGTAATACACCACATTTGCAAATAAAAGAAAAGATAAAAAGAAATCAATAACTAGTAATGCAATATATTTTTTACGTCCTTTAAATAGTAATGCAAAACCTAAAAACAGTAGTGATGATCCTAATGGATTCACAAATAAAAGAATTTTTTGTAATGTATTTTCAATTCCTAAATCAAATTGAGTTAATTGAGCTAAATATGTTTTCATCCAAAGAAAGAAAACAGCCAAAAAGAAAAAGCCAATATATTTATTAAAAATACCCTGACTCCTTTGAGCTAAGTTATTCATTTTGTTGCACCTGCCTTTTAACAAATATATCAATTACGTTTTTATGAGTTTATAAACTACATTAATCTATCATTTATGTTAACAGTTAAATATGAACAATTTATGAACATATTCGAAATAAAATAATTCAACACAAATGAGAATTATACGCATTATTTAAAAAAAGTCAAGTTTCCCTTCCAACACTTTGCTAAAAGAGCGCATTTATCCCTTGATAGCCAAAGTAGATACCAAATAAAACGAGGGAAGCTCCTGAAATAATCGAGATTGCGATTAAACTTTTTACCGTCAGTAATTTTCGAAAACCCGTGGTAAGTGCTGCTACAAATACATCCCATATAGTTAACCCAAGAAAAATCATACTGCTATAAATTAGAAGAGATTCTGTTCCGCTTGTTTGAGTCGTCTTTGCTAAGACAGAACCATAAATCCCTAACCAAAATAAAACGGATAATGGACTTGTAATCGACATAATAAACCCTGTAAAGAAACACTTCGTTAATGATTCTTTCTCTCTACTATACGTCAGTGTAATAGTATTTGCATTTTTGATACTTTCAACACCTGCATATATCAGTATAAATCCTCCAAACAGCCATAGAAATATCTGAATAATTGGAATGCCTAAAAATTGAACCATTCCTAAATAAACAAGTAGCATAAAGAAACAATCCGCCACCATCGAACCTGCACCAACTACCCATGCATGCCAGAAACCATTCTTTATTCCCTTATCCAGACGCGCCGAATTCACAGGGCCAATTGGAGCTGCCAGCGTAAAGCCCAAAATGATATAACTCACTAATATGCTGATACTCAAAAAAAACCACTCCACTCCACCTTTATCTCAACTTGTACATTTTATGTAAATTATAGAGACACATGTCCAAAAATTTTCGAATGTGACAGGAAGACAGATTGACTTTTTGTTTACTAAGAATAAATAGTAGAAAAGATAAAAAATTAATGAGAAGGCCTCAAAATGGAAACCCTATTGATGTGCTTTAAGAAAGGTGGCACTCAAAATGAATAAATTCACGTACACACTAAGGAGGGCAACAATGGGAATTTTAAGTGGAAACCCTAAAGAAGAGCCTTTACACTACGGCGAGGTATTTGATTTGTGGTCTTCTGTTTTAGCAGGGAATGCAAAAATTGCTGGATATCAAACCGCTTTAAACCATGCTGGTGATGATGATTTAAAGAAGTTATTAGTAGAAGCCATTGAAAATTGCCAACAGGAAAAAAAGCAAGTAGAAGAACTATTAAAAGAAAACGGCATTGGCTTACCTCCTGCATCACCAGAGCCGCCTGAAGCTTGTTTAGAAGATATTCCAGTAGGTGCTCGAATCCTTGACCCTGCTATAGCTGCTGGCCTTTCTGCAGATATTGCTGCGGGTCTCGTATTATGCAGTCAAGTTATAGGTAAATCGATTCGGGAAGACGTTGCCATGATGTATGGCCAATTCCACGTTCAAAAAGCTGCACTTGGAGCCAAAGTACTTCGTTTAAATAAAGAAAAAGGCTGGCTCATTCCGCCGCCACTACATTTAAATAAACATGGCGATTGTTAATTAAACCACAAAAAAAGGATGAACACTTCTGTGTCTCATCCTTTTTAACATTAACGACCTAAATCACTGATACCAGGGCTATGCTCGTTCGGCATTTCAGGCATAACAGGAACCGGATAACCTTGCGGCGGCGGTACTACTTGTAATGTTCCAGAATCTCTGCTAGGTGATTCACCTTGGAAGATCGTACCAATTAGTGTTTCATCAAGTCTGAAGTTAAATTGAGCATTGTGGAAGCCCATCTCTACATATTTACGGCACTCCGGGTACTTATTAATGTCATAGTTCGGGACTGGGAAGATTTTACCCCAATTCACACCTAAAGTCTCTAGTGCTTTAGCAAAAGCATTTTGGTGTGCATTGTCTCGGACAATTAAGAAAGCCAGAGTTTCTCTAAACGTTTTATTTGAGCTCATTTCATAAATTCGTGTTTTTTGCAAGACACCAGTTGATTCTAATACAACATTATCCAATAAATCACTGATTAAATTTCCATGACTATATACATAATTACCAGTCCAAGGATTTCCACCGGCATCAACTGGAAGTGAACTTTGAGCGCCCATAATAAAATGATGCGGGTTAGCGTGTTCTTTAACGGCTTCTTCTAACGGCGCCCCCATGCTTCCTCCTGCCCCAACTGCTTCTTCCCCTGAACCGTTCAGGAGTTGATTGATGGTCGTTTGCACGAGTTCAACATGGCTTATCTCCTCAAGGAATATCCCTCTGATTAAGTCACGGTATTGCTTCTGATTACCTCTGAAGTTGGAGCTTTGGAAGAAAAACTGCATCATCGTACGCATTTCACCGAATCTTCCACCTAATGTTTCTTGAAGGACTTTGGCTGCAGCCGGATCCGGTTTGTCTGGAACAATCATATTGATTAGGTCTTCTCTATAGAAATACATCAACATCCTCCTATGTAAAAATATTACTCATTTAGGTTTTCCAGATAAAATTCTATTATCCACTCTATTTATACTCCTCATTGAAAAAGAAGCACCTATATTTCCTAGTCTGAATAGAATAGTTTGACAAAAAGAGAGAGTAGGTGCCTGATTGTTTTATCACATTAAAGAACTGCAATACCAGAGACACCATGCACCAAAATCAGTGGATTGCTGCTTTAAAAAATTAGAAGAAAAAGAAAATATCGTTGTCCCAAATACGTTCCCAAGGCATCTTGGAAAACGAGAAGTATCCCACGTGTTATTTAACTTTTCACAAGGAGATGAAAGTGCAATGGGCCACTGGGCATAAGGTCCAAGCATGGACGGTGAAGGTGTATTCCAGTATGTTTCACAGCCGCAGCCATTAGCTAAGAAACCAAAACTAAAACCAGCCCCTCCTTATATACATGACACACCTCCTGCCGTCATTCAAGATATGGCTGGCCCTGTTCCTCCAAACATGTGTTAATCGTATAAATTTATCCTTAAAAAGAAAGATGGCTGAAGATATTCAGCCATTTTTACTGGAATGCTATGTTATTCACTATCTTTAGAATCCTCTTGATAATGTTCATTTAAATATGCGTTTTCAGTTGTAGCAAAGTTGACTGAAAGCAAACTCATTTCCGGGTCTAGTCCATATAATCCTTTTAAAGACTTTTTAACATTCTCTCCGCTTTGAAATTGAGGTTCTTTTTCATTATCCTTCATTACTATCACCTTTTTCTTATTCACTTAATGCTTGATTTAAGTCTTCAATTAATGCATCAGCATTTTCCAGCCCGACTGCAAGGCGTATTGTTCCTGGACTAATATGTTCTTTTAGCAATTTCCCTTCATTATTCCCTAGTTTAGGAGATAATATTAGACTTTCGAAAGAGCCCCAGGAAACACCTATCTTAAATAACCTCAACTTGTTAATTCCTATTTTCACATGATAAAAATGAGCTTCCTTTAACTCGAAGCTCATCAATCCGCTGTATCCAGACAAATGGCTTTTTCCTACATGATAATCGTTTTCCTCTGCTTAGTAGTAGTCTGAAAAATAGGGAGTCTGTCTCCCAATAATATTCTCTAATGCCTCTATAGCCTGTTCATCCCCCTTTATCAGGGAAATAGCTGCCAAGTAAGATGGTCTTTTATAACTTAGTAACATTGTTGTAAGTGTTTGTATATTAAGTGAAAGAGCAGGTGTAGTCTCACTTTCAATAAGTTTACCCTGACCATCTCTAGTAACAAATAACGTAAAGGTCCCTTGATTCCATTCCAGCATCGGATCTTCAAGCTTAAAGGTTATGGTCTTTTCTATTCCTGTTCCTATAAATGGATACTGCTCTATAAACTGTTTGATATCTACAATTCGTGCCATAAAATAAGGAGAAATCGTTTCTTTGATATCGCTGTCTTCGAGCCAAAAGGCTAATGGTTCATTCATGAAAATATTTCCTACAACCTTTGACACCATGGAAAAATGTGCTCCAATGAAATTCCATAGTCCTATACGTGCTTCTTGATCCATATAGACCATTTCTTTAATATGGAGAACATCCTCTGAAATCCAATACAAAAGATATCCATGCGGCTGGTGTGTGTGATCATAATATACAGCAGCCGTTAACTCATCCACATCCCATCGCCAATATTCATCCCATGCTAAATCATTTCGTATCATCGCTGCGTGCATCGTACTAGAAAAAAGTTTATATACCGTTCTTACATCCGAATGCTCAATAGGCAGCCTTTCCACATAACCAGGAACTTTCTTTATTTTTGGTAACTGTACATCTCTCACTTCAAAGGTCATTTTATCCGAAATGATCTCCCAGCCTCTCCGTCGATAGTATGGAATGGAATAAGGAAATAAATAGGAAATAGATTGTTTTCTTTGCTGCATATCAGCAAGAGCTTGCTTCATTAATTTATACATAAGTCCCATATTCGCGTATTCTGGATAGGTCCCTACTCCGGTCAACCCGCCCATTTCAAATGCCCGTCCAAAAATATTTACTTGAAAAGGGTAAACAGCCAGTTGGGAGATAAGCTTCTCGCCATCAAACCAGCCAATTACATCTGCCTGTTCAAGTACCGGTTTTTTCGCTAAAGCGATTTCGCGTTCTTCCCAGCCAACCACTTGTAAATCTTTCTTCGTAACTTGAAACACATATCGTAATAACTCATTAAACTGTTGGAAGTGCTTTGTTTCCACTTTCCCCATTTTGAGCCTGTCTAGTCGACTCATACTTATATACCTCCAAAAATTAACTTCATTCATTTAAATTATAGTGTTTGCCTAATGGTGGATTAGAATTCCCTAAAAAATAGCAATTCATCATTGTTACAATAAGAGACCTCCAAATTAGGAGGTCTCTAGTCGAAAGCTCAACTTAAGTTGTTTTTTTCACCCAATGTAAGGATTCTAGTTCACTATGAGGATGTTGATCCCAAATAAATTTCTTAAATTCGTTTTCTAGGTCTGTTAGAGATAGCTCGAATAAATGTTGTTCATCTTTTTTATAAACACCAAAGGCAATAAGTTTGTTCATTAATTCTAAACGTCGATGTTCCACAGCTTGTCGAAGAATTTTTCCCACTTTCAACTCTCCTTTATAATTTGCAGTAAAAAGGAATAAAAAAAAGCTCCTCTATATTGCACAATAAGCAAAATTAAGAGGGGCCATTGGTTGACCAATAGGCTTACTATTAAACTATTCCTTTTCTTTTCATATATTACCTACTTGTTTACTCGGGATTGAAACTATAGTCTAAAATATACTTTGTAACCTGGATATTGTCAAGACTTTTTTAAATTTTTCGACTTTATAATTAAAACCAACTTGACACATCGGAATTATAGGTATATCTTAAAGGTACATAATAATAATTTGCCGATTTGACAGCAAAAGGCACCTCTCAATAACCAGGAGGTGTTTTTTTCATACTATCTTCTACTAATGATAAAGGAAGGAGTTTAACAAATGATTGAACAATACCCCGTGTTACAAGGAGCTGACCCGTTTTTCTTTAAAGGAAATGAAATTGGAATTTTAATTTCACATGGTTTTGTAGGAACACCACAGAGTGTTAGTTATTTAGGCGAATACCTTGCATCTGAAGGATTCACAGTCTTCGGAGTTAGATTGAGTGGGCATGGTACACATTATGAGGATCTTGAAAGGTGCAGTTATCACGAATGGATTAAAAGTATTGAAGAAGGTTACAATTTTCTAAAACAACATTGCCGTGACATCTTCGTCATAGGACAGTCTATGGGTGGTACTCTAACACTAAATCTATCTCAAAAGTATAAGAATATTAAAGGAATCATGTTAATCAATCCGGCAATCAACTCCATACCTCCAATGGAATGGTATAAAAATAAACACATCCCCCGTTTTGTTCATGAAGGAGAACCCGATATAAAAGCAAAAAATGTTCATGAAATCACGTATACAAAAGCACCAGTACGTTCCATGCACCAGTTATTTGCTTTAATGGCAGAAACGAGGGATAAGCTTCCAGATGTTACTTGCCCCGTTCTTGCTTTTCGTTCAGAAGAAGACCACGTCGTACCGCCTGAAAACACAGATTATATTTTGTCTTCCATTCAATCAGAAATAAAAGAGGTGGTTCCATTATATAATTCTTATCATGTTGCTAGCATGGACAATGATAAAGAGTTAATTGCTCAACATTGCAGCTTATTTATTCATAAACTTTCAAGTAATGTTTTTAAAACGACAAATAAAACAACCTCGCCTTAAAATAGGCGAGGTTTACTTCCCTATTTTCTTATTAAGTTTGGCGGTATTTCTCCTTGTAACCCGGTCACTAAATTTTCTGCCGCTGTCATGGCCATTTTTAATCGAGTTTCATAGGTGGCCGAGCCAATATGTGGAAGCGTAACAACATTCTTCATCGATAGAAGCGGGTTATCTTTACTCACGGGCTCTTGAACGAATACATCTAATCCTGCACCATGTATATGCCCCTTTTGTAATGCTTGAATCATCGCTTCTTCATCCACAGTTCTCCCTCTTGAAGCATTTATGAAAATCGCCGACTCTTTCATAAACTCGAATTCTTTTTTCCCAATCAAATTTACGGTCTCTGGAGTTAAAGGTGTCATCAAGCAGACAAAATCAGACTTCTTTAGCAATTCCTCCATTGTACAGTATGTAGCACCATATTTTTCTTCAGCATCTTCGTTACGGGAACGATTATGATATAAAATCTCCATATCGAATCCAAAATGTGCTCTTTTTGCCACAGCGGACCCAATACCGCCCATTCCAATAATCCCCAGCACTTTATGATGCACATCGACCCCAAACCACTTCTCTTCAAGACCTGATTTCCATTGACCCGATTTAACCCATTGATCTAATTCTGGAATTCTTCTAGCAGCAGAAAGAATTAATCCCATAATGGTATCTGCTACCGTGTCATTTAGAACATCTGGGGTATTAGTCGCCATGATTCCCCTCTTAGTTAAAGCGGCCATATCCAGATTGTCGTAACCGACAGATATATTGGAGACTATTTTCAATTGTGGTGCGTGATTCAATAACTCTTTGTCTACTTTTAGCCCCGAGCCCAATAAACCATGGGCATTCTTTAATTCTTCAAGAAATACAGGATAGATTTCTGAATCCAGTTCCTCAAAATAAATAATCTCACAACTGTCTGCAATATAATCCAAAATTCTCGTATCCGCTTTTTTATAAACAATTACTTTTGGCTTCATTGTATAATCTCCATTCGTTAAACTATCTTGTATTTAATTATAAAGTAATAAAACCTTGCGATAAACAAATAATGAATTTAAATTATCATTTTAATACTGATTTAAAAGGGATATTTGTATAGTTATGCATAAAATTTGAATGTTACATAATACCATGATACAATAATATTATGTAACATGGATGAAGGAGATTTTTTATGGAGTATGTTGAAGCTCTAAGGGACATCAAGCAGATTAATTCAATTAAAAAGTATTTAAAAAAGCATTCAGAGCGAGATTATCTCCTGTTTGTTTTTGGCATTAACACGGGATTGAAAATTACTGAAATGCTGGATATCAAGGTTGGCGATGTATTAGAAAAAGATGACTGTATTAAGAATTTTTATTCCTATCCACATCATGAAACGATGAAGGAAATTTATTTGAATTCTAAAGTCAAGCAAGCCATTCTTCACTATATCCAAAATGAACATTTAAACGTTGCAAATTACTTGTTCAAGTCTACTAAAACTGAAAAACCGATTACTCGCCAGCAAGCCTACCGAATTATACATCAGGCAGCAGAAGCCATTGGAATACAAGGTAAAATTGGGACGAATTCCATGCGTAAAACCTTTGGATATCATGCCTATAAACGTGGAATTGCCATTTCCATTCTGCAGAAGCATTTCAACCATTCAACCCCTTCCGAAACACTAAAATATCTTGGAATTTCAAAAGATGAAAAAATTAGGACTGAAATTGATGTCAACTTATAGGCAGAACACTCTTATCCATGTACAAATTATTTGAGGAGGAAGCAATAATGAACATTCGCGAAATCGAGCTCCCTGGCATTGGGAAGAAATTTGAGGCAATTACAAATAATAAGGATAAGCTTGTGATTATCATTCACGATGATGGTAGAAGAGACATTTATCATTTTGATCAGGAGGATTACGAGGAAGCAATCGCTAGTACTACCTTCAATGATCAGGAAGCAAGACAAATTGCAGCCATAATTGGTGGAATGACATACGCGCCAAAAGCATTAGAAACGATAGAAATGGCATTTGATGATTTAGTGATTGAATGGTTTAACGTCGAACCTAAAGCAGCAGCTGTTAATCAAACCATTGGACAGCTAAATATCCGTCAATCTTATGAAGTAAATATTATTGCCATTATTAAACGTCAGAATCATAAAAAAATTCATACTCCGGGTCCTGAAACTCTTTTAGAAGAGGGCGATACAGTGATCGTGTCTGGGGAACGCAACCAAGTAAAAAGGATCGTTAAAGAAGTACTCTCAAGAAGGGACGGGTGATACTTGTGACGAATCATTTAGTTTTTGAAGTCGGTACCGCATTAGTCTTAGTTGCGTTTACTGCAGTATTAGCAGGAAAATTGAAATTCTCAATCATCCCGTTTCTTATCCTCTTAGGGATGGCTGTAGGTCCGCATGCTCCTCAAATCGGTATTATTGATCTTACCTTCATTAAAAGCTCAGAAATTATAGAGTTTTTCGGTCGAATCGGCGTTTTATTTTTACTATTTTATTTAGGTCTTGAATTTTCAGTGGGAAAATTAGTTCGATCCGGACGGTCAATTGTGGTAGGCGGTTCCATTTATGTAGCACTTAATTTTACTTTAGGTCTAGCTTATGGCTTTGCTACTGGCTTTCCTATTATGGAAACCTTAATCATTGCAGGTCTCCTAAGTGTATCCTCTAGTGCGATTGTCGCAAAAGTTCTCGTCGATTTAAAAAGAACTGCCAATTCGGAAACAGAATTAATCTTAGGGATTATTTTGTTCGACGATATATTCCTTGCTTTATTCCTTTCGGTAATGTCTGGACTATTGCTAGGCGGCTCGACTACTATTGGCGGAACAATCCTATCCGTTCTGATTTCACTTGGATATATGATTCTCTTTTTTGTAATTGCTCGAAAAGGGGCACCTATTCTCAATAAACTACTAAACATTAAATCTAATGAAATATTTATCCTCGTCATTTTTGCTTCTTTATTTTTTATCGCTGGATTTTCAGAAAAACTACATGTTGCCGAGGCCATTGGCGCATTATTATTAGGTTTAGTTTTCTCTGAAACGGAACATCGTGAACGCATAGAGCATCTAGTCATCCCTTTTAGAGACTTCTTTGGAGCGATCTTTTTCTTTAGCTTCGGATTAAGCATTGACCCCTTCAGTTTAGGAGGAGCGGTTTGGCTTGCTGTCGGTGCAGTAATCCTAACCATCATTAGTAACTTTGTTGCTGGAATGATTTCCGGGAGAAAAGCTGGTTTGTCTCATAAAGCATCCTCTAATATCGGATTAACTATCGTTTCAAGAGGTGAATTTTCGATTATTGTTGCTAATTTAGGACTTGCAGGAGGATTACTTCCAATCCTAAAACCTTTTACGGCTGTATATGTATTGATATTGGCTATTATTGGGCCGCTGTTAACGAAAGAATCCAAAAATATCTATCTATTTTTCAATAAGATTTTCAAATGGGAAAAAGGGAAATCAGCAAAAAAGAAAATTTCTATTCCCGCACATCCAAATGAAAAAGAGGATAGTCCTGGACTTTAAAATGTGAAAAAGCTAACAAAATGGACTAAATAACCATTTTGTTAGCTTTTTCAACTATATTTTTTATAGCAAAAAAAGTTAAGGAGGATCTCCATTGACCATTGAGCAGGGTATCATCCTATTAACGTATCTATTATTGTTAGTCTTATCCTATCAGATCATATTTCTTATCAATAAAAAAGAAGACAATAAAAGATTCTTAATTATTAGCACGTCCTATAAACATGCCTATACTATCCTGTTTTTTGGGATTCTGATCGTTTATACATTGATTAAACATCCTAGTGTTCATTTGGAGTCGCAAACAATTAGTTATCTGATTCTAGCGAGTAAGTATCTCTCGGTGATTACTTTAGCAGGAAGTATTTTTCTGTTAAGCAAAAAATAACCGAAAACGAAAATTTTCAAAGTCCTTTTATCCATCGGCCAGCCATTTCAATCCAATTGACAACTTCTGGCTGAATGTGCATTTCGTTATCTACTCTTTTCGTTTCTTCCGTTCCAAGGGATAATCCATGGACTCCATTCGGATAAATGTGCATTTCCAAAGAAACTTTATTATTTAAAAGTGCCTCTGCAAACGTAAAGCTATTTTCAACAGGAACGGCTATATCCGTAAAAGTATGCCATAAGAAAGTTGGAGGGGTATTAGCCGTAACCTGTTTCTCCAAAGATACCAAGTTAAGATATTCGTCATCTTTACACTTTTCCCCTAATAAAGCTTCAAAACTACCACGATGTGCATTTTGCCCTGATGTTATGACTGGATAGCAAAGGACTAAACCGTTTGGAGTAATTTGTTCTTTTGAGAGTTCAAGCTTGTTGGTTAAAAACTCCTTGTCCCAGAAAACACCAAGACTTGCTGCCAAATGACCTCCAGCTGAAAAGCCCAGAACAATTATTTTATTAGTATCTACATTCCACTCTTCTGCATGGTCTCGTACCTTACATACAGCCTTCGCCAATTGACATAGTGCAGTAGGAAATACAGAAGGTTTTACACTGTATCTTAAGATACAGGTATGAAATCCCATACCATTTAAGCGGATAGCCACTGGTTCCGCCTCTCGATCTGATGTAAATCGATACCCTCCTCCTGGACAAATTACAATCATTGGACGTTTACGGTTTGCATCTATATCTGGAGAATTATCTAGTATGTATGTGTACAAAGTTGCAGTATCCTGTTCATGTGTTATTTCTATTTTTTCATGAAGCACAATATCTCACCTTTCTTTTTAGATTTACATTATATTTTACTTGAAAGAACCGTAACTTTGTAATCTTTTCTAAATATTCAATAAAAATTGAAACCACACAAAAAGCACCCGTATCGGTGCTTTTCATTTTGCTTATTTTTTAATGAATTTTCTATAACTTTGTTCTTAAGCTCCAAAGTTCAGGAAAGAAATGCTGGTCTAGAACTCTTTTTAAATAGGTTACTCCAGATGATCCTCCTGTCCCCTGTTTATGGCCAATAATTCTCTCTACCGTACTCATATGATTGAACCGCCATAACTGCTGTTGATTCCCAATATCGACTAATTTTTCAGCCAGCTCGTATAAATCCCAATATTGGTCAACATTACGGTAAACTGTCAGCCATGCTTCTTCAACACTTTCATTCGGTTCATAGTTTTTAGACAAATCGCGATTTAAGACCTCGTCATCAACAGGAATTCCACGAGCAACAAGCGCATGGATCGCTGCATCATAAATACTTGGTTTATGAAGAGCATCTTGCATTTTTTGGTAAAGTTCTGTTTGATGCTGATAGACTGCTAGAGTATGAGCATTTTTGTTACCTAATGCAAATTCAATCATTCGATTCTGATAGGACTGAAATCCGGAAGATTGACCAAGCTTATCCCTAAACTCCAAGTACTCAGAAGGTGTCAAAGTTGAAAGGACACTCCATGATTGAATCAACTGCTGCTGAATTCTTGAAACACGCGACAGAATTTTAAAGGAAGGTTCTAAATCATTCTGGCGAATATACTTAATCGCTTCTGATAATTCATGAATAATTAATTTCATCCATAATTCACTTGCTTGGTGGATGATAATAAATAACATTTCATCATGGTGATCAGATAACCGGTGCTGACTATCTAAAATCTTATCAAGGTGCAGATAATCACCATATGACATTTCTTTTTGGAAATCTGTTTGAATCGTTTTTTCCAAACCGCTGCTTATGTTTTTTTCTGGTGTATTCATGTAAAATTCTCCCCTGTTCTTATGTTGTCCTAATGTAGAGTTAATTTATATTCTCATTTAAAATATCATTCGTATCATTTCCTGATTTTTGAGTGTTGGATCCTTTTTTAAAAAAGAAATAAGCAGCCGTTAAAAACAGTAACCACGGAATTCCGAATTGAAGCATAATTTTAAAATCTGTAAACCATGTTGTTATCATTAAACTCAATAGTAGTACTGCTCCTGCGATCGTTAAATAAGGAAAGCCAATCATTTTTACAGGCAATTTACGGCCATTTGACTTCTCCCACTTTCTCCTGAAAAATAAATGGGATACAAACACCATAAACCATGTAAAAATAGCACCGAACATTGAAATCCCCATCATAAACGCATAGGAGGAGCCTGGTAATAATGCATTTACTGCAGCTGCAAGGAAAATCCCTAAAGTAGAAACTCCAAGAGCCTTTAACGGTACTCCTTTTTTGTTTAATTTACTTAAAAATGCAGGAGCGTCATTACCTTGTGATAATGAAAACATCATTCTTGTTGATGCATAAAGTTGACTGTTCATTGCGGATAATGCAGCAGTTAAAATAATAAAGTTCATAATACCGGAAGCACCGGGGATATTTAAGAGTTCCATTACTTTTACAAAAGGACTTTCTTCCACACCGGCGGATTTCCAAGGAACAATCATTAACATAATTCCAATAGTAATAATATAGAATGTAGATAATCGGAATACCGTTGCTTTCAGAGCTTTTGGCACCGCAACGTCGGGATCTTTAGCTTCCCCAGCGGTAACCGCTATCATTTCTGTTCCTAAAAAGCTAAATAATGAAATAAAGATTGCGACCCACATCCCCCACCAACCAAAAGGCAGGAAACCTCCGTCATTTACAATATTCTCAGGTCCCATATTCGGCTGAGCTGAATTACCAAATAAAACATAAGATCCTAAAAGTATGAAACCAACTATTGCACTTATTTTGATCATCGAGAACCAATACTCAAAAGTGGCAAAGGTATTTACGCTTGTGGCATTTACATAAATTAATACACCCGCAAACAACAAAATCCAGACGAATCCAGGAACATCAGGGAACCAGTACTTCATATAGACAGCAATGGCACTCACTTCTACCCCGACCGCAAGAACGTTTGCTATCCAATAGGAATAGCGGACAAGAAAACCAGCCAGCGGGCTAACATACTTTTCTGAAATGGTGCCAAAGGACCCCGACGTTGGGTGAGCAACCGTCATTTCGGATAAACACCCCATTAATAGTAATACAATAAATGCACCAATTGCATAACTGAGTATTACACCCGGTCCAGCAGTACTAATGGCAAGACCGCTTCCAAGGAATAAACCCGTACCAATGGCACACCCCATTGCAATCATCGTTAGCTGCTTGGTTTTTAATTCACGCTTCAATCCCTTTTCGGATTCATTGCCTTTATTTAAATGAGTAATTTTGTTCCCCATATAGTTCCTCCTACTATTAGTAATTTTATGCTACGACCTCTCGTTCATTTGCGAACTTTTCATATTGTCTTTCTTCCATAATTTTCTTTAGAATTTGTACTACTTCCCATACCTCACTATAAGAGGTGTAAAGAGCCACTGGAGCTAGACGAATAATATTAGGTGCGCGGAAATCAGGAATAATACCATTTTCTTTTAATGCCTTGCAAATCCGTGCTGCTTCTTTATGCTCTAGGCTCACATGACCTCCTCGGCGCACATCTTCCTCCGGGTTCCCTATGCTGAAGCCCATATCGGATAACTCTTGCTCTAACAAGTCCATCAAGAATCGATTAATTTTTAATGACTTTTCCCGTATATTTTCAATACCCGCTTCTTCAAAAATCTCCAAGGCACCTAGTAAAGGAGCAAGACTTAAAACATGTGGTGTGCCAATTTGATAGGCTCCTGCTGATTCAGCAGGTGTTAACCTATGTTCCATATCGAATTGTTTCTCTTTATTAGAACCAAACCAGCCCGCAAGTCCAGGAGCAGTTCCAAAGTGTTTTTTGTTTACATATAATCCGCCAACACTTCCTGGACCACCATTTAAATGCTTATAATTGCACCAATAGGCAAAGTCAACACCCCATTCACTAAACGAATGTGGTATGGCACCGATGGAATGGCAGCCATCAAAACCGATTAAGATCCCTCTTTTATTCGCCTCAGCTGTTAGACGCTTCATGTCTAAGATTTGACCGCTTCGGTAAAGTACAGTCGGTAAAATGATGAGTGCAATGTCTTCGGTCATTGCCTCGATAATATCCTCTTCATCTAAGAAACGGCCATCACGGCTTTTTACACGAATAAGATGTGTATCCGGATCAAATCCATGTATGCGAAGCTGGCTTTGAAGAGCATAAATATCAGATGGAAAGGTTAATTCGTCAGCAAGAATTTTTAACTTCTTTCCTTCCGGCTTATAAAAAGTAGCAACAAGTTGATGCAAATTTACCGTGGTCGAACCCGTTACAATGACTTCATCCGAAGAAGCACCTACTAAAGGTGCCATCATCTCTCCTAATCTTTCTGATAAAAAAAACCATGGGTGTTTCCCTTTTGTCCATCCATCAATTCCATGTTCTTTCCAATCATTTAATGATTCTAAGAGAGTACGTTCCGCTCTTTTTGAAAGAAGACCCAAAGAATTTCCATCCATATAAATTGTATTTGGTTTTATGTAAAATTCCTCTCTAAATCTGTTCAAGCTGTCAGTTCGGTCTAATTGTTTGGCATACTCTAATGTTAATTCCATTTGTATCCTCTCCTCTACATTTATTTCTATCTACATTCTATACTATTATATACAAGAGAATGATACACTGCCCAGTTCTGCAAAATCTACCAAAATGGTATCTCCAGCTTGAAAGCTAATCGCTTCCGTAATGGCACCACTAAGAACGATATCACCTTTTTTTAAGCCGCGTCCCGTTTCTCCAAGCTTATTTACTGCCCAGGCTACCGCTACAGCAGGATTTCCTAATACTGCAGCACTTGTGCCGACAGTGGCCACTTCTGAATTTTTGGACATATATACACCAATTTCTTTAAGGTCAAGAGATTCAGGATACTTCCATTTGTTTCCGACGATAAATTTTGAAGATGAACAGTTATCAGCCACAACATCAACCAGAGTAAACTTGAAATCTAAATAACGACTATCAATAATCTCAATAGCTGGTGCCACATATTTTGTAACACTTAAAATATCTTCCGCTGTAACAGATGTCCCTTGGATATCTTCATCAATAAAGAAGGCAATTTCAGGTTCTGCCTTTGGATGGATGAAACTGCTATAAGGTACGGGCTCCCATTCTGTGGCAAGCATATCATCCATTAGATATCCATAAATCGCTTCATGGACCCCCATCATTTCTTGCTTCGCTTTACTTGTTAACCCGAGTTTAACACCAATTCGTCGAAGTCCTTCCTGTTCTTTTTGCTCAATCAATTTTTGTTGGATTTCATATGCCTGCTCAAATGTTAAGGCCGGGTATTTTGTCGTAATTTTTTCGACTTCCCGTTTTTCCTTTTCTGCGTCTAAAAGGTATTTTACAATTTCTTGTTCTGTTCCTTGCATCAGTTTCATGTATAAAGCCTCCTTTTTGTTTACTCGAATGTTACAGAAACAGTTCCCAATAAGCCGAAATGTGCTGAAATCTTATCTCCCTCTTTTACAGGAACTGCACCAGAAAGTGCTCCTGGAAGAATCAACTCACCGGCTTTTAAATGGATGCCAAATTCATGTAATTTATTCGCCAACCAGGCAACTGCTTTTGCAGGGTGTCCTAACGCCGCTGTTCCAGCTCCTGTGGCAACTATTTCATCATTTTTATAAAGGACCATTCCCTGGGTTCGTAAATTAAAGCCTTCTATTGTACTCAATTTATTCCCAACAACTACTCTTGCAGATGATCCATTATCCGCCACTGTATCTTCTAATCTAATTTTCCAATCAGCTATACGGCTATCAATGATCTCAATGGTCGGCACTACATATTTTACAGCCATTAACACGTCTATATAATTCACATTTGGTCCTACTAAGTCCTTATCTAAAATAAAACCAATTTCTGCCTCGACTTTTGGACTGATGAATTCACTGATCTTGACCTTTTCACCATCAGAAATCCTCATAGTATCTAATAGGTGGCCGTAATCAGGTTCATCAACTCCGAGCATCTGCTGCATGGCAGTGCTTGTTAGACCCACTTTCTTCCCAATAATCTTATGTCCTTCTTTTATCTTTCTTTCAATTACTTTAAGCTGTATAAGGTATGCATCACGAATATTAAGGGTAGAAACCCCCTCAGACAGAGGCATTACTGGCATTTGACTATTCTCTGCCCTAATTAATTCAGCTGTAATCGAATCTAAGAAACTACTCATTATATCCACCTGCCTTTTTATCATTATAGGAAAAAGTGGCCATGCAGCCACTCTTTCCCTAATCTCTTACAATTTCATGGTAATCGTTTTAGCCTCCGTGTAGAATTCGAAACTATGACGTCCGCCTTCCCTGCCAATACCACTAGCCTTCGACCCGCCAAAAGGCGTTCGTAAGTCTCGATAGTACCAACAATTAATCCAGAATAAGCCAGAATTAATCCGATCTGCTACACGATGGGCACGCCTCAAATCATTTGACCATACAACACCAGCCAACCCGTAAATCGAATCATTCGCAATTTGAATCGCTTCCTCTTCTGTTTTAAAAGGAATAACCACTAACACCGGCCCGAAAATTTCTTCCTGCGCTACTCTCATTTTATTATCGACATCATAGAGTACGGTTGGCTCGTAAAAATTACCTTCTGTTAAACCTTCTACGCGCTTTCCGCCTGTAGCAAGCTTTGCACCCTCCTCTAAGCCAATCTGAACATATTTGTCAACAGTTTCTAAATGATTAGTGGAAATAAGGGCACCCATATCCGTATTTGCATCCAGTGGGTCTCCAACTTTTATTTTCTTAACAGTTGTTACCAATTTATCAAGGAATCGTTCGTAAACGGTTTCCTGTACCAACAGCCTTGAACCTGCAAGACAGATTTCACCTTGATTTCTAAAAATCGCTTCAATCGAACCTTGGACTGCTTCATCCAAGTCAGCATCATCGAACACAATATTCGCTGATTTTCCGCCTAATTCCAGTGAAACTGGGATTAACTGTGAGGCTGCATTTCTCATGACTGTTTTACCGGTTGTACTTTCACCGACAAAAGAGATCCTGCGTACAAATGGGTGGGTGGTCATTGCTGTCCCCACCGTTGAGCCTGGTCCAGTAAGAATATTCAAGACTCCTGGCGGAAGGCCAGCTTCATTGGCAATTTCACCCAACATGACAGCACTTAACGGAGTATAAGATGCTGGTTTCACAATGACCGTATTGCCTGCAGCTAATGCTGCAGAAACTTTCCAAGTCATTTGCATGAATGGCAGATTCCAAGGAATGATTAAACTTGTTACTCCAGCTGGAGCATACTGCGTATAGCTCATATGCTTGGATTGAGGATAATGCTCATGATGAATATACTTTGCCATTTCAGCAAAGAATCGTAAATTTGAAGCCGCTCTTGGTATATCAAAATCTCTACTTTCCTTTATCGGCTTTCCCACATCTAATGTTTCCAGCAGTGCAAGCTCATCAACACGAGCCATAACAAGGTCAGACATTCGACAAAGAATCTTAGCTCTCTCTTCAACTGGCATTTTGCTCCAAATACCAGATTCATAAGTCGTTTGTGCAACTTGAATCGCATTTTCAACGTCATGCACACTGGCACTTGCGACTGAAGCTAACTTTTGATTTGTTGCCGGATTAATAGTGTCAAAGGTTTCCCCTGAACTAGCATTTACATATTCTCCATTAATAAATAGTTTTGCATCGTCAATCTTAAGCTGTTTTTCAAGCAACTTACTCATTTTGAGCACCCTCCTCAACTTCTATAATCATCTCAACCTCTACCGCATTATTGTGTGGGAGCTGTGCCATCCCAACAGCTGACCTGCCGTGTCTGCCTTTTTCTCCAAATATCTCAACCAACAAGTCTGAGGAGCCATTCATTACTTTTGGCTGGTCAGTAAAATCAGGAGTACTGTTGACAAAACCAAGGATCTTGATCACTCTTTTCACTTTGCTAAGGTCGCCGAGTTCATGTTTAATAACGGCTAAAAGATTGAGCATGCACTGTCTAGCAGCCTGATATCCTACTTCGATTGATACATCTTCACCCAATTTCCCACGGAATTCATTTGTCCCCTGACCTGAGGTAAATAGAAGATTCCCTGTCCGAACACAGCTTACATAATTTCCAGATGCAGGGCGTAGAGCCGGAAGCTCCAAGCCCATCTGCTGTAATTTTTCTTCTGGTGTCATGACTATTTCTATCATCTACTCATCTCTTTTCCTACTAAATTGGTTGACTAACCGGTATATTTAAGAATCTTAGTGCATTTTCACCTAACATTGCTCTTCTTTCGTCTGCTGTAAGGGATAAAGTATCATCAATAATCTTTCCAGGAGGTGTCTCCCTAAGCAGGAATGGGTAATCAGATCCCATGATAACTTGGTCTGCTCCGAATTTTTCAACTAGGAATTTAATATTCACGGGATTATTTACGATAGAATCATAGAAAAATTTCTTGGCATAAAAACTTGGAGGCTGCTCCGTCAACTGTAGATGCGGCCATACATTCCACCCATGATCGAGGCGGGGAAGAATATATGGCAGTGAGCCGCCGCCATGGGAAATACAAATTTTTAATCCCGGAAACTTTTCAATGACACCGCCTAGAATTAAACTTGCAGCAGCTAAAGCCGTCTCACTTGGCATCCCCACTGTGTACATTAGGTTATGTTTGGTCAACCGGTCTCTGCCCAATGTTTCCCATGGATGCACGAATATAGGAACATTCCACTTCTCACACATCGCAAAGAAATCTGTTAAGGATTCATCATCTAAATTTTTCCCATTAATGTTCGTGCCGATTTCAATTCCCTTTAACCCAAGCTTATGAACACAACGGTCTACTTCACGAAGGGCAGATTCCACATTTTGCAGAGGAACTGTCCCAAGTCCAATAAACTTTGTTGGATGTTGAGCCACCGTCTCCGCGATAAAATCATTTTGAAATCTTGCCATGATTTCAGCTTCTTCTATCGGTGCCCAGTAAGAAAACGTTACTGGAATTGGCGAGAGAACCTGTACATCTACATTTTCTTTTTCCATATCAAGAATCCGCTTCTCTGGACTCCAAACCTGGTCAGTCACTTCACGAAACACTTTTCCTGCAACCATAATGTTGGCGCCGCATGAGCAAGTTGGCTGGAGAATTGGCCATCTATCATTTTGGTATTTTGCAGCAAAGTCCGGAAATTTTTCAGGAATGATATGCGTGTGAAAATCTACTCGCATTTCCATTCACTCGCTTCTTCTGCCATGACATGTCTACAATTCTTACAAGTACGAAGCTCTACATTACTGTTAAATCCATTAATTGCCTCTTTTACCTGTACTTCAATATTTGACAATTGGACAGTAACACGGTGCATTTCAGAATCACATTGCTCACAGAACCAAACAAAATCCTCTAATTCACCGTCTGCTCTATCACGCTCAATTACAATTCCGATTGTATCGGCGACACGATGCGGAGAGTGAGGTACATTTGGAGGTAAATGGAATACCTCTCCTTCCTTCACTGTAATGACTTCTCTTTTACCCTCTGCATTGATAATTTCAACAAAACAATCACCTTTTAATTGATAAAAAATTTCTTCCGATGGATCAACGTGAAAATCACGTCGTTTGTTAGGCCCGCCAAGGATCATAAACATTAGCTCCGAATCCTTCCAAATGACTTTATTATTAACCGGCGGCTTTAATTGTTCCTTATGTTCTTCGATAAATCCCCATAGGTTTATTGGTTTTAATGAATTTGTCATGACTATTTATCCCCTCTCGAATTTTATTGACCCCACTTATATTTAAATAAAAAATAAGGTCTGGTTAAATGACACTTTCTACTTTTTCCTCTGTTGATTTTAATGCTTCTTGCATAAATACTACTTCTTTTGCTAAGTCTGAAATTCTATTTAATACTTCCTGATCGATGATTTCATTATCTTTATTGAAATGATCGTTATTAACGTACACATAGCCTGGCGCTACGAATGCCCGGAAAAATCCTGCAATTGGTTTCAATTGGTTTTCAACAACCAGATAGTGCTGGTAAGTACCGCCTGTAGCGACAAATCCCATTACTTTATTACGAAAATCCTTGGGATTGATTAGATCAAATACATTCTTAAGTGGCCCTGATAATGAGCCTTGAAATATTGGTGTTCCGATAATATAAAAATCAGCAGATTGAATGATATCAAGAACTTTTTTTGTATCTCCTGTGTAAGCACCAGGGTTTCGGCCATCACAAAACTGGACATCAAATTCTCTTAAATCCAACAATTCAATTTCCACATTTGGATGGTGTTTCTTTACTTCTTCAAGGACCTTTAGGACAACAATACTCGTCTTGGCTCCAATAATCGTGCCTGAAATTCCTAATAGTTTCATAGTGTCTAACCCCTTTTGTTTCTATTAAGTACCCATAGTTTTATTACCACCCCAATAAAGCGTATGACTGTTGATAATCTCCCTCGGAAATTAACTGACGAATTCTTGTGGATGAAATAAGTTCTCCCTCATTGCAATATACAGGCAATGTCACATTGATCTGAAAGTACTTTTTTAATAGGTCAATATCACCTTTTCTACCTTTTCCAAAACGGAAATCCGTACCAATAGACACTTCTACCGGGCTAAGCTTGGATAATTCACTGATAAAATCCTCAGGAGGACGCGTTGCATACCATTCATCAAAACTAGCAACAATCACATAATCTACACCCAATTTATAAATCCTTGTTACCTTTTCTTGAATGGGTGTCAAGATTTGGGCACCTTTAAAAAGATGTCGAGGAGGCGGGTCAAACGTATAAACAACGCTTGGAACCTGATGAAAAAGGCTTTTTTCCACAGCCTGTCTAATGACAGCTTGGTGTCCTTTGTGTACCCCATCAAACGCACCAATAGCAATAACAGAACCTTTAAGTGTCAAAATACTATCTTTTATCGTTTGCATCAATCACACCTCCTCAAGATAGTGGAATAGTTTTAAAAACTTGGAACTTCTTTTTTACCTTCAAAAATCTCCATTGCTTCTTCAACCAGCTTAAATGAATGATTTTTTTTATGGTTGTTATAGAAAATAGCTCTCTTGCGGATTGGATCTCCTGTGTAATAACGTTCGTATTGAAGGATTCTTTGCCCAAATGCCTCGCCGCATAGATCCCATGCCAGCTTAAAGAGATGAACCCGATCTTCTGCAGTTACTCCTTCTCTTCCCACGTAATATCGTTCTAAATCTTCTCGTAAATCTGGATTTTCAAAATCTGCATCAGTAGGTGACATTAATAGCCCTCCCGCACCGATAATTTGCATTACTTCAATGGCACGTGGATACATTTTCGGCAGCAATCCTCGAATGGTTTCAAGAGGTGCATAGGCAGGCATCACCTCACCAGTAGGTGTGACTTCATATTCATACTCTGCAATTCTAAGCAAAGCGCGTATGGACTCCACGGATTGGACTAATTCACCTAAATCGTTTTGAACATTTAGATAACAATCAACACCAATGGAGTCTGCTAATTTACAGGCTACTTCTGTAGCAAATTGCAGCTTTATTAAACCTCTTACTCCTGATTGATGTGCGGGCTGGATCCCAATTCCTGTTTTTGGATATAGTAGATTAGCTGCCTCGACATTGTTATAAAGGAAAACACGATCCCACGGAACTAAAACATCATTAAATACTAAGACCGCGTCCATTTCTTCGAATCTTGAAGCTAATGGGTGGTCATATACGGAACGTTTTCCATCCTGCATCGCTTCACGGCATAAAATTCGGAGCCCTGGCGTATCAAGCGGCAATGCAAAAGCTAAAGCGTAGCGTTCATCTCCGGGTTTAAATCCTGGGAAAGAATAAACAATTACTTCATCGGTAATGGGTGCAAGGGTTGCCAGCATTTTAGCCCCTCTTACAACCAAGCCATCTGGGGTTTCTTTAACAGCACCTAAATGAGTAAACATATCCTGTTGTTCATGTGATGATTTACTGCGGTCATTTTGTGGATTAATAATAGCGTGTGTTAAAAATAGGTCTTTGTCGCGAACATGCTTATAATAGGCACGAATGTTTTTTCCCCATTCAGGATTGTATTTGTCCAAGAACTTGGAATTACTTGCCATAGAAGTTACCACTACATTTAGAAAATCAGGAGTTCTTCCCATTAATCCAAAAGTTGCTTTAGCAAAAACTTCAAACGTCTTTCTTCGAGCCTCTAGATCTTGATAGCTTTTGGGTACGATAAATGCATTTGAAATTCTTTCACCAGTTTCTTCACAAATATGAGTAATCTCTCCTTGATACTCTGGGTCATGCTGCAAATCATACAGCTTCGCCATTTCAAGAATTGGCTGCTTGAAAACCGGTTCGTCAAAGATATTTGTTACTCTTTTCCCCGATAACCAAACTTCTGGATTACGTAATTTTAATGCCTCAATATACTGTGCTCCTGTACGAATTCCCATATACAACCTCCTTATGTTTCATATTGTCATTATAAAACTGAGATTTTTAAGTCATTGTAGTCTGGTTAACACTTTTTTCAAAAAAGTTAAACGATTCTATCTTTTGAAGAATAAAAGCCGACTCTTTTATTGATTAGAAGAGTGCGGCTTTTACTTTTTATATATTTCCTTTTTTAGGAATAAACAAGATTGTAATGGAAGCTAAGACTCCTGCAACTGCAAAAAGATAAAAATTAATGGCGAAGTCAAAATTCGAGCTCATGAAGAACCCTATCAGAATTGGACCTGAAATTGCTCCTATTCGTCCAAACCCAAGTGCCCATCCAAGGGCAGTTGCTCGATTGGCTGCTTCAAAATATTTGGAAATGTAGGCATTTAGAATAAGTGTAGTTCCGATCGTCCCAAAACCAGCAATACCCACTAATCCATACACAACGAACATCGAAGATTTTATACTTAATAGTGCGATTGAAATTCCCGCTAAGAAATAAGAAAGGCTAATAATTTTTCTAGAGCCCCACCGGTCTGCTGCTGTTCCTGCTACTAAAGCACCAATCGCCGCAGATAGATTTAACATCAGTAAAAATCCTAAACTAGGTCCAAGCGGATATCCTGCCTCACGCATCATTTTTGGCAACCATGTACTTAATCCATAAATCATAAGAAGACCTAGAAAGAAAGTAACCCAAAAAAACATGGTTGCCCGAATATTTGTCCGTGAGAATAGACTCGCAATTGCGGCGAATTTATTCGATTTTCCTTTGGTCTCAACATCTATACTGCTTTGGATAAAATCATTAGGAAGTTGATATTTTTTTGCTATTCTTTCAGCCTTATCAAACTTTTTCTTAGCAATTAGAAAGCTAATTGACTCGGGAAGAAATTTAATAATAAAAGGAATAACTAATAGTGGAATGACACCAATCCAAAACATTAATCTCCATCCATAATCCTCTAAAAGAAACATGGAAAATAAAGCGCCAAGGACTCCTCCGATTGGATAGCCAGTATACATAATAGCGTACATTTTTGATCGATGCTGGACAGGAGAATACTCGATTGTTAATGCAGATGCTGTAGGAATTACTCCACCAAGTCCAAGACCGCCAATAAAGCGAAAGATTCCAAACATTTCCGGAGAAGTTGAAAGTGCGACCAGACACATTGAAATCGAAAATATGGAAACGCAAAAAATTAAGGTCAATTTACGGCCAATCATATCCGTAACTGTTCCAACACAGATGGCACCGATCAGCATACCCATTAGTGCATAACTTCCTATTGCACCTGCTTGGGCTGGAGTCATACTCCAATCTTTATATTCCATTAAGGATGGTAATACAGCACCATAGATTCCTAAATCATATCCGTCTGCCAGCATTGCAAACCAGCAAAGTATAACAACCACAAACGTTGCTTTTGGCATACTTTTCATTGATAATTTAGTAGTATTTAATCCAATATTCTGTTTCGTTAAATCTTCCGTAATCAATGATTGTACTTCTCTGTTCATCCAACCATCTCCTTTTTAGAATTTGTTCCAATAGGCATTGGTGTTTATTCTTGGATGAATTTCTGAAGTTCCCCCCTTTTTTCAATAATTTCATGATTGCCTTCCTTCATTTCAAATTAAGTGGAAGTTCCATGAATTGGCTGATTATTTAGAAAATAATTTACCTATATTGATTTTATATTTTTAATCTTTTACACTATTGTTAAGTAGTTAACATTAATAAACTTTTTTTCTTGCCTTTGTTATGTGAATTTAACAATACATATCTATTAATCTGAAGTAAATGTAAGCGTTAACAAATAATACACATCAGCATGTTATTAAACCTAAACACTTAAATTTCACTTAGGAGTTGATAGGGTGGCAATCCTTTTTGACAGTGATATTAATTGGGAAACATGTTTGCAATTTGGGACCAGACAATTTTTCAAGGAAAAAAAATGTATTTACCAACAAGGGACAATGGGAGAAGGATTTTATTATATCCAAAAGGGATTAGTGAAAGTGACAACAAAAACGACAAACGGAAAAGAGCGCATGCTAAACATCGCAATTCCAGGGCAATTATTAGGTATTCAAGCTATGGACCGTAAGCCGCATTTTACTACAGCAACAGCTGTAAATGACACAGTACTCTACTATTTCGATTGTGATCATTTTCAAAATCTACTAACATATCAACCTTCAATTCTACACATGGTAATAAGAACCGTCATCCATAAAATGCATATTTTAGCCGATAAAATTTACTTGGACACACTTACTCCAGAACAGCAGTTGTCCGTGATTCTTTTGAATATCTGTTATGAATTTAAGAATTATGAAGTTCCTCTATCACAGCAAGAACTAACAAAATGCACAGGTTTAACAAGAATTACCATTTATAAGATTCTAAAACAATGGAAGGAAAATGAGTTCATAGAGGTTCACGGAAAAAAAATCCTCATAAAAAATTCCGATGAATTAAAAAAGATTCAAGGCAGGGTGAATACATGAATAAACTTCGAAACGCTTGGAGTCCATATTTAAGTTATGGGAATAAACTTGTGCTAGCGGAAAATTCAGTTGTTTACCGTCAGGGATGTGAAGGAAAAGGTTTTTTCTTCTTATCTGAAGGAGGTATTAAAATCACCCTCCTTTCAAAAGAGGGTGTGGAACGCACAGTTAATTATGTTCCAGAAGGAATGTTATTCGGAGAACACGGTTCAAGAAAGGAAGCCTATCTAACCTCTGCTTTAACTACATGTTCATCGGTTGTCTATCAGTTTTCTGATGAAGCGTTAGAAAAAGTTTGTGAAAATCATCCTGAAGCAGCATGTATTTTTACCAATTCACTTATTTATAAATTTAGAATACTTGCAGAGATAATAGCTTTTCTAAACTCCCCCGTTGAACAACAAATGGCGCATTATCTATTAAAACTAATTAATGAAAATGGCAGCTGCTCCATTGATCAAACATCATTTGCCCGTTACATAGGTACCTCAAGAATTACAGTTAATAAAATTCTTAATAAGTGGAAGACTCAAAAAATCATCGACCTCCCTAATAGGACCATTGAAATCATGGATATTAATCAATTAAAGGAACTCCGTATATCTGTTGGTATTACCATTGAAAACTTGGATTTATTAATGTTGACCCATAAGGAATAAAAAGGTGCCTAACTTTATTGTTAGGCACTAGAAAGGTTAAAAGTGTATTTAGTCAGATGAATCAATTATTCTTTGATACAATTTCTAAAATAATCATAATCTGTTTTAATATAATGAAAAGCTGCTGCGTTTCCGCCTTGATCTGGATGCGTTACTTTTAATAATTTTTTATACCCTGAAGAAACGTCTTTATGACTGGCCGTTTTTGAGAGTCCTAACTTTCGACGGATATCATTCATTTTATAAGGTATTGTTTCCTGAACATTATCAGGCTCTCTATTGTTTCCTTTAGAAAGTTCTTCCTTTAATTTTAACAATTGATTTCGTAATTCAATATTCTCTTTTAGTAGCTTTCTAGTTTCCTTTTGCAGGTCACTATTTTCATGCTCTAGTTTGATGATTTCTTTATTTAAATTTTCTCTTTGTTGAATTAAAGTATCAATAGATGACTTATGTAGTTTTTCCATCCCTTTTATAAGCCCATCCTGTGTATTAAGTTTTACTTTTAATTGAGCTAAGGTCTTTTCCTGATCAGTATCGTTATTTAAATACACCTTTGAGAGAGTTTCATTTGGAAAATATTCAATCCTCCCATTCCCCACGTTTTGAATCTTACCTTCCCTAAGCCATCGTCGAACAATTTGGATTCCACTACGTTCAGAAACACCTGCATCCTTTAACATGTTCAAGGCTTGGTCTGTATCATCAAGTATGTATCCAGAATTCTGAGAAACTGTGCCCACGTATTTTATTTTTCTTTCACGCAGCCATCGTCTAACTGTTTGAATACTGATTTCTTCATTTACACCTGCATCTGTTAACAATTCATAAGCTTGATCTGTGTTCACTATTTTCCACCTTCCCCTCAAGTAAGCTCTTGGATATTGAAAAATACATAATCAGTCGAACTCGGTATGTAATATAAATAATAATAAATAAGTTTAGAATTTATGTGAATGGATAAAAAAGACTATCCTTTTCACCCAAGTAATAATCAGATAGTTTTACTAATTTGGGTCAATTGAAAACAGCCGCCTTTATTAGGAGCAAAGCGGCTGTTTATCTGGTTGAAAAAATGAACTTTATTCAAGGACCAAAAAGTATTGAATTTGATTGTGTGAAATAGCTGTAATAGCATGAATACGATAGCCGATACTTAATAATTGTGATAATGTTTCAGCACAGTTTTCGCGTGGAGGCTCAATTGGTGCGTGGTAGCTTTTATATAAATGAATAAGTTGATTATTCGTTGAACAATGAAGTAAGACTACATGTCTCCCAGTCCACGCCTGCCCAATCATTGGTTGTACTTGTCTCATCCTTTTCATGGTTTGACACCCTTACAGTTTGATACAATAGTCTATGCTTTACTTTTTTGTTCGTTCTATTTGATGTAATAGTTTTTAAATCCGCGGAAACTTCACTGTTATTGGAATATGGTTAGTAATGAAAACAAATTTTTATGTGCTTTTTATTTGTGGGATTCATGCTCCCATCATGATGACCGTTTTTTCTTTTCAAGCTCTGTTTTGGGCTTCATGAACCCCTTTATAACATTTTTTTTAAAACAAAAAAACGAGAAACCTTATATTTATTGGTTTCTCGTTTTCAAACAATACTATAGATTTGTTCTTGTTACAGGTGAAGGACCTCTTAACTTTCCTAAAAGAAAACCAACGATTAAGCCAACAACTGCAGGGGTTAGCCAGCCGATCCCCTCGATATAGAAAGGAAGAATTTCAAATCCCTCGCCCCATATATTATTTAGAAAGGTTTTATTTATTGTATCTAATATACTGAATAAAGCCACAAAGCCGACCACAGTGATATAAATATATGAATTCCTTTTAATCAAATCATCAAAGAGTCCCAAGAAGATTAGAACAATGGCAATCGGGTAAATCATTCCAAGTATAGGTACTGAAATCTGCAGAATTTGTGTTAATCCTAAATTGGCAATCGCAGTACTAAGAACAGCCAAGATAACAACCCATACCTTATAAGCGACTTTTGGTATAGCTGTGGAGAAGAATTGGCTGCATGAGGTAATTAACCCAATGGAAACACAGAAACATGCCAATGTAAAGACAATACCTAGTATGAGTGTTCCACTTTGGCCAAACAAGTCCGTCATGATGTTAGACAAAATAATGGCCCCATTCTCTGCTTGTCCTAATGAAGAACTTGCCGCCCCTAAATAGCCTAAAATTAGATAAATCACTGCTAATAACAAACCGGCACCCACACCTGCGTACATCATATAGCGTGATTTCATTTTTGAATCACGAACACCTTGTGCTGTCAGCGTGTTAGCAATGACAATTCCAAATGCCAGTGCTGCCAAGGCATCCATGGTTAAATACCCTTCCAATATTCCTTGGAACATAGGATTGTCACGATAATTCCCTATAGGTGAATCAAATGAACCAATAGGATCCATTAAGCTCTTTACAAAGATAATTGCGATTAGTGCTAAAAGAATTGGAGTAAGTAACTTTCCAAAAAGACTAATCAGTTTTGATGGATACAAACTTAACCATGCGGCTAGTCCAAAAAAAACGATCGTATAGATGAATAAAGAGACCGGACTTCCCACAAAATTCTCCGGCAAGAAAGGCGCCGCACCCATTTCAAATGCAAGGCTCCCTGCACGAGGAATCGCTAGTCCTGGACCAATGGCAATGTAAATTAAAAATGGAAAAACAAGTGCAAAGATAGGGTGAACTCTGAGATTCAGGTCATTTAAACTACCTGCCTTAGCCACCGCAATAACTCCTAATATCGGCAGTCCAACGGCAGATACAATAAAACCAGCAAGAGCAACCCATAACTGGTCACCTGCTGATTGACCAAGAAATGGAGGGAATATTAAATTACCAGCTCCAAAAAACATAGAAAACAACATAAAACTAATAAAGACAACTTGTTTTGCAGAAAAATTCATGATGATGTAGCTCCTTATAATGAAAAAATATTATTTTATTATATCATTTATTCATTCTGAATTCTTTAGGAGTTCTTCCATATTTCTCTTTAAAAATTCGATAAAAATAACTGATATTATCATAGCCTACCTGTTCAACAATCAATGCAATCGGTAAATCGCTTCCTTCTAATAATTCTTTCGCCTTGTCCAGCCTTCTTTCTTGGAGAAGATCTTTAAATGTTCGAGACGTTGCCTTTTTAATGGTTTTACTTAGACCATAATGCGATTGTTTCAATTGCTCTGACAATTCATATAAAGAGGCTTCCTTATAGTGTTCCTCAATATATTTAAGTGATTCCACCACCAAATAATGAGTAATGGACGCTTCTTCTTTTCTCTCTACCTTATCAGAATTCTTTATGAGCTCTATCATTAACAGACCCATATAAAGTTTAATCGCAGACTCTGAAAAAGAGGTTGGATACATAATTTCGTGAATCATTTTTCCTATTAAGTTCTGTATCTCTTCTACTTCTGAAACCTTAAAATAAAGAAATTGCCCGTTTTGTGTATTATTGTAAAGACTGCTCAATAAAAAATCACTGACAATATTCTCAGAACTTAAATAGGAAAATATAAAGTCAAAAAAAGCAGGACGAATAATGAAATTAATGATAATATCTTCTGTCTCACAGGCTTTAATTTCATGTTCAATATGTTGGTTTAAGAGCAGCAGTTCTCCTTTTTTAAACGTAATTTGTCTTCCCCCAACTGTTTGCTGCAATTCCCCATTATAAACATAATTGACCTCAATGTAATCATGTTTATGTAAAGGGAAATCCACAAATCTTGTATGCTTGCGAACCATGATCATTTTATCTTTACTTAAGAATTTTTCACTCTCAATAATAAAATTCGTCTTACTTGTATAGAGATCTTTACTTACATTTGTTTGCTGCTCGAGAATTTCTTTCTCTTCATCTGTTAGTTGTAAAAGTTCGTATAGCAGTTCCTGGTTCACTCTTTTCACCTATTTTCTAATTGGATCACAAAGTGCTTTTTTATAAGATATTATCATACCATTTCCCTGCACCGAATAGAACAAAAAAAGTATGTTCCTTTTTAATAAACATACCTTCATTCATTACATTCTATCGTTTAAGTATCCCTTTTCGTGGTTCCACTTTAAACGCATTTGCTAAATCTAAAAGCTGCTGGTCGGTAATGGTTTGTTTTTTACCACCTTGGGCACATACAATGGTATAAACTTCAGCGGCTTTTTCAGCTGTTTCAATCAAACCAAAGGTTTCATCCAGTGTACTGCCAGCTCCGAAGATTCCATGATGCTGCCAAAGTACGAGTCGGACTTGTTCCATTTTCTCTGCAGTTGCTTCGCCTATGGCATTTGTTCCTGGAACAATCCAAGGAATGATTCCTACCCCTTCAGGAAAAACAACCAGACATTCCGTGCACATTTCCCATAAGGTCTTTGTAAAATCCTCTTCCTTTAAACTATGTGTAAAGGACATCGCAATCAAGTTTGTTGCGTGACAGTGCATAATTACACGATGTGTCTTATCAACTGCAAAGCGTTTCATATGGTTCATAAGATGTGTTGGCAATTCGCTAGTTGCAACCCCGCCATCTTCAAATCCCCAAAGGATTTCATAGCTTTTACCATCACCTGAAATGCGGATAATACCGAGGTTATTAGCTGGATCTCTTTTTACATTTTTAAAATATTTCCCTGAACCGGTAACGATGAAGTACCGTCCAGCAAGTGCTTTTGCATCAAAGTTCATTGGTACTGTTCTTTTAACATCGTCTACATTCAAAAATGGAAGAATCTCATATTCATGTAATAAATAACTGATATTCCCCCCATTTCGTTCATCCCAGCCTAAACGATATAAATTTGAGGTTGTTTCTAACATTTCTTGTAAAAATGGAGCAGAGTAAATAGCGTCGTTTATCAAAGTCATACTCATTTTCATTTCTCTCCTTATATGAACACTTTGGTTTATTTGAAAGTTTGTTTGTTTGTTTTATTCTTTACACTGTAATCATAAACCCAAAACAAACATAAATCAACATAAAAACAAATATATTTTTCTGTTTATTTTTGTTTAATCAACATTTTTGTCACAATTGAGTCCGTTTGCTTTTACTTAGTTAACAACATGGCCACTAATGTGTCTTTGAAAAATAAAAACAGACCGTAAAACGGTCTGTTGGTTTTGGTTTATCCTTCTAATAATAAAGAGTGCGGATCTTCTAACAATTCCTTTACTGCGGCAAGGAAACTAACAGCCTCTTTTCCATCTACAATTCGATGATCGTAAGAAAGAGCAATATACATCATCGGGCGGTTTTCCATTCGTTCTTTATCAATTGCTACAGGTCTTAACTGGATTTTATGCATACCGAGTATCCCTACTTGCGGGCTATTTAAAATTGGTGTTGACATTAAAGAACCGAAAACACCACCGTTTGTAATCGTAAAAGTTCCACCTTGTAAATCCTTTAAAGTAAGGGCGTTATCGCGAGCTTTCTTACCAAGTTCACTGATTTCTTGTTCAATTTCAGCAAAGTTTTTCTGGTTTGCATTGCGGACTACAGGTACAACCAGACCTTCCGGCGCAGCAACTGCAATACCGATATCGTAAAACTTCTTGATAATCAATTCATCGCCTTGAATTTCGGCATTTAAAAGAGGGAATTGCTTTAAAGCTGAAACCACAGCTTTTGTAAAAAATGACATGAATCCAAGTCGGACACCATGTTTTTCAAAAAAGACATCTTTCCGTTTACTGCGTAAATCCATAATGGCAGTCATATCAACTTCGTTAAAGGTTGTTAACATTGCAGCGGTATGTTGAACTTCAACCAAGCGTTTCGCGATCGTTTGACGGCGGCGTGACATTTTCACACGTTCTACTGGTTTATCAAACTCTGCATCTATTTGTTGTGTGATAGGTTTTGGACTTACCTTTTCCAACTTTGGTTCTTCCGTTACATTAGTAGTACTCGTATGTGCTTTTACATCTTCAGGTCTAATTCTGCCAAGGGGATCACGAGTGCTTACTTGGTTTAAATCGATTCCTAGTTCTCTTGCCATTTTTCTTGCGGCGGGTGAAGCAATCGGACGATCCGTTTTCGGAAGTTCTATCTCTTGATGCCCGCTAGGCTGGTCTAATGGTTCATTAGCCGGTTTTTCAGGAGATGCCGCTGGAACAGCAGGAGTAACACCTTCAGCTGCGTTCTCTTCAATAACAGCAATGACATCACCTACTTCTACCGTATCACCAGGTTCTTTTAATACTTTTGTGATAACACCTGAGTATTCGGCATTTAATTCTATATTAACTTTGTCAGTTTCCAGTTCTACAACACTATCCCCTTTGGATACTTTATCACCTATATTAATGAGCCATTGAGAAATGGTTCCTTCTGAAATGGATTCTGCCAGTTCCGGTACTTTTATTTCTATCATGTTTCATATCCTCCTAGGAATTAGGTTAAGTCTTTTCAAATTAGGATTTCAACTTGGTTTCTCGGTAATGATTTATCTGTTTCTAGTAGACTCTTTTTCTTGATTCTGAGTAATTACTATACTATCAGTATTTAACGCCTGTTCGATAATACGTTCTTGTTCCTTCTTATGAACTAATGGGTCACCGCCTGCGGTGCTTGAACGATACTGACGCCCGATGTAACCGACAGTCAGGCTGTCAGCAGCAAGCTCATAAAGAGTTGGAGCAATATAATGCCATGCTCCCATATTCTTCGGTTCTTCCTGCACCCAAACAATTTCCCGCAAGTTGGGATATCGATTAATGATGGGTTCAATTTTTTCCTTCGGGAATGGATACAATTGTTCAACTCGCACAATGTGTATCTCGTCCAAATTTCTCTTTTCATTATTTGAGTCGATTTCTAAAGCAAGATCGATTGCTACCTTACCCGTCGTTAACACTAACCGTTTTACCTTCTCTGTCTCTTTTCCTAGATTCTCCTGTTCCATAACCGTTTGGAACTGGCCATCGCTAAGAGCTGCCGCATAGGATGAGACCATAGGGTGTCTAAGCAGACTCTTCGGTGTCATTATCACTAGTGGACGAACATACTCAGTACCTAAAATCGATGCTTGACGGCGCAAAATATGAAAATATTGGGCCGCACTTGTCAGGTTTGCTACAGTCCAGTTATTTTCGGCTGCCAATTGTAAGAAACGTTCAAGTCGGGCGCTGGAGTGCTCGGGACCTTGCCCCTCATAACCGTGAGGCAATAAAAGTGTAAGCCCGGATTTTTGTCCCCATTTTGCTCGTGCCGACGAAACGAACTGATCAAATAGGGGCTGTGCCGTGTTGGCGAAGTCGCCATATTGTGCTTCCCACATGACAAGTGTTTCAGGAGCAAATACATTGTAGCCATATTCAAAACCTACAACAGCAGCTTCCGACAGCGGGCTATTATGAACTGCAAACGAGGCCCGTGCTTGTGGAAGACGGTGTAAAGGTGAATAAGTTTTATTGCTTTCTGAATCGTGGAGCAAAATGTGTCGCTGTGCAAAAGTTCCACGTTCAGAATCTTGACCTGTTAAACGAATCGGCGTTCCTTCTTTTAACATGGCTGCGAATGCCAGGACTTCTGCTACTGCCCATTCTACTTTTCCGTTCTCATCAAGCGCTGTTTCACGGCGCTCGAGAATCCGCTTTAATTTTGGATAAACATGAAAACCTTCCGGCCATTTCAATAGTTCACCGTTTAGCTCGCGCAAAGTATCAAGCGGCACGCTTGTGTCCAAGGGTGGAATTCCCTTGGCAATAACCCCAGGAACCTCAACTTCTGCAGGAGATTCACCCTGCTTCTTCTCTGACACTTTTTCATATTCCGCTTGCAGCTTCCCTTGGACACTTAGGTTGATTTGCTCTACTTCTTTGGAATCAAGAATGCCTTTCATTTGCAGCTGTTTGGAATACAATGCTCTTACAGTTGGATGGCTCGCAATTTTTTTGTACACTTGCGGCTGGGTTACTGCTGGATCATCCATTTCATTGTGGCCAAATCTTCGGTATCCGACTAAATCAATCACAAAATCCTTTTGAAAACGTGCTCGGTATTGATATGCAAGGCGAACAGCTGCCAGACAGGCTTCTGGATCATCCGCATTTACATGTACGATTGGAATCTCAAACCCTTTTGCCAGGTCACTCGAATATCTCGTTGAACGAGAATCGTGGCTATCTGTCGTAAAGCCAACCATATTGTTTGCAATAATATGGATGGTTCCGCCAGTTCGGTATCCTTTTAGTCCGCCCAAATTTAATGTTTCGGCAACAATTCCCTGACCAGGAAATGCTGCATCACCATGAACCAAAATCGCAAATGCTTTTTTAACATCCTGCTCCGGGTATCCAGATTTCTGTCTATCCTCTTGTGCTGCTCTTGCAAACCCTTCGACCACGGGATTTACAAATTCAAGATGACTTGGATTATTGGCTAAGGTAATTCGTGTACTAAAGGTATTAGGACCTTCAACAAAGCGATCACGGCCTAAATGGTATTTCACATCTCCGGTCCATCCCTCACTAATGTCAACTAAATCTTCTGACGGACCTTGTTGTTTTGCGTAAGAGTGCTGAAACTCAGAGAAAATCTTGCTGTATGGTTTGTTTAATACATGTGCAAGAACGCTTAAGCGGCCGCGATGTGCCATACCGATCAAGACATTGCGTACTCCCTCACCAACACCTTCTCGCACCGCTTCATCCAGCATGGGCACAAGCATGTCAACACCTTCAATGGAGAATCTCTTTTGGCCGACAAAGGTTTTATGCAAGAATTGCTCAAATCCTTCAACCTCTGTCAAAATCTTTAATAGCTTCATTTGCTCATCTTTTGATAAAGATTGCTGCAGTGAACCCGTCTCTACCATTTGAGTTAACCATTTTACTTCCTCGATATCATGGACGTGGTTAAATTCGAAGGCTATTGTAGAGGTATACATATTCTTTAAATGATTCATAGCATCCCATGCGTTTTGAATACCTTCCGGTGCTTCCTCCCAAACCAATTTAGCTGGAATCGCTTTCAAATCATGTTCACTAACTCCATGTTTTTGAGTGTTGAAAAACTCATGATCGTTTTGATTTTCTTCTAACGGATTTAATTTTGACACTAAATGTCCGTGAGAACGAATGTTTTCGAGCAGTTTTACCACTTTCATTACTTTTTCTAAATCTGCCAGATTAGTAGGATTAATCTTTTCATGTTCAATTGGTTCTTTCTTATAAGCTGACTCAATAGACAATGGTGAGCCCCATTCAATAAAAAGCTCAATTAATTCAGGATCAATAGTGCCTGACCCGTTCAAATACCGTTCATATTGTTCTATTACATAGCCCAGGTTAGGACCAGTAAATCTTTTCCATGGATTTGGTTGGTTTTCCACTCCCATTACAATACCCCCAAGTTTGAGTTTCCTTTATGTTAAGATTGGATAATTTAATAATGTTTTATTGATTGCTTCAGTATTAGGATAATGTAATAATTGAAATAAAGAAAATGATAAAAAATTATATTTATTAATAAAAAAAAATTATATCAGGTAGATGGGTGAACATGGATTATCGTGATTGGGAAATACTGAAGGAACTTTATCATCAAAAAAATCTAACAAAAACAGCACGACTATTATTTCTGACACAACCCGCATTAACGAATCGATTAAAGCATTTGCAGGAAGAGCTAGGTGTTAAAATCATAACCCGTGAAAGCCGGGGGGTGCACTTCACCCCTCAAGGAGAATATCTAGTCCATTGTGCTGAGGAGGCCCTTGCTCATTATCAAAGGGTAAAAGAAACTGTCAAAAATATGAGTAATAACGAGAGCAATGAAGTGGTAGGTACGTTGAAATTGGGGGTATCCAATTTTTTTGCGAATTATGAACTTCCTTATATTTTAAAACTATTTAAACAGCAATATCCCCATGTGGAATTCAAGGTTGTTACGGGCTGGAGCAGGGACGTAACGCAACTAATCCATAATAAAGATGTCCATATTAGTTTTGTTCGAGGAGATTATGGCTGGAGAGGTTTATCGAAACATCAAATATTTGAGGAGACCATCTGTGTTGCATCAAAAGATAAGATTGATATGACGGACCTTCCTCGTCTTCCTAGAATTGATTATAGAGGGGATTATTTATTAAAATCAGTCATTGACCACTGGTGGGCAGAAAATTATGCTGAAGAGCCCTTTATTAGTATAGAAGTCGACCAAGTTGATACGTGTAAAGAGATGGTCATAAATGGTTTAGGCTATGGCATCTTGTCGAGCAGGGTTGTTACTGGAATTGAAGATTTATACAAAATTAATCTCTTAGATCTAGAAGGAACTCCTATTTTGCGAAGAACGTGGATGTATTATCATAAAGAGTCTTTGGAATGGAATGTAGTTAAGGCATTCGTACATTTCATCGAAAATTTTGATTGGAAAGAAAATTGATAGAAACCATATGTAAAGATTCAGACCAAATGGTCTGAATCTTTTTCATTATGAAAGCTCAAGCTTGTTTATTCTAAGAAGGCTTCTTGTTTAGAAACCCGTATCATTTCACTAGGGAAATATTTATGAAAATACTTTTCTACCATGACATGGATATCTTTTCGATACCATTTCGATAAATCATGGTCCTTAAACAGCATGGGCATTCCTAATCTCTCGGAACGTTTCCCCTTTGCACCATCCCCAATGGTTAACGTATCAATCCAAATGTGGTCGACGATTCTTTCCAACACTTTCGGAAAATCAGAAGTAAATGGCAATACTGGTGATATCGAAGCTTGTGTGGTTATTCCCGCATCATGAATTTCTTTCAAAGCCTTTAACCGTAAGTTAATTCCGGGAGCAAAAGGAGCAAAGATTTGTTTTATGTCTTCTCTGTCTGTTTCAACTGTCATCGATACAAGGACTTTACATTTTTCTTTCAACACCGCTAACAAATCTATATCTTTTGTGATCAGTGGGGATCGTGTTTGAACCCAAAGTGAATCCGGTGGATTTTCTATCATTACTTTTAATATCTCTCTGACAATGTTTGCTGTCCGTTCAATGGGTTGGTAAGGATCGGTTGCAGAAGACATGAAAATATTCACGGGTTTGTTTTTCTTACGAAGTTTTATGATTTCATTTCGGTAATTCTCAGCTGCGTTTGTTTTTATGTCTATCCATTCTCCCCAAGGAATTTCTTTGAATCGTTGAATTGGCATTTCTCTTACATAGCAGTACCTGCAAGAAAACGCACAACCACTATAGGGATTTAAAGAATGAGTAAATCCAACATCTAAATAACCCTTTGCTTCGGTTAGGATTTTCTTAGAAAAAATTTCTTGTACTATAATCCCCATTGCATGGCCCCTCTCGTTAGCTCACCTATTATTTATAATAAACTAAAAAACCCTTCTATAAAAAGATAGGGTTTTGGTTTTTCGTTATGCTATGTAACTTTTCCAATGCTTAATTCGCTATGGTTACTTTAATGTTTTTCTCTTCTAGCAGTTTTTTGGTTTGGTCATCTATGTTTGAATCAGTAATTATACAGTCAATCTTTATTATAGGAGCAATTTGCGAAAATGCTCGTGTCCCAAACTTACTTGAATCTACCATGAGGATTGTTTCATCCGCAATGTCCATCATTTGCTTCTTCAGTAGTGCTTGTAACTCATTGAAGTCACTTAGTCCTTTTTCAAGGTGCACTCCTTTGCAAGAGATAAACGCCTTATTGACGTGATACATTCCGAGAGAGCGTTCTGCAAGCGGACCGACATATGATAGAGATTGTGATAATAACGTTCCACCTGTGGAAATGACTTTGATTTGTTCTTTTTTGCTCAGTTCTATTGCTACTTTAATTGAGTTTGTTAGTACCGTTAATGGCATATCCTCTAATTCCTTTGCCACATACCATGCCGTTGTACTTGCGTCCAAAACAATTTGGTCCCCCGGCTCAACAGAACGCACCGCCTCTGCGGCAATGGCTTTCTTCTCAGCAGCGTTGGTGATTTCCCTTTCTATATAGGAAGTTTCACCCTGATCCTTTTCAATACTAACTGCTCCGCCATGACTTCTCATTAATAGATTTTCTTTTTCAAGCTTTTCAAGGTCCCTGCGAATCGTTTCTTCCGTTACAGAAAAAATTTTACTCAGTTCCGTAACTCTTACACTTAGCTTTTCATTTACTAACTCAACAATTTTTCTTTGCCTTTCCGCTACTAGCATATCCTGCACCCTTCCAAACCGCCATTTTTATTTATATTGTTTTTTCCTTTATTTATGTTTGTTTTCAATTATAACTATAACATAATGTTTGAAAAACAAAAATAAGATATAAAAATAAAAAGCATATAATGGTTACATTTTGCAAAATATAAATTTGTTGGAAGTCAACTGAAAGGAGTATTATCTATGCAGAATAATCAACCACCAATTCCAAATCCACCAAGGGCTATTACGACAAAGGATGTGCTTTACTTAAAGGATGCCTTATCATGGGAGCTTTTGGCATTTAAGAAATTTCATTTTATGGCAAATCAAATCCAAAATCCTCAATTAAAGGAAGCGCTGAATAAGGCAGGCCAAATGCATCAAAATCATTATCAACGATTACTAACTCACCTTCAGGTGGATAACAATTCTGTATTAGCCAATCTTCCTAATACACAGCAGATGCAACAACAGTAACGAATAGTAAGGAACGGAGGAAGAGAAATGTCCAATCAGCAAAGTCAAAGCAGCAATCAAATTACGAATCCTCAAACTGGAGAATTGCCTAAAGTTAAAACTCCAGATATGAATGATCGAGATTTTGTTAATGACGCACTTAGTACATGTAAGTATTTAACAGACAGTCTTAACATTGCGGTAAGGGAAGCGAGTCACGAACAGCTTTATACGGATGTATTACAAATTCTGACTGAAACACATCAAAGCTGCAGGGAACTTTATAACCTCATGTTCCAGCATGGATGGTATAAATTAGAGGCAGAAGAACAGCAGAAATTAGACCAAGCTTATCAACAATTTAATAACTATTCATCGCAATTTCCGTATTAACGTTATCTTTTGGAGGTAATGCGATTTTGAAAAAGGACGATAGAGTTAAAGTAACAAAGCTTATGAAATCTAATAAAACCAATAAGGCTGCCGATAGCCTTACTAGAACTGGAAATGACAATATCAAAGACTATGATAGAGCATGGGAAGATGACCGTCTCTAAAAAATAAAAAAACAGATACTATTTGAACTGTCCCACTTATTAGAATTTATCCGACATAAGTGAGTACAGTGAAATAGGTCTGTTTTTTTACATTGTTAGATTATCGCTTTAATAGTACCTCTTGCTCATAAGCTTTTACTTCTTCTAACCAAGCTTCTCTTACTGGAACACCCATCTTTTCACAATAGTAATCCCAAACTGCACCAAATGGATAGGTTTTGAATTCTTCCATTAATGCTAATCTTTCAGTAAAGTTGCCTTCTTCTTGAAGTTGCTTTAAATATTCATTTGGTACTAGCATCGCATAAAGGAGAGCTTTAATCATGTTCCGTGTACCAATGGTCCAAGCTGCAACTCGGTTAATACTTGCATCAAAGAAATCTAGTCCGATGATCACACGGTCTAAAGCGTCGTTTCGAACGATTTCTAATGCGATTTCTCTTAATTCATCATCAAGAATTACAACATGGTCACTGTCCCAGCGAACGGGTCTTGAAACGTGTAACGCAAGTTTTTCGCTAAATAAAAGCATAGAAGAGATTTTATTAGAAACTGTTTCGGTTGGATGGTAGTGACCGGTATCGAGTAAACACAATTTATTATTCTTCATCGCATAGTTCAAATAAAATTCGTGCGAGCCAACTACATAAGACTCAGAACCAATTCCAAATACTTTACTTTCAACAGCATCAAGGTTATATCTTTCATCCATTTCAATTGCAAAGATTTTATCTAATGATTCTTTTAATCTTTTTCTTGGAGTCAGACGGTCACTTGGAATATCTTTATAGCCATCTGGAATCCAAATGTTTGTTAATGCTGGTGTACCTAGTTCTCTTCCGAAATATTCACCAATTTTACGGCTGCCAATACAGTGATTAATCCAGAACTCACGGATTTCTTCGTTTGGATGAGATAGAGTTAAACCGTCATCTGCTTTCGGATGTGAGAATAATGTTGGGTTATAATCCAAGCCTAATCCATTTTCCTTTGCCCACTTTACCCAGTTCTCAAAATGTTTTGGTTCAAGCTGATCACGTTCAACCACTTCCCCATTTGTTTCTGCATAAATCGCATGTAAATTAACACGATGTTTTCCTGGGATTAACGATAAAGCCTTCTCTAAATCACTTCTTAATTGTTCAGCTGTTTTTGCTTTTCCTGGATAATTTCCGGTAACATCAATACCGCCTGATAATTCGTTTTGGTTAACTTCAAATCCAGCAACATCATCGCCTTGCCAGCAATGGATGGAAATTGGTACACTTTTTAGCTTTTCCACTACTTCCTCAACATCTACTCCCCATTTAGCATATGCTTGTTTCGCAAGTTCAAAATTTTCTTTAATTGACATGTATATTCTTCCTTTCTTTATTTAGCTGATTACTTGCTGAGTTGGTTGATACTTTTTCACTTCAAATGACTCTTTAATAATCGAACGTGCTTCTTTAATATCGCTGATTTCTCCCAGAGCCATTAATTGCGCTGCTATGTTACCAATCGCCGTTGCTTCAACAGGTCCAGCATAGACTTCTTTATGGGTGACATCAGCAATGAGCTGATTAAGCATTTCATTTTGACAGCCGCCGCCAATAACGTTAATTTTTGTAAACTTCTTTTCGAAAATCTCTTCAATCTCGCCAACAGCTTCTTGGTAGCTTACTGCTAAACTTTCAAACACACATTTTGCCACTTCACCAGGAGTACTTGGTACAGGCTGTTGCGTTTCAATACAATAATTCATGATGGCTTCAATCATGTTATCCGGCTTTAGGAAACGGTCATCGTTTACATTTACTGTGGCCTTATAATCCCCTGCTTCTCTTGCTAAATCCACAAGCTGGGCAAAGGAATATTCGTCATTGTAATTCCCCTTCACTTCTTGGATCATCCATAGACCCATGATATTTTTCAAGAATCGATATTGGAAATCAATCCCGCCTTCGTTTGTAAAGTTATAGTCCAATGCCTTCGTTACACAGATTGGAAAATAGTTTTCTACTCCAATGAGTGACCATGTGCCGGAACTGATATAGATGGATTCCTCTTCTTCCGGTACGGCAATCACCGCTGAACCTGTATCATGTGTGGCAGGTAGAATAACTTGAAGGTCGAAACCAAGCTCTGAAACGAGATTTTCTGATAGAGTTCCAAGAATACTTTTTGGAGTTTTGATTTCCTGGAACATTTCTTTATTAATTCCGAGTACATCTAATATCTGATTATCCCAGTGTTTCGTGAAGGAATTTACCAGCTGTGTAGAGGTTGCATTCGTGTATTCATTTGCTTTCTTACCTGTAAGTAAGTAATTAAAATAATCGGGAATCATCAAAAATGATTTTGCTTTTTCTAGAATTTCAGGATTATTTTTCTTGATAGAATATAATTGATAGATTGTATTAAACTTCTGAAACTGAATGCCTGTTTCAAGGTAAAGCCACTCTTTTGAAAACAGCTGGAAGACCTCTTCCATCATTCCATCTGTGCGCGGGTCACGATAGGAAACAGCGTCAGTTAACGGCTGATCATTTTCATCTAATAACAAAAAGTCGACTGCCCATGTATCAATTCCCATGCTGTCTGGCTTAATGCCCAGGTCCTTGCACTTTTTCAGTCCATTTTTGATTTCTTGGAAAAGTTTATCGGCTTCCCAGCAAAAGGAATCCCCTTTTTTTACGATTTTGTTTTCAAAGCGATGAATTTCATTTAGTTTTAATCGTCCATCTTCAAGATACCCCAATATAAGTCTTCCACTTGATGCTCCGATGTCGACGGCTATACTGTATTTTGGCATTAATATCACCTTCCCATTGGAAACGCTTACTGACATCTCTATCTTACTAGAAAATTACGATTTTCCTATAACGTGATTCGACTAATTTATTGTCCTTATTTGCACTCAAGCATGGTCCATACATACAAAAAAAGGAGATTCTTCCGAGTTGAAAGAATCTCCTTTTTGTTTTACTGGGTTGCTAATGTGAAAAATTTATTGATATTCTTCAAGTTTTTTGTTGTACCAGGGACACATAATATCTTGTTTTCATCCAATTCGAGAGGAGTCAACAGATTAATATCAGATGCACTGATCCCGTAAACTTTATCATCAGATTTTAACAGGTTATCAGTTCCCTTGATATCATTTAATGCTACTAACGATGATGGCTGTGAGGAAATTTCGTCGAATAATTCTTTTTCAACAATCAACAAATCAATGGCTCCAAGCGTAATCTCTGCAGACATTTTTTGTATCGCTGCTTGCGAAGCCTGGTCCATACTATCTTTATTATATGTTAAAAATTGAACAAAAACTTCTTTATTGCCTTTGTCTTGCACAAGCTTGTTGGTTAATTGTTCTTGTAATTGACTAACACCTTCTGGATTTACCCCTTGTCCAATAATCGTCATATTTAGGATAATTTCTTTTTTGTCACCAATACTGCTAATAAAAGAGATTAATAGGATGATAGCGGCAATTGTCCCAATGATATGAAACTTGTAATAATCCCATATATATTCCAGTCTTTGTCTAGGACTCATGGGTGCAAGGATTGCTTTGAGGTTTTGCTTCAATTGTTGTACTCCCTTCTATAATCGCTTTCTATTGACTGTTTTATTAATTTTAGTATAAAAATTTTCATAATACTACTACATTCTTATGAATAATTGTTTTTTTCAGAAATCTTATAGAATTAACTTTTTGTATCCCGGCAGTAAATGTCGAATTACCATTTCTGCCTCCTCCATATGTATTTTTGTGTAGGTATGAGAATTCATAGGCGGAGAATTCCCGCCTATTACATGAATAAACGCCTGAACATTTCCAGGCGTGTTTCCAAATTCTTATTAATCGTTCTGTGTAAAAAGCTCGTAAACCTCTGAATCTAGTTTTTTCGCTAGTTCTGGATTATAGGTTTTTTCATATTCCGGTTCCACGGTAACTTTGCCGCCGTAGAACATAACATTCTCCACCGCTTCAACCTCAATGGTTACTATACATAGTTTCATTGTCTTCTCATATATCTGTGATACCTGTGCGGTACCACGTACTTCATAGCAGCTTCCGGCCCCAATGATTCCAACTAGAACATTAGGATTTCTGCGAATGTTCTCGATGCTTGATGCTTTATGCCCTAGAGCTATCTTTATTTGAGTCCCGTTAGGATTGGCATAAACCCAAGATACAACACTTAATTGAGGGAATTTGGTTTCAGCGTCTAACGTAATCAATGAAACCATTTTTTCTCCTTGTAAAGAAGAAACGAGTTCTGTGCTCAAAGAATCTAAAGTTTTGGACATTGTTGTTATCTCCTTTTCAAAAAATTGACTTTTACTGGAAGAAGTAGTCCCAGCTTGATGAGTAGTGCGTTTCCATTATTTTAGCATATTTTATGATCTATAGGCATAATCACAGCACAGACATACACGTTCTTAAAATCAAGCACATAAGACATTCTTTATTCACAAACAATGACATCATTATCTGTTTTTTCATACTATATTTTTGGGGTGAGAAGATAGATGCCAAGAATAAATTACAGAAGTTCAGATGTTGACTTAATGGCAAGGATGATGAGGGCAGAAGCTGAGGGTGAAGGAAAACAGGGAATGTTAATGGTTGGCAATGTCATTGTTAATCGTGTTAAAGCAGATTGTTTAGATTTTAAAGATCTTAGAAACGTGAACGATGTCATTTTTCATGTCCAAGGAGGCAATTTTTCTTTCGAAGCCGTTCAAAAAGGGAATGTATTTTATCAAAGAGCGCGATCAGCGGAAAAAAGATTAGCCAAACAGAATTTGGATTATTGGAGAGAACACCCATCAAAATATTCCCTTTGGTATTTTAATCCGTATGCTCCATGCCCGCCAACCTGGTACGGTCAACCGCATTCTGGTCAATTTAAGCAGCATTGTTATTATGAACCAAAACCAGGAACATGTGAAAGTGTTTATGTTGGACCTTAAGCTTACTCATTTGAGTAAGCTTTTTACATACTCCAATATTCAAAAAAACCCGCCAACACAATAACATTTTAGTCAGTTATTGATACAAACACTTAACTTTTTCTAAATCAACAATAAACCGGATAATTTCTTCTTGAGATAATCTTATCGGCATTTGATCATATAAGGTGATAATTTGTCCATCCTCTTGGTGTTGGTTTCTTTTAAGGTAATCATAGATTTGGTTTAATTGGTTTTCCTTAAGAATAGATTCTGTTTCAAAATGTTTCACTTGTTGTAGAACAAATTCATTTAAAGATGAATCAAACTCTCCTGCTATTATCGATCCTTGCATGAACATCCTTGTTCACTCCTAACCGTTTTATATGTTAGTTTCCCCAAAGTTTGAAACTAATACAGTATAGAAGAATATATAGATCGATTTTGCTATCTTAAAATTAGCCAGTTTACACAGTTTCTTAAAACATTCAAAAAATTCTCGTTCAATAGCCCGTTTTTATTATGAGCAGGTGTTAAACAACATACTTTTCCCGCTCCATAATGGTGGAACCACCCTGCCTCAGCTTTGCCATCAATTGACTCAGCGACAAGAAATACATTTGTATTCCCCTTATCACAATGAACAAAATAATGTTCGTCCATAATTTCAAAAGAAGTAGAACTTGGAACGACTGCGTTTCCTTCGGCAGCTTTGTAATGGACATACTGGTGCTTTTCAGGATGATAAAGAAAATACCCCTTTAACATTTTTACGTAAGGTCCTTCAACAGGATATGAAGCTAAACCAGAGTGCCATGCAAGCCAGCTGCCGCCATTCTCTACATAATTGGTTATTACTAACGAGAGTTCTTCTGTCATCCATGTCTCTGCGTTTTCTTCCAAAGGATTGTATCTATTTTCTTTAAAAAGAATCACCGCATCTGGCTGCTTCCTAAGTACTTCTGGTAATTGCTCTGGATGGCAATAGTCGATTTCAATGTCTTCCTTACCAATGTTCAAAGCTTTTTCAAGTGTTTCTTTCGCCCATTCATGCGAATGATAATAATCGCCAAGCACTGCTGCCAATCTAATCAATTCATTCACCACTCTTTATCTTCGTTATAATGGCATTGGCTGCCCTTCATATGTGATAAAAACATTGTCATCGGATATCTCTTGTTTACCTTCAATAATATCAAATATCCCCTTGGCCGTATCAATAGGGTTCCCTGGCGCTCTTTCTCCGCCCATGTCTGTTTTAATCCACCCTGGATGTACGGAGTAAACGTTAATATTATTATTCTTTACATACTGGCTTAATTGCAGCGTGAACATGTTCAATGCTGTCTTAGAAGAAGCATATGCATAGTCACCTCCATAAGCATTCGCCATACTACCGGCTTCGGAAGAAATGTTGATGATTGAAGAACGATCACCCATCATTAGAAGAGGAAGGAAATGTTTTACCACTCGAATAGGACCAAAGAAATTGACATCGAATGTTACTTTCACCTGATCCAGATCCAATTCCTCAATCTGTTTATCACGTTCTAATAAAACCCCTGCATTATTAATGATTGCGTCAATGGTGCCAAAGTTTTCTTTCACTGTATTAGCAGCTGAAGAAACGGATTCTTCATCTGTTACATCTAAAGGCAGGAGTGAAATGGATTTATAAATCTCAGAATGTGTTAGACTTTCTTCACTTTTTTGGAGATCCCTGACTCCAGAAATAATTTGATGGCCTCTTTCAGCCCCAATCTTTGATAAGGCCAATCCTAAACCTCTATTTGCCCCCGTTATCAAAATCCGCATCTTTTATCCCACCTATTAGTAATTTTAAAAGGAGAGGAGTACCATACAAGTATCTCCTCCATCACCTATTTATCGATCGTTTTCTAATAATTCCGTAATAATTTTAAGGTCTTTGAATGTGTCCATGTACGCGTATCTTCCACCGGTGTATTCCCCTTTTTGAAGTAACGGCATTTGCTTACTTTCCATTATAGCAACTTTTTCTTGCATTCCTTCTATAAAAAAGGCAATATGGTGAGGACCTTCGCCATGCTCATCCAAATGTTTCCGCCACGTACTAGGATAATGATCCGGTTCAATTAATTCTAATTGAAGAGATCCCATATCAAAAAATGCTAGTTTTGCACGAGCCTCAGTTGTGTTTCCCTCAAACTCTGTTTTTGCAAGCTCCAATGGATTAGTTAAACTCCACTCGGGTTTTTCTATCCCAAAGAAATCAGCATATTTCTGGCTTGTTTTTTCAATATCATTAACAAGAATACCAATTTGTGCAATCACGTTTGTTCCAAGAGCATTTTTTCCTGTCATGTGAATGAAACCTCCTATTATTTACGATCTGAAGATTAGTGACAAAGAACTGTTCTTCCTTCTATCAAATTAATAGATTTTTCTATTTAACTCATCTTTAATTCCTGATTTTCTATAAAAATAGGTATTAATAATATCCCGCCATTCTTTAGAATGGTCCGCCTGTTCCTGTAATCGGTTTAAGATATCTTCAAATCGCTCAGAATCAATTTTTCCCTTAAGCTGTAACCAAGTTTCAACCAATTCCTCAGCCTCTTCTACCCCTTCAAAGTGAGTATTGTAAATATGTTGAATCACTGTTACTCCTGATTTTAGCTTATGCGTATAAGGGACATGATGGAAAAATAACAGCAATTCATCTGGGCATGTTTCAAGCCCTTCATACATTTCTGCATTTTCTTTAAAATATTGAGAGGTGTAACCCGTTCCTGTTTTTACCGTCCTGTCCACTCCAATTCCTTGCCAATCTGCAAAGTGGTACGTCCCCCAAACGGAGTATTCATACCCGTCGACGTTTGGTCCATAATGGTGATTTGGATTTACCATCCAGCCAACACCAAGTGGTGACGCATATTTTTCATAGATACTCCATGATTTTAGCAACATTCTGCTAACCTGTTCTTTAACCAATTGATCATCGCCAAAGGTTTGTCCGATCCATTCATCTGTGATACTTTCAGATGTTAAATCTGGGTTCCACGTCAAGCGTCCGAATCCGTATAGATTAGCTTGTGCAAGCGTGTGACCGGTCCAATTATAATCATTTCCAATATTGGATACGGCGGTAATCCCGCTATACCGGTTGCGGTACAGAGAGCCATCTACGACCTTTTTGATCTCTGATCCCTTTCCATTTGCATACGTGTCAAAATCCAGAATTTCTTTCCATTGTGGAACCAGATAACAAAGATGCCGTTGTTGTCCTGTATATTCTTGAGTGATTTGGAATTCCAACATTTGATTCGTTTTTTCCATCGCACCTAATAATGGCGAAACAGCTTCGCGGACTTGGAAATCCATTGGACCGTTCTTAATCTGTAATATTACATTGGAATGGAACTGGCCGTCTAACGGTTTAAAATGGTCATATGCAGCTCTTGCTCGATCGGTAGAGCGGTCACGCCAATCTTGAAGGCAGTTATAAACAAAACATCTCCAAAGAACAATCCCATTAAAAGGCTGTAGTGAATCTGCGAGCATATTTGCACCATCTGCATGATTGCGTCCATATGTAAATGGTCCAGGGCGGTGTTCTGAATCGGCTTTCACTAGGAACCCGCCGAAGTCAGGAATATAGCTGTATATCTCTTCTGCTTTCTCTTTCCACCATTCGCGAACCTCTGAATTTAGCGGGTCAGCTGTTGTTAAATTTCCAATTTGGATTGTACTCGCATAATTGACGCTAAGGAATGTTGTAATACCATAAGACCTAAAAATACCGGCCACTTCAGCCACTTTTGGGAGTAAAGAGCTGGTAATTAAATTCGTCTCCTCCTGGTGAACATTCACATTGTTAATAGCAATTCCGTTAATACCAACGGAAGCTAGAAGTCTTGCATAATCTCCAACTCTATTAAGCTCAGCTGAGAATTGATAGTCTTTGTAGAAAATCGAGTTTCCTGCATATCCTCGTTCGATACTGCCATCCATATTGTCCCACTGGTTAAGCATGCGTAATTGATTTTTAGGGTTTTCAACGATGTTGAGCTGTTGTATATTTTCCCTGTTTTGCATGAGGCGCAATAAATGAAAGGCACCATATAAGACACCTTTATCCTTTTTGCCCACAATGTATATAGTATTTTCCTGACCCGAGAAAACTGTTTTAATTACGTATCCATCATCATTTAGTTGTTTACCATCTACATCTACTAAATCGCCAACCGTACCTATTTCAGCTAATACAAGACCAGATTGCTGAGGTTCCGAGCTGGATTCCGGCTTCATTCCTAACATAGAAGAAATACCTTCGATAAGTTCCCTCTTAGCGGATTCCATGACGACAGAATCCCCTAAAACGGTAAGACTCCTGCACCATTGAGTATATTCTTCTGCTATGACTCGATTTTCTATCTTTTTATATTGCAGCCAAGCAGCATAACTTTCATTATGTTCTGCTTTGTATAAGTCTGCACTATTTTTTGAGCTATTTTTGAAAGTACTTTTCAACTTTATCACTGCCTATCCATTTCATTAACGTTTTCCGATTCATATAACCTGCAAGGCTTGCTCTACTGGAATAAAATAGGTTGGTATACTCGGAAACATTGATTGCAAACATTGTGATAAATAACTCATTCCAGGTTCTTCACTTTCCATATGCCCAAGAACGATAAGGTTTCTGTTCTTTCCTAGTTTAATCGCATCTCGGACATATTCCGGAGTTTCCCATTCTGGTCCTTCTCCATAAATAATTAAATCTAATTCTTCCTGTTCATATAGCGGGATACATAAACTTCCCCCACCTCGATACCCAGCTAAGAGCCCAATGCGAGTACATCTCATCGCTAAATCTCCAGAATATCGTAAATACTGTATCCCTAGCCGTACCTTTAGATACTCGGAAATCTGTGCTAATGTCATGGGTGGAATCGTTAGAATTGTTACAGCTTGCTGATTTTCTTCAATATAGGCTTGCCAGTCGAGAGCCTGAATTAAACCAGCCATAATTCCATCTGGCTGATACCGATGCCAATAATCATGGAAACGGTAGATTGCAAGACCTGACTCAATAATCAACCTGCGTTTTTCGTCATACACCGGATCCTTTTCCAAAAATTCGGTATCGTCGTGATGGCTGAAGTATATCCCTTCATGGGTAATCAACAAATTTGCACCCAAAGCAATGGTTTGTTCAATGACCTTGTGTGTAGCCATAAAGGCTGTCGCAATTCCCTTTATTTCAGTTCCTAGATTACCTGCCTTAAGAGTATCCACAGTCTTTGGGATTCTCTCCACTGGTTCCATTAATTTATCAAGTACATTTTGTACCGTAATTGGCATTGATTTCACCCTTTCAGGGGTTACAAGACGTTCATAAAGAACGCCTATTTAACATTTGGTGATAGTCGATGTAAACTTCAGCATCGAGGTTAAAATCTGATGCCATTTTTCAGCCTCTTCAGGATAAATGTCACAAATAGCGCCAATCTTACATCGATCTTGAAAAAGATGATATGCTTTATAAGTGCGGAAGCAATGGCTCCTGTACCGATAATCGCTACATTGATCATACATTCCCACCATTTTTAGAGTTTATTTGTATACTCCCGAGTAAGCCAAAAATCCGCCATCCACTGGGAAGATCATTTTTTTCAAAGATTTCCTTTGTAGTAATTCCATTTGGATGATTGCCGCCTGCACCATTGATAAGGACATCACAGACACCAAATTCCGCAGTGACAATTTCCTCTGCACGTTTCACACTATCAACACTTAGGACATCACATTCGATGTCGATGGCCTCACCACCTTCACACTTGATGTCCTCAACAACCTTAACTGCTTTTCAAAGGTTGTGTTTAATATAGCCACTTTCATTCCCTGTCTTGTCAATTCTCTAGCCATACATCCGCATAAAACTCCACCACCGCCTGTTACGGCAGCTACTTTCCCCTGTAGATTAAGATTCAAAGGTAACATCTGCTATTCTCCCTTTTCTGCCTGCCATCTCTACTAAACTATGTTTAATATTGAACAACCTTCCAAAAAGATTCTTTTGGCTGATGATTTTCGTCAAAAAGGAATGGCCAGTTTTTTCTGCCTCTAACAGGAAAATCGCTTAACCAGGTATAATCATCGGCCGCTCCCCAAAAGGTTACAGAAGTAATATAATCTCGATATTGACGAAGCACTTGAAATACTTGGTGGTATCTTTCAGCCTGCAACTCTAACATTTCTTGGGTAGGTTCTGTAAGGTCAGTCCGCTTATCTTCAAAGTTGAAGACGGATACATCCAATTCTGTAAGGTGAAGCTTCAAGCCAAGGGATGCGTACCGTTCAATCGCTGTACGAATATCTTCGAGACTTGGATTGACTAAATTCCAATGCGCTTGGAGGCCAATTCCGTGAATCGGAACACCCTTATCAACTAGAGATTTGACAAGTTTATAGATTTTTTCGCGTTTTTCCGGATTAGATTCATTATAATCATTGTAAAAAAGCAGGGCGGCCGGGTCTGCCTCATGTGCAAATTCAAATGCTTTTTCGATATAATCTTCTCCGATTATTTCTAACCATTTAGTAGAACGTAATAATTCTGTACCCTCATCAGTTACCGCTTCGTTTACCACATCCCAGCAGAAAATCGTCCCTTTATATCTGTTCATTACCGCAGTAATATGTTCTTTCATTCGTTGTAAAAGCGTTTCTCTATCTGCGCCTTCAAATACCCATTCAGGCGTCTGATTATGCCAGACTAATGTATGCCCGCGCATTTTCATTCCATTTTCCTTCGCAAAGGCAGCCAATTGATCAGCTTTTTCAAACGTAAACTGTCCCTCAACAGGCTGAATTTCAATAAATTTCATATCATTTTCGGCTGTAATACTATTAAAATGTTTTCTTAATAAATCCTTTTGTGACTCAATTGTCCTTAAATTCACAGCTGCACCAATGTTAAAAGATGCTTCATACACCTTAGATAAAGAAGGAACTTCTACTGTCGTTTTCACCATTATGAATCTCTCCTTAATTCAATAATTTTATTAAAAAAATCAGATGAGAGAACTCATCTGATTCTTTTTTCAACCTTTTACTCCGCCTAACGTTAATCCTTTTACGAAATACTTTTGCAGGAATGGGTAAACCATTATGATTGGTAAACTAGCAATAATGGTCATGGTTGCTCTAATGGAAGTAGGTGTAACTGAGTTTGCAGATGAATTACTACTCGCAAAAGCATCTGCGGCAGTTTTACCTGACATTGACGCGTTTGAGTTCTGTAGAATTTTCATAAGTTCATATTGCAAAGTACTTAATTCTGGAACAGAAGAATTATACAAGAAAACATCAAACCATGAATTCCATTGATAAACGGCAACAAATAATGAAACAGTAGCTAAGACCGGCATTGACAATGGGAGGACAATTTTAATAAATATAGTAAAATCTCCTGCCCCATCAATTTTTGCTGATTCGAATAAACTCTCAGGAATTCCCTCAATAAATGAGCGAATAACAATAAGATTAAATACTCCAATGATTCCAGGTAAAATATATACCCAAAAGCTATCTAATAAATTTAGTTCCTTGATTAGCAAATAGTTAGGAATAAGTCCTCCATTGAAATACATCGTAAGAACAAAGGCGATTGTCACAAATTTTTTAAACACAAAATCCTTGCGGCTAATGGTATACGCAACCATTGCAGTACCAAGTACGGAAGTCAATGTTCCGATGAGTGTTCGTAGAACTGAAATCATGAAAGATTGTATAATGCTAGCCTCACCAAATACATGTTGATAATTGGCCCAAGTAAATTCTCTAGGCAAGAGAAAAATTCCGCCTTTTATGGAATCATTAGCATCATTTAAAGAAACCGCCATTTGGTTTAGAAACGGATACAACATTACAACACAAAGGAAAACCATAAACGTGTAATTAAAAATATCAAAAATATAATCACCTGGTCCTGAATGATACCTGGTTGCTTTAAAAAGTCCTTTTTGTCCCATAAAAATCCCTCCTAGAAAAGCCTTGGCTGATCAAACCGTTTGGCAATATGGTTTGCTATAAATAAGAAAATGAAACTAACGACCGTCTTAAATATTCCTGCAGCAGTGGCAAGCGAGAAGTTACCTAATGAAATCCCGTATTTTAATACATAAATATCCAAGTTTTCCGAATAGGCGAGATTTAATGGATTTCCTAATAGATATTGAGCCTCAAAGCCTGATTCTAAGATATATCCTAAATTCATGATCATCAAAATAATGATAGTTGGTTTTAAAGATGGCAATGTGATATATCGTATACGCTGTAACCTAGTAGCACCGTCAATATCAGCTGCCTCATATTGCTCAGGGTCAATCATTGTAATAGCAGCTAAATAAATGATTGTATTCCATCCCACATTTTTCCAAATATCGGATACCCCATTGATTCCCCAAAACCACGTTTCCTTACCAAGCCATAGAATGGGTTCATCGACGATCCCTAATTTTAATAAGACGATATTGACAATACCGTTATCAAGGGAAAGAGAGTAAGAAATTATACTAGCTGCAACTACCCACGAAATGAAATGGGGCATATAACTAATCGTTTGGACCAATTTTTTAAACTTAGCATGTCTAATTTCATTTAATAGGAGGGCAAGACCAATTGCCGTGACAAAACCTAAAACTAGGTTAATGGTGCTCATACCAAGTGTGTTACGAAGCACGCGGTAAAAATTAGGGTCAGTAAATAAAAACTTAAAATGTTCAAGCCCAATCCATTCCTGGTCAAGCAGACTTTTAGCAGGCTTAAAATCCTGGAAAGCAATTGACCAACCCCACAATGGAATGTATTTGAAAATGAATAACCATATCAAAAATGGAAAACTCATTGCAATCAATGCTTTTTGTGTCATCATTTTCTTAATAAATATTTTCTTAGATTTTTTTGGCTGAACCAATATGGAGGTATCGATTCCCTCCTGTGTTACTCTTGACTCCATTTGCATATTTACCCCCTCCTCTTTAGTAAGCAAACGTTATATACTCATCATCATAAGCCACACCCCAGAATAATCATTCACACACCTGGCTCCAAGGTGCGGCTTATGATCTTGAGGATTAATGTTATTTAAAGGAGAAAGCCGAAAAGCCAATTTGGCAATATCGGCCTTCACCTCTTTTTTCTATTACTCAGCTTGGTCAATTAGCTTTTTGATTTCCTTGGTCATCGTCTCCTCGTAAACCTTTACATCCAGAGCATTATATTCTTTCTTATACTCTGTCCAAATGGATTCGAATTCTGAAGGTTTAGCTAAAACTAATTTAGGATAATATTTCTTTTGCAAATCTGTTTGTCTTTGAGAGAATATTTGTTCCTTTGATCCCTCTTCAAGTTGTACACTCCAAGCTGGATACCAAGGACGATCCTCTGGCTTAGCAAAAAGGTCAGAGAACACTTGAACTCCATATGCTTCTAGCAATTTTTTATCTCCGTCTGTGTAGGACATTTGAGCAACTTCTGCTTGCCTTCTTGGCTCCCATGCATTACCATCGGCGTAAAGTCCATTTCCACGAGGCCAGCCCCATTCATAAATCTTAGAACCAAAATCTTCTCTAAATTTCTCATCCGATGTTTTAGCAATTTGTTCTTCTGTACGATAGAAACGACCTTCATCATTTACTTCATAAGTGTCGCCTTTAATTCCCCACAGAATTAGTTTTTGGTTTTCTTCTTTGACCATATTGTCCAAATACTTAATGATACGAACAGGATCCTTCGCACTAACGGTAATACCAACACCACGGTTAGATACAAATGATGGTGGATCTAAATATTGATCTTTTGTATTTTCATCAAATGTAATTGGTAACGCCATATAACGCTTATCGTCAACACCGGCATTTTTAAGATTATCCTCTGCTTGTCCAATTTGCCATCCGTAGTCAAAAAACCCTAGTACACGTCCAGATGTTAACTTTGCAAGATATTCATCATAGTTACCAACAAACGCTTCCTTGTCAAACAATCCTTTGCTATTTAACTCGTTTAATTCTTTTAAATAACGTTTGGTGTCATCATTGTTTCCGTAAACCTTAGCTTCATGTGTTTTCATATCAACCTGAACGCCGCCATCATTTGGGTAGCCTGCTAAATGGTTAGGAGTATTTGATAGGGCAAAGAATCTCCAGTCATAAGTTAAAGCTGTAAACCCAATTGTTGATTTTCCTTCCACCTCTGGATGCTTCTTTTTGTAATCTTCAATTAACTTAAAATATTCATCAAGAGTTTTAATTTTAGGATAGCCAGCTTCTTTTAATACTGCACGCTGAATCCAAAATGCACCTTGGTCAATATTAGGGTTTGCAATAAACCCTTGGCTAGCTTCCATCGGAATAAAGAAAATTTTTCCGTCTTTGTCTTTCATTCTATTTAAATATGGGCCATATAATTTTTTAATATTTGGTGCATGTTTGTCGATTAAATCATTAAGCTCAATAAAAGCACCTGCATCTAATACTTTGGGTAAAGCAGCATCTGGAACTAATAGATCTGGATACTTACCGCTTGCAATCATTGTCCCAATTTTAGTGTTAATATCACCGACAGCATATTCTACCTTAAAGTTTACACCCGTTTGTTTTTCGAGCTCTTTCCCAATCACTGTTTCGTTCGTATTCATGTCTTTTCCAGGGCTTGCTGCATTGTAATAACTGAATGTTACTGGTTCCTTTGAGTCACCTGATTTACTTTCCTTACCACTTGAACTTTCGTCTTTTGTGCATCCTGCTACAGACACTAGCAGCACAAACATTAGAAGTACCATAAAAATCTTACTCTTAAACATTTGCTTACCCCCCATTTCTTTTATGAAAGCACTTTCATTATAAAATGGAATAGCTTTTTCTCACTACCTAAAAACTATAGATGTTACTTAATAAAGTATAGGTTTTTTTCTAAATTGCCGTTTATCTGGCTATCTATTTGAAGTGGCAATTGAATGGTGATGATTGTTCCATAGTCTAGATGACTATCAATATTAAAATAGAACTGATCCGGATAGTATAGATTCAAGCGATAATAAACATTTTTAATTCCAACATTCTCCCCTATATCTTCCTCATTTTTTAATGATGCTAATAATTGCTTTCTCTTCCCTTCCGTCATTCCAACCCCATTATCTTTAATAACACAGGTTAGAAGATTATCTTTTAAAGAAATTGATAGATTAATTTTTCCATTTTCCTTCAATGGCTCAATTCCATGAATGCTTGCGTTTTCTATAAATGGTAAAATGGCCATATTTGGAATCTTATATTCTTCTGTAGATTCATCCACATGAATTTCATAATCTAATTTATCTCCGAATCTATATCTTTGAATTTCTAAAAAGCTAATAATTAAATTTATTTCATCCCTAATTGGTACAAAGTCCCTCCCCCACGTCAGGGAGTTTCTAAAAATTTTAGCCATATTATGAATGATTTTCGCGGTTTCTTTTTCCTCCTTCATTAAGCTTCTCATTCGAATGGTTTCTAAAGCGTTAAATAAAAAATGAGGATTGATTTGGCTTTGCAGTGCACTTAACTGTGCCCGGTTTCGTTTAATTTCTAAATCCTTGTTTTGAATATTAACTAATAACACATCATTAATTAAATCCTTGATTTTTTTAGTCATTCTATTGAATTCACTTGTTAATTGACCAATTTCATCTTCAAATTCCTGGTCATCAATAAGCTCAAAGTTTTGTTTCTCCATCCTCTTTACATGGCGTAAAATCCTTTGTAATCGAATCAAAAATGATCTAGATATAACCACAATAATAATGGTTGGTGCTAAAAAGTTTATACATGCCAGCAAGAAAATAAAGAGTTTAGATTTATTAACTGTTGTAAGCATTGTTTCTTCCGATATGGTTCCTACAATTGTCCAGTCTTTTAAATAAGAACCGCTATCAAGTTTCGTACGGATGGTAACCTGATTATTCTCTTTATTTATTTGATTAAAATTAATAGACTTATCCATTTGTGTTAAGAAACGATTGGTTGTGTATTCAATCTCCCCTCTTTCATTAAGTAAGTAAACATCCCCTTTAAAGGTTACGTTGTTAAAGATGCCTCTTATCGCTGAAGAATTTATTTCAACCTTTACAAATTTTTGTTTATCTTTATAAAAGTAATCCAAATTACGGATAATACTAAAGGTTTCTAAATTTTTATTTGAAGGTGTATCAATCAGTATTTGCGAGCCATTACTTTTTGTAAGCTCATCCTCGAAGTGTATTGATTGTTCAAGGCTGTCAATTGGATAAACCCCGCCTGAATAGATGACTGTTTGGTTATCTGTATAAAAGCGAATGCTGTTAATAGATGGGTTTAATGGGTTAGTCTGATTGAGATTTCTTAAAAAATTATAATGTCTTTCTATATATTCTATATCTGACATATAATCGGTTTCTAAAAATAGATTTAAATTTAAGTTAGTATAATAGGAGGAAGATATTCCTACAGCCTCGTCAATAATCCTTTTAAATTCACTATTAATCTGCTGCAATGCCAAGGTGCTATCATCCATTTGCTGTTTTTTAACATTTTCAATTGTAACAATATAAAAGATTACATTTGTTAATACGATTGGAATGAATACGGCAAAAAAGTACATGATCAGCATTTTATTTTTTAATCGAATATTATGAAAACTTAGGGTTGACCTTCTCATTTTTTTATCACTTTTCTATCGTTTATTAATTTATTCCGATACTCAGATGGTGTAATTTTCTCTAACTTTCCGAAAATAGTCACAAAATAATCCGTATTATTGAATCCAACGCTTTCAGCTATTTCATAAATTCTTTTTTCGGATTGACGCAGCTGCTTTTTAGCCTCGTTAATTCTTACTTGAAGTAAGTAATCCTTAAAGTAGATTCCATATGTTTTCTTAAACAATTGCCCCAAATATACTGGATTCATAAAAAACTTAGAAGCAATAGTTTTTAAGCTAATATTCTCGTGGTAATGTAAGTCAATATAATGTTTTATTTTGTGAACTTCACCATTTGTAGCCTGCTTCCTTAAATTAGAAATTTCATCTTTACACTCAATTACAAAATCAATAATCAATTCCTTTATCTGAGGTATAGTCAAGGGGTAATTTTGCAGGTGAAAAATAACCCGATACGATTGTAAACTTGAAGGATCTCCTCCCATCTTCTTAATAATTTTATGTACATTTTGTATAAAACTAGTAAGTGAAGCAAGAACTGCAGTTTTAGATAGTTTCTTTGAGACAAGAGACTGAAAAAGTACGTCTATTGAATGCTTAATCATAGATGTAGATTCTTCTTCAATTTGTTCAATTAATGGATGATATACTGTTTCGTCCAGCTCGGCAAACGTAATCGGTTTATCTACAATCTTTTCAAAGAAAAGGAGTCCATCTTCGCTATTTGCATATTTATGCTGTTGTGCCTTTTCCACCGTTTCATTGGAATTCTTTAACAAAGTAAGGCTTGGTACTCCTTTACCAACGTAAAATGTAAAATTCTTGGAGATCCTGTTCGTCAGTTCTTTCCTTACCCAAGTAATCAATTTCTTTAGGCTCATTTGAAACCTTGATAAGTGATTTGAGGTAATTAACACACCCAAAACACCGTTTGATACCTCTTGAATACAGATTCTTTCTTTGCGTTCACAAACATTTCCGATTATATCGGCTAATGTAGATTTAACTTGTTTTATCTTGCTAGACTCATGTACTCCATTTACTTCGACCAGTAGGTAAAAGAACTCGCTTGGATTCCCAAGGGAAAGGAGTTTTAAAAGGTCTTTGGAATCATTCTCTTCAACCTCTCCTGACAAAAGATGATGAAACACTTTTTTTACTTGTTCTTCCAGCCTTTGTTCTTGAAGTTTTTTTTCCTCGTTTAACGTTTTTGATAGTACTCTAAGTGTTTGTTCAATTTCATCTTGGTCAATTGGCTTTAATACAAAATCGTGAACACCGTATCTTAATGCTTGTTGTGCATATTTAAAATCACTATATCCGCTGATAATAATAAATTTAGTGTGAATTCCCTCTATTTCTATGGCTTGTTTAATGAGTCCAATACCATCAAGTACAGGCATACGGATATCTGTAATCACAAGGTCCGGGTTTAAATCATGGATCATCTTAAGGGCATCTTCGCCGTTTGCGGCTTCTCCGACTACCTTAAAGCCACAGTCTTCCCAATTTATTAAATTTCTTAATCCTTTACGGAAATACATTTCATCATCTACTAACATAACTTTGTTCATTTCCGTCACTCTCCTACTTTTACACGCTTAATATGTATTTAGGAATTTATCGAAGAAAAATAAAAACAATTCCATTTATTGAGAAGGCCCGCAAAATAAAACCTTGCGGACCTTCCTTTTTATTAATCTATTCTTTTGGCATCCAAATTTTATAGTTGCCACTTAAGGCTAAAATACTAAAAAAGTATAAGCAGTTATCATAGTATCTTCTAACCCCAGTTCTAACCGGAGTATTCCACAACAACTCCACCCATTTTTTACCCTCAATATCATCGGCGGCTAGAGAAGCCATGGCGTTTGTTGCAAGCAAGCCAATAGGATGAAGAGATTTCTCTTCGAATGGTTCACCGGCAATCGTGTATCTGCGATAGTCAGCAGGGACTTTTTCCGCAAAGAAGGCTTGAATTTTATTTGCTTCTTCCCGCTCCCATTCATCTCCTCTAAACCACTCAAAATCAAGCCCGATGTTTGCTGCAACGCGATAAGAGTCACTAAAAAAATGCCCATACCCATTTTCATTGTTTGGCGTTCCATCATAATATGCATACTCTGCAGCCAAGCCTGTTACTGGATGACAAGCAATTTTTAGATATTCTCTGCTCGCAGCTGCTGCTTCCTTCCAAAACGGCCGATCCTCTTCGTAAGCCCATAGTGCAAAGAGTTCATAGAAGTGTGGTAAATGATAAGATGGGTCGGAAAACTCACAATTTGGGATAAATTTAATGAGTTTATTTTCCGTATTCCACATTGGATATCCGTCACCATTTTCTCCTTTATGAATACAAGTACGCAGCAAGTCTTTCGCCTGAATGCTATAATTAAAAGGCGCATGACCATCACCCCAACGATGAGAAGCAAAAAACAACGCCATTGCAAAAAATTCTTCTCCATCCGGCGCGGGACCATAAGCTCGTTTAGAACCGTCCGGGTTACAAGACCATGCAAAGTAGCCCGCATTTTCTCCAGTGGTCATATACATATACTTCATAGTCCACTTCCACAAACGATCAAAGACTTCTTTATTGTCCATTTGTACAGCCATCATCATTCCATATGACATGCCCTCAGTCCGTACATCCAGGTTTCCTGTATCCAGCATGTATCCTAAATCATCTCCAACGGGATAGTAGATTCTTGTATCCTCATTTCCATTGAATAACTCTTCCCAATTTTGCTGAATTCTAGTTGAAATTTCTTCATCTGTTTTTCCAATTTCTTTAAATAGATTGCGATATTGCCCAGTATAAAATGAACCTTCCTGCATTTCCACTAGTCTTGACATATATTTCCCTCCGATTAATAAGAAGTGATTAATTGCATGTCTTTTTTGTTTAAACTTGATGATATATATTTAAATGTGCTGGTAGTAATAAACTGCCAGCACATTTTTATTTGTCTATGTTATGTATGCTGTGGCAACGCTTACAGATATTTCAAATATAAGATTAATGATTTAGTAATCTTGTATTTGAATACGTTTCATTTATTTTATTATAGCTACAGAAACTTAGTTTGTCTATCGGACAAACTAAGTTTCTGGCAAAATTTTATGAATCTAATAAACACACTTGAAACTCTCACTTTTAAGCACTAATCTTTTGCTGTTTCTTTTCAATTCTTCGAAAGCTTAAGGCTGCTCCCCACATAATCGAAACCCCAGGTAAGCTCAAGCAAAAAAATGGAAATAAACCTGGTATGATTGAGAAAAAGAATCCGATTAGAGTGATTAATAACACCATAAGAATCGTAATATCAATATTTATTAATCCAATATAAAACGAATTTTTAAAGTACTGGAATACCTTTTGATCAAAATGTACATACACAGGGAAGATATAAAGAAGTGTAATGACATAAAATAGGCTAATCAAAAGTAAAGGAACCATTAATGTATATTGCAGGATTCCTCCATTGGCCATAATCAATTTAAAATCATAATATAAAAACAGTCCCATAATAACTAAGATAAATCCAAGCTTATTTGATTTAAGAAACTCATTTTTGTAAATCTGAAAAAAGGTATGAAAAATTGGCAAATCCGTTTCTTTATTTATCAGCCATTTCCGTACGATGGTGAATAAGGATACAGAAGCAGGTATACTGCCAAAAACAATTAATCCACCTACTGAGAAGACAATCCATAAAAGATTTAGATAAGCTAGTTTCATAATACAATCACAAACAATATACAATCTCCCAAAAACGACATTGTTCTGCATTGTGTCACCCCGTTAGAATACGTTTTCATTAATCATATATAAAACAAGCATTTACGTCTATATAGTTACAAAATATTTATATCGTAATCTTACCAAAAATAAAACAGGTCCCAAAAAGGAGGCCAATTTGGGACCAGTTTGATTATTTCATTAATACTTGCGCAAATTTAATTAAAATTTGCGTCTGTTCTTTATGCCCTAAATTCATTGATAAAGGCATTTAGTTATTTTTTCTTTACTTTAATTTACTATTATCGTTTTATTGTTTATTTCACTTACTACTAATTCAATAAATTCCTGATGCAGATTTAACTCTACTGCTCTATTTAATACCTCATACAAATGTTCAATACTAAGGATTTGCATATCTGTTCTCGTCACCCACTAAAATTACTTATCTTGTAAACGCAGCTGGAACTCCGCCATCAACAGTTAACATGCATCCTGTAGTTCGGTCAGATTTTGATGAAGCAAAGAATGCGATGGATTCAGCAATATCTGATGGGTAGATATTTACTAGTAATGTAGTACGCTTACGATAGTGTTCTTCTAATTGGTCTGGGTGAATTCCGTACGCTGCCGCACGTTCTTCCCGCCAGCTTGATCCCCAAATGGCAGAACCTTGAAGTACCGCATCCGGAAGAACAGAGTTAACACGGATTCCAAACTCGCCGCCTTCAGCTGCGATACATCTTGCTAAGTGTGTTTCAAGTGCTTTTACAGAGCTATAAGCTGCTGCATTTTTACCTGCATACACAGAGTTCTTAGAACCGATAAATACCATGTTACCGCCGATCCCTTGGCCCTTCATTTGTTTGAATGCTTCGCGTGCTACTAAAAAATAGCCAGTACCTAGCACATTCATGTTTAAGTTCCACTCTTTAAGAGTAGTTTCGTCAAATGGACTAGATGTAGCAAGACCTGCATTGTTTACGATAATGTCTACGCCACCAAATGTAAGAGCTGTTTGATCAAATGCAGCTTGGACTTGCTCTTCACTTGTAACATCCATTTTCACAGCAAGGGCACGGTTAGAACCGTATTGCTCGTTAATTTCAGCTGCTACCTTTTCTGCGCCTTCAAGATTTAAATCTGCCAGTACTACGTGAGCACCTTCAGATACTAAACGACGAGCAGTTGCACTACCGATACCGCCTGCTCCACCAGTAATGAAAGCTACTTTGCGAGAAAATTCAGCTTCAGCAGGAGCAAGAGTTAATTTGTATAATTCCAATGGCCAGTATTCTACGTTATAAGATTCGTTTTCACTTAATGAAACAAAGTTTCCTAGAGTGGTAGAACCTTTCATTACAGCAATCGCACGGTGATACAGGGCACCGCTTACTCTTGAGTTATTTACATCCTTACCAGAATTCACCATACCTACACCAGGAATTAAAATAACACGTGGAGCTGGTTCAAACATTTTGTCGCCTTCGTTTTTGTTGCCCTCAAAGTAAGCCTTGTATCCCTCTTTGAAACTAGCAACTCCTTCTTTGATGCTTTCGATTAATGCTTCAACATCTTTTGTTTGTGGATCCCAATTGATGTATAGTGGTACCATTTTTGTATGGACTAAGTGATCTGGGCAAGCTGCTCCGATCTGTGAAAGCTCAGGTGCTTGATAGCTGTTAACAAATTGAAGTACATCTTCACCACGATCGTAAGTTAAAAGCATTTTCTTTTCTTCACTTACGGCACCGCGGATGATCGGCATTACTTTTGCTAGAATGCTGGCTGCTTCTTCATCAGTAAGAGATTGATATTTTTGACCGCCAAACACAGTTTCTTCATTTAATTTTGCATTGATAAAGGTTTCTGCTTCATTGATGATTTCAATCGTTTTTGAGTAGGACTCTTTAGAAGTTTCTCCCCATGTCACCAGTCCGTGTTTTTCCATTAACACTAGTTCAGCATTTGGATTGTTTCTTACACCTTCTGCGATCATTTTTGAAAGTGTGAAGCCAGGGCGTACATATGGTACCCAAACAAACCGAGCTCCAAAAATCTCTTCCGCAATTTGCTTACCATTGTCTGCACAGCAAATGCTGATGATGGCGTCTGGGTGTGTATGGTCAACATGCTTGAATGGTAAAAATGCGTGTAATAACGTTTCAATAGAAGCTCTTGGATGCTTGCTGTCAATCATGCAATGCGAAAGATAGGCAACCATATCTTCGTCGGTCATTTCATCACGTTCGAATAATGGGCGAATATCCTCTAAATTTAGTCCCGTGAAGTTTTGAGCCTTCATCGTTGCCAAATCAGAGCCGCTGCCCTTTACCCACATCACTTCAATATCACGACCACGAAAGTCTTTTTCCGTTGTTTTCATGGAAGTATTGCCGCCACCCCAGTTACAAACGGCACGATCTGTTCCAATTAAATTGGAACGATACACTAATTCTTCTACCCCTTTAGCTGCTTGTGAAGCTTTTTCACTTTCCCATAAGTTCTTTACCATTTACTAGTTCCCCCGTTTGTTTGTAATTATGTTTGTTATCTTCTGTTTTATTATAATATATGTTTGTTTATTTTTGAATAGCGAAAATATAAATGTTTTTATTTTTTTGTTTTCTTGTATAAAAGTTTGTTTTATTTTTAGGACAACGGTATAAAAGGTCAATGAAGGACAACTTAGTAAAGTTTCGAATGAGTTTCGTCCTTCATAAGGTCGATGAAAGACTAATCAGGAGAATTCCCAGTGAGATTTGTCCTTCATAAGGTTGATGAAAGACTAATCAGGTGATTCCACATTGAGATTCGTCCTTCATAAGGTTTTATGGAAAAAATGAAATCAAGTCTTCTACAAAGCCTATATAAAAAGCCGACTAGCACATAGACTTGTCGACTTCGTTTTTTATTATTGCTAAACTCCCAATTTAATTGGCTGACCGCTTATTGCTGATTGATTGGCTGCAAGAGTTACTTGGTGTGTTTTTAGAGAATCTTTGTAGTCTGCTAATATTTTTTCTGGGTTGCCAGTTTTTACTGCTTCAAGAAATATCTTATTTTCTACCATGTATGGATTAACTTGATCTTTATATTCTAGTATTTGTTTTCCGTTAATTTCTCGTAAATGCTCATTACGCAACTCTATAATTCCTTCTTCTAAATACAAATCCAAACCTACCTTGCCGGAATCTTTCAAGATACAAGTATTTGAGATCGTTGCTACCATGCCATTTTTTAACTTCATCATGACACTGCCAACGTCCGCCACAGTGGTTCCTTCCACCTTTTCCTGCATGACCTTGTTGCCATAAGCTGCATACACTTCGATAATTTCACCACATAAGTACCGTAAAAGGTCGACAATATGTGTGGTTTGCTCCACAAATTGGCCCCCGGATTTATCTACATCTCTCCACCAAGGAATCATCGGCATATTCCCCATCCAATAACCTACGGCAATCCCCGCTTTACTTTCCTGTAGTAATGCCAAAGCCTTATTTGTCGTTTCTTTATAACGCCAGTGGTATCCAACTGAGGTAATAAGTCCTTTTTCTTCTATTTTCCTTGCAATCTGGATCGGCTGTTCGTCTATTCCAAGCGGTTTTTCTACAAAGAAAGGAATGTTTCTATCTATCAAAGCCAATTCAATTTCTCCATGTGCCATTGGTGGTACACAAATATAGACAGCGTCGAGTTTCTGTTTTTCTAACATATCATCAACATTTGTATAACCCTTTGCGTTCGACCAGTTTCTCGCTTCTTTTTCAGCCTTTTCAATAGTTGTACCACAGAATGCAGCTACATCTACTCCATCCATTTCTGACAATATCGCTGCATGCGTTTTTGCAAACCACCCGGTACCAATGAACCCTACTTTCAAGGAAATCTCTCCTTTTTATTTCGGTTATAAATCATTAATAACAATATAAGAAGCTTTTACTGGCCCATGTACACCAACCACAAGATTTAATTCGATATCTGCTGAATTACTCGGTCCAGTTATAAAATTGATACAAGAAGCGACATGTCCTGTTTTTTCATAAATTTCTCTCATTTTTTGGGCAGCCTGTGTCATTCTTGGTACTAGCGTGCTTTTTGGAATCAGCGCGATATACGTCGCAGGTAAAAAGCTTACTGTTCTGCCCTTATCCTGATCGCTGAATAATACAACCGTTCCTGATTCCGCAAGCGTGATTTCACTAATTGTGATTCCGACATTTGCCTTTTCCGATTTTTTGATATTTTCTGAACCCTTCGTATGATCCCATTCATAAACATCATAATCTTGGCTTGGCCATTGTGTTTTCAGTAAAGAATCAAGACCCCATTTTGAAAACCGCTCATCCTTCCATGTGACGATTGGTCCCCCACCATATTGAGTAACAACTTCGTGAAGGGTGGATGATAAGTCTTTAAGATCAGTGATGTAAAGGCTTGTATGGATTTTTTTACACTGCTCTGTTAACACGTCTAGGAGCTCATCTTGTGTTGCACCTTTTAGTACCTCATCCTGCGGCCTAAATTTCCATTTTGGCCGTTCGACTTTAGCAGATTTCCGGGGCCTGCCAATCTGGCTGGCAATTTGATTCAAAAAGGCATCACGATTTTGTATTGTACCAGTCATACTATTTGCCCCCTTTTTCTCGGTTTTTAAACCAATCTCTAAATCTTTCTTTATTTGGTGCCGGGAACTCACGGATTTCTGTCCATGCCTTTAATGGTCCAGGACCCTTAGAGATCTTGTCACCAGACGTAAACGGATTCATCGCGGTTGGAGCAATTTTGGAACCAATTTTATATAAAGTTGGTGATGCTGCGCCTAACCCAAATGCCTTCATCGCTAGTTTTTCTGAAATTGGTGCCTTTCCTTCCTTCTCGACAATGACTTCTCGATGTTTATGAAGGAGGTTATGCAATGGAATTTTTACCGGGCAAACTTCTGTACATGCTCCGCAAAGTGTCGAAGCATACGGCAGCTCTTTAAATTCATCGTAACCGCCTAGCAGCGGTGAAAGCACAGCCCCTATTGGTCCTGAATAAATAGAACCGTAAGAATGGCCGCCGACATGGCGATAGACTGGACATACATTTACGCAAGCTGCACAGCGAATACATTGCAGTACTGATTGGAATTCTCCCCCTAGGATTTTGGAGCGTCCATTATCAACAATGACGAGGTGAAATTCCTCTGGACCATCCACGTCCAGTTTTTCTCTTGGGCCTGTAAGGACGGTAATATAACTCGTTAGTTTCTGGCCAACCGCACTTCTGGTTAAAAGGGAAACGAGTACTTCCATTTCTTCAAAGGTTGGTACGATCCGCTCCATTCCCATAACGGTAATTTGTGTTTTTGGTAACGCAGTAACTAAATCAGCATTCCCTTCGTTCGTTACTAAACTAAAAGAACCTGTTTCTGCGACGGCAAAGTTACAACCGGTAATGCCAATATCAGCAGATAAATATTCATCTCGCAGCATTTCCCGGGCGTGCCAGGCTAATTCTTCTGGTTTTGACGTTTTCGTGTAGCCAAGTTTTTCTGTGAACACGTCTCGTATTTGTTCTTTGTTTTTATGTAACGCCGGCACCACAATATGGGATGGCGGGTCGTGATCATCGACTTGGAGAATATATTCACCAAGGTCGGTTTCAATGACCTCACAGCCTTCTTGTTCCAAGGCTGCATTTAAGCTGATTTCTTCCGTCACCATCGATTTTGACTTTACAATTTTCTTGGCGTTTTTCTGCTTTACTACCCCGCGAATATATTCGTTAGCTTCCTCTTTTGTTTGGGCGAAAAATACATGCCCCCCTCTTTTGGCAACATTTTCACTAAGCTGCTCAAGATAATAATCTAAGTTTTCAAGGACATGCTGGCGAATTTCTTCTCCATGTGAGCGCCAGTCTTCCCAGTTCCCCAATTCTTCCGTTACGAGGCGCCTTTTTACACCCATACCATCTTGTGCACCAGAAACAGCTCCACGCATAAAATCGTCATGAATGCCCTTGTCGACACGTTCCTTAAAGTGCTCATTGCTTATTTTCATGGCCATTTGGTTTCCCCCCCATCCTATTTGAGTCAGATAGAACTACTCTATTTGACCGTAATTCCCATTCAGCTTGATTTTCGGGCATATAGGACCTTCCCACTTTACCCAAAATTCTCTTCGTCTTGATTTTTCGGGCATATGGGACCTTCCCACTTTACCCAAATCGCTCTTCACTATGATTTTCAGTAAAATTGAGATACTTCTATCATCGACTATTCAATACCTCAGCAATATGCATAACCTTTATCGGCTTACCTTTTCGATCAATACGACCGCCAATATTCATCAGACAGCCGGTATCGGCGCCAATGAGATATTCAGCACCTGTGTCTTCTACATGGCAGACTTTCTCATCTACCATTTGTTCTGATATTTGTGCCATTTTAACCGAGAAAGTGCCGCCAAATCCGCAGCACTGTTCTTTTCCAGGAAGCTCGGTAAAATTAAGCCCTTTTACATTTTTTAAAAGAATCATAGGTGCTTCTTTAACTCCTAGTAATCTGGTCATATGGCAGGAGGTATGATAGGTTGCATTTCCTTCCAATTTTGCCCCGACATCTTCAACCTTTAATACATCGACAATAAATTGTGTAAGTTCATAGGTTTTATCTGCTAACTTTTTTGCTTTTGGTTCCCAAACAGGATCTCCTTTGAAAACATGAGGATATTCATGAAACATAAAAGCGCATGACCCAGAGGGTGATACAACGTATTCCGCTTCCGAAAAAGTATCAATCATCCTTTTCATCGCCTCTTTAGACTCTTTTGTATATCCACTATTATAAGCTGGCTGCCCGCAGCACACCTGTGATTCTGGGAATTCAATCTCACAGCCAAGTCTTTCCAGCAGCTCAACCGTTGCTTTACCTACATTGCTTTGGAACATATCAACAAGGCATGTTGCAAATAAACTTACCCTCATCCTTTTCATCCCCTTGCTAAATCGGAACTAATTTTTATTTATTTTTGTTTTTATTATAATATATGTTTGTTTATTTTTGAATCTAGTTAATTAAATTTTCCTAAAAATAAAAAAGAGCAAGCTCTTAAAAGCTTGCTCCCTCATGAGTATATATTATTTTTTAATAATTTTTATTTCTTGTTCTTCAATGACCACTTTTTCATCCTCTGCCAAGTTTGTAAAGATGACTGGCGTAATGATGGATGGTACTTTTTCTTTAATACTATCGAAGTCTGCTTCGAGCAGTTTCTGACCTTTTTGGACACGTTGACCGTCACTTACAAACGATGTAAAGCCTTCCCCATTTAGAGATACGGTTTCAAGTCCAACATGAATTAAAATTTCTCTGCCATCGGCAGATTTTACGCTAACCGCATGTTTGGTCGGAAATACACTGATAACCTCACCATCTACTGGAGCTACAACTGTTCCATTTGTAGGATTTACAGCAAAACCATCGCCAATCATTTTTTGCGAAAATACTGGATCAGGAACAACATCTAAAGGTATGATTTCCCCTTCCAATGGCTGCAAAATTGAAGTATCCACTTCTACCTTTTTACTTTTGAAAAAATTTTTAAACATAAATAAATACCGCCTTTTTAAATCAAATCGATTACTTTTTAAAAAAATCTTTACTGTTATATTTTCCCCTAATTATATTCGTTTATCAAAACATACGCTTAGGTCAGTCTCTTTTGAATTTTCATTATTTTTTACACTAAACAAATAATCCGCACGGCTAATGCGGATAATGGTACCTTATGAAGCTATTTTACTAAAACTATTACATAAGTTTATTAATGTGTGTAATCTCGCTGTCACAATAAATAATTCATTGTAGTTATTCTTCACATATTCGTCAATGATGGTAATTCCTTGTTGGAATTGGTTTACGAGATAAAGTGTGTATTTTTCATTCCAATCAAACTGGTTGATTCTGATTAGTTCATCTGCAACGATTTGAAACTTGTATTCTTCAACTAGATAGTTGATTTGTAATAATTTATTGTTATCAATTCTAAAATTATTTAATGTTCTTTGATTTTGAACAAATTTAATAAACCCATTTATATTTTCAGCAAGTATGATCGCTTTTTGCATTTCGGGCTGCATTTCATCCTCTCCTCAAAATTATTTCTATAGAAAGTGTATGTTTTGGGCTAATAGGATGACACCTAGATTTAATTTGCTTTCGATTTTTTCCTTGCTTTGAATTGTTCATATTTTGAGGGCTTTCGATGTGAATATAAGGCATTAATGGATGCTCTGACACTTGAACAATACCCACAATTTGAACATCTTCCGTCTTCAAATAATCTTAATTTCCTACAATCCGGGCATTTTATTATCTCCATTGACATCCCCTCCACTGCTCCTTTAGTCCTTTTAGTCCTATTTTATGAACGGTTCAGAGAATATATATTTATGGTTGAATAAAATAAATGGTAAAACCCCCTTGAATCCCGTTAATACACCATGATTCAAGGGGACCTTTTAATTAAATTTTTTAGCGATTTTATTATGTGTCACTTCAATTTTTCCAGGCAGGACAAAAAGATATTCAATGAGACTTTCAAGCAAATCCATTAATAAGGAAGTTGTTTCGTAATCCATTTCTGATTCCAATTCAAGCATCCGATGTAAGGGTCCATCTGTTGCTAGCAGGTGACTAAGAGATTGGATTGGCTTTGCGAGATCAACTTGATTTGGGAGGATTTCAAGCTGCTGCGATAAAGGCTGTCCCTTACTTTTTTCTTTAAGAAAATGTTTTAGAATACTCTCAATAACACGTTTAGACATAACCGCAGTAGCAGAATTCTCTCTTGATTCGAATACATTTATCGCTGATCGATACGCTCTAATAAGATCTTTTGGTATATTAGGGAGACTTTCTATATGATTTATGAGATGTTTTGAAGCTTGGGTGTCATAGATGTATGTATCTGCATGTTCATTTTGCTCATCCTGACCATCCTTCGTCATAATAATAAATACCGTTGATTTTTTACACCCAGGACAACTGGATTCTGTAAGCAATCCATTCTTGCTGCTTTGGAAGTTTGCATTAATCATAAATTCGGTAATGTTTCGGCATTGTGGGCACTCACTTTGTATGCTCTTGGGTATTTTTACATTTCCATAACGAATATAAGAATTGACGGAACCAGGGTTTATCCTTCTCATACCTTAGCCTCCCTACTTTTCCACTTTATGTAAATACATTTATATTTGAAATAATAACATCTATACCATTGTTAGGTTTCCCCTAAAAAGAAAAATCATGTTCTATTTGGACAAGCATAAGATAAAATAACTATCTTTTTTGCTGAAAGGACTGTTCAGCATGTCAAATTTTGGGTCGAAGTTAACTGCTTCGATGTATGCGTTGATGTCAATTAGTTTTTGGGGAGTTTCCTTTGTTTCCACAAAAGCTGTTCTGGATAAGTTGGATCCTTATTCCTTGCTCGTCATTCGGTTTGGGATTGGAGCCTTATTTTTGCTTTTTCTTTTGCTAATACTACGTCACCGTTTGCAAATTTCCATTAGATATGTGCCACATCTAATGGTACTTGGCATTCTCGGAGTTTTTGTTCATCAAGTACTCCAGGCCACTGCTTTATTGACAATTAATGCATCTGCTGCTGGCTGGCTCATATCGTTTTCACCCGTTTTTACTGTGATTCTCTCGGTTCTTTTCTTACATGAAAAAATGAGTATAACCAAAGCTGTTGGTATGGTACTGGCGATAACCGGTGTTCTCGTTATAACTGTGACAAGAAGTGGACAATCCTTTCAGATCGTTATGAATATTGGCTTTCTTCTAATGATTCTTAGCACGTTAAATTGGGCTATTTATTCTGTACTATTAAAAAGTTTAAATATTCCTTATCCCCCTCTCGTTGTTACGTTTTATATGTGTTTAACGGGCTTGATTCTTACTACACCTTTTATTATTAGAAATAGGGGCTGGGAAAACCTTTCATTATTAACCCATGCAGAGTGGGCTCATCTTATGTTTCTTGGAGTTTTTGTTTCAGGAATTGCTTATTGGTATTGGGGAAAAGCGCTTAAGGTTTTAGAGGCTTCGAAGGTTTCAATGTTTCTCTATTTGGAGCCCATTGCAACATTAATTGCTGCAGTACTGCTCTTACAAGAAAAAGTTTTACTCATAAGTGCTGCTGGTGGAATCATAATTATAATAGGAGTAATTATTGTAAACGGTCAGCTTGTGCCTATGTTGTTGCGCTTCTTAAAGAAACGGCTATAGGAGGAGAGCTTATGACTTTGATAGCTAAGATTAAGACTGTATTAGATTCTTTAAAAAGTCCATCTAAAACCGACTTGAAGGATGCCTTGTTACAAATAGATATGAAACTTGATGATCTCACACAATTACCACAACCTTCTGAAGGAAAGCCTTACAATCGAAAGCTTCTATATAAAAATGATGAAGTCGAGCTGCTTGTAATGAATTGGTCTCAGTTGGAGTGTGCCCCTCATGATCATGGCAATTCTCACGGCTGGATCCAAGTAATCACAGGTACTTCCCTTAATTCTGTTTTTGAAGTTAAAGGTGATAGCTTACCGAAAGAAATATTTTATCAGTACCACCATAAAGGGCAATATTTTTATGCACCAAAAAAGGCCGTCCATAAAATGAAAGCCTCAAACAATACAGATATGGTAACCCTCCATCTTTATTCCCCACCCATTACCGGTATGATGGTTTATGACTTAGAGAAATGTGCAGCCTGTGTGGTATCCGATGATTGCGGGGCATGGTGGCCAGATGAACAGTATCAAAAGCTAAAAGAGATAAAATTAAATACAAAGCCTAACAAATGAGACCTAGAATCCAGGTCTCATTGTTTTTAACATATTATTGATCTAAAAGACTGAGAATAACCGTCACTTTAAACAAGTCTCCATCTACATCAATTTCTAAAGTACCTCCATGTAAATCAATGATCGACTTAGCAATAGCTAAACCTAACCCAGACCCATCCGTATGCCGTGATTCATCCCCACGTTTAAACCGTTCAAATAATTCATCGATATTCTCACTTAACTCATACTTAGAAACATTTTTAAAAGTAATCATCACTTGATGATTTTCATCTTTGATTATAATATACGCTCTTGAATGTTCTAATGAATATTTGGTGATGTTTCCAATTATATTATCAAATACCCGCCAAAGCTTTTGGCCATCAACAAATGCATAAATAGGATGCTCGGGATTTGATACCCTAAATTGAACGTGAGACTCTTCCATTGTTTCATTGTACTCAGCCAGTGATTGTTGAAGCAATTGGACGATGTCAACCTTAGCTTTTGTCAGCTCAATCGCTCCACTGGCCATTTTTGAGACTTCAAATAGATCATCAATTAAAACTTTTAACCGCTTTGACTTACGATCAATAATTTCAATATACGCATTTCGTTCATCCTCTGATAATTGAGGATTTTTCAAGAGATCCGAATACGTAATAATAGAAGTTAAGGGTGTACGCAAGTCATGACTAACATTTGTGATTAGTTCGGTTTTTAGCCTTTCACTTTTTGCTTGGGCATTTTGAGACGTTTTGACGCCCGATTTCATTTGGTTGATATCTTCTGCAAGCTTGGCAAAAACAGACCCTCCAACAATACTTAAATCGGGTTTAAATTCACCCTTTGCCAATGCTGAAGCATTTGAAAGGATTTGATTAAAATAACCTGTTCGTTTGATAATTAGGATCATAAGCGGCAGCCCGATGATCAAAATGGCTGGAATAAAAAGCGCAATGAAGTCTTCGTCAACAAAAATGAGTGCCGTTAAGATTCCAAACGAAAAAACAATGGTCAAAAGCAGAAAAACCTGGGTTCCCACTCTTCGATTCAGAAAGGCATTACGAAAAGTGTTAACGATAGCACCAAAGAAATTTTTAGTCCTTTTCAGCACACGTCCGATTATCGTTTTACGCCAAACATCCTTTTCAGATGTGATGGTTTTAAGTCTATTAAACAGATAGATGGCTTGTACCATCGTTAACCCAATGACTATGGTTAAAAATCCAAGATTGATGATAATATCATCTGCTGCAATGTTAAAATAGATATAAGATGTATTATCTATTAAAGCCATGGAAGCTATAATAAATATCCCTTGTAAAAATAATGCAGCATCAAACGGAATACTGTTATATTTACTCTGCCATTTACTTGGTGCAAGCTTCCCGATAACAGCCATTCTCTTTCCTAAAATTCCACTTGCAGCTAATGCAAGGATGCCGGCTAACGTATAAATCCAATAAACGATTCTTTGATTATCATAGTTCTGATAATTCTGCATGATCATGTTTGTTAAAGGGGCTTCCTTTGAAACTCCTATCTTTCCTTCATAAAGATCATTGGAGTTATTAGGCGGCAGGTCAACCATATGATACCCAATGACTAATGGATCTTGATTAAAAACAAGATAACCATTTTCTTTTGTTGGATAGCTTGCAATATAGTACATATTTTCTTCATCTATATATTGGTCAACTATTTCGCTATTCTTTGTTGGTAGATTGGAGAATATTTGACCTGTTTCAGTATTTTTTAAATAATAAGCAAATGTCTCTTGGTAATTCTCATACTCCTGGCGATAATTTTCCAGCTCCTTGAAATACGCTTCTATATTTTCTATTTTCTCTTCCATGATACTCTTCTTAATATTTTCATCACTTTCAAAGTTTTTTGTAACCTCATCTATTTTTTGATCACGTTCCTTGACATAGATTTCTGCAATTTTTTCATTTTTATTTGCTCTTGCTTCATCTATTCTAGGTTGATACTGCTGTTCTATGCCCCTGATTTGTTCAGTTAAACTCCCATCGTGGTATCTTTGGTTTTCTATTTCGTTCTTTGATACGGTTACAGCCTCTTTCATTTCTTCCTTTGTTCGGTAAGTAATTTCAAATGCATGAATATACTGTGTAAAAGTATCTAGTTCATGATGAAATTGTGATGTTTTAAAGTAATTACGCTGATAATAATCATTTTCATTAATTAAAGCGGATATTACACCACCGACTCCAAAGGCAAACAATACAAGCCAACCGATGATTTTTATTCTATTTCTCCATTTTGTATCCAATTCCCCACACCACCTTTAAATATCTTGGATTTTTTGGGTCAATTTCGATTTTTTCTCGAATTTTACGAATATGCACTGCTACCGTATTTTCGGCATTGTAGCAAGGTTCATTCCAAACCCGTTCATATATATCAGAGATTGAAAATACACGGCCAGCATTGACCATTAGTAATTCAACAATTTTATATTCAATCGGTGTTAATTTTACGCGTTCCCCGTTTACAGCAACTTCCTTTGCCTCCTGATCAATCGTAAGACCATTTAAATCAATGGTTTTATTTTTTCGATCAAATTGACCCAATGTCACATACCTTCTAAGCTGGGATTTTACTCTTGCAATAAGTTCCAATGGATTAAAAGGTTTTGTTATGTAATCATCCGCGCCAACCTGCAAGCCTAAAATCTTATCCGTATCTTCACTTTTCGCACTTAAAATAATGATGGGAATATTCTTTTGTTCTCGTATTTTAAATGTAGCCGATATCCCATCCATTCTCGGCATCATAACATCCAGCAGAATCAAATGTACCTCTTGTTCATTTATAATTTCTAATGCTTCAATGCCATCTTGTGCCTTAAAAACTATAAGACCTTCATTTCTTAAGTAGATTTCAATCCCATCACGAATTTCTTTATCATCATCTACCACCAGCACAGTATATTGATTCATATAGAAAATACCCCCTTTCCAATTTGTTGCATTACATTTCCTTATCAATGAGTCTAGTATAAGCAATATTTCTTAAGTTTAAAGTAGGAGAAAAATGAAGATTTTCTTAAGATTAACTCTACATACTTCCCTTTAGATTCTATCAAAGTATATAGAACATAGTATATTTTTGTATTTTTAGCGTATAGATATTCTAAAATTAGCAATCTATCTGTAAAGGATGAAGCTCTTTGTTTATGGATCTTGGCAGCCTAACTTCTAAACTAAATGAGTTAACCTTTTCCTTATTGTTAGCAGGTTACAAAACTTGTCCTCCCAATTGGAATAAAAAAGGGAAAAAGCCTCTCTATCATTCCCTATGGTTTATTATGAAAGGAAATGGCGAAATAATAATTAATGGTAAAAAAAATGACCTTTCACCAGGGAAACTTATCGTTTTTACACCTGGGATGATATGCGACAAAAAATCTTCCTCTTCAAATCCTCTAGAGTTTTATTTTATTCGGTTTACTCATGCAGGAGCTTTTGAGAAAAAAGAGCATTGGCATTTCAAACAGCCTCAGGATATATCTTTCCCGTTACATGGAGTTTATCCCATAAAAAACAGCTCTGGGGTTGCCCTAATATTCGATGAAATCAATGCTTTGTCTAAACGCAGAGGTTCAACCATTGCATTTAGACAAAAGATTTTATTTCAAGAACTATTACTAACGTTGATACAGGACTTTCATGCACAAACGGTTTCTAAGGACACGAGACAAGTGATTGAGGAAACGATTGATTATATCGGCCACCATTATCATCAGGCTATAACCTTAACAGACTTAGCAAAGTTGGCAGGCTTAAGTAAAAGTCACTATTCGAGACTTTTCAAAAAGAATACTGGCTACAGTCCAATTGAATATTTAACCCACTTACGAATTGACCGGGCAAAAGAGCTTCTTGCTCATTCTGATATAAGGGTCAAAGAGGTTAGTCAAAATGTCGGATACGAGGATGAACTCTATTTCAGTCGTATTTTCAAAAAGATAGTTGGCGTCTCTCCTACTCAATTCAGTGATGAACAAAAATTGTTAGACCAATAGAAAAAGGATGGTTCAGGTTCCTGACCATCCTTTTTACATTTCCAACTTAAAGTGTTACTTTTAAAGGTTTCCCTTTACTCTGATTCTGGCATAACTGATAGTACACCGATTGGTTGTTTAGCAGCTGTTGGTGATCTCCCATTTCTACAATTCTGCCTTTATCTAAGACAATAATTCTATCTGCATGCTGAATAGTGGAAAGTCGATGTGCGATGATAATGGTGGTTCGATTTTTGGACATTTCTCTTAAGGCTTCTTGAACGGCTTGTTCTGTTTCTGTATCAATATTGGCTGTCGCTTCATCAAGAATAAGAACATCGGTATCCGCAATCATGGCTCTTAGAAAGGAAAGCAGCTGTTTTTGTCCCGCGGACAATACGGTTCCTTCCTCTCCCAGCACCGTGTTATATCCTTGAGGCAGCATTCTAAAGAAAGAATCAATATTTACAGCCTTTGCGGCTTTTATAATTTCTTCATTACTAACTTGGGTATGATTCAAGCGAATATTGTCAAAGACAGTCCCTGAAAAGACAAACGCGTCTTGTTGAATGATTCCGATATGCCTTCGAAGGTCGTTTAAAGCAACGTCTTTTATGTTAATTCCATCAAGGCTAATTGTCCCCTTTTGATTATCATAAAACCGATTTATGAGTTGGATAATCGAGCTTTTGCCGGCTCCTGTTGCACCGACAACACCTACTGTTTCTCCTTGATTGATTCTAAAATGTACATCCTTCAATACCCATTCTTCATTCTTGTAAGCAAACCAAACATGGTTAAATACAATGTCTCCCTTTACTGAATCCGGAAGTTCCTTAGCGTGGACAGGATTTACGATTGTTGGTTTTGATTCTAAGGTTTCAAAAATCCGTTCAGCTGACGCAAGCGCAGCTTGAATTTGATTAAACCTGTCAGCTAATCCTCTAAGTGGTTCAAAAAACTGCCTGACATAATGAGTAAATGCATATACGGTACCAAAGGTAATACTTCCATCTACTACACTTCTTCCTCCATACCAAACTAAAAGTGCAAGCGAAATATTCCCAAATAATCCAATAGAGGGATTAAAAATAGAATTGATTACCGTTTGACGCATTCCAGCCCGATAATGCTCCTCATTTAATTCATTAAAACGTTCCAGCTGTTTTCTTTCGCGCGCGAATAGTTGGATAACACTCATACCGGAGAGATTTTCAGCTAGATAGGAAAGAAGCGATGAAAGAAGCGTCCTTAGCTTCCTCTGTGTATCACGTAATACCCTTTTAAAATAAAAGGTGACGATGGCTATGACTGGTATGACTAAAAAGCAAATCAGGGTTAGTTTTACACTCATATATAACATTAGGGCGATGATTCCAATCAGAATCAACAATTCTTTTACTAAGTTCACAATAACTTGAGAGTATAGTTGGTTAAGAGATTCAACATCATGGGTGATTCTAGTAACTAACCTGCCAATTGGATTTTTCCTAAAAAAATCCATCTGCATTAAAGATAATTGCTTAAAAATGGCTTGGCGGAAATCATATATTACATACTGCCCTGTAAATTGAAGGGTATTATTTTGGAAATAGGTACAAATAGAAGAAACCATGATCAATAAGAAATAGATAATGCCCAAGAACATCAACCCTTGATAATCGTTCATCTTGATGTAAGAGTCGATTGCCACTTTAATAATAAATGGCTGAGCTAAACTGGCTATTACAATAAAGCCTGTCAGCAGTAATGAAAAAAAGAGGAGTTTTCGATAGGGTCTTGCGAACATCAACATACCTTTTAACAATTGACGGTCACCTATTGCGGGTTGCATTCCTTTTTTTATCCTTCGTATCATTATCTCCTCCTTTTCTTTATGAGTATCTTTCTTCCATTAAATATGGGACTGGTAAATTCCGTGGTTTGCTGAGTAAACATTTTTTTGTAAATTCCATCTTGTTTTAAAAGAGATTGATGTGTGCCCCTTTCGACGATCTCCCCTTTATCTAAAACAATAATTTGATCTGCCTCCTGTATCGTAGAAATTCGGTGGCTAATAATGATGGAAGTTCTACTTTTCATTTGTGTTCTCAGTGTGTTTAAGATATTGGTTTCCGTTTTAGAATCCACTGCCGATAGGCTGTCATCTAAAATGAGGATAGGAGAAGGTTTTATCAATGCTCTTGCGATACTGACACGCTGTCGTTGTCCACCTGATAAAGAAAGTCCCCTTTCTCCTAATTCAGTGTCAAATTTATCAGGAAGATCCATAATATCTTCATAAACGTGGGCTTGCTTTGCTGCCTGTAATACCTGTTCTTCTTGGTAGGGATTTGGGTCAAAGGCTATGTTCTCTTTTATGGATGTGGAAAATAAAAAATTGTCTTGTGGGACGTATGCAACCGATTCCCGCAGAGTTTTTAATGGAACATCTCGGATATCATGGTCATCGATAAAAATTGAATTTTTTGGAGGATTGTATAAACGTAAGAGCAGATTGACTAAGGTTGATTTTCCGCTTCCTACTTTTCCCACAATGGCTAGACTAGTTCCTTTGGGGATGGAAACGTTGATATTCTTTAATACACTCTCTTTACCCCTTTGGTACTTGAAAGATAAACTCCTGAGACTAATATTACCTTGAATAGCGGTTATAGGCGTAATCCCTGCTTCATCTAGAATAGTAGGTTCCGTGGTTAAAACCTCACGAATTCGATTATCTGCTGCTTTACCCTGCTGGAGGAGATTTATGACCTTTCCTATGTTTTCAATTGGGGCAATCAACAAAGATAAATAGGTATTAAAAGCAACAAAATCGCCAAGAGAAATGGTACTCTTCATCACTAAAATCGAGCCAAATACGATGGAAATTAAATAACTTAATCCGACAATTCCCTGACTTAATGAGGAGAACAGCGAATTTGCACGGATTAACTGTTTATTGACCTCGACATTGTCCTTATTATCGTTAGTAAATTTCTTCCGTTCTTCTTCCTCTTGGGTATAGGTTTTGATAACACTAATCCCCGAACAAAATTCTTGAACTCGGCTTGTCAATGTCCCAATTGCTTCTTGTACTTTTAAGGAATGCGTTTGAATCTTTGACCGGAAACAATAGGCAATATACGTTAATCCTGGTAAAGGTAATAAGACCAGTAACGTTAAATAGAAATGTATCGTACTAGCCATCATAAATACAGAGATTGAAATAAGCACGGCAGCTTCAACCATCTGAAAATATCCCTGCATAACGATCTGCCTCATGATATTGACATCGTTTACGGCATGAGCCATCAAATTCCCAATTCGCTGGTTTTGATAATATTCAGTCTGCAGCCTCTCCCAATGTGAAAACAATGCACTCCGTAAGTCCCTCTCTAGGATTCTTGACATTTTGAATATATAAATGCGGCCACTCGACCGAAATAGAAAAGCACCGAGTCCGACACTAACAAACCATAAAGACAACTCCCATAAATCAGAAACATGAATGGATTCATTTTGAAGCCCATCTGTGAACGATTTTAATAAAACGGGGACAAATAATTGCAACACAAGGGAGACAGTTAAAAGGATTGTACCCAGCAGAAAACTCCATTTATGTAGAACAAAATGCTCCTTAAAGATTGGTTTTTTACTCATCATACCCCCTCCTTCATAAAGGAATATGCTTAGAATAACTCACCCTTCATCCAATCACAATGGATTTCCCCATCATCTTTCATGGATTATTATGCTGTATTAAGGTATCTAAGAATCAAATAACATCCAAAAAAAAAAAAAACTACCTGTCTCTCAATATGAGAAACAAGTAGAGCTAAAATAAAAAATGTTACTTTTAAAGCCTATTAATCAAAAACACTGTCTACTAGTGAAGGCAAAGCTGCTTTTTTGTGCGATATAGGATATTTATTAACAAAGAAGCGCTCATCCATCTAAGAATGTGTATTCCCTATTTACATTATTTAATTGGAGCAACAAGTGCACGCACGCTATCTTCAAATAGATGGGCAATATTTTGATGAGTTTGTCTAGCTTGTTTTAAATAATTGTCTGTGACAGCTTCCCAAGCATTCCCTGCTTTATTTGTATATTCAATGAATGCTTCGCTATTTTGTACAAAAAGCATCTCAGTTCTTTCAATTAAATCTAAGGCTGAGCTAATTGGAGTTAAATTAAGCTCTTCTAATTTACTAGTTGCTTCACTTACATGACTTTTAAAAGATTCGGTCACTTCATGAGTAGATTCATTTGTATTAAGAATGTTGTTTTGGAATAACCCTTTACTCAAATCGCCATTTAATTTTGTTGCTTGATTAAAAAGACCTAGTAAAGTTTTGCTGTATACTCCATTGAACTTCGTTGTTTCTTTTATAGCGTTTAAGTAAAGTTCTTGGCTTTGTTCTCTATAATCTCTTGTACGAGATACTGCAACTTCAATTTGATCCCAAAACGTTTCAATAAATGAATCCGTAACATAGCTTGGTTCATTTTGCTTTTCTACTTTTGGAACCTCTACTTTCGGTACCTCAACTTTATTAACTTCCTTTTTTAGGACTTCTTCTTTTTGATGCATCACATTTTGTACCATCTTCGTTCCTCCTCATTTACTTTTTAAATTTCTCTATTTTATCCTCACTATGAACGGAGGTATGTAGAGCTCAAGAAAACTAGAATACCTTTTATAAAATTGATAGATCATAGATTGGTAAAGCTCGAGTTGTCTGGCATAACTCTTTAAGTACGCTTCACCAACATAAACAGCAAAATTATCTTTACATTGTCATAATCAAGCTATGATTTATTTTTTGTTTTGGATTCAATAATTCGTACCAGTTCCTCAATAATATCGTTTAACCTCATCATGCTCGTATCTTTCCTAAGAATATTGGATGTTTTATAAATCAAAATTTCTTCTTTCTTACTCACAAAAATGCCTCCATTCTTAAAATAATGAAACTTTTAGCACCAAATGAATAATTTTTACTCTTATGTGTAATTTACATATATAATAACTCATTTTAACCATATATGTAAATTACATATATGGATTTTTTCTCAAATAAGTAATATTAATTTCATTCTAACCTCTACTAATTCTTGTAAATAAACGACAAATACTTTTCATTCTTTGTTTTTCGATAGGACAATTGCTCATAAAAACTCAATTATAGGGGTGATACATCACATTTCATAAGAAAGTGACGATGAAAACTCTTCATACAAAAACAGGTACGCAGGAAATGATGTGGAATTATACATTAACAAGGTAAATAACCTTGTAACTATTCGGAAAGGTTGTGAGTTTATGAGACTTCTGGATGTACAGCCTAAGAAAAACTTTAGCTACATCTTCGTTCAATTTCCAGGAATGAAAATGAATGTCCCTACGCTCTCCAACATTGAGGGAAAGGTGGTGAATGAAGATGTTGCTTTATGTGTCCAATTAAATAGCAAAGAAAAGGTTAATAGTTTATACCTTGTACGTACACAGAGTATAAAACCGTTTGACTTTTCTGACGAAGAAATTGGTGCAAAAGCATTTTTTCGCGTCATCAAGAAAAAAGAAACCTCTCCTAACTCACACACCATGGAATCTGAAGATTTCGTCACGTCTATTACAAATGATGTATCCGTTGTGCAAAAGAAAACAGCTACAGGATATGACTTCGTCTTAATCTTAAATAACCGTGAAATTGGAATAATTGCTTCGATTGAAGAAGAAGTATTACAAACAGAAATGGTACCATCGACACTTCATGAGGAGTCGAAAGAGAGTGTTTTCGTTAACACTGGTAAGAAGAAAAATATGATTTTCTTTGGAAGGAGGGCCAAAAAGAGGATAATCTTTGGAGGCCATGTCTTTCAAGATACTGAAGTTATAGATCCAATCCGAATGCTTGTTGAGGGCGTTAAAAGAAAAGTTATGGTATTCTCTCCTGCCGCATTAGATTTTATCGGTCCAGGTGATCGGAACCACCCCATCTTAAGTATGAGGGGAGGATAAATTGCTTTCCAGAAAAGGAATAGACAATTTCATACTAGAAAAATAATCGAAACGAAGGATTAAAAGGATAATCCTTCTCGATTAAATAGATATAAAAATAATAGGGAAAGGATCAATCGCAGGCTAAGACTTATCAATAAAGAGAATGAAGCAATTCATTAAAATAAAAAGACTTAACCATGGGGTTAAGTCTTTTCATTTATTGTTTCATCCCTATTACATCTGCAATTTCACCCTTATCCTATATTAATAATTAAGCAGGAATAGAAATGATAAACATAGTTCCTTTCCCTTTTTCACTCTGTACTTCAATTTTTCCATTTATTTTATTGATTGTACTATAAACCATTAGCATGCCAAGACCAGTTCCTTCATTCTTTGTAGAATAATACGGTCTTCCTAATTGAAGCACTTCTTTCTTCGTCATTCCTACCCCAGTATCTTTAATTTTAATTATGATATCATTCTTGTGGTCGGTTACATTGATAGAAAGGACTCCACCTTTTTCTATCATCGATTCAATTCCATTTTTATATAAATTCATAAAGCATTGCTGCATCTGGTTTTTATCATATTGAATCATTAATGTGTTAGTAAACTGATATTGGATCTCAACCTGGTGCATATTAGCAAATGGAGTAATGATGTTTTTAACATATTCTGTTTCCTCTTTAAGATTAGAAACAATCATATTTTCACTTTGAGGCTTAGCAAATGCCAGAAAGTCGCTTACAATTCCTTCAGCACGTTTTAATTCTACTAATGAGAAATCGATATACTTTTTCTCTTCTTGCGTAATGTTTTGAGATTTATTAAGAAGCTGCAGAAATCCATTTGTAACTGTAAGCGGATTTCTAATTTCATGAGCAACACTAGCTGACAATTCACTGATTATATTGTATCTTTCCGACCGTTGAGTAGATTCACGCTTCTTGATATTAGCAAGTATTTGCTCTATTAAAATCATAATAATGAACATAACAACAGCATGAGTCGTTAACGCATGGAACGTTAATGTCCAGAATTCCTTATTCAAATCCGGCATTAATGTACCAAGAATTGTTAGATATAGGAGCATAGTCAGAATAGCGGCCACTACGGCAGTCCAGATTCGTTTCTTGGTACTTTGGTTCAAAAACCATTTATGTAAGAGTGGGACTATAATAAAAATAACAGATGCAAACAATAACGAATGTATCGTACCTTCCCCGCCAACTAAAAACCGATATGCATTTAAGACAATAAATAGTGGGAAAGAAAACTTGTATCCGCCAAAAAGAGCAATAATTAGCAAAGGAATATAACGTAAATCAAAAATGAACCCGATTTCTAATCGTATAGGAAATGCCATACATAAAACCATCGATATAGATGAAAGAAGTGTAAGAAAATATTGATTATAGCTATGGAACCTACTTTCAAAGAAAATTAGAAAAGTTAAAACCGGAAATAGTAGAAAAAGGAAATTTAAAAGCAATGATTCTAGCAAAGTGAAACTCCTTCCATAAGAGTTGTAACAAAGAATTACGTATAAAATAATATTTTACTACACCATGTTGGATTTTAATACATACCTCTATGTCTTTTAATAACTTTACTCTACATTATTTGACTCCTCTAGCTTACATTCTTTAGCCTCAAAAATAATTAATCATAATATAGTTATTACTGGAAAAAATAATATTAATTAGGAATTTTTTTCGAAAGGAGGATTGGAAATGACTGAAAATAATAAAAATCAAAGAATTCCACTTAGCGAGAACGCAGAGGAAAACATCAGAAAACTGAAAATGGCACTCGGTAATAGCGACGATCTATCCATTAGAAAACTTCAAGTTTCCACTAAAAACGTAGTCATTATCCATATTGAAGGTATCGTGGATGATCAAAGCATTACGGAGAATGTTATTAGCCCAATTATTCAACTTAATAGAGATACTTATTCCTTTAAATCTACAGAGAAATTAGCAGATAAAATAGTGCAGATTATATCTGTAACTTCTATCGAATTTATATTCAATTGGTCAGAGCTTTTAGAAAGTATTTTAGCTGGAGATACCGTTATACTTCTCGATGAGTCCTCAAAAGCAATAAAAGTAGGTACCAGAAAGTTTAAATCGCGTTCGATTACGGAACCAACTACCCAAACTGTTATTAAAGGGCCGAAGGATAGCTTTACAGAGAATCTGAGTACAAACATATCATTAATCCGGTCTAGAATCCAAAATGCTAAGTTAAGGCTTAAAACAACAAAAGTAGGCAGTGTAACAAAAACAGACGTAGGAATTATGTACATGGAGGGAATCGCCGATCACGGCACTGTCATGGAAGCAATGTCACGGATAAAATCGATTAAGATAGACTCGGTACTTGAAGCCAATTACATTGAAGAAGCAGTTCGAGACAACAGAAAGACACTCTTCCCTCTTATGCAAAGTTCCGAAAGACCTGATGTTGTGACTGCGAATTTATTAGAAGGCAAAATTGCTATTATAATCCAAGGAACACCCTTTGTCATAATTTTACCGGTATTACTCATTCAGTTTTTTCAATCACCTGAAGATTACTATGAAAATAATGTTTTTAGCTCATTTTTGAGATTAATTCGAATTGGCTCTTTCCTTTTAAATATGTATGCCTCCGCCGTTTATTTAGCTTTAATAACGCATCATCAAGGATTAATCCCTACTACATTAATGGTCACGTTAATGGCACAGAGAGAACGGGTTCCTTTTCCAGCGATTATTGAATTATTGATTATGGAACTTGCATTTGAAGTTTTGAGGGAGGCTGGAGTTCGAATGCCTCGAGCAATTGGTCCAGCTGTTTCCATTGTTGGCGCACTCATATTAGGTCAAGCTGCAGTTGAAGCAGGTTTTGTTTCAGCAGCCATTGTGATTATTGTAGCTACCTCAGCCATAAATAGCTTTACTCTTCCGAATACAAATATTGTCAATACTGCCAGAGGCTTGCGGTTTTTGTTAATTTTATCTTCGGCTTTTATCGGATTTTACGGCATTTTATTACTTACTTTATGTATATTAGTACATCTTTGTAGTTTACGTTCTTTTGGTGTCCCTTATTTTGCTCCGTTAGCCCCCTTCAAAATAGGTGCTCTGAAAGATAGCTTAATTCGGTTTCCGATTACTTCCTTAAATATGAATTCTTCAAAGGGTACTATGAAACGAAAACAAAATGAATTCGAGTAGGAGTCAAAAATGAGAAAACTCGTTACTTTGCTGCTCATCATCCTGTTAATCCCGGGCTGTTCTAATTACAGGGAGTTAAACCAATTAGGTCTTGTCATAGCTGTGGGGATAGATGTCTCTCAAGATATTGAAAATGGATATCGGGTTACGTTCCAAGTGATTAATCCAAGTCAATTATCCCCGATTGGAACTCCTACCGGGATACCAGTTTCTAACTATACGGCAGAATCAAAGACAGTATTAGATGCCTATCGAAGAGCCTCTAGTATTATTCCTAGAGAGAACGACGTTTCACATTTATCGCTGGTCGTCATTAGTGAAAAGTTGGCACGGAAAGGAACAAATTTAATATTCGATTTATTTGAAAGAGGAAAACAAGCAAAGTCCACTTTTCCTGTTTTTATTGCAAGAGGAACATCAGCAGAAAATGTACTCGGGGTGGTGGAACCACTTGAATCAAATCCAACAAAAAGTGTAAAAAGTACAAGCGAAAACGATCAAAAATTTTATGGTATCGCGAAAACAATGAATTTACATGAAGTCATTGCTACTCTTACAAGTGAAGGTAAAGACCTCCTATTACCAGGGATTAAACTAAATAAAAAACTTAAATCCAAAAACCAAACGAACAATTTAAATGATATCAAACCATCAGTTATCGAAATTAGTGGTTTGGCGCTATTTAAAAAAGATAAATTGGTAAAATGGTATGATGGAGAAATGGCTCGTAACGCCAATTTAATTTTATCAGAAATAGAGAGTACATCATTTCCTATACCCTGTGGAAAAGAGTATATTACACTTATTTCCAAAAGAAGTAAAGGGTCAATTAAAACCCTTTTAAGGCCTGTTCCCACTTTACAAGTCAACATCGCAATAAACACAGAAATATCTGAAATAAATTGCAATAAAGATATAACAGACACAAAAGTGTTAACAAAAATTGAGACGGATTTAGAAAAAGAAATTAGAAGACAAGTACAGCGAACCATTCAGATTTCACAGAGTACAGGATCAGATGTGTTTGGATTTGGATCTACACTATCAAAAGAAAATCCTCGTTATTGGAAAAAACACAAAAAAGAGTGGAACACCATTTTCAGCAAGGCAAAAGTGGAGGTTAACGTAAAAGGTTCTATAAATGATTCAGGCCTTGTAACGGATCCCTATGAACCTAATTAATAGTAAAGAGGTATACAGATATGGCTAATGTGAAAATTGATGGATTTCAACTTTTCTGCTTAATCGTCCTTTTTTTGTTTGGGACCACCATTTTTTTAGATATTGGCAGCGGAGCCAAACAAGATGCTTGGATTCTTACCCTTATCTCACCTTTTTCTGGATTAATTTTACTCACGATATACTATCATCTTCATAAGAGATATCCTACTCTTCCCCTTACAGAATATATAAGGAAAATTTGGGGTAAGTTCCTAGGAAGTATCTTTAGTTATTTTTATATTATTTATTTTATTTATATAGCGTCAAGAGTTTTACGAGATATTGAAGAAATACTCATTAATTCTGCTTATTACAGAACTTCTATTACGGTTGTTGGTATTTGTATGATGTTTACCTTAATCTACACGGTAAATTTCGGGTTTGAAGTATTTGCAAGGGGAGCATGTATTTGCTTTTTATTGATTGGTTTTACTTTATTAATGATTAATATTATGTTTATCATAACCGATCTTATCCATCTCGAAAATCTAAAACCAATCCTTGCAGATGGATGGAAACCAATTATTAAAGCGCTCCCGTTAAATGTAACCGTTCCTTATGGGGAATTAATTACACTCTCAATGATCTTCCCCTATATAAATAAACAAACAAAAATATTGAAGACTGGGATGATGGCAGTACTATTTGCAGGAATTTATTTTACCTTAAATATTCTTTTATTAATTTGTGTACTAGGAACTGACGTCTTATCAAGATCATCTTTTCCCACACTTAAAGCAGCCAGCTTTATAGATATTGCAGGATTTATTCAACGGTTAGATTCTTTTGTCATCATTTTAGTTGTGTTCTTAGGGTTCATTAAAATAACCATGTTTTTCTTTTGTGCAGTCATTGGAATTAGCACTTTGTTTAAAATAAAATCAAGTGCACTCTCCAACTATTTGGTAGGAGGATTGATATTAATATCTTCCATAATAATAGCACCTAGTTACCAAAATCACTTAGATGAAGGACTAAAAGTCGTACCGTACTTGCTTCATATTCCATTACAAATTATCATCCCCCTTTTATTACTGCTCACTGTTTTAATCAAGGGGAAAATAAAAAATGGGATGAATTAAAACTTTTAAGAAGTTATTTTTTTCTTCGGATTTTATCTAGAATTAACAGACCCAAAATGATGAAACAAATCAAAATTAGAAAATAATCTTCTCCCTTTGCTACTCTTAATAATTTACTGATACTAAGCCAGGCTTCGTACACATCATGACCTTGTATAATGTCTATAAGAACAATTAGAGAGATTGTACTTATAAATATAAAAATTAGAAATCCTGCTGAAAGCACAACGTTCACCCACAAGTCCTTTTAATATCATTCAACTAGTATCCTTACTATAATGAACAAGTTTTTTTATTCATAACCATATCAATCATTTGTATAAAGATCCCCAACCAAAGCAATGTTTTGTATCCACATACAAAACATTGCTTTTTTATATTCAGTTACAAGTGCTATTCGTTACCCTTAACCTCCTGGTTCAACCTGAGAAATTGTTGGAACATATTGTTCATTAAAATATTGAGTTTTCTATATTAATATAGTACTTATATACATCTTTTTGAGGAGGATTTTATGCTTAAGAAAATAATGGCAACTTTTGTCTCCTGCTCATTTATACTGTCCGGTATTTTTTCCGTTTCTACTTTCGCTCCAATCGAAGCAAGCGCTTCTTCCTATAATGAACTGGCAGAACGTCCTTTTATGGGATGGAGCAGCTGGAGTTCGATTCGAAAAAAACCGACTGAGGATAAGATTAAAGCAGCAGCAGATGTTTTGGCAGCAAGATTTAAGTCGCACGGCTATCAATATGTGAATCTTGATGATTATTATATGCTCGATTGGCGGACTACCGTTGATGAATATGGCAGGTGGGCGGTTGATCCTAAGAAATTCCCCAATGGGATGAAGGCCCTTGGAGACTATATCCACAGCAAGGGATTGAAGTTTGGTTTTTACGTTACGCTTGGTATTCCAAAAGCAGCGGTAGATCAAAACACACCAATTGAAGGAACACCGTACCATGCAAAGGATATTGTGGACTTTAGTAAAGGGGAAAAGAAGAATTTTAACTTTGAGAAAATGTATGCCATCGATTTTTCAAAGCCAGGTGCACAGGAGTTTATTGATTCATGGGCAAAACTTTTTGCATCGTATGGCATCGATTACCTTAAAATTGATGGTGTTCGAAATCAGGATATAGCCGATGTTGAAGCATGGGCAAAGGCACTCGAGAAAACAGGCAGACCCATATATGTGGAATTGTCGAATAACCTCGATATTAAACATATTTCTACCTGGAAACAATTATCCAATGGCTGGCGTACAGACCATGATGTAGAGGCTTACGGGACACCCTACCATGCATCATGGAAAAAGGTGACGAGGAGATTTGATGATGTCGCTGAGTGGCAGCCTCATGCAGGTCCTGGCGGCTGGAATGATTTAGATTCACTGAATGTGGCAAATGGCACCAAGGATGGTTTAACAAATGACGAGAAAATTTCTTATGTTTCTCTATGGGCCATTGCCGCATCTCAGTTTGTGATTGGAAATGACCTAACAAAGCTGGATGATTTCGGGGTCAGTTTATTAACAAATGATGAGATTCTAGGTGTCAATCAAAGTGGTGTTGCTGGGAAGCGTCTATATAAAAAGGACGACGCTCAGGTATTTTACCAAAGCCTTCCGGACGGTTCCTTTAATGTAGCTCTATTTAATTTAGGCTCGTCTACACATGATGTTAGTGTTAAATGGGCAGATTTGGGAATTGAGGAATCTGCAATCGTGCGTGATTTGTGGAGTCATCAAGATTTAGGAAGTAAGACAAAGGGGTTCACTACTGAGCTATCCATCCATGCTTCACGTATGATCAAAGTAGTGCCAGCTTCAGCGCTTACTGTCTCTCCTGAAAGTGGAGCAACTGGAGTGAACCCTTCCAAGGTCACATTAAATTGGGAGGCTGTTTCCGGGGCAGACAGTTATCATGTAGAGGTGGCGACAGATCCAAGGTTAAAAAATATTGTTGTTGATCAAACCGTCTCTAAACCCACTGTAGATATAAAGAACCTAGATAAAGATACCCGATATTTTTGGAAAGTTTCCTCATTATCAGGAGAAACCGAAAAACAGATTGGAATTTATTCCTTTCATACTGAATTAACGAAAGTTCCAAGCAAGCCAGACTGGGTGTTGGCGGACAGGAAAAATAATCATTCTGTTTCACTCAGTTGGAATCCAACATTTGGAGCAGAATCCTATACGGTCTTTCGGAAAGAGATTAATATCCTTGGTTTAAGCAGCGACTACAAAGCAATTGCTACAGATCTATCAGATCCACACTATATGGATAATAGCGCTAAACTGAAGAGTGGCGTCACGTATGCTTATAAAATTACTGCAGTTAACAAAATAGGTGAAAGTAAAAAATCGATGGAAGGACATTCAGATGATCATTCCTCCGTAAGAATGACGGCTCTTCTAATCGTTTCATTTACCTTAGCCTCAGTAGCCGTAATATTTATGATTGCTAGATTCAGAACAAATTCTACTAAACAAGCAGAACGCACAAATAAGCTTGTTTCATAGACCCGATTAAATCGAAATGTAAATTTTTAATATGTGGGCATCCTTTGTTCGAACGAAGGGTGCCCCATTTTTTACTAATACCACTAATCCGTTAATGTATGATAGCCCTCTGCAACAAACTCCCAATCACGTAAAAAATATGCCCATAAGTTGGGACGGCGTCTCACAGCCAATGGATGGTACGCAACAGTGGTTTGATAACCTTGAACATTGTGCCAAGTTCCCCGTAAAGTTTTTACATCACCTTCTGAGTTTCGAAAAAAGGAATGTACTGCCACATTCCCTAAACATAGAATCAGTTTGGGCTTTTTTTGTAGAATTTGTTGTTCCAAATGAATCATAAAGGTTTGTCGAACCTCATCCTTGTTATAAGCACGTACTGGTCTTCTTTTAAGGATATAAGTTACGTACAAGTCGTCTTTTTTCAAGCCTGCTTCACCTGCAGCTTGCTGTAGTGTTTGTCTTGTACCGCAAACAACTGAATTCCCTTCACGATCTTCCCTGGCTCCAGGATTATCCAGGATAACCATGATCGGCGCGTCCGGATTTCCTTCTCCCCATACCATACGCGATCCGTGCTGATAAAGACCGCATTCACGGCAATTCTCAAAGTCTGCTGGGGTCGGATCCTCAGGCCATAGTTCAGCACAAAATGTAGACATACCTTTCATCTCCTGGAACTTGTTTTTCATTTAACATGTTTCTTATTCTTTCCAATAATCAATCACGTACTCAACTTGTTTTTTATCTACCATATTTACTGCGTAATACACGATATCTTTATATTTCATTTCTCGTATAGGATTTTTTCTAACATTGTGCAAATCTCTCATAACTGCTATATCTGGGAGGGTAAATGCCACTAAAATAATCGCCTTATTTCGATTAATCCTCCAAGTACCTCTCGAACCTAAAACTAGAGGTATGGGTTTTTTACATTTCTGAAGGTAATTGTAAACCCACTCTTGTTCGCTTAGATTTTTATTAACCATTCAATCCTCACCTAATTTTGTGAAAAAAAACAGCCAATATTAATTGGCTGCTTCCTTAACGATCAAGTCCTTTTTTAGTCTTACCACCATTATCATTTGGTGAATCACCAGTGCCATTTTTGCTTTTACTATTAGGTGTTCCATAAACTTGATTATCCGCTGTAACTTTTGCTCCTGTTTTAAAATCATCCTTAGTTTTCATTCTGTCATCTCCTTTAGTAAATCAGTTATATTATCTATTGTGTGTAAAGGAAATATACGAAGAATTATTAATTATATTATGAACAAACAGTATCTTTATTAGATTCAGCAGTCGTTTTTAAAACAAGTTCAATAAATGCTTCTACGGCCGGGGATAACCACTTTTTCTTTTTGACCAGCATATGGGAGTAAATAGGTTCGAATTTTTCATTGTGTCGTAAGAGTTTTAGCTTTCCACTTTCTACTTCTTCTTTGACCGTAATGTAAGGTAATACCGCAAATCCAATTCCACTCATAACAATCTTTTTGATAGCCTCTATACTCCATAACTCCATGGTTTGAAAGTTGTATATATCATGTCTTAAGAGGTATTTTTCAAACATGGTCCTATAACTGCATCCTTCTTCATTCGTGATAAAAAAATAATTAGCGTTATTTACTTTATATTGATCAAAATGCTCTGGACCATGCGTACTACTTACGAGGACTATTTTCTCCTCAAATAGTGAATAATGGACGCATTTTTCTTGTTTGAGTTCTGGATAGACCATGAAGGCAACATCTACCCTGCCACTGATTAAATCAATTTGGTTTTGCCCGCAAGTACCGTTACTAAGTATTAGTTTGACCTGAGGATATTTTAAGGAGTATTCCCTAATAATTGGACCTATTCTAGATATCGTCAATGACTCTGGTGCAGCCACTTTTAGTACTCCCTTAATCTCCTGGGTGCTTTTCATGTTCTTTATCTGTTCATGAGTGGCAAGTAAGTCTTCGGCTAAAGGTATAAGTTCCCTGCCTATATAGGTAAGCTGTAATTTCCTTTTTATATACGTAAACAGCTCTCCGCCAATTTCTTGTTCGAGCGCCTGTATATGAGACGTAATCGTGGACTGCGTATACCCTAACTTCGACGCAGCCCCTGTATAACTGCCGATTTCTACGATCGTCATAAATGTAAGTAAATGTCTAATTTCCATCTAGTTTCTCCCTTTGTTGAAGGTATTATCGAAAACAATGATAATAAAAATAATAATTTCAATTTTATTTATAGTTACAATCATCATACAATAAAGGCTGTTCAATAGTAAATTAGTAAATGAAGGTGGGTTTATGAGTATAATTGCTTTTCTATCGTATGTCATTATTACATCCATTACACCGGGTCCAAGTAACATCTTAATGATGAATGAAGCACGGAGGTTTGGTTTTGCAGGGTCATGGAAATTCAATAGCGGAATTTTGGCTGGGTTTGCGGTTTTGGGATTTATAAGCGGAGTTTTTACAACTCGTCTATACAATTGGCTCCCTTTTGCAGAGCCTTATTTCAAAATAGCAGGTGCCGTATATCTACTCTACTTGGCATGGAAGGTGGGTTTGCAAAAAAGTTCTGAGGATGACTCTAGTAACGTGAAATCTTCTTTCCTGTCTGGATTTTTCTTTCAGCTCATAAATGTTAAAAGCATTTTGTTCTTTTTAACCGTATTGAGTGCCTTTATATTACCGTTTTATCAATCCTATAAATTAATAGGTTTTTACTTGATCGTAACAATTTTTTTAGGATGGATGGCACTGCTTTTATGGTCCGGATTCGGCTCGATTTTCAAAAAGTTCTTCGCTAAATATGACAAACCCTTCCGACTCATTATGAGCATGTTATTGCTTTACTCAGCGGCGAGTATTTTTATTTAGAACGTATAACGATAAAAACATCGGCAAGGAAAATAACCTTGCCGATGTTTTTATTACGTAATAAGTGAATTTGTGGTTTAATAAGAGAGTATTGTTCAGTCAATAAACAAATAAAAAATCCACCTAAGACATTCATAGAGGAGCTTTTAAAATGAATCAGGAATTTCTTTATATTATTATCATCATTGCATTTGGTTATCTACTAAAACGATTAAATATTTTGCAAGAAAAAGATGGAGAAGTGATTTCAAAAATTATTTTTAAAATTACCCTTCCTGCCTTAGTTCTTGTAACATTCGATTCCGTAAAGGTAGAAACCTCATTAATCGTGTTACCTGTGATTGTACTCGTTTATGGAATTATAACAGCCTTACTAGGCTTATTAGTGTTTAAAAATGAGGATAGAGAATTAAAGGGCTCTCTTCTCATGTTATCTTCCGGGTTTAATGTAGGCTTATTTGCATTTCCTTTAGTTTATGCCATCTGGGGGATCGATGGCTTAACCTATTTTAGTATGTTTGACGTAGGAGCATCCTTTGTTGTCTTTGGAATATGTTTTATTTTAGGTAGTTATTTTTCAGAAGAAGGTCTGCGGCTGAACCCAATGGAAATTCTAAAAAAACTGGGGAAGTCTATTCCATTAATGACCTATCTTATTGCAAGTATTTTGAATCTTACCCATATCCAATTACCAGACTTGATCATTAATGTTGCAGATAAAATTTCTGGAGCAAATATGCCGTTATCCTTATTGTTATTAGGACTCTTTTTAAATTTTAAATTCGATAAACAATTTATTAAGCCTATGGTAAAATTCTTAACTTTCCGATATGGTTTAGGTCTTATTGTTGGATTAGTTTTATACTTTATCCTTCCTTTCGATATGATGTTTCGGTATACCATTCTCATTGGACTGTTGCTTCCGGTTGCCGCTTCTGCTCTAACTTTTGCAGTTGAATTTAAATACAGCACCAACAGCACCCGTTTCATTGCTACAATGTCCAATATAACGATATTAGTTAGTATTGTTATTTTATATATTTTTGCAAACTTTATATAGTAAGACTTTAAACCCACTAGTTATAAAACTTAGTGGGTTTTTCTGATATTCTGGGCAAGTTAATAGTGGAGGTTATGGAAATGATTGTTTACCATGGATCTATCAGTAATTTTCAAAGTTTTAATAAAGACACCGTCGTTCAAAATTTAAGTAATGATATCAATACGATCGGATTTTGGTTTACTTCGGATATCCATTCAGCAAAACCTTTTGCAACTGGTTCGGAGACGGTTATCGAAAAATCTAAGAGTGAGTTTTGGGAAAATGGAGAGCCAAAAATCGTTCAATATCAAAGACCCGTTAGCGGCTTTATCTATAAAGTGTATATAGATGAACCAAATTTAAAAATTTACGAATCTGCCACGGAGGAATCATTTGACCTGTTTATGAGGGATCGTGACTTATATTGTGATTATTTAGGCTCAAAAAAAAGAAACATTACCTGGAAAAATAATGCCATACTTTTAAATAAAGAAGAAGCCAATACAAAATTTCGTGAAAGCCTTGTCAAACAGGGATATGAAGGCTTAGTTATTCGAAGCACACGCATTCATAATATGATTACAGATATGTATTGCATTTTTTCTGAGAAATCTCTGCTTATTACAGAAGTTTTTTCTTTAGACAATTAAGCAAGGACAGACCCTGATAGAGCCTGTCCCAAACAGTCCTTTAAAGATTTGCTGCGTTAAATGTATCTCCGCCCTCTAAGGTACCGTTCTTGAAGCCTTTATTAAACCATCGCTTCCGCTGCTCAGAGGTTCCATGTGTAAAGCTATCAGGTACAACATAGCCTTGTGCTTTCTTCTGGATGGTATCATCGCCGACAGCATGCGCTGCATTAAGTGCCTCTTCCAGATCACCTTTTTCAAGGTAGCCCTTCCCTTCAGCATAGTGAGCCCAAACACCCGCCAAGTAGTCTGCCTGCAATTCAAATCGAACGGAATATTCATTGGTCCGCTTTTTGGCTGCTGGGACATCCTGTCCACTATGTAAAAGAGTCTGAACATGGTGCCCTACCTCATGGGCAATGACGTACGCCATTGCAAAATCACCAGGTGCTTGGAATCTTTGTTTAAGTTCCTGATAAAAACTTAAATCGATATAAAGTTTGTGGTCACCCGGACAATAGAAAGGTCCTACAGCTGAATTAGCCGCTCCACAAGCCGACTGCACGCTATCCCTAAACAACACCAGCTTTGGATTTTCGTATACCATGCCTCTTTTCTCAAATTCAGCTGACCATACATCTTCTGTATCAGCAAGGACGACAGAAACAAAATCCGCCAATTCCTCTTCTTGTGAAGATACATTCATAGGAGTGTTGGAATTGGAATTATATGTCGATGGAGTCGTATTCAACAAATCCCCGGGATTCCCTCCGAGCAGTGCAAACAGAAGAATTACAACAATACTGCCAATCCCTCCTCCTAGAACGGTTTTTCCTCCCATCCCCATACCTCTTCGGTCTTCAATGTTTGAACTTTGCCGTCTTCCTTTCCAAAGCATTATTTTATCCCCCTATAGTTTTAATGATGAATAGTGTTTCCCCTTTTCTAAGCTTTATTAAACAAAAACAGTAGGGTTCATGACGCAAAAAGTGTTCAGGGAATCGCCCCTGAACACTTTTTTATTCTTTCGCTTTGTTAATGGCTAATGTCGATGATTTTATTATGAAGGACGAATCTCACTAGGGTCTTCCCGGATTTGTCCTTCATCGACCTTATGAAGAACAAAACTCTCTGGGCATTCACCTGATTTGTCCTTCATTAACCTTATGAAGGACGAATCTCTCTAGGCATTCACCTGATTTGTCCTTCATCAACCTTATGAAGGACAAATCTCTCTGGGCATTCACCTGATTTGTCCTTCATTAACCTTATGAAGGACGAATCTCTCTAGGCATTCACCTGATTTGTCCTTCATCAACCTTATGAAGGACAAAACTCTCTGGGCATTCACCTGATTTGTCCTTCATCAACCTTATGAAGGACAAAACTCTCTGGGCATTCACCTGATTTGTCCTTCATCAACCTTTTATGCTCTTTGGACTAAAACCGTCAATGAATTCTAAAAAAATTTATTCCTTAAGTCGAGGTTTAGCAGGATCACAATTTGGCGGTTCAACGTTTGCCGATTCTGATAATTTCATTAAATAATAACATTCTTCCCGGTACATATGATCAGCCATTAACGGTGCAAATGTTCCCAATGCTTGGTTAGTAAGTTCTAACTCTTCAATCTCCATTAAAAAATTTTGAAACAATTTAATTTCTAATTGAGCATCCTTCGTCATTTTTGTTAAAGCTGGAAATTCAGTTAAATTTGTTCTTAAGTAACCTGCCAGCTCTACAGCTTTTAGATAAAACCCCTCAAACTCCTTCTTAAATTCCTTACTTTTCTTTCTTAATGGCTTTTCAACACCATCTAAATTGGTATAGATAGCATCTGAATGTCCGGCTGCATCCAATAACCATAGAAGGTGATGGTGGAGTTCATGGTAAACGGGAGGAATTTCCCCCTCTTTTAAATGACTTAATATCCTTAAATATTCCTCCAACTCATTTACCATATGATTGATAAAAGTAGGTGAAAGATGAATTTTGATTTTTCCAACAAGGTGTTTTCTTATTAATTCTAATTTGAATTCCCGTAGTCTAAGCACCTCTGGTTCTACTTTAGCTGTTAGTTGTGTCAGTGGTGCAGATTTTGCTCGTTCTAAGAGTGTATCAAATATGTTAATAAAATTTGATGCCTGCTCAATCTCCATTGTTTGAATGGGAGCAAGTGCTTCAAAAATAAACCTAGAATGATCACCTAATATTTGAAGCCAAAACCGATGTTCAAATCTGGCTGACCTTTCAACCGCTTCACTCATGTCTATTCCTCCTAGGATAAAAAATACCCACACTAAGTTGATATTTATTCTCCTATAGGACGTCCTATGAACATTGGGTCTGCGGATGTTCTTATGCTAAACTAGATTTACTAGCGCATAGCCAGATTTACTTTCGCATAACCAGATTTACTTTCGCATAACCGGATTTACTCTCGCATAACCATGCATCCCAGCACGAAATAGCAACGATTCAACAAACTTTTCACAACGCTGTAAATCCTGACGTTGCGGTCGAAGCTCTACCTTCAAGGTCGCAGCTAAGTTTGTGTGAACGTACAGCATGTCGCGAAATTGATCAACTGCACCGCAAAACATCGGGTAAAAGCTGTCGCCTGTTCCAAATACAGCAGTAGTCATGTCCTTTCTGCTAGTGAATTCAACCGCATTATACAGCGGCCTCATTTCCTTTGGGATGTCACCATTTCCCCAAGTATACGTTCCAATCGCTACTACATCATAGTGAAGTAGGTCCGATAAAGAAAACTCTTCTATTCTATAAATAGCTGCATCGACTGACCAAGTTAAAAAGATTTGATAAATCATTTCGGCCAATTCTTCGGTATTTCCTGATACCGACGTGTAAACAATGGCTACTGATAATTTAGAGTTCGTCAAATCCATTGGATTGTGAGACCTTTGAATAAGTTCTAGACTTTTGTTCAAAGAAATCAGATTTGGTCTCATTCATCATTTCATCTCCAAATATTTGTATCCACGGCATTGGATTGCTTCTTTCTTCATATAAATTTTTTAAGCCAAGCTGTCTTAATCGTTTATTGGCTAAATATTCTACATACCCTTCAAATTCCTCTAAATCGATTCCTTTAATTTCGGCTAAAATATAGTGAGCCCACTCTTTTTCTAGCTCAACCGCTTCGTTAATCGTTTGGTAGATGTAGTTAATATTTACATCTGTATGAAGCTCAGGATTTTCAGTTAATAGGATTCGAATAAATTGAGCAATAAAATACGCATGCTGCATTTCGTCACGTTGAATATAGCTGATCATCGTACTTGTTTTCAGCATTTTTTGCTGACGTGCCAGATGATAGAAAAAAGCAAAACCGGCGTAAAAATAAATACCTTCTAGGTTAATTGAGTTTACACATAACTTAAATAAGGATTGTGGCGTTGGCTTCTGCCTAAATTCCTCATAGGCATCTAAGATAAGTTGATTTCGTTTTCTTACAATGTGATCACTTTTTGCTTGATTAAATCGATCATTTTGTTCGCCAATGGGTACAAGCGAGCTTAGTATATAAGAATAGGATTCATTATGAACGGCTTCTTGTTGTGAAATTACAGCAAATATCGCTTTAAAACTGGAGTCACTCACATAATCCATGACTTGACTCATGGTTGGGGTCTGCAAGCTATCAAGTGAAGCAAGCTGTGTATTTATACGCAGAAACACATCTTTTTCATGATCACTAAGAAGATCCCATTGTTTTATATCATCCTGCATATTAATTTCCTGCGGTTTCCAAAAATTTGATAATAGAGTCTGATATAAGTCGTACATTTTAGGATAGGCAATATCATTCCAGTTTAGAATCCCGGATGACTTTCCATTAATAATACCAGTGGATTTGTTTGGAAAGTCAGGATTTAGTAAATGTATTTTTGTTAACGGTGTATCAATCATCAAATAAACCTCCTCAATTCTTCTCTACTAACTTTGACATGCTTCACATTCTTCTATCTCAGCTTGAGAAGTGCTTCTTATGTAATAAGTCGTTTTTAAGCCCTGCCTCCATGCTTCTCTATGAAGATTTAATAACTCTATTGCTTTAATATCATGACAAACATAAAGATTGAAACTAATCGATTGGTCGATATGGCGCTGCCTGGCGGCGTTTTGCCTTATACTCCATGTCTGATCCAACACATGCCTGGTTCGTCGATAAAAATTGTAACTGTTATGATCCAAGTCAGGCGCCGTTACCTTAAATTTGAAATTTTTCTTTTCCTCTGCGTACTCGACCGCATATAAAGGATCAATCCCATCGGTGGAACCGCCAATCTTTGCCGTCGATGAGTTTGGTGCAATCGCCATCATCCAGCCGTTTCGAACCCCGTACCTCGAAATATCCTCCATTAATTGGTTCCATCGAACTGATTTATACTCTTTCCGTTCAAAATACTTGCCAGAATGCCATTCGGAACCTTCAAATTTTGGATAGCAGCCTTTTTCCTTAGCTAATTCCACCGATGAACGAATCGTAATGTAAGCAATATCCTCATATAGTCGATCTGCATATTCAACTGCTTCATTAGATTCCCAATAGATGCCTTCTAATGCAAGAAGGTGATGCCAGCCAAACGTACCTAATCCTACTGGCCGATATTGCTTATTTGTCACTTCTGCTTGTCCAACTGAGATGGTGTTAAGATCAATCACATTGTCCAGCATTCTCATTTGAATAGGAATCAATCTTTCTAGTACATTCCCTTTTACCGCTTTCGGCAGATTAATAGATGATAAATTGCAGACAACAAAGTCCCCAGGTTTTCGGACAATGACAATATTTCCATCTTCATCTTTATATTCTTTCACAATCGTAGTGGCAGACATATTCTGCGTAATCTCAGTACACAAATTACTGCAAAAAATCGAAGCATGTCCCCTTTCTCTTACATGTTTGTTTGGATTTTGACGATTTACTTCATCCCGATAAAACATATATGGAGTACCTGTTTCTAATTGTGAAATCATGATCCTTGCCATAATATCCATTGCTCGGTAGGTTTTTCGCGGAAGTAAAGGATGGTTTACGGCTTCTTCATACTTTTCAGTAAAAAACTTTGCATCGCTCTCATCATAAAAATCTTCCAAGCCAAGGGGATTTCCGTCTTGGTCCTTCCACCCCATCATTTGTTTTACTTGGTGAGGACAAAAGGTATGCCACTCTCCAACACTTCGACCGTTTGCATCTACCTCTTCTAATTTCCTCATAAAAAAGTCAGGTACACAAACACCTGTAAAAATATCATGAGCCTTTCGTCTTTCGTCACCGTTATTTGTCTTTAAATCTAAAAAACCATTCATAATATCTTTATGGAATACATCTAAATAAACGGCGATTGCTCCCTGCCTTTGGCCCAATTGGTCGACACTCACAGCAGTATCATTAATAAGACGAATCCATGGTACCACTCCGGAGGAATTCCCTTTGAATCTTTTTATATCTGAACCTAAGGCACGTACCTTGCCTAGATAAATACCTAGACCGCCGCCATCCTTGCTTAATCTAGCGACGTCCCAATTGTTTAAATAAATTCCATCTAAAGAATCGTCTACCGTATCGATGAAACACGAAGAGAGCTGCCCAAAACTTTTTCCAGCATTTGATAGAGTTGGTGTGGCAACGGTCATATATAAGTTACTAAGTGCCCAGTATGCTTCTTTAACAAGGTTTAACCTGTTTTCTTTTTGTTCTTTTTTCATCAAGGTCATAGCAATGATCATAAACCGTTCTTGAGGCAGCTCGTACAGTTTCCCGTCGTAATCTTTTGCCAAATAACGATCTGCTAGTAAAAACAACCCTATATAATTAAACAAATGGTCCCGTTCTGATATTATTTCAGAACCTAGTAGTTGAATCTCTTCTTTTGAATAGCCCTGTAATAGATCCTCAGAATAGATTCCTATTTTGGTTAATTCAGCAATCAGCGTGTAAAAATCACCGTATTTTTTTTCCGGCTGATATCCCCTGCTGGTTGAAGCATTCCGATAAAGTTCCTGTAAATAAAGATTGGCTGCCAGAAAGGTCCAGTTTGGGTCAGTCATAGAAATTTGATTTAATGCATAAAAAAGGGATTGTTCATATATGGATGAGTCTTCAAGATTAGTAACCTTTTCAACTAGTTCGTTTGTGTCTAGATTATATTTTTCGGAAGCTTTCTTTATTGCCGTCAAAACGGATTCCTTTTCTGAATAAATACTGTTTACTGCCATACAAAGTTCCTCATTTCTTTTCGTAATGACTTCGTGAGTGATACGACAAAAAACCCATCAAGGAAGATGGGTTTGATAACGTGGAATAATCTATAGTACAGCTCATTGACTGTATAACAGGATACCCTCGTTATATCTTCCCAGCTCCCGAAGAAGATAATACGTAATTGAAATGGCAGGTCTCCTGACTTGTGCTTCACCCTACTCTAATCCCTTCCCGTCCTTAGACAGTGGATATGATCATTTCGTCAGCACTTACAGTTGCGGGTACAGTTCTGGACTTACACCAGATTCCCTATTAAGTCTTTATAGACACCATTTAAATTGGTCATTATCTATATTTAGTATCTTTTCAAGCAAATGACACTAAATATTGTATATGGACAACTATAATATACTATATTTACTTTGACAATAACAAAAATAATTCTCAGAAAATTATGTACGAATGATTTTTTATATGTTATATTAATTGGCAATTACATATCGTGTAAGAATTGGTGCCAAGCTGAAGCTTGGCTTAAAAGGGAAGAACGGTGTAATTCCGTCGCTGTCCCGCAACTGTAATTCGGAGTGAATCACGCAATACCACTGTCTTTGGACGGGAAGGTGTGAGGAGCATTGATGATAAGCCAGGAGACCTGCCAATGTCTAGTACACACCAGATACCTACGTGGAAATAGGTGGTGACATTCATTTGTACGACAAACGAGTTATGAGTAGTATTGTTTATTCATCCATTTAAACATACCGTTAACTTGATTGTATAGCCATTTCCGTTTCACGGAGATGGCTTTTTGTATTTGGAAATATGTAAAATGAAAAGGAGGAATTGTCTATGAAATTAGCTAGTACAGCCATTGGTTACCCCTATATTGGCGGTAATCGAGAGTGGAAACGTTGTGTTGAATCTTTTTGGAAAGGTGAAAAATCAGAGGAAGCGTTTATCTTTGAGATGAAGAATATTCGCTTAAATCATTTGAAGCATCAGCAATCATTAGGATTAGACTTACTTACGGTTGGAGATTTTACTTTTTATGACCGTATGCTGGACCTATCGGCAATGTTCGGTTTAATTCCAGACCGTTATAAATGGACTGATGAAAAGGTAAATCTTACAACTTATTACGCAATGGCGCGTGGAGCAAATGATGTTGTGGCTTCTGAAATGACAAAATGGTTTAATACAAACTACCACTACATAGTTCCGGAGTATGAAGGCAAGCCGCTAAAATTAACTCAAAACTATATTTTAGATTATTTTTTAGAAGCGAAGTTCGAACTAGGTCTAATTACAAAGCCGACTATTATAGGTCCCTATACATTTGTTCAATTATCTAAAGGCTACGATTCGATATCTAAAGCATCATTTATTTTAAGACTCTTGCCTCTTTATGTTCAGGTACTGCAACAACTTGTAAATGCCGGAGCAGACTGGATTCAAGTGGAAGAACCAGCATTAGTCCTTTCGCTGGCACCTGAAGATATCAAACTAGTTCAACAAATTTATAAACAATTGGCTGAAGAAGTACCTGCAGCAAGACTGATGTTACAAACCTATTTTGAAGGACTATCGGCGTATGAAGAGCTCATACAATTACCTGTTGCTGGAGTTGGGCTAGATTTTATTCATGGTTCTGAACAGAATATGGCTTCACTTCGTAAATACGGTTTCCCACAAGATAAAGTATTAGGGATTGGTATCATAAATGGGCGTGATATTTGGCGTGCAAGTTTAGCTGAAAAAGGAATGATGACAAAAGCTATTTTATCCTTAAGCGGTGTACAAGAAGCGTGGGTTCAATCTTCTTGCAGTTTACAGCACGTACCTGTCACAACTAAATCTGAAAAAACTCTGGATCCAACATTACTTAATGCATTATCCTTTGCCAATGAGAAAATCATCGAGTTAACGCATATAACATCCTTCGTTTCAGAAGAGAAATGGTCAGGAAGTAAAAATGTGTCACAAAGTATAGTGGCAGTTCAAGCTTTAGAGCAGCATGAGGCAAGGAAAAATCCACGTGTGAAGGAGCTTTTATTACAAGTTAGAGAAGAGCATTTTACACGTCCAATGCCCTTTAAAGAACGCCAACCATTACAGCAAGAGGCTTTGCAATTACCGGAATTTCCAACAACCACAATTGGAAGCTTCCCTCAATCAGAACAAGTAAAAAGAACTCGCACAGCATGGCGCAGAAATGAAATAACAGATACTGAATATTCTGAGTTTTTGAAAAGTGAAACCGCACGCTGGATTCAAATCCAGGAAGAAATTGGCCTTGATGTCTTAGTACACGGTGAATTTGAACGAACCGATATGGTGGAGTACTTTGGTGAAAAGCTAAAAGGATTTGCTTTTACAGAAAAAGCCTGGGTGGTTTCCTATGGGTCACGTTGTGTGAAACCGCCGATTATATATGGGGACGTCGAGTGGACATCACCAATGACTGTGAAGGAAGTAGCGGAGGCACAGGAGCTAACGTCTAAGTATGTGAAAGGAATGTTAACAGGCCCTGTCACCATCTTAAATTGGTCTTTTGTCCGTGATGATCTTTCTCGTGAACAAGTAGCCAACCAAATTGCCTTAGCGTTAAAGGAAGAAATTCAAGCATTAGAAGATGCTGGCATTGCCATTATTCAGGTGGACGAACCAGCTTTACGTGAAGGCTTGCCACTTAGGAAAGAGGATTGGAAGGAATATTTGTCATGGGCAGTAAATGCATTTAAACTCGCCACTTCAAGTGTCAGAAATGAAACACAAATTCATACGCATATGTGCTATTGCGAGTTTAATAACTTTATAGAGCCGATTCGTGCCCTTGACGCGGACGTCATTTCGATCGAAACGTCTCGAAGTCATGGGGAACTAATTCAATCACTAAAACAAAATCCATATGAACTTGGTATTGGGCTAGGTGTCTATGATATACACAGCCCTCGTGTCCCAAGTGTTGAAGAAATCGACACCATCTTAAAAGACAGCTTAGAGATTATTTCGAAGGAACAGTTTTGGGTGAATCCAGATTGTGGGTTAAAAACACGTCATGAAGATGAAACGATTGCTTCCTTAAAAAATATGGTCACAGCTGCACGGAAACTTCGTCAACAGCTACAGCAAACAGTTTTTTAAAGGTTCCTTAGAAATAAACAGGCTCTTAGGGTTATTCCTAAGAGCCTGTAATTTCTTAATTAGTTATATTTTTTGTCAAAGTCAAACTCTACTTCCTCGAGTTTAACCACTTTTGTTTTCTTTATGAGTTTATATCCAAAATATAGACTTAGGAAAAACGGAATACCCAAGTAAGCTGCTACCACACCGCCCCAATCGATTTGGTCAGCAAGAAATGCTTGGAAATTTTGAGCTAATATGACGATAATGCCACAGGCAATCGCGAAGATTGGACCAATCGGAAACCATTTCGCCTTATAAGGTAACTTGTCCAATGAATGTCCTTGAGCGTTAAGGGCTTTACGGAATCGATAATGACTGATGGAAATACCCAGCCAAAAGATAAATCCAGTAATACTGATGGCATTCATTAACCAAATGTAGACAGTACCATCACCAAAAAAGGAAGCCAAAAAGGCAAGCGCACCTATAGCACATGTTAAAATCATACCAGCAACCGGAACACCACGATTGTTTAGTTTTCCAAAAATCTGCGGTGCTTGTCCCGCTTTGGCCATCGAATACAGCATGCGTGTTGAAGCATATAAACTAGAATTACCAGCTGATAATACCGCCGTTAAAATAACTGCATTCATAAGGGATGCAGCAAAGGCAATCCCTGCCTTTTCAAATATAAGGGTAAATGGACTTACCATTACATTATCATTTTGTAAATTTGGATTCGTATAAGGAATAAGAAGTCCGATTACGCCAATCGCCAAAATATAAAAAATAAGGATTCTCCAGAAAACATTTTTAATCGCCTTTGGTACATTTTTCGCCGGATCCTCACTTTCTCCTGCGGTAACCCCTACGATTTCCGTACCTTGAAAAGAAAAACCTGCTGCAATAAAAACAATAAATACACTTAAAATACCGCCTGAAAAAGGAGCCTTTTCCACTGTAAAGTTTTTAAACCCTACTGCTTCTCCCCCCATAATGCCGAAAATCATCAGTAAGCCAACAACTATAAAGATAACAATTGCTGATACTTTTATTAATGATAGCCAATATTCCCCTTCTCCATAACCTTTTACAGATAAATAGTTTAATAGAAAGATAAGAGCTAAAAACGAACCACTCCATACTAAAGAAGGACTATCAGGAAACCAAAATTTCATGATCATCGTCGATGCTGCTAACTCCGCTGCAATCGTCATCGCCCAGCTAAACCAGTATGTCCATCCAATCGCAAAACCAAATGCAGGATCCACAAATTTAGTACCATACGTACTAAAGGAACCGCTCACGGGCATAAAAGCAGCCATTTCTCCTAAACTAGTCATGATAAAAAAGACCATTGCGCCCACTATTGCATAGGCGAGCAAAGCACCCCCAGGGCCGGCTGTACTGATGGCTGCCCCGCTGCTCAGGAACAGTCCAGTACCAATTGCACCTCCAATTGAAATCATCGTTAAGTGTCTAGATTTTAACTCGCGTTTTAATGATTGTTCATTTTGTTGACTTACTGAATGCTCGTATTTCTCCATTACACGTTCTGGTAACATTTATTACAGTCCCCCTCATTTTTACTAGAAAACGGTTACAAACAAATGATTGCAATGACTTTTTGCAAGTCCTTCCCCCCTATTAAATAAACAAAAAAATGTCTACAAGTCATGAGAAATAGACTTGTAGACATTAAATAATACTGTCACAAGTTCCACCTTCCTTCTCATAAACGCTTACGAGGTTAGCTGTCGGATTCGGGCCTCCTGAGTAGCCCTACCTTAAAAAGGATTCACCCCTTGGATTTTTAAATCCATATGGTTCCCCCGTGCCTAATGGTTTCAGCGATTTAGAAATTTGAAACTATTTTCATTATTATAATAATTACTATTTTAAGAAAAGTAAAATATTTTTTTACAAAAATATAAAAATAACTTAAACTTCCTTTAAAATACTGTATTTGCCTTTATAAAAAGAAAATTCTTATTTAACCAAATCAAAATCATTATAGTAGATCACTTCGCTTAAGAATTTACATCCTTCTATACTCTTGTAGGTGGTTGTGGCTTCCTCTTTATTATCAAACTCAAACATTTGAATACTCGATTCTGAATACACCGTAATGACCCACATACTAATTGCCCTCCTATTCAATGATTTTTTGACCCAAGCCTTCCGAATATTACAGATAAATCAAAACAGGTTTTCTATGCCTTGGTTATTACCATTAGTAACATAGAGATGTTTTATATCTTGTATTTTTTTAATGCAATAAATGTGCCAAGATGTTTGTCAGTAGAAATATACATTTTATGATTCTTTAACAAGCAATTACTGCAAATTTTTTTTGCTATGCCAAAATATTTTGCGTAATAATGTTTATATCGTGTTCCCATAGGTCACCTTTGTAAAGAATGGAGGTAGTATTCATGGGAATGGTTACGGAAGCAAAATTTCATATATATAAAGAAAAAATTGTTTCTCTAGATTTACCCTTATCAGATCATGATCTTTTAAATTCAACATTCTTATTGGAAAAAGATGAAAAGAAAAAACTTGAAGTTTATTACACCCCATTTGACTTCATTAACGAAAAAGCTAAGGTTGTTATTGCAGGGATTACACCTGGATTCCACCAGATGAAAAAAGCTTATACAACTGTTATTGAGAATAGACATTTAAATGATGAGGAGCTCCTTCATAATGTTAAAAAAAGTGCTAGTTTCGAGGGAACGATGAGAAAAAACCTCATAGCGATGTTAGATGAACTTGACTTGCCAAGATATCTGGGCATTTCTTCCTCAAACGATTTATTTGGTTCTGCTAGTCATCTCGTCTACACAACCTCCATCCTCCCGCATGCAGTATTTTTCAACCACCGTAATTTTAATGGTTCACGGCCAGATATATTAAAAACGGAAATGCTATTGGAATATGTAAAGAATAATTTTATTAAAGATACCTCTAGGATCGAACATCCATTGATTATCCCTTTAGGGGTAAATGTAAGCAAAGTGCTTGACCACTGTTATAAAAATAAACATACTTTGAAGGGATTCCCTCACCCTTCAGGAAGTAATGGTCATCGGCATAAACAATTTCAGGAAAATCTACAGGAAATGAAGAGACAAGTGGAGAATTATTTTCTTATAAATAGTTAGGAGTTTTTTTAAATGGATAAAATCGCTGTTATTTCAGACATTCATGGAAATATCCCTGCACTAGAATCCGTACTGGCTGACATTAATTCTAGACACATCAAAAGAATTATTTGTCTAGGTGATTTAGTGGGTAAAGGACCGCAATCAAACTTGGCCATACAAATGATCCAAAAGCATTGTGAAACAGTGGTAAGAGGCAATTGGGATGATTTCTTTCCTAAACCTCAAGAGTCCGACACCATCAAGTGGCACCAGAACCAATTAACGAAAATACAAATGAATGATTTAGAAGAACTGCCGTTTTCAATAGAATTTATGATGAGCGGAAAACTAGTCAGAATGTTTCATGCTTCCCCTCGCAGTGTCTATGAAAGGATACAACCGTGGGACTCTCTTGAACGTCGCTTAAGTATGTTCGAGAACACAGAACACACAAAAAATATAGCAGGAAAGAGAGAGCCTGATGTAGTTTTATATGGAGATATTCATAATGCCTACCAGCAAAATATTAAAGGTAAAACATTATGCAACGTGGGCAGTGTAGGAAATCCTCTTGATCTCACGCAAGCATCCTATGCAATTCTTGAAGGAGTATTTAATCAAAGTGACAATGGAGTATTTTCTATACAACTTGTTCGAGTTCCATATGATATCCAAGCATCCATTCAAATAGCAAAAGAAATGGAAATGCCCGAGCTTGAGGAATATATTCAAGAATTAACAACAGCAAAATATCGAGGATTAAAAAAGTAGTATAGACAAAACAAGTACCTCTAAGATCAGAGGTACTTGTTTTCAGTCTAAATTATTTCGTCGCTGGTGAAACAGAAACTTCCGGTGATGTTACCTTGTCGTAAAAGTCTGCGAATTTATCACGATCGGCGCTGTCACGATAAGCCATTGCCACACGTGGATGTTCATTCAATACACCAGAAATCATATACGGAATGATATAACCCCACTCCCACTTCTGGCGCATTTCAAGCATGTGCTTTTCAATCATTTCAAGTACAGGCTTCAATTCGTAGCTTGGCTTTTGGATGTAGCTTACAAGAAGTTCTGTGTTACAGTTACCTGCAGCACGTCCCATTCCATAAACAGATGAATCGAGGTATGTAACCCCATTTTGCATTGCCGCTAATGTATTTGCAAATGCTAACTGCATGTTGTTATGTGTATGGATTCCGAGCTGTTTGTTAGGAATTAATTCTTGGAATTTCTTCACTTGGTGCTCGATATCACTAGGATCCAAGCTTCCAAAAGAATCGACGATATAGACAACATCTACAGGACTTTCCCTTACCATATCAAATGCTTTCGTAAGCTGCTTTTCTGGTACACTCGATAAAGCCATAATATTAAGTGAAGTCTCATAACCCAAATCATGAAACATTTGTACAAGCTCTAATCCCTTGTCCACTTCACGGATATAACATGCCACTCGAATCATATCTAAAACACTTTGTTCACGTGGTAAAATGTCATTCGGATCTACACGGCCAATATCTACTAGAGCAGAAAATTTTGTGGATTTTTTCTCAGGGAAGATTTCTTTCAAAAAGTTATCGTCTAGAAATCTCCATGGATTTGGCTCAGTCGCATTGAGAAGTTTTGGAGAATTTTTGTATCCAATCTCCATATATTCAACACCTGCTGCACTTAAGCTATTATACAAGTCTTGAACAAATTCGACACTAAAATCCCAATTGTTCACTAAGCCTCCATCTCGAATGGTGCAGTCTAAAATTTTGGTACGATGTCCCATGAAAGTAATTCCTCCTGTGTATCCTTTTTTGTCGTTAATTGTAAGTCAGTTGCTTTAAAGTACTAAAATTCTTACTGTGTTTATATCATGTTTCATTCGCGTGAGTCAATGCTATTTTCCAAAAATTCATTTATTTTACAATAAACAAGCCAATCTCCGTGAGAGATTGGCTGGTTAAAAACATTATACTGCTTTAGATAGAGTATTGATTTCTTGGCTGCCTTTTCCTTTTTGTAATGTAATCATTACTATAAAAGAGATACAATAAAGTGCTGAAAGATATCCCATCGCAACCGTTACATTTGCGTGTTGAAGGATATATCCTACTAAAATTGGTGATAATCCCCCTAAGGCTCTGCCGAAGTTAAAAATAGTATTCGTTGCTGTACTGCGAATTTCTACAGAATAATACTTGCTAATTAAAGCTCCGTAACCTGCAAACATTCCATTGGAGAAGAATCCTACAATTGCACCGCCGATTAGGAGACCTGTACTTCCTGAAGCATAGGAATATAGGAAAACAGCAACAGCCGAAGCAGATAAGAAGATTCCATATGAACGCTTCATTCCGAACCGATCCATAAATTGTCCAAATGTTAACATACCTGCAATCATCCCTGCTGCAGTACTGATTGTCCAAAGCGCCGAGCTTGAAACCGATAAGCCTTGGGATTGTTGGAGCATGGATGGAAGCCAAATCATCAAACCATTATAACCAGCAATTTGTACCGTTGCCATGATTGCTAAAGCAACCGTAGTGACTGTAATTCTTGGTGTTGCAAATAATTGTTTTAGTTTTCCCTGCTTCTGGACCAGTTGCTTTTTCTTTTGTGACTCCAGCCATGCTGGTGATTCGTCTAGTTTCTTTCGAACGATAAACGCGAAAATAACCGGGACCAATCCAACGAAGAACAACCATCTCCAACCCAAGGATGGAAGTATCATCGCACTAAGAAGAGCTGCTAGGATAACACCGTATTGAGCACCGACACTAACATATGAGGAAGCACGCCCTTGTTTATTTTTTGGCCAAGCCTCAGCTACCAGAGCCATCCCAATACCGTATTCTCCACCTGCACCTAAGCCGGCAATAAATCTAAATAAATATACTTGTTCAATATTTTGTGCTAGACCGGTTAATGCGGTTCCGACAGCAAATAATAGAATCGTATAGGTGAAAATTCTAACTCGTCCAAATTTATCTGCTAAGATACCGAAAATAACTCCTCCAGCCAGCATTCCTAAATTTGTAATGGAAGAAATAAGTCCTCCCGCTGCCATATCGATTTGAAACTCTGCTATGATCATCGACATCGCAAAGGAGATAAACATAATATCCATGCCCTCTAATGTCAAACCTGCTACGGATGCGACTACTGTTTTTTTACGATAATCCATTCTTGTTGTCTCCTTTCGAGCCTCACAGGACTCAGATTAAAAGATTTGATTTTGAGTGAAAAAAAATGCCTTTCTATCCACAGGACAAAAAGGCATTCATAGACATAATAAATATGTATGAAGTTACTTCGCCTTTTTGGCCTCTCTGGACCAGATTTAAAGGGATTTAATTTCAACTAATAGTATCATGATAATAATTAGCTGACAATATATTAATAAAATAAAATTTATTAAAAAACCGCACAAGTGGTTATCACAGCGCGGTTAAAAAAATTTCTGTTATTATTCATTGTTGATTTGCTGCAGGAAGAATTAATAGACGGAGAATTTCCTGCTAATGTATAAAGAAAAGCTTAAAAAGAAGAAATAAGCGGAAATATTCCGCCTAACTGCTCTAAATTAGACAAATTCTTAAAATTTCAATCATATAAGCGGAAAAACTACGCCTATATATAAGGAAATATGGGTATTTCCCAATTTAGCCGGAATTCTTCTGTTTATTTTTTCAAACAAGTGAAATCAACATTCAGTTGTAACAGAGCCAAAATATTTATTCGTAATTCTCAATGTCTGTTTTTTTGATACATTCCAAAATGAATATAGTCAATTAATTGCTTGATTTTGCAAAGTTGAAATGTATATCAGAAAAAGTAGCTGTATTTAGATTATCTATACGGTTAGACACTTTGTTCCCATCAACGGCCATCCCAATATAAACTTTCTTATTCATTTCGATCTTTCTTTCTCCTATTAGCGTCCAGTTAATTCCATCGGTAGATCCCTCAGCTCTAAATACATCACCTGTTCGTTTAAGTTTTAAATAATAACCCAAATGCTGGTCCTTATCTTTAAATGGGATATCGTTTAGTAACGCAACTCCAGATTCCATCGCACTAGTAGGAGTATCAAGGTTTTCATCCAACTCGTCCATATTTCCACCTTGTTCATAACGAGAGGCTAAATAGGCAGACCATGGATTTCTATAGTATGTTGTTCCGTTTTCCTTCCAAGAATAAGATTTTGTATAGGAAAGACCTAACGCCACGGTTTTTGCATCTTTTTCAAGAGTTTCCCGGATCATTAATCCAGCAAAAGCATGGTGGTCGACAGGTGTCATAGTCTCTACCTTTGCTATCAATTCTCCATCCCCTGCCAAATTACGATAAGTAAAATGGAATTTATCATCAGCTGTTATTAACTTTCCGGAACCTTTTACGGTCATTACATCACTTGTAAGGGAAGCATGACCTGGAATATTTGGTGTTCCAATATCCGTAGATTTCCATTGTTTTAGATTGGTATCGCTGTTGACATGTATAACAGAGGCTGTCGCCTGTGTCTTGAAACCTGATTGATCAATTGCCTTGGCGGAAATATAATAGGTACCATCTGGTAATATGGTAGTCAGAGTAAATGGCTCGCTAGTAACGGTTCCAATAATCTGATCTCCATTATAAAATTCTACTCTCTCAATCTCTGACTTACCTGTTATATTTGCTTCAATAGTAACGGCTTCACTAGTTTTATAAATCTGATTATTTGTTGGGCTTTTCAATGAAATTTCTGGGTTTTCTGGTTTGTATTCCATATCAATCAAGGAATTAACGTAATTTTCAAGATTAGTATAACCGCTTTGATCTGTGGATAATTCTTGGCTATCATTAGAATTATTCGGATCTAAACCATTTTTAAGCTCCCAAGCATCTGCTATCCCATCTTGATCCTTATCAAAATCTGTTGGCCGAGAAGTTATTTCCGTAAATGGAAGGCCCCCTACTTCTTCATGACGATTAACAAATCTTCCTAGATTGTTCTTCACTTCGTTTACAATTCTGGCATCCAAGGCGTCCCTTTTTGGATACGTTGCACCAGCTCTAGTTAAAACCTCAGTATATGCTTCTTCAGCAGTTGTTGTTCGAAGTGCTTCTTCCGCTGTTCCATCCATCATAAACTCTTCATTGACGATTTCTGTTGTTGGAGCAGCGCTTTCAGAAACATAAATGCCTTTTGAATTGTCGTTGGATACCTCACTATTCCCTTCAAGTACATTTCCGTTAATGTAAAATTTACCTGGTTTGTCTTTCTCCCCTGCATCAATCACCCTTGATTCTACACTTGTACGTGTGCCTAATCCCGGCTTCATATAGTTATTCATATAATTGGCATAAGCTCTGCCTCCGCCGTATGCAGTGTTAAATCCCCAGTTATAAATCACATTATTTCTTATATCAAACAAGCCAATATGGTTGTTGTCATCTGCCTCGGCAGTGCCGCCGCCTAAACGGGGATTTCGAGAGGTATGGTTTGCAACCAGATTGTGATGGTATGTGGTATTTACTCCACCCCATATTCCACCGTACCCATGACGACCCTTCGTATGACCGCTCATTGCTAAACTCTCCGCAACAATAGACCACTGTACAGTCATGTTTTCCGCGCGATATAAGGACATCGTTTCATCAGTAGACCAGCTTGTTGATATATGATCGATCATGACATTTTTCATGCTTCTACCCCAAATGGCATCCATAGAATCACCGGTATGCACATTTTCAGCACCTGGACGGAATCGGAGATAGCGAATAATAACATTCTCAGAATCACTGATATTCGTTTCGTATCCAGTAATGGTGATTCCATCACCCGGAGCAGTTTGTCCAGCAATAGTGACATTCTTGCGTTTTCGTAGGGAAAGCGGTTCTTTTAAATTGATGTTTCCGGAAATATTAAAGACAATGAAGCGGTTATCCTTACTTACGGCATCACGCAGGGAACCTTGGATAGCGTTTTCTCCCGTTCCATAATCTTCTAGAGTGTTAACGATATAGACTTCACCAAATCTTCCGCCGGAAGTGTAACGGCCCCCGCCTTCTGCCCCTGGAAATGCAAGTACTTTATCAAGATTATCAACCGCTGCAGTAACGGCATTCGCTTTATTATCTATAGGAACTGCAGCTAAGCTTGAAATGGTTATTGCTGCAGCTATTATGGAAGTCTTCATTTTCTTTCTCTTAATTAATCTTTTATTCAAGGTTTAATCATCTCCACATGATCATATTTGGGGGTCTTTAACCAAGATTAAAGACCCCTTATTATTTAGCACCTACAGTTAATTAATAGTTACTTATTTTTCGCTTCCTCACTAACCGCTTTACCAGGAATCAGATGAACCGTTTCACTCGGCCCCTTACCACTCCAGCGATATCCATCAACTTTTACAAGACCGTTTAAAATAGTACCGGAGAGTCTTTCTCGTTTGGAATATTTGATTCCATGGCCAACAGCTTCCACTTTAAACGTATATTTTTTGCCTTGTTTAAGGCCAGTCACTGTGTAATTCGTTTCAACAGTCGTCATTTCCGCATTGATTGGAGTAAATTCAACCCCTTCAGGCTTAATCGGCTGCCCATCAACATATACACGGTACCCAATAACTTCTTGGTTAATTGCAGCAGCCTTGTTCCAAGAAAGAGAAACGCTCGTTCCATCCTTTCCAATTGCAGCCGTTAACCCGCCATCAAAGGTTGGAGCCCCAATTGCATATGGGACAGCCGTTTCGATTTCCTTTGAACTGTCATAAAGCTTCTTATTTCCTGCTAGGTCAACCGCTTCCACTTCAATCTTATATTTTGTACCTGGCTCAAGATTTGTAAGCGTGTATTTACTAGATTTAACAAATCCATGTAACTTTCCGTTAGCATAAACGTTATATCCTGCAATCCCTATATCGTCACTCGCAGCGTTCCAAGCAACAGTTGCCCAAGTGAAACCAGGATAAACGACATCAGCTTCTTTTCCACTAAAGGTAACATTAGCAGGTATTTTAATCGCGGGTTCTGAAATTTCAGTATTTTCAGGAAGCGTTGGAGGTGTTACATCTGCAGTTCCTGCAGTTTTTATTCTAATTTCAGGACCATTCGATGTACGGTTCCCGGTTGCATCTGCGGCTTCAACCTTAAACGTATATTCTTTAGCTGGAGATAATCCCTTCACCGTATAGCTTGTATTCGGCGTGGTGGTATAATTGGAACCTATTTTTTCTTCGTCTTTATAAAGTGTGTACCCTGAAACAGCCATATTATCGGTCGCTTTATCCCAAGTTAAGGTAACGCTCTTTCCATCTGAAGAAGTTTCTGCTTGGACTGTCGCAGTTTCTGACCATTCCGGCTTTTGAATAGCATTTTCTGGAGCATTTGTTGTATTTTCAAAGACTAGCCCTGTTGAGTTTTTAATTCTCCATGGATTTCCACCATTATCTTTGACATTTGTAAAAGCTACATTAATAAATTTAAAATCCTTCGCGTAATCCATATTTACAGAAAAGACATTATCAAATTTCACATTTCTAAAAGTAATATTTTCGTGGTAGACCTCCCCTACATCATCATTACCACTTACTAGGATTGACTGTTTCTTACTGCCGCCTTGGTTGCGTACGGTTGTATTGACAATCTCCATATCTCTAAATTGGGATATTTTTTGAGCTGGTTCATAAAGAATGGAAGCATTCGCGTCAGTATAAGCAGAAGTGAAAACAAATGGACCATCTCCATCTATTCCCTCTAATGCATTATCTCTGAAGAGGATATTTCTTGCTCCGCCGCCCATCGGAGTATTGGTTTTACTGCGTAAGCCAACATCCGTTTTATACATAATGTTATCTTCTACTACAAAATCTTGTATCCAGCTGCCAGTATGACTTCCTGTTACCACTCCACCGTGACCTTCACGAATATAATTATTAAAAATCCATGCATTACCCGTTGGTTCTTTTTCAGCAGCAGCTTGGCCCATACCAGAAGCAAAGTTAATCGCATCGTCGCCAGTATCTACGAAGTTATTGAAGACCATAATGTTTTGCGAATCACCGAACTCATATCCATCCGCATTATTTCCATCATATGTTTTAGAAATGGTACCATTTACAACAATGTTTTTACTGTGAAGATTCACAATCCCGTGATTGGCTGGATTAAGCTGGGTAATTCCTTCATAATACATACCGTCTACCCCGCGAACCGTAATCAGATTAGATCGACCAGAATAAGCAGATTTTGCATCCATCCCCATTACTTGAGCAGCGTAAGACTGATTTGCAGCTAGTAATCCGAAAGTGCTCTCTGCCTCAGAATTTATAGGACTCATTTTTCCATTTACTACTTTTACATCCCCTGTAACTTTAGTGTTATTACCTGCAACTAGACGAGGAAGCTCGTTGCCAAGTTCATCAATCGTTGGATGGCTTTTATCATATTTCCATCCGTTACCATCAATGATCCCGTTTCCTACTATTCTAATATTCTTTAAACTGCCGTAATGGTAGGTATGAGCATTGATTAGGGAGTAAGAACGCTCATCGGTCGAGTAATCATACAGCCAAAAATTCATGCTATAATCTTCCGCATCGGATGAACCCAGTAAATATCCATCCACTTGCAGCGTCATATCGGACTTAAGCCATAATTCCCCAGAGATAAACTTTCCTTCGGGTATTAGTACCTTTGCTCCTGGTGTCGCCGCATCAATGGCTGCTTGTATGGCTTTTGTATCTTTTGTTTCATCATCTGGTGTTGCACCAAAATCAACAATATTGAAAATTTCCGGTACTGCTGTAGTTTTCCCAACTACTGTATTGGAAGGAGCTGATTCGATCCCTTCTGCATTAACCGAAGTTACATAAAATTCATATGATTTGTTTGGTTTAAGATTTTCTACCATAAAATTATGAATAAGAATATCAACATGGAAATCGTCTTTATCAATATTCTCATAAAAATTATCAATATATGCTTTTGCAGGGCCGCGATTATCCTTTAAAGCACTGCCAATTTTCTTTCCATTCATATATACATTAAAATCTGTAATATCCTGATAATTTTCAGGTTTTTCCCAAACAAGGGTTATACTGTCCTCGTCTATAGCAAGATTGGGTATCTGTAGGTTTACTGGAGCAGGCAGGTCATTTTCCGAATATGGTTTGTTTGCTAAAGCTGTTGCACCAACTTGACTGAGTAGCAGTAAAAATATGAGTAAAATATAAATACTAACCTTAAAAATTTTCAACTATCCTAACCTCCCTACTATTTTCGGACATCCTAATGGTTACAGTGAATCAAGTCCACGATATTCAAAGAAATCAAAATCAGCATAAGAACCGGCTTTACGGTCCATATCATGAACAGCGATTCCTACAAAGTTACCGGTAAATCCTCCAGCCAAGAATAACAAATCTTGAGATTCTCCAATTCCGTGCCAAAGATTGTCTCCAGCCATTCTATAATAATAATTTCCAACTGTTCCGTTGACTTCAATCTTTAACTCTACTTGACCATCTTCTGTTGGAATTATGTCAGGAGTTAGTGAAAATTCACCATCTCTGCACTTCATCAATCGAAGGACACGGCCTTTTTCCTCATCATAAGTCAAATAGGCATAAAGATAATTACTATCATTTAAGTACAGCAGTAATCCAGCCATTTGATTATAGGTTTTTGGAGTATAGTCGATTTTCGTATATGCATGAAACTGGAAATCCTTTTGGCGGATAGCCAATATATGATGTTCAAATAAGGATTGAATGGAATCACCAGAGATTAAACGTAAATACCCTTCTCGGCTTGTTAAATCACACCAAGACTCATCCACCAATATACGGAGGCTATTCCACTCTTTATCGAGGGCACCTGTAAAATCATCACGGAAGTTTGTATTTTTCCTTTGTACAACTGGCTCTGTAGTAATGATTTCTGTTTCTGCCACTGGTCCATTGCCGCCTTCTACTAGTCGCAGCCAGCCATCTTCTGTCCAGTAAACTTCTTGAATAGCCGTTTCACGCCCTAAAATCGCTGCTTTTCCCATTAATGGGCGAGTACATAAATAGACCATATACCAGTTGCCCAGCGGCGTTTGAACAATACTGCCGTGACCTGAACATTGTAATGGTGACTCGGGTTTATCACTAGCTGTTAACATGGGGTAGTGTGGATCCAATTCATATGGTCCAGTAAGTTTTTTTGCACGGCAAACCGTAACAGAGTGACCAGAACCTGTTCCACCTTCTGCGGTGATTAAATAGTAATAATCATTATGACGATAAATATGTGGTGCTTCAGTTTTTGCCAATTCTGTACCATCAAAAATTTTATAGACAGGACCTGTTAACATCTGAATTTCCGGGTTGTATTCTTGAAGGACAACTCCTGCTGATTTATTGCCTGTTGTTAACCGGTAATCCCATATTTCGTTTAACAGCCACTTACGTCCATCGGTATCATGGAATAAAGATGGATCAAAACCGCTGCTATTTAAGTACACGGGTGTCGACCATGGACCATTGATACTAGGTGCTGAAATGAGATAATTATGACTGTCTTTAAATGGTCGTTTTGTACTTTTTACATCGGTATAGACTAGAAAAAATAAACCTTCAGAGTAACTAAGCTGCGGCGCCCAAATACTTCCGTTTTGTGGATTACCGCGTAAATCTACTTGATTTGTTAAAATATCCGTTTCATGTTCCCAGTTGACTAAATCCCTTGATTGATAAATGCGGACTCCTGGCAGCCATTCGAAGGAAGATACGGCAATATAGTACGTATCCTCCACCTTTAAAATATAAGGATCTGGATTAAATCCTGGTAAAATCGGATTGGTAATTTTTGTTTGATACATTTTCTACTCCTTTTTTGTCCTTTATTTTTCTAAGAAGACATAAACCTGCTGCTGTAAAAAAGAGAAAAGCAATGGGAAAAGCAATAAATTGGGTACCTATTAAAGTTGCTAAGCCGGCAAAAATAAAAAGGACAGCTCCCCTTTTGGGATATTTATTTTGCCAAATCGATAGAGAAGCAAGAGCAACTAGAATAAATACGATTAGCAGGGTAACACCAAACCAAATAGCTAACACATTCATTGCTTCAAAACTCTCGGAAATATATTTTTCAGAAACGCCTTCCTGCAAGATAGGAAAAACGGTTGTCTGAAACGTACTTTCCTCCATGGAAGTTATCGTTAATGAAAACCCGCCTAAGAAAATCACACAAAGTATCACACCTGCTATTCCAATTATCACTTCCCATTTTCGCTTCATTCTCCATGTTCCTTTCCTATTAATCTAGTTGTATGAAATCAATCCAATCTAATTTGTTCCTTTTCCCTTGATCTCTATATCGATTGTTGATTTCCTTATAAGTAACCGTTATTCTATTCGCTTTATTTCCCCAATCATCCCATCGATTGGGATGTATATGTGAACCAATCATACATTTAGCAAAAGTAGTTTTTGCATAGGGGCGCCATGGTCTTCCTAAAAAGACATTTTTAACATCTGCATCTGCAGTAATAAAACATCGATTAAAATAAAAACCTTTTTTATTTTTAGAAGTGGAAGCAGCAGTAACATAACCATCTTTGTTGTTTGGCCTTTTCAATGACTTAATTTCACAGTCTTCAAATACTGCTTCCCCACCCCCAAAAATAAAATCAATCGTGCCTTCAATATAGCAATTAAAAAAATAACTAGTGTTTTCTATAAAAATAGTTCTAATTTCAGGAGTAGAAAAAGGCTGGCCATTTTTTTGCGTTTCTGGCAGCGGCCCCAGACAAATGGTGTCTTGCTGTCCTCTAAAAGAACAATTTTTAAAGGTTACGTTGTTTCCTTCACTATATAAAGCAATCGCCTGGCCCACCTTTTCACCCGGTCCTGCAACATTACTAATCTCGATATTCTCAAAACGAATATTTTCACCATTAATAAACAGAGTCGCGGTCTGAAAGGTACCTATTTCCCTCAGCTGCTCATCTTTTTGTAGTGCGTATCGTCTTCCGATAATCCTAACAATACCTATTCCTATCAATGTAATGTTAGATTGATATAAGGTAATATTTTCATAATACAATCCACTTAAAACCGTTATTTTTATCGGTCCATTTACGTCACGACAACTATCTAGCGCCTCTTGAATACTAGAAAAATCACAGAATTCATTTTTTCCCACAACTAGACTTTTTAGAAAATTTAAAGGTGTTTCTTTATGAATGTTTTCCATAATGCTCTCATTTCCTTTGTTTCCTGATGTCCCCCTGTGAGAATTCTGCCCTCCCAATTTTCAGAAACACATTGTTGTTCATATATAATTTTCAATTGTTCATTTAAAAATTCTGCGCCTTCTATCGGACACATTCGATCATCCTTACCGATCATGCTGAGACGTGGCCTTGGGGCAATCATTTCTTGAACGGCTAATGTCGTAAAATGTTTTAGAAATCCAGGAACATAGTAGTAGAATCCATGATGATCCAAACCACGTTTCTGTTTTAATATCTCGATATCCACTTGTGCTGCGATGTCGACCGTGACCTTAATACGCTCATCCAGAGCTGCCAGCCACCAGCTCATTAATCCACCCATTGACATTCCAATTGTGGCTATTCTGGTGTGATCGACATCTGACCGCGTTTCCAGATAATCTAACAAGGCCATGTTATCGAATAACCGCATCCCCCACAGAGTCTGGCCATCTAACAGCATTTCTTTTACCAATTCACTTTCTTGTTTGCCTTTGCGTTGATTAAAGCCCCACATATCTATTGAACAAACAGCAAACCCAAGTTCGATTATCTCTTCAAGGAAGGAAGGGTTTTGCAAATAAGAGCTGCTGGATAAGAGTTCCTCTTTCCCTTGGTCAAAATTGCCGCCATGTGAATGATTAAAGATGACCGTTGGTAATGGTTCAACAGCATTCAATGGTTTAGCAAAATATGCCGGGACCGTTTCAATGTCATTTAAATGCAGCATTAAACTTTCTAAAACAAACCCCTGTCTCTTCTCTATACTAATTAATTGTGGAGATGGGTTTTCCGATTGTGGGCGTTCTCCTAACAAATTAATCAGTTGACTGCGCCTGTTTTCACTCACACTACCCCTACTTCCTTAAGGAGTACTTCTTCAGCTTTTGTATTCTTTGATTTGCAGTGGGTAATCTCTACTTCCTCACTATATTCAACATGGAAAGCTGGACCCTCATGATTTTCGATGGTTACGCGATTAAATAGGATGTCTTTGGAGAATCCTACATAAAAACCTCGATTATTCATATCCTCTATTCCTGCCATCATCGCAGGTTTCCCGGGAATTGCATTTTCTGCCATAGAAATATCAATGTTATTAAATGTTATCTCGGAAACGTATTGCTCTGCTAAGCCATAGATAAAACCAGCGGAGGCATGAACATTTCGAGCGGTAATATTAGCAAAATGGATTCGTCTGAACATCGGTGTTTCTTCTGTTATTGGATAGGGGTTTTTATCCCAGACATATTTATCCTTTCCTTTTGGTCCACAGAAGTAGTATAAGTTCAGAATAAATGGGCACATTACCCGTTCCATAACAATATTGTCGACACGAATATCTTCCACGACTCCTCCACGTCCACGCCGTGATTTAAAGCGAATTCCCCGGTCCGTATCCTGGAAGGTACAGTTACTAATGGTAACATTCCGGATATCACCACTCATTTCACTGCCAAATACCACTGCCCCATGGCCATGAACCATTGTACAGTTTGTAATGGTAATGTTCTCACAAGATACTCTATCTGCAGTATCTTCCGTACCCGCTTTAATTGCGATACAATCATCTCCTACATCAATGTGACAGTTGCTGATTCTTACGTTTTTACAAGATTCCGGGTCAATCCCATCCGTATTGGGTGAGTCTGATGGATTGATAATAGATAGATTATCGACTGTTACATCGTGGCAACGAATCGGATTCACGGTCCAGCTTGGTGAATTGATTAAGGTTACATCTCGTATGGTGATATGCTCACATCCGTCAAAACTAATCAATTTCGGACGCGGATAAGCCAGCTTTTCTCGCTCATTTCGAAAAATATGCCACCATTTCTCCCCATTGCCATCAATGGTGCCAAAACCCGTAATAGCAATATTTTTTGCATCTTCTGAATAGATACAAGACGCATATACCTCTCGCACAACACCTTCCCAACGAGAAACGACCACCGGATAGTCCTTTTGTTCATCCGAAAATTTTAAAATGGCCCCTGCAGAAAGATGCAATTCAATATTATTTTTTAAAAATAATGCCCCTGTAAAAAAGACACCTGATGGAATCAAGATTTGCCCGCCGCCGTTTTCAGAGGCTTCATCAATGGCCTTCTGGATAGATTGTGTACATAAAATTCCATCGTTTCTTGCACCGAATTCGGTAATATCGTAAGTGGTCATATATTTACTCCTTATTCATTACTTCTTCAAATTCAGCTAAAGCTTGTAAAAACGCACCGAGCCCTTTTTGGTCATTACATATAATTGGCTCACTAATGTAATACGTATAGGTACCATCACGTTTGTCATGTCCTCCTAAACCAGCAACCTGACAATTCTTATTTAAATTCACCCAGCCCTCTTTTGTTAGCAAGACAAATTCGTCCAATAATCCTTGATGCGATTTTCTTAATTGGTTTTCCCATACATTTCGATCAAGTACACCCAGGCGAATCCCTTTTGCTATTGCACATACAAACATGCTGCTGCACGAGGCTTCTAAGTAATTCCCCTTTTCATGTCCCTTATCTGGTACTTGATACCAGACACCACTCGATTCATCTTGGTAGTTTACAAGAGCCTTCAATGTTTTCTCTGTTATCTGTACAAGATAGTCCCGATCCGGAGTATCTTCTGGCAAGATTTCTAACGTATCGACTAACGCTAATAAATACCAGCCCATCGAGCGACCCCAGAAGTTCTCAGACAATCCAGTTTCTTTATTGGCCCACGGCTGCACCTTTTTCTCATCCCAGGCATGATATAAAAGCCCAGTCTTTTCATCTAGTAAATGTTGATAACTAATGTTAAACTGACGAATGATATCTTCTAACCCTTCACCATTAGCAAAGGTTGTTTGATACTCTGCATAAAAAGGTGAGCCCATGTACAAACCATCCAGCCAAATTTGATAGGGATAAATTTGTTTATGCCAAAATGCACCTTCCGATGTTCTAGGGTGTGTTTCGAGCTGACTGCGCAATAATTCAGCAGCTTTTTTATACTTTTCTTCTCCAGTTTCTTTGTATAGGACAAATAACATTTTTCCATTATTGATATGATCGATATTATATTCATCTAGATGATACCCTTTAATGGATCCATCTTCTTGGATAAAGTAATCCATGTTTTCTTTGATATAATTAAAATATTTCGCTTCTCCTGTTTGCCTCCAAACTCTTTCAAACCCTTTAAATATCACGCCATAATCATAAGACCACTTACCTTTATATCCTTTGTCTTCATATAAACGAGGCAGCCTTTCCATAATCGAGTTTGCTGTTTTAACGGACCACTTCATCACGATCACTCTCCTATTCTCTTTTCTATTATTTTGTGCTAAAGCAAAATTTCTTGCTTAGTGGTAACCAACGAGTGGTTTTGGTTACCGCTAAAGTGAAATCTCTGGCTTAGTGGTAACCAAAGAGTGGTTTTGGTTACCGCATAAGTGAAATTGCTGGCTTTGTGGTAACTAAAGAGTTGCTTTGGTTACCACAGAAGTGAAATTGCTGGCTTTGTGGTAACCAAAGAGTTGCTTTGATTACCGCTAATGCAAATTCTTGGTTTAGTGGTAACCAAAGATTGCTTTTGGGTTATGGCAAAAGAGATTTGGCAGGATGTAGAATGGAGGTATTCCTATTGAACAAAGTTCAATAAAAAGACCTCCACTGGTGATTATTTTGCCTCGTTATACGCCGCTTTGTATTCCTCTTTTATTGTTTTTCCGCCTTGATCATTCCAGTTTTTAACCGCTTTCTTAAAATCATCGAGAGAGATTTCACCTAAAATGTATTGATAAGTAGCGTCCGTAATAATCTTTTGTAACTCCGAACCTTGTGTAGTGAATGTTGGCGACTCTAAAGGAACGGCAGGGTTAAAGACAGCATATTCTGCGTTTTCAGCAATCATTTCATCTGCTAGTGCTTTAATTGGGTTAGGATCCTTTAGACCATAACCGCTTTCTTTTGGACGTGAAGCTGCAAACGGCTGAACTTCTTGCTGCCATAAATCTTGGTTAATAATTTCATATGCACCATCATCATTGAGTTTATAATGGGTTCCTTCAATACCGTAGGTCATTAACGTATAGGTTTCAGGATCGATTAAATCATTTACAAATTGCAGAAGACGTTTTAATTCTGCTTCATCCTTTACTTCTGAACGAGGGAATGCGAGTAGTCCGCCAATACCATTACCTGCAGACCAAATGGCTCGTTCAGTATATGATTCAGATGTCATATCATTGACTAAAGCAAGTTCCATATTGTCTTGGATACCTGCTGCCATTGTTTGGAGATTTTTAGCATCGAATAAGGCCCCTACATAAATACCAGCCTTGCCTTGAGCAAAGTTTTGCTGTTGATCTGTTTTGGCTGTTACAGCAAAGTCCTTGTTGATCCAGCCGTTTTGATATAACTCTTTCATGTAGTCCATTGTTTGAATATAGCCATCTGTTTCAAACTCAGCTGTAAAGTTGCCCTTTTTATCCACCTGCCAATTATTTGGTGTCCCGTGGTATGAACCTAAAGTTTTGAAAGCACCGTAGATTAAATCACTACGATCCATAAATCCCGTCGTATCATTTTTTCCATTGCCATCCGGATCTTTTTCTGTAAACGCTTTCGCTACTTCCATTAATTCTTCTGTTGTTTTTGGAACAGCCAAACCTACTTTATCTAACCAATCTTTCCGAATAACGACACCATTTCGCGCTAAATCTTTTTGAAACGGAATGCCGTATAGTTTACCTTCAATTGAGGCTGAGACACGTATGTCTTTTGTAATCGCTTTTAAGTTAGGGAACTCATCTAGATAATCTTCGACATTCCAGAACATCCCTGATTTCAAGGCATTACGAACAGAAGAATTCTCCAAAATGGTTAAAGTAACAATATCTGCTAATGAATCTGAAGCTAATGCTGTATTTAGACGTTCCTCTTTTGAGGCATCCGGGATCCAAGAGAATTTAATTTCTGTATTTGTTTTTTTCTCGATTTGGTCTAATACTGTATCTGTCGGCGGTGAAGCTGTATGCAAAATATTTAGCCAAGTAATTTCGGCAGTACTGTTTTTGTCAACTTCCTTTGTTGATTCCTTTTCGTTAGAGGCTGTACTGTTGCACCCCGCTAATAAAAGCGCACCTGCTAAACTAACACTGGCTAACTTTGATACTTTTTGTTTTTTCATCCCAATTCTCCTTTGCATTTTGGTGAATATATTTATCTTCTAGCTCTTCGGCATCCATCGTTTCCATTCTTGTAAACACTTGATTAACTGTCCAAGTAATCAAATAGAATAAGAAACTAATACCTAAAAAGGTTAAAACCCCTGGAAAAAAGTTGGCTGCTGCCCAATAAATTACACTCGTTACTAAAAATAAAACGAGTGAGTACTGCAGGCAGGAAAAACCAAATAATAGGGACATCTTGATTTTAATGAGAATTCCCTTCCAATTATAATGAGCCATAATCGGAAAGATATAAATGAGTGATAATAAATAGACAAAACTTATCAAAAATAATGCAACTCTAATGTACCAATTAGATACATGCATTAAATCAACGATTAAAACAATCCCGCCTATTAGATAAAGCCAACTAATGATGACAGATTCTATAAAACTCTCTTTGTAATACTTCCAGTAGGTCTTGAAAACGGGCAGGCTTTGGCCACGAATCCATTGCCTGCAAATACTAACCAATGCATAAGTGGAGGGGCCAATACCGAAGATACCTACTCCCAAAATGGTAAAGAGTATCCATAAAAAATTTACGTATACCAAGTTAAGGATGATCGTTAATACATGGTTTAACCTTTCCACTGATTTCAGCATGATATCCCCTCCTTCTCCTCTTTAATACACGCCATCTTCTCCAAATTTCTTTGCTAGTTTATTCGCAAGGATGACCAATACCAATCCAACAAGCCCTTTAAATAAACCTACAGCAGTACTGAAACTCAACTGTCCATTTTTTAAACCTGCTGTATAGATATAAGTATCAAAAATTTCTGCAACACTGCGGTTTAAGGAGTTCAGTAAAAGGTACATATGTTCAAAACCTAAATCCAAGGTGCTTCCAATCTTCAAGATTAATAGAGTAATAATGACTGGACGAATAGCAGGTAAGGTTACATGCCAAGTTTTTCGAATACGGCCAGCACCATCCATTTCAGCTGCTTCATATAATTGTGTATCCACTGCTGTAATAGCAGCTAGATAAATGATTGTTGACCACCCTAATTCTTTCCAAATGATTTGTGTGATGTAAATGGTCCTGGTCCAATCCGGTGAAGTTAAGAAGCTGATTTTCTCCATTCCTATAGAAGCTAAGAATTCATTAATAATACCGCCATCCACATTTAAAAAGATAAAAGAGATGGAAACAATAATTACCCAAGACATAAAGTGAGGTATATAGATAATGGTTTGAATTCCAGCTTTAAAGTATCTATTCTTCACTTCATTCAGCATGAGAGCTACGATAATTGGCATTGGAAAAAAGATTACGAGATTTAAAGCAAACAAAATTAACGTATTCTTTAATAACATGAAGAAAGTAGGTTCCGTAAATAAACGAATAAAATGTTTGAGACCAACCCATGGACTTCCTAAGATCCCTAAGAATGGCTGATAGTCTTGAAACGCAATAATGAGACCAGCCATCGGTAAGTACTTAAATATAATGAAATAAAGTAACCCAGGAAAGATCATAAAATATAAGAACTTATTCGTTTTTAATCCGGCAATGATTTTTTGTCTTTTTTTAATCTTTAGCTCTCTCGCTGTCAAAATGGGCAATGGTTGATTATTTTGGTTTACAGCACCTTCCATTTCATTCCTCCTCTTTTCTATTTGTTTTCCTTGCTTGTTTTAAGCATACTGAAATGGAAAAATTACGTACATAATCATTTTATGATTACGCTTATAATCCCCTTTGGTATCAAGGTTTTTAAGCATTGTATCCACCATAATGATAGTTTTCAACGGGATATGATTATCTCTTTTCAGAGCATCTTTTTCTTGGTGAAAGCGCTCTCTATTCTATTGAATCAATAGTGGGATATTGATTATATACGTAATTTAGATCGAATGATAAGGTTGGATTATCTTACTAAAAGATAAAGGCTTATTATACTCAAGCGAGGAGGATTTACATGAAGAAAACGCAAAAGAATAAAAGAAAAAAAGGAGGTCTAGTTTTTCCGATTATTAATGGAACCATTCTAATTTTGATTGCACTTATCTGTTTTCTTCCATTTGTCAATGTGATCGCAAGTTCATTTGCCTCTACCCAGGAAGTGGTAGCAAGAAAGTTTATCTTATTTCCACGTACTTTTTCTTTGGATGCCTATCGCTATATTTTATCAACCCCTACCCTCTTTAAATCATTAGCTGTTTCGATTGGAGTAACGGGTATCGGTACTTTGGTTAGTATGGTTCTAACTGCTTTAATGGCGTACGGCTTATCCAGAAGATATCTAGTGGGGAGAAATTCAATTAATTTTATTGTTGTTTTCTCCATGCTGTTCAGCGGCGGTATGATTCCAACCTTCTTAGTTGTAAAATCCGTCGGTTTAATTGATTCTTATTGGTCATTAATCTTGCCTGTTGCCATTAATGCGTTCAACTTAATTATTATGAGAAACTTCTTCCAAGCCTTACCTGATAGTTTAGAAGAATCGGCTAAAATGGACGGCTGCACAGATTTTGGTGTCTTTGTTAAAATCATGCTGCCGCTGGCATTACCATCCATCGCTACCATTTCTTTGTTCTATGCAGTCACCTATTGGAATACGTATATGACGGCCATTCTATACATTAATGATTCTACTAAGTGGCCGATACAAGTACTATTACGACAAATTGTCATTGTCTCTAGTGGTATGCAAGCCGAAGGATCCTCAGTAGATGTCGTACCGCCTGCTCAAACGATTAAAATGGCTGTAATTGTAATTGCTACTGTTCCAATGTTAATTGCTTATCCATTTGTGCAAAAATACTTCGTTAAAGGTGCGTTAGTAGGATCTGTAAAAGGATAAAATAGATACTCATCAAAAAAGGCTTCTGCTGCTGCAGAAGCTTTCCTAATGCATATATTCTTTACGATAATCTCCTGGGGTCATTCCCAACTTCTTTTTGAAGAAACGGATAAAGTTTTGGGAATTCCGATATTGCAAGCGTTCAGCGATATCTTTCACCGCCAAATCGGTATCCTTTAACAAGGTTTGTGCCATTTGGAGACGGTAATTCATTAGATAGTCTACAAAGTTCTCCCCATACTCCTTTTTAAATACATTGCTTAAATAGTTAGGGTTGTAATGCAACCGATCTGCAATAATATCCAGGGAAATTTCCTGGTCGTATTCGGTTTGTACGATATATACGATTTTTTCAGATAAGGATTTAAACCCTCTTTCTGTCTTATCGTGTGTACTTATAATGACGGGTTTAATTAAATCGTTAATTAACATTTCCTTAATTTTTTCTGGATAATAGGCATTTATGGCTGCTTGATATAGTTTCTTTATATTTTCGAAGATTTTTGATTCAGCACCTAATAGTTGTCCTAATTGTACCAGCTCATTTATTACTCTTATTAAGGTAACTCCCAAGCTAATAGGATTTTTATTTAGACGAAAAATCTCATCGACAAGCAGGTCGACCATGTTCATGACGTCTTCCTCATGACCAGAGCGAACAGCATTTAATAACTCATTAAGTAATTCGACAGGGAATTTGGAAATGGACGCATCATTTAACATCGAAGAAATATCATTATAGAATATAATGGATTCTGGTCCAACATTTACTCGGTAATGAAGCGATTCTTTTGCTAAATCTACCGCTTTTTTACTATCAATTAACGATTCATAGATGGGGCTAATACCAACACTTATAATGATATTCAGCGATTTTTTCACTTCATCTCGGATTTCCTCATAAAACTTCATAATTCGCCGTTCAGGTTCTTGATCACTTTTATCTAAGATAAAGATTGTTGCCTGCATTTCATCATTTAAAACGATTGGATTTAACCGTTCATCCTTAGGTACAATTTCTCCCACGATATTATTAATCGCCAATAATAAAAGATTTTTATCTCCAACTTGTTGATGATCCATGCTGTCAATTTGAATCAAACCAGTATAAAACACCTTTTCCTCATCAAAATGGTAGCCAAATTGCTCTAAACGATTCATCACATCGTTTTCAGAGATTCGTTTTCTAAATAAACTTAAAACAAATAATGTCTCTAATTGAGGTTGTTGCATAGACAGGCTGGCGGTTAACAGTTCGTTTTGTCCAACAATTTTATCGATCGAGTCTGACAAAAAGGAAAGTTCATTTTGTTTTTTATGTACCCCCTGAATGTCCAGTTTTTCCTGTATTTTCTTTATCGGTCGTGTGTATGAAACCGCCAATACATATGAAATAATTCCTACCAAAACAATCAATAGGGCCGAGACAATAAAAAGTCCTACTCTCGTATTATGAATAATACTGCCAATCTCATTTTCATCTATTTCCACTACATAAAGCCAATGATTATAGTCAGACTGCATATAAACATATTTCTTTCCATCATCTGTTTCTAAAACATTGGCAGGTTGCCCGCTTTTATTAGTCACTGCATTAAAATCTTGAAAGCTTCCTTTTTTCACTTCACTATCCTTCTTCATGCTCGAGTAAAGTAATTGATTTTTTTTATTATAAATTTCTACTCTATTGTTTTGGTCACCAATAATCTGTTCAATACTTCTTCTGGGAATATACGATATTCCTAACGCGAATTTTTCCCTTTTATACATCGGTAAAGTCATCACCATTTCGATTCCAGATTTTATCGGTTTCCAAAAAAGGTTATTGTTAATATTGTTAATATATGTATTTTTGTATTCAGTAACCTCCTCCGCTGTTAGTGACTTCAAAGAACCGCTAATAATTCCCCAGTTGCCTTCCAAGCTTACTAAACTATTATTGCTGCCTTCTATTCCCATCATTTCTATGTAACTCATCTCTTTTTTGATATCTCGGTATATAGCAAAATCTTTACCTGACAAAGGATTCTTAAAGATTTCTTCGAATTTAGAAGTTGCACTATAAGCAGTATAGCCATACTCGATTGTTCTTACTTTTTGTTCAACATTGTTAAGAATTTGTTTTGTATAATTTTTCTTGTCCTTTAAGAAACTTTCCTCAACGGAAGTATAAGTGGAATTATAGATAAATATGCTAAATCCAATGACAAGCCCTGTACCTACTAAGAAAAACGGGATAAACAGCTTGTAAAACACTCTTGCTCGTCTCAATAATTTCACTCCTTCATTAAATGTTTCTTCTTCCATGTATAAAAAATTAAATTTTCAAAAATTTGATAACGCTTACGTAATGATAAACTACAAATTCTATATTTACAAGACTATGTAACCGAGCATCTATATCTAGTATTTTATATGCATTGACACAAAAACCGTTAGATTATACAATGTTAACGTTAACATTTTCCCATTCACTTCAACTATCTCCCCTCTGTAATAACCTTGATGAATGAAAATAGGGTCTATTTTTGTTTTAACATAAAAATGTTAACGTGTACATATGCATTTAGCAGGTATTATTAAGAAATTTTTATAAATGGGAGCGCTGAGAAAAATGGAGAATCAAATCACGATTTATATTGCAGGAGATTCAACAGCTGCTATGAAACTACCTGAAAAACGGCCAGAAACGGGCTGGGGGGAAGCATTTCAAGCTTACTTTAAAGAGAATGTCAGGATTGAAAATCATGCCATTAATGGACGCAGCACAAAATCATTCATAAACGAGGGTCATTTAGCTGCAATCGAAAAAAGCATTCAACCCGGAGATTTCTTAATTATCCAGTTTGGTCACAATGATCAAAAAATAGAAGATCCAGAACGCGGAACGCTCCCTTATGGTGACTATCAGGAGAACCTCGGCCAATTTATCCAGGTGGCTTTTCGAAAAAATGCCTATCCACTACTTTTAACATCCGTCACTCGAAGAAAGTTTGAAGAGGACAAAATTGATTACATGTCAGTTGGAGAATATCCCCAGGCAATGATTCAATTTGCAGAGAAAAACCATGTACCTGTTATAGACATACATAGGATTACCACCGAATTTATAGGAAAGATTGGCAATGAGGAATCAAAAAAGTACTACTTGCATTTACCTCCGGGTCAATCCGAAAACTATCCTGAGGGGATTATCGACAACACCCACTTCAATGAAGAGGGTGCAAAAAAAGTGGCTCAATTAATTATTGAAGCAATCCAACAAAGTGACTTACCACTAAGAAACCTACTAAAATAGTGAACTACTATATTTTTCAGCCATTATAGGGAGTTGAATCAATGGAAGAGTCATTTGTACAGCAAATCTATAATAAAAATCAGAAAAATTCCTTTAAGGTACTAGTAGGATTATATAAAGGAAATTACTTAAGAATATTTTATTCGGCTGTTTTTTTTATCATTAAACATATCCCCGCTTGGGTAATGCCCATTGCCATTGCAAATGTAATTAATGCAGCTACGATTCAGGATGGCGGTGGCATTCAAACGATTTATCTTAATGCGATTGTTATGTTTATATTGGTACTGCAAAACATCGTAACAAATTATTATCATACTAAACTGCATAGCTATGCAATTCGTAGTGTCGAATCAGGTTTACGTGCCTCGCTTATAAAAAAACTGCAAGAACTTTCGATTCCCTATCAAAAGGAGATGCAGTCTGGCAGGCTCCAATCGAAAATAATGCGAGACGTAGAAGCTGTCCAAACACTCTCCTCACAAGTGTTTGTCAGTAGTTTAAATATTCTAGTTAATCTAGTAGTTGCCTTAGCAATTACGTTATACAACAGTCCTACTGTATTTCTATTTTTTATCTTAACTGTACCGATTTCTGCTCTTATCATTGTGGTTTTCCGTAAAAAAATCAAAACCTCAAACTCTGAATTTCGTCAAGAAATGGAAGAAACCTCTGCCCGTGTGATTGAAATGATTGAATTAGTGCCCATTGCTCGTGCGCATGCGTTAGAGAATCAAGAGGTACGCCGTTTAAATCGCCGATTCCAACAAATATTAACAAAAGGGTTTCAATTAGACATCATTCAATCATTATTTGGTTCTGTCAGTTGGGCTAGTTTTCAAGTTTTTCAAATTATTTGTTTAGTTTTCACGGGTATTTTGGCATTACGTGGTTCTATTACTCCAGGTGAAGTGGTGATGTATCAAACGTACTTTACAACTGTAGTAAATTCTGTATCTAGTATAATAACTTTAATACCCACTATCGCGAAGGGCCTGGAATCGGTTAATTCGATCGGCGAAATTTTAACAGCAGGTGAAGTTGAAAATCATGAAAACAAACCAAAAGTTAAACAAGTAAATGGAAATTTTTCCTTACAACAGGTTTGTTACCGGTATCCTAATAGTGATCAAACGATTCTCCAAGATATCAACTTAGAGGTTAAACAAGGAGAAACTGTCGCATTTGTCGGCGAATCTGGTTCTGGAAAATCAACCATTTTGAATTTACTCATTGGGTTTATTCAACCTACTGATGGAAAAATTCTTTTAGATGGTCATGATATGTCCTCCATTGATTTACGATCCTTTCGATATCATTTAGCAGTAGTCCCTCAAGCAACCATTTTATTCTCTGGAACCATTCTTCAAAATATAACTTATGGCATGCCATCTGTTACAGAAGAAGAACTAAAAAGGGTTTTAGTAGCTGCAAACCTTTGGGATGTCATTCAGAAGCTTCCTGATGGATTGAACACGAAAATCGGAGAACATGGGGATAAGCTGTCAGGAGGTCAGAGGCAAAGGGTATCAATCGCGAGAGCATTAATTCGGAATCCAAAGGTCATAATTTTAGATGAAGCCACTTCAGCATTAGACAGCCATTCTGAGAAAAAGATTCAAGAAGCCTTGGATACTTTATGTCATGGCCGGACTACTTTTATCGTGGCTCACCGTCTTTCGACTATTCGTAATGCAGATAAAATAGCAGTTATCGAAAACGGACGTTGCGTAGAATTCGGTACCTACGATGAATTAATGGTTACTAAAGGGAAGTTTTATGAGTTGAAGCAATTACAAATGTAGCAGACTAGCAAAAAGGATAATACTTGATGCTAAGGAAACCAAGCCAGGCATCTTTTTTTTACCAGTTTGGGATTGTGCCAATAAACCGAGGCTCCACAAATTATCGGAACTTTCTGACCAGGTTTGTGCCGATAAATCACGGGTCCACAGATTAGCGTAACTATCAGACACGGTTTGTGCCGATAAACCAAGGCTCCACAAATTATCGATACTATCTGGCCGGAATTGTGCCGATAAACCCAGCTCCACAAATTATCGGAACTATCTGGCCGGAATTGTGCCGATAAACCCAGCTCCACAAATTATCGGAACTATCTGGCCGGGATTGTGCCGATAAACCCGGGCTTCCCAAATTATCGGAACTATCTGGCCGGGATTGTGCCGATAATCCCGGGCTTCCCAAATTATCGGAACTATCTGGCCGGGATTGTGCCGATAAACCTAGCCGCCACTAATTATCGGAACTATCAAGACACACCCAAAAAAACCCCTTTTGAGCGACTGTATCACTGTCTCCTCAAAAGGGATTTTTTAGTGTCATATTAAAGCGTAACTCCACTCTTAAAAATCGAAATCTCTCTAAAGTCATTTTTCTCATTATTGACAAATTCGCCGCTTGCAACTTGAACAATATAATCAACAAAATTATTCAACACTTGTTCTGGCATTACCCCATCATCCAACAATGTTCCTGCATTAAAGTCAATCCAATGTGGCTTTGTTTCATAGATTTGGGTGTTAGTTGAAATTTTCATCGTTGGCACAAAGGTTCCGAACGGTGTTCCCCGACCTGTCGTAAACAAAACCATCTGACAGCCGGCCGCACCAAGCGCCGTTGAAGCAATCAGGTCATTGCCCGGGGCACTTAAGAGATTTAAACCTTTTGTTTTAAGTGTTTCGCCATATTTTAAGACATCGACTATGGTGCTTGTTCCCGCTTTCTGTGTGCATCCAAGGGATTTGTCTTCTAGTGTCGTAATCCCTCCAGATTTGTTCCCTGGGGAAGGGTTTTCATAAACAGGTTGCTTATGGCGCAAAAAATATTCCTTAAAGTCATTAATCAGATCCACAATCTTATCAAAGACCTTTTCATCGGCAGCACGTTCCATTAATATCGTTTCTGCACCAAACATTTCCGGGACTTCAGTGAGGACGGTTGTGCCCCCTTGTGCAATTAAATAATCTGAGAATTTACCTAGAAGCGGGTTGGCAGTAATGCCAGAAAAACCATCAGATCCACCGCATTTTAAACCTATTTTCAATTCAGATAGAGGAATGGGTTCTCTTTTGTCATTTTTAGCATTTTCATAGATTTCCATGACCTGTTTAAAACCTTCTTCGATTTCATCGGTAACATTTTGAGAGATCAGAAATTTCACTCTCTCCTCATTTACTTCACCCAACGCCTTTTTAAACTCTGGCAGCTCATTATTCTCACAGCCAAGACCTAAAACCAAAACACCGCCTGCATTGGGATGTTTTACTGCATTAATCAGTATTTGCTTTGTGTTTTCATGGTCATCACCTAATTGTGAACATCCATAGTTATGTTTTAACACAAGGACGTTGTCAAACGGGCTAATGTTGCCAACATGACGCTCAAACCGCTTGATAATCTTCTCGGCAATTCCGTTGACACAGCCGACTGTAGGCACAATCCATAATTCATTCCGAATTCCAACATTACCATCTTCTCGACGATATCCCTGGAATGTTCGATTTTCATTTTTATATAGATTCGGAGATTCCTTAAACATATATTCGTATTCCTGTGTTCCTGATAGATTCGTTTTGGTGTTATGGGTATGAACATGTTCACCAGGTGTAATCATCCCCAGTGCATGGCCGATTGGATAACCATATTTAATAATATTATCATTGAGGTAAATATCTTTTATAGCTATTTTATGGCCACGGCTGATGTCTTCTTTTATTTGTATATTCTTGCCATTAATATGAATGGTTTCATTTTTCTTAAAGTTTCTAAGTGCTAGAATAATATTATCGTTGTCGGTGATTTGAAGAAAATCTTTCATTTTATCTGCCTCCTACTAAATGGATTTTTCAAACAATTCTTTAAGAGCTTCCTTAACGCCCCTTTGATAGATAGTAAGGAGGTTGGTACTGACGGTATTTTCTAGATTTTGAATAGAAGTCAAATCCATCCCCCATAACCTTTGCTCCGCCAGGACCTTATTCACCAGTTCTGCCATTGTTTGTTCTTGCTGATCAAATTTTTCCCACTGAGTTTTAAAGAACTGAATAATTTCTGGATTATCTTGTAGTTCTATTACCTCATTCCCTCTGATTCCCCGATAAAAATAAAGCAGGCAGCTAAGTGAAAATACTATACGCTTTGGCAGACTATTATAGTTTTCAACATAATCCAATAAGGCAGGCAGGTTTCTAGTCTGAAATTTAGAAATAGAATTTAAGGCAATGCTCATTAAATAATGCTTGATATACGGATTAGCAAAACGGCTAATCACATCATTTGCATAGCTTGCCAGCTCTGTTTTACTACCCTCTAAAGTAGGGATTATTTCCTCTGTGATCATTTTTTTAATAAACATGCCTACTTCTTCATGATTTATACTATCTTCCACCGTGTTTAAACCGTAAAGATAAGCAACCGGAGTCATAGCTGTGTGTGTACCGTTTAATATCCGGACCTTCCGTATTCTGTAAGGAGTTAAATCATCGACAATCAGTGTGTTTAGCCCTGTCCCTTCCACTTTCAGCTCATTTTTTATCCATTCTGGTCCCTCAATGACCCAAAGATGATATGGCTCCCCTACCACCATTAATTCATCCTTATATCCAAGTTGTTGGGTTTTTTCATTATAGGAATCGCTCGGAAATCCTGGTACAATTCGGTCGACAAGGCATGAACAAAAGGTATTAGCGTTCTTTATCCATTCAATAAATTCATCCTCAAGGTTCCATGATCTTGCATATTGGAATACGATTTCCCTCAGCACTTCCCCGTTTCTTTCAATTAGTTCACATGGAACGATAATGCACCCTCGATTTTCATCACCGGCAAACGCCTTGAAACGGTGATAAAGGAATGCAGTCAGTTTCCCTGGAAAACTCTTTTGCGGCCGATCCTCCAACTGATCTGTCGGGTCAAACACAATTCCCGCTTCTGTCGTATTTGAAATGATAAATCGGAGATCTTCTGTCCCTGCGAGCTTGATATATTCCGGATAATCGGTAAATAAATTAATACCTCTGCTGATTGACTCGATCACTTGATGCTGATTTACTAATTGACCTTCTTCTATGCCCTGTAAATAAAGGGTGAACAGTCCATCCTGTTTATTCAGCCTTTCAATCTTGTTATTGCCCCGGGGCTGAACAACAACTACACTTCCATTGAAATTCGTCTTCTCATTAAGAACTTGGATTTGCCAGTCAATAAACCCTCTTAAAAAGTTTCCTTCCCCGAACTGGAGCACCTTCTCGGGATATGAGGTATATTTCTGGTGTATTTTTTGATTTAGTCGTTGCACGAATCCTTCCCCTTCCTAAAATGCACACGTTAACATTTTTATCTATAAAGAAAGGTTAAAACTAACCTCTCTTCTTAACCGAATCTCTTATGATTAGTTCTGTATTGGTAAAGACTTTTTCGGTTTTTTCTTCTTGGCCTGTTACCAGTGATAGGATTTTTTTCGCACCTAGTATACTGATTTGTTCTACCGGTCGTTTTACCGTTGTTAGCTTTGGTGTTGTATACTGGGCAAAACCAATGTCATCAAACCCAATAATGGATATGTCATTCGGGACATTCAATCCACTAGCAAACACGGCATTCATTGCACCAATGGCCATATCGTCATTTGAACAAAAAACGGCTGTCGGAGGCTTGCTTAAGGAAAGTAATTTTTCCATTCCCCGATATCCGCTTTCCATATCATAATTTCCGCTCACGGAATACTCAGGTTGAATCGAAATGCCATTTTCAATCAGCGCAGTAAGGTAACCGTCCTTACGCATTTGCGTAGATTTAAAGGTTGGAATTCCTTCAATAACTGCGATGTCTGTATGTCCGCAATCAATCAGATACTGGACAGCTTGTCTTGATCCCTCTGTATCGTTGGATAAAATGTTGATGATGTAATCTTCCTCAATTTCTCTGTTAAGGACAACAAGAGGAATTTCTTTTTGCAGTACATGATAAATAAAAGCATGATCTCGTACACTTTGGCTCATCACGATAATTCCGTCAAATCTTTGTGGATTAATACTCGAAAAATCCTGATAATCATCGATGCCACGGATAAACAAGTTATATTCTTGGGTAATGACACTATTTACACCTTTAATTGTATCAGCAAGAAAGCTTGCGGAAGTCCCATTACTGATGCTGGTTAAAAATAAACCAAGCGTATGAGACTTCTGCATAACCAGACTTTTGGCATTATAATTTGGTGAATAATTTAGCTGGGAAGCAATTTCAAGGATTTTTCTCCTTGTTGGCTCTTTGATAAGAGGGCTGTTATTCAGTGCCCTAGAAACAGTTGTATGAGATACGTTGGCCAATTTAGCAATATCTTTAATCGTAACCATTGTCTGACCTTCCTTTTGCATTCTCTATTTTCGTTCATTATACCTTATCTGCCCCGCCCCGCCAGCTCTTATCCATTAATTATTAGAGATATGTTCGACTTTTGCTGTTTCCTGAAAATCAAAATAATTTTTAGCATTGTGATAGGATATTCCTTGAACGATATTTCCAAGTAAATCCATATCACATGGAACCTCACCGTTTTCAACCCATTCTCCAATTAAATTACAAACCAGTCTCCGGAAATATTCATGTCTTGTATAAGATAGGAAACTCCTTGAGTCAGTAAGCATTCCGATAAACCGGCTGAAAAGACCAACGGAAGACAATGCCTTCATCTGCTCAAGCATACCTTCCTTTGTATCGTTGAACCACCAAGCTGTACCGAATTGAATTTTCCCTGGAGTCCTGCCGTCTTGAAAGCTATTAATGATACTTGCAATTACCACATTATCGGCTGGATTTAAAGAATAAATAATGGTTTTGGGAAGCTTGTTTTCCTGCTCTAACGCGTCGAGAATTTTTACTAACGGCTTTGCAATCTGGTCATCGTTAATAGAATCATAACCGGTGTCGGGACCAAGAATCTTAAACATCCTGCTATTATTGTTACGGTGAGCATTGATATGGAACTGCATCGCCCAGTCGAGCTCTGCATATAGCTTCCCAAGATAAATTAACGTGAACGTTTTGAACTTCTTTTCTGCTTCAAGAGAAATCACACTGCCAGACGTTCTTTTAGCAAAAATTTCAGCCACTTCTTCAAAGCTCGCCTCTTCATATACCATAGAATCTAAAGCATGATCTGACACTCGCCCGCCTGCCTCATGGAAAAAATGAACGCGTGATTCAAGTGCAGCAAGGTAATCTTCATAATTATTTATATCAATTTCTGCAGCTTCTCCAAGCTTAGCCACCCAATCAATGAAGCCTTCTCGATTTATTTCTAATCCTTTATCCGGTCTGAAACCTGGTACAACACTTACTGAATAGTCATTTTCTTCTCTTAACTTTAGATGGTATTCAAGGTTGTCGATCGGGTCATCTGTGGTACAAACCACTTTTACCTTTGAATTTTTAATAAAATCCCTGACACGAAATCCTTCCTCGTTTAATTTAGCATTTACTTTTTCCCAAATAGTCGGGGCACTTTGTTCATTCAAAATATCATAAATTCCGAAGAAACGTTGTAATTCTAAATGGGTCCAGTTATACAAAGGGTTACCAATGGTCATCGGGATGGTTTTTGCCCAAGCAAGAAATTTATCATAATCACTTGCTCCACCAGTGATATATTCTTCTTCAATTCCATTCGCCCTCATGGCTCTCCATTTGTAATGGTCACCATACAACCAGGCTTCCGTAATATTTTTAAATTTTTTATTTTCATAGATTTCTTTCGGGCTTAAATGACAGTGGTAATCAATAATTGGCATATCTTTTGCGTAATCATGGAATAAAGTGATTGCGGTTTTATTTTTCAGTAAAAAGTTTTCATCCATAAATTTTCCCATTCTGCACCATCCTATTTTTAAAATGTTAACGTTAACAAATTAACTTACTTTTAGTCTAACAATTTCGTGGACCAATGTAAACAGAGAATGTTAACGTTAACATTTTTCAATGTCTGTTGAATTAACCTTTGAAATAAAGCCAAGCTCTCGCATGGCACTTTCCGTTGACCAAGGTTTACCAGGGTTATCAGAAACACCATAATAGGTTCCAAACCTAACGCTTGACTGAAGAGCTATTTCAAAAAGCTGAACTGTATCTTCATGAGACAACAAAGTCCGAAGTAGACGTTCATCTTCTTTCACTGCTTTTTCCTCATCCGGATGTACACTTCCAATTCGCAAATTAATGATTGAAAGATTGTTTGTCTGCAGAGCCAATATTTGACCAATATTTTCAGAAGCAAATTTTAAAACCCCGTAAAGTCCACGGGATGAAGGAAAATCATTGGTGTTGATCTCCCTGCCTAATGATGAAAACCCGTTTTTCTCATAATAATCAGTTGTATGATTACTGCTTGCATAAACTACTTTAGGAATTCCTAATGTTATGGCTGCATGTAACACATAGAAAGAAGAAATAAAGTGAATATTGGTCATCTTATGGAACTCCTGGACATTGTTTAAATCATTTTCAGTTTTTATGGTAAGTAAATTAATAAGGGCCTCGGAATCTTTCGGGATGCTCTCTAGTAGCATATTAAAATTAGTGGCATCAACTTCTACAAATTCGTCCGAATGCTCAGGAACATTTTTATCTAGGATAACGATATGATATTTGTCACGGAGCCCTTTGTATAAAATCGTTCCAATTGTCCCAGCCCCGCCTATGATGGTTACCTTTTTTTTCATTGTTTTTCCTCCGTTGGAGTTAATTCCTTTATTTAGGTTAACGCTTTTCTTTATTAAAATTTCCGTTCACGAAAGAAGATATCCCTTTTGTGAAAAGAAAAAAGTAAATACAACACGTGGAAATAGCTGCTCTATATTCGGAGCAGCTCTTTCATACATTTACTTATTCTGAAAATAATAATCGAGAATCTTTCTTCCAATTGACTTATTTATACCATTTCTGGTCCTTGGTACCTTTAGTTTTAGTTTCCAATACCTAGAATCAATTCACGTTCATAGTAGCCGTTTCGGTAGTCTCGGCGGTCTGGAGACCGTTCAAAAGAAGCCGCACGCAAATAATTGTCCCTTTTATTTTCCATGACTTCATTAATGACTAAGACAATCGCTGATTTAATCACCATATCCAGATTAGAATTGATAACAGATTCTTTTAAAAGGTCTAAATCTAGGTTAAACTGTAACTGAGTCATTTTAATTCCTCTTTTCATTGTTTATCGTGGTTGAAAACAGTGTTGCCAAGAGTGAATAAAATGACTCTTTCTTTTTACACAATTATATGGACTTTATCCTTTAAAGTTTTTAGTTTATTTAGAAAAACAAGCTGATGAATGTTATTTTTTTATTGATAGAGCTTATTTTAATATGAGTCTTAATTCGAAAGGAAATTTTGATTGACCACCACATTGTGTTTTGAAGTAACATAAAGGAGCATATTTTTTTAATGAATCAATTGAAAATCAAACTTTATTAAAAACCTGCCTATTTGCTCTGCTGTTCGCCTTAAGTTTAACCTGGTTACTTCTGGATTAATTGCTGTTTCTAAGTCAACAGGCCCGCTCACGATGGTAAAGTACGAGGTGATTCCTGACTCATGCAGGGAAGGATTTCCTTCTGATATATCTCCAGCAAGCGCAATAACAGGTATTCCATGCTTTTTGGAAAGATCTGCAATTCCTGCCGGGGCTTTACCCATTGACGTTTGACCATCAAGTTTCCCCTCACCTGTAATCGTAAGGTTCACTCCCTGTAGCTTTTCCTCCAACCTCGCGTAATCAAGTATCAGCTGTACACCGGATTCCAGTTCAGCACCTAAGAAACCTGCAAAAGCCGCTCCCAACCCACCGGCAGCACCCGCTCCTGGTATCTGCTGCAAATCCTTACCCACCTGTTCCCAAACCACTGCAGCAAAATTCCGAAGGCCATCATCTAATTCCTTTACTATTTCTGGTGTTGCTCCTTTTTGTGGCCCATAAATATAAGCCGCACCATTCAAGCCATATAACGGATTATTTACATCACAAGCAACACGAAACTTCAAGTTTTTCACCTGATCGGGAACAGCGCTCGTATCTATCCTTGCAATTTTCTTTAGCTCATCTCCGCTAAATCCAACAAGTTCACCCTCTAGAGTAAAAAATTGATACCCTAGTGCCTGCAGCATTCCAACTCCAGCATCATTGGTGGCACTGCCGCCAAGACCGATGATAATATCATGGCAGCCCTGTTCCACCGCTTCTAAAATAAGTTCCCCGACACCAAAGGAAGTTGTTAACAGAGGATTACGCTTCTCAACAGATAATAATGGTAATCCACATGCTTCCGCAATCTCAATAACTGCAGTCTTCTTGTCCCCTAAAATTCCGAATCGTGCGTTCACCGGTTGCCCTAAGGGTCCTGTAACAATTTTTTCAATAAATTGTCCATTTGTCGCATGTACTAGCGCCTCTACGGTACCCTCGCCACCATCAGCAATTGGCACCGTCACAATATTAAAATCTGAATTAATGGCTGAAAATCCTTCAGCGATGGCCTTATTTGCTTCGACAGATGATAAGCTTCCCTTTAAAGAATCCATTGCAACTAAAATATTCAACTGCCTGCTCCCCCTCTTTTTCTTATAAAAAACACCTGTAAACATTTGTCTACAGGCTTATTTAAATTATAATCTAGCGAAATATCTTTCTTTTATTATCTCCCAATCAAGTTGAGATGTGGCTTCGACCTTGTAATCCGCACCTTCCAGATAATCGCCGACGCCAACTGCAAACATGCCGCTAGCTTTTATCGCTTGAATCCCCGCTTGGGCATCTTCAATACCAATTGAAAAGGCTGGATTGGCTCCAAGTCCTTTGCAGGCTGTAAGGAAAATCTCTGGATCTGGCTTTGATTTGCTAATTTTGGCTGCATCTGCACAGTAATCAAATGCTGCTTCTAACTGAAGCGCCTTTAATACCGTCTCTGCATTTTTTGAAACGGAAGCAAGTCCAATTGAAATCCCCTCAGCTTTGATCGCAGCAATTAATTCTAGAATGCCCGGCAAAACTGCCTCTGGTGATAATTCCTTTAAGAACTCACAGTAGTGCAGATTCTTTTTGGTTGCCATTTCTTCTTTTTCTGCTAAGGTAAAATCATTCTCCCGATTGCCCTCTAATAAAATTAACTCAAGGGAATCCATGCGGCTGATGCCTTTCAGTCTCTCATTAAATACCTCATCAATCGTAATTCCCACTTCTTCTGCAAGCTGCTTCCATGCAAGGAAATGATAATGCGCCGTGTCGGTAATCACTCCATCCAGGTCAAAAACAACTGCTTCTATACGGTTTTTTTCCATATCTCATTCCCCTATTTCTTAATTTCATCTTCAACCCGGTCACTCAAACGATATTCCCTACCGTTAATCTCAATATCTAAATCGGGCCCTGATAGCTTCGTAATCTCAAAATGCTCGTGAGTCATCTTAACAGTAAGTTTCCGCCCCTGATAAGTAAGTGGAAAGGTCAGTTCCGACCAGTTTTTCGGTAACTTAGGGTTAAAAGTAAGGCGTTCCGCAACCTGTGACATATTGGCAAAACCAAACATGGCAGTCAGCCAAATAGCGCCTAAAGAGGCTGCGTGGATGCCCTCATCAGAAGAATGCGGATTTGGCCCCAAATCGATTAAGCATGCTTCCTTAAAGAATCGGTAAGCTGCTTCCTCGTCGTCGCACCGGGCTGCAACAATCGCGTGGATTGCCTTGCTGAGCGAAGAATCATGAATCGTATGCTCTTCGTAATAATAGAGGTTCTTCGCGACAACTTCTTTTGGAAACAGATCCGGTAATAGATACAGCAGCATAACGGTATCTGCTTGTTTTAAAATCTGCATTTCATTGACCTCAGCACGCGAATAATCCAGCAAAATTGCCTGACTTCCCTGTGTTTGTTTATACGGGGTCAAGTCAATTTCAGGCTTCGATAAAAAGGTATCATCCTGCGGAATGATCTTGTTTTCATTAGGCTTTGGAAGATACAAACAGTTCAAAAAGTCCTTTCCTCGGCTGACAAACTGTTCGTCAGCATCGTGGAATTGATTGATAAAATAAAGGGCTTGTTCTACATTGTAGTACGCCATGTAATTCGTATAGGCATTGTTGTCAATGTGCTCTGTGTACTCATCCGGCCCGATTACATCTTTGATGGAAAGCTTGTCACCTTCTTCTACTGCACGGCTAATCCAAAACTGTGCCGTTTCTTTAAGCAGTGCAAGGCCTTCATTTTTCATGAACTCTTCATCTAATGTGTTTTGGAAATACTGAACAACTGCAAAGGCAATATCCGCAACGATATGATGCTCACTTAGTGCAGAGGCTACCTTTTGTCGAGTTCCTGTCCGTATGTTGATCGCTGCAAACTCCGGTGTTTCCTCTTTTCCAGATAATGCACTTTCCCATGGGAATAACGCACCTTCATATCCGTTTTGGGCCGCCTTTTCCTTTGCCTTCTGCAAATGGAGGTACCGGTAACGCAAAAGCTTCTTCGCGGTTTCTGGCTCTGTGAACAGATGAAAAGGAGTAATAAAAATTTCGGTGTCCCAAAAGACATGCCCTTTATATCCTTCCCCTGTTAACCCTTTGGCACCGACACTGAAACGCTCGTCATGAGCAGGCGTCATAATCTCCATGTGATAGAGAGCAAAATCCATAGCGGTCTGGTCGAATGCATCTGTAGATTGAATTTCAATGCCCTTTTGCAACCAAAACTCCTGCCATGCACTAGTAGACTTTTCAAGCAGAGCCTCATAACCTAGCAAGCTATTAGCCTCAAGATCTGCTAAACCTGCACTTTCCGGATTTGCAATTTCGAGCGAAGTGTAAACGGTTCCGATTTTCTCAAAAACAAATGGCTCTTCTTTTTCGATATCCTGAACAATCGCTGCATTCAATTGGCGGTTTTTTGCGGAAAAAGAAATACGGCTTCCCTCAGGAGCATGTATGCTGGCCGCTATCGCAATCGTAATTCCGGTTTCCGTCGTTTGATACACTCCTTGAAGGATCTCTTCGTTAAAAACCCGGACACTTTCTTCTATTAAATGTTGTTTCCCAAAGTTTGTCTGCTGAGCATCAATTCCGGTAATAATCTTAATTCTCGCTGGCTGGTCCAAACTTGTAACTGTTACCTTCGATGCAAGCAAATGTAACTGATTCTTGGCAACAAAACGTTGAAAAACAAATTGGAAACGTGCCCCTGTTTTGTCTTTCCAAATGAACTCTCGTCTTAGCTCACCTGTTTCTAATCTTAAAGCTCGCTGATAAGAAAGCACATCTCCTTCCAGCATGGAAAAAATCTTTCCGTCAATCTCAATCAACATACCAGAAATGTCGGGTAAATTAACAAGATCTGACGTGTCATTTGCACTTGCTTTATTATAGACACCTGCCACATACATCCCGCGGGTTTGACCTGTATAGTTCTCCTCATGTGCTGCACGGACACCTAAATATCCATTTCCTAAAGCCATAACACTTGAGTATTTATTTAGAGAGTGTAGATCAAAATAATTGTCGTATATTACTTGTTTAGTTTTCATAATGATACACTTTCACCTTTTTCAGCAGATTGGTACAACGCCTCGATTAATTGTTGGATGACGTATCCTTGCTTTCCATCTGCCACCATGACATCCTTGCCCAAGCAGCGGTCCACAAATGCTTCCATGCTTTTCTGATGGCGATCAGGATCAGCCAATTCTCTGTTCAAAAGCGAAACAAGCTCGCCTCCTTCATCTGTATAGATTTGGGTAGGAAAAAGTGTCGCACCAGCTTGGTCGCCACAGAACTCTACGTTCATCACTGAGTCTTCTTTTATATTTAAGGCAAAGGATGTTTCAATTTGTAACAAGCGGCCGCCTTCAAGTTCGATAAATCCAAACAGGGAATCTTCAACTTCAAATTTAGCAGGATCCCATTCTCCGAGAGTACCTTTTGATTTTTTCGTTCCAATCTTTTGATACATTTTAGCCGTAACCTTCTCGATTTTCGGGAATCCAAGTACATAGAGGGCTGCGTCGAGCATATGCGCCCCCAAATCAATAAGAGGGCCACCGCCTTGAACTTTCTTATTTGTAAAAGTTCCCCATCCTGGGATTCCACAACGGCGCAAAGCCTTTGCTTTCGTCACATAGACATCACCCAGGACACCGTCCTTGACTTTTTCACGAAGAATGGCAACATCCTCTGCAAACCGGTGATGAAAATCATACGCAAGCAAACAATGGTTTCGTTCTGCTGCTTCTTTCATTTCCTTTGCTTCAGCAGCAGAAATAGCTGGCGGTTTTTCACACATCACATCGCAGCCATGGGCAATCGCCTGTAGAACATTCTCACAATGGAATCGGTTTGGGCTACAAATACTCACAATATCCGGCTTCTCAGCTGCATACATTTCTTCTGCATCCGTATAAAAATGTGGAATATGATTTCTCTCAGCGAATTCCTTCACCTTATCAGGATTTGGACCAACAACTGCGACAATTTCTAGTTCTTCTCTTGTTTGATAATAGGCAACATGGACTTTTTCAGCTACTTGTCCTGCTCCAATAATCGCAACTTTCTTTTTCAATGTTGTATCCTCCTTTTAACGTAAGGATTCTCTAAGATGTTTGACTGCCCGTCTGTATTCAGCTTCAAGGTCGTTTCCTCTGACACGGCATTCGATGGTTAGAAAACCTTCATAGCCATCTTCTTTTAAGGTGTTAAAATGTTTCTTGAAGTCGAGAGAACCGCTGCCTGGTTGAAAACGATGGTTATCAGCAAGGTGGATATGACCGACTAAGTCTCGGTTTTTGTGCAATGCTTCAGAAATATCATCTTCTTCAATGTTCATATGATAGAAATCCGCAATGATTTTTACATTCTTAAATCCATTTTCTTCAATATAACTGCGGGCATCAGCCAGTGTATTAATCATATGGTCCTGATAGCGGTTCAATGGCTCAAGGAAAATCGTCGTCCCTGTTTCTTCCGCCACTTTGTCAAGATAAACAAGAGATTCTGTTACAGCCTTACGATCTCCTGCCTGACTTCTAGGTGAAGCCATTGGTGGAAGGCGATAGGTAAACATTCCCCAAGCAGCTGGAACAACAATTCCTTTTCCACCTACTTCTTGTAGCGCTTCAAGAATTTGTTTGATTTCAGCCAGACCATTAAACCTGCGTTCTTCAATAAAGTCCCCAATCCAGCCAGTATATCCACCACATGCGGTATAAACTGGTATTCCTGTTTCCGCAATCGCTTCTTTTATTTCATCAAGATGATCTACTAAAAATTTTCCATCTATTTCAAAGCCATCGAATCCGACTTCCTTTAAGTATTGGAACTTTTCCTTAATATTCTCTGGAAAAAATGCTTGATTTTGCGTTCCGAGTTTCATCGTCTATTCCTCCATGAAAGCGATTGATGTTCATACTATGGATAGGCCGCCTGATTAAAGGCGGCACTCATGATTACTTTTTATATTCGATTCCCATCTTGATGCTTAACTCCGGACGTTGGTCGACAAATTCCATATAAGCTTCTGCACTTTCTTCAAAGCGAACAATAGGATCAATAATATCCTCACAATTTAGATAACCGTTCATTAACAATTCCCAGCAAGTATCTTCAATACGTTTTCTGTTCCAACGTGGATAATCCGGGTTAGGCTCACTTGCCGCTCGAGAGAAGATAATCTTCGCATTGTTGAAATGGGCTTCACGACCAAAGTTCAATCCTGCGGGAAGTGGTTTACCAAAGGCTACATAAGAAATAATTCCGCCATAGGCAATTCCCTTTAATGCTGCTTGAAGTGCAGCAGCAACTCCACTTGTTTCAATGATAGAATCAGCGCCCATTTTATTGGTGAGCTTCTTCACTTCATAACCAACATCACAAGCAGTTGGATCGAGACAGTAGTCAGCACCATTGCGTAGAGCAATATCACATCGATTTGCCAATGGGTCAACCCCAATAACAATACTTGCACCTGCTCTTTTTGCAAGCTGTACCGCAATTTGACCAATAGCGCCTAATCCGACAACCACTACATAATCTCCAGCACGAACATTGGCATCACGAACCCCTGCCATTGCATATTGTGCAGGATCATAACAAACTGCATTTTGCCATTTTCCACCCTCTGGCATTTTACGCAGACGGTGATTATCAACGGCATTCACAATCAAAGTTTCCATAATGGGACCGTACGTGCAAACCGTTTCTCCTAGCTGATAATCCGTTACTTCACTTCCGACTTCGACGATTTTACCAACGATCATGTTTCCAAGTTGAAATTCACCAAACACAATCCCTGGTTTTGAACCTTCCGCGCGGGGCATAAACATGCGCCATTCTTCATTGAAATCCTCATCCATAAACGGAGTGATTCCGCGGAAATCTACTACTTCCGTCCCGTGCTTAGGAGAGGCAAATTCAACACTAACTTTGACTTCATTCGGTTTAATTTGACGATCTTCATATTCCACCAATGCAGCCTCTCTTGGTGCTGCAGCAATTAGTTTTTTCATTTCTTTATAACCTCTTTCAATTAAATGTATTATCCTTTTACTCCGCCCTCAGTTGCGCCACCTTTAATAAAGTAATCAGAAATCGAGTACATAATCACAACTGGGAGTGCGGTGATTAGTGAGGCTGCCATCATCCGACCCCAAACATAATCTGGTGTACTGAATAATGTGTTCAATCCGATAGGCAAAGTGAAATTCAACGAGTCTGACAAGAAAATCGAGGCAAACAAGTAATCATTCCATGCAACCATAAAGGAATAAACAAATACTGAGATAATCCCAGATAAAGATAATGGGATAATGATTTTGAAAATAATTTGAATACGATTTAAACCATCAATACTAGCTGCCTCTTCCAAGTCTTCTGGAATCGTATCGAAATAGCTCTTTAACATAAAAATTGCTGTTGGCAGTGTCTGAACGATCATCGTAATGATTAACGCTGTTTTCGTATTGTACAGACCAAGTCCGGAAATAATTTTGAACAATGGAACAACTAGCAAGATACCTGAAAACATATACACCGTATAAAAACTTGCATTGATCGTTGTTCTCCCCATAAATTTCAGTCTAGAAAGAGCGTAAGCACCAAAGATTGCGATGAGAACAGCTAGTCCGGATGCCGTTAACGAGACAACTAAGCTATTTTTAAAATACGATAAAAATGGAAAAATATCCGGATTGAAAATATCGATAAAATGCTTGAACGTCCACTCTTTTGGAAAAAGCGTCGGACTGGTTGAAACCGCTTCCTCTGTAGACTTAAAGGATGTCATCAGCATAATGAAAAATGGAAAAAGGGAAATCGTTAACAGGCCGATTAGCCCCGTGTAAAATCCAACTGTCTTGATTGCCTGATTCTTTTTACTTCTGGCCATTGCCATTAGTATTTCACCCGCTTTCGTGTTGCCATAATTACAAGGGATAAAATGATAAATAGAATAACTGAAATGGATGCCGCTTTGCCAAGATCATTGAAGGCAAATGCTGTTTTATACAAGTAAATCCCCAGAATGTCCACTTTGTTTGTAAGTAGGAAAACATCAGTAAACATATAGAATAACCAAATCGAACGCAATGTTATTACTGTGATAAGCACTGGCATAATGGCCGGCAGGGTAACAATTTTAAATTTTTCCCAAGCAGATGCCCCGTCAATTTCTGCTGCTTCATAGATAGATGTATCAATCGTTTGAAGAATTGCTAAAAAGGAAATAAACGCATAAGGAAAATATCTCCAAATAGCAAAGATTACAACTAGAATAAAGCTGCTGACCGGATTATCAAACCAAAGAGGAGCCTTGTCAGCCAGGTTAAAAACGTCTACAACTAAGTAGTTCACCACACCATAACTATTATTGAACATATATTTCCATGCAAACACCAAGGAAATGGAAGGTGTAACATAAGACAAAATGATTAAGGACCTGGAAAGTTTCCGGAATTTAAATGGCCGATTAAAGAACATGGCTACGCCCAATCCCAGAACCGTACTACCTGCCACGGCGAGAATCATATATAAAAGAGTAATGCCTAATGATTGAAAAAACGCTCCATCTGACAGAATTGAAATGTAATTTTTAATACCAACAAAGGTTGCACTTAATCTCTGGTTTATTGGTTGATCAAAGAAGCTAATCTGGATGTTGGAGATCATCGGGTACGCAACAAGCAACAGCACCAAGAAGATACTTGGAAAAAGCAAGACCATTGCTAATTTTAAATCTGATTTCTCCCTTTTAATGGTTTTCATGGTACCCCCCTAAGGAATAATGAAATGTTTTATTTCAAGTATTGTTTTTTTAAGATTGTTAGTAGGAGGGGATCTTTTTGCATGAGACCCCCTATATTCCCATTATATTTCTTCTAAAATTTCCGAAATAGCTTTATCAGCTTTTTTCAGTTCACTCTTAACGTTCTTTTCACCAACCGTTATAGCATTGATTAATTTAGGAATAGCGCCTGAGCTCGTAATATCCCCCATTTTTAGGAAGTTTTTTCCTTCAACTAATCCAAACACTTGAATATCATTGAAAGATGCTGCAATTTCAGTTGAAAGCTCACCAAAGGATTTCACAACATCGTTTGCAAGATACACTTCATTCTCGACAACGAGTTCGCTAACTGGCTGGGCGCCACCGGGTGACATTAATACCCAACTGGTCATATTTTCCGGTTGTGCCATAAATTCAACGAATTTCTTTGCTGCTGTTTTTTGTACATCCTCCAAACCAGAGGAAATAGTCAGTGCAGATACAGTTCCATAAACAGCTCTTGTATCTTCAGTTGGTATAGCAAAACCAATATTTGCTGAATTACCTTGTTCATATACAGCTGGAAGGATATAGGTTGAATAAACCGCCATCGGTGCTGATCCGTTCATGAAGGCGTCCTTAACTTCGGTTACATCGTTAGAGCCAGGCATTGTGTACTTTGCTAATTCTTGATAGAAAGTCAGTGCCTCTTTCATTTCTGAAGAATTCATATTGAGATTGCCTTCCCGATCTAGGACATTTGCATTGTTTGAAAGGGCAAATTGAGAAAATGATTGCTCAGAAAATCCACCTTCAACAGTTGGTAAGGCAATTCCGTACTTTTTGTTGCTGCTGTCTGTAAATTCCTTTGCTATCGTTAAAACTTCATCCCAACTTTTCGGTTCTTCAAATCCTTGAGAAGCAAGCATTTCTTTGTTGTACCAAATGCCTTGAACCCAACCACTGATTGGTAACCCAGTGAAACTTTTGCCATCTTCTGTTTTTACTAATTTCAATGCACCCTCATAAAAATGATCATGACCTACTTGATTGAGAACACTTTTTACAGCATTTTTGTCGATAAGCTCGTCCTTATCCATTACTTTTGCATAATCTTGTCCTACTTCAATGACTGCAGGAAGCACCCCTGCACTTGCCAACGTTACAACTTTTGTATTATAAGAATCTTCTTCGACTGGAACTTGCCTGATTTTAATATCTGGATTTTCTTTCTCGAACTTTGCAACTAATTTATTAATAACAGCCAGCCGTTCCTGTTCAACAGATGAATGCATAAATTCGATTGTTGTCTTTCCATCATTTTCATTTCCGTTGCCACAAGCAGTTAACACTGCTACGACAAGCAACCCAATGAATACCAACAATCCCCTTTTTATCATTGCTCTTCCCTCCTAATTAGCTGGCTTCAGCCAAACAAACTGATATGGTTTTAATGAAATGGAATGATTACAATTTATATTTTCACCTGAAATAGTATCAAAAAAGCTTCCTTTTAGGTCACATTCAATACATTCATTGGTTAGGTTAGTGATGGCTAAAAGGCTTTCTTCCTTATCATTTACCCGTTTAAAAGCAAACACCTTCTCTCCGAAATCAAGGACTTCCATTCTCGTATTCGGATGGAATAGAGTTTCTTCTTTCCTTACTGCGATGATGTTGGTTAATTCAGTGAAGACTTTATTCCGTAAAGTTTCCGGATTGTTAAGCTCATTTTCAATGTCGTCCATATTGTATTTTTGGCGATTGATCGAGCGGTTCATCCCTGTCCTTGATACGCCTTCAACGTCATTCCGCGAACCTAATATGCTTTGAACATAGATAGCAGGTACACCAGGTAGTGCCAACAGAATCGAATGAGCAGCTAAGAACCTTTTTACACGAAGATCATCATCATCAGATTGTAGATTTAACGCATCAAGATAAGTGACATTAATTTCATATGGGCTCTGGGTCCCATCTGGATTTTTCTTATAGTTGACCAATGCCCCTTCTTTTTGTAAATCATCGATCATAGACAGTATCTCTTCTTCCGGAATAATTCCGCGAATCGGATTTACTCCAATCCCGTCATGGGATGCGAGGAAATTGAAAAAGGTTGTATCCAGCCCAGTTGGCGGAAGCTCCCTAGCCCACTTCGAAAGTGCCGTTCCATTACCATTATGGATAGAATAAAGAACAAGTGGCGGCAGTGGGAATTGGTAAACCATATGTGCCTCATCATTACCATTTCCAAAATAAGAAACATTATCTATGTGTGGGACGTTTGTTTCCGTAATGAGCACTGTCCCCTTCGCAACTTCATCCGCAATGGAGCGGAAAATCTTCACGATTTCATGTGTTTTTTCGAGATGGATACTTGTTGTACCAGCTTCTTTCCACAAGAATCCGATTGCATCCAACCGAATATATTCTGCTCCTTGCTCAATGTAAAAGAGCAATACGTCAATCATCTCGAGTAACACTTGAGGATTAGCAAAGTTCAAGTCAATCTGATCTTCACTGAAGGTTGTCCAAATATTCTTCTCTTTTCCATTATCTAAAATGAATTTGGTTAACAGTGGATGAGCCCTTGGTCTTGTAACCGCACTCAAATCAATCGTTGGATCCATATCAATGAAATAATTTTCATATTCCGGATTCCCTTTTAGAAATTCTTGAAACCAGTCACTCTTGGCAGAGATATGGTTACACACATCATCAAACATAATCCTAGCAGACTTTGAAAGCTCAGATATGTGCTCCCAATCGCCCAAGTCAGGATTTACTTTCTTGTAATCAATAACGGAAAAACCGTCATCTGAGGAGTATGGATAAAAAGGAAGCAAGTGAACAATTTCAAACTTATCTGCTAAGTATTTATCAAACATCTTTTTAAAGGTGTTTAAAGTAGGTTGGTTGCTTTCCTGAAATTGGTCGCCATATGAAATCAGGAAAACATCTCGTTGATCCCAGTTCTGTTTCCTTTCCTTAAGAGGCAGCGCCTTTGTTTTCGCCATACGCTCCTCAATGCTTGTCCAAAGTGAATCAATATCATGATCCTCATAAATAAATGAAAGTCTTTCTTTAATCGTTTTCATAGTTCCTCCTTGTTGGTACCGCTCCCATTAAAGATAAAAAAAAGTACCTAGTTAATAAATCATAGAAAGATAGTTTCATAAATTGATTTTCCCTTTAAAAAAACTTGTGTAGTCAAGATTGGTACCGCTCCCAGAAACATAAAAAAATATAAAGAGCTCATTGATACCATTGTGTAAATTATACTAGAAAAGTAAATTCACTTAAGGTGGTACCGCTCCCAATTTAGAAAAAATAGAAATAGGCTTATTTGGTACCGCTCCCAAATCCACTAAAAAAATAGATTTAAATCATTGGTACCGCTCCCACGTGCTAAATATATTACAGAACACCTTTCATGTCAACCAATTTTGTGCAGAATTTACTTTTAAGAAATTTAATAGTAAAATACTAATAACTTGTTGTTGATTGATTTGAATTTCAACCATATAATCTGTATATTAATTTACTAATAAAATTTCAATGTGATTCGTTTGAATCTTATATATCTTTTTTTTAGAGGAGGAGTTTCATTGGGCTATACGATATATGATATTGCGCGGGCTGCAAATGTTTCAAAATCGACCGTATCTCGCGTATTGAATAATCAGAACAATATTTCTGAAGATGCCAGAAATCGTGTCATGAAAGCAATTGAAGAATTGAATTACCAGCCTAGTAAATTGGCCAGAGCTCTTTCCTCCAGTTTTGATGCAATCATGGTGGTCTCCAGGTCTGCAAAAACTACATCAAACAATCCTTTTTTCTCAGAAATCCTCCAGACAGTAGCAGAAAAGGCGGAGGAAGAAAATTTTGATGTCATCCTGCAAACCGCTAAAAATAGCAGGGATGAACTCGAGAAGTGCATTACCAAAATTAAAGAAAAAATGATCAAAGGAATCATTATGTTAAGTTCGCCTACCAATGAAGAATTATTCAAACAGCTTGACGTTTTTAGTATTCCAATTGTCGTCATTGGTAAAGTCGAAGGAAATTATAAGAATATATTTTCAGTAGATACCGATAACTATCATGATAGTTATGAGTTAACAAAATATTTAATAGAACAAGGCCATAAGCGGATTGCCTGTGTACACTCTCCACTTGAATACCATGTTTCTATGGATCGTCTAAATGGCTATAAAGCCTGTATGGAGGATCATCAAATGCCAGTTCGGGAAGATTGGATGATTGACGGCGGGTACAATGTCGAAGCAGGCAGCCTTGCAGCTAGGAAGCTGATATTGGGAGGTAATCGCCCTTCAGCCGTGTTGGCCACAGATGACTTAAAAGTCATGAGCATTTATAAAACCGCAACAGAACTTGGCGTTTCCATTCCACAAGATCTATCCGTAGTCGGTTACAGTAATTCAAGTTTCAATCCCTTCCTGACTCCTTCCCTGACTAGTATAGAAATTCCGGTTAGAAAGATAGGAGAAACAGGGGCAAACCTTCTATTTTCTATCATTAGAAAAAAGAAGCCTGAGGCAGTAAATACGATCATTAAGACAGAAAAAGTTATTCGAGATTCCGTTCTCAAAAGATATACCTATAATAGTTAAAATTATAAAAAGTCAATGGATTTTTACTATCCGTTGACTTTTTGTGTATTTACATAATATTGTTAAAAAATAACAATTATATTCCAAACAGTGGTATACTAATCACTACCTACCTTGTTCTACTCATAATAATCTATATCTAAAGTTAGAGAGGTCCTTCTTTAATAAAAGATAGCAGCTTTTCTATTATTACTTATTCTGAAAATAAAAATCAAGAATCTTTCTTCCAATTGTCTTATTTATACCACTACTATCATTTTCCACATTAGGAACGACCACTGAAATGGCAACCTCCGGATTTTCATATGGAGCATACCCGACTAAGGTTAAATTATAGTTGTAGCCTCCATTTCCATCAGAAACTTGAGCTGTACCCGTTTTTCCGGCCGGATCATAGACGGCACCTTTGAAGGCAGATGTTGCGGTTCCCTGATTTCCGTTCATAACTCGATGAAATCCATTCTGAACCCGTTCAATAAAGGAAAGGTCCATATCAACGGTATTTAATACATTGGTTTGGAATTCTTCAATAACTTCTTCAGAATTACCATTCTCATTACTTGGTTCACGCACTTCCTTCATGAAATGAGGCTGAACTCGCTTGCCGTCATTGGCAATAGTTGATACATATTGAAGTAGTTGAAGTGGAGTATACGTATCAAATTGACCAATGGCGTAATCCATTAAGTTCCCTAATTTTTGTACCCCGCCATTATATCCTGTTGCTTCATTTGGTAAGTCGATTTCTGTTTCTACCCCAAGGCCAAATTGACCAAAATACCTTCTCATCGTCTCATAAGCTTTCTCCGGATTTTTAAATCCTAATTTTCTTGCATAATCATAATCTCCTATTTTCATCGAAATATGAAACATATAAACATTGGAAGACCGTTCAAGTGCAGTTAAATCATTAATCGTCCCCATATTGACGTAAGATTTTTTAATAGGTGTTCCACTAATTTTTATAGGAGAATCGACAAATGTATCCCCCGGTGAGATAACACCTGTTTCATACCCTGTTAACACCGTTGCTCCTTTTACGGCTGATCCCATGGCATAAGAGTTATAAATTGCTCCATATAATTCATCTTTTAGTTGATTATCCGATTCTTTTTTCCCTGCAATCGCTAAAATTTCACCTGTAGCAGGATTGCTCATTACGACGTAAGCACTTTCAGCACCTTCGGCCTTTTTTAATTCTTCTTCAATGATTTTTTCCACCTCTTGTTGAAGCTTTAAATCAATGGTCAAAACCACATCTTTTCCGGGTTCCCCTGCAGTTACCTTTACGTCAGAGATCTTCCCTGTTATATCCTCAACAAAGGTTTGTTTTTCTTTTGTTCCACGCAGCACTTCTTCGTATTGCTGTTCTAGAAAGCTGGTTCCAACTAAGTCACTCAATGCATATCCATCACTTTTGTACGATTCTGCTTCTTCTTCGGGAATTTGTCCTACATTGCCAAATAACTGGCGGAGGGTGTCACCATAAACGTATTTACGTTCGGAATCAATTTTTACCTCTACTCCCGGAAGTTCCTCTAAACGCTCATTCACTATGGCCATTTCTTGAATTGTTAATCCAGATTTGATTCGATTTGCTGAAGATGAGTCTACATCCATTTCTCTTTTAATAGCCAGTACTTCCATTTCAACTGGTGGTATACTTGCTAATTCTTGTTCGGTAATACGCTCTAGAATAAGTTGATATTCTTCACTATCATCTAGGTTCTTTTGTTCTTCGCTCGTTAATTTTGCATAAGCTTCCTGTTTTCTCGTTAATACCCAGTAATCTTTTTTATCCCGCTCTGTAACATTATCTGTTGTCATAGTAATGATTCCAGCTAAAGTGTTGGCTAAATCTAGTTTGTCCTCCTGGGAATAGCTGTTTGAAGGATTTGTGTAGGTTAACGTATAAATAGGCTCGTTTTCAACTAACACATTTCCGTTACGATCATAGATTTTCCCACGGGGGGTATTCCAAGAATAGACTGTTTTTGTAGTTTTTTTACTCTCGGCTCTATATTCTTCCCCCTGTACAATTTGTATTTTGCCCAAGCGTATAATCAAGATGGAAAATAGTAAAATGACAATAATGAATAAAATACGTATCCGAGAATAGAGTAGTTTGTTTCGCTTCTTCTCTATCATTCTTGCTCTCCTTCCGTAAGACGTATAAAAAAGGAAGCTCAGTATAGCTCCCTACAATTTAATAACCTATTTTATAGAATTACTGCTTGATAGTGTTAATTTGATGGTCATTTTTTCAGCCCCACGGTATACGCCCAGGGACACAGTGTCACCTACTTCAAGTTCAGAATATAGGTATTTTCTTAGGTTATCAGAACTTGTTATCGTCTTATCATTAATAGATGTAATAATATCTTGTACTTTAAGGCCCGCTTGAGCAGCAGCTGAATTCGAATCAATATTTGTTACCATTGCTCCGCCTTCAATTGTTTGGGGAAGATTTTGCAAGTACATCGAAGGTATTTCTTCTAAACTGGCTAATCCAATTCCAATATAAGGGCGCTCCACTTGTCCCTTTTCCATAATTTCATTAATAATTGGTATTAAATCATTACTTGGAATCGCGAATCCTAATCCCTCTACCCCATCCTCTGAGATTTTTAAACTATTAATGCCAATTACTTGACCAGAAGTATTGATCAGGGCTCCACCACTATTTCCAGGATTAATGGCAGCATCGGTTTGAATAACATTTAAATCCCATTCTCCAGCAGAAGTAGAAACGGCAACAGTTCGGTTAACAGCACTCACGATTCCTTGGGTTACAGTGTTGGAAAAGTCTAAACCAAGCGGATTTCCAATCGCTAAGACGGAATCACCAGCTCTTAGAGTACTAGAATCGCCAAAATCCAATTTAGTGGCTGCATATTTTGCATCAATCTTTAATACGGCTAAGTCAGTAAGGACATCTGCGCCAATCACTTCAGCCGTTGTCTTCTCCCCACCGGAGACAGTGATTTCAAGCTCAGTTGCATTTTCAATCACATGATTATTTGTCACAATATAAGCACTGTCATCGTCAATCTTAAAAACAACTCCTGTTCCATTGCCACTTTCAACGGTTTCAGAACTACCAGTATTTGGATAATAGTTGTCTTGTGCTTGTTTATTTACAATTCCTACAATAGCTTTGGAAGCTTCCTCTACCATGTCTGCCATGGAACCTGAAGTATCAGATAGATTAGTTGCTGTAGTTTGCTGTGCCATTACTTGATCTGAATTATTACTACTACTTTCGGTTTGATTTGAAACTTTTTGTTCAACCGTAGAATACAAGCTTTCTATCTGATCCGAATAAGGAAGGATAGCCATGGTTAGCATCGAACCAATAACGCCAGCACTCACCGTTGCTAAAACTCCCCGCCACTTTTTGGGTTTTGCTGTTTTCGCAGTTTCTTCAAACAAATTTGTATTATATCTATTAAAATCAGTCATTTTAATATCCTCCTCAATGATTGAACTTTCTCTGTTAAAACCATGATACCCCCAAGATATGAATAAAATATTAATAATAATGTAATAGACCTAGAACCTTTAGCGGCTATTTTTTGACGGTGCATAAAAAAAAGAAAAAAATAGGGTAGCCATTTTACTACCCTATTTATTCACAAATTAATTTTCTTTTGACTTGTCAAAGAAGTGCACCTTACCGCCTTTATGAGGAAATAGATTTAGCTCCTTTGCCTTATCTGCATGGTTTGTCATGATTTCTTTAAAAAGTTCTTCAGCAGACTTATTTTTTGTTTCTATTCCCAACTTCTCTGCTGCTTGGAATATCCTTTTTTCCCGGACTTCGTGTGCTATGGTGTGAAGATCCTTATTATCAGTAGAAATCCCCAGCTCTTTTGCCTCTTTTATAATTTGGGTTTCACGGACTTCTCTAGCTAGATTATGTAGCTCTTTCCCTTCCGTCGTGATTCCCAGCTCTTTTGCTTCCTTTTTTATTTCGGTTTCCCATACTTCCTTCGCTAATGAATCAAGGTCTTTACCATTACTGTCAATCCCCAGTTCCTTAGCCTTTTGTTTAATTATTGTTTCCTTAACTTCTTTTGCAATGGTCTCTGTGTCTTTTCCTTCTGTTTCAATCCCCAGTGATTCTGCCTTCTTTTTAATAAACTCAGGATTGTGCTTGAAATGACCATGGCCGTGTACTTCTGATTTTCCTTCCGCTGCAGCATAAGTCTGGGAAGAACCGAAAAGTCCAAACAATAAGGCAATGGCAAATGTCATGTACATCTTTCTCATCTTTTATATTCCTCCTAAAAATAGTTTGGGTATTACGATGATAGGATGTCCAAAGTTTGTTACCAAATTATGAACAAAATGTTAAAACTTGTAACTGTTTTCGGCATAAATTAAGCCTCTATGTGTTATTAGAGGCTGTTATTTTTTGTTCCTTGTAAACTATTATTTGTTTCTTAGCATATAGATTGAGGAGATGATCCAATTCTTCACTATACTTGATGGTTAGCGGTGAGGTAAATCCATGTTGGCAAGCCGCCTGAATTAAATGACTCCTTTTTAACTCGATTTTTTTTATCATTTCTTGTTTAATCATGAAGTAAACGATTCTTTCCATAGATACTGAAAAGTAAGCACCTAACATAGTGCTTACCTTTCATTAATATCAGCCTTCGCAATCCTTTTAATTCTTTTAAAAATTCCCATTTTAATAATTGTTCTTTTTATTTGTTAAATTTTTTTCCCACTGATCCAAAATACTCGTAGTCTGGTTCATGATTGGTTTAGGTGTAGTAATAATAGATGTATAGATAAACTGTTTCATCGCAGAAGCTTTTGATTTTTTTCTCAGCCACTTTACGAATAGAACTACCAAAGCAATCCCAACAATTAGGATTAATAGGAATGCGATCCAGGAAAATCCTCCATGGTGTGCCCCGTTCATTACCTGATAACCTCCGAAGCCTCCACCGTGTCCCATTCCTCCTCGACCATGTCCATGTGATCCAGATGCCAGTGCACTATATCCTCCAAAAAGAAAGTAGACTCCTAAAACCATTGGTGTAATCAGTGCGACCCAGAAAATACTTTTTTTCACTTTAGTATTCATCTGTTTCTCCTCCTTTTGATGGATTAAGTTTAGTAGAGTTTGGTGAAAACTTGGTGAAAGTGCAAAAAAATAATAGAAAAAATGATTAACCTCTAAAAAATAAAATAACCACGGTCACACTAACCGGGGTTCTCGTTTTTTCATTTATAGTATGGAAAGACAGCTTGACCGCTCTTATGAAAACTATCCTTTAGCAAAGGTATATAGGGTTAATCCATAATCTCCGCATTATTATTATCTAGTTTAAGATTGATAAATATACGAACTAAATAAACTTTGTTAATTTATTAAAGGTTAATCATTTGTTGATTTTCATTTGAGGGAAAATCAACGGTTTTTCCTTTTAAGCTATTTTTTGTCATCTCTGAACCAGAATAGTTCGACTCAGATAAGCCACGATATATCTGTAAGATAATTTTTTGAGGAGTTGACAAAACTTGAAAAAAGGCTTGATTACTTTCGTTTTAACCTCTACTCTCATCGGTTTAACGGGTTGTGCCGGAGATAATCAAAATGCAGGCGGCGATAACAACGGTGGAAATTTAGGGGTAAATAATGTTAGAAACGATGTTAGAAACAATGATAACAATGGTATTACCGGAAGAAATGTTTCGAACCAAAATTTAAGGGTTTCAACGCGTGCAGCAAATAATGTAGAACGTTTAGGAGAAGTGGATCAAGCTCATGTAATCATCCGCAATAACGATGCCTACGTGGCTGTCCAGTTAAACAATCAGCGAGATACTACCGGTGATCGTGCGGGCACGGGAACAAATACAACGAATAACAGGGGTGGAAACGGCAATAATGCTGGCAATACCCAAAATAATGGTAATCTCACAAATACTGGGAATACCGGGATTACAGGAAACTATACTAACTCTGGGATAACCGGCACTACGAATCACAACTTAAATACTGGGGCTGGCGCAATTAACGGAAACAATACAGGTGCTGGGACTGACCGTATAACTGGAAATAACACAAACACCGGTAATAATGGTAATGATGGAACAGGAACAAATATGGGCAATACGGGTAATACAGGCAGAAATGGCACGAATATGAATGGTAACAATGGAACAGGCGGTACCAACTATAAAGAAGTATCCAATCGTCTAGAACAAAGAATCGCTGACCAAGTTAGGGCAGCTGACAAAAATATTCACAAAGTGTATGTTTCATACGATAACGATTTTTACACACAAATGAACACTTATACCAATGATATTCAAAATGGCCGAAACAGAGATGGTATCTGGGATGATTTTACCGATACTGTCGGAAGGTTCTTTGATTAATAATCCAATGGGAAAAACTGTCGAATTCACGAATCGGCAGTTTTCCCGTTTCAATTAAAAAATTAGGTTCTCTCGAACATACATTCGTGAGGAGGAACCTCAATGAAACCTTCAATACTTGGCTGCCTCATAGCCCCGCCTTCTGTCCACTCAGCGAATTTTATCTTAACCGTCTTTACTGGTCGTACCCAGGTGGCATGAGCATGGCGTGAAGGTGTCTTGTTAAAAGGATGTTGACCTGTCACCAATACCCTTAATTCTTTCGTTAGTTCTTTCCAACCACTAACCGTCATTTTTCCAGTCCCTGTATGGCCCACATAATGGAGGTTCCCTTCATGATCATATAAGCCGAGGAGGATTGAATTAACAGTATCATACCCTAAAGTAAAACCTCCAATGACAGCAATAATATCTCGATAATTTTTTACTTTAAGCCAGTCATCCCGCTTTTTTCCTATTGAATACGGGGAACTGGTCCTTTTCATAATAATCCCTTCCATGCCTTGTTCCTTAATAGCATGAAATAAGGCTTCAGCCTCAGTCATGGAGGGAACTAGCTGAATATGTCCATTAGGAGTGATGATGTCACCAAGTATTTGATTTCTTTCATGAAACGGCTTGTTATGAATCCACTCGCCATCCAAGTAAATCACGTCGAAAATCATATATATAATTGGGATAGATTCTGCAGCCATTTTTATTCGTTCTAAATTCCGCAAACCATCTCGCCTCATCACTTGTTGAAAAGATGGCCTTCCATCTTCTCCTAAAGAGATAACTTCTCCATCTAAAATCACGGAAGTGCTGGAACAGTATTCATGAATGGGTATAATTTCTGGAAAATGAAAGGTCCGTTCATTCTTTTTTCGATTATAAAGCCGTACTTCTTGATTGTCAGAATAGGTAAGAATTCTAACACCGTCCCATTTAACTTGTGCGATCCATTCCTCCTCTGTCGGAATAGTATCACTGCTAACAGGCTCCATTGCAAAAATCGGTTCCAGCTTGATCTCCCCCATTGTAAATAATACATAGTTTTAACCATAATCACTGAAAATATAGAGTAGAACAGGGGGTTTTACGTGTGGGAGAAATAGAGGTTGATGGGCATCATATTGAAATTACGCATCCTGAGAAGGTTATTTGGGAAAATCAAGGCATTACAAAAATGGATTACATTCAGTATTTGCTAGATGTTTCATTTTATCTAATCCAGCATGCTAAAGAACGATTATTAATGATTTGGGTTTATCCTAACGGAATACATGGCAAAAAAATTGAAAAAAGATCACTTCCTCAGACGGCGCCAGCATGGGTTAGCCATACACTCTATAAACAGAAGGAGCGAATATTGTTAAATAATCGCGCCACCTTAGTCTGGGCTGCAAACTATGGTGGTATTGAATTTCATGTTCCATTTGATCGTCACGATAAAACCGATTATCCGCTGGAAATGGTATTCGATTTAGATCCTCCCGAGGATAATAGCTTTGATATTGTGTTAGAGGTAGCAATTAAGTTAAAGCAACTTTTGGAATCACTTGGTTTAACCTCGGTTCCTCGTACATCAGGGTCATCCGGTATGCAAGTATTTGTGCCAATTCAGCCCAATTATACATTTGAACAAACCAGAAAAATAAATACCTTTATTGCTCAGTATTTTGCTGAGCAAATGCCGCAGCACATAACCCTTGAACGTGTCGTTTCGAAGCGAGGAAATAAACTTTATTTTGATTATTTGCAGCTATGGAAAGGACGGACGATGCCAGTGGTTTACACTGCTAGAGCCAAATCAAATCCAACCATAGCTACTCCTCTAACTTGGGAAGAGGTAGAAACAGGTATTAAGCCGACAGACTTTACTATACTAAATATCAAGAATAGGATAGAAAAAATGGGGGATTTGTTTAATCCGGTCACAACAGAAAAACTCTATCATCCACTAGATGATATTCTCAGTTTTATTGAAAGAAACGATGTTTAAGGGCGATTCTGTTAGTAATACATAAGAAACAGGCCTTAGGGATTATTTCAAGAGCCTGTTGCATAGTTTTTTATTCTAACTTAATAAAACATTCACCTAGAACGGAATTTCCCCAAAATAAAGTTAGATGATCCATGTCATTTACGGGGCCAACACCTTCAGGAGTTCCCGTATAAATTAGATCTCCCTCACCTAATCCAAAGTTTAGGGCTGTAAAGTCGATAATTGTCTGTAAATCAAAAAGCATATTTTTGATATTGCCTTGCTGCACAGTCTCCCCGTTTTTTTGAAGAATGAAGTCAATCTTCTTCATTTCCTCTATCCCAGGAAAGGGAATAAACTTGCTGACAATGGCTGAGTTAGGAAACCCTTTTGCTAACAGCCATGGATGTCCTTTTTTCTTGAGTTCATTTTGGACATCCCTTAGCGTGAAATCAATGCCAATCGTAAAACTGTCTATTATATCCTCTAGTTTTATCCCCTGTTCATATGGTTTACCTATTCTAATGACAATTTCCGTTTCAAAATGAATAGATCCACGATTGCCAGAGAGTGAAACTTCCCGACCAGCAGCTTTTGCCAAGGCATGGGTAGGTTTAGAAAATAGCATGGGAGAAGTGGGTACTTCATTTTGTAGTTCCTTGGCATGTGCTGCGTAGTTTCGACCAACACAATAAATGTTATTTACCTTGTTCAAGACCATCCCTCATTTTCAGTAAGTATATTCTCTTTGAATTTTCACCAATTGACCGTATCTAATGCGGTCTACTACATGGTGTCATACCTATAATCCATATGCAAATAAAGAACCTTAGCCCTATAGAGTCAAGGGCTAAGGTTCTAAGGAATCTACTTTATTATTTAAGATGTTGAACGAAAGAAAGTAAGATATCCGCATTTTGTTCAGTTATAGACTTACCTCTTTGTGCTATTAATTGATTTTCATAGGATGTTAGCTGACCAGCCATAGCTTCTTCATTGCCTTTGACAGAAGATTCTTTTGCTGCTTGAAGCTTGCTCGTTAGTCCATTGGAGATTCCTTCATTCGTCACAAATGATTCTGTCAATCTGCTTAAACTATCCAAATCTAAGGTGACAGTAAATTGAAACTCCACTTCCACCGTGTTCCCAGCTTTATCTATAGCTGACGCAGTGAATGTATTAACACCTATTTTAAAGTTGTAGGCTGGTCCTTCCACATTTGGACATTTTGCAGAAGCAATACCGGATAACTCATCTGCCGCGCTGCAAGTAATTTCCACCATAGAATCAACAGAATAGGTTTCCAAATTTCCAGTTATGGTAATCACTGGCGGAGTGGAATCATCGATAACGGTTACCTCACTGACAGCTATAAAACCACCTTCCACGGTTGCAGCCGTAATCAATACTTTACCTTCTTTCTTGGCTGTCATCACACCATTTTCATCGACTTCCGCAACGGCTTCATTACTGCTGGACCAAACAACACCTTTGTTAACTGCTTGCTCAGGTGTAACGGTTGCTTTGATTTGTTCAGAATTTCCTTCTACGACATCCAATTTTTCTTTGTCGATACTAATCCCTGAAACCTTTTGTTCAGAGTCTGGTACTTTAACAGCAGGTGCATTAGCAAGTAATGCATTATATTCTGCTTTTGTAACCGGTAAGACTGTACCGTGACGCGGACGTCCAGGTAAATCATAGTTTTCAGACAGCTTCCATTCACCTGATTGTAAATCAGTGGTTTCAAACGGTACATACCCTCTGCCGCCGAATTCATCGATAAACATATACCATTTTTCTTCCGTGTTTGATTTAAATACAGTGGCTCCTTCTCCTTGACCAATGACTCCTTTTCCAATTCCTTCTTTAATTAGAGTGAAGTTTGGATCTAAAACAGAATCACCAACCTCTTGGAAAATAAACTTACCATTTGGTGTGGAGGCTGAATTACCTCTTTCATCCTTTGTAAAACGATAGACTTTTCCCTCATGTTCAATCATAGTTGTATCAATAATCGAATAACCGTAATCAATATATACTTCCGGTTCTGTAAACGTATAGAAATCTCTCGTCTTCGCGTACATCATGCGCTGATGGCTTGAACCGCTATGTTCTTCGTTATCGTACAGTTTAGATGCCCAGAATACAATATACTCCCCTGTTGTATCGTCATACATAACTTCAGGCGCCCACGTATTTCCAGCTGATTCAGGAGAAACTTCTACCATTCTTTGGTCTGACCAGTTAACCAAATCGGTTGATTCCCATACCATAATCGATTTGCTTCCTGCTCTTTGTGCTCTGTCCCAATTGCCATTTCCATAGATTTTTAAATCTGTGGCAATAAGGTAAAACTTATCCCCTTCTGGTGAGCGAATAATAAACGGATCACGTAGGCCCTTTTCACCGAGTTCAGATGTAATCGATGGCTGTGCATTGTTTAATTCTTTCCAATGCAGCGGATCATTTCCTTCGCTAAGAGCAAAGTAAATCTGCTCACCATTTGCCTGGCCTTCACCTGTAAAATAACTGAAAACATAACCTTCATAGTCTTGTTTTTGAGGCATTTCTTTCACATTGGCCAAAAATGCCTTTGTAATAACTTCATGATTGAGTCGAATTGAAGCTGTCAACTTAACCGTCACATCACCATTCCCATGTTTTGGACGAGTTACTTCTCCACTTGGTGTAATAATCGAAGAGTCAGCTGACTTCCAGGTTATGATAGAACCATTTTCCCCTTTTTTCGGCAAGGTTAAATTTCCTCGAACGTCGTTAATATTATAAACGGTTAATGCTTCCGCATCTTTTCTGACTGCAACAGAATCTTTCAACTTACTTAATACCGTTACCGTAAATTCCTTCGTAATGGTATTTTTGCCGTCCGAGATCGTAGCAATAATCACAACCTGTTTGTTTCCTTCTTCAAAGGTCGGTCTCTTTACCTCACCATTATTGGTAATGACCTCGTTATTTTGCGATGCCCACGTAATCGTGGTTCCATTTGTGCCCACTTCAGGGAACTTTAAATCAGTCAAGATTTCATCCTTGTTTGTGTTTTTATTGAGAAAATCAGCATAATCTAATTGCCCGGCTGCATTCTCAAGAATTAATCCGTCCATGGCCTCCAATTTTTCTGCTGCTTTATCCTTTAATGTTAAAATCTCTTCTGGAGATAAAGCTCCGTTATAAACCTCAAAATCAGCAACCATCCCGCCGAAATATGGATCCCCGGAATAGAATGATCTGGCAATATAACCGCTTCTGCCATTTAGATTGTTAATTTGAGCTAATGTATAGCCATTTGTTGGACCAGAGCCTACTTCAACTCCATCTATATACAAGGTGATTTTTTTCTTTTCCCCAGACATAACCGCGGTTACTAATCTCCATTTATCTGCTTCTAATTTACCTGTTGTCGCATTGGCTCCTGCTTCATTCTGCCAGCTAGTAATTCCTAGTCCAACTCGAGCGGAGCGGTCTCCGGAATTGCGGCTTGGGGTGGCGAAGAGATATTTATTGCTATCCTGCCCTAATGCAAATATCCATTCTGCCTCACGATTGCCGTCCCAATTTACTAATGAAGAAACCGTTACACTTTCCAATCCGTCTAGTACACCCTTAGGCATTTCAATATAAGAGCTGACCGATCCGCCTTGGAAGCTGACGGAACCTACATTTTCACCATTTAATACTTGAGCGTTTTGTGGATTCACAAGTGTTCCATTAAACTTTCCTGTATTGTCTATTACAGTAGTTCCCTCGATATTTTTCATATCGTAATCGAGAATTAATTCAGCTCCTTTTGGCTCTTCAACCGGAGGAGCAGGAACTTCTTCATCGGCAAGGTTCGCAATTTCTTCTGCAGATAAAGCACGGTTATAAATTTTAAACTCATCAAACTTACCATTAAATAAACTATGTGAATTGTTGCTAGACTTACCTAAATAGTTCATGGTCGTTTCTAAAAGCATCCTTGGCTCAACATTATAGGTTGAACTTCTGGCTACCTCTTTACCATTTACATAGACAACAGCATCATATTCTTCAATTGTAACCGCTACATGCTGCCATGACTTATCCGCCATCATTGGTGCTCTTACCGCATATTTGTAGTTGCTGCCTAAAAGAGAATTTTGATTGCCAAACTTTTCAGTAAATGGTGTAACAATCGCGAATTCCAAGTTTCCTGAATCCCCTTGAGTGCTTAAATACATCGTATTTCGATTTACAATTCTTCCTGTGTCAGAAGAGAAATCAAAAATCCGCTGATTTGCTTGATTCCCCTTTACATTTACCCATGTTGACATCGTCATACTTTCTAGGTTTAATTCTTTAATTAAATTTTTTGGTAATTCAACATAACCTGTTGATCCATCAAGAGCAACGGAACCAGTAGAATTTCCAATTGCCTCTTTAGTATCTACGACAGCACCACCGACTAATTTTGCATTGAAACCATTGTTGGATACATCTTTAACCGTAGTTCCCTCCATATCTTCCGGATCAAATGTATAGTGAACGACCGGTTTTTCTGATTTTTCAGGACCTGGCTTGCCATATTTTTCTTGCAGCGCGTTATATTCTTCACGTGTAATCGGAATTACCGTTCCGTGACGAGGTCCCGGAGGCAAAGCATATTCAGATGAAGGAAGAACATTATTAACAAACTGACTTCCATCTTCTAAATTCGTTGACCACCGAACATGATATGGCCAAGAATCTAAAAACATCCACCATTTATCTTCATGGATATCTTTGAAAACCAGCTGCCCCTCGTTATTTCCGTTCAGACCAATTAGCCCTCGATTTCCATCTTTTGTACCGGCAATCAGGTCGTACTGGTAGCCATTTTCAGTAATTCCATCTTTATCATAGAAAATATCATTTGTTTTTTCGTAATAGACTTTGTAATTCACTTCAGATTTCGTCAAACGATAAAGTGTTCCTTCATTCTCCACAAAGCTTGTATCGATCGTTGGGAAACTTTCATCAATAAACACTTTAGGTTCAGAGAATGTATAGAAGTCTCTTGTGGTCGCATAATACATGACGTTGTATTGACCGGATGGTCTGCCGTTTGGATAACTGCCGTATGTTTCTGCATCCTTCATCGATGACGCCCAGAATACCACGTATTCTCCCGTTTTTTCATTATAAAATGCTTCCGGGGCCCAGGTGTTTCCCCCTGTTTTCGGCGCCACCTCTACCATTCTTTGTTCGCTCCAATTTACAAGATCATCTGATTCCCAAATCATCATGCTGTGACTTCCTGTAATTTGGGCTTGATCAAAGTTCGTACTTTCCCCCATTTTCAAGTCAGTTGCCAGCATATAGAATTTATCGCCTTCTGGTGAACGAATGATGAATGGATCACGTAATCCCTTTTCACCCATTGTTGACTGGATAATCGATTCTCCATTATTTAACGCTCTCCACTTTAATGGATCTTCCGCAGTCGCAAATGAAATTTCTTCTCCGCCTTCATACTCACCGGTAAAATAGGAGAAGAAGTATGCGTCGTATTCTTTCTTTTCCGGCTTTTTGATTACAATTAATTCGAAGGTAACAGTTTTCGAGGCTTCACCTTTTGAAACTGTTGCTTTTAACGTAACGTTTGTATCTGCATTCGGACGTGTAACCTGGCCAAGTTTTGAGACAACGTCTCCCGCTTCAACCGATCCCTTAATGATTTCTGGGTGTGAGCTTTCCCAGCTAATTGTTGAACCTTCTTCACCTGAAATAGGGAGAGTGATATTCCCTTTTACCTTATCTGAATTATGGATCGATAGACTAGCAGCATCTAAATCTACTTTCTGCTGATCTGTATATTGCTTTAATACTGTTACCTTAAATGTTTTACTAGAGGTTAGTCCTTCATATGCTAGATTAGCAGTAAGTTCCACTATTGCATCTTTAGAATCAACTGCCGGACGGGTTACAGTACCGTCATTTGCAATAACTTCTGGGTTACTTGAAGTCCATGCTATCTCTACTCCGTTTTTTCCTGCTGTTGGTAGGGATAAATTCTCTGTTATCGTATCGACACTAGTATTTTTTTTACCTAAATAGTCTGCAATCGTAAGAGAATCTTGTGCTTCCATGATTAATAATTGATTAATTTGTTGGATTTTTTGTGCCGTTACGTTATACACATTCCCAACTTCTTGTTCTGTCAAAGCCTTTCCATAAACACGAAAATCGCCAATACTTCCTTTAAAGAAAGGATCATTTTTAAAGATTGATTTTCCAATAAATCCAGAGTATGCTGCAGCTGGATCGATGATCTCTGATAGCTTTATTCCCTTTGCTGGTCCTGAAACTACCTTTTTGCCATTCACGTAGAGAGTGATTGTATCAGTAGCTCCGGAGAACACAACAGTAGCAATTTCCCAGGTTCTAGCGTTCATAGCCGCCGATCCTTTATGCAACGATTCACTGCTCCATCCTGCCTTTGAAATCCCGGTTGCTGCCACATTACCAGATCCATGTCTTGGTGTAACAAAAAAATACTTGTTTCCAAATTGAGCGTCATCGGAGACGGTCCCTAACCCAAATACCCAGCGGTTTGCTCCATCATTTTCCCAATTCATCAGAGTGGAAACGGTTACATCTTCTTTTCCGCTTAATAAATCGGAACCATCAGCACCTTTTGGTATTTCGATATATCCGCTGTTTGAAGTCGATCCGCTGCCATTAAAGCTTATAAATCCGACCTCATCGTTTTTTACGAGTTTACCATTGCTTGGATTTTTAAAAATACCGTCAAATCCATCGCCCGAAACATTTTCAACAATGATTTGTTCCCCATCTTGTTTGGTTGTCTTCATATCATAATGAAGAATCAAGTCATCTGCTAGTGAGGGTGGTTCCTCTGCAAATGTTTTTTGGGGAAGCACACTTGAAAATGTATTAAACACCATCAAAACAATTAAAAAGATTGATAATTTTTTCATCTTTTTCATTTTAGTCTCCCTGGTAATAAATTTTTATAACAAGTTATGTTTGAGATATGGTCTGCTTTTCCCTACTCCTTTAAGCGCACTTATACGCTGGAACAAAATGAATACTAGGAGTAATACACCGATGGCAATTTTCGTCCACCAAGAACTTAGTGTCCCTTCGAAAACGATGAGTGTCTGAATCACGCCTAATATCAAGACACCGACCACGCTTCCCGCAACGTACCCTGCTCCGCCCGTTAAGAGGGTTCCCCCAATGACAACTGCAGCGATGGCATCGAGTTCTAATCCATTAGCATGGAGGCCATAACCGGAAAGCATATAAAAAGTAAATACGACTCCTGCTAGAGAAGAACAAAATCCACTGAGTGTATAAATGAGGATTTTCGTCTTCCCGACAGGAAGTCCCATTAACATCGCAGACTGCTCATTCCCGCCAATGGCATAAACATTACGGCCAAATTTTGTATAATGAGCGATAAAAATGGATGCTACAACCACCAGTAAAGCAATTAATACACTTATGGAAACAAAATATTCACCGATAAAAATCTTCGTATTTGCAGCGAATTGAAAAAACGCTTCATTAATCGAAATCGTCTCTACACTGATAACAAAACTCAATCCCCGTGCTAAAAACATTCCTGCTAGGGTCACGATAAATGGTTGTAAGTTGTAAAAATGGATGAGACAGCCCATGATAAAACCAAGGATGGGTCCGATACATAACGCAATCGGGATGACAATCCATGCTGATAGATTACCAGATTGAAGTAAGCTTGCTGTTACCATACTCGTTAAGGCAATGACAGAACCCACAGACAAATCAATTCCACCCGAAAGGATGACAAATGTCATTCCAACCGCCACAATAATTAAAAACGCATTATCAATAAACAAGTTGAGAAACACTTGCGGGGATGCAAAACCCGTATAAGTGAAAGAACCGTACAAGTACATGAATAGAAATAAGCTCAGAGTGACTATCAATGGGTAAAACTTTTTATTCATCTTTAGAGAGATCATGATAGATTCACTCCTTGTTCATTATTTTCTTGTGAAATGTTGTTATAAGACTTTCTCTTCGATTTCCCCAATACTTTTTCCCTAAAGGCTGGTGATTGCAGCAAACATACGATGAGCACAACAATGGCTTTTACTAAAAGGTTTGTTTCAGGAGGAATACCAATAGAATAAATAGTCGTAGTCAAACTTTGAATAATCAACGCACCAATCACGGTACCCATTAAGTAAAATCTGCCGCCCAATAAGGATGTTCCTCCAATAACAACCGCAAGGATGGCATCCAACTCATACCATAATCCCGCATTATTTCCATCCGCACTCGCAACGTTGGAACTTAATATTAAACCGCCAACACCGGCACAAAAGCCAGAAAAGAAATAGACTAATAACATTATGTTTTTTGAATTGATCCCTGATAATCGGCTGGCCTCGGGGTTGGTCCCGACAGATTGAATAAATAAACCGATGGCCGTCCTTTTTGTCATGAACAGGGTAAAGCAAAACACTGCTGCCACGATATACACCGAGAACGGGATCCCGAACAAATAGCCTCCGCCGATAAATGAATAAGGTTTATAATAAATCGTAGTGATTTGTCCATTTGTTATTAATTGAGCAATACCACGCCCTGCTACCATTAACACCAATGTCGCCACAATCGGTTGAATCCCAAATCGCGATACTAATAGACCGTTCCAAAGACCTGCAGCCATCGATAAACCAATGGCAAAAGCAATACCTGTGAACAATGGAACCAAACTATCATTCGAGGCACTTGATCCTACCGTCATAGCCGCAATCGCACCTGACATGGCAATGACAGACCCTACTCCAAGGTCAATTCCTTTTGTGGCAATGACCAGCGTCATCCCTAGTGAAATAAGAATAAGCGGTGCTCCGCGATTGAGGATATCAATGAGACTTCCTGTAAGATGACCGTTCTTTACTTCTATTTGAAAAAAACCTGGGTCAAATAGTAGATTAATAGCTAGAATAATGAGTAGAATAAGTACCGGCCAAAATAATCTCGATTTGATCATATCATCTCACTCCCCCCGCGATTTCTTTCATAATATCTTGTTGTGAGATCTGGTGTTGATTATCAATCTCAGAAACCTTTTTATGGTCTCTTAATACAGAAATCCTTCTACACGTCCGCAGTACTTCTTCCAATTCGGATGAAATAAATAAAATTGACATCCCCTTCTCACTTAAAGAAACCATTAATTTTTGAATTTCAGCTTTTGCTCCGATATCAATGCCGCGTGTTGGTTCATCCAGAATGAGTAAGTCGGGATTGGTAATCAGCCATCTAGCCAGAAGCACTTTCTGTTGGTTTCCTCCACTTAAGTTCTTAATTAATTGCTCGGGGTTTGGAGGATTAATATTTAACAATTTTATATACTCATCCACGATTTCTTCTTGTTTCTTTCTGGGAATATAGTTAAACCATCCCTTGATTCCTTGAATTGCTAGAATCATATTTTCACGGATGGATAGATCGGCAATAATCCCTTCTGTTTTTCTATTTTCAGAGGAAAATGCAATTTTATTGGAAATCGCCTGTCTTGGGGAATTTAGCTGAACTGTTTTCCCTTTGATTTTTATTTCCCCCGTATCTGCCTTATCTGCACCAAACAATAATCTCGCCAATTCCGATCTACCTGAGCCGAGTAAGCCTGCAAGACCCATCATTTCACCTTTTCTCAACTGAAGATCGAACGGTTCAATATGACCTTTTTTAGATAACTGAACCGCTTCTAAAAGGAGCTCCCCTTCTACATCTACTTTGTTTCTGGTGGCTTCTGATAATGAACTGATATCCGATAATTCTTTTCCAATCATTTTTGAGACTAATTCAAGCCTTGAAAGATCTTGTGTTCTATACTCGCCTATCCATTCACCATTACGAAGAACGGTAAGACGATCGGTAATTTCATATATTTGATCAAGGAAATGGCTGATGAAAACAATTGATAATCCTTGCTGTTTAAGTTGCCTGATAACAGAAAACAGCTGTTTCACTTCATTCATATCCAGACTTGAAGTCGGTTCATCAAGAATCAGGACTTTTGCCGAAACATTTAATGCACGTACAATCGCTACCATTTGTTGAATCGCAACAGAATAGGAAGAGAGTGTTTTTGTGACATCAAGTTTTAGATTAAGATTACGTAGTAATTCCTCTGCCCTTCGATTCATTTCTTTCCAATCAATTCGGCCTCTTTTCATGATTTCACGGCCAATAAAAATATTTTCGACAACGGATAGGTTTGGGCATAGGTTTACTTCTTGATAAACCGTGCTTATACCTAATTCTTGCGCCTCAAGCGGGGTTGTTACATGAATAGGGATTCCATCTAACGTGATCGTACCCTCATCAGCTATATAAACACCTGTAAGGACTTTGATAAGTGTAGATTTGCCTGCACCATTTTCACCCATTAAAGCATGAACTTCGCCAGGGAATAACCGCAAACTTACATTCGATAATGCCCTTACTCCCGGGAAGGTTTTCGTAATTCCTTTCATTTCAAGTCTTGCCTTTTGTTTACTCAAAACCTTTACCTCCTCACTCTGTTTGTTTAATCATTTATGAAGCCACTAACTGACACATTGTGAAATGGACGTTTAGTGGCTCCGGTTGTGCAAACTAATATTTACGAGTTGGAAGCAGTTCCTCAGCTTGATCCATTGTATAAATGCTTTCTTCTACAGAGATACGTTTTTCTAACTTTTCTCCAGAAATATGTGCTTCAATTAAATCAACCAATTGAGGTCCAAATAATGGATTACACTCGACTGTCACATTCATTTTTCCTGCTGCCATTGCTTCGAACGCACCTTTTACCGCATCTACACCAATAATTTTGATGTCCTCACCTGGCTTTAGGCCGTATTCCTCTATTGCCTGAATGGCACCGATTGCCATGTCATCGTTGTGGGAGTATAGAACGTCAATGTTATCACCATCTGATTTTAAGAAAGCTTCCATCACTTCTTTTCCTTTAGCGCGTGTAAAGTCACCTGATTGAGACTTGATAATCTTAAAGTTTGGATGATCAGCCATTACCTCTTCAAAGCCTTCTTTCCGGTCAATTGCTGGCGCAGATCCAACGGTACCTTGAAGTTCAACAATATTTACTTCTCCATCCACATCTTCCATTTCTTCTATTAACCAATTAGCTGCCTTTCTGCCTTCTTCCACAAAGTCAGATCCTAAGAATGTTACCCATAAAGAGTCATCTTCAATGTCTACAGCACGGTCAGCTAAGAATACTGGAATTCCTGCTGTTTTTGCTTCCTTTAAAACGGTCTCAAATCCTGTTTCCACAACTGGTGAAAATACGATGGCATCAACCTTTTGTGCAATAAACGAACGAATGGCTTTAATTTGGTTTTCTTGTTTTTGCTGCGCATCAGAAAACTTTAATTCATGACCTGCGTCCGTAATTGCTTTCTTGACTGACTCCGTATTTGCTGTTCTCCACTCGCTTTCCGCTCCTACTTGTGAAAACCCAATCACCAATTTCTCACCGGAATTTCCACCGCCCTTGTTCCCATTACTACTTGCCTCACCGCCAGTACTCCCAGACGAACATGCAGCTAAAAATAATACAAATGAGATCATGATGAGCAGCATAATTTTTGATTTAACTTGTTTGTTCATTCGTAAAATCCCCCTTCTATCCCATACTTGAATGGCTAATAACCAGATTTATTTGTTGATCTATCATTAGCTTGAATTGATTATAAAACGCTTTCAACTGAGGATGAATAGAATAGTTTACGAAAAAGTTAGAAATAATTTCGCTATTTATCTTCTTCGTCATAAGGGAAAGTATAATATTTTCAGAAAAGTGTATTTTTTTTGTTAATTTCAGTGTGACGGATTGGCTCATAAGTCCTATTTTGCTAGAATGAATAAGGATTTGAACCTATTGGTTTACATCTTAGGCAAAAGTTCCTATGTCTTTGTTCACTGGTAACCGTTTACATTAGTGGTATAATCATAAAAAATTTCTATTAAAAGGGATTTATCTATGAAACTAACAAAATGGATTGTTTCTAGCTTGCGAACCAAACTACTAATCATGTTTGTCCTTTTAACGGTTATTCCACTGATTTTAGTAGGAGTCATTTCTTATGTTAAGTCAATACATATTATTTCAGAGAATGCTAATTCCTTTGCCAAGGTGCAAGCCAACGAAGTAAGCCAGGAAATAGACGTAATCTTCCAAGACGTCAAACGATTCACTGAAATTGGTAAACAGGAAAGCACGATTCAGTTTTTAATTAATCAGGATAACACCCAAGAAGAAGCAAAAACCATCTTAAATATGTTTTCTTTCTATAGGGAAATTTATCAATCTAGTAAATATATTCGATCGATCAGTATTTTCAACCTTGAAGGTAAGGTCATTAGTGAAAGATATGGAGTACATCAATTAGAAAAAATCCCTAGTAAAAATCCAGACTATAAGATGTTACTCAATCAAAAGGAAGAAACACTCATTCAGCCAACCGTCCATAATGGTCTGCCTGTCATTTCGATCACAAGTTCCGTTATTTCAGAAGTCACCGACGATGTCATTGGATTTATTAATATCATTGTGGATGCATCAGCCATAAAAGATATCCTTAAAAAGGATTCATTAGGTGATACGGGTTCCTTCCATATTGAAACAGGGTTTGGTGAATCTGTTTTTTTCTCATCTAAAGGTGATGCGGGACGGTTTTTTATTTCAGACTGGAATTCCATAAGAAAAAAAGATTCAGGAGTCGTAACAAATGCATCTGAGACGGTAGTAACCGTTTTTGACACGGTAGAAACAACTGGCTGGAAAGTCATTGGCCAGGCTCACACTGACGAGATCATGAGAGATGCAAATGAAATTAGAAGATTAATTATTCTTACGGTGGCATGCAGTATTATTTTTACCATTACCCTTTATTTTTTCATTTCCAATAAACTCATCAGACCTATACGTCTTTTAAAACAGAAAATGAGTTTGGCCTCTCTCGGAAATTTAGATGTAAAGGTAGTAAATGAAAGTGCTGATGAAATTGCGGATCTTGGAAATAGTTTTAATAGCATGATTGCCAAAATTAAATCATTGCTTCAGAAAAGTGTAGAAGAACAAAAGCAGCTGACAAAAGCGGAATTTCGTGCGTTGCAGAGCCAGATTAACCCCCATTTTCTCTACAACACCTTAGACAATATCATTTGGATGGCTGAAGCGAAAAAAAGTACTGAGGTCATTGAGATGACAAACGCTCTCTCATACTTTTTCAGGATTACGCTAAGTGGAGGTAAAGATTGGATTACGATTCGCGAGGAAATGGAGCATATTCGAAACTATCTCATTATCCAAAAAATTAGGTATCGTGATATTTTAGATGTTTCTTTTCATATAAATGAAGAAATTCTTCACTATAAGGTCTTAAAATTAACGCTACAGCCTCTTGTTGAAAATGCTATTTATCATGGAATTAAAAACAAACGCGGCAAAGGATTAATTATTATAAAAGGAGATTTTGACTGGAACGGGAATATCTGTATTCAGATTATTGATAATGGTATTGGTATTAAAGAAGATCGTTTGGCAGAGATCAGGCAGCAGTTGTCTCTAGGAGTTCCTCCTAAAAGAGAGAGCGGCGGCTTTGGCATGTACAATGTTCAACAACGTATTGAGCTTTATTACGGAAGACCGTTCGGATTAACCATCAATAGTCACTATCAAGAAGGTGCCATTATTTGTTTAACCATTCCAGCGGAGGTAGATTGTGATGAAAAAAATCTTTCTATTGGATGATGAAGTACAGGTCCGTGAAGGGATAAAGAATAGTATCAATTGGAAAAACGAAGGGTTTGTCTACTGCGGCGATGCCTCCGATGGAGAAATCGCCCTCCCCTTAGTCGAAAAATATCAGCCTGATATTGTCATCACAGATATCAAAATGCCTTTTATGGACGGATTAGAATTTAGTAGAATCCTTCGTGAAAAAATGCCAGCCGTTAAAATTATTATCTTAAGTGGTCATGATGAATTTGAATATGCTCGTGAAGCGTTGAGAGTTCAAATTACAGAATATTGCTTAAAGCCCATTAGTGCTATTGAATTACTGAAAATCTTACATAAAGTATCACATCAAATTGACGAGGAGTTGTTGGCACAAAACCAACTAACTGAACTCCAACACCTTGCCTCACAAAGCAAATCCATCACCCAAGAAACTTTCTTACACGATTTATGCCAAGGTATTTACTCACCTTCCGAAGCGATTAATAAAGCCACCCATCTAGGAATCGACCTGGTTTCAAGTTATTATTATATTCTTATCATTGAAGCAAAAGAGGCCATTGACATTGACTCTATGAATTGGATAACAGACCAATATTCCTGTCTCCATTTTAAACTGAACCCAAAGGAAATGGTTTTCATTATGAAAGGTGATTCCAAAAGCAGGCTCGAACATGAAGCTAGAGTATTAAGGGAAAAGTGCCTCACCATTCGGGAACAAAATATTGAAAGCCCCTTAATTTTTGGATTTGGAAAAGTACAATCTCGTATGCAAGGAATTGCTGTTTCGTTTTTGGATGCAGAAGAAGAAAAGAACTATCATAAAATAATCCATAAGCACAAACAGGTTGACAATGACAAGAAAGTTTCAGCCAATCATGAGGTATTCCTCTCGAATCGTAATGAATTACTGGAATTTCTAAAAAACGGGGATGTTGATTCAATCACTGATTTTTCAAAAAGATATACACTATTTTTACAAGAAGCAAATAATAGCGCACCTTTTTTTATCTATTATTCTTTACTTGATTTTACGATTAGCATTAAGCAATATATTAAAGAAATGGGGATGGAAAACGCCGAACTTTTACAAGGAATTAATAACATAGAGATGAGAGCCGGCTGGATTAGGGAATATTCAGAGGTCGATCGCTACATAACTGAGATGCTGCTAACGGTTTTCAAATCAGCAGCTCAGTCAAAATTCCCCTATAATCCTGTCATTCAAATAGCGATGGAATATATTCAAAGTCAGTTTCATGACACACAGTTATCCCTACAGAGTATCGCAAACAGGGTTAATGTCAGCCCTTCTTACTTCAGCCATATGTTTAGTCAGGAAACCGGGCAGACATTAGTGGAATATATCACCAATATACGAATGGAACATGCTAAAAGGCTGCTCAAATCAACGAACGAAAAAACCTATGAAATCGCCCAAAAAGTTGGATATAACGATTCACATTATTTTTGTAATTTATTTAAAAAGTTAACGGGGATGACAACGAGACAATTTAAGTTACGTGGGTAAAAGCTGCTCTAAAATATGAGCAGCTTTTTATTTTATGAAAAAAATATTTTTTATGACCATGTCCTTTTTTGTATTTTTTCAATATATAAAGGGTGAGAAAAACTTTTTAGGAGATGGTGAAATGTCTGGCTGGGTAAAATTGACGAAACAATTTACGAATGATGAATTATGGTTTAACGTAACGGCTTTCCGGCTATATGTTTGGATCTTGATGAAGGCAGCTTACGCTGATGGAATCGTTTTGAACGGGATAAAGATAAAAAAAGGACAATATATAAGGGCTTATTCCCAGTTAAGTCAAGATTTGATGTACATAGAAGGAAGATCCAAGAAGGCGCTTGCGAAAAGTACGGTAAAACGGGCTGTTGACAAACTTGTAAAAAAAGGACTGCTGCTGGCTGAAGAAACCCCGTTGGGAACACTATTTACAGTGGTAAATACCGATGATTTTAAGTGTTTAGATGGACCAGCTGATTTTTTTTGCCCTCCGTTTCGCGAAACGGAAGTGGAACGGCCGCAGAACGATAATAAAACGGAACTGGAACAAAATAATAGAAAGAAAGAATATAAGAATTTAAAAAATAAAAATAATAAACATCATCACATTCAAGAAAATTACAATCACCCTTCACCAGGAGCCACTGATGATGACATTGTGAAGCGAGAAAGACTCTCTAGAAAATTTATCGATTTACGAAATCAAGGAAACTTATTAAGCCAAAAAGATAAATTGGCAGTGGAGAGAATCTGCAGCCTTCCGGTAAAAACGGAGCAGTTAGAATCTTTGTTAGTGGAAATTTTTGATGAATACCTTCTGAAGAATCCAAACGGAAATATTAGCAGTGTCTCGTATTGTGAGAAAGTAATTGGGACAAAACTAGAAACTGAGAAGAATCCCAACCAGCAAAATAAATCTAAGAAAGAATCAATGTCTGATCGGATTGAACGATTGATTCTTGAAGGGAAAATTTCGTTAGAGGAGGAAGCATAATGACCAAGAAAGAAGTAATGGAACTTTTAGTATTAATTGAATCCATCTATTCCAACTGTATCTTTAAGGACGAAACGATACAGCAATGGTTTGAATTTTGCTCCGAAATGGATTATGAAAAAGTGAAAGCGAAGGTCAAAAAACATATTAGAAGAAGTCCCTTCCCGCCAACTATTGCGGATATAGCTGTATTTTCTTTTGATGACAATGATTTCCCAATAATATTACAAGAATGGATTAAGAAAGGATGTGAAAGAATTGAATCACACTCTAAATCTAACAAACGAGGACCACTACCTGCCTGGCTCGCCGAATATTCACCACGAAAATCTGTTTCAAGCTGAAGGTATTCTTTTAGGAGCTGTGTTTCTTGCACCTGAGCTTATACATGAAATCACCTTAGAGGCATGCCATTTTTCACAAAAGCGAAATCAACTCCTGTTTCAAGCGTTCCGGGAGCTGCAAAAAGAGAATAAGCCGATTGATGTTGTACTGGTAGCGGAAAAACTGGGGACCGCCATTGAAGATATAGGTTATAGTTATATGATAGATATTGCAGGGTGCTGCCCATCCCCTGCCAATTATGAACACTATCAAACTATTATTTTAAATGATTATAAACTTCGAATGTTTCAGAAGGCTGCCTTCCGCATCTTAAACGAGAAAACAATCGATGCAGCTGAGGATTTTTATAAACTTTATACTGACATGCAGGATGTAGGTAAGGTAAATGGCAAATCAAAACGTGATATCTTAACCGAGGTTTATTTAGAGATGGTCGAAGATAAAGGTAATATATCTGGAATAGACACTGGGTTTTCCCTCGTTAATGGTATGTTAAATGGGCTTCAAAATGGGGATCTCATCATTGTTGCTGCAAGGCCATCCGTTGGGAAAACCGCCCTTGCTCATAATCTAGCAAAAAATTGCTGTAAAAATGGCGGAGTGGTAGATTTCTTTTCATTAGAAATGCCTGCTATACAACTGCTTAAACGAATGCTGAGTGATATTTCCTATGTAGACGGCTCCAAATGGAAAGATCCTTATCATTATTTCAGCAGTGATGACCATAATCGAGGTGTTCATGAGCTTGGAACGATAGATCAATGGAATATTCACATACACGACCAACCGCGTCAAACGATTGCGGACATTCGTGCTTCCATTCAAAAGACAAAGCGGGAGCATCCAAATAGTAATCACTTGATAGTGATTGATTATTTACAGTTAATCACCCAAACAAAGAGTTTTGAGCGTCAGGATTTAGCGGTTGGAAATATAACACGTGAGCTAAAGCTGATTGCCAGGCAATACGAAGTACCGATTATCCTATTGTCTCAGTTATCAAGAGGTGTCGAGCAGCGAGCTGACAAACGTCCAGTGATGTCAGATTTGCGAGATTCCGGAAGTATCGAACAGGATGCAGATGTAATCATGCTGCTAAGCCGGGAAGATGTGGAACCAGTAAGGTCGGATTCAGCTGAAATAATTAACTTGAATATCGCAAAGCATCGAAATGGACCGGTGGGTGTTATTAAACTTTTATTTGAGAAAAACTATAGCCGTTATCGGGATTTTCCGGTATAGATATTCAACTCGGATCCTCATCGTATTCCATAGAAAAACAGGTTAAAAATCCAAATGCGATTTCTAACCTGTTTTATGTAAGTTTTCAGCCTTTAACCGATCCTAGCGCAATCCCTTTTACAAGGTACTTTTGGAAGAATGGATAAGCAATAAGTATTGGAAGGAAACCGATTACTGCAATTGCCATCCGCACACCTGTGGTAGGAATCTGGGAAGCAGCAGAGCTTGTGTTAGTACCTAAATTACTGCTAGCCAAAAATTGAATATCCGTCAGTATTCTATTTAACATGTTTTGGATACTGAATAAGGATGGTTCTGTAATATAAATCAGTCCATTAAACCAATCGTTCCAATAAAAGATTGTTTGAAGTAACCCAATTGTAGCCAAAATGGGCAATGAAAGCGGCAGAACGATGGAGAAAAAGGTTCTAAATTCACCTGCACCGTCCATCCGTGCTGATTCAATGACAGGCTCAGGTATGGAAGTAATAAAAAAGGTTCTCATTAATAATACGTTAAATCCGTTCATTAACAAACCAGGTACGATTAGTGCCCAGATTGTATTTTTTATGTCAAATACTTGAGTATATACAAGATAGGTCGGAACAAGTCCACCATTAAACAAGAGTGTAAAGAAAACAAAAAATGCAAAAAAGTTTCGGTATGGTAAATCACGACGAGAAAGTGCGTAAGCCAAAAGTGCAGTCATCGCCAAGCTGACAAAGGTTCCCAAAACCGTAACGAAAATGGTGATACCGTAGGCCCGTAAAATACTTGCTGAATTAGTTAACAGGTACTCATATGCCGCAAAGCTAAACTCCTTTGGAAAAAAAGAGTATCCCTCTTTCAAGATTGAGGCTTCACTTGAAAAGGATGAAGATAAAAGAAGGACCAAGGGAATAATACTACCTGCAGCAAGTATAATTAAAAAGATATGTGACACCCAAGCGGTAATTCGATCTGATCTATACATTTTGCTCCCCCTATGGCTTAAAATAATGCATTATCTTTACTTTTTCTTCGAACAAGATAGTTTGATACTAAAACAAGGATAAATCCTACAACGGATTGATAGAGCCCGGCAGCTGCCGACATCCCAATGTCCCCAAGCTGCATTAACCCACGGTAAACATAAGTATCAATAACATTTGTCGTGTCATAAATCGCACCTGAATTCATTGGTACTTGATAGAACAACCCAAAATCTGAGTAGAAAATGCGCCCGATTGCCAATAATGTCATCATGATAATCACTGGCATGATGGATGGAATCGTAATATGAAGGATTTGCTGCCATTTATTCGCTCCATCCAACGTAGCAGCTTCATAGAATTCTTGGTCGATTCCGATAATGGCAGCCAGGTAAATAACGCACAAGAAACCGACACCTTTCCACATATTGATGAATGTTAAAATATAGGGCCAATATTTTGCTTCTGAGTACCAAGAAACTCCATCAAGTCCTAGCAAAGGAAGGATAGTATTGTTGAGATAACCGGTATCCTCGCTAAAGAAGGCATAGCCCAAATAGCTGACAATAACCATTGAAATCAAAAATGGCATAAGGATAACACTTTGATAAAAACTTTTTGCCAGCTTATTTTTAATTTCATTTAACATTATGGCTACCGCGATGGCCAATACAGTATTTAAAATAATAAATCCTCCATTATAAAGAATGGTATTACGAGTAATCACAAATGCATCTCTTGTGCTAAACAAGTATTCGAAGTTTTTAAAGCCAATCCAATCACTTCCCAAGATTCCTTTTGCGAAATTAATATCTTTAAAAGCAATGATAAAGCCAAACATCGGTAAGTAATTGTTGATAAGCAAGTATAGTAAACCAGGCAGCATCATGATGAATAGCGGCAGAGCCCTTTTCAATTTCATTAGTCTAGTGTTAACTTTTCTAACAGGTATTGTTTGAACATCTGCTTGCAATTTCTTTACCGTAACCTCTGACATCCCTATTCCTCCTTGTACATTTGTCATTTAAAAGCATTATAAAAAAAGAGATTAAAAATCAAACTTGGATTTTTAATCTCCATATAAAAGTTTAAGAAAGTATTAGCGGATAGTTTACGATGTTATTTTTGCGTTTTGGCCCAATCATCCAATTGTTTTTGTTTTTCTGCAACAATCTTGTCCATACCGGCAGCCTTTAATTCTTTAATAAATTTCGGTAATTCCGTTTCGGGATCTAACACTCCGTTTTCCAAACCGATTGTATACTTATTAACGACATTGGTAACTGCAGTGACTTCTGTTTTCACCGGTGAACTGTCAAAATTAAAACCTAATGCCTTAGATTTAATGGCACTTTTGTTAAAACCATCCATTTGATTCCAAAGTTCTGGGTCATTCCCTTCAAATATATAGGAAAGGAAGGAATTTCCCATAGCAAAGTTCATATTTAAATTGTAACCATTGTTTGTTGCATCCACGCCTTCAGGATACTTAACCAAGGTTTCCGATACTTTTTCATAATGTTTTCCTTCAATACCCCAACTTAGTAAATTAACTAACTCTTTGTCTTGATACATTAAATTTAGAAATTTCATCGCGTCTTTTGGGATTTTGGAACTTTGAGGAATCCCCCACATCATCGTTGTTACACCAAATGTTGTCGATACTGGTTCTCCAAGTGAGGCTGAAACCATAGGCATTTGAGTATTTTTAGATTCTTGTGAGTCTATCCCTGGCTTAAGAGGACTTAAATAACTAAAACCTACATTAGACTTTACTAAGTTTCCGCCCGTTTCCGTATTTGTACCTGGATTTTTCATAAGAAGTCCTTCGTTCTGCCATTTTCTCATTTTCTTTACAAATTCTGCATATTCGTCCGTTTCATACAAGTTTACAACTTTCAAATTATTATCATATTTAGGCAGTACACCTAAACCATCACCTAGACGATCGAACCAGTTATAAATCATGGTTGGCTGCTGTCCAGGATTTGAAGGAACAAGTGGAGTCAAATCTTTTTCGTTATCCTTTATCGTTTTCAATACTTTCTCTAAATCATCTAAAGTTTTTACCTTACTAACATCAATATTATACTTTTCTACTAAATCTTTGCGCATCAAAATCCCACTGGCTGAAGCCATATCTCGTAGGGTTGGAACCGCATATAATTTCCCGCCGACCTTCGATGCATTCAAATAATCCTCATCCATTACCTTTTTGATATCAGGACCATATTTATCTACCAAATCATCCAGAGGAAGTAATTGTCCTTTTGCCGCTTGGGAAGTGTAGCCAAAAAAGGAAGCAACGAGCATTAAATCTACTTTTTCATTGCTCGATAACATCAAATTCGTTTGTTGAACATAGGCACCAATATTAATGGGTGACAATTTAATTTTCACATTAATCTTTTCTTTGGTAATCTTGTTAATTTCATCTTCTACTATTTTTAAATCTTTCGGAACGGAAGCTGAAAATAGTACAACATTAACCTCTGATGTACCTTCATTAGATCCAGTGCTTTCATTCGTTGAGCTTTCCTGTTTCGGACTACACGCTGTAATTAACAGTAAAAAACTTACAAGAATAAAACTAATTAATTTCCTCATGTATTTACCCCCTATTTTTAATCACCATAACCCGCCTTTTTGATAGATTACTTACTTTGTTTTTAACATCCATCTATATGAAAGCGGTTTATTACTGATTATTATAGAGAGGAATTAACTAGAAAACGTCCAGTATTTTAATATAAATGATATCAATTTTTATTATTATTCAGAAAATAACAAATATTTATTCAAATAGTTTAAATCAGCTTCTTCATGATATTGATACCCTTCAACCCCTTTTTTCTTTTGACGTATGCTGATAGCGTTATTCGATTGTTTTTTTCGATATTGATAGGGTGTGGCGTGAAAGGTTTCTTTAAATAGTTTATGGAAGGTATTTAGATTGGAAAAACCAGATTCCATGGCGATTTGAATAATAGGCCAATCTGATTCCAGCATCGTTCGGACAGCATGTTCTAAGCGAATACCATTTAAATATTTAACAAAGGATTGTCCCATATGCTGTTGAAAGTATTTGGATAAGTAAGGGACCGTTAGTTGTTCATTTTCTGCAATTTCATTTAATGTAATAGGATGCATAAAATTCTGTTGAATATAGCTAGTGATCCTAGTAAGTCGTTGTATATCTTTCTTACTGTTTCTGTAAAAATCCACATTATTTTTTACTCTAAATTTGCAAATGAGGTTGTAAACGATATCTAATAAAAGAGAATGTATTTTAACTTCATACCCATCCTTTTTGTTTCTTGAGATTATCATTAATTGGGCAATTAACGATCGGATATTATTAAATCTGTCTTGTTCCACAGATTGAAAAGATTGGCAGTGGAACGTTTCATTTTCAATGTTTTTGTAAATTTTTTTGATATATGAGACAGGGATTTGAAGAACGATTAGTTTATTGTCCTCACTCGATTCTACACCGTGAACTTCATTACTATTAATAAGCAATAAGTCATCTTCCTGTAAAAAATATTCATCTCTGCCGACATATACATGAATCCGCCCTTTCAGAACAAATAAAAATTCAATCCGGTCATGCCAGTGCATCGCAACATATTTAACACTCGTCATCAACATAAACATCGGTATTTCCTCATTCACTACTACAGACTCATATGGATATTTCATATAGCCTCCTTACGATTAAATAATTAGGTAATAATAGATGCCTAAAAATTAAAAAAACCGCTAAAGTTTTACTGTAACTTTGCGGCTTAACTTGATGACAAGATAATCTACTCATTAACGTGCTTGAACATATTTCTCCATGACTTTTAAATCGTCCGCAATACTTGTAAATTTATTCCCCGGCTGTCCTTCATTCTCTACAATTGCATAACGAACATATCCCAGTTGATGAAGCTTTTGATAGGTCTCTTGAAAATTAACGATACCGGTTCCTAGATTAACAAAATCATTTGGTTTTACCATCTCTGTGTAAATTTTCATCGTATCTAGATTTCCTTGAGATATTGCAGACAAAATATTTACTGGATTCACGTGCTGCCCTAAATCTTTTTGGTGGATCATATCACAGCGACTGCCAAGTTTTTCGAGTAATGCCAACGGATCATATCCACCTCTCATCACCCATACTAGATCTAACTCAAATTTTACGAGAGCTGGATCCGTATTTTCTGCGAGTAGTTCAAATAATGATGTTTCTCCTATTCTTCTAAACTCATGCGCATGGTTATGATAGTAAAAGCTTAGTCCTGCTTTATTGCATTTTTCCCCGATTAAATTTAGATGTTCTGCTGTTTGTAGTGTGTCTTCTCGTCCTGAAATAAATGCCATTGGGAAAACAATCGACTGACAACCAAGTTCAGCATTTTCTTCAACAATACGATCCCAATCAGCATCCATTATTGCGCTTCCTGGAGCAACACCTTCATGCGCTGAAAAAGCATTTAGCCCTAAGTCCTCCAACTTCTGTTTAATGACGGGAAGGGAAAAAGCATCTGAATATCGCTCTCCCGTAGAAAAATTTACTGTTAGCAATTCAAGATTCTTATACCCCATTTCTGCTACATGCTCCAAGGTACCAAAGTAATCTTCGTTTAGTTCCTTAAATACTGAAAATAAATTTAATCCAATTTCCATTGTCAATTCATCTCTCCTTCACGAGTTTACTTTTGCCGCTTAAAATCAAAACAAAATCAGAATTTTGTCTAGCTTTCTGATTCCATGCCACACACATGACAATACTGCCTAACAAAATTACGGCACCAAATATAAATGGAACATTAAAGGAAACATCAAATAAAATTCCCGCTAAGGAAGGTCCGATAATATTACCTAAACTACTATAAGCATTGTTCATTCCCGCAGCAAAGCCCTGTTCACTTCCAGCCATTTTTGATAGCAACGTATTAATGGCAGGTCGAAGAATCGAGGTAAATAAAATAAATAAAATATTCATCATTAACATAAATAAAAAATTCCCGGATAATAATATGACAACCATCGTTAGTGCAGATAGCAAGAAACAAACATTAATCACCCTAATTTCATTGAAACGCTGCAGCAGTTTATCTACCACGAGCGCCTGAATGATCACACCAATTAAAGCTGCTATCGTCATGATGATAGAAATATCTTTAGGGGTATACTCATACTTTTCAGTAACATATAATCCAAAGATTGTTTCAAAGTTTGCCAGTCCAAATGTCATAGTAAAGACGAGTAGTAAGAGTACGAAGTAAGACACTTTAAAAGACCTTTTGATGTCATGAACCATTCCGTTTTGTTCCAACGATGAATTTCTAAACTCATGTTGTTGTGCTTTTGACAATGACTCTGGTAAAAATAACAGCGATACGAGCATGGCGATAGCTGCGGCGAGCGCTGAAGCATAAAACGGTACACGTATGCCGAACTCTGCAAGAAATCCTCCAATTCCTGGACCAATAACAAAACCGAGCGAAATGGAAGCACCAAGTAACCCCATCCCTTTTCCGCGATTTTCTAATGTGGTAACATCGGCTACATATGCCATCGTAGCGGGTATAAGCAAGCCAACACCAATTCCCCCGATGAAGCGTGACAGATAAAGGACCCAGAGATCAGTGCCTACACTGAACATAAATTGAGACACCATTATAATCGCCAAACCAATAACAGTAATTATCTTCCGACCATATTGATCTGAAAGCTTCCCGCCTAGTGGTGAAAATAGAAACTGAGTTAGTCCTGTTGCTGCTACGAGATATCCCATATCTTTACCGCTGGCACCGATTTCTGAAATAAATTTGGGAAGAACCGGAATTGCCAAACCAACCCCAACTAAAGCGATAAATGTGTTTACCATTAGAATTAGTAATGGCATATTTCTCATTACTTTTAACATATTAAACCTTTGCATTCACTTTCTCCTGTTCTAAAAACTAAAAACTCTGCTTATTTAATATTACCTTTCTATTTACTAACTTCATTTCGATTATTTAATCTCTTAATAGTGCAATTCTTATCCTAGTTTTTTCGGATATTTCTTGAAAAATAAAGAGATTAAAAATCTAACTATGATTTTTAATCTCTCTAACAACGATCTTTATTGTTCAATTCCGTTATAGTCAAACCAATCAAATTCTGCTTTGTTAATACTCTCTTGTCCGTTCGAACTTGCAAACATGCCAAGCATTGTTCCCACCATACCGCCAACAATTTCGGGATTTATTTTTCTAGCGTCTGCGTTCTCGTATAGTAAGGTGAGGCTCTCGTCCACTTTGCCATAATAAAAGCTATAATCTTGTCCTTCTGCAATAATACTCAGATTGATATCTCCACCATCGACCACAGTTTTTGCTAGCTCGCTTTCAGTCGTTATACCTTTGAAGTGCGGCTGGTGCGGGTATCCGGTTAACTCACTGGTACACTGGATCAGCCTCAGAATCTGCTGTCCTTTCTCCATCGATCGTTCCAACCGGAATTGATGATTAGATGCCTGCATCACGACAAGTCCTGCTGTCTCATTCTCTGAACATGCATCAAAACTCATACTGGCCGAAATCCGAAAGTTTGCATGCTGTAGTCTGCGTCCGATAAAGCTTAAACTCGGAGCACCCTCATCCGTTTTGGTTGCAGACAAGTCGATTTTACGTAATTCAGGGCTCATGGAACGTGGCAGCAATTTCAAAGTCAACTTGCTGTCTAAGAGCGTATGAAAATCTTCATAAGGTGTGCCGAAGTATACCCAATCCATTCCTAGCTTTTCGCCCTCGAAATCATCCCTCACAGATCTAGGCTTTTGCACAGTGGCAGGGAGTTCAGGTGCGGGATAACTCCATTCTACTTTTCCCGTTCCAGGGCTAATGACCGGCCAGCCATCTTCCCAAACGACTGGTGCAATAAAGGTTTCCCTTCCAAGATTTTTATGATAGCCCTCGATGAGGCGTGAGGCAAGCATAACAGCATACCATTCTCCGTTTATTAGTTCAACGAAATCAGCATGGCCAACATTACAGATAGGATACTGTTTGCCTAGGTGGCGATGGGTCAAAATCGGATTTCCAGCATATCCCTCATAATAATCAAAAATATTTTTTGTGCGTGCGATCGTGACTGAATGATAGTGTTCCGTACCACCCTCTGCAATCATCAAGTAGTAATACCCATCCTTCTTGTAAAGATGAGGAGCTTCAGGTGAAGCGCAATTCATTAAGGCTCCGCTCCATATCGTCTTTTTTTCACCGACAAGTTTCATATTGACCAGATCAATTTCACCAATCCAGATCACTTGACTTCCATGTGTACCGTCATGACTGACTTCACCTCTAGTACCGGTGATGTATGCCTTCCCATCGTCGTCAAAAAATAAGGATGCATCAATTCCCGGACAGCCTTCTATCCAATATGGATCTGACCATGGACCCTTGGGATCGGTAGCAGTCACTATAAAATTCCATTTGTCGCTGACATTTGTCGTAATCATGTAGAAGGTACCATCATGATAGCGAAGTGTTGGCGCCATGATTCCGGCTGTCATATGATTTGCCGTGGTGTGCAGCTGTGACTTTCGGTCGAGTACATGTCCAATCTGTTCCCAATTAGCCAGGTCTGTACTATGGAAAATAGGAACTCCAGGAAATAAGGAGAAACTTGATGTAATCATGTAGAAATCATCTCCCACCCTGCAAATGGAAGGATCAGGATAAAAGCCTGGTAAAATTGGGTTGTGTATCTGTTTTTTCTTCAAATAGATCACCTTTTATTTTTTAGTTTTTCACTTGGAATCTACTAAACTTTTTAATCAAGTTTGTCTGAAGTCACATTCTTTTACAAAAGTGTTATTACTGTAGTATGGAACTCATTCAAGATTATGGTCAGCGTTAGGATCACTGCTTTTTATAAAGATAGCTTTCGTGACCGTGGCACCGGTTCATTTATCCAGTTCGGGCACGAATAGCGCAAATTCGTGACCGTGGCACCGGTTCCTTTACCCAGTTTGGGCACGAATAGCGCAAATTCGTGACCGTGGCACCGGTTCCTTTACGGGTTCGGGCACGAATAGCGCTTATTGGTGATCGTGGCACCGGTTCCCTTATCCAGTTCGGGCACCTGCCAAAACTACGTACTGTATTTCATGTTTCATTACTTAAAATCAAACCAAAATCAGTGTCCTCTTTTGTGTACCGCCAAGAACTGTATCCACCACTGGAGGAAAATAAGAGCAGCTATAAGTATAGTTAACTTCTATTTCATGACTTCCTGATTCCAAGCCGCCTTCTTTTGCAACAGTAAGAGTGGCAGGTTCTAACAGGCCCCAGTGAACATCTCCGAGCTCAGCCATTTCCGCTTGTGTATAAGTAGCACCATTAATCGTCCAGGTAATCTGATCTCCCGAAAACGTTTCACCATCTACTGTAACCGTAGCAGGGCGCAACTGAGAAAGCCAGAGTCCTCTATAATATAAGGAACGGATATTAACTTGAAAGCCTGTGATTTTCCCATTACTTTCTACATTTTTAAAGCCTCTCGATTGAATACAAGGTTTTTCTAACATACGATTCTCTCCTATTCTCCCAAAATTCTTTTCATCATGACGTGGTGTTTCCGTACTTGTTCAACAGCATAACCAGGCACATCCTTCTTCGGTCCTTCATACTCACTTACCATATAGCCATCCCAGTTGTGCTCTATCAGTGTGTTAATAACCTTTTCATATGGAATCGTCATCTCTTCGAAATCATCTGACATCTTTACGAATTTGGCATGACAGCAATATAAATATGGCAGCAGTGGAATAATATCCTCTACCGGACTGTGATCACTTTCAGGCATGATAAACTCATTTGGCCCCCATTCACTAGCTGGTATAGTCTGTGTCGTAAAAACACCAAAGTCGATATTCAAACCAAAATATTTCGTGCCTGTCTCTTCAATGAACGCCACATAATCATCCACCATCTTGGATTTTAGAAGCGTAGGAGCATGAATTTCCGGACACATGCGCACATTATACTTTTCTGCCATCGGCAGTGCCATTTTAATAAACTCTCTCCAATTTTCTACAGGAGTTAAATCATTATCAATGACTCCTAATTTGGTACGAAGAACCGTGAAACCGAGTCTGTTGGCTAGTTTGAAATCGCGAACCAGCATCTCATACGATTCCACCGCCGTAAGATGTCTTCCCTGATAGAGGCGGGAATCTACCCAATGTCCATATTCAACCGGTACAATATCATACTTTTCAATCAACCTGTCCCAATTCTTGAGCCATTCTTCGCTAGGATTTGGATAGCCTTCAATATGTGAGTTTGCTAGGATTTCTAATCCCCTCGCACCCATATCATGCATTTCAGCAAACATATCTTCCAAACTCATTGTGACACCATATTCACCTGCATAACTGTAAAGAGAAACTCCTCGTTTTGGCTTTATATTTATATCCACCTTATTAGTCATTTCGACTTTCTCTCCTTTTACTATTAATTAAAAATCGCTGATTACGCTTACATCCTTAATAATAATCTAACTTTACAATTAATCATTTCCTTTAATTAACTTAATAGATATAGATTCTTGTTACTTTTACCGCCATATAGCTTAAATTATAAAAAAGAGGATAAAAATTAAAGGTTAATTTTTATCCTCTTTTATTTTGTCTACGATAGATCCATCTTCAGTAATAAAAACGCCAAGCATTTTAATTCTGCTTGGCACCCTTAAACTTTCGTATGTTCCATTTTAATGTAGTTCTCTGAATTTCGCTGGTGTCATACCTTCTTTTTTCTTAAATACCATCCCAAAATAGCTGACATCTTCATATCCACACAATCTACTGATGTTCTTGATTTTCTCGTCCCGTTCTTGAATGAGTAGGGTTTTCGCCTGGGCTAAACGAACATCAGTAATATAGTCAAAAATAGAAAATCCATTAATTTTTTTAAATAACTGACAAAGATATTCTTTTGACAAATCTACTATCTCTGCTAAGTCAGATAACACAATAGGCTCTGTATAATGTTCGTTTATGTAGTCCATAACAAGATGTATTTTCTTATTCTGATTTTGAAAAGACTTTTCATTGTGTAACGTGGTTGATTTTGCAATTACCATTAAGATTTCATAAAGTATTTTTGAAAAATCATACATTTCCGTTGGACTATTTCGTGTATATATTAAAAATAAATCCTCCATATATTGTTCTATTTTTTCAATATCGTTTTGTTTATAAATGCCTGATTGTTTAATTCCTACGTTTTCAAAAAATTCCTTTGTTCCATAGCCTGTAAAACACATGAAATGAACATCCCATTCGTTGCTCACTCCGTAATATTTATGACCAACATTAGGAAAGAGTAACATCCCACTCCCTTCCTCCACCACATACTGTTTATCTTCTATTTCTAGGACACCGTTTCCTTTGACAGCTTGAATCAATTGAAAAAAAGGCAATCCTGTTGGTCTGTTGATGTATTCCTGCCTATGATCTAAACCTAAAGAATATAAGACAAAAGGAAGTTTAATATTTTGTTCAGTATATTTTGTAAAAAAAACCTTGTTCATTACTGAAGAATCACCTTCCTTTTCTTAATATAATCATATTCATCGTAATATTCTAAGATTTCCTCTAATTTCACAATCTATTATCATATTAATATATTCTTATTATGAAAGGGTGCTTATAGTATGTCAACATTGCCACATATTAAAATAAACAATGATATTCCAACTTTATACGTTCATGACGAACCCTTTATTGCTTTAGCGGGAGAAATCCGTAATTCCAGTGCCTCTAGCCTCGAATATATGGAAAAAAATGTTTGGCCAAATATAAAAACATTAAATATGAATTCCGTCATTGTTCCTGTTTACTGGGAATTAATTGAGCCTGAAGAAAATCAATTTGACTTTACACTCGTTGAAGGACTGATCAACCAAGCGCGTGAAAATAACATGCATCTTATATTCCTCTGGTTTGGCTTATGGAAAAATTCAGAATCTAAATATGTACCACATTGGATAAAGCAAGATTCACGAACTTATTTCCGAGCTTGTAAAGCTTCCGGAGAACCTTTAAATACTATTTCACCATTATGTGAAGCAGCAGTTGAAAAGGATGCAAATGCTTTTTATCACCTAATGAAATTTATCAAATCTATTGATTCAGAAGAAAATACTGTTATTGTTATGCAGGTTGAAAATGAAATCGGAATTTTAGGTAGTGATCGTGATTATTCTAATCAAGCAAATGCAGCTTTTTCTCAAGAAATTCCTGAAGCAGTTTCAGAAGCATTCCAAGTCTTCGGAACATGGGAAGAAGCTTTTGGCTACGAAGCGTGCGAATACTTTATGGCTTATTATTTTTCATCCGCAGTAGAAAAAATCACTCAGGCTGGACAAAACGCTTATCCTCTTCCTTGCTACGCCAATGCCTGGTTGGAACAATTCCCGTGGCGTGCGGGGACCTATCCAAGCGGCGGTCCCGTAATGAAGATGCAAAAAATGTGGAATTTATTGGCTCCATCTCTATTTTGTCTTGCACCGGATATTTATGTTCCATATGTACCTGATGTGCTGGATCAATATAGTCAGAACGGCAATCCGCTATTCGTTCCGGAGGTCCGCAAAGATGCGGTATCTGCTACATATGCTTTATATGCTGTTGGCGGATGTAACGCGATTTGTTATTCACCGTTTGGCATAGAGGAACTTTTGATGAATCCTGAAAATATTGACAAACCACCACTAGAGTTAATGGTGGCATTAAATATTGACCCTTCAGCTTTTGAAATAGAAGGCAGCGCAGCGTATCTTGCCAAGAGCTATTCTATTATCGAAAATATCAAGCCGCTTTATTTTAAATATAGAAATACTAGTCATTTACAAAGTTTCGTAAAGAGAAATGAACATGACTTTGGTAAACTTCTTCATTTTGACAAATATGATATTCTCGTATCTTACTCGCCGAAAGCACCCTATAAGCCAACTTCTGGCGGTATGATTTTTGAGGTTTCAGAAAATGAATTTGTCGTTATTGGAACGATGATGAAGGTTCAATTATTTTCAAAATCAGGAAACAATACACACGTGGATTTACTACGATTTGAAGAAGGCGAATTTGTTAAGGGAGAATGGAAAGCGGGACGTGTCTTAAACGGTGACGAAAAAATGATGATACAATTGAAAGATATGCCAGCAACTTATAGAACTCAGGTATATGAGTATTAGAATGAATTAATATTAGGACAAAAAAATGCCAATTATTCTTTAGTGAATAGTTGGCATCTTTCATTTTTAATTCTTACTTGATTGTTTTACCAATGATGCTGCCCCAATAACACCCGCATCATTACCTAATTGAGCCAGTTTTAATTTTGTACTTGTTTTTACTGTTGGGAAAGCATATTTTAGAAAATATTCTTCGACTCCTTTTAACAGCATATCTCCTGCGGCCGATACTCCCCCGCCAATTACAATAGTCTCAGGGTTTAATATATTCCCAATATTGCCACAGGCAAGTCCTAAGTAATAATAAAATTTATCTACAACAATTAATGCTAATTTATCGCCACGTTTGGCTTGTTCGAACACTGTCTTTGCCGTTACTTCTTGTCCATCGTCAATTAACCACTTCAGTTCTGATTCCCCAGAAAATTTTTCTGAAAAATCCCTAGCCAATCGGACTACACCAGTAGCACTTGCGACAGTTTCAAGACAGCCCTGATTTTCACAAGTACAGAGATAGCCTTCAGAATCTACAATAATATGGCCAATTTCCCCGGCTGCTCCAACCTTACCATGAATGAGGTTGCCATCTGCAATTATCCCCCCGCCCACACCTGTTCCAAGTGTAACGAAGACCACATCTGCCCCATTTTCACCGGCACCTTTCCAGCGCTCGCCTAATGCTGCTACATTCGCATCATTATCAATATAAAAAGGAATCCCTGTCCCTGCTTCGATCAATTCTTTCACTGGCTGCAGAGTACTCCAATTTAAATTAAAGGCTCCGATAACAGTCCCTTTCTCACGATCAACTGTACCTGGAGACCCCATTCCGATTCCTATGAATGCATCAGCTGACAACCCGTATAATTCTAGACGATGGTTAATGGATTCGATAATGTTTGGGACAATATTCTTTCCGGCTTCTTGAATATCTGTCTCAATGCTCCACTTTTGTTGAACTTCACCTTCTTCTGTTAATATGGCGAATTTTACTGTAGTGCCACCTAAATCAATCCCAATTAATTTCTTCAATATTCTCCCGCCTTAGTAAAGAATACAGGTGAATTTCACCTGTATTCTCTCAATTTATTTAGCTAGTATTTTTCTTTCCATTTCCAAAAGACGTTTTGTCATTTGTAAAGCTCTTCCCGATAAATGATCCTCATATTCTGCCATTATATATCCGTCGAAACCAGAATTTTGGATAATCGGTAAAATATCCTGATAAGGAATACTCGCTTCCTCAAGATTCTCATCTATATAATGGAATTTCCCATGGAAGTGAATATTATATGGCATGATTTTCTTTAAACCTTCCAAATCAGGCTCGTTATAGAATGTCACGAACCCATACATACCCTGTAATGCCCCCATTACAGGACCATTAGCACCAGCTTCAATCAGCCTTTGTCGTGCTTCCTCTCTTGGCACACCTTCATAGCGTAATTGAGCAGCCATTTCCAGTAATTCAAGAGGAGCTCCATTTGCTAGAGCCTCGTCCCAATGAGGTTTATTTGGCCGAGTTGCAAAAGTTCCAAAATCTGTTACAAATCCTAAATAGTTGGAGCCTGTTTTATCAATTACTTCCACATATTCTTGGATTTTTGGTGAAGTTGGCGTTTCAGGATTATGGATTTCGATTCCAACCTTAATACCATAGCTTTCCGCATAAGGTGCGAGTTTAGCAAATGCTGCCGGCGATAATAGGTATTGAGCACGCATGATTTTACAGCCCAATTTATTGGCCGTTTTCAAATCAATAATGGCCGATTGTAGTAATTCATCATCCGTCAAATCTCTATCAGATCTTAACCCACGGTCTGCATTTGCCCCATAAGAGACGAATTCAATACCATAGTGATTCGTCATTGCTTTAAATTCATTTAACACTTTGTCACTTACATATGGATAAGAAGGCAGCATTTGCGTGCCTACCAATTCAAACCCTTCTGCTCCATATTCAGCTGCCGTACGAATACAGTCCTCTAATGAAAATTTTCCTTTTACATACTCATCTGTGAAGCTGTATAAAGAAACCCCTAACTTAATGTTACTCATTTGGCCATTACCTCCTCTCTTATTGTTAGGGTTTTACTGCCACATGAATCTAGTACGGCATATTCACGTTCAATCTTTCTTCCTGGAACCGCCATATAAGGGATACGTAACATTAATTTCACTTCAATTTGATGTTCCCCTTCTGTCAATCCTCCTGGTTGATAAACATTAATTGTAGCTGGCGCTATTAAATTCCAAAACTCTGAAACAAGACTTGGCAGCTGTTTTACAGTAAACTCTTTGCCATTAAGAGTAAAAGTTAGATGATCTGGATTTACTTCCTGGCCATCCACCGTTACAGCAAACTCCTCAATACAAGATAAATAGTGTCCGCGATAGTTGCTTAGTCGGATTTGGAACTCATATCCCAGCTTTTTACCATTCACGTATGTGTTTTTTAAACTATCATCACAAACAACATCGACGAATGGCAGCTTCATACTAAATGCCATGTTTGCACCTCCTATTTGCTTAAAACTGTCTCTTCTTCAAACACAATTTCTTTACCTGTTTCTGCAGATTTATAAACAGCATCTAAAATTTTCGTTACCACAAATGCTTGTTCTGGTTTTACAAGTGGTTCTCTATCATACAAAACGGCCTCTAGCCATTGTTTTGCTTCTAGTACTTCTGGTTTATTGGATCCGCCTTCAAAGAACGCAATCGCTCCGCCTGCGGAGTTTTTCTCTTCAGTTAACATCCCGTTGCGTGCAGTATTATAAACTAACTCATTTGTACGGAAGCTCATGCCGGAATTGATTTGTGCTCCAGCCTTAGTTCCGCAAAGAGTAGTCGCTGCTTCTCTAGATTCTAAAACGTTTAGAGCCCAAGATGACTCAAGGAAAATCGTCGCTCCATTTTCCATTTTAATGTAACCAAACGCAGAGTCTTCTACTTCATATGTTTCTGGATCCCATGGTCCGAACATATTACCTTCAACTGCTTCTGACAGATTACCTAATTTATTGAAAACAGAACCTGTTACAGAAACTGGTTTGTAGTTATCCATCATCCATAAAGTAATGTCAAGTGCATGAGTACCAATATCGATTAATGGACCGCCGCCTTGTTGAGACTTATCTGGGAACACTCCCCAAGTTGGTACAGCACGGCGGCGAAGCGCATGTGCTTTTGCAAAATAAATATCCCCAAGCTCGTCTTTTTCACAAGCTTTATGAAGTGATTGAACTTCTGGACGGAAGCGATTTTGATAACCAATCGTGAATTTCTTGCCTGACTTTTTCCAAGCATCGATCATTTTTTGAGCAGCTTCTGTAGTATGAGCCATTGGTTTTTCACACATAACATGCTTTCCTGCTTCAAAGGCTGCAACTGTAATTGGGCTATGGCTAACGTTTGGAGTTAAAACGTGTACAAGATCAATCGATTCATCCTTTAATAGCTCACGATAGTCTTCGTAAACTTTAGCATCTGGTGTTCCAAATTCTTTCGCTGCTTTTTCTGCACGTTCAATGACGATATCACAAAAAGCAACGATTTCACTAATTTCTTTAAACTGTGCTAATGCCGGAAAATGCTTTTGATTTGCAATACCACCGCAGCCAATAATACCAATTTTTAATTTACCCATAATGTATCTTCTCCTTTTTCCTCATTATTTATGATTTATAGTTTGATAATCTATTTAAGCGAAGTATTGACTCAAATAGTTTTTGCTAATTTTAATAGAGTCTTTTTTAGATTTAAGTGAATCTTCGAATGCCTTGTCCTCTACTTCAATGACGGCAAATCCTCGGTAACCGATATCTGTTAAGGCAGATACATATTGTCCCCAATTCACATCCCCCAGACCTGGTAGTTTAGGTGAGATGTATTCAAGAGGCGTTGCCATGATTCCCACATCATTTAAACGATCCTTGTACACTTTAATATCTTTGAAGTGGATGTGGAAAATCCGATCCTGGAACTCATAAATCGGCTTGATATAATCCATTTGCTGCCAAACAAAATGAGAAGGATCAAAATTTAATCCGAGATTTTTATTTGGAATAGCTTCAAACACACGGCGGAAGATGGCTGGTGTTGTCATGAGGTTTTGTCCACCTGGCCACTCATCATTAGTAAATAACATCGGACAATTTTCAATCGCAATTTTTACCCCAAGTTCTTCTGCGTATTCTACGATAGGCTTCCAAACTGCTGTCATAATTTCTAGATTTTCTTCTACTGTTTTCTTTTGGGCTCTCCCAATAAAAGTTGTTACCATGTTTATATCAAGCTTGTTGGCTGCCTCGATACATTTTTTGATGTGAGTTACGTAGTAATCACTTTTTTCCTGATCTGTATCTAAAGCATTTGGATAATAAGCAATAGCGGAAATTCTTACTCCTTTTGCTTCGGTATAATTTTTAATGTAATCCACATCTAAGTGATCTACATCAATATGGGTAACACCAGCATATTTCCGAGCTGCTTTCCCTTTGGGCCACGCACAGATCTCCACGCATGAAAATCCGTTATCAGCTGCATAGTCAATGACTTCTTCAAAGCTGCATTCATTCAAAATCGCGCTATTAAATCCAAGCTTCATTGCTGTCTGTTCCTCCTCCTGTGTTTTTACTAAACTTATATATTGATTCCGCTTACATATATATCATAACTGCTTTTTACGCCTGTTCCCTTTCATTAATTATCCTTATCAGGTATAAATTTTCGTCTTTTTTCTAGTTTTCATTTTTTAAATATAAAAATAGGTTAAGAATTATATGTTTTTTTTTAATCTAAGGAGATTGTGATTAAGATAATATAAAAAAGGTGCGATACATTGTGTATCACACCTCAAAAGTTACTTATATCGATAGAGTTATTTTTCCAAACATTCCGGTTGGGTCGATTGCGTCGTGCCACACAATAAATGGAGGTTCTGGGTGATTGAAACGATCCCGGTCTAAGGTAGTTGCCACTTCCACACGAATGGTATTGGTACCTTCCCTTAAATAGTTTGTAACATCGAACACATATGGTGCACACACTTTCATCCCTGCATATTCATCGTTGATCCATAGTTCAACTGCTTCATAAATGTACTCGAATGATAATATTCCTTCTTTTGGACCTTCTTCTAAATTAAATGTCTTTTCATACTTAATGATACCAGTGAAGCTAGGATTTTCTTTGGAAATGGGCATTAATTTTTTCATTGAATTCGCTTCACCGAAATTTGGATATTCGATATTTTTAACCAGTGAATAGTTCCAATCTATTGATAGATCCAATGTATCTTCACAATCCGAAATCTTCATAGAAACCGGACGATACTCTCTGAACTCGCTGCCTTGATCATCATCACTAACAAACACCACATAAGATTCATAAGGCTTAAGCTCTAAATAAATTATCGCCTTTCCGTTTTCCTTTCTTAGTGGTAGTTTTTCGAATGTATTTTCTAGCCCGTTATAGACAATAGCAAATTCTCCAGAGGATAATTCAATTTCACCACTAAAGGTCTCATGTGCGGATTCATTCTGAAACATGTAAATATTATTTTCCTTAGTATAATGGTAATAAGTTAAGTCTTTAAAAGGCTTCCTTAATTGAATATCAAAAATTCCATCTGACTTAAGGACAGAAGCTAACTCACTTAAAGAAACCACTTTACATTTTTCAATAGCCCCCAAAAGTTCTGATGCTTCCAGTCGATCTACTATATTCGAAATCCCTTCAGGTCTTCCGTCTACAAAAATAATCTCCAAGCCTTCTGCATTTTTAATAAAAGCAGCCAATTCTTTCGTTATATATTGACTGTACGGTATCACTAAACATTTAAATTCTTCACCATTGATGTGTAAAACCTTATTCTCCACATTTCCATTATAAGAACCTAGATTATTTAGGATATCAATCGGAACAAAATCAAAATCGATTTGATTTTCAATCAGTACTCTGGCTGGTTTTTGCATTTTCATATATTCCCCAGTCCATTCACTTTCACCGTGATATAAAATGGCTGCTGGAGCAACATGAGTACCACCATTAAAAATATGACAAAGGCGATTGGCATAGTGCATAAGATGGGCAAAATGCTTGAACTGCGGATTATGCCCTCTTGCATAAAAATGCGGTGGACAGTCAAAGTCAGGGTACTCACGCATAGAAAAGGCATGTGGCACGAGATAATTGATACCACGGACAAGTAAGTGGTCCAAAATATACTTCATATCCCTGACACCAAGCTTCCAGCCATAAGCTCCAAAAAGTTCACACATGGTTCTACCCTTTTTCTTAGGGTCTAGATGACCGTAGGAAGAACCGAGCTTGCCTAATGTATAATGATAGAATTCTCCGTCTCCTTTGAAGACTCCCCTTCTCTCTAAACCAGCACCACCAAAAATTACTTGACCGCCTATCACATCAATTCCCGACATATGCTGGCCTGACAAAGCTCTAAAGAAATGCCCCGCACCGCTTCCTAATCGGCTGTGCTGATCATTATCTTCAATAACGTGGCCAATGTATTCAACATTACGGTCTTCGCACCATTGTCCTAATTGTTTACTAAAGTTCTTTTCATATAAACGAGTAACGATATCCATATACGTATATCGAGTATGAACACATTGATTCATTTCTTCAGAACTATTCCATAAATATGGGAGATACAACCGCCAGTCCTCCCCAAGAGCGTCAGTAAGCATAGTTTTTGCCTCTTCACTCCAAGGTAATGGCATATCTTTTCTACCAATCGATTCATTGAAATCAAATCCATTTACATTTCCAAAAGCTGGCTCATCAGAAAAGAATCCGGCAAACGTCTTACCAAATTCCTCCTTATAACGATCAAAATGTGGTTCATACACTGCTTCAAGCTGTGTGCTGACAGACTCTTCATCGATCATATTGATATATTTCGGATTCCCGCCATCTGTCTTGGTTTCATAGACGACATAAAGTCTCCATGGTCCCTCTGGCAATGAGCATGTTAAAAATTCGCCCACAACTCTGTCCGTTAAATCTATTAATTCTTCAGAAATAATACCGTCTGTTACTAACTTTGCTGCTACGGCACTAATTAATTTATTGTTTTTTTGTTCTTCTTTGTCTATCGGTTTACCAATATCCAACCAGGAAGTCTTTGGTTTTAGCATAGGGGTAATATGTACCGTTACCTCATTTTGGGCTCCTAAGATATCGAGAGTATTGTAGTTAATATAGGTTTTCTTCCGGTCCGGATATTTTTTCTCAATTAAACCATTGGCATATCCGGTTGGAAAATGAGCATCATCTAACACCCAAACACGCATACCTCGCTCTTTGGCCTCTTCCATAACGATATCGAGGTCATGCCACCATCCTGGACCTGCGAAATCGGGATGCGGCCTTGCTTCTACACAGATGCCTCGTATTCCGCATTCATAGATTTTTGAAATTTCTTCTCTGATTATTTGTTCATCTTCCCCTTTCATCCAAAGAAAAGGAAGAATGTAATTTTCATTTTTATGATTGATTAAATCCTTTATGGTTCTTTCCATGATGAATCCTCCTATTAAAATAGCTTATAAGCTACACATATTTGTATAACTTATAAGCTCTATGCAAATTTATATTGTTAATCCATTTTGTCTTTTTAGAAGTTCTTCTGTATTCTTCATAGCTCTTGCCTTTGTAATATGATAGAAGAACAATGGAATCGTTCCGATAATCAATAATAGACCAGGTCCTAAATTTACTAACATGTTAATTCCGTTCACTACTTCCGGAGTTTGTTGTGTATTCGCAACATACCCGATTGCTCCTAGTATAGCGGCGCTTAAAGCTCCTACTGCAGCGCTCGCAATCTTGGTTACTAGACTTGTAAAGGAATAGATTGCACCGTCTGCACGTACGCCCGTCTTTAATTGACTCTCATCGATCGCGTCACCAACCATACTGAACACCATAAGGCCGCTGAATCCAAGAGGAATACATGAAATCGCTGACAAAATATAGATCATCGTAAAGTTTGTCACAGGTGTTAAATACAATCCACACCAGCCAAGTCCCATAACAATGGAGCCGGCAATCAAAAGGGTCTTCTTTTCAAAGAATTTTGCAATAAAAGAAACGCCAAAAGCTCCAATTGCTCCACAAACCGATAAAATTGTAAATAATACCGCAATTAAATCTGGTCGATTTAATACATAAATAGCGTAATATACAATAGTTCCTATTCTGCCAAATACACCAAGTAAAACAATGAAAAGACTAGATAAAATTAACAATACTGGTTTATTGGACCAAACAGATTTTAATGATTCTTTAATAGTTGGTCTTTCTTCTTTTGCTGGAGTAACAACTTCCTTACAGTTTTTAAACGTTAAGATAAGAAGTGGAGCTGATACTAGTGATAAAACAATTGCTGCATAGAAAAACCCGTTTTGTTGATTTCCCTTACCTAAAAAAGTAATTAAAGGCATTACAGCAGCACCTGTTAGAATACCTGCTAATTGTCCAAAAACTCCTCTATAAACGTTTAAATTCGTTCTTTCGTTTGTATCTCTTGTCATTACGGTTGCCAGTGCACCATATGGAACGTTAACCACTGAGTGAACTGTACCTAATAATAAATAAGTAATCGTAGCGTAAATCACCTTGCCGGTAGTTGAAAGATCTGGAGTGTAAAAAGTTAAGATATTAAGGGCACATAGAGCTAATGCCCCGTAAAGAATATATGGTCTAAAACGTCCGTGTTTGCTTTTCGTACGTTCCATTACTAGTCCAAGTATCGGATCTACGAAACAATCCCAAACCCTGGCAACTAGTAAAATGACAGCAGCCACACCACCTGCGATTCCGAAAACATCCGTATAAAAGAATAATAAATAGGATGATGCTAAACTCCAAACAACGCTAGCAGAAAACTCTCCAAAACCATAACTTAACTTGGTCATAAAACTTAGCTTTTCGGTACTCTGAGGTGCAACGATATCATTAGTTTGCTGAACAACAACATTTGCCATATTTCTCCTCCTATTTTTAAGTACTGACCCCAACATGTGTATTTCTTCCTTACAGTAGCTACTGTTACCATTATATTATCTGACCCTTTATGCAAACGCCTTCATATTATTAAACATATAACTCTCATATTTTAACCTTTTTTAAAATTAAAGGGCTTTCATTTTTACTAGGATAAAAATTATACTGTTATTTTTAATCTAAAAAATCCAATATTAGGAAAATACTATCTGAAACTGTTCACGCTCATCTCTTTTTCTAGTTATTTTATCACATATTTGATTAGGTTAAATGAATAAATAGTCAATCCAATGCATGATGATAACAAAAAAAAGAACGCAACCACTAAAATAAATTAAAGGGTTGCGTCAAAAATAAAACTATTAATTAAATAAATTAATAATTAACTACTATAAATTCTCCTTCAAGCTCATCCTTTGAATTAGGACCGACAAAAACTTTAAATAAACCTGGTTCAATCATGTACTCCATTGCCTCATTGTAGAAACCAAGATTCTTGATCTCAAGCTCAAAACTAACGGTTTTGGTCTCCCCTGGCTGAAGTGCTACCTTTTTAAATCCTTTTAACTCCTTAACGGGTCTTACTCGGCTTGCAACAACATCAGAAATATACAGCTGGACAATTTCTTCTCCAGTGCGGCCTCCTGAATTGATTACATCTACATTCACTGTCACTTTCCCTTCTTTAGTCACTTCAGAAGAAGAAAGAAGAAGATTTTCATATTCAAATGTTGTGTAGCTTAAACCAAAACCAAAAGGATACAATGGCTCAGATGGTCCATCTATATATTTGGATGTGAATTTTATTTTACCTGCTGGTCTTCCTGTTTTCGGATGATTATAATAGATTGGCACTTGGCCAACGGAATATGGAAAAGTAGCGACTAGTTTACCGCTTGGATTGTAGTCTCCAAACAAAACATCCGCTATCGCATTACCGCTCTGAATGCCCAATTGCCATGCTTCTACAATCGCAGATACGTTCTCAGCCGCCCAAGGAATCGTTAATGGTCTTCCGTTAATGAGGACAACAACAACTGGTTTACCTGTTTGATGCAATGCCTTTAATAAATCTTCCTGTCTACCAGGTAAGTTTAGATCCATACGGCTTGAAGCTTCTCCGCTCATGTCGGCATTTTCACCAACGACCGCAATAATCACATCAGATTCATTTGCTAATTGAACGGCCGCATCAAAGTCCATATTTTTATTTCCAATGACTTCGCAGCCCTTTGAATAGACGATTTCTGTATCCTTATCCACCGCAGATTGGATTCCTGATAGAACAGTGACTACCGACGTTGGATCACCCGTTACCGCCCATGTACCCAACATTTCCTTCTGATTATCAGCCAATGGACCAACAACAGCAATTTTCTTTAGATTCTTCTTTAAAGGCAGGATATTGTCGTCGTTCTTCAACAATACAATGGAGCGTTGCGCCATCTCTCTAGCCACTTTAACATGTTCAGGAGCAAGCAAGGTTTTTTCTTCCAATTCTTTATTCGTTCTGTATGGGTTATCAAATAGTCCCATATGAAATTTCACTCGTAAGACACGGCGAACTGCTTCGTCCAATACATCTACAGGAATATCACCATTTTTGATTTGTTCTGGTAAATCCTGTTGGTAAGTACCGTGACTCATATCCATTTCTAACCCTGCTAGTAATGCCTTCTTACTTGCTTCCTTGCGATCAACGGATTCTCCATGAACGACCACTTCTGCGATCGAATTAGCATCACTAATAACAAATCCTTTGAATCCTAACTGTTCTCTTAATACTTCTGTTAAAAGGTAGTTATTGACCGAACACGGGATACCATTTAAATCATTAAAGGCACTCATGAATGTTGCAACACCGGCTCTCGCTGCTGCTTCAAAAGGAGGAAGGTAAACCTCATGAAGAGTTTGAAGCGACATGTCCACTGTATTATAATCCCGGCCGCCCACAGCCCCTCCATAAGCAGCAAAGTGCTTTGCACAGGCAAGAATTCTTTGAGACTCAGATAAGTCTCCTCCTTGAAACCCTTTTACTCGCGCAGCTCCAATCATACTCCCCAAATATGTATCTTCTCCTGCACCTTCTGCAATTCGTCCCCAACGCGGGTCTCTGGTGATATCTACCATCGGTGCATAGGTCCAATGAATCCCAGCTGCCGAAGCCTCTTTAGCAGCAATTTCTGCCGTTTTCTCGATTATTTCCAAATCCCAACTACACGCTTCTGCAAGCGGAATTGGAAAAATAGTTTTATAGCCATGGATAACATCCAAGCCAAATAGCATTGGAATTCCTAGTCTTGACTCCTCTATGGCTATTTTTTGTAATTCATTAGAGATTTCTGCTCCTGTAACTCCACCCATGGAACCGAGAATACCTTCTCTGATTTCATCCTTATGATAATTCTTCTCCATTGCCTGAAATTCCTGATAGGAAATCTCACCTTCAACCAACTTTGTAATAATTTCTTCAAATGCACCATAAAGAGATGGAACAATTTGTGTAAGTTGACCAACCTTTTCTTCTAAAGTCATTTTGCCAATTAATTCATTTATTTTACTTTCGCAATCTTCCACTATCATTTTATCCTGCATAGCCGTTTCTAGCATAACGATAATCATTCCTCTCAACTTTGATAATTAAAAATACATAAAATATCCGATAGAATGATTTAATTAAAATCTATCCATCGGATACTTTTTCTTTAAAACGATGAAGAAAGTAATAGAATTTTATTTTTCTCTTGCTCGAAAAAAACAGGCTCATTTTTACTTGCAGCTTGATAAAAATGATCAATAATATTCATCATGTAAACTCCATGCTCCGCGGGAGCTATTAATGGATCTCCTGATATAATACTATTTGTAAAGTGTTCAAATTCATTCATTAATTTAATAGTAGGATTCAAAATAGGAGAAATATCAACACAGGTGTCCAATAGTTCAGAATGAATTTTTAACACACCATTTATGAGAGAAACTCCACCTTTCGTTCCTAGTATTTCAACAAACTGCTTGTCTTTTTCAATATTGGAGGCCCAGCTGAATTCAAAATTGACTGTTGCACCATTTTTAAGACCAATAAAGCCAATAGCAGAATCTTCGACATTAAAGATACCATTTGGATTTCCCTTATACCCATTTCGATTCCGGGTAGTCGTCTGGTCAAAATTATTATAAGTGGCTCCAGTCACATATGAAGGTTCTGGCATACCCATTAGGTACATAGCTAAATCCAAATAGTGAACACCCAAATCAATCATAACACCGCCGCCAGCATAATCTTTATTCGTAAACCAGGTGCCTCTTCCAGGTATTCCACTTCGTCTAATCCAGCCAGCCTTCGCTTGGTATATTTCACCTAGGAAGCCCGCATCAATATATTTCTTCAAGTAAACCGCTTCGTTTGTAAAGCGGTTATTTAAGCCAAGCATTACCTTTTTCCCTGATTTATTTTTAGCTTCGGTGATTTTTTTGGCTTCGATTGCATTGACTGCTAATGGTTTCTCACAATGAACATTTACTCCCTTTAAAAGGGCATAAATGGAAATTTCCGCGTGTAAATAGTTAGGTGTACAAACACTTACTAGATCCAAATCTTCAGCATTCAGCATATCTTTATAATTGCTATAAACTTTATCAATCTTATATTTATCAGCTAATCTATTAGCATTTTCAATATTCACATCACATATAGAGACTAATTCAATATTAGGGAGATCCCTATAATTATTTAAATGCTTTCTTTCCGCATTACTCCCAGCACCTATTAACCCATATCTTAATTTTCGCTTATTCATTTAAACCTCTCCCCCATGCATTAAAATGCAATTTTCCTCATGTATTCGATGGTAAAATCAATTCCTTTTTCACCAAGTTCCCCTGTCCAAACTGGTGAATGCGGCTCAATACTCAAGCCCCCGGAATATCCTTTCACTCTTAGTAATGAAATAAAGGTTTTCCAATCTGTTTGATCCAACCCTGCTGGTGGATCATCTACTCTTTGACCATTAATGATCATGGAACCCTTTAAATGAATGTGGTTAAAACGCTCTCCCCAATCTAATGTTTCCTGTAAGTAATCTCCTCCAAAATATCGGCTGTGGGATGGGTCAAACTTAATCCCTAAGTCTTTTAAATGACCATGAACGATTTTCCATACCTCTGGAGTATTGACATAGTTTACTTTTCGGCAGTTGTAAGTTGAGACCTTTACTCCTTTTGGTTTCGCGTAATCCATAAGCAGGGAGAAAAAGTTTATTGCTGCTGTACAGTTTTCATAAAAGGATAATTCGTCAACATAATTACAGCCACTCACAAAATTCGTACAACCTAATTCTTCTGCCACATCAATCAATTGATAGCATCTTTCTAATTCCTCTTCAATGACACTTCCCTTTTCATCAATGCGCAAAGACTTCCATCTGCCAATTGAGCCAACCGCAACACCGTATTCATCTTTCCATCTCTTTAAATTTTCCCGATTGCGATAAAAGGCATCGACATCTTGACCTTCGTTCACACATACTTCAATAAAATCTAGTCCTTTTCGCTTTGCTTTTTGAAAACTTTCTTCTGTAGCTGTGGCAATAATTCCAAGTTGCATCATTTTTAACCCACTCTTTTCCTTTTATTAATTATTGGTCTACCAATCTATATAACTATTTGTGTTTGAGTAACGCTTACAATCTTATTTTAATCCATTTGATTTTGCTCATCTCCTCACCTGTTAACCAATTTATTGCAGATTTTAATTTATTTTAATTTCATAAAAGCAGCTGAATAGACTAGAGGTTAAAAATTTATATGTTTTTTTTAACCTCTGTTTGTGAGTAAAAGAAGGAAACCAAAAAGAGACGAAAATATATATCTACTAAGATAATTAATGAAAAGGCATGGAGAGATACGCAGGTTATGATACATGTGTAAGCGACATCAAATAAGAAAACATGAAGGGAGATTTTTTAATGAGCAAATTAAAAACATGCGTAAGTTTGTATAGTTTACAGGATGAATATTTAAATAAGCGTATGAGCCTAGAGGATATCTTTAAATTTCTCGCAGAAAATTCGGTTGAAGGAATTGAAATCATTCCTGATCAGATGATGCATAACGCCCCCCATCCATCAGAAAAAACTTTAGAAGAATGGGATCGATTAGTTTCGACCTATAAAATGAAGCCAGTGATTGCAGACGTTTTCTTAAATACAAACTTATACAAAAATCGAGAATTAACGAAAAAAGAGTGTGTTGATTTACTTATTGAAGAAATTAAACTTGCAAGTCGATTAGGGATTAAGCTGATTCGTTTGGTATCAATGGTACCCGCTTTTGTCATCGAACCATTGTTGCCATATGCTGAAAAATTTAATGTCACTTTGGCACTAGAAATCCATGCTGGTTTGAGCTTCGATGTTAAGAAAACACAAGAATTTATTAAAGAGATGCAGAGATTAAATTCTCCTTATGTAGGTCTTGTGATTGATACGGGGATTTTCTGCCGCAGGCTTCCAAGAGTCATGGCAGAATATTGTAAGCATTTAGGAACAAGCCAAGAAGTAATTGATTATATCAATCGCATTTTCGAGCAAGGAAAAGACCCAAGAAAAGTTTATCTTGAAAATGGTGGATTCCCAGCTGAGTTGAAGCAATTATTGAAGTCAGATGCTGATTACTTCTTTGCCCATATGGCAGATGGATATGAAAATGAACCATACAGTATTTTAGATGAATATATGCCTTACATTAAACATTTCCACTTTAAGTTATTTGAAATGACGGAAACGGGAGAAGAATATTCGATGGATTATAATGGAATCCTGCAATATCTTCATGAAAAAGGCTATGATGGCTATGTTTCTACAGAATATGAAGGAAACCGCTGGGTACTGCCTGGAAATCCAATGAAGGAAAAAGAGCAGGTTTTAGCACATCAAGCACTTATTCGAAACCTCATAAAAGAATTAGAAGGTCAGGAGGTATACTAAGATGTTTGATAATAATGTGTTCTTAGAAAATACTTGTAAGAATATAGTAGAAGCTGATCATGTAACGGGATTTGTTTTAAAGACCAATATTACCTATTATCGGGGTATTCCCTTATCGATGGTCAATGATATTGGTGTTGAAGTAGATGGTGAAAAGGTGGCACGTGAGGATATTAGATGCTCAGTTGATGAAGTGGATTGGTTTACATTAGATGAAATGGAAACCGTCACAACCTATAAATGGGAATATGGAGAACCGTTAACTGTTAGAGTCTTTAAAGAAGGCGGTTTATCTGCGGGAAGTCACGAGATTGCTTTAGATGTAATTGTCCGTACTGCGTATATACCTGTACCTTTAGCTGGACATAAAGTAAGGACTGTTGAAATAGGTTAATAAATTAAAAGAGGGTAAAAATCTCATAAAGATTTTTACCCTCTTTTTTCTCTCTCGCCAAATAGCAAATTTAGCTCAAACAAGCGCACTTCATGGGGTTGAAGTTCCCCTTTTAAGATAATGGAATGATTGTCAACAAGTGAATGATCAACTTTCATATGAGGTACACAAATTTGCTTAAAATAATCCACTTCATCCGGTTTGATGTCATCCACCACACCAAATTTCAACCATTCATCTAAAATACTGCCATGATCGCGGTTTAATTTTAGTTCTTTAACACGATATTTCCCATTCGCAATACCTAGTATTTCTAATGAGAGATTCATAGGCTCATTATTTTCAAAAATTTCATATTGCTCGTGGATTCCTGTACTGCCCTCAGGATGCAGGTAGTAAGAATAATTGAAATGTTTGTAGTTAAAACATACTACTTGATAACGATCACCGGATTTTTTGGTAACAATATAATTGTCACCTTTCGCTACTAGAATCTCACCTAATTGTTTTAAAAGTACGAATGCATGGTAACTCGGTTTTTTAATGCCATTTTTGGTCAACAGCCCGGCACCGCCATGAAGAATATTTTTCGAATCTCGAAAATCACTAAAAATATCAGAACTCAACCAGTATCCCATCATTTTCAATTGATTTTGATTCAAATTCTCAACAATATTCTTTACCATATAGGACGCTTTAAAACTGCTATCATTAAGATAATTACGATTAGAGATGGAGATATTCCATTCGGTGACGTTTAGTTCTAAATTCTCATAACCTGCTCTTTTCAGAGATTTTCTTACATCATTTAACTTATTTAAGACATAGTGAGGATTCGTTGAATGTAAATTTTTGATTGGAACCCTATATTTATCACGATCTATTTCAATAGGATAAAGATAAATGGAGAGGAAGTCGGGCTGAATTTCTTGCTGTTTCCATTGGTCCAGCAAGAAATCCAGTTTGTCACCTTCTAGATCCATGCTTAAACCACATCCTCCTATCTTTGCTCCAGGAACCAGGTTTTGCGCAGTCTTTTTAAATTCACTAAATATCTTAAAATACCCATCAAATTCTGGATCTCGATTTTGATTGTTCTGCATTTTAGCGAGGAAATCTTTTTCTTCCTCTGCTTTACTATTAAGTTCATCCATTGGCCGCCATAATTCAAAATACCATGTCTCGACTTCTTCAATACCATAACGTTCGATGCATTGCAGCAAAAACGCCGTCACGAGATTGTGCCATTCGGACAATGTCCTTTCACTGCTTATTGTTTGGATGACAAGAGTTTCCCCAATCGCTTTTTGAATGATTTTTGGTTTTGGCCCCATCTCAATAAAGGGTTTTAATTTATTTTTAATGAGAAAATCCAATAATTTGTTCGCATTCGAAAAATTGTAAGTAACGTTTCCTCCAGAGCGATCTTCTAGCAGCATATCATCCCCAAACAATCCCCAAAATCTCGCATAGGTAAAGCCGATTTCTGATTGCAGAAGGGTAATTTGCTCCTGCATATCGGAATTCAATAAATCTTTTGCATACCCAATATTCAGTAATCGATTCCAATACTTTATAAAAGCATCTGTTTTCCCAATTTTGACAACTTCGGTTTCCGTATCATGTCTGAATTCAGGAGTGGACTGACCTCTTTTATCCTCCGTACTTTTCAGATAATCGCGCAGCTCGGTTAGTGCTTCATTGGTTTCTAGACTACTAATATCATTGATTGAGTTTTCTTTCTTCACTGTGGTTCCAGACATTTGTTTTCTGTATTCAACAGGCTTTAGTTGATAACTTTCATTAAAGACTCTATTAAAGGAAGCTAGATTTGGAAATCCATTATCTAATGCAATTCTAGTTATTGGTTTATCAGAGTTAACTAATTCGTTAACAGCATGGGCCAAACGAATCTCATTCAAGTATTGCGAGAATGTTTTTCCGGTTTGCTTTTTAAAAAACTTAGATAGATAAGGAATGGAGAGATAATGAATACTAGCGACTTCCTCTAACGATAAAGGCTCTCGATAGTTACTTTGAATATAATCAATGATTTCTGTTAATCGATCATTTTGGCCTTTGATGGACGTATTAAGCAGCATTTGATTTTGATTCTGTAAAAAATTCATTCGAAGCGTTGAAATGAATTTATAAGTTTTTTCTAAAAATTCTACTTGAGAAAAATGGTTTACTTTCATATATACTGTTAGTAAGTTTTCAATCACTGTTCTTAATTCGTGATTGGCTGAGTGGTCGTGTTCAAGTGAATTACAAGTGAATAATAGATTTTTTTGGGCTAGAAGCGAACTTAGCTCAAAGTAATTAATATGAAAAACAATAAATAAATTATCTTCATTAGAATGGAAAGAATGAAATTCATTAGAATTTACCAATACAAAATCAGAACTTTTCATTTGAAAAATTTTATTATTCACTTTAACCTGCAAATTACCTTTTATCATATAGATCAATTCTATCTCTCTGTGGGCATGTTCCAGGTTACTCTTGTGGTTCATCACTGAAATCGTTACTAACTTCGAATCGATTGAAGATTGGAAAGTTTGCGAACCAACCAATTCCATCCCTCCCTAAAATGCTGTTCTTTAAACTACTATTTTTTAATATAACATATCAACAATTTAAAACTCGACGAATTATTTAAAATTTAATTAATATTATGGATAGCCTAGTTGCGTATGAACCAGGCTGCTTCATTCCTTACTTATTTAAAAAAATAGTACCAACTGCAATTAGAACAAGACCTATAATGGAATACACTGAAATTTTCTGCTGTAAAAACAAAATAGATAACAATGTAACAACTACTGCATAAACACCTGTTTGAAGACCACCAAGCATGACCGTATTTCCAAAAGTTTTGCTGCCTTGAATGAAACCCCATGATAGGATAATGTTTCCTATAAATGAAAGAGGGAGAAAATAAACATTAAATTTAATGCTGTCTTTTAAAGTTGGTTGAAAAAAATGTGCTGATAAGATCGGTAATAACGAAAAAACAATAGCACCAAAAATAATTGCCCCTATGACCAAGACTTTCAAACTAACACCTCTTCTACTCTTTTAGTGTTACTTTATCCAAAGTAGGAGAGCATATTCTATTTCTAACGTTCGATTGAGACGGTTGACTATTATAATAAAAAAGCACCTTCCTTTAGGAAAGCGCCCAAAATTTTCATCTTATTTTGTGGAAAGACTAAAAAGCTTTTCTAAATGCTGAACGATTTCATCTTTGTCCACTTCAACAACTTCCAGATGCTGCGGTTTATTAAACAATTGATTAATTTCCTCAGGGAATGTCTGCTCGATATTGCAACGCTCAATGGATTCATTAAACTTTGCTGGATGAGCAGTTGATAATGTCACACAAATCTCACTTGGATTATTACAACTTTCGTATGCAGCTACCCCGCACGCCGTGTGTGGGTCTAATAAATAACGGGTTTCTGTATTGTACTTGCTAATAGTTTGCAGGCACTCTTCCCCATTCACTCCATGTGCCGCAAAATCTTCTTGCACTTTATGAAGCAAATCGCCGCTTACAACAATTTTGCCTTCTACTTTAAAGCTTTCCATTACTTCCGAAACGGCCTTTGGATCTTCTCCAAGTAGATAATATAGATAGCGCTCAAAATTGCTGGCTACTTGGATATCCATAGAAGGGCTGAAAGTGCTGCGGAATTCTCCAGGCTTGTACACTCCATCTTTGATAAAACTTTCTAAAATGTTATTCTCATTGGTCGCAACGATGAGTTTACCAACCGGCAGTCCCATTTTCTTTGCAAGATAACCAGCAAAGATATCTCCAAAATTACCTGTCGGAACACTAAAGTTAATCGTCTTTAACTCCGCTTCCTTTTTTACTTGGAAATATGCATAGAAATAATATACCGTTTGCGCCATAATCCGTACAAAGTTAATCGAATTAATCGCACGCATATGATATTTATTTTTAAAATCCACATCTGCAAACAATTCCTTGATGATTCTTTGGCCATCATCAAATGTTCCTTTGATAGCTAAATTCAACACACTTTTATCGTCTACTGTTGTCATCTGTAATTCTTGTACCTTACTTACTTTCCCATATGGATGTAAAATACAAATGCGAATGCCTTCTTTACCTCTGACACCTTCAATCGCTGAGGCCCCCGTATCCCCTGAAGTAGCACCGAGAATATGAATCGACTCCCCTGTCTTCTTAGACACATAAGAATATAAATTCCCTAAAAATTGAAGCGCAATATCTTTAAAAGCAAAGGTTGGACCGTGGAAAAGTTCTAATACATACATGTTATCCTTTAACTTTTGAACAGGGGTAACCTCCGGATGGCGGAAGGTTGCGTAGCTTTTTTCGATTAATTCTTTCAACTCATGGTCTGGAATTTCACCATCAACATAATAGGAAAAGATTTCGTATGCTAATTCTTGATACGTTAACTTAGACATGGCGTCTAACTTTTCTGCAGGAATTTGTGGGATTTTCTCCGGTACTAATAGTCCTCCATCATTTGCCAGCCCCATTAGGACTGTGTCAATAAATCCAATTTTACTTACATTGCCGCGTGTACTAACAAAGTTCATAGCTGCCTCCAATATATATTATAAGTTTTATTGCCCTAGGTTTGGTGCGGGAGAATACTGTTATTCAATAGAGCTAAATATATAAATTTCATTTTAATACAAATTTGCGTGAATAGTCTATTAATTTTTTACACCGTAACTCCAAAACCTAGTATCGTAAAACACTTTTCTTCATATCCACTGGCCATCTTAATTTCTATTTGACGCTCCATGGTGTGTTCTTCCTGAAACAAAATTACAGCGTGGCAATGATTCCACTTATTTTCATGAGGATCCGCCGTCAGTACATATTGGCCATCTACAAAAATATCTGCTTTCCCAAACTCGATGCTGGCTGAATCCTTGTAAATCAGGATGAGACTGCTGCTCTTTATCCTCATTTTAAAACTAACATCTCCGGATAAGGCTGTGTGCATCCAGTTATACGGAAATTGCGGTGATGGAACATCATGTTCATCCATTTCTGCCATCTGCAAGTCATAATCTGTATCAGAGAAGCTGCCTGCCTCTATTTTTACGATGTCTCGATTATCTTTTCTTTCCAGTAATTGAACATTAGCAAAATAATTACCAATCAAAGGTGGTTTTTCTATATTTATATCGTCGTTATCTGTTATAGATTTTTTAATTTCAGAGAATAGATATCCCAGGCAGTCTGCCATTATGGTATGACCATCATTGGTAGGATGATAAATATCGTAAAAAAATTCATTCTTCGAAATTATGCTACCTTCTTCCTTTGACAGGCGGAACTGTTCAACCACGGCATCCTTCACACTTACCATCGGCAAATCATAGTGTTTCCCCACTGGAGAAAGCCTGTCCTCCAGATTCCAATCATTCTCAAACACACTGAATAGCAGGATAACAGCAGGTTTATTTTTCCTGGAAAGAATTTTCAAACAAAGACTTTCATAACAAACTCCATTCGTTTCGTCATCTGCATCGTTTACCGCAAATTCGACAACCACGATATCTGGTTCTACGGTTCCGTCTCTTAAAATATCTCGTTCATACCGTATCATCCCAAGCTGTGAAGGGGTTCCTCCGACTCCCGCCTTCACAAAATGGATATTTTCGCCGCCATGTTTTCCAAACATATTTTTAAACTGTAAATAAGATTTATACGCATAACATTCTGTATGTATTGGCTGCGCGCCTGCCCCTTGGGTAATCGATCCCCCAATATAGGCAATCGTAACATCGCCGCCTCTTTCTGCTTTTTCCATTGCTGCTTTCAATCTTTTATTATTGCCCTTGCTAAACAGAGACTTTGAAATCATTTCCTGATATCTTTCTGTAACAAATTCAGCCAACCTACACCCCTCCACATGGTCACTTAAATAAACGCTTCGATTACTTTGTCTGTCGAATAAATTAAGTTGTTGTAAATATTATAAATCTTAAACTACCTTTATTAAAAGGGGTTTTTATTAGAACGAATGACAAATTCAGCTTTTTGATGTCGTGAAACAAACTTATTATCGGTAATCCAGAAACGCCATGGATAATCCTTGGCTTCACCAGCGTTGTCAATTCCAATCCTTTTCCCAACGGAAATACTGTCCGGAAAAATACCATTAGCTATATATAAAGGCGGAAGTGTAAGTGAACTTCCATAGTCTTCCATTGTGATACCCAATGATTTTGTAAGTTTTCCAGGACCATTGGTCAAACTTTTCAAATCATCCAACCCTCTCCTGCTCTTCATCACCTCAATCCCATACAGAGGTTCTATGGCACGAACCAATACAGCTTCAGGTTTTTCTTCACCGCCGCTGACAACATTAAAAAGGCAGTGAGTATGCATTAGATAAGTATAGGCAAGTCCAGAAAGTTGGAACATGACCTCGGTTCTAGCCGTCCTCCTGTTATTGTAACTATGTGCGGCTCTGTCACTTGGACCGATATATGCCTCGGTTTCTACAATATATCCTGCAGCTAACCCCTGTTCAGTTTCTTTTACAAGGAGGCACCCAAGTAATGCCTTCGCCAGTTCTAGAGTAGGCTGTTCATAAAAATCCTGAGATAGTGGATCGATGTCTTGTGGAATTTCACCCATACTGATGCCTCCATAATAATGCATTTTCTTTTTGGTTTACCCTTATTTCGGAGAATTAAAATATAATTTTTTTAATCATAAAAAATGCAGTGAAAATGGTAAAAGACACCCTCCTGTGCGGAAGGTGCCAGTTTTTTAAATCAATGAATGGATTGACACATGCTTTTGATTATCATTTTTATCATATCCTCAACTAGAGCCGGTACTTCTTCAAAAGCGCTTTTAATATGCAGTCTTTCTGTCCTTTTATGAGCATCTTTTCCAAACGGACCTACATTTAATACAGGTGCACGAAGCTGGGTCATAGCATCAAAAGGTATACAGTAACTGCTTCCCCAAACTGGTGTATTTGCTTTAAATGCAGTCCAGCCTTTCCCCTCATCATGATAGTTCACATAGCTTAAGTCACTGATTCCATTAAAATAATGCACCTGTTTTACAGGTAAATTAAAATTTTTTTGTCCTAGTTCCCTAACTAACTTTACACATCTCTTAACTAGATCATCATCAGATGAATTTACTGCCGGATAATAAGGAGGTGCATAGAGTAAAACGATTGCTGGTGTCAGTTCCTGACATTCAATCATCAAACTGTCTGCTATTCGTATTGATTTTTCACGATCATCCCAGTTAGGAGTTGCCTGAACTTGTGCCTTTATTTGCTCCACAAAATCAAATCCAAATTTACGGATTGCATATGTTTGTAAATCCTCGTAACGCAAAACACGGACTTCACCAACCGGCTTCACAGAGTGCTTCAAACAAACCTCTTTATATGCCTGATTACAGGCTTTTGCAGCGTCAATAGCAACTTTTTCAAAGATCTCCATAATTTCGTCAGCAGTCCGTTTCATTAAAAACACATTATATAATGCTGCAGAACGAAATGGCGTTTGAGCAGAGTATTCCAACCGTAAGTCTTTTTGCTGAAGAGTAACAGGAAGTGGTGTAGTTTCGCCATTCACTTTTTCTTGCAGCGTCAAATTCCACTCCATTCTCTGAGTCAAAAATGAGGCAATAAATGGCGCTGTAATGCCGCTGAGTGGTTCACCAACATGTGTTTCTTTTCCATAAAAGAGCGCAGATGGCATAATTTTTCCTATCGATCCAGAATAAACATAAAAACTTCTGTCACCCGGTTCTTGGGTAAATACCGGCTCTCCGTTCAGAAAAAGTTTATAGTTGAGATTATATTGATCTTTTAAGTCGAGCAGTTTCGTAACAGCAGCACGCATTCCTGATGAATTTACCTCTTCATCGGGGACTGTGAGCAGCAGGAGATTTATTGGCCACTTCTCAACAGTAGCTTTTTCCAATAAGCCCATATGCATTGCCAGTCCCATCTTCATATCCATTGTGCCCCGGCCAAAAATATATTCACCAGATAGGAGGTCTCTATGCGAATCCCCATCTAATTCATCAATTCTATTTACTAATAATTTCGTCAATTCTTCCGGCTGATAGGCATACTCCTCCAGATCCCCATATTCCTCAGTGTTTACCGTATCAAAATGACTCAGTAAAACAATCGTATCCTTTGATGAAGGATGCTTATATAACCCCGTTAAGAATCGCCGGCCCAAATCAGCATCATGAAGACCTAAATAACCGGGATTCTCCTGAAAATACTGCAAATCCTGTAATTTTGCCCGAAGCTTGCTTGGAAACTCCCGCTCCCCCTCGGTTAACGTCATACTCTTCCAGCTCACCAGTTCACACAACAAATTCCGCAGCCTATCCGGAGTTCCCCACCTAAGTTGTTCCATAAATTTATTCCCCTTTACCAATATTCCATAAACGAGTGCCCGCCTGAGGCGAGGAAGTGTCCACCTGAGGTGGACACTGTCCACGAGTGGTGCCTGTCACCAATATTATTTCACCAATATTATTTCACCAATATTATTTCACCTATGTTATCCGTTTATATTCGTTTCTGAGTTTGCTTTGGTTTGTTTGTTTTTGATGTAGTAGAATATATAGCATATTGCTAGGAATCCTAGTCCGATGAGGAGTCCTATTAGTTGTGTTGGGTCAAATGCCAGGAATATAAGGATGGATACGCAAAATACGATACATACGATTGGAATTAGCGGATAAAATGGGACTTTGTATTGCAGATCCTCTAATTTCCCACCGCCCTGTAAATATTTGCGCCGGAACATTAACTGAGATAGTGCGATTCCAATCCAGGAGATGGTCACGGATATTCCGGCAACAGACATTAATAAAACGAAAACTGTATCTGCAGCAATAACGCTAGTCAAAAGTGATAATAGTGAGAATATCATCGTAAACACTAGAGCTCTAAATGGAACCTTCCGTTTTGAAAGTCTCCCAAACCGTTTTGGTGCCATTCCCTCGTGAGCCATGGCCCACAAAAGACGTGTAGAAGCATAGATACAAGAGTTTCCTACTGATAATATCGCAGTCAGGATAACAAAGTTCATAATATCTGGTGCAAATGGAATTCCAGCAAGATCCATTAACGTTACGAAAGGACTTTCTAATAAACCGAGTTCTTCCGTTGGAAAAATCGCAGATAAAATAATAATAGAAGCCAAATAAAAGACAATAATCCTAAATAACACGTTGCGAATAGCACGGGGGATATTCTTTGAAGGTTCCTCGCTCTCTCCAGCAGCAATCCCGATTAATTCAGATCCTTGGTAAGAAAAAATAACATTCATCATCGTCACAAAAAGAATGGCAATTCCTGCTGGAAATAATCCGGATGGAGCTAGATTGTCCAATAATGGTGCAGGTCTGTCTTCGAGAGGAATAATTCCCAAGATGGCTCCGGCACCTATAATGATAAAGAAAATTACAGCAATTACCTTAATACCGGCAAACCAATATTCTGCCTCGGCGAAACCTCTTGTCGTTAAAGCATTAAGTCCGAACAACAACAATATAAACAACGCACACCATATCCAAACAGAAACATCTGGGAACCACCTCTGCATGAGGATCCCAGCGGCGGTGAATTCAACCCCAGCCGTAGTAGCCGACCCAATAAAGTACATCCATCCTAAAGAGAACCCGGCAGAAGGACTTATGAATTTACTGGCATATGTTTGAAAAGATCCTGTGACTGGCATATAGACAGCGAGCTCACCTAAGCAGACCATGACCAGGTACAAAATGATCCCGCCAAACAAATACCCAACTAATGCACCGCCGGCTCCCGACTGATTAATGGTATAACCAGCATTTAAAAACAATCCCGTTCCAATAACTCCCCCTAATGAAAGCATAAATAAATGTCTGCGTTTCATGGATCGATTTAATTGATTTTCCTGACTTACCTGATTCACTGTTTCCATTCCCTCTCCCACCCCTCTTTAAATAGCATTACCCCTTTACATAATTAAAATCGCAGTGACAAGCAGCTTAATCCGCCATCCTGTTTACGGAATTCTGACATTTCGAGTTCGATGGTCTGATACCCTGCATCGTTAATTTTTTGTTTTGTTATAGGATAACCAGCAGGAATAATGACATAATCATTCACACAGATACAATTTGCTGCGTATTCCTCTTCAGGTGGAACAACTATTTTTTGATATTGGTTAAACTCGGGATGATCAATAAATTCCCCTGCGACCACTATCGTTTGATTGCCTAAATAAGCAATACCTGTTTTTAAATGGAAGAATTTCTTTAACTCAACAATGGTACTTTTGTAACCCTCCAATTCAAGGATCGTTTTTAATTGCAACGCACCCTCATGGTTAGTTCTAGCAGAAATTCCTATATAAAAGTGATCTTCAATCTGAAGGATATCACCCCCATCAAGAGTTCCCGGATCCTTAATAGAATAAATAGATTCATAGAATGATTTAAGTACAGGTTCCATTTCATGGATTTCACCATTCCGGGAAAGTGCCCCTGGATTCGAAATGACAGCGAAATTAGGTGTCAATACCGCTGTATCCTCTACAAAAGTTGAGTCAGGAAATTCAATATTACTAGGAAGAATTGTTACGGTTGTACCGCATTTTTTCAACGCGTCTATATAGGCCTGATGCTGTTCTAATGCGATTTCGAAATTAGGTCTTCCTAAATCGGAAGTAGTTAACCCATTGACATAGCTTTCACTTGGTATTTTAACAATCGTATTTTTAAACATGATACTCTCCTCCTTTTTTAACCTCTTGCTACTGGACATGTAAGACATGTAGGTCCCCCCGTTCCTAAATAAGAAATTTCATTTCCTTCATATTCATAGACAGTTGCGCCAGCTGCAAGTAATTGTTCCTTTGTTGACGGATTCCCTGAAACCATCACGCAGACTCTTGGTGCGAGCGCAAGAACATTACAGCCCAGGCGGTGATACTCTTCATCAGGTACCTCTATTAATTGAAAACCTCGCTTAACTAGCAGCTGCCGAAGGAATACCGGCATAAGTCTTGAATAAACCACTGCCAGATTCTCATCTACGATACTAATGATTGACATAAGATGAAGACATTCTTCTTCCCCCTGGTCATGCGGTAATTGAACAACAATACACTCTTCAACCATCTCCTTTGTCATTTCCTTGATTTGTCGGATGGCTTCATCATTCGTACGATAACCGCGTCCAATCAATAAAGTCTGATCATCGAGCCAGACGAGGTCTCCACCATCAGCTACCGCCTCGCCTGTTAGTTCACCAACTATAGGAATCTTCTGTTCTAGTAAAAATTGTTTATAAGCCTCTGCCTCTGGCTGACGTAATTTTTTACCAGATTTTAAAATAATGGCTCCATTTTTCGTGAATTTTACAGGGTCATGGGCGTAAAGCGAATCTAATCCAACTGTCCCTGAAGCAGGTAAAAATTCAATTTCAGCCACATGTTCTCGAATAATCGCATGAAACTGTTCAAATTCATTTTGTGCTTTTATGTAGTCCGGTTCATTGATGTAATTAAACTTTTCCCATTCATTTCTTAGGTGCTCTTGACTGATAAAAGCGTCCTTTGGATGTTTTAAAATTACCTTGTTAAGATTTTTATGCATAGAAGATAACAAGTTTTTTAACCTCCTTTTTCCGCATAGTGGAAAACTTTTTCTTTTAATGGAAACTTATAATATGATATTATTAAAATTAGAAATACTTGTCAATGAATTTTGAATTTACTGAAAAATAAATTATTCCTTTCTTTACCTAGTTCATAAACATAATGATTGGGGTTGAATAAAGTGCAGACAATTGACCGAGCTATGCAAGTAATTAAAGTCCTAGCGCAAAGCGATACTAAAAATTGGTTCTCGATTACAGATTTATCAAAGGAGTGTGACTTGCCTGTAAGCACTATGCATCGTCTTCTACAATCCATGATCAAACATGGATTAATTCAGCAGGATCCGAATCTTAAACTCTATTCAATGGGGTATTCCTGGCTGGAATATGGCTTACAAATGTATGATACCTTTGATTTTGTCGGGCTGATCCGCCCTGAAATGGAGTCTTTAATGCATGAAGTGGAGGAGAGTGTTTATTTCAGTAAGCCTATTGGCTTGGAAGCTTTAGTGGTCGAAAGAATTGATTGTCCGCATAATCCAATCCGGATTTATGACCAGTTGGGAATTAGAATCCCAATGAATATCGGGGCTGCCAATAAAGTCATGCTGGCCCATATGAATAGGGATGATGCTTTAAAAATCATAAGTGAGTTAGTACCGAAAGAAGAAATGGATTGGTTTTTACAACAGCTAAACACCATTCAGCAAAAAGGTTTTGGAGAAAGTCACGGAGAAAGGACCATAGGCACCTCCTCTGTAGCAGCTCCCATATTCAATCACTCCAATGAATTAATAGGAGCATTAAGTATTGGTTACGTTGACATCAACCAAACAGATGAAAAAAAACAGTTATTAATTGAAAAAGTTATCCATTACGGCTTGCGTATATCAGCAAAACTAGGCAATAAACTTTATATCCACACGAAACATAAATAAAGCCCAAGTGAAAATCATCACTTGGATTGAATCTTTTAAGTATAAGTCAAGTAATTGGCAGGTGAACTTAACACTAATATTTTTAATTCGCAGCTGACTTGTCAAAGCACCCAATGAGCGGGTGCCTTTTTTTCTATGGTTCAATTTTTCCAGTTTCTTTGTTATCCACACTTGCGAATTCCGTTCCATATTTGCCTGAAGACCCAGCTTGGTGTCGAGACGCTTCCGCTTGATTAGCAAGTATTTCAGCCTCTGATGAACGACTTTTCTTTTTGTTATCTGCCATTTACAATCACCTCCAGAATATTAATGTAACCAATCATTTCATAGTTTATCTTAGTATAAAAATCACACTTAGTTCACCTATATAGTTAAATCTAATTCTCCCTTTTAAAAAGCAAAAAAGAGAGAGCACGAGCTCCCTCAAATGGCTTTGTTTTGTTGCAAATCGACAGGTATGACGGCATCTTTTAGCTCTATTTCGAGCTCCTCTTTATAAAGAGCTGTCTGTTTCTTATTCCAATTAAATTTTTCCTCCATAAATAACAGTACCTCATCCTTCCAAGTACGGACCCAGTTGATATTGAAAAATAGGGCACCTGTACGGCGAATGAAGAAATCCGCAGGTGTAGCTGCCATTTCATGCTCAATGGAGTACATTAGTTGCGAATAAACGATTTTCGTTAATTTTGTGTTTTCTAACACATTGAATGTTGTTGCGTAATGGAAAATTTCATTCACATTTGAACCGTACATTTGAACAAGACGGCGTCCTTCTTCCTTGGTGAATCCTGCCTCCATTACTTCTTGTTCTTTAAGGGAACTATATTCGTGAAACCCTTTAGAACCTCCGACTTTGCCGCCTGAAATTGGATATGTTTTTGTTTTTGATTCTTTAAAAAATTGCCCATCTTCCCCAAGGCGTTTTGCAATTAGGTCCACGACTGACTCTGCCATCTTCCGGTATCCGGTCAATTTGCCTCCCGCAATTGTAATGAGTCCGCTTTCTCCTTCCCATATTTCATCTTTACGTGATATCTCTGAAGGGTCCTTTCCTTCTTCGTATATTAATGGACGGACGCCTGCCCAGCTCGATTCTATGTCTTTGTGTGTAACCTTTACCTTGGGAAACATAAAATGCATGGCATTCAATATATATTCACGGTCTTCCTCAAGCATATTGGGACGAGTCGCGTTCTCACCATAAAATGTATCTGTCGTTCCTACATAGGTTTTGCCGTCACGGGGTATTGCGAACACCATCCGTCCATCTGGAGTGTCAAAATATACGGCTTGGCGCAGCGGGAAGACAGCCTGATCGATAACAATATGTACACCTTTTGTCAAACGGAGCTGTTTGTTATTCCTTGAGTAATCCTTTTTACGAATATGATCAACCCAGGGACCACCCGCATTTACCACTTTTTTCGTTGTGATGTTTACTGCCTTGTTTGTAAGCATATCCTTCGCCTTGACCCCGATTATCACTTCATTGTGATAAATAAACTCCTCAGCTTTTACATAGTTTATTAAATTTGCTCCATTTTCGTAGGCAGCCTTTATGACTTCAATGGTTAATCGGGCATCATCTGTACGGTATTCAACATAATAGCCACCACCCTTGAGCCCTTCTTTTTTTATAAGCGGTTCTTTCGAAATGGTTTCATCCCGTGAAAGCATGCGTCTCTTTTCAGACTTTTTCACGCCAGCTAAATAATCGTAAAGGCGTAAACCGATAGATGTACTCAAAGGACCGAATGTCCCGCCTTTATGGAGGGGAAGAAGCATCCATTCAGGTTTGGTAACATGTGGGCCATTTTCGTAGACAATTGCCCGTTCTTTACCTACTTCTGCAACTAAGCCAACTTGAAATTGCTTTAAGTATCGTAATCCTCCATGAACTAGCTTGGTTGAACGGCTTGACGTACCTGCCGCAAAGTCCTGCATGTCAATGAGAGCAACCTTCATTCCTCGGAGGGAGGCATCCAAAGCGATTCCTGCTCCCGTAATGCCGCCGCCAATAATAAGCAGGTCATACTGTTCTTTCGATATGATGTTAAGCTGATCTTCTCTTTTTAATGCTGAAAATGTCATTTATGGTTCCTCCTATGTGAATCATCAAATTAGCAATCTATAAAAAAAGAGACCAAACGTGCATTATAGCAAATGCTATAACTGGCGTTTTGGTCTCTCCAAATATCGAACCGTCAGATATTAATTTACTATAATTATAACTTATAATTATCGTGAAAAGATAAAAATTCAGTATTTTAAAAATACAGTCAAAGTGCAACTATACTCTGCTAAAATGCTCACAAATTTTCTTCTTGGAAGTAGTAATGGACTCCGCTCTCCTGTTTTTTTCACTAATAAGTAAATTATATCTTAGTTATCCCTACCGTTCAGCTTTATTAAATCTTGATAATTAGCAGTTTCTACAATGATCAAGCCTCTCATAGATTGGATGCCTTGAGATGACTATGCTTTTTAATATCCACCATATTATTCGATACCTCAATGACTCCCTCAATCCTTTGAACTCCAATAAGGACATCATCTAATCCTTTTCTTGTTTTCACCTTTATTTTTATACAAACTTGATAATCTGAGTCTTTTAAGATAGATGTATTTATTTTTAATATATTGATATTGTGTCCTCCTAAAAATGATGTAATTTTTCCAAGCACACCTGGTTTATCCTCCATAAGGAGATCTAAATCCCATCTCGATCTTCTTATAAGCCGCTCCTCAACACGCGGGATAATGGTTAATACCAGAAGTACGAGTGTTGTAGTTGCAATGGCCATGAAATAATTTCCGGAACCAACTGCCAATCCAATTCCCATTGCTACCCAAAGGGAAGCCGAAGTAGTTAGCCCCGTCACGACTAAATTCGGTCTAACCAATATTGCACCTGCTGCCAAAAAACCGATACCATTTATGACTTGTGCAGCTAAACGTGATGGGTCATAACGGACGTTTGGATGGTTTATCCAATCCAAAAAACCATAAATAGACAAGAGCATCAACAAACAACTTCCCAATGATACCAACAGATGTGTTTTTACCCCTGCTGTTTTATTTGAGTACTCTCTTTCCCAGCCAATCATGCATCCAAGAAGGGCAGATAACCCCAGACGCTTCACGAACAAGAGATCATTCGGGTTAAAATAGTAATCTATAAAGTCCATTTTACTTCACCTTATTTCATTTTATCGGGCTCATCTTATGTGTCTGTACCATTACTTTAACAAATTTATTTATTCATGTTTGTTACTGTTTCCATATATCTATCAGGGAAATTCGTACAGATATAAATATCCTTCGAAATCCCGATAACCTTTTCCATCGTTGCAGCATCATTTACTGTCCAGGTAACTATGTCAATATCATCCTTTTTTAACCTTTCCACTAATTCATAAGTCAAGAAATTCACGTTAATTGAAAGAATAGTAGCTCCGCACTCTAACAATTGTTCACGTAACAATACAGGATTTCCCTCGATAATTAAACCTGTCCTAATTTCCGTTTCTATGTTTTTAATATTTTTTATGACTTCATGGTCAAACGAGGTCAAACAAACTTTTTTTTCCAAATCGTATTTCTTAACCAAATCAATAATAGTGTGTTCATACCCTTTGTATTCGCCGCCAGCTGTTTTTAATTCGATATTTATAAAACAGTCTTTGTTCCTCAAAAATGTTAAAACCTCCTCCAAACTTGGTATTCTCTCTCCGGCATAATGATTTGAAAACCAACTTCCAGCATCCAATTCCCTTAATTCATGGAACGTTTTATCCTTCACAAACCCGAAACCATTCGTCGTCCGTTCTAACGAAAAGTCGTGAATTATCACTGGAATTTCGTCTTTGGATAGTTGGACATCCAATTCAATTGACGTAACAAAATCTAATTCCAAAGCCTTTTCAAAAGCGATTAAGGTATTTTCTGGTGCTACCCCCGAAAAACCCCTGTGAGCCATACACAATGGCATAAAAACCCCTCCATTTTTATAAATGCAAAAGCAGTGCTATTTCATAACGAAATTCACTGCTTTCTTTATTGCTTTTTTATTTTTTCAATCCAAAGCTAGTGCTCATTTAGGCCTTTACTTTATGCCCACCACATCTCAGTTAATTGCTCTTTAAACAGGATGCTCTTTAGAGCCAACATCGCTTTACTTAGACCCTCATCGATAGAAGCAAGCTTATCTTCATGTTCAATGGAGAGAACATAATCATATCCTACAGTGCGAAGGGCACTGACCATATCCTTCCATATTTTCTCATCATGCCCGTATCCTACTGAACGGAATGACCATGAGCGATCCAGGATATTGCCATAATGTTTCGTATCTAAAACACCGTTTATTCTAATGTTTGCCTGATCCATATAAGTGTCTTTTGCATGGAAGTGGAAGATGGCTTTTTCACGGCCAAGAGTTTTAATCGCTTCAACCGGGTCAATTCCCTGCCAAAACAAGTGGCTTGGGTCAAAGTTTGCTCCAATGTTTTCACCTGCATAATCTCTTAATTTGAGCAAAGTTTCCGGATTGTAGACCACGAAACCGGGATGCATTTCAAGAGCAATTTGGTTTATTCCATGCAGCTTGGCGAATTTCGCCTCCTCTTTCCAATAAGGAATGACCACCTCGTTCCATTGCCAGTTAAGAACATCTGCATACTCCCTCGGCCATGAACATGTAACCCAATTAGGATTCTTGGCTCCCTCATAATCACCTGGACAGCCGGAAAAGCCATTTACAACAGGGACACTCAAACGTTCCGCCAACAAAACTGTTTTTCTCCATACATCGTGAGATTCTTTAGCAAACTTTTTATCAGGGTGCAAGGGATTTCCATGACAACTTAATCCGCTTATCATTAATCCCCGGCTTTCGATTGCTCGTAGGAAAGACCTAATTTTTTCAGGAGATGAGAGCAATTCATCCGGGTTACAGTGTTTATTGCCGGGATAATTCCCCGTTCCCAATTCCACTGCCTCCACGCCCATCTCCGCCAATTTATCCAGCATCACTTCAAAAGACAGATTCTGATATAGAACCGTAAATACTCCCAGTTTCATGCATATACCTCCCTTGTAGTCTGAACCTTCACCCATTTTTGCTGCTCATTACTCTCCAAGATAGCGTTTGTGATACACATGGAATTATGGCCGTCTTTAAATGTCGCAAAATTTGGCTTGTCTGATTTCAGGCTCTTGCCATCGCGAACAAAAGAGTAGAAATTCAGCATCATATTCTTAAGTGCGTCTGGCCAGCCCTCATTGTGTCCGCCAGGATGATGAATTTGTGACCTTGCTTCTTTGGTAAACAGGGAAGGATCCGCCAATAGGGTTTCATTCGCTCGATCTCTATGACCAATCCATAATTTTTCTGGCTCCTCCTGATTCCAGAAAACTGAGCATTGACTACCATTGATTTCAAAACTTAATCTATTTTTCCGGCCAGCGCTAACTTGGGAGACGGTAAAGACTCCTCTTCCACCATCTTCAAACCTGACAAGAACGGATGCATAATCTTCTGTATGGATTGGAATTTCTTCATATTCTTGTTCATCCGGAGTTTGTGTACTAAAAGTAGCAATCGTATTTTTGGCTTTCTTTCTGACAGGAACCACCGTTGCCAAATCGGCGAAAACTTCCACTATCCGCTTTCCGGTTACGTATTGGACCGTATCGCACCAATGGGAACCAATGTCGGCAATTGCCCGGGATTTACCGCCCACTTCTGGGGTAAGACGCCAGTTAAAGTCTGTTTCATACAATAACCAATCCTGCAGATAGCTGCCATGTACAAGGTTCACCTGTCCAATGTCCCCGTTTGCAATTTTTGCTTGCAAGTTTTTGACAGCGGCATGTTGTCTATAATTAAAATTCACTCCATGGACAACACCATGTTTCTCGGCCAAATCCAACAATTCCGCCGACTCTTGAATATTCATCGCCAACGGCTTTTCAGAAATGACATGCTTGCCTGCCAAAATAATTTCTTTATTTATCATAAAATGAAGGTGATTTGGCGTACAATTGTGTACAACCTGGATCTCACTGTCTTTCAGCATTTCACGATAATCGCCAAACGCTTTTGGTATGTTTAACTCGGCTGCTTTTTTTTTCGCCATTTCGATACTGGTTTCTGCCAAACCAATTACTTCTACAAAACCAAGTCTTCTAATAGCCTCAATATGGGTAGGTCCAATAAACCCAGTTCCGATAATTCCAACCTTTATTTTCTCCATTTTGTATCTCTCCCATCGAGCAGTAATTATCCTTTCACGGAACCTGCCGTAATCCCTTCTATCAATTTTCTTTGGAAAATCATCTAAACAACAATAATTAGTACAATCGATATACTTACGCCTGCGGCGATTAAGGATTGGTCATCAGTATATGCACCATAGTAATTCATCAAACCGAGCGGCAAAGTTCGGTAAGCGTCATCGTAAACAAACAATAACGGCAACAAGAAATCATTCTAGGCCCACTTAAACTCAAAAACAAATAACGAGGTGATCGCCGGTACCATCAAAGAAAGGTATACACGGAAAAAAGTTTGAAACTCGTTACAGCTTTCAGTTTTTGCAGAGTCCATTAGCTCGTCAGGAAGGTCTTTAAAGAATGCCCGTATCATAAATATGGCGAAAGGCACCGACAGACCGAAATTCGGAATAATCATCGACCAAAAGGTATTGATAAGCCCCATACCTTGGATGTTGTAACATAAGGCAATAATCATCGCCTGAATCGGCACCATTACCAAGTAAAAAAATAAAAGAGTGCATTTTTGCCGGGAAATTTCAACTTCCCGAAAGCATAATCTGCAAGAGATGCCAAAATTAAGATTACGATCCCCCTTAAGCTTGGGCTATTTTTTGTGTGTTTTTTAAGAATGTAATAGACTCCAGCAATGACTTTTGCGCTTCCCCACTTAAACCACATTCATAAGACAAAAACCCTTTATATTGGATGTTATTCAAAAGAGCAAGAGGTTCGGCAAAATCTGTGTGGCCTTTTCCCGGTTCCAGCCTGTTACTGTCTGCCAAATGGTAATAACCTATATAAGGATGATACAAAGATATTGCCTCTTCTATTTTTGATTCCTCAATGGACATGTGAAAAAAGTCTGCCATTACTTTTATCTTGTCACTGCCGACTTCCTTCGCGAGTGAAACAGCTTGGGAAACGGTGTTTAACATATGATCTTCGTACCGGTTCAAGGGTTCTAGGAAAAAATTAACATTAAATTTTTCAGCATCCTCTGCAATTCTTGTTAAGGAATCCAGCAAGGCTTTTCGATCCCCTTCCGCACCTCTCGGAGGATGAAAAGGCGGCAATTTTCTTGAAAACATCCCATAAGCTGCTGGGGCAATTATGCCTTGCGCACCAATCTCAGCGGTATATTGCAATGATGATTTGATGCCTTGGACGGCTTCGAGTCGATTCGTTTCAACAAAATCCCCAATCCAATGGTTATAACCTCCACAAACTGCACTTGCCTGAATTCCTGTTGCATGTGAAGCATGAAGAATTGAACGCGAAGTCTCTTTGGTTAATGGTCCTTCAAAATGGGTAATTTCCACTCCATCAAAGCCAAGGCTTAGAGCCACCTCAAAAATCTCCTGATAATTTTTTAATCCGGTTAACTTATCCTGCAAGGCAAATTTCACTATTTTTCCTCCTGTTCATTAAAACTTAACTCCCAGCTTTACGCTTTGATCTGGAAACAAATCTACATTTCTTTCATATCCTGACGCAGATTCTTCAAAAGGAACCACCGGATCTACGATGCCTTCACAATTAAGCATTCCTTCCGACAACATTTTCCAGCAAGTTTCTTCAATACGTCTCCAGCTCCAACGGGGGTAATCCGGATTGGGCTCACTACATGCTCTGGAGAATACAATTTTGGCATTATTAAAATGGGCTTCTCTGCCAAGATCTAAACCACCTTTAAAAGGACGAGCCCAGCCAACATATGCGATTGTACCTCCGTATGCCAATCCTCTTAACGACTGCTGAAGGGCAAATTCATTCGCACTTGTTTCGATGACAACATCGACACCTAATTTATTGGTTGCTTTCTTTAATTCCAAGCCTACATCCTGATTGAGGGGATCGAAGGCTTCATCTGCACCAGTATGTAATGCAACTTGACGGCGTTTTTCAATCGGGTCAACAACTGCAACATAGCTAGCTCCTGCTAATTTGGCCATTTGTGCTGCCAACTGTCCAATAGCACCCAAACCTATAATTGCGACCCGATCTCCTGCCCTAACATGGGCATCTCTGATTCCTCCCAATGCAAACTGGGCGGGATCAAAACATACAGCACTTTTCCAGGACATCTCTTCTGGCATTTTTAATAGGTAAAAGTTATTAACTGCGTTAACTATATGAGTTTCTCTAATCCCGCCATATCCGCAAACCCTGTCCCCAACCTTGTAATCGACAACCTCTGAGCCTAATTCAGTGATGATGCCTACCCATTGGTTTCCTAGATTCCAATTTCCGAAATTAACGCCCTTTATATCGGTCTCGGGACGTGGTAAAAAGGTGTGCCAAGATTCATCATAATACTCATCCATGTGTGGACTTTCTCCTCTAAAACCCGCCAGCTCCGAACCATGTTTCGGTGAAGCGAACTTTACCTGAACCCTCACTTCATTTGCTTTTATTGTGCGATCCTCACATTCCAAGATAGCTGCCTTATGCGGTGCCACCGCGACTAATTGTTTTATCATATTGATCCTCCTCAAATAGAGATTTTTTCTTTTTACTTACTATAGAAAAGGGGGTACCCCTATTGTTTAACAACCGAAATATTGCTGTTCCATTTTGTATTCATATTTCTATATTGGGTAGGTGATATGCCCACATAATTCTTAAATAATCTAGTAAACCCCGGGACTACTGTAAAACCAACCTCATATGCGATTTCAGTTACTGTCATCTCGGTCGACCTTAATAATTTTTTGGCACGGTCAATTTTTAGTTCCCGCTGTATTTGAATAGGAGATTTGCCAAACAATTCTTTAAAGCGATTACTTATATAGGTTGGGTGCAGATGAAACTGATTAGATAATTCTTTTAATGAAACTTCCTTTTCGGGATTTTTTACAATTTGGGTTAGCATAGAAATGAATCCCTTCGATTGATCCTGTTCAAAGACTTTTTCCTGAGATCTCATAATGTTTTCGAGCAGCAAGTATAGAATTTCATAGGATTTCGCTTTTTTTAAGATGGTTTTAATTAAAAAATCTTGAGAATCTGTAATTTCCACAAAATCTACAAAAACCCGTTCAAATATTTCAGGGTTTTGTAGTTTAAATGTGATCGGGAGGTTAAATATTTTCATTACATCTAAAGCACTGCCAATTTCGTAAGTGAAATGGCACCATAAAAATATGGTTTCATCTTTTGTTTCTTTGTAATGGTCATGCTCAATATGGGGAGGAATGATGACGACAGTCCCAGGTGCTAAAGGATATACTTCATCCCTAATTCTTAGCTTTGCTTCCCCTTTCTTTATATATGACATGACATAACTGGGAAGGGTACGGTTAAAAGTTTGCATTTCATTTCTTTCATGAATATTAAATTCCACTATTGAGAGTTCTGCACTTTGCAAAAGATAATCCATTATTGGATGCAATGATCATTCCCCCTTAAATTCATCCGTTACAACCTTTAAAAATGCTTGTTTCACTTTTTATGTCTCTATGAAAAGGTTTACATTATTCATTATATGGACTTTTCAAAAATATTAACAGACTTGTAATAAAGTGATATTTAACCGTTTTACAGGTGGTAAAATACGGAAAATTATACCATGTGTTATTAGTATTTTAGGGGTTAAGAAGGATACCACAGAAAAAAAGAGAAAAAAGCACTCGCTGCGATATCGCATCAAATGCTTTGAATAAACTACACCATGCTTATAAATTGGATATACCAAATTTCTTCCTGTTATTTTATATTTTTTCCGAATATCGGATTATTCCCTTCATTACATTCATCTTACGATAATCATTCATTATGGTCGGTATATCTTCCAACCTGAAATAGTGACTTAACAAAGGTTTAATTTGTATCTTACCCTGTTGAACTAACGATATCGCATGGTCATGTGTATGTGGATTAATAAAAGATCCTTTTATGTTTAACTCTTTTGAAAAAATATCAAATGGACTTATTCAATTTTCATATCTGGTGCTGCTACACCAAACAATAAAATATTGCCGCCTTTTTTCGCCATTTTTACAGCCTGTTCCATACTTTCTTTTCTACCCACACATTCAATAACGATATCAAAGCCTATTAAATGTTGAGAGAGTTCTTCCGGGGTGATTACTTCATCACCGCCTAATTGGATGGCAAGTTCATGTTTCGTTATATCAGGTTCACTTACTACAATTGGAAATGCTCCATACATTTTTGCCATTTGCAACATCATTAATCCGATATATCCGCCCCCTACTATTAACACAGAGGCACCTGGCCATATTTTTATTTGAGAAAACCCATGCAATACACAACCAAGCGGTTCAATCATGGCCCCTTCTTCAAATGAAATCCCATCCGGTATTATATAACAATTACTAGAAGGAACAGCACAGTACTCTCCCATTCCTCCATCTCTAGTAACTCCAATTGCTTGGAGATTTTCACAAAGATGTTGACGATTCCCTCGACAATACTCACATTCACCACAATATATATTCGGGTCTATCGAGACACGGTCACCTAAATTAAACTTAGTTACCTTTTCGCCGAGTCTTACAATTTCACCAGATAATTCGTGACCTAACACGATCGGAAATTCTACCTGTGCAGACCCAGGTTGCCCATGATATATATGCTGATCAGTACCACAAATACCACAGGCTTTAACATTTATGATTACTTCATTTTCTAATGGAGATGGAATGGAAAGTTCCTTAATTTTCATCTCCATTTTTTTCGTTAATACGGCTGCCCTCATTGTCTATTTACCCCAATAGTATGATTAAGAGCATGAAACATAGTCCGTTCTGCGAGCGTAGATATTTTAATGACACGGTCCATGCCCACTAGAGTTGTAATGGTATCATTTAAAGGAGAAATCCATTGCTTAGGTAATTTAGAAGCTCCATTCATTACTCCAAGGATAGAACCCACTGTAGCACCATTACAATCCGTATCCCACCCTGCCATAACTGCTATTGTTATACCTTTATGGAAGTCGCCTTTACTATATAGTAAGGCCATCGTTACTATTGCAGCATTATTTATTGTGTGTACTGCATTGTAGTCCCCATAGTATTCCTGAATTTTTTGGAAGCATTCTTCCCAGTTTTCAAATTGGTGGGACCACTGAATAACTTGGTTAATCATTTTGGCTAAACGTGATGAAGGAGGGATAAACGATAACCCCTGATTAATGATTTCCCCTACATTGCTCCTGACAAAAGCTTCAGAAATCATGGCCGATACCCATAATTCACCATACAGTCCATTACTGGTGTGTGATAGCTTCGCATCGCGGTATGCCATTTCAGCCGCTGCTTGGGGATTTCCTGGATTTACCCATCCCCAAAGATCAGCCCTTATTTGTGCACCTATCCATTCTCTATATGGATTACGATAATTAGCGGTATCAGGGGGTATTTTTCCCAATATAAAATTTCTATAGGCAACACGTTCAGCTGTATAAACTAGTCTATACGGCATTGTTAGCAGCCACATTTGAGCAACATCTTCTGTGGTAAAAGCGGAACCATGTTTATCAAGTACTTGAAGATTTAAGATAGGATAATCCATATCATCATCACGAGGAGTTCCGTCTACTCGATTTTTTACAGCGGTTTCAGAATCTTCCTTAAATTTATAGCCCTCAGGCATTGGTTCTAGGGCAGGAATATAATCGTTAAGAGGAAAGGAATTCGTTAGCTTAAGATAGGAACAAACTTTTTCATAAGGCCAAAGTTCAACTGGTTTTCCAAGTGTACACCCCGTACTACGTCCTAACCATCCTCCATAAATTTTATCAAACAGTTCTTCCTTAGATAAGTCTATTAGAGGATCTATAAAGACTCCTGAAGAAGGGGGCAGTATATGTCTTAATTCCTCAGGATGATTTTCTAATTCTTCTTGATTGGTCAATTGTAGAAGCTGTTCATAAATTGGTACCAGTTCTTTTTCATCCTCTTTGTTATATACTAATTCTTTTTCAAGGATTGCGAAGAAGACTTCTCTTTTGCTGCACCCTTTAGAAAAAAGCCATTCATCAAATTGCTTTCTTAAGTTACCAACTTCACAACCTTCTTCTAGCTTTTGTTGCAACTCATAATCTATAATTACCGGTAATAATGAATACGTAGGAATCAGTCCCTTCTGTTTTTATAAGTTTTTTATTCAAATTTAATGAAAATCTATTTAATCATAAACATAACCAACATAAAATGATTATGTAACTATTGTTAAACTCGTGTCATTAAAACTTCACGCCACCTTCTTGCAACCCGGCAACGAACTTTCTCGTCATAAAGAGGAATAAAAGAATCATTGGAATAACACTTATTACTCCTCCAGCTGCCATAAGTGCCCAGTTTGTACTATATTTGCTTCCAAAGCTTAAATACTGAGCTGATACCGTTCTAACTTCCTCTATTTGTAATAAAGCATTTGCCAAAAAGAATTCATTCCAAGTTCCAAGTGTAGAGAAGATCATCACGATTATAAAAGCGGGTTTACTGAGCGGTACAATGATTTTAAAGAAAGCTTGCAATGAATTGCACCCATCCACTTTTGCGGACTCTACCAACTCTTTTGGAATCCCAATCATATAAGCCCGAAGTAAAAATACATTAAAGGCAAAACCCCCGCCAACATAAGGGATAATGACACCCATATAAGTATTTATTAGCCCAAATTTCACAGCCATAAAGAACAAAGGGATAAACCCAACAGGCAAACTCATAGAAATAAACAAATAGCCCATAAGCCAATTAGAACCAGGAGTTTGCAAATGGGAAAGACCGTATGCTGCTAATCCTGAAAGAATCGCAACTAAAATAACGGTTGTTCCCGTAATAATGATTGTGTTAATGTAAGCCACACTATAATTTCCTTGAATCCATGCATTGCTATAGTTTTCGAATGTCCAAACTGATGGCAGCCCCATTGGGTTTGTAATAATTTCGGACTTTGTTTTAAAGGAATTAATAAGAAGCAGGTACATCGGAAATAGAGAATATATGCTCACTAAAATTAAAGGAATATGGCGCCAATTAATTTTTGGTATTGACATTTATACATCCCATCCCTTCTTTTTTCTAATATATGCAAATGCAATAATGATAAAGATTGCAATAAAAGTCTGGAACAAGGCAACAGCTGAAGCATATCCAGCCCGTCTGCCGCTAGTACTTAATGAGTAGTAATAAGTAGATAATGTTTCCGTAGAATGAGCTGGTCCGCCGGACGTCATTACGTAAACCATTTCAAATGCTCCAAAAGATCCTAAAATGGTTAATAGAGTAATAACTGTTAATGTCGGGCGCAATTGTGGGAGAAAAACATGCCTCAAAATTTGGAAACGATTCGCTCCCTCTATTTTCGCAGCCTCTTCTAAAGATTTATCCGTTTGAGTCATTGCGGCTAATAACCAAATGACATTCGTACCAAAACCTTTCCACATATCAGCAAATAAGACTGAAAATAATGCAATGGCAGGAATTGTTAGACCTGGCACTTCTATAAATCCTAAACCTGCTTTATCCAAATAAAAATTAACACCGCTGAACGGATTATAAATCCAAAACCAAATTTGACCTGCTACTGTTACGGTAATAATGGAAGTAGAGAAATAAGTTGCTTGATAAAATGTTTGTCCTTTATTTACTTTTCTCAACAAATACGCAATTAAAAATGAAAAGATAAGGGGAATGGTGATCCAGAAAAGAGTCCATTTTATATTATTAAAAAATGCTGTAAAAACGACACTGTCTTGGAAAGCTTCAATAAAGTTTGCTATTCCTATAAACTTTGGGGTATTCAGTCCGTTCCATTCTGTAAATGGCAAATATAATGACATGACGGCAGGAATGGTCACAGCTAAAATATGAAACAAAAGACCCGGCAAAATAAAAAACCATCCCACCCAATTTCGTTTCCTAGTGTGTTTCTTGTGTACCTTGGAATCTAGAATGACAGAACTGGAAGTCTTTAAATTCGTATTCATCGTTTGCATAAGCTGTACTCCTTTCAGAAAGTGGAATGATTAACGCAAGAACTTGTAATCTAGAAAACTATTAAATATTTAGAGAAAGAAGGAGAAATGTTTCATTCTCCTTCTTTCAACCGTTATTAGTAGTTACCTAGATCAAAAAGAGTTTTTTCAACAATATCCTTCTCTTTTAGTTCTTGTAACTTTTCCAGCCATTTTTCAGGAGTTGTTTTCTTAAGGTATACGTTTGGAAATTCCTGTATAGCATTTACTACACGCGGAGAACCATAAGACCAACTTACGTAACCCGTCTCTCCCTTAGAGGCAGCTTCACTAATTAAATTAAGTGCTTCAGCTACATTAGGTTTTAAGTCCATATTACTGAAATCTGCATTTATAGGCTCCGGAATCCCATTCTTAGCCATTTCCTCTACAACATCCTCATGAAAGAAATAACTCAATAGTTCTGCCACTTGATCTTTGTGTTTGGATTTCGCATTAATTACTAAACCGCCTCCGACTCCAAGAGGAATAACAGGCTTTCCATTAGGATCCCAGCTGGGGAAAGGAGCATATCCGATATCAAAGCCCGTTTGAAGGTCAGATGCGAGAGACCATGTACCGTCTAATTTCATGGCAGCCTTTCCCTGTGCAAATAACTGCATGCTATCTTCTTGAGAAATAGCATGGGATTTTTTATCGCTAAGATATCCATTATTCCAAAAATCAGAATAACGCTGAACAGCCTCTATCATTTCAGGGTCTGTCCACTTTTTATCTCCGGAAAACAGTTGTTTCGTACCGTCCTGACCTAATGTACTATTCACTATGCTAGATATCCACCAGTTATCACAACTCGCACAATCAGCCGTTCCCCATGCTAGAGGAATCAAGTCCTTCTTTTTTAATTCCTTGATTAGACTTTCCAATTCGCTGTAATTTTGAGGAACCTCCCAGTTGTTTTCCTTAAACAATGTTTTGTTATAGACTAGAACCAGACCTTCGTAGTTCCATGGGATTCCAATTGTTTTTCCCTCAAAGGCATATGCATTCTTAGCCCATTGGAACATCTCTTTATCGTATTGATATTTTTCATAATATTTATCTAACGGCTCCACATATCCCTGCTTAAAACTCTCTTTTGCGACAAAAGGGTCCATTAGGAGTAGATCAGATCCCTCACCGGCAGCTAAGGCCGTTTCAACTTCCTTTATGGTTACTTGTTTAATCTTATATTCAGGGTGATCTTTTTGATATAAATCATACATAGTTTGTAAAGCTGAACTTTCCTCCCCCCAGATGGCAGCATCAGGAACTGTAATGACGTTCTTGGATTCTCCTGAGGACTTCGAGCTGCAACCTGAGATAACCAAAACTACTAATAATAAAACTGGAAGAATTCCTTTCCTTGCATTCCTAAAACTCTTCATCATACAGCCTCCTTTTTATCTAATAACACATGAAATAATCGACCAGAGTTCGATAAAAATTTTCATTTTTGTTTCAATGTGAATATCAAACTTTATTAAGTTTAAATTGGTGCTTTGTATAAAACACCTAGTATTAATTAATTCCCATTACACCTCCATCACCTGTATAAAAGTTAATTGATTCAATCAAACTACCAATTAAAGCGTTTACATCGTAATTATATTTGATTATTTTTTAAATTTATACATCCTGATTACATATGTATTTAACAGTTTTACAGGTTAAAGCCCAATAATTAGAAATTACTTTCTACATTATCCTTAGTGTTTTGTTAAAAATAAATATAATTAAGTATTTTATCTAATAGATACTACTCTAGGAAAATGTTCAAAGGCACCCTCCTTTGTGGAAGGTGCCATAATTATTTTAGCTATGTTTGTATTCGCTTTCATATCAGACTTAATTAAATCTTTATCGAATAATTACTCTTTATTTCCATCGGTAACCCGACGTAATTTTCCGCTAGACTTGCCGCAGCTGCCTGTGAGGAAGTCACATAATCTAACTCAGCCAATTGGATATTATATTCAAACGGGCTATGCTCAACGTTCCGATGCAGCATAGTAGTCATCCAGTAAGAAAATCTTTGCGCTTTCCAAATACGGCGGAGACAAATTTCTGCATAACGAGTAAGAATATCATCCTCACCCGAATGATAATATTCGCCCAAGCCCCTTGCCAATACTTGAATGTCGGCTGCTGCTAAGTTTAAACCTTTCGCACCTGTTGGGGGGACAATATGGGCAGCGTCACCCGCAAGGAATAGATTCCCATAGCGCATCGTTTCACATACGAAACTGCGCATGGAAACAATATTCTTTTGAATAATCGGTCCATCCAGCATGCTCCAGCCATCCATATCAACACGTGCATGAAGTTCAGACCAAATACGATCATCTGACCAATCAGCTATATCATTCTTTGGGTCCACTTGAATATAGTGCCGCTGGATTTCAGGCGACCTTGTGCTTATTAACGCAAAACCTCTTTCATGGTTGGAATAAATTAATTCAGGATTAACAGTTGGTGTTTTTGCAAGAATTCCTAACCAGCCATAAGGATATATTTTTTGTTTTTCAACCCGGAGGTTTGTTGGAATTGCCTGCCGGCTCGGTCCATGAAACCCATCACAGCCCGCAATAAAATCACAGTTTAGTTCTTCTGCATCTGTTCCATTTTCAGGAAGGAACCGGATTTTAGGTGTTGATGTTTCTATTTGATGAAGGCTGACATCCTTAACATTAAAATAAATCTTTGCACCTGCTTCCAGACGTGCTGCGACTAAATCTTTAATCACCTCATGCTGAGCATAAACGGTAATCTTTTTCCCTCCGGTTAGTTCATGCATATCAATCCGATGTCTTTTCCCATTGAATTGCAATTCAATTCCATGGTGAAAATGCCCTTCCTTCATCATTCGGTCACCGACACCAGTTGCATTCAATAAATCGACCGTTCCCTGTTCAAGGACACCTGCACGAATGGTTCCTTCAATTTCTTCCCTCGAGCGCGATTCTAGAATGATAGAATCAATTCCTTGTAAATGCAATAAATGTGACAGCAAAAGTCCAGCAGGACCTGCTCCGATAATTCCTACTTGTGTACGCATATGATCCCTCCTATCCAGAGTTATTTAGCAAATTCTGTTTCTTCAATAGTTTCAGAGATTGCAGCTGCTTTTTTTCCAAATGTAATGACGGCGTTCCAGCTTCCGGATGATTGACCATCAGCCAAAAAAGCAGGCTCCCAGCCTTCCTCTATCATACTGAACAACATTGCAAGGTGACGTCCCCCTGACTCGACTCTGGCAAACCTCGTATATTCAGGCAGCATTTCATAAGCTGCTTGATAGTTTTTATTCATCATAAATTCTATAAACTGTTTATCCATTGCATGTTCAGTAACGGTTGGCTTATTATGTCTGCCACGGACTAAATTATGAGAAAGTGCACCACTGGAAACAAATACAACCTTTTTGTCAGTCTCTCTTAATACTTTGGCAATGGTTTGCCCCCATTTATATGTTTCTTCTAAACTAGCGGCCAAGGTAACAGATAAATTGATGACCGGGATATCTTCATTCGGAACCAAATAGCGTAAAGGAACCACAGTTCCATAATCCCAAAGATAATAGGGATCATTTACACCTTGCACCTGCAGGCCCGCTTCTTCTCCTGCTTTTACTAATTGATTAGCCAAATCTTCATCACCAGGATAATGGTAAGCAACATCCTTAATTAAATCGGGTGCTTCAAATGCGGTAAGGATTCCTTTATGAATAGGTGTGCAATCAACATAATGGAAGAAAGTAGACGGCCAATGACAGGAAACCAATACAATTACATCTGGATTCATCTCCTTCAGCTGTTTTCCAATTTCCTTCATCGAAGCAGCCATATCCCTTTGGAATTCAGGTACTAGATCCTCATGACACATACTCGGAACGTGAGGAGCTAACATACTAAATTCAATCGTCATCATAAAACCCCCTAAAATATTTTTCATTCAAAGAAAGCTTTATTACTAGTTTCTGGTCGTCACTATAAGAGCTCTATAGTTACCGAAATTCTTTTTCGAGCTTTATCTCGGTCACTATAAGAGCTCTATAGTTACCCAAATTCTTTTTCGAGCTTTATCTCGGTCACTATAAGAGCTCTATAGTTACCCAAATTCTTTTTCGAGCTTTATCTCGGTCACTATAAGAGCTCTATAGTTACCGAAATTCTTTTTCGAGCTTTATCTCGGTCACTATAAGAGCTCTATAGTTACCCAAGTTCTTTTTCGAGCTTTATCTCGGTCACTATAAGAGCTCTATAGTTACCGAAATTCTTTTTCGAGCTAAATCTCGGTCACTATAAGAGCTCTATAGTTACCGAAATTCTTTTTCGAGCTAAATCTCGGTCACTATAAGAGCTCTATAGTTACTCAAATTTTATTTTAAGCTTCACTCTGGTCACTAAAGGAGCTTCATAGTCCATAAATTCTCTATCGAGATCCGCGTCGGTCACTATAGAACGAATTAAATTACCATTTTCAGTAAAGCATCAACTTAGCATGGCAGTAATTACCACCATGCTTAGCTAAATGGTTATTTTTCTACTGGCTCCCCAGCTTTCCCCCAGTGCGTCTTAGGGATTTCCGTTACGATTACTCGTATATTTTCTTTCGGAGCATCCAAGGTTTCAGAAACGGTATTCGTTACATTCCGAATTAATTCTGCTACTTTTTCTTTTGGTCTTCCTTCCATCATTTGCACTTGAATAATCGGCATGAATAACCCTCCACTTACAATTTTTTAATCGGTTACGGTAAACGATACTTCGCCAAAACCATCAAATTTTCCGGTTACGATATCGCCATAGCTTAATTTGACAGCAGCGGTAATGCCGCCCGTTAAGATCACGTCACCTTTGCGGACCTTATCACCCTTTCGAGCCAGCATATTGGCAAGCATCGCCACAGAATGGGCTGGGTGTCCTAGGACAGCAGCACCTGCACCCAATTCCTTGATTTCACCATTAATGGAAAGCGTTGCGCCGACAAGGTCCAATTCAAATTGTTCCGGTTTTTTTAAGGATGTTCCAAACACAACCCTTGAGGTTGAGGCATTGTCAGCAATGACGTCCGGCAGCGTAAATTGAAAGTTTTCATAACGGCTGTCGATGATTTCCAATGCCGGGAGAACGTATTCCGTTTTTGCGAGAACCTGTGCCCCAGTTATTCCAGGACCTTCAAGATCTGCTCCCATTACAAAAGCAACCTCTGCCTCTACTTTCGGATGAATCAAATCACTTAAGCGGACTTTGCCGCCATTTTCAATCAACATATAATCAAACACATATCCATAGATAGGTTCTTCAATGCCCATTTGCTTCATTTTGGCAAAGCTGGTTAAGCCCATCTTAGGACCAACAATTCTTCTTCCTTCATTTAATTTGCGGTTTACGATTTCTTGCTGAACAAGATACGCTTCCTCCACCGTTAAATCCGGCTTCTGACTCACCGTTACCTTTTGAACTTCACGCCTTTCCTCCTCCGCTGAAACGAGGTAGTTGGCAATTTCCCTATATTGACTCATGAAAATTTCTCCTCCGTTCTAAAAATGGACGCTTACCTGCCCAATGTGTGCGAATCTAGCGGTAAATGTATCTCCTGCCCGCGCTTCTATCGCTGCCGATAAGGCTCCAGAGAGAATCACTTCACCTGCGCGCAAGGGGATATCAAATTCTGACAGCTTATTAGCAAGCCAAGCAACACAATTGGCTGGATTGCCTAATGCAGCCGCGCCAACCCCTGTATTGACTAACTCGCCATTTTTATAAAAAGCCATTCCGAGCAGTTCAAGATCGATGTCTTCAACCTTCACTGGCTTGCCGCCAAGCACATAAAACCCAGACGAAGCATTATCTGCAACTGTATCAGCCAGTTTTATCTTCCAATCCTTTACTCTGCTATCAACGATTTCAAGCGCCGGAACAATATATTCTGTTGCCTGAAGAACATCTAGAGCGGTAAGATTTGGACCACGTAATTCTTTTTTTAAAATAAAGGCAATCTCTGCCTCAACCTTTGGCTGTAAAACTTTCTCGATGGAAATATATCCCCCGTTTTCAACCACCATGCTGTCTAATAGGTGTCCATAATCCGGCTCATCAACACCTAAAAGGTTTTGCATGGCCAGTGAAGTTAAACCAATCTTTTTTCCAACGATTTTCTGTCCTTGTTCTACCTTTTTCTTGATATTTTCGAGCTGGACATAATAGGCTTCCTTTACTGTCAGCTCAGAATCCATTGAAGTAAGCGGTACAATTCCAACTCTTGTAAACTCTGCTTCTGCCAATGTTTTAGCAAACACTTCTATTTTACTGTTCAATTCTCTTACTCCCTTCTAAAGCTTAATTGTAATATTCGATAATTCTGAATAGAAATCAATACTATGCATGCCGCCGGTTCTTCCGATACCGCTGTTTTTCATTCCGCCGAATGGGGTACGAAGATCGCGTAAGAACCAAGTATTAACCCAGATAATGCCCGCTTCAATTTGATGGGCAACACGGTGAGCTCGTCTTAAATCATTGGTCCAGATGGTTGCACTTAAACCATAATGGCTATCGTTCGCCTGTACAATCACTTCTTCTTCCATATCAAATGGCATTACTGTTACGACAGGTCCAAATATTTCTTCACGGACACAGCGGGAATTCCGGTCCAAACCAGTAATAATGGTTGGCTCTAAATAATATCCTTTGTCAAATCCATCTGGGCGTTTGCCGCCAGTAAGAATGTTCGCACCATCATTTCGAGCAATCTCAATATAGCTATTTACACGGTCATAATGTTCTTTACTGATTAATGCTCCTACCTTAGTATCTTCATTTTCCGGCTTACCAACTTTTAGTGTTTTTACTTTCTCAACAAATTTTTTCAAAAATTCTTCATAGGCTGGTCGTTCTACATAAATTCGTGATCCGCATAAGCAAACTTCGCCTTGGTTAATGAAACTAGATTTAATGGTGGTTTCAACGACTTCATCAAGGTCAGAGTCGGCAAAAATAATGTTTGGGTTTTTACCGCCTAGTTCAAATGATAATTTTTTCAAGGAACTTGATGCTGCTTTCATGATCGCAGAACCTGTACCTGGTTCACCAATGAAGGAAATCGCATCGATATCTGGATGTTCAGAAATGGCACCGCCGGCAGAATTCGGACCGAAACCATGGACGAGATTGACAACCCCATCTGGCACTCCAGCTTCTTTACAAATCTCCATCAACACTGTTGCTGTCATGGGTGTCCACTCGGCTGGTTTAATTACGGCTGTGTTCCCCATCGCAAGACAAGGTGCAAGTTTCCAAGTTAACAATAGTAATGGCAGGTTCCAAGGTTTAATAATGCCCACAACCCCCACTGGACGGCGGTACGAATAATGAATCGCCTGGTCATCCTGCTGATTGGCGTCCGTGTTAACAGAAATCATATAATCAGCAAAAAAATGGAAGTTGTACGCTGCCCGCGGGATATCTATGCTATTTGCGAGCCAAAACGGTTTTCCCGTATCCAATGATTCTAAACGAGCTAATTCCTCTTGTCTTTCTAGGATCAAATCACCGATTCGACGAAGGATTTTTGAACGTTCTCCTGTCGTCATATTTTTCCACTTTCCGTTTAATGCTCTTCTGGCAGCTGCTACCGCATAATCTACTTCTTCTTTTCCACCTTCTGCAACCGTTCCTAACACTTCTTCTGTGGCGGGATTAATATTTTCAAATGATTTTTTATTTTGAGATTCAACAAACTGCCCATTAATGAAGTGTAAACAATTAATTGCTTTAACTTTAGTTTCTACTTGCATATCACGATTCCTCCTAGTAGGAAAATTTATAATTTGATGGTAACGCTTGCGAGTTTCACATACAACGCTACTGTTGCTCTATGCGCAACAACTATAAAGAATTTTAAAATAAATTTTAATAATCGAAATAATTTTAATTTTCCCTTTTCTTTTAAAAAACTTTCTGCTATATTGCGTACTATAGAACAACATTGTTTTCTATATTGAAACAAGGATGTGAGTCACTTGGAAGTTAAAAATCAAGAGGATCAATATCTTTCCTCTGTTAGAAATGCGCTGAAAATATTAAAAAGCTTTACGATGGATGAGCCTGAAAAAAAGGTTAGTGATATCTCAAGCGAACTTGGACTTAACAAAAGCACGGTCAGCCGAACGATGGCCACGCTGGCTAGTGAAGGCTTTGTTTACAAAGACCCTGAATCAAAAAAATATCGACTTGGATTCTCACTTCTTTCCTTAAGCAGTATTGTTAATAGCAATACAGATGTGTATCGCGAGTCATACCCTGTCTTAAGCAGGCTTGTTGAAAACCTTGGCGAAACCGCTCACATTTCTGTAATCGATAAACTAGAGGTTATCTATTTGCAAAAAGTAGAATGTAATCATCCTGTAAGATTCTTAACTCATGTTGGCAGACGAAATCCTCCTCACTGTACGAGCTCTGGTAAAGTACTGCTTGCCTACGCAGATGAAGAATTGGTTAGCGCAGTTCTCGATCAAGGATTAGAAAAATTTACAAAAAACACGATTACAGACCCCGAGCTTCTCCGTGCTAATTTACAAGAAATAAAGCAAAATGGATATTCTACTAGCTTTGAAGAATTAAATGAAGGAGTAAATTCCATTGCTGCACCCATTTACGATTATAAAGGTAACGTGATTGCAGCCTTGTCAGTTGTCGGGCCGAAACAAAGAATTCAATCTCATAAGGTTCAAGGTTTTGCTAAGAAAATAATAGTTGCTGCCAAGGAAGTCTCAGAACGAATGGGATACAGGGGCTAATTTTATGAAAAGGAGTTTATCAAATGCATGACTTTCATACTCATTTTATCCCGTCTGATGTTATTTCCTGGCTAAAGGATAACAAGGAACTGGTAAATGCCAAATGGATTCAAAAAGAAGTAAACAAAGATGATTTCTTATTTATTAATGAAAAATGGGGCTTTGAACTAAAAAAAGCCTTTATTGACAGTGAACTCTACCTAACGCAACAGGAGAGCGCGGGGGTAACTCATTCTGTTGTTTCGCCCATCCCGCAGCTATTTCTTTATGATTTTCCTGATGAAATCACAACGGATATCTCTAACGTATATAATCACTCATTGGCAGAGTGGTCTAGGTCAGCTCCTCAAAAAATCTCAGCATTAGGCACCGTACCCCTTACCAACCCAGACAAAGCAGCCCAAGTCTTACAAACTGCTATGAATCTTGGATTAAAAGGCGTCATTATCGGTCCTGGTCTTTCAGGACAGATGTTATCCGATGAATTTTTTACACCTTTTTTTGAAGAAGCCAATCGCCAAAAAGCCATTGTTTTTATCCATCCATTGTTGTGTGAAGACCCTCGATTAAACAGAAGAATGATGCCCAATTTAATAGGGGTGCCATGGGAAACAACGGTTTGTGCGACGGATCTGTTATTAAGCGGACTAATTGACAGATATCCAAATGTAAAAATCCTTTTTGCCCATGGCGGCGGTTTCTTACCGTATCAAATAGGCCGGTTGGACAAAGGGTATGAGCAGTGGAACCTTGTATCGTCTAAGCTTAAGGCAACCCCGTCTGAATACTTAAAACGCTTTTGGTATGATACTGTATTGTGGAATAAAGAAAGTCTGGATTTCCTGGTTAATGCAGTTGGAGCAGACAGAGTTGTTCCGGGATCGGATTACCCCTTCGACCTTTCTGTATGGCCGCCTGAGGGAAAATTTCAAAACGGCGTAAGTTCTTTATTAGAATAAAAATGAATGACTAAAGGCACTGGAATCGATATATTCTGGTGCCTTTAGTGGTTCCTAACCTTCTAGTTTAGACAGTGGTGTTGATAGCAGAATCTTCTGAAATCTCAGGAGAAACTTTTACTGGTGCAGTTTCCTTTAGAAGAAACGATAACAAGAAGAAAACAACTGCTGTCCCGCTTGCAAGCCACAGCGGTGTGTACAAACTAAACTTATCGGCAAGGATTCCAGCAAGTACAGGCCCTGCTGTTCCGCCGATAATTTCTCCGGTAAGGACAACACTAGCGATGGCGGTTGCAGTAAACACCTTCGGAACCGACTCCGATGGTATGATGGCAAGATAGAGAGGCTGTGCCCCAAATCCTATCGTAAGAAAGAAGATTGAAATAGCCAGCAGGGCAAAGTTCGTATGAAAAGCTGCCACCGCAAGCGGAAGCAGAATAGCGATTAATGTTGCAGGAACAATGATTGTCTTCCTGCCAAGTCTATCGGATAAAAACGGCAGAAGAAATTGCCAGACGAACATCCCTATCCCCATTATCCCTAAAATAGCTCCATATTGTGCTTCACTATAGTTTGAAACACCCGATAAAAATAGCGGCATAAAACTGGTAAATACTAACAAATACATCATGTAAAAAATAGCCATCAGCATACTGACCCAAACGTTACGGGTTTTAAATACACTTTTATACTCCTGAAACGTTGGCTTTCCTTTTTTGTGGTCATTCCCATGGCTGAATGTAAAATTAGGCTCTTTCATATAAAAAATTAGTATTACCGCTAAGATGATTCCGGGTATAGCTAATGCGAAGAACGAATAGCGCCAATTTGTTGCTGCAGCGATAGCCACGACGATAACAGGAGCAACAGCATTCCCTAATAATGCACCAGACCCCTGGATAAATCCTAAATTTGAGCCTCTTCTTTTTGGCATTGATTCCGCCATCATAGTCGATTGAACCAATGGAATGACCGGGCCCTCTGTAACACCCATCAATAAACGAACAAGAATAAGCGAACCCAACCCGCCAACTAAACCAGAAGTAAAGGTAGCGATCGAAAAACCAAGTATAAAGATAATTAACGTGAGTTTCTTTTTGCCAATAAAATCTGAAACACTAGCAAATAGTAAGGTTGAGATCCCCCATGCAATGCTCGTAGCTCCGACAATCATTCCCATTTGAGTGTTACTCAAATTTAACTCCTCTGATACAAATGGAAACAAATAGATAATACTTAACCTGTCCATAAAAACAAGACCAAACACCAAAAATAAAAGAATCAGCAGGTTATTTTCATACCTAAAGAATGATTGGCTAGTTTTACTCACAACGACACCCCTTTATTATTTACGATTGTTCCTATAACACTTAGTTTTCGCTGTTCATGGGAACAAGATTTTATTGGTATTGTTCCCTCTTAATCTCATTTACGCCATACACGGGAACGATTCTCTTAGTATCTTTCCCTATATCTCTCATTTTGCCGTTTAAGGGAACGATTCCAATCAAAAAGTCCGGTTATCCCCATCCCATAATCGCTTTGAATTGTTGTTTTAATCGATAATCGCGACTGCCCGGGTCCACCCTCCGCTGGCGCCTTTGATTTTTACAGGGAAAACGGATACCTTAAATCCGTATGAAGGTAATTGATCCAAGTTTGCTAGTTTTTCAATTTGGCAATATTCTTTTTCCTTACCAGCATAATGAGCTGCCCATAGTACACCTGGACGTGGATTTTCCTTATAATCCGCGGCTTGAATAGCCAATGGAGTATCCCAGCCCCAGCCGTCTGTCCCCATTACTCTAATACCTTGATCAATCAGCCAGAGAGTTGCCTCAGCTGAAACACCTACATGAATTTCACTATAATTGGGCTGGTATCTTTTTTTATCCGCATCACAACGAATCATCACGATATCATACGGCTTTAGTTGGTAATCTATTTTTTGTAATTTCTCCTGGAGGTCTGAAATGGTTACTGCATAACCCGCTGGTTTATCAGTAAAGTCAAGGACAACGCCATCATTGAAAAACCATTCAAGCGGGAGTTCATCTATCGTCCTTGCAGGTTTCCCTTCTGCTGTTGGCCAATAATGCCATGGTGCATCGACGTGAGTGCCGGCATGACTTGTGAGAGTTAAAAACTCGCCAGCAAGTCCCTTTCGTTCGGGAAAATCGTCCGGTTTAACTCCAACCAGCTTTGCACCAAATTCAGCACCCTCTTCATGTGTTTCATAGCGGATTGAAAAGGGAAGTGGATCTTTTAATTCTTCTTCGATTGAAACACTTAAATCTATTATTTTAACCATATAATCCTCCGTAATTTTCAAAAGTCTGGGTCTCATGAGCCTTTCATGAGGACCTTTTCTATCAGTTTTTCAAAGATTCGGGTCTCAACAGCCTTTCAAGAGGAAACATTCCCATTACCCAACAATCTTATTTCTAAGAACCCCCAGCCCCGTAATCTCTAACTCTATCTCATCTCCAGGCTCCAGCCAGCGGTACTTGTCAGTTCCCAATTCTAAAACACAGCCAAATCCAACAGTTCCTGAGCCGATAATGTCACCAGGATACAACGTCACATCCTCTGATGCCCGCTCAATCATTTGGCCGAATGAATAGTATATATCTTTAAAATTCCCATTAGACCATACTTCTCCGTTTACTTTCGCCGTCATTTCCAAGTCGAAGACATCACCAATTTTGTATGGTTGCAATTCATCTTTTGTGACAATCCATGGCCCAATAGAAGTAGCAAAATCTTTCCCCTTTGCTGGACCGAGTAATACCTTCATTTCCTGTGCCTGCAAATCCCTGGCAGACCAATCATTTAAAATCGTATAGCCGAAGATATATTCTTCCGCTTCACTTGCTTTAATGTTTTTCCCTTCTTTCCCGATGATACAAGCCATTTCTAATTCGTAATCCAATCTCACACATTTTTTTGGGCGTGCTATGTCTTCACCTGGCCCCCTCATGACATTCGGATTTGAAAAATAAAAGATAGGTACCTCATACCACTCAGGTGCAACGGTGTTCCCATGTGTCGCTGCTGCGTTTTTAACATGCGTTTCAAATGCTACATAATCCCGGAATGTACATGGGTTTGGCAACGGTGCAAGCAATTCAACTTCTTCGATTGAATAGGTGGATTGGACATTTTTTTCAATTGATTGGATTACTGGCATATAGTCATCTTGGTGCTGCAGCAATTCACGAATGCTGCCTGGTAATTTTCCTTGACCAGCAAATTGCATATCCACTACTCCGTCATTGCGAAGCCATCCGGCCCGATGGACACCTTCCGGGTTTCGAAAAGTAACAAATTTCATAAAATAATCTCCCCAATCTCTTAAACTAATAAAGGACATCTCTAAGACGCCCTTTATTACATTCATAAAACTTAAAATAAGTTAAGCTTTTTCTCTGATACTATCAAACTGCTTGGATTCAAAAATATTCACTTCATCCCAGGCATCGTTCGGATTTTCCTCAACCTTCCACATCTTTGGACCATAATCTGGGGCAAAGTACAATGGAGAACCGCCATAGATTTCAATCCGATTGCCGCCTGGTTCAATCGCATAAGTCGTAAACGCCTCACCCACAGCATGTTTAAATGGTTTCATCTCTAATCTGTAGCCGTTATCCACCACATAATCTGCAGTCTCCAGCACTTGGTCACGGTTTTCCACAGCAAAGCATAAATGGTTCAGCTGCCCATGCTCCCTTTTAAAATCAGCAAATAAGGCAATTTCATGAGATAAGCTTGAAACAGCTAATAACGAACCAACCTCTGTTCCATTTGGAATGATAATTCCTTCATTATGTTTAAAACCTAACTCTTTATAGAAATTGGTATGACGGGTTACATCACTTGTCCATAGCGTCACATGGTCTAATCGTCTGACAGACGCACCGCGGCTTGGATTTTTTTGCGGACGGGATCTCCATTTACTTTTCAAATGGGCAGGGATTTCTGCAAGCTCTACATCCCAAAAGATTTCTTCTAAATGTCCATCAGGAGAGTAGAATTGATAGGCCCTTCCGTGTCCTAGATCTCCATCAATCCAGCCTTTGCCGCAGCCAAGGTTCTCAATGTATTCAACGGCATCCAGCAGATCTTCATCACTTTCTGCACGCCAGCTTATATGGCCAACTCCTTTTGTTTTTGCTTCAGTTATCTTTAAACTGTGATGAAAAAATTCGCCCCATGCACGCATGTAAACAGATTGGCCGATTCTTCCGGATTCCTCCATTCCCAAAACTTCTCTAAAGAATTTCACGGATTCTTCTGGTTTTGGACTTAATAATTCCACGTGGGCTAATTGTGAGATAAAGTGATTTCTTTTTGGCATGATTTTCTTCCTCCTAAAAATGAATAATAGTGTATTATGCGTTCAACTGAAGCTTGAGCCAATCGTACATTTCATAAGTCTCGGTTACGTTATCCACCTGGCAATGAGCGGAACCCGGACTGCTCGTTGGAACAATTTTCAACCATCTTGGGCAGGTTAAATCATTGTATAGGTTGTAAGCGTTCTCGACAGAGACCTGACGATCATCTTCACCATGGATAATATAAGTTGGCATACTGATTTTTTCAGCCACTCCTTTAAGATTAAAGAGGTCCAACTTTTTCCTCGCTTCATCCATAGATTCTGCACCTACAACATGCTGGAGAATTTTCGCTAACGGATGGTTATCTGGACGCTTTGCCCAAACAGATTGATAATCATAAACAGCACCCCAAACGGCGCATGCCTTGAAGCGGGGTTCAAAGGCTGCTGATCTCGCTGCCATATATCCGCCCATTGAAACCGCCATAATTCCAACTCGATTTGGATCGATATCCAGGTTCTGCGCAGCCCATTCATAAGCAGCGGTACCCGCGACATTGTAATCGTAACGGGATGAAATATGGTTCAACCTTAATGCTCCGCCCTGCCCAGGACCGTCAATAGCAAGGAGGGCAATTCCCCGTTCATTTAATAGCTGTGCGGGACCAAAATATAATTCCTCTGCTGTTGAATCAAGACCGCCAAACATGATGACTAATGGAGATTCTTTTTTGCCTGGTACAGCGAAAAAGTACCCTGGCAGAAATGAGTTTTCATAGGGAACTTGGACTGCCACTGGCGGATTTTCCACCATTTCTGCCCCTTTTCTGAACGATTCTACCCCTTTTAAGTAGGTTGGTATTTTTCTAGGATCATCTGGCTGCAGGAAAAACTCAGCGGTTCGGATATAATTGGACGCCCGTAAAAAAGCAGCTCTAGCAGTTCCAATATGCTCCTTATCAAGGGCTTCATTCGCAACAGCAAGCGAGCGGTTCCCAGCTCCCATCCATGCATAATGGAAACTATCCGTATCACCAAGGGTAATATTACCGGCTGCTTCGAGAATTTCATTCACCTCACCGCCGCCAAAATGTGCCTGGCTAAACATCCTTACAATTTGATAAGACCACATATAATGTTCAGGAAAATAATGCCACATATTTACTACACTCCGTATTCTATTTATTTTTTCTAGATAACCTCTGTCATTCTAACTAAGCTTTGTGCCACAATGGCGTTCGGGTTATTCTCTTTCGGCAGCCTGCCTTCTAATTGCAAGAGCTCCCAATTAACCAACGTGTTTGAATGATCGACGACAAACTTACAGCGTTCAAAGCGCCGAACCATAAATTCATCTAAAATATCTGAAACTGGCTCATCTTTTTGAAGCAATTCCGATAATACAAGGGCATCCTCTATCGCCATCGCAGCACCTTGTGCTAAATGCGGGACAGTTGCATGTGCAGCATCGCCAATTAACAGCACCCTTTCCCGATACCAAGGTTTCTCAACAATAAGGGTTTCAAGCGGACGATACACCACTTCTTTTGGATCGGTAATTTGTCCACTTAGTTCCGCAACTAAGCCGCCAAATTCTTGAAGGGCCTCACGCATAAGAACATGCAGCTGGTCTTCTTGCTTCCATGGGTTTCCTGGTTCTGCCGTAACAACAAAAACATAACAGCTATCCTCGGTCATAGGAACAATCCCAGCTTTGGCTTTCCGTCCATAAAACATCGTAATGTTCTCGAGATTCTCAGGACGCTTGAGTGTATAACGCCAGACAGCCTGTCCGACGAAGTTTGGTTCAATATCGCCAAACACCAAGTTACGAACCTTTGATCTGACTCCATCAGCTCCAATGACAAGATCATAGGTCCCTGAGGTACCATCGGTAAATTGTGTATAAACAAAGCTGTCTGCATGTTCAATCACATCAACAGTGGTACCCATTCGAATCTTTGTCCCTTTTTCAATAGCCTCATGCAGCAAAATTTCATGGAAGTTCCTTCTTGGAATACCTCCCGTCATATTAAACTTTCCTGATGGATGAATAGGTGCATCAAAGATCATATTTCCTTTGGCGTCGCGGATATGTAAGGCAGAGTGTGTTGTTCCCACTGCTAGGAATTCTTTCGTAATCCCAAGTGCATCAATTGCCCTTAGTGCATTGGATTGTAGAATGATCCCTACTCCATAAACATTCCATTCCTTTTGTTTTTCAACAATCTCTGTTTCAATTCCGGCCTTTTGTAAAGCAATAGCTGTCGCCAGCCCGCCGATGCCGCCCCCAACGATAAGAACCTTTTTTACTTTTGACAAGAAAACCCCTCCTTTTATTTAGCTTTAGGATTCAATGCTTCATGCAGTCAAAAAAATAATCTTCACACTGTGTACATAGTAAAAAGGTGTGTGAATCCTATACCAATTCATATTGCAAGAAGTGTGCCAAAATAGAAAACGTTGTCATTTTGCAATATTCCAAAAATATAGAATTACACTTAAGCGAGTAATTGTCCGAAAACACTACACATGTGTTTGGATTGTCCGAAATCAGTACAACAAACTAAAAACAGAGAGCGTTTTTAATAAAGACTTTTTGGATCCCAGACTCAAAAAGGCATAGTCCCCGCTTTTTTTGTGCCAACTTCGTATTAATATTCCGAAAAATATAAATTATATATTGAAATAAAAACTTTAAATGTTTATAATCTCTAATTAGAGAACGATATTAACTATTAGTAAAGTGTAATTAGTGTTAACCTACATAACCATTATGAGTTGTCACATTTTCGTAAGCGTTATCATTTAATTTTAAATATTTAGGGGGAAAAATATGAAAACGATTAATTCTACTGAAATAATTGCAAACAGCAAATTCAACCGCTTTCATCTAGGATTACTATTATGGAGTTTTGTCATTATCTTGTTTGATGGTTATGATTTGGTCGTCTATGGAACGGTCGTCCCTAGCTTAATAGAGGAATGGAATCTATCATCTGTGGAAGCTGGGGCAATCGGAACATATGGGTTATTCGGGATGATGTTCGGAGCAATCTTTTTCGGTACTTTAGCCGACAGGATTGGCAGAAAAAACGTAGTTGCAATAACATTAGTACTGTTTAGTTTATTTACGTTCCTATGCGGTTTTGCTGAAACCCCAACGACTTTCTCAACCTTCCGTTTCTTAGCGGGGTTAGGTTTGGGAGGAATCATGCCTAATGTTATCGCGCTTTTAACGGACTATGCTCCGAAAACGATGAGAAGTATGATTGTAAGTATCGTATTATGTGGTTATTCTGTTGGGGGAATTCTTGCTCCATTAATAGGGATCTTCTTAATGCCTTCATTTGGTTGGGAATCTATCTTCTGGTTTGCAGGTGTCCCATTACTGTTTTTGCCTATTATGTATAAACAGCTGCCCGAAACAGCAAGCTATCTAATCCGTACTGGAAAAAAAGAAAAATTGATTGCAACTCTTGCTAAAGTAAGTCCAGAATTGCATTTTAGTGAGCATGATGAAATTATGGACATAAAAATACAAGAATCAAAAGTTCCTATAATAGGATTATTTAAAGATAACCGGGCATTCAGTACGGTTATGTTCTGGACAGCGTTTTTCAGTTGTTTATTGATGGTTTATGGTTTGAATACTTGGCTTCCAAAATTGATGATGGAAGCAGGCTACGGATTAAATTCAAGCCTAGGCTTTCTTATTGCCCTCCAAGGGGGAGCCATTATCGGTACACTTATAATTGGACGACTTTGTGATAAATACGGTTCAAAAAAAATGCTTGTTCCGATGTATGCCTCAGGCGCAGTTGCTCTGACACTCCTTGGATTTGGAGGAAATACCTTTGTAATATACCTATTGGTAGCAATTGCAGGAGCGGCAACTATTGGTGCACAGAATATTGTCCAGGCCTATGTTTCTCAGTACTATCCGCCAACGATTAGATCTACAGCATTAGGGATGGCTTCCGGAGTCGGCAGGACTGGCGGTATGCTGGGGCCACTTTTAGGAGGATTCCTATTATCCGTTTCTTTACCAATTCACTTAAACTTTATCGCCTTTGCGATTCCTGGCTTGATTGCAGCCGCAGCCCTCTTTATGGTGCCTTTAAAAAGCGCCTATCAAAATGAGAACGTTGCCAAAGAGGAATCTATTAAAGTTCATGTGAGTTGAGTCCATTTTAAGGTGTTTTTCTGACATCCTTATTGGTAGATATAAAAAGCAGAACTCGCCATAGTAAAAATTGGCGAGTTTCTTTATTAGGAGCTTTGTAGAAATTTGTACATTAAAAGGATGTTTAATGATAAAAACTTTGGGATAAAACTAAATGCAGTAAATGGAGGTGTAATATTTGCAGAAAATTCCAACACCTAAAGAAATCCAACAATATACCATTGAGTTAAATAATATGATGATGGATTATTGGATACATAATTTTGTTTTTTCATTAAAATGGTGGATTCTACTTGTTTTGACAATTGTTCCGTGGTTTTTTTGGAGGAAGATAGTTGATAAAAGCCGTATTTTAGAAATTTTATTATATGGATTTTTTATCATATCTATGTCAACTTTTCTTGATGTCATGGGGTGGAATTTTTCAATGTGGGTTTATTCCGATACTCTCCTTCCACTTTGTACTCCTTTAGTTCCGATAGATTACACGTTACTCCCAATACTTTATATGTTAGTTTATCAAAATTTTTCAAGCTGGAAATCCTTTACGATCGTTCTTCTGATTATGTCTCTCATTTTTGCTTTTGTCTTGGAACCTCTTGCAGAAATGCTGAACCTTTATAAACCACTTAAATGGAACCATGTTTTTTCATTTTTCGGTTTTTTCTTAATGGGAGTTTTCTCTAGAGGGTTAGTTTTTAAAATTATTAAAATACAGAGAGAGGGTAACCGTTAAAGATAAAAAGGTGACCCTTAATTCAAATTCTCCAAATCATGTTTAACTATATGGTGTGGCGGGTAGTAAATAAAATGATAAATCATAAAGGAGGAATGAGCATGAATGTTGCTGAAGTAATGACGACCAATGTTGATAGCTGTTGTCCAGAAAGTACGTGTAAAGAGGTTGCCATGAAAATGAAAGAGCTGGATGTGGGGGCCGTTCCAATTTGTGATAATGAAAAATTAGTAGGAATCGTAACCGATCGGGATTTAGTCATAAAGGGTTTTGTCAATGATTATACGCCTGACTCCACGATTTCTGAATTAGTAACCGACAATGTTGTAAAAGGAAACAAAGAAATGTCAGTGGAGGAAGCGGTAAGACTCATGTCCCAGCACCAAATTCGCCGTCTTCCTATTGTGGAGGATGACAAATTGGTTGGAATCGTCTCCCTAGGTGATTTAGCTGTTAATCATCAGTCGACTGATGAAGCTGGACAAGCCCTTAAGAATATATCGAATCCTGCCGAACCTAAACTATCAAACTTCTAATCAAAAGCCAATGTATCCGATATGTGCCACTGGGAAAGTTCATATTAAATAAGTAATCAGGCCTCTACGATCCAAAACATATTTTATGTTTTGGCGTAGAGGCCTTTTTATAAATACAGGTCCATTCATGTTAAGAAAACACAAAAAAACGGAACCCCTTTATTGTAAAGGGAAGACTCTTTTATGTAATAAAACGGCTATGATAATTGATACAGATACATTTTTTCATACAAAGTGGATCTGGCAATGCCGAGCTTTTTTGCTGCTTTACTCTTGTTCCCTTTTGACTCTTTAAGGGCATTGATTATTAATTGCTGTTCCATAACATACTTTGGTTTTTGTGGAGTCTGATTAACAAAAATTTCTCTTTGAACCGGTGTGGTACTCAAGTTAATGTTTTGTATCAATAAGCGCTTAGGTAAATGTAGATAATCAATTTCGCCATTTGCAAGGATGACAGCGCGTTCCATTGTATTTTCCAGTTCCCTAATATTCCCCGGCCAAGGGTAGTTTTCTAGAACCTCCATGACCCTGCCTAAAAGATTGGGAACTTCCCTTTTTTCGCGCTTCGCTGTCTTTTCCATCAATTTATTCACAAGTAGCGGAAGATCTCCTTTACGATCACGTAAAGCCGGGACGAACAAATTGATCACATTCAGTCGATAATATAAATCATTTCGAAAATTACCTTCCGATACTTCTTGCGCCAAATTTCTATTTGTAGCTGCAATAATCCTGATATTAAGTGAAATCGGTTCATGTCCTCCGATTCTCGTGATCGACCTGCTTTGTATCACACGAAGAAGCTTGGATTGAATCTCTAATGGCATTTCTCCAATCTCATCTAGGAAAACCGTCCCACCGTTGGCACGTTCGAACTTTCCCATCATGCCGCCTTTGTGAGAACCGGTAAACGCACCAGCTTCATAGCCAAATAATTCACTTTCCACTAGATTCCTTGGTATAGCAGAGCAATCAATGACAATAAATGGATGGTTCGAACGGATGCTGTAATTATGAATAGACTGGGCAATGAGTTCCTTCCCTGTTCCGCTTTCACCCTCAATTAAGATACTTGAGTCCTGTAATGCCGCCTTTTTGGCTAATTGGATTAAACTCTCCATTTCTTTACATTGATATATAATATCATCAAAGTTAAAAAAGCCCTTTGTGTTAACAATCATCTCTACTTCTTTTCTAATATCTTTAAAGTGAAACATAACCCCGATTGGTTCATTCGAATTATCATAGAGGGGAACGGAAGATAATCGAAAATGATATTGCCCCTTATTAATTTTTATAATTATGTCTTTGTTAATGACCGGCATACCAATTTCCAAAACGTCTAATGAAAATGCCTGGTTATCCAAAACCTTAGAAATGGGCTGTCCTAATACTTCTTCTGCTCTTACACCGAGCATTTCCCCTCCCACCTCATTAATAAACATGATGTTTCCAAACTTATCAACAGATAAACTGCCTGCACTAACCGTTTCGGTAATCTGTTTCATATGATCGTTTTTTAAGTGAACCTCCTGAAGCTTCATGTTTGTTTCAAGCATGGTGCTAATATACGTTGACAAAAGTTCTACTATAACTAGAGTAAGTGCATCATGAGCAATTTCAGAGGTACACACCAAATAATACTTAGTTTTTTTCTCTACGATAATGGGTGAGGAGTATAAAAATTCTGATTTTCCTGCCGGAGCCCATCCAGACAAGGTGTTAGTATAGCATGTCGTTTTGTGCATGAGTGTTACATCACGGGGCAGGTCAATTCCTCTGCCACTATCCAAAAACACTTCATCTAAATGAGGGTCGAAATGACAAATGTAAGATAGATCGGAACTCACAATTTGGATTTGCGTATTTATTTCATTGTAGGTTTTGTATTGCTCAAACACCTTTTTAACTATGTCCACCACAAGGTCGATATGAATAACCATGATTGATATCATCCCTTTTACATTTATCTATTCACCTGTTCAATATTATATTTTGCTATTTTCTCATATAAGTTTGAGCGGGATATCCCCAGTTTTCGCGCTGCTTGGCTTTTGTTCCAATATACATGATCAAGAGTGTTACGAATTAATTCCTTTTCCTTCTCTCTAATAGAATTCGCATCATTAAGATTGATAGATTGCGCCGGTTTTCTTTTATCACTATTAACAAGTGCATTCAGCAGATAATTGGGTAAGTGTTCAGGTTCCATCACAACATGAGCAATTAGAATCGCTCTTTCTATTACATTCTCTAATTCTCTTATATTTCCGGGCCATGAATAGCTTTCAAGTATTTTCATCGTTTCCAAAGAGATGGTTGGTGCTTGACGATTGGTTCGTTTTGCTGCTACCTCAACTAAGGTTTTTGCCAATAAGGGAATGTCACCCTCTCTTTCCCTTATTGGTGGGATGGTTAGCTGCAGGACATTTAAACGATAATAAAGATCTAATCGAAAATTTTGGTATTCAACTTCTGCCTCAAGATTTCGGTTCGTTGCTGCAATGATTCTAACATTACATGTTGTCGGCTCATGTCCGCCAACACGTGTAATTGTACGGGTTTGAAGAACACGCAGCAGTTTCACTTGAATTTCTAAAGGCATTTCCCCGATTTCATCAAGAAATACAGTACCTCCATTGGCAACTTCAAATTTTCCAAGCCTTCCGCCTTTTCGGGCACCAGTAAAAGCGCCATCGACATAGCCGAATAACTCACTTTCTACTAAATCTCTCGGTATGGAAGAACAGTCAATGACAACAAACGGCTTCCCTTTACGCTGGCTTTGATTATGTATGGCTTGAGCGATTAGTTCTTTTCCGGTCCCGCTCTCCCCTTCTATTAAAATATTAGATTCTGTTTTTGCCGCGACCTTTGCTGTCTTAATCAACTCTTGCATGGAAGTGCTTTTATATATGATATCTTCGAATTGAAATATTGGATTGATATTGACTAAGCTCTCCAATTTTTTCATGATAATTTTCATTTCTCTAAAGGTAATGACGATTCCAACAGGACCCCCATTTTCAAATAAAGGTGTTACAGAAAAAACTAGATGAATCTTCCCTTTTGGTGATTCAAAAGATACTTCACGGTTCACCCAGTTCTCTTTTGTTTGTAGTGTTACAAGAGGGGAAGGCTTAAAATTAGGAAGAATTCCGATTAGTGACTTCCCGGTTAGTTCATTTTCATCAAGTCCTAGAATGCTAGTCCCAATTTTATTTATAAAAGTAATAATTCCTTTTTGATCAACGGTCAAGTACCCTTCCTCGATGGTGTTCGTTATTTGCTGCTGATATTTACTATGCAAGAATAAGGATTTAAGATTTGGCTGGGTTACGAGTTGATAACTTAGCTGTTTTGCCAGGAGGTCTAGAATTTGTAGTATTTTTTTATTATTTTTTTCATGATATTTTGTCACTAATGTATATTGATGTTCACCATTTTGTAAAACCGGACAGGCATAAATCAATAATGTTTGAGACTCCTCGGAATATATAGCATTTGAATGAATAGATTCTTTCCAATTTATCGTATTCAACCTTTTACGCTCATTTTCATCAACGATGACTTTTTTCTCACGGGTATCGTAATGGCAATGGTATGTATAAAGATTATTCAGAAGGTAGATTTCTGTTATCCCTGTTTTAAAACTTCCAATGGAGCTGCAAACCTTTTGAAAGCATTCTATTAAAGGCTGTTCTATTGTATTCATACTAAATATTCACCGCCTCATACAATAGTATTTAACAAGAATTCTTTATGTATTAGAAAATTATAACATATAGTCTGATTATTTTGAAATATCATTAAGCAATAACCACTACCTGCCCTATCCATTTCCAAAAAGAATTTTTGATAGATAAACAACAATTGCAACGGTAATACTGCTGATAACAGTAGTTAATAGAACTGCTTGCGAAGCATATTCCGGGTAATTATCATACTCGAGTGCCAGTAAAGCACTATTTCTTGAAGTAGGAAATGAGCTGGCTATAAATAGTGCCTGAGCAGTTATTCCTGTTAATCCAAGAGAGTATATAACTAGTAACCCAACGAAAGGAGAAATAATCAACCGGCCAGTTACAATCCAAACAATCGGTCTAGATATTCGTGTAATCCTTAAAAATGCTACTTGAGCTCCAAGGGTGACCAGTGCAACGGCCAAAAACGCATTTGATGAATTTTCAATTGGCTTCCACAAAAATTGTGGAATTTGAATATTGAGCCCTTTCAACAATATGGCTGATAATAAAGCGTAGATAACCGGAAGACGGATAATCTTACTCAAGATTTCTCTACCGCTGCTCTGGGCAGAGACACTGTTGAAAAAGCCATATGTAAAAGTAAGGAGATTTTGAAAAATAGAAATAATAATCTGTATCGACATACCAGCAGGATTAGCAGAAAAAACTAATTCACTTACAGGGAGACCATAATTACCAGAATTACTCAAAACCATGCTGTTCTTAAAGGTTGCTGTCAACTTACGGTCAAACTTGTTCGCTTTTGCAATAAACATACTGGTAAGGATAAGCAGAATATTAAATAGGATTAAAAATAGTAATGTTTGGCTAATTAACTCACTTGACATTTTGCTCTGATAAATGTTTACAAAACAAACGGCAGGCAATAAGAAATACACCGTCAATGTTGACAGTGTAGATAAATCCATTCTTATTTTCCGCTGCAATAAGGCACCTACCCCAATTAACACGAATATCGGAAAAATAATATCCAATAATATATGAAATAAAATATTCATATAGCTTACCTTCTCTCTTTCTAATGAAAAAAGGAATAATGCAGTTTATTAATTAATAAATTGCATTTTCCTATTTCTTATACTACCTAATCGTTATAATAAATAATCTCTGATAGAATCTTACAACCTTTAACATTCTTAAAAACTTCTCTGGCTTCTTTTTCAGAATTAAATTCAAACATAGAAATATTGTTCCCCTTTGAATAGACGGTGATTATCCACATTAACACTCATCCCCAATCGATTTTCACTTTTCGTTAAAAAGGAATAATTGACAATAAAATTGCAACGACTATCATTACCAAAGTCGAACCACAGGCCCATTTGAGAAATGCGCGCTGTAAGTCCCCAAAATCTTCTCCCACCATACCGACTAATAAGTACGTTGAAGGTACAAGCGGGCTTAATAAATGGACAGGCTGCCCCAACAATGAAGCACGTCCGATAAACTCAGGGTCAATTCCATATACACTAGCTGCTTTAGCAAGCAAAGGTAAAACACCATAGTAAAAAGCATCATTCGACATGAAGAACGTTAGAGGTGCGCTGATAATCGCTGTAATAAGTGCAAATTGAGAACCTAGAACATCAGGAATATAGGAAATCATTGAGGTTGCCATCGCATCGACCATTTTCGTACCAGTAAGTATACCAGTAAAGATCCCTGCTGCAAATACCATAGAAACAACCGATAAGGCATTATCAGCATAATTGACAATACGCTCTCTTTGATCACTAATTTTTGGATAATTTATCGTAATAGCCACTGCAAATCCAATCATAAACAAAACAGTTGCTGGGAGAAGCTCATTGATTAGTGCAACTAATAAAATAATCGTTAAAAAATAGTTTACGAGTATTAACTTTGGCCGTTTGAGATAAACATCTTCTGAAGTAGCAGCTACCTCAGCATTGATGCTGAAATCAATTTGCAAAATACCAACCCGTTTCCTTTCTTTTCTTCCAAGGCAGTAGGCCATGAACAATACGAAAAGAATTCCACCCACCATGCTGGGGATAACCGGAATAAAAATATCTGACATCTCCAGTTGTAAAGCGGTCATTGCTCTTGCGGTAGGTCCACCCCACGGTAGAAGATTCATGACACCTGAAGCAGAAACAGCAATTCCCGCAAGAATTAATGGTTTCATGCCAATCCGTTTATACAATGGCAGCATGGCAGAAATCGTAATCATGTATGTAGTTGTTCCGTCTCCGTCAAGAGATATTACTAGTGCAAGAACTGCCGTACCAATCGCTATTTTTAACGGATCTCCCTTTACAACCTTTAATATAGTAGAAATAATAGGATCAAATACACCTGCATCAATCATGATACCGAAGAAGAGAATTGCGAAGAGGATCATAATTCCTGTTGGGGCAACACTTTTAATTCCTTCAAGCGCCATCGGCCCCATTTCTTTTCCAAAGCCGCCCATAAATGCAAAAATGACAGGAATAACGATAAGTGCAATCATCGCAGGAAGACGTCTTGTCATAATTAAAATCATAAAGGTAAGTATCATCAAAAAACCTAATATAGCTAGCATCTTTTTCACCCCTTTTATTTGTATATTAAATATAATCAAAATATTCAGTAGTGAAAACGTTACCAAAGTAAAGTTATTAACGTAAGTAAAATTGATTTTGTACATTTTGTTCACGTGAAAGTGATTTTCCTCAAAAAAAAATCTAATAGAAGTATTAAAAAAGAACAGAAGGAGGGTAATTTGCCCTCCTTCCTAAACTGGGTAGTATTTTCTTTCCGGTCTTCCCACAATTCCATAAACCACTTCTGCTCTAACCTCCTGTGTGGAGGAGAGAAACTCCAAGTACCTTCGTGCAGTTATCCGAGAAGCTCCAATTTCCTTACCAACCTCTTCTGCGGAAATTCCACCTTTTCTTACGTGGAAAACAGCCTTAACTTTTCCTAAAGTAATTTCGTCAATTCCTTTTGGCAATCCTCCGCTCTTTGTCAGCGCTTCATTTTTCCCTTTACGAAACAGCAGATCAACATAATTCTGATTAACTTCCTGCGCTGCTGAAAGAAGCTCGAGTTTTTTAATATAATCCTGAATGACCTCATCAAATTTTTCCCTACTTACTGGCTTGATTAAGTAATTCTCAACACCATAGCTTAAAGCTTTTTCGAGGAAAACTTTGTCTGTTGCGGCTGTTATCATAATAATACTGACCTTTGGAAATTTCTCCCGAATTACAGGAAGCAGCTCAGAACCAAGTACATCCGGCATATACACATCTAAAAGCAGTAAATCTGGGGTCTTCTGCTCTAATAATTGCATAGTCTGTTCACCATTCAATGATTTACCAACCACATCAATTTCCTTAAACTTTTCTAAAAATTTCTCATGTATATCCGCTATTCGAAAGTCGTCTTCCGCTATAGCCACTTTTATCTTATCCAAAATTCTCATCTCCTTGCACAGTCTTTGGAAGATAAACGGTAAATACAGTTCCACTTTCTGGATTACTTTGGACCTCGATCATCCCATTCAGCTCCACTACAGCCTCTTCAGCATTTGATAAGCCAAATCCCCTCGGTTCATTACCTTTTTTTAAGGTAAATCCCCTTTCAAACAGAAGAGGAATGTTCTCATCCCTTATTCCCATCCCATTGTCTGAAATCTCAAAAATGATATCACTTCCGATATCCATGGCGAAAAACTTAACGGTAGGTTTTTCACATTTATAGACAGCTTCAAAGGCATTATCAATTAAGTTGCCAAGGATCACGATCAAGTTTGATAGTTTAACATGGGATGGTAATCTTTCCAAATAGCTGTCTGGAATGATCTCAAACTTAATTTTCTTTTCTGATGCTTTTCCTAATTTCCCCAAAAGGATTGCCTGCACTTTTGTATCCTTTATTTGGTTAAAAACGACTGCATTCTGAAATTGCAGAGTTTGGGTTTCGCTTTGGATCATATTTATTGCCTCTCTATATTGACCAAGCTGAAGCAGACCCATTAAAACGTATAGTTTATTGGTAAATTCATGGGTTTGTGCACGAAGATCTTCCGAATATCTTTTTACTTCAGATATAGTATTTAGCATTTGCTCTATTTCTGTTTTGTCACGAAAAGAAGCAACAACCCCTTTAATACCATTTTCATCAACAATCGGAGTACTATTAACGATGATGGTTTTATCATTCCAGATCATTTCTTTATCTGATTGAGAGTTTCCCGTTGTTAATACCTCATACAAATAATTTGATGGAAATAGCCCATCCACTTTCATATTTCTGACGGATCCCCGAAGCTGTAGAAGCCGCTTCGCCTGCTGATTCATCATTGTAATGTTGCCTTCTTTATCAATTGCTAAGATGCCTTCTTTTACCGCATGGAGTACAGCGTTTTTCTCTTTATATAGGGATGCAATTTGGTAAGGCTCGAGCCCCATTGTATCCCTGCGGATATTTCGTCCCAGTAAAACACTGCCTATAAGTGAAATCAAAATGGCGAAAAAGGATACAATGAGTACTCTCCTCAGATTATTTAGAATTTGCTGATTGACATCTTCAAGGAGATATCCTACTGAAACGATTCCGATAATCTCCCCTTGCTGATTAAAAATAGGGGATTTTCCTCTAATAGATGGTCCTAGTGTACCTTCTGCCTTCGAGATATAATACTCTCCTTGGACAAGCGCTCTTTCATTATCTCCCCCTGTCATTTTCTGCCCAATTTTTGTTTTCAAAGGATGCGAATATCTCGTGCCATCTCTATTTCCTATGACTACAAATTCGGCACCTGTTTCTTTTCTTATCTTTTCTGCGATAGGCTGTATCGTTTTTGCTGGGTCGCTTGTTTGAAAAGCATCGATGATAGTTGGAATAAATGATACGGTTTTCGATAATTCTAAAGCGAGCCTTCCCTTGTTTTCCTCAATTTGGTTACTTTCCATATAACTATAAAATCCTGTTAAAAGTAAAATTAACAATAAACCTAGTGAGAGAACCAGCCCGAATATTTTGGTTTGCAGTGAAACTTTAATTGTCTTCAGGCAGAAAACCTCCTATTAAAATAAAGCTTTTAAAATTTAGTTACTTTGTTTGAAACGATATAAACTCGTTCTGGCCGGCCTACAGTTCCGTATGATAAATCGGCCTCAATGCTGTCATTTGATACTAAATGTTCAAGGTATCTTCTTGCAGTTGTCCTGCTTACACCGATTTCTTTCGCCACACTCTCTGCTGTTAGTCCATATTCAACCTTCCTGAGAAACTCCATTACTTTTTCAAGCGTTAGCGGGTCAATCCCTTTTGGAAGGTAAGACTTTTCGTTACTTGCACCATCAACATCTTTTCGTAAAAGCTTGTCCACCTGCTGTTGTGTGACATGAATATTTTCTTTCCCTAATTCTAATACCTTTGTGTGATAATCCTTATATCTCAGTAACGATTGTTTAAAGCGGTCAAAAACAACTGGCTTGATAATATAATCGAAAACACCAATACGAATGGCTTCTTGGACCTGATTTATTTCCTTTGTTGCTGTAATCATAATAACATCCATTTGTTTGGGCTGCTGTTTTGTTTCCTTTAAAAGATCGAGCCCATTCATGTCTGGAAAATATACATCCAGCAAAAGTAAATCCGGTTTTAAGATATCAATTAAGGTTCTGGCCTCAAGATAACTTGCAGCAATTCCTACTGTTTGGAAGCCTTCAATCTGTTCAATGTAACGTTTTTGGATCTCTGCTATCCTTAAGTCATCCTCAATAATTAACAATTCGATATTCCTGTTCACCATCGTTCACATCCCCCATGCTTTTTGGAATCGCCACAGTGAAAATCGTTCCTTCTCCCACTTTAGATGAAAACGTGACATATCCACCTAAACTATTAATTGCATTTTGAACGAGACTCAGTCCAATGCCGGCATTACTGTTCTTGTCCTTTGTCGTAAAGCCTTCTTTGAATATCTGGCCGTTAACATTACTATCTATTCCTTTTCCATTGTCCTCTACCTCAATAATGAGCTCTTTACCAAGGTCGGTAAAAAATAGAGATACTCTTTTTTCTCCAATATTTTCTCTTACAGCTTCAAAAGCATTATTGACAAGGTTGCCAATAATGGTTACTAATGAATCTCTGCTGATTTCAAATGGTATGTCTTTAAAGCTGCTCTCTCTATCTATTGAAAACTTCACCTTCAATTCGCTTGCTAGACTTACCTTCCCTAATATAAATCCAGCAATAATAGGATCGGGTATTTCCTTCATTAAAAATTGAATGAATCCTTGTGTGACATCCACTTCCTTTGAGATAAAATCAATGGCTTCTTTATAAGACCCTAATTGGATCAAACCTAGTAGGGTATAGAGACGATTGGAATACTCGTGGGTTTGAGCACGCAAACCTTCTGCGTAGGCTTTTACATGGGATAATTCCTGCAGTAACTGGGCAAGCTCCGACTTATTCCGTAAACTTGCTACAGCCCCAATCACATCACCTTTCTTATTAAAAATCGGAATCCGGTTTGCCAAAAATACCTCCCCAAAAATGATAGTTTCCCTATCATATTCTGCCTTCCCATTTTGAACGACTTCTAGTAAATTTGTATTTTCTATGACCTCTTCGATTCTTTTTCCACGGAGCAGCATTTCATTCGGTACCCCTAAAATTTTATGAGCTGTTTCATTCACAACGGTAATTCGTCCATCAGTATCGATTGCAATGATTCCTTCATGAATTGATTCTAATATGGCATGTTTCTCTTGGTACATCCAGGCGATTTCTTTCGGTTCTAGACCAAACAACGCTTTTTTTATATTTAAAGAAATGAGTAAGGCAGCTAGTAATCCACCAATTAAAATAAGGAACGTAGTAAAAAAGATTTTCTTCTGGACTTTTGAAACTTCCTTTTCAATATCCGTTTGAAGATAGCCGACAGATACCACGCCAATAACTTCTCCCTGTTCAAAGATTGGTGCTTTTCCCCTTAGAGACGGACCGAGAGTCCCAATAGATTCTGATATAACAGGTTCTCCTTTGAAAACAAGTTCATTATCTCCCCCAACCATTTTTTGTCCTAACCGCTTCGGATTGGGATGCGAGTATCTGATTTCATTCGTATTCCCAATCACAATAAATTCTGCTCCAACCTGTTTCCGAATGCTTTCTGCGATCGGCTGAATAACGGCCGCTGGGTTTTCCGCATGAAATGCTTCCTTAATATCTGGCATACTTGCAATCGATTGAGCTACAGATAAGGCTTTAGAACCTATTTCATGTTTAAGATTGGTCTCCATTATATTCTTAAAAGTGACCTCAAAAATAACTCCGATTAAGATAATTAGAAGAAGAATGACTAGCATTAATTTCGAATGTAACCGCATGCAATCACCTCATTCATATTATAGTAAAAAAACTCCTTAAATAAAGGAGTTTTCGCATTATTATAAAAATTATCCTTCGATATTGATAATTACATCCTTTCCTCTTCTTTTCATTATGAACGGAATGACCAGCCATAGAAGAGTAATGAGAAGAAAAACGAGAGAAATTGGTCGTGTAACGAATATACTGAAATCACCATTCGAAATCGTTAAAGCCCTTCGTAAATTATTCTCGACCATGGGACCTAATACCAACCCTAGTACGAGAGGGGCAATTGGATAATCGTTCTTGCTTAAGAAATATCCTAGAAGTCCACATCCCAATAAAAGTAAAAGATCGTAAGTCGATACTTGGACCGCATAGACCCCAAAAATTGAGATTGCAATAATCAAAGGAATCAAGAATTGTTTTGGTGTTTGTATAATTTTGGCAAACACTTTGACAAGCGGGAGATTTAAAATTAAAAGCATGATATTTCCGATAAACATGCTGGCAATCAGTCCCCATGCCACTTGAGGGTGGTCCTCAAATAATAACGGTCCTGGTTGAACATTATACATCATCAATGCTCCCATTAAAATGGCCGTTGTACCTGATCCTGGAATACCTAATGTTAATAATGGAATCAGAGCCCCGCCAGATGCCGCGTTATTCGCCGATTCTGGTGCAGCAACCCCAGCAATTGTTCCCGTTCCAAACTTTGAAGGAGTTTTTGAAATCTTTTTTTCTAGAATATAAGAAAAGAAGGAAGCAAGAGTTGCCCCGGCACCAGGTAAAATTCCTACGAAAAAACCTAATATCGAACCGCGGGTGATGGGACCTGCAGATTCTTTTAACTCTTCTTTAGATGGCAGTAAGTTATTTATCTTTGCAATTTCAGCCTCTTCCTCATCTTTTTCCAAGATGGTCTTAAACACTTCACCGAGTGCAAACAATCCTACTGCAATCGTTAAAAACTCTATTCCCTGAAAAAGCCACGGGACATCAAAGGTGAATCTCGCAATACCTGATACGCTGTCAATTCCAATCGTTCCAAGTAATAACCCACAAACTGTCATGATTAATGCTTTCGTTACCGATTTTCCAGCCAGTCCACTGACAGCTCCCAGCCCCAACAGCATTAAAGAAAAATACTCTGCAGGTCCAAATTTAATCGCTACTGCTGAAAGAGGTTTCGCTAATAGAATCAGAGCTACAAGTGTAACAATCCCGGCCACAAAGGAACCAATCGCCGCAATGGACAAGGCACTTCCCGCTCTTCCCTTCTTTGCCATCTGGTAACCATCTAAAGTGGTCACGACAGAAGAGGATTCCCCTGGTGTATTTAATAGAATGGAAGTCGTCGATCCTCCATACATCGCTCCATAATAAACTCCAGCGAGCAGGATGATTGCACTCGTTGCCGCCTGTTCTGGCGGGAGGCCGCCTGTAATAGAAGCGGTTACCGGAATGAGAAGTGCAACACCACTCATCGGTCCAATTCCAGGAAGCACACCAACAGCTGTCCCAATTAAAACGCCAATAAAAGCAAAAAGGATATTATACCAAATAAGTGCCGTTCCGAATCCCTGAAATAAATAATCGATAGTACTCATGCTTCGTCTCCTTTCTAAAAGCTTCCTTGTTAACTATTGAAACCAAATTGGCCAGTCCGGAAGTGTACCTTTTAAAAGTTCTACATATAAAAAATAAACAAGTCCTGAAAAGCCAGCAGATATGATAAGCGATAGAATCACTTTCGAACGTTCCATTGTTTGAAAGCAAACGAATAAAAATAGAAAAGTAGTGATGACATACCCGATTGTTTCCAAGGTTAATATATAAAACAATGTAGCCGCGAAAATGATTAAGAAAGGCTTGTACTGTAATTTTTCCTTCGTTCTCTGTTGATTGTGGGTGACGAAAGTTTCATAAAATAAACGGATACTTAATAAAACGAGTGCGCTTCCAAGTATTAATGGAAAGATATCAGGTCCTACTGCACTTCCATAGGATGAGCTTCCAAGACTCTTGCTCCCAATCATAAAGAGAATACCAACAGCTAGGAACAATGTGGATGCAATGTAATCGAATTTTAATTCCATTTCTAATCCCCCTTTAGAAAAAATAGAGGAAGGAGAAAGTTAACTCCTTCCCTCCTGTTTTACTTTTGCATTCCTAGTGCTGTTAATAATTGTTGGACTTGGCTTTCTTGCTCCTCTAAAAACTTTTTGAAATCAGAGCTGTTTTTATATTCCAATTCCCAGCCTTGCGTTTCTACTTCTTTTTTCCATTCAGGAGAATTAACTAGCTTATCAATTGCTTGTTCCCAATATGTCTTTGCTTCTTTAGACATTTTTTCCGGTCCGAAAACCCCTCGCCAAATCGTAAACTCCGCGTCAACACCCTGTTCTTTTGCCGTTGAAACATCTTTAAAATCACCAGCTAAACGCTCATCTGAAGTAATCGCCAACACGCGCACCTTGCCCGCTTTTAAAAATTCTTTAACACTAGAGGCATCGGTACCAATGACATCTGCGTTACCGCCAAGAAGTGCAGTAATTGCTTCACCGCCGCCATCATAGGAAACGTATTTTACTTTTGTTGGATCTACTCCATATTTATAAGCCGGAAGAATGGAAATTAAATGGTCCATGGAACCTGGTGCAGATCCACCTGCAAATGTTAGTTTACTAGGATCTTTCTTTACCTCTTCCAAAACTGATTTTAAGTCTGTAAATTTGGAATCTGCTTTTACAACAATTGCCCCAAAATCTTTTGTCAGCTGCGCCAATGGTGTTGTATTTTTGTAACCGTATGGACTATTTCCTTCTTTTTTCAGGTTGTTAATCACAATCGGTGGTGAATTGACAAAAAGCATATCATTATTCTCAACTTGCTGGGTAGCGTATTCAGCCATGAAGACAGCGCCCCCGCCGCCAGGCTTATTCTCTACCGTCAAAGGCTGATCAACAATCTTCGTTTCACCCAGCACTTTCGTGAACGCGCGAGCGGTTAAATCCCATCCGCCACCTGCCCCTGATGGCGCGACCACTGTAATCGCTTTCGTAGGATAGCCAGTAGTTTCTTCTTTCTTACCCGGGCTTGCTGTTTCATTACTGCTGCTGCAAGCACCAAGGCTCAGTGCCATTGCTCCTGCAAACATTACTGCTGAGATTTTTTTAATAGAAAACATTTCATTTCCCCCTTGTAAACGTTTTCTTAATTTTACAAAACTTTTGAATATTTAATAGATTATACATTTAAACAGCATTAAAAACTTATTAACCATTTTGTTCATTTTGTTCACGAAGAATATGTGATAATCTTTGTTACTTCTTCTGTCTATCAATTATTTCATCCAGGGGGTTATTACTGAGCTTAGAATATAAAATTCCTGTATAGGATAGGATAATATTGAGGTGTTCATATGAATCTAGATCGTGCCAAAGAAATTCTATTAGCCGACCAAGAAATAGCCGTTCCCTTTTTTCACGGAGAAATTAACATCTTTTAATACGGGAATCCCGTTAAATGCTTTACTAATATTTTTCATTTCTAGAATAGGTTGTTCCATCAAGTTCACCTTCTTTTCGTGATAGAGGCTGCTTTTCGGGCAGCCCCTATCCTATTTTTTATTTCATTGCATCTTGAACTGTTTTTGGTGCTTCTGTCCCGTAGATAAGCTTCCAAGAATCTAATACATTATCTTTTGTGACTTTAATCGATGGCGAAGCAACATAAGCTGGCGCTTCCTTACCTAATAGTGCATAGCCGGAAAGAATCCCTTGTGCAACACCTTGGTCATATGGCAGCTGAGCTCCAAGTCCTTTTACGATTCCATCCTGTGCAATTGAAATTGCAACGTTTGTTCCCAAGTCAACAGTTGTTACAACAAGATCATTTTTGCCTGCAGTGCGGGCAGCTGCCATAACACCTTCAGCAGGTACATCCCATGGAGCAAAGATTCCATCAATATCTTTATTTCTTGTAAGCATCGCAGAAGCTACTTTTTCAGCATCGTTTGGACCGGTAATACCGCCTTTTGCTACAATCTCAATATTTGGATATTTTTCCTTGATTCTTGCTTCAAAGGCATCCGAACGATTTTTTGTTACAAAGAAGTTTACATCGTGATATACAATACCAACTTTACCTTTTCCACCTAGTTTTTCAGCCATAACGTCCGCTGCTGTTGCTCCGTTACCCGCGTTGTCACCAGATACAATACTGATGTAATCTTTTCCAGGGACAAGGCCTTCTGCAGCTCCATCCATAAATACTAATTTAACCCCTTGTGCAACTGCTTTTTTATAAGCCGGTGCTGTAGAAACGGCATCAACTGGAACTGAAATCATGATGTCAGGTTTTTTTGCTAAAACCGTTTCAATATCATTTACTTGCTTTTCTGCTTTAAACTGTGCATCTGTTACAGCAACTACTTTGATACCCATTTTCTTAAACGTATCCTGCATCGCACCTACTGCGGCATTCATATAGTCAGTACCAGAATAATGCATAACAATGGCCGCTTTATATTTTCCATCTTTAATCTTTTTTAGCTCTTCTTCCGTAAGCTGTAATGTCTTTGCTGAAACAGCTTGTTCACCGTTTGGACCTTTATCTTTAACTTCTAAGTCTGGAATTGCTGGATTGATCGTTAATGGACCTGAAGCTGTTTCTGAATAGTTTTCATTCTTTTTTGTCGTTGCTTGATCACCTGAAGTAGATTTATTGCCGCCGCATCCCGTCAGCACGATACTTAAAATCAATAACAATAATACCGAAAGTGAAAAACTCTTTTTCATTTGATTAACCCCCACTATTTTAGTTATTTAGTTAAAGCTCGTTATTTTGTTGGCACCACCCTTAGAATCTAAAGTGTGGCACCACCCCCTTTTCATAAATTGAAAGTTTAGTAAATTTTATCTAGTAATCGTTTACATTTAAGAGATAGAATAGGAATCTCATGGACTTCCCAAAAATGCAAAGGATTACATTTCTTATTAAAAATTTTTAAATAGTTCTGACAGACTCCCTTACAACCAACTGGTCAGCTAAGATAATTTGCTCGCGTTTGACTTCCTCTTTGTTGATGAGCTTCATCAGTAATTCCATCGCGTTCTCACCAATTTCGAATGCTGGCTGTGCAATCGTTGTAAGACCCGGTTCAAATATGGAGGAAAATTTTAGATTATCAAAACCTAGAACCGAAATATCCTCAGGAACCTTAAGACCCTTTGATTTAATCGCCTTAATCACTCCCATGGCCATATCATCGCTTGCAGCGAATATCGCTGTTGGGAGTTGGCCAAGAGCGAAAAACTTCATCATGAGATTAAAACCGCTATCAAATGAGAAGTCACCCTCCTGGACTAACACGGGGTCAACGATAAGGTTTTTCCTTGCCATCGCCTGATAAAATCCTTTGAGGCGGTCTCGGCTCAATACGATATCGAGAGGTCCAGTGATGCAGCCAATTCTTTCGTGTCCCAAATCGATTAAATATTCCGTTGCCTTTCTGGCACCACTGATGTTATCAATGGAAACAGTTGGGATCCTGGAGCCTTCAATATATTCACATGCCAGCACCACCGGAAAACTTCGGGCCACCTCTTCAACGGCTGCTGCATCCATTCTGGCGGTTAATAAAACCATTCCATCTGCTTTTTTTTGCTGCAGGATGTTTAAATACCCCTTTTCTCGTTCCACATCATTGCCTGTATCACCGAGTAAAACCTGATATCCTTTTGCAACTGCGACAGCTTCAATCCCCCTTAACACCTTTGAAAAAAAGGGATTTGTAATGTCAGGCACAACGACTAGAATTGTCTTCGTTTCGAGTCTTCTTAGCTGGCGTGCTAAGATATTAGGCTGATAATTCAATGCTTCAATCGCCTTTAACACTTTTTCCGTCGTTGTTCCCCTAACTGTTTCAGGCTTTGTTAATACACGAGATACTGTTGCAGTTGAAACATTAGCCTTTTTTGCTACATCCACAATCCCAACCATCTCTGTTCTCTTTTCCTTTCCTGTTTCTATACTCGGATTGTAATCGATTACAAAACTGTCGTCTAATCGCCTTCAGACAAGCTTTTTGTCCAATTGGCTACTAGTTTTTTTCATCCAGAAAGCCATTTCATTCATTCGAACAAAAAAAGCTTTTTTTTAAAAAAAAATAAGACCCAGTAATTTTTCATTACTGAGCCTTACTTTTTACAACGATTTACATTTTTGCAACTCTGCAAGCTTATTCTTCGAAACCTTTGCAGTCTCTTCATAATTTTTAAAATAGGCATTGTACGATTGGCCAGCCGCTTCAATTTTCGTTAAATGTTGCAAATTGATAATATAAGAACGATGGGAGGCAACAAATCGCGAATCAAGAATTTCTTCAAGGTCGGTTAACGCTTCATTTAACTCAATTTTTTGATTAACCGTATGAATGACGGACTTTCGGTCAGCTCTTTCAATAAAAATAATCTCCTCTAACGGAATAAAAGAATACTGGTTACGCTGTTTGATCATTAAATCCTTTTTGACAGGAGCAGATGGCGTAACCGTGCCGGTTTTCTTCGAAAAGGCTGCTGCCCGCTCTAAAGCGGAATAAAGCCTGCCCCTTTCAATCGGTTTTACAATGTAATCGATCGCATTCACCCCAAAGGCTTCCAGCGCGTATTCATCATGGCCTGTGATAAAAATAACCTGCAAGGTTGGCAGAATTTTTTTACACGATTTAACCGCTTCCATTCCGTTCAATAAAGGCATGTTAATATCAACTAACACGATGTCGGGCTTTTCCATCATTACCTTGTTGATTAAATCCTCACCATTTACTGCTTCTCCGACAATTTGATAGTTCGGAACAGATTTAATCAGATGCTTTAACAATTTTCTAGATGGTGCATTGTCCTCTGCAATCAAAACTTTCATAAATCATCCCTCATGTAATTAAGTTTGGTTTAAACTATATCACATAACGTATTAACTAGATAATATGTGAAAAAATGAAATAAATGACTTCTTATTTTTTAGTTAGTAGGCAATCTAACTACTTACAGTATAAGACAGTACATCCGGCTTAGGTAGTTTTTTCGAATCGAAAGGGAATGGTGGAGAAAAAATGGAAATCTTTTATAAAGATAATTTATATAAGGAAGTTCTTCGGACCATGTCCGAATGTGTAATGATTCTTGAAAAGTCGGGGAAAATGGTTGCCCTAAATGAAAATGCAGAAAAAATACTGGGGATTAAATCAGAGTTCTTAACTGAATCCAGCTTGATGCAACTAGAATATATAAATGAAGACGGATCACCGTTACCCTATTCTCAGTTACCAGGAATAATAACACTTAAGGATGGTATTCCTTTCCATGATTTCATATTAGGTATTAACGACGGGAATAAGGAACCTAAATGGATCTCAGTCAATTCAACGCCTCTTAAAATTTGTGATAATGAAGAACAGGCTGCCCTTGTTACCATTTCTGATATCACCGAACGCAAAAAGATGAAAAATGCCTTAATTCAAGCTAAAGAAGAGGCAGAAAAAGCAAATATGGCTAAATCCGACTTTCTGTCTAAAATGAGTCATGAACTCCGTACACCATTGAATGGAATCCTTGGTTTTGCACAGCTATTAGAAATTGAAGAAACCTTAAATGATGATCAGCGTGATTTTGTCCAAGAGATTTTAAGTGGAGGGAGACATTTATTAAGTATAATTAACGATATTTTAGATTTATCAAGAATAGAGACGGGCCATATAAAAGTATCGATTGAAGAGATTGATCTTCTAACGATTATCAATGAATGTATCAATATCGTGCAGCCACTGGCCAAGAATAAGCGAATTAGTATACATAACCAATTGGATTACTGGCAAAACATATTTATTCTTGCCGATCCCATTCGTCTTAAACAAATCTTTCTTAATCTTCTCGATAATGCGATCAAATATAATCGGGAAGGTGGCAAAGTCATGATATTCTCATATTTGAAAGGAAACGAGCAGGTCATTCATGTTGCGGATACAGGGGTCGGAATTTCAGTTGAAGAATATCAAAAGGTATTTGTTCCCTTTTACAGAATTGAAGGGACACAAGAAGAAGGTACAGGTATTGGATTGTCTTTAGTAAAACAGCTCGTCCAGCTAATGGGAGGGCAAATTAGTGTAACGAGTCAAAAAGGTTTAGGAAGTGATTTTTGCTTTAGCCTCCCTCTTCCCCATGATTTAAAGCCTGTGATGAGATGGGGTGAAGAGGTTGAACTTACTAAGGATAATATCCGGAGGGCAGATGACTACCGTTTACTGTATATTGAAGATAACCCGTCGAACGTAAACCTAGTAAGGAACATCATGAAATCGCAGCCTTCCTATACGCTTTTATCCGCTCGTTCCGGAAAAGAAGGATTAGAAATGGCAGCGAATGAAAAAGTGGACTTGATTCTGCTTGATCTAAACCTTCCCGATATCCATGGCTATGAAATATTTGATAGGTTAAAAACAATAAAACAAACAAAAGATATTGCCGTAATTGCTGTAAGTGCCAATGCGCTTCCGCAGGATATTCAATATACATTAGACAAGGGGTTTGATAATTATGTAACAAAACCCTTTAATGTAAAAGAGTTTTTGACCATCATAAGAGAAACGCTGAATAGTACGATTAACCAAAATATTCCGGATGAAGAAATTTTAAGCACAGGGCCGCATGGAGAGGAGGCTATTTCAGCCAAAACACTCCAGTTATCGTTGAAAGACCTGAAAAAGCTTAAGGAAATGAATTATAAGGCAGCTGTTGCCATGCACTATACTGAAAATGATTTTTCAACGGCGATCATTAATGGTTTGAAAGATACTTTTGAAAAAATGGGTATTGAAGTTGTTGCTGTTACGGATGCACAATTTAAGCCTGAAAAACAATTAATAGATATCGAAATAATCATGGCTAAAAAACCAGATGTTATCGTTAGCTTACCGGTTGATCCAGTTGCAACTGCTCCCGCTTTTAAAAAGGCTGCTGAAGCAGGAATCAAACTAATTCTTATGGATAGCATGCCTGAAGGATTAGAATTTAGCAAAGATTATGTGAGCGTTGTTACATCTGACAACTATGGAAATGGTATATTCGCAGCCGAGATTATGGGTAAAGAACTTAAAGGAAAAGGTAAGATTGGTATTATTTTCCACAATGTTGATTTCTTTGTAAATAATCAGCGTATAGAAGCATTCGAAACTACGATTAAAGAAAAATATCCAAATATTAAAATTGTTGTACGTACTGGAATTACCACCCCAAACGATGCGGAAAAAGCAGCCACTGGTATGTTAGCAAAAAATCCAGATTTAGATGGTATTTTTGCCATTTGGGATGAACCCGCGAAAGGAGTACTAGCTGCAGCACGTAAAGCAGGGAAAACTGATATAGTCATTACGACCGTTGATTTGGGAAGTAGTGCAGCATATCAAATTGCTTCTGGAGGAAATATTAAAGGTCTTGGAGCGCAATTACCTTATGAAAATGGAGTTGCACAAGCAATTATTGCGGGATATTCATTACTTGGGAAGGAAGTAGCTCCTTTCTATGTTGTACCAGCGATGAAAGTAACAAAAGAAAATATCTTAAAGGTTTGGAAACTGGCTTATCGTCAAGATCCTCCGGATGCCATTCAAAAGTACTTTTAATTAGCATGATTAATGTTTTATTTTTGATTTCCCCTATGTATGTTTCTATGCTCATATTTTTTTCCTGCAATATTTGATAATCAGCAGTATTAGAAAAAGCTCTAGATTGGACTAGAGCTTTTTTACGTTAACTGTCTAACTCCTGCGCCCAGCCCTTCGAGGTCAAATAACCTCGATCCAAAAAGTCAAAGAGCGACTTTCCGGGTGGATAACATTTGCTTGTCGAGGCTTAACAGGGCGCTTGCGCTTTTCTTATCCAGTTTACTCCTACACCAGTTCATTCATTTCAACTTGTACTAAATCACCTGATGCTTTAACACGGATACGGGTCGCGTTGCCAGGTATGTAGGCAAGGTGAATATCCTCTATGCCGACAATGACCAGGCTATCCGGTTCTGATCCTACTGGTTCCCCTTTTGCCTCAAATATCGTTTATCATTCATGAATAAACTCCAAAAGTAAATAAAGCCTGGGAACAGGATCGCGAAACCGACAATATAGGTGATAAACACGGCTCTAAAGGAGTTAGGGTCTGTAAAGGCGGACTCAATGGTAACATTCGGATAGATGATATACGGCAAATGGGCCTTTCCATAGACATAGCTTGCAATCAGGTATTGAATCGTAACGGCAATGACAGCGAGTCTTGGCATGCCACGCTCCCCTTTTTTGAAAGGGTTTGGCGCATATAAACCAAAACCTATTATTAAAAAGAAGCCAACCGATATTAATAATAATGGAAGATCCTCCATCATCTTATCATACAGCCAACCGACTTCATTTTTTAACGTAAGCATAATCAGTAACGCCATAATCAATGAAATCGGACCCAGGATTTTTCCATCGCGAAGGTAAACTCGGTACGCCTCCATTTCATTCGAAGCTTTCGAATAATCCGCTAATAATAAAGAAGAGAGGAAAAGTGTACTCGTGATGGCAAACCCTATAAAGGCATATTCATTGGGACTCGAAAAAAGCCTGTTAAGGTTTAAATTCACGCTGCCGTCTGTAAAATCAACATAGTGACCATGCGTAATTGGCAAAACGCTAATTAACAGGCCAGGAATAATAATTCCCGCAATGCCAGAAATGTAAGTTAGCGGCTTTTTATATTCCGTAGCTATATTTGAAAAAACTAAAAAGGCACTCCGTAATGCAAGTAAAAGCAGAATTAAGCTGCCTGGAATCAGTAAAATTGTCCCTAGAGTGTAGGCCGCACTTGGAAAAAGGCTGTAAACAGCAACGACTAACGCAACAATAAAGGTATTTGTTACTTCCCAAGTAGGTGATAAATACCGATTGGCAATGTTGGTTGCCTTTGTTTTTTCCCGATTAATGTAAATCATTGACCAAAAACCGGCTCCAAAATCCATTGTGGCCATGACAGCATAAATAAACACGAAACCCCATAGCACGGTAATTGCAATTAGAGCATCAGCCATTTGTTATTCCTCCTACGAATTTGAACTAAATAATGGGATGCCTTTTTTCTCTGCCCGTTCGATATCATCTAATTCTGTATTTTTTCTAAAGAAATAGAGTAATACGAACACCACAGAAAGCCCTAGGATAATGTAAACAACAATAAACGATATAAAAAGTGTACCTAAGTTCGTTGCCGTCGTTGCAGACTCTGCTGTCGAAAAGATATGGTAGATTACCCATGGCTGACGGCCAGTGCAGGCAAAAATCCAACCGCATTCAATGGCGATCACTGCCAGAGGACCTGTCGTAACCAGCCCCCAAAGCATAATCTTTGGGTAATGTGTTTTTTTGAGAAATTTCCTCCATGCAAAAACAAGCAAAGGAACCATAATCAGTGCCGAGCCTATAAACACCATTCCATTAAAAAGAGTATGGATGAATAATGGCGGCCATAGTTCTTCTGGAAAATCGTTTAAACCGACAACCACGGTATCAAAGCTGTTCCCCGCGAGAAAACTCAGCGCCCAAGGTATTTCAATAGCTCCTTTAATTTCCTTCGTTTCTTTGTCCGTAAAACCACCAATGGCTAAGGGTGCATGGGATTGTGTTTCAAATAACCCTTCTGCTGCAGCTAATTTTTCCGGCTGGTATTTATGAAGGTATTGAGCCGATTCATGTCCATTTATAGCAGTTAGAAAAGCAAAGATACCACCTACGACCAGACTTAGGACGAGTGCTTTTTGATGAAACAGATATACTCTTGACCCGATTTTATTTTTCATCATTTTAAAGGACGCAACAGATGCAACAACAAAAGCCCCCACTACATAGGCAGACAATGCCACATGTCCAGCAGTAACAAAGAAGCTTGGATTAAAAAAAGCGGCCCAAGGATCGATATCTAGGAATTTTCCATTTTCATAACGGAATCCAGCAGGTGTCCCTTGAAAGGCATGAACATTGGTAATTAAAACAGCGGAGGAAAGAGCCCCGATTGCGACCAGCACTAAGCTGGCAATACGCATCCAAGGAGCAATTCTCTCAGCAGCATAGACGTAAATAGACATAAACAACGCCTCAATAAAAAAAGCATAGATTTCAATTTGGAAAGGAAGTGGCATCACTCGACCAATCACTTCCATAAAACCAGGCCATAGTAACGATAATTGTACACCCGCAATCGTACCAGTCGGGATCCCGACTCCCAGTAGAACGGCAAATGCCTTCGTCCATCGTTTCGCCATTACCACGTAATCTTGATCTTTTGTTTTTTGATAGAGAAGTTCTGCAGCCAAAATCATCAGCGGCAAACCGACTCCTATCGTAGCAAATATAATGTGAAAAGCCATTGTCGTCCCAAATAAGGAACGGGCTATTAATAAATCACTCAAAATGAATTCTCCCCTAACGTATCATGGTCATGATAATTATTTCCAAAATGACCATTAATATGTAGAGCTGGTGATTTCTTTTTTAATAGATTATTTGTGTTTAGCCGGGGAAATCATTAATGAGGGATACACGAAATAAACCTTTGGGAGGATTCGATTATGACTATGACACTTGGAGCATATGCAAGTGCTGACATGGTCTATGAAGCTTTCTAATATGCGAATCAGAGAGGATTTAATCAAATTCATGCCTTAAAGGATACAACTCAAAGTAACTATATGCAGTCTTACGGGACAATGACCCAAATGAACTTGATGAATCAGTCTGGGAATATGACGATGTAGGTTAATAAAAATCTCACCTTCCATTTTGAAGGTGAGATTTTCATTGTATTGAAAAGCTTTGTATTCCGCGGCAAGTTCATCGTAACTCTAGGGCTCTTTAGTGACCGTAATCTAAAATAAGTAAGAGCTACGGTCATTATAAGGGCTCTTTAGTGACCGTAATCTAAAATAAGTAAAAGCTACGGTTACTATAAGGGCTCTTTAGTGACCGTAATCTAAAATAAGTAAGAGCTACGGTCACTATAAGGGCTCCTTAGTGACCTTAACCTAAAATAAGTAAGAGCTACGGGCACTATAAAGGTTCTTTAGTGACCATAACCTAAAATAAGTAAGAGCTACGGGCACTATAAAGGTTCTTTAGTGACCGAATCGCCTAAAAAGTAATGGTCACGATAAACCAAATTTACTGATCTCGATCCAACTAGTGCAAACCTTATATTTACATGTTATGACCCATTCTTGGCATGTCAGAAACGATTGTTGGATCAACCATTCCAGCGATCATGGCAATGTGTGCAAATATTAGAAACATCCCAACAAAAGTTGCGTGAACTTTTAATTTTTCTTCTTGTGATTTGTTTTTATAAATAAGATTTAGATCCAATAGTGCCATGCCCAGTAAAGGGATGATTCCAAGTAAGTAGAACCCTACTGCAACTACATCAATCCATCCATGCCATTCTCCATTTGATGTTATTGGAATAACCGCATTAAATAGCAAGTAGATAAAAATACCAGTAAAATAAATACCAACAAAAATGGATGTTATTTTGTTAACCAATCTTAATTTACCAGTTAGATTTCTAGTAAACAATATCGCTAATTCAGTTACAGCAATTGTTTCTGCACAGATAACCGGAATTGCCATAAAAATAATCAGGTTCCATGGTTGATTGTCTGCAAGTAAGCCCATATAATGTGTCATGTTCATATGCCTATATCCTCCTAAAACTTCTTTGTTTTGTTTCTCTGAAGTTTGATTGTAAGTTTAGGATATAAAGATACGATGAAGAATCTGTGACAGAAACATGACATGTTCTCGCTAGTAATGCTCTTCTACTTTCATAAAAATAGAGCGGACGGTAATCTCCCGCCAGCTCTATTTTTTTACTTTTTTAATATTCAATGATTAGCAAAGATTAGTTCGTAACGGCTTCGCGTTTGCGCTTTTTCTCCATTTGTTTTTCGTGGGCCCGGGAGTGGGCACGGTGGCGATCTTCTTCCACTTCATTAGACATTTGCACACCCATTGGTATTGTAGTAGCCGCTATTTCTTTGAGTCCGTTCTGGTCTTTCTCAAAAATAAACGATGCTCTTGTTGAAATATCTGCTCCATGCTCCGTCACAAATGGGACGACACGGTAATCAGCACGCCATTGTTCAGGAGTGACCTGGCAACGAACATAACCACGGTAATTATTAAAGAATTTAATGTGTGGGTTGTCCGCTAAAGATTTGGCCGTATCTGCACGCCAGTCTGATCCGTTTCCACCCGAAGTAATAGATGTTCCAACAAACTCTGCTCCAAAAATTCGAGATTCTGGATTGTTGTAATCAGTCATTAGGTTAGAAGCCCAGCTTGCATGGACATCTCCAGTGAGAACGACAATATTGTTAATGTTTTCGTCAGCAACGAAATCCGTAATGCGCTGGCGTGCCGCAGGATAGCCATCCCATGAATCCATGCTGTATTTTGGAGCTGTAATGCTTCCAGATTTGCGCTGTGCAAAGAATATCTGCTGAGCCAGGACATTCCAATATGATTTTGAACTTCCTAGATTGCCAAGAAGCCATTTTTCTTGTTCTGCTCCAAGAAGAGTGCGCTTTGGATCCAATGATTCAGGTGTATGTGCTTTCGAACCATCACCATTCGCCTGATCATCACGGTACTGCCGTGTATCAAGAATATAAAAATTCGCCAAATCACCATATGTAAAATCCCGATACAATTGCATGCCGCCATCATGCGGCAATGACGACCTTCGAAGCGGCATATGTTCGTAATAAGCCTGGTACGCAGCAGCGCGGCGCTTGATAAAAGCCTCAACAGACTGACCTTTTTCTGGAATGAGATTTGCGTAATTGTTTTCCACTTCATGATCATCCCACGTAACAACCCACGGGAATGCAGCATGCGCAGCCCTTAAATGTTCATCTGAACGATATTGAGCATGACGGTTGCGATAATCTTCAATCGTGATAATTTCATCGCCTTTATGGACACGGACATTGCCCGTTGGTGAAAGATACTCGTTTGGACCGTATTCATATATATAATCCCCAAGGTGGAATACTAGGTCGAGATCCTCTTTGGCCATATGTTTGTATGCAGTAAAAAAGCCGTGTTCATATTGCTGACAGGATGCGAATGCGAACGTCATACTTGCTACACTGGCACCTGCTGCAGGTAAGGTTTTTGTTTTTCCAACAGGACTGAGTTCATTTCCTGTCTTGAAACGATAAAAATAAACAGTATTTGCTTTCAGGCCACTCACTTCTACATGGATTGAATGTGCGAGATTAGGGGAAGCATGTTCCGTTCCTCGTTTGATTACATTTCGAAAGTTTTCGTCTGTTGAAAGCTCCCAATTAACAGGAACGACATGAGCGGGCATTCCTCCACCGTTTAATGGATCCGGAGCCAACCTTGTCCATAGTACGACACTGTCTGACAGCGGATCACCGGAAGCAACTCCAAGTGTGAATGGATATTCACTAAAACTCGGAGCCGCATCTACTTTAAATCCTCCCAATGACTGAGCAATGGTCAGCCCAAGGGATAGCCCAGCAATCTTGCCGGCTCCATGAAGAAAGCTACGACGGTCTAAATTCTTTTTTAAATTTTGTTCGTTAAACTTCCTAATCATTTCATCCAAATTTGTCATGATTTTCCCCTCTCAGAATACATATTTTTACCACGACTCTGATTATATCCAGGATTTGTTAAAGGATTATGAAGATTGTAAATAGAAGGATAGAGGAGTGTTCGAAAGATGGTTAATAATTAATAGGACTTTCAGTTTAGATACGGAATAGACTTTACAATAATAATTTCTATCTTTCCCTATCAACGGCGGATTTATCGATTTTAAATAGTTATTCTCTCCTGTTTTTTTTAATAGTATTTTCATAAAAAACTTACAAACTGCCATTTCATTTTAATATGCTTGATTCTTCTCCGACCTTCTAAGGCGGCTCATGTACAATAAAAAATCCCACTTTCTTTATAGAAAGTGAGATTTTTTAAGTTTCCTTGGTGACATAATTCTTGCATTATCTTACTGAGTTACTTCCTGCCCCTGGTAAATCCGAAAGGCAGGAACAATCGTGTCGGAAACAATTTCTTTTCCTTTTTCACGAATGAAGTCTAATTTATAATAGGCTTCAAATCTTTGACTGATTTCCGTTTTAACCAGTTCAGGTGGTGTAACAACGATGAATTGGAACTTCAGTTTTTCGGCAACGGCGAAGATTGGGTCAAGGACATGCGCCGATGCAGCTTGTCCAAAGGGATTATCACAGACTAAAGGAACCCAGCTTTGATCGGTTTCACTTTTTACTGATAATAACATCATCATCATTACCATTCGGGCTGATAACTTTTGTCCTCCACTGCCATCCGATTTCGTCTTAGAACCTTGATTAATTGTCTGCCAGGTTGAATAGTGCTCTCTTTGCGGTTTCCCGTACATAAAAGCATTATCCGTTCGCATGTTGTAGACCAAAAGCTCAGGATAACGATTTCGAAGGGATACAAATAATATTTGTTCATCACTGATTAGTTGTTTTATTTCTTCATCTAAGGCCCGGTTTTGGTCGTCAATCATATCAAATTGTTTGGTAATTTTGTTAATCGCAGAAACAAAATGCTGCTTCAACAGCGGTTCAATATCTTCAGGCTTTTTGGGCAAGATGTCTTCTTTAAGCTGGACGAGCGGAAACGATCCTCGTTCATTTTTAAGCTTCATTTTTGCCACCATCGAACGAATCGCTTCTGAAATACTCATTACTTTCATGCTCGCACGACTTGCCCAGAAGTTTTGTGCCTTCTCTGCCCGTTCCTTATCGCGCTCTAATTGTTCCAATCCGCTTTGTGAAAAACGCTTCATATTTTTAACGATACTTTGGATATGCGCGTAATGCCTAGTATCCAAGTGGTCCAGTGTTGTTAATACTTCATTTTTAAAACGAATCTCCCAATCTTTGCCTTCAATGGTAAGCTTTAGATTACGCAATGATTGATCAATTTTCGCATGCTTTTCTTGACCTTCTTCTTGAATACCTTGATGTTCTTCACACCAGGATAAGATACATGCTTTACCTTGACTCTTAACTTTTTCAACATCCTCATTCGTAAACACAGCAGCTTCCTCTTTAAGAATAACTGAAAGAGTTAATAGATCTCCTTCATAGCCTGCAATATTCGTTTCTGTTTCTTTTTGAACCTTTTCAGCCTTCTTTACTGCCTCTTTCGTTACTTTCGTTTGGTCTTTTATTTCTACTTCTTTGATTTCTAAGTCAAGGTCTTCCCAGGCTTCAGACTGTTTTTCATGCTTTTCTACCTTTTTTCCTAATTTATCACGCTGTTCGATGGCATGCTTTAAGCTCGTTTCTGCAACGGTTACCGCTGTGCCTTGTTCCCGTTCTTCTTTTTCCGCTGTCTTTGCTTCCTTCTGAGCATTTTGCAGCATGTTTTCTAATATACTAATTGGTTCCTCAGGTTCAACACCATTTTTCCATTCCTCATCATGTGCATGGAGTTTTTTCTCTAATTTCTTTTGCTGCTTTTGCTCGGTTTCCTTTCTGGCTTGAAGAACAAGTAATTCCCTCGCCTGTTCTTCTTTTGATTTTTGAAGCTGTTTTAGCTCTTCGATACTTCCATTGATCTCTTGTAATAAATGTGGTGAAAGCTTAGGGACCTCTTCGCTTTGATCACCTTTTTGTTCAGCAGGAAAAACGGCTTCTTCAATAAAGAAAGCAATGACCTTAATATTTTGTTCAGTTGTAAGTTTCCATTCTAAGTATGTTTGATTCCACTGATTTTGAAGTTCAACGGTTTGCTGATACTCTTTTCCAATTTCTTGCTGTTGAGAATCTAAGGCTTCCTTCTGTTTCTCTTTTTCTAGTTTCACGCGTTTATTTTCTTGGTGCAGCGCTTTTTCTTTTTCAAAATCCTCTAATGTTTCTACATTTCTTGTGAACTTTTCAATCTTTCCTTGTGTCATTTCTAGCTGTGCTTTTAACGCAAGCTGTAATTCTTTTTCTTTCTCTTCTTGCGTCTTAATTTCCTGTAGTTTCGTTTTTAGAGAAAGAAGAGCATTCTGTTCCGTAATTATCGCTTTTTCGATATCACTAGAAAGCTCACTTGTTGAAAAACGATCGATTTCTTTTAAAATACGACGCAAGGATGTTTCTGTTTTTTCAATTTCAAAGAGTGTATCTTTCTTGTCTTCTATTTGTTTAGCAATCTGGATTTTCCAGCCGGTAAACTGATTTTTATCGGTTAAAAGCTCTTTCTCATTCCCGTTAATGATGACAAAGGATGGTTGATGCTGTTCTTTGTTCATTTCTTCACGCAAGAAAATCGGAACTGGACTTTTAAACATTCTTCCTGAAAGAACCTGCTGGTTAATTTTTTGCCATTGCTGCCCGCTTACGACCAAACCGTATGGAAGGAGCGGATACGCGAGAAGGGTATTCGCTAATTCCGCAGGGCTTAATGATTGAAGAAATTGTGTTCCATAAAAGACATCAATTCCAGTCTTCTCATCAATCCATTCCTTTAACTCTTTCACATCTTTATTGGCAATCCAGAAGGGCTCATCGTTTAAAGAATGATCGAGTTGTGTTTCCCAAAGTTCTTTTTTGATTTGTTCGGCTTGCTGGCGGTTATTGCTCAGTGCTTCTTCTATTTGTAAACTATATTTCGATAAGAGCGAGTGCGTAAACGGCACTGTGACATTATCTAATAAACCGTGAAGCTTATCGAAAAGTTTCGCTTCTCGTTCTTTTTGCTTTTCATTTGCAAGGTTTAATTCCTCACATTTTGCTTCTGAAAACTGAATCGCTTGGACGAGCGTACCATGTGAAGTGGCTAATTTGTTTTGCTTCTCGCTAGATTCCCTATCTTTCGTTTGCAGTTCTGCTAATTTTGCTTTTTTCTCGTCAATTTGTTTCAAGAAACTATCGGTCAAGCCCTTTAAGTCATAGGTTAAGCGATCGCCAAATTGTTGGATGAGTGCTGCTTCCTTAGAATCAAAGGTATGCATTTGCGTATATAGAAAATCAATTTCTGTACTAAGCTGTGCAATTTCTTTAGTCTTATGTTTGTCTTGCTGAGACAGTTCCTTCACTTTTTTAGTTAAGAACTTCTGATACCCTATATACTGTTTTATCCCTTCTTGTATCGATAAAACGGAATGCTCCCACTGTGATTTCGCTATTTGCTTAATTTCATCCATTCTTTGATTCACTTGTTCTAAACCGCTGTTTTGTTCCAACGTCGCGATCTGCTGAGATAGCAGGCGAATACTCTGTTCGTTTTCATACCATTCTTTTAATAAAGCTTGAAAAGCAAGTTGTTCCTTTCGCTCCTGTTTCTCTTTGACAATGTCTTGTAAGGATACATGTTTTTCTTTTTCTTGTACTAATTTCTTTTCCCAATCCATGACCTCTCTGTGAGCTTTTGCAAACTCTAAATTATCCTTTTGATATCGTAAATCTGCCTGCTTAATGAGTAGTTTCTCTATGTCTTTCTGCAGAGTAAGCAAATGTTCCTCTTCTGTTTGCTTCAAATGCTCAAGAGCGCCAAGAAGCTGCCTGCCAGTCTGTACACTTTCCTGAACAATTTCTTTATGTTCTACCCCTTTAGCTACGTGCTCTTCAAATGGGACAATGTCTTCTAAAAACTCTTTATGTGCTTGCTCTCTTTTTAGGAGTACAGGCAGATCCTTTGCAATACTCGCCTGACTTTTAAAAATCTCCACAAGATCGTTCTTTTGATGTTCCGTTCGATGTAAAACCTGACTTACAGTGGGAATGATTCGTTTTTGGAACAGGGAATGATCGTCCTCGGCTCCTTCGAAGTATTTCCCAACGCCGCCTTCATCCTTATTAATGTCCTTCATAATGTCCCAGTCTTTACGGTTAATCCCGTATGTATCAAGGATGCGATAGTGCTTCTTCGTATCTCGGTAAACGTCATATCCATTCCACTTTAAATAGTCTTTTAAACTCTCAGTTTCAGCAACTTCACCATTTTCATAGAGCGGAATATGTTCAACGGCGGCTTCTTCTTTCCGCTCAAATTCTCTTGTATAGAATGTAATATTAGGAAGGATCTTAGCTTCTTGTTCCAAGGTTTTATTCTCGTTTTCTTCACTCATTGAAATCCGCTGCTCGGCTGAAAACATTCCGCCGGTTATCAAATGGCGGCGATCAGAACCGTCCAATTCCCACTGAATGAGAACATGAAAAGTATAGGGAATAAACTGCTCTTTATTATTAAAAAAGAACTGTTGATAATAACGATTGTTTTGCTTTCCCCAAGAAGTTCCGGGTTTAAGGATTTGGAAAATGGTCTGAAGGAACACACCTTTTCCGCCGCCATTCATCATCGCAATCAGACCATTTGTGGATGTTTCTTCATTATGAAAATTAAATGTGGTGTCTTTATATTGCTTTTGCATGCCATCATACTTCAGGCCGACAATTCTAATTCGATGGATTTTCGGCATGCTCTTCCTCCTCTGACGTCATTAACTTTTTAAAAAGTTCATACCGGTCATAATCGTGATATAAGTAATCTATTCGCTCAAAAAGCTCCTGTTTTGGAATGACCTTTGCGATATCGTCCCTGTCCAATATGACGATTAGCCCCTCGGTTTCTAACAAGCGCATAGCGCCAGCAATTAAACCGATTCTAGTTCGCCTATTGCCCTTTTTTAGCCCAAAATCGTCACTATCGACCTCCATGTATTTCCATGTGGTCACCACTTCCTTCATATCAATTCGTTCTTCTTCTCCGAAGGCAGGTTGATTTTTAAGAATGCTCTCCCATTTCATAATGAGATCATTCACTTGGCGTTCTAATGCATAATAGCTGATTCCTTCGCGCTTCGTACGGATTTTTGCTGCCTGGTTACGATCGATGGCTGCTAAAAAAGACATAATAATCATGCTGATAAGATGGAAATGTTTTTTCGTTTCAACTTGCTTATGCTTATCCTTCAAATGGGTAAAATTCGTCGCAAAAACCGAACCGGTTGGCTGAACCACTAAATGGATGCGTTTAGGTGCTTCAATGATATATGTACCAGATTCGTCTGCTAATAATAGTACTGTCTGTCTTACTTCCGGATCAAAATAAGTTTGGAAGTGTTCACTATTTTCGTCAATTACTTTTTCTTTTAATAGAGTAAAATAGACAGCTGATGCTTTTTTGATCGTTTCCGCATTCATCATTTATTCTCCTCTACACATATTTTAAAAGGGGTAATTTTTGTTTGATACCACAGGAAAGGTTCCGATTGATGATCGAACATGGTAAAAACCTTTAACCCTTCAAACATTTCAAATTGTGGATATTCCTGCATTAGTTTATAAAGAAGAATCTCCCTTTCATCGCTTAAGGTTTCTTCCTTTCGGTGCAGTACTTGGACCTTCAGCGGCTTTTTATCGAACATCATCCATAAATCGATCGTTTCAGATTCTTCAAACCATAAATCCTGCACTTCTAATGGCAGCTCTTTTAAATCCGTTAAGGAAAACTCACCATTTGTTTGTAAAAACTGAAATACATAACTCCATGCCTTAATCACAGAATCCCAGTTGGTTACTCGCAGTCGGGTAATACTTTCTTCTGTCTCTTCTTCCATGATTGAATCGGTTACGGTTTTTTCATTAAGTTCTTGCTCACCCCAAATCCAATCAAGCGGCAATATGAATTCATTTTTCGGTGAGAAGATTGGCGATAGAATTTTTTCTATGTCTGTGAAACTGCGAACGCCTTCCTTCATGAACCAGTTTTCATAAAAATGCTCCCGAAAGGAAACGAGACTGTTTTCCCAAAACAATGAAGGGTTTTCCGCTTTTAATTTCATCTCATAGGAAATATTTTGAATGACTAACTTTGCAAAACGATCATGCAGCTGTCTTGTATGACCGATTTTTTCCTGGAGAAGAATTAATTCTTTTTGTATATAATCATCTTCTTCATTTCTTCGCTTCGTCTTTTCGATCATACTCGTAATGGTACGGAAGTGATTTTTCTCTTCTTCAAATTGCTGTTCAATTTCAATCCGATTGTCGGACCGTTGCCATTCTTCTTCGATCAATAAGATTTTGGGATTGTTGATCATTTCCTTTTGGAAAGAGAATTCATTAGCCATTAAGCGGTTAACACGTGAAATGAGGTGATCGAGGTTTCGAGTAGCTTTTCGAAAATTACCATTTTTTATTAGCTGCATACTATAGAGCTGTTCAATCGTGATGGAAAATTCCTCAGCCATTTCCCTGCTCATAAAGATCATTTCTTGAGCAACATCGGTCAGTTTATAAACAATCGATCCACCCATCTCTAAATTCGTATATAGTTCATCCATGGTGACATATCGAAAGGTTTGTGTCTCCCAGGATTGTCTGATTTCATCGTAATATAAGGCTTCAAACGGTTTACTGTATTCTTCTTTTCCCTGGTACAGGAGACCGCTCGTAATCCGTTCAATCTGTTTCTCGTCAGCTAAAAGCTTCATTTGTTTAATAGAGTCTTCTACCATATACTTGATATCTGTTTTTCTTCTATGATCATCATCATTTAATTCTCTGTAAAAAATGGTGAGAAGCACTTGCATGAGAATGGTTTGGATATGAGGTTTCAATTCGCCTACTTCCATTCCCCTCCCAAGCTCAAACAGTGGATTTAACCGCTGCATTCTCTGGGCGAATCCTTCCCATGATTCGTTCACATCCATCTCCTCCATGTTTCAATTGTTAAAACTTCTTGAGGGATTCGTTTATTTTCCTGCCATAATTGCATTAATTGATTTTGCTCTTCTTCGGTAAACCACTGAAAGAAGGCATCACGGTATTTGAGATTTTGTGTTTGACCTTGCTTTTGGTCATTTCTTTGTGCCATACATTCAAGCATTTTCCGATAAATTTTCAAGGCAGGCTGAATACAGCAATCCGGGTATTTTTCTATTAGCCTGCTAATGATACCGTATCCTGCAGCATCAAGATCTCCTGCGTAATAGAAAAGATAGTTGTTCAGTGGAAACATTCGGAAGAAAAAGGAAAAGCTCCGTTCAATTTTCGTTCCTTCACCATAAATAATCAATTCAGGTTCATAATCAAGTTGATTGGCTTCCAATAATTTAATGGAAGTATGAAAGAAGGATAGATTCTCAACAATCAGAACGCGATGAATATCTTTGATTTCTTTCCCTTGTTTCATCCAAAATACAAATGGCTCCCCGTAGTTCACCATTTTAAGCTGGTCTTCTGATACTCCGATTCTAGCTAAAAATCCCTTCCCCTCCGGAAAACTATCACCGTCGAGTAGAAATTTTTCATGACCAAAGAGCTCTAAGCTTCTTTCTTCAACTGACACGATTTCCCGTTCTTGAAAGGATTGTAGAAAAGTATATACATTCTGGATGCGACTCCATTCGTCTGGCGTCTGCCATTCGGGATGCCGTTCATATAAGGAAAAATCAAACTGATCACTTAACTTCATCATCGCGAGACGATCCCATTTGTTCTCCTGAACTTTTATATTCACCCAGTAATTCAAAGGCAGGCTTGGAGTTCTGCCATTATATTGATTATTTTGTATAGGTATTAGTATTCCCTCAGTTTGCAAGGTTTCAATGGTGCGGTAAAACAATGTATACCCGTCCATTTCGAAATAATCTTCTAAAAGCCTGCGCAGCTGAAGTTCTAAATCGTTTATATTAATCTTCTTTTTTTGCTTTGGGTGTTGAATATCGGCTATAAACCCTCTCACCCGTGTTTCAATGATATTGATTGTGATCACCTGCTTTAATCTTTTAAGACTCAAAGGAAAAGACTCCTACTAACCATTATGGACATCCTTATATTATAAACTAGTTACGTAATTGTTTCTAAAAGAAATTTTCTTACTATAATGACCGGCTGCAAATTTTAAGGAAGTGTAGCTTGATTACTCTACGCCTGTTAATGATTTAGTTAGTTCCTGTATACAAAAAATGACTGAAATCTATGATTTCAGCCGCCAAGTTTTGGGATATGTTTAATATAATGAGTTATCAAGAAATTTATTTGGTTCATAGATTTTTTACCAGCTTTATCTCCCCATTTTTAGGAATGAATTCGCCGATATTCTCTTGGTTTTCTATTCCATATTTCATAAATGAACAACTAAATAGCTTTCGTGCTACTCTTCCTTTTTCCCCTATTAAATTAAACCATCCTTGTCCAACATAAAAAGGGTTCGTTAGCAGTTTATCAACAATAAAAGATATACGGTCATTCTCTTCCTTTGTTTCAAATTTTGTTTTTGAGGAAAGAGCCAATACAAAATAGTTTTTTTGCTTTACTAATTCAAGTAATTGAAGATGATATCTTTCACGTTGCTTTAGGTTAAATTCCTCGAGAACCGTTTTGATACTTTTTTCAACATCTATATCATATTTACTAGCGTCTTCCCAAGTTGATAAACGGGAATTAAAAATAGACAGTGTCAGGATATAATGTGAAGCATAATTTTTTGGATCAAATCCTTCGTTACCATTTTGCCTTTCATCGACCGGTGTAACAATATACTTTTTATAGTCAGCGAAAAAATTTTCAATCATTCCGTTTACCTTCTTTCATAGATTGATTGGGCTCGATGAATAAAATAATTCCGATATTTTCTAACTGCAGCTATTCGGGTCGTAGTTTGTAATATTAAATTCAATTTTCTAAAATCAAAATCCTGCTTTTTCTTTCATAAAACAACAATTTCCACTCTTTTTAATCAAAAAGTCCTATTTTAGAAATCTGTACAATGTCGACGGCAGGCGATTTAATGAGACTTGAATTTTTTATTTTTAACTTAAACGATATAAAAAGCTGACAGGTAGATAAAAACACCTTGTCAGCTTTTCTTTTTTTCTATTTAATTTCCGAATGAATCCATAACTGACCTTACTTTTACTGCACTTAATTTAAATCCTGGCATTTTGCACACAGGATCGAGGTCTTGTGAAACTAATAGATTCACATTTTGCGAGTCGGACCAATGAAAAGGAACAAATACGGTATCCTGACGGATGGTTTCCGACCATATACTCCTGACAACAATACTGCCTCTTTTGGATTCAATCCTTACTAAGGAACAATCTTTAATACCGTATTTTTTAGCAGTTACCGGGTGAATTTCTACAAAGGATTCTACATTTCTAGCTGCCAATGCCGGACTTTTTCTCGTTTGTACTCCCGTTAAATAGTGAGCCATTACTCTTCCGGTTGTTAAATAGAGGGGAAACTCCTCGCTCAGCTGTTCCTTAGGCATTTCTGGACGATTTGGGACTGCTACCATCTCCGCTCTGCCATCAGGGTGGGAAAACGAAGCTTCAAACAAACGTGTTGTTCCTTTATGCTCAAGGTCAGGGCACGGCCAAAGGATGCCTCCTTCCTTCCGCAGACGATGATAGGTGATACCATAATAATCCGCTTTTCCTCCACGGCTCGCAACCCGTAATTCATTAAAAATTTCTTCCGCAGACGAAAAGTTAAAATATTGTCCTTTACCAAGAACACGTGCTACTTCGCATATAATTTGCCAATCATGTTTCACTTCTCCCGGACAAGGATAACTTGCTTCCCTCAAAGTCACTCGTCCTTCCACATTCGTCATCGTTCCTTCATCCTCTAAATATGAAGAAGCCGGTAAAATGACATCTGCTAATCTCGCAGTTTCTGACATAAACAGATCTACCGCTACTAAGTATTTCAACTTTTGTAGTGCCTTTTTTACAAATTGTGCGTTCGGATTAGAAACCACTGGATTGGAGCACATTAAAAACATTCCCGTAATCTCACCGTTATCGATTTTTTCCATCATTTCAAATGCGGAAACACCTTTTCTAGGTATTTCATCTTTTTTCACGCCCCAAACGCTTGCAATATAAGCACGATGTTCCTCGTTTTCAATTGATCGATATCCTGGAAGTTGGTCTGCTTTCTGTCCGTGTTCCCTTGCACCCTGACCATTTCCCTGTCCAGTAATCGCTCCATAACCACAATTTTGCTTGCCAATTTTTCCAGTGGAGATAAGAATATTCAGGAAGTTTCGCACAGCGATAGAGCCGTCCGTATGCTGTTCTACCCCTCTTGCAGTAAAAATCATCCCCGTGTCTTCTTTCCCAAACTTACGCGCCGCCTTTTGAATTTGCTCTTTTGGAACCCCTGTTATTTCCTCAATTTCTTGTAAATTCATGGTTAATAAATGTTGTCGGACTTCCTCAAAACCTTTGACACGTTCATTAATAAATTCAGGGTCTATATAGTTTTCCTCTATAATCACCTTTAATAACCCGTTGGCTAAAGCGGCATCTGTTCCTGGTTTAATTTTCAAATGCAAGTCCGCCATTTTCGTTGTTGCTGTTTCGCGCGGATCAATGGCAATAATATAAGCACCATTTTCCTTTGCCTTCTCAAAATAAGGCATGATGGTAGGCTGACATTCTGCGATATTCGTCCCCGCAAGGATGATACATCGAGTAAATGGAATTTCCTGCAGGGTATTTGTAAATCCTCTGTCGACCCCAAACGTTTGAGTGGCTGCGGAAGCCGCTGCTGACATGCATAATCTGCCATTATAATCTATATATCTCGTTTTTAACGCGACCCGTGCAAATTTTCCAAGTAAATAAGCTTCTTCATTTGTAATGGACGCACTTCCATAAACAGATAAGGCATTCTGGCCATCATCCTTTTGAATTCTAGTAAAGTTACTCTTAATATGTTCCAATGCCTCTTCCCAGCTAACTCGGACAAATTCTCCATTTTTTTTAAGCAATGGATATTTCAATCGCTCGTTATGAAAGCTGTGTTGATGGGCATTCATCCCCTTCATACATAATCTGCCCTCAGTAGTAGGGTTATTTTTTCCAATCGTTACATATTTTTTTCTGGTAACAACGGATTGTTCTAGCAGCTGCATTTTACATTGCATACTGCAAAACGGACATTGTGTATCATATCTTTTTTCTGACTTCACTTCCTGCTGCTTAGTACGAAAATACTTTAATAACAATTCAGTCAAACGACACACCCCCTATTTTATTATTTTTTTAATTAGTTAATAACGGCTTCGCTCTACTAAATTCTTGCGGAAGGCTATCTCCTCAGCCAAACGCTCAAGCAGCTGCTGCCGAAGGCTTTCATCCAATAATACTTCCCTTACATGAATTAATCCGACTCTTTCTACCCATTCCCACGTGCGCTCCAAATAATTAGCTGTTTCACGATAATATTGAACAAATCCGCTGATTAACTCCATCGCTTCTTCAGGAGTTGCAGCAACATATAATAACTCTCCCGAACGAACATGCCGCCCGCTGCTTCCGCCGACATAAATTTCCCAGCCCCGGTCAACCCTTATGACGCCCACATCTTTTGTGGTCGAACCTGCCCCGTTATGCAAGCAAGAGGATATGCCCATTTTGACTCGGTATGGGGTAGTTAGAAATTCGAGTTGCTTTTCTATGCTTACAGCTAGCTCGATAGATGTTTTTTTATTACATGAACAAATATGTTCCCCTATACACGTCTTAATGTTTTGGACACCATTAACATGCGGTGTACATAACGGCATGTTCAAGTCTGCCCATACCTGAGACAACGCTTCTTTTTTGACACCAAGTAAATGAATTCTTTGGTCACTCGTAATTGCCAGATCGTTTATATGATGTTTTTCAGCGACTTCAGCAATTCTTCTTAACTGATCGGGATTTGTTTGGCCTCCATACATTTGCGGGATAAGGGTATAGGTCCCATCTGATTGAATCACAGCATTCATGTTTTCATTTATAAAAAGAACTTCTTGTTTAATCTCATATTCTGGATTAATCATTCCTAAGTAATAATTAATCGCTGGCCGGCAAATAGAACAGCCTTCACTAGTTTTCCAATTTAAGACTTCCATAACTTCTTGTACAGACGTTAATCCATGCCACTGCATCTTCTGAACCACTTCATCATCATTTAATGTTGTACACGAACATAGGCATGACTTTTCATTTGAGACCTCTTCGAATCCATTATTCTGTATATATGACAGCAGGTCGGCCACAAGTGGTTTACATCCTCCACAGGAACTTGAAGCCTTCGTACATTTTTTGATTTCTTCAACAGTCATCAACCCTTCTCGTTGAATAGCCTCCTGAATAGTTCCTTTCGTCACATTATTACAATTGCATATGATTTTAGCTGCAGGAAGGGACGCTGTAGATCCTGCGTCTTTGTGTGGAAAAAGCGAAACCTTTTCTACATCGGAAACATCCTGTTGTTTTAGAATCATATCTAGCAGCCTGACTCGTTCTTTTGTATCACCAAACAACACGGCACCAATAATCTTTTGATCCTGTATAACTACTTTTTTATACACTCTTTCAACTTCATCATAAATCTTTATTGATTGGTTGGAAGAATCCTTATCATGAATAATTCCTGCTGAAAACAGGTCTACACCTGAAATTTTCAACTGAGTGGATAGGACACTTCCTTCGTAACCTGGACCTTCCATACCACAAATCCGTTTTGCTAATACTTTACCTTGCTCATAAAGAGGCTGTACCAATCCATAGGCTATTCCTCGATGCTCTACACACTCTCCTACTGCGTAAATGTTCGGTACACTCGTCTCCATATAATCATTGACTATTATTGCTCGGTTTGTTTCCAATCCGGTTTTCTTTGCAAGTTGAATATTCGGTCTGACACCTGCAGCCATCACAACCAAATCGGCTTCAACTTCTGTCCCATCATGAAAACGGACACCTTTCGCATCAATACCTCCGACTATTTCCTTCGTTTCTTTTTCTAATAGGAATTTCATTCCTTGACCTTCTAGTTCTTTTTGAAGCATTCTAGCCGCAGTTTCATCTAACTGCCTCTCCATTAAATAACTGCCAATATGAACGACATATACGTTCATGCCGAGATTAAGAAGACCCTTTGCCGCTTCTAATCCCAACACCCCTCCGCCAATCACCACTGTTTTTTTGTTTTTTTTAGAGATTTCAATTATTTTCTGACAATCTTCTATTGTTCTGAAAGTAACTACTCCTTGTTTATCAGCGCCTGGGATCGGAAGCGAAATCGGAACAGAGCCAGTAGCTAAAATTAGTTGATCATAAGAAACAATTCGGTTTTTATCCGTCTTGATAACCTGCTTTTGTTTATCAATTTCAACTACTGTCTCCCCGGTAAACAAATGGATATCATGACGTTCATACCATTCATGGTCATGCAGTGTAATATCTCCAAAAGAGGTGCTCCCCTGTAAAATGGAGGATAAAAGAATTCGATTATAATTTACGTGGGGCTCACTTCCCAAAATAGTAATCTCAAAACCTAAGGGATCCAGCTTCAAAATCTCCTCAATACATCGGACACCCGCCATACCGTTTCCCACTAATACCAGCTTTTTTTTACTCATTCTAAACCTCCAGCTGTTATTTTTTCTCACATCAAACTTAATGCCACCAATTATTACATAAAGTCAAAATAAAAAAATGAAATACGTTATATTTCCTTACATACTAGTTTTTTCTTAGGGAAAGGTACTCTGTTTGAATAAGACCGGTATACGGAATGGCTTTGTTTTTTTTGTGGGTTGTTCTGTCGGAATGCGAACAGCTTATAGACACCTTTTCCTGTTTTTGCGTTCTGTGCTGGATCTTAAGGACAAATCCCATATTAGAATCCACTAGATTTGTCCTCAATATGGGGGCTTAAGGACAAATCTCATTGTAGAGTCCAATGGATTGTCTTCAATAATGGGCCTTAAGGACAAATCTCATTAACGTGTCCACTAGATTTGTCCTCAATTTGGGGCCTTAAGGACAAATCTCATTAACGTGTCCACTGATTTGTCCTCAATTTGGGGCCTTAAGGACAAATCTCATTAACGTGTCCACTAGATTTGTCCTCAATTTGGGGCCTTAAGGACAAATCTCATTAACGTGTCCACTAGATTTGTCCTCAATATGGGGCCTTAAGGACAAATCTCATAGTAGAGTCCAATGGATTTTCCCTCGATGTTTTTAATTAGCAAAAACCTAGTAATTATACCGATTTCCCATGGAAGAAAAAAATACATGTGTAAGCTTTCTTAACAACAATTGAGACAAATTTACAGTGTCAGATTATTCTTAAAACTATAAAAATTAGGAGGTATGGAAAATGAAAAAAATTGGCTTGGGTTCATTCATCGTTTTACTAGCTAAAGTCCTATTTTCAAAAGGAACCAAAAATATCGGGTGGTAACTCCTGATAGAATAATAAACAAATGAGAGGAGTAAACAGGATGAAATTAGCAGATTTAAAAAAGGCGGGCCATGCTCCATCTTTAGTGGCTTCATTTCTATACTTTGATATCAGTTTCATGATTTGGGTTATGTTGGGGGCATTAGGGGTTTATATCACAAACGATTTTAATCTTTCTCCTTCTGAGAGAGGTTTAATAGTAGCTGTCCCTATCTTAAGCGGTTCTTTTTTTCGGCTGATTCTCGGTTTCTTAACGGATCGAATTGGTCCTAAAAAAACAGCGGTCATCGGGATGACGGTGACAATGATACCACTCCTATGGGGATGGTTATTCGGTCAAACTCTTACTGAACTTTTCCTGATTGGAATACTCCTTGGAGTTGCAGGTGCAAGTTTTGCGGCAGCTATTCCAATGGCGAGCCGGTGGTACCCGCCGCATTTACAGGGATTGGCTATGGGTATTGCAGGTGCGGGGAACAGCGGTACGCTATTGGCTACTTTATTCGGACCACGTTTGGCCGAAAATATCGGCTGGCATAATGTAATGGGCCTTGCCCTTTTACCTCTTCTTATCGTGTTTGTTTTATACGTTGTAATGGCCAAAGATGCTCCATCCCAGCCAAAAGCAAAACCAATGAAAGAGTATTTTCAGGTTTTTAAACAAAAGGATACTTTATATTTCTGCCTTCTTTATAGTGTGACCTTTGGGGGCTTTGTTGGACTTTCTAGTTTTTTAAGCATCTTTTTTGTAGATCAATATCAGTTAACAAAGGTACGTGCTGGTGATTTCGTTACCTTATGTGTTGCGGCCGGAAGCTTTTTCCGACCGGTTGGCGGATACATCGCAGATAAAATTGGCGGAGTTCGTTTGTTAACCTTCTTATTTATTGGAGTTGGTCTCACTATGTTCAGCATAAGCCAGCTCCCTGTCCTGCCTGTTGCTATTGCAATTTTGTTTATAGGGATGCTTTGTCTTGGCATGGGAAATGGAGCGGTATTCCAATTAGTTCCTCAGCGATTCCAGGAGGAAATTGGTGTGATCACTGGTATTGTCGGAGCGGCTGGCGGCGTGGGTGGATTCTTTGTTCCTAACATACTGGGGTCACTTAAACAAATGACAGGAACGTATGCTGCTGGATTTTACATTTTAGCCGGTGTTGGATTATGTGCTCTTATCGTTTTAGTCATGGCTCAAATATCCTGGAGGAAAAACCTGGAGTCAAATCGTGCATCCTTTTAATATGAGTTCTATCATTAAATAAAAAGCCTAAAAGGCATGAGTTGGATATTGAAACCAACTCATGCTTTATCACTTATAGGATAATTCCTTAACCTTTTCTCCCTGTTTAATCCTTCCGTCCTCTACATATATGATTCTTTTCGCCATTGACGCAATACTTTCATCATGAGTGATCATTACAATAGTTTTACCTTCATTGTTCAGGTTTTGAATAAAGGACAGCACTTCCCTCCCTGTTTTTTGGTCAAGGGCACCTGTCGGCTCGTCGGCTAAAATCAAAGGACATTCGCCGACCAATGCACGCGCGATGGCAACCCGCTGTTGCTGACCTCCAGAGAGCTGGTTGGGACGGTGATAAATGCGATCACCAAGTCCTACTCTAGTCAGAGTTTCTGTTGCTTTCTGTTTTGCCTTTTTATAGCTTTCACCTCGAAGCAGAAGAGGCAGGGCTACATTATAAAGGGCAGTATATTTTGAAATAAGATTAAATTTTTGGAAGACAAAGCCGATTTTTTCATTTCTGATTTTGGCATAGCTTTTTTCTGAATGCTCCTTAATATCTACCCCATCTAGAAAATAATCCCCGCTGTCAACCGTATCAATAAGACCAATTAGGTTCATCAATGTTGTTTTCCCAGAGCCGGAGGGACCAAGAATGGCAACAAATTCCCCTTGTTCAACCGTTAATGATACTTCTTTTAAAACATTGACTTTGCTTTCTGCTTTACCATATGACTTGTTGATATTTGTCATCCTAATTACCGGTTTTCCAACCTGGTCCATCTGGTCCACCTTGACCACCTTGCCCACCTTGCCCACCCCCTGTTCTTGGCTTTCTGATTGTTATTTTCTCAATGGTTTTTCCATCTTCCTGATAATAAATGGACAATGTATTTCCTGAGGTTAATTCATTCATACTGATTTCCGTTTCCACCATTCCCTCTTCCCCTCTGGTCATTGACACAATAGGCGTACCGACAGGAATAATAATGGTTTTCACTTCACCTGTATATTGCTTTTCTCTCATGCCGCCGCCTGCTCCTCCTCCGGCTGCTCCAGCTGCGGCTCCATCCGTTGGAGGGGTTCCGGTTGCAGCTCCGCCTTCAGCTTTACTATCAGTTGGAGCGCCACCAGTACCCTTTTCTCTGTTCACAGCTGACATGTCAGGTATCTTCAAGAGCTTCAACGTTACTTCATTTCCAATTACCTCTGATACTTCACCGTACACATCAACTTCTGCCAAATCTACTGATTTCGAGTTTGCTTCTTTTCTAGTACTCTGTTCAGCTGTGGTTTGATCATCTGATGCAGCTGCGCTTGAACAACCGACAATCGTTAAAACAATCAGACCAGTGGCCAAGATATTTAGTAAGCGTAATTTTTTCAAAATTCCCACTCCAATCAATCATAATTTAATGCTTCTATCGGTTTTAACTTGGAGGCTTTTGCAGCAGGATAGTATCCAAAGAAAACCCCGGTAATCACGGAAAATCCTAATCCTAGAAGAATCCCTTCAAGGGAAGGTAAATAATCAATTTCCGTAAATGATAGTACCCATGGTGCAGATATACTGAGTAATACCCCCAGCAAACCGCCGCACAAACTGATAGTTATTGCCTCGAACAGGAATTCAAGGAGTATGACATTCCTCTCTGCACCAATACTTTTTAGAATTCCAATCTCACGTGTTCGTTCCTTAACCGCCACCATAAGCACGTTCATAATTCCGATTCCACTTACAATCATGACAATAGCTGCAACAGCTATCAACAAGGCAGACATGGTACTTGACGTCTCCTGTGCAGATGCTAGCGTACTTCCTGCATCAACAACAGAATACGATTCTGAGTCACCCGTGATTTCTCCGATATATTGCTTAATTTCATCAATAGCAGGCTGAACGCTGTTAATGTCGTTTGCCTGGGCAATAATTGTGACCATTCCTGACCCGCCGCCTCCACCTCTTGTACCGCTAGTACCAGTCGTGTACTTTAATGCAACATCATAAGGGATAAACGCCATATCATCTGCAGTTGTTGAACTTGCCATAGCTCCTCCGCCGGAACTAATCCCTCCAGAACCACCTATACGATTCAAAACACCTGTAACGGTATAAGATGTTCCTTTTAACAAGATTTTTGAACCAACAGCTGAATTGATATCACCTTCGAACAAAAGATCCGCTAAATTGTAACCAAGAACCACAACCTTGTTTCGTAATACACCATCTTCATCCGTAAAAATATCTCCACTTAATGGAGTCAAATTGGTGATAGCAGCATAAGCCTCATTGATTCCTTGTATACTTGCAGTTGAAGTGGTTAACCCATTTGCTACGTCTGATGATGTTCCAATACTAATTCCAACACTCTTAACATTGGTAAGGAGTTCAGACATCTGAAGCGCCTCTTGCTTTGTCAAAGATTTCGATGAGGTTGAGCCGGGCATCCCCCTGCCTCCCGCTCCACGTGCCTTTGTGATGGTAATACTCTCAACTGAAAGCCTCTTAAACTGGTCTTCTACTGCTTTTTCACTTGCTTTACCAATACCGACAACCATTATGATGGTAAAGGTACCGATAATAATTCCGAGCGATGTCAGGATTACTCTAAACTTATTAGTAGATACGCTGAGCATAACGGAACGTAACTGCTCAACTAATTTCATTTTTGTACACCACCTATGACAACGGTCTCTCCTTCTTTAAGACCTTCAACCACTTCGGTTTGGATACCATTTGTCAAGCCGCCTGTAATAGCCCTTTTTTCAGGTTCTTCTTTAGATGTTTTAATATTCACATATTGCTTACCATCTTCAACAAAAATCGCTTTGTTTGGTACTAGCAGAACATCTGTCTTTTCTTTCTTTAAAAAGGTAATAAAAGCTGTCATTCCATCTTTAATAATGTCATTTGGCTCTGCCAGTTTTCCGGTAACTTCATAGGTAACAACACCAGAGCTATCAATAGAAGGAGTATCACTAACTGTTACGACTTCGCCCGCAACATTTTCAAGAGATACAGAGTCAATGGCCACTCTCATTTGCTGTCCGATTTCAATCCCTGAAATATCAGTCTCTGTAGCAGTGGCTTTAACATAGATGACACTTGGGTCTACAATGGTCATAAATGCACTCCCTGATGAAGCAGAACTATTATTCGAACCAGACTGACTTCCTGTGACAACTTCACCTACCTTATATTTAAGGCTCATGATTTCACCATCGATAGGGGCTTTTAGATAAATTTTGCTCAAATTATTCTTTGCTTCCTGCAGTTTGTTTTTTGCTTCTTCTACACTTAATTTAGCGTTCTGAATCGTAGAATTATTATTTACTAAATTCTGATACTTCTTTTGCTCAAGTTCATATGCCGCTTTAAGAGACCCGTCATCAGGCTTTTCATCCCATCTAGCTTTAGCTTCATCAACCTTTATTTTCGATTCCATTTGATTTATTTCCCGTTGGTTTACCGAGTCTGTATAGCTAGCCTCAGCCTTACTAAGTGCATTTTGTGCTTGAGTGACGGCAAGCTGGAGATCCGTATCATCAAGTTCGGCAAGAATGTCGCCAGCTTTTACAGGTTGTCCTACCGCAACATTAATCTTTTTTACAGTTCCTGAAACTTCAAAATTTAAATTTGTGATGGATCTGCTGATTCGACCATCTGCTGAAAGACCAACTTCCAAGTTGCCTTTTACTACTTTTTGCTCAGACGTTTTTACAGGGACTGCTTCTGCTTCCTTGGTACATCCTGCTAATAATGATATACCAAACGAGCAGGACAGAATAATTGCGATTGCCTTTTTCTTCAATATGGTTCAACCCTTTCCTAATTTACAATGGACTAGTTTTACAAGCTTTATTTTAGAAAGGGTTTGTGATGGCTATGTGAAGATTTAATTAATAAACTATTAACGAAACAAGAATAAAAATGCATAAAAAAACAGCACCTGTTTTAAGGAGCTGTATGATGCTGCTTATTTAAGCTGAACCAAAATTCTACACTTTCTTTATGATTGGTGGTGCCATATTTTCCATCGTGTGCCTCTATTATCGCTTTTACAATAGTTAATCCGAGGCCAGAACCACCATATTCACGGGTACGAGCTTTGTCAATTTTGTAAAAGCTGTCCCATATTTTATCCATTTCATCAGCAGAAATAGGATTTCCGGTATTAAAAACACTAACTACCACTTTTTCCTCTTGCTCGTGTGCTCTTAGTATTATTATTTTTCTATCATCAACATGATTTATAGCATTGGTAAGATAGTTTGTTAAAACCTGTTCTATTCTTTCTGGATCTGCATCGACCAAACAATCACCATCACATGAAACTTCTACATCAATCTCTTTTTCTTTAAAAATCAATCTGAATTTCTCAAGAGTAATTTCAATGATTTCGTTTGCGGTAATAAATTCTTTCTTCATTTGTTTGAATCCACCTTCAACCTGAGAAAGGTCTAGAAGGCTTAGTACTAATCTGTTCATTTTCTCCGCTTCATCAATAATGACATCACAGTAAAAATCCTTATCCTCTTTATTTACATTTACCTTAAGCCCCTCCGAATAACCTGCAATGAGCGAAATAGGAGTTTTAAGTTCATGTGAAACATTGGCTATTAATTCTTTTCTTGATTGATCAATTCGTTCTTTCATCTCGATATCTTTTTTCAATTGAAGATTAGCATTGGCAAGCTCATTTAGAGTTTTATCTAACTTTACAGATAGCAAATTGATATTTTTACAAAGATCACCTATTTCATCATTTGAGTTGACTTCAATTCTTTGTGAAAAATCTAGATTAGCCATATCAGCGGTTAACATGCCGATCTTTTCAATTGGCTTTGAAATCTTTCTAGACACATAAAAAATGATACACGTTCCGATTATGGTAACCACTATTGATAAATAAAGAATAAAATTACTTGCTGCATGGATGCTATCTTTCATGGCATCGATGGATGAGCTAATCTCTACATACCCTTCCACATCATCTGGAAGTTCAATAATAGAATATAAACTCAAGAATTCAGTACCTGTCCTTGGATCTGTACGTGTGACAATCTCTTGTTCTTCCGATAAACGACCAATCTCATCATTTATATGTTCTTCATGTTTATCCAATAATTTACCAGTGTCAACCGGAATTTTATCCTTACGTTTTAGAAGAGCGGTCAAAAAAATAATATTGTATTCTTTATCGGTAATGAAGATATTAATATTTTTATTATCTTGCAGAGCAGCAAGGCTGTTTTCATAATCAGTTTCTGTAGATACGATTTGCTGTACTTGTCCAAGACTTTCCTTTAAATACTTCTTTTTTGAAGAAATATAAAAATCCTCAAGGAAAAGGATGCCGAAAAACTGGGTTAAGATGACAAAAAGAAGAATAATCGATGTTAGGATAAAAAATAATTTAACTCTTATCGAGATCCTCATGCTGACACCTCATTCTATATCCAATTCCTCGGACTGTCTGAATGTAACAACTGAATAGCCCTAACTTTGCGCGTAATTGTTTAACATGAGTATCTACTGTTCGCAAGTCACCAAAATAATCGTGGTTCCAGACTGCATTCAATATATTGTCCCTTGATAACGCAATCCCATCGTTTTGAATGAAATAGACCAGTAAATCAAATTCCTTTGGCGTTAATTCAATAACGGTATTGTCAATATATGCATTGTGTTCAATTAAATCGATGGAAAGGTTCCCAGATAGCAGTCTTTCGCCGCCAACCTTCCCCGAACGCTTTAATAGATTTTCAACTCTTGCAACGAGCACACTAGGAGAGAATGGTTTGGTCACATAATCATTTGCGCCAAGTTTGAAACCAGTTAATTGATCCGGCTCTTCCGCTTTTGCCGTAAGCATAATAATCGGAACACAGGAGATACTTTTGATTTCTTTTAATACTTCCCATCCATCCATTTGCGGCATCATAACGTCTAGAATAATGAGATCTATTTTACTTCGGTACTCGTTAAAAAGGTTAAATGCTTGCATCCCATCTGTTGCTGTTAACACTCCAAATCCCGAGTTTACTAGAAAGTCGGTAACAAGTTTTGCCAGCCTTATTTCATCATCAGCGATTAGTATTAATGGTTTTTTCACAGTACATCCCTTTCTAGTTCTTGGTATGTCTTATCATTATCAAAAGTTTGTGATAAGTTTGTGATGAAATCTAAATTCGTGTCTAATTTATTGATAACTAATAGCTTGTTTTCCCATTTGAATCCATGATTCTTCAAAACCTTCTCTTGAAACGGCAGTATAAGGTTGTTCGGCTAATGGGTCGTTTAAATACACATTATTTTCATCGTAACCTACTACTAAGACACTATGCTCTCTATATGTTATTTGAATTTCTCCAGAGGATGTTTGCCATGTGGTAAATTCAGTTTCCGGCAGCTGAGAAAATCTTGAATTTGTAATGACCCAAACAGGAGAACCATTGCCGATCATATTGTAAACAGAATCAATACTTCCGCCTGTTAAATCTATTATTCTACCTGGTAAATACGTTTCGGCCAAGGCTGCAACTGGGGCATGGTAAACGCCATAACCTGGATTATCAAACGAATAGATATCCCCAACAAATCCATCATTTGGATTTCCCCTCATTCCATTTGGATCACGGAAAGGAATGGTGGTTATTTCTTGCGCAAGCGTCATTTTGTCTACAGAAACACCTGCATACTGTAGGAGCATTGCTAGACTAGTAACTTCACAGCCACGTGGTAATTCAGGCATTTGCTGGATATGGGGAACATCAACTATTTTCCCGTTTTGAACCAGGCTCACAACTTGAGCCTGGTCAGTGGATAATACAGTCGAATACGTAGTCGTATCCTGTTCTTCTTGGTTTGTTTCTTCTATTTCATTACTAGTTTCTGTAGTAGGTTGAGAATCAGATTTTTGTGCTTCCGCATAATTAACTCCTATGAATATCCCTATAGCAAGTATTAGGATAAGTACTTTTAATTTCATTGATTTTGATCCTCCCGTTATTGAATTATTGACTAGCTTTATTATGGAGGAACATCCTTAAACTTTTCTTAAACATATAAAAACGAGCCTATGTTAGAATTAATAGAATAGAAGTTATTTACCTTTACTAGAACATCATGATTGTTTATTATGTAACATATTGGTTTTATACTATTAAGAATTGTTTAAGGTTTATATTGAATAATACAAGGGATTAATAGATTAATATAGTCTTCTAAACGCGAAAGGAAGAGGCACCATGAAAAGGGTTAAATTGTTACTATTTCTACTTGCTGTAGGGATTAGTACTATTTTCATATTAAAAGACAAAGAAACCATGCCTTCTAAAGCAACAGGCATGGAACCGAAGAAAGACGTACCTTTACCAACCGAACTTCATCCCGTAGTAAAGGAACGAAGCGATCAATTGGTTCAACAAGCAGCAAAAATAGGAATTGTTGTTGTAATTACTGACGGATTCCGCAGTATAGAGGAGCAGAATACCATTTATGAACAAGGACGTACGACAGAGGGCAATATTGTCACAAATGCAAAAGGTGGAGAATCATACCATAATTATGGGCTCGCGATTGATTTTGCTCTTGAAACTCCTTCAGGAGACGTTATTTGGGATCGTCAATATGATCGTAATCAAAATGGAAAGTCCGATTGGTCCGAGGTAGTGAAAATAGCTAAGTCACTAGGGTTTGAGTGGGGCGGAGACTGGAAGGGTTTTAAAGATTATCCACATTTCCAAATGGATTTTGGTTTGAAAATTGCCGATTTGCAGAATGGAGCAAGACCTGACGAGTCATCTGCCGTAGCAGATACCCAGTGATTTCTATAATTTCTTCCAATTTTGCTCAACTTACTTTTAAAAGAAAAAATAAACACCATCGAATAGAGATGGTGTTTGTTTTTGTTATTCAATCAGATTACTACAGACATAGTTTGTTGGTATAAAGGTAACTGTGTTATATAAAGGAGCGGGTGATTTGTCCTCAAAACCCTTGATTAAGGACAAATCTTTCTTTCCACTTTTCCGATTTGTCCTCAAGACCCTCCTTTAAGGACAAATCTTTCTTTCCACTTTTCCGATTTGTCCTCAAGACCCTCCTTTAAGGACAAATCTTTCCTTCTACTTTTCCGATTTGTCCTCAAGACCCTCCTTTAAGGACAAATCTTTCTTTCCACTCATCCGTTTAGTCCTCAAGGCACTTGATTTTTTTTAAAAAGTTAACTCTGATATAAAAACAACAATAAATGTAAACAGCCTTTATCTAGCTACCTCTCTAAATTCCCATTTACACCTTTGTGGGCAAGCTAAAAACCGCACAAGGAGAGTATCCCTGTACGGTATTTAAGCAATAGGTCAAGAATTTAAGCAATCTATTGGATGAAAGGAGTTTTTCACCCCATCAAGTATTTATCAACTTCCTGTGCAACTTCCCGGCCCTCGTTAATCGCCCAAACGATAAGGCTTTGACCTCTTCTGGCATCGCCTGCAGCGAATACTCCTTCAACGTTTGTTTTAAACTCACCGTATTTAGCTGCAACCTTTTGATTGACTGCTTCCACACCGAATTGGCTTAACAATGGCTGTTCAGTACCTTCAAATCCAATGGCGATAAACACAAACTGTGCTGGCCATACTTTTTCAGTACCTGGAATTTCTTTAAAATAATAACGGCCGCCTTCATCCTTTATTTTCTCCATTTGAATGGTGTGAAGTTCTTTCAGGTTTCCATTCTCATCGGCGATGATTTTCTTTGTTTGAATCGAGTATTCACGTGGATCGTCACCAAATTTGGCTGCTGCTTCCTTATAAGCATAATCCATTGTAAATACGTTAGGATATGCTGGCCATAAATTATCAGCTGCACGTTCACTAGGCAATTGCGGATGCTTACCGAACTGAACGACGCTCTTCGCTTTTTGACGGAGTGCTGTTGCCACACAGTCGGCACCTGTGTCTCCGCCGCCAATTACGATGACGTCTTTGTCTTCAACATTGATAAATTGACCATCTTCAAAGTTCGAGTCTAATAGACTTTTTGTCGCTAGAGTTAAATAATCCATCGCAAAGTGAATTCCCTTTGCTTCACGGCCTTCAATCACTAAATCGCGCTGCTTTTGTGCACCTGTACAAAGGATCACCGCATCGAATTGTCCTTGAAGTTCGTCAGCTGTAATATCTTTACCCACTTCTGTATTTGTAACGAAGTCGATACCCTCTTGTGTCAATAAGCGAATCCGGCGTTCAACAACTTCTTTTTCAAGCTTCATGTTTGGAATTCCATACATCAGCAAACCACCCGGGCGGTCGGCACGTTCAAAAACCGTTACGGAATGGCCTGCTTCATTAAGCTGATCGGCCGCTGCCAAACCAGCAGGGCCGGAACCGATAACCGCCACCTTTTTTCCAGTCCGCGACTTAGGAATTCTTGGTGTGATCCATCCGTTTTCAAAGCCTTTATCGATAATTGCTTGTTCAATATTCTTAATGGTAACCGCTGGGTCGGAAATGGCTAACGTGCATGAACCTTCACATGGTGCCGGACAAACCCTGCCTGTAAACTCAGGAAAATTATTAGTTTTCATCAACCGGTCAAGTGCTTCTTTCCAACGGCCACGGTAGACTAGATCATTCCACTCCGGAATCAGGTTATGAATTGGACAGCCTGATGTTGCTCCTTTAATCTCCATCCCGGTATGGCAGAAGGGGATGGAGCAATCCATGCACCGTGCCCCCTGTATACGTAACTTTTCATCAGAAAAAGGAACCGTATATTCTTTCCAATCGTTTTGGCGTGTAAGCGGATTTCTTTCTCCCACTTTTTCGCGGGCATACTCCATAAATCCCGTAGGTTTTCCCATTGTTCCTCTCCCCTTTCTTAGCGGTTTACAGCTTCCTGCTGTTTAGTTGGTTTTGATTTTGCAGAGGAATTCGCTAAAAAGGCACTCATGACTGCTTCTTCTTCCGATAATCCTGCTAATTTTTGCTCTTCAATCAAATCAATCATCCGTTTATAATCTTTCGGAATGACTTTGACAAATTTTCTAACACACTTTTCCCAGTCTTCTAGAACACAGCTAGCCTTTACACTTTGAGTGTAATAGAAATGGTTTTCGATTAACTGTTTTAGCTCATCCTGTTCAGCAGCAGTTGATACTGATTCAAATTCAATCAATTCTTGATTACATAAATACGTAAATGCATCCCTGTCTTCTGGTAACACGTAGGCAATTCCGCCAGACATTCCAGCTGCAAAATTTTTGCCAACTTCTCCTAAAATAACAACGCGTCCGCCAGTCATATACTCACAGCCATGGTCGCCTATTCCTTCAACAACAACATTGGCTCCGCTGTTTCGAACTGCAAAACGTTCACCGGCACGCCCGTTAATATAACCTTCACCGCTGGTTGCGCCAATAAACGCTACGTTCCCTGCAATGACGTTTTCTCCTGAAGCAATCTTTGTATGCTCATCAGCTCTTACAATAATCTTACCGCCAGATAGACCTTTACCAACATAATCGTTCGCGTCCCCGGTAAGTTCAAGAGTCATCCCCTTTGGTACAAAGGCACCAAAGCTTTGCCCTGCAGAACCGGCAAATCGTAACGTAATCGTATCATCTGGAAGACCTTCTTCTCCGTAACGTTTGGAAATTTCACTTCCGACGATTGTACCAACAACGCGATTGATGTTCGTAATTGGGAAGCTTAAATCTACAGGTGTTCCCTGTTCTAATGCCGGTTGAACAGCCGGTAGAATTTTTTGGATATCAAGAGATTCATTGATTCTATGATTTTGTGGTCGTTTAAAAGTACGTGCACCTTCAGGCTTGTAGAGCAAAGATTTCAAATCCAAATGCTGAGCCTTCCAATGTGCTTTTGCCCGCTCACTTACCGTTAATACATCTGCTCGGCCGACCATTTCTTCAACAGTTCTGAAACCAAGTTCAGCCATAAGCTCACGCACTTCCTGTGCAATAAAACGCATGAAGTTAACGATATAATCTGCTTCACCCGTAAACTTTCTGCGAAGCTCTGGGTTTTGAGTGGCAATTCCAACCGGACATGTATCCAAATGACAAACACGCATCATGACACAGCCAAGGACAACTAATGGTGCTGTTGCAAAACCAAACTCCTCCGCTCCAAGTAATGCAGCCATTACAACATCCTTACCTGTCATTAATTTTCCATCTGTTTCAAGTACAACTCTATCACGTAAGCCATTCAGCATAAGCGTTTGGTGTGCTTCTGCTAATCCAAGTTCCCACGGCAATCCTGCGTGCTGAATACTCGTTTTTGGCGATGCACCTGTTCCTCCATCATAACCACTGATGACAATAACATCTGCCACTGCTTTTGCAACACCTGCAGCAATCGTTCCGACCCCGCCTTTAGAAACAAGCTTTACGCTAATCCGAGCATCACGATTAGCATTTTTCAAATCATGAATAAGCTGTGCCAAATCCTCAATGGAGTAGATATCGTGATGCGGCGGCGGAGAAATTAAGCTTACTCCTGGCGTTGCACCGCGAACATCAGCAACCCATGGATATACCTTAGTACCCATCAACTGTCCGCCTTCACCAGGCTTTGCACCTTGTGCCATTTTAATTTGCAGCTCTTGGGCATTCACAAGATAGTGACTTTTTACACCAAATCGTCCGGAAGCAACCTGTTTAATCGCACTTCCTCTATTGTCGCCATTTTCATCTACCATATATCGGCTTGAATCTTCCCCGCCTTCACCGCTGTTGCTCTTACCGCCTAGACGGTTCATGGCGATTGCTAATGTTTCATGTGCTTCCTTACTGATCGATCCAAAGGACATCGCTCCAGTTTTAAAGCGGCGCACGATGGAATCAACTGATTCTACTTCTTCAATCGGTACAGCTTGCTGTGTTCCATTAAAGGAGAATAAGTTGCGTAAGAAGCCAAGTCTTTCTTCATTTGCCTGTGTTGAATATTTTTTAAATAATTCATAATCACCATTGCGGCAAGCCCATTGCAGGGTATGAATAGTTCCAGGATTAAAGGCATGGTGTTCACCATCATGTCTCCATTGGAAGTTACTTCCTGATTCTAGGGTCTTGTCGGTTGATTCATTAAATGCTAAACCATGACGCAGCATCGCTTCCTCGGCGATTGTGTCTAAACCAATTCCGCCGAGCTGTGAAACTGTACCAGTAAAGTAGGTGTCGATAACATCAGAGCTGATCCCAACCGCTTCAAAAATCTGTGCCCCACGGTAGCTTTGTACAGTTGAAATCCCCATTTTTGACATGACCTTTACAACACCCTCGGTCATAGCATAGATATACTTCTTCACCGCTTCTTGATACGTAAATGGTATGGTTCCTTCCTGAACAGCTTGCTGATAGGTAGCGAACACAAGATATGGGTTAATCGCATCCACACCATATCCAAGCAGGACAGCAAAATGGTGAACTTCTCTTACTTCACCTGTTTCAATTATGATACTTGCCTTCGTTCTCAATCCTTCACGAATCAAGTGCTGATGAAGGGCGCTCACTGCCAATAATGACGGAATGGCAATACCTTTTGCGTTCAAATTTCGATCAGACAGGATAATTAAGCTTGCACCGACTGCAATTGCTTTTTCTGCTTGAAGGCAAATTTCGCCAATGCTTTTCCCTAAATCCTCTGTAAAAAGAATGTCGATTACTTTGCTTTTAAATGATTTGTTATTCTTTAAATCTTCAAGCTGGCCGTTGGTTAGGATTGGTGTCTCCAACTGTATCCGACGGCAATTTTCTGCTGATGGATGAAGTAAATTGCCTTCTGCTCCTAAATAAGAAATGGTGGAAGTAACGATGGCTTCACGAATCGAGTCAATCGGCGGATTGGTTACTTGGGCAAATAATTGCTTAAAATAATTAAACAAATTCTGTGGCCGGTCTGATAAAACAGCAAGCGGCATATCATTTCCCATTGCTCCGAGTGGATCCTTGCCTTCAGTCACTGCAGGAAGAATATATTTTTGAATATCTTCGTACGTATATCCAAAGGCTTTTTGAAGGGTCAGTAGATCAGCCGGGATTTCTCCCTCAGCCTCTACGTTATCTTCCAAGCGAACAAGCTGATTATTTAGCCATTGCTGATACGGCTGTTGACTCGCTAACTGTGCTTTGATCTCCTCATCGGAAATAATCCGTCCTTCTTCTAAATCAATTAAAAGCATTTTCCCTGGGCTCAAGCGCTCTTTGTACAATACCTTTTCTGGCTCTACATCAATGACCCCAACCTCGGAAGAAAAGATAATGTAATCATCTTCAGTAACATAATAACGAGCTGGACGCAGGCCGTTTCGATCCAAGATCGCACCGATTTGTTTCCCATCCGTAAAAGATATAGCAGACGGTCCATCCCATGGCTCCATTAAAGTACTGTGATATTCATAAAAAGCCCGCTTATCCCCAGTGATATGAGGATTTTCAGACCAAGGTTCCGGGACAAGCATCATCGCCGCATGTGCAGGCTTTCTGCCGGCAAGCACTAAAAATTCAAGCGCATTATCTAAGATAGATGAATCACTTCCATCTGTATCGAGGATAGGCAGAATTTTTTCCAAATCTGTTCCAAACGCCTCTGACACAAATTGACTTTCCCGTGCCTTCATCCAGTGAATATTTCCCTGTAGTGTATTAATCTCGCCATTGTGAATTAAATAACGATTTGGATGTGCTCTTTCCCAGCTTGGGAACGTGTTTGTACTAAAGCGCGAATGCACTAAAGCAAATGCAGAGACAAAATTCTCATTCTGCAGATCCAAGTAGAACTGATCTACTTGTTCCGGCGTTAACAGCCCTTTGTAAACAATCGTCCTGCTAGAAAGACTAGCAAAGTAAAAACGATATTCTGATTCCTTTGCCCATTTTTCTGCAAGTTTGCGAATCACATACAATTTTCTTTCAAATGCTAATGAATCCGAACTTTTTTCGTTATCACCAACAAACAACTGGCGAATTACCGGACAGCTTTCCTGTGCGGTTAGCCCTATTGTTTCTGAATTGACTGGGACTGTTCTCCAGCCAAGCACCGTTTGCCCCTCTTGTTCGACCATTTTATTAATATAGTTTTCGATTTCTTCCCGTTCCCTATCATCCTTTGAAAAAAACAGCATCCCCACGCCGTATTTCCCTTTGTCTGGTAAGTTGATTTCTGAACATTCTTGGCGGAAAAATTGATCCGGTATTTGAACCATAAGTCCAGCGCCATCGCCTGTAAGCGGGTCACTCCCCTGTCCGCCGCGATGATCTAATTGACAAAGCATTTTTAGTCCTTTTGCCACGATATCATGAGTGGCATTTCCTTTTATGTGAGCATACAAGCCGATTCCACAGGCATCATGTTCAAATTCTGGACGGTAGAGACCTTGTGCTTTTGGTAGTTGATGATACGTCATTTCAAATCTCTCCCTGTAAGTTGAATTGTCGAAATATTTATATCCACTATTTTAGGTTTTCTATTTAATACAAACAATATATAATTTATATCAAATCAATCTAATTCTTATATAAATGAAAAGAGGGTTAGCAATGGAGCTTCGTCAATTACGTTATTTTATCGAAGTGGCGGAACGGCAGCATGTTACAGAGGCAGCTGATCATCTAAACGTTGCACAATCTGCCGTTAGCTATCAAATTACCAAACTGGAAGAAGAGCTAGGGGTTAAATTGTTAGAAAGGGTCGGCAGGAATATTAAAGTTACACAGGTCGGAAATATTTTTCTAGAATTTGCCAAAAGCGCTTTAAACACATTAGATGAAGGGAAAGAAAAAGTAGAAGAATATCTCAATCCATTAGGAGGCACTCTTCGTATCGGATATCCTTCGAGTCTCTCCATTTATTGGCTTCCAACTCTTATTTCTGCTTACAAGGAAATAGCGCCAAATGTTAATTTCCATTTAAGGCATGGCTCGTATGCCAACTTAATAGATGCGGTTAAAAACGGTGAAATCGATTTAGCCTTTCTCGGTCCCGTCCCCATGAAGGAACCAGATCTCGAAGCTAAGATATTATTTATGGAAAGTATTGTTGCACTGATACCACAGCAGCACCCATTGGCTGATAGAAAAAGTCTGTATTTAAGTGACTTGCGGACAGATCCATTTGTCTTATTTCCAGAGGGATATGTGCTTCGAAAAATTGCTGTAGATTCCTGTCACGAGGCTGGGTTTGAACCGAATATTGTATCCGAAGGGGAGGATATGGATGCGTTAAAAGGCCTTGTATCAGCAGGAATCGGCGTTAGCTTATTACCTGAAAGTACTTTTTATGACTCTGTTCCCAGGTTCACAGTCAAGGTACCGATTGAAGCACCAAAGGCATTGCGTACAGTTGGGGTTATTATTCCGAAACATAGGGACATTGGACCTTCCGAAAAGAACTTCTATCAATTTCTAATCCAATTTTTCAACCGGTTGGACCAATACAAATAATGAGTTTTTGAAAAAATACTCTCCTCCATGCCATTGAAAGAAGGATTTATATACTTAAATTTCCGATTAATCCAAAATGTATATGGGAATAATAAAAAGTGTTCGTGAATTTTACACTAGAAAGGAGATAATAACATGCCACAAGGAGCTACTGAAACAAGCACCTTAAAAGTTGGTGATCCGGCACCGGATTTCACAGTGGAAGCCCATGGCGGCCGCAGAGTGACGTTAAGTGAATTCCGCGGATCCAAAAATGTATTTCTGTGTTTTTATCCTCTAGATTGGACCCCAGTTTGAGGCGCGCAAATGCCTTCATACGAGGATGATCTCCCTCGTTTTGAAGATTTTGATACCCAGGTCCTGGGTATTTCAGTCGATAGCGTTCACAGTCATGATGCATGGGCAAAATCAATTGGCGGGATATCGTATCCGCTATGTTCCGATTTCTATCCACATGGAGAAGTTTCGGAGAAATATGGCGTTCTTCGAAAAAACAAAAACGAGCCGGCATATGGAGCCTCTGAGCGCGCCCTCTTTATCATTGATAAAGAAGGAATCGTTCAATGGATTGATGTTCACCCACTAGATAAGCAGCCTGATAACGAAGAATTGTTTGATGTTTTACGTAAACTCTAATTCGAATATTGTTAGTAGAATATAAGGAGGCTGTGTATGGAACTCTCAAGAAAAGCTATCCCATATACACCTAGTACCAAACCACTGCATGAAATGACCATTATGATTGTTTCTACTTCTGGTGTTCATCTAAAGAACCAGGAGGCATTTAACACGGATCCCTCAGTTGGAGATGCGACCTTCCGTATTATTCCGGGAGATGTTGATTCAAAGGATCTAACCGTCACACATGCAGCCCCAAAGGAGCATTATAATACGGATGCTCCAAAAGAGGATATTAACTGCGTCTTCCCGATCGACCGCTTGCGGGAAATGGTTGAAGATGGAGACCTTGGCGGGGTAGCTGAGAAACATATGACCATGATGGGTTATTCCATGCGGCTGAACATTATTAATAAAGAAACAATCCCTGCATTGGTTAAAGAAGTCGTTCGGTCAAAAGCGGACGCCGTTCTTTTAACTGCCGGCTGACCGCTTTGTCATCGCACTGTAGTTACAGTGCAGCGCGGCATTGAATCACAGGGAATACCTACAACATTAATTACATTGGACGTAGAACAATCCAGCTTAATGAGACCGCCACGGGCTATCCATCCTGTCGGTTTTGAATTTGGACATTCATTAGGAAAGCCTCATGATAAAACAACACAAATGAAAGTATTAATGGCTGCACTGGCAGAACTAAGTGAAAGACAAGAGCCAGGCAACATCCATGATGCTCATTTTCCATCTTATTAAGCAATAAGAAGGGACGGCTTGGTCGCCGTCCCTTTTGTATATTACTTTTTAGGAATTTCACAGCCATCGTCATCACAAAAATCTCCGTCTTGACTGTTTAATACCGTAATTTGATTTTCTGCAATAACCTTTTTCAGTGCCTGAACGAACGTCTCCGTTGGCTGGGCACCAGTAAGTGCATACTTTTTATTAATCAAGAAGAATGGCACACCCGTAACCCCATATTGTTTGGCGGTCTGTTCATCGAAATGAACCTCATCTGCCATTTCCTCACTTGCTAACATTTTCGCTACAGCTTCCCGATTCAAGCCAACTTCAACTGCTAGATCGGTTAAGGTTTCGTGATCACCAATATGTTTAGATTCGGTAAAATAAGCACGAAGAATCCGCTCGGTCATCTCTTTCATTTTCCCATGATTTTTCGCATACAAGGTTAAACGGTGTGCATCAAAGGTGTTCGTTTGGATGAGCGTATCCATGTGATACTCCAATCCAACTTCCTTCGCCATTTGTACCACTCTGTCGACATTTGCTCTTGCCTGTGCAATGCTCATGCCATATTTCTTGGCTAATGTTTCGTACATAGTTTCTTTAACATCCCGTCCCATTGTTGGATCTAATTCATAGCTTCGATATGTCACTTCAATGGGGTGGTTAATCTGTTTAAGAGCGTCCTCCAGACGCTTCTTGCCAATATAGCAAAATGGTCAAGCAAAATCTGTCCACATTTCAATTTGCATAATCTTTCCCTCCTATACCGATATTCATGTTTAGTATAGGGGAAATGAAGTTATTTTACACGTTTTTGGCTTATACTCGTCACTACAAATAAATGAAGTAGATTTAAAATTGTGGTAATCTTTAGATATTAATTTAGAGGAGTGTTAGTTTATGGAAATTAGTATTCCAGAGGTTACCTTAAATGATGGATTAAGCTTTCCAGTAATTGGTTTTGGTACATACCCTCTTAAAGGAATTGATGGAGTAAATGCCATTGTAAGTGCGATCAATAATGGCTATCGCCTTATTGATTCAGCTTATAATTACGAAAACGAAGGAACAGTTGGGGAAGCTGTTCGCCGCAGTTCTGTACCAAGACATGAATTACTCATTACTTCCAAACTTCCCGGACGCTATCATGAATACGACAAAGCAGTAGCAACCATTCAAGAATCTCTATACCGAGCGAACCTAGATTACTATGATCTATACCTCATTCACTGGCCGAACCCTAACCAGGATAAATATGTAGAAGCTTGGCAGGCTTTGATTAATGCTAAAAAATGGGGACTTGTTCGTTCCATAGGGGTTTGTAATTTCTTACCTGAACACCTGGATCGTTTGGAAAACGAAACAGGCATCAAACCAAGCATTAACCAAATTGAATTACATCCATTCTTTAACCAGGCTGAACAAAGAAAATATCATGAAGAGAAAAATATTGCGACAGAATCTTGGAGCCCATTCACTCGCGGATTCAAAGATTTAGAGATTGATACACTACAAACCATTGCTGCCCATCATAACAAAACAATTGCACAAATTGTTTTACGTTGGCACTACCAGCTTGGTGCCATTTCAATTCCTAAATCAGCATCACCGGTTCGCCAATTAGAGAATATTTCTATTTTCGACTTTTCACTGGATGAGGCAGAAATGGCTATGATATCGGCCTTAAGCCGCCCTGATGGAAGGATTGCTAATCAGGATCCTGCGGTTTATGAGGAATTTTAATCACGTTCGACGTTTTTCCTAATTACACTTGTAAAGTTTTGAGGTATCTCCTTTATAAAAGAGATACCTCAATTTGTATTGTAGTTTTTTAATTTTTTCTTATTTTTTAGATAAAAAGGGCAGTCCCAAGCATGATAATAAGTTGCTATTTTCTAAATCGATACCACTTCTTCCCTGTCTGTAACAAGGGATTCGAGGAAATATGCCTTTTCAAAAGCGTCTCTAGTGGCGTCTCCAAGGGATGCATAGCCTGCTGCGTCTCCTAATACAAACACATTTTCTATCTGCTCCCTTACGGTTTCCTCAAGTGGATTATATGCTTCGACACCCATGGCAACGACGATAAACTCGGTTTCCAATTCTGTGCGTTTTCGAGAAACTAAGTCCTCTACAATGATACGGTCAGAAAGTATTTTCACCACTTGGTGGCCGGTAATAATATTTACATTTACACTTCTAAGCTTATTTAGAAGTCTTAATCTTGTTTCAGCCCCAATTCTTTTGCTTGCTTTTGTTGGAATTTCTACATATGTCACTTCATTGCCTGCTTCTGCAAGGCGGCGGGTAGTACCATGACAGATCATACCACTTCCAACAACTGTCACTTTATTATTCGTAAATACTTTTTCCTGTAATTTTACCTCTTCATAGGTGTATACATGATCTAAATCATGACCTTCCACTTGTGGGAGCTTTGGTCTGCCGCCTGTAGCCAAGAAGACAGCATAAGGCTGGATAGATTTGATCTCTTCAACAGTAGCTTCTGTATTCATACGGACATCAATCTTTAAACGTTTCATTTCATGCTCGAGGTATTGAATATGCCAGGTCATTTTCTCTTTATAGGTTGGGTCGGTTACAAGGTGTAATTGGCCGCCAAGCTGACTTCCCTTCTCAAAAAGAGTCACGTCATATCCTTTTAATGAAAGATTACGTGCCGCTTCCATTCCACCTGGCCCGCCGCCAACGATTACAACATGGCGTTTTTCATCAGAAGAAAGGTGCTTCATCTCCTTAAACTCGAGTTCCCTTCCTGCCCTGGCGTTGATGGAACAGAGAATGTGTGCGTTACCCGTAACTGAATGTAAACAATGGAGGCAGTTAATACATTTTCTAATTTCTGTTTCGCGTCCCTCCATGGTTTTGTTTACCCATTCAGGATCAGCGATTAACCCCCTGCCTATGGCCACAAAGTCAGCTTTTCCCTCTGCTAAAATATTTTCTACAAACTGTGGTTCGCGGATAGACCCAACTGTAATCACTGGAATGGTTACATCTTTTTTTATCTCCTCTGCCAGGTAGACTCTCCAGCCTTGTTCAAATAAAGGAGATTCAATTATTCTGTCCATAGAGTCATAGGTTCCACAACTAACATGCAAACCATCTACTCCTAATTTTTCTAGGTACCGGCATATATCTTTACCTAACTGTAAATCTATCCCTCCTTTTGTAAAATCATCAACGTTAATACGGACAGTGACAGGATAATCGTCTCCGCACTTTTCTTTAATACCGGCAATGATTTCTTCGATAAATCTCATTCGATTCCTAAAGCTGCCTCCGTACTCATCTGTACGGAAATTTGCCTCCGGGCTCAAGAACTGGTTAATTAAATAACCATGGGCAGCGTGAACCTCAACACCATCAATGCCAGCCTGCTTACATCTAATGGCGGTCTGAACAAATTTATTTACTAGCTCTTTCACTTCTGCTGTTGATAATTCACGAGGTTCTTCTCCAACTGTGGCGCAGGCTATCCTGCTTGGTGCGACAATTTGTTTTCCACCAATTAATAAGGAGTTTGACTGTCTGCCGGCATGATGAATTTGAACAAACACCTTGGCTCCATAATTATGTACCGAATTGGCAAGTGCGTTTATTCCTGGAATGAAGCGATCATCATCCAGCCTTAGCTGCCTAACAAATCCTTTCCCATATTCATAATCGATACAGGTAAATTCAACTATGATTAACCCTGTTCCACCTTTTGCCCTCTCTTCATAATAGGCTAGGAGTTGATCCGTAACTTCCCCTTCAGGACCAGCCAAATTCGTTCCCATAGGGGGCATGACAATTCTGTTTTTTAGTTTTAAATTGCCTATTTTACCTTCTTTAAATATATTTGGGTATTGCATTTTGAAGCCTCCCTTTATCTAAGTTTGTGAAAGTTTTCACAATTATAGAGGATTTTCCCCCTAAATTAATTTTAATTCACACTCACTTAATTTTTGTACCGTTATATGATTGTTTCGTGACAATTCTGTGTAAAATTAACGAAAAAATGGAAAGTGGATACCATTTCCCTTGAAAGTTTTCTACGTTAACCATTTGAATGATATTCGTTCATTTTTTATGTCTTATCCCACTATGGGCCAGTCTTCTAAATTATTTAAAAATTCAAAATTTGTTCACTATTATCCCTAAAATGAAGAATGATTGGAAGTATAATAAAGGAAAGGGATTTTGATCATTTCTTAACCCCTAATCCTAATTGGAAGGGAGGTCCTGATCATGTCATTCGCTGATTTTGAAGATATTTACCGAATTTGTATAAATTATAACGAGGATGAACATTCGCTAGATAACGTTCGATTTGGAATTGATATGCTGCCAGGAACAATGGGTACAGATCATCCTTTGACTAGTACCGAACGTTGGTGGGAGCTTGCAGAAAAGGAAATTCTCCGTGAAAAAAGAAAAAATGTGCTAGTTTAACTCTTTCTTAATAAATGCACCAGTATTAAATTTTGTTAGTTGTCAAGCAGAAATGGAAAGTAAAAAATCTGCAGATCCTCTCTTTTATAGGTCTGCAGATTTTCAAATTATTCCCTTTTGTCTTACTACTTCCTAATCGGATTACCAATTATACCGGGTACACCGGATGTTTTCGTTCTGAGAAAATCAGATATTTTGAAGTATATGCTTCAAAACGAGTGACTAGTTCTTTACGTAATGAGTTTGCTGGGATTATTCCATCTATGACCATTTCGGAGGCCAAATTATAAATATCAATATCTTCTTTATATTCCTCACGCTTTTGTTCAATAAATGCAGCACGCTCCTCTTCAGGCAGTGCAGCAATTTTATTCGCATAAACAGCATTAACGGCTGCTTCCGGTCCCATAACCGCTATCGATGCGGAAGGCAAAGCAAGACATGCATCCGGTTCAAACGCAGGACCAGCCATTGCATAAAGACCAGCACCATATGCTTTACGAACAATAACAGAGATTTTTGGAACACTTGCTTCAGACATGGCAGAAATCATTTTCGCACCATGGCGAATAATCCCTGCCCGTTCTACCTTTGTTCCGATCATAAATCCAGGCACATCCACTAGGAATAAAAGTGGAATATGGAAGGCATCACAAAGATTAATAAATTTAGCTGCCTTATCTGCTGAATCGTGGAATAACACTCCGCCTTTCACACGCGGCTGATTGGCGATGATTCCAACAGCTTTCCCCTCCATTCGGGCAAGTCCTGTGATCAGTTCACCGGCAAAAAGCTTCTTAATTTCGAAGAAAGAGCCTTCATCAATAATCCCATTAATTAAATCAACCATATTAAATGGAGCGTTTTGATTCACCGGAATTAACTCTTCTAATGGTTTCTTCAATTGTTTAGGATCTACTGCCTCACGAACAGGAGGTTTTTCTGAAAAATTAGCCGGAAAATAAGAAAGATAGTTTCTAGCCATTGCGATGGCTTCCTCTTCATTTTTCGCCAGAACATCACCGCAGCCTGAAACCGAGCAGTGCATGCGGGCGCCGCCCATTTCCTCCAAGGTTACATTTTCACCAATAACCATTTCTGCCATTCTTGGTGAACCGAGGTACATCGAGGCATTTTTATCAACCATAATAACAATGTCACAAAAGGCTGGAATATAAGCGCCGCCTGCTGCAGATGGTCCAAATAGAATACAAATCTGAGGAATTTTTCCTGAGAGTTTTACTTGATTGTAAAAAATTCTTCCTGCACCACGGCGCCCGGGGAACATTTCCACCTGATCTGTTATCCGCGCTCCAGCCGAATCTACCAAATATAATAATGGCACCCTGAGCTTTTCTGCCGTTTCTTGGATTCGGATGATTTTTTCAACCGTCCGTGCTCCCCAAGAACCAGCTTTGATGGTTGAATCATTAGCCATCACACAAACTGTCTGGCCATTTATCTTACCCATCCCTGTCACAACTCCGTCTGCAGGAAGATCTCCCGCCATACAGTTTGCAAATAGACCATCCTCTAGTTCAAGGTCAGAATCAAATAGTAATGATAAACGCTCACGGACGAATAATTTTCCCTGTTCTTGGTTTTTCTCGTGATATTTAGGAGGTCCGCCCTTTTTAATTTGTTCGACTCGATCTTGTACCGTTTGTTGGAGAGGTTTCATTTCCACAGTCATTTTTCCTCCTCGTTTCATGTAAGTTTCTATTATTCTCCAATGTAATTTGGAGTACGTTTCTCTTTAAAAGCCTGTAATCCCTCTAATCGATCTTTTGTTGGAATCGTTACTTCATAGGCGTTTTGCTCAATCGCAAGACCGGTGCTGAGGTCAACATCATAACCTTTATCGATTGCAAACTTTGCTTGTGCGACGGCGATTGGACCATTCCGAACAATTTTCCCTGCCAAATCTAATGCTTTATCTAATAAACCTTCAAATGGAACTGTATACTCTACTAATCCAATTTCAAGGGCCTCTTGTGCATCAATTCTCCTCGCAGTAAAAATCAGCTCTTTGGCACGTCCCTTTCCTACTAATCTAGGTAAACGCTGTGTTCCGCCTGCTCCAGGAATAATTCCAAGTGAAGTTTCTGTAAGACCTAGCTTGGCAGTTTCAGAGGCAATACGGAAATCACAAGCAAGCGCCAGTTCCGTTCCGCCGCCAAAAGCTACACCGTTCACAGCCGCGATGACCGGTTGGGGTAATGATTCTAAAGCGTTGATCGTATCGCGAATCAAGGAAACGGTTTTTCTCACCTGAACACGATCCATCCCAGCTCTTTCTTTTAAATCAGCTCCTGCACAAAAAGCTTTTTCTCCAGCCCCTGTAATCACGATACAGCGGACTGACACATCAAATTTACATGTAAGGATCGTGTCCCGCAGACCCTCTAACATCTGTATGGATAAAGCATTAGCAGCTTCCGGTCTATTTAACGTAATCATTACGATTCCGTTATCCAGTTTATTAACTAATATCGTTTTATTCATGATTTCACCTTCCTTACACAGTACTTCCAAGTGTTCCACCCAGCTGTGAGCTTGCCGCTTGAAAACTTTTACTTGGTAAAGTTCGGCCGATTTTCTCTTGGATAAATTGAGAGGCATACAGCAGCTTTTGCTGATCTACTCCTGTATGGATACCCATCCCGTGAAGCATATAGATTAAATCATCTGTCGCTGCGTTTCCTGCAGCCCCAGGCGCATAGGGACATCCTCCTAAGCCGCCAAGAGAAGAATCAAAAATGGTAATCCCCATTTCTAATGCTACTAAGATGTTGGCCAATGCGGTTCCCCTCGTATCATGAAAATGCATGGCTAACTTATCTGCTGGAAATCTTTTCAATAAAACATCCAACACTTCTTGAACTTGCTTTGGATTTGCAACACCGATTGTATCCCCGAGAGACAGCTCCCCAATCCCCATCTCAAATAAAGATTCGGAAACCCGTATAACTTCGTCAATATCAACCTGCCCTTCATATGGACAGCCAAAAACGGTCGACACATAACCTCTGCTGAGTTTACCGGCAGAAAGGGTTTCTCTTACCAAATCTCTTAACACAGGGAAAGTTTGGTCAATCGTTTTATTGATATTTTTTAGATTATGAGTTTCACTAGCTGACATAAATACTGCAACTTCATCAATATTTGTTTGAAAAGCCCGTTCCAACCCTTGGAGATTTGGAACGAGTGCTGTATACGTGACACCAGGCACTTTGGTAATGCCAGTTGCAACAGCAACTGCATCAAAAAGTGCCGGAATCCAGTTTGGATTAACAAATGAGGTGATTTCAATATGTTTTAATCCACTTTCTGACAATTGATTAATCCAAGTGATTTTATCTTCTGTTGAAATAAAATTTTTTTCGTTTTGTAACCCGTCACGAGGACCCACCTCTTTAATCGTTACACTTGCAGGCCACTTCATTGTTCCATCTCCTTTCCACCTTTACCTGTGGCTTTATTCTACTACCACAATAACGTCGCCTTCATTTACAAATTCGCCTTCTGCCACTTTTACTTCTTTGACCGTTCCATCGAATTCAGCAGCGATCGGGATTTCCATTTTCATCGATTCTAAAATCACAACATCCTGGCCCTCTTCTACTTGATCCCCAACTTGAACTAATACCTTCCATACACTTCCAGCCATACTTGCAATAATTTCACTCATGATTTATTCCTCCTATTTCACCTTTTTTGGTTTAGTTGGTTTTAAATACTTGCTGACAAAATCTGTTGTCGTATCGCCTGAATGGAATGCCGAATGGGCGATTACCTCCTGCAGCATCGGGATATTTGTTTTAATCCCTTCAATCTGATAATCCGCTAATGCAGCTTGCAGGCGTTGGATTGCCTCGTCACGATTGCTGCCTTTGACAACAAGCTTCGCGATCATTGGGTCATAAAAAGGAGTCACTGCCGATTGACCATGAATAGCTAATTCATGTCGAACTCCCGGTCCGTTCGGTAGTTCTAATTTTGTTATTTTTCCAGGTGAAGGGAAAAATGTTTTAGGGTCTTCTGCATAAATTCGTACTTCAATGGCATGGCCCTCACGTTTTACATCTTTTTGAGAAAAGCTCAAAGGTTGACCTGCCGCAATTTGCAATTGTTGTTCCACTAAATCTAATCCTGTAATTTCTTCCGTAACCGGGTGCTCCACTTGCAAACGTGTATTCATTTCAAGAAAATAGAAGTTTTGCTCTTCATCCACTAAGAACTCGATGGTCCCGGCATTTTTATACCCAATTGATTTTGCCGCTTTGACTGCAGCTTCGCCCATCTTTGTCCGGGTTTCTTCGGTGATAAACGAGGATGGGGCTTCTTCTACCACTTTTTGATGACGGCGCTGAATCGAACATTCACGTTCCCAAAGATAAACAGTATTTCCCGAATTGTCGGCTAAGATTTGAATCTCAATATGTCTTGGATTTGGTACAAATTTTTCAATATACATCGATCCATCACCAAAAAAATCAGTAGCCCGCTTTTGGTTGCCCGCGAAAGCTTTACGGATTTCATCTCCGTTCTGGACCACCTGCATTCCAATTCCGCCACCTCCAGCAGAAGCTTTCAGCATGACGGGATAACCGATTCTGTCTGCCACTTCTACGGCTTCCTCTGCATCTGAGAGTGGGTAGGTGATTCCTGGAACAACAGGAACACCTGCTTCTTCCATTACTTTACGTGATTCAATTTTACTTCCCATTTTCGAAATAACCTTTGGAGAAGGTCCGATGAATATAAGACCGGCTTCCTCACAACGGCGAGCAAATTCAGCATTTTCGGAAAGAAGGCCGTAGCCTGGGTGGACTGCCTCCGCTCCTGATCCTTGAGCGACTTCTAGTATTTTATTGATATTTAAATAGCTTTCAGCTACCCGGGAACCTCCAATTAAATAGGCCTCATCCGCCATTTTTACATGTGGAGCATCAGCGTCAGCTTCAGAGTAGACTCCAATCGTTGTAATCCCTAAGGCTTTGCATGTACGGATTACACGAACAGCAATTTCACCGCGGTTAGCAATTAATACTTTTTTGAACATGCCTTTTCCACCCTTTCTCGCTTTTATCAAAATAGATTCAATACGCGTAAGCTACTATATAAAGATATGTAAAAACATAATGATTTATTTTTTTAGCTCTTTAACTCTTAATCTTCCATATGCAGCCGGTCATTTGCCAAATATGCTCCTGATAAATGACCAGCTCTGCTAACTACCTTTTGACTGATGCCTTTTCAGCAACAATTTTTTGTATTTGTGCTACGGATGCTGGATCTTCTAGTCCCGTAATGTCACCTTGAACCTTTCCAGATACCACAATTTCCTTTAATAAGCGGCGCATAATTTTTCCGCTGACGGTTTTTGGCAGCATATCTGTAAACACAATTGATTTAGGAGCTGCAATCTTACCAATTTGTTGAATAATTTGATCATTTATTTGCTGTTTTAATTGAGCTGTTTCTTGGTACCCATCAGCGAGACGAACAAATACGAGCGGAACTTCTCCTTTAATTTCGTCAGGAACTCCAATGATCGCCGTTTCCGAAACACCCTCAATTTCGAGTACTGCACTTTCCATTTCCATTGTACTTAAACGATGTCCTGCAACATTAAACGCATCATCGGAACGGCCAACTACCCATAAATATCCATCATGATCAATTAATGCCAAGTCGCTAGCATAATAGCAGCCTTCCACTTGACTAAAATAGGATGCGTAATAGCGCTCAGGTTCTTTCCAAAGTGTACGGCATAACATAGGGAATGGTTTTCGAATAACGAGATTTCCTAACCTGCCAGGGTTAACTGAATTGCCTTCTTCATCCACTACATCTAAAACAGCACCTAAAAAGGCAGTTCCCGCGGCCCCAGGTTTCATTGGTGTCAGCCATGCTGCACCGGCAATAGGAGACCCTGCTGTTTCGGTTTGACCCCAAGTGTTATTGATATAAACTTTCTTCTTACCTAACACCTCATATGTCCAATACCAAGTTTCAGGATCGAAAGGTTCTCCAACAAGGGAAATGACATCGAGACAAGATAAATCAAATTTGTCTAAAACCTTTTCTCCCATACTTTTTAACATCCTTAAGGCGGTTGGAGCAGTAAAAAGTTTATTTACCCTGTATTTTTCAATGATTTGATAAAAACGGTCCTTCGTTGGATAATCAACAGCACCTTCATATACAACGGTTGTAATACCGTTGGCAAGAGCACCTGCTATTCCCCAAATATGCATGGTTAACCAGCCGATGTCCGCGGTACACCATAAAACATCGTCTTGACGGTGATCCATATGATACTTGGCATACATATAATTCTGAATAACAAAAGCCATTCCAGAATGAACGACACCTTTTGGTTTACCTGTTGTCCCGCTTGTATAAAATACAATACCACTCTCATTTGCTTCTAATCTCTCAGGTTCGCAAACTATACTTGCTGCTTTTGTCTGCTCATGCCACCAATAATCCCGGCCTTCTTTCATTTGAACCTCTGTCCCTAATCGGTCTACAACAATGACAGCTTCAATAGAAGGTATAGATGGTACAACATGGTCGACTTTTTCCTTTAAACGAATGAGTTTACCTCTCCGTTCCGTTGCGTCAGCAGTAATCAATACTTTCGGCTTAAAATTAACGAGTCTGTCGGTCAGTGATTTTTCAGAGTAACCAGAGAAAATCGTATTGTAAACCGCGCCAATCCGAAAACAAGCTAAAACAGAGATAATCGCCTCAGCTAGATTTGGAAGAAAAATAGCTACACAATCGCCTTTTTTCACACCCAATGATTTAAGAACATTTGCAAATCGATTGACTTCGGAAAGAAGCATGTTATAAGTGAAGAATTTACTGTCCCCGTTTTCACCCTCCCAAATCAGAGCGGTTCGGTTGCCTGCACCATTTTCGATATGACGATCTAGTAAGTTTACACTTGGGTTACTAATCCCGCCGGTAAAAAAGCGAAAATCAGGAAGTTCTCCACTTATGGTTTCATTCCACGGTTCATACCAAACAAGTTCACGTGCTGCAGTATCCCAGAATGTTGCAGGATCTTCTTGAGATTGTTTAAGAAGTTTTTGAAAAGCTTCGGTGCTTCCAATAGAGGTTGACTGCACTTTTTCTTTGGCTGGATAAATGAGTTTACTATTTGAAACAACTTGTAAAATTCCACTGATATCCATGTTAGGCTCCTTTAACAATAATATTTATTGACCGTTCTTTAACATCCAATTTGTTTCGCAATGACCATTCGTTGAACCTCAGATGTTCCTTCACCGATCTCCAAGAGTTTTGCGTCACGGAAGAAACGCTCAACTTGATATTCCTTCATATATCCATATCCGCCATGAATTTGTACCGCTTGGTCACAAGCACGCATACAAATTTCTGAAGCAAATAACTTTGCATATGCTGCTTCCTTCTTAAATACTCTTCCTTGATCCTTTAACCATGCTGCTTTAAAGACCATATTCCGAGCTAATTCAATATTCATGGCCATGTCAGCGAGCTTAAACTGGATAGCTTGGAAGTTGGATAGACTTTTTCCAAACTGCTTTCTCTCTTTTGCATATTGAAGCGATTTTTCATATGCACCTTGAGCAATTCCTACCGCCATAGCCCCAATTCCGATTCTCCCGCCGTCAAGTGTGGCTAAAAACTGTTTGTAACCGTTTCCAATTGTACCTAAAAGGTTTTCTTTAGGGACCCTTACATTGTCCATGATTAGTTCTGTTGTATTGGAAGCATGTAGACCCATTTTTTCATAGTTATCAATGACAGAGAAGCCTGGAGCATTTGTAGGAACAATAAAAGCGCTGATACCATTGATTCCTTTTGAGCGGTCAGTTACAGCTGTCACTGCCAGGTGTTTGGCATAGCTAGCATTTGTTATGAAACATTTAGAGCCGTTAATGACCCACTCATCTCCATCGAGTACTGCTGTTGTTTGGGTTCCACTTGCATCTGAGCCTGCATTTGGTTCCGTCAATCCAAAAGCCCCGAAAGATTCTCCCGTACAAATCGGTGTTAAGTATTTTTCTTTTTGTTCGTGGGTACCAAATAAATTAAGCGGAGCACCGCCTAATGAAATATGTGCAGAATATGTAATACCAGTAGAGGCACAAACGCGGCTTAGTTCTTCAACGACGATTGCGAAAGAGATTGTATCTGCTTCACCACCACCATATTGTTCAGGAAATGGAAGACCCATAATCCCCAGCTCTGCTAATTTTGAAAATACCTCCTTTGGGAAATCTCCTGTTCGATCACGTTCATCTGCCCCAGGAGCTACCTCAGCATCTGCAAAATCCCGAATTAAATTGCGGATCATCTCTTGTTCTTTTGTTAAATCAAAATTCATTTTTCTACAACCCCTTCCAAATATTAAGATTGTTATTAGCCAAAAAGTTAAAAACAACCTATTAAACTGCTATTCTTTGGACAGTCCCCCCTTTCAATGCTTTCATAATTTTCTTATAATCAGAATATAACGATTAGCATTATTATGCTATGTACCTTTTCATGAATATAGTTGTAATAAATTTGTGACTTTTACACAAATTCACAAAAGTAGACCAATATGTAATATAAGTTTCATATAGGAAGGGTGATGAAACGGTGCAAGAAACATTAACTCATCGGCAACTAAAGTCCTTAATCCATGTGTCCAACGTTATTAATTCTAAATTGGATATCAACTCCATTTTTGAATCCATTATGAGTGAAACGATCTCTGTGGTGGAAGCTGCTGGGGGCGGTTCGATTTGGATTTTTGACAAAAGCCAGAATCGGCTGATCGCAAAATCAGCTCAAGGATTATTTTATCCACATATTTTTAGGCAAATTAAACTAGAAAGCGGCGAGTCCATGACAGGTATGGCCTTTGCTGCAAAAAAATGCCTCATTTTTTGGGATGAGGGAGAAGTTAAACAAGCATTGTCTACATTAACTCCATATAATAGAGATTTATTAGACCAGGCAATTCCGAGCAATTTTCATTTTACCTCTGTTATTTCTTCCCCTATTTTACAAAAGGGAGAATGTATCGGAGTCATTACATTGGACTCATTTGAACAATCCTTGCAGTTCAAGCAGGAGGATATTCATTTATTGGAAGCGATTGGTCACCAAGCAGCGGTTGCCTTGGAAAAATCAAAACTATTTTTTGAAAAAGAAAAAATGGTTCGCAAGCTTTCCCATTCCATTGAAATACATAGAAACTTAGCAAACCTTGTTGTGAATGGAGAAGGTATTCAATCAATTTTGAATTATATACATAATACAATTGGACAGCATTTGTTTCTTTTTGATGAAATTGGAGAGCTTAGGGCTTCTGCCTGCCACTCCTCCTTCTCCGTTGAAATGAGTGAATTTATGAAAGCGTATGCAAAACAAATTATCTTAAATCTAGAAAACTCACATACCGTTTCTGAAATAACATTAATAGACGATACATATCAATTAGTTGTATTACCGCTTGGCTCTAGACAAAAGTCTCTTGGCGGTCTAATCATCCTTTCAAAACAAAAAGTCAGTAAAGTGGATATTGCTGCTCTTGAACATGCTTGTACGGTTATTTCACTTGAACTTGTAAAAGAACAAGCGGTTTTTGAGACACAGCAGCGTTTAAGAGGAGAATTTGTAACCAAACTCTTTTCAGGACAGATTGATGAGCTGTTGATTCAGAAAGCAAAAAATTTACATTTTGATCCTAACTGGAACTACGCGGCGATTATTATCAATGCTAAAGACAAGATAAACGAACAACATGTTATTAGTGATCCTGTTATTAGAAATTTACTCCATATGACTAATAGGACATTGCTTGGCAGGAACTTTCAAGTAACCGCAGTTAGGGACAAAAATCAAATCGCAGCCCTGCTATCATTGAATTCAAGAGTTTCTTCATCCAATCATGTTGCTGAAATAAAGGAACTTGCTCGGAAGTTACAGCTAGAAATGAGTAATAAGTATAGTGAGATAGACGTGTCCGTTGGTATTGGCAGAATGAAGCAAGGTCTTACTCTTGTTCATGAGTCATTTGTAGAAGCTACTAAGTGCATAAAATTTCTCAAAAACTATCTGTTTGATGATAGAGTCATTAGTTATACAGATCTCGGGGTTCAGAGGTTTATTTTACAAAACTCTAAGGAAGAATTAATTGATTTTATTCAGGAAGTATTAGGTCCACTTATTCAATACGAACAATCTAGAAAAGGTGAATTGTTAAGTACGCTGATTGCATATTTAGACCAAAATCAAAATATCAAGAGAACGGTGGATACCTTGCATATTCACACGAATACGTTAAGTTATCGTTTAAAACGAATCGAGGAAATTCTAGTAACAGACTTGAATGATAGTCAATCCCTTTTTAATATTCATTTAGCCATCAATATTTATCAGTTTATAAAGGATAAAGATACATTAAAGAAATGATAGAAATGTTCGTAAAAACAGGAAAAAAAGCCCATCTTTTTAATAGATAACATTGGGTAATATTGTCTGGAATGAAGGTGCAGATAAGGGCTAATGATTCATTTTCCTAAATATAGCAATTTTTCAGTGTAATCAAAACATTTTCCTTGGTAATATACTAATTAACTGCGTTTTATTTCTACACCCGAAATAAAATTGCAGCTATTACATACTAGGGGGAAAATTCTATGAAAAGGTTTTCAAAGGCTGTTATCCCAGCCGCCATGGCATTAACGATGACACTTTCATCCACAGCATTTGCCGGACCTCAATCAAATCCAAACGGACCTTACATCGAGGGAGAACAAAATATCTCTTTATCAAGTTACATGTCAAATGCGGAACTAACCAATACTCTGCAGAAACTAGAAGCATCGTCTAAAGGGAAAATGAAGTTAGAAGTTGTCGGTTATTCTAACCATACATTAGATGGATATAAAACCGAAGCAGAAAAAGGCGATCCATTGTACCTTGTTAAATTCGGCGATGCAGATCCAAATAAAAAAAGAATTTTAATTACGACGCAAATTCATGGCAACGAACAAATTGGAACCGAGGCTGCCATTGATATCATTAAAAAACTATCTAGCGGCGGACAGGAAATTGATGAAATACTAGAAAATGTGTCCATTTGGATTATGCCAAGAATTAATCCTGAAGGATCAGATAATACATTCGAAGGGAAATGGTACCCTACTCGTTATACACACCAAACCTGGCTTCCAGAAAATATAAATCTACCTGCAGGTACCTTGGCTCCTTGGTACTATAATGCTGATGGCAGTGAAAGAGGCCAGGCAAATGAGGGCCGTGTGGTGTATGGAATTCCTGGTTACGACCAAAACCGCGACTACAATCCGAATTTAGATTTTAGAGTGGAAAATGAAGATCCAGTTGAAATTGCTGATTTCTTGAATAATAGAGCAACCAATAATAGCAATTATGGCGGTTTCTATGTTACTGCCGAAGCACGTACGGTGACAAAAGTATTTAAAGACTTTAAACCTGATGTTTTTGTAGATGTTCACCACCGCGGATTCAATACCCTTTCCGATGAGGACAATAGATCTGTTCCAGTTCAAGTAGCTGCTGTAGTGGCAGATCCTTACACAGATCCTTTTACAGGCAATCACTATGAAGTAGATGCGGACGTATTAAAGCTGGGTAAACAAGTGAACGCACTGGCCAATCTTGCTCTTCAAAGAGGGAACTCGCATTATGGAGCCATTCAGAAATATCCTGATGTTAACCTTCCAGGTACAGCGCTCGGAGCGTTTGCTTTAAATGACGCTGCTATCATGCTGATTGAAATAAAAGGACAAAGTCAGACACTTGGACAAAAACAAGCCGGCATGCTAAAGGAAACCGTAAAAGTACCATTATTTGAGGTATTTAAAGGGCTTGCAGACGGATCGATTCATGATGTGGACCCTGCAATTTATGACGCCATCCCAGAATCAACGAATAGAATTGAAGATCCTACGACTAGGGATTAACGAGCAAAGACTGACCTTAAAAGTAAAAATTACTTTTGAGGTCAGTCTTTTTTGGCTTTTGGGACATTAATATGAATCAAAGCACCTATATATATTTCGAAAGTCACAATCTAATTCCGTTTTATTTGGGTATTTTTACCGAAAAATATTTACAAATTCTAGCAATTATCTTACAATTACAACAAGAGAAGTTCTGAATTAAGAACATTTTTTTTATAAAGGCGTGAAAGAATGTTATATCCACTTATTGAAAAGAAAAAGAAGGTTCATATTGTAAAAGATTTAAATTCTTGTGCATGTGGCCTAAAGTATCATTCTGATCTGGTTATTAAAAGGAAAACACTTAAACAAATTAAGTTTGTTGAGGTCGGTAAGGTAACTTGTAAGAAATGTGCATCAAAACTCTTTAGTGATGAATAATCACACCAGACTCTTGTTGTGAAATCTAATGGTTTTAACTAAAATTTTCTGTTATTTTAGGAGGATACATAATTATTATGGAATCAGCTTTGCAAGGTGAAAAAGAGCTTGATCAAGAATGGTTAGAACTAATCGTTGAAGCACGAAATTTGGGAATTTCTTTTGATGAAATCAGGAGTTTCCTCAATGAATCTTCGTAGACCTTATGCTGAGGTCTTTTTTAATACCGCCAAGAAACAAAGCAGATTGGGATAGCCCTGCTTTGTTCCGAGTTACCATCAAATTACGCTGATATAATTGGCCTCCTCTAATACATTTAAACGCTCGATTTCTTTCAAAACTTGTACGTTTTTCGGAAGAAGTACAAGCGCTTTATTTACTACAGTAATTTCATATTCAATCTCACAAACAGCTGGTACTTGCCCAATAATTCTTTGAGCCACTTCAAATGGTACTTCTACTTGAGCGATTCTGTGACCGTTGGAAACACCTTTTTCGCTAGAAGAAGCTTGTTTTTTACTTAGAATATGAATTTCTCCAACTTGAACAACTTTTCCTTCATCATTCTTGGAATCATATGTACTTGCATAAATAACAACCTCCTGACGTCTCATGAAAACATCCCACCTCCATTTTTTTACAATTCATAATTATTATAGGTTCTTAATTAAGAACAATCAAGTGCAAAAATAGGCAAAACCCTCTACCCTTTTTCAAAGGAAACGGTTTTGCCTTATTAACAGCTGTTTTTGTCACGTGGTAAGATACTTAAATGAATTCGAACCTACAAGTAACATCCTTTTTCGAGTAACTAGCAAAAGTAAAATAAGCGGAGACTTTCCGGTTAAATGTAGAAATGAGCTCGTTTCGGGGTATTTAAGCGGAGATTTTCCGCTTATGCAAAAAAAAATCCACCATATTTCACGTTTTTCTAGTCAATAGGCGGAATCTCTCCGTCTATTTAAGCCTTTTTTGATAATGTTTACTTATTAAGCGGAACTTTTCCGTCTATTTATCAGCTCCTGTGCTTAACCTGAGCCCTCAACATAAAAAAGACGTATGCCAATTCATACGCCAATTCTTGTTTCTTATAATAAAGCACCTTAAAATGGAACCCTTTACTCTCAGCATTGCCACTTAGTTTATGTTCACTGACTGATTTAAATGATGTTCCACTTTTCTATTTGATACATAGCTATGCAAAATCATCCCTAAGATGACAACAAAAATACCGATCCATGATAACAGGGTTGGAAAAGCAATGGATAAAAATAACAGTTCCCCAACTAATGCAAAAACCACTTCCATTGATTGTGTTGCTTCAACTGCTGCTAACTTTTGCATATTTCCTCTTACCATATCTGTGGCCGCAAAAAATAAGACCGTTGCAATGACACCTGAAGAAAGTGCCACCAATAAGGATTGAAGACTTTGCCCGCCACTAGGTACTCCAACGGTAAACAAGCCGTAGAGTGAAAGTAAAAGCCAGAATGGAAGACTTGCTAATGTCATTCCTAACACGCGTTGATATGCATCTAACCGCCCTTCACATACATCCATCATTTTACGATTTCCTAAAGGATAGGCAAATGAGGCGATTAGAATCGGAACGACACCTAATAACACATTCTCAAGTGAAAGCTGCTTTGCATGTTCCATCTGCATGAGAACAATACCTAACAAAATGATCATAGACATGATAAGCCCTCTAAAGGGAATTTTTCCTCTTGTCTGTAATGGACCATTCTTTGTATGTATCGTTACAAAAAATAACGGTGCCAGTAATGCGCCCGAAATGATTGTTATTTGCCATGTACCGGCAATTAACCAGCCTGGTGAGTATGCAGCTGCAAAACATAAAGGGGCATAAAATAATCCGAAGCCAACAAAGCTCCATATCAGCCATTTTCCTGGTTTTGCTTTCATTTCTGTTACTAGCGGCCGCAGGTTTTTCCTTATGATGACAATACACAAAAGAAATGGCACCATAAAAATGTATCGGAGCGAAGCACTCCAAATCCAGCTGCCTCCAGACAACTCCATGGAAGCGTTAAGAACAAATGTAAATGCAAAAAAGAAGGCAGCACAAATTCCGATTACGATTGATTTCACTGAACTCACCTCGGCCCCATTTGCTGTGATAACAGTTCGCCAAGACTAAGCCAGTTATCTTCTACAAGACGTACTACTTTTTCATGCTCATGATTTTTACAGGCTGAAATTATTTGGTTGTGCTGTTCTACGGATTTTAACCCTTTAACTGAAATAAATTGTGAGATTTCTAGACGCTGGATTTTCGGGACGATACGTTCCAACGCTAATGCAATTTCAGGGTTCTCAGCCGCGTCCAGGAAAACCTTGTGAAAAGATCCATCTGCCTCAATTGCTTTAATCACATCACCATTTTCAATAGCTAGTCTCAAAGTTTGATTACTAAGCTCTATTTCTTCAATATCCTTCTCCTTCAATAAAGGACTTGCAAGGCGGGCAGCTAATGCATGTAAAGCTGCTACAACAGTAAACGCATGTTTCGCCTCCTCTAATTTTAATGGTGCTACCCGGGTAGATGATCCTGGAATTGACTCAACCAGTCCTTCATCTTCAAGTCGTTTAAGTGCTTCTCTAACTGGAGTGCGGCTAATTCCAAACTTCTCAGCTAATTCTTTGTCACTTAAGCGTTCTTCGGGTTTTAACTCCAGGTTAATGATGGATTTTTTTAACGTTTGATAGACTTCATCTCTTAACGACAAGCGCTTAATTGGTTTTATCATATTATTTTCCATAAAACCAATATATCGCATATTGGTTTTTATTACAATCATTTCTATTCTTCATCATCTCAGAAGGCCCTTATTTGATGTTTATTTTTGGATTTATCAGGTTGAATTTCTAAAAATTGCGCACTCTATTATTTGGAGGTGATAAAATTGGATAATCAAAATAATCGTCAAGGAAATAATAATCGCGAAAATAACAATGATAATGGAATTATGGACAAGATTGGTCAAGCTCTCGAAAATGTTGTTGATGCAGTTACTCCTGATGATCGAAACAACGGTCAAAATAGAAATCGCAATAGAAACAGCCAATAAGTATACAACGCCATTTTTTATGGCGTTTTTTATATCCTTAAAACTCCAAGCTGGTCACTAGCATGTTTTAGGGCAAAAAAAATGAAAGTGCCTGGCACTAACCGAATCATATCGAGGTGAAATCGACAATATCGGGTAATGACAGGCACTTGGTTATTACTAGAAAATTACAATGGTTTTACCTTTAAATGCTTATTTTTTGAGCTTTCTTCAACTTAAGATCAAAGCGGTCTGCATTCATTACTTTGACCCAAGCAGCGATAAAGTCACGTACAAACTTCTCTTGGTTATCGTCTTGAGCATAAACTTCTGCTATTGCCCGAAGAACGGAGTTTGAGCCGAACACGAGGTCCACTCTAGTTGCGGTACGCACGACTTTACCTGATTTCCGATCACGTCCTACATATACGTTTTCCTCCACAGGCTTCCACTCAACGCCCATGTCAAGCAAATTAACAAAGAAATCATTTGTAAGTGTGCCTGCACGCTCAGTGAATACACCATGTTCTGCTCCACCGTGGTTGGTGCCTAGTACACGCATACCGCCAATCAGTGCTGTCATTTCTGGCGCAGTCAGACCTAAAAGTTGTGCCTTGTCCACTAGTAGCTCCTCTGGACTTACTCTATACTTCCCTTTCTGGTAGTTACGGAAACCATCAGCGACAGGTTCTAGTACAGCAAAGCTTTCAACATCTGTTTGCTCTTCAGTGGCGTCACCTCGTCCAGGAGCAAAAGGAACGGTTACATCAAAGCCTGCATCACGTGCTGCCTTTTCTATCGCAGCACTGCCGCCTAGTACAATCAAATCAGCAAGGCTGACTTTCTTCTTTAATTTACTTTGTATGTCTTCGAATACACCTAACACTTTTGCAAGCTGCTCCGGCTGATTCACTTCCCAATCCTTCTGCGGAGCAAGACGGATACGTGCACCATTAGCGCCGCCGCGCATATCTGATCCACGGTAGGTGCTAGCAGAAGCCCAAGCCGTTGTAACTAACTCGCTGACTGTAAGTCCTGAGTTGAGGATTTTCGCTTTAAGCTCTTCTACTTCCCCCTCTGTTAATTCATAATCAACAGTCGGCACAGGATCTTGCCAAATTAGTTCTTCTTTTGGAACCTCCGGGCCTAGATATCTTACTTTTGGACCCATATCACGATGAAGAAGTTTAAACCATGCACGGGCAAACACGTCGGCAAATTCTTCTGGATTTTGGTGGAAACGACGCGAAATCTTTTCGTATTCAGGATCATAGCGTAAAGCCATATCCGCTGTGGTCATCATCGTTGGAACTTTTATGGATGAATCTTCTGCATCCGGTGCAAGATCCTTCTCATCAGGATTGACAGCAAGCCATTGATAGGCACCTGCAGGACTCTTTGTAAGCCACCATTGATATTTAAACAATAGATCAAAGTAACCATTGTCCCACTTTGTTGGATTAGCCGTCCAAGCTCCTTCAATACCGCTGGTGATAGTGTCTCGCCCCTTACCGCTTCCATGTGTACTTAACCAACCCAGGCCCTGTGCTTCAATTGGGGCAGCTTCTGGTTCAGGGCCAACATGAGCAGCGTCCCCAGCACCGTGTGCCTTACCAAAAGTGTGACCCCCGGCAATTAGTGCCACTGTCTCTTCATCGTTCATTCCCATTCGTGCAAAAGTTTCACGTATATCACGGGCACTTGCAACAGGGTCCGGGTTACCGTTTGGACCTTCAGGGTTCACATAAATAAGCCCCATCTGAACAGCAGCAAGTGGGTTTTGCAGTTCACGATCTCCTGAGTAACGATTATCACCCAGCCAGTCTGTTTCTGTGCCCCAGTAAATGTCTTCTTCCGGGTGCCAAATGTCCTCACGTCCGCCGCCAAAACCAAAGGTCTTGCCTCCCATGGATTCAATCGCAACATTACCTGCTAAGAGGAGCAAGTCCGCCCAAGAAATCTTATTGCCATACTTTTGCTTAACCGGCCATAGGAGCCTGCGCGCTTTATCAAGGTTGCCGTTGTCTGGCCAGCTGTTAAGCGGAGCAAAACGCTGTGCACCCGTTCCGCCGCCGCCCCGGCCATCGGTTATACGATAAGTTCCTGCGGCATGCCACGACATACGGATAAAAAATGGACCATAATGACCGTAGTCCGCAGGCCACCAATCTTGACTGGTTGTCATGAGCTCTTGAAGATCCTGCTTAAGAGCATAGTAATCTAGTTTTTTAAATTCTTCTGTATAAACAAAGCCTTCTCCCATAGGGTTAGATTTTCTGTCATGCTGATGAAGAAGATTCAAGTTTAATTGGTTTGGCCACCAATCCCGATTTGTCGTACCGCTAGATTTATAACTAGCAGCGCCTCCGTGATGAAACGGGCACCCTTCTGCATTAGCATTGTTTTTAACATCCATCGTTATTCCCCTCTCTTTGTTAAATCAGGAACAAATAATTATCCTTTCTAGTGGTCAAAAATATACAAACTTCTGACAATAACTATTCTATTTTTATTCTACTAGGCTATTACTAAAATTTGATAAATTATCCATAATAATCACAAATTTGTAACAAAATCCATAGATTTCCAACACCCAAGTGATTATTTCCTTTGAAAAAAAAAACTGCAGGTGTAAAAACACCATGCAGTCTTAACCATTTATTTTATACCCACTGAATAGAACCAAATACATCATGTGGATGGTTTGATAATTTAAATCTTCTATACTCATATTCTAATTTTGATAGTGAAAAGTCATATAGCTGTTGATCGTCTTTATTATATACGTTTAAGAAAATTAGTTTATTAATAAGTCTTTGCCGCTTTTTTTCATCATTTTTTCTCATTAGAAACACTCCTTTAGATTTAGAAAGTCTTTCCCTTGAATACAACTGTTATTTGATAACTTTATTATAAACTTATAATTCCTATCTGTAAAGTAGGAATTAAAAAATTAAAAAAATGGCCTATTAGGACGGGATAGTGCCGGTTAAAAATTGGCTCCTTTAATTATGGGAACAATCTGTAACGGATAGTACCTGTAAAACTGGGTGCTTCTAATTATCGGGACAATCAGACCTAGATAGTGCCGATAATTAGAGGAACCCAAAATTAACGTAACAATCTGGACGGGATAGTGTCGATATAACCGATATCCCTTCATTACGGGAACTATCTCATCGGGATAACGCCCATAAAACCAAGATCCTTAAATAAAAACATGCTTTTCTACATGAAAAGCACATTAGATAATTGTTTTAGTCATGATAAAGTCTATTTGTTCTTCATCACCCATATAAAAAGAGTGTGCTCCAGTTTGCACAAACCCCATTTTTTTATAAAAAGCGATAGCATTTTCGTTTTTTTCCCATACACCAAGCCAGATTTTTTTTTTCTTACATTCCCGAGCAGTTTCTATCGCTTTATTCAGCAGATATTTACCCAGCCCATGTTTTTGAAATTGTTCTTTTATATAAATCCTCTCAACCTCAAGGGATTCCTCACCCATTTCTTCCGACTGAGCGTCATTGATATTGACCTTTAAATACCCAGCAACTTTATTATTAAAATAAACAAAAAAGAATTGCGAAGAGATTTGGGATAATTCTTTTTCTAATTGTTTGAAGTTAAATGCTCTTTCTAAATAGGCATTCATATTTTCTGGTGAGTTCTGATCCTTAAATGTTTCAGTAAATGTCTCACAACTTATTTTTTGTAGTACGACTAAATCTTCATTCCTGCACTTGTTTATTTCTATTGCCATTTTTGTTCTGTCTCTCCTTCTATATAATCAATAAATTCTTTTGTTACCTTTTTTAACAAATTCCCAATCCACTTCTACATTTTTCCTTACTCTTTGAAGAAGATTAAAAAGTGTCTCCACTTCCAATTTAGTAAGTCCCTCTAAAGCAACCTTATTGGAATGATCATTCTCTCTTTTTATGAAAGGATAAACAGTTTTCCCTTTCTCAGTACAGAAAAGTCTTTTTATTTTCTGATTATGTTCATCTAGTTTCTTTTCAATAAAACCATTCATTTCAAGTTTCTTAATAGCCCGGGCTGCTGTTGTTCGATCTACTTTTATCATCTCAGCTAACTTCTCTTGAATGATTCCAGGGTTTTCACATATTCGAACAAGGTACAAATACTGCCCTTTTGTTAGGTCATACTCTTTAAATTCGATATTACTGATAGAATCTAATGCCCTAGCGATCATTCCGATTTCACGTAATATTTCTTTCATTTTGAACTCCTTAACCAATATTTTTTGTTGCATTTACTATAAAAATGATATAATTTAAATATACACAAGTTTTATTGCATTTGCAACAAAATGAAGATGGATAAAAAAGGACTGATACAATGAATCCAAAAAGAGTAACAACCGATGAAGAGTTAAGAGCAGCATTTACTATTCGAAAAGAAGTATTTGTAAAAGAACAAGGCGTACCGCTGGAAGATGAATTTGATCAATTTGATACACTGAATGGACTTTGTGAACACATATTAGTTCAATACAATGAACAACCAGTCGGAACGGGAAGGATCAGGTTTATCGATGGAGCAGGAAAATTAGAGAGAATTTGTATTCTCGAACCTTACCGTAAATTCGGCCTTGGAAAAACCATTATAAACACGTTAGAAGAAATTGCGTCAGAACGGGGAGCCTCAAAGGTTAAATTACATGGACAAACACATGCAGAAGGTTTTTATAAAAAACTTGGTTATCAGACTTCATCTGATATCTTTATGGAAGATGGCATTCCCCATATTCTTATGCTCAAAGATTTGTCTGCCAATAATTGAGGGTAAGGCTAGTTAAATATACTCTTTCATAAGAACTTAAAAAAGCTAACAAGGTCAACGATTGGTCAACCTTGCTAGCTTTTTTATTTTTCTATTATCTTATTTGTGGTCGATAATTGCCCAATAAGCAGGTTTTACATTGTATTCTGGATCAAATACAAATGGTGCGTCTTTACCTGATCTAGCTACCATTTTAGCATATGGTGCAGTTGGCAGTGTTACAACATTTCCATCTGCATCATAGTAAACATCTGCACGGTCATTCAACCATGTATGGTTATCTGCAATACCCCAGAAAGTCACATTACTGATTTTATCACCAAGTTTTTCGTATAACTTAAATAAACGATCATAACGAGCTGCTTGATCTATGAATTTTTGTTCTGGAATTGCTTCATATGTCGGAAACGCCCTTACCGGCCAGCCATACATACTAACATCAAGCTCGGTAATTTGGTTATCTAATCCAAGAGCAGCAAACATGTTAATCGTATCTTCAATTTCTTTTTCAGAAGGCCAGCCGATTTGGATGTGAGACTGATGCCCAACACCATCAATTGGAACGCCTTGCCCTTTTAAAGTTTTTACTAGGTTATAAAGGTGTGTTCTTTTTGGTTCTACTTCTGTATTGTAATCATTGATATATAGCTTTGCGTCTGGAGCAGCATATTTTCTAGCTGTTTCAAAAGCAACTTTAATATAGTCCGTTCCAGTGATTAGGAACCATGGAGATTGACGCATACCATCTTGTCGTCCGCCCCATTCATCGATTACTTCATTGACAACATCCCAAGATTTAATATCATTTTTATAACGTGATACGACCGTTTTAACATGATTTTCTAAGCGGCTTAATAAAAGCTCTTTGTTAGCCGCAAGATTTGCTGGATCAGCAACCGCTTGCTTTCCATTCTGCCAAACAACCATTGGTTTTCCACTTTCATCTTGAAAGAACCAATCTGGTACTTGGCTATGCCAGACTAGGGTATGGCCGCGCATGTCCATTCCATTTTCTCTAGCAAACTTAACAAGTTTATCTGCCGGTTCCCAGTTGAAATTTCCTTCTACTGGCTGTAAACTGCTAGGCTTCATAACATTCTCTGCTACAATACTATTAAAATGACGCTTTAACATTTGTGAGTCTTTTGAATCTAACAATTGAGAGGGTTCCACTGCCGCTCCGATAGTAAAAGAATCTTTGTATCTTTGATCCAATTGTGGTGCTGTTAATCCGCTAATACTTGGCTTATTTGAAATATTAGTTTCTGCACCTGCTGACCCAACCGGTAGTAATAAAGCTAAAGCTAATCCAGAAATAATCGGTTTACGTAAAACTTTTAGCATGTTTTAATCTCCCTTTTTTAATAGATTTAAAAGAGTATTCTTCTTTTTCTGAATTTATTGTAACGTAAATAACTTTGTCTATATACCAAACAAAGTAAAGGTCTTACTTTTACTATTAAAGGTTTTCAACTCCATAATAGGTATATTCACTATACAAAAATGTACACATCATTTACAAGGTGACTATTTTCACGGTTGATTTTATTACCTTTTGAGTATCACGATCATCACAAAAAAGTTTGTTTACCAAATAGACTAACTATCCTAAAAAACAAAAAGCAGTTCCACAAATATACGTACTATATAACTTACAACGTATATCCAAAATCTCTAAGTAACTCCAATTATGTTTGAGTGCCTTGCCCAAAAAAAAGACCCCTTCTTATATAAGAAAGGATCTTTCTATGATTAATCTCTTGGTGCAAGTTCAATGGCTGACTTTATAGCTGCTTTCATACTCCTTGAATCAGCAATGTTTTTTCCAGCAATATCAAACGCAGTGCCATGGTCAACGGATGTACGGATAACCCCGCCTTTCAATCCTACCGTAATGTTTACACCATCTTCTATCCCCATTACTTTAATCGGTGCGTGACCTTGATCATGATAACACGCCACAACAATATCAAAGTCGCCACGAGCCGCACGGAAAAATAGAGTGTCTGCTGGGTGCGGTCCGGAAGCATTAATTCCTTCTGCTTTAGCCTTTTCGATTCCAGGAATTAGTTTTTCTTCTTCCTCACCATTACCGAAAAGCCCATTTTCACCGGCATGTGGGTTGATTCCACAAACAGCCACACTTGGGTTTTTAATTCCCGCTCTTGATAATGTATCATGTGCTAATTTTATTACCTTGTAAGTTCTCTCCGGATTAATCATTTCAATTGCTTTGATCAAACCGACATGTGTAGTGAGATGGATTACTTTTAAGTTTGGTGCTGTCAGCATCATTGAAAAATCTTCTGTGTCCGTCAATTTCGCCAAAATTTCCGTGTGACCTGGATACAGATGACCACCTTTATGCATAGCCTCTTTGTTTAGTGGAGCTGTACAGATGGCATTGATTTCTTTTTCCTTCGCTAAGGCTACAGCTTTGGCAATGTATTGATAAGCAGCATTTCCCGCATCACCTGATACTTGACCGAATGGCAAATCAACCGGAAGTAAGTCTAAATCAATGACATCTATTATTCCAAACTCGTTTTTTGCTTCTGATACAGTATTAATCACATTGATTTGTACATCAGCATTCACAATTGGTTTTACTCGCTCTAAAATTTTCGCATCACCAATCACTACCGGTTGGCATTGATCATAAATATCCTTGTCCATTAACGATTTAACAATTATTTCTGGCCCAATTCCTGCAGCATCTCCCATAGTAATTCCGATAATTGGTTTCATTTAAAGCACTCCTTTTAACTTATCAATTGCGTGAACAAACACCGTTTCTTTCCCAAAACCACCAGCTTTTGTAATGACAAAGATGTCTTCTATGCCGATAAATGTTGAAATCGGTACACCTATTTCTAATTCATCATGCAGATAAAAGCCTTTTACGCCCCATATTTCACATACTTGTTTTGCCGTGTCGCCGCCAGTCATTACTATCCCTTTAAATAGCTTATCCTCAATCAATGCAGCACATATTTCACCCATCATTTTGACAATTTCATTACTCGTTTCTGTATAATTAAAGCCATTTTCTTTCCCAGTTTTTCTTGCTTTTTCTATATCTTTTGTTTCGCCAGTAGTGTAAATGACAACATCATGACCATTTTTGACTGCAGATCTGGCAGACTTTACCACGTTTGTGATTTCCGCTGTTCGTTCCTCTTCACACGAAACCGCTTTGTAGGATTCCACTTTAATTCCAGTCACACCATCTTTCTTTAGTACAACACTTAACTGGTGTCTGGAATTTTTATTTACACTGCCTACCACAGTTAGTATAGGTTTATTATGGGATGGAATCGACAATTGGCTCTCTGTCTTTTCAATTTCGTAATATGCAGGGAGATAATTAGCTAGTCCGGCAGATCCTACCCAAGTGATAGTAAAGTTAACTTCCTTTGTATATCTTAAAATCATTTCCAAATCTTCTTCTGTTTCTGAATCAACAACAATATAGGAAATACCTTTTTTTGCAAATTCTTCGACTTGTTGTAGAATGCTGACTTTCCCATTTCGCAAAACATCTTTCTCAATTAAACCAACAGTTCGGTTCGTTTGTTGCATTAATAGAGTCGGTATATGAGATTCTGTAACTGGAGTTTTGGGATCATTGGCAATTTCAGTTTCATTTAAAAGAATCCCATTTAAATAATGATGACCATTTATTACTGTTCTCCCATTTTTAGGATACCCTGGAACGATGAAAACAAAATCTGGTTTTATTGTTTCGTAAACAGCATCAATCTCGCTGCCCAAATTCCCTCTCAATGTTGAGTCAATTTTTTTATAAATATTTTTAACACCTTGTTCTTTTAGAAATTGCATAACTTCAAAAACTTTATGGTACGCCTCATTTTTGTCAATCGAACGGCTATCCGTATCAAAGACGACAGCTTCTGAATCATGAACGGCTTTTTTATCTAGTCCAAATAATACAGATGTTTTCAAACCGAACTTCGCTAGCTGTACTCCACTGTCGTTAGCTCCCGTTAAATCATCTGCAATAATGGCTAATTTCATTGTTTGCACTCCTTACTGTCTATAGAAAACTACAATTATTCTATATTTTAATAGATTACAATAATAGAGAAAGCCATTCAGAAAATTGAATGGTTCCTCTAATTTATTTATTGGAAATTAGTTGATGCAGTTTTACCCTTTTTCTCTAAACGTTTCACAAGAAAAGCAACAAACAGCGGTAAAAGAATAGCAGTCGTTACTACACTAGCAGCAACCTGAACTGTCGCTAATTCAACGTTCGCCGCAAATGCCGGGCTTGCCGCTGCAATAGCAGCCGGTGTAGCAACCGCATTTCCTGCAGTAGATCCTTCAGCAGCACCTACAATTGGGTTCCATTTAAGTGTTTTGAAAACGAAGTATGATACTGAACCTGTTAGTAAAACAGTCATGATTCCAATGGCAATACCAGCTAATCCACCTGTAATAATTGCTTGGAAGTTAATTCCCATACCTAAAGCGAAGGCAAAGAACGGAATTAACATGTCGCTTCCTTTTGCAAAGAATTCTCTCATTTCACCATCTAAATTACCAAGAATAAAACCTACAACGATTGGAAGTAGTACAGAAATAAATGCCGTTGCCGAGAACATTCCTTCAATAAATCCCATTGTACCGAAAATCGTCAATGCTACCATTGTTAAGAAAGGACCATCATTTAGTGCTAATAGTGAATAAGCTGCTTTGTCGTCAGCCTTACCATATTGACCAACTAAAGCCATGTATAAGCCGCCATTACTATTTGTCATGGCTGCAATAATCGCCATTGGAACTAATCCAAAGAATAAACCATTTGCATCTGCCATCATAAAGGCTACTAAACCAACAATCGCACCCACTACCCATTTAACAAAAAGAAGAGTTGCACCTTTACTAACTGATACTCCGATATTTCGAACATTTATTTGAGCCCCTGCACAAAGCAAGAAAAGTGCAATTAGCGTCCCTGCTCCATTTACAAATAAAGCCTCTGTAAAATTACCAATGCGAAGTAGATTTGGAGCAAATGTATTAATAGTAGCAGCCAGCAATAAAGGTACTACCATCATTCCGCCTGGAATTCTATCCAACGTTTGTTTAATTTTCATTGTAATATCCCCTTTGTTTTTATTTGCGCTTACATTCTAATGAAAACGCTCTTTCCTATGATAAAAAATAAAATAGATCAAAAATGCAACACTGTTCTTTTTTGTTCTAAATGTAATGCGCTTACAAATGTGATTATAGATACTTATGTTCAATATTGCAATAGTTTTTTTAAAAAAATAATAAAAATAAATTAACGTTGCAATTTGCAACGTTAATTTATTTTCCTCCATAAGGTCGTACGGTTAATTCCCAAGCGCTTAGCAGCTTTGGTTTGATTCATATTTTCTTCTTTGAGAACTTTAAGGATCACTTCTTTTTCAATTTCTTCTAACGTTTTGGTTAGGTCAATCTCAGATCCCTTTCTCACCATTGAGTCATCAAGAGATACGTTATTAATTACCTGACTATCAATATAATCCCCTTCTGAGGCAATGACCAAATCCTTTACCAAACTCTTTAGTTGTTTAACGTTTTCTGTCCATGAGAAATTTCTGAGATATTCTAGTGCCTCTTCCTTAATCCCCACCACTTGTTTTCCAAATTGAGCATTAAAAATACTTACGAACAACCGAATTAACTCTCCTAAGTCCTCGTTTCTTTCTTTTAAGGTTGGCATATAAATAGAGTTTGCATTCAATAGACTTATTATTTCCCTTTGGAATAAATTAGTATTCTTACCTGGATCGAATGAAAAAGAAAAGATAGCTCTTATTTGTTTATTCGTAATAAGTTCCATCATCTCTTTTTGCCGTTCTTTAGAAATAAGTTCAAATCCTAGTACATACACAGTTGTTTTTTCAAGGGTGGAAAGTACAAATCCAATTTCTTCGGTGACAGTTGATGAATCAGTTTGAATCACAAGTTCTACAAATTGACTATTACGATTTTCACTCTCAGAATGGATCGAGGAAGCGAGAAACTTTTTACCAACACCATTAGCCCCCCAAATGATAAGGGGATCCTTCGTGTCTGCCGCTGTCCTTGCTTTTGTTAACACATTTTTCATAATAGGGCTTGTCGTTACTAATTGAGCAAGAGATGTTTTGGGAATACGGCCTTTATGTACTTCTATATTCTTTTTCCCCTCAACATCTTTTTCATGAATTCTAAAATAGTAATATTTACCGTGATCTATTCGTCCAGCAGTCACACGTAAACCCTCACCATCTAGTACCATATTTTTATTAATCATCGAATAAGGGGTTTTAATCGCCAATAACTCATCGATTAACGGGAGAAAATCTTCTGGCAGACTAAATATCGAAAGTTGATTGATTTCTTTATTTTTCTTATAAAGTTTCTGAATAAATGCTTGATTAGCAAAAACAATTTTGCCGCTTTCTTGAAAGATTACAACACAATCCTTCATAGAATGAATGAAATTCTTATATACAGAGTAGTCCGATTCTAATTGCTTCATGGCCCGATTCATCTGTCTTACTTGGTCAAAAACTTCCAGCACTGATTCCTTGCCCGTTGTGATCATCATTCCCTGCAAACCGAAACTTTCAGCTGTATTTACGGTAATCGTATCACCCAGGATAAGCTGAGCACCATTCTTCCAAGCTTCCTTAACAGCATTCGCTACTTCTTCTTTTTGATGAACAACCGTATAGGATATATCAATAGTTAATAAATTGGCGACGGATAAAACATCATTACATATATTAGGAAAACCAATCATATGAACCTTCATTTGATAATCTTTAATCAACGTTAAGGTTCTTAAAATATCATAACCAGATAACTTAATTTCAACGACCGGTATATTGGTGAATTGACTGATTAACTTTGCTGTCCCACCGCGACTAATAATGAATTGTATGCCTTTATTTTCATTTTCCTTTACTACAGGAATTGCATCGCCTAAATCCGCTTCTTCTATCACAATATCAAGGTCATTTTGCTGTTTAGCTAGGACCGTCGCTAATTCCTTTAGCCCTCTATATGGTGCAATAAATAAAGTTTTTATCGCCAAAACATTACCCCCTCTGTTGCAGTTTGCTACAATCATTATACAAAAAGAAATGACTGACTACCACTCGGTCCTTGTATCCTGTACACGGAAAAGGAGAACAGTATCAAATACTGTCCTCCCTTACCTTTAAGACAATTCTTTAATGAATATATCTTTAGACCAATTTTTTATTATTACTAGTAATGAAAACGTAAAAGATCCCCGTCAAAGTTTGAATCAGTAAGAAAATAGGAAAAGAATACGATAATTGATAGTTATTTTGATAAGTAAGGATATGCAGAAGGCTAGCTATCCATTGAAAGGTTAAACCAATAAGAGACCAAACAGTTACATAAAAGATAAATGTTATTTTATTAATCCGTAATACATGATAAAAATACATATAAAAATAACCAAACGGAGCAAATAATGTATAATAGAAGACATCAAATAATTCATAGTGATTACTATCATTTTGTTTATAAAAATCTACAGGGCCTCCACCAAGCGTAAAATCAAATAACATTCCTGTTGATAATCCTGCAAGTACACTTATAAAAGTTACTTCCCTGCTAAGTTTTTTTGGTAAAAACTTCATTAAGGAGTAGGCGATAATATTCATGATGATTAGTGATATCTCATTCAAGCTAAAGTTGTCGATCCAAATCATTTCATTTTAGCTCCTTTAGAACAAATGAGTTGTAACAATATAAAATAAAATATCCTAACAAGTATAGTAAAACAAAGTATAGATAATCATAAATCAAATTCCATTGATGGTAATGAACAACATTAAAACTGAGTAACACAATTCTAATTAAAATTAAAACAAAGGAAGAAATAAGGATTGCTGTAGTTTTCTTTAACAATGTCGAGTTTCTTGGAATACTATTTATTCCAATTGCTATAAATAATGGAGTAATAAAAGTACGATCAATAATATATGCAATATACTTTAGTGGAACCTCGGAATATGTAATATATTTCAGTTCATCATTAGTGATCCAGCTCCGGTTAATATCAATAATAAAAACGAATAAAATGATGGCAGATATTTCAATTTTTGAAAATGGCTTCTTCATAGCATAAAACACTGCAATACCTAACCACGCTATATAGACAATTATAGATAATACCATCGTAGGTCCACCTTTATTTTATTAATCACCTTTATTTAGGCTTTGATAAAATAAAAGGATTTATGCAAGTAAGAAGAAGAAAGATTTAACATTTTAGCATGGTTTAGCGGAATTTACTCTTTCATACGAACTGTAGAGTGCGAAAAAAGCTGACAAGGTGAACGATTTGTTTACCTTGTCAGCTTTTCCCTTTAAGTATTATAAGATACTTTATGTAATTATCCTTCTTATCAACTTCGTTTACTCATTACTATTTTTCTGTACATCCCATTTAACATTATTTCTTTATCTTCATCCACCGTTAAAGCTTTATTCATTTGGCTGAACAGTTCTTCAAAATTCAATCCTATATCCGTGCCTAATACTTTTATAAGTGGTCTAAGAAGTTTTTTGAGTAAAGATAATTTTTGTTCTTTATATACAAATTTATCAAATATAATTATTTTACCTTCTTTTTTTAAGACCCTTGTCATTTCTGCAAAACACTTATCTGGATCAGGTACTACAGATAGAATAAGACTTGCCACGACAATATCAAATGTTTCATTTCTAAACTGCATATTCTGAGCGTCCATTTCTATGAACTTAATAGAGGAATGGTTAAACTTTTTCTTTGCCCGCTTAAGCATATCAGGTGAAAAATCAATGGCAGTTATATTGAGATCCGAAGTATTAATTAACTCCAAATCAGCACCTGTGCCAACACCAACAAACAAAACAACTTGATCACAATTAAAAGGTATCTGCTGAAATATTTGTCTTCGTGCATTCAAAAAGACACCAGAGTTAAAGAATCTGTCATACATAGGAGACCAAATTTTATATATTACTCTATTCCAAAAATTATTCATTTCTTTCCTCTCCTAGAGAAAACTTTCCTTAATAACTATTTCTATACTAATTAATTCATTTCCTCTAAGACAGTGGTTGAAATCAACCGAAAAAAAAGGTGCCTGTCACTTGTCGAATGTAATTATTTCGAATAGTGACAGTACACCTTATTCTAATTAAGTAGTAACTCGAATTCTACCAACTCTTCTAGTTCGGTTACGTTCTTTGATATTCAGTGCTCTTTGGGATTGAGAATTACCTTGAAATGATATGAGGCCAGCCTTATGCAGGGCATATCCGATAAAGGCAGCAAAAATCGAACTTCCAATCAGAAACAAGATGAATCTTCTGATAACGTTACGTAACATGATTTCACCTCTTTAACCTCTCATTGCTGATAAATATGATGAAATCATCTTATTTATGTCGTCTTATTCAATTCCGCATTACTTCCGTTCCGAGAATATCTTGGCCATAAATTATCTCGGGCTGATGTTATAAGCACCTTCTTTTGTTTTCCAATATCGCTAAACGAATTAGTTTCAGCTTGGTTTCTTTACTTAATGAAAGCCATTCCGGTTTAAAGATTTTCATTTCCATTCCCCCATTAGAGTATTGTTCAGTTCCATAAAACAACTAATCTCGCAACAATATTCAATTGAGCTGTATTTGATTTTAACATTCCCTTTCCTTAGAAATATTTAACATTTTTCGTTTTCCAATTTAATTGAAATTTCTACATTTTTTTCTGGTTTCAAAAGATTAGAAGATAAATCAGTAAGGAATATTGGTTTATTCTCATCCTCCAAAGGGTACTGAATTAACATCAAAAATTTATAGGAGGTCATATTGCAATGAACAATGAACAATACCCTAGCAAATTGCCTGAACAAGTACAAAGCCAACAGCCAGGAATTCAGAAGGATATGAAGCCACTTCCAGAAACCGAGAATCCGGACTACAAAGGAAGCAACAAACTGCAAGGAAAAAATGCAATCATTACCGGAGGAGACAGTGGAATTGGACGTTCAGTGGCAATAGCTTTCGTAAAGGAAGGAGCAAATGTTGCGATTATTTATTTAAATGAAAGCAATGACGCAGAAGAAACAAAACAGCTGGTTGAGGAGCAAGGCGGGAGATGTTTATTAATTGCTGGAGACATCGGTGATGAAGCCTTCTGTAAACAAGCTGTACAGCAAACTGTAGATGAGCTTGGCGGCCTTGATATCCTTGTGAACAACGCTGCTGAACAGCACCCTCAGGAAAGCATTATGGAAATCAGTACAGAACAACTGGAAAAAACATTCCGGACAAATGTTTTTTCTATGTTCCATTTAACAAAATCCGCACTGCCGCACCTAAAAAAAGGAAGTGCCATTATTAATACAACGTCCATCACTGCCTATAAAGGGCATCCAAAGCTGCTAGACTATTCTTCTACAAAAGGTGCGATTACTAGCTTTACAAGGTCTCTTGCCCTTCAGCTTGCTGAGAAAGGAATCAGGGTAAATGGAGTCGCTCCAGGACCGATTTGGACACCACTTATACCTTCTACTTTTACCGCGGAAGAAGTAAGTGAATTTGGACAGAATACACCGATGAAGCGCCCTGGACAGCCGGAAGAATTAGCTCCTGCATTTGTCTACCTCGCATCAAATTCAGATTCATCCTATGTAACTGGACAAATTCTGCATATTAATGGTGGACAAGTCGTTAATGGGTAATGGATATAGAAGCTATGTACTAAAACCAACACTTAATTTAATAAAACCATATAAACCTAAACACATTAAAAATAAAGGATACAATTTTAGTCAAATCCACTAATTTTGATTAATTTCAAAATAAAAGAAGCAGGGAATTTGGTACATACATCCCTGCTTCCTTTATACAATCTTTAAAGCCCCTGCCAAGGAAGTTCATTTTAACACATCAATTACTAACTTGCCATGTCTATGATTTTCTTTTCCTATAGCCAGAAGCAAAGTTTGAAAGTGCTTAGCTGGCAGTAACAGTTCATTTTCCACTGCTCTGGCATGAAACTCTCTTTCGTTACCGCTTTCTACATTTTTTCGGTCCACCGGGCACGAATCTCCCTCTTTCGTTACCGCGCCTTGATCTTTTTCGACTTCTCGGGCACGAATTTAACTTTTTCGTTACCGCTGCTTCAATGTTCTCGCTTCCTCGGGCACGAATACCCACTTTAACTGATAATCTATGGATATTGTTATGATTTATTAGAGCTGGACACAAAATCTATTAATATTTAAAGGAAAAGTTTAAAAAATTAAATATATACAAGAGAGTTAGTTTACTGATTAGATTAAGTTTTGTAATATTTAAACAAGAATACGAAAACGTTTTCTTTTAATAAACTCTGGAATTAGTGTTGAAAATGGAGGTAATTTTTTTCATGGGACAAACAATTGGATTTGAACACCGTTTGGCACGAAAAACCATCAAACTCGTGGATGCATCAGGAAATCCTGTTAAAGGAAAGGATGTTTCACTAAGACAAACTAACCATAAGTTTTTATTTGGCTGTGGTATTTTTGATACCATTGAAGTGGCAAATAAAAGTGTTCCAGCTGAGCGACTTGCATTTTTGGAAGATAAAATGGATAAGTTTCTAGATGTTTTTAACTTTGCAACTCTGCCTTTCTATTGGGGAGTTTTTCCTGACTATTGGGGAGGATTTGAGCCTGAAAAAGGAAAACCACGGACAAAAGAATTAAAGGCTGCTGCACAATGGTTAAAGAAGCGAAACGTAGAAGTAAAAGGACATCCTCTTGTCTGGCATACAGCAACAGCTCCATGGCTTCTGAATATGGGCAATGAAGAAATCCTGAAAGCACAGTTTGCTAGAATTGAACGTGAAGTATCTGACTTCAAAGGATTAATCGATATGTGGGATGTAATTAATGAAGTGGTGATCATGCCAATCTATGATAAATATGACAACGGTATTACAAGAATTTGTAAAGAACTTGGCCGTGTAGGCATGATAAAAGAAATGTTTGCCAAAACCCGTGAATTCAATCCAAATGCGACTCTATTATTAAATGACTTTAATACATCTATTAACTATGAAATTTTAATAGAAGGATGTTTACATGCAGGTGTCCAAATTGATGCGATTGGTATTCAGTCCCATCAGCATCAGGGTTATTGGGGACGTGAGAAATTGGAAGAAGTATTGGACCGTTTCTCCCACTTTGGTCTTCCTATTCATTTTACAGAAAACTCATTGTTATCCGGGCATCTTATGCCTCCAGAAATTAACGATCTGAATGATTATCAGATTCCAGATTGGCCGTCTACACCAGAGGACGAAGAACGCCAGGCAAAAGAAGTAGAAGAAATGTATTCTATTCTATTTAAACATCCTCTGGTAGAAGCCATTTCATCCTGGCAGTTCAGTGATGATGGTGCATGGATTGGTGCTCCCAGCGGATTTATTCGAAAGGATAATAGCTTAAAACCATCTTATAAAGTATTACAGAAATTGATCAAAGGTGACTGGAATACCAATGTGACCTCCAAAACTGATGATAAAGGAATGGTTTCATTTGAAGGATTCCTTGGTGACTATGATCTTGTTTGTGAAAATAAGAATGTTAGTTTCAAATTAGAAAATGACGATGAAACAATGCAGATAGTCAAACTAGCCAAGACAGGTGTACTACTGTAAATTCCAGGCCAATCTTCAGCTGAAAGTGTTAAATGGAAGTATCTACTTTTCTGTAAGTGAATGCTTCATAAGGAGGGAAAGCGATTTGAAATCTTTTGAAAAACTGCATCCTTTATTAAAAAACTTTGTCGAAAAAGGTCCTGCTGGATGTGCCTGTTTCGTTACCCATCAAGGAAAAACAGTATTTGAAGATTACATTGGGTACGCCGACATTGAAACTGAAACACCAATTTTACCGGATACGATTTATAGAATTTACTCAAACACCAAAGTGGTAACGTGTGTTGCTGCCCTTATTTTATATGAACGGGGATTGTTTTTGCTGAATGATCCTCTTGAAGACTATCTTCCGGAATTCAAAGAACTAAAAGTTTACCATAGAAATAAAAACGGAGATTTATCGATTTTACCTGCTACCGAATCAATCAAGATCAAAGATCTCTTCATGATGACCTCCGGATTAACCTATGGAGGGGATGGAAATGAAACAGAACGTCAGGTTAAACTGGCGCTCACTAACTTTAATAACGACAACGGTGCCGAAAATTTAGATGTCAGAACCCTCTCCAAAATACTCAGCAAGATTCCACTGGCCTTTGAACCGGGAACACAATGGCAATATGGTTATAGCCATGACGTCTTGGGAACACTGATTGAAGTCGTGTCAGGTAAATCCTTTGGACAATTTTTAAAAGATGAAATATTTGATCCTTTGGAAATGAAAGACACATTTTTCAAGATTCCCGAGGAGAAAAAAGACCGTCTTTGCACCCTTTACAATCGCAGTGAAAATGGGGAGTTATCCAAAAATTCTTTAATGGATGGATATTATCAGCCAGAATCCAAGTTTGAAAGTGGTGGCGGAGGATTGCTGTCTACGTTAGGTGACTATAGCCGATTTGCCCATATGCTGGCAAACGGAGGCGAGCTTAACGGTGTCAAAATTTTAGGAAGAAAAACGATTGAACTAATGGCCACCAATCATTTACAGCCAGACGTGGCGCAGCACTATAACTGGGATTTTCTCAAGGGCTATGGTTATGGATTGGGTGTCCGAGTCATGATTGATCCGCTTCTAGCTGGCAGTAACAGTTCAATTGGAGAATTCGGCTGGTGTGGATTAGCGGGCACTTGGGTATTAATAGACCCAAAAGAAAAGGTTTCTGCTGTGTATATGCAGCAAATGCTGCCTAACTTTGAGGCATACCATCATCCACGACTTCGGTCGGTTATTTATAGTTCTCTATAAGACATGGTTGATATAAAGGATAACCAAGTAATCAAAATGAATATCGAAATCAGCATTGGTCCAAGCAATTGCTATTTCAATAAAAATAGTGATGCAGGAGATTTTTTCTAAGATTCTGGTGCAAAAAACTCATCCGTGATCTTTAACTGTAGGAACAAAAGTACTGCGGCCTTCTCTTTAAATGGGGAAGGCTGGCCTTCCTATTCCTGTTTTTTTGAGCTACTAAGTTTCCCGCTGCTCTAGCATGAGTCTCTATTCGTTACCGCCACCTTAATTTTTTCGGTTTATCGGGCACGAATCTCCCTCTTTTGTTTCCCCTCCCTGAACCTTTCGACTCCTCGAGCACGAATCTACCTCTTTCGTTACCGCTACTTGAATTTTCACGCTTACTCGAGCACGAATCTCCCTCTTCAACTGAGAAAATCTATGGAGATTGTAATGACTTATTAGAGCTGGACACAAAACCTATTAATATATAAAGTAAAAGTTTATTAAGTTTAAACAAGAAATAAGACTTCCGAACCAAATTAAATTCAAAGAACGGGCCTCCAACGAAAGTCGGAAGCCCGTTTTTTTAAGATTAATCTCTCTCCGTGAATTTCCAATAATCCATATTAAATAAGTTGTTTTCTCCTTCTCCTTTAAAGATGAAGAAGATATTGTGTATGCCGCTAACCTTCTTGACCTCTGTCTTCATCAATCGCCATCCCTGGTCTCCTCCAGTCGGGGTAACCTCGAGCGCTCCAATCACTTCACCAACTGGGCTGTCTACACGAATTTCAATTTCACCGCCGACAGTTGAGGCAATATTTGCTTCAAAGGAAGCAGCTCCATTTTTTCCGAAATCCGCTTGAGAGACAGCAACCCAGTCTCCATTATTGATATCGGTTACATTGAGGTTAATGCTTTCAACCATGCTGCCAGGCGCTTGGGACTTTTCGGTTTTAATACCTGCATTCCATCCGATTGTTTCAGCCTCATTCCGCTTATACGGGTCAAGGTTGGCCACCTGGGATACACCTTTCATATCTGCTTTGACATCTTTAATCTTGCCATTTTCATCATATTCGACCTTATTAATATGAGGGGAACGATAACCTTTGGCTTGGTTCATGGCTTTTGCTACCGTTTGGGCATGGTAAGTGATATACGATTCACCTTTAAACTCGAAGAAATCTTGATGGTTATTTCCTCCGACACCGAAGAAAACCCATGGATTCCTAAGTGCTGTACCCTCATACGTCCAAGGTCCCATTGGTGAATCACTGGTCATATACGCAATTTCGCCAGTCCCCGGATCATCACCCTGCCGCACACCAGAGAAGTTTGTACTATATGAGTAATAGTACTTGCCATTTTTCTTGTGCATTCCAGAAGCTTCGAACAAGAATGGGGCATCAATGACTTGAGGTTCCCCCACGGTATGGATCATGTCATCACTTAGCTTAATGACTCTCGCAGTTGCCGGGTGTTCGGCTTGCTCCTGAGTAGGCGGGTTACCAGGTACTCCTCCACCATAGTACAGAAATGCTTGACCATCATCATCGACAAAGCCTGCAGGGTCAAACAGCCAGGTTACACCCTGAGCTGCAGGGTCATTCCGGCCGATTAACGGTTTTCCAAGCGGATCTGTCCAAGGTCCAATCGGGCTATCGGATGTAAGTACACCAATGCCTGACGCGTTATTTGAAAAATAGAGGAAGAATTTATCTTTTCCATCAATCTCCTTATGTTCAACAGATACAGCCCATGATTGGGTTGCCCACTTTGCCGCACCATTAGGACCAGCAACAGGAATCGCACCGTGGTCCGTCCAGTTCATCATATCATCAGAAGAGATGACATTAACCGTATTGATTTTGCTATAGGAATTATCTTTTAAATTGCCGTTTGCATCATATTCGAACTCATCGTTTGTCATATAAATATAAACTCTGCCATCATAGACCATCGCATGTGGATCAGCACCAAATTTATGGCTCATTAGCGAATTGGCATAACCAGGAATTTTTGCAATCGCACCTGTATCCAATTGTTTCAACCCAATGTAGGCCACTGCTTTATCTACGGAATAGACAATATCCTCGCCATCACTACTCTCGGCCTGAATAGAATTTGTCCGGATAACATCGGTCTGGTCGGATGTCACAAAATCTTTTACTTTTAGTTTGATCTTTGCGAATAAATCTGAACCTTTATGCGCAAAACTTACGTTCCCGCCCTTAACATGAAGCTTTAAATTGTCCTTTGAATACGTATAAGAACTGGCTCCTATAATATTCTTCGAATTGAACTCAACCCCAGTTACAGTAAGGCTATCAGGAATATTGAAAGACGCATTTAAAGAAGTGTACTTTCCTTTTGCTAGTTCATCTAGTTTCACTTGAACTTCTAGCTCAATATTTGGCGCCCCAATTACTTCAGGGACATCATCCAACACAGCTTTTATGGTTTTGGTCGCTGGATTTGTACTTGCCATCATATAATCTAGTGTACTTTCATTTTGTTGCGCCGAAGCAATCGACCCATTACTTGGTACGAAATTTAATAGCATGGAAGAAGCCGCAGTAAGGGCTAACAATTTCTTATACATTTTTAAAAATCTCCCTCCGTCAAAAATTAATAGAAAAGCTTGAATACTTTTAAAAGTATAAAACGCTTCCAATTGAATGAAATTAGAAAATATATTGAAAATATTAGAGAATATTTTGAAATAAGTAAAGAATCTAATAAGAAAAGTAAGGATATTTTAAAAAAATTGTGTTTTTTTATGATTGCGAATTACGTAATCCTAATCGACAAGTCGCAAGTGGTCATATATTGGTAAGGATAACGTGACGATTCAACATACTTTAAGCTCAATTAAAAAGAAAGAGAACAGTCATGTGACTGCTCTCCTCCAACTATATTCATATTTTCTCTACTCCGTTACGCTTGTTCTTACTCTTTTTCTGTTATGTACCACCCATCAGGCTTTTTCTCTATATGAAATAAATCTTCATTGAATTTTTTTCGGAGCATTCTATATTCTTCATTTTCTATTTTAATTTTGGCTACTATGACTTTTTTTAACGTTATTTCAGGCTTTTTGACTTCGATGACCAAATCATTAATCATAAAAAACGTTCGTTGATATCTCATACTCCACTTCCTCTCCTGTTTCTATTATTTACGTATAGAATTGGCTAAAAATTAATAAAATCCTTGTAAATTTTTTAAAAAATCTCCTGGGCTCAAATAATCAAAAACAAACCGAACCCCAGTGAAATGAATCAGCTTATACAATAAAATGCACAATATGTGACTTACAAACTTTATTGCATTATCGCCATAAAAGCAACCGAACCCATAACCGCCATATCCATCGCCATATCCGGATCCTCAATTTTTTTACCACCAACCCTAATTTCTAAGTCTAATTCCTCCTATGTTATTTCAAAACGCAAGGATAGATTGGACTATCATCATAAATTAATGATAAATCCGCAGTTATACTACAAATGCGCAAGCAAAAAATTTTCTTAACCCTATCTTCTTCTCATACTGATTACTCACCGGTGTAGACACCAATCTTGTTTAAACGTATATATTTATCTCCTTGTTTTTTTGATAATTTAATATTCTAACTATTGTTTTTATTCAAAAACTACTCTATAATTCTTTTCATTACAAAAATTCAAGTCAGAGGTGTAAAAAATGAAAGTTTTAGAGAAAGTAAGCCAATTAGCCGGCAGTACTTTTGCCGTTTGGGTACTATTATTTGCTGCCCTTTCGTTTTTTTGGCCATCAGCATTTACGTGGATCGCACCACATATTTCCCTCCTATTAGGAATCATTATGTTTGGAATGGGACTAACATTGTCTGCAGGAGATTTTAAAGAAGTTTTCAGACGTCCAAAGGATGTAGCGATTGGAGTTATTGGTCAATTTTTAATCATGCCTGTTCTTGCTTTTTTACTTGCAAAAGGATTACAATTACCACCTGAAATTGCTGTAGGAGTTATTTTAGTCGGCTGCTGTCCGGGCGGGACTTCATCGAATGTTATGACTTTCTTGGCGAAAGGTGATGTTCCACTAAGTGTTACCATTACCTCAGTGACAACACTGCTAGCACCTGTGGTAACACCAGCCCTTATTTTATTACTTGCAAGCGAATGGATTCCTGTAGATCCAGCTAGCTTATTTGTTTCCATTGTCAAAATTGTGATTGTACCGATCGTCCTAGGGGTAATTATTAAAAAGTTATTTAATCGTCAAGCACTGGCAAGTGTAAAAGTACTTCCGCTTGTATCCATTATAGGAATCGTTGCGATTGTAGCCGCAGTAGTATCTGTTAACCAACAAAATATTGCTAAAACGGGGTTAATCATTTTTGCTGTTGTTATCCTTCATAATGTCCTTGGTTATTTAGTGGGCTTTCTCTTTGGAAAGTTATTCAAGATGGATTTATCAAAGAAAAAAGCAGTTGCCATTGAAGTTGGGATGCAAAACTCCGGCTTAGGTGCTGCTATTGCTTCTGCACATTTCTCACCATTATCTGCTGTACCAAGTGCAATTTTTAGTGTTTGGCACAATATTTCTGGACCAATATTAGCGACCCTATTTAATCGGATGGGTAACAATAAGTCGCTTGATACGGATTCAAAAAATTCACAATTAACAAACTAGATAACTGCACCTTCATTGTTGGAAATCAACGTCCACATGAAGGTGTTTTTTTTGTATTCCCATTCTTTATTATTTGGCATAACTTTTGTTTGTCCAAAAACAACCTCAAATTTTCCCCACAACCAATGAAATCATATTATTTCAGCTCCCTTTTCTCCAATTTCTGCAAAGATATGGGGCTTTTCTTCCGGTTGTCTGCATAGATTGTAGACAAGGGTAAGTGATCTCTCAATTAAAATAGTAAACCAGGAGGAAAAAAACCTAATGCAATTTATTGAAGATGTTAAAGATGTGAAATTTAGTTTTTTGGAAAAGCCGCCTGCGTCGTCGATGACTTATGCCTTTGTTTATGTTAATAATCACAATGAATACTGTGCAGTTAAAAATGGAGAGCGTTTGTCACGCAGTGAATTACGGATTGGCAAATATAAAAGGGTTTATACAGTCAATATGCAGCAGCATACCATCACATACAAAGAGGAAGTTCCTTCGGCAACAAGAGGAAGAAGGTTTTCTGTCAATCTATTTATCGACATTGCCGTTGAACACCCCGAACGGTTAGTTCAACAAAATGCAGGAGAATTTGGCGACATTATAAATAATAATTTGCCCTTCTGGGTGGAGTCGGAAGCAAGATTTTATCCTATTGAAGAAGAGCTTAGGTTTGCCCGGCATATTGAAGAATTTTTTCAAACCTCGCCATTAGTCAAGGTATTAAGAGAGGCTGGAATTGTTGTTCGAAATGTTCGTGTTTTGATCCGGCAAGGTATTCGGGACCAACGCCATGATGAGGCAATCGCTGATTTAGACCGGAACGCTGAACTATCTGCCTATCAAGAGGCTCTGGACTTGCAGGAAGCGCGCCGGATTTCTATCTCGATTAAAGATGCTCTTCAAGCAGGAGATTTTATCACTGCTGGAAAGCTTGGAGAAAAGAATGAAATGGCAAAGCGGTTAGTGGAATCGGAGTTTAGCCAAAATCAAGCCTTCAAACTTGAGGTAAACAAACAACTTTTCAACTTAATCAACGATCACTCTATTGACCAGTTTGAGGCAGAACAAAGATTGGCCAAGCTAAAAAAACTATTTCCCTATCTCCCTGTTAATCTAGAAAATATCAATCGAAAAAAACAGATTTCTGGTCCAAAGAGAGAACTTCAATCCTATTTAAATAAAGGAGAGTAGCGATTGTGGAATCCATTTTAAACCAGCTGTTTTGGATTTGGTCACTTATTTCTTTCCTGCCGGAATGGATGCGTCTTTTTTTGGCTCTCTTTGTGCTCTTACAACTCGTAAGGCTGATATTGTTGTACATTATTCCTCCCTTCTTAAACCTGTTGTGCCGTTTGTTGAAAAAGATGATATATCCCATTTCTTACCCAATCATGACACTTCTTGCCACATTACAAAGACGTCGGAGAGAAGCAGGAATAGCAGGTATACCTGTTTGGATTGAAATCATTGAAGGAATGTTTGCCTTGTTCGAAAATTTTCTCAACAAAATGATTGAGCTTTTCACGAAACGGAAACGGAATAAGAGCAGAATTAAAAAATGGACCTTCTATGCTGCCACCTCTGTAGTGATTTTGCTAACTGCTGCCATCATGAACAATCCAAATGAGTGGTATACACAAGAATGGAGGAAAGCGGAGGCCTGGTTAAACCAAGAACATGTGCACGTACAAGCATCTGGGACTTCACCTGATCAAAAAGAATTGATTTTAAATAAGAAATATGAAGATGGCGGAAATATTCGTGAAGCTCCCGCACTAACCGCGGCCCGTCTATACACGATCACAAATGGTGAAATCATACACTTTTTGAATGAAGAACAAGTAGATTCCAAAGGAATAAAGTGGCTAAAAGTTCAAACTACAAACGGAATCGAAGGCTGGATATCGGCATTGATTGTCAGGGAAAAGCAATAAATTAAGAGGTTATGATAATCTTAGAGTCGTGATGAAAGAATAATTTTATTGATTTTAAGCTCCTTTTCCAAATACAAGAACAACTTAAATAAGGAGAGTTGGCTTCCAAGTGGAATAGTCGCTCTCCTGACTTAAAGATTTACGAATTTATCAAAAGGTGAACCTGCCAGTCTCAATCTCACACAATCCTCTCTCAAACTAAGCCAATATGGTACTTTCATAATCTTGCTACGAAAACCATCTAAACTTTTTGGCTTTTCCCCAAGCATATTTGCCTGCATAGAGGAGCAAGTAAACAATTCTTGAACAGAAGGAGGATCCGCCATCCCATGGGAGCCCTTTCCGATAGCGTACCCAATCGTGAATGTGCCAGGGAGTTAAAAGGTCAAATTTATACATGTCCCATATTTTGCACTTCCTTTTATTTGAAAAGGCGGCATCTAATATACTGTTGACCGCTCGGCGTGCTGCCTCATTGGCGGCTTCCATCGACGCCAGATCCGTATTCGTACGCACATAATCTGAAGCTAGGAAGAGATTGGGAATCTGTGTATAAGCATAGGGCCTTAAGCTCCACGCAAAAACTTTGTTTATAAGTAAAGGCTCACTATTAATCATTTTTCCGGCAGCGTCGAAATGAATGTCCGGATCCAAAAACCAAGAGTGAATATCCTCATCCCTAAGCATCACTTTTTCGTGATTTAAGGCTTTTTTCAGCTGTGCCCATACTTCATCTTTAATTTCGTCTTTTGTGCATTCGATTGCCTTTTTTCCAAAAAGAATGCCTGGTTTGTTCCATTCTGATATATCAACCGAAATAATCCCCATAATCTGACCATCCCCATATTGCTGGAGGTCCTTCCCGTTCCAAAATTGCTTTTGTGAAATGGCCGTAATCGCCCACGGTGAATCCATAATGATCAGATGGCCGTTTACGATAGGCACATCGCGTTTCATAAAGAACTGGATTCCGTTCATCCAATCAACATCTTTGGCAAGCTTCTTCAATCCTATCAGTGTCGGATCTGCCCTAAGCATATCTGATGACACTAATGGGGCCATAACTTCCACTGGGAGAGTGCTTAAGTAAAAGTCCGCATAAACTAACTCGTCAGTTCCTCCCCTTTCGATATGAACACCCGTGATTTTGCCTTCTTGGATTTGAAAGCCGCACACTGATGCATTGGTATAATAACGAACTCCTTTTTGTTTCAAATAGCTGATCCATGGATCAATCCACACCTCATTGGTCGGGCCATTTAGGACTCGGTCACAATCATTGGTTGGTGTAAGAATGCCCATAAGGAGTTGGGCAAGAACCGTTCCGAAGGTCTTGGTACTTGCTTCAGTAGATTTCGCGGCGACCAATGACCGGGAAATGGAAGCAAACACTTCATGGAAGTTCTTCGATTGGTTATCTCCATCGAGATAATCCCACCAGCTTATCCTTTCATATTCATCCATAATTCGCTTCCTGCAGCTCGTCATCACCTGCCAAAGCCGCTCCGTAAAAAATACCACTTCTTCTTCTGAAAGTCCCCAATCCGAATCGAACAATGCTTTCAAGTTCTTTTTGATACCGGTCATAGATTTTGGAATGGAAGTGGAGATGGCGACTAGTTGATGGTCAAAGCGGGCAAGACCCATCTCCCGAGCCGAAACTAATTGATCATAAACACTCTGCTTTTGGTCATAAGGGATTCGTTTCATCGTATCAATGATATGGCGATAAAAACCGGGAAAGCAACGAAATCCGTGTTCTCCAGGGAGATTTTTTCTCCCGCTCGTACCAGAATGGGGAACAGGAATCGACCGTGCTTTTCCACCCGGAATCTTTTTGCTTTCGTATACTGTTACGTCAAATCCCCTTTCTGCCAGTTCATGAGCAGCACTAAGGCCAGCCACCCCGCCTCCCAAGATGGCCACTTTCTTCATGGACTCACCTTCTTTGCATAGATTAGAATAATCCAATATATGCAATAGGAATTGGAGGAGATTGGACATTCAGGAACACTGGCCTCTCTTCACTCCATACCCTGCATTGTGTGGGTGACTGGACATTGGCGGTGTCTGCAGTGAGAAAAAGTCGATATCCTGAAGTTAATTACATATCTTTTTATTTTTTAAGAAACATACAATCATAATATTTCTATATACCCTGCCGTACCGTTCACTCGGATCCTCTGTCCATCCTTTATTAGCTTTGTTGCGTTTTCCACTCCTACGACGGCAGGAAGACCATATTCGCGGGCAACGACGGAACCATGGGTCATGAGCCCGCCTACTTCCGTTACCAAACCTTTGACAGATACAAATAGCGGTGTCCAGCTGGGATCGGTAAATGTCGTTACGAGAATATCTCCATCCTCAATCTGAGTATTCTCTATTTTTAAAATGACACGTGCCCGCCCCTCGATAATGCCGGTTGATGCAGGGACCCCCGCCAAGGCACCTTGGGGGATATCATCGGTATCATATTTGCCGAATATAACCTCGCCATCGGAGGTCATCACCCGCGGTGGTGTCAACTTCTGATAGACTTCATAATCGCCTTTTCTCTCATTAATAACCCTGTAATCCACATGATTGGTGCAAACTGTTTCACGGAGTTCCTTAAAGGATAAATAGTAGATGTCTTCTTTTTCTTGAATTACTCCCTTTTGAACCAGTATAGCGGCCTCCTTCATCAGCTTCTGCTTGTAAATGTCAAAGCGTGTAATAAAAGCGTATTTGGGATATTCCCGGTATCCGATAAAATTGCGTAAAACGCTGATCATCTTCTTTGTCTTTTTTGCCTTTCGTTTGCCGCCGGGCAATTGCCTCAAACGTCTCAAAAGATCCTCCCCCAGCTGCTCTGCCTCCACCTTGCCTTGCTCAAATTTAATTTTGCTTGAATGAGGTGCAAAATTCTTTATATTGCTGAGAATCATAGGAAAGAGTGCGCTTGGCTCTTCTCTCCAACGTGGACTTGTAATATCAATCTCTCCGGAACAGCGCATTCCATAGTTTTCAAGGAACCCCCTCATTGCGTTTATAATAGCACTCCCGCCTTCCAGTTTGGCTAAGTCCTCAAAAAAGGTCTCATCACTGGTATGCTCAAAAACCTCAATTACCGCGGTATATGGCCGAACGATGTCCGATACATCCATGAGAGCAAGACCCATTTCAGATGTAATGTTGTTTAATACCGATTGGGAAAGTATGTCAGCTGCGTTCTTCTCCCCCAACCATCTTTCCATGTTTTTATTGATCCAGTCCCATGCTAATGCCCCAGCTATAATAATGCCTAGACTTCGAGGATCATATAAGCGTTCTGTTAATTCCTTAAGGTCTTCCTTAATAAAGGAAAACAGGTCGTCTCCCGATAGTGGTGCAATTCGTTTCTGCAGTTCCGTAATGGATACTTGGTTGAGATTGATAAGATTATGGGCGATTGCCGGGTCGTTTTTTCGGTATATGTTGATTACCTGTAGGGGAAGTGTCCAGGATATTCCTTCGGCACCGAGATTAAATGCTCTCTTTCCCCGCGGCAATGAATTCATAAAATCTGTTCTCTGTATCAAACTTAAAATCGCATTCTTCGAGAGATGGTCGTGCTTGCCTATTGCAGAAAGCAGGGTTCGTCGGCCAACAGGAGAGGTCAGGTCGTAAGTAAGGTCAATAAACAGTCTTCCACCAGCTATACGAACTGGAAATTGTTCAGTTAAATACATTAAAAAGGATATACCCAATGGTCTAATGGCGTCTGTCATCATCTGTAAATGACCAAACGACAAGTATACTCTGTTCTGCCCATCCTCACACTCAGGGATTGGGAATAAGGTTGTGATGGGGCGGCTTTGGACGATATATAACCCCTCTTCAGAAAGACACCATTCGATGTCCTGCGGGCAGGAAAAATAAGCCTCAATCTTTCTTCCCACTTTTTCCAGCTGTAAGATTTGGGTATCCGTAAGGGTTTGGCTGTTCTGTTGGTCCAACTCGATCTCTTTTTCCTTTATACCCCCTTTTTCTAATGGCTGAATGACTAGTTTCTTGGCAGAGATCGTCTTTTCAACAATGGTTCCATCCCGAACCTTATAGTTATCTGCATTAACTAAACCAGAGACGAGTGCCTCGCCAAGTCCAAAGCTGGCATCAATCGAGATTACCTTACGGTTGGAAGTAACAGGATCTGCTGTAAACAAAATTCCTGAAGCTTGAGGGATGATCATCCTTTGAATCACAACCGACAAGTAAACTTTTCGGTGGTCGAATCCATTCTGGATGCGGTAAATCACCGCCCTGTCTGTAAAAAGGGACGCCCAGCACTGACGGATATGTTGAAGGATTGCCTCTTTTCCAATGATATTCAAAAACGTATCCTGCTGGCCTGCGAAGGAAACAAGCGGCAAATCCTCGGCTGTAGCACTGGAACGAACCGCGTAAGCATGCTTCTCTCCATACTCTGTTAGATACCAAATGATCTCGGTTTCGATATCCAGGGGTATTTCCGTTTTCTCAATAAGACTGCGGATCTTACCACTAATAACACCTATTTCTACCCTCTCATCGGCTCTTAGCTCCAAGAGTTGATCCAGTAACTTGCTGATCTCACTATCCTGGCCGATTATTTTTTTGTAAGCTTCTGTGGTAATGCAAAAGCCAGCTGGCACCCGAATTCCTTCAATCCTCGAGAGTTCCCCCAGATTTAGCCCTTTGCCCCCAACAGCCATAATCATTGTTGGGTCTATATCTCGAAACCTGAGCACATAGACATTTATGGCAGACCCCTCCCAAATAAATAATGTCTTCTTTGTATTTTATTGAGGAGATTGCCAATGTAATCCTTGCATACACTAAATGATTTGTTTAGTGTAATAACTGAGTATATAAAAAATCCACTTTTCCTTTACAAAGTGGATTTCTCATTTAAGTACACCATTTATATTAAATAGCTATAAAAAATTATTGCAGAACTATAATCGAAATGGACAAAGTCTTGTCCCTATATTAATTACCCATTAATTTTATATAATTTCTTCGTTGCGGGTCACTACCTGAGCATTTCCTAAAGGATTATTTGTTGAATTCAGACTAGCTGCTGCAAAGATGCTTAAAACAGCACAGACAATAATGTACATGAATGCGGATACATACGAACCATTAAAGACTTCAATTAAATAACCCATAACCATTGGTGCAAGAAATGCACCAATCATCCCACCAAGATTAATCATCCCAAAAGTAGACCCTATCACATTTTTTGAGAATATTTTATGTGGAAGGCCAAAAATGGTAGCTACAACTGGTCCATGGAAAAACATACATATAGCTTGATAAGTAATAACTAAGGAAACAGACGGTGCATTGAATAACAAATACAGTGAAACAATCATGATGATAAGGCTTACAATTGCAAGATATTTTTCTTTTCCACTTAGAACAGACTTAATAAGTTGACCACCAATAACAACACCCAAAGCTCCAGCAAGTGCCGGTATAGACGTAAGCATACCCATAGACATCAAATCGAGACCTCTTACATTAACAAGATAAGGAGGCATCCAAGAAATGAGTCCCCATACAACCGTACTTACTCCAAACCACATGATGGCCAGCTGCCAGCTTGTCCGCATCTTTAAAACATCTTTAAAAGAAGCTTTTTGATCCGTTTCTTCATCAACTCTTTCGACCTGCATATTTGTCGGATTTAAATAATACCAAAGTAACGCTGCAACCAAAACCCCGGCTAAACCAATAGAGATAAATAAATTTTGCCAACCTACCCACACAAGAAGGGGAGTAGCAATTAAAGGAGCAATCACTCCGCCAAGTGAATTGGAAGACATCATGATTGTTTGGGCACTAGTTCGCTCTTCTTTAGGAAAGACATCGGCTATTGCTTTGGAGCTGGCTGCGGGATATCCTCCTTCTCCGAGACCGAACATAAAACGAATAATAATCATAGACATAAGGGACCAGGCCATTCCTGTTAACACGGTAAATAGTGACCAGAACAAAATGGCAATTGCAATTACTTTTCTTGATCCAAATTTATCTGCAAGCCATCCTCCAGGCAATTGCATTAAAGCATAGCCAGCAAAAAAACTACTCAGCACGATCCCCATAACAGCCGGGCTAAGGTTAAAATCTTTTGCAATTTCAACAATCCCAACATTCATTGCCATCCTGTCAAGATAAGATAAACACCATCCTAAAAACAACAGTGCTAAAATCATATGCCTCTTTTTATTGTTAATTTGCTTAGTTTCCATAATAATGCCTCCTACAAATACCACCGGGATAAGTTTCTCTAAATATATTAATTAGCGTAGTTTATATAATCGAAAACAAGTGAAATAAACATTTTTCCAGCTATAAGAATAGACTGTTCATCCACATCAAATTTTGGGTGATGATGTGGAAAGACCGCTTCAATAGCAGAATTCATTCCTCCTACATTAAAAAATGCACCTGGCTTCTCTCTTACATAATAGGCAAAGTCCTCCATCGCCATCTGTAAAGGAGACTCTGAAACATTTTCTTTTCCTACAATCTTTTCACCTATACGTTTAATACGAAGTGCTTCTTCAGAATTGTTGCATACAGAAGGATAGCCGTATTCATACGTTACGACACAATTGGCACCTGCCCCGCTGCACGCGGCCTCTGCTACTCTCTTAATATACGTTTCGGCAAGTTCTCGGGCTTCCTCCGAAAACGTACGAACTGTCCCAGATAAAATCACTTTATCAGGAATGATATTATATCTGCTTACACCATCAAACGAACATACAGATATTACAGCAGGATTTGTCGCATTAATACGGCTCGCGGTAATCTGCTGGATATTCGTGACAATTTGGCTCCCAATAAGGATTGGATCCACAGCAAGATGAGGTGAAGATCCATGTCCTCCTTTTCCTTCCACAACAATTTCAAATTTATCTCCAGCTGCCATCATGTAATCTTCTTTAAAAAGAATCTGTCCTACAGGTAAATTTGACAATACATGAGCACCGTAGACTACATCTACATTCTCAAGACACCCATCTTCAATCATTGCTTTTGCACCGCCAGGAATAACCTCTTCAGCAAATTGGTGAATAAACAGCACATTGCCATGCAGGTGCTCCTTAACTTTACTGAGCGCATAGGCCGTACCAAGTAGTGATGCAGTATGTATATCATGCCCGCAAGCATGCATGATACCAGGTATTTTTGATTTATAGGGAACAGACTTTTCATCCTGAATTGGCAGAGCATCGAAATCTGCACGCAGTGCAACAGTTTTTCCTGGTTTTGCTCCTTTTAACAAGGCAGTAATTCCTCGTCCCCCAACTTCGGTTTTTACTTCTAGTCCACACTCTCTTAAAAAGGTTGCAATAATGGACGGAGTTCTTTCTTCTTCAAATGACAATTCCGGATACATATGTAAGTCTCGTCTAATATTAACGAGATCTTCAAATATATTTTCTAATTCCTTGAATGCTGTTTTTTCCATAATAAATTATATCCTCCTCATACAATTGACAACGGTTTCAAAATTGAATATTTTCACTTTTTAGTATTTACTAAATGTTATATAATTTTAGATATACCCGTCAATGTAGGATTAAACAACGTTGATAGATAAACTATGTTGATATCAACAGTAGAGGTGTGAATATGAAAATAAAAGAAACCTTCTTTCAACAATTAAGTTTAGAGAGTCAAAAAGCACAGGATCATGTAATGAATTTAATGGAGAGCTTTCGAGCAATAAACTCGACGCTAGAATTGGATGAAGTATTGAAAAAAATCATGCATTTTGCGTTAAATATAGTGGAGACAGCCGAGGCAGGATATATACAAATGTTTGATGAGCCTTCGAATAAACTGATTATAAAGGCATATGTTGGCTTTAATCATAATATTAACTACTTTAAAGTAAATATCGGTGAGTCTATTACAGGCAAGGTTTTCAGGGACGGACGTGTTAGACTAATTACCACAATGGAAGAAATTTATAATAATATGGGAGACTTGAGTAAAGAGAATTTTGAATTTATTGAAAAGGCGCACCATAATAACCAAAATATTAAGTCTATTTTATCCGTCCCTGTTTCATTTGGAACAAAACGGATTGGCGTCATGACACTTCATTGCTTTGATATAGAAGATGGTCTCAGCGAAACAGACCTCCTTCTTTTACAAAGTTTTGCTTCACAGGCTGCTATTGCACTTCATAATGCCAATCTCTATACAGAAGTACAGAATACCTTGAATGAAGTTACCCATTTATCACAAAGGCTCAAAGAAACCAATACGCTGTTAGAAAAGAGAACAAACATTCACAATCTCCTAACGGAGCTATCAGTTCAAAACAAGGGTATGAATGCTATTATTTTAGAAATGAATAAAATGATGAACACGAATTTTGTTTATGCGGATTATCTCGAAGGAAAATTGGTCCCACAACATGATGTGGATTTCGCTAAATGTATAGATGATATTTTCTTTCTCTTTACTAATAAATCCAAACCAGCTTATATATCAATTTGTGATACGGTCCAAATTGATTGTTATATATATCCGATTAGGTCTGGCTCTATTTTATTAGGATGTCTAATTGTAGAAGGAAGCTCCCCTCTATCGCAACTCGATCACATTATCATTGAACAAGGTGCTCCTATTCTTTCTCTAGAAATTATGAAACTTAGATCACAGGCTGAAATCATGTATAAGAAAACCTATGAAACATATCAACAGTTTCTAAAAATAAAAAATCCTCAGCATGCCGAGATTGCTGCAAAGGAGTTAGGAATTAATAGTCATTATTTTCTTCAAACAGCTTTAATTGAATTAGATGGAAACGTCGATCTGCATGCTCTTGAAAACGATGCTCTGCTTCTGCTAACACATATTAAAAAGAAAATAACATTAGAAAACAGCTTGCTTTTTAGCTACAATAACAAAATTACGGTTTTTTCTTCTGTCCCAAATGCTAGCTACGGAGCATATTTTACAGAAATTATTGAAAGTAGCATTAAATGGTGGAACGAACGGTTTACAGTAGTAGCCCGGGCAGGAATCAGTTCAGGGCAATACTATCCCGGTCAAGCGGAAGAAAATCATTTAAAAGCCGAAAAAGCCCTTCTATATTTGAAAAAACAAAAGAAAAAAGGCATTCTTCATTACAGTAATATCGGCATCAGCAGCTTTTTTTTAAATCATTCTCTAGAAGAAATCGATGCATTTCTGCGCGAGACGTTTTCCAAATTGTGGACTGATCAGGGGAAAAACGACGAACTTCTGCACACACTTTTCACGTATATACAGAATAACCGTTCCATGACTACTACTGCCAAAGAACTTCATATTCATACAAATACACTCTATCTTCGCCTGAAGAAAATTGAGGATATTCTTGATATGGATTTTAATCATTATGAAGATTACCTAAAAGTACAGCTGGGGTTCTATCTTTTTAAAACCTTTTTAGGAACATAGTCTGGGAAACCTATTAGAAATCGCAAGAAGGAAATTGAAGTCAATTGTACAATATAAGAAATAGCAGCTTGCATCATGCAGGCTGCTATTTTTCTCCTTATTTCTACTTTTTAGTAATTTCACAGTATAGTACCAATAATGGGACCACTTAGCTTAAGTTATAACTAGAATTCCTCAACTTAGATTAATTCCACTCCATGACGCTCAAATGCTGCTGCTTCTAGAATGGACATACCTTGTTCCTCTGCAGCCTTAGCCACTTTATCTGAAACTTGTGGTGCTAGATTCGCAGGGGCAGCATATGACATTTCCCTTGCACGTGCAGAGTTTCTTCGTTGGAACGGTCCCCAAATAGCAAAGGTTTTGCCTGGGCTTTGAATATTAACAAACAGCGTGTTTCCATCAGGTGAGAAGGTAGGGCCTGCAAGTTCAGAATCACTTAGTCGGTTAGCGGCAAAAGGATAGACTTTGCCTTCAGGGGTAATTCCCATCAGTCGATCTTGGCCGGAACCATCTTCTGCATACCAAAGGTCACCCCATGGAGTCATGCAGATATTATCTGGATATTCCATTTCTCGTGCATCATTTCCCTCATAGAAAAGCTCTAATGTATTCGTGTGAGGAATATAGCGGTATACGCGTCCGAGTTTTTTGTCACCGGCAGAAGTGTCGTCGAACCAGAAAACACCCTCTTGGAAGAACGCTCCCTCAAGTCTTGAGAATTTAATACAGTTTTGTGCAGCTGCTTCCTCGCGGCACATATGAGGGTCTACTTTCTTCCAAACAATTTTAAAAGTTTGGCCTGTTTTGAAAGTGCTTGCTGCTGGATCAGTTACCGCTTCAATCGCAGCCGCATAAAGCGTACCGCCCTCTTGTAATGCGCCAGGCTTTTGGCTTGTGTTATTTGGGATAAAACGATAAAGGTAGCTTGGGCTCGCATCTTCAGTTAAGTATACATATCCTGTAGATGGGTCAATGGCACAGGCTTCGTGTGCAAAGCGGCCCATTTCCTTGATTGGAGTTCTGGACATATCATTTTCAGGCTGCTGTGGATCTACTTCGAATACATAACCGTGTCCAGTAGAACGATTTTCTTCACAAGTCAGCCAAGTCCCCCAAGGTGTTGCACCACCCGCACAATTTCGGATTGTACCTGAAGACGTTACATATTCTTTAATAACTTCTCGATTAGCTCCTACAATTAGAGCCGTTGTACCGCCTTGTGCATTTGCATCATACGGATTGCTTCCAAATGCCGGGCCTGTCCCTAATTCATGATTACGAACAAGGATGGTCGTATTGTTTGGACCTTCAAAAGCTGCCATCCCATCAAAAGCTCCCGGGATTTTTGCCCCATTGGACATCAACTCTCCCTCTTTGGAGATAATTTTGTAATGAAACCCTTGTGGAAGATCGAGAATTCCATTTGGATCCGGAACCAAAGGACCATATCCGCCAAAACCGCTGGCAGGATTATTCGTATTATCCGCAAATGCTTTCGAACCGAGTGCTAACACACCAGTTGATCCAAGCGTAAGAGCAAGTGTACCCATTCCTCCTGCTTTTAAAAAGTCTCTTCTATTCAATCCGTTTTTAGAAGTCTCATTAATCATTAACTATCTCTCCTCAATTATGTATATTTTGAATCTAGTAATAGATTAATGGAGGAGTTTTAAGAGATGATGGGATTTATGTAAATATTCAGTAAACGATTGATAAAGAATTGTAAATAATAGAAGACTCGTTACCAACGAGTCTTCTTAATGGCTGGTTATTTAGCTGTTTGGTATAGGGTCTGTCTTAATAGATAGACTGAAATTGTTGCTAGTAAGATAGACGTAATTAAAACCTGTTCTGCTATAGCAAATGCACCCAGATAGGCAATAGTTCAAAGCTGTGGTACTTTATTTTTATCACTGGATTTTTACTGTTACGGGTTCTATGTCCAGTTCCACTCCAACGAAGGAATAATCATCTTTGCTTCCGTCTTTGTATCCCCAGAATCCATCTGTTTGAGGTCCTTTGCGAAAAGTTAACTCAAATCCTTCTCCTTCAGAAAAGCTGTAGCTCTTCACCACTTCCTCAGTACGATTATCAGTGAGATTATAGGAAATAAAGTGACCCAGGCTTCCATGCGGAGACAGCACACCTGAATGGGGAGCCGCTTCGTAGTGGTAATACTCATGATCTTTTGTGGAAAGTTTGTCTTTCCTTATGGTGAACTCCTTCGTTTCAAGATCCAGAACATCTCCCGATTTCATCCAGGAAAGGCGGATATTTTTATAGAGAGAAGGAGCGTCTTTTTGTTCCTCTACCTTCGATAAGTCGATGACGGAAACTCCTCCTCTTCCTGCTGCTGTTAATTTACCAGTGGCATTGTCAAGAACCAGTGCAGTGTCCTCATCAATCCCATATGAAAACTCATCCTGTTGTCCATGTGCGGCTGCTGTGGCAATCAAACGTCCAAGTCTCGCCTTTTTATCAAAGTGCTGATCAACGATGCCATGCGGGAAGAATCCCAATCCTTTTTCCAAGTAACCTGGACCGCCTTCCTGCTGAGTCATGTTGTCATAGCTATCAATAAACCCTGATGTGAGCGTGTTGTGGCTTCCGCCGCCTGCCAGCATCACATCACTCATAATGGCTGCCCCTGCACTTGTTCCTCCCAAAACGGCTCCATTATGATAAATATCCCAGATGCTTTGGAGCACTATTGATCTAGATCCGTCTTGATTTAGAAGGGAAGCTGTAATATTTGTCTGATCTCCGCCTACAAACCAGATGGCATCATAGTTTTTAATCTGCTCTGCAAGCTGCGGATCATTTCTGTTATTTTTCCAAAGAGATTCATTTTCTACTGTTCCTTTAAAGTCACGGCTGGCGATTTTCAGTATATCAATGTTTTCTGCAGGCACGCCATACCGTTCAAGATCTGACTTGAATGCAAAGGAAGATTTCAAGCTGGAACTGGCTGCTGGGACAATTCCGATTTTGGGATTTTCTCCAGCTCTGGAAATGAACGCTTCGTAGACTTCCTGGTTGCTGCTTCCGAGCGCACCGCCAGCTATCACAAGGCTGCCCTTATTGCCTGCTTCTAATCCTTCTTCCTCTGAAGTGAAGCTGGAATTCTGATAAAAGTCCTTAAACAGATCAGGCTTTTTCTCAAATAAGACAGAAACAGGCTCGATACTCATTTTTACATGCAGCAGTGAATAGGAATCTTTCTGGCCATCTTCATAGCCCCAATACCCATTTGTATCTTCGCCCTTCTCGAAAATAAGCTTGAATCCTTCTCCAGCAGAATTGTATATATAGCTCTCTACCTTATCTGTGATTGCATTGTCAACCAATGAATATGAAAGGTAATGTTTCAGAGATCCATAAGAGGAAAGGACTCCTGTGGCCGGCAGCGGCTTGAAGTCATAATACTCGTATCCTTTCGTTTCAGCTTTATCCTCTTTGAATGTGAATTCCTTAGATTTCGCATGAAGTTTGTCGCCGGCAGATAAGTAACTGATGTCAACATTCTCTATCTGCTTTCCTTTTCTTTTGGCCTTTGTGACATCTAGGACTGCCACTCCGCTTCTTCCTGTTACTTCAATTGTCTGATTCTGATTATTGACGACCATGGCGGTGTCTTCATCTATTCCATAAACGAGGTCTCGGGTATTGTACGTGATCGCTGTGGCAGCTAATCGGCCAAGTCTTGCACGCTCATCAAAATGCTGGTCTAAAATACCCCATTGAAAGAATCCCAGCCCCTTCTCAATATAAACCGGGGCATATTCCTCCGACGGATTTGATTGGTCTTTTTTAGTGAATTCCTGTTTAAAGCCGCCAAGGCTATCTCCGCCAGTAATCATTACATCACTCATAATAGCGGCTCCTGCACTGGTTCCTCCTAGGACGGCGCCCTCTCTATAAATCTTCCAGATAGCATCAAGTGCTTGTGTATTTTTGCCATTTTTCTTTAGAAGGGCCTCAGTTATTTTAAGCTGATCTCCGCCGACAAACCAGATCCCTGTCAATTTTTCAATTTTCTCAGCGAGCTCCCTGCTGTCGCTGTTCTTCTTCCAGCTGCTTTCATCTTCCTCTGTTCCGCTGAAGTCGTGTGAAGATACAGGGAGAATTTCTACTGATGACTCCTTCACCCCGTATGACAGCAAGTCCTTTTTATATGCAAAGGATGATTTTAGTGAACCCGACGCAGCCGGGATGATCCCAATCTTAGCTTGGTCATTCCCGCCGGCTAAATCGATAAACTTTTGATAAACATCCCGATTTGTGCTCCCGAGAGCACCTCCGACAATCACAAGATTCCCCTTAATCGTGTCTGAGTTTTTCATTGCCTGGATTTCTGGGGTTCCTGCACTTCCAAAGAGGAGCAGAAGGATGGTAAAAACAATCCATTTTTTCATAAGTATCTTTCTCCTTTCATTTCCTATGTTCATTTTTATTAGTTGCAAGTTTTATGCCAGAAGAAGAACTCTGAAAAATCAGGAAATTATATAGAGAAAAATTCTTATTGGTGAAAAATGGTTGTTATTGGTACAGCCATTTAGCAATATACCCAGTTTCCTTCGCTATTTTGAGGGGCTTTATAAGTGGATGGAACAAGCTCAAAGTTTGCCGCAAGTGATAGAAAAGCCAATCTTCCACTTGGTTAAAAACTTACATATTTTTTGCTTTATGGTAATTAGGAAAACAAATACTCCCTATTTTTTTTGAAATCTTCACGAATCTCATTTAATCTGTTAAATCAGGAATAAGGCATACCCGTTTTTCCTTTTCATCAATAGTAATAGTAAAACTTGCATCTGTGTCGATATTACTTAATTGTCTAATTTCTACCGGTATATGGATGGTTCCATTTCGATTATAGGTACACTTATTTTCTTTTTCAAATCCCGCTTTACTTGTTAATACTATTTTTTTACCATCTATAAAAATATTAATAATGTCACCTACTTCAATATTTAATATTTTAGTAAGAGTTTTAGGAATGTACAATTGTCCATTTTTTCTTAATTTGACTTTACTCATTCAATCCCTCCCTGAAGTGTTTTGATTGGCTAGAAGCAGGCAATCTTATCAAGAATAAAATTGAAAGGGCGGGCTCTAAAATAAAATCAATGAGCCTACATTCATACATTGTAGGCTCGTTGATTTTATTTAACTGCTGTAGTAATATTCCACACGAAGGGGTCACCCATTTTATTCCAATCTTCTAACATCTCATCTTGTGTTAATAAACAGTAATCTAAAGAAGCTTTTACAACTTCTTTATCCATGTGGATTCCGATCACAACGATTTCATTTTTCCGATCTCCAAACTTTTCATCCCAATCTTCTTTTAAGGTCGGGTCTTCTTCAAAATATTGGGCTTGTTGCTCTGAGGACAAGGAGGCAATCCAATATGCTACCGGGTCTAATTGAACCGATGGACCTGCTTGTGAAAATAATAAAACTACGTCATTCCTGGTTGCACACCAAACGATTCCTTTTGCCCTCACAATTTCTTCTGGCATTTCTTCTACCCAGCGATTGAACCTTTCAGAATGAAATGGGATCCAACTTCTATAAACAAAGGAGCTGATTCCATACTCTTCCGTTTCCGGAGTATGCTCGGGTGCTTCCAATTCTTTAACCCAGCCGGCAGATTCGCTTGCGGCTTCGAAATTAAACAAACCTGTATTTAAAATCTCTGATAGGTGAATATTCCCCTTTATGGAACGATGAAACTTCGCTGTAGGCTGTAACTTTCTTAAAAAAACCTCCAGTTGAATTAATTGTTCCTCTTCAAGCAAATCGCATTTATTAAGGATTAAGACATCACAAAACTCAATTTGGTCTATTAATAAGTCTGCAACACTTCTCTCATCCTCTTCACCGACACCCTGGTTTCTTTCCAGCAGGAGATCTCCTGAGGCAAAGTCATGCCAAAACCTGTTTGCATCAACCACGGTAACCATTGTATCGAGTTTACAATCCTTTGTAAGATCAATACCTAGCTCTTCATCTATGTAAGAAAAAGTTTGTGCAACGGGTACTGGTTCGCTTATACCTGTTGATTCAATCACAATATAATCTATATTTCCAATCTCAACCAGTCGTTCCACTTCTTTTAAAAGGTCTTCTCTTAATGTACAGCATATACATCCATTTGATAGTTCCACAAGCTTTTCTTCCGTTCTGTTTAACCCCCCTCCCTGTTTTACCAACTCTGCATCCACATTAATTTCACTCATGTCATTAACAATAACGGCAACTCTTAATCCATCTCGGTTCTGAAGTATATGGTTAAGTAAAGTGGTCTTCCCTGCTCCTAAATAGCCGCTTAAAACAGTTACTGGAATTCTGTTATCTTTCATCATTATTCTCCCTTTCGTTTTACAAATAATAATCATTACGATTTAAACTTTATACCTATTTTATAAACTTGAAATGACTCAGGCATTAAAGGGCATTTAACTACACCATTTTCTTACTTTGTTTCTCTGTGTATCGTATAGCGATTCAATCGAGGAGAATATTTCTTTAGTTCGAGTCTATCCGGATTATTCCGCTTGTTCTTTGTTGTAATGTAATTTCTGTCGCCAGTTTCTGTACATTGTAAAGTAATTTTCACACGCATTTTGCTTCCTCCTTAATGATTTTAAATCAAAATGATTACGATTTGCACTTTATCCCAATTTCGTTTTAATGTCAAGCGGTAGAACGATGATTTCTTACTTTTAAAAATATAAATCGAAATGATTCCTAAATTTATTTACAAACACATAGTTTTATAAAACGTAAAAATTCCGTTTTATCACATTCTAAATCAAGGAGTATTTTATGAAAATTTCTACACTTAATCCCCCTCATTGCTAACTATAATTCCTCTTACATCCCTGCCTGCTTTCTTACGGCAGGGAATTTCATTAAAACAATTATTATCAGGTAATAGAAGCATTCATTGCTGCTTCTGTACAAACCTTTTTACCGGCTAAAGCATTTTTAGAAACTGGAAATGGTCCCGAGATTTGTTATGGTTGTGTTGGCATTAATCATTTCAACGGTTAAACAGTGAAACAAAAAAACACCATCGAGATGAACGAAGATGTTTGTGCCGCTTATTACAATGAGATAGGCATGGATATTGGTAAATATAAAGGAAAAAAAATCAAATTAAAAGGATTTGTATATAAAGAAAATAGTACTAAAAAAAAGCAGCCAACACTATGAAGGCCGCTTCCCAACAAATTATTCTATTAAAATGGTACTTTTTTATAATATCTTCTAATTGTCAGCGGGTGATTCCTTTGCTCTTCCAAATGGCAGCTGACTCTCTCAAGTAACGCTGCAAAGACAGTAGGAGAAACGAGACTACGCAGACCTTCGGAAATACCCTCTAAAGGATATTCCTTCGTATCAAAAATGGTTACTTCCTTCGAGTAATGTTTAGCAAATCGCTCGACTCTTTCCGCTAGCTGACGGGTTCGATCTTCCCCTTTTAGCAGAATAATGCTCGTATCTTCTTCCACTAATTCCAAGGTACCATGGAAAAAATCAGAGGCATGAACCGGTCGTGTTTTAATCCACTGCATTTCTTCTAAAATACACATGCCATAATAATAGGTTTGACCCCAATCGATCCCTGTTCCAGAAAGGATATGGTACGGTGTATCTTTATGTTTCAAGGCAAACTCCGCCGCCCGCGGTTCTACCGCTTCCTTCACGGTAAGGAGGGCATTTGGCAAATGTCTCATTTCCTCAACAAATTGATGGTAGACTGGAAATTCATTTCGCTTATACATCAAACGAAACGCTAGTAAATAAGACTGGATATAGAACGATTCACAGGAGGTATCATCAGCCGCATAATTAACAAAAGTATAATCGGTTTCCTTCGCTAACGGTGTACCGGCATGACCCACAAGGCTGATGGTTACCGCACCCTTTACTTTACAAAACGCCGCTGCCTCCACTGTTTCTTTGGTTGTACCAGACAAAGAAGGCAAGATAACCAATGAATGATTACCCAGGCGCTGATGATCCATCAACATTAATTCCGAAGAGATTTCTGTATAAACCGGCAGGCTGGAATGTGTTTTTAAAATATATTCAGCTGGTCGCATCAGGATGACCGCTCCCCCAGTCCCAACAAAGAATACATTTTCCACCCCTTTTTCTATCAGCGAATCAATCACCTGATCAAATTCATCCTTAAGAGATAAGGCACCATTTTGAATGGTTAAATATCTTTCCGCATCAAAGTTAAACATACTGGCCGCCTCCTAGTAAGCCATTTTACGGTAATATCTGCGCGTCTCTAACGGATGATTTCTTTCACGCTCAAGATATACACTGATTCGGCCCGTTAATGCCCAGTTCAGGCAGACCGCAAAGTGCTTTCTGAATTCATCACTAACTCCTTCCAAGCGGTAATCCTTTGTATCTATAATAAACAATTCGTTGGTGATATTTTCGGCGAATCGTTCCACACGTTCCACCAATGGACGAGTTTCGTCCTCGCCCTTGAATAAAATCACACTTGTATCCTCTTCAACCAACTCAAGCGTGCCGTGGAAGAATTCAGCCGCATGGATGGATTTAGACTTGATCCATTGCATTTCTTCTAGGATACACATTGCGTAGGAATAAGTATTCCCCCACAGGTTCCCGGCCCCAACCAGCATATGATAATCGGTATTTTTATGTTTGATCGCGAATTGCTCAGCTTGTGAGTCGAACTGCTCTAACGCATCGACGATCCCTTGTGGTAAAAGGGAAATTTCTTTTGCAAACTGATCATATTGCGGAAACTCATCATTGTTATGAATAAAACGGAACGTTAGCAGCTGCAGGTGAATAAAGAACGTGTCAAACGAATGCTTCTCATGACCAGTGGAGATGCAGTAATCAACAGCCTCAGCCAATGGTGTGCCTTGTTCTGCGACTAGTCCAATCGTTGTGGCACCCTTGCTCTTACAGAACTCAGCTGCGGCTACTGTTTCTTTTGTCGTGCCAGTAACGGAAGCAAAGATACAAACAGAGTCCTTAGTCAGGTGACGATTATTCATCACCATAAGCTCAGCTGCAATTTCCGCATGTACCTCCAGTGTAGAATTGGACTTTAAGATATACTCATAGGGATACATCATCGCAATCGTCCCGCCGGAGCCGATAAGGAAAATGTTTTTAAATCCTTTAGCCGAAATGCCATCAACAACCTTCTCAATTTCCTCTCTCTTCGCGATGGCCTCTTTCCCAACCAATTGTAAAAATAACTCAGTATCAAATTTCAACATGTACACAACCTCCAAATTTTTTTGAATTATTAGGACTACCTTCTTGGTGCCTTATAGTACCTACGAAATAGACACGATCTATGCTTTGTTTTTTAAAGACATCCAAAGTCTTTTGTACGTCGCTTACATTTTTTTATCCTCCTTTATTTATTGACTTTGGCAGATGAAACTCATTTTGCGTATATTGGAGCCTTTGATATGTACCAAAACAAATCAAGGCGAATCCACCAATAAAAATACATCCATACAGCAGCACCAACGGTCCAAGTCCATCGTAGAGCAGCCCGCCTAGTAAAGGTCCGATTGTTCTTCCCACATTGGCAGCACCACTCACTAAGCCTTGGTACATTCCTCTTCTTTTTATGGGTGCCAGTCGATCCGCAATCGCTGGCACGGCCGGAAAAATAAGGATTTCTCCGATCGTCATTATCACCATTCCCGCAACAAACCCGCCATAGGAATGACTCTGTGACAAGAGGCCGAAAGTAGCCATAAAAAAGAGTACGCCCGATAAAAGCTGCCACTTTATCGGTACTTTCATGCGGGCCATAAACCATTGGATCAAAGGCTGACCCAATAAGATTAGGATCCCGTTGATGGTCCACAAAGCACTATAGGCTGACAACGTAAATCCTAACTGGTGCATATAGTTGGAAATACTCGTTTGCCATTGGATATAGGTGACCCAGCAAAACATAAATCCTAAACAAAGAACCAGTAAGGAATTAAAGCTTTGTGCAGGACGCACCTCATGTTTCGGATTCAGGACATGTTCCTTCTTCACCTTCACAGTTTCAATAACTGGGTCAGGTTCTTCGAGTGCGAACCAAACAATGATGATAAAGACAAGATAGGTGAATCCATTGACCCAAAAGACGTATTGAAAAGAGAATTGCGCTACTATGCCGCCTAAAGCGGTACCTACTGCCACACCAAAATTAAGAACCAGATAGATGAGATTGAAGCTTTTTCTGCCGCCTTCCTTCCAAACAATTCCTGCAAGGGCATAGATGGGAGGAAAAATGATCCCAATGGCCAATCCAAGCAGGACCATCATTAGGATATAGACAGGCCATGATAGACCAATTGAAATAATGAAAATAAAACAGGCAGCTGCTAGGACCGAAAGTAAAAGGGTCCGTTTCCCACGAATGCGGTCATATAAGTAGCCGCCAAGGAAACTGCCAACAATCTCAGCTCCTGAATGAAGCATTAGAACAAAACCTGCTTCAGACAGCGTTTTTTCCATCCCTTGTGTCATGTAGATGGTGTGCAAGGGCCAAAGAAATGCCATACCGGTGGAATTGACCAACATTGCGATTAATAAAACTTTTAGGCTCTTGGGATAACTCCTCCAAATCGACATAGGATAAAACTCCTTTATATCACTGAATTAGTCACCCTATTCGGAACAATACCTCCGCTTTCAAACTCATACTTCACCATCACCTCTAACAAATAGTCCAGCGGATAGTGCAGATAATGAAAGTTCATTCCTCCTTTTTGCGACAGTTTGATTTTGCCCATCCAATCCCTCCTACTCTGTTCCCATCGTAGTTTTCTATTTGGTATATACCATTTAAACTAAACATACTAACTAGAGTGATGGAGAGGGAAGAGGAAAGCGAACCAACCCTTTCCTTTTCATTCCCCCTATGACTCTTTACCTGTATCCATTATCCTTTTACACTACCTGCCGAGAGACCACGCACAAATTGTTTTTGGAAAACAATGTACGCGATAATCATTGGCAGCGCCGAAATGGCTAACCCCGCCAATTGAATTCCGAAATTGGTATTCAACTGACTTCTCAAATTCATCAGACCCACCGGAATCGTCCTGAGGGCAGAATCCTCTACAAAAACTAACGCAAACATAAATTCATTCCACACGTTCATTCCCGTTAATAACGCACACGAGGCAATAATCGGTTTCCCCATCGGAACAATTATATTTCGGTACACCTTCCAACTATTACACCCATCAATAATCGCTGACTCCTCAAGCTCTTTCGGAATCGACAAAAAATAGGAGCGCATCAAGAAAATTGAAAACGGCAGTTGAAATGCAACATACGGGAGAATTAACGCCCAATAAGTATTGTACAGTCCAATCGCCTGCAGTAATTTGTAAAGTGGAATTAAGCTAACCTGCGGCGCCAGCATTAGCCCGCTTAGAATAATGACAAGCAAAATACTCTGTCCTTTAAACTGGAAGCGGCTTAATCCAAAAGCGGCCATCGACCCCAGCAGTAATACCGTTACGACCGATACCACCGTAATGAACACACTATTAAGGAAAAATTGACCAATCCCGGCATCCCAAGCGGCCCGATAATTTTCCCACAGCCATTTTTCCGGAAGCGACCAGGTATTTAAGAAAAAGTCAGCATTAGATTTTAGTCCGCTCAAGCCGAGCCAAAGGATTGGATAAATGATCACCAATGCAAAGAGACTAAACCATATAAGCACACCCGTTTGAAAAATTCTGTTTTTCACCTTAAAGGACAGCTTGGAACTTTCTGTCTTGATTTCTTTTATTTCATTCGTTTCAGCCACTGTATTATTATTCGTCATTGCTACGCCTCCTTTCCCGATTTGCCTATTTTTAACTGAATTAAGGAAAGAGTGAGGGTGACGACAAAAATAATAGTGCCGATGGTGGAAGCGTAGCCCATTTCATCATTTCGGAAGGCTGCACGATAAAGCATCGTTCCTAACACTTCGGTTGAACGGCCTGGCCCACCATTTGTCATTACATACACTTCATCGAATACTTTGAACGCACCGATTACCGTGATCACCGTACCGACCAGAATCATTTCCTTCATTTGCGGCAAGGTGATGAAAAAGAATGTTTTTATCTTAGAAGCTCCATCAATCATGGACGCTTCATAATATTCAAAAGGAATTTTTTGCATCGCAAGCAAGAATAACATCACCATATAACCGGTGTACTGCCATTGTGAAACAGCAACAACAGCATAAATCGCGGTTTTACTGTCACCCAGCCAAGATAATGCCCATTCCGATTGCCCGATTGCATTTAACACCCCGTTCACTAAACCCACTTCTGGGTTATAGAGGAGCTGCCATAACAAACCGACAACCGCAATGGAAATAACAGATGGGATAAAAAAGACAGTACGGAAAAAGGGCTGAAACCTTCTAATCAATTTATCTTCTAATATGGCTGCAATGATCAAGCCCATACCTATCTGAAAAACCAATGAAATGACAGCGTACAGAGAATTATTTTTCAATGCAGTAAAAAAGATTGGATCCTTGAAAAGTCTGCCATAATACTCTAAGCCAACAAAAACTCTCCCAGCCTCAAAGGAATTCCACCGAAACAAACTGTTATATAGATTTAATACAATCGGCAAAAATACAAAAAACAGGATGAATAGGAGCGCCGGCAAAATAAAAAGTATCGCAGTTTGGCTGTTTTTAAATGTTTTTGTCATCCCCAACTTCCTCCTAGGAGGGGGTAAGCAGATGTGCCCTGCCTACCCTTTCTCGTTTATAAAAAATGTAACATCCAGTAAAATTGATTACTGTTCTAGCACAGGACCCAGATGATAGTGCATTAGTCTCTAAAAAGGGGCTTCCGCTTTTCTTATTCCACTTCACTTTGTACTTGCTTAGCTACATCTTGTACTTCTTTGATAATTTCTTCTGGAGATTTGGATCCATCAAGCAATAGTTGAATATTGGATAGATACACATCCGCTACCTTCGCATGGACATCTGTGTCGAGCCATTCAGCCATACCTTCAGCCTTCTTCATGACTTCCACACCCTCAGCCACTTCCTTCAAAGCTGTATCTTGGTTTGTAGCCCCATCAATCGGACTTGGCCAGCCAATTTGCTCCACAAGCTTTATGGCATTCTCTTTACTTGTTAAAAACTTCAAGAATTTAATCGCTTCTTTTGGATGTTTTGTTTTGGAAGAAACGATAAATCCATCCGGTGCTCCGGTAATGAAACTCTGACTGCCCTTACCATCTGCAATGGACGGCATTGGAAAGAAGCCCCAGTTTCCTTTCATATTATTCTCAATCGTTTGGAATTCTTCTAATTCGACATAGAAGATTGCTCCCTTACCGGCTGCAAATAATTGTTGTCCCATATCATGAGAACTAGAGTTCACATTCTTCATAAAATAACCCTTCTTATTCAAATCAGCTAACATTTGCATGGCTGTTACATAGCCTGGATCTGTAAACTCACCTGATGTTGGGTTATAGTCTTTCATTCTCACATCCTGGGCTACCATCTTTTGGTTTAAGCCTGTTAAGTAATGGATTGCTGCCCATGGACTTTGGTTTCCTAGAATAATAGGCGTTTCTCCGCCCTTTTTCAAGGTGTCTAGCACTTGTATAAATTCATCCCAAGTAGTAGGTGCCTGCAGTTGATATTTATCAAAAATCTTCTTGTTGTAAACAAAGAATTTTCCATTGAAACGAAGCGGAATCCCGTAATTTTTGTCATCTGATGTGAAAGGCTGAAGAGATGCCGGAATAAAACTGTCCTTCCAAGCTGTATCTTCATTTAAATAAGGAGTTAAATCTAAGGCTGCATCAGCACGGACGAATTTCCTGGCAAATTCACCTGACCACGAAAACATAATGTCGGGAACTTCGTTACCGCCTAGAATTACACGGAGCTTGTCTTTAATAGGCTCATCTGCAATCGCTTCCATTTTAATGGTGATATCTGGGTTATCCTTTTCAAAGGCTTTCACTACTTCTTCAAAATAAGGAGCGTATTCTGGTTGCGGCCACTTATGCAAAAACTTTAATACAACTTTCCCCGACTCTTCATTGCTGGAAGAGGAACTAGAGCATCCTGTCAGGACTAGAGCGAACACCATTAGTACTGTTAATAGTACGTTTATTTTCCTTCTCATTTCATTAACCCTCCTTATTTTTATAAAATCAATCCTACAAAAGCGTATTCCTTCACCCCCCAAACTTCTATGAATGGTTTTATATTTTAATCCCTTTAAGTAAATTAAAAGGGAATCCCATAACCAAATGCACCATCTACAAGACATGTCTTTGCCGCAAACTTGGCCCCTTCCTCCATACTTTTTTGGAGGAGGTTGGCTTCCTGAATTTCAGGATTTTCCTTTTTTTGAGAGAGATAATGTAAGATAAATGCAGTAAAAAAGGAATCTCCGGCACCCAGTGTATCAACCGGCTGCACAAAGTGCGGCTTCTGGCGATAAAAAGATTGGCCGTCATAGACAATTGAGCCGCGTGAGCCCATTGTGCCCACTACTAATTTACTCCCGTATGAATTGGCACGTTTTAATAGATTCTCTACTTCCATTTCGCTCAATTGCCCGCAGGAGAGCAAGCTTATATCGATATGAGGGCAATTCTTCGCTAGCAATTCATCGTTATAATCACTCGAAAAATCATAGGATACCAGGATCCCGGATTCTTTTAATTTATGTAACTCAGAATCCATCTCACTGTAGATACTGCTATGGGCAATATCAAAGCTTTTAATATATTCCAAGTCATCTGAGCTGAGGACAATCGGATGATCCATTTGAACACCGCCCCCATTTCCGCCGATGAACACCCGGTCACCATCTACTAAATCAACGGCGGAAAAGCCATTTTCCCCTTCATATTGCCGACAGTTAGAAATGTCCACATTCAAGTTTTTTAAGGTGGCAATAATATGCTCTGCAGCCCGATCATTACCGAACACGCCAAGATAGGCTGCTTCAATCCCTAACTGTTTAGCATATACACTGAAATTTAAGGCATTTCCCCCTGGATACATCGTTTTTTTATAAACATACTTATCAACCACATTATCGCCAACACCGATTACCTTCATCGAAATAACCCCCGATTTTCACTATTGGTATATACCATTTAAACTACGTTGAAATGATGTTAACCATCATTTCAGCTTTAATTCAGAATAAAACTTGACTATATCACTTCTCGTTAAGGATGTGGAGAATTCAATTTCCTTTTCATTGGTATCAAAAGCAACTGCTTCTTGGAAGATACACGGGCTCTCGGAACGTATTTTCAAAAGCTTGCTCTCACTCTCATCGGAAACCGTGACCTGCATATACTCCTTTGCCATGACAAGGACAATCCCGTACTCACTTTCTAAAATTTCATACAAGGAATCATTGTCAGTAATAATTTCATCGAGCCCTGGACAAAGCTTCTCTGCCAGGAAAGATTCTTCAATCGAGATCGGAGTCTCGTTAACAAGCCGAAGCCGTTGAATAGCGATCATCATTTCTCCAAGGGGCAGTTTAAGCTTTTGAGCTAAATTAGGTGTGGCTTTCATTTTACGAATGGACAAAATCTGTGTGCTCGGTATTAATCCTTTACTTAGCATGTTCTTGGTAAAACTATTAAAGGTAACAAAATCCATTTGGATTTTCTTATTGTTAATAAAAGTACCCGACCCCACACGCCGCTCCACTACACCTTCCCGCTCCAAGATCGACAAGGTATGTCTTGCTGTCATCCGGCTGATTTGAAACTGCTCAGCCAATTCTCGTTCCGAAGGAAGCTTATCACCGTGCTTAAGCTTTCCGCTTTCAATTTCATCGAGAATTTTATTTTTTAATTGTTTGTAAAAAGGAACATCCTCTTCATCTTTGTTCATTCTGCTCATCTCTATTACTCCCGTATATGCACATATTCAATCCATATTCATAGAATATAGTATTTTTACTTCATTTGTAAATTCTTGTTTTTTTGAATTGGTATATACCATTTAGAGTAAAGCTATGATCAATTCTATCTAGAAATTAGGAATAGGAAGTTACTTTTTTAAAAGCGCTTACAATTATTTCGAAATAAAAAAGGCTCTAGGATGATGTTTACCGAAGGAGATTGTAGAATGGAGTTCATTCTTGTCAGTAACTGAAAAACCATGGAAAGTTTTTCTTGTTGTCAGAATTATTAATTAAATTTAGAATAATTCAATTCCGCCCCCTTGTCAATATATTATCTATTAAACAAATATCTACAAAATTAGTAAAATTAACTCAACCAGGGATTGACAATTTTACCTTGTCCCCCTGTTAATGCTAGGAATTCTGCCATGAGTCTTATTAGAATAATGTCGATATTTGTGAGTTTTTCTCTAAGAAAGATGCCGTATGTATTAAAAAAAGAGAGTTTGGGGAAATATAGTAATCTTAATTATTTTTATCGTAAACTCTTTTCATTTTTATTAATGCCTATTTAAAGTAAAAGCTGATATGAAAAAAATTTCTCATACCAGCTCTTTTATTTGATTCATCGAAGTGACCGGAACATTGTATGGACCATTTGATTTTATAGTTACGTCTGTATCGTTTTGGTTCATCTTTGTATCCACTCATTTTCCTTCACCTAGAATGTTTGTCGGCGTTCCACCACAACAAGGAATTTACCTTCTTTTACATAGCCTTCGTAACGGTCCGCCTCATCTTCAGGAATTCCTAATCCAACTAAAACTCCTGCCAAGCCACCTATGCCTGCTCCGGCGGCCGCCCCAGTCAAGGTAGCAGCTATTGGCCCAGCCGCTACAATAGGTCCGATACCTGGTATAGCAAGGGCACCTACGCCTGCAAGCAATCCTAATATTCCACCAAGTGCCCCACCTGTTGCAGCTCCAGTAAGGGCACTTTTTTCAGTTGTCGTACCAGTAGTATCATTAATGTCTTTAACAACGTCTTTGTCTTTCCCGATAACTGAAATATCTTCTGAAGCATAACCCTGGCGTTTTAAATCTTCTACCGCCTGAATAACCTCTTGTTCAGAATCGTAAACTCCCACCAAATGCTTTTCATGTTCGTACATTGAAATTCCTCCTTTGGATTGATTGTCCTTATTTTAGCTACCCGCCCTGAGAAGGAATTAAACATACTTTATTGCCATAAGTCTTTTGTAAGTAGAAGGATCACCGCCATTTTTTATAAACCATAACGCTCCTGTATATCGGAATGTTGTGGACCAATACGCTTTTTAACCCCTGCTAGCCTTCCTTAATCTCTATGAATAATCCTAACTGTAGCATGGTTTAATTCGCACCAATCATAATCTTACAGCTCTTTCATTAACACATAAACATTGTCTATAATATTCTTGCAAATTTCTTAACTAGTAAGTTAATATCCATTTTTGGGAGTTTTTCACTAAATAAAAAAATCTCTCTTTATTGGATGTATCCCTTATTATTAAGTTGTTTAATAAATTTTGACAAAGGATATTTACTATGGACTTCATTTATATTAATCAAAATGTTTTAGATAATTTGTTTTACATTTTAGTAAGTATTTTTGTTTTCTTCGTTTTAATTGATAATTTTAAAACGCTTAAAAATTACCAAAAAACCCTTATTACAGCATGCATGAGTTTACCAAGTATTTTATGTATGAAATTCCCTATTTATATTGATGAATATTGTGTACATGATTTAAGGCAAATTCCTTTTTTAATTGGTATACTTTATGGCGGATGGCCTGTCGGGGCTGCCTTGTTGATAATTTCGTTGGCGTTTAGATTTTTTATTTATGGATTCAATTCACTAACTCTTATTGTTTATATCGTGATCTTTATTATAACGGCACTACTTTCAAAAAAGTTCAGCATGTTCAATAGAAAAAATAAGCTTATTTTCTCAGTTCTGTTATCTTTGTGTCTTGGAATACTAACAACTTCTATAGCTGTTATTATATCTGATTCATTTAGGGTGACTGAAGCTTATATGTTTTATTTTATGTTCCTTCCTCCAGTAGTCATGTTTTTAGTTGTATATATAATAGAAATATTAAGTGACGCAATTAGTATAAAGTCAAAAATAGCAAAGCTAGAAAAGATGGAAGTTGTTAGCCAGTTAGCAGCGAGTATTTCCCACGAAGTTAGAAATCCTTTAACAGTTGTAAAGGGGTTTATTGATCTCCTAAAAGCCCCTAATCTTTCTCAAGAAGTTAGAGAACAGTACTTTCAACATGTGGTTAGAGAGCTTAAATCTGCAGAGACAATTATTAGTGATTACTTAGCATATGCAAAACCTGCAACCGAAGATATAGGTATCATTTTAATAGATCGTGAAATAAGAAGTATTATTGAAATGACGAAACCATTGGCCAATATGAATTCGGTGAAGATATCAGAAGAGTTAGTGCCAGGAATTACACGCGGAAACATTCAACATTTCAAGCAATGTTTTTTAAACCTGATTAAAAATAGTATCGAGGCTATGCCAAACGGTGGTGAGCTTAGTTTAGTTACACTCGTAAGTAAATTCGATATCATTATCGAGATAAGCGATAACGGTGTTGGAATGAGCAAAGAACAAATAAACCGTTTTGGCGAACCTTATTACAGCACTAAAGAAAAGGGGACTGGGTTAGGTTCAATGGTTGTTGTAAAAACAATAGAGACAATGAATGGGAAAATTAAGATAAATAGTGTTTTAAATAAAGGAACAATAATACGAATAACACTTCCTATTTATACTTCATGAACAAGGTGCCAGGTGGCATCCAGATATTGGATGGTATCTGGCGCCTTTATTATCAATGGGTTGCCGAAAAGCCAAAAGGCTATTCGGGAGAAATTCAAATTGATTCTCTACTTGAAAAAGCATAGGGTTGGCTACTACTTTTCCCTGGTTTTCTCACATTTTTACGCATACAAAAAACCTACAAATATAACAACACTGCTGTTACTAGAAAATCTCCCCCTTCATATAGAAGGGGGAGAACTATACTTCCGTTGAGCTAAATTTTTCAATTATGATTTATTTACTAAACAACAAGTATTCAGCATCTCGGATAAGATAATCTGCATATTGTACAGAAATATGCTTGCCGCTTTGAGCCCTAACTTCATTTAAAAATGCAGCCAAATTTTCCACGTCCAGCTTACTCTGCAAGCTATTAGCTATGCCGTTACTTTCTATCCATCCTGCATCCGTAAAGCGTGTAATTAATTCCTTTAATGATTGGATGCTTGTAGAAGTTTCGAACTTAACAACTTGGGTCACCATATTCCCAGCAAAATCATAAGCTGTTACGCTATACTCGTGCTGACCAAGCGGCAAAGTATAAAGAGGAATGGTCTTCCCATTTTCTACGATGTTTCCATCCAAAATGATTGTTGTTTTTGTACTGTCAATTCCGGCCAAATTATCATTAAGTTCTATGACCGGATTGATGTCCACGGAATCGTAGTAAAGATCATTCGCAATGCCAGTTATATCGATAGTAGGAGCAGTGGCATCTAGATTAATAGAAATGTTTTGCTTCTCTTCCATATTTCCGGCATTATCCAATGAACGATAGCTTATATCGTATTTTCCATCTTGATTGATGGTAATCGGTTCAGTGTATGTTTTCCAAGTGTTTCCACCATCAAAGCTATACTTCGTTTTGGCCACACCCGATAGGTTGTCAGAAGCATTAAGACTTAACTTTACATCGTTTGTATACCAGCCGTTCAGCCCGTCCGGTTGAGCTGGTGTGACAGTAGCCACTGTAACAGGTGCGGTAGAATCAGCTGCTGTCACTTCAACACCATCAACTACCAGTTTAATATCACTAAAGGTTATATCTGCATTACGTGCTACGAACATACCTACGTAAACGTAATCTGGATCGATGCTTGTAAGTTTAAAATCAAACCCACCAGTGATTGTTTCTTCATTTCCAAATTTAGTTGCATAACCGTCTGAATTGCTTGTAATAGAAAGATTTATGGTGTCTCCTGCTGCAATTGGGTTTTTAGCTGTTCCACCTTGGGTAAGAACTCCACTCTTTCTAGCGAAACTATTCCAAAATCCTCCTGTCGCTGCCTTAGTGAGCTTTAAAGGTGCTGCTGCAACATAATCACCCAGAGTAGTGTTTATATAAGAATCGATATGCATTTCATCCCTGGCCATCAAACCAAAGGATACTTGATCATTCAAACTAAACCCATTAATTTTCGCTTTAGCTGTTAGTGTAAATGTGCTGTTTGCAGGTACTTTATAGTAATACATGGCAAATCCATCAGTAACACTGGCTATTTTCCCTTTATTATTGGCTACTGCAATATGCATGTTTCCATCATTATCTGTTTCAAGGGTCTGATTTGCAGTACTTGGAACACCCCCAATATCACCAAACACCGTGCCTTTCCAAATACCATAATCTGCCCATAAAGCACTTTGCGGCAATTCACCGTTATACGGCGTCTCTAGGTAATTAGGATTTGGAATTAATGTATCTGCTTTCGTTGGCGCTGCAGCATTTATCACATGTTCTGCTATTCCGGTTACGCCTAATTCTTTTATTGCCTTTGTTAAAAGGTATGCATTATACCTTGCGCCCCAGATATTGGTATGTGTATTATCCACACTTTGCGATTTTGAAGAGGTCCACGCATGAAGATACAGAGTTTCACTTGGGCCCAATTCATCATATAAACTTTTAGTTAAAGTAGTCATATCAACTACCGGTACATTAAGCGCTGTCCCCAAATCCCTAATGGCTTGCGGATAATCTCCGCCTGGAAACTCTCCGACAGTACCTGTAATATGAAGATTGGAATTGCTCCATACACCCGATTCCGCTCTTCTGACAATAGGAGTAGAAAGGATGACTTGAGTTCCCGCCGCCTGAGCCGGTTTAATATAATTTTCATACAAGGAATTCGCAAATGATCCTGGATCCAAATAGGTTCCATTCGGATTTGTATATCTTTCCGGCTCCGTTTTTTCATCATTATGGCCGAAACCAATTAATAAATAATCTCCACTCTTCATACCGCCGAGCAGCGTCTGATACTCAGGATCAGATGTATAGCTTTTTGAACTTCTTCCGGACAAGGCAAGATTTTGTATGTTGAAGGAGCCATCGAGATAATTTCCAATTTGAGTGCCCCATCCATACCTTGGATAATAGTAATTATCCGTAAAAGAGCTTACGGTCGAATCCCCAACAATCCAAATCGTTGGAGTATCAGCAGTAGTTTTTGCTGTTATTGTCGAGTTGTTAGATGTATCACTGGCAAATGCCACAACGTTGTTAAATGCTAAGGTGAAAAACATGATGAAAGTCAGTAATGTGCTAATCGTTTTCTTTGATTTCATTTTCATTCTTGAACCCCCTCTCAACAATTGAAGCTCCGCCTTGAGAAAAGCTCCCCATTCATATAAAAAAGTGGGAGCTTTTCTGATCAATCTATTTATTTATTAGACAACAAGTATTCAGCATCTCGGATAAGATAATCTGCATAATGTACAGAAATATGTTTGCCGCTTTGAGCTTTCACTTCATTCACAAATGCAGCTAAATTTTCCGCGTCCAGCTTTCCCTGCAAACTATTAGCTATGCCGTTACTATCTATCCATCCGGCTTCCGTGAAGCGGTTAATTAATTCCTTTAATGATTGGATGCTTGTGGTTGTTTGGAACTTAACAACTTGGGTCACCTTATTCCCAGCCAAATCGTATGCTGTTACGCTATACTCGTGCTGACCAAGCGGCAGAGTATAAAGAGGAATGGTCTTCCCATTTTCTACGGTGTTTCCATCCAATGTGAGTATGGTTTTTGTGTGGTCAATTCCGGACAAATGATCTTTGAGCTCTATGAGCGGATTGATCTCCGCGGAATCGTTGTAACGATCATTCACTAAGCCAGTTATATCAATAGTAGGAGTAGTGAAATCTAGTTTAATAGAAATAGTTTGCTTTTCTTCAATATTTCCTGCTTTATCAATAGAATAGAAGGACACAGTATGGTCTCCCTCGGAATCTATTGTAAAGGATGTACCCTTCACATAATCAGACCCATCAATTGAATAAAAGGTTTCGGCAACACCACTCTCGTTATCGGAAGCGTCCAGTTTGACGGTTACCTCGTCATTCGACCAATCCGTTGGAGCATTGGAGGTTGTGACTGGAGCGGTATGATCCACAGGTGCGGAAAGCCGGTCAATAAGAGCCTGGGTCTCACCAGTCCAATACGTATTTAGCTGACTTGTATAAACACCGCTTGCATCAGGGGTATATACACTTACTTTACTGTTTGAATCCACTTCAAATTGTACGCTGTTCTTACCGTCTACACCGCCTACTCTTATAGGTGGAATAACGTAGTTAGAGATGTTATATCCAAGGTCCTGTATTTGATCGGCAATTAAAGCGCCATTATAAAAACCGCCAATCTTATTATTATGAGTTGAATCTGCAGGAACCATTAATGCCTTTGCTGAAGGCGAGCTTCCATTAGTGGCTGCAGGGTCATTCTTGTATGCTTTTTCAAAGGACTCTTTTGTTAAATCAAACATATCAATCACTTTAACACCCTGTTCTGCACCTAACTGTTCAACAGCTCTTACATAAGCATTATTGGCAGTTATAACTGTTCCAGTTGTGGTGTCCGTAGCATCATGATGAGTTCTTATGGTGCCATCTGCGTAAAAATACTGTCTTGAAACAGGAGTAACTAAAATAGGTGTTGCACCTGCATTTTTTGCTACATCAATATACTGCTGCAGATACCACTTGAAGGTTCCGCTAGTATATGGATAAAATGTTGCTCCATACTGTAGTGAAAGACTTGCCGGTGTGGCCTCTTCAACACCCGGAATGGAAGGATAAATACCATTTGCATCCGGTTCTCCCATAGAAACAAATCTGTCTAAGAGAAATCCTGATTGATTGGCTTCATCATTATGTCCAAATTGAACCAGCAAATAGTCTCCGGCTTTAATGGTAGAAGCGATTTTATCAAGACTTCCCTCATTTATAAAGCTCCTTGAGCTTCTGCCTCCGTTGGCATAATTAACAACATTCACCTTATCCGAATTGAAAAATTTCTGTAAGTATTCTCCCCAGCCGCCTGTATCTGAGGTTGGGCCGTATGTCTTGACCGTTGAATCACCTGCTAGATAAATATTTACACGCTGACCATCCGGAATCTCATTCCCTCCGCCACCGGACGAGCCTACTCTAGCCAGGTTGTCAAGTTTAATAGACATCTGTGTGCCCTTCAAACCATTCACGGTTTCCGGCGTAACAACAGCCTTGATATAATTGCCTGCATCGGCACTAGTAATCTTGTAAGTTTTGGAAATATATGCTGTTGTTGCATGGATCAACGTTTCAGTTCCCTCCGGACTTACTCTGTACCACTGAATTAAAGAACTGTCGTTTACGTTATCATTTGGATTAGTAAATTCATAACCTAAGCTAATGGTATTTCCAACGTAAGGTATATTGATATCATCATCTGTTGTGAAGTAAGGAGCAACCTTAAATGTTGGCGCTGTATCACTGTCAGCTGTATAAGATGATGGTGTCCAACCTCCAAGATAATCGGCAACATTAATTTCTGCAGCTTGTGCCTCCGTTAAAACGGATCCTCTTCTTTGGGATGTATCTACTGCTGAATGGTTATATGTTGTATTGTATTCTGCAAAATTTGCATTTTCAGGCGGGCCACTCATATCCGTCCAGCCTTTAGGGTCTATGATCGAATTGCTCTGAAGCTTAGTGTTCAAGAAGGTTACTTTTGCTCCTGCTCCCCAAGGTCTTCCGAAGAAACCTGAAGTTTGCATATTCTTACTGCTGGCTGTTACAGTACTGTTTCTAAATAGGTAACCATGGGATGCTGTATCCTTTGCTGCTGTGATATAACCACCTACAGCCTTATCACTGTAACCGGCAAAATTCAATGTAACATTATCAAATACCACATTTCCATCACCAAAAATATAGTCTGTGTTACCTTCTATAAAAGAGTTTTTAAAATAACTGCTATTCGTACCGCTGCCACCGGTGTAAAGTGTGTCCTGGCTTCCTAGGAAACTACAATTCACAAACTCTGCACGGTTTCCCTCGATTATCATAGCGGCAGCCCTTTCTGTAGCTGCTTTTGAAGTAACATCTGTAAAAGACTTTCTTTCTACATTGATCGGGCTTGCGGATGGTATATTGGCAAGCTCCACACCATCTGCTAATTCCTCATCTGTCATATATTTGTTGAAGGAATTTTCAAATATGATGTTTTCTGCTTTGAAGTCGGAAGCCTTACTGGTGAGATAAACGGTACCTCCCCATTTACTGGCAATATTTTTGGAATACTTATCAAATGCTTTTTCTTCATCATAGAAACCGTTAGGCCCCATGCTGTAATATTTATACCCAATACCGTAATACCAAGTAATTTTAACCTGCGTACTTGGATCGCTCGTTGGATTTGAATGAGAATTTACAAGTGTAATATATGGAGTATTTATTACCAGCTGTGCTCTGTATACACCCGGTGCAATATGAATGGTGATTCTGTGAGCTTCATCTGTTGGATTCATTCGGGCTGCTGCATCGAGAGCATCCTTAACTGTACTGAAATTATTGGTCTTTGAGCTGTCGCCAACATACAAATCCGGAACCCAGGCAAGGGATTCTGGAGCAGTGTTGTTAACAAACAAAATATCCTTTGTTTTATCCTGCCCATTCATCACTACGTGAGAACTCGTACTATAATTCTCGGAACTAACAGCTGTAACCTCATATGCACCATCTCTAAGAATTACTGTGTATCCGCCATTTGAAACGGTCCCAGCATACGTGTATCCATCATCGACATTTGTAAATGTAAGACTTGAAATTTGAGCAGTTGACGGTAATCCCTGGAATAAACCAGTTGCAGTGTGTACTGCTTTTTTAGCAACTGTAATATCATGAACGGTGTCAGCGCTTAAATTGATAATACCGCCATCGACAATTTCATAATCGTTAACACCCGAAATAACGGCTGTATATTGTACTCCATCCTGAACATCTGCTGTAAATGTCTTATCATTGGTATTTACGATTGCTGTCACCGGTGAGACAAGGCTTCCATCTGGAGGAGTAAATTTGATTTGTAATTTACTTACATCATAACTGCTGTCAAAGCCCTTAATATTACCACTAACGGAAACAAGCTTGTTAGCTACAACATCAAAGCTAACACTTTTTCCTGCCGTAATATCAGAAGTGGATGTGCTTATGACCTTGGTTTCATCGGAAATTCTGTAACTGGCTATATTCTTTAAACTAACAATATAATCATAGCCCGTTGCGAGAACCGCATCAAAGGTATTGTCTGCATGAACATTTACGGTTGTAGTATCGCCTGATTTCTGATTCGTAAAATTAAGTGCATAACCTGCAGAAATATCGCTGCCATTTAAATTCACAGCTCCACTTACCTTAACGCCTGGAGTCCTCATCACTCTTTGGAAATAAGGTTTACCGCCTTTATCAGCTGAAACATAAATTTGATACGATCCGGAATATTGTGCTGTGAATTCAACTTTTTGTGCAGATGTTGTAAAAGCAGCTGTACTATCCTGAACCTGTGAAGCATCCGGTTTTACTGTAACTGTGGTACCACTTACACTCACAGTTGCGTGAACAAAGTGAAGGGTTTCATCTCCATTACTCGTTCCACCATAAACGGTAATTTTATCCCCAGCTGCAACATTATCAAGAGTCAAATACCTTCTCGTGGAACCTCCCGTACCGTTTGCGTAATAAACTCCGTTCGCGTTATATCCGTCTTCATAACTGTACTTTTGAGTTCCCCAGAAACCAGAGGAATTTACACCTACGGTAGAGCCATCTGACTCATAATAGTAGGACCTATCACTTGTAACCGGATTGGCAATGGTTAAATCCCCAAAAGCAGTGGTTACAAATGTCCCGGACTTAATTGTAGTTTTACTGTTCAGAACCTCCGCTGTAATATTATTGTTGTATAGATCTCCCGAGGTTTGAATTCCTCCAAAGTCCCATACGTCGATTTTTCTGTGTGTTGGTTCTGTTGGTTTTGTTGGCTCTGATGGAGTTGATTGCCCCCCTACAGATACAAGTTGGGTTTTATAATTTTGTATTTTAGACATCAGTGCTGTATTTAGACTAGCCGATCGATCATCAACAGCATCATCAAATTCCCATGTAAAGTCTCCCTTATTTAGGCGTCCAGCTTCTGCTGTAACCGTTTGTTCGACTAGGCTTACGTCATCAATGTCAGATGCCGTTACGCCCAAATCGATGAGAGTATCAAAGTTATTATAAGTTGTTCCGCCTACTAGGGTTTTGTAAGAGCTTGGAACGGTTTCACTTCTTGACGAAGCTAAGTAAGCATCAAATGATGTCTCGTGAGCTGGAGTTGTTCCTGCATCGGAATTGGCATAGATAAGACTTGCAGCATCAACAATCCGATTGTTGTATGCTTTAATCATTCCTCCATTTTCGCCCGAGAATGTACCTACTCCTAAAGCGTCCGTACCTTGCAAGGAACTCATCATTGGATATTTCGCATTTCTAAAGTAGTTTGATTCCACAAAGGATGAACTTCCTGTTGTTACACCAACACCATATTTAGAGATACCGTCAAAAAAGTTATTGTATACATGAACAGTTCCTGTTCTTATTCGCGGATGACGAGAGTCTGAATGATCAAACCAGTTATGGTGCAAGGTTACAAAGAATTCTGCTGATTCATTCAAACCGACTAGAGATGCTTTTCCGGAATCCCAGTAGTGATTATAAGAAAGGGTAATATAGGTGGATCCACTTTTCAGGTCAGTGGAACCGTCGCCTTTTGCCTGGTCGGCATCTCCTCCTGCTGTTCCATAGAAAAGATCATTATGATGAATCCAAACATTAACGTTGCCAGTATCCATTGAAATACCATCGTCAGGGAATAGGGCAATACCTAAGTTTCTTACTTCTACATTACCGACATAACGAAGCAGGATCCCCCATCCATAAGCGTAAGTATCTTCCCCGATACCCTCTAATGTAATATTCATTTCCGAATAATTGGAGTTACCTTTCACTTGAAGATATCCGTTGCTGTTAAGTTGCCCATTCATGTCAGCATCTGTAATTTTTCCAATAAATCGAATGGCAAGCGGTGTTTTATCATAGCCTTTTTGTCTCAAGTTCAGAATGTTACCTATACCCACAGCAGTTGTTACAGCTCCTGAACTGCTGGTGATCACATCATGAGTTACGGTTTGTGCATTCTCAGATGTTACATAAACAACTTGAGCACCAGCCTTAAGTGTTCCATCATCATTATAAGCACCTGAACCTGTGCCATATGTTGAGTTTGATGCAAAAGCAAATCCTGATCTGTCATGTGCTGTTACGGACAGCGTATTTGAAACCGTACTTACTGTTGAACGATCTGACAGTACTGCTTCAACTTTCATGACATAGTCTCCAGCTGCAAGCCCTACCGCGTCAGCTCTCCAATACGATCCGTAGCTTCGAATTAATTCAGAATCAATTTGTTTATATTGAGAATCTTGTGCACTCGCAGATTTAACATATACGTTATACCCTGCCGCATCACTTACAGGCGACCATTCTACATATGCCGTTTCAAACCAACCTCCACCGCTAGTTATTGAAAGGCTGGCAGCATGAACCGTAGTGTTTGGAAATCCTCCGAATCCGCTTACTACAATAGATAGTACAAGAGAATACATAAAAATAATTCTTAATACTTTTTTTACAACCATCTGTTCCTCCCTAGTTAATTTGCCCTAGATAACTTGAAACCGTTTCCAATTTACATCCTAGTTGTATACAGAACTATAAGTATCATATAGTTACTGCGACGTCCCCTTTTCACCCCCTTGCAACAAAAAATCTTTATTATTAGAAAGAGATAACCTAAATATCTCTTTTAATAATCCGTATTTTGAAATGACTTTGATGATTTACCAATGAAAAACGAAAAAAAGCAAAGAAGTTTTATAGTTTCTATCATGTTAAGGAAATTGAACAAGATGGTTAAGAACTATTTTGCAACATTTATTATAATTAGAAATTTCAGATAACTATATATAAAATTTTACTATTTTTGTTTAATATTTTTAGAAGAAATAGTATTTGACATTCTTTCGAACGTCAAATAGCCATAAAAAAATCCACCCTTCTTTCAAGAATTTGGTGGATTTGACACGCTAGTACACACAAAACCAGTCGCACTAGTACTATGTAATATTTTTTTGCGGGACTGCGTGGGAATCGAACAGACCAGCCCTGGCGCTTAGGTCTCAATCTGTTTTGAAGTTTGCTGGCACCAGTTTTTCTAAAATTTTAATGTACCGTGAAGTATAGTTTGATCAAGGTTTCTCGCTTTATAGTGTTTATTAGATTACTATAAACCGTTATTTTAAGTATTGTATAAAATATTAATTTAAGCTTTGACTTCTTCCCAATAATATTGAATGGCTTGTTTTTGTATTACCTCAGGACAATCAACTTCAACGTCCCAATGATCGTAATTATTTTCTCCATTTACACGTTGGATATCAACACTATAATATTTTCCTTTGTACTTAAAAATAATTACTACCATTTCAGAAAAACCTGCGTCATCGTTTCCAAGTTCCTGAACAAATTCTAGTCCGTAATCTGGGTCGTTTTTACGTTCAGCAACAGAATCTAATATAATGTTTTTGGGAAACTTCATCTTTCTTGCTCCTTCGTTTATAAATAAATTTTTAATTAAAATGATTGAGAATTCTAAGCTGCCAATAATTTCGCACGCAAAAAAGCCCACTAGACTTAAAAATCAATTAAGTGATTGAGCGTTTACTTAAAGTTATGTTGGCGGGACTGTGTGGGAATCGACCCCACCAGACCTGGCACGCAGGTCTCAAGCAGTTTTGAAGACTTGGATAGTCATTTTGAATTTTCTGATAATGTTTGATTCCTTGCTATGTATGGGCTAAGTCCTGATTTATCCTTTAATATTTTATAAAAATACTCACCGTAACCACACAGTTTATACATATCCATGTGCTACAGTTTAAAGTAATTTTATCGAATTAAAAATCGTTTGTCCAGTGAATAAAAAATGATTAGCTTAAATGCTAATCATAATAAAAAAACAGACCCAATAAATTGTTAGGTTTAATTGTGTCAAATCTGTCTAATTTTTTCTCCTTCCCATACAAATAGGGCAATTCCTAGTACGAGCACGGCTTCTTTGGTCAACGGTAGCTTCCCATTCGTGACCATTCTTACATGCCCACCATACTTTTTTTTCCGTAATGTGCGGTAACTTCTTTAGGTGTCAATGAATTTTTGGCAGGATGCCTTTGTTCTGCAAGTATGGGATCAACCGTTTCCAAGGAATTATCCTTACACACCTTTTTACCAGAACAATAGGGACAACCGTTACCTTTGTTTCTAGAGGAGATTTTCGCAGTCCATTCATGACCTTTTGTGCATTTCCACCATACTTGTTTCCCAGAGCTACGGGTCACATCATAAATTGTTAAATTGCCATTTTTCTCTTGACACCATTCCTTGGCTAACTCTAGATTTACTGTAGCTAAACAATTATCAATTGAAACCCTTTTTCCTGCACAAAAAGGGCAACCGAGTTAGAGGACTTTTTTAGTGTCTACTCTATCGGGTACATTTTAAGTTACGGTAGCTTTTTTGTTTTTCAAAGGAGTATTCCATATCTCCTTTAAGTGTGTACCAGATATATGAAAGCCATTATTCCACTAACCTTCCGTTACTTCAATAAGAAAAAGGCTTTAGCCCTTGTTCCAACAAAGCCCCCGTAAATTTGAAGAAGGAATAATAAATTTAAGGTATTGGTTTCCAATTTTTTATCCCTTGCTTGTTGTAGAGTAGAGAACTGATTTCAATGAGATAGCTTACGCTATCCTCATTTAATTTCAGCTCCCCCTCATCAAACCGTACGTGAAGTTTTCCCTCATACGGCTTTCCGATGTTCTTCTTTCTTGTGCTTTACGGTTAATTCCGTGCTAGCTTTACGATTAAATAATTTACTTCATCCTGAATAGTCTTTAAGTTACCATGTTTTCTTCTGTTGTTCTTTTTCTTATTGTAAAAGAGTGTGAGCCTTTCAAGCACATACCAGTCAATCTGATTTAGCCACTTAAATGCGATTGGTGAAATCTTGTAATAGTTCTTATACCCTTGCAGTATTCTATTTAATCCTTTTACCAATTCCTTAATGTCTAAATATAACTTGGTTCTTGGCTCTGTAAATGCCTTTATCTTTGCTCTCATCTTTTTCATGGCATTCTTCTTCGGAATATGAGCCATAGCGTAAAAGGGTCTTCCCCCTTTATTATGTACTTCGAATTTACGATTGTGGAAACCTAGGAAATCGAACCCCTCTTTATTATCAAACAAGTGGACTAGTCTTGATTTGTCCCGATTAATAGTCAAGTCTAGCTTTTTCATAATAGCCTGTAATACTTGTATACTCTCAATCGCTTGTTGTTTTGTTCTTGTTAATATTACAAGATCATCTGCATAACGAACTAGTTCTCCTAGGTGATGGAATTTCTTTAACCAGAGCTTGTCCAATGTATTTAGATAAATATTCGCTAGTAAAGGAGAAATCACTCCTCCTTGTGGTGTCCCCGTTAGGGGATTTCTAACATTACCTTCCTCCATTATCCCAGCACGTAGCCATTTTCGAATTAACTTTAGGATTCTGCGGTCATTGATTTTCTGTTCTATTAATTTTAACAACTTTTCTTGGTTTATGTTGTCAAAATACCCTTGAATATCAACGTCCACTACCCATGAACTTCTTTTGCTTGCCTCTCTTATGCTAGCCATTGCTTGGTGTGCATTTCTTTTTGGGCGAAAACCAAAAGAACATTCTTGAAAATCAGCTTCAAATATCGGTTCAATAACCAACTTTGTTGCCATTTGTACCACTCTATCTTTTATAGTCGGAATCCCTAATGGTCTCTTCTTTCCATTTTCTTTTGGAATATACGTTCTTAGTACAGGGCTTGGATTATATTTATTCTCTTTTAGCTGAGTATACAGCTCATTTAAGAATTTTCTTTCCCCGTAGTTAGTAACGATTTCTTCAATCGTTTGTCCGTCTACTCCTCCACTACCTCTCTTTCTTTTTACACGCTTCCAGGCTTCTAGTAATATATCAGGTCGATAAACTTTATCATATAAAGCATGAAACTTACGTTTCGGATTCTCCTTGGCACATAGATATAGTGTTTTCCAAAGTTCTTGAGCTTTTACATCGGTGTAGTTAGCTAATTTCATAGCATTCACTTACTCTTACCTCCTTTAAACACATGAACAAAGTAGAGGTCCTTCCCTACATCATGTTGTGTTGTCATGATAATCATTGGTACTATGACCTCCTCCGACTCCCTCTTTACAGTCCACCATTTCGCAATTGCTTATAGGCTTTCTCTTTCCTTAACCGTAAGGGTAAAGTAGGGTCTCCCCAGTTCCGAAACTTACTTTCTTTACATGTCGTTCCCCATACCCCGAGAGATTCTTGAGTGTTGTTCCAAGTTCTACACACCTTCCATGGTCTTCGCCCTTTGTCGCAAGGCTCGACTTCTCCTTGTCCTGTTTCCAGGTTGCTCTTGACGAGGCGGCAGGATTCACTTTATGTTACAACCTGTAAAGTTGCTGGCACAGGGCTTCAACCTTAGGATTACTCCACCAGCTGCCTGTCAGCTACTAGGCGACTTGGTTCTTACCTAGACTGGACTTCCACCAGTTAGCAATTAACGGCTTGCCTGGGCACGCCAACAAAAAAAGCGTTAATCCTTCTTTGATCAACGCACCCTTTTGTTTAAGTTTTTATATAAAAAAATAGACCCTTGTTTATTCATTCATTGTTTACTTATCTAATTTTCGAATGTCCTAAGTATAACCACCTGCCTCAGAGATAACCTATCTTATGGAGGCGCTAAACATGGGTCGAAAATTTGAAAAAAACCTTATAAAATTGCTATATTTCTTTGGTATTAGTTCCTTTATTTACTTAATTAAAAAATCACTCGCAAAGGACTGGCTCTTTGTTTTCTTTATAAAAAGTTATTATGCATCATTGGTCGATAAACTTGTTGTAAATACTGGTTATGTTAAATATCCCACCCGATTTCCAAAACAAGTTAAAACAAGTGTGGTGTTTGATTCCCGCATCCTTCAGTGCCTTTTAAAAGTTCTGTATTTCAGTGTACCCATGACTATGACTGAGCTATGGCTAGAAAAAAACACACAGCTTGTTAAATATAAAAAGGGGTGGAATTGGAAAACCACTTTTTATTCGCTTTCTTTTTCCTTTTTATTGGTCAGATTTTCAATGTCTGTTATAAGACGTCTCTTCAATAATAAATACGATTTTTCTTAGATGGAGGTTCATAATCAACAATATGAGTATAAGTTCAACCAGATATTTCTGGTTGAACATTTTTTTTGCTACAAGAAAAAAACCGCAGCAGCAATCATCCTCAGCAATCACAATAAATGAATTTCCCCCGCTTTATAAATAATCCAACCATTTAAGATAATATACCAATTATAAAAAAAACTTAAAGAATGTTTCCCTCTTATTTTTGAAACAATACATTTGATTGTATTAACGAATAAGGAGGTTAATTAGAAATGGATAATCAAAAATTAGCCGATCATGAATCATTGGATTTACATGAAGTTATTAATTTCAAAACCCTTTGCTTAGCGAAATCAAAACTAATGCAAGGACTGGTATTTGATCATGATTTGAGAGCACTAATGCAAAAAGATGTTGAACAATCCATGCAAGCACTTGGAGAATTACAGGCAATTTATCAACGTGCACCTTTTGAAGCGCCTGTTCCTCAAAACCGGCCAACACCAATAATAAATTGAAAGGAAGGCAAATTCATTGAACAATGACTATTTAGACCCTATAAACTCGCTACACGTACCAGAGTTAGCAGATACCACATTTGCGATGGATTTACTTCTTCGTGCCAAGGAAGGTGTGCGCAATATTGCGGTTGCATTAACGGAGTCCGCGTCACCTGATGTTAGAACCCTCTTACGAAACCAGTTAATGCAAGGAATTGCCATGCACCAAGAAATTACAGAATTAATGATTAGTAAAAAATGGTTCCATCCATACGAATTAAGTGAACAATATCAATTAGACCAACTCTCTGCCAACAATACTTTGATGATTGGCAAAATGAATCTATTTCCTGTTGAGACCAATAGAAAAGGTATGTTTGACCGGACACCTGATGAACACTAACACTGGAGGCTGTAACCAATGAAGGCGGTAACGTATCAAGGTATTAAAAATGTTGTAGTCAAAGAAGTTCCAGATCCAAAGATTGAAAAACCAGATGACATGATTATTAAAGTAACGAGTACAGCTATATGTGGTTCTGATTTACATTTAATCCATGGCATGATTCCTAACCTTCAAGAAAACTATGTTATTGGCCATGAACCAATGGGAATCGTCGAAGAAGTTGGCCCGGGTGTGACTAAACTAAAAAAGGGAGATCGAGTAATTATTCCCTTTAATATAGCATGCGGTGAATGCTTTTTTTGTAAAAACCATTTGGAAAGCCAATGTGATAATTCTAATGATAATGGTGATATGGGTGCCTATTTCGGATATTCTGGTACGACGGGGGGCTATCCAGGTGGGCAAGCTGAATATTTAAGAGTGCCATTTGCCAACTTTACTCATTTTAAAATTCCAGAGACTTGTGAAGAACCAGATGAAAAGTTAACCGTTATTGCCGATGCGATGACTACTGGTTTTTGGACTGTTGACAATGCAGGCGTAAAGGGTGGAGATACAGTTATTGTTCTTGGATGTGGTCCCGTTGGTCTTTTTGCTCAAAAATTCTGTTGGTTAAAAGGGGCAAAGCGAGTCATTGCAGTTGATTATGTCAATTATCGCCTGCAGCACGCCAAGCGCACCAACAAAGTAGAAATTGTTAACTTTGAGGACCATGAGAATGTAGGAAGTTACCTGAAGGAAATCACCAAAGGCGGCGCTGATGTTGTCATTGATGCAGTTGGTATGGACGGTAAAATGACTGATTTGGAGTTCCTTGCAAGCGGAATGAAGCTTCAAGGCGGAGCATTAAGTGCGTTTATCATGGCTTCACAAGCAGTGCGTAAAGGCGGGACAATTCAAGTTACTGGCGTTTACGGCGGCAGATATAATGGTTTCCCTTTTGGAGATATTATGCAGCGAAATATCAATATCCGCTCCGGTCAAGCACCTGTCATCCACTATATGCCATATATGTTTGAATTAGTTACGACCGGAAAAATTGATCCAGGAGATGTCGTAAGTCATGTACTTCCACTTAGTGAAGCAAAGCGTGGCTATGAGATTTTTGACACAAAAATGGATGATTGTATAAAAGTCGTGTTGAAACCTTAAGGAAGGAGGTATAAAAAATGAACTACGCCTTACATGAAGTTCTTGAGGTCCATGAGATGGCTGCATTTAAGACCACTTGTTTAACTAAATCCAAAACGATGAAAGCGTTAGTTACAGATCAGCTTTTAAAAGATATTATGCAGCAAGACATTGATGTATCTACGAGACAATTACAAGAATATGCTTCTATCCTTTCCAACGCTAAGCAGTAAATTAGGAGATGAATGAACATGAATCCAATCATAGAAACTTTAACTGGCATGGACGGACTATCGGATCAAGTCGTTGCAATGGACCTACTGATTTCAGCTAAAAGTGGAGTTAGAAATTATGCCATGGCAGTAACAGAATCAGGAACACCGGAAATTAAAGAAATGCTCACTCGCCATTTAGTGGAAGCACTTGATATGCATGAACAAATATCCGCATATATGGTAGAAAAAGGATGGTACCATGCTTGGGATACAAACGAACAGATCAGTTTGGATTTAAAAAATATCAATACAGCATTGAACTTACCGACATTATAAAAAATTTCTAGGAACAGTTTAACACCAATTAAACTGTTCCTATTAAACCATTTTGAGTTGTTTTGGCAGAAGTAAATAAAGTTAATACTTCTTGCTTACTCGTGTTTGTTTACACTATATAATGAAATCAATTAATTGACTAATTTTATTATGAAAAGGTCGGAGCAGGAAATTCATCAATTTTGATACGAAGTAAACTATATGGTTTCTGTCGTAAGTCTTTTCCATAATGAAATCTAGGCTGTCGATGTAATTGGTTCACAATGACATACAAATATTGATCCGGACCAATTGAAAAAGTATCCGGCCACAAAATTCTCGGATCATGTGCGATAGTTTCCATTATGCCATTTGGCAATACCTTACGGATACTGTTGTTTTCATAATCCCCCGCATAAACAGTTCCCTTTGCATCCGTGATCATTCCATCAGACGCACCTTTTTCTCCCCAATACTCCACATGATAAGGTAAATCCATTTCCGGTATCGTTCTGTCTCTCAGGGCTTCTGTTGGGATTGAGAACAAATGACGACTGGTTAGTGGAGCAAAAAATAATATCTTTCCATCGGGAGAAATCGCAAGACTGTCAGACGCCAATCTAAATGGAGAAGTTGAACCGTCTTTGTTTCGATTCATTAAAATTTGACCTTCTACCTTCGGTAAAAAATAGGGATCGGGTGAAGTTGAATTTGCTCCATTTAACCGTCTAAACGCGTTTCCATTTGATAAATCTAAGACGATAATAGCTCCAGGTCCTCTTGAAGAAGAATCCGTTATATAGGCATAACCTGCTTTTCCAACACGAAAATCAAAACGGACATCATTCAGATAAGTTGTAGGCAGGACAACATCTTCTGTAAAAGTATATACTTTTCTTATTGTATTGGTTTCTAAATCAACAGCGACTAATTTTGCCCCCCCTTTAATAGGTTCAGAAAAATTGAGTGCAGCTGTATCTAATATCCAAAGCGTTCCCCTTCCATCAGCAACTACACTTTGGACACTGATGAAAGTCATTGTGATATTCTCGGGATTAACCAAATTGGTTTGTAAATTAGGATAAGGCTGCAATTTATCCTCAACAATTTCCCCCACCGTAAATTTAACATCGTCTCCCCATTTCGGAAAGCAAATGAAAATACGACCGGTTTCTGAAACAGTAACACCTGTAGGCATAGCCCCATAAAATGCATAAACTAGTTCTAAATTACCGAAATATTTTTCACTAGGTAACATAGGTTTCATAATATCCTCCTCAAGCATTCAAACGGGATATCACCTATATATGATTTATATTTTTTCTAGTGCATGGTTCTTAATAAGTTTTTCTATACGAAAAGCTGATTGACACTACTTTAGCCAATAAAGCCTCCAATAATAGCTCCTCCGATTACTCCCAAACCAATAATTGGTAAATAGGCTTTTGTAATAAGTGCGTCTGGGAGGCTAATTAACAACCCTATCAAAATTCCTTTTGTCCAACCATACATAGGAAGAACAGTTACTGATATTAAGAAACCAATCGTAAAACGATTAATAAATGAACCAATAATAGCAATAAGTTTATCTTCAAATTTGATCGGGAGCATTAGTAGTACAGATAATAAGCCAAATATTATACCAGAAATAATTCCAAAGAAAATGCTGTTCATTGGTAATAAATATCCTTTCTCTAACTAACTCATTAATAGATATGATTCTTTTAAAAGAACTAAAAACTCTTGATTTAGTTCGTCTTCACTATGAAATCTAAAGTTATTGTGAAATCTGTTTTTTGAAACTTGTTCAATTTTAGTAATCTTCTCGTGTTCAATTTGATGATTTGTTACTAAATTAAAATCCAACCATTTCTTTTTTGGATGAATTCCTCCGAAGGAAGATTTATTCAAAAGATGTATAGAAGTCTTTTTAAACTCAATTTCAAAAGGTCCAATTTTTTTCAATAAATCGAGTATTTTTGAATATATTTCATAAACATTAGATGCCTTATTTGAGAATTCTACATCTGCTTCAAAAAAGTCATTTTGCAATTCACTAAACCAACCTTCATAATATTCTGATTCTGGTCCTCCCATGCCGTGTGGGCATTCAGTAGATTCATTATCCTCGGTTGGCTTTACATAACACCACCAAGAAACATCAGTAATAAGAATCCCTATAGCCGTTATTTCTTTAATAAACTCTTTGAAGTCATTCTTCATCACAATACAATCAATGTACCCGTTGCCAACGGGTTGTACTTTATACACAGTAAAAAGACGTTCTAATTGTGTGACAAATTCTTTTTGATTTATTTCTAAGTAATCAAAATACCTCATCTATAATTATCTCCAATCCCTAACCATTCATGTGAAAGCGTTCCCGCTTATTACAGAAACGCTTTAGCTAAAAGACTGCCAAAACAGTCCATTTGATGTGGAATTAAAGCACACGTTCCTCAAAAAGAAAACAGCATTACTCATCAATTAAATCTTGAATATTAAGTAGGTACACAGTATTTTTACAAACTAAAAAAAGCCTGTGCTTTCTTCCAATTGCATAATCATAGTCAATTATATCATTCTCATCATTCACTGGAATATAGCTTTGGATGGTCTTTGTTTGTGATGTATAAAGATGTATTTGCCCTTTATTTTTATAACCATGACCGAATAGGATATAATCTTTCCAAATTGAAAAGGCTTTGCTTCCTACAATTGGCGATTTTTTTAACAGGTTATCATTTACTAACTCATAACCTGTCTTATTATGAATTGCTAACAAAGGGAAGTCCGAATAATAGTACAAATATACAGTTTCATTTGAAGAAACATTCAAAGAATAACAGTCATCAATAAAAGGGATTTCATTGTTACTAGGAGTTTGTACAAATTTTACGAAGTCAAATATCTGTATCCCATTTTTATCAAAGCAAAGTAATCCGCTTGCTCCAATAGAACTTCCAAATACTCCTTCATCAAAATAACTCACCCAAATTTCATTATTCTTTGTAGTTTGAACATCCTCTATTCCATCTCCCATATGAAAGGATGACATCAAATTCTGATTTTCATCGTAAACAAAAGCATTATGCGTTTTATTATTACTTACACGTGCGTTTACAAGAAGCCAATAGTTACCTAATGGCTGTGCATAGTGAAAAGGCTCTTGTGAAGGAGGAATGTTTATTTTTTGCACCCCCCATTTTGTATGTTGAAAAATTGTATGATGATGGTTTCCCTCGCGTATAGTCGACGTTAGCAAAATCAAATTTCCATCAAAGTCAATACTAATATTATGTGTGTCATGTTCACCAGCTATCTGTTCAAGGTTTAATTTTTCAATAACCTGTATATTTTGCAAAAATTATACCTCCTTCTTTTTCTGGTTTAGGAGTGCAATTATATTGAATATCTTTATATTCACACGTAACATTAATAACAGCAGATCGTGGGGGAATAATATTACCCCTTGTTGCTGTAATGCACCTGTTAGTTCAATATAGACATCTACAAAACTTGAAAAGCCTGGAAATCTTTAGCCACAACGTATGAATCTCCAAAAACAAATATTTTATATACGGTACTTCCTTTGGTAGGATACTCAATAATAGATGTTTTATAGCCATTCTCTGACAATACCTTTTCGTACACCTTTATTAAATTAACTGGTCCTTTACTGAATAACCCCTCTCCTTGACTTAATAAATGCCTTATATCCACATTGTAATAATTGATATTTAAATACTTTTCAAGAGGTATTTGACCTTTCGCTAGGTTTGAATGAATTATAAATAATTCTCCGATAACTCCGTTAATATCATTAATATTTCCCTTAAAAAACAAATCCGCTGTGTTATAGTTGAACTCCCATAGAAAAATGTGTTCATCTAACACTTCAAATTCTTCAAAAAAATTAACATCTAGTTTATGATTTCTAAGACCTGTACAGGTCACTTCCCATTCTTGGAGTTTTTCATCATTGTCATCTGTAACTATAATTGTGAGTAATAGTTTATCATCATCTACCTGTAATCCATCTAAACTTAGATATATATCACTCGAAAATTGACCTTCGTTTAAAGCCTTTGAGATATTAGATAACATATACTCTTTCACCACCAATTTTATCTTCTAAAACTATATTCAAGGAAGAATAGGGGAAATCCTTTTTGTAAAGCAAACACGCCAATTCACACGTGAAATCATCTCAAATAACAGGTTTCTGAATGGATTCGCACGCAATTATAATACAGCGGATCGTGGGAGCAGAATACCCCTTTTTTAAGGTAATTTTAAAATCATTTTGATAAGAACCGAATTTTATTTAGCATTGATTATTGGATTGTATATCTTAAAAAAGTGTGGCTCAACGGATTTGTGTCCGAAAATGAGCAATTGTTTTTTCACATTACGAATAATTGTAAGTGATTGAATGATTTATAAAATGAAAAAAGCCCCCAAGTAATTGGAAGCTTTACCTAAAAACATTTTTCAATGGACTAAAGGAATTATGCTGTCGTTTAACATCCATGTTTGTCATTTGAATATACTTTCTTGTCATACTCATGTCTGTATGACCAAGTATCTTTTGTAAACTAAAAGGGTCACCACCGTTCATGATATAGAGCAATGCTCCTGTATGTCTTAAAACATGAGGTCTGACAGCTTTTTTTATACCAGTAAGATGTGCCACATCATGAAGTCTAGTCCTCCAAGTATTAGAAACCATTTCCCTACCGTCATAAGTCAAAAAAAGAAGGTCTTCTCCAAAATCCTCTGATTCAATAATATACTCCTTGAGTAGCTTCATAGTCTTACTTGAAACAGGTACTTCACGTGCTTTCCTTGTTTTCGTATTCATAGCTTCCAGCTTAATAACCCCAGCTTTGAAGTCAACGTTTCTCCTCTTCATTGCTAATAGTTAGGATATACGAACCATTGAATCAAGTAGAACCATTACCATAACTTTATCTCTAAAACCAACAAAAGTTGATTCATCAAAAGCGTTTAACAAAGTCTTTATTTCAGTAACAGTTAAAGCTTCAATTGTGTCTTCTGCTGTTTTCATTGGTTTAAACCGCTCGTGAATTGGAGTACCAATAAGATTCTCCAGATAACACCATCGTAGAAATGCTCTCATTGTTCTTACACGAATGTTTACGGTAGTTGGTTGAAGACCCATATCATTCAACATGAAATCAATCCAATCAAGAAACACCTTAAGTGTCATTTGTTCACTTGTTAAGTCTTGTTGTAGATAATCCAATAGCCATTTAAAGTGAATCTCATATTCTTCAATAGTACGAGGTGCTAAACCCTCAGACTGTTTAAACCACATAAACCTCTCAAACATCTCACACATTGTAAAGCTTTCATTGATAGTTCTCGTTGTAATTACTCTTCCATGTTTTCTAACACTTTTACGCATATAAAAAACCTCCAAATATAATAATTTGAAGGCTCTGAACACACACAGTTTTAGCTTCTCGGTCACACACAGTGTCGTTCAAAATACACAAAAGACTGTGGAGGTGAGAAATTATGTAAATGATTGAAAATCTTATTTTGGCGGGACTGCGTGGGAATCGAACCCACCAGACCTGGCACGCAGGTCTCAAGCAGTTTTGAAGACTGTGGAGGACACCAGTACCCCATTCAGCCCCAGAATTATTATTGTAAAAAAGATAACTAGCATTTGTAATCATAATACTATGGAAAATAGGAATAATCAATAGAGGTGGGTATTTTGTCATTTTTCCGACAATTATTGCCCCCTCTTTTATACCCGCTTTTCCTTCATAATAAAGGCAATGGCTTGTCTTTTCACCATATTACAGACTATAATAAATAGATGAAAATAGTATCGTGTGGGTGAAAACAATGCAATTAACAGGTTGGTTTCTTTGGTTTATTTTAATATGGATTTTTGCCTTTGCCGGGGCTATGGCAATTGGCGGATTTTTTATGTTTCGTAAGTTTCTTAAGAGAATGCCAAAAGACGATGGAAAATCCGTAATGGACTGGGAAGAATACTATGTGAATGAATCCCGTCATTTGTGGGGTGACGAAGAGAAAGCTCTTCTAGAAGATTTGGTCAGCCCGGTTCCCGAATTATTCCGCGATGTTGCTAGGCATAAAATAGCTGGTAAGATTGGCGAACTTGCTCTAAATGAAAAAGTCCCAAAAATTACAGAAGAGCTCGTTATTCGCGGTTACATTCAAGCCACACCGAAAAGAGATCATAAATTTTTACGTAAAAAACTGTTTGAAAATCGAATTGATGTAGCTCCATATGAGCATTTATTCTAAACCGTCTAAAATTTGGCGGTTTTTTTTCATAAATTTGGATATTTTAAAAAGGAGTCAAATAGCAGTTTGGGGTGATTAGGATGGCAAAACGTTCGGCAACTAAGAGACACAAAATATTTAACCTATTGATCATATTGATTCCATGGTTATCCTTATTATTTATAGGAAAGCGTGATTTTAAACGATATTCTTTTTCGGGTGTGTTTATTATTATTTTCGAGATCATGAATCATTTATATGGACACAAGCGGAATTGGTGGAAGTTTTACGATAAGAAAAAATCATTTATAAGAGATGAACTTCATTTTAGTGTGGGTCCATATGCGCCTTTTTCAATGTGGCTTCTTAAAATCTCAAACGGAAACTTTAAGAAGTTTACGTTACTTAATGTAATTTCTGATGGACTGTTTGCCTTCGTTATTATTGATGTTCTTAAAAAGTTTAAAATTATTAATCTGGGGCGATTAAATCATATTCAGTTTTTCTTCTACTTACACTATAAAGCCTATCTTTTATATGGAGTACAGTATTTGTTTGATAAAATCAAAAGATATCGATATTAAAAAACGCTCAGAGCTATCCATTGCCCTGAGCGTATTTATATAGCAGTGTCAGTGTTGACCATGAAGCTGCCTATATAGCTTTTTGTAATCAATATACATCGCAACCCGCCACGGCACTATCATACTAAATGCCAGCAAGAAAAACATACCGCTAAGTTCACCGTAATCAATGGTTGCACTTAGAATCGTCTTCAATCCAAGCCTCACCACTAATAACCCTGCTAGAATGTAAATAAAAGCTTTTGAGCGTTTTAGATAGATTTCGTTTTCACGGATTTCAAATTTAGATGTTTTAATTAAGAGAATCGAAAATAGCATTCCCAAAGTGACGACCTCAATGATTTCCATACCAGTTAATCGAAATTGTGGTACTACATACATTAATGCCCCGCTCGACATAAAAACAGGCGGCAGGATAATTTTCTTTGCATTTGTAGGTTTCTTAGCAGCTTTCATACGGACAAATAAAGCCAATATCCCCATAAATACCGCTCCAATTGAAGAAACAACAACGAAGTTCATAGGTTCCATCCCCTATTAAAAAATACAGCTTTCATGATTAGAATCCAGTAAATCCACCAAACATTAATGAGAACACCTCAATGATTTTTGTCATCCAGTCAAAAAACAGGATGATACCCATTGCAATCATAATATAACCGCCGAATTTCATAATCTTTCCACTGTTTTTGCGAATCCATTTCATTCGACCGACGAAGAAAGATAAGATTAAAAACGGTATAGCAAATCCAAGAGAATATGCAGTCATGTACAGTACTCCTGAACCAGGGTTTGTGGCAGCCAATGCTATAACCGCCGAAAGAATTGGACCTGTACATGGAGTCCAGCCGGCCGCGAAGGCCATTCCAATAAGCGCTGATCCAAAATAACCTGAAGGTCGATTTTTAAATTCCAATTTCCGATCTTTCATTAAGAACTCTGGTTTAAATACTCCTACAATAATTAAACCAAATAGCACAATAAATATACCGCCAAGCTGACGAATGAGATCTTTGTACTCGAGGAAGAAGCTTCCTACAAAGGAGGTGCCAAAACCAATTGCGATGAAGATCGCCGAAAACCCTAAAAGGAAGAAAATAGTATGTAGAAGGCTCCGCTTTTGAAGCATGGCATTATCAGTTTTTAACTCCCCTACAGACATCCCCGTGATATACGATAGAAATGCAGGATAAAGTGGTAAACAGCATGGTGAGATAAAACTTAAAAAGCCCGCACCTAGAGCTAAAAATATATTTACATCCGTCATATTAACACTCCCACTATAGTCGATACTCCTTCATTTTAGCAAAACTTCCCCCTAAAAGATAATGATTAACATGAATATTTTGTGTCGGCAGAAGCGAATACACATTTCATCTATATTTCTAGTAATTTCCAACATTATTTGGATATTTTTTTACAAATATCTTTGTATTTATTCCCATCTTAGGTTATACTAGTAAAACATTGGTAGAGAATAACTATCAATGTTTTCTATTATTGGAGTACTCCGGAAAGGACCACGGCGATGATTAAACAAGAACTTATTGCACTAATTGAAAAAAAGCGTGCTGAATTAATTCAAGTCGCGGTCACCAACGGCCTGACTTCCTCCATTGCGATTCGCTATAGCCAGGAATTAGACCACCTATTAAATGAATATAATCGAAAGTATATAAAGAAATCTCACCGAGTGGCGAGTCTATAGTAAAAAATCCTGGCAATTTGCCAGGATTTTTTCTTATCTAATGCATAACATCTTCTAAACGTTCAACAGCCCCATTTTGCAATAGGAACATTTTATGGTAGAGCCCGCCGAGTGCCAATAACTCTTGATGTGTTCCTCTTTCCACAATTTCTCCTTGGTGCAAGACGAGAATTAAGTTAGCGTCCTGAATCGTCGATAACCGATGGGCAATGGCAATCGTCGTCCGCCCTTTTCTCATTTTTGCTAGAGCTGTTTGAATGGCTTCTTCAGTTTCAGTATCAATATTAGCGGTTGCTTCATCAAGGACAAGGATCTTCGGATTGGCAGCAATCGTCCTTGCAAAGGCAATTAATTGCCGCTGTCCACTTGAAAAAGTTGATCCTCGTTCTACCACTTTATGATGATAGGAATCTTCCAGCTTTTCGATAAATGTATGTGCCTGAACAAATTTAGCGGCTTCCTCCACCTGCTCATCTGTTAAATGATGATTATGAAGTGTAATATTATCTCTAACGGTTCCATAAAACAAGAAAGGATCCTGCAGGACTAGCCCCATCTTATCTCGTAACTCACCCTTCGAAAAATCACGAATCGATTTACCATCGATTAAAATATCGCCCTTCTCGTATTCATAAAATCTCATTAATAGATTAATAATCGAACTTTTCCCGCTTCCCGTATGTCCGACGAGTGCAACCGTTTCTCCAGGATGTGCTGTAAAGGATATATTTTTTAATACATCTCGCTGCCCATCGTAAGAAAAGGTTAAATTCTTAAATTCAATTCTTCCCTCTTCGATTGATAGATTACTTTCTTCAAGTTGTCCCGGTGCCAATTCTTGCATATCCAAGATTCTAAAAACACGTGCCCCAGCCACAATGGCTTGCTGATATAAGGATAATCGCATCATCATATTATTGACTGGTTCAAAGAAACGCTCCAGATAATTGACAAACGCATACAGCACACCGATTTCAACCGGACTGTCCAATGAAGTGATACCAAAATAATTTAAGACGATGATTAGTCCTAAAATAAAAATCAAGTCTACTGCAGGCCGCAGCAGTAACCCGTCAATTTTAATATTTTTCATACCCGCGTTATAGTGCTTTTCATTGATGTCTTCGAACTCTTTGCGAAGTCGCTTCTCCTGACGGAATACCTGAATAATACTCATTCCCTGCAGCGATTCACTCAGCTTCGCATTCAATTGACTGAGTCTTTCGCGCATATCCAAATAAAAACGTGAACTAAATTTACGGTACAAACTCATAACAAGCAGAATTAAAGGTATAAAAATCAAACAGAATAGTGCCAATTTTACATCTAAAATAAACATGGTTATGAAAATACCTGTTAATAAAAATCCGCTTTGTATAAAGGTCGAAAGTACGGTAACAAACATATCTTTAATCGCTTCGGTATCGTTCGTAATCCTAGAAACAATACTTCCTGCCGGTGTTTGGTCAAAATATTTCAGTCCAAGTGACTGCACCTTCGAAAAGATATCAACCCGCAGCTGTTGAATAATTTTTAACGCAATCTCCTGAAACTTTACTAATTGAAAAAACAACAATAGTGATTTTACAATTTGAATTCCTAAATAGCTTGCCCCTAGAATGAACAGTGGTTGAAAAACTAAGTTTCCTGGTGTTAAGTAATCATCAATAAAGATTTTTACAAGAATCGGGGCTGCTAACTCACCTAATGTGGTTATTACCAATAGACTGAATGCAAGGATAATTGTCTTTTTATGCGGTTTCGTATAGGATAATAGGCGAAATAAAACCTTTTTTTGCTCGGTTTCAGTCAGCTGCTCTTTTTCTTCCATCTTAATGTCCTCCATGCTCAACCAACTCCTCTAGCTGCTGACGTATATACATTTCCTTATACCAGCCACCCTTTGTCATTAGCTCTTCATGCGTTCCCCGCTCCATGACTTCACCTTCATCAAGGACAAGGATTAAGTTTGCGTGTTGAATGGCGCTCAAACGGTGCGAAGTAATAATCGTCGTTTTCCCTTCACGATTCTGCCTTAATGAAGAAAGAATGGCCTCTTCTGTCTTGGCATCAACAGCAGAAATAGAATCATCCAGTACCAGCACTTCAGGATTCATCAACAGCGCACGCGCAATCGAAATTCTCTGTTTCTGACCGCCTGACAGTGATACCCCCCTCTCACCAACAACCGTTTGATATCCTTCCGTGAAACGAAGGATATCTTCATGAATACTAGCTAGCCTTGCAGCGTCATAGATTTCTTCTTTTGAAATTTGAGGGTTTGTGAAGGCAATATTTTCAGCAACACTCGCCGAAAATAAGAAGTGGTCCTGTGGAACATAGCCAATCGCCTCACGTAATTTCTCCAGCTTATACTCTTGGAGCGTATGACCTCCGAAGGTAATTTCCCCTTCATAGTCTTCAAATTCACGAATGAGAAGTTTTAACAGTGTTGTTTTACCTGCGCCTGTTTTCCCTACAATGCCAAGTGTTTCTCCTCTATTAATCGTAAAGGAGATATTCTTTAACATGGGTTCTTTTTCACCTGGGAACGTGAACTTCTTAATGTCATAGGTGATCCCGCCGCTAGGTACTAATTCCAAGGCACCACTTTTGTCGGTAATATCCGACTTTTCACGAAGCAGCGCTGCCACACGGTCGTAGGAGGCGCGGCCGCGTTCGACGATATTAAATAACCAGCCGAAGGCAAGCATTGGCCAGATTAATAGTCCTAAATAGGTCGTAAAGGAAATTAATTCACCAATCGACATTTCCCCTGCTAACACATATTTGGAACCAAATAGTATCGAAAGGAAGAACGAAATGCCTACTATGATTGAAATTGTAGGATCATATAAGGAATCTATTTTTGCAACCACGATGTTTTTTTGTACGACGTCTTCTGATTGCTTTCGAAAATCTTCAATGTCTTCTTTTTCCTGACCAAAGGTTTTAATCACCTTAATCCCTGAAATACTTTCCTGTGTTTTATCATTTAAGTCAGAAAACGCTTCCTGCGCCTTGTGGAAAGTACGGTGGAGCATGGTGCCAAACCAATTTGTTAAGATGACCATAAGAGGCATTGGGATTAAACAAATCAACGTTAATTTCCAACTTATGGTAAAAGCCATCGCTAAAATCACTGTTCCGCCTGTTGAAAGCGAATCTACTAATGTTAAGACTCCAAGCCCAGCGGTCTGTTGGATCGCCTGAAGGTCATTTGTTGCATGTGCCATTAAATCCCCTGTTCTCCTTTTCTGGTAAAACGAAGGAGACATGTTTGTAAAGTGTTCATATAAGTTATTTCTTAACTGCCGGCTCAGTTTAACTGCCGAACCAAAAATCATAATCCGCCAAAAATACCTCAACACATACATACCGATTCCGGCTCCGACTAATATCACCATCCACTCCAGGAGTACTCCTTTTGTCAACGTGCCATCATGAATATGATCGGCGATCACTCCAATGACCTTTGGCGGTATTAGTTGCAGTAATGCTACAAACAGTAGAATTACGATTCCGGATAGATAAGCTTTTTTCTCTTGCTTAAAAAACCATCCTAAGTCTAAAAATACTCTCATAATTTTCCCCCGAAAAATATTTGACCTTATCTTTTTATTATTTTCAAAAAATATTTCATCCCACCCGAAGGTATATTTTATCAAATATTAATAAAATAATAAAGATTTAGACACTTTTTTCCATATATAAAAATAGCACTCATTGTAATGAGTGCTAAGCCATGATTATTTTGTTAATTGTTTATCCGCTTCTGCTACTTTTGCTTCTGCAGCCGTTTTTAATCCGTCAACTTCAGCTTTGATTTCATCAGGAACAAGCTTGACTCTGTTTATATAATTTACGATTACCTGATAATCTGTTTTCATCGCAGTCAAATCGGCTGGATCATAGGTCTTTGTTTGATTTTCATTCGTTTTAATAAATGCTGACCCGATATAATAGAAGTCTTTTTGTGATTCAGTCTTTAAAGAAATGGTCTCCTTCACGACTTCATCATATTTTTTCTCTACTATTAATTTACTGAACTTCTCATCTTCAGCTGTTAACTCTCTTGTAGTTGTTGTATTTTCTTTAGCAGCATTGGTGTCCTCTTCTGTTTTCTTTTCTTCAGGAGAAGCAGTTTCCTCTTTTTCTGCCGTGCCGCAAGCTGTTAATGCAAGAAGTAAAATTAAAATAAGTGATAAAACCTTTTTCATAATAAATGCCCCTTTATATATGTAGTTGTTCATAGCGTAACTATTATGTACCTATTTATCCCATATTTCAATATATTTTATTAAAATAATAATTTTCTGAACAAATAAAAAAACCATCTTATCTAAGGATAAAATGGTTTTAGTTCATCTATTATTTTCCTTGTTGTTTGTTCATTGCTGACATCATTTGGTTGATCTTCTTTTGAGAAGGTTTCATACCCATTTGCATCATCATCATTTTTAACATTTGCTCATTAATTGGCGGATTTTTCTTTAAGTAATCCATCATGTATCTTCGAGCAATGAAAAATCCCAGCGCTACACCAGCTACTAATGCTAGTACAACTACTAGAATCCATAAACCTGTACCCATTAAACTTCCTCCTTCATGTTGTCTACCATACAGTGTACTAAATTAAACGGGAATATACAATATTCTCTTTTAAAAGATTAGACATATTTTCTCTCTTTAATAGGCTTTAACCAGCCAAATCTCTGATGGTCGAGGTCTAATGCCATGAAAGAGGATTCACATTTTCTCAACACTTCAAAGAATATAGTTTCTGCTTCATAAGTGCCTGAAGCCTCAATCGTGATTAAATCCTGAAATACCCTTAGTTTCGCTGTGCTTAGTTTTCCACTTAACTCAATCGAGTATGTACCATGTTCAGCACGAAATCCTTTCTTTTTTCCAAGCTGTTTCTGTATTAATCTATGGATTTTTAAAACCTCTATCGACTTTGTTATATACGTTATTTGTTTATTCGTGATAAATTTAAGTTCACCTTCTGCTTTGTCATGTTCATGAAAAAGCTGAAAAAACATACGCTCTCTTCCGAAGTAATGGGCGGCAAATTCATCTTCTATTAAATAAAGCTGATAATGTCTCACCACGATCTCTCCTTCGTTAAATCCCTTTCTATCAATTATAAAATATGCACTATCGAAACATTTGTCTTTTATCGGCAAAAAATATCACTATTATTGTCGAATTCATAAGTTTCTTACAAATTTTATTATATCCCACTAATATTTGGAATAATATAAAACTCTACAATCTTCCCGCGGTCAATAAAATCATATTGCTGACAAAAAAAGAGAACGGCTATTTGCCGTTCCCTTAAAGTTAATCATTTTATTTTTGAAGTAATGCTTTTACACGTGCAACTACATTGCTAACGCTGAAGCCGTACTCTTCCATAATCTTTTCTCCAGGTGCAGAAGCCCCGAATGTATCGATTGCTAGGACATCCCCTTCATCGCCTGTGTATTTGTGCCAGCCGAACGAAGAACCAACTTCAATTCCAAGACGCTTCTTAACGTTCTTAGGAAGTACTGAGTTCTTGTATTCTTGTGATTGCTGTTCAAAGCGATCCCATGATGGCATGCTTACAACAGAAACATGAATACCTTCGCCAGCTAGAGCAGCTTGTGCTTCAACAGCTAAACTTACTTCAGAACCAGTTGCTAATAGTAATGCATCAGGAGTCTCTCTTTCAGAAGGAGAAACCACATATGCTCCTTTTGAAACGCCTTCGTATGCGTTTTTGTCAGTTCCTTTTAATGTTGGCAGGTCTTGACGTGTTAATACTAACGCAGTCGGTTTGTTTGTAGATTCAACTGCTAGTTTCCATGCTGCAGCCGTTTCATTTCCATCTGCTGGACGGATAATTGAAAGACCTGGCATTGCACGTAATGCTGCAAGCTGTTCTACAGGCTCATGCGTTGGACCATCTTCACCAACAGCAATACTGTCATGAGTGAATACGTATGTTACTGGTAAGCCCATTAACGCAGCCAAGCGGATTGCTGGACGAAGGTAATCTGAGAATACAAAGAATGTTCCTCCAAAGATCTTCACTCCGCCATGTAATGCAATACCGTTCATGGCAGCACCCATTGCAAATTCACGGACACCGAACCAGATATTACGGCCTTCATAGCTTCCTGGCATGAAATCGCCAGTACCTTTAATCATAGTTTTGTTTGAACCAGCAAGGTCAGCAGAACCACCAATAAATATTGGTAAGTTTTTCGCAATGCCGTTAAGAGCTTCACCAGATGATGCACGGCTAGCTAAACTTTTTCCTTCGCTGTATACAGGAATATCCTTATCCCAGCCTTCTGGTAATTCGTTCTTCAATACTTTTTCTAATTGATCTGCTAATTCAGGATATTCCTTTTTATACTGTGCAAAAAGGTCATTCCATTCTTTTTCTTTCTTCGTTCCGTTTTCAACGATAAGGTTTTGGAAGTGGTCATAAACTTCCTGTGGAACATGGAAATCTTCTTCAAAAGTCCATTTATAAGCTTCTTTTGTAAGCTTTAATTCGTCAGCTCCAAGCGGAGAACCATGGACGCCAGAAGTACCTGCACGGTTTGGTGAACCATATCCGATAACTGTTCTAACTTCAATCATCGTTGGACGGTCAAGGTCATTTCGAGCCTCTTCAAGGGCTTTAGAGATTTCTTCTAAATTATTTCCATCTTCTACGCGCAGGTATTGCCAGCCGTATGATAAGAAACGTTCCTTAACGCTTTCTGAGAAGGATTTGTCCAAATCACCATCAAGTGAAATATCATTTGAATCATATAAAACCACTAATCGACCTAATTTTAAGTGTCCAGCTAGTGACGCTGCCTCAGCTGAAACACCTTCCATTAAATCTCCATCACCACAAATACTATATGTATAATGGTTCACAAGTTCATAATTGTCCTTATTGTAGACACTAGCAGTATGACGCTCTGCCATTGCCATACCTACTGCCATAGCAATACCTTGTCCAAGTGGACCAGTTGTAGCTTCTACCCCTTCAGTATGACCGTACTCAGGGTGTCCTGGAGTTTTACTTCCCCATTGACGGAATTGCTTCAAGTCATCTATTGATAGATTATAACCAGATAAATGAAGCATGCTGTATAATAAAGCAGATCCATGGCCTGCTGATAATACAAAACGATCACGGTTAAACCACTCTGGGTTCTTTGGATTGTGGTTCATGAAACGAGTCCATAAAGCATAGGTCATTGGTGCTGCACCCATTGGCATTCCAGGATGTCCTGAGTTTGCTTTTTCAATCATATCAATTGAAAGCGTACGAATAGAGGTTACCGACAAAGCATCAATAGTATCAAACATTGTTTACATCACTCCTGATTCTCTAGGATAAAAAAAAATAATAACAACCTTTATATTATAGCTCTCTTCACATTAATTCAACAATTAATTTGACTACTAAACAAATTATTTCACTTCATTATATTTTGACACAGGTTGTTACGCAATATGTAAAAAGGAAAACAAAAATGTTTTCCTGGATTAATGAAGATTATATTTTTTTCTTTGTTTAATTTTTTCTGGCGTTACGTCATTTCCCTCAGGGTCAATGATTTTTGTATTTGTTAATGTATCCAGCATAGAATTGCGGAATGTGGTCAAATACTCGCTTCTTAATTTTGATTGTTCCTTCGCTTCAGCTTCTGTTAATCCAGTTGCTTTTGCTTTTCTCGCAAGCTCATTAATTCTCGCCATTTTTTCTTTTGAGAGCATTTAGGACCCTCCTTTCAAAGACTTAGACTGTGTACCAAGTCAGTTGATATCCCTCTAAACACAGTCACACTTAAAGACTGATTTTACTAAAAAATAGACCATCTGACAAGCAAATGGCCTACTCTTCTTCTGACTCAGTAGATTCTTGTTGATATTCCTGATACCGTCTGTGGACGGTTGCTTTAGAAATATTATATCCAAATCCTCTTAATGTAGCGGCAATCTCTGAAAAAGTTAATTTGTTTTTTCTCAGTCGGACAATTTCTTCTACAGGTACTTCTATTTTCTCGCGACCAGAATTGGATTCGAGATTTTTTAGATTTTCTTCAGGCTTGTATCCCTGAGCGACGGCTCGTTTCATTCCACGTTTGATTTTTATATTATGTAACTTTCGCTGATATTCTTCGACCATCCCAACGATCTTTAATACCATTGAATCACTTTCGGATAACTGTAGCTCACCATTATGAGAAATACTATAAAGTTTCACGTCTTCTTTTAATATACAATGCAAGAGGGCAATCTTTGCATTCCCTCTTCCGAGTCTCGTTTCATCTTGAATTAACACGGCATGTATATTTTTTTGTTTCAATAAATCTAATAACTCCAGGATTCCGTCTCTTTCTAGTTCATAACCACTAGCCTGTTCTCTGATAATGGAGACAACATTAAAATGATATTGACTTGCAAGTAGCGTGAGCTCCTCTTCTTGTCGCTTTAATGACGTTTCCTGGGTTTCTTTGTTTGTGCTTACCCGGCAGTAAATAATCGCATTCACCATCAGACTTTATTCCCCTGCAGCGCTGGCATATTCAGTCATAGACCCAACTTCATAGTTTACTGGTATAATTAGTTCTTCCCCAGGGAAAATCTTATCTCCCTCAATTTCATTATGGTGCTTAACCCAGCTGATAAATTCATCATTCGAGAAAGAATGCTGGCTGGAATATTGGTTAGAGATTTTCCAAATAGAGTCCCCTTCCGAAACAGTAATAGTAAGGAAGGTTTCTGTTTCTTCCGTATTAAAACGCAATGATAAACTAAAAGCTACTAAGCAGCTCAAGATGATTAATAAAATCGCATAAGAGTATCTGTCCCATATTTTTTTCATACTATAACCCCTATTCAGAATGTATGTTCGTTTTATTTGTTTTCATTATAGTTCGAACACCTGTTTGTTGTCAATAAAAATTCGAACTTATGTTTGTATAAAATATACGAACATGCTATAATAAAGGTAAATATTACATAGGGCGAGGTGTATCTATATGACAAAAATATCTAAGCGCCAGCAGGATATCCTTGAGTTTATTAAAGGGGAAGTAAAGAAGAAAGGGTATCCGCCATCCGTTCGAGAAATTGGTGAAGCAGTAGGACTTGCCTCTAGTTCTACCGTCCACGGTCATCTAGCACGTTTGGAAAGCAAAGGACTAATTAGACGAGATCCTACTAAACCAAGAGCGATTGAAATCCTAGAAGTAGATGAAACTGCTCATATCCCAAGAAATAATGTTGTCAATGTACCGGTTGTGGGTAAAGTAACTGCAGGTCTTCCAATTACCGCCATCGAAAACGTTGAAGAGTTCTTTCCACTTCCTGAAAGTCTAGCACCTGCAGACGAGCAAGTATTTATGCTAGAGATCATGGGTGAGAGTATGATAGAAGCTGGAATTCTCGATGGAGATTACGTAATCGTAAGACAGCAGCCAACTGCGAACAATGGAGATATCGTTGTGGCGATGACTGAGGAAGATGAAGCGACCTGTAAAAGATTTTTTAAGGAAAAAGATTATATTCGCTTACAGCCTGAAAACTCAACCATGGATCCGATTATCTTAAGGAATGTTTCTATTCTTGGAAAAGTAATTGGGGTTTATCGACATATACATTAATCTTAAAGAGTACAATTCGAGTTACGAATTGTACTCTTTTTTTATCATGCTTCATTTAGACCTGATTGATAGTAGTAATCATCAGTGGCCGATTGGATGTCCTATTTAGACTATAACCCCTTTATTTCATCTTGCCTTGTCCGAATCAATACTACAATTTTAATATTATTTTATAATTTTCTTGCATTTCATACAAAAATGTGTATATTTACTCATTCTAACTAGTTTCCACTATTTGTATAATGGTATTACACCATGATTTTACCTTAGGTCCAAAAAACTAGGCTTAAGGAGTGTGGAAAAAGTGTTGAATGACATTATTTTCTCGATGGTTATTGGTGGTACAGTTGGGATTGTCGGGCATGTTCGAAAGCACGGAAAAATAATTATGCCCAGGAAAACAAAGAGGTTTATCTATTTAGGTTTTTTAGAAGAGTTGCTTCTAGGTGCTGTCTCAGCTCTCCTCATAATGATTTACACAACTCCAAATTCAATGGTTGAAACTGTTTTTCTATCGGCCCTTGCTGGAATTAGTGGTGATATTATACTAACTAATTTTAGATCACTCACCGAAAATAAAGAAAAAGAATCATGAACGCAATAGCCCAGATTGGAAGATTATCCATCCTGGGTTTTTTCTATTTTCGCATTCCCTAAAATTCTGTCATCTGAACCCTCCATGATTACCACTTTTCTATTTTTACTCAAAAAACGGTCATCATGAATTGTTATAACATAAAAAAACCCGGTAAGGACTCGCGTCCAAACCAGGTTACTTAATTTTAGTACATGCTCATATATTGTTCGCGTTCCCAAGGGTGAACAACGGTGCGGAACATATCCCATTCGATTTCTTTTGCTTCAATAAAGTGTTCGAAGATGTGCTCTCCTAAACCAGATATAATCACTTCATCAGACTTTAATAGGTCTAATGCTTGAGCTAGAGTTGCTGGAAGATCGATGATTCCTTCTTCGATTCTTTCTTCTTTGCTCATTACATAGATGTTGCGGTCAACTGGAGCTGGAGGAGTTAATTTGTTCTTGATTCCATCTAAGCCAGCTTTTAATAGAACAGCCATTGCTAGGTATGGGTTAGCAGCTGGGTCAACGCTTCTTACCTCTACACGAGTACTTAAGCCGCGAGAAGCAGGGATACGAATTAATGGTGAACGGTTTCTAGCAGACCATGCAACATAGCAAGGTGCTTCATAGCCAGGAACTAGACGCTTATAAGAGTTTACTGTTGGATTCGTTACCGCCGTAAAGCTTGGTGCGTGCTTTAAGATACCAGCGATGAATTGACGAGCTGTATCACTCATTTCTAAATCACCAGTTGGCTCGTAGAATGAATTAGCGCCATCTTTAAATAATGAAAGATTCATGTGCATTCCGGAACCGTTCACTCCGTATAATGGTTTTGGCATAAACGTAGCGTGTAAACCGTGCTTACGAGCAATTGTTTTTACTACTAATTTAAATGTTTGGATTTGGTCACAAGCTGTTAACGCGTCCGCATATTTAAAGTCAATTTCATGTTGTCCTGGTGCTACTTCGTGGTGAGAAGCTTCAATTTCAAAGCCCATTTCTTCTAATTCTAGTACGATATCACGACGGCAGTTTTCACCTAAATCTGTTGGTGCGAAATCGAAGTAACCGCCTTGGTCGTTCAACTCTAGTGTTGGCTCACCTTTTTGGTCTAATTTGAACAAGAAGAATTCTGGCTCAGGTCCTAAGTTAAAGTTCGTGAAACCTAACTCTTCCATTTCCTTTAATACTCTTCTTAAGTTGTTACGAGGATCTCCATCAAATGGCTGTCCTTCTGCCGTATAGATATCACAGATTAAACGTGCTACTTTTCCTTTTTCAGCTGTCCACGGGAATACCACCCAAGTGTTTAAATCTGGATATAGATACATATCAGATTCTTCGATACGTACGAAACCTTCGATAGAAGAACCGTCAAACATCATTTTATTATCAAGAGCTTTTTCTAACTGACTGATAGGAATCTCAACGTTTTTGATAGTTCCTAGAATATCAGTAAATTGTAAACGAATAAATTTAACATTTTCCTCTGCTGCCAACCGCTTAATATCTTCTCTAGTAAACTTTGCCATCTTTATTACCTCCAAAATTTAATTAGTGAAAAAATCGTGACATATCCCCTTGCCTTAGTGACGAACGATTGAATCTTCCAGCCTGCTGTAATTCTTGACGGAGTAAATTCCTTAACTGTTCGTCTGTTAATTCCTGCTTGGCTTTTTCAGCCTGCTGCTGGATAACATTCGCCTGTTGTTCTCTGACCAATAACAGCTGTTTAATACCAGCCATATTTATTCCTTGATCAATGAGATCCTTAATTTCTAATAGTCTATCAATATCGTTTAAGCTAAAGAGTCTTCTATTCCCATCTGTTCTAGCTGGAGAAATCAATTCGTGCTCTTCATAGTAACGGATTTGTCTAGCTGTTAATTCTGTTAGCTGCATGACCGTTCCAATTGGAAATAGTGGCATTGAGCGGCGTAATTCTTTTCCACTCATTTAATTTCTCCTCTCCTTTTGCTGATTTATAATGCTATTATATTTCGTGTCAGAAAAGATGTCAATCTTATGTTAGCTTTTCTTACATGGTTTTTTCATTAAAAAAGAAAGGAAAACTGCTTTCGTTATCCTTTGCATTTTGCCCTAGTTTAATTCAATCAATTTTTTCTCGATTAAAGAATCTACAGCAATACAAACGGCCATTTTAACATGTGAATAGGTTAACCCACCTTGGACATAGGCCACATATGGGGGTCTAATCGGGCCATCAGCAGTTAATTCAATACTCGCTCCTTGAATAAACGTTCCAGCCGCCATAATTACATCGTCCTCATACCCTGGCATATATGCCGGATACGCAGTAACATGTGAATTAATTGGCGAGGCAAACTGAATCGCCTGGCAAAAGGCAATCATTTTTTCTTTATCATCAAATTGAACAGATTGAATTAAATCCGTGCGATTTGCATCCCACTTCGGTGATGAATTCATTCCTAATTTTTCTAATAGTGCTGATGTAAAAACAGCACCCTTCAATGCTTGTCCGACTACATGCGGCGCTAAAAAGAAACCTTGATACATCTCCTGCAGGCTGTAGAGTGAAGCTCCAGCTTCTGCACCGATACCTGGTGATGTCATGCGATACGAACAGGCTTCTACGTATTGTTTTTTACCTACGATATACCCGCCTGTTTTCGCAATTCCTCCACCTGGGTTTTTAATTAGTGACCCCGCCATTAAATCAGCACCTACATGACATGGCTCTAATTCTTCAACAAATTCCCCGTAACAGTTGTCCACAAAAACCACGACATCTTCTTTTATTTCTTTTACAAAGGAGATCATTTCTTTGATTTCAGCGATTGTGAAAGATGGGCGGGTTGCATACCCTTTTGAACGTTGTATTCCAATCATTTTCGTATTACTTTTGATTTTAGAGGCAACGACATCCCAGTCAATTCTTCCTTCTTCTGTTAGTGCTGCACTATCATAAGAAATCCCAAATTCCTTTAAGGAACCAACACCATTCCCCCGGATGCCGACAATTTCTTCCAGGGTATCGTACGGTTTCCCGGTAATATAAAGCAGTTCGTCTCCAGGACGCAAAATCCCAAATAACGCTATTGAAATTGCATGTGTTCCAGAGATAATTTGAGGACGGACTAAGCCCGCCTCACCGCCAAACACATCTGCATAAATCAATTCTAATGTATCTCTGCCAATATCGTCATACCCGTACCCTGTCGAAGGGATAAAATGAGAATCACTGACTCGGTGCTTTTGGTAACTTTTCAATACTCGAAATTGATTGGATTCAATTCTTTCGTCGATTCCTTTATGTATGGAGGCAATTTGCTGCTCTACACTCTTAGTGATCTGTTGAAGCTTTTCCCCATTTCTTAACTGTTGAAACATGCTGTTACTCCATTCTAGTTTTATATTTCTCTAATTGTCCGGAAATTTGGTGGTCAGGAAGAGAAAATCCTCGACATTGATAAAGCTCTTTTACTTCATCAAAGACAAGTTCCCTGACAATCGTTTCATTCTTTAATTGTGCGAGCAGTTTCCCCTCTGTTGAAGGAATACTCACATGATATTGATCCATCATTTCAATGATGACTTTTTCGATTTTTCTTTTTAGTTCATTGCGGTCCTCTTTATCATAGGCGCTTATGAAGATTAGAGGCGTGTTCGTTGTTGGTACAAAGTCAGGATGTTTAATATCTCTCTTATTATAAACAGTAATCTGCGGAATGTCTTTTACTTCTAAGTCTTCAAGCAGTTTATTAACTGTTTTTTCATGCTGGAAATAATCCGCATTGGCCATATCGACTACATGCAAAAGAAGGTCCGCTTCTTTCACCTCTTCTAGAGTCGAACGGAAGGCGGCAATCAGCGCTGTTGGCAAGTCTTGAATGAATCCAACTGTATCTGTTATTAAGGTTTGATACCCGCTTGGTAAAACAAGTTTGCGTGTCATTGGATCCAAGGTTGCGAATAATTGATTTTCTTCATAAGAATCTGCTTCGGAAAGTCGGTTAAAAAGTGTGGATTTACCTGCATTCGTATAACCAACAATCGCGATTTGGAATGTTTTGTTTTTCTTTCTTCTTTCCCGGTAACGATCTCGGTGCTGAACAATTACACCTAGCTGGTTCTTAATATCATCAATTCTTCGACGGATATGACGGCGGTCAGATTCTAACTTTGTTTCCCCCGGCCCTCTTGTTCCAATACCAGCCCCTAATCTTGATAAAGCGGTTCCTTGACCGGCAAGACGCGGCAATAAGTATTGAAGCTGTGCCAATTCCACCTGAAGTTTACCCTCTTTTGATCTTGCTCTTTGTGCAAAAATATCTAATATAAGCTGAGTCCGGTCAATAATGCGGGCGTTTAATTCAGAAGCGAGATTTCTTTTTTGGCTTGGTGATAATTCATCGTTAAATATTACCAAGTCAGCCTCGACTTCATCGACAAGGGCTTTTAATTCTTCTACTTTCCCTTTTCCTATGTATAGAGCAGGGTGAATCCGCTCTCGTTTTTGAGAAACAGACATCAGAACTTCACCCTTAGCGGTTTCTGTTAAGGAAGCAAGTTCTTCCATTGAATATTGGAAACGACTATCATCTAATGTTTGCGTTTGGCAGCCAACTAAGATAGCTTTTTCTAAGCTCACTTCTTGTTCCATACCAACACCTCTTTTTCATAAATTCTTTCCTTATCATACCAAAAATGATGAAAATCCCCTAATCTAAAGCGGATTTTTTAATTTTTATCTTGATTAATTTTACTTCCGTGTTAAAATCTTATTGTTTACAGAGAATTAAAAAATAAAAGTATTTTTTCATCGAGGGGAAACGAACATGACATGGGATGTCTTAAGTATTATTGGAACGATTGCTTTTGCAGTCAGCGGAGCCATTGTTGCGATGGAAGAAGAGTATGATATATTAGGGGTTTATATATTAGGAATTGTAACTGCTTTTGGCGGCGGAGCAATTCGGAATTTATTAATTGGTGTCCCCGTTTCCGCACTATGGGAACAAGGGATGTTTTTTCAAATTGCCTTATTATCGATTACAGCTGTGTTTCTGTTTCCAAATAATCTCTTGCGTCATTGGCAAAAATGGGGAAACTTTTTCGATGCCATCGGCTTATCTGCATTCGCCATTCAAGGTGCCATTTACGCAGCCAATATGGATCATCCGATAAGCGCAGTTATTGTCGCTGCAGTCTTAACTGGAATTGGCGGAGGGATTATTCGCGACTTACTTGCTGGGAGAAAGCCAGTCGTTTTAAGAGCGGAAATATACGCAGTATGGGCGATACTTGCAGGTCTTATGATCGGGTTAAAAGTTGCCGTAAGCCCATGGGAGTTATACTCTTTATTTGTACTCATAACAGCTCTACGGGTGGTTTCTTATACATTCCATTGGAAACTGCCATCGAGAAGACTAGGTGCACATTAATAAATCGACGGAATACGTTCCGTCGATTTTTTTGTACTATGAGTCTTCTTCGAAGATTAAATCATTACTTCGCAGTGTCATCAATTCATGTTTGTCAAAGCTGTTTTGCAATAGGAGCCGCATCGCTTGAGCACGAATGGACTTTTCAATAATATTACGAACATATCGCCCATTCGAAAAGCTATTTGGACTGAGTACCGCTTTGACCCAAATTAAATGATCCTTCAGCTTCTTTTCCGCCTCATGACTTAAAGAATATTCTCTCTCATCGAGCATGCGGCTTGCAATTTCCATCAATTGCTCAATACTGTAATTCGGAAAGTCAATTACGAGCGGGAAACGGGAATGGAGCCCAGGGTTTAGTGTTAAGAAATAATCCATCTCCCGGGAATATCCAGCCAAAATTAGAATAAATTCATGCTGTTTATCCTCCATATGTTTCACGAGCGTATCAATCGCTTCTTTTCCGAAATCCTTCTCCCCGCCTCGTCCTAATGAATACGCCTCATCAATGAACAGGATTCCCCCCTGCGCTTTCTTAATGAGATCTCTTGTTTTTTGTGCGGTATGTCCTATATATTCCCCCACGAGGTCCGCTCGTTCCGCCTCAATTAGATGCCCTTTAGACAGAACATTCATTTTTAAAAAGAGCTTGCCAATTAATCGTGCTACTGTTGTTTTTCCTGTTCCCGGATTCCCTTTAAACATCATATGAAGAGCTTGTTTTCTAGCCTTCAGTCCCAGTTCTTCACGTTTTTTATTGACATAAATCCAAGCATAAATTTCTTTTATCATTCGTTTCATTTCTTCCATACCCACTAATGCCCCGAGCTCTTCTTCAATTTCCTTTAATGCCGAGTGCTCCGGGGGAATAACCTTTGGAACAACTGGAGGAACAGGCAGCTCTTTCGTTAAGGACTTCCTCTTTTGCGAGTTAAGGGATACTGTTATTTGTCCATTACTTTTCATGCGAATCGGTTGATCCAAAGCCTTCACCTCTCATTCTGCAAACAGTATACGTTAGGCAGCTTTTATCGTTGACTTGAAAAAATAATTGCTCATTTTGACAAATAACGAGAGGAAATTGCTAATAAAGTTCACTCTAATCCTTCTATGCGCTTCCCAAGCAATACTCCTTCATTTATATGTATTCATCATATTTACAATTCATTATTAAAAATAAAAAAGAGTCCATGGATTCCATGGACTCAGATGATAAAGGTGATTATTGGGCATCCAGGTCAAGCTGAACATTTCTTTGTGGTGCAAAGGTTGAAATGGCGTGCTTGTAAACCAGCTGCTGTTTTCCTTCCGATTCAAAAAGGACAGTAAAATTATCAAAGCCTTTAATTTGGCCTCGTAATTGGAATCCGTTTAATAAGAATACCGTTACATGGGTATTATCCTTACGGCACTGGTTTAAAAATTGGTCCTGAATGTTAATCGTGGTTTTCATTTGTATATCCTCCTCTTTTATCTCTACTAATATGTATTCGATTTTACTTGTAGCTTTCCTTCAATGTAATGTGAAATTTCGGTTATTTTTTTTGACAAATTTACGACATCTGTCATGTCAAACCATTTTACTTCCATTTTATTGCGAAACCAAGTTAGCTGTCTTTTTGCATATCGTCTTGAATTTTGTTTTAAATTTTCAACAGCAATCTCTAGACTAACCTTCCCATCCAAATAATCATAGATTTCCTTATAGCCTATAGCCTGAATGGATTGACAATCTCTCAGCCCCTGCTTGTGTAACATACTGACTTCGTCAAGCAGACCTTCCGCTATCATCATGTCGACTCGCATATTAATCCGTTCATAAAGTTTTTCCCTCTCCATCGTTAAACCGATCAGTGCAGTTTCATAAAGAAGGTCAGGCTGTTGATTATTTTGATAGTCACTCATAATCTTACCAGTACAATGAAAAATTTCAAGTGCCCTTATCACCCTTCTTACATTATTCGGATGAATTTGGCTGGCACTCTCAGGATCTACTTTCGTTAACTCCTGATGCAAAGCTTCATTGCCAATTTCCTTTGCCCTCTCTTCAAGCTGCAGCCGAAACGCTTCATCGGCAGGAGCCTCAGAAAACTGATAATCATAGATGACTGATTGAATATATAAGCCAGTCCCGCCAACGATGATAGGCAGCTTGCCTTTTGAAGCAATGTCTGTTATTTTTTCCCGCACCAGCTGCTGGAATTCCGCAACAGAAAAACTCTCATCCGGCTCTTTAATATCAATCAAATGGTGAGGAATTTCTTCCATTTCCTCAGGTTTTATTTTCGCAGTTCCGATATCCATACTGCGGTAAATCTGCATGGAATCACCGCTGATAATTTCGCCATTATACAGTTTGGCCAGTTCAATGCTTAACTTTGTTTTACCAACTGCCGTTGGTCCAATAATGACTAATAATTTCTGTTTTGAATCCAAGATCTTCACACTGCCCTTTTCTCAATTTCCGTGATGGCAGGAACCAAGTCACACTTACATCCTAATATATAACATTAAAAGCAGTTGAACATCAAATAAGTATAATCAAAAATTAACTTTTCTATGCATGTTTTTACAAAGGATTTATTTTATTCCATTTTTGTCTCAATAAAGTTATTTCTTTTACATCTTTACATTCACATAACGTTTCATTTACAAAAAGCGTTTTACCCCCAAACTCATGGTAGTCTTAATCGTAGCTTATTTTGTAGAAAGATAGCTAGTCAGCGTGGCAAGTTGTCGAAAAATAGGAAATTAGGTGAATTGGAATGTTATCAAACTTTGAAATTGGAATCGATTTAGGAACAGCAAATATATTAGTTTATAGTAAAAATAAAGGAATCGCAGTGAATGAACCTTCTGTGGTAGCGATTGATACAGAAACGAAAAAAGTTGTTGCTTTTGGAACAGAAGCAAAAGAAATGATTGGAAAAACGCCTGAAAAAATTGTTGCCATCCGGCCATTAAAAGAAGGCGTTATTGCAGATTATGACCTTACTACAGAGCTTTTGAAGCATATCATGCGAAAAGCTTCTAAATCAGTTGGCTTTGCCGTTCGTAAGCCAAATGTCGTAATCTGTACACCGTCCGGATCAACAAGTGTGGAAAGACGAGCGATTCAAGACGCCGTGAGAAATGCCGGCGCAAAAAAAATCCAGTTAATTGAAGAACCCGTTGCCGCTGCTATTGGTGCGGGAATGCCTGTGGACGAGCCGGTAGCTAATGTGGTTGTCGATATTGGCGGAGGTAATACAGAGGTAGCGATTATATCTTTCGGCGGGGTTGTGTCCTGCCATTCTATTAAAATTGGCGGCGACCGTCTTGATGAAGAAATCATTCAATATGTCCGAAAAGAATATAATGTATTAATCGGTGAACGAACTGCTGAGAATATTAAAATGGAAATTGGTTATGCGTTAATTGATCACGAAGAACTTACCATGGAGGTTCGCGGACGTGATCTAGTGACAGGTTTGCCTAAAACCGTGACACTATCATCCTACGAAATTCGCAATGCGTTAAAAGAATCATTATCTCATATCCTAGAAGCGATTCGGGCAACCCTTGAGGATTGTCCTGCTGAATTGAGCGGTGATATCGTCGATCGCGGTGTGATTTTAACTGGCGGAGGTGCATTAATGAAAGGGATGGAAGAATGGCTGAGCAAAGAGATTTTTGTTCCGGTACAACTCGCTCCGAACCCGCTAGAATCCGTTGCAATCGGAACGGGAAAGGCCCTTAAATACATGCATAAACTGCCAGCTGCAGTGAAGTAATGAGTAATTAATGAATAGGTAAATAAACTGGCTCAGTTCACTTAAGAGCCAGTTTATTTTTCATTACTTTAATTTTTTTAAAAAGGCTGAAATTCTTCATTTATGTCGTTGATAATGGATTATTAACGGTTACCTTTATGTCACCTATAGTTTCAATATGAACTTTTTCTTCCTGGAGAGTTTCTATAACCTCTTTTATTTCTTCATATTGGTTCTTATATATTTCTACATCCTCAAGCAGAGTTGGATGTAAAGTAACCTCAATACGATCTTCCCTTATAGGAATACAAATGGTTTCAATATCATTATTAGTTGCCCCATCTGAATTTACTACCTTTTTCTCAATGATTAACTCCTCACGGCGGACAGGAACCGAAATTTGCTTCTCTTCAGTATAAATTTTCTTATAAACCGTAACGTTAGCTGTATCTATCCACTTTTTACTTACCTGCAGTTCTTCCTTATGTAATTTGATTGTTAAATCATCATTGTGGATATTTGCCTTTTCAGACTGCTCAGACACCATAATCCTCCTCCAAGGAAAAGAGTGAAAACACCTTTTCATTATGGAGGGTGAAAAGGTGTTATTATTATTAGCTGTTATTTATATCTTCAAAACCTGTTGTATCAGAAACAAAGTCAACACTTCCAGTTGTATTAACATTTGCCGTTTCACGTCTAAGAGTTTCCTGAACTTGCTGTGTTTCCTCAACTTGGCGTTTGGAAGCTGAGACTTCCTCAGTTGTTACCGTATATTTGTTTACCTGAACTTGCTCCTGACTGACAGGAATATGGATGGTCTCCTCAGAACTTATCGTTGCATTACTACGTTCGTTCACTGGCGTTCTCTTTATCACAACTTCCTCATGCATAACAGGAACTTCTACAGTTTTTTGTTCTTCTACAACATCTTTTGAAAGGACAACTTCACCAGCATCGACCTTATTTTTCGTAATGTCTAGCTCTTCCTTATGTAGCTCTAGGGAGCCGTTCGTTTGATTATCTTGAGTGCTTGAGCTAGCATTGGTTCCTTGAGTGCTTGAGCTAGCATTGTTTCCTTGAGTGCTTGAGCTAGCATTGTTTCCTTGAGTTCCTGAATTATTTTTGCTGTCTTGATTATTTGTATTTTGTGAATCATCACCAAACATATCAAAAATGTTACCCATAAGAATTCCTCCTCGCAAATTGTTTTAAAGTAATGCCTTTATATAATCTACTCAATAGGTATTTTTATTCTTATGGATTAAGAAAACCTCTTCAAACTTATTATTTGAAAATATCACCCAAAAAAACTTCTATAACCCATTTTTTATTAACTTTTATCGAACAATATAGACGACTGTAATTATTAATTAAATATACCTGAAATTCCTAAATTCCAATAAAAAATGACTATCGTTTTACATGCATTTTGATAGTCATCTTCCCTATATTATTAAGTTTTATGATATATAACTGTACCCGTTGGGAATGAGGGTACTCTTGCCATTACCTTTAAATTTCACTTTGACGCTTTCTCATATTGTTAAAATAAAGAAAAATTGGAAGTGGGATAACAATAAATCCTAAGCTTTTAATAATTTGGTTTTTCGCATTTTCTCTAGCACGGTTCTTTTCATCTTTTACCATTTGGTCATATCTTTCACGAATTTCATCATCTGATAACTTTTGGCTTTCCTCTGTTGGAACCTTGCCATCATGGTAAACCTGTTTAAAATCTTCAAAGTTTTGATAGTAGCCCGGCGGACTGACTAAATCTGCCGCGGCCATAAAAATCGAAATCCCCCCGCCAATCACCATCATAAGTGTTGCAAACAAAACTAAATACGTATAAAGATGACGTATCACTGCTTCTCCCCCCATTTCTTTGTTTTTCGCAGCATAAACGATTACAAAAATAATGATAACAATAGGTAAAAAAGTGCTTAAGATGCCAAATACAAACATTCGGCCACCTCCTTTATCTCCCTCTTATAGTGTAATTTTACACTATCCACCAGCCAAATATAAGTCCTATTCTGAATATTTTTTTCATTTTTGATTTTTAGTAAAGAGGTATGGAAGATTATTGTTCCGTTAAAGGGCAGGTTAATTCAATAATCGGAAGGAAAAAGGTATATAGAAAGGGAACTATTTGATATACCGGATTAAATAAAGGAGAGAAGGCTATGAGTAAATCATTTATTGAACAAGTACATTATATTAGAATTCCTGTAAAAGATTTAGAACTGTCTGCACAATGGTATAGAGATGTATTAGGGCTCCAGTTACTAAACAATACTGAGGAACTTGCAATTTTAAAAGTAAATGAAGGACCTTTCTTACTTATCTTAGTTCCTACCGAAGATGAAACATTTGCACATTTTACAATTGATAATGAACAAGAATTTAGCATTGGCTTTACAAGTCCAGAATTATCTAAATTTCATCAACACTTAAATGATAATCAAGTTAAGGTCGAGGATATAAAAGAAGATAATGGTCATTCCTTTTTCCACTTTTATGATCCAAATGGTAATAAACTTCAAGTACACTGGTAGGATTATAATAAATAAATTACCTTATTTCATTAACGGGTGCTTTAACGAAATAAGAACGGGAAGGTCCAAATCAGACGTTCCCATATTTTTTTCCTGAAAAACAACAATACTATTTAACAAAGCCTAAAAATTAATACCATATTGAACAAAGCCTATAAAAAAAGAGTGCTTTCTTATAAAAAGAAAACACTCGATACAAGCTTACATTACCCGTTTAAACATTTTTTCCATTTCATACGACGAATAATGAACGATAATCGGTCTTCCATGCGGACAGGTGAAGGGATCCGAAGCTTTTCTTAAGTCATCCAGTAATGCCTGGATTTCATCATTGCGCAAATGACGATTTGCTTTAATGGAAGCTTTACAGCTCATCATAATCGCAGCTTCCTCACGCAACTTTTTGATATCCACCTTTTTCATCGATAGGAGCTGCTCAATCATCTCTTCGATAAGTTGCTTTTCTTCACCTTTAGGGAACCACTGCGGATGGGAACGAATAATATAGCTGTTCAATCCGAATTCCTCAAGAAATATTCCGACCTTTTCCAATTCTACACGATTTTCGTTAATTTTCAGGTATTCGTCCGTAGAATAGTCCAGCGTAATGGGAACGAGCAATTCCTGGAGCTCCGCATGGACCTGCCCCACCTTCTCACGGTAATACTCATATTTCAGCCGTTCCTGTGCCGCATGCTGGTCGATAATATATAACCCATTTTCATTTTGAGCAAAGATATACGTGCCGTGCATTTGACCAATAGGGTATAAACGAGGGATTCTGCTTTCTGTTTTGTCATCCTCGTGCGTAGCTTCAGTATACTTTACTGTTTCAATTGGTTCCTGTTCGGGTTCGAGTTCGGGTTCTTCGAATTCCCAATCTTGATGGTCATTTTCCACTTCTACTCTTGGCTGCAGGAGTTCATAATTTACCTTTAAAGGTTCCGTCTTTTCTTGAATGGTGTTATTTGCAAAGGCTGGCCGTTCCCATGTGATTTCTTTACTAACCGGCGTATCATTCGTCCGTTCATCAAGAATTAACGCAGTCTGTTCAGACTTTGGTTTCTCTTTTTTTTCTTGCGTATAAGCAGATGGAATTAAAACCTTCGATTTAAACTCATTTTTGATGATATCTGTGACTAATTCATTTAGTTCTGCTTCCTTACTGATGCGTACCTCCATTTTAGATGGGTGTACATTGACATCCACCAATAATGGGTCCATTTCGATATTGAGGAGCACAATCGGAAATCTTCCGATAGGAAGTAACGTATGGTATCCTTCCTGAATTGCTTTGGCTAGGGCATAATTTTTGATAAAACGGCCATTGATCATTGTAGAAATATAGTTTCTAGACGCCCTCGTTACCTCAGGCATGGAGGCATAGCCGCTAATCTTGTAATCTAGTGATTTTCCTGATATCGGTACAAGCTGTTTGGCGATCGCCATTCCATAAATGGACGCCAGCACTTGGCGGACATCACCATTACCGTTTGTTTGCAGCAGCTTACGTTCGTTATGAATTAAGCGGAACGCAACTTCTGGATGGGAGAGTGCAAGTCGGTTCACCACATCCGTAATATTCCCAAGCTCCGTATGAATGGTTTTCATATACTTTAAGCGTGCTGGTGTGTTAAAAAACAAATCGGTGATCGTAATATCCGTTCCGCGTCTGCTTGACGCTTTCTCATATACTTCTACCTTGCCGCCTTCAATGACCACACGATTCCCGGCACCATCACCAGTTGAGGTCTTCATCTCCAAACGTGAAACGGAAGCGATACTCGGCAGAGCTTCCCCGCGAAACCCAAGGGTACGAATCCGGAATAAGTCATTTTCATTCTTAATTTTACTTGTGGCATGACGTTGGAAGGCAAGTAAGACGTCTTCTTCTTCAATGCCGTTTCCATTATCCGTAATTCGAATCTTCGCCAGCCCTGCTTCTTCTACTTCTATTTCAATGACCGTACTGCCAGCATCAATCGCATTCTCTACTAATTCTTTTACAACAGAAGCAGGACGTTCGACTACCTCACCTGCTGCAATCTTATTGGATAGTGCATCATCTAGCTGGATAATCTTACCCAAACGAGTCACCTCCTAGTTTTTCAACTTCTTCTGAAGCTCGTACAATAAATTAATCGCTTGAAGCGGTGTAATGTCTAATAGATCAGTTTCTTTCATTTTATCTAAAACTTTCTTTTCTTTTGAAGAAAGCTCTTGTTTCTTGGGCTCTCTCGGTTCATCAAAGAACGACAGCTGTGCTGGCTGTTCCTCGATTTCCTTCACTGCACTTTTAACAGCCACAGGTTGTACATCTGGTTTTTCGAGTGCCGATAAAATTTCATTGGCCCGATGGATTAATTCCTTCGGAAGCTCTGCTAATTGAGCAACGTGTATTCCGTAACTCTTATCCGTCGGTCCTTCTTTTATTTTATGAAGGAATACTAGCTTGCCATTGTGCTCAATCGCGCTGACATGGATGTTCTTTAATTTGTCTAACTCGCCATCAAGAACGGTTAATTCATGGTAATGAGTGGAAAACAATGTTTTGGCACCAATATGTTTATGGATGTATTCAATAATTGCCTGCGCCAGTGCCATCCCATCATAGGTAGAAGTACCGCGGCCAATTTCATCAAATAGAATTAAACTGTTTTGCGTTGCATTGGTAAGAGCATTTCTGGCTTCCAGCATTTCGACCATGAACGTACTTTGGCCGGAAATCAAATCGTCCGCTGCTCCAATACGCGTAAATACTTGGTCAAAAATCGGCAGCACTGCCTCATCTGCCGGTACATAACAGCCAATCTGCGCTAAAATGGCAGTTAAGGCAATTTGACGCATGTACGTACTTTTACCGCTCATGTTTGGACCCGTGATGAGAAGAACCTCACGATCGCTGTCCATAAAGCAGTCGTTCGCTACATACTCCTGTGCATTCAACACCTTTTCTACCACAGGATGTCTGCCTTCTTTTATAACCACTTTACCCTCTGTAGAAAACTGTGGTTTTACATAGCGGCGGTTTTCACTCACTTCTGCAAAGCACTGGAGAACATCCAGATCACTTACTGCTTTTGCAGCAGCCTGCAGGCGCGGAATATGTTCTTTGACAATCTCACGAATTTCCGTAAACAGTTCATATTCAAGCTCCCCGCATTTTTCTTCCGCTTCTAATATTAATGCTTCTTTTTCTTTCAAATCTGGGGTAATAAAACGTTCCGCATTGGTTAAGGTTTGTTTACGTTCATACTGCCCTTCTGTTAACAGATGAAGGTTTGCACGCGTAACCTCAATATAGTAACCAAATACTCTGTTAAACCCTACCTTCAGAGACTTTATCCCCGTCTTTTCCCGCTCTTCACGTTCAAGCTGGGCAATCCAGGTTTTGCCGTTTCGGCTGGCATAACGATATTGATCTAACTGATCATGGTATCCGTCACGAATGATATTCCCTTCTTTTAGTGAAAGAGGAGGATTATCAACAATGGCCTGCTCTAATAAATCAGTTACTTCTTCACAAGGATCAAGTGAGTCGGCAATCTGTTTAACCACTTCATGTTCCATGCCCTCAAGAATTTGTTTTAGGTATGGAATCTGCATTAATGAACGCTTTAATTGAACGAGATCACGGGCATTTACATTTCCAAAGGCCACACGTCCTGCGAGCCGCTCCAAATCATAAACTTCGATTAACTTTTCCCGCAGCTCCTGGCGTTCGAAATACTTGTTCATCAATACTTCTACAATCGTTTGACGGTGCTCAATGTCTTCGCGTGAAAGTAAGGGACGATCAATCCACGTTTTCAGCATCCGGCCGCCCATTGCTGTCATTGTTTCATCCAACAGCCACAGTAAGGAACCTTTCTTGCCTTTAGAACGAATGGTTTCTGTCAATTCAAGATTTCTTTTTGAGTAGTAATCAATCTTCATATATTGATGGATTTGATAAGTAGTCACAGGCTGCAGGTGGTCAAGACTTCGCTTTTGGGAACGGTACAAATAGTGAAATAACCTGGCAGCACTTTGTTTTAGCTTATCTTGATTGAGGTTATCCAAGAGATTCGAAAAATTAATCTCTATTGAACTATTATCCTCAAATGAAATGGCCAGTACATCACGTTCCCGCATTTTCCGTTGCAATTCAGCATCAAAACTGCTTGCCACAACCACTTCTTTTGTACTTAAAACAGCAAGTTCATTTAATACTTCATCAAAATTAGCTGACAGCTGTGTGACTTTGCTTTCACCCGTTGAAAGATCGGTATAAGCAAAACCATAGGTTTGATCATCAAAATAAGAAATCGAGGCAATGTAGTTATTTTCTTTATCCGTTAACGACTTGCCATCCATTACCGTACCAGGTGTGATAAGCTGGACAACTTCCCGTCTTACCATGCCTTTGGTTTGCTTGGCGTCTTCCATCTGCTCGCATATCGCCACTTTATAGCCTTTTGAAATAAGCTGTTCAATATAGTTTGGTGCAGAATGATAGGGTACTCCGCACATTGGGATGCGATCTTCTGTACCGCCCTCTCTGCTAGTTAATGTTATCTCTAATTCTTGTGATGCTTTAATCGCATCGTCAAAGAACATTTCATAGAAATCGCCTAAGCGAAAAAATAAAAAGGCATCCTGATAATCTGCCTTCACGGTTAAGTATTGCTGTATCATCGGCGTATAACCAGCCATAATGACCTCCACATGTTTAATCAATTCGTGTATCTTCGACAAACTATTATATCATATATCAGTTAAACTTAGATGAGGTAGAAATTTCTTTTAACGATAATGTTCGTTGTTACTAGATACTTGCATATAATTTATAGTACTAAATCGAAAAGGGTGAACCTCATGGGATGGTTTGGAGGCAGTTATAAGGAATTTAATTTTGAAATGTTTTCTATCAGCCATTTTATGATTATTGCCCTTCTTTTTCTTGGTTCTGTTTTAATTTATTTTAATAGGGATTCTCTTAGGGATAAAAAGTGGAAAAAGGCAGAGGTAACGGCAGGGTTATCTCTACTATTAATAGAAGTAACGTACCATATTTGGATGACGGTTAATGGCATTTGGGATGTCAGTCATGCCATTCCATTAGAATTGTGCAGTATCAGCCTGGTATTATCGGTGCTATTATTGTTAACGAGGAAAAAGGTCTTATATGAAATATTGTTATTCACAGCCTTATTGGGAGCATCTCAAGCAATCTTTACACCATTATTGAATTTTGACTTCCCGCATTTTCGCTTTTTTCATTTTTTCTATACCCATTTAATGGACATTTGGGTTGTCTTTTATTTCACCTGGGTGGTAGGCTACCGACCAACCATTTTATCGGTTGTAAAATTGTTCGTCTTTTTGAATGTATTAATGCCAATCATTATGCTTATCAATAAAGCAGTCGACGGAAATTATATGTTTTTAAGCCATAAACCAAAGAGTCCCAGCCTTTTGGATCTTTTAGGTCCGTATCCCTTGTACATCCTTTCAATGGAGTTTTTATTAATTTCCCTTAGCCTAATCGTTTGGTTCATTTTCCGTAAAAAAAGACTTGGTTAGTTCTGGGTATTTACTTATTGACCTTTTTAGATTAACTATTTATAATAAGTAACGTTCCCAATAAAAGTGTCCCGATAGCTCAGCAGGATAGAGCAACAGTTTCCTAAACTGTAGGTCGGAGGTTCGAATCCTCTTCGGGACGTAACAAAAACCTTGTCAAATCAACCTATTTAGGATGTGCGGCAAGGTTTTTTATTTTATATGATTCTTCATTGCCGCAAATCTGCCGCAAATGTAAAAATTAAAAAATTGTTCCCTCATGAATGGATTTACAAACATAACTGCTAGTTGAGTTCTACTCACGTTAATTGAAATGCTCTGTAAAGAGCATTCATAAAGACCCTAGAAACCGCGTTATATCAACGCTTCTAGGGTTTTTTCTTTTATTTCTACCTGTATAATCATGTTTTTCCCCCCAACCATTTGGGGGAGGTTTTGGGGGCTGTTTGGGGAGGATTTCCAACAAAATTAATTCAGTGGACAGACGTATTCAGCTTCTTTAAAATCCAAATAACATGTACCGTATTCAAAATAAAAAGAAAAGCCCTGGTTAATATCAGGGCTTTATGTGAGCTCACTCTGTCAATGATAGTTATACTTTATGATTATAACAGTTTAATTATGAAAGTATTGATATAACAAGGTTTTTATTAAGTCTCTTTATGATTCAGTCTTTGATATTGGGAACAGTTTGCCCAAATTTGTCCCCAAAGTGTCCCCCATTAGATAGTGAAAAAATGCGCTCTAAACAGCATATCTTCTTAAACTCTAGCTTATATATTGAGGTAGTACCAGCGAAACTGTGACCACCAGAAATAAGGAAATGTCAAGATAATCTAGATTACAATAAGGGATTAAATTTTAAAACTTCAAATACGCATACCCCCGTCCTAGTGACAATTAAAAATGAACAAAGCATTTTTATAAAAACATACTCATGTTCATCGTGGTAATAACGGATTGATCAGGATAGATGGTTCGCGAACAAATTTTCCATTCGTTATCGATTTTTCTAATGATGTCATGGCGTTCGCCAAACATTTGCTCAATATCTGAAGTAGATGCTCTGCTGCGCATGAAAAGGAAATAACTCCGTACTTTGTATTCATCCGGATCAGCAGTCGCTTCAACATAAATGTTGGTAATAAAATGACGCTGTCTAGTTGATGGGTTTTCGACCCAGGCGGATTTCGTATATAATCGATTGACCCTTGTTCTCAACGAAGTCTTCGTTTCCTCGAAAAAGGCAGAATCCTCGGCAATATTGGAAACACCAACACCTTCCACGGTTTCACGCAGCGGCATTCTGTAGGTAATGGTATCTGCCAAAAGCTCAAGCCACTCTTTATATTTTCGGTTATCCAAATAATAAGCTTCCATGTTAAGAAGGTTGGTTATTTCCAAATGAATATCAGCTGTTACTTTGTTTTGGACGTTCAAGCTCATCGGCTTACCTCCTTCTCAAACATGTCTTTTGATATTAGTTCAAGCCAATGCTCATGCATTTTTCGTGATAAGGTATCAATATAGGTCGTTGGATACGCTGTTCCCGGTCCAGGGAAATTCTCATCTGGTTTCACATGGGAATATCCCATCAAATAGTTGCTGACACTGTTATAATTCAGTTCTTTATCCCGCATCATCAACCCTTTACTTACTTCCACAATCCGTGCCCATGTTTCTGTATCATCCTGTTCCAACGTTCCGCTCGGACCAAACGAACCAAGATAACCGCGATAGGCGTCTTCCTTATATTCTTCTGGAGCAGCTTTATCGATTAAAAACCAGCACCAAACCTCCACCCGGTCAGGTGCAATCGGCCTCCACATTCGGAAGTTTAAGTAATTATGTAAATGCCCTTCTGTTCCGTGAATCGGGCTGACAAATGAAAGATTAGGATAAACACCGCCTACAAAAACCGTCACCTTTGACTGTATGTCGAGCTGCTCAGGAGTCAAATGTTTTTCAAACAATGGCCACATTGACTCGGGAGTACCTTGGAAAGGAACTCTTGCTTTCCCCGTTTTTGAGGTAATGACATTGATTCCATGGGCATTTTTCATGACAACTTGATGCCCATATCCTGCATAAAGAGGATCTTCCGGGCTGATTCCCATTTCAACCGTGGAACGGTGAGTCGTCTGTACATGATACGGGTCGGCAGCAAAGTTTTCGGCTGTCGCTTTCCAATTGGCTTTTGCCACCCATCGCTGCGGCAGTCCCCTTACCTCCATGCCGCCGCTTCTGCCTAGTAGAATATCAAAATACCATTTCATCTCGCCAAGATAATCTTCTAAAGATTCAGCGTTCGGGTCCAGATTCCCAAAGATCATTCCCTGATAGCTTGCCACTTGCGGAATCGGACGAAGCCCCCACTCTGACTTGTCCATTTCCTCTCCATAAACCTTATTTCCTGCAACGATACCGACTAGTTCACCTTCAAGATTGTAGCTCCATCCATGGTACGGGCACGTAAAGGTTTTTTTATTCCCGCGGTCAGCCGTGCACAGCTGTGTCCCGCGGTGGGTACAGGAATTTAGAAATGCTTTGACATCCCCTTGACGTGTCCTGACAAGAAGAACAGGATCATTCACCATCCAGCGTGTTACATAGCTGCCAGGCTCCTTAATTTCTGTTTCATGGCCGAGGAATTGCCATGTATGTCCATAAATCTTTTCAATTTCCAAATCATAAATATCTGGATCGGTAATGACCCATTGAGGCAATAGACCTTGTTCCATCTTTTCTTTTAACAAATGAAAAGCCTTTTCATTCAATGTTTTCTTGATCACGTAGTCGTCCTCCTTTTTATGTATAGGCTGTGTTAAACTTGCTTGTTGATTTGCGCTCCAGGCGTTTCGCTTTCCGCGGGCGGTACGGGGAGCCTCCTCGGCGCTTTAGCACCTGCGGGGTCTCCCCTGTCCCCTACCGCCCGCAGGAGTCTCGCGCCTTCCGCTCCAATCAACATTGGACAAAATCAACAATAACCATTAACACAGCCTATGTATAAAAAATACGCAGTTTTCCTTCCGGAATAAAGCAAACCGGAAGGCGTTTTTTTATTTATTACAAAGGACCTTTCTAATTAAGCATTAACTGGTGCTTTCATCTTCATCGCAGCCTTTTCTTCAGTTAATTTATCAAAGCTGCCATACTTTTCATTAACAATTAATAGAGAGATAGCTCCGACAATACTTGGGATAGCAAAGGCAATAAACGCGTGTTGCGGTGCAATCCCGATGGCGAGAATATAGGCAATCAATGTTGGTGCTAAAATGGCACCAATCCGGCCAAATCCAAGGGCCCAGCCCATACCCGTTGCGCGGGCCTCTGGGGGATAATACTCCGCAATGTATGGGTTCGCCAGATTCATATTACCGACTGTACATGCCCCGCCAATCATAATCAAGATATATAGAAGAAATAGGTTAGAAGTGATACTTAAGGATACAAAGCACACTGCGCCTAATATATAAAGACTGATGAGAATGCGCTTATGTCCAATTTTCTCGGCTAAATATCCGCCAAATAAGGAACCAAGCACTTGACCGCAGCATAACACAAGATTAAAAGATAAGCTTGAAGTCATACCATAACCTGACTGCTGCATGATCTTAGGCAGCCAAGTATTTAGACCATAAACCATCAGCAGGCAGCTAAAGACGGCAAACCAAATCGCAATCGTGCTTACCGTACGATTATTTTCAAATATCTTTTTAACCGTTGATCCTTTGTAAGCTTTTTGACCATTTGAAAATTGATAGGAATCCGAATTTTTATAATTACCACCAGGGTCAACCCGATTTAGGACGGATGCAAGCTCGTCTGTTTTTTTCTTGATGACATTAAATGAAAGGGATTCAGGAAAATACTTAAAAAAGAATGGTAAGGTAAAAAATGGAATAACTCCAATCCAGTAGATGACTCTCCAATCAGTAGATGGCACCAGATACATTCCGATAAGGTTTGCCAGGATTCCTCCAAGAGAGTATCCGCAATACATTGTAGCAACGATTAATGCTCTGTTTTTCTTGGGTGAATACTCTGTCATCGTGGAAATAACCATTGGCATTAAACCGCCCATTCCAAGAGAAGCAATAAAACGCATGACCGTAAAAAATGTTGTATTAGGTGCCAGCCCTGCCCCAAGAGTGAAGACACTGAATAGAATCATACAAATACCTAAAACCTTTTTCTTGCCGATTTTATCAGCCAAAGGGCCAAAAATAAACGCACCCACCATCATGCCCACCAGCGAATAACTTCCTACGGCCCCTGCCTGAACCGGTGATAAATTCCATTCCTCCATCAGCCAAGGCAAACTGACTCCAAACATTGCAATATCAAACCCATCAAACATAATGGCATAAAAGCACCAAAGATAAACAAGAAGATGAAAGCGGTTAAATTTACTTGCAGCAACAACCTCAGAAGGGTTTACTGTACGCATAATTATCAGCTCCAAACTTAATTATTATAATCTGTAAACGCATACAAAAATGAATAGAAATTTTCTTACGGTTATGCTAATTCTCCTCCCTTTCTGAAATATATTTTCTAAAGTTATAATAGAGTGGTTTTTGCCCACGAACAATCAGCTAGTTTCGCTATAGGCAACAATCAAAAATATTTTTAGTTTTTCTTTAAGACCGTACACTAACAATCCTCATGTGTTTCCATAATAATAATAAACTGAAGAAATTACATAATCTTTCCTAATCAGCCTTTCATGAGGACATAAATCGGAAAAAATTTCCTTTCACTGTCCTCATCAGCCCATCTATAGTCTTTTTCAAAAGCCAAAATAAAAAAGCTGGCTCCTTAAGCTTTAGGAAGCAGCAGTTGATTTTCATTTTACAGAGTTGAAAGCACAGTGTTCTTATTTAGAAAAGAACTGTTAATCTCGAATGGCAGTCCGACATAGTTTTCTGCAAGGCTTGCTGCAGCCATATGGGATGATGTTACGTACTCCAGATAGCTAGCTGGATGCTGTACTCAAATGAGCTATGGTCAAAATTCCGATGCAAGGTGGTTGTCATCCACCAGGAGAATCGCTGTGCCTTCCAAATTCTACGCAGACATAATTTAGAGTAACGGGATAGAATATTACCATTTCCTGATTGAAAGTATTCCTTAAGCCCTTCTGATAGGACAAGAATGTTGGAGATTGCTAGATTAAGCCCCTTTGCCCCTGTAGGAGGAACGATATGGGCCGCATCACCTGCAAGAAACAGGTACACAAAAAAAATATACTAGAAAAAGCGCTTTAAATAGGGCTTTTCTAGGTAAAATGAAAACAAGATAAATTTCCTTCAATATGTTATACCCTTTTTCTTTTAATTTTTCACTAACATACCTAACCCTATCTATATTTTTAAAGCTTGATGCAATATAAAATTTCATTATTTCTCCTCACTTATTGATTTCAATTTTAACATTATAATCTTAACATCTCTTATTAAGCTATCCTGCGTCGTTACTTCAATAAAAAAAGCGACCCCTCGTTATTGAAGAATCGCACCAGTTAGTTGCATAAATAATAAAGCTTTATTTGCACGGATTGGAACACATTTACGGCAGAATTAAGAGTTTATTAGCCTTTCCCTGCGATGGATCTGAAGCATAAATTACAAACATTAAAATTTTTTAGGCTGATTTTGTTTGGTCTTTTTTTTCTGAAAACAATAGCCTAGCAGAAGTTAATCGGTTTCGAATTAAGACACCAATCCACGAAGCAAGGGCAGCCTTGATTAATCCAACAATGATAAACGGAGTAAATCCTCCTGCAAAAGCAGCTGTCCAAGAAAGCTCGGCAGCAATCTTTAGCCAAGCAGTGCCGAATGCCAAAGTAACGAGCATTCCAATACTATTAGCAATCACAGCATTCTTGAAGTTGAAGGCTGTTTTTTCCATAAACCATCCGATTAGGAAGGTAGCTGGAAGGAAGCCAACTAAATAACCTCCAGTGGGTCCGATAAGCTTTGAAATTCCACCTGAAAATTCAGCGAATACAGGTACTCCTGCAGAACCAATAATTAAATATAAAATGACCGATAAGGTTCCATAACGAGAACCTAGGATTGTTGCTGCTAAGCCAATGGCAAGGGTTTGTCCTGTAATTGGAACGAGCGGAAGTGGAATTGTAATTTGAGCCATTACGCCAATGATTGCAGCAAAAAGTGCTGTCACAATCATCATTCTTAATTTCAATTGTGGATTTGTCATCTGTTTCTCCCTTTCGAATGTAAACTAATTTTTATATTTAGTTAACAATTAAACTATATTTATATTTAAAAAATTTGTCAACCCAAAAAAAGAGGTGCCAGTGCACCTCCGAGGATTTATTTTGAAATATCTGAAAGGGTTTCAAAAGAAACATAAAAAGAAATGGCATTTGATCCAACTTGTTGAACTAAACTCCCTCAATAAACAAAGTGAAAACTCACGTTTTCTCCAGTATTCTCAGTATTTTATAGATTGTTATTTTAGAGTTTACAGCTCGCTACTTTGGTTGGATTTATCTCGTCAGGATAAATTTGGGTCTTTGAAGCAAAAAGACTGATATCACATTAGCCACACACTTACAAAAAATGGTGGATGAGTAAAAATATGATCGCACTGGTGGATGTCCACATTTCTCATGGAGGTCAACCCTCCCATGCCTCACAGAGTCTTCGCTCTCAAATTCCTTCGTCCAACCTTTCCATGAGGTGGATGTCAGTCATGCTGCTCCACAGGATCCTTGCCCGAAGTTTAGTTGCTTTGCTGACTAATCCGTGCTTCAAATGTCCGAGACTTATAACATCTAAAATCCTTTTCTACCTACTGCTCTTACTGAATTACGCTGCTTTTTCAACTTCTATGTTTGCTCTCATATGAGGGATATCCTGTAACATTCTCTCTTCACTAAACTCAAATTGTTTCTTTCCAATGGCAAAAAATATACGTATTAGCTTATTACACAATGCAATCAGAGACTGCATTTTCTTTAGAGGATTGTCCGGACGCTGCGTGTAATAGACATGCAGCGCTTTAAAGGCCGAGTTCTTCGCGACCATAATCATACTCACTCTGAAGAGGAGAGCCCTTAACTTCTTCCTCCCCCTTTTAGTGATCCTTGTTTGCCCTTTATGCTTGCCAGAAGTATTCTCTTTCAAGCTTAATCCAGCTAACTTTATGATTTGTCTCGGGTGCGAATACTCTTGTAGATCTCCCACTTCTGCAAAGAAGCCGGCAACCGTATCTCTCCCCACGCCCTTGATGGCTAACATTTGCTGGACACCAGGTATATGTTCAATCAAGTTATCTATCTTCTGATCTAGTTCTTCGAACTTCTCTTGTATCAAGTCATATTTATCAAGCAGAGTGGCCAGTTCTAATTTGGCCATAGTTGAACCTTGGCAAAGTCCGATGGACTCTTTAGCTGCTTTTTTTAACTCTTGTATTTTGTTTATTCCTACACTACGGCTAACTGCTTTCCGTAGATGGTCTAATAAGTACTGATCAGAGAAATTGATCAGTTCATTTGGTAATGCTCCTAACCTTAAAAATTGCAACGCTGCTTTTCCTTCCCAACTCTTAAAGACGGTTAGAAACTCAGGAAAATAGCGATCTAGCCAGTTGTGAATCTGGCCTTGTACCGTTTGAAGGTCATCAGTTAGGAGATCACGTATTTTTTTCGCCACACGAAGTTCTGCATAAACACCTTGTGGTATCGTCGGTTCAGCATATCTCCCGTCCTTGACCAACTGAGCGATGACTCTAGCGTCTTTCACATCGTTTTTAGTCGGTGAATTATCGTCAAGTTCCTTACTCTTCTTTACATGTAATGGGTTCACAGCGACAAACTTTATTTGATTTTCTTTTAGAATATGAGCTAGGTTTAGCCAATAGTGGCCAGTAGGTTCCATCCCTACGATCGCTTTTTCCATGTGTTGTTCCAGTTTTAATTGATTGATCCAATTAAGAAACAGTTGAAATCCTTCCTTGGTATTATCAAAATAACAAGGGGAACCAAACTCCATTCCTCTGTAGTCCTGTGCACGTGCGACATGCTTGAATTTCGCAATATCAACACCTATAATTAATGTCCTAGAAGTAATTTGAGCAATCTTTTCATTTTGGTTATAATTCATGTTAAGACCTCCTGGTATTTGGGGATTGTCCTTTTTTGCTGGCCAGCTCTAGGACTCTCTCATTCTACCAAGAGGTTCTTTTTTTGTTCAAACCCCATTTTCATTCATTACAGGAATGCTGCTTCGTTAGCTGAACAAGCAAAAAGACCGCCGCAGCGATCTCATCTTTAACTATTGCACCCGTTTGTTTAAGTACATTTTTTCACAAACTTTGTTTTATTACAGGAATGCTGCCCGTTAGCTCAATAAAAAAGACTGCCTTTTATGACAGCTCTGTTTTATCACTAGAGATATTCGTTAGTTGCTTGTCACTTTCATTAAAAAGCAAACAAAAAGAGCCCTTGAAGGACTATTAATAATATCTTTAGTTACTTCTTGATATAAAACGGGGAAAATCTTTCTCTTCTACTAAGGTAATGTGCAATTAAATATATTATGATCTGTATAGGGAAGGAATAGGAATATTTCCATCCAGTTAGAACATAAACGCCCATCCAATGAAAGAATGGTTCGGCTATATACGCAGAAAAAAGTGCAAACAATATTGCTTTTATAACTGGATTAAAAGCAGGTTTAATTTGCAGAATAAACATGACGGATATTGGCATTAATGTAATATCCCAAGGAAAATAAGTTGGAAGTACAGGCATTACATTAAATCTATAATGCCAAAAACCAAATTGATCTCCTACCACATCCAAACAAAGTGATACAATGATTACGTAAAAACCAGCATATAAAATACGGTCGGTACTATCCTTTTTTCTGTATTTTATCCAAATAAGCCAAGGTATAATGGATAGTACTACCCCAAACCACCATAAACCTGAGAAGACTACATGATTGGACCAAATCTCAATTTTTTGTTGTATTATTTCTTGGGCCTGATTGGTATTATCGTCAATCATCTTTTTTACATTTTCTTTATATTCCATTTATAAATCCACTCCAACGGACCTTAGACATATTAAATATTTTCGACACTTTATGAATTGAATATACTTCCATAAAAAATACACCTATTTTAGGTGTCTGTTGTCTTGCTATACGGTTTCGTTAGCTTAATAAGAAGGTGAATAAACTCTATCTATATGGTATCAATAACAAACTCGACTTTTATATCGCAGTCATAAGGAATTGGCTCAAAATTGTGAAACCTACAAAACACATTAGGAAGGTCTTTTATCTCATAGGTTAACTCTTTTGCTTGCAGATATTTTTGCTCTAACTGTTGTTTGGGACACTTTTTACCAGTAAGTAGAACTTGATGTAAATAACCTTCGATTTAAATAACCAATATTATCACGACTGGTTGCTAATAAGTCATATAACTTAGATTTTTATCAATAACCAGCCTTATTTTACTATAATCCCTTCTTCCACTAAACTGCACCTTTAGCTTAATAAGAACCTCCGTTTCAATTTCGTGAATCAGGTCAATAATTCCTGAAAAATAGAATTTTTAGGGAGAGATGAACTTGTTATTGTCACAAGCTTGGGAAACGTATGAATCTGATAAACGTATTGAAGGATTTTCGCCGCAAACATTAAAAGCATATAAACTACAGTCCGGCTTACTTATACGCTTTATTAATGATGTTCAACTTGATACGATCACTACGGTTCAATTAAAAGCTTATTTAGCAAAATCAAGTGAAAGCCTTAAGCCTGCAAGTTTGGCTCATCGAATTCGTTTTATGAAATCATTATTTCGATGGTCTCATGAAGAAGGGCATATCCCCAAAAACCCAGCAGCTAAAATTAAAGAACCTAAAACCGGGAAAAGAATACCTAAATTTCTGACCGAAATGGAAATTGAGCATTTACGGGAAGCCTGCTGCACCCCAATGGAAAAGGCTCTGTTTGAATTCATGTTCTCCACTGGATGCCGAATAGGAGAAATTGTTTCCTTAGATAGAGGCAGAATTAATTGGTCGAACCGATCCGCCATTATCAGAGGTAAAGGCGATAAGGAACGGGAGGTCTATTTCAATATCCGCAGCGAAATTTGGTTAAAACGATACCTAGATAATCGCGAAGACAGGGACACTGCTATTTTTGTCACGGAACGGGATCCTCATCGAATGAGCATTGCCCAGATGCGATACATTATTAAGCGGATTTCAAACCGCGCCAGCATTAACAAAGAAATTCATCCGCACCAACTAAGGCACAGCTATGCAACCCATTTATTGAATAATGGAGCACCTCTAGATGTTATTCAAAGCCTATTAGGTCATGAAAAAAGTGAAACCACCCGGATATATGCCCAGTTAAGCGGAAGCATCAGGCAGCAATTATATATGAAGTATTTTTAAAAATGAATAAAGCAGCGCATCTTGAATGCGTTGCTTTATTTCACTCTTGCTACCCGTTTGTTGAAGAACGACTTAATCTTCAACTACTTCAATCAATTCAGTATAAATACTAACAAAATAAGTTTCTAATAAATCACCCAATTTCCCATCGAGTTTTTTATATTCATTATTCGCTTTCCTGAGAATACTAGAAAAATCCTCTTCTTCATTATCATTATTTTCCAATGCTTTGAATAGTTTCCATAATTCTTCACCATATTCTTTTTCAATTTTTGAATAATCATAAGCACCAATTTTTTCAAGAATACCTGTAAGTTCCTTCAAGTAATTGGTTATTCCTACTTTCTCAATATGCCATGAGAACCAAGTGAACAAACTTTCGTGACCTCCACTTTCCATTTCTGAATAGTAATTAAAAACAATAAATACTTCATTAGCAATTTGGTTTTCTGTTGGGAAGTCATATTTGCCCATCATTTTAATAACTGCGTTCCAGATATCGTCCTTAGTCATTTGGTCTTTTCTTTTGTTTTCTGTTGGGGATTTATATTCATCTAAATGTTTCATAAGAAAGTTCCAGATATCATCCTCAGTCATTTCATTAGTCACTAGGTCTTTTTCTTTTCTATGTTTCACAACACATTCCCCCTAATAAAAACATTTTACTACAATTACCCATAATTCTACTTCAACTAACCTGCCTCGTTAGCGGAACAAGAAAAGCGACTGTTCTTATTGAACAATCGCACCCTATAGTTTAAGTACAAAACTTCACAATATTTTAATTCGTAATATCTGTTCCTTCGGCATAATCCCAAGTTACATAATTTAATTCAATATCTCTACCTTGAATTGCACTTACATCTGCTGTCATTGTAAACTTTTGACCAATTCCAATATGTTCAGTATAAACCATAGTTGATTTAGCAATTTTAACTCCATTTTTATCATAAATAAAATAATCAATAAATACATCCTTTAATGCTTTACCACTGGTATTTATCATTGTATAACTTTTTATGAAGGTTGTTTCATTTTTTATTACATCAATTTTTGCATTATAAATCATATCCCAAAGTTTATCTCCAAATTCCATATCTTCTACTTTTTGTTTAATTTCTGCTATTTCTTTTTTTTGTGCTTTTATTTCTGCTTTTGCTTTTACTTCTTTTATTGCTTTTTCTTCTAAGCTTGAAGCTAATTTGTGATTTTTAATTCCTAATTTGTGAATTTTAATTCCTTGATAAATCCCAATACTTAACAGAAAAATTGAAATAATAACAAGTATAAAACTAAAAATATTCTTTTTCAAAAATCATTCCCCCTTTGAATATTTTAAATATTCTGATAAATTGAGCCAAGTATGTTCAGTCCAAGTTCTTTGCATTTGTGTATGACCTTGATGGCATCTGATGGTTGAAAAAGATAAATCCCCCCCCACGAATGATTGCCCTTTTCCCAAATTCTTTTTCAATTAAGTCCATACCTTTATTTAAATAAACAAATTAATACAAACGAATATAAAACTAAAATTTGTAATCCAATAGATAATAATTTTTTCTCCATTTCTATTTCACATCCCTTTTTTCTACGTTCCCGTTTAACTCAATAAGTAGATATTCTTCATAAATTTGAGCAAGGTAGAGACTCAACTAATTCTTATGATTGCTCAACGCAAATAATCATTCCAGAAAACTTCATTTTGTATTAAGTAAAGCTTAAAATTGACTTCCTTGTAACTAGTCATTATAGATACCAATTAATTTATCGTTCTAACAAAGCAAAACATTTAATCCCAAAGGATTACATCTATCATCTTATTCAACTAACCTCCCTCAATAAACAAAGTGAAAACTCACGTTTTCTCCAGCTTTCTCAGTATTTTATAGAATGTTATTTTTGAGTAAATGCTCGCTACTATGGTTGGATTTATCTCGTAAGGATAAATTTGGGCTTTCGAAGAAAAAAAGACTGTTGCTCTTTAGCCACGCATTTGCAAAAAATGGTAAATGAGTAAAAATATGATCGCACTGGTGGATGTCCACATATCTCATGGAGGTCAACCCTCCCATGTCTCACAGAGTCTTCGCTCTCAAATTCCTTCGTCCAACCTTTCCATGAGGTGGATGTCAGTCATGCTGCCCCACAGGGTCATTGCCCGATGTTTAGTTGCTTTGCTGACTAATCCGTGCTTCAAATGTACGAGACTTTTAAAACTAAAACTCTTTTCTACTTTACTGTTTCAACTGAATTAAGCTGCTTTTTCAACTTCTATGTTTGCTCTCATATGAGGAATATCCTTTAACATTCGCTCTTCACTAAACTCAAATTGTTTCTTACCAATGGCAAAGAATAAACGTATTAACTTATTGCATAAGGCAATCAGAGACTGCATTTTCTTGAGTGGATTATCCGGGCGTTGAGTATAATAGGTATGCAATGCATTAAAGGCCGAATTCTTCGCGACCATGATCATACAAACCCTGAAGAGGAGAGCCCTCAGCTTCTTCCTACCTCGTTTTGTGATTTTTGTTTGTCCTTTATGCTTGCCAGAGGTGTTCTCCTTCAAGCTCAATCCAGCTAGCTTTATGATTTGTCTAGGGTGATTATAGTCTTGAAGATTTCCAACTTCCGCAAAGAAGCCGGCAACCGTATCTCTCCCTACTCCCTTAATAGCTAACATTTGTTGAACGCCAGGGATATGTTCAATTAGGTTATCAATCTTATTATCAAGTTCTACGAACTTCTCTTGTATCAAGTCATATTTATCAAGCAGAGTCGCTAGTTCTAATTTGGCCATATTAGAACCTTGGCATAGTCCGATGGACTCTCTAGCTGCTTGTTTTAACTCTAGTATTTTGTTTAGTCCTACACTCCGACTAACTGCTTTTCGTAAATGATCCAATAAGTACTGATCCGTGAAATGAATTAGTTCATACGGTAGGGCTCCTAGCCTTAAAAATTGCAAGGCTGCTTTCCCTTCCCAACTCTTAAAGACTGTTAAAAACTCAGGAAAATAGCGATCTAGCCAGTTGTGAATCTGACCTTGTACCGTTTGAAGGTCGTCAGTTAAGAGATCACGCATTTTTTTCGCCACGCGGAGTTCTGCATAAACACCTTGTGGAATCGTTGGTTCAGCGTATCTCCCATCCTTGACCAGCTGTGCGATGACTTTAGCATCTTTCACATCGTTCTTAGTCGGTGAGTTGTCATCAAGTTCCTTACTTTTCTTTACATGTAACGGGTTCACTGCGACAAACTTTATATTATTTTCTTTTAGTATATGAGCTAGATTTAGCCAATAGTGGCCAGTAGGTTCCATACCTACTATCACTTTTTCCATGGCCTGATCTTCCTTTAAATGAAAGATCCACTCGAGAAACACTTCAAATCCTTGCTTAGTATTCTCAAAATAACAAGGTGATCCGAATTCTATTCCTCTGTAGTCCTGTGCCCGTGCCACATGTTTGAATTTCGCGATATCAACGCCTATAATTAGAGTTTGAGAAGTAATTTGAGCAATCTTTTCATTTTGGTTATAATTCATTTCATATCCTCCTGGTTTTATTGAGTTTATCCTTTTTGCTTGCCGGCTTAGGACTCTCTCATTCTACCAAGAGGTTATTTTTTTGTTCAAATCTCATTTTCATTCATTACAGGAATGCTGCCCCGTTAGCTCAACAAGAAAAAAGATCGCCGCAGCGATCCCATCCTTAACTCTTGCTACCCGTTAGTGAAAGAAACGATAATAAAGTGCAACAAGATAATTAACAATTATAAAAATGGAATAAATTTTAAATATAAACACAAAAATCCCTTTGTCTTTTCGTGTGAAAATTAAGTAGCCTATACAAAATATCAGTTGGATAATATATAAAGGGGCTACCGCAAGTCTTGAGTATAGTTCTGCAATAGATGTTTCCATAATTTTGTCATTCACTTGAAATTCTCTCCTAAATTATTGCACCCGTTATTGCATTAGAATATAATCAATACCACTCCAAATAATACTGATACTAACCCAATAAACCATATAAATAATGACCACGCTTTTATTCCAGAAAAGACAACAGGTAACTGCCAGCCTATTAAATCTGATATTAAATCTCCTATTGCTTCCATAAAGGTCTCTTTGGGGTCTCCCTTTTTCCATAACCACTTTGAAATGAGAAAAAAGATGATACCAATCACGATAAGAATAATTCCATTATGTTGTTGGCATTTAATGAATGTATGTTTTGGCAGTATGTTTATTAAACTGAATGAAACATATTGCATGAAAAATATGTATAAGAACTAATTTTTATACATAAATAGATTGCTGCGGTTATGGAAGTAAAGGTGCAGGAATGTGTAATAAGAAAGTAGTCATTCTTTAATGCATAGTAGACTTATACTGGGTCAAAAATGATTGGCATAGTCATCTGTTATTTTTTGATATTTTGAAGTTATTACACTTAAACTAATTTACGCATCCTAAAATGAAAAAAAATAATTCCCCTTTTTTATATTACGAAGAGGGGAATTAAGGGAATATCACTATAATAGTTTAGGTATTATTTTTTACGTCCAACCAGAGTATATCAGCTGCTTTTAGTCTTCTGAATATGCTTAAAATCAGACCTACTGCAATCATCTCCAACAATATATGTGAGCCTCCAAAGCTCATGAATGGCATGGCTACACCAGGTAAAGGTGATAAGCCCAGGTTTGTCAGGATGCTTAGTATAAATTGGCTAGCAAAGGTTACTGCCAACCCTATAGCCAGCATTTTACCATAAATGAAATTAACGCTTTTCGCAGCACTCAATATTCTCCAAATAAAAAACACAACCAATACGAAAGCAATAATCGCGGCTAACCAGCCAAATGAATAGATGATGTACGTGAATATAAAATCTGTATGTACTTCAGAAATTAAATTTGGGGTTAGATTAAGACTATTTCCAATAAAATCAGATGCGCCTAATTTTTTAATATCCTTGGTATCGATCGATGTATAATTTTGAGATAGAACCAACAGGTTGAAGATTGGCCATATAGAGGCAGCTGCTGCGAATGTTATTGCTTGTTTAAGACTGGCTCTAGATCCAAACATAATGGCTGTGCAGCCAATAATACAAATGATAGAAGTTGCTATGGCACTTGTTGTTAATAACAATAAGATAGGTAATGCCAGAATACCTACTCCAAGCCAAGATTTTCGAGAATCATTCCAATTCCAAGAATGAAAGATTCCAGCAAAGGACATAACAAGGAGAAAAGGAGTAATCTCGGTAAAATTAATATTGGCAAAACCTAAGATTAAAAAAGGAACACCATCGACTCTAACACCAAAAAGAACAGTTATTAATAGAATTAGGACCGTTCCCGCATATAGGTGTTTGGAGAACTTTAATAACTTTCTATAATCAAACGTAGACAAGCTTAGCATCAGCAGAATTCCTAACAAGTAAAAGATAAGACTTTTATTAAATACTTTCATATCCTGAATCTCTGTAAAAGTAGAATGAAATTGTAAATAATACATTACTAGTAATCCAAACAGTGAAGCTGTCATTACTGGAAGTATGGTTTTGATATCCATTGGGGCTTTATGGGTCTCGTTAAGCTGCTTTCCAAGCAACTTTACATCTCCCATACGAGCCAATGCTTGATCGATTGCCTCTTCTTCTGAGAGTCCAGCAAGCAAGGCTTCCTCTTTAAGTGTCTGAAGATGATCACTTATTTCAAGTTTTATACTAGAGTGTACATCTTTATTTCTTATTTGTTTACACAATTCTTTAATATATACTTCAAAATCGTTTTCTAATCCCATACGATTTTCTCTCCTTTCAACACTTCGTCCACTGCAGTCTTAAAGATTGACCATTCTTCTTTTTTTTCCTTTATAAATTCCTTACCTTTTCCATTGATATTATAATATTTTCTCTTTCTCTTCCCGTGGCCTTCTTCCCAATAAGAAATAATCAGTCCTTTATCTTCAAGGGTGTGCAGGATGGGATAAATCGTTCCTTCTTTAAAACTAAAAATTCCCTCAGACTTCATTTCCAACTCTTTAATAATTTCATAGCCATACATTGGTTTTGAATTAAGTAGGCTTAAAATAAGAGTAGTGGTACTACCTTTTAGCAACTCTTTACTAATCTTCATAACAGTCTCCCTCCAATACATACTATTTCTATGCATAGTAATCATAGGTATATGTTATATTACATATTTATGTGTGTCAATTCTTTTGATACAGCTTTTTGATTCTAACAAGGATAATTTAGTAGAATCTACTCTAATCACAAGGAAATTAACCGCTTTATCAAAAATCATTCTCCCAGATCGGTGAACACCACTTGTATCATATTTATATTTAAGTATCTTAAGTACTAAAGGGAATAAGATGAAACTGATATTAAATTTATTTGTATTATTAAATAAGTGCGGTTTTACGAATACTTCAATAAACGAATAAATTATACTTTAAAAAGGATTCCAAGCTAAAGCTGAAATACTTTTAATCTTATCTCCAACAAATTTATATTCCCCATATGATAATCCTTAATGTTATTAACCTAGTTATGGTAAAACTCTTTATTCTATTAAACTGTCCCGTTAGCCATCCATGAATCACTAAAAAACAGCTCTTCATCACAAAGAATGAAAATGTATTGAATCCGTCCATACTTGTCCTAAGGCTGGAGAGGAAGGTCGATGTACTATGGTGCCATAGAGCCCATCCGTTAGTCTGACTCCAACGACCACGGTGCACCACAAACTGTCGCTCCCTTACGGGAAGCACTCATGGTAGATTAATCCTTATTCTGATTGTTGCACCAGCCTCCAATTTATAAGCCTAGAAAGGAAGAATTTCAATGGATGTAATCATTGAAAGAGCATGTGGTATGGATGTTCATAAAGATAATATCACTGCGTGTATTATGACACCTGATGGAAAGGAGATTCAAACGTTTTCTACTAAAACAGTTTTTCTACTCAAGTTAATCGACTGGGTTAAAGAACATGGTTGTACACATGTAGCAATGGAAAGCACGAGTGTTTATTGGAAACCTATAGTCAACTTACTAGAATCTGAAGGGATTGAGTTTCTAGTTGTAAACGCCCAACACATGAAGGCACTCCCAGGTCGTAAGACCGACGTTAAAGATGCCGAATGGATTGCACAACTTCTTCGCCATGGTCTACTCAAAGCGAGTTTCATTCCAAATCGAACTCAAAGAGAGCTGCGAGAACTTGTTCGTTATCGCCGTAGTATTATAGAAGAACGTGCAAGACAACATAATCGGATTCAAAAAGTTTTAGAAGGAGCCAACATCAAACTAGGCTCTGTCGTTTCTGATATTATGGGGGTTTCCTCAAAGGATATGCTTCGAGCTATCGCTGATGGCGAAGATGATCCTGAGAAACTAGCAAACTTCGCTCGTCGTACAATGAAAAAGAAAAAAGAACAACTTGAATTAGCACTTCAGGGCTATGTAAACCCACATCAACGCTTAATGCTCAAGACGATTTTAACCCACATTGATTTTCTAACTGAGCAAATTGAAATGCTAGATCAAGAAATAGCCGAACGAGTTAGCACTTATGAAGAAGATATTGAAAGACTAGATTCGATACCTGGAATCGCCAGAAGAATGGCTGAACAAATTCTAGCTGAAATCGGTACTGATGTTAAAAAACAATTTCCAACTGCGGCACATCTTTGTTCGTGGGCAGCTCTCGTACCTGGACATAACGAAAGTGCTGGAAAAAGAAAATCAACTAGATCGAAAAAAGGAAATAAGTATTTAAGATCAGCATTAACTGAAGCAGCTCAATCAGTGAGAGGTTCTAAAAACTATCTAGGTGCACTATATCGACGAACAGCAGGACGAAAAGGAAACAAAAGAGCAGCAATAGTAGTTGCACATGCAATATTGCGGATTGCATATTACCTGTTAATTAGAAAAGAAATGTATGTAGACTTAGGCGAAGACTACTTTGATAAACAAAGACAGGTATCTATTGTACGCCATTCGGTTCGTAGGCTAGAAAACTTAGGCTATTCGGTTACAATAACAGAAGCTTCCTAATCCATTAAACAAGTATATAACCGCCAAAGATCAGACGCTCTCCCCTTTTAAAAAGATGAATGAGCTGCGTTTATTTAAGTATTGCCATTTTTCGGTTCTAACAGAAGTTAATTTTCATGGTAGTACAATAAGAAAAAAGACCGCCCCAGCAGCGATCATTATCTTTAACTATTGCACCCGTTAGCTTAAGTACAATTTTTCACAATAGAAATATGATGGTTGAAGTTTTCCGATTTTTAACATATTTTTCATTCTCTGAGAGAACAATAAAAACACTTTAGAATTTCGCTTATTGGAGGATAAATCTTGAAGACAAATAACCCAATTCGATTAACTGCTCCAGAAATTGCAAGCCTTTGGACTCAATACATTTTTGAGACAATGTCCATTTGTTTCTTTCGTTATGCACTCGAACATATCGAAGATCATGAAGTCAAATCGATCTACCAAACTTCCCTTGAATTATCCAAAAAGCATGTCAAAAAAATTACAGAATTCATGTCGAAAGAAAATTACCCTATTCCACTTGGGTTTACGGAAGAAGACGACGTAAACATCCACGCACCTCGTCTTTTTCAAGACCCTTTCTACCTAAATTATATTTATATCATGACTTTGCAAGGGATGACTGGATATGCTTTGTCTGTTAGTAATTCAATTCGTTCTGACTTGCGGAAGTATTACATAACCTGCATGTCCGAAACGATGGAGCTTTTTGATCAATCCATTGATTTGATGCTTTCAAAAGGACTTTTTACACGACCTCCTATTATTTCACCACCCGATTCAATTGATTTTGTAAAGCATCAAAGTTTTTTAACGGGATGGTTGGGAGATCGTCGTCCGCTGAATGCTATTGAAATTGGAGATATTAGTTTCAATATGCTAAAAATGCATCTACATGCTGCTTTAAAAGTGGGATTCATTCAAGTAACCCAATCAAAAGAGATTCGTCAACATTTCATGAGGGGACTTGAAATTGCCAATAAACACATAAAAATATTTGACTCGGTGTTTAAGGAAGATAAATTAAATTCACCTATTTCTTGGCAATCGATGATCACAAATTCTACTTCTATGACCTTTTCAGATAAATATATGATGTACCAAATTCAATTGTCTACACAATTATCCCTATCATTTTACGGCTCTGCTATGAGTGTCAATTCAAGAAGAGATATAGGTGCCGATTACTTACGACTAATTTTAGAACTTTTAAAATTTGGAGAAGACGGAGCAAACCTAATGATAAAAAATGGATGGTTAGAGCAGCCTCCAACAGCAAGTGACCGAGAATCGCTTGCCAACGGAAAAGGGAAATAAATAATATTTCAGAAACTGGACGCTAGGAACGATTCCTAGCTTTTTAATGTTAAGCACTTCATGATTCAAAGACAACATAAAATCACATCTACTTGTTCAACTAAACTGACCCGTTAGTCCAACAAGAAAAATTTAATATCCTTTAACAGATTGAATAATACCAGCACCTGCTTTTATTAATGTTTCAACTGTACCGATTATTTTGACGATAAAAATATCGGTTTCAACATCTTTTTTGATTTCAATATCGCCTCTATATGTATTTTCAATTGATTTTATATTAACTTCTTTTATGTCAAAGAAGTCTATTTCAATAAAAGCAGTTGAATAGCCTCTTTCAAGCCACTTTTTTGGTGGTTTATCTGGGAAAGTAGGCAAATCAAAACCTATTGTTATCCTATCTCCTTCACGGGAAATTTCAATCTTTTCAATTCGAAGGTTTATCAAAGGAGGTATATTGGTGTATATCATTGAGATGAATTTGTCATCACTAAAATAATCATTCCACATATTCTTCAGCCCCCATAAATTACACTCAATTTGTTTATTCTATTTTACCATTCCTTCTTCGGCTAAACTGCCCCGTTACTTGAAGAAGGCTGATCTAATATTTCCCAGAGGATGACATAAAAATGTCCTTTTACAACTGGTCCTGCTTATTATATTTGATAAATTGCGGAGGAATAGCTTCGCTAAGCCACACCTCACCTCCTGCAGGATAAAACTTCACTCCCGCATTGTGAGCCCTTTGAGCATCTACTACAACCAGCACCAACTCACCTCGACGTTTGCCAGCGAGTGAGGCAAATTTAGTTGTTTCCGAGAGATGCACATATTGCCTATTCATAGGCTGTACTCCTGTTCGAAGGATATCAGAGATAGCATTACTGTTAGTACCGTGATACAAAATATTCGGTGGCACGCTTGGATGATATGAAACATTTGTCTTGCTGTGCCCATATCTCGCACGGATGTTTGCTCCAACGATTTCATATCTCTGCTTTTCACATTCACGGACAACCTGTTCAATTACCTCCTGATTAATATCCTCCCATTGCTTTTCTTTTTGAACGGCACTAATAAATTCTACAAGTGGAACAAATCCTTCAAAATCATGTGTTAGCCCAAATTCAGCTGGATTGTGTCTTAGAATATAGCTCATAAATTTACTTAATTTGTCTCTTTTTTTCTTATCGTACAAGGATTCTCCCCCTTTAGTAAATCAATTAATTAAAAATATGCCTCCATTAGGATTTAATTAATTTTTTATATTTCTTTCTGGTCTACCACTCATAATCCCTCCCACCACACACATATTTTATCTGATAATTTATACAATTCCCAATCAGTTAAGATAATGCAACTTCTGTTATTTTTAATAAGTTTTTCATTACTGTCCACCTCTTCTTATATTGAAAATCTTGAAATAACTCACAAAATAATAAAACACCTCCTAAGCACCTTATTACAGCTAGGAAGTGTTTAAATTAGAAATTACATTATTAAAGTTAAATTTCATTTTTCTTTGGCGGTCTACCGACTGTTCCACGTAGTTTATTATATACCCCCGGTAGGTATCGTTGTAATGACGTTAACACACACGGGCTTCTCCAAGTAAAAATACAATAGAAGTAAATTAATAGTTAAGGATGTGTAACGATGGGAATTAGATGTTCTTGTGGCGTACGTTCAACGCCTATTACCTCAACAATCGGTACAATTAATATGACTTTCGCAGATAATGTGACAAGAAGCGGAAATCTTACAATAAACGTTGACGCTTGTGTAGATAGGCTTGACTTCTCCACATTTTCCGCAACATTTACCGATACGAGTGGCGTGATTCCGCCTAGAAATTTCACATTCACTGCGACAAGCTTTCAAAATGTTATCTGTTTCCAAGAAAATGCTTCTTGTCAAGTCATTATGTCTGGAATGGGTCTAGTATCGGGTGAAACCACTCCGAGACAATTTTCATTAACACTCAGAAACAACCCTTCTCCAACTGCCGATCAATTGATTACCTTTGTTATTTTACAATTCGTTAATAATAGTACAACTCCGAATCTCGAACCCGACCTGACTTTTTTTGGTTGCCCAACTTCTCTATAGAACATAGGAGGATTACCCTGCGTGGGTAATCCTCTTTTTTATTTCGCTCAATCTACGACCTTCACTGCGGTAACATCATCGAAAGCGATGCGCTCATATTCGCCTGGATTAACTTCAAGGCGCAGCTCATGCGTAATAGGTTCCACGCGCTGTATGCCGCCAGTATAGTCCGTTATGAAACCGTCACACCATACCGATATCTTTACCGCATGTCTGTATTCCATTGCGTACTTAATGCGCAGGTCGAACTCCTCCGTCTGATATTCGTCCAGTATCGGCTTAGCCTGGCGCATTTGGTCCTTATACATTTCGCGAGTCATAGCGAAGCCTTCAGGCATAAATGATGCGGGATTCCACTTGATTTTTCCCCTATCGCGTATTGCCATATCGAATCACTCCTTCGTTTTAATATTACTATTATATACGAACAAACGTTCCGTATGTAAACAAAATAAAAACGTACAAAACGACGTGTATTGACAATTCGCTGACTATTCGGCAAAATACGTATGTAGGTTACAAAATAAAAAGCCGTAGGACTTACGTCGACACTATCGGTCAATCAATCCGCTGACAATGCGATGACATAAGCGTTTTACATAACGAGTAGCTCACCGGACCATAACGGACAGTTTCCTAAACTGTAGGTCGGAGGTTCGAATCCTCTTCGGGACGTACAAAAACCCTTGCTTAGCAAGGGTTTTTTCTGTTTTATTTGTAATAGTTGTATTTATGAAACAGCTAAGTTTCCGGCATAATATTTAAATTCATTCAGGTATGAATCTAACATCGGTGCGCTCATTAATCATTCTTTAATCCGTACCAAAAGTTCTTCCAAATGTTCGGGATTCTTGGAATCATTTTTTCCGCACCATAATAGGAAAATTCAATAAAGATTCCATCAATTAAACAATAAAAGGACATGATAAAATCTTCTATGTTCCCTTCTCGAATTTCCTTGCTTTCCATTCCCTCATTCAGAATTTTCCTTAAAATCTCGGACATTTTCTCTTCTGCAGCCATAAATTGGTTTTGTATTTCTTCCTTTAACCCTTCTGGAGCGAAAAAAGTAGCCCTATTCAGGAAAGTGGACTGCTCCTGGTAATCAAGATAATACTGACATGTAAGCATAAGAATTTGATAAAGCTGATCTTTTGGAGGATGGTCTTTAATCTCGTCCATTAGCTTCTCTATTTTTTTAACATGCAACCATAATATATCCTCGTAAATCTTTAAGAAGATCTCTTCTTTACTTTTAAAATGATTATAAATGGATGGTTTGCGGATGCCAACTTCCTTTGCAATGTCAGATAAAGCGGTTCCTTCATATCCATTTTTCGCAAAAAGCGCCATTGCCGCTGCGATTATCTTATCCTTTGTCATCCGAATATCCTCCAAAACTACCTATCATTCATTAAATTATATAATGAATTCCCCGTTAAGTCTAAAAATACCAATAAAAATAGCCCTGCTTTCATAATCAACAGGGCTTTTCAACTAATTATTATTTTTTTACTATAACCGGTTGATCGGAATAAACAATTTTTCCATCACTTAAGGTTAATTGAACTTTTGCTTTTAAGATTTCCACAGCTGGAATCTCGAATAAGTTTCGATCTAGCACAGCTAAATCCGCCAGCTTGCCTTCTTCAATGGTTCCCAACTCATGTTCCCTAAATGTTCCATAGGCAGAACCCGATGTATACGCTTTAATAGCATCCGAAACGGTAATTCGTTCATCTGGATTCCAAACATCCTTATCGCTGCTGTCAATCCGGGTTACTGCCCGATAAATTTGCCGTAATGGATTTAAGGAGTCAATTGGAAAATCTGATCCGAAAGCCAATTTTGCTCCAGCATTTTTTAACGTATTAATCATAAACACATATTTTTCACGTTGCTTACCAATCCGTTCGGTATAGGTATCCCTTTCAGACAAGGCAATGTGATCAGGCTGCATCGAAGCAATCACATTTAGCTCTGCAAACCGAGAGATATCTTTTGGATGAATCACTTCAATATGTTCAATCGAATGCCTGGAGTCACGTATACCATTCTTTTGTTGGGCATTTTCATAGGCATCAAGTGCAAATCGGATAGCTGCGTCCCCAATCGCATGAAAACGAATGCTAAATCCATGACGGTCCGCTTCCTCTACCCATTTAAAAACCTCCTCGAAGCTATGCGCAGGCATCCCGAAAGTATCAGTCTTGTCCGAATATGGATCAAGCAAAAAAGCTGTTCTGCTAGTGATGACCCCATCAATAAACTGTTTAAGTCCTGCTACCCGCAATTTACTAGATTGATATTTTTCACGTAGTTCGATTGCCTCTTCTATATTCCCATTCAAGGCTGGAAAAAGATGCATTCGTACCGTAAGTTCATCTGCGGATTCAAATTCACGGAAAAGCTCAAAATCATCTAGTTTACTTAATGTTTCTGTTCCAAATAAATTATTTACTGAGGTTACACCCAACCGGGCCGCCTCATGTAAAAAGTTTTTAAAAAACTGTTTCTTTTTCTCTTGTGAGAAATCATAGGCATACATGGTAATAAGTGAAGAAGCTTCTTCAATTAGGATGCCTGAAAGTTCCCCATTCGCATCTTTCTCAATAATTCCGTTCGGGGGATTGGGGGTATGCTTATAAATGGATGCAATCTCCAACGCTTTTGAATTCACCCATGTATAATGTCCTTCTGCATGGAATAGGACAACAGGTCTGTCTGGAATAGCCTGGTCTAAAGAATGCCGATTGGGAAACTTTTTTTCGTCCCAGTAGCTGGAATCCCACATAAAACCAATAATCCATTCCTCTGGACCTTTAGATGCAGCATATCGTTTAACCATTTCAACTGCTTCTCTTTCTGAACGCGCCTCAAATAGGTTCAGACTTTCTAGAGAAAGACCTCCCATCATGGCATGGACATGAAAATCATGAAAACCAGGGATGATTAGTTGATTCTCATAATTGTAAATTAAGGTACGCTCACCAATATAGGAATCCATTTCTTCTATAGATGTAACTGCGATAATTCGATTCTCTGAAATAGCGATAGCTGCTGGTTTTGGTACCTCCTCTAATCCAGTAAACACCGCCTTGCTAGTTAAAATAATATCCGCTTTCATACTAATCTCCAATCTTTATTTTTTATACTGACATATCAATCTGTGATTCATCAAAGTCCAACTCAGGCGGCTTCTGACGGAAAAACTTTGTTAAATAAACAAGATAACTAAAGCCGATTAGCAGCCAAAGGCTCCCTAATACCATCGAATGGATATCCAGTTTCGACCAAAATAGGGCGGTGATAGATGCACCAAACAAAGGAATAATAAAATAAAAAAGGATATCTTTGAATGTCCGCTGTTTTTTCCTGCCAACAAAATGAACCATCACGGAAAGATTAACAAAGGTAAAAGCAAACAGGGCTCCGTAGTTTATGAAAGCCGCAGCTGTATTTAAATCTAAAAAGAGCGCTGATAAGGCAATGAGAGCAATAATAAAGATATTAAAGACTGGGGTTCTATATTTTGGTGATAAATAACCAAAAATCCTACTCGGCAAAATATTTTCCCTGCCCATTGCAAATAAAACTCTGGAACCGCTTCCACCTGATGCAACAGCCGATGAAATGGCAGCCGTAATAGTGACACTAAGGAAGAAAGCATTTAAGAAATTGCCACCAGCATAAATTAGAATATCGACTGCAGCGGATTCAGGGTCATTAAAAGACGCAAAATTCGGGTAAATTGATTGGGCAAAATAGGTTGAAGCGACAAATAGTATGCCTCCGATAAACGTAATTAGGTAAATGGCTCGCGGCAATGTTCTCTTAGGGTCTTTCGTTTCTTCCGCTAATGTTGTCACGGCATCAAAACCTAAAAAGCTAAAGCAAAGCAGTGGAACAATCGATAAAATACTAGAAAACTCAACATTAGCATCAAAAAATGGGGTAATTGACAATAAATCTCCTGTTCCCTTTCCATCGATAAGCCCCTTTATACTGAAAATGCAAAAGGTAACAATGAATAGGATTTGAAAAGCTAGCAAAACAGAGCTTACATTAGTCGCAAACTTAATTCCCAGAATATTAATGACAGTAATGATGAGAATGAAGCCAATGATACAAACTGGCATTGGAATCATAGGTAAATACGCATTTATAAAAATACCAAATAGCAAGGCACTAATCATCGGGCTTAGTAAATAATCCAGCAGAATCACCCACCCGACTAGAAATCCCATGGATGGATTGATTCCTTTTTGAACATAGGCATAGGCCGAACCGGTTGTTGGAAATTCTTTGACCATTTTCCCATAGCTGTAAGCTGTCAGTAACATGACACCCAAAGAAATGATATATGCAGTGGGAATCATGCCATGTGTGCTTCCAATTGCAATACCATAAGTAGTAAATACTGTAATGGGAGCCATAAAAGATAGACCGAACAAAATAACATGACCTAATGAAAGTGTTCGTTTCAGCTCAGGGGATTTATTCATCCATATACCAACCCTCTCAATAATTATTTGTTACTATTTTTATTTCTTTTTTGATTTTCAAAGCTGCTAAACTAGCAAAATCATGGACCAGTGTTGCGGCAAGCAACGAGGTAATTTGTGCAGGGTCATAGGATGGCAATACCTCAACTAAATCAAACCCGATAAAATTGAAATCTGTTAAGGAGCGAATCATTTTCAGAGTTTCCAGACTATTATAGCCTCCTACTTCAAGTGTTCCGGTTCCCGGTGCACAAGATGGATCGACAAAATCAATATCGAAGGTTAAGAAACACGGTGTGTCACTAATTACTTCCTTCATTTCCCGCAAGATATCAGCAAATCCTCGTTCATGAATCTCAGGAGTGGTAATGACATTGTACCCCAAGTCATAACTTGCCTCTAAATCACCTGGATGGTTCAATGTTCCTCTTATCCCTATTTGGAATACTTTATCGGGAATTAATAACCCTTCCTCATAGGCACGGATAAATGGTGAACCATGCCAATATTTTTCATCATAATAGGTGTCCCATGTATCCGTATGGGAATCAAAATGTATCATCGCCACGGGTCCGTATTTTTTAGCCGCAGCGCGAAGATTTGCCAGCGTTACGGAATGATCGCCCCCAAGTCCGATTGGAATAATATCTTGGTTCATTAACTCAAATATCGTATCTTCAATTAATTGATAGCTACGATGGATATTATGAGGTATTACAGAAACATCGCCAATGTCAATTGCTTTAGTATCCTCAAATGGATAGACCTTGTGAATGGGATGATAAGGAAAAAGTGTCATGGATGCTTGACGAATGGCTTGGGGTGCAAAACGCGCCCCCACACGGAAAGAAGCAGCGGTATCAAAAGGCATCCCAACTATAGCTAATTTTGCATTTTCACTTGAAGATGGCAACCGCATAAATGTTCCTGTTGTACAAAATTCTGGTTTTACATCATCCGATAATGGATATTTCATGGTCAATCGTCTCCTTAGTTTATAAATATTAACTACCGGTAGTTAGTTTAATTAAATTATAATTGCCATTAACTAAATAGTCAAACTATTCATAAGATTTTCTTGCCTTTTCAAAATTATATAAAATACCCAAAGAGTTTTTTATTTTCCAATACAATATTAAGAAAAACATCATGGTCGGAGGTTCGAATCCTCTTCGGGACGTCAAAAAGGAAGTAGAGAGCAACTGAGCAAATCCATTTTTGATTTAAAAAATTCAATAAAGAAAACGCCTGACGAAATCAGTCAGGCGTTTGCTATTATCCCTTAATTTGAAAATTCCCCTTCAGCTTTCTTCTTGGCTGAACCTTAAAGGATTTTCTAACCACACCAAAATAAATCAATAAAGCGATAAAGCTAGTTGCAAACATTATAACCCCCATTGGAATGGCTGTATACTCTCCTGCTATTCCAACAAGTGGAGCCGTTAATGACCCCAGAACAAATGGCAAAAGGCCTAAAAGCGCAGAGGCGCTTCCTGCTATATGGCCTTGTTTCTCCATCGCTAATGTGAACGAAGTTGAAGAAATAACGGCTAATGAGCCAATAAACAAGAAGATAGGAATCGCAACGGCAATTAGCGGCGCCTTCAATAGAAGAGCTGCAAGTAACACAACACCGGATATGTTAGCCGTAAATAACCCCATCTTTAAGAAGGTCGTTTCAGATATATAATCTGCTAAACGTCCAACCAATTGACTTCCAATAATCAGTGCAACACCATTCACTCCAAATAATAGACTGAATACTTGCGGAGATACACCGTAAATATTTTGATAAACAAAAGGAATACCTGAGACATAAGCAAAGATCCCTGCAACGATTAATCCTTGAGTAAAGGCATAGCCTGTAAACTCTCGATCCCTGAACAAGGAACCAAAATTCTTTACGACCTGTGAAAAATCACTTGGGACACGCTTTTCCTCAGGTAAGGTTTCCTTTAGTTTCCATGAAACCATTAAAACTAAGACAATTCCAATACAAGATAAAACTAGAAAAACTCCTGACCAGTCTGTAAACGCCAGGATGATGGCTCCCGCAATCGGTGCCACGATTGGTCCGAGATTACCCACTAACATCAATAAAGAGAAAAACTTAGTCAGTTCTCTTCCACTGTAGAGATCGCGAACGATTGCCCTAGAAATAACGAGACCACCTGCTGCCGCAAAGCCTTGAATGAAACGGGCACCAATAAAAGTGTAAATATTGGGTGCAAATGCACAAATGATAGAAGCTATTAAATACAGCATGAGGAAAGTCCTGAGTGGTTTGCGGCGGCCTTGCACATCACTCATTGGTCCAATAATTAATTGACCCAATCCTAATCCAAGCAGGCAAGTCGTTAAACTAACTTGAACGAGAGATGCCGTTGTATCATAGTCTTTCACAATCGTAGGAAATGATGGCAAGTACGTATCGATCGTAAAAGGTCCTAAAAGACCGAGTGACCCTAATAGTAAAGCAAGTTGTAATCGTTTCGCGCCTGTTAAAGTATTCAACTATTACTCTCCTTTTTATAAAAGATTTTATTTTTAAATTAGTTAACTATCATTAGAAAAATAAATTTGTTAATTACTGGGGTTAGAATCAACATGCATACAAAAATAACACAGGACAAATTACTTCGTCAAGCGAAATATTACTATGAGGATTTTTTGAGATAGATTTAAATATTAAATATTAAATATTAATAAGAGTAGGATGATCCTGCTCTTTAAATGATACTCTATGATTTCTTTTTCTAAAATGACTCCTTCATATTTCCAACCGTTAATCATCAACAGAAGCACTAGCATACGTAGAGTTTTTCAATACACTATATAAAGAGCAAGTTGCCTTTATTTTCATCGAAAAATAATAAAAGCCGGTGAAATTTCACCGGCTTTTTTCATCTTAGAAGAGGGTTTTGTCCCACCCTCTTCAAAGCTATATTGAATTCGTACGCCCAACCCTTTTCTTAAACCCATTTGCAAGTGGCACCACTATCATGCCGGCGATGACGAGCTGCATGATGTTACCTGGGATGGAACCGAACGGCTGGATCCAGTTTCCATAAAGCACGACTTCTGTAAAATAGTAGCCGATAACTTTAATAATCAGGGCAGCAGCAACTGCCAGCAGATGAACGAATACCTTTTTTCCTGGCATCTTTTCAGCAATAGAACCCGCTACATAGCCCATTGCACCAACGATAACAAACGTAAACGGAGCCCATAATGTCCACCCTGAAATAATATCAAACAGAGCCATTCCGAAGGCACCTGCTATCGCACCTGTTTTTTTGCCAAAAACAAATGCGGCAATCAAAAGCGGCACATTGCCCAAATGGATGAGACCCCCATTTCCCATCAGCGGAAGCCTAATGTTGATAAACATTGTGGCCAAAAACGTTAAAGTAATAAATAGTGCATTGAGAACCAGGGTTCTCGTTTTGTTTTGTTCTATCGAGAACATGTAAATCCCCCTCTTCATTTGAAGTGTTAGTATTCTAGTTAATAAAAAAGAATCTCCTCTTCTCTAATGATTACTAGTATAATAAAATCTGACAATATAAAAAGTGTCACATTTTAAAAAATTAACATGGTCAGAGAGGAGAGGGCCCGAATGGATATGCTTATGTTTGAATTGAATAAAAACATAACAAAACCCTTGTATGAACAGCTATATACTGGTATAAAAACGGCCATTATGTGCAAACAACTTGAAGTTGGTACGAAACTGCCCTCCAAAAAAAAATTGGCCGATTTTTTAAATATAAGCCAAACAACCATTGAAGTTGCCTATGCCCAGCTGATTGCAGAGGGCTTTATTGTGTCAAAACCGCGGATTGGTTTTTTTGTAGAGGATATTAATGAATTACCTTATATCGAAACAGAACAGGCAGAGCTGCCTGTAGAGGAAGCAGAAGAAAAATCGTTCCGCTTTGACTTTCACCCGGGTAAGATCGATACAGATTCCTTTCCATTTTCACAGTGGAGAAGATATGCAAAAGATTTATATGATCTTCCATCAAAGAATTTATTACAGGTTGGGGAACCGCAAGGGGAATACACATTAAGGACTGAAATAGCAAAATACCTTTATCAATCACGGGGAATTGTGTGTAAACCGAAGCAAATTGTGATTGGTTCGGGAACGGAACAACTCCTTCCGATGATTTTAAGACTGCTTAAAAGTGATTCAAAATTCGCCCTAGAGAATCCCGGCTATTCGGCAATACCAAGAACTCAACTGCAAAACAAAGCGATCCCGATTCCAGTTGATGAAGATGGATTGATTGTGGATGAACTTGAAAAAACAAATGCGAATGTGGTTTACATTACGCCTTCCCATCAATTTCCAACCGGTGCGGTCCTTACTGCAACAAGAAGAACGCAGCTATTGCATTGGGCAGTAAAAGCTGAGAACCGCTACATCATTGAAGACGATTATGACAGTGAATTCCGTTACACCGGAAAACCCATTCCCGCATTGCAAGGGATGGACCAAAACAACAAGGTCATTTATCTGAGTACGTTTACCAAGTCATTAATGCCGTCATTACGAGTAGCTTATTTTGTTTTGCCTTCAACATTACTGAAAAAATATAAGGAAACATTCAGTTATTATTCAGCGACTGTCCCGAGATTTGACCAGCATATAGTAGCCAGGTTCATGAGAGACGGCTATTTCTCTAAACACTTAAACCGGATGCGGAAAATTTACCGAAAAAAACTTGATAAACTGACCCATACCTTTAAAACCTATTATCCAGAGGTCATCATCACTGGAGACCAGGCCGGGATGCACGTTTTAATTTCCCTTCCCCTGGCAATAAGTGAAGAGAAGTTAAAAAAAATCGCGGAAGAAAACTCTATCGCCATTTACCCTGTAACTGATTACCTGTTAAAGCCAATAGAATATAAGTATCCAACATTTCTGTTAGGGTTTGGCGGCATCCCATTAGAGAAAATGGAGGAAGGCATTCACCAATTAATGCAATGCTGGGGAATAGCAAAAAATAAACTCTGATGTTAAATAAAGAGATAGGACCATTATAAATGTTTAAAAAGGAAGAGCCTGTCGCTTGTCTATTTCGACAAGTTACAGGCTCCTTAATTTATATAAAAATTGCTTCAAAGTTTAATTCTGATTAACACAGGGTTGCACTTCAATTCAAAAGTTTGTAGATTATTGGAAGAATAATAGAGGTAAGGATTGCAGCGGCACCCATTGCCACACTGGACACAGCTCCTTGTAATTTCCCTTCTGCTACCGCCTGGCTAGTACCGATACCATGTGCGACAGTTCCAATACCCAGACCGCGTGAGATTGGATCGTGAATTTTAAATATTGTTAAGCATAGTGAGCCAAAGGCAGCTCCAAAGATTCCTGCAGTAATAACTAGTATGGCAGCTAATGTCGGATCTCCACCTATAATAGGAACAATTTCAATTGCCACTGGGGTCGTAACTGCCTTAACCGCAGAAGTTGCCTGTATCCTTTCAGAAAGGTTTAACAGTTTTGAAATCCCTATAGCAGATGCTATTGTAGCAAGACTGCCCACCGTTAACCCTACTGAAACCTGTACGGCTTTTTCCTTAATGACGAGTCGATTTTTGTACATAGGAACAGCAAGAGCTACTGTCGCAGGTCCCAGCAAGTACGTTAACCATTCTTTAGCCGGTGTATATTGTTGATAATTTATATCCGCTATTCTTAAAACGATTATGACTAAAATCGTTGTTAACAATACTGGAGTCGTAAAAGGGTTGGAGATATGTCTATACAGTACCCGTGAACCAATATAGATAAGTATAGTTAAACTAATATTAAATAGAGTCAGACCGTACATGTTTCTTCGTCCCCTTTGATGATAAGTATTGTGTGATTCCAGACGTTACGACTAATCCTATCACCGTACTGCCAACAATCATAAGAAGTAATTTCCAACCACTAGTCTTTATTAAATCTCCATAAGTCATTAAACCCACCGCATATGGAACAAAAAATAATGCTAGGTGTTTGATAAGATACTCTGCTGCCTTTTCAATATATTTTAATTTTATGATTCCTAGAGACAAGCTTATAAATAATAGAATCATTCCCAGGACACTGCCGGGTATAGGCAGCTTTATTAATTCAACTATGTAATTAGATACACTATAAATAGCAATTAGAATAAGCAATTGCGACAAAAAGAGAACAGCCTTTTTCATGTAATTCCTCTTCCTTCCTGGTGACTGATACGTAGATAAAAACACTTTTATTATCGTAGTTTACCTTTCTATTATAGAATAAAAATATTATTCCTAAAATATATATCACGGAGTTTAGATTGGTTGTCAATTAAGGGGGATTTTTCAAGCATGGTTATTATCTTAACTATAAAACTAGTTTTTTTACATATAACCATGGGAAAACAAGAAGAACCCATAAAAAATTTTATGGGTTCTTTACAGCCTATTTTATTTTGCCAGTCCCGGCCTTTGCTTTTACCAGCGCAGGAACTGCCTGTGTCGGGTCAATTTTTGTAAACAAGGATGGTTCCCAGCCAACATTTTCATTTAACTGGACCGTGTGTGTTTGATTAAAAGCTTCTACTAAATCAACTTCATTCGCAGAGCTTTTTCCATTTACAAATGAGCCGCTTTCATAAATAGAAGTTCCTTTCCAATCCTTGATAATTTGCCCGGGATCAACATCATAATTAAAATTAAAATAATTATTCTCTGCATAGATTTTGGAGTTCATGCCAACGCCAAGAGCATAATCAAACTTATTATCTGAGTCTTTATTAAACTCATAATAATTGTTGTATACATGTACTTGACCATAACGGACCCTTGGCAGCCGCTGTGTTACGTTTTTGTAATAGTTATGATGAATCGTGACCTTTAAGTGTCCATCGTCGGTCCTTCTACTATCACTGGAGCCGATAAGCGAGGTCTTGTCATGGTCCTCCAACACATTGTAAGAAATGGTTACATAATCAGCGCCATTCGTGACATCAAGCAATCCGTCATGCTGCTGGTATGTCCTACCAAAAAGTTTTCCAGAATCCTCATCATGGTGTTCCCCATCCGTAAACTTGTTATGATCAATCCAGATATTGTGTGAGTTATTTGTTACTGTCACGTTGTCATATTCGGAGTTCCATTCACCAAACTCGCCGTCTGTCGGATCCCATTGCGGAAAGAAATCAACGGGTGCTTCAAATTCAATATTGCGGATAATGATATTTTCCACTCCACTCATAATAAAGCTGCCGCCGATAATTTTGGCATCATCTCCCAGTCCAATAATAGATGTGTTTGAACCAATATTAACAACGATTTGCTTTTTTTGATTCTGAGCAGAGCGGGCACGTGCATCCTCCAACGGACCGGACACTTCGTTGTCGTAGCCCCATACCTCAGGATTATAAGCTTCGAGGTAGGCATTAAAATCATACGCTGGATCTGCGTAATAGTCAGGTCCTACCGGATCATTATTCGAATCTACATTAAAGTCAATCGTACCTTTAACATAAATAATTTTAGAAGTGTTATCCTTGTTGCCAAGAGCTTTAAGAAGCTGTGCTTTATTTGTTACGGTGAACACATGGCTGGCATCAGCAGCTGCTCCGCCTGTTGTTCCCGTACCATAAGCTGCCCAGCCATCCTTCGGTGCCAGGACTTCACTTCCTAAATTAGACGAAGCTGATGAAACCGATGCAATTCCCATTGATAACAAAGAGACTGCTAAAAGACTGCTAAATGTTTTTTTCACCCAGAACACTCCTTAAATAATTAGAATTTAATGAACATTTCTTGTTTATAGTAACCGGAAGCGCTTACATAAGGAATTCAATATTTTAAGATGTTTGTTTGATATTTTTGGATTTTCATAATATCCTTATAGTTTCTTTAATTTTTGCATCAATTTTTAATATACTCGTTTTCTTTTATTTTTTTCTTATTATACTTCTCCTACAAAAGTTACTCTTTCGGATTCCAGCCTTTCAGGACATTTTCAATGGTGTACTGCTTGGCCTCTTCGTCGGATAACTGCCTGCGATCCTCATTAATGACAGCTCCCGGACCATAGTTTTTATATTCATAGAATCTTGCGTCTTTGTATGAAAAACCTGACATATCGGTCCATCCTTGCGCCATAATATGCGGTCCAAGGTAACTATTCATAAAAACTACACTGCCGATGGCATTGGGGTCTCCGCTTGGATGCCATGGCCGCCCCAAATAAACGGTACCTGCAGGTGCATTGCTTAACAGCTTGGAATTAAGGAATAAATACCCATAAGGCTCCGTAATCAATGTACTCGCAGCGGTAACATATCCATTATTCGTTGACGAGCCCCGGTCCAAGGAAAAAATATCACATTCTTCAAAAACGGCACTTGAACGCCCAAAGATGAAATCTACATCTCCCTCGATATAAGATTGATAGAAATATTGCGTTCCACCATTTACATACAATGTGTCCTGATTCCCAATAAACCGAGAGTTTTTGAAGGTTTGCCGTTCTCCTCTTGCATAAACAGCTACAGCCTGCTTATTGCTAACATTCACACTTTGCTCATCGAAGGAGTTTTCAAACGTAAGGTTTTCAGCGATGAAATCATCTCCATAAACATAAACACTAGCACTGCCGGTTGTCCCATATGTTCCGCCGCCAGGCTTAGGCTTACCAGAGTAGTTATCATAGATAATTATGGTATCTGAAGCGCTTTCACCTTTGAGGTGGATAAAAGGTTTTTCCTTAGGAATGGTAACAAGCTCCTTATAAACACCATTTCCTATAAACACTTCGACTTTTTCGGTATTATTTGCAGGTATCGCGTCGATTGCACCTTGAACGGTGGCGTAATCTGCCAGGCCATCCTTTGAAACTGTTAATACATTGGGTATTTCATTCAACTGTGGTGTAATATCTTTGAGCTTCCTGTGGTCGGTGATCTTTAATGTATTTCCATTGATATCTTTGGAGTCTTCATTAACTACGGTGGCAACAATTTTGTCTTTCTCGCTGAAGGATTCTGAATTAATTGGGGTGGCAGATTCATAGAAGATGACAGTATGACCCTCTTTATTTATAGTGATCGCTGCTCTTTTTACTTCAAGATTTCCACTATTTTTGAAGAAAGAAATGTCTTCTACGTTAATGGATTCTAGCTTTCTGTCAAAAGTTACTGCAATAAGATTTTGGCCAATAAAATCTACTTCATTCATTTTTATTTTGTTACCTGCGGGAAGAACGGCAGGAGTTTCTGTTTCTCCCTCTTCAGCTCCCATGCCTAATAATTTTAACTTTTTCATGTGCAGCCCGCTGATTAATTGAGAAGCATCGACTTCCGTAATCTCTTTTACAGAATGTACAGGGGAGGGTTCCGCATAGTTTGCCGACGCCACTGTAGACTCAGCAAAACTAAAATTTGTATGAAAACCACTTAGCATTGCTAGTAATGTCACAGACGAGATCATTATATTTTTATTTCGCCTTTTTAATTTGACCAATTCTATTACCTTCCTTTCTTAAAGTCTAAGTGTATTATGTAAGTTTAATATTTTTTTGAGAATATAAAATTTTAAGATAAATGTTAAAAATTTTTAACTATTAAAAAAAATAGTCAATTTGTTTGAGTTTTAAAGCTTCACATTGGCCTGATTTATAGTCACAATTACTCTTTAAATATTTGAGGACATATACTTATAAAAGATGCGTACCTTCTTAAAATTTCAAATGACAAACAGGGTGTGATCTAAAATCACACCCTGCTCGTTTTTTCTATTTTTCTACTTAATAATAAAATAATAGACGGCAAAGGTCATTCTCTGCCGTCCGAAAAAATTAAACTGTTACAACTTCTTTTTGTTTTACAGCTGTTGGAAGAACTGTTTCTATTTCTGAATGTGGCCGTGGAATAACATGAACGGATACTAATTCACCAACACGCTCTGCTGCTGCTGCTCCCGCATCAGTTGCTGCCTTTACTGCTCCTACATCGCCACGAACCATAACGGTTACTAAACCTCCGCCTACATGTTCTTTACCAATCAGGTAAACATTCGCTGCTTTCACCATAGCATCTGCTGCTTCAATTGCTCCTACTAAACCTTTTGTTTCGATCATTCCTAGTGCATCGTATTTCATGTTATTTGCCTCCGATAGTATTATTTTTTTATTTAATTTCTTTTTTATTTCATTACCAAATTTCCTTTTATTTAACAACTGCTGTTGGAAGAACTAGTTCTACCTCACCATGAGGACGCGGGATGACGTGAACGGAAACTAACTCGCCAACGCGCTCTGCTGCTGCTGCTCCCGCATCAGTTGCTGCCTTTACTGCTCCAACGTCACCACGTACCATTACTGTTACTAAACCTCCGCCCACATGTTCCTTACCTATTAAGTTGACGTTTGCTGCTTTCACCATGGCATCTGCTGCTTCGATTGCTCCTACTAAACCTTTTGTTTCGATCATTCCAAGTGCATCGTATCTCATTGTTCATTCCTCCAAGATTATTATTTTATTATTTTTACTTTAGTTTGAGAATTAACACCCATGGCATTAGCTTCTTCTGTATCAATGTGACATTCAAGTGCGGATGCGGCACTTGCCCTGATGGCAACATTGTTGAAAATGCCACCGCGTGGTCCATTAAACTCGATTGAAACAACCTGTCCATTTTCTACACCTAAGCGCTCGGCATCATCAAGGGTCATGTGTATATGTCTTTGCGCCACAATCAAACCTTCTGTAAGCTGTACAGAACCTTTTGGACCGATTAATGTGATACCAGGTGTACCTGTTAAATCTCCGGACATTCTTGGTTCAGAGCCTCTTCCAAGCTTATAGGAATCTGCTTCAAGAATTTCCACTTGGGTCTTACTTCGGCATGGCCCGAGAATTCTTACTTTTTCAATCGCGCCTTTAGGTCCGCAAATGGTGAGGGTTTCCTTACAGGCATATTGGCCAGGCTGTGATAAGTCTTTTACCTTGTGAAGCTGATACCCTTCACCAAACAAAGTATATAAATGTTCTAGTGATAGATGGATGTGTCGGTTTGAAACACCAACTGTAATATTAAATGAACTCTCATATACCGGCTCCTCTTTCCATTCCACTGGAACAGATGTCAGCACCTCTTTAACTTCTGCCAAAGAGATATTAGACTTTACTGCCTCTATTAAGAGCTTTAAAACATCCCCATATTTGTCCATGCAGGTTTACCCCCTTGCCATCGCAGCGACTAACTCGTTGATGAGCTTGACAAGCTGTTCATTATTCGCTGAATCACTATGCCCAGCTAAAGATGCTGGTGCTTCATTGCAGCTTTCACAGCTATTTGATAGCTCTGGATAATCGAATGTTGGATCAGCAGAAGCTAATGTACTACAATCTTTTAGTCCGTAAGCAACCCGCTTGATATTAATCAAATGGATTGGGCTTACGTTTTCCGATACCGAGCTTCCGCCCCATGTCCCGCATCCAAGTGTGAATGAAGGCATCAGACCTGTGCTCGCTCCAACCCCTCCCTGAGTGCTCCCGGTATTCACTAAAATCCGGGCTGCCGGCTTTTTCGCAAATTTCATCACGATATCTTTATCTTGAGTATGAAGGCTCATACTGTGACCGATGCCGTTCTGAAGCAGTTGGATACTAAGGTTGCAAGCTTCCTGCCAATCTATCACTGTATAAAAAGCAAGAACGGATGTTAGTTTTTCGTAGGAAAGCGGATAGCTCGGACCGACTCCATGCTGTTCACCGATAAGAACCTTCGTTCCTTCTGGAATGGAGAACCCAGCAGCCTCAGCAATTACCTGCGGCGATCTGCCAACAAACTTGGCATTCATGGCATGGCCGTTTTTAAACAGTAATTGACATACTTTTGCTGTTTCTTCCGGGCTCATGAAATAACCGCCTTGTTTTTTAAATTCTGCTATTACCCTCTCGCGGTTACACGCTTCTACAATAACAGACTGTTCTGAGGCGCAAATCGTGCCGTAGTCAAATGTCTTACTGGCTAAGATATCCGATACAGCCTTTGAGATATTGGCCGTTCTCTCAATATAGGCCGGGCAGTTTCCTGCGCCAACGCCGAGAGCCGGCTTACCTTTACTGTAAGAGGCTTTTACAAGACCAGGACCACCGGTGGCGATGATCATCTTCACCTCTTTACATTCCATTAATTCATTTGTTGCATTCATGCTAGGCAGAGAAATACAGCCGATACTGTTGGCTGGGGCACCAGCTTCAACCGCAGCCTGGTTCATAATTTCTGCAGCCTTCAATGTACATTTTGCTGCAGATGGGTGTGGCGAAAAAACAATCGCATTACGTGATTTAATCGCAATCATCGCTTTAAAAATCGCTGTTGATGTTGGATTTGTAGAAGGAATAATCCCCATTAACAATCCTACTGGCTCCGCAACATCCATCACTTGTTTTACTTCATCATGTGCAATCACACCAATGGTTTTGATATCTTTAATAGATTGATATAAAATCGTAGATGCCAAGTGATTTTTATAGGTTTTGTCGGCAACCTTACCAAATCCGGTTTCTTCAACCGCCATTTTAGCAAGGAGGACAGCATTTTCTTTCGCTGCTTTCACCATGCTGCGTAAAATTTTATCAATTTGCTCTTCTGTATATTCGGCAATCTGTTGAGTAGCAATTTGTCCTAAACGAGCAATGTCTCTAACTGCTTGAATCGACCTTAAATCATAGTCGAAATTTTCCATTAGAGGATTCCCCCTTTCACTATTCTAATAGTCAATTATTTGAGTTTTTTCGTAAAATGCTTTGATTTCTTCAAGCAGCGTCTTCTTATCTGCTTTGGAAATCAATCTTCCTGCTATTCCTAAATTCTTATATTCACGAGCAAGAGATCGAAGTGTGGTAACTTTGAGACTTGCTATCACCTCAAAGGCTATGGTTAATCCATACTCGAGAACGATATAATCCATCTGGTTTTTATTGAGTTCTCCTAAGTCCATTACTGGCAATATCTTTCTGTCTTCTTCTACCGCTACTTCCGATTGAGAAGATTTATTATCATCTGCTAGTTCATGTTCTATAGGTTCCAACAATTGAATAACCACATTCTCCTCGTTCACTCCGTATCCGACGATTGTGCCATTCAATTCCACATGAGGTCTCGGAATGACATGCTGAGAAACCAGCAATTCACTTTTTAGCTGTTTTACTGCCGCTGCACCGGCTTCCACCGCTGCTTTTACTGCACCGACATCACCGGTAACAACCATGGTCACCAGTCCGCCGCCTGAGAGAGTTTTTTCAATTAGGTTTACATTTGCCGCCTTCAGCATCGCATCTGCACTTTCCAACGCTGCTAGGAGACCTTTTGTTTCAATTAAACCAAGTGCCTGCACGTTCCGCCCTCCTTACCTTAAACAAGGTCAGCCCAGTTTGCTGGATATGTAGTGTAAAAAATCCTGGCCTTGTCAGGGGAGCCCCAAACGACCTTCGACCCTTTCGGTACATAAAGTACATCTCCAGTATAAGCCGTATAGGTTTTTCCATTAATCGTGACCGTTACCGTGCCTTCGATGACATAATCAACTTCCTCATAGGTTAAATCCCATTCAAATCTTGACTCTTCAATCGTTAAAAAACCGGCACTCATTTGAGATTCATCTTTGCTGATTAATTCCTGGTAAAACACTTTATCGTTTGAATTACCAGTTTCGAAGACGTCATATTTTACAGTATTTCCCCGAACGACTTTAAAACCGCCGCTATCACGCTCTGCCTGATAGGGTACTGCTTGAAGGTTAAGCGCATCCATCAGTCCTTTAAGAAGTCCTTTATCTGCTAAAGCCTTTAGTGCGCTAAAAATTAGGTTACTGTCTATTTCACCACCATAAGGATTTGCAGGTATGGAGGTTTTTTCCTCACAGCTTACTTTCTCAAAGGAAAACTCTATTCCGTAAATTTTCGCTGCATCCTTAGCTGCCGGAGTAATAATCGTTTTTTTATCGATACAAACTATTTTCTGTCCTTGCTTTTCAAAAGCTTCCACATCTTTCATGGATATTAATTTCTTCATCCCCTTAACCTCCTCTCAACGATTAGGGAATTATATCAATAGCTGTTAAACTCCAACTGTAGGTAATAATTAGAGGTACTTTAACAACGCTATTGACATTTTTAGTTAGAATAGACTTGGTATCAGTCTGTCGGAAACAGAGGCGATGATCTCACAATTGACGAGCAAGCCTTTTTCTTCTGCGACCGTCTTTCCTGCTTCCATGCTTTCTTTCACTGAGGCTACATCGCCGGTAAACGTAAAGTAAGCCTTGCCACCCAGTCCATTTCCCAACCGAAGCTCCAATGCTTCAACATCAGCCGTTTTGAGGATGGCATCTGCTGCAACGATCATAGTGGCCAGTGAAAAAGATTCTATGATCCCGAGAGCATTGATGCGATCTGGAACGGTTGTCCCTGCAATTGCTGGAAAAACAGCCGGACTGACATTCGGGATAATCAGTGAATCAACGAAACATTCTTCTGCCAGCCGCTCACCTACTTCTACCGAATCCTGAACAGCCGCAACATCACCATGAACAATGGCTATATACTTACCCGGACAGGTGGATGAAGCAGTTACGATTTCAACATCAGAAATCTTCACCATCTGGTCTGCCGTATAGATCCCGCGGGCAATGCTAGTAAATTCTACGACTCCGATTGCATTCGCCATCTTAGGTCCTCCTTATTGCAATATACGCTTTTTCAATTTCGACAACCTTGCCAGAAATACTTGCATGAATCGCTGCTCCTAAGCTGCTGTCGGGAATTTTCCCAATTAACTGTCCCATGGTTACATGATCGCCAACAGTAACAACTGGAATCGCAGGTGCTCCGACATGCTGGCTATGGGCAATCCGGACAATCTCTGGATTCACTGTTACGTCAGACATTGGAGCCGGTTTATCTAAATGATATAAGCCTAATTTTGCAACGAGACGCTTGCTCGGAACCAAACGAAACTCGCGATTTTTGCGGGCTGTATATGAAGTAGGTACTCTCGTAAAACGAATATTGTTTTCCATTAACTGCTGCTTCAAATACTGGTTGTTAAACTTCGGAAATAAGCCTATAGGGCATGAGAATAATTCGCACAAATTGCATTGGGAGCATAGATAAACCATTTTTTGATCTTCTTGATTCTGCAGTCCATAGTTGGTGACTCTCATCAACTTATGAGGCTGAAGATGATGCCCTAGCAAATAGCGCGGACACATTTCTGTGCACATTCGGCATTGTTCGCAGGACTTATTAATTCTCTTCGCTGCTTCCAAGGTCGTTGTTTTTCGTTTAATCAGGTTATGTTGCTTTTTTAAAATGACCAAGCCTTTGGTTTTCTTTGTTACATGGCCGTCTATGCTGTTCATGACCTTGCCCATCATCGGACCGCCATCTATGACGGCATAATCATCAAAATTTTTGATGCCGCTCAAGCGCAGGACATCCATGGTTGGTGTGCCTACAGGAACCTTTACGGTCATCCGTTGCGGAATATCACCTGCAACTGTGATATATTTTTCCGTTACAGGCTTTCCATTTGAGGCATGATAGATATTTAACGCCGTTTCGGAATTAATCACGACACAGCCAACCTCAATCGGGATCCCTGCCTCCGGAACGACCCTTCCTGTCAGTTCGTAAACTAACACCTGTTCATCACCCGCAGGATAGGCATCCTTTAGTCCTTTAACCTTAACAAAGCTGTCGAGTTCAAGCTCCTTGATTCGCTGTTTTAAAATCGCCATGACTTCTTTATGCTTTTCTTTTATTCCAATCAAAGCTTTCTCCGCACCAACCAGTCTTCCAGCACCCTCGAATCCTTTAATAATTTCATCTGGAAATAACGCCATTAACTGCTGGTCCACCCGCAGCAGCGGTTCGCACTCCACTCCGTTTAGAAGGATAAACTCCGCCTTTGCAGCCAGCTTTACATGTGTAGGGAATCCCGCTCCTCCTGCTCCGACGATGCCTGCTTCTTTTACCAAATCTAGAAGACTCAATCTCCCATCCCCCTTATCACTTAAACTGACAATCTTCATCTATGATTCCAACAACACAGGCATCAACCGGAACGGTGTCATCACTAAGCATTTTTCTGGCTGATGAACCAGTCGTAACAATCACCCTGTCGCCAATCCCGGCACCTATGATATCGACAACGACTAAACGCTCCCCTTCATTACTGCCGCCAATCACTTCAGCAAGCATAAACTTTAACCCGTTAAGTGATTCTGCTTTTCTAGTTGCCCAGACATTATCAATAAGTTTTGCCGTTATCATAAATTGACACCTTCTTCCATCTTGTATTGTAGGTTTCATAGATGAACTTTCTTAATCTAGCCATCCATGCCTTCTTGTAGTTTGCTAGTCCATGATTTCCTGTGTACAGCTTAGCGCGATCCCTAGTGGAGTCACAAACATTGGATTCTTTGGCTTATGTGTGTATATCCTTGTTTTCTTCTCAATGATTACCTCGATTCCTTCCAAACAGGCGGTACCTCCAACCAAGGATATTTCCTTTACCTCGTGATTGTTGATATGCCGGGTTATGATGGAGGCAATTTTTTCAATTACCGGTTTTAATACCGGCAGCAATTCTTTATGATTCTTGGAATCACGTTTGTATTGATCAGCATCAGTAAATGGAAGTTTATAGGCTCCGGAAATCACTAGCGAAAAATGGGTTCCCCCTGTTGGCTCATCCACGACATAGACGACCTTGCCATCCTTTAGAATCGAAATACCTGTTGTACCGCCGCCAATATCAACCACGGCACCGTTCTGCATTTTGAGCACTTCATTCGCAGCAGTCGGTTCATCCAGAAGGTTGGTCAGTTCAAATCCGGCCGCTTGAACGACATTCTTTACGGCACCCCCGTCTAATTCATCCGTACCCGGTGGAATTGCTGCAGCTGCGTACATTAATTGAGTTCCCAGTTTCTCTTCCAGTTCGTGCTTCATTTCTCGCACCAGATTAACGGCCCCGATATAATCCACTACCATCCCATCACGAACGACATCTGCGTAGCGGCAGGCGCCTGCTGCTGGTTGGTAATTTTCGTCCAATACAGCTAACACGACACAAGCTGTTCCTAAATCCACTCCGGTATAGTAAACTGATGACTTACCGACCCTGGGCTTTTCAATTACTTTTTCAAAATTCTCAACTAGCTTGTCGCAGTATTCAAAAGTCTCAGACATTCGGTCCCTCCTATCGTTTTGTGGATGTATTGCGACAGCGTGTTAATAACCTGATTCACCTTGCCAATCATATCGATGTTCCATGCTTTTTCTTCATTATCACTGTCACTGAGTTCCAGCATTAGCGGCTCGAGCTCCTGCAAAGCACAACGAAGTCGATGCAACAGTAACAATTCCCTGCCTTTTTCAAGCTGCATATGAAATTCTGTGATTTCAAAACAGTCACCCAGGTTACTAGAAAAATTGCATTTCATGATACCAGTGCAATCATTACAAGGTAGGTTCTCGACCGTGCCAAGCGAATTCACGGCATTCTTTATTGAAGAAAATTGTTTGTACAACTTCACGATATGGTGAGCGAGAACAACGTCTCTCCCAAGAAGCTCTTCACAGGTCAACAGGAACAAGGCTTCTGTCGATTTCAGCCTGCTATGAAACTGAAGCCTTTTCCAATCCACCTTGTTTTCCGGTACGGATAGTTCCTCAGCTTGTTGCTTTGTTCGGCCAGATATTTTCTTGATACTTGAATCATGCATTTTAATTCCCTTATCTGTGAGATACTGCCTGCCGCCAGGAGTAAGTCTCGTTCCTGTTCTTAACACAAAATCTGTGAAGGGTTCTTTTTTATATAGCTCCCTTAAGTAACTTTCGGTAATAAATTTCATTTTCATTACCTAGCTTTCTGTTCAAATAGATATTCTTTTAAGGCACTGATGCCAATGTCTTGCTGCACACTTATTTTAAAATAAGGATTTGCCGTTCCGATTTCCTTTAGCTGTTGTATGCATTTATCCTCATTTTCCGGCGTGGCATCCGCTTTTGTAATGACACCAATAACAGGACATCGAAACACTTTGGCAAAACCAGGCGAATAAACCTCTGCAGGCTTAGATTGATCGACAAGGATCAAGACATGTGATGCATCCTGCATAGCAGAAATTAAATATTTGTACATCCATGTATTTTCGATATAAGCTCCTGGAACATCTATGGTATTTTTGCCATAGATCAGGTTCTGCGTTTTACGAATCGGTTTATCCTCTTCATTTAGGGCGTTGACCAATGTAGTCTTGCCGCAAGCAGTCGGTCCGATTACCATTATTCTCTTCTTTCTCATGTTCGTGTTATTAGGGTTGTTGTAAAACCCAGCATTGTTTTCAATGTATTATTAACGGCTTCAAGAGCAGTTACGACGCTTTGGACATCACCGCTAATGACGACAGAACCCGTAAAGCGGTCAAGAAAGCCAATTTCCACATCAGCTGACTTTGTGGCGATATCAGCTGCTATTATGGCCGTTTCATAGGGTGTCAGCGTCAGAATCCCGATTGCACCTTTTTCATCGATTCCCAGCCGTTCATATATGTCCGGCATGGGGGAAGCAATGACATGAGCAATGGTCACTTGTTTTCCAGGAACAGATTCCTGGATAATTCGCTCTATCGCCTTTTTCCCAACTGATCCCATCGTCATTACCTCACTCTATTAATCTATTAGTGATTGACTACCTTCACTTGAAATTCATATTGTTTAAACCAGTCTTCAATCCGCCTCATATCGGTTTCGGTCATGTTTGGATCTCCAGTGATTTGGTATTCATTACCGAGTTGATTGTACTTATTGACCCCAAATTTGTGATACGGCAAAAGGTCAAGCCCTTTGAAATTTTTATTATCCTTATAGGGCAGTAAAAATTGAATGACTTGATCAATTTCTTCCTTGCTGTCGTTGTAGCCTTTCAGCAGAGGCATCCGAATTTGCACATTATACCTGCGCTTCAGCAGTTCGCTCAGGTTGTTTAATATCCGCTCGTTGCGCACGCCAGTTAATTCGAAATGCCGCTCGGAATCCATATGCTTGATATCGTAAAGGAATAAGTCTGTAAACTCAGCAACTTGAAGGACCGATTCCAGCTTTGCATAGCCGCTTGTTTCTATGGCGGTATTAATCCCTTCTTTCTTGCAAGCCATCAGAAGATTTACGGCAGCCTCAGGCTGCATCAGTACTTCACCGCCGCCAAGGGTGATGCCGCCGCCGGATAATTCATAAAATGTCCTGTCCTCTTCGACGATTTCCAGCAGTTCTGAAATCGTTTTTGCTTCTCCGGCTATCGATAACGACGATTCCGGACAAACACCGATACATTTGCGGCAGCCAGTACAATCGATATCGCGGGATATCTTAAGCTTTCCTTTTGATAGATTAAGCATGCCAACCGGGCAGACAGGAACACAGGCGCCGCAATCTGTACATAAGCTTTGTTTTAACATGACTTGAAATTTCCGTTCTAAACCTTCAGGATTGGCACACCACTTACAGCGCAATGGGCACCCTTTAAAAAACACAATGGTTCTTACTCCTGGTCCATCGAACATGTTATATTTCTGTACGTTAAAAATGAGTGCTTTTCTCTCAATCAAACCTGTCATACCCTTAATCTCCTTACGTAACTTTTCTGATACCAAAACACATGGCTGCGGGCAGGCAACAGGAAAATCTTAATTTAAAAATTTACAAATGATTCAGCATTGTTCTACTGATGATTTCGTCCTGAACATCCTTGCAAAGCTCAACGAAGAAGGCACTGTAACCTGCCACACGGACAATTAGGTCACGGTAGCGTTCCGGATGTTTCTGTGCTTCAATCAAGGTCTCGTTATCGAGGTAGTTGAATTGCATCTCACCATTACCTAGTACGGAGGCTGTACGCAATAGGGTAATAATTCCTTCTTCACCCTCAGGTGTATCGAGCAAACCAGACATTAGCTTGAAGTTATGAACCATACCGATGTTCATGTTGTCATTGGCCATTTTTGAAATTGACTTAATAATTGCCGTCGGCCCCTTGACATCAGAGCCCTGCGACGGGCTGATTCCATCAGATAATGGCAGCCAGGCATGACGTCCATTGGCGGATGCACCTGTCATTTGTCCAAATGGAGTGTTGTTGGAAATCGACAATGTACCATGGCTCAAAACGGAATATAATGTCTTGTACTTGCGGTGTTCCATTTCGGTAAAATTCACTAAATCTGAAGCGATTAAATCGGCATAATCATCGTCATTGCCATACTTCGGAGCATTCAAGCAGTCCGTACGTATCCGTTCATAACCTGCAAAGTCGGCATTTAATGCTTCATTCAACTGCTCAAGTGTGTATTTCTTCTCATCAAATACCAATTTTTTAATTGCAGCCATGGAGTCTGTATACGTGGCCAATCCAGACCAGACAACTCCTGGACCGAAGTTGTACATCGCACCGCCAGCAGAAACATCAAGGCCTTTTTCCATACAGCCTTCATACATGATTGACATAAGTGGTTTTGGTGCCAATTCTTTGTGAATACGCTGGGAAATGACGGTAGCGACAGCAGACCATTTTGTAATATATTTAATTTGCTCTTTCACGGCATTTTCAAAATTTTCGTATGTTTTAAATTGGCTCAAGCTTCCCAAGTCCGGGGTCACCTGCTTGCCGTACCAGAGCGGAACTCCATGGTTCAGCACCAACTCAATACAGATTGGCCATTGTGTATAAGCAGTGGAGGTCCACTGATAAAGGCGGCCAGATTTCTGTGGTTCTACACACCCCATCAAACAGTAGTCCCTTGCATCTTCTATAGAAACCCCTTTTGCCAGCATCATCTTGATATGGGCATCATCGAAATGGCATGCTGGGAATCCCATACCGGAACGTATAACTTCAACAATTTTCTTCAAATACTTTTGTGGTGATCGGTTATGAATCCGTGCCGCCAATGATGGCTGATAAATTTTCACGTGACGAACCGCATCCATCAATAAGTAGGTCAAGTCATTGGTTGCGTCACGGCCATCTCGGGTTACACCGCCGACACACATATTGACAAATGGCTGGTATCCTGCGAAGAACTTAGAACCGCCTTCACTTGTTACCCACATCATTTCTGACATTTTGATTAACATACATCCTGCTAATTCAAATGCCTCAAAGTCGGTCATGCGGCCAGATTCTTTGTCTGCTTTATAATATGGGTACATATACTGATCTACGCGGCCGATTGACATACCTGTCTGATTTTCTTCGACAACAAGCAAGGACTCAATCGTCCATACTGCTTGAATGGCTTCCCAGAAGGTTTGCGGCTTATGGGCAGGTACTCTGGCATTCACCTCTGAAATCTTTAGTAATTCTGCCTTGCGCTTTGGATTCGTTTCCTTGGCTGCAAGTTCAGCAGCGTACTGAGATAAACGCTTGGCATAGATCATAACGCCTTCTGTCGTATCAATGACAGATTTATAGAAATAGATTTTTTCAATATTATCTGGATTTTGATATTCCAGCTTTTCTAGGTGATCCTTTGCCTCCTGCTGGATATCGAGCATCCCCTTCTTCATCAGGATGACATCGTATCCCGGATTGGAGTCACCGCCGCCATTCAGCGCATGGTAGGAACAATCGGAAACGTAGGATTCACCCGAAAGCTCCCAAAGACCAGCTTCGCGGTATTGGTCTTCGCAATACTCATCAACGGATTTCCCTTTCCAGAAAGGGAACAATTCCTCGCGCATAATCCGTTTATCTTCTTCAGAAATATAGAAAGGATCCTGCGGACGTGTATCGATCGTGTCAATTTCTTGCTCCATCCATCTCCATGCTATATCAGGAGAAAATGCACCTGCACGCGGTGCTCCGTTTGGTGCTCCAACAATTAGCTCATTGTCCTGAATAACGAGAGGTGCTGTTTCACAACAATAACGGAAACATTTTGCACGCAGCATAATCTTTGGCATGCCTGGGTTTTCCTTCGCAATCTTTGTGATTGCCCTGGCTCGATGTGTAGTAATAGTCGGAACATGTTTCAAATAATTTTCTTTTAAGGCTGCTAAACGCTCCGTCATCCCATTTGGAATCCCACCGTCATGACTGCTGTGGTCAGATGTAAGTTCTTCCTGACCCATATTTTTTGAGACACCTTCAAACAATTTAATTAGTGATGCCCGCTCCGCTTCAGACATATTTTTGGTCGCTTGGGCTAATTTAACTGAAAAGTCACGTATATCTAACATTCCTACCTCTCCTTCTTTGAAATCTAAATACATGATTCTCTCAAAATCTATTACTCTATAAACTCCCTTGAAGCACATTTTTTAATATTTGCTGGAGCATCTGCAATTCTTCTGGGTTATACTCCGAAGTTTGCGACATATTTCCCAATGAAGGATTTCCCCCCATCAAAGCACCAATGCTCATCTCTTCCGGCCTTCTCACTCCATAACCAACCTTTCTGATATAAATCAGATTCATCGGTGAGACATTATCAGTTGTAATGCCAACACCCGCCGATCCGCTGCCAAGGGTCATGGCCGGGAATAAATTCGTTGTAATCCCCATGCTCCCAAAAGTTGAACCCGTATTTACAAGCACCCTGCCTACCGGCTTTTTTAAAGCAAACTGGCGAATGACTTCTTCATCTGATGAATGAATGACAAGCGTATGCCCATCCTTTTCGCTAATTAATAATTCAATACACTTTTCACAAGCATTGATCCAGTCGTCTTCTATATAGTAGGCGAACACCGGACAAAGCATTTCTTTCGTGAACGGATTTTCATCTGAAACATATTTTTGCTCTGAAACAAGTACCTTCACACTATCCGGTACAGAAAACCCGGAGCGACTAGCCAATTGTGATGCGGTTTTGCCCACCATTTCAGGATCAACACAGCCATTTGCTTGAAAAAGATGGCTGCTGAGCTTTTGCGATTCTTCTGATGTCATAAAATAAGCACCATTAACCTGAAACTCACGTTTTACTTCGGATGCTATGCAGCTATCGACGACAACAGAATGCTCTGCGGCAGAGACAACACCGTTATCAAATGTTTTGCTGGCAATGATGTCCATTACTGCCTGCTTGACGTCAGCCGTACGTTCGATAAATGCTGGTCCATTGCCGTTTCCGCCGTAAATTACGGGCTTCCCGGACTTATTTATTTCTTTCAACAGACCAAGTACACCGGTATTGATAATCAAGGAAGTACCAGGATGATTCATTAACTCTAATGTTCCACTTGGCGTTACGGTGTGCAGATAGGAAAGTGCCCCTTCCGGCAAACCAGCTGCCTCAGCTGTCTGAATCATCATATCCAGCGCTTTTCCAACCGTTTTCCTTGCTCTTGGATGCGGCGAAAAGATGATGGCATTACCGGACTTTATCGCAATTAACGTTTTATATATAGTAGTAGAAACCGGACTGGTGGCAAGACTAAGAGCAATTACAACACCAATTGGAACTCCGATATCCATCGTGTTATTGTGCTGATCTCGGCTAATGACACCTACACAGGTCATTCCTTTAAGCTTCTCCGGCAAATATTCGGAAACGAAGCGGTTTTTTATGTACTTATCCTGCCAATTACCGTAATCAGTTTCTTCACTGGACATTATTGCAAGCTCTTTTGCATGTTGCCGAATCTCTTCTGCAATTAATCCAACAATTTCATCAAGTTTCTTCTGTGGAAAAGCAGCAAGTTTTTTTTGTGCTTCGCGGGCATTTTCCACTAGGATTCGCGCTTCTTGGATGGAGAGCAAATCGTTATCAATAATTTTCATTTCTGACTCTCCTTTTCATTTCAGCCACATTTTCAACCAAGCAACTTATCAATGGAATAACGTGCTATGATTTTTTCAATATCTTGATGGGGTCTAGCTATTACTACAGAGCTATATACCTGGACTCCAAGATTTTCTACTGCTTGTACACCGGTTTCTACCGCGGTTTTACAAGCTCCCACATCTCCGCGGACCAGAACGGAAATGTAACCTGACGCCACGTTTTCGAAGCCTATCAATTCCACATCTGCTGCTTTACACATCGCATCTGCTGCCTCTAACACATAGACAATCCCAAATGTTTCAATTAATCCTAATGCTTCGTATCTATTCATTTAGGTAGTCCCCTAACCTTATTTATTTATCAATGTCATATAATGAAACGATGTCACCAACACTCCTAATCGGGCGTGGCATCACATTGTGAGCCGTTAATTTGCCGATTGCCGCAGCAGCGGCAGCTCCCGCTTCTACAGCTGTCCTAACAGCAGCCACATCACCCTTTACCATGATGGTAACGAGCGTTGAGCCGACATTTTCATATGATATCAATTCCACATTAGCTGCTTTCAGCATTTTATCTGCTGCCTCAATTGCCGGCACCATACCAACTGTCTCCACAAGTCCTAATGCTTCATCACCTTGATACCTCATCGTATTCCCCCCAAGGTTGATCAGTCTTTAATGTATTTGTTAATGGTGCTTGCACCATCTTCATGAGCTTGATAGTAAATTCTTAAGACGCCGTCTGGGTCTAAATCAAATCTTGTTTCTTCAATAAGACCATTGGCTTCGGCCGTCATGAGTGCGGAAATTATATCTTTTCTATTAAGGGCCTTGAATTTTCCGTATTTACTTTTTAGCGCTTCAATCACGTCTTCTGCACAAGCTTCATTCACTCGTGTAAAGTGTTTTAAAATAGCATAGTTAAGTGGGTTCAAGATCATTCTCCTCCATATAAAATTACTCTATTAGCTAGCAATTTTTTGATCATTATGCCTGTTCCCTTTTTTGAATAGATCGAGTGGATTCATGGCGATCAATAAGATACCAAATACCATTACCACGGCCGCAATCCAGGCAATAGGTGGAATTGACCAGCCATCCATGCCGAAGATAACACCAAGGACGATCCAGCAGCAGAATGGACCCCAGAACGAATATGTTCCATTACAAGCCATACCTAGAGCGGCACCACACATACTGTTTCCTCGATACCAGCACATATAAGAAATCCAGGCACAAAAACCTCCGATTGCTATCCAAATCATCGCTGGCCCACTTGAAAATGCCTGAATAGCAAGATCAGCTGAAAGTCCGATATCACCAGCAAGCAATCCAAAAATAGGGATTAGAATAATTAAGTTGGAAAGACCTGAAATGACTTGACGGATCGTAATGCTGATTTCATAGTCAATCATCGATGTACCATAGCCGGCAACACAGCCTTCAAAGCCCCAGCCCAGAGCCGCTATGAATGCAATTAAAATCCCAAGTAACATACCTTTTGGCGCATCGCCGCCAATGCTTGTGCTGCCAATCATGAAGCTGGCAATAACACAAATGGCGATCCCTAACATCATTCGTTTGTTTAATTGCTGTTTGTAAAGCAGTCTGCCTAGAATCGCACCAATGGCCGGACAAAGTGCCGTAATTGGAATAACGATGGATCCCGCCATTTGAAGACCGACAACATAAGCAGTACTAGAGATTGGTCCTCCGACTAAAGCTGCTAAAATCATCACACGTCCAGGTTTTGTCTTAAGTGTCCGAAAGAAATCTCCCATTTTTCCTTTTACACCGACATTAAGTAAGGCCCAACCCGCGCTCGTGGTATCATTAACCGCACTGCCCAGAGCACCAAGCAAATAGGTGATCACAAAGGCTGATAGGACCGTTTCAGCGCCATACCAGTCAGCCCAAACGCCCTTCGACATTCCTAATGTCAGGAATGCGGAATAGAAACCATACATCAAACCTGAGAATAAAGCGATTACAATTCCCTTTTTGAAAAATTGTGAGGCTACCTTCTGCTTAGCAGCAAGGGCTAATGAATTTGAATGAGTAGATCCTGCCACAGCGTTCATACGCAAAACTCCTTCGTAAAAATAATTTTCACCTTAAATAAATTGCATCTTCATCATAATTGATAAGAGCGCTTAATCATGGCATCTAGGAAAGGTTTTACTGGATAATTTCCATCTGTTGTTTTTATTGGATTGTACAATCGTTATTTATTTGCATAAAAACATCGTCCGCAAATTCGTCATAAATCTTGTAAAATATCCATAAAAAAAGAGAATGTTCTATAAGGAAGGGTTAGACCCTTTTGGAACATCCTCTTTCATTTAGATTATTTAATTTTTCACTATGCTGGAGATGGAATAATCAGATAAATGGCTAATTGCTACCATATTCTTTCGAAACCGTTCGTACCTAAAATAGCAATAGTCAAGAAAATCATCGCCATTGTAATGCCGGATGAGTGCCCATACAGTCCAAAGCAAATCTTGTGCCAGCATGAAGCCTTTTATTTTTGCTATTTCCTCCCGTTTTGGGTAATGGTCGTAATAGTCCGTGAGAAAATCTTTTATTGATTCGTCGTCTAGTTTGGATTCAAGAATATAGGCAGCAACATCCCATGCCGGGTCATTCATCCCAGAATATTCCCAGTCAATCAGATAGGCTTCATCCTTGTCATTTATCACAAAATTCTCCGGTACTGGATCATTATGGCAGGGTTGAGATATCGTTTGTATAATATTTTGACCCAAAAAATTAAGCAGGTTCCTCTTGAGAGCATGATAATCATAGAAAAAATCGCCGTTAAGCTCTTTCACAATCTGCTCATATTTTGTTAGTTCAGTTTTCCAATCAAAGACATTAGGAAAATGTCTTTTACTCAAATGAGTTTTTTTCAACAAACTTGAGACAGCTCTTAAATTTCCATTCTTACAGGGATTGGCAAGCGCAACGTTTTGACTATTCTTTATATAGGCACTGATTTTAATCCCGCTATTTTCATCAAAATAAACACATTCTGAATTAAGACCAAGTTCCGAAGCAATCCGGTTGTTGACCTTTTCAATACTTCGATCAATCATTTGGTTAGTCATTCCGCCCGGCTGCCTGATAATATATTCTGATCCTTTGATGTTCATAATGTAATTATAATTAGTAAGTCCGCCGGCAAAACGGGATTTGTCGAAGATAAGATAGTCATCATCAAAAATGCTGCGAAGCTTGCTCTGTACTAAATCTTCTATATTCATATATTATTCCACCAGTGCACATTAAGATTGTTAGTAAAAGTATAATTTCATAAAAATGGGAGGTCAATCAACCTCTGTGAATAAAATAGTAATATTACCTTTAAATATAGCGATTGTTCAAGAAAAAAAGAATTAGTACCATTTAAGTTATAAATAGGCTGCGATAATACTATATTATCTGGCGAATCTTCAATCTGCCGGTTCGGTTCCATGATATTCTTAACATGGATTATTGTTAAAAAGCTCATGAATGGGGGTACCGACCATAGAAGACCAGTTTATTCTCAAAACCAAAGTATACTTTAATCGGGATTCGCTGAAATTTTTAAAGCAAGTTAAAGGGTCACGGGCATTTATTGTTTCCGATTCTATTATGGAATCGCTGGGATACCTGCAACAGGTTGTAGATTACTTGCATGATGCTGGAATCAGCTCCCACATTTTCACAGGGGTCCGCCCTGATCCCGATGTTTCGTTAATTGCCGATGGGCTGAAGCTTTACAGAGAAAGTGGTGCAGATGTTCTTGTTGCCATCGGCGGCGGCTCAGCCATTGATTCAGCCAAAGGAATCCTTTATTTTGCCTGGCAATTCGCCGCTGTTGAGGGGGCAGAAATTAACAAACCTCTCTTTATCGCAATCCCTTCGACTAGCGGCACCGGATCTGAAGTAACCGACTTTTCCGTCATTACTTCAAATGGCGAAAAGATTGTAGTGATTGATGAATTTATAGCACCAGACATTGCCATCCTTGATTCTACCTGTATCCAGCATGTCCCGCAGCATGTGGTCGCAGATACAGGAATTGATGTTTTAGTTCATGCCATCGAGGCCTATGTTTCTACCAAGGCAACTCATTTTTCCGATGCCCTTGCCGAAAAGGCTATCAAACTGATTTTTGAAAATCTCGAAACACTCTACAAGGACCCGAAAAATGATTTTGCCCGTGATTGTGTGCTGAATGCCTCATGTTTAGCAGGAATGGCGTTTACCAATACCGGTCTTGGTATTAATCACAGCCTTGCCCATGCCTTTGGCGGTACTTTTCACATTTCTCATGGCCGCTCGAACGCACTATTGCTGAATCAGGTGATGGAATACAATGCCGATTTAAACGGTCCCTTAGGTGAATATGCTGCCAGTCGCTATGCAAAACTTGCTGTGATACTGCAGCTCCCAGCCAGAACAAAACGTGAGGGTGCAGTAAATTTCATGCAAGCTATAAAGCGCCTGAAAAAGTCCCTTGGAATTGAGGATAAAATCAGGTACCTCGGCATTGATCAGACTGAGTTTGCAAACGCATTGGAGCATTTGGCGGAGACAGCGTTACTTGACCGCTGCACCCCGACAAATCCTAGGCAGCCTGCTAAGGAAGATTTAAAGGTTATTTTTGAAAAATGCTATTAAAAATATCCCCCACTGTCGCTTTTACAGTGGGGAGCTTTTTAACCATTCACCTTTTCCCCACGAGAGGAATCCTATTGATTTAAAGCGTGGATGTTTTTTCGATAATTTTGAGGTGTCATGTTCATTTTGGCGCAGAAAACTCTATTAAAATAAGATGGGTCCGAGAAGCCGCATTCAATGGAAATCCGGTAAGCCTGGTAATTGGTTGTTTCAAGCAGTCTGCAGGCATATTGTATTCTCAGTTGAATGATATATTCAGTGAACGCGATACCCATTTCTTTTTTAAAAACATGACTGAAATATTTTGGATTCACAAATACTTTGGCGGCCACCATTTCCAAAGTTAATTTTTCTCGAAAATATGTCCCAATATATTTAATTGCTTCTTCGATAAAATGAGAGTGCTCATTATAGGTTTCCTTGATAACTACTTCCGGCTTATCCCGGCCGGCTCCTTGCTTGATATCCGAAACCGCTTTCAACATTTTGCCGAGTATCTCTAAGACTGTAATAGGTTTGACCGGTTTTAAAAGATATTCAAAAACTCTTAGACTGATGGCTTTTTGTGCATAGGAAAAATCGGAATAAGCAGATAGAATGCTTATGCACGAGTGAGGCAAGAATTTTCTAATCTCTTGAGCCACACTTAAACCATCCATATCAGGAATCATCAAATCCATAAAAATAACATTGGGACGGTACTGCTTGGCCAGCTTGACAGCCTCGTTTCCGCTGTCTGCAGTCAGCAAAATATCCTCGGGTTGAAGTTCGTCACGTACAATCATTGTCAGGAACTCCCGTTCAAGCATTTCATCTTCTACAATCAAGACAACGTTCATTCTACGGCCTCCCGGTCATCTGGTTGGGAATCTTGATAGCGACTGTACTCCCGCTAAAATCAGATTTTATAATCTCTAAGCCGTAACATTCACCATAATTTTGTTTTAGGCGCCTGTCAGTGCTTCGGAACCCCAGACCCGATTTATTTTCAGATTGTTTGATTTTTTCGATGGCCTCTCTGCAGAAACCATTTCCATTATCTGCAACTGTAATAATAACTGCCTTTTCAGTTTCTTTGGTAATGATATGTATTTTTCCTCCATCACGTCTCGGTGTGATACCGTGAATTAAGGCGTTCTCAACAATAGGCTGAATGACCATATTCGGAATTCTGTAAGCCCTAATATTCTCAGGAACATCGATTGTATACTCCAGCCGATTTTTAAATCGTGCCTTTTGGATGTAAAGATATTTCTCAATGTTATCGATTTCAGAACCAATAGTGTGAAGTTGATCATCCTGCTTTAAATTGTACCGCAGCAAATCGGACAGGCAGTAGATCAGTTCCTCTGTTTTATGAGAATGTTCAAAATAGGCGATCCGGGCAATACAGTTCAAGGTATTAAACAAAAAATGTGGATTGACCACCAGCGACATGTTTTTCGCTTCTAAGTCTATAATCTTTTTCTCCAGCATTTCCTTTTCAATAGATAATCTGGTTATTGCGGATTCTGTATGGTTCTTGGTGCTTTCGGTCAGGTCAATGCTGATATTCTTCGCAATATGGCTGCATATTTGCTCATGGATCTTCATTTTATTTTCATCAACGGTTTTCAATGATGCAATGGACTTGGCAATGAATTCCAACTCTGTTTTTATTTCTTCCTTAAGAGACTGGATATCAATCATATATTTTTGGTATTCTGTATCCTGCGAATAAACCTTCATTCCGGAAACAAAACCTACAGTTTCGTCATTCTTTTTAATCGGTATAAAGATATTATGCAAGCCATAATGGCATATAAACCTTCCCTTCTCCCCCTTATCCGGGTTAAAACGGCTGTTGTAGTCTGGGCAAACCTTCTGATCTCCTTGCTTTTTACATACAAACCTGCAAAAATCGGGAGCAGGAATTAGCTCATGCATAACATGGCCATTTGTATCGACCAATACTAAAGGAATATCTGACAGGGATAAAATTCCACTATAGCGGGCATATAAATTGGAAGCAATTAATTCATTGAGAGGATTTTCGGTTGTTTTCATCCTATTAGTACACCTTCCACTGTGTATTGAATTCGATATTTTTAGAAAAACTGAGATTAGTCATTGATATAAGAATATCAATTTTATTATACATACTTCATGTTCGCATTTTTGTTTTAAATAAGAATATTTTGTGTATACCTCTACATTTTTTTCGAGTATCTGCTAAGGAATTTGTTTTATTGGTATAGAAGGAAAAAAATAAGAAGAGGGCAAATTACCCCTCTTCTTATTGGTGTTAATCCATATAGCGATATTCTCTCAGACTATTCAAAATCGAGATTTCCTGCAATAATTTCTCTCCAACATTTGTTTCTTTAACCTTTTTTCTCTTTAACTCTTCATCTACCACTCTTTTAATGGATAAAACATCTGTCCCGTTAAGTAAAACATCTTCTTTTGAATTAAAATGCTTATGGGCGACCAGTTGCATACCGAAGGAATTATATAGTAACGTATAACCTGCTATTCCTGTTGTTGATTGATAAGCTTTGGAGAAACCACCATCGATTACGATCATCTTGCCATTTGCTTTAATTGGATCTTCTCCCTCAATTTCTTTAACTGGTGTATGACCATTGATAATGTGACCTTGGTCAGGATTCAGATCAAACTCTGTTAGGATTTTACGGCAAATTTCCTCATTTTCACGTAAATAGTAGTATGGGTTCTTTCCCTCTTTATGAGTCGCCTTGTCCTTAATAAAGTACCTCTCAAAAGTGGTCATCTCTCTTTTTCCAAAGAGTGATGAATATTCTCCCGACCATAAATACCAGACCATATCGGTCGCAAGATCATCTGTGACTTCAGGGTGGGTAAAGGCATGACGTAAATACCGTTCAAAAACATCAAGTAACTCCCGGCCTGAATAGGTATTATTTTCAATAACCATTTTTTCCATATTTCCTTTTTCATCTAAAGGAATACAGCCATGTATTAATAGGTTCCCGTTATATTTTAAATAGAGACTCCCTTTTTTCATCAGGAAATTCATATGTCTGGCAAGCTTTTCTGAATGCTGGACTGAAAATAATAATCTTTCCATGACCTGCTTTTCTTCTTCCAATAATTGATCAGGCTGCTCTGGATTTACCGTTGCAAAACACGTATTCTCTAGAGGATAGGTTTGTCCATAAATTGTTATTTCGTTCTTGTCATAATCGATTTTCTCGAGTAGAAGCCTTTCTGACATATTAAAATACGGGCGTCTCTTTATAATAGGCATTTCAAGTTTGAACTGAATCATCGCAATGGCTTGATGAATTTTCGTTATTTGTAATATTTCATGATCAGACTGCTTCTTATCTGAATGTACCTTAGGTCTGAAAGCCGGATTGTCCTGATAGTATTTCTCGGCAAGGTTCAAGAGAGGCCTAAGATTGATTCCATATACATCTTCAATTATATCAAGATTGTCATATCTTGCGCAGATACGAATAATATTAGCCAGACAAACCATTGAACCAGCAAAAGCACCTATCCAGAGTACATCATGGTTTCCCCACTGAATGTCAACGGAATGGTAATTAATCAAAGTATCCATGATTTTATCAGGTTCTGGTCCACGATCATAAATATCCCCCACTACATGGAGATGGTCGACCACCAATCTTTGGGTGGTATACGCAAGCCCTGTTATGAGTTTATCAGCCTGTCCTAAGGAGATAATCTGCTCGACTATTTCTTTATAATATTGCTCCTTATTTTCAGATTGGTTCGTTTTGTAAAGCAGCTCTTCTATAACAAACACAAACTGATTCGGCAATGCTTTTCGTAATTTCGACCGTGTATATTTCGAGGAAGCGTGAGAGATAAGCCTGATCATCCGCTCAATGATTACGATATACCATTGGTTTAATTCTTGTTCATTGCTGAAATGACTTTTCATTAATTTTAATTTTTCTTCAGGATAATAAACTAATGTGGCAAAATCATTTATTTCTTTTTCAAATAAAACGTCTTGAAACAAGTCTCTGATTCTCTTTTTTACATTCCCTGAACCATTTCTTAATACATGTTGAAAAGCTTGATACTCCCCATGTAAATCGCTGACAAAATGTTCGGTCCCTTTTGGGAGATTAAGAATGGCTTCCAGTTTAATAATTTCAGTTACCACTTTTTCTTCGCAATCATATTTTTGGAGGAGTAAATCTAGATAATTTGAGTTCAAAGGTATGTATCCCCTTTCAAAATTCGCCATTTATTACCTATGTAATAGTTTGAGATTAATTATGTATTATATCAGAAAAGACAAATAATAGTTATTGTAATATTTAGAAATTGAAAGAATAAAATGGCCCGGAGAAAATTTTTCCTCGGGCAATCCAACATTAAAGCTAACTATGACGCATTTTCAAACTGACTATTGTAAAGCTCAGCATAAAAACCATTTCTCTGAAGTAATTCCTCGTGATTTCCGCTTTCGATAATGTCTCCATTTTTCATTACAAGAATTAAATCAGCATTTTTAATGGTAGAAAGTCTGTGGGCAATCACAAATGAAGTTTTGCCGACTGTCAGTTTATCCATGGCTTTCTGGATCAATACTTCTGTACGGGTATCCACCGAACTAGTTGCCTCATCTAAAATAAGTAATGGTTTATGCTCAATCATTGCTCTAGCGATGGTAATGAGCTGTTTTTGGCCAGAGGAAAGATTTGCTTTATCATCGAGTATCGTATCATAGCCTTTTGGCAGTGTTTTAATAAAATGGTGAAGCCCCACTGCTTTACAGGCCTCTTCAATTTCCTCATCACTTACTCCCTGTCTGGAATAGACAATATTCTCACGAATCGTACCTTCAAACAACCACGTGTCCTGAAGAACCATACTAAACAGGTTATGAATGTTTTCCCTCGTGAGGTTATGTGTTGGTACACCGTCAATCAAAATTTCCCCGCCATTTACTTCATAGAATCGCATCAGCAGGTTGACCAACGTTGTTTTACCAGCACCAGTAGGACCAACAATTGCCACTTTTTGACCTGATTTTGCAATAGCGGAAAAGTTATTGATGACCATTTTATCTTCGCTATAGCCAAAACGAACATTTTTAAACTCTACATCCCCAATGACAGTTTCAAGTCTTTCCTGTTTTTCGCTCTCGTCAGCAATCTCTTCTTCAGCGAGGAATTCGAATACACGTTCACTTGCTGCAGCAGTGGACTGCAGGTTGGTAGCCGCCTGGGCGATTTGTGTAAGAGGCTGCGTAAACAGTCGGATATAAATCATAAAGGCTACAATTACACCAAATGAAATGACATCATTTACTGCAAGAACGGCACCAACGATACTTACGACCACATAACCAAAATTACCAACAAACATCATCAATGGCATCATCAGCCCTGACATAAATTGAGATTTCCATGCGCTATCATAAAGTCTTGTGTTGATTTCATGAAAGGTTTCCTTCGCATTTTTTTCTCCATTATAAACCTTCACAACATGGTGGCCAGAATAGATTTCCTCAATATGGCCATTTAGTTTACCAAGCTCTTTTTGCTGCTGCGCAAAGTACTTTTGTGACTTTGAGATAATGAATGTCATCAAAGCAAAGCCAATGAAAGTAGATAGTATGGCTGAAATTGCCATAATCCAGTTTGTATAAAACATCATGATCAAAGAGCCGAGGAACATGGTCACTGCCGAAACGAGTGCACCTAAGCTTTGGTTCATCGTCTGTCCAATCATATCAACATCGTTTGTTATCCGACTTAAAACATCTCCGGTACTGGTTGAGTCAAAATATTTTAACGGCAAACGATTAATTTTTGTTGAAATATCTTTGCGTAAATTCTTAGACACTCGCTGTGTAACGGTGGCCATAATGTAACCTTGAATATAATTAAACAAAGCACCTAAGCCATATAAAAAAGCAAGAATTGCTCCGACATTCACTACTGCGTCAAGATCGATGCTGGTCATCATTCCTTCCGTAATCAAATCGGTAATCTGATTCAGGAACTCTGGTCCAATGATGTTGAAAATGGCCCCTGCCATTGCCAGTAACAAGGCTATGATAATTAGCGGCAAAAAAACTTTGCAATAAGATATCAGCTGCCTAAACGTTTTCTTAAAATCCTTTGGTTTTGCGACTGGTCCACGGGGGCCGCCTCCATGCGGCGGGCCTGGTGGTGTCATTCTATTCTGTTCCTGACGATTTTCAGCCAATTTCAAGCTCCTCCTTTGACAACTGAGAATAGGCAATTTCTTGGTAAACTTCACAATTCTTCAAGAGCTCATGGTGGGTGCCAATTCCAACCACTTCACCATCATCAAGTACAACAATTCGATCTGCATCCTTAATGGTACCAATCCGTTGTGCAACAATTAATGTAGTTGCATCTTGCGTTTCTTTTTTTAGAACAGACCGTAACGTTCTATCTGTCTTATAATCTAGTGCGGAAAATGAATCATCAAAAATATAGATTTCTGGCTGTCTATATACCGCACGGGCAATGGACAGTCTTTGCTTCTGTCCGCCAGAGATATTGGTACCACCTTGAGCTATGGAAGCCTCATACTGATTTTCCATTTTCTCAACAAATTCCGTACCTTGTGCTATTTCCACCGCCTTTTTAATGGCATGGTCCTTTGCTGAACTCTTACGACTTTCACCATAAGCTACATTGGAAGAAACGGTACCGCTGAACAATACAGCTTTTTGGGATACATAACCAAGTTTATTACGTAATGCCTCTTGCTGATAATTTTTTACATTCAGACCATCAATCAATACTTCCCCTTCCGTTGCATCAAAATAGCGGGGAATGAGGTTAAGCAGTGTACTCTTCCCACTGCCGGTGGAGCCGATAAATGCCACTGTTTCTCCTTTGTGTGCAGTAAAGCTAACATTTCGAAGTATATAATCTGAAGCATCTGGATATTTAAAACTCACATTCCGGAATTCAACCTCGCCTGAGTAGTCCTTCTTTCCTTCTTTCTCTGTCCCATCCATGATGGTTGCCTCCGTATCGAGCACTTCATTAATTCGTCTTGCAGAAACAGATGCCCTAGGCAGCATGATAAATACGAAGCTAAGCATCATAAATGCCATTATTACCTGCATGGCATAAGAAGAGAAAACGACCATATCTGAAAATAGAGATAAACGATTCGGTAGTGACGCATTATTAATTAAGTAGGCACCAATCCAATAGATAGCTAGACTCATACCTGACATAATAATGCCCATTGTCGGCATAATAATGGCCATGGTCCGGCTGGTAAAAAGATTCGTCTTGGTCAGTTCATCGTTTGCTTTTTCAAATTTCGCTTCCTGATACTTTTCGGCATTGTAGGCATGAACCACCCTGATACCTGATAAGTTTTCCCTTGAAACACGATTCAAGTTATCTGTTAAACTCTGAATCACCTTAAATTTTGGCATCGCAACAAAAATAAGAATCGTTAACATGACAATTAGGATAGCAACGGCGATCCCGGTAGTGGCCGTCCACTGCCAGCTTTTTCCCATAATCTTTAAGATTGCCCACACTGCTAAAATAGGTGCTTTAATTACTACCTGCAGTCCCATTGCAATCAGCATTTGAATCTGTGTGATATCATTTGTGGAGCGTGTAATCAAACTAGGAGTTGAAAAGCCATTGATTTCTTCCATTGAAAAAGACATGGTCTTCTCAAATACCATCGCACGGAGCCGAACAGAAAAACCAGCGGCGACTTTGGCGGCAAAGAATCCGACAATCATTGCCGCAACCATGCTGCCAACAGCACATAAAATCATATACCCGCCATTTAGGAGAACATCGCTCATCTTACTTCCTTCCGTCTGTACCAGCACGGTGACTTCGCGCATATAGTCAGGCAGCTTTAAATCGAGATACACCTGAGTCACAATGAAAATTAAACTGCATATGATTAGCAGCCAATCCTTTTTCTGAAGATATTTAAAAATTTTCAGCACGTTAAAAACCCCTCCTAAGGATTCATTCAGAACAAACCTAATAGTGTTAGATAATTTTCAAAAATAATGCATCCTCTCCATGAGTCTGCATTATCAACATTCATCTTCGGTTGCGAATTCTGTAATCCGTTTTAAAATACGAACAAACTCCTTCGCATCTTTTTCTCCTAGTTTTTGCAGTGTAGTCTCGAGCATAGATAATGCCTCTTCATATTCTTCCATAACAAAACTATGTCCAGCATCTGTGATGGTCACGATGACAATACGTTTGTCACGCTCATCCCTATTTCGTTCAATAAATCCTTTTTTGGATAAACTGTTAAGGGCAGATGCTACACGAGGGGTACTGAGAAACAGTTTTTCACTAATTTCACCAGAAGTGACGCCTTTTTTCCAATAAGCAAGGTATCCTAATATCCTCTTTTCTCCATGAGAAAGATCATCAACTTTTTTTTGAAAAGGCATTTTAGGGTTTTTCGTCATGTTATTTATAACTTCTTTTGCTAACTCTCTGTAATCCATTATATTGCACCTTTCAAATTATCTAATACTATTAGATAATATATGATGCGGAGAGTAAAATGTCAAGTTCTTTGGTTCCAGATATTTGGAATGCTGTTAATTTTCCGAACATCAAAAAGCCTTGATCTTTCAAGGCTCACTTTCTTATTTCTTTTTGATAAGCTAAAGGTGTTACACCAGTAAATTTCTTAAATGCCCTGCTAAAATAAGCAGGGTTGTTTTTAAATCCTATTTTTTCTGCTACATCGCATACCTTTAAATCGTTCGTTTCAGCGATAAGCTCCATCGCCTTATTCATGCGATATTGCATTAAGTAATCAGTAAAAGTTTGCCCGGTTTCTTTTTTAAATTGCTTTCCTAAATAGTCCTTATTCATAAAGATTATTTCTTGAGCAAGATACTTTAAAGTTAAATCAGGATTACTTATTTGTTTATCAATCTCTTCAATAATTTGATTTATAATCATACTATACTGTTTGGTATTGTCTTTTGGGTAAACTTTGTCTAGATCATTAGTAATGTTAATTAAATCTGTTTTGATAAAGTCTATATTATCCGTTTGAAAAATAACTAATAGAGCACCAGACTGATAATAAAAGAGTTCAGAATTATCCAGTCCAGAAGCCTTTATTGGATTGTGATTTAACAAATAACTAATCTGATTCATATATTCCCCCTATTACGCTTATGGTGAAAAAAGAGACCACGACAGAAGGACCTGAATAAAATAACAGGTAATCCGTGTGAGTCTCCATTTCTCCGTCACATATTATTAACTTGATTAATATAATAATAGGATATAAGTACGATTAAGCAGCTACATAGCCCCAAATAGTTTAGGAACAAACAAGGTAATGGCTGGAACATACGTTACGAGCAGTAACGTGACAATTAAACCGGCAATGAAAATTAATAATGGTCTCGTTACGGTCTCAATGCTAACTCCCCCAACACTGCATCCGACAAATAAACTGCTTCCGGATGGCGGACTCACGATACCGATACAGAGGTTAAAAACCAAAACAATTCCAAAATGAACAGGATCCATGCCTATTTGAGTTACAATTGGCAAAAAGATAGGGGTAAAAATCAGGATTGCTGGTGTTATATCCATTACGGTGCCGACTAATAACAATACAACATTAATGATTAATAGAATAACAATAGGGTTATCTGAAATGGATAATACAGCTTGGCTAATCGCAGCTGGTATACCGCTAAACGCCATTACCCAGGACATGATCGATGAAGCCGCAACCAGAAATAACACAATTCCTGTCATAACAACTGTTTCTCTCAAAATCTTTGGAACATCGGACCACTTTAAGGTTTTATAAATGATAGAAAGAATGACGGAATATAAAACAGCTACGGCAGAACCTTCTGTTGCAGTAAAGACTCCTGCTACAATTCCCCCGATTACGATCACGATGAGCAGTAAGCTTGGAATGGCTTCAATAACAACTTTTGCACCCTCAGAAAAACTCGGTTTTTTTGCTACTGGATAATTCTCTTTTTTAGCAATATAGTAGGCAATAGCCATAATTGTTAGTCCCATTAGGATTCCCGGTACATATCCCGCTAAAAATAATGCGGCAATTGAAGTACCTCCGCTGACCATCGAATAAATAATAAATGCTCCGCTCGGAGGAATCAATAAACCTGCAGGAGAGGAGGCAATATTTACCGCTGCAGAATACGCTTTATTATACCCTTCTTTTTCCTGAAGCGGAGCCATAGTACCACCGATGGCAGCCGCTGCCGCAACTGCGGATCCTGAAATCGATCCAAACAGCATGTTCCCTACGACATTCGTATGAGCTAGTGATCCAGGAAGACTGCCGCCCATCAATTTTGCCAAGTTGACAAGACGCAGTGCGATTCCCCCGTTATTCATAATAATTCCTGACAAAATAAAAAAGATAACGGCCAAAAGGGAAAAACTGTCGATCCCACTAACCATTTTTTGAGCTGCCGTAAAAATGGCAACGTCAAACGGTACAATCATTAGCGCAGCAATAAAAGAGGCTATCCCTGTGGCTACAGAAATTGGTACCCCCATTGCCATTAAAATAATAAAACTAATTACCAGCACTAAACCTGTTTCAATCGCACCCATGAAAAACTCCTCCCTTCATCTCTATATGATTTCTTCTTTCTTCTTTAACCAATCGGGCATATTTAATAGTTGATAAATGATAATGATCGTTCCCGAAATAGGTACGATGGAATAGATTAATCCCATTGGAATTTGCAGAATCGGTGTCAACTGTGTCATGGTCGTGGATACAATGTTTAATCCGCCTTTGATCATAACTGCACCGGCAAAACTAATAATGAACAAAGCATTAACCAGTCTAATTGCTTTTTGGTTTTTTCCTTTTAATTTATCCAATAAACCGGTTATCGCTAAATGCTGGTTTTTGCCGAAAGCATAACTTGCTCCTAACATTGTAGTCCATATAAGTCCGAAACGAAGCAACTCTTCTGTAATCGTGCTCGGATCCCCCAATATATATCGGCTAAAAACCTGCCAGATTGCACCGATAACCATGATGACGGTGAATAAGCACGCTACAAACATAATTAACTTATCCAGAAAACTTCGTATTGTTTTCATAACCTAAACTCCTTCTTCGGTGTCTTTTTCTATTTTTTTTACTGTCATGGTAACTTTTTCACCCTAGATAAAATAGAAAGGGCAAGCCATTATTTTTTCGCCCTATCATTCTACCAGCAAGGCGCAGCTTGACCCTTTCCTCTATTATTTTAGAGCTTCAATCGCATCTATGATTTCTTTGATTTTGGGATCTTTCTTGCTATATTCCTCATGCATCGGCTTAACCTTTTCAATAAACGGCGCTTTATCTACCTCGTTGAATTTCACGCCCATTTCTGACTCTGCTACTGTTATCGCCTCTTCGATCGCTTTATTCCATAGTTCCTTTTGGTATTCTGTTGACTCTCCCGCTGCATCAGTTAGAATTTTCTGCTGTTCTTCAGATAGGCTGTCCCATGTAGCAGCGCTCATAACGAGAATATCTGGGATCATTGTATGTTCATTGATTGAAAACTCTTTTGCAACTTCTCCGTGCTTACCAGTTGTTAATGCGGTTTCATTACTTTCCGCACCATCAATAACTCCCGCTTGCAGTGCCGTATAAACCTCTCCATACGCCATTGGTGTTGCGTTCCCACCTAGTAATTTCACCATCTCTATTGCGGTAGGTGAATCTTGGACACGAATCTTTAACCCTTTTAAATCATTTGGTGTGTTAATCGCCTTATCTTTTGTATAGAAGCTTCTTGCACCAGAATCATAATAAGTCAACCCTACAAATTTTTTATCCTTGTTTGCCAGGTAAAGCTTTTGAATCGCTTCCGATTCCATGGATTTATAAAAATGATCTTTGCTGACAAATAAATATGGGAGACTAAAAACAGCATATTCAGGAGCAAAGCTCTCCAAAGCTGCAGCACTCACTTTTGTCATATCTACAGCTCCGCCTTGCAGCTGCTCTAATACTTCCTTTTCTGCTCCAAGAACACCATTTGCAAAAATTTGAACCTTCATATGCCCATCCGACTTTTCTTCCACCTTCTTGGAGAAATCCTCAAGGGCTTTGTGAACAGGATGGTCTTCACTCATGTTATGGGCAAGCTTAAAAGTTTTCTCCTCCACCCCAGTTTCCTTTCCGCCTGTGTCAGCTGTATTGCCACACCCAGCCAAAAGTCCCGCTGCTAAAATACCAGTTGTAACAAAAGATAACAATTTTCTCATTATAATTGACCCCCCTAATAGGATTAGGACGAAAAAAAAAGAGACTCACAACAGAAGGACCTGAATAAAATACCAGGCAATCCGTGTGAGTCTCCATTTCTCCGTCACATATTATTAACTTATTTACTATAATAATAGGTTTTGAAAACGATGTCAATCTGTTTTTTTCATAGTCATTAAAACCTGGAAAAAGCAATTGATATTGTCCGCAAATCTATTAAAACAGCCCCACATAATGCTAACCTTGTGGGCTGTTTATTATTTGCTTATTGTTTTCAAAAACTCTATATAATACATAATCAGGCTTCTGTTATCTAATTCTCTATCACTTCCACAAGTGATCCTCTACAAATTTAGCATAGAATAACTGCCAAACTTCCCAGTCATGTGCAGCAGGAATCTCAAGATAATCATGTTCGATTCCTTCATTCGTAAGCGCAGCACTTAAATCTTGCACTGGTTTAAGACCAAAATCCCACGTACCAGCACCCACCATAACAGAAGGCTTGTCCAGATTGCTGTAAGTACCGATATTATTCAGTTCATTTCCCGTTACTGTATAACTCCAAATACCAAAATAAGCAAACTTGTCTGCGTGGTTGAAATACATCCGATTGGCTGTAATCCCTCCTGCCGATAAACCAGCGTAAGCGCGGCCCTCAGGGGTATTATATACATTGTAGTTGGCTTCAATATAAGGCATAATATGTTCAAATTGGTCTTCTTCTATTTTTTTATAGTCCCATCCAAAGTCCTGATTATTCATGGTCACTACAACAAAAGGTTCAGCAGTGCCATCTGCAATCAGATTATCCATAATATTAGCCACTGCGCCCTCATTCATCCAGCGCAGTTCATTGCCAAGCTTATCGCCAGAAGTGCCATGTGACAGATAAAGCACCTTGTATGGTTTCTTGCGGTTTTCATTATATCCGTGAGGCAGGTAAACAGCAAGCCCTCGTGTATCACCGGCAGCACCTGTATAAGCAACGGTTTTAACTTTACCGTTCTTATTTTTGCATGGGAGCTCTACCGAACGATCCAGCCACTCTCCCGTTCCCATTGTTTTCGAATTATACGGAACATAAACCATGCTTGACAAACTATCAATTCCTGTAGCAGTATTCAGCAGCGTCGGATTGTTAGGATCATCTAGTCTAGCGGTTGTAGTGCCATCAGGATTGGTAATGCGGAAATTGTAGACAAAAGCGCCACTGGATAGAGGAACTCTAGCTCCCCACAAATTTTTGCCCAGCTTTTCCATTGTTACATAATATGTAGTATCAGCATTACCGCCTGCTGGGAACATACCCGCTTTATACTCCTCCGGTTTATATGGACGTGTAAATCCATCTTCGATTGTGAAATGATGGAATGTGTCACTATAAAGTTCAACCTTTGTTGCTGCTTTGGTTTCATCCTCATAAATAAACGTTGCATAATAGCCGGTTGGAGAAGCAGCATTCGCCTCCACCGTTACGCCGGGTTTATAATCAGCGTAATCAACTCCAGATGACTCTGAAGCAAAGATAGTGTTGCTAAAGATCGAGCATAGCATTAAAACGGTGATTCCTAGAATTAAGACTTTTTTCATTCCCCTGCTCCTTTCAAATTCGTTTGATTTATAAAGTTACATCAAGATGTGATTTGATTATATATTTTTTCTGAATTATTAGAAATGTAAAAAAAAGAGGTTAATTTTCACAATAAAGAGGTGTTACTTAACATATCAGAAGATTGAAGTTTATAGAAATGAATAACCCAACAGTTTATCCATCTGTTGGGTTACTTCTTTTATATTTTTTAGAGTAGGATTTGAAGTTTTTAGTAGTTAAATAGTTTGTACCAACACATCTTGCTTAATTGATAAACTTAACTCAGGTATCTCTAAAAAATTCTTTATCGCCAGAGCACAAGCTCCCATTCCACAAGCATCAGTACCGAGCTCAGATATATATATTTCCTTATAATTACTAATCGAAGTTTTTATATTTGATTTAATTATGCTCATTGCTTCAGGAAATTGTTTTAATAATTCACTATTTATCACTAGTGTTTCAGGATTTAGTAAATTAATAATATTATTTAGACCAATAGATACATACTTTATATATTCATCCATTTCAGTTATAACTACTGGGTTTCTGGCAATAACAAGATTTTTAATATCCTCGTAGGTTAATAAAGGATGATCCAGTTTCTCGGATATTTGTTTAAAGAAGCTCGCTTCAGAAGCATATAACTCCCAACAACCCGATTTACCGCAATTACATGGTTTTCCATCTGGATGGATAATCATGTGACCCATTTCACCTGCAAATCCATGATACCCTTTCACCAGTTCTCCATTCATTAAAAATCCCATGCCTATTCCAGAATACATACTTATATTAATTAAGTTCGTGCATTGATGAAAATTAAATACTTTTTCGGCGAATGCACATAAATTTGCATTATTTTCAACAGTAACTTCTATATTTACATTTTTCTCTAGATCAGTCTTTAAGTCCTTGTTATACCATCTATGCTGTGGAACAAAAGAGATGGTTTTGTCATTGGTCACTGTTCCATGTATTCCAATGACAACACCAATAATCCCAAAATGGCTATGAGAAAATTTCTGTTGGTATGCAAGAATTTGGTTGATTAAGATTTGAATAATTTCATCATAGTTGGAATTCTTTAACTCTACTCTAGCAGTATGAACTGGGTTGCCCATAAGGTCAGATACGGTAAATTTAATATCCCGATAATCTAAATCAATTCCCAATGCATACCCAGCATTTGTCCTAAGCGAAAGCATAATCGGCTTTCTTCCAACACTGTTATACTCGGTATGGGTTTCGATAATTAATTCTTCCTCTAAAAGATCCGCTGCCTGTGCAGATATGGTCGCCTTAGTTAATTTGGTTATATTAGCTAAATCCGACCTCGAAATCGGCCCATGCTTAATAATTTTACTTAATATCAAATTTTTATTTATCTTCTTAAGATAAGAAGCAACACCAATTTCCATAACGTTCACCCTGTTATTCAAGTTAATTACCATTTGCAGCTTTTTGGTAAGATTCTGGATGATCCACAGGGATGACAGCTGCTTTTAATGCCTCATCGACTGAAGATGAATATTTGTTTTTCTCTTGACCAGACCAGTTTAATTTATCAGCTAAATAAGCAATTACTTGCTTCTTCCATTCTTTAACGGTTTTTATATCAAATAAAATTGCACCTGTGCGGCGGTTAAAGAAATCAATTGGTGTAGCAATCATTTCATGTTCAACGCTATATAGTAATTTTGCAAATAACACGGTAGGTAATTGATATTTAGTTGCATCTGACATATTATTTTTCAACAATTCAAACACTGTTTTACTATTGGACCCATATATTTTCACTAATGTTTCAGCCTCTTCTTTGCTAAGACCAATTTCCATACCTTTTCTAACTGTTGCAGTAATAAAAGATGGAAATTGTTTTGAACCTCCAACATCACCGCCTGAAATTGGGAGATACTTCGTTTGACACGATTTGAAGCTTTTCCCCTCTTCTGCTGTTAATTTTGCCGCCAATAAATCAACCACCATTTCAGCCATTTTTCGATAGCCTGTTAATTTACCGCCAGCAATGGTAATTAAATCCGATTTTGATTCCCAAATCTCATCCTTCCGAGAAATTTCTGAGGCATTCTTTCCTTCTTCGTAAATAAGCGGTCGTACACCTGCCCAGCTCGATTCAACATCTTTTTCACTTATTTTCACTTCAGGGAACATATAGTTAATTGCATTTAAAATATAACTTCGATCACTTTCTGTCATATTAGGATTTACGGCATCTTCTTTATAGAAAGTATCTGTTGTTCCTACATAGACCTTCCCATCACGAGGGATCGCAAACACCATCCGGCCGTCTGGCGTGTCAAAATAAACTGCTTGTTTCATAGGAAAACGAGATTGGTCAATCACTAGGTGAACACCTTTTGATAGCTGTAGGAATTTTCCTTTTTTTGATTGGTCCATTTCGCGAATTTGATCCACCCATGGTCCTGCAGCATTAACAACCTTTTTGGCATGAATTTCATATCTTTCGCCTGTTAATTGATCTTCTACCAGGGCACCCATTACCTTGCCATTTTCATATAGAAGCTTTGATACCTTTGTATAATTACAAGCTATAGCACCTTTTTCCACCGCAGCCTTCATAACCTCGATGGTCAGCCTTGCATCATCTGTACGATATTCCACATAATATCCGCCGCCCTTTAAGCCAGATTTTTTTATAAGCGGCTCTTTTTCTAAAGTGGACTGTGAGGTTAGCATTTTTCTCCGTTCCGACTTTTTCACACCAGCTAAGAAATCATATACCCGCAGACCAATGGATGTACTGAATTTACCAAATGTCCCCCCCTTATGAAGTGGTAACAACATCCATTCAGGCGTTGTCACATGCGGGCCATTTTCGTAGACAATCGCCCTTTCTTTTCCTACCTCTGCCACCATTTTAACTTCAAATTGTTTTAGATATCTAAGTCCGCCGTGAACCAATTTAGTCGACCTGCTTGAGGTCCCCGCAGCGAAGTCCTGCATTTCAACTAGAGCGGTATTCATTCCGCGACTTTGTGCATCAAGAGCGATACCAGCCCCTGTAATTCCTCCGCCTATAATTAACACATCAAAAACTTCTGTTTTAAATTTGTTAACAAATTCAGTTCGATTTAAGTTTGAAAATTGCATCATGTACTCCTCCTGCTTATTTTTCAGATGAAATAAAAAGAGACCACAAAAGACATTATCATTATTGATAATGTTTTTGTGGTCTCTCCGACTTCTCCTGCCATGTATTAACTTGCCTTTAGTATAACATTAAGTAAGGAACTTGAAAATAATTATTTAAAAGCCATAGTCGCTTTTACTGCTTTTTTCCAACCATCATATAATTTATTTCGATTTTCTTCCGACAACTTTGGTAAGAAGGTTCGGTCAACCGCCCATTGCTTGGCAATTTCCTCTTGGCTTTCCCAGAAGCCGACAGCAAGTCCTGCTAAATATGCGGCACCTAATGCTGTAGTTTCATTTACAACTGGTCTTTCTACTGGAACATTTAAAATATCACTTTGGAACTCCATGATGAAGTTATTTTTCACCGCCCCGCCATCAACACGAAGTGTTTTTAGTTCAATTCCCGAATCAGCTTCCATGGCAGCTATTACATCTTTTGTTTGGTATGCAAGTGATTCTAATGTAGCACGAATAAAATGTTCCTTTGTTGAACCCCGTGTTAAACCAAAAACGGCACCTTTTACTTCACTATCCCAATAAGGAGTTCCTAAGCCAACAAATGCTGGAACCACATAGACACCATCGTTGGAATCGACTTTTGCTGCATATGCTTCACTATCCTTTGCATCTTTAAACATTCTTAACCCATCACGAAGCCACTGGATGGCAGAACCCGCCACAAAAATACTTCCCTCGAGCGCATATTCTACTTTCCCATTCAGTCCCCATGCTATAGTAGTTAATAATCCATGCCCTGAGCGAACAGCATTCTCACCCGTATTCTTTAACATAAAGCAGCCAGTACCATAGGTGTTTTTTGCCATTCCTTCTTCAAAGCACGCTTGTCCGAACAATGCGGCCTGCTGGTCACCGGCAACTCCTGATATTGGAATCTCGTTCCCAAAAAAGTGATAATCAACCGTTTTCCCATAAATTTCTGATGATGGTCTAACCTCTGGCAGCATAGAATAAGGCACACCTAAAATACCCAATAATTCATCATCCCATTTTAATTCATAAATGTTGAACATTAAGGTACGTGAAGCATTAGAATAATCGGTTACATGTGCACGGCCGCCGGATAGTTTCCAAACAAGCCAAGTATCAACAGTACCAAATAATAATTTTCCTTGATCCGCTTTTTCACGTGCCCCTTCCACATGATCGAGGATCCATTTTACCTTTGTTCCTGAAAAGTAAGGATCAATTAACAGTCCAGTTTTATTACGAAATAGGTCATGATAACCTTTTTCTTTTAACTCTTCACAAATCTCCGTTGTTTGTCTTGATTGCCAAACAATGGCATTATAAACTGGATGGCCTGTTTCCTTGTCCCAGACTATAGCTGTTTCGCGTTGGTTTGTAATTCCTATACCTGCAATTTGTTCAGGTTTAATTTCGGATTCTGATAGAACTTCGGCAACAACCGAAAGAATGGAGCCCCAGATTTCATTAGGATTGTGTTCGACCCAGCCTGGCTTAGGAAAGTATTGCGTGATTTCTTTTTGTGCAGAATGAACAATTTCCCCATTTTTATTAAAAATAATTGCACGTGAACTAGTTGTCCCCTGGTCTATAGATAAAATATATTTCTCCATTATTAATTTCCTCCCAAAATAACATCTTATAATGAATATAAAAAAGGAGATTCACCAAACAGAATTAACCACAAAATGGGTCTCTGCGTGAATCTCCTACTCTCCGTCACATACTGTTAACTTGTTGAGGAAAGTATACAATTCTACTAAAACCCATGTCAACAACTTTTTTAACATGAGTATGTTGTTAATATGTTTTAAAAAAAACCCTCCCATAACTCTCGTTTTGAAGTGGTGATCGCTGTAGCTCCTGCCATTAGCGCCGCATTTACATCTTCAGTATTTCGAATTAACCCTCCAGCCAAAATGGGTATTCCTACACTCTCCTTAACTTCTGAAATAATCTTCGGCATTGCCCCAGGCAGGACTTCAATGTAATCTGGCTGGGTTTTTGCTATTAATTTATAGCTTTTTTCAAGAGCATGACTATCGATTAGGAAAATTCTTTGTACCGCAATTACACCTTTTTGCTTTGCCTTTTGAATCACACTAGATTTAGTTGAAATTAAGCCGAACGGCTTGAATTCTTGACAAATATACTCTGTAGCATAATCATCATTTTTTATACCGTGGATTAGGTCCACATGGTAAATCATTTTCTTCCCTTTTTCCTTAGCCATACTATTAATATTTTTTAACTGAGCAATATGCATATCTAGAAATACACCAATCTCGTAAGGACTTCTCAAAAAGGATTCGAATTCCTTCATATTAGAAGAGGCAGGGATGATTTTCTGGTTCATAACATTAATCCTTTCCTCTCTTTTCTTATTATTTATAGGTTATAAAACATATCAAAAGTGAAAATGTGTCTATGACTCAACTTTTTCAATAACTAGCTAAAAGGTTTGATGATTGAAGGTTATCAGGCAAATCATCTCTATATTCATTCTGAATAGTATGACTTCCCTCAATCGCTTCTTTAATTTTTTCTGCTACAGCATTCATTGCTTCTTGTGAGGTTACTTCCCCATTTAGAGCTTTCATTATTGAGTCTCTCATATGAGAGGAAACCTGGGAAATGACCTCTTGATTTCGCCAATCTTCGGCTGCAATAAGTGGAGTGTTTTCTAATTCATTTGAAAATATTTTAAACATCTCTTTGCCAAATTCGTAGTTTAATTCATTGTTATCTAATCTTGAACTTAACAACAGAGACTCTTGATTAAATTCAGCATTCACTTTTTTTGATGCTAAATATTCTATAAAATCAGCTGTTTCGTCTTCTACCTCAGTATTTTTGAAGCCCATGATATATTTTCCTCCCGGTACAGAAGAACGAATCTCTTTTTTAGGAAGGTATGTTACCCCCCACTCAAAATTCTCAATATCGCTATAGTTGCTTAATATCCAGTTTCCAGATAGGTGAGCAGCAGCCTGTCCTGAGCGGAAAAGTTTAATGGGATCTTCCACGCCTAACCAAACAGATTCAGGAATAATCGCATCTTTATGAAGCTTGATAAAATAATCTAAAGCTGCTACACCATTTTCATTATTGATTGCTGGTGCAGAACCATCTTCTGTCATGAGGCTTCCGCCAAATTGATAAACTAATGTTGAGTATCTTCGGGGTGTAAAATCAACTAACAGCCCGTGTTTTGCCCCGCCTTTTTCTTTTACTGTTTTAAGAGCTTCGACAAATTCATCCCAGGTCCAAACTTCGTCGGGGGTTTGCGGAACTTGTACTCCTGCTTTAATAAACAATGTTTTGTTATAAATGATGCAGTTAGCCGTAACATCCATAGGTGCTGCAATTATCTTACTCCCTTTTACATAATAAGGTTTAATTGCTGGGAGAAATTGAGAAGTAAATTCTTCCGCTCCCCCAACATATGGTGTAAGATCTAATGCAAAATCAGCAAAATTCCCAGTATCTGTTATACGTGCTAAAGCTGGAGGTTCCCCTCCTGCAATCATTCTTTTTAATTTTGTATTTAAATCTTGATAAGCCACTTCTATTAAATTTATTTCAACATTTTGATTTTTGGCTTGATAATCCTTGATAATCTCTTTCATTACCTTTCCCTCTACACCGTCACTAAACCAAAGGAAATCCAAGGTAACTTTCTTTGTATTGTCTGATTCGATTTTTTCTTTTGGACTTGGGTTGTTAGCACATGCTGATATTATTAATAAAAGTATCAATGTTATAAAAAAAGTAGAAATCGTTTTCAATGATTGTTTCATAGGATGATATTTCCCTTTCTATAATGCTCATTTGGGATGTGAAAAACTTAAATCCCAATCCATTATACAAAAAAAATACCCTATAGTTAGACTTTTTATGTATATCTATCCTATAGGGTCTATTTGACTAATCAGGGAGAAAATCCTTTAAATTTTATAGATAGTAAACAAAACTTCCATTATCCGTTTGTTGTAAAGGCTGTCCGTTCACCACTAACTCCCTTGTTTCACCCTTTGGCAAATGGAATGTAATTTGCTTATATGACAACTCGAAGATCCCTTCTTTTTCCAAAGACACTTCTATTCGATCACTTGTTGTTTCCATGTGAACATGCAGTTTAGTATGATTTTCTTGATAATTTGAAGAGATCCCGTCATCCTCGAACAATACATAATCTGATGTACCTGTTTGTTGGTGTGGGAACAGCTCAAATCCCCGTTCATCGTTTGTTTTTGTTAGAAATGAACAGTCTGCATCATTCACTGGAATGATACTGCCTCCTTTTACAAGGAACGGTGCATACGTTAATGGTGCAGGAATCGTTACAGTTTGTCCACCTTCATACCAGGCTGATGTATGATAATCATACCAACCGCCATCGTACACTGGTAAATAGACTGTTCGCTCAGCAGCTCCTTCTTCCACCACAGATGTCACTAGAATGGAATCACCTAACATAAAATCATCACATTCATCAAATGTCTTTTTATCGTGACCAAACTCGTAGAATGTTGGTTTAATGATAGGCTCATACTGATCGTGAGCATTGTATAACAAAGTATACAAATATGGAGTTAATCTGTGTCTAAACTTAATTAAATCCCTTATATGGCCTGCTGTTTCTTCATACATCCACGGAACATTGACAGTTTGATCGTCATTCCATGAATGAATGGTAAACCTAGGATAGAAAATTCCATTTTGCACCCAGCGGACAAATAATTCCGGTGACGGAGCTGGACCGGAAAATCCGCCGATATCATGACCAATATTATATACACCTGATAAGCTTAAACCAATGGCCATCTTAATGTTGTATTTAACGGTTTTCCAGCTCGTATAATTATCACCTGTCCATGTTTGAACATATCGCTGCATTCCTGGACTGCCGGAACGTGAAATTAAATATGGTCTTACTTTTGGTGAAAATTCCTTTTGTGCTTCATAGGAAGCCTTCATCATTAATAATGGCTGTAAGGCACGTACAAGTTCAAAATCTACCTCTTGCCCGAATCCATTGCTTCGTACATTTTTTGTCCAAATTTCAAACTCATTGTTATCATTCCATGTAGAATCAATACCATATTCCAGTAATGCTTCCGTTACCTTTTGTTTCCACCATATATACGTTTCTTTATTTGTAAAATCCAAATAGGCTCCAACTTCATCCCAAAACTGTGCCATTTCAGCCGTTTTGCCATCTTTCGATTTAATAAACATCCCTTTATCTTCTAATTCTTCAAATAATGGATGGTCTTTTAACAAGCAAGGTTTGATGTTCGCACAAAGATGGACATTCTTTTCATGATATCCGTCTGTGAACCCTTTTGGGTCTGGAAACTTATCTCTATTCCAATTAAATACATAACGTTTATCCCCAATAGACGTATAGCCTGATGATAATTGGAACGAATCACAAATAATGTCATGTTCTTCACATAATTGCAGGAATTCATTTAATCTTTCTTGGGATTTCGGTAAATCTGTATATGTCATCGTAGATCCCGAATAGCCCAGGCTCCATTTTGGCTGAAAAATCGGTTTCCCGGTTAACCATGTGTATCTTTTTACAACATCCTTTACTTCAGGACCAGCAATGATATAGTAATCTAAATCTCCGGCATCTGATTGGAAATAGCGATACCAGCCATGATAATTATCCATCTCATTTCCCATATCAAATACTGCTTTTGACATATTATCGTAAAATATTCCAAATGAAATATTTGTCTTATCATTTCGGGTAATATAAAACGGGATATGTTTGTATAATGGGTCGGTATTTTGAGCATCGTATCCCATTGGATCAAGATTCATCATACGATAGCGCTTACCATAGCGATTGGTGTCGCCCGCCTTTTCCCCTAAACCGTAATAGCTTTCTTCTCTCGTCCGCTCGATATAATGGAATATTCCATCACCTAATGAACCATCAAAATTATAGGCTTGTGTTTTTCTGTCATTCATTAAATGAATACAATCTGATGTTTCGGAATCCTTATAATACCAATGTATATTGAATCCATTTAGATTAATTTCAACTTTTAATGATGATGTTTCAAGATAAAATACTTCTTCTTTTTCATACGAAACATAGTCTGGCAGACTAAATGGACTAAGATCCAATCGGTCTCTGCCTTCCATCGGGACGTCATCCATCCCCGGTGCCACTAACCAAGTTTGCGGCAGCGATAGCTTTTCACCCTCTGTCATCAAAACACGCAAAATATCATTTTCTAAAACAAATACTCTAGCAAAAATATCACTATGCTCTAATTTAAACACTAAACAATTATTGTCTTCATTAACAAACTTGAACATGTATTTTTCACGAATTGACATAATCTTTTCACCTTACGCTTTCTCGAGAGCTTATTTAACTCAAGCAGATTTTATTTTAGTTTCAGTGTTATTGTCCTTCCAAATATCCTCATACTTAAATCCAGTAAGATTTTCAACTACTTCTTTTGTTTTCGGATCGACTTTAAGCTTCGAACCATTATTTTTTAATCTATCAATTTCATCGACTAATATTTTATGAGTATGTTTATTTAATTTAAAGGTAAACACAACTAGTAATGCTGCAACAAGAAGTACTGAAGCGCCAATCACCATAGTATAGACGATGGTATGAACTGCCTCTGCTGTTTGTGTTTTTTCTCCTGCAATAAAACCGCCCCATTGCAATACAAGTCCCACAACCATCGTAGCCAATGCAACAGACGTTTTTCTAGCGAATGTCATAACGGCTGCAAATAATCCTTCTCGTCTTTGTCTCGTTACAATCTCGTCAATATCCGGAATGAAAGGGAATACATTCCACGGTGTAAAGTCTAAAATTGCTCTGCCAACCTGATAAAAAGCAGCAATCACAAACAGCATAACCACCATTGAATCCGGCTTAGTTAAATAGACTGCATAAAACGCTCCCAAACAGATAAGCATCATGGAATAGGAGATTTTATACAAATTACCTGGGCCCACTTTTATCATTAAGAAACCAGCTACCAGCATAATAGGCACCCCAATGATACTGAGTGATAGTAAGTCTGCAGCAAGTGATGATGAAATGCTTAGGGCAAACACACAGAAATAAACAAAAACGGCATTAAATACGTCTTTCGCAGTAAACGATAATAAATAAATTGCTAAATGTTTTCGAAAGCTTTTTATTTTTAGAGTAGTTCCATATTCCTTTAAAACGGTTCCAATACCACGAAGTGTTTCACCAAAACTTTTAGATTTTTTGGATTGTGCGATGAATTCCTTTTCTTCTTCAGGTGTAAGCTTGTTTTCCCATGTTACTTTATAAGAGATAAAGATACAGATTGCAAAAAGGATGGCAAAAAATACAGCATTGATAAAATAAGCATACGCATTATCTTCACCAAAGTAAGCGATTAAACGTGCAGGAACAAATGTGGCTAAAAATACACCTGTACCCGACATGAACATTCTTGCTGTGGATAATTTCGTTCTTTCATTAAAATCCTTTGTCATTTCGGATGGCAGCGTTTCCCATGGAATCAATACTAATGCCATAACGATTTCAAATAACAAATAGCTTAATAGATAGTACCAATAATTCATTCCTGTAAACCAGAGCAGTACATAGGTGACCATTAGAGGCGAACCAATTAATAGAAAGAAACGGCGTCTGCCAAACTTTCTTCCCAATTTAAATTTATAGAAGTTATCTGTAACACTGCCGATAGCTAAGCTCACGATCGCATCCACTATACGAGCAATAGCAATAATCGAGGCACCCTCAACAGGAGTCAAACCCACAAATGTCGTATAGTAGTACATTAACCAAGCAGCAATAACGGTGAAAGCACCGCCGCCCATTATGTCCGTTAACCCATAACCAATAGCTCTAGGTATGGTAATCTTTTTCTTGATAGTTGTCATACAATCCCCTTCTCTCTCCTTATAAAATTTAACGGCCGGCTCTCCCAGTTACCAGCCCAGTGAGCTAGTGGATGGGTGTCTTTTTTATATCCTCCTCTGATTGCAACCCCTTACAAAAGCAGTTGAAAGTGCTTTCTTGTTTTTCATTTTACCTTACAGTTATAGGAGAAAAAGGTTGAATTTTTTGAAGTAGTTGTTGAAAATATTGACTACCTTAGATTAAAAAAGCCGTATCACATGAATTTCATGTGATACGGCCATGAGGGAGAAAGATTTAAATTTTAACTGCTTGTTTATCATTCATCTGATTTTTTTATATTCAGAAGGAGTAGTTTTCATAATTTTTTTAAAAACCTGTCCAAAATATCTTGAATCAAGAAATCCAACCATTAATGAGACTTCATTTGCTTTTAAATCAGTAGAAGTTAAAAGTTTTTGTGCCTCCTGAATTCGTTTTTCGGTTAAGAAATTACTAAGATTTTCCCCGGTATCCCTTTTAAAGGTCCGGCTTAAATAACTAACACTAACATCAAGTTGTTCTGCAATAAACTGTGCATTTAGATTTGGATTACCATATTCTTGTTCAATAATTCGTTTTGCCTGCTCAACTACACCTATGTTATTTTTATTCATTGTTTCGTAAAGATGATTTTTTACCTTCACACAGGTTTGCTTCATAAATTCAAGCAGTTGATCAAAGGTTTTACAGCGTTCAAGTTGTTCATATCCAACGGTCATTGAAAAATTTTTATCCCATTTTGCAACGACTAACCCAAGTTTAATTAATAACTCTAAGCAAAGATTTAATACTAACTGTCTATTAAATGTGTATTTTAGCTCCTTGAATAGTTCCTCAATTTCAAGCAGAATCTTCTCAAGTTCCCATTCCTCAAACTTTTCAATAAAGCTCGATAAGTTTGCAGAGAAATTATTATTATAATGTTTGGTGCTAGGTTCAGTATAAATATGAATTTTACCTTTCCCAACAAAATAACTCCGTGATAATGCTGTGATTGATTGTAAGTAAGAGGAGTGTAAGGTGTTGATAGAAGTAAACATTCCCCCAATACCAATTGAAACATGGGTGCGATCCTCAAAAGAAATATCACCCAATATATTTTCAGCAATATCTTTTAATCGTGTTTCAACCACTTTATCCGGCATTAATAGTGAGAATGAGGGTATTACCAAAAGTTGTTGATCATGCGTTACAAATCTTACTTCCTTATTTTTTGATAGTAATAAGTCCTTGATGGATTTTGAAATAGAATCAAAGGATGTGCTATTTTGCGTATCACTATACATTTCTATTGTTATCACAGCACCTTTTCCAGGTGTAAGATTTATACTTTGTTTTATATTTTGTGTCGGTACTATCCCCTTAACTGTCATTTCATATAATAATGATTGTTCTATAATGGGTTTGCTCTCTTGAAGAGCATTTTCCAAGTATTCATAGTTTTTCTCTTTATTTCTTTTTTGTTCTATCGTATTTACCGCATTTTTAATTACAGCCATTACTTCTTCTACGACTGTTGGTTTAAGTAAATAATCAAAAACACCATATTTAAAGGCTTCTTTGGCAAATGTAAACTCATCATAACCTGACAAGAGAATCATTAGGATATCTTTATGATTGTGATGAACGAATTCCGCCAATTCCAGGCCTGTATGTCCCGGCATAACAATATCAGACACAACGATATCTGGCTTAAGTTTATTAATTAGTTCTTTTCCTTCGTAACCATTCGAAGCCATCCCACAAATTTCGCAGCCAAGGGCTGGCCAATCGATTTTTTCAGATAACCCTTTACTAATAAAGGGTTCATCATCTATTATGAGTACTCTCAACATTTAGACTCCCCTCCCTTCGTATAGGTAAAGTCAGCTCAAACGAGGTTCCGATGTTAATATTACTTTCAATCTTTAAACCATTATCATCACCAAATAATAATTGAATCCGATTTTGAACATTTAATATCCCATTTCCTGTTCCTCTGTTTTCATCCAGACTTACATATCTACCCTCAGAAAGAGAGGCGACTGTATTTTCATCCATACCTACTCCATTATCTAAAACTTCAATGTGCAATTTGTTATTTTTAATTTTCCCATTGATAAATATATATCCGATACCAATTTTCTTTTCTATTCCATGAATCATGGCATTTTCAACAATTGGCTGCAGAATCAGTTTTGGAACTAAGCAATTTTTAGCATCGGGATCAACGTTGACAGAGTAATGAATTCGGTCTTGAAACCTAATTTTTTGAATCGTCATATAATCATCAATATAATTAATCTCTTCTTCAAGTCTAATGAATTCCCCATTATTCGTAATGCTTTTTTTCAGAAGCCTGCTTAAAGAGGTTGTCATTTTACTAACTTCATCCGATTTCCCAAACTGTGCCATCCAATTGATTGTGTCTAGAGTATTATAGAGAAAATGTGGATTTATCTGGGCTCGAAGTGCTCTTAGCTGTGCGTCTTTTTCATTTATATCCTTCTGATAGATGTCCGAAATCAAGTTGTTAATCTTACTCATCATCCTATTAAAGCTTTCGCCAACTCTTCCAAGCTCATCCGAACGGTCGATTTGAAGCCGAACATTGAAGTTATCTTTCTCAACCTCATCCATTACCAAACTTAATTTATTTAAAGGTCTAACAATATAATTCGTACTTATCCAAATAATAATGATACCAATAATGATTGCTACTATGCCTATTAAAAAGATGGTCTTACCAATAAGTTCAGGGCCTTCCGAAATCTCATTCAAACTTATTAAAGAAATGATTTTCCACCCTGTTAATTCGGATTGATAATTGTTTATAATCATTTTCCCAGAATCCGGGATTTCTATTAATGTATCGGAATTAGCTAAATGTTTAGATGAGTTTGACAGCCATGATGTAACCGCATTTAATTCCTTGTCATTTGAATTAGAGATAACCACATTATTCTCTTTATCTAAAATAATAATATGTCTTTCTTCAGTCGGATCAAATTTCTGAATCCGCTCCTGTAAATATGCGCTATCCATAGACATTGTTAGATAACCAATGACTTTCATTTGATAAGAGTGTATATCGTAGATTGTTCGATTCGCTGTAATTACAGACTTCTCAACGCTCCAAGTGACTTTTCCACTTGGATCATAAATCTCGGGACGTAATGTATTAAAGAATTCATAGTTATTGTTATTAACACTTCTTCTTAAATTGACTCTTAAACCTTCAGTGTCATAAAGATAAACAAGATCAACTTCATTGAACATGACAGTTTCATCTGTTATTTTGGATAATAAGTTTTTATTTAAGAAATTTTTTTCTTTACTATTTTCGTATGCCTCTGGCAATATTTCTTGTACATCATTGTTGAAAGTTACACCATCCATCACACGATTAAAGGATTCCACCATATTATCTATACTCTTACTTATTTGCATGACCATTACAGTATTGTATCGAATTGCCTCATTAATCTGGATTTTTATAGCAATACTATAGGTAATCATTGCAGTCAACCCAATTATTAGGCTGATGCTAAGGGCATTCTGAAATAACAATTGATTTTTCAAATGGCGAAATTTTAAGAAACGTTTAAACATCATATTCGTGCACCGTTGCTTTCCATAACATATTTATCTTAATATAACAAAATTCATTCAAATAGATAAGTTACTTTGTTAATCTGCTAAAAACAGGAACAAAACAAGACCCAAGTGTGATCATTCACTTGGGTCTTGTTACCGGTAATCCATATTAAGTTATAACAAGCCAACCATTTGAAGTCCATGAGTAATCCCATTGTCTTCTACTGATTTTGTAACATATTTTGCGACTGCCTTTACACTTTCTTCTGCATTTCCCATTGCCACACTATTATGTATAGCTGAGAGCATTTCCATATCATTTAGTCCGTCTCCAAAGGCATATTGTCGTTCCTTGGGAATATCTAGAGCTTCGACTATCTTTTCTATGCCTTTAGCTTTTGATCCTCCACTTGGTAGTATGTCCACTGAAACTGGATGCCATCTCACAAAATCAAAGTCAGAATACACCTGTTCATATTGTTTTTCTTCACCTTCTGGACAAAAAAGAAGAGTTTGAAAAAGCTCCCTTCCTTTGTAATAATGCGGGTCATGGGTAGGAAATACGTTAATTTTTAAGGTATCAATACTTTCCTTAATGTAAGCATGTTCAGGAACATTCGCCCTCATATCCTCATGGTCCATAAAGACTACAGGATGATTGTTTTGAAGAGCTGCTGCTGTTAACTTTTCAAGAGATGAAATCTTTAATGGATTTGTAAACAGGACATCACCCTTATACACAACGTATTGACCATTGTAACTAACATAGGTGTTTATATCCAATTCTTTTCGCAAATCCTCAAACATAAAAGGAGCTCGTCCGGTTGCAATTGCTACTTCATGTCCAAGTTCCTTTAATTTAAAAATTGATTCTTTGGTTGATTGAGGCAATTCTTTGTCATGTGTGAGCAAAGTTCCATCTATGTCAAAGAATATCATACTTCTCTGTTTCATTATTGCTTCCAACTTTCAATTGATTTTTTTAGTGAAAATGTTTAAGCTGTTCCTCTTTCGATGAGTTTTACCGGTATTTCCTTATTTAAGATATCACTTTTTACTGCTTGCAGGAAAAGGTTTTTCCCCATCTCTTCAAGTGGAATTTCGATTGTAGTAATATTCATCATTTTCGCAATGGGTTGATTATCGAAACCAATAATGGCAAGTTCATCTGGAACAGATATATTCTGGTTTTTACAATAGGTAACGATTCCGGCTGCAACTTGATCGTTCGTCACCAATAATGCAGATGGCGGTGTATCCATTCCTTTTAATTGTTTGATGACACTTTCACCGTCTTCAAAATAGAGGCACTCATCAATAATGTAATCGGGCTGGAAAAGTAAATTATATTTCGTAATAAAATCCCTATATGCTTTCTCCCGATAAACGCTATTTGTTCCTGTTTTTCTGCCTATACAATACCCGATTTTTCTATGACCTTTATGGTACAGATATTCTAAAGCACGAAAAAAGATTTTATAGTGGTCAACATAAGTGGTTGATAACCTCTTCCCTTTATTAACTTCACATAATACAATTTGTCCAAAATGCAAATGCTCTTCAATAACAGATAACTCACATGCTCTTGAACAAATAATGAGTGAATCAATCTGTTTTTGTTTTAACATTTGTAAAGCTTCTCTTTCCCTGCTTTCCATATAGTCTGTTTGAAATAAGACTAATTTATAGTTATGGTTCAATGCTTGTTTTGCTATTCCCTTTAATAACTGCGCAAAATATGGATGATCGGAGAATGGCAGGACCACCCCCATCAACTGTGTTTTTCCCTTGCTTAAATGAACTGCATTTATGTTTTTTTGATAATTGGTCGATTGAATAGCCTTTAAAACAGCATTCTTCTTTTCTTCACTAACATATGGGTGATTATTTAATACACGGGAAACAGTGGTTTTGGATACTCCTGCCATTTCAGCCAGGTCTTTTATATTTGCCATGTTTTTCACCTTATTATTTCGAAAAAAGTTGTTTTGGTTGTATAATACCCGTTTTTTTAGCAGAGATACAGAATATTGATTTTGATTAATTATATAAGTTTTTTTCAGTAGAATCGACAAAATAGTCTTCAAAGGATTGAATGGGTTCTAATTTTTCTATTTTCTCCTCACTTTCTGTTATTTTTTTCAGTGTAAATGATGAAACGCGTTTCATGTCAAATGCAACAATTAGGTGTGACTCGAAATCGAAAACATAATTTTTAAAAAATAGAAGAGAATATAGTTTTGGAGGTGAATTAAATGGATGAGAATACAAAAAGCTATCCGAATGCAAGTTTAGGCGGAAAAAAGTCTAATGAAAAAGGTGAAGGTGATTCCGGCCATATGCGTTATGGTCAAGGGAACAAGGGAGAAAGCAAAGGTAAAAATAAGTAATAGTAATCCTTTTTACAAAAAAATGCTCACAAACATTGATTTAACAATTTTTGTGAGCATTTTTATTTAATTCAATTATCATTTTAACAGATCATTTCTAAGTGGTGTGAACGTATCAATGATAGCGCCTGCTTCTAAAGCCTTTGCACCGTGCTTTGCTCCACCTGGAATAAAGATCGTTTCTCCAGGTCCGACAATATGCTTTTCACCTTCAATTGTAAATTCAAATTTTCCTCTTAAACAATAAGTCAGCTGTTCGTGGGGATGGCTATGTTCATAGCCTTCTGCCCCCTTCTCAAAATGAACTTCCATCATCATAATACTATCTCCTGGCGGGAAAATTTTTCTTTTCACACCTGGTTCTGCCGCTTCCCAATTCAACTGAATACTCATTTAGTACCTCCTGTTCTCTTTTTAATAGGCTTTAGCAACTTCCACGCGGAATGTTTTCCCGTTTTCTGTTAAATAGAGATGTACTCCGTGGTCCTGATCATCCATAAAGTACGAAACGTATTTCTTTTCTCCTTTGCGGTTCGGAGTTAACAGGGTAACAATTCGGTGCCCTTTTGCTTTTTTTGTTGTGGCCTGCAAATGCCATTCTCTTGGCAAGCCTTCCACTTCTGCTGGGTCGACATCCTTATAGTCATTATTCTGATCTAATGACAGTTCTCCCGAAGAACTATAGATAAACCGACCTTCTAAATCGGCTTTTTCTCCCTCGATTTTAAACACCTGATCCTCGATTTTCATTTGGTGTAAGGAATGCAGAAGCCAGTTGACACTGCCTGGCTGTTCCAATTCAACGGAATCAACAATAACAAAGTACGATTGATTCACGAAGTAGATTTCTCTCTCAAATTTATTTAAATACGGTACATATTCTTTGTATGCGTTGGTGGCATCCTCTCTAACATAGCTATATTCATCCGTTGATACCACTCCCAACACTTCACCATTTGCCTGCTTATTAAGAATTTTATTGGATTCAGCATATTGTCCAACACCATCGATTAGCAAAGTATTATGAGATTGTGTCTGCCTTCTCCATTTTTTATGCATCGTACTGTTAAAGCCAACATAATGTCCAGAACGCACTACGAGCGGTTCGCCAAATGCATGAAGGACAAAACTATTCTGATCCCCATGACTATGACTCAGCGACCCGTACGGACTACTCTTCGTTAACAGCATAATATGCTCATCGGGCTGGTCCATTTTATCGTGGAAGGCTACCCAGCCAACATCCTTAAACCATTTAACTTGCTCAACATCTGCTGGTGGTACGGCTTGAACTTCAGGGAAATCGTGAAGATAAAGCATTTCATCAAACTGAAAGTCCCACCAGCCATAGTTGAAGAACTTTTGATCGGCATCCTTGTCCCATGCTTTTACCTGCTCATAATACCATTGATACCAGCCATTTCCGGTAATCCCGGCAAATTGACGGATATTAAAAGCGGTCTTCAAACCCGGGCGTTCTCCCAGATTGGATTGGTCGCCAAAGCTCGCACGGCGGGTATCCTGACTATAACAATATAATGGGAAGTCTCCGGTTTTCTGGAAAAACGGTCGCTTGTAAAAATCAAGACTCATATAATTCTTTAATAGATTTAACGCATCAATCAGATATGCCATCCCGGTGGTCCAGTACATACCGCCTTCTGCCCATCCGCCATCTTTACCTCCCCATGGCGTGTAGAGACATGCGTAATATTCGATTGTATAATCCAGCCATTCCTGTGCTTCTGGAGCATCATCCAATAAGGCAATGGAACAAGGAATAAGGACAGAAGACAGGGAACGGACAGCATGGCTGTCATATGGAACCTGGTGGATTTTGGAACGTTTGATCACATGATAGGCTACTTGTTCCGTTCTTCTTAGCAGGGAATGTCGAACAAGACCTTTTTCTTCATCTGACAGGTGTTGAAAAAGCCAATCATATCCCCAGGCTAACGCAGCTGCGATACGGAACGCACATTCATCATTGTAATCTCTTGAAGTTGTGCCCTCTGTATCCCAATTCGCCACATGAATCAGCCATTCCTTTGCTCGATTGAGAATCGTTTCATCTTCGAGGATGACACCTGCAACACTTAAATGTCGAATAGCATATAGTGTTTCCTGGCAATCCATGTACATTTGTCTCCACAGCTTGATTACTCGCTTATTTTCCGGATACGGGCTTGGTTCCAGCATTAACTCACGAGTAAGCCATGGTTTAACCGACTTTTCGTAAAAATTACTCCAATTGCAGTGCTGCGGATTTTCTTTAATGTTCACTTTAAATGTCTCCACTTGATTAGGAGATAACCATAACCTTGGGTGTGCAAGACTCACTTCCTGGTATCGCTCATCTCTGCTTGGAATAGCAGTATCCGGGAGATTATCAGGGATGTTGAACTTCCTTGCTTCACTCCAATTTTGCTCCACAGTGTCTAATAACGCATACCGCCAATAATAGGTACCAGGTTCCATTGCGGTGCTAGGTGTATAAAAATTAAAGGGAACAGGTTGAATCGTTTCAGTTTGTTCGGGTGAGAAATCTTCATTTTTTGAAATCTGCAAGCAGTATTGGTCATTCTCTAATTGTACGGGCAGCCAGGTAAACCGGGGCGGATTCTCGATTAATTCTGTCGTCTCATCCGGCGCATACTTTACATCTAATATACCACTTACTGGTTGATAGATTGATTGCATTTGCTATTCCTCCTAATCTATTTTTTTAAAAATTTATTTCATGAACATACCGCCATTGATTTCAATGGTTTCTCCCGTAATGTAAGAAGCATATGGAGATGTTAAAAATAGGACGGCACCGCTGATATCCTGGGGTACACCGCCACGGCCCAATGGAATTTTTGCAACCGTTGCCTTTCTACCTTCCTCCGTATTGAAAGTTGCATGGAATTTGGTTTGATCAACAAAACCAGGAGAAAGTGCATTCACTCGAATCCCAAACGGTGCCAGTTCTTTTGCCAGTCCCTTAGTAAAAGTAATGATTGCTCCTTTAGTCGTTGCATATGGTACTGCACCAGGCCCGCCTCCATCATGGGCAGCAACGGAACTTAGGTTGATAATGATACCGCTTCCTTTTTCTTTCATACCAGGGATAACCGCTTTGCTCATAAAGGCTGCCGATGTAACATTGACATCGATTACTTTTCGCCATAATTCTATAGTCATATCTTCAATCTTTCTTCGTTCTACCAAATGACCGGCATTATTTACGAGAATATCTACTGTTCCCAGCTTTTCTTGTACTTCTGAGGCAAGACCTTCTATTTGGTCGAGGTCTGTTACATCGGCTTGAACCATGATGGCTTCTCCGCCCTGCTCTTTAATAAGGCGAACGGTTTCTTCCGCGCCTTCTTGGTTGCTTAAATAATTAACTGCCACCTTTGCACCATTTGCGGCTAAATCAATGGCAATCGCTTGCCCAATTCCGCCGCTTGCTCCTGTTACTAAGGCTGTTTTTCCATTTAAATCGAATTGCATATCCTTTACCCCCTATTCATAATAAAAAGAAAAATCCGTAAGATATAATTGGTATAAACCCATTCTAACAATGGTGATAAAATTGTTCTTCGGAAAAATTTTAGACTCTAGAGGCTTTTTTTTAGCCCAATGGACAATCTCTACAAAAAGAAGGCTGACTCAAAAGATCTCTCATTTTCCCCTTTGAGCCAGCCACTATGAAAATCTCATTCTATTTTTCAATCAGGAGTGATGGCCAGTTAGCCTGGTTACTATCTTCTTTAGAATACATATTAATATTTCCGTTTTGCCCTTTTGTATCAACAATCATCAATGTTACTTTTCCGTCTGTTTGTGATTTAACAAACGATGTCACATTCAGATTCATTTTTGCTGCCTCTGCAGAGTCAACGGTAATCGAACCTAGAAAAAAAGCAGAATCTCCAATCCCTGTTACTGTGACGGATTCCTGCGAGTGATTGGGAGAATTCTGCCAAGTAATGGTATCTTCAGCCCAGTTATCATTGGTTAATCCGAAGACATCCAGCTCCACACTCGTTGTGTTACTTCCTATTTTTCCAGTCACCTCCAAAATGGCTTCCTTGATATCGTTAATGTCTGCTATATCAAACTGGTAATAGGCGATCCGTCCTTTTGTATGTTCTAAATTATTTTTAATGTTAAAGTATTTGTAATAGTTTTTGTCAGCAGAACCTGCTGCTGTTAAATCGGGATTCTCAAGACCGTAATTGGATGTAGGTCTCTCAATATCAACTAGTGCGTCCGCTGCAGGGGTTAGTTTCTCCTGTTCCCCTTGCCTTTCTTCTTGGCCGCCAGACTCTAGGTTAATATAAAAATCATTCTCCTTGTTCTTTTCCACTTTATTGTCATTCATAACAATCTCACTGCCGGCTTCAATTCTGATACCATTGGTATTACCCTTAATATGATTGCCAGTTATTGTGATTTTTTTAGGATCACCTGCGCCAATATTCCCCGCCTTTGTATCCCCCTTATCATGGGCTAGTACAATGCCTGTAAAACCATCGGCTGTATTGTTGGAAATCATATTGTCACGAATAATGGTTCCCGGAGCATTTAGGATGTAGATTCCTTTTCCATTACTAGGCTCCGTCGTATTGGTGATCATATTCTTCTCAATGATGGTATTCGGTGAACCCATATGCACTTTAATACCTTCTCTTGAGTTGCTGATTTTATTATCGTGAATATAGTTGTAAGCTCCTGACGCATCATGATTCGTAGGGGCTGTACCGCCAGTGTTACCGACACCAATACCTGCGCCAGTTAGAACACCAGTAATCGTATTTTTATAGATTTCATTCAAAAACTCATCTTCACCATGTAAATCTATGGAATCTAATACTGTGTTTTCAAAGGTATTATTATAAATAACATTATTGTGGGCATAGTACTGGATTAGTGCACCATGACGGATGTATGGCCCTTTAAAGACACTGTTTCGAACAACATTATAGCGGGTATCATTTTTATAACCGGTACGGTCTGTTTTCGGTACACCCTGGATACTCACGCCATAACCGGCACCCCCGCCGCCTACATCGGTTGCATTTTGGAAAAGAGCATGCTGGACGACGACATCATGGCTATTTTCAACCCTGATACCCATTCTTTGGTATTTTTCGATGGTTACATGTTCAACTAGAATGTTATAAGACGGTGTATCACCTGCCCCATCTGTAATATAAATCCCATAGGTTGGTCCTCCAAGGTCTGGATTGGTTTTGGTAGAATCTGTGGAATACTTTCCATCAAAAGTCGAAGTAATCGTCAAATTGGAGACCACGATATTATTCATTCCGTAAGAACGCAGCACTTTCCCGCTTGGCACATCAGCGTCAAAATCAGAAACAAGGAAAACATTATTTTGACTTTCACCTCTTAGGTTTACTCCTGACTTTAGAGCAATTTGGGAGGAACCATCGTTTGCTAATGTTCCATTCAAATTATAAGTACCATTAGGAAGATACACTTCATCACCTGGATTTGCTGCTGCGATTGCTGCTAAAATCGCTGGAGTATCATCCTTTTCATTGTCCTTTGAATCAGCACCATAATCTAATACATTTAGAGTTTTTCCGGTTACTTTATTCGGCTCATGGATGGCATGTTGTGAACCATCAGGATTTATTAATCCTGGCTTTGTATAGGTTACATCTTCCCGTTCTTCCGGTTTTGGAGGAATGAGTTCCGCAAGAATCAGCTGACCATCTGCTGATGGACTGTAAATATGCGTAACCGTAATACTATTCCAGAGATTTACTGAATTTCCTTTACATAGGATTTTTACATACCGGGCAGAGGAGTCTTCAACGTCATAGGCCGTTAGACCAAGCCCTCCTTCTTTACTAACTCCATTCTGAAGGACAGTCTGCCACACAGTACCGTCGTTAGAAACTTGGACATCAAAATAGGATTGTCTTTGGTTCCCATTATGAAAAGCTAGACCTAAATATCCTATCTCCTGAGTTCTTCCTAAATCATATAAAATCCATTCTTCTAATCCCTGCGATGACCAGCGCGTACCTAAGTCATCATCTAATGTGTTTTCAGGAAAGTTTCCATCATTCCCACTTGCCGTTACTTCCAGGATTGGCAGTTTGATAGGCTGTGCTTCTGCAGAATAAGCAGGAAAACCAGGAATGACTAAAATCAACACAACCAGTAAATACAGAAACACAGAACCTTTTTTGTTCCGTTTTGAAAACATTTTTACCCTCCTTCATTTCACTAAAAGTCTGACAATCTCAATAACTCGGAATCACACTACGCTCCTTTCCATTAACACGTGAAAACGCTGTCATTACTGAAGTTAGCAAAAGTCTACTTCTTCATATTAACCAGTAGCAAGGAGCAATTCCGTTGTTTTTTTTATATTGATTAGTCAAATTTTTAGATATGTAGAAGGATTTGATCATGATGTTATTCTTTATGCAGGCTTATTTGTATCACTTTGCCCATCTTGGTATGGCAGAATAATTGAAACAGTTGTCCCTTCATTTACCCTGCTGCTTAGGTCTAATCCATATTGATTCCCAAAAAGCAACTGAATTCGTCTGTTTACATTTGTAATCCCTATACCTAAATCACTTCTAAGTTCTGGTTTATTTTTTCTATCACCCTTAATAAACTCTCGTATTTCATTTAATCTATCATTTTGTATCCCCCGGCCATTGTCGATTACACAGACATGAAGACACGTACCAATAATCTTTGTACGAATTGTAATGGTGATTTCATTCACAGTTTTCCTAAACCCGTGTTGGATTGCATTCTCAACAAGAGGCTGGAGGCTTAGCTTAACCATTGGTGCAGCGTATAACGATGGTTCAATCTCTAAAATCAGATTAATAGGCTTTCTTATTCTAAGTTCATGAATGATGAGATAGCCTTTAACATGTTCAATTTCATCTGCTAATGTGACCAATTCTAAATTTCGGACTGAATAACGGAACATACCGGCCAATGCTTCCGCCATTTTTGAAATTTCCTCAATTCCGTTGATGATCCCATATCCGTTCATTGTTTCAAGCGTATTGTACAAGAAGTGTGGATTAATCTGTGATTGTAGTGCCTGAATCTCTACCTTTTGTTTTTCAAGTTCTCTCTCCTGCAATTCGATTTTTACTTGTTGATTATTTAACTCCGCTATAAAGACCTGGTCGACTAACGTTGACAGCGTGTCCACCATTCTGTTGTAGCTTCTTAAAAGACTGCTTATTTCATCATTTCTTGATAGATTTGGAACCTTTTTCCACTCTCCTTGTTCAACAGTTTTCATTGTTCGTTCTAATAATTGGATGGGTTTAACCACTTGCCTGATCGAGTTAACCGATAGGACAAAAGCAATTATAATCACAATCACAGCTGAAAAAACAGCGGTTAATCGAACTCCAGAAATCGGAGCAAAAAGCTGAGATTTAGGTACTGCGGCGATTAGTTTCCATCCTGTATATTCCGAAGTTAAAAAATGAAAGAAGGTAGACTCATTGTTCCATTCATCGAAAAAGGTACCCTGTTTATGTTTACTAATTTGCTCCTTTCCCACCTCATTTAAAGTATTACCAATAAATTTTGAATCAGGATGATAGATTACTTTCCCATTAGGATCGGCAATCATAAAAAACCCTTCATTCCCAAGGTTAGCTTCTTTCCACAATTCTCCTAATTCAGAAGAATTAATATCAATTCCTAAAATTCCATTTGGGGAAAACGACTTCATACCTCTAATCTTTCTTGCGATAGTAAGTGTAATTCTGTCATTTTGATTGGACGGATGAATAATGATTCTGCCGCTTTCTGGCGTAATTTTTTTTAAATTATAATATTCTTCTTCCGAAAAAGAACCTCCCTTATCACGTAACCAAATTTGTCTCTTGTTATCTCCCAATATGTACATTCGATTAATTTCTGGTTTCTGTATGAGAATATTATCCATCATCGTCCAAATATTTTCATAGTATTGATAACGAATGTGTTCCTTTACGTACACATTGTTCTCTTCCAAATCAAGAAAATGCTTCACATTGGGATTTGAAACAATCGGCAGTGTTACCAGTTCATAGTTCTTTACAAAACGGTCAGTCTGAAAGTTCACGTTCGTTACAACCTGACCGAGATAGTCTTCCGTCTGTTTTTCAAGAAGATTGGATGACTGCATATAGATGATGCTTGCTACAATGATCAAAGGTAAAATCATCACTAGTGCAAAATACAAAAGCAATCTTTGAAAAAGGTTCATACTATCCAGTTTTTTTTTCATACGTCAATCCCTAATGACTGACGATATTCTTTTGGAGAAATACCGGTATATTTTTTGAAAGTCTTTGCAAAATGTGGTGCATCATCATAGCCAATTTCACTCGAAATATCAATAATCCTCAAATCGCTTCTTTCGAGAAGCTTTTTCGCCGTTTCCATTCTTAAATTTATCCGATATTCGACAAAAGTCTGGCCGGTTTCTCTTTTAAATAGCTGACTAAAATAAGAACTGTTGAGACCTAGTTTTTGTGCGACATCGTCTAAGTTTATTTTGGCACAGACATTTTTGAGCATATAATCCTTCGCTGCCTCAATCGGATCAATGATTTTCCCCTTCCTTTGGGATCTTGTCTTATTAATCATATCTATACAAATATCCTGAAATTCACGAGTTATTTGATTCATATTCTCTCCACTGAAGCAAAGTGGAGCGTCCAGACTGATGCTGCCTTTTTGGTTAATCCGGTCCACCAACGTTTTTAATAGATGGTTCATGACATTTTGATAGTAAGATAGTTTTAATTGTTTTTTCTCCATTTTTTCAGTCCATTTCAGGATGGTTTCCATCACAATATTCTCATCTAAAACCCAAATGGAAGATTCAAGCTCTACTAACATCCATTCTATTTCTTTTATATCAATAAAATCATTTTGCTCTTTTTTAATGTTTTCTGCTAAGCGGAGCATCGTGTCGCTCAACTTCTCCTTTGTAATCGGTTTCAAAAGATAGTCTTTTGCACCATATAAGATGGCCCGCTGTGCAAATTTGAAAGAATCATATCCTGATAAAATGACCCATTGTGCAGCCGGATTATATTTGGCAGATTTTTCAAGTAAAGAAAGCCCATCCATTTCAGGCATATTAATGTCCGTAAAGACTATATCAAACTTTTCCTGCTGTAATAGATTTTCCGCATCGACACCGTCCTCTGCTTCCATAATTTCATGAATGAATACTCCTTCCAGTTCCAAATGCTCTAAGAGATGGCGTAATGCTTTCCGTATTATGAATTCATCTTCAATAATTAATATTTTCATGAATGGATGCACCCCTTTTTTTAAATATTAAAACTATTATACAATCTTTAACAATATAAAAACATTTCGAAAAACGAAGAAATGTTTGTTTGACATTACCAATGCAAGAAAGCTGTCCCAAGGTGGTGCTTAGGACAGCCTAATCTTTTATTATCTTCTTGACTCAGTAAATTCTTTCTTTTTATATCTATCCGCAGCTTCTTCTAATATCTTATTACCGCCTCTTTCCTTCCACTCTTCAACTACCTTTGGCCAATCACTGATTGGTTCAGCACCAGTAATCATCTTGGCCATATGTCCCATCAGCAATTTTGGCGGAGTATCTGAACCTGGCTGCAAATCAGGCAATGTATCCAACGCCGTTAATGGCGGGTCGAAATTTATCCCATCACGGCCCTCTTTTGCAAGAATAGTATCGTAAACATTAATCAGTTCCTGTCCCTCTGGTGTCAATTTAAGTAAACCTTTAATATAAGTTGTGTCCTGGACCATCCATAAGAAGGCAGTACGATAACGCTCAATGTTCACTTCATCCACGCTTACAGGAGTCTTATAATTGATTTTTCCATTTTCCATTGTGTAGTCTTTTCCTTCAATTCCGTAAGTGAAGTACTTTGCTGCTTCATCAGATAACATCCAATCAAAGAATTTGATAATTCTCTCTGGATTTTTTGTCTCTTTATTGATTGCATAAGCACGGGTAACATCACCATATAGATAATATCCACCTTTACCATCTGGACCAACCGGAGAAGGAACAATTGCGATTTCAGCATCCGGTACATTTTCCTTTAATTGCTGCTCCCATTGTAATAATTCGTTGGCATTCATCGACCACATACCAATGTTCCCAGTGATTGCTTCGTTTTTATACTGCTTTGAATCGATGGTTAAAAACTCTTTATGAAGTAAACCTTCATCATACATGGTTTTATATGTTTTAAGGGCTGCCTCCATGTTCTTTGAATCAAAGAATTTCGGTACAGGTTTCCCATCCTTATCTAGCTCCCACATGCTGCTGTATGGGAAAACGTCAAAAGATCCAAAGAAAGTATCTGCATATTTGAAATCTGCTCGTCCGCCAAACGGTTGTGCTACACCCATTTTCTTAAATTCACGTAATACATTTAACGTTTCTTCAACTGTTTTTGGAACTTCCAATCCTGCCTTGTCAAGCAAATCTTTACGGATATAAGTTGCTCTCCGCGAAGGATTTGATAGGAACTCTGGAATTGAATAGATATTTCCATCCTTATATCTTTGTTTCTCCCAGGCAGCTTTTGGAATATGCTTTTTCAAATTTGGCCCATACTTTTCAATTAAATCATCAAGTGGAAGGAACACCCCTGCCTCAACTGCTTGCTGTAACGTTTGTCCACTTCCTTCACCATACCCGGCTGACGTCTGAACAACATCCGGTATATCTCCTGAAGCAAACATTAAATCCATTTTGGTGGAATATTCATTATGAGGCATCAGACGAATATCCAAATCAGTGTTCGTTAACTTTTCGAGCTCTTTTACATATTCATCCTCGTTAATATTAGGAGAATTTTCTACATGTGTAAAAGCCAGCGTCCTCATAGAAATGGAGAATTTCAATGGTTCCTTTGATTCCTCTTCTGTTTCTTTAGTGTTTTCTGTCTTTTTGGATGTTTTTTCACTTTGACATCCTACTAGTAAAATGAGCGAAAAAAGTGCTACTGCTAAAATTGTAAATAGTCTTTTTACCTCTTTCATAGTTCGTTCCCCCCTAATTCATTAAGCAAACGTTTTCATTTACTTGAATTAATTATATTCTGTCAATGAAACTATCAACTATGGGATTTTTTTAAGTCCACTTGTCTTTTTTTTATATTTACTCTTTAATAGACCCAATCATCGTCCCTTTAACAAAATGCTTCTGTAAAAAAGGATACAGTAGTAAAATTGGCAGTGTGGCGATTACTACTGTCGCCATTTGAATTCCTTCCGGTGAATTTAAGGCGATTGTTGAATATACGGAATTCGATTCAACGGATAATTCATCATTCACAATCATTTGTCTCAACTTGACCTGCAGCGGATACAATTTCGGATCATTTAAGTAGTATAAGGCAGTTTGATAGCTATTCCAATGACTCACTCCATAAAATATTCCTATTGTTGCTAAGACAGGCTTTGACAGTGGTAATACGATACGAAATAAGATTCCCAGTTCGCCGAGACCATCAATTCTGGCAGCATCTATTAATGTACTCGGTATATTTAAAAAGAAGGATCTCATGACAAAGAAGTTAAATGCACTAATCATACTTGGGATAATTAACGCCCATAATGTATCTACCATTCCAAAGTTTTTGACTACTAAATAAGAGGGTATCAATGGAGCTGAAAAAATCATTGTAAATAACACCATGAATAAGATAACCTTTTTCCCTTTGTATTCTGGTCTTGACAATGGGTAAGCAAGCGATGTTGTTGCCAATAAGTTAATAAAGGTCCCGCCGACAGTAATAACCAGTGAAACTAGAAATGCCCGCCATATGGAGGCGTCGTGGAAAACGTATTCATAATTAATCAAGGTGAATTCTACTGGCCAAAAGAAGACCTCGCCCTTTGCTATCGCATTCGAGCCGCTGAATGATTTCGCAAATACGGATATTAAAGGGAGCAGCATCGTCAGCGCAAGTGAAGCTAAAAATAATACATTACAAATATCGAATATTTTAGATCTTAAACTTGTACTATATTTCATCCTATCCCCTCCTAATACAAACTATTTCCGGACGCTTTTTTGCTTACAAAGTTTGCCAAGACAAGGAGCACAAGTCCGACAACTGATTTAAAGAGTCCTATCGCAGTCGTAAAACTGTATTGCGCATTCCGTAAACCTACCTCGTAAATATAAGTATCTAGAATATCTCCATTGGCCTGGTTTAATGGATTTAAGAATACGTAAACCCTTTCAAAACCAAAGTCTAGAAAATGGCCGATATGGAGAAGGAATAAAATACTGAACGTTGGTAGTATCGCTGGAAGTGTTACATTCAATATTTGCTGCAATCTATTGGCTCCGTCGACTTTTGCTGCTTCATAGAGTTCCGGATTGACTCCAGCAAGGGCAGCCAAGTAAATAATGGTTCCCCAGCCCACACTCTGCCAAAGATAAGTGAGCACAAGTATTGGCCTGATAAAATCTTCAGAACCCATAAAATAGATTGATTCATGACCTAACCATTCAATTAATTTATTCACAATACCTGTAGTCGGAGAAAGAATTCCAATAAACAAACCGCTGATAATAACCCAGGAAAGGAAATGCGGCATATAGACAATTGTTTGTATGAATCTTTTATATAGGACCAATCTCAATTCATTTAATAAAAGTGCTAAAATCAGAGGTGCGGGAAAAATTAATATATCATAAAAACTTAATAACAGGGTGTTCTTTAAGACTCTAATGGAATCAGGATTTTCAAACAATGCATGAAAATGCTTGAGGCCTACCCATGTGCTATCCCAAATTCCAGCGAAAATATTGTAATCCTTGAAAGCAATAACTGATCCCATTAGAGGTACATATTTAAAAATTAGAAAATATAAGATTCCTGGGATCGATATAATATAGAGTGCTTTATATTTGTTAAGACTGCTGAGCGTTTTCCTAATACGAGATTTCTCTTTTATTGTGATGTTTTGTTCAGTACTTAAATTTTGCTGTACAAGCGTACTTTTCATCTATCTCTACCTCCTCGGACCTTTTTGCTTTGATCTTAAATCTGCATTTTAACCTCCTTTGATAATTGTTTTCTAAAATTTCAGACTTATAAATCCAGACACTTTCATATTCCTAATGATGTCATTTTATCATTGCAGAATAATATGTACTTCGGATACATTTTAGCTGACCATGGGTTTTTTTTAGGTATAAATATTTAACCCTCATTTTCAATTACTGTTTTACTTTCAACTTCCAATTTCCCATGTAATCTTGCATTACCTTTCCTATAAAAAATAATGGAAATAAAGCTTCCAAATAAAAATAATGTAATCCACGGCACTAAAGAATACTCACTGTTTATAGCCAGATCATGAAGATATCCTCCGCCCGTATTGCCTAGGAATCCGCCTAAGGCAAAACTCCAGCCTGTAAATCCAAAATAGGTTGCAAATGAGTGAGAATCAGAGTAATTGGAGATTAAGAAATTCATAGTAGGTACCACCAACATTTGTCCAAGTGTGAAAATTAATACTGTTCCAAGCATCGACCACAATCCTCCAGTAATACTAAATATCAACATGCTCAGTCCAAGTATGAAAGTGCCTAAAGCCATAATATGAAGTTGATGTAGTTTAGTCGATAGAATCCGCAACAATGGAATTTGCAGCAGCACCATAAAAACAGCCCCAGCCATATATAGAAAGGACACGCTGTCGACATTTTCATGTAATACTTTCGCCCTGACAGGTACGGAAAGATAGAGCTGGACGTTTAACGCCCATACACCGATGATTAAAAGACAAAATCCTAGAAAGCTTTTATCCTTACATATTTTTTTAACGATTGGAAACAGCTTTTGTAATTTTGATCTTTCCCCTTCCATTTTGGGCAGGAGAATCCAGGACAATAAGAAAGCTAATGCAAACATAAAAGCAGAAGAAAAACAGACATAAGAAAAATCTAATCGTAGGAGTAACATGCCAATAACTGGGCCCAATATAAACCCAACATTGCTTAGTGTTTCACGAATGCTGAATATTCTTGTTTTCATCTCTTCACTTGCTGTTCTGGCATAAGCACCGAAACTTGCAGGGTGAAAGATTGCTCCTCCCATACCTGAAATAAATGCTGCCACTGCATATCCTGCAGGATGGTCGACAATACCATATAAAGTAAACCCTACAATTCGAACCCCTACACCTAACATAATCGTTTCTTTGTAACCAATCCGGTCCGCGGCAATTCCACAAAAAAAACGCAACCCATTTTGAGCCAAACCACTGACTGCAATGATTGAGCCGGCTAAAGCCGTGCTCATTCCTAAATGATTAATAAAATAAACACTTAATATTGGAACCAGCATATAAAAACCAATCGCCATAACTAACGTATCCACGTACAAAGCTAATAAACTAGGACTTATAGATCTATCTACAATTACATCCTTTTTAGTCTTTAATCCTCTAAACAACATACCCTTTCACCTTCTTTAAATTCATTACTCGATCCTACCATTTATTTTTAGGCTTGAATATCGGGCTATTTTATATGGTGTTGGGTTTTTTATTGTTTTCAGGGAAAAAGCACGCCTAAGCGTGCTTCTTCTTTTAGCTATTGACGGAATGTCTGGTTTTGGAAGCTTTGCATTGGATGTGATTGGAAGGCTGGATTTACAAACGGTTGATGTTGAAATCCAACTGTACCTGCCTGACCTGACAGTTCCCGTTCCAGTTGATTACATTGAGCAATAACTTCCTGACATCTCTGAATGGCCAATTCGTGTCCCTGGAGGCTTTGTTGAATGGTTTGAACCGCCAACCGTTCTTTCTGGATCATCTGTTCAAGTACCTGTGCATTATGCTGTTCATTTTGAAGCATTTGTTGATATTGCTGGTTTGCCATTTGTGTTTGTTGAATTAACTGTTGTGCTAACTGACGGCATTGTTGAATATGAGTAATTGAATGTTGGCTTGTTTGCATTCGTAAATCCCCCCATTAATAGCACTTTTTTGAGACACTTGGGCTTGAATTTCAACCCTCTATTATATTCCGCGTTTTGAACTCTTCTCATTCTCCGAGCTAAATTCCAAATAATGATGAGAATATAGCCTGTATATATCTATTACTAAGAAGAAAGGAACCCGTATTGGATTCCTTTCTTGTGCCGAAATTATTTACCAATAAACATTTGTGTCCAATGGTTACCAGACTTTTCGTACCCTACTCCAATATGAGTAAAGTTAGTGCTTAAAATGTTCTGTCTATGCCCTGGGCTGTTCATCCATGCATTTACAACTTCTTGAGGTGTACGTTGTCCTTGGGCGATATTTTCCCCAGCAGATCTATAAGACACGCCAAAGTCCCTCATCATGTCAAATGGTGAACCATATGTTGGGCTTGTATGTGAAAAATAATTGTTTTGTGCCATATCTTGTGATTTCTTTTGTGCGACTCCGCTTAGTTGTGTATCATGTTTTAAAGCGGGCAGACCATTTTTAGCGCGTTGTTCATTCGTTAGATCAACAACTTGTTGAACATAAGCACTGACGTTACCAGTTGCTGGTGCTGGCGCTGCAGCTTTTGGTGCTGGTGTTGCAGCTTTTGGTGCTGGTGCAGCAGCTTTTGGTGCTGGTGCAGCAGCTTTTGGTGCTGGTGCAGCTGGAGCTGGCGCAGGTGTCGGTGCTGCAGGTGCTGGCGCTGTTGGACTCTGTTGTTGATTTGGTGCTTGCCCTGTCGGTCCTTGCTGTTGATTTGGTGCTTGCCCTGTCGGTCCTTGCTGTTGAGTCCTTCCTTGTTGGCCTCCAAATTGAAACCATTGCACTGAACCGAACGGAATATACCTATACTGAGCGTGTTGAATTAAAATCGCTTTCGTATGAGGGTAACTGTTACTATCTAAATTTGTTCGATCAGCAGATATATTCAAAGCATCATTGTTGTTATTGTTGTTTGTATTATTTTTGTTATTGTTATTGTTCCCTACATTTACTAAATCAGGGTCAAGACCACGATTTAAAGGATTGTAGCGGATATTATTCGTGTTATTTGTCGTACGGTTGTTATTTACATTTGTAATATTGGTGTTTCGATCGTTATCACGATTGTTATTTACATTTCGTGTACGGTGATATCGATTGTTCGTACGATTGTTATTTACATTGGTTAGATTATCGTCATTACGCGTATTACGATCCCAATCCGGGTCATTGTTATCATTATTGGTGTAATCCTCGGTTAGTGGGCCATTATGGTCAATACCATCATCTCTGTTATTCCCAACAGTTAAAAATGTATTGTCTCGATCTGCCCTGCTTGTACGTACTTCATCTGCTGCGTCATTATTGTTATTACACGCAGCAAGACCGACCGTTAAAACCCCAGATAGCAATAAGCCTAAAGGCTTTTTTATCAAATTAATTACCCCCTTGCAAAATTATTTTTTTTGCCTTCTTATTTTTGATTTTTTTTCAATAAATATTGATGGAAATAATCGTGTATTTTTACATAAAAAAAACCGTCTGGAAATAAACCCAGCGGTTATTTTTTATATAGAGGGGAGCAAACTAAAATAAGGAATTATTTATTGTTCTTGGATGAACAACTGTGATTTTTGATTGATTTTTTCAAAGGCATTGACGGCAGGTTTCATAATAAATAGTGCTAATAAATTACCGCTATACAATAGACAAATCGGCGGTGCATAGGACAATACAAAAAGTATGCCAAAGCTGCCAATAAGCATATAAAAAGTGGAAAGCGGGTTCATAATCATCACAAAAAACGAGTTTTTCAATACCTGAATTAGCTTCATATCATAATGGACAAAAATCGGAATGATATAAAAAAGCATCGAAATAAAAATCAGCGTAATGATAAAAAATGGGATATAAAGAATAGAAGCGAAACTATTCTCTGCGTGTTTAACAAACTGTAGATCAATGTATAAGATTAATCCAATGACAACAATAATCGCTCCAAGTAAGTTACTCTTCAAAAATTCCCGTTTATATACAGTCCAAAAAGTCTTAAAAATAGACATTTCATCATTACCTAGCATCCATTTACGAGCAACTGCGAACATCGCGACCGTTGCAGGAAAAAATCCAAAGATGATTAAACCTAGAAGAGAAAATGAAATCCATAATAAATTTAAGAATGCTAATCTTGATATCCATTCGAGCAATTTGTTAAAACTGCCCAAAAATCCTGAAGTGTCCATTTGTAATCCTCCTTGTTCCGTAATAGCCTAATATGGTAATGATTGTTACTTTGCCACTTCCATTTAGGGTACGAAGTGGCAAAGTTTTACGTATATGATTTTCCTTAACATGTTACCCCTTTAACCCGCTTGTACTGATCCCTTCAACCACATGGCGTTGGAAGAGGAAGAAGATAACAAATACAGGAATCAAGGTAACAACCGACATCGCAAACATCGCGCCCCAGTTTGATACTGTCTCATTACTTAAGAACATATTTAAAGCCATAGAAACCGTATACTTTGTTGGGCTATTTAAATAAAGAACCGGTCCTAATAATGATTCCCAAGTCCAATAGAATGAGAAAATCGCTGCTGTAGCTAAAGAAGGTTTAATTAATGGCAAAATGATTTTCGTGAAAATTTTAAAAGTCCCACATCCATCTATAATCGCCGCTTCATCGAGTTCCCGTGGAATCGTTCGGATAAATTGAACTAATAGAAAGATGAAGAACGGATGGCCGAAGTAGGCGGGAATAGCCAGTGGTTTAATCGAGTTCAGCCAATCCAGTTTTGAAAAAATGATATACTGAGGAACCATTACTACATCATGTGGAAGCATTAACGTCACCATCATAATTCCAAACCAAAAGGCTTTTCCTCTAAATTCTAGACGTGCAAACCCAAACGCAATAACCGCTGATGACAATACCTGTCCAATTAAAGTAATTACAACTAGAATGGCTGTATTCTTAATGAAAACACCGAATGAATTTCCGCCAATCCCTTTCCAGCCGTCTACAAAGTTGGTCCAAATCCATGGATCAGGTATCAGAGATTTTGCCGTGACAAAAATCGTATCACTCGGTTTAAATGAACTCATAAGGAGCCAAATAACCGGGTAGAGCATTAAGATCGCAAAGCCGCCGACTAGTATATGATAAATCCACCATCTTGGTGATTTTAATTTTAATGCCATTGTTATCTGCCTCCTTCCGATTCATAGTGAACCCAGTATTTTGATGTAGTAAAAATAATGACCGTTAAAACACCTACAATAATTAGCATAATCCATGCCATTGCTGAAGCATAACCCATATTGAAGAACTCAAACCCTTGAATGAAGAGATATAATGAATAAAGTAGAGTTCCGTCTAACGGACCGCCTGTACCCTTCGAGATAATAAATGCTGGTACAAATGTCATAAAGGCTGCAATGGTTTGCATAACTGTATTAAATAAGATAACTGGACTAAGCATTGGCAATGTGATTTTGAAGAATTTCTGAAACCCATTTGCACCATCAACACTAGCAGCTTCGTAATAACTTTTAGGAATACCTTTTAATCCTGCTAAGAAAATCAGCATCGAAGAACCAAATTGCCATACGGATAAGAAAATCAGCATCCACAATGCTGCCGTAGGGTTACCAAACCATCTGATAGCTGAAAGTCCTAGTAAATCAAGAGCAATATTCACAATTCCTACATCACCAAAGACATTACGCCACATAATCGCAACCGCAACGCTTCCCCCTATTAGAGAAGGTAAATAGAACAATGTGCGGTAAAGTCCGACTGCCCTTGATGCGGTATTTAACATTAAAGCAATTAATAAGGCGAACGCAAGTCTTAAAGGAACTCCAGCTGCCACATATATAAGTGTAACTTTCAATGATTGCCAATAGCGGGGATCGGCTGTAAACATTTGTATGTAGTTATCCAAGCCTATCCATGTTGGGCTGGCAAACAAATTATAGTTTGTAAATGAAAGATATAATGATGCAAGTATAGGGATAAATGTAAAAGCCAGAAATCCGATAATAAACGGACTAATAAATGCATAGCCTGTCAGATTCTCTTTGATGATACGGGAACGCTTGCTGATAGGACGAATTGCGACATCTGCTTGGATATTTTCCTTTATCACACGTGTATTCATTTTTTCATCTCCATATTTTAGACTCATTCCTAGATGAAAGGACGATAGCTGATCTATTACGTGATCAGCTATCGAAGTGGAAATTATTTTTTGTTTTGTGCCAAGATGCTTTCAGCTTGCTGTCTAAATTGTTTTGCAGCATCTTCCACTTTAATATTCCCATAAGCCATTTGTTCAGATAAACTGTCCAAAGTTTCGATGATTTGTCCCGCACCTACTGGGTCTGGACCGTCAAATGATGAGCTGTTACCTTCTGCCCAATCTACATAATCAAACACTTGAACTTGTGCTGGTGAAAGAAGAGGCTTTAATGCTTCTTTTACCACGGAAGAACCAGGAACACCACGGTCACCAAGATTTAATTTGTTTGCCTCAATATCATTCAGCATGAAATCAATAAACTTTGCTGCTTCTTCTTTATGTTTTGAATTATTTCCAACAGACCAGAACATAGCTGGCTTTAAGTATAACCCTTTATCGCTATCAGGACCTGGCATTGGAGCAATCGCTAATTCTCGATTTGCAACTTGTTGAATTCCTACGAACTGGTTAGACCATTGCCAAATCCCAATCCCGGCATTCGTCACTAATGGGCTATCTTCAAGACCTTTAAGTTGTGCTAAATAATCAGGAGTTGGAGCTGCTTTGTCTTTTACTAAACCAGCTGTCAGGTTAAAGAAGTCTTCGAACAGTTTGTCATCTTTATATCCGAGAGTTGTACCATCCTTGCTGTATAGCGACTTTCCATGTGTTCTTAGGTAGTAGTTGAAGAATACATCTGCCTTAAAACCAGTATCCATGAATAAACCTGCATCTTTTGCTTTAAGGGCAATTTCTTTGTAATCATCCCAAGTCCAATTCTGATCAATAGATTCTACTCCAGCTTTTTTAAGTAATGCTGGATCATAATGGAAACCTACAACGTTTACACCTGTGTTAATACCGTAAAGCTTATCACCAAGTTTACCGCCGTCGATAATATTTTCGCTAATATCTTTTGTATTAATTTGTTTACCCACATATTGAGTTAGATCAGCGATTTGATTATTTTGAGCATATTGTGTGAAATATGATAAATCCATCTGAATGATGTCAGGGAGCTCTTTTGCTGCGGCTTGTGGTGCTAGCTTCTTCCAATAGTCATCCCAAGCAGCATATTCAGCTTCGATTTTTACATTCGGATTTTTTTCTTGATACATTTCAATAATTTTAAGTGTGTAATCATGTCGTGGCTGTGATCCCCACCATGCAATACGAAGAGTTACTTTTTCATCTTTTTTGTCTTCTTTGGGTTTAGATTCTTCACCACTCGATGAACTGCTGCTGTTACATGCTGCTAATGTAAAAACTAAAACAAAAGAAAACAATAGCACTAATAATTTCTTCATTCTTTAATTCCCCCTTCTGTTTTTCACACTTTTATGTAAGTGTTTACATTCTTAATTATGCAACGAAATCAAAATAGTCTGAATCTAATTTTCCGCTGTGTTTGTTTAAAAATCAGACATTTAAAAAGCTCCCTTGATACAAGCACAGCATGCTTGTTCCAAGAGAGCTTTCACCCTAGTTTATAGTTAGTTGTTGTCTGAAAGGATTTTATTTGCTTCTGTTCTAAATTTTTGCGCTCCTTCAGTTGAAGTGATTTTTTTAAACAATATTTGTTCCGAAACATCTTGTAATAGTTTCACAACCTCATTACTGCCTAGAGGGTTTGCTTTTTCAACTATTTTGTTTTTATTTTGCACTTCATTTACGTAGTCGAATACCTTCCTCTGATCATCAGATAGATCAAGTTTAATTTTCTCCGCTACCTTCGCAGAAATAGGTACTCCTCTTTCACCTTTTATTACCTTATTTGCTTCTATATCATTTATGAAAAAATTAATAAATTGGGCTACCGCCTCTTTATGTTTTGAACTTCTTGACATCGAAAAAAGCATACTAGGCTTTACAGTAAGCCCTACATCCTGCCCCGGACCTGGAGGTGGAAAAAGCTCAAGCTGTCGGTTTGTTGCTTCTAAAAAACCAATGTATTGATTCGAATATGCCCATTGCATCGCTGACTGCTGCTTAACTAACAATTCATCTTCTATTCCTTTAATCTGTTCCGTTACATCCGCTCTTGGAAAGGCACCTTTGTCGAGTAGTCTTAATTGCATGTCAAAATACTCTACAAATAATTGGTCATCATCATAGCCTAATCCAGTTCCAGTTTTATTATATAAATCCATGCCTTTTGTACGTAAGTAATACGCGAGGAAGATATCCGGTGATTTCATCCCATTCGTACCATATATGCCCTTATCCTTGTGAACCTGTAAGACAATTTGTTCAAAATCGCTCCATGTCCAATTTTCTTTTGGCTGATTATCAACACCTGAAGTAAGTAAAGAGGGGTCAACAATGATGGCTGGCGCATTTAATCCTAAAGGGAAGCCATACAAATGTTTATCAATCTTCCCGCCTGAAAGAATCGTTTCACTGATCGATTCTGTCTTAATTCGTTTTTGATTAATATATGGTGTTAAATCTTCAAGCAAGAAATTTTCACTGTATGTTTTAAGATAGAGCATATCCATTTGGATAATGTCAGGAAGTTGATTCCCTGCAGCCATTGGCGCTAATCGTTTCCAATAATCATCCCAGTTAGAATATAATGGCTCGACATTAATATTTGGATATTTTTCCTCAAACATTTCAATTACTTCCAGGGTATAGTCATGACGGGGTTTTTCTCCCCACCAGGCAATTTTTATTGTTATTTCTTCATTCCCTTTACTCTCCGCAGAATCAACTAAATCAAAATCCCCACACCCACCAGCAAAAAAAACCATTACTAGGGATAAAGTGGAAAACAAGAGTTTTTTCATTTTTTTCCCCCTTTAACATTGATCACAAGCCTTGTAACGATTCTCTTTTGTATTCTGATGGAGTAAACCCTGTATGTTTTTTGAATACCTGACTGAAATATTGAGGGTTTTCGCCATAGCCAATTTTTTCAGCAATCTCAAATATTTTTACATCACTTTCCCTTTCTATCATACTTATGGCTAATTCAATTCTTAATCTCGTAATATAATTTGAAAACTTTTCGCCTGTTTCTTTCTTAAAAAGTTTGCCAAGATAATCGGCATTCATATATAACATCTCGTTTGCAACCCAATGCAAAGATAAATTTTCATTCCCAATATACTTATCGATGGTCTCAATGACCTTCTTAATGATGGTTGAATGTTTATTTTTATTTTGATTAAAAAAGGAAAGAGTAATTTCTTGGGCAACGCTTTCAAAAAACACCTTTAAATTTTGAAGCATGTCGATTTCTAATAGTTGATTTAATTTGGTAAGATACATATTCATTTCTTTCGGCTCACATAAACGAATCATCGCATTAAATAATTGAATTACATAGGACTTGGTAATATTGATATCTAGCCTTAACTCTATTAAATGCTTAAAAAATGTCTCTATTTCTGAATTAACATCACACCAAGAACCCGATTTCACCAATCGGCAGAAGGTTTGATCATCATAATAGAATTCTAATTTCTCTGAGGTTTTTTGATAGGATATGTCTTTTTTGGTAATAACACCGCCTTCTCCTAAATAAAAACGATAAGCCAGACAGTCGAGTGCTTCACTATATAATTTATTCGCTATACTGATTTTCCCTGTATCACTAATAGCAACTGTAGAATCTAGTTGGTAATATTGATAGAATGTTTTTTTAATCTTTTCGATTTGAGAGAGTAGTATGGAGTAGCTGCAGTAATCTTCGATTAAAAATAATATCGTTTCCCCTGCCATACAACTTAGAATATAGGAATCAAAAATATGTTCTGCAATATTTTTAATGGCAAACATATGCTCAAATTCAAAATTTCCTTCAAGTTGAAATAATACCAGCCTGACATTCGGTGTATGTAAATCAATATTAAAAAGCTTTTGATAATGTTCTAAATCTTTGTTCTCGTAATGGTTAATAATGAACTCTTTCAACAGTTGTTCTTTGGCATAGGGCAAAACGCTTTCTAATGTTCCTTTCATATTTTGAATGAATTGTTCCCGAATCTGCTTTTGTTTCAAATCTTCACAGATTTCTGATACCGCATCCATAATGGAATGCTCATTACAAGGTTTTAATAGATAATGCTTCACCCCGTATTGCATCGCCTGTTTAGCAAAGTCAAATTCACTGAAACCTGATAACAGGATAAATTGTATTTCAGGAAATACGCTGTTTACCTTCGCAACTAGCTCGAGACCATTCATTCCTGGCATTTTAATATCACTAATCACGATGTCTGGCTGCTGCTGTACAATGATACTAAACGCCTCAACCCCATTTCTTGCGGTCCCAATTAAATTTGTCCCAATGGACTCCCAATTGATTACCTTTGACATCCCTTCTGTAATAATTCTTTCATCATCCACTAGCAATACCTTATGCATGGTTCTCCCCCTTATCGAAAGGTAAAACAATGATTACTTTCGTCCCTTTATTTGGTTCACTTTCAATCTCAACTCCATAATTCTCCCCATAGGCAAGTTTGATTCTGTCATTAATATTCGACAATCCTACCCCTTGTCCTCTGGTTTTTACTTCTCCTCTTTTTAACTTTTCTATAAAGGCTGACTCCATTCCGGGTCCATCATCTTCAACAATTAATTTAATACTATCTTTTTCTACCATTGAATATACACAAATTTTACAAGGTTCAATCTTCGGCTCCAACGCATAATGGATGGCATTTTCTACTAGAGGCTGCAGTGTAAGCTTCGGTATAAAGAACCCTCCTATATCTGAATCTACCTCCATGTGTAAATCTAATCTTTCCTCAAATCTATATTTCTGAATTATCACATAATTATTCACAACATTAAGTTCTTCTTCAATCGTAATCAAAGGTTGCTTTAAACTGATGGAATTACGGAGTAAAAACCCAAGTGCTTCTACCATTCTAGAAATTTGCGTCTGCCCATTTCCTTTTGCTAACCAATTGATAGATTCTAACCTATTATATAAAAAATGAGGATTAATTTGAGCCTGCAGCGCCTTAAACTCTGTCTCTTTTATGGTGAGCTGCTTAGAGTAATTCTCATTAATGAGTTCATCGATTTGTTGGATCATCGTCTGAAAATTCTGCTGAAGTTTACCAACTTCATCCTCTTGATTCATTGGCGTTTTCAGTGCTTTTCTGCTTGCCTCCTTAAAATCTCCAACTTTTACATACTGCATGCCAGCTACAAGATTCTCCAAGGGAATCGTTATGTTCCTGGCAAATCGAATTCCAAAGATTGTTACAATAACAAACATCAGAATAAAAATTATGACCAAAAACGTCTTTACCTTATTGATATTCTCAAAGATTTGATTAAAAGGAATAACGTTTAAATATCCCCAATTAAAATAGTTGGATTTTATATGTACAAGGAAATAGTTTTTACTGTCGATTTTTTTTATTTGATAACCTGAATCTGATTTTTGGGAATCTAAAGATAATGCCGCCTCTTTAATAAATGATTTCGTTTCTTTTGGAAAAAGAATATTGCTATCTCTGACAATTAAGAATTCACCATCCATTTTTTTAGAGCCTTCTAAAATATTGGCAATCAGTTTGTCCATATTTATAAAGATGATGATAGTACCAAGATTATCAAAACTTAAGTTGCGAAACTGTCTGATTTCTCGTGCTGTTGCAAATAAAAAATCATTTTTCTCTGGATTCAGCCAAACATTACTGCCATTAGCATGAATGGCCATCTTGGTAATATCAGCTTTTTGCGCTGGAGTAAGTTTTACTGTCCTAGGTCCGACCACATACTCTTCTCCATTTACATCCACTAAATTAATCGATTGGATATATTCTTCCTTGTTTGCATAGCTTAATAGTTTGTCCAACATGTTTGTTCGAATTCGAAACTTATCATAATCTGTACTATCTTCACTAATTGATGATAGGTATTGCTGAATTTGCGAATCGGTTAGAATATTATAGGAAAGCTCCTCCAAATTTTTCAATTCACTCTCAATACTATTAGAGGATGTACTTAATACTTGTGAAGACTTACTATAAATCTGCTCGTCGTAAATATGAAAAGCATACTGTAATCCGAAAAAGGTAAAGGAAAATGATATCACCATAGTCCAGGATACTAGTAGAAATAGTTTGTATTTAATTTGCAAATTATTATACTCCATCTTTACTCTATCTAGTATCTTTTTCATTGGGATGGTTTCTCCATTGTTTATTAGTAGGTGTAAGCGCAGTCATTAATGGGAAGTGGAAAATGTTATCTTTTTACTAAAAATTTTCTGTAAAATTAATTAAATTTTAACATTTACTCTGTTTTTTTCATAGTGGTATTTGTTTGTTAATGTCGTACAAGGTTAGTATTCATCTAACAGAAAAAAACCCTCAAGTGTTGAGGGCCTCTTCTCATTTTATCCAGCGTCTAGTGAGGAATAGTGTGAAGTATACAATTTCCAATAATAACCTCTTCGTTGAATTAATTCTTCATGTGTTCCTTCTTCAACAATTTTACCTTTCTCTATAAATAAGATTTTTGTCGCATTTTGAATGGTTGAAAGCCGGTGGGCGATTATAAAAGAGGTTCTTCCGGCAAGCAGCGCTTCGAGTCCCTTTTGTAATGCAAGTTCGGTCTCAGTATCAATTGAAGAAGTTGCCTCATCTAAAATCAGAATTTTCGGATCAGCAAGCAATGCCCGGGCAAATGAGATCAACTGCCTTTGACCGTTTGATAAAACGGATCCTCTTTCATTAACCTCTGTACCATAACCATCCTTTAATCCCATAATAAATTGGTGGGCTTGCACTGCCTTCGCTGCTTGTATTACTTCTTCATCGGAAGCATCTAATCTGCCGTAGCGGATATTATCCATTATGGTTCCCGAGAAAATAAACGGATCCTGGAGCATAACTCCCATCTGTTTACGCAGCGAAGAGATGGTAACAGACTTTATATCGGTATCATCAATTTTTATCTTGCCGCTGTTAATATCATAAAAACGACTTATTAAGCTGACAATGGTCGTTTTTCCAGATCCTGTTGGACCAACGATGGCAATGGATTCACCCGGGTTTACCTTGAAATTGATAGAATCTAAATTCCTTTCATTCTCTTCATAGCCAAAGACCACATTCTCAAATTCTACTTTTCCTTTTATCAGTGGAAGTTCATTAGCACCAGGTTCACTTGAGATGTCAGGTTTTTCGTCCATCATTTCAAAAATACGTTCAAGATATGCGGATGCATTGATAATCGCATTGTAGAAATTCCCGATGTTTGCCAGCGGCATCCAAAACATCCAAATATATCCAATAAAAGCAACTAATGCTCCGACAGTGATTCCTCCACTTCCAATCATGCTAATCCCTTTGACGTAGACAAGAGAAACGGTTAGGACAGATATGTTCTCAATTGCCGGCCATAGCAGGAATTGAATTTTGACCGCTCTTAGCCATGCACCACGGTACCCATTTGATACCCCAAAAAAGATTTTTTTATTTTCTTCTTCACGGACAAATGCTTGAGTCACTTTAATACCATTAATGCTTTCATGTATATAAGCATTCATATTGGACTGCTTATTGCTTAAATTTTGCCATGCCTTACGCTGTGCATTTTTTATGATAAAAATAATCCCAGCAAGGACCGGGAAACCAGCCAACGCGTACATGGTCAGCTTCACGTCAATTGCGAGCATAAAGCCGATGATAACAAATAAGCTGAATAAATCAGTAATTAAATTAATTAAGCCGTTGGAGAGCAGATCACTTAATGAATTAACATAATTCACAACCCTGACTAAAATTTTCCCGTGCGGACGGCTGTCAAAAAACGAAAAGGAAAGTTTTTGCAGGTGGGTAAATAAATCTTTTCGGATGTTTTTTATGACACTGTGACCAATCTGCGACATCATTCTGATTCTGTATTTCATACAGATGCCAGTTATGGTTAACGCACCTAAATATATCACGCCTAGGATAACCAGACCCTGAATATCCTTACCAGGGATTTCTTCGTCTATTGCCTGTTTGATTAGGTACGGTCCAATCAAATTTGCCCCACTCGCAGCCAGCATAATGAGAACGGTCACCATTATTTTTGTTTTATAAGGTTTTAAGTAGGTTAGTAATCTTTTAAGATGGGCGATATTAAAGGGCGTTTCCAGCTCTTCATCTACATTAAATTTATTGCGTGCCATTGTTTGTCACTTCCTTGCCAATAGGTGAATGTCAAAGTTCCCATACTGATTCTGAAAGACATTGTAATAGTAACCTCTTTTCAAAAGTAACTCTTCATGAGTCCCTCTTTCAATGATTTTCCCATCATCCATGACCAGAATTAAATCGGCTTCCTTTACAGAGGAAATACGATGAGCAATAATAAAACACGTTTTGTTTTGCTGGATGGAATTTAACGTGTGTTGAATTCGTTCTTCTGTCTCCATATCCACGCTTGAGGTGGTATCGTCCAAAATAAGAATATTGGGATCTTTAAGAAGCGCCCTAGCAAGAGCAATTCGCTGTTTCTGTCCTCCGGATAGACCTACGCCCCTCTCTCCAACAATGGTGTCGTAACCCTCTGGCATCGAACTAATAAAATCATGAGCCTCTGCTTTTCTTGCCGCTTCATAAACCTCTTCCAAAGTGGCAGTTGGATTTCCGTATGCGATGTTCCCTTCAATTGTATCGGAAAAAAGAAAAATATCCTGCATGACCATTCCCATTGAAGACCTTAATTCATGAATATCCCACTCCTTCACATTGATTCCACCTACAGTAACAGCACCACTGGTACTGTCGTAAAATCTGCTGAGCAGGTTAACTAAAGTCGATTTACCTGAACCTGTTGGACCGATAATACCTACTGTCTGCCCGGGACGTGCAACAAAGCTGATGTCTTCTAACACCATGCCATCTCCATAACTGAAATAAACTTTTTCAAACTCTACCGTCCCGACAGCTGTCTGGGTATTTTGTTCATCACCACTGGTGATTTGTGATTTAGTTTCAAGGAGATCTTCCACTTTTTCAGCAGATGCAATAAATCTTTGAACATCATTAATCAGCCAGCCTGCCATTCGCATTGGGTTATTTAGCGCCCAAATTAAGGAATTAAAAACGACAAGTTCTCCAATGGTAAGTGACCCCGAAATAACCATGGTACCGCCGACTAAAATCATCACTACCGTTAGGACACCTGCAAGCGAATCCAATACAGGTAAATTTTTCTCCCACACTTTTGCCGATTGTAGATTTCGTTCTTTAAAACCCTCGTTTTCAATTGAAAACTTCTCAATCTCATAGCCTTCCTTCGCAAAAGCTTTGACTACCCTGTTTCCGCTGATATTCTCTTGCACCACTGAATTTAGCCGGGCAAACTGGTTTCTAATTTCTGTAAACGTCGGCTTCACGTCCCGGGATAATCGGTAAGCAAAGAAACCAATTATTGGTGCGATGGTTAGAATGGCTAGAGTTAATGGCGGATGAATCGTAAACATAAATATAATAGCGAAGAGTAAGATTGTTGCATTTTCAAAAATCATATAAATCGTCCAAGCTGTAAAATGCCGAATCGCTTCCATGTCACCTGTCATACGGGCCATAATATCTCCTGTTTTGGTCCGATTATAAAAGGAAAAATCCAATTGCAGCAGGCGATTATAAAGGTTTTCTCTCATGGTAAAAATGACGCTTTGGGATATTTTTTCAAACATGATCTGATATCCGTAGCGAACGGAAGTCCTGACGACTGTTATTCCAATCATGGTTGCTAACAATGTCCATAACAAACCTTTATTTTCACCAAACATGACATCATCGACGATTTTTCCTGCCAGATAAGGATTTACCATATTAAGTGCTGATACCACTAGTGCCAGCAGCAAACCACAAAATAGCCTGATTTTATGGTTTCGTATATAACTCCACGCCCATCGCAAACTTTGCATACAACCTCGCCTCCTTTGAAACATAAATCAATATTATTTAGTAACTCTAAAAGTTATGCAATAAAGAGGTACTTTTCTTAAAAAAACCACCAATTTGTTTTGGCGGTCCTAAATTAACGATTAATCTAAATAAAACACCTGCTTTAATTCAACAGAAACCGGGCTATTATCGGGGTTTGTTTCCATAATATCCTTCATATAAGCCCACCACTTTTGACAAATCTCCGTTTCGGCCATTTTATTCCACGTTTCTTCACTCTCAATTTCCACATAAGCGAACAGGGTATCGGTGTTTTCGTCTAAAAATATAGAGTAATGATGTGCGCCGTGATTCTTTAGCTCTGTTTCCATTTCCGGCCATAACTCGTCATGGCGTTTCTTATACTCCTCCTGATTTCCAGGGAATAACTTCATAATGGATGCTTTACGGATCATTTTAATTCCTCCTTATGTATTTGGAAGAACCCCGCCATGAGGTCCATTTTTCCTTTTTCTTTCCTCGTTTGGGCTTCATAAACTCTGATTTATGAATAGCCTAGTTGTTAAATCTAATCCTCTTATACTCAAATCTGCCAAGTTCAAGTTTACCAGCTTGTACCATCCTATTAGTCTGTAAATCTATGCCAGCATATGGGATTGTGACGGAGCCGCCATTGCCATCCATGTTGATGATAAACCAGACGATGTAATCATCACCTTGTCTTGGAGCGACGATGGTACCTTTAGACACATCGGTTCTCATTGTAAGATTTGCCTCTTGCGAATAGTGGTCAACTAGTTTCTGCAAGAGTAAGTCTCCCTCGTCCCCTAAAGGCAATGACCCTAGCATGACAATTTTGCCCGCCCCCAGCCTTGTCTCTGTGATAAAGGCTTTGCCCTTAGAAAGCCCCTCTTCAATAATTCCAACTCCATTCTTGGGATCAGCTTCAAAAACAGAGCTCCATAATCCTAATGGCGCAGAAATGTCAAAAGCGCGCCCAATCGTACCTGTGCCCTCCATTGGGTAAGTGTAAAGCACTTCAACACCAGCAAGTTTCTCTAACTCACCTAATGCTCTATCTTTATGAATAGTATGATTTTCAGTGCGGCCGCCTGTTAATGGTCCGGCAATCCAAATGCCGCCATTTTCCACAAACTGTTTCGCACGCGCGATATAATCAGAAGATAAATAATGAATAAACGGTGTGAACAGTAGTTTATACCCGTCCAAGCTTGCTCCTTCTGGTATAACATCACGGTGAATTCCCATTTCTACTATCCGTTTGTAGAAATCGGTAATCAATGTACGGTGATTTAACTCTCGATGAGGTTCCGTTTTTAAAAAAGCTTTTGCTCGATCGGAATAGGTAATCGCCAATTCGGCTTGAGAGGGTTTAGTCGCCGTGATAATCCCTTCTATTTCCTTTCTCATCGCTTCTACTTCTAACACATTTGCATAACCAACTGTAGGTTTTCCCCACGCACTAATAACAGATCCATGAGGCTGTTCGCAGCCTGCACGCTGCTGTCTCCATAACCAGTAACAAAAAGCTTCTGCACCTAATGCGTAGGCGGCGGCGGCTTCTGCTTTTAAGTACCCATTTGGATGAGGACTTGCGTAACTTTCTAATGATGCGGCATAGGATGGACTCGTCTCCATCACCCAGTAATTTCTGCCTTTTTTGAAGTTTCTCCACAAATCATTATTGATTAAATAATTTTCGACGTAATCAACCGTTGCATAAGTGTCAAACGATGCAAAGTCTAGGTTTTTGAACAATCTTTCATTATCTACACTAAAGAAAACAGAACTGTTATGCGTAATTCGCGCGGTTGAATGCTTTCTAATAATTTCTGCTTGTTCATCAGAAAACTCAGCTATTTTCTCCATTGAAAAAATTTGGTACATCGTACTTAACGATGAGTTGTGTAAAAAAGGTGCTGGTCCAGGCTGGGGTACCTGTTCAAATCGGTTATAATATTCACTCCATATCTTTGTACCCCATGCATCATTTAAGTTTTCTACTGTTTCATAACGAGTCTTCAACCATTGATGCCATTGCTCTTTACAGGTTTGACACATACATTCGCTGACATGACATTTGAACTCATTATCAATCTGCCAGCCGATGACTCCTGGCAAGCTGCCAACTGCTTTGGCCAGATTTTCGGTAATCAGCGCTGCTCTTTCTCTAAAATAGGGATTGTTCGTACAAGCATGCTGCCTGGAACCATGTCCCATTACTTTTCCATCACGATCCACATACATCCGCTCGGGATGTCCATCCGTGAACCAGATTGGCGGAGTTGGCGTCGGCGTACACATGACAGTTTCAATCCCATTTTCATAGAGCTTTTCTATGGTGTTAACAAAAAAACTGAGATTAAACTTACCCTCTTCCGGCTCCATCGTATGCCACGCAAATTCACCGATTCTGACTACATTAATACCGGTTTCCTTCATCAATCTGATGTCTTCTTCCATCGCCTTTTCATCCCAAAGCTCTGGATAATAGGCCGCTCCATGATATAACTTTTTACCCATATTTTTCACCTCGTCAGACTATCAATCTATTATTTTATATAAGGCACTATCGGCAGCTGCAGTTCTTTAATGCCTTCAATCACGAGCTTTCCAACTTCCAGTGCACCATGTTCGCAAAAGTGTGTGTTATCCTCAATTCCATCAGGGTAATTAGGATGTTCATTGGCAGCGAATTGCGTGAACAATTTTCTTGACCCTTCAACTCCTAATGTTTCATAAAGCTTTTCTGTTTTTTCCCATAGATTGATAAGCTGGACATCTAATTTTTCGGCTAACTGAATCATTGATGTTGGATAGTCCCCAAGAGTATTTAATAGTCCTTGTTCATTAAAATTTCTCCGATGTACAGAAGTAACTAAGATGGGAATTGCTCCTCTCTCTCGTGCTCCATTAATATATTCAGTCAAATATGACTGGTAAGTAGTAAACGGCTGTGTACCAAATGATTTTTGGTCATTATGTCCGAATTGAATAAACAGGTAATCGTCAGGCTGAATGAACTCAAGGATAATATCCAAATAACCTATTTCAATAAAAGTATTGGTACTTGCTCCACCCTTTGCAAAATTAAGTACCTTTACTTCCTTTGTAAAAAAAGATTGAAACAATTGTCCCCAGCCAGCCATTGGTGCCTCATTACGGGGGCAGCTTGCAACGGTTGAATCTCCTGCTAAGAATATATGGATAGGTTTCAATTCCTTATTTATCACCTTTTTTCCTCCTTTATAATGAAGAATTTTTCTGCAAGCCGTTTGGCTAATTCATCATCTGACAACGGATTTCGGTGGGTATTCTCTAAATAAATGTACTTTTCCGTTTCCGGCATGAGGTATTCTTTATACCAAAGGAAGAAATCAGGACAGTCTCCCTGCATCCTTAGAAACTTACGCAGTGCTTCTAGCGCATAAATGGTACTGTCTATGTTGGTTAACCAATCTCCCCGATAAAAATGTTTCCACTTCCCATGTTCTGCCCGCTTTAAAGCTTGTTTCGATTCCTTGTAATAATCAATTGAACGTGATGCGTGGACAAAAGCAACCGGATAATCATTCTTGGTAAAAGAAATATAAGCGTCACAAAGGGAGATAAACCCTTTACATCCAGAGGCATGTAACTCACCCTGCAGCAACAGTTGATCAGCGAAACGCTGTCGGTCTTCTTCTGGCAGTTGTAAAGAGAGACTCCGGCACTGCTGTAAAAATGCTTCCCAGCCGGTTAACCCATGCTGACATTTTTCCATAAACCATTTCACTTGATCGGTAAATGAAATTTCACCAGTAGCCCAATACAATTTTTCCAGCGGAACATTGGTTTTTCCTTGCAGCCAATATCCTAAAATTTTCCTTGCAGGATGATGATAAAATTCGTCTCCAGCTTTGTCATCTGGATTAGGACCATAGGGAATACTCTTTGCAAAATAACTTCTATAAAGCTGGGCGATTTCTTTCGTATTCGTTTTATATAGACGCTTAACAAATGTCATTAAGTGCTCTTCAATATCCATTGTGCCGTTATTCCATAATTGGCTGACAATATCCAGCGGGTAGAGATGCATGCGGATATTGCCGCTATTTAGGAGCAAGTAAGATACAGCACCTGCTTCAAACGCCTTTTCCAGCTCCTCTTTTAGCAGTTCCGGTTGAGACGGAAACATGGTTAAATGATTAGAAGCCTGGAGGTCATGGAAAGTGATATGATAATAAATTCCATGTTCCCCGCTGTCCTCTGCAGAAGGAAGAGAAGGAATTCGGTAGTTTTCATTTCCTTGTCTCCTGGACACCATCTTGCCATAACCGTTATCTGCCCATATTTTTATAACATCTTCGGGTACCTTTATATGTCCTGCTTTGTATAGTTCTGAAATTTCTCCATATAAAGCCATGGAGCAGACTGGATGTTCTACTGATTTGCTGATCATTTCATATTGTCTGCGGACGACCTTGGAAATCATGGCACCTCGTTTTTCCGGCGTATCAAATTGTGGATCATAGTGCCAGAATGGGGCATCTCCCTGGCCGCGAAACGAAAGAACCCATACTACTTTCTGATTCTTTTGCTTTTGAATGGCTTCTTCCCATAGAGACTCAAATAATTCTGGTTGGTCCTTATAGCTGGGGGTTTTACCAGGAAATGCCCTTAAAAACATTTCGGCACCTAACGGCTCAGCGTGATGATGGGTCACCCATAATCCCATTTCAGCAGCTAACTCAGCATGAATCCCATGCTTTGGAAGATCGGTACCAGGGATAACCATATTCCCCCCGCACCTTAATAAAGCTTCGAAAACTGGAAACCATATTTCCTCTGTTGGCGGGTATTCTTCTTTCCATCCAATGAGACAAACCTCATCATTAACAAACCAACCACGGTACTTTACCGCTTTTTCTAGTGAAAGGTAATCATTTGTTGGAATATGTATGGCAGTCTTTTGTTTTACAGGAATATCACCCCAATACCAGAAAGGGTCTACCTCTAAATATTGACGGCTGTATTCTAGCAAACCGTAAACGATTCCTAAATCATCATAACCGATAATATGAAATGACCATTTTCCGTTATTTTCAATAAAACGGTAGCTATATGCTTCAGGTCTTGCTGGACAGTCTTTGTCATTTGCTGCATACCTTATAACCAAATCCGCTTCTTCGGAAAAAGATGTTTCTACTCTCAGCGGTTTTCCGAATACTTTGGTATGATCTCTCGTAATCATATCTACTGCATGCTTTACGGGAGCAGGTATATATTCTGGTACGGATAAAATAGAATTACCATCAATCACGACATAGGAAGAACTCATTTTCCCCCTCCTCTAACCTAGTAAATAATAAGTCTATTATTCAAAATAACCTGTGGAAGTTTGCCGCATTCCACAGGTTATTATATTTAACGATTATTTTCTTCTCTTTTTAATAGTAAGGATAAGAATGCCAGGACTAGCCCTTGCCCCCATCCCTGTACTCGTTTATACGGAACTTCTCTGTAACCATCAGCATCAAACATGACAGCTGTTCCTGCAGAAACTCCCATAACCGAACCGTCTTGTCTTATTTGAGCAAGGATTCCATCGACTGACCTTTGAATATATTTGTTATATACTTTCCCGCTTGTTAACAATGCACCGGCAATTCCGGCTGAACCAGAAGTTTCAAGATAAGAATCTGGGTCGTCTAGAATGGTATGCCATAAACCTGTCTCCGATTGTAAGCGGACCAAAGCACTTAACTGATCCCGTAAGGAACCTTGAATAATCATAAACGAAGGGTGCTGAACTTCTATTAGTTCAAGAGCTCGTGCCATGGTGTACGCTGCCCAGCTGTTTCCTCTTGCCCAAAAAATTCCTGACATGTGGTTTTGTGCAATGTTATCCCAGCCGTGATAATAAAGGTGGGTCATATCATCTTGAAGAAACTCTTCATGTCCATGATATTGCTTTAATCCAAAGTTAAAATAATCTTCCCTTTCTAGCAAGTTACCGATTCTCAATAAGAAATATCCTGCCATAAACATGGTATCCACCCATGCCTGCTCAGGAAATTGGTATTTTTCACCATTTACTGTATGCTGCAGGACACCATCAGCAAAGCGCTCGGCATCATGAAGTAGATAATCCGCCATTTTTACAGCTGTGTCTATATATTTTTCTTCATTCGTCGCTTTATATAGTGTTAAAAGAACGTGGCCTATGGAAGAAGCATTTACCGTTAATCTCGGCAGCCCATCTTCTAATTCTGAATCAACCCAAGACCTAATGGCTTGTAGATATTTTTCATTACCGGTTGCTTCATAGGCTTCCGCTACACCGAAAAAGGCAACTCCTCCTGGCCAATCCCAGCCGAAATCCATGTTAAAGGTTCGCTCAACGACCCGTTCAATTGCCTGTGAAATCTTGGTTTCCTCAAGTACTAAGTGTGGCATTTTTATCCTCCTTTATCTGGAACCATGAGGCACGTTTGATTCCCTCTATCTTGATTTTCCTGCTTCGATGGTAACCAAAACACCTCTTGATTCCCTCTACCTTGATTTCCCTGCTTCAACGGTAACCAAAACCATTCTTTGGTTCCTTCTATCTCGATTTTCCTGCTTCAACGGTAACCAAAACCATTCTTTGGGTCCCCCTATCTCGATTTTCCTGCTTCGAGGGTAATCAAAAACTCTATAACACAGCCTTTGAGAAATTTACGTTACTTTTCAATAATTCTTTAATCTTCATTGGCTTATTTTCTTTCACGGAACGCCATACACCTTCACCAACGGCAATGGAGTATGCTCCTGCCTCAGCACCCGCTAAAATGGAGTAAGAGCGAGTCTGATCGACTCCCATGAAGAGATCCTCTAACAATACTGGGTCGCCGCCGCCGTGTCCCCCTCCAGTTTGGAGAACTTGAATCGTCTCTTTAGCCCCGCCAAATAGTGGAAAGAACTCAATGGTTTGTTCTGGAACCGAAAATGGAATTCGGCTTGGTTCGTGAAATTCAGTTGTTTCAATTCTTCCTTTTGTTCCGTTAATGGCTAAACGGTAGCCTTCATATGGAAGTGAAAAGTTTACGGAATAGCTTAAGAAAGCACCTTTATCATATTTAACAGTGGCTACATACGTATCTTCGATTTCAATTTCGTAATCAAAGATACACGCATCAGGACGATAATGGGTATAGTTTTGGGCCGACTTTTCTATGCTGTCTGCTTGAATATGGTCATCTTTAACTGCTAAACTATTTCTACGGTTTGACCAGCGCATATAGTATGCACATGAGAGCCTTTCAACGCATGTACTACAATAGCGGTTGTCGGTCGTACTTGGATTAAATTCTCCGTCTTTACCGAAGTAGTTTAAGGCTCCATAGGCAAACACTTCTTCTGGATTTTGATCCAGCCACCAATTGACTAGGTCAAAATGATGTGTCGATTTATGAATCGATAATCCACCTGAAAAATTTCGGTTGCGGTTCCACCGTTTGAAGTAGCTGGCGCCATGATAAGTATCAATATACCAATTCAGATCAACTGAAGTGACTTTGCCGATTTTCCCTTCTAAAATCAGTTCTTTTATTTTTCGGTGAAACGGATTATAACGATAGTTAAAGGCGACAATTACTTTTCCCCTGCTATTCTTTTCTGCTTCTATTACTCTCCTTGCATCCGCTGCTTTTGTCACCATTGGTTTTTCTGTTATAACAGTCAAATCATTCTCTAAGCCAAGTAAAATATAATCGATATGAGTATCATCTCGGCTTGTTACAATAACAGTATCAGGAGTTGTTTCGCTAATCATTTGTTGGAATTGGTCTGGATGATAAGAGGGAACAGACTTTAATTCTTCGAAACTATCCTTGCAAATTTCAATTCTTCTTGGGTCACTGTCTAGTACGCCAACAATTTGGTTATTGGAGCCAAAATGATTAACAATAGAATTAATAAACATTCCTAATGCTCGATTACTTAATCCACAAACAACAATTTTATTCATGGTCTTCCCCCGATATCTCTTATTCTTATATTCTGTGATACAGGTATTCAACTAATGAGAGTATCGCCATTGATTGTCCATAAGGCATGGCCGTAACAGGAATTTGTTTGTAAAAATCTTGTGTTTCCCCCATTGCCGTTCCAGCAGAAACATGCTGCAATTCACCAGTTTCATCAATATTTTCAATCACAGCCTTTATTGCCTTTACTCCCATATTGATGTATTTTTTGTCGACATAGCGTTTACGGACACTTCTTAATGTTCCAAAGGCAAAACCAGCCGTACAAGATGCCTCGACATACGATGTTGGATCAAGCAGCAAGGTATGCCATAAACCGTTTTCATTTTGGCATGTTTCCAATGCTTCTAATTGCCTTTCGAGTGTATCAATCAACACTTGTCGTACTGGGTCATTCTCAGGGAGTTCTACTAAATCTAAAAATTCGGGAATGGCAATCGTAATCCATGAGTTCCCGCGACCCCACAATGCTTCCGCAAAATTGTGATTGCCTTCGAAGGTCCAGCCATGGAACCACAATCCCGTTTTCTTATCAAATAAGTATTTAATATGTATTAAAAATTGTTTTTTTGCCTCTTCTATATATTCCGGCTTATCTAGCAATAAACCAATCTTAGTTAAAGGCAAAACACTCATCATTAAGGTGTCATCCCATAATTGCTGGTAATTTTCATTTCCAAAAACAACGTGCTGGATTCCACCATCCTTTGTTCTTGGCATATCGTGATAAAGCCAGTCACCCCAGGTTTCTAAATAAGGCAGGTACGTTGGATTGCCTGTTTCTTCATACAAATATGCAAGCGTTAACATTTGTACCATCGTGTTTACATTTTTTTCGACAGGATGTTCTTTAAAATGATCATCAAACCACCTTACAATAATGTTTAATACTTCTTCTTTTTTGGTTAATTTATAATATTTCATCATTCCATAAAGGCCTACTCCGGCTGTCCATTCCCAATAGTTAAAACTCTTATTATCAATTTTTCTTCCATCCGAAAGAGGGATCGCGTATTTCCCATCAGGATCATTTAGGTTAATTAAATTATCAATTAGGAGCTCAATTTTTTGTTCAATTTCTGGTCTATGCATTGTATGAATTCCTCCTCGTTAGCAACATTTATTAAAAGATTCCTAGTATATACTGTTTCATTATATTTTAACTATTTTTCGGATTTAATTTAAAATTCAGTTTTTATTTATTAAAAAACAGTGATTTGTTAGATTTGAGGTACTCTTCATACCAGATAGTAGAATAATAGGTCATTTAGGCTGTGTAAATAGACTTAAACTGTAATTTTTATTACAAGATAGCACTGTTTTTTTATTAAAAAGAACTGATTATTAAATTTATTGTTCAGAATATTTAAAATAAAATTCTTTTGTAAGCGTGTACATCACTAATCAACAATAAGGAGGAAGCCAAATTTGAAGAAAAATTTTACAAAAAAAGTCCTTTCTACCGCAATTACTTTGCCCCTGCTCTTAACAGGTGTTTCGGGTGTATCTGCTGTCGGAATTCAGAAAAACAATGTTACTAGCAATCTTCCAGGCATCCAATTAGAGTATCTTGACAGAGGTTTAGTTGCAGCACCTACATCACAGGGTGTATTCCTAAGCTGGAGATTGTTAGCAAATGAAGTCACAGGTTACTCTGAAACTGGTTTAACTGGGGTAAACTTCAATGTATACCGTGATGGGAAAAAGATTGCAACAGTTGAAGACAGCACCAACTTTGTCGATCAAAATGGTAAATCCAATTCCCGCTATTATGTACGCTCCGTCTTAAATGGAAAGGAGCTTGATCAAAGTGCTTCCATATCACCTTGGAAGCAATCATATGTTGATTTACAGTTACAAAAGCCGGCAGATGGAGTTACCCCTGCAGGTGAGTATTATACCTATTCCGCTAATGATATGAGTGTCGGTGACGTTGATGGAGACGGTAAATATGAGTATTTTGTTAAGTGGGATCCTTCCAACTCCAAGGACGTTTCACAAGTAGGATACACTGGTAACACTTATATTGATTGTTATAAGTCTGATGGAACTCTGTTATATCGAATAGATTTAGGAGTAAATATCCGCTCTGGTGCACACTATACACAGTTCTTAGTTTATGATTTTGATGGTGACGGCAAATCTGAAATTATGTTCAAAACCGCCCCGGGAACCAAGGTTATCAAGTTTGATAAGAATGGAACTGTTACATCTGAAGAATTTATTACCCTTCTGCAAAAGGATATCGATGCTGGATATAGTAATGAAGATGATTACCGGATGAGCAGCGAAGATTATTATAATCATATGGTTAACATTTTTATGGGCTGGCATCAGCATGAAGAAGTAGTAAATGGAAATTGGCCAAGTACAGTTGAAGAAGCATTTGGAATTGAACAACAATATAGCTATCCATTAACAAAAGAAGATGCCGAAAAACTAACCGATTATTTCATGGATGTATATGCACCTTCTCGAAGTACAAGAAATAATCTGCGGGCATTCGAAGGATTTATTTTAGAAGGTCCAGAGTATTTAACCTTATTTAATGGGGAAACAGGCGAAGAAATGGATACAATCGATTATAAACCGGCTCGACATGATGATGGTCTTATGTGGGGGGACTATGCCATGGCTAGAATTGAACCGGGCAACCGGGTCGATCGTTTCCTTGCAAATGTCGCCTACCTAGATGGTGACAAACCATTTGCTGTGTTTGCACGCGGCTATTATACAAGATCCAATCTCGTTACATATAGCTGGGATGGAAAAAACCTGAAGGAAAACTGGGCCATTGACAGCGGTTGGACACCCATGACCAATCCATTTAATGATAGTCCGCATGGACGAGACGGAACAGATCCGGAATATGGCACTCTTACCACACAAGGTGCACACTCCCTAAGTGCTGCAGATGTTGATGGCGATGGAAAACAAGAAATCGTTTATGGCAGTGCGACCATTGATGATGATGGCTCTTTATTATACAGTTCAATGGATACCATGCCGGCAGAAAGTGGAGCACCTGGTACCACGGCTAGACTTGGCCATGGTGATGCGATGCATGTAACGGATATTGATCCGAACAGGCCTGGAATGGAGATATTTATGGTGCACGAAGGCGGAGCATGGGCACCGTACGGTTATTCATTACGGGATGCAAAAACAGGTGAGATTATTTATGGAGGCTATACGGGCAAGGATACTGGCCGCGGAATGGTTGGTGATATTGATCCATCCAAGCCTGGTTTAGAAACGTGGGCTAATACAGGGGTTGGATTATGGACAGCAGCCGGCCAAAAAATTTCATCTGCCGCTCCAGGTACGAACATGAATATTAAATGGGCATCTGATATGACCACTCAAATTGTAGATGGTTCAGGTAATGCCGATATCACTATTGAAGACTGGCAAAAAGGCAGAGCTCTTACAGCTGAAGGTACAAGATCTAATAATGGTACAAAGGGCAACCCAAGTTTAGTGGCAGATATTTTTGGAGACTGGAGAGAAGAACTTTTAGTAAGAACTGCGGATAGTTCAGCCATTCGTATTTACACGAATACTGAGGTGACAAACCACAAATTGTATACGTTAATGCACGATGCTCAATATCGTGCCGAAGTAGCAAGACAAAGTACCACTTATAATCAGCCATCCTATACAAGCTTCTACTTTGGTTCGGATACAAAATGGGCAAATGTTCCCGTCCCAAGCTTTTCCACACCTGGTGTATTGTCAGTGTTAGAAGGAGCGATGTCTGATTATCAAGCCAATGGAGAATTAACTGGACCGTTAGCTGCCAAATTAGAAAATACACTCAGACAAGCGAATCACCAATTTGAAAAAGGTTCTGTGGAACAGGCGTTGAAATTTATGGAGAAATTTAAATCTGAACTTAGCGAAACCACAAACGCAGCTAACCTTTCTGATAACGCTAGATTAAACTTATCACACAAAGCTGAATTATTAGTTGGAATGTGGGAAAGAATAAATAATTAATTACAAAAATAGGCATTTTACTATTGACGTACTGAAAAAATTATAATATTATTTCTTCAACATTCATTTACAAATTCAGGCAATGATAAGGACATGAATCATTCGCAGATTTTCTTTTGCAGAGAACAGGGTCACCGGCTGAAAGCCCTGTAGAAAAACGAATTGATTTACCACCTTGGAGCTATTATAGGGAATCACAGTATCTATAATCGGTAAATCCGTTATCTTTTTGAGCGTAAGGTATGCTGTTTCGTATACTTTACGGAATTAGGGTGGCACCACGACCACACTCGTCCCTATTATTGGGGAGGGTGTGGTCTTTTTTATTTAAAAATTATATAATCCAGCGTTGAAGAGGACATGAATCGTTCGTACATTTTCTTTATCAGAGAACAGGGTCACCGGCTGAAAGCCCTGTAGAAAACCGAAATGATTTACCACCTTGGAGCTATTATAGGGAAATCAAAGTATCTATATTCGGGTAATCCGTTATCTTTTTGAGCGTAAAGTAGCCTATACTTTACGGAATTAGGGTGGCACCACGACCACACTCGTCCCTATTATTGGGAAGAGTGTGGTCTTTTTTTTATATACAAAAAATTTAGGAGGAAGTAACATGTCTATTCAATCAGAAGCAGATCAAAGAAACCATAGAAAGTTAGGTCAGGAGTTAGAACTGTTCACTTCAATGGAAGAGGCGCCAGGAATGCCTTTTTTCTTACCAAACGGAATGGTGGTCCGAAATGAACTTGAAAATCTATGGAGAAAAAAACACAAAAAGGCTGGCTACCAGGAAATTAAAACACCTATCATGATGAAACAGGAACTTTGGGAACAGTCTGGTCACTGGGATCATTACCATGAAAATATGTATTTCAGTAATGTCGATGAACAGAATTATGCGATTAAGCCAATGAATTGTCCCGGAGCAATCTTAATTTTCAACAGCAAACGAAGAAGCTACCGAGAATTGCCGATTCGCTTTGCAGAGCTAGGATTGGTCCATAGGCATGAATTATCAGGTTCTTTAAATGGACTTTTACGCGTTCGTTCCTTTACTCAAGATGACGCCCATTTATTTGTACGGGTTGACCAGATTGAGTCTGAAATAGATAAGGTCCTTGAAATAGTGGATGAGTTTTACTCTCATTTTGGTTTTGACTATAAGGTTGAACTTTCCACTCGTCCAGATGAATTCATGGGATCTGAAGTAATTTGGGATCAAGCAGAAACAGCCCTGGAATCCGTTTTGCAAAGGAAAGGTGTTAAGTACCAATTAAACCCAGGTGATGGTGCATTTTATGGCCCAAAAATTGACTTTCACATTCTCGATTCACTCGGAAGAAGCTGGCAATGCGGTACAGTCCAACTGGATTTTCTAATGCCAAAAAAGTTTAATTGTTCGTATGTAGGTGAAGATAATAAACTGCACCAACCGGTTATGATTCATCGAGCCATATATGGTTCAGTGGAGCGGTTCATGGCTATTTTAATTGAACACTTTGCTGGGGAATTTCCTCTTTGGCTGTCACCAGTTCAAGCAAAAATAATCCCTATTGCTGATTCACATTCTGTGTACGCAGAACAGGTGAAATCTCAACTTGAATCAGCGGGAATACGAGTGGAAGTTGATCACAGGAATGAGAAGATGGGTTTGAAGATTAGAGAGGCTGAAAAACAAAAGATTCCTTACATGCTTGTGATTGGTAATAAAGAGGTTGAGAACCATTGCTTAGCGGTAAGAAAGAAAAAAGCAGGAAACGTTGGCGTGTTGAGCGTTGAAGCAATTATTGAACTGTTCATGGAAGAAATGAACCTTATTAGGTAAAATATCCTTCAGCCCGAAAGAATCCTAATTCTTTTGGGCCTTTTTCATTTAATTTGAAGCGAGTATGTTACCTTTTTCCCTTAAAACTCCCCCACATAGGCATGATACTCCGAGTATCGTTACTCTTTTTACTTAAAATTTCACCACACGGGTACGATTCTCCATCTTTTATATTTTCACCCATATGTCCATTTGGAATTACTCACTTAGGCATAGGAGCCTGCTTTTGGGTAAAAATATGCAGAAACCCTAGACGGAGGAACCACCATGATTAATAAACTAACGGAAAAAGAGTTACATAAAATAATCGAAAGAAGAAGTACAGGAAAAACAAGCTTCGCTGAATTTTTGGAGGAATTGTCTCAAATTGGGGTCATTCAATACGAGATCAATGTTGCTTCAGGTCAAGCCGGCTACAAAAGCGAGCACTCTGAAGTGAAAACAGACCCTCAAGTGGAATTCGTCATTTCGCATGATTTTAATAGAAACCAGGCAATACAAGCCATCGCCAACATTACACTTCCCTTTTTAGACTTTCTTAGAGATCTGGCTGCTGCAGGAGTTATAACCTATAACGTAAATATTATTGAAAAAAAGTCTACTTACGTTGGTATCAATGGCGAACAAATTGTAGAACCGCTGCAACAATAGTTCTATAAAAGCTCACAAAAAGCGTTAATCTTTTTAGATTAACGCCCTGATGGAGAATTAAATATGTGCTTTTATTTTCTGAAGAACGGTACTGTAAAATTTAGCCTGATGTGGTACAAATTTTTCCTTCCCGACAAGCTCTTCAAAATAAATTTTATTCCCATCTTTAGTTACTTCATATCCAATTGCTGTAATGAATTGTCTTTCACCTAACCAAAGTTCTACAAATTCATTAAATTCCACTTTTACAATACCAGCAACTTCCTCTTGAAGGTTAAAGTCATTAAAGTTTTTTTCACTTTTATACAGAAAAGTATGTGCGAATTCTTTATCAATAAAATCTCCATCCATTACACAATAGTCGATGACTCCTAGTGGAATTAATTCCCTAATATGAACGTTAATCCCCACCTCTTCCTTAATCTCCCTTACACCGTCCTCAACCGATTCGCTTGCCAATAAATGCCCAGCCACTGTAATATCCAAAAGATTTGGGTAGTCCTTTTTGGTTTTACTGCGAAGTTGTAAATAAAGATAATCCATTTCCTTTTCTTTGCTAATAAACCAACAATGAAAAGTTTCGTGCCAATAACCAAGTCTATGTACATCTTCGCGAGAAGCAATGCCTATAGGATTTCTGTTTTCGTCAAAAATTTTTAATTGTTCCGTCTCCATCCATTCTCCCCCCCTGCTGTTCCAGTATTAAATAACCATACAACCATTACATTGTATCACTATGAAAATTGAACAGCTATAACAGAAGAAAATGACTTGTGTGATTCACAAGCCATTATTTCTCTTTCTTTATTTAGTTTTCATCCTATATTCAAGATACTGCCCTGCTATAAATGACTTGGTAAGAGCAAGACAATATCAGGGAAAATATAGATTAGTATAATTAACACAAGAATAGGGATAGAAAAAGCTAAAGCCCCTTTATAAATATGCCTCAAGCCTAGATCTGGCGCTACACCATTTAAGACAAATATGCTCATCCCAATTGGCGGTGATATTAATGCTAACTCCATTAATATACACATCACTACTCCAAACCAAATAAGATCGTAACCCAATGTTTCTATCAATGGCAAAACAATCGGAAACGTAACAAGCATAGCGGCCATTGCATCCATAAACGCTCCTAAAATAATATACATCAAAACAATAATCATAAAGATATAAACAGGTGCTAATGTTAAACCTGTTAAAAAATCATTCAGGTACGCTGGTAAACCGGACTGTACAATAAAACTATTTAAGATGAGTGCTGCTAATAAGATACCAAATAAGGTACCCACTGTTTTTATCGTTTTCTCTAACACCCCGAAAATAACCTTAAATGTCAACTTTCTCTTAATAAGCGCAATAATGACTGCGCCTAAGGCTCCCATACTTGCAGCTTCTGTTGGTCCAAATAACCCAATAAAAAGTCCGCCAATCACAAAGGTGAACAGTATTACGATAGGTAAGATGCTGGATAAACTTTTAAATCGGTTAGACCAAGTACTTCCCTCCCCTTTCACCGCGGCATTAGGATTTATTTTTACATAGATTACTACTGTAGTAATATAAAGAAGTGTTAATAATAATCCAGGCATTAATCCGGCTATTAAGAGTTTCCCAATATGCTGCTGTGCTAACACACCATACATAACCATAAAGGTACTAGGTGGAATTAATATCCCTAAAGATCCACCTGCGATTATGGAACCACTTGTTAAAGCCTTACTATAATTATTTTTTATCATCTCTTTCGAGGCAATTGTTCCTAATGAAGCGGTTGTAGCAATGCTTGACCCAGAGGAGGCTGCAAACATCGCACCTGCAGTAACGGTTGCCAATGCCATTCCACCACGAAGTTTACCAAACCATACTTTAAAGGTGTCATACAAACTATTGCTTATTCCTGAGTAGTTCATTAATTCTCCCATGAGGACAAACATGGCAATTGTTGTCATCGTATAACTTAGTGAGTTTTTCATAATTGTTAAATCAATAACGTTTACTAAAACAACCCAGTCTCTCATATACAAAATTCCAACTATCCCTGGTACTGCCATTGCAATTGCCACAGGAACTCTTATTGCTAGCAATAGAAACATAATAATTATGAAGATGATCCCTATCATTTCACTAGACATCCGGCGACACTTCTTTCTCCGACGGTGGTGTTTTAAAGCTAATTTGACTTAGCGCAATTAGTCCCCATACCAAAAAGCCAATTGTTACAATCATTTTTAATACCATAAAAGGAAAATCTAATAATAAACTCGTTTTCTTCTCTTCCATTGAAATCAAATAGAAAACATAACTAAATACCATGCAAACACAAACTGTTAGAACATGCGCAATATTATCAAATATTAATTGGACTCTAGGTGAAAAACGATCAACCAATAAGCCTATAGCGATATGTTCCTTCTCTGCTTGTGTGTACCCGAAGGCAAATAGAATAACAACAAAGTGGATAATTTCCGCAAGTTCAATAACTCCTAGCAACGGTCTTCCCAATAAGCGTGAGATGACACCCACTGATATAATAAACATTACTAAGGCCAAACAAGTCATGCCGATGATTTTCAATATATTCATGATATAGAATACGCTCTTAGAGAATACTTTCACTAAATCACCCTCAAGTTAAATTTTTCGATCTATCAATTATTAACGTAAGGAAAAGGCCAAATTATTAAAACGAAGGTGTATGAATTACTTGGCATACACCTTCGTTACTTTTTTTCCAATTATTTAAGGAACTCTAATTCGACTCCGTGTTTTCTAGAAATTTGAATATATCGTTCAAGCATTTCATCTCCAGGGTAACCTTTTTCATTCGCGTTTTTTACCCACTGTTTCCAAACTGGAACGGCATATTGCTGGAACTCTAGTAATTCCTTTTCAGAGAATTCGGTCACAGTGCCTCTGGCTTCTTTTGCCATTTTAGCCACTTCGTCATTACGTTCCATGACTTTTCTAGCATTCTCTTTATATAACTCTACCCATTTTGGGTTAATATCTTCTGCAAAGAGAGTTTGTAAATCCTTGGGCAATGAATTATAGAAATCCTCATTCATGAGTGCTGTTCCTACCGCAATTTTTACAGGCTGTTCCAAATAGTGAGGAGCAACATCTGCTAATTGCATCGCTGCAAATACATCTTTGGTAGTGAAAAATGTTTCAATCATTCCTTTATCCAATGAATTATAAAGTTCTTCAAAACTCACTTGTGTAGGTGTTCCACCCATACTCTCAACCAATAAAGCTTCTAGTTCAGTGGATGCGCGGGCCGTTTTGCCTTTCATATAATTCAAATTGTCAATCGGCTTTGTAGAGAAAGCATGGTTTGGCGGCGGGGAACCCACACCTACATTAACAACCCCATCCCAAATTTCATCTAAATATTCTGCAGAGAATTCTTGCATAATTTCTGCTGCTTTATCTGGGTCACCACCTGCAGCAAACGGTAACTCTCCAATTGTTAATGGAAATAACTGTGAATCTTCATAGTAAAGTGCTATCGTATCACCGACATCAAACAGTCCACTTTTTACACCCTCTAATACTTCATTAGACGCTGCGAGAGCACCATTATAGTGAACGGTTACCTTCACTCTTCCCTCTGTCTTTTCTTCCACATATTTTTCCCAAGGTTTCCAAACATTGTTCGGAACATCGGCATCGCTAGAAAACCAACTATTCACAACTAACTCAATCACATCATCATCTGACTTACCTGATTCAGTGGAACTCTTATCCGAACTCCCACAGGCAGCAAGTGTTAAAACAAGTAAACTTACAAAAGCGAATAAAAACAACTTCCACTTTTTTTCTATTGGCTTCATCATTCGAATCCTCCTCTAATTTAAAAAACTGCTTTTATTTTTTGTAAACCCTTACAAATTAGTTTTTTATTCACTGTGTTCTGCTAGCTTCACGGACTATTAACCTACCACATTATGTTCAAAACCGAATATTGACTTACCGTATGCCTCAATCGAGTCCTCATATAAATTTGATCGATGTGCGCTTACAGCATGCATATCTCTAAAGAATAATTCAACTGGGTGTCCCTTATATAACGCAAAACCGCCAAGTACCAGCAAAACTCTTTGGGCAATCTCGGTACAATTATGAATAATTCTCGCTCGAATTGCAGCGAATTCAGCCCGTTGATCTCCATCATTTGGATTGTAATTTTCTAGCATTTCAATAATACGGGACAATAAACCTTCTGCTTCAAAATAGCGAAGATTTAATTCCGCTAATACACCTTGATGACGGGATTCTTTAGCACTTACTCCACGTAATCTCGTGCGGTTTTCTGTACGTTCTTTAAATTCTTCTAAAAGCCTTTGAGCTCCGCCAAGAGCAACCATACTAAACCCTGCGATGAAGGGCACAAAGAATGGTTTATTAAAAAAGAAATAATCTTCATCATAACCTGTCCCATCAAGCGGGCGCCCAACCCTATCAAACTCACTTAAGCGTAAAAACTGCTCTTTCGGAACATAGAGATTATCTACTATGACTTGGTTACTCCCTGTGCCTCTAAGACCTAACGTATCCCAATTCTGAATGATTTGAACATCTTTCGTTGGCAGATTAAAAGCGACATGTTCTTTTTGCCCGCTCTCTGGCACCTCCATAAACGCCCCCACCGCTACCCAATCACTGTGTAGGACACCGCTTACAAAATTATAAGTACCTGATAAACGATAGCCATCTCCCTCTGCTACTGCGTTTCCAATGGGTGAAAAAATATCTGCCAGCAACCCGCCTTGATTGATGACTTCTTCCCGGCCTTTTTCTGGTAAATATGCTGCCCAAATATTGTGGGTGGTATATAAGAATGTCAGCCACCCGGCAGACATATTGTACTTTGAAACTTTTCTAATGATCGCTGAATATTCTCTATAGTTTACCTGGGGACCGCCATATTTATTTGGAAGTAATAGTTTAGGTATTTGTGTATCTTTTAAAGCTTTTATCACATTCTCTGAAATGGTTTGGTTTTTCTCCATCTCTGCCACTTCAGACTCAGCAAGTTTACCTACTCGCTCTGCGTCTATTATCAATTGTTGAAATTCAGTTTGTGTCCTCTCATTTGTCTGGCTTACCATGCCTTCCCTCCTCATTTTTTAAAGAATAATAGGATGATTCATTTAGCAGCACATCATATTTGACGAGTTTTAAATTCCAGTCACTCCGCCATCGGTAACAATGGATGACCCTGTCATGAATGAAGAATCCTCTGATGCTAAGTACAAAACAGATCTTGCCTGCTCTTCAGGTGTTGACATTCTTCCTAAAGGAATCCCTCTAGCCACCTCAGGTGTTCTCGGGTTATCGGCAATCATTTCAGTATAAACAACCCCCGGTAATAAACAATTCACTCTAATCCCTTTATCTGCGTATTCTGCTGCTACAATTTTTGACATATGTGTAATTCCAGCTTTCGTAAAACTATAGAGTGCATGTGTTTTTCTAACATTAATTGCTGCTGCCGAAGTAATGTTTACGATACTGCCTGATTCTTGAGATACCATGTGTGGCAGGACAAGCTGCATTGCTCGAAAATAAGAGTACGAATTTAAGCGGACATAGTGATCCCAATCTTCCGATGTTAATTCTGAGAATGGTTTTTGAATGAGATTTCCTGCATTATTGACAAGGATATCCACTTTTTGAAAAGTTCCTATGGTTTTATTCACCATATTGGTGAGGTCCATTTCATTCGTTACATCGGTTTTTACAAAGATAGCTTCCCCGCCATTTTGACGGATTTCATTTACAACACTTTCTCCTCGTTCTTGTCTTCTTCCAACAATGACTACTTTAGCCCCTTCTCTAGCAAATAATTTTGCCGTTTGTTCTCCAATTCCAGATGTACTTCCGGTTATAATTGCAACCTTATTTTTTAATTTTTGGTTTACTCGATCCACCCGTTTCACCTAGTTTCTTTCTAGTTATTCTAACTGAAATTTTAGAATATTCAATTTAGTCTTTCTAGAGTAAAAACTATTTGTTTTTTCATTTATTTTCAATAATTTATTACTAAAAAATATCTAATAATAAAATTAGTAAATAAAAAACGACTCAAAAATCCAAAAATCGATTTTGAGTCGTCTTTTTTCTACTATATGAAAACATTCTACTAAATTTATTCTATATTAATCTTATTTTCTTAATTTATTCACTAGTCTTCCAAGACCCTCAATTTCACAAACAATTTCATCACCAGACTTTAACCAGTTTTTTTCTTCCATTCCCATAATAACTCCCTCTGGTGTGCCTGTATAAATGACGTCACCAGGCTGCAGCGTCATAATCTGCGACAAATCACTTATAATCTTTGCAGTAGAGAAAATCATATCCTCCGTGTTTGAATCTTGGCGTAATTCCCCATTGACCCAGCACTTTAAGTTCAGGTTTTGTGGATTAGGAACCTCATCGGCCGTTACGATATAGGGTCCAAGCGGCGCAAAACCGTCAATCGCTTTTCCATAGAGCCATTGATTACTGCGGAATTGAAGTTCCCTTACGGAGAGATCGTTGCCGACGGCATATCCAAACACATAATCTAAAGCTGCTTCAACTGAAACAAATTTTGCTGGTTTTCCTATTACCGCTACTAATTCTACTTCGTAATCCACTTCTACAGCCATTTGGGGTACCGAAATTTCCTGACGATGTCCAGAAAGACTATTGGCATATTTAGCAAAATAAATAGGTTCTTCTGGGATAGCAAGACCAGATTCTATAGCATGTTTACGGTAATTAGCACCAACACATATCACCTTTCCCGCATTCGGAATTGCCGGGGCGTATTGAATATTTTCTTCATCCAATTTCTCATCAGAATTTGTTATGATTGTCGTTAACGCTTGTAATGCTTCATCTCCACCTTCAATAACTTCTAAAACTGTATTTGGTGCAGCAATTCCTGTTTTCTCAGAAACAGCTTGGACATCAATAATTCCATCATCTGTTTTAATCCCTAGTTTTACATGTTGATTCTCATAGTAAGAAAGTACCTTCATCTCATCCACCATCCTATTTACCTTATTAGACTTGCATATAATAGTAGAAACTTTTTCACTGTCTTACTTGAATAAATACTATCTGTTTTTTTAAAATTTTCCAATAATTATTATTAGAAAACTTCGTTTATGCTAAACCTGCATTTGTAATCTTGTTACAAACGGCCGATGGTTTTCCCAATTAACCTGAACCGGAAGATCGAAAAATTTGGTAAGCTGTTCATTTGAAATCATTTCACTTGTCTTGCCCGCAGCAAACACCTGTCCCTCTTTTAGTAATAATGTTTTATTGAAAACAGGTACTATTTCTTCAACATGATGTGTCACATAAATAATCGATGGAGCCAGCGGTTCTTTAGCAATTTTTTCAATGGATTCTAACAACAACTCTCGGGCAACAAAATCCAATCCGTTAGTTGGCTCATCAAAAATCAGTAACTTAGGTTCAGCCATTAATTGCCTGAACCATTTAATCCAAATAGTACCCAATGTTCCCCCGTATCAATTTGCCAATTAACATTTCCTAAAATCATATTGCCTTCTCGGTATAGGTAGACATCTTCAAGCTTTACCACCATATTCTTTTATCCCACCTTTAAAAAAGAACATCCTCAACCTATTTCAATTGAGGATGTCTTTATTATTTCATGCGGAAAATTCCTAAACAAGTACCTTTTTTAGTTTTTCTGTTAGTGCTTGAATGACAGTTTTATAATCTGCAATCACACCGATATTTGCTCGTTTAAAGATAGGAGCTTCGGGATCTGTGTTAATTGCCACCACACTCTTGGCATTTGTAATTCCAGCCAAGTGCTGACTGGCACCAGATATTCCAACTGCAATATATAAATCAGGAGCTACGACTGCACCCGTCTGACCTACCTGAAGGTTTGAAGGAACCCATCCGGCATCACATGCCGCACGTGAAGCACCGACAGTACCTCCAAGTACATTTGCCAGAACCTGAAGATCCGTAAAGCCTTCTGATCCACCAAGCCCTCGGCCGCCTGCGATGATGATTCGAGCATCCTCCAAACGAATGTCCGATAAGGCAGCTTGAATTTTCACAACCAGTTTGCTGACGATCATCTCTTCTGAAGGTGCATAATCGACTTCAATGATTTCACCTTTATTTGTCTCATCCGCCACATTCACATCCTGGCTCTTTTTACGAATACCCACTACTACCTTCTTACGAGTAGTGGTGTACTCACCAAACGCCTTATCTCCGTAAATTGGCCGAATCCAGCTTATTTTATCACTGTTGGCAGTGTAATCAACTACTTCCGTAATAGCAGAGGCACCATTTCGTGCTGCTAGTCTGCCAACTAAATCCTTACCAATCTTGTCAAAGGACAGGATAAGTATATCCGCTCCAGACTGCTCGAAAATAGTATGAATGCTATTAACAAACAGTTCAACATCATATTCAGCTAAAAGAGGATTAGTAATGGTGTATGCGATACTTGCCCCACTGGCAATTGCTTCTTTAGCTCCAGCCTCTGCGAAAGGTCCAAGAGTGATGGAACGAACTTCGCCTCCAGTAGAACTAGCCAAGCGGCTGCCAAAGGCTATAGCTTCCTTGGCACCTGAACTCAAGACATCCCCCTCTTGATTTGCAAAAACAAGAATTCTAGACATAGTTGAATCCTCCTATAAAATCTTGAGAGCAAAAAGCCGCTCAGCTAATTTGCCAGCAAGCTCTGCCCCATCCTCACCGGGCAAGACATCACAAGCAACCTCCCTATTCAGGACGTATGCCCGCTCGAGCTTAACACCTGATTGAGAGCGCTCAGTATCAAGATTAAGATCTTCTGATTCTAATAGCACAATAGGTTTACTTCTCGCAAGCCTAATATCCTTGACTTTAGGAAGCCTTGGAACGTTAGACTCAGAGCTGATGATGGTAAATACAGCAGGAGATGGAACACTTACAACCGCATATCCGCCTTCAACCTCAACAGTAGCCTTTGTACGATTCTCTTCCACCTCAAGGTCTGAAACAAGTGTCACGCAAGGAATTCCTAGCTCTTCAGCCATAACAGGTCCAACGAGACCTTCCTCGATATCACTAGCTTGATAACCTGTAAGTACCAGTTGTGCACCACCTAAAGATTTAATGGTTTGTGCTAGAATATGGCCAACAGCCTGTCCGTCTAGATCTTCCCAATCTTCATCCCACACCCTTACCGCCGCATTCGCGGTAAAGGCGAGTGCCCTCCTCAGTACCTCCTCCGATTCCTCATCTCCGAGGCAAAGTGCGGTAACAGTAGCACCAGGAACCTTGTCACGAAGCTGTATAGCAAGTTCAAGCGCATTCTCGGCGAACGAGTCGAGTACCAAATCACTGTCACTGTTATCTGGACGATTGGTTTCGGGATCTATTTTAAAATATTTCGGTGTAATTTCTGGGTCTAGTACCTGTTTAAGGCAGACAACGATGTGCATATTTATTTTCACCTCACGATTGTTAAGATGGTATATTATTTTTGGTTCCCTTCAGCGGGCTTTTTTCTTTCCGAAGGGACCAAACACCTCTTTTAATTCCCTTCAGCAAGCTTCTTTTCGTCAAAAGGGCACCAAAGACCTCTTTTAATTTCTTCAGCGAGCTTCTTCTCGTCCCAAGGGCTCCATTAGCTCTTAACTCCTACTCCCTTAACTGACAAACCATGATCATTTTTAGGATCAGGAGAAGGAATCAGTCCGTACATTTCTCTCAGTCTTTCCACTGCCTCTGCAGGAGGCTTTGCATTGTAGAATCCTCTGCGTGTCATATAAACACCCGAGTTTTTCCTTAAATCAACAAGTGACTCGCACATCTTGATTCCTGCTGCAAAGGAGTCGACCACTGGTACATCGCCAATTCTAGAAATCCCATGCGTCGCTAAAAAGACATTCATCGGACCCTCTCCAGGAATGATGACATCGGCTCCATCTGCAATCGCCTGCTCTGCTGCTTTTTTGAAAGATTCAATAATCGGTTCAGGATCATTAAATCCAGCCATAATATCATCAAAGCCCGCTTCTGTCTGAACGATTGGTCCAAGCTTACTTCCTAAACCATACTTATCAGCATTCTGACGGAGCTGATCCGCAAGCGGTGCTAAGAAGTTCACCACTCCAATCCGGTCCCCAAGCATGGAAGCCATGTGGAAGGATGCTTGACCGTACCCAACTACAGGAATATCTACCAGCGTACGTGCTTCTAAAAGCCCTACATCAGGTATTGTTGCGATGAACATGGCGTCGTACCCGGCTTTTTCAGCGGTAAGCGCAGCACGCACGAACTGTTCCCGGTGGAGATTTTGCAGATAGGAATGAGTAATAAAAATTCCCGGGTAATGGGAAGGATATGTCTCTTCCGACATACCATGTAAAACAACCTCTACATCCGGGCGGGCAATTCTGCTAACATGTCTGATGATTGCATCCCGATAATGCGGGACCCGATCTATTGTTGTTAGACTTTGATGCCAGATTTTCATCTTAATGACCTCCTTTTTCCGTATTTTATACTGTTATAACTGAATGTTGATTTTCACTCCGTTTGAAAAATAAACGGAAAAATTCAAACTAAATCGGAAAATATCCATATTTCCTTAAAAATAAAGGAAGTTTTTCCGTTTATATTATCCAATCATTTGATTTTGTCTTATTTTGGCCAGTTAATCGGAATTTCTCCGCTTATATCAGCCTCTTAAGTTTCCTCTATATATATTAGCCGGAAACTCTCCGCCTATGGATTCTCATACCTACATGAATTCAACAATGAATAATAACAGTGCTTTAATAAAAGGAACTTACATTGATAGTTATCCGCCTTATATAACCTGAACCACTCAAACTACCGCGTTCTCAGAAACAGCAGCCTTTACTGCCAGCCGCCCAAAAACAGCAGCTTTCCCTAACGAACTTCCCGTCATGTATCCTGCACCATGAAATCCACCGGTTACTTCTCCCGCCGCATACAATCCAGGAATAGACTCACCATAAGGGTTCACGACCTGGGCCTTCGCATTTACAGATATGCCTGCATAGGTGGCAAGCATTGCAACTGTTGATTCAAATGCATAGAAAGGCGCTGTTTCAATCGCTGTTGGTTTTCCATAGTTATGAGTCAAAGAACTTCTGCCAAAATCAGGATCTTCCCCATTTTGAACGCCTTGATTGTATCTAGAAATGGTTTCTTCCAGTACTTCTACAGGTACGTCAATGCAGTCTGCCAGTTCTTCTAACGTGTCCGCTTTGTACAAAAGTCTTCGCTTTTTTAGCAATTCAAAATCATAGAGCGGATCATCTAGCACACCCTTATCCATTACGGTCTGATCCCATACTTGATAGCTAATCTGCTCAGGCTGATCGAATGCCGCTTTTCCTAATAGTTTATAAGAAATAGATTCATTCACAAACCGCCTACCAAGCTGGTTAACCATAATAGCTCCTTTATAAAATGCCAATCCCTGTGACTTTAACTTCCCTGCCGCACTTGGATGAAATCCGTATGTTCCATTCAAATAGGGAAGGTCCTTCATCCATGCACCATGTTCCCAGGCCATTCGAATCCCGTCACCCTGATTGCCGGCACCGCCAATTCTTAAGGCACCCTTTAATTGTGGGGCAAACTGTCCGAGCAACTCCTCGCTTTTGGCAAAACCACCAGAGGCGATTAATACCCCTTTCGAAGCAACCGCCTTTCTTTCTTCCCCATCCGTGTCGTATAAAACTGTATCAATCCGTCCTTCAGCGTTCTTTAGCAGTCTCCGTGCAGGAGCATTAAAATAAACCGTCACGTTAGCTAGCTGCTTCACTCTTTTGTATAGAGACTGGATAGCCTGATGAGGATCAATAATATGACCGCGCGGAACACTATGACCACTTACCGCTTCCAAGGATCTAAACTCGATATCGTGGTTTACCAGCCATTGGTAGGTCTCGAGCTGATGCTTGCCATATTCAGCAACAAGTGTTGGATCATTTACCCCGCCGCCAACCTCCGTCATATCAGCCAGCAGCGATTCAGTAGAATCAATAATTCCTGCATTTTCCTGCATATCTGTACCTGCAAATGCCATATAACCTGAGCTGAGGACTGTACTTCCGCCGAGTTCATCCTGCTTTTCCAGGAGCAGGACATCTATCCCCTGCTCCCCAGCCTCAACGGCGGCACACATGCCCGCAAGCCCGCCGCCTAGAATGATTAAATCATAGCTTTCCATTCCTTATCACTCCTCAGTTTCAAAGGCTTTTAACACTTCTAGGGCTGCTTCGCATACCTGCATGTCATGAGAATAATGACCGCCGCTAACACCAATTCCACCAATAAGTTCATTATTGATTTTAATTGGATACCCTCCGCCAAAAATGACTAATCGAGGTGTGTGAACAATACCATGAAGTAACGGTGGATCATCCTTTAATCTGTCATACCATTCATGTGTTGCGCGGTTATAAGCGGCAGCAGAAAACGCCTTATTTTGAGCGATTTCAAGGCTTAAAATTGGCGCACCGTCCATCGCATTAAATGCTTTTAAATTTCCAGGTTTGTCGACAATCACAATACTAAACGGGATACCTAACTCTTGTCCCTTTGCTAATGCTGCCTCGAGCATTTTATTTGCTAGTGCTAGACTGATATTTTTTGATTCAATTGATGTTGTAATGTTTTCCATTTTCTTTCCCCTTTTCTATGAACATAATAGTTTATTATTTTTATAAATTAACTGGCCTTCCATTGCCGAAGGCTTCAATCACAGTTGCCGATACGGCTTTCATTTTTGGCAGACACATGTCAACAATTACATTTGCCATGTCAATTGGATGCAGCCAATTATCTTTGTTAACATCCGGAGCAATATCTTCCATCATCTTTGTGTCAACTGGGCCTGGACAGACGGCATTTACCCTTACATTAAATGGTTTTAACTCTTCACCCAATGCTTTGGTAAATCCAATTACTGCCCATTTAGAGGTAATATAAGCACTTCTGTCCGGACCGCCTTTTGTTCCCCAAATCGATGATACATTGATAATGACACCATTTCTTTTCTCTTTCATTTGCGGTACTACTGCATTGGCACATAAAAACACACCGCGGGTATTGATTTCTTGGACAAAGTCCCACTCTTCAACACTCGTTTCATCGAATGGCTTTAGCAGCATGACACCAGCATTATTAATTAAAATATCAATACTACCGAGTTTTTCTACCGTTTCCTGAATTGCTTTGTTCACATCTTCTTCAGAGCGTACATCACCAGCAAGAGCAATGGCTTCGCCAGCTAATTCCTCCCTAATATAAGCAGCCGTTTCTGAAATTTCTGCTAGACTGCGAGAAAATACAGCTACTTTTGCCCCCTGCTTTGCTAAAAGCAAGCAGGTTTCCCTGCCAATTCCTCTGCCGCCGCCAGTTACAAATGCAACTTTATTTTTTAATTCCAAAGGTCAACACCCCTTCTTTACACCCCAAGTTTTTTTAAATCGCTGACGTAAGACGCTGCATGCTCACCAGCACGTTTACCAAATACCAGGCCGCGAAGCACGGATGTGCCGCCAGGATATTTGCCATAATAAAGACCAGCTGTCTCACCTGCTACGTACAATCCTGGAATTACATCTTCATCCTGCGATAAAACCCTCCCATTTGTATCAGAAGCTATGCCTCCATTCGTGAAAACATTGGAGCAGACAATAGGGTAGGCAATATATGGCGCCTTATCGATTGTAATCGCCCAATTTGATTTAGCCGGATTAATTCCAACAGCCTGCTTTCCGTCCTTCTTATCCCAATGGAATTCACCTGGCTGCACAGCTGCATTGAATGCTTTTACCGTTGCAGTCAACTGATCTGCAGGCACCCCAATTTTCACAGCTAACTCCTCAAGTGTATCGGCCTCAATAGCCGGTTTATCTGTTTCGATTGCTCTTTCATAATTCGGAATATCGTACATTTTTTGGTCACTGATCATATAGGCGATATGGTCAGGGAGATCGTAGAAGATTTTACGGGCTACCGCTTCATATTGCTCGTCTACTGTGGAAATACCTTCATCGACAAAACGGTTGCCATTTTTATCAACCAAAATTGCGTAAGGATAGGTCATAACTGCTGCTTCTTCCCGCTTACTTCTAGGGTCAACTGGTTCTGCATGAAAGGCGTCGAACTGGCCGGCTCCTTTAGCGCCAATTGCCATTGCCATCCGAATACCTTCCCCTTTGTTGTATAGGCCGCCTTCGGCAACAGTGCGGATTTTATGTGCATCCCTGCCAACATACTGTGCCATCATCTCTTGATTTCCTTGGAATCCGCCAGCTGCAAGAACAACAGCGCCGACTTTCAGCTGAAGAGAATTTCCACCCTTAACACGAACCATGAGTCCATTTATCGCACCTTCATCATCAAGGAGTAATTTCCAAGCAGTCGCTTCATAAACAATCTCGACACCAAGTCCGCCTGCACGGCGCGATAAAGTATCTATGATTGCCCGGCCGCCGCCAACTGGGAGAAGCCGCGGTTTTGAAGAAGTTAAAAACATCGTTGGCAGGTAATCGAAATCTACCCCTTTTTCCTCGACCCAGCGCAGCGTACTTCCAGCGTTTTCTGCGAGAGTTTCTATGTACTCCCTATCGGAGAAATCATCTGAGAATGCCATCATATCTTCTACAAAGTTGTCTGCGATTTCATCAATATTCTTCATTCGCATGTAAGAGGCTGTCCATCTGGAATTTCCGCCCCGATGATCGTAATCCGTGCGTTCTAAGATCGCAATTCGTAAATTTCTTCCTTCTTTTTTGGCACTTTCCGCAGCGGACAAAGCTGCTGCTGTTCCTGCCACACCACAGCCAATTACTACAATGTCATAATCCAATTCTCTCTCCACTTTCGTAACCTCCTAGATTAATTATTATATAAATACTTCTTTTCCCACTCTTTGATTTGATCTAGTTTGAAAAGTGATTGTCTTTCCTCCCAGGTACAAATTAAAGGTAATAGATTTTCCTGAGAGCCTTCTTCTTTTAAAATTCTTAAAGATTCAGTGATTCCTTTAATAGCGGAACGAAGTGCAGTATTTGCACACAGCATGATTTTAAAACCTATTTCTTCTGCTTCTTTTAAAGAAATGAGTGGAGTTTTTCCGCCCTCTACTAAGTTAATAACCTGAGGAATTCCTTTTAGTGAACTAGTAATTTGCCGTAATTCTTCAATGGTATTTGGTGCTTCGACAAAAATAATATCCGCACCTGCTTCGTAATAAGCAAAAGCCCTGTCAATGGCGTCTTCAACGCCATTTGTTGCAATTGCATCAGTCCGTGCCATTATTGCCAGATTTTCATCTTTTCGGGCATCTAAGGCAGCCTTAATCTTTCCTACCATTTCTTCTTTCGAAATGACATCTTTTCCGTTAAAATGACCGCATTTCTTTGGTGATACCTGATCCTCCATCTGAATGGCAGCGACACCCGCACGTTCAAACTCTTTTACGGTCCGAATCACATTAATAGCATTTCCGAACCCAGTATCTCCATCTACTACGATCGGAACATTGGTAACATCGGCCATTCTGGCAACGATATCAACCACTTCCTTAAGAGAGGTAAGTCCTACGTCAGCCCAGCCAAGCTGTGCATTAGATATTCCAGCTCCCGTAGCATAAATCGCCTTAAAGCCAGTTTCTTCTATTAACTTTGCTGACATCGCATCATAGGCACCAGGAAGAATAAAGGAACCTGGTTCACGAAGCAGTTTTTGAAAATCTTGACATTTATTCATAGAGATAATCCTCCAACTTTTAAAATAGGACGAGAAGAGGGAGCCTCCTCAGAGATACGCTGATGCCAAACAATCGATAGCCTCCCAAACATATATAGCGGCAGTTCTGTAACAGGTTTAAGAGATTTTTCTACCACATTCACTTCTGTAAGCATTGATAAATTTCCGATATTAATGCTTACCGCATACTTTCCGGGGGCAGGAAGTGTATAGTATGGATTCAGCTTGAATGTTTGACCATCCCACATTCCTTCTACTTCATAGCAGCAGCCAAGAAAATCTGGCAGTTCCTCTACATTGCCTGCAGCTAATCTTTCACGAATGCTGGTAGAGCTTATTTTCTCACCGCGGCATGCTACTTTTTCCACTTTTGTCACATCAATGATTCCACCACTATCAATCATCAAACGCTCTAAATTTCCGATTCCCCTAGAACCATAAGTAAAATCAAAACCGGCGACTGCATGGATAACCCCAAGATTGACCAGATAATCTTTAACATAGTGTTCAGGTGAAAGAGCGGCAAATTCCCTTGTAAATTCAACAATATAAAACGTATTGACACCAAGCCCCCGAAGAATCTTCTCCTTAACAGAAAGCGGGATTAAATAATCAACTTGTTTTTCCCCATTGGACAAGACAGACTTTGGATGTGGAAAGAAACTCATAACAGCAAGCTGCACACCCTTTTCTTTCGCTATCCGTAAAGCCGTTTTTATTACTTCTCGATGTCCGTAATGGAGTCCATCAAAAAAACCAAGGGCCATTACACATGCATTTGCTTTTCCCTGCCAATCTGCCAAATTATCATGGTTAATATAAATCGTTTCCATACAGTCTCCTTTCTTCTTGATTAAGAATTTTTTGATAGATTAGGAGTATCCTAATATCTTAGTGCATTTGATTCTAAGCCTGCTAAAACGCGGCCATAATTTTCTTTGGTGATTAACGGTGAAATCGTTCTGTGTGAATAGAGCGTCCAAAAATCGCGGAAAATTCTTTGCAGCGGGTGACCTTCATATACATAACCAGAACCGCTGGCTAGAATTAAAATATCGAGTGCTTCCTTACTTACTTGATTGGCATAACCGATATCTGCTAATGCCTTAACTCGTGCTGGCTTATCCATGAATGTACCGCTGGCAGCCCATGCATCTAGCTCATCCGCCACACGGTAATAATGCATGGAAGCGGTATCAATTTTCAAAGCAGCGTCCGAAAGTAATGCATGGAGAGTCGGTGAATCAATTAAATTTTCTACACCAATATGAGCAGCTTTTCGATTAGGCAGTACTTGCTGGAAAAATTCTAACGCTGCCTTAACCAATCCTAAGCCTGGTAATGCCAAAGACAACGCTAAGGCTGGAAAAAGTGCTGTATTGTAAAGTGGGATATCGCGTAAATGATCTGATTTAAATTGTCCGTTTAGCACTTCTGCAAAAGAGACCACTCGGTGTTCCGGAATAAATACGTTCGTCATTTTGACACTGTTACTGCCTGTGCCTTTTAATCCCATGACGTGCCAGTCATCCATAATCTCTACTTCTTCAAAAGGAAGTGTCATCAAAGCTTGATCTACTAGGTTCCCTTCATCATCCCTGATCGCCATTCCGAAGTATCCCCAAGTGGCATGAAGCGATCCTGAGCAGAACATCCAGAAACCTTCTTCGATTAAATAGCCACCTTCCACTTTTCGAGCAATGCATTTTCTAGGTTCATATACTCCAGCAAACAGGACATTATCTTCATTTTCTCCGAAAATTTCTTGGTGCGTTTTTTCTGTGAATGATTCCGCTACCATAAGTTCCCGAATCGCACATAGTGATAAAATCCAGCCTGTCGAAGCACAGCCGCGGGAGATTTCAACAATACAATCAGAATAGGTTCTCATGCTCGTTTGATAGCCGCCATATATTCTTGGGCGAAGTAACTTGAAAAGTCCTGCTTCCTTTAAGTCATTCATCGTTGCTTCTGGAATCCGTCGTATTTCTTCCGTCTCTTTTGCTCTATCTCTTAGCTTCGGAACGAGCGCTTTTGCTTTATCTACAAGATAGGTGTCACTATAGGCAACTTTTGTCATTGTAAATTCTCCTTTTCAACTTAATTTCACTTATTCGTTTAAGTTCTTACTCAAATTTTAGAAAATTACAAAATTATTTTAAAGGGTAAAAACCTTTCAACTTTTAAACATTTTTAGATAATTTTTATTAGTTTTTGAGTTATAAATTTGAAGTTTTGTCCACAAGACTAATAAATAGTACAGATTTTTTACGAATTAATAATTTCCTTCGTTTTGGTAAATTTCGCTGCATTTTCACCTGCAATTTTTCCAAAAACAGATCCAGCCATTAAACCTGCACCGCCAGGGTAATTAAAGTAAAATAGACCTCCTACAACCTCTCCTGCAGCATATAGACCTGGAATAGAATTGGATAATACATCTTGAACTTCTGTTGTTGGGTTAATTTTCAAGCCTCCAAAGGTAAAGGTAATACCGCAAGTAACCGCATAAGCTTCAAACGGACCTTCCTCCAATGTGTTTGCCCAATTGGATTTGCGTACTGCTAATCCTTCTGTACACCTTCCGTCCTTGATATTTGGATTAAACGGGATATCCTTCACAATCGACGCATTGTATTCTTTGACTGTTTGTAAAAAGCCTTTAGCGTCCACACCTTCAAGTTTTTCCGCTAATTCCTCTAAAGTGTTAGCTTTTACTTTCGTTACTTGCCTGCCCTTGTATTCTTCTCGTAAAAGCCGTGCTGTTTTTTGATCGAAAATCTGCCAAGCAAATTGACCCGGCTGTTCAAGAATTAACCTGCCATATTTTGCATAGGTGTAATTACGGAAATCAGCACCCTCATCCACAAAGCGCTTTCCTTCTGCGTTTACCATAATTCCAAAAGGATAGCTTAGCTTTTGAAATCCTTCTGTAAATTCCGGAAGATACCTGTCGCCGCCGACCGAATGACAGCCCGACCAATTACCACAAGCAAGTGCGCCAATATTTAATGCCATTTGAATGCCCTCTCCAGTATTAAAACGGCTCCCTCTTGCATGGGCCAAGTCCCATTTCGGTCCTAAATAACGCGTACGCATTTCAGGATTTGCGTGAAAACCTCCAGAGGCCAAAATGACGGACTTAGCATATACCTTTGTTGTTTTACCATTATGTTTAAAAACCACTCCCTGCACGCCTTCGTCATCATGGATCAGCTCCGTTGCCATGGCATTGAATAGAATTTCAACACCTAATGAAGATGCTTCTTTATGCAAAGCTTCTACTAATCCAGGTCCCCCACCGACAGATTCCACAATCATTCCGCCCCAGAACTTAAATTTACCGTCTACCTTAAATGCTTGACGACCATATATAGGCACCCAGCGTACTTTATGGGCGGTGAGCCATTTCATTGTTTCGAAACTTTTTCCTGTTAAAATCGAAGCTAATTCCGGGTCTGTCCGGTAATTGGTGACCCGGCACATGTCTTCATAAAATTCTTCCTCAGAATAGACGCCAAAATCAGAAGTCTCTATTTCCTCTTGGGATAAATCTGGCATAATTTCCTTTAAATCCTCGATACCATCGTAAGCAAATCGAATGGAACCATGTGTATAGGTGCTGTTTCCCCCTTTTTCAGCTTCTGGTGCTTTTTCAAGTACCAAGACATTCGCTCCATTTTCCTTAGCTGCGATTGCTGCGCACATAGCTGCATTCCCTGCACCAACTACAACTACATCTGTTTCATAAATTTTGCTTTCACTCATCACTATCAGCCTCACTTTTCAAGAAAATGTCTTTGAAAAAAGCTGACTCAATTGCATTTGAGTCAGCTCTCTAATTTAAGCCTCTATTGTTGGTTTGTTTATTTCTTTATCACTGACGGTTTCACCCCAATAGGTATTCGCAATGGAATGATCTTCCTCCGTCCATTCAACTGGTTCCCAGTCCGGTTCAAAAATTAAATAACCATTTGTAAACAGTTCAACACGGCAGCCGCTTCCGGGATCAAGCACATATAAGTATAGTGCTTGTGAAACTCCATGTTTACCTGGGCCGATGAACTTAATACGTTCTTCAGCTAAAATATCTGCTGCCCGCAGCACGTCTTGTGCGTTATCAAGCCAATAAGATATATGGTGCAGCTGGTTTGGTGTCTCTGCCTCCGGTCTTGAGATAACGGCAATGTCGTGAACGAGCGGCGTTACACTCATCCAGCCGGCTAAAGTTTTTTCATTGTTGTATCTAACATATTCACGCAGCTTAAAGCCTAATTGTGTACCCAAGTAATCAAGGATTTCTTGAACATCCATGGAAGTAGCAATATTTACATGGTCAAATCTTCTAGGAGAGCAGCCACGTGCCCAAGCCTTGTATGTTTGATTTTTCAGGACTGAACGGCTTTTTTCATCCGCTTTTGGTTTTTCTACATCATAATAAATTTCAAATGAATGCTGACTTGGCAGTTTAAAACGAATGGCCCGTCCTTGACCTGTTTCTTCACCCGCTTCAATCCATTTTACTTCCGTACCAGCTTTTTGAAGCAGCTGAGCAAAACCTTCAACATCTTCTGGACGTTTGGTTCTCCAGCCAATATGATCGACATAACCTTTATCCCCCGCTGTTAAGGAAAGGGAGTGGTGTTCGAAATCGCCCCATGCCCGTAAATAATAGGTACCGTTTACTTCCTCTGTCACTTCTAAACCGATCACATCACGGAAAAACCAAAGCGATTTTTCTAGATCTGGTGTTACGAGTGCAACATGCCCTAACTTTGCAATTTCAGGTAAAGTCATCTTTTATTCCCCCTCAAATGATTAGATTTTATTAGAAAAATAGTTCTGAATTAAATGATTAAAGCTCTCCTGCTTTTCAATTTGTGTCCAATGCCCACATTTACCGAATACATGCATTTGTGAATTCGGAATATGTTCAAGATAGTAATAGCTGGATTCCACAGAGCAGACCATATCATCTCTTCCATGGACAAGCAGTACAGGATGTTCAATTCTTCTTAGTGCAGTCACAGGTACAGGGACAGCGGCTGTTGCGAAAATCGAATCATTGGAAATTCGGACTTCTGGTTTCATCGCTGTTTCATAGCGATAATCTGTCACAGCGTCAATAATTGGAGCCATTGCCTCTGCGTCATACACAAACCAACTCATAATTTGACGTAATTTTTCTGGTGATGGATTGTTATAAAACCCTTTAGCACGAGCAAGCTCATGGCTTAATTTGGTATTTGGTGTTCCTCCTGGTCCCATCAACACCACTTTATCAAATCGCTCTGGATGTTCTAACAATAGCTCAAGTGCAATCGAGCATCCGAGCGAATTACCTACTAAATGAGCCTTTTGAACATCTAGTTCATCTAAAAGCTCTATCAATTGATTAATCCATAAATCCATCCATTCCTGCCTATTCTTTGGTAATTTCTCTGGATGGCTGCTGTTTCCGAAACCTAATAGATCTGGAGCAAGACAATCATACGATTCGCAGCAGGCATTTAACGCATAGCGCCAATTCGCAAATGATGTAACACCAGGTCCTGAGCCATGTAAAAATAAAATTACTTCTGAATTGCCTTTACCTGCACGATTTAGGTAGGTTTCAAAGTTAGCACTTTTAATCGATTGTTGAGTAATGTTTGTCAATTTTTATTCTCCTCCTCGTACTATTCATAAGGAATGCCACCTTATTGAAATCCCTTACATTTTATCCTTACTGAAATTTTAGAAAATTTCATCATCTTTATCTAGAATAATAACTATTTAATTTATTAATATTTTTTAGTAAGTTTTTATTGGATTTTCACTCTATATTTCTAGTTCTCCCAAAGCTAAAAGCGAGTCTAGTATCAAAAGTAACTGGTAGCTTTGTGATGAGTCTCGTAAATCCTTATTTATAAGTGTTTCGATTTTGTTAATCCGATACATTAGTCCACTCATCGACAATGACAAATCATCCATCGTTTGTTGGAGTTTTCCGCCATTTGCTAAAAATACATAAAGTGTTTTCAATAATTCCTTTTGTTTGCCCTCTCCTAATTTATAAAGCGCACCTAATTCTTGTTTCGCAATTTTCTTGATACCGCTGACATTTTTTGAATTAATTAATATACCAACAATCCCCAAATCTTTAAAATGGATTATTTTCTTCTCGGTTGACATCCTTAGGCTAATTAGTGATTCATCCAAAGACTCCAAAACCTGTTCAATTTCCTCAGCTTTATCACTAATTCCAATTTTATAGTTGTAAAATGAATGGGTCGTTTCTATATGTTTTAATATTTTTTCCATATTAGGCAGTATGTTTGACGAGTCAGGTATCAGCATAATAATCTTACCTTCATATTGACCAATTAATGCTTTATATCCCTGAATGTCTAGATACTTAGCGATCGATTCTAAAATTTGTTCATAGTAATCATTACTATCTTTTGCCGTCTTGCCATTTTCTTTATAGTCAATTGCAGCAATATAAAATGGGGTTTCAAGGTCTACCCCCATATAACGGCCGCGATTGATAATTTCTTCCCTAGAGGAATATTGTCCCTTTAAGATTTGTTCTAAAAAATAGCCTTTCATCTTTTCAAGTGCTTCAAAGCTCGTCTTCTCATTTAAGAGATATAAAGAGGCTGCATTTGCTACACGCTCGATAAACATAATATTATTTTCGGAGCTTTTCTCTGTTTCTTTTAAATAAAGGAATGTACAATAACCAATTACTTTTTTTTGGACAATAATCGGAGTGATGAGCCGCTCTTGATTTTCTGTTTTTAGTCTTGTTGTTTCTTTAAAAAGCGGAAGTGGTTTATTATTTTTTCTGTTTTTTCGAATTAGGCTCTCTTTCAGTTCTTTACTCAAACTGCTATATTCGTCTTCTTCCATTCCTGCGTAAACAATCTTTTGGAAACTTAAATCCTCGATTGAAATGGGTATTTTTAATAATCCGAAAGTGGTATCGGCAATATCCTGCAAATTGCTTCCGTTTGAAATACTTTCCGTTAATTTTTTATGGAATTTGGAAACCTTATCGATATAATTTCGCTGTTCTAACAATTGCTCGTAGGTATACTCTAATTCTTCAATAATATTGATTTCATGATAGAATTTGAGCTCTTCCTCAATCTCCAGTCCCCAATCCTCCTGGAGCTTCATTTCGAAGCAGCATTCGGGATCCCCTTTGGCCACACAACTAATTTCCTTAACAATCAAACTCTTTTTACAAATCGTAGACATATAGCCGCTTGCATACCCCGTTAAAATATGGCATACAGGCATATCTGATTTTCCATGATGTTTTAGGTGCTCCTGGGCTTCAAATGAATGAATCCATTTTCCTTTGCCGCTTATTGTTTTGATATTTTCTGAATCAACCCATTCAATAAATCTTTCAGATTGGATATCACCTATATGACCTGTACTTAAATGGAGCACGGCGGCTTGTTTAATAAGATAGTCTATGGAGGTACTTTTTAACATGGCTTCTTCCGCATTACTAACACCCAAACTCCAACCGTAACGAAGTAAAAAGCCCTTGGCACGCTGTAATCCTAAATTTTCGATAATTCCTTTACGTAATAATCCAAAGGCCCCGGCGGTCGTTAGAATTTTTTTATTCCCTTCTTCTATGTAGTTTGGTTCCAGCAGATTGTCTAGATTACCTTTCATAAACTCACCTTTTCCCTCTAAAGTTAAGGAGTACATTGGTTTGCTTCTGCTTAATGCCAAAGTTTAAAATAAAGACTCCTTACATTTTTCATACAAGGAGTCTTAATGTTTATAATGTATTTTTATTTCTTGAAGGTGGCCGTTACGGCTCCTATATGGTCAAATTCAGCGGTAAAAGTATCACCATCTTCAATTGGTATTGCTTTTGAAAGGGCTCCTGACAGAATAACTTCCCCGGCATAGAGAGATATTCCGTAGCTTCCAAGTGCATTGGCTAACCATGCCACTGCTCGTGCTGGATGACCCATCACAGCTGAGCCAGCTGCTGTGTCCAAAAATTCACCATTTCTTGTAACCGTCATATTTACCGCTGCTAAATCTAATTTATCAAGTTTCGCAGTTGCATTTCCAATAACGGCACCGGCAGATGAACCATTGTCTGCTACCGTATCCTCAAATTTGATCTGCCAATCCTTTATTCGGCTGTCGATAATTTCAAGAGCAGGAACTACATAATCAGTAGCTTCAATTACATCGTTCATCGTCACACCTGGACCTTTTAAATCCTTTTTCAAAACAAATGCAATTTCAAATTCAATTCTAGGCTGAATAAATTTGTCCAGACTAATCGTCTCCCCGTCTCCATACATCATATTATTAAGGAGATGTCCATAATCAGGTTCGGTAACATTGAGCATTTCTTGCATTGCTTTACTTGTTAGCCCAATCTTTTTCCCAACGATTACAGCACCTTTTTCTACCTTTTGCCTGACTTGGTAAAGCTGGATGTTGTAAGCATCCTCAACAGAAATAGTTTCTGTTGAGGATGTGAATGGGGAAATTGGTTTTTTCTCATCTTCTGCTTCCATTAAAGCAGTCGCCGCTTTTTGAATATCCATACAGCTGTCCCCTTTTATTTAAGTATTTATTATACCGTTACGGCTTCAGCTAAAGCTCGGTATTTTCCACTGTAGAAAATGAGTGGTTCAGCGTCTTCTAAATGTATATCTGTTACTCTTCCAATGAATAGCGTGTGATCGCCTTCAATATGTTCCGCGGATACTTCACAGGCAATTTGCGCAACTGCTCCATTTAGTACGGGCTTTCCATCTAGTCGGTCAAACTCCACTTCGCGGTGGTCCTTCAACTGTCCTGCAAAAATCATTGAAAGTTCCTGTTGATCCGCCGCTAATATATTTACAGAAAATGTTTTACTTTGTTTAATTTTCTCAAGTATTCTTGCCTTTTCACCAATAGAGATTACTACTAGTTTCGGGTCAAGTGAAACGGACATGAAGGCATTCGCTGTCATACCATGAACATTTCCATCCACCTCAGTGGCAATAACGGTTACACCTGTTGCAAATTTACCCATTGCTGTTCGGAATTGACGATCATCCATTTTTTAATACCCTCTTTCCTCTATAAGATTATCTATTAATCTCTTACGCTTCTATTGTCGGATTGTTTTCTGGCAGCGTGTCGGTTTGATCTCCCCAGAATGTAAAACCAACATCCATTTCATCTAATGTCCATACGATTGGCTCCCAATCCGGTTCAAAAATCAAATAACCATTTGTGAACAATTCAACGCGTACTCCACTGCCCGGATCTACAACGTATAAATACATAGCTTGGGAAATCCCATGCTTACCAGGACCTTTAAACTTAAGGCCATGTTCTGTTAAGATATCTGCAGCACGAAGAAGGTCTTGGGCATTATCCAGCCAGTAAGACAAGTGGTGAATCTGGTGTGTTGATGGCGAGAATGGATCATGACTTACAGCGATATCGTGAACCAAAGGTGTTACACTCAGCCATGCACCAATTAAAGAGTCATCTGGCGCCTTCACACATTCTCTCATTTTAAAGCCTAATTTCTCCATTAAATAATCAGATATAACATTGGCCTTTAATGATGATAGAATGTTAACATGGTCAATTCTTCTTGGTGAACAGCCTTTTGCCCAAGATTTATAAGTCTGATTCTTTAACACTGAACGCTTAGAAGGCTCTGCTAATGTTTTTTCCATATCATAATAAATTTCAAAACGGTGTTCACTTGGCAATTTAAAACGAATGGCTCTTCCTTGCCCTGCTTCTACTCCTGCTTCAACCCAGCTAACTTCCGTACCGGCTTCTTCCAGCAAATGTGCAAATTGCTCCACATCTTCCGGACGCTTTGTTCGCCATGCAATATGGTCAACATACGACTTTTCGCCAGCTGTTATGGATAATGTGTGATGTTCAAAGTCTCCCCATGCTCGTAAATAATGCGTGCCATTTACCTCTTCTGTTTCTTCTAACCCTATCAATTCTTTAAAAAACCAAAGTGATTTCTCAAGATCTGACGAAACTAAAGCCACATGTCCTAACTTTGCGATTTCTGGTAAACTCATGTTTATTTCCTCCAATTATTTTTATATTTGAATCTTCAGAAAACAGAAAGCCCTTTCATTTAAATTTAGACAAAATAGGTATTCGGTTCTTGGCCGCAAAGGACTCTTCCATATGTTTCGATTAAACTTGAAGGTGTTATGAAACCATGTAAATGCATGGCGAAAAAATCACGATAGACTAATTGTAGAGGATTATTATGGTAGGTAAACATGGAACCGACTCCAGCAACAAGAAGATCAATTGCTTCCTTACATAATTGATTTACATAGCCGAAATCTGCCTTCACTTTTACAATTTCAGCCGTATCCATTACCTCTCCACGTTCCGCATAGCTATCAATTTTATCGACAGCCCGGTATAAAAACATTTCAGCAGTATCTATTTTCAATTGTGCTTCTGCCACCTGGTGATGTGTGATTGGTGCTTCATTTTGTTTATGATAGAAGGTGTTCCCAATTCCCGCTTTCGGAAGTCTTTCCATATAGAGATCCATAGCTGCCTGAGCAAGACCTAATGCCGGTCCTACAATGGATAAAGTAAGAGATGGCACAAAAGAAGATCTATATAATGAAACGTCTTTAAGCGGATCAATTAGGTAATGACCTTTGCTCGCTAAGCGATCCAATGATACACGGTGTTCTGGAACGAAAACATTTTGAATTCTACAGCTATTGCTGCCAGAACCCTTTAATCCCATAACATTCCAGTCATCAATAATCTCAATTTCCTCACGCGGTACCACCATAATGGCCATTTCCATTCCGCCATTTTCATCTACTAGAGGGAATCCGAAATAACACCAATCGGCATGTGGGCTACCGGAAACAAACGGCCACTGGGCTTCTTCAACAAAATATCCGCCTTCGACCTTTTTGATATTACATTTAATAGGTTTAAAGTTACCTGCTAACACAACATCTTTTCCAGTAGAATAAATCTCATTTAATGCTTTCTCTCCAAATGTATAGGAAATCATATAGTCACGAATATTGCTAAGGCAAACGAACCAGCCGGCCGAACCGTTACCTCGGGAAATCTCTGTTACCACCTCTGTGAACGCTCTCATATTTGTCTGATAACCGCCAAACATATGCGGCCTGAGTACCTTCAGGAGTCCCTCATTCTTCAAATCTTCAATAATTTCATCTGGAATTCTACTATTTTTATCAATATCTTGGCTAAACTCACGCAGTTTCGGAATAAGAGCCCTTGCTCTGTCCACTAATACATTTTTCGTTTCCAACACGCTTTGGTTCATAAGAAAACCTCCCGTAATATGGTTGTCGTACCATTTAAACTTCGTTAACCACTTCTTGAGCTATACCCATTTTCTGATATTTCTCGCTGACGCTTTCTGCTATACGTGTTAAATGTTTTTCCATTAGCTTTTTTGCTAGTTTAGCATCCCGCTCTTTTAAGCTATAGTAAATCATCCAGTGCTCCGCCTGCGATTGCTTTCTTCTATCTAGTGAAAATAACAATGCTGGATTGCCAACATAATTCAAGTAATCCCATAGCTGATTTGCAAGAGTAAAAGTATAAGGTAACTTTGCCGCTTTATATATTATTGTGTGAAACTCAATATTGAGGGAAGAATACTCTTCTTCAGAAATTTCCAGGTTATCCATCTTAGTTAAAATCGTATACATTTGAGAAAGTTCATCATCATTTAAATTTTTTACTGCATACTCGGTCATTAATGCATCCAGGTTGGTACAGACCAATAATCGCTCCATAACTTCTTCCATATCTGGTCTTTTTACAAAGACACCTACTTGAGGAATGACTGACAAGAATCCTTCTTCTGCAAGTTTTGTCATAGCCTTGTGTATGGGAGTCCGGCTGATATTTAAATGCTCAGAAACTTCATTAACATTGATGGCTGTATCAGGTACCCATACTCCATCTATAATTTGTCTTTTAATATAGCGATAAGCCTGATCTATTTTCATCTTAATACACCTTCAATTCTCATTTATTGTTACCCCTATAATATTCGGAATTCCTCTAGTAGTCTAGGTATCAACGGTGTATTCGTTTGAACGTAAATAATCTACTATTATTTCTATATTTCACCGTTGAAAAAATCAGAGGTTAGTTTGATAAATCTTTCCTTTTGTTCTACCTGTGCCCAGTGTCCGCAACGCTTGAAGATATGAAGCTGTGCATTAGGCAAATAATCCATAACGTAAAGGCTGCTTTCAAGCGGTACAAATCGGTCTTGGTGTCCATGAATAAGTAACATTTCATGATTCATTTGTTTAAGTGCTGAAGGAGGAACAAGCATGTCAGACAGATGTGATTTTGTAAAATTTTCCTCATAAGATCGGCGTACATCCGGTCTTAAGAACAACTCTAAACGTTCTGCTACAATTTTTTCCAACTTATCTTCTAGAAAGCTTTTATCGTATAAGAACCAGCTTAATAGATTTTTAAATGCGATAGGATTTGGATCTTTGTGGAAGTTTGCTAATTTTGCAAGTTCTGGGGTAGGTTCTTTCAAACCGCCTCCTGCTCCCATCAGGACGACACGGTCAAACTTTTCCGGAGCATACATAAGAAGGTGAAGTGCAATAACACCGCCCAAGGAATTTCCAACCAAATGGACTTTTTCAACCTCTAAAGCGTCCATTAAGGAAAGTACTTGATTTACCCGAATCTGCATCCATTCTGCTCCATTTTGAGGATACTCTTCAGGGTGATCTGTATTACCAAAGCCATAAATGTCTGGTGCAACAACGTGGAATTTACTTTGAAAACGAGGTAGAATTTCTCTCCAATTCGATTCTCCGCTTGCCCCTGGTCCGCTACCGTGTAAAAAAATTATCGTCTCAGATGACTTTTTATTTCCACCTTCATTGATAAAAGTTTGATAGTTTCCGGTTTGGATTTTTCTTTTTATTACTTCAGCCATTCATCATTACCCCCCAATTTACCATTTATTCAATTGAATTTCCTCTACTAAAATTTTAGTTCTTATGTTTAATATCGTTTATGTAGTATAAAACCCTTAAAAAAGCGATTTCATTAACTAACTATAATTTTACTTACCGATAACCAATATGTCAATCAATTCTAAAGATTTATTTAATTCAATCTTATCGTCTGTTATGGATAAAATTCTTTAAATGTATTATCTTTTAACAATAAGCGGTCTTTTAATAACTTCCATAACTTCAGCTGCTGGCAAACCATTTTCAATTAGTTGGACCATTACTTTCATATATTTGTGAATATGATGAAAGTATTTTTTGTAGCCTGTGCACAAATAGTTTAAGCCTGGTTCACCGTCAGGAGTTAATAGGAATCGTTGTTTAGGGCATTCTCCATTGCAGGCAAAACGAACCTCACAACTTTGACAATACTTAGGTAAAGATGACTTTTTAATTTCTCCAAACGCTCGCTGCTTACTTGAATCAATCATCTTACTAAACGTGTTATCAAAGATATTGCCAAGCTTGTATTCAGGATACATAAAGTGATCACAGGAATACACATCGCCATTGTGTTCAACAATTCCTGCCCTCCCACAAGTTTCGGCAAAAAAACATGTTGTAGCTGGAAGTCCTAACCACGATGTAAGTGCGTGCTCAAAGTTCATTACATGGATTTTACCGACATCTTTTCTTACCCACTCATCGAAAATGGCAATTAAAAAATCCCCATATTTTTTTGATTCTACTGTCCACTTAGTGACAGCCTTCTGGGCTTCTTCCTGTTTTACAGAAGGCGGTGTCGCATGACGAAGGCCAAGTTTTATCGCTTCGGTGTCTGGCATTCTTTCCACTATTGGAATAAACTGTATAAACTCTACTCCTTCCTTCTTAAAAAAGTTATAAATTTCTAGCGGATACATAGAAGCGTTCTTTGTTACACAGACTAGTACATTAAACGAAACATTATATTTTTTTAATAAACGAAGTGCATTTAGCACCTTATGAAAAGTTGGTTTCCCCCCCCGGTCAACTCTATAGCGGTCATGAATGAATTCTGGCCCGTCAAGACTCAAGCCTACAAGAAAATTGTGCTTGGCCAAAAATCGGCACCATTCTTCAGTCAATAGTGTTCCGTTTGTTTGGAGCGAATTGGTGATTCGTTTTCCTGTCCCATATTTCTTTTGTAATTTAATTACTCGCTTGTAAAAATCAAGGCCCATTAAGGTCGGTTCTCCGCCCTGCCATACGAATGGTATTTCATCAACATCTTGAGATTTTATGTATTGGCTTATGAACTCCTCCATAATCTCCTCTGACATTCGAAACTTATTTTCCCCTGTAAAGAGGGCTTCTTTTTCTGTATAAAAGCAGTAATTGCAATCTAAATTACAAATAGGTCCAGAAGGTTTTGCTAGAATATGAAAACCTTTTGTTTGTGTTTTTTCCATTTTTCCTTCCCTCTTCTCTTTAAAATATAAGCCAGTAACACGGATGCTTGTTACTGGCTTACTGACTTTGCTTAGACCTTTATCATTATTTTAGTTCGTAAACTACTTTTTCGAGGTCACCTGAAAACTCAAAATCCCCTTCACTTTCGTATGCTGGACTCACTGGATAATGTGTATCTCTTCCGATGTCCAATCCTTCAAAGCTTATTTTAAATTTATGAGTTTGATCAATTGTTACTTCCCCTAATTTCTCCCCGTTAATGTAAAGACTGCCTTTTCCTTTATGAAGTTCCGTAGGAATAAACTCATATTTAATGGTAGATTGGCCCTCAGGAGCAGCTGATTCAATCCGATAAACTTTTGTCCCTATGTTATATTCATAAACTAGTTTGTTATCTTTAATATAAAGTGTATAACCGCTCTCATAGTTTCCTAGTGCCACTAGTACTCCCTCATTAGCAGAACTTTCCCGATTAATTGGAACTGTAATGGAATATGGACGGTTTATGATAAATGGTGCCGCACCTTCTGGCAGCAGAGACATGCCAGGATAGAAGGTAAAAGTGTTACGGTTACGATTAGAATCACTAGGAATAACTAAGAACCCGTCACCCATAATGTCAGTCATCGGAATAACATCATATTTCTTTGCCTCTTTATCCCATAATATTTGAAGTTCTTTTAATTTTTTGGTGTCTTTAGCTGCAAGGTTGTTTGATTCAGTAGAGTCTTCAGCTAAATGGTAAAGTTCCCATACATCATTTTCATATGGCTGTCCTTTTGTATGACGTGCAATTGCTTTCCAACCGTCATGGTAAATGGCACGCTGTCCATTATTTTCGTAATATTGGGTTTCTTTACCTGGAGCGCCTGCGTCTTCAAATGTTTCAGCGAAACTCTCACCTTGAAGCGGTATTTGTTTCACTCCCTTGATTTCTTGCGGCAACTCAATTCCTGCAATATCATAGACAGTCGGAGTAATATCACTTACGTGGACATACTGATGTCGGATTTCCCCTTTGTCCTTAATGCCTTTCGGGTAATATATAATTAAAGGTGTTTTAATTCCAGCTTCATACATCGTTGATTTATATAATTTAAAAGGAGTGTTACTTACCTGAGCCCAGCCAGCTGGAAATTCGACTTTTGCTTTATCAGTTCCAAAATGATCAATATTCTCGACAATGTCGTCGAGTGTTTCCGGCATATCGTTATAGGCCATTGTATGATTTATTGAACCTGTAGCCTTCCCCATTGCGCTTGCCCCGTTATCCGATAAGAAAACAATCATGGTATTATCTAATTCCCCAATAAAACGCAGATGATTAATAAATCGGCCAATTTGCTCATCTGTATGGGTTAAAAATCCCGCATACGTTTCCTGAAAGCGTGTGAACGTTTCTTTCTCGACTTCCGTAAGTTGATCCCATGGTTTCACTCCTGGATTTAGTGGTGCAAGCACAGCATCGTTCGGAATAATTCCTAGCTCTTTTTGCTTATTAAACCTTTGTTCCCGGATTTTATCCCAGCCTTCATCGTATTTTCCTTTATACATATCAATATATTTCTGTGGCACCTGAACCGGCTGATGCTGAGCGCCAAACGCTAAATTCAAGAAGAATGGTTTTTCTGGATTCACAGATGCATGATCGGCGACATACTGGTTGGCTTTGTCAACGATATCCTCCGAGAAATGATAGTTTTCCTTTTCCGGAACTTCAATAAAACTATTATCTTGAACTAGCTCTGGCCTATATTGATCACTAGAGTCTTCAAGTATTCCGTAGAACCTGTCAAAGCCTTTACCGAGCGGCCAGTTTTCATATGGGCCGGCAGGAGTTACTTGATGAGATGGCGCTAAGTGCCACTTCCCTAATGTATAGCTACTGTAGCCTTCTTCTTTAAGTACCTCTGCTATCGTGCCAGCCTCCGGATAGATTCGTCCACGTTTATTCGGATACTCCGGACCCATATCAAAATTAGCTACAGTTGACATTCCAATATCATGAGGATTGCGGCCCGTTAGCAATGCAGCTCGGGTTGGCGAACACACTGGGGTAACATGAGAATTGTTGTAGCGCAGTCCATTCTCAGCTAACCAATCTAGATTGGGTGTTTGGATCTCCGAACCATAACTTCCAAGGTCGGAAAACCCTGAATCATCTAAAACAATGTATACGATATTGGGTTTTTGGGAGTCTTCCCCCTCCTTCTGCTTCCCTTTTTCATTCTGTCCATTTGTTTTATTTGTTTCTGCTTTTACTTCCTGCTCCAAAAGGTTTTTATATGAACATCCTGATAATAGTGCCAAAGCAGACGCGAACACTGTAAACTTTTGAAACGGTGATTTATTCCATACTTTTAATTGATGATCCAACCTATTTCCCCCTCTATTCAGTGAGTCTAGCACTAGCCATAGTGCCGTCAACGATAAACTTTTGTCATGCAACATAATCCGATTGATTATATGTTAGGATCAAACAGACTCCAGCCATATCCTCTGGTCTTTTTAATATAATCCGCCCTTACAATCTCCGCTAAAATAGGAGACACCCCAATCTATTTTGTAGTGATTTCAGTTATTCACTACCTAAAAGAATGAGGTGTCTTCAATTTTTAAGGATCTTTATGAATTTAAAGTCACCTCTAAATCCTTTTTCGGTTTCATAACGGTTACCGCCCAAATTAGAGCTAATAGAATTAATCCAACAGAACTGATCGCTAGTGGGAAACGGCCAATATCTTGATTAAAAATATTTTGGATAGCTTGAAAACCAAATGGTCCAATGATACCACCCAATCCTTGGCCCACTACGACTAACCCTACTTGAGGAGGAGCACCTACAGGAGTAAGTTCTGAAACTTTGGTAAATACTCCAGGAAGTCCAATTCCCATCCCAGCTCCGCCGATGACACTACCGATAAAAATCATCGCCAAATTTGGAGAAAAGTAACAAATTACCATCCCTAATCCAGTTACAAAAACTCCGACTGGAAGATAGAAGTTTGGAAGTGCATGTTTTACTTTTCCGAACACAAACCCAGCTAGCAGTGTCCCAAAAGTAAATATAGAGATTGCCAAACCTGCCTCCGTTGCATTACCTAATTTATCACCTTGAATAACAACAGAAATGTTTGTTACATAACCAAAAATTAATGCAGAATAAAATACCTGACCTAAGCAAACCCAATAGATTGCCTTTGGAAGCTTTACCTTAGCCTTTGAGCCAATCACTTCTGATGCCTGTTTCTTCTCAGGTTCAGGAAGATATAACATAGTCAATGCGAGTATCCATATTGGGAAAAGGTAAGTAAGAAATCCATATTGCCAACCAAAGGAATCTGCTAATATCCCGCCGCCTAATTGGAAGAAAATTGCTCCAATACATGCAATTGTGGAGGTTCCAAAACCAATTAAGAAATCTCTTTCCCTTCCGTCAAAGAAATCCGTAATGATATCAATAGATAACGGCATTGTAATACCAACACCGAGTCCTAAGAGTCCTCTCATTGCAATAATTAATGGGAGATTATCAATAAATGTTGGCAGTGTTCCACCTACAATAAATAAAGTCAATCCGATAAATAGCAATGTTTTCTTTTTAAATACTTTTGTTAGTTTTCCATAAAATAACGCAGGTACAATTTGTATAAGACCCGGAAAAGTAGCTACCAACATGACAATGGTGGGATCATATTCTGGAAATGCCTTAATAATGTCGGCCATGATGGATCCTGCTACTCCTGCTGCAACATCTTGGAAAGCTAGAATGACGACCAAAAATTTTAGCATATTCCTACTGATATTTTTTGCCATTTTTTATCCCCCTTGTATCTATTTGTAATCGTTTACAATTCACAGAGAACTTTTTTGCTGTGCTTGTGGCCAGCAAGCAACAACGGCTTAAATATTACTTTTTACAACTGAAATTTTACATTTATTTTTTTTACGATTTTACCGGTAAAAACCGTAAAAAACGCGCTTTCTTTTGCTAACTGTAATTCTACAGTCGCTTAAAATACTTGTCAATATATTCATAATCTTTTTTATTTTCCAAATAATTTCTTACAAAGTTTTCTCTTTTATAATAAAAAAAACACCGATTTTCTACTATTTTTTAATTAATTTATTTTTAAATAAGAACTCTAATTATTAGGGATATGACCTATTATTTTTATATAGCTAAGTTTTTTTGAATGTAAGCGCTTCACCTAAATTTAGTTGATTTAAAATGATAGAAAATATGTTATATTCTAATAAATAAAAAATAGGAGTGAAAAAATGAATACACTTATCCAGCGCGCCTATAACTTTAATGCAGGCCCTTCTGCCCTTCCGTTAGCAGTTCTTGAGAAAGCTCAACAGGAACTTATCAATTTTCGTGGTACGGGCATGTCCGTCATGGAGCTCAGCCATCGTAGTACTGCCTATGAGGAAGTACATAACAATGCCATTGCACTTCTAAAAGAATTGTTATCTATTCCTGAAAATTACGAGGTCCTTTTTCTGCAAGGAGGAGGAAGTCTTCAATTTTCAATGATTCCCATGAACTTTTTGAAACCGGGAGAAAAAGCAGGATATATAATGTCCGGGTCATGGTCTGAAAAAGCATATTCCGAAGCAAAACTTTTTGGAGATGCTTACCATGTAGCTACTACGAAGGAAGGACAATATCGCCGTGTCCCCCAATTTGATGAGTTGAAATACAATCCGACAGATGCCTATATTCATCTCACATCAAATAATACAATATACGGGACACAATGGAAGGACTTCCCTGATACAGGTGATGTGCCATTGATTGCGGATATGTCCAGTGATATTTTATCCAAGCCCTTTGATGTCAGCAAATTTTCACTGATATATGCTGGAGCTCAAAAGAATCTTGGTCCATCTGGTGTTACAGTAGCAATCATTCGAAAGGATTTTCTTGAAAAAGCGAATCCAAACATTCCGACTATGTTAAAGTATAGCATCCATTCAAAAAACAACTCTTTATATAACACACCACCTACATTTGGTATTTATATGCTTGGTGAAGTTTTGAACTGGATTAAAGAAACAGGCGGGATTACTGAACTTACTAAACGAAACGAAGAAAAAGCAAAACTTATTTATGACGCAATCGATCAAAGTAATGGATTTTATGTTGGTCATGCTGAGGTCGAAAGCCGCTCACTGATGAATATTACTTTCCGAGTGAAGGATGAAGAATTAGAGAAGAAGTTCTTAGCTGAAGCGAAGAGTGAAGGTTTTATCGGTGTAAATGGACACCGCTCTGTTGGAGGCTGCCGTGCGTCTACTTACAATGCTGTCCCTTATGAAACTTGTAAAGCCTTTAGTGAATTCATGGTAAAATTTCAAAATGAAAATCGATAAGTAAGCTAAAAGGGAAATATATAATTTTATATACTTCCCTTTTTTATTTTTCTAAACAAACGATATCCTTTTCTGACACTGTTAACGATAAAGAAAGGTATAGGAATATTAAATTTATAAATAATAGGCAGATAAATGTTGTAATAAGCTTTTTTTAGATCATCCCATTTGCGGCATTTACCCTGCTTATAAAAATCTGATACATCTACTATATACCCTCTCCCGTTACTCATCACAACATTTTTCCCGTGTACATCAAAGGGATTTAGTCCAACCGACCTTGCATACTCAATTCCCTCATCAACATCGTGAATAACTGACTCGGGGATTCGAATTCCTTTCACTACTGCATTGAACAAATTAACGCCATCAATCCTTCTTAAAATTAAATAATTATCTCCATAGTCAATTAATGAAGAAAAGGATGGATGATTCCCTAGCTTCTTATATACTTCAACTTCTTTTTTTAAGTCCTCAGGGCTTCTTCCATACACCTTTACAACCCAATTGGGGTTCGACCGATGTAAAAATACCCCTGCATAATTTCCGCTCCCAATTGTTTGCCAAGTATTCGAGAAATTTTTTACAATAATCGGTTCAAATGGTCCTTCCGTTGATAATTGAATATTGGGTAATAATTCATTTCCAATTAGTCTTGTATATTTCTCAATTTTCATTTGTACACCTCAAAACAACCAGATAATATTTCTTTCCTTTTAGTATACATCTCATATACACTTAGAGTAGATAAATTATTCTTAACTTTTAAAAATGATTTTTTAGTGAGGTGTTATTGTGTTATTTCCAATCTTAGAAACTGAAAGACTAAAACTAACAGAAATTATACCTAATCACGCTGTGAGCTTATTTGAAATTTTATCATTAGAGGAAGTAACCAGATATTACGGGACGGATCGTTTTACCTCTATGGAAGAAGCAAAAAAGTTAATTGACATGTTCCAAAAGAATTTTTATGAAAAGCGGTCCATACGCTGGGGAATAGTCCTGAAGGAAAATAACAAATTTATCGGTACATTAGGTTTGAATGCATTACAGCTTAAAAATAAAAAAGCAGAAATTGGCTATGAAATACATCCTTCCTATTGGAGGAAAGGCTACACTACTGAAGCCATAAGAGAGGTTTTGCGATATAGCTTTCTAGAATTGAATTTAAACCGTATAGGTGCTGTTGTATACCTTGAAAACCAAGCTTCAAGTAATCTGCTTGAAAAGTTAGGTTTCAAAAAAGAAGGCGTTTTACGTGATTATTTGCTTCAAAACAACGCATTTCATACAACCAATATGTTTTCTTTACTTAAGCGTGAATGGGAACTGCTTGCAGCTTCATCTTTAGGTGCACAAGCTAATAAATAAAAGCCAGGAAAAAATCCAGGCTTTTATTCTTCAAAGTAATCTCTAAATGCTTTGGGATTATTGGCTTCCTTCCCCTGATAATAGGGGTTATTCTCAGTAGAATCCTTCGGGTCAAGATTAGTCTTAATAATTAAATGGGGTTCTGACGGCTGTTCCGCAATGATTCTGTCGTTTAGTTGATCGAAATCAGGCAGTTTGTTATTTCCAGGTTGTCTAGGCTCCATATCTGTGACACCTCCTAAAAATAGATTGCTGATTTTTCTTTTTTATCATACATTCTTTCTTTTATTATAAGATAATAAAAAAGAAAAAACTAGGAAGTAGAGACTTCCTAGTATGTTTATTCTTCTTCGACGCCGAGTAAGAAATCTGGATTTAATTCCTCAAATTCTTCGTCATCGACATCCATTCCCCAATCATCGTCATCATCATGGCATCCCTTTGGATTAACGGCGACACATACTTTCGTTTCGCCAATGACTTCCACTAGGAACTCCCTTTCAACATGAACAATAATTCGATTGCCATTTGGGGAAATAACGGCTTCACAACAATTTGGCTGCTGCAAGACTCGAGCACAAATTTCATTGTCATCCAAGCAATCATGATCACGGTATCGTAACTTAATGACATCCGTATACTGTACTTTCTCAGTTACTACTTCTGTTCTGGTATTATCATTAAATGAATACCAAACGTTGATGTCGTACGAGCCGTGTATTTCTACAGTTTTGCCGACTTTTTTCGCGTTGTATTTATGGTTGATAATCCAACATCCAAGAATGCTTGTTGGACTATGTGCCGGGCTAATCGTATGATTGGACTGGGTGAATTTACGCCCTTTCGCTACTACGGCCTTCGTAATTATCTCTCTGTATTCTCCCATTTCGCGCGAACCCTCCTCATTCATTTTCAATTCATCCTATGCAAGATATTAGACTAGTGTGCGATAAATTTCTGCGAATACTGGTTAAAAGTTTAGTCATAGTTCATTTTATGCGGGAGTTTAAGGTAGGTTCCATTTTAGGCATGTACTTTAAGGAAAGAGGAATATTTCTATAAGGGATTAATGCACACAAAAAAACCAGGCTTAAAAACAGCCTGGTTTTTTTTTAATGTTCGTGGTCGTGATCGTGTCCGCAAGATCCACCATTATGGATGCTTGCGCCTGTTTCACCCTTTAAGACATCTCCGCCAGTTGACTCAATAATAACATCTGTTACCTTATTAGAGATTGTAGTAGCAATCAACTGAAGCAGTTCATTTACTTCTAATTGGGACTGCTTAAACTCTTGAACAACTGGTATTTCATCGAGTTCCTGTTCAATCGAAGCAATTTTGTCTTCTACTTTTTTCAATGCTTCGGGCTTACCGTAATGCTGTAAATTAACGGCTTGCTTTTGTAACCCCTTAATATCCGAGATTAATGTACTAACCTTTGGGTTTACGTGAATTTGTGCTTCTGCACGTTTAAAGAAATCAACTTCTTCCGTTTCTGCTATCATGCGTGCTAATTCTTGTGCACGAGCGACGATATCGTCTTTTGTATATTTCGCCACTTTACTTCACCTCGACTGGTTCTAATTCTTCCACCATTTCTCCGTTTAATGACCACGTTTTTGCGTCAGTAATTCTCACCTTAACAATTTTACCTATTGCTGATTTAGGAGCTGCAAAATTCACAAGCTTGTTTCTGGAAGTATATCCTGCAAGGACATCAGGATTGTTCTTGCTTTCCCCTTCAACAAGAACTTCAACAATTTGACCTTTATATTTTTTCATGGCTTCTGCAGAGAGCTCATTCACCAATGCGTTTAAACGCTGCAAACGTTCTTTCTTAACCTCCATTGGAACATTATCCTGCATTTTTGCAGCAGGCGTGCCTTCACGAGGAGAATAAATGAACGTATATGCTAGTTCATAGCCCACTTCACGATATAAAGATAAAGTTTCTTCAAATTGTTCATCCGTTTCATTTGGATAACCAACGATAATATCAGTAGTTAATGCAACATCTGGAATCGCCGCTTTAATCTTGCGTACCAGTTCTAAATATTGTTCTCTCGTATATTTACGAGCCATAATTTTTAATACATCGGTTGATCCAGATTGAACAGGCAGGTGAATATGATCCATGAGATTACCGCCTTTTGCAAGAACTTCAATCAAATGATCATCAAAGTCACGTGGGTGACTCGTTGTAAAACGAATACGAGGAATATCAATCTTCCTTAATTCATCCATAAGGTCACCTAGACCATAGTTCATGTCTTCTAAATCTTTTCCATATGCATTTACGTTTTGCCCCAAAAGAGTAACTTCCTGATAACCCAGTGCAGCTAAATGACGTACTTCCTGAATAATCTCTTCCGGACGGCGACTTCGTTCCTTGCCTCGTGTATAAGGAACAATACAATACGTACAGAATTTGTCACATCCATACATAATGTTAACCCATGCCTTAATATTTCCGCGTCTTACTTTTGGAAGGTTTTCAATCACGTCGCCTTCTTTAGACCAAACCTCGACAACCATTTCTTTTGACATGTACGCTTCATGTAAAATATTTGGAAGACGATGAATGTTATGTGTACCAAAAATCATGTCTACTTGGTTATAGGTTTTTAAGATTTTATTGACCACAGATTCTTCCTGTGACATACATCCACATACACCCAAGAGTAAATCCGGCTTCTCTGTCTTCAGATGTTTTAAATGTCCTAATTCACCAAACACTTTATTTTCAGCATTTTCACGAATAGCACATGTATTTAAAAGGATAACATTTGCATCTTCGGTTTTGTCTGTCGGTTCATAGCCTAAAGCCAAAAAGATTCCAGCCATTACTTCTGTATCGTGTTCATTCATTTGACATCCATAAGTACGGATATAAAACTTCCGTCCTTCACCCATGCCACGAAACTCTTCAGGAATGGAGAAATCATTATGGTATTTTACTTCTTCTTTACCACGTTTCTTAGCATCTTTTAGAGATGGTGCAGTAATGACCTGTTCAAAATACTTACTGTAATCCTTGGCGGATTTTTTGTCCGAAGAATTAGCAGCTTCAATTTGTTTAGATTCTAAACGTTGTTTTTCATTCATTCGAAAAAATTCTCCTTTCAGTTGGTTTAGTGCATGTGTCTATTAAAATTAATAAAGTAATTTTTTACCTGTACATAGTGTTAGAGCACACCTAACATACTTCTGCACATTATTATAGTATAAAGGTTAATAGCCTTGAAAACAATAGAAAATCCCGTAGCAGTGCACTACGGGATTTTTCCAATTGCTATTACATGAATTCGCCAACTAATTTATCAAAATATTCTTGGTCAAGGTTTAAATCAACCTGTGATAAAGGAGTTTCAGAGAAACCACTGATTAATTCCTGATACGATTGACGTTCAGTGTTTTGATAAATTAAACCAGTTACTAAGCCGTTATGCTTCATCAATGTCTGCATAGCTTCTTCACGGTTAGAAGGATCATAACCTTCAATATCACTTAATTTCGTTAGATTTTCTTTAAACCAGTCGTAAGTATTCACTTTGTTATACGTTACGCATGGGCTGTAAACGTTAATTAAAGAGAAGCCTTTATGCTTAATACCGGCTTCAATTAAAGCAGTAAGATCTTTAAGATCTGTAGAGAAGCTTTGTGCAACAAACGTTGCTCCAGCCGTTAATGCCATCTCCATAGGTGAAATTGCTTGTTCAATTGAACCAAGTGGAGTAGATTTTGTTTTAAATCCTGCAGCAGAACGTGGAGATGTTTGACCCTTCGTTAAACCATAGATTTGGTTATCCATGACGATATATGTGATATCAATATTTCTACGGATCGCATGAATCGTGTGTCCCATACCAATTGCAAAACCGTCACCGTCACCACCAGAAGCGATAACCGTTAAATCACGGTTTGCCATTTTCACACCTTGTGCGATTGGTAATGAGCGTCCATGAATTCCATGGAATCCATAAGAATTAATGTATCCAGAGATACGACCAGAACATCCGATACCAGAAATAACTGCTAGGTTTTCAGGCTCGAGACCAACATTCGCTGCTGCACGCTGCATTGCCGCTTGTACAGAGAAGTCGCCACAGCCAGGGCACCAGTTCGGTTTTACATTATTTCTAAAGTCTTTAAAAGTGGCCATGTTTAGAACAACTCCTTACATTTTGTATATACTTCGTGTGGCAGGAATGGATTTCCGTCATATTTTAAATGTTTAATAATCTTCTCAGCATGACCGACATTCATTTTCATGATGTTTGCCAATTGTCCGGTAGCATTGTTCTCTACAACTACTACTTTCTTTGCTGAGCGAATAAGTGGTAACACTTCGTCTGTTGGGAATGGATGAATTAAACGAATTTGTGCATGGTTTACTTTTAATCCGTCGTTTTCTAAGCGAACCATCGCTTCTTCAATTACACCGCGGGTTGAATTAAATCCAACAAATAAAACGTCAGCATCTTCATGTTTAACATTTTTATAAACAGGTGTGTTGAAACGAATATTTTCTATTTTACGGAATCGCTTGTCCATTTGGGCAATTCTGTTTGCTGCAGACTCAGATGGTTTACCAGTTTCATCATGCTCAACACCTGTTACATGGTGAATACCATTTTTCATACCAGGGATGACACGTGGTGAAATTCCATCAGCCGTCACTTCATAACGTTTGAAATAGCCTTTGTTTTCATTTTCAGGAATTTCATCTGTTACCAGTTTACCACGTCTAATTTCCACTTTATCCATACTTAAAGGTTCAACAGTCTGTTTCCCTAGGGATAGTTGAAGATCTGAAAGGATAATAACAGGACATTGATATTCTTCAGCAAGGTTAAATGCCTCAGCCGTATCATAGAACGCTTCTTCTACAGTACTTGGAGCCATAACGATTTTAGGAATTTCTCCGTGTGTACCATAGATCATCGCCATTAAATCTGACTGTTCTTGCTTTGTTGGCAGTCCAGTAGATGGACCTCCACGCTGCGTATCAACAATAACAAGCGGAGTTTCAGTGATTCCAGAAAGACCGATTGCTTCCATTTTTAATGAGAGTCCAGGACCAGCAGATGCTGTAATCGTACGAACACCAGCATAGTTAGCACCGATTGCCATTGTACAAGCAGCAATTTCATCCTCTGTTTGAATAACCGTACCGCCAAGTGCAGGTAGTTTTTTAATTAGATATTCCATGATTTCAGAAGCTGGTGTAATTGGATAAGCAGCCATGAAACGACAGCCAGCTGCTACCGCTCCTAATGCAATCGCATCATTTCCAATCATGAACATACGCTTCTTGCCATCAGCTTTTTCAAGTTCCATGATTTCAATGCCATCTACAAGTTGTTTTTTCATATAATCATATCCAGCTTGAATGGCATCCATGTTTTTCGCAACAACTTGAGCACCTTTTTTACCAAAAATCTCTTGAACCACTTCTTCAAAAACATGAATATCAAGATTCAAGACAGCTGATGTAGCACCAATAGCAACCATGTTCTTCATTAGCGATGTTCCTAATTCAGTAGCAATTTCTGTAAATGGAACCGCATACAATGTTGCTTCTGTATCTTCTGGTTTGTTAGGCGTGAATTTAGCATCCGCAAGTATTACACCTTTGCTGTGTAACTCTTTGTAGTTTAAATCGATTGTTTCTTGGTCAAATGCGACAAGAACATCAAGATCATCAGAAATGGAACGAACTTCTGTCGTACTTACTCTAATTTTGTTGTTTGTATGACCGCCTTTAATACGAGATGAAAAGTGACGATAACCATACAAGTAATAACCGAGGCGATTCAATGCGATTGCAAATATTTCCCCTGTACTTTCAATACCTTCCCCTTGTTGTCCGCCAACTTTCCACGAAAGTTGATTGATCATGACTTACACCCCTTTGGATATGTAAAAAATATATTTTATAACTCATAAATAGTGTAGCACAATTCCGAGTTATTCACTAGAATTTAGCCTTTTAAAGCTCTAAAGACAAAATTAATTGAAACTAGGATATGTACTAAACGCTTACAATTCTAGACCTCTAAACCAAAAATTGCAACCCTTTCAGACTAAATATTGTCTAAAATATGAATATTTTTTTATATTTTAAAAATTGACATTTAATAAATCCGAATATCTCACTATAAAATTGTTATAAACCGTTGTTGTTATGGGATTTATTAATAAATCTAATAATATATAATTCTTTAACACTGTATCTCAGAAAACGTTTTCATTTATATTAGAATAACATTATTATAATAATTTGTATATAAAAATACCCGCTTACAATCTAAGCAGGTAAAAGTTTGCAGTATTCATTTTTGTTTTACATTATTGATTCTATCTCTTTCATCTTGGTTCAACAATAAGCTTTATAGCCGTGCGTTCTTCACCATCAATCTGAATATCAGTGAACGCAGGGATGCAAATCAAATCAACTCCGCTAGGTGCTACAAATCCTCTTGCAATCGCTACTGCCTTAACAGCTTGATTCAATGCACCTGCACCAATCGCCTGTATTTCTGCTGCACCTCTTTCACGCAGAACTCCAGCAAGTGCACCAGCTACAGAATTAGGATTAGATTTTGCTGAAACTTTTAATATTTCCATTCCTAGCTCCCCCTTGTATAATCCCGATCCTGGCATGAGCAGTTTCATGAGCAAATCAGGTATATAAGATTCCACTGCTACTATATTCATTTTGCAAAAGACATATTCCGGCTTGGACAAAAAAAGTGCATTTTTTTATCAGTAAAAAAAATAACCTTCCTGTCGGAAGGTTAAGAATACCAAGGGTGATCTTCGTTTATTAAAATTCTCTCCATTTTTTTGCATTTGCCAGTTTTTCTGTCCAGTTCCATGTAAACACCGCTAAGTTGTGTTCTACCCGTTTTTGGGACTTCAAATCTTACTGGAAGGCTCGTAAGAAATTTTGTGATGACCGCTTCTCTTTCCATACCGAGAATTCCATCATATGGCCCTGTCATCCCTACGTCTGTTAAATAGCCTGTTCCGTTTGGCAGGATGCGGCTATCAGCTGTTTGCACATGTGTATGGGTACCTACGACTGCGGAGACCCTCCCATCTAAATACCAGCCCATTGCTTGTTTTTCACTTGTGGCTTCTGCATGAAAATCCACAAAGATAAAAGGTGTACGCTCTTGAGCGATTTCGACTAATTCATCTGCCTTTTTAAAAGGACAATCTAATGGAGGCATAAACGTCCGCCCCTGCAAGTTGATAACAGCTACTTCTATGTCATTTACCTTGAAAAATGCCAAACCTTTTCCGGGAGTCCCTTCTGGAAAATTTGCAGGACGTACCATATTCTTTGCTGATTCAATAAATTCGAAAATCTCTTTGTTATCCCATGAGTGGTTCCCAAGGGTTACAGCTTGAGCGCCAGAACCTAAAAATTCTCGATAGATTTTTTCTGTAATACCTCTGCCGCCTGCTGCGTTTTCACCATTAATAATGGTGAAATTTGGTCGATATTTTTCTTTAATTTTTGGCACATATTCTTTAACCATATCTCGACCTGGTGATCCTACAACATCTCCAATAAATAATAAGTTCATTTGTTATCCTTTCAAAAGCATATATTTACTATAAATTGTATCACACTTTTATTTTATTTAACCGCAAGTGGAATACCGAAAAAAAATAAAGCAGTGCGAAAGCACCGCTTTATTTTGCGTATTCTACAGCCCGTGTTTCACGGATGACTGTGACTTTAATATGTCCTGGATAATCAAGCTCTTCTTCAATTCGTTTCCGAATATCTCGTGCTAAGCGATGCGCAGCTAAATCATCGACCGCATCAGGTCTTACAATTATTCGCACCTCTCGGCCGGCTTGAATTGCAAAAGATTTTTCAACACCTTCATAAGACTCTGAAATTTCCTCCAGCTTTTCTAAGCGGCGGATATAGTTTTCTAAAGTCTCACTGCGTGCTCCTGGTCTTGCAGCTGACAAAGCGTCAGCAGCGGCCACTAGAACGGAAATGGTTGATGTTGGCGCCGTATCACCATGGTGTGAAGCTATACTGTTAATAACAACTGGATGTTCCTTGTATTTTGTTGCAAGTTCAACCCCGATTTCAACATGACTTCCTTCTACTTCATGGTCAATTGCTTTCCCAATATCGTGTAATAGACCTGCACGTCGTGCCAGCGTTTCATCCTCACCAAGCTCAGCTGCAAGTAAGCCCGAAAGCTGTGCAACCTCCATTGAGTGCTTTAAGACATTTTGACCGTAACTGGTACGGAACTTTAGGCGTCCTAGGATTTTAATAAGATCCGGATGTAATCCGTGAACTCCGACTTCAAATGTCGTTTGTTCACCAACTTCACGGATATACTCATCCACTTCTCGACGAGATTTTTCGACCATTTCTTCAATTCGTGCAGGATGGATTCGTCCATCTTGGACCAACTTTTCTAGCGCCAGTCGTGCAGTTTCTCGACGAATCGGATCGAATCCTGATAGAATAACAGCTTCTGGAGTATCATCAATAATCAAGTCAATTCCTGTAAGTGTCTCTAGTGTACGGATATTTCTTCCTTCTCGGCCGATAATACGACCTTTCATTTCATCATTTGGAAGGTTGACTACAGATACAGTCGTTTCCGCAACATGGTCAGCAGCGCAACGCTGGATTGCTAGCGATAAAATTTCCTTCGCTTTCTTATCTGCTTCCTCTTTCGCGCGGTTTTCACTTTCCTTAATCATTATCGCAGTATCATAGGTTAATTCCTGCTCCATTTTCTCGATAATGATGTTCTTTGCTTCCTCACGAGTCAAACTCGAAATACGTTCAAGTTCTGTTTGTTGTGTTCGTACCAACTCGTCCACTTTGCTTTCCATCTGTTCAATATGCTGTTGTCTTTGGTTTAGAGAATCATCCTTCTTTTCTAACAGAATTTCTCGTTTATTTAACGATTCATCCTTTCGATCTAAATTCTCTTCTCTTTGCAGTAAACGGTTTTCTTGTTTTTGCAGTTCATTTCTTCGTTCACGAACCTCACGTTCGGCTTCGGTACGAAGCTTGTGAATTTCATCCTTTGCCTCTAGCAAAGCTTCTTTTTTCAATGAATCAGCATCACGCTTTGCATCTTCAAGAATCTGCTCTGCAGCATCCTTTGCACCTGCTATTTTTGCCTCAGCAATGGATTTACGAACAAAATAGCCAACAACGGCACCGACGATAATGCCAAGCAAAATGGAGATGATAGTAATAGGTTCCATCGTTACACCTCCTCTTGCTATGAACTTTTGTTACACTTTTTTAAGTGTCGGCATGTACATTGGTTAGGTTCAACATACAGCAAGCACCAAGCTTTTTCATTGTAATATTAACAAAAATGTAAAATATACATGTTAATTGTAAATGTGTGTATATTCATTGTCAAGGGTAACTCCTGTCAGCTTTTTGAAATATTTAGACTTTGTTCATGTATTAACAATATACAAAACTGCCTTCAGTTGAATAAATATACATAAAATTAAATAATTATTCATTTTATTAAAAAGAGCAAAACCTAATCAGGCTTTGCTCTTCTTATTAGTCTATTAATTCGAACTGTTCATCGTCATCAGCTTCTGTGACTATTTTTTCTCCGTCTAATCCGAAGTGCTCACGGATCTTTTGCTGAATTTCAAGACGAATACTTGGATTTTCTCTTAAGAAAGTCTTCGCATTTTCACGGCCTTGACCAATTCTTTCTTCATTATATGAATACCAAGAACCGCTCTTTTGAACGATATCTAATTCAGAGCCAATATCAATGATTTCGCCCTCTTTAGAAATTCCTTCTCCATACATAATATCTACTTCAGCTGTACGGAATGGAGGCGCAACTTTATTTTTAACAACTTTAATCTTTGTTTTGTTACCAACGACGTCAGTACCTTGTTTGATAGCTTCTCCACGACGTACCTCAACACGAATCGTAGAGTAGAATTTCAACGCACGACCACCTGGAGTTGTTTCTGGGTTCCCAAACATAACTCCAATTTTTTCACGAACTTGGTTAATAAAGATTGCGATAGTCTTTGATTTGTTAATGACACCAGAAAGTTTACGGAGTGCTTGAGACATCAAACGAGCTTGAAGACCCATGTGTGAATCTCCCATTTCTCCTTCTATTTCTGCTTTTGGAACTAATGCTGCTACGGAATCGACTACTAGAATATCAATTGCACCGCTTCGTACAAGTGCTTCTGCGATTTCTAGTGCTTGTTCCCCTGTATCAGGTTGTGATAATAATAGCTCATCGATGTTTACCCCTAATTTTTGTGCATATGCTGGGTCAAGTGCGTGCTCGGCGTCGATAAACGCTGCTTGTCCGCCAGTAGCTTGTACTTCTGCAATTGCATGTAAAGCTACAGTTGTTTTACCAGAGCTTTCAGGTCCATAAATTTCGATAATTCTTCCTCTAGGATACCCGCCAACACCAAGTGCTGCATCAATGGCTAATGAGCCGCTCGGACTTGTTAAAATTCTTGTGTCTGTTTTCTCTCCCATTTTCATGATGGAACCTTTACCAAATTGCTTTTCTATCTGTTTTAGCGCCATTTCTAAAGCCGCTTTACGATCACTCACTACAGTTCCTCCCTTATATATAAACCAAAAAGTTAATAGCCAAATCTATAATTTAAAACCTATTAATAATATAACCTCTTTTAGGACATTTGTACAGCAAAAAGTCGAACACTTATTCGTTTTTTTTAAAACAAGTAATCATGTAATAATAGGAAATTCCTCTAACATTTAAAGCTTTTTTCAACAGTTTTTGAAGTCTAATTTACCTTTTTATCTATTTTCAGACTTTTATGGAGTTATGTGAGAGTAATTTTTGCCTATCCGAGAGTAACTTCCATTTATGCGAGAGTATTTCTGCTCATGCGAGAGTATTTTCAATTATACGAGAGTAAATCTGTTCATCCGAGAGTAACTACCATTATACGAGAGTATTTCTGCTTATCCGAGAGTAACTTCCATTATACGAGAGTAATTTCTGTTCATCCGAGAGTAACCTCCATTATACGAGAGTATTACTGCTTATCCGAGAATAACTTCCATTATACGAGAATAAGATACTAGGGAATGCTTAAGATAAAAAACCACAGAGAGCTTAATTAGCTTTCTGTGATTCTTGTAATTGCTTTATCAAATGGTAACAGCCATATTTTACAGAACGGATTTGGTTTGCCTCTCTTGATCCGCCCAGTTCCAGCTTTACAACGACTGTTTCTTTACCTTTAATCGAGATCCCAATGTAAACTGTTCCTACAGGTTTTCCCTCAAGCTCATCAGGACCGGCAACACCAGTGAAACTAATTCCAACATCCGTAGCTACTAATGTCGCAACATTTTCGGCAAGTTCTTTTGCACACTCTTGACTTACAACCCCATATTTTTCAATCGTTTCTGGTTTAACCTTTAAAACATTCTTCTTAACCTCATTCGTGTAGCAAACGACTCCGCCCTTCAGGACTGAACTAACACCTGGAACACCCGTTAATTCCTGTTGAAATAATCCCCCTGTTAAGCTCTCTGCCGCTGAGATCGTTAAGTTATTTGCTTGTAAAACGTTCATAAGTTCAGCTACTAACGAAGTATTGTCATACCCATATACAAACTGTCCTACACGAGCTCTAATTTTATCCTCTACTTCATCCAGCATAGTCTCTGCCTTTTGCAAATCCTGATGCTTTGCGGTAATCCGTAATGTACATTCACCATCCGCAGCCAGCGGAGCAATTGTTGGATTTGTTTGCTGTTCTATTAAATCCAAAATTTCCGTTTCTAATGCAGCCTCTCCGATTCCAAAGAACCTTAAAACTCTAGAAACTATTTTCTCATCCGTTTTTACTTGTTCCGACAAAGCTGCCGTACCAAAGCGTAAAAACATTGGTTCCATTTCTTTCGGGGGTCCTGGCAGAAGCATATAAATACAGTTACCCTTCTCTACCATCATTCCTGGTGCCATCCCATGATGGTTTGGCAGGATAATAGAATCTTCTAAAACAAGAGCCTGCTTCTTATTATTTTCCGTCATTACCCTATTTGCCTTCTTAAAATAAAGTTCAATAGATTCTAATGCTTCTTGTTCCATTACTAGATTTTTACCTAAATGCCGTGCAATGGTTTCCTTTGTTAGATCATCTTTTGTCGGTCCCAGCCCGCCTGTAAAAATGATCAAATTGGAACGCTTTTCAGCAATTTCAATTACAGACCTTAATCGGTCAGGATTATCACCAACCACCGTATGGAAAAAAACATTGATTCCTAGTCCTGCGAGTTGTTGCGAAATAAATCGTGCATTACTATTAACGATTTGACCCAGCAGTAATTCAGAACCAACTGCAATAATTTCTGCATTCATCATCCGTTACCTCGCGTTCTATTTAGAATTTTTAAAAACATGCATATTCTTCGAAAAATAATCCCATCCAGACCAGATAGTAAAAATTAATGCAATCCATAAAGCTACTTGATCAAATGGAAATCCAATCACTTCAAAAATAATATTATGTAATAAAAGTGCTGATATCGCGATAATTTGTGCCCAAGTTTTAATTTTTCCAAGGTTATTAGCAGCGACAACTTCTCCACCCTCTACAAGCAAAAGGCGAAGGCCCGTGACCGCAAATTCCCGGCTTATGATTAAAATAACAATCCAAGAGGCTGCATAGCCTAGATCAACTAGTACAACTAGTGCTGCAGAGACAAGTAACTTATCTGCAAGCGGATCAAGAAATTTCCCCATATTGGTAACAAGATTATATTTTCGTGCATAATAGCCATCTACCCAATCTGTCGCAGAAGCAAAAATAAAGATTAATGCTCCAACAAAATGGGTTACCGGAAGGTCAGCTCCCAGTAAATGCATGTTTCCCCAATCAAAGGGAAAAAGCATAATTATCAAGAAAATAGGAATTAAAAGAATCCTTGATATCGTTATTTGATTTGGTACATTCATTGTTTTTCCTCCAGGTAATAGTAAGAAGAAAAATAGTCATCACAAGATGACTATTCGTTCTTCGGAACAAATTGAATCGTAATGTTCTGTTGAACCACATCAGCAGGTGCGATGGCATACTCTAGCTTTTGGTCATTTACGTAAATCTCGGTATCAACGGTTCTGCCAACAACAATGACTGCTTTGGTATCCCCCGTTAAATCTACTTCCGTACTTTGGGTACCAGTGGTTGATAATAACCCCTGGAACTTAGATTGACCACTGCTATTTTTTACATTTACCCATGTCTGCCCTGTTGAAACCAACTTTACAACAAATTTATCTGCATTTTTCAAATCATAGGTAGAATTTTTTCCGCTGTTTTGAACAGGCGTTAATTCTTGTTTTGGAGTTTCTACTACTGGGTTTTCCTCAACAGTCTCCTGTTCATCCTTCCCAGCCTCTTGATTTTCTTTAGTATCTTCTTTTTCTGTTTCGTTTGCCTTTTCCAAGTTTTGAGAGCGCACGAATTTTACAGGTTCATTTTCCTCATTAATCTGATCAGTAGCTTTGTCTCCAACGTTATTAACAAAGAAATAATAAAGTAATCCTGCGGCACCAATTATAAAGATTCCAATTAAAACCTTTGGTATTATATCAAAAATTTTTGAGGAACCGTCTGTTACCGTCTTTCGCGTTTTCACCCTCGATAATTTCTCAGGTAAATCCTCATTATGGGTAGCTGGAATTTCGTTTTTATACGTTTCAAATATTTCTTCAGGATTAAGCTGCAACGCTTCAGCGTATTGTTTTACAAAAGCACGAACATAAAAATTCCCTGGCATACTAGAATAATTGCCTTCTTCGATCCCTATCAAATACCGTTTTTGAATTTTTGTGATTGACTGTAAATCCTCTAAGCTTAATCCTTTGGCTAATCGCGCTTCTTTTAGTCGATTACCTAATTCAGTCACTTATTAACACCTTCCAATTAATTAAAATCCAAAATCTCCAAAATCAGAGCCGGAGAATAAGTTATTTTGGTCGACGATATCATATGTAATTTCTTCGTCCGCGTCGTTTCTCAATTCGATAATATAATCAAAATCATCAAGCGTATACTCGGAATTTTGAACAAAGATATCAGGGTGTTCGACCACTTTAACCGCCGGTAAACGCATGATTTCGCGTACGAGCTGCCAATGACGTTCGCTAGCACGCTTTGTGGAAACAATTCCATCAAGTATAAACAAGTTGTTTTCATTGTACTCGTCTTGAATTAGCTGGTTACGTATCGTCTGCTTTAGAAGAGTGGAAGATACGAACAACCAACGCTTATTGGCACACACGCTCGCCGCAACTACAGATTCAGTTTTACCTACCCTCGGCATCCCACGAATACCTATTAGTTTGTGTCCTTCCTGCTTAAATAACTCCGCCATGAAATCAACCAATACACCCAGTTCACTCCGAACAAATCGGAATGTCTTTTTATCATCCGCATCTCGTTGTATGTATCGGCCATGACGGACAGCCAGCCTGTCACGCAGTTTTGGTTCTCTAATCTTTATTACTTTTATTGTGTCCATTGTATTTAAAATTGACTCTAACCGTTTTATTTGGTTATCGTCTTTTGCTAAAATTAATAAACCGCGTCGACCTTCATCAACCCCATTAATGGTTACAATATTAATTGATAGCATTCCGAGCAGAGATGAAATGTCGCCCAATAAACCGGGACGGTTTTTTTGAATCTCATATTCTAAATACCACTCTTTTTTCTCCATAAAAACCTCCTCAGGTGTATACGACAAAATTTTCATTTCCTCATCTATCCAATATAATATATGATTTCGAATGAAGATGAAAGCAAAACAACAAGTACAATTCTTAATTATGTATGTTTTACTCCTAAAAGGCAAAAAAAAAAAGAGAGGTTGCCCTCTCTCTTAACGAGTACCATTATTTTGAACTAATTTTACCATCATGTTTGCAATTGCTTGCTGCTCTTCTTTATTTGCAACAGACCAAAGATCTGCAAGAATTCTTTCTTGCTCGTTTTTTGGTTCTACTTGCTCTGAAAGGTAATCACCAATTTGTAGTGCCAGCGCACTTATCGCACCCTCGCTCATCCCTTCGTTTTGTGCTTGATGAAGGCGGTCAGCAAGAAAATCTTCCCATTGTTTCCAGTTATCTAAAACAGACATATTAAACCCTCCTTTATAGTTGTACATTGTTATTTTGCAATGATAAGGGAGAATTTATTCAAGAAAAAAATGTATATTTTATGTATACCATCCGCCATTTATCGAGAGAACTTGTCCTGTAATATAGGAAGATTCATCAGAAAGTAAAAATTTAACACCATTGGCTATTTCCTCAGGAACACCTAATCGTCCCATAGGGATTTCGTATTCTATTAGCTGTTTGTCTTCCTCAGAGAACTGGCTCATCATTGGTGTTTCAACTGCTCCAGGAGCAATTGCATTCACCCTGACTCCGTTTAAGGCCACTTCTTTACTTAATGCTTTTACAAACGAAATTTGCGCTCCCTTAGCAGTCGAATAAACGACTTCGCATGCAGCACCAGTTTGACCCCATATAGATGAAATAAGGATTACATTTCCTGACCTTTTTTGAATTAGTTTCGGCAGTAGTTCTTTTGTTATCATTAAAGGATTCATTACATGAACTCTCATTAATGATTCTATGTCTTCCTGTTTTACATCGACAAGGAGGCCATAATGCGTATTACCGCTGCAATGAACAATAGCATCGAGGGAGAAGATTTGTGAACAAATCTTTTTATAACCATCCGGCTCTTCCAGGTTGGCTTGAATCGGAGTATAATCGCCGCCAAAAGGTTCAAGTTGATTTAGTAAATCCTTAATGGATGTTTCATTTCGATTAAAGTGCAGATATAAATTAAAGCCAAGAGAAGCTAATTTTAAAGCCACCGCTTGTCCTATCCCGCCGCTTGCCCCTGTAACTAGTACATATTTTCCCACATGTTTCACTCTCTCTATTTTTAACTAAAGAAAAGCGCCGGCTAGCGACGCTTTTTGTTATTTCTTAGGTATTACTTGACAGACTGAGAAACGTTCTTCTGAAATAACTTCTGCGGCCATTTTTTTAATATCATCCATAGTTATTTTTTCTAATGTAGGAACAACATCAAATAAATTCATGTCGTTGAACGCATACCGTGTGAATTGGTTGGCAATATACTCTGGAGAGTTCACAGCACGTAAAAATGCCCCAATTTTTTTCTTTTTAGCTCTTTCTAACTGCTGTTCTGTAAATGTGGTTCCATTCTTTGCTTGAAACAGCATGTTTTTTAGCTCATCAGCAAGTTTATCTGGATTCCCGGTATCACCGCCGACCATCGCAAAGCCAAAACCTTGTTCCTGTGTATAATCATAAGAAAAGGTTTCATCAATCAGACCTTCATTATAAAGTTCATTATAATTTTCAGAGCTTTTACCAAACAATAAATCCAATAAAACATTCATGGTCAATTCATTCTTTAACAATTCTGGTCCCGATTGATCTACATGAAGTGCTTTCATGCCGATTAAACATTTAGAGGTTTGTACATTCATCTCCAACACTTGTTTCTGTTGTGCTGTCTGAACTGGCTCATCCTCAAATTTACGTTTAATCTCTGGCATTTCCTTGTATTCCTTTTTCGCTTGGTTTTCTCGCACTTGTTCCATAAATTTATTAGGATCGACTGGCCCAACAATAAATAATAACATATTGCTCGGATGATAGAAGGTATTATAGCACTCATAAAGCAAGTCTTTTGTAATATGAGAGATCGATTCAATGGTACCGGCGATATCAATCTTTACAGGATGATTTTGATATAAATTTTGTATCAGCCCAAAATAGAGACGCCAATCTGGATTATCATCATACATGGTAATTTCCTGACCGATAATCCCTTTTTCCTTTTCAACCGTTTTTTCCGAAAAGTATGGATCTTGAACGAAATCAACTAATGTTTCTAAGTTCTTCTCAACATCCGAAGTACTTGAAAACAAATAAGCTGTACGGGTAAAAGAGGTAAACGCATTCGCTGAAGCTCCCTGCCTGCTAAACTGCTGAAAAACGTCACCGTCTTCCTTTTCAAAAAGCTTATGTTCAAGAAAATGGGCAATACCATCGGGAACTTTAACATATTCTTCTTTTCCCAATGGCACAAAATGATTATCAATCGATCCATACTTTGTAGTAAAAGTAGCAAACGTCTTGTTAAAACCTTTTTTTGGCAAAATGTAGACATTTAAACCATTGGGTAATTTTTCATGGTAAAGTTCTTCTTGAAGCTGGTCAAAATTAATTTTATCCATTATTTACCGCCTCCGATCCAGTTAAGAAGTAGATGGTATCAAGTTCAATCTTATTTGCAACAGACACAATTTCTTCCTTGGTCGTCTTCTCCATATCATTGATCCATTGCTCAAGTTTTATATCCTTATGCGCAACAACATTATGATAAAGAATTTCTGTTAACCCCCGCGAGGTATCTATGGTTTCAAGAATTTGATTTCGAATCACTGCTTTTGTTTGGATAAGTTCTTGATCAGAAAAGTCGCCTTTTTTCATCGCATCTAACTGGTCACGAATGATTCCCACAGCCTGGTCGTAGTTTTTTAAATCTATCCCAGACATGACCATCATCAGCCCTTTATGACTCTCCAGCCTGCTGGAAACATAATATGCTAAGCTTGCTTTTTCACGAACATTGATAAACAACTTCGAGTGTGAAAATCCTCCAAAAATGCCATTGAACAATTGAAGTGCAAAGTAATCTGAATCACCATAAACAATATTGGTACGGTACCCGATATTTAACTTACCTTGCTTTACATCCTGTTGTTCTTTTATTTCATTTACCTTTTCCTTTTTGGACTGCTCCCTGGAAACTATTTTCTGCGGTGTACGGTTTTCAAATGACAAAAGCCTGTCTGCAAGGCTTTTTACCTCATCTTCCTTTACATCACCAATGATATATAAGTCCATTTCATCTTCGGAAAAGGCCTTTTTATAATATTCGTATAGATTTTCAGGAGTGATTGCATCAATATCCTCCGCTTCACCATTTACTTGAAGAGCGTAGGGTTCACCCTTACACATTTCTTGGAGCAGACGAACATTGGAATAACGCATTTTATCATCATAAACAGATTGAATTCGCTGTTTTAACGTTCTCTTTTCTTTGTTCACTGTCTCTTGATCAAATGCACTTCCTGAAGCATTTGGTTTTGTTAACACCTCGGAAAGAAGTTCAAAACCTTTCTCCAATAAAGGGGCAGGATCGCTTAAGAAATTCTCATTTGCGATCTCAAGAGTGAAACTGATAATTTGGTATTCACCTTTTTTTGCTAAATCTACAAATAAGGTTGCGCCATATAATTCATCTAAATAGGACCGTAATGCGGTTGTTGTCGAATATTTCGAGGAGCTGCTTTGTAAAACATGAGGAAGCAATGCTCTTTTCGTTACATCCTCCTTTGTTAAAGGTGCTTTCATCTTCCATACAAATGTATTCGTTTTGTATTTATCTGTTTCAATGACATGGAGTTTATATCCCTGCATATTGGTAATCTTTTCGGTTGTTGAATCCATCTTATAACCTCCTTTAGATTTCAAATCCTTCTTATTATATATGTAAACATTCATCCGGTTATTTTACATCTTTTCCATTGTTTTAAACGCTTATTCTTACTATAATTTGCCAGGCTTGGTTTTTACAAGTTAAAACCACTGACTATCAAAACAAAAAAAGGGCTGACTAATTAGTCAGCCCCGATATCTTATTATGATTAACGTTTTCCTGGATCGAATGGTTCTCCTGCTGCTTTAGGTGCTTGTGAAGATTTAGAGAAGATAACTAAAGCAATTAATGTAACCACATATGGGAAGATTTTAAGAATAATTGGCGGAATAACAGCCAATTCAGGAATAACTTGAGATACGTTAGCGATTGTGCTGGCAAATCCGAAGAATAATGTTGCTCCTAAGATTCCGAGCGGTCTCCACTGACCAAAGATTAAGGAAGCAAGTGCTAAGAACCCAAGACCTGATACAGAACCAGTAAATTCGCCTGCGTACGTTAAAATAATGATGGCTCCACCTAAACCGGATAAAGCACCAGAAATCATAACCCCGATATAACGGATTCTTACTACATTAATCCCTGCTGCTTGAGCAGCCTGCGGAAACTCTCCACAAGATTTTAAACGTAAACCAAATTTGGTTTTGTTCAGTATAAATGCACTTACAAGAAGTACGACTAAGATAAACCAAGTTGTGGCATATGTTTTTGTAAATAACAAATCCCCAATAATTGGAATTCGAGATAAAACTGGCACATCAAATGGTGTAAAACCGTTCGTTATACGAATGTTACCACTACCAGTAATATTTCTAGCTAAAAATACAGTTAAAGCCATTGCAATCATGTTAATGGCTGTACCACTGATTACTTGGTCAGCACTTAAATTGATGCTGGCAAATGCATGTAATAAAGAAAACAAAATCCCTACTACGACTGCAACTAGTAAACCAATCCATAACACCGCTGATCCAGACATACTATCTTGCAAGAAGTTAACTGTTAGTGCACTCGCAAATGCTCCTGAAATCATTAAACCTTCTAAACCGATATTTACGATACCGCTTCTTTCACTAAAAAGACCACCCAATGCTGTAATAAGAAGAGGAATAGTAAAAACAATTGCGTAAGGGAATATTTGTTCAATTATGGTCCACATTTTATGCTTCTCCCTTCTTGCCAACAGGTCCATCTACATCATTTGCATTTGAACGAGTCTTACGGAATTTATTTAACACACGGTGAATCAGTACGCTAGTAGCAGCAAAGTAAATAATAATCGCAATGATTGTATTTGCAAGTTCTGGTGGAATCTCGATCATCGCATTCATAAAGCCAGTTCCTGAATATAGAATTCCAAAGAGAAGTGCTGCAAAGAATACTCCAACCGGAGAGTTTGCTCCAAGTAATGCAACCGCAATGCCATCATAACCCTGTGATGGTAAAATACCGATTTGCATGCTTGAAGCATTACCAGTGTATAATGCTACCCCGCCAAGACCTGCGAGCGCACCTGAGATTAACATAGATAAAATAATATTGCGATTAACCTTCATACCTGCATACTCTGCTGCATGTCGATTGAAACCTACAGCTTTTAATTCAAAACCTAAAGTAGTTTTATTAATGATAAATGCAATGATGATGACAGCGATAACTGCAAAGAACAAACCTAGGTTGATATAAGAACCCTGAAACATTTCGGTCAGCCAAGGCGTTCTTAAAGTAGATTCTTCAGCAAGTTTGCGTGATTCAGTTTCAAGGAATTCACCTTTGAAATAACCTGGAACAACATAGTAAACGGTCCAATATGCAATCCAGTTCATCATGATGGTAGATACTACCTCATGTACATTGAATCTAGCTTTAAAATACCCTGGTATAAATGCCCATAATGCACCACCGGCAATACCAGCTACTACCATTACAAGGATTAATATAGGTCGTGATAGATCAAATGTTAAAGCAACCGCAGTAGCTGCGAGACCGCCAATTAGCATTTGACCAGCAGCACCGATATTAAATAGACCTGTACGGAAAGCAAAAGCGACAGCAAGTCCAGTAAAAACGAGGGGTGTTGCTGTTGCAAGAGTATCACCAATACGTGATATATTCTTTAAAGCACCTTGAAATAAATATGTGTAACCTTCAATAGGGCTTGCCCCTATGAAGAGCATTAGCAGACCACCTGCAATTAGACCTAAAATAATTGATATTAGCGATACAATGGTGTTTCTCACACGCTTCCCTCCTTGCTCACTCCTGCCATCATCAACCCTACTTCGTTCTCATTGGTTTCAGAAGCATTAACGGTTCCAATCAACTCTCCATTATTAACGATGGCAATACGATCTGAAAGCTGCAGTACTTCGTCCAATTCTAAGGAAACGAGAAGAACTGCCTTTCCTTTATCACGGTGCTCGATTATTCTTTTATGGATATATTCAATTGATCCAACATCCAATCCTCGTGTAGGCTGTACAGCGATAAGCAGATCAGGATCTAATTCTATTTCACGGCCGATAATCGCTTTTTGCTGGTTCCCTCCGGATAAAGTTCTTGCAATTGACGCACCGCCTTCACCTGAACGAACATCAAAGTTTTCTAAAATACTCTTAGCATATTTCTTAATTGCAGCGCGGTTTAGTAATCCAGCCTTTGCAAACGGCGGTTTATTGTAAACCTCTAAAACCATGTTATTTTCCATGGTATAATCAAGAACAAGTCCTCGTCTATGTCTATCCTCAGGGATATGGCCAATTCCGCTTTCAATTCTTTGGCGTATTGGAATATTTGTAATATCTTGACCTTTTAATAAAATCTTCCCTGATTCAACTTTTCTAAGCCCGGTAACCGCTTCCACGATTTCTGATTGACCATTTCCTTCAACCCCTGCGATACCAACAATTTCGCCTCTTCTAACTTCCACAGAGAAGTTTTTAAGACCTAATACTTTTCTGTTATTTTTTACAGAAAGAGAATCTATTTGAAGTACCACCTCACCCGGTGTACTAGCTTTCTTATCCACTTTAAAGTTAACTTGACGGCCAACCATCATTTCTGCCATCTGTGCCTCGCTTGTTTCTTTTACGTTAACGGTTCCAATACCTTTTCCACGTCTGATAACCGTACAACGGTCTGCAACCGCTTTTATTTCTTTTAATTTATGGGTAATGATGATAATCGATTTACCTTCCTTAATAAGATTACGCATAATCTTCATTAACTCTTCAATTTCATGTGGTGTTAGTACAGCTGTTGGTTCATCGAAAATAAGAACTTCGGCTTCACGATAAAGCATTTTCATAATTTCTACTCTTTGCTGCATTCCTACTGATATATCTTCAATTTTTGCATGAGGGTCAACATTTAATCCATAATGCTTGGACAATTCTGCAATTCTTTTTGAAGCCTTATCTATATCTAGGACCATACCTTTTAACGGTTCACTGCCTAGAATGATATTTTCTGTTACTGTAAAATTTTCTACTAATTTAAAATGCTGATGGACCATTCCAATACCTAGTTGATTGGCTACATTCGGATTACCAATACGAACTTCTTTTTCACGTATTTTAATGATACCTTGCTCAGGTTGATACATACCGAACAATACACCCATAAGAGTTGATTTACCGGCACCGTTCTCACCTAGTAAGGCATGTATTTCCCCTTTTTTTAATGTCAGGGTAATATTATCGTTTGCTACAATACCAGGGAATTCTTTCCTGATATTCAGCATTTCAACCACATAACTCATAGTAGCACTCACCTTTTTTATAGACTCGAGTTTCTTTGAAAATAGGGAGTCCCCTATCACAACGTCAAGCTGAAGATATTGTATCAGTTAGACATGATTACTCTTGTAATATGGATATTGGACAGAACAATCATACATAAGGACATAAAAGAGACGGAAAAAACCGTCCCTTTATGATTTTTTATTACTTAAATAAACTTCCTTTTTCAGCAGCAACTTTGACTTCGCCAGACTTAATTTTTTCAAATACTTCTTTTACCTTAGTAGTTGTATCTTCGCTTAAGTTTGGATTTTTTTCTGGTAAGCCAATACCATCATTTTTAGCATCAAATACTAATGTTTCTCCGCCAGGGAAGTCACCATCTAATTCGCGCTTAATAATGTCTAGTGTAACATTGTCTAATTTCTTCATAGCAGAAGTTAGGATAATTGATTTATCGCCATCATATTTACCATCTTCATATTGGTCAGAGTCAACACCAACGATCCAAACTTTTTCGCCTGCTTTTCCACGTGTTTTCGCTTCGTTGATTGCACCTACACCAACACCGCCTGCAGCTGTAAAGATTACATCTACACCACGGTCGTACATTTGAGCAGCAATTTGTCCGCCAGCAGCTACGTTATCAAATGAACCTTGGTAAACTACGTTTTCAGCTTTAATTGTTAGGTTAGTTCCTAAATTATCATTTGCATATTTAACACCTTGCTGGAAGCCCCAGTTAAACTTTTGAACAGCAGGAATTTCCATACCGCCGATGAAGCCAGCTTCACCTTCTTTTAATTCAAGTGCAGCAGCAACACCAGCTAGGAAGCCTGACTCATGCTCAGCAAAGAAAACGGCAACTGTGTTTTCTTTAACAACAGGTTTAAAGTCACCAGAATGAGGGTTACCATCAAGAATTACAAATTTTGCATCTTTATATTTATCTTGTGCATGGAAAACGGCAGTTTCAAACTTAAATCCAGGAGAAACGATAAATTTATATCCTGCATCATATAAATTACCCATTTCTTTCAGGTATTCTGCCTCAGTTGTACCAGCTGGCTTAAGATATTTTGATTGTATTCCAAGTTCTTCCTCAGCCATTTTAATACCTTCCCAAGTATTTTGGTTAAAGGATTTGTCATCAATCGTTCCAGCATCTGTAACCATACCAATTTTAACAGCGTCTTTACCATTATCCTTACCAGTACCTTTGTCATCCCCGCCGCCACATGCAGCTAACATGGTGCCTGCAGCTAAAATTACTGACATAGTTAAGCCAAATTTACTTTTCTTCAAGGCAATTGACCCCCTAATATTTGTTTGATTTAGTAGGAACTTTCAGAAAGCAGCTTGATTGCGTTTTCATAATCCACAAAAAATTAAAATCTTTTTCGTAATACCTGAAAACTAAATTTATCTGCTTTAAAGTAGTTTACCGAGAAAAGGACAGGTTCATCCATTTCGTCAAAATGCATTTGCTTTAATACAAGCAGTGCAGTTTCTGGTTCACATTCTAAAATAGGCGAAATTTTCTCGTGGTACCCAATTGGTTCAATTTGAGCAACCGCATATGTAATCTTTCGGTTGGCTTCTTCTTCCAAAATGAAAAATATGGATTCTTCACCATGTGAAAATGTCTCTGGCAGAATTTTTTCAGGTACTTTGTCGATGCAATAAACGACTGGTTCCCCATTAGCGGTTCTAACCCGCTCCATAACCACAATTTCCTCATTTGTAGAACATGAGAAACGACGAATATCCTCTTCAGTAGCCCCGACAGTTGATGAACTTAAGAAAATGGTGCCTGGTTTCATCCCAGCTTGGAAGATCATGTCCGTGACACTATTAAGTTGTTCAATCCCCGAAGTAAAAAGAGGTTTCGAATTAACAAACGTACCAACACCATGGCGGCGAATGATAACATTTTCCTCTTCGAGTATTCGTAGTGCTTCCCGAAGTGTGGCTCTACTTACACCCAGTTGTTTCGCAAGATCGAATTCAGAAGGTAATTTTTCCTTTTCCTTATAAACCCCTTGTTCGATATCTTGTTTTAACCGATCGATCACTTGTAGGTATAAATGTCGGTTATCTAGCTTAATAGACATGCAGGTACCTCCAACTCTTTCCTAAGACATCAGACATCTGATGTATAATCATTCCTACTAATCGAAAATAATATACCATTTTTTTAGGCTTATGGAAATAGAATTTGTAATTTTTGTCGAAAAAAGCGAAATTGTCGAAAGTTGTCATAATTGATAGGACTTTTTACTCTGAAATCTGCTATAATTTTTAGTTGTCTACAATCAATCGGCGTATTATGTAAAAAAAAAAGAGCCTAATGGCTCTTTTTTTAATTCACTTCTTCGTTTGTTTTCGATTGTAAAACTGTTCTTGGTTTACTACCTTCATATGCTCCCACTATCCCACGCGCTTCCATCTCGTCAATTAAACGTGCAGCTCTAGAGTACCCAATTCGAAAACGGCGCTGGAGCATTGATACTGAAGCGGTTTGCATTTCAATAACTAAGTCAACAGCCTCAGCATATAAATCATCGTCCACTTCACCAACTGCTTCTGGTGTATCATCTGGTATCATCTCTTCTTGATATTGCGCTTTTTGCTGTCCAATGACAAAATTAACGGTATCTTCAACTTCATTATCCGATAAAAATGCTCCTTGTACACGAACAGGTTTTGATGCTCCTACAGGCAGAAATAACATATCTCCTCTTCCTAGCAGTTTTTCTGCACCACCCATGTCCAAGATTGTTCTTGAATCGGTAGCACTGGAGACAGCAAAAGCAATCCTTGAAGGAATATTTGCTTTAATAACTCCTGTTATGACATCAACAGATGGACGCTGTGTTGCTATGATTAAGTGGATACCCGCAGCACGTGCCATTTGTGCGAGTCTAGTAATGGAATCCTCTACATCTGATGAGGCTACCATCATTAAGTCAGCTAGCTCGTCCACAATTACAACGATATATGGCAAAAGCGGCTGTTTGTCATTTTCCTCAATGTTATGCCTTTTAATATGGTCATTATACCCTTCAATATTACGAGTACCTGTATGAGAGAACAGCTCATATCGTCTCTCCATCTCACTTACGACCTTTTTTAAGGCCTGCGATGCTTTTTTGGCATCTGTAACCACTGGCGCTAATAAGTGAGGAACACCATTATAGACATTTAATTCCACCATCTTCGGATCTATCATCATTAACTTGACTTCATGCGGCTTAGCTCTCATAAGTATGCTTGTAATAATACCATTAATACAAACACTCTTCCCGCTTCCAGTAGAACCAGCTACAAGCAAATGGGGCATTTTATTTAATTCAGCAAGTACTGCTTCCCCAGTAATATCTCTGCCAAGACCAATCAACAGTTTTGACTCGGGCTTATTATTTTGGGTTGCTTCTAATACCTCCCTTAGGGAAACCATAGCAACTTCAGAATTTGGCACTTCAATCCCAATTGCAGATTTTCCAGGAATAGGAGCTTCTATTCGAATATCTTTAGCAGCTAGTGCTAAGGCTAGGTCATCACTTAAACTAACAATTTTACTAACCTTGACCCCAACATCAGGATGAACTTCATATTTAGTAACAGCTGGTCCTAGGTGTACTTGGGTAACTCGCGCTTTTACCCCAAAGCTCTGAAAAGTACGTTCTAATTTAGCTGCATTTGCATGAATTAATTCATATTCCCCGCTCTGGTCTGTTTTCTTCGGAAGTTTAAGAAGTTTTAAAGGCGGTAATTCATATGCTGCATTCTCCACTTCTGTGAAAGTAATCGGAGGTGTGGAATCATCTTCGTCTATTACCTGGTCATTACCCTTATTTTTAGATTCCTCTTTTCTCCGCTTCGGTTTTTGTGGTTCCTCATCTATGTATGCACGATCTGCAAAACTTGAGATAAGCGGCTCAGGTATAACCACTTCTTCCTGTGTATTTTGCATGGGAGTAATCATTTCAGGCTGGACAACAGCCGCGCGGTTTTCCCTTTCTTGCTGCTGTTGTATTCGTTTTTCTTCACGGCGTTCTTGTTTTTTCTGCTTCCATTCTTCCATGTCTAATTGAAACGCACTCCATTGTCCTTTTGAAAAATCAATTAGTGTAATCCCTATTTTAGCGACAAATTCACCGAATGATTTCCCTGTAACTAAAATAAATCCAATTAGAATAAAGATAAATGCAATAATTTTGGTTCCCGTTTCTGCAAAAAGATAATGAAACATAGCAAATAGAACGGCACCAATCATTCCCCCGCCAAGATCAATTGTGCTCGTTTCTCCTTTTACTTCCATCATAAAAATTTCCCATGTGCTGCTTATGACACTTGGGTTTTTAAAGTTACCATCTTTCGTCAATAAATGAAATAGTGTAACATGGCTTAAAAGGAGTAACGAGGAAACAATTAAATAAATACCGACTAATTTAACATGGAATACAAAGGGTATTGTCCGTTTCCACATGAGATATACACTGAGGATCACAAGACCTATCAGGCTGAGCATGTACCATTCACCCATCCAAAATCGAAAAAACAATACTGCTGCCTCACCAACAGCTCCTAATTTGGCGATCGATATAATCGCCAGTGCTAATAAGACAAGCGCGGAAAGTTCAAATTGAACGGTTTGTTTTAAATGATTATCTCTCTTTTTTGATCTTCTCTTTTTCTTTGCCATCTAATCACCTGTCTATATTTGTGTAATACTATCATTATCATCCTATGGTATGATCTTTAACCGCAAATGAATAAAGCAGCCTGAATGGCTGCTTAAGCTTCTAATCCTAATTATACCATAATATCCTTTTAGTTTGCCGACAATCCTTCAATGCTTGCACAAGAAATTTTAGCACCAGGACATATACGCTCGTCAAGATAATGCTTAGGATCACTGCTCAAAATACGAACAACCTGTACATTTTGCGCGTCAGATTGTTCAACGATTAGTGATACACCTTGGTAAGTTACCGTTTGTTGTCTAGTAAAGGAATCTGCTTCTGGAGGGAATATAGATTCCTGCGGCATTGTGGTATACAGAATCATTGAATCATCCCCTCGGAAGATGCTTTCCTTTCATCAATCAACTCGTTTAGCCTCTTCATCGCTTGTCCTAATCCGCCAACTTCATCAATCAATCCATATTCCACTGCATCCGGTCCTACTACATTTGTACCGATGTCACGGGTTAGATTGCCTTTTGCAAACATTAAGTCTTTAAACTTCTCTTCGGTAATCTTCGAGTGCTTTGTTACAAAATTCACTACTCGATCCTGCATTTTATCTAAATATTCAAACGTTGCAGGAACACCGATTACGAGGCCCGTTAATCGAATAGGATGAATGGTCATCGTTGCGGTTTCAGCGATAAAACTGTGATCACATGACACAGCTATAGGCACGCCAATGGAATGGCCTCCGCCTAAGACAATCGAAACAGTTGGTTTTGAAAGTGTTGCCAGCATTTCAGAGATGGCTAATCCTGCCTCCACATCTCCACCTACTGTATTTAATATAATCAGTAACCCTTCTATTTTTGGATTTTGCTCTATCGCTACTAATTGAGGTATCAAATGTTCATATTTTGTAGTTTTATTCTGTGGCGGTAACGCTAAATGACCCTCAATTTGTCCGATAATCGTTAAACAATGAATCCTTGAATCGGAGGACAGCTGCGGTACATTCGTTTGCCCAAGCTGTTGTATTTTTTCCATTAAAGAAGAAGGCTTATCCTCTTTTTGAGGTTCTTGACCCTCTTGATTTGCGGATTCGTTTTTTTGTAAATCGTTATTCATCATAAGTCTCCCTTCACGCATGATACCGTTAGTATTGACCTATGAAACAATTTCATTCTTAGGGAGCAATAATCATTTGAATTGCTCTATTGATAATCACTGTAATCACCAGTCTGACAATAAAGTAAGGCATTGGTTTTACCAATGCCTACCTACTACTATACTTCCATTATAATAGGAAGTATCATAGGTCTTCTTTTCGTTTTATCATATAAATATCGATTTAATCCATCTCTTATTTCTTGCTTTAAACTTGACCATTCAAAGGATTCCTTTGAAATATTCTTTTGAACAATATCTCGAACCAATTTTGTTGATTCATCCATCAACTTTTCAGATTCGCGGACATAAACAAAACCACGAGAGATAATTTCAGGTCCAGCAGCGATTTTTTTATCTTGGCGGGTTAAAGTAACGACTACAATTAATATACCATCTTGGGATAATAGCCTCCGGTCTCTTAATACGATATTTCCAACATCACCAACACCAATACCGTCGATTAACACATTTCCTGATGGTACCTTACCGCCTATACTTAATTTACCATCCTTTAATTCTACTACATCACCACGGTCCGGAATCATTATATTCTCATCCTTGATTCCACAATCTAATGCCAGTTTCCTATGTGCCTTTAACATTCGATACTCCCCATGCACTGGGATAAAAAACTGTGGTTTCATCAAGTTAATCATAAATTTAAGTTCTTCTTGACTGCCGTGACTGGATACATGAATAATTCTTTTACCTGAGATAACATTCGCTCCAGCCCGATAGAGCATGTCCACTGTTCTAGAAATTAATAATTCACTTCCTCTTAGTGGGGAAGCAGCAATTAATACCGTATCTCCGGGCTGGATATTTACATGTTTCGCAGTTTGCTTTGCCATTTTTTGAAGTGCCTCAATTGGCTCGCCTTGACTTCCTGTCATTAAAACGAGAATTTCGCTATCCTCGTAGTTATTTATTTCATTTACCGGGATAATAAGGTCTTCCTCTACTTCTAAATATCCTAAATCTAGAGCAATATGATAAATTCTTTCTAGGCTTTTTCCTACAACAGCAACTTTACGTCCGTTATCCCTAGCAGCATCAAAGATATGCTGGATTCTATTAATATCAGACGCAAAGCAAGCGGCAATCATTCTGCCCCTAGTATTATAGAAAGCAGTGGATAATTCTCGTTCGACAATTGCCTCCGATGTAGTATATCCAGGTTTCTCTGCATTCGTACTATCTGAGAGTAAACAAAGTACCCCCTTTTCTCCAATAGCAGCCATTTTACCTATTTCAGGCTTATATAGTTTTGTTGCTGCTTGGTCAAATTTGAAATCACCTGTATAAACGATACTGCCTTCTGATGTTTCTACACAAACACCAACTGAGTCGGGAATACTGTGATTTGTTCGAAAGAAGCTTACTTCCACGGAATCCATAGTAATGATAGAATCCGATGTTATTTCAATAAAATTAGTCTTTCCATTATATTCCTGCTCTTTCAGCTTAGCATTTGCAAGAGCTAATGTGAGTTTAGTCCCATATACCGGTACGTCGATTTGGCGGAGAAGATAGGAAAGAGCACCGATATGATCCTCATGTCCGTGTGTTAAGAATACAGCCTTTACTCTTTCTTTGTTTTCTGTTAAATACGTGATGTCCGGAATAACGATATCAATGCCAAGCATTTCATCCTCGGGGAACATTAGCCCGGCATCAATGATAAAAATGTCCTTGTCCACTTCCACAAGATACATGTTTTTTCCGATTTCTCCAATACCACCAAGCGTGATAATCTTAATGGAACTATTTTTTCTATTTATCAATTTCCGTTTCCTCCTATGTTGATTGTCAAACTCAAGCATTTTTTCACTAGAGGTTTTCGACATTTCAAAATTGCCCGATCGAAATCAGTTATGATTATTATACTTGATAGGTGAAAACCTTTACAACCAAATTTAGTTGTTTTTACCATTGGAGGATATACATGTGTAAAAAAACATGCCAACCGAATAAAATTCGATTGGCATTTATATTATTATAATAATAATTTAGTTAGGGCAGACCGTTCTTGTTCCGTTAATGGCACAAGTGGAAGCCTTACTGAACCTACATCCAGCCCTATTATTTGAAGAGCCGTTTTAACGGGTGCAGGACTAGGAGCAGCAAAAAGTCCCTGCATAATAGGGAGAAGCTTCTGGTGTAGTTTTGCTGCTTTTTCATGATCTCCGTTTAAAAAAGACCTCACCATCTTTTGCATATCATTTCCAATCACATGTGAGGCTACGGAAACTACCCCTGCCCCGCCAATTGAAAGCACCGGTAAAGCAATAGCATCATCGCCGCTGTACAGATCAAAATCACGATCCGTATTAGCAACAATATTTGTCATCGCATTTAGATCGCCGCCCGCTTCCTTCACAGCTACAATATTCGGTATTTTTGACAACCTTATTATTGTTTCATGATGAATATTTACAGATGCCCTTGAAGGGATATTGTAAACCATAACTGGCAAAGAAGTAGCTTCAGCAATCGTCTTAAAGTGCTGAAATAGCCCTTCCTGATTTGGTTTATTGTAGTAGGGTGCTACTAACATAATACCATCAACGCCAAGCTGTTCTGCTCTCTTCGTTAGTTCCACCGAAGCGTAGGTGTTATTACTGCCTGTGCCTGCAACAACAGGAATTCTTTTTGCAACTACCTTTACAACATGATCAAATAATGCCAGTTTTTCTTCTTTTGACAAGGTTGGAGATTCACCCGTTGTCCCTGCAACCACTAGAGAATCCGTTCCATTATCGATTAAATAATTTATTAGTTGAGTGGTCTTAGAAAAATCGATGTGACCTTTTTTATCAAAAGGTGTGACCATGGCTGTCGAAACTCGACCAAAATGAACCATTTTACTACTCCTTTCAATTACGAAAATCCCGTTGCGCAAAAATAGGGATTATAGAAATCTAGACGACTCTTAGCCGACTAAATATACTAGATATCCGTAAGCTTTATATCCAGGGTTTCTTCTTCTAGATGAAAGGCGTCATGTAATGCGTTAACTGATTTAGCCAGGTCGTCTTGCTTCACAAGAACCCAAATGGTAGTGTGGCTATCAGCAGATTGTAAAATCCGGATTCCATTCTCTGATAGAGCTGTAACGATTTTAGAAGTAACACCCGGGACACCGGCAATACCTGCTCCAACAACTGAAACCTTTGCACAATAGCGTTCAACAACAGGTTCATGACCTATTTCCTTTAAGACCCTAATTGCTCTGTCTGTCATTTCATCGGTAACCGTATATACAACGGCATTAGGTGAAATGTTTATAAAATCCACACTAATTTGTTCATTTGCCATAGCTTTAAAAACTTCTGATTGTAAGTAGTATTGGTCTTTTTTAGCAAACACTTTAATTTGAGTCACATTTGAAACATGAGCAATTCCTGTTACGGTTCTCTCTTTAATATCACTGCCTCTTGACTCTTTTGAGATAGATGTGACTAATGTTCCTAAATCGTCCGAATAGGTGGAGCGGATTCGAATTGGAACCTTTGCCTGCATCGCTATTTCAACTGCTCTTGGGTGAATAACTTTAGCACCCTGATAGGCCATGTTACATACCTCAGTATAGGTAACAACCGAAAGGCGTCTAGCGTTATCTGCTATTCTTGGGTCTGCTGTCATGATGCCTTCTACATCAGTAAAAATGTCAATCCATTCTGCATTTAGAGCCGCTCCTAATGCTGCTGCCGATGTGTCACTGCCACCTCGTCCAATAGTGGTAGTATCACCGTTCTTCGCAGCACCTTGAAAACCAGCTACCACAACAACATCATGGTATTCTAAATCCCGCAGTAATCGATCACATTTCATTTCGACAATCTTAGCCTGTGAATGATCACTATTGGTTCTAAATCCTGCTTGTGCCCCAGTCAAAGCAATCGCATTTATCCCGTTTTCTTGCAGCATATTGGCAAAAACAACGCTTGAAATAATTTCACCACATGATACAAGAAGATCCTGTTCACGTTTACTGACTTTACTTTCATTACTCCCAATCAAAGAGAGGAGTGTATCCGTTGCATAGGGATCACCCTTTCTTCCCATTGCAGACACTACAACTACTACCTTATATCCTTCTTCTAATGCATTATTGATATGTCTCTTCGCATGTTGTCGGCTTTCTTCATCCTTAACAGATGTCCCGCCAAATTTTTGTACTATGATTTTCATATAACCTTTAAACCTGCCTTTAAAATCAAAACTTTATTTTTTTTCTTTGATTAAACCCAGCTTTATTAAACTTTCAGCAATTTGAACTGAATTCCAGGCAGCACCTTTGAGTAAATTGTCAGAAACAACCCACATATGGAAACCACGACTTTCGTTAAGGTCATTACGAATCCGACCTACAAACACATCATTACTTCCTACACAATTCGCAGGCATTGGATATACCTGATTCTCTGGGTCATCTTGTAACACCACGCCCGGAGCTGTCTTTAATAACTCTTTTATTTCATTTGCACTTACGCCATCTTCTTCAATTTCAAAATAAACAGATTCAGAGTGACCGACTGCTACCGGTAAACGTACGCAAGTCGCAGCAACAGGCAGCTCTGGTAAATGCATAATTTTCTTTGTTTCGTTTATCATTTTCATTTCTTCAAATGTATAGCCGTTGTCTTGGAACTTATCAATTTGCGGTATAGCGTTAAAGGCGATTTGATAGTGGTTCTTGTCACCTTTTACTGGTAAAATCTTAGGTTCCACTGTTTCACCATTAAGAATAGCTTTTGTCTGGCTCTGTAATTCTTCAATTGCAACAGCTCCTGCACCTGAAACTGCCTGATAGGTTGAAACAATAACCTTTTTAAGTCCAAATTTTTGTCTAATTGGTTCTAACGCTACTACCATTTGGATAGTAGAACAATTTGGGTTAGCAATGATCCCATTATGCTGATGCAAATCATGTTCATTTACCTCAGGAACGACTAACGGAATATCTTGATCCATTCGGAAAGCACTAGTATTGTCTACTACAATCGCTCCGTGCTTTACTGCTTCAGGAGCAAGCTCTTTAGAAATATTACCTCCAGCGGAGAATAAAGCAATATCCACACCAGTAAAGCTTTCTGGTTTAGCTTCCTGAACCGTATACTCAACACCATCAACCGTCACTATTTTACCTGCTGAACGTGCGGAAGATAATAGAGTTAGTTGTCTAATTGGGAATTTTTCTTTCACTAACGTTGCGATCATTTGCTGACCCACCGCTCCTGTTGCGCCTACTACAGCAACATGATAACCATTATGTTGATTCATTTTTAGTACCCCTTTCAATCTTTCATCGACTATTTATTGGTCCATTCTGTTTCACGGAAAATGAATCAGAAAAGGTTAATATAAATTCTCATCAGTGAGATAAATAATCTCACTGATGGTTGAATTATAAATATATTAACATATTCCTTCAAAGAAATAACCATATTTGATGAAAGGAGTATGAATTACTCTGTATCCTTATATCTTTCCACTAATACAGGCTGGATTTGCCGGCCTTCAATAGCTGCTTCAACCGTTTCCATCAACATAGGCATCCTTGCTACCATGGAGTTTGGCTTCTTGATTGGATCATCTTGCCCGTATGGGATAAAATATATATTTTTTGTCGCCATTAATCTCATCAAGTTAACTCCATTTAAGCCCAAAGCATCATTTGTAGAAATTCCAAGGACAACTGGTTTTAAATTTCTTAATGTCGCTTTTGCAGCCATTAAAACAGGGCTGTCATTCATTGCATTGGCAAATTTACTCATTGATACACCTGTCAAAGGTGCGATAACCATACAATCTAGCGGGATTTTGGGACCTAATGGCTCAGCTTTAACGATTGAATCGATCGCTCTGTTTCCTGTTAAATCCTCAATCCTTTGAATCCAGTCCTCCCCTTTTCCAAAACGGGTTTCGGTATTTTTCACTGTAGCTGTCACTACTGGCAGTACTTCTGCACCAGCCTGAACTAATTTCTCAATTTCTGGGAATACAGCGTCATACGTACAATGAGATCCTGTTAACCCAAAACCTATTTTTTTCCCTTTTAAACTCATTTTATATTCCCCTTTCGCTTGCTTACATCATCTTGAAGCAATTGGGCCAGAACATTTGCCAGTATTTGACCAGCTGTTTTTGGCGCGACAATGCCAGGTAATCCTGGTGCAAGAAGTGCTTTTATCCCTCTTTTTTCTGCATATCTAAAATCAGTTCCACCAGGTTTTGAGGCTAAATCAATAATCAGCGTATGAGCTGGCATTTTTGAAATAACAGAAGCACTTACAATTAATAGAGGTATTGTATTGATTAAAATATCGGTATCTTTAACTTCTTTTTCTAAGTCGTTTAGATGAAAAGGTGTTAAACCCATTTCTGTAATTCTAGCAAGATGTTCACTCTTCCTTGCGCCAACTTTTACTTTTGCTCCTAGGGCATGGAAGGTTCTTGCGACACTCATCCCACATCTTCCTAACCCTAATACTGTAATATTTGAGCCATGAATCGTGAAATCAGTATGTTGGATGGCCATCATGATTGTTCCTTCTACTGTCGGAATTGAATTGTATATTGCTACATCATCCCTCTCAAAAAGCTGCACAAGTTGACGCTTCGCTTCTTTTGTAATCCCATTTAAATAAGCATTACTAATTCCGGAGTATACGGTACAATGATCAGGTGTTTTCATAAGCATTTCCGCTGTTAAAATTACCTTTTCATTTGAAAAAATTGTTTCCACATGGCCTTCTAAATTTGTACCGGGTACTGGTAAGATTATGGCATCCATATTTGAAAAATCGACTTCATCCAACTTTTCCTTAACAGCGCCTGTGAACGCGTGGTCAAGCTGCTCGAAACCAATTAATGATAATCTAGCGTCTAATTCGGTTAACTTCCGGATAATTTCCAACTGCCTTGCATCTCCACCGATCACTGCTATCTGCATCCCTGTCAGCATGAAATCATTCACCTTCTTTTCAAAAAAATCCAAGCAGTAAGTCTTTTTACTCTTATCACTTCAACATCTTATGTAAGAATGAATAAATCTGTGAGTTTTCCATTAATAGATAAATAAAAAAGCCCAAGCAAAATTTACTTTGCTTGGGCTTATAGGCCGTTTTCATTTTTTTCTGCTAGCCTTCTTCCTGTACATCAATAATAATCATATCGGAGCCTATTTTTTTTATATGCCGCCATGGAACTCTAATTTCTCCGCCTTGTTTTCTAAATCCAAACCATTTTAATGATGATGGAATCAGCAATGCCTGTATTTGTCCAGTATTTTCATTAATTTCAAGATCTGTTTGACCCAGAACTCCCAAACGCTCAGCCTTTTTGACATCAACAATTTCTTTCCCGCTTAATTCACTTAACCGCATATTGAATGAACTCCTCTCTAAACATTCTTTACTATATGTTATCGATGGAAGTCCTAATTTAGACTAAAAAGAAAAAACAGTTCTCGAGGGAACTGTTTTTCTTTTATCTTAAATTTTTCGGTAATTCACCGTCAGGACTGATTAAAGAAGCGGAATAATTGTTTGTAAAGACAGATGTCGCCATTCCATCTACGCTTTGCTTTGTTACTTGGTCTATTTGCTCGATAATCTCATCTAGTGAGCGATGGCGTTTTAATAATAATTCGTTTTTCCCGTTTCGGCTCATCCTGCTATTTGTACTTTCTAAACTTAACATTAAACTTCCTTTTAACTGCTCTTTACTATTAATTAATTCTTTTTCGGTAATTCCATCTTGTTTTAATTTATCCAAAGTTTCTTGAATGGTTTCAAATAACACATCCAGCTGCTTAGCACCAGTTCCTCCGTAGATGGTTACAACACCGTTATCCTGGTAGGCTGAATGGTATGAGAATACGGAATACGCTAACCCCCGCTGTTCCCGAACCTCCTGAAACAATCTGCTGCTCATGCTGCCGCCTAGAATGTTATTTAATATAATTAAGCTGTAGACATCATCATGGCCAATCTTTAACCCTTCGAAACCAAGACATAGGTGTGCTTGCTCTGTTTCTTTCTGGCGGGATAACCTATTAGATTGGAATGTAGGAATGTTTTCAATAATCGTACTTTTACCGCCTTGATACGATCCAAAATACTTTTCAACTTCCTTAATAAAACTCTCGGAAACATTACCAGCTATTGATATTACCACATTTTCGGGGATGTAATGATTGTGAATGTATTCTTTAAGCGTATCCCCAGTAAACGTATTTAACGTTTCCTCTGTACCTAATATTGGGTAACCTAGTGGATGGTCGCCATAAATAGCCCTGCTGAGTAAATCATGGACAATATCATCTGGAGTGTCATCATACATTTTAATTTCTTCTAATACAACATTTCGTTCTTTATTTAACTCTTCTTCAACAAACGTGGAATTGAAGAACATATCAGCTAAAACATCTAAAGCGAATTGCGCATGTGTGTCGAGTACCTTGGCGTAGTAACATGTGTATTCCTTTGAAGTAAAAGCATTGACTTGCCCACCAATACTATCAAAGGATTCAGCTATTTCTTTCGCAGATCTGGTTGTAGTACCTTTGAAAAACATATGCTCTAAAAAGTGCGAGATTCCATTTGTTTGGGGATTTTCATTCCTTGAGCCAGTGCCAATCCATACTCCAATTGCCACTGATCTCACTGTTGGAATATTTTCTAATACAATTCTTACTCCATTTTTGCAAGAATATTTGTTAATCATCAAAATCCTCCTAATCTATAGAAAAGCGGAAACATTGCTCTTTTTCCTTTATTATCTGGATTCTTTGGTGTATTTATTTCATAATTCTTTCTTCGCTCATTAGATCGCTTACAGTACCTATTTTTAACCCTTTTTCCTCAATAAGTGTAATCAAACGATCTAATGATTTTGCAGTAGATTCTGTTGGGTGCATGAGGACCATATACCCTTTATCAATCTTTGAAATAACACGATTGATTAACACATCAGGCGTAGGCTTTTGCCAATCGATAGTATCTACTGTCCACATAACAGTCTTCATTTTTAATTCTGAAGCTATTTTAACAGTTTCATCCCTGTAACTGCCGCTGGGCGGAGCAAACCAAATGCTTTTATTTCCTGTAGCTGCCTCAATCACTTCATTTGTTTTTATCAATTGCTCTCTTGTCTGTCCTGCAGTAATTCTGCTCATATCAGGATGTGTATACGAATGGTTCCCTACTTCGTGACCTGCACTCGCAATCATTTTTGCCAAGTCGGGATTATTTTTTACCCATCTACCCTCGAGGAAAAAGCTTGCTTTGACTTGGTGATTCTTTAATGCTGCAAGCATTTCTGGTAAATATTCATTTCCCCAAGCGACATTAATAATGAAGCTGACCATTGGTTTATCAGGATGCCCGCGATAAATCGGAGATGGAGACAAATCCTCAAGATGTACCGCTGGTTTTGTTTGTTTATATACTAATTTTTTTTCATCGAATGTCCCGGTTTTCTTCATATTCTTATACGAAGCTTCAATATCTACGGTTAACCCATTATAGCCGGGAATTGCTTTCCATACTTGATCAATTTTAGCATTGGAAGGCGGTATTTCATATGTAGAAGCATTTTTAATAATACTTTGATATAGCGGATTTTCTTGCTTTCCTACAGGAACTGCATTCTCTTTAAGTGACGCTACATATGTATCAACAAGAGAATTGTTAACAGAAACCCATGCTACGATTAATAAACAAGCGATCAAACTTAACTTCTTCATTTACCTTCCCCCTTCATACAAAATATATGAAATAAGGGGACAAGGTAGAACTAAAAGCGCAGGCGCCGGAGCTGGATAGAACTAACATGGAAAAAGTCAGGGTTCCCCCTGACCTTATAATTGCTTGCAGGCAGTTTTATTGCTTTTCCGCCGCTTTTTCAGCCTTCTCACGTTGTTCCTTTAGTATCGCCTTTCGTGATAAGTTTACACGTCCTTGTTTATCGATTTCAGTTACTTTTACTAAAATTTCATCACCGATTGCAACGACGTCTTCCACCTTGCCAACTCGTTCCTCGGCTAATTCAGAAATATGAACAAGTCCATCTTTTCCTGCAAAGATTTCAACAAAAGCACCGAATTTTTCAATTCGTTTAACCTTACCAAGGTACATTTGACCAACTTCAACTTCGCGTACGATGTCTTCAATGATTTTCTTTGCCTTTTGATTCATTGCTTGGTCGGTTGAGGCAATAAATACAGTACCATCTTGTTCGATATCAATCTTAACACCAGTTTCTTCAATGATTTTATTGATTTGCTTACCACTTGGTCCAATAACGTCGCGAATTTTATCTGGGTTAATTTTCATTGTTAAGATTTTTGGTGCAAATTTTGAAAGCTCAGTCCGTGGCTCAGAAATCGTCGCCAGCATAGAATCTAGAATATGCATTCTACCCTTTTTAGCCTGCTGAAGTGCTTCTTCAAGGATTTCACGAGAAAGTCCTTTAATTTTAATATCCATCTGAAGTGCAGTTACACCCTTAGCCGTTCCTGCTACTTTGAAATCCATATCACCTAGGTGGTCTTCCATACCTTGAATATCTGATAAAACAGTGTAATGTTCACCAGATTTTACTAGTCCCATTGCAATTCCAGCAACTGGAGCTTTAATCGGAACACCCGCATCCATCATAGCAAGTGTACTTGCACAGATACTCGCTTGAGAAGTAGAACCATTAGATTCAAGGACTTCCGAAACAAGGCGAATCGTGTATGGGAAATCCTTTTCAGAAGGTACAATTGGTTCTAATGCACGCTCACCAAGAGCACCATGTCCGATTTCACGACGGCCTGGTCCACGGATTGGTCCAGTTTCACCAACACTAAAGGAAGGGAAATTGTAATGGTGCATAAAACGCTTCTCTTCTTCAATTCCCAAACCATCTAGAATTTGCACATCACCCATTGCTCCTAATGTACAGATACTTAATGCTTGAGTTTGTCCACGAGTAAATAACCCTGATCCGTGTGTTCTTGGTAAAATACCTATCTGTGAAGAAAGTGGACGAATTTCATCAATTTTCCGGCCATCTGGACGAATCTTTTCAACGGTTATTAAACGACGAACTTCACCTTTAACAATTTTATCTAAAATTTGTTTAACTTGTTTCATGTCATCGTCTGTTGCCTCGTTCTCCTCGAACTTAGCGATTACACGATTCTTTACTTCTTTAATCGCATCCTCACGGGCATGCTTTTCTTGAACCTGAATAGCTGTGACCATATCTTCTTCGCACATTTCTCTTACTTCAGCTTCTAAATCTTTATCAAGTTCATAAAGAATAATTTCTCTTTTTTCCTTGCCAGTTTCAGCCATTATCTTTTCTTGGAATTCAATAAGGCGTTTAATCTCTTCATGTCCAAACATGATGGCTTCAAGCATTACTTCCTCTGAAACTTCATCAGCACCCGCTTCAACCATATTAATCGCATCTTTAGTACCTGCAACAGTTAAATGAATGTCGCTCTTTTCAGCTTGTTCTACTGTTGGATTAATTACAAACTCTCCACCGACTCTGCCAACGACAACACCAGCAATTGGTCCCTCAAATGGAATGTCAGATGTACATAGGGCTAATGATGATCCAAACATTGCTGCCATTTCTGATGAGCAATCTTGATCCACACTCATAACAATGCTGATTACTTGCACATCGTTACGGAAACCTTCTGCAAAAAGTGGACGAATCGGACGATCGATTAATCGGCTAGCTAAAATTGCCTTTTCACTCGGACGTCCCTCACGCTTAATAAATCCGCCAGGTATTTTCCCCACCGCATATAATCGTTCTTCATAGTTACATGTTAATGGAAAAAAGTCTAAGTTTTTTGGTTCTTTTGAAGCAGTAGCAGTACTTAGAACTGCCGTATCTCCATAACGGACCATTACCGCTCCATTTGCTTGTTTGGCTAGTTGTCCAATTTCAACGGTTAATTTACGACCAGCCCAATCCATGGAATATTCATGTTTCGTTTGTTCCATATTGTTACCCCTCTCTATCTAAATCACTTTAGAGGATAATGCGAAATAATATCGCTCTAATCATCTAATATAAAAAAAGCGTTTAAGCTTATGTTATCAATACAAATATACTTATAGTATGCTCAAATTTTTGCGACTTAAAATATGTATATAATATATTTATCTTACTTGCGGCTATCTTTTTTAAAGCTAACAAAAAAGCGGGAAAAATCCCGCTTCTTTTGATTATCGACGAAGTCCTAGCTTATTGATTAATTCACGGTAACGTTGAACATCTTTATTACGTAGGTACGTTAAAAGATTACGACGCTTACCAACCATTTTCAACAGACCGCGACGTGAGTGGTGGTCCTTCTTATGAGTACGTAAGTGCTCATTCAAATTGTTGATTGATTCAGTAAGGACAGCGATTTGAACCTCTGCAGATCCAGTATCGTTTTCATGAGTTTTGTACTCATTGATTAGTTCGTTTTTACGTTCTTGAGTGATTGCCATCCTATTCACCTCCTAAATTTACTATCCCCTGTTACTGAGCAAGCGTCGGTGACTCGACTTGCCAAGCAAAGGTTATTTTTAATACGTTAATAAGAATACAACGTTTTATGACAAAATGCAAGTTCTATCGATAGAAAAAGCTATTTATTAAAGTATTTAATTGCATTTTGTTTATCTTTTTCGATTTGGGCGACTAGTTCTTGGATTCCTGAGAATTTTTGTTCTTTTCGCAGGTATTGGTGCCATTCAATGGTTACTTCGGCACCGTATATATTTTTTTCGAAGTTAAAGATATGGACTTCCACTGAGATTTTTAATTCATCTTTGTTAAATGTTGGTTTATAGCCAACATTACATACACCTTCGTACCAGTTTTCATCGATTTTAATTTTTACCGCGTAGACACCTGTAGGTGGTAAAATATATTCATCTTTTGTATCGACATTTGCAGTTGGAAATCCAATTGTCCGGCCTCTTTTATCTCCGTGGACGACAATGCCGGTTGTCTGGTGGAATCTTCCAAGTAATTCTGGCAGTTCAGCTGTTTTGCCGTTTTTTATATATTGACGGATTCGCGTTGAACTTACTTTTTCATCCCCACTGGTGTATTTTTCAACAATGGTGAATGTGAACTTTTCTCTTGAATGGAAAGGTAAAATTTCCATAGTTCCTTTTCCCATACGGCCATATGAAAAATCGAATCCGGCAACGACATGTTTTACATTTAAATCAATCACATACTGGTCGATAAATTCTTGTGGAAGAAGATTTGCAAATTCTGAAGTAAATTGGACAATAAAAAGATAATCAATACCTAGTTCTTCGATTAAACTAATTTTATCAGCCAAAGGTGTTATATAATGAACATGCTTCTCATTCTTGCCTAGCACGACCGAAGGATGAGGGTCAAAAGTCATAACTGCTGAACGGAGTCCTTTTTGGCCGGCTTGTTTTTTAGCTTCAATGATCACCTTTTGATGACCAAGATGAACACCGTCAAAATAACCAAGTGCCATCGATAATGGAGGTATTTCAGTTCTATCTATATTTAATGGAAATCCTAGATTTATTACTTCCAATGAAACTCACCTTTTCTTGACCGTAACCTTTTTAACCTTGATCATTACGCAAAACTTTAACCGGTTTCAACAGCCCTGGTTTGTTCGGGTGTACCGAATAAATGGCAAGAGCTATGCCTTCTTCCGTTTCAGCGCTAATAGGTCCGTTACTATTTTTTAAATACTCTGGTATGGGTAAAAGTGCGCCATTTTTCACTTTCTCTGCTACTTTATCATTTATTATGTATTTCGGCAAATGAGAAAGTGCCAATTCTAAGGGCCGTAAACTTGAAGAAATAGTCCCCATCTCCATTAACTTTTCAATTTGCTCAAATGTTAGACAATCATCAATCGTAAATGCAGCAGATTGAACTCTAACTAAATTTGACATATGGGCAGGATAACCGAGACTTTCACCAATCATAACTGCTAATGTTCTGATATAGGTACCTTTACTGCAGCTGACTCTAAACCGAAATGAAATGGTCTCTCCTGAAAAATTTTCTCGATCATCAAGCAGCTCTATTGAATAAATGTTTACCCTTCTAGTTGGTCGTTCTACTTCAATCCCTTTACGGGCATATTCATATAAACGAGTTCCCCCAACTTTGACTGCTGAATACATCGGAGGAGTCTGTTCTATCTCGCCTGTTAAAGCCTCAAGGACATGAAGAATTTCTTTCCTGCTGATGGTACCTTCAATTTTCTTCTCTTCCACTTTTTCTCCAGAAGCATCCTCGGTCGTTGTGGAATAGCCGATTAATACTTCACCCTCGTAACTTTTTCCTGCATCCGTTATGAATTCTGCAACTTTAGTTGCCTTTCCTATACAAATAGGAAGAACTCCGGTTACATCTGGATCCAGCGTGCCAGTATGTCCGACCTTTTTTGTTTTTAAAATTTTCCTTAATCTAAACACACAATCATGCGACGTCAGCCCAGCGGGTTTATATAAAGGTAAGATTCCCTCCACCTTTGGTCACTCCATTTCTATTTTTTATCGAAAAAAATGGATAGACAATTGTCTATCCATTTATTCTTCTTCATTTTTTTCCATACTTCTTTCTTCATGGTGCAATTGATGAATGAGAGAATTGATTCGATTTCCATAATCCATTGATTCATCCCATTCAAAAACGATCTCCGGTGTCTTGCGCAAACGAATACGATGTCCAATTTCAGTTCGGATAAAACCTTTCGCCTTCGCTAGACCTTTAAGAGTGTTTTCCTTTTGCTCTTCATCGCCCAAAACAGAAATATATACTTTTGCTTGTTGAAGATCTCCCGATACTTGAACATCTGTAACAGTAACAAAGCCGATCCGGGGATCTTTAATCTTTCGACCGATGATGTCACTTAGTTCTTTCTTCATTTGTTCTCCAACACGATTTGCTCTGTGGCTCATCACTTCACCTCTTAACTTAAAGCCATTCTACATCGGTGATTGTTCTTTCTATTTCAGGAAAAGAATCAATAAATTTAAGTGCATTTTGCAGTTCTAGTTCAGTCATTACCCGGTTGGATGTTACCGCAGCAATGGCTATTTTCGTCCTTTGCCAAACATCCTGATAGTCGACCTCTGAAACCGATACATTAAATTTTTGTTTTAACCTGGTAAGAACTCGCTGCAAAACCGCACGTTTGTCTTTTAATGAATGTGCATCATAAATGATACATTCACACACGGCGATACCTACAATCATTTACGCTCAATTTCTTCCATTACGTATGCTTCAATAATATCTCCTTCTTTAACATCATTGAAGTTTTTAATTGTAATACCACATTCATACCCTTGTGAAACCTCTTTGGCATCATCTTTAAAACGTTTTAATGCATCGATATTTCCTTCAAAGATGACAACACCATTACGAATTAAACGAATTCCGCTATCACGAGTAATTTTCCCGTCTGTCACATAAGAACCAGCAATGGTTCCAACCTTTGAAACTTTAAAGGTTTGACGAATTTCCGCTTGCCCAATTACTTTTTCTTTAAATTCAGGATCAAGCATACCTTTCATAGCAGATTCAATTTCTTCAATAACCTTGTAAATAATGCTGTGAAGGCGAACGTCGACCTTTTCTTGCTCAGCTGCGCGTTTCGCATTTACATCAGGACGAACGTTAAAGCCAATCACTATCGCATTAGAAGCAGAGGCAAGTGTAATATCCGACTCATTGATGGCACCTGCACCACTATGAATAATTCTGATATTTACACCTTCAACGTCAATTTTTTGCAGGGAAGCTGCAACGGCTTCAGCCGAACCTTGAACGTCAGCTTTGAGGATGATGTTTAAATCCTTCATCTCGCCTTGCTTTAACTGTTCAAATAAATTATCTAGGCTGACAATCGATTTTTCACCACGTTGAGCTGCCAGTGCTTGTTGCGCACGTGCTTCTCCAACTTGACGAGCTGTTTTCTCATCGTCAAATACGACAAAACGGTCACCAGCTTGTGGAACATCACTTAAACCTGTGATCTCAACAGGTGTAGACGGTCCAGCTTCTTTCACACGGCGTCCTAGGTCATTTACCATTGCACGAACACGGCCGAATGTGTTTCCTACAACAATAGGATCACCGATCTTCAGAGTACCGTTCTGAACGAGTAACGTAGCAACTGACCCGCGGCCTTTATCTAATTGTGCTTCAATTACTGTTCCAACTGCTTTACGATTAGGGTTTGCTTTCCATTCTTCCACTTCACTAACAAGAAGAATCATTTCCAACAGGTTATCGATTCCTTCTCCTGTCTTCGCGGAAAGTGGAACAAAGATTGTATCTCCGCCCCAAGCTTCAGAAACTAATCCATGCTCGGTAAGTTCCTGCATAACACGATCGGCGTTGGCAGCCTCTTTATCCATTTTATTAACAGCAACGATAATTGGAACTTCTGCAGCTTTTGCATGGTTAATAGCTTCAACTGTTTGCGGCATTACACCGTCATCGGCTGCTACTACAAGGATTGTGATATCTGTAATTTTCGCACCACGTGCACGCATTGTTGTAAAAGCAGCGTGTCCCGGTGTATCAAGGAATGTTATCTTTTTCCCATTTTCAACAACTTGGTAAGCACCAATATGCTGGGTGATTCCACCCGCTTCACCTTCTGTTACTTTTGTGTTTCGAATGGAATCAAGCAATGTTGTTTTACCATGGTCAACGTGACCCATAATCGTTACAACTGATGGTCTTTCTACTAAGTCCTCTGGTGCATCTTCTGTAAAATACACTTCAAGGTCAGTTGCATCAATTTTTACCTCTTCTTCAACCTCAACTCCATATTCACTAGCGATTAATTCGATGGCATCTTTGTCTAATACCTGATTAATTGTTGCCATGACGCCTAGTAAAAAGAGTTTCTTAATGATTTCGGAAGGTTCGCGGTAGATTTTTTTAGCAAGTTCGCCAACAGTGAGAGATTCACTAAAAGTAATTTTAGCTGGAAGCTCTTTTACCTTCTTTACCTGAGGCTGTGTTTGCTGAACCGGTGTGTGGTTCTTTTTCCGGTTGTTATTATTATTGCGATTTTGATTATTATTATTAAAAGGTTTTTTATTCCCTTTTCCAGCACTGAACACTTTATTTTCCTTAGATTGGAATTGTTGGTTATGCTTTTTACTTTCAACCGTTTTTGGTGGTGATGCCACTTTTACCTTACTAGGAGTTGTGGTCTTTGAGTCGTCATCCTCAAAAGCTTTTGGGCTTGTTTTACTTTGCACTTGTGGTTTAACTCCCTGCTGTGGTTTCTGATTCTGGCGATTTTGCTGTTGCGGTCTAGCTTGCTTTTGTTGTTGTGGTTTGTTTTCACTTTTATTATAGGTTGCGTCTAGCTTTACAACTGCAGCGTCCTCAATTGTTGCCATATGATTTGAAACTTCTATATTCATTTCTTTTAATTTGGTAATTACATCTTTACTTGAAATATTGTGTTTTTTTGCATACTCATAAACACGAATTTTACTCATATTTTCACCCCCGCTAAAATTAATCGAGCAACGAAATCAATTTCTTTGCAAATCCATCATCCAGTACAGCTACAACAACGCGGGCTTCTTTCCCAATCGCTTGGCCTAGAAGGTGGCGATCTTCCACTAGTTTATATGGAACTTCGTATGACTTACATTTATCTGTAATTTTCTTTGTCGTATTTGCAGATGCATCTGCCGATAAAAGTACGAGTTTTGCTTTTCCGCTACGTATCTCCTTCACAGAAAGCTCCTCACCCGATATGATTTTCCGTGCTCGATTGGCTAAACCAAGTAACGACATCCATTGATTTGCTCTCATATGGATTGCCTGTTATCCTTTTCTATCAATTCTAAAAGTTCCTCGTATAAGGTTTCACTGATTGAAACTTCTAAATGATTAGATAGGATATTTTTTTTCTTGGCTAGTAGGACCGCTTCCTTGTCCTTTGAAAGGTATGCACCTCGACCTGACTTTTTTCCTGTTAAGTCGATAGATACTTCCCCTTCTTTTGAGCGAACGATGCGAACGAGTTCTTTTTTCGGCTTCATTTCACCGGTTGCGACACACTTCCGCATAGGAACTTTTTTACGATTGTTCACGATCATTCACCTCACTTCTTATTCCTTTTCTTCTTCTTCATCATTAAAGTCAACATCCACTTGATCGTCAAAAAGTCGAATCATTTCTTCCCGTGGATAGATTCCTAGTTCACGTGCTTCTGTTTCTGATTTAATATCTATTTTCCAACCTGTTAACTTTGCAGCCAATCGGGCATTTTGTCCACGCTTTCCAATCGCCAGTGAAAGTTGATAATCTGGTACAACCACAGTGGTTGCTTTTTCAGGTTCATTCACCATAACATCTAATACCTTTGACGGGCTTAAAGAATTAGCAACAAAGATGACAGGATCGTCGGACCATTTAACAATATCAATTTTTTCACCTTTTAATTCATTCACAACGGCTTGAACTCTGGTACCTTTTGGACCTACGCAAGATCCAACTGGGTCAACCTCATTGTTATCCGAATGAACTGAAATTTTTGAGCGGTCGCCTGCTTCACGAGCAACAGATTTAATCTCAACGGTGCCATCATATATTTCTGGAACTTCAATCTCAAACAATCTTTTCAATAATCCAGGATGGGTACGAGATACGAAAATTTGAGGACCTTTCGTTGTCTTCTCAACCTTCGTAATAAAAACTTTTATACGATCATGAGGTTTATAACGCTCATTTGGCATTTGTTCATTTACAGGAAGAAGAGCTTCGATTTTTCCAAGACTCACATAAATAAACTTTGAATCAAGTCTTTGAACGATTCCGGTCATAATATCTTCTTCACGATCGATAAATTCGGAATAAATAATGCCTCTTTCAGCTTCTCTAACTCTTTGGGTAACAACTTGTTTTGCTGTTTGAGCTGCAATTCTGCCGAAGTCCTTAGGTGTTACTTCCATTTCCACTACATCTTCAACAGCATAATTCGGGTTAATGTTTCTGGCATCAGCTAATGATATTTCAAGACGAGGGTCAAACACTTCATCTACTACTTCTTTTCTGGCAAACACACGCATGGAGCCTGTTCCCAGATTCAAGTCAATTCGAACATTTTGGGCTTGATTGAAATTACGTCGATATGCCGAGATAAGTGCGGCTTCAATCGCATCGATTAATACATCTCTAGAAATGCCCTTTTCTCTTTCTAGTATTGTAAGAGCATCTAATAATTCGCTGCTCATTTGATCATATCCCCCTATCTTTCATATATGTTTATCTTTTATTATGAAAAAATAACTGCTAGCCTTGCACTAGCCACTTTTTCAAAAGGAATCTCGATGACTTTTTTACGGGTTTTGATTTTGATTTCGACTTTTACTGTCTGCCCATCATAATCAAGTAACTTTCCTTCAAATCCTTTTTCACCGTCAATGGGCTCGTATGTTTTAATGAACACATTCTTACCGATTGCTTTTTCAAAGTCCTTCGCCTTTTTCAGCGGTCTTTCTGCACCAGGAGAGGAAACCTCAAGAAAATAATTTTGGGTTATCGGGTCAAGCTCATCGAGTTTTTCACTAAGCCGTTCACTGACAATACCACAGTCCTCAATATCAACACCGTTTTCTTTATCAATATATACGCGAAGAAACCAGTTTTTACCTTCTTTGACAAACTCAATTTCCACCAATTCTAATTCTAATTCTTGCAAAATTGGCTGCGTTAGCTCTTCTACTACTTCCGTTACTTTGCTCATGTTTAACCTCCTTTACCGACATTTTCACCCATATTATACGTATTTCACGGAAAGTTTTATCAATAACTCTGTAAAATTATCCAATACAAAAACGAAAGAGCGGGTTTCCCCACTCTTTAACACGAGAGTATTTCTTAGTATTTCCAATAAAACTATACCATAACCAAATTTTATATGCAAACCGAAACGCATTATATCAAGCTTTTTACTATTTAGAATAGGGAAAGCTGATTTTGATCCGGTAATGAACCTAAGCAGCCTTGTTTATCTAAATATTCTAGAATAGTTTTTGACACTTTACCACGTTGCTGTAAATCCTCTTTAGAAAGAAATTCTCCATCTTTTCTCGCCTTTACAATGTTATAAGCGGCATTTGTTCCGAGCCCTGGTATTGAATTAAATGGAGGGATTAAAGAATTTCCTTCAATGATAAACTCAGACGCATCGGATTTATATAAATCATAGTTTTGGAAAGAAAAGCCCCTTTCGACCATTTCAAGGGCCAGCTCAAGAACGGTTAATAGGTTTTTTTCCTTATTTGATGCTTCAAGTCCTTTTGCATTGATTTCCTCAATTTTTGCCCGAATGGATTCAGAACCTCTTGTCATTACTTCTAAATCAAAATCTTCTGCACGAACGGTAAAATAGGCAGCGTAATATAAAAGCGGCAAATGAACCTTAAAATAAGCAATTCTAACTGCCATCAATACATAGGCAGCGGCGTGAGCCTTTGGGAACATATATTTAATCTTTTTACAAGAATCAATATACCATTCCGGTACTTCATTACGACGCATTTCCGCTTCCATTTCTTCTGAAAGTCCTTTCCCTTTACGAACCGACTCCATAATTTTAAAAGCGAACGATGGTTCTAGTCCCTGGTAAATAAGGTAGACCATGATATCATCACGACAGCCAATAACTTCACTAAGATTACAGATGTTGTTATGAATTAATTCTTGTGCATTACCCAGCCATACATCTGTTCCATGTGACAGACCGGAAATTTGGACAAGTTCAGAAAAAGTCGTAGGTTTTGTATCTTCTAACATTTGACGGACAAATCGTGTACCAAATTCAGGAATCCCAAGGGTACCTGTTTTACACATAATTTGCTGTTCGGTTACACCTAATGATTCGGTCCCACTAAAAATTTTCATTACTTCTGGATCGTCTGTTGGAATCGTTTTTGGATCCATTCCACTAAGGTCTTGCAGCATTCTGATTACGGTTGGATCGTCGTGCCCAAGTATATCAAGCTTTAATACGTTATCGTGTATGGAATGGAAATCAAAATGAGTCGTTTTCCATTCAGAGTTTCGATCATCTGCAGGAAACTGAATCGGTGTAAAGTCATATACATCCATGTAATCAGGGATAACAATGATCCCCCCAGGGTGCTGACCTGTTGTTCTTTTTACACCTGTACAGCCTGAAGCAAGTCGTTCTACTTCTGCTCCGCGTAATGTTAAATTATTGTCCTGCTGGTACGCCTTCACATAACCGAAAGCTGTTTTATCTGCGACTGTTCCAATCGTACCCGCACGATATACATTGTCCTCTCCAAAAAGAACCTTCGTATAGTTATGAGCACGAGGCTGATACTCGCCCGAGAAGTTCAAGTCGATGTCGGGAACCTTGTCCCCTTTGAAGCCTAGGAAGGTTTCAAAGGGAATGTCATGTCCGTCTTTTCTGTATTTATCGCCACATTGTGGGCAGTCCTTATCCGGTAAATCAAAGCCTGAACCAACAGAACCATCATTGAAGAATTCTGAATGCTTACATGTTGGACAGACGTAATGAGGCGGCAATGGATTTACTTCGGTAATTTCCGTCATCGTTGCTACAAAAGATGAACCTACCGATCCACGTGACCCAACAAGATATCCATCATCTAAGGATTTTTTTACTAGTTTATGTGAAATCAAGTAAATAACGGCGAAACCGTGGCCGATGATACTCTTCAATTCTTTTTCAAGGCGGGCCTCAACGATTTCTGGAAGTGGGTCTCCGTAAATCTTCCTTGCCATTGAATAACTCATTTCCCGCATTTCTTCATCTGCGCCTTCAATTCTAGGCGTAAATAGGTCGTCTTTAATCGGCTTAATGACATCAATCATATCAGCTATTTTGTTTGTATTAGTAATAACAATTTCTTTTGCTTTTTCTCCTCCTAAGAATGAGAAAGCAGCAAGCATTTCATTTGTTGTCCTAAAATGGACATCTGGCAATTTGTGACGATTTAGCGGGTTTGCTCCACCTTGCGAATTAACTAATATTTTTCGATAAATCTTATCGTTCTCATTTAAATAATGAACATTACCCGTTGCGACGACGGGAATGCCTAATTTATCACCAAGCTTTACAATATTTCCAATGATATCTTCAAGTGCCTTTTCATCACGAACTAGTTCCATTTCAATTAATGGAGCATTTACTTCCTTCGGCATAACCTCAAGGTAGTCATAGAATTGTGCAGCCGCTTCTACTTCATCAGGAGATTTTTGCATCATTCCTTCAAAAACTTCACCTTTATTACAGCCGGAACCAACAAGAATTCCTTCTCTGTATTTTTGGAGAACGGACCGTGGCAGTCTCGGAACTCTATAAAAGTATTCAATATGTGAAATCGATACAAGTTTAAATAAGTTCTTTAACCCAACTTCCGTTTGCGCGAGTAACGTACAATGATAAGGTCGTGCCCGTTGATAGGCATTTCCCTTTCCCATGTTATCGTTAAATTGGTCATGGTACTCAATTCCTTTTTCTGTCGCATCCTTCAGCATTTTTAAAAGTAAATAACCAGTTGCTTCAGCGTCATAAATCGCTCTATGGTGCTGCGTTAACTCGATATCAAATTTCTTGGCTAATGTATTTAAACGATGATTTTTCATTTCAGGATACAGGAATCTACCTAGCTCTAGGGTATCTATAACGGGATTTTTTGCCTTTTCAAGGCCTATATTTTTATACCCAACATTAAGGAACCCCATATCAAAAGAGGCATTATGAGCGACAAGGACTCCGTCTCCTACCCACTCATGAAATCTTTGTATTACTTCTGCAACTTCAGGAGCATTTTGTACCATATCATCAGTAATTCCCGTTAAGTTAATAGTGGTTGCTGATAATCGATGATGCGGATTCGCGAATGATTCAAATCGGTCAATAATTTCGCCGTTCCTAATTTTAACTGCAGCTAATTCAATAATTGTATCGTACACTGCGGAGAGACCTGTCGTCTCAACGTCAAAAACAATAAATGTATCTTCTGCTAATAAACGATGGGCGTCATTATAGGCAATTGGCACACCATCATCCACAAGATTTACTTCTACACCGTATAGAATTTTAATATCGTTTTTCTTTCCTGCACCATATGCCTCAGGGAAGGATTGGGCAACAGCATGATCTGTAACCGCAATTGCCTTATGTCCCCACTTCTTAGCTTGAGCAATAAGCATCCCTACAGGAGTGACTGCATCCATTGAACTCATAGGGGTATGAAGATGAAGCTCAACACGTTTTTGGTCCTCCGGAGCTGTATCTTTACGCCCCTCTGGTTTAATTTCGTTTATATCGTTTCCAATCATGACTAAATCACGTACAAAGGTGTCATTTTGAATGCTGCCTCGTACTCTAACCCACATACCTTTTTTGACCAATTTGTAAAGGGCCGCGTCTTCTTTATCCCGCGAAAACATTTTAACCATAAGAGAGCTTGTGTAATCAGTAATTTTAAAGGTTAATAGAGTACGGCCGCTTCTCAATTCTCTGGTCTCCGCGTCAAAAATAAACCCTTCGACGGTGACTCTTCTTTCCTCATCAACTATATCTATCATGTTGCGCAGGTCTGAATCATCTTTTATGGTAAGACCGATAGATAGAGGACCCTCAGTAACCGCGCCTCCTGCATCCTTCTCCGCTTCTTTCTTTTGTAAATCAGCTAAAGCCATGAGTCCGCGTTCTTGATCTTCTTTCTGTTTTGCTAATAAGAATTGTTGATATTCATCATTTTTTTCAGTACTCTTGATGTCCGTTTCAATCGTTAAAGTTGGAAATCCAAACGATTGATAGAGGCTGGTAATCATTGACCCATATTTCTTTTTTAACGTCATCCCTTCCATCTCATTGCGTACGGAGATCGTTAGCTTATTACCACTAACAGCCGGTATTTGTTGATTCAATAATTTTAGCAGTGGCGGAGAAATACCATCGATTTGTTGAATACTATGATTCCAATACTCTAGAAGTAATTCAGGTTGAAAGCTTTGATCTTCTACTTTTAAATCATAGGTAATATTGGCTATATTTGAGAATTTTCTTTCCAGTTGAGTAGTAAAACGAAGATACAGACTATAAGGAAGAATTTTTTCTAATAAAAATTGAAAATGCCATTTTCTTGCCTTTTTTTCAACTATAAATCTCTCTATTTGTGCATTTTGAAATTGTGCTACCACAGCGTCTTCGATTAATTCTAGTTGCTGGAGCAAGAGTAAGAATCGCTCTTTATTGCCAGAGGCATGTTCGCTCATCATTCCCTCTCCCATCTATATAAAGTTTTCTATTTTATCTTTTATCAAAAAATAATTATATCATATGATACCTTATCATTCGGCTTATTTCGACAGAAAAATAAAACCAAATCAGTAAATAAAAAAAGGTCCACTAAGGAACCTTTATCTAAAATCTTATAGGAAAAACCTTTGGATATCATTCCAGGTAACAACTAGCATGAGGAGCATTAGCAATGCGAACCCAATAAAGTGGACCATACCTTCCTTGTGACGATCAATCGGTTTTCCTCTTACTGCTTCTACAGCAAAGAACATTAGTCTTCCGCCGTCAAGTGCAGGAATAGGCAGGAGGTTCATGATCCCCAGGTTAATGCTCAAAATAGCCGCCCACTTCATGACATAGTAAATACCCGATTGGACAACTGTATCCGTTGAGGCATATATACCAACCGGACCTGAGAGCATATCAATAGAAAATTGACCGGTTACTAACTGGCCAAGCATCACAAAAATTTGCTTTGTCCAAAAGTAGGTCTCAGTAAAACCAGCAGTAATTGATTTTAATGGCGATTTCTCAATCGGACTATAAACTCCTATTAGACCAATTTTTTCACCCTCAACACTTTGTTCTTTTGGCGTAACAGTGATCTCTTGTTCTTCCCCATCACGTGTAATTAAAAAATCAAGTTCCTCATTAGGATTCTCCCTGATAATTTCAACCACGTCAGACCAGCTTGAAATTTCCGCTCCGTTAATACTGTTGACAATGTCTCCTTGCAGAAGACCTGCAGCATTGGCTGCTCCATCGGGCGTAATTTCTCCTAGTTTTGGTTCGTTTGTTGGAACACCTTGTAAAAACGCAATTATAATGAACAAAAAGAAAGCTAGGACAAAATTCATCATCGGTCCTGCAAAAATGGCCATTGTTCTCTGTGGCAGGGTTTTGGAGGCAAACTGACGATCATATGGAGCTAATTGAGTTTCTATCCCATTTTCAACCGTAACAGCAGTCGGGCTTACATGGAAGGTTTGCAAGCTTTCTTCTTCATCCTCCGGATAGCCCTTGATAACTAGCTTGTGTTCAATATCTGCATATTCTACTTCAACAATCCGGCAATCAGGATACTTTTCTTTATTGTTCAATATGATTTTATTAACCGTATTATCTTTGTCAAATAAAAGCCCAATTCTGTAACCTGGTTTTATTTCGACAATTTCAGGATCTTCACCTGCCATGCGGACAAAACCACCTATTGGCAGTAACCTAATGGTATACGTTGTTTCTCCTTTTTTAGCAGAGAAAACTTTAGGACCAAATCCAATTGCAAATTCGCGGCATAAAATCCCTGCCCTTTTTGCAAAAATTAAATGGCCTAATTCATGGAAGAAGACTAGAGCTCCAAAGATAACAATAAAGGCAATAACTGTACTCAAACTAAAAAACCACCTTTTTTATAGAGGCTCTTTTCTTAAACTATGTTTCTTCTTAGAACAAAATTTATTAAGAAAAGAGCCTGCAAAATAAATTCAAAAGCGCAAAATAGCTATTTCCACGTTAAAATCGGCTTTAAGATTTTAACAACTATCTTTACGATAACAGCCTTTATAGAAGTGAAGATACATATTGTCTTGTTTCTTTGTCCACTTCATGAATAATGGATAAGTCAGGATTTGTGATTACATCATGCTTGCATAAAGCCTTCTCAATCAAATCCTCAATTTGTAGAAAAGTAATCTTTTCATTTAAAAAAGCAGCTACTGCAACTTCATTTGCCGCATTCAATACAGTTGGAAGTGTTCCGCCTTTTTTTCCAGCCTCATAAGCAAATTTCATACAGCGAAAACGATTATCATCCATTTCTTGAAAATGCAATGTACCTATTTGTGCTAAGTTTAACCGTTGTGAAGAAGTTAATGGTAACCGTTCAGGGTAAGAAAGCGCATATTGAATAGGTACCCGCATGTCTGGTGTTCCTAGCTGTGCTATAATGCTGCTGTCATGGAATTCAACCATCGAATGTATAATGCTTTCTTTATGAAGAAGGACATCAATTTTTTCATATGGCATATTATATAGCCAATGTGCCTCAATCACTTCAAGCCCTTTATTCATCATCGTCGCTGAGTCTATGGTTATTTTTGCTCCCATTGACCAATTAGGATGATTTAGGGCCTCTTTTACTGTTACACCTTCAAGCTCATTCCGGGTACGGTCACGGAAACTGCCGCCTGAAGCAGTTAAGATCAATCTTTCTATTGTCTTATCTTGTTCACCTTGCAGGCATTGAAAAATAGCCGAATGTTCACTATCTACTGGAAGCAGTGCCACCCCATTCTTTTTGGCAGCTTCCATGACTAGATGACCAGCTGTTACCAATGTCTCTTTGTTAGCAATCGCAATGGTTTTTCCACTTTCAATTGCTTGTAAAGTTGGATTTAAACCAACACTTCCGATAACTGCATTTACAAGGATATCAGCGGAAGGATAGACAGCCGCTTCTACAAGTCCCTCGTCACCAAAAGCAAATTTAGTTTTGGGAAATTCTGATTTTAATGTATTACAATCATGGTACTCTTGTACAGAAACAAGCTCTGGTTGAAATTCAGTAATCATTTTTCTAGCTAATTCTAAGTTTTTTCCGACAGAGAATGCCACTAATTTAAATTCGGTTGGGTGTTCACGCAGAATATCTAAAGTTTGGGTCCCAATTGAGCCAGTAGCACCCAAAATACTAATTTTTTTCAATTATGTTTCAACTCCTAATAGAAAAGCGGATGCGCCTTGCTCAGGGACGACAAGCATAAGACGAGCGCTGACAGAAGGCGTGGTTTTTGCCTTCCGAAGCGATTGGCTTATGCCTCGCGCCCCTAGGCGCAACAGCTAGACAGTAATCTACCATAAGTGGAAAAAGTGTAATAATGGTAGAACGAATAAAAGACTATCAAAACGGTCAAGGATCCCGCCATGTCCCGGCAGTATATTTCCCGAATCCTTAACGCCAAAGTGACGTTTAAACGCAGATTGGACTAGGTCCCCAATTTGTCCAAAGATTGAAAGGACAGCAGTTATGGCGAGTAAAGAAAGAAGGTTTGCGTTGATATCCGTCATGAAAGAAAAAAGAACAGCAACGATGAGGGCACAAACCACACCGCCAAGCGAACCTTCTACCGTTTTATTCGGGCTAATTTCAGGCCAGAGTTTCGTTTTGCCCGTAGCTTTACCTACAAAATATGCACCTGAATCAGTTGCCCAAATCATAAATAAAGAGTAAAAAATATAAACTAGACCTGCATCACGCGTTTCAATAAAGAAATAAAAACCGATACCTACATAAATGGCAGATAATATTGAAAAACCGACATCTTCAAAGGTAAAGCGATTTTTTGTTAACACCGTATATCCTAATAATAAAAGAATCAAAGCTATGCCTAATTCTGTTTTTGTATAATAAAAAGTATTGGCTATATCACTGTACTGCTCTGGATAAAGAATAACCCATAGAAATAAAAGGGATAACAGTCCATGAACAGAAAAAATACTAAGTTTTTTCATTTTTAATAATTCATACAAACCCACTGTTGCCAAGAAGTACGTTAATAATACAAAAGGTAGTCCACCGTAAAAAACTATAGGCAGAAATAAAGCAGCTGCTACGACTCCTGTAATGATTCTTTGCTTCATCTAAGATTTCAACACCTTTATAGGACTTGAGAGAGAGTTCTTAAATACCACCAAATCGACGCTGACGATTCTGAAATGCTTCAATAGCTTCAAGTAAATGTTTTTCTCTAAAATCTGGCCATAAAACATCCGTAAACCAAAATTCCGTATAAGCTAATTGCCATAACATAAAATTACTCAGCCGAATTTCACCGCTCGTCCGAATCAATAAATCCGGGTCTTTGTGGTCGGAAGTCATAAGATATGAGGAGAAAACCTCTTCGTTTAATTCGCTCTCTTTCAGTATTCCACTTTTATAATCATTTAAGACTTTTTTGGCAGCATCAATAATTTCGGATCTGCTCCCATAGTTAAGCGCAAAATTTAATACAAGACCATCATTATCTTTTGTATCTTCAATCGCTTTTTCAATTGCATGTAATGTATGTACCGGCAGTTGGTCTTTATAGCCCATCATTGCTACTTTAACATTTTCTTCAACTAATTCAGGCAGGAAGGTCCCTAAAAATTCCTCTGGGAGCTTCATAAGATAGTCTACTTCATTTTTTGGCCGTTTCCAATTTTCTGTTGAAAAAGCATATAATGTCAGCGTTTTGATTCCCAGGGTGTTTGCTAACTTTGTTATTTTACGCACGACCTTCATACCTTCATAATGACCGGCAATTCGCGGCAATGCTCTTTTCTTTGCCCAACGCCCATTGCCGTCCATAATAATCGCAACATGTTCCGGTACCGGGAGTTTTTTAACCTTTTCTATAGTTTCTCGGAGTGTGGAAGAGTTATTATTTTCATTCTTCCAAAGCCTAATTTTATTAAACATAACATTGCTCCTCCAAATTAAGATAATCATTTCCTCCGATAATAGATCATGCCCACAGAGCCTGTGTTGATATATATGAAGAATGCTGATTTTCGCATGCTTTTATCATACCAAAAAAGTAAAAATATATCTTCTTCTAATTAATTTATGTATAAGTCCAAGAAATAAGAATGAGGTTTTATTTTCTCCTTTAAAATATTTTAAGGACAAAATAGTGAAAAAACCCCCTGAAAAGAGGGTTCTTCAAAATGATTAAACTTCCAAGATTTCTTTTTCTTTGTCTTTCGTTATTTGGTCAATTTTACTGATATGCTCATCTGTAAGTTTTTGAATATCATCAGAATAGCCGCGAAGTGCGTCTTCAGTTATTTCTCCGTTTTTCTCCAGCTTTTTCAAATCATCGTTACCATCACGACGGATATTACGAATAGCTACTTTAGCCTCTTCAGATTCTTTCTTAACTACTTTTACGAGTTCTTTTCGGCGCTCTTCTGTCAATTGAGGAATCGCAAGACGAATCACTTGACCATCATTTGATGGATTCAAACCTAAATCTGATTTAAGGATGGCTTTTTCAATATCACCTAGAACAGATTTATCATAAGGCTGAATCACAAGAAGTCTAGCTTCTGGAGTTGATATACCAGCCATTTGATTCACAGGTGTTGGTGCTCCATAATAATCAATGGTAATTCTATCTAATAAAGAAGCACTTGCTCTCCCTGCACGAATACTAGCAAGCTCACGAGTATAAGCTTGGATAGCTTTTGTCATTTTATCTTTTACTGTTGAAATCACTTGTTTTGGCATTAATTTTTCCCCCTAACAATTGTTCCAATTTTTTCGCCCATAACAGCACGTTTAATATTGCCCTGCTCCATAATAGAGAAAACAATTAGCGGAATATCATTATCCATACATAGCGAAGAAGCCGTTGAATCCATTACCGCCAATCCTTCTTTTATTACATCCAAGAAAGAAAGGTCATCATACTTTGTTGCATTCGGATCAATACGAGGATCAGCAGAATAAACTCCATCTACATTATTCTTTGCCATTAATATGACTTCTGCGTCTATTTCAGCAGCTCGCAGTGCCGCTGTTGTATCAGTTGAGAAGTACGGATTTCCCGTACCAGCAGCAAAAATAACTACTCGTTTCTTTTCTAAATGTCTCATTGCACGACGTCTAATGTATGGTTCTGCAACTTGACGCATTTCAATGGAAGTTTGAACACGAGATTCAATCCCAAGGTGTTCTAAACTATCTTGAAGTGCCAGCGAGTTCATAACTGTAGCCAGCATCCCCATGTAATCAGCAGTTGCTCTGTCCATTCCCATTTCACTGCCTATTTTACCACGCCAAATATTACCGCCGCCAACAACAACTGCGACCTCAACTCCAAGTTCTGCAATTTCTTTTACTTGTCCAGCGATTGACTTAATAACGGATGGTTTAATACCGAAGCTCGATTCTCCTGCAAGTGCTTCTCCGCTTAATTTTAGTACTACGCGTTTGTACTTAGGACCGCTCATGAGAACCTCCTTATTATGTATATTATTATAAAAAAGCCTTTAAAAATAGGGAACACATCGTGTTCCCTATTCAAAACATATTCCTGAAAACGTGCCCTTTATCCAAATTACTTTTTGTTAACTTGGTTCATAACTTCTTCTGCGAAGTTATCTTCACGCTTTTCAATACCTTCTCCTACTTCGTAACGAACGAATTCACGAACAGTAGCACCCTTAGATTCAACAAACTGACGAACCTTTTGATCAGGGTTTTTAACGAAAGTTTGGTCAAGTAAGCATACATCTTCAAAATATTTTCCAAGACGGCCTTCAACCATTTTTGCTACGATATTTTCTGGCTTTCCTTCGTTAAGTGCTTGTGTAGTTAACACTTGACGCTCACGCTCAACTTCTTCTTGAGAAACTTGGTCACGAGAAACATATAATGGTCTTAGAGCAGCAATGTGCATAGAAACATCTTTCGCTGCATCTCCATCAGTTGTACCTTCAAGAACTGTTAATACACTAATTCGGCCACCCATATGAAGATACGCACCAAAAGCGTCATTGTCAGTTTTTGATACTACAGTAAAACGACGAAGAGATAGTTTTTCACCAATTTTAGCAATAGCAGCATTGATATAGTCTGCAACCGTTACTCCATTAATCGTTTGTGCAGAAGCTTCCTCAACTGTTGCTGGCTTGTTAGCAAGCAAGTGTGCAGCTAATTCTTTTACAAGGCTTTGGAATGCTTCGTTTTTTGCAACGAAATCAGTCTCAGAGTTTACTTCTAAAATAACTGCATTGTTTCCTTCAGCAACAACATATGTTAAACCTTCTGCAGCAATACGGTCACCTTTTTTCGCAGCTGAAGCAATCCCTTTTTCACGTAAGAAATCAATTGCCTTTTCCATATCACCATTTGTTTCTGTTAATGCTTTTTTACAATCCATCATGCCTGCGCCTGTTTTTTCGCGTAGTTCTTTTACCATTTGAGCAGTAACTGCCATTGTAAATTCCTCCTTAAACTATGTATTATACTACTATCTTAGCCATTCCAAGCTAAGATAAACATTTCTTAAAAAAAGGTGATAAAGGGTCTCCCTCTTATCACCTTTTTGAATAAGTCGATATCTTACGCTTCTTGTGCTACTTCTTCACCTTGTTTAGCTTCAAGAATCGCATCTGCCATTTTACCAGTTAATAGTTTAACAGCGCGGATTGCGTCATCGTTAGCTGGAATAACAACATCGATTTCGTCTGGATCACAGTTAGTATCAACAATACCTACGATAGGAATGTTTAACTTTTTAGCTTCAGCTACTGCGATACGCTCTTTACGAGGATCGATAATGAAAAGTGCATCTGGGAGCTGCTTCATATCTTTAATTCCGCCTAAGAACTTTTCAAGACGTTCTTGTTCTTTCTTTAATTGAACAACTTCTTTTTTAGGTAATACTTCGAAAGTACCGTCTTCAGACATTCTTTCAATATCTTTTAAGCGGCCAATACGCTTTTGGATTGTTTCAAAGTTTGTTAATGTACCACCTAACCAACGTTGGTTAACAAAGTACATACCTGAACGAGCTGCTTCTTCTTTAACAGAATCTTGAGCTTGTTTCTTAGTACCAACAAAAAGGATCGTTCCGCCATTAGCAGCAAGATCTTTCACCCAGTTATAAGCTTCTTCAACTTTCTTAACTGTTTTTTGTAGGTCGATGATGTAGATACCGTTACGCTCTGTGAAGATATATTTCTTCATCTTAGGGTTCCAACGGCGAGTTTGGTGTCCGAAGTGTACACCAGCTTCAAGCAATTGCTTCATTGAAATTACTGACATGTTATTTTCCTCCTATGGTTTCGTTTTCCTCCGCTTGTCTCATTTTTAAACAGCAACTGTAAAATACAGCACCGGCTGCTCAAATCAACAAGCGTGTGTAATAACACCGTTAAATAATATAGCATATGTGAAGGTAACAATCAAGTTATCTTGTAAAAAAATAAACCTCCAGTATATCTGGAGATTTATTAAACACTAAATTAGTTAGATCTTAATTTATCTAATTCAACAAGGAATTTGTCATTAAGGACTTTGATATATGTACCCTTCATTCCAAGTGAACGCGATTCAATTACTCCGGCACTTTCAAGCTTTCTTAAAGCATTAACGATTACGGAACGTGTAATCCCAACACGATCTGCAATTTTTGAAGCTACCAGCAAGCCTTCGTGGCCATTTAATTCTTCAAAAATATGTTCGATAGCTTCAAGCTCACTATAAGATAATGAACTGATGGCCATTTGAACAACAGCCTTGCTTCTAGCTTCTTCTTCGATTTCTTCTGACTTTTCACGTAAGATTTCCATACCAACAACTGTTGCACCGTATTCAGCAAGAATAAGATCATCATCGTGGAACTTCTCTTGCAATCTTGCAAGGATTAATGTTCCAAGACGTTCCCCTCCGCCGATGATTGGTACAATTGTAGTTAATCCTTCACGGAATAAATCTCTGTTTTCAACGGGGAATGCAGTATATGCACTGTCAACGTCAAGGTTTGAAGATGTTTCTTGAATGTTAAAAAGACCGTTAGTATATTCCTCCGGGAATTGTCTATCTTCCAACATTTTCTTCATACGTTCATTTTCAATTTGTTGATTTATCGCAAAGCCTAAAAGCTTACCTCTGCGGCTGACAACGAAAATATTCGCTTCAATCACTTCACTTAGGGTTTCAGACATCTCTTTAAAGTTTACAGGTTTTCCTGCTGCTTTTTGTAATAACACATTAATTTTTCTTGTTTTAGAAAGTAAATCCATTTGTTTCTTCCTCCTAATTAACTGCGAACATTATTAAGTTTTATTGTTATATAATTACAAGATAAATTGGCTTAAATCTTTGTTCTTTGATATTGCTCCAAGTTTATCATCTACATATTGTGGTGTAATGGTAATCTTCTCCATCAAAATATCAGGTGCCTCAAACGACAAGTCTTCTAGTAGTTTTTCTAAAATGGTGTGAAGTCTTCTCGCCCCAATATTATCTGTATTTTGATTCACTTCAAAAGCAACTTCAGCTATTCTACGAATAGCATCGTCAGAAAATTCAATTTGTATACCTTCTGTTTCTAATAATGCCTGATATTGTTTAATTAAAGCATTATCAGGTTCTATTAAAATCCTGAAGAAATCGTCTACGGTTAATTTCGTTAATTCAACACGAATTGGTAACCGCCCTTGTAATTCTGGGATTAAATCTGATGGTTTTGACATATGAAAAGCACCAGCAGCAATAAATAAAATATAATCCGTTCTTATGGATCCATATTTAGTTACAATGGTTGAACCTTCAACGATAGGTAAAATATCTCGCTGTACACCTTCACGAGACACATCTGCAGAAGAACCACCTGAGTTTCTGCTAGCAATTTTATCAATTTCATCAATAAAGATGATACCTGTTTGTTCAGCACGATAAACTGCTTCGGTTGTAACCTCATCCATATCAATCAATCTTGCAGCTTCTTCATTTGTTAAAACTTTTCTGGCCTCACGGACTGTTAATTTTCTTTTCTTCCGTTTCTTTGGCATAAAGCTACTTAGGGCGTCTTGCATATTCATACCCATTTGTTCCATCCCTGAACCTTGAAGCATATCAAACATGGACGGTGTTTGCTCTTCAACTTCTACGGTTACGATTTCTTCTTCTAATTGACCCAGTGCGAGCTTTTCCCTGACAATTTTACGTTTTTCAGTTACCGAGTAATCTTCTTGCTGGGTATCCTGCTCAGCAGTGGGATTGCCGCCGCCAAATAACATTTCAAGCGGATTTTTATAATTTTGCGCTTTCTTTGCAGATGGAACTAGTAAATCTACCAGCCTGGCATTTGCATTTTCCTCAGCACGTTCCTTCACAGCTAACATTCTGTCCTCTTTTACCAATCTGACAGAGGTTTCAACAAGGTCTCGAACCATAGATTCAACATCACGGCCGACATAGCCGACTTCTGTAAACTTCGTAGCCTCTACTTTAACGAACGGCGCACCAACTAGTTTAGCAATTCTCCGAGCAATTTCTGTTTTACCCACACCTGTTGGACCAATCATTAAGATATTTTTAGGAATAATTTCTTCGCGGAGTTTTTCATTTAACAAACCACGTCTATATCGATTTCTCAACGCAACCGCCACTGCTTTTTTTGCGTCCTTCTGACCTATTATAAATTGGTCAAGTCTCTCAACAATTTGACGCGGTGTTAGGTTATCAGTTTTAGCCATTGTAGGTTCCCTCCCGTTAGAGCTCTTCCACGATAATGTTGTGGTTTGTATATACACAAATTTCTGCAGCTATCTCTAAAGAAGCCTTTGCAATTTCTTTTGCAGTAAGATGGTCACCTGCATATTTCTTTAGAGAACGTCCAGCTGCAAGCGCATAATTTCCACCTGAACCGATTGCCAGAATTCCATCGTCAGGCTCAATGACTTCACCAGTTCCTGATACAAGGAGTAAATCTTCTTTATTCATGACAATTAACATAGCTTCTAGCTTTCTAAGAACCTTATCACTTCTCCACTGTTTAGCAAGTTCAACAGCAGCTCGTTGGAGGTTTCCATTATATTCTTCTAACTTGCCTTCAAACATTTCAAATAGAGTGAAAGCATCTGCTACAGACCCAGCAAAACCAGCTAATACTCTTCCATTAAATATCTTTCTAACCTTTTTTGCAGTGTGCTTCATCACTACTGCATTACCAAATGTGACTTGACCATCACCAGACATGGAACATTGACCGTTATGATGGACTGCAAATATCGTCGTGGCATGAAATTCGTTCATCATTTCTCCTCCTCTTGCATTTTCATCAGCAAAACCTATGTAACAAGAGATTGTCTTAAGTAGACAAGTGCATTACACTAGAATAGTATGAAAACTTTATTCATTTATTCCCTTTTATATACGGGCATATACGTTACAATTGATCCTATTCACTTGTTCACCCATGAACAAAAGGAAATTACATTGAGCAAATTGGGTTGTCCAATTGTATATTGTGATTAAGTTTGCACCAACTGTAAATGGTTTTTACATAACGTTAATAAAAAAGTCACATTTATAACTATGTCAACCTCACAAAGGCTACTAAATCGTAACACACTTCTTAATCCCTTGCAATAAATTTTACAAAACTTTCACAAAGTTCTGAATTGTTTCCAACGCTCTGTTTGCATGCTGCATATTGCGTTCCTGTTTTCCCTTGATTTTTTCAGGCAGTTCTGGAAACAACCCAAAATTAGCATTCATTGGCTGAAAATTCTTTGCGTTTGCTGTAGTAATATACCTCGCCATGCTTCCAATTGCGGTTTCAACAGGAAACTCTACCGGTTCATTCCCCAGCGCTAATCTAGCAGCATTTATTCCAGCAGCTAGTCCGCTGGCAGCCGATTCCACATATCCTTCTACACCTGTCATCTGCCCTGCAAAAAACAGATTTTCACGTTCTCTAAATTGATAAGACGCTTTTAGGACCTTTGGTGAATTGATAAAAGTATTTCGGTGCATAACTCCGTAACGAACAATTTCGGCATTTTCAAGGCCTGGAATTAACTGAAGTACCTCTTTTTGCGGTCCCCATTTTAAATGTGTTTGGAAACCGACAATATTATAAAGGGTTCCTGCTGCATCGTCTTGACGCAATTGTACAACTGCATAAGGTCTTTTCCCTGTCTTTGGATCTTCTAAACCAACTGGCTTCAGCGGACCAAACAACATTGTTTTCTTACCTCTTTGTGCCATAACTTCGATTGGCATACAGCCTTCAAAGAAGATTTCTTTTTCAAATTCCTTTAAAGGTACTGTTTCCGCAGCAACAAGCGCCTCATAAAAAGTGTTAAACTCTTCTTCGGTCATTGGACAATTTAAGTAGGCAGCTTCACCTTTATCATATCGTGATTTTAAATAAACCTTATCCATATTAATGCTATCCTTTTCAAGGATAGGTGCAGCTGCGTCATAAAAATAAAGGTAATCCTCGCCTGTTAGAGATTTTAATTTAGCCGATAGTTCAGGACTTGTTAACGGCCCAGTTGCAATTATCGTTATTCCCTCCGGTATATCTGTTACTTCTTCATTGATTACCGTGACATTTTCATGATTTTTTACCATTTCCGTCACTTTAGCTGCAAATTCATGACGGTCCACTGCCAAAGCACCTCCTGCAGGGACTGAGCATGCATCCGCAGCAGCAATAATAACAGAATCAAGCAATCTCATTTCTTCCTTCAACACACCTACTGCATTTGTTAAGGTATTTGCCCTTAGTGAATTACTACATACCAACTCCGCGAACTTATCGGTATGGTGTGCGGGTGTTTGCTTCACTGGTCTCATCTCATATAGGCGGACTTTAACACCACGTTTAGCAATTTGCCATGCGGCTTCACTTCCAGCCAGACCAGCACCAATTACATTTATTGTTACATCGTTCATATGTTTACCTCCTGATTTTCAAAGCTGATACATTGTTACTCTAGTTTTCCTTTTCACTATGTTTACTGTTCCCTCTTTTTAGCCCATCTTGCATTGTACTATACGAATCAAAAACAAAAAAGTTTTATGTCTTGTATATAAAACAATGAATCGCTTCCGAAGCATAATCTCATGAAGCGGGAATAGAAAAGATAAAAGAGTGAGCTATGCTCACCCTTAACTTTGTGGTTCTTCCTTGTAATCACACTTTGTACATTGAACTTGAACGCCTTTTTTCAATTTCTTTTCTACAAGTGGACCTTCACATTTAGGACATGGTCTTGCTAACGGTTTATCCCAAGAGATAAAATCACATTCAGGAAACCTGTCGCAGCCGTAAAAGATTCTCTTTTTCTTACTTTTACGCTCGATGATATTACCTTTCTTACAATTTGGACAAGTTACACCAATCTCTTTTACAATGGCTTTTGTATTTCTGCAATCAGGAAAATTACTACAAGCCATGAATTTCCCATATCTGCCCATTTTAAACACCATTGGGTTGGAGCACAATTCACAATCCTCGCCTGCTGGCTCATCTTTAATCTCTACCGACTGCATTTCCTCTTCTGCTTTGGCCAAATGTTTTTCAAAATCCTGATAAAAACCATCAATGATTTCAACCCAGCGGACTTTACCTTCCTCCACATTATCTAGATCCTGTTCCATTTTGGCAGTAAAGTCAACATCCAGGATATCAGGGAAAAATTCTTGCATTAATTCATTACAGATTTCCCCTAACTCGGTAGGAACGAACCTTTTATTATCTAAAGACACATACCCGCGTTTCTGTATGGTATCTAATGTTGGTGCATAAGTAGATGGTCTGCCAATCCCTAGTTCCTCAAGTGTTTTAACCAACCTAGCTTCCGTATATCTTGGCGGCGGCTGAGTAAAATGCTGTTTCGGCTCTATATCTTTTTTGAAAACCTCATCGCCTTCTTTAAGGTCCGGCAGCATTTTATTTTTTTCCTCCACTTGATCATCCGTACCCTCAACGTAAATCTTCATAAACCCAGGAAACTTAATCTTAGATCCATTTGCCCGGAAAAGCACATTGCCATTTTGTAGGTCTACACTCATGGTATCCATAACCGCCTGAGCCATTTGACTTGCCAAGAATCTTTCCCAAATTAGTTTATAAAGCCTTAATTGGTCCCTTGATAAGTATTGTTTTAGACTGTTTGGATCTCGAAAAGTGCTTGTTGGACGAATTGCTTCGTGGGCGTCTTGAGTATTGGTGTTTTGTTTTTTTTCTTTTCGCACGTCTTCCTTTAAGAAGTTTTCACCGAATTCTTTCTGGATGTATTCTGCAGCTTCTTTCTGAGCAACTTCTGAAATTCGTGTTGAGTCCGTTCTCATATAAGTAATGAGACCGACTGTCCCCTCTGCTCCTAACTCGATTCCCTCATATAATTGTTGGGCTAACATCATGGTCTTTTTAGCACGAAAATTAAGTTTCCTTGCCGCTTCCTGCTGCAGTGAAGAAGTAATAAAGGCCGGTGATGGATTCCGTTTTCTTTCCTTCTTGGAAACAGCAACAACTTTAAACTTATCTCCCTCCATTTGTTTCAAGATAGCCTCAACATCTTGTTCCGATTTTAGTTCTACTTTTTCTTTATTGGCTAGCGCATGGAAGGAGGCACTAAAGTGATCTTTCCCTTTTAGTAATTCACTGTCAATTGTCCAATATTCTTCAGGCTCAAACGACTTAATTTCTTTTTCACGATCAATTATTAAACGGACTGCTATCGATTGAACTCGTCCCGCACTTAACCCTTTTTTTACCTTTTTCCATAGAAGCGGACTAATGTTATAACCGACTAGACGATCTAATACCCTTCTTGCCTGCTGCGCATCAACTAAATCCATATTTATTGGACGAGGATGTTTAAAGGACTCTTTTATTGCATCCTTTGTTATCTCATTAAAGACAACACGGCAATCCGATTTGATATCAACATCTAAACTATGGGCTAAATGCCAAGCAATTGCCTCTCCTTCGCGATCCGGGTCAGCTGCGAGATAAACTTTTTTTGCTTTTTTGGCTGCATTTTTTAATTCTTTTAGAACTGGCCCTTTGCCGCGAATCGTAATGTATTTGGGTTCAAAGTTATTTTCTTTAGAGACTCCCATTTGACTTCGCGGCAGGTCACGTATATGTCCCATAGATGCTTTTACTTTATATTTATTCCCAAGATAGCGTTCTATTGTTTTCGCTTTTGCTGGTGATTCTACAATTACAAGAAACTCTGCCATGCAAATAATCCTCCTCAAGGGGACATTGGAAGTGTGAAAGCACTCTGCCCAATTTAGCAGTGCTTACAATTTGAGAAGTTTTCCTAAATTCCAAATTTCACAATTCGGACTGTGAAAATACTTTACAAAAATGCCTTATCCCTAAAATTATTTATATAATCATTCTTTAGAAAAGTGAATAGTGTATACTCATGAATACCTCTTATTTTTAAACAAATACGTATTGATGTCAATGATATCGAAACCGTTTACAACTAGTTAATGTTAATCATACGCCAAATTATTCCTATTTACACATTCTTTTTTTCGAATATCTGTTGGAAAATGTATAACAAATTAGAAATAATTTCAAGCTTTTTTAGAATCATTCTCTATTTCTTTAGAAAAAACCTTCAAATTACACAATATTTATTGGTAATTTTTATAACCGGAGTTCTTCTAAAATATCCTCACTGCACATGACTAGCTTTGCACCTTGCTTAATGAGATCATTTGTACCTAATGAATTGTGATTAAAGATACTTCCTGGCAATGAAAAAACTTCACGACCCTCATTTACTGCATAGTTAGCCGTTATAAGAGAGCCGCTTTTTCGTTTTGCTTCTATTATAAATGTACCATTTGATAAACCGCTTATGATTCGATTGCGTGCTGGGAAATGCCATCGTAATGGCTTCGTATCTGGTGGATACTCGGAAATGACCAACTGGGATTTCATCATTTCCTTTGCTATTTCAGCATTCTCCCTTGGATAGATATGATACAATCCTCCTGCTATAACTGCAATTGTTTTGCCTCCACTATTGATTGCATACTCATGGGCAAGCGCATCTATACCTTTCGCTAAACCACTGACAATCACTACACCTTTTTCCACTAATGGAGGGAACATTAAACCGATTGCATTCCTTCCATACTGAGTTGCCTGCCGCGAACCTACGACCGCGAGCTTGGGCTGTTTCTCCAGCAAAGATAAATCGCCTTTCACAAATAATACCCATGGCGGCTGATATATTTCCTTCAACAAAGCGGGATAATTTTGATCAAAGATCGTAATAACCTTAATACCGTTTTTTTCATATTGTTCGATTAGTCGGGATATGTGTTCAAGATGAATGGATGTTAGGGAAGGGTCGTTACTAGTGATGGTGCTGGTCGAAGAAGGGAATAAATTATATTGGTTGAATGGTAATTCACCATGTACAGCCAAGTCTTTTTTCATATATTGATAAACTGTATTCCAGGACAAACCGGCATGGTGTATCAGAGCTATAAGTTTTTTTCTGAAATCATCCATTTAATACCTCCATTAGTAAAGAAATAAATGAGAAATAGTCCCTCCACAGAAAGGGACTATTTCTACTATTCTTAATGTGTTTTACACTTATCGTATAAACCTTGTTCTTTTAGAACTTCAATTAAAGTTTCACCCATAACAGATGGTGTAGCTGCAACTTTAATTCCGCATTCATTCATTACACGAATTTTTTCATCAGCGGTTCCTTTACCACCTGAAATAATCGCACCAGCATGGCCCATACGCTTTCCAGGAGGAGCAGTACGCCCGCCAATAAATCCAACAACTGGTTTAGTCATATTCGCTTTAACCCATTCAGCAGCTTCTTCTTCAGCAGTACCGCCGATTTCGCCAATCATAATAACTGCATAAGTTTCTGGATCTTCATTAAATGCTTTTAATACATCGATGAAGTTTGTACCATTAACAGGGTCTCCGCCAATTCCAACAGCAGTAGTTTGACCAATCCCTGCTTGTGTTAACTGATGAACCGCTTCATATGTTAGTGTTCCAGAACGAGAAACAACCCCAACATGACCTTTTGTATGAATGTAACCAGGCATGATCCCAATTTTACACTCATCAGCTGTAATAACACCTGGGCAGTTCGGACCAACTAAGCGAGTCTTCTTGCCTTCCATATAACGTTTTACCTTTACCATATCCAATACTGGGATATGCTCCGTAATACAGATAGCTAATTCTAATTCTGCATCAACAGCTTCAATAATGGCATCCGCTGCAAATGGAGCAGGAACATAGATTACAGAAGCAGTTGCGCCTGTAGCCTCAACAGCTTCTTTCACTGTATTAAATACAGGTACACCTTCTACTTCCATGCCGCCTTTACCAGGAGTGGTTCCACCAACGATTTGTGTTCCGTACTCTAACATTTGTTTTGTATGAAAAAGGGCAGTTGAACCTGTAATCCCTTGAACAATAACCTTCGTATCTTTATTAATAAAAACGCTCACGTTAATTCCCCTTTCTTTCGATCCTATTTCACAAGTGAAACGATTTTTTGTGCACCGTCAGCCATTGATTCTGCAGGAGTGATGGCTAAACCAGACTCAGCAAGGATTTTCTTACCTAAATCAACGTTTGTTCCCTCAAGTCTAACCACAAGAGGTACGCTTAGTTGAACCTGCTTAGCAGCTTCTACTACACCCTCAGCAATGACATCACATTTCATGATTCCGCCAAAGATATTAACAAAAATACCTTTTACGTTTGGATCAGAAAGGATAATTTTGAATGCTTCTGTTACCTTCTCAGCTGTAGCGCCGCCCCCAACATCAAGGAAGTTTGCTGGGTCCCCGCCATAATGCTTAACAATATCCATTGTTGCCATAGCTAGTCCGGCACCATTTACCATACAGCCGATATTTCCATCTAAAGAAATATAGCTTAAATCATATTTTGACGCTTCGATTTCTTTTGGATCTTCTTCTTCAAGATCTCGGTAAGCTAACACATCTTTTTGACGATATAAAGCATTTGAGTCAAAGTTTAACTTTGCATCAAGCGCCATTACTTTTCCATCACCCGTTACAACCAATGGATTGATTTCAGCAATTGAGCAATCCTTTTCGATGTAAGCATTGTATAAGCCCATCATGAATTTAACAGCTTGGTTGACAAGCTCTTTTGGAATGTTGATATTGAATGCAATTCGGCGTGCCTGATAAGGCATTAAACCAAGAACTGGATCAATTTCTTCTTTGAAGATTTTCTCCGGCGTTTTCTCAGCTACTTCTTCAATTTCTGTTCCGCCTTCTTCAGAAGCCATGAGTACAACTCTTGAAGTAGCCCGATCTAAGACAAGACCAACGTAGTATTCTTTTTTAATGTCGCAGCCTTCTTCAATTAATAGACGCTTTACTTCTTTACCTTCAGGACCAGTTTGGTGTGTAACCAATGTTTTCCCAAGTATTTCACTAGCGTATGTACGCACTTCATCAAGGTTTTTAGCAACTTTAACTCCGCCGGCTTTACCCCGGCCGCCAGCGTGGATCTGTGCCTTTACTACACATACCTGTGTGCCTAATTCCTTTGCAGCTTCAACAGCTTCTTCAACCGTGAATGCCACTTTCCCGTTAGGAACACTTACCCCGTATTTTCTGAGGATTTCTTTCCCCTGATACTCATGGATATTCATTTCCCATCCTCCTATCAAACTCTTCAAAAAATTGACTCCGTTTTCATTTTATATAATGAGGGAAACCTTGTCCACAGTTATGCACAAAAAAATTATATTCCACATAATATTATGAATTGTTAAATCTCGTAAATAAAGCGCTTTCATTTACACTTCAACCAATTTATTTCCACTAATTACTTTCTAAAAATAACAAAACAAGCACAAATCTGCTTGTTTTGTTATTCACCTAATACCCACTCTTTTACTGGCGCAAAGCTCTTTCGATGGTAGGGGGTAATGCCATACATTTGAATAGCCTGAATATGTTCTTTTGTGCCATACCCCATGTTTTGTTGAAAACCATATTGAGGATATTGTGTTGATATTTCAACCATTAGTCGATCTCTTGCAACTTTGGCTATGATGGAGGCCGCAGCTATTGATACACTTTTTGCATCTCCTTTAATGATAGACTCAACCATAAAAGGTGTTTCCAGCTTTATGGCATCAATCAGCAAAACTTCCGGTTGGAGGTCTAAAGAAGCAATTGCAGCCATCATCGCCTTTTTTGTGGCCTCATAAATATTGACGCTGTCAATTTCAGCCGCGTCTATTATTGACACACTAACAGCTAGTGCTTCTCTTCTAATAATTTCATCATATTCATTTCGCTTCTTTTCGGAGATTTTTTTTGAATCATCAATTCCCGGCAAGTAAAAATCCATCGGCAGAATTACGGCTGCAGCCACTACAGGTCCAGCAAGCGGACCCCTGCCCACCTCATCTACACCTGCGATATTTTTATACCCTTGTGCATGCCATTTGTCCTCGTAAACTTTCATTTCTTTAAATTTTTCCTGAAGCTGTCTTTCCTGTTCCACTTTCTTTTGCCATCTATGTATTAGTTGTTGTACCCCTTTACGTTCATCCTGCTGAAATGTTTTAAATAAAGGGTCACTCTCATCTGATATGTTATTAAGCTGTTGTTCTATTTCTGCTATTGTTGCTGCCTTCATTTTCTTCACCTTTTCTTCACCCGTTGTAATTCTACCTTTCTCAGCGATTAATTACAATGCCCAAAAATAAACAAAAAAACTCTGCAATGAGCAAGAGTTTTTTAGTGTTTACTTATTTTCAGTTTTTTCGATTATTTCATTTGGCTTTTCGAATGTCAGCGGTCCAAATTTTTCCGTTCTTATGTCGCGAATGACAAGTTCTGATACTTTATCATAATCAACTACCCCGCCAGCTCCGAGAGCACCTCTAAGTTCACCGATTTGGTCAAACATTTCGACTACATTTTCAGGTACCGAATCAAGCTTATACCGCTCCTTAAGTCTCTCTGGATAATGCTCTGATAAAAACTTAATTGAAAATACAACTAAGTCCTGCAAATTCAGGAGAGTATCTTTAATCGCCCCTGTTACAGCCAGTTTCTTGCCAACCTCTTGATCTTCAAACTTTGGCCAAAGAATTCCCGGGGTATCTAGTAACTCCAGTTCTTTGCCGACTTTAATCCACTGCTGGGCTTTTGTAACTCCTGGCATATTCCCTGTCTTTGCAATATTTTTCTTTGCGAGCCGATTAATTAATGTTGATTTTCCGGCATTAGGAATCCCAACTATCATAGCACGGATTGCTCTTGGCTTCACTACACCCTTTGCCCTTAAACGATCGAATTTTTCTTTTAGGATTTCATGAGAGGCTTGGACAATTTCCTTCATTCCCTCTCCAGCTTGAGCATTAATCGCTATTGCTTTTATTCCTTTTTGAGCAAAATAGGCAATCCATTCTTTTGTAGCTGCTTTATCCGCCATATCCGCCTTATTTAACAGAACCAGCCTTGGTTTATGCTGAATAATTTCATCAATCATTGGATTGCGGGATGAATAAGGTATTCTTGCATCCACTAATTCATAGATAATATCTACTAGTTTTAATTTTTCCGTGACCTCTCTTCGAGCTTTTGCCATATGACCTGGAAACCATTGGATTGTCAAAGCTGTCACCTCCTAGGTCTATTTCACGATGTGTGCATCTTTTAAAGGCCAGTATACAATACTTGTCTTTCCGATTATTTTGTCCAATGGGATAGTTCCAATATGCCTGCTGTCTTTGCTGAAACGACGATTGTCACCCATTACGAACAATTCACCTTCTGGTACGGTTTGAGTACCTACTGGTGTTTCCTCAAGTGTGAAAGGATCAGTAAGCGGTCCTTCTACCTTTTTCTTGTATTCATTTAAATATGGTTCTGGATAAGGCTTGCCGTTTACATACAATGTATCATCTTTATATTCGATACGATCTCCCGGAAGTCCAATTACTCTTTTAATATAATCCTTCTGTTCAGGCGCGTGAAAGACGATAATGTCAAAACGTTTTGGCTCACCTATATTATAACTTAGCTTGTTTACAATCATACGGTCTTGGTGCTGCAGTGTCGGCATCATAGAGAGCCCGTCTACTACAATTGGAGCAAAAAGAAAGTAACGAATAACTGCTGCTAGTGCGACAGCAATTAAAAGCGCCTTCGTCCATTCCCAAAGTTCATTCTTCTTTTTTATCATGTCTTGTTCCCCGCCAATCACAAAAAAAATGTTTGCTATCCTCTTATTTTACATAAAAATTGTATATTAAACACGTGGGGGCTGTACTTTTTAATCAAACTTTAATATTATGTACGAAAAAAGAGCTTGCAGAGCAAGCTCTTTCTTTTATTATCGAATTTCTTTAATACGAGCTTTTTTACCACGTAGCTTACGTAAGTAGTATAGCTTAGCACGGCGAACTTTACCGCGGCGCAATACTTCAAGCTTCGCAATTTTAGGTGTGTGTACAGGGAAAGTACGCTCAACGCCTACTCCGTAAGAAACCTTACGAACTGTGAAAGTTTCGCTAATTCCACCACCACGACGCTTAATCACAACACCTTCGAATAACTGAATACGCTCGCGAGTACCCTCGACAACCTTAACGTGTACACGTACAGTATCACCAGGACGGAACGAAGGTAGATCAGAACGAAGTTGTTCTTTTGTGATTTCTTCAATCAATTTTTGCATCGTTTTCAACTCCTTCCAACAGACGCTCATGCATATCTACTATCCTTATCCATTGCAGCGGAACATCTTTATAAGACTCTACTGAATAAGCAATTCAGCTCAAGTCACAAGAAGTATAATAACATAAAAGACAACTCCATGCAATAACTACTCGTATTCTTTTTTTATTTCATTAAGCCATTTTTCTTGTTCCTTCGTTAATTCTATTTTTTCTAATAAGTCAGGTCTTCTTAAGTATGTTCGTCGTAATGCCTCTTTGTTACGCCATTCTTCAATTAATTTATGATTACCTTGCAGCAGGACTTCTGGGACCTTCATGCCGCGAAAATCAGAAGGTCGTGTATAATGAGGATGCTCTAATAGACCTGTACTAAAAGAATCTTTCATATGTGATTCTTGATTCCCTAAGACCTCAGGTAACAGGCGGACAACACTATCAATCACTACCATAGCTCCAAGCTCGCCGCCAGTTAGAACATAATCACCTATTGAGATTTCATCGGTTACCACATGTTCACGAATTCTTTCATCATAACCTTCATAATGACCGCACACGAATATTAAATGTTCTTCCTTCGCCAATTCTTCAGCTGTTTTTTGGTCATACCGTTTTCCTTGAGGGCAAAGGAGAATCACTCTTGTTCGATTACTTTCTGCTTGTTCCTTTAATGCTGCAACCGCATCGAATAGCGGCTGTGGCTTTAATACCATTCCTGCACCACCGCCATATGGATAATCATCAACAGTCTGATGTTTATTGTCAGCATAGTCACGGAAATTGACAACATTGTATTGAACAGCTGATTTTTCAGCTGCTTTATGTAAAATGGAATGTCCCAATACACCTGAAAACATCTCAGGAAATAACGTAAGTACATCTATTTTCATCATGAAAGCAGCCCTTCCATCGGTTCAATTAAAATGACCTTTTCTTTAACATCTACTTTTTTCACAACATCCTCAATATAAGGAATCAATATTTCCTTGCCTGCTGGTGATTTAATTACCCATACATCATTTGCTCCAGGTGATAAAATCTCGGTAACTTTGCCAAGTTCTTCACCTCTAGTTGTTGCCACCAGACACCCAATAATCTCGTGGTAATAATACTCATCTTCTTCAAGATTACCTAGCTGTGATTCTGGAACCTTAAGGATACCATCTCTAAACTTTTCAACTTCATTGATATTCTCAAACCCTTCAAAGGTTAAAAGATTAAAATTTTTATGAGTACGGTGGGTTTTTACGGTTAATTCAATTGGTGTTTTTGAGCCTGGCATAAATAAAAACAAGACATTCCCCACTTTGTAGCGCTTCTCCGGGAAGTCAGTTTTAGAAATAACCCTGACCTCACCTCTAATTCCGTGTGTATTGACGATTTTTCCAACATTGAACCATTTTTCCATTCTATGTGTCACCTCTATCTTATTTCGTCGATCATACCGTTTTTAATTATTATGGTCCGCTGCCCCGTTACTTCATCCCATTTGTCACCAACATTTACCTCAACAAGGGCCTGCACTTCTTTTTCCTTTAATTCACTGCCTAATGGTAGCATATGTAGTTGTTCGATTTGAAACTCATAAAGCTTTTCTTTGTCATGGCGTTTTTTCAGTTCTTTTTCAAAGTGAGTTTTAAGCGCGCTTGATTGATATTTCTTCGCCTTTTCTAATTTTTTTAACTCAAATTGAAGTTGCTCATATTCTTTTTGCATTTGAAGCTTGCCTGCAAAATACTTTTCAAGCAGCTTTTGTTTGCTTTCTTCCGTTAAGATTTGCTTTACGATAACAGTTTGAATAAGTTGCATACTATTGCCCCCTCTTCCAATCTTCTGTTTTTCTGATAGCAAAAAAGGGAGGAATTTCATTCCCCCCTTTAATCTAGATGCAAAAAGCTATTCACCAATTTCTAGAAAAATTTTCTTTTGTTGTGAAGATCCTGCTGCGTAAACAACAGTCCTTATGGCCTTTGCAACACGCCCTTGCTTGCCTATCACCTTTCCCATGTCTGTCTTATTGACAGTGAGGTAATATGTGATTCGTTGATCTTCTTCGTTGACATTAACATGAACGTCTTCAGGGAAATCAACAAGGGGCTTTACAATACTTTCAATTAATTGCTTCATAGCAATTACTTGCTTAACTTAGCATTATGGAATTTTTCCATGATGCCTTGGCTTGAGAAAAGGTTACGAACTGTATCAGATGGTTTCGCACCATCTTGTAACCACTTAAGAGCTAATTCTTCGTTGATTTGAATTGCAGCTGGCTGAGCTACTGGATTGTAAGTTCCAATCACTTCAATGTAACGTCCGTCACGAGGAGAACGAGAATCTGCTGCTACGATACGATAGAAAGGAGTCTTTTTAGCTCCCATACGCTTTAAACGAATTTTTACTGCCATTTTAAATAAGCACCTCCGAATAGTTTCACACAAGATAGTATATTATCAATTATTAATTCATTTGTAAAGTGTTTTTTCTTTACACCATTATTGCCAATTTCATACAAGTTAAAACATGTTAAAAAGGTTTAAACGGAAATTTAAATCCGCCTTTTTTCTTGCCTTTTTGCTGCATTCCTGACATTTGCTTCATCATCTTTTTCATATCTTCAAACTGCTTTAATAAACGGTTAACTTCAGGAACGGTTCTGCCGCTTCCTTTAGCAATCCTTCTTTTACGATTTGAATTCAAAATCTCAGGATGAGTCTTTTCTTCTGTGGTCATGGACCGAATAATGGCTTCAACATGTGCAATTTGTTTCTCTTCAATTTGAATATTATTCAAACCTTTAATTTTGTTTGCACCAGGCATCATCTTCAAAAGCTCATCAAGTGGCCCTAAATTGCGGACTTGTCCAAGCTGCTCTAAAAAGTCATCGAGCGTAAAAGATGCTGTCCGCATTTTCTGCTCAAGCTCTTTTGCCTTTGCCTCATCAACATTAGCCTGCGCCTTTTCAATAAGTGTGAGCACATCACCCATACCGAGAATCCTAGAAGCCATCCGTTCAGGATGAAACGGTTCAATCGCATCCATTTTTTCCCCTAGACCGACAAACTTAATCGGTGTTTGTGTTACGGCACGGATGGACAACGCAGCACCGCCTCGCGTGTCACCGTCAAGCTTTGTTAAAACAACGCCAGTCAACCCGAGCTGTTCGTTAAAGCTTTGTGCTACGTTAACGGCATCTTGACCTGTCATTGCATCAACGACGAGAAAGATTTCATCTGGTTTGGCAAGTTCTTTAATGTCCTTCAACTCACCCATTAGGTTTTCATCAACATGTAAACGACCAGCAGTATCAATAAGAACATAATCATGATGTTCTTCTTTCGCCTGGGCAATGGCTTGCTTGGCAATTTCTACTGGGCTTACTTGATCACCAAGAGAGAATACCGGCATATCTAATTGCTTCCCAAGGGTTTGAAGCTGCTTAATGGCAGCAGGTCGATAAATATCAGCTGCTACAAGCATTGGCTTACGGTTATACTTCTTACGAAGCAGGTTGGCAAGTTTACCTGTTGTAGTGGTTTTACCAGCACCCTGTAATCCAACCATCATAATCACTGTAGGAGGACGATTAGAAGCCGCAATCTTACTTTGCTCCCCGCCCATTAATTCTGTTAATTCTTCATTAACAATTTTAATAATCTGCTGTCCTGGGGTTAAGCTTTTTAGTACTTCTTGTCCTACTGCACGTTCGCTGACCTTTTTAACAAAATCTTTAACTACCTTAAAATTAACGTCGGCCTCGAGCAGTGCGAGACGGACTTCACGCATCATTTCTTTTACATCCGCTTCCGTTACCTTGCCTTTTCCACGGATTTTTTGAATCGTATTCTGCAGTCGGTCGGCTAATCCTTCAAATGCCATTTATGCCGCCTCCTAATCTAATTTCTCAAGCTCGGCAACCACTACCAGCATTGCCTGCTTTGATGGGTGTTCTTCATTTAGCATTTCTTTTACATGCTTTAATAGTTTGCAGCGCTGTTGAAATTTCTGAAATAGTAATAGCTTTTCTTCATACTCCTCAAGCATAGCTTCCGTACGTTTTATATTATCATATACAGCCTGACGGCTAACATCGTACTCTTCAGCGATTTCTCCAAGTGAGTAATCATCTAAATAATAGAGAGACATATAGCTTTGCTGCTTTGGTGTTAACAACGAATAATAGAAATCATAAAGATAATTCATTCGCGTTGTTTTTTCAAGCATGCTTATACCTCCCTTTGTTAAGTGAAAAGCCTTTACAAATGTAGTTTACACAGTCATTCCAAGTCTGTCAAGAAAATATCTTTACATCAACTTTCAGCCTGATCCACTTGGTCGGCGAATAGACCATAAACATATTGCTCTGCGTTAAATTCCTGCAGATCATCCATTTTTTCACCAAGACCGACGTATTTTACAGGAATTTTCAATTCATTCCGAATAGCCAATACAATACCGCCTTTTGCCGTACCATCTAATTTAGAAAGAACAATCCCGCTCACATTCGTTACTTCTTTAAAAGTCTTTGCTTGGATTAGTGCATTTTGACCAGTTGTTGCATCTAGCACAAGCAGAACTTCATGCGGTGCACCAGGTACCTCCCGCTCAATTACCCGTTTTACCTTTTCAAGCTCTTTCATTAAGTTAACTTTATTTTGTAAGCGTCCGGCAGTGTCACAAATCAAAATGTCTACTTTCCGTGATTTAGCTGCTTTAATCGCATCGTACATAACAGCAGCTGGGTCAGAGCCTTCTGCCTGTTTAATAACATCTACGCCAACTCTTTCTCCCCAAACTTCTAACTGCTCAATTGCACCGGCACGGAAAGTGTCACCTGCTGCTAGTAAAACAGATTTCCCTTCACTTTTAAACTTATGGCCAAGTTTGCCGATGGTGGTTGTTTTTCCCACACCGTTAACACCCACAAATAAAATAACCGTAAGTCCATCTTCTTGGATATTCAATTGTGAAGATTGTTCCTCTCCCGCATTATAAATATCGACTAATTTTTCGGAGATAACACTTTGAACTTCCTGTGGATCCTGGATATTTCGGCGTTTTACTTCCAACTTTAACTCTTCGATGAGCTTCATAACCGTATCAAAGCCTACATCTGCCTGTATTAAGATTTCCTCTAATTCCTCGAAGAAATCTTCGTCTACTTTACGGTATCTAGCTACAAGGTCATTTACCTTACCGGAGAAATTATTTCTAGTTTTCGTGAGGCCGTCTTTGAATTTTTCCGTCACTGCCTCCGTTTGTTTCGTAATTTTCTCTTTTAATTTTTTAAAAAAACTCATTCTGTTTCACTTCCTATGATTTAAGTTTCAACTAGCTCTTTCGTATCCTCGAGCCGGACAGAAACGAGCTTTGAGACACCTGATTCCTGCATGGTTACACCGTATAATACATCCGCTTCTTCCATGGTCCCTTTTCTGTGGGTGATAACAATAAACTGTGTTTCAGAGCTAAATCTCTTTAAATATTGACTAAAGCGAAAAACGTTTGCCTCATCTAATGCTGCTTCTACCTCATCCAAAATACAAAACGGTACCGGCCTAATTTTTAAAATTGAAAATAGCAGTGCAATCGCTGTTAATGCTCTTTCTCCCCCTGATAATAACCCAAGGTTTTGCAGCTTCTTCCCCGGAGGCTGTGCGACGATTTCTACACCTGTATTTAATAAATCCTCTGGATGTGTAAGTCTTAAATCTGCCCTTCCGCCGCCAAACAACGCTCGGAACACAGGCTCAAATTGCTCACGAATTCCATAAAACGTCTGTTCAAAACGTTTTTTCATTTCAATATCCATTTCGTCAATAACCTGGTAAAGTGTATCCTTTGCCTCTTGAAGGTCGTTCTTTTGCTCATTTAAAAACTCATAACGCTCCGAAACTCGCTCGTATTCGTCAATGGCTCCAATATTAACACTGCCAAGTTCATCGATCGCTAGTTTAATCAGTTTGACTTTTTTCCTAGCTTCCTCAACCGGCAAAACTAGCGGATACTGCTCTTTCGCTCCCTCAAAAGATAGTAAATATTCCTCTCTTAGATGCGCAAGTTTTGTTTCAAGTTCCACATCTAAACGGTTAATTTTTACTTCTTCATCTTTTAAAACTTCAACCATACCTTTATGAAGTCTTTTGATTTCTTTCGCTTCGATCTCGGCATCTTCAAGTGCCGCATGCATTTGGAGCCGTTCCTGCCTTCTTGAAGAAATAAGTGAAATGGTTTCTTCCTTGTCCTGCTGCTTACGTTTTGCAGCAGCCTCTAACTGTTCTTCACCGGAGGTGCTTCCCTCCATTTCTGACGCCAGCAGCATAAGATCCTCTTTGTAAAGCGTACACCGCTCTTGACTTTCGTTTAATTCTTCAATATTCATCGCTAAACGTTCTTTTGCGTTTACAAATTGCTGATTCTTGGCAGCAAATTCTACTTTTAGATCCGTTATTTCCTTCCCCAGCGTTTCTTTTGATGAAATGTCATTGCTCTTTTGTTCTGTAAGCTTAGTGATTTGAATATCAAGGAAAGCAATCTTTTCTTTAAAGCCAGCAATCGTTTCCTTCAGTTGAGCTGCCCGTATCGTTAAAGCTTCCTGTTCCTCAAGCAGCTGACCTTTTTCCAGGTCATAAATACTCAACCTGTCATTAATATTCTTTACTTCAAATTCAGCTTCACGAAGATCACCTTTTAATGTTTGCTCCTGGTGCCTTAATTCTTCACCAAACGTCCGCATTGTCGCTAGCTCTAATTCATGTGTTTTGAGATCCTCTTTTAATGACTTTACATGACCTTCTAAACTTGTAGTTTTTTCACTCATGATGAGAAGCTTTTCTTTCAGCTCTTCTAGCTCGCCTTTTCTTGTTAATAAAGAACTAGTCTTTTGCTTTTGTGCTCCTCCAGTCATCGAACCCCCTGGGTTCACAATATCTCCATCTAAAGTAACCATTCGACAGCGATATTGGAGAACTTTTGCCAGTTCGTTCGCACCCTTTAAATCCTTTGTTATGATCACATTACCAAGCAGGTTACTTATCACCTCAGAGTATTTAGGATCAAAACTTACTAGATCTACTGCACTACCTACCAATGAAGGATGATTTTGAATCGATGAAAGTTGTGAGGACGACAATAATCTGCCTTTAATAACGCTTAACGGTAAAAAGGTAGCTCGTCCGTATGAATTTTGTTTCAAGAATTGAATTGCCATACGAGCATTTTGTTCAGTATCCACCACTATGTGCTGCAAAGCACCGCCTAATGCCGTTTCAATTGCTATTTCGTAATCCTTTGGCACCGTTACAAGCTCGGCGACTGCTCCTTCAATACCATGCAGTTTTTTTCCCCTTGCTTTTAATACTTCTTTAACACCTTGAAAAAATCCAGAAAAGTCTTCTTCCATTTCCTCGAGCATTTCTTTTCTTGATTTTGCCTGTTGAAGAATTTGATATGCTTGGTATAACGTTTTTTCTTGCTTTTGATAGTTATTTTGCACATTCTCAAGCTTACGCTGCTTCTCCCTGAAACTTGTAACCTGATTCGAAAGTTTCGATTGCACCTCTTCCAGTGCTGTTTGAACTTGTGACATCCTTTTTTGGGCTTGTTGTCTTTCATCAAGGAATTTAACATTTTCAGAGTCAAGTCGTGAGCTCTTTGTTTCATGCTGTTCAAGCTGCTGGTCGATAAACTTCAGCTCGTTTTTCGCACCAGCCTGATCATTTAAAAGTTCAATATATTCACTTTTTAAGGATTCAATTTTTTCTTCAATATTTTCAGTAAACAACGCCAGTTTACTCTGTTTGTCTTTTAACTGAGTTTGGAGGTTATTTACCTGTTCATTCAGGCTATGCACTAAAGCTGATTGAGTATCTTTGTTACGATTTAATTGTGCAATTTTATCCGTCAGCTCCGCAATACCCTTCTCGAGCTGTGCTCTATTTTGAGAGGCATTTTTCTTGCGTTCTTTAAGTACCTCTTTCCTGCCTTCTAATTTTTCTAATTCCTCAGTTGCATGGAGGAGGACATTTTGCAAATCAGTAATCGATTCATCAAGTGCCGCAATATGGTCCCTAGTTTCTTCTATCTTTGCTTCTTTTACCTGCAGCTGGGCAGAAAGCTTAATTTCTTCCTGCTGATGTTCAGCAAGCTGACTGGATAACTGAGTCCACTTTTGGTGTAAATCTTCAATATCGTAAACCGTTAAGGATACTTCAATTTTTTCAAGTTCTTCCTTTTTCTCTAAATAATCTTTCGCTATGGAGGCCTGAATCTTTAACGGTTCAACTTGTCCCTCGAGTTCATGGAGAATATCATGGACTCGATTTAAATTATCTTGTGTTTCTATTAATTTAACTTCTGCTTTTTTCTTACGATTTTTATATTTTAAAACGCCAGCAGCTTCTTCAAAAATGGTTCTTCGGTCTTCTGCCTTACTATTCAGTATTTCTTCCACTTTCCCTTGGCTGATAATGGAGAAAGCCTCTCGGCCAAGACCAGAATCCATAAACAAATCAATAATATCTTTAAGTCTGCAGGGTTGCTTATTAATTAAATATTCACTATCTCCTGCACGGGTGACCCTTCTTGTTACGCTTACTTCATTGTAATCAATGGCTAATCCTTCATCCTGATTATCCAGCGTTAAGGTCACTTCCGCAAAATTCAACGGCTTTCTTGAATCGCTTCCCGCAAAAATGATATCTTCCATTTTAGAGCCTCTAAGTGATTTTGCAGACTGCTCACCTAAAACCCAGCGGATAGCATCTGTTATATTACTTTTTCCACTTCCGTTTGGACCAACTACTGCAGTGACTCCTTGAACAAAATCCACCCCGATACGATCTGCAAAAGATTTAAAGCCAATGATGTCCAACCGTTTTAAAAACATATCCTTTTCCTCCCTAGAGCTTGGCCGGAATCTTTTCCTGTTGTTTACCTATGATGTTTTAGCCTTTAAGACCTCCAATGCCATTTGGGCGGCATGCTGTTCAGCTTCTTTTTTCGATTTACCAGTACCGATACCTAATTCTTCACCATTTAAAGAGACTCTAGAAACAAATTCTTTGCTATGGGCAGGACCCTTTTCAATTAATACCTTATATTCAATTAATCCGGTCCCATCTCTTTGAATTAGTTCTTGAAGCTGGCTCTTGAAATCCATCACATGAGAAAAAGCACCCTCATTAATTTTAGGGAAAACCACTTTAGCTAGAAATTCGTTTACTACCTCAAGTCCTTTATCCAAGTAAAGTGCACCAATAAATGCTTCAAATACATCCGCTAACAGAGCCGGGCGCTCCCTGCCCCCTGTCATTTCTTCACCCTTACCCAACAAAATCAACTTGCCAAAACTAAGTTCGTTAGCCAAGGTTACAAGTGAAGGCTCACACACGATAGCAGCGCGGAGCTTTGTCAGTTCTCCCTCACTCATCATTGGATATTTTAGGAACAGAAATTTTGAAACAGTTAGCTCTAGTACTGCATCCCCTAAAAATTCTAGCCTTTCATTATCTTCATAAGGCTTTCTGCGATGCTCATTCACATAGGATGAATGAGTAAAAGCTTGTTTTAATAGTTTTTCATTTTCAAAATGAATACCGATCTTGTCCTGAAAATCCTTAAATTGATTTTCCTTTGCGCGATTGTTCATTTCTTTTTCTTTACCTTTTCTGCGCATTAAAGTCTCCACCTTGCATATTTTTTACACATACCTATCAATAGTTTAAGTAAAATTAAATCAAAACGCAAAGAAACCTGGCAGTATTTTTTCAAATTGCCAAGTTCTATAATACAGAAAGAAGCTCCGTTTGAAAACGGAGCTTTTGAAGAAAATCCAACGAATTATTGCTTGCTATTTATGTAATTCACAGCATCACCAACTGTGCCGATTTTCTCAGCATCATCGTCAGAAATTTCCATATCAAATTCATCTTCTAATTCCATAACTAGTTCAACTACGTCAAGGGAATCAGCACCAAGATCATCTTTGAATGAAGCTTCAAGTTTAACTTGTGACTCATCTACGCCTAAACGGTCAACGATGATTTTTGTTACACGCTCTAATACCTCTGCCATTCTAGTTCACCTCCCCTCAAGCTATTATAAAGTATATCAAAAAAATAATACACATACTTTGATAAAAAATTACATGACCATACCGCCATTAATGTGAAGGGTTTGTCCTGTAATGTACGAAGCGTCATCGGAAGCCAAGAATGCTGTCATTTTAGCAATGTCCTTAGGCTCTCCTAGTCGTGCCAGTGGAATCTGTTTTAACATCTCGTCTTTTACTTCATCCGATAATTTATCTGTCATATCGGTTGTAATGAATCCTGGAGCAATTGCATTTACTGTAATATTACGAGAAGCAAGCTCTTTCGCTGTCGTTTTTGTTAAACCAATAACACCTGATTTAGCTGCAACATAGTTTGCCTGCCCTGGATTTCCACTTACTCCCACAACAGAAGTAATATTGATAATTCTGCCAACACGCTGCTTCATCATTTGGCGGGTTACCGCTTTTGTACAGAGAAAAACTCCCTTTAGATTGATGTTAATAACATCATCCCATTCTTCTTCTTTCATTCTCATTAATAAATTGTCTTTTGTAATACCTGCATTATTGACAAGTATATCCAATTTACCAAAACGTTCTACAGTCTCTTTAACCATTGCTGCTACTTCTTCAGTATTGGATACGTCACATTTAATAGCAAATGCTTCTTTCCCTAGAGCTTTTATCTCATCTACTACTTCATTCGCTTTGCCTTCACTGCCAGCATAATTGACTGCGACATTAGCTCCCTGCCTTGCTAATTCGAGAGCAATTTCTCTCCCAATCCCTCTTGACGCACCTGTGACTAAGGCAACTTTCCCCACTAATGTCATAGATTCTCCTCCTTCAATGCCTCGATTACAGATTGACAGCTTTCCTCATCCGAAATCGAATATGTTTTGACACTACGATTAATTTTTTTAATTAACCCTGAAAGTACTTTTCCGGGACCAATTTCTATAAATGTATCTACACCTAAATCTATCATCTTTACAACAGAATCTTCCCATAACACAGGGGAATAAAGCTGCTCAATTAAATTTTCTTTTATTTCATCTGCCGTAGTCATTGGATTTGCAGACACATTAGCAATCACAGGGATATTCGCATCTTTCAAATCAATTCCATTTAAAACCTCACGTAATTCGCTAGCTGCGGGCTTCATTAATGAGGAATGGAATGGTCCGCTGACCTCCAAAGGAATCGCTCTTTTTGCACCGGTTTCTTTTGCTCTTGCACTTGCAAGTTCAACGCCTTTTCTAGAACCCGAGATAACAATTTGACCAGGACAATTTAAGTTTGCCAGGGAAACTGGGAAGCCAGAGTCACTAACTTCAGCTGTTACTTTAGAAAGAGGTTCACGGTCAAGCCCTAAAATGGCTGCCATTGTCCCTTCACCATTTGGAACAGCTCCCTCCATAAATTCCCCTCTTTTTCTCACAACATAGACACCATCTTCAAAGGTTAATGCACCAACAGCTACAAGAGCTGTATACTCACCAAGACTATGTCCAGCAACATAATCAGGCTTAATCGCCGCCTTTTGAAATCTTTCTAGAATGGCCAAACTGGTTGTTAATAAAGCTGGCTGCGTATTTACTGTTTTTGTCAATTCTTCTTGAGGTCCTTCGAAAATCAGCTTACTTAATTCAACTGAAAGTTTTTCATCTGCTTTTTTAAAATATTGCAATACCTCAGGATACTGCTCAGCAAGCTGCTGTCCCATTCCAACTGTTTGTGAGCCCTGTCCTGGAAATACAAACGCAATCTTTCCCATTTCCGCACCCCTTTTTAAACTTCTATTTTAGATGTTTTCTCGTTTTCGATCGACTTTTTGATGAGACCCACTACATCCTTTTCAACCATTTCCCTTGTTTGACGAATTGCACTAAAGATAGCTTGTCCGTTAGAAGAACCATGTGCTTTAATTACTGGCGCCTTTAAGCCAAATAGGCCAGCACCGCCATACTCTGAATAGTCCAATGTGTTTTTTAAGACTTTGAATTCTGGCTTTAACACGGCTGCAGCAAGTTTACTTTTAAAGCTGCTCATTAATGTCGATTTTAGCATTTTAAACATGGATAGTGCTGTACCCTCAACTGTTTTTAGCACCATATTGCCAGTGAATCCATCCGTTACAACGACATCTGCTGCACCGTCGAGCAAATCCCTGGCCTCTACATTGCCTACAAAATTTACGTTTGCATTTTTTAAAAGTTCAAATGCCTGTTTTGTTAGGTCAGTCCCTTTCTTTTCTTCCGTTCCGATATTTAGAAGACCAACTCGCGGCTTAGCTATCCCTCTAACCTTTTCACTATAAATAGACCCCATGATAGCATATTGCAACAAATGCTCAGGCTTGGCGTCTACATTCGCACCAACATCTAATAATAGGAAACCCTCTCCGCCAATAGTTGGCAAAGTAGGAGTAAGCGCCGGACGGTCAATGCCTTCAATCCTGCCAACTACAAATAATCCAGCAGCCATTAATGCACCTGTATTTCCTGCTGATATACACGCGTCTGCGTTTCCATCGGCTACTTGCTGTGCAGCAAGTACCATCGAAGCATTTTTCTTTCGGCGGACTGCCCTCACTGGTTCATCTGTTCCAAGGATCACCTCGGATGTATGTAAAATGCTAATACGTTCTTGCTTCGTTAAGTATTCTTTAATTTTGGTTTCATCCCCGACTAGGGTTATATGTATATCTGAAAATGCTTCTATAGCTTTCATTGCACCGATTACGATTTCTTTAGGAGCATGGTCGCCGCCCATTGCGTCGATCGCTATTTTCATCTTTTCTCATCCTTTAATGATTTTTCTGAACGGTACATTTCGAATTCGCCTTTAAACACAAGCTCGTTATTAACATAACTTGTTACTTCAACAATTGTCCTGCCAATGCCATCATCTATTTTAACAACTTTTGCTTTGGCAATCACCCGCTCACCTTGCTTTACTGAGCGCTTAAATTGTATATTCGCTTTTGCTGTTAATGCCAATTCATCATTTATGACCGCTACTGCCAGCGAATTTGCCTGTGCGAAAACATGGTGTCCGCGAGCAATCTTGTTCCGAATAAAGACATGCTCTTCTCTGACATCAAAGATTGAAATAGCACTCTGATCTAAATCAATATCAATGATTTCTCCAATTACTTCTTCTAGCGGTAAGGAACGAACCTCATCTTCAAATTTTTTCTCTGCAACATATTTTATCCTTTCCCGTAATTCTGGAATTGATAATTCCAACCGATCAAGGCGAATGGTTTGCACACTAACTTGAAATTTTTCTGCAAGGTCTTCGTCGGTAATAAATGGATTTTCTTTAATTGTCTCTTTTAACAGTTGCTGCCGGTCTTTTTTTGTTCTTCTCATATCACACACCGTCCGAGATCTTATGACTAGGTACTAATAGTAGTATAAAATTAGAAAAAGCAGATTGCAAGAATAAGTTTTTTATTCTTGCAATCTGCTCCCTATAGTTTTATAAATGGCTGTGTTATATATTCCTGTTGATTTCCACTCCAGGCACTTCGCTTTCCGCGGGCGTGCCGGGGAGCCTCCTCGGCGCTACAGCGCCTGTGGGGTCTCCCCAGCCCCGTACTCCCGCAGGACATTGAATTTCTTCCTCGAATTCGCCCACGCACGAAGAAAATGCGTTAGCATTTTCGAGGAGTCTTCGTGCCTTCCGTTCCAATCAACAGGGTGCATATTAAAAATTAGCATTAACACAGCCTATAAATTAATCCAGTTTTTCTCCTTCTAACACACCTGTGTCTTCTAGCTGGTTTCTTAGGTATTCGTATTCTTTTGCGGTCCAGAAGGTTTTGGATTGGATCATTAGAGCTGCGTCATTTCTGGCGGTTTCGAGTGTACGGTAATCATGAACCATGTCTGCAAGTTTAAATTCAGGGACCCCGCTTTGTTTTTTTCCAAAGAAGTCCCCGGGTCCTCGTAGTTCAAGATCCTTTTCACTCAGAACAAAACCGTCATTTGTTTCGGTCATGATTCGCATTCTCTCTTGACCAACTTCTGACTTTGGATCTGCTAATAAGATACAATATGATTGGTCACTGCCTCTGCCTACCCTTCCGCGAAGCTGGTGGAGCTGGGAAAGCCCAAATCTTTCAGCATCATAAATGACCATCATCGTAGCATTCGGAACATTCACGCCTACCTCAACTACTGTGGTTGAAACTAATACCTGTACTTCATTGAAACTAAACTCTTTCATAATCATATCTTTTTCTTCTGAGCCTAACCGCCCATGCATCAGTCCAACCTTATACCGATTTTGAAAGTGATGGGATAGAGTAGTGTGAACGTCAATGGCATTTTGAACATCCAGCTTGTCAGATTCTTCAATCAACGGGCAAATCACATAGGCTTGATGACCCTTTATTAGTTCCTTTTCTATAAAAGAAAGGACTCGTCCCAACATTTCCGGTTTTGCCCAGTAAGTTTCTATCGCTTTTCTGCCAGCAGGCATTTCATCAATGATTGATACATCCATCTCACCAAAAACGGTTATCGCAAGCGTTCTAGGTATCGGTGTAGCCGTCATGAACAGGACATCAGGATTTTCGCCTTTTTCCCGTAAAACCCTCCGTTGTTCCACCCCAAACCGATGCTGCTCGTCGGTTATGACAAATCCTAGTTTTTTGAAAGTCACCTCATCTTGTATAAGGGCATGAGTCCCAATTAATATATCTACTGTTCCTTCAGATACATTTTGAAGAATTTCTCTTCTTCTTTTCCCTTTAACCGAGCTTGTTAATAATTCACTCTTAAGACCAAAAGGTTCTAATAAACCACTAAGTGACTGAGCATGCTGTTCTGCTAGAATTTCCGTTGGTACCATCAATGCTCCTTGAAAGCCTGCCGTAACACTCGCATATAACCCAATGGCTGCAACCACCGTTTTTCCAGAACCGACATCCCCTTGCAGCAGTCGGTTCATTCTCATAGGGGATTTTAGGTCGTTAAGAATTTCCGAAACGACACGACTCTGTGCATTGGTCAAAGGGAAAGGCAATGACTGAATAAATTTCTCTACCTTCGTCTCTTGATAATTTTGCGCAATTCCAGGTGAATGCTCTCGTTCAAATTTCCGTAATGCCTGCATTTTTAACTGAAATAACAAAAATTCCTCATAAACTAAGCGGCGGCGAGCCTGTTTTACATCCTCCTGATTAACGGGAAAATGCATTGCTCGTAAAGCTTCGTTACGGTCTAGCAGGCGATACTTTTTGACAAGAGTTAAGGGTAAACATTCCTCGATAAATTGACCGAATTGTTGAAAGGCAATCGAAATAAACTTCCGCATTCCCTTCGTGGTGATTTTACCTTTCAGTGAGTATACAGGTTCAAAATCTTTTGTTTTAGTATTTTGTCCAACCTGCATTTCATTAGCTGTAATCGTTTGCCGGTGCGCGTCCCATTTACCCGTAACTGTAATGGTTTCATTCATAACAATTTTTGACTTTAAATAAGGCTGATTAAAAAACACAACCTTAATTAGATATTGTCCAACAAACATTCGAATCATCAACTTTGATTTCTTACGGCCAAAATATGTAAGAGAAGGCTCGCTATGAACCTTCCCTTCTACAGTAATTTTCTCATCATGCTTTACCTCTGAAAGTTCACGCAGCCGATAATCTTCATAACGGTATGGAAAATACTCTAATAAATCTAAAACCGTAAAGATTTTCATTTCTGCTAAGCTCTCAGCCGTTTCTTCACCAATTCCCTTTAACACTGTAACTGGCTGTTTTAAATATTGATTCACTTTATACGCGCGGAATACCGAAGATCTTAGCTTCGAGTTCACGACCTGTCGGAGTTGCCGCCAACCCTCCCTGTGCTGTTTCTTTTAATGCTGTCGGCATTGTTTGTCCTATTTTGTACATGGCATCAATAACTTCATCACAAGGTATTCTGCTAGTTATACCTGCTAAAGCCATGTCTGCAGCTACCATCGCATTGGCTGCTCCCATAGCATTTCTTTTTACACATGGCACTTCGACAAGACCGGCAACAGGGTCACAGACAAGACCAAGCATATTTTTTAATGTAATTGCCATTGCTTCCGCACATTGTTCTGGAGTTCCACCTGCCATTTCAACAATAGCAGCTGCAGCCATTCCTGAAGCAGAACCCACCTCCGCTTGACAGCCGCCTGCTGCACCTGAAATCGAAGCATTGTTTGCTACAACAAAACCAAAAGCTCCTGCTGTAAATAGAAATGCCACCATTTCCTCTCTAGTTGGATTTAATTTTTCTTTCACAGCAAATAACGTGCCAGGCACCACTCCTGCTGAACCAGCAGTTGGTGTAGCACAAATGGTTCCCATCGCTGCATTAACTTCATTTGTTGCTACGGCTTTGCTTACTGCGTCAAGTACCGTTTTGCCTGATAAGAAGTTGCCTTTTTCAATATATTTTTGTAATAGAACCGCGTCACCGCCGGTTAAACCAGAGTGTGATTTAACTCCTTTTATCCCCCGTTCAACTGCTTCTTCCATGACTCTTAAATTGCGGTCCATAAAAGCAATTACTTCTTCCCGGGTACGTCCGGTGACGTCCATTTCCTGCTCAATCATAATTTCTGAGATTTTTTTATTTTTACTTATAGCAAGCTCAACTAATTCTGCAACATTTCGAAACAATTGCCTTCCCCCTCGGTGTTTCTATATTAGTCCACTATCTTCGTTACTTTCAGTATGTTTGGTAATTGTTCTAGTTCTTGAAGTATTTTATTTTCAATGTTTTGGTCTACTTCAATGGTCATAAGAGCAAGCTTTCCTATTTCTTTTCTTGAAACTTCCATATGTCCTATATTAATTTCGTATTTAGCCAGCACATTTGAAACACTTGCAATAGCACCGAAACGATCATTATGAACGACTAAAATTGCCGGATGATTTCCTGATAATTTCAATTCAAAACCATTTAATTCAGTTATTTCGATTTTACCGCCGCCGATTGAGATTCCGACCAGCTCTAATTCACCTTTATCGTCGCCGATAATTACTCTGGCTGTATTTGGATGATCCGTAATGGCCTCTTCTTCAATAAATCGAAGTTTAATACCCCGTTCCTTCGCTATATCAATTGCCTTGATTATTCTTTGGTCATCCGTATCAAAATCTAACAAACCGCCAATTATCGCAACATCCGTACCATGCCCTTTATACGTCTTAGCAAACGAGCCGTATAAAGATATATTTGCCCATTTTGGTTCCCTGCCAAATAAACTCCTGGCAACTCTGCCAATTCTTGCAGCACCAGCAGTATGCGAGCTAGATGGCCCAATCATCACTGGTCCAATTATGTCAAACACGCTTCTATATTTCATCCGTCTTCTCCCCCTAGGACAAATAATCTATTATGGTTATCCATCTATATTTATAACACAGAAAAAAGAAGGGTTTCCCCTTCTTATTTTATCACTTATTCAATGGCAAAGATAAATGAATATAATGGTTGTTTTCCATTATGAAGTTCAACCTCTACGTCTTCGAATTTCTCTTCGACAAACGCTGTTAGTGCATTTACTTCATCCTCGGTTACGTCTTCACCATAAATGATGGTTAAAATTTCCGAATCCTCATCTACCATCGCAGCAAGCAAATCTTCCGCAGCTTTTCTTTTATCTTTATTTTTGACAACAATTTTACCTTCTGCAATTCCCATGAAATCATCTTTCTCAATTTCTAGCCCATCGATTTGGGTATCACGAACGGCAAAGGTAATTTGGCCCGTTTTTACATGCTGCATTGCATCTGTCATAGCAGCCTCATTTGCTTTCACATCTCCAGCTGGATTAAATGCTAAAAGTGCAGATAAACCTTGAGGGACTGTTTTAGAAGGGATTACATAAATTTCTTCATCTGATACATCAGCTGCTTGCTGCGCAGCCATAATAATGTTTTTATTATTAGGAAGAATAAATACTTTTTTCGCATTCACTTCTTTAACGGCTTTGACAATGTCTTCTGTACTTGGATTCATCGTTTGCCCGCCCTCAATTACCGCATGTGCACCGATACTTTTGAATAATTCAGCAATTCCAGAACCCATCGACACAGTAACAATTCCGTACTCCTGCTGTTCTTTATGAACTTGAGGTTTATCTGAAACTAACGGTGTTTGTGTTTCTCCAACAATATTGGAATGTTGCTGTCTCATGTTCTCAATCTTAATATTGATTAAGCTTCCGTACTTCTGCCCGTAGCTTAGACAATCACCAGGCTGTTCAGAGTGAATATGTACCTTGACAACCTCGTCATCAGCTATAACTAATAAAGAATCACCAAGTTTACTGAGATCATTCCGGTAAACCTGTTCGTCAAATGGATGTTTTGCCAACTTGGCATCTTCAAACTTCACCATAAATTCTGTACAATAGCCAAAGACTATATCTTCCGTATTTATATGGCCTTGAACACTTTTATGGTGTTCCGCGCTGATCATTTCGTCCATTGAAGGATAGGCTTCAGGTGAATCCGGCAGTTTCTCACCTTTCAGTTCAGCAAGGAATCCTTCATATACAAAAACAAGCCCCTGTCCACCGCTATCGACAACTCCAACTTCTTTAAGTACCGGAAGCAGGTCTGGTGTACGCTTAAGTGATGCCTTCGCTTCTTTTAAAACTTCTTCCATAATTTCGATGATATCGTTCGATTTTTGAGAAGCCTGAAGACCTCTTTTTGCCGAATCCTTTGCAACTGTTAAAATCGTTCCCTCTACCGGTTTCATTACTGCTTTATAGGCAGTTTCTACACCAGATTCTAACGCAGATGCAAATTCTTTACCAGAGATGGCTGCTTTGCTTTCAATTGCTTTTGAAAATCCACGAAATAATTGGGAAAGGATAACCCCGGAGTTACCTCTAGCCCCCATAAGCAACCCCTTTGAAAGAGCCATTCCTACTTTGCCTATATGTTCCTGAACATTATTCTTTACTTCCTTTGCCCCAGAGGTCATTGATAAGTTCATATTAGTTCCAGTATCACCATCGGGCACAGGAAAAACGTTTAATGCATCCACCATTTTTGCATTGGCACCTAGATGATTCGCACCTTGAATCACCATCTCTGCAAAACGTTTTCCATCTAAAGCTGTTATAGACACAAACTTTCCTCCTCTACTAGCGGTTCGTTACACCACTTACGGGTTCGTCACACGAACTCCCTGAACGTAAATATTTACCGAGTCAACGGCAAGTCCAACGGTCTTATCAAGTGTGTATTTCACCTTTGATTGCACGTTATGAGCAACCTCGGAAATCTTTGTACCATAGCTGACAATTATATACATATCAATATGTACTTGCTCATTTTCTTGGCGAACAATAACTCCACGAGTAAAATTTTCTTTTCTTAAAATTTCTGTAAGACCGTCTTTTATTTGGCTCTTTGATGCCATACCGACAATTCCATAACAATCGATAGCGGCACCTCCAGCGATGGTAGCGATTACTTCATTTGAAATATCAATTTGTCCGTACTTAGTTTTTAATTCGATGGACATGAATCGTTCCCCCTTTTGGAAATTGCTCCTTGACTAAAGTCATTTTACTATAGTAAAGAAAAATTTGAAAGCGATACTTTCTTCTTATAGTATTTACAAACAACTATGATGCATGTCAAGGTATTTTTCTTGAAACGTTTGTTAATCACTCTTGCATTCAAACTGGTTGTATGATAAATTATTAAAGTATCTTTAGACAATAACGTAAATGCTGTATAAAGCTTTGGGTATTAAGGAGGGAATCATTATGCCACGTAAATGTGTTGTAACTGGAAAGAAAACTACAACTGGTAACGCACGTTCTCACGCTATGAACGCTAACAAGCGTACATGGGGTGCTAACCTACAAAAAGTACGTATTCTTGTTGATGGAAAGCCTAAGCGTGTTTGGGTTTCTACAAGAGCGTTAAGAGCTGGTAAAGTAGAACGCGTTTAATATGTCAGGGCATCCTTATAAGGGTGCCCTTTCTTACTATCTTTCACTCATTTCTCCAAAATAAAAAAGCACCCATAAAATAGGTGCTTAAAGCATACTCTATTCATTCTTTTTAAATGCACCAATCATCGCTCGGACAAGTCCACCTAAAAACTTTGGCAGTTTAATTGTATAAAACTTCATTATGTCCCTCCTCACCATCTCACACATCTAACTTCTCTCGTACGCCCTTACTATTTTATTCAAACGGACGAAATCAGTACCTCTTAATTAGGAATTAATCATTACTTCTTATCACTAATAATATGCCTTGCGAAAATGAAAAAGTACCATAATCACTAATAAGTTCGTTACTAATACATAATGTCGATCCGATTGAAATATGACGGTTATTTAACGGATATTTAAAACCCTCGAGGGTGAGACCCGCTACGTCAAGGGTTAGAGGAACAAAAGAAATATACCTTTTATCTGCCCTCTTTTCAATTTTATAACTTCCGGGCCCTTTTAATGATAAAATATTTTGATTATCAATAAGTACAATATTTATATGTTTTTTTTCCAATACTGGTTTGACCATTAAGTGAACATTTGCAAAGAGATGGTCTAATCTCCCTCCAGTGGCTCCAAATATTCGAATTAAAAAAGCTTCTTGTCTTAAGGCCCAATTTAAAGCGAGCTCCATATCTGTTTCATTTTTTTCGGGCTTATACCTCTTCATTTCCTTTACATTACCTTCAATTATCGTCATTTCTTGATTGGTAACTGAATCAAAGTCTCCAAAAGCTATAACAGGGTTAATATTCTTCTTTATAAGTGTGTATACCCCTCGGTCGACTCCAACCCAAATGTCATGTTCAGTAGAATATTCATGTAAATCAGGAAGAAGTTCTTCAGGACCACCTGCTAAGATATTTATATTCACCTAGTATCCCCCTTTTCTGCTATGCAAAAAGCCAGCATTTAGCCGGCTTTGTACATTTTTATCCTCTTAATAATGAGATCGCTTCCGCGTAGTCCTCTTGATCATAAATAGCTGATCCAGCTACAAGAACATTTGCGCCTGCCTCGACACATAGTTTTGCAGTTTCAGGGTTTACTCCACCATCTATTTCGATTTCAATTTCTTTTCCAATTGAGTCTGCCAATTCCTTTACCTTCTTTATTTTTGGCAGGACTTCAGGTATAAATTTTTGACCGCCGAAACCTGGATTAACAGACATTAACAACACCATATCAATATCTTTAATAATATGCTGAATGGTATCAACAGGAGTTGCTGGATTCAATACCACGCCTGCTTTAACTCCAAATGATTTAATATGATGAATTGTACGGTGAAGGTGCCGGCATGCTTCAACATGTATTGTAATATAGTCTGCTCCTGCTTTAGCAAAATTTTCAATATATTGATCAGGATTATCAATCATTAAATGAACATCCAGTGGAAGCTTTGTAACAGGTCTGATTGCTTCCACAACTAATGGTCCGATTGTAATGTTTGGTACGAAATGACCATCCATCACATCAACATGGATATAGTCGGCCCCAGCCCTTTCAACTGCAGCGATTTCTTCACCTAATTTGGCAAAATCAGCAGAAAGGATGGAAGGTGCAATTTTCAACATTTTAATACCTCGGCTTTCTATCTTTTATTTCTTGAAGGAAATCAACATAATGTTGATAACGATATTTTGTAATGGTTTGTGACTCAACTGCGTCTTTTACTGCACATTTAGGTTCACTAATATGTAAACAGGCTCGAAATTTACAATTTTCACTTTCACGTGCAATCTCCGGAAAGCAATGAGTTAACTCCTCAGCTTCGATCTCGGTAAATTCCAACGAACTAAATCCCGGTGTATCCGCAATTAGACCATTACCAACACTAATTAATTCAACATGACGTGTAGTGTGCTTACCTCGGCCTAAATGTGAGGAAATATCGTTGGTTTTCAGGTCAAGTTCAGGTCGTAACACATTTAAAAGTGAGGATTTTCCAACACCTGATTGACCAGCAAAAACGGATATTTTATCTTCAACATGCGGAGTTAAACCTTCTATGCCAGCTTCTGTTTCAGAAGAAGTAAGTAATACTTCATACCCAATATTTCTGTATTGTTCAGCATATTCATTAATGGCCAGCTTTTCGTTGTCATTTGTTAAATCCATCTTGGTTATGCAAATAAGAGGTTTAATATGATTATATTCCACAAGGACAAGGAAACGGTCTAATAGAACGGTACTAAATTCAGGTTCGACAGCGGAAAAAACAAGTATGGCCTGGTCGACATTTGCAATTGGCGGACGAACCAGTTCATTCTTCCTTTCCTTAACTTCCATAATATAACCATCACGTTCATTTTCGGCCTGAAATACGACTTCATCACCGACAAGTGGTGTAATTTTGTTTTTACGAAACACACCTCTTCCCCGGCATTGAATCATCACTCCATCATGCAGTACGTAATAAAAACCACTTAATGCTTTTACTATTTTCCCTTCAGGCATAGCCACACTCCTTGCCTTTTCTTAGCATTACAATTTTTGTATTAAGACTCTGGATAATTTACAGACTTTTCCTCCACTACTGATCCATCAACATTAACCAGGTACCTTGCTTCGCCTTCAAATGGAACTAATAGTTCTATTGTTGTTTTGGTCGTTACCTCAATCGTAAAGTTATATGCTGGAGTATTGATATCGCGATTTACATCTTGAATGTATATAAGCACATTTTGCTTTTGATTAGGTTCCGTACCTGTATACTGAATGGTAATATCAACAGAAACTGGCTTAGGAGGTTTTTCTTCTTTTCCTTTTGAAATAACAACTGAAACAGTTTCACCCTTTTTCATCTCTGTTCCGGCCTCAGGTGACTGAGAAATAATATTTCCAGCAGGAATAGTATCATCATACCTCTCTTCAGAGATAGCGAGATTTAGACCGACTGATTCAACATAAGCCTGTGCACCTTTAGTATTAGATTGTTTTAAGTCTTTTAGAGTGATTTTTTCCTGTCCCTTACTAACCTTAAATTCTAAGACAGTTTCTTCGGGGACTACTTCTTCTCCGCTCGCTGGACTTTGACTTAGAATGGTACCTGGTTCACTATCATCAAAAACCTCAGTTATTTCAATATCCATAAAGTTCTTATTTTCTAATATGCGAATCACATCATCATATTTACGATTAGTGTAATCCAACAATTCAAATTTTTCTTTCCCAATACTCACATATACAGCGATTGAGGAATTTTCCTTTACGGTACTTCCTTCTTCGGGATCGGTTTTTATTACTCTTCCCTCTTCTATTTCATCATGAGTGCTCTCAATTTCTTCATCCACCTGAAGACCAGCAGCTTCTATTTCAGCGATCGCATCTTCTAATTCCATACCGCTAACATCAGGGATGGTAATATCTTTAGGTGCCATTAATTCTGGCAGTACGGTGACAGTAAATAGCCCTAATAGTGCTAATATGATAAATGTAGAAATTAATATAATAGACCACTTTTTACGTTTTTTCTGTTTTTTGTGTTCTTTCCCGTTATGAGCGGAAGCAACATTTCCATTATTTTTATCCTGACTATGTATTAATGTCTCATCAAGATTTTGAAATGGACGTTCATTTGTGATTACTGGGATTGCTTTCGTTGCATCATCATCAATTGGAATATTAAATTTTGCTTCATTTAGTCTCTCCGAGTCAAGAGCCGTTCTTAAATCGTCCTCCATTTCATCTACACTGTTATACCGATGAAAGGAATCCTTGGCTGTCGCCTTTAACACAATATTTTCAACACTTTGTGGAATGTTCGGATTCCACCTTCTTACAGAGGGAGTTTCTGATTGCAAATGTTTTAATGCAATTGAGACTGCAGATTCACCAGAAAAAGGAAGTCTGCCAGTTAACAATTCAAACATGACAATTCCTAGGGAATAAATATCAGATTTTTTATTTGCCATGCCTCCACGCGCTTGTTCAGGTGACAGATAGTGTACAGAGCCCAAAACAGAATTTGTTTGAGTGATACTTGTGGCACTAAGTGCCATCGCAATTCCAAAATCGGTTATTTTTACATTTCCAAAACGATCTATAAGAATGTTTTGAGGCTTGATGTCCCTATGGATAATATGGTTTTGATGAGCGTGAGAAATAGCAGATGTCAATTGTTTCATAATTTCAATCGTTTCTGCAACTTGTAACGGTGAATTCTGTTGTATGTATTGTTTAAGTGTTTGGCCTTCAACATATTCCATTACTATATAATAAAGATCATTTTCTTCTCCAACATCATAAATACTTACAATACTAGGGTGAGCTAAACTTGTCGCAGATTGTGCTTCCCTGCGAAACCTGCGAATAAATTCTTCATCGTTAGCAAAATCGAGGCGAAGCATTTTCACGGCTACATCCCGGTCAAGAATCATGTCGTGGGCTAAATAGACATTTGCCATCCCGCCGCCGCCAATCATTTCTAACACTTTATATCGACCGCTTAAACGTTTTCCAATCAACATTATAAATCACCCTCGCCGGTATCAGAAAACTCTACAATCGCCAGTGAAATATTATCCTCGCCGCCACGATCATTCGCAATCGAGATGAGCAAATTTGCTTTTTTCTCTAAATCATCTTCATTTTTTAGGATCTCAGCCATTTCTCCATTACTTACTTTGTTCGAAAGTCCGTCAGAGCATAATAAGAGGCTGTCTCCTTCTTCAAATGTAATGGTTTTAAAATCTATAGAGACATTCAGTTCAGTTCCAAGAGCCCGCATGATAACATTCTTTCTAGGATGATGTTCGGCGTCCTCTTTAGAAATTTGCCCTGTGCGAACTAATTCATTGACTAGAGTATGATCTTCAGTTAGTTGCTGAAAGCCCGATTCATTTAATATATAACAACGGCTGTCTCCAACATGTGCAATGGTAGCAAAAAGATTAGTTGCTATCACAGCTTCAATTGTTGTACCCATTCCATCACATTCATCATGGGTGTTGGAATGGTCAAATAGAATCCTATTCACTTGAATAATTTTTGTTTTTAACCATTCTTCTGCCTGTTCTGCCGTATGAATCCTTTCAGTTTCCTCCCACATCTCTTTTAAAGAAGTTAATGTCATTGTACTAGCAACGTCACCAGCACGGTGACCGCCCATACCATCAGCTACAATGGCAAGGCGCTGCCCGTCCCGATTTAAGAATATACCAACACTATCTTCGTTATTCTTTCGAATTCTCCCTACATCCGTCTTATACACAGCTTTCAACGCTGTCACCTCGTCTCTTCTTTTCGCTCCTTTGCACGAAGTTGTCCACATGCTGCGTCAATGTCGTGACCTTGCTCCCGGCGAATGGTTACATTAATCCCGCGATTTTTAAGTGTTTTTTCGAAGGCAAAAATCTTATCCTTAGGGGTACGTACATAGTCCCTTTCTGGAACATAATTAACAGGAATTAGATTAACATGGCATTTTAGACCTTTTAACAAGGAGGCTAATTCTTCCGCATGTTCAACAGAATCGTTAACGCCGCCAAAAAGACCATATTCAAAACTAATTCGACGTCCCGTCTTATCGATATAGTACCGTACAGATTTCATTAATTCATCTAGTTTATATGCTCTGTTGATAGGCATTAATCGAGACCTTAATTCAGTGTTAGGTGCATGAAGTGAAATCGCAAAATTAATTTGCATATTTTCATCTGCGAACTGATAAATTTTTGGAACGATACCGCTAGTAGATACTGTTATATGACGCGCACCAATCGTTAATCCTTTTTCATGATTAATAATTTTTAGAAACGACATCATATTATCATAATTATCAAAAGGTTCACCAATACCCATAATAACTACTGAACTGACACGTTCTTCTGTTTCGTCAAGAGCCTGCTGTACGGTTACTACCTGTGCAACAATCTCACCAGCTTCTAAATGGCGCTTTAGCCCGCCAAGAGTAGAGGCACAAAAGGTACACCCGATTCGACAGCCGACTTGTGTGGTTACACACACCGAATTACCATAATCATGGCGCATTAAGACTGTTTCTATAGAGTATCCATCGTGCAGTTCAAACAGAAACTTAATGGTACCATCCGAGGAAGATTGTTTAATTACCGTTTTTAATGTGGTGATTTGAAAACTCTCAGAAAGCTTTTCACGTAAACTTTTTGATAAATTATTCATATCTTCAAACGAAGTTATTCTTTTTTTATACAGCCAGTCATAGATTTGCTCTGCCCTGAAAGGCTTTTCACCATTGTTTGTCAGCCAATCCTTTAGCTCATGAAGCTGCAGGGAATAAATTGAAGTTTTTTTCATATCCAATGTTGTATTGTTCTCAGTTGTATTTAATTGTTCCAACTGTTACACCTTCTTTCTTAAAGCTGCGATAAAGAAACCGTCGGAGCCTATGTCTTGGGGAAGTATTTGTAAAAAACCATCTGTTACCAGAGACTGGATTGCCTCAGGCATTCGATTTTTTAATGAAGCATCTGTCTCAAATTCAGGATGCTCTTGTAAAAATTTTAGGACAGTACCTTCATTTTCTTCTTTATCTACTGTACACGTACTGTAGACAAGAATTCCACCTTTTTTCACCAAAGATGATACGGAGTTTAGTAAATTTTGTTGAATGGTACTTAATTGATAAAGATCTTGTTCTTTCTTGGTATACTTCATGTCCGGTTTCCTTCTCATAACACCAAGTCCTGAACATGGAGCGTCGAGGAGAATCCTGTCAAAATATTCATCCTGAAATTGTTCTCCCGCATTGCGTGAATCCATTGCGATTGTCCTTATATTGCCCAAACCTAACCTTTTAGCATTTTCATTGATTAACTTTACTTTATGTTCATGTAAATCAATGGAAATGACACCGCCAGTTAATTTCATTGTTTCAGCGATATGCGTGGTTTTCCCTCCTGGAGCAGCACAGGCATCTAAAATTAATTCATTTTCACGCGGAGCTAATGCATAGGCAGTCAGCATAGAACTTTCGTCTTGTATCGTAATCTTGCCCTTTTTAAATGCACTGGATAAAGCTAAATTTCCTCTTAACGCCCTGATTGCTTCAGGAATAATAGGACTTTTTTCAACTAGAAACCCTTCTTCGTCAAGATCTTCAATTACTTCACGGACAGTCGTTTTTGTTAGATTTACTCTCGCTGTCTGCAGTGGAGCGGTTAGATTGACCTCACACATTTCTTTCGTTCGATCAAAACCAAATTGATTAACCCACCTCTTTACGAGCCATTCTGGGTGGCTGGTTTCAATAGATAGCTTTTCAATTGGATTATTCACTTCATCTAAAGATGGAAGTCCCTCACGCTGAATACTTCTAAGTACACCATTAACCATCCCGGCAATACCTTTATGACCACGCTTTTTGGCGATTTCTACTGCTTCAAAAATAGCAGCTCTATCTGGAATTTTATCAAGGTATACCATTTGATAGAGTGTTATCCTTAATAGCTGGCTCACCCAATTCTCCAACTTTTTACTATTTTTTATAAAGGGCTTTAAATAGTAATCTAATGCCATCCTTCTCTGTAATGTTCCATATGTTAACTCTGTTAACAGACCGATATCGATAGAGGGAATATTATTTTTTTCAATGGTACTATTCAGCAGCAGGTTACTGTAGGATTGGTTCTTTTCAATGGTTTCGAGTAACTCAACTGCCGCTTCACGTACATTTTTCTTTTTATTCTTCATTTTAATCTCCTAGTCTGCGGCCTACTAAGATTTTCGCTCCTGCGCCTCTGTAAAACTCTTCGCATGTCATTTTTGTTTTTCCAGAAGGCTGCAATTCTTTAATCTTAATAGCTGTTTCATCACCTGTGGATACCGTTATACCATCAGGTTCGTTTTTTAAGATCGTTCCCGGCACCTCACTTTTTGAATCAGTGACCTTTTCCGAACTCCAGATTTTTAATATTTGACCGTTGAGAGTTGTAAAAGCAACTGGCCAAGGGTTTAGGCCGCGAATATGATTATAGATTTCTGCTCCAGTTTTGGACCAGTCAATCTTTTCCTGTTCTCGCTTAATATTATAAGCAAATGTGGCTTTCTCATTATCCTGTGGAATAGGTGTTAATTTTTTTTTAAGTAATTTTGGGAGTGTTTCCGATAATAAGTCTGCCCCAGCCTTGCTTAGTTTTGTATGAAGGCTGCCTACATTATCTTCTTCTGAAATATCTACTTCTACTTGAGTTAATATGTCCCCTGCGTCCAGCTTTTCAACCATATACATAATGGTGATCCCTGTTTTCTTTTTACCTTGGATTAAGGCATAATGTATGGGGGCACCTCCTCGAAGTTCTGGAAGCAGCGAGGCATGGACGTTAATACAGCCATGTTCTGGTGCATTTAATATTTCTTTCGGTAATATTTGTCCAAAAGCGGCTGTAATTATTAAATCGGGCTTTAAAGAAAGGATTTTTTCCAATTCTTCTGTTTGACGAATTTTTTCAGGTTGATAGACCGGAATTCCATGCTTTAATGCTTCGACTTTAACAGGCGGAGGTGTTAGTACTTTTTTTCTGCCAACAGGTCGATCTGGCTGTGTCACCACACCAATAACCTCATATCCGTCATCTATAATTCTTTGCAACACGGGTACAGAAAAGTCTGGGGTACCCATAAAAACGATTCTCGTCATTCACTTTCTACTCCTTTTAACTCATCTTCTTCGAGATATCGGCTTACTTTAGATGTGAATAATACCCCGTTTAAATGATCTATTTCATGTTGTATCGCCCGGGCAAGAAATTCCTCTGCTTCGAGCGTGTATTTTTTTCCTTTTCGGTTAAATGCCTCGATTTTTACATAATTGGGTCTTGTAACTTCCCCAAAAAGGTCTGGGAAGCTTAAACACCCTTCTGGACCGGTTTGTTCTCCTGATATATTGATGATACGAGGATTAATCATCTCAATCGTACCTGATTCATCATCAATATCAACGATTGCAATTTGTTCGTCTATCCCAATTTGTGGGGCAGCTAGACCAACGCCATCATGCTCAATCATGGTGTCATACATATCATCAAGTAATTTAGCGAGTTTTTTGTCAAATTTCTCTACAGGTCTGCATTTTTTCTCAAGTACCTCAGCAGGGTACATAACAATCTTTCGTATAGCCAAAGGTGTTCCTCCATCTAAATCGTAGTTGTCCGATTTTTATCTTTGGCTGTGTTAGACTAGGCTGTTGATTTGCGCTCCAGGCGCTACGCTTTCCGCGGGCTCGCCCGTGAGCCTCCTCGGTCGTACCGACCTGCGGGGTCTCACTCAGCTCGTACATCCCGCAGGAGTCGAGCGCCTTCCGCTCCAATCAACAGATTCTAAAAGCAACAGTCTACTTTAACACAGCCTTATCTATATTTATTACTAAACATTTTCACCCAAATTAATATATCATAACCTTCTATATCAGTGATATTTGTGTGTCTTACATTAAAATAAATGGGTTTACGTCTATTGAAACGAGTAACCCGCTTTTCGGGTCTGCTTGATATTGGTCGAGTATCGCTTTTAGTGTTTTGTTAAGCTCCGGTTCACGCTTATATTTTATTAGGCAATGATAGCGGTATCGGTTATTAATCCGCGGAATAGGTGACGCAGCCGGCCCTAGAACCACTGCATGATTGGATAGGCGCGACCTGACAAAAGCAGCGATTTTTTCCGTTGATGAAACGACATTCATCAAGTTTTCATGACTAATCGTTATTAAGGCCAAATAATAAAATGGCGGGTAATGATGAGCTTTTCTCATCAACATTTCCCTGTGGTAAAACCGATCATAATCTTGTATCCCAGCCAGCTCTACACTATAGTGCTCCGGAGTGTAAGTTTGGATAATAACTTCCCCTGGTAATTCATGGCGTCCTGCCCTGCCGCTAACTTGAGTTAAAAGCTGAAAGGTTTTTTCAGAGGAACGGAAGTCAGGCAAATGGAGCATCGTATCCGCGGAGAGCACGCCCACAAGCGTAATATTTGGAAAATCGAGTCCTTTGGCAATCATTTGCGTACCTAATAAGATATCTGCTTTTCCTTCATGAAATTCTTTTAAAAGTCTTTCATGAGCTCCCTTTTGTCCTGTCGTATCAACGTCCATGCGAATTACTCTGGCTTCGGGAAGTATTTTCCCGAGTTCATCTTCAACCTTTTGTGTTCCCGTACCAAAATAGCGAATGTAATCACTCGAACACTCTGGACACTGACTTGGTACATAGCTTTCATACCCGCAATAATGGCATTTCATTTGTTCCTTAACCTTATGATAAGTCAAGGAGATATCGCAATTAGGACAATTCATTACATACCCGCAATCCCTGCACATAACAAATGATGAGTGACCGCGTTTGTTTAAAAATAAAACAGACTGCTCTTTTCTATCAATTCTTTCTTTTAATAGTTCAAACAATTTTCTAGAGAACATGGAGCGATTGCCCGCTCGCAGTTCTTCACGCATATCAATAATTTCTACTGCTGGCAGTGCTCTCTTATTCATTCGGTTTGGCAGAGATAGTAGTGTATAAACCCCCTTTTGTGCTCTAGCAAATGACTCGAGGGCTGGAGTTGCACTGCCAAGCACAACCGGGCAGTTATTTTTTTTGGCTCTTTCAATGGCCACATCTCTAGCATGGTAGCGTGGCATTTCTTCCTGCTTATAGCTTGTTTCATGTTCCTCATCAATAATGATGATTCCCAAGTTTTCAAAAGGAGCAAAGATCGCTGACCTTGCACCAACAACCACTCTGACCTCTTTACGTTGTATCTTCCGCCATTCATCATATTTTTCACCGGCTGACAATCCGCTGTGTAATACCGCCACTAAATTCCCAAAACGGCCTTTAAAGCGATTTACCATTTGAGGAGTTAAAGCAATTTCTGGTACAAGTACAATTGCTTCTCTCCCCTTTTCAATGACATCCTGAATGGTTTGTAAATAAATTTCAGTTTTCCCGCTGCCAGTTACCCCATAAAGCAGAAAAACCTCATGGAGTTTTTTTTCAATACTATCTAGTATAGGAACCATTGCCCGCTGCTGGTCCTCTGTTAAGGGCAGCGGTTCAGTGCGTGAAAAAGTCCGATTTTCATAGGGATCACGGTAAACTTCCATGTCTTGTTCGGCAAGAAACCCCTTTTGAACAAGTGCTTTTACTGTTGACGCGGAAATATTTAATTGTGATAACAATTGCCTTAATTCCACCGGATCACTGTGCTCAACAAAATACTTTAATACTACTTTTTGTTTGTCTGCTTTTTGCGGCAGGCTATCATGGGCAGCTTCCAGTTCTCCTGAGGAAAGCTTCGGGATAACATACTTTAATTGCTTTTTCTTTAGTTTTTCTTTCACTACATAAATAACTTCTAACAAACCATTAGCAGCTTCTCTTTGAAGGATGGGAACAAGACCATTCTTTAATGCCTCATCCCAATTAATAGCTTCTTCATGTTTAAATGCCTCTTGAAGTTGAACAGGTAATTGATTTAGGTGAACTCCTTCGGAAAGCATAACCTTTTTCTCATATTTCGCTTTTAATGCAGCCGGGAGCATTGCCTGGAAGGCATAAATCTTAAAACACAAGGTATTTTCAGTCAGCCAATTACCAAGATCAAGTAATTCTTCATTTAGGACAGGTTCTAAATCCATCGGTTCATTAATTTCACGAAGTTTCTTAAATTCTGATTCTGCTTTTATCTCGGTAACAAACCCTTGAATGTTCCTTGGACCAAATGGGACAATTACCCTCATTCCAGGCTTAATAGTCTCAAGCCAATGGGCTGGTATTAAATAATCAAACTCCCTATCGGTTTGTTTTGAGGGTACATCAACAATAACACTAGCAACTTTCATTTGATCCCAAATCCTTTGGCAATACAACTATTTCATCGATAATTTTGTGTGCAACCTCAAGCTTTGACATTAAAGGTAATTCAATTTTGGTTCCGTCACGCTTAAAAAGTGTCACTATGTTTGTATCCCTGCCAAACCCTGCACCTTCTGACTTAACATTATTAGCTACAATCATATCAGCATTTTTGGCTTTTAATTTTTTCACTGCATATTCTTCGACATTCTCTGTTTCCGCAGCAAATCCTATTAGAATCTGCTTTTTTTTCTTTGTGCCAAGCTCAAATAAAATATCTTTCGTTCTTTCAAGTTCAATCACTTTGTCCCCTGGCTGCTTTTTCATTTTATGCTCGTAAGAGACTTTAGGAGTGTAATCAGCTACTGCAGCTGTTTTTATAATAATATCAGCCTCCTCAAAGTGATTCATGACTGCATGATACATCTCGTTTGCACTCTCAATCTTAACTATATCCACACCTGGCGGAGGAGTTAAATGGACCGGTCCAGAAACTAAAAGTACTTTTGCGCCTTCTTTCTTCGCTGCTTCTGCAAGAGCGTATCCCATTTTTCCTGTAGAATGGTTCGTAATAAAACGAACAGGATCGATCTTTTCTCGTGTTGGGCCAGCAGTAATTAGTACCGTTTTCCCTTTTAACTTCAGCGAGCTTTTGTTTGTAAAATGCAGTTTAATTAGTTCAACCATTTTCTCTGGTTCCTCTAAACGGCCCTTGCCTACATACCCACAAGCTAAATAGCCTTCACTTGGTTCAATAAATTGGTAACCAAATGCAGCCAATTTTGATATGTTCTTGTTCACTGCTGGATGGTCATACATATGTACATTCATCGCAGGTGCTATCCATACTGGAGCAGTTGCAGCAAGTAAGGTGGTGGTAATCATATTATCAGCAATTCCATTTGCCAGCTTTCCGATCGTATTGGCTGTTGCTGGTGCAATAAGTATTAAATCCGCCCAATCCGCTAAATCGATGTGCGCAATCACATTGGGATTTTTTTCATCAAATGTATCGGTATACACATCATTTCGGGATAACGCTTGAAAAGTTAACGGAGAAACAAATTTTATAGCAGAGTCACTAAGTATTACTTTGACCTTAGCACCAGCTTGGACCAGTTTGCTTGTTAGCGCTGCTGCTTTATATACCGCAATTCCACCTGACACACATAATAAAATCTTCTTATCCAACATCAACGTATCCCTCACTTCTAATCCACAAGTATCTATTCTTTTATTATGCTAGAAACACCTTATTTTTTCATCTTTTTCAACCGTATTTCGACAAAAAACAAAAAAGGCTGACATCCTGCCGTCAGACCTTCTCATTTATTACTTGCCTATATTGCTATCTTTACCGTAGACAGCACCTGTTTCTGATTTTTTTGGAATTCGATATGTCAGCTCACCGCTGTAGATTTCCTCTAATGCTTTTCCTACATGTTTATAAGAAACATATTTAGGTAATCTTTCGTCACGTGTTTGCTGCATAGAACGAGCACGCTTTGCTGCAACAGAAACGAGTGAGTATTTTGAGTCAATTTTATTAAGTAATGAATCAATCGAAGGATATAACATTTATTCAACCTCCAGTAATTTTTTATATCGGTGTTCTACGCGTTCTCTGCGGCAATGCTCTGCCACAACAATTGCTTTTACACGTTCACAAGCTAATTCTACCTGATCATTTTCTACTACATAATCATATAATTCCATCATTTCAATTTCTTCACGCGCTGATAACATCCGATTGTTGATCAACTCTTCTGTTTCAGTACCTCTGGTAACAATCCGATTCTTTAATTCAGAAAGACTAGGCGGCATTAAGAAAATAAATAATCCTTCTGGAAACTTTTCTCTAACCTGTCTTGCTCCCTTAACCTCAATTTCTAAGAAAACATCTTTCCCAGCGTCTAAGGTTTCACGAACATAATCTACAGGTGTGCCGTAGTAATTGCCAACGAACTCTGCATACTCTAATAGTTTACCTTGTTGAATTAATTCTTCGAATTCTTGCCGTGACTTAAAAAAATAATCAACACCATTTATTTCCCCTGGGCGAGGCGCACGGGTTGTTGCAGATATGGAGTATTCAAAGGCCGTGTCCGGATGAGAAAATATTTCTTTTCTAACCGTTCCTTTTCCGACACCGGATGGACCAGAAAATACGATAAGTAATCCTTTTTCCTGCATTTTCTAAAATCCTACCCTTCATCTAAAATTTCATCACGGTCGCTCAAACGATGGGCAACCGTTTCAGGCTGTACGGCCGATAATATAACATGGTCACTATCCATGACAATTACCGCACGTGTACGTCTTCCATATGTAGCGTCAATCAAAGAACCCCGATCACGGGCATCTTGGATAATCCTTTTTATTGGAGCAGATTCAGGGCTTACAATTGAAATTATCCGATTGGCAGATACGATATTTCCAAAACCAATATTAATCAATTTAATCGACATGATTATCATCCAATCATCAATAATATATTTTGGTCTAGTCAACCATTTTCTAAACCTTTTATTCAATATTTTGAACTTGTTCCTTCAGTTTCTCAAGTAAACTTTTTATTTCAACTACTTTTTTAGTAATCGTTGAATCATTTGCCTTTGAACCGATTGTGTTTGCTTCCCTATTCATCTCCTGCACGAGAAAATCAAGTTTTCTTCCAATTGGCTCAATCTCATTTAAAGTTTGCCTAAATTGCTGTACGTGGCTATTTAACCTTGTTAATTCCTCATTAATATCAATTTTATCAGCAAAAATCGCCACTTCAGTTAATACACGGCTTTCGTCAATTTGTCCTTGTACTAATTCCTCAATTCTCTTCAATAAGCGTTCTTTGTACGCTGAGACAACTAGAGGGGCGTGTTCCTTTAACCGATCAATATTTTCATCTAATTGTAGTAAAGAGGTGAGCAAATCTTTTTGCAGTTCTTCTCCTTCTATTACTCGCATTTGCTTACATAGTAAAACTGCTTCTTCTGTAGCACTAAGTACTAAGTCTTCCAATTCTTCATTTCCTGCTTCAGTTTCTTCGATATGTAAAAATTCGTTACGTGTCAATAAGTCCTGAAGTAAAACTTTACCTTCAATATTGAATTTATCACGTGCTTCTTTAATAAACAGATAATACTCTTCGAGTAACTTCCAATCAACCTGAATTTTCCGAGTAACTGCACCTTCCCCTTCTATCATGATATATACTTCAGCTCTGCCGCGTCGAAGGTGCTGATTCAATTTTTTCTTAATCTTATCTTCTACCTTTAATAATTGTCTTGGCATCCGAACATTTATTTCACTAAAACGATGGTTGACTGTTTTTACTTCCACATTTACTGAAAATGAGGCTGAGGAAATACTGCTCCTCCCAAAGCCCGTCATACTTATAACCATTAAGGACACTCCAATCTTCTGAAGATGAGCGGTTAACCTACTATGTAAAGTATATCGTTTATTTTTGCGGAAATTAACAAAAGGTAATAGAGTCTTCTCTACTACCTTTTGGATTATAACACACTTTATTTTGTTTTTCTTAACAAAAATGATCCAGCTAGTAAAAAAGTTGGTATGGATGATAGACCGATAATTAACAGCCAGTCTTTTGCTAAGATTGGGAGAGTATGAAAAATCGGCTGGAATGGCGGGTAATATATTACCGCAATCATTAAGGCTAAGGATGACACAACGGCCCATACAAGGTATTGGTTCCCAAAAGGATTTCTAGATAATACAGACTTTTCACTTCTACAATCAAATACATGAATAAGCTGAGCTAACACGAGTGTTGCGAAGGCAATCGTTTGTGCATATTGTAGATTTTCAGGATTTTGTTTATAAACAATCATAAAGGCTAATAAGGTGACGGTTCCAATGAGAAAACCCCGTGAAACCACTTTCCAGCCTAACCCTCGAGCAAATACACCTTCATTTGGACTGCGTGGTCTACGCTTCATTACATCCTCTTCAGGACGGTCCAAGCCTAGTGCCATGGCCGGCAGTCCATCGGTTACTAAGTTTACCCAAAGAATTTGAATTGGAACTAATGGAAGTGGCAGTGCTAAGATCATTGCGAATAACATTACCAGAATCTCGCCTACATTAGATGCCAATAAGTATCGAACAAACTTTCGAATATTTTCATATATATTTCTTCCTTCTTCAATGGCTGACTTGATCGTTGCAAAATTATCATCTAAGAGAACAAGTGAAGAAGCTTCTTTCGCCACATCCGTTCCTGTAATCCCCATAGCCACACCGATATCAGCTGCTTTAATAGCTGGTGCGTCATTTACGCCATCACCGGTCATTGCCACAATATGACCTCTATTTTGTAAAGCCTTAACAATCTTTAATTTATGTTCTGGTGAGACACGGGCAAATACAGATACATCGTCTACTACTTCCTCGAGCTCGTCGACGGACATATTTGATAAAGCATTTCCATCTAGAACTAAACTCTTTTTTGCTAAGATCCCGAGCTGTGCCGCAATCGCTTTAGCGGTTATCACATGGTCTCCTGTAATCATGACTGTTTTGATTCCTGCTTCTTTACATTCCTTCACGGCGTCTTTAACCTCTGGTCTAGGCGGGTCAATCATACCTTGAACACCAATAAAGGTTAATTTATTCTCTGCTTCCTTTTCACTAAGGATAACTGTATTTGCCGGAATAGGTTTAAAGGCAATCGCAATGGTTCTAAGTGCTTTTGAAGCCAGGTTATTGATAGCTTCTTGGACCTGGCTCTGAATGTTTTGTCCAAGGTATTGTGTCTTCCCATCCCAGAGGATCGATTCACTCTTACCAATAATTACATCGGGAGCTCCTTTTGTTACAATAAAATTTCTGCCTTGCTTGTCTTTAACATGCATACTCATCATTTTTCTCGCCGAGTCAAACGGAAATTCCTTTACTATCGTAAATTCATCTAATAAATTTGTACGATCTAATCCCGCTTTCATGGCACTAACGAGCAATGCACCCTCTGTTGGATCTCCGTCAAGAATATAATCTTCATCTTTGATGACTAATTCTGAATGATTGCATATCATTCCAAAGACAAGCATTTGCTGCAAGGCTTTCTCGTCTTTAGGATGTACACGAGTATTATTACGATAAAAATCACCGCGAGGTTGATATCCCACACCATCTACTGTCCAAGTGTTTCCACCACTCCATAAATGAGTTACGGTCATTTTGTTTTGAGTCATGGTTCCCGTTTTGTCCGAACAAATAACCGACGCACAGCCAAGGGTTTCTACTGCCGGCAGCTTTCTAACGATTGCATTTTTCTTTATCATTTTTTGAACTCCAAGAGACAATGCAACCGTTACAATTGCTGGTAACCCCTCAGGAATAGCGGCTACTGCAAGGGATACACCTGCTAAAAACATTGTATAAAGTTCATGTCCCTGTAAAACACCAATCGCAACTACAAGAACAGTTAACAATAAAGCTACTGTAATCAAAATTTTACCAAGCTGCTCTAAACGGCGCTGCAGTGGTGTTTCCTGTGCCTCTGCATTTTGAAGTAAATCGGCAATTTGCCCCATCGCTGTTTTCATCCCTGTTGCAATTACAACACCTACGCCGCTCCCCCTAGTAATCATAGTGCCCATGAAGGCGATATTTTCCATATCACCAATCCCAGGGTTTACTGTTTTTAACCGATCTATATGTTTAGAAACTGGTACCGATTCCCCAGTAAGGGCCGACTCTTCGATTTCTAGGCTTTTCGATTCTATTACCCTTACATCAGCACCTATTCTATCTCCGCTTGAAAATTTAATGATATCCCCTGGAACAATTTCTTTTGATGGGATTTTTATCCACTTTCCTTCACGTAATACGGAAACTTGCGGTGCGGATAATTCCTTTAGCGCCTGCAATGATTTCTCTGCTCTTCTTTCTTGAAAAAATCCAAGGAAACCATTAATAATGACAATTGCAATAATGGCAATTGCATCAATATATTCACCAAGTAATCCTGATAAAAGCGTGGCTGCGAGCAGCACTAAGACCATAAAGTCTTTAAACTGACTAAAAAATAAGAGTAAAGCAGACTGCTTTTCCCCTTCCTGCAATTCATTAAGCCCATGTTGAGCTATTCGTTTCTTAACTGCCTCTGGTGATAACCCAGAAGAAAAGTCGGTATCTAAGACCTTTTCTACTTGATTTATCTCCATCTCATGGAATTTCATCCGACCATCTCACTTCCCCCTTGATTTTTCTTAGACTACTCTAAAGAAAGCTTATTCAGCCTCGTCCAAAAAAATGCTATGATAATTAGACAAGTTATGATTACGATATGAACATATTAATATGAGACATAATCTAACATTGTGAGCTATACTAAGGGAACAAATATGTTTGAAGTAAAGGATGTTTTCCATGTCATTCGATGGTTTATTTACAAAAGCAATGGTTGATGAACTTACGCGCACTCTAAAAGGCGGAAGAATAAACAAAGTACATCAGCCCTATAAAAATGAAGTAATTCTCACAATCCGTGCTAATGGAGTGAACCAAAAATTATTATTTTCCGCTCACCCCAGCTACGCACGTGTACAACTTACTAATGAAGCATACGAAAATCCCAGCGAACCGCCAATGTTCTGTATGCTGCTTAGAAAGCATATTGAGGGCTATATATTAGAGGATGTATATCAGGTAGAAAATGATCGGATGATTATTTTCGAAGTCAAAGGCAGAAATGAAATTGGTGATGTCAGCTATAAACAGTTAATCATTGAAATAATGGGAAGACACAGTAATATTGTAGTCGTTGATAAAACAAGGAATATCATTCTCGATAGTGTTAAGCACGTGTCGTTTGCGGTAAACAGTCACAGAGCGATTCTTCCAGGGCAGACATATATTTACCCGCCTGCGCAAAATAAGCAAAACCCCTTTGCGGCTAGTACTGAAGATATATTAAGGAAAATTGATTTTAATAGCGGAAAGCTTGATAAGCAAATTGTTGAGCACTTTGCTGGCACCTCACCACTATTTGCGAAAGAAGTTATTTTCCAAAGCGGCATTGCTAACCGGGCAACATTACCAACTGCATTTATTCAAATGATACAGCGAATCAAGAGCGGAGAGCTAGTTCCTTCTATCATGGCAACAGGCAATAAGGAAGTGTTTTACCTCTTCCCGCTTGAACATATAAAAGGGGAAGTGAAAAGCTTTTCCACCTTGAGCGAGATGCTTGACCGCTTTTATTTTGGCAAAGCTGAACGAGACAGGGTAAAGCAGCAAGGAAATGATATTGAGAGGTTAATTATTAATGAAAAAGAAAAAAACGAGAAAAAAATCGATAAATTAGAGAGCACTTTAAAAGAAGCTGAGAAAGCAGACCAGCTCCAGCGTTTCGGTGAACTGTTAACGGCAAATCTCTATGCTGCAAAAAAAGGGATGAAAGAAATCCTAGTAGTTAATTATTACGATGAAATGGGCGGCACCGTTGCAATACCATTGGACCCGCGGAAAACACCATCGGAAAATGCGCAAAAATATTTTTCTAAATATCAGAAGGCGAAAAACTCTATTTCCATTGTAATCGAACAAATTGAAAAGGCCCGGGAGGAAGTCCTTTATTTTGAAAATTTACTTCAGCAGGTGCAATCAGCCTCTCCTAAGGACATTCAGGAAATACGCGAGGAACTGGTGGATGGGGGATATATCCGCGACCGCCAAAGACGAAATGCGAAGAAAGTTAACAACGCCAAGCCTATTCTTGACTATTTTCTTTCTTCTGATGGTACCGAGTTGATTGTAGGTAAAAATAATAAACAGAATGATTATTTAACCAATAAACTGGCAGCTAGAGATGAAATTTGGCTTCATACAAAGGACATACCTGGATCACATGTTGTGATTCGCAGCAAAGAACCATCTGAAGAAACTATCCATGAAGCCGCGAACTTAGCTGCATATTATAGTAAAGCTCGAAACTCAAGCTCAGTACCCGTTGATTTCACAAAAGTTCGGCATGTAAAAAAACCCAGTGGTGCAAAGCCGGGTTTTGTTATCTATGATAATCAACAGACAGTGTATGTAACACCACAAGAGGAACTCGTTCTTAAACTTAAGAAAAAATAAAAAAGTCCCGGATTTCCGGGGCTATTTTCATTATTCAAACCTTTTGCTCCATTCTGAAGGGGCTTTACTCCAAGAAAGTAAACTCTCTTGATCATTTTTACTAATATAGCCCTTTTCAATGGCAACCTCGACTAGGTTCGTGAAATCTGTAAGTGATTCACTATTAATCTCTTCTTGTGCGAATGCTTCCTTTCCTTTATCAAGCCCATATGTAAAAATGGACACAACGCCTAGCACTTCACAACCAGCCTCTCTTAATGCTTGAACCGCTGTTATTACACTGCCGCCAGTAGATATTAAATCCTCAACAACGACGACCCTTTGACCTTTTTCAACATTACCTTCGATTTGATTACCCTTGCCATGACCTTTTGCACTTGACCGAACGTAACACATGGGTAAGTTTAATAACTCACTAACCCAAGCAGCATGTGGAATACCCGCTGTTGCTGTACCAGCAATTACATCTGCAGAAGGAAATTTATCTAGAATAATGGATTGCAGCCCTTTTGCAATCTCTCTTCTTACTTCAGGATACGAAAGCGTTAAGCGGTTGTCGCAATAAATAGGCGAACGTAATCCAGATGTCCAAGTAAATGGTTCGTTTGGTTTTAATGCAACTGCATTGATGGTTAATAATTTTTCTGCGATTAATTTTTTCATACTTGTACACTCCTCCATGCTTCCATCCATTTTTTATAGCTGTTCACTGGGTCCGTTGATCTTGTAATTGAACGTCCTACGACAATTGAGGTAACTCCGGCATTTTTTGCGAACTCAGGTGTGGCAACCCGTTTTTGGTCTCCTGTACTATCTTCTGCCATCCGTATTCCAGGTGTAACTGTGTAAAATTTATTCCCGAGGGTCTCACGAATTGATACAGCTTCCCACGCCGAGCAAACAACTCCATCTAAACCAGCTTCTTTTGCTAATGAGGCATAATGAAGAACAGATTGTTCAAGTGAACCAGAAATGAGCTGTTCATTGTTCATTTGTTCTTCAGATGTACTGGTAAGCTGCGTAACTGCTATACACGCTGGACGCTTACGTCCCGCAGCAGTTCCTTCATCCAATCCTTCGATCGCAGCTTGCATCATCTCTTTGCCTCCCGCAGCGTGGACGTTAACTAGGTCACATTCTAACCTTGCAAGACCCTTCATCGCACTCTTTACGGTATTAGGAATGTCATGTAGCTTTAAATCTAGAAAAATACGATGACCATTTCCTTTTAAATAATGTACAATTTCAGGACCTTCCTGATAAAAAAGCTCCATCCCCACTTTTACAAACAGCTGCTCTCCATTAAACGGCTGTAAAAACTGCTCTACCTCTTTACGATTCGCAAAATCAAGCGCGATGATAAGCGAGTTGTCCATGCTCCTGCCAGCTCCTTCCCCTGCATTCACTGATGTGTTCATAGCCTAATTGGTCTAATAACAATGGCAATTCATCAATAATTGTTGGACACACAAATGGGTCCACAAAATTTGCTGTACCGACCGCAACGGCACTTGCCCCGGCATAATAGAATTCAATTACATCTTCTGCAGACTCAATACCACCCATACCAATGATTGGGATATTTACTGCCTGACTCACTTCATAAATCATCCGTAAAGCGACTGGTTTAATAGCAGGTCCGGATAGACCGCCAGTACGATTAGCTAAGATTGGCTTACCTGTTTTTAAATCCAATCGCATTCCAACTAGCGTGTTGATCATCGTTAAGCCATCCGCTCCACCATCTTCAACTGCTTTGGCCATTTCTACAATATTGGTTACATTCGGTGAAAGCTTGACATAAACCGGAACTTCGGAGACTTCTTTTACTTTCCGAGTTAACTGCTTTGCGACCTCTGGAATGGTACCGAAAGCGATTCCTCCTGTTTTTACATTTGGGCAGGAAATATTCAATTCTAAGGCATGAACATTAGAAGCTTTCGAGATGTGTTCTGCCACCTCGATGTAATCTTCTTCCAATGATCCTGCAACGTTGGCAATAATCGGGACATCATACTGCGATAACCATGGAAGCTCATTGCTTAACACTTTTTCCAAGCCAGGATTTTGCAGACCAATTGCATTAAGCATTCCTGAGGATGTTTCCGCCACTCTCGGTGTTGGATTCCCAAATCGAGGTTCCACCGTAGTAGCTTTAATCATAATCGCACCAAGTTTACTTAAGTCATAAAATTGACTATATTCTCTTCCAAATCCAAAGCACCCCGAAGCAGGCATAATTGGGTTTTTTAGGCTTAAACCAGGCAACTGTATGTTTAATTTGCTCATATTACTACCTCCCCGGCACGGAAAACTGGACCATCACTGCAGACTTTTTTATAGGAGACATCTTCATGCTCATTGCTTGTTTTACAAACACAAGCAAAGCAAGCTCCTACCCCGCAGCCCATTCTCTCTTCTAATGATAGAAACACTTTTTTATTTGAATACCCATTTTCAATTGCTTTCAGCATGGGAGTAGGCCCGCATGTATATAGGCAATCAAACTGTAAATCTTTAATAATATCCGTAACAAAACCTTTTTTTCCGTATGAACCGTCCACAGTTGTAATATAAGTATCTCCGTATTCTAAAAACTCATCTTCATAAAAAACAGCAGACTCTGTCTGGAAACCAAGAACATGAATAACCTTTACTCCTCTAGCTGTCAACTGCTTAGAAAGTTCATATAAAGGGGGAACACCGATCCCGCCGCCAACAAGCAGTGCGGTTTGACCTGTATTGACTTCATTGACAGGAAATCCATTGCCTAAAGGACCGAGAATGTCTAGCAGCATTCCCGGACCATTTTCAGCAAGCAACGTAGTCCCTTTTCCTTCCTTGCGATAAATCATTGTAAATTGTGAATTCTTTTTATCAAATGAAGAGATACTGATTGGTCGTCGCAATAGAGGATCTAATCCCTTCGCAACTCGAATATGCACGAACTGTCCAGGTGCATGAATCTCATTCACAAAATTTGCTTCCACCGTTAGTTCAAAAATATCTTTTGCAATTTCTTTCTGGGAGATGATTTTGCATAATTCCTTTTTTATCAAGCAAAAACAACCTCCTTCTCTTCTGCTGCCATTGCTTCTGCTGAAAAATTCATTGATTCGATAACTTTAAGAATGGCATCAGCTGTATCTAATGATGTTAAGCACGGCACTCCGTTTTCAACTGCTTCACGGCGGATTCTAAAGCCATCACGTTCAGGCTGTTTACCTTTTGTAAGTGTGTTGACAATCAGTTGGGCTTCCCCATTATGAATAACGTCTAACAGTGTCTTGCCTTCAGAGCCAATCTTTCCAATTACCTTAACCGGCAGGCCAGCAGATTGAAGAACTGCAGCTGTTCCGCTAGTTGCCATAATACGGTAGCCATTTGCAGCAAATCGTTTAGCAAGCTTTAATGATTCTTGTTTATCTTTATCCGCGACTGTAAACAATACAGTACCGAATTTTTGGATATTCATACCTGAGGCAATTAGTCCTTTATAAAGTGCTTTCTCAAGGGTACTATCTTTTCCCATTACTTCACCGGTTGATTTCATTTCCGGTCCAAGCGTAATGTCAACGCTTCTCAACTTTGCAAACGAGAAAACTGGAACTTTTACATAAACTCCATTCTTCTCAGGGACGATTCCAGGTGAGTAGCCTTGTTCTACAATGGATACTCCTAAAATTGCTTTTGTTGCAATTTTAGCCATTGGAACATTCGTGATTTTACTTAAGAATGGAACCGTACGACTTGAACGTGGATTGACTTCAAGGACATATACCTCATCCTTTGAGATTACATACTGAATATTCAACAGTCCAACAATGTTTAGGCCCTTAGCCATTTTTTCGGTGTATTCAACCAGCGTTTTTTTGATTCCTTCTGAAAGTGTCTGCGGCGGATAAACTGCTATAGAATCCCCGGAATGTACCCCTGCACGTTCAATATGTTCCATAATTCCAGGTATTAACACATTTTCACCGTCGCAAATGGCGTCTACTTCGATTTCTTTTCCAGTTAAGTAGCGGTCAATCAAAACTGGATGTTCTGGATTGATTTTAACCGCATTTTCCATATAATGAAGCAGTTCTTCTTGACGATAGACGATTTCCATTGCTCTGCCGCCGAGTACATAAGAAGGGCGCACTAGGACTGGGTAGCCAATTTCATTTGCAATTCCAACAGCTTCAGAAACGGATAATGCAGTTTTTCCGAGCGGCATTGGAATATCAAGCTCTACAAGTGCTTGCTCAAATTTATCCCTGTTTTCTGCACGATCCAAATCCTCTAGGCTTGTTCCAAGAATCTTTACCCCATTTTCCTGTAATTTTGCAGCTAGGTTAATGGCAGTTTGCCCGCCAAATTGAACGACAACACCCAGTGGTTTTTCTAAATCAATAATACTCATTACATCCTCAATCGTTAGTGGTTCAAAATAAAGCTTATCAGAGATACTGAAATCAGTTGAAACCGTTTCAGGATTATTGTTAATAATAATGGCTTCATAGCCTGCTTCTTTTATCGCTTTAACAGAATGAACCGTAGCGTAATCAAATTCAATACCTTGGCCGATACGGATTGGACCGGAACCAAGAACAATGACACTTTGTCTGTCAGTTACAATCGATTCATTTTCTTCCTCGTATGTTCCATAGTAGTAAGGTGTTTCTGACTCAAATTCAGCGGCACACGTATCTACCATTTTATAAACAGGAACCATTCCAAAGTCTTTGCGTAGGTGGTAAATATCCTGTTCTTTTTGATTCCATAGTTTTGCAATTGTTTTATCAGAGAACCCCTTTTGTTTGGCTTCCTTAAGAATATCCATATCCATTTGGTTAGAAGCAAGTTTTGCTTCTAATTCGATAATTCCCTGGAACTTATTTAAGAAAAATAAGTCAATTTGGCTCCATTGATGAATAGTTTCTACTGTAATACCTCTTTTCAGTGCTTCTGCAATGTAAAACAGCCTCTCATCTCCGGCTTTACAAATTCGTTTTTCTAGTAATTCATTACTAATCTCTTCTGCTCCATTTAATTCGAAATGGTAAACACCAGCTTCTAACGAGCGGATTGCTTTTAATAATGATTCCTCAAAAGTTCTTCCAATCGCCATTACTTCGCCAGTTGCTTTCATTTGCGTTCCTAGTGAACGATTGCCTGATTCAAATTTATCAAATGGCCACCTCGGAATTTTCGTAACGATGTAGTCTAGAGCCGGTTCAAAGCTTGCATAAGTTTTTCCTGTTACAGGATTAAGCATTTCGTCCAGTGTTAAACCTACTGCAATTTTTGCTGCAAGTTTAGCAATTGGATAACCTGTTGCTTTCGAAGCAAGTGCAGAAGAACGGCTGACCCTTGGATTTACTTCGATGATGTAGTAGTTAAAGCTATAAGGGTCGAGTGCGAGCTGAACATTACAACCGCCTTCTATTCCTAGCGCACGAATAATTTTAAGAGAAACATTTCTTAATAGCTGATATTCCCTATCGCTTAACGTTTGACTTGGTGCCACGACAATCGAGTCACCTGTGTGTACGCCAACAGGATCGATGTTTTCCATGTTACAGACGACAATAGCATTGTCATTTCCATCACGCATTACTTCATATTCGATTTCTTTATAACCGGCAATACTTTTCTCAAGTAAACATTGAGTTACCGGGCTGTGCTTTAAACCGCTCGTTACAATTTCGTCCAACTCTTCTCGGTTATGACAGATACCGCCGCCTGTACCACCAAGCGTGTAAGCAGGGCGGACAATCACTGGAAATCCGATTTTATCAACAAATGCATGGGCTTCGGCTAATTCATGGATGATTTCACTGTCTGGAACAGGTTCCCCAAGTTCATTCATTAGTGTTCGGAATAAATCACGGTCCTCAGCTTGTTCAATCGCGGATAACTTTGTTCCTAAGATCTCAACTTCACACTCTTCTAAAACTCCTGATTTTGATAACTCAACAGCTAAGTTTAGACCTGTTTGACCGCCAAGAGTGGCAAGAAGGGCGTCTGGGCGTTCTTTTCGAATGATTCTGCTAACAAATTCCTCTGTTAATGGTTCAATATAAACAGCATCCGCAATCTCAGTATCTGTCATAATGGTTGCCGGATTTGAGTTTACAAGAATAACACGATAGCCTTCTTCTTTAAGAGCAATACACGCCTGGGTGCCTGCATAATCAAATTCTGCTGCCTGGCCGATAACAATCGGTCCTGAACCAATCACTAAAATGGAGTTTATATCAGTACGTTTTGGCATGTTGTGGAAACCTCCTGTTTTTGATCTTCAATCATCGCAAGAAACTGATCGAATAAATGGTTGGCGTCTTCAGGTCCTGGTGACGCTTCTGGGTGGTATTGAACAGTAAATGCAGGATATTCTAAATGCTTTAAACCTTCGACTGTTCCATCATTTAAGGCGATATGGGTAACTGCCAGTTTAGTATTCTGTAATGACTTTTCTTCAACCGTAAATCCATGGTTTTGTGCTGTAATTGCGATTTTCCCTGTTTTTAAATCTTTAACAGGATGGTTAGAACCTCGATGACCGAATTTCATTTTGACTGTATTTGCCCCACATGCTAATGCAAATAATTGGTGTCCAAGGCAGATACCAAATATCGGTACTAAGCCTAATAGCTGTTTAATCATATGAATCGCTTCTGGGACATCCTTTGGATCCCCAGGTCCGTTGGAAAGCATAATTCCATCTGGTCGTAATTGCAGGATTTCATCCGCAGTTGTATGGTATGGAACCACAACGACATCACAATTGCGTTTATTTAATTCTCGTAAAATGCCGTGTTTCATTCCGAAATCAACAAGCACAATTCTTTTTCCTCTACCTGGACTTGGATAAGAATTTTTTGTGGAGACTCTTCTCACTTGGTCAATCGGCAGCTTCGTCTGTCTTAGTTTACTAATTACTTCACTTGGATCACTTTCAATCGAGCAAATGGCTCCTTTTAATGTTCCATATTGACGAATAATTCTTGTTAATTTACGTGTATCTATACCTGCAATTCCAGGGATATTTTTCATTTTAAAGTACTCATCAATCGTAAATTCACTTCTCCAATTGGAAGGGAATTCTGCAGCTTCCTTGACAATAAAGCCTTTCACTGCAGGGATAATGGTCTCAAAATCGTCTCGATTGATTCCGTAGTTTCCAATCAACGGGTACGTCAGCATAACAATTTGCCCACAATAAGATGGGTCTGAAAGTATTTCTTGATAGCCTGTCATTCCTGTATTAAAGACGACTTCTCCGATTGTATCCATATGACTTCCAAAACCGTCGCCGATAAAAACTGTTCCATCTTCTAAGATAAGTTGTGCTTTCATACTATAACACGTCCTTTTTCCCAAACTACTTGCCCGCTTGCAATCGTCATTTCTGGCCAGCCCTTACAATTCCAGCCAGTAAATGGTGTGTTTTTCCCTTTAGATAGAAATTCCTGTGGATCAATTACTCTTTCTTCTTCCAGATTTAATAATACGATGTCTGCAGGTGCTCCCACTTCAATGGTTCCAAATGGAAGAGAAAATGTTTCTGCAGGTTTTTTAGTCATAAAACCAATTAACTGTTCAAGAGTCATGATGTTCTTTAAGACAAAATGTGTATAAAGCAGCGGAAAAGCAGTTTCTAACCCGACAATTCCGAAAGGAGCAAGCTCTATTCCCTCATTTTTTTCTTCACTAGTATGTGGTGCATGATCAGTTGCAATAAAATCAATCGTGCCGTCCAATAGTCCTTCAAGTAATGCCTCTCGGTCCGCATGATCACGGAGCGGTGGATTCATTTTATAATTTGGATCCAGGCTATCTGGGATATCATCTTGAGTTAATAGTAAATGGTGTGGTGTAACTTCAGCAGTGACTTTAATCCCTGCTTTTTTTGCGTCGCGAATCACTCGAACCGATTCTTTTGTACTGACATGGCAAACGTGATAATGACATCCTGCCGCCTCTGCAAGCAGCACATCCCTTGCAATCTGGACGGACTCACATACAGATGGAATTCCATTTAATCCATTCTTTTCAGAAAAAGAACCTTCATGCACACAGCCCTTATTGATAAGAGTGTCTTCTTCACAATGGGCAACAATAGCCATACCAGCTGCCGCTGCCTTCTTCATTGCCTTTAACATCATATCTGCAGATTGGACACCGACACCATCATCTGTAAACGCGAAAGCTCCAGCATTCTTTAATCCCTCAAAATCTGTTAAATCCCTGCCAAGCTGTCTGACTGTGATGGAAGCATAAGGCAAAACACGGACGCTTGCCGTTTCTTGAATTCTGTTTTGCACCCATTCCATTTGTTCGACTGAATCTGGTACAGGTCTAGTATTTGGCATTGCCGCAAGTGTGGTATAGCCGCCTCTTGCTGCTGCGAGCGTACCGGTTGCAATCGTTTCTTTCTTCTCGCCTCCTGGCTCACGAAGATGAACGTGCAAATCGATAAATCCTGGAGCAACGAGCATTCCTTCCGCATTAATTGTTCGATCTGCCGCTGTTTCTATCTTTTTATCAATCTTTACAATTTTTCCATCTTTTATTAAAATGTCGGCCAGTTTCTTTTCGCCATTAAATGCTATGTAACTGGCGTTCTGAATAAGTAGTTTCATTTCCATACACTCCTTTTAAGGTTTCTAGTGACCTCTTTAATACAGCCATTCTTACAAATACACCATTTTCCATTTGCTTGAAGATTCTTGATCGTTTGCATTCTACTAAGCTATCAGATATCTCAACATTTCGATTTACTGGTGCAGGGTGCATAATGATACTGTCAGACTTCATCATCTTCTCTCTTTCTAATGTAAGCCCAAACTGTCTATGATAATCTGCTGCTGTGTAGCTTCCCTTTTTTTGATGGCGTTCATGCTGAACGCGCAGGAGCATAACCACATCAGCCTCCTCTATTGCCTCATCAATTGGTCTAAATCTTAGAGCACTCAGACTGTGATGGTCAAACCATTCAATTGGTCCTGAGAAAATAACTTCTGCTCCTAATCTGGTCAGGGTATCGGCATTTGAACGTGCTACTCGGCTGTGCCTAATGTCACCAATGATGGCTATTTTCAAGCCGGTAAAAGTGCCAAACTCCTGATAAATGGTTAAGAGATCTAAAAGAGATTGTGTAGGATGATGACCACAGCCATCACCTCCATTAATGATTGGGATATTTACTTTTTCAACGAGTTCATCAAAGTAACGATCCTGCCCATGGCGAATAACAACGGTATTAACGCCAATTGATTCAAGTGTTTTTACGGTATCGTAAAGTGTTTCTCCCTTTTGAACACTTGAAGTTTGGACTTCAAATGGAATGACCTTTAGCCCTAAACGTCTCTCAGCCACTTCAAAACTCGATTTAGTCCTTGTACTTGCCTCAAAAAATAAGTTAGCAGAAAACATTTGTGTTTCTGGACTCCACTTCATTCCATCAGCAAATTGCTGTGCCTCTGTTAAAATTTGATATATCTCTTCAACTTTAAGCTCATTTGTGGTTAGCAAGTGATTCAACATGCTATTCCCCCATCTCTTTTTTTTGTAAAAAAAGACCCTGACCATCATGGATCAGGGTGCAATAAAACTAACCAAGTTCATGATGTGTGGACACATTATGATGACTCAGTATTACACCCTTATAGCCTCTCTGAACTACTTTTAAAAGGTTGATTATCCTTATGCAGTTTTGTGTTTATCTTTTTCTACAGTCTGTTCAAACATATCTTCATTAACTGGTTCTTTACCAGGCAGGACTAGGTGTAAAAGAACTCCGGCAATTGCAGCAAATGCCATACCTTGAATCTGGAAGGATTCTGATACTTTTATAAAGGCACCGCCAATTCCCATGACAAGAATGACCGATGATATCACCAAGTTCCGATTGTTACCAAAATCAATTTTACTGTCAACAAGCATACGTAAACCGGATGAAGCAATGATTCCAAAAAGTAGAATGGAGACGCCTCCCATAACAGGAGTTGGGATTGTACTGATTAATGCTGTTATTTTTCCGATAAATCCAAAGATCGTTGCGAGAACAGCTGCACCTGCTATGACATACACACTGTAAACTCGAGTGATTGCAAGGACACCGATATTCTCTCCGTACGTTGTTTTTGGAGGTCCGCCGATCAAAGCTGAAATGATTGTCGCTGTTCCATCACCCAAAATAGAGCGGTGTAAACCAGGTTCTTTAATATAATCTCGTCCAACCACTTTACTTAGTACAAGCTGGTGGCCAATATGTTCAGAAAGCGTTACGATTGCGACTGGCACCATTAGGAGCGCTAAGTCCCATGTTATTTTTACTTCGTAGCTTACAAACGGAATGATGAATTCAGGCATTTCAAACCAACTTGCTTCTAATACTGGCTTAAAATCAACTATGCCGATTGCAAAGGAGTATAGGTATCCTATCACTATACCTGCCAAGATCGGGATAATACTTAACATGCCGCGCATGTATATGGTACAGATAATGGTTGCCGCTAAAGTTACTAAAGCAGCGGAGAAATGAATCAAGCTATATTCTCCTGCAGGATTATTCATTGCCATACTAACTGCTGTTCCTGCGAGCGCTAAACCGATTACGATTATAACTGGACCGACTACAATCGGTGGCAGCAGATTCATAATCCAACGATGTCCTGCTTTACTTATGATCAGCGCTACAATTCCGTAAACAAGACCCGCAAGGAATGAACCAATCATGGCACCCCCTGGACCGGCTGTTGCTTTTGCCGCAATCACTGGAGCAATAAATGCAAACGAGGAACCAAGGTATGCTGGAACCTGCCATTTTGTAATCATGAGGAAAGCGAGTGTTCCTAATCCACTTGATATTAATGCAATTGCTGGACTCAACCCAACAAGATATGGAACTAGAATGGTCGCTCCAAACATTGCGAATAAATGTTGTAAGCTTAAAGTAAGCCATTGCGCAGGATTTGGTATTTGTTTTATGTCTAGGATGGGTTTGTTGTTCAATTTTTTCTCCTCCACAATTTTTCTATTATTATGCCTGTGTTTTCTAATAAAAAACCCTCTTTGTCCATGAGTGTACAAAGAGGGTATGGAAATGCCAGTTTAGCTTTAATGATGGCATTTTCCCCTTTGTCAGCCTCACTGGACTGCAATTAAAAGGGTAACTATTTAATTTTCAAAGATACTTACTTGGTCAACCTTATCGACATCTTGTAATTCAACAACGACCTTTTCATTGCTGGAAGTTGGAATGTTTTTACCAACATAATCTGCTCGAATTGGCAGCTCGCGGTGTCCGCGGTCAACCAGTACAGCCAGTTGTATCGTTGAGGGACGGCCAAGGTCCATTACTGCGTCCAGTCCTGCTCTAACGGTTCTGCCCGTATATAAGACATCATCAACAAGTATTACTTTTTTATCTTTTAATTCAACCGGAATATCTGAACCCTTTACAAGTGGTTCCTGATCATCGGTCTTTTTGGTTAAATCGTCACGGTAAAGGGTTATGTCCAATTCACCTACAGGTATCGGTTTACCTTCAATTTCTTCAATTTTTGCAGCTAGTCTTTCTGCAATGAATATTCCTCTGGTCCGGATACCTACTAGTACACAATTTTCAATCCCTTTATTTTTTTCAATGATTTGGTGGGCAATCCTTGTTAATGCTCTTCCGATCGCTTGTGCGTCTAATACTACTGCTTTTTGATTCACTTATCTCACCCGCCTGCTATTAATAAAAAAACCTCTCACCTTGAGGTGAGAGGTAGACGAGTTTGTTAGTATGGGCATAGGTATCCCATCTAATTATCCGTTTCCTTCTCAGCCTCACTGGACTGTTTTAAAGGCATATTCAACTGTTGTTATCGTACTTTAATTCGACAAATATGTCAATGATTATTTCGTAATTGCTCTAATACCTCTTCAAATTCTTTAGGCAGCGGTGCTTCGAATTCCATGTATTCGTCTGTTCTAGGGTGGTTAAATCCAAGGATTCCTGCATGCAATGCTTGTCCATTAATGTCCAATGTTTTCTTTGGACCATACTTTGGGTCACCCGCAAGCGGATAGCCAATGTATTTCATATGAACACGAATTTGGTGAGTCCTGCCTGTCTCCAGTTGACACTCCACAAACGTAAAATCCTTAAACCGCTCAATCACATGGAAATGAGTAACTGCATGCTTCCCATTATCCACCACGGTCATACTTTGCCGATCTTTTGTATCTCTTCCAAGCGGTGCATCGATTGTTCCAAAATCGTGCGGAATTACTCCATGTACAACGGCTCTATACTTCCGAGTAACGGTCTTTTCCACTAATTGGTTAACAAGTTTTTCATGGGCCATATCATTTTTAGCGACCATTAAAAGACCAGAGGTGTCTTTATCGATACGATGAACGATACCAGGTCTTAAAACACCATTTATTCCGGATAAATCTTTGCAATGGGCCATTAATCCATTAACAAGTGTTCCTGTTAAATGTCCAGGTGCTGGATGAACCACCATCCCGCTTGGTTTGTTAACCACTAAAACGTCTTTATCTTCGAAATAAATATCTAAATCCATTTCTTCCGGAATTACATCAAGTAATTCTGGGTCTGGGATCGTAATCTCGATTTCATCATTGATATTACATTTGTAATTTGTTTTGATTTTTTGTCCATTTACTAGGACATTACCTTCTTTAATCCATTGCTGAACCTGAGTTCTTGACCATTCTTCATCTAAAGTAGAAATAACTTTATCAATTCGGTCTCCCTTTTCAGGTTCAAGAATGGTGTGTACCATTTTCTCCATATGATTTCTCCTTTGTTTCACGCTCATCACGCAGCATCTGAATCATTAATAATACTACGCCAATGACTAAAGCCGAATCGGCAATATTAAATACTGGGAAGTTATAATTCAAAATATACGTATGAATAAAATCAACAACTTCTTTGCGAAGCAAGCGGTCGATAAAATTACCTATAGCGCCGCCTAACATAAATGCTAAGGAAACACCAAGCAGCCACTTACCTTTTGCTTCTTTTTGCATGTAGTAAATGATCGCAATGATTACTATAGCGGTAATCACATAAAAGAACCACATCTGTCCTTGTAATATCCCCCATGCTGCTCCCCGATTTCGGTGAGAAGTAATATACAAAAAATCCTCGATAATTGGGATACTTTCACCAAGATACATTTTTGTGACAATCATCCACTTTGTGACTTGGTCTAGTATAATAATAAAAATTGCGATTAAATAATAAAACACTAAGGAATACCTCCATCTCACGCGTTGACTTTACTCCTTAGCATTTTAGCATAATCTTCAGAGAAACAACAACGTAACGCTAGAAAATGGAGGAATTAATTGGTTTCCGACAAAAATGCTCCAAAATCTCAGTATCCTTTGCTGTTTTTATTGTAGGCATAATTTTCAAAAGATTATCAGGTATCGGTTCACCTGAAAATTCACACTGTCCAAAATTACCATCCTCAAGCTTTTGAATGGCAGAGGTAATATCCGCCAATTCTTCCTCTAAAACGGTAACAATCCAATCATTTTTCTGTTTATTTTTCAATGATTTTAAAATTTCTAATTGTGTTTTACGGAGTTCCCAAAACAGCTCTTCCTGCATTGCATTCATAGTTGTAACCTCCGTTAAGTCATTTGTTATATTATCTCTCTATAAATTGAGATGACCCGGGAAAACATTTGACAACCAAAACAACAATTAACGGAATAGGTTAAAAAATGAAAAAACCCCATGAATTAATCATGGGGAATTGCTATTAAGCTAAGTGCGTATAGTTTCCTTTCACTACTTCTGCACAACGCGGGCAAAGTGTAGGGTGCTCAGTGTCTTTTCCAACTTCAGGTGTTACAACCCAGCAGCGTTCACACGTTTCGCCTTCGGCTTTAGTAACAACAATGGCAGCTGTATCCAATTTAATTGCATTTTCTGGTGCTTGATCATAGCTTCCTGCGACTTCAAATCCAGAGATGATAAATAATTGCTGTACATTCTCTTGAATAGAGTCTAATAAGGCTTTCGTATTTTCATTCACATATAATGAAACCTTTGCAGTTAATGATTTACCAATAACCTTTTGATTTCGAGCTTCTTCAAGCGCTTTTAATACATCATCACGAAGGTTCATAAATGCAGTCCATTTTTCTTCCAATGCAGCTGCATTCTTAAGTTCCTGATATTCCGGCATATCCGTTAATTGTACACTTTCTTCAGTTACTGCAGGAATAAATGTCCAAACCTCGTCTGCAGTATGAGGAAGAATTGGAGTAACTAACTTTGTTAATGCAACTAACGAATCGTAAAGAACTGTTTGAATCGCACGTCGCTCGGGATTGTTAACCGACTCAATATAAAGAACATCCTTAGCAAAATCAAGATAGAATGCACTTAAATCAAGGGTACAGAAATTATTAACTGCATGGTAAATTCCTGCGAACTCGTAATTTTCATAAGCATTTAAAGAATATTTAATCAGCTTATTTAATTTTACAAGCATAAATTGATCAACTTCACGAAGGTTTTCATATTCAACCCGATCACTTGCAGGATTAAAGTCCGCCAAGTTACCAAGCAAGAAACGGAAGGTATTCCGGATTTTTCGATAAACCTCTGCAACCTGCTTTAGGATAGCATCGGATACACGAACATCTGATTGATAATCAACAGAAGCCACCCAAAGCCTTAGAATATCTGCTCCTAATTGTTTCATTACTTTCTCAGGAATAACAACGTTTCCTAATGATTTACTCATTTTCCTGCCTTCACCATCCAGGGCAAATCCATGGCTGAGTACACCTTTATAAGGAGCTTTCCCTGTTACTGCAACAGCAGTTGATAGTGAAGAGTTAAACCAGCCGCGATATTGATCTGAACCTTCAAGATATAAATCTGCTGGTCGTACTAAGTCTTCTCTTTCTAGGAGAACAGCTTGGTGAGATGAACCTGAATCAAACCAAACATCCATGATATCTGTTTCTTTCGTAAACAATCCATCAGGGCTTCCAGGATGTGAAAAGCCTTCCGGCAGAAGGTCTTTTGCTTCCCGCTCAAACCAAATATTTGAACCGAATTCACGGAACAAGCCTGAAACGTGTTCAATTGTTTCATCTGTAATGATTTCTTCTCCATTTTCAGCATAAAACACTGGGATTGGAACTCCCCATACACGTTGGCGTGAGATACACCAATCTCCGCGGTCACGAACCATATTAAATAGTCGTGTTTCACCCCATGCTGGTACCCACTTTGTTTCTTTAACTGCTTCGAGCAGGTCGTCTCTGAAGTCCTTTATCGATGCGAACCATTGCGCTGTAGCTCTAAAAATTACAGGCTTTTTTGTTCTCCAATCATGTGGGTAAGAGTGTGTAATAAATGAAAGCTTTAAGAGAGCTCCTGCTTCTTCTAAGCTTTGCGCAATAGGCTTATTTGCCGTATCGTAAAATAATCCTTCGAAACCTTGTGCTTCTCTAGTCATTACACCTTTATCATCTACTGGGCAAAGTACTTCAAGTCCATACTTTTGACCAACATGGAAGTCATCCTCACCGTGTCCAGGAGCTGTATGAACACAGCCTGTTCCAGCATCTGTTGTAACATGCTCACCTAGCATTACTAAAGAGTCACGGCCATATAATGGATGTGCTGCAAGGATATGTTCTAGTTCATTTCCTTTTACTTTTTGAACAACAGAAACATCTTCCCAGCCTACTTCCTTTGTTACTGCTTCTAAAAGAGCTTCTGCAACTAAGTATTTGTTTCCATTCGTTTCAACGACTACATAAGTTAGGTCTGGGTGAACTGAAATTCCTAAGTTAGCCGGAATGGTCCAAGGTGTAGTCGTCCAGATCACAATTTGGACGTCCGTATCAAGAACACCTTTTCCATCTTTTACTTTAAAGCCTACATAAATGGAAGGTGACTTTTTATCTTGATATTCAATTTCAGCTTCAGCAAGAGCTGATTCACTGGACGGGGACCAATATACAGGCTTAAGACCTTTATATATATAGCCTTTTTTCGCCATTTCTCCAAAAACTTTAATCTGCTGTGCCTCATATTCCGGATTAAGTGTGATATATGGGTTTTCCCAATCACCACGTACACCGATGCGTTTAAATTGTTCACGCTGATTACTAACTTGTTCAAGCGCATATTTTGTACAGAGCTGACGGAATTCAGCTACAGTCATCTCTTTGCGCTTTACGCCCTTATTTGTTAAAGCCTGCTCGATTGGCAAACCATGTGTATCCCAGCCTGGAACATATGGTGCATTAAAGCCACTCATCGATTTAAAGCGAACAATCATGTCCTTTAATACTTTGTTTAGGGCGTGACCCATATGAATATCGCCATTTGCATATGGAGGTCCATCATGGAGCACAAACATTGGACGTCCTGCAGTACGCTCCTGAACCTTTTTGTAAATATTCATTTCTTCCCACTTTGCCTGTATTTCAGGTTCTCTTTGAGGAAGATTTCCACGCATTGGAAATTCAGTCTTTGGCATTAATAACGTATCTTTATATTCCATTTCTTATTCCTCCTGTAATACTCATCATAAACAGAATTGACAATAGACAAATAAAAAAACCCTCTCATCCCAAAAAAGGGACGAGAAGGTTTTATTCCCGCGGTACCACCCTGATAGATAGAACGTAAATCGTACTATCCTCTTTAAGATTCGTAACGTGAATAACCCGCCATAACTTATTCTTCTTTTAAAAAGAGTTTCAGCCTGGGACTCAAGGGTGATCTTCCAATTTCCCACTTTTCCCAGGCTTCCACCCTCCCCGGCTCGCTATCAAAAGTTTATGAAAATTGTACTGTCCCTCTCATTGTCATTACCATTTTTTTATTTATCTGTTAAAAAATTATATGCGAAATAATATCAATTCGTCAAGCTAAGGAATCTTCTTCTTCGTGGATTTTTAATTCAGTTGCATCCACTTCATATTCTAATAAATGATCCCAGTCATCTGTATTAAGCATATCCAGCTGAGCTTCTATCAACATTTTAAAACGTGTACGGAACACTTTTGATTGCTTTTTTAAATCCTCAATCTCAAGAGCAATTTTTCTAGCTTTTGAAAGCGACTCGTTTACGATACGGTCAGCATTTTTTTCAGCTTCCTTAATGATGAGTTTCGCTTCCTTTTGTGCATTTCGTTTTACATCTTCTCCTGCCTCTTGAGCAATGACAATTGACTTATTTAAGGTTTCTTCAATATTTACAAAGTGACCTAGACGGTCCTTCATTTCATTTATTTTTTCTTCCAGTTCTTTTTTTTCACGGAGGACTAATTCATAATCCTTAATCACTTGATCTAAAAATTCATTTACCTCGTCTTCATCGTAACCACGGAAACCTTTATTAAATTCTTTATTGTGAATATCTAACGGCGTTAACGGCATGATGCCACCTCCAAGAATCTTTCTTCTGTATGTATATAATGTATAAAGCAAATATTCGACAATGTTTTCGGAAATCCTGCAAGGAAGAAAAATTATTTTTGTTTTCCGACAACAATTCGCCACTTGTCTTTTTTTGTTTTTCCTTCAATAGACAAAATTTTCACTCTGCCATAGCCTCTAACTGACAATAAATCACCTTCTCCACATTCAAAGGAGACGTTCTCGATGGATGTCCAGTTTACTTTTACTAATCCTTGTTGAATAAAAAGCTGTGATTTTTGTCTTGAGATATTATGAATACCAGAAATAATTGTATCGAGCCTTAATGATGAAACAGTAGTGACCTGCTCCATCCATAAATCATTGGTCGTGATTGCTTCATCCAGTTTCAGCCCTTTTAATCTGATAGAAGCTTTACCAATAGATTCTAAGTTGTTTTTAACATACTCACTAATTTCGGCTGCGGCGAAAAATTGAACTTGTCCATCTTTCATTAAGATGTCGCCAAATTTCCCTCGTTTTAATCCAAGGGACATAAGTGAACCTAGAACTTGGGGGTGTTCGATTGTAACAAATTTAATAGGATAGTCGATTTCAAAGAGATTAATCTGAAATTCTTCTTCATTGGGAGTCAAGTAGTCCGGCATGATTAATGCTCTTTTTCTTTCACTTCCAGGTATCCCGCCAAAAAGCTGATACTTTATAGTTCCAGTCTCACCTATTAAGACCTTTAAAATATGCTGCTCTCGTGGATCAAGAAAATCGGTAAGCTTAGCTGTATAGCTTGAATCAACATAATCTTTCCAATGTAATACTAAATCAATAAATTCCCGTTCCTCCAGGCGAAAATGCTGATAAATATTCATGTTTAACTCCTCAGACCGGATAGGTTAAATTAAGAAATTAAATTTTGCAGTACTCTTAAGCCATGCGGAGCAAAAGATAAAACAAAGAAAGCCGCTAAAGGAGAAAGATCCATCATACCAAAAGGTGGAATGATTTTTCTAAAAGGTTCTAGAAATGGCTCACATAATTTCCCAAGGATTGTTCCGATTTGAGAGTCTCTCATATTAGGGAACCATGATAAAAGGATATAGATAATCAGCATCCATTTATATATTCCAAGTAATTGGATTAAAACATTAAAGATAATATCCATCTCTTTTTACCACCTCGTATCTTGAAGTTCTTGATCCTTTACTAATTCGGAAATATTACCAGAAATTTCAACATTATCAGGAGTACATAAAAAAATACTCGATCCAATTTTCTGAATGTCTCCACCTATTGCATAGACTGCTCCACTTAAAAAATCGACAATTTGCCTTCCTTCCTCATGGTTAATCCGTTGAAGATTTACAACAACTGCACGACGGTTTTTTAAATGGTCGGTGATATCCTGTGCCTCTGCATATACTCTCGGTTCAACTAAAATTACTTTTGAAGACTTTTGGACACTTTGTAAACTAACAACATTTTGGGGTTTCGTCGACTGTTTTTGAGGCTTTATAGGTTCAACCTTTTCATAGTCATCTTGATTATTATCATCGTAATCATCATCTAAAAAGAAAAATGTTTTTAATTTCGATTTAATCGTCATTTTATTCCTCCTCCCCAGCTGCACCTACCAGTGCAGTTCCGATTCTAATCATCGTTGCTCCTTCTTCAATCGCAATTTCAAAATCATTTGACATCCCCATGGAAAGCTCATTACATGGGGCATATTTAAGATTACAATTTTTTATTTGGTCACGGAGCTCTCTAAGCTTTCGAAAACAGTTACGAAGCTGCTCTTCATCATCCGTTAGAGGAGCCATTGTCATTAAGCCTTCAATGCTAAGATTCTCATATCCTTTTAGGTCTTTTATAAAATCTAATACAGCCACAGGGTCTAAGCCGTGCTTTGATTCTTCCTGAGAGACATTCACTTGGACAAGGCATTTCATCTTTTTCACTGCACGTTTGTTAATTTCCTCTGCTAAAGAAATTCGATCTAAAGAGTGAATATATTCTACCTTATCGATAATATTTTTAACTTTGCGCGTCTGCAGGGTCCCGATAAAATGCCATTTAGGCTTGTCCCCTAAAACTTCCCACTTTTTTAGAAGCCCGTCATCTCGGTTTTCACCTAGATTTATTATACCAGCCTCTAATGCTTCACTAGCTCTATTTATACTGACATATTTAGTAACGGCAATCAGTTTCACTTCATCAGGAGTCCGATTTACCTTATGACATGCATTACTAATTTGCTGACTGATATGTATGAGATTATCTGCAACCTTCATTCAGAGGTCTCCTTCCATCCAATAAAACTTAACATTCTTCCCGTTTTACCTTGATCACGGCGGTGAGAAAAAAATTCTGATTGATTACAACTAGAACATAAATTAGTCACCTGAATATTTTTTTCCGGGACACCGGACTTCAGAAGAATAATTTTATTTAGTTCCCGCAAGTCTAATGTATATTGACCGTCTTTTATTGTATTATAGGGTTTTTTTTCGACATCTACTAGAGTCTTTTCTACAAAATTAATTACATAATCATTAACAATATAACATTTTTTACAGATAGATGGGCCCATTACAGCAAATATTTGATCGGGAGGTATTCCTTCCTCTCCCCATTTCTCTACCATCTTCCGTGCAATCTCGTTGACCGTTCCCTTCCACCCCGCATGTGCTGCACCAATCATTCTGTGTTTAGGGGAAATAAAAAAAAGAGGGACACAATCCGCATAGCAAAGGGTTAATAAGATTCCCTCTTCATTGGTATAAAATCCATCGGTCCCTTTAAATGCATTGTCGTATGAATCTGAACCTTTATCACGGTCATTCAAGGTAATTCTTCTAATTACCGTATCATGAGTCTGTTCAGCACCTACCCAGGAATTGAGCGGAAATTGGATAAGGCTAGCTAAATGATTCCGGTTAGAACAAACAGCTTCAAGCTGATCCCCAACATGAAAGCCGAGATTAAAACTTTCATAAATCCCTGTACTACAGCCGCCTTTTTTGGTTGTTAACCCAGCAACAAGCCCGGGATATTGTTCCATCCAATTTTTAATTGAAAAATATGATTGATTTTCATATGCAAAGGGTTCCATACTCAACCTCATTTGTTTTTATCTAGTTTACCATGAAACGATTAAATGGTCACCGTGGATAATGCTAAGATCTATACTTCCATCTCTTCTGCAGGCCTTTCCTCAATAGCCTTGAATCGTACCAGAATTACATCTTGACCAATTTTAATTATATTTTTCCAAGGAATCACGATATCTTCTTCTCTGCCAAAAAAGCCCAAAACCTTGCCATTGCCGGTGACGATGACTGCTTCAATTTTCCCTGTTGTAAGATTAATTTCGATATCACCTATATTCCCCAACTTTTTGCCATCTGCCACATTCACGACATCTTTAATCTGAAATTCTGAAATTTTCACCATATCTCTCACTCCTGCCTTTTTATCCTATTGAATATATATGATTTGTTTCATCAATATATCTGTAAATAACAGAAAAAAAGCCGCCCATTGGACAGCTTAACTCTGGATATTTTTATTCATTTGTTTGATTGCGGCTTTTTCTAAACGCGATACCTGAGCTTGTGAAATCCCAATCTCGTCAGCCACTTCCATTTGCGTTTTTCCCTGGAAGAATCGTTTTCTTAAAATTAACTTTTCCCGCTCATTCAAACGGCGCATTCCTTCTTTTAAGGCAATCTCTTCAATCCAGTGAATATCTTTATTTCTTTCATCACTTAATTGGTCCATCACATAGATAGGATCACCACCATCGTTATAGATCGGTTCAAACAATGATACTGGATCTTGAATCGCATCTAATGCGAAAACTATCTCTTCGTGGGGGACTTCTAATACCTTTGCAATCTCCTCAGCAGTTGGTTCCCGTGAAGTTTCACTCATTAATCGTTCCCTTACTTGAAGAGCCTTATAGGCGATATCTCTTAAGGACCTAGAGACGCGAATAGGATTGTTGTCGCGCAGGTACCTGCGTATTTCGCCAATAATCATTGGTACGGCATAAGTGGAAAACTTAACGTTTTGACTTAAATCAAAGTTATCAATCGATTTCATAAGTCCAATACAGCCAACCTGAAACAGATCATCAACAAACTCGCCGCGGTTGTTAAACCGCTGAATGACACTAAGAACGAGTCGTAAATTTCCATTGACGAGTTTTTCTCGTGCTGTAATATCGCCCTCTTGCATTTGCTTGAAGAGTAATCTCATCTCTTCATTTTTTAATACAGGAAGCTTTGATGTATCTACGCCACAAATTTCAACTTTATTTCGAGTCAATCCCTTTTCCCTCCTCATAGGAGTTGCTGTACAAAAAACAGTATCTCCTAGGAAAGGAAAAATATGCACTTGTACTTTTTTAGGAATTGGCCTGAGATTGCCGAAAAATACGATTACTTCCTTAGTTTCAAAGGACTTTTTTTAATTGAAAAAAATTCTTTTTTGTTAAATCAAACCATTTTATTAAATTCTTTTCTCAGTCTTTTAATAATCCTTTTTTCAAGGCGTGATATATAGGATTGAGATATACCTAGCATATCGGCTACATCCTTTTGTGTCTTTTCTTCCCCATTGGTTAACCCAAAGCGCAGCTCCATAATTTGCTTTTCCCTATCTGACAATTGGTGTAACGCCTTGGTTAGTAATTTTCTATCAACATTTGCTTCTAAATCTTTTGTAATAATATCGTCCTCAGTCCCTAAAACATCCGATAATAATAATTCATTACCGTCCCAATCGATATTTAATGGTTCATCAAAGGAAACTTCTGATCTAATTTTATTGTTTCTGCGCAAGTACATTAGAATTTCATTTTCAATACATCTAGAAGCATATGTAGCAAGTTTAATTTTTTTCTCCGGATTAAAAGTATTCACCGCTTTAATTAAACCAATGGTTCCAATACTAATTAAATCCTCAATATTAATACCGGTATTTTCAAACTTTCTGGCGATATAGACAACAAGCCTGAGATTACGTTCAATTAAAATCGATCTGGCAGCCTTATCACCACCAGGAAGCTTATTCAAAAGCAGTTCTTCTTCATCCTTACTTAAAGGAGGCGGTAAGGCTTCGCTGCCGCCAATATAATAAACTTCATCACTTTTTATTCCTAATTTAATCAGTATCTTATACCAGTAGTAGGATAAGCGAAGTCTCCATTTTTTCATGCAAGTTCCTCCTTCTAAAATATCTTTTTTCTGAGTATAGTAATATTAGCTTACTTTCACCGAACCATTATCCTGCTTAGGACCGGTGAGCATTTTTGGATGAACGATGCATTGAAAAGCATCATCAGCAGATAATTGCTGCATAGTAAACGACACGAGGCCTTTTTCGCATAAGTAGCTTTCTCCTTTTGTATGAATATTAATTGAGTCAGGCTTTACAGCAACGATAAGCTGGTGCTCTTGTCCTACCACCCGGCAGGGGACAATCCTTAGTTTATTTTGCCAATCAACGGGAAACTCTTGATTTCCTAGAATCAGAGATTCTGGATCACCTGCCATTTTTATAATTGGTTCGGCCATGCCTTCGAGCATATTCTTTATGGAGACAAACATAACAGGAAGTTTTGATAATGGGTCATAAAGCTGATTACCGCTGTCGACTAACCCCTTAAAAGTAAAAGATTCGTTATTTATTATTAAGGTGACATTAACAATCTGGTCAAATTGAATCTTGGTCATTTCCATGCTCTCTATATTCCGCTTAGAGAAATGCCAAGCAACCGGAAAACCTACTAAAACAAATAGCCAGCTGATTGGATCACCAAAGCCAGTAACACTTGCAATCATTACTTTTGTTGACATTTCCGAATCAAATTGAACAAAATAATGGGCTCCTATCAATGATCCTCCAATAAGAAACGTCGTTACGTAAAGAGTCATTAATGCCTTAATGAAAAAGCTTAGTCGCTTATAACCAAATACAACTAATACCATAGCCACCGAGAATAGTAACTTTGAAATCGGATGGTTTGAGTAGGTATGTATGGGAGTAAACGACAATAATATAATTAAGGAACCAATAAGACCGCCTGCTATTATCCTCCAAATACGAATTTGTCTCTTTAAAAAAATGGCTGATAGATACAGGAGAAGGCTATCAAATAACAGATTAAGGGCCCAAATCACATCTAAATATACAGACAACCAGCTTCCCCCTTTTAATGTCTCCAGCGATTTACTAGCTCATGGATTTAACATTAGGGTGTATTACCAATCTTTTCTATTATTCTGTTTAGAAAAAAGTATAACCTACTTTATTGGCTAAAGTGTGTCACTTTCTGTAATCAAAAAAACAGAAATTTTCACTATAAACAACGTATTTTGTCTAATAAAATTTAAACAAAAAAACATGGCCCTTTCGGACCATGTCTTTTTTGTTATTATCTTCTACGGTTTCTGTTGCGTAGGAAGGTTGGTATATCTAGTGTTTCTTCTTGAGGAGCATTGTTATGACGAACAGGTTCTTGTGGAGTTTCTTCACGCTTTGGTTCTCGCTTTACAGCACTCAATTGTGGTTTTGTTTGTCCAAACGCTGGACGAGCTGCCTTTGGCTGGATGACTTCTTCATTGAAACCCGTGGCAATAACGGTAACAATAATTTCATCCTTATGGTTTTCATTAATTACAGAACCAAAAATCATATTTACTTCTTGGTCAGAAGCAGTCGCCACGATATCCGCCGCTTCTTGAACTTCATATAAACTTAAATTACTGCCGCCCGTGATATTCATCAGAACTCCTTGTGCACCGTCAATAGACGTTTCTAACAATGGAGAACTTATCGCTTTTTTAGCTGCTTCAGTTGCACGATTTTCTCCGGTTGCCATTCCGATTCCCATCAATGCAGAACCTTTATTTGACATAATCGTCTTCACGTCAGCAAAGTCTAAGTTAATAAGTCCCGGAACCGCGATTAAGTCAGAAATACCCTGAACCCCTTGACGAAGTACATTGTCAGCTTCACGGAAAGCTTCGAGCATTGGAGTACTTTTATCTACAATTTCAAGAAGACGGTCATTCGGGATCACAATCAATGTATCCACTGCTTCTTTCATTGCACCAATACCACCTGCAGCTTGGTTAGAACGCTTTTTACCTTCAAATGTAAATGGACGAGTTACAACCCCAACAGTTAAGGCACCTAAATCTCGGGCAATTTGTGCAATAACAGGAGCAGCTCCTGTTCCTGTTCCTCCGCCCATACCTGCAGTTACAAACACCATATCCGCACCGCGTAATGCGTCTTCTAATTGTTCTTTACTTTCTTCTGCCGCTTTCTTCCCTACTTCAGGATTAGCCCCAGCACCAAGTCCTCTTGTTAACTTTGAGCCAATTTGCATTTTTACTTCTGCTTTTGAAAGGTTTAATGCCTGTGCATCGGTATTTACCGCGATAAATTCTACTCCTTGAACACCATGTTCGATCATACGATTTACTGCGTTGTTTCCACCGCCGCCAACCCCAATTACTTTAATTGTAGCAAGAGAATCTAAATTTGTATCAAACTCTAACATGACAAATCCTCCTAATTCGTCGATAATCCTTTTCGTATTTGTCTATTCGAAAAAGAGACCAAGGAATTTTTTTACTTTTGTTGACATCTTATCTTCCGGATGTTTTTCTGGTTTTGCTTTTGGCTGTTGTTGTTGTTGTTTTTGTACTTTCTTCTCGATTGGTTCGGTTACAGGTGCTGAAGCGACGAATGTTCCACCTGGTAATCTAGCATTCTTGTAAGCATATTTAATTAAACCAACCGCAGTTGTATACTGAGGCTCTCTTACTCCAATATAGTTGGGAACGGCTTTGCGAACTGGACTTTGAAAAATCGTTTGAGCTAATTCTAATATGCCTTGCATATTTGCGGTACCGCCTGTAAATACAAACCCTCCAGGTAAATCATTTATCCCCATTCGTTTTAATTCATGAGCAATCAATTCAAAAATTTCTTCCATACGCGCTTCTATAATTTCAGACACATATAATTGATTAAATTGCTGATGCTGATCGCTTCCGATAATTGGAACACTAAAGAACTCATCTTCTGAGGCATCATCGTAAAAAGCATGTCCATATTTGACTTTAATTTTTTCGGCATCCTCAGTTGAAGTATGTAATACTTTAGATAGGTCATTTGTAATAAGATCACCGCCTACTGGTATTACACTTGTTGCGGCCAAGAATCCTTCTTCAAAATAGGCAATGGTTGTTGAGCCGCCTCCTAGGTCGATTAAAGCAACGCCTAGGTTTTTCTCGTCTTTCGAAAGTGCATATTCACCAGCTGCAAGAGGCTGCAAAATAATATCAGTAATTTCTAAACCGGCACGCTCAACACATCTCAATGTATTTGTAATGATAGCGTTGGAACCAGTGATAAGAGTTCCTTCTACTTCTAAACGGACACCTATCATACCACATGGGTTATTAATTTCATCCTTGCCATCAAGGATGAATTGTTTGCGGATAACCCCAATAATTTCTCTATCCTGAGAAATAGAAACAACTTGTGCCTCGTCTATAACACGCCGAACATCTTCATTTGTAATTTCACGATTTTGACTGGAAACTCCTACAATTCCGCGACAAGGTTCAAGAGCAACCTGATTGCCGGAAATTCCAACTATCACTTGTCTTATTTCCATTCCTATCATTCTTTCAGCTTCTTCTATAGCACGTTTGATAGAATGAACGGTATCATTAATGTCAATGATAGATCCTTTACGAAGTCCTTCAGACTTAACGTTTCCAACACCAATTATATTTATCGAGTCGTTGACAATTTCACCAATGATTACTTTTACACTGGATGTACCGATGTCAAGACTTACATATATTTCATTGCTGTTCATTCTTTGGCACCTCCTTAGCAATTCCTTCAGTCGAACAACAATTATTTTTTATAAGATATAATATAAAAGTACTTACATACCTATATCTTATAAAATTATTCGTCACAACTAAATAATTCCCTTTAAAAAAATCAATTTTTTTCTAACTTTTCTTTTGACTTTGACCATTTTGTCAATAATATTCGCCTAATAACTGCAATATTTTGAAATAAGCGGACACCAAAGGCAAACACGGCTGCTAAATACAAGTCTACACCAAGATGAACGCCTAGAAAAGCTAAACTTGCTGCAAGTATAATATTAAAAAAGAATCCAGAAACGAATACTTTTTCATCGTAAATATTCTGCAAGTGTGCCCTTATTCCGCCGAATAGTGTATCAAGTGCTGCCAAAACGGCAATCGACAGATAATTTGAATACTCCTCAGGAATCCTAATATCTGTCAATAGACCAAGAAGGATTCCGACAATTAAACCTAGTAATGGAAGCCACATTAGGTATTCCCTCCTTCATTCGTATTCAACGGCTCTAAATATCGAATCCGGATAGGATTATCATATGCGGGAATCGTAATTGCAGAATTTGGCTCCGTTATAGTTAATTTTAGGTTTTCAATAAAGAATTCTTCCGCAGCCTTAGATACCTTCATTTGATTGTATAATTTTTCAGCAGTTTCCATATTATCAACGCCTATTTTAACTTCAATCGGTAAGCTTGATAATGCATGGCCATCAATTGTTGTTTCATTATTTATATCTCTAATGACCGTTGTATTAATAATTCGCTGTCCATCAACCGATACATATTTCGCGTCGTACATATTCAACTCATTTAATAATCTTTTTAGAAGTTCAGGGGACACTGCCTTAGTTATCTCTACACCAATTTGAATTTCCTCCATTATTGGTTCAATGACCAATATTAATCCTGGAGCTGTAACGTTGGTCATACCTGCCTCATTTTTCAACTCTTGAATGGTATCACGTAATGCCTGTTCTTTACTCTGTTTTTGCTTAGATTCATAGGCTAATAATTTTTCCTCAATTGATCGAATTTCAGTTAATAACCCAGACTGTAATTCTTTCTCTCGGAGTATAGCCTCACGAAGCTGCCACAAATCACGAGTATCACGTTCAACAGGTTTTTTTACTGTTTGAAATTGGATGGCAATCATAAAACCTATTACTGCAGAGATAGCTATAAAGCTATAATTTTTTTTATGCTTGTCCACCCTTTTCACCTTACCTTTTATATTCATTTTTTCATGTGGACATATTCAACATTTATTATGACTGTCCCAATATTGGATTTAGGATGATTTCGCTTTTTTCTTCTAATGTAAAAACAATATTATCATTAACGATTTGGTCTTTAACACCGCCAGTAAGGTTTAAGGCAGCAGTTAATACCTTTGGGTCACCAATTGCAGTAATCACAAATGGCGCTGGATGTTGAATGCCATCAACTGTAATTACGGGTCCGTTACAAATAATATAGGAATGGCTAGTTAATCTCTGACCGTTAATGGCAATCGCTGCTGCACCTGAGATGTAAAGTTCATTAATAACTTTAAATACATGGTGTTCATGTACTAAATAGTTATTTATATTAACTTCATTAGGATCATACGCACCATCTGAAAGCTGAACGCTTACTCCTTTTCCCTTAACCTTAACCTTGCCTAGGAACATTCGGTATTTTTCGGCGTCTTCAGCAAGGGTGGAATAGGCTTCTGCTTCTTTTGAAAGATCTTTTTCGTTCTCTTGAACCTTACCTTGCTTTTGGTTTAATTCCTTTTGAAGTTTACGATTTAGTTCTTCTAATTCAATAAGTTGATTTCTAAGATTAATCGTTTTGTCAAATTGATCACTGGATAATTTCGTGTTTTTTTTATCTAGTTCTTTTTGAGTATAATGATAGGAAAATGCAATCATAAACCCAAGAACAAGGCATACTAGGGATAAAATAACATGCTTACCCTTCACCTTTATCATCTTCAATTTCCAATTCCTCCGATTCGTCCGCTTCCAATTCAAAGGCCTTAAAATAGGAACCTACCTCTAAATCGATAACCCCCTTAATGGTCGGATCTAATTGACTTATGATTGAAGGATAATGTTCCATTTTTTCCGAAAAGCTTCGTAAAGTAGCACTTACTTCAAAACCATCATTCATATATAAAGAAATATGATATCGGTCAGTTTTTTTCGGAGTATAGTGAATTTCAGAGATAGCATTAAGAACCTCATTAGGCAGTTCATCGAGTGAGGCAACCATCTCTTTAAGAACTGCACCATCTTTAAATTTAAAGAGGATTGGTGCATTTACAGGTAGTTCAGTAAATTTCCTATCCTTAAGAACCTTTCCGTTTTCCATGACGGGGTAATAGGAGTCATCAGATGCTAAATAGGCAATTTTATTACGTTCTTCGATTTCAATTAATACCGTGTTAGGCCACTTTATGGTCACTTTTGCTTGTTTAATAACGTTCATTTTTTCAAGAGTTAACGAAATTGTATCTTTCTTTACACTCCAAATGTTTGTAGTTTTTGATAGTTTTGTTATTTCAATAATCTCATCTGTTGGCAACAATTCATTTCCTATAATAGTAATCTTTTTAACATGACTTAATGGTGACTGTACATATGCGACAACGGCAATCATAGTAAAGAACAAAAATAAGAGAATAATCAGCCTTTTGTTAGCTTTACGCCGTCTTTGCTCTTTCAGCTTTGGAATTCGATCCTCAAGAGCGACAATCTTACCTTTATCCATACACTTCCCTCCATTAAGAATAACGCTTTGCATGTCCAAAAAGAAAACCAATTAAAAACTATCAGCTTTTTCTAACTAAAAGTAAAACAACGGCACGAAAATCATGCCGTCATTCATTTTCTCAGTTTTTTCCCATATTTATAATTTGTAATTATATCACAAAATTTGTAATTGGTACGACTATTTCTTTTTACTCGCGGCCAATAATTTCTACCTCGGTTTCCATTTTAATTCCATATAAATTCATTATCGTCTCTTTTATATATTGAATTAAATCTAGAACATCCTTAGCTGTCGCATTACCAGCATTCACAATAAAATTCCCGTGCATTTCAGATATTTTTGCACCACCCATTTGAAAACCTTTTAGTCCTGCAGCTTCTATAAGTTTTCCTGCGTAATTTGGAAGGGGATTTCGGAAAATGCTTCCTGCACACGGGAAGTTCCATGGCTGCGTCTCTTTACGGTAATCTTTGTTTTTTTGCATTTGAGCAACAATTGCAGTCCTATCACCTGTTGTCAGTTGGAATTCTGCTTCTAAAACAATTCCGGGACGCTTCTTTTGAAGGACGGAGGTCCTATATGTGAACTCCATTTCACTATTAGATAACCATTCAATGGAGCCGTCTTCAAATAGTATGTGCGCCTTGGTTAAAATCTTACTGATATCTGAACCGTGTGCACCTGCATTCATATATACTGCTCCACCGACAGACCCAGGGATACCACTGGCAAATTCAAGTCCTGATAACCCTTTTTTCGATATCATGGTAGATAAGCTTACTAAAGAATGACCGCCACCAACTGTAATTGTAGAATCATTTATAGTTAAATGATCTAATCCTGAACCTAATTTAATTACTACACCCTCCATCCCTTTATCAGAAACAAGTAAATTTGACCCTCTGCCAATTGCCCTCCATGGGATTTGCCGCTCCTTAAGGAAAGTCATTACTTTTTGGATATTTTCCAAAGAAGATGGCTCAATAAAAATGTCAGCAGGACCTCCGATCTTCATGGTCGTATGCTGGGATAGCAGTTCATTTCTCTTCACCTTGCCAATATTTAAATCTTGAATTTCTGTAAATAATCCGTCCATTCCTATCACCCTATCTTTCAAAACAAACGTATAGTTTCAGTTTATGCAAAAAATGAGTTTGGGCTACTTTTGTTTTTCTTGCACAAGCTGTTTCATTAGTTTATATAATCGCCCGGCTGAGTCAGGTACACCTAATTTTTTCGCCCGTGCCCTCATCGTCTGTAAGTACTCATTATCTAACAATATTTTATCTATTTGCTGTATGAGACTTTTGTTATTTAAGTCTTTTTCTAAGAGTAATTCTGCTGCACCATGATCACTGAGTGATCGGGCATTTTTTTCTTGATGGTTATTCGTCACATACGGACTTGGAACAAGAATACTTGGAATACCTAATGAAGTGATTTCCGCAAGGGTTGTTGCCCCTGCGCGTGAGACCACCAAGTCAATACCCGATAAAACCTCCGGCATGTTATGAATAAAGGGTTTAATGACCACATTTTTAGGATTCCCGACAAGTTCTACTTCATTTTGCACATCTTTAAAATGAACATCACCTGTAACATACAGAACTTGATAGGGCTTTTCACCAAATTCCGAGAGTGCCTTAACAACTGCATCATTTATAGGTCTGGCACCACGGCTGCCGCCAAAAATTAATACTGCCGGCATAGTTGTACTCAATCCAGCTGATAATCTTCCTCTTATTCCATCTTTGCCATTCACTTCCGATGCACGCGGGTTCCCAGTAAACACCACTTTATCCTTTGGAAAATATTCTTTTGCCTCCTCGAAACAAATGGCAATCTTATCTACATACCGACTTAAAAATTTATTTGTCAGCCCTGGTACACTATTCTGCTCATGGACAATCGTTGGAATCCTTAATTTTGCTGCAGCATACACAACAGGACCGCATACATAACCGCCAGTTCCAATCACAATATCAGGTTTGAATTCTTTTAACATTTTTTTACTGTCTCTGGCACCTTTTAAAAATCTCAAAACGGTTTTAATATTATCTAAGGATAATTTTCTTTTGAATCCAGTAATATGAATCGATTTAAATGGTATCTTCTCACGAGGAACAATTGTACTTTCCAACCCATTCTTTGTTCCTATGTATAAAAACTCAGCATTTTTGTTTTCTTTTTGTATTTCCCTAATGAGAGCAAGAGCTGGATAAATATGTCCCCCAGTCCCACCGCCGCTTACTACTATCTTCATATGTCCACCCCAAACTAAAAAATGCTTTACGCTAATTTCTTATCCTATCTTACTATAAAATTAACAGAAGTTAAGGATTGAAAAAAGAATGTTATCTAATTGTAAACAAAACAAGGAATTAAATAAAAAGACCCTGCTCAGGAACAGGGTATGTTAGTATCGAGAATAACGGCTTATATTTAAGAGAACACCTATTGCCATTAACATTAATGTTAGAGAAGAACCGCCATAACTTAAAAACGGCAGGGTAATTCCGGTAACAGGCATTAAACCAGTAACTACGCCGATGTTAATCATAACTTGTATGGCAACCATTGATATAATACCGACCGCCAAAAAGCTGCCGTATAAATCCGGAGCACCAAGGGCAATACGTATTCCCCTCCATAATAACAAGGCAAATAAAAGAATGATAAAGGATCCTCCAATAAAGCCTAGTTCTTCAGACAGAATCGCAAATATAAAATCTGTCTGCGGTTCAGGTAAGTAAAAAAACTTTTGCCTGCTTTCGCCAAGACCTAGACCAAATAATCCACCAGGACCAATCGCATAAAGCGATTGGATAATTTGGAATCCACTTCCTAACGGGTCCTGCCAAGGGTCTAAAAAAGAAGTGATCCTTTTCATTCTATATGGTGCTGAAGCCACCAAACCCACAAAGCCTGCCAAACCTACTAATCCTAATAAAGCAAAGTGTCCTACACGAGCTCCTGCAATAAAGATCATGACCACACACGTTCCAATCATTACTGTTCCAGTCCCTAGATCAGGCTGGAGCATAATTAGAGCAAAGGCTACAAAAGCAAGACCTAATGAAGGGACCAGCCCTTGACGAAAAGAAGTGATTAATTTCTGCCTCTCAGAAAGAAATTTAGCTAAAAAGGCAATCATTGCGAGCTTCATAAACTCTGATGGCTGTATTGAAAATGCTCCGACACCAATCCAGCTTCGCGATCCATTTCTAACATTTCCAACCCCAGGAATGAGCACTAAGAGAAGTAACACAAAGCAGGTTATTAATATGACCTTTGACCACTCTCTCCAAGTCCAATAATTAATGTTCATAATAAAAAACATGGCGGCAATCCCGACTCCCGCAAAAAGTGTTTGTCTTTTTGCGAAGAAGAAGGAGTCATCGAATTTATACTCCGCCCAGACTGCACTCGCACTATAAACCATAATAAGTCCTACTGCTAATAATGTAAATGTAACAATTAATAATATAAAATCAGGAGTTGTTCTTTTTGTCGGCACACCTAACACCTCGAGTAGCAAGTTTTAGGGCATCAGTTGTTGTCCAGCTCAAGCGAATAGAAGCTTTCGCTTTTCGTTGGACAAGCTGCCCTTACTTAAGCTTATGCACCGCTTCGATAAAAATGTCTCCCCTGACTTCAAAAGTTTTATATTGATCCCAGCTTGCACATGCAGGAGATAACAAAATAACGTCGCCTGGTTCTGATAATTCAAATGCAACCGGCACGGCCTTTTCAACATTATCGACATTGTTAATTTGTTTTATTCCTGCTTCTGATCCAACCCTGTTAATTTTGGAAGAGGTTTGACCGAAGGTAATTAATGCTTTTACATTTTTCAAATATGGCAGTAGTTCATCAAATTCATTTCCACGGTCGAGTCCCCCAGCTAATAGAATAATGGGAGCCTTGAATGCCTGTAATGCATTTATCGTCGCTAAAATATTCGTGGCCTTTGAATCGTTATAAAACTTTCTGTCAGCAATTTCTGTCACATACTGAAGTCTGTGTTTTACCCCAGTAAATGTTCTAAGAACAGTCTGAATTGCTTCATTGCTAACACCTGTCAATTTAGCTGCAGCTATTGCCGATAGTATATTTTCAAGATTATGAACACCTGGAAGGGCAATTTCAGCCACTTTCATAACATTTTCTCCATTAAAACAAACCCAGCCCTCTCGAATATAGGCTCCTTCACTCAGGATTCTCTTCGTTGAGAACGGAATAATAGTCGCTTTAGAATGTTCCGCAATTTCACGTACTTCCTGCTGCTCTGCATTATAAATAAAATATTCTGCTTCAGTCTGATTTTTAGTAATATTCGCCTTAGCCTTGTGATACTCTTCTTTTGAGCCATGATAATCCAAATGTGCATCATATAGATTTGTTATAATGGCTATCTTTGGATTAAACGTTTGAATTCCCATTAACTGAAAAGAAGATAATTCGATCACAATATTATTTTCAGCAACAGCTTCTTCCGCTACTCCAGAGGCTACGGTTCCTATATTACCCGCAATTAATGGGTTCTTCTTGCCTTCATTCAACATTTTATAAATAAGTGTTGTCGTAGTTGTTTTCCCATTTGTTCCGGTTATCCCAATGAAAGGAGCTTCTGATATTTGGTAAGCAAGCTCGACCTCTGTTAATACTGGAATCCCTTTCTCCACTGCTCCTTCAATGATTGGGTTTTGGTAAGGAATACCTGGATTTTTGACAATAAGTTCGAAACCTTCATCAAGAAGTTCTACAGGATGTTCACCGCAAATCACTTTAATACCTTGTTCTAATAACCCTTGAGCCTCTGGATTTTCTGATAATGGTTTTTTATCATTTACGGTTACGAACGCACCAAGCTTATGTAAGAGCGTTGCAGCTGTTACCCCGCTTTTTGCTAAACCAAGGACAAGAATTTTTTTATGGAGATACGTATTTATCTGCTTCAATTATAACCACACCTCAATATAGATACCTAGTATCGCGAATATTAATCCAACACTCCAAAAAGTGACAACAACCTTCCATTCTGACCAGCCGATTAGCTCATAATGATGATGGAGCGGACTCATTCGAAAAATCCTTTTACCTGTCGTTTTAAAAGAGATGACTTGTAAAATAACGGATAACGTTTCAATAACAAATACACCGCCAATTATGACTAACAATAACTCTAACTTGGTAAGAATAGCAATGGTCGCTATCGCACCACCAAGCGCCAGCGAACCTGTATCACCCATAAACACTTTTGCAGGGTGTGCATTAAAAACGAGGAAACCTAAAACTGCACCTGCAACAGCCACCGAAAAGATTGCAACCTCTATCTGTGATTGGTTCCAGGCTAAGACAGCATATGCACCAAATGCAATCGCAGCCGTACCAGAAACTAATCCGTCTAATCCATCTGTTAAATTGACTGCATTCGAAAAACCCACCAGCCAAAAGACAATGAAAAATACAAAAAACCAGCCAAGTTCAATGGATAAACTACTTCCAGGAACAGAAATTTCAGTAGGAAAGCCATTTTGTTTATAGACCAGATAAAAAATAACAGAAATGATTATTTGCCCTAACAGCTTTTGTCTAGAGGTTAATCCTAGATTACGCTTCAGAGCGACTTTAATAAAATCATCTAAAAACCCAAGTAATCCAAATCCAAAAGTCACAAGGATAAGTAAGTAAGTTTTAACGGTTGGTTCAGAAAATTTCCCAGTCATGACCAGTGTGGTAATGATGATCGAGAATAAAATCATAATTCCACCCATCGTTGGCGTACCTGTTTTTACTTGATGGGATTTTGGCCCTTCCTCACGAATGCTTTGTCCAAATTTCAACCTTCTTAAGAAGGGAATAAAAATGGGAGAAAGCAGCACTGTAATCAAAAATCCCATTAAAATTGTGAAAAAAATAACTTGCTCCAGCATTTTATCCCCTCCTTTCGGAATCATGTTTTGGAAATGTCTTCGATACCTTATCCAACATTACAGCTATATCATATGTTTCTTTATTTTCTTTGAGAAGTTTTCTATTCAAAAATACGAATTTTGTCATATTCATTTGCTCTGCTTTATCTCCATCCATTTTTTCAATGTAAAATTGTAAAAGTTCTCTAACAGCTTCAATTGGGTTATCAGTAAAAAAAATGGGAAAGTGATTCGGTGCGTATTTTGGCAGCTGTTTCTTTATATCCCATATGGCTGCAATCGCTCCATTGGCAATTGCCTCTAACAGTTCCCCTGAATCTTCATTTAACGGTACGAATAAACCTTTTGTCTGCACAGCATTGGCATCGTCCGTTACCGTAAAATAAAAATGATCCGCTTCTTTTATACCCCTCATATTAGAGAATAACCTTACTAAATCATTAAACGCTAAATACATTTCTATCTCCCCTCGATAGCCTCCCGAGCAACAAGCCGGTCATCAAAATCATAAACATTACTGCCAATAATCTGGTATGTTTCGTGACCTTTACCAGCAATTAAAATCACATCACCAGAAGAAGCTTGGTTAATTGCCGTTACAATAGCTTCTTTTCTATCAGGAATTGTGATGTAATTTTCTCCTATGACACCTTCTTCCATATCTTTTAATATGGCTAAAGGATCCTCACTCCTTGGGTTATCTGAAGTAAATATTGGGTTTGTAGCATATCGGCATGCAATCTCTGCCATTAATGGTCTCTTCGTTTTATCCCTGTCTCCACCACAGCCCACTATTACAAAAATCTTCTTATCTGCAAAACTGCGTATTGTTTTCAGTACATTTTCTAAACTATCGGGTGTATGAGCATAATCTACGATAACGGTGAAGTTTTGTCCTGCATTAACTAACTCAAATCTACCGTCTACTCCTTTAACACTCTCAATTGACTCGATAATTTTTTCCATCGGGATTCCTGAAACAAACGCAGTTGCAATACTAGCCAAAACATTATAAACACTAAACTTACCAATTAATTGTATGTTAATGGAATAACTCTTCTCTTTTATTAGTATTTCAAAAGAAGTCCCAGCAGAAGTCATATGGATATTTCTTGCTTGGAAATCCGCATTATTATCAATTCCGTACGTATAAACAATTGCCGCTGTTGATTTACGATACATATCTGAAGCAGGATCATCTGCATTTAAGATTGCAAATTTCGGTTTATTAACGTCGAATGTGTTTCCAAGCTGTGAAAATAATAAACTCTTAGCCTGCATATAATCTTCCATAGTTTTATGATAATCTAAATGATCTTGGGTAAGGTTTGTAAATACCGCTATATCGTAGTCACAGCCATGGACTCTTCCCATATGTAAGGCATGCGATGAAACCTCCATAATTGCTGTATCAACGCCTGCATTAAGCATTTGTTGAAAACCTTTTTGAAGGACAAGACTTTCAGGTGTTGTATTTTTAGTCTCAAACTTCTGGTTACCAATTTTTGTATACATGGTTCCAATTAAACCCGTGCAGTGATTTACATCAGAAAATATTTTTTCAATTAAATGGCTAGTGGTTGTCTTACCATTTGTCCCTGTTATACCTATTAGGTGTAGTTTTTTTGTTGGATGTTCATAAAAAGCATCAGCCAATACTGCCATTGCCCGCGTTGTATCGTTAACAATTATTACCGGTACTGATAGTGGGAGTGCACGCTCAGCCAGTACAGCAACTGCCCCATTTTTCACTGCTGATTCTGCGAAATCATGACCATCAACCGTATACCCTTTGATACAAATAAATAAACTTCCCGCTTGCACCTTTCGATTGTCGTTCTCAATCGAAGTGATTTCTGGATTTGTTCCTTGATAAGGAACAAGAAGGTGCAAATGTTGAAGTAAGGCATGTAGTTTCATATACTCAAATCCTCTCTTGCCGTTAGAAAATTACCATTTTTTCACAAAAGTTTAATCTTATAAAAGATTCACCTTATTTTACAGCAAAACACAATAGAATGCTATTTATCATTAAGATTCAAATTTTATTTTTTTCAAAAGAACAGGCGGCGGAAATCATTCCGGCCGCCTGACTTTAATGTTTGTAACTATTTATTCATCCTTATCAAAATAAAGTCGAATAGTTGACCCTTCTTTGACTTTTGAACCTGCTTCAGGTGACTGTCTTACTACTATATCACCTTCACCACTTGCATCAATTTTAAGATCCAACAGTTGTTCTGTGATTTCTAACTTGGTTAAACCCGTTAGGTCAGGAAGCGTAATCAATGGCCTATCAGGCCATTTGATTTCTTTTTCAATTTGATCTTTACGAGGTTCAACCCCCAATGCCATGAGTCCATCTTTCATAATACTTCCGACAATTGGGGCAGCTACGGTTCCACCGAAAATAAGTCCGCCTTTCGGATTATCAACAGCGACATATACAATGATTTGTGGATCATCTGCTGGGGCAAACCCCATAAAGGATACGATAAAGTTATTTTCTAAATATCTTCCGTTTTGCGCTTTTTGAGCTGTTCCTGTTTTACCGCCAATTCGATAAGAATCAACAAATGCCCTGAACCCAGACCCTTGAGCGACTACTGTCTCAAGCGCATGACGGATTTCTTTAGAGGTTTCTTCAGAAATTACTTTTCTTTTCGCAACAGGAGTATTTCTCATCACTACTTCCTTCGTAACAGGATCTATTAACTCTTGAGCGATATAGGGCTTATAGAGAGTTCCCCCGTTTACGGCTGCTGCCACTGCTGCAACCTGTTGGATTGGAGTCACCGATACCCCCTGACCAAAAGCTGTAGTGGCTAATTCAACTGGACCAACTCGATCTAAATTAAACAAAATCCCTGAGCCTTCACCAGCTAGATCTATCCCTGTCTTCTGTCCAAAACCAAAATTCTTTATATATTTAAACAAAGTATCTTTACCTAACCTCTGCCCCAACTCTACAAAACCAGGGTTACATGAATTTTGTACAACCTCAAGGAAGGATTGACTGCCATGCCCTCCTCTTTTCCAGCATTTAAGTCGTGCCCCGGCAACTTCTACGGAACCTGAGTCATGAAAATGTTCCTTTTCTAAATTAACTTTCCCTTCCTCTAAAGCTGCAGCAAGAGTGATAATTTTAAAGGTTGACCCTGGCTCATAACTTGACCATACAGGCAGGTTTCTGTTGTATACCTCTTGTGGAACGTTACGAAATTCAGCTGGATCAAAGGTTGGGCGACTAGACATTCCTAAAATTTTTCCATTATTCGGGTCCATCGCAATTGCGATGATTCCATCGGGATTATAGGTGGCCTCGGCAATATCAAGCTCCCTCTCAATAATCGTTTGTATTTTTGTATCAATGGTAAGCTTTAAATCAAGTCCATCCACTGGCTGCTCATAATCGTCAGCCATATCATTCATTCTTTCTCCTTTAGCATTTGCATAAAACTTAACAGAGCCTCTTTCACCACTTAGCTCTTTGTCGTAATATAGCTCTAATCCCATTAATCCCTGGTTGTCCACCCCAGAAAATCCTAGTACATGAGAAAGGTAGCTTCCAAACGGATAGTGCCTTTTCGAATCTTCTCCTATATATACTCCTTCAAGACCCAATGCCCTGATTTCCTTCGCTTTTTCATGAGAAATTTTTCTTCCTTCTTTAATTCTCACAATAGATTCGCCTTGAGTAATCTGCCGGTAAGCATTTTCTTTAGGAATATTTAATACTGCTGCCAATTTTTCAGATGTAGTTGCCGGGTCCTTAACCTGTCTTGGTACCACATAAACAGTTGGAGCACTAATATTTGTGGCTAATGGCACACCATTACGATCGATAATCTCGCCGCGCTCTGGTTCAAAGGGAATATTTCTGCTCCATGACCCCTTTGCCTGACTGGTCAATTTATCACCTAAAACAAACTGCACATAACCAAGTCGGACATCAATGATTAAAAAGATTAGAATTCCTACGAACATTGCAATCATTAACCTTTTACGGACAGTTACATTTGAAACACGCATAAAATGAACGAGCCTCCTTTATCCTACTCGTTCATTTATATGCTTGTACTATATCGAATAGAACGTCTGCGGTTACTGTTCTAAACTATTATTCCTTTGGGAGATCCTCTAATCCTCCCTCAGATACCTCGGTGTTTTCCCCGGCTTCCTTTGCTTCTATTTCTAGCTTTTCTTCTGTCGATCTTAAATCTACGATTAGGAAATCTCCCTTTCGTAACGCAGCCCCTTCTTTAATATTTTGCTTAACAACGTAACCGCTGCCTGTAGAATTTAGCTTCATACCCGATACCTTGGCAACCTTCATTACGTCTCTGAGTGACCATCCTGTCATGTTTGGCGCCGCCAATTTACCATCACTTTGGATAATTATTTTCTCACCTTTAAGGACGTTTGTACCCGCTGCAGGAAGCTGCCTTGTGATTTTCTCCCCTTTTCCTAAAACAACAACTTCTAAACCTGCTTCCTCAAGTTGTTTAACTGTTTTCGACACATCTTCACCTTTTAAATCGGCTAATTTCGTAGTTGACGCTTTTTCTTGCTGGGAAGGCTGTATATTTAAATACTGTAGACTATTTTTCATTACAGGATTAAAGACTAAAGAAACTGGTATTGACCCCAGGGAATAGTGATCAATCTCAGGCTGTTGAACAGCAACATATACAATTAACTTCGGATTATCTTTTGGCGCCATACCTAAGAATGAAAAAATATAATCTTCCTGCCCATCTAAGTAGCCGCCCTTTGGATCAGGAATACTTGCAGTTCCTGTTTTCCCAGCAACACTATAGCCATCAATCTGATAACGAGTCCCCGTACCCGTTTCTTTATTTGTCACAACCGTCTCGAGAATATCACGTACTTCCTTTGCGGTTTCAGCGGAGATTGGCGTCGAAACAACCTCAGGTGTCACATCTCTAATTACCTCACCAGTGTCATGGTTGACAATTTTATCAATTACTTGCGGCTTCATCATTTTTCCATTATTAGCAATTGCAGTCATCGCTTGAATTTGCTGAATGGGTGTAATAGCAGTCCCCTGTCCATATGCAGTGGTTGCTTTTTCAACCGGCCAATTATATTGGATTTTCCCTGTGGTTTCCGCAGGCAAATCAATCCCAGTTGGGCTATCAAAACCAAATTTAGTTAAATATTCCCGGAACTTATCAAAGCCTAATTTTTCATTTGCCAGTTTTGCAAACGCAACATTCGAAGAGCGCTGAACTCCCTCTAGGTAGGAAATGGTTCCCCAGCCGGACCTTTTATGATCATGTATCGGCTTATCTTTCGATGTTACTTTATAAGAACCAGACTGAAACAATTCATTCGGATCAAATTTATTTTCTTCAATTGCCGCTGCAAGTGTGAAAATCTTCATCGTTGAACCAGGTTCGAAAGAAGTTTCTATTGCTTCATTATGCCAGCTGTTATCAATCCCTTCCTTTGTTTTCGGATGAAAGGAAGGTCTCTGCCCCATGGCTAGGATGTTTCCTGTTTTAGGGTCAGCGACAATAGCAATGATTTTCTTAGGGTTATATTCATCTACTACTTTGTTCATGGCGTCTTCCAAAAAGGTTTGAATCTTTTTATCGATTGTTAAATAGACATCATTTCCATTTTGTGCTGGGGAAACCTTCTGTTCTCCGTCTGGCAGTAGATACCCCCATAAATCACTCTCGTAATCAATTTTACCATCCTTGCCTGTTAACTCTTTGTCTAACGTTTTTTCGATCCCCATTTTGCCAACATAGCTGTAGGTTCCGTCCTTTTCTTCGATTCTGTCAGCATAACCAACAAGGTGAGAAGCAAAAATTCCATTCGGATAAAACCTTTTTGAATCGCGTTTAAATGTTATTCCCGGCAGCTTAAGGGCTTCAATTTCTTTTTTTGTTTGATGGGATATGTCTCTACCCGCTTTCCCAAATTCAACCTGAAATTGATCTTTGGTTAAAATTTTATAAATCTCCGATTCTTTCATTTTAATAATTTTTGCTAGTTCCCTTGCTGTTTTCTCGGGATCCATCACATGGTTTGGCTTTTTAGGGTTTGTCGTCATCTTTTTATCCAGAATGGCAATTAATGTATAAGAGGTTGTATCCTCAGAAATTACTTCTCCTTTCTGATCAAAGATGACACCTCTGACCGCCTCTAAATTCCCAGTTCTGCTGTATTTTTGCTGGGCTTTTGCTGCTAGAGGCTGTGAACCGACCTCCCCTGTAATTTGAATAGAAAAATATCTAAAAAGCAATATAAAAAAGAGCAGGCCGAATAACGCAAACAAACCGGCTGCCCCAACATTCATATATGGCTGTTTCTTGTTCATTTCTCGTGCACAACCTTGACGTTATTTTCGTTTAGAACAAGTCCCATTTCTTTTGCTTTTTCCCAAATTCGTTCATAGGTGCTAAGTTCACTAACTTGCACCTGCAAGTCACTGTTTACCTTTTCAACCTCATTTATGGAGGTTTGGATCTCCTGAATTTCCCTGTTTACCTGGTAAATTTCCGCTTGATTCGAGATGAGATTGACGGCACCAAAACAAACTAACCCTGTAAATACGATTCCGATTATTTTCTCTCCAGGTGTAAGCCAGTGCTTTTTTGTTTTTACAATACTATGTTCCTGTACTGTCCGTTCTACATGCTGTTGTTGCTGAAATTTCCTGGCAAGATTACTCATTCTTTCCCCTCCACATAGTTATTTTTTTATTTATGTTTAAAGTTTTTCGGCAATCCGCAATTTTGCAGATCGGGCTCGATTATTATGTTCTAATTCTTCTTCTGAAGGAAGAATAGGTTTTCTAGTAATTAACTTTAAAATAGGCTTAAATTCTTCAGGAATCACAGGCAAGCCATGCGGTAAATCCGGTGTTTCACTTGCCTTTTTAAAAGTGGCTTTACATATTCTGTCTTCTAATGAATGGAAAGTTATTACACTGATTCTTCCTTCCGGGTTAAGGATATCAATTGCTTTTTGCAAAGACTTTTCAAAAACTGCTAATTCATCATTAACAGCAATTCTCACTGCTTGAAATATCCTCTTAGCCGGATGTCCGCCCTTTCTTCTTGCTGGAGCAGGAATCCCTTCCTTAATAAGTTCAACCAGCTCAAAGGTGGTTTCAATTGGCTTAATTTCTCTTTTCGCCTCTATTTTTCGGGCAATTTGCTTAGAGAATTTCTCTTCTCCATAGCGAAAAAAGATCCTGACTAAATCCTCGTAAGACCAATGGTTAATCACATCATAAGCTGAAATATCAGCGTCATTGTCCATCCTCATGTCCAGCGGTGCATCATGGTGATAACTGAACCCTCTTTCTGGAGTGTCTAATTGTGGGGAGGAAACACCCAGGTCATACAGAACTCCATCAACTTTTTCAATCCCCAGCTTTTCAAGTTCTTCCTTAAGATATAAGAAATTACTTTTGATTATTGTTAGCTGCTCACCATAGAGTGACAATTTTTCTTTTGCATTTTTAATTGCTACTTCGTCTTGATCGAAGGCAAACAATTTTCCGTTTTCAGTAAGTTTCGATAGTATCAGCGAACTGTGACCAGCTCCGCCTAATGTACAATCAACATAAATGCCGTCAGGTTTAATATTTAATCCATTAACAGCTTCATCTAGTAATACGGTTGTATGTTCAAACATCATTAATCACCTTTTCCAATCGAACAAAAAATATGAGTTATAGTTATAATAGAATAACTTGTCCATTATATATCAAAACCAATCATATTTTCTGCAATTTCGGCAAAAGATTCTTCAGATTCTGTGAAATAGTCTTCCCAAATCTGTTTGCTCCAAATTTCTATTCGATTGGATACTCCTAAAACTACACATTCTTTTTCTAGTTTTGCATACTGAAGTAATGGTGCTGGAATATTAATTCTTCCCTGTTTATCAAGTTCGCTTTCTGTTGCACCAGAAAAGAAGAATCGGGTAAATGCACGGGCGTCTTTTTTTGTGAGTGGCAGACCTTTTAATTTTTCTTCAATAAGCGCCCACTCTGATAATGGGTAACCAAACAAACATTGATCCAAACCGCGTGTGATGATAAACATTTCTCCAAGCTCTTCGCGGAATTTGGAAGGCACTATCATCCGGCCCTTATTATCAATGCTATGATGGTATTCACCCATAAACATACCCGGTACCCCCACTTTCTATATAAAATGTACCACAATCCCCCACTTTCCTCCACCTATTTTTTAATTATTCTTCTCTCGCTTCCCAAAATCCTTTTTTAGGCAATAAATTTCCATAAAAAAAGAAACCTCAGCCCGTTGAAGTTCCTCAAAAAGAAGAAACTTCACCATAAGTGAAGTCCCTTTAAAGTTTTATAACCTTATGCTTTCCATCAAATACAAACTCTAGTTCCATCAATTCTTTAATAAAACTTGTTCCATACTGATTCAAATAATAGAAAATGTTCCATACTCGTTCTTGCGGAAATCCATCAGGACGCAACGATAAATCAATACGATTAAACTTACTAAGAGTCACATTAAACTTAGACTTTACAGAATCCTCAAGCTTCGTCTCCATAAATCCAACCTGCTTTAAGATATAAGCTTCATTTTTCTTTACAAGCGGAAGCAAACTTCTATCAAGCTGATTGGTTTTCATTTCAATTAATTCATACTGCTTTTCTAACAGTGATTTGAGGTTAGAAAATAGCTCAGAAACTTCTTTATCCTTAATCGACTCGAGGTATAGGTCTCTTTCCTCCACCGTTCCCCTGCTCAATATCTTGGATAGTTCTAAGTTTAACTCATGAATATCACTTTCAACCGCTCTCTCCACTAAGGTAATGTTTAACCTCGGAACAATTGGAGGCATTTTTATTTTAAAATGCTCAAAAACGAGCTTCAATTCAGCCCAATAAGAAATTTCTCCAGGTCCTGCAATAAATGCCAGCGTTGGGAACAGCCATTCTTGCATCAACGGCCGCGTCACCACATTATTACTAAGTTTCGCCGGGTCCTGATAGGCAATTTCAATTAGTTCTTCTTTTGTAAAGGAAACCACCCCACTTTTCCCCACAAAAATATTTTTTTCTGAATCAAATTCAAGCAGTATTCGCTCATTTGATTTTGGATTGTAATAAAACAAATTAGCAGCTTTATCATGTGAGTCGATTGTGATAGGAAACCCCTGTTTCCTTATCGTAGTTTGCTGTTCAAGTAAGTAATTGGTAATTTCATTGTGCTGCTCAATTTGTCGAGAAAATTGCTCTGTTTGCAAGAGACGAAAATTACGGTCACCTGAATCTACAATTAATAATCCATAATCCTTAAAGAGCTCCATTACAATGTTAGCAAAGAAATCTACAAACGTTGAAGAATTACGCAATGTTTCTTCTGCAAAGTTGATTAGCTTCTTTGTATGATTGGTCTCACCGAAGTTTTCAATTAAATTAATGACCCACTCTCGGCAAACGTCTTTGTTAAGAGTGATATCAGAGACCATGACCTTTTGTTTAACTTTTTCAGGGTAAGCCCATTTGTCAACTTGATGCTCTACAGGCATAAAGACATGATTTACCTCATGAAAATCATGATCTTCCCCAGCTATCCAAAATATAGGTATGACTGGAACACCAAGCTGCCTCTCTTTTTCCTCCGCTAATTTAATAATTGAGATTATTTTATGTATCGAATAAAGAGGTCCTGTTAGGATACCTGCTTGTTGACCACCAATAACAACTACACTATTTAATTGTTTTAGTTTTGCAAGTGAATTTTTCACTGCTTCTGATGTTGGAAAACGTTCCATAAATTTCTCTATGTGACCAGCTACTTTTTCCCGAGGAAAGTCTCGATTGCTTAATTCGTCTAACCTTTTCCGATCTTCGGCAAAGTCATTAAACCGATAATGGAAAAAAGGCATAATTTCAGAGGATTGCTCTAAATAATTTGAAGCAAATCGATTCGTTGCTGACAATGAGAGATTTAAAATCTCCATTTAAGTACTTCCTTTCTGATCAACCATATTCATTCCATATGAGTATAGCATTATCCACCATAATAAAAAAAATCTTTGCTTAAGAAAATGTAAAAGTTAACGCACTCCGCAGTATGCCAAAAACAGTCAGGGATATATAAGCTAGAAAGAAAATAAGAAAATTAAATCGCCAAAACCCTTTAAAAACCTTGTTAATTATAATTTCTCCTTTTATCTTCCAATGTAATACCACGAAAATCATCGCTATGACAAGGAGGATTAGCAGGATTAGACCAAAAAATGACTTGTCCCAAATGGTTAGTAACAAAAAATGGACGGCGACTATAAAAAGAATCGTTGAGTAATCCAACGCTTTATGAAATGACCTTCGAGTATTCTTTGTTATCAGCTTACTTAATACGTAAATGATGAAGAAACCGAGAAGTGGTACTGTTAAGAAAATGGTTATAATTGATGAGATGAATGAATTCAATGAGCTCCCCTCCGGTCCTTTTCTATCCCTTTAATTAAATTATAATAGCTTTCAATGTTCGGTGCAGTTTTTTGCTGTATCTGAGCTTCCTCTATTAAAAATCCGAGAATGGCATCAATTTCAGTCCTTCTCCCTGCCTCCAAGTCTTTCAGCATTGACGACTGGTTATTCCCTGTTTTTTTACAAATTCTCACGACATCTCTAAATCTTTTAATAGGATCTTCAAGGTTTAGTATATAGGAGATTTCTAAAAATAGTTTTTTCACTGCAGAAAAATAGAAAGAGTTTACAATTAATTCGCCATTTTTGACTTGAAGAATTGCGGTTAATGGATTAATGACAGCATTAGCAATTAATTTATTTAGAAGCATATTATAATAATCGTCTTTCAGGCTAATCGGGAAATTAATAGAACCACAAGGAACAGTAAACTCCTTTATAATTTGCAAACTGCCTTTAAAAAGAGCAACATTAATGTCCCCTTTACCATTATGAGAAACAGTATTACTATTAACCTTACTGGCCCCATGTTCAACCGATCCAACAAAAATATTTGCTGCTGGAATAGTATTTAGTAATTTTAAATGACTCATTCCGTTTTGTAAAAATAGTAGATTCTGAGGAATGAACTCCAATTTACATATCTGTTTTATTATTGAGTGAAGTTGATATTGTTTTACAGCAATAATGGATAATCCTTCTTCGCCTTCCCATTGGGAAATTGGTTTAGCGCTTACACTAAATTTGCTGCGTGCAGAACCTTCTTGTAGGTATATCCCGTTTTGACTAATGATTTCTGCTTGTTCGCTAGTTTTGGTATAAAGTGTGACCGAAAAAGCCTTACTTAGGTACGCTGCAAATAATAACCCAATAGAACCAGCACCTATTATGCCAATCTTCATAATATCCACCCATTTATTGTCTTTTTTATTATATATTTTATCAGATGCTGCACCTAGTTTGTACGTTTATCATTAAAAAGAAATAAACCGCTTTCCAGGAATATATAAAGAATTTTTTGTATCTTTGTTATATAATGATATTAGTTCATGTTGAATAATTATTATTACATTTACTTTTACATTATTCAGCTATAAATTGAATATACAGTTAATATGCGAATCATTCTAGGGGGGCTTATAAATGGTGATGAATGTTGAAAAACTGAAAATTAATTTTAAAACACTAGAAGAATTTAAAAAATTTAAAGAATATGGAATTCAAGAACTCTCCATGATTGAGGACTTGGAAGCAAATATGATTGATAATGATATTGACTCTCCTTTTTACGGAATCTATTTCGGAGACAAACTAGTAGCTCGAATGAGTCTATATCAAATTGGCGCTAAGTTTGATCGTTATTTCTATCCTCCGCAAAATTATTTAGAATTATGGAAACTTGAGGTACTTCCTGATTATCAGGGCAAGGGTTATGGAAAAAAACTGGTTGAGTTTGCTAAAGGTTTCGGTCTGCCAATTAAAACAAACCCAAGAGTACAATCAAGAAGCTTTTGGGAGCATATGGAATTTAAAAATGTTGAATACGATATGGAGCGTGACCGAGGCGAAAATCCACTTGTTTGGTATCCAGAAGGTGTAGAAGCACAACAACATAATGAATAAACGTAAAAAGCGGACATCATGTCCGCTTTTTACTATTTTTCCACTCTTTCGAGGTTTCCGTTCTTATCCATTTGAAATTTAACTTTTTGCTGTCTATCTTCTTCTTGTAAGACAACCATTTTTCGTGCTCTTTCCATAATTTCAATTAAAGAGCGATAATCCTCTTCAATTGCTTTTAAATTTTTCGCTAATCTTTCATTTTCAGCTGCAAGCGAATAGGATTTTTTTTCAAGCTCTTTTATTTTCTGGATAGACTTATCTCTCGATTCCTCTATGCTTGAGGCAGCTGCCGCCTGCTTTTGGAGATTTTCCAGATAGCGAACAACCGCTTGAAAGGTTATCCCTTCACTTCTAGCCGCAGCTGAGGATGGCGTTTCTTCTGCAACAATCTCGTTTGTTATTTCTTGATCCGTCGGAATACTTTGTTTTTTTAATTCTTTTCTTTGTTTTTTAGCCAATTCAATTCCAGATTTATATTGCTTTCTTACAAATGAGTTCCATCTAAATCCGCATGCCGCAGACGTTCTAGAAAGCTGTTTTCCAACTTCCTCAAATGCTTGCAGCTGTGTCCCGCCTTCTCGAATATGCCTTAATACAACTTCAGCAAGTAATAAATCTTCATCTTGGGACCATGCATCTTGGCGAGTTGGTGACATAAGTCAAATCCCTCCTAGTGTTTTTATTCATACATATGCATCTACTAGAAAAGATAGACTGCTAACAGATTGTCTTTATTCTTATTTCTTTATTTTTTTACTAATAAAGTTTTGGACATACTTATGATGGGAGTCACTTTCCCATAGGACACTGCAATTCCTTACTTCTTTTTCTATTCTTTCTCTTAGCTTGTTTTCTTCCCACTTGGAAATCCACATCATTTTATATGATTCTAATACACTTAATTCAACTGCTAAAAGCTTCTCCATAAAGGTCTCACATGCAGTGATGTCATCATTCGAATAAATATGATCGATAAAGCCAGTTTCTTTTAAATTCTCAACTGTTTGAATTTCTGCATCCATTAAAAGTTTCATACTATGTGCTGCTGGTAGTTTCTCCGCTAAAATCGTCCCCCCGCCCCAGCCAGTGGTAATAGCTTGTTTACCTTGAACAAAGCCTGCTTTTACCCCTTCTCTCGCTAAACGAAAATCACAAGCAATAGCCAGTTCACACCCGCCGCCGATAGCTGTTCCATTTAAAAGGGCAATCGTTGGCTTTGTTAGTGTCATCATTTTATAAAGAATGTGAGACATTTCTGAAAGCATTTCATATGCTTCCTCCTTTGTCTTAAGCAGATGAAAAACAGATAAATCTCCCCCTGAACAAAAAGCCTGATTCCCTTCGCCCATTATAACCAGCGCCTTAATTGTTGGATCATGTGCTAAAGAAATAACCTCTGTTAATCCCTGCATTACATCATAATTAATCGCATTTCTTTTTTCGCTTCTGGCAATCGTGAATAATAAATAACCCTTTTCACGTTTTTCAATAGTGAATGACAAACAGATATCCCCCTTTATCCTGTAATATTGTTTGTATGTAGAATTTCTTTGAAAACGACAAAAGCACAAGGGCATACTGCTCCTTGTGCTTTTTATCCTAATGGAAATTAGTCGTTAACAACGTCTTTTCCTTTGTAAGTACCGCAAGCTTTACATACGCGGTGAGCAAGTTTCATTTCACCACAGTTTGGGCAACTTACCATACCAGGTACGTTTAATTTAAAATGTGTACGACGTTTTCTTTTTACAGTTTTAGAAGTCCTTCTAAAAGGTACAGCCATTCTTCCCACCTCCTTAAAGAGTATTAAGAAAGTAATGAAGGCCAGGATTGCTGGTTCTTCACTTTGCTTCTTGTTTTGCTGATTATGATTCGGAAGAAGAATTGTTTTTGTCAAAAAACTTTGCAAGATCTGCTAGTCTCGGATCAATCTTTTTCGATTGATCTTCTTCATCACTCAGTACTTCCCAGTCCTTACCGGATTGTGGTGCAGCACCCTCAGACTCGCCATCTTCACAGAACACCTGCATTGGAACCTCTAGTAAAAGAATTTCTCTAATGACTGGCATCAGATCAATTACTTCCCCTTTTACTTGATAAACTTCCTCTTCAGTTTCATAAACTGAACCTTGTAAGAGGAAAGTTTCAGTTGTTTCGACATTAATCGGAAGTTTTACATCCACTAAAGTTCGAGAACAAGGCAGGATTAAAAAACCTTCTATTTTCAAATGAAATGTTACTTTCGTTGAATCAATATCACCCCGACCAGTAATATGCATCGGAGATACTTCACGAATCGACGGATCCGTTTGAATAATTTCATCAACTCGAATAATATCATCAATCAGAAAATCCTTGTTTCGATATTTTTGTAATTGGCTTAATGTCCATTTCAATTGAATCACCCCAAGGCAACAAAGGTAATTATAGCCTTCGATTAAATTTTTGTCAATGTTTTTTCTTTACACCTAAAAATGCATATTTTTCGTTTTATATTCTTCTAAAAACAATACCTTCATATTAGTTTACCCAGATAAAACAGATTACAATCCAGCTGCTTCGATTTCCTATTCCATTATCTTATCATGGCAATATTTGCTATAATACCATTACTATAAATATTAGGATGATTTTCTAACATATAAGGAGAACGTTTATGATGAAAGCTGTTGGTGTAATAGTTGAGTATAACCCTTTTCATAATGGTCATGCCTACCATCTGCAAGCAGCGAAGGAAATAGCCGATGCTGACATAGCTATAGCCGTTATGAGTGGTAATTTCCTTCAACGTGGTGAACCTGCTCTAGTTTCTAAATGGTATCGTACAAAAATGGCTCTGCTAAATGGTGTTGATATTGTACTAGAACTACCTTACCGATTTGCAACACAAAAAGCAGAAACTTTTGCAAATGGTGCCATATCTATTTTAGACGCAATTGGATGCCATTCACTGTGCTTTGGCAGTGAAAGCGGAGATATTTCATCCTTCTTGCAAACAGCAGACTATTTGGAAACACATAAAGAGCGTTTTGAAGAAAAGATTAAAATGAATATAAAAACAGGTGTTAGCTACCCTAGAGCATTATCGTTGTCTTTTCAATCATTGTCAAGCCCTGAAAATTTATTGAGTCTAGATAAACCGAATAATATCCTTGGTTATCATTATGTCAAATCAATCATTCAACAAAAAAGTTCAATCATTCCTCTTACAGTAAAAAGGAAAAATGCTGATTACCATGATGAACACTTTGCCACTGAGACCATTGCTAGTGCGACGAGCATAAGGAAAGCATTGTTTATGAATAAAGAAAAAAGAAGTTCAATTCAACAATATGTTCCAGAAGCAACGAGCACGCTTTTGAAAGAATATTTAACTGAATACGGACAATTGCACCAGTGGGAAAATTACTGGAGCTATTTACGCTACCGCTTGATACATACGAGTTCGGAAGAGTTGAGTGAATTTTATGAGGTGGAAGAAGGAATAGAGCATCGTCTAATAGCTGCGGCACTTGATTCCACGAATTTCAAGGAATTTATGCAGAAGATAAAAACAAAACGCTATACTTGGACAAGGCTGCAAAGAATATGTGTTCATATATTAACCAATACAAAAAAGATTGATATGAAAAGCACAGCAGAGGCTGCTTCTTATTTACGACTGTTAGGTATGACAAGAAATGGAAAAGAGTACTTGAACAAATATAAGTCTCAATTTGCTCTTCCACTCGTTGCTAAACTATCAGCTTATAAGGAAAAAGATATCTTATTAGATGTTAAAGCTTCACGGGTTTATTCCTTTGGGATAGCAAACCAAGCTAGTAATAGCCTATTACACCAGGAATATAAACAACCGCCTATTTATATAGACTAAAGAAGATGGTGCCACGCAGGCACCATCCTCTTTATTTCATAGGTAATTTTTCTAAATAAATAATCGCGTCATCTATTACATCAACCGGAACAATCTTCATTTTTGAATTAATTTCACGGGCTGTCTTTACTGCTAGGTTGTAATTGGAATCTTTGATTCCTTTTTCATTCGGAGCAAAGAAGATTTCCGCTCCTGCTTTGTCAGCAGCAACGATTTTTTGATCAATTCCCCCAATTGGCCCTACACTTCCCTTTGTATCGATTGTCCCTGTTCCTGCGATTTTATAACCTTTGGTAAGGTCCTCCTCCATTAATTGATCATAGATTTCTAGTGAAAACATCAACCCGGCGGAAGGCCCGCCAATTTCATCCGTTTTAACTGTAACTTTAGGATTCACAATAATGTCCTTATCATCAACTAAAGATATTCCAATACCAATTTTCTCTGGATCATTTTTAAAGGGCTCAACCGTAACTTTTACCGTCTCTGTATTATCTTTCCTTTCGAAGGTTAAAACTACTTGATCGCCTTTCTTTTTTTTGCCCACATACTCAATAAAATTTTCAGAGGAGGGAAATTCTTGTCCATCTACCTTAGTGATACGATCGCCGGATTGTAACTTTCCTTCCGCCGGCATGTCAGGGACTATCTGGACAACATAAACTCCCTTGTATTTGTATTCAACAGGGTATCCTGCTTTTTTATACGCCACTTCTATGGCATTCAACTTGGAACCAGCCATCATATGCAGCTGCCTGGCGTTATATTCATCTTGCGTTTCTGTTTCGTGTAATATCGCTTCCACTGGGTAGAGTTCAACATAATCAAAGAGTTTAGCTTCAACATAGGAATAGATATTCGCTCTCCCCATCCTCACTGTTGTCAGCATAAAGCTTCCTTTTCCCTCCGTACCGTCTGCAACTTGGATGATGGGTGCTAATTCTTTTGCTATACCTGGTTTTGAAACATAATAAGGTAATGAAAAAAATATCCCTGCTATCATCATTAGTGCGATAATAATGGAAGACCATACAAATATTTTGCTTCTCAAAACACCCTACCCCTTCCATTCCTTTATAACCCTATTTATTAAATCTAAATGTTTATTAGCTTCTACTTCTCCTAATGCAATAATTTCTTCAATGTTGGTAAATGCTCGGGAGCTATATACCTCTACAGGCGGGCGAATCATAACATCAGAAGCAATTTCACGATAATTAATAATCTCAGTTTGCATGATATCAATACTTTGCATGATGACATCGTAAATAGAAGTGATTTCTGCATTCCGCTTTACTCTAGAAACGTCGACAGCTATTACAATATCAGCTCCCATTTCTTTCACGACCGATACGGGAACCCTATCTGAAACCCCGCCATCAACTAAGATTCTTCCATTATACTTTTCAGGTACAAAGATTCCTGGTATCGATATACTCGCTCTCACGGCTTCCGCCACCGGGCCTTGTTTAAAAATAACTTTCTCACCTGTGAGTAAATCAGTTGCAACGATGCCTATGGGGATGGATAATTCTTCAATATTTTTACCGTGGGTAAACACTTTAATAAATTCCTTTACACGTTTCCCAGCAATAAAGCCCATTTTCGGCACGGTAAAGTCTAAAAAATATTTCCGTTTAAACGCAGTTGATAATTTATATAAACGGTCTATTTCAATACCTGCACCATAAAAACTGCCAACAAGTGCTCCCATACTGCTTCCTGCAATTAAATCAATAGGAATACCTGCTTCCTTCAAAACTTTTATGACCCCTAAATGCGCAAACCCCCTTGCTCCGCCTGAGCCTAGCGCTAATCCTATTTTAGGACGCTTCAAAACTTTTCCCTCCCTTTTCATAAGCTTTAAAAGCATTATGACTGTGCCAATTTGTTAGGAGAAATCTCGTTGAATCTTATGGTCTAAAATAGCGTTCTATGAGTATATTTGTGTTATATGGGGACAAGGTCGAATCTATAAACTGTAAGTAATCCTTATTTTAACATTTTTTATTTATACAGTATAACAAAACCCTCGGAAAGGAGGATATTCATTGTATTATTCAAAATTAAAAACAATCTTTTTATCTATATCAGTGATTATTCTAGCTGGGTCCATGATTGCTTTTCCTAAGGAGTCGTTTGAAGCGTCTCTCCGCGGGCTTAATATGTGGTGGGAAATTGTGTTTCCGTCCTTACTGCCGTTTTTTATTATATCCGAAATGTTAATTGGTTTTGGTGTTGTTAAGTTTATTGGGGTGTTATTAGAGCCGCTCATGAGGCCGCTTTTCAGAGTTCCTGGAGTAGGAGGGTTTGTTTGGGCAATGGGAATGGCTTCAGGATTTCCAGCAGGAGCTAAGCTGTCCGCAAGGCTCCGTCAGGAAGGGCAGCTTACACAAATTGAAGCAGAAAGGCTTGCTTCCTTCACGAATTCCTCTAACCCCTTATTTATTTTTGGTGCAGTAGCGGTTGGTTTTTTCCATAACCCGCAATTAGGAGTCATATTAGCCTTGGCCCATTATTTAGGGAATATTTGTGTCGGCCTAATGATGCGGTTTTACGGAAATGAAACACCGGATAAAAAGAAGGACAAGCAAGAAAAATTTATTCTAAAGTCTGCTTTTTCTGCCTTGCATCAAACGAGAATTAAAGATAAGCGGCCAATTGGCAAACTTCTTGGCGACGCTGTAAATTCTTCCATTCAAACATTATTAATGGTTGGCGGATTTATTATTTTATTTTCAGTAATCAACAAGCTGCTGTTTCATTTACATATTACTGCTGCACTTGCGAGAGGGTTTGACATTTTATTTTCTGCCCTTTCACTGCCTGACATGCTCAGTATTCCATTTATTTCTGGTTTATTCGAAATTACACTTGGGAGCGATTTAACAAGCCGCGTTGGTGACGCTACATTGCTTCAGCAGGCCATTGTAACGAGCTTTATTTTAGGATTTAGCGGATTTAGTGTTCAAGCGCAGGTTGCTAGTATTCTTGCACAGACGGACATACGATTTAAACCGTTCTTTTTCGCAAGAATTGCCCAAGGTTTATTCGCCAGCTTCTTTGCTTTACTTTTATGGAAACCAATTTATGTCCGGTTTTATCAAGATGAACAGCCGTCTAATGCAATCCCCGTGAACCTTTTTGGTGAAGGTACTTGGCCGCAAATTTATTTTCATAAATTAACGGAATTAGGCCCGCTGATAACCATTAGTTCACTTATGATATATGTATTCTTACTCTATCGTCAGTTGCGCAAAAGTTATTAGCAGAAGAAAAAAAGCCCTGGTCTGCCAAGGCTTTTTGCTATTTTTTATCGATTAAATTTTCTATGTAAGGCCTGTTCAACAATGGGTGGTACAAGCTCTGAAATATTTCCATTGTACTTTGATACTTCTTTAACAATACTAGAGCTTAAAAATGAATATTGGCTGTTTGTCATGATAAAGAAGGTCTCAATTTCGTCATTTAGTACCCTATTCATAGATGTTATTTGCATTTCATATTCAAAGTCTGAGACCGCGCGTAAGCCGCGAATGATGGCATTCGCCTTAACTGACTTAGCATAATCCACAAGAAGTCCAGAATGTTCATCTACCGTCACATTTGAAAGATCCTTTGTCACTTCTTTTATTAGCTTTATCCGCTCCTCGACACTAAAAAGCGGGTTTTTGGATGAATTATTCATAACGCTCACATAGACCTTATCAAAAACCTTTGCGCCTCTTCTGATTATATCTAAATGTCCATATGTGATTGGATCAAAACTCCCAGGACAAACCGCAATACTAGCCACAACAGACTCCCCCTATTCCTCACTAAATTGCGAATAAATTGTTATCGCAATGATTCCATATTTTTCATGCTTATACTGTGAAAACTTCCCTGCTCTTGCCGGCAATTCAACATCATGACTGTGTTCGCAAATAATGTATCCACCGTCTGTTAGCAGCCCATTTTCTGATATTTTTTCCATTAGACTGAGCAGCTGCTGCTTTTTATAAGGCGGATCTAAAAATATGTAATCAAAAAAAACTTCCCTTTTTATAAGGGCCTTTAACGCTCTATCTGCGTCATTTCGATAAACCTCTGCCTTATCCTCCATCTTACAGTTTTGGATATTTTCATAAATGGTTTGAATTGCCTTAACATCACGGTCGACAAAAATGACTTTATCTAACCCTCTGCTTAGAGCTTCCAGTCCTAAACCACCGCTGCCAGCAAAAAGGTCTAGACCCATCCCGCCGTCAAAATAAGGGCCAATCATATTAAATAACGCTTCTTTTACTTTATCCGTTGTTGGTCTAGTAGTATTTCCTGGAACAGCTTTTAATGGCCTTCCTTTACAAACACCTGAAACAACTCTCAATAGTTATCACCACAATTTTTCCAGTATTCTATTTTTAAGAATATCCTATCATACCTTAAATACTCTAGCCAACTTGTTGATTTATTTCTGAAAAATTATTTTAAATACGTATAAGCTTGTAAGTTGTGGGGATAATGTAACTAACAACATCAATTCGAGGATGTTGTTGCCAACCGCGGAGAAGACTTACGTTTCCCCATAAGTTCTTCCTCCGGTTTCTCCTCTCCCTTTGCCTTCTATCCTTTATGAGGATGTAGAAGGACCCTGCAGATGTAAATCTGCAGGGTTTTTTTCTTTTAGTTAAGCATTATATCCGATAATATAGTAAAGTATGGGAATGAGATCTTAAGACAAAGGAGAGTTATATTTGATACAACGATTTATTGAGCTGGGTGAAGGTTATTCAGATTTATATGAGCTGCTAGAACTAGCGAAGGCAAACCAGCACCGTCTTCTCCATATGATGGCTTTCCACACCGTTAAAAATGAAAAGCAGGTGACTTCTTTAGCAGTCGTGCTGCAGCTCACAGATCCCGGAAAATTTCAGGCACTTTATATCTGCCGTGAAGGTATCCCAAATCCTAACTTCAATCCAAATAAAAGATATGATTTGTTTCAACAGACTGCAGAGGAGCTAGGGAAGGAAATTATTCAGCTGACAGTTAAACCTTCGACTAATTTCCATGAAAAAGAATTGTACTATCAGCATTTGATTGCAATCCTGAGATTAAATCATTATATAAAACCTCTGCATTAAGAAAAGCAGAAGCGTCTCGGAACAAGCACAGCTTGTTCCTGCGAGGTATACTCAAAGGAGCTTCCCTTGGTGCCCAGAGGCGACAGGCATAAGACGAGCCGGCGAGAAGGTTGCTCTTTAACCTTCTTGACGGATTGGCTTAGACCTGAGAGCCTCTAGACGCTGGAGCTAGACATAAAGAAAAGCTTCTGTGCCAGGCACAGAAGCTTTTTATATTCCCATTTTATAATCATATTCTTTGGCTTTATCTGGTGCTGCATTTTCGAATTCCATCTTTAAGAACGGTTTATATGATGGTTCTACTTTCTTAACAAATGAAAAGGAATTGATTTTTTCCATAATCAATTCAAGTTCGTCTTGATTACAATATAGTACAACATACTTTAATTTTTTCGAAACGTAATGAACATTCCCAAAACGTCTTAACATCTTTGCTTGCTTTAAGGAGTAGAGCCAAATAACCAATCCTTGTCTTTGTACGAACATACTTATTTTCTCCTTCAATAAACCATCATTTTTATAAGTCTAGCATAGTAAAACACTCTTTTTCAATTCAAACTTTACTGATGATTCAAAATTTAATCGAAAACACGGTGATTGAAATGGATTTAGAGCCCGTTTGGGAACAGTTTATGAAGAAACTTACCTTAAATAAAGGCGTTACGAGTGTTTATTGGAGAAAAGTAGCAGGTATTCCATTTTTATATATTAACATTACCCCTGAATTATCGCAGCATACTCTTGAGGCTATCATCAAAAAATGTTCTGCTTCTGCAATGAAAGGTTACCGATTGCACAGTGAAACCATATTTGTACGTCAAGATGATGTACTTTTAGTATATCGTCACCGATTTTATGTACCTCAAGAAAAAATGTTCTGCTGTGGGAACTTATGTGTTGATTGCACAAGGTTAAGAAAAATCGGCTTAACGTAACATTAAGCCGATCTCTTTAGGCGGAACAGCTGCAGCTCCCGCCGCCGCCACAGCCTGAGCCGTGAGAACCTGTATCAAAAAAAGGATTTCCAGAAGGCACCTTAATATGCTTGGAAACAGCACCGCCAACTAACATACTTATTTCATCCAACAAACTTTGCAGGTCATTTTCAGCTAATTTGAATTCAGCCACATGGGGATCTAAATCCATTTCCCGTTTGTATTCGCGAATTTGGCTCATTACCCTTTTGTAGTCTGGATGGTATTTGCCAAAGCGCTGTACCTCTTCATAAAGCTCTTTAATTTTTACAAAACGATTAATCTTTTCTTGTGTCGACCTATTGTTTTGCATTTTATATAAACAAATTTGATATTGTTCTACAATATCCGATTCTAATACCATTTGAGCTAATTGCTCAGCATATACTAAAAGTTCTATTCTTTCTGATGTTGCAAGCATGTACGCCCACACCTCCATTCACATTTTAACATGAATAGATGGAGAAAGTGAAATAAACTGTCACTTAGGGATATTTACCAAGAATTCCTTTGAAACTCCGTACGGTACGTTTTTTAAGTCAACCACCTCAAGCTTAACAGTATGTTCACCAGGAGGCAGACCTTTAATAATAAATGCAGCTGAGTTTACTTCTTTTGTTTTTTTTCCATTCAGCCAAATTATAAGCTTGCCTGTCTTTCTGCCTTGTTGGTCCGATTGCCGAAAACTAATTCCAGATAAAATACACTCTACAAATACATTATTTCCTTTGGTTTGGGATTGAACATATAACGATGGAGCCTTATCTGAATACTCACTAACCTTAGGTAAAACAGTTGACTGTTGGAACCCTGAAAGGATACCTACTAAGAATATAGATAGAATCGTTAATTCTATGTACCTTTTCAAAATGATCACTCCTTTAATTGTATTGTTCGCCTCCTTTATTCTTTTTACTCCATACTCTGTTCTACAAAAAAAAAGACCACATCGCATTGTGGTCTAACCTTCAACTCTGGTCTTTCATTGACTGGAGCATATAAAACATCATCGACGCCATTTGGACATTATTTGTAAATTTTTCAACTCGATGAGGGATTGTTTTTTTATAATAGTGCAGCGAAGCAATTTCTAACTTCTGCAATTCATAGGGATTTCTTGAAAGCTTTCGGTACCAAATCGGCTGTTCACGTATAAATTTTTTTAGTTCTTTTTGACGATTTAGATATTCGTGTACATCTCTTCTCATGAGAAAATTTCCCTTCTATTAGTCTTTACGAAATGAAAAAGGATGTTTGTGTTCTGCTTTTGGTTTGTTCTGCCTTGGCTGACTGCCTTGAAATTGGGATATTACGCCTTGTATGGCTCCTAGAGCTTGACTTAAATTATTTATATAATGCTGAATTTGATCAGGGTCCATTTTTTGTACGGTCCCTAGGATCGTTGAAATCCAGTCTCCTTTTTTCTCATCTGCCTTTTTATCATTGAGACTTTGCTCGCCCCTGCTGTTTTCCCAGCGGCTATCCTCTTCCCCAAGCAGATACCAGTCTTCATATAACTCCTGCCAAGTCGTATTTCCATTTCGTACTTCCTTAATTAAAGACGGATGATTTTTCACAAATTCTTTAAACTTTATCACGGAAGGATGTAAATTTTTTTGCATATTTCTTCACTCCTGCCCATATCAATGCCCCCTATACCATATGTTTTTTAATTCAGATTGGTGAAAATGCTGCTTACTGTGAAAATTGTTTTTTTATGGTAAGATGTCTTCAGAATGAAATGAGAGAGGGATTACTTTATGAAAGAAACATTACAGCAATTATTAAATAATTGTATTGAAAAAGGATCGGAAGAGGAATTAAGCGCTCTTGCCCATGTGCTAAAAGGATTTGAAAAGAAAATAGATCATAATCTTCCACAATTTATTGATGGTCTTCTCCATTTGGAAAGGAAAATAGATCAGGAGAAGAAAATTTGTGAAATCACGGTACCATTAAATCCAGTTTGGAATAACGCCTTAGGAATTGTACACGGGGGTATTACTGCCACACTCCTAGACACTGTTATGGGAACAGCCATACATGCCATTCTCCCAGAAGGTTATGGCGCAGTTACGAATCAGTTGAATATCCATTACATAGCCCCTGGAATAGGTGATACGCTAAAGTGTAAAGCGGAAATCATTCATCATGGAAATAAAACAGTAGTTATATCAGGAGAAGCTTTCCGTTCTGATGGAAGAAAAATTGCACATGCAACAGGCACATTTTTTATCATCAAAAAATAAGTGAGAGAAGGCACATAATGGTTACCGCAGTTGTAATACCTATAATTTGTCTTTACTTCTACTGGATAACAAAAAAAGAAATGAAATTAAATGACCGTAAATGGCTGGCATTAGCTGAAACAAAAAAAGAAGCAGTGGCTACAGGTGAAATTAAAAGTATTAGCCTTGAGAAACAACGCTTTTATTATCATCGATATATACTGGTCTATGAACTTACATTGCTAACAGAAACGAAATTAATTAAGGCAAAAAAAATAATTCCTATAAAAAGCAATATTGAGATAGATACCTTCTCGATTGGCGAAGTAATACGAATATACGGCAGTTGGGAAGGGAATTTTTTTCACTTTAATGAATACCAAATTTTACATCCTCAAAAGTAAAAAGGTGACTACTTGTCACCTTTTAGCTTTATAACTATTGATCATCCGTTTTTCGGATAAAGTTTTGTGTATAATATTTTTGATATACACCAACACCTAAATGGGTAAATTCCTCGTTTAGTAACGACTCCCGATGCCCCTTACTATTTAACCATCCTTCTGCTACTGCGGGTCCATCCGGGTAATTAGCGGCAATGTTCTCACCTGCAGACTTATAAGCAACGTTCGCTGCCTCTAGTCTATCGGAAAGACTTCCAAATTTCTTAGAAGTATGGGAGAACTCGTTGCTGTCTGACATATCCTTGCTGTGGTTATAGGCGACTTCTGAAGTTTCTTGGTCCCATTGGAGCGTTTTAACATTATGCCTTAGCCGCATCACATTGGTAATATCAAGTATTTCCTTTTCTGTCCCTTCCTCAATTAATCGCCACACATCTTCTGTAGGTTCTTCTACCTCGATTAATTCCCCAGTATATCCCAGTTCGTATGGCCGTTGTTTTATTAACGTTACATCATTCAAAAATCGGACACTTGAAAGGCTTCCGGTAAATTTATCGATATATAGTTGAACGTAAACATCACCCAACTGTATTAATGGCCGAATATTTAAATCTGTGTCATTCAATTCAAAACGGTAAGAACTCCCCTTATAATCAATATCTATATTTGTTTCGATAAACTGCGTATTAAATACTTCCTCAATTGGCTGTCCAATTTTAAAAGGAGAAACATCCACATCCTCCCCTATTGCATACACAGTTACTACTTGATTATTTTCTACCCCCACCTGTACATAACGAGAGTAATCGAGATTATATATATACCATTGGTAACCATACAAAGATTCATCTATTCTCTGTGGTTCACCTAATATATTTTTTAGAAAAGCAAGATCTTGACCAATAAGGGAACCCATACCTTTTGTTGGACGTTCAGCTGTCGTTTTCTCTTGGGCACCGTTTTCCTGATTTTGATATAATGATTCATTTATTTCTAACGTATGTTCATCAGTTATTAATACTTCATTTTCGTCATTTTCATTTATACTAGCATAAAAACCAATCGTCACGAAAATAGACGCTAGGATGAGAATTCTGAAGAGAGTACGCAGTTGTATTCACCCTCTCTATTACTTTTCTTCATAAATTATTATGTTATTTTTAATTATATCACCATTAACTTTGTTAGTAATAGAGATTATTAAACTTATCAGAAAAATAATATTTATGTAAAGGCTGTGTTAAAAAGGCCGGTTGATTTCCACTCCAGGCACTTCGCTTTCCGCGGGCGTGCCGGGGAGCCTCCTCGGCGCTTAAGCGCCTGTGGGGTCTCCCCAGCCCCGTACTCCCGCAGGAGTCTTCGTGCCTTCCGCTCCAATCAACAGGGTGCAAAATCAATATTTAGCTTTAACACAGCCTATATAAAAAAAACAGATACACCAGTTGATGTATCTGTTTTCATTGTTTAATGTTGTACTCCATTATAATTTTGTTCTGAGATTTCAGTAAGAGCTTCTTTTGCTTGGTCGTCAGTCATTTTTCTTATTGCAAAATCGCCTAAAGAAACAATTCCAATTAGCTTGTCTCCTTCTACTACTGGAAGTCGGCGGATTTGATGTTCTGCCATTAGATTTGCTGCTTCTTTTGTTGACGCGTCAGCAGAGATAGTGATAAGTTTGTCGCTCATTATGTCCTCTACTTTTGTTGAACCAGGGTGTTTTTCTGCAACCCCTCTTACAACGATGTCACGATCAGTAATCATTCCGACAAGTCTATCTTTATCAACAATAGGAATGGCTCCAACATTTAATTCTTTCATTTTGACTGCCACTTCAAAAACATTATCCAACAATGTACAGCATTCTACTTGGTCTGTCATAATATCACGAATCTTTTCCACATCTTCGCCCCCAATTGCGTTTAAATTATTCTTAACATTTACTTATGTTTACCAAAAAGGATTGATTTATTCGATAATGTATTCATTGCAAGTTTAAACATTTTCAACTATTATTAAATTGAATTAATTTGCTATCCTATTAAGTAAATAACAAAGGGGTTAGGCATGTTTCTAGGAGGGACTACGATATGAAATTCGAGAATACTGGCTTAGACAAGTTAAAAGCTGATTTAAACCGTTTAGATGATGTTATGCTTGATTACGGTTTAGTCCGTGAAGGTCAGTGGGATTACGAGCGTGTTACATATGACCGTAAGTTTGAGTTAAAAGAAGGCGTATTTTACTTACGTGTTCGCGGTTATGCGATCGAAGGGGCTGTTGATACCAATAAGGCAGTCATACAGTTATTGCCGCCGTTATTAGGAAAACATTATTATCCTCATGGAGTGGAATACGGTGAAGGTGAAAACTTCCCAGCATCACTCGTGAATCAGTGCAAAAAAATTCTTGATGATGTAAAAAACGAAGTTGAAAAATTCGCTTTATAAGCAAAACGACGCATGAAAAATATTCATGCGTCATTTTTATTTATCCAGCTTTTCTAGAAAAAGTCATAAAAAAATGGCTTGGAATGCGGGAATAGTTTTTCTAATGCGGCAATCTCTGATTCTGACCCGTTTATGTACCCTAATTCAAGTAATTCCATAGGCCGCTTGTAGCCAAATAGTAATGCTGTTAAAGAATTAACATCCATCCTTACCCCTCTTTGAGGAGGCTGTATACAACTGCTGCCCTGTTTTTCTTTAAACACCTTAACTTCCCCACTACCAATCAAATAACTTCCATTGTTCCAAGGTGCATATTCATCCTCCAGATGAATGAAAACCTTGCCATTACCATCATTAAACTTGTACTTTTGCAAGCATTGCTCTGCATCGACAATTCGTGCCATAAAGTATGGTGTGACCTCTGTTTTGACTTTTGGCTGCGGCAGGATAAAAGGTAATACCTCATGATTAGAAGTTAGAATGCTGACTTGATCAACCATAGAGTCGTGTTGACAAATAAAATTCCACAAACCAGCTCTTGCCTCGTTGTCTAACGTTATAAACTCTTGAATGTCCATTTTTCGTTCTTTTACTTCAAATAAGATATATCCCTTCGCCTCACCACTATTATCGTAGTATACGGCAGCCTGGCTATCATCATATATATTATTCTTCCACCAGGTTAAATCACGTACAAGCATACCTATATAATTTTTACTAAACTGAGCATAAACAGTTTCAATGTCCGGGTTATGACTCTCCTTTTGAAACCTTATAATAGAACCAGGTTGATCTTTTAGAAATTTAAGATCCTTCTTCTCAATAAGAATCATTTTGTTCTCGGTAAATATATCCCACCCAAATTTTCGATAAAACCCGATATTAAAGGGATGCAACAGTGAAACAATTTGCTCTTCTTTGCGCATTGTTTCTAGTGCTTCTCTGATTAACCTTTTGACATATCCGTTTCTTCTAAATTCAGGGTAAGTAGCTACCCCTGCAACTCCACCCATTTTCCACTCTTGATCATTCAAGTAAATATGGAAGGGAATAATATGCAGCTTTGCAGCAAGATTATCATTCTCCCACGCTCCTATTATTGTGTGGCGCTTCAACATTTCTAATCTTGAAGCAATGCTGTCTTCAGGTATTTTATATTGAAACGCATACATTGAAAGCTTCATTGATTCAGTATAATCTTTTTCAGTAAGTTCTTTAATTTCCATCGTATTTCACTCCCCTTCTACATTATTTCTATTAAAAAGTAAAAATTCCCTTTATAAAAAGAAAAAAAGTGCCTATTTTAGACACTTTAAAATCCTAGAATTGCTTTAATAACTGAAGTTGTTTCTCCACCGTGGAAAAAGACATATAGCAATAAGTATACTGCAACCCCAGTGATGGCTGTAAAAAACCAGATAACACTTGTCACCGGGCCAAGTTTCCTATGTTTCGTTAGGTTATTTTTATAACCAGTATAGAGTGTAACGATACCAAAAACAGCTCCAGTGGTTGCCAAAAAGATATGGAAAATTAAAAAGATAGTATAGTAAATTTTAAGATTATCTGGACCGCCAAAGGCTGTATTTCCGATAAAGATTGTCCTAGAAGCATAAATAATAAAAAATATAAGTGCAAATATAGCAGCTGTAAACATTGTCTTCTTGTGTGCCTCAATTTTTCTTTGTTTAATTTGCCACCAGCCAATGGCAACCGTTATCGCACTTAATACGATAAAGCTTGTACTAATCGTTGGTAAAATTGGTAGGGAATTCATGGCATGAGCCTCACTTTTTATATATTCTACAATAATTTTAGTTTAGTTACCCGATTTTTTCAATAAAAAGAAAATCTCCCAATAGTATGGGAGATTATTCAATAATAGAGGGCTTTAAAGTCTGATTTACTTCTTTATCACTTTCTGCTTGATCCTTCCGATACCATTCAAAGAAAACATGTCCCAAGATAATACCATAAACAATTTCCTGTATGATTTTCATAAGGACGCCGCCAAGCTGCTGATCATGTAGTAATGACATCGAACTGAATAATTCTGGGCCGCTAATGTCTAAACCAGCAAATGTTGCCGGTCCAACACAAAGACTCATCACCTGAGCCCATACTTCAGGATCAGAATAGGTTGCGTAGATGGAACCAGGAGCGAAAATAATTAAGGCACACGCTGGAGTAATTAAAATACCGTCCGCAAAGATATATCCCACTTTCTTAAGACCACTTAACCTTTGATGTTCCGGAACAGGGTTAATGAGCGGCCACCACATGAAAATCGCAACGATAAACAAAAGAAGTGAATAACCGGCATGTAACCAGAAACTTTGCATAACCTGGTCAAAAATCATTGGAATATGGTAAAAAGAAAATAACCCGTTAAATATAATTAACGCAATGAGAGGCTTTGTAAAAAATTTAAATAATGAATGAACCAATTTTATGTTGAAAAGCTTTCTCCAAATCCATACAGGAACACCAAATATAAAGATTGGCGGTATCACGAGAACTAATAGTGCCATTGAAATCATATGGACGTAAAACATTAAATGAGCCATTAAATCCAAGGGAGACCCCTTAATTGCATAAATAAGGGTCATAGAGAGCAAAAATAACCCAGCCTGTTTTTTAGTCAATGGTTCACTATTAACAAATTTGCTGCGGAATGTAACTGTTATTAAAAAATATATAGCTATAACCGCTAGTAAAGTTAATAGGAAGTACGGGCTCCAAAGTGCTTTAAAGCCAAAAATATCTAATGTAAGCACCGCATATCACCTCGAAATAGTATAATCATAATTCTATTATATACGTAAGCAAATTAAAGAAGCAAAGAAATGAATTATTTCCCTATAAAAAGAAAATCGGCCTAAAGCCGATTTTCTAAAAAATTTACCACCAAATAATTGTGGTGAAAGCCAATATAGTTACAGCGCCAACCAGTACTCCCGAATAGAGGAACATTGAAGGTGCTTCGTGGCCTTTATGGCTCATATGCATGAAATAGTATAACTGAAAGATCACTTGAACAACAGCCAAAAGAAGTATGAACGGCACGATAAACCATGCCGAGAATCCTTTCATGGCAACTGCTGCAAAAGCAATTAATGTTAAAAAGATCATCAAGGCGAATGAAACGACCTGATGTTTCATTTCTTCAGCACTTTTTTTGCGGCGATATTCAATGTCAACTCTTGGGTTACCTGAATTTAATTGTGGATTTGCCATCAGTTTATCCCACCATCCCCATTAAATATACTACTGTAAAGATGAATACCCAAACTACGTCAATGAAATGCCAATAAAGGCTGGCTACGTAAAATTTAGGAGCGTTATAAAGGTCTAAGCCTCGCTTAGCATTTCGAACAATTAGTGTAGTGATCCATAAAAGACCAAATGCAACGTGAGCTCCATGGAAACCAACTAACGTGTAAAATGCAGAACCAAACGCACTACTTGTAAAGGTATGATGGTATTCATGCACATAGTGGTTGAATTCATAAATCTCTAAACCAAGGAAGGCAAGCCCTAGTAATAGAGTCAGCACTAACCAAAGGTTCATTTTTTTAGCATTAAAGTTTTTCATGTGATACATTGCGTAAACACTTGTTAAAGAGCTTGTTAATAACAACATTGTTGCAACAAATGTAAGCGGCAGATCAAATATGTCTTTCGCTAATACATGATCCCCAGGACCCTTATCTTTTAATGCAAGATAGGTAGCAAAGAGCGAAGCAAATAGCACAGTCTCTCCACCTAAGAAGAACCAAAAGCCTAAAAATTTATTTTTTGCCTCAAGGGTTGATTTTTCAGGCTCAGCAGGCCATGTTTCATATGTTAATTTTTCTTCTGCGTGCATTATGCCTTAACCCCCTTATCATTATCATCTTCCATTAATTCTTCTTTATGAATATGGAAACCATGGTCATCCTTCACAGAACGTAAGAACATTGCTCCAAAAGTGATCAATAAACCAATAATGATTACTGGTACTGACCATGCTTTATCATCCATATTAAACAACGCGCCAAATGCTGCTACGAATAATCCGAAAGCAATAACAAATGGAAGGAATGAAGCATTCGGCATGTGGATATCACCTAGCGGCTCAGCAGGAGTCATACCCTTCTTGCCTTCCATCTTTTCTAACCAGTAAGCATCTAAACCACGTACAAGTGGAAGCTGTTTAAAGTTATAGAATGGCGGCGGTGAAGGAATTGCCCACTCAAGCGTTCTTCCATCTCCCCATGGGTCATTTCCAACCTTTTCATTTTTCACAGACGTCACAGTGATATTGTAAAGCAGAACGAGTACACCTAATGACATAAATACTGCACCTAGAGAACTAATCAAGTTAGATGTTTCAAATCCTTGACCTGGCAGATATGTGAATACACGGCGAGGCATACCCCATAAACCTAAGAAGTGCTGGATAAAGAATGTCATATGGAAACCAATAAAGAATAACCAGAAAGTGATCTTTCCTAATGTTTCATTTAACATTGTTCCAAACATTTTTGGCCAATATAGGTGGGTACCAGCAAAGATTGCAAAAACCACGCCTCCCACAATAACATAGTGGAAGTGTGCTACAACGAAATAAGTATCGTGGTACTGATAATCAGCAGCTGCTGCAGCAAGCATTACTCCAGTTACCCCACCTGCAAGAAACGAAGGGATAAATGCCAAGGCCCAATGCATAGGAGTAGTGAATTTCACACTGCCTCCCCAAATCGTTAATAGCCAGTTAAAAATCTTAATACCAGTTGGAACACCAATTGCCATTGTTGCAACTGCGAAAATCGCATTGGCAACCGGTCCTAAACCTGTTGTAAACATGTGGTGTGCCCAAACCATGAATCCCAAGAAGCCGATTAATACAGTTGCAAAAACCATTGATGAATATCCAAATAAACGTTTTCTTGAAAAAATCGGGAATATTTCCGAGAAAATCCCGAAAGCAGGCAGAATTAAAATGTATACTTCTGGATGTCCGAAAATCCAGAATAAATGCTCCCAGATAACAGTGTTACCACCCATGGTTGTAACAAAGAAATTAGATCCAAACATACGGTCAAACATCATTAAGACTAGACCAACCGTTAATGGAGGGAATGCAAATAAAATAAGTGCTGATGTAACAAAAGTCGTCCAAGTAAACAACGGCATCCTCATATAAGTCATACCTGGGGCACGCATGTTTATTATCGTTACTAGGAAGTTAATACCACCAATTAATGTGCCTAGACCCGATATCTGTAACCCAAGGACATAGAAATCTACCCCGTGACCTTTGGAGGCCATTGCGAGTGAAGCATATGAAGTCCACCCAGCATCAGGTGCTCCGTCAAAAAACCATGAAAGATTTAGAAATATTCCTCCAAAGAAGAATAACCAAAACCCTAAAGCGTTGACAAATGGAAACGCAACATCACGTGCCCCAATTTGTAATGGCATTACCGCATTCATAAATGCAAAAACGAGCGGCATTGCTGCAAGGAATATCATTGTTGTTCCATGCATGGTAATAATTTCATTAAATAATCCTGCACTTACAAAATCATTGTTAGGTACTGCAAGCTGGATGCGGATAAAAACTGCCTCAAGTCCGCCAAGTACAAAGAATAATCCACCTGCAATAAGATATAGGATGGCGATCTTTTTATGGTCAACAGTTGTTAAGTAGTCCCATAAAGTCGCACCAAATCCCTTTTTTTGTGCGTAGGTACTCACGCTTTTTACCTCCCTTTCTTCCAATTCCCCTATTATTCCTGAACTTTTAATCCCATTAAATATGCCGTTAAAGCATCAAGCTGTTCTTCACTTAATTGTGGATATTTATCTGTCATTAAATTACCTGGCTTGTATTTTTCAGGTGTGCGCAGCCAATTTTTTAACTCTTCTTCATTATGGTCTAATACACCAGCAATACGAGAACGTTCACCAAAGTTTGTTAAATTTGGAGCTAACCGCGCTTCAGGAGGTGTTGTATTTCCTGGTGTTACAGCATGACAGCTAATACAGCTCTGATTAAAGATTTCTTGACCTTGCTGAGCCAAATCTGTTTCAGCTTTTGCAGGTTCTTTAACTTCCTTCATATCCGCAACCCAGCTGTCAAAATCATCTCGGCTCAATGTTTTTACCTTAAAGTCCATTAGAGCATGTGAAGGTCCGCAAAGCTCAGCACATTTACCATAAAATAGGTTCCCAGCTTCTTCTGCCTTCGCGCTATCGAACTCTAACCAGAATTTATTAACATTTTCGGTATTGGTATCAAGCTTACCGCCTACAGACGGAACCCAGAAAGAGTGCTTAACATCAGAAGATATTAAATTAAAATATACCTTTTCATCTGTTGGAACTACTAAATCTTGACCAGTAACAATCCCTTGTCCAGGATATTCAAATTCCCACCAATATAAATTGGAGCGTACATTGATAACCAGTGCGTCAGAATCTTTCTTCTCCATTGGTGATACATCCGCTAATTTAAATGTAGCAGATACCGTTGGAACCGCTAAAAGCAATAGTAATAAAATAGGTATAACAGTCCAAATAATTTCTAGTTTATGACTTCCTTCTACTTGTTTAGGTATCTTTTCATCTTTACGTCTGAACTTAAACATAACGATAAAGAAGATTACCATTACAACAACAATAACCCCTACCATAATCAATGTACTTAGTTTCATCAGATCATATTGAATGTCTGCAACTTCACCAGCAGGCCTTAACGTTGATAAGAACGGTTCGCCACATCCTGAAAGGATAAGCGAAAGAATCGCAAATATCGAGATTAAACGCCATTTTGCAAGCCTTTTCATAGCTAAATCATACCCCTCTTTCGCTAAATGATTTCTTAAATTATCTGTGATCAAAAATGTATGTAGTATCATTCTTTCTTAAAAGTTAAAGAAACACCGGAGGCATATAGGTTATTAATGCCTCCAGAATTTTTTTATAACAGCTAGGAATACTTATACTCCCCTTAATTAAGAAAGAACATCCTGGCTAAACCAATGTTACAATGACCATTGCAACAAAAATGATAGTTAAATATTGCAATGAGTACACAAACATTAATTTAGCCCACTTAATATCATCTTTGATCTTATATCCATAAATCCCTAATACAAGCCAACCGATATTTAACACGGTTGCCAAAATTAGAAATGGGATTCCTAAAGAAGTAAGTAGTAAGGGTGTTGGCAGTAGTGCAGCTACCCATACTAGGATGTGTTTCTTCGTTGTTTTAAATCCTTTAACCACCGGAAGCATTGGAATTCCAGCAGCGCGATATTCCTCTACTCTTCTCATGGCAAGCGCATAAAAATGGGGAGGCTGCCAAATAAACATAATAATAAACAATGACCAAGCAATAATATCAAGGTTACCGTCTACTGCAGCCCAGCCAATTAATGGCGGTACGGCTCCAGAAATACTGCCTATGATAGTATTTGATACCAATTGCCGTTTTGACCACATGGAGTACAGGACAACATAACTAAAAACCCCAAGCAGCCCAATCACTGTTGCAGTTACAGTAGTAAACAATAGAAAAATTGTACCTAAAGCAATAAGGAATATACCCAATCCAAGTACCTTCGAAGGAACTATTTTCCCAGTAACCGTAGGTCTTGATTTAGTTCTTTCCATTAACGGGTCAATATCACGATCAATATAATTATTTATACTGCATGAACCCGCAATGATGAGGGAGGAACCTATAACCGTAAATAAAACGATATCTAAATTATTCAGGAAACTTTGACCGCTAAAATGGAGTGCAAGCCATATTCCTGTAAAAGTAGTTATAAGATTTGAATTTACAATCCCAATTTTTATAAGTGCCATAAAGTCTTTCCACATTGTGGCTTTTTCCATTTGTGAATTAAGAGCCGTAGAACTATTCTCGATCGTCACTTCACCAAATGCCTTTGAGTTTGGCATCTTTCCCCCTCCTAAAATGTTCTAATTATTATTATAAACTCGATAGATAACTTTACCAAATTATAATAGTTATTTATAAGCTATTATTATTTTATAATATTGTTATTTAAGGAACACTTTCTCTGTATATTAAATCACACTTTGGTACATTTTTGTGAATTTTTTTCGAATAATTTTTGTCTAAATTGTGTCCGCCTATATTTATTAACCATTATACTATATATTAGAATCTTTAGATAATAAAATACACTCTATTTTTAGGAATTTCTAAATATTTTCTCCGTGTTATAGACAACAAAACCAATTTTACAGATTGTTATATATAAGTTCAAATAACCCTACTTTATATTACTAACAGACACTCCTTTTTCTAGCAATAGTTTTCACTATAATAATAGTGAAAATCCAAAGTTATCCATTACGTTAATTTTTTAAAAAAGTTATGCAAAAATTTCAGTTTTAATTCTGTTCTTTTTCCTATGTTTTCGTTATGATAAGTAGGTACTTTTATCACTTCCTATTCCCAATCATTATATTTACAAAATTTTGATAAAAATGATTAAACTTTTATTTAAGAAGGTGATTTTTTGCAGCGTTCTTTAAAGTGGTTAGCTGTGGCAACTACTATTGGAATGATATTGGTTCTACTTGGGGGCGCCCTTGTCACAAAAACGGAGTCCGGTATGGGGTGCGGGAGATCTTGGCCATTATGTAACGGGGAGTTCGTGCCAACAGAAATAACTCCTGAGCTAGTGATAGAACTTGCTCACAGGCTTGTTTCAGGTTCTGTTGGTTTTTTGGTACTTATTTTATCTATTTGGTCTTGGAAAGTAATTGGGCACATTAGGGAAACCAAATTCTTATCTTTTCTTTCGTTTTTCTTTTTGTTGTTACAAGGATTGATTGGAGCAGCTGCAGTAATCTGGGAACAGTCTGATTTTATCCTTGCTCTGCACTTTGGTATCTCACTCATTTCCTTTGCCGCTGTGTTTTTGCTTACTTTATTAATCTTTGAAATTGACAAAAAGTTTGACGCGGATAAACTCATTATTGATAAAAGAATGGGCTTTCATATTATCTCTATTACCATTTATAGCTACTTTGTTATTTATACAGGTGCATTGGTCCGTCATACCCAATCGAGCTTGGTTTGCCGTGATTGGCCATTATGCATCAATGATAGTCCAGCCCTACCAAGTAACCTTTATGAATGGGTGCAAATGGGTCACCGTGCAGCCGCAGCTGGTATATTCATTTGGATAGCCTATGTAACTTACTTAGCAGTAAAAAAATATAGGCAGCAAAAGGTCATCTATTGGGGATGGATTAGCGCATTTACATTAGTTTCCCTGCAAGTATTATCGGGAGCTGTTATTATTTTTACACAATTGAATCTCTACATTGCATTAATGCATGCTCTATTTATTACTTGTTTATTTGGTGTATTAAGTTATTTTCTCTTGTTGCTCTCAAGATCACGAAAGAATCAATCGAAATAAAAAAAAAGTTGCCAGTTTAATCTTGGCAACTTTTTTTATTTTATTGTTTATCTAGTTCGAGCAGTAAATCACCGGTTTGAATAGCGTCTTCATTTTTTACATAAATTTCCTTTATTACTCCTGAATATGGGGCTTGAACCGTTGTTTCCATTTTCATTGCTTCCGTAATCAGAAGGTGATCCCCTCGTTCTACTTTTTCCCCTTTTTCAACTAATAACTTTATAACTGTACCAGGCATAGTTGCCGAAATATGAGTCTCATTTTTAGGATCTGCTTTTACTCTAGTTAATGCCGACGCTTTGATACTTTCATCTTTAATATTAACCTCACGCGGCTGACCATTTAGTTCGAAATAGACCACTCGTGTTCCATCTGCCTGCGGCTGACCAATAGAGACAAGTTTAACAATAAGGGTTTTACCTGTCTCAATTTCTACCTCAATTTCTTCTCCAAGCCTTAGACCATATAGGAATGTTGGGGTATCTAAAAAGGAAAGATTTCCATATTGCTCAACTGTATTTAAATATTCTTTATACACCTTTGGATAGAGTGCGTAGGAAATCAAGTCAATATCTGAGATTTTTCGTCCTAACTCCTTCCCTAACTCTTCCCTTAAGTCCGTAAAATTTATCTCTGGAAGCAGCTCTCCTGGACGGACCTCCAAAGGCTTCTTCCCCTTTAATATGACATTCTGAAGTCTTTGCGGGAATCCTTGATGGGGCTGACCGAGATATCCTTGGAACATTTCTACTACCGAGTCCGGAAAATCAATGGAATCTCCTTTAGTAAGGACATCTGCTTCTGATAGATTATTTTGCACCATAAAGAGTGCCATATCCCCGACAACCTTAGAAGATGGGGTAACCTTTACGATATCCCCAAACATGTTATTAACTTTGGTGTACATTTGCTTAACTTCATCCCACTGCTCGCCAAGTCCGACACCTTTGGCTTGTTGCTGAAGATTACTATATTGTCCACCCGGCATTTCATGCTGATATACCTCTGAATGAGGTGCTACCATTCCACTCTCAAAATCATGATAGTATTTTCGGACATCCTCCCAGTAATAAGAAAGCTGTTCCAGTGCCTCAATATTAACATTTGGTCTTCTTTCCTTGCCTTCTAATGCATAATAGAGCGAATTTGCGCTCGGCTGAGAAGTTAACCCTGCCATTGTACTTAAAGCTGTATCCACAATATCTACTCCACCATCAATGGCACGTGCATATGTGTAGATTCCATTCCCGCTTGTATCATGTGTATGAAGGTGGATCGGAATATCTATGGTCTCTTTTAGTTCAGAAACTAGTCGATAGGCTGCTTCCGGTTTTAGTAAGCCTGCCATATCCTTTATACCTAAAATATGTGCCCCTTGGTTCTCAAGCTCTTTTGCAAGTGTTTTATAATAGTTCAAATTATATTTCACTCTTGTTTCGTCTAAAATATCACCAGTATAACAAATCGCTGCTTCTGCAATCTTTCCACTGTCTCGGACCGCCTCAATTGCAATTTCCATTCCTGGCACCCAATTTAAACTATCGAAAACTCTGAATACATCAATACCTTCTTCTGCAGATTTTCTTACAAACTCACGGATTAGGTTATCAGGATAATTCTTATACCCTACTGCATTGGATCCACGGATTAACATTTGAAACAGAACATTCGGAATTTTTCCCCTAAGTATTTGTAATCTTTCCCATGGATCTTCTTTTAAGAAACGATAGGCTACATCAAAGGTAGCTCCTCCCCACATTTCAAAGGAAAACAGATTTGGTAATAGCTTTGCAGTCGGTTCAGCAATATGCAAAATGTCTGTTGTTCTTACCCTGGTTGCTAATAACGACTGGTGTGCATCCCGGTAGGTGGTGTCGGTTAGCAATACCTTTTTTTGAGCTTTTATCCATTGGACAAGTCCGTCAGCACCATTTTGGTCCAGTATTTGTTTCGACCCATTCTGGTAAGGAAAATCATATTTTAATTTAGGAATGCGTGGTTTAGAAAAAACAGGTCTTTTCTTTTTTTCAATACCAGGGAAACCATTCACCGTCACGTTTCCAATATACGAAAGCATTTTGGTTCCACGGTCCTTACTAACTGGAAACACGAATAACTCAGGAGTTGAATCAATAAATGATGTATCGTATTCCCCTCTTCTGAACTTCTCATGTCTAACTACATTCTCAAGAAATGGAATGTTGGTTTTGATTCCACGAATTCTAAACTCTCTTAAATTTCGAACCATTTTTGACGCTGCTTGTTCAAAGGTTAATGCCCATGTAGAAAGTTTCACAAGTAATGAATCATAATAGGGAGTGATGACTGCACCTTGAAATCCATTTCCTGCGTCAAGTCGAACACCGAAGCCTCCTCCAGAACGATAAGCCATTATCTTTCCAGTATCGGGCATAAAATTATTTAGCGGGTCTTCTGTTGTAACACGAGACTGAATAGCAAAACCATTAAGTACAATCTTCTCTTGTGGAGGTATACCAACAATTGGACTGTGTAAATCTTGCCCTTCAGCAACTAATATTTGTGTATGAACAATATCAATGCCGGTAACCATTTCTGTTACGGTATGCTCAACCTGTATCCTCGGATTAACTTCTATGAAATAAAAGTCCTGTTCCGAAACAAGAAATTCAACCGTTCCCGCGTTTATGTAAGCAACATTCTTCATTAACTTAACCGCTGCGGCACATATTTTCTCACGCAATGAATCAGATATCGATACACTTGGAGCTACTTCCACAACCTTTTGATGACGGCGCTGTACCGAACAATCACGATCATATAAGTGGACGATGTTACCATTTTTATCCCCGAATATTTGAACCTCTATATGTTTTGGTTTTTCGATTAATTTTTCCACATAAACTTCGTCACTGCCAAAAGCTGCCTTAGCTTCTGATTTAGCTCGATCAAATGCTTCTTGCATTTCTTCATGATTTCTTACAATACGCATCCCACGTCCGCCGCCGCCAAGGGCTGCTTTAATAATAATTGGAAAATCATGATGGGACGTAAACTCCTGAACTTCTTCAATTCCTTTGACTGGTCCATCACTGCCAGGGATTACTGGTATACCAGCCAATTCTGCCTGCCTTCTTGCCTTAACCTTATCACCAAACATATCAAGATGGGTGGATGTTGGTCCGATAAAAATGATTCCTTCTTCTTCACATCGTCTGGCAAAATGAATGTTCTCAGATAAAAAACCATAACCTGGATGTATTGCATTTGCACCGCTGAATTTGGCAATTTCGATGATTCCATCAATGTCTAAATAGGCGTCAATCGGTTTCTTTCCTTCGCCAACTAAATAGGCCTCATCCGCCTTATATCGATGGTATGACCCTGTATCTTCTCGGGAATAAATGGCTACTGTTTGAATATTTAATTCAGTACATGCCCGAAAAACACGAATGGCAATTTCTCCTCTGTTTGCGACTAACACTTTGTTAATTTGTCTTGTCACCTTAAGCACCTCTTTCTTTACTTCTATTTATATAAAAGCGCAGGGATGCAATTTTCCCCGCGCTAGGTTCGAAATTGGTATACGTTTCCATCTTGATGGTTATTATTTTTTTCTTGGTGCTTTTGTTTATATTTATTTTCATATTTAACAAACATAGAAACATTAACTAAAATACCAGATGCCAATGCTAATTGTAGAAGTGAAGATCCGCCATAGCTTACAAATGGTAAAGGTACACCAGTCAAAGGAATAATTCCCGAAATTCCTGCCAGATTGATAAAAGATTGTATACCAATCATGCTCGATATCCCAATTGCTAATAAACTGCCAAATGGATCATTACATCGTATGCCAAGATAGATCCCCCGCAACACAATATAACCGATTGTAAGGATGACAAAACTAACGCCCCACACTCCTAACTCTTCTGCAATGACTGCCATAATAAAGTCAGTATGTGATTCCGGCAGATACCCTAACTTCTGGACACTCTTTCCTAATCCAAGACCATTCACGCCGCCAGACCCAATTGCAATATACGAGTTCGCTAGATGAAAACCGGAATTGAGTTCATCCTCGAATGGATTACTTAAAACTTCAAAACGTTGTAAACGTTTTTCAGAAAAAATTTCATCCTGCAGTACTAAAAAGACTGGTGATATGAGAATCACACCCAGCAAGATTAATTTAGTTATATTTTTAATATTCATTCCTGAGGAAAGAATGATGGTTCCTGCAATTAGACCAATAATCAGCGCAGTTCCAAAGTCTGGTTGAAAAGCTATCAATCCAAGCACAATTACTAAGTATGCTAATGGGGGTAGTACACCATGATTGAATTTATTAATGTATGCCTGCTTCTTCGCGTAAACGGCTGAAAGATATATTATAAGAGATATTTTTACAAATTCAGCCGGCTGAATACTAATAAAACCAATGTCATACCAACTTTGTGCATTTCCTCTAACTTGTCCAAATACAAATAGACCTAAAAGTCCCAAAATCGATAAACTCACCATTGGGAGTAAAAACTTTGTACTTTTCATAATTTTATAGGGAAATAATGCAATAATTATAAAGACCAATCCCGAAACAATTAAATATATCTTTTGTTTTTGATAAAAATAATCACTCGAAACGTGGTATCGTTGCACCGCCGACGCAATACTAGAGCTATAAACCATCACAAGTCCGAATAATGATAAGAGAACGATCGCAATGATTAATGAATAATCATAGGATTTCAGTATTTTTTTAAACATCTTATAACTTCCTCGTTTTTAAAATTGTCGTTATTGCTATTATAATAGAAAATGAAACGGATGGGTTGAGGAAAAGTTACATATCTCCAATATTTCGTTTAGGAATATTCTGAAAATAGTAAAAGTTAATAAAAAACTCAAACAACACGTCATCATTGTTTGAGTTTTTTTAGCTATTTTCTAATGGATGCTTCATGAAGCGCAGATAATTCTCTTTCTAATTTATCTAGTATCGCCTTACCATCTTTGACTTCAATTAAGCCTAATCTAACCGCAAATTCTATCTCTCTAGATAATCCAAACATTTGCGTATCCAATACCTCTTCATAAAGTGGGCATTGAGGCATCGTGAGATTTTCCATTTGCACTTTAATAAGCTTTAATATTTTTTCAGCGTCTGCCTGTAACAAGGCATAGGCTTTTTCCTGATGATTCACAATCATTTCAGACGCCAACATTGATCCCCCCATTCAGAGCGATAACCCAACTTATCTATAAATTTTACCTTTTACCACAGAAAAATGCAAGAACAATAACTGCTTAGTTCTTTGTTCCATCACATAACTTATATGACATTCACTCTATTTCAAGGTATACTTTAATAGAATAAACGGGAGGAATGAAAGATGGAAAACATAATTTTACTGTCCGGAAATGTCAAGTATACTATTACTCTCGAGCCCACTGTTTGGATATTTGATGATCGAAAAGTTGATTTGACTACTTACTTTTCAACCGCCTCAACCCCCTCTAACGACCTTGAGGAATATACCAAAGCTGTTTCGAAACACTGGGACCGTGAGATTATGGAAGGCGCAGTCTATCCGCCAACCTTAAAAACAGAAAAGAAATATGAGAAAGAAAAGGTATTAACGGGTAGTTTCGGAATCCCATTTCAACCTTTTTTAAAGAATGCAGAGCCAAATGAAAATGCAACTGGACTAGTGATAAAAACAATAACATCAGAACACGAAATTTCTCTAGATAAGGCAATGAAGCTAGTCTTAGGGTTTTCAAAATCTGGGAAACCACTTAAAGAAGATGGACCTGTCCACGTTTATTTCGGTGATGGATCTAATCGGCATAACCCAATTAAAAACGTCAGGGAGATTATTATCAAATGATAAACAACGGGTGCCAATTCGGTACCCGCTTCAAATTTTCTCTTTATTTTCCTATACGGTTTACAGCAAATCTGCTGCCAGCCTTGCTAATCCAGATCGCTCTCCTTTTAGTAATTTAACATGTCCAGATATAACTTGATCTTTAAAACGCTCGACGACATAGGTTAACCCATTATTGTAGGCGTCAAGATATGGATGGTCGATTTGCTCTGGATCACCCATTAAGACAATTTTACTTCCCTCACCTACACGTGTTAATATTGTCTTTACTTCATGTTTGGTCAAATTTTGTGCTTCGTCAATGATAATAAATTGTTTTGGCAGACTTCTTCCTCTTATATAGGTTAAAGCCTCTACCTCTATTGATCCCATCCCCGCGAGTATGGCATCTAATTCACCAGGTTTCTTTGTATTAAATAGGTATTCCAAATTATCAAATATTGGCTGCATCCAAGGTCTTAGTTTTTCTTGTTTTTCTCCTGGTAAATACCCTAAATCCTTTCCAACTGGTACAATCGGTCTAGCTACTAATAATTTTTTAAACTCCCTAAAATCCTCCGTTTGCATTAATCCTGATGCTAGAGCTAAAAGCGTTTTTCCAGTTCCTGCTTTACCGATTAATGTTATTAGCGGTATATCTTTTCGAAGTAATAACTCAATTGCCATTGTCTGCTGAACATTTCTTGGATGTATTCCCCATACATGTTCTTGATTAATTGCAAGTTTCTTTACCTTTTGCTTTGTTTTATCAACTATCCCTAGAGCTGAAGCAGATCCGCCCAGCGCATCTTTCATGATTAAGAATTGGTTAGGGTAGTATGAATATTTACCTATCTCTGATAAAGGTAACTCCCCTTTTTCATAAAACGTACCCATTAACTCTCCGGATAAATAAACTTCTAAGTATCCAGTATAAATATGGTCGATTTCGACTACCCTGTCACTCAAAAAATCCTCTGCTAATAACCCAATTGCGTCAGCTTTCACCCTGACTAGGGCGTCCTTGCTTACAAGGATCACGGGTTTTCCATCTTCCTTTTGCTGTTCTTCTGTCGATAAATTTTTTGCTACAGCAAGGATTCGATTGTCATTTGTTTTTTCAACAAAAATTTCCTGTAATTCATGAAATGCACGATGGTTAAGTTCAATTCTAATGGTACCGCCATTTTCAAGTGGGATTTTTTCATGAAGCTTCCCCGCTGCTCGCATTTCATCAATTAATCTTGATACATGGCGAGCATTTCTACCAATTTCATCCATGTATCTTTTCTTTGAGTCCACTTCTTCAAGGACAACTGCAGGAATAACTACTTCATTATCTTCGAATGAGAAGATGGAATACGGGTCTTGTAATAAGACGTTTGTATCTAACACGTATATTTTACTCAAAGCGACGCCTCCACTTTTTCTAGTTGTGGCTTGTTCATGATTCAAACAAACCGTTTGCTAGATAGGACTTTGGTAAAATATATGTTTGTTCGAATAAAGATAGAAGGATTTCCGCACAATAAATGTAAGTTTGGTAAACAAAACTTGTGTATTCATGCTGAATCATTTATACAACTCTATGTGGAGGTGGATATTTTAAATGAAAAAGGTTTTAATGCTTAGTTGTTTATTATTAATCTTGTCTGCTTGTAACAACAACACTAACAATGCTCAAAATAATGAGAAGCAATCATTAGTTAATGTCAAGAACAGCAATATTGAAAATGTAGACAGGAAAACAGGTCAGGAGGTCTCCAAACGATTAGTCGAGCTTGCTACTAGTATTCCTAATGTTCATGATGCAACTGCTGTTGTTATTGGCAGGTACGCAATCGTTGGCATTGATGTAAATTCGAAAATTGAACGTTCTCAAGTGGGGTTAATAAAGTATTCCGTGGCTGAAAGTCTAAAAGAAGATCCTTATGGTGCACGTGCAATTGTTGTAGCTGATGCAGATACCAATCAACGTCTGAAAGAGATTGCAGCAGATATTGAAAAAGGGAGACCCATCCAAGGTATAATGGAAGAACTAGCCGACGTTGCGGGCAGGTTAATGCCTGAAATTCCTGGGGATATAATAGACCCTAATCCTAGAAACGCGCCTGAGGAACCAAAGAAAAAGCTGCAAGATAATGAAAAAAGGGAGTTAGAAAAAGATCAGGAAGATCAATCTAATCATTATAAGTAAAAAAGCTTAGTCGTGAGACTAAGCCTTTTTCATTGCCTCCATTACCTGCTTATCTAGTTTAGCAGCTGCATTTTTATCATACGTTTTGTCATACTGCGGCTCAGTGACAATTTTAGAGCCATAGAACATAACGTCTCTAACATCGTGAATCCTTACTTCAATTAAGGCTAGCTTTAAAGGTACTTCCTGCAGCCTCTCTTCTTTTATGGCAGCTACACCTTGTATGGAATATGTAGATTCATTCGCAATTAAATTAATAACTACTTTGTTATTTTGTGTAATGTTCTGTATTATTCTTGATTTATTATCTATAGCAAAATAGATTGTTGTATCATTTTTAGCTAAAATCCAAGATATCGCGCTAACATTAGGACCACCAGTTTCATAATCGACTGTTGCCAATGTTACAAACCTTTCCTTTTGCAATTCATCATATAATGGCTTTATGAGTTTTGGTTCTACTTGATTTGGCATTTTTTACATCCCCTTCATTCATATCCTTACTCTATGGTAAAAAACAGACATTCTCATAGTACTATTATCTGTTTTTTTCAGCAACTTAACCAGAATGATTTACTAGTCATGATATTTGCGTGCTATACTATAGTATAAACAAAGGAAGACTAGAGACTTGAGGTGTATGATGAGAGTTAAATGCGTGATTTGTGACAAAATTGAATCGATTGAAGATGAGTCCTTTATTGCAAAACGTCTTCGAAATCGTCCAATCCATACATATATGTGTCAAGACTGCAGCAGTAGAATCTCCGAAAAGACAAAAGCTAGAATTGATACAGGTAACTTTAGATTTTACCGTGCACAGTCTGAGAAAGATGATTGGTAAAAAAAATTCATGCCGAAACCGGCATGAATTTTTTTAATCCTCAAATGGAAAATTACAATATTTATCTGGCTCTTGGTTAATTTGGTTGAGCATTACTTCAATGAGGTCACGAGGAAATCGAGTCTTCTTCGTTTCACCTTCGTGAATAAAGGAAACATAATACATCACTTCATCCGTTGAGACTTCTATGTTGGTTAAATGATGTTCATCCTTAATTATTTCATCAAATAGATCTAATGTTTCTCGTGCAGCTGTATCCTCAGGACGAGCGTCACATACAACCTTTATTGAGAGCCAATTATAAAGCGCATCCTGAACCAATCTCATATTAATATCCCCCGTTACTTTGCCTCAACTTGCTGTTTTTTCGACTGGTGCAAGCGAATTTTGTAAATGATTAATATTAAGGCTGCAACCACTAAGCCTTCTGTTATTGGCAGGAAAATTCCTAACGCCGTAAGAATCGTACAACCTGCTGCTAAAAAAATATAGATCATGATTGATTTTCCTAATGGCAGCTTTTGAGCAAAACCAAGTTTGTAAACCAAGATCGACAGTGCGACAATTGTAATATAAAGAAGCCACATTCCCAATTTAGGATTTTCTGTAACATTATAAAGCGCTGGAAAAAAAGAAAGCCGATCCGCTACATTCACAGTAAAACCTCCCCCGAAGGATATTAGCTTAATTCTGCGTATTTTTTCTTTTTAGCCATTTTTTCACGTTCATTTTTATCAAGAATTTTCTTACGCAAACGAATTGATTCTGGTGTAACTTCGCAATATTCGTCTTCATTTAGGTATTCTAATGATTCTTCTAATGTCATGATTCTTGGTTTTTTAATGACAGATGTTTGATCTTTGTTAGCTGAACGGATATTTGTCGCCTGTTTTACTTTGGTAATATTAACCGTTAGGTCATTTTCTCGCGTGTGTTCGCCAACAATCATACCCTCGTAAATTTCAGTGCCTGGTTCAACAAAGATTGTACCACGATCTTCTACTTGCATGATACCATATGTTGAAGCTTTTCCTGACTCCATAGAAACTAGAACACCTTGACGTCTTCCTCCAACCTGTCCTTGAACCATTGGCTGATAGCTGTCAAACGTATGATTGATGATTCCATAACCGCGAGTCATGGTTAAAAACTCAGTTGTATAACCAATTAAACCACGTGCTGGTACGTTAAAAATTAATCGTACTTGACCAGAACCATTATTTATCATATCAATCATTTCGCCTTTGCGTGCACCTATTGATTCCATTACAGAACCTGTATGCTCTTCAGGTACATCAATTTGCACTCTTTCAATCGGTTCACAGCGAACACCATCAATTTCTTTGACAATAACTTCAGGTTTTGAAACTTGAAGCTCATACCCTTCACGGCGCATGTTTTCAATTAAGATAGATAAATGCAGCTCACCACGGCCTGATACGATCCATGCATCTGGAGAATCTGTATTTTCAACACGTAAGCTTACATCCGTTTGCAATTGAGCAAGAAGTCTCTCTTCAATCTTTCTAGAAGTTAGATACTTACCTTCTCTTCCTGCAAATGGGCTGTTGTTAACAACAAACGTCATTTGTAATGTTGGTTCATCAATTCTTAAAATTGGTAATGCATCTTGGTGCTCGATTGGACAAACTGTTTCACCAACATTGATATCTTCCATACCAGATACTGCAATTAAGTCACCTGCTACTGCTTCTTGAATTTCCTGACGCTTTAAGCCAAAGAAACCAAAAATTTTCGTTACACGGAACTGTTTAACGGAACCGTCTATTTTCATTAATGCAACCTGTTGTCCAACTTTCATTGTACCGCGGAATACACGGCCAATTCCAATTCTTCCAACATAATCATTATAGTCAAGAAGCGCAACTTGGAATTGTAATGGCTCCTCACGATTATCAATTGGTGCTGGGATATGTTCAACAATCGCATCATACAAGCATTGCATGTTTTCATCTTGTTTTTCATGATCTGTGCTTGCAGTTCCATTTATAGCAGAAGCAAAAATGACAGGGAACTCAAGCTGGTCTTCATTTGCATCCAGTTCAATAAATAAATCAATTACTTCATCAATTACTTCTAGTGGACGAGCAAAATCACGGTCAATTTTATTAACAACGACAATTGGAGTTAAGTTTTGCTCTAATGCTTTTTTAAGTACAAAGCGAGTTTGAGGCATTGTGCCTTCATAAGCATCCACAACTAGTAATACTCCGTCCACCATTTTCATGATCCGTTCAACTTCTCCGCCGAAATCAGCATGTCCTGGTGTATCTAAAATATTAATTCTTGTGTCTTTATATTGAATCGCTGTGTTTTTAGCGAGAATCGTAATTCCACGTTCCCTTTCTAAATCGTTTGAATCCATAGCACGTTCTTCAACATGCTCGTTTGAACGAAATGTCCCAGATTGCTTTAACAATTGGTCAACCAATGTTGTTTTCCCGTGGTCAACGTGTGCGATGATCGCTATGTTGCGGATATCTTCTCTAATTTTCAAGTAATTCACTCCTGCCTCTATTTCAAAAAATTTTAGCTATTTATAGTTTCCCATATACAACTAAAGTATTATACCACATTTATTGTGGAAAGCTAACTGCATTTTATGTAGAATAAAGCTATGTAAAATATCACATAAAACTATTTTATTTTTTGGCTGTTTATACGGCCTGTTGCTTTCCACTCCAGGCACTTCGCTTTCCGCGGGCGTGCCGGTGAGCCTCCTCGGCGCTTAAGCGCCTGTGGGGTCTCACCAGCCCCGTACTCCCGCAGGAGTCTTCGTGCCTTCCGTTCCAATCAACAGGGTGCTAAAACAACAATTAGCTTTAACACAGCCTATTTTTTATATAATAAAGGGGACTAGCAAAATGAAGCAAGTTAAATGGATTTTTATTGTTTTTGCTATACTGGCAGCTGCGAGTATAATCGGGATAGGTGTGGCAATTGGTGAAGAAAGTATCTTAGGGGTAATTGGCAGTATCCTTGCATTAGTTGTTGTCATGGGTTTTGGATTTAAAACAAAAGCAAAATATAGAGAAAATGGTGAATTATAAAAAGAAGCCTTTGTGGGCTTCTTTTTTTACCATTTACCTTGTTTGAGGTAATCATTCATGATGGTTTGGTGCAAACCTGGCTTAGCCACAAGCAATGAATCTTTCGAAAGGAAATCCAACTTATTTCCTCTTATATTGGTTACGACTCCACCTAGTTCCTCAATTATCACTGTACCTCCAGCAACATCCCAAGGTGACAACCTCATTGAAATATAGGCATCCACTCTGCCAGTTGCCACAAACACCATTTCAAGAGCAGCTGTTCCGTATGATCTCGTTCCCCTTGCCTCTTTAACTAGTGGAATAAGCAGATTATGGTCAATCCGATGATTTTCCAACAACCAAGTTGCATTTAATGCAATAATTGATTCTTTTACTGTCACTTTATTTAAAGGGGGCAGCTCAATGTCGTTCATAAATGCACCCTTACCAGAAATGGCATGATATAATTCACCGTGTGCAACATCATAAATAATTCCGATTTTCCCTATACCATTTTCATATACCCCTAAAGAAATAGCGAAGTTGCGTTGTTGATGGATAAAATTCATTGTTCCATCAATCGGGTCAATTATCCATACAACGCCATCAAGATTACTTACTGCATCCCCATAACCTTCTTCACCCAATATTTTATGATATGGGAAAGTATTTCTGATTTTATTAATGAAGAACTGTTCAATTTCTTTATCTAAATTTGTTACTAAATCGTTGGGGTTGGATTTGGTTTGAATATTTAATGTCTTATCAAAAGAATTTCTAATTTTATCTCCGGCTTCCATTACCCATTGTTTTGCATGAAGATCAATGTACTCCCAGTCCATATTTTCCCTCCAATTTTTTCAATTGTTGTATGTAACATACCCTAAGCTTAAACAAATTCAGACCTTCCTTCAACTTTAAACAACCCTTATTAGAAAGGGCAAAACAATAAACGAACTCCCTATTTCCCTCACAGAGTTCGTTTTATAATAGTAATATGCAATTCTTTATTTTCATTCTAAATGGTATCCCCTTTGAAAACAAATTATCAAAGAGCTTTAAGTTTAATTAACTCTTGGCGGATTTTTTCTAACTTCTGTTTGCATTCCTTCATCTTTTTTTCATTTTTTTCTTCAATGGCTTCAAATAATGTTGCCAGTTCGTAATCCATTTCTAATCTTAAATAAGCTAATCTTTCCTTCTCGCCAATTTTTTTTAGTGAAGTATTCATTAATTGTTTCATTTTAGTTTCTCCTTTCATTGTTATTTAATTTTTCAGACTATTTTTAGTAATATAATATGAGCCACCATGTAAGGTTGCAACAAATATGTGCGTTAACCCATATAAGCACTTAGTTTCAAGAATTTCCGCTAGTATGCTACAATGTATGACAAATGTCTTCAAATGGAGGTTTAGCAAATGGACTTTAAAGGCTTTAGTAATGAAGATTTCGATGTTTTTAAAATAGATGGATTAGAAGCAAGAATGGAAGCTTTAAAAGAAAAGATTCGCCCTAAACTAGAATTTTTAGGGCATTATTTCGCACCAACCTTAACAGCCTTAACCGGTGATGAAATGCATGTGCATGTAGCAAAACATGCGAGACGGACAATCAATCCTCCCAAAGATACATGGGTTGCCTTTGCAGATAACCCCCGAGGTTACAAAATGCTCCCCCATTTTCAAATTGGATTGTGGAATACTCACTTATTTATATGGTTTGCGGTTATATACGAAGCACCTCAAAAACAAGAAATTGCTGCCAGATTCACAAAGAAAATAAGTAAAATCTATAAAGAGATACCTAAAGAGTTTGTTTGGTCTTTAGATCATACAAAACCGGAATCATTCCTGCATGGACAATTAACAAAAGAGGATTTACTAGGCATGTTTGATCGTCTAGAAAATGTAAAAAAGGCAGAAATCTTATGCGGACTTGAAATAAAACGAGAAGATGTACTGAATTTAAGCAGCGAGGATTTCCTTGAGCAAGTGGAAAAAGTCTTCAATACAGTAGCGCCTTTATATAAAATTGCTCTTAATAGAAAATAAAAAAACTCCTGAACCTAGTTCGGAGTTTTCTTGCTTATTTCATTGAGATTTTTTCACCTGGTGATGCGTTTTTGGCTTTTGTTATTGTCCTATAGGAAGAATAGCCGCTGATTTCCTCAAATTCGCCACAGATTGTTTTTTCTTCTGCTTTACTTGGGACAATCTCCTTGAATCGACGATATATAGCCATTAATTCGTCACGGTCAATTCCTTTTTCATAGGCTCTTTCTATTGCTTCGTAAAATTTTATGACGTCAACAATTTCATCTGTTGTCCAATGATAATCAATGGGGTATTGGTATTCCATACATTCACCTGCTTATTATAATTTACCTATATGTATAATACCTTTATTTTGCCCATTTTTCACGAATTTGTTCTGCGTCGGTTATCATTCGATTAAATAATTCTGCAACTGTTGGGATATCTTTTATAAGTCCCATTACTTGTCCTGCCCATGCAAAACCTTCATCTTCTACTCCATCATATATATATCGTTTGTTGGCTTGGCCGCTAATATAATTCTTTAACTGTTCATAATCGCCATATTCTTTCTCAATTTCAAGAATTTTATTTGTCCACGTATTCGAAATTGCTCTTGCTGGCGCTCCAAGAGTTCGTTTGATAACAACTGTATTAGCTTCTGATCCTTCTACAAGCCTTTTCTTATAAAGGTCATTAGCATGTACACATTCCTTAGTCGCGATAAAACGAGTTCCCATTTCAATTCCCTCAGCCCCTAAGCTAAGAGCAGCCATTAAGCCTCTGCCATCCCCAATTCCACCAGATGCTATTACCGGGATAGAAACGGCATCTACCACTTGAGGAATTAATACCATTGTCCCAATATCATCCCTGCCAAGGTGGCCGCCGCCTTCTTGTCCCACTACCATAACGGCATCGGCACCTAATTCTTCCGCCTTTTCAGCCTGCCTTCTAGCTGCTACTAGAACCAATTTTTTTATCGATGTTCCTTTTAACTGTTCAAAAATGGGCGCTGGATTTCCACCTGTCATAGATACTACCGGGACCTCTTCATCAATAGCTACTTGAAGCATTTCTTTAAAAGGTCTATTATGCTGACCAATTGCGTAATTAACCCCGAATGGTTTTTCCGTCATCTCTTTTACCTTTCTCACTTCTTCCCTAAGTTTGGCTGGGCTTTCAAGAGACATAGCTGTAATTTGTCCAAGTCCACCCGCATTTGAAACAGCTGCAGCTAGTTCAGAATATGCAAGATAAGCCAGGCCACCCTGTATTATTGGATATTGGATATTAAGTATTTCTGTAATACGCGTTTGCCAATTCATCGAAACCCCTCCCAATTATGTTACCTTCATATTTCTTCTTTATAGGTTAATTTTCCTCTTTTATTGAGAAACTAACATAACACACACATCAAAAAGTGTTTATTTAAGACATAAAATTCTATGCAAAGAATGTTATTAGTGCTATAATTCATATGTTTTGTACTGATAATAAAGCATTTTGTATATAAAGAGGTGTGGAAATAAATTGTCTCAAAACCAAACACCGTTATTTAGCGGTTTACTAGAACATGCAAAGAAAAATCCAGTTCAATTTCATATTCCTGGTCATAAGAAGGGCGTTGGAATTGACCCAGATTTTCGTAATTTCATAGGTGATAATGCCTTATCAATAGACCTAATAAATATTGGTCCGCTCGATGACCTGCACCAGCCGAAAGGAATGATTAAACAAGCACAAGACTTGGCTGCTGAAGCTTTCGGTGCAGATAGAACCTTTTTTTCAGTTCAAGGAACAAGCGGCGCCATTATTGCTATGATTATGGCGGTTTGTGGGCCAGAGGATAAAATTATTGTTCCTCGAAATGTGCATAAATCCGTAATGTCAGCTATTGTCTTCTCTGGTGCTATTCCTGTGTTTATCCATCCTGAGATTGATGAGGATTTAGGTATATCCCATGGTATCACAACTGATTCTGTTGAAAAAGCGCTGAAACAGCATCCAGATGCAAAAGCGGTCCTAGTCATAAATCCAACATATTTTGGAATATCCGCAGATTTGAAGAAGATTGTTGAAATTGCTCATTCTCATAACGTTCCCGTTCTTGTTGATGAAGCGCATGGCGTTCATATTCATTTTCATGATGAATTGCCACTATCAGCCATGCAGGCTGGTGCCGATATGGCAGCAACAAGCGTTCATAAACTAGGCGGTTCGATGACACAAAGCTCTATTCTCAATGTAAAAGAGGGTCTTGTTTCTGCTAAGCACGTTCAAGCAATTCTCAGTATGCTTACAACTACCTCAACCTCCTATTTATTACTTGCTTCTCTAGATGTTGCTCGTAAGCAATTAGCAACCAAGGGGAAAGAATTAATTGATAGAACAATCGGTCTTGCCCAAACCATCCGAAAAAGGATAAATGAAATTGACCATTTACATTGTATTGGGGAAGAAATTTTAGGATCCAAAGCAACCTTCGATTATGATCCAACAAAATTAATCATCTCTGTTAAAGAATTAGGCTTAACAGGTTATGAAGTTGAAATGTGGTTAAGAGAGAGACATAATATTGAAGTAGAAATGTCTGACCTATACAATATTCTGTGTATCGTTACACTAGGTGATACTGATTATGAAGCCGATATGTTAGTAAAAGCGCTAAAAGAGCTTGCGGACGAGCAAGAACATAGGCAGGAAAAGCCCGAACCTAAGCCGGTACTTCTTCCGGACATTCCTGTTCTTGCATTAACACCAAGAGACGCCTTTTATGCGGATACAGAGGTGATACCATTCGAGGAATCAGAAGGAAGGATCATTGCAGAATTTATTATGGTCTATCCACCAGGGATTCCAATTTTCATTCCTGGCGAAATTATCACTAAAGAGAATCTACATTATATTCGTGAAAACCTAGAGGCTGGACTGCCTGTTCAGGGACCTGAAGACGAGGAAATAAAAACCATACGGGTTATTAAAGAATATAAGGCTATAAAATAAAAATACAGGATTCCGCATCGGAATCCTGTTTTTATTTTTAGAAAAGTTATTTTATCTTTCTTCTTCGGAATGATGATCGCAACAATTACATTTAGAATAGAGAACTGTTACTTTTTCATCTTCAAAATGATCAATTGTTGAGTCGCAAGTTTGGCAAACGATTGTACCCATCTTTTTCAATCCCCTTTTCATTATGAAATGTACACTAATTTGGAAACGTTTTATTGTTGATAATTTAATAATAATATAACACATTTAATTTTTCAAGCCTAAATTGTATGTCACATTTAAATATTTTTTGACATAATGAGATTTTCTGTCAGGCTTTTTTATCTCCCTTTAGTTTATGGGTAACAAACGGGACATTTATGGGAGTAATTCTTGTCATCTTGGTTTTTACAATGCTAGAATAAAGGAGATATCAATGGGACTAGGGGGGATGATGATGGCTGAAAATGCATTTATTAAACTAGTGCCTTCATCTGCGCAACAAACAATTACGGTAGAAGAAGTAAAGGATCTCTTATTTTATTATAAAAATATTACCAGCAAAACAGGGAATCAAGTTGATTGGGAATATGGCGACTCTGCTTTTCCTTACGAAATAAAAGAAAAAAGCGAAGGTAAAGGGAAATGGTTTTATTTACAATCCTCAAATGAACGATATTATGCTATTTTATTTGGTATTGACCAAGAAATGGTTCGTGATGAAGATGGTACCGAAAGAATTCAAACATACATACAAGTCACTCTTCCAGAGCTGTCTACATTCGGTGATAAAGGCAAAGCAAATGAATTTTGTAAATTCTTAGCAAAAAAATTACAAGGCGAATTACACCTTTTTAACGGACGAATCATGTATTATTATCCACGAAAGTAAAACTACTCTACTCCCGTTAAGGGAGTTTTTTTAATGAGTTAGTAATGCAAGTGTATAATGAATCGAAGAATATATCATGAGGCTTAAAGAAGTTATAAAAAGAGTTTTTGCAGTTGATTGTGTCACTCTATTGCAGAGCACAAAAGCCAAATAAAAGAATACAAAAAACATTATAACCTTGTAAAGAAGCTGGTCGTGCTTAGATAACCATTCTACCAGCGTAAAAGCACTCCAAATCATCAATTGTAATATCATAATAACGTAAATCCTCATCATATACTCACCACTCTAAATCTTTTTCATTAAGTTAATAGTATTTTAAATATATGAATAAAACTTGTAGATAATTTATTATTTAAAGAAAAAAGAAGTCCTTTCCAAAATAAAATTGGAAAGGACTTCTCTTTAATTATTTTAAAACATGAATCGGAGTACCAAGTGCTACCTCAGCAGCTTCCATCGTAATTTCACCTAAAGTTGGGTGAGCATGAATAGTCAGTGCTAAATCCTCGACTGTCATTCCTGCTTCAATTGCCAATCCTAGTTCAGCAATCATATCTGATGCGCTTGCACCAGCTATTTGTGCCCCAATCAATACACCGTCTTCTTTACGTGAAACTAATTTAACAAATCCATCTGCACTATCTAAAGATAGAGCACGCCCATTAGCTGCAAATGGGAATTTCGCTGAAGTTACATCGATTCCTTCTTGCTTAGCTTGTACTTCAGTGTAACCTACGCTGGCTAGTTCTGGATCTGAGAATACAACAGCAGGAATTGCTAAGTAATCAATTACAGCATTATGTCCACCGATTGCCTCAGCAGCAATTTTTCCTTCGTATGAAGCCTTATGTGCTAATTGAGGGCCTGCTACAACATCACCAATCGCATAAATGTTAGAAACACTTGTACGGCACTGGTTGTCGATTTCAATTAGTCCTCGATCTGTTAGCTTAACACCGATTTGTTCAAGACCCATTTCATCGGTATTTGGACGACGGCCTACCATTACAAATACATAATCTGCTTCAATTTTCTTTTCTTCGCCTTTAACTTCAAATGTTACAACTACACCATTTTCAGTTTCTTCTACACCTTTAGCCATTGCCTTAGTATAGAATTCAGCACCTTTTTTCTTCAAGGTTTTCTTAACAAGCGCAGCCATTTGCTTCTCAAATACTCCAAGACCTAAGATTTCATCTGCACCTTCAAGGATTGTAACTTGTGTACCAAAGTTCGCATAAGCACCGCCAAGCTCGATTCCGATAACTCCGCCGCCGATAACTACGATTTTTTCCGGAAGTTCTTGTAAATTTAGGGCACCTGTTGAGTTTAGTACTCGTTTTGAGTATTTAAAAGTTGGCAGTTCGATTGGTCGAGAACCTGATGCAATAATTGCATTTTTGAAGTTGTACGTCTGTGCAGAATTTTCACCAATTACGCGTAATGAATTTCCGTCCACAAAGTATGCTTCACCACGTACGATTTCTACCTTATTACCTTTTAATAGACCCTCTACACCACCAGTTAACTTTTTCACGATTCCAGCTTTCCATTCCTGAACCTTTGAAAAGTCAACTGATACATTTTCAGCTTTAATTCCGAATGAATCGGAGTGCTTTGCTACTTCATAACGATGTCCAGCAGCAATTACCGCTTTTGATGGGATACAACCTACGTTTAAACAAACGCCGCCGATATATTCTTTTTCAACTATTGTCACCTTTTGGCCTAGCTGGGCTGCACGAATTGCAGCCACATATCCGCCAGGACCTGCCCCGATGACTATAGTATCAGTATCAATTGCAAAATCTCCTACTACCATTTGTTACGCCTCCATTAACAATAGTTCTGGATCGTTCAATAATCTCTTAATATGATTTAATGCATTTTGAGCTGTTGCTCCGTCAATCATTCTGTGGTCAAAGCTTAATGATAATGCTAATACTGGAGCAGCCACAATTTCACCATCACGTACGATTGGTTTTTCTGCAATACGGCCAACACCAAGGATAGCCACTTCAGGATGGTTAATGACTGGTGTAAACCATTGACCGCCAGCAGATCCGATATTCGAAATAGTACAAGATGCACCTTTCATTTCGTTTGGAGCTAGCTTTCCATCACGTGCTTTTCCAGCTAATTCATTGATTTCATTTGAAATTGCGAATACTGATTTGCGATCAACGTCTTTTACAACTGGTACTAATAAGCCCTTTTCAGTATCAGCAGCAATTCCAATATTGTAGTAATGCTTATGGATAATTTCACTTGTTGCGTCATCAAGTGATGTATTTAAAGCAGGGAATTCACGTAAAGCACTCGTTAATGCTTTTACGATATATGGTAAGAATGTTAACTTGATACCCTTAGCCGCAGCAACTTCTTTGAATTTTTTACGATGTGCAACAAGTTTCGTTACATCAACTTCATCCATAAGAGTTACGTGTGGAGCAGTATGTTTTGAATTTACCATTGCTTTGGCAATCGCTTTTCTGATTCCGCTCATTTTCTCACGTGTTTCAGGATATTCCCCTTGTGGGATTGGAGCAGCTTTTGGTGCTTCCTCAGCTTGAGCAGCTGCTGGTGCTGGAGTTGCTGCTGCTTGTGGTGCTGTAACAGCTGCACCGCCGCTTAAGAATGCATCTATATCACTTTTTACGATACGTCCATTTTTACCTGAACCTGGAACTTGTGTGATTTCTACACCTTTATCACGTGCATATTTACGAACTGAAGGCATCGCAATAATTTTACGGTTAGGGTCTACTTCTACATTTACTTGTGGTTCTGTAACACCGATACCATAGGCAGGTGGTGCTGGCGGTGGTGTTGTTTGTCCCTCTGGAGCAGCTGCGGCTGCAGCTGCCGGCGCTGGTGCTGCTTCTTGTTTTGGTGCTTCTTCAGCATGTTCGTCACCTTTGAATTGAAGGTTCTCGTAACCAGGAGCATCAAAGGTTACTAATACCTGTCCAACTGTCGCAACAGTTCCTTCAGCTACTAAAACTTCAAGTACAGTACCTTCAACAGGTGAAGGAATCTCTACAACTGCTTTATCATTTTGTATTTCACAAAGTACATCATCTTCCTGGACTTTATCACCTGGCTTTATGAACCATTTAACAATCTCGCCTTCATGTATACCTTCACCAATGTCAGGCATTTTAAATTGGAATGTGGTTGCGGTTGCGCTCACTTGGGATTCATCCTCCTATTTTTGCATAGATTTCTACCGTTCAATGTTAAGAAATAAGTGGGAAACAGCAATACTATTCCCCAACTTATATTAGAATGTTAAAACTTTTTTCGCTGTTTCAATGACATCTTTATAGTTTGGTAGCCAAACTGCTTCTGCTTGCGGGAATGGGTAAATTGTGTCTGGTGCTGCTACACGTAATACTGGTGCCTCTAAGCTTAAAATCGCACGGTCGTTAATTTCAGCTACTACATTTGCTGCCACACCAGCTTGCTTTTGTGCTTCTTGAACAACAATTGCACGGCCAGTTTTTTCAACAGACGCAATAATCGTTTCGATATCAAGCGGGCTAACCGTACGCAAATCCACTACTTCTGCAGAAAAACCTTCCTTCTCAAGCTCTTCTGCTGCCTTTAAGGATTCGTGTACCATTGCACCGTAAGTGATGATAGAAATATCTGTACCTTCACGCTTCACATCTGCTTTTCCAAGTGGAATCGTATATTCGCCTTCTGGAACTTCTTGACGGAATGAACGATATAATTTCATATGCTCTAGGAAAATTACTGGGTCATTATCACGGATTGCTGAGATAAGAAGACCTTTTGCATCATAAGGTGTTGATGGGATAACCACCTTTAATCCAGGCTGTTGTGCCATTAAGCCTTCTAAGCTGTCTGCGTGCATATCAGGTGTATGTACGCCGCCGCCAAATGGTGAACGGAATGTGATAGGAGCACTGAATTTCCCGCCTGTACGGAAACGAAGACGCGCAGCTTGTCCAGAAATGGAATCCATTACCTCATAAACGAAGCCAAAGAATTGAATTTCAGGAACTGGGCGGAATCCTTGTAATGCTAGACCAACCGCTAAACCTCCGATACCTGATTCAGCTAAAGGTGTATCAAATACGCGATCTTCGCCGAATTCATTTTGTAATCCTTCTGTTGCACGGAATACACCGCCGTTTACGCCGACATCTTCACCAAAAACTAATACGTTCGGATCATTTTTTAATTCTACACGCATTGCATCTGTAATTGCTTGAATCATTGTCATTTGAGCCATGACTTACTTCGACTCCTTTGCTGAATAAATTTCAAATTGCTCTTTTAAGTTTTCAGGTAAGTCGGTATACGTAATGTTAATTAAATCCGTTACCTTTTGCTTAGGAGCAGCATCTGCTTGTTTAAGAGCTTCCTTAATTTCCTCTTTTGCCTGCTCAATTACTTCGTTTTCTCTTTCCTCATTCCATAGGCCTTTCTTTTCTAGGAACTTACGGAAACGTACAAGCGGGTCTTTCTTTTCCCATTCATTATCTAATTCAGCTGTACGGTAACGTGTCGGATCATCACCGGCCATTGTATGCGGACCATAACGATATGTTAACGTTTCAATAAAAGTAGGCCCTTCTCCGTTAACGGCACGCTCACGTGCTTCACGAACAGCCGCATATACTGCTAATGGATCCATACCGTCTACCTGGATACCTACGATACCTGCCGCAACAGCTTTTTGAGCAAGTGTTTTTGCTGCGGTTTGCTTTTCAACAGGAGTCGAAATCGCAAAGCGGTTATTTTGAGCGATAAAGATTGCTGGAGCATTATATGCACCTGCAAAGTTCATTCCTTCATAGAAATCACCTTGAGATGTACCGCCATCACCTGTGTATGTAAGAGCAACAGCTTTCACTCCACGTTTTTTGAAGCCAAGTGCAACACCTGCAGTCTGAACGTACTGCGCACCAATAATAATTTGAGGAATTGCAACATTCACTCCTTCAGGAATTTGTCCGCCTGCTAAATGACCTCGGGACCATAAGAATGCTTGATATAATGGAAGACCATGCCATACGATTGGTGGAACATCGCGATAACCTGGTAAGATGTAATCTTCTTTTTCTAATGCAAATTGAGAAGCTAATTGGGATGCTTCCTGTCCTGCAGTCGGTGCATAAAATCCAAGACGACCTTGGCGATTTAAAGAAATAGAACGCTGGTCAAGGATTCGCGTATATACCATACGGCGCATTAATTCTTGAAGCTGCTCATCGCTTAAGTTAGGCATTGCTGCTTCATTAACAACTTCGCCTTCTTCATTTAAAATTTGAAGCGTTGTAAACTGATTTTCTACAGCTTCGAGTACCTTCTTACCATCGAGCTGAGCATTTTGGGTTTTAGATGCCATTCGTCACATCTTCCTTTCTCTCATAACAATAATGTAAAAAAATAAATTCACTCATATTAGATTACCCCAAAACCTTTAACAACATTAACAATTAGCTTTCTTTCGTTTCATGTTGTTCTGTACTATTCTTTTAAAGAAAATTAATAGTACAATAATTAAGTCCATATTGAGTTTACATCAACTCCATACACTCGTCAAATACTATGATTTAATAATTTTACAACATGAAAATAATAATAAACCATTATCCATCAAAATCCCTCTGTACCACTTGTGATTCCACTCTGTTACACTGATATAATGTACAAAAAACAAAAAAATCGACCAACACAGTCGATTTTTTATGGTTTTTCGAGATTTAGCCCTGCTTCTTCATAAAATTCAAGCTTTTTTTCATTGTATTGAGCAGTTAAGGAATTAAATTTTTCATTAGCGTCATATACCTTTTGATAGATAGTATTTAAATTCCTAACATGGTTTTCTAACTCTTCATATGGAACACTTTCATTTTTTAACATTAGGTATAATTCTTCATCAATATCCAAAGCCTTTTTATATTCCTTGGTAAGCTCATTATGTACTCCATATCTATTCCGCATTATTTCCATTAACTCAGTAGCTTTTTTCATTTGCTCTTTATCGTCTATTTCATTCTTTATTTCTTCAACCTGCATAAATTTTGTTTTTGAGTCATTGATACTGGTGATTTCATTTTGTAAATAATCTCTTCTTTTATCAATAATAGAAAGTGCTTCGTCAGCAAGTTGATCGATCTCAACATGCTTCTTCAAACCAAGTGCCATTATCTGGTTATAAATTTTCTTTTCTTGCTTTTCTAGCTCAACAAGAGGCTCTTGCTGTTCTTCAAATTCTTTTTCTGCTTCAGCTACGTTTTCTAAGGCTTGATACATTCTTTCCGTTGTCTCTTCTTTACTAACACAGCCAGCTAATAAGGTACAGACTGTCAAAATAAGAAAAATAACTTTATACATTCTAACGATAGACACCTCGCACCCCCTATGGTTACAATTCTTACTATATCGATACTTCATATGTTTGACAATAATATCTCCTTCAATAATTAACTTTTCGCGAATTGTCTGATAGACTAATGAATATCTATATTTTTAGTTTTTTAACAGGAGTGAATGAAATCATGTTAATGATGGATGATATCATTCGAGACGGCCACCCTACATTGCGTAAAGTAGCAGCTGAAGTATCCATGCCGCCAACGGATGAAGAGAAAAAAATACTTAATAGCCTTTTAGAGTATGTAAAAAATAGCCAAAACCCTGATATATCATCACAATATGGGTTACGACCTGGCATTGGTTTGGCTGCACCTCAGATCAATGTTTCCAAACGCATGATTGCTGTTCATCTTCATGATGATAAAGGGAATCTATACAGCTATGCATTGTTCAATCCTAAAATTGTCAGTCATTCTGTCGAAAAAGCATATTTAGTTTCAGGGGAAGGATGCCTTTCTGTGGATGAGGATTTTCCAGGTTATGTAGAAAGGTTTGCTCGAATTACAATCAAAGGAATCACCCTTGAAGGGGAAGAGATTAAGCTTCGTTTAAAAGGTCTTCCGGCAATATGCTTTCAACATGAAATCGACCATTTAAATGGAGTTATGTTTTATGATCATATCAATAAACAGGACCCCTTTAAACCGATTGAGGGTGCCATTGCTATTGAAAGATAAAAAATGCGCAAGTGCTCCTAGCTCTTGCGCATTTTTTATCTTTATCAGTTTCGAGCTTGCAAGCTCAATTTATTAATCTTTCATAATTCTTCCATGTTTATCCATGAAAGAAATCCTGTTTATACCATATAATATTAGTATAAAAATGTTTGAATAAAAAAAAACTGCAATAATCTATCATGGCTTGCTTTACATTGGACAAGGATCGTTTAAAATAGGAAGTAAGGAGATGATCCACTATGTTAAAGAAGCTAAGAAAGAAGCTCTTAAAACAGTGGAACGATTTACTGCGAAAAAAATCAATTGCCTAACTACAACTTTTTTCGAGCCCTTCAAACTTGCGAAGGGCTCCTTCCTTATTGTAAATTGATTATCAGTGTATTATTTACATATTTTTTCTAATAGGTCCAAGCGTTTACTTTTTAGGTGAAAAGTGAATATAAATGAAAAAAATGTAATTATTTTATATAATAGAAAAAGTCATGATCGATTAAGGAGCGATTTATTATGGTATTTAAAGTTTATTTTCAAGAAAACCTCAAGGAAGTTCCAGTAAGGGAAAAAACAAAGATTCTTTATGTCGAAGGAGAATCTGTAAGGGATGTTCGAAAAAAAATTGCAGATCGTGGATATAATGTAGAATTTGTACAAGAAGTAAGCGGAGCATATTTAGAATATGAAAAACAAAATGAAGATTATAATGTATTGGAGATTTGATAATTTATGAAATTTGTTAAAAATGACCAAACTGCTGTTTTTGCTTTAGGCGGTTTGGGCGAAATCGGAAAAAACACATATGCAGTACAATTCCAGGATGAAATAATCCTGATTGATGCAGGGATCAAGTTCCCAGAGGATGAGTTATTAGGGATTGATTATGTTATTCCTGATTATACCTACTTAGTGAAAAATGAAGATAAAATAAAAGGCTTATTTATTACCCACGGACATGAGGATCATATTGGCGGTATCCCCTATTTGTTACGACAAGTAAATGTTCCAATTTATGGTGGAAAGCTTGCCTTAGGACTTATTAAAAATAAACTTGAAGAACATGGACTTTTAAGAACGGCAAAATTAAATGTAATTCAAGAAGATGATGTCATCAAATTCCGCAAGACATCTGTTTCTTTTTTCCGTACAACACATAGTATCCCTGATTCATACGGTATCGTTGTAAAAACACCGCCAGGACAAATTGTCCACACAGGCGACTTTAAATTTGACTTTACACCAGTTGGTGAACCTGCAAATTTAACAAAAATGGCTGAAATCGGAAAAGAAGGAGTACTGTGTTTATTATCAGATAGCACAAATAGTGAAATTCCGGAATTTACAATGTCTGAACGTCTTGTAGGTGAAAGCATTGATGATATTTTCCGTAAGGTTTCTGGTCGTATTATATTCGCTACTTTTGCTTCTAATATTTACAGACTTCAGCAAGTAGTCGAAGCTGCAGTTGCCAACGGAAGAAAAGTCGCTGTTTTTGGCCGCAGTATGGAATCGGCTATTACGATTGGTCAAGAGCTCGGCTATATAAATGCACCAAAAGAAACATTTATCGAAGCCAATCAAATCAACCGACTGCCTGCAGACAAAGTAACAATCCTATGTACTGGCAGCCAAGGTGAAGCTATGGCAGCCTTATCGAGGATTGCTAATGGTACGCATAGACAGATTCAAATTATTCCGGGTGATACGGTCGTATTCTCATCTTCACCGATTCCTGGGAATACCATTAGTGTAAATCGAACGATTAACCAGTTGTTTAGAGCAGGTGCTGAAGTTATTCATGGTAAACTCAGTAACATCCATACATCTGGACATGGCGGTCAAGAGGAACAAAAGTTAATGCTGCGCTTAATCAAACCAAAATTCTTTATGCCAATTCACGGTGAGTATAGAATGCAAAGAATGCATGCAAAACTAGCGGTAGACTGTGGTGTTGAAGAAGAGAATTGTTTTATTATGGACAATGGGGAAGTATTAGCTCTTTCCGAAAACACCGCACAAGTGGCAGGGAAAATCCCTTCAGGTTCCGTTTATATTGATGGCAGCGGTATCGGTGACATCGGTAATATCGTTTTACGTGATAGACGAATCCTTTCAGAAGAAGGATTGGTAGTTGTAGTAGTAAGCATTAATATGAAAGACTTCAAAATAGCTTCAGGGCCTGACCTTATTTCTAGAGGTTTCGTTTATATGAGAGAATCAGGTGATTTAATTAACGATGCTCAAAACCTAATTACTAAGCACTTAAACAAGGTAATGGAACGAAAAACAAGTCAATGGTCAGAAATTAAGAATGAAATTACTGATACATTAGCACCATTCCTTTATGAGAAAACAAAACGCAGACCAATGATCTTACCAATCATTATGGAAGTATAAAAGAAAGCGGAAGCACCCTTGAGGCGCTTCCGCTTTTCTTATTGTCTAGCTCCAGCGCCTAGGGGCTCGGGGTCATAAGCCAATCCGACTAGAAGGGAAAAACCAACCTTCTCGCCGGATTGGCTTATGCCTGTCGCCCCTGGACAAGGCGCTTCCGCTTTTCTTATTGCATAACTTTCCTTTCGAATCGGTCGATGTCTTCGTCTGTACCAATAACGATTAATACATCGTTTGCACGGATATCTTCATTTGCCTTTGGGGAGACAATGATATCCATACCTCTTTTAATGGCCACAATATTTAATCCATATTTCTTTCGAATATCTAAATCAATGATGGTATGGCCGCTTATCTTACTGTTTGCTACAATTTCGACGATACTATGTTCATCCGATAATTCTAGATAATCTAACACACTGCTTGACGCCATATTATGTGCAATTCTTCTGCCCATATCTCGTTCAGGGTGCACAACCTTATCAGCGCCAATTTTGACCAGCACTTTCTCGTGATAATCATTTTGTGCTTTAACGGTAATATGATTTACCCCTAGCTCTTTTAAGATTAAAGTGGTTAAAATGCTTGATTGAATATCATCTCCGATCGCTACGATAACGTGATCGAAATTTCGAATGCCAAGACTCTTTAGTACCGCCTCATCGGTTGTATCTCCCACCGCAGCATGAGAGGCTATCATAGCATATGCATTTACTCTTTCTTCATTTTTATCAATTGCCAATACCTCAAAACCTTCATCGGATAGAGTACGACAAATGCTGCCGCCGAAACGGCCAAGTCCTATTACTGCAAAATTCTTTCTCACTAAAAACTCCTCCAGCAAATTCAATTAACCATTTTCATTTTAGCATATCCAAATTAGTCGAATATACTTATTTATTCGTTATCATTGCGTTTCCGTACCTTCTTGATAAATAGATAGATGAAAACAGCAGCAACTGCTAGGATAACTAATATAGGTATATTACCGACTATAACCACAAACAAACTTGAAATGGCTGCTAACAGCATGTTCGTGCTTTGCATAAACTGCTTTTTAGTTTTGTCCCAAGTATTTAGACCTTCATCGTCAAGATTAGGGACGATTACTTTTTTTTCAAATAGTGATAGATGAACGGTTGAAAATGAAGTCTGATTTTCTAAATATTTCATCCTTCCTTGAATCGTTTCAATCTCCTCTTGAACTGCGGCGAGGTCTGCTGAAATTTTTAAAAGATCTTCTGTCTTTTGTGCCGATTGCATAAATGAAGTTAGACGTTCCTCAACTACTCTTTTTGACTTCAGTCGTGAGTCAAGGTCAATATATTCTTCTGTCACATCCGTACCAGTAATATTTCTCTGGAGGACCTCAGCCGCTTGCCCTTCGGTATCATGCAAAAAAGCCTGGAAATTCTTTTGAGGGATGCGAACAGTAATTTGACCGCTTACTTGTTCTTCACCGTCCTTAGCGACCATTGATTCTGAGATATACCCGCCATATTTCCCCACTTGTTCTTCTATCTTTTGCAGGGTTTCTTCAAATTTTTTTACACGTATTTGTAAATCTGCCTGATAAATAACCATTTGGTTAGGAACTTCTAATTCTTTCGGAGCAGCATTTTCTTGCTTTGCGTTATTATCTAATGATACAAGTGACTGTTCTTGCTTTGCATTCTCAAAAGAATCCATTCCCGTACTACTATCACTGATTTCTTTTGATCCTTTACTTTCACTGCTTGAACTGCAAGCAGCCAGCAAAAGGAACAGAGTAAGGAAAACAAATAATCCGATAACCTTTTTCATTTTGATAACCCCCTCTTTGTCTATTTAATAATACCGACGTTAAAAAACGAGGATGGTTACAATAAAAGAAAAAAGACTGTTCTTGAGATGCGAACAGTCCTTCGAATGTTTATTCAGTTTATTCTAATTCATCTAATACACGGTTTACTCGCTTTTCGAGCATTTTCATACCGCTGCCGCCTGCTTGAAAATGACGAAGTTTGCCTTCACGATCAAATACATAATAGGCAGGGACATACTGATTTTCGAATGCTTCCGTTAGTTTATGTTCACTATCGACAAAAATCGGTTGAGTGATTCCATGGTCTGCTGCCACTTGCTTAATTTGCTCTAGTTCCAAATCCTCTTCAGATCTAGGCATATGGACTGCCATCACATTTAATTTATCTTTATATTGATCACGGAATTGGTTAACTTGCGGCATAGCTTCTTTACATAAGTAACAGCTGACGGACCAGAAGTGAATAAGTGTAGGTTTATCACCTATTAAATCCTCTCTTGTAACCTCTCCATTTAACCATTCAACCGCACCAGTTAATTCTGGCATTGGCTCGCGTAGTTTCATAACATATCCCCTTTTTAAAAAAGACCTAACACGAAGGGTTAGGTCTAACTTTTTAGATTTAGAATTTAAGCATTAAGTGTAGCTTGTCCTGGTTTCCAGTTAGCCGGGCAGAGTCCGCCGGTTTGTAAGGCTTGCAATACACGTAAAGTTTCATCTACATCACGACCGATATTGTTGTGATTAACAACTGAATACATTAATTCACCCTCTGGGCTGATGATAAATAAGCCGCGAAGCGCTATACCTTCTTCCTCAATTAAAACGCCATAATCGCGTGCAACAACATGGTTAGTGTCCGCTGCTAATGGGTAGTTTAGCTGACCAAGGCCATTGTTTTTGCGGTCTGTATTAATCCATGCAAGGTGTGTATGTATTGTATCAGTAGAAGCACCAATAACAACTGCATCAAGATCATCAAATTCTTCATAACGATCTGATACTGCCGTAATTTCTGTTGGACATACAAAAGTAAAATCCATTGGGTAGAAGAACAGCACAGTCCATTTGTCGTTTTTCATGTTTTCTTCCAGACTTACTTTTCCAAATTCCTTGTTGGGTAAAACAGCATCCATTTCAAATCTAGGTGCTTGCTTTGCTACCATACGTTCAGGCATATTTGATCCCTCCATTTAGTGTAATCATTTGTCCCTTCATTGGTTTTCCCTATTTATATAAAGAATAAACGACGATAAATAACAATCTTTTCTATTTTTCAGTTTAACATTATTATACAAAAGAATAACATATTTATATTTTAATTTCCTTTATACGCGATATAGCTAGTGAGTATATTTATAGCAACCTCTATTGCCTCTTCGTTTGGATTTAGTTTGGCATGGTGCAGTCCATACGGTGAATCTACTCCGAGCCAAAACATTAATCCAGGTATTTCCTTCAACATATATCCGAAATCTTCCCCTGTCATTGCTTCTTGGCATTCAATGACGTCAACAGTGGTTTGTGTCCGCATAAATTGAATAAAATCTCTGGTTATTTCCTCATGATTGTATACCTGGTGGTACATCGCACCATAATCAATTAACGCTTCACATTCAAAACTAGTTTCAATCCCTTTTACTACGGCATTAATCCTATGTTTAACTCTATCCATAGATTCATCAGAAAGTGTACGGATGGTTCCTTCAAGTCTTGCCTTTTCAGCAATTATATTTTGAACGGTTCCACTAGTAATTTTTCCAACTGTAATGACCGCACTATCTAACGGGTTAACATTGCGAGAAATAATTGTTTGAAGCTGTGAAACTAGCGAGCAAGCAGCTATAACCATATCATTTGTTAAATGTGGATATGCAGCATGTCCCCCCTTCCCTTTTAGATCAATAAATAGCTCTGACGTATTAGCAAATAATAACCCTTCTTTTAGCGCAATAGAACCGACAGGATATTCTGGTGCTATATGTAGGGCAAAAATGATATCTGGCTTCCATTCCTGCATAATGTCAGATTTTAGCATTGGTTCAGCTCCGCCTGGCCCCTCTTCTGCAGGTTGAAAAATAAATAAAACGTTATCTTCAATGGGATTATCCACAAAGTGCGTTAACACACCTAGAGCAATACTCATATGAAAATCGTGTCCGCATGCATGCATCTCAGCCTCATGGGTTGATGAGAACTCTAAACCTGTTTCTTCAACGATTGGCAGCCCGTCGATATCTGCACGATAACCAATTGTTTTTCTTGGATTTAAACCATGAACTTTAACGAAGAGTCCTGTCTTCCATTTCTTAATGGATAATCTCTCTTGTGATAAGTTTTCAATATACGATAATAGATAAGCTTGTGTTTTAAATTCTTGAAATCCTAATTCAGGTATTAAATGCAAATCACGTCTAATTTTTATAAAAGGGTTCATTGTATCACTCCTTTACTAGAAAGAAAGCGTGGAGTTAATCCACGCTTTCCTTTGTCTTAGGTTTATAACTGACGAAGTTCTTGCATAATTTCTGTTTTAGATTTTGTTTTCTCATCGATATCCTTAATTTTTCGAGCAGGAGTTCCAGCTACGACTGTATACGGAGGAACATCTTTTGTAACGACTGCACCAGCAGCAACAACTGATCCTTGTCCAACTCTAACTCCTTCTAAAACAACTGCATTTGCACCAATTAGCACATCATCTTCAATAATAACAGGCTGTGCGGATGGTGGTTCGATTACACCTGCCAAAACTGTTCCAGCACCAATATGACAGTTTTTCCCTACAGTTGCTCTTCCGCCAAGAACAACACCCATGTCTATCATGGTTTTTTCACCAATAACTGCACCAATGTTAATAACGGCACCCATCATGATAACTGCATTATCCCCAATTTCTACCTGGTCACGAATTGTTACTCCAGGTTCTATACGAGCATTAATATTTTTTGTATTTAATAATGGAATCGCTGAATTGCGGCGATCACTTTCAACTACATAATCTTCTATCTTTGACTGGTTTGATTCTAACGCCGGGTTGATGTCAGACCATTCACCAAAAACTACACCCGTATTACCATTAATAAAGGTCTTAGAATTGCTGCCAAAATCGATACCTTCTAAATCACCTTTCACATAAACCTTCACCGGCGTAGACTTTTTGCTGTTTTGAATAAAAGAAATAATTTCATTTGCATCCATCATTTTCATCATATTACCTCCAACTTTAATTAAAATTTACTTTACCAAACAAAAGTATTGAAAACAAGAAAAATGAACATAATTATTAGCTGTTTTGACGGCTGTGTTCTTTAATGAGATCCACGAATGCCTGCACTTGTTTAAGTTTAAAGGAAGACTCATACGCAAGTAGCCATGTATCACGTTGAAGAGAATCTCCATTTTCATCTAATAACGGAACCTTATAAATTTCTTTTTCCCCATCATTTAAAGTTATGCCCGGTAAGATTGAATATCCTAAACCATTAAAGGTTAATTGCTTACATGTCTCAATTTGGTCGACGATAATTGTTCTTTTGGGAGAGGTTTTGAATTGCCGCATCCACCAATCTTGTATTTCCTGATAATAATTCGAATCACTTTTAAATTGGATGAAAGGTCTGTCTGTTTCGAGCAACTGTTCAGGTTTGGTAATATCTCGATCAACTAAAAAAAGCGGATCACTGAATAGTTTAATTTTCACCCCTTTCCAATCCGGCATTCCTCGAATGATACCAATATGTACTTGATCATCATATAAACTCTTCAATATTTCACTGCTCCATCCAGTGATAAGTGAAATTTTTGCTTGAGGATAGGTATCACTATATTTTTTTAATACTGGAGGCAGCCAGTTTTGACCCACAATTGAAGCCACCGCTATTTTTAATGTTCCCGATACTCCCGACTGTAGGGAGTGAATGATTTCCCGAACCTTTTCTTCTTTAACAAGAACCTCGTTTACAAATTGTATGACATGTTCACCTGCTGGAGTAAGGGCAAGTCCTTTTTGTGAGCGGATAAATAATTTAGTTCCCCATTCTTTCTCTATGGTTTGCAAACGTTGTGACAATGCTGGCTGTGATACAAAAAGCCTTTCTGAAGCTTTTCGCATATTCATCTCTTGAGCTAAAACAGATAATAAGTGAAATTCAGATATAGAGGACAAAACCTATCCACCTTTATACTTTATTAAACATCCGCATCTTATTATATAGAGAAAATTAAAACTTTTCATTACATAAGCTGCATTTTAATTATAAAAAAGCTCTGCTTATTATGCAGAGCCCTGGTTTTGTTTGGGAATGAACGTTATCAGGATTAAACTTATTATGGCAAAGGTAAGTACTACATAATATACCCAGTGTAAGGATTGAGTAAGACCCTCCTGCAGCATTTCTTTCACTTGCACATGTAAATCGGCCCGTTCATTTTCTTTTAATAAAAGGTTTGCAGAATCGACCGTCAGTTTTTCTTCCGTTCTGCCAGCATTTGCACTTAGGTAGTTCGCAAGCCGATTATTTAGTATACCACCAAGTAAAGCTGCACCTATTGTGTTTCCAAGATTCCTCATAAACATATTAGCAGCCGTTGCAGCTCCTCTTTGCTGCCAGCTTACGGTGCTTTGAATGGAAACAATAAAGGCAGTTGATGTTAATCCCATCCCCACCCCAACGATGAAAGAACCAGCAGCCGCCCACAGAGGGCCTGAGGAGGAAGTCATAGTAACAAATACCACACTGCCAATGATTAAGGCTGTGCCGCCAATTAGAGATGTCTTACGGTAACCTATAGAATTTAACATCTTTCCAGAAAATGTAGACGCAATCGGCCAGCCAATGGACATGGCTGTTAATGTAAATCCGGCAACAATCGGTGATTGTTCCATTACTCCCTGAACAAAGGTAGGAAGAAAACTTGAAATTCCAATCAGCATGATTCCTGTCGTTAAACTTGTTACATTCGCAACAAAGATAGAACGTTCCTTCCAGATATTAAACGGCATCACAGGCTCTTTTGCTCGGCTTTCATAATAAACAAAGATACTAATGGTAACGATAAATAAAAGTGCCAAACTAATGATTTGCCAGGAACCCCAGGACCATCGTCCGCCTCCCTCAACAAGTAAAAACATTAATGATGATATGGAAATAGTTAATAAAAGGGCCCCTATGTAATCAATCTTATGTTTTTTCTTCTCAACATTTTCGTGTAAAAAGAATCCTATACCAATTAAAGAAAGTACTCCTAGTGGAATGTTTATCCAAAATACATAGTTCCAGCTAACATACTGAACCAGCAATCCACCCACAGCTGGACCCGTAACAGCAGAAATTCCCCAAACACTTGCTAGGTAACCCTGAACTTGCGCTCTTTCCTCGGGTGAATAAATATCGCCGACAATCGTGGTGGCAATAGGAGTTACAGCCCCTGCCCCGAACCCTTGAATTAACCTGAAAAGAATAAGTGATTCCATCGATGTAGCAAATCCACAAAGTATAGACCCAATTAAAAAAATCGTGATCCCGATAAAAAGAATTGGTTTTCTACCAAATAAATCAGATAATTTACCATAAATCAGCACTGTTACCGCATTCATTAAAAGATAAGCAGAAAAAACCCAACTGTATAAAGTAAATCCGCCTAAGTCTGCCACAATTGCCGGCATGGCGGTTGAAATAATCGTAGCCTCAATTGCGCCCATAAACATCGCAAGCATGACTGCCGCTAGAACAAGTGGTCTATTTGTCTGACCTCTTTTAGACTGGGAAATTGGAGCACTCACATTATCTCACCCCTCATTTTACAAGAAAATAATACAGCCCCCTTTTGGGAGCCTTATTTATCACTTTTATTCATTTTATTTATAGCGAAATTTAGCTGCGTCAGCACAGTACTTCTCGGCAATATCCCTTCAAAATAACCATCCTCTGTATCGATACAAAGAAAGGGATGATTTACTAATAGCCGTAGGCAAGTTCTAATGGAAGCAGTAACTTTTACTCGAGGTACAGATACATTCATAACCTCTTCCACTCTTTTTTTTTCGAGTTGTTCGAATTCTATTCTTTCTAAACCCAGAATGGAATCCATTATAATGGGGGTGCTGATTAGACCGTGTAATTTATAATTTGGATCTAATACCGGTATAGCAGTATATCCACTCTTTGTTAATACTAATAAGGCATGCTCAAGATTATTACCAACCTGAACATGTGCAACTCGCTCAGATGGAATCATTAATTTTCGTATATCTATCTCTAAAAATTCTCCACTGTGAAGACTTATCATCGCCGAAAACTCCTCAATGTTTGTTTTACCACATGTATATTCTACCATAGTTTTCGGAGAACTGGGTTTTTTTATGAAAATACAGAAAAAGATAGGAACCGATTACGGTTCCTACTGGATTAAATCAAAGATTTCGATTGTAATCATGTCAACATTATCAAATTGATAACGTTTTGGCTTTTCCTTTTCATTATATATTTCCAATTCAAATGTTTCTGTTTTTGGATGAAATGTTACTTGACACTTTCTTTCGCCATTCACTTCGAAATAGCGTTGTGCCGGTTCACCTCCATTAGACTGTTCCTGAAGGTTTTTTAACCGGGTTAATATACCTTGAAGCTGTGACATATGCTCCGTCTCCTTTCAAACACAAGCAAACTTTCTACTGTTATGTTTCTCTTTTAGCATATTTCTATCCTTATGGATTATTTCCAGCAGTAATCTCAGACAGCAAATATGCCAATATTAAAAGAATAAAATAACAGACAGCATTTGTCCAAGCAAAAATGAAAAAAATGGGAAGTTTTTTTCAATATACATTCCCAATAATTGATTGGAAGGAAAAATTGTAGATGATATATACTTCTCTTGAAAGAGTTTCATCTTAGTTTTACAAAAAAATAGGCCCCCTAGAGGAGGCCTTATCGTGTAAAGGTTATTGCACAAAAAAGGATGATAAAGAGAACCAAAACAAAAAATATTCCGTATGATAAAAATATCGGATTGCTAAGATAAATATGTTTTTGAACTGGCTTAGGTATATTTGTATCAATGTGTCCTTCTGCAGCTTTTTGTTTTCTGGCTACAATCAGTGTATAAACAAGCGAAACCGCAAGAACACCCACAATAACGATGGAGAGAGCATTAACAAATAAATTCATGAGCGATTTCTCCTTTAAGAAAGTTAATACTAAGTTTCCACCGTCTAATGCAATCTATGCAATTTTGTTATAACAACTGATCATGGTCAAATAAATATTGGTAAGTGATATCGATAAATAGATAGTCATTCCCATTTATAGGAATTGAGAAGGTCCGAATCGTTTCCCCGGACTCAATATCACTATATAAATCAGAGAGAATTCCTTTGCCTTCTTTTCTCATTTTAATAATATTTTCTAAGAAATAGGGACGCCAGCTCCAATTCTTTAACAAATATTCTTTTTGCGTATACCAGCCGTTTGCTCCTTTAAAGATATTAGAAGATTTTTGAAAACCATCTTCATCGCATACGTACATTCGAAATGCAATGCCATCCATTTCCTTAGAAAGTGACGTAAATAACTCCTCATAATTAGCTTTTTTATTTTTCAGCAAAATGTCTTGTACTTTATTTTGGAAATACTCAGCGGCTGAATAAATGGCCTCCAGCTTTTTCTTCTCGTAGGCAATAAATTCATGAAACTTCCCTTTTAAACGCTCTTTTAACAATTCCCGCTCAATAAACTCCGGTGAAGGTGGATGAAGATAAAACCCTTGATAATATCTCCCGCCATTTTTCCAAGCAAACTGAAGCTGATAACTCATTTCTATATTTTCAAACAGTAATGTGGCCCCGATTTTCCTGGCTAATAATGACAGAGAAAATAAGACATCGGTAAAACCTGATGAGGTGGCGTTAGATTTCAAGGCCTGTAAATTTATTTTAATGATTTCGGGATTTAATTGGCCGATTCTCTCAAAATAATTGGTATCACTATCAATACTGGAAATTGCAACCTTGATGCCGTACGTCCGATAGTATTGTAATAAATGATCCAACTGAGCAAAATCACCCTCATAATTTCCTTCAGAAATTTCAAGGACTATTCTCTTTAAATTCAATCCTCTTTTTTCAAAAGCCAGCAGTTCTTGTAAGAATGGCTCTCCGTGTCGATACATGAGTAAATCGGCATCGCGATTCAAATAGATACTGACATCATCATCCAGTCCAATTGCCAGGTCTAACGCTTTCTGAACTAAAAGTAAATCAACTTCATATTTATATTCATCTGGAATCTGATCATCATGAAAAAATTGACCTAAGCTTATGATGTTACCTTCCGATTGATATCTGCCCAAAACCTCATATGCAATAACACGCTGCTCATCAGCACTAAAAATTGGTTGAAAATAAGGAATGACATTTTCAAGATCCGTTAGGATATCCAATGCATCCATTCAAGTACCCTCCAGAAAAAGATTTTCCTCATTATACCATACCCTAATATACAATACGCTCAACTTACATCTCTTGTTCTTTCCAAAAGGATACCATCATAGCAATTCTGAAACAATCAAATGCTAAAACCAAGTCCATATGATTGGAGGAGAACGCTTGAAAAAACTTTGTTTAATGGTCTCAATTCTTCCTCTTTTTGGATGTAACAACGCCGATGAAACTGTTACTCAACAATCAGAAAAAAACAGTTACACGGAAATCTATGAACAAGTACCGAGCCCTGCTATTAAGAAAACGGGAAACCAAGCTGCTGTTCAGAAAGAAATTAACACTCCTCGAGCTAAAAAGGATTCAGTGATGCTGGACGTTGTATTAATAAAACAAAATCCAGAACTTAAATATGGATGTGAAGTAACAAGCCTTGCAATGGTCCTAAATCATGCTGGTGTACAGACAGACAAAATGGATTTGTATCGGTCCATTCAAAAAGATCCCGATCCAATTAAAAGAGCAGGAAACGGCGATATCTTAAATTGGGGCAACCCTGCGGATGGTTTTGTTGGCGATATGACGGGAAGGCAAGCTGGTTATGCCGTCTTTGATAAACCAATGGAGGCACTAGTAAACCAGAAGCTGCCAGGGCGGGCAATAAACCTAACAAATCAACCATTCGAACGGATTCTAGAGCATGTTTCTGCTGGTTATCCCGTAGTCGTTTGGACAACGGGGGATTATCGATTACCTGATCGCTGGGAGTCATGGAATCACGGCCAGCATATAATAAAAACACCTCTTGATCTGCATGCCGTAGTTCTTGTAGGTTACGATGCAAACTATGTATATTTGAATGATCCGCTTTCCGGCAAAAAACAAGTACGAGTAGGAAAAAATCAATTTATAGAATCCTGGAAAGCTCTACAGAACAGGGCAATTAGTTATAAATAAATACCTAAAAGCAGCCATAATGGCTGCTTTTAGGTATTTATTATTAATTTTTGAATATCAAGTAGTATACACCTTTTTATTAATAAATATTAATTATCATATTACTTGCAAATTACTCTAAATTTAACGAAAATACGAATGACTGTCTTTTAAGTAATAGATAAAAAATCGGAGATAGGTTGGTTGAATAACTATGGCAAAAAAAATAAAAAGGAGAACATTCTTGAAAAGTACCTTTGGTACATTCCTCACAGTTCTTGGACTTAGTTCCGGAGGGTACTTTTATGCCAATCGTGTAGAACCTTCACTTTTAGAAATAAATAAACTCGAAATAAAACATTCCTTAATTCCAACTAGTTTTAACGGCATAAAAATTGTCCAATTTAGTGATACACATTTAGGGTTTCATTATAATGTAAACCAATTTAAAAAATTAGTAGAAAAAATTAATCAATTAGAGCCTGACATAATTTTTTTTACGGGAGACTTATTGGACGAGCCAAATAAATATGCTGAAATTAATAAAGTTGCTCCGATACTACAACAATTAAATGCCACTATCGGTAAATTTTGTATTTATGGAAACCATGACCATGGAGGTTATGGTTCTGAAATCTACCGAAAGCTAATGGAATTATCTAACTTTACAGTACTTTTGAATGAATCACTACTTATAAAACAAAAAGATGGCAGTTCCATTTCTCTCGTAGGTATAGACGATCGTATGCTGGGTAAACCAGATTTAGCAACGGCCATGAAACAAGTACCTAAAGACTCATTTAAACTTCTGTTATCACATGCTCCCGATGTTGCTGATCAAGCTTTAGATTATGGAATACATTGGCAATTAAGCGGGCATAGTCATGGCGGTCAGGTAAAAATACCTTTTGTTGGTGCACTTGTAATCCCGCCTTACGCACAGAATTACCCTGAGGGTCTATATGCGATTGGCAAGGAAAATCCCTTATCATTATATGTAAATCGAGGAATTGGTACGACCCGTCTTCCTTTTCGATTCATGGCGAAACCTGAATTAACTGTATTTACTCTCATTTCATCAGAAATTGATTAAAAATCCTTGCCACTAATTGGAAAGGATTTTTAATTTTATAATAATGTTTTTACTTTCTTGTATTTCTATTTTACAATTAATAATAATAAATGATAGATAATATAAACGTAAAAGGAGCAGCTATTTTGACTGATGATAGAAAACACCCCCATAATACAGGAAAGCTAACGATCGATAACCTCTCACAAGCTCTCTTTATTGTTAATCGCCATGCAAAAACAGCTCCAAACCCCAAATTTTTATACAGATTAAAGCATGAGTCATTAAAAAAACTAATAGCAGAAGGTAAAGCAAAAAAAATTGGCCTTCATTTCTCGCAAAATCCACGTAATAGTAAACAACAGTCCGACGTCCTCGTCGAATGCGGCCTTTATACATTTCATATTCCTCCGACCAAGTCTGATTTTGCTGAATTGCCTCATTTAGGCAAATTAGATGATAGTGTTAGAAACCCAAAAACAGCACTTTCACTAAGTCAAGCTAAGTCTGTTTTACAGACATACACCGGAATAAAAGAAATGGAGCAGCCACCTTCAAACAGAAACAAAAACCGTCCTTACCAAAAACCTATTTTTAAAAAGTTAGGGGAAAGATATACGTAAAAAAGCCGGACTCGACCGTCTTTTTTACGTTTTTTTATTATTCGAACTTTTCTTCCCCATCTCTCCTTGTCTATTATTGTAGAATATTTCTACAAATCTGTTTATAATCAAAGGTATTGATGTAACCGAATGGAAGGATGAACAAGGGTGGAGCATTTAATTAATACCAAAGTCCAAGAAATCGAGGTTTCTGGAATTAGGAAATTTTATAATATGGTATCACACATTGAGGATGTTATTTCTTTAACAATCGGTCAGCCAGATTTTCAGACACCAGAGCATGTGAAAGAGGCTGGAATTTCAGCAATTAATGAAAATTTTACTTCCTATACCCATAATGCCGGTATCAGCGAATTACGAACTGCCGCATGTGGTTTTGTTGCAAAGAAATACAATCTAGCTTATGAGCCAGATTCGGAGGTCATTGTTACTGTAGGGGCAAGTGAAGCTATTGATATCACATTTAGAACCATACTAACTGAAGGTACCGAAGTTCTATTGCCCGGACCAATTTATCCAGGATATGAACCCATCATACGGATGTGCGGAGCTGTACCCGTTCATGTCGACATCAGGGATAATCAATTCAGATTTACCTTAGAAATGATCAAACCTTATATAACCGATAAGACCCGTTGCATTGTAATACCTTATCCATCTAATCCAACAGGTGTCAGTCTCACAGAGACAGAGTTAAAAGAAATTGCTGATTACTTGAAAGACAGAGAAATATTTATACTTGCAGACGAAATTTACAGTGAATTAACTTATGATCAACCCCATATTTCTATTGCTTCATACTTAAAAGAGAAAACGATTGTAATTAACGGATTGTCAAAATCTCATTCAATGACAGGGTGGAGGATTGGGTTTTTATATGCACCGAAACATATTACTAAGCACATATTAAAGGTGCATCAATATAACGTTTCCTGTGCCAATTCAATTGCGCAAAAAGCGGCTTTATCTGCTTTAACAACGGGAATCGATGACGCAATTCCAATGAAGAAGGAATATATCATAAGACGCGACTATGTTTTCAATCGTTTAACCGCAATGGGGCTTCATGTAGTCAAGCCAGATGGGGCATTTTATTTCTTTGTAAAAATACCTGACTCCTTTCATTTAAATAGTTTTGACTTTGCTCTAGAGATGGTTCATCAAGCAAAAGTAGCGGTAGTTCCGGGAAGTGCATTCTCTGAATACGGGGAAGGTTATTTTAGATTATCTTTTGCCTGTTCACAAGAAACATTGGAAACCGGATTAAACCGAATCGAGACATTTTTAAATTTGAAAAAATAAATAATACCCTCACTGATTACAGTGAGGGTATATCTTATTATTGGCCTTTGTACTTCCCATTATTTTTCGGTGCTTTTTCTTTTTTCGCTTTATCTTTATGAATTTTATTGGTTGCAGCTGAACCCATCTCATGAGCAAATTCTTCATTCAAGACAGCAGAATCAAATCCCTTTTTATTTTTTTGCTGTGGGTCATTCTTTTTTGTTCTTTTTGCCATAAAAAGTTTCCCTCCTATTTCAGCTTCTATTATAGTTTCTGAAATCAGGAGTTAATTATTCTAAACTGTTAGGACTTCCAATATTTATATAGAGCCTGTGTCCCGTTATTTTCCTCACCCATATTAGCAAGTTGATCATAAAGGTTTTTGGCTAAAGATAAACCTGGAACTTTCATGTCCATTTCTTCGGCCTCATCTAAGGCAATTTTCATATCTTTAATAAAATGTTTAATATAAAAACCTGGCTCAAAATTACCGTTGAGCATTCTTGGTGCAAGATTGCTTAATGACCAGCTTCCTGCAGCGCCTGTCGTAATACTTTTTAAAACCGAATCTGGGTTTAATCCCGCTTTTTCAGCATATATGATCGCTTCGCAAACACCAATCATATTAGAGGCTATGGCAATTTGATTGCACATTTTGGTGTGGTGTCCTGCACCAGCTTTCCCTTGGTAGACAATATTTGAACCCAATAGATTTAGCAGCGGTCTTATTATTTCAACGTCTTCTTCCTCACCCCCGACCATTATGGAAAGCTTTGCTTCCTTTGCTCCTATATCCCCGCCAGAAACTGGTGCATCAATCGTGTGAATACCTTTTTCTTTCGCCGCTTGAAATATTTTTACTGCCAGTGATGGAGCAGAGGTAGTCATATCGATGAGATAACTGCCAGGTTTCGAATGATGAACCAATCCATCTTCTCCCAAATAGATTTCTTCAACGTCAGAGGGATAGCCGACCATTGTAATAATAACATTTGCGTTTGAGGCTACATCTCGTGGATTCTCCCCCCAAATTGCACCTTTTTCTAGGAGGTCACCGGCTTTTTCCCTTGTCCTTGAATAAACGATTAATGGATATCCAGCATCCATTAAGTGTCCTGCCATACTTTTTCCCATAACGCCTGTCCCAATAAAACCAATTACTGTATTTTCTGGATTAAGCACGTTATATCAATCCCCCAATTATTAATTTCACAATTCAATTATATAATTTATAACACAAAAAAACCGGAACTAAGTACTTTCCGGTTATCGTGCTCAATCTCCAAATTTATGCACCTTTTTAGTCTCTCCTAGATAAAAACGTGATAAACACTTTTTCAAAGCTCTGACGAAAAATTTGTTAAGAATACTCTCCCAAAAACTTCTTGATTGTTATATATCTCTATCGAAACTGCTTGGTTTTTTTCAATCATCGTTTGAAGTTCATGGATGTGTAAGTCATTTTTTAAAGGAAGCGGATCCATGAAAATATATTTTTCACTTTTACCCTTTACTTCTAAATATTCACCATTTAGAACCTGTTCCTCACCATATATAATTTCCCTTTTTCCAATAGCTGAAGCTAAGCGATCATCATGAATGGTAACCTTTACCTTATATAGTTCATGTCTATCTAAGATTTCATTGTTAATTCTAAACCGAAATTGAAGTTCATTATTCTTTGTTAACAAGGCATCCGCGTACCGGTTTACAATTAGTTCCTTCGAGAGAGGAAGTCCGCATCCAGTAAGTGAAGTTCCTATTAGAATTATACTTACTAAAACTAAAACCATTTTTATACTTCTCAGCATGATAAACACTCCTTTATGTTTTTACCTTAGCCATATTTTTCTGGTAATAAACGTTAAACGAGGTTGATTTTAGAAGTACACCTTGCTAAATAGATTTTATCATTCCACCATCAACTAAAAAAGAACTCCCGGTCATGTAGGTATTAGCATCGGAAAGGAGAAATACCGCTATATTAGCAAATTCTTCCGGGGTCCCATATCTTTTTAGTGGAATTTGTGCTTTCATTGACAATTCAACACTTGCTATATCGACACCCTGTTTATCAGCATTAATTTGATCTAAGTGTCTTACACGGTCGGTAGCAATTCGACCAGGTGCTATCGTATTTATCAAGATATTATGCGGTGCTAATTCTGAAGCTAATGTTTTGGAAAGTCCAACAATACCTGTTCGGAAGGTGTTAGATAGTATTAAGCCTGGTATAGGTTCCTTTATTGAAGAGGAGGCAATATTAAGAATTCTGCCGCTTTGCTTTTTTAAGTATGGCAATGCTTCACGTATTGCACGGATATATGATAGCAAATTTAGTTCAAAGGCGTTCTGCCAATTAGCATCTGTTAAATCCTCAAAAGCTCCTGCCGGTGGGCCACCTGCATTATTGATAAGTAAATGAAGACTTCCAAATACCTCAATTGTTTTAGAGATAAGTGTTTTAATATCTTCAGCTTTAGTTATATCTGTTTTTTGGAAAGCAACTTTGCCGGGACCAATTGATTCTAATTCAGCAGTCTTCGTTATAAGTTTTTCCTCATCTCGGCCAGAGATCATTACATTCGCACCCTCTCTGACTAGTCGTTCTGCGATCGCATATCCTAAGCCCTGACTTGAAGCCATAACTACTGCTGTTTTTCCGCTCAAATTCAAATCCATCCGATCCATCCTCCTTGAACCTTTCTATCACCATTATACTAAAAATTTCCTCTAATTTCTAAAACATGTACAAAAAAAGAGACAGAATCATTCTGTCTCTTTTAAAATCAATTCTATTTTGTAGCAGCGTTAACCGCTTCAATCACCTGATCGGTTGTCTGCATATTTAATACTTGTTTAGCAAGGTTCTCCATTTCGGATTTATTCAACTTTTTAATAAGTGAACGCGCTTTTAAAATAGACGTAGCACTCATTGAAAATTCGTCTAATCCGAGACCAAGAAGAAGCGGGATTGCTGTTTCGTCTCCAGCCATTTCACCGCACATCCCAGCCCATTTTCCTTCTGCATGTGCAGCATCAATAACCATCTTAACCAAACGTAAAATAGATGGGCTATATGGCTGATAAAGGTAGGATACACGTTGATTCATGCGGTCTGCAGCCATCGTATATTGAATTAGGTCATTCGTTCCAATACTAAAGAAGTCAACTTCTTTAGCAAATTGATCTGCTAAAACAGCAGTTGATGGTATTTCAACCATTATTCCTAACTCAATTTGATCTGAAACCTTTTGGTCAGAAGCAATGAGCTTTTGTTTTTCTTCTTCTAGAATCGCTTTGGCTTCACGGAATTCATCTAGAGTTGCAATCATCGGGAACATTATTTTTAAGTTTCCATAGATGCTTGCACGGAGAAGTGCTCTAAGCTGGGTACGGAAAATCTCCTGCTCCTCTAAGCATAATCGAATAGCCCGGAATCCCAAAAATGGATTCAACTCTTTTGGCAGCTGAAGATACGGAAGCTCTTTATCACCGCCGATGTCCAAAGTTCGTACAACAACTGGCTTCCCATTCATACCTTCTAGAACGGCTTTATAAGCCTCAAATTGTTCTTCTTCGGTAGGAAGCTGGTCTCTGCCCATGTAAAGGAATTCAGTCCGGTATAGACCTACGCCTTCTCCGCCGTTAGCTAGAACACCCTTTAAGTCATTAGGCGTTCCGATATTTGCCGCTAACTCAACATGATGGTCATCCGCTGATACAGTCTTTTCATTTACAAGTTTAGCCCACTCTATCTTTTGAGCTTCAAATTGCTGATGGATATTACGGTATTCGGCAACAAGCTCTGGAGTCGGGTTAATATGTACTTCACCTTTCAGACCATCTACAATAACTAAGTCACCGTTGTTGATTTCTTCTGTGGCTGTTTTTGTACCTACTACTGCCGGTATCTCCATTGACCGAGCCATAATAGCTGAATGAGAAGTCCGTCCGCCAATATCGGTAGTAAATCCAAGTACATACTGTCTGTTTAATTGAGCAGTATCAGAAGGAGTTAAATCCTCAGCAACTATAATTACTTCTTCAGCAATCATGCTTGGATTACTCAATTGAACGCCTAGTAAATGAGATAGTACACGTTTTGTAACATCCCGGATATCAGCAGCGCGTTCTTTCATATATTCATTGTCCATTTGTTCAAACATCATAACAAACATGTCTGCTGTATCTTTTAATGCAGCTTCAGCATTTACTTTTTCTGTCTTAATTTTATCTTCAATCGGTCCATTTAATTCTGGATCCGTAAGAACAAGTAAATGTGCTTCAAAGATAGCTGCTTTATCTGCACCAAGTTCAATCTGGGCACGATCACGAATGGCCTCAAGTTCATCTTTAGATTTCTCAATTGCTGCTTGAAAACGAGCTACCTCCGAAGCAGTATCATCAATTGTCTTTTTTTCAAATGATAAATTTGGTTCTACTAACCGATAGGCTTTTGCTATAGCAATCCCATTGGAAGCAGCAATTCCTTGTAAAAATGTCATTACTCAGCCAATCCTTCTTTTTTTAATAATTCATCTAGGCTTCTTAGAGCTTCTTCACTATCACTGCCTTCTGCACTAATAGAAATATCTGCACCTTGACCAATTCCTAAAGACATAACGCCCATAATTGACTTCAAGTTAACCTTTTTACCTTTATATTCTAAATTGATCTCAGAATCAAATTTGCTCGCAGTTTGTACTAGTAATGTTGCTGGTCTAGCGTGAATCCCTGTATCAGCTGTTACTTTAAATTGTTTTTCTGCCATGTTAAATCAAACTCCTTCTCATTAATGTAAAATGGTGCCGCTTAATACTGCATAACCACTTATAGTCATATAAGACAACTGAACTAATTGTTATATTTTCTCCAAAAGGAAATGAAGTATGTAAGTTGCGGGTCCATTTTATTATTATTATTTCAAATTAGTACAATTGCTAGGATAACACGTTCAAACAGTACAGACAACCTATAAAACTTTATGTAAGCGCATTAAAAAATCGACAAATCGTTTTTTTTTAAATGTTCACAAATTAGCCACAAAAATAAGCCGATTTTGAGAAAAATTTCCTTACGTAAAGTATTTATTTTAAACTTATTTATAGACCATAGCTGCTTTTACTGCCTTAGTCCACCCGCTATAGAGACTACTTCGCTCCTGATCGGTCATCTTCGGAACAAACTTTTGCTCAGTAGCCCATTGTTTAGAAATTTCCTCTTGGTTCTCCCAGTAACCCACCGCAAGTCCTGCTAGATATGCTGCTCCAAGTGCAGTTGTTTCACTAACTGTCGGTCTTTCTACTGGTACATCTAAAATATCACTTTGGAACTCCATTAAGAAATTATTTTTTACAGCGCCGCCATCTACGCGCAGTGTTTTAAGTTCTATGTGGGAATCGGCTACCATCGCCGATAGTACATCTTTGGTTTGATAAGCTAAAGATTCGAGTGTAGCCCGGATAAAATGTTCTTTTGTAGTTCCTCTTGTTAAACCAAAAACAGCCCCTCTTACATCACTATCCCAATATGGCGTCCCCAATCCTACAAAAGCAGGAACCACATATACACCCTCTGTGGATTTCACTTTAACTGCATAGGACTCACTATCTTTCGCCTCTTTAAATATCCTTAATCCGTCACGGAGCCATTGAACCGCAGAACCAGCAACAAAAATACTTCCTTCAAGGCAATATTCAACCTTACCATTAAGTCCCCATGCTATCGTTGTCAATAACCCATTCTTAGACCGCACGGCTATATTACCTGTATTCATCAGCATAAAGCAACCTGTACCATAAGTGTTCTTAGCCATCCCTTTTTCGAAACAGTTTTGCCCGAAAAGTGCTGCCTGCTGATCACCAGCTATCCCCGCGATAGGTATCTCCCTCCCGAAAAAATGATAATCAACTGTTTTCGCATAAATGGCAGAGGATGGCATTACTTCAGGCAGTATAGATTTTGGAACGTCCAATATCCGTAATAATTCATCATCCCACCGGAGCTCATGAATATTAAACATTAATGTTCTTGAGGCGTTGGAGTAATCAGTAACATGAGCACGGCCTCCTGACAGTTTCCATACAATCCAGGTATCAATAGTTCCAAATAAAAGTTGACCTTTCAACGCTTTTTCGCGTGCACCATCAATATGATCCAAAATCCACTTAGCCTTTGTCCCGGAAAAATAGGCATCTATTAATAGACCCGTTTTTGAGCGAAAAAGATCATCGTAGTCCTTTGATTTCAATTCCTCACAAATATCACTCGTTTGTCTTGATTGCCAAACGATTGCATTATAGATAGGCTCACCTGTCTCTTTATCCCAAATGACCGTAGTTTCTCGTTGATTCGTGATACCTATCCCAGCAATCTGCTCGGGTTTAATTCCTGATTCAGCAAATATCTCCGCAATAGTGGATAAAACGGAACCCCATATTTCATTTGCGTTATGCTCTACCCAGCCAGGTTTAGGAAAGTACTGAGTAAACTCTTTCTGAGCTACAAAAACAATTCCCCCCTGCTTATTGAATAATATAGCCCGTGTACTTGTTGTCCCTTGGTCTATAGAGAGAATAAACGTCTCCATTGAAATCCCCCTTTTCACTATTTGCTTTATTTTTACTTTACTAGATTACTTTATATTAGCTTCTAGGCTCCTTTAAATATTGATATAGTACATCTCCACCCCGTTGACCTATGCCGCGAAAATGTTTAAAGTCATCCCTCTTAACAAGGACTTGACGAAAGTCCATAAAATCTTCTTTCTTAACATAGAACTCTGACAGCTCACCGTTTTTTAGTTTTTCCAACACTTCTTGCACAAACTGATCGTTCATAAACTGCACCACCTTTATTCCCATTTTATAGTAAGGTCCACTTCGGTAGTCAATATTTAAACAATTTACCTTAAAAATATCATCTTTAAATGTAAACGATTGCATTTTTTCGTTTATTTTATTAATAATTAACAAAATTGGCAAAAAAAAGCCTTTACGAAACATATAAAGTAGTGCAAACTGTTACTTAAATGAATATATATAGATTGTCAGGTAAAGGAGAGAGACTAATTGAAAAAAGCAGAAGTAGGAAATGTCATTGAATTTCGCGGCGGATTAAAAGGTATTGTAGAAAAGGTCAATGAAAACTCTGTAATAGTCGACCTAACACTTATGGATAATTATAGAGACTTAGAATTGGACCAGCGGACTGTTGTAAACCATAAAAATTATAAGATAGTAAAAGAAAGCGCTTATTAAATTAATAGCTTTGTAGATTAGGGCAGCCGAAAGGCTGCCTTTTTATTTATTATTTTTCTCGCCCTGCTTCTTTTAAAAGCTCGTCTTTGGATTTTACTTTTCCGTGAGGGTTTTGGTCTTGTTTACGAACTGTCCATTGTCGCTCTTGTTGGCTTTGGGATTTGGTCAATGTTTTTCCTCCTTTCTCTTTACTTTTATATTTTTTGCAATTTCTTAGTTCTTATTATTGGATTCATTCAAAAGTGTGATGTAAACATTTCCTTTAATAAATTATTTTTGTTAAAATAAATTTTATTGTAAGGAAGGAGGTAATTAAAAGATGCGGAATAGCATTTTTGATCTTCGGTTAATCACTGGGCTAATTCTTGCTCATGCTCTTATGTATTTCACCTTTTATGACCGAGCTATATTCTGGTACATATTTACTGGTTCACTTCTGATTTTAATTACTTACGCGATGTTTCAAGAAGCTGTCGAGGATGAAGCGTCTTTTTTCAAATATATCTCAATGGGAATAATATCGGGACTAATACTCTTTTTTTTATTTTGGCTGGGAGTACAAGCCTTTGACCTGCTAAACTTGCCTTTTGAAAAAAGTATTAAAAAGCTCTACCGTTGGTTTGCTCCTGAGTTATTTTGGCAATACCTTGCACTAATTTTAGTTGCAGCACCTGGTGAAGAACTTTTTTGGCGCGGATTTGTTCAGAAAAGACTACTCCGTTACTTCAGTCCTTTAAAGAGTATTTTAATTGCTGCTCTGCTTTATGCCTCTGTTCATATCTATTCAGGAACATTTATTCTAATGCTTGCTGCTTTCCTCTCTGGTCTTATGTGGGGTGCTTTATATATATGGAAGAAAAGTATGCCTTTAGTTATTGTTTCGCATATTGTCTTTGACATTATGATTTTTATTATACTTCCATTAAAATAGGAAAAGCACATGTCAAAATAATTGACAAGGCTTTTCCTATTTTTATGATTTATTCATTCAGAGGCTTCCTCCATAGCAGGATAAAAAAGAATAGGCTAATATAGCCAAACAATGGGTAAAGATTAGACAATAACTTGCTATAGTCAATAAGACTGATTAGATAAGATACGATAAAAATAACTGAAATTGTAATGAAAGTAGGAACTTGAACAAACTGCTTTAATTGACGGTCTAGTCCAAAAACGTTTCCAATAACCGATGTGAAGATTTCACCATAAATAACAAGTACAAATATCCAATAAAAAAAAGGAGCAATTTGCTTCATAATGATGGCCATCGGTATCTCATAAATCTCTAGATTTGGCAGCATGATTAATGTAAAGTGGCTGGAAATTAAAATGAGAGTTAGAGCTGCTCCTCCTAAAATACCGCCCCACTTTATAGTCCAATCATCTTTAATTTCATTGGCAATCGGAACGAGCACTGCCTGTGCTAAAGCTAGGTTTAATGCTGTATAAGAAAAAGGAGCCAGCATACTTTTCCAGCTATCCTCTACATGTGGTACAAATAGTAATTGATTTACAAAATCCGACTGTTTTATGGAAAGTGACATTAACATAAGGCTAAAACTAACCATGATAGGTACAACAAACGAATTGACTGCAAATAACCCCTTAGTGCCAACCAGCATAACGATAAAGGACAGAAAAATCGTTATAAAAACCCCTAAATTTTTCGTTAGGCCCAGTTGCTCTTCAAACACTGCTCCTGCACCAGCAAGCATTACGGCACTTACTCCAAGAAGCATAAAAAGCATAATTATATTAATACCCCTGCCTGCCCATTTCCCAAACAAGTGTACATTAAATTCTTGGTATGAAACCGCATTAATTCGAGCAGCAATTCTCATTAACTTTGAGCCTAGTACGATTAGGAGGTAGCCGCTCAACAAAATACCTAAAAAGCCAATGAAGCCAAACCGTGAGAAAAACTCAACGATTTCCCTTCCTGTAGCAAATCCAGCCCCCACTACTGTACCAACGTACACTGCGGCGATTTGAAATGCTGCTGACCAATTCTTTTTCACCTCATCTCCCCCTCAAATACAATATATGAGCAAGAGGACAAACAAAGACGAGCTTTTTTTAAACAAGCGTAATTTGTTACATGAAAAAATTACCATAGGCACATTACTTGAAAGTCAAAAAAGGTCAAAGTATACTATTTCCACAAGGTCAAATATAGTCAAAATCAAACAAATGTTTAGTAGGAGGTTTTATATTATGCTGTGTCAATTATGTAATCAAAACCAAGCAAATGTTCAGTTAAATTTAAACATCAACGGTCAACACAGCAATATGAAGCTGTGTCATGAATGTTATACAAACAATAAAAACGCTCTCCATTCAGGAATCGGTCCAAAAATGAGCTCCTTCCCTAGTTTTCCATTTAATGATTTATTTTTTAATATAAAGGGAACTGAAAATAACCATCTAAATGGGCAGACACCTTCTTCTGAAAATGCTCGGAATAACAAGGGAGGGTTTATTGATCAATTTGGCCGCAATTTAACTCATATGGCTACTGCTGGTCTCATTGATCCTGTAATTGGCCGTGATGAAGAAGTTAAAAGGGTCATCGAAATATTGAATCGTCGTAATAAAAACAATCCGGTGTTAATTGGCGAACCAGGTGTCGGTAAAACCGCTATCGCCGAAGGTTTAGCATTGAAAATAGTAGATGGGAAGGTACCTGGTAAATTAAAAAATAAAGAAGTTTATTTACTAGATGTGGCTTCTTTGGTCGCGAACACTGGTATTCGCGGGCAATTTGAAGAAAAAATGAAGCAGTTGATAGCAGAATTACAGGAGCGTAAAAATATAATTCTTTTCATTGACGAGATTCATCTCCTGGTTGGCGCGGGTTCAGCTGAAGGCTCCATGGATGCTGGTAACATATTAAAACCAGCTCTTGCACGCGGCGAACTTCAACTTGTAGGCGCAACAACACTGAAAGAGTACCGCCAAATCGAAAAAGATTCAGCACTAGAACGAAGATTCCAGCCTGTTCAAGTAGCTGAACCTACACCTGATTCAGCAATTGAAATCCTTAAAGGGATTAAGAATAAATACGAGGATTTTCATGAAGTAACCTATTCTGATGCTGCTATAAAAGCTTGTGTTCAGTTGTCTCACCGTTATATCCAGGATCGTTTCTTACCAGATAAGGCGATTGATTTACTTGATGAAGCAGGATCTAAAATAAACCTTACTTTGGAAGGTCATAGCAAGGATCAGATTGAGAAACGTTTACAAGAAATAGCTGTTCAAAAAGATACATCTCTCAAAAATGAGAATTATGAATTAGCTGCCACACTTCGTGATGAAGAAGTTTTACTTGAGAAAAAGTTAACTGAAACTTCAGAAATGAACAGACCTGTTGTTGAGCTATCACATATTCATGAAATCATTGAACAAAAGACCGGTATTCCTGTTGGCAAATTACAAGAGGATGAGCAGCAAAAACTTAAAGCTCTTGAGGTAAGCTTAAATGCAAAAGTCATCGGTCAGAAGAAAGCTGTAGAAAAGGTTTCAAAAGCCATTAAAAGAAGCCGCGCCGGCTTAAAATCAAAACATCGTCCGATTGGCTCTTTCCTATTTGTCGGACCAACAGGCGTCGGTAAAACCGAGTTCACCAAAACATTGGCTGAGGAATTATTCGGTTCAACAGAATCAATGATTCGTCTCGATATGAGTGAGTATATGGAAAAACACAGTATTTCCAAATTAATTGGTTCTCCTCCAGGATATGTAGGGCATGATGAGGCAGGACAACTGACTGAAAAAGTCAGAAGAAACCCTTACAGCATCATTTTATTAGATGAAATTGAAAAAGCTCATCCAGATGTTCAGCATATGTTTTTACAGATTCTCGAAGATGGACGTCTGACAGATAGTCAAGGAAGGACAGTAAGCTTTAAGGATTCAGTAATCATTATGACGAGCAACGCTGGTGTGGGACACAAAACTATCCATGTTGGCTTTGGAACAAACGAAGCAATTGAAGAGGCTTCTATCCTTGATTCTTTGGGCAGCTTTTTCAAGCCAGAGTTCTTAAACCGTTTTGATAGTATTATCGAATTTAACTCACTTGAAAAAGAGCATATCATGCAAATCGTCGATTTAATGGTTAATGATTTACAGGAAACATTAAAAGATCAAAATATTGAATTTACGATTACACCTGAAGCGAAAGAAAAACTTGCGGAGCTAGGCTACCATCCAGCATTCGGTGCACGCCCGCTTCGAAGAGTAATTCAAGAACATATTGAAGATAAAATTGCAGACTATATTTTAGACCAGCCTGAGGCAAATAAATTATCTGCCATTTTAGAAGATGAACAATTGAAGGTAACAGCAGCAGTAAGTGTAAACGTTCATTAATTGGAAAAGCGAAGCTACGAGGCTTCGCTTTTTTCTTTCGTTATTACAATTTTTGATCCTCAACGGAATTTAACCAGTTTTCAATTTCACCGACTACTGATTCTACACAGCCATCCTCAAACGGTGAAATCAGATTAGCTTCTTTAACAAGCTTTGTAAATGACATGCTTCCCCCAAGTTTGCAAAGATTTACATAGTCTGCCCAAGCCTCTTCTAGATTTTCTCTCGAACGTTTCCAGAATTGGAAGGCACAGATTTGAGCTAAAGTATAATCGATATAATAGAAAGGTGAGTTAAATATATGTCCCTGGCGCTGCCAGAAGCCTCCGTTCTCTAAATAAGCATTTCCATCATAATCTTTATGCGGCTGATACTTTTTCTCAATTTTACGCCATTGCAGCTTCCGTTCTTCGGGAGTTGCTTCCCAATTTTCATAAACCCAGTGTTGGAATTCATCAACGGATACTCCGTATGGAAGGAATAATAATGCATCACTTAAATGAGAAAATTTATATTTATCTTTGTCTTCCTTAAAGAAAAGATCCATCCATGGCCAAGTAAAAAATTCCATACTCATGGAATGAATCTCACAAGCTTCATAAGTTGGCCAATAATATTCAGGGATTTCAAAATTCCTGCTCGAATAAACCTGGAAGGCATGGCCTGCTTCATGTGTCAGTACATCAATATCACCAGAAGTTCCATTGAAGTTAGAAAAGATAAACGGCGCTTTATAGTTTTCTATATAGGTACAATAGCCTCCGCCAGCTTTACCTTTTTTGGCCACAAGATCCATTAAGTTGTTATCCTGCATGAATTTAAAGAACTCTCCTGTTTCCTTTGATAATTCTTCATACATCCTTTGACCGTTTTCAATAATCCATTCTGGTGATCCTTTAGGCATAGCATTTCCTGTTTTATAGTTAAAGCCTTCGTCAAAGTATTTTAACTGTTCCACACCGATACGGTCCTGTTGTCTTCTTTTTAATTTGGTTGCAATTGGAACAATGAAGTCCTTGACCTGCTGGCGGAAGTTTGCAACCATTTCCGAATTATAATCAGTTCTCATCATTCGATAATAGCCGAGTTCAACAAAGTTTTTATAACCTAATGCATGGGCAATTTCAGTCCTTACCTTAACAAGATCATCATAGATACGATCAAACTCACTTTCATGCTCAGCCAAAAAACCGAACTTTGCTTCAGAAGCAAGCTTTCTAGTTTCCCTGTCTGTTGATTGGGTGAAAGGCTCTAATTGAGCAAGTGTTCTTTCTTCCCCTTCAAAATTAATTTTTGCTGAAGCAATTAGTTTTGTATACTCTGTTGATAAACGGTTTTCCTTTTGTAGTAAAGGAACAATTTCAGGTTTAAAAGTCTTTAATTGTCCTTCTGCAAGTGCAAACAATTGCTTACCCCATTTTACTTCTAATTCGTTCCGAAATTTAGAAGTTACTAGGGCCTGATAATATTTTGTAACAAGCCCCTCAATTTCAGGCTGAACTTCATCCATATAATCCTGCTCGGCTTTATAAAACTCATCATTGGTGTCAACAGAGTGACGAATATAGCAAAGATTAAACATCGTCCCAATATCATTTCTAATTTCATTTACTTCGTTCATGGCTGCACTTTGCTCTTCTAAAGAAGATGCATTCGTAAACTTTTGAATTGCAGTCTCTAATTTCTCCTTTACCTCGTCAAGGTTTGGACGGGTATATGTATATTGCTCAAATTTCATTGATACAACCCCTTTATAGCAAACTTTTGCAACTAATTACTTTCGACACTAACCATTAATATTCCTTCATGCAAAAAAAAATACGGCCATTGCCGTATTAAAATTTGCCAGCTGGTAATCCAAGTTTTTTCAACAATTCAATCGCTTCCTGTTTTTCGGAATCTGTCAAACTAGACATGAGTGAATGAATCTGCTGAGCGTGTTCAGGAAATATTTCTTGAATAAACTCTTTCCCTTTATCTGTAATCTGTGCAAAGGTAACTCTCCTATCATTAGGACATGCAATCCTTTTTAAAAATCCTTTTTGTTCTAACTTATCTACAACATAGGTAATGCTTCCGCTGGCAAGTAATATCTTCCCGCCGATTTGCTGCATAGGCTGATCGCCTTTGTGATATAAAAGCTCTAATACCGCAAATTCCGTTGGATTTAATCCACTAGCTTGTATAACTTTATTAACATGCTCATTAATCGCTTTATAGGCTCTTGATAGAACAATATATAGCTTTAGTGATTGGGTTACAGAATCATTTTCCATAGAGAATCATCCTTTTTATAAGATCTCGAGCTGTCCAGCTCCAGCACCTATTAGCTTTTGCCTTTTAGGCGCTACGCTTTTCTTATTATCTCGACTTCAAGATTATTATAAAAAACTTTTGGGTTGGTGTCAATTTAACCTAGTTTTTACAATTGCCAGGCTGCCGAGTCTCACATTAATTATATTTAAATATTCCGAACTTAGAAATATTCCATTTCTCATTTTTATAGAATTTATGTAAGATAAGGATAATAAAAGATTGTTATTTTCATAAAAAGAGGTGTAGAAATGAGCCAACCAGCTGCCATGTCTGCAAACACAGCAAAAGTGTCAGACACGACTATGTTTAATATTTTATTTATCATCGGGCTATGCCATCTGCTAAACGATGCCATACAAGCGGTTGTTCCTGCGATGTTTCCCATTTTAGAAAAATCAATGGGGTTATCCTTCACTCAGCTTGGTATTATTGCCTTTTCCTTAAATATGGTTTCGTCAGTCCTTCAGCCAGTAGTTGGAGCAGTGACTGATAAAAAACCAATGCCTTTCGCTTTACCAATAGGTCTTACACTTACATTATGCGGTGTTCTTGGATTAGCGTTTGCCCCTTCATTTGGTTTCATTGTATTATCGGTCATTTTCATTGGCTTTGGATCTGCAGTGTTTCATCCAGAAGGATCTCGGGTAGCCTTTATGGCTGCAGGCAGAAGAAGAGGACTTGCACAATCGATATATCAAGTAGGCGGCAATACAGGGCAGGCATTAGCTCCCCTTATTACCGCGCTAATCCTTGTTCCACTAGGACAAAAAGGAGCCTCGTGGTTTTCACTTGTTGCAGCATTGGCAGTATTGTTACTAATCTATATCGCTAATTGGTATAGACGGAGATTAGTTGAAAATCTACCATTAATAAAGAAAAAAAATTCAAAAACAGATAAAAATACCGGTCTAACAAAAAGGGTTAAACAGTCTCTAATTTTAATACTTTTACTTATATTTGCAAGGTCTTGGTATATATCGGGAATGACTAATTTTTATGCTTTTTTTGCAATTGAGGAATACTCACTGACGATTAAGGAATCACAGCTTTTCCTATTTGCCTTTTTAATTGCTGGTGCGTTCGGTACTTTTTTTGGCGGTCCGCTGTCTGACCGGTTCGGGAAGAAAAAATTGATATCTGTTTCAATGTTACTGACTATACCATTTTCGATCCTCATTCCTTTTGTACCATCTTCTATTGCATTCATCTTTTTAACACTTACAGGATTTATTATAATGACCAATTTTTCGGTAACTGTGGTTTTTGCTCAAGAGCTTGTCCCTGGAAAAATTGGAACAATGTCTGGTTTAACTGTGGGACTCGCCTTTGGTATGGGGGCTATCGGCTCGGTAGGACTTGGATATATTGCAGATCTATTTAGTATGTCAGCCATGGTTTCTTCCATTGGGTTTCTTCCATTGCTGGGGTTATTGGCCTTCTTCCTGCCAAGTGATCAAATGGTGAGAGAATGGAATCAAGAGGTTTAGAAAAGGATGGGCATGTTGCCCATCCTTAATTAATTTATTGAATTCTTTTGTATAATTCTTCTTTTTCATCATCTGAAAGCATACGCTCTGCCATAGGGAAGAGGACATTTTCTTCTTTTGCGAAATGCTCTGTTAAGATAAAGTACGCGTCCTTTACCAAGTCACTTAAGATTTTCTTTTCTTGCTCTGTAATACTGCTATCGGCTTTCTCCAAGAACTCGTGAATTTTTGACTTAGCTTGATCATGTTCATATTCCATAACTGCAATAGGTCCAGATGTTGTGCCGATATATACACCCATCATCGGAAATAAAACTCCCTCTTCTCGTTTAGAGTGAGGATCAAGTGCGGCCTTAAATTCATTAACCTTAATAATCAATTCCTCGAATATATTTTCTATATTAGAATTTTCTTGAATTTGAGAAGTTAAATTGAATAACCCCTCTAATTGTGCTAATAACGGAGGATGCTCCGACTTCAATTGACGAAGTCCTTTACTGAGTTCTACCGGGGATGTCCCTCCAAAATTACTTATACAGCCGCTCATCTGCAAACACCTCATCTAAAAAATCTTATCTTTAGTATAAGGGCTGCCTTCAATTAACGTTGTGACACCCATCACACAATAACCAAGAATTTAGATTACTAATAAAAAATCTAAAATTTTCAAAAAATTTTAACATTTGTACTCAAAAAAGCTAAAAAACTATCATATAATATAGTTAGAACGTAAAAGGGAGGGCTATAATCGTGAAAACACCTAATTATCATGATTTTTATCAAAAGGCATTGATTCCCATTGGTTATAATGACTTACTCGCACTAAAGGAATATGGAACTTATGATTGTGATTCACCTTCGACCCATTGGCTGATTGCAGTTGAAGGAGAACAGCTCCCACAGTCAAATATATACTTTCATTGGAAAGTAAGTATCTATCCGTCAAATGTTGAGGGTGATTTTAATTGGAAGAGACCTTTTTATTGTTCTCCAATCATGGTATCTATAGATAGTGCGCATGAGCTGGCATGCTCATTAGTTACGTCAGGTAAACTGGATCAACTTACTGCCATCAGCCTACAAGAGAAAATTAGTTAATCTTCAAAAATTACTCCCCTTCAGCTTCACCTTCTTTTTGACCTTACTTGTGAAAAAAACCACAAATAGTGAAATTCAACTACATACTAATAAGGAAGACCTGCAAAATATTGCAAGTTAAAAAATAGGTGCTGCTCGCCTTTGCAAGCAGCACCTTTAAAATTATGCTAGTCGAAACACAATACCATGTCCGCCTTTTGGGTATTCCCACTTAATATTTTGGTACGGGCAGCCAATCCTGCAGCTGCCGCATTCGTGGCAGCCCTCATATCCAACCTGCATCCTTAATCCTTCCCATTTGTATACTTCAGCAGGGCAGAAGATTGTGCAAATTTTATCAGGGCATTTTGTCATACAGATATCATGGTCCATAACAGTTAGATGGGATTTCGTATCAGCTTTAAAACGAAGAAGGTACTGTTTTTCTTCGATATTCTTAGTTGACATTATTTCACCGCCTTCCAAGCACGATAAATATCTTGTATAACCTTAAACGTCCCTTTTTCAGCCGTTATACTTTTCATAATTTCTTTCTGCTTATCACGTTTTGGTGTTCCATCTACTGTAAAGAATTTGCTCATAGCCTTGTTCATCATCGGAACATATTCTTTAAAATATTGTGGATTATTTTCAAATGTGTGTGTAGCATCTTTGTACTTCTCCAAATCTTTGATTATGAAGCTATCATATAACTTTTGTCGGTAAAGATTTAAACTAGACTCGGAGAAGTCCCCGCGGTATTTCGCCTCAATGACGGTCTCTGCAGCCAGTAAGCCGGAGTGCATTGCCATGTTCGAACCTTCACGATGGATTGCGTTTACAAGCTGTGCGGCGTCACCGACTACCACTACACCGTTTCCTGCTACCTTTGGTACTGAGCGATATCCTCCCTCTGGAATGAGATGGGCAAGATACTCTGCTGATTCTCCGCCTGCGAGCATTGGCTTAACCATTGGATGTGTTTTTAGATAGTCTAAGAGATCATAAGGCTTCATTTTTGATTTGATCATACTTGATAGAGTGGTTCCCACCCCGATATTCAAACTATCCTTATTGGTATATAAAAATGCTGTCCCAAGATTCCCTTTTGTTGAATCACCAAAAATTTCAATTGTACAGCCCTGATTATCTTCTAAGTTAAATCGGTCATTAATTTTTTCTTTTGGTAAATTAATAACTTCCATAACCGTTAATGCAACCTCATCTGGCCGGAATTCTTTATGGAAGCCTAACTGCTTTGAAAGCAGGGAATTTACCCCATCTGCCAGGACAACAACATCAGCATAGACTTCTCCGTTTGGACGGTCAGTACGGACACCAATAACCTTACCGTTTTCAACAATACATTCTGTTACAACTGTCTCATTGATTAACAGTGCACCTGCTTCAACTGCTTTTTTTGCAAACCACTGATCAAATTGCGCTCGCAATACCGTAAAGTTATTATACGGCTCTACTCCCCATTCGAGACCTTTGTAACCAAATTGAACCACTGACTCCTTATCCATCATCCAAAAACGCTGCTCGATAACGGGTCTTTCAAGCGGAGCCTCTTTCCAAAACTCTGGAATTAACTCTTCCATTTGCTTCCGATACAACACACCGCCCATTACGTTTTTGCTTCCCGGATATTCTCCCCTTTCAATAAGCAGCACGTTTAAGCCATTTTGGGCACAAACAAGCGCACAAGAAGTACCTGCTGGTCCTGCCCCAACAATAATAACATCAAATTTTTCTGGCATAGCTCATTTCACCGCCTTTTTCAGTTCTCAGCTGTTTAAATTGTTGTATTAATTTAGGGACAATTTCCAATGCGTCTCCTACAATTCCGTAAGTGGCTACATCAAATATCGGTGCATTTGGATCCTTATTAATAGCGATGATTAAGTCTGAATTTTTCATACCTACTACATGTTGGATAGCTCCGGATAGGGCAACCGCAAAATAGATTTTTGGTGTTACGGTTTCGCCAGTCTGACCTATTTGCAATTCATGAGGTAACCACCCTGCTTCAACTACATCTCTTGTTCCGCCGACAGTGGCTCCAATCGTATCCGCTAATTCATAAAGGATTTGAAAGTTTTGTGCATCGCCCATGCCTTTCCCGCCACAGACAATAACGTGTGCGTCGGCTAAATTTGCCTTTTTTGTTACGTCATTCACAATTTGCAGCACTTTGGTACGCATATCTTCTTCTCTCAGCGTTATGCTTTCTTCTATTATTTTACCTGTTCGTCCTGTATCTGGTTCAAGGGCCTTCATTACCTTAGGTCTTACAGTTGCCATTTGCGGACGGTGCTTTTTACAGAGAATTGTTGCCATTATATTACCGCCAAATGCAGGACGACTAGCTTCAAGCAAACGGTTAGCTACGTCAACATCAAGCATGGTTGTATCAGCTGTCAGACCTGTAACTAAATCAGTTGCTACAGCACTCGCTAAATCTTTGCCATTTGGCGTTGCTCCATAAAGAATAATCTCGGGCTTGTATTTTGGAACAAGCTGCATGACACCCTTCATATAGGATTCTGTCCGATAATCTTTCAAAACCGGATGGTCAACCAGATATACTTCATCTGCACCATAAGCTATTACTTGGTTCGCCAATGGTTTTATTCCACTCCCCAGTAAAAATCCGGCCAATGGCACTTGTAATTTATCAGCAAGCTTTCTGCCTGCACCAAGCAATTCAAGTGAAACTCCTTCAATTTTACCGCCATTTTGTTCAATAAATACCCAAACGCCGCGGTAATCATCAAAATTCATGTAAACCCCTCCTTGCATCATAGAGTAATCTTTATTGTTTAGATGGCTGTAATGTTAAAACGTCTTTTTGCTCCAGTAAGATATCCATAAGTTGTTGAACTTGCTCATCAGGGGAGCCTTCAATTTTTTTCCCGCCTTCAGGACGTGGAGGAGTAAACATTTTACCAACAATTGTGGGGGAACCTTTTAATCCGAGCTGTACACGATCCACATTTTCAAGATCACTAACAGCCCATATTATTGGTTCATATCTAGCAGCTTTAATCATATTTGGCATGGGCGAGTATTCAATCTGGTTAATTTCTTTTTCAACAGTCAGCAGACATGGCATTTCTGCTTGAATTAATTCATACCCGCTGGATAGTTTTCTTTTGATTAATACAGTTTTTTCTTCTAAGTTAACTTCAGAGACCTCAATAACATTGGTTACCGGTGGAATATCCAGTCTTCTGGCAATACCAGGTCCTACCTGACCAGTGTCTCCATCAATGGCATGCTTGCCGCAAATAATCATATCAATTGGAATTTCCTTGTTGATTTTTTCTAAAGCTTTAAATAAGGCATAGCTGGTTGCAAGTGTATCAGCCCCTGCAAAGGCACGGTCGGTAATCAAATATCCCCGGTCAGCACCTATCTCAATACTTTTTTTAATAACAGCTGTTGCTTGCGGCGGTCCCATCGACAAAACTGAAATCGTACCGCCATTCTTTTCACGAATGCTTACAGCTTCTTGTACAGCATGAGCATCATAAGGATTTAAAATGGCTGGTGCGCTTCGTCGGTCGAGTGTGTTTGTTTTGGGATTGATTTTAATGATTTTTGTATCTGGTACTTGTTTTACACATACGACAATGTGCATGTAGTACTTTCCCTCCCCCGTTTTTGCTATGTTTGTTTTGAAAGCGTTTGCCTTCCTTGGTTATAAAAAATGCCATATTACGATATATGTATCGCAACACAAGCATAGTACCAAACAATAATAGATTTCTTTTTTTAAATTGATAAATTTAACATTTGAGGTAAAATCTAGTAGTGTAAGATAGGCAGTTTTTTGTTAGGTGAATAATAGTAAAAATAGCACTAATTTAACTATAAGAAATATTCAGATATAAACAATGATAAAAATCACAGTTTCTGTCTAAATATGTAGTTTATTTTATTTGGAACTATTTTTAATTGTGAAAGGTTTTGAGGCTGGGATCATGATGACTGCATTGTCCGCTGGTGTCAGCTATGCTTCGTAAACAGAGGATACGGGGAATTTGATCGCACTTGCGATTGGGTTTCAAAATGCACCAGAAGGCCTTCTTGTTGCACTGTTGTTAAATCAATCAACAAATAAGCAAATTCAAGGCCTTTTTACTGGCAATTCTAATGGGTACAATTGAAATTGTCACATCTATTATTGGTTATTATTTAACCTCGTTTGTAGAAGGGCTTGTCCCCTATGGTCTTTCTTTTGAGGCTGGAGCGATGTTGTTTATCATATATAAAGGGTTAATCCCAGAAAGCCACGGAGATGGCAATGAACGAGTTTCAACTTATGCATTTATTACTGGTCTCTCAGTAATGGTTTTTTTAATAGACATTTTTAAGTACAAATGTAAAGCTTATACAAATACTTTTGGCCAAATCATAATCATTTGATTAAAGGCAAATTTCACTTCTTCGTTTGGCTGGGAAAATTGCTGGGAAGCTTTCTGATACTCATTTATAAGTACATCTAATTCCTGGCTGTATTTTATCGTCTCATCACTAGTAAATCCTTTTTTATTTGCACAATTTATCATCATCGCACGTTTCACTTTAATTGCTTTAAGCATCTCAGAAGGGTTATTACTTTCCATTTCCAATCTCTCACCTACTCCTTACTCTTTTACACTAAACTGTTAAAAAATTGATTACTTGATGAATTATGACAAGATTTTAGTAAAAAGTAAATACTTTCGCAAAAGTAGACAAAACAAGCATTTTATTGCAATTTTCGACAATATTCATAGGCTTCACTGTGTTTTTACGACAATTTTCATGCTACACTTGGTAATGTTTTAGTAAACAAATTTACTAAAACAACAAAAAAAACTGGCTCTTCAGCAGCCAGTTGATGTAAATTATTGATGAATTTCTTCTTTTTCGTAAATTGGCACCCATCCCTCTGTAGTTACGAAAATACGAATAGCAACTACTTTACGGTCTTCTTCTAATGTAAAATAATGTCTTGTGTTTTCTGGAACTGAAATTAAATCTCCTGGATTAAGATGAACTTCAAAAAACTCGCCGTCTTTTCCTTGAATTACAAATACTCCATGACCACTTACGATAAAACGAACTTCATCATCCGTATGATGATGCTCATTTTTGAAGTTCGTCAGCAAGGTGTCTAGATTTGGAGTATTATCAGATAAAGAAATGATATCTTGCGCTTTGTATCCTCTTCTAGCAGAAATATCTGAAATCTCAAGTGAAAAAACATTTAGAATTTCATTTTTTTCTTCATCGCTTAAAAGATATTTTTCAACTAGTTTGTCTGGAAGTTTAGAAATATCCCAATTTTCATAGATGACCTCTTGTGATGCTAGAAAGCTTGCTACTTCTGCATGGTTTTGAATCTTGTCTTCTCTATTTTGAAATGTAATATATGCCATAATCAAATCTCCCTCTCCCTAATTATTTAAACAACTTTAAACAATTGATATGTTTTATGTTCTAATAAACGTAATTGATATTTAAATAAAAACTCAGATGCCTCAAGAATTTTTTTTGCCTCAAATGCATTTCTTCCCCATACAGTAATTCCGTGATTACGGATTAATACAGCACCTGAATCCTCTTGAATATGCTCAGAAAAAGCCTGGGCAAGTGTTGGAATATGAGCATAGTTTTCAATAATTGGAATCGTCAGTTCTGCGTCTTCTTCCCATTTGTTGAAAGCCTTAATTAGCTCCTGCCCTTTAAAGGTTACCTCACCCTGGTTTCCATAAACTTCTGAAATCACATTATTATCAATAGTGTGAACATGGAGACTGCAGCCTGCTTTAGTTTTTCGGTAAATTTCGACGTGAAGCAGCGTTTCTGCAGAAGGCTTTAAGTGAGTTTCTTCTACTGCATGCCCATATTCGTCTACTAGCAAAAAGTCCTCTTCTGTACGTTTACGTTTATCCTTACCACTCGCCGTCACCAGAAATTGCAGAGGATGATCACTTACCTTAATAGCAAGGTTACCGCTTGTTCCCATAAACCAATCACGCTCAGCTAGTTCATCCTTTATATCCGCTAACTCCAGCCATTTTTCCTTTAACATGATGTCCTCTCACCTCAATCTGATTTTTAATTGCATTTATACAATCATAAAAGGTGTTAAATCCTTTATGATTTAAACCCCATTCAATACATTTTTTCTCCAGTAAATCTCTTGCCAACACAAATGTTGCTTGTTTAGCTGCCTCAAGATCGGTTACGGAGTCACCGATTACGATTGTAAAGGTATCTTCATCTGCATTTAACTTACGTATAATAGTAGGTTTACAGCAGCCGCATTCATTTTCACATAAAGAATCACAGGTATGCGGCCAAAGTATTTTTATGTGATCCCCTGAAAAGTCGCTATGGTTACAATAAATCCCTTCAAATGGACCGAATTTCTCAAGTATTGGATACACAAAGAAATCAATTCCCCCGCTGACAATATAAAGTGGAATATTTTCACTTTTAGCAAACTCTACGAACTCAGCAAACCCTTCACGAATCCTGGCATTTTCTATTGCAAACTTTGTGATTTCATTTTTTTGGCTGCTCGGTAATTCCGAAAATAATTTTCCTACACCCTCACGAATGGAAATCTCTTGTGACAAAATTTGGTCTTTAATATCTTCCCAATTAGGCGGAGCAAATTCTTTCATGATAGCAATAATGTTGTCACTTTCGGTAATCGTACCATCAAAATCGCAGTAGATGACGGACCTCATTTATACTGTCCCCTCTGCATTTCCCCATAACTGTAATGCAATCTTAAGCTCTGGGTATTGCTCGGCACCTTCAGCTAGGGTCTTACCTTGCAGATTTACTTCAATTGCTTGGCGGAATGCAAGTCCGCCGCCGCGGGCACCATTTGGATGACCATGAACGCCGCCCCCAGCATTAATGACAGATTCAATTCCGAAATCACGAATCAACAATGGCACTAAACCTGGATGTATTCCTGCTGAAGGGACAGGAAACGACCGCTTTATAGTGTCCGTTTTGATTAATTCCTCTGCTATAGAAATGGCAGAGGATTTCTCTAATGCCACTGTTCCATATGGTGATGGAAATAATGACAAATCGGCACCAGCAAGTCTGAGCAGCTTCCCTAATAACAAGGAATGAGAGAGACCATAATGAGAAGATGATGTTAATGCCCCGCTTACAGCAGGATGAGCCATTAATGGCAATCCAATTTGATCATCCTCGCGCAGCTCCTGCAGAACGTCCAATCCATAGGCAAAAACATTAAACAGTATCATATCTGCACCAAGTTCTTTTGCTTTCCGTGCTCTGTCCCTCAACTGTGATGTTCTTCCTGTTAGATTTACCGCATACAAAGTGCGATGTCCAGTTTGTTCAAATACTTCCTGTAAAACTTTTTTGCCTTCTGATATTCTTTTTTCAAACGGAGTCAGATCATTTTCAAAAAGAATTTCGTCATCCTTTACAAAATCAACACCGCCAAGAGCCTGCTGCTTTAACTGCTCTGTCAGGAAACGAATATCCTTCCCTAAAACTCCTTTAAAAATGCTCATTAACAGGGGACGATTAAAAACCCCAAGCTTTTCTCGTAACCCCTCAATCCCAAATCTGGGGCCAGGGAATTTACTTTTTAATTCATTCTCAAACTGTAAATCGATTAATTTTATTTTTCCATCTAATGAAAGTTTTCCAAAAACGGTAGTTAGAATTGCAGGAATATCATTAGAAAAATTAATTGTTGGATATGCGATACGGATTATCGACTGATCCTCATTTAAACCCTCAGTCGATACTACCTTGCCCTTATGCTTGCGTAATTGACTCTGTTCTAGTTCAGGTAAGTTCGTCCATGAACCGACAGTCAAACCTAAAGCTATTTCCTCAGCTTTTTTTTCAAGATTTTTTTCACCATGAACTAGGTATGTGGCTATTAATTCTGTCAATTTTACTCTTCCTTTCTCAAAAAACATAAAAAACCTCTTCCAAAAAGAAGAGGTTAGCGTCGCAAACTAACATCTTCTCATCTTTCAGCTTGTGCTGCAAGATTTAGCACCGTGCCTAACATAAGTGTTAAGTCGGTTGCCGGGCTTCATAGGGCTTTTCCCTCCGCCTGCTCTTGATAAGAAAACGATCGTATTATTTACTATTATCATGTTGGTAAACTATATTTTGCATTATCCCAAGAATCCTATTTTTTGTCAATCTATTTTTTGAAAATTTGTAACTCACTAATTCTTCTAACGGCTTCTCCTAAACGTTCCTCACTTGTAAGCAAACCTACCCGGACATAACCTTCACCTAATTCTCCAAATGCAATCCCAGGTGCCACGGCAATATGTGCCTTCTCCAGCAGCATATCAGCAAATTCAGTAGACGTAAGCCCTTCAGGAACCTTTAGCCAAGCAAAAAATGATCCCTTTGGCGCCGTAACATTCCAGCCAAGTGAACGAAGACCATTAATTAAAACATTTCTTCTACGCTCATAGAGATTATTCAATTCTTGAACACAATCCTGCGGACCGGATAATGCTTCCGCTGCCGCTTCCTGAATGCCGCCAAATAAGCTGCAATACAGATGGTCTTGTATAAGCTCAATCGCTGATATAACACTGCTATTGCCTACAGCGAATCCTACACGCCACCCTGCCATATTGTAGGTTTTCGAGAGAGTATAGATTTCAATCCCTACTTCTTTTGCCCCATCAATTTGTAAAAAGCTCACGGGCTTTTCTCCATCAAATCCTATTGCACCATAGGCAAAATCGTGAACCACGCATATATCATTAAGGCTTGCAAGTTTGACCGTTTCTTCAAAAAACCCCTTCGTTGCAGCAGCCCCTGTTGGATTGTTTGGATAATTAAGGAACATTAATTTGGCTTTTTCAATCACCTCAGAAGATAATTCATTATAATCTGGCAGAAAATGATTCGTTTCTCGTAACGGCATTGTTACCATTTCTGCCTTTGCCAACGCTACCCCAGATAAGTAATCGGGATAACCTGGATCAGGAACAAGCATTATATCACCAGGATTTAATAGGCATTGCGGAATCTCTACCAATCCTGCTTTGCCTCCAAACAAAATGGCTACTTCCTTATCCGGATCAATGGTTACCCCATATTCTCTTTTGTAAAAATCTGCAGCTGCCTGCTTTAAATAACGATGTCCCTGAAACGGAGAATACCTATGATTTGCAGGATTTGCAGCTGCTTCCTGCATTTTTTTTACGATATGGCTGGGGGTAGCCTGATCAGGATTACCCTGTCCTAAATTAATTACATCATAACCTGCTTCAATGTATTTCCCTACCTTTTTTACTAAAGAGGCAAAAAACTGTTTCGGAAGATTGTTTAAAAGTTCAGATGTTGGAAATTTTTTCATCATATCACCTGCTTTAATGTATAAATTTTATTGTTGAATTCTAGTCACAAATGATATAACTTTTAAGACAGCTTGTAAAGAAAAAATTCCGAAATTTCAAACGAGGTGAAGTTGAGTGAAATTTAAAATAACTTGTTTGCAAATGGATATTGCCTTTGGAGATCCAAATAAAAACTATCAACACGCCGAAAAACTTATCGAAAATGCAATGAAAGACAATCCTGATATTATTGTGTTACCGGAGTTATGGACAACAGGGTATGATTTGACACGACTTGACAAGATTGCAGACAGGAATGCAGAAAAAACCATTGATTTTTTAAAGAAAGCAGCGAAAAAATATCAAGTTCATTTTGTTGGAGGTTCGGTGGCAAACCGCGGGGATCAAGGAGTTAAAAATACCCTCCTTATCATCAGTAATGAAGGTGAGCTTGTTCACAAATATAACAAACTACATCTTTTTAAATTAATGGATGAACATCTTTACCTAGAGGCTGGTGAGGAGAAAGGGTTATTTAAATTAGATAATCTAAATTTTGGCGGGGTTATTTGCTATGATATACGTTTCCCAGAATGGATTCGTGCACATACCGCTGCCGGAACAGAAGCATTATTCGTTGTTGCAGAATGGCCAGCTCCCCGCTTAGCACACTGGAGATCCTTGCTGATTGCAAGAGCGATTGAAAACCAATGTTTTGTCATTGCTTGCAACAGAGCCGGTTCTGATCCAAATAATAAATTTGCCGGTCACTCCATGATTATTGACCCATGGGGAGAGGTAATTGCTGAAGCAGGCCCAAGCGAGGAAATACTAACTGCAGTAATCGAGTTAGACCTTGTAAAAGATATTCGAAGGCAAATCCCAATTTTCGAAGATAGAAGGCCAGATTTATACTAAACCAAAAAACCACTTCCCCTGATGCGGCAGTGGTTTTTTTATACTTTAATAAAAGGTTTCAATGGTATCTTAATCTTAAATAAAGTTCCTATTCCCTCTTCACTATCTACTTCTATACTCCCATTGTGTTCCTCAATAATTCGGTAACTTACCATCAATCCAAGCCCCGTGCCTTTTTCTTTTGTAGTATAAAACGGTTCTCCAAGTTTTTTTATTTTATCCACGGGAATTCCCATTCCTTCATCACGAATGGATATCTGTATAAATTGGTCCTTGATGGAATTGATCGCAATTGTAATTTCTCCGCCATTCGGCATAACTTCAATTGCGTTTTTTATTAGATTGATAAAGACCTTTTTTAATTGGTTGGGTTCACAATAAACATGCGGTAATTGCTCTTCATAATGAGTATAGAATTGAACATTGTACAGCACTGCTTGTGCACTTAATAAATCAATGGTTTCTCTCATTATTTGACAAATGTCTTTATCTAGGTATTTGGTTTCTTGAGGTTTTGCTAGAATTAAGAATTCATTAATAATAGAGTCAATTCTCGCTAACTCTGAGGTAATGACTTCATAATACATTGAGTGTTCGGCTTTTATACTTGGCTCAAGTAATTGAATAAACCCTTTCAAAGCAGTCATTGGATTTCTAATTTCATGTGCAATTCCTGCAGCAAGTTCACCAATTAGGTTTAGCCGGTCTGATTTTCTTAACTGTTCCTGCATTTGGGCCTTTTCTGTTACATCAATAATAACAGTGAGATTCAATCCATCGATAATTCCACGTTTTGTGGAGTAATCAAAATGTCTCACTCCCCCGTCAATTCCTTCAATCACCATAGATGAAGATTGCTTACCATTATTTGTAACTTGTTCAATATGATTAATTATTTCCTGTTTTTTTTCATTTAAGTGACTAAATAATTCTAGTACAGAACGTCCTACCAATTTATCTTTTGGTAGTCCAAATATTCTCAATGCAGAACAATTGGTATCGACAATCTGGTACATGTCATTCCATAAAATCAGTCCGTCCATGGAATCTTCAAATATTCTTCGGAATTTTTGTTCGCTTTTAAGCAATTCTTTTTCCATTAAAACACCTGCCCCATGAAACCAAATTAAGGTAATTTTATTTATCCTATATTCTACATTATAATAGAAAATCCTTTTTACTTGACAAAAAAATAATGACATTGATAGTAAATCTGGTTGGGAAAAATCCAATAAAAAAGGTAAAACGGAATTTTCCGTTCTACCTTTCTATCATTTATAGGAATGGATTTTCGTGCTTTGCCTTAAGACGCTGCCATCTCTTCTCTACTTCTGCCTCAAACTCATCTAAAATAGATTTGTTTTCTTCTTTAAGCAGATGTTTTGTTTTTCCCATGTATTTCAGCCATTCAGAGATAGCTATACGTTTGTTTTTATCTTCTGGGTTGTAGGTAATGCTGGTCACACCTTGCTCTACCTCATATAAAGGAAAGAAGCAGGAATTAACAGCCTTTTCTAATATTGTTGTTCCGTAACGGTCTTCAGATTTCCAGTTCAGCGGGCAGGTTATTAATATCTTACCATAAACTGTACCTACATTTTGTGCATACCATTGAGCTTTAGCACCCTTTTTAATTAAGTCTTGAGGAAAGCTTTCAGCCCCTGTAAATATATAAGGTATATTGGCTGCTGCCATAATTTGCGCCGTATCCTTATGATGGAATCCTTTACCCTTTTGAGCTTTGCCAACACCTGAAGTACTTGTCATATGCCCAATTGGTGTTGAATAGGACATTTGTGAGCCAGTATTCATGTAACCTTCATTATCATATTCCAGCATGATAAGCTTATGTCCACGAAGAGCTGTACCAATAGCAGAGCCCATTCCAATGTCCATACCGCCGTCTCCAGTTATCATTACAAATGTCGCATCATCTGAAATTTCTATTTCACCACGACGTTTTAATTCAAGGAATGCTTCTAATGTTCCAGATAACGTAGCGGCCCCATTTTGGAATAGGTTATGGATCATCGTTTGTTTATGAGAACTGTGCGGATAAGAAGTAGTTGTTACATATGCACAACCAGTTTGGAATAATGTGACAATATCCCCTTCAATCCCTTTAAAGAATAGTTCCAGTCCAGCAAAAATACCACAGCCTGGACATGCTCCATGTCCGGAAGCAATTCGCTTAGGCTTTCCGGTTAATGCTCGAAGCGGCGGGATTTTCACCTTTAGTTTATTTGTTTCTTCGTCCATTTTCACATCGATTAAACCAGATTTATATACATCACCGTGCTGTGGTGTAATGACAGGCTTAAGAATCTTTTCCGGATTACCTGGTACATGTCCATAATAATCAAATGGTTTTTCAGCAAACCCTTTTTCCATCGCTTCAATTGTCATATCGAAGAATTTTTCAGCGTCACTTGCGTAGAAATCCTTACCACCAAGACCAAAAACACGGCTAAGAACAATAGTTTGATTATTTCGGTCTTCTTGAAGTGCTGATTTTACCTCATGAGTTAAGTTCGGTCCATTTGCGCCATATGAATCTGCTCGCTCACCCACTAATAATGCTTTTACATTTTTAAGCGCTTCACGAATTTCTTTAGCCGGGAATGGTCGAATGATATTTGGACTGATCACACCTGCCTTAATTCCTTGTGCACGTAATTGATCCACTACATCTTTCGCAGATTCAGCAGCAGAGTTTAATAAGAATAAAGCAACTTCTGCATCTTCCATCTTATATAAATCTAATACTGGATATTCACGGCCAGAAATGCGGGCATATTCTGCCGCAACCTCTCTAAATACCTCGCCAGCAGCATAGATAGCTTCAGATTGTTGGAAATGGTTATTAATTAAATCCTCACCATTCATATGTGCACCAATTGTGACTGGTTTTTTCGGATCTCTAGCAAAATGATAATCTGTCGGACACTCACCGACAAATTGTTGAACAACTTTTCTATCTTTAAAGTACTGCACTCTGCGCTTCTGATGGGAAGTAAAGAATCCATCGTAGGCTACGATGACTGGTAATCGTACTTTAGAGTGTTCTGCAATTTTAAGCGCCATAATATTCATATCATAAACTGCTTGTGGTGTTCTTGCAGTTAAAATCACCCATCCAGTATTCAGGGCAAAGTAAAGGTCAGAATGGTCTCCTCTAATATCGAGAGGTCCACTTACTGCCCGCGTAACCAGGTTCATTACCATTGGAAAACGAGTCCCTGCTTGTACTGGAAGCTGTTCGATCATATAAAGCAGGCCATTCGCACTGGTAGCATTAAATACCCTGGCACCAGTAGCTGCTGCACCATAGCAGATCCCGGCTGAGCCATGCTCACCATCCGCTGGGATTAGCTTAATATCATGTTCCCCGCGGGCTTTCATCTGGTCTAAGAATTGGGCTACTTCAGTGGAAGGGGTGATTGGAAAGTACCCCATAATATGGTAATTAATTTGTGCAGCTGCCATTGCAGCCATTTCATTTCCAGACTCAAAGGTTGAAAGTTGCTCAGCAACAGCTAAGCTATTGATTTTATCCTCTAACATTGCCATTATGAAATCCCCCCTGCCACATAAGGAAAGTTTTGTTTTACTGTGTTAGTTTCGGCATATCCAATCATTTCACGAAGATCTCCAAGTGCATCAGTTGGGCAGGCCTCCACGCATTTTAAACAGCCCTTACAATATTGATAATCAATCCCTTTCAGGAACATTTGCTTTCTGCCTTTTTTATCTTCACCAGCTTCCCACACAAAGCAATAGTCTGGACAGACATTATCACAAGCAGCACAATTAATACACTTCTTCTGTTGAAACTCTGGAAGGAATCCTTGTCGTGATCCGCTTAAATCTTTTAAAATACTATTTGCCTGTGCGGTCAGGACTCCGCCAATTTCTTGTGTTAAGTAGCCCAATTGCGGAAGTGGACGTGTAAAACTTTTTCCCTCTGCACCCTCGGGTACTTCATATTTCTTAAATTGAACTTCATTAAACCCACGATCGAACGTACGTATATTCGGTTCAACAAGATGAGGGTACTTCTTTTCAAATGTTTTCCGAATAACGTTTCTCATTGAATCAGGGTCTAAAAAATTACAAATACGATACAAAGCGCCAAGCATTGCTGTGTTAACTTTTGTTTTTTCCTCAACTGCAATCGTTAATGCATCAACTATAGCAAGGGTTCCATATTCTAATTTTAGGTCCCTTTTGACTGAATCAAACTCTCTGGCAGTATTTACAAGTGCAATACCATCAGCATTTAATCCGCTGACTACATCAACTGTCTTATAAAGTGCTTCATGAAAAACCGCTACAATATGCGGCTGCTCAATGGGACTGTGATCCCTTATTTCTACTTCTGGCTCACAATAACGAATAAAGCTTTTAACAGGTGACCCCTTCTTTTCGGACCCATATGATGAGAAGTTCGATCCGTTCAAACCAAGACCTAATACTCCTGCTTCAGCTAGCATTTTCCCGGCTAGGTTTGCTCCAAGACCTCCAATAGATTCCAGGCGAATCTCAAAGAACCCAAGCTCATTTTTCTTCGGTAATATAGACATTATGTCCCTCCCCCTTCATGTCAAAAAGACTGAAAATACATACAATACAAATTCCCTTCATTCATTGTAGGATATAAATTTATTTCAAGCTGTGACAATTATCAAACATATTAAAAAAAATTCTATAACACATTTAAATAACAAAAAAAAACGCTTATTTATATGGATTTATTCATTGATATAATTATGCAACAGCCAACAGACAGTAGTATAACAGATGTATTTCGCTGCTTCGATTATCGTTTTTATTAAAAATGGGGTATAATATACTATTGTTTTTATTTTGTCGAAGGAGATTTACAATGAACATAATTTGCAGCACCTTAAATGCTAAATATATTCATACTAATTTAGCAATCCGTTACTTAAAGGCTTTTGCAGCTCCGGAATTTAATGTCCAGCTGAAGGAATATACAATCAAAGATCCTGCCATGAATATCGTAGCTGACCTCTATCAGCAAAAACCAACACTAATTGGCTTTAGCTGTTACATTTGGAACATTGAAGAGACCATAAAAGTTGTCAATATGCTGAAAAAGATTGATCCCTCTATTCAAATTGTTTTAGGCGGTCCTGAGGTTACGTACGATACAGTAGAATGGATGGAAAAACTGCCAAATGTTGATTTTATTATCATTGGGGAAGGCGAACATTCTTTTAAACAATTACTTACTGAATTGAATGGAAAAAGAGAGTATAGAAACGTCCAGGGAATCGCCTACCGTGATAATGGAAAAATAAGAGTCACCCCTCAAATGAACAAACTCGACCTTAAAGAACTTCCTTCTCCATATAGGTTTCCTGAAGACGCACCACATTTAGGAAAGCGTGTCACTTATATTGAGACAAGCAGAGGTTGTCCATTTAACTGTCAATTTTGTCTTTCTTCCATTGAAGTCGGAGTACGCTATTTTGATAGAGAAAAAATTAAGGATGATATACGCTATTTAATGGCAAACGGTGCCAAAACCATTAAATTTGTTGACCGCACTTTTAATATAAGCAGAAGCTATGCGATGGAAATGTTCCGCTTCTTAATAGATGAACATCTGCCAGGAACGGTATTTCAATTTGAAATTACAGCAGATATCATGAGACCTGAAGTTATCGAATTCTTAAACAAGGAAGCACCAAAAGGGCTGTTCCGTTTTGAAATTGGTGTACAATCAACCAATGATTATACGAACGAGCTTGTAATGCGAAAACAAAATTTTGAAAAATTGACTCGGACGGTCACGATGGTGAAAGAAGGCAGAAAAATTGACCAGCATTTAGATTTAATCGCCGGTCTTCCAGAGGAGGATTATTCCTCGTTCCGGAAAACCTTTAATGATGTTTTTGAACTTCGCCCAGAAGAATTGCAGTTAGGTTTTTTAAAAATGTTAAGAGGGACCGGTCTTAGACTTCGTGCGTCTGACCATAATTATATTTTCATGGATCAATCTCCTTATGAAATCTTAGGAAATAATGTCCTTACATTTAATGACATTCTTAGAATTAAACAGGTAGAGGATGTTTTAGAAAAATATTGGAATGACCATCGTATGAATCATACGATTGAGTATTTAGTAACCAGTGCTTTTCCTTCACCTTTTGACTTTTTTCAGGAGTTTGGGACCTATTGGGATGAGCAGAGCTGGTCTAGAATCGGCCATCAATTAGAAGATTTATTTCGAAGATTATTCTCTTTTCTAGAATCAAAAGAGGTAAGCGACATTGATATCATTGCTGGTCTAATGAAATATGATTACTTAAGTAATCATAAGTACAAACCGCGTAAGCCTTGGTGGGAGCAAAGCTCTAATAAACAAACTAGAACAGAAATATATAAGCAAATTATAGAAACCCCAACCCTTTTGGGAGAAACTTATTTGGCTCTGAAACTGGATGAAAAAGATTTATATAAGCATACCATGATTGAAGAATTGTCTTTTGATCTGTCCGTGTACTTAGCTTCAGATAGAGTTGTAAAACACCGTTCATTTTTATTAGCATATTTTGACCCGTCAAATAAAGGAACGATTATTTTTCCATTTAAGATTTAAAAAATAGCCGGCTTATTATAGCCGGCTTACTTTTCTTTTTTGGAAGTCTTTTTATTGTTGTCTCTAGCTTGAAGTATTTCGTATAACTTTATGCCATTAACGTCACCAAATTCGACGCTGAATTCCTCACGTGTTTTTTGCAATTTTTTTTTATCTTTCATTAACTTCTTCCTTTTTTTCCAAGCTTCGAGTTACGGTTTTGAACTTTAATCGCATCTTCTGTACCAGCATATTCTGCTGAAAATTCACTTTCCTGAACGTTCTTATGAGGAGTTTTCGAATACTTATTTACAGCGTCATGTTCTGCTTTTCTTTTAGCCATTTTTTCAGCCTCCCATTATTATGTTACATCATTAGCTTGTACAAAAGCAGAAATTCAATCACTTCCTTATTTTTCATAAATAAAATTGTCACAGCAGCGAAAAATAAAGAAAAATAGGAGTGAGGAAAAATGACGAGAAACAACAAAGAAACTGATGAAAATTTAACGATCGACGAAACTATGCCGCATCAAATAAATGCCCCAAGTTTTGAGGGTACCGGTATTAAAATGCAGCCTCCATTTGTAAATGAGCATGGGGTTGTAATTGGTGACAGCAATTATTCCTCTCCAAACTCTCCATTAGAGAATTGGACAGAGAATACCGACCCAGAAATTATGGCGGGGGATGAGTGGGTTCATCCTACAAATGATATTGGCTGGAATACGGCGGAAAATCGGGAACTGCTTGAAAGCAAAAAGAAACCCAAAGCCTATCCCTTTATGCACCCAACAATCGATGTCAGCAAAGGTACTGATTAATTTATTTACTTATTCGTACCATAACCGCAAAACATTACCACTTATTTTAATAGCGAATTGAATCATAATACAACTACAGAGAATTCAATCTCTGTATAGATATTAAGGAGTTGAAAAAAATGGCTAACAGCAGCAATAAATTATTAGTTCCAGGAATTGAGCAATACCTGGACCAAGTTAAATATGAAATCGCTCAAGAATTTGGGGTTAATTTAGGTTCTGATACAGTGTCCCGTGCGAATGGATCTGTTGGCGGCGAAATCACAAAAAGATTAGTAAAACAGGCGCAAGCTCAAATGGCTGGACAACAACAATAATTGAATTAAATAAACATGGAAGAAGTCCGGCATTTTTGCCGGACTTATTTTTTATCATTTTTCTCTTGTTGCTTTTGACTATTGGCTTCCTGCATATCCGGTTTAATTTTTTCTTTATGGTTGACTTGATTTTGTTTACCTTTTCCATTGCCATCTTCATTTAATCCAGGTGGAGTCTGTTGTCCATTTCCTTGTTGTATATCTTGGTTCAAATCACCTTGTTTTATATCTTGGTTCAATTCACCTTGTTGTTGTTTATTATTAGTATTGTTATTGTCAATTTCTTGTTTCTTTTGCTGTCCCGGAGGCAAAACAGCCGATGAAGAATCTGGTGGAGTGATAACAGCAGGTTCTACTTTATCCATTTTTGTCTGCTGACTTTTTACTTTTGTTTTTTGTGCGGATTTATTCTTATTTCTATGATAGACCCCGACTGGAACACCTGAACTTTGGGCTTTTTCAACTTCTTCTTCTGTACTAGAATACATGTTGACTTCTATATAATTTTTATCCACTGTTTGTTGAATTTCCTTGATGTTTTTTTTGAGATTTGTTGTTCCAATCGCCTTTAGCCCATCCGTTTTAACAGTAGAAATTACAACTGGCTTAGCTTCCGTTATTTGACCATCATCTTTCAACTCATTTAGGATAATAGAAGTTAATTCAGAAACGTCCATCTTTCTCCAGCCTTCCAGCTGAGAAATAAACTTTTCAGCTTCCTTATCATATGCTTTTAATTCAACTACCTGCATATCCTTATTTAATCCCATTTCAATATCAGTGCCAGCAACGATAGCCATATACGCGTAAGCTTTATTATCTTGATACACTGGGATAATAGACCCTAAACTAATTATAATAACAGCCATTGTCATCCAAACTGTTTTGAAGGTAAAAAAGTTTTTAAATGATTTTGTTTTTTCTAAATAATCCGTTACAGGAAAAAAATCTATCTCTTCACCAATGGAATAATCTCTCTCCATTTTGCGGGCACGCAAAAATTCTCCATTAGAAGTTAATAATGTCAAATAAGGGTCATTAACTTCCATTACAACTCCCCTTTTCATGTTTCAAGCACCCCCTTTAAATAATCGTTTAAATATACATAATCACTAGATAATATAAGTGCAATTGCGATAATATATTTCCGGTTACGTTCAATTGTTTTTCTACTGATATTCACCATTTTTTCTAGCTGCTTTATGGGAAGACGCTTTTTCTCATATAAGGAGTCCCATAATTCTTTATTTTCAACTATTAGCTTAGCTACTTTGATTGCGTTCTCCCTTGCATCGGTATGCTTTGGTGAATTTTCAACCAAATCACTGAAGCTTAAATCAAATGATGTTAATAATGCTTGAAATTGAATAATTTCCTCTTTCCGTATTTCATCATCAGACTTTCTCTTATATTCTTCTAGTGACAACTCGTTCACAATTACCATACCGGCGGACTCTTCTTCAACTGTAGTATAAGTTAAGTCAATACTAACATGTTGGTTTCTCGTCTGCTTCCGAATATAATCAATTACCCTTCGTTTAATGATTACTTCAGCAAAACTTAGCAGGGAACTGCCCTTCTCAGCTGAATATTTTTCAATTGCTTCATTAAATGCAATAAGACCAATACTAAATTCATCGTCGGTTTCATAGATATATCGTTTACATACGGAAGATACGTTTTTTGCAATAAATGGTTTGTAATCCTCTATAATTTCATTTAGTAAAGAGCAGTCACCTTGTTGAATTAGCCGTACCGACTCTTCTAAAGTACGTTTTTTATTCTTGGTTAAAAACAATAAACCTAGCATTGCCTCACCTCTCTGTTCAACCAATTATACCATAAGAATAATAGATTGGACTTTGAAGGTTCTGACAAGATTACTTCCAATAAAGAATTACGAATCATCAACATCCTTTCTGGGGGCACAAAAAATTTTTACCGAAAAAAAACTCCAAATCTGTGTCAGATTTGAAGCTTTTTTTCCCGCAATTGTAGTATCCATTTTATCAAAAAACCAACTAATATCCCCGGAATAACAAATGACATAGGTAAGAAAACTGGACCTGGATGAACATTAAAAACCGTGACCTTAGGTGAAATCATTAATCCTACGGTTACAAAATAAGCGGAAAATACAAAAGGTAAATACGAGTATTTTTCCTCAGCCGGCATAGCTGAACGGTACCCATCCCACATTGCAAACATATAAACGCATGGATAAAACATTAGCCACTGATAATTAAGTACTAATTCAGCTTTTCTTATCTCACCTAAGAAACTGTACATAATGGCACTATTAAAATTACTGTTGACATTTATCATAAATTCAAGAATTACAAAGAAAATACCTTTGATGTACTTACCACTTAATAGCTGACTAAAACCGGGAAAGGCTATACTCCATAATACTGCTTCTAATTTGCTCATTTTTTTCATTTCTCTATCTCGTTTCTGCTGTAAGTTACTTCCAAATTAGTTTTACCAGTAAACGTTCGAATAAACGAGGTATATAAGAAATATTTTTGAACAGTAATTTTGTGTTAAACTCATAAAATAGGTATTTGATAGTTTGGATTATCCTTTTGTTTTAAGTAAAAAGCAGTCATTGCCTTTATACCGTCCCTAAAATCGGGGCATTCAATTCCAGATCCCTTTAAATCATTGGCTGCAAGTGTACAATCAAAATCACCCATCCACGTAAAATAATCCAGTGCTTCTTTTTCTACCCCCAGGTACTTTCTCAACATCTTTATAGAAAGGAACCATTTGCCAACTGTTAAAGGTAGGGTGCCAATTGGTTTCTTGTTTAGTAATTCACCCATCATAAAAGTGTATATTTCCGAAGCACGGTAGGGACGGGGATCTGTTAAATGATAGGTCTTTCCGACACCTTTTTCTAAAAAACTGAGATATGCTACGGCTTGAATGATATAATCGATTGGGACCAAATTAACATATGCCTCACCTTTTCCTAGTTTTGGGAGTATAGGAAGAAATTTTAATTTTTCCAAAAAGTTCATCATAAAGTATGGGCCATCAAATTTTATCGTTTCACCTGTTTGCGAATGACCTTTAACAATCCCGGGACGAATAATCGTAATTGGGATTTCTTCTTTTAGTTTTTCAACCAAAACCTCAGCCTCATATTTTGTTTCTTCATAATGATTTTTAAAACTTACAGGGCGAATTAGCTCAGTCTCATAAAGGGTTCCCTCACGTTTTCCCACAACATATGCTGTACTAAAATAGACGTAACGTTTTAATTGAGTCAGCGTTCGTACCCACTTATTCACATTGCTTGTGCCATTCACATTAATTCTAAAAGCAATTTCCCTTGGTACAGCCAAATCATAAATAGCTGCAAGATGATAAACATGGGTTATCCTATTGTTTAGTAATTCAAGGTTACCTTCAGAAATCAAAAGTGATGGTTGGGTGATATCGCCTTCTATCAGGATAAATGCATCTTCATTAAGACCTAATTCTTTAATAATAGCATGTCGTTCCTTCCTTGCTTTATCCATCATACTTTGAAGAACTAGTACGTAAATAGTTCCTTTCCATTCATTCCTTTTCAAAACTTCCCGAATCAACTGGTTACATATAAAACCCGGAAATCCCGTAAAAAAGTGGTTATATTCCATTTTAATCCCTCCTTAAATATGGTAAGTAGATATTTGTACTAATTGTATGTTGTTGAGAAAGTAATAGTCAATGTATTTATCTGAATTTTCTGTATCTTTATATATAAAAAAAGACGGGAAAATACCCGTCTTCTTACTCATGCTGGTCCATAGGGTTATAAAGTTTCACGTCTGGATTTTTTTCTTGGAACCAACGAAGCGCAAAATCATTTTCAAATAAGAATACGTAATGATCAAAACGATCCTTTACAAGCAGACTTCTAGAACTTGAAAGATTTTCGTCCACGATATCCCCTTCAATCCATCTTCCAATTTTAGAACCGATACGTTCCATCAGTACCTCAGCATTGTATTCATTTTTCATCCGATGCTCAAAAACCTCAAATTGTAATTGCCCCACTGCGCCCAATAAGTAATCATCTGTTTTTACTGTTTTATAGAGCTGGATTGCACCCTCTTGGACAAGTTGCTGGATTCCTTTATAAAATGATTTTTGTTTCATTACATTCTTCGCAGAAACCCTGACAAAAAGCTCCGGTGTAAATTGCGGCAGTCTTTCAAATTGAAAGTTCTCTTTCCCGGAAGTAATCGTATCACCGATTTGGTAAGTGCCTGTATCATAGAGACCAATTATGTCCCCGCTAACCGCCTCATCAACAGTATTTCTTTCCTCAGCCATAAAAGAAGTAGACTGGGAAAGTTTTATTTGTTTACCTAGGCGGGGAATATTTACAGTCATTCCTCTTTCAAATTTACCAGAACAAATTCGAACAAAAGCAATTCGGTCTCGATGGGCTGGATTCATGTTTGCTTGAATTTTAAAAACAAATCCTGAAAACTGCTCACCAAGTGGATTGATTTCTCCTATTGATGAATTTCGTGCCATTGGTGCTGGAGCAAATTGGAGATACGTTTCTAGGAAAGTTTGGACCCCGAAAGTGGTTAACGCGCTGCCAAAAAATACCGGAGTGATTTTTCCATCGGCTACTTTTTCCGCTGAGAAATCATTACCTGCTTCGTTTAACAGCATAATCTCTTCTAGTGTTTGGTCATATAGTCCAGAAGCCTTTAAAGGATGGTCTCCTTCTATTTCTCCATCATCATTCAATGGAATGAAACGATCATCTTCATTTACTCTAAATTGTTCAATTCGATTGTAATATCGATCATAAATACCTAGAAACTCTTTTCCCATCCCAATTGGCCAGTTCATAGGATATGATTCAATTCCAAGGACCTCTTCTAATTCCGCAAGCAACTCAAGAGGAGCTTTACCTTGACGATCCAGTTTATTGATAAAAGTGAAAATAGGAATTCCACGCATTCTGCAAACCTTGAAAAGTTTTAATGTTTGTTCCTCAATCCCTTTAGCAGAATCGATAATCATAACAGCACTATCAACAGCCATTAAAGTACGGTACGTATCTTCACTGAAATCCTGATGTCCAGGAGTATCCAAAATATTGACACGAAAATCATTATAATCAAATTGCATAACGCTGGACGTAACAGAGATTCCCCGTTGTTTTTCAATTTCCATCCAGTCACTGGTTGCAAACTTTCCTGTTTTTTTAGCTTTTACCGTACCAGCGTCACGAATCGCTCCGCCAAATAACAGTAATTTTTCTGTAAGTGTTGTTTTCCCGGCGTCCGGGTGAGAAATAATCGCAAAGGTTCTTCGCGATAATACTTCTTCTTTAAAATTGTTACCCATTTCAAAATCCTCTCTTTTTAGCAATCAAAAATTTTTCTCGTACCCTTAATCTTATAGTCTCGCGGTTAAATTTGCAATCCTTTAATGCATCTCCTGGAAATCCTTTTCCACCCATTTCCTCATCCACTTTTATCATTTTCCATTTATAATAGAATAAGACTCTTTTTAAGGAGATGACTATATTTGAATCAAAGTAAAAAACTAGTTTCGAAGATTATTCCGCTCATCGCAGCGTTACTATTAATACTAGGAGGGACAGTTTGGTTTGTCCTGAAAACCAATGAAAAAATTGAAATTCCATACTCCTCAGTTGAAGAGATCATACAAAGTCAAAATGGGAGACCAGTTGTGCTAACAGAACACTCTGACGGCAGCATCGAACTCAAAGTTGATGGGCTTAAATACGAATCACACGTTCCTCCGAATAGTCAAATGATCGACAAACTTATTGAAAAATATAATATTGATTATTCCTTCTCTAATAGCAGCCGTTTTGGAAAGTGGATTTTGGCTGGTGTGATATTAACACTTGTAGGAACGGCTCTTGTACTTCAAAAAACAAAAGGTGGAATTGGGATCTCGAATTCAATGAAGAACAGTGTTTCTCAAGCACGACCACTCCCATCCATTAGTTTAAGTGATGTTGGTGGAATTGGTGAAGAAATGAAGGAAGAAATTCTCCAGACACTTTCAACATTAAAAGAACCGGAAAGAGCCATTAAAATGGGGATTAAGCCGCCTAAAGGAATCCTATTTTATGGACCGCCTGGTACGGGAAAAACATTATTAGCACAGGCAATTGCCCGTGAATTAAATGCATCTTTCTTTTCCGCCAGCGGATCCGCCTTTAATGAGTTATTTGTAGGAGTTGGGGCCAGCAGGGTTCGCTCTTTATTCCAGACTGCAAGAAAACAAGGTCCTGCAGTAATCTTTATTGATGAAGTAGACGCCTTAGCTGGCAGAAGAAAAGCACATGGCGGTGAAGAAGCAGAAAAAACATTAACCGAGCTTCTCGTTCAGCTCGATGGGGGACATTCCAACGATGGAATATTGTTTATTGCCGCAACGAACAGAAAAGATATGCTTGATGAAGCTTTCCTCCGACCTGGTAGAATTGACTTCACGTTCAATGTTCCACTTCCAGATACAAAAGGAAGAAGAGAAATTATTGAAATCCATTCAAAAGGGAAAGCACTTAGTGAAGATGTCGCAGCCTCATTAGACGAGTTAGCTGAAAGTACATCTGGCTTTTCAGGAGCGGAGCTGCAATCCTTATTTGAAACAGCCAGCAGGCGGGCAGTACGTAATGGACAGGATGTCTTAACAAAAAGTGATCTTGATTATGCTCTTGATCGGACAATATTAGGAAGTACTTCACGGTCTTTACAGGATCTTGATACGAAGCGACGAGTGGCCATTCATGAAGCAGGGCATGCAATGGTGGCTTCGTTAACGAAGCCAGGGTCTGTAAGAAAAGCGACCATTATCCCACGTGGTGAGGCACTGGGATATGTGGCACCGATTCCTAAAGAGCTACATTTATCAACGACGAGTGATTTACTAGATCGCGTCGCTATGGTATTAGCCGGCGGTGTTGCCGAAAGGATGCTGCTTGGCGAACATAGCATAGGTGTCAGTGGAGATGTCCAGCAAGCAAAGCAAATTATTGAACAAATGGTAGATACAGGTATGCTTCAAGGTGGTTTTACCCTCACCTTTAACAAACAGGACAAAGAAGAAAAGATGCAAGAACTGTTTGAAAAGGCTATCGAAAGAGCGGAAAGTCTAATAAATAGTCATCAACCTCAGTATGAACAATTAGTCGATCGCTTATTAAAGAAAGAAACACTCGAAGGTTATGAGGTCGAAGAAATTGTATGGAGAAAACTTGAGGATCAGACTAATGAATTTGTTTCTGCATAAACTCCAACCGGGTGTAAAATAGCACCCGGTAATTTTTTATTTAATTTAAATTAATTTTTTAGGCAAACTATTCATATGTAATCACTTAGAGGAAGTGTATTTGTATGCTTGATTTTAAAATAGACTTTGAAGCAAAGAAACATCAAGAAAGCGCAAAAGGTTACCTCAACAATCCTAAAAAAACGGATGGCTTACTAAAAAAAGCAATCCTCAAAGCGAGAAATAATAAAGGCACTTTAGGCCACGCGTGGGAGAAGCTTCAATTGTTTTTTGATCTAGTCCAAACCTATTCAAAAGGCGAGTATCGAAACGTTGCTCCCGCTACTATCTTAACGATTATTGGAGCAATTCTTTATTTCGTTTCTCCTTTGGACGTAGTCCCTGACTTTCTTGTCGGTTTAGGAATCCTTGATGACGCCGCACTTATCAGCTTTACGCTAAAGAAATTATCGGAAGAGATCACTGAATTTAAAAAGTGGAAACAAAATGACTCATTTGCCTCACTGATAAAAAGCCCTCTTGACTAGTCAAGAGGGCCTTTTATCATCATCAAATTTTTATCTAAAGCAAGCTGCACCTACGATAATCAATAGGATAAATAAAACGACGATTAACGCAAAGCCGCCTCCAAATCCGCAGCCTCCGTAACCATAACCTCCAAAGCCACATCCACCGTATCCATAACCAAATGGCATCAGTATAACCCCCTTTTTAAATTAATAGTATCCTCGGCCCCAAGAAGCCCCGATAATAATTAACAAAATGAACAATACAACTAGTAGGGCAAAGCCTGCGCCGTACCCGCCATGTGAACCAGACATTTACATTACCTCCCTTTTTAATTCCATATATCCTATTCATAACGATAAAAATGTGCGATAGACACATATCCAAATTATCCACTTTTCAAAAAAAAGAATAAGCCCAATCTTATTGGGCTTATCAATCATTTAGGTTCCACTATAGGGAGGAGCCGGTCTACTAAGCTAGGTGACAGCGGTTGAAGTGATTTAAAACAACTGAGATCGACAACCAAGCAATTCGAAGTTGTTCTTAATGAAAAAACTTCGCATAAATCTACTGGGTAGCCATCTATATCTACAGGCTCAAGTAGCGATATTGTTGCGCAACATCTCCTAACATCTACTGCTTCTACTCTAAATACATTTGTGGTAAAAAAGTCACCATTATTTGCCCAGCCAAAGGCCTCGAATTGACAATTTCCTGTTGAAAGGATAAATGGAATTGTATCATATCCAAAATCCTCGCATACAAAACGAAAATCATCAAAGGATAACTTTTTTTGTTCTTCTAATAGTTGCTGCAGTTCTTGACATATACACACATTCTTTTGTTCTTCCCCCATAACCAAACCTCCTTTCTTATTTTTAAACAGGCTGCAGGTAAAATTGAATTTGCTGTGCGCCTTTCATGGCACATTCTCTTGCACGTTCTTTTGAATCAGCTGCAGCTAATACATATCCATACCGTTGCCCCATTGAGCGGGGCGGTGTAACAAGTTGACCATATTCAGCCTTCGTGTACACCTCTAAAACACCAGTTTGTTCTTTTGCAGACTCACAACCAGATACTTTAAGTACCTTCCCAACTGTGTGAACAATTATATAATGGGTATAAATTGCCTTATCGTGCTTTTTTCTTAAATCTGGTTCTAGCCCTAAATACACTTTAATTGTCTGTTCTGCAAGGTTATAACCAAACGCTTCTTCAATCATCCGATTCATAGCTCCCCCAGCCATCCTCGGATTGATCTCAATTAGCTTCCAGCCTTTTTTTGTTAATTTGATTTCTAAGTGGCAAGTACCATTTCTTAACTGAAAGTCCTCAATGATTGAAATAACAGTTTCTTCTAGGCCAGGGAGTTGTTCTAAGCTTAACTCAGGACTGACTGAATATCCTGTAATGATAAAACGTTCACCCTTTGTTATTTCCTGCTCTACAATTGCTGCAATAGTGATTATGGAATTAAAGACAACGACTTCAATCAAATATTGTGGTCCCTCCAAATATTCCTCTACTAATATAGGAGATTCAGAGTTTCTACGAAGAAGTTGCTTTACACCTTTTGTAAATTCCCATACATTTTCGACTAGTAATACATCCTTTGAACCATTGGATTGAGGAGATTTGATAATTAGAGGAAATTGGTCTTTTAACTCTTTCAGCTCATCATCACTTACAGCAGAACTTAGAACCTTATAAAACGGGGTATAATCCTTGTCACTTAAATACCTTCTGGTTAAAATTTTATCCGTCATAAAGTTCAACGGTTCATATGTGAGAGGGATATTGCAAAGGGTTTTAGTTAGCAGCGCAGCTAAATAAACATACTCATCTAAAAAACTTATATAACAAACAACCTTTTTTCCCTCTTCAATAAGGTCAGTGATCGCTGAAAGTATATTATCTGTTTCAGACATATTTACTAGACGTACATCATCTATTTCTTGATAATCCTCCTTTTTTTCAGTAAATATGGTGCGATTCGTTAACAAAATTGTCTCGTAGCCTAGTCTTTTTGCCGCCTTTATTCCTTCATAGCTCGATCCTGTTTTATTTGTACCTAAGAAAACAATTGAATTCATCTCTTGCACCCGCCAAAATGTCCACACCTTTTTGTGCTAGTTTTCCTGTTACAATAAAATATTCGTTTTCCATAAGTTGGTGTAGGCATGTTCATTATGTACGAACAGTTATTTGACCAATATTTTTAAAGTGTGACAGTTGCCTGTTAAAAAATTTATGGACAAGTGTTTAGAAAAGGCAATACCTTAAAGGTTTACACCAATAAGGGTATGACCGTAACATTACTAATGGCTGAAAACAGATTATTCAAGAAAAAAACCAACAAATTTTCATTGTTGGTTTTTCGTGAGCAAAAGTGGTTAATTTAAAAATAAACAAGAAAAATGATTAACGCTAACAGAATTCGATAAATAGCAAATGGTACAAGTTTTATTTTATCGATTAGTTTTAGGAAGAAGCGGATTGAAATTAAAGCAAAAACAAAGGCACTAATAAATCCTGCAATAAAAAATGGAAGTGCGTCCATTGTAATATACTCCCAATTCTTCAGTAACGAAAGAAAGCTGGCACCCGCCATAATAGGTACTGCCATAATAAACGTAAAATCAGCAGCAGCCCGGTGACTCAATCCTATTAAAACACCGCCTGAGATGGTTGAGCCTGAACGAGAAAACCCTGGCCACAATGAAAAACATTGAATTAGACCGATAGTAATGGCTTGTTTATATGTTATTTGGTCGACTGTCTCGACCCTAGGAATTTTTGGGCCAAAGCGATCTGCGATAATCATGAAGACAGCACCAATAACTAAACCAATTAAGACCGTTTCAGTTGAAAACAAATGCTCATCAATATAGTCTTCAAAAAGAACGCCAAAGATTCCAGCAGGAATTAATCCAACGATTACTTGCGTTAACTTTAAACGGCCGCCGCTGTGTCCAGATAGCTTATTTTTTATTCGTCCCATTCCTAAAAGGTCAATAAACCGGTCTTTGAAGGTTACGACAACAGCTAAAATAGAACCAAGCTGAATGACTACTTTAAATGTATTTGCACTATATTTCCCCAAAAATTCTTCAGATCGGAGCCACATATCATCCACAATGATCATATGACCCGTTGATGATACCGGGGCAAATTCAGTAAGACCTTCTACTAATCCTAAAATGATAGCTTTAATAATCAATAATAAATCCATGGTTATTTAACTACTCCTAACGTTTGTCTTATGTTTTAAATATTAAGGATATGGAATAACTTATTAATTGTACTCAATTACTATTGCCATAAGCAAATATTTTTTCACAATAAGGCAGCGAGGCTATGCAGCCTCGCTGCCTTATTGTGAAATGATGCGATTAACACGTCCATTGAATTTCTCTAACCAATAACCATTTGTCATATCAGCTATTGCCACACCTGTTGAACTTTGTGAACCTAAGAATTTCCCTCCACCTAAATAAATGCCCACATGGCCATCTTTCTTATAGGTGTCAAAAAAGACAAGGTCTCCAGGCAGCATTTCTTCCACACTGACAGGAGTTCCTGTATTTTTCAAAACTTCTGTACTTGCCCCTATCTTGATATCAACCTGATTAAATGCCCAGCTGACAAAAGCTGAACAATCAAATCTTCCATTTACAATATCATAATCATTTCGCCCGCCGCCAAATACATAAACCGAATTTCCTATATATTTTAAACCATGGGTAATTAGGTTTTTTACGGTATCGTTTGTTAACAATAACGAGTCATTCATGATTTGATTTGTATCTATTTCACTTAAATCATACATAGATGAAAGTGCATAATCCTGCTGCATTAAACCTGCCTGTTCAGAAAGTGTAACCTGCTCTTTTATCTTTGCCTCTGCTCTTAATCTTTCGTTTTGTTGCTTTTGTTCTAGAATTAGCGATTGCATTCCTTCTAATTCCACTTTCAAACTCTGAAGCTCTACTAATTTATCTTTTACTTGGGCTTGCTTTGTTTCTATCTCCTCTTTATCAGCTTCGTGTTGTTTAATAATATTTTGGTCTGCCTCGACAAATGAGGCTACGGCTCCCACTCGATCCACAAAGTCCTTAAAACTTGAGGAACCTAGCAGAACATCAAGATAGTTTACTTGGCCTCCATTTTCTTGAAATGTAAGTGCACGCTTTTTTAAGATTTCATTACGCTTGCCTACTTTTTCATTTAGCATGACAATTTCTTCTTCTAGTCTCTGTATCTCTAATTGAGAATCGCTAATTTTTTTCTCCGTTTCAAGAATTATTAGATTATTATCATTTATCGCTTGCTCTATTCGCCTGATTTGTTCATTAATTTTTTCAATTTCATCTTTTACTTGGTTAAGCTCCACATTTCCTTTTAAAATTTCTAATTGAATTTTTGAACGCTGCTCGTCAATTATTTGCTTGTTATTAATTTCTTCTGCTTCTACTTGAAGTAATACAGTTGGGCTTCCGAACGTGATTATTGTACAAAATGCCATAATCTTCTTTTTCAATTTATTCCCCTGCTTCCCTCAATCTCCAATAGACACCGTTTTTGGTCTTTCTATGTAATTGGCAATTTAGCAGTTAAGCAAATTACCATAGGTAATCCTTTATACCCATTTTTATCCTATTCAATTGCATGTAGAAGTATAGCATCAAATGGTGTCAATTCAATAATAGTAATATTAAGTTTATATTTCAATATTTAATGTTCATTGATTAACATGAAAAAGCAGGCCAATCAGAGGGAGAATTGGTCTGCTAATGTTTTTCTATTATTACTGTACTTTTAAAAGCTCTTTGACACTATTTTTTCCTCGATTTACAATTTCATGATGTGTATTTCTAGCCAATTTAACATACTCGTTTGTAACTTGCTGCCAAGCATTACGGCGTTCGCGGCCATAAGCAATATTAGCTTCTGTGCTCTTTTCGAAATTATCCTCTAATTGGTCAATAATATGGAAAACAGATTTGATGGGAGTAAGCGCAAGGTTTTCCAATTGTTGAGATACCTCTTTAAGCTGCTCTTTTAGCTCCTCCCTTTCATTCATCATTTCTGCTTCGATTCTTTGTTCGTCTTTCATAAGTTGTTCTCTGCGAGTATTCATTTGCTGCATGAAACCAAAAACAACTTCTTTGTTAGTTTTTTTAGTCTGTTCGAAAAGATTAGCTATAGATTTCCTATATTGTTTGTTAAACTTGATGACTTCTCTAAGTGCATTAACATAAGCATCTTCACGGTTTTCCCGTAGCTGTCTAGCCCGCTCAAGTGATTGCTCATACTGATTCCAGAATGTATTTACAAATAAACCTTCACTTTTAAGTTCTTCTGCTGCTGAAATCATCTTTTCTTCAATAGCTTGAATATTTTCACTCTTTTTCTGTGCCATCGTCCTTCCTCCTCTTTTTACTGTTTACTTTCTCTATCGGATCCCTCTTTGAAAATGAAGGAATATAGAGCTCAAGGAAACTTGAATACATTTTGAAGAATTGGTCTAGCATCGATTGGTACGATTCTAGTTGATGGGCATAGCCTTTTAAGTATGTAATACCAGCTGTGGTAATGGAATATCTTCTTTTGGCAGGACCGCTGCCATTTGTATCCCATTCGGACGATACTAGTTCTTCCTTTTCGAGCTGTCTTAACAGTCTGTAGAGATTACCCTGGTCAATCGTTTTAAAACCAAAAGCTTGTAATTTCTGGCTTAGCTCATATCCGTGAAGAGACATCCTGCTAAGAAGTAATAGAATAAATGGCAGAACAAAATTTTTTGAAGGATTGACAGACTGATTGTCTTGATTTACCATTTCTATATCACCTCACCTATATGTATTTTACACCTATCAGTAATATTTTGTCAACTTGACAAATACATGTTATTATATGGTGTAACATCACGTTTACAATTTTCGTAACTTAGAAATAAAGTAATTAATAAATTGAAGGTGGTGTCAATTTGAAACAATCAAAAGTGAGTATGTTGGGGATGCCCTATCTACATTTTGGTAATGGCAATCCATTAGTTTTGATTCATGGATTAGGCGAAGTGAAGGAAGGATGGCAGTCCCAATTTGAATTAGCTGATCAGTGTGAATTAATTATTCCTGATTTACGTGGACATGGTCAATGTACCAAAACGGAAGGAATAACCATTCCAAATTTCGCTTCAGATATTATTGCATTATTAAACGAGTTAAAAATTGAAAACGCTCACATTCTAGGCTTGTCAATGGGCGGGGCAGTTGCCCAAGAAATATACCGTCAAGCCCCCCATCTAGTTCGTTCTCTCATGTTGATAAGTACATTCCACTTTTTCCCTAAAATCATTAGAACACCGTTATTCGAATTTAAGAAGCTCAGGCTGAGTGTCGCAGCAACAGATGACGCCATAAAAGAAACAGCTGCACATATGAGCCTATATTCCTGGTCAGAGGAAAATCTCAATCATTTTAAACGTTATTTTCAGCCGAAGCGCGACATCTTTTTAAAATCTTTAAATGCTTGTTTCCAAGTTAATAATATTTCTTTGTTACCAACGATTAAAGTACCAACGCTTATTATCGGTTGTCAGTATGACTCCGTCTTACCTGTATGGATTCAATACTGTATGCATAAGATGATTCCTCATTCAAATTTTATAATTTTAAGAAACTCGGGACATTTAGCAAAATTAGAAGCAACATCACGGTTTAATCTTCTTATTAGGAAATTCTTAAACCGTATAGCGGGAGGATAGGAATCCTTCCCGCTATAACATATATTGGCTTAAACAGTTGTAATTAAATCCTTTTCTATCCTCTTTCCTTTCGCGCTTTCTTTTCCCACAAGCCCCTTTAAGGAAGCTATTTCATTTTTTATTTCCACTAATTGACTTAATCCAAGTTTAACTTCCTGTAAATCAGAGAGAATGGTTTTCTGCTCATCAAGGTGCTTCATTTTATTTTGTGATTCTTTTATATCCTCAAGTTCCTCCCTTATATCCCGAAGATTGACTTGGATAATTTTTATGTCAACAAGGGCTTTCCGTAACTCATCGAAATCATCTTTCATTTTTTTCAATTCGGTTACTTCGTGGACAGTATTTTTAAACTCAAGCTGCATTTGTTTAACCATCTTAACCATTTCTTGAAATAATTCTAGGTTCTCTTTATTTAATGAGCCAATATTTTCCTGGAACTTCCAAATAAGTTCTTCTAAATTATCGATTTTTCCTTCTGATTGAATGGATAGGTTTGCAACATTTGCAATATCCCTTTTGGTTGGAATATTCATTATACCAGTCCATATTTCGCTAAATTGTTTAAAGCCTTCGAATGGATCATAGATTTTTTCTTTTGCCATTTTTCATCATCCTCAAAGTTATGATTTTGTGACCTCTTCTGCTTTCTCAAGATATTTATTTAAAGGGAACATGACCGATTTAAATGGATTCGTAAAAAGATTAACAAACCCTTTTTGGCTCTCATAAATTAAGCTTGCTGCTTGTTTTAATGTTTTAATATAAAGTTTCCTTCCATTCTTCCGAACAGCAATATATTGTTCAATCATGTCAAAGTATTGAACCATTGTTTCATTATTTAAAGCCATTTGCAGCGGGGTACTTAAAACGGAAGCCGTTCTTTTTTGAATTTGATCAATTTGCTCATTAATCTCCTCATACGATTTTTTAGGGAAAATATGCTGAATGACCGTCGTAGACATTAAAATTTCCTCTCTCGCAGTTCTCTCCCAATTTTGAAATTCTTTTTTGAACTGTTCCCTGACAGAATTAATATTTTCTTGATTTCGTTTAAGGCATTCTGCAAAATACTTAGCCTCCTTCAAAAACACATCATCACGAAAATCAGCGTGCTTAGCCCACTGATCTAACTCACTAAATGCTTGCTTCCAAAAAATGTCCAAGCTTGAAAACTGTTCTTGTTCCTTTGTTTCTATACCTTCATTTGTTACTGCCTCATTACCATTATTTTCACCTGTATTATTTTCAACAGTATTTCGTTTTCTTTTAGTCGTCTTTTGTGACTCCTCTTTTTTTTCAGTCATTTCAATCATTACTCCTTTTCTTCTTTTTGTCGGTTGAAACTATGTTATTTATTAAGAAAGATTTCTTGATAAGTTCTTGGAAGGATTCTCGATGTGTTCTAAGAAGTATATAAATAGAGGATTTCTTATGAATGAACCTTTTGATTTTCATCCTGCCGCAGCATTCTTCTTAACAGCTTTCCAACAGATGATTTAGGAAGTTCAGATAGAATTTCAATTTCTTTCGGCACTTTAAATGGAGCTAAAAATTGCATGGAGTATTCTATTAATTCCTGTGGTGTAATAGCTGCACCACTTTTTAATTTTACATAAGCCTTTACTGTTTCTCCTCTATAAGAATCATGTTTTCCAACGACTATTACTTCCTCGACCGCTTCATGCTGATAAATAATTTCCTCGATTTCGCGAGGGTACACATTGTATCCGCTTGCAATAATCATGTCTTTTTTCCGGTCTAAGATAAAAAAATAACCATCCTCATCCATCTTGGCGATATCTCCAGTAAAGAGCCATCCGTTTTTTATGACCATTTGTGTTTCACTTGGACGCTTCCAGTAGCCCTTCATAACCTGAGGACCGCGAAGTATTAATTCACCTGCTTCACCAACCGGAACATTTACATATCCATCTTCTGTCTCCTTCACGATTCTTGCTTCAGTACCTGGTAAAGGAATGCCTACACTGCCTAATTTACGTGGAAGAAATGGTGGTGTAGAAATAGCGGACGGAGCTGTTTCTGACAGTCCATAGCCATCAGCAAGTCTTATACCTACACGTTTTTCTAAAATCTTTACTTGTTCAACTGGCAGTGGAGCACCGCCGCTGCTAAGATAATATATGTCTTTAATTGAGCTATCTTCTAAGAGGGGGTGACTATTTAGTGCAAATATCATAGTAGGAACCGCGGTCAGCTGGAATGGCTTTTCCCGATTGATTAACTCAAGTAGTTCATTCACATCGAAACGAGGGAGAATCAATTGATTACACCCAATTCGGATACCTGAAAGTGCGTTGCATGACAAACCATAGACATGAAACATTGGAAGGACGCTGATAATCTTAAAATTTTCTGGTTTCTCATCAACTGCATTATAAGTAAAATCACAGACTTGTATAATATTAGCCAGCAAGTTCTGGTGGGTAAGCATAACACCTTTAGAAACACCTGTGGTTCCACCTGTATATTGCAAAATAGCGACATCTTCTTCGATGTTAATCGGGATTTCAGGAATTACGTTATCATGAGTAAGAAAGTCATCAAAGTAAATATCACCTTCTGCAAGATTAATCCTGCTTCCACCAAATCCTACGACTATAATTTTTTTCAATGAAGTTCTTAGTTGAACTTCTTTTACTCTTTGATAGAATGCTTCAAAAACTACCATATAGCCAGCTTCAGAATCATTTAGGGCATATTCAATTTCCCTTTCTACGTACATGGGGTTTACTTGAACCGCAATACCTCCCAACCTGAATACTGCAAATAAACTGAAGATATAATGCGGGCAGTTAGGCAGCATTATCCCCATCCTATCTCCCTTTTGAAATCCAATTCGGTACAGGGACACAGCCAGGAAGTCTGAAATTGCTCTTGTTTCTTTGTAACTCCAAGCTCGTTTATAAAAAGTAAGAGCTGGTTTGTCACCATGGATGATTGCCGCCTGCTTCAAAAGATCGTATAAAGAATCGTAGTCTACTGAAACATCCTTACTAATCCTTGGATCGTAAAACTTTAACCATGGCTTTTGCGAATAAACCATACAATCTCCTCCATTTCCTATCAAGTTTTCATCCACTTAAATTATTGGTTTAAAAGAGTTTTTTGTAAACGTTGCCAAATCGACAATATTCCACATTTTTTCAATTTATTACTAATAGTTACAGTGTCTAAACCTTGATAGTGGTAGGATATCTTGAGAAGATTGAGGGTTTTTGTCGAAAGTCTCATTCTTGTTCACATAAAATTCGAAATCTACTAAGCTTTGTACGCCTGTCGATAAATATTCGCCAGCTCTGTTACAAGCGGCTGTTTTGGATTTGCAATCGTATCCTGATCGTCGAAGGCATGTTCCGCAAGGATATTTATTTTTTTTTCCAATTCTTTCTCACTAATCCCTATTTCTTCAATGCTAATCGGCAATTCCAATTCCTTCATTAAACCTCTAATTGCGTATATTAAACTCTCAACACCAGCTTCAGTTGTGTCTGCAGCTAAACCTAACATTCTGGCAATCTCTGCATAACGCTGGTCAGCAATAAAGTGTTCATATTTAGGGTATGTCATGAATTTATTTGGCTTCGCTGCATTGTAACGAATGACATGAGGTAATAAAATGGCATTGGCACGACCATGAGGAATGTTGAATTCAGCACCTAGTGCATGTGCCAAGCTATGATTAATTCCCAAAAATGAGTTAGCAAAAGCCATTCCTGCAATTGTTGAGGCATTATGCATTTTTTCCCTTGCCAGTTCATCATTACCGTCTCGGTAAACCCTTGGTAAATATGCAAAGACTAACTGGATTGCTTTCAATGCTAACCCATCGGTAAAATCATTGGCTAACACGGAAACATATGCTTCTATGGCATGTGTTAAAACATCCATCCCAGTATCTGCGGTTACATGTTTTGGGACGGTCATGACAAACTGTGGATCAACAATTGCTAAATCTGGTGTTAATTGAAAATCAGCCAACGGATATTTAATATTTGACTTTTTATCTGAAATCACTGAAAAGGAAGTGACTTCAGAACCTGTTCCAGATGTGGTCGGAATGGCAACAAAGATTGCTTTGCCACGAAGCGCAGGAAATTTAACCACTCTTTTACTAGGATCAAAGAATTTTTGCTTTAAGCTATTAAAATCTGCTTCTGGATGTTCATAGAAAAGCCACATTGCTTTTGCTGCATCCATTACGGAGCCGCCTCCTAGTGCAATGAGACAATCAGGCTGGAATTTCTGCATCCTTTCAGCACCATTCTTAACACTTTCAATATCTGGCTCTGCTTCAATATCATATAAAACTTCATATTGAATATTACTTGGATGTTTTTTTAATTGATAAAGCACTTTTTCAATCGAGCCATTATTCATTTGACTTTTACTTGTTACAATAAACACTTTTGAGATACCGGGAATGCCAGCAAGCACCTGAATCGAATTCCTTTCAAAAAATACTTGTGATGGAATTTTAAACCACTGTGTCATATTTCTCCTTTTTGCAACCTTCTTAATATTAATTAAATTTGCTGCTCCTACGTTTTGAGACACAGAGTTTCCTCCATATGTACCGCACCCAATCGTTAAGGACGGTAATGATGTGTTATAGATATCACCAATCGCACCATGGGTTGACGGTGTGTTAACAATTATTCTTCCTGCCTTCATACGAAGGGCAAAGGTATCAATCACATTCTGATTGGCTGAATGAATGGCCGCAGAGTGTCCCAGCCCACCGTATTCAAGTGTTTCCTCAGCAATAATTAGCCCTTCTGCAAAACTATTTACCTTATAGCATGCTAGAATAGGACTCAATTTTTCACAAGATAGAGGAAATTTTGGACCAACACCTTTTAATTCAGCAATTAATATTTTCGTATTCGCAGGGACATTAAAACCTGCCATCTTTGCATTCATATAGGCAGGCAATCCGACAATCATCGGATTTAATGAAGAACTTTTTCCATCTATTACTGCTTTTTCAAGCAATTGTTTTTCTTCATTATTTAAGAAATAACAATGATTTTCGATCATTTCCCTTTTTACTTCTTCATAGACCTCATGGTCGATGATAAGTGCCTGTTCAGAAGCACAAATCATTCCGTTGTCAAAAGTTTTTGATAAAATAATGTCGTTTACAGCACGTTTAATATTGGCAGTCTTCTCAATATAACAAGGAACATTGCCCGCCCCAACACCAAGCGCAGGTTTTCCTGAGCTATAAGCTGCTTTAACTAAACTTGGCCCCCCTGTAGCTAAAATCAGAGCAATCTTTGGATGCTTCATTAATAGTTGAAAAGCTTCATGAGAAGGAATATCAATCCATTGTATACAATTCTCAGGTGCACCAGCCTTAATAGCAGCTTCCCTAAGAATTTTTGCACTTTCGACACAGCACCTCTGGGCATATTTTGGAAAGGCAAAGATAATTGGGTTCCTTGTTTTTAGTGATATTAATGATTTAAAAATCACAGTTGATGTTGGATTCGTTATAGGTATAACTCCAGCTATGACTCCCACTGGCTCGGCGATCTCTACCATGCCTTCATTCACGTTTTCACTAATTACTCCAACTGTTTTTAAATCTCGTATATTGTTGTAGATAAACTCGGTCGCAAACATATTTTTGAAAACTTTGTCTTCATAAACTCCCCTTCTTGTTTCTTCCACTGCCAGTTTTGCCAAGTCTTTATGATGATTCAGTGCTTTATAAGCCATTTGCTTAACGATTTCGTCCACCATTTCTTGATTGTAACAGCGAAATTCTGCTAATGCCTTAGAAGCATTTTTAGCCAAAATATCGATCATTGCCATTACATTTTGTTTTTCTTGTACAACTTTTTCTTCCACCGCCATATCGATCCCTCCAAATCAATCTTTTCAAGCAGGATTGTCTTTTCTTTTTTAATTCAGCCATTAATTCTTTTATCTTTTCTGGCTAAAATATATCATGTTGAACGATGCGGAATTTGTCGAATTACGCCAAAAAACGAATGAATATTCATTCATTTTTTAATATTTCACAGAATGTTCAAACCTCCTTTCACCCCAAAAAACAAAAAAGGCTCCTCACCAGGATGGGAGAGGAGCTTTTAGACATATCAACCAGTATTACGTAACCCTGCTGAGATTCCACTAATCGTTAGTAGTACCTCAGTTAATAATTCTTCAGATGGTTCATTTTGACTTCTTAATTCCTTAATTAATTCTACTTGTAAGAAGTTTAATGGATCGACATATGGATTCCGACGGTAGACTGAGTCTTTAATGTTTGGGGTATGATCAAGTAATTCTTTATCCCCTGTAATTTTGAGAAGAATTGCTTTTGTTCTTTCATATTCTTCAAGAATATTAGTGAATATCCGCTCAGCAATTTTTTGATCTTCAACTAATAATAAATATTCTTTGGCTGTTGTGATATCTGCTTTCATCAAAGCCATTTGAAGATTATCAATTGTGGATCGGAAAAATGGCCAATTTTCGTACATTTTCTGTAATTGTTGTAAATTTTGTTCACCTTTTAATGCATAACTCTCTAATCCAGTTCCTGCAGCATACCAAGCTGGTAGGAGCTGCCTGCTTTGTGTCCAGGCAAACACCCATGGAATAGCTCTTAAATCTTCGAAACGACCGCGATTTTTTCTGCTCATCGGTCTTGAACCGATGTTTAAGTCACCAAGTTCCCTTAATGGTGTTGCTTCATTAAAGTAGGTTAAAAAGTCTGCGTCTCCAAAGACAAGCGATTGATATTTTTTAAGTGCTGCGTCTGAAATCTCTTCAATGGCAGATTCCCAACATTCATCTCTCAAATCCCCAGGTTCTGCCTCTTTAGAAACATGAGCTGTTGCGAGCAATAGTGTTGAAGTGGCTTGTTCTAAACTTCTATAAGCAATGTCTTCAAGCAAATAGCGGGAAGATAGGACTTCACCCTGCTCAGTAATTTTCACTCCATCACCAATCGTTTCGGCAGGCTGTGAAAGCAGGCTTTTGTTTAACGGGCCGCCTCCTCGCCCAAGCGATCCGCCTCGGCCATGGAAAAACTTTAATCCAATATGATATTTGTTTGCCATTTCATGAATTTCAAGCTGAGCTTTATAGAGCTTCCAGTTAGCTGTTAAAGTACCGCCGTCTTTACTGCCGTCTGAATATCCGAGCATGATCTCCTGCTGGTCATTCATTACTTTTAAGTGATTGCGATAGACAGGCATTTGGAACAATGTTTCCATAATTTTAGGACCTGCAGTTAAATCATCTATCGTTTCTAGCAGCGGGGCAACATTTAATTGGCTTTCAACTGTCCCATCTGTATGGAGTCTATAAATTCCAGCTTCTTTTGCCAGAACCAGCACTTCAAGTAAGTCACTCGCTGATCTTGTCATACTTACAAGGTAAACAGATATTGAACGTTTTCCATATTCTTTATGGGCATTTTTAATCATCTGAAACACCTGTATCATTTGCTGTGTTTCCGGTGTATAATCTTCGTTTAATAATAGAAGCGGTCGAGGGTCCATTAGAATATTTTCGAGAATTTTTACTTTTTCATCCTCTGAAAGCTGAGCATAATTATCGGTAATTTGCACTTTTCGTAAAATCTCTGAAATAGCTGCCTCATGCTCGCCACTATGATTACGAATGTCAAGTGTGGCTAAATGGAAACCGAAGAGTTGTACTTGACGGATTAGCTTTTGGATTGTTTTTAATTCATGTGCTACAGGATGATGGTTATTTAAACTTCTTTTCACTACATATAAATCTTCTAGTAATTCTTCAGAAGAATGATAACCTAAATCTGATTTACCCACTTGTTTCAATCGTTCGATAATAATAGCAAATTTTCGGCGGTATACTTCCCCTTCAACAGGCCATTTCTTATCATCAGTAAGATACTTGTCCTCTTCCACCTCTAAGGATTGGACTAATTCATCACTGACTTCTACTCGGGTAGTGGAATGGCTATAACGTTTCATAAGATCAACTAAGACATTTTTGTATTTCTTTAAGACAAGCTTTCGCTGCTTATGTAACGTCTCCCATGTAACCTCCGGAGTTACGTTTGGGTTGCCATCCCGGTCTCCACCTATCCATGAACCGAATCTAAGGAAATTCGGGACATCCCATTTTGTATCGGAGTAGTTCTTTTCTAAGCAAAGCTCTACTTCACGATGGATTTCTGGAAGGACTTCAAATAGTGTCTGATCAAAATAATACAGCCCGTTCCTTACTTCATCCAGTACCGTTGGCTTATTGTGGCGCAGTTCATCTGTCTGCCAGAGAATTGCTACTTCATTAAACAGACTCTCTTCAAGCTTGCTGCGCTCTCTTTTTGTTATTAAAGGGTAGTCCAGTTTCTTCAAGATTACCGCGATACGCTGTTGTATTTCTAATATTGAACGCTTCGCTGCCTCTGTCGGATGTGCTGTAATGACCAGCTCAAGAGATAATTTGTTTAATACCTCTTGAATCATTTCTTCATTTATATTATTTTCCTTTAAAGAGAGAATCGCACTTTCAATCGAATCCGGCTGAACAATTGAATCATCCTCTAGTTGATATTGTCGTCTCCTGCGAATACGGTGATTTTGTTCAGCTATATTTATCAAGTGAAAATACATTGAGAATGCACGAATTACCTGCTTTCTCATTGGGCTGCTAAGGTTTGTAATTTCTTCCTTTAATTCGGAATAGATTTCGTTATCAAAATGAGTTCTAAGTGTTTTACACATCAGTCTAATTTTTTCAACTTTATCGAATAGCTCATTCCCGCCATGGCTGACTAGGATCTCTCCAAGAATTTGACCTAGTAATTTTACATCGCGGCGAAGTGGAAGACTGCTATCATTCACCTTTAAATCTGTACTCATGCTTTCACCCTCCCTGTACTAGTAAATTTACTAAATTTTTTATTTATTAATATAACATAACTTTGTGCCTCATGTTAAAAAATTTTTTAATTATTAAAAAAAACAATCCGAATGGATCATCGGATTGCTGGACTTTACCTTTATTTTTGGTTAAATTCTTCCAACTTAGAGGAAATGGCTGCTGCCGCTTCTTCCGATGATTTCGGAATCGCATTTTTAAAAAGTGAATTTGCCAGAGAACCTAATGCACCACTTGCATTTATTTCGAGGAACCCAGTCAACAATGTTTTATTCTGATTCACTGCATGTGCTTCAAAATAACCTTCACCAATATATTTTTCATTGGTACGTCTTAACTCAAAGCTTACCCTATTTGGCTCATTCCATTCTTTAATATCAATAACTAAACTTACCTTTTTTTTCATTATGCCAAGGTCACTTTTAAATTCCCATGTTATTATATTGTCAGTAATTTGCTCATGTTTAATATATCCTGGCACAAGTGGTGCCCAATTGTTCGCATCCCTTATGAAATCCCAAATCACATTTATCGGGATAGCTAATTCTATTTGTTGCTTTTCGCTAGGCATTTGATATCCCTCTTTCATTTAAAATGTAAAAGACCTTCAAAGATGAAGGTCTTTTTCTAATATATATGATTTCTAGTGTCTTTATAGAAGATTGAATTTGCTGATATCTTAGTGAGCGTATTCAACCAAGAATTCATGTATACGTGCTGCTGCTTCTGACAGTCTCTCTGGGGGCTGTACTAATGCAATCCGGACATATCCTTCGCCTTGTTTTCCGAACGCGTCACCAGGGATTACAGCTACCCCGGCATGATTGATTAAATCAAAGGCAAATTGTCTTGATTTCCATCCGGAAGGGATTTTGGCCCAAAGAAACATCGTTGCAGGGGACTTGGCTAACTGCCATCCGCTTTTTTCTAGTCTGTCTATAAGGGTATTTCTACGAAATTCGTACTCTTTCACCTGCTCTTGCAATAGCGTGAAATCAGATGTAAGCGCAGCGACAGCTGCTTTTTGGATAGGATAAAACACACCATAATCAATTTGTGACTTAAAGGTTCCGAGGATATTTATTGCTTGTTCATTGCCAACTGCATATCCAATCCGGCAGCCAGCCAAATTAAAGGTCTTGGATAAGGAATTAAATTCAATCCCAACCTCCTTTGCCCCCGGAACCGACATAAAACTTATTTGCGGGTGATTATCATAGATTAATTCAGAGTAAGCAAAATCATGAACAACTAAAATATTGTGACACTTCGCAAAATCAATCACCTTTTCGAAAAAGCTTCTATTGGCCAATGCTGTTACAGGATTACCCGGATAACTAAGGATCATCATTTTGGCATTTTCCAAGACATTCAGAGGAATATCATCCAAAACAGGCAAAAAGTTATTTTCTGCTGTTAACGGCATAGGGTACAGCACACCGCCGGCAATGGTAACACTAGCTTCGTAAATAGGATAACCAGGATCCGGTACTAATACATAATCACCTGGATTAATGATTGCGGTTGCAAGATGCGCAAGACCATCCTGTGATCCCATTAATTGGAGTACCTCTTTTTCTGGATCAATCTCAGCTGCGTAACGCTGTTTATAAAAGAAAGAAACTGCGTTATGAAATTCCGGTATACCCTTTAGTGTATATCCGTAATTAGCTGGGTTACTTGCAGATTTTATAAGCTCTTCTACAACAAAGGCAGGCGGCGGTAAATCTGGACTCCCTACACTGAGATCTATAAAATCCTGACCCCTGTCTATTGCTTGCCGCTTAAGATCGGCTACTTCTTGAAATATACTTGCTGATAATTTTTGAACTTTAGTTGAAGCAACAAGATTCATAGATTGTACCCCTTTATCATTTACATAACCCAATATGTTTAGTTTATTGATACATTTTAGCAAAATTTTATCTATTAATAAAATTCTTTTAATTTTATAATTCTATTAACATTAATTATCAAATCATTATCTTTTAAGATAATGAAATTGACAGTATATTTTACGGAGGTAACTTGCAGGTGAAAGGAATTCAGTATGTAATCTTTTTATTGGGATTAACCTTTTTTGGTTTAGGTAATGCGATAGCGGTAAAGGTGAAACATGTTGGTTTACATCCCTGGGAAGTCTTAAACGTTGCATTATATCAACATTTTGGACTTACAATTGGGTCTTGGGGAGTAATTTGCGGGCTATTACTGGTTTTTGTCTCTTTTTTTACAGCAAGAAAGTATATTAGAATCGGTACTTTCCTAAATGCCCTTTTAATTGGTCCAATTATGGACTTTTTTCTATGGTTAGATTTTTTACCCGCGCCAACTCATTCTTGGGTCGATTATCTTATTTTATTTTGCGCCATTGTCATTGCTGGTATTGGCGGAGGGATGTATGTTGCCGCTGGACTTGGAGCCGGACCACGTGATGGTTTTATGCTTTCAATTTCAAATAAAACGAAATTATCAGTCAGTCAAGCACGTATTCTTGTTGAAAGTTTTGTGCTGATAATTGGTTTTATCTTGGGAGGTCCTGTATTCATTGCAACCTTCCTCTATACATTTATTCAAAGTCCAGTATTCCAGAGGTCTTTAAGCCTTTTTAACAGCGTAATCGAAGCTTTTAAAAATAAGAATAAACAAATGAGAGAAGATGTGTATTTTTAAACACACGTCTTCTCTCATTTTAACTAAATCACTTCCACTCTATCATTACTGAACTCACCATAATATTTTTGATGTGATAAATCGTTTATATTATGTTCGCTTGAGGCTGCAAAATAAGCTGATAATTTACCCTCATAGATTAATTCTAAAGAATTGGATTCTTTTATGTCATCTGGAGTAACCAATGAAAGCGGCTTCTGTTTATTTATTTTTACTCCTGATTCCTCCAGAAGAGCGGCAACAAAATGGGAACAAAAAAATGCATTTTTCCGCACCAACTCCAAATTGAACATAACGGCGAATAGCCCTAAAAGGTTATAGCGATAATCGCCCTTATTTTTTTCAATTTCTTCAATTTTTTGACAAATCGCATCATACTGTTTTTCAGATATTGTACAACAATAAATTGCACAATCAGCATTGCGAAAAATGCCGCCGCGAATATTTTCTCTGACAAAACCAGCTAGGAAAGGATTACGGGGTTTTTTTCTTCCAAAACTATAGACATCCCATAATTGGTCATCTAATGCTATGGAAGCATGATTATGCGGCTTCTTCGTATATAATTTAATAATTTTTGTTAATACCGTCCCGGTGTCTGTAAGAAGTACGTAAACCTTCCTCATCCTATATTCCCCCTTCATTTTTCATAGGAAGGGATTTCACTCATGTATCCCTTAACGATTTGATCATTTATTTTATTTTAACGTGTATTCCTTATGGCTCACACAATCTCCAGGATTATTTTAAACTAAGACTTAAGACTTACCGGTAACGGGGATTTCTTATATGTTCATATATTATATATTTACTAAAATAAATTCCTCATAGAAACACATTTTTCCTGTTTTTTTATAAAATTTTCCCATTTTTAACATTCAAGCATAAAATAATACATTCATGATGTAAGGGGTGTAAAAAATGGGATTATATATTAACAATGGCAAACATCCTACAGTTTATAAAAGTAAGAAGAAAATAAATGAACCAAACCAAAAGTTTGTGAGAAGAGATTATCTTTCAGAAGTTATAGACGAGCAGCACCAGGCTAATGTTTCACTGATTAACGCCATCAGTGAAATGAAACATCAGTTTCTGAATCAAGAGGTAGTACAAGCAAATAATTGGGATAAAATTGAGAATCAATTAAAAGAAATACGTAGAAGTAACCAAAAGCATATACAGTATGAAGAAGTGATTATGGATCTGTTAAAAACACAAGAAGAGCTGCAAAAACAATTATCCGAAAAAATCAGTAAACAAGAAGAGTTTCAAACTGGGGTTTTAGTTCGGCTGGACCAGCAAGAAGCATTGACAGAAAAAATCTCCCGGCAATTAAATCATATTCGTTCCATTCTTTTTGAACGAACTAATTATCTTGCTGAAAAAATCGATGAAGGTTACAAAATTACTTCTTCATATGTTTATAATTTAATGACAGGTTCAGACCAGCCGATAACTTTTTATTTAATGAACAATAAAAAAGGAGAAAAGCAGAAATAGACTCGGTGCCATAAAACAATGGCACCATTTTTTCAGCTATGCTATTTTTCTATCTAGATCGCTTCAACTTTTCCATAGTAATGGACAAAGTTTTTTAGTATCTCTTTCCCACATGAGGTTAATATGGATTCAGGGTGAAACTGAACACCTTCAAGAGGAAGTTCTTTATGCCGTATCGCCATAATTTCTCCGTTTTGCGTCCATGCGGATATCTCAAAACAGGATGGAAGTGTTTCCCTTTTAACAATTAATGAGTGATACCTGGTTGCCGGAAATGGGTTCGGCAGTCCTTTAAATATCGTTTTTCCGTCATGGTATATATCTGAGGTTTTTCCATGCATTAATTGTGCAGCAGGAACAACATCACCTTGATATGCTTGAGCAATTGTTTGGTGACCAAGACAAACTCCCAAAATGGGAATATCTCCTGAAAATGTCTTTATAATGTCTAAGCTTATTCCAGCTTCACTTGGATTACCTGGACCTGGGGAAACCATAATAAATTCAGGATCCAGCGTCCTAATATCATCTATGGTCGTTTGGTCGTTCCGCTGTACTATTAAGTCCTCCCCCAGCTCTTGTAGGTATTGAACTAAGTTAAATGTAAAAGAATCATAATTATCGACCATGAAAATCATTGCCGTTCACCTATTTCCCTTCAAACCTATCATTTTCTTATTCGTATTTATCATACATGAATATCAAAAACAAAAGAAGCCCTTTCTAATATGAAAAGGGCTTCCAATATGTTGAAGTCTGTAAGGTAACTTTTGCTATGAGATTTTCTTTAATTCCTCAGATAACTTGAGGAAAGCTTCTTTATTTCTCTCTTTTAGGGAGAGGTCGATTTCCTTACGGAGCACTTCTCTTCTAAATTCAATCAAGGCGTGGTTTAAAAACATCTCAGCAATCACAGAATCGTTGTTCTCATCAGTTTGTTGTGGTGAATTTAATAATCTCTTTTCCATGGAAATCAACTCCTTGAGCTTTTTTTAATTATACTGTTAATTATCTAAAAATTCAAACACTTTGTTCATTATTATCAAAAGAAATTTTTTCCTACCATATTTACCGCGTTTAATGGTGTCTGTTGATTTCTCCTCCAACAACAGAATGCCAAATTGCCTTAATTTAAGAAAAATTTAATAGTTTATTTAGATTGCTTTTATAACTTCCAATTACACTGAGCATGTAACGAAATAATGATTGGAGGAAATGTATATGAATAAGAAGCTTTTAGCGGTTATCGGGATTAGTGGAACGCTTATGTTAGGCAGTGTCTATTCGATTTCAGCAAATACATCTGGATACGAACTTTATAAGGAGGCGTTAAAGAAAACTCATTCGGCTGAAAGCGCGACGCTGAATGTAAACCTTAAAATTGAGGATAACAAAAAGACAATTTTATCATCTCAGTCAACTTTTCAATCTGATTCAATTAATCAAGTAAATTACATTACTACTCGTTTAGCCAATGAATCTGAAGTTAGCAATATGAACCTGTACAAACAGGGTGGTAATTGGTTTGTGATGAAGGACGGACTTGATACGGTTTACAAAATGGATACTTCAAAAAACCCACATCACAGTGATACAGCTGAACTAAAGGATGATGTAGAGAACCTCATCGATGTGATAACAAAAAATCTTCAACAGCAAATTACAGTGGCAGAAAAGAAAAACGGCAATCACGTGATTGAGCTAAATCTAACAGGTAAAGAAATTCCTCTTTCTGCAAATGCTTTGAGTACATTAATGATTAAACATGCAGTCATGATTCAAGACAATAACGAAACTGAAAAATCAGATTTTCACATTAAGGCAGAACTCCCTAAATTGGATCACGAAATAACGGTTAAGCAAGTCAAACTAACTGCACAAGTAAATAATGAAAATTTTATTGAACAGCAGACTGTCAAGGTAATCGTAACAGGCAAAGATAAACAGGGTGCCAGCCATGAATTAATATTTTATATTAATTTAAATGCAACTGATTACAATCAGACTACCTTAACTCCTGTTGAGATACCTGTTGTTAAAGTAGTCGAATTTAAGCACGGTAGATAGTTTTCTGAATTTAGTAACATATAGAGGGTGACAATTTTGGAAAAAGCAGTGGTTATTACGGGCATGACTAAACAATACTCAAGTGGCAGAGGTATAAAGAATATCGATTTAACGATAAACGCAGGGGAAATAGTCGGGATCCTTGGTCCAAATGGGGCTGGCAAAACTACCCTATTAAAATGCATGACCGGTCTTGCTTCTCTTGACCGAGGAAAAATTGAGCTATTTGGTGTAGACCTTCAAAATAATTACAAGAAAGCAATAGCTCCCGTTGGGGCTTTAATTGGACCTGCAGCTGCTTATGAAAAAATGTCATCCTATAAAAATCTAAAAATGATTTCTCGCCTATATTCTGGTATTACCGATACAGATATTGAATTGGTATTGCAGCAGACTGGTTTAATTCCTTATAAAGACGATAAAATATCCTCCTTTTCGATGGGCATGAAGCAGCGTTTTGGAATTGCCTCAGCACTTCTTTCCAAACCTCGCCTGATTGTTTTGGATGAACCTACGAACGGCTTAGATATTGATGGTTTGCTTTTGTTGAGAAAAACCATATTGGAAATATCATGCCAAACCGGTGCAACCTTTGTTATTTCCAGTCACCATATATCAGAACTAGAAAAATTATGTAATCGCTTCTGTTTTCTCATCAATGGGGCAGTCTCATTATTTGAAGCAGGTAACGAACCATTAGAGGATGTTTATGTCAGGAAGGTTGAGGTGGCAGGAAGATGAAAACAATCAGAGCAAGTACTTTCAATGAATTGCAAAAGCTTCTGACAAAAAAGGGTACCAAGCTATTTGTTCTCGCTGCGGTGCTTATTCCTGTGCTGACTAAACTTCTTGTAAATAATCTGTTTTTGACAGATTGGATGGCATTACCGACCGAAAATATTAATTTCAGCTTGTTGGATTTATTTGTGACCCTCTTAATCCCTTTATTTATTTTTATCGCGGCAACGGATTTATTTACTGGGGAAGGCGAACGTGGAACTTTACTACAAGTAAGACCAATCAGCCGAATGGAGCTTTTCTTGTCCAAAGTAATTGCTATTAGTGTTTTTAGCCTTTTTATACTTCTATTGGAATGGTTGGCTGTGATGATTAGCAGCGCTGTTTTTGATAAAGCTTTTGACATAACAGTTATTCCTTCAAGTCTAGGTGCCTTTATCGTGTCCTGGTTTCCCATTATCGTTCTGTCATCATTTGCTGTTATGTTGGCACTCTTCGTCCATTCTAGTATTCTTGCTATTTCTGGAATGATTGTCCTTTACTTAATCATGATGTTTATTCCATATGTACTGCCAAATTCCTTATATTTATTGCCATCCGCCTATTTAGATTGGTACATGCAGTGGCTGAGCGACGTATCAATCAGGTGGGTGATCCAAACTGTCACGTATTTGTGCTCTTCTTTCGCATTGTTTTTTTCAGTAGGCTATTATATGTTTAATAGAAAAGAAGCCTAACTGAAGGGTGTAAATCAATGTCTATTAAACTTCGGCTCATACTTTCAAATATAGCGATGATTACAGTACCAATTATTTTGTTTATGATTACCTCTTTGCTTTTAATCATAGTATTTCTCGGCGATATCCGTGAGATGGCTAACTTTCTGCCCGAAAGCCACAATTACCATAAAACGAAACAACAAGATACCATTTTCTTCCTCGAACTAAAAGAAAAATCTGCTGTAAATCCTGTTGAATTGATGAGTAAGGAGTATTTAGCATCACTAAACAATAAACTTAGTGAAATAAAGTCCGGGTTAATAATCCGTAAAAATGATGTGATTTACTATACTACGAAAGAGCTTGAAAATATCCGTACAGAGGAGCTGCCGGCTTTTGGAACAGAAAAAAGCTTCCGGAGCCTTGAAGAGATTGGTGATCAGACGTTTGCCATGAAGCAGCATGATTTTTACTTGCCGGACGGCAGTGAAGTCTCATTATTATTAATGAGAGACGCAAGTCCATGGAACCAGTTTGTACGAACCTTCTTCCCTATTCTATTTGGTTTATGTTTATTGATATTAATTGCAACAAATGGACTCTTAGCCTATTTTGTATCCAAAAGTATTATCAAACCAATTAATCAATTAAAGAAGGCAGCTCATTTTATAAAAAGTGGGAACCTTGAGCATTCCATTACAATAACAAGGCATGATGAGATTGGACAATTAACACAAGCCTTTGAAGAAATGAGAATCCAATTAAAGGAATCACACGAGATTCAAAAACAATATGAGGATAACCGAAAGGAATTAATTGCTCATATATCACATGATTTAAAAACACCGATAACCTCGATTAAAGGCTATATTGAAGGCATTCGTGACGGAGTAGCAGACACACCTGAAAAGAAAGCCCGCTATATCCAAACCATCTATACAAAGGCAGTGGATATGGATCATTTAATCGATGAATTATTCTTATTCTCTAAGCTGGACTTAGGTAAAATCCCGTTTGATTTTGAAAGGGTTGACATCAAAGATTATTTAACGGATTATTTCGAGGAATTGAGTTTTGATCTTAGAAAACAGAATGTAGATTTACATTTTCAATTTGCCCCTCAAGGCCATTATCATGTCTTAGCGGACCGGGAAAAGTTTAAACGTGTTCTTGCAAATATTATTAACAATAGCTTGAAGTACATGGATAAGGATAAAAAGGAATTAATCATATCCATGCGGTCTACTAACAACAACGTTGAGATTTCCATTGCTGATAATGGACCAGGTATCCCAGAAGAGTCTATCCCTTTTATCTTTAATCAGTTTTATCGTGCCGAGCAATCGAGGAATAAAGTAACCGGCGGCAGCGGTTTAGGACTTTCCATCGCAAAAATGATTATTGAAGAACATAACGGTGTGATAAACTTGGAGAGTACTTTAACGGTAGGAACAAAAATCATCATATGTTTGCCGCACGATATTTGCTTTGAGGAGATTCCATCATGAAAAAAATCTTAATCATAGAAGATGAAAAAAGCATTGCGGAATTAGAACAGGATTATTTAGAAATTAACGGATTTCATACAGAAATGGTCCATACAGGGGATGTCGGTCTACAGAAGGCACTTACACAGGATTATGATTTAATTTTGCTTGACGTCATGCTGCCAAACATTGACGGTTTTGAAATCTGTAAGAAAATTAGAAGCACCAAGGATATTCCAATAATTATGGTGACGGCTAAAAAAGAAGAAATCGATAAGATTAGAGGTCTTGGGCTGGGTGCAGATGATTATTTAGTGAAGCCGTTCAGTCCCAATGAAATGGTTGCGAGAGTCAAGGCACATTTATCCAGGTATGAGCGATTATCTATGAAGCACCCTCCTGAATCGCAAGGAATTTACATCCGCGGCTTATTCATCGACCGCTCTTCTCGCCGTGTGTTTGTGAATAACAAAGAAATTACTTTAACAACAAAGGAATTTGATGTTCTGACCTTCCTAGCGTTAAACCCGGAGCAAGTGTTCAGTAAGGACCATTTATTTGAAAGAATCTGGGGCTTTGACAGTACTGGGGACGTCTCAACTGTCACCGTCCACATCCGTAAAATAAGAGAAAAAATCGAAATCGACCCCTCCAACCCTGAATACATCGAAACCGTTTGGGGTTCAGGCTACCGTTTTCATTAACTTGGTGAACACCTAAAAGGTGTCACCTGGGTGACAGGCACCACAAAAAGACAGTGTCCACCTGAGGTGGACACTGTCTTTTGTGTATTAGTGTATCTGACTTTGGAATAGTGTGTTTCGGTTGTTAAATTTAGTGACCAGTTTTATTAGGAATAGGTTGCCGATCAGTAAAAAAGCTCCAATTAGGAATAATGTTAATGAGCTTAAGAAGAACATTCCACTTGCTTGGCTTATAATAATTCCAACGATTGGCAGAACAAGTATTCCGCCAAACTGCTGGGCTTCTTGGAATGTTTTGACCTTGGCTGAGATTAAGACATTTAAGATGATATTAAATAGGACTAATATTGGGATTACCCAAAACATTAGAATCATCCAGGTAGAGTTAAAATACAAAATCACTTTAAAATGAGGATACGTGATGACATTAACAATAATAGAACTAATGATAAAGGCAGCAAACGAAATAGCTAAGGTAGGAATTAATGAGGCTAATACCTTACCAAGAAACAAGTCTTTTATTGAAATAGGAGCAAACAATAATGTTTCTAACGTATTTCTTTCCTTCTCTCCTACAAAACTGTTTGATGAAGTAACCATTGAGTTAATTATGGCTACCATCAAGAAAAACGGAATCATCATAAAGGTTAAGAAAAAATAAACAAATTTATATCCTAAAGTTGGCAATCCATTAAGAGTATTTCTCATTTCCTCATCGGGGAAATTTTCAACAAAAGAATTAAGCGGTTTTTCAATATCTTTTGAAGATGTACTAACTAAATCAAAGTGAATTCCGATGTAGGCCACACAAGGTGGAACTACAACACATAGGATTAGTGCTAAGATTATCATTGGTACCCAAACCTTTTTAGATGAAAAAGTAGCTTTAATATCTTTCCTTGTTATTGTTAAAATTGTCTGCTTATTCACCCCCTCTTCCCTCCTTAATAGAAAAATAAATCGCCTCGAGGCTTCTGTTGGTTATTTCACAATTATGAACCCATGTTTCATTAAGAATATTAGCTAATAATGGAGTAATATCATCTTTATTAGACAGTAAGAATTCCAATTGATTTGATCCCTTTCTACTGAATCTATACTCCTTGTAAGTTTGGCTCTTCAGAGGTTTAAGACCAGTTTCTACTAATAACTTAATTTCTTTTAAGTATTTATTCTCTAATTCCAACAGCGTTCCAGTTTCTACGATTCTGCCATCTATTAAAAACAGATAAGAATCACAGATGGTTTCGAGCTGATGTAAAACATGAGAACAAATTAGGATTGTTACCCCATCTTCTTGATTCACTTTACGTAAATAATGGATGACCTCATTGATTCCTTCAGGATCTAGCCCATTCGTCGGTTCGTCTAGAAATAGAAGGGTTGGACTATGCAGTAAGGCTTTTGCTAGTGCGATTCTTTTCTTCATTCCTGTAGAAAAGCTGCCTACTAATTCATCCTTAAAGCTAAGCATATCGAACTGTTCAAGTAAATGTGTAATTCGTTTCGTATCAGAATGACCATATATATTTGAAAAGAAGACAAGATTATCCCAGGCCGTCATATCATGATAAAGACTTGCACTTTCTGTAACAATTCCAGCCCTTTTTCTAATTTCATCACCGTGTAACTTTGGGTCAAAACTCATTACCTTCATTGTCCCTGCAGTCGCTTCAATTACTCCATTTAATAAACGAATAATTGTTGTTTTCCCAGCTCCGTTTGGACCAAGCAGCCCATTAATACTTCCTGCTTTTATTGTAAAAGAAACATCCTTTAATATTTCACGTTGATTATACTGCTTGCTGACTTTTTCAACCTCAATAATATTTGTCAAATTTCTCCCCCCAAACCTTCATCCTTTTGTATAACGATTAAAGATGGGAAAACGTTCATAAAAATTTATAATTTTTTTGATAATCTTTTTTAAAAAGAATAACGGTAAATTCAAGAGGTTTTTGTATTTATGTTGCCGAATACAATGTAGAAATAAAAATTGAGGAGAATTGAGATGTCAACAAAAAAAGGGAGTATTCTGGTCGTTGAGGATGAAGAAAAGATTGCAAGAATATTGGAACTTGAACTTGAATATGAGGGATATGAAGTGACGAAAGTAATCGATGGCCTTGAAGCACTTGAAGCCTATCGTACCGGGAATTGGGATTTAATATTATTGGATGTCATGCTTCCAGGATTAAGCGGAATTGAACTTTTACGGCGAATTAGAAAAAATGATCTCCAAACACCTGTCATTCTATTAACAGCAAAAAGCTCTGTAGAAGACAAAGTATCAGGTCTTGACCTTGGTGCCAATGATTATATTACAAAGCCTTTTCAAATTGAAGAACTGTTAGCAAGAATCCGAGCCGCCTTAAGAATTAAACGTGCTGAAGAACAACAACCACAGAATAATAACGATGACCTGCTGCGATTTGCTGATTTGTCTATAAATCAAAAATCTAGAGAAGTTATTCGAGGCAATAGGGAGTCCATTGATTTGACTCCACGAGAATATGACTTACTAGTCTATCTAATGATGAATAAACGACAGGTGTTAAGCAGGGAGCAAATACTTGAGGCTGTTTGGGGGTATGATTTTTTCGGTGATACAAATGTTGTAGATGTCTATATCCGTTATGTTAGAAAAAAAATTGACCTGCCGCATCTGCCCTCGTTAATTCATACAGTTCGCGGCGTTGGTTATGTCATGAAGGATTCAAAATGAAACTTAGAAATAAAATTAATCTTTATACAGCTTTTTTATTTGCGATATTGTTGCTTATCATAAACATTACAGTTTATTATTCTTTCAGCAAATTAACTCTCGACAGCGAACTTAACACTGCGCATAATGAAATGAAAAAAATATCTGGGAATATCGGAAAATCACTTGGAACTATATCTGAAGATATTCTTTTACGGTCCTACGTCCCAGTCAATGGGATGATCCAAATTGTTACAAAAGATAAAAATGACTCCTCACCGTATACTAGCCCTGGTGCACATGACTTAAGCAAGAGAGAATCAGTATTTTATAGTAATGAAGTTAGTAAAGCAATAGAATACCAGGACCGGCTATTTAGCTTTGAATCTATGCCAATCATCTTGCAAGACGGAAGCATTGCCAACCTGCAGATAACAAAGAGCATGGAAACGGCAACCAATATTTTATCTATCCTTCGCCTTGTCTTGATCATGGTAACTCTTCTTGCGCTAATTCCTGTTTTGATTTCCAGCCGGATTCTCAGCGATCTAATTACAAAGCCCGTTACATCTATGATTAGAACCATGACAGATATAAGGGAAAGTGGAGCTTTTAAGCGCCTTAAGCTTGAGGGCAGCTCGAAAGACGAACTCTTTCAAATGGGTCAAACCTTCAACCATATGATTGATTTATTAGAAGTCAATTTTGATAAGCAGAAACAATTTGTTTCCAATGCGTCACATGAACTTAAAACCCCATTAACGATTATAGAAAGTTACGCGAGCCTTTTAAAAAGAAGAGGTTTAAAAGAACCGAAGCTTTTTCTTGAATCAATAGAAGCTATCCACTCCGAGGCAATCCGTATGAAGGAAATGACAGAACAACTGTTGATGTTAGCAAGGCACCATGAACAATGGAAAATTGAGCTTAACGAGTTAAACATTAGCCAGTTAATAACACAAACCGTCAAAGCATTTAAAAATGCATATAATCGTGATATTGAATTTGTCCAAAAAAATCATACTCCCCTATTCATTGAAACCGATGAGAAAAAGCTCAAGCAGCTCCTGTTTATTTTTTTAGATAATGCCAGGAAATATAGTGATGGAACCATTTTTATCGAATTAGGACATGACCAAGATGAAGTTTACATTAAAATTATTGACCAAGGAATTGGTATTCATGAAAGTGACCTTCCAAAAGTTTTTGACAGGTTCTACCGGGTAGACAAAGCAAGAAGCAGAAAACAGGGCGGATCTGGTCTTGGGTTGTCTATAGCAAAGGAAATTGCCGATGCAATTGGTGTTTTAATACATTTAGATAGTGTTGCAGGTACTGGGACTACTATCACAATTCTGAGCAAAAAAGTTAAAAAATTATAGCATTTTCTCATCACTTTCTCATTTTAATAGTAGAAAATAAATGTAATAAGGTGGTGAAGAACCGTGAAAAAATTATCTTGGTTTTGGGTAACGATGTGCACAATCATTGTTGTTATTGTATTTGTCAGCTGGCAGCAGTTCGGAAAACTTTCTCCGTCTGCTGACATGTTAACCAAAAAAGAAGCGGAGGAACTTGTTCAAGATCGTTACCAAGGTAAGGTCACATTATTAAAACTAGCTGACCAGCAATATCAAGTAGAACTCCAAAAACAAACTAAGCTTTATGTCATCAAACTAGATGCAAAAAGTGGAAAAATATTATCTTTTGACGAAAGATCTGAATCAACAACACCTACTCCCGATTCTCCTCTCAAAGGAGAGCTTCCTGAAGAAGAATTAAAACAAATTGTACTTAATACTGTAAACGGTTCACTTGTATCTTTTGAGAAAATTGTTACAAATCAACATTCTTCTTATAAAGCAATTGTCAATGAAGCGGACAAACAAACAACGATAATTGTGGATGCCTCTTCAGGTGCTATCCTCTCTACAACATCAACTTTAATCAATGAACCACCTAAGCGATTAACAGAAAATGAGGCTGTTACGATTGCGAAATCTCAGGTTCAGGGAGAGTTAGATGATATTTGGCTGGCTACGGAAGGGAATCAAACCTTTTATCTCGTTAAAATTGAAACAAATGATGATCGTGAAGCAACTGTCCAGATTCATGCCATCACCGGGGACGTATTGTCAGTCTCTTGGGATGATCATACAAGTGAACAAAAAGAAAACGACAATAATGATGATGACTAGTTAATAAACTACTATTATAAACAAGCATTTCTCATTAATTTCTAATGTTTCTATCCTTTTACTCTCATATTTAGTGGATATACTGAAATTGTAGAAAGGTTATAAAAAAGGAGGAAATGATAATGAAAAATAAGGTTTTGATTGGTGTAGTGTCATCGTTACTCATTTTGGGAGGAGCTATTGCAGCAGGCGCTTCAAAAAATGATACTCGCCCAGATGATTCCATTCATCTAGATGACAAATCCTCGGTAATAGATCTTAATACACAAAGCTTCCCTGAAATCAAAGAAGGACAAGAAATTGAGCTAGAAACAGAGCACGGTCAGTCATTTTACAAAATTGAAAGTGATGATGACGGCGGCAGTTCAACTGCTTCTCCATCAAATACCTCATCTATATCCGTTGAAGAAGCATCAAAAATCGCTGTGAAAGAGGTAAACGGAACGATTACCAAGGTTGAAAAGGAAATGGAACATGGCAGACTCGAATATAAATTTGAAATACAGTCAGATCAAGGTGAAGTTGATGTTCGAGTGGATGCAGAAACAGGAAAAGTTACACGAGTAAAATTTGATGATGACAACAGGGATCGAAATGATGACGACGACGATGATGACAGGGGCAGAGGCAGTGATGACAACGGGATTGATGGATAATAATAAGGAGAGAATAATCGTTAAATAGATTGTTCTCTCTTTTTGTCCTATATATGTAATTTACACCTATTAGTAATATTAAATCAAAAATGTATATATAATATGTTAATTACAACATTATACCTGTTTACACTATCCGAATTATGGCTACAAAGGTTACTATAATCAACCATAGGAGGTAGTTGAATTGGGTAAGTTTTTATCTGAAAAATTTTTAAAAAATTTTTTCGGAATCCCTTATTTACGAATGGGTGCTGGAGAACCTCTAGTTTTTATTCATGGGCTTGGAGAAATAAAGGAAGGCTGGTCCAATCAGTTTGATTTTGCACAACAGTATGACCTGATTATCCCAGATTTACGTGGACACGGTGAGTATATTACGGATGAAAAAATTTCAATTAGAAACTTTGCATTAGATATTATAAAGTTGTTAAAAGGTATTGGAATTGAAAGCGCCCACATTTGCGGGTTATCGATGGGCGGAATGGTTGCACAAGAAATCTATCGGCAAGCGCCAGAAATGTGCCGTTCCCTTATGCTCGTAAGTACATTTCATTATGCACCAAAACATTTTGGACAGCTATTTTTAAAATTCCGGACGTTTAGATCCGAATCACTTTCCCTCGAGGAGCAAAAAAATATGGCTGCGCGTGTTTGCCTGTATTCCTGGACTGAGGAAAACTTTGAGAATTTCTATAAATTCTATCAGCCTAATCGTGACTATTATCTTCCTTCAATAAAGGCATGCCTTGAGGTGAATAATCTATGCCTGCTGCCAAAGATAAAAGTTCCGACTTTAATAATTGGCGGTCAGTACGATTCTGTTACCCCTGCCTGGATACAATTACTCATGCATAAACAAATTAGACATTCTGAATTTGTTATTTTTAGAAATACAGGACATGTTGCAAAGCTTGAGGCAAAAGAGGCATTTAACGAGGTACTGCGAAACTTTTTAAACAAACATAAAAAAGCAGGTTAAGGGAAGGAACTCCTTCCCCTTCTTCCCTTAACCATTATATAATCTTGTACTCACCTTTATTACTACAATTTAAAGTGTGTTCGAACGAGTGGAAGCCCATTCATCCACCACCACCGCGAACAATCCGGTTAATGCTAAGGAAACATGACCGGCTTCAACTAGCTTGTAAGTCTTATCCTCACTAGAAACTAAATCCATCATCGGCAAGCTTTGTGATTCTAACACTAAATTATCATTAGAAGAGGAGATAACAAACAAATTCGTCTTAATATTTTTTAAATCTGCATGTTTATTGCCAATCATTAATTCACCTTTAACAAGCTTGTTCTCCTTAAAAAGGTCATTCGCTAATTGTCTAAAAGCCTCACCTGCAAATGGAACCTGATCAGTTGTCCATTTATTCATTCGGCGCCATTTATCCACATATCCAGCGTCATGGGCTCGGTGCAGCAGCGTCGTATAATGACTAAAATAAACCGGAGCCGATACTGCTCGAAACATTGCTTCCACATAGGCTGACGGGAGATTTCCATAAACATCAATGATACGATCAACATTTATATCACCATTTCTAAAACCCTCTGTCCATTTATCTGGACCAACATATTGTGTAAAATCAATAGGTACAGTTGCAACAATCAAGTTTTTAATGGGTTCTTCCGCAATCGAGGCATAGATAGAAGCAATGGTACCTCCCAAACAATACCCTACTATTGTAATCTCATCAGAATTAGAATGACGAATGGCACGCCTTACGGCTGTTTTCAAATATTTTTCAATGTAGGTATCCAGTCCGATATTTTTATCTTCGTACCCGGGAGTACCCCAATCCAATAAATATACGTCGTATCCACGGTTGGTAAGCCCCTCAATTACGCTTGCCTTCGGAGCAATGTCAAGAATATATGGTTTATTAAATAAAGAATAGACGAAAAATAATGGAATGCCATATTTTTTTTGTTTTGCTGGGTAATACCATAATACTGATTTATTTTTTCTCCAAACCTCAGTCCTAGGTGTATGTCCAATTTTGGGTTCTGGCTCATTCAGTACTTGAAATAAATGCTTCCAGCGTTTCATTTCTTTTTCATAATCTAACTCTAGCGGAGGAATTATATCCTTAAAAGGTAAATCTACCGCCACTTCCTAAGCCCCCTTCATTCATCATTTGTTGACCCAGAAACTGTTAATACCTGTTCTAGATGTTCGTCGTTTTTCATGTGACTTTTTAGTAACTCTATATCTTCTTTAAGATTAGTTAATCTATTCAGCTCAAACTTAATCTCCTGCAGCTCACTTTGTATATCTTTTGAATTGGCTAGTTCCTTTTTCGTTTTACCTAATTCTGTTTTTAATTGTTTCGTTAGTTTAATAATTTCTTTTGATACCTCTACAATAATTTCAATATCTTTGCTTTGTGATTTCAATGAATCTTGCAGATTCCAAATTTGTTCTTCCAGAGATTCAATTTTTTCTTCTGTTTGAATTGTTAAAGAAGTAACATTTGCCAAGTCATTTTTGGTTGGAATATTGAGCACACCTGCAAGTGTCTCTTGATTTTTTTTAAAAGTTTCAAGGTACTTTGTTTGCGCGTCAGTCCCTGCCTTCGCCATTTTGACAAATTCATTGTTATTAGATAAGAGAAATATAAAATCATTTATTTGTTTTTCCCAAGTTTCACTATATTTTTTGAAAGAATCATATGGTTCAAACGGACTTTTGGTCGACATTTAGTTCACCTCAGGTACAGTTATGATTTTGACTCCGAAGCATTCTTCATATATTGCTGAAATGGTAAAAGTACAGATTTTACTTGTTTTTCAAAAAGATCCACAAATATTTTTTGATTTTCATATAAAATATTTGTTGTACTTTTTACTGCTTCGATATACTTATCTCTGCTCCTCTTTCTAAAAGAGAGATATTGTTCTACGCTTTCCAGGTATTTGTCTAGTGCTTGTCCTGTGGTTAAAGTACGAATTGGTGTCGTTAATAAAGATGTTGTTTTATTTTGAATATCATCAACTACTTGGTTGATTTCCTCAAAAGACTTTACAGGGAAAAAATGCTGGATGGTAGTTGTGGTCATGAGTAATTCTTCACGAGCATATTTCTCCCATTCAAGGAGCTCTTTCTTAAACTGCTCTGTAATGACTTGAGTATTTTCTTGATTTCTTTTGATACTCTCAACAAATTTTTTAGTAGCATTTAAGAATACTTCATCATGATGGTTTAATCGCCCTGCCCATTCATCTACTTCCTCATAAGCAGCTCTCCAGATTAATTCAAAACTTGAAAGCTGCTTTTCCTTGATTTCTTGATTCTCAATTTGTGATTCATTTTTATTAGCCATTGTATTCTCCTCCATTTGGTTAGTCGTCAAATAACCTTTTTAATTCTTCGAGTTCATCCTTCAACGACTTTATTTTAATTTCCTTTAAATCCTTCACTTCATTTTCAAGTAAACAAAGCATTCCACGTAAAGAATTATTGAGTTTTTTTAACTGTGAATGATCGTTTTTAAGGACAATGTTTAGCATATAAAGTGTTTCGTCGAGATCGTCCAGTTTATCCTCACATTCTACTTTTTTTCTGGCGACTTCAGCGAAATCTTCTTTCTTAGCAATATCACATACAGTTAACCAGTTATTAATTACCTTTTGTTGAATCACCACATGGTCTAGATGATGTTCAATTGCTTTTCCAAAAGCATGTGTGAAGGTTAGAGTATTGGCAGTTGAATGGATTATTTTGTTCAATCCTTTTTCCAAGCTTTTATAATATTCCACAGGGTCTTGTTGTTTTGATTCCATAATTGCCCTCTTTATCTAACTGGTTAGTATGTATTCAGAAAAAATGATTTCGGTCAATCTAATATGAATGTTACTATAATTCAAATTATTAAGATAAATTGTACATTTGTAAACCTTCGTCGTTCGACAAATTTCATCATTCTGTTATAGTAACGATTTACAACACAGTTTTTCTGTATTTACCTTTCCATATATATCCTATTAGAATCTTAATACATTTCAAATTATTAAAATAGGATATTTATCAACATTCACAAAAATGTTAAGAAACAAAAAAAAGAAGCCTCTATAATCTGGGCTCCTGGGAAATTTATTTATTATTTTATTGAAAAATCAATCGTTTTATAGGCTATGAAAAAAGTTACTAACGAAAACACCGCCTGCTTCAAGCCAAATATCAAAATAGAGCTACTGAAAATAAAGCAATTTAAAAACATTACAATTTGACCTATTGATAAGGAGGTTCGTTGGCTAAACAAAATTGCCAAGACTTCTGTACCATCTAAAGATCCTCCGAAACGAATCACCATCCCTACACCTAAACCCAATAATCCTCCACCAAAAAAAATAACGACTAACGGATTTTTTGTTAAGGAGGGATATGGTTCTAGAAGATGTGTACCGAATGATAGAATTAATATCGCAAATAGACTTAATAAAATAAACCTTTTACCTAAATAAGAATAGCCTAATAAAAAAAATGGAGTATTTAATACTAAAAGAAAGAAACCAACTTCAATACTTGTCATACGGGAGAGAATAATACTGACTCCAACAATGCCGCCATCAATTACATTATTCTTCATCAAAAATAACTGTAATGCCATAGCTACGAGCAAAGCACCACAGAAAATGAATAATAATCTTTTTGGAAAAGATATATTGTCTGTTCTTTTATTTATTACATAATAATACTTAATTCTCTCCTTATACATATTAAGCCCCTTTGTTTATTTATTAGGATGGTATAGCTCATTATATTCACCTTAATATGAAACATGCCCAACCATGAGGTCAGGCAGAGGCGAACTTTTCATATGCTAATTCTGTTTATATGTATTATTTATTTCAAAATCTCCCTGATTTAAAAATGGAGTATAATAATAAGATAAACATTGCCGCACCAATACCAAAACCGATCTCGATGACTGGCAGACTTTGTAACAAAACGGAAGTTTGTCCTGATAATGAAGCACCAATAAGGATTCCTGCCAAAATAATACTAAAGGAAAGCAGTACAATGCTAAACGATAGCCTATTGCTTATTTTGTTAAGTTTCTTTAATACTGGATCAATTTCCGGTGTTGTTATTTCAATCTGCATTTTGCCTTTTTTCATCACAGATGTAAAATCTTTGATCGTTTTGGGGAATTCTTGAAGGATATCCCCGTATTCGGTAAAGTTTGACCATGCAAACTCAGCCACGTTTTTCGGTTTAAAGCGATCCAGAAGCAGCTGTCTTCCAAAAGGTTCAGCTACTGCTAAGATACTGATTTCGTGGTTTAGCTTTTCAACAGTCCCCTCCAGTGTCAATAATGTTTTTCCTAATATTGTTAAATCAGCAGGGATCAAAATTTTATGGCGATAGGCAACGGAAAAAAGTTCATTCACCGCAGTTCCAACACTCATCTGGCTAAAAGGAACATCAAGATACTTTTCTCGAAGCTTATCAACATCTGCATGTAGTTGTTTTACATTTACATCTTCAGGTACAAGCCCCATACTTGTTATCGTCTTCACTACTTCCGCTGTGTTTTTTCGCATTAATGCAATGACAAAGGAGGCAATATGAGCTCTCATCTCCGGAGTGATCCGCCCCACCATACCGAAATCCATAAAGGAAATTACTCCATTTGGAAGTGCAACAATATTTCCCGGATGAGGATCCCCATGGAAAAAACCATCGATTAGAATTTGATGAAAAATAGCATTAACTACCTTTTCTCCTAAAACCTTTGTATCGTATCCTTCTAAATGCAGCTTTTCAATTTCATTTAGTTTAACTCCATCGATAAATTCCATTGTCAATATCTTTTTGGTTGTATATTCCCAATAAACCTCTGGTATGTGAACTTTTGGATCACTATGGAATTGTTTAGCAATCTTCTCGGCGTTTCTGCCTTCATTTTCATAATCTAATTCTTCTCGAAGTGATCTTGATAATTCATCTACAATCGTACGAATTTGGTATCTATCTACCCACTCGATTCTGCTTTCTGCTAATCTTACGAGGTCCTGTAAAATTTCCAAATCCGTTTCAATAACACTCATAATATTCGGCCTTTGAATCTTTACAGCAACACGTTCACCTGTAAGCAAAACGGCAGAATGAACTTGTCCAATGGAGGCAGCAGCTAAAGGGGTTTCACAAAATTCTGCAAATGAACTTTCAAGCGAATCAGACAATTCTTCTTCTACTATTCTTTTCACTTCATCAAAAGAAAAAAGAGATACACGATCTTGAAGTTTGACCAGCTCATGAAGGATTTCAGCAGGAATAACATCTGGTCTGGTGCTGGCAATTTGACCAATTTTCACGAAGGTTGGACCGAGCTCCTCAAGAAACATTCTTATTCTTTCACCTGTTGTTCTCGTATCTAATGTTTTATTTCCTTCCACAAACACTCTCTTCGGTACCGCTAACAAATCTAGGAGGCCTAACTCTTTCATAACAAAACCAAATCCATACTTGGTAAAAGCATATACAATGTCACGATAGCGTTGAAGATGGCGAATTTTTTTCTTAATCATCTGCTCCACTCCTGTTGGGAGTATTTTAATAAAACTTATCCTCGAATCAAGATTCTCATTTTTTTCTTCGATATACAAGGTCATTCTAACAATGTTCGCTTAAATAACAAAAAGACGCATCGTTATTCGATACGTCTAGTCACAACTATTTCTTTTTTAACATATTAAATACCTGCTCTACATCTTTGTCACCACGACCTGACAGATTTACAACCAGCACATCTTCATTTGGTAAATCTTTTGCAAGTTTTATAGCATAGGCAACCGCGTGGGAGCTCTCTAATGCAGGAATAATCCCCTCGGTTTTACTAAGCAGTAGAAATGCCTCTAAGGCTTCTTGCCCAGTAACCGTAACGTATTCCGCTCTTCCACTTGTTTTCAAATGGCTATGCTCCGGTCCAACACCTGGATAATCTAAACCGGCAGCAATCGAATAGGTAGGCTGAGGATTGCCATGTTCATCTAAAAGCGTTAAACATTTAAAGCCGTGAATGATGGCTGGAATGCCTTTTGTTAAGGTTGGCGCTTCTTGTGGCTCTACGCCAATTAAACGTACATATTTTTCATTGATATAGTGTGCAAAAGCACCAATTGCATTACTTCCTCCGCCTGCACAGGCAATAACTGCCGTTGGCAGCCTGCCTTCTTTCTCGATAATTTGACGCTTTGATTCTTCACTTATAATCGCTTGGAAGTATTTAACCATGGACGGGTATGGATGCGGACCTACTGCTGATCCTAATAAATAAAAGGTATTTTGATAGTTTTGAACGAGGTCCGCTAAGGCTTCATCCACCGCATCCTTTAATCGGCCCTGCCCTTTCTCAACTCGGATAACCTTTGCCCCCAATAATTCCATCCTAAAAACGTTTAACGCCTGACGCTCGGTATCTAGTTTTCCCATGTAAATAATGCATTCCATACCAAACATCGCGCATGCGGTAGCCGTTGCTACACCATGTTGACCAGCACCCGTTTCAGCAATAATTCGTTTCGCACCCATTCGTTTCGCTAATAATATTTGACCGATTGCATTATTTATTTTGTGAGCTCCGGTATGGTTTAAATCTTCCCTTTTTAAATAGAGTTTTGCTCCACCAATTTGTTTCGTTAAATTCTCCGCATAGGTCAGCGGGTTTTCACGTCCGACATATTCCTTGAGGTAATAGTTTAACTCCTCTATAAAATCTGGGTCATCTTTATATTTTAAGAACTGTGCTTCCATTTCATTAAGTACTAATTGAAGCTCCTCTGGAACGAAACTTCCTCCAAATTCACCAAAATAACCTCTGCTCTCTACACTAACTTTTTCCATTCTCAACTCGACTCCTTTAAAACTATTATTTAATTTAAAATTTGGTTTTAACTATTATATATTAATTTAACAGAATATTCAAATAACAATTACGATATTATTATAGGAAAAAACTCTTACTAAATTCGATAATTATTTAGACCCTCTTTCATGTGTTTTACTTTCAACCTAGTGGTAAAATATTGAATTGAAAGGAGAGATATAGATGAAAATCGCAGTACTTGTCGGCAGTAACCGTAAGGAATCGTTAAACAAAAAAATAGCGGTATTTATGCAAAGACGCTATCAAGCAGCTGCAGAATTAGAAATTCTGCCGATTGAAAAACTTCCCATGTATAATCAAGATGATGAATTAACACCACCGGAAATCGTAACAGAGATAAAGCAAAAGGTCGCCCAAAGTGATGGTGTTCTTTTCGTCACACCTGAGTACAACCACTCTATTCCTGCTTTTTTAAAAAATGCAATTGATTGGTTTTCTCGTGTTGATAAAGTCATGGTGAACAAACCTGTCATGATCGTTGGCAGTTCCCCTGGAGTATTAGGAACTGCACGTGCACAAATGCACCTGCGACAGATATTAAATTCTCCTGGCATTTCCGCATTAACATTGCCGGGAAATGAGGTATTTATTGGGGCGGTTCATGAAAAGCTGGACGAATCTGGAAATCTAGTTCATGAGCCAACAGTTCAGTTCGTTGATACAGTGATGGACAATTACATAAAGTGGATTAAAAAACAAAGCCTTTAAATACTGAACGCATGGACCTTTATCCATGCGTTTCTTAGTACTTAATCCTAATGTGAGTGATTCATTTCTTTTTCTAACTGTTCAATCCGTGTGTCAATCGTTGTTTGATTATATGAACGATGGACTTGGTTCTCGAGAGTATTAATATAATTTTCAATTTCTTCGAATCGTGAGATCGATTTAGTAGAATATGTGTTAGATTCTAATACTTGGTTGATTCGATGATTTGCTCTTGTTACGTTTTCACGTCCCATTAGCTCCAATCTACGAAGATGCATATCTTTTAGTTTATTTTTCATATCTCCATGCTTTCTTTCTAGTTCAACTAGCTGGCCTTTTACTTGCTCAAGCGCTGCTCTTACTCGCTCTGCACGATTAGAATATAATTGCTGCTCCTCAAAGGCAAATTGATAAAGCTCAGTTTCTCCCGCTTTTGAAGCGACTTCAGCCTGATATTTTCTTTTTTCAGCTAACTGCTCTGCCGTGTACAACTCCTTTGTGAATTCATCCTTAAGTGTGGTTTGACGTTCCAAGAACTTTGCAACTTTTTCGGTTTCCTGTTCGCATTCGCGGAGGTATTGATTCAGTAAGGAAATAGGATTTTGTTTCTCTTTTTTATCTAGCGCCTCGTTTAAATCTGCCGTAATTGTATTTTTGATTCTTGTGAAAAGATTTGTCATGTTATTTTCTCTCCTTTGATTAATAGTTTTTAAGTTCATTCCATTGCTTTTCAAAATTTACAAATGGATCTGATTCTTCCTTGATGACAGCTTGTTTGCTGGCATTCCAGTTTTTAACAACAAGATAAAGAATGTAAGCTGCCACAAGTCCGATAATAGCTGGTGCGTTAGAGATAGAAGCCATTAGGAAAATAACCCCGATAATTCCCAAAGTAATTTTCCATCCTGTGGATTCTGCTTTTAAGAATTGTTTGTAGATAAAATATAAAATCGCGAGACTTATTAATAACCCCAACATCGGACCTAGAGTTGACAGTAAGATGATGGCTGCCAATCCTCCCGCTAAGACTAAACCAAATTTTTTCATATTGTTTTCCTCCTTTTGTTTTCTTGATATCATCTTACCTTTTTTCAGGGTTTCACATAATTGAGCCTCAGCTTGATTTTCAATTAGGGCTAGAGATGTAGAAAGGGTCAGCCCCATAGTGAGACTGACCCTTTGAACAGAAAAAATCCTAACATCAATAAGATGTTAGGATTTTGAATATGATCTGAGAGGGATTCGAACCCCCGACCCCATCCCTGTCAAGGATGTATTCTCCCACTGAACTATCAGATCTCTTATTTAGCTACAAATATAATTATAGTAAAAACTCACAAAAAGTCAACAGTTTTTAAAAAGAACATCTGTTCTATTTTTTATTGAATAAAGAACGAATGTTCGGGTATACTAATAGTATAAAATATCAGAAAGGAGGGATAGACATGGATGGATTACTGTTACGTTCTGTAGAGGAAAATATTCCGTTAGAGATGATTTATCTTTCAAAAGACCAACAAATTTCACAACGTAAATTACTCGTGAAAGAAGTAAATGATGACTACATTCGCGCCTACTGTCTGCTTCGTAAACAGATTCGAACCTTTCGCCGCGAAAATATCTTATCCATAATGCCAAATACACGCTCCAACAATACCTTCCTACACTAATCCAACACCCTTATCTCTTCTTTCCACTTGAGCATTTCCACCATAGTTATGATAAAATGCAGTTGTATCTATCGAACATTGGGGGAATTGTCGCATGGAGATACCAAAAGGCACGATAAAAGAACATACGATTAAAAGTAAAGAGCTGGGAGAAGAAGTCCTTCTTCTCATCTATTTACCTGCAAATTTCTCACCATTATATAAGTACTCACTGTTAATTGCCCAGGATGGCAGAGATTATTTTCAACTTGGCAAAATTGGACGATTAGCAGATGAGTACCTTTTTGAACGAGAAATTGAAAATTTAATCATTATTGGGATACCCTATAAAGATGTAGAAGATCGCCGCAGGAAATACCACCCTGACGGTGACCAGCATCAACAGTATATTCGTTTCTTGGCACATGAATTAGTTCCATTCCTAGACCAAGAGTTTCCAACCTATCATATGGGCTCTACTAGGGCGCTAATCGGTGATTCACTAGCTGCAACCGTATCGTTAATGACCGCTCTCCACTACCCGCACACTTTTGGTAAAGTGCTTCTACAATCTCCATATGTTGATGAACAGGTAATGGAAATGGTCAAAAGCTTCACAGAAACGGAGCATTTAGAAATATATCACATCGTTGGTAACCAAGAAACAGCGGTCCAAACTACTAACGGTAAAATAAGCGATTTCCTTAGTCCCAATCGCAGGCTCTCGTCTGCCCTTACCGAAAAGACATTTACATATTTCTACGATGAATTCAATGGCGACCATACTTGGACACATTGGCAGCCTGATCTAAAAAGAGCCCTTAAGATGATGTTTTAAGGGTGATTTCATATTTTTGGAATATTTGATATAATATTAAGAAGGTCAAAAACTAAACCGAATATTAATACCGAAAGAATCTTGTTATTTGGAGGTTAGACATATGAAAATTGGGGTTGTTATTTTTCCATCAAAAAAACTACAGGATTTAGCCAATTCATACCGAAAGCGATATGACCCGCATTATTCACTAATCACTCCGCATTTGACATTGAAAAATGCATTTGAAGCAACAGAACAAGAAGTAGTACTGTTTGCAGATAAATTACGGAAAATTGCACGTAATACCAATGCATTTACCTTAAAAACAATGAAAATCAGCTCTTTCCAGCCAGTCAATAATGTGATTTATTTTAAAGTTGAGCCAACCGAAGAGTTAAACCATTTACATCATGAAATCAATCAAGAATTTAGTGATCAGAACTTAGAATATGCTTTTGTTCCGCATATTACGATTGGTCAAAAACTATCGAATGATGAACATTCAGATGTTTATGGCTCATTAAGGATGAAAAGGTTTGACCTTGAAGAAACAATTGACCGCTTCCATTTACTATATCAACTAGAAAATGGATCTTGGACAGTTTATGAAACATTTCGCCTAGGAAAGGAATAATCAACTGTGAATGTAAAAGTTGTTGAAAATGAAAAAGAACTACAAGATGCTTTCTCCGTTAGAAGAATCGTTTTTATTGATGAACAGAATGTACCTGAAGAAGAAGAAATCGATCAGTTTGAGGAAGAAGCTGTCCATTTCGTATCTTATCTGGAAGGTGCACCAATTGCAGCTGGCCGCTTTCGTGTTGTAGATGGTTATGGAAAGGTAGAACGAATTTGTGTATTAAGGGAAGCTAGAAATACCGGTTCCGGGAAAGCCATAATGAAAGAAATTGAAGCTTATGCACAAAAAAATGGTCTACATAAATTAAAATTAAATGCTCAGACACATGCGATCCCATTCTACGCTAACCTTGGATATGAGGCAGTATCAGAGGAATTTTTAGATGCAGGTATCCCACATAAGACAATGATAAAAAAAATTTAGTTTCTAGCACTTGCCCTTGGGAGGCAAGTGCTTTTTTGATTTTCCGTATACTTGGGCACTTTTCGATATCATCAGGTTTTGCTATCATAGAGTTTGTCGTATTTTGAAAAAGACTGTTTTCGTAAATATTGTTGTTAAAATCTTAAAGCCGATTTTAACGTGGAAATAGTTATTTTGCACTTTTGAATTTAGTATGCTGGCTCTTTTCTTATAAAATATATGTGATTTTTCTGCTGAAACTTAGCCACAATTTTTAAATTTTGACCCAAAAAGCAACATAGTATAAGAAAAGAGCCTTAAAAAAGAGGCTAAAAAATGAAAACTGCTATGCACCAAAACCAAAGGGTTGTTCTTGAACAGATAGCTAGAGAACAATTCCAACTTCTATATATACATGGGAAAAATGGAGAATTATACTGTCCTGTTTGTAATGAAAAAGTTAGGTTATTTCTCGGCATCCACGAAGAACCCTATTTTTATCATATAAAATCTCCGGAACAAAAATGCCCTGAACCTATTATTAAGGAAAATCCAGAACCGGTTATTGTGGAGCGGAATGGATTTCGTATCCCTCAAGGGAGAACGATTATTGAAACAACAAAAAACACAGGCTTATTCCGTCCAGCCAAAGCAATAGAATGCTCCATTCCATTAAAAAAAAATGAAGGCTTACAACATCTGGAACATGACTCTTATTTGAAGGACTTATCAGCAAATGGAGTCATCCTTGATAAAAGCCAAGCAACAGCAGTCATGGAAACTGAAGGAGCATTACTCGTCCTTGCTGGGGCCGGCAGCGGTAAAACAAGAGTACTTACAGCACGTACTGCTTATATGCTGGATGTTAAGAAAATTGATCCGCGTACTATTATGCTCGTCACCTTTACCTCAAAAGCTGCGGGAGAAATGAAGACTCGTTTACTTTCCTATCCTCAGATGAAAAAGGAACAAATAAGCAAGTTGGTGACAGGCACCTTCCACAGTATTTTTTATCGGATTCTGATGTTCCATGAAGGAAACAATTGGTCTTCAGAGCGTTTATTGAAGAAAGAATGGCAGCGCGATAAGATTTTGAAAGAAGCAGGCAGAGAAATCGATTTATCTGAGAAGGAATTTGCTTATGATTTGGCCCTTCAACAGATTGGATTTTGGAAGAATTCGCTTTTATTCCCCCATCAAGTGAAGCCAGAGAGTGATTGGGAAGAAAAGACGGCCTACCTATATAAAAGATATGAAGAGTATAAAACGCAAAAGGGTTTATTTGATTTTGATGACATGCTGATTGGCTGTTATCAGCTGCTGAGCAGCACCCCATCCCTGCTTGAGCTTTACCAAAATCGCTTTCAGTATTTTCTAATTGATGAATTCCAAGATATAAATAAGGTTCAATATGAATTGATAAAGCTGCTATCAGACAAATATAAAAATGTTTGTGCGGTTGGGGATGATGATCAGGCCATCTATTCCTTTAGAGGAAGTGACCCTAGTTATCTGTTAGCATTTGAAAAAGACTTTCCAAATGCAAAATTGGTTTCGCTTGAACAAAACTACCGCTCCTCTCATGAAATCGTCTCTGCAGCCAATGAAATGATTTCAAAAAATAAGGTTAGAAGAATTAAGAGAATGAAAGCACAATATGAATCGGGGACGTCTCCAATCCTCTTTTTCCCTTATGATGAAGAAGAAGAGGCCACAATGATTGTTACCGACATCCAAGAGAAAATTGTCCAGGGAGCAAAGCCCTCTGATTTTGCGATTTTATTTCGGACAAATGCAGGTTCTCGGGCAGTATTTGAACGTTTGGCAAGTTCGAACCTGCCTTTTAAGATAGATTTGGATTCAGAGTCTTTTTATGAGCGTAGAATTGTAAAAAGCGTTCTTTCCTTTCTAAAAATCAGTTTGGATGAAGAGGATATTCAGGCATTATCGGATATTTTACCTATATTATTTTTGAGTCAAACAGTACTTAAGGATATAAAGGCAGAAAGCATACTAAAAGATTGTACCTGCCTAGAGGCCCTATCCCATTTAAAAACTAAACATACTTTTCAAGAAAAGAAAGTAAAAAAGGCAGTTCAGCTGATTCGCTCATTGAAATTTTCCTCCCCTTTAAAATCAATTGAAAGTATTGAAAAAGATTTGGGTTTTCTTGACTTTTTGAAAAAACGAGGCACTGAATCAAATCAGCAAGAAAAAGGTTCTGATGATTTAAAGGATCTAAAAGTTGCAGCTAAAAGCTTTACCAGTAATCAAGCACTCTTGTCTCATGCTGAACATATGTCTGCTATGAATAAGGAAATTAAAAATCTTAGCAAGCATTTTCCCGAGACCATTAGTCTAAGTACCATCCACCGGGCAAAGGGATTAGAATATAAAAATGTATATATCATTGGAACAGTAGATGGCAGTCTGCCGCATGATTACGCACTAGACAGTTCTAGAAATGGTGATTTTGCCGCACTTGAAGAAGAACGAAGACTTTTTTATGTAGCTATGACACGTGCAAAAAATGAGCTTCTAATCTCAGTTCCCCAGCATCGCAGAGGCAAAAAAGCTCACCCGTCTCGTTTCTTATCCCCTTTGATCAAAATAAAGAAAAAATAACAAAAAGACCTATTTCCATAAGGAAAAAGGTCTTTTTTAGTTATTTCTTATTAATCATTTTTGAAATCGTATTAAAATCAAGCTGTTTTCCATCGTTAATAATAGACTGCACAATTTTATCTTCCGTTGCCTTATCTACCGGTTTGTTGGCAATTTGTGAAACACGGCGAATCACATTACGAACAGTTTTTTCATCTTTAAAGTTTGCATTTTGTAGGGAGTTCGCTAAATCAAAAATATCTTTCATATTAACTCCAGTTTTCTTTTCAACATTTTTAAAAAAACCATTATCCATGGTAAAAATCACGCTCCTTCATAGGCTACTGATAGTGTATGAAGGAAGGGAAAAAACGTGAAAGAAAAGGATAAAAGAAAAGGCTGGCCAGATGATATGGCCAACCCCTTCTTTGTCTGAATTATGCAGTTCTTAATAAAAGCTTGCACCGACAATGATTAAAAGAATAAATAATACGACGATTAAAACAAATGTTGAACCGCCGCCATATCCACCGCCGTAGCCATAGCCGCCATATCCACAGAACATAGAATGTCACCTCACTTTGTAGTCTCATTAATAACATATGAGATATAGCTTCAAAGTGTACTAGGCGCCACTCTATAGACAACCTATGAAATTTTTTACCCCTTTGGTTTAAAGAATAATGCACCGATAAAACCAAAAATAATCGCAGCAGATATTCCAGAACTGGTGACTTGGAACATGCCAGTCAAAACTCCGATTAAACCATGCTTCTCTGCATCCTGCATAGCACCGTGCACTAAAGAGTTGCCAAAGCTAGTAATTGGAATCGTTGCTCCTGCACCAGCAAAGTCAACTAACGGCTCATAGAGACCAAAACCATCTAAGACGGCTCCTGCCACTACTAGTAAGCTCAGGGTATGACCGGGTGTGAGCTTAGCGACATCAAATAAAAGTTGTCCGATCACACAAATGATTCCACCCACCACAAATGCCCAAAAAAACATTGCTATCATAAGAATTACCCTCCCACTTCATTCATTTCTATGCTAACCGCATGTGCTATACAAGGAATTGATTCTTTCTGCTGAAAACTAAGCGGCGATAGCAATGCTCCAGTTGCGACCACTAATATTCGCTTATAGACTCCCTGTTTCATCTGATTTAATAGATGACCATATAAAACCGTTGCTGAACATCCTGCACCACTCGCTCCTGCTTGAACAGGCTGATCATCCTTATAAATTAATAGTCCACAATCTCGGAATTGTTTTCGCTCTAAATTAAGCCCGTTTTTATTAATAAGTTCAAAGGCCGTGTCGTGTCCGATTCTCCCTAAGTCACCGGTAATAATTAAATCGTAATAGGAAGGATCTAATTCCAAATCTCTAAAATGTGCCATAATGGTATCGACAGCTGCAGGTGCCATAGCCCCGCCCATATTAAAAGGATCAGACAATCCCATGTCTATAACTTTTCCTATTGTAGCCGATGTGGTAACGGGGTACTGTTGGCCAGGGACATTCTCAGTAACCAGGCCTACCCCTGCACCTGTAACCGTCCATTGTGCGGTAGGAGGTTTTTGTCCTCCATACTCCGTTGGATAGCGGAATTGTTTTTCAGTTGCAGCATTATGACTAGAAGCCCCAGTTAACACATTGCGTGCCCCTTTGTAATTAACCACAAAAGACGCTAATGCCAATCCTTCCATAGATGTTGAGCAAGCACCAAACAGTCCGAAATATGGTATTTGCACAGTTCTCGCTGCAAAGCTAGATGGAGTAATTTGGTTAATCAAGTCCCCTGCAAATAAAAATTCAATTTGTTCCTTCTTCATCCTTGCTTTTTCTAAAGTAGTCGTTATAGCCCCTTCAAGTAAAACTTTTTGTGCTTTTTCGTATGAATCCTGTCCCATCCATAAATCTTCATGCAAAATATCAAAGTCATCTGCTAAGTTGCCATTTGCCTCGAAGGGTCCGCCGGAGACACCAGTTGCCATGATCATTGGTCTGTTTTGAAAGATCCAGGTTTGCTGCCCTTTTAACAATTACAAAACCCCCCACATTCCAAGTAACGTTTTTATAAGCGCAACAACAAAAGCAGAAAACACCCCGAAAAGAATAACCGAACCTGCAAGTTTAAACATATTTCCTCCAACACCTAACACGAATCCTTCAGTCCTGTGTTCGATAGCTGCAGATATCACAGCATTTCCAAAACCTGTTACAGGAACAGCACTTCCTGCACCTGCAAACTGTCCAAGACGGTCATAAACACCGAAACCTGTTAGCAGCATTGATAAAAACACCATGGTTGCAACCGTTGGATTGCCGACATTTTGTTCAGTAAAGTGGAAAAAATATATATAAAAATAACTTATTGCTTGACCAATTGTACAAATCAGTCCTCCTACCCAAAACGCCTTAATACAATTCTTTATTACAGGTCGTTTTAATTCATGCTTCTGTTGAAGCTGTTGATACTTTTGCTGATGGGGCGTCATTTTTTTCTGCTTACTCGCCATTTGCTGTCCATCCCTTTCCTTACTTCATATCAGATGTCATTTTTACGATTTCGTTTAACCGTTTTTCAGCCTGTTTATCAGAAAGGCTTCCATTATTTTTTCTTTCAACAAGCCGTACTGCCTCAAGAAATATTTTATAGTCACTTGAAACTGTGAATTGTTCCTTTGGGTATTTCTTTTCCAATCTTTTGGTTAAGTCCTTTTCAATTTGCTTCATTCTAAAACGCTGCATATGCTTCACTTTATATACCACAAGTACATCATTTTTCCCCTTCACTACAGCCACATCATAAATTTCATCAATACTCTCAACTTCCCTCTCAATACTCTCAACTTTTTCCTGGCCGTTATTTTTTTCGGTAACAATCGGGTTAGGATTGGTCGTTTTTATGAGAGCCAATTGGCTGTCTTTCTCTGTTTGTCCCTGGCTGCAGGAAACCAATAATGTTATGCATACACTTAAGATTACTCGAATTATGTAGACCATTTCGTTCCCTTCCCTTATCTTTAGTATAGAACTATCACTACAGAGTAGTTTTTTCGAGATTGCCGTAAATTATGACAAGGTTAGGATAACTTTTGTAAATGATTTAATTGCTAAAAAAAAACTGCCGTCATATATCGGGCAGTTTAAAGAGTTATTTTTGAGTTTTTTTGCCGCAGCCACAGCCTTTTTTTCTTGTAGATTTCTTTGTTTGAGTTTTTTTTGTTGTTTGTGTTTTTTTATTTTCTCGAATCACTTTCACCACTCCCATACTTAGTCCTACTAATATGGTATGAAATAAATCAAGGACTTGTCTCGGGCGGACAACTATTTTAGCTGAATTATTTAAATCCAAAGCTGAACGATAGCTTCTATTATTGCTGCCAAACCTGCCACAGCAAATACGAGGATGAACGGTATGAATACAGCAGGTAAAAGCAGGTATCCTATTACCACTGCAGCCGAAACCCAAACTCCTGTACACCAATAACAGCTAAGCAGCTCCCCTATGAATTTTTTTATCGGTGTACCCTTTGGAACGTAATAGACCTCAAGTGTTCCCTCTTCATTTTCTTCTTCCATCTCATCAAAAAACGGATTACGGAGAAACTCGGTGATTTTATCAAAAACAATTAGCCTAGTTAAGCGAAAGCAGGCCAATGTTACTATTATAAACTCTAAGTAATCAATGTTCATTAAACCCTTGTCCTTTCTTGTAGTTAGCCTAATTTTTATTAAGAAGGCGATTGTCCGTTACCCAATTGCCGCTGCTGAAATATGTTAGTAATGTAAGATATATATTACGGACAGGAGGAGTAATTAATGGGTTGTGGCAGAAATAGCGACTCTCGCAGTCATAACGGCTGTGTCTGCGATGTAGTACGTGCAATTAAAGACATCCAGGATAATGCGGTAGATGATGAGTGTGTAGATTGCCCCAGTTGTTTCTTGGAACCGCTTGGTTCATTAGTTTCACCAGCTAGAAGAGATCGTGCTGATACTCGTGTATTTGTATTAAAAAACGCTGATGGCTCGCCATTCCATGCGTTCTTTAGTGGAGAAAATAATGCTTGCGTATCAATCTTCTTCCGCGTTGAAGATGTATTTGATAACTGTTGTGCAACACTTCGCGTGCTAATTCCAGGACGCAGCGATAATGGAGGCTTTGTGCCGGTAAATCTTGTTGCAGGCGGAGACAGATGCTGTATTAACCTTGAAAGAGTCTGTCAGGTTAATCGCTTCAGAGCAAGCAATGACTGCATTACAGTTGATTTAAATTGTTTCTGTGCAATACAGTGTATTGCCGATGTAGATCTTGGTCTTTGTGACTAATACTTGTTAATAAAATGAGCCAGTCGATTAACCCGGCTGGCTTTTTTTGTTTATCGCTTTATTCCAATCATCAGGACATCATTTAAACTCTTGAACGGAATCGTTTCAATTGTTTGATCTGGAAATCGAATGGTTATATCTTGTTCGCTGTACTCGGCTAAATAGCCCTGGTAGTTCTTTTCATCAGTATAAAACACACACGGAACAGGTGGTAATGCTTTAGGGAAATTGCTCAGATATTCTAACCGCTCCATAAGATTCATTTCCTTAAAGCCTTTAACCCGATTAAATGTACGTTTTTTTTCGTTATTGCTTTTAGATTTTTCTTCCTGCTTCACTTCTTTTACTTTGTGCTCAGTCTTAGCCAGTGAGACCTCGGGGACTTTCTTGCTGCTCTCCTCCTCAAGCTGTGGTTCCTCAATCGGCAGTTGAACCTCCTGCCTGTTTGTAAAAACTTCCTGCATGTTTTTTACAGGCGTATCCAAAAAGGTCTGTGAAACATAAAGTAACGGACCTCGTTTTGTCTTTTTCTCCATCCAATTCACCTCCATTTACCTAGCCCTACACTCTATATGTATGCAAATTGCCTATACTAGTTCTTAAAAATTTGGCATAGAAAAGCCCGCTAATTAAATTAGCGGGCATAATCATTTATTTAATATGGAATCCTGAATCAACGTGAATATTCTCACCCGTGATACCCCGAGACAGATCACTGAATAGGAACAGTGCAGTATCACCGACCTCTTCTGGTGTTGTCGTTCTGCGTAACGGTGCTTTTTCTTCAATCACTTTAGTAATAGAATTAAAATCGCCAATACCTTTCGCTGATAGAGTTCTTATAGGACCGGCAGAGATTGAGTTGACACGAATCCCATCTTTACCTAGGTCTTCAGCCAAATAACGAACGCTTGCGTCTAAAGAAGCCTTTGCAACACCCATAACATTATAATTCTGAATGACGCGTTCTCCACCTAAATAGGTAAGGGTGACAATACTTCCACCTTCTGTCATTAGCCCTCTTGCCTCTTTTGCTACAGCGGTTAGTGAGTAAGAACTAATATTATGTGCCAACAAGAAGCCTTCTCTTGTCGTGTTTAAATATTCACCGCTTAATTCTTCTCTATTTGCAAATGCAATACAGTGTGCAATACCATGAATGGTACCTACAGCATCCTTAATTTCAGCAAAACACTTAGCCACTTCCTCATCCTGTGTTACATCACATGGAAGAACAAGAGTACCTTCTGCTTCTAATGATTCCGCCAATTCTCTAACACTGCTTTCAAGTCTTTCTCCTGCATAAGTGAAAATTAATCGGGCTCCTGCATTATTCAGCGACCGGGCAATTCCCCATGCAATACTTCGTTTATTTGCAACACCCATTACAACATATGTTTTTCCTGCCAAAGAAAGATTCATATAGAAATAGTCCCCCTGCTTTAAAAATTTATATTAGTTATTAGTACTTGGTACTAATATTACACTATTTAAGAAAAAATGAAAAGCAGCAGTACTTAAGAGCACCTAGTACTCGAGTTCCCTTTTCAATTCATCGACATATTCCTTCGTACCAGTAACAATCAAACGATCATTTAACAGCAGTTCAGTGTCACCATGAGGGACTATAGAATCCCTTCCACGGAAAATCCGCACAAAAATAACATCTCCTGTGAATGGAAACCTTCTTAATGTCATTCCATCAAACTGTTCATTTTGCATTCTTATTTCATGTAATGATGTTTCTTGGTTTGTTAAAATGTTAATAACACTCGGTGTTTCAATTAAGGCACGAAGCAATGTTTTCGTTGACATGAAGGATGAGAAAACCTCAACTTCCTTCTCTCTAAGGCTCTGCTCGAGTTCGGGACCTTCGATGCGAACTATTACCCTGGATACTCCCATTTCCTTAGCCTTAAAAGCTAAATCTGCATTAGTCTGTTCATGACCGGTAGAAATAACAATAATCTCATTTTGAAAAATTTTATTTTCTTCAATTGTTTCCAATGAATAATCTTCGATCTCAACTATATCAAATAATGATGTTGAACCCATTTTATCGGATTTTTCCATTTTTGTATGATATAAGACCGGTTCGTAAAGTCCAGACTTAAGTTCCCTTGAAACAGGCAGTGTTACTTGATTTGCCCCTAAAAATGCAATTCTTATTTTTGGAAGTACAGCCACTTCTATTGGAAATAATTTTTTAAAAGCAATCGGTGTAAAAATAGACGTGATGACAGCTACTAATATTAGTGTCCCACTCATCTCTGGAGTAATAACCTCCATACGCTCTCCAATGGTAGCAGCTGCAATTACTAAGGAAAGTGTAGATGTAAGTAAGAAACCTGAAGCTAGGACAGTCTTTGTATCGTACCAAATTTTCAATAAATAAACCGGGATAAGCTTTGAAAGTAAAAGTCCTACTAATAATAATGGGATTAATAACAATAACTTCTTATCTGCAAAAAGCGACCAAATATCTAGTTCAACACCAATCATTACAAAAAAGATTGGAATTAAAAAACCATATCCGAAGGAATCTAGTTTATGGACCAGTTCTTGGTTTGGTGAAAGAAGAGAAACTAATACTCCTGCCAGGAATGCTCCTAGTATATTTTCTGCCCCTACTGTTTCTGAAAGACCTACTAATACGATAATGAGCATAAAAACAGCACGTGTCCCAATTTGTACGGTCCCTTTTGACAACGTTTCTAGTAAGGGCCGATTTTTAAACTTTTTACCAACAAAATATAAAACTAATCCAGCTGCAAACAAAATCAGCAACAGCCAAATATTCCCCTGTCCTGGGTCAGAAATAGACACAAAGACAGCCAAAAGGATCATGGTCACTAAATCGGCTACAACAGCAACCAATAATATAATTTGGCCAATATTGGTCTTCATTAGGTGCGCTTCTTTTAAGGTGGGAACGACGACCCCTAACGAAATTGTTGATATGATGAGAGTCATTAAAAAGGCATTTTCAATAAAACCAGCAAACACAAACAAATAGGATAAAGCTAATGAAAAGATAAATATTCCTGTAAAAATCAAAGTTGAGACCATGAAAGTGTTCGGTTCTTTTTTACCGCTTGGAAGTGTGACAGGTTTCTTGTTTCCTGTGAAGGCAGTAAAATCGATTTCCAACCCGCTTAGAAACATCAAGAAAATAAATCCCAGTGTAGATAGAGTCGATAACCACATATCCTCATGGACCACATTAAAACCGCTTTTTCCAATCACAAGCCCCATAATGATTTCTGCAACCACAACAGGGATAAAATTTAATTTTAACCTATGGAGTAGGATTGGCGTTACAAAAGCAACTGTGACAACAACTAATAAAGAGATAACAGAAGCGTGCTGTTCCATAAGTCGTCCTCCTTCGTTTCTTTTTATAAAAATTACTAAAACAACAAAAAATATAGATAAGGGGGGAATCATTTCAATGAAACTTGATATTATCGGTGATATACATGGATGTTTACCAGAGTTTGAAGCCTTAACCAAAAAGTGCGGTTATCAATGGAAAGATGGAATTCCCATACACCCAGAAAACAGGCGTTTAGCCTTTGTTGGGGATTTAACGGACCGTGGTCCATCTTCCTTAAAAGTTGCTGAAATAGTCTGGCGGCTTGTTATCGAAGAGAAACAAGCATTTTATACACCAGGGAACCACTGTAATAAGCTTTATCGTTACTTACTTGGTAATAAGGTCCAGGAAACACATGGACTTGAAACTACTGTTGCAGAATATAAGTCGCTACCTAAAAAAGATCAGCGGTCAATTCGAGATAAATTCATCGACCTTTATGAAAAATCACCGCTTCACTTAGTATTAGACCAAAATAAGTTAGTTATCGCGCACGCTGGAATAAAAGAAGAATTTATCGGAAAAACAAACTCTAAGGTTAAGACGTTTGTTCTTTATGGAGATATAACCGGTGAGAAACACCCTGATGGTTCTCCTGTTAGAAGAGATTGGGCGAAACAATATACGGGTAACGTAATAATCGTATACGGTCATACCCCAGTAAAAGAACCAAGAGTAATCAATAATACATATAATATTGATACTGGGGCCGTTTTTGGCGGCAAGTTAACGGCGCTTCGATATCCTGAGTTGGAAATCGTTTCTGTAGATTCTACTATGCCATACATTAAAGAGAAGTTTAAAGAATTTGAATGAAAATAGGGAAAATAATCCTAGATGCATCGACAAATTTCCTAGGAAATCACCATAAAACGCAAAAGGCTGACCATTTTATAGGGCAGCCTTTACTATTTCCTTCATATCCAAAGGAAGTGGTGCAGTGAAATTCATTTCCATGCCGGTAAAAGGGTGTAAGAAATGTATTTTTTTACAATGTAATGCCTGTCGCTTAATTAGGAGAATATTTCCACCATATAAATCATCACCCAGTAACGGGTGACCTATAAAAGACATATGAACCCGTATTTGATGAGTTCGGCCAGTCTTAAGCTCTAATTCAACATGAGTAAACTCTTTATACCTGTTCAATACTTTATACGCTGTACATGCATATTGCCCATCATTTCGTACTTCTCGTTCTATTATACTGTCAGGCCTCCTGCCAATTGGTTCTTCAATAAAGCCGAATTCTAGTTTTAAACTTCCCTCAGCAAATGCTTCATAAGTTCTTTTAACATGACCATTTTGCTGCTGCTTACTAAATAAATGATGTACATGCCGATGTTTTGCAATTAATACAATCCCTGAGGTATCTCGGTCTAAACGGGTTACAATATGGGAGGTAGCTCTAATGCCAATTTTTTCATAGTACCCAACCAAGGCATTTGCCAAACTACCTTTTGGATGCTCCCTAGATGGTATGGTACTCATCCCCGCTGGTTTATTAACAACCAATATAAACGGATCTTCAAAAAGAATGTCCAATTTTATTTGCTCTCCTATTACACCTTCACTGGGGTTTTCAGGCGGAAAAACAACCTTAATGGTATCATCCTTTTTTAAAACATAACGGACGGTAACCTCCGTGTTATTAACTAGAATTTTGCCACCTTTAAATTTTATATCGGTTAGTGCAATTCGAGATATTTCTTTTTCTTTTAGGAATTCTTTGATCGATAGACCTTCATAATGTTCAGTAATAACCCACTGTAATTCAAAATTTGGTTTCATGTTGCTCCTCCAGCGTGACGATTAATCCGAATCTGATATAAAGGAGTCATGGACCCTCTTCCAGAAAGGAAATGGACGGAATCGGGCAAAGCGAATTTTTTCATCTGGAACCCTGAATTGAATGGATTTTACATCCTTATGAAGCAAAGTAAGATGATCAACGGTTACTTGAAAATCTGGACGATTAACCGGTTTTAACATACAGGTATGATGTGATGGCAGAATTAGCGGTGAGCCAACTGTACGGAAAACCCGGTTATTAATCGAAGCCATTTCAGCAACCTGCAAAGCTGATATAGAAGGATGGATAATTGCCCCGCCAAGTGCTTTATTGTATGCCGTACTGCCAGATGGCGTGGAAACACATAGACCATCACCCCGAAAGCGTTCAAAGTGCTGTCCGCGAATTTCTACATCCATAACCAATGTCCCCTCAATACTTTTGACAGTAGATTCATTTAGGGCTAAATATCGAGATTCCTTTCCAGCATGCTGATACCGAATGATTACTTCTATTAAGGGATATTCGACCACCTGATATGGAGTTTTGGCAATTGCAATTACAAGTTTTTCAATTTCATCAGGTGTCCAGTCCGCATAAAAGCCAAGATGGCCAGTATGTATTCCGACAAAGGCTGTTTTATCCAAGCGGCTGCTGTATCGGTGAAAAGCATATAAAAGTGTTCCATCTCCACCAATCGAAACGACAATATCCGGTTGATCCTCATCGTAGATAAGATCAAAATCGAGTAAATAAGTACGCATTTTATGCATCAAGATATTCGATTTTTGATCTCCCTTAGATGTAATCGCAAATTTCATAAATGTCTTCTCCTTGTAATGAAATACTTACAATGCTATATCAGCTTTTCTCTTCTTGTTTGAACTCCTTATTTCTTGTAAAAAATGCTTGCGCCTCTTGAATTTCACCACGAATCAAGGACATTTCCTCATCAAGTCGAAACGCTGCCTCTGCAGCACTTTGCAGCCGCATTTTAATATCAGCTGGAAATATACCTTTATATTTATAATTTAGCGTGTGTTCTATTGTGGCCCAGAAGTTCATTGCTAATGTCCTGATTTGAATTTCAGCTAGTATTTTCTTTTCCCCGTGGATTGTTTGTACCGGATAACGTATCACAACATGGTAAGAACGATATCCGCTCGTTTTTTTATGTGAAATATAATCCCTTTCCTCAACAATTTCTAGGTCATTTCTATTCCTTAATAAGCCTACGACATGGTGAATATCATCCACGAATTGACACATGATACGCATACCGGCAATGTCCTGCAATTCCTCTTCCAATTTATCTAGTGGAATCCCTTTTTGATTAGCCTTATCAAGAATACTTGCAATTGGCTTGACTCGTCCAGTCACAAATTCAATAGGCGAATGGCTGGAGTCTAACTCAAATTGTCCTCTCATACCCTTTAATTTTATTTTAAGCTCTGAAACTGCTTGTTTATATGGAGCTAAGAATTGGTCCCAATGCTTCATGATTCCACCTCAATAAAAAACTATTATATGTTTAAAATATCCCTTCTACCTTTGTGACCATCTCTTCACCATAGTTGCTATTTCCTCTTATGTTGTTGATAACTTCAACTAATTCCTCATTAAAATTAGTTAACTCTAATTCTTCCTCACCGAAGTGAAGCCATACCGGTAATTGTTTTGTTAATGTCTCTTTTAATAATGGCCAAATTGATTCAGGAATCTCGATATATGTATACCCATCTTGATTCTCCATTAAGTAAACAAAGGAAAATTGCTTTGAATCAACAAGAATTTGTTCTGCTTGTGTTAATCCTGTAATAGCCTCATTTGCTTGTAATAGTAATTTATTATTTGATATGTTCGCCTTGCTAATTAATATTCTTTTATTCATAATTTTTACCTCCACCTGCCTACTATTTTAGCATAATCTATCCATTTCACCCAAGAATTGCGGTTCGGTCAAATGCTAAGATAAAATAAGGGGATGAAAGGAAAGGGATGGACTAACGATGTCAGAGACTATTGAAATTGAATTTAAAAATCTACTCACAAAAGTGGAGTATGAAAACCTGCTTAAGGAATTTAAAGTAAAGGAAGACCAAATCATCAGCCAAACAAATCATTATTTTGATACACCCAGTTTTTCATTAAAGGAGTTAGGTTCAGCTTTAAGGATCAGGGAAAAAAGTGGGCAGTATGAAATGACATTAAAGCAGCCAGCTGCCGTTGGTCTGTTAGAAACGACACAGTATATAACTAATAATGAATTCCTGGATGCGATCAAAAATGGAATACTTCCTAAGGGGCTCATTCATAAGCGTTTGGAACAACTCAATATATCATTTACCGATATTGTATATTTCGGCTCTCTTTCAACAGATAGGGCTGAATTCCCTTATAAGAATGGACTGTTAGTATTAGATCACAGCACATATCTAAATACTGAAGACTACGAGGTAGAATACGAAGTGGACGATTATCAACTTGGTCAAGCTGCTTTCAAGGAGCTGCTCAATCAATATAGTATACCTTTACGAATAACCCCCAATAAAATCGCTCGGTTTTACCAGCAAAAAATATAAGCGGTTTATTTGAGATAATAAAAATGCATTGATAAAATAATAATACAAACATATTTAAAGGAGTTGTCAACATGAATGAGAAAAAGCCTACTCCATATGAAGCCATTGGCGAAGAAGCCTTACAACGCCTAGTGAATACTTTCTATGGTCTAGTTGCACAACATCCTGATCTTGCACCAATCTTTCCGAATGAATTTTCCGAAATTGCCCGTAAACAAAAGCAATTCTTAACACAATATTTGGGGGGACCACCGTTGTATACTGAAGAGCATGGTCATCCGATGATGCGTGCACGACATTTGCCTTTTCCCATAACTCCTATCCGTGCAAAAGCTTGGTTATCGTGTATGAAACTAGCGATGGACAAGACTGGATTAAAGGGTCCGATAAGGGATGAATTTTATTCAAGGCTCTATCTTACTGCTCAACACATGATAAATAAGCCAGATGACTATGAGATAACAGGTGAAAATTCGTGAGTAACCCTTGGTTCACGTCAAAGCAGCAAGTCTACAATTATGACAAGAAGCCACTCGAAATATATATGTTCATTGATCCTTTATGCCCAGAGTGTTGGGCACTCGAGCCGATCCTAAAAAAGCTGCACATTGAATATGGACGCTACTTTTCCATTAAACATGTTCTAAGTGGAAATATTGCAAACTTAAATGTTAGCAAAAAGAAAAATTACGAAGTGATTGCAGAATTATGGGAAAAGACAGCAAGCAGATCAGGAATGTCCTGTGATGGGAGCCTTTGGCTAGAAGATCCGGTAGCTTCCCCGTATATTGCTTCTGTTGCAATAAAGGCAGCAGAACTGCAAGGCAGACGAGCAGGCATACGGTTTCTTCGCAAGGTACAAGAAAAACTTTTTATTGATAAACAAAACATCTCCCATTTTGAGGTTCTAAAATCCTGCGCAACGAGTGCAGGATTGGATGTCGAGGAATTCATTTCTGATTTCCATTCCGAAAGTGCGGCAAAAGCATTTCAGTGTGATTTAAAAATCACTGCCGAAATGGAGGTACAAGAAATCCCCACCCTTGTATTTTTTAATGAGAATGCCGAAGATGAAGGAATTAAAATTACTGGTTCTTACCCGTATGAAGTCTATGTTCAAATTCTTGAAGAAATGCTTTCTGAGCAGCCAGTAAAAAATCAGCCGCCGCCATTAGAGTCATTTTTGAAGTATTTTAAGTTTGTGGCTTCCAAGGAAATCGCCGTCGTTTACAACATGTCTATTTCTCAGGTTGAACGAGAAATGAAAAAACTGCTTTTACTTCAAAAGGTTGAACAAATGCCAGCTAAATATGGGACTTTTTGGCGGTATGTAGAAGATTAGGCATAAAAAAAAATGAAAAGACCTTGCAGTTTTCACTGCAAGGTCTTTTTCTATTAATACGAACAAAGGGGATGGGAGAAATTTTTCACGGTCAAACAAAGGGGTATATGTTTGTTGTGATTAACTTCACGTATAGAATATACCATGTGACTGGACCCGTTGACAATGCGATTGTGCTTTATTTCACATAATTGTCAAAATATCATATTATTCTTTTTCGGACAATACACTATAACTAGCGGATTACAGTAACCTCAAATAAAAGGTGGCATGACGAATGAAGAATTTACCCGTTATTTTGATGGTTCTTTTTATTTTTTTCGGATTTTCTCTCCATATTCTTGCGTTAATGAAGATCTTTCCTTTGATTATTAGTATTCCAATTTTTTTTATTGGAATTTTTATGTTTCTTTTTTACCTGAATGATAGAAAAAGATTTAAAGGATTTTAAAGGGAGGGTACCCATTGTACTCTCCCTTAGCTTGTTATGATAATAACTGTTCTAATTCATTTAATTTTTCTTCGAAGACTTTACATGCGTCTCTGATTGGGTCGGCGCTTGTCATGTCTACTCCTGCTTTCTTTAGTACTTCAATTGGGTAGTCAGAGCTTCCTGCGCTTAAGAAATCAATATAACGTTTAACCGCTGGCTCTCCTTCATCTAGAATCTGCTTGCTTAATGCTGTTGCTGCACTAAAGCCAGTAGCATATTGATATACGTAATAATTGTAATAGAAATGTGGAATTCTCGCCCATTCTAAGCCGATTTCCTCATCAATTACTATATCCTCTTCACCGAAATACTTCTTATTCAAAGCATAATATTCAGCGGTTAATGAATCTGCTGTTAAGGCCTCATTATTTTGAGCCTTCTGGTGAATTAAATGCTCATATTCAGCAAACATCGTTTGACGAAATACAGTGCCTCTAAAACCTTCTAAATAATGATTTAATAAATAGATTCGTTTTTGCTCATCATCAATTGTTTTTAGTAAATAATCATTTAATAAGGCTTCGTTACAGGTTGAAGCCACCTCTGCAACAAAAATAGAATAGTTTCCGTAAGGATATGGCTGGTTCTTTCTAGTATAGTAGCTATGGACAGAATGGCCAAACTCATGAGCCAAGGTAAATAAGTTATTCACATTATCCTGCCAATTCATAAGAATATAAGGATTTGTTCCATATGCTCCTGAAGAATAAGCGCCACTTCGCTTTCCTTTATTTTCGTGAACATCTACCCAGCGGTTTTCAAATCCCTCTTTTAGAATTTGTGAATATTCCTCCCCCAATGGAGCAAGCCCTTTTATCACAAGCTCCTCTGCTTGTTTATAAGGAATTTCCATTTTTACATCTTTTACAAGAGGAGTGTAGAGATCATACATATGCAGTTCGTCTACCCCTAAAACTTTTTTTCTAAGTTTAACGTAACGGTGCAATAAGTGTAAATGATCGTTTACCGTGTTGACTAAATTGTCATACACGCTTTCAGGAATATTATTGGCCGAAAGTGCCGCATGCCTGGCAGAATCATATTTTCTAATTCTCGCATTAAAATTATCCTTTTTCACATTCCCGCTAATTGTACTTGCGAAGGTATTACGGAACTTTCCATAAGTGTCGTAAACAGCTTTAAAGGCATCATGGCGTACTCTTTGGTCGGCACTTTCTAGAAAACGGATATAACGGCCATGGGTAATTTCTACCTCCTGACCACTTTCATCTTTTACGGATGGGAACTTTAAATCTGCATTATTTAACATTCCGAAAGTGTTACTAGAAGCATCCATTACTTCACCAGCTTCCGCTAACATCGCTTCCATCTCTGCTGACAAAACGTGCGGCCGCTGAAGATTAATTTCCTCAATCGCATGCTCATAAAGTTTTAGTTCCGGTTTTTCATTGATAAATCCATTTACCTTATTTTCATCAAGTGATAAAATTTCAGGAACTATAAAGGCTAATTGACTGCCCGCTTGTGAATACAAATTTTTCATCCTGTCATCTAATCCCTGATAAAAGGAATTGGTTGTGTCCTGGTCATAACGCATATGGGCATATGTATAAAGCTTTCCAATTCTTTCGAGCAGCTTATCTTGAAATTGGAGAGCATTATAAAGAGTATCAGCACTCTCTCCCAGTTTCCCTTCAAACTCTTTAATCCCCGATATTTGGCTCTTTACTTCTTGAAATTCATTTTCCCACTCTTTATCGTCAGCAAAGATATCTTCCAATCTCCATGTATCTTCAACAGGTACTTCACTTCTAGAAGGCAACGCCTTTACCGCAGCTTCGTTTGCCATATTTCATCCTCCATTCAAAAATTATTCGGACTACGAAAAAATTTTACCCTGTTAATATTCTCCTTTTTTATTATTATTCCTTTATTTTTTTTAGTTTTACCCATTATATTATGCCCTAAAGTTATTTTTCATTTATATTTTCTCAAGGAGGGACCCATATTTTTGGTAAAATTCTTTCCTGCGTTCTTCCTTTTCCCGATTTGATTTTGGGATGGAGATTCTACTCCGAAGCTGAAAAACTGTCTCACTTCTTTTTATAACGATTCCAAGTTTCTCTAATTGAAACAAATATTCCTTCACTGCATGAAAAGATTTTTCATTCTTAAGTTGGGGGACCCTCCTTATGATAATTTCGTTTTTCAATATTCTCTTGTTGAAATGTCTTTCAACTTCCTTCAAATCAATAAGTTCTTTAGGGATTTTATTCTGTAAAACATCTAAGTAAAAATAGGTTTGCCATATAAACGCAGGTGTTTGAATGAATAAGGATCGCCGGCTAGGTATACCGATTTCTGGAGGGAGTAAATATAAGTTGAGGTTATTCACATAAATCTCGCGAAGAAATCGATTTAGCTCTGGATTGGGATGGAGCGACCAGTTCAGCATAAATTTCTCCATTTCCAAAGACCATTTAAAAAAGTTAAAATAATGGATTATTTGCGGTGCTAGCAGTTCTTCAATTTCAGTTTTATCGATTAAATGATGGGTGATATTTGCGGTTGCATTTTTTGTGGAATAAGGACGGACAGAACTGAGGATTTTAAATTGCTTTTCTTCGGGGCAGTATGAAGGAAGCATCAATTGATTGTCCTTGGTTTTTCTCAAAAAAGAATAAACAAAGTTTGACAAAGAGAAGATGTTATTCCTTTTTGCTTTTATATGTTTACTCCCTATGATCCAGAGAGGATTATAATTCTGTTGGTAATAGACCTCTGTTCGCTTGATAAATATTTCTTCTGAAATAGGCGAACACTGGTATTCCAATGCGTATTTTTCTTCACCATATCGGAAAACGATATCAGGGCGCTGTTTAATAATAGGATCATAAAATTCCAATTCTGCAGGAATTCCTTGCCAGACGAGCCACTGATAAAGTTGAAGTTTTCCTTTCATATGATATATCGTTTCATTTTCATAAAAATCCCTGCAAACCGTTCCACTTCTATGGGCAAAGTGGTTAATTCTCTGTGTCCCCAATTTAAGAGAGACACGCTCTCCACATGCTGGACAGAAAAATACCTCTTTACTGCGAATGTCCGCAAGATTCTCCTTGTTATATTCCTTACCTAAGTTTAAAATCGTACCTGATTTTGTTTGTGCTGTAAGCAATGGTTATCTACCTCCTTTTCTATCTAGATTCGTGTTATCCATAAAGAAATCCTTTTTAAAATAAAAAGAAAACCCGCCATTATGACGAGTTTGTGAACTTAAAGCAGCGGTGATAGCAGCCTTGCTGTCGACTCAATTAATCTTAGCCCTATATGTCTCTTTCCAAAAGATGTTAATTCTAGCTGGTTCGCATATTCTAGATCATTAATATACTCTGCAACTAGTTTTTGAGTACTTTTTGTTCGAAATAAAAAGGCATTTACCTCAAAATTCAAATGAAAACTACGCATATCCATATTAGAGGTTCCAATGGAAGCAAGCTCATGATCAACAATCACGATTTTACTATGCATGAACCCGCGTTCATATTCATAGACCTTAACACCAGCTTCCAACAGCTCAGGGAAGTAGGATCTTGAAGCATGAAAGACAATCCGTTTATCTGGACGGTTAGGAACAAGCAATCTTACATCGATTCCGCTAAGAGCAGCCACTTTAATCGCTGAGAATATATCTTCATCAGGGATAAAGTATGGTGAGGCAATCCAGACAGATTCCTTTGCAGAAGTAATCATGGAAAAAAAGATATTCTTAATAACACTCCATTCATTATCGGGACCGCCGGCAATTAATTGAACGCCTCCATGATTTTCTTCATCGATTTGTGGTGACAAATATTCTGCTGTTAAGAAGCTGTGGTTGGTCATGTAATACCAATCTTGTAAAAAGATTAACTGCAGTGACCTTACAGCTTCCCCACGCAGCATTAAGTGGGTGTCCCGCCAAAAACCATAAGTGTCACTCCTTCCAAGGTATTCATCTCCAATATTTAGCCCGCCTACAAACCCAATCATTCCATCAATGACAATAATTTTCCTGTGATTTCTGAAATTAAATTTATTATTTAAAAATGGCAGCTTAACTGGTCCGAAACCAACTATCTCTATCCCTGCATTCTTAAGATCATTAATATATTTTTTTGATAATCTCCAAGAACCTACTGCATCATATAAGAATCGTACCTTTACCCCCTGTGCAGCTTTTTCTATAAGAATTTTCTTTATTTCTTGTCCAATTTCATCATCTCTAACAATATAATATTCCATATGTATATGATGTTTGGCTCTATTCAATTGCTCAAGAATGTGACGAAAAGTTTCCTCCCCGTTCGTTAATACCTTCGTGGCTGTATCAAAGGAAATCGGACTGTTACCCAATTTTTGCGCCAAAGTAAATAGCCTTGCTTGGTGCTCGGCCATTAATTCCAATTTTTCTTCACTTCGCGGGTCATTTTCACCCTCTACGGTCAAGAATGCTTGTTTATCAAGAAAGTATTTTTTACGATACATTTTCTTCTTACGGTAATTCCTCCCGAAAAGTAGATAGAAAAAGAAACCCACTAGCGGAAAGCTTCCTAAAACAACAAGCCAAGTAATTGTTTGTGTCGGATGTCGATTCTCTAAAAATATTACGAATCCTATAAAAATAACAGACAGCGTTATTAAAAGGCTCAAAAAACCAAATATTCCAACCTGTAAGTACACCTTAAAGAAAAACATAAGTATGGATAGAACCAGGACAAACAATACAACCCTTACTGTGTTTTTCAGTTTCATCACCCTCAAAAAGATTTTAAACCTATGTAAAAAATACCGATTTCAATAATCGAAATCGGTACGTTTATTTAAAATGTTTTCTTATTTCGCCAAAAACATTCTCAGCAATTATCTTCTTACCATACTCCTGAATTCGATGGATGGTTAATTGTGTTTCATAACCGTATTCCAGCAAAATACTTAGGATATCATCTATTTCGTCCTCTTCAAACAAATCTTCAGGAAACTCAGTATATATATAATATTTATTATCGAAATTGTACAATACAGTGATTAGATCATCGAGTCCACCACGATTTGACAACATAATAACATCTTCAAAATCTTTAAAAGCAATTAAGAACTCTAAAGACTCTTCTTCAAGTAAAAGGTCATCGTCATCGTGTTGTCCAGGAGTGAAATGCTGATCCAAGATACCTTCAATATTACCATCAACAGGTAAATCCTTTAACTTATCATTTGGTATTGGCAGCTCAAACTTTTGTCCATCTTTCGATACCTGTGCTTTTGTTACCAGTATTTCTAAACCTTTCTCTAACGCCTGCACTTGAATCCACAGCGGACCTTCGACAACAAACTCTTCCTCTTGATGTACTTCATCCATCATTTCCCAGAAGAGTTCCTCACTTCGCTCCCGATTGTACCAAATTTCTTCACGGTCAAAGCCGCGTTCTTCTATATCACCATAAGAAATATAAAACTTTACTGTATTCTCATTAATTCGTTCGATTTCCATCGTTAACTCTCCCTTCCGTTTCCTTATTGAAGGGACAAAATACCCCCGGCAGACAATACTTTTTAGCAATTACCCAAGTAGAAAGGATCTATTATTGTATTGTAAAAAGAATATAATCCTTGTACTTTTCATTTTATGACAAAAGTATTAATTTGGGAAATAAATTTACCTGTAATTGCAAAAACCATTAATTTGCCTATTAATTAGATATTCCTTACATTGTAACAAAATGACACAGAAATCTCAAATCAAAAGGGGTGCAAAAAAGCCTTCAGTTTGAAGGCTTAATCTTATTTGTTTAATTAACCATACGCTGTGCTTCTCTTAATTGGAAAGTACGTACTCTTCTTGGGAGGAACCGTCGAATTTCATCCTCATTATACCCAACCTGCAGACGCTTTTCATCAATAATAATTGGACGGCGTAACAATCCAGGATTTGCCTTGATTAATTCGAATAGATCCTGCAGCGGCATTGTATCTAAGTTTACATCTAACTTTTGAAAAGTCTTTGATCTTGTAGAGATAATTTCATCTGTACCATCCTCAGTCATGCGAAGGATTTCTTTAATTTCTTCGATTGATAGCGGCTCAGAAAAAATATTTCTTTCAGTATATGGAATTTCATGTTCTTCTAACCATGATTTTGCTTTCCGGCATGATGTACAACTTGGTGAAGTGTATAATGTTACCATTTGTCTCCACACTCCTCTTTTAATTACTATCCAAATCTATAGTAAATCTATCAAAGTAATTATTCTTGTTTAAAATTATTATAAATAAGTAATTTATATCATTAATTATACACCACTGTTTCTAAAAAAGGTATCCTTTTTTCAAAATTTATTAAATGTCAAACTTTTAGCCTATTTTATTTTTCATTATATTAGACGAATAAATAGCAAAAAAGTTTCATCCATTTTATACCCGGAAAGATTCTCAATTAAACCTCAATTATTGAAAACGCCTTCATTTTTGTGCGAGTTTTAATGTTTTTATTGTTTTACCTCTTTTAATACCGCTCAAGTTCTTATAAAATATAAATTAGGGGAAATAAACAAACAGTTGATTATAACTTTTGATTTGATTATGGAGGTATTTTCATGGTTGGATACATAGCTGATTTATCGATGGTTGCGATTTTAATTATCGGGATAACTGCATTTATGGGTGTAGTGACGAATGGCTTCGGTGAAAAAGTTTTTGGCGGAAAAAAACGCTCTGAATTCGTTGACCAAAGCGCAAGATTCCAAACAGGATGGAAAACCGTTGGCGGGAAGAAGAAGTAAGTTTTGGTTGACTTGATTCCCAATATACAATTATTTATAATAGTATTAAATAAATTTGTTTAGCGATGACAAAGAGTAGTAAGTATTTTGAACCGATTCAGAGAGTTTGTGGCTGGTGGAAACAAACACGGAAAAATACTGAATGGACTTTTGAGCTTCTTTCTGAACTTCTTAAGGAATAGTAGGAAAAGACGTATACCTTGCGTTAAGAGGAACCAGACTTTCGATTTTAGATCGTTCTGGATTGAGTGACTCTTTTGAGTAATTTAGGGTGGTACCGCGAACCATTCGTCCCTATCGTTTATTGGGATGAATGGTTTTTTTATTTATATATAATTAGGAGGATTTCGGTCATGAAAACAATTTTTTCAGGTATTCAGCCAAGTGGTACGATTACACTTGGAAACTATATTGGAGCAATGTTGCAATTTGTTGAACTGCAAAATGATTACAATTGCTACTTTTGCATCGTCGACCAACATGCGATAACGGTTCCGCAGGATCGCTTAGAGCTTCGAAAAAACATCCGCAGCCTAGCGGCCCTTTACCTAGCAGTCGGGATCGACCCAGAGAAAGCAACCCTGTTTATCCAGTCGGAGGTTCCTGCCCACGCTCAAGCAGGATGGATGATGCAATGTATTTCTTATATAGGTGAGTTGGAAAGAATGACTCAATTTAAGGATAAATCATCTGGTAAAGACGCGGTTTCAGCAAGTTTACTAACTTACCCGCCATTAATGGCTGCTGATATTCTTTTATACAATACTGATCTTGTTCCAGTTGGCGAAGATCAGAAGCAGCACATGGAATTAACGAGAGATTTAGCTGAACGCTTTAATAAAAAATACGGAGATGTTTTAACCATCCCCGATATTCGCATTCCTGAAGTCGGTGCAAGGATTATGTCATTACAGGAACCTACTAAGAAAATGAGCAAATCTGACCCAAATAATAAAGCTTTTATCACACCTTTAGACGATCCAAAACAAATTGTGAAAAAAATTAAAAGTGCAGTTACAGATTCTGAGGGAATTGTTAAGTTTGATAAAATCAACAAGCCGGGAATCTCTAACTTGCTATCGATTTATTCCATTCTCGGTAATAAAACGATTTCAGAACTTGAAGAAATGTATCAAGGCAAAGGATATGGCGATTTCAAAGGCGATTTAGCCCAAGTAGTCTTAAATGTATTTGAGCCGATTCAAGAAAAATATAATCACCTAATGGAATCAACAGAACTTGACAGAATCCTGGACGAAGGCGCTGAAAAAGCAAACCAAGTAGCCAGCAAAACCCTCAAGAAAATGGAAAACGCCATGGGATTAGGCAGAAAAAGAAGGTAACAAAACAGGTCACGGAAGTTATGAACTTCCGTGACCTGTTTTTAATTTACTTTTGGGCCGTGCTCCATTTCCCATAGCTTTTCAAAAAATGGCTGACCTTTTATTAAATTCTCACAAAATGTTTCATGTTTTTTAGACCAACCGTATTTCGTCTCCTCAAACAACTGCTCCCATGCTTTCTCAAAATTCAATTCCTGAATTGCCGAATAACGCTCTGGACACCATTCAGTGAACCAATAGCGCACTTCTGCTTCGTTCTTAGATGTATGTAATTGATCAAGTGCCATAAATAACAGCTGTTTTAGCTGACGCTCTTTTCGCGTTAATCCCGTCATTAATTCTGGCTCAGGTGATAATATATGAAAATCCTTATCCACTGAATTCTGTTGAAAATGATATTTTTTTGCATCATGATTGGCAATCATTTCGTAGACAAGCTGCTCTTGCCTCGGTATGAGCCTGCTCTTCCTAATCGGTATGGAATATCCTATTGTATCAACTGCTAAGATTCCAACCCCATCTGTAACCACAAAACAATATTCAAGTTGAACTCTTTCATGGTTTTTCCTTAAATATGCCTTTTGAAAAATATCATCTAGAAGCTGTTGAGGTAATTCTGAGAGATCGTTCTCAATATAGTTAAAGAGAATCGGTTCTACTTTTAACAAAGGAGCTTGGTCTAACAACTCTACACCGTCATCTTTGCGCCATTCATGAAAGTGGCACACATTATATCCGTTTTCTTCACCTTCAAACCAATTTACCCAAACATCATGAAGATACAACATTGTACAACCCCTCACTTCAAGAAACTGTTTGTCAATCAGTATGGGCAGACATAAGTTAATTTATTCCTTAAGAACCAAATACTCTTTGTGAAGTACACAAAAAAAAAGCCTACTTTTTTCGGCCTCTTTTAGTATGGTTATCATCCGTCATTAAATACTTTTTTGCAGGCATTGTAAAGGATAGTTTTGTAGAATAATGATTTTGGCGATAATACTCTTCAACAATTTTAAAACCTGCAGCATATCCAAGTAATTTAGGAATCCTGCCCGACCCATACAACAGGTCATCATGTTTCCTATCACTTTTTTTTATGTCTAAGCTGTCCTCTAAAAATCTTCTCCACAAATCATCTAGTTCTGCTCCTGAATACATCGTACACCAATCCGCTAAATAGTTTCTGCCGCAATGAACCAAAACAGAGTATTCGGCGAGCCCTTCGATAATGATTGAATCCAGCAATGTATAATCGTCAAATCTCTTAGTTTGTTTATTTAACCTGCAGATGTGATGATATTCATGAACAAATAACGCCTCTAACTCTTGTAGTGTTAAGCTGTCGGAAAGAAACAAAAACATTTTATCGGGATAAGAAACCCCGCCTTTCACCTTTTCCTCTTGTCTGAAAAAGAAACTTCTATTTTGTCCAATAGGAAACAGATAGATAGGAATATCAGGACCCTCCCATTTCCTCTTATATTCCTGAAAAACACCATCCACTTCTTCCCAAATCCTTTTTTCCTTCATAGTTTTGAAAATTTCCTTGGTTCTTTGGGAGGCTCGGTACATCCCGTAATTAGTTAATTGATTATAGACTTTTGAAGCACTTTGACCCTTGAAAACAGGGAGCAGCTTTTCGCATATTTTTATCGGAGAATCAAAATCCTCCTCCAGCCACTTATCTGTTCGAATGATGCCCATACCCTCACTCCATACCATATCATTTTTTACATATTATGAATGATATGAAAAGTGGTTCGAGTTGGTTGTCCTACTAAAAGAAAAAAGCCGACCAGGTGTATTATCCTGGTCAGCCCGCTTATTTTTCGTATTTTTTGAAGACGATTGTTGCGTTATGTCCGCCGAAGCCTAAAGAGTTACTCATGGCTGCTTTTATTTCTTTTTGACGAGCTTTATTTGGGACATAATCTAAGTCACATTCTGGGTCTGCCGTTTCATAATTAATGGTCGGAGGGAGAATGCTATCTTTCATCGCAAGGACAGTAAAGATTGCTTCAACACCACCCGCTGCCCCAAGAAGATGACCGGTCATTGATTTTGTGGAACTCATTGCCAGCTTGTATGCATGGACCCCAAAAACTTCTTTCACAGCAAGCGTCTCAAATTTGTCGTTATACTCAGTACTAGTTCCATGAGCATTAATATAATCAATTTCTTCAATATTTAGTCCAGCGTCTTCAATGGCCATTTTCATTGCACGGGCACCGCCTTCACCACCAGGGGCTGGGGCTGTTATATGATACGCATCACCTGTCGCACCATAACCAACGATTTCCGCATAAATTTTTGCACCGCGTGCTAATGCGTGTTCTAATTCTTCTAGAACAATAATACCTGCACCTTCACCGATAACAAAGCCATCACGGTTTTTATCAAATGGTCTGCTGGCAGTCTTTGGATCAGGGTTTGTAGAAAGAGCGGTATTCGCACAAAAGCCGGCTACTGACATTTTTGTAATTGGCGCTTCTGCTCCACCGGTAATCATCGCGTCCGCATCGCCACGCTGAATGACTTTAAACGCGTCACCAATTGAATTCGTTCCTGTTGCACATGCGGTTACGGTACAAGAATTAAAGCCCTTTGCTCCAAGTGTTATTGAAACCTGACCAGTTGCCATATCAGGGATCAACATCGGTACAAAGAAGGGACTTACCCTGCGGTAACCTCTTTTTTGAAAGATTTCATATTGTTCTTCAAATGTTTCCATTCCACCAATACCGGAACCAATCCACACACCAATACGATGCGCATTTTCATCCGTAATCGTTAATTTTGCATCTTCAACTGCCATCTGTGCTGAAGCAACAGCATACTGAGTAAAGCGGTCCATTTTTCTAGCATCTTTTCTATCCATAAAGGATTCAGGATTAAAGTCGTTAATCTGTGCAGCCACTTTTGCAGGATACTCATCTGCATTCACTCGTGTTAAAGGGCCAATCCCAGACCTTCCTTCAATAATCCCTTTCCATGTTGTTTCAACATCGATACCAAGCGGGGTAACCGCTCCTAAACCTGTAACCACAACCCTGCGCTTATCCATATAAGACATCTCCTTTAATACACTTCATTATATATTTAACTATTCCCTTTATTTACCCCATCTAATGGCAATGGCACCCCACGTTAGTCCGCCGCCAAAGCCGACCATAACAATGAGGTCATCGTCTTTAATTCTTCCTGCCTCAATTTCCTCAACAATGGAAATCGGAATAGAAGCAGCTGAAGTATTCCCGTATTTATGCACCGTCTTTGACATTTTTTCTACCGGAAGCTCAAGTCTTTGCCTCGAAGCCTCCATAATACGAATATTGGCTTGGTGAGGGATAAGGAAGTCTACATCCTCTTTTGTCAGCCCAGCTTTTTCGAGAACGTTGATACAGCTTTCACCCATCTGTCGCACAGCAAACTTAAAGACTTCCCGTCCGTTCATAATAATATACTCATCTTGATATAAATGCTTTGCACCCGTGCCATCTGCACCTAATTCAAAGGAAAGAATCCCTCTATTTTCAGAAACTTCTCCAACGATTACTGCACCTGCGCCGTCACCAAATAGCACTGCAGTGTTACGGTCATTCCAGTCGGTTATATTTGAGAGTTTTTCTACACCAACCACCAAAACATGTTTATAAGCGCCTGATTCAACAAATTGCTTTGCCGTAATAATACCATACATAAAACCCGCACAAGCTGCGCTGACATCCATCGCAGCAGCTTTTTTAGCACCTAATCGTTCTTGCAGCATACAAGCAACGGAAGGGAATGGTTGATCCGGTGTTACGGTAGCGACCAAAATTAAATCGATATCTTCGGGACTAATACCTGCATCTTGAATTGCTTTTTGAGCCGCAGCAAACCCCATATCAGAAGTATTAGTATTATCATCTGCAATACGGCGTTCTTCAATGCCTGTGCGTGTACGAATCCATTCATCTGATGTATCCATTATTTTTTCTAAATCTGCATTTGTAACGACTTTTTCTGGTAAATACCTTCCAATTCCAACAATTCCAGCGTTCAAGGAATCATCCCCTTATATGATTAATCTATTATTATCAATTATTATGACTTGGTACTAATTTTATCAAATAAAAGGTTATTTAAGCAACAATTAAATAAACCTCCCCCGCTGATGTCCATACCATTTGTTCATAAAATACATACTCTAAAGGAGAATCATACTATACGGAGGGGCAGAAAAATGGGAAAAGAAAATTATCGGGATGACCGCTTTTCAAGAATGATGTTTGGTGATAGAAGAGGTAGTTTACAGGGTAATCGGGATAATGGTCCACAGCTGAATCCTTCTTCTCTAGATATTGAATCAATAATAGAAAATGTAAGTAAATTAAGGGAATCCTCCCAAAATTTAAAACCAATATTTGAAATGGTTTACCCATTTGTACAAGGATTTTTGAAGAAAAAGTAAGCTGCCGTGGTATACGGCAGCTTCTTTATTTATCATCATTTAAGCGGTGGGTATGTTCTATTTGCCTTGTCAACGCCACAGATAATGGAACGGTGCTATTAACAATTACTTTGGTTAAATCCTCTTCCTTTATTTCTAGTATACGATTGCTTAAACCATGTTCGTTTATTTGAAGGAGAGCTGCACATAAATCCCATTGTTTGCTCCTTCCACTTTGTAGAAGATATCTTCCAGGCTCCTTGTTTTCAATGATTTCTATAATTGATTTCACCGTATCCTCAACAAATAGTGCATCACTTGTTTCCTCACGCAATCCTTTAAAAGGCTTACCTTTATTCATTTCCGTTAGAATTGAGGATTGAAATATAAAGGTTTCTGGCTGCCAAGGTCCAAAGACTGTTGGTAGATAAAGTAAATTACAATTCTTATTCTGAGCAAAAGCCCTATTAAAGAAATTCTCAATTGCAACCTTTGCCTTCAAATCAATTTCAGTTTTTAACAATTGACTCGGAACTAGTATCACGATATTTTCCCAGTTGTTCGTGCTGATTAGTTTGCTCATCAAATGGTCTATTAGTAAGTAATCTTCCTTATGTCTCATATAAAGGTCATAAACCGAGAGTACAATTGTCTCATATTCAGAAGAATGATTTAAAAGTTCCTCTAATGAAACCTCAGTAAAGTTAGCGTTTCTCCCAATTTCTAATCTTTTTTCATTTACCATATCCTCGTATTCTTCATCCTCAAGTGGTACTCCGCTTACGTCAATACCTTTATCAAGTAATGCTTTGCATAGATGAAAATTCACAAAGTCAAATACGCCAATAATAACGACCTTGTCCATTACTATTCCTGCCTCCCCAAGCTTCATTAGTGAATCCTATGCGGTACTGTGCAAAATTATATCTCTCAAGGGGAGGAAGGTTTTTATAACACCTTTTCAAACTGATTAAAAAACTTTTTCATCATATTACCAAGCTGTTGTTTCTTTTCCGGAACAATGTATGTGGGACTAATATCCGTATTCGCGAGTAATTTTTGCAGTTGTTTTGATTGATTATAGGTTTTACCACTGGACATTACATGGATAATCTTAATTGGAATATCCCTATTTAATAAATTCTCATCTTCCATACCCTGAAGTTCTTGTTCCAGCGTGACTTGGTCCATTTTATGGGCAGCTGTGATTTCTCTTATTAGCTTTTTATAGAAAAACTTGTGTTCTTTTTCAAGTTCGATATGTTTTTTAAGAGAAATTATCGGATTTAATAAAACAACTGACCTTAATTGCCCCTGCATTTTCTCCATTAGCTTAACAGCCACTAGCGCCCCCATGCCTTCAGCTATTAGATGAACTTTATTATTAAGAATTTCACTTCTAATTACTTGCTGATACAGCCTTTGCGCAAGCTCTACAGCATGGTCACTTCCCCAGTTTCGCCCATACAAATTTGAGGAAAAAATAGTATATCCTGATTCTTTCAACTGGTTAATTATGGACAGTCTACCTTCATTCTGAGTCCAAAAGCATTTGCTTTCGTCAACAAAATGCCTTTCATCTCCAATTATTAAAATTCCAAAACCTGTGGGCTTTTCAGGGTAATGGATGATATTCCACTGGGTATCCATCTGAAAATTCCGGTTCTCCATCGCTAAATCTCCTTTTACATATTTCCTCAAAATATTGTATGTGATTTCACAAGAGTTGAAAGGGAATATAGCCTAATTGGACTGGGTTTTTATTGTTAGAACTAGGGTGATGTCCAGTCATCTCCTTCATCCTTCGCGGCAGTGTATTTCAACTTTTGCTTTTATTATTTCAGCAGCATATGGTAATATTATTAGAGATGAAAAATAGGGTAGAGGTGAAAGACAGTGCGATATTTTTGGACTTTTTTTTGGGTGTTTGTTTTAGTGCAAATGCTTTCATATGTAGTTAGTTCAATGACAGAAGGAGGAGTATTCGACTTCCAATCTGGGGCCATGGTTTCTATTGGCATTTTCATTTTGGTTGTTATTGCAACGGCAGTACTTCCTAATGATCCTGTTGAAAAACATTAAATTGTGTAAGAAAGGTCATCCAATAACGGATGACCTTTTTGATTTCCTTAATCAATAGAGATGGTTAATTCCCCACTGTCAGTTGTAATCCGGACGACGGAGTGGTCGTGAACATTACCTGCAATAATAGCCCTTGCAATTTTTGTCTCGATATTACGTTGAATAAACCTCTTTAATGGTCTGGCACCGTATATAGGGTCGAAGCCATTTACCGCAATGAATTCTTTTGCATTATCAGTAATAGTGATTTCAATATTCTGTTCCTTCAATCTGCTCTGCAGTTCCTTCATCATTTTTACTACAATATCTTTTATTTCATTTAAAGATAATGGTTTAAATAGAATGGTTTCGTCCACTCTATTTAAGAATTCCGGCCGGAAATGACTCTTTAGTTGTCCTAGTACCTTTTCCCTTGTTGTTTCGGAAATTTCAATTTCATTTTCATTTCGTTCCAATAAGAAATGAGAACCAATATTAGATGTCATGATAATGACTGTATTTTTAAAATCGACTATTCTTCCTTGCGAATCTGTAATTCTGCCATCATCAAGTGCCTGCAGAAGAATATTAAATACTTCTGGATGCGCTTTTTCTATTTCATCCATCAAAATAACGGAATACGGTCTTCTTCGTACAGCCTCCGTTAGTTGCCCGCCTTCTTCGTAACCCACATACCCAGGAGGAGCACCAATCAGCCTTGAAACGGCGTGTTTTTCCATATATTCCGACATGTCAATACGAATCATTTGTTCTTCACTATCAAACAGTGCCTCTGCCAGCGCTTTAGCAAGTTCTGTCTTACCAACACCTGTTGGACCCAGGAAGAGGAAAGAACCGATTGGTCTGTTTGGATCCTTGATTCCAGCACGTGCCCTCAAAACTGCATCTGCTACTAATTGAACCGCTTCGTTTTGCCCTATAACTCGCTCATGTAAGATTGATTCTAATCTCAACAGTTTCTCCCTTTCACCTTCGACTAACTTAGAAAGGGGTATTCCTGTCCATCTTGAAACAATATTCGATATCTCTTCACCAGTAACTTCCTCGCGGAGCAGTCTTTCATTATTCGCTGTTGCTGTTTCCAGTTCTTTTAATTCTTTTTCAGCCAAAGGAATTTGACCATGATGAAGTTCTGCTGCACGGTTTAAATCATATTTATCTTCAGCCTGCTGCAATTCTTTTCGGAGTTTTTCAAGTTGTTCTCTCTTTTCCTGCAATTTTTGTATCCCTTGTTTTTCATGAAGCCATTGAGCTTTCATGCGGTTAGCATGATCTTTTAATTCAGCAAGCTCCTTTAATAATGTCTCTAACCTTTTTTTACTCGCGTCATCCTGCTCTTTTCTCAAGGCCGCTTCTTCTATTTCCAACTGCATGACTCTTCGCGTTACTTCATCTAGTTCTGTAGGCATTGAATCAATTTCAGTTCGAATAAGCGCACATGCCTCATCCACTAGATCAATGGCTTTGTCCGGAAGAAAGCGATCTGTAATATATCTGTCTGATAAGGTTGCTGCAGCAACGAGTGCATGATCATGGATTTTAACTCCATGGTGGACCTCAAATCTTTCTTTTAAACCACGTAAAATAGAAATCGTGTCCTCCACATTAGGCTCTTGAACAAGTACTTGCTGAAATCTTCGTTCAAGGGCAGGGTCCTTTTCAATATATTTTCGATGTTCATCAAGAGTCGTTGCCCCAATGCAGTGAAGCTCCCCGCGAGCAAGCATCGGTTTCAACATATTCCCCGCGTCCATAGCACCATCTGTTTTTCCTGCCCCGACAATGGTGTGCAGCTCATCAATGAATAATAAAATTTGTCCTTCACTTTTTTTCACTTCATTCAATACAGCTTTTAATCTTTCCTCAAATTCTCCTCTAAACTTTGCCCCTGCTATCAATGCACTCATGTCTAGCGAGAAAATCGTTTTATCTTTTAGCCCCTCAGGAACGTCCTTTCTGACAATGCGCTGAGCAAGTCCCTCCACAATCGCCGTTTTCCCGACTCCTGGTTCACCAATTAAAACAGGATTATTTTTGGTCTTTCTAGAAAGTATCCTAATAACATGACGAATTTCTGCATCTCTTCCAATAACAGGGTCAAGTTTACCTGCTTTCACTTCAGCTACAAGGTCTCTTCCGTATTTATTAAGTGCATCGTAAACTGCTTCTGGATTTTGTGATGTCACTCTTTGGTTCCCCCTTATTTCCTTAATTGCCGTTAAGATATTTTCCGGAGTTTTTTCATTAGATTTTACTATTTTCTTCATTTCCGAGTCATTTGCATAACTAGCGGCTAATAAAATATGTTCAATCGATATAAAGTCATCGGTAAACTTGGCAGCAAACTCCTCAGCACTCACAAACAGTCGTTGAAGCTTTGAAGTGATGAATAATTTTCCTGTTTCAGCACCGGTTCCTGTAACTTGTGGTTTTTTATCAAGGATAGCCTGTAACGCTTTTTCTACGTTTTCCGTTCGTATGTCTGCTTTCTCTAAAATTGCTCTTAATAAGCTATCTTCTTGTCGAAGTAATGTTAAGAATAGATGCGGTTCATCTACCTCTTGATGATTGTTTTTTACTGCTAAAGATTGACCATCAAAAATTCCCTTTTGCAGCCTTTCAGTCATACGACTTAAATCCATCTTTTTCACCTCTTTGACCATTCTTGACCTATTTATTTTTATTATATACGAATATGTAATCAATATAAAATAAAAGCCATCCTCTGGATGACTTTTTTAGAATGATTTATGGTTTACGCTGGTAAGTCCAAACACGTTCGTCATTTGAGTTTTCAGGGAACCTGTCTCCTGCTTTTAGCTTAATCTTTTTAGGATTATTTACATTTGACTCTGTATCACCAATTTCTATATATACCCCATTATTTGGCGCTTTTTGTCCAGCTCTAAACTGATGGCTTTGGCCCATTTCTGTCCCTCCTTTTACTGTACAGTTTTATTATTTCCATTTCATCTAAGGACATTAAAGGAATTATTATGAAATAAATCCTTTCGCTGCCTTAGATGATATTTTGACGATTGTATGAATTTATGACACAATTATTGATATATAAGCTTTGTTAACAATATAATTATAGTATTATCTAGTAAATGAAACCTTGACTGTCATTTATTTAGGAAAGCAAATTAGCGATTTATATCGCCCCTTTAAAGGTGGTTATTCTTATGCAGTCAATTAAAGAAATCCCGGTAAAATTAATACAACTGTTTAACACTGTTCATCATACGAAAAAAATAGAAAAAGGCACTTTTCTGTTCCAGGAAGGTTCAACTGCAAATGAATTATACATTGTCCAAAGCGGAATCATTCAAATAAGCAAGATCATTCCAGATGGCCGTGAACTTACATTGAGAATGTGTTCTAAAGGGGACTTTATTGGAGAACTTGATTTATTTTCTCCTGCGTCTAAGTATTTATTAAGTGCACGTGTTGCCGAAAGCGGTGAAGTAGCAGTTATTATGAAGGATGTTCTTGAGGAGAAGCTTGGAAAGAACCATGAACTGTCACTTGAATTCATGAAATGGATGAGTCAGCAGTTTCGGAAAACTCAAACTAAGTTTCGAGACTTGGTTCTTCATGGTAAAAAAGGTGCATTATATTCCACCCTTATTCGAATTACAAACAGCTACGGTGTAAAGACCCATCAAGGAATTCATATTGAATTACCGTTAACAAATCAAGAACTTGCTAATTTTTGCGGAACATCACGTGAAGTAGTGAATCGGCTTCTTAGTGATTTAAGAAAAGCAGGAATTATCTCCATTGAAAAAGGCTCTATTACGATTCATGACTTGGATTATCTAAAGAATGAAATTGATTGTGAAGACTGCTCTCCAGAAATCTGTAAAATTGATTAAAAAAAATCGGTCGCTTGACCGATTTTTTTATTTAAGCAATAGGATTTGGATAATCATAACTGTAAAGAAGATGGCTGAATTAATGATTTCATATATGCCAATTTTCATTGGTGTTAGTAGTTTTCCATAAAGAATTACAGCTCTTATAAAACTTGGAAGGAATGCAATTGCTATAATCCAATACCCCGAAGCTAACGAGATAATCAGCAATAAAGCGTGATATCCCCATGAGAGCCATTTAAATAAAATATTCTTACTTTCTCGAATCATCGTTTTGACATAAAAAGTACAACCAACAAAAAATAACACTGAAGTGATAAAAACGATTATTGTTACAAATGTGATCTGTCCCTTTGCAAGATAGCTGCTTGCTAGTCCAGCGATAGAAAATGCAAAAATAGCACTAAAATCATTCATTAATGAGCGGTCTTTATTTATGGAAGTATAGTATGCATTAATAATAAAAAACGGAATCATTAGCAATCCAAACATAATAATAAAAGGTATTTTTAAAAGCGGAAAGAGCAGCAAGAATAACGCTGGTATCATATAAATGATGGTCCATTTTTTATAAAACTGGATTTTTTTCTTTTTAAATAAAAGGAGCATTGGATAGGTAGCTAAGTATAAAAATATCCATCCTGCAAAAAACGGAATATGCTGCCAAACAAACCCTCCATTTACTACTCCAAGCCAGAAAGGGATAATTGTCATTGCCCACGCACCATGTTGTTTCGGTAAGAATACCTTCATAGTTTCCACTCCTTCAATCCTCTGCTTGCCTTCACTATATAGCAGTAATAAGAATTAAAAAGTGAAAGACATCACATATAGTGAAAATATCAAGGAAACCATTGCACCTTCTAACAATTTTGTCACTTTTAATTTTAGGCTGTGTTAAAGTATACTATTGCTTTTAGAACCTGTTGATTGGAGCGGAAGGCGCTCGATCCTCGAAAATGCTATCGCATTTTCTTCGTGCGGTGATTATTCGAGGGAGTAAATTCAAAGTCCTGCGGGATGAACGAGCTGAGTAAGACCCCGCAGGTCGGAACGACCGAGGAGGCTCACGGGCGAGCCCGCGGAAAGCGTAGCGCCTCGCGACAGGCAAAAAACGCCTGTCCCTGCGATGATATTCAAGAAGCATTCCTTATTGGAGCGCAAATCAACAGCCCAGTTTAACACAGCCTAATTTTAAAAAACCGAAAAGCCCCAGTTATTCATTGATCATAATGAATAACTAGAGCTTTTCTGAAATACTCACTTTATACTTAACAAACATATAATCCCCAATTGTATTTTAGCTTAAATATGTATCTTCCACAGTGATAAAAGTAACGTTTTTGACGATTTTATTAATTTTTTTCATCAATATTATGAACAAGATTTATTAATTTTTTTGAGATTTCGCTTATTGCCATTTCCTCTTCAATATGAAACACAGGAACCTTCAAAAGCTCTTTAACACCGTCTAATAATTCTTTTTTCCAAACAATAACGTTCTGAATGTTACATACATCGTAAATTAGTGAAAGATCATTTTCATCTCTAAGAATCAATAATTTGGGATATGTTTTCTTTTTATGGCCCTCTATTATGATAATATCTGGGTTAAAGAATGTAACAAAATTAATTTGTTCTTCTAATGTTAAAGCCGTATCATCTGCCTGGAGGCATAATCTGCCCTCACCTTCAACCAATGAAGCAACGGCTCCAGCGTTTATGTGCTTAGCTGAGTCCTTTTGTGAAATAATATCTGGTTTCCCGCCATGCCCATGATGCTTGATGGTAACACTCTTAATCCCTTCATCTTTTAAAATTTCAATAAGCTTCAATATGGTCGTTGTTTTACCGCTGTTTTGATATCCTACGATTTGAAAAACTATCGGCTTTACCAAGGCCATTCACTACCTGCTTGATCTTCAAGCAATAAAATATCAACCTCATCACCTGCTCTAAAACTTCTAGTCCCCCCAGGAAGAATCATCAACGAATTAGCTCCAGAAAGACTCATAATAATATTCGATTTGTCTAATCCACTTGGTGTTGCTCTTAATTTTCCGTCTTTTATCGAAAATGCACTGCGGACAAATCTTGTGAATGGGTTAGCTTTTGGAAAATCAACCTCTAGGACTGCTTTTTCCTTTCGAAGATGTGGTGTAGTGGAAAACAGCATTTTGCGAATAATTGGCCGTGCAAACAACTCAAAACCCACATAGCAGGCAGAAGGGTTACCTGATAACCCAAATAGAAGCTTACCTTGAAATTGTGCAACCGTCGTGACACTGCCTGGCCTCATTGCCACTTTGTTAAATAAAACCTCTGCGCCCAATTTTTCATATATGGCAGGCAAATAATCAAAATCACCAACAGAAACTCCGCCCGTTGTAATCAGTATATCAACTTTTTCTAAAGCATTTTTTACTGCTGTAAAACATGTTTCAAATACATCAGGTAGCTTCCCATAATATTGAACCATCGCCCCAGTTCTTTGTATTTGGGCAGCGATCATATGTGAATTACTATTTCGGATTTTACCAGGTACTAATTGCTCATCCACTTCTAGCAATTCTGTTCCAGTGGCAAATAAACCAATAATCGGTTTTTTAGCAACAGGAACTTGATGATAGCCAAAAGTTGCCAGCATTGCTTGTATACCAGGGTTAATCAATGTACCCTTTTTTACTAAAACTTCACCCTCCTTGGCATCTTCACCTCGATAGGAAACATTATCACCTTTATTAAAGCTGCGTTTGATGGACATAAAGGGTGCCCCATTTTTCTCAAACGCTTTTGCGACTTCAAACATGACAACTGCGTCAGTTCCTTCAGGCATCATTGCTCCGGTCATAATGCGTACTGCTTCATATTCATTAATGGTCTTAGAGGACGTCATACCCGCGCCGATATGGTCGACCACTTTAAATTCAACTGGATTATTTAATGAGGCTTCTTTCGTATCTATCGACCTGACAGCGAAACCGTCATAAGGTGCACGATCGAAATGAGGCACATCACTCGTTGCAGTTAAGTCTTCTGATAAAAAACGGCCATAGCTATTATCGATTGGTACATATTCGGTTATTCCATTTAATTGATATTCCATTATTCTTTTAACGGCATCCCCGATTGGGATCGGTTTTCTTCTCTCTACCAATTATCTCAACTCCTGCAGGAAACAAATCATATTAGATAAATTCGTTTATTTACATCTCATTATAAGCCTATCGAAAAGTTACAAATATAGCAAACATCACAACATGATAAAAAAATTATTCAATCGATACAGATGTGTGATTCAGGTCACCTATTTTTTTTGAGGAATATCTTATTCTTAAACTAGAAACTAACAAAAACATTAGGAGGAAAATATGATTACTTTCCCTATTTCTACAAATACATTGGTTAGAGATATCGTTAATGAACTGCCAAAAACGAGTGACGTGTTTAAGAAATTCAGAATCGACTTTTGCTGTGGAGGAAATATTCCATTATCTGAAGCAATCGCAGCTAATGGAATAAATGAAGAAGATATAATGGCGGAACTTAGATTAGTATTTGAAAAAAATAGTTCGGCAGAAACGGATTTAGAAGTTTGGACAAAATCCGACTCTAATACCATTATTGATCATGTCATCAATCATTATCACCGTACATCCGAAGAAGAATTATCACTGCTTAGTCCATACGTAACAAAGGTTTCTCGTGTTCATGGTGACAGTCACCCAGAGTTATTAAAGGTTTACGAGCTTTTTTATGAATTTAAGAGAGAATTAATAGAGCATATGGCAAAAGAAGAAACAGTGGTCTTTCCGATAATTAAGCAGCTTGAGGACGGAACGATTGAAAATCGTGAAGAAGCGATTAATATGATTATTGAGTTAGAAAAAGAACATGATCATGCAGGTGAGATTCTTAGACAGATTCGTGCCATTACATCTGACTATACGCTTCCAGCTGACGCATGTGGAACATACCGTTTAGTATATAAGCGGCTAGAAGACCTAGAAGGACTCACATTTATGCATGTTCATCTTGAAAATAACATCTTATTCCCTAGATATTTCTAAAATTAAAGAGGCTGGCTTCACAGCCTCTTTAATTTTGTGAAAAACCTCTCTATTAAAATAGAGAGGCCTAGCCGCCAATATAAGACATTTCTATTTTCTTACGATTTTTTGCAGTCTCTTCTGTTCGTTCATCTGAATATCTATCGTTTCTACCATTCCAAATGTCCGTTATTCGGTTACGAAGCTCATCATCTGTTGCGCCGTTTCTCATAAAGTTACGGATATCATGACCATTCCCATTGAATAAACAAGTAAAAATTTGTCCATTTGCGGAAAGCCTCGAGCGCGTGCAGCTGCTGCAGAAAGACTCTGAGACAGAGGAGATAAAGCCAACATTAACGTCTGTGTTCGTATAATTATATAGTTTTGCAACTTCGCCAAAATAGGCTGGGTCAAGAGATTCTAACTGGTAATGCTCTTTAAGTATGTTGTAAATCTGTTTCTTTGTTATTACATCATCCATTTTCCAGCCATTAGATGAACCTACATCCATATATTCAATAAAGCGGAGCTCTAATCCATTATTCAAGCAAAAGTCTGCCATTGGGATAATTTCTGAATCATTGAGGCCTTTCTTAACCACCATATTGATCTTAACTCTTAGACCAGCTTTTTTAGCTGCTTCAATGCCATCTAACACGGGCTGAGTGCTGACTCCTCGTCCATTTATAATCCCAAACAGCTCATCATTTAAAGTGTCGAGACTTATATTTACTCTTTTTAGCCCTGCATCTTTTAATTTATTCGCCAGTTTAGGAAGCAGCACTCCGTTTGTCGTTAAAGCAATGTCTTTTAAGCCATCAATCTCTGATAAATTTTTCACCAAAATAGGAAGATCCCTGCGGAGCAGTGGTTCCCCTCCGGTTAAACGAATTTTCTCTACACCAAGACTTACAAAAGCTTTTGCTACTCTTTCAATTTCCTCATAAGTAAGGAGCGCTGTTTTGGGTAGAAATTCGAAATCGTCACCAAATTGATCTGCAGGCATGCAATATTGACATCGGAAATTACACCGATCAATTACTGAAATTCTTAAATCACGTAATGGACGATCTATTTTATCTTTAATAATGGTCTTTTCCATTTTATCAACTCCATTATTTTAAAAGCGATTAATCTAAGGCAAGTGTACCAACTATGGATAAAAAATACTGTTACTTTATTCACTATAATAACATTTCTTTTACATTTTTTTAACGTGTTTCATGTAATTATATGAGTTTTCACTATATTGTCATTGTTTAATCATAAATAACCTAAAAACCTGCGTTAAAATAAGGATAATGAAAATAGCTGGAAAGTTTAAAACCAACAAAACCTTTGAGGTGGTATTCCATGTTGACTAAAATAAAACCAACCCATTCAATTGAGATAAAAGAATTACTTAGATTTGCCGATCGGAAAATTAAAAGTGAAAGAGGTACCTACTTATTTCAAGAAGGTATGCTCGCAGAAGAGCTTTATATAATTGTCTCTGGTAAAGTTCAAATCAGTAAAATTACATCCGATGGACGTGAACTCTCCTTAAGAATATGTGGAGAAAATGATATTTGTGGAGAATTAACGCTTTTCACAGATAATCCAAGGTATTTACTAAGTGCCAGAGTTCTAGAGGAAGGAGAAATAGTTGCTATCAAAAAAGATGTAATCGAGAGTGAAATTTTCCAAAATAGTAAGCTTGCTTTTGAGTTTATGAAATGGATGAGTGATCATTTCCGTAAAACTCAGACAAAATTTCGGGACCTTGTTTTAAACGGAAAACGAGGAGCACTTTTTTCTACGTTAATTCGGATGTCTAATAGCTATGGTATTCATAAAGAAAATGAAATATTAATTGATTTGCCGTTAACAAATCAGGAGCTTGCAAACTTTTGCGGAACCTCAAGAGAGAGTACAAATCGTATTCTCAGTGAATTGAAAAAGGATAAAAAAATCAGTATTAAAAAAGGAAAAATATCTATTTTAGATCTTCAATATTTAAAAGACGAAATCGGCTGTGAAAATTGTCCAGCTGTGTATTGTAGTATTGAATAATAGCCTGGAAGCAATCATGAATGATTGCTTCCATTTTTTTATTATGATTGTACCTGTTTTTCTCTCATCGCTTTTGGTATATAAACACAGAATGGTTCACTTTCCAGGTAATCTCCAGTCATTGCATACGCTCTAGACCTTGATCCGCCGCAGACATGGCGAAATTCACAAACACCACATTTTCCTTTATAGAGGTCAGGATTTCTCAGTGATTTAAATATAGGTGACTCACGATAAATTTCAGCCAGCGGTGTTTCTCTGACATTCCCTGCTTTGACAGGCAGTAGGCCGCTTGGGTAGACGTCTCCTATATGTGAGATGAAAACAAATCCATTTCCATCATTCACACCTTTTGGTGCTCGTCCAAGTCCATCAATTGAACCTGTTAATCCTTGTTCTGTTAAAGCACTTAAGTAGTTTATTTCATCTGTTTGATTTTTTGCTTCACGCATTTTTTGTTGAATTACCACACGTCGATAATGCTGGGCAGCCGTTGTTTTAATATCGAAGGAAACACGCTTACTTAAGTCATAAAGCCACCTGAATACCTTTTCGTGTTCCACTGGTGAAATCATGTCAGACTCTTGACCTCTTCCCGTTGGCACTAGAAAAAATACACTCCAAAGTACGCAGCCTAAGTCCTCTACCATTTTCGCCATTTCATCAAGGTATTCTATGTTGTATCTAGAGATTACTGTATTTATCTGAATTGGAATTTCAAGTTGGTGAAGATAGTTAATTCTCTCCATTGTGAGATCAAAAGAACCTGCAGTTCCACGAAAGTGATCATGTACGGCAGCAGTAGGTCCATCAATACTAAAAGCCCAACGGGATAGGCCTACATCCTTAGCCTTTTCAATGGCCTCTTTTGTCACATTCGGTGTAGCACTTGGTGTCATCGACACTCTAACACCTTTTTCTACTGCATATTTTGCAATATCAAAAACATCTTGTCTCATTAACGGGTCTCCGCCAGTAAAGACAAGCATTGGATTGTTCATTTCATATATCTGGTCAATTAGGTTCTTACCTTCTTCAAAGGATAGTTCACGCGGGTCTCTTCTTAATTGAGCTTCTGCACGGCAGTGTAAACAAGCAAGCTGGCACGCACGTGTGAGTTCCCATATAACGATAAATGGATCCTTATTAAAATCTCGGCCAAAAGCCATATGAAACGCCTCCTAAAACGGCCGCTTCAAAACCAAACAGCCTTATTACCTGTTATTATATAGGGGATTCCACTACGGATAAGTGAACTACCTCACAAAACCTGTAAAATAATATGTCCACTTTGTGAAGTGCAAATATGGCAGGATAGCATTAGTTGCGGATATGCGGATTTAGTTACAAGCCGAAAAAAAAACAGCAGAATTTCTGCTGTTTTTTCCTTACCGAATACCTAATGCAATTTTTGCATAACGTGACATCATGTCCTTGTTCCATGGCGGATTAAACACGATATTAACCTCGACCTCTTTTACTTCAGGGATATCTGCTAACGCTCTCTTTACTTGGTCAACAATTGTGCCAGCAAGCGGGCAGCCCATAGAAGTTAACGTCATTGTAATCGTAACATTGCCTTCATCATCCATTTCCGTATCGTAAACTAAACCTAAATTAACAATATCTACACCCAATTCAGGGTCTATTACAAGCTCTAACGCACCCATAATATTTTCTTTTAACTCTTCATTCATCTATAACACTCCTTATACTTATTGTAGTAGATGTTTCTCAAACCATTCAACCATTGCGTTTAATCCTTCTCTGCTTACCTTATGGTCAGCATTTTCATCCGTAACAAAGTGAATATTTTCTGGATTTGTTTTATAGCTGCCCTTTACAGTTTGATAAAAACGGTATGTTAACTCATGAGGTACAATAGGATCCTTTTTTCCATGCCAAAATAACAACGGTCTATTTGCAAGCTTATTTGGCTGCAGGCTCAAATCATATTGACGTAAGACTGATAATTGCTCTGTAATTTGCTCATCAGTAAAAGAAAGGGTAATACCCAGGTTTCTCATTTGTTCTAATTGCCAATGCAGATATTCCTCATATGCTGGCATCCCCATTAAACTCACTGCAGCCTTGACCCACTTATACTTGGTCAAAGCACCCAAAGTCACCATCCCACCCATCGAGGTCCCAGCTAGTCCTATTTGTTCCGGGTCTGCTAATCCTTCTTCTACATAGTATTCCTTATAATCATTTAATTCATGGATGGTCTTAATAACAATTTCCCAAAAATGACCGTATAGATCTCTTTCGGTTAAACCTTGTTCCCTTTCACCATGGTAAACAGCTTCTGGAAGGATGACTCGAAAACCCTTTTCTGCTAATAAATAGGCATAATGTAGATTATTCTCCTTTGCACTAGTAAAACCATGGGTAAAAATAATAAACGGAAGTTTCTCTTGTTGAACACTTTTTTTAACTATATGTAGGAAGGGATTATTATTCAGCCAACTTTTTTCAACGATAATCACGTATAAATCCTCCTGGGTAAAATAATTATATCTGAAAGCAAAATCTAAAGAAGTGAATTTTTTTACATGTAAGGTATAAAATTGTTAACATAGTAATTATAATGGTATGACTTTCCATCAAAAAAGAAAAGCCTAGTTGTAGTGTAACATTTCATTAACCATTAATCTAAAGCTTCGACTTATTATTTAAGAAACTATTCAAAAGGAGTCAATATGGCAGAAAAACATTTAATAGCATTAGACTTAGATGGAACTTTATTAAAAGATGATAAAACAATTTCCGAGAAAACAAAAAAAGTGTTAAGGCAAGCGAGAGAACAAGGACATATAGTCATGATTGCAACCGGGAGACCCTATCGTTCAAGTGAACCCTATTATCGCGAACTTGAGCTCGACACACCAATTGTTAACTTCAATGGTGCCTTCATGCATCATCCGCTTGATAGCAGCTGGGGATTTTTTCATGACCCTCTTGATGTTAAAGTTGCCAAAGACATTGTAGAGGCTTGTCGTTCTTTTCATTTTCATAATATTATTGCTGAAGTAATCGATGATGTTTATTTCCACTATCATGATGAAAAGCTGTTAGATATTTTTAGTATGGGTAATCCAAATGTAACAACAGGCGATTTACTTAATTATTTAAACGATTCTCCTACTAGTTTGTTAATACATACAGAGGAGGATGAATTAAAAAATATACGCAAGCACTTATCTGATGTTCATGCAGAAGTGATTGATCATCGAAGCTGGGCTGCGCCATGGCATGTTATTGAGATTATAAAGATAGGTATAAGTAAGGCTGTTGGTTTAAAAAAGGCCTCACAATACTTCAATATTCCGCCGGAAAGAATTATTGCTTTTGGTGATGAAGATAATGATTTAGAAATGCTTGAATATGCAGGACGTGGAATTGCGATGGGTAATGCAATTGATAAAGTCAAAACCATTGCAAACGAAGTGACCCTTACCAATGAGGAAGACGGAATTGGGATTTATTTATCAGATTTGTTAAACTTAAAATATTGATAATGTTTCACCATTGTTTACCTAAATGAAAAAAGCCGATTGGAGCATACTATTTTTGTAAGGCACAAAGTGCCTTACACCAAGCTCACCAAATTGGAGGGATTACAATGGGTAAACGAAACAAATCAAAACGCTTTGTCCAGCAAGGAGTGGATACCGTTAGTAAACATGACGAACGTATTCCTTACCACATGACCTACGCTGAAGCGGAAGCCCAGAAAATGGCCAATGTGCGTGAATCCTCGCTTGGAGGAATATAACGATGGGAAATCAGTTGTTCCAGGAAGCAAGAAGATTTGTTGAGATGGCGAAATCTGCCGACCCTGCTGACCGCGATTCTGTGATTTCAAAGGCAAAGAATGCATTAAGTTCCGCATATGCCAATTCAACCATCGCGGAACAAAGTCAGCTCCAAGAAATGCAAAATGAGCTTGATCAATTAAAATAATAAGAAAAGCTGGCACGTGACAACACGTGCCAGCTTTTCTATTATGGAAGATGAATTTCTGTTTTGCTTACTAGTGTTTGTTTGTTACTTAATGGTTTGTCATTTAGTTTCCTTGGTAAAAGAGTAGCGGTAACAGTATACTTCCCTGTTGGAACTCTTTTTCCATTTACTTTGTAATCCCAATTTTCAACTTTTCTATAGGTTTGATTTGGTTCAATAGTAAGGGTTTGAAGCGCCTGTAAAAAAAATCGTCCTTTTGAATATCGATATACTTCATGTCCAGATGCATCCGAAACGGTGATCTCATAAAATTGTGACGAAGGAAATTCAAAAGACAGTGGCAGTTGCTGATTATTTTTGATAGTGAGCTCAAAATTCACCTTTTCATTACCAACAATAGGAAATACAGAAAATTGAAATTGCTGATTTTGCTCACCATAACTTGCTTCCCCTTTTATATTAAAAGGAAATAAAAACAATATGAGGCATAAAATAATTCTCATGCTTACCCTCCTTATTCTCGCCTAAAGAAGCCATATATTCCTGTTGTCTGAACAATGTTTGTGAATGCATTTGGGTCAACCTCAGAGATAATCCGTTCCAAATCATATAATTCATAGCGGGTAATCACAATCATCAGCATGTCCCTTGCTTCATTAGAAAAAGCGCCCTTTGCTGGAATCATAGTAATACCTCTTACTAATTGAGAGTGAATCGCTTTCTTTAACTCATCGGCTTTTTTGGTAACAATCATCGCAGTAAGCTTTGCATGTCTAGTATGAATGGCATCCACTACTCTTGTCGAAGCATATAAAGAAACAATCGTATAGAGGGCCTTTTCCCATCCATATAAAAAGCCGGCAGTAATGATAATAACTGCATTCATAATAAACATATAACTGCCAATCGGTTTATCCTTCATCCTCGATAAAACCATTGCAATAATATCTACGCCGCCTGTAGAAGCCCCCCATTTTAAGGTAATTCCGACCCCTACGGCTAAAATAACGCCACCAAATACTGAATTAAGGAGAATATCTTTTGAAACCTGTATGATTGGTATTAATTCTAAGAAAAGCGATGATAAAGCCACACTTAAAAAACTATAAATGGTAAAGGATCTCCCTACCTTCAACCATCCTAAGATTGCCACAGGAATATTAAGTAAGAGCAATAAAAATCCCATTGATATATTTAAAGGCGTTTGTTCACTTAATACTTTTGATAATAATTGTGCAACTCCAGTAAATCCGCTAGAATACACATTTGCTGGAATTAAAAATAAATTAATTGCCAGCGCATTTAAGAAAGCACCAATAATAACAATGAGTGTTTTTTTTGTTTGCTGCCATAACAAAAGCACCATCTCCTTCAATTTTTGAAGTACCATCTCTAACCAGATAATTGTATTTTTAAACTGAAACCGATAAACTGAAATTAACTATATTAGCTTGAAAGCAGGTGAGCTTCATGCCGGTAAAAATACTAGCTGACAGCGCATGCGATTTACCAAAAGATTTTTATTCTGAGCATAATGTTACATTATTTCCACTAAAGGTTCAGGTTAACGGACAGGAATATGAGGATGTCAAAACAATTGATCCTAAAACTGTTTATGATGCCATTCGCGGTGGTGATATTCCAAAAACATCTCAAGTGTCTCCTTTATTATTTGAGGAAGTCTTTACTAAAATGGCTGAAAATAATGAAGATGGAATATATATTGCATTCTCTTCCGAATTATCTGGTACATATCAGACATCTGTTATGATTCTTAACCAAGTGAAGGAAAAATATCCAAACTTTCATTTAACTATTGTTGATACTAAGTGTGCCTCACTTGGTTTTGGATTAGTCGTAAAGGAAGCAGCTAGGCTAGCTGCAGAAAATGTTTCAAAGGAAGAAATACTTGCAGATGTATTATTCCGAAGCCAGCATATGGAACAGCTATTTACAGTAGAAGACTTAGATTATTTAGCGAAGGGCGGTCGTGTATCAAAAGCTTCAGCCTTCTTGGGTGGATTACTAAATATCAAGCCGATTTTGAATGTCGAGGATGGTAAACTTGTTCCGATTGAGAAAATACGAGGAAAAAAGAAGGTATACCGACGTTTGGTAGAACTTATGAAGGAACGTGGAGAAAATTTTAGTCATCAGGTTATCGGACTCAGCCACGCTGATACTGCAGATACTCTAGAAGAGGTCAAAGCATTAATCGAATCAGAGTTAAAACCAAGAAATATTTATGTTACGAATATCGGATCGGCAGTTGGAGCCCACACAGGCCCAGGTGCCATCGCTATTTTCTTTCTTAATGAGCTGCCATCATAAAAAAAGCAGGGAAGGTTCCCCGCTTTTTTTATTTATGGTCTGTTTTCTTTGAATATTGATTTTTTCCTGCCTGACGATTCTTCTCACGCATCATATTTTTTTCGTGTCTCAGCGCATTATTGTCTTGTGCTTTTTTATCATTATCTGATGTATGCGGCATCATCATACCCCCTTCAAAATGCTTTCAACATTAGTGTTATCATTTTGAAAAAGAGTATGTGAAAAAGTTAATCTTTCTTTAGATATGTCCAGCTTCCTTCTTGATAAACCCTGCCGTCTTTCATAAGTTTTCCTAAAGCACGCTTAAAGGCTCCTTTACTTAACTGAAAACGTTCTTGGATATCTTCAGGCATACTCTTATCATTAAATGGCATCGCACCATTTCGACTCATTAAATACTGAAAAATACGTTCAGCATCGGTATCTTGAGATTCCTGTTTTCTTGCAAGCAGAGAAATATTTACTGTCCCATCATCCTTAACGTCTATTATCCGTCCTTCAACCTTCTGTCCTAATCTTGGCTCTACCTGTCTTTGTGATTCATGAATGAATCCTTTATAGCCCTCTATTGTGTAGACCCAGCTTCCTACCTTTGCAGTACGATAAATATGCCCTTGTATATTTTTGTTAAAATCCTTCCTAGTTGCCTTTGTGGAAATTGATTCAATGACAGGGTCTGTTGCAAGCCTTGCATATAGCAGATAATTGTTATTTACTCTTAAGGTTGCATAGACCAAATCGCCAGGCTTCGGCCAAACAGACTTATGGACTGGAAGATCATCAATTCCTAATAATAAGTCCTTTTTAATACCAATATCTAAAAACACACCGATATTAGGGTTGGTATCTACCACCTTAAGCCACGCATACTTGCCAATCGCTATTTCAGGTATAGTGGTAGAGGCAGATGTTCTGCCTTCGGAATCAACATAAAGAAACACTTCGACAGTTTCATCTACTTCATATTCTCGGTCTGCTTCATTTATATGCAACAAAACATCTTCATTACCATCTGTTAAAAAATAGCCGAACTCTGCTTTTCGTGCCACCGTTAAGGTAACTGTTTGACCAATAAGCTCTTGTAAAGACATCCTAACTCACCTTTTCTTTACTTTTTTCGATAATTGTCCAGCTCCAGCGACTAGGGGCCAGTCGCTTCCGCTTTTCTTGATTGAACTGCTATATTTTACTATAATGTACCCATAAAGGGAAACATTAGCAGAAAATGAATACTACATATCGTAATTAAAATATACTGGAGGTATTATTAATATGGCCAAAGATGAATCATTTGATATTGTATCCAAGGTGGATTTAACTGAAGTTACAAATGCGATTACAGCAACAATGAAAGAAATAAAAACACGTTATGATTTTAAAGGCAGTAAAAGTGAAGTTTCACTTGATAAAGAGGAGCTTGTTTTAATTTCAGATGATGAATATAAGATGGATCAGCTAAAAGACGTTTTGCTGGGTAGATTGATTAAAAGAGGTGTCCCTATTAAAAATCTCGATTATGGGAAAATGGAAAAAGCCTCTGGAGGAACCGTCCGCCAACGAGCTAAGCTTGTACAAGGCATCGATAAAGATAATGCTAAGAAAATAAACACGATTATTAAGAATAGCGGACTTAAGGTGAAAAGCCAGGTTCAGGATGACCAGGTCAGAGTCAGCGGCAAAAGCCGTGATGATTTACAAAAAATTATCGCGTTGGTACGTGAAGCAGACCTTACCGTCGATGTTCAATTTATTAACTATCGCTAAAATGCAGATTAACTAGGTGAAAGGAAAATTTCTTTCGCCTTTTTTATTTTCTAATATTTTTGTTCATTTTCCTCAAACTAACATGGTAAATAAACTTGGAGGTAAAATGAATGTCCAATAACCAAAAACAAAAAAAGGTTTTTCCGCCACAGCATCAAAATCATCAGCCTGGCATTGAAAGTGAAATGAACCCCCGTCCAGTTTCTGTTGACCAAAACTATAAAAGTGCTGGGAAATTAGCTGGAAAAACAGCGATTATTACTGGCGGGGATAGCGGTATTGGTAAATCCGTAGCCATTTATTTTGCTAAAGAAGGTGCGGATGTCGCGATTATCTATTTGAATGAGCATCAAGATGCGGAAGAAACAAAAGGACTTGTTGAAGCAGAAGGACGTAAATGTGTGCTATTTTCCGGTGATGCAGGCAACGAGGAATTTTGTAAGGATACCGTTAGTAAAACCATTGATCAATTTGGAAAAATTGATATTTTGGTAAACAATGCGGCAGAGCAGCACCCGCAGAAAAGTCTGTTAGATATTACCTCAGGACAGCTTGAACAAACGTTTCGGACCAATATTTTCTCCTATTTTTATATGTCTAAAATGGTCCTGCCTCACCTGAAACAAGGTGCGACCATTATCAATACAGCTTCCGTCACTGCTTATGCAGGAAATGAGCAATTATTAGATTACTCTGCTACAAAAGGTGCTATCGTGACCTTTACACGTTCTCTGGCAAAATCGCTGGCACCGCAAGGTATAAGAGTAAATGGCGTCGCACCAGGTCCCATTTGGACGCCTCTGATTCCGTCTACCTTCGACGAAGACCAAGTGGCAAGCTTTGGTTCCACTACACCAATGGGCAGAGCGGGTCAGCCATTTGAACTTGGCCCAAGCTACGTATACCTCGCTTCTGATGATTCTTCTTATGTAAGCGGTCAAATTCTCCATGTCAACGGTGGAGAAATCGTTAATGGATAGCACTATAAAGAAAGTGCGATACTCTTTTGGCAGTATCGCACTTAGTTCTTTTTACTTATTTCTTTTCCTAATCTTTAAGATGAAAATCATGAACAAGATGTACACAACGACTAATGATCCTACTAAAGGCAGATTGATGCCGCTTTTTTCTGTTAATACATATATTTCTGACTCATCACGGTCAATGATAAGGTCATATTGATTATCATTGCTCCGAACTAGATCACCGTTTAGTAATCCTCGTAATTCTTTATCAGCTTCAATATGTTCATTGTTCAAGGTAATGTATTGAGACTCACTTGTATTATTAATGGCGATAATCGCTGTTTCATTTTGGTAGACTCGTTTGTAAATGGCCATCCCATTTTTTTCGTACAGCATTTCCATACTTCCTCGGGTCAATGATGGAAGCTGATTTCTTAATTCACCAAGCTTTGTAATAAAATCAATAAGCTCCTTTTCTGCTCGAAAATTCATCGGCTGGTGATTATCTGGAACCTCTCCGCCATTTAATGCAATTTCACTACCATAAAAAACAACTGGTATACCCGGAGTTGAATAAATATAAGTTAGTGCGGTTTTCCATCGTGCCCCTGGAAAATGTTTATTTGTAACAATATCTTGTGTAAACCTAGATGTACTTTCATTATCGAAAAATTGCGGCTTTAATTCTGGCGTTTGAACCTTACTTTCCTTTAAAAGGCTAAAAGATTGATTAGTAGCTGCGAAGACATTTCTTAATTCTTTACTAAGCTGATAATCAGTAAGACTGTCAATTCCAGCATTTTCATATTTTTTAAAGTCTTCTGTACTGTTTGGGGAGGTTATCCCTAACAGAAAAAAATTTTCCTTTTCGCTTTTTACTTCTTTGGAAAAATCACTCCAAAAAGACACAGGTACATGATTTACCTCTGGGAGGCTATAACCGTCTATATCAGTATTGTTAATCCACCACTTAGCAGCCTCCAGTAAGTAATCTCTTACCTCAGGGTTGTCCTGATTAAGATCAGGCAAATTGTTCACCCAGCCATTTTCCATTTCATCCTGGTCTTTCATGCTGCTGATTTCATGCTTCTCATGAAACCAATTTTTCTTTGTGGAATCCATCAACCATGGGTGTTCTGCAGAGACATTATTGGTTACAAAGTCAATTACAACCTTCATATCTCGTTTATGTGCTTCCTGTACAAGTTTTTTAAACGTCTTCATTGAGCCAAAATGTTCGTCTGGTTTATAAAAGTCATTTACCCAATAGCCATGGTATCCACCCGCAGTATTGTCGAATATCGATGTCAGTCGGATTGTAGTAAAGCCCATTTCTTTCAGATAATCCAATTTATCGATGACTCCCTGAAAATCACCGCCATTATAGGCTAACGGATCAAGGGTATTAACGTCCTTGTCATTGTTTGTATTCGCATTAAAGAAACGATCAACCATGATAGAATAAATGGTTTCATCCTGCCATTGCCGATCTTCTTTCTTTATTTCTGCATGTACTGGCAGTGTTGTTATAACAAAAAAACAGATTAAAATAAGTGTAATTAAGGTCTTTTTCATGTTCAATCCCCTTCCATACACTCATTTTAATCTAATAAAGATGTGAATCCAACTAAAAACGTTTATCCATTTACTATATTAATATTGTAATCTTTAAACCAAATATCTAACTGAATAAAGTAAGCTAATAGCTGCGGGCCAGACATCAACTGACCAAACCAAGGCTCTTTGAATGAATTACCTCCAGATTCAACGAGTTGATTGAGTAAATCTCGATTAAATAGTTCGTATAGGACCGATGACTTATCAGTTAATATCTCCCTTAATTGTTGTTGAACTGCTAACGTATATTCTGGATTATGGGTTTTTGGATAGGGACTTTTCTTTCGATAAAGTACTTCCTCTGGAAGAATTCCTTCAAACGCTTTTCTTAAAATCCCCTTTTCTCTGCCATGAACCATTTTTATTTCCCATGGGATATTCCAGACGTATTCAACAAGACGGTGGTCCGCAAATGGCACGCGGACCTCAAGGCTCGCTCCCATACTCATTCGATCTTTTCGATCAAGAAGTGTTGTCATAAAGTGTGTCATATTAATATAGAAAAGCTCTCTGCGTTTTGCTTCTTTTGGGCTTTCTCCATCCAATCTAGGTGTTTCCTGAATCGCTTGATTATACTTCTCAATCACATAATTCCCTAAGTTCAATTTTTGCTGCCAATCTGCTCTTAACAAGTTATTTCTTTCGTTTACCGAACGCATCCATGGGAAACTAGGTCTCTCGAGATCTTCTTTACGATGAAACCATGGATAGCCTCCAAAAATCTCATCGGCACACTCTCCAGAAAGACTCACAACAAAATCTTGTTTTATTTCCTTACAAAACCAAAGTAAGGAAGAATCTATGTCAGCCATACCAGGAAAATCGCGTACATGAACCGCTTCTGTTAAGTCCTTCACTAATTGCTGTTGAGAAATGGTTTTGAAATGGTGCTTTGTATTAAACTCATTAGTTACAATGTTAATCCATTTCTCATCCGCATTCGGCTGGAATTCATTTGCTTTGAAAAATTGGTCGTTACCTTCATAGTCGATAGAATAGGTATGAAGCTGACCTTTACCTTGGTCTTTAAATCCTTGAGCAGCAATCGCAGTAATAATACTGGAATCAAGTCCTCCTGATAAGAAGGTTGAAAGCGGCACATCTGATACAAGCTGTCTTGTAACAGCATCTGTTACCAAATAGCGTACCTTTTCAGCTGTTTCTTCCACACTGTCCTTATGCACATCGCTCTTAACATTCCAATAGCGCCAAATCTTTAAGCCATTTTTTGAAAAAGTCATGGCGTGTGCCGGCCTTAACTCGTTAATCCCCTTAAAAATACCAGAACCAGGAGTTCTCGAAGGTCCTAAACCGAAAATTTCTGCAAGTCCTTCATATTCGAGTTCTGTTTTCATTCCAGGGTTTGCAAGTATAGCCTTGATTTCCGAAGCAAATACAATTCCGTTACCTAATTCCGTATAAAACAAGGGTTTAACTCCCAAACGATCGCGGCCAATAAACAATTGTTCTCTCTCTTGATCCCAAATGGCAAAGGCATATATCCCGTTTAGATAATTTACGCACTCTTCCGCCCATTCTATATAGGCAGTTAACAGAACTTCTGTATCAGAATGACCTCTAAAAGAATATCCTTTAGTAAGGAGAATTTTGCGGATATCTTCGGTATTATACAGTTCACCATTGTAACAAATGGTGTACTCTTTACCTTCCTTTTGTTTTGACATTGGCTGTCTGCCGCCTTCTGGATCTACAACAATCAGGCGCTTATGACCAAATCCGGCATGTGTTTGAACCCAGAGGTTCGTTTCATCTGGTCCTCTTTTAGCAAGAGTTCTTGTCATCTTTTCAATTGTATCTTTTTCATTTCTTAAGTCTTTAGTAAAATCAACCCATCCTGAAACTCCGCACATAAAACTCTCCTCTCTCCAGTAACTAACACTGGATATCATTACATGCTTTTATTCTATTCAGCCCAATTTATTTGGTAAATTGTCCATTTTAAAAGATAAACAAGTTATAAAATCTCACAAAGATGTCTACAAAGAAAAAGAAAGCATTAGGCACGGAGGTTAAACATGAATCGACAACAAAGAATCAAACTATTAGATTTTCAACTGAGGGCCTATAACGAAGGAGCAGTTGAACAAATAAGTGATCAATGGATTTTTTTTGATGAAGAAACGGAAGAAGCGGCGATGCTCGATGACTTCCTTCAGCAGGAGATTGAAATATTTCGTGTAAATCGCTGGAGAAAAGGGATCTTACTCGAATCTGGTAAGATACGCAGTGGAAATGAGGTTATAATGCTTCGTGATCATGACAAGGTTAGAATCAGAAAACATTTAATTTACTCATTAGAAAGACTTTTAGAAGGAATGAATGATGATGCCTTTTTTCAATTTGTCACGACATTAAATTCGCTGGACTTTTCTATTTATGATTGTATCTATTGCTATAATCACTTATCATTCCTTTCCGATGATAACCGAAAAGATGGAGTGAATTTTATTGTCTTCGATAACCAGGAGCAGATTTGTAATGTGCAGCATCATTTTTGCTATTTTGAAAAGGTCAATGACCGTTTTGAATTCACCCTAAATACAGGGAAACGATTGGTTATAGAAAAGATGATATCTTAAGAACAAAAGGTGTGTATTTTCTTATATAAGAAAACCACACCTCTTTTAGTTGCCTATATATTTTGAAAAAAGGGATTTTGCTTTTATAATATCATCTGTACCATGGACTAGAACACGGCCATCCTTGAACACAACTATGGATATTTCATTATCAGGTGCAAACCGAAGCAAATATTGGTTCCCGGTGACTTTTCCGTTCTGTTTCAGGCGTTCACTAAGCCTTTGTAAATTTCGTTCACGTTTCTCTCGAAAATATATCTGCACGGTATCTCGTCCGCATAGAGTACTATAGGTTTCCTGAACGGTAGACAAACGATCGAGAAAGTCAAACTGAAATTTTACACATGCAGGACATTGTGGATTTTTCCCCTCCTTTGTATCCATTGAAAAAAAGGAAGTATCCCAAATATCTATTTGCTCAAGATTCGTACTTGTTACGTGTCCTAACAGTAATTTAATTGCTTCCATTGCTTGAAAGGAACCTATAATATCTGTAATCGGCGACAATACACCAATAGTATCACAGGTTTCTCCCCTGCCAGCCGGTACGTGTGGAAATAGACAGCGATAACACGGTGTTATTCCAGGTTTTATTACTGTAAACATGCCTCGTGAGCTTACTGCAGCCCCATGAACCCAAGGAATTCCATACTTAATACTAACATCATTGATTAAGTATCTCGTCATAAAATTATCAGTGCCATCAATAATGACATCAAAGCCTGCTAATAATTCCTCAGCATTATCAAGATTTAAATCCGTAACAGCAGCATCAATTTTAACAGTTGAGTTAATCGAGTTCAGTCTGTTTTTAGCAGCAACTGCTTTGGGAAGATTTAGGGAAACATCTTGTTCATTAAAAAGTGTTTGACGCTGTAGATTGGAGAGGTCAACTACATCTCTATCAATTAACCTAATGTATCCAACCCCTGATCGGACCAAATGATTGGCACATACCGTTCCGAGTGCGCCAACGCCGACAATAGCGACCTTGCTTTTCAGCAATTTCAACTGCCCATTTTCTCCTATCCCTGAAAAAAGAATTTGTCTTGAATAGCGCCCTAAATCGTTCATAATGATCCTCTTTTCTAGATTAGTAGTACATTGACATGAGATAGGTAATCTACATATATTTTAAATGAGTTTTAGAAAAGTTTAAATATTAAATATATAAAAATAATTGTATAATAGTAATTAGGTTTATTTACTAATTTTGAGAGTAATATCCTATTAATATTTTCAATATAAATGGGAGATTATCTTTAATTTATTAATGAAAGAGAGGGAGAAACTTTGAATTTAGGTGGTTTTTTGAACAAAGAAGTGTTGGTTGATTTAACAGCAGGTGCAGTCAATTACAGATCTATTAACGAAGAGGATGCAAAAAAGTACATTGGCGGCCGCGGTCTAGGCGTAAAATATGTACTAGATAACGGTCCTGAAGTAGAGCCATTATCTCCTGAGAACATTCTTTGCATCATGACAGGCCCTGTAACTGGCTCACGTTCTTCTATGAGTGGACGTCTTTGTGTTGTAACAAAATCTCCGTTAACAGGAACGGTTACAGACTCACATATGGGTGGATGGACTGCTGCTCGCTTAAAATGGGCAGGTGTCGATAACATCATCCTAACAGGGAAAAGTGACAAACCAGTTTATCTTTATATTGAGGACGGAAAAGCTGAACTGCGTGATGCTTCAGAACTTTGGGGAAAAGGAACAAGAGAAACAGTTAAAACGCTGCAGGCAAGATATGGCGAACAAGATCTTAGTGTCATGACCATTGGTCAAGCAGGGGAAAACACAGTTAGGTTTGCATCCTTTATCAACGAGCATGATCGCGCAGCTGGACGTGGCGGAACTGCCGCGGTTGCAGGCTACAAAAAATTGAAAGCGGTTGTAATTAAAGCACCTCAAAAAGGGAATATGCCGCAGCCTAAGTTAGAAACTGAATATAAAGAGGCAAACAAAAAGGCTGTAAAGGCTATTCTTGACGGCGGATTAACGGCACCAAATAAAGGTGGTCTTTCCGTTTACGGTACAAACGTATTAACCAACATTATCAATGAGGTTGGGGCGCTTCCAACAAAGAACTCTCAGTTCACTCATTGGGATGAAGCGGAAAAGCACAGTGGTGAATATGTCAACGAACATTTACTCGTTAAAAATAATACTTGCCACGCATGTCCTGTAGGCTGCAAAATCGAAGTTGAAGTAAAAGATGGAAAATATAAAACTAGAGTTGAAAGTATTGAGTTTGAATCTGCTTGGTCACTTGGCTCGAACTGCTTATTGAGTGATGCCGAGGCCATTTCATATTTAATTGACCGCTGTAATGAGTATGGTTTAGATACCATTGAACTAGGTCACTGCTTCTCTGTTACAATGGAAGCCTATGAAAAGGGTTTGATTACAGAAGAGCTTATCTGGGGCGATGCAGACACTATGATAGACTTAACGAAGAAAATTGCATACCGTGAAGGCTTTGGAGGCCTCCTTGCTGAAGGTCCTGCAAAAGCAGCTGCTTCTTGGGGTGCATCTGAACTTTCTATGTCTGTAAAGGGTCAGTCTATACCAGCGTATGATCCACGTGGTATTCAAGGGATTGGTCTCGGTTATGCAACTAGTAACCGAGGAGCCTGTCATTTACGCGGGTATACGGTTGCAAGTGAAATTGCTGGTATTCCAGAACCAACAGATCGCCTTAAGCCTGAAGGAAAAGGTGAGTTATTAAAAATATTCCAAGATATGCTTGCGTTCTCTGATTCTATGAATATTTGTAAGTTCTCATCCTTCTCAGAAAATGCGGAGCATTATGCAGAACAATATAGTGCAATGACGGGTATTCCGATGACAGCGGATGACGTAATGAAGGCTGGGGAAAGAATTTATAATCTAGAGCGTTATTATAATAACCTAGCTGGATTTGATAAAGAGGAAGATGACTATCTGCCTAAACGATTCACAGAAGAGCCTGCCTCTGGTAATAGTGCAGGTGAGGTCAGCCGTATGGATATCATGCTTAAAGAGTACTACCAGGTCCGTGGCTGGGAGGCTGGAAAGGTTACTGAAGCAAAGCTTCGCGAGTTAGGAATTATTGGTTCAGAAAATCAATTAGTATAATAAAAATTAAAGGCTTCTGCATATTTTGCAGAAGCCTTTTGTTTACCCGCCTATCCTTCTTGTTTTCACACGATAGTTTTTGATCAGCTCTTTCAGGGTCATGTCATCTTTGGCATGAAACCTGATATGGACACTATTTACTTTAAATGTAGAAGTGATTGAAAGCTCCTCTTCCCTTAGTATTTCTCCATACCAATAGTCAGATTTATATATGTAAGGGAATTGTTCTGTAATCTGTTTACCGCCTAACTCTTCAAAATACATTCCAAGGTGCTCTCGTTTTATTCCACGAAACTCCAATTCCTGCTGCAGCATATTAACCCCCGGCAACAGGAGGAAATAGGGCAAATTGATCGGTTTCTTTCACAATGGTTTCAAGACCATCCAAATGTATGATATTTCTTCCATTTATAAACACATGAACAAATGGAAGCAGAACTTTTTCAGGAGTAAATATTTCATCCTTCAAATCAGGAAACATTTCAATCATCTTATCAAGTACATCAATGACCCGTTGTCCTTCCGGGTTAACCTCTACTCCAACTCCGCCGCAAATTTGCCGGAGATTAGCAAACACCCTAACTAGCATTTATACTCTCCCCTCCCCTTACATAAATAGTAAAACTATTTGCACTTCTTGTCATCATTTTTTAAACGAAAAAAGAGCAGCCGGTAAACCGACAGCTCTTTCTAACAAACTAATCTTATACATAAAAAATGGACATCGGTAATTTATCGAATCCTAAGTATAATACAAGTAAGAACGCGATAACAAACTGTATCCATAATACTGATGTCTTTCTATTTTGTGCAGTCTTGCTAAGGATCACTTCAAATAAACCAATTACCCATATTCCTACTACTGCTTTAAGTATATACAACAAATCAATATTGGACACCATGAAGATTAGTCCCACACCAGTTGCGATAATTAGTAAATAAAGCACACGTAAAATCATACGGACAATTTTAGCGCCCTTTTCTTTTCCGCCCTTTAGTAAAAATATAGCGACAATAAATAAAATTAGGGCTAGAACCCAAGCTGTAACGTGACCATGAATCATTTAATATTCCTCCTATGTATCAATAGCTTATAGCAACACTATCATACCATAGGCATTCCCAAAATCCTAAAAAAAGTCGGAGTTTAATAATAAGAACCTTCTAAAGTATTAATAGTAAAAATATCCCTAAGCACAATATTTTCCCCTTTGATTCCCTGAACCTCTGTAATCTTTGTTATTTTTCTTAATCCATTACTTGAACGTGAGAGGTGAACTATGATGTCAATGGTATCAGCAATCTTTTCCCTAATTGCCATAATAGCCAAATTCACCCCTTCGAGATAGGATATAATTTCCAAACGATCAATCATATTACTTGGACTGCTGGAATGTCCTGTTGCAAGGAAACCCTGAATTTTTTTATTTTCGTTCCAAAGTATTTCACGTACATTTTTACCACGAACATCTCCAATTATATTCCTTTCCTCTTGTGGAATGTAAGTGGAAAGAGCATTGACAAGTGTCGATTTGCCTGCCCCTGTTCCTCCGCTCACTACAATATTTAACCTAGCTTTCACACAGGTACAGAGGAAGTGAGCCATTTCTTTTGACATGGTCCCATTACGAATTAAATCCTGCAACTCTAAAGGTTTCCATAGATTCCTTTTAATCGAGATCCTTGCTGACTTGTATAATTTGTGGTCTATACCTTGTCCCTGATTATTTTGTTCGATTTGTTTTAATAGCCCCATAGATTCCACCCGCCTCATTTTTGTTTTTATTGAAAACCATCTTGCTCACAAAACATAAAGAAGATATGAACGGTTAGGCAAGGGTCGATGAAACAGAATAAAATAACCCCGCCTCTACCGAAAGGGGGGTTAACAAATGAAGTACAACAATGCACATAGAAAGTCCTATGTAAACATTGCTGTTATCTACGAAAAACACCCTGTTCTTTCGGTAACTGGCTGGCGTAGTGCAAATGCACCTTAGCCCCTTTAGCTTTGCGTCACTGATTTTCACCAGTTTTGCCTTTATCGAGAATCAGTGTTTTTACTTATCCGACTGATCTCTTAAATCTATCATAAGTCCTTTTGCCTTTCTCTCATATCCTACTATTTTATCATTTTTTAAAAATATATAGGTAATATTACCTTAATTTATAATTTTCCCAACTAGCTAAGATTAGATTTACTTTATTTGGGCGAATGAATCACATTACACCAACCCATACATACGATATTAAGAGAAAAAAGGTAAAGGGTGTTGTTTATGCCAGCGATTGTAGGCGTTGCACAAGTCATATCACTTGGCAGCAGTTCTGTTTTTCATATTGGAGATGTCTATAAAATCATGCCGTTCACTTCCGCTAAAACTTTCTCCGGTGCTGGGTCCTTTAATACGGGTGAAAGTTTAATTGTTCATAATAATAATTTAAGTAATACAAACACATACGATGCCGATGGTGTTGATCAAGGAATTTTCCTTAATGCCTAAGGAAAGGTTGATTTTAAGTGAATTTTTATATTCAGCAAACAATTCAAATTAACTTTATAAAAATTAGCAGTATTACGAATTCTTCTGTCCTGCAAATTGGCAGTGCCGGAATTATTAAACCCGCATCATATTTATATAATACTGGAGGTTTTACTAAACCGGCACCAATGGCAGGAGGCACTCAAACAACAAATGTTCAATCTAGTGTTGCAGTGCCTTTGGCAGGGGCTGGGAGAGAAGAAGAAACACAGTGAGGTGAGATGGTATGTATCAGGATTATTCACAACTTCTTCAATGGGTCCAAATAACTTTACAGTCACAAGAAAACAGAATTGCTGCTCTGGAAAAGACCATTCAAAATCTACAGGAACAATTGAAACAATTAAAGGATAAGCCTAGCATTCAGGTTGAAAAAATTGAATATAAGTTTGATCAATTGAAAGTCGAAACACTTGATGGAACATTAAACATTGGGCTAAACCCATCAGATTTGGCCAATATTGAAGATTTTGCTGTACAGAATCAATCCATAAATACACCTATCCATCCAAAGGCACAAATGCAGCGATCTATGAAGATAGAAGAATCTATTTACAGTTATTTAGAAACCGACTTACCTATCGTGTTTAAGGAAACCCAAAATCAATTAAATGTTCAGTTAGATGATTCCTATTTAGATTTTATCAAACAAGATATTATGAAACAGCTTCCAGCTAGGATTGATTACCATGTACAAAATACGGCAGATAATAAACGTGAAGGCGGACAAAGTACAGAGGAGAGCATTATTGAATTACTCAAACAGGAAATCAAGAAAGGTATTTTAATATTTATTAATCATTTGCCGGAGAACGTGAAAGGAATGAATACACAAAATGAACTTTGAAGTATATAATCGGGACCTACATGTAGATACGATTAGAATTCTAGGCGTTGCAAGTTCTTCACTCGTAATGGTTGGCGACACACAGAGTATTCAATTGGCAGCTACTTTCGACACACCCGCTGAATCACTCATCATTGGGCCATTTGTGCCACTTTTTTAGGCAGGCTTAACTTATGTTTCAGAGATCTTCTGTCGTAAAAACCGTTAAAGTAAATTCGGCTTCCTTTTCCTCCATCATCCAGCTTGGAGATTCCCGTGTGATAAATGGATTTTCACGAGCATTAGCCGTTCAGAGGGAAGCAGATGTATTTTTTGCCAAGGAAGGAAATTTTTTGAACTATCGTACTTTTTCAGAACCCATACCATTATTACCCATTACTGAAAGGGTATCCCTATTGACTCATAATTGCCTCCCCTTAATTAAGGTTAATAATATCTCTATTCTGGCTATGTCATCTTCTGCCATCCTGCACGTTGGAAACAGTGAAAACGTCTCTCTGGAAGCTAGGGTGAAACATATCAGGCAGCTGTTCCGTGCTGAAGATGAACAATAACAAGATATTAGGCATAAGATATTAAGGATTATACAATAAGAAGGATGTTTTTAATGCCAGCTATAATGGGTCCAGTACAGATCGTGAATGTAAGTGGCGGGATTGTTCAATTCGGGGATACAGTGTATATCTCTCCAAAAAGTGCGTCAAAGACCAATGCAGGATCTGGTGGTTTTAATACCGGAGGAATTATATTTACAGCCAACGGATTAAGCGGTACTAATGTTCTAGACGCAGATTTAATTGACCAGCCAATAGGCGGGAATAATTAATAAAAGACATAAACCACAATGGGCTTATGTCTTTTATTTTTTTCATTCATTTTCTTCTAGCTTTAAAATATGAGCACCATCAAAGAAGAATAAATATCTTTCATTGACTCTTCTCTTCCAAATTTTCTCCAATGCTTTCGTATATAGACTGATTTGCATCCTGTATCGTTGTTCGAGTATTGGTTTAGCCTGCTCGAAACCACCTTTATACCGGTCACTTATCCCGTCGGATTTAAAGTCAATAAGAACAAGTCCATCTTCATCTTCAAACACACAGTCGATAATACCCTGAACAAAAACAGATTCATCTTGGCCTTTCCATGTTGGATAGACTTCTGATGCAGGCAAGGAAAGGGTAAAAGGAATTTCGCGGCTCACTGCCTTTGCATTTAGAATCCGCCTGCCTAACTCTGACTCAAAAAATTTCCCAACAAGTTGAGCATCAATGACCTCAGCCTGTTCGATGGTTAGCAATTCATTATGAACCATCGACTCGATTTGTGTCTCTAGAGATTCTTTCGTAACAGGTCTTGTTAAATCCACATGCTGCATCACCATATGAAGGGCCGTTCCTCTTTCAGCAGGGCTAAGCATCTTTTCCTGCATAAACTTAGGACGTTTTGTAATGGATCTTTTAAATCTGCTTAACAATTCAGTACCACTATGCTCATCGGACATTTCACGCTGCCGCTTCATTTCAGATACCGACTGCTTCGAGCGGTGGGTTGAGGCGCTGGTAAAGGAATATCCCCATGTCATTCGAGACTCAATTTCCTCTTTAAATGGAGATGTTACCGGTATCTTTTCCCTATTCTCCACCTTTTCTAAAAAGGTGTCCTCTTCTATGCTCTTCATTATTTCCTGATTTTTAATTTCTTCAGCATTCATGAAAGTAATTTTCCATGCAGAAGGATGACTGGTAATCTCAACAGGCATAAGAGGGTTTTGAATATCGTTCTTCCTTATTCCTATACTATCCTGGTGCCGAATCAGCGCTGGACCTACCCAATCCATATAACAGCCTGCCCCTGCCCTTTCATAATCCTTGAGCAGCCAGTTTGTGTTGGCAGATACCTCAGTCCACTGTTCTATTTTTTTATCTGCATCCTTTAACGTTCCTGTCAAATATAGTTTTTCCTTGGCTCTGGTCAATGCGACATAAAGAACCCGCATTTCTTCCGCGAGCATTTCCATCTTCTTTCTGCGCTTAAAAGCAATTTGGGGCAGAGATGGGTACGAAATTCGTTTTTCAACATTTACATACTTAGCTGCAAAGCCGTACTCTTTGTCAAGCATATATGGTTTTCGAATATCAGACATATTAAAGTTTCGCGACAATCCTGCAATAAAAACGACTGGAAATTCAAGACCTTTACTGCTGTGAATGGTCATAATCCGTATAACGTCTTCCTGCTCTCCAAGTGCACGAGCTGCTCCAAGGTCGTCTCCTCTTTCAATCATTCTTTCTACAAAACGAAGAAAGCGGAATAATCCTCGAAATGAAGTTTGCTCATATTGCCTTGCCCGATCATACAAAGCTCGTAAATTTGCCTGCCGCTGTTTACCTCCAGGCAAACCGCCTGCAAAGTCATAAAATTGTGTATCCCGGTAGAGCTGCCAGATTAATTCTGATAGTGACCCCTGGCGGGCCATGGAACGCCATTGTTCCAAATTGTCATAAAAACGGCGGACCTTTTCGTATAAAAATTCCGTCTTTTCTGTCGGGCTGCTATTACAGAACTTTTTAACAGACTCCCAGAAAGTACCTTTGTGGTAAAGCCGGATTTGTGCAAGCTCCTCTTCGTTCAATCCAACAATAGGCGACCGTAAGACAGAAGCCAATGGTATATCTTGAAATGGATTATCAATCACCCTTAACAACGACATCATAATGGCTACTTCTGTTGCTTCAAAATAACCAGAGGAAAGGTTTGCATAAATGGGAATCCCTTGTTGCTTAAATTCCTCAATGATTTGTGGCGCCCAGGTCATGGAGCGTAGCAGGATTACTATATCTCGATACATAATTGGACGGTAAGAACTTGTTTTGGGATTATAAACCTGCGTTTCACCTGCAATTAATTGCTTAATTTTAGAAGCCATCACTCTTGCTTCAAGCTGAGATTTTTCTAAATCAACTTCGTCAAATTCAGAAGCTATCACTTCTGGTTCGGTTTCGGCCGCGTCTGAAGGTACTTCTTTACTATCATTATTTTGATTGATTAGTAATAACTCAATTGGAAATGGTTTATCTTCAGGATACGATGCACCAGGCCTTAGTTCCGCAGCTTCATCATATTCAATTTCTCCAACCTTTACACCCATAATCTGTTTAAATAAATAGTTTGTCCCTTCAAGCACTTCTTTCCTGCTTCTAAAATTACGCGCAAGATCAATTCGTAAGCCTGTACCATTACCGTCCTGTCTGAAACGATTATATTTTCCTAAAAATAAATTCGGCTCTGCTAATCGAAACCGATATATAGATTGTTTGACGTCCCCGACCATGAACAGATTACCATTTGGCTCGTCTTCTTTTGCGACCAGCTTTAAAATGGTTTCCTGAACCAAATTCACATCCTGGTATTCATCCACGAATACCTCATGAAAATGATGGCGGTAGGCTAATGCAGCTTCTGATGGAAGAAACTCTCCTTGAACACTGATTTCTCCTGTTAATATTGCTAGGCAATAATGTTCTAGATCGGCATAATCTACCAGACCTTTTTCACGCTTCGCTTTCTCAAAGCGCTCTGAGAAAACAGTGACTAAATGGACAAGAGTTTCAATTAGCGGGCGCATTTCTTCCATATCTCGTAAGAAGCCTTCTGGTTTTCGTAAAAACAACTCTTCTTTGATATCTTGAACCTTCTTTTTAGCCTTATCTCGAAGCTTTTGAGCTCTTTCCGTCAGTTCTTTATCGAAATGATCCCCTTTTACCTGTTTTGCTCTTGTAAATGACCATGTCTGCATGGCCTGATAAAGGACTGACCATGAGTCACGGTTCGCCTGGATTAGAGTATTGATTACATTTATATCATCAAGAAAATTTTCTGCCCTTGGTGCCGGACCGCCTGGAAGCTTAGTCACTTCTAAGCCTCGCTCTAACAATTCCTTTGCACCTTCTAATTGAAGTTCAATGTCAAAAACAAGTGCTTGAATGAATGGTAATTCTTCTAGCTTTGATATACCAGAAACATCATACATATCCATCATTGACTGTAAATAATGACTAGGTAAAGGGTTAGAGCGTGCAAAATCATAAATATCCCTGACGATATCCATTAAGGCATTATCACTCCGGTCACTCGTAAAGGAGTCTACTAACCGAAAAAATGGCTCGTTATCCTTTTTTCCATACTCCTCTTCAAATAACTCGTCCATGACTTCATCTCGAATTATTTGTGCCTCTGTTTCATCTACAATCCTAAACCCAGGGTCAACATCAATAAGGTAATAGTATTTCCGGATAACCTCCATGCAAAAGGAATGCAATGTTGAAATTGATGCTTTATTTAATAAGCTCAGCTGCTTTCGTAAATGTCTGGAGCCTGGGTCTTTATTGATTGCTTTTTCCAATGCTTCCCCGATACGGTGACGCATTTCCGCTGCCGAAGCATTCGTAAAAGTTACGACCAATAACTCATCAACATCTATAGGGTCTTCTGCTGATAGAAGCTTTTGAATAATGCGTTCAACCAACACAGCGGTTTTACCAGAACCGGCTGCTGCTGCAACAAGAATATCTTTATTTTTCCCCATAATCGCTTTCCATTGGTCTTCCGTCCAGGTTGCCCCCTCAGGTTTAGGAGGTATTTCAAAACTACTCATTTGCCGCAGCCTCCTTTCGAATCAGCTCAAAAATTGTTTCCTTGGGTTGAGGAGTAAGAACTCGGTAATGGTTTTCTATTGACTCGTCAAATTGACAAACAGATTTATAGGCACAAAATGTACATGGTGTTTTGTCCTTCATTTTATAAGGGGCAATATCAACTTGGCCATCCACTATAGCCTCTCCGGTAGTTTGATAGAGCTTTCGAACATATTTCCTTAAATCATCAAATTCATTTAGACTTGCGACTTTTGATTTCTTCGTCAGATTACCATCTTTCTTTATTCCCGCCGAAATAATTTGCGAATCCCCTGATTCAAGTGTTTGGTCCATCAGTTTAAGAACATTTTGGTCACCAACCATTAGACCGTTCATCTTGAATTTTTTCATGATTTCCTTTTCGATTTCATCAATCGTCATTAATTTAGTTGTGCTTATTAACGGGTTATGGACATGGAAATATAGTACTCCTGCGGGGCTTGCTTTCATTTCTACCAATTCGTCAGAATGTGTAATGACGATGTCTAAGTAGGTTAACATTTGCAAGGCTAGTCCATAGTATACCTCGTTAAGATTAACATCCTTTTCACTCGATTTATAATCAATGACGCGTAAGTAAGTACTATCATTTTCACCCTTCGCTTGATCAACTCTATCGATACGGCCAGCTAATTCCATTCGTTTTCCATTTTTTAATGAAAACGATAATGGCGGGAGTTTGCCATTCCGTCCGAAGCTCAATTCTAATCCAATTGGTGAGAAGCCACTTACTTTTGCATGTTCGCTTAATACTTGAGAGGCCCGGGTAATAATTTGTTCTAATTTTCGTTTAATATAGTGGTGACGTTCTGAGCTTAAAAGAATTTCATTTTGGAGCTTAGGGGCTAAAGCATTCACTGCCTCCTTGGATAATTCTTCACACTGTTTTTTTGTAAGAGTTGCCCAGCTGAGTTTTTGCTCATTTACAAAATCAGAGATATGCTTTAAGGCAGCATGAAATAATTCACCAATGTCAGGAGCTTCCAAACGAAAGACTTGCCGTTCACGAAGCTTTAACCCATGCTGTGCAAAATGCGAAAAGGCACAGCCATTATACAATTCCATTCGTGAAACACTTGCCTGTATCGTATCCCCATACAACTCGTCTGCTGTTTCCTTTGAAATCTGTACCGTCTTGTTGGTATAGAAGAGACTGGAAAATACTTTTTCTGCTGCTTGCTTCCACTCCCCGCTGATATAAAAGTTATATACATCCCACCATAACTCAGAAATAGGATAATTCCGCTTTTTTAGCTGAAGCTGTGAGGTCAAATAAGAAAGAGTTGTTTGGTGATTAGTAACAAAGTTTAACTGTTCTTCTTCTGTTAGCTCAGCAGGATCTGTCCCATAAAAATGTTCTATTACATTTGGAAACATATCTTTCAATCTCTTAATGTATGAAGAAGCTATTAATGCTTTTCCCTCATCATTAGCAAGCGGATAGCTGACATAAAGAGACTCTGAAGGCGTAGTTAGAGCTTTATAGGCAATGAAATTTTCGTCTAATAAACGAGTTCTGCTGCTGGGGGCAACTGCTAAATGAGCAGCTATTAACACTTCACGCTCTTCATCCGATAATATCCCATCATCCGCAATTTTAGCTGGTAATACCCCCTCATTAACACCAACAATAAAGGCTACTTTTATGTCTGACAGCCGAGATTTTTCTAAATCCCCGATAATCACCTGATCCAGTGCTGGGGGTATTAGTGAAAAATAAAGCGACTCAAAGCCTGCCTCCAAGATAGAGGAGAACGACTTCAATGGAACGGCTTCATCTCCTAGTATCTCCACATATTGGTCAAGGAGATCTATACAAGCATTCCAAACCTGATCATGTTCACGCATTTTTACAAGATTACCTTTTTGTTCGGCATCCATTTTCCAATTTTCTAGTTTTGATGGAATATCTAATTCTTCTAAATATAAATAGATTGCTTCACAAAGTTTCCGTCCCGTATCTGCCTTTTTAAGCCTTCTAGATAATCGTAGTATAGGAGCTGTTACCATAAGCTTTAATTCATTCAGCTGCTGTTCTATTTCTTTTTCAGCATCTGTCTGTACATTTGCTTCGATTTCAAGGCCCTTGAAACGGCGGTACGTCCATCTATCTTTACCAGTCCATTTACTTCCTTTAATTCCATAAGCAAGTATATAGTTTTCTAGTCTATCCATTTTTTCCCGCATACGGTCTGGATTTTCCTGAAGCGGGTATATCAATTCAGTTTTAATTACTCTAAATACAGGTTCATAACGCCAAAACGACTGTATTACTTCCAAGGTTGAACGGATCAATTCAATCAATGGGTGATTGAGCATCGTCCTTTTTTGGTCAATGAAATATGGAATTTGATAATCCGAGAAAACAGGCTCTACAATTTCATGATAATCACTGCCATTTCTTATCAACAGTGCTATGTCTTTATAACGATAATTCTTTGTCCGAACCAACCGAAGAATTTCTCGTGCGATTCCCTCTATCTCCGCTCTGCGATTAACCGCTTGACCTATATGGATGTCTGTTTTTCCAAAATAGGTGGCTGCTGGTCTGCTCTCAAAATGACTTTCTAAATGTTCTAAGTCAGTCTGATTCCATTTCTGCTGCTCAGACAGAAAAATTGGAGGCTCCATTTCGATGCCTTCCGCTTTTGCCAAATCATATAAAGTACAGCAGGCATCAGTAGACAATCGAAATAAGTCCAATTCATCCGGAAGAGTTTCAAAGGAAGTTGTGTCAGTCGTCATGGTAATCGTAACTCGCTGACAGTGCCTCATTAACTCTTTTATGACCAAGTATTCTTGTGGTGTAAAACTAGAAAACCCATCTATGAAGATTTCTGCCTCTTTTAAGTAGATTGATTGGGAAATCTTTTCAGAAAGCAAACGAAAATAGTCTTCGGAATCAATATACTTCCCAAAGACCTCATCTTCAAATTGTCTATATATAATCTCTAAATCATTTATTTTATCCTGCAAGACTCTAGAAGTATTTTCACTATTTTCACTGCTCATTTCCGACTTTTGTATTAGCTCTTCTGGTGTAATGCAATACCGCTTAAATTCAGTAATCATCTGTTCAACTTGCTGAACAAAGCCATTTTTATCAGCAGCACGCTGAAACAATTTTAACTCTTCCTTTTTATCATCTATAATTTTTCGAATGAGCATGCTTATTCCAACACTGCTTAGATGATACCTGCTAATGCCTCCAGTCTCCTGCAATATTCTCCAAGCTAACCGTGAGAAACTGTACACTTGGGCACGAATCATTCCACCGAGTTTTGGATTGGTCGCCAAGCGGTATTCTGTTGAAAAGGTCATCTGTTCTGGAACAATATAAATAATCGGTGCTCCCTCTGGATTTTCCAGCAGCCGGTCTTCGATTTCATTCATACACATCTGTGTTTTACCGCTTCCCGACCTTCCGGTAACCATTCTTAAAGACATGTTTCTTCCTCGCTTTCCGATTACCATTTTATAAACGTAATACTCTCATTTTATCACAAAAAGAGTACAAACGTTTGGAACACATGCTACAGATTTAAACCAGTAATGGTAATTTTTAAACAAAAAAGAGCCGATATTAATATCGGACTCCTAGTTTTTAAGATATTGTTATTAGAATTGAACATCCACTTCATTTAGCGGCCAGTAACGGAGGTCGACTTTTCCTACAACCTGACTGACAGAGATGAATCCAAAATGTCTGCTGTCCCAGCTGCCTAAGCGATTATCTCCTAGTACAAATAGTTTTCCTTCAGGCACAGTACTTTCTCCGGTAATTTCCTTCAAACTAAAATCACCGGTCAGTTTGACACCGGGAGTTTCTTGCTTATACACAGATAAAAAAGGTTCTCTGTACTTTTGTCCATTGATATATAATTCATCATCTTTAAACTCAATTTTATCGCCTGGAAGCCCGATTACTCGTTTGACAAAATCCTCTTTCTCGTTTGCATGGAACACTATGACATCAAAACGGCTCAAATCACTAATTTGGTAGCCCAGTTTATTGACTACTAATTTGTTTCCATCCTGGAGGGTAGGCATCATCGACTCTCCCTCCACCACATAATTAGAAAAGAAAAAAGTTCGTATGAAAGCAAAAATGATAATACCTATTGCAAAAGCTTTAATCCATTCAATCCCCTCTTTTTTCCATTCAATATTCACTTTTAACTCCTCCTTTTCTTCAACTCTTTACCTCTATTTATCTCCTCATTATGGTCATTTTCCACGCTCTTATTCAATCTTACTTCAATTCTTTTTCCAACATACCAAAGAATAAAAATAACTAGAAAAACGATGGCAGTTCGGTAAGGACGAGTAATCAGTGAATGAAGATCATAACCAACAAAACTGATGGTAAAAATCATCACCATTTTACCGATTGCTACCGCAAGCATGTATTGATAAGTACTAATTTTTGAAAGAGCAGCTACAACATTCACCACAACAGATGGTGTAAATGGGAAACATAAGAGCAAAAAGAGCGGGCCAAAACCATGTCGATCTACCCAGTCCATCAGCTTTTGAACCTTTGGGCGTTTTGATAGAAAAGAAAAAACCCGCTTTTGTCCGTACTTCCTAATGAGCAAAAAAAGCAGCAGCGCCCCCAAGCAAGAGCCTATCCATGAATATAAAAATCCCATCCACAACCCAAACGCACTAGCATTAGCCATAACAAATATAAACAATGGCAGAAACGGTAAAAATGCTTCGATTATGGGCAGCACTACACCGGGTAATGGTCCAAAGGACCGATACTCTTGAATTATGTCCATTATATTTTCTAGTGTGAACCAAGCCTTGATTGCTTCAAAATCCATATGATTGCTCCTTACCTTATTGCATTGAAAGCAGATTGGTTAGATTATTGAGTTAAAAATTGGTGAAAAGCCTCCTTATTCATCTCTAAATCTAAATCCAAAACAGAACCTTCCCCTTTGATTCTTGCATCTTCATATCCATTCTCAATAGGTATTCTAAAGGTTTGAATATCACCTCTATCTTTTGCAAAGAAATCCTTTGCCATAAACAATATATCTCCGGTATCCATGTTTGAGTTGATATAGGGTGTGACCACACCAATTAGTTTAGGGAGTTTGGGAATCGTTTGAATACCTGACAGCTGATCACTTATAGCCTGAAGTGCCTGCTGCTGACGTTGAACCCGGCCAAAGTCACCTATCGCATCATGTCGAAAACGTACAAAGCTAAGCATTTGTTCCCCATTAAGTCTTTGCAATCCCGGTTCTAGTGGAACTTCCACATATGCTGACATTTTCTTCTCAACGTTAATTTCTACGCCATTCGGAAAAGCCTCATCAATCAATTGTACAAAACCTTCAAAGTCGACAATTGCATAATACTGTAAATCAATATCAAAGTTTTCCTTGATTGTTTTCCTTATTAATTCAGGACCGCCGCGCATAAAGGCCGAATTAATTTTGTGCTTACCCTCACCAGGGATATTTACATAAATATCTCTCATGATAGAAGTTAGCTTATAAGTACCTTGGTCTTCATTATAATGCGCAATCATTATCGTATCAGCTCGAGATGCTTTCTCACCTGCTCTGGCATCACTCCCCAACAGGAGGATATTGGTGGCCCCATATTGGTCCTTTTTACCTTCGAAAGTGTACACTTCTTCGTTAACATTATTTTCCTGATTATTAATTTTCTCTAATGATTGATTAACTCCTTGTTTATACTGATAATATGCATAACCTGCAGTTGCCCCAAATAGTACGAGCAGCACCATTACGATTGAGGCCGATTTTCTTTTTTTTCTTTTTTTGTGTTTTTCGTATCTCATACTGAATTCACCCATCTATGACATATTTTTTAGGACAAGTTTTTATTGTGTCTATATATAATTCATTTTCCCCGAGAAAATATCCTTCTATCAAAAACTTTCTCATACTAGTACCAAATTTTGCAAACAAAAAAACGCAATTTTTAAAGCATTGCGTTTTCCAATAGACTTTTGTATGATAAATAGGAACGTGTGTTCTGAAAAAACATTCTATAAAAGGGGACGATGATGGGATGACAAGAATTCCAGAAGAGGATCGAAATATAATGGAAAAAGCCATCTATTTACCGATGGTATTAATTGTCTTAAATCGTGATTTAACTGTTGTAGAAAACAGTCCTTTTAAATTAAAAAAACCTTATTTAGAACTAATTGAAGAAACCATGAAAAGTATTCAAAAGGAATTAGCTGAAGTGAAACGATATATGAAAAAGAATAACCTGAAAGTAATGGAAACAAAACGGGACGATGCCTTTACCATGTATCTGTTCTTATATAAAGGGTATGAAGAAGCTCATAATTACTTTAACCCAAGAATACGAAATAAAGTACAAGAATTAATGGAGTTCTATTTTCTAAAACAGTACCTGTCCCGTTAAGATGTTAAAGTTTATTCTTAACTCTCTGTTTTCCATACTGATAAGAATCTTCAGATGCCTCCATCGCCTTCGGCCGTTGTAATAAATAAAAAGATTTTTTTTCATTATATTCAATTCTTTGCATTAACTTCGTTCTCAGGTAAGCTGTTCTCTCTAGTTGAGAAATGATTGAACTGCAAGAAATAGGGAATTTATAAGTCTGATTATTATTAAAAAGGATTTGTGTTTCTTGGGGACTAACCCGATTATAATCTTTAACATGTTCATGGGAAATCCAAATACATTCTTGACTGTTTGGTGATGTGGTAGGAAAGAAAAAAATACGGTTTGTAGGATCAATTGCAATGGGAATCTTATGTGCATAACCAACTAGCTGTTTGGTGCCATGCCTGCGGCCATTATAATCACTGCCATAGTATTCGCAGCTATTTCTTATAATATCGAGCGGCTTAAAGGGGGATAAAAATTCGTCCTCAACTTCAAAAATCTCCGAATAAATTTTACTGCCATACGCGATGGGTTTAATGAACATCGTAAATGGATTAACCTCATATTCTTCAATTTGTTTTAGCTTCAATATTTTCAACTCCATTAACAATTTTATCCATCATATCATGTTTAATTTATATATTTTTCATTTATCTGAATTGTTGCGAATTTATTCACAAAGTTATGGCGAAAAATTAAAACTGAAAATTATAAATATTCGTTGATATTATCAAAAAAAAACCATATAATATTAAAAAGCATCAGAGGTGATTTTGATGAATGAGAAATCATACACGGAATTAATGAAAATTGGTGCCATGAAACGACAACGGAAAGAGAATTTTGTCCAAGATTTATACATTGATATGCTTTTATCTGAAATTCAGTTAAGTGTCGAAAGAGAAAAACTGCTTAAGAAAATTGACAGTGCGATTGATCATCGCGATAAGCAGAACTTTTACCATTTATCAAAACAATTAGTTGAAATAAACAAACGGTTCGGAACGTAAGTTACTTTTTTATAATAAAAACGGGAAAGGAGAATCTCTCCTTTCCCGTTTTTATTGTTTACGTTGTTTTATTTCAAATTCTTCTAGCATTGAAATACGTTCGAGCATAGAGGGGTGACTGTACCGGAATATCTTTACTAATAAAGGCGGATTAACTTGACTTAAACCTGAGCGGGTTAATTCCTGGAAAGACGTTATAGCAGCTTCAGGATTCTCAGTCATATTAATCGCATATCTGTCAGCCCTTGTTTCCTGATATCGAGAAATTAGATTAGAGAACGGACTAGATGCAAATAGCAGCATTGATAAGATCATGAAAAAAAGCGGTAAGGAACGAATATCTTTGACGTCAGGTATTTTAAGTTCTTTCCCATATCGCGCAACCGCCCAATTCATTATTCGATACGTCAAATACAAACCAAACAACGAGAACAATAAATATATAGCAATTCCGATATAAATATGTTTTTCTACATAATGGCAAATTTCATGAGCCATGATAAATAAAATTTGATCATCTGATAATTTGTTTAGAGTAGTGTCCCATAGTACAATCCTTGCGTTGGAGCCAATCCCTGAAACATAAGCATTTAAGGAATTTGTCTCCTTTGACATATTCACTTCAAAAACATGTTCAGTGGGAATTTGGGCCTTATCTGCTAATGCTAAAATCTTCGTTTCCAACTCTTTATTTTTCAAAGGATAAAAATCGTTATATAACGGGGCAATGACTACAGGCTGTAAAAACATCAAAAACAAGGTAAACGGTATAGACAATAACCAAGCATAGAGCCACCAGCGTTTAACACTTTTTGTCATGAGCCAATATAGAACTGGAACAATAATCAGTAAAGTCCCGTAATTAATCCAAAAATCGATTAATTCTTCCTTCATCCAAGAGGCAAAGGTTTGTGTAGAAATGTTATAGGTTTTTGACAAGGTGTAACTGATATAGCTTAGAGGCAATGTAGCCAAAAAAGCAAAAAATGAAAGCCAAATAAGGTATATAGCAGTTTGGAGCAGCTTATACTTGGACGAATTTTCAGCCCATGATTTGAACGCTTTTGATAGGCCAAATAATAAAATCAGAAAATAAAAAAGCCATTCAAACGGTGTAGATAGGAAAAATAACAAATTTCTTATTTTTGAATACTCTTCACTCAGCATTAATTCCCTGCCATTTAAAAAAGTAGCTGGATCAGCTTTCGTTCCTTGATATTCAAAGGGTAAATTCGAGTCTGCAAAATAAAACAAGTACCAATAAAAAAACAACCCATATATCACATAGGCCAAAACTGCATAGACTCCCATTTTTCTAACCATGTTTTGTCCCCCTTTTTGTACAAACCTCTATACTTAGTTTAGTTATAAACTTCATATTTAGAACTAAAAAAAGCCGGGCAATACCGGCTTAGAGAAAATAAGAATATAGAGCGAGGACTGTAATTGAGCCTAGAACTACAATGATAACATTGGCCCCTAAAAAAGCAGCACCAAAAGCAGCGGCAGCACCTGCAATTCCATACCAAATATCATCTTTTTGAAGAAATAAAATCGCTGGGAATATTAATGCACCAAGGGTTGCATATGGAACATTTTTGAGTACACCTTGGATAAATGACGGCAGCTCCTTACCTTTAAACAATACAAACGGAAGCATCCTTGGTATGTATGTAACTATACCCATTCCAATAATCATCCATACAATTTCACTTTTCATGCTTTACACCCCAATGCCTTGCTTTTATAACTTCAATCAGTTCAATCATAACAGCCGATAATATGGTAGAGATAACAATTGCCCATCCTTGAGCCATAATGCCGCCCATAGTAAATATCGTATTGAATATCGCCGCAAGGGAGGCTAGAAATAACACCTTTACACTCTTTTTCAGAGACGGAACTAGGAGACCTATAAACATTGCATAAAGCGCCACGCCCATACTTTCTTGTAGTGTTTGTGGAAGACTTGCCCCTATCAAATGACCAATCCCAGTGAATATTACCCAACTTGAATATGCCAACAAATTAACTCCAAACATAAAACCAGTAGTCAAGGTCTCTTCTCTCGTTGCCGCCACTGAAAAGGTCTCATCTGTAATTCCAAATGAATAAAGCATTTTATTGCCAAGACGGTCATCTTCACACTTTTCTGTTAAAGAAGTCGACATTAAAAAATGACGAATGTTTACAATGAAAGTCGTTAATATAATTTCAACTATTCCTGTCCCATAGGCAATTAAGCTTAAGGAAATATACTGTGAGGCTCCAGCAAATACAATCATGCTCATTAATACGGATTCATAAATAGAAAGTCCTGATGTTTTTGCTAGAAGACCAAATGTCAATGCAATTGGAAAATACCCTATACCAATGCTGATCCCTGCCTGTAATCCCTTTTTAAATTCAGTAGATTCTTTTCCTATTGCAAAATCAGACAACCTTATCCCCTCTTTCATCCTTGAATCAAAGGTAAATTTTATCAAACTTTCGAAAATAATGAAATAAAAAAACATGGCAGGGAATCCGCCATGTTTTCCTTTTTTAAACGGTCTGGGTAATTTGGGCTTTTAAAGCCCTTCTTAAGATTTTTCCAGTTGTATTTTTAGGGAGTTCTTCTAAAAAATCTATTGAAGAAGGAACTTTATACTTAGCTAAATGTTCTCTGCAATACTCAAGTAATTGCTCTTCCGTAGTATTCGGATCTTTGCACACAACATAGCATTTTACTGCTTCTCCAAGATTTGAATCTGGTACCCCAAGTACTGCTGCTTCTACAACATCTGGATGATTATATAGAACTTCTTCCACCTCACGAGGATAAACATTAAACCCGCCGACAATAATCAAATCTTTCTTTCTATCGACTATGTAAAAATAGCCCTCTGCATCCATTTTTGCTAGATCACCTGTATATAACCAGCCGTCACGTATCGCTGCAGCTGTTTCTTCAGGCATTTTGTAATAGCCTTTCATGACATTCGGACCGGAAACAATTAATTCTCCCACTGCTCCAGCGGGAAGTTCCTCTCCAAGTTCATTGACAATTTTGTTCTGAACATGGAGGATAGAGGTTCCGATTGAACCAGCTTTACGCGGGCGGTCCAGAGGATTGAAGCAGGTAACCGGTGAAGCCTCAGACAAACCGTAGCCTTCAGAGACACGGACAGTAAATTTCTTTTCAAAATTATTCAGCAGGGCAACTGGTAATGAAGCACCGCCAGATATACATAATCTTAGAGATTTAAAATCTTCTGGGTTGCCTTCTGGGTATTGAAATAAGAAATTATACATAGTTGGTACCCCAGCAAAAACAGTTGCTTGATACTCTTTTGCTAATTCAAAAATTTCTTTTGGACTAAATTTTGGGGCAATCAACAAGGTCGCTCCACTTAATAATGGTGCATTCAAAGCAACTGTTAAGCAGAAAACATGAAACATAGGCAAGGTAGTGATGACACGGTCTTGATCATTCATCCTTAAATAAGATCCAACATCACTAGCATTGCTATATAAATTTTTGTGGGTTAACATCGCCCCTTTGGGTTTCCCGGTGGTACCAGAAGTATAAAGAATAATTGCTGTGTCATCATCCTTCAGTTCCGGTCCTTTAAAGGAAAGATCTCCAGAGGCAACAACATCTGTAAACGATTTCATTTTAGGGTAAAGTGTGAGTGATTCACTATTATGCCGAGAGATACCATTTTCACTAGTTTCACAGAATACAAATTTCTCTACCTTAGGCAGGACAGCATGGACTTTTTCAGCTAATGGAATGGCCATATCCAGCGCAACGACAACTTTTACATCACCGTTATTCAATATGTAACCAATTTCATCTGCTGTATAAATTGGATTAACCGGAATAACAGTTGCTCCCAGCCTCAATGCCCCGTATAAACTAATGACGAAATGAGGTGAGTTCCCAAGTAACAAAGCAACATGATCTCCTCGTTTAACTCCTAACTTTTCAAGCCCAGAAGCGAATCTTGTAATGGCACTATCCAATTCAGCATAGCTAGTACCTTGTCCCATAAAATAAAAGGCAGTTTTGCTTGCTGCGTTTTTAGCAGTTTCCTGAAGTCTAGATGATATATTCATAATTTCCCTCCCTTTTGTGAATGAATACTCATTCACTAAATCGTAAAAATTTTCTAAATATATTATATTTAAAGAAATTTAAGTATTCAAGTAAAACTTTTAAGAGATTTATCAAATTACCACCGCTACAACTATCCATAACAAAATCCCCTTCCTACCACCATTTATCAGTCTGTAATAAGAATGGGGATTTGTATGACCTTAAAAAGGATACTGCATACTTTTGCTTGATTTTGAAGTATTCAATTTTTATTTATTAGATATTTACAGTAAGGAATAAGACGTCTGGCAACTTCAAATTCCCTGTTCTTGGACCCTGGTCTCCAATTCACTTCAAACATCCATAGTCTTTGGTTTACATCGATACCAACATCTATACCAAGCTCATCAAAGGAATGTTCATATAAAGTATCAAAATGAGCAGAAAAGGTTAAAGCAAAAACCTCAAGGCTTTCCTTTACCTTTTTCGAATCGTCACCAAATTCATCTTTTAAAAACGAGGCTAATTCTCCGCGGTAGCCGCCACTGCTTATATTACTAATCATTTTTGCATTCCCACTTATCCTGGGATAAATCAAGTTGATTTCCCACTTCCCATCACCATTTTTTTGGACATGTAATCTAAAATCATACGTAAGACCATTTTTTGTTTTACACTCAATGAATGGCTGCATCAGAAACTTTTTTCCGGTAATAATTGGCTGAAAGTATTTGTTAAGTTCTTTTTCATTCATATAGATTGTGTTGAATTCTTCTGTTACTTTATACTGTTGCTGCGTTTTTTCAATAAAAAACACCTTTTTCCCATGATTTCCAGATAAAGGTTTTATTACAGCTCTCGGTTGATTTTTTAGAAATGAAATAAGTTCTTCAGGCATGTTTAGAGTTGTGGAAGGAATTAGATAAGAGGCGAACTCTTTTGCTTTTTTCACTTTTTTGTATACTTTCATTTTGTTCCCTACAGGAAAGCTTGTTAAGTTGGCATATTGTTTTAACTTCCTAAGTATATTAGACTGGTTCTCCGTTTTTGGGTTACAGCTGTTTATTACAACAGCAGGAAAATCTACCTGTTTTTGAATCCACTTCCCATCCTCATACATCCAGCCATCAATCTTCATGTTGTCAAAATCCACATTATTAAATGAAAAGTAAAAAAAGTGAATTCCCTCCATTTTTGCAACGGCTGCATAGGGATAGGCCTTTTTTACATCTGCAGGATTTTGCCGGAAGTGGAGCATACCGATACCTTGCAAATAAATCACATCCCGAGTCTCAATAAAATTACTCCTTTTCAATCTTGGAATCAAAAAGATACCGTGCATAACTGATTGGTGTTGTATATGTTGCTTTCCATACTGCTTCCATTTGGGCATTTTTAAATGAGTATCTTAGATCGCGGCCATTACATTCAATAAACATGGGAAAACCTTCAGCAGTTAAACCAATATCCAGCCCAACATCTGCTAGGCTAGGAAAATACTTATTTAATTCAGTTACAGCTTTAATTGAAAAGTCCTCAATAGATTGGTAGACTTCGTTAACGTCCAAGTCAGAAAAATCGTTTAATAATTGCTTAAGCGTTTTACAGGTACCACCTTTTGCAACATTGGTTACATAATTTCCTATTTTAGCAACCTTCCCAACCATACCTGTTACCTGCCATTCCCCTATTCCATTTTTTTGGACGGAAACACGTAAATCGAAAGGGCTGCCTTGATACTCTGCAAGAGGAATTCGTTCCTGAATGATGTAGTTTTTATTTAAGACCTTTTTACGAATGATTTCTGGCCATTCGTTAGCAAAAGCCTCTCTCTTCTCGCGGTATCTAACTTCCCAAAGATTACTAGCTTTTTTTTCTACCATAACGACCCCGCTGCCTAAACTTCCATTACTAGGCTTAATGATTAGTTCTTTATACTTCTCCATCATTTCAATTAAATTCACTGAACTTGCTCGTTTCGTTTCAGGCAAATGGGGCTGCAATTCTTCATTTTTCATTAACATTTCATGAACAGTCCATTTTCCAAAACGATTCCTATCATTAAAAATAATGACCCCGGTTTTTTGAATATTCTTTATCTTTAACTTTGATTGATTGCCAAAAAAAAGTCCTCGATTATGAATAATTTTAGGTATGGTGATAACTTTCAATTCATATTTTCCCTTATCACCTTTTACTAACGCATTAATTTCATTTGTCTCAGGCATTATATCTTTTAATCGAAAAAAGCAAGGAAACAGTCCATATTGTATACAGGCTTCTTCATAAAAACGAATAGGCTCAAAAGAAGACCTTTTTTTCTTAATCCGACTATATGTCAACCCACCTACTAATATTCCAACGGTTGGAGTTTTCATATTCCTAATCTCCTTTTTATCTAAAATCATGCTAAAGCTTTCGAATAACGAAGAGGTGTAACAAATAAAAGTCTCCTTAAGTTATACTTCTTCACTTTTGCTAAGGCAATCATAGCCGTACATTTATTCGAACCAGAAGATATTTTTTGGTGAATTAGCATTTACCCTGAAAATGCTTTTAACCATTACTCAAAATGATTTTAGGAAAACTGCCGTGACAATGGATTTCTAATTGCATGTAATAATAAGTAAAACTTATTAGGTTTCTTTTTAGCGGATTAAACGTACCTATCCTTCTGTATCGGTTTCCGCTTCGCAACCTCATTATTTCGTATTTTAGGACAACTTCTAATTGCTTTTCTGCTAAAGTTAGCCATAAAAACACCCCATAAATGCAAAATTAGAGTGCCTAATATTTACGGGGCAGTTCACACACGGAGGCCTTTTATAATTCTTGATATTATTTAAACGCTTTTAGCTCGTCTTAGCCAAATTCTAAAATGCTTAAAGGAAGTAATTTTGTTGGGTAGGAGTGACAATTTTTATATTACCTGTTTCATTGGAACTCCCCACCTCATTTTCACTTATGTTAAATCCTTGTAAATGAACAGCATAAAAGATAGGCTGAGTGCGTATTTTTAAGTACAATTCATAGTCCATTTCTTTAAAGCCTTTAAAACTCGGAAAAATATTTGCCTCAATAATCCATGGAAACCCCTCTTGGTCAAGACCGATATCTAAACCAAATTCTGCATAGTGTTGGTCTTTTCTATCTATTAAAGAACAGAACTTCTGACAAAGATTTATAATACTCTCATAAATATTATCGTATGATTGATTTATTCCTGATCCAATTACTACTTCCTCCAAGGTCATTGCTTCTCCGCCTCTTGCAATATTGGTTAACACCTCATTTTCACCGGCAACCCTGCATTCAATACCAGTGCATTTCCAGCTTTTTTTATCATATTTTTGCATCACTACTCGCACATCCAAAGGGCGGTTGTTTATTTTCAGAAGCGGAATGTAAGTTTGATACAAATATTGCTTATTTAAAATATTTAACTTCTTTATCATTTCTTCTAATCCCTTGTTATCAGGAATCAGATGCCGGAGTATTAACTCATTTTGATGGTCGTATAAGATATAGCCATCATCATGGTCTTGATTTTTTTCCAGTATAAGAATACCTCTCCCTCTTGAAAGGCTGATAGGCTTCAATATAACTTTTTCCGTATCCTGAATAAATTGAATTAAATCATCGCTATTTTTCAACAGATGTGTGGCTGGAACATGGTTACGAATTTCCTTTTCATCTTTTAATAAAATTAGATCGGATTTCTTAAAGTAATGGGAATTGAATAAATTCTTATTTGTCATTTCTATTAGTTGGTTAATCCTATCATGATTTTGATGAAAATTTCTACGGTACAAGGCAGCTGGAATTGGTACAGAATCATATCTCCACTTTTTAAGAGTTGGATCATACAGCATCCCATAGGCAATCTCTTCATTCCAATCGATGGAACGCGTGGAAAAGGCAAAAACTACTCCTCCAAATTTCTCATATTCCATTAAACGGTCAGAGTACTTTTCCATATAGGTTGGATTGTACAGATGATTGTTTTCCCCTAACAACAATCCAATGGATGGACCAATTATTACTTTATTGTTTGATATTTTTAACTGATATATCAAGTCCAAAGGTATATGCAGCTTCTTTAAAAGAGAACTAGAGATAATTACTTCTGCGGGATTGGTAAATGAATTTTCGTTTAAACGAAAATCCCTTTCAAGGATGTCAATTTTACATGTTTGTTCCTTAATTCCAAACTGGATGGAGATTTGGTCACTGGTGATTAATTTTGACTGAAGCATTGGTAATTTCAGGCACATTTCCTCATCCTGAAACTCCTTTAATTTGATCCAGAGATTAATACTTTCCTCATTTGAAAGCATGATCAGTTTATCTTTAGATTCCGGACTTGGTAACAGCTCTGTTGATTGTGTTGGATACGCAAGGCTATATTCATTTCTGATTTCATCGTGAGAATTCTTTTGTTGTAGTATTTCCTTAGCAACCTTTAACGGAAATTTACATATTTTCCCACAAATCTTAGTGTTCCATCCAAAAATGTCTTTAATAATGGTACTGATCGGACAGGTTGAACTTAAAGAATAGAAACCATTCCTATTTAATGAAAATACAATCCCAATTTCGAAAATTCCAGGGTAATAAAAGTGGATGATATTTAAAACCTTTTGGCTACACTCCCATAATTCATCCATTGCAGCATCTTCTAAATAGTATATTTTTTGGTTAGAATCTTTTGCGTACATAAGCGTGGATTGCCATTTATTATTTAAGTTTTTTTGACCTAATACGTATAAAGTATATAAAGTATTGTTATCGTCTATTTCTTCGTCAAAATCTATACTTATATCAGAATATGAATCTACTAGTGCACATAATTCTTTTTTCTTTATTATATGGTGCTCATTCAGGACTTGAAATTCGGGGTGGTTAGAAAGTTCCTTCAATTTTTGAATATTCTTTTTTTTATAAAACATTGTTGTGTTATAAATAATTGAAGGGATGTCAATTGTATCCTTTATTATGATTGAATTATTCTGAATTTCAATTGCACGAGTTTTTAAACTTTCAAGCGAAATATCATTAAGTCTAAAGAATTGAATTTTTAGGTTTAACTCTTTTCCTTTCCTAGCATACATATGCCATATTTCGTCTTTTTTGTATTTTTTACTAAATAGCCTACTCCATTCCCTTTTAGAAAGTAGTACCCCAACGTTTTCCATACTCATGCCTCCACCTCCTAACATAAACAGGTAATTAGTACCTTTACAATAATTTATATTCATTGCTCACTAAAAAGTATAGGCAGATGTTAGACTTATCCACTTTTATCCTTTTTTATAAGATTTAATTGTTTCATAAGAGCCATCATTTAATAATTTGAACATTGAAACAGCAGGTCTTAGGTTTGCTTCTATAATCCAGACCTTCCCTTCAGTATCAATACCAAGATCTATTCCATATACACGTTTATTGGTATAGGATTTTGTTAGCTGTTGAGCAATTAACAAGGAAACTTCCTCTAATTCTGCTACAATATCTTTAATTTTTTCGTTGTTTACCAGTGATTTTTCAATTGCAACCTCCACAGGTAATAAAGCTTTTGCTACATTAGTCACCACAAAGTTATTTGCCGCCACTTTTGCAAGTTTTCCAGTTACTACCCACTCCAATGAATCTTTTTTTCTTTGTACCATTACCCGAACATCAAATGGATTATTATTTATGGTTGCAAGTGGAATGAATTGCTGAACAATATACCGCTGTCGTTTTCTTGGAAAGTGATTCTCTTTTAAGTAGTCGTATATGTTCTCCTTGACGTTTATGAATGTTTTACTGCGTTCAATATGAAGTACAAATACTTCATCTGATAATGAAGAGAGTTGGATAATTCCTCTCCCCTGAAAACCAAAGCACGGCTTTACCATTATTTGATTATATTTCTCTAACATTATATTTAATGAACTTTTAGTTAAGTATTGAGTATCAGGCAAATAGGAAGAAAGCCTTTCATCCTTTGACATCAATTTATGTTTTGTCCATTTCCCAAACGAAACACCCATTTTACTTCCCCTTTTATATTTTTTGTACTACCTTTAGCCTCATTTATAGTCTATTTTGAAAAAATATAAATGCCTGTATCAATTTCTAAATTGGATGTTTAACTACCATTTCCATTAATAGCATATTTAAAATAAAATAAGGCAAAAAACTAGTCCACTAAATGAATTGTTACTATGTAAAAATCTATACATAAAAAGATTGCCTCATAAGAGACAACCTTTTTGTATTAATTAAATATAGCTTCAATTAATCAATACGAAAGGCAGTTAAACACAGAATGGGGATCGTTTTACTCTCTTCTGAGGTGAAAGGCAATCTCATTCGCAGCTTGCTTTGCAATATATTCTGCTTCTTCGAGCGTATCTCCTTTGGCAATTACATACGCATAGCGATGACCCATTGATAACGGAGGTGTTACATATGTTCCCCTCCTCGGCTTGACGTATACTTCCACCACACCTGGTGTAGCCGCTGCCCTTTCCTTGCCTGTTACCTTATTTAAAATGCCTTTATTTTCAAGGATGATATACTGTGTAAAGACATAATGGTTTGTAGACTTTACTAAAGAAGGAGTCTCTCCTATTAACAACTTTAGTGTTTCTTCCACTAAGCAATAACCAAAAGCAGCTTGAATCATCTTGTTCATTGCCCCGCCGGAGATTCTAGGATTTATTTCGATTAGTTTCCAGCCATCCTCTGTCAATCTTAGTTCCAAATGAAAGGCACCATTTTGAAATTCTAAAGAGGACACAATTGTTTCAATAACATCCAGTAAACTGTCTTCTAGATGTCGCGGTACTTCTACTAACACCCCGTATCCCGTTACAATAAAACGTTTCCCCTTTGTAATTTCTTGCTTAATAACAGCACCAATAAGAACCTTCCAGTTGCTGACCAGAACCTCCACTAAATATTGGTCTCCATCCACATATTCTTCAATGATGATGGTTTCACTTGGATCTTTGGAACGCAGCTTATTTACGTTTTTTTCTAGTTTCTTCATATCTTCTGCAAAGATGACGTCCTTTGAGCCAGTTGAAGAAGCACACTTCACTACCAACGGGAACTTTAAATTCTGGTAATTGAGAACAAAAGGCATTGGTATATCATTTGTTATTAACTTAAATCCGGGAGTAAATGATTGATTAGCGAAAAAGGTTCTAGTTTTTTCCTTATTTTCCATAATAGCAAGAGCTTCCGTTGATAAATAGTTTTCGCAGTATTCGTCAGCCAACATTGATGCTGTCTGAACGTATTTTGCAACAAAACTGGTAATAATTTTTATTTCATTTCCACGATCCAGTAAAATATCAATTTGTTCTTTTATCTCTTCGATATTGTAAAGGTCCACTAAAGTCAGTTGATGAACATCCTTATATTCACTTCTTTGCTGAATTTGCTTTTCCTGATTGGTAAAAACAACTGTATAATATCCTAATTCATTTGCCGCTTTTACTGCTTCTCTGCTTGAACCGGATTTATTTAAACCAATAAATATGATCGTCCTCATTATCCTCACTCCTATTTTCCCCTGACAAAGATGAACGCCCTATATGTTATGAAGGAATTTGAGTTTTGTATGACATTTTTACACATATCACGAAATTAGTCGTCTTTTGCGAAAAGGATTTATACCTTGTCTCTGTATACCTACCAAAAAGAAAAACACGGTGACTGTTTCACCGTGCTAAACTTTAATAAATTAAGTTGATAAAATCTTCTTTTAATACATTTCCAAAATAATAAGTTGTGTCGACATCTTTAAGTGCTGCTTCTATATCGTTCTTTCCGTAGCGAACATGCTTTAGTTTATTTTCAACATCACTAACATCGCCAACACCAAAAAAGTCACCATAGATTTTACAGTTTTCAATAATTCCTTTTTCAACATCTAAGCGGACATCAATTTGTCCCACTGGGAAACGATGGGAATGTTGGAGATTAAATTTCGGTGATTTACCATAATTCCAATCCCAATTTTGGTAGCGCTCCTTGGAAAGTTGATGGATTTTCTCCCAATCATCTTCGGTTAGCACGTATTCTGTTACTTCTTCCCCTTGAAAAATAGACTTCAGCAACGCTGCACGAAACTCTTCTATTGTCCATTCTTCAGTCAAAAATTCTGAAATATTAGCCACTCGACTCCGAACGGACTTAATTCCCTTGGATTCAATTTTATCCTTTTTCACTCTTAATGCCGAGACAATGTGATCCATTTCCGATTTAAAAAGAAGCGTTCCATGGGTGAACATACGCCCCTTTGTTGAGAATTGAGCATTGCCTGATATTTTCCTGCCTTCAGCTAAAATATCATTTCTTCCACTCAATTCTGCATTAACTCCCATCTGTTTCAGTGCTGCAATGACCGGTTCTGTAAATTTACGGAAATTATGAAAGCTATCACCATCATCTTTTGTGATGAAGCTATAATTAAGATTGCCCAGATCGTGATAGACGGCTCCTCCGCCAGACAATCTGCGGACCACATGGATACCATTTCGCTCAACATATTCCGTATTAATTTCTTCTACCGAATTTTGGTTTTTTCCAATAATAATCGATGGCTCATTTATGTAGAATAATAAATAGGTTTCATTGATATCGAGATTTTTTAAGGCGTACTCTTCAATTGCAAGATTTACTCTTGGATCGGTAATCCCTTTATTATCAATAAATAACATATTATTTTCCCCTTCTTATAGTGAGATGGTTTGAAATTCTCCTGCTAGTCTTATTATACCAGTATATTCTTCACCCGCTTCACTAATAAGCTTTGATAAATCTCCGTAATGCGGGAGATGAGTTAAGATTAATTGTTTAACACCTGCTCTGGAAGCAAATCTTCCTGCATCAGTGCTATTCATATGACCTGCAGACTTCCCATTTTGATGTTGATAGAAATTACATTCACATAATAATAGGTCAGCGCCTTTAGTAAAATCAATAAATTCTTCTTTAAAGGAACTATCTGCTGTGTAAACGATTGACTTTCCGTTCACGTCAATCCTCATTGCATAGCAAGACACTGGATGATCAGTTTTTAAGAATGTTACCTGGAAGGGTCCAACAGTAAGTACATCATTAGGTGAATATGCAATTCCCTTCGTAATTTCTTTATAGGTTAATTTTGCAAATTCCACTTGGTCCAATGAATGTCCATAGATAGGTAATGTAGGAAAACTCTTTCCTAAAAAGCCCTGAATCAACCGTGCATGCTGCAGAACCCCTATATCCGCAATATGGTCTGGGTGGTAGTGAGAAATTAAAACAGCATCCAGCTCTTCCGGCTGAATGATATTTTGCATTTTCGCGAGGACACCACTGCCACAGTCAATCAACAGTTTAAATTCATCATGCTCAAGTATATATCCAGAGCTTGCACCATTTTGTTTTGGATATCCACCCCAAAAACCAATTGTTGTTAACTTCAACTAAAATTCCCCCTCTTTATTAAATAGAAAAGCGGAACCGCATAGTTTAGGCTGCTAGTACTAGACAAAAAAGAAGCTATTTAGAAAACAGCTTCACTTTTATTCTTTGACATTGAGATACTCTAATACCCCTTTTACAGCTTCTTCACCTTGGTCAATACAATCAGGAAGTCCTACTCCGCCGAAAGAGGCACTGGCTAAAAAGACACCTGGCAGCTCCGATTTTATATGCTGTCTAATGGTCTCTAGCCGCTGTTTGTGTCCCACTGTATACTGCGGCATAGAATCCTTCCAGCGTGAAACAACAGCAAAATCAGGCTGCATACCAATATTCATTGTCTTGCTTAAATCATCTAGAACGATTTGAATAATTCTATCATCAGAAAGGTCAACAATCGTTTCATCCCCGGCTCTCCCTACATAGCAGCGCAGCAGCACCTTGCCTTTTGGAGTTGAATGTGCCCATTTTTTATGGGTCCATGTACAAGCTGTTATAGAATAATCACCATTTCTAGAGACAACAAAACCCGTTCCATCAATCTCATTTGTTATGGCCTCCTCAGGAAATGCCAGTGCCACCGTTGCAACAGATGTAGATGGTACTGACTTGAAAGGGTCAAAAAATCGATAGGCCGAGAACATGGATTGTGTTATTTTATGAGGTGTTGCAGCAATAATACAATCAGCATTTAATGTTTCACCGTTATTTAAATAAATCTCATATTGATTATCTGACTTAGTAATACTATCGACTCGGTGCCCTTTTAATAAGGAATTCGGATCAAGTTTCGCTTCAATACCTTCTGCAAAGGACTGAAGACCCGATTTAAACGTTAAAAAAGCACCTTTATTCCTTTCGGCAGGTTGTTGCGTCTTCGGTTTTGCTGGTGTGTTTTTTTTCATTCCCAGAATGAGACTGCGATATTTTTGTTCAACCTCATAGAATTGTGGAAAAGTTGACATTAAACTCATTTGATCAATATCACCGGCATAAATCCCCGACAATAATGGTTCTATCAAATTTTCAACTACCTCATCGCCCAGCCTTCTTCGAAAAAATTCACCTAAAGACTGATCACTATTTCTTGCCGATCTTGGTAAAATAAAATCGGCAGCTGCTCTTAGTTTACCTGGTACTGAAAACAAACCGGTCGTGATAAATGGCCCTATTTCAGTCGGGATTCCCATAATCGAGCCACCGGGCATCGAATAGAGTTTGTCATTTACCAGCACATAAGATTTCCCTGTCGAATTAGATACTAGCTGCTCCTCCATCCCTACTTCCTTAGCAAGTTTAATCATGCTGGTTTTTCTAGCTAAGAAGGAATCCGGACCTCTTTCAATGATGAAACCGTCTCTTTTAACGGTCTGCATTTTACCTCCGAGACGTTGTGAAGCTTCGATCAGTTTGATTTCAAGAGGCAGCTTTTTATCATTAACGATTTTTTGAAGGTAGAATGCTGCAGTTAGGCCCGCTATTCCGCCCCCAATAATGGCTACCTTCTTTTTTTCTTCCGTCACGGATGTCAACCTTCTTTCATTTAGTCTGATTGCTTCGGTTTGCTAATTTTTCTAAAATAACTGTTGTCATGGCATCTATTAAATCGGCATGTGCGTTCGGCATTTCAGGACGATAGTATTTCGCTCCTACTTCCTCGGCTGCTATTCTACACTCGTAATCGTTATCATAAAGGACTTCCAAGTGTTCAGACACAAATCCAACTGGCGCGTAAACAAATGCTTTGTATGGATGTTCTTTTGCTAAGTTCCTCGTTAAATCTTGCACATCTGGCCCTAACCATGGATCAGGTGTGTTCCCTGCACTTTGCCAGCCAATCGTATATTTAGTGATACCAGCTTGTTTTGCAATCAGATCAGCGGTTTCCTGAAGCTGGCTTGGATAAGGATCACCAAACTGTAAGATTTTCTCCGGCAGACTATGGGCAGAAACAATCATCATAGCCTCATCTTTTTCTTCTTGAGGCATTTGGTCATATATTTCCTTAATCTTACCTGCCCAGTAGTGAATAAATTTTGGTTCATTATACCAGCTGTCAACGGATATAATCGTAATGCCTCCGAGCTTTTCAGCTTCTTCATTTGCCCGGTTATTATAGGACTTAATACTGAAAGTTGAATAATGAGGCGCCAAAACAATACTAACAGCCTCTTTAATTCCATCTGAATGCATTTCCTTAACCGCATCCTCGATAAAAGGTTCAATATGCTTTAAGCCAAGATACATTTTGAACTGTATTTCATCTTGAACCTGATTAATATGCTCTTCGAGTTTTTTCGCCTGCTCCATAGTAATTTTAGCTAATGGTGAAATACCTCCTATGGCCTCATACCGATTCCTTAATTCTTCAATCATTTCTGGGGTAGGCTTTCTGCCATGCCGTATATGTGTATAGTAACGTTCCAAGTCATCTAAATGATAGGGGGTTCCGTATGCCATTACGAGTAATCCCATTTTCTTTTTCGTCATTTTCCGCACCTCATTTTAATATCTGGCCGCTTTCAGCCTTTGATAGGGATTTTGTCTATCACAGGCTTATATCAGGATTTAAAGGGCCGCTAATTGTTTAGGGCCCTCTCTTTTCATGCATATTATATTGTGCCAAAAAGACACTTATCTTACCAATATAAACACTCGAAGAAGTATTTATCTGCTTAGTTTTGATGCAGAATACTCATGGACAAATGAGGTTAATTTTTTCAGTGTGGCCGGGTTGACCGATGGGAATACACCATGTCCAAGGTTAAAGATATAGCCGCCCTGAGCCATCCCTTGGTCTAGAATCGCCTTAGCTCTTTCTTCAATTACTTCCCAAGGTGATAACAGGATGGCTGGATCAAGATTACCCTGAACAGTTTTATGAATACCCATTCCTCTTGCTTGCTGGATAGGCAAACGCCAGTCCAAACCAACTACATCAAGCGGGAGGTCATTCCACTCTAAAGCAAGATGACTCGCACCTACTCCAAACATAATTAGCGGCACATTCTCTTCTCTCAGCTCTGTAAAAATTCTATTCATGACAGGCTTTATAAAGTAACGGTAGTCCTCAACATTTAACGCTCCAACCCAGGAATCAAAGATTTGAATAGCTTTAGCTCCTGCCTTAATCTGTGATTTTACATATGTAATAATCATGTCCGCAAGTTTTTCCATTAGAGCGAACCACGCCTTTGGTTCCGAGTACATAAATGCTTTTGTCTTATTATAGTTTTTCGAAGGCCCCCCTTCAATCATATAACTAGCGAGTGTGAAAGGCGCCCCAGAAAACCCAATTAAAGGAACTGACAATTGTTCTTGGGTTAATAATTTAATGGTATCTAATACGTAAGGAACGTCATCTTCGGGATGAAGCTCACCTAGTTTTTCAACATCTGCTAAAGATGTGATTGGATTGTCAATGACAGGACCAATCCCAGATTTTATTTCCACCTGCATACCAATTGCTGGCAGCGGTGTCATGATATCTTTATAAAGAATAGCTGCATCAACATTGTACTGCTCTACTGGAAGGCGGGTTACATACGCACATAGCTCAGGCTGGTGAGTAATTTCAAACAATGAGTACTTTTCTTTAATTTCTCTATACTCCGGCTGTGAGCGTCCTGCTTGACGCATGTACCAAACTGGCACGTGATCAGTCTTTTCTCCTCTTGCTGCTTTTAAAAATGTATCGTTGATTTGCTTCGTCATGTAAATAAATCCACCTTTCAAAAGACATGTCTCGTTATATTTTAATATATGTGGCATAAAATTAAAAACTTTATAGAGTCCATAGCATTGATTTCACTATATCGATTATTCCTATTTGTGTACAGGTTACGATGGAAAGTGTCAAAAAAAAGTCGTTTTTATGTAAAAGGAATGTTGGAAAATGAGGAATGAATTTATTTAAGTTAGGGAACATACCCTTGTAAGGAAAATGAAACGAATGAGGTAATAAAAATGAATGCATATATAACCACAGGAACATTTGAATACTTGAAGGGGATTGAAATGAGTTATCCTGCTGAATCAATGGTGACAATGGTTAACGAAGATAGTGCCCTCCTGATACATGAAACCACTAAACCGTCTCATTTTAAGGAACCAAGTAAATATGAGGTACTAGCGTCATCTGGGTTAATTGAGAAGAAGGGCTATGTTGTCATTTACAACATTCCAGTACCAGAAGAAAGCAGGCCCCTATTTGAATACCGGCTTAAGGATCTCCCGAACCTGATTGAGAAAGAGATGGGACTAAACGCAATCCGAATTTTTCGCCCGTTATCCTCTAATACTTATATAATCTTAACGGCTTGGGAAAGTGCACTCACCTTTGAAAACAGTAAAACTCTTTTAGATTCTAGCATAAAAAAAAGTTATGAAAATGTTAATTACTCAAACATATTTACAAGCGCACCATATGTCAGTAAATATACTATATCTGCTGAATAGTAATGGTTGGTCACAAGTATCCTCTTGTGACCATTTTTATGAAAATCCCCGCCTGTTTCGCCTCATAAACAACGCCTTGTAATCACTCTCTCTTGGTCACACTTGATGAATGAATTATTATAAATACCACTCACCACCTAAAACTTTTTTCATATTCTGTATTACATCCAAGGGCGAATACCTATTTTCGTCCTTAGATGATGATGAAAGGAGGTCATTTTATGCTTGTCGAGCTTTCCGCTCTTCATTGGATATATGTTGTCTTTATTGCTCTTATTATCGGATTTATGGTCAAACGAAGAGATACCACCCTAATTTGCATCCTCGGTATATTCCTTATTGCTATTACTGCAACGGGCTCCTTAAGCAGTTCAGTTAGCAGCATCTTCAACAGTTTTATTTATGCGATTACTGAATTGTTATCAACCATCTTAGTTATTTCCATTATTGTGGCAATGAGCAAAACCCTAACTTCTACCGGAATAAACGATGTGATGATTTCACCATTTACAAAATTAATTCGTAACCCTGCGCTTGCATATTGGACCATTGGTATATTAATGATGGTCATTTCCTGGTTCTTTTGGCCGTCCCCAGCTGTGGCACTATTAGGAGCCGTTCTGCTTCCTGTCGCCTTGCGTGCAGGATTGCCAGCTTTGGGTGTTGCCATGGCGATGAACTTGTTTGGTCACGGTATAGCCTTATCAGGAGACTTTGTCATCCAGGCTGCGCCCAAATTAACCTCTGATGCAGCCGGAATTCCAATCAGTGATATCATCCATGCGAGTATCCCTCTAGTGTTTGTAATGGGGATTGTGACCACTGTCGCTGCCTTCTATTTCCTAAGAAGAGATATGAAAAATGGTGTCCTGCAGCCAACCCCTTATGTACCTGTAGATTCATCAAATGAAACCACTTACGAGAAAAATCTCCTCACCATTTTTCAAAAGCGATTCTTTGCCATTCTGATTCCGATATTATTCGCCATTGACGTAGCCGGTATGTTTATCCTTGATCTGACTGGCGGTGATGCTACTGCATTAATCGGCGGTACATCTATTTTTATCCTCCTCCTAATCACCATGGTCAGCCATAAAAATAAAGGTCTTGAAAAAACTACAAGCTATTTGATTGAAGGGTTCACATTTGGTTTCAAGGTTTTTGGTCCAGTCATCCCAATTGCGGCATTCTTCTATTTAGGTGACGCGGGTTTTGGTAAAATAATCGGTGACTTTTTACCAGATGCTTCTCAAGGTATTGTAAACGACCTTGGAATTGCGTTAGCAAATATCGTTCCTTTGAGTAAAGTGGTTGGAGCAGTAACACTTACTACTGTAGGAGCAATTACGGGGCTGGATGGATCTGGGTTTTCAGGAATATCACTTGCAGGTTCAGTCGCGGGCTTGTTTGCAGCTGCCATTGGTAAAGGTGTAGCTACTCTAACTGCACTTGGTCAAATTGCAGCTATTTGGGTAGGGGGCGGAACATTAGTACCTTGGGCGTTAATCCCTGCAGCCGCTATTTGTAACGTTGACCCATTTGAGTTAGCAAGGCGAAATTTACTTCCAGTAGTAATCGGTCTCGCAGTTACTACGATTGTCGCAATGTTTATAATATAAGAAAGAGGCAGCAGCCTCTTTTTTGTGGTTATTTTTTCAATCTCCTCTTAAAGAAATTATAAATAAATATGGAAGCGGTCACCCAAATATAGCCAAAAGCAAACCCTCCAATGACATCTGTTGGGTAATGGACTTGAAGAATGATTCGACTTGCTCCAATTAATAATAGCAATAGTACGGCTAGGATAATAACCATTCTTCTCGCAGTTGCGGATTTCATCCCCTCCAGCGCAAGATAGGCAATAAAATAATAGAAAATCAATCCCACCATTGCGTGTCCGCTTGGAAAACTTAAGCTATCCACATGTGCCAGATGGTCAAGCTCTGGTCTTGGGCGTGAAATCAGGTCCTTGAGAAGTTTATTGACTTCATTTCCTAGAGCAACACTCAAAGCAATCGCAGCAGCACCTAATAGATTTCGTTTTATTAGCAATAACCAGCCTAAAACAATCAAGGCAACAATGCCAATCCCCTTCTTATCCCCTAATTCAGTTATAATAAGGAAAAACGGGTTAAGCGTATCCGGTACATAAGCAAATAAGTCCGCTAGTTTATCATCTAACCAAAAAGTATGTTTAGCAGCTACTTTAATAGAAGTATAGAGTGCTATTACGATTGCAAAGCCTAAAACTAAGTATGTAGAAAAATCCCTTTTTAGCATTTGTTTCATTATCCTTTCTATCTAAATTCTATAAAATTATAAAGAAAACTTACTTTTAAATCTACATAATAGTGTAAAAGTGTTAAAATAGTTTGAAAATGAGATTAAAAACTTGGTGTTCGGAGGTTTCTTATGTTAAAGGAATTGTTTTCAAAATTAGAAGCTTACTATGAAGATATGGTCAAGATACGCAGGTTTATGCACCAACATCCAGAATTATCCTTTCAAGAATATAATACAGCTCTATTTATAAAGGAATTCTATGAAAAGTTGGGAATAGAAGTAACAGGAAATATTGGAGGAAATGGAGTTGTAGCAAAAGTATATGGCAGCAAACCAGGGAAAACTGTTGCATTAAGAGCTGATTTTGATGCTTTGCCTATTCAGGATGAAAAGGATGTACCCTATAGATCCTTAGTTCCCGGTGTCATGCATGCCTGCGGACATGATGGACATACTGCCACTCTTCTTATCCTTGCAAAAGTACTTAATGAATTGAAGGCTGACCTTGAAGGAAACTATGTCTTTATCCATCAGCATGCTGAGGAATATGCACCAGGTGGAGCCATCAGCATGATTGAGGACGGCTGCTTAGATGGTGTTGATGTCATATTTGGAACTCATTTATGGGCCAGCGAACCGACCGGGACCATCCAATATCGAATCGGCCCGATTATGGCGGCAGCTGATCGTTTTGAGATTGATATTCAGGGGAAAGGCGGTCATGGTGCACAGCCGCATAAGACAAAGGATGCCATTGTCACTGCTTCACAGTTAGTTTTAAATCTGCAGCAAATTGTCAGCAGGAAAGTAAATCCAGTTGAGTCTGCAGTTGTCACAGTTAGTTCATTTACCGCTGAAAATGCATTTAACGTAATTGCAGATAAAGCAAAGCTTATCGGGACTGTCCGCACCTTTAATGATGATGTTCGCCAATACATCGAAGACGAAATGGAGAGAATTATTCAAGGCACCTGCCTAATGTCTGGCAGCACCTATAAATTTTTATATGAGAGAGGTTATCCAGCAGTCGTCAACCATTCAAAAGAAACAGAGTTTTTGGTTGCTGCGGCTAAGGATGTTCCCGAGGTAACAATGATTGAAGAATCTGAGTTGCAAATGGGTGGAGAAGACTTTTCTTATTACTTGAAGGAAGTACCAGGTACCTTCTTTTTCACAGGCGCAAAGCCCCCTGGTGCAAATCCAGGTTATCCACACCACCATCCAAAGTTTGATATTGATGAGAAAGCCATGTTAATAGCTGCGAAGACGCTCGGGACAGCAGCAATAAAAATACACAATTTAAAATAAGCTAAGCCCCTGAATTGTTTAAAATTCAGGGGCTTTTGTTAGGATCCTTAATCTATATGCGTTCATCGCCGTTTCTCCCAAGTGTTTGAGCAGACTATTATTTGCATACGCACCTACAAACGCACCAATTCCTGGTACTAACTGGAACATCTTAACAAGATCAATATAATCTCTATATTCTTGTTGAAATTTACGCCAATCCATCTCAACGAGCTCTTGCTTTCTAGATTCCCAGTTTTCAATTTCAGATAATGTTTCACGGCGGATATCGTCACTTGAAAACGCAAGCTGAAAGATGTGAAGAATAAACAACCGCTCTTCGAACTCTTTCGTATTAAACCCATAAATAGCTGCGGCTTCAAAAAGAAATTTCATTTTTATCGACAAGAGCAAAGGAAAATCGGCCAGCCCGAGAAGAATGCCCCCAGCACCTGTCCCTGCTCCTTCGACCAACGCTGTTTTTTGGAAAATTGCAGTCTTTTTCCTCATTAATTCATCACGTTCTTCCAGCGTCAGGCCAGATGCTTGGTTTTTGTTGGTCGTAAGCTGCGAACCAAATAAGGTGGTTTTAACCATTCCCTTTATGCTTTCTGTCATCACCTCATGCACCTTTTCAGGAATCATTTCATTAATTTTTCCTTGTGCTTTTCTTGAAATTCGATTCATCATCCCTGATCGTCTGGTTAATTTTCTTTTCCATTCAACCACATCACTATATACTTTCAACTCATATTCATTCATGCTTCCACTCCCCTCAGCAAAAAGATATTAGGTTTGTTTCCAATCCATTCATGCTTTTAGTCTTTTCTTACTATAAACATTTACAAATAAGTAACTAAATAGCAGTCCTGACAAGAGGATGAATAATGAAAACACCCAATCTCCTTTAAACAAAATAACGACTGTAAATATAGAGGATTGAATAATCAGAATCCTCATTAGAAGGGATTGAAAAGCAGTTGTTTTATAGTTATGGGACACTGGATACAAATCAATCCAAAGCTTGTTTTGGTGATGATTCCATAATGGCAGCAGCTGGAATCCTGTTAAATAGATAAATAAGAGTGAAAGCACGATTTGCCCGGCCCCAAATGAAATAAAATACAATGCTAATGCACCTATTACAGTTAATCGTATAAAAAGACCTAAATAATCGGATGATCTCAGGAATGTTCTTGCGAATAAATAATCAAAGGTTTTATCTTGCGAATAGGAAATCCGATTAATAAGCCAATCCAGCCATTTTCTTCTTTTTACAGTATCTTTTAATTTCGGTACATCTGTGAATAAATTGGCTAGCCGGTAAAAAGACGCCATACGCTTTTCTTCTTGAGCAATAAGTAAATCCCATTTCAAGCCCATTTTTTTCGTCCTGACATAAAAAGAACGGTAATAAGATGCCATAATCAAAGCAAATATCAATAAAAAAAGGATATGTGCGTTGCTAAATAGCAAAAAGGTAAATAAGACATTAATGAAATAACGGACAAACATGTCCCAAGTATATACGGATGGCTGTACATAATAGTGAATTTTCCAGTTTACAGCAATATTCCAGCTTTTAATGACCAGCAGTATTAGTAAGAAAATAAAAAATGATTGAAACCCGTTTGCGCTGACATGTGCATACATTGGCATAACTACAGCTAAAACCATTAGTAATATATATCCCTGAAAAACTAAGCTGAGTAACCCAGAACGCAAAAAGTAACCTTTTAAACGCGTTTCAAGCGGAATTAAAAACACTTGATCAGCCTCAAGTAAAAAAGTATATACAGGGCTGCGCGTTAAAAATACACCTAAAATAACCGCAATAATTAACGCCGCTGGAAACTCCGGTGACAATGAGCTTATCCAATTTTGATAATAAAAGGCTGCCGTTCCTATTAAGAATAGAAGGACAACTACTAGGTGACCATTAAGGATATATCGAAGATACACACCAAATTCTTTTAAACGATGGACAGATCTATCTTTCCATAGCTTTTTCTCATCAAACATAATTTTCTTCCTTTGTTAATTGAATATATAAATCATCTAAGGAAGCCACAGGCATCGAGAACTGTTCTCTCAATTCGGAAAGAGTACCTTTTGCTCGAACCTTTCCTTCATGGAGTATGACGAATCTGTCACAGTACTTCTCGGCAGTGGCAAGAATATGGGTCGACATTAATATGCCCGCCCCGTTTTCTTTCATCTTCTTCATTAAATCAAGAAGTGATTGAATACCAAGTGGGTCAAGACCGACGAATGGCTCATCAACAATATAGAGGGAAGGCTGCACCAAAAAAGCGCACATAATCATTACCTTTTGTTTCATTCCTTTAGAAAAATGAGCTGGAAACCATTTCAGTCTTTTTTCCATTCGAAATTCAGTTAATAACTTCCCAATTCTTTGTTTATATGTAGACTCATCTAATCCGTATGCCATAGCCGTTAATCGTAAATGTTCTTCCAGGGTAAGTTCTTCGTATAGTACGGGGGTTTCCGGAACAAAAGTGAACATCTTCCGATAAGTATCCTTATCTTCTGTAATGGAACGTCCATTAATTTTGACTGCCCCGCTATGAGGCTCCATTAAGCCGATAATGTGTTTAATCGTTGTACTCTTCCCGGCACCATTTAGACCGATTAATCCAACCAATTCTTTTTCTTTTACTTCAAAAGTAACATCTTTTAGGACTGGATTCCTTGTATATCCTCCCGTAAGGTTTTCAATTGATAATAAAGACATATGCTCCGTCCTTCCTATTGCATGATTACCTTACATTTTACCAAATCATTATTGATAAAAATAGAAATTCAAATTTTTGATTTTCATTTGTATATTTCAAATCAAAACGGACATCATAATATTTGAAGGGGAAACACCTACTCGATGAAGTGATTCATCAAAATTTGAAATGAGGTGTCTGTCAAAGACATTTAACTTTTCAAACACGCAGCTTCTAAACGTTTCAAATAAGGGGATGGTTGTTTTGCACACAATGCCTAGTAACCATTTAGAGTTCAATTAACACCAGCTATTTATCAAAAAATAAATGAGGTGTTTACGGCAGATTATCATCCGTTTTTATAAGTTGATAAAACTATAAAACATAGGGGATGGTCAGCTTGAACAATAATTACTGTTTATAAAAAACACTAAATTGCCAAATGAGGTGTTTATCAAACGTAATTCCTGAATGAACGTATAAGATGAAGCAATTCCCCTTCGAGAGGGCAGGATTCCATGCGGATCCTGCCTCTTTCTTTTTTTATTGCTAAAACGTATGGTAAAATACGGATATAAACCTAAAAGGGGCTGTGTATTAAATGAGTGATTGTATCTTTTGTAAAATTATTAATGGTGACATCCCAGCAGCAAAAGTATATGAAAATGAACATGTTTTAGCCTTTCTTGATATCAGTCAGGTAACAAAAGGACATACATTAGTAATCCCTAAAGTACATAAAGAAAATTTATTTGAACTGACTCCTGAAATCGCTAAAAACCTATTTGAATCTGTACCTGAAATTGCAAATGCGCTAAAAACGGAATTTAACCCGCTTGGATTAAACCTTGTTAATAATAACGGAGAACATGCAGGGCAAACAGTTTTCCATTTTCATATCCATTTAATTCCGCGCTATGGTAAAGGTGACGGATTTGGAGCTGTTTGGAAATCCAATACTAGCGATTATACCCAACAGACACTACAGGAGATGGCAGCGAATATCGCTAAGCGTTTCTAACGAATTATAAAATTGTCTGAAAATTATATCTTTATTATTCTTATATTCCTGTGATATAATGATTACAAGTTTTTCGCTGCAGGCAATTAGGGCACTGCAGGAGGAACAAATAGCTTAGATAAGCAGAGGAGAGATGAGAAATGAATACAAAGAATCTAGTAGTCCTATCACTTTTGGCGGGAATAGGGGTAGTTTTGCATACGGTAATGCCTGCCTTCCTTACCATTAAACCAGATATGATGCTGGCAATGATGTTTTTGGGAATTATTCTTATTCCAGAAATTAAAAGTGTTATGTTATTATCCATTGTGACTGGAGGACTGTCTGCACTCACAACAGGTTTTCCTGGAGGTCAACTCCCAAATATCATTGATAAGCCCATAACTGCCTTAGTCTTTTTTGGTTTGTTTTTGGCGTTAAAGCAATACCAAAACTCCATTATCAGTGTTGCCGTCTTAACTGCAATTGGGACATTAGTTTCGGGATCTGTCTTTTTGGGAGCCGCATATTACATTGTAGGCTTACCAAGTTCTTTCACAGCTTTATTTGCTGCTGGTGTTTTACCTGCAATTGCACTGAACACAATTATTATGGTTATTTTGTATCCAGTTGCTCTTTCAGTTGTAAAAAGAACAAAGACATCCTCAATGGTCATTTCAAAATAACACAAAAGAAAAGAACCCTAGAAAGGTTCTTTTCTTTCTATAAACATCAAATAAAGATCAAAAGCTTGATAAAACAATCGTGACTAACAAAATTATAATTCCACCGCCTGCCAAAGCTGCCGCCCGTTTTTTTAGAATTTGTTTAGGTGGATAAAAACCTGGTCTTTTTAAAGCCAGAGCATTCCAAATCGCACCGACAAATAACGATATACTTAGTAAAAAAAGAACTGAAATCAGGCTTTTCATGTACTACCCCCTATTGATAACACAAATAGTTGTACTATCATTAATATGATTTACTGTCCTTCCCTATGTAGAATATTCAAAAGGTTGGCATTATTAAAAGAAAAAACGTAAAATATAGAAGAACTAATTTTTCAGATTTGTACTAAAAATAAAAAAATAATAAATTTCAAGCAGAAAAATAGGTAATTTCTAAAAATTTTGTGAATTTACATCTTTATTAATTTTTATTTTATTGGCATAATGTTAATAGAGAAATAAAAAAGTAGGTGAAATTGGGGATGTCGGAGAAACAGTATTCAATGAAAGAAGCGATGCTATTTAGCCAAAGGATTGCACAATTAAGTAAAGCCCTGTGGAAATCAATTGAGAAGGATTGGCAGCAATGGTTAAAACCATTTGATCTAAATATTAATGAACATCATATCCTTTGGATTGCATACCACTTAAATGGGGCGTCTATTTCAGATGTGGCAAAGTTTGGTGTTATGCATGTCTCAACAGCATTCAATTTTTCAAAAAAGTTAGAAGAAAGAGGATTGCTTACATTTTCAAAGAAAGAAAATGATAAACGAAATACGTATATTCAGCTCACACCTGAAGGCGAAGACATCTTTCTTCGTTTAATGGAATCCTATCACCCTAGTGGCAATGCTGCATTCGTTGGTGCTCTTCCATTAAGAGATTTGTATGGAAAGTTTCCCGATATTATTGAAATGATGGCCATTGTTCGTAATATTTATGGTGAAGATTTTATGGAAATCTTTGAACGTTCATTCCATAATATTGAAACAGAATTTAACGAGGATGAAGGAAAGCTTAAGAAGTCAGAAAAAACAGAAAAGGAACTCTCTTAAATACATTTAGTAAACTCCTTAAACAGAGGTTCAAATAGTTGCTGTTTTAAACAAGCATAAACAACTTCCTTAGCGTTAAGTTTTTCAGGTATAAGATATAGAAACTCATTAAAAAGCGGATGAAAATTTATAAACCCTTCCGCTTTTTGTTTTGCCATTTTTATGTTCAAATTCTCACATAGCAGTTTGAATGCCTCTACCTCATGTTCTGATATCCCATTCTCAATTACCAATCTATAGAATTCAAGATTTGGGTCTGTCAGCAATTTTAAAAGTAACTTTTGATGGTATTCGAGAATACTTACACGGGCTTGTAATTCAATGTAATTGTCCATTGACTTCGACCTCCGGGCATTGCTTTACATTCCTACGTTCATTATTAACCTTTTTTAAGTCGATATAAACCTATTCCAGTTAAATCTCATAATTAAGTGTATTCAATATTTATTTCAATTTATTTCCTACTTTTCTACCATTCCTTTTAACTATCTTTTTTTGTAAATTTTTGATAATGTATTAACATATCATGAACATCAAGGAGGGAATCGATGATGATCTCCATTTTTATTGTTTTGGCCATTTTTATTTTATATTTCGTTAACAAAATGACCAATTCCCTTTGTATCCAAAAGGATATTCCGGAAGAGCGTCAGCATAAAGTATTTCGTACCATAAATGTACTTGTCACAATTTTATTGATTTCATCCTATGTGGAAATTTTGTATACATAGGTTTACTTTATGTAATGTTTTAAGTTAGAAAAAATAAAAGCGATGAGAAAAAATTCTCATCGCTTTTACAATGTTTTTAATTAACACCAAGATGCTCCAATAATTATTAATAGGATGAATAGGACTACGATTAACGCAAATCCTCCACCGTAGACACCATGTGAACCAGACACACGATTCTCCCCTTTCATGGATGGTAAAAGCTGTTGTCTGCATCATGCGGTAAGCGTTAAATTAAAACCAAGATGCTCCAACAATAATCAATAGAATGAATAGGACTACAATCAATGCAAATCCTGCTCCGTATCCGTGTCCACCACTCATCGTAATACCTCCTTTTTTGTTTACTACGATATACTATTCAAGCTGTATTCATTTCGACTAGGCGCTTACCTTATTTTCTTAGGAAAAAGTCCACCTGTTTCTAATTGGGTGTTAACCTATAGAAAAAATACGTCTTAGCCGCTAGGCAGCTGAATAGTTCTCATTTTTGTTACATGTTATCGTATGTACGAATTTTTAATTCGCAATGGGTAAATGCCCAAAATTCAGAAAACAATTACAGGAAATATTTTTGCAGTGGTTACCATTTATGTTATAGTATAATTTGTGGACAAACCCACAAGAATTTACTGTTTAGGAGAGGTTCCTCATGAAAAAATGGATGTTAGCCCTTACACTAGCTGGCGGGGTTATTGCCTTAAGCGCATGTAATCAAAGCGGTGGTAATACTGTTGCAGAAAGCTCTGCTGGAGATATTACTCAGGATGAACTGTATGAAGCTATGAAGGAAAAGGTGGGTGCACAAGCATTACAACAGCTTGTTTATGAAAAGGTCCTATCTGAGAAGTACGAAGTAACAGACAAAGAATTAGATGCAAAAGTAGATGAATTAAAGGAGCAGCTTGGGGACAATTTCGAAGCGGCACTAGCACAATACGGCTACGCAAATGAAGAAGATTTTAAAGAAACGATGAAACTTGGTATGATGCAGGAAAAGGCTGCCATGAAATCTATAAAAGTAACTGATAAGGAAGTAAAGGAATACTACGATAACTATAAGCCTGAAATCAAGGCTCGTCATATTCTCGTTGCGGATGAAAAAACGGCATTAGAAGTTAAGCAAAAACTTGATGCTGGTGAAAAATTTGAAGATGTAAGCAATACGTATTCTACTGATGAAGCAGCAAAACAAGCTGGCGGGGATTTAGGCTGGTTTGGTGCTGGAGCAATGGATCCAGATTTTGAAGCGGCAGCATATGCTCTCAAAAAAGATGAAATCAGTGGACCAGTAAAGAGTTCATTCGGTTATCATATTATCCAATTAACGGACAAAAAAGAAAAGAAGTCCTATGAAGAAATGAAAGATCAAATGGAAAAAGAATTAAAATCTTCAAAATTAACAAATGAAAAAATTAACGAAGTGATGCAAAAGGAAATTAAAGACGCAAAAGTTAAAATCAGTGACAAAGATTTAAAAGGTGCACTTGATCCAGCTGCTGCAGCAAAATAATAAGGCAAAAAAGAAGGCACTCATCGAGTTCCTTCTTTTTTATTTTATTCGGCTGTGGCTCTTTCTCCCTCACGGCGTTCTTTTTCTTGTTCGAGGCGTGTTAAATAAATTTCTCCCTCTTTTTCAATATTCTCCATTTCTAACATACGTTCTTCTCTGCCTGTTTTGATTGCCATTAAGGCGCTTATTACAATACCAACCACGACTGCATATACCCAAATAGGAATAGTCATTTTTATTGCTCCTTTCGTTAGTGGTTGTCCACTTTTTTATACAACATATTCGATTTATCAATAAATATTCATACGGGTACAAAAAAAATAACCCAGATGATGGGTTATCTTATTTATGAAAAATGGGCTTGTAGAAGGATCGGTTATCTAAAGCAAATACACGTTCAGTAAATTCTCCAGGTTTTACTCTCTCTAAGGCACGGTCGAGCATGTTCATTTTCGCATCGAGATTATCAATATAATGGAGTATTTCCGCTTCTTTAATTAATGGCGGTTTCGGACTTCCCCATTCAGCCTTTCCGTGATGACTTAATACCAGGTGCTTTAGGATTAACACTTCCTCACCAGTTATCCCGAGTTCCTCCGCTGCTTTGCCGATTTCATTTACCATAATGGTAATATGCCCCAATAAGTTCCCTTCCACTGTATATGTGGTTGAGATTGGTCCTGATAATTCAACTACTTTACCCATATCATGTAATATCACTCCAGCATAGAGCAAGTCCTTATCAAGACTTGGATAAAGCGCAGCAATCGATTTGGCCAGGTCGAGCATACTCACAACATGATAGACAAGTCCTGATACAAACTCATGATGATTCTTTGTTGCTGCAGGATACTCTAAAAAAGCCTTCTGATGTTTTTTCAATAAATGGCGGGTAATTCTTTGGATATTTGGATTTTTCATATCGAAAATATATTGTGTCAGTTTACTAGTCATCTCTTCTTGACTTAATGGTGCGGTCTCTAAAAAATCCTCCAATTTTACTGTGTCACTTGGACCCGTTCTTCGAATCTGTCGGATTTTGAGCTGGCTTTTTCCGCGGTAATTATGGATATCCCCGATAATTTTAACAATTTTTTGTGCAGTGTAATTCTTTTCATCCTCTTCATTAGCGTCCCAAAGTTTCGCTTCTATCTCACCACTTTGATCTTGGAGGATAAGTGTTAAGAATGGCTTTCCATTACTGGCAATCCCTTTAGTGGCGCTTTTAATAAGTAAATAAAGATCAACCTGTACACCAAAATCATAATCTAGTACTCCTTTAGTCATCTTTCTCTCTCCTTCCCTATAGTACAAGTATAACATTCTCTATGAAATTACCTCGACATTACCTTTATTTAGATAATGGACATTTTCTGGTAAAAAATATGGAAGCAAATGCCTGTGACAAGTAAAAAATAAAATTTGATTAGTCCCGAGCGTAGTTAATAGCTCCATTACCTTACTGGTACGGTTTGCGTCAAAATTCACAAAACTATCATCTATAATAATTGGAAAGCGATACTTTTCATAAAGGGTGGTGGCTAGCGCCAGTCTTAGAGAAACGTATACTTGCTCTGTAGTAGCTTGACTTAACTCATTTGCCTCAAATAAAGTGTGATCGTTTCTTTCAATAAGAAAACCTGTTCCGGACTGTTGCAGGTGTATACGTTCATATTGCGCCCCTGTTAGGAAGTATAGGTATTCCTCTGCTTTTGCAAGCATTCTTGGCAGATGAATGTTTTTGTACTTTTCAACCGTTTTTGCCAGTATGTTTTGTGCTAAACAGTAAACTGACCATTCTTTTGCAGCTTCTTCTAATTCAAACTTCTGCTGCTTATAGTAGTGTAGTAACTCCGAATATGATCCTCCTTCTTCAAGAATTTGTATTTGGTAGTTTACTGCTGCTTGCTCTTCCTGCAGTTCAATTAGTCTAGACGATAACTTTTCGATCTCCTCATGATAGTGGATTAAAAGTTCTTCTAGATTATGAACTTGTAACAACCTTTCTATCTCGTCTTCCTTTAGAAAAGAGTATTGGACCTGCTTACTAATATCGTCCAGCCTTTCAATGAGCTTTAACTTTATTTCATATTTTTTTCCAAGCTCATAGAAAGCCTCTTCTTCCTCCACATTTGCTTCTTCAAGGAGCTTATTTTTCTCCGAGATTAAATGTGCTTGTTCAAGTTTCATTTGATGAAGGTCCGCCTCAAGGTCATCTAACTTTCCCTGCTTTTCTTGGATTTTTACTGCCTTTCCATGTTCTTCTTTTAGTTTATTCCTTAATAAATACCCAATTTTAGCAAAATCACTACCGTATTCTGCTAGATATTGTTTTGCGTATGAGGTGAGTCCTTCAGAAATGTTAGCCTGTTCGAGGTTAATATGTTCCATCCTTGCTTGTAAATTCTTTTTATCTCTTATTAGTAACTTATATTGTTCAATTAGCTGAAATGCTTCAAGGAAAAAAGAATCTGCTATATATTCAGGAATATGAAGTTCACTACTCAGTTTCAGTATTATTTTTTTATTACCTGCTGCTTCTGTCTCCCATTCCTCAAATTTCCTGATAACTTTTTCATAATGAGATTGCTGCTGGTCGAGCTTAATTTTTAATAGCTGATGCTGCTCTCTCCAGTAATTATCCTGCTTCAATTTTTCTTGAAGGGCTGGGATGTTGCTTTTTTTATAGGCCTCTAGTTTTTGAAGAATTCTTTTTTCATCTTCAAGTAACCGACTTAGAGTTTGATTCATATTGGTATCATTTTTTTGAGGTTGGTTTTTACTTAGAAATAACCCAATTAGTAAGGTTCCTAATACCCCAAAAACCAATAGAATCCACTGCTTGGTATATAAACCATAAAAAGAAAGGATCAGTAATATTGCGCCAATGGCTAAAAACTGAATTTGTTTCTGTTTGTTTATCACAGCAAGTCTTTTCTTATCCTGTTCATGAGTATTCCGATAATACTCTATTTTCTCTTGAACTGTCTTTAATTCATATTCGACTGTTCTTTTTTCACCTTCTTCACTGACTAACATTTCAAGCCGAGTTCTCTCATGAGCGGGAATCATATGTGTTTGTGCAAAGCTAACTTTTCTTTCTAGCTCTTCTAGAGTGTTTTTTTCTTCTTGAAATTTCTCTTCAAGGTCCTGTTTTACTTCAATAAGCTTTTTCTTTCTGCTCGCTGCCTGCTCTACTTGATTTTTCATATAAATATTGGTGTTTATCGTTTGAACATCTTCTTCGCTTAACGGTAAGTGAAGTTTTTCCTTTATAATGGAGATTTTTTCTTCTAAATTTGCTAATTCCAATTCGTACTGTTGCTTTTCCAGAGTCAACTGCTCATAAACAGGTATTTGGTCTAATCCAGCAAGTACTTGTGATTCACCCTCAAGTAATTGCTCCTCCGGCTGAATAGAGGTCAATTCCCTTTTTAATTGAGTGATTCTTTCCAATATACTTGAAATCCGGGCATTGTAAGGATAGATAAGCTGATTTAATTTTTCTATTCGTTCAATACCTCTGGCAGGGAATTGTTTTTCCCCAAGTAACTTAATTTCTGTATGTATCCATCTTTCTTCTTTGACGAGTAAATGAATTTTTTGCCATTCATTTAACCTTTCTACTTCATTTTTTACATCCTGCAGTGCATGCTTAATGTCTTCTATTTCCTTAGAAATTCTATCTTTATCTAAGATCAATACTTCGTAACCTTGATTTTTTGCTGCTGCCTTTTTAAGGTCACTACTAAGTTCATGAAGGGCCTTGAGTTTTTCATTTACCACCGGCTTCTTCCCGCTTGGTTTAAAACGAGCTTCTAATTCCTTCTGAAGTTCTGCCTCTGTTTTCGCTAGTCTTTCTGTTCCGAGTGTACCAGCAGAGAATAGGAACCTGCCCAATTCATCCCCTTTCATTTGGTGGATATTTTGCAGCCCATGTAAATTAAAAGAAAAAATTGCTTGGAAAAGTCCTTTATCCATTTTTCCAAGCAGCTGCTTGAGCAGTTCTTCTTCACCTGTTGTTCCGTCCTCCAGTGTAACAGTAACGGCCCCAGAAGCCTTGCCTCTAATCCGTTCTATCGTAGCTAATCCAACCTCATCAAAGAATATTCTAAGCTTGCCGCCATAATTTGAGCCGTTTTTTGGTACATAGCGAAGTTCTGATGATTGCTTCGTTGGGAACCCAAATAGTATTCCATGAATAAATGCCATAATTGTTGATTTTCCAGCCTCATTTTCACCATAAAACACTTGAATTTCAGATAGGTCCTTTATCACCGTATTCGTTAATTGACCAAATCCGTATATATGTATCTCCTGGATTTTCAATCAATCATCTCCTTTACTATTGATACAATAACCCAATTAATAGTTTTTCCGCCCTTTGTAATAATTCTTTTTCTTCGCTTTCAGTTATACTAGTTAAATATTTTCTTCCCAACTGATGCTGATATAATGGTGCAATGGCCTCCTCAGGATTATCAAAGTTATCGATGGCGGCAAACAGCTCGGCATAAAAGTCTGCTTCGTTCAGTAAATTGTTTCTATCGAATTGTTGGTTATCCTCTAGGTTTAAATCCACGATCCAAACAAACGATTCCTCATCATTCTCGTAGTCTACCAGCAGCTCGAGAAGTTCTGTGTCTAGTATCTTTTTCTCTTGGATATCATCTAAATGAACCCTCTTTAGGTTTAAGGTAAGCAGAATCCCTGTTCCAGCTTTACGTAACCGTTCAATTGTCAGCTGACATATTTGAAAGATTTCTTGAAAGCTTTGTGCCGAAGAAACATCCACTGTAACTTCTTCCCACAACACATCCGAAGTTTCTATAAATTCCTTATTCGTTTTAAATTCATCCAACGTAATGAGATAACATCCTTTTACACCAATTTCCTTCTTATTACGCCCTTGAAGGTTTCCAGGATAGATAATCGGCGGCGTTTCTGATAATATTGTCTGTTTATGAATATGCCCTAGAGCCCAATAGTCAAATTCTTTCTCTAATAGGTCCTTGATGGAAAAAGGAGCGTAATTATCATGTTCAGTTCCTCCCCCTTCATTCCCATGAAGAATGCCAATATGAAAATCAGCAGGATCCTGTTTTTGGTAGTCATCGATTCTTTTATCAAAAATATGCCTTTGCAAATAACTAAAGCCGTATAAATGCACGGTATCTCCACGTTTTGAATGGAATACCTTCATTTCAACTTCACTGCCAAAAACATGAACGTTCGATGGCATATCTAGGTTAACCCATGACCCGCTTATATGATCATGGTTTCCATGAATAACATAAACAGGAATATCCTTTTGTGAAAGCTTTTGCATTTCGTTACGGAAGCGTGATTGTGCACGTAAGCTTCTATCTTCACCATCAAATAAATCTCCGGCTAAAATGACAAAATCAACGTTATGATCAATTGCAGCCGCTGTAAGCTTTCGTAACGCTGTGAACGTACTCTCCCTTACTCTTAAAAGGATATTTGCTGGTAATTGCTTTAAGCCGACCATAGGACTGTCCAAATGCAGGTCAGCTGCGTGTATGAATGATATCTGCTTCATATATAGAGCTCCTTTGGAGTCAGTTTTATTTTATTGTAACACCCACAAAAACCGAATGCACGTTCTGAATTAAAAAAGCTTTGCCTTTATTGGCAAAGCCGTAGCATTTTATTCTTTTTTTGTTAATTGCAAAGCCTTTTTTATATCCTTAAAAGAATTCGATTTTCCGTACATAAGGACCCCCCCACGGTAAACACGGGCACCAAATACTGCTAGGAAGGCAATCGTCCCCAACAATATCGCAATCCCTAATGTAGATTCCCAAACTGGAATATTTAGCATTCCAACCCGTAAAAACATAATCATTGGGGTGAAGAAAGGTATATAGGAGGTTATGACGATAAATGGTGAATCCGGCTTACCTAGACCAAACATTGCAATCATAAATCCTGCTACAACAAGTAATGTCATTGGTGTAATCATTTGTTGAACATCTTCAATCCTGCTTACCAAAGAACCTAAAAAAGCGGCAAGGGTCGCATAGAGGAAGTAACCTAAGATAAAGAAAATAACAGCATAGGAAATGGTTGATAACGATATATTTCCAAATCCAAATGCGTCAAAAAAGCCACCCTCTAGCGAGGACAAATTCCTTTTAATTGAGAAATACCCAACAGAAAGGAGTACGGCAAGCTGAGTTAAGCTTAACAAACCAATACCAAGTATTTTTGCAAACATCTGGTTGATAGGTGATACACTGGAGATTAAAATTTCCATCACTCTTGAAGATTTTTCAGTAGCTACTTCCATTGCAATCATACTGGCGTACATAATAACAGCAAAATAGATAACAAATAGGAGAACATAAACAAGATCTCTAGCCTGATTCAATTCTTCTTCTGTTTTCGCATTCTCTTCAAGAGCAATTTTCTCAAACGAAACAGGTTCATAAAGCTGCTGGAGCTGCTCTGGTGTTAAATTAATTTTTGAAGCTGCAAGCATGGTTTTCATTTGTTGAAGTCCCGCCTGAAGATCAGTAAATATTGGTGACTCAGCAACACTCATCGCTTTATACGTCGCTTCAGGTAAATGCTCTTGGTCATACCGAAGCTGGACAAATCCTGTATACTCTCCTTTTTCTACTGCCTTTTCGGCCTCTTTTTCCGTGCCATCAAACTCTATCAGCCGCAGATTTTTATTTAAGGTGCTCATTTGTTCTTTCAGGGGTTCATATAGCTGTCCTGTAGTGTCCAATACAGCAATCTGTTCTTTATCGCCGCCTTTATCAAAAATTTCAATGATATTGCTCATGTTTGTTAGCCCTAAAGTTATGACTACTGTCAACAGAGTTGTGACCAAAAAGGATTTTGTTTTTAATTTATTTAAATAAGTATGTAATAGAATAATCCAAAATTTATTCATAGGAATCACCAACTTTCTCGATAAAGATATCATTTAGAGAAGGCTCTTCAAGGTCGAATTTCCTGATAAATCCTTTGTTTACGATCTCTTTAAGTATTTTCTCAGCCACATGTTCTCCATCAATTTGCAGATGGATTCCCTCTGTTGTAGATTTAGCTTTAACAACTCCAGGATACTCTCTCAGAAATTCCAATGGAAAATCAGCATGAATAACAAGGTTTTTTTTACCAAAGGCACGTTTAATTTCTTTTAATGAACCATGTACAACCGGAGCTCCTTTATGCATAATACAAAGATGCTCGCACATCTCTTCAACATGGTGCATTTGATGGCTTGAAAATACAATTGTCGTTCCCTTTTCCTTTAATGAGAGAACTGCCTCTTTAAGCATTTCGACGTTTACAGGATCCAAACCGCTGAATGGCTCGTCAAGAATCAATAATCTGGGGTTATGTATAACTGCGGCAATGAATTGAATTTTTTGTTGGTTTCCTTTTGATAGTTCTTCAACCTTTTTATGTTCATATTCTGGTACTTTAAATTTCTCTAACCAATATTTTAATTGAGAAACTGCCGCATTTTTCGGCATCCCTCTTAATCTTGCAAGGTAGACAATCTGATCGCTAACCTTTAATTTGGGGTATAAACCTCTTTCTTCAGGGAGATAACCCACTAAATGACTTGTAGAATAATTAATCAGCTTTCCGTCCCAAGTAATCTTTCCTTCACTTGAATCTAGCAGCCCTAAAATCATCCGAAAAGTGGTCGTCTTACCAGCCCCGTTTGCCCCTAAAAAACCAAACATTTCTTTTTCAGGTATGGTGATGGAAAGATCCTTAACAGCTGTAAACGCACCAAATCGTTTTGTTACATGTTCTAGTTTTAATACCATACAAATTCCCCCTCAAAATTACTATACGGAAATTTTATGGAAAAGTTTCACTTTTGCAAAATATCAAGAATTATGCGAATATTATAATACTAATATAAAAAAGGGAGGCTAGAGAATGAAGACTTACAAATTAACTGCCTTTGAAGCAAATGGGGAAAAAATAGTAGATGAGGCCATTCAAGCAGAACATGATGAAGCAGCAAAAGAATTAGCTGAAAAATTATTAGCAGAAAAGAATTTACTAGAGAAGACTCATCGTTTTACATCACCAAGCGGGAAACTTTTACTGTTTCATTCTTAGTCTAAACAGAAAAAGAAGCAATAGCTGCTTCTTTTCTGTCTTACTTTATTTCCCGATAAATTTTGCTGGTCTTTTTTCTATAAAGGCTCGGATTCCTTCTTGGTGATCGAATGTACGGCGCATGTTTAGCTGGCCATGTTTTTCTAATTCTAAAATCTTAAGTAAGTGCGGTCTGTTCATATCGGCTAGTATCTTTTTCGTTTTGATCATAGCCTGAATTGGACGTTTCAGCCAATCCGATATTCTTTCATCTAAAGTTTCTTGTAAATCATCTGCAACTTCTTGTACTAATCCGATTTCCATGGCTTCTTGTGCGCTCATCATTTTACCATCCCATATAACTTGTTTTGCTTTGATTTCTCCTAATCTTTTTTCTAAAAAGAAGTGAGAACCCCCATCTGGTATTAAACCAATCCCGATAAAATTCATTGCGAGTTTACTCGTTTTGTCAGCTATGATGTGGTCGGTCGCCAAGGCTAAACTAAAACCCAGCCCTGCCGCAGCACCATTAACAGCGCTAATCGTTATTTTGGGAATACTATAAAGAGTTATGATTAATTCACTAATGCAATCCATTACAGGGAAGAATTCGCTTTCATCCAATTCAGATAGCATTGTTTTTATATCGCCGCCTGCCGAAAATGCTCTGCCGTTACCTGTTAATACCACTACATCAATATCATCGGATTCAGATATTTCTTTCAGTTTAGAGACTAACCCCTTTATCATGTCTACATCAAGTGCATTTAATGCTTCTGGTCTATTCATTTCCACTGTTGCAACCCGGCCGTTTACCTTCACTTTTACTTTATCCGTTACAAAATTAATCGTCACCCCAAACGCCTCCCAAAAACTTTATTTTCAACTCTATTATAGCTTGATTTGCCGGGATAAAGAATAAATTTTCATAATTTATGGAATTTTCAATGCCGCTACTCCCTAAAACGACAAAAGGACAAAGAGCAGCCTCTTTGTCCCCTTCGACTTACTTTCCTAATACTGTCTTTTGGACCTGCTCACGAAGAGTCATCTTTAAAAATTTCCCTACCGAGGTTTTAGGGATTTCCTCTAAGAACAAAATTTCATCAGGGAGCCACCATTTTGCAAATTGAGGTGTTAAAAATTCAATTAATTCTTCCTTTCTCACCTTATCTTTATATGAATCTTTTAATACCACACAAGCAACAGGTCTTTCCTGCCATTGCTCATGCGGGACCGCAACAACCGCCGCTTCAAACACTGATTCATGCGCCATTAATGCATTTTCTAATTCAACGGAAGATATCCACTCACCGCCGCTCTTAATTAAATCCTTAGTGCGATCGACTATTTTTACAAAGCCTTCTTCGTCAATCGTTACTACATCTCCAGTGTGGAGCCAGCCGTCACGGAAAGCATCAAGTGTTCTTTCATCCTTATAATATTCAGAGGCAATCCACGGACCCTTAATGCATAATTCTCCCATCTCTTTACCATCCCAAGCCACTTCGCCATCCTGGCCCACGACTTTTATACTTAAGCCAGGAACAAGAACTCCTTGCTTTGCTCTTATTTCTAGTCTTTCCTCATAATCTAAATTTTCTTGATAGCTTTTTAATGTTGAAATGACTACAAGCGGGCTGGTTTCAGTCATTCCATAAGCATGTAGGAATGGTATGTTATGCCGTTGTTCAAAGGACTTTATCATCCCTTTAGGAGCAGCTGAACCACCGCAAAGAACTCCTCTTAAACTACTTAAATCATAAGTGCCCTCATCAAGTTCTTTTAACAAACCAAGCCATATGGTTGGAACACCAGCAGTGATTGTAACTCCTTCCCTTTCAATTAGCTCTGCCAGCAGTTTTGGGGTAAAATATGGTCCTGGCAGCACCAAGGATGTCCCAAACCAAACTGCTGCAAATGGCATACCCCATGCATTGGCATGAAACATCGGCACAACTGGCAATGCTATGTCTTTCTCACTCATTGCGGCACTATCTGCGAGCCCTAACGCCATACTATGAAGAAAAATCCCTCTATGTGAGTAAACAACTCCTTTTGGATTTCCTGTAGTTGCAGAGGTATAGCACATACCCGCAGGATCGTTTTCTTCTATATCTTCTGGATATTGAAAATTAGAATTGGCTTCCGATAATAAGGTTTCATAATCATAGATGGGTGAAAGTGTGGTTTTAGGAAGTACCTTGTCGTCTGTCATAATCACATAAGCCTTAACACTTCTTAACTCATGTGCACATTTTTCTAATAGTGGAATTAAGTCTGGATCTACTAAGAGGACACTATCTTCTGCATGATTGATAATATAGGAAATATGCTGCGGAGAGAGTCGAATGTTAATGGTATGTAGGACAGCACCTATACACGGAATAGCAAAATAGGCTTCTAAATGACGATGATGGTTCCATGCTAGTGTTCCTACCCTATCTCCTTTTTTTACACCTAGTCTATTTAGACTATCTGCGAGTCTTCTCGTTCTTTCACCGATTTGTTTATACGTAAAACGGTGAATGCCACTCGATGTTCTGGAAACAACCTGTTTCTTCGGAAAATACTTTTCTGCTCTCTCAATCATCTGTGTCATTGTTAATGGCGTTTGCATCATTGCTAAATCCCTCCTATAATTGAAAGCGTTTTCAAAGTATAACATTCTATGACTGTTGCCCTATAAAATATTCGTGATGTTTTTTACAATTCCTCTATAAGAATTAAAAAAATCTCCTGCATTTTAAGCAGGAGATCCTTTTTCAGAAAATAATTGATTTAAAATTTTAATTTTTTCTTCCGTATACGCTTCAAAACTTTCGTTATAGGTTTTAGGGTCTTTTGGATTAGCAAACTGAGTAATTTTTCCCGTTTGCGGGTCGATAAATTTGCTGGAAGCCCCGCAGCCAAGCCCGATAATCGTCTGCTGCTCTTCCATAATCATAATATTATAGATGCTTTCTTGATTGGGGAACGCATATCCAACATTCTCAAGATTGCCAAGAATATTTTTTTGACGATAGAGATAATAGGGAACATAGCCGTGGTTTCCTGTCCACTCTGTTGCAAGATTCATCATTTGTTCTACTTCATCACGACCTGCAACTTTATATTTATTCTTGTTTTTCGTCATTTCTGAGGCACGTTTAAACGATAGTGTATGAACGGTTAGGGATTCAGGCATGAGCTTTTCTGTTTCAGCAAGTGAATGTGTAAATTCAGTCATCCCCTCACCTGGCAATCCTATAATTAGATCCATATTGATATTGTTCATTCCCATTTGTCTCGCTAAATGATACTTATCAATGGTTTCGTTAACGGTGTGATGGCGTCCGATTGCCTTTAATGTTTCTTGTGTATATGATTGAGGATTAATACTAATCCTATCTATTTTCCATTTCTTTAATACCTCTAACTTATCAGGAGTAATGGTATCCGGACGGCCAGCCTCGACAGTAATCTCACGTATTTTCTCAACGTCTGGGAATGACTCATACATTTCTTCATAGAGCATATCCATTTCTTCTGCCGTAATACTTGTTGGAGTACCGCCTCCATAGTAAACCGTTGTGATTCGCACATCTTTTTCCTTGAGCCATTCTCCAATTTCCCTAATCTCGTAGTGCAGACCACCTAAGAAGGAATCAACAGATCCTTGTCTGCCGTTGATTGCATAGGCAGGAAATGTACAGTAGGCACATTTTGTTGGACAAAACGGAATCCCAATATAAATACTGACTTCCTTTTGTAAATCATAAAGATCAGGGACAATGGCCAGCTGTCTGTCGACAATATGCTGCATGAGCTTTATTTTTTCATCTGAAATCAGATAATCATTTTTTAGTTGCTGATGGGCAATTTCTTGAGGGACACCCTCTTGGACTTTTCGATGTAAAAGCTTTGTCGGTCTAACCCCGGTAAGAATGCCCCACTTTTGAATAATTCCTGTCCAATTCTGCAGAAGGGTCAAATACACATGGGCAACGGCATTTTTGACCTGCTTAAAATATTCCTTATGCGATTGAAAGGGCTGTACCTCTTTTTGATAATCCGTTAAAAAGGATTTTCCCTGTGTATCAAGTAATTCAGCTGAAACCTGAATGTAGTCATCTTCATTTATAATAAATTTTATAGTTAGATCAGCCTTATCATCTATCACTTTGACTATCTCTGTTTCTTCAAAAAACAAATTGGCAATCAGCGTTAATTGACGATCAAATCTTGCATCCTCCAACCCGATAACTGAAATTCTCATTAGACTCACTCTTTCAAAATATACTCCTTTAAGTGTACATAATCCCCAAAATAAGGTCAATATAGTGGAAATCATTCACAAACGAAAAAGACATCACCGTATGTGACGATGATGTCTGCTAATTTATTTTTTAATGATATTCATTTTCCTTAAAAACTCAATTGGCTGTTGTTTTCTGAAGTGTTCTTTAACCATATAGGCGACACCGTTCTCATTTTTCGATCTTGTCACCCAGTCTGCAGCTCTTTTTACTTCAAAATCAGCATTCCACATGGCCACTCCTAAACCTGCAGCCTCAATCGCTGGGATATCATCCAGCCCTTCGCCAATGACAACCATTTCCTTTAGCTGGATACCTAGATGGCTGCCAAGAAAAGCTAAACCTTTTAACTTTGAAACACCTGCTGGGACAATATCTAATCGTAATCGATCTAATTGGATGGCCTCAATTTCTGTAAACATCTTTTCAATTGCCTGTTTCGCATCCTGAAGATCACTTTCCTCTTCAAAATAAACCTCAATTTTTGGTGGAGTTACCTGTTGGTCATGTAAATACTCACTTAATGAGGAAACAAATTGCTGAGAATAAAAAACTGGGTCTCCTGATGTAAAGACAGTTTTAACTAGCAAATTATTATTTAATTTCAGCCGATTTGCTAAGGAAAATTGTTCATGCACCAGCCTGATTTGACACGGCATACCTTCTAGGAAACGTACGGTGTCATAAGTAATATTCTCGTTAATTCTTTCGATGTAATGTTGTTTATCCTGGATATTTGCAATAACCGCACCTTGATGTGTAATTAGCGGATTTTTTATTTTTAATGCCCTTGCAACCTTCTTGGCTGAGGGAAGACTTCTCGATGTCATAAGAGTTACATAAATTCCCTTTTGCTGAACATACTCGATGGCTTCCTTTGTTGACTTATGAATTTTCCCGTTACTTTGTAATAGAGTTCCATCAATATTTAATGCAAGCAAACGATAAATCATTACGCTGCCCCCTGTTCTTGGTGAAGTTACCCTTATAACACTTTTATGATTTTTCACACAAGGATAGAACAAGTGCAATAGAAAAGAAAAAACTTTCGGAAAACCGAAAGCTTTTTGTTACGTTATTAAAAATTTCCGTATAGTTCCTCTAAAGGCTTCATAATTAGTTGGTTTAGCTCCCCTATAATCATGCTCATCCGCTGTTCTGCCTGCATGAGTCTGGCTATTTTTTCATTTTGTTGTACAACAGCTACCGTTGATTGTGCCTGCTGGACTTCCTGCTCTGATATCTCTTGCCCCATCATTTGTTTTTGCTGTAAATTCATTTGAATTTGACGGAATTGGTCAAACATATTCTTTGCTGTTGGGTCTGCATTTACTTCATGGTACATCTGCTGTAATTGTTTATATTCATCGCTTTGACGAATCGCTTTTTCTAATGCATAAGCTGCATCGTATAAATTAACGGACATTCGTTCCACTCCTCTTAAGAAAATAATCCTACTAACTATAACAAACTATGTTGGTAAATGCGAGGATGTTCAACTGTACGCAATTAAGTATCACCAACCATTGGGCGGTAACATAGGATACCATATCTACGATTGCCTATTTTTAACATATAATCCCCTATAAATGAGGAGTGACTATGCCCCCTATCACAATTGTTCCTATAGAAGCCGGAAACATGAGCGATATTTTTGCTCAGATGTCCTCACAACTGTTCACATTACTGAGGCTTGAAAAACATCAAGTAAAGATTACTATAGGAAAGAAAATGGTGAAAGTAAATATACGAACTGTCGAGATGTCAGCAGCCGAGATTCACTTCCCTGAAAATCTGTTTCAACATTTTTGTTTACCGATTCAACCATATAAATTCCATGCTATTTATAAAAAAGAAATAAATTCCCTTTTTTTAGGCCCAATCATTGGTTTGGTTACAGACTTTAAAAATAACAAAAATGATCAACCACATTTTGGATCGATTCATAACTTTTGTGAAGAACTTCATCATGGGATAACCGAAAAGGGTGGATTTCTATATATATTTTCCTATCTGAATTTTTCTGTTCAAGGATATTATTTTGACGCTGGGATATGGAAGCCAGCAGAACTCCCTCTGCCGGATGTTATTTATAATCGTATCCACTCCCGGAGAATGGAATTTGGAAAGGAGTATCAATTATTTCGCCAAAAGCTTGCAGAGCTATGTATTCCACTTTTTAATGATCGCTTCCTATCAAAATGGGAGGTTCATGAGCACTTAATCCATGAAAACCATCTTCATTCTTATATACCAGATACAAATATTTTCACAAAAGATAATCTTACTGCTTTTGCAGAAAAATATGAAACACTTTTTATTAAACCTGTGCATGGAAGTCAAGGTAGAAATATTTTTAAAATGTACAAAGAAAACAACCTTTATTCGTTAGAATCTTCCGTCACATCTGCTGCAGAAAACAAGTTTACGAATCTTTCCTTTGAGGAAATTTATTGCCTATTAAAACCTTGGCTGAACAATCGAATCTATATTATCCAACAGGGAATCCCCCTTCTTACCTATCAATCTAGAGGAATGGATTATAGAGTATTATGTCATAAAAATCATCAAAACAGCTGGAATGTTACCTCAGTGGTTGCTCGTATATCAGCAGAAAATGAGTTTGTTTCGAATATTGCCAGGGGCGGAGAAATCATGACTCCACTAAATGCTTTAAGAGAAAGCATGAGTGTCAGCGATGCCAAAGTAGTTATAACTCAAATGAAAGATCTAGCCATTGAAACGGCCATGATTATTGGAAGAAAAACTGCCGGAATTACAGGAGAGCTCGGGATTGACATTGGAATTGATCAGGAAGGAAAACCATGGATTATTGAAGTGAATTCGAAACCATCAAAAAACTTTGAAGATGGTCAAATGAAACTAAGACCGTCTGCCAAAGCAATTATTCAGTTTTGTACAAAGCTTGCAATAGATACAACCTCAGAATTGGAGGATTCATAGATGAACACCTTTGGAATTATGACCTTAAACGTAGAAAGTGAAGCTTCGTATATTAATGAAATAGCTGCACGGAGCCATTCCTGCGGTATGGAGTGTTTTCACTTTCTTCCCTCTGCTATTAATCCACATACACAACTAGTCCAAGGAAGACGCTACTGTGCATTAGAACAGAATTGGACAGATGAAGAATTTCCAATTCCTTCGCTCATTTATGATCGCTGTTTTTATGGAGATGATGTACATTCAAAGCAATGTATTCCGATTGTTACTTGGCTAAAAAGCAGAGAGGAAATTACTTTTTTAGGATTTGGACTGCCTAATAAACTTGAATTATATAAAATATTATCTGACTCTCGGTTGGCGCCCTATTTACCTCATTCACAAGCCGTTAAGGATTGTTCAGAAGTGATATCCGCCTTAACCAAACAAAAAAAAGCAATTATAAAACCCATTAATGGATCTCAAGGTTACGGAATTTATTATTTAAAGAAAAACGATAAAACCATCCATGTAAAAACTGAAAAGAATAAGAAAATTATCTCTAGAATTTTCCCAAATGAATCAAAACTGTTTCAATGGCTGCAGCCCCTGATCAACTTTCGTCCCTATCTTATCCAGCCCTATCTTGAATTATCAAATACCGTATCAAAGCCTTTCGATATTAGAATTCTTCTACAAAAGGATGAGCAGGGTGTCTGGGTCGAACGCGGGAAGGGAATCCGAATAGGAAATACAGGGGGTATTCTTTCAAACTTAAGCGCCGGCGGTTCAGTGGTAGACTTTACTACTTGGTCCTCCACCTTGTCGCAAATTCACAAAGAATATATTTGTTCAGAGTTAAATTTTATAACCACCAATCTCCCAGAAATTCTCGAAAGAGAAATTTCACCACTATTCGAAATTGGCATTGATATAGGGGTGGCAAAGAATGGTGCTCTTTGGATTCTCGACGTAAATTCAAAGCCAGGGAGAAAAGTAATCTTAAAAACGGAGCCAGAGTTAAAAGAAACATTATACCAGGCTCCACTATTATATGGAGAATACCTTATTCGAACAGAAAGTAAAGAAAGGAAGAGCTCCTATGAGAAAACGCTATACCATTGAAATAGCTGATCACAGCGGATTAGTAGTATATTGTCCTCAAGAGCTCTTACGGGATAAGGATATTAACAAAATTGCATTTGGATCAAAAGCAATTGAAGTTGACTTTAGAATGAACCCTAAGAAAAACAACTCTATTGTGATCAGCGAGATGGTAAAAAAACAATTACTATTTCCCGATTTTTTAATAAAATTACATGTATTTGTCGATGATCATGTTCTCAATATGGGACCGTTAGTTGGAATATTTACGGCAGGCTTCACACCATTCCCCCACCGCCCATTAGGTGACAGAACGAACTTTTTTTCTAAATTATTATCGGTTAAAACAAAGGTCGGAGCGATCCCATTTGTTTTTGGAGAACAGCATATCAACTGGGATATAGGGACAATTAGCGGCTATTTTTACCATGATCAAAATTGGCAAAGTATTGAGGTGCCCTTTCCACACGTTATTTATGACCGCCTGCCGAACCGTAAAAGTGAAAGAAATCCTAAACTAGTGAAGGTGAAAGAAATTTTACAAAGAGACTATCTTATTCCATGGTATAATCCCGGCTTTTTTAGTAAACTCGATATTTATGAGAGATTGCAGCAGGAACATTCAGTCACTAAATATCTTCCAGAGACACACGCATTTACTTCCTTCTCAATGATCGAGGAAATGCTTTCTAAATATGGTCATATTTATTTAAAGCCCGTAAATGGAAGCTTGGGATTAGGTGTACATCAAATTCTGTTTGATAAAATTCAAGACGAATATTACTGTCGTTATCAAGATCGTGAGGGTGTGAATCGTTTACGGAAGTTCTCGTCCCTAGAAGGATTGTTTAAAACTGTTCTTGCTTACCGTAATTTAGACAAAATGATTGTGCAGCAAGGCATTCATTTATTGCGGCATGAACAACGTCCAATTGATTTTCGTATTCACACAAACAAGGATGAAAAAGGGGTTTGGCATGTCACAGCATTGGCAGCAAAAATAGCAGGGCATGGCAGTGTAACTACTCACGCCAGAAGTGGCGGGGAGATCAAAACACTAGCGGAAATCTTCAAACCGGCAGACTGTAATCTTTTTAAAGAAAAGCTTGTAAATGCTGCACTATTGTTAAGTAAAGCAATAGCAAACAATATGGAAGGTATTATTGCAGAGATAGGTTTTGATTTAGGAATTGACAAACACGGAGATGTTTGGTTATTTGAAGCAAATTCTAAGCCAGGGAGATCGATATTTAGTCATCCGGATTTAAAGGATTTCGACCAACTCACCTGTAAATTATCGTTGGCGTTTGCAGTTTTTTTGACTGAACAATCCATTCTGCATCCCGAGGAAGTTATCAAATGGCAGTGAATAATTCATGGAGCAAAAGTACAGCACCCATTATTGGAATATTGACTGCACGAAAAAAAGATGGGTCGATTGCTGGAAACGGTAACCTTTTCATGGAACTGCAAAAAAAGCTTATTTCACTTAATGGAGTAAGCTTTATCTTTACCTTGGAAGGAGTTCATCAGGAATCCATTGACGGATTTATATATAATCCTGAAAAAAATGGATGGGAAAGAATCACCTCCCCTTTTCCCGATCTCGTTTACAATCGAATTCCCTTTCGAAGGTCAGAGAAAGACTTAAAAATCAGTATGTTCTTTGCCAGCTTGAAGGAAAAAAATATTCCCTTTTTTAATCCTGGTTTTATTGATAAAGCTAAGCTGTATCACCTCTTTAAAAACCATCCCTTTCTTCAGACCTTTTTACCAGCAACGATACCTGTCAGACATAAACAAAAGCTTTTTGCATTTTTATCTCAATATCAATCCATATACTTAAAACCGTCTCATTCAGCTAGAGGGAATGGAATTTTCAAATTAGAAATAGTTAACCAGAAAGAAATCCATCTAATAGGATTGAAAGATAGTTATAATTTTGGCTCATTCGATTCCTTTTGGGAAGAATGGGAAAATAAACTATTAGAGAAAGACTACTTGGCTCAAGAAGAAATAAAATCGATGCTTTATGAAGGAAAGAGATTTGATTTTCGTATCCTGGCACATGCTGATTATAATCATTATAAGGTTACCGGAATTGGAATCAGACAATCCCAAAAACAGGATATCACCACTCATATTCCTGCAGGCGGGCAACTTTTGCCATATGAGCTATTACAAAACAAGGAACACGACCTTATTATTGGAACACTTGTCGAGCATATTGGGGCGTCACTAACGGAAAGGTTTGGCTTTTTCGGTGAATTCTCCATTGACGCCGGGATCAGCCAATCAGGACATTACTATATTTATGAGGTAAACTCAAAACCGATGAGTTTTGATGAAACACACATAGAGGAAAGAAAAATTGAACATTTATGCCAGCTATTCCTGCAGCTGACTGGTTATAAGACCGTCTGAAAAGTTTTGCTGGATTGTATTCATTATTTCCCGTAAGCTAGTAATAATCACTAGTATTAAAGGGAGATGTTACCGTTGCTGACACATTTTCAATATAAGCCTTTATTTGAAAATGAAAAAATTCCAGGCTGGAATTTTTCGTTTTACTATAAAAAGCAAAGATACTCAGGTATCTATCATCAAACTGGAAAAATTGAATGGACTGCGAATACTCCTGAGCAGGATGATATAGAATCGTTATCCAGGCAAATTCATGAATTAATGCTATTCCATGTTTACGAATAATCATTAAACTGCATGAAATATTCCCCTTTCCGCAAACTATTAGAAAACAGGAAAGGGAATGGTGATTGTGAAGGAAGGAAAAAATGTTCAAGCAAAGACAGATTTGCAGTATGAAGGCAAAGACATGGTGTATTTAGATATTGACAGAATAATAAATGAAGGTTTATCAGGTGGTTCAGTCCATTCACGCCACGACACAACTAATATTGAAGAAGCAAGAAATCTGACAGAAGAAGAACCGCCATCTAACATAAATGAGTAAAGCAGAAAAAGGCTGACACACAAGTCAGCCTTTTATCATTCGATCGAACAGAATTCATGTTATAATTATTGCATTATTTTAAAATTTTTCAAATGGAGAAGTTAATCTTGTTAAAAAATCTCATGTCTTTATACGCAAATTCAATTTTATATACTGAACAACCGCAGCATACATCTGATCAATTTTACATATTTTTTGACGTATCTCAAAAACAATGGCTCGCCATTCCGAAATCAAGTCTAACAGAAAAAGAGGTCACTCTTCTTCAAACACTATACGAACAAGTAAAAATTCCGGCGAAGCCACTAACGACATTATCAAAAAAATGGCATGATTTTTTATTATTAAATGGATCAATGCCCTCACTTAATGAAGACAGTAATTTTCGATTCATTCAATTTCACATTCAAGGCCGTGGAGTTGACCCAACAGAAATGGAGCCCGCAATAAAAGGGTTTTTTTCAGATGAAGTACAAATTATTTGGGAAGATGATCATAATGGCATCGTCATTGAAGAAACAAAACATATGTCCCTTACCGAAAGTGAACTAACTTCCATTGCAGATACGCTTGAAAGTGATTTTTATGTTAAAATATCTTTTTATTTTGGCAAAGTGTACCTTTCCTCTAGTTATTTACGTAGCCATTTTCAACAGGAAAAAGAGTATTTTGAGTTTGCTAAAGAAAAACTTGAAGGTACTAATATACTTACCTTTGAAAAAGTATTTCCAGCTTTTGTGGCATTCAATCTCCCTGAATACATGAAAGAAAAAATTAAAATGGAGCTTTCCTCTGTGTTTTCTGAAGATCCTGAATTATATACGACTATAAAAATTTTCCTTGAAAATAATCTAAATGCTAGTTTAACGGCTAAAAAGTTATATATCCATCGAAATACATTGCAGTATCGGATTGATAAATTTATTGATAAAACAGGCGTACAATTGAAAGACTTTTACGGAGCTTTTACTGTTTTTTTAGCATGTCTGCTTTACGAACAAAGAAAATAGAAAAGGCGATAGGACACAATGCACAAAATTTCCTTTAAGAACTTTGTGCATTGTGTCCATACTGTTTGTAAACCTTTTCATGTACACTTAAGTTAATCAAAACAGGGAGGGTTTACACAATGGCTGAATTAAAATTAGATCATATTTATAAAATTTATGACAATAAAGTAACAGCGGTTACAGACTTCAATCTACATATCCAAGATAAGGAGTTTATCGTATTTGTAGGTCCGTCTGGCTGTGGTAAATCAACAACACTACGTATGGTCGCTGGTCTTGAAGAAATTTCAAAAGGTGACTTTTATATCGATGGAAAACGAGTTAATGATGTAGCTCCTAAAGATCGTGATATCGCAATGGTATTCCAAAACTATGCACTATACCCGCATATGACAGTTTATGATAATATGGCTTTCGGTCTTAAACTTCGTAAATTCCCGAAGGATGAAATTGATCGCCGAGTAAATGAAGCAGCAAAAATTCTAGGATTAGAAGCTTACTTAAAGAGAAAGCCAAAAGCATTATCAGGTGGTCAACGTCAGCGTGTTGCGCTAGGCCGTGCGATTGTCCGTGACGCAAAGGTATTCCTAATGGACGAGCCTCTTTCAAACCTTGATGCAAAACTTCGTGTAGCCATGCGTGCTGAAATTGCTAAGCTTCACCGTCGTTTAAATACAACCACTATTTATGTAACGCATGACCAAACAGAAGCAATGACAATGGCTTCTAGACTTGTAGTTATGAAGGATGGAATTATCCAACAAGTGGGTACACCAAAAGAAGTATACGAAAAGCCAGAAAATGTATTCGTTGGCGGATTTATCGGTTCACCTGCAATGAACTTCTTCAAAGGCAGACTCGAAGATGGTAAGTTTGTAGCTGGAAAAACTTCTATTGCCGTTCCTGAAGGAAAGATGAAAGTTCTTCGTGAACAAGGTTATGTTGGAAAAGAGATCATCCTTGGCGTTCGTCCAGAAGATATCCATGATGAGCCTGTATTTATCGAAGCATCTGCTGGTACAAAAATTACCGCAAATGTTGATGTAGCTGAATTAACTGGTGCAGAATTAATGGTTTACTCCAGTATCGATGGCCAAGACTTCGTTGCCCGCTTAGATTCAAGAGCTGATATTCACCCAGGAGATAAATTAGAACTAGCATTTGATTTAAACAAAGGTCACTTCTTTGACGCTGAAACTGAGTCCCGCATTCGTGCGACTAATGAATAATAAGTAATTGAGGTCCCGCATTTGCGGGACCTTTTTAGCATGATTATTCTTTAATAAAGATGACATCATCGTTATGACAGGCCGGACATGTATATAGGTGCGGGCATTTTTGCCCTGAATTGGTATCTGGGAAACCATCCTCCATTTTCATTAAGTCAATCTCCATGTACGGACTGTAATCATCAAAAAAATCAATTAATCTGCCGCTATCCACCATTTGTTCCCCGCAATGTGTGCACAATTGATACAATTCACGTAAACCATTACATATTGGGCATATTGACATTTCCACTCACCCTTTAATTTTAATATATGAGTATAAGGGTAGTTTACGTTACTATACCCCGACTATGTAGAGGAATAAATTACCAAATAAAGAATCGAATAAGTAGTCCAATTTTAATCATAATAAATATTACAAAGCAAGCAACAACTTATATCAATGGGTTACCAAGTGAAAAGAATATCTCTTTTTCACCAACAGGGTCTAAAGCCGGTGCAAGTCCGGCTAACCCAGCCACACCAAATGAAAGTATGAAGCAGCTCCAATACCTAATAACTTTATAAGATGGGTTAGGCCATGGTGGCAATGGTTAGCATAACCATAATGGTTCAATTCCATACTGACCCCAAAATTATTAAGAGGAGTGTTATTCAACTATGGCTAGTAACAACAACTCTAATCAACTTTTAGTACCAGGCGTTCAACAAGCACTTGATCAAATGAAGTATGAAATCGCTTCAGAATTTGGTGTTAACCTTGGAGCAGATACAACTTCACGTGCTAACGGTTCTGTTGGAGGAGAAATCACTAAGCGTCTTGTAGCAATGGCTGAGCAACAACTTGGCGGATTCCAACGCTAATCTTAAGCAAAACACAGTAAAAAATAAATAATATGGCTTAAGCCCCCTCCACTATCGGAGGGGGCTTTCTATGGTCTTAGATCATATTTTCTGGTTTAACCCAATCATCGAATTGTTGTGAGGACACATATCCCGTTTTTACCGCTGCTTCCTTTAGCGTACTATTTTCCTTATAGGCAAGCTTGGCAATCTCTGCAGCCTTTTCATATCCAATATAGGGATTTAACGCCGTAACAAGCATTAATGATCGCTCCACATGCTTTTCAACTACTTCTTCATTTATTTCAATTCCAACCGCACATTTTTCATTAAAAGAACGAATGCTGTCTGTTAAGAGGGATAGCGATTGAATGAAATTATAAATAATGACCGGCTTAAAAACATTTAATTCAAAATTACCTTGGCTTGCCGCAAATCCGATTGTCGCATCATTCCCGAATATTTGGCAGGCAACCATTGTTAACGCTTCACTTTGAGTGGGGTTTACCTTTCCAGGCATAATCGAACTTCCCGGCTCGTTGGCAGGTATGATTAATTCACCTATCCCGCTTCGAGGCCCGCTTGCCAGCCATCTGACATCATTGGCAATTTTCATTAAATCAGCTGCCAGAGCTTTTAATGCACCGTGCGCAAAAACCATTTCATCATGACTTGTTAAGGAGTGAAATTTATTTGCTGAAGTCTTAAAAGGGTAACCAGTCAATGTTGACAGCTGTTCCGCCATTTTTTCTCCAAATTTTCTATGTGCGTTTATTCCAGTGCCAACCGCGGTGCCGCCAATAGCAAGATCCAGTAAGTATTGACAGGATTCGGCCACCATCTTTTCATCCTTTTCGAGCATAGCCCTCCAGCCGCTTATTTCTTGGCCGAAAGTCAAGGGCGTCGCATCCTGCAAATGAGTTCTGCCAATCTTTACTATTTGCATAAATGCCTTTTCCTTTTCAAAAAAAGTGGCCTTAAGCTCACGAATGGCAGGAAGTAAATACTCTTCTATATTTATGTAGGCAGCGATATGCATGGCCGTCGGAAATGTATCATTCGAACTCTGTGACATATTTACGTCATCATTTGGATGAACTCGTTCAATACTTCCTTGATTTATGAGCCATTCATTTGCCCGGTTGGCAATCACCTCATTTACATTCATATTCGTTTGTGTACCGCTCCCTGTTTGCCAGACTGCTAGTGGAAAATGCTCGTCATAATTTCCTGAAAGGACTGAGTCACAAACCGAAACAATAGCCGTCATTTTACTCTCAGTCAGTTTTCCTAAATGATGATTGACAATAGCGGCGGCTTTTTTTATGGCAGCCAACGCATGGACGACTTCAATCGGCATTTTTTCTATGCCAATATCGAAGTTGTTAAGACTCCTCTGTGTTTGTGCACCCCAAAATTTATCAGCCGGAACCTTTACCTCACCGAGTGTATCTTTCTCTATTCTAACATTTTCCATGAATCATTCACCTCACTACCATATATACCCAAAAAACAAAAAAAAACTACAGACATTTGTCTGCAGTTTAATGTTTTACAATCATATAACCAATAAAGTACGAAAGAATTAAGAAACTGCCAATTACATTTACAATTGAAAAGTCTGTCATCAATATTCCACCCCCTTTTATTTATGAAAGAGCTTAAACATATATAAATTATCATAATAAGGGGTTTTTACCTGTGATAAAAATAACAGTTTATTAACATAAAATTGAACACTTTATGAACATCACCCTGCAAGTCCGGCGCTGCCTTTTTGGAGTTCATACATCTGATAGTATTTGCCTCCTAGCACCATCAATTCATCATGTGAGCCGCGTTCGACAATCTTACCACGGTCTAAAACAAGTATTTGATCAGCATTCCGAATCGTTGATAACCTGTGTGCAATAATAAACGTCGTTCTCCCTTTTTTAAGAACATCCATGGCTTCTTGGATAACAGTTTCTGTTTCAGTATCAATGCTTGATGTGGCTTCATCTAAAATTAAGATAGCTGGATTAAAAGCAAGGGCTCTAGCAAAGGAGATTAACTGGCGCTGACCGCTGGATAAAGTACTTCCTTTTTCGATTACAGGTTCATCATAACCATTTTCCAGGTTTTTAAAAACCTTATCTGCCCCAACATCCTTTAACGCTTTTTCAACCATTCCTCTTGTTATCGATGGATCATTAAGACTCACATTGGAGGCAATCGTACCCGTAAACAAATATGGATCCTGTAAGACGATACCCATATGATTACGAATGGTTTGACGTGGAATGCTGACAATATCCTTACCATCAATAAGAATTTTCCCCTTTTGACAGTCATAGAAACGGAAGAGCAAATTCATGATCGAGCTTTTTCCAGATCCAGTGTGCCCTACAAGTGCGACGGTCTGCCCTTGTTTAACCTCAAAATCAATATCTTTCAATACATACTCGCCATCTTTGTATCCAAACGACACATGGTCAAATGTAACATTACCCTCAAATCGATCCATTCTTTGTGAACTTACATCCTCGCCTGATTCATCCATGAGTTTAAACACTCTTTCACCAGCCACTAAAGCCGATTCCAAATTGGCAAATTGGTTGACAATCCCCTGAACCGGATTAAAAAGACGATTAATGTAATCTACAAATGCATAGAGCACACCAAGAGAAATAACCGAAGCAGGATTTAACGCTTGCCCGCCAAAATACCAAATAAATGCAACAAAGACGAGATTTCTTAGAACTCCTACTAAATTATGAGAAGTTAAGGAATTTAAACTCAGTAATTTATTTTGGTACGTAAAATGTTCATGATTAAGTTTTTCAAATTCCTTTTCTGTTTCTTTTTCTCTCCCAAATGCTTGAATTATACTCATGCCGCCGATCGATTCATTGATAGTCGCATTAATATCGCTAATTCGTGAACGAATAACATGATTATATTTTGAAGCGAACTTTCGATATAATAACATCCATCCATATAGGATTGGCAATAGTAATAAACAAATGGCTGCAAGCTTTACATCTAGAATAAAAAGGGCAACATATATTCCTGTAATATAAATGGCACTGGTAAAAAATTGGGCTAGGACAGTTACATATAGTTCGCGTATTGCTTCTGTGTCATTGGTAATCCTTGCAACCACCTTCCCAGCTGGAAGGTTATCAAAATATTGAATTGGAAGCCGTTGGATCTGGCCAAATACATCCTCCCGCATTTTTTGAATGATTCGATTTGCTGACTTCTGAAGTAAAAAGCGCTGACCATATTGGAAAATTGCAGAGATTACTAATAGTATAAAATAAATAACCAGCAGCGTAATAATCCCTGGAATCTCCAACTCATAAAACGCCATTAGCTCTTTCGTTGTAAGGAACTGTGCGTCATATTCCGCCTTTTCCGTGCCCTTTTGAACCGTTAAAACACCTTCTTTGAAGGTTCTTTTCCCATCAAATTCTAGATCCTCTTCAACGATGACAAACCTGGCCCCAACCTGCAAAATTCTTATTTGTTTCCCCTTTTGTTCACCGTTTGAGAAATTCTTTTCTTTTTTATAAAACTTCCCGTTATATTCTGTTGTGTTTTTTCCACTTGATGTTTCATACCAAACAGATTCAATACCTAAAATATGTTGGTCAATAATATTTTTCGCAATGAATGGACCTGCTAAATCAGTAACAACGGAAATGGTCAGCATAAATAATGCCGCTAAAATAATTTTTTTGTAGTTTAATGCATACTGCGTTAATCGCCGGCCAGTATTCATGCTGTCACCTCTTCTTCTAAATTATTTTCCACTTGCTGTCTTAAAAATTGTTCTTTATACCATCCATCATTAGAAAGCAGTTGTTCATGAGTCCCTGCTTCAATTATTTTTCCATCATCGAGAACGAGGATTTGGTCTGCATGCTCAACAGCTGACATTCGATGCGTTGTAATAATTGTGGTTTTGTCCTTTCTAATCTCACGAATATTATCAATAATTCTCTTTTCTGTTTTGGCGTCAACGGCTGACAAGGAATCGTCCAGGATTAAAATGTCAGGTTTTTTTATTAACGCTCGAGCAATCGATATTCTTTGTTTTTGACCGCCAGACAATGCTACACCTTTTTCGCCAACCAGTGTTTCTAATCCATCCGGGAGCATTTCTAAATCCTTTTTGAATGCAGCTAAATCAATCGCTTTCTCCAATTCTTCATCTGTTGCTTCCGAATTCCCAAAAAGTATATTTTCTTTAACACTTTTTGAAAAAAGAACATGATCTTGGGGCACATAGCCAATCCATTGACGAACTTGATTTAGTGTCTGCTCTTGAAGAGGTACACCTGAGATAGACAGTTCACCAGTTCCAAGAGGATATTGTCGTAATAATTGTTTAATCATTGTTGTTTTTCCGCTGCCTGTTTTACCGACAATTCCCAACGTTTGCCCTTGAAGCAATTCAACAGAAACCTTCGTTAAATTATCCCCCTTTGAAGATGGATAGCGAAACGTTACCTCTTTAAATTCAATACGGTCCGCTGTTTCAATTGTAACTGGCATTAAAGGATTCTCAACGGTTTCCTTAAAGGACAATGTTTCATTTACCCTGTCAAGTGATGCATTACCTCGTTGCATAATATTAATTAATTCACCAATCGCAAACATTGGCCAGATTAACATTCCTAGATAAACATTAAAAGAAACAAGGTCGCCTAAGGTAATTGCCTGATTGAAAACTAAGAATGCACCATACCCTAGTCCAATCATATAGCTTATTCCTACCAGTATTTTTACTGTGGGATCGAATAACGAATCAATCCATGCTACTTTAATATTCTTTTCAAAGACATCCTCTGTAAGTTGATGAAACCTTCTGCGATCTGCCTCTTCCTGAACATATGCACGGATAACCCTTACACCCGCAACAGATTCTAATACCCGATCGTTTAACTCCCCAAATGCATCCTGTGCTTCCATAAAACGCTTATGAATCCTATTTCCATAAATTTGCATGATATAAGCCATAATGGGCAATGGAAGGATTGCTGCAATGGTTAATTTCCAGCTGATTAAAATCCCCATGGTTATAATGAGAGTAAGCATCCAAACACTTGAATCGACAAGAGTCAATATCCCAAACCCTGCGGTTATAGAGATTGCCTTTAAATCATTTGTGGCCCTTGCCATTAGGTCGCCAGTTCGATTTTTTTCATAAAATGTTGGTGACATGCTTAACAAGTGCTTCATAAAACGGGATCTTAACTTTCTTTCAACCAGAAAAGCTCCGCCGAATAGTTTATACATCCAAACATAGGTGATTCCGTATGAGAAAATCATTATTAAGATAAGATAGCATAGATATTTTATGATTTTTCCATTATCCATAACTCCAAGATGAATATCATCGATTGCCATCCCAATTAATTTAGGCGGAACAACATCTAGAATCCCAACTAGAATTAATAATGATATCGCGATAAGATACCGCTTCCAATATTCTTTGAAAAACCAACCCAATTTCTGTAAAACCGAAAACATCCTATTACCCCCTTGTAAAAAAAAAGAAAGAGACATACCGCAAAAGAGTGCAGCATGCCTCGAAACTAAAAAAGAGACAAAAAAACACACGTTACGTACCTAAAAGAACGCAACCTGTGTTTTAATATCAATGATTAAAATAGACTAACTAAAAAAAGGTCGTCTGGGAGCAGGTTACATTCGGATATTCAGTTGCTGATAAATTACTGTATAAAACAATCATTTTGTAACCCTCCTTTTCCTTTTTTTACATCCTTTGTTAGATTATCACCAGTTTATTTATATGTCAATTCCTATTTTTCAGAATTTTTCCAGATGATTAATCAGCCCTTTTTCGAAAAATCTTACGAACAAATATTAAGTAAAAAAGTGTTGGCATTGGAGCTTGAATAAGACCGACGATTCCCCATAACCAATAGTTGTGATTGCGTTTCCTTGCATCTAAAAATAAAAAGATACTTTGCACTAAAAGGACAGCAGCAACGAAAATGATCACAGTTGGTGATAATTCATTACTCATTGATATTCACCTTCTTACGAAATCCGGTAATTGTGTAGAATGCAATAAAAACCGAAGTGATTATTTGTATGAAGAGAAAAACAATTGGCATTTGATAAAAAGAGACTATGATTCCACTTAAAATGAATAATGCAATCATGAGAAATAAGGATAATTCTTTTCTCAAGTTTTTTCTGCTATTTTCCTTCTCGGTTATTACCATATTTTCAAACCATTGTAGATCCGGAGTATAGACAGGGAATTGATCAACCTTGCTTAACCCATCCTGCAGTTTGTGAATAGCATCCAAGTCATGATTATTTTGTTGTTCGTTGTCTAGTATAACGACCTTCTGTTTCTTCACCTAGTTTCAGCTCCCTTCTTACTGCCAAAATTCCATTATGAACTCTAGATTTCACCGTTCCTGAGGAAATTTTCATCCATGCACCAATTTCATCATATGAGTATCCATAGTAATGCTTCAGTACAATGGGAACCCGAACGTCTACTGGTAATTTACCTAATGCCTCTAGTGCATCGTTCCATTCCTCATTCCGGCTTTCAAAATGCCATTTTAGTTTTCGAAATACTTCTTCTTGTCCTTTCCATTTGTTTTCTCTCTTTTGCCTTCTACATTGGTCAATATAAGTATTAGTGGCAATGGAAATCAGCCAAGTCGAAAATTTACTTTGACCATTATAGAGATGAATTTTTTGAATACATTTTGCCATTGTTTCTTGAGCTAGTTCCTCTGCCACATCTGGATTCATGGTTATTTTCATTAAATACTTTACAAGGAACGGATAGTTTTCTTTAAACAACATGGCAAATGCTAGATGATCCCCTTCTTGTGCACTTTTTATTAACGGATCCATCACACTTGTCCTCTCTTTCCCCCATCTACCCTTTTTTCTATGTATAAGACGTGCAAGTAAGTATTTCGTTCATTATTTTGGTAAATAAATTTAATTCTAACACAAAAGGCACGAATATCTCTTCGTGCCTTCCTTTTAATGATTTATGTCCGGACCAAATTTTTTCCAACGCTTTTCCCACTTTTCTTTTTGTTTTCTCCACCTTTCTTCCCATTTACTTGAACTCTTTCTAAAATGCTCTTCAAGTGATTTTCGGTTCTGTTCTGCCTCTGCCTCTTCCTTCTTTTTAATCAAAGTGTCAATGTGCGGGACGCCAAAACTGCTAGAAGGTGTACCTTTTAATGCTTCTTTCATTACTTCTCTAAAAAGAATAGCTGCTCCCGCACCGCTTGTAGTGTTCAAGTAGTGATTTTCATCTGTTTTATCGTATCCCACCCACACTGCTCCAACTAGTTGTGGGGAATAGCCAACAAACCACTGGTCCTTGACCCCTGTGACCCCTTCAAGTGGTACTTGCGTCGAGCCTGTCTTCCCGGCAATTTCCCTTCCCGAGATTTGTGCGCTTTTTCCAGATCCATGCTCAACCACTCCGAGAAGCATGGTGTTAATACGATTAGTTATAGATTTTGTCGTGACTTTTTCCTTTTTTTCCTTCCATTCAGCAACTACGTCACCCTCGGCATCGACTATTTTCTTTATTACATGAGCTTTTATTCTAACTCCATTGTTAGGGAAGACGGAATATGCCTCAGCCATTACAAGCGGCGATACACCTTGTTCTAAGCCGCCGAGTGCTAGTGATAGATTACGATCACCTTTTTGTAATGGTATTCCAAAACGTCTAGTTGAATCCACTCCCTTTTCTATTCCTATTTCATTTAATAACCAGACTGCTGGAACATTTTTTGAATCTTTGACTGCTTCATACATCGGCACTTCCCCAGCATATTCATGATTATAATTTTTTGGCTCATATTCACCAAAGTTCATAGGTTCATCCTTTAACAGATCTGTTATTTTCCAACCAGCTTCGAGTGCAGGTGTAAAGACAGCAATCGGTTTAATAGAAGAACCTGGCTGTGCCTTTAATTGCGTAGCACGATTATAACCCCTAAAAGTATGCTCCCCTCGTCCGCCAACAATTGCGCGGATTCCGCCTGTTTTTGGATCAAGTAATATCCCGCCGCTTTGTACGAGCCGGTCTGATCCTCTTGGAAATAAATCATCTCTTTGATACGTTTTTTCCATTGCATTTTGCATAGCAGGATCGAGTTCTGTGTATATTTGATAACCTCCTGTTAGTAATTCATCCTGTGATAAATGATAGACATTAATAGCTTCTTCAAAAACTTGATCCACATAGTGTGGATACTTTCCTCGAAATGGGTCTCCGCCCTTATTCTTAAGAATGACCCTCTCATCTAACGCCTGAACATATTGCTGTGATGTTATATAGCCTTGGTTCTTCATTTGAGCGAGTACAAGATTTCTCCTCTTAGTTGCACGATCTAAGTGCTGATAGGGATTTAGAGAAGAGGGTGCTTTTATTAGACCTGCTAGTAACGCAGATTCACTAATAGTAAGGTCCTTGACCTCTTTGCCAAAATAATTGCTTGCTGCATGCTTAATTCCCCATGCACCATCACCAAAATAGATTTGATTTAGGTACATTTGAAGGATTTCTGCTTTGCTGTATTGTTTCTCAATTTCCATTGCTAAAAACACTTCGTCAATTTTTCTCTTTAGGGTTTTTTGAGAGGTGAGTAACGTGTTTTTTGTTAATTGCTGGGTAATCGTACTGCCGCCTTCTACCATTCCACCAGCTTTTATGTCCCGAATAAGTGCTCTCGTAATACCAATATAATCGACACCATGGTGCTCATAAAACCGACGGTCCTCTATTGCAATCACAGCATTTTTCAATGATTCTGGTACCTGTTCAATTGAAATACCTTCATTCTTATTCGCTGATACTTTACTCGCAACCTCGCCATTTAAATCATAAAATACGGTTGCCTGGGGAAGTTCATTCTTAAGTGAAGAAATATCCGCATCCATGGAATAAGCATACACAATCCCTAGGAAGCCCAAAATTAAAAGAGAAAACGAGAGAACCATCACCTGATTCATATGCCATCGCTTCCAGTTGTTCACTACCTTTTTCATAATTCCTCCTTAAAAGATATGAGATGAAGGACATCATTTTCTTTTTCCCAAAAAGGGGAAAAATTAACCAATAAAAAAAGAAAAGCACTCAAATTCGAATGCTTTTCTTTATTCGTTCTTGATTAATTCTTTAAAGCGAATTTTTGCCTGTTTTTCGTCAAAGCTGCTGTATACCCGATAGTGTTTATCATCTAATATTCGGAAATGTTTACTAAGAATATTCTGCTGGAGGATAAAGCCGTTCTTTCTTAAGACTTCACGCCACCAAATTTTACCTCCGAAGGTTTTCATCCTTCGATAATCGATTCCTTCGCGTGCTACAGTTTCCAATACTTCGAGTGGCTCATTTCCGAATAAAAATTGGACGGTCTCTGCTTCTCTAAATAAAGCACAAATGGTGACAACGGTAGACCAGCCTGCCAGCACTCTTCCTTTTTCAATTTGAACCAAGGTTTTTTTTGAAACACCAATGATTTCCGCCATCTTATCCTGCGTATATCCTGCTTCTGTGCGAATTAATCGTAGTTTATCAGAAACCAGCCTAATAATTTCATCCCTATTCAATTAAAACCCTTCCTTCGAAACGCCTATTAGTGTAATTTTATACAAGTTCTATCATAATGAAAAGAAAAAAACTGCTATCAATAAATGTATAGCAGTTTGAAGGATTTATTTTGGTGAAGGCCCGCATGAACTTTGACTAGAACAGGTCTTTTCAAGTTCACAAGCAGCACATTTCCCTTTTTTTGATTTATTAATGAACTTCACTAATGCCCAAGCAGCGTACCCAAAAATTGCAGTGCCAATTATGATACTTCCTAAATTCGCTAACATCCCCCGCACCCTCCATTCTTAAGCCAGTCCCAAAAGTTTACCACCCTGATAAATAACTAAGCACAAAATATATGCAATAAATAGTGAGTAAAGAATGGAAAATGCAGTCCATTTCTTTGAGCCTGTTTCTTTATAAATAGTAGCTGCAGTTGCTAAACAAGGAATATATAATAAAATAAAAACCATAAAACTATAGGCGGCAAGCGGTGTGTAAAAATCACTCAATAAACCTTGCAAACTTGCATTCTCAGGAACAAAGTAAATAATATTCATCGTTGAGATTATTGCTTCTTTTGCCAGGAAACCCGTTATTAAAGAAGCCGCTGCCTGCCACGTACCGAACCCAATTGGCTCTAAAAGCGGGGCAAACAAATTTCCTATCGCCGCTAAAAAGCTTTCATCCATATTTACTTTTAATCCACTCGGTCCAGAATACGATAAAAGCCAAATGAAAACGGAACCAGCAAAGATGAACGTTCCGGCTTTTCTAATAAATCCCTTTCCCTTATCCCAGGTGCTTCTCCAAAGCGATTGAACTTGGGGAAGACGATAAGGCGGCAGCTCAATGACAAATAGTGATGTCTCTGATTTTAAGAGTGTTTTAGTAAATATTTTTGCTAAAACAAGAGCGACAACGATGCCTAGAACATACAGACTTAATACCACCATTGCTTTATGACCGACAAAAAATGCCCCAACAAATAATGCGTATACTGGTAATCGTGCAGAACATGACATTAGTGGAGTTAACAGTATCGTCATAAATCTCTCACGAGGTGTTTCAATAGTTCTAGCCGCCATAATCCCTGGTACATTACATCCAAATCCAATCATCATCGGAATAAATGCCTTTCCGTTCAGCCCTGCGGACTCCATAATTCTGTCCATTACAAGCGCAACCCTCGCCATGTAACCAGAATCCTCTAATAAAGATATAAAAAAGAATAGAATAAAAATCTGCGGCACAAACACAAGTACTCCACCGACGCCGGCAATCAGGCCTTCAATAATCAAAGCATGTATGAAGTCTGAGGCATGAATAACCCCGAGGAATTTTTCGATACCTAATGTCACTGGTCCAGTTAGGATTACATCCAGACCGTCTGATAATGGAGTTCCCAGCCAATCAAAGGTCAACATAAACATCAAATACATACATATTAAAAAAATCGGCATTCCTAAATAACGATTCGTGACAATAGCGTCAATTTTCTCTGAAAGTGGTACAACGGAGTTTACTTTTCGAACAGAGGTTTTAAGAATACTTTCAATAACTTCTTTTCTTTTTAAGTAAATATAGTTTGACAGTGATTTTACAGTATCATTTTTTTGAATTAATAGAGACTCTAGATGAGAAATGTATGACTCAAGTTTAGTAGTTTCTATAATGTCAGAAAGGTACTTTAATACATACTGATTCCCCTCAAATAATTGAAGTGCCAGCCATCTAGGGGAGTGATCGGTTTTACCTCTAAGTTCAATGCTTAGTTTGGTAATCGTGTCTTCAACTGCATGTCCATAATAAACATGTTTTTTCACCTTAGAATGATTTGAACTAGTTGAAATGACCTCTATTAATCGATCACAGCCTTTACCATTTCTTGCGACAACAGGAACAACTGGTACTCCTAAAATCTGGGAAAGTTTTTCCGTATCGATTTGTATGCCTCGATTGACAGCGACATCCACCATATTCAAACCAATTAGTGCAGGCTTTTCATATTCAAGCAATTGTAATGTTAAATGTAAGTTACGCTCTAATTGCGAAGCATCCAAAATATTAAGCAGCCTGTCTACTGGTTCCTCTAAGAAATAGGCAGTAACTACCCCTTCATCCTTTGATAATGGATTAAGTGAATAAACCCCTGGCAAATCAATTAATCTTCCAATATTATTCTTGAAAACTCCGACCTTCTTTTCAACTGTAACACCGCTCCAGTTCCCAACATACTCATAGGACCCTGTTAGATTATTAAACAATGAAGTTTTTCCAGTATTAGGGTTTCCAATCAGTGCGATTTCCATTTAGACTCTCTCCACTTCTATTAAGCGCGCTTCTTTACGGCGGAGACCCACACATTGTCCACAGGATTCAATCATCACTGGGCCCCCAAAAGGCATGACACATTTTACACAAACTTCTGAACCTTCTGTTATTCCCAGGTCCAGCAGCCGTCTTTGTACCATATGTCCAACTTTCGAAATATCTATGATTTTCCCTTTATCTCCTACTCTAAACGAACCGAACATCGCTATCACCCTTACATAGGTTAATTGAGAATGATTATCTTTATTTATATGATTATTTTACCATTGAAAAATGGCTGAATTTGTGACAAATGTTCGAAAAAAAAATAGAAAAGTCACAGACTTTTCTATTTTTCAACAACTATATCATTTTTTTCGGTGCGGAATTTATGATTAGGATAACAATAATCGCACATACGATAAAGCTTGGAAGCATATAGGTTCCATTGTATAGCAGGGAATATACAGCTGCTGGCTGACCTTCAGGTGCATATTCACCAAAAAACACAATTCCCGATATTACATGGGCTGCATATCGTAGTGCACTGCCTAAAAATGTCCCTAACAACACAAATGTGACCCATTTTCTCCTATTATTTTTAGAAAGAGAGTCTTTCACTTGAGAAGCAAAAATACCTGCTAAACCAACTACTGAAAAGGCAATACCATAATCAATAATCCCTTGGAGAAGCGTGTAGATTTGTGAAAAACCGAGGATAAATTGAAGTAATCCTAGTAAAAAGCCAGACAAGATACCACCCTTTACACCCCAACGAAATGACATTAGGAAAATGGGAATCATCGCAATGGAAATGGACCCTCCCTGCGGCCATATTTTTAGTGACAGCAATCCTGAAACCAAATCCAATAAATAAGCTAATGCTGAAAATACTGCTACTTCTACTAAAAATAATGTGTTACTACGTTTTTTCTCCATACATGTTCCCCCTATTTTATTTGTATCTTGGGAGAACGTTCGATAGTTATTACTGAAAGATGCATATGGCGCCATATAAACAAAAAAGCAATGCAGGACATATAAGGAAAGTCTGCATTGCTTGCATTAATTTTCGGCAAACCACATCCCTACGCTAGTGTTACCTAACAGGTTCATAGGGTCAGAACTCGAACGTTCACTCTCAGCCACTAAAAAGCAGCTCCCCTTGTGGAAATATTTAATTATTTCATTAAAGAATATACTATTTTTATAGGAGTTTTACAAGGTTAAAACATCCATTCATGATATAATTAAAATACTTATAAAATCACAGATAGAAATTGATAAAATTTACCTATTATTATTTAAAGGGATTTCCAGCTATAATCACGAATTAAATTTAATCAGTTCGGCAATGTCTTAGGAGGAAACTGTGATGTTATCAGAAGTAAGAATCGATTTAATAGCTTTTTTTGAAAAGAATAAAGAGCAATTGCTTCATGAGTGGGAGAATTCCATTGTTATTTCTAATGGAGATCCCTATAAAGATAAGATCAGTCAAAATGGCATAGCCATTTTTAATATCGTGTTAAACATGCATACCATGAGTGAAAAGGAACTCTTAGATTCTATTGAAAAGTATGCGATAGAAATTTCTGAAGAACGAGCCTTGGCAAATATTAACATTGGAGACTTTGTTTATAATGTTAACCTTGGCAGAACGGTTTTATATAGCTATTTAAGTAAGACTGGTCTAGAGTGGGAGGATCTTCAAGAATCTATAAATAACATAAATTTTTGTTTTGATAAATTTCTATATTACGCAGTTACTCATTATACAGAAGCTAAAAACAAAATTATTGAAGAAAAAACAATGTTTATTGATTCAACTCATCAAGATCGTTTAACCCTTCTTGGACAAATGACATCAAGTTTTATTCATGAATTTAGAAACCCACTTACTTCTATACAAGGGTTTATCCAGCTTCTCAAAGCAGATCACCCAGAAATGAAATATCTCGATATTATTTCAAGTGAACTGGATCAGCTTAATTTCCGTATTTCACAATTTTTATTATTATCTAAAAAAGAACTAATAGGTAAAGAAAAAGAACAATTCAATCAAAATAAATTAATTGATGAAGTGTTAAATTTCTTATATCCAAGTATTTTAGATGGTAAGGTAAAAATAAAAAAGGATATTGTGGACGATATCAATCTTTATGGATATGCAGATGAAATGAGACAAGTTTTCATTAATATTATTTTTAATGCCATTGACGTTTTAAACCATCATAGAATACCAAACCCAACGATTGAAATAAAATGCTGCATAGAAAATAATTCACATGTGGTTTTATCTATATCTAATAATGGACCAATGATTCCTGCAGAGTTGAGTAAAACCATTTTTGAGCCTTTTTTCACAACAAAAAAACTAGGTACCGGCCTTGGTCTTTTTGTTTGTAAGGAAATCATTGAAAAACATAAAGGTACATTACACTGTATGTCAAGTCCAGAACTAACAGTATTTACAATTAAATTACCTCTTGAAGCGCCTTCTTTGTAGAAGACGTTTTTTTTATTTTGTTTCTAAAATTTATTATTTTCTGATTCATAAAACAAGACTTTTTTCATAAAATGTTTATACCATCTAATTATACAAACCAGAACGTTTGACTGTACAGTTGGAATTTACTATAATTATTTTTAAATTTAGAAATATGAGGTGATTTGATGGGGCTGTTTATCGTATCGGTGAATTAGCAGAAATTGCAATGGTCTCTAAACGGACGATTGATTATTACACATCAATTGGTTTGTTAAGTGCAGAACGATCCAAATCTAATTACCGAATATACTCTGATGAATCCTTAAAGGATTTAAAATTTATTGAAGAATGTAAGAGTTTACACTACCCGCTCGAAGAGATTAAAAGAAAACTAGATATGAAGAAGGACAAAACAATTCGTGATTCAGAAGTGGAAAAACATGTAAACACAGTTACACAGCAAATGCAGCAGCTTCAAAATGATTTATTTGACTTAATTCCATTCATTGAAAAATTGGATGATCTTCAAAAAGAAAAACTTACATCGAATCTAATGATGCTAAAATCATTGCTGACTAACTCCCTTTTGAATGAAACGAGTTAATTTTTTTAAATTACTAGGAGGTGACTCCTTAACTCGTATATAACGAGCTAAGGGAACTTATTTGGACATATTTAACTTGGTTTTAATAGCCATTTTAATTGCGTTAACTGCTTTTTTTGTAACTTCAGAGTTTGCTATTGTTAAAATTCGCAGTTCGAGAATTGATCAGTTAATTGAGGAAGGTAATTCGAGTGCTATTCCAGCGAAAAAAGTCATTTCAAACTTAGATGAATATCTTTCAGCTTGTCAGTTAGGAATTACAATTACGGCCCTTGCTTTAGGCTGGATTGGAGAATCAACCATTGAGCATTTACTCACTCCCCTTTTCAATGGACTAGAAATTCCTGAAGGTGTTTCCCATGTTTTATCCATTGGGATTGCTTTTGCAACTATTACATTTTTACATGTTGTCGTAGGGGAACTGGCACCTAAAACACTGGCTATTCAGAAAGCTGAATTGATTACTCTAATCATGTCGCGGCCGTTAATCTTCTTTTATAAAGTGATGTACCCGTTTATTTGGTTATTAAATGGGTCTGCACGAATTGTAACGAGTATCTTTGGTCTTAAGCCGGTCTCTGAAAGCGAAATGGCACATACCGAGGAAGAACTTCGTATTATCCTCTCAGAAAGCTATAAAAGTGGCGAAATTAACCAATCTGAGTTTAAGTATGTAAATAAAATTTTTGAATTTGATAACCGTATTGCCAAAGAAATTATGGTTCCAAGGACTGAAATTGTTTCATTATCCAAAGATGATACACTAGATACTTTTCTCGAAATTATTCGTGAGGAAAAATATACAAGGTATCCCATTATTGACGGTGATAAAGACCATATTATTGGTCTAGTAAATATTAAAGAAATGGTTACTGACCTAATCAGTAAAGAAACAATCTCAACTAAAACACTTGAACATTATACTCGTCCGATTATTAGAGTTATTGAAACGATACCGATCCACGATTTGCTTGTAAAAATGCAGAAGGATCGGATGCACATGGCTATTTTAATGGATGAATATGGCGGTACATCAGGTCTCGTAACAGTTGAAGATATCCTTGAGGAGATTGTCGGGGAAATCCGCGACGAATTTGATTCTGATGAGATTCCAATGATTCGTAAAATTAAAGAAAACCATTATATTATTGATTCTAAGGTTTTAGTTACTGAGGTAAACGATTTGCTGGGAGTCGAGATTGATGATGAAGATATTGACACCATTGGCGGATGGATTTTAACTGAGAACTATGAGGCAAAAGAAGGAGACTCTATTCATCACGAATCCTACATCTTTAAAATACTCGATATGGAAGATCACCATATTAAATATATCGAGGTAACTAAGGTTGCAAATGATGAACAAATTACGAATAAAATAGCCTTGCCACAAACAGAAGTACTTTCTTAAATATGATTTTTAAACAGACCAGCTTGGTCTGTTTTTTTGTAATAAAATTGTAATATTTTATTAAAATCCCAATCATCCTCCCTCTTGTAATCATATTCTAAAATTAAAGGGGGGAGAATTTCGATGGAATTAATTTTCTTATTTTTAGCGGCAATACTTTCTGGATTTGTTTTAATGAGTGTAGAACTGGTATCATTTTTAAGCTTCTTAGGTCCAATTTTTGATATCGTTGGCTCATTAGCAATGAGTATTTTTTCTTTAGCCTTTATCTATAAGGCGCTCAAAGCGCTATTTGGTAAATAAATCGTAAGCGCTTGCACCATTCTTCAATACACAAAAAAGATCAGGTTATCATATCTGATCTTTTTTCCTATCTGGTTATCTATTTCTTAATATAATAATTTCTTCCTCTGCTTTAGCTAATTTAATTAAGTGTGAATCCAGCCGACGATTAATGTGCTTAATTTCCTCACCATTTCCTAAGTTTTCCTCTAAGTGTTTTACTACATTGCCTTGAACGTCTTCAATACGCTGCAGAGATTCTTTTATATCTGATAAGTCAATTTGATTAACCTCCACTCGATGCTCAATACTGTCCATTTGCTCCAATCGAGAAAGTCTATGTTCGATGTTTTCTAACGTCTTATTAAACGTATCTATTAGTGTTTTAATATCAGAAATATTCTCATTTAATTTATCGAGTTTGTGCTCCATAGTTACTATCTCCCTTTTCGAATTAAATACATTTTATCACCTTTCACACTCTGAATATGTTACAAATTCTAAAACAATACTAAAAGGTTCTTTGTAGTAGTTAGTATCCGCTTTTCATGGCGATTATTACGGAAATATGAACATTTTTTTTAATAATCTCAAAAACAGAATTCCTTGTGAAAAATGTCACATGCAAACTAAATGAAAAACCTTAATCTAATTACATAAGAAATGATTAACATTTCTTTTAATAACAGTTTTCAATCTAATATGAATATTACCATTTTGAAAAGGTTGGTGCATTTATATGTTACTATCTATTGATGAAAAAGCGGCAAAGTGGTTTACGAATGAATTTGAGATTAATACAGTAAGAATGTTTCCACAATATGATGGTTTTGGCGAAAAACACAAAGGTTTCAGCCTGGCATTTTCTGCAGAGTCACCATCAAATATTGGCTATGCGAAAGAGATAAATGGTATATTCTTCTATGTAGAAGGAAATGATGTATGGTTTTTCGAGGATATTGAAACATGCTTATCCTATAACGACGAAATGAAAGAAATTCAAATAAGCTTTAAAGAAACATTTGCAATTAACTAATTCTTCACCAATATAATTTCTCTAGGGCAACCATCATAAATGGCTGCCCTATTTCCTATTTCCTATTTTATTTGTATACTTAAATTACATTTATTTAAGTTACGAATAAAATGAGATCTGTATTGGAATAAATGTATGCTCCTATATAATAATATGTGTGAGCATATCGCTCCTAACCTACGAGAAGGGATTGGACAAAATGGAAGATTGGGTTACAATTATTTTTACTTTCCTTGGAACTGGGATTGGAGGATTTACAGGCTACGTAATAATACAAAAATATTATAAAAAACCTGTAAATAAAACTACTGAGCTTATAAATGACTCACAATTAAATCTGAAAGAAGCACAAAACTATCCAATCATTGATGTAAGCATTGACCAGGTTCGGAAAGCTGTAAGGCAATTTTCTGATAAACTTCCTAATGGTGTTTATCGTACGTATATTGTCGAAGACGATAACAGTATCGATTTTAAACATCTAGCCCATATTTTAAACGGAATCCCGTCAAAGAAGTTTTACATGTCAAAGGAAACCTATGATCTTTTTGAAGAAAATGAAAAGAAAATACCTGTTGAAATGGACATGGTCCAAAAGGCAGTAGACCTATATGTTAAGGAACGTAAAGAATTTCCTATGCTTCAATTTGATCCGCAGCGAAGAGTAAATTATTATCAATTAATTCAAGAAAAATATTTAAAATCTACTCCTGAAACACAGTTCTATATTACTGAATTAGATGGTCTCATTACTCATATTAGGCCTGAAAAAAGGAAAGCACAAGACTCTTCTCATTGACGCTAGAAGAGTTTTTTTTTGCTTTTTTCCGTCGTATTGAGATAATATCAATAAACAACCATATTTTTGTAAAAATGAGGGATACACAGATGTCGAAGAAAAAGAATAAATCGCAGCATTTAGCGACGATTTCTCTAGCTGTCATGGGAGCAGGTTTTATTGTAACAATCCCTTTTCAAGATTCTCTTTGGGGAACAATTCTTCAGGGAGGCTTTGAAGCCGGCTTGGTTGGTGGTCTTGCAGATTGGTTCGCAGTCACCGCATTATTTCGCCACCCACTAGGTATACCTATACCACATACAGCACTTTTACCAAAGAACCGTAAGAGGATAATTGTTGCCATTATTTCAATGCTTGAAAATGATTGGCTGACAAAAGAAAGTATTCGAAAAAAAATATCAAGCATTCCCTTTACCGAAAAAATCTTTAACTTTGTAGAACAAGCAATTACAGGACAGCATGTAAGAAATATTACGATTAAGCTAATCCAGCATTTACTTCATTCAGTTGATAGTAAAAAATTAGCCCCTATTATTGAAAGCGAAATGAAGTTAAAGTTAAAAGATTTAGATGCAAGTAAGTATCTTCCAGTTATTATTGACCAACTACTTAAAAGGAAATATGATGAAAAGGCACTTGATTTTGTCCTAAAGGAAATTGATGATTGGTCTAAGAAAGAAAGTACAAAGGAAAAACTCGGCAGGATGGCAGTTGATGCTCTCGAAAATATTAAAGCGGATGGTTTTATGCAATTTGCTTTAAAATCCTTTACGAATATTGTGAATGAGGAAAAATTAGGAAACATTATTCAGGGGCTTATTCAAAAGGGTGTACACAGCTTTAGGGATCCATTTAATCCAAATAGGCAAACCCTTTTATTCCATATCGGGACAAAACTGCAAGATATTAAAACAGATGAAAACCTAGCTTTGGAAATAAATAATATAAAAGAACAACTGCTGTCACAATGGCACTTAGAAGATAAAATTACCGATTTTATTGAACAGCTTAAAGATAAGGCAATTACCCTTCTCGAGTCACCAAATTTTTATGAGGCTCATCTTCTTCCTCAGTTATCAAGGGCACTTGAAAGTTTGAAAACAGATGATGAAAAAATAAATGCAATTGAATCTTGGATCCAGCAGCAAATTTCCATTTTTGTTGATAATAATCATTCGAAAATTGGAAAACTTGTCGAAGAAAACTTAGAAAAATTGGATAATAAAACTCTTATTAATATGATCGAAAACAATGTGGGAAAGGACTTGCAATGGATCCGGGTAAACGGGGCAGTCTGCGGCTTTCTCATCGGTCTCATTTTGGTGGGCTTAAAATTAATTTTTTAAAAGTTTATTTACACCAGATGGATGGCCAATTGTATATTTATAAAAATTAAGCTGCAGGACATTTGTCTCTGCAGCTTAATTTTTGGATTTCCAAAGTTGTTCAAGAATTATTGCTAGTAATGTTCCTACTAATAAACCATTTTTACCTATATTTTGAATGATATATGGAAGACCGTTAAAGATATCATCTGGTAAAAACATGATTCCAATTCCAAATAATAAGGATAACCCGATAATTGTTATATTCCTGTCGTTTAATGGCTGTTTTGTCAGTGAGCGAATTGCTATCCCGAGCATCTCGATTAGTGTGCTTAATAAAGCAGCACTGGCTACGGGTAATGGTAAGGAAGCCAAGAAGCCAACAATACTCGGAAACAATGAAATCAATATCATAATCCCACATGCAAACAGAAAAGGAATTATACGGTATTGTTTTGTTAATCTAACAAAGCCTGCTGTAGCTGGTAAAGGCACCACACCAATTGTTGAAAATACAGCAGATAATAGATGGGAAACTCCTCCTATCGAGGTTCCTCGATTAAGCCTAACACGGAATTGCCCTTTATTATTTGGGATTGATTCCTCAGCAGCGGTGATGGCGGCTAATGTATTAGAAATGAGTAAAAAAGTAAATAAGATAGTTGTAATCAATACACTCCCCGTTATTACAGGGAAACCCCATGGAAAAATTTCTGGCAGCTTGATGATATCAGTTGATACTACTGAATTGCTTTGACGACCTTCTCCTAAAATTAAAAATGCAATCCACCCTGCTAAAATTCCTAATAAGATTGCATAGTTTTTTAACCATCCTTTAGCTTTAGATGAAAGTACAATAATAAAGGTAAATGTAAAAATAGCTAATAGAAAGCTCCTCACATCAAGCTGACCCGTACTGCTATCCATTGTTACCATTCCCTTTAAAAAGACACCACTTAATTGTATAGCTAATATAAACAGAAATGTGCCAGTAACAATTGGTGAAAAGAGAATCAATAAATGTTGGACCCACTTTGTTATCCCTAACAGGAATAATATTACTCCAGCAACAATCAATCCCGCCTCAAGGGTTCGTATAGTCTCCATCAATGACAAACCTTGCTGCGTTCCAATATTAGCAAAGATAACAAAAATACTAACCCAAGAGCCAGCTGGCCCATCTACTATTGGATATCTGTGACCAAATTTCCCTTGAATAAAAGAGCTCAATCCTACGATAAAAAACGTCCGCTGCATTAAAGCGGATATTTCTGCCGCAGATAAATGAAATACATTTCCAATTACAATTGGAAGCGCAATAGAATTAGCAAGTAAATAGATAAACCATTGAAACACACTTAAGTAATTGTTTTTTATATTCATTGATTGTTTATTAACCTTTCAGATTAAAAAATGTCAAAATCCTGTTCCAATAAGGGACAGCAACAGACATTCTCAATTATAACAAAATATAATTAATTGTTAAGCTTATGTAAGAGTCTAAAATTTTATTGGTTACCTTGCCTAAAATAATCTTAAGTTTTTAGGCACCATGCATAATGAGTTGTGTTAAAATTGTCACAAACACTTCTTCAAACTAATCTTTCTCTTCTTTAAACGATACCTTATGTTAAGCTGCCAGAATTATAGATAATCACTATTAATCCATTATTCTCTAAGAAGTCTCTTTTGAATCATACTTGGTCCTAAAAACATTTTAGTTCTAATACCTAAGAAAGTCATTGTTTACCTGAACCATAAAAACTTGATTTCATTTGAGCATGTTGTACAATGAAAGTGGGTGGAAATGATATTTTAGGATGTGTAAAGATTGTTAACCGTTAAGGACCTTTTTGAAATTAAAGCGATTGATGGATTAAAAATAGTAGCTGGGGAAAAAGGAATTAATAATGAGATAGCGATTGTAAATATTATTGAAAATCCTGAGGTATTCGATTGGTTATCACCAAATGAATTACTTTTATCAACAGGATATATTTTCAAGGACAATGAAGAGTTACAGAATCGAATCATTCAAGAGCTTTCCCAAATAAACTGTGCCGGACTAATTGTCAAAATGAAAAGATACTTTGATAAACTCCCACAGAACATGATTGACGAAGCAAACAGGCTTGGATTACCATTATTAGAATTACCATTTGAATATACCTTATCAAGGGTTATTTCGATTATTAATGAAAAAGCATCGGGAAGATATGATTTATTAAATAGAAAAACTCTAGACATACATAATTTATTTTTTAGAATTACACTTGAAGGCGGAGGAATAGATAGAATTTTATCAATGTTATCTGAGACCATTAATAATCCAATTATATTTGTAAATGAAGATTGGAAACTAGTGGACTTTACAGAACATATGAATAATAAAGTTCCGCTTTCATACTGTTTAGATTTGGTGAAAAATAGACCTGCTTTTCCAAAGGAATTCGTTGACTCTATTCCTAAAAATGTAAGTGAAATGAAAAAGACCATTCAACGTATTTATTATTTAGAAGACATCGAAGTAAATTGTAGAATCTTGCCTGTTGCCGCAGCAAGCTATATTTATGGATATATAATTGTATGGCAAACAGTAAGTGAACTAACTGAATTTGACTTCATCATTTTAGAACAGGCATCGACGAACATTGCGCTTGAAAGAATAAAAGCCAAGGAAATAGAAGAAGTGAAATTAAAGATCCGACAGGACTTTTTTGATGATTTGCTTACTGGAAAAATAACCTCTAGTGAAACCATCCATACGCTAAGTGAAATGCATGGACTCCATTCAAATTATATGTATTACTGTATTGTGATTAATATACAATCAGAGGAGTTAGAGAAGTATGAGGATATGGTGGCTAGAAGGGTCAGCTTGGAAAATAAAGCCCGAAAATGTGTAGAGCTAATATATGATTACGCTAATAAAGCAGATGGAGAAGTTACATGCATTCATCGAAACAATCGCATCATCATCTTAATCGGACAGCATGAAAACCGACCGGCAGTTTCTGTTAATGAAGCAAAACAATACACTAATAACCTATATAGTATCTTGAATAAGCAAATTAGCAATTCCAACTTCTTAATCGGCATTGGCAGACAGTATGAAACCATTCATTCTCTACATAAAAGCTTTTCGGAAGCAAATGAATCGATAAGATTAATGCAAAAATTTGAAAACAGTGGCGGAGTATCCCATTTTGAAGATCATTCTATCTACCACTTTTTAGATTCAAATATTAAGGCCCCTGACCTAGAAGAGTTTTTTATGAAGCAGCTCGGAAAAATTTATGAACACGATCAATTACATGGAACCAGCTACATCATTACATTAGAAAATTATTTTCAAAATAACTTAAATATCAGTGAAACAGCAAAAGCGATGTTCTTGCATCGGAACACACTGATCTATAGAATTGAGAAAATTAAAGAAATATTAAATTCTGATTTAAAGAATTCTGAGGAACTCCTTCAAATCCAATTAGCATTAAAAATCTTTAGATTGTTAAATAAGAAACTTCGCCTAGATTGATAAAGCTGAGCCCCGTTACCAATATAACGGGGCTTTTCATTTACAATTGTCCTGATACTACTTTTCCTCTAAAAATTACAGCTTCACGCTTTGGTGTTCTCGCTACTGCTTCTGCTGAACAGGATGCATGGACAAGAACTAGATTTGCCTCATCCCCAGGAAGCGGCCAGGCAACCTCGCCCTCCTGCGTTAATGGTGTAGGCCCTCCCGTCGCCCATTTTAGCGACTGTGCTAATGAACGTTCATCACTCTTACGATATAGCTCGCCATAACGCGTTACCTTTTCTAACACATCACCTGTGCCGAATGGTCCCCAGGAATCATAAAATCCATCGCAGCCTAAGTAAACGTTAACCCCCTTATGATCTAAAAGATCAATTGGAGGAAGGGTTCTTGTAATAGGAATGGTAGACATAATAGACATTCCCAGCCCGCTCAGCTTTTCTGCCATTTCTTCCTGCTGAGGCAATGGTACTTCCCCCAAGCTAAAAGCGTGGCTGACGGCTGTACGGTTGTGCCATTTTGCCTGTTCTACCATTTCAGCTAGTTTGTCAACTGTATAATAGCCAACATGTCCACTATCATGTAAATGTATATCAATATCTGCATCAAATTGTGTCGCAAGATTCATTACTTCATAGAGTGATTTTTCAATATTTCGGTCAATCCCTGCAGGGTCTAACCCGCCGACAAGGTTTGCTCCAGTTCTCATCGCTTCTTTCATCATTGGGATAACATTTTCTCTTAATAACCCATGTTGCGGAAAAGCTACAATCTCATAAGTAAGTCTGCCTGAATAATCTTCGAGCGCAGCTTTAACACCCTCAAGGTTCTTTAAACCGATATAGGGATCGATATTTACATGTGTTCGAATATGTGTCGAACCATGTGATAGAAGCAATTCAATCATAGCACTAGCACGCTGTTTGGTTGTTGGCATTAATTCCTCTAGTTCCGCCGCTTCTAATCGTAGCCGTTCTTCTAAATTTTTAGCTGGTATCGGTGACTTCCACTCAAGTGAAAGATAAGTTTTATCTAGATGATTGTGCATTTCTTTAAAAGATGGTAATGCTAATAACCCTTTTGCATCTTTTATGCTTTCACCTTGTGGAATAACAAAGCTATTATTCTGTTTTTCTACAATTCTTCCTTCTACAATTTTTAAATTAAAAAGCTCCGTTTTTGTTTCGTATACACCTTTTTCATCCTTGATATACCCAGTCTCTAATCTTACGTTTTTTATCCAATATGGAGTGGTCAATTCTATTTCCTCCTTTATACCTGTACCGGATTTGATTGTGTTAACTTACTTTCAACCTTTTTTCCTTTAAAAAATAACGCTTCTACAGCAGCCCTCCTAGCGACTGCTTCAGCAGAACAGGTTGCGTTTACGAGCATCATGGTTGCGTCATCGCCAACTTTTGGCCAAACACGATCGCCTTTTTCATTCAGCGGTGTAACTCCTCCAGTTCCAAATTTCAAGGTTCTTGACAATGAGTATTCGTCAGATAGTCGGAACCGTTCCGCAAGAATCCCAAGCTTTTGAATCGTATTCCCTGTTCCAAATGGTGACCAGTGGTCCGTAATACTGTCATGTCCCACAGAAACTTGAATACCAAATTTGTCTAAAGTTGGAATTGGAATTGTAGGTCGATTTACCGGAACTGTTGAAGTAATATCAATTTCTTGATCTTTTAATACCGCAGCTATTTCTGTAAGTGCCTCCCCATGTAAATCACCTAGTGCAATGGCGTGGCTGATTGTGGCCCTCCCTTTCAGACCTGCTTCTTTCGTATAATATGCCATTCTTTCAAAGGTAAATGCTCCCAAAGTGTTGGGATCATGTAAATGAATATCTACCCCTTTATTGTTTTCTACAGCAATTTCAAAAATTGTATTTAAGGATTTTTCAATATTTCGATCAACAGTAGCAGGGTCAACACCCCCAACTAATGTTGCACCATTCTTCATCGCACTGCGAACTAATTGAACAGATTCACTCTTTAACAACCCATGTTGCGGAAACGCTACGATTTCATATGTGAGAACATCCTCGTATTTTTTCAATGCGTTCACTGTTGCCTCTAAATTTTTGAGACCAATCACAGGATCTACATTACAATGAGTCCTAATATGGGTGTGACCATTTTTTAAGTACATTTCAATCATTTTCTCTGCTCGCTCCTGGGCAGTTGGCAGCAACTTTGGCAGCAGTTCTTTTTCTTCTTCTAATCGAGTAAAAATACCTTTTGTAAGTGGAGTACAAGCTTTCCAAGGTCCGCCATAATAGGTTTTATCAATGTGAATATGCATATCTCGTAACGTCGGAAGAAGGAGTTGACTGCACGCATCAACCTGTCGCTCTTCATCATTAGGAAAAACATTTGTGATCTCGGTAATTTTTCCATCTTCAATTTTCAAGTGGCATATTTCTGTTTCAGTACCTGAGATACGTTCATTTCCCTTTATGAAGCCTTTTTCTAAACGTACATTCGTCAGCCAAAATATATTCATTTTTAATCCTCCTATTAAAAAGTAGGAAAAGTACTTTTTTACAAAAGTACTTTTCATTTGTTTCCTTTACTTAACTACTACATCATCAATCATAAGGTAGTTCGCTGCATTCAGCCAAAAACCGCTTACGTTTTTGCTGTGGGCTGCTATATGCTCATAGTTACGAATTGGGATATATACAGCATCATCCATTTCGATTTGCATCACTTCTTCATATAGTGCTAAACGCTTTGCTTCATCTGTTTCTTTACGTGCTGCCTCAATCTTTTGGTCTGCTTCTGGATTACTGTAGTAAAAATGGTTACCCGCTGGACCCTGTGATGCAGAGTGGAATAAATTATACTGATTGTAATCTCCGTCACCAGTTGCATTTCCCCAACCGTTAATAACCATTTCATGTTCACCATTATTAAGCATTTCAATAAATGCACCGTATTCCATTACTTGTATTTCAACATTTACGCCGATTCCTTTTAATTGGGATTGAATTACTTCTGCCATGTTGATTCTTTCTTTTCGGTCACTTGTCAATAATTTAATTTCTAAACCATTCTCATAACCAGCTTCTTTTAACAATTGCTTTGCTTCATTCAAATCATAATCATAAGGCTGAATCTTGTCGCTATAACCTAAAACTTTAGGGCTCATCGCCGCATTTGCGAGTGTTCCTACATTATTATATACACCTTTAATAATAGCTTCTCTTTCAATTGCATGGCTGATGGCTCTACGAACCTTCACATCATCAAACGGTTTTTTCTTTGTATTAAATCCAAGGAATTCAACAGCTAGTCCTTCTGTACGATAAAGCCCCATTGTATCGGATGCCTCAATACGTTCAATTTCAGTCACCGGTACTTGGTCATTAATGTGTGCTTCTCCCGTTTCAATCATCGCAAGACGGGTTGCATCCTCAGGTACTACCTTATATACTACACGATCAATATTTGGCTTCTTGCCCCAGTAATTTTCATTTTTCGTTAATGAGATTTCCTGCCCGCTTTTCCAAGCATCAAATACAAATGGTCCTGTTCCTACTGGATGTTCAGCTAGTTTTTCAGGATTTTCAGCTAAAGCTTTTGGACTGATGATGCTACCTTCCTGGCTTGCCAAAATTGATAACAAAGGTGCATATGGGTAGGCAAGCATTAATTGAACAGTGTAATCATCTATTACTTTTACTTCTGTGATCATTTCAAATTTCGTACGTTGAGGTGAACCTGTAGCTGGATCTAATAATCGATTAAACGTTACTTTTACTGCCTCTGCGTTAAATGGGGTTCCATCATGGAAAGTTACATCATCTCTTAATTTAAATTCCCAAGTTGTATCATTTACTACTTTCCATTCTTTCGCCAATAGTGGTTGAATTTTAAAGTCCTTATCCGGAACTACAAGACCCTGATAAACTTTTTGGTAGATAATATTGGCTGATGGAATATCCGTAATAAAATGCGGGTCTAGCTTGGTTGCATCCGAAAGTCGAACAACTGTTAAGGTGCCGCCTTGTTTTTCCCCTTCTTTTTTACTTTCTCCTTCATTAGATGAAGTTGATTTTGTTGAACATGCTTGAGCAATCAATAGCATTAATCCTATTAATACTAATAGTATTGCTTTTCTTAAAACTCTTTTGTTTCCCTCCATTTTCGTCTCTCCTTCGATGATTTTTATAAGATTCTGAATTTAATAGGAATAAAATTTTTCACAATTCCTTTTAAATCCTTATCTGCATTATAGAAGATGATTCGCTGGAATATTTACAGAATATTTACAAGTATTTTAACTATTTTGACAAACAATTTAAAAAACATTTACTTTCCTGTTAATTTTGATAATTTGTACATATCTCGAAAAAATGAAAGTTTCTGAAAGGAGGAATATAACAGCAAGAATCGACATCATTCTTTCAAATCCAAATATTAAGGAGGGGTTTACGTGACACTTGAAGCAAAAACAGATTCACCAGTTGTAATTAAGCAAACAATGAATCAACCAAAAGAATCTAAACTAAGAGATTTCTTATCTATCTTAACAATGAATAAAGCGGCAATGGTCGGTGCGATCATTATTCTTTTCTATGTGTTTATCGCACTTTTCGCACCATTACTTGCTCCCTATGATCCTTACGAAATTAATTTAGAAAACAAATTAATACCTCCCTCAGCAGATCACTGGATGGGTACAGATGATAAAGGAAGAGATATCTTAAGTCGTATCCTTTATGGTTCTAGACTTTCGATGGGAATTGGAATAACTGCAGTAATCTTTGGTGCCTTTTTTGGAATAATTTTGGGACTCATCGCAGGCTATTATGGGAAATGGATTGATTCAACCATTATGAGAATCATGGATATCCTTTTGGCATTCCCAGGGATCTTACTTGCTTTAGCCATCATTAGTGCCCTTGGTCCTGGGTTAATTAATGTAACGATAGCTGTCGGCGCATATTCTATTCCATTATTTGCTCGTATTGTCCGCGGCTCTACTTTAGAAGTGAAAAGACTCGAGTATATTGACGCTGTCCGCTCACTTGGAGCGAATGACGTAACCATTATCTTTAAACATATTTTGCCAAATATACTATCACCTATTATTGTGCAAGGGACACTAAGACTTGCTACTGTTATTCTTTCAGCAGCTGGTTTATCTTTCCTCGGTCTTGGTGCCCAGCCCCCTTCTCCCGAATGGGGAACGATGTTAAGCAGTGGCAGGGATTTCTTATTCTCTGCACCTTATATCGCTATTTTTCCAGGGCTTGCTATTTCTATACTAGTTTTAGGCTTTAATATTTTTGGAGATGGATTACGTGATGCCTTTGATCCAAGAATGAAGAAATAGAGGAGGGTTAATTAAGATGTTGATGTTTATATTACGCCGATTAATGCAAACAATCCCGGTCGTTATAGGGGTAACGTTTGTCGTATTCTTTATTATGCAGCTAGTTCCTGGGGATCCGGCAGTATTGCTCGCTGGTGAAGGAGCTTCAAAGGAAACGATTGAAGGCATAAGGGAGCAATTAGGTTTAAATAGACCGTTATTGGTACAATATTTCGATTACTTAATGAGTGTTTTTCGTGGAGATTTTGGAGTATCACTTAAGAATAGTCAGCCTGTCTTAGATGAAATTTTAGTGAGATTGCCTATAACTATTGAGCTTGCCTTTTTTAGTATTCTTATAACAATCGTTTTAGGAATGGCCGCTGGTATTATTTCTGCGATTAAACCTTATTCCTTAAAAGATACAACGGTGATGGTCGTAGCGTTACTAGGTATTTCATTACCGAGCTTTTGGTTTGGATTAATGTTGATGTACTTCTTCTCAGTAAAACTGCAAATCCTGCCAGTTGCCGGTTGGGATAGTATTCTTCATGTTATCTTGCCTGCATTAACATTAGGTGCGGGCGGAGCGGCCATTGTAGCCCGTATGACAAGGTCAAGCATGCTCGAAGTTATTCGTCAGGATTATATTCGAACAGCTCGTGCTAAAGGGGTACGTGAAAGTGTGATTATTTATAAACACGGATTACGTAATGCATTAATTCCAGTTATTACAGTAGTAGGTTTACAATTTGGTGCGTTGCTTGGCGGGACGGTTCTAGTGGAATCCATATTTGCTATTAACGGCCTAGGAAGAATGATTGTTGACTCCATTCGGATGCGGGATTTACCAATGGTTCAAGGCGGGGTCTTAGTTGCCTCTTTGGTTTTCGTTATCGTGAATTTGATGGTGGATGTCCTTTATCGTTTCTTTAACAAACGGATTGAATTAAATTAACAGGTGGTGAAAAATGATGACGGAGAATAACAAACCAATTTTAGAAGTTAAAGGGTTAAAAACACATTTCTTTACCAAACGGGGCGTAAGTAAGGCAGTTGATGGCATCGATTTCAGTTTAAAAAAAGGGGAAACTTTAGGAATTGTCGGTGAATCCGGCTGTGGGAAAAGTATTACTTCTCTTTCTATTCTGCGTTTAATCCCCTCCCCTCCTGGTAAAATTGCTGGCGGACAAATCCTTTTTAAAGGAAAAGATTTAGTGACCATGTCAGAAGATGAGATGAGGAAAGTCCGTGGTAATGAGATTTCAATGATTTTTCAAGAACCGATGACATCATTGAATCCTGTTTTACCAGTTGGTGAACAAATTGCTGAAGCGTTACGGCTGCACCAAAAAATGGGACGTAAGGTCGCATGGGAAAAAGCAGTCGAAATGTTAAAGCTAGTCGGTATTCCTTCTCCGGAAAAAAGAGCAAAACAAGAACCTTTCCAATTAAGCGGCGGAATGCGTCAACGTGTCATGATTGCAATGGCACTTGCATGCACCCCTGAGGTATTAATTGCAGACGAACCAACAACAGCATTGGATGTAACCATTCAGGCCCAAATACTAGAATTGATCAAAGACTTGCAAAATAAGCTTGGCATGGGCGTCATTATGATTACCCATGATTTAGGTGTAGTTGCTGAAACATGTGATACAGTCGCCGTCATGTATGCAGGTAATATTATTGAACATGCCCCAACAAAGAAAATTTTCGGTAATCCAAGACATCCTTACACACAAGGTTTACTAGATTCATTGCCAAAAATTCATGAAGACCAGAAAGAATTACAAACGATTGAAGGGAGTGTTCCTAGTCCCTACAATATGCCCGTTGGCTGCAGGTTTGCTTCAAGATGTCCGCATCAGCAGCCACTATGTCATCAACAGCAGCCAGAGCTTATCGAGCAGAATGATGGTGTAAAGGTTCGTTGCTGGATATATACTGATCAATGGACTGGAGCGAAAGAGGAGGCTGTAAAATAATGCAGGTTGCAGCAGATAAGAAAGTATTATTACAAGTAGACCAGTTAAAACAATATTTCCCTGTAAAAACAGACTCTATCTTCAAGCCAAAATCATATGTAAAGGCAGTAGACGACGTCTCCTTCCATTTATTCGAAGGGGAGACGTTAAGTATTGTAGGTGAATCAGGCTGCGGAAAATCAACAACTGGCCGTGCGATTTTAAGACTTGATGAACCTACAGACGGAAAGGTCTATTATTCTGGGAAAGACATCTTAGGTTTAAATAAGAAAGAAATGAGAAAACTTCGAGGTGATTTACAGGTAATATTTCAAGATCCTTTTGCTTCTCTTAACCCAAGGCAAACTGTAAAGCAAATTTTAAATGAAGCGATGGCTATCCAAGATGTAGTAGATAAATCAAAAAGAGTCGATCGAATGCTTGAATTACTCGGATATGTTGGTCTTCCGCCAGAGGCTCTTGACCGCTATCCTCATGAATTCAGCGGCGGACAACGTCAGAGGATTGGGATTGCCAGAGCCCTTGCAGTAAATCCAAAATTAATTATCTGCGACGAAGCTGTTTCTGCCTTAGATGTATCAATTCAGGCACAAATCCTAAATCTATTAAAGAATCTGCAAAAGCAGTTTGGACTAACCTTTTTATTTATTTCTCACGATCTTAGTGTAGTAAGACATATCTCCGATCGGGTTATGGTTATGTATCTAGGGAAAGTTGTTGAGATTGCAGATAAAAAAGATTTATTTGATACACCGCTGCATCCATATACAAGGGCTTTGCTATCATCAATACCTGTACCAAATCCGGAATTAAAACGTGAACGGTTGGTTTTAAAAGGAGACGTTCCCTCCCCTATTAATCCGCCAAACGGCTGCCGCTTCCATACCCGATGTCCATTTGCAACGGAGAAATGTAAAACAGAAGAACCAGCTTTAAGAGAATTAGATACAAATCATATGGTCAGCTGTCATTACGCAGAAAAGTTTTTATAAGATTATTTTCTAATAATACGCAAATAAGGTAAAATATTATATTAAAAAAGGGAGAAGCAATAGCCTCCCTTTTTCATATATAAAGGAGAATTCCGGTTATGTTAACAGTTGAAGCTTTCTCCCTAAATATTATGATTGCCGCTCTAGCTCCTTTACTAGGGGCCTTTACCTTGCTTTTCTTATTTATTTTTGAAAAGCGAATTGACCTGCTGGAAAAAAAAACACGGGAAATTACTCTTGAAAGAGAGCTGCAAACTGCCCTCTATAACCAATTGAATCAAGAAATACAGCCTCATTTCTTTTTTAATACATTAAATTCGATACTAAGCCTAGCAAGGCTGGATCGAAAAACAGAATTAATTCGATCGATTGAAACACTATCAAAACTTCTTAAATTTAAGTATCAAACGAATAACACATTTATTACAATCGATCAGGAAATCACCTATGTCAATTATTATCTAGAAATACAAAAAATACGTTTTCGAGACAGGCTGTATTATGAATTTACGATTGATCCTAATGTATACCAAGCCATTACCATCCCTTTTATTATTCAAACCTTCATCGAAAATGCTTTTAAACATTCTTTTGAGAGATATGTTGGTGAAGCCTTTTTAAAAACAACCATTGAAAAACGAGAAAAAGACATTCATATCACGGTATGGAACAATACGATTGAAGGATCTGAGCAACTGTCACCAGATAGAGGACTTGGTTTAGAAAACATTAAGAAAAGGCTGGAGTTATTATTCCCAGATAGTAAAACATCTGTGCAATTAATCAACTCAGACAATGGAACAAGTGTTTTAGCTATTTTTCCATTCATACAAAAATCTGAAATTTAAGGAAGGTGAACATTACGAATGAATATCCTGCTCGTTGATGATGAACCGCTAGAATTAGAGCAGCTTGAGTATTTAATCCATAAAAAATTTCCAAATTGGAAAATTTTCAAAGCTCAAGATGCTTCCATAGCACTCCAAATCGTTAAGCAACATGACATCTTTCTTGCATTTCTAGATATTCAGATTCCCGGTAAAAATGGATTAGATTTAGCTAAAGAATTAACACAAACGTATACGATTGACATTATAATGGTTACTGCTTTTCAAAATTTTGAATATGCTCAAACTTCGATAAGAATTGGGGTAGTTGATTACATAACCAAACCCATTATTGAAGATGAATTAATGGTCGTATTAAGCAAGTATGAAAGAATAGGGCGATACTCAGAGCAAATTGTAAATGCAATTAGCATTATTCATGCGGAATATAGTGAGAAATTAACGTTAAATTATTTAGCTTCAAAAATTCATATTAATCCCGCTTATTTAAGTAGAAAATTTCATGAGGAAGTTGGGATGGGCTTTTCCGAGTATTTAAATGAGTTTCGCTTAAAGGAAGCTCAAAGAATGCTTGTTGAGTATCCTGATCTAAGTATTAGTACGATTTCTGAAAGATGCGGTTTTAACAGCCAGCATTATTTCAGCCAAATTTTCCGAAAAATGACAGGTCAATCACCTAGGGATTATCGCTTAAGGGAGACATTTCATTGAGAAATAATGATTATCAGTTATATATCAGTGGTGCTATAAAGCTCGGGGTAAGCTTTGGAGTTGTAAGTTTACTGGCTCGATGGGTAACAGGAAACACAATACTTTCCTCTCCGGAAACCTTACTCAAATACGGAATTATCGGTGGAATTGGATACTCCCTAGTTGGGGCGTTATCCTATATTTTATTTGGTTTTTTGGCAAGTAAAATCCGGGAGAATTATCTTGGTCACGACACAATTGGAGATGTTTTAAAAGAAAAATTAACACCAAGCGGATATTGGATAATGTTAACAGTTATGCTCCTAACTAGCTTTCATTCCTTATTTGTCCAAGGGATGGGTGCAGGAATTCTTATCCATATGATTTTTCCGATTCCTCATTTTATTGGGTTATTGCTTTTTTTAACTTTCTGTTTTTTTATCGGAGGAGCCGGAGGCATGCAACGCCTTCACCAAATGGCTGCTGTTAATGTCACCCTTATTTTTGCAGCGGTCATTATTATCCCGGTCTACTTTTATATTCAAGACGGGGTTTATCCTGTTTATGATGGGATTAAGCTATATCATCCTTATTTATTGTATATAAAGAACACGGATGCTTTTTGGTTTATTTTTACAGCAATCTTTGTCTTTTTTGGTCAAGTTTTGATAGACCGTGCTTCATGGCAAAGAATGTTTATTATTCAAAAAGAAAAGGTTCAAATAACCTTTACCTTAACAGGATTAATTTGGGCAACCATCCCACTGGCTTTATCCTCTTTATTAATGATTACAATTTTTGGAAGAAGTTTTGAAAATATATATTCCTTGTTCTCTGAATTAGTCAACAGAATCCAATCATCCATACTAATCGTCCTATTTGTTGTCTTTATTTTTAGTTCAATAGCTTCGGCCCTAAGTGCAGAATTGCACGCAACAACTACCCTTTTTGTAAAAAATATAGTGGAAATGTTTATTAGTCTGACAAACGATGAAAAATGGAAATACACTTATATTTTTTCAGGGTCAGTATGTGTCTGTTTGCTTGTTATCGTAAGTATTCTTACTCCCAGTCCGCTCAAGCTTTTATTTTTTACTGGGAATATTTATGCGGCGATAATTAGCCCAATTATTTATATTATCCTTAGTAAAGGTATCCTTCCTTTCATGGTCCCCTTTTCATCCTTTATTGGAGCTATTGGAGGCTATATTTTTGTTTCTATGACTGATGACTTTAAAGGAATATGGCTTAGCTTTATGATTTCAACAGTTCTATGTCTTCTTGTCTTAATCTATAAAACAATAACAAGAAATAATAGTAAGGTATCATAGGAGGCGGGTTGTTTGGGACAAAATTATGCACGAATTGAAAATCAAGCCCATTATAGCCCCGATTTATTACCAACTCCATCTGAGGCTAGAACATGGAGGAAAGGTCAATTTTTTTCCATCTGGATGGGCTCTGTTCATAACGTGCCTTCGTATGTAACAATTGGCGGATTCTTTGCATTAGGCTTATCGATTTGGCAGGTATTCTTTATCATTATCATTTCTTCTATATTACTATCAGTCATGATGGTATTGAATGGGCATGCCGGCAGCAAATATGGAATTCCATTTTCTATTCTGCTTCGTGCAAGCTATGGAAAAAAGGGTGCTCTCTTTCCGGGTGTTCTACGAGGCGTTATTGCCGCAATTATGTGGTTCGGTCTTCAAACCTATGCAGGCAGTCTAGCCATTAGTATCTTAATAGGGGAATTTTGGCCAGAGTATTTATCTTTGGGAGGAAGTTTTAACTTTTTTGGATTAACCCTTCCTGGTCTCCTTTCCTTTCTACTCTTCTGGATCATTAATGTTTTATTCATTTTTGCCGGTATCGATCGATTAGGGAAGTTAACAAAAATGGTATCCCCATTAATTTTTGTGGTTTTTGGCGGAATGGCTTTCTGGTCCATAAAATTGGCAGGTGGATTTGAACCTATACTAAACTATAGTTCAAGCGGGGTCGAAGGAAATAGTATTTTCGTTTTCATAAGTTGTGTTTCAGCAATTATGGCAACCTGGGTTGCACAAATTCTAAGTGTTTCTGATATTACTAGGTTTTCTCGTTCCAATAAAGATCAGTCAATGGGACAGATTTCTGGATTGTTTATTACGTATTTATTATTTGCTGTAGCAAGCATTTCAATCATTGTGGGTTCAGAGATTGCTTTTGGTGTTCCGATTTGGAATGTACTTGAAGTGGTCGAGCGATTCGATAGTAGATTTGCTATTACCCTTTCACTTCTAACGATTTGCTTATCTACATTATCAGTTAATATTGTTGGGAATATCATACCAGCTGGCTATCAACTTGCTTCTCTATTTCCAAAAAAATTGAATTTTAGAACAGGAGCTCTAGCTGCGACCATTATTGGTATACTTATTATGCCTTGGAAGTTAATGGAGAACCCAACGAGTATATTTGCCTTTTTAAATATTGTAGGAGGATTGTTAAGTCCCGTCATTGGTGTAACGCTAACAAATTATTTCCTAATTTGTAAAAAAGAAATTAATTTACAAGAATTATATTCTACTAATCACAATCGATATTCTAACGGGATTAATCTTCCTGCTATGATTGCAACCATCTTTGCAGGCATAATAAGCCTAATAGGTAATTTTGTACCCCTACTTGGTCCGTTAACTAGTATTTCTTGGTTTACAGGGATATTTCTAGCCATTCCTTTATATCTATCATTGTATTATTTTAGTAAACAATTTGGTTTAAGTGTAATAAAGGAATAAAAAAGAGGCTGTCTCTAAATGGTTGTCACTTACCAACCATTAGAACCAGCCTCTCCTGCTATTAATTCGTTATTTAATTGAGACATCATTAAGTTCTAAATACCCAGCCGCACTGATTCTAAAACCATCAACATTTTTCGAAACAGCAGCTACGTTTTCAATGACACGTACAGGTACATATACAGCATCCTGCATTTCTAATTCTTGTGCCTCCGCATAAATCTGTATGCGTTTTTCTGGATCACTCTCTATTCGTCCAGCATTAACTAACTGATCAACCCTTTCATTACTATAAAAGAAGACATTACCAGCAGGTCCCTTTGAAGACGAGTGGAAAAGATTGAATTGATTGTAATCGGCGTCACCAGTTGCATTTCTCCAGCTATTAATAAACATTTGTGATTCTCCTCTATTTCTTTTCTCAATAAAAGTTCCAGCTTCAAATACCTGTATTTCTACGTCAACACCAATCCCTTTTAACTGTGATTGAACAACTTCTGCAAGACTTATTCTTTCCTTTACATCATTGGTTGACAAGATTGTTTTTAAACCATTAGGATATCCTGCTTCTGCCAATAATCTCTTAGCTTCATTTACGTTAAATTCATAAGCTTTCAAACTTTCATGATATCCAAATACTTGAGATCCTAATAGAGAATTCGCTTTTTTTCCTACGTTATTAAATACACCCTTGATAATAGAATCCATTTCAATGGCATGTGCAATCGCTTTTCGGACACGGATATCATTAAATGGTTTTTTCTCCGTGTTAAAACCAATATATTCCGTACCAAAACCTTCACTCCGATAGACTTCCATTGCTGATGAAGCATCTACTGTATCCATCATCGTTACAGAAAGCGGCTCTGCTATATGTGCTTCACCTGTCTCAATCATTGAGGTTCTGGTTGTTTCCTCGGGAACAATTTTAAAAATAACTTTATCCACCTTTGCTTTATCTCCAAAATATTGCTCATTTTTAGCTAATACTATTTCTTGGCCTGGTTTCCAAGATTCAAATGAAAAAGGCCCGGTTCCATTTGGTTCATTGATGATGTTCTTGCCAAACTTCTCAATCGCATTAGGACTTATAATTCCTCCCTCATGACTGGCCAGGATGGAGAGTAAAGGTGCAAACGATTCATCTAAGATAAATTGAACTGTAAATTCATCGATGACTTTCACTTCACTAACCATCTTAAATACACCGGCCCTAGGTGCATTTACATTCGGATCTAAAAGCCTGTCAAAATTCATTTTGACAGCGCTTGCATTAAAAAGTGTTCCATCATGAAATTTCACATCATCTCTTAATTTAAATTCCCAGGTTTTATCATCCACCTGTTTCCATGATTTTGCCAATAAAGGCTGAATTTGAGAATCTTTATCTCTTCCTACCAAGCCCTCATAAACTTTCCCATGGGTTATACTAGCTGCATTGATCGTATTCATAAAATGATGATCTAAGTTCTCTGCGTCTGATAAACGAACAATTACCAAGGTACCGCCATTATTCACTTTATCTCCCTTTTCATTTCCAGTTGTCCCAGCATTATCATTTGTCGAACAACCAGAAATCGCCATAATGATTAGTAGTACCAGAAAAAATTTTCCGATATTTAATTTTTGTTTCATGACTCTCCCCCTTGTTTCTGCTTATTTTCTATCTAATTTAATTATAGAAAATATTCGGAATATTTTTATCGAAAATCTTTACTACTATTTTCGTTATCTTTACTACTTTTAGTGGTCTCTTGTGGTCCTAAAAATCTACTAAAAACAATATCAAAAAGAGGATGTAAAAATCCATCCCCTTTATGATTGAATTACTGCTACATGAATAATGATTTTAATGCAAGGTACCATAAACTACGTTACCTTTATAGATAACTGCTTTACGTTTTGATCGTCTAGCAACTGCTTCAGCCGCACAGCTGGCTTCTACAAGGACGATATTCGCAGCATCACCAGCCTTTGGCCATAACTGCTTCCCATCCTTATCTAATAGAGTTTTTCCCCCTGTGATATACTTTAAAGCTTGACCAAGTGAAACCTCATCTGTCCATCTGAATCGTTCAATCAGACGACCAGCCCTTTCTAGTACATCACCATTTCCTGTAGGCCACCAAGAATCATAGATATTATCGTTCCCTACGGCTACATCTACTCCATATTCATTTAAAAGATTTACAGGTGGAATATTCCGACCAATTGGAAGACTGGTTACAATGGAGATTCCAGCTTCTCTTAAAATCCCTGCCATTTCTATTGCTTCTTCTTTGGAGACATCTCCCAATCCGAATGCATGACTGACTGCTACCCTTCCTTCCCATCCTGCTTGCTTGGTTAAATAAGCAAGTCGTTTCATAGTGAAAGTTCCTAAGTGTCCAGGGTCATGTAAATGCAAGTCGATATCTGCATTCCCTTCGACAGCCAAATCCATCAATTGTACTAATGACGCTTCGATATTATGATCCACCGTTGCCGGGTCAACCGCCCCTACAATCCCTGCACCGTTTCTTACTGCTTCTCTTATTAGTTGAACAGTACCAGGACGCAGCAAGCCATGCTGGGCAAAGGCAACAATTTCAGCACTCAGCCTATTTGAATATGTTTTTAGTGCACGCTGGACACCTTCCAAATTGTCTAATCCTGCTTCTGGATAGATATCCACGTGCGTTCTTACATGGGTTGATCCATTAGACAATAATATTTCTAGCAAAGCCTCTGCACGTTGCTGAGTGCTGGAAGGAATGCATGCTAGAATGTTTTTTTCTATTTCACATCGTTCAATAACACCTGACGCCGGGATACAAGCCCTAAAGTCCTCACCCATGTAGGTCTTATCAAGATGTACATGCTTTTCAATAAATGAGGGAAGGAGGAGCAGCCCATCTGCATCCGTAATGGGATGTTCATCTCCAAAAGGCACTGGTCCTTTTATTATTTTTTTGATTTTACCATCCTCTATTAATAAGTGAAACAACTCTGTTTTTGTTCCTGCTACTCTATCATTTTCAACAATATATCCCGTTTCTAATCGGGCATTTGTTAACCAAAAAGTACGGCTCATATTAAAACATCCCTTTCTATTACTCTAACAAGATAAAAGGGTGTATCCACTTGGATATCCCTCTTATCCTATTACCTATTTGATTGAAGTTTCATTGATTTCTAAATAACCAGAAGGGCTGATTGAAAAGCCTTTTATATCTTTCGTGATAGCAGCGAGATTTTCAATCACCCTTACTGGAATATAGACGGCTTCTTCCATTTCTAATTCTTGTGACTGAGCATATAGTTCAATACGTTTATTAGGGTCTTTTTCTTTACGGGCAGCTTCAATTAAGCTATCTACCTCTTTATTACTATAGAAGAAGGTATTTCCAGATGCTCCTTGAGAATTGGTATGGAAAAGGTTGTATTGATTATAATCGGCATCACCAGTTGCGTTTCTCCAACTTAGAATAAACATCTCAGAATCCCCGTTGTTTGCCTGCTCAACGAACGTACCATACTCCAAGACTTCGATATTAACTTTTACACCGATACCTTTTAACTGTGATTGAAGGACCTCCGCCATATTGATTCTTTCTTTGCTATCCATTGTTTTTAGCGTCGTTTCGAAGCCATCTGGATAGCCAGCCTCAGCCAGCAATTTCTTTGCTTCATTAAGGTTATATTCATAAGCTTTCATATCAGCATGGTAGCCAAAGACTTTTGAGCCTAATAATGAATTCGCCTTTTTACCGACATTGTTGTATACACCCTTTATAATCGAATCCATTTCAACTGCATGAGAGATTGCTTTACGAACACGGACATCATTAAATGGTTCTTTTTGAACGTTAAAGCCAATATATTCGGTTCCAAATCCTTCACTACGGTAAACCTCTACTTTTGACGAAGCTTCAACAGTAGACATCATCGGTACTGAGAGTGGTTCAGCAATATGGGCCTCTCCAGTTTCGAGCATTGAAACTCTTGTTGTTTCTTCAGGTACTACTTTAAATACGACTTTATCTACATTAGCCTTTGTTCCCCAGTATTGCTTATTCTTAGTAAAGACAATTTCTTGTCCAGGGGTCCAAGATTCAAAAACAAAGGGGCCAGTACCATTCGGTTCATTGATAGATTTTTTACCAAACTTTTCAATTGCTTTTGGACTGATAATACCTCCTTCATGGCTTGCTAGAATAGATAGTAATGGTGAGAATGGTTCGGATAGGATAAATTGAACCGTAAATTCATCTACTACCTTTACTTCTTTTACCATTTTAAATACAACTGCTCTTGGTGAACCAACATTTGGATCTAGCAGTCTATCAAATGTCGCTTTTACAGCCTCGGCATTAAAGGCAGTTCCATCATGGAAATTCACATCTTTTCTAAGGTGAAATTCCCAAGTTAAATCATCAATCTGTTTCCATTCTTCTGAAAGTAAAGGCTTAATTTCGGCATTTTTATCACGCCCTACAAGCCCCTCATATATTTTGCTGTGGGTAACACTTGCCGCGTTAATCGTCGACATGAAATGATGATCTAGGTTCTCAGCATCTGATAAGCGGGCAATAACTAGTGTACCTCCATCTTTTGTTACAGTATCGCTTTTTTTATCCTCTGAGCTTACATCCTTTTTAGTCGAACACCCTGTAATAACGATTGCAATTAACAAAACTAGTATAAAATTTACAAGTCTCCATTTCATGAACTCCAACCCCCTGAATATTTTTTATTTACTGTTATTTTATTATAAAAAATATTCAGACTATTTGTTTTTGAAATATTTACTTTATTTTTCAATATCTTTACTACTTGAAAAAATTAAATAAAATCCACTATCTTGTAAGATGAAGGTAGAAGTTCATTCTCAGGAAGCTGTTGGTAGTCTCTTTCCAAATATCCTTTTCTCATTTTATTAAAATACTTTTGCCCCTTTGTTTTCAATTCTTCTAAATCCAAATTAGGAATAACTCTATCTTTCATGACTACCCTGCCATTAATGATTGATAATTTCACGTCTCTGCCTGACCCGCTTGCTATCATTGTACGAATTGGGTCATCTATCACTCCCATATGGAAGCCATCCAAGTCTATTACTATGATATCTGCCTTTGCACCTGCGGTAATTCTGCCAAGGTCCTCCCTTCCAAGAAAATTGGCTCCCCCAATTGTTGCAGCTCTAAATAAATCAGCATAGGATGAATCCTTTACATCTTTTTCGATTAGCCTGGATAGCATACTGCCTGTACGGATATTTTGAAACATATCTGGTGGAAAGGTATCCGTACCCAGTGCTAAATTGATACCTGCCCTTTTGTATTTTGCAAATGATTCTAAAGCAGAACTATGCCTTCCGATGATTAAAGGACAATGGATAACGGTTGTATTGCTTTCTGTTAACAGCGCTATATCATCGCCCTCTTGTGATTGCACTTCACTATAACCAGCAATAAAATGAGCGTGTGGAATTCCAGTTTTTGGGCCTAAAAAGCCTAGGTTATACAAATAACGAATTGGGGTTACCCCGTGTTTTTCTAAAATCGTGTGATATTCAAAGCTTCCTTGTGCTGCATGAAGTTTGATAGGAACATTTAACTTTTCACTATAATACTTAGTCAATTTCAAACTTTCTTCTGTTTGACTCTCAATTCGTTCTGGTGCCAACATTCCTTTAACCAACCCATCATAGGCACCATCAAATTCTTTAACAAACCTTACAGCACGCTCGAGCCCTGCTCTCCCTGCATCTTCATCCCAAAAAAGCTTAATGGTTCCATCTGGCTCCACTACTCTAATCCCGGATTGATAGCTTGGACCTAAGTAAATTCTTAATCCTAAACTGCCGGCATGATTGGCTGCTTGTTCTAATTCCTCATATGTCTCTGCCCATTTTTTATAAAAAACAGATGTAATCGGCATCGCAGTAGTTACCCCATGAAGAATCAACTGAGAATAGGCATACAATGATTTAAATGCTTCTTCCTCAGCTGTCATCAGTTCATGATGACCATTTTCAACATAACTCTTTGACCAAAGCAGGTTTTTCTGTTTCTCGTTAGCTGCTTCGAAATGCAGGATATCATGATCAATATCACCCAGTGCATTTAAATCGATAAATCCCGGACTAATGACGGAATTTCCAGTATCAATAACTTCATCCACTTCACCTGCGTAATTTTTACCTACATAAATAATTGTATCGTTACTATATACAACCTCTGAATCCTCTAAAATAACATGATCATCCCCATCAAAACCAATTACATATTTTCCCTTAAGTTTTGTTAGCATTTATTATTCTCCTTTCAATCTAGTAAAACTATAATCTTCTTCGTTGTATCTCTTTTCATCGACATAACCTCGTGCATGTCCCCAAAAATATTTAGAAGGTTCCATATACCTCCTAAGTCCTGCCCGCTCGATTGTTGAATAGGCCTCTTCATTTGCCTCATATAATACTGTTTTTTCATCAACGGTTTGAACCTTTCGACCTTCCATTACTACCTTTCCATCGACAATCACATGGTCTACATCATTAGCAACTGCTTGATATACTAAACGATGTACATGCATAAACTCGGGAGTTAAGTGGGGTTGATTAAGATTCACGGTTATGATGTCGGCTTTTTTACCAATTTCAAGTGAGCCAAGTTCGTCATCCCAGCCAATGCATTTCGCTGCATCAATTGTTACCATTTCTAATAGTTTTCCAGGAGGTAAATAGAATTCATCTCTTAGGGCTGCTTGATGAACGAACTGCGTTTTTCTCATTGCTTGAAACATATCAAAACTCGTACTTGGTGATGTACCATCAGTTGAGATAGCAACCGTTACACCCAATTCAATTAATTCAGGTACCGGAGTTCTCGCACTAACCTGGGTTATACTAGGAGAGGCACTCACATTTGTACCTGTATCCGCTAAAATTCGTGCCTCATCCAATGAAATTCCACGGCAGTGCTGCAGGTGAACTTCTGGTCCTAACAAGGCGTTCTCCCAATCCTGAACAGCCAGATGAATCATCCCTCCAAAGGCATCAGAATGAATCCTTGTTTGATACTTTCTAGCAATCTCACGTATTCTCTTGGCTTGATATAGATCATGTTCTGTTAATCCATAAAGCCTTCCTGGTGATGTTGGACCTGAGGGTTCAACAGAGGTAACCATGACAAAAGGGGTAATAAAGGCACGTGTCCGATCTTCATGAGCGTGATTCAATGCTTCAATAACCGCTTCTGCACCTAGCAGCACTTCTTCATACGTTACTTCTTTCGTTATCCGTTTACCATCCACCCAGCGGCTGAATAAGTGTGGCCATGGCGGATTACAAGGGCCTGTACAAACAACCTCTCTTATTCCAACTTCAGCGTACGCTTTTGCATGATTGATCGCGAAGATTGGGTCATCAGAACGCGGCATAGATCCTATAACAGATACACCTGTTGTTATCCCAGCTTTTAACCGCTCGAGTGCAGAGAGTTTTCCTTCGTAAAACCAAAAATCATCGGTCACAAAATGCTTATACGTGTTGGTCATAATTGGCATCCAAAAGTCACTATCCATTGCAATGGTCTTAAACATAGAATGACCCCCATGTCCGTGAACATCGATTAATCCTGGCAGAATACACTGACGACTGCAATCAATCACTTTTTTCGCCTCATATTTTAATGCTAGAACTTCTGTTAAGCCAATATCTAAAAGCCTGCCATCATTGATTGCAACAGCACCATCTTGAAGAATCCGCCTGTTGGCATCCATTGTGATAACAGTACCGTGAATTAACAGTAAATCAATCATTTTTACCCTCCCAATCCACCAATACAGGTGTCGTTTCTACACTTTTTGATTGTTAAATTAATTATAGAAAAACGAACATGAATTTATTTTCGGAATTATTACTCTTTTTTTAACTTTTTCTACTTTTTATCTGGATTATATTTACTTCAAATATGCTTTTGTTTAGATTAAATGAAGAAACTACAAAGGAAATTTTACAGAGGGGCTGCATGAAAATGAATGTCTTATTACTTGATGACGAACCATTAGAGTTAGAACAACTAGAATACATGTTGCTATCTGAATTTCCTAGATGGAAACTTTACAAAGCTGCTAATGCAAGTCAAGCAAATTCAATTAATCAAAATCATGAAATTAATTTGGCTTTCTTAGATATCAATCTTCCAGGAAAATCCGGACTTGAATTTGGGGAGGAACTACGACAGAGCAATAAAGATGTGGAAATAATCATGGTTACTGCCTGCCAGGATTTCAGCTATGCTCAACAATCCATTAGAATTGGGGTTGTTGACTATTTAACGAAGCCTGTTATCGAGAGGGAGTTATTAACAATTCTATCAAAATATAAAGAAAACCACTCTCCTCGTAATTATTCCAGCTTAATACAATGCTCTCTTAAGGTCATTCACGAGAGGTTCGCTGAAAAAATCTCACTTTCAGATATCGCAAATGAGGTTCATGCTAACCCTACCTACTTAAGTCGAAAATTTCATGAAGAAGTAGGTGCTGCTTTTTCGGAGTATTTAATTCAATATCGTATCCACGCGGCGAAACGGATTCTAATTAGTCACCAAAACTGGACTATATCTGAAGTAGCAGTAAACACAGGATTTAACAGTCAAAACTATTTTAGTACATTATTTCGAAAAATAGAGGGTATTTCACCCACGGAATTCCGAGAGAAAGAAAAAAATAATAAGCTGTATTAAAAAACAAAGTCCGTCACTTTTTTTACTTGGTGCCGGACTTTGTTTTTATTTTTACATTATTTCATACAAGGAGTTGAATTTTGTTGTTTGACAATGTGAGTACCTTGTTTTTCGTTAATCGCATCTTTTAAACTTTCTGGGTTAGTAATAATTACTCTCTTTCCGCCCTTTTCCAGGAAACTTAGGCTAGCCTCAATTTTTGGCAGCATGCTGCCTGCTGGAAAGTGGTTCTCACCAACATATTGTTTTGTTTCTTCTACGGAAATTTTTTCTAGGGGTAATTGATTTGGCTTTCCAAAATTAATGCATACTCTTGGAACACCGGTTGTGATAATTAATGTCTCTGCATTGACTTGTTCCGCTAAAAGACTTGTAGCAAAGTCTTTATCAATTACTGCATCAACACCTAAATATGAATTATCTCTAGTTTTTACCACTGGAATGCCGCCGCCGCCAACTGCAATTACTACGTAACCACCATTTACCAATGATTTAATCGCCTCTTTTTCAACAATATCAATTGGTTTAGGTGAAGGGACCACTCTTCGGTAACCACGTCCAGAATCTTCTACAAAAATCCAATCAGGATGTTCCTTTTTCATTTCTTCCGCTTGTTCTAAAGTAAAGAATGAACCAACAGGTTTTGTTGGATTTTGAAAATTCGGATCATTAATATCAACCTCAACTTGGGTGATGACCGTTGCAACTTTTTTATTTATCCCTCTTTTAGTAAATTCGTTAGTTAATGCTTGTTGAATTTGGTAACCTATACCACCCTGTGTATCTGCAACACAATTGACAAGCGGCATATCTGGCATACCTGCAATCTCATTTGCAATTTCAGACCTTCTAAGTCCAAAGCCTACCTGTGGTCCATTTCCATGTGTCACAACTACACTGAATCCTTCTTGAACCATATCTGCGATATTTACTGCTGTTTCTTGAACGGCTTCATATTGATCTTGAACAGAGTCGCGGCCATTATCCCGTACCAGGGAGTTCCCGCCAATCGCAACAATTACTAATTTACTCATTTCTTAACCCCCTGTGATTCTAGTTGTTTTTTTAACAATTCGAGTGATTGGTTCTTATGCAATTGATACAAAGTATTGGTTGGGTCGTTCTTAATTGCATTTTCAATTGCCTCAATCGCCGCTTCATGCTTTCCAAGTGATCTTAAACTGTTTGCCTTATGGAAAGAAAAATCATATCTATTTGGTTGTAGAGTTAATAGATTATCCATTTCCATTACAGCTTCCTCATGCCGCCCTAATTCTCTCAAGTAATTTGATTTATGATAACGGTAAAAGGTTTCAGCAGGATTTAATTCACATGCTTTAACATATTCAGCAAGCGATTCTTCTGTTTTCTTCATCAATCTTAAGCAATTAGCTGTATAGAAATAAAAATCAAGATCTTGCGGATTAATTGCTAACGCCTTTTTATATTCTTGGAGTGCTTCATCATAACGCTTTAGTTCTTGCAGTGAATAGCCTTTATAGAAATAAAAATCGAGATTATTGGGATCCTTCTCGAGTGCTTGATTCATTTCGGAAATAGCTTCTTCGTACTTATCATCCAAGTAAAAAGCTTTTGCTCTTTTTATAGATTCATTTAGTTCCACATAGTCATTAGTGAGAATCTTTACTACTTTTTCCTGTTTCATAGCTTTAGCATGCTGAAGAGCTGACTTCCCATCCCTGTCAGGCATATTTATATCTGCTCCGGCTTTAACAAGTAATTCAATTATCATAGAATATAAGCGTCCGCCATTACCTAAAATGACTGCCTCTAATAAACCGCTCCAACCTAAGTTGTTGGCATGGTTGACAGGAATACCAGCATCTAAACATCTTTGTACAGTTTTAAGATAGCCTTTTTCGCTGGATGGCAATAATGCAGTACCTCCAAATCGGTTTACGCTGTTTAAATCTGCTCCGTAATGGAGCATGGCACTTAAAATTTCATGAAATCCATTTGCACCTGCACAAATAAATGGGGTTAATTGTGTAATATCTCTTGTATTTACATCACTGCCAGCTTCTAATAACAGGTTCACGATTAAAAGTTGATTTTTTTGAGTAGCAGCCATCAATGCTGTACGGCCATCGGCGTCTTTAAAAGTAACGTCAACCCCGTTATTTAATAATTGTTTTACAGATTCTATATCTCCACGTTCACTTGATTGGATTAGCTCCATGTTTTGATCCATTATAAACATTCTCCCCTTTTATCCATTCTTTCGTGATAAATAATTTTCACCTTCGAGAGCCTGAAGAGCTTTACCTATCGAAGGTGATTTCGAAACATTTAATTATGCTGCAGTTTTTCCGCTTTCAGGTTTTGGCTGAGCCTTACTGCGATCCATCACGTATTTGATAACAAATATAGCTGCAATCATGAGGTAGCCGAAGAAAAATTCTACCGAAGCACCTTTAGCAAATGCTACTGTTGGAGAGTGAATAAATCCTACGATGGACAATACGGCTGCTACTGCTGCAGCGGCAGCACCACGTAACGGCTTATCATTAATAGCGAATATTGCTATACATCCCCATAAGAGACTGGCAATCGGTGCACCATTTCCTAAATGAGACAATCCTTCATAATAAACCCCTTTACTAGCAAGCTTATCAATTCCAACAGTTCCAGCAGCAGTACCTGCTGCACCAAGTACATTATTCGCAAGAGTTAGAGCCCAGTTTGCAATCCATGGGAATAATGCAATAAAGATAACCGGTACCTCAAGTTTCGGAGTTTCACGAACAACTTGGTTGGCTGTTACAACTCCTATATAAACAAGGATAGGAGCGATGGCATAGACAGGAATGATTGCTAATAAGAATGCCCCAATACCGAATAGAGAAAGAATTAACATCGATATACCCGTTGCCACTGTATAACCAATACCAGCGCCCATTGATTTCCATCCTGGGTGTCCAACATATACAGTTACTGGATATGGATTACCAAATGCAGCACCAATACAAGATGCAAGACCATTTGTTAACATAACTTGTCTTGTTTCATATTCATCCCCTGCAGTACTTGCACTTTCAATATTCTCTAAGTCAAATACATAGTTAGAAAGACCAAGCGGTATAGCTGAAGCCAAATATGGAAGTGCATGTGGCAACCCTTGCATAAAACCATCAATATTTAATGATGGGGGATTGAATCCGAAAGATGATAAAGATTGTGAAATTGCACCAGGCTCCATCACACCTAAAGCCCAGGCAATCCCTGTACCCACTGCAAGTAATAAAAATCCTGTTGGAATTTTTGCAAAGACCGGTGATTTACCGAACCAGTTAATGAAGATAATGATTAACACGGCAAAAGCGATCATCGGTGCTTCAAACGCTTGTAACATTGGATTCATGGCTAATAATAAAAGTCCAAGACCAGATAAACATGATAATAATACTGTTCTAGGAATGATTCTTCTAATCGTATCACCTAATAGTGAACCTACCACTAGAATCATTGCTTCCACGAAACACCAAACTAGAGCAATTCCAATGGCAAATTCATAATCTTTTGTTTGGGTATAGACTGGCAATATTACTAGAAAAGTTACCGTGAATATGGAGGGTGCACTTGGTCCCGAAGGCAATGCTGTTACATCAGTCCTGCCTGTTTTTTTAGCTAGTCGATAAGCAAAAAAGCCATACGCACAACTTGCAATAAATATCCCCATCCCAAAAGCCGGAGCTATTTTTCCGTAAACCACTGCTGATGGAATACCCACGACAAAAATTAATAATGACATCATGGTTAGAAGATTGGTTAAGTTATTAGCGAGTAGCCCGAAATAAGCAGCTAAATCTCCTTTTTTCCAAAATTTAATTGTTTGATCCATTACCTTTCACCTCTAATATGAATTAGTTTGTTGGATGTAAAAAATTTGTTCACATTATTCCATACTCTTTTATTTAAATTTGCCTCCTTTGTAGCAGTGAATCTTATTTTCTCTGGAGATTTTATAAATCTAAAAGAGAAATAACATCATTTCGTAACCCCTTACATCCTTCATTTTAGTAGGTAAAGCCTTCTAGGTCATTGGCTACCAAAACCAAAAAGAAAGCTGTTCATTTAGGCAAGTTATACAATAATGTATGTACAAAATATGTCCTAGATTTTAGACTAGAAAAACTTTAAAAAAACGCTATAATTTGTTATGTTTGCACAATCTACAATTGCATTATATGACTATTTTTTTTAGTATTAATTGAAACAATCAATAGACAGGACGTGTAAATAAAAGTGAAGAAAACGGTAATTTATAAAGAAGATGTAAATTTCTCAATAAAGGCAGATTTTTATGGGACTAACCAAGGAAATGCTCCTGTCATCATTTATATCCATGGCGGCGGGTTAATTTGGGGAACAAGAGAAGAAATAAGTGAAGAAATGGTCCAACTTTATACCAACAATGGTTTCTCACTTTTTTCAATTGACTATAGGCTGGCTCCTTCCACAAAACTGCCAGAAATTCTTAAAGATATTGAAGACGCAATCCTTTGGATTCAAAAACAAGGACCAAAACAATTTTCCATAAATCCGAAAAAAATTGCAGTTGTAGGTAGTTCTGCCGGTGGCTTTTTAGCACTTAATACTGGAACTTTCACAAATAAGCCATCTGCAATTGTTTCCTTTTACGGATACGGGGATCTTGTTGGGAGCTGGGCAACAAGTCCAAGTAAATATTATTGTCAAAAGGATATTGTTTCTAAGGAAATTGCTTACCAACTTATAACAGATAAAATAGTAACGGAGGCATCTGTAGAAGAGCGGTTTCTATTTTACGTTTATGTGAGACAGAATGGGGTCTGGATTGAAGAAATTACAGGTGAAAATCTTTTAAACAATAAAGAAGCAATCTATCAATATTGCCCGAATCGTAATGTTACAAGTGATTTTCCACCAACTTTATTATTACATGGAACGAAAGATAAGGACGTTCCATACGAGCAGTCAGTATTTATGAGGGGTGCCCTTATTAAACAATCGGTTGAGGCAAAACTTATTACGATTCCAAATGGCGAGCATGTATTTGATAAAAACTTCCAAGATCCGATTGTTCAACATGCACTTAAAGATGTCATTGATTTCTTAAAAACTCACCTTAATTAAAAATAGCCCAGCAGATTAAAAATCTAAAGGGTTCCGTTTTAAGGTGCATTGTTCATAATTGACAAAGGAATTGACACTTAAATTGGCAGTGTTTAATTATGGTTTTTCAGCATTTTGTGGAGAATTGACAGTAGAAATGACATAAAAAATTTAAATGACAACGATTGTTGTACGCTTAAAATCTGTTGTCAATTGAGCTGTCAATTTGACTGCCATTTCGGGTAAAAATGAAAATACATATGCTTTATTGAACTAACGGAGCAGCATTCCTGTAATGAATGAAAATGAGGTTTGAATAAAAAAAGAACCTCTTGGTAGAATGAGAGAGTCCTAAAGCTGGCCAGCAAAAATGGACAATCCCCAATACCAGGAGGTCTTAAAATGAATTATAACCAAAATGAAAAGATTGCTCAAATTACTTCTCAGACTCTTATTATAGGCGTGGATATTGCGAAATTCAAGCATGTCGCACGAGCACAGGACTACAGAGGAATAGAATTCGGACCACCTTGTTATTTTGAGAATACCAAGCAAGGATTTCAACTGTTTCTCGTGTGGATCTTTCAATTAAAGAAAGAACAAGTAATGGAAAAAGTAATAGTAGGTATGGAGCCTACGGGCCACTATTGGCTAAATCTAGCTCATATATTAAAAGAAAATAATATAAAGTTTGTCGCAGTAAATCCTTTACACGTTAAGAGAAGTAAGGAACTCGATGATAACTCACCAACTAAAAACGATGTGAAAGACGCTAAAGTCATTGCCCAGTTGGTCAAGGACGGGAGATATGCTGAACCAACGATTCCACAAGGTGTTTATGCAGAACTCCGTGTGGCGAAAAAAATACGTGATCTCCTAACTGATGATCTTCAAACGGTGCAAGGCCAGATTCACAACTGGCTAGATCGGTATTTTCCTGAGTTTTTAACCGTCTTTAAGAGTTGGGAAGGAAAAGCAGCCTTGCAATTTTTAAAGCTAGGAGCCTTACCACATGAACTGATTCATTTCACTGATCAGTACTTATTGGATCATTTACGAAAAGCAGTTAGTCGAAGTGTAGGACTAAACAAAATAGTAGAGTTGAAACAAGCAGCTAGAGAGTCCATCGGACTGTGTCAAGGTTCTAATATGGCCAAATTAGAGCTGGCCACTCTGCTTGATAAATATGACTTGATACAAGAGAAGTTCGAAGAACTAGATGAGAAGATAGATAATTTAATTGAACAAATCCCTGGTGTCCAGCAAATGTTAGCCATTAAGGGAGTGGGAAGAGATACTGTTGCCGGCTTCTTTGCAGAAGTGGGAGATCTTCAAGAGTACTCGCACCCTAGACAGATCATAAAGTTAGCTGGATTGAGCTTGAAAGAGAACACTTCTGGAAAGCATAAAGGGCAAACGAAGATCACAAAAAGAGGGAGGAAGAAGCTAAGAGCTCTCCTCTTCAGGGTGTGTATGATTATGGTAGCGAAGAACTCGGCCTTTAAAGCGCTGCATGCCTATTACACGCAGCGTCCGGACAATCCTCTAAAGAAAATGCAGTCTCTGATTGCCTTGTGTAATAAACTAATACGCATATTCTTTGCGATTGGAAAGAAACAATTTGAGTTTAGTGAAGAGAGAATGTTAAAGGATATCCCTCATATGAGAGCAATCATAGAAGTTGAAAAAGCAGCTTAATTTAGTAATAAAAGTAGAGTAGAAAAGGATATTTAGTGTTATGAGTCTCGTACATTTGAAGCACGGATTAGTCAGCAAAGCAACTAAACTTCGGGCAGGGACCCTGTGGAGCAGCATGACTGACATCCACCTCATGGAAAGGTTGGACGAAGGAATTTGAGAGCGAAGACTCTGTGAGGCATGGGAGGGTTGACCTCCATGAGAAATGTGGACATCCACTAGTGCGGTCATAATTTAACTCATCCACCATTTTTTGTAAGTGTGTGGCTAATGAGCTATCAGTCTTTTTGCTTTAAAAGCCCAAATTTATCCTTAGGAGATAAATCCAACCATAGTAGCGAGCAGTAACTCTATAATTAACATCCTATAAAATACTGAGAATACTGGAGAAAACGCGAGTTTTCACTTTGTTTATTGAGGGAGTTTAGTTTAACAAGCATCAAGTGTATTTATCTAGAATAAAAATCAAAAAATACTAAGGATAAAACAAGAAAAGAAGGTTGTGGTATCCTTGGTCAAAAAGAGTTTTTTTATATTTTTAACTATGCTTTGTTTAAATCCTTCCATATCAGTATTTGCGGAGACAAGTAAAAACACATTGTCCGCAATATTGACTGCTAAAGTGATGACAACTATTAACCCGTCGGAAGAACAAGGTACTCCAATAAACAACGCTCGGTTAGTTGTAATAAATTCATTAGGGAAGATAATAGCAACAGAATTAACAAATTCCAAAGGGGAAGTAAAAATACCTGTTACAGTTCCTAAAGACCCTAGATTTCCAATGAAGAATATGGGAGAGGTTACCATCATAGCAGTTGCAAATGGCTATAATGAACATATCAACTTCAGTGTCCCGATCAATGAATTTAACGATAATACAGGAAGAGTTTCAATTCCTCTTCGGCAGATTGACCCTAACAGACGAAATGAACCGCAATTTCTTAACGGCAGTTTTCATCGTTTTACTGTTTTTGAAACGATTGATTATTATGCTAAAAAAATAGGTCTAAAGAGACAAAATATCAAAGAAGATTTCATAGCACCAACTCCTTGGGGACCTGAATTAAGCACCAATAAATAATGTTTGTCTTTGTTCTTTGTTAAGCTAACGGGTGCTTTTGTTTAGGAAGAGGGGTTAATATGATGGTTAAAAATGATTGGAGACTTACTAACCAAGAAAAATATTTGTTTGGTAAAACTCTTAGCCTAAAGAAATTTATCCCCACAAAAACGGACCACGAACACTGTGAATTTTGTTGGCAGAAGATTATGGATGAAAACCACCCAGATATTATTAATGAAGCTTATGCGACAGATGATGAATATTATTGGGTATGTCCTGATTGTTACAATGATTTTAAAGAGTTGTTCAAGTGGGGAAAAAGGAAATGATGCACTAACATTGTGAACCGTTTTACTTAAACAAACGGGTGCGATTGCTTAACAAGAAAAGCGGATGGGAAAACTGAATAACAAGGCATTTAAGTTTAGGTTGTTAATTTATTGAAATGTGGTGTTTTTTTTGCAAAAATGTGAAAAATGTAAGACGCAATTTAGTTGGAGTAAAATCTATAAATCTGTTTGGGCATATAAACCGATTGTATGTGACAAATGTGGTACGGAACACAAGATTACCGTTCCTGGAAGGTTCACATTTGTTTCTCTAACTATTTTACCAGCGTTGATTTTTAGTAATTTCCTTTCACCTTTCAAAAATATATTGGTGACTATTGTTGTAGGACTCGCCATATTACTTTTCGGCTCTTTGTTCACACCATTTTTAGTGAAATATAAAGAAAGATTGTGAAATAATACACTTAAACAAACGGGTGCTTGAGTTTAACAATGGAGGTAGCTGCTGCACCTTCTTTCTTATTGAGCAAATGAAGCAGGTTAGCTGTACAAGTTATAAATTTAATGGTTTAAAGTTATAGAGCATTTCTTTGAATGAAGAATGCTTTTTATTTTTGCTTAAAACAAAAACATACAATAAAAATGTTATTTAAATTAATAAAAATTTATTGTAAAACAATAAAGTGTATATTAAAATCAAAATCAGAATAAATAAGTGAGGTGCTTTTTATGGAAAAAGTAACAACATTGTTTTTAAAAATGGCTGTTATTCTTTTAGGTGTCCCAGTTCTTGCTCTGTGCATCTTTTTGGTGCCTGAGATGGCGAATCTTGCAGCAAAATTGCTTCCAGAGTTTGCTTTTATTAAATATCTCGTTTTCATCGCTTTTGATGCATCGGCGATACCTTTTTACTTTGCTTTGTATCAGGCTTTCAAACTCTTACGCTATATTGACAAAAATAAAGCTTTCTCCGATTTATCTGTAAAAGCTTTAAAGAAAATCAAATACTGTGCCATCACAATCAGTATTTTGCATGTGCTAGTTTGGCCGCTCTTCTATATCTTTGCGGAAGTAGACGACGCACCAGGAGTTATCTTTGTCGGGTTGGTTGTTCCTTTTGCTTCGATGGTTATCGCAGTCTTTGCGGCTGTTCTCCAAAAACTTTTACAAGAAGCAATTAATATCAAATCAGAAAATGATTTAACGATCTGAGGTGAGAAACAATGGCAATTATAATCAATATTGATGTGATGTTAGCAAAAAGGAAAATGAGCGTAACAGAACTTTCGGAGAAGGTTGGAATAACAATGGCGAACCTTTCTATATTGAAAAATGGAAAGGCAAAAGCGATTCGATTATCCACTTTAGAGGCAATTTGTAAGGCTTTAGAATGTCAGCCTGGAGATATTTTAGAATACAAAAGTGACGAAGACAGTTAAACTTTGTGGAGGAAACTTAATATAACAATTATTAGGGGAGGTATAACTATGGACATTAACAATTTGATTATTGAAAATATTGCTAACCCTCATGAGCTGGAGAGAATGTATAGAAAAGACCCGAAAGCTTTTAAAAAGTCATTCTCACACGCATGGGAACAAAATCCTGATTCTCAGGTTCTTGGTGTTTGGTATGAAAGATTGCATTTCAAGGAGACGGCAAATACAGAAAAATCTTCCTTGCTTCAAAAAGATTTCTTATTCATGGGCATATTAGCCATTCTGGCCGGGATAAGCACCAGGATCATTTTCCATTTTGTCGAACAGGAAGCAATTGCTCCGATTAACCTGGCTTTTGGTATAATTCCCTTTATTGCTGCCTATTTTGTTTACAATAATACTCCGAAGAAAAGTGTTATTTTTTCCCTTGCAGCGTTGTTCCTAATTTCTGGGTTTTATCTTAATATGCTGCCATTAAATTATAAAGACAGTATTATCCTTGCTTATTTACACCTTCCCATATTCTTATGGGTATTGGTAGGGCTTGCATTTACAGGAAATGAATATTCAAAAGGCAGTACAAGATTAGCCTATATTAAATTTAATTTGGAATATTGTATTCTCTACGCCAGCATGGCAGTTAGCGGAATGGTACTAGCAGCATTAACCATGCAGTTATTTAGCTTTGTTGGCTTGGATATAGAAGACTTTTATTTTAGTAATGTCGTTTTATTTGGTGCTGCCGCTCTCGCTATTGTGGCTGCATACCTGGTATCAATGAATCTTAAACTTGCTAAGAATATTACACCGTATATAGCTAAAATTTTTAGTCCTCTTGTCCTGGTCACATTGTTGGTCTATCTTATAACGGTTATATGGGTCGGAAAAAATCCATTCTTGGACCGCAATTTCCTGATAGCCTTCAACGGAATACTCCTTGGTGTATTGGCCGTTACCATATTTTCCATTATCGAGAGCGGCTCAGACGAGAAAAAGAACATTTCAGATTATATAAATTTTGCCTTAATTGTTCTTGCGCTTATCATTGACAGTGTGGCTTTGTCAGCCATCGTGTTCAGACTTTCTTCTTATGGGATTACGCCTAATAGACTTGCTGTTTTAGGAGTAAACATACTTATCTGGGCAAATCTAATTTGGATTATGCTCTCCTATATACGTTTTCTACAAAACAAATCCGGACCTTCAACTATCCAAGATGCCGTTACTAAGTATTTGCCGGTCTACGGACTTTGGGCAGCTATCGTTACATTTACTTTTCCTATAATTTTTAATTAGAAAGGCTCTGTTAATGTAACGAAAAGCTATTCTTCTATAACGTATAAAATCCTTAGAGTCGATATTATGCAGCTTTTTATACAGAGTTGCATAGTTTTGGCTTATTTTTATTACTAAAGTTAAAAAGAGGGTATTCAAACTAGAAGAAATAATATATTGTTGCAACTGGATTCTTTAAAATATGTCCAGTTTCATGTGCCTAACGAAAAAGGACTTCATGAAACGTATTTGATAAGCTAAACGGTATCAATAAACTCCATAAACCCGAAAAATGGCTTGCAGACTGATGTCAGTTTGCAAGCCATTTTCATTGCCATTTATATGATATGCACCTCAAAACGGAACCCTTTATTAAAAATCTTAGCTGGGCTTTTAATTTATGTTTGAATCTATTAAATGGGTGAAATATATTGTTATCTATTAGATTTATCGAAAAACTCAAACAACTGATCACAATCATCTCTTTGTTCTACTTTAACCATTTTAAGAACACTTTTATCTTCACCGGTTAAGTACTTGCGTAAATGCATATCAGAGAATCCATGTTTATCTGCATCTTCGCTCGTATTACAGTAATAAACTTCTTTAATTCCTGTCCATATAATTGCGGATACACACATTGGACAAGGCTCACAAGTTGCATAAATCACACAATCAGATAAATCCATTGTTCCTAACTTTTTACAAGCTTCACGAATGGCAACCATTTCAGCATGAGCTGATGGGTCAATATCTCTCATCATTGTGTTACTTACCACAGCGATAATTTCATCACCGCGTACGATTGTGGCACCGAATGGTCCCCCAACTTTATTGGCCATCCCAACAAGTGTTGCATCTGCAGCTAATTTCATATAATCCATATCAAAATCCTCCTCTTTTACTCCGTTACAGGACCAATATTATGTTTCTTATTTACATAGAGTTTATACGCAAGGAATACAGCAATCAGCAGATATCCCCAAACGAAAGGCATAGCAGTTGCTTGTGCTAGTCCGATAGTGCTTGTATGAATGGCACCAATAAAAGTTAAAGCAGATGCAAGTACTGCAGCTATAATACCTCCAATAGGCGTGTTACGAATAGTAAATACAGCTATACAACCCCAAAGAACACTCGAAATAGGAGCACCATTACCTAGAGCAACCAAGCCATCGTAGAAAAGTCCAGCATTATGCAGAGCTAGTGAAGATACTTGATTGTCAGCTGCCCCCACGGACATACCAGCAGCTGAAAGTGCATTATTAACAGCAACAAGTGCCCAGTTCGCAACCCATGGGAAGAAACAAACAAAGATTGCTGGTGCTTCAAATTTCGGACTTTCTTTGACAACTTGATGCCCTGTTACAATCGCAATAAACACGAGCATCGGAACGATCGCCGCAATTGGTACAACAGCTAGCAAAAGTCCCATAAGACTGAAAACAGATAATAAGAAAATGGCAACCGAGCTAGCAATGGAATAGCCTAAACCTGCTCCAACTTCTTTCCAACCCGCATGACCTACATATACGGTTACTGGGAATGGGTTACCACAAAGGCCACCTATTAATGTAGAAAAACCGTTTGCAAGCATAACATCTCGAGTTTTGTATTCATCTCCACTAACAGCAGCAGCTTCTACATTTTCCAAGTTAAAAATGTAGTTTGCTAATCCTAAAGGTACAGCAGTTAATAAATATGGCAAAGCAGCGTTAAAACTGTCGGCAAACCCATTTAAATGCAACATTGGAGGATTAAAGCCGAATGATTTTAGAGCTTCCGTAACATCAGCAGGATTTTGATATCCAGCTATCCAAGCAATGGCTGTTCCAACTACGATCAATAATAAACCGGTTGGTATTTTCTTTAATATTGGATGTTTACTTAACCAGTTCATGAAGATGATAATTAAAGCAACAAATGCCACTATAGGCATTTCAAAGGATTGCAGCATTGGGTTCATACCCAAGAATACAAATGCCAAACCTGCCAAGGCTGCCAGCAATACCGTTCTTGGGACAATCTTTCTAATTGTTTCACCCAGAAATGCTCCTAAAAATAATATGGCAGCCTCAATAAATCCCCAAATTACTGCGACTGTGGTTGTAAAAGCAGCGTCCTGTGTTTGTTGATATAGAGGAAGCATAATCACAAACACGATAAGAAAAATACCAGGTGAACTTGAACCTGATGGGAGTGCGGTAACATCCATTCTACCTGTTTTCTTAGCTAATTTATAAGCAAAATAAGCAAATATAGTGCCAGATATCAATACAGCAAATCCAAAGCCAGGAACAATTTGTTTAAAAACAAACTCTTTTGGCATACCAACTACTCCGATTAATAATGAAATCATCACCAGGAAGTCTGTTAAAACATTAACGAATAAACCGAAGGAAGCAGCAAAGTCCCCTTTTTTCCAAAATTGGATTTTTCGACCCATTTCATTTCACCTCTAAATATGGATTAGTTTCTAGGGTTAATACGTTTAAGTAAGCGGTTACATAATGAATTTTATATTTAAATTCATTGTTGGTCATTGTCTAACTAAACCAAAAAGAAAGGTATTCATTTAGGCAAGTTAAACAATAATTTTTGCCAAAAATATGTCCATGATAAGAGTTGAAAATTTAATTTTGAAAACCCATTTCGCATAAAAAAGGCCCAGCGTGTTAAGCTGGGCTTTTTAACCTAAATTTGAATATTATTGAATGTTATCACTTAAAGCTAACATTGCTTTTTCAAAGGCTTCAACTGGAGGATAAGTAATTCCTGCACCTATCATTCCGATACCAGCGTCTTTATGAGCAATCGCAGTATTAATAACGGGCATAATACCTGTTTGAATAACCTTTCGAACATCAATTCCTGTTGGAATTCCCATGAAATCAAGTAATGGAATGGTGATGTTAGGATTTTCTGTTGTAGTAATTTCCTTCATTCTAGTTGAATAACCAATAGCATCCTCTACTGTTCCACCTACTAATGCAACGATTGCTGGAGCTGTTGCCATCGCAAATCCACCGAAACCATAAGTTTCAGTAATCGCGCTGTCTCCGATATCAAGTCCAGAGTCCTCTGGCTTGTAACCTGCAAACATTGGACCAATAACTTTCTGTGCTGGACCAGTAAACCATGTGTTTCCTGGCATTCCGCTCACCCGGATACCGAATTCCACACCATTCCGTGCCATGGTTGTAACTACAGTACTGTTTTCAATGCCATGTGCAGCATCGAGGGCACATTTCGCCATTGCCATCCAAGTAGGGCCAGAAAAGTAATCGCTGCTTGCAACGAAATCAAATACTTCTTTCTTCTGTTCAATTGTGTAATCAGTTTGTAAAATATATGGAGTTAATGCTTGAATTAATAATGTTGTACCCGCAACATTTCGGTTATGACACTCGTCTCCCATATGAAGTGCTTGTGCAAGCATTAAGCGCAAGTCAATTCCATCAGGATTTAATTTCATCGCATCACGTAAAATAGGACCAAAAACATCACGCATCCAAATTAAACGATCAATAACACTTTGGTCATTTGCTCCCATGCGAAGGATTTTTGCTAATTGTTCACTTAAATTTGTATAAGCTATATTGCCATATGTTTTGTTTTCAACAATATGCATGAACATGGATGCAGATGTAACACCTGCCATTGATCCTACACAGTTGTGTTCGTGACATGGTGAAAAGGTGATTTCGCCAGATGCTGCTAGTTTAGCTGCTTCTTCCACATCCTTCGCTAACCCTTCAAATACGATGGCGCCAGTAACTGCACCTTTCATAGGACCATTCATTTTATCCCACGTAATTGGCGGTCCAGCATGAAGAATCGTCGTTTTTGTCATACCTGGTACACAATTAATAGCTTGATCATATCCAATTAAGACTGGGTGAGAATTAATAATTCTTTCTACCGCTAATTTGTTAGCTTCCTCAATTTTTTCCATGATTGCAGGATTTTCAAACTTGTCAAGTGCAGCAATTAAGGCTGGATTCCCTCTGCCAGGAGGTGTCCATTCTAAATGAATGACTTCAGCACCCTGTTGTAATAAATCATCTTTAAATGACTCAATTCCTACGTTAATAACATGAGGTTTACTTTTAAATAAATCGCTAATTCTACTCATGCCTATTCTCCCTTCACAACGAATTCTCTCGCCAATAAACCTGCATTTTGCATACTGCTTGCATGTGTTACTTCAGCAGCTAATAATTTATTAATCTGTTCTTCATAATCCTGTGGATCTAATTCTGTCCCGAGTACATACCCGATTATCTCCAAATGTCTTCCTTCTTGTTCAGCCTGTTGTTTTGCTTCGATGATTGCAGGAAGGAAAGCACCAACTGGATCTTCATGTGCTCCATAACCTATGACAAAGTCCATCACAATAACACCTACCGATGGATCTTTTGCCTCCTGAATAAATCTTTCAAGACGTGTAGATGGATCAATCATTGGGTGTGGTTTCCCTTGTGTGTATTCATCATCACCAAAATCGATGAATGTATGTTCTTTGCTTGTATAACGGTCTTTTAAACGATACTCCGGATTTCTTTGAATATTGCTGTATACATTATCGAATTTCTCCATTGCTGCATGCATCGCTTCATCCGCTAGTGTTCCGCCGCTGAAAAGTCCACGAATATATTTTTGTTCTGAAGTTAACTTTGTTCGAACCTCTTCAATAAGTGGAATGTTTAATGCACGTTTATTTAACTTGCCTTCGTCTGCCCCAGCTAATAGCACTGCTTTAAGTGCTGCCTCTTTAGACATTTTGGCAAAATGTGCACCAGCTTCAGTAATTTTTTCTTCATTTCCTCCAATAAACCAAACGACAACTGGTTTTTTACATGTTTTAATTTTCGCTAATACTTTTTCTTCGACACTTGGTGCAGGTGGTTTAGAAACAACGACAATGACTTTTGTCTCTTCATCATCTTCAAGTGCTTGAATTCCGTCAAGCATCATAATCCCGCCAACTTCTTCTTTTAAATCTCTACCGCCTGTTCCTATCAATTGAGAAATTCCATAACCAAATTCGTGAATGCGCACGCTTACCTCTTGGCTGCCAGTTCCTGAAGCACCAACAATCCCAATATTCCCTTTTCTTACTGCGTTTGCGAAGCAAAGGGCTGTATTGCCGATAATCGCTGTTCCACAGTCCGGCCCCATCATAAATAAGCCTTTTTCATGAGCTAATTTTTTTAATTCAATTTCATCTTCAATGCTTACATTGTCGCTAAACATCATGACATGTAAATCATTTTCAAGTGCCTTTTTCGCCTCTCTAGCCGCATAAGCACCATTAACTGCAATAATGGCTAAATTTGCTTCTGGGTTACTTCCTGCAGCAGAGGAAATAGTAGAATATTTAATGTCATTTTTTCCTTTTTTACCTGAATTCTTCTTTGTAAATAAGTCGTTGATTTTTTCGAAAGCGGTTTCGCAAAATTCGTCAGTTGCTGCTTTTACAACAATAATTAAATCACTTGCCCCAGCTGTCTCTACTTCAGGTGTCATTAAACCGACATTTTTCATTACCTCTTTATTCATTTCTGTACCCATTGCTATAATTGCCTGTTCCACTTCCTCGATTTGATTCGCCTTAGTGGAAAGCGACATTAAAGATACTGAATCGAAATATGTGTTTGGCTTAATCAAAGCTTGTACTAACATACTTTTCCTCCTGCTCTAATAGTGGACTCCATTCCGAAAACAATGCCATAAGCAATATCTGTCCCGGATGTAGAACCTATGTTTAATAATTTATTTAAAGAGAGAATTAAGTTCTGATCATCCTCAACTAATAATGAATTTAGTAAAGAAATAATAGACTCTCTCACTTTTCCATTGGCTGCTTTTTTCAAAGCCATGTAACTAATTTCGTTCGTTAAGGTTTTTGCTTTCTTTAAAACATCTTCACAAAATGATCGGTAAGGATAAAAAAGGCTGTTTTTCATGTTAAAGACGGTAAATAACCCAGTTAAAAAATCATCTCCAGAAGGTGTTAACCCTGCTCCAAGACCTACTAGCGAAATCGCATGTGGCAAAGCAGTTGAAATTCGATCATTTATTAATTCGTTTAAGAGTAAATTAGTTCGTTTCTCAAGCATATTTGAGACTTCTGCTTCGAAAGGATTTTGTGTTACTACGTTTTTTTTCATTCCCCCGTCTACACCATGGAGGTTAAGATATTCCTTCATTTTGATTACATTTCGTTTCAGGATTTCTTCATTAGATGGGTAGGCTGGTAAAACACTTTCCCATATATCGACTTTATCAATTGAAATAGCCAGCTTCTCCCCAATAAACATGAGATCCTTCATAACACGTACCGGGTCATTTACTTCAATTTTCCGGGACTTCATATTATCAGCATTAACGATTAAAGTATTAGGGCCGTTATCAAGTTTCCTGCAAGCAATGGTAAATAAATCACCATTCTCGAAACATTTAATATTGAAAGTTCGATTGAATGTACTATGCACTGAACCAGTGAATTTTGAGTTATTAATTTCCTTTATAAAATCTAAATCACCAGAAATTGCATTAATCATAAGTAACACCCCAAAAGTCAAGAATCAGTCAGTCCTATAAACTTTTTAAGCAGATCGATCCTCCTTTTAAAAAGAAATAAGCTATCTGGCTTACATGTTTATTTTAGATAATATGCATAACAGCGTCATCGTTTAAAAAATCCAAAAAGCTATACATTCAATTGTGCAAATCGTACAATGGATTGTGTTTAAATTATGTCTAAGGGATGGCTCCAAGTAGTCATGTTTAATTCCAAAACGGTACATCCCCATAAAAAGAAGAGGTAGAGTCCCTCCTGCATCTACACTCCAATTAGTGAGTTAAGGGGTTTGAATTACTTCACATCGTCCTTAAACTCATAGGGAATCAAAAAGGGCAGCTATCGTCATAGCTGCCCAGCGATTTTATAAATATTTCCGATGTACCCCTTTTCCATCATAAGAAAACAACATTCTCCGCTCTTCAATCATCGTTTCAATGTGAACAGGTCTTCCCCATAATTGTTGAATATATGGTAAAACTTTTTCAAGGTATTTAACATCTAATTCTACACCTTCATACCAATGCTTTAAATACAGTTCCCCATTCTTCAAATAGTCACCATCATTAACCGTAATATAAGGGAATCCTCCATTTACACGCATATTAACCAACTGGTCCCGTACATGTTCCCATTGTTTATCAACGATTTTATAGTCCCTTCCCTGTTTTTGGAAAAGATACATATCTTCCCTCATTACAAGGTCTTTGTTTAAATAATTACGTAAAAACGATATATCTGATTCGACCTCGCGAACTTCAAACATCTTTTCGCGTCCGGAACCTGGGGTAACCCCTCTTCTTATCATATCTTCCGTTGGATTATTATAACGTTCTTCAATATCCTCAAATATCTTAATACCTAGATAGTATGGGTTAATTCCTGTTTTAGATGGCTGCACAACACCGGCATTTAATTTTGCAAACTCAATCGCTTCACCACTAGTTAAATCCATCTCTCTAATGATTCGTTGGTGCCAATAAGAGGCCCATCCTTCATTCATAATTTTTGTTTCAAGCTGCGGCCAAAAGTAAAGCATTTCTTCACGCATCATCGTTAAGATATCCCGCTGCCAATCGGTTAGCTCTCTGCTGTAGGTTTCAATAAACAATAATAAATCTTTTTCCGGTCTTGGGGGAAATTGCTTCTTTCTAGGCTGCACCGTTTGTTTTTTGTCTTTATCATCTAACTTCCATAAATCATCGTATGGGGTCACTGTTTGTTGAATTTCTTCTTCTACATCATCTTCTAGTGACCAGGCAAGTTTAGGTCTCATCAGTGAAGGGTCAATATGTTCATCAATGGCGAGAACGGCATCTAGAAAAGTCTCAACTTCCCTTTTACCAAATTGAATTTCATAACGGCGTATCCTCTCTGCTGTAGCTGCCATGCTTTCGACCATATCGCGTTTGGTATTTTGAAAACGGATATTATTTTTGAAAAAATCACAATGAGCAAGTACGTGTGCAACGATTAATTTATTTTGGATAAGTGAATTAGAATCTAATAAGAAGGCATAACAAGGATTTGAGTTGATAACGAGTTCATAAATTTTACTTAAACCTAAATCATAATGAAGCTTCATTTTATGGAACTGCTTCCCAAAGCTCCAGTGTGAAAATCTGGTTGGCATTCCGTAGGCGCCAAAAGTGTAAATGATTTCTGCCGGGCAAATTTCATATCGCATCGGATAAAAATCTAAACCAAAGCCTCGTGCAATTTCCGTAATTTCACTAATTGCATATTCAAGAGCTTTGCGATCTTCCCCATTCATCGCCATTCCCCCTTTTCCTCTTACCACAATGTATGAAGAGAATCTGGGAAAGATGAAACAAGATATAAAAAACAACAAGTCTACCTGCTGAATTTCACTTTTTTAAGCGCTTCGCTTCTTCTGCCAGAGTTAGTCCCACATATTTATTTCTATCCCATACAGTCTCAAATAAAGTCAGCGGCGGGGATGTCTCTCCAACAAGCGGGCAAATTTCTATTGTTAAAGCCGGGCGGTGATAATGTGTAATAAACCAATCGGTGAACCCGCCTCCCGTAGCCTGTTTCGATGGTTTTGCAAGCTTATATCCGGTCAGTTTAGACACTTTTTTTGCAATCTTTTTATCACGAATGAGGTGTTTGCCATTATGATAATTCCAAAACACCTCTTCACCTGATGAATGGTAGGCCACAGCAATCACAGGATTAATTTCAGCAATGAATTGTGTTAATGTCTTTACTTCTTTTGCTTCTACAGGCTTCCTGCCTTTATAAAATTGGTAAGAAGGAAAATCAGGCTGCTTACTTAATTTCCTCCATCCAGCAGGATATTGCCTATTCAAATCCACCCCCAGCCCGTTTGCTTTCCACCGCTGAAAATTTTCTATCCCTTCGTTCATGGCTAACAGCTGTTTATGGTAATCATGCGGAAATTTATCTAGCCTATTTTGTTGGATTGTAACGCCATCGGGGTTGAGCATAGGAATAAACCAAATGGAAACTTCGTCTAAAATATGGGTGGACAAGTGTCCAAAATTAGTATGATTTTTATACGCTTTAGCGTATCTTTCAAGTTTCTTCATTAAAAGCATGCTTGTCATCCATTCACGGCCATGATGTGCCCCTATGAGAACAATACTGTGCTTCCCTTTACCAAGTTTCATGCCATAAATCGTTCTTCCAAAATGTGACTTACCAATAGCTTTTACATCAACCTCTTTATACGTATGATGAATCTTCGCAATATCTTGCTCGAGTATATCGTACGAGTATGGAAGGTTGGTCTCGACTGCCTGCGCCTTAGAAGTAAATTCAAATTGTAATACTAAAAACAACAAAACGACTACTAATTTCTTCATATAACCTCCTTATCAAAAACCAATATCTCTCCTTGTTATACAGGTAAAAGTTGAAAACACCGTTATATCGGGTTGTCCAACATTTTCTGTGAAAGTTATCGTCAAAATGTCATAAAATAATCTCAACTCCTAGTAAGGAGGAGACAATACAAATGAATAAAATGGATTATGATCGAGCCTTGTATTATACACATCGATCTGAATGGGATAATTTGCTGATACTCATGGTACGAACAAAGGACCAATTTTTATCAAAGCGGATAGAGCAATTCCTGCATGCCTACCACTTTGAACGTGACTACTCAATTATTGAAAACAAATTATATTCCCTGCTTCGTTACATCGACCATGCTAACGAAACCGTTGAACCTGATAATGAGTTACCGATGTATAGTCTTTCCTGAAAAAACAAGTGGATACTATTGAGAAATATTTACCAAACCGGACTAAAGAATTCCACCAAAAAACGGCTTCCTCCTGGGAAGCCGTTTTAAAAGTTGTTCTTTTATGCAATTGGATATTGTTGTACAAGAGGATGAAGGACAATCTCATCAATTAACATATATTTAGGTGCTGAAGCCATATACACAACCGCATCAGCTATATCACTAACTTTAAGCCAATCATGTTTTTCCGGCAATCCTTGCTTCGATTCAGCAAAGTAAGTATCAACCATTCCTGGATTGATGGTTCCTACCCGAATGCCAAATTCACGAACTTCTTGTGCGACGGAGCCGGAAAACCCTTGTACCGCATATTTTGACGCGGTATAGGCAGCACCGTTCGGAATAGTATATCTAGCTACATCAGATGCAATGGTGATAATAGTCCCTGACTTCCGCTCCTTCATATGTGGAAGGATTGCTTTTGTCGCTAGGAACACACCTTGTACATTCACTTCAAAAACCTTTTTCCATTCTTCAAGTGTTACCTCTTCTGTTAATTTAAAGAATCCAATGCCGGCATTATTGACCAGCAGGTCTACTTGCCCATATTCTTCGATGGTTTTTTTTACTACTTGCTGTAGGTCTTCTTCTTTTGAAACATCAGCTTGAATGGGCAGGATATGCGAAAATCCTTTTCTCTTTATTTCATCGGCCGTCTCCGAAATTTGCGCGGAACTGCCTATTATCGCCAATTTCATTCCTTGCTGTGCAAGTTTTACAGCAATTTCTTTGCCAATTCCCCTTGAAGCCCCAGTTACAATAGCAATTTGGTCCTTTAGCATGTCTTTTCTTCCTTTCATGTAATTCTAAGATGTCAAGATCAAAACTAGTTTCCTGTTACCATTTTTACTTTTTCATCCACTAATCCCATAAAGTTCTTTTCAATTTCAAGTAACTTATTTTTACTTTCTTCTAGGCTCGTACTATTCACACCAAAATAGAATTTTACCTTTGGTTCAGTACCTGATGGTCTTAAGCATACCCATGAGCCGTCTGTAAAGGTATATTTTAAAACATTTGATTTTGGTAAATCAATTTTCTCTTCACCATTCAATGTTTGACGAACACCGGTTAGGTAATCTTCTGACATAGAAATGGTTAAGTCACCAAGTTGTTTTATTGGTTCTGACCTGAAAGATGCTAAAATGCTTTGAATTTGTTCGGCACCTTCTTTACCCTTTAAGGTTAACGATCTTAGTCCTTCTTGATAGTAACCATATTTTTCAAAAACCTGCATTAACCCTTCATAAAGTGACATTCCCTGTTTTTTATAATAAGCACATACTTCTACCGCTAACAGCGCAGCTTGAACCGCATCTTTATCACGGGCAAAATCCCCTATCAAGTAGCCATAGCTTTCTTCATAGCCAAATAAGAAAGTATGCTCTCCTGTAGACTCATACTCATTAATCTTCTCAGCAATAAATTTAAAACCAGTAAGTACATCAATGGTTTCTAATTTATAGTCTTGGGCAATTTTTCTGCCTATTTCTGATGTAACAATCGTTTTTAGTACTACTCCATTAGCAGGAAGAGTACCTTTACCTTGCTTTTGTGAAAGGATGTAATCCAGCAATAATGCTCCAGTTTGGTTCCCGGTTAATACAACATACTCTCCTTCAGGGTTTAGAACAGCAATTCCTAATCGGTCTGCATCAGGATCTGTTGCAATTAACAAATCAGCACCTGCTTTTTTACCTTCCCTTATCGCTAATTCAAATGCGGCATGTTCCTCTGGATTTGGACTTTTCACAGTTGAAAACTCAGGATCTGGCAGCTCTTGCTCCTTGACTACCGTTACGTTTGTATACCCTAACGCAGCCAAGGCTTGGCGAACTGGCTTATTGGCTGTGCCATGTAATGGTGTAAACACAATTTTTACTTCTGTATCATTTGAAATAGATGGATTTTCAGAAATCGTTTTTAATTTTTCTATGTAAGCTCTATCAATTTCTTCACCAATCGTATTAATTAACCCCAGAGCTCTGAGATTTTCTTCAGAATCTACCTCTATCAACAACTCATTTTCAATTTCATTAACTCTTGCAATGACCTGATCAGCGGCATCTGGGGGAAGCTGACCGCCATCAGAGCCATATACTTTGTAGCCATTGTATTCTGGCGGGTTATGACTTGCTGTAATGACAATTCCAGAAAAGGCATTTAAATACCTTAAGGCAAAGGATAATTCAGGTGTAGGTCTTAATTCATCAAATATATAGGTTTTGATTCCTTTTGTTGCAAGTGTTCTGGCTGCCTCCATACAAAACTCTGGAGATTTATGTCGTGAATCGTAGGCAATGACCACACCTTTTTGTTTTGCCTCAATCCCTTGTTCTTCTATGTATGCAGCTAATCCTGCAGAAGCCTTACGGACAGTGTATAGATTCATACGATTGGTCCCTGCGCCAATCTCTCCTCGCATTCCCCCAGTACCAAACTCAAGATTTTTATAAAAAACTTCCTCAAGTTGTTTTTCATCGTTCTTAATTAGCTCAAGCTGCTGCCTCAACTCTTCATTCAAATTAGCGAATTCTAACCATCTGTTTGCATTTTCTTTCCAATCCATGACTAAATCCTCCCTGTTGTTCCATTATCATATTGTTTGAAATTCCCAATAAACTTACACCTGCTTTTTATTTTATATCGTATCTCTGTTATTTCCTAGGGTTAATTAGTAACTTTGCATAAAAAAATGCCCCGCTTACGCGAGGCATTTTTTCTCGATATTAAACAAGTAGCTCATTTGCTGCTTTGGTATAAATACTAAAAACACTGTTTTTCATATTTTTTGCTTCAACGAATTGTTCAAACTCAAACGGAAAGAAAAGACCAAATTCTTGTAGGTTAGCAACATTTTTATTAAATAATACTTCATATTGGTCATCTAGAGTTGGAGACTCAAGTATGGATATGACTGTCTGCATACTAGCCATTACTTGAAAGGCATCCTTTAATGTATTAAAGTCATCTGGCGTATGCAATACTTTTAATTGTTCAAACTCACTTATTTCCTTATCCGTAAAGTAGAGTGGAAAAACAGTTGAATAGATATACCTCACTAGTCCACAAATTTCTTCTTCCTGACCCGGTGTCGAGGCAAAGACAATTTTCACTTGTAACCCACCTTTGCGATAGCCACAATCTATCGTAATATATATACATAAGAATAGCATATTTGTTGATGAATGTTCGGTGGTAATTATAACCTATAAAATGGAGATATTTAACCAAAAAAGGAGTAAAAATGCTAAAAACAACGCGAAAAGGCAATTGGCTGGAACTAATTATTCCAAAAGACTTGGAAGGAAAATCGATTGAAGATATCTTTCGTAAAGAATGGGAGGTGCCTAAGAAGCTTACACATCAATTTCGGATGGAACAAAACGTTTTAGTAAATGGCAGTAAAGCCAATTGGACTACTTCACTAATTATGGGAGATAAAGTCCTAATTAAATTATTTGAAGAAGTGGAACCTCCAATTAATCTGGACTTTATCTATGATATACAAGTCCTTTACGAAGACGACCATGTAGTTGTTTTTAATAAACCACCCTTTATGAGTACACATCCTAATGATGGAAATGATAGAAGAACACTTTTACATGCAGCACAATTTTATGTACAATCAAACGGTGAAAAGGCGAAGATACGTCAAGTACACCGGCTTGACAAGAATACTACAGGTGCGATCATTTTTGCAAAACATGCATTATCCGGTGCCATCTTAGACAGAATGCTTGAAAGACATGAAATAAAAAGAACCTATGTTGCCATAGTGGATGGTCATTTAAAAAAGAAAAAAGGGACCATCAGTGAACCCATTGGACGCGACAGGCACCACGCTACGCGAAGACGAGTTTCTCCCACTGGGCAGCCTGCTGTGACACATTATCAATTTATTAAAGAAGGAAAAGGTCATTCCTATATCAAATGCTGGCTTGAAACAGGGAGAACGCACCAAATACGTGTTCATTTTAGTCATATCGGACATCCATTATTGGGCGATACATTATACGGCGGGAAGCCGCTCTTCAAGAGACAGGCATTACACGCAGCTAAACTAGAATTTACACATCCTATATCGGGAGAAAACATTATTTGTTACGCTCCATTTCTTGATCATCCTCCTGTCTTTACAGGCATTGATGTTTATACATTATGAATTAAAATAAGAGGCCACCTATATCGGAGGCCTCTCTTGTTTATTAGTCTGCCTTTCTAAAGCCCCTCATAACAAGTGACAGTAGGAAAACCAAGGCAACAGAACCAATGATGGCAGGGATAATCGCAAAATCGGCTACATTCGGTCCCCAATCACCTAATAGTAAAGTACCAAGCCATGCACCTACAAACCCAGCAATTATATTACCGATAATACCTCCCGGAACATCTCTACCTACAATAAGACCAGCTAACCAGCCAATAACGCCGCCAACAATTAATGTCCATAGAAAACTCATTGTGAACACTCCTTTTTGTGAAGATTCAATTTATAGCACGGTTATTTAACGGTTAAAATTTGCTTCCGTGTACGATTAAAGTACCCAGTTTATTGAAATTCATACAAGTGAGAACCCAGTCCGCTTTGCATACATATTCTATTTTCCCATGGGGACATTAAAAAAAACAAAAAAGCGGTTCTAAAAAAATATTTTCAGAAAATTCTTTTGTTAAGTTTTTGTAAATTACGTTAACTTTTTATGATTTTTTTGTTTGTTTTCGGTAAAATGTTGTCCGTTGGTCTAAAAACTTTTTACATATTAATTAGGAGGATTTTCAAATGGCAAAAAAGGTTGATAAATTTTCAGCACTATTAAGTAATATCTCCTCAAATTTAAAGGAAGGCGCGAATTACTTTGCTGATTATAAATTAAAAAATATAAGCGATTTAAAAATTTTCTCAGAAAAAATGAAGGAAATTGAAACGAAGGGCGATTCCTTTGTTCATGAGGTAATAAAGCAATTAAATGATGCATTTATTACTCCTATTGAACGCGAAGATATTCTTCACCTAGCGAACAGCATGGATGACGTTCTAGACGGCCTAGAAGCAACAGCTGCATTGTTTGAAATGTATTCCATTACCCAAGCAGATGATTTTATGCTTCAATTTGTTGCAGCCATTAAAGCTAGTGTTCATGAAATTGATAAGGCCATTGAATTGTTAGCAAATAAGAAACTTCCTCAAATGAGAGAACATGCAATTAAAACTAAGGATTATGAATCTAAATGTGATAATATTCTCCGTCAGTCCATTAAACATTTATTTACGGTAGAAAAAGATCCAATTAGAATTATTCAGTACAAGGAAATTTATGAAAATCTTGAGGATATTGCTGATAGCTGTCAATCTGTTGCGAATACCCTTGAAACAATTATTATGAAAAATGCATAAGGAGCATAAAAATGGAAATTTTAATAATCTTAGTTGTCATTGGTGCCCTTGCATTTGACTTTATTAATGGGTTCCATGATACGGCAAACTCAATTGCAACCTCTGTTTCTACGAAAGCTCTAAGACCACGGCAAGCGATTATGTTAGCCGCGATTATGAACTTTGTTGGAGCTATGACGTTTACAGGTGTCGCAAAATCCATTTCTAAGGATATTGTCGACCCTTTTACGCTTGAAAACGGGTCTGTGGTTATTTTAGCCGCATTAATTGCAGCCATTTTTTGGAACTTATTAACATGGTATTACGGAATTCCAAGCAGTTCTTCCCATGCAATCATTGGATCCATTGCAGGAGCAGCATTGGCATCAGCAGGTTTTGGCGCACTTAATTATGGGGGCTTTTTAAAGATTTTACAAGCACTGATTCTTTCTCCTATTTTAGCTTTTGCTGTGGGTTATATTGTTTACAGTATTTTCAAAGTGGTATTTAAAAATGCTAATTTAGCAAAAACCAACCGTAATTTCCGATATATGCAAATTGCCACTGCAGCACTACAATCTTATTCACATGGAACAAACGATGCCCAAAAGGCGATGGGGATTATCACGATGGCTCTCATTGCGAACGGTTATCTAGGGCAGAACGCCGAAGTTCCATTTTGGGTACAATTCTCCTGTGCGCTGGCGATGGGATTAGGTACATCAGTCGGAGGCTGGAAGATTATCAAGACCGTTGGTGGTAAGATTATGAAAATTAGACCGATTAACGGGGTAGCTGCGGATTTAACTGGTGCAGCTGTTATATTTGGAGCTACTTTCTTACATGTTCCTGTTAGTACCACCCACGTTATTTCTTCTGGTATTTTAGGGGTTGGTGCTTCGCACCGATTAAAAGGAGTAAAATGGGATACGGCCCAAAGAATGCTGATCACTTGGGTGATTACGCTCCCGATTTCAGCAGGTATTGCAGCCATTTCTTATTTTATCTTGAACCTTTTCTTTTAATATAATCAACTGGCCCATTTAACACAGCCAATAAAAAAAGCGCAAACCAATTCAGATACGAATTAGTTTGCGTTTTTTTATAATTTTTTCGCTATTTTCTTTTTATTTAAATTATACAAAGCAACAATAACATCAATATTATTATCAATAAAACTTAACCGTTCTCTTGAAACGGTTGTCCATTCATCTGAAAAGTTAATGGCTGACAAAATGTGTCTAAAGCTAAAACTGTATCTGTCGTGAAGTTGGGAAATGACATAACTTACCCCAGTATGTCTCCCTTCTTTAGTCAAAATATCTTCTATGTCGCTTACTAGCCAATCTGGAGCAACCTCAACCGTTCTTTTTAGCAATAACTCATATTCTTCTTGAAGCATCCTTATTCCTCCTGATTTTTCGCAAAAAACTTTTAATAAAAATTCTGCCTTACCGTATTATACCATAAGTTAAGTATTCTCCTTATTCTATGACGGCATACTATTTCTTCAAAATAGAAGGCGCTGTTAAACAATCCTCTTTTTTTATTTCTAACACTTCTAAATGGAAATCATATTCATACTTTTTATGTAGGGACAAGTTTGGGGTGATGACATTGAAACAAAAAATTATCGCCATGCTGGTTGGCAGCTTACTTTTAAGCCTTGGAGTAAACGGGTTTCTCGTTCCATATCATCTGCTCGATGGCGGGGTGATCGGGTTAGGGTTAATCTTTCATTATTTTTATGGATGGCCTACAGGACTTACAATGATTGTATTAAGTCTTCCTCTCTATATTTTGGCATGGTTTTTTGAAAGGCGGTATTTTTACTATAGTCTGCATGGGCTTATTATCTCATCATTTTGCATTGACTTACTGTCTTTTATCAATGGAAAAATACAGATTGGAATTTTTCCCAGCACAATCATAGGGGGTATCCTAGTAGGAGTTGGAATTGGTTTAATGCTCCGTTATGATACTAGTACAGGCGGGACTGATTTATTAGCTCAAATTATTACCAAGTTTACATCGGTTAATATAGGGATTATTATATTTTTGATTGATGGTCTCGTCATTACAAGCGGAATTCAAGTCGTTGGATTAGAAAAATTCTTTTATTCATTAGTTACCATTATTTTCGTAGGATTAATGACTTCCTTAACAGTAATAAAAAGACCAGAAACTTATTAATGTAAGCAAAAAATCCCGTCTCATTAGGAGACGAGATTGAAACTCGCGGTGGAATCCGATTATGTCATTCTGTTTAAGAATTACAGCGTCTTCAAAAACCATGCTTTATTTTTTATGATAGCTAATTTTCATAACTAACCCTTGCTTATAGTTTCCGAATCTTTGTCCAAATAAATTTAACCCACCAGCATTTTTGGCATCTTCTTTTACACCTATTCGAACAGGGAAATATGGTAAGGATTCTAATGACAAATCTTTTAAAGTAATGTTAGATATTCTCTTATTATCAAGATAGGACCCGTTTTGTCCTACTTTCCAATACTTCAATTCGCCGTATTGGGTGCTCGATGTCTTTCTCCAAATTGGAGTATATAAACCTCTTTCTCCTCCAAAGTCACTAAGGCATGTCCAAGTACCAATTTCAATGTTGTTCACCCAAATCGTGATATCCGATGGCCAATCCTCTCGATGATAGGGTGCTTCGGAGCAAGCTTCAGTTGAAATGACTAATTCTTTAATTACCGCGTTTAAAGGTAATCGGTTTGGAAATCGATATTCTATGTACCCTTTACGAAACCATAACAATTGAGCATGTCTTTTATTAGGCTCAAAAAAAATCCGAGGATTATCTAAGGGGCCTATATAACCATTTTCATCTGCCAATCCGCATGTGGGTTCAACCTGACAATCTACATAGTCGCCTATTGGTAAATCAATGATATAATGGTCTTCCTGATTTGTCAGATCCACTGGGCTTAAATTCACTATGATATTGTCGTATTTTTTTGAACTAACCTTTTGGTTTCCATGTCCAGGTATTATTTCAGTTGTTATAATCCCTGAATCCTGTAATTTTTGAATATTGACAGCAGTAGTTGAAAAGGGAAGTTGTAGTTTTTCAGAAATTTCGTTTACATTTAAAGGTCCGTGATTCAAAGCACGTAGAATATTTAATCGTTGTTCATTTGATAAAGCCTTAAAAATTTTCAGTCCCTCATCATCTATAGAAACTTTTAAGTCTCTCATATATGGCTCCTTTCTAAAAAAGGAATGAAGGTTACTACTAGAGCAGTGCTTCAATCCTTTTTATTTTATTTCTATCTGCCGGCCTAAAAAAACAGAAATAGGATATTTAAGTTCACTTTGGCAGGGTCTCCTTTGTATTCATTTTAACAGACCACCCATTAGATTCAACAACCTTTAAAAAATAGGAATCATCTAATTTTAAACCAAACCCAGGTAAATTAGGAATGGAAACTTTCCCTGCATTAATCCTATAAGCTGTATCATCTATTCCATGGATGTTCATTTCATCCCACTCAATTAATAAAAATCCATTTATATTTGGTGCTAAATGTCCGAGTACAAAATTCCCGTATGAACCACCATAGTTATGTGGTGCTGTTTTAATATTTACTTGATCTAATTCTGCTCCAAGTTCCAGCCATTTATGAAAACCATAAGACCGAATATCATACTGAATGGCGTCGATTAGTCCTTCCTTAGCCCAGCCTACTAGGTTTAGAGAGGCATCTCCTTCGCCATCAACAACCATGATATTTAAGTTTTGTTTATCTAACCATAATTTTAAGTCCTTTAAGTATTCAGGGTCTTCATGAAATGGCTCTTCTATCCAGGTTAACTTAGCATCAGCTGTTGCAGCAAGGACTTCTTTGGTCAAGTTAAGATTATATCCATTATTAGCGTCAATCATGATTTTTGAATCAGGACCCACTACTTCTCGAACACCTTTAATAATGGAAATATCACGATTTTTACCTTCTTCGAGAGGCATATGCATGGCACCTCTTCCTACTTTTATCTTAAAATGGCGATGACCCTTTCTAAGCCCTTCTAACGCTTGTGACTGTATTAACTTAACTGCATCTTGATCACTTTCTAGATGAAGATCATCAAAGTATAAAGATGTATCATAGCAAGGTACAGAATAGTTTGATGTTTTTAAACCTGATATTATTTCATAAACAGGCATTGTTGTAGCCTGCCCGATCCAATCCAACAACGGGAACTCTACTGAGTAATAGTTTTCTTTGACTCTGCCCCCGTCAGTAAACAAATCCCCTACGGTTAGACCGATTAATTTCTCTGCACTCTCCTTTGTAATTCGAGACCACCCAAAACCTTGTATCCCATCAATTGTAATTCGTACAATATCTATAGGTACTTCACATCCATGAACGCCTAGTCTAGCATTACATCCTGCAGGACGAGGACGTATTCCGGTTAACCTTGCCCATTCAATTTTTTCTACCTTCCAATTTTTATTTATATTTTTCATTTGATTCTCTCCCCTTTTGAATTTGATTTATTTAATACCAGTAAATGAAATCCCTTTTATTATCTGTTTTTGGAAAATAAGGAACACAATGAGTACCGGAATAGATACAATGACATTTGCCGCCATCGGAATGGTATAATCTACAACGAACCCTGAATTAAAGAAAGGGATTCCAACGGGTATCGTCATTTTATCTGCTGAGGTTATGCTAATGAAAGGCCACAAAAATTCTTTCCATGTACTTAGAAAAGTGAATATACCAAGTGCAGCTATAGCAGATCGTGAAAGAGGTAATGTGATTAGATATAACATTCGATACATTCCACACCCATCTATTTTTGCAGCTTCATATAGTTCTTTTGGTAACCCATCAAAGAATTGCTTTAAAAAAATCATTCCAAATGGAACGGCTATCACTGGTAGAATTAAAGAACTATATGTATCCAATAGATTCATATCCCTAAATAAAATATATAAAGGAACTAGAATTGCCTCCCCTGGAACCATTAGTCCTGCTAAAATAATCCAAAATAGAATACGACTTCCTGGAAAGCGGTTTAAGGAAAAAGGAAAAGCGGCTAATCCTGATAAGATAAGAACAAAGACTGTTGTAATAGTTGAAATTAGAAAACTGTTCCAGAGCCACAAAAGAACTGGTGCATTACTAAATACATGTACATAGTTTTCTATTGAAAAAGGTGGCTTTAACCAATTGATAACTGATAGAAGACTACCTGATGCTTTAAAAGAAACAAGCAAAACCCAGATCAGTGGGATTATCCATAACAAGGCTAGAATGAATGCAAAAGTATACGTTATTTTGATTCCATTTTTTTCGATAAAATCTCCCATTTTCATCCCCCTAATCTTCTTTATTTTGTAGCCTAAATTGAATAAAGGACCATATTAATAGAACAAGAAAAAAAAGATAAGACATCGCTGACGCTGTCCCAAATTGATATTTTTGAAACCCTTCCTCATAAATGTATTGAATAATAGTCCGAGTAGAGCCTGCAGGTCCCCCTTGTGTTACCAGATAAACCTGTGAAAAGATTTTAAACGAAGCAATTATTTGTAGGAAAACTACTAAAAGTGTTACCCGTTTTAAGGATGGAATTGTGATATGTTTTAATCGATCCCATGGACTGGCGCCGTCAATTTTAGCAGCTTCATATAGTTCATCTGAAATATCTTGGAGCCCTGCTAGATAGATAACCATATTAAATCCAACTGTCCACCATAACGTAATACCAATGATTGAAATCCATGCTAGAACAGGGTCTCCTAACCATAAAATATCATTTTTGACTCCTATTACTTTTAAAAGTGAGTTTACCATTCCACTGTAGTTATCTAGAACGGCTTCCCAAACACTTGCAACTACAGAGACCGCTAACACCATGGGCATAAAGAAGATTAATCTAAAAATAACTTGACCTTTTAGTGGTTGGTGTACAATTAAGGCAAGGATAAATCCTACTAGTACAATCACTGGCGTTGAAAGAACCACGAATAATAGCGTATGCCATAATGAGCTGAAAAATATCGGGTCAGTTAAGACTTTTATATAATTTTGTAAACCAATAAAGGTTTTATCACCGAGAATTTTCCAATCATAAAAACTTACAAAAAAACCCTTCGCAACAGGATATAAAGTAAAAATAGAGTAAATCAACAAAAAAGGTAATAGAAGAATATAAGAATTAACATTTTTCTTGATCAATTTCCACCTAGACTCTTTTATTGAAAAATAAATTACCTCATTATCTATTCTTACTTTAGCCTGTTTACTCGTTACTTCGGGAAATTGTTCCATCCTTTTTTCCTCCTTTCCAATTTTGAATACAAGTGTGTGAACAATAATACCTGACACCCCACCACAGACCACCTTGATATTGTAGGGGGTGTCTGACACCCTGTTTTCGGTCATTCCTTGTTAATTAAGTTATTAATCTTGCAGTTGATCGTTTATTACCTGTTCTACTTTTTTCAATCCTTCTTCTACTGAAACGTTCTTAATCCAAATACTATCAAGCACATCCATGAGTTCTGAAGAATTTGCGAACCATACTTTTTCATTCGGTGGTAAATATTCCATATATTCCGATTCCGATTCATATTCGGAACGGAATGGCTGGTCCTTTAGTTCCTTTGACCCTAATGCATTTTTAGAAACTGGCAAATGCCCAGCTTTAGACCATTTCCATCCGTTATCGGTGACCCATTTAACAAATGTCATGGCTGCTTTTGTTGTCTTTTCGTCTCTATTAGGATTAGTTGGCAAAATAAATGTATGGGAGTCAGCATATACACTTGGCTTGTCAAATAAAGTAGGGAACTTTAAAACACCTAAGTCGTCACCCAAAACTTTATACGTATTATCAACAGCGCCAGTGACATTGATCATAAATGCGGCTTTTCCAGATTGAAACATTTCATCAATATTCTCAATTTTAGGAGGCACAACTTTGTAAGTATTATATAAATCATAAACTGCCTTTAATGAATTTTTTCCAATCTCTTTATCAATTGTCGCTTTAGCATCTTTTGAACTATATATATCTCCCCCACCTAATTGTTTATAAAATGTGTACCATAAACGAAGTGGATGAGTACCCTGTCCTCGAAGTGCTAAAGGTGTAATATCCGGATTTTCTTCTTTCACTTTTTCCAAAAGACTAATAAATTCCTCGTAATTATTAAACTCAGGTTGTCCTTCAGCATTTAACAAATTCAAATCACCTAAAAGCTTTTTATTATAGAAGAGCAAGAATGCATGATAGTCTAGTGGAACAGCATAATTTGTTCCATCAATAATAGTAGAGTTCACTGCATTTTCAGATAAGTCATCAAAATTGATTCCATTGGCCTCCGCAATTTCACCCATCGGTTGGATAACTCCCTCATGTTCTAATTGCATGACTCTAGTTGCATGAGATATTCCAAGATCTGGAGCTTTATTTCCTAAAACTGAAGTAGTTAATTTTGTGTAATATTCTCCCCACTCTTGTGTAATCTTTTCAACCTTAATGGATGGATGTTCTTTGTTAAATTCGTTGACCATCTCAGTCATTACCGTCCCATCGTTTCCACTAAATAAATCCCAGAAAACAACTTTTGTTGGAGAATCAGACGATGTAGAGTCACTCTCTCCTTGAGTACTATTTGAACTGCATCCTGCTATAACGAGTATTATGCTAATTAGTAGAAGAAACATTTTAATAGAATTCATTTTCATCTTACATTCCCCCCATTATATTATTAAGAAAATTCAACAAACTATAAACAACAAAAATTAACACATAACAACTTTTAATGTAATAAGAAGCATATTGAAACATTCTTCCCCTTTTTTAAGGGTAAGTAATGAACAATGAATCTTACTTTCAGTAAACTTAACTCGTATTATGTTTTATTGTAATAAGTTTCAAAAAAAAAGACATGATATACTCTTTACCGGAATCTCCAATACATAATAGTATTTTCTAATCACCCCTTTGAATTAGCTTCAAAACGTTTTGAAAATTCAGAATAATTATTCCTTTTCATTGTAACCATTTTCATTTCTTGTGTCAACACAAATCATCATTATTAGTATTCAAACATTTAACCAACATTAAAAGAACCTGCAACAAAGTCGCAGGTTCTTTTAATGTCTTCACTTTTTTGGGTACAGCTCTCCATTACTAACCAAGGAATGCTGGTCAGGTCCCCAGCACCGATAAAACCAATTTTTTTATTCAAAAACTGCACCTTCTTTTACTTTTCTAACCTCGTTTCTTCGTATGTTTCCTTTATAATACCATAAGATTTCTTTAGTCTTTCATAAAATAATGGCTGTTCCCACTTATTCCATGAATAGAGAAATACATCTTTTTGCAGGAGCTGGTTATTATTGGATTGTTTAGGAATCGTCTGGACAAGTTTACCTTGTTCGATTGCTGCTGCAGCAATCCGAATTCTCTCAATCGTTTCACTCGCGGCTAAACCGTTCTTCCATACGTCCCCCATTGCTTCTTTTAAGCTTGGATCCTTAACATTTACGAGCTGCCAAGGGATCCTTATTTCAATGATTTTTTTATCGCTGCTCATACTAACATCAGTCAGTGAGTTAAACTGTTCATGTTCCGGGTTAGCATTACCAAACTGTAATACACCTGTTTCATATCCCTCAAACGGTACTAAGATGTTTGTTGATGGGATGGTCAATTCTTTATTAAGTGCTAACCGAATAGGATGAAATACGCCATTATTTTTTTGATTTGGATAAGGTTCTCTTTTTTCCATATTCAGCATATGAGCATATAGGTAGTAGTAAGTATCATAATAACTGTCTACCATAACTCTTGAACTTTTTTCCCCAGTTAGACTGATTAAAAAGTCTACACCCAAATCCGTTTGTAATTCAGCTTCCTTTGAAAAATGAATCGTGTTTTGCCCCTGTTCGCCAATGGTATCAAGGAGTAAATAAATTGATTGTTCAGCAAAGTTAATTGGTTTTGCTGATGAAAGTAAAAAATATAGATATCCACTATCAGAGGATATTTTAACATCATTTATAACTTCCTTCGTTTCACTTGACTTAAAAATGGTTTTACTATTGGTATCTTTCCAATCAATTGGGTTACCGTCTACTAAAATCGCTGTATCTTTTTCCCCTGGTTCAAAAGAAAGCAGTCCGAAATGCTGTTCGTTTGTTTGCTGATTGTTCCAGTACGGTCTCCTGTCAGGATTATCAAAATCCATCGTATTCCAAGTCCGTTTAAACCATTCATCCTGCCAAGTGAAGATCAGTCCTCCTGCGTATCCCTCTGAAACAATGGATTTAAATAATCTCTGATTTATCTTTCCTTGTTCTTCTTCAGAATGAAAACCCTGGTTCATTCCATAGGCATTTTTGTGCGTTAATCCTCTTGAAGATGGTACGCCAAATTCAGCTACCAGCACCGGCATTTTATGTGATGCAATTAAATCATTTAAGTATCCTGCATAATTATTCTTTTTACCTGTTGAATCTACATAGTCTAAGTATTTTTTCTCGTAATTTAAAAAATCAGGATAGTACGGATAAATATGATAAGAAGCAAATAAACCGGCAAAAAAACGATCAGCTGAAAGAATATGATTCGGATTTATCGAAACTAGATCTTCATTTTCTAAAGGCTCTGAGGGATGCGCTAACAGGTCGGTCGTCACCCAGTTGGTAAAACTGATACTATGCTGCCAATTGTATTGTGTAGTTTCATAAGCGGCTGTATATTCCATCAATTGCGCTAACCAAATTTCGAATGCACTTGCATTAGTTGTTTTAAAATATACCCCATCAAATTCTTTTATATCCATATGCTTTAGATTAGTGCTAGTCACCATATATGGATCCCATTCTGTCCCTACGATAATCCCAAGAACATATTTTGAAATATCATATTTGTAAATACCAGAGGCATGTCCGGGCCGTACAGGCAGCTCAGCCTGACCATGAATAACATCCACTAAATGCTTAATTTCCGTTTGTGCGTCCTCTATAACTTCTGGAGCGAATGCATCTTGGTGTTGAATCAGTTTTTCTTCATTCACCCAGGAGCCATGAAATAGAAATAACGGTTTATCTGCAGCCAAATTATATTCGTAGAAAGCTTCGTAAAACTCCGGAGGATGCAGCGTATAAATTCTAATCGCATTGGCGTTCATTTCACCAATTTTTCTAAACCAACGTGAATATTCTTCCTTCGTTATGGAAGTCTCTCCTGGAAAATAGCCGGGTTTGCCAATTCCCATGTTGACACCTTTTATTAAGAAATCGTTCCATTCGCCATTTTTTTGTACTTGTATATAAGAATCTCCTGTTTTGCTATTGGTCTTAATCTTGTTAACTTCTACAACTTCAACTTCTTCTTGTTTGAGGGTTTTATTTAGACCAGTATCTAATAATGATTTCATCATAGGAACATATACTTCCCAATAGAACGAATCTTGTGTTCCAAAACGCTGCTTCCAAAGATCAATTCCTTTGGTTTGATAGATAGCCGGAACCTCTGCCTCATCGGCATAATCCCCAGAAAAGTAATAGGAATTATATCTTGCATTTTGATGATGGATGATTGCAGGGAAATCAGCGGGTATTCCCAGTCCGAGCAACTCTTCCTTCTTCTTTGCTGTGATTGGAAGATGATATTCTGCTAGTACTTCATCTTTGTTTCCAGCAGAATTAATATCAAACCAATATTGATATTCACCTTGAAGTTCCCGATTAAAGAAGTTCTCTCCTTTTTTTGTTAGTTTAAATAAGGCGCCGCTTTCTGATATATTCTTTTCATCGACCACTACAATTTCATTATTTTTACTTACGAAAACAAAGCCTTCTCCTTTATAAGCCCACTGTCCTCCATTTGCCTTGTATTGTTCTCTCACCCAAACCGGCACTTCCTTGTTGTTTAGGTCAGGAAAATATCTGCCAATCCACCCTGTCCATTCTAGATTTAAAAGGTTTGCAATTTTATCACGGACGGCAGCAGGAGTCGGACTGGCAAATGTATTAAATTCTGCAATCAATGTTTTGCCTTTGGAGGAAAGTAAGGCTTGTTCTATTCGATCTACATCCGATGACTCCAAGCCTCCGTATATGATGGAAGATCTCTCACCAGTTTCGTTTTCACCAATAAAATCTTCTTCGTACACTCCATATTGATCGGTTAAATAATAAACGTCATAATTTTTTAAATTCTCAGGTAAAGATGTAATAGTATATTGTTGTCCATCTTTTGGGATAAAACCTTTATAATCTTCATTTATGTCATAAGGTTTTTTATTTTCCTTTACGTACTTAGCATTATTTAATATCCATACGAGTCCTTTGTGTTCTCTATAAGTTTGATCCGGCACAGTCTTATCATAGATGAGTACATTTAACTCTTTAGAAGGCTGTAACAGCCAAAACCAGTAAGGACTTAACAGGATAATAATAAATAAAATTGCATACACAATTAAGGAGGTTTGTCTTGTCATTTTGAAACACCTTTTCTTTTCATTTCTCCCCAGCTCGTATCCCCTATCAGCATTTGCCATACTCCTTCGCATCTCCAAAATACCGTTATAGGACGATACCAAATGGTTTCCGTTAATGAATATAGAAAAAGCTTTATAATATCCGTTACTTTTGGGTATTTTGTTAAACTCCACTCTTCTAATAACACTGCTGCCATTGAAAAAAGTGACCCATAAAGGCAGGAAAGGAGAAATAATAATATTGCAAATTCGATATAAACACCGCCCAAAAACAGACAGAGAACCATAAATATGTATCCTAGAAACTCTATAATTGGTCCCAAAAACTCAACAACCCAAAAATAGGGAAATGAAATAATCCCAATGGAACCATATTTAGGGTTAAAAGTCAGCCTTCGATGTGTCCATAAGCTTTCAAATAGTCCTCGGTGCCAGCGCCGTCTTTGCCTTCTCAATATGGTCATGTCTTCAGGGACTTCAGTCCAACAAACCGGATCGGGAACATAAACAATCTTTTTGTTTACCCGCTTTTCTTTTAACAAACGATGAATCCTGACAACTAACTCCATGTCCTCCCCCACGGTATCTGTCTTATAGCCGCCAGCCTCAATTGTCCAATGCTTCGAAAAAACACCAAAAGCACCAGAAATAATTAACAACAGATTATGTCTGCTTAAACCTATTCTTCCCATGAGAAAGGCACGGAGATATTCTATAATTTGCATGATGACTAAGGGATTATCAGAGAGACCTATCTTCAATATATGTCCATTTTTAATTTCACAGCCGTTAGCAATACGAACACTGCCACCAGAGGCAATTACCTCTTCATTAGAATCAATGATGGGCTTCATGACCTTAAGAAAGGCATCTGGCTCCAATACAGAATCACCATCCAGGGAGCAAAAGTAAGGGTAGTGGGAAAAATTAAGGCCAACATTCAATGCATCTGCTTTCCCGCCATTCTCCTTATCAACTAAGAAAAGATTAGAAAGAATAGTGGATTGATAGATAGTCTTAATCGGTTTGGTATTAATTTGTTTACGAACAACTCTGCTGATTTCTTTCATCTCGTATTGTTCAATCATTTTTTTCAATGTTTCATCCGTTGAACCATCATTGACAACAATGATTTCAAAAGTAGGATAATTTACGCTCAATAGTGATCGTACGCTTTGAATAATTCCCGCTTCCTCATTATAGGCGGGAACAATAATCGAGACTGGTCTTGTGTAAAATTCATCCATATAATCCTCAAAGGCCTGTATTCGGTCTAATTGATATTCTTTGCGAAGCTGAAACATTGAGATCATTAGAATAACAGAATAGAAAACAATAACAATCACCATGTATACAGCAATAAACCAGCCAAAAACAGATACAATATCCAGCCAATGTAAATTTAGCATGTTCTATACTCCTTTATGAAGCCAATCCCAAGCCATGTCTCTTGCAAAAGCATCCTCGGAGGTTTCTAAAACGGATTGCAAAATTGCCTTACCATCTGGGAACTGACTAATAGATTGGCCTGCCTGTGAACGGACCCACCAATTCTGATCATGGAGCAGTTCAATTAACCTTGGAATTCCTTTTTCAGCTTTTATAGAACCTATAAGTTTTGCCGCTACCATCCTCTCTTGCCAGCTGGCAGAGTGTAATAATTGCAGGTATGGTTCTATATTGCTTACAAATCCTAATTCGGCTAAAGCCTTCAAAGCCCTTAGCCTAACTTCCCCTTTATAGGAAATAAAAATATTCTCTGTAAAAGATCGGTACTCTAACGCTTTTTTTAGTGAGATAACATCAAGTATGGCATATTGAAGTGCGGGGGTGCTTTTGTGAAAATCTAACACAAATTGATCAAATAAACTATGAGTTAACTTCATTAAGATACTTCGGTACTCATACTCCGATAAATCATTATAGTGTTTAGGAAGCATGTCCTTTAAACCGCTAAATTGGAACGAGGCTAAGATTCTAAGGATATGAATTGTTTCTTGATGTGTAATGTTTTTCTTTTTACTTAAAAGAACGACTTCATTTTTAAGGTTTGTCATATGAAAATCTTCAATATGATAAAGTGCATTCATACGGTGGCTCCATCTCTTGCTTTTAAGCCGCTTTCGATAGTATCCCTCTAAAGAAAGAGAAGCTAGATTTGATAATCTTTCTTTCTCTTCCTTACCTTCTAGAATCTTCACATATTTGCTTAATAATTCTTCCATTGCCTTTTGTTGTATTGCTGTTTCACACCGTATTCCCCTGAAAGATTGACCTTCTGCTATTATCGAAAAAATTTGTGTGTTTACTTTATTTTTATAGTCTTCAATTTCTCTTCTTTTTTTAATATCTCGTACCTTCCGAATTATCAAATAAAGTAATAATAATGATAGTATGCACGTCAGTGACAATGTAATTATAGATAGAAACATAATCTCTTGATTGATCATTGCTTCATCCTTTGAATAATTTGTTGTACTCTTGTCTGGAGCTCCTTGATACTAAAAGGTTTGGTTACATAATCATCCGCACCTAGTTTTAATGCTTTGTTAATTTCAGCCGGACTTTTTCTTCCTGAAAGCATTAATACATAAACATGCCTGCTCAAGTCACTTTTTACTTTTTGTAAAATCTCAATACCATCCATTCCTGGCATAATGCCGTCAAGAATTAATAAATGTTCATCTGTTTCTTCTATGCGTTTTGATTCAAAAAATTGAATACCATCTTTATATGTTTTTATATCTAACTCAAACCGTTCAATATTCATCAAATTAAGGATTCTCACCAGCATGGATTGAATCATGACATCATTATCGATAATTGAAATTGACAGTTTCTTTTTGTTTTCTAGCTTAATATTATCCACTCTTTTCTTCCTCTTTCATTTTCTTTCCATTGATAAATTTTCTGTTTTTATTCTTTTAATTATGCCCTTTTCATTGAAAAGCATGAAAAAGATATATTTAGATTCTAATCGTATTTAAACAAGGGTACAATAAATAATATCAAAAAATGATGAAAATTGAATAATTTTGTCGATTAAAGGATACTTCAAATAAAAAAAGAAGCAGGATTCTTATCCTGCCTCTCGTTTTATTTTAAATCATCTGGAGAAAATGCACCTGGAAGAAGGTCTTTCACAGTGATTCTTTGAATATCCCCTTTTAAATTCGTAAGGATAACCTCCATTTCGGAATCACAAAGCTCAGAAATTACCTGCCGGCAGGCCCCACAAGGAGAAACTGGTCCATCAGTATCGGCTACAACTACAAGTGACTCGAATTGAGTAACACCTTCAGAGTATGCCTTAAATAAAGCTGTTCTTTCTGCGCAGTTTGTCATTCCATATGAAGCATTTTCAATATTACACCCACGAAATACTTTCCCATCTTTTGCTAAAAGTGCTGCACCCACTTGAAATTTAGAATACGGCACATATGCATACCCGCGTGCCTTTAATGCTTCTTCCAAAAGTCGTTTTTCATCCATCCTTTTCACACTCCGCACACAACTTTATTTATTGGAAAAATTTGACCATCCAACTGGCAATAACGCCTCCAAAATAAACACCGAAAACCCCAACAACTGCGGAAAATACGGGTGGAGCAGGTAATGGCAGCCTCATAAATTTAAATATGATTCCAACGATTAATCCAGCAACTAAAGCTAATACTACTTCTTTCATCCTTTTCCCTCAAATCGTTAGTTAATAATTGCTTTGAGAAATTTCACCTTTACTAATAGAAACTCCTGAACTTGCACCGATACGCGTAGCGCCTGCTTCAATCATAGCAAGTGCATCCTCACGGCTGCGGACGCCGCCAGAAGCTTTTACACCAATATCTGGTCCAACGGTTTCTCTCATTATTCGGATATCTTCAACTGTAGCCCCGCCTGTAGAGAACCCTGTAGAGGTTTTTACAAAATCAGCTCCAGCCTTAACAGAAAGTTGACATGCTCTTACTTTCTCTTCATCCGTTAAAAGACATGTCTCGATAATAACTTTTGTTAACGCTTTACCCTTCGCAGCCTCAACAACAGCTTTAATATCCCTCTCAACTAAATCATCCTGCTTATCCTTAAGGGCGCCGATGTTAATTACCATATCAATTTCAGCTGCACCATTTTCAATCGCATTTTTCGTTTCAAAAGCTTTCGTTTCTGGTGTTGAAGCACCTAGAGGAAAACCAATTACGGTACATACTTTTACTTCTGGAGTATCTTTAAGCATATCTGCTGATATTTTAACCCAAGTCGGATTAACACATACGGAAGCGAAAGAATATTTCTTAGCTTCTTCTACTAACTTCACGATTTCATCTTTTGTTGCATTTGCTTTTAATAATGTATGATCAATCATTCTTGTAACATTTTGAGTCATCTTGCTTATCCTCCCTGTTTTACAAAGCTATATATTCCAATTTTTATGACACTCTAACTATATCAACACATTGAACATTTGTAAACACATAAATGAACGAATGTAAAATTATGTACCTATGAGTTTTTATCAAGTAAATATTTTGCTGTGAATTGATCTGTTATTAGTACATTGGCATATTGGCCTTTTAATGCACCGTAGATTCCATCAATTTTATTAGGACCGCCTGCAACTAGAATGGAATATTCCTTTTTTCGCAGATCCTCAAGTTTCACACCTAATGTTCTTCCATTAAGGCCGTCATCACATATTTCGCCATTTTTATCAAAGAATCGTGAACAAATGTCCCCTACTGCTTTTTCATTTAATACCTTTTGGTCACTATCAGTAAAATATCCCATTTGAAATAGTAACGAATCTTTCTTGATTGAACCGATGGTAAATAGTGCGATATTCGCCATTTTACCCAATTCAAGAATTTTATTAATATGACGGTCTGCTTCCATAGCCTGTTTTACAACAACATGGTCAACAATCGCAGGCAAAGGGAGATTTAAAGGTGTTGTGTTGTACGCCTTTCCAAATAGATACAAGATCTCTGACGCGTAATTGTTGGTTTCTGCGTGACTGACCCCGCCTTTTAGCTGAACTACCTTTACATCTTTGACAAATTTCTGTTTTAGCTCCACCGCGATATGGTATAGTGTCGTTCCCCATGTAACACCAATAATGTCCTGATCCTTTACAATTTCATCTAGAAATAATGCAGCTTTTTCTCCCAGATAATTTTTGATAATATGATTTTCGAATTGCGGAATAGGCGTAACAATTGCTCTTTTTAAATTGAACTTATTTTCTAGCTTTGCAGCTAAATTTTCAACATCTTCCGTTGGGTCGATGATATTTATTTGGACAATTCCCTTCTCTTTTGCAAGCTGCAATAAGCGGGAAACTGTAGGACGTGAAACACCTAATATCTTGGCAATTTCGTTTTGATTATGATCCAATAAATAATATAACTTTGCTGCTTCTATTACTTTACCAAGCTTTTCTTGCTCCATTGTTTACACCTTCTTTCCTGGCTTTTTTATTATTATAACAAGACACATGTTAAATCCATATCTTTTTACATTTATAAAATATATAGTGAACATTATTTCAGATTAATGTTATTCACTTATTTTTGTATTTTCGTTATTCATTGAGGGAATCATTCTTATCATATTTAATCCATTTCATTCGCCACGAAATAGTAAACCATAACTCTTTATGAGTTCTGCTATACTATGGTAAGGGATGATTTCCAAAAAAAGGAGGCAGTAAAATGGAGACCCTCGGCAGCATCATATACCGTTATCGCAAATGGGTACTGGCGCTTTGGATATTGATAATTGGAATATCAGGAGTGTTCGCAATAAAATTACCTTCTGTACTCAGCGGCAACGGATTTGAGTATAAAGGGGAATACAATGAAACAAGAAAACTGCTTGAAAAAGATTTTGGTCATGCGAAATCTTCCATTATTCTTGTTTTTCAAAGAGAAAGCAGCGTAAGTGACGATAATTGGAATCAATTTATCAAAGAGACCTTCGAGAACCTGAAAAAATTTGATGGGGCTAAAAGTATTACTACCCCTTATGATCGAGATGGAATGATAGCAGAGGAGTATGCTTATGGCCTTATATCTTTTAATAAAGGTGCGGAAGGCTTAAGTGATGAAATACAACAATTGAACAAGATTCTGAAAAATAAAAAGGGATTAAAGGTTACGATGACAGGTGAGCCTATTATCGTTCAAGACCTTAATATCGCCAGCCAAGAAGATTTAGCAAAAGCTGAAATGATTGGACTGCCGATTGCAATGATTGTTTTAGTCCTTGCCTTTGGCGGCTTAATCGCTGCCTCTATTCCCATTGTCATCGGGGTAGTATCAATTTTAACGACAATGGGTGCTGTTTACTTTTTTAGTTATGGTACAGATTTGACTATTTTTATTTTAAATATTGTCCCAATGATAGGACTCGCTTTAAGTATCGATTTTGCCCTGTTATTAATAAACCGTTATAAAGAGGAGTTACATACCAAGTCCATTGAAGATTCCATTAAAATTAGCGTAGCAACCGCGGGACGGTCTATTATTTTTTCTGGTCTATGTGTTTTTATTGGTTTATCTGCCTTATGGTTTATTCAAATCGATATCTTTCAAAATGTTGCTCTTGGAGGGATGGCAGTAGTATTCATTTCTGCCTTCTGCGCCTTAACCTTTCTCCCTGCCATACTAGCTGTTCTTGGAGCTAAAATTAATAAATTCAGTGTCCTTCGAATAAACGATAATAAAACGAGTATATGGCATAGATTTGCAAAGTTTGTAATGAGGCGCCCGGTTCTTATGGCAGCGGCAGCTCTAGCGATACTGCTTGCAGGTCTTATCCCTGTTGCTCAGATGACGATGTCGATCCCAGGGACAGAATCACTTCCGGCAAAGTATCCATCAAGAGCAGCTTTTGAAGCCTTTGAGGAGAACTTTATCCCAGAAGATAAACGAAATGAAAAGAAAGTTTCTGTGGTGCTTGAAACAAAAGGAAATGTTTTAGAAACCAACAACCTCGAGAAGGTAAGCAGCTTTCTCGATGAGCTTTCAAAAGATAAACTGGTTGATTCCGTAGATTCTCCTTTTTCTGTGACTGGCATCCAGGATGTAGAAATGCTGTCCCAACTGCTTCTTTTTGGACAAAGAGAACAGACTGCACCCATTCTGGACTATTTTGTTCAAGGCAATAAAATGTTGATTGAAGTTTTTTTAAACACCAATGACCATTCCCCAAAAGCTAGAGAATGGATTCGTGATTGGTCCACCAGGGAGTTGGGCATAACTGCCCATTTTGGCGGAGCGATAAAGTTTGAGCAGGAAATCTTTGATGAAATTTATGAAAAAGCTCCTATAGGATTATTATTAATTGTTATCTCAACCTTCTTCATTCTTATGGCCGCCTTTCGGTCAATCCTAATTCCCTTAAAGGCTATATTAATGAATATATTAAGCTTAAGCTGCACGTTCGGAATTGTTGTCTGGATTTTCCAACAGGGGCATTTAGGAGTAGAACCTACCGATATTGCCCTGATTTTACCTGTTTTTGTATTCACTCTCGTATTTGGACTTTCAATGGATTACGAAGTGTTTTTGATTTCGAGAATTCAGGAGTTTTATTTAAAAACTGGTGATAATACTGAAGCTACAATATCCGGCTTAACGTATACGAGTAAAATTATTACCTCCGCGGCTGCGATTATGATTGTTGTTACTGGAGCATTTGCCTTTACGGGTGTCATGCCGATTAAACAACTAGGAGTCGGTATAGCCATTGCAATTTTTATTGACGCTACTATTGTCAGGATGGTTCTTGTTCCTGCTCTAATGAAATTATTTGGAGATTGGAATTGGTGGTTCTTTGGGTATCAGAATAAAAGCTTAACAAGGCACAAAAAGAAGCCAGCCTAACCTAGGCTGGCTTCCCTATTCTATATATTTTGAGCATATTGTTCGCTCGGCACTTTACTTAAAATAACATATAAGCTTACAGGTTCATTGCCTGTATTAGTAAAGGCAAGCTCTTCTTCCCCGCCTACATGTATTATATCCGCTTCAGATACTTCAGTTTCTAGACCATCAATAATGAATACACCACTTCCGGTTACTACATAAAGATATACTTCTGTTCCTGGATGCTTATGGACTGGAAGCTGTTGTCCAGGTGAAAAATTTAAAACAAATGCTGTCGTTTCGCCTTTTTTATAAATGATTCTTTTGGTGAATCTTTCTTCACTATACTCTTGGTAAGCTTTAAGGGTGCTTTTTTCCACGTTAAATTCCTCCAATCGTTCTTATTCTTAAATTCTAACTGAAAGTCATTTTCAGTTAAGTGAAGCACATCACTTACTTACCTTTTATGTACGATACTAGGTAATCTTTTTATCCCCTCGGTACAAACTAGACTTCCTAAAAATCCAACTATAATACTTGAAGAAATGATTTTTAATGCATAAAAAATACCTGTGCCAGTAAGACAATCTAGTATTAAAAACTTTTTAATCGTTGATCCTTTAATTGTATAAAAAACAACTTGATTTTGTTTTTTCATACTTACCTATCACACCCATTATATTTTTCCTAAGGATATGATTCATCAAGATTGTCTTATTACAGAAATCATGGATGCCCCTTTATTAAGGGCTTGTTTGTTAATCTCAATTAAATGGTGTTTTTCTTCAGGCAAAACTTTTTTCAATGATTCGATAATGGATTCAAACACAACCACCTTTGTAAATTCGCTAAAGACACCTAACAGTATCATGTTAGCGACCCGTGTATTCCCCATTTCAGCAGCCATACCGGCTGCTGGTATTTCAATGATTTCGATATCACAGCGTTTTGAAACTCTTGTCACCAATGATGAATCGATAATTAATAATCCACCCGGCTGCACACGGTTTTCGAACTTTTCAAAAGAAGGGTTATTTAGAACAATCGCGGTCGAAGGATTTGTAACGAGCGGGGAACCGACTGGTTCATCTGAAACAACCACAGCACAATTTGCCGTGCCGCCGCGTTGTTCTGGACCGTAGGATGGAAGCCATGAAACCCCTTTCCCCTCAAGCATACCAGCGTATGCTATTAGTTGCCCCATTGACATGATACCCTGTCCGCCAAATCCTGCAATAATGATTTCCTCCATCATGTTACTTGCCCTCCTGTTTATTTTTGTAAACCCCAAGAGGATATACAGGTATCATATTGTTTTTTATCCATACAAGAGATTCATATGGGTCAATTCCCCAGTTGGTGGGACAGGTTGACAATAGCTCTACCATAGAAAAGCCAAGCCCATTCTTTTGTACTTCAAATGCCTTCCGAATCGCACGTTTTGCCTTTTGGATATGGTTCACATCATGTGTTGAAACTCGTTCAATATAGGCAGTTCCATCTAAGGTTGCGAGCATCTCACATACTTTAATTGGCGAGCCCTGAACACTTTCATCTCGTCCAAAAGGTGTTGTAGCTGTCTTTTGTCCGATCAGGGTAGTCGGTGCCATTTGTCCGCCAGTCATACCATAAATTGCATTGTTTACAAAGATAACTGTAATCTTTTCTCCTCTAGCAGCGGCGTGAATAACTTCGCTTATGCCGATTGATGCAAGATCGCCATCACCTTGATACGTAAATACAAAGCGATCAGGAAGCACCCTTTTCACACCTGTAGCAACAGCGGGGGCACGGCCGTGAGCCGCCTGGGTCATATCACAATTAAAATATTCATAGGATAATACTGAACACCCTACAGAGGCAACCCCAATGGTATCCTCTAAAATACCCATTTCTTCCAAAACCTCTCCGACTAGCCGGTGAATAATGCCGTGCGTACAGCCAGGGCAGTAGTGCGTAGGGTTTTCGGTCAACCCGATTGTTTTAGTAAAAACAGTCTTCATAGTCATACCGAAATCCCCCCAGATACTGATAGTATCTTTTGATAAATTTCTTCCTGTGTCGGTACCACTCCACCCGTCCGGCCAAAGAAGTCCACCGCAGCATGTCCGTTAACAGCCAACCTTACATCCTCAACCATCTGTCCGGCACTCATTTCTACAGATATATATCCCTTTACTCGATCTCTCGTTTCTAAAAACGGTTTTTCAGGGAATGGCCACAGTGAAATCGGACGGATTAGTCCTGCCTTTAATCCTTCCTGCCTTGCCTTATTAATAGCATTTATCGTAATTCGAGCTACTGTACCGAAAGCAACCAGTATATATTCAGCATCATCTAGTTCATAAGTTTCATAGCGCACTTCATTTTCTTTTATTCTTGCAAATTTCTGCTGCAGTTTATGGTTACGCTCTTCGAGTGCCTCAGCATTAAGTTCAAGAGATGTAATAATTTTAGGAGCTCCATCTCCACGTGTACCAGTAGTTGCCCAACTCTTCTCAGGAAGTGCAGATTCATTCCGCTCTTTAAACTCAACTGGCTCCATCATTTGCCCAAGCATCCCATCCCCCATAAGAATAACAGGCGTCCGATAGCGGTCGGCAATGTTAAATGCTTCTCTAGTCAATTCAACTATTTCTTGTAAAGAGGCTGGTGCTAACACGGGGATATTATAGTCCCCATGACCGCCGCCTTTTGTCACTTGGAAGTAGTCTGACTGCGCAGGCTGGATATTCCCTAATCCTGGACCTCCACGCACAATGTTAACTACCACTGCTGGAAGCTCTGAACCTACTAAATAGGAAATACCCTCTTGTTTTAAACTGAATCCAGGGCTTGAGGATGAAGTCATTACCCTTACTCCTGTTCCAGAAGCACCATAAACCATATGAATCGCAGCAATTTCACTTTCGGCCTGTAGGAATAACCCTCCAACTTCAGGAAGTCTCCTTGCCATATATGCTACTAGCTCACTCTGTGGTGTAATAGGGTAGCCAAAAAAGTACTTACAACCCGCTTGGACTGCTGCTTCTGCTATTACTTCATTTCCTTTCATTAAAACTTTCCCCATACCTAACACTCCTTTCCTATTAAACAGGTTGCATCACCTTTACTGGTCTGTACACCGATATCACAGAATCTGGACATAGTTGAGCACACTTCCCACAGCTAATGCATTTTTCCTGCTTGGTTACAGCTGCCGGGCGATAACCTTTGCCATTTAAGTAGTCTGCTAGAAAAATAACATTTGCTGGACAAACCTGAACACAAAGCCCGCAGGATTTACAACCATTCTCATTAAAAACAACTCTCTTTTCCACTATTTTTCCTCCTATCCTTCCCAAGGTAATTTCATATAGCGTTTGATAAACATTACCTGATGATTTCTGGCAAAATTAATAGCCTCGTTTTTTAAATCTACAGAAATGGTTGTATTTAAAAGGGGGATTGAAAGCTGGCTGGATATCTTTGAGCTTAATTCGTAACCGTTAAGGATGTCAGCCATGGCCGTTTCACTGCCAATATTGGAATTGTTAATGATTCCCGTTACCTTTAGACGGGATGCTTTTTCAATCTGCTTAATCGTATCACTTGCTCCTTCGAAGGTACTGACATATGGACGGTTTACGTTTAGGACAAATAGCAGTTCAGGTTTTAATTCCTTCCATTCATGATAATACTGCCCTAATGCCCTTGCTCCGTCTTTATCACCACCGGCATCGATAATCACCCGATAGCGATGATCATGTAAAATACGATAGATTTCTCCGGAAACTATGGGTAAATCTGAGGTTGCCAATCGGTTGGCAGGGGCTATTAGTTCTATATCCTGCTGTGTGAAAATATCCGAAACATCTCTTGCTCGAAAGTAAGGGTTAATAATGTCTAAGTCATTAATAGCTGTTCTGGTATGTATCTTTTTCTCATTCAAGGTCATATTTATCGCAATTTCGGTTTTTCCACTTCCAAAATGACCGGTCAGGATGGTAATCCTTTTATTAAATTGCATGTGTATAAACAACCCCTTGACTTTTGTAAGCGCTAACATTACATGTATTTTTTTTATTATAAAGCAACCTATCATACAGCTGCATTGACCAATATCACAGAAAAAAAAGAAGTTCAATGAACTTCTTTATGACATATAAGATATGATAACTTTTTGCGGTACTTCAATCTCATCATCATGATTTGTTTTTAGTCGTCCACAGGAAGGCATTTCAAATGAGAAATCTTCTACTTTTGAAGGGATAATACCTTCAGACTTTAATTGCGAGAACACTAGCTGCATTCCATCCTCTGTTGATAGGGTTTCATTGGATCCCTCTACCTGGAAGCACTCTACACAAGTTTCAATAATATTTTCAGAAATCTGCTCCTCTGCAAACACCAATTTCGCCCCGGCAATCTTCTCTACTTCCATATTTTCTAACTCAATGATTGTTGTGATATTCATATCTCAAACCTCCACCTTTTGTCTCTTCTATTATAAGTAATCTCCTCAAAGGATTTTTTTGAAACACTCTTTTTTCACTATTTATTCATATGTTTTTGACAATTTTTTGTCATACTTGAGAAATTTTTAACAATGTATCAACAAATGCAAAATGCCAAATAATAACACCTGATAAGAAGTTTAGAGGAGGCTGACATATTTATGAACAACAAAAAGTTTTTCCCTTTACTCTTCATTAGCACGATTTTTTGCTTCTGCTTCCCGTCTAGTTTGTTTGCTGAAGAAAGCAGTACAGTCAACAACAATGGAATTATTGATTTGCGAATACTTGAGACAACAGACCTCCATGCAGCTTTAGTGAATTATGATTATTATCAAACTAAAACAGACAATACAATAGGGCTTGTAAAAACAGCAAGTCTTATTCATCAGGCAAGAAGCGAAGCTGTCAACTCCTTGTTGTTTGACAATGGGGACCATTTAAAAGGAAATCCGCTGGGTGAATACTTAGTAAGAATACGGGGGATTCAAAAAGGAAGAATACATCCTGTTTACCGTGCTTTTAATTATTTAAAATATGATGCTATTACAATTGGAAATCACGAATTTAATTATGGCTTGAAGTTTTTAACTACTGTCCTTAAGGGATTAAAGATGCCGATTGTAAATGCAAATGTTTACTCCGTTAAAAAGAATAAACCCTATTTTAAACCTTATGTTATTTTAAAAAGAAGTGTTGTTGACAAGCAAGGGAAGGAACATCAATTGAATATTGGTGTCATAGGATTTATGCCTCCGCAGATTATGAGATGGGACAAGGCAAATCTAGAAGGAAAAGTAATAGCACGGCCAATCGTGGAGAGTGCTAAGGAATTTGTACCTATCATGAAGGCAGAGGGTGCTGATATTATTATCGCACTTGCCCATACAGGAATAGACAGTGAACCCTATCACCCCGAAACGGAAAACGCAGTTTATTACCTTAGTGACATTCCTGAGATTGATGCAATTTTAGCAGGACACTCTCATAGCGTATTTCCTGGCCCTACCTTTAAAAATTTACCTTTGGCAAACATTAACGAAGGAAAAATTAAAGGAAAACCAGTTGTAATGGCAGCTGCCTTTGGAAGCCGCCTTGGGATAATTGACCTTCAGCTTGAGGTCAAGGATGGAACGTGGAAAGTGTTAAACAGCAGATCATTTACAAGACCGATTGCAGATGAATATGGGGAACCTCTTGTAAAAACGGATAAAAAGTTATTCAAACTGATTAAACCTGAGCACCAGGAAACAGTCGATTTCTTAAAAAAGCTTGGTATATAGAAATATTAATTAATCGTTGAGAAATCCAGTTGGATCCTTATAGTGACCGTAGCTCTTACTTTTTTGGGTTTCGGTCGCTATCAAGCTTTTATAGTGACCATAGCTCTTACCTTTTTTGGGTTTCGGTCACAATAGAGCTCTTATAGTGACCGTACCTCTTACCTTTTTGCGGTTTCGGTCACTATAGAGCTTTTATAGTGACCTTAGCTCTTACCTTTTTTGGGTTTCGGTCACTATAGAGCTCTTATAGTGACCTTAGCTCTTACCTTTTTTGGGTTTCGGTCACTATAGAGCTTTTATAGTGACCTTAGCTCTTACCTTTTTTGGGTTTCGGTCACTATAGAGCTTTATAGTGACCGTACCTCTTACCTTTTTTGGGTTTCGGGCACTATAGAGCTCTTATAGTGACCGTACCTCTTACCTTTTTTGGGTTTCGGTCACTATAGAGTTTTTTTACTCAGCAAATTTTTTAAATATTAAAGTGGCATTATGACCGCCAAATCCTAAAGAATTGGATAAAACTACATCGATATCCTTTTCCTTTGCCACGTTAGGGACATAATCTAAATCCAGTTCTTCATCAGGAGTTTCATAATTGATTGTTGGGGGGATGATTCCATCCTTGATTGCCAAAAGTGAAAAAATCGCCTCTATTGCCCCGGTTGCTCCCAACAAGTGTCCGGTCATTGATTTCGTCGAACTGACAGATAGTTTATAGGCATGTTCTTTGAAAACTTCTTTGATGGCTAATGTTTCATATAAATCATTATAATAGGTGGACGTACCATGAGCGTTGATATAGTCCACTTGTTCAGTAGTCATTCCGGCGTCAGCTAATGCTAATTTCATTGCTCTTCCTGCCCCTTCTCCTTCAGGTGCGGGAGTCGTAATATGGTGGGCATCACCTGTAGCTCCATACCCAGCTAATTCTCCATATATCGCAGCACCACGAGCTAATGCGTGTTCTAATTCTTCTAATACTACGATACCCGCGCCTTCCCCTATGACAAATCCGTCACGATTCTTATCAAACGGTCTGCTAGCGGTGTTCGGGTCCGGATTTTTTGAAAGAGCGGTCATATTTGAAAATCCCGCGACAGTCATCCCAGTGATGGTTGCTTCCGTTCCGCCGGCAATCATCACATCCACATCCCCTTTTTGAATCACCCGGAATGCATCTCCAATTGAATTGGCTCCAGACGCACATGCTGTAACCGAACAATTGTTGATTCCTTTCGCTCCAAGTGAAATGGATACTTGTCCTGCTGCCATATCGGGAATAAACATCGGTATCGTAAACGGGTTGACCCTTCTTTGGCCTTTTTCAATAAACTTCCGATGCTGTTCCTCGAATTCAGCTAATCCGCCAATTCCTGATCCAATCCAAACGCCGACCCGTTCCGGTTGAATATCTACTCCAATGTTGATACCTGCATCCTTAACAGCCATTTGACTTGCTGCAATAGCAAACTGGCTGTAACGCCCCATCCTTCTTGCTTCTTTTTTATCCATAAACTCCTCTGGCGCAAAGCCTTTAACTTCTGCTGCAATCTTGATGTCAACCTTTTCTACATCAAAAAGGGTTGCATGGCCAATACCGGAAACACCATTTTTAATCTGTTCCCATGATGTATGAGCATCATTTCCCAAAGGAGTGACTGCTCCAACACCTGTAATCACTACTCTTTTATTCATTCAATGCTCACTCCTAAATATTTTTAAATGATTTCTACTCTCTTTCTCCAGTTTAACGAATTCAGAGAGAGCGGACAAATTAAATTACTCCGGTATTGCACTAAACATTACGAAATACAGCAAAAAACGATAGGTTACCTACCGTTTTTTCTCTATCACCTATAAAGTAACTCCCGTTTTAAAAATAGCAATCTCTCTAAAATCATTTTTTTCATTGTTCACCCATTCACCGCTTGCAACCTGGATAATGTAAGTAATAAATTCTCGCAACACCACATCTGATTCTTTTTCTAAGAGTACGCCTGCATTAAAATCAATCCAATGCGGCTTCGCTTCATAGATTGGTGTATTGGTTGAAATTTTAACTGTTGGAATAAAAGCTCCAAATGGTGTACCGCGGCCGGTTGTAAATAAAACCAATTGGCATCCTGCTGCAGCTAAAGCAGAAGATGCTACAAGGTCATTTCCTGGAGCACTTAAAAGGTTTAGACCTTTTTGTTTAATGATTTCTCCGTATTTAAGGACATCATTTACAACGGATGTACCTGCTTTTTGCGTGCAACCCAATGATTTATCTTCAAGTGTGGTAATACCGCCTGCCTTATTTCCTGGTGATGGGTTTTCATAGACTGGTTGTTTATTTTGAAGGAAATATTCCTTAAATTCATTAATTAATTCAACCGTTTTATTAAATACTTCATCGTCTGCGGCCCGTTCCATCAGTATCGTTTCCGCACCAAACATTTCAGGTACTTCCGTCAACACCGTCGTTCCACCTTGAGACACTAAGAAATCTGAGAATTTTCCCAGCAGCGGATTAGCCGTAATACCTGAGAGTCCATCCGAACCGCCGCATTTTAAACCAACCTTTAGTTCAGATAAAGGGACAGCTTCTCGCTTATCATTTTTAGAGTTTTCGTAGATTTCTTTTAGTAACGCAACACCAGCTTCAATTTCATCTGTAACTTCTTGGGAGACTAAAAACTTTACTCGATTTTCATCATAGTCTCCCAAGCTTTCTTTGAATTCATATAAATTGTTGTTTTCGCAGCCAAGACCAAGGACTAACACTCCGCCGGCATTGGGGTGCAGCACAGCATCCCTTAGTATTTTCTTTGTATTTTCATGATCGTCACCTAATTGTGAGCAGCCGTAATTGTGCTTTAATACAAGAACATTTTCGAAAGGAGTAATATCGCCTACTTCTTTTTCAAACAGCTTAATCATTCTTTCGGCGACGCCATTTACACAACCTACTGTCGGAACGACCCACAGCTCATTTCTAATTCCAACATTACCATTTTTTCTTTTGAATCCATTGAATGTTAGGTACTCTTTTTCATATTGTGTGGTGTTTAGCTTTTGATTATATTGGTATTCCTGAATACCGTCTAAGTTCGTTTTCGTATTGTGGGTGTGAATATGTTCTCCAACAAAAATTTCTTTTATGGCATGCCCAATCGGATAGCCGTATTTAACGATATGTTCATTTAACGCAATGTTTTTAATGGCAACCTTATGTCCTCTTGGTACAGCTTCCTTTAGCGTGATCGTTTCACCCTCTACAGTAAAAGTTTGACCAGCTTTTAAGTCCTTTAAGGCAACCACGACATTGTCTTGATTATGAATCTGGATGATTTCCAACATTAGAATTCTCCCCCCTCTAGTTGGCTGCTTTTTGTCCTAAAACTAACTCAATGGACTTTTTCATTCCCATTGTTTCAATATTGAAGAGATGATTCGTAATTGCAGCAGTTAGTCCAGGTATTTGGTTTAAATCCATCTCCCAAATTTTCTCGTATTCTAGTACATTTGAAACGATGCCCTTCAAGCTGTCGATTGTTTTATTGTAGTGACTCCATTGTACGTTGAATAAATCTAGTACATCCTGATCATCTGCTAAAGGAATCTCTTCTTCCCCTCTTTTTCCTTTATAAAAAGAGATAAGAGCAGCTAAAGAGAAAACAAGTTTTTTTGGTAATTCACGCTTTCGATTGTAATATTCTAATAAGGTAGGTAAATCTCTTGTCTTAAACTTAGAGACCGAATTAAGTGAAATGCTTAATAGGAAATGATCCATATATGGATTCCTAAATCGGTCTAACACAGCCTCTGCAAATGAATGTAATTCTTCCATTGGCAAATCCAGCGTCGGTATAATTTCATCATTAATAAGTTCTTTGACAAATTGCCCTGTCACTTCTTCCTTAATAGCTTGGGCGACAGTATTAATCCCATATAAATAGGAAACGGGTGTCATCGCCGTATGGGCACCATTTAATATCCGGACCTTTATCGTTCGATAAGGTGTTAAGTCATCAACCACCAAAGTATTTAGTCCCGCCAAATGTGCTGGAAACTCTTTTTTAATTGACTGCGGTCCTTCGATTACCCATAAATGATAATGTTCACCGACCACTAGCAGATTATCTTTATATCCAAGCTCTTCTGTAATTTCCTCAATCCTATCTCTTGGGTAGCCGGGTACAATTCGATCGACAAGACTATTGCAGAATGTATTTCCCTCATGTATCCATGCAGCAAATTCATCCCCCAGATACCAAAGTTCTGCATATTTTAGGACGATTTCCTTTAACTTTTCACCATTTCGATCAATCAGTTCACACGGGATGATAATCAAGCCCTTGTTCTTATCACCTTGAAAAGCATTGTAACGCTCATATAAAAAAGCAGTTAATTTTCCAGGAAAACTTCTTTGCGGGCGATCTTCTAAACGGTCATTTTCGTCAAAGGCAATTCCAGCTTCTGTGGTATTTGAAAAAATAAACCTTAACTCCGGATTCGCTGCTAGTTGCAGATACTGACCATACTCGTTAAAAAGATTGATACCTCTGCTAATACTGGAAATAATAGAATGCTCCTGAACCGCTTTACCTTCCTTCATCCCCTGTAAGTAGAGTGTATACAGACCATCCTGTGCATTTAATTTATCAATTTTTTCTTGTCCGCGCGGTTGGACAACGACAACACTGCCGTTAAAAATCCCCTGCTTATTCATGACATCAATTTGCCAGTCAACAAATCCTCGTAAAAAATTCCCCTCACCAAATTGCAATACTTTCTCAGGGTATTTTTGGCGATCCTTTACTAAGCTATTATTTAAAACTTCCATGAATGCTCCTCCTCATAATTGGGGCATTTAAAATTGAAAATACTCTTTTGCATTGTCATACGAGACTCCTTGAACAATTTCCCCTAAAAATTCTGTATCATTAGGTACTTCGCCATTTTCCACCCATTCACCGATGAGATAGCAGAATAACCGTCTAAAATATTCATGTCTTGTGTAGGACAGAAAGCTTCTGGAATCTGTCAGCATTCCAATAAAACGGGTAATTAACCCGACATTGGCTAATGCCTGCATTTGGTCAAGCATTCCTGTTTTATTATCGTTAAACCACCATGCCGTTCCAAATTGAATTTTGCCTGGTATGCCTCCACCTTGAAAATTACCAATCATTGCTGCAATAATAGTATTGTCATTCGGATTTAACGAATAAATAATCGTTTTAGGAAGCGCATTGTCCTCTTCCATCGCATTTAATAATTTAGCCAATGGCTTTGCAATTTCCTCATCATTAATAGAATCATAGCCTGTGTCTGGTCCTAATTTGTTAAACATTCTTGAATTATTATTTCTTAAAGCATTAATATGGAACTGCATGGCCCAGCCTAATTCGGAATATATTTTACCGAGGAAAGTTAACGTGTAACTTTAATATTTCTTTTCATCTTCCATTGATATTTTCTTACCCTCTAAGGCATCTTTAAAAATCTTTGCTGCTTCTTCTTTTGTTGTATCAGCATACATCATGACATCAATCGCATGGTCTGAAACTCTTCCTCCAACCGAATGAAAAAAACGGACTCTTGATTCAAGCGCTTGTAAAAAGCCCTCATACGTATCGAAGGTAATACCAGAAACCTCTTGCAGCTTATTTACCCAATCGAGATATCCATCTCTATTAATTTCCAGTCCTTTATCCGGCCTGAAGCTTGGAAGAACCTTTACATCAAAATCGGACTCTTCTTTTAATCGTTGATGATATTCAAGACTATCTACAGGGTCATCCGTGGTACAAACCACTTGTACATTCGATTTTTTGATAAAATCCCTCGCACCAAAACCTTCACTTTTGAGTAAGGTATTCACTTTCTCCCAAACAACCGGAGCACTCTCTTCATTCAATAGCTGGTCTATCCCAAAGTATCGTTGTAACTCTAAATGAGTCCAATTAAACAGTGGATTTCCAATTGTCATTGGAACCGTCCTTGCCCAAGCTAGAAACTTATCATAATCACTAGCACTTCCGGTAATGAACTCTTCATCAATCCCGTTACTGCGCATTAGCCGCCATTTGTAGTGGTCTCCAGATAACCAAATATCAGTAATGTTTTTGTACTTTTTATTTTCATAAATTTCCTTCGGACTTAAATGGCAATGGTAGTCAATGATTGGCATATCCTTTGCATATTCGTGATATAAAGTAACCGATGTTTCATTATTTAGTAAGAAATTATCATCCATGAAGCTTCGCATCGCGGCACCCTTCTTTCTTTGTTATTGTTTTATTTCTAACTATGCACTTTCGTATTTATCGATTAAGAAAGCTAGACTCCCATCTATATATGGTTCCCGTGTGCTTTCCATTAATATATTGATAAATGGTTTTTTCTTTTTTAATAAGCTAAATAGAAAATTATAATTTAACAATCCTTGCCCGACTGGAACTATTTTGACTTGTTCATCCTCAATAACAAAATCCTTGGCATGCATAATCACTATTCTGTCTCCAAACAATTCAAAAGCTTCTTGGATAACTGCTTCTTGATTAAGAAAATTATCAATGGAGATGAAGTTAGCAGGGTCATAAATCACCTGTAGATTGTTAGATGGAACAGAATCAAGTAATCTCTTCATCCGCTCAGGTGAATGAATTGGATGGTTGATTCCTCCCTCGATGCCTACAATTACTCCAAATTTTTCTGCTTCTTCTACGAGCTCTTTGACACTCTCGACTACTTCAAGAAACGGCTGTTCTGTAAAGTTCTCTTCTGTATAAATGATTTCAGCCTGAACATTTCCAGTCTCCGTTCCGACAATACTGCAGCCAAAATCTCTTGCAAACCGAAGATGCTCCTTAAATCGCTCCATCCCTTTTCTTCTTTCCGTGTGGTCAGGATGAATCATGTTGAAATAGCACCCAAGAACAGCTATTTGTATATCCTGCTTGCCAAAAACACTTCCTATCTTCTGTGCAAAGCCGGGGCTTAAACTCCCTAATTGAGAATTAATATTCTTTAAGGATTTCCCTAATGCTAACTGAACAGAGCTTAGCCCTTTATTTGCTATTATAGTAGCTACATTCAAAATCGATGGGTCTTCAATATCGTGTGCCCGGATTCCTATATTGGCAGCCATATCCATCCTCCAGTCATTTACCGTTCATTAACTTACAGATTGATTATATTAATCTATGAAAGGGGTTACAATTCATCCTGGCAAAGTCCTTAAAATCTTAGATGATTATCTTAAAATTTTAACAATATTAAAAAAAATCCGAATGGAATCTTCCACTCGGATATATACGCTCTAGTTATTTAAACTTTTTCTTAAATTCAGCTGGTGTAAAACCAGTGTATTTCTTAAAACATATTCCAAAATATTGTGGGTTACTATAACCAACTTGTTCACAAACTTCATAGGTTTTAATATTTCCCTCGCCCAATAGTTCCATCGCCTTTTTCATTCGTAACTCTAACAAATAATCCCCAAAATTAAACCCTTTCTCCATTTTAAATAGGTTACTCAAATAGGGGGTACTAACGTGAATTAACTCGGCCACCTTTTGAAGTGTTAGACTACTGTCTTGGAAATTTCCCTGCATATACTTGATAGCCTCGTCAACGTGGCTATAATAATTTTTTTCCTTCTTTTTAAACATGGCTGTAGACCATTGTTCTATTAACTTGTATAAGATATCTGTCATTTCTGATAGAGTTGTTAACTCCATAATATTCTTATATACATCGGAGGAATTAAAGCTGTTTGAAGTATCTTCCTTTTTCCATTTTTCAATTTCAAAAAATAACATCGTACTAAATTTGACACCAAGAACTTTCAAATCTGATAAAGCAACCGTTTTTCTATCTATTATGGCCGCACTTAAATCTGCCAGTGTTTCTTTTACCTTTTCTGGTAAACCAGCCTTGATATGTGTTTCTAATTTCATTTCTAAATCGTGAACAAGATTTTCTTTTTTATCACACTTTGATACCGTTTCATCCAAAGAAATTACCCTGCCTGTACCCATAATATGTCTCATATCCATGGCTACCCTGGCTTCAAGAAAAGACTTACCTACTTCAAATAGATTAGGATATGCTCGTCCATGTGTAATGGTAATGGTATCATCTATCTCTTTGCCTAGATAATTAAACAACGCTTGCGCTAACTCCCCTTTCTTTGAATCATGATCACTTTCAAGCGATAAAAGAATTGCATTTTCACCGACATCCGCATTCATCACCAAACAACTTAATTCACGAAAATAGGAAGAAATGAAACTAGTAACTTTTTCTTTTAAAAAATTGCCTTCAAGGTCAAGCTCAATTGTATTCTTAACAAGAATAACCGCAAAGAAAGGACCCTCCATTTGAACATCAAGCCCAAATAGCTCTTTCTCGACATCAACCCGGCAGTCTCCCTCTCGAATCAATTTTTGAAAAAATTTCTGCTGCAGTAAAGGCAAGGACTCTATGATTCTTTTTTCTTTCACTGTTTCTTTTTCCCAATCAACCGCTGCCTCTTTGGCTTTTTTGAGCAAGTATTCAGAATCAACTGGCTTTAACAAATAGTCAAACGCTTTTAATTTAATGGCTTCCTGTGCATACTTGAAATCTTCATAGCCTGTTAGAAAAATAATTCTTGTCTCAGGGCTTCTTTCTTTAATCTGTTTCGCCATTTCTAAGCCGCTCATAAAAGGCATATTGATATCGGAAACAACCACTTGGGGCTGTTCCTTTTCAATTAACTCTAATGCCACCTCACCGTCTCCTGCTTCGCCAGCTATAACAAATCCATGCTCTGTCCACGGGATTGCCTGGCATATACCTCGACGAATAATTCTATCATCTTCTACAACAATTACTTTATGCATAATCGTTAATCTCCCCTTTTGTTTTGGGAATTATAATGGTAACCATTGTCCCATTACCAGGTTCACTTGCAATGGTTAAACCGTATTCGTTGCCAAAGTGAATTTTAATTCGTTCATTTACACTTTGCAGACCAATACCAAGATACTTCTTTTTCTCCTGATAAGAAGCCTCAATTTCTAGAATAATATCCTTTAATTTTTGTGGTTGTATTCCATTCCCATTATCACTAACCTCTAAATGGATGGTTTCTCTAACTTGATATCCTCGAATCGTTATGATACCTTGGCCTCGTTTTTGCTTTACCCCATGGTAGATCGCATTTTCAATGAGAGGCTGCAATGAAAGTTTAATAATATTATAGGAAAGGATTTCTTTTTCGATGTCAATTTCATAGGAAAAATCATCGCCATAGCGCATTTCCTGAATAAACAAATAATGTTGAATATGTTCCATTTCTTCCTGGATGGAAATGATTTCTCTTCCTTTACTAATTCCGATCCTGAAAAAACTTGTTAGTGCACTAATCATTTGGCTGGCATCTTTATTCAGACCCATATCACACAATCCTTTTATTGAATACATGGTGTTATAAAGAAAGTGAGGATTAATTTGGGCGTGCATGATTGCAAATTCCAATTGTCGTTTCTCTTCTTGTTCTAATCGGATTTGGTCCATTAAGGTATTAATTCGGATTATTAATTCTTTAAAGCCAGTATGCAGGATTTTCATTTCTTCAGGACCCGACATTTCAACATCAAAGTCCAGATTTTTTTTATTTATCATCCCCATTTGATTGGCCATTTTTTTAAACGGATGGGTGATATATTTTCCTACGATATTAGTAATACTAATCGCGCTTAAAATCATTAAAACCACTAATAGAATAGTGAAATCTTTAATGTAATTAACCTTTTTTAAGATTTCATCTTGTGGGATAACAGCTGCTATTTTCCATTTATTCGAACTTAATGTATCGTAAATTACAATCATATCTTCCCCTGCACTATTTTCATAAGTGAACTTCCCTGCTTCGTCATTAAGATTTTGCAGCGAGTGAAGAGTTGGTTTATCCAACTTGTAATCCTTTTTTACATTTTTAGATTCATAGATTCCATCCGGACTAATAAGTGTCAGGTAGCCATTATCTCCGATTAATGATTTATTTAATACCTGTTCAAAAAATTCTACCCTTAAATTAAATAGAACGATTCCTTTTGAAGTTGATTGATTCTTTTCAATTAATCTAAATATTGACATGACCTTATTGTTTTTATTAAATTCGTGGTCTTCATGAATGTTCCTCCAATAAAACCCCTCTTTGTTTCCACTGAATTTTGTAAAATACTCGTCATAATTTATCGTTGGATTTGAGTTATAGTTCGTATGATATAATAAAAAGCCATTTTGCTTATGATTAACGACAACGGATTCAAGGATGACATTGTATCGTGAATAAATAAGCTTTAAGTTATTATCAATCTCTACATAAGATTCCGGCTTTATTTCAGATACTTCTTTATCCGCCAAAGACAAAATTCTAGGATCATTTGATAAGGAGACTAGCTGCTGAAAAACATCTGTAAGTATATTATCAAGATAATTCTTTGTTTGGAAAATTGTATCATTCACATTTTTATAGGCATTTTCTTCTATTTGTGCGGTTGCTAACAATGATGAAACCCATCCTGTAATTAATATGAAAAGAATAATGATAGGTAAATAGAGAGTATTAATCGTGGATTTAAAAGAATAGAAAAAATGTTTACGAATAAAGTTTTTTATCTTTACAGCTGTCATAGAAGGAACTCCCTGTTAGTAAATAAATACTTACTATTCTCTTATTTCATTGTAACCGTTTTCCGCATTTTATCATAATACGAAATTATCAGTCAATTGGATAAAAAAACAGCAGCTAGATAAAAAATCTAGCCGCCGCAGTCTATTTTACATCTGGACCGAATAACCTTAATGCTTTAACAGCCTCATTGCTATTATTAATGATTGTAAAACTAGAATCTGTGGCAGGAATAAACAATTGCTCACCTTTTTTTACTGACAGGCGATCTTTACCTGTTATGATGGCGCCCTCACCAGATAGTATATATAATCCTGAAAATACTCCGTGCCCCTGCACTTCAGTTTCAGTTTGGACTTCCAATTGAGTCATTCTGAAATATGGTGTTCGATTATAACCTATGAGTTCAATTTCTATACTGCCATTTAATTCTGTGACAATTTCTGGAGCTACTTTCCAGTTTTCTAGAGTCTCTTGTCTAGTAAAAGTGTCGTACTTAAAAACATCAAACATCTTTTCAAATCCTAGTCCTTGATGAATTAAGAAATCATCAATTTGTAATCCTGAAGGTGAAGTTTTTTCCATGCGGACGGTAATGTCTGAAGGCTCTTGAATTTCGACCAATAAACAGCCAGAACCAATGGCATGTGGAATCCCTGCTTCAACTAAGAACGTATCTCCGGGCTGAACATAGTATTTATGTAAACAATCAAGCATACCTTTAACATTTTGTTCGACAAACAAAGCTTTCCATTGTTCTCTTGTTACACCGGGTTTAAAGCCCATATATACATGAGGGAGTTCTCCGTCGATTTCCCTTCCGCCCACAAAATGCCAGCATTCTGTTTTTCCATACAAGGAATTAAATAGGTCCTGTGCTTGCTTCCTATCTGGGTGGGTTTGTATAATCAAACGCTCAGCGGTATCAATCAACTTAACTAGTACTCCAGTTTGTTTACCGTACTTCTTAACATGTTTTTCCCCTAAGAACTCTACAGGATTATGATCCACTAAGTCTTTCAAGGAGCTGTCCCTATCGGGCAGGTCTAACTTGCTTAATCCCTCATCAATTAGATGTTGCCGGTCCACATTTCTATTGGTAGAAATAATCGACATCATCCATTCTTCAGGGTAACGACTATCCTTGGGATCACTGATTCCATGAAGTTCATCTAAGAGCTTTCCACCTAAATAAGTCCTCCAAGACCTTGTAGGTAATAACTTAATTGGCTGAGAACCATCAATCTTTATTGTACTAACTTGCATGAGGATAAACCTCCTAAATGTAATTAGTTAATAGAGTTAGAAAGCTCCCATTTTACAATGGAAGCTTCTATTGTATGGTATTTTATAATAATGTTAATTTTTTTTATATAGATCATGTAACGCCATGCTGCCTAAGATAAATGCACCCATTCCATGAAGATCATTTTCAGATGTAGGACGTGAAACATAGTAATCGTATGTTCCTGCGGAAGTTCCGACCACTATTCCTTTTAGAGTAAAAGAAGAATCATCACTTTCTACCATGTGCTCTAATAATCCTGCATAGGCTTTATCACAAACCTCACGGTAAGATTCATCAACAATGCCTAGCTTAACAGCCTTTGCAATAAAATATAAGAACAGAGCAGAACATGAGGATTCTAGCCAATTATCTGGACGGTCCCCTTTATCGACCACATTGTACCAAAGGCCGGACTGTTCATTTTGGAATTTCACAATAGCAGGGATGAAATTTTGCAGGGATTTAATCCACTCTTCCTGACCACGTTTCTTTTCTCCCAATACTTCTAACAAATCAATCAGTGCGGCACCGTACCAGCCCACTGAACGTCCCCAGAAGTCCGGAGAACAGCCTGTTTCTGAATCAGCCCACGGCTGTACTTTCTTCTCATCCCAAGCGTGGAAAAGCAAACCAGTTTTAGAGTCTGTCATATGTTTTCTCATTAGCTTTTCTTGAAGCAATACAAGCTGAACCAATTCTTCTTCTTGAAAATGCTTGCTGTACATAAGCATGAATGGTCCACCCATAAATAGTCCATCTAACCACATTTGATAAGGGTATTTTTCCTTATGCCAGAAACCGTTTTCAGTCGTTCTATTGATTGTATCTAAAGCACTTCTTAATTTCTTTGCCGCAATCATATATTTAGGATTCTTCGTCTTTTCATATAAAGGAAACAATAGAATCCCCGGCATGATAGAGTCTAACTGATCTCTTTCAAAAACGACATTTCCTTCTTCATCTATTAAGTGATCAAAGTATCCTTTGATATAATTGAAGTACTCTTCATTGCCTGTTTCTTCCCAAACTCTATACATTCCATATAGGAAAACACCTTGGTGATAATGGAACCAATTTACTGGAGGTAAATCCTCAGCACGGAAGGTATTCATTAATGCTTGGCATGCTTTTTCCGCCATCGCTAACGGAGTTTCTGTTCTAATTTTATCTGTTGTATTTCCCATAATCCTATCTCCTTCTTTTTTATCTCATTCGATGTTCCATATAGGAAAACTGGGTGTTAATAGAATCAACACCCAGAATGAAGATTTAATTTATTTTTTAAAAGTTTGGTCATATTTTGCTTTAGAATCTTCAATTGCTTTTGCCCACTCATCAAGGAAGTCTTTTGCCGACATTTTTCCACTCATAACCGCTTGTACCCCTGGGTCTACGACTCCATCTAGGATTGCACGATAATCTGGCAGATAGAATGGCGGTTCATATAGTTTTGTATCAGGATCATTGTAAACTTCAAATGCTGTTTTGATATGCTGTGCCTCTTGTACCCATTCATCATCTAACACATCAGAGTTTGTAGGAATTTGACCAGTTTGTTGATTCCAATAACTTTGTGCTTCTTCTGAGTTAACAAATTCTACGAATTTCCATGCTTCATCAGCATGTTCAGTAGATTTGAAGATACCAAGATTAACTGCATTACCACCTTCTGCAACATATTTACCATCTTTTTCAGTTGTTGGCAGTGGAATTAACTTGTAAGAACCATCTGGTAATGCTTTTTTGTGCTCTCCATAAGAGCCCGGATTGTGGTGTACCATTGCTACAACACCTGTATCAAAGCCGGCAATCATTTCCTTATAGCCATTTGTGATATCACTCTTTGGCGTTAATTTATCATAGTAAGAAAAATACTTTTCAACAAATTCTACGTGTTTAGGATCATTGATATTGGTCTTGCCATTCTTATCAAAAAAGTCTAAACCACTATAAGCAAACATCGCTCTTTGAATGGTGAAGGATGCACCTGCACCACCACGGATTGTAAATCCATAACGATTATTGGCTTCATCTCTCATTTTTTCAATAACGGTAAAGAATTCATCCCACGTTTTAGGCTCTTGTACACCAGCTTGTTCAAACCAGTCTGTACGAATCCATAATGCATCTAAATTCTGTGCATATGGAATACCATAAAGCTTCCCATCTTGAGTTATTTTCTTATTTACACCAGTTGCACTTGGGTTAATTTTCTTGCTGATTTCAGACTTCTTGAAGTATGAATCAAGTGGCAGCAAAGCTTCACGAATGGAGAACTCTGGCAGCCAAGTTGTTTGCATAGAACCAATATCCGGTGTATCATCCGCTGCAATAGCCGCGTCATATTTGGACTTAGCTGAACTATTTGGAATACCAACATACTCAATATCAATATTAGGGTTCTTTTCTTCAAATCGTTTAATGACTTCTTCCCAAACAGGAGTTCGAGCTGGACCTGCGTTTTCATCCCAAAATTGGAGTGTTACAGGTTCATCTGATTTTGTTGCATCTTTTTTAGTTGGTTTAGTTGCAGCTTCTTCTTTACCGCCGCAGCCCGCAAGCAACATGCCTGTTGCCATTGTTAGTGCAAGAACAGTGGTTGAGAATTTTTTCTTCATCATGATAATGCCCCCTTAAATATTTTTTATAATTAGCCTTTTACAGCCCCACCCATACCGTTTACTAGGTGCTTCTGTGCATAGGCAAATAATATCACTGCAGGAATTAAAGCGATTACACTTCCAGCTGCCAAAGCTCCATAATTGATACTGAATTCTCCCAGCATCGTACTTAATCCAACAGGGAGTGTAAACTTGGATTGTTGATTGGTCAGCATTAGCGCGATTAAAAATTCATTCCAAGTGTAAATGAAGGTAAATACCCCTGTTGCTACAATTCCAGGCAGCAATAATGGAAATACGACATGACGCAGTGATTGTAGTTTCGAGCAGCCGTCAATCATCGCTGCTTCTTCTAACTCCTTTGGAACATTTGAGATAAATCCACTCATCAAGATCGTGGTAAACGGAATTTCGATAGCTGTATAGGTAATAATCAGTGAAAGTGGATTACTGATTAACCCTAGATTTTTGAAAATGACGAACAAAGGAATAATCATCATGGCTCTTGGGATGAATTGAGTACATAGCAGCATAATCATAAAACTGCGTTTTCCCTTGAACTGATATCTGCTCAATGCATAACCGGATAAAGTAGAACAGACAAGCACAACCAAAACTGTAGAAACGCCAACTATTAAACTATTTTTAAAGAAAGTAGCAAAACCAACGTTAGTCCAAGCAGTGACAAAGTTTTCAGTTGTCGGGTTTACTGGCAAATACTGCAGGGGGCGTTTTACAATATCCCCTTCAGGTTTGAAGGCTGTATTTATTGTCCAGTAGATTGGAAAGATGGTAAAACTCAATAACATTGTTAAAGGTAGGTATAGAGTTAAAATTTTGTCGACTTTTTTATTGGCTGTAAACATCCTTCAAATCACTCCTTTTCATAACGTGAAAGTTTCAGATAAAGGATGGCGAAAACTAGTAAGATTCCAAATGAAACAACCGTTAATGCTGATCCGTATCCAAAATTACTTCCATGTACCGCTAAATCTGCAATATACATAGTAAGTGTTGTGGTTGAATGAGCAGGTCCACCACCCGTTAAGTTAAACAATAGATCGACGTTATTAAACTCCCAAACAACTCTTAGTAAAGTAGTTAAGACAATCGTATTTTTTAATTGTGGTAATGTTACATATATAAACGACTTCCATCTACTTGCACCATCTACCCTTGCTGCTTCATATAGTTCATTCGGTATACTTGATAAGGACGCTAGTAAAGTGATGGCAAAGAACGGAATACCTCTCCACAATTCAGCAATAATCACCGATGTAAAAGCTGTTGACGTGCTTGCTAAGAATGCCTGTGGTTCATTGATAATTCCTATCTTCATTAGTAAGTCATTGAGTACACCCATATGCTCGTTAAACATTAATGACCACATAGTGGACGCCAACACCCCTGAAATCGCCCAAGGGATAAAAGCCACAGCACGTACTAAACCTCTAAACTTAAAGGTTTGGTTCAATAGTAAAGCGAGGATCATACCAAACACTAATTGTAAACCTACTTCAGTTACAACCCATTTCAAACTATTTATTAAACTTGGTATGAACATCTTGTCATTCGTAAATATTTGTTTAAAGTTCTCTAAACCAGCAAATCCATTATAATATGGTGCCGACACATCATAGTGTTGAACACTGTAATAGAATACAGTTGCTATCGGATAAAAAAGAAAACCTAAGATAATAAGGAATGAGGGTAGAATAAAAAGGTAGGGAACCCATCTATCCTTTTTGACTTTCTTCTGTTTCACCGTCTTTTTGCTGTTAATAACCGTTTCAGTAACACCTTGTGATAAACTCATCTAGTTTCCTCCTCTCTGTTTTTTATAATAAATGAAAACGGTTTCTTACATAATTAAAGATTTTAAGATGATTGATTAAAATTTTAAGATATTTCTAAAAATAGATAAAAATAAAAAAAGGCATTCGCTGCACATCAACGAATGCCTAAACTTATATTGGTTTCCCGAGTCCTTCATCATATTGTTTTTGCGCCTCTTCCATTGCTTCTGCCCATTTGTTTAGAAACTCTTCCACGGTCATTTTTCCACTTAGCACTGATTGAGTACCTGTGTCGACAATTGTATTTAGAATTGTACGATATTCCGAAAGATAAAATGGCGGCTCAAAAAGAATGGTAGCTGGGTCATTATAGACTTCCTGAGCTGTCTGAATATGCGGTGAAGTCCTAATCCAGTCCTCATTAAGTACATCTAAATTAGTGGGAATTTGACCAACACTCTGATTCCAAAAGCTTTGTGCCTCTTTCGAATTAATAAATTCAATAAATTTCCATGATTCCTCTGGAAACCTGGTCCCTTTAAAAATACTTATCCCAATGGTGTTGCCGTCTTCTGCAACAAAATTGCCTTTAACCGATTTTGGCAAAGGAATCGCTTGAAATTGTCCGGAATCCAACGATTCATTATGTTCTGCAAAAGACCCAATGTTATGCTGTAACATCGCGATCTTCCCTGAATCAAATCCTGCAATCATCGCCTTATAATCGTTTGTGATATCGCTAATAGGCGTATAGTTTTGGTACAATCCAAAATATTTCTTTAAAAATTCTACATGCTTCGGATCATTGATTGTACTTTTCCCATCTTTGAAGAATGTTTCAATGCCTGAATATGCATACATCATCCGTTGTAATTGAAAAGAACCCCCTGCGCCCCCACGGATTGAGTACCCATAACGATTATCCGATTTATTCGTTAACAGTTCAACCGCAGTAAAGAACTCGTCCCATGTCTCAGGAATATTCAAATTGACCTCTTTAAACCAATCAGACCTGACCCAAAGGATATCGAGGTTTTGTGTATATGGGATCCCGTATAAATTTTGATTACTAACCATACGTTTATTAAAATCTATCGCACCTTTGTTAATTTTGTCCTTTTCACTCCATTTTGAAAAATAAGAATCTAAAGGCAACAAAGCGTCGCGCACCGAAAATTCTGGCAGCCAGCTCGTATAAACACTAGCCACATCAGGCGTTTCCCCTGAAGCAATAGCAGCGTCAAACATCGCTTTTGCTGAGTCCTTTGGTAATCCGATGTATTCGACATCAATAGTTGGATTTTCTTCTTCAAACTTTGTAATCAATTTCTCCCAAATTGGCTTCCGCTGCGGTCCTGTATTATCATCCCAAAAAACGATTTTAATCACGTTATCTTTTTTTGAGGTTGATTTATGGAACAATAAGTCCTCACTCTTGCAGCCCGTAAGTACCAATCCCATGATCATGGTCAGGGCCATCACAGAAGTTGTAAGTTTCTTCCTAAACATGTTTTAATCTCCTCTTTGAATAGCCGCTTCCTAAAAGTATAAAATCATTCTACTCATTTTGCAGCCGCGTGCAAAGATAATTTCATTGAAAAAAAGAAAAAACATACCAGGTAGTTTAAATTTAACTAATAGTATGTTTTACTTAAATATCTTATATCACTTAATTAGTTGATGATCCGGATGAAATAGGATCTCATTTATGTTAATGGGTTTCTTTTCTACAACAGAACGCCATACCCCTTCACCGACCGCTATGGAGTAGGCACCTGCCTGAGCTCCTGCCAAAATTTCATACTTCTGGGCTGGGTCCGGACCGAGGAATAAATCAGCTAAAAGGATAGGGTCTCCCCCGCCATGCCCTCCAGGATCTTTGATGAGTTCAATCGTTTCTTTTCCTCCGAAAAGTGGGTAATAATCTATCTTTTGTTCAGGGTACTCAAACGGAATCCTAGAAGGTTCGTGGTACTCAGTTGTTTCAATTCTTCCCTTCGTTCCGTTAATAGCCAAGCGATATCCTTCATATGGTGCTGAAAAATTAATCGAGTAACTTAGCATGCTCCCACCGTCATATTTAACTGCAGCTACATACGTATCCTCAATGGAAATTTCTTCATCAAAAATACATGCATCAGGACGATAATTTGTATACGGCACATCCTTTTCATATACACCTGCTAAAAGGTGGTCATCTCGCACCGTTGTGGATCCAATTCGGGGATTCCACCGTCTAAAATAACTGCAGTCATTCCTAACATTACACGTCCCGCAAAACCGGCCTGACTCTTTCCTTGGGTTCATTTCACCATCTTTTCCAAAGTAATTCAAAGCGCCGTATGCGAATACTTCTTCTGGTTTTTGATCTAACCACCAATTGATAAGATCAAAATGATGGGTAGATTTATGAATGGATAGGCCGCCGGAATTTTGACGACTCCGATTCCATCTTTTAAAGTAACTTGAACCATGATACGTATCAATATACCAATTTAGGTCTATAGAAGTGATTCTCCCCACTTTTCCTTCCAGAATCATTTCCTTAATTTTCCGATGAAACGTACTGTACCGATAGTTAAATGTAACAATGACTTTACCTTTGCTGTCTGCTTCAGCCTGCATTACTCTGAAAGCATCTGCTGCGCTGGTCACCATCGGCTTTTCTGTTATCACATTCACCTGCTTATGTAATGCTCTTAAAATATAGTCAACGTGTGTATCGTCTCTACCTGTAACAATGACATAATCTGGGTTCGTTGTATCTATCATAGCTTCAAATTGTTCAGGATTAAAGACAGGAATCTGGTTTAACTGAGGATACTTTTCTTTGCAAATCGTAAACCGAAGCGGGTCAGAATCTAATAAACCTACAATTTTATTATCTTTTGAAAACTCATTCAATAGTGGTTTAATAAACATTTCTAATGCTCGATTGCTGACCCCGCAGATTACATACTTTTTCATCACATGTCCTCCAATTTTTAATAAAGGCATATTTACTTGCCCTCATTTTATATGAAAACGGTTTCCACCTTAATAGAGAATCTTTAGACTTTTGTATAAATATTTAAGATAATATTAATGGACAATCTTCCATATATTTATAGATATCATGGTATTAAAAGTAGAAGTTCTTAAGATCTATAAGTAAAACAATCTTGATAAGGGATCTGGTATGAATGATTGGATTAGTAATTATTTTAATTCTGGTTTTATTTTTACCTTTTTCGGTAAAAAAGGTTGAACACAATTTAGAAATCTTTTTGTTTGTAATGGGTATTGCAGCAGCTTGGATTAGCGGGATGATGAATCACCATTTAATCGAAAAGGCCTTGATCGACCCTATTACTATTACTCTAGCAGTCTTTATTGCAGGATTAGTATGTAAATGGGGGCAGGTTCAGCTGGAAAAATATATACTATGGATGAACCGGGTACTGTCACCTAGGATTTTCTTCGGACTAACCGTCATTATTTTAGGACTAGCCTCAAGCATTATTACGGCTATCATTGCAGCAATTGTACTTGTGATTATCATTAACGTCCTTCCACTTGACCGTAAATCGGAAATTCGCTTTACTGTTTTAGCATGTTTTTCAATTGGACTTGGTGCTGCCCTCACTCCCATTGGCGAGCCTTTAGCAACCATTACGATTAGTAAGTTAAACGAAGACTTTTTTTATTTACTCAATTTAATTGGTCCGGAGGTATTTTCAGCTGTTATTACCTTTGGGATATTAACAATGCTTTTAGTTAAACCTCGAGAAAGTACTTACGGTTTAACAACAAAACAAAAAGTCGAAAGCTATAAAGAAATACTGCTTCGATCTGCTAAAATTTACTTGTTTGTCATGGGATTAACCTTTCTTGGGCATGGGTTTGAACCCTTAATAAATGAATATATCCTCGGACTCCACCCGATACTGTTATATTGGATTAATATGATCTCCGCTATTTTAGATAATGCTACCCTTGCGGCAGCAGAAATTAGCCCAACAATGGACCAAACAACCATCCAAGCTGTTTTAATGGGGCTCATCATTAGTGGTGGAATGCTAATCCCTGGAAATATCCCTAATATCATCGCAGCTGGAAAACTCAACATTACTAGTAAAGAATGGGCAAGTTTTGGGGTTCCGGTTGGAATTATTACCATGGCAGTTTACTTTGTTGTATTGTTCGTTTTTTAGAAAAAAAGAATCGATGCCACATAAAGTGGTACCGATTCTTTTTTATTTTGTCAGCATATTCATTCGCAAAATGGCCTTTTCCTTCATTAACGGAGTAAACAAGGAATAACAGTTTCTTCCCTGCTCTTTCGAATGATACATGGCTAGGTCCGCGTTTTTAATTAAATCTTCCATATCTTCACCATGTAAGGGATGCAAACTGATACCTATACTTGGCGACACGATAAACATATGTCCATAAATAGAAAATGGTTCTTTCATTACTCTTAATATTTCTTCACATGTTTCAAATGTCTCATCTACTGACATAATTTGTGGCATCAGGATTACAAACTCATCCCCGCCAAATCTTGCCAAAACATTATCAGCTGAGATGACGCCTCTTAACCTGTTCGCAACAGCCTGTAACAATTGGTCTCCAGCTTCATGTCCCAGACTATCATTAATTACTTTAAAATAATCTAAATCTAGCAAAAGAACACCCTTTATCTGTTGTATACTATTACTCGAATGGCAATTTTTCAGGTAATTTTTTATAAACCAGCGATTTGGTAATCCTGTTAAAGCATCGTGGTAAGCCATATGTGAAATCTTCTCTTCGGCTTTTTTTAAATCGGTGATATCCAATCCAAAGCCGAGTAAAAAGTCCTGATTTGATTCTTCCAGATGGATAATGGTTTTTCCAGTAAGCATATAACCTTCTTTTCCCTGAAATTCCATGACTACCTCATTGGTTTGAAGGGTACGCTTCTCCCATACTTCCAAGTCAATTTCACGCTGTTTCACAGCAATGATTTTAGGAAAAAAGTCAAACACTGTTTTCCCAACAAGTTGTTCCCCATCTACACCATGCGCTTTACAGGCTTGTTCATTTACAAATATCGTTTTACCTTCAGGATCCTCTAAGAAAATATTTATTGGCAGGGCATCAAGAATCTTCGAATGGAGGGATTTATTCATGCGGAGGCTCTTTAAGAGCTGTTTTTCTCTATACTCTAATTCTTCAACTCTTCTTCGTAACCTCTCTACTTCACTTTCATCGGTATTGTTGGAATTTAGGTTCATGAGTAATTCCGCCTTTTAATTATTAAAATCTTCTAATACTTTTAACTTTATCATATTGCAATTACTGTTTAGTTTTCCTAATGAATTCTAACAATTTAATGAAATAATAGATGATACAATCTTCACTTAATGTTCACGAACTTCACCTATTGTACAAAATTGGGCGTGATTTTTCTTTTATAATGATAGTAAGTGGTTATTAATCAGATGGGATGTGTTTAAGTGGGAAAATTATTATATATTACAGCCAATCCTAAAGGGCCGGAAAAATCAAAAGGTCTGAAAATCGGTGAAGCTTTTATCAATACCATCAAAGAATTATCCCCTGAAACGGAAATAAAAACGATTGACTTATTCTCTTTAGATATTGCTCATATGGATGCCGAGTTAGTGTCTGCTAGAGGTAAACTAGCGGGTTATGGTTATACACTAGATCAATTAACCGACGGTGAGAGAGAGAAAATCTTAAAAATGCATGCACTTGCTGATGAATTTCTTTCTTTCAACTACTATGTCTTTGTATCGCCGATTTGGAATTTAAGCTCACCAGCGGTGTTAAAAGCATACTTAGATAACTTGTTTATTGCTGGTAAAACATTTGCACATACAGCGAATGGTCCGAAGGGTCTTTTATCTGGTAAAAAAGCTATTCACATCAATACCCGCGGCGGCCTATATACAGGAACACCCATGAAAGAGTTAGAATGTGGTGACCGATATTTAAGAATTGCACTTAATTTCCTTGGCATTGAGGTAATGGATACAATCATTGCAGAAGCATTAGATCTCTATCCTCAAAAGGTCCCTGAAATTGTAGAAAAAGCGAAAAAAGAAGCCATTGTTGCAGCAAAAGAAATGATAACGTCCCCTATTTTACTTTCATAGCCTGAAAAGCTTCCTTAAAATAAGGAAGCTTTTTTCTCTATGCAAAACGATAATAAATGAGAAGGAAGGTTGCCAAGGTAAAAACAAAATTTAAAAATACAAATACCATTTGAGAAATTTTTGTTCTATGGATGTTAATTGGCGGATCATAAAACGATACTCCCTCTATGATAAAAATAATTAAGACGATATGAATCATCAGGTGTCCGATAATCTCTGTTACACCAAACAACATGGTCGTTGAAATAAAAATCAACGTCAGCACAAAAGCTAATAGACGATTTAGAATACCCACAATCAGCAAATAACCTACAACAAATTCGATAAAAGCAGCAAGTACTATAAATGTAGCTGGAGAAAAACCAAATGTTGGAACACCGTGCTGATGAATAATATCCATACTCATGGCAGGATAGACCCATTTCTCAACCGCCACCCAGCATAATGACAATCCTGTCCCTAAGTATAAAAAAGGAAATCCCCAATCTTCGAGTTTCGTTTTTCCTACTAATAATACACCAATAATGGCTAGATAAAAGCCATAGTCAAGCATATGGAATAAACCGGAATGGGCTAATTGATAGAAAAATAAACCCAACAAGATAAGAGCACCAGCTTTTGTCGCATAATGAAAAGGAATTAATAACAAGATAATTGTTATCCACATTAAAATTTGTACCATTTTGTTCGTGATAGCAAATTCCGGAGCAAAAATAGTCCCGGCCAAAACCTGAATAATTAAAGCGATCGCCGTACCATATTTTAGAATGTATCTTGAAGATTTCCGGTATTTGTCCAGTAAAGTGTCAATTTTTTTTGTGATTGGTACTTTATCGAGCACAGGTAAAAGCTGAGTCAATACAGCTAGCAATGCTGCCACTAACACGGTAATCATCATAAACATTGGCGATAGGATGTTTTCAATCTCTTCTTTTTCCGGTGTAACTTCTGTAAACCACTTTACATGTGCTTCAGCCAATAAAGGTGAACAAATGATAACAAGAATCAAGATTATGAAGATTTTAGCACTATTTTTCATTAGAACCTCCCACTAACATACTCATCTATATCGTTTTCGGATGTTAACGTAAATATTCTATTTAATAAATAATCTGCACTCGTTCATTCACAGTAGAATGTTTTTCTTCTATAATAAGTGAAGGAAGAAAATAATTAGGAGAACATGAATGATAAAAGAATTTTTTTCAAATACAACCATACTAATAGCTTCCTTTACAGTAATGGGCCAAATTTTTAAAAACCGGCCATTACATCATTCCTCATCAATGAGTACAAAACTTTATTGGGGGGTCTGTTATGGTATTTTAGGAAATATATTAATGCTATTTAGTTTTCAAATTAATCCCACCACCATTGCAGACCTTCGTCACCTTGCAATAGTAGTGGCTGCAGCTTTTGGCGGATGGGTTCCATCCATCATTGCTTCTGGATTAATTGCGATAGGAAGAATATTTCTTTTTGGCTTTACTGACACTGCCTTTGTAGCAGCAATCAGCGCGTTCCTAACAGGAATTGTATGTGGCGGTTTTTCTAAATTAAAGATTCAGCCAACCTTAAAAGCATTTTTTATGAACCTAATTGGTTTATTTTTTATTTCTATTGTGTTTGCCCTTTATATTAAAAATATAAACACGCTTTTAAATGTTTTATTTTCACATTATCTTATTTCTTTAATCGGTGGATTTTTCGCCTATCACTTATCCATTTACATAGCAAACTCAAATAAAGCAGTAAGAGAACTAAATCTTAGCCTAATAAAATTACAGCAAAGTGAACAGAAGCTAAATAAAGCAAATGAATTTTTAAATCGTCTTTCTTATTTAGATGGTCTTACCGGTATCGGAAATAGAAGGCATTTTGATGAAGTTCTGAACAAGCAATGGTCTAGCCTGCTTTTAACCAATTCACCCATAACTCTTTTAATGTTTGATATTGATTACTTTAAAAAATATAACGATACATACGGACACCTTGCAGGGGACCAATGCTTGCAAATTATTACTTCCGCAATACGAGACCTTCTTGCTAATAACCCTTATAGTACATTTTGTCGTTATGGCGGTGAGGAATTTGCCATTATCTTTACTAAGACGAAGTTGGATAAGGGCATTGCTATGGCCGAATTGATTCAAAAAAAGGTTCAAGCACTAGATATAGCCCATAGCAGCTCGGAAATAGCTGATATTGTTACAATTAGTATAGGTATTGCCTCGATCTTCCCCAGCTCCAAAACACAGCCAAATGATTTAATCCATATAGCGGATACTTGCTTGTATACTTCGAAAATAAACGGAAGGAATAGGATCTCAACAATATAAATAGAAAACGGAAGGATTATAAATCCTTCCTATTTTACATAATTCTACATTTCCCACTTCTTTTCATGTATTTATTCGAAATAATTAGTAAATTTAGTTGTAATAGGTCGAAGTTAAATGTAAAATTTTTCTTATAAGCCCTTGGGACGGTGAGGTATAGATGGAAATTACGAAACACCTTTTCTTAAATCTTTCCATTTTAATAATATTGCTCCTCTTTTGCTTAATTTGGCTTGATCGAAGTACAAAATTTACGTTATCAAAAACGACTGTGATTATCATTTCTGTCTTAGTCTTATGGATTTGTATTCAGTTCTCCTATAATCCCGTTCCTTATGCACGATATGATTTAAGAATTATTCCAATTGTCATTGGCGGGTTATATCTTGGTATCGGACTAATTACTGTGATGGCAATGATTATCATTCGAAGTTTTTATGGCTTAGATACGGGTCTACTTTCAACAATCGTTCTATACGTTCCACTTGCTATTGCATTTTTTCGATTAACGCCTTGGTTTTGGAAACAATCTTCTAATCGCCGAATCACGGTTGCTATAAGTTTAGGAATCATATTAGGGATCCTAACCACTGGGGGAGAATTGTTTAAATATACAGGCAGCCCTTGGTATGATGTTTTGATTGCCTATTTTGTTATCCCCCCGCTGGGTATTGGTCTGATTGCCTATTCGATTGAATATATCAAAAAAAGTGTGGAGCTAAAGTCTGAATTAATCAAAGTAGAGAAACTAAAGGCTGTTGAACAAATGGGTGCGGCCATCTCCCATGAAATTCGGAATCCACTGACGGCTGCAAGCGGATTTGTCCAATTACTTAGCGATGATTATCTTCCACGACATAAACGCCGGGAGTATCTCTCCATTGTAAAAGACGAGCTTAATTCTGCTGAAAGAGTCATTCAAGATTATTTAACCTTTGCCAAGCCATCCTTAGCTTCAATCGAAGAACTAAATGTCAAAAGTGAACTAAAGCAAATTATTAGTATTCTAACTCCAGTGGCAAACCAAAATTCCGTTGAAATTATCACTAATTTTTCAGTGATTGGCTTTATAAAAGGTGATAGACAACGCTTCCGCCAATGCTTTATTAATATTCTCAAAAATGCTGTTGAGGCAATGCCAAATGGAGGGCAGCTATATATTGAAACTCATTTTAGTCAAGATTATGTAACAATTAAGATTAAGGATACGGGAATAGGAATGACCTCCGAACAACTTGAACGACTCGGTGAACCCTATTATTCAACAAAAGGGAAGAACGGTACAGGGCTTGGTATGATGGTGGTTTATAGTATTGTACGCGCAATGCATGGGTTCATCCGGGTGGAAAGCGAACTCGGGTCTGGCACGACATTCTTTATTAAATTTCCAACCATTACCTCTATCAAAAAAATTGAAAATTAACTAAAAAAGAAATCGACAGGCATAGTACCTGTCGATTTTTTTAGGCATACATTTTATTTTCTTCTTTTTGGAAAAAGCTCTTCATCGCATGGAATACATCCGCTTTTTGTTTGAGAATATAATAGCGGAACTGCTCATCTTTGATATTTTTGTAGGCTGACATTAATGTGGAATGACGGTTATACTGATTTAAACGTTAACGCTATACACGGTAGCCCAAAATAAAAACGCCTGACTAGGCGCCTTTACTTTCCTTGATAGCAAGTACCGCAATAAATCCGTCCGCCTGCTTCGTAGGTTTCCGCATCTCTCAATTTTTGACGGCAATCATAACATTCGTAAGAGTCACGTCCATCATAATCGTAAACTGACGCCGAGTTTCCCGTGTTGTAATCGCTCATGTTAGTTCCCCTCTCCGCTGAATTTCTTCTGTTAATGTCTATTCCGATGCCGTTTCGATTATGCCTTCGCTTTCTGCTTTATACGTTCATCGACTTTGCCCGGCAACTTCGTAATAAATCTCGAATACCCTTCGCGACACTTAACGTAATTCATTGCGTGATATGGCTTCATGTTCGCCAAGTCCTCCGCAGTGAACGGGTATAATTCATCCTTAAGTTCCTTATAGTTATCCTTATCACAGCCGGCGATTAACATATAGGACGTATTAGCCGAGCGTAGTTCTTTTCGCATATAGTCGAGCTGATTAATATAGTGACAGCTTATGATCGGCTTGCAGATGAACTTCGCTATTTGCGAAAGCTTTGACGTCATAAACTTTTCGGTGTTCTCCACTTGGTAAATTTCGTCAATCACGATGTTTACTTTGCGTCGATCCTTTTTATCACGGAATCTATCTGCGCGAATCTGAAGCGCGAGCCATATTTTCGTAATCCAGTAGGTCGTCGCAATATCTCGCTCGCCTTGCGTCGGAAACTTCGATTCAGGCATGCGGATACAAATCACTTGATTCTTTTGCATTTCCTCGACCAAATCGACGTTATTATCAATGTCGCGTTTCAACATCATTTCCATTTGCGTATTCCGTTTTAGGACGGACAGCCTATCGATAATGCCGGCGATTAAATTTAGCTTAGTTCCGATAATCACTCCGTCCTTCTTTTCGTCAAGCTCCATTAGCGACGCCATGTATTCCTCCATTAACTCGTATTGAGTTTTCGGTACTTGGCGCAAAAACTCGTAGCGCTCGTGGTGACTCTGCAAGACTCGGAACACATCGCGAATACTGCCGGTATTAATAAACACAACCAAGGACGCCGCCTCAAGATATCGCTCCATTTTCGGAGACAGTCGGCTTTCGTCTACGTTAATTGCGTTAATCAGTGCGAGCAAATTTGCCGTCTGCCTCTTGGCGTTCTCATATCGTTGGAATACATCGTCGGTATGACCGACTTCGTTATAGCCGAGCCCTTGCAATAATTCCGGATCACTGTTATCGATATTCAGCACTTTAGACTTCGGAAACAATGCCGATATCTCGTCGCTGAGCTCGCAGTTTTCGATAAAGTCAAAGATAATTACGCACTCGCCGTTTTCAATAGCGTCGATACTAAGGTTGCCGATTAAGTTCGATTTGCCCGCGCGAGTCGGTCCGATTAGCAACGTTAGCAGATTGCGATAATGCTCGTAGTTGCTGAGGTACGCTTTTTGCTTGGCGCCTCGATACGTGCTCTCGCCTATACACATGACGCCTTCCCGCAAGTCCTCCGGCACCTGCGTCTCTTGCGTTTCTACCTTTTCGATAAAGTTATAGCGTTCGAGAATGTCGCGCCCAGCCATCGCAATAAAGTTCTGCGCCTCCTCGTCGCCAATCTTATTTACCTCCGCGCCAGCTATCGAGTAATCCGTAAACTTGAACGGTTTCCGCAAAGGCTTCGGCACCAGCCGATTATCCTCCGTAATCGTTTCGAATGCCTGAGTTAAACTCCTGGCATTATTCCGTTGCCTTAGCCGGTCCTTGCTTTCGCTCATTACGACAACCTGCGTATTGAGGACGGTTGCAGTCGCCTTCTTACGCGTTGATTCGCTGATTTGCTTGCCGCCGTTTAAGCGTTCTATTAGCCCCTCTAAGGCGTTGTATTCGTTACCCTTCCGCTTACCTTCACCGCCGTTTAATGCGTCTGCTAGGTCGTCAAATAGCGCTGAAATCACGCCTACTGCCGTCTTTAATGCGTAGGATACTCCAACCTTATTACGGTCAGTCGGCAAGCCACGTTTCACCTTGCGGATAGTTGCCTCGTAAGCGCTCCGCCAGCTAAATTGTGACGTTGGCATAAAGTTATAAAATACGCCGACCTTGTCGCCTTCTTCCATGACATCTACGACGTTTAGCTTGGAGCGAAGTAGGTCATCATTGCGACGATCGGTCGCCAGGCTGAGCGCGTCCTCTTTCGCATATGTCAGCGAATATTTCGTAGCAGACTCGGAAAAACTAGGCATGTCAGCGACGACTTTTGCCGTTATATTACTCCACGAGTCGCTGATTTTTTCTTTGATTAGCGTTAAGTAGTTGCGTGGTATGACGAAATAAAACTCGACCTTCTTCTTTTCGATATAAACGTAGTAAGCGACTTTGGCGTTCATATCGACGGAGTATTTGGTTCCGAACATAAACTCGCGACCGAGCGCCTTAATTACCTTTGCCTCTTCCTTGCGAATGTTTTGCGTGATGTTGCGATAAAGGGATGCGATAGACTTGGCGATTTTGTGAGTGGATTGATTGCGGATAGAGTTGTTAGGAGTGAGGCGCAGATATACGTATGAAGGCTTTACCACGTTGATATAATCCGAAAATTTAATGCGTTTCATTTAAACCCCTCCGAATAGAAACTTCAGCAGAATATTTACTACGATTAGCACGCCAGCCCATCGCCCACCATCGCGCCAGCCTGCGACTTTTAATATAATAAGAACGGCCGACCCGATTAGTGTAGCGCCTAGCAGGAAGTCTTTCAAGGCGTCAAATATGCCGAGAGCGATCTCGACCGTCATGTCGGCAGCCTTTTCGCGAACGGACTCCGTGCCTATTGCGATTACTTTTCCGAGTGGTCCTAGATGGTCTCCGCTGATACTCGCTAATTTATCTGCGTAAGGTGTCGGGTCGACTACGTTGCCACTTGCGTCCTTTAATCCGAAATGTAAATGCGGACCTGTCGAGTTGCCGGTATTACCGCTAAGCCCAACGATATCGCCTGCGTTTACTTTATCGCCAACATGTGCTTTGACTTCGTTCATATGGCCGTATATAGCACGCGTGCCGTCCGGCATTTTCACCGACAGGCCTTTGCCTATTAAGCCCGTTCCGTCGTAAACTCGGTCGACTACGCCGTCAGCAACGGAGCGAAGCGTTGTTCCTTCTGGCATGGCGAGGTCGATTCCGGAGTGTGGTTGCATATTGCGTACCGGCGACAGCTCTCCGAATTTACCCGTTAGTCGAAATTTCATTCGTATTCAACTCCCTAAATATCGAATCGACTTCATTCATCGCCCACGGCAGACCGAACAAGAAAACATAGACGATTAGATACGAAATGAAACCTTTTTTCGCCGAGTCGAAATCTCCGCTCGCCATGTTCTTAATAATATCGAAGCCTCCCTTGAAAATAATGACCCACTTGCCAATACTTAACAACTTCGAATATAACTGTTCTGCGCCGGCCTCGATTCCGCTGCTCGCTAACGCAGACCCTCCGCTAGCCAACAAGATAATCGTAATGCCTGCGACTTTATAAACCATTCCGTATTTCTTAAAATGTCGTTCAACTTTTGCGCTGAACGGTTCCGCCTCTTGCTTCCGCAAAAACTCGCTTATTGATCCGACCGTCTGTACCTTCATCCGGACATCCCTCCGCTTAAAATAAATTCATTGTAATACCGCCTGGACACGCATATTTCCGCCACTACCCGCATAAGCTGACTTAAGAAAGAGTCAGCGTCCTTGGGCGCCCTACGGCTCGATAATGATACCGGATAATTGCGTCATGCTCATCTTATGGGCTGGCGCTTTTTTCGTTGATACGACGCGACTTCCACGCTCCATATCGCGCTGGATAAGCCGCTTAATATACTTCGAAAATGCTCCGTTATCCATTGCGTACTTGTATAACTGGCTCTCGAATGGGTCCGTTAGGCTGAACGAAACTGGCTGAACTTTGCGCATAAATACCGCCTCCTAAACGTGTGATACATCCGTAATACCTTCGGCGAATCCGTTTGGTGTTACGTTTGTAATACTACTGTATGGGCGACTGGTCGTCCGTGATACCACAAATTTTGCGTCCGTATAAAAAAAGTTATTTTTGTACATGCTGTTGTTAAAAACGTTGAGGTGGACGCAGCATGTTCGGATTAGGAAAGCCGCGCAGTAAATTCGGTAGATTTTTGGACAGCAAAGGTATTGAGCAGAAGGAAGTCGCAGAAAGAGCGAAAGTTAGTGAGATGACATTGACGAGGTTGTGTAACGATAAGGACCACCAGCCGAGGATTTCGACGTGGGTGAAGATACAGCGCGCGCTCAAATCGATGGGCTACGAAGTGGATCGTGATAAGTTTTTCGATATTTAAACGAAGAAAAAGCCCCGCTGCAATAGCGAGGCTGTTTTATTTCCAATTAACTACCGTTAAGTTTTGACACTTCGAACATTTAAAATTCTCCACGCCTTTAACGACCGGCTGGCGCTTCTGGCAATGCGGACATTTTACTTGTTGCTTGCCGGATGATAAATAAATAATGCCGAGCGATCCGAAGAACAACGTAATACCTGGAAAGATGCCGATAATGGTTGCGAATAGTAAGCACGAAATAATGATTCCGATTATGCCGACAGTATAGCCGATTACCTTACCTAAGCCACGCGCCATTCCGTCCTTCTTTCGTTTAACATCAATCATTAACTTTTCTTGGCCGACTACCTGCGCTTCCATTTCGGTTCCTCCTCGTAGAATCTCTTTGGTTAATTTTACCTCATATTTCATATGTATGCAAGGGCAAGCGTAAATATTCGTCGCTTGCCGTTACTTTGCGTCTATTTTCCGTCTTTGAAACCAGTTCCGCTCGTCGGGTTATTGATAACGCCCGCTAATACGAGTACAGTCAGTACTCCGTTAACGATTTCGTTGTACTTATCCTCCGCAATCTCGATCCCAAACGCCTGAGCTACGATTAAGCCTAGCGAAGCAATCGCAATCCATAATGCGTAATTCTTAAATCGATTCATTACTTATCCCTCCATTTCGCAGCTTCCTCGCGAGTTAACAGCCTGATATTACTATCGAATTTGCTTAACTCCGCCATGCAATCACGGAAGTTCTGCGCACTTGTATCGAAAGGTCCAATTAGGAATATGATAGAGCCGTCAGGACCGCGTTTCACATCGTAGCCATGCGCGCCTTTAAATAAGAACGTGTGGACTTTCTGCAGGCTGTCGTAAGCATATCCACCGGTATACATGTAGCGGATTGTCGGTGCTGCTTGCGTTTGTGCCGCCTGTACTGGCGCAACTGGCTTCGGTTCGACTTTTCGTTTTAGTCCGTAACTCTCTGCGATACCTGCCGCCGCTGCCCGCCCTACTTTGGAACGATAGGCGTCCGTTTTCATTAGCGCAAGCTCTTCGGCATTCGTCATAAATCCGCCCTCAATCAAAAGCGACTCCATCTTCGTCGTGCGTAAGATTTGAAAGTCAGCCGTTTTAAGTCCTCGGTTTTTGCGTCCCGTTGCGTTAATGATGTGATTGTGAATACATAGCGCGACTTGACGGTTGTGTGCCGTAGTGCTCGGATATACAAACGTTTCTACACCGCTTGCCGTCGTTGGTCCTGCGTTGCCATGAAAAGAGACGTGCAGGTTTGCGCCCCAAGCATTCGCCTTTTGCGCTCTCTCCGAAAGAGGAACATCGCGCTTGCCAGTCGGATCATCGACCCGCAACTGCTCGACCGCTTCATACTTCGATAATTCGTCCATGAAGTGCCGTACACATCCGTCGTTAAATTCCCATTCGTACATGGAGCCGTCGAGCGCTCGCTTACCTGGCGTCACTCCAAATCCGGCATGACCTGCGTCGACTGATACTTTTATCGTCATAAATTGTCACTCCTTTTATTTCGTGCTATACTAAAGACAAGGTCGGCGCCGTGTTATTCGATTGTCAAGGCGTAAAGCACGGTGAGCCGACTCCCACTTAAAAAAGACTTATAATTAATCCCGCTAAGCCAATCGCAATTGTTACCGCAAGTCCAATGGCCCACATTGCGACTTTTTTTATGCCCGCAAATCCTTCGTCTACAGTCTTCGATAATTTTTCGATATCCTCTGTGTTATCTTCCGACTTTAGCAGTGCTTCGTCTGCTTTCTTTTCCGCACGTTCCGCCGTATATTTAACGTCATTAAAGAAGTCTACTTTCGTGTCAATCCGCACCAGCCATTCGCGAATGTCGGATATCTTATCGTTAAGTTCTCGGTTATTCGGTTCCGTCATACTTACGCCCTCCCCTCTTTGCATATAAATAACGCCCTAGATTGGCGCGTAAGATAACGTTAATTGCCCGTTAAGTACCTTGTAGTTTGGTATATTCTGTATTACGATTTCAACGTCTTCCTGTAGGTAAAAGAAGTACTGATACTGGCGCATAGGGATAACACGATCTCCTAGCAGACTATCGACTATCTTGCCGTCATCGTCAACATCACAAAACAATAGACACATATTATCCCTCCTGTACTACATATCGCACGGAACCATACGTGTGATAAGGATTGACTGATGACCACATACGCCAGTACATCACATACAATCTTCCTGTTGGCACGCCTAAATCAATCAGAATGTCTTTGCGATATCCTTGATTTGTAGAGTGCCTAGATTCTGTCACAACGGCCGAAGCTATCGATGTGGTTTCGTCTTCGGTAAATACGTCAAACGCTGCATTAGCAATATTTCCGTATTGTACACCGCCGTCGGCGTAAAGCATGCAAATTACACGCACATATCTGCTATCATGCTTAAATACAAAACGCTGAATATTTTCAAAACGGTCGTTCGAATTGGTTCGGTAAAACTGCCCTACCTTTTCGACCGCCAAAGTCTGGAATGCTGGCTCAGATCCTTGTATCGCAAAGCTATTACGCATGATACCGTCTTGCATAGAAACGTAACCGTCGGGACGTTCGATTTGCACAGCCCCACCTTTTACATACAACCCATTAGAGTCGATATTAGTATACGCGGTTTCAGTTCCGCCTCGCACTGTGATGTTATTCGCGTCAATCTGACCGGCTGTCAGTAGGCTTGTATTTACGCCAAGGTACGTTATGGCCTCGTTAAAAGTCGCTCCCCCGTCGGTACTAATTCCGACCCCCGCGCTATTTAGCAGTACGAGGTGATTCGGATTGTCTTTCGAACGTGCGATAATGCCGTTATTAAACTCGAGCTCTGTCTGCGCACTCTGAAGTGCTTCCGTAGCACGTTTTACCGCCGCGTCCAAAACGTCATACACGATTTTGCCGTCAGACCCGATGATATCTCCTATCTGCTTCTGAGAGTCGATAATTTGGTCGATAAAACTGCCGCGAATATTCGCAAGAGTAACGTGTGTTTTATATGGGTATTCGCTAGACTCGTCGTACTCTTCCTCGACCTCAGTTAAGCGTGTTTCCACGTCAATACCCATCGGCTCGTAGATCAAGAACACGTCATCGCCTTCGCCTGGCACATCGTAAGGATAGCCGGCCCTCCGTAAGTCAGCGAAATCAATCGTAATCGAAACTTCTGGCTCGTCATTTAGTTCGGCGACTAAGCGCGCGTCTAATCCTTCTAACGTTGTATAACGCTCATCACGAACGGGCTTTGCGTGGCGTATTCCGAATATGGCTGCGTTTGGTGACGTATACTCCGACTCCACCACGTACGTGCCGTCCTCGTTCTTTTTTCCGTAACCCTTAATATATGTCGATAGGTTGTTCGTTTTGACATCGCGAGAAATCGTTTTAACGTTGTAGCTGTACCGGAATTGGAAATCGGTCGCGTTGCCGATTTTTTGTCGGAAAGTTAGGTGCGTACCATTTAGCGTAAACTCCGCTCGGTATCGCTTGAGTAATTCCTGAAATAACGCCAAGCAATTATCATCGCCAAAGTTTTCGAAATCTTGCGCGTAGAATTGGTCTACAATCGCCCATGTGTAGCCGGTGCCACCTAGCACGAATTGAAGCGCGTTTTGAAACGTCATTGATCCGTTGTGTAAGTTATAAACGTGATTGTCGATTAAATCGAAAAACGTATGGACTGCGACGACCTCTTTATAAAACGTAGTGCCTTGCGACTTTTCGGCGAGTTGTTTAATTCGGTAAGACTCTCCGCCAAACTCAACGATTGACTCTTCGGCAACCATCGGGAAGGAGTGCGCATTTTGCTTCGTCGGTAAAACAAAAAAGGCCAGCGTTTTTTCTCCGCTGACGTTCCGATATCGTTTTAAGTTTCGATAGCCGGATAGAGCTTCGGTGTTTCCGGCAATGTCCGTTATAGTAAGCAATATTTCACCGCCTTTACAAATAAAAAAGAGGACTCGCGATGAGCCCTCCGTTGTGTAAATTTACACTGTCTTTTCGAAACTAATTATCGTCGTTAATTCTTCCAAGAACGAATTAAAGCTCTTTGAGTTCTACGAAAAACTTTACAGAATCAGGGAGTGTAGTTCCTGATATACTGGTAGTATCCACTCGATAGGAACTATTCGATTCTGACGTATCCACTATATAGCAGTTGAATGGAGTTTCTCCGATGTTAGGCGTGACAACCCTAAATGTTTTTAACGTAGTCCCGTTAACATCTCTAAGTTTTATATCGACACCCGAATTAGCAACAGATGTTACAATACTACCTTTTACCTCTACCATATATCTTATGCCCGTAGCATGAGCCTTGATTGTATTATCTCCATTAGCTAATCCGAAAGCATCATTTACTATCCCACCGTCTATAGGAACAACAACTGTTCCGATTGCAGGTGTGTAATAATCCACAATACTTGAATAATACCTTTTTTCTTGAAATGTGCTTAAACCTGAATTTCCAATACTTCTTATCTTAGAAAACTTGTTTAAAGTAATGGATATAGGAGTAGCAACGTCAAGAATTATATTTTTTTGCAGAGCAAAGAAAGAATTGTTCATTTCTGTCTGTGTTGGCGCTATATTTGTAAACTTAATTCCATTTGTATAAATGGCTTTACAGTTAATTAAATTGTCATAAAACGAAGGCATATTGGAATCCTTGTTGTAATCCACTAATACAAAAGCCTCGTTTGATGCGCCTGTACTTGGATAGCCTTCCATATAGTTATCCTCAAACGAAAACGACGAAGAATAAAATTTTGCCGTTGCTGGTCTTCCTTGTGTTCCGACAAAATCGCACCCTTTCACATAACCTCCTGTTGCTCTTTCGATAATAAAACTGTTTTGTGATTGTTGCCAAAACCTACAGTTAATTATTGAGGTTGCATGAGCCAAGTTTAAATGTAACCCAACTTTCCCGTGTCGGAAATAACATTCTTCTAGTCTTACACCATTTCCATAAGTAGGGAAGTAAAAAGCGTATTCGTAGTCTTGAAAATAACAGTTTTTAACGTGACTACTAAAATTACTTACACTATTTGTGAATAAAGTTCCTGTTAATGGTGTGTTTGACTTGAATTTTAAACCCTTGATTGTTCCTTTTGTTGCATTAGTGAATACAGTTGGTGCAGACGTTATAATCTCTACTTCTTCGTATCCACTACCAAACAAATAAAGGTTTGCGCTTGCTATAGAACCATTTAATAAATAAGTTCCTGATGGAAAGAATACGTATTTTCCAGTGTTTATAGCATTCTGTATGGCTATTGTATCATCGGTTACACCGTCACCTTTTGCCCCGTAATCCGTAACACTCACAAACGTTTTCTTCATATTTTGTGCCACAGACGTCGTTAGAGAAGCAATGTCATTCGCAAATTTAGTCTCTTTTTTATCGAGTCTTGCCTTTAAAGTTGCGTTAGTTGTGCCGTCAGCTTCCACCCTTGCTTGAGAAGTTTCTGCATTTGTAGCACCGACTGCAAACTGATTGAGCTGTGCTTGAATTGAATTTTTCAATATCTGAATATCGGACACACGATAGGCTATCTGATCCTCAATATATGTCGATTGGTTACTGTCGATATTAGACTGGATGTGCAGTTTAATATATCCGTTATTCGGAAACGTTTTAACTTTACCGTTCGAAAACGTTACCTCAAACTCGGCTTGAAACACGCCCGCTGCTAACGTATCTGTTTCCGTAAGTGTATACTCAACGGTACCGGCAGCCGCATTGACAATCGTTGCCGCTGCATTCGTAATTAACGTGTTTCCTTTGCCCATAATAAAACGGACAGTGGCACCCGTTAAGTTAACCGGAGTACCGTCCGCATTGGTCATCGTATATCCGATAACGTCTTTGGTATCGTTACGTTTAAGTTGTATCGTCATTACTTGCCCTCCTTACTAAATAGTGTAAAAACGGAAGTCGAACGTAATCTCATACGCACCTGTCGCTCCCGTTATTTGAAAGTCATTCCAACCTTCGGCAAGTCTAATTAATTTACGGTTCGTATTCCGAAAAATAGAAAGACCGTTCTTTGTCGCACGTATTCCGTCAAGTTTAACCGTGTCTGATACGGCAGTTGTTCCGGTATACTGCCACACGTCTCCGGTAGTTAAGTTCGTTATTTTTAAGTTAGTGGACGCGCCCTTAAACGTTATGACTAACGGCATTTCGCGAGGATTAACCGCGACATCACCTTCGTTATAGATTTCGAACGAGCTCGCCGAATGTCGGTAATTAATTTCACGACTACCGGTGCCGGTAATTTGCGCAGCCGCCGTATTTGGGTCTAACGTAGTTAGGACGGACTCTGCAAACGGCTGTTCAACGGTGACTAGTTCTACTACGAAAAATCCGTATAACTGCTGTTGTTCCGGACTAAAAGGCGCCGCCACCTTTACGAGCCATCGCTTATCCGGATGTCTCGACTCCGTGACGTAGAACGCTTCTGCCGTCTGAAACATCCGAAATACCTCATGTCGTAGCCTAGCGTAATCTTCCTGGTCGACCGCTTTAGCGTAAAAGGAAACGGTGATATTTCTCGGATCGTATTCCGTTCCCATGTCTACTGTGCCGTGCCTTCCCTGGACAATTTCGAAAGAATGGCGAGGCGTCAGCGATGAAACTACAAAGTCACGCGTTGTAATTCCGAGTTCCTCAAGGTCGTAAACCGTTCCATCTAACCGCTCAATTATCGTGTTCATCGCTTCAAACCTCCCATCCTTGCGCGAAGATTAAATTTATCTGATTGCATAGTGTCGAGATATGGTTCGGTGATTCTCGCTACTTCTACTCCGTCCATCTCAACGACATTCGTAATATAAATTGGACGGTTATTGTCTGCGGACTGCTGAATTACTTCAAGACTTCCGGCCGACTGTACCGCCAATGCGCCCATGCTCGGAGTTTCGTACGCTAAGGATAGCGTAGATGTTTCCGGCAATGCTGCGTTAGCCATGTCCGAAGTTACTCCTTGTACCTTACGGACCATCGACTCGATACCCTTTGCGAAGCCTTCGCCTGTGTATACGCCGAGCTCCATCATTACTCGCGAAGGTGAATGGATGTTTAGCGCCTTTTTAATCGTGTTTCCAACACCGGCCGCAATTTCCTTTGCTTTATTCCATACGGCTGACGCCATCGAACTTATCCCTCGGATTAATCCGCTGATGATGTTTTTCCCTACCTGTAGTAAGTCGACTTTGCTTATCTCCTTGACGATTGTGCTTCCGATACTAAACGCCGCACTTATGAGTTGACCGATGATAGAAACTAAGCCCTTGATTAACGCGAGTACAAGCTGAGCACCTGCGCTAAGAATTTGCGGTAAATGCTGGATAATGGCCTTAATTATCGATATGGCTAATTTTATAGCAGTCTGAATTAACATCGGTATTATTTTAATCAGTCCCTGGATAAGCGCCATAACCAACTTTACTCCTGCGTTAAGAATCGCCGGTAAGTTCGCTATTAGTGCGCCAACAATTGCGAAAACTAACATAATCGCAGTATCAATCAGCATCGGCAATATCTTAATCAATCCACCAATCAACGCCATTAGAATCTGAACACCAGCGTCGATAATCGCCGGTAAGTTTTCGATTAATAGCTGGACTACCGACATAATGAGCAACAACGCAACCTCAATTAGACTCGGAATCATAGAGATTATTCCGTCAATAAGCGATGTAACTAACTTAAAGCCTGCGTCAATAATCAAAGGCAGCGCTTGGATAATTCCGGTAATTAACGCCATTAATACCTCAATTCCAGCGTTAATAATTAAAGGTAGTGCCGAAATGATTGCGTTTAGTAACGTAGTAAAAACATCGATTGCCGCCGTGATTAATTGAGGCAATGCCAAGGCAATTCCGAGGACTAACGTCGTCAAGATTTGCGTACCTGCTGTCGTCAGTTTAGGTAGTACCGTTGTTATCGTCTCTGCAAATGTATTTACGAGTTCCGTAATAAACCCGATGAGCGTTGGAATTTGCGAAAGTATTCCGCCCAATATGCTCGTAATTAATTGCACACCCGCTTCAAGAAATATCGGCAGATTCGCCACGAATGTATCGATCATTCCGGTAATGGAATCGACGACTTTCGTCATTAATTCCGGCACTGTCAGACCCATTCCGTCGGCGATTGCCTTTACGATATTTACACCAATAATAATTAGGCGAGGAATTCCGCCAAGCAGATAACCGATAAGAGACGGAAGAAATTTCGCAGCCAACTCCATCACACCGCTAAAATCGAGGTTCATCGCTTTGCCGAACGCTTCTTTTGCCGCATTGCCGAAGTTGGTTAGTTTTTCGATGATACCCCCGATGATTGGCGCCACCAATGCCGAAACTTTTTCGAATGCGTTGACGGCTTTATCTCTGAACGATTCTAGAGCCGGAATAATACCCGCAACGAACGCTCTCGTTCCTTCGGCTGTCGCCTTTACCATAACCGCAAAAGCTTCCTTCGTTGCCGTCGCTACTTTCTTAGTCGTTTCAATAATCCACGCCCAAGCCGCGTTAACTCCGTTTCGGAACCATTCTATCTCGTTATATGCGATATATAACGCCGAACCAATTAGCACAATCGCCGCAATCGCTCCACCAATAATACCAACGAGCTTTAGCAAAGCCATCGAACTAAGTCCGAACATGGTTGCGATAGCCCCAAAGCCTGCGACAATGGACGGGATAAATCCAATAATAATTAACATAGGTCCGACAAATAAAGCTAAGATTGCCGTGAGTGCCGCTCCTACGACGAGGAATTTCTTGGTTGCGTCGCTGAGCGAGTTAAACTTATTAACTACTTTACCGAGAAAATCAGCTACTGCAATGACGTAAGGCACGAGTTGGTCGCCGATTGAAATAACGAGTGATTCGATAGCACCCTTTAACCGCTCGAGCGCACCGCCGATACCGGCCTTCATCTGCTCGGCTGTCTCCGCCGCCATTCCGCCACTTTCTTCGAGTGCCTTCGTAAATTCACCGAGTGCCGCCGGTCCGTTTCCGATTAGCGTCATCATACCGGACATTGCTTCAGCCCCGAATATTGCGCCGATTGCCGCCATTTTCTGCGACTCGGTCATACCGTCCATTCCGACCTGCAATTCGCCAATCAGCGTCTGCAAGGATTTAAACTTTCCGTTTTGATCCTGTACCGCAATACCTAGCTTGTCGAGTGCTTTCTGCGCCTGTTTCGGAGGCTTAACGAGTCGTAACATCGCCATTCGGAGCGTTGTACCAGCCGTCTCCCCCTTAATTCCAGCATTTGCCATAATACCGGTAGCAGCCGCAAGTTCTTCCATCGAAATGCCGAGTTGTGCCGCCGCTGGCGCCGCATATTTGAACGCGTACTGCATGTCGGCAATACCCGCAGCAGATTTATTCGCAGTCATCGCCATAACGTCCGCTACCTTATTCGCCTCGCTCGCTTCCATTCGAAACGCGTTGAGTGCTGACGTGATCGTGTCAGATACTAGCGCTAGGTCTTCGCCGGATGCCTCCGCCGCTTTAATAATGCCGGGCATGGCCGCAATTGTTTGATTTGCGTCGAATCCTTTTGCCGCTAATTCCGTCATAGCATTTGCGACTTCCTTCGCACTTTTGGACGTAGTTGCTCCGAGGTCAAGTGCCGCGTCCTTCATGTCGTCTAATTCTTTCGCACTTGCGCCGGCAATAGCGCCAGCTTTACGAATGGCCGTATCAAAGTCCGCCGCTGTCTTAACAGCACCGCCTAGCCCCGCTGCAACTGCTAGCCCGAAACCCGTTACAACTTTCCCGAGATCACCTAGCGCCTGGAACCCTTTTTGCGTATCGCGAACAAATCCCGAAACTTGCCGGCTCGCCTGGTTTAACCCACTCGTAAGGTTCGATATGTCCGCACCTACCTGGACGAGAATATTTTGATCCGCCATATTCTCCCTCCTTTCCCGTATTACTTAAAATCAAATTGCGATAACCATTCGGAGGCATGCTCCGCTTGTTTTACCATCGCCTCAAGTTTGCGTTCATCCTTTTCGCCATTCTTAGGTCGTTTAAATAAGTCACTAGCCTTCGGACGCTTGGCCCGGTGTGCTGACTCGCGCATCATAGCGAACATAGCTTCACGTTCAAACTCGTCATACTGACGCTCACGTTGCGCATTAAGTAAGATAGTAAACTCGCGATGAGTTAACGCATAGACTTCCGCAGGCCTGAGTCCGAGATAGCGCCAGCCGTCCGACAGCGCTTTGTCTACTTGAGAAGTTCCTGCATTTGCGCCATTGCTTCCGGATTCTTCGCCACTAGTTTCGCTACTATCTTCTTGTAGAAAAAACTTTCCGAAACAACCTCGTTAGATGTTTTAAGTACGTATTCCATGTCGAGCTTTTCCGCCTCGAACGCCTCTTCGATAGCCTTTTCAACGTCTTTGTACGCAATATTTTCGCCAGTATGGAATAGCCCTGCGTGAACAATATGCGTAAATGTATCTAATTCGCCCGCGATTGCTTTACCGATTAAGCCTAGCGAACCGCCTTCGAACAAACCGTCTAAATGCTTAACACTTGCGAATGTTAATTTTAATTCGTATTCCTTGCCGTTAACTTCGAACCTTGCCATCTATAAAAACCCCTTTTGGTTAATTTTCAAAAATAAAAGACGAGCCAAATAGGCCCGCCGTGTTTGATTAAACTGCTCCTGTCGGAATAGTTACTAGTGTCTCTTCCGTTACTGATCCGTTGAGTGTACCGCTTAGAGAATAGGTTGCGAAATCGCCATTTCCGAATGACTTCTCGAAGGATGAAATCATATACATGCCATGCTCTGCTTCTTTTGTACGTGTGTTAATCTCGTAAATTTTAACTAGTTCTTTGTTTCTGATTGCGCCTTTAATAAAGTCGATGAACGGATCGCCTTCAGAAAGAACGCCTTCTAAGGAAACTTCTTCCGTCACCTTCCCATAATCCGAGCCCGTCTTATCTTTTGTATCTAAATCGATAGCGTCAGCAGTGATCGTTTTAGTTCCTCCAGTTTGGTTAAACGGGCGAACAATTGTGTCTGATCCTGTAGTTTCTGGTGGAATTGCTACTGCGAATAAAAGTTCTTCACCGCGAAATTCGATTGCCATTTATAACCGCCTCCTATAGCGTGTTTTTATTGAATGTCACATCAACTTCGACGTCGAAGTAAATGCGATGTTTTTTCGTTTCGTCACTAACATCCTCAGCAGGCATCGGAACCTCAGCCGTTATGCTTGCATTAAAAAACCCGAGCGAGTATCTCCCCGGTGTGGTTGCGTCCAGTAATTCTATTTCATCGAATAACAATACTCGTTTCAATTCGTCCTGCTTAAGTGCCCGATCCGTTGCGCTACTAGCAAATAAACCGATTTGAAAACGATAAATAGTACGTACAGCCTCTCGCCGTTTCGATAGAATTGTCGTGTTGTTTTGCATTTGTTCAATCGTGATAAACGGTTTTGTTTTCGGCAGTTTAACTCCGTCGTATATCCACACGACTTTAATGCCCGTTTTAACTTCGATGTGTGTAAGCAAAGAATGTTGTAAATTATACTGCATACTCACGACCCCATTTCGCCGAGGCGTTCGTTTATTTTGTTTCGGTAAGGCTCGCGATTATTCCAAACCGTTTTACGGACGAAGCCCTTTTTCGTGCGGTGTTCGTATTCCTGGCGCTTTGCATAAGGGACATCGGAGCCGTATGACCAGGACACGTCCGCCTCTTTTCGCACACTAGGAGGAAACGAGTTTTTTAGTCTGCCTGTATCAACCGGAGCCGCTTGCGCCGTTTCGTTCGCCATTTTACGAGTGTACGCTTCGGTTATCCTATCAAGGTCAGTTTTTAACGGTCCGGCGTCTAGCGTGCGCAATACGTCGTTCAATCCGGCCACATTAACGGTAAATGTACGACTCATGTTATCAGCCTCCCGACAAACTCGGCACGATTACGTTCGCCAATGCCTTTTTTATCCTTAGAAATAACTTCGTAGGATTTACCGTCGTATTCCACTGACTTAATATTTTCGTAGATGTCCGCAACCTCACCAATAGCAACGCTAAACCAAATGTCGCCTTTTTCGACTTCAATGCCGTTCTCCAAGTACCGGTCAATCTTTACCTGCGACGATATCTCAGTGACTACGCCGACCGTTGGTTTCGGTTTTTCATCTCCGCCAATAACCTCGTCTGTTATCGGATCAACTTCGCCTCCGTCCTCGTATATCAGTGTGATAGATGACTGGCGATTTGCTACGACTTCAGCGCGAGTTTTGCGCATAAATTCAATATCTTCCTTTGATAACAACGTAATCACCTCCTAGAGATAGTCTTCGTCAATGACGTAGGTAATGAATGACGAGCAGTTCGGGTGTGGCATATAAATCTGACTGTCGCTTGGCTTAAAGATTCCGGAACCCACTCCGTAATTGTCCTCGCGCGCTAACTTATAGCAACGGTGAGAAGGGTGATGACGGTGCCTTCGTCCGCTTTCATTGATTTTTACCCACTGCACGATATCGCTTCTTTCAGCGTTCATTGCCGTAGCCGCCCGGTATGCCGTATTGCCTTCCGTCACGACCAGCCGCTTTATTTTCCAAGTTTCGTTTTCGTGAACTTGACGAATGTTTGCGATCATCGTACTTACCGACTCCCCGCGAAGTATATCGGCGCGCAATACTTTCGATAGTTCGTCGCGCATATCTCCGCTAAGTCGCCAAACACGGTCGCTCAAAATAAGCCCATCTTCTCCAAACCGCTTTACAACGTATTCGAATACGTCTCGATTAAGTCGCTCCATTTGCGCAGTGACAAGCGCACCAGATCCGACAGCGCCGAGTATGGCCGCGTTTGCTCCGGCAGTGGTGAACGCCGATGTTTCTTTGATAATCGCGTCCATAGCAGCAGTACCATATTCCCGAATTAACAACTCGACCTCGTTTAGCTCACGCAATAAACGGGCCAATCTTTCGCGTTTGATAATGCCGTCTTTGTCCGCAAAGTCTGAAAGGATGTCGGAGATATCACCGCGAACCCTCGCGATTTCTTTGATTGCGAAATTAATTTGCTTGTCGTTTAGTTTCTGATAATCGCCCGCCAGCTTTTCGAGAGCTGCGTCGAGCTCCGCATGTTTTGTCATCGTTCATCAGCTCGCCCAGTATGTGATTGACTAGCGCCACGCCCTCGGAGATATTTTCGATAATTTTTCCTTGCTGCTGTCGCTAGTTTCACATAATTGGCGTGAATATTCGTTTTGTCCACTGACTCTTCGCCGTCCGTGTATTTAAAAAACTGTGCCGCGTTAGCCGCAATTGTTTCATAAGCGATTGCAAGAGCTAGGTAAAAGACTGCATTTTCGTTTTCACTTTCAGTTAAGCCCGATTCAGTTTCGGATTCTTCGGCCCACATAGCAACATCGTATGGAGTAACGCCGGGTACTTTCGCTAAACGCGTCTGCAATCTATCTGACACTGCCATGGGGCGTCACCTCCGTTATTTTTTAGGCTTTGTAGGTGCTTTTGGTTTTTCTTCCGGCGTATCCAAACGTTCAATGAATGGCGCGCAACCATCTAGAAATTCAATCTCTAAATCGTTGGTTGTTTCAAAAATCCCTTCGGAATTAAACTGAACGTGCAACTCCGGACGAAGTAACTCGTAATTAGGCAATGTCCTATATTTCGCCAAGTTGTCGTCCTCCTTTCGATTCACAAAGAAAAAGCGAGCCGAAGCTCGCCGTTAATTATGAAATAGTTTTAGAAATACCAGAAAGAACAGCGATAGACTCTTTAGCGTTCTTGATTTCGAAACCTAATTCGCCACGAATAACACGAGAGAAGTAGTCTCCACCAGGAAGTGTAGCGTCTTGGTCATAGACTGGTGTTAAATAACGCGCTTTGATCTTATCGACATCAAGTAATAGGGCGCGGTCTTTAGGCATGTTTTGGTCAACAACTACGCTTGAGATGGCTCCGCCAGGTAGGTCGGATACGAAGCTCAAGATTTGGTGACCTGTTTGAGTTTCTCCACGATTTGTTTGGATAGTGTTACCTGCAAGTTTTGTGATTTGACGTGCTACGTTTGGAGAACAAAGAATTGTGTTGACTGATCCACCGCGAGTGAATACAGCTTCAACAGCGTCATTTAGTCCTTTAGCAGCAATTTCGGCATTAGCAAAGTCTTTGTTGAAAGATCCTTGTTCGTTAGCGAAAGCGAAAAGTCCGCCTGTAGTACGTGGTTGTGCGCCAGACCCAACGTACTTACGTCCGTAGATTAATGAGTTGTTTTGTTCGCGAACCATTTCTTGCAAACGAAGGTTAACTTGGTAATCTAACTCGTCTTCGACACCGTAAGTGTTGATTTGTTGTTGCGTACGAGATACCGCAGCATAACGAGAGAAAATTTGAGAGTAGTTAAATGACACTAGACGGTCATTAATTTCGTTCTTACGGAATGTGTCTTCGCCTTCTGGGCGTGGTCTAGCAATGATTTTCAACTCGTCGTTATTTGCAATTGCTTCCGCAGTAGTAGCGTCAAATCCACGCTGAACTGTGATTGTGTGCGCGCCTTCGTCAACCGCAGTAACACGCATAACTTCAAGTCCTTTTTGAACTAAAGCATTAACTGCGAACTTTCTTGCGTCTCCTGGCTGTAGTGCGATAACTGTGTCAGATGCTAATTTAGCTGCTGAAGCGACTGCCGTATCACTGTTCAAGTAATCGTTCTGCCACTCGAACTTAGTTTGCGTTAACGCTTCGCCTGTTCCGATAAGACCGAAAAGAACCGGTGCTTTCGCTAAGATTAGATCGACGTTCGCCTGCATTTGACGAACTTGTTGCTGGAATGAATATGAAGTTTGTACCATTTGTAAATCCCCCTAATTGTTTTTTTTAGTTTTAAAATTAAAAAAGCCGCCTAAATTTTTGGCGACTATTTATTACGTAACTCCAATATTTCGTTATATAATTTAGTAACCTTACCAAGCAGTCTTGGATTTTTAATTGCTTGCGCCTTTATGTCCGCAAGTTCCTTCTCTTTTGCACTTAACTCATTAACGCTAGGATTTTTCGCCGGATTACTACCGCCCGACGCGTCCGCACCAATCGCTTGCTTAAACATCCACGGTTTCGCCTCCTTTAGCGCTCTGACCGCCTCTTCAACGCCTTTTACGTTACCTTCTTCGTCAATCTCTAAGTTTGCCTTATCAAGTAAAGCAAGTACGTCCGCTGGGTCATTTGCGTTTAAGGAACGGGCAATACTTTTAATTTCCGTGTTCATAATGCGTTGATTAGCCGACTCCTGCGCCTTCTTGGCTTTCTCCGCTGCTTCCTCCGCTTTCTTAGCCGCCTCTTCTTTCTCGGCTTTCAAGCGTTCCGTTTCGGACATAGCCGCTGTCTTGCGTTCCTCTTCTGCCTTCTCAAACTCTTCTAGGCGTTTAAGCTTTGCGTCTAGTTCTGCTTGCTTTTCCTTTTCGCGTTTCAGACGCTTTTGAATCATTTCGTCGATTTCGGCTTGTGTAAAGGTTTTTTCCGGGACCTTCCCGTTATCAGCCGGTGTTTTATCGTCGACTTTTGTTTCTGGAGGAGTATTGTCATCCTCTGCAAACTGCTGTAGATTTAACGGTAATAAAAATCGTTTAAACATCGTATACCTCCCGCTTTATAGTCGCGTAGACTGTTAAATTACGGATAATAACAACCGACAGTTTATCGCGTCATATCGTAGGACAAGTTTCGTTATTATTCCGTTACTTGCGTAGTGTTTTCGTTATACGGGTCTTGAGTCTGTCGCATAAGATTACGCTCGGCGATAATCTCCATTAATTTCGCTTCGGCATTTTCCTTACCGCTACGAGTAATCGCGCCCTTAATCGATTCAATTTGTGTTGCTATCTCTTCGCCTAATTGTGTCACAAGTGCCGCCTGGTCTTGCGGTAAAGGTAATCCGAACACAATTTCACTGTAGTAATACTCGTCAACTTGTGCGAGCCATTCCTTGTCGTACTTAAATCTCGGATGATCTTGACGTGCTTTCATATACCGCAAAATATATTCGTTTAGCGTTTGTAACCTAGATTGCCAGATAATCCATGAACGTTGAGTTTTCGAAATGATGGACGAAAACAATAACTTCAGTGCAACGTCGTTTATTCCGCCAGTTTTCATGTCAGACGTGTTTACGATTGGAACTTCGCTTATTTCGTGTAGGGCTTCGTACATTCGGTCGAGATACCCTTCGATCGCTTCCTTAAACTTAAAGCCGCTTTCAAGCTTTTTGGCTTCAGGCGTACCGTCTTCACCGCCGTCACCGAGATTCCACTTTGCGCTCGGACTAATTTTCAACGGATTTTTAGGGTCTTCCTCGACGTTAGTTAAGAGTGTTATGGCAAACATCTCGAATCGGAGCGCGTCGGAATAATCGCTTAACTTACGGTCTATCTCGTCCGCAACCTCGACCATCTTTTCGAGCTCAGAGAATCCGTGGAAGTCTCCGGACAACTTCTCAGTCGGTATCTGTACAACCGGAATGAAGTCGAGCCCCATCGATTGTCGCTCGACTCGACTTTCAATAACCGTCAACTCTGCGTCATAAACCGCTTCTTCAATTTCGCAGTCATAATATCCTGAATCTTCGTCGCCTTTCCAAATGAGGTAATACGACAGTTTCCAAAGGCGCGTACCTTCTTCGTCCAACCACGCCGAAAAGTGAATGGCGTCGAGTTGATCAGTATCCCATTCGTTATAAACCGGAATAACTTCGTAAGAAGGGTGCCATAAAATCCGAAGTTGGCCTCGCCTTTTATCGTAGTGCAGGCGAGCATAAACGCCCGTTCGCGAAATAGCTCTGTCTTTTGCCGCAGCAAGCAGCTTTTCATGCATGCGATTATCGTCCCATACCCACTGTAATAAACGTTCTTTTGCTTTAGCACGACTGTTCTCCGCCTGTTGTTCATTAGATGGCGAGTAGCCCGGATTTACCATTAACGCAGGGTCATCGAGGATGTCCGGTGGTACACTTACCTTAGGTTCTTTCTCGAATTGCCATGCCGCAATGGTGTCGACTAACTTACGCGGGTAGTTCATTGCCAGCGTAGTAGGTTTATAGTCGAGTTCCGGTGGCTTTGTGTAATTTGTCCATACGTTTTGTGAACCTTCGTAGCGTCTATACAACTTCAATTCGTCTTGTATGCGTTGGTACTCAGTAAAACCAAGTGCTACTTCGAGTGGTTGCTCAAATACAAACGGATTCATTAAGTTTCTATCTACTTGAACTATGGTGCCCGCCTCCTTTCTTTCTCTTTACGAAACTAGTAATTTGTTAAAACTCGCTTTTTTCCGCTCCATCCCGAAAGAAGTATCATAACAAGCCCACGAGCCTAACTTTTTTAAATCCTCTAGACACGATATGCGATAGTAGTAAACATCTTTAGTCGTGTGTTTTGTTAGATTCCTGTCTCCTCCAATTGCCTCCTCAACGAAGCGTTTAAAATCCGAGATGAATTCTAATGAGGCGCACGCGAAAGAGAAGTGATAATATTTTCCGGACATAAAAATAGCGCCGTCTCCATCTATAAGACCGCGCGTGAAATGTGGAATGTACTTCTTTGGTATATTTTTAAATTCTAATGTATGGGTTTTCTGCGGCACTATTCCGTAATGGCTAAGTATGGTTTGAACTTCATCGTTCCTAAACCACAACTCGTAATAAAGATTGCCTGCTTGTGTAACGCCCGTGCCAACTTTATTTTTATAGCTAATTTTATGAACTAACCAATCGATAACGTCTTTGTCAATTAATTTTATCCCGATAATTCCTTCTGTCTTTACATAACCATCAGTCGCCCACAATCCAAGGGTGTAAGCTAAATCGTCCGACATTTCACGGAAGAAATTAACGTCAATATTCACGGGCTTTGTCTCTGACCCTTTTCTGGGTACTATACCGAGTTTCTTAAGTTTTACTCCAACAGAAGATTTGCTTTTTAAACCGTATATGTCGGCGATTTCTTGTAACGTCATTTTCTCGCATATATAAAGCTGTTCCAAAGTGTTTTTTGTTATTGCTCTCCACTCTTTAATAACAACCGTCCCCTTTTGATTGTTTTCTCCTTGTAAAGATTGACCACCAGGCGTAGGAGTTCGCTTTTCGGGAGCTACCCTAGATGGTCAAGTGTGTTAATATCGATATGAGCCCGCGTTTCCTGCTTTTCGTTTATCTGCTTTCACGGCTACAGCAATCGACATTTGCAAGGAATCTAGTGCATCATCGAAATAACCGCCTCTGCCGTCGTATCTTTCAAATTGGTCGATCATTTCCGCGAACTTTCTGTTAAAACGAATTGTTCCGTTTTCTATATCTGGTTTCATCGCTTCAATTCGTAACTCTTTTCGCGTTCTGTTCTTTATTTCTTTCAGTCTTGTGGTTGCTGGATATCCCTCAGTTATCAGACGCTTACTTAAGTGCTTTGCCATAAATTCCTGTGCAGCGTTTGAGTCCGCCGCCACTACATCCGGTTGCCAGTGTAATACTTTTTCGACAATAACATCAAAAAACTTATCAATTACTATACGTTGTACATACGAATCAACCACATAAATGATTCCAGTTTCTTTGTGTCTTGCAATAACTGATATTGCTGAAAAGTCACCATTTTGTTTCCCGAAAGCGAAATCGACACCCAGCGAGATAAAATAATCGGCTGGATTTATATTAAGAACATTCCAATAAGTGAAAGTCTCGGGATTATAAATCATCGAGTCTTCGTCAATAGGGTTATTTTGATATTCCGTATTAAATGCCTTCGATCCGTTATCCCATTTCCACATCATTAATTTAAGTATCGGTTGTACCTGTGGCCAAAGAACCGCACATCCTCTAAGCATTTCTTCTTCGTTATCTTTATAAAATTTTTCGGCGTCTTGTTTTCGGTTCTTGTTTTCGCGTTCAATATAAATCAAACGGCATTTTTCCCATAAGTCTCCGCGTTCAGGATTGGTAATAATGGCGCGATATATCTTGGTACTGAAGTCAGACCGCTCAGTAAGAACGTGCATAAGAAGGCTCGATATATGCACTGTGGTGCCCATTATTACGAAAGCCGTCCGCTTGCCCTTCGGATCACCTAACGGCATTACCGTCTGGCTAAACCAATCGCGTAATTTCGACCGTTGCTCCGGCGTACTTGCGTTACCGCCTGGCCTTGCGTCCTCCAAGTCATCACAGACGATTAAGTCCGGCCGCGTTCCGTTCCAGTTACGTCCACGGAGCGCCTGACCGGTCGACGCCGCTTCGACTAGCGCTATCTGTCTGCGACTTTCGCCGTCTTGATACCATGCGATAAATGCTTCGGAGTTGTCGGTAATATTCGCCTGATCTTTCGGCGACAATAACGGGCCAAAGTCCTCGCGAAGCTTGGCGTTATATTTCAATTGATTGCGAATCCATTCCATGTTGGCCTTCGAAACTGCCGGCGTTTCCGATATGATAATCGTGTAACGGCGTTTGCGGTAAACGATTTCGCTGACCGGGAAAGCCTTCGATAAGTATGTGCTTTTTGCGTGGCTTCGGGGTGCAGCTGCCGCTATCTTTGCGTTAACTTGCTCGGTCGAAACCACGTTCATAATGTCCGTAATTTCGCGATGGAATGTCGGCGCTTCCTCTACGCAAGCTATGTCAAAGCCGTCCCAGTTTCCGTCATTTTCCGGATTGCGCGCTTCCGAAAAGTATTCGATGGAGAATTCGAGCAGATTTCCCTCGCAACGATGAATGCGATTTAGGCGCTCGAGCTCCGTTGATTTCTCGAAGTAGTCCGCAATCACATCGGAGGGCAGGTCGTCGCCGTAACGGTCGTCCAGTGCGCTTAAATAGTCCGTGAATATATCGATTAATTCCTTACGTTCTTTGCGATTAAGCCAGCGATTATTAACCCATGCGATGATGGCCGCCCTCCTTTCGAATAAAATGCGAATGGCCCACCGCTAGGCATACGGCAGGCCAAAGTGATTTTTTGATATGCGGATTTTAAAACGGCTTGGAGCCGAGCTGGCGCTTTGACCTCCGCCCCCCCCTATTTCGACATATCCGCGTCGAATATCGCGCTGTATACGTCTGCATAAATACGCAACAAAACTGCGTAAAATAACGATTATACGCAATTAACTAATATCACAACCGCGCCATACCAACGTTTATACGCTGCGTAAATAATATCGATATGCAATCCTTTATACATCGTTGATATACCGCCATTTATACGCCAGCAGCTCCGATTATTGCCCGTAATTACTGCATAAGTGAACTACGGCTCATGTTCGGTTGATCGGCGCTTATTCGACAAAGCGATGAGAGGGTCGCGCGCAGAACGGGCTGTGCTGGTCGCAAGCGATAGCTAAACGGAGCCTCTATCGGAACCATTCGGAATCCTTATCCGCAATAATTACCGAGTTTCTTCTTATATAAGTAAACGCAATATACGGAGTGCTTCCGATTACTTATCGTCTTTCCTGTTCGCCCTCATACGCTCAATCTCCGCCTTCATCGTATCAATGTCGGCCGCACTTCCGTTACCCTTCGAATCAATTTCGACCTTATCCGTTAACATTCCATGCGCCTGCAGTAGCGTTCTGAACATCGCAGCGTTACCGTCATTAATAATATGATCCGCTGTAGACGCCATGATTTCCGGCAATCTGTCGAGTGTATTCCGCACTACTTGGCGTTTTAGCTCTTCGTTAAATGCGTCGTCCTTGCGCCAATCACGCAATGTACGGTCAGTCACTCCGACTTTCTCGGCGATTTGCTCATACGTTAGGCCTCCGCGTTTGGGTAGCGCCAGGAATTCGACGGCTGCGATTTGTAGTTCCGATAGTTTCTTCGCCATGATTCCGTCCTCCTTTCGTTTGGTGGGCGTGATAAGCCCATAATATGTGACTTCCGATTTCTTCCGTTCATACTATAGACCGTACTAATGCGTAAAATGGAAGTATTTAGCGATAACATTCCGCATTCATAGGCGTGAAGTCTTACGACTTCTTAAAAGCGTTGTAGTCCGGCTGGCGCCGTCCTACTACATTGCAATATCCTTTATCGCATATCCTTAAAAGAATAGATAGTCGTGGCGCCGAACGTACTTAGTGAGGCGCAGGTTCCTATAAGAAAAGAGGCTTTAGACGTCAAAAAGTGCCTTCGCGCTTACTCTCCGTAGGGCTGAAGGCACTTCTGAACTATGACATATTACCGCCAAAATCGCCGTTAGAATGACATATTACCGCCACTCCTAAAACGGAAGGTCTTCGATATCCACCTGCGTCTGACTAACGCCTCGCTTAGCTTGCTCGAATTGCATACGCACAAACTCGGTCAACTCGTCATAATCGACCTTTTTGCGGAACATCACGTCGGGATTAATTCGATACAACTGTCCGCCATATGACTGCAGCGACATAATAAATCCGTGCGATATTAACTCCTTCATCGCTTTGTTTACGAGGTCACGATCGACGTTTACCAGGTCCGCAAATTGACGGTGCGACATATGCGTAATCTTCATTTCGTCCGTTTCCTCCGGATTAATGCTGAGGTAATAGTGCGCGTAATTAAAGAACGGCAGCATTTTGTAAAGGATTCCGGCCGTCTGAATCGAAATCTTTGCGATGTCCGTGCGTGTTTTAACCTGGTATAATTTCGTATAGAACGTGTCGCGAACGTACTTGCCTATCGAATGATATTCCTCGTTAACGCAGTAGACGACGGTGCGACCTTCGCGCTCTTTTGACATGACACCGACTTCGACCATCCTATTAATAAGCCGGATAGTTTGGCGCTCACTCTTTCCGATTGCCTTCGCAGCGAGTTTCGTAGTCATGCGTTCTTTACCGCTATAAAGCTGTCCGCCAGTATTCATGCGTAAATACGGCAATAACTTCATTAAGGCGCCTAGTTCATTAACGTCGAGCAGGTCGTTTAATTCCGCTACCTTATCGTGGTAGCAATTGACATAATATCGGATAGGGCCGCGTTCTGATGCTTCTTTCCGTTTCTTTGCTTCGCGCCACTGTTCGAGTTCGTCGCGGGGAACAACGGACACTTCTTCGATGTCGGCGTAAACAATCGTTTTGCCTGTTTCTGGATCGTAATACTTTTGGATTGCGTTACTCATTAATATTCCTCCTCATAATAAAAAGCCCGCCGAAGCGAGCGTGATAGTTTCGTTGAATTGTATTGTTACTTGTGGTAATCTTCTTCGTCACGAAATGACATTTCAAAGTCAATACCTAGCTCGCGAAGTACATCGCCTACAGTCTCTTCGGGAAGCACTGTGATATCCTCTGACACTGCTTTACCGTTAACAAGTACCCTTATACCGTAGTCCTCTGAGTTGTACCAGCTTTCGAATACGATATTATGCTTCATAAGAATCTCCTCACTTATTTACGATTTTCTATTTTTATAACTGATCATCTATCGCTTTTGCTATGGCGTACGCGACATTAACACTTACGGCGTTGCCCATTTGCTTATAAAATTGACTATCTGAAACGACTTGCTCGTATGACTCTGGAAAACCTTGTAATCTAGCAAATTCCCTTGGTGTTAGCTTACGGACATAGTATTTCGTTAAATCACATCCATCAGCATGACCAATAATCTCCGCCGATTTCTGAGCATTGATATGATATTTTTTATCTACCTCCGTTTCTAAGACACTACCTAATTCAGGGATAAATTCTGTAGATTGTTCCGGAAAATTAAACGATTTACGCACATCTTTCCTAATGCCCAATAGGAAATATCTTTCTCTTTTTTGCGGCAGCCTCCAAAATTTAGTATTATATAATTGAGGTGAAACTAATGTGTACCCGACTTTGCTGTATTCTTCTTGGATTATTGAACTTAACTTGCTAACCCCCTTTACATTTTCTGCTAAAATCCACTCAGGTTTTTCTTCGACCTCGCCCAGTAGCCGCATGACCTCATAAAACAGTCCTGAACGAGTTACACCTTTAATCATCCCGGACTGTCTGCCGGCACTCGAGATATCTTGACAAGGAAATCCAAATAACCATCCATTTGTCTTTGGAATATCCTCGCCTTTCATTTTGGATACATCCGCTTTCTGAACGTGATCTCCGATGTTGTGGCGGTAAGATTGTACAGCGTATTCATCGAAATCCCATGCCCCAGCTACATCGTATCCAGCACGAATAAAGCCTAAATCAAAACCACCTGCTCCACAGAAAAAACTATTTACTTTCTTACCGTTCGGTGCATCCATTGTCCAGGTATCTTTAAACTCGGATTTAAAATCGATAGGTAAAATACATTTACTTACCCTTGTAGCCATAACCGCATCCGCCACTCCTTGTGGCTTGAAATACACATGCTCGCCTGCAGTTCCTGCAACCCCATTTGTAATCTGTTTAGCAAACAACCTATCCTCACGATTTACCCAACCAACAATTTCACGAACCATGATTATTCCTCCTATTCGAGATTTACCGCTAATTTCTTCGTCAATTAATTCGTTCCCCTTTCGTCAGCAAGCGCCGAAGCGCCCACTGTTAAAAAGATCCCTTCACTAATAAGGACAACTGAGCGGCAAAAGTATCGTATTAGCCCCTCTATACGTAAGTACACAAAACCGCTTAAAATATCGTATCCCTTCGCAATATAGTCCGTACTAACTCGAAAAATATCGCGTCTTTATCACAGGCTGGACCTTTGTAAATTCGTGATACTCTTTCTTTCGCTCCTTGTTACGTATCCTGGCTTTCTTATCTACGAATCTATTTTCGTATCCACTACGCTCTCTTCTCGTCGGTCTTCCGTGGTCCTTCCCATCCGCAGCATTCCCGTCCATACCATTCGTGGATTTTACCTCGCGACTTTCTCGCCGATCAAACTGGCGCTCACTCATAATCGGATACTCCTCGTCTTGCATTTTCGTTAAGCTGGGATTATATAGTTTGTCGTACAGCAACACGTCAGCCAATCGATTAATATCTACGCTAGGATTTTCGGCTATTATTTCGTTTACTCTCCTCTTTCTATCTTCAGAAGTAACTACGAGTATTTGTTCCGGCGGAATGTCTCCGTGTTTGTCCGTCTTATAATTAAAGATACCGCCGTCAACGTACACCAAGTCCGATTGCTTCGGTTGTTCTTTAGCGGAAGTCCAAACGAGTGGACCTCCGTTTTTAAAGTCGTGCCTTACTTCGTTCTCAAGTTGCGTTAGTTTATTCGTCATCATTCCGCCTCCACGTCAATTTCTGCGATTAATTTAAGTTGGCCGATACCTGCGTCTTGAAGGCGAATATCTTCTCGGCTAATACTCAGTTTTCCGACCTTATCGTAGAGTTCCCGAATTATTGCGTCCTTAATTTCGTCCTCATATAGCGTTATTCTCATAAACTACGTCCTCCTTTATCGTATTTACCGTATATCCTTCGCCGTGCCGACTCCAATACCAGTAAACCTCCGAAATTGCATTGATCGCGTCCTCAACGTGATAGCCGACCGCTCGTCGACCAATCCCGAGCCGCTTGCCCGCCTCTTCCTGCGTCAAGTCTTCCTCGTAGACCAGGCGTAGTGCTTGCCGTTGGCGGCCGGTTAGCTGCGCCATTTCGATTGCCGTCGATAGGTCAGCGAGCAGAACCACCGCGTCATAGTCGCCCTGATATTGCCTATTTATCAGCGCGTGGTAGTCCGATAGGAGGATGCGTAGGTTGGCCGGTGAGTCGAGCGCTGGATATTTCGCTTCGAGTGACCGTTCTTTTGCCTGTGTGTCGATTTTAACTGCGCCCATTAGTTCGCCTCCAATACATTTCGCGCCGTCTTTCCGCCGTCTTTTTGTATTGGCGTCGGTTTATCTAGGTAAGGAAGACCATCAACTCCATACTCTCTCATGTAATTCTGTTTATCGGCGTAAAATTCCAACGCTTTTTTATAACGTTCCAATTCGGCCAAGTGTCGCTCGCTCATCAAATTCGCCCCTTTCGTCTAATTTCGTTGTAATTCGATTAAATAGTCGAAATCATTACAATATGTTCGCATAACTCTTGCGGAATCTTGCTCCGCTCGACCGATTACCTCAGCCCTCTGAAAATATGCGCGATTACATCTACAGTCCAGCCGTTACCGATAGCTCCCATCCGATCCTTTTCTTTAATTCCTTCCGTATAACCTACAGGTAAGCATTGCAGCTTTTCTAATTCCGAAATAGAAAGTCGGCGGATAACATTTCCCTGCAACACGCAGATATTACAAACACGATCTAGCGTAGAAGATTTTCCTTTAATAACGCGACCTCTACGACTTTTACTTGTCGGGAATGAAAGGTTAACTCCGTCACCGTCTTCTGCTACGATATAGCCTAGAATTGTTGTCTGATTTATCCTAATTTCACCGTCCACTCTGCTGACCAGGCTCTTTGATTTTTCGGATATAGTTTTATCGAAGTAAATATCGTTAAGTTCGTCATAGTCGAGAACAGCAGCACTTTCACTATCTAAAACATCTGAAAGCATTACCTTTTTATCCTGCGGTAGGCTAACTCCAGGTATATTCGTCCAGTAAAGCCTAGGCCTGTTCTGTCCGCTTACCAGTTTGCTATTAATTTCGATGGGTTGAACGCCTAAATACTCAGTAATAACTTCCTTCCACTCATTTCGCATTTTCACATTTTCGAGTAAAAACATTACATCTGGATTTACTATTCGGATTTCATTGAGAAGTCTTACGTATTCAAAGAACAATTTACTTCTGGGATCGTCAAAATTAAGTTGCTTCCCCGCCCTGCTGAACCCCTGACAAGGACTGCCACCGATTAACAAATCGATTTTCGGTAAATCAGACGCTTTAATCCCCTTAACGTCGCCTAGTTGGACTGTGCTAGGGTGATTCTTTTGTGTAACGGCAATAGCGCTAGGCTCTATCTCGCTAGCAAAATACTTATCTACTTTAATACCGGCGCGCTCTAACGCAACCTGTCCGCAGCTCATCCCGTCAAAAAGACTTAATACGTTCATTTGCTAACCTCCCTGATTTTTTCGTTCATTTTGCGTTATTATTTTCGTTTAACTTTTCGATTGACTTTCGTTTTTCAAAACGGTTATAATAAAGGTACAAAAACAAAACAGGAGTGATTGTAATGAGAAAATTTAAAGTAACTTCGTCTTACGATAATTGGGAAACTATAGACAGCGAATGTGTCATTAATGAAAAAGAACTAAAAGAGCTTGCTGTTTATTACTACCAAAATTCAGATGAAGTACAGAAAATCGATTTCTCAATTTTAGAAAACGCAATCGAATTCATAAAACGAGTCGATCGAGTTGAAGAAATTTAAAGCGTCCTAAAGGGCGTTTTTTAGGTTGTATTTGCATGTTTCGTATTTGTTGCGTTATAATATCGTTAAAACATTCGAAGATTGGGCGTGTTAATATGCCGTTTGAACCCTTAAAACTCGCCAAACACGGAGGCTCATCGCTGACCATCGACGTACAGCGCCGTTTACGTGTCTCTCGCGCCGCTATGACCGAATTAAAGCTCAGCGCATATCAGTACGTCGTGATTAGCGTAGACGTCGAAAATAAGCGGATAGGGCTTGCGAAACAGGAGCTCGCCAAGGTGCCGAACGCTAGCGCCGTTAAGATAGACAAGCGCGGATATCTCGGCACAAAGGCGGGCAAGGAAATCGTTGCTAAGTTGGCGTTGACTGGCGCCGACCTTCCGGCCAAGTTTGCCGACATTGGCTGGGAGGATCAGAACGGCGTCAGGTGGCGCGGATTCGAAATGGAGTCGAAGGACTATTTCGGTCCAATAGCGGAGTGATTGCCTATTTCACTCCGTTTATTTTTTGTGAGTAAATCTAAAATAGAAATTATAGAACCTTAATTTTTTACACGCGTCACTTACACATTGCCTAGATATCGTCTGGTGCGGAACGCCAGTAACTACTTGGGCTTCTCTAGCACAACTGAACATATTCAGTACATTCCCGTCTAAATCAAACTGAGTTACAGGTTTTTTGTTCGCTTCTTGTGCGTATTTTATTGTCATTGGTCCGGTGATTTTCCCGTTTTGAGAGACTGCCTTTCTATGGATTTCTCGATCCATTAACCCAGTAGTCCAAGCGTGTTTATTATTTTCTGTGTAATCAACCCACTCTAAGTTCGAAATTGAGTTGTTCAATTTATCCCCGTCAAAATGATTCACTACCGTTTTACCTTCTGGCTGCGGTACAAATGCAAGCATTATCAGCCGATGGACTAGATACTTATTTTTGGACTCATTGCTACACAAACTGACCATGTGGTACCCATGACTTCCTTTAGCCGGTTTTAGAATCCTACCTGTTTCGAGATTCCTTACTCTTCCTTGGTCTGAAACCTCGTAACGACCGCCTTCAGGGACAACGCCTTTAAGACTAAGCCAGCTTTCCAAAAGTATCTACCCCCTTGATATTTAATAGAATCTCGTCTATTTGGCATTTTAGTTCATCGATACTTCCTTCGTTAATGACTGTGAAATCAACGTCAAACGAATCTATAGCTAACTCTGTCTCGTGACTTAAATCATGAGCGCTGAAATCGTCGTTGGCAGCAATCGCTCGACCGATTCTTACGTCATCGGGTGCTACCACACGAATCAAAGTAAAGCCATTTTTGCGACACCAATCTACCTCGTTTTGCTGGCGGACGTCGGTAATCACAACGCCGACCTGCTCGTCGCCGATACCCGCACGGAAGTCAATCGCACCTTTGACCGCTCGCTCTGCGTGCTTAATCCATACGTCCGGCTCGATCTCGCGCATAAGTTGCCCGTAAGTCTGATACAGCGCTCGCGGCTTGCTGAATTCGCTGACCCACGGAAAGGTGGCGTGTGCATTCTTTTTTAGCGCGTCTCCGAATGCTACCGTGCTGAATCCGTATTTGATATACAAGTGCTGGGCGACGGTGTCCTTGCCAGAACGCATTTTGCCGGTTAGGGCGATTTTGACGACGGACACTTCGCGATTAACTGTGATCGTGTGCTTCATCGGACGCCCTCCTTTCGGGCTTGCCCGACCAGCCTTTCCGCAACTTTGTCCGCAATCGAATCGAGAAACTTTTCGAATGTGACGACTTCGACTTCCTTCGGCGCGCTTTGATGCTTAACCGTCGCCAGTTCCTCCGCTAACTTTTCGCAATTACCTTGTGTGTCGCGGAGTTGTTGCTCGAGTGACGACGCTTTTCTTTCGAGGTACTCGACTCGGCGGGCTAGATTTGCGAGAAGGTCGTGGATGTCTGGATTACTCGTTAGTGGTTCAAGTACTTTATATCCGTGGTCTAAAATACCGGGCTTACCTTCGCTGTAAAATATGCCGAAGTCCCCACGGTCGATTACCTTTGTTATTACGCCGTTTGACTTTATAATTACGTAATCCCCGACTTCCGCTTGCCCATCGACCTCAGCGTAAGTCACTCCGTCAATTACATGCGTCTTGCTCATCAGTACAACTCCTCCAATGCTTTCTTAATTGGGTCGCCTTCAATCGCTTCCTCTTCGTCCGGTGTCGCAAGAATATCGATATTATCTACGATGACCTGGTGTAATACGTTGGCCACACGGTTAATCATGTCCTCGTCCTGCTCTTCCGGACTGTAGCCCGCCTCGAAATGAGTCGCATGTAACATTTCGTGAATGATCGTCTGCTCCTTGCGCTCTTCGGACATGTCGGCGTCAATCTGGATAATGCAATCGCTGAAATCTACGTTGCCGTACATGCTTAGCTTGCGGAGCAGTCCGTCAACCTCGTTTACCGTGTAGATGGCGCCGCCTATCTTTAACTGCTTGCCGTGAAATGTTCTCGTCATTATTCCGCCTCCATTATTCGTATTTCAACCGTTTGCCTTCCGAATTGCCACGCCTCGTCTTCCGTTGATACCAGTAAGTCTATGCGATTATTGCGAATGTTCCCTCCGGTATCTTGCGCTGTTGCTTCGAAAGTTGAGCCGTCTGCCAGCCGAATCTCGACCGATGAGCCTAACGGAATAACCGAAGGATCAACGGCGATAACTCGCTTGCCTTTATGCGTAGTAGTATTGCGGACGTCAATGCCGGTCTTAGTGATTCCGGTGCAGCCCGTGTCACAGAGAGCGACATAAGCCGTTGCCTCGAACGTATGCCATTCCGGTGCCGGCGCTTCGACTACGACGGGCTCCGGTGCGAGTACGACCGGCATTTCGTGTGGTGCGTTTGCTTGCGTTAGTAATTGCGTCATGATTGCGAATGCTGTTAACGTAGTTGTTAAAACCCCGATGTTATCACCTCGTTGTGTTTTGTGCTAAGCTATTAATTCGAAATGTGACTATCTTTTATCTTCGAAAGTGCCTTCTATTGTACCGATATATTTAGGTTTAGATTTAATTACTTTATCTGTAAAAATAACTTTTCCAGTACCTTCAACCACTTCAAATCCTGCTTCTTCCAGTAAAGCGATTAGTTCTGTTTTCGGCAAAGACTCTAGGAATTGCCTAGCTTGTTTCCTTATTTCATCAGTTGTTTCGACCACGCCGATAGAATTTTCAGTTTTACAATCTAAACACTTTTCATACCAGTTATAAGTTTTTCTTCCGCAATTTTTACAAGCAAAACGTCTTGGAACAACCTTCATTTTTTCACCGCCTTGTTATGTCGTCTTTTGGTTCAACATAGCATCGTAATGCGACATAATTACCAATCAAAGTTTTCTTTCATTTCGACTTCTTTTATATCTCCTACTTCTTCGTCAAACTCAATTTCAATACCATCTGCCACTACTTTTTTATTAGCAATTTTCTTTAATTCGTTGCATTTAACAAGTGCGTAACCTGTGTATTCCCATCCATTTTGACTAATCTCAATTCTGTACTTTTTCAAGGTTAATTCTCCCTTCCTATACGTCACAATTTGGTTCAACACATTGTAGAATACTCTTTTCCTGTCCCATTACAAGTAAGACACTCTTCTTCGTAACCTTTGCTATCATTGAAGAAAAACCCTTTGCCTTTACAAGCAGGACATTTAACTTCTTTGTACATAATGTTCACTCCTTTACGTCGCAATTTCACCGTATTGCGACGTTAATCTTGATAGAACCTAACAACATCTTCCTTCAGTGAATTTAGCTGGTTAATCTGACCATTTACCGAATCAATCCATTCCATCAAATATTCATCGGATACAGTTGTACCTTGATTTTGTACTATTCCACTTAACGCTTTGACATTTGAACTAATTTGGTCAAATTCTTCAAACATATCTTTCATATTTCGTTTCTTTCTAGGCATTTTAGCATCTCCTATTTATGTCATATTTTCGTTCAACGTTTCATTAACGATAGCCCTTTCCGATTTGCTCGAGTAGCGTACCGTAGAATCTAGGTAAGTACGGCTCGATTGCGTAAACTGCTTGCGTCATTACATCCCCGATTTGTGGTTCGGCTTCTTTTCCATTTGGAGATAGCTCCGCAGAACGTTGGCGAGCCATGTGCCAAAGAGAGCGTAGGTTAATCGAGAATACTGATTCGACTGCTTGATAGGTTCCTAGCCTGCGCCGCGCTGCCTGCTTCTTTGCGCCGTTATCGAGAATGGCGTCGGTATACCTAAAGAAAGCTTCTAGAACAACATCGTGCATAAAATCGAATTTCTGCTCATCCGTTACACAATCGTCGGGGAATACGACAGTCAGTCCGTGCTTGAACGGGTCAACATAACGACTAGATTCGTAGTTTTTTGAGTTGTGACGGTACCGGTTCATTTCCGCCTCAGTTGCGCGATCAAAGATACATTCGTATTGAAACGAAACTAATTCGAGTGGCTCACCGTGCATTTGCTCGAATCCATACTTATCAACAACGCCAGGTTTTGACGGAGTTTTATAATTCTTTTCGAAAGCCTTAACTAGAATTGCGTCAGCCGAGTATCCTTCGAGCATTCCGACCGGCTGGGTTACACCTATGATATGCGCTTGAGGTGCGACGGAATAAATGCGTAATGTCTTTCCGCGATAAACTTCCTCATGTTCTAACGTTTTGTTCCAATCTCGTTGCGGTAATTTGCTTAAATCGTACATATTCGTCCTCCTAGTCCTTGTATAACTCACGCTTAATAAAGTGAATCAACTCGATTTCGATGTTAGCTTTGCGTGTACCTTTCGCAAGTTCTGCGTCGATACACGCCTTAATCGCCTGCTTGCATTCGTCCATTGTCATACGCTAGTCGACCCAAACCCACCGGCTCCTCGCGTTGTTTCCGATAATTCCTCGACGATGCTAAATTGCGCCTTCTCGACTTTGTTGATTACGCCCTGACATATACGCATGCCATTTTCGACGACAAACGGTGCATTACCGCGATTCTCTACGATCACCTTTACTTCGCCAGTGAAGTCCGCATCGATAGTCGCAGGAGCATTCGTTAAAGTTATTCCGTGTTTAAGCGCTAATCCCGAGCGTGGCCGTAATTGTAATTCGAAGTCCGGCGGTAGTTGGAAATGCAAGCCCGTTCCGATTAATCTGCGCTCGCCTATCGGAATGACAACTGGTGTGCTGATGTATGCCTCAATATCGAAGCCTGCTGCCATGTCCGACTGGTATTTCGGTAGGTTGACGTCGGGTGCTGCTTTTTTAATTCTAACGTTTACTTTCATTCGTTCGTCCTCCCGTTCTTGTTTCGCGTTTAATTCTTCAATCGTACATAGAACCGAAAACTTGTCGCACATTAGGCGGCGGATCGTGTGAATCATGAGATAACTCATCGTTCGAACTCCACGTCCTCTACGCCTTCCACCGACTCAATCAACGCCTCAATCGTCCGCTCTACACTATCGCCCGCCTTCTCAAACGCCTGCCTATTGCGCTTGATATCGTCGACTGCTCCCGTACGTGCTTTGCCGAACATCGCCTGGAGCTCCGCCTCGCTTATGTCCTTCCGCGTCCAGCTGACGTCTTTACTTAGTTCCGCCTTGTCAAACGGAATGTCAACGCTGATAATCTTCGGCTGCGGAAACTTGACGTTGACCGTGTTGCCATGCGTTGTGATAATGATGTCGCTAGTATCAACTCCGAGCTTAAACGTGCCGGTTGCCGCCAGCTTATACGTTTTGTCGCCATACCAAGCGTTGTCTTTATACGTGATCGTTTTCGAAACCTTGCCGGTCAGGCCGACGATTTGCGCCTTGGTGGACAGTGCGTTAATGACCGCTTGCTTGTCGACGTAGACCGCTTTCGCTTCGTGTTGAACTGGCGTGACAGTTTCGTTTGGTTTCGTCAAATAGCTTCCGGCGTAGATACCTCCGGCCAGTGCGACGGCTGTGACGACTGCGACCGCCTTCTTTTTCATGCGTATCATTCCTTTCACTTCGTGTTATTACGTGATTGACTTCGAGTCATAGAAAAACCGTTAGGTAGGCCCGTTGCGCTGAATCGGTAGCTCGGCTGCTTGACCGTTGGCTCTCCGCAAGTGGTGCAGGTTGTAGATTCTGTTCCCATCGGGACCAGTTCGTCTTTTTGCGTGTCACATTGCGTACAATTGAAAGTATAGAACGGCATTATTTCGCCTCCAGTATGCGTATCTCATTTTCTGCTTCGGTCAGGCGTCCAAAGCGGTAACCTTCGATTAATACGTGCTTTTCGTGATCGGTTAGTCTGCGCTGCCATTTCGTTTCCAAGTAGTAGATGACTTCGTTATAAAATATCTGCGAATATTCAAAAGGCTGGCTCATCGTAATACCTCCTTTTATTGTCGGATAATGATTCGTAAGATGACGTTATAATCCTGCAATCCAAAATACTTTAAATGGTTCATCGGATGTCATTTTTCCTTCTACCACTTTGATTTTAAGTACATCTACTTTTATTACTTTCATTTAATTTCTATCTCCTTTTATCGTCGCAATATGTTTCAAGAATGGCGGTACTTGCCATCCTCGTAGCCCTTTCGATAAGAGTCCGCCGCCACTATCGCCATCACCAACGCCCCGCAAAGACCTCCGAATAGGAACGCGATTACCATTCTAACGGCCCTGCGATGTTACCGCGTGCTTCCAACTCTGCGAATTCCTTCGGCATTTCATTGTTCCGAAGTATATCCTCGACTACCTCGACTACTGGGTGACGCTGTGTTTCCCTTAAGTTAATATGATCGAAATATTGATGAGCGCCTTTCTCATAAAGACCGTTAAGTAACTTGTATAACCCGTTATTTTGAGTAGAACGTAACCTCGGATTATCTATCTGCGAAAAGTTTCCGAGAAACACAAACTTTGCGTCCATCCCCGGTCGTGTTGCAAGCGCTGAGATAGTATGAATATCGACGTTCTGAATTTCGTCAAACATTACGTAGGTAAAATTAAGTGATCGCCCGCGGATAGTTTGTATTGAGTCAAAGAAAACTTTTCGTCTATCTTCGTCACCTTCCGTTAAAAACCGCTTTATCTCGTTCGCCTTTTCGCTCATCACTTCGAGGTTATCCATGAACGGTGCGATAAACGGATAAGTCTTTTCGTTTAAGTCACCAGGTAATGCACCGATATCCATTCCGACTTGCGTTTGCAAACGTGTGTAAATCATTTTGCGATATTTTGGGCGGTCAATTGTTCGTTCGAGCCCAACCGCCTGAGCTACAAGTGTCTTACCGCTGCCTGCCGGACCTGTTAAAAACGTGAAAGGCTTTTTATTGATTAGCGCCTGCATTGCTGCTTTTTGCTCTTCGTTCTTTGCGTTTATTCCGAAGAATCCCATTAATTACTTCGCCTCGCTTTCGTTAGTTACTACGATTCCAGCTACCGCAATGAGGAAAAGGGCTGCGGAAGGAACGCCTATGCTCTGCGAAATTGCTAATGTAGTGATAAATCCGGCTACGATATACGATAATGATCTCAACGATAACACCTCCGGTTTAATTGGCGGGCGATAACCGTCGCTTACGCGAAGCGTTTGGCTACCGCCATCTTACTTATAATGTCGCGTTAGGTTTCTTTTTCGGACATTCATCGCGTAAATAATTCGGAGTTTATTCCGAGCATAAACTCGCTATTCCTTGCGTTCTTATACGAATTAGCGTAAACGACGCGCTTAACACCCGCTTGATTTAGTAGTTTCGTACAATTTTCGCAAGGTTCATGCGTTACATAAGCCGTCGATCCCTCCGATGAAGTTAGCGCCAGCAAGATTGCGTTTTGTTCTGCATGTATGGTGCGTATGCAGCGTCCTTCTTCGTTAAGCAGACAGCCGACGTCCGTACAATGTTCATGTCCTCGTATTGAGCCGTTATAGCCCGTTGAGATAATCCGATTATCTTTCACGAGGACACAGCCGACGTGCAACTTACTACACGTCGACCTTTCCGCTACCATGAACGCAATATCCATGAAGTATTCGTCCCATGATTTACGCATACTACAACCCGCACTTCAACTGAGCGCCGCAATTACTGCACGTATTACATCCGCCAGCGTCGATAATTTCACCTTTTCGGCAAATCGGGCATGTTTCTCCGACCTCGTTTCCGTAAGTTACGTCAGTAGAGCGAATTTCATTAATCGTATCGACTAGGACGACTTTCGGCGCTTCAACTTCCGTTTCCTCAAACGTATTCTCTTCGGCAGTCAATGAAAGCACTTGAGCGTCGCGTGAGCCGTCAACATAAACCGTACCACCCTTCGCACCGCCTTTATATAAGCGTTCGTAAACTGCCTCTACTTGTTTAACGGAATAACCTTTCGGAGCATTGACCGTCTTGCTTAACGAACTGTCTACCCAACGCTGAATGATACACTGAACGTCGACATGCTGTTCCGGTGTTAGTTGCATTGAGCTGACGAACCATGACGGCAAGTTGTTCGGATCAGTGTCAGGATTGGCGTCAAGATATTCCTGCACGATGTCCGCCACGACTTCCATAAACTTACCGAGTCGACCACTGCGATAGTATTTAAAAGAGAAATATGGCTCAAGTCCGGTCGAACATCCGACCATGCTACCGGTACTACCAGTCGGAGCAACTGTTAAAACATGTGAGTTTCTAATACCGTGCTCTAACACTCCTTGACGAATATCTTTCGGCATTTTCTTCATATATCCGGAATTAACAAAGCGCTGGCGTCCATCTTCTAATTTTCCTAAGAATGGGAACTGTCCTTTTTCCTTTGATAATTCTATAGAAGCACGATAACCTGTTGTCGCCATTACTTCGAATACTTTATCGACAATTTCATTTCCTCGTTCACTTCCGTATTCAGCCTCGCAGTAAATCAATAGATCGTGTAAGCCCATAACGCCCATTCCTAAACGACGTTCGCCTAGCGCTTGAGTCGTATTTTCTTCCATGAAGTAAGGAGTCGCGCTGATTACGTTATCCATAAAACGAGTACCAATTTCCACAGTCCGCTTTAGGCGGTCATAATCGACTGTTTTCGTTTCTTTATCCGCCATGTTTGCGAGGTTAACAGCGGCCAAGTTACATACAGAATACGGTGCAAGAGGCTGCTCTCCACATGGGTTAGTACAAACTACTTGCTGACCGTAAGCTGTTGCGTTTGTCGCTTCGTTTGCATTATCGATAAAGAAAATACCCGGCTCAGCGCTGTATGTTGCGCAAATATTAATCAGATTCCATAGTTCCTTCGCTTTGATCGTTCGGTATGTTTTAATTCCGAATCCTAAATCTTCCCACTGGCGAACATCTCCGTAATGGTGCCATGTATCGTTATAAAGCGCCTTGTCGTATTCGCTATAATTTTCGATGTCAGGAAAGCGTAGCTCGTATTCAGTATCGTTTTCGACCGCTTCCATAAAGTCCTTAGTTATAGCAACAGAAATGTTTGCGCCTGTTAGGAATTCTTCGTTATTAACACCGTAGTTACCGCCGTCTGCTAGTTTTTGTTGCGCTTGTTTACGGGCTGAGCCGTCAGGTAAGTACATTGCAGCAGTTTCGTACATTGCCCTTTCGTCAGGTGTTAACGGTGTGAATTTAAGTTTTGCTTGCGCTAATCTACGAATCTCATCATCGCCTGTATTCTCGATAAGGAATCGGAGAATCTTCGGATTTTGCATTTTTGAAATAATAAACTCGATAATATCCGGGTGCCAGTCGGCGAGCATAATCATTTGCGCCCCTCTGCGCGAACCTCCTTGTTCTACTAAGTGCGTTAATTTCGCAATATCATCGAGCCACGAAACAGAACCGGACGACTTGCCGTTTACTCCTTTTGCAATGGCGTTACGTGGACGAAGTGTCGATCCGTTAGTTCCTACGCCACCGCCTCGCGACATAATTTCCATTACTTTATTACGGTGCTCACCGATTCCTTCGCGACTGTCAGCCGGATAAGGCATGACGTAGCAGTTAAAGTATGTTACGTCAGTATCCGAGCCAGCTCCGTAAATAACACGGCCACCAGGCACGAAATCAAGCGAAACTAAAATCTCGTAGAAATCCTTGAACGCTTGCTCTCGCTTTTCTTCGTCTGTTTCAACCGAAGCAATGCCGCGCGCATTCCTTTTCGCGATTTGCTCGTAATAGATTTCGAGAGGCTTGTCGATAATGTCCAATGGACGGTTTACGATACCGGTCGCAATCTCTTCCGCGTCTTCAAGTACACCGACAAACGATTCGTCCAATTTAACGCTCGCTTTACGCTCATTCCAATCAATGTCGGTAATATAGCCGTAACCACGCGCAGGAAACTTCGGATCAGTTTTAACAGTTAATACTACGAAGTCTCCGACTTTTAACGTTTTCTTTTCGGTATCCTTAAACGTATAACGGTCGAGCATGATTAATCGTGAAACGCCGCTAAACGCTTTTTCCATATCGTCAGTAACCGGAAACACCTGCTTGAATTGTGTAATATCTTCGTTTAATTTCGCTTTTAATTCGTTAGTATAAACTGTCATCTATTCCGCTCCCTTTATCTGTTTTAATTCGTTTTCAATTCCGTATAATCCAGCGAGCAACTTGCGCCGCTCAACGATCAGCTCATCGTACTTATCTGCAGTCCTCCGCAAGTCACGCTGATTCTCGTCGAGTTGGCGCCGTATACCCTCTTTTAACTTTGCGTAAACATTTTCCGTCTTCATGTCTTAATCAGTCCTTCGCGAATCAGGTACGCCAGTCCTATCGCCGCCGCGTCGCTATGGTCATCGCTATCAAACTTATGCTCCGCAGGCAAACCGAGTATCCTTCGCACATGTTCCGCAACTTCCGGCTTCTTGGCCGCGCCATTGCCCGTCACTGTCTTCTTAACGTTACTTGGCGTTAGGTGTTCGGTAACTTCGTAGCCATATCGCGACAACGCCCGCTCGACTGCACTCCATGCGCCATGTATCTTGTTGTTCTGAACGTAGTTGCGAGCCGGCGGCCATACTTCACGGGTTATCACGTCAAACGGTTTATTATCGCGAATGAATAACAGCGTAAACGCCTCGATTTCCTCATAGCGGAGTGCCTGCGTCGTGCCTGAATCAGTCGTAAAGTTTGCCGTTTTGATTAGGCGAGGCTTTCCTTTTTTGACCTCGATAATCGCAAACCCCGGAGAGGTAAGCGAGAGGTCTAATCCGAGGACTCTCATTCGGACACCTTTTCGCGTGCCTCTTCGATAAACATAAACGCGTCAACGTATTGATCCTTCTTCCATTGCGGAAGTCCTGAGCGCTGCATTCGCTTAACCTGCGCCTTCAATATCGCAAACTCTTCGTCAGTTAAACTCTGCGCACATGCCGTCTTGAAGTTGTTGAATGTCCAACGAGACAAGTCGATTGCTGGCGGTGTGTCGTTGTTAATACAGCGAGTTATTTCCGCAAAGTTGTCGAGCAGTTCTTTACGCTCCTCATCGGTAATCTCGAAGCCAAACGCTCGGATGTCCGGAGTCGCTTCGTATTCCTCGTCGCTCATCACCCACGCCTTTTTCGCAGTGTTGACGTAGAGAATGATGTAGTAGTCAACGTTATACATAATCGAATAGGCTACGCATTGCTTACGGTGCCCTTCTTCCGCTTCCTTGAAGGAGTAAAGCGACGTCTTGGCTGGCGTTGATTGCTTAGATTTAATTTCGAGCCCTACACGGATAATTTCGCCATCTTCGTTGATATACTGCATAATTCCGTCACATGTTCCGTATAGATAAAACTTCTGCCCGTTATGAATAACTTCGTGATTCTTTTTCGCAAAGTCTTCGAAAACTGGCGTGCCATCTTCGTTGCGCTCAAATCGGAATGGGCAGCCGGGCAACTTACGCTCCATTGCGAGCACAGTCCGCTGAATAACATCACCGATAGCTGTTCCGATTTCTTGCCAGCGCCCCTGATACGGCGGCTTCGGAAACGAGTCTTTCTTGGCGCGCTTAGCCTTTACGTAAAGTTCGCGTGGGCATGCTTTCGAGTTGCTCGGCGAAAAATACGGTCTCTTTGGCCATACTTGCGGAGGGTTGCTATACCAACGGTGGATTTGCGTATCAAGTTCGTTATCATATTGCTCCGGCATTGAATACCAGCGATCAAGTTCTTGCGTGAATTGGCGTGCGATTTCGTTTATATTTACGATAGGTCATCATCCTCCTCGGTTAATTGTCCGTTAACTAAATACACTTCCGGTGGCTCAGGCGACAGTAATGTCCGCCACACAAACGCAAGCAACGTAATCGCAGCGCTCTGTGCAATCGTTAGGTCAGCGCCAGGCAAGGCGACCGGAACTGCGAAGTAAACAGTCGCCATGACCAGCAGAAAATTAACGACTATCATTTCGTTACCTTTGCGAATTCAATGGCGTCAATGATTTCCTCAGTCGGACGTAAGCCGGTTATGCGGTGAACTTCGAGTCCGTTGCGCTCAAACACTAGGACGGGGACCGATGTTAATCCGTATTGATCGATGACTTCCGGTTGTTCGCTAATGTCGATGTTGACTAGCGTTGCGCCTGCGTTAAATAGGTCGATATCGCCGATATAGTTCGCGAGTGCTGCGCATGGGCGGCATCCGGGTTTGCTGAATTTTTTAATTGTAATAATCATTATAAATTTCCTCCTTCGGTTTCTGTAATACGAAGTCCCAATCTTCGGGACTATACTCCTCCATCCATACCGGCTCGATAACGGTATCAGTTATGAGTGGAACGGTTAGTTTAACCGTGTTAGTCATTGCGTCCTTTACTAGCGTTATTGTTTCCGGAGTTAAATCCGTAGCAGGTACGCTTATTTTTATTTCATCGTGTATGCTCGCATTAAACTCCCAACCGCGCTCCATACAGATTCGGGCGATTCTATTTCCGTTCATTTTCAGAATATCTGCGCCAGTCCCTTGAATTACCGCGTTAAATGCCGCACGTTCCCAATAACCGACTAAACCACGTTTATCTGCGAGAATATCAATCTCGGTTTGTAGTTGCGCTAATCTTTCAATATCGCGAGGTGTTTGCGCCTTTTTATTGCGTATTTGTTTTCGCTCGGTATAAAGGCGAATTAACCTCTGTTCACTTTTCGCAACTTCTGCCGCAACTTTTTTATAGTCAGGAAATCTGCGTTTACGGCCGAATAACGTTTCGACGTAGCCGTTCTTTTTCATACCTTCGCGAATGTCCGCAACCATTTGACTAAACGACGGAAACTGCTCGTTAAAGTTTGCAAAGAACATTTCAGCTACTTCTTTGGTTACGCTCATTTTCTGCGCGAAACTGGCTGGCTTTTGGTCGTAAGACACCGCAAGAACTCCAGTTTTCATTAACTTCCTTGGCTGGAATGTACCTGTCGGATCATACGCCTTATCGACGCAATGTTCTTTTTCAAGTCCAAAAGTCATCATCGCCATTGTCGTATACAAGTCCACACCGTCAAGGAAGATTTGTCGCATAGAGTTATCGCCATATCTTTCGTACATAATGTGCGCCTGGATTCTCGGCTCGATTTGTCCGAGGTCACTTCCGATAAAGAACCAGCCGTCGCGAGGCACGAAGCAGTTACGAACGCGTTTTCCATCGCCTTTTGAAGCGATATTTTGAAGGTTTACGCCTTTCTTTACTTTGCGGTCGTCAGCAATAAGCGTCTTGACTATTTCGTGGTAATTTTCGTCGGTTACGTTAATCACCGGACCACCTCCGTAAAATGTCAATTGGTCTAGCGTTGTATGAGCTCGATGAGTACCGTCCTGTTGCTGTTCCTCCTGCTTTGAAATTCGAATGTAGTCGTCCGTCAATTTCCATTACGGAATTAGCGTCACCACTTCCAAGTAACGGGCGAATATACGTGCTGAGCAACTTTTCGTACTCTGCAACAGTTGCCAACGGTTCAAGAGAGGGCTCATCTGCGTAGTACATTTCGAGTACTGGCGCTGCAGTCGAGCGTTTCTTGCTTCTATCCACTAAATAAGTTTTGTCTTTGATTCCGAGATGATCGTAAATTAAGTACGCTAAGTGATTTCCATTTGTCATGCTAAATTCGGTAATCTCTTGCGGTGCGTTTTCGATTTTAGGCTCAGGTAATTCGTTTAACTCGCGCTCATACTTTGCTAGTAGCTCCTTCTCTTGCTCGTACATTTTTGTATGCGTTTTGTTATTCAATTCTATCTCCGCAATCTTGGCCTGTTTTGCTGCGACTCTCTCCAGCGCTTTCGTAATACGTTTCTTTTGGTCCGTAATCCACTTTTGTATTTTCTTCGCATTAATTGTTCGGTCCATTTTACGAATGAATTTAGCGTCAATCTTGTAAGTTGAAAACACGTTGTCTTTCGCTTCTTCAATCTTCGGCTCAAATTCCGCTTCAAGCTGGCTAACTCTTTCCAAGTCGATAATAAATCCGCATCGTTCCATGAATACGTCAGTTTCCGGTAATCCCGAGTCGACATCGCAATAACAAGCGAAAAGGTTGTTTGTCTTTTGCATTACTTCGAATTGCCACTCGAATAATTTCCAACCGTATTTAACGTCGTTTATGGCGTAGATTCCGACCAACTCCGTATCGAAAGGAGCTGGCGACCTGTTTCCGAATAAATCTTCGAAAGTGTAAACCGTACCAGTTACTCCGAAAGCCTTGCCGTACTTTTGCGTCAACGGTTTCAAACCGTAAGCGTCTTCGTGTTCGTTCATTAAGTGCATAGCATCAAGCGTATCCCATACACATCCGCGAATCCGATAACCGTCGTTCAGCGCGATATGCAAGTCATAACGGGCTGAGCCCATATGAAAAGTCTTGCCGTGCGTTGGATGTGATAGATAAGGCGCTATCGCCGCGAGCACTTTGGACCGCGTTAATTGTGGATCACCGTTTTTAAATCCGTACTCGATTCCATCAACCACTACGTGCCCATAAGGAAGATAGTAACCTTCGTTTAATAGTGGAAGCCATATAGAAAAACCGATTGATAAGTCAATGTAAGCGTCTATTCCCGTTCCCTCGAAGTCTCCCGCAGTCATAGACTCAGCGCCAAGCCTAGCGAATCTATTCGCCCATTCTTTACGCTGAAACGCGACTTCCTCTCGTACTCTTGCGATAAACTTCGGTAATTCATTGTCGCTAGTTAAAATGAAGTAGTTACTGGGCTTAGACGCGAGGGTTTCTCGAATACGCTGTTGCCGCAGCTCTTTTTCGCGTCCCTCTACGATCCGTCGTCCGATTTCGATAACTTCCGCTTTATTCCACTTACCCTCCGATAATCTGCCTATTTTACCGGAGAAGTAAGTGTGTTTTGCTATCTCGAATAGCTCGCGTTCCTTATCGCTAAGTTTCAGACTGCCAATCCGTTTGAATGCCTCTTCTGCAGTTTCCGTTGCTGCCTTCTTCTTTTTTACTGCGTCGGCCAATCGCTCGGTCGCCCCTCTGTCCGTCTTAATGTTAAGCGTTAATTTCGGCGTCAATTTACCGCCTCCTCTTCACTTACGTTCATTGTCCGATAAAAGGCGAGCACCTCTTCCGATCCCTTATCGTCCGCCCATTCACGAAAGCATTGACTATCGCAGAAGTGCTGCTCGGAATGCTCATCGTATAAGAGCGACTTGCCTTCTCGAATCTCGATGTCGCAATTTCCGCAACTCATGCGCTCGCCTCCTTGAGCGTTTCGATTCCGATTTCCAACTTCGTCCATTTATCCGCAATATTGTCCGGCGTTACCCAGTATTCGGAGATATTCCGATTCTGGAAAAGGTACACGTCGCCATTCAGTACTGCGATAAATAAGTCGCAATCCGATTCATTGTATGTCTCGCCGTTATTCTTGCGAGCATAGCAGACGATTGAACCGTCGCGGTCCTCGCGAACACGGGCGCTTTTGATTTGAATTCGTTGCCACACTGATGAACCTGGCGCCCTTGCTACAAGGTCGAACGCCTCAGGAGCGATGGGCTCCGAAACGTTCCAACCGTTAGCAAGTAGCGCAGATTGTGCGAGCAACTCCGAATGGCGGCCTTTTACTGTCGTCTCATGTGCCATTTAACCGCCTCCTAAAATTCGAATTTATCTTCCGGAATCTCTACGTGGTCAGCGCCGCCAATGCTCAAGCCGATTAAGGTAATATCGAAGCCAGCCGCCACTAAGTTTTCTATTTGCTCCTTGTCGTCCGCCTCGTAAAGCAGTCCGTCAAACAGGCTCATATCGAACTCTTTACCGTCAAGCTTAGCGAAGTTCTCACGCTCTTTGTCCGTCAGATCATCGTCCATATCGATAATCGGCGATAAACTCACGACTGTCGACGTGCTGCTTCCGGTCTTCGCTAGTTCGAACGCCAGCTTACCGAGTTTCTTTTCGTACTTCTTGATAATTGCGTGAACGCCTTGCGCTTGCTTTTTCGATAAGTCGACGATAATTGGTTCGCCCGTCTCTAGGTCGATGAATCCGAGTGCATAACGTTCTTTCGCGCGATACTTGCCGGCCTCCGCTTTATACTCCTCGACTTTCGCAGTTTGGCCTGCGTCCTCTGCTTTGCGTTTTAAGTCGGAGTAATAGTTGCTGGCGAGATCCCAAGGCGTGAAGTTTGATTCCGCAAATCCTTTCGCATTCTTGACTGACGGATTCTTTGCGGTGAAACTGTTTACCTTCTTAAACACGGAATAACAATAAAACTTAATTAAATCAGCCGTTCCCAGCACGCGAACCTTGTACGATGTGCCTGACTTGAACGAAGCGAATTCCGCTTTGCTCCCGTTACCTCCTTCGTTTGTTGCGTTTAATGAGTTTAGAGCGTCAGCTCCGCTTTGAAATTGTGCCATTTTATCAACCTCCGATTTTAATTTCGAGTACCGGCTTCGCCCATACCCGTCGCAAAGCACGAATCTCTACAATCGATACTAGAACGGCTATTAAGCTGCGTCCTAGCGACCGTTTTACTTAACGATTGTCTTCGTACTCTCCGGCGGACGGGCGACTACTTCGTCGCCTTGCGTGTGTTTTCGTAAGTTGTGCCGTAAAATGCGATATACTGTGCGATCATCTTGCGCTGCTTGATTTCCGCTAAACTCACAACCTTCGCTTCGCGTCTACGAGTCATGGCGTTCATCCTTCGTGTGCCATACGACAAACATAATAAGACCGACAACACTAATCGATTCAATAAGTATCCAAGCGCTTAGCATATACGCACCGCCTTTACGCTCGTCAGTTTGACCGGCTTCGCGTCATAGATTCGGTTTGGGTCGCATAGTTTGCGCAATAATTGTCGTTCAAATGAAGTATTTTTATCCGTATATAGGTCATAATATCTATTAAGGCGTTGCTTACGTGGTAGTTTCATCACAGTTACCTCCGATTTGGTTGCGTTTTGTGGTGAAAACGCGTATTATAATAACGGGTTACAGATGTATTACATTGCAATACGGTGTGTATACATTTTGTGAACATCGTGATAAAATGAACTCGAGGAGTAGGACTCGATGCCTATGAGCCTTACTACCTCTTCAAAACTACAGCGCAATCAAATAGTCGGTATAATCGCCGAATTGTTTGGTACTAAATTTGCCCGCCAGGCTTTTTAGAGCGCGTGATACTTGTTTGTGGTCTAATCCTAATTCCTTCGCGATTGCCGTCGCTGTAGGTTTCGGGTGATTGAGAAATGATTGAACGATTGCCGTCGTTCTCTCGTTCTCGCCGCGAACCAAGAAGTCGATCAGTTGCCGCTGGTCGTCTTTTTGTTTTGCGGTTAATTTCTGACTTACGTGTTCTTCAAGATTGAATTCCGAAGCGATTTCGACTTTTGCCGAGTCGTCGTCGCCGTTATCCGTTTCATACAGTTCGTATTTCCTTCGCGTAATGAGCTTTCGCAAAAGGTCTTTGTATCGATTGCCGAGTGATAGGTGAAAGAGTTTTACGAAATCCCCTCCGTTATTGCCGATAACTTCGAGTGATTTCATAAATACATCGTCAAACAACTCTTGGATTTCATGGCTGCCGGCCATTAGTGTCGTTGACGCCCAGTAGTCTAGTTTCGATTGGTACTCGGCGAGAAGGCTTCGGTAGATTGGTCCGAGCTGCGCTTCGTCCTTCCCTTCATTGTACTGTGCTACTAAATGATTGATATGCGATTTTTTTAATTCGTTCATTCGTTTATCATCTCCTTGTAATATGTATGTCGCAGGAGGTTTTGATTTCGGACATTTCGCCGGAAACTTTTTTAAATTTCTTTTCGGTACGTTAGTTCAAGTACCTCCTTGTCTTAATACTAGCACCCATTTTTAGAAATCCTTGGAAAGTTTAGTAATTTTTTGACTTCAGAAAAAACTTAACTCAGTTTGAAAAAGACAAAAAGAAAAGAGAGCGGCTAAGCTCTCTTAGTGTGCTTGGGGATTTATTAAATTTTAGTGACCGCCGCCACCTGGATCTTTTACCGATGCTGTGTGGACTTCGTTGTTATTGTTATTAATTGTATATACACCGCCGATTAGTAATCCTAAAACTAAGATAGCTCCAATAAACTTCTTCACTACATAACATCCCCTTTGAAATTATTCATTTAAAAGTAAGTCGGCCATTGGTCCATAGACCGGATCGTTCTTTAAATGTGCGTAAGGGAGGTTAGCGTAGAATTTGTCGCCCTTCTTGTTGATGAAGACAATCAAAGAATTCATAAAATGGGATACTTCTCCTGTTGCTAACGCCTGGTAATAAGCCCTGAATCCACTTAGTCCGTACTTCTCAATTGCTTCGTTAACTAACTCTTGCGCTAACTCCTTATTGCCCATTGTTGCTTCGTAATGAGCTTTTTCGGAGATGTCGTTTGTTTGAGGTTGCTCGGTGTATTTTCGCCATATGTTCTTAACGAAAGGAATATCGTTATTATCTATAATTTCGATCTCCTTATCCCTTCCTGCCTCTTCGAGCAATTCCCTATGCCTTAAGATGTTCCCCAAGCACTTGTCGTAGTCGTCAAACAAGTACGACATCCCCAATAAGTATGTCGCGCCAGCAGTAAAAGTCGGACTGATTTTTGAAGAAATAATTTCTTCGGCGTATCTTCGCGCTAGGTCTCTATTGTCATACTTATATAGATTAACATATGCTAGTGCTTCTTTTAAACGCATTAAGTAAGAATCCTTGATGAAACTTTCTTTTATTTTATCTATCGAAGCCTCTAAGCCAACAATTAACGAAGACATGATCTTAAAATCGTGTAATTTATATCTACACCAAACCTCCACAATTGCTGCAAGTATTTCCATTTCATGTGTTTTTGGTCGAAAAGCTCGGATGTTACACATAATTTCTTGGTAGTTATTGGCCTTTAAATACTGTGCTAATAGTTCATATCCGTCGGCCCAGTCTAAAAGCTTTGTATCGGTATACTCGTTGCGGATTTTCGCAATCAACTCTTCCAACTCGTCAATTTGCCTATTAATAGCCAGATATTCTAAGGCATGGCGTATGTTTTTTGGTCCCTGAAGGTTTATGCACCAGTTTTTAAATACTTTCATGTAATTGTTGTTAAGTAGAAATTGCGCGATCTTAAGGAGCGAGTGAAACTTTAACTCTGACCCGTTTCTAAACCCCGTTATTGCAGCCTTAGTTACACCAGCAGCGTTTGCTATTTCAGTCCAACAAATTTTCTTTTCTTTAGTATCCATAATTTCTTCGATTGATGTCAATATTGGCATACAATACCACTCCTCTTCTCCTACTATGTACATTAGCGTTTATTGAACACTGCTTCCATTCCTTCTTTAGTTACAACATACTGCTTCCCAAACTTGCGTATAGTCCCTTCTGGAAAATCTTTCACACGCTTTCTTATAGTAGAGTCATCCTTAAAGCCCCAACGTTCTGCCGCCTCTTTTGTACTCATGATATTTTTATCATTTAAGTTCATGTTTATCCCGCCTCGTCCTTTAGTTAAGACTAGGATATCACGTTACCGTGACAAATGTAAAGAAAAAATTGCCAATTAATCAAAAATAAGTTAATATATTCTAGCATCCCACTATGGAGGTGTTTAACACGTACAAGGTCGGAAGATGCCGTATACAGGAGCTTCTTGACGCAAAAGGTATGACTCAACAAGAACTCGCCAACAAAACTGGTATGAGTAAGCAGTATATCAACGATAAAGCTCGCAATAAACGCGGTCAACACGGCATGTGGATTGATAGCGCCAAGACGATTGCTTCCGCGTTGAACTGCTCTATTGACGACCTATACGAATGGATACCTGTTCAAGAAGCGAAAGGTAAGAGCAAGCGATAATCAAATCGTAAGCCTTACCCCGGCCAAGTGTACGTTAATTAACGTAATACAAAAAAGCCAACGCGAAAAAATGAGACCTTGTGTGGCCGCAAATTTTTACGTTGGCTTCGAGACAGCGCATGAAAACCCTGTGCAAGTAAACCTCTGTACGTTGGACATTCACTGCAAACCGTGTTAGGAAATCGTGACTTGTCCTTTAGCTATCAGTTTTTCTAAATCATGGTTAAGGTATATGACACTGAGTGAATACCCCAGATCATGCTCTACCCTGTGTTCAATTCTCGTTATCCGTAGTTCAGGGTGATACATGCCTATAACGGGCTGGAAGCGTACATACACATCATCATAAATCATTTCGTAAAACTTCAATTCTATCACTGGGTCGTGGTTGATGAACCGGAAGAGCATTTTTTCAAGTTCGTTGTACTTTGCGTACAGCTTACATGTAATCACGTCGCCCATTATGCGGACCTGCGATTTATTCGCACCAGCGTCGGTAATTGATTTCCGTGCCATGCTGAGATGTTTTGCTAGACTAGTTTCTACGTCCTTTAACATTCTATATCTAATCCTTTCTATTACGTAAATTCACGTACATGAACGAAACGCCTTCCGACTTCTCGACGCTTTCCCTCAACGAATCAACTCCGTATTTCACCAACGCCTCATTCGCGTCCTTACAATCCGCTCTTATATACGCCTGCCTAATCCGTACATGTCCCCTCATTGCCGTCTCGATTTCCTTTCGCAGTTTGCCGCCTGCCTTGTCGTTATCACAACATACGATTAATTCCGAAATCTTCGATCGCAAAAGTATATCGCGTTTCCAATTGTTAAAACTTGCGCCGCCAACCGCCACCGCCGCATAGCCCACTTCCATCCAGCTCATCGCGTCAATCTCCGCCTCGCAGATAACGGTCGTGGCCTGCGCCTTTTCAATCCCGTATACCAGTTGGCGTATTGGCCACGCGTCCTTTGCATACCAAAACGTCTTGCCGTACGTTTTGCGATATTTCACGTTTGCCAGGACTACGTTTGCCAGGCGCCAAGGTATAACCGCCGCCTTTTGTTGCGTATCGTAAAGCACGCCCATTTGCCGCTGGACGCGCTCGCTGATACCGCGTTTCTTCATATAAGAATAATCTTCGGTGTACTTCGCTAAGATGTCCGTATTCAACGACTGCCTAACTCGCTGAATGCGTAGACTGACCGGTCGGATGACCACCGTTTCTGACTGTTCGTCTTGCCATCCGTACTCGCACCGCAGATACTCTTCCGTTTCCTCATACGTTTCATTTCGCAAAAACGAAAGCAATTTGACAAAGTTGCCGCTTCGCCATTCATCGTCATACGCTCCGGAATCCGACCATGTGCCTGCTGGATAGTCGCCGTATTGCTCGAGGCGCACGAAAAAGGATGGCGAGTGATCGTAACGGAACGGACTGGCTGCGATTAGTTTATCGGTCGACCAGCGAGGTTTAATCCACGAGTACTTTTCGAGTTCCGCGCGAATGTCGATATCCATGTTGTTCCTCCTTTATAATATTTATACTACGGATTGTTTGACAAATATGTCGTAATATGTCTCATTGAGGCGAAATTGTGAAAATTAGCACGTTCACAAAATTCACAATCGTGACTTTAGTACCGAAACCTTTTTAATTAAGAGATTAAACTAATTAAATTAATCTAATTGTAATATTGTTTGTGAAATGTGTATAGGGGCATAAAGTGTCGAATCGTGTCGGATTGCGACTAAAAGTCGAATTGTTTTGCAACTTCTTCGCCAGTCGCCACCTCGCGAACAATTCCAAAGTTAGGAAGATATAGCACCTCGACCTGCGTACCCTCGCCGCCATTCCTCCCTTTGCCAATCTCGATAATACCGGCGCCATCCAACGTATCAATACCGAATACATTCGCCGCGTCCTCGAGCACTGCTTTCGTCTTCTTAATTTCGGCACGCTTTGGCGGTCTGAGCTCGCGATTCCCCTCATCGTCGCGGTCATCCTTAACTTCATCCGCCTGCGTAATAACGTGAATCACTGCGCCCGTCAGACCCGCTAAACGACGTATTCTTTTGCTCGTATTTGCAACGTCCCCACCAGCGACTTTCGACGTGTTCGCCTCGTAGTCCATAAGGTAGATGGGATCAACGACAACGACGTCAGCCTTTGTCGCGAGAATGTCCGCCTCCAACTGCTTGATATCGCGATTGAAGAAGTCGACATCGTCCGCAGCTCGGACGGTAATATTGCCGGGCAAGTGTTCGCCCTCCGCCATTTGCAATAGGAACACTTCGAAGCCAGCCTCAAATTCGTCCGATAACTTGCCGGTTAACAACGCTTTATTTTCGAAACCTGCCTCGTAATCCACTCCGTCAATATTGGCGTTGACGATGCCCGCCCTGGCGCTGATTGACGAGTATGCCCGTGCCATCCATTCGAATCGCGACATTTCCATCGCCCAGACTAAAACGTTTGCGCCTTGTGCCGCCGCTTCGATTGCTTCCTCCATCGTAAAGACGGATTTACCGCGACCTGATCGTCCGTGCCAAGTGTACATATTCCCGCTGAGGTATCCGCCTATTTGTTCGTTAATGCCGGCGAACTTGGACTTCCAAATCTTAAACGACTCGCCAGCCTTGCGCTTGCGGTATTCTTCGAGGAAAGACTCGGCGTCCTTCTTGATGTCCGTTCCTATTTTCGAACTAGTGTTCGTATTAATCTTAATACTTTCGACCTCAGATTGCAACCATTCGAACAACTTAAATATATCTTTTTGTCCGACTGTTTCGAATTGTTTGCCGAGCTTGCCGTTTACCAGTTCCGCAAATTGCACTTTTGCCGAGTGCTTCTTGATTTCTTTCGCCAGATATTCGTAGCTGTCGCCTACTTGCGGCGTGTAATTGAAGTCGGGACACTGCGCCGTTACTTCAGCGTAACTCGGCGCTTGCCCACGATTCTTATCGGCGTACTCGGTTACAAAACGGAAGACGTGCCTATCGCCTTCCGTCGGTAAATCCTTCGCGGTTATGCCGTAGCGCGTAAGGACTGCAACGTCGTTCGCGTCAATCACTTTTGAGAATAGTAGTTGCGCATGGTGCATTCGCTCACCTCCGTAAATTTTTATATTAGCACAGTTTCGTATGGTAAATAATAGGGGAATTCCCTTAGATTACGCTTTCACCGTTTTATTTCGCAATTTATCCGTATATCGAACTAACAGATTCACTTATTACCTAAACTTTCTAAGGTTTCCTTTGCTACTAATATTGCATGCTCGTAGGAATTGATTTCTCCAACTTCTGCTATTTCTTTTAATGTCTCCTTTAATAATGCACACTCCTTGTGCAACTTCTGAATCATTAACCCTTGTGCTTCCCACTTTGATTTTAATAATTCATTATCTGCCTTTAATAGTTCTCTTTCTTTTTCCTTTTCAAGAAGCTGATTTAATTGATACTTAACTTCCTCTGTATGTTCCATTAACATATCCCCTTTCTTTACGTAGCCCATCCTTAGTTAATGAAGTATACACCGACACCTAAAACAGAAGTACCCAAAAGCATCCAAGCAGGAACCACAAATGAGCTCCAGGTCCATTCGTTAAATTCCCTCTTATTACTTATGAAAAAGTATAACGATAGTAATATGTTAAAAATCGTTCCTATAAAGAGTGAACCGAATAAGCCGTTTAGAAATGCTTGTAAAATTTCCATTTTCACTTCTCCTTATTGAATTAAATATTTTTTATGCTGTTCTCGCTTCCGTTCTACTCCGACTTACTAATCGTTGTCAACAAGTTTCATTAACTCCGCCTCTACCGCAAACAAACGGTCACCGTAGCTCTCATCATTAGTCTTATCGAGCATCTTACGATTCCACTGCGCAATCTCTAGCAAGTTATTAATCTGCGCTTCTCGTTCATTGCGTGCCGCCTTGCGCTCCTCCGCCTCTTTCGCGCTTAACTCCCTCGGTGTCGGCTTGCGTTCTGATTTCGCCATATTCGTCACACCTCCGGTATAATTTGAAATATCAATCATCCAATCGCTTAAATCTACCGCCGGCAATGGCTCGTTATATTCCGGTGGATTCTCCGCCAAATAAGCGCTCGCATGGTCCGCATCAGTCACAAACTCGACATCCTCTCCGTCAGCCTCCAAAAACTCGCCAGTCACGGCGTCCAGGACTTCATAGACCACTTCGTTATACGCCTCTTCCGGCAGGCAATTCCGGATTAACTGGTAACCGATTACCATAAAGAATCGCCCATCGTAGCCATCGACGGTCACTAGGTCGCCATGGTCTGCAGGTATCTCAAACTCGAATTCTTCGCCTTCTCTCATTCGGACGCCTCCTTTAACCATTCCACAAACTGAGATTCTGTATTGTCCTTATTGCTATAGCGCGAGTGGAATTTTCTATGACAAGTTTCGCACAGTGTAGCGCCGTTACTGACGTCATAACGACGTTCAACGCACCAAGCAAAACCGTCTTTATGATGAGCGTTTAAATTTCCTCCGCGATCATCTCCGCACTTCACACACGTATAATTATCACGTTCATATACCGCTTTTCTCCACGCGTGAATTTCTGCATCATATCGTCTATCCTTCGCTCGTGTTTCGTCAGAAAGGTCGTGGTTATAATGAACGCTTAATTTACCTCGACTATTTTCAATCGCACAATACGAACACCTGTGTCCACCTTTTAAACTACTAATTGTTATTCGTGTCTCTTTCTCAGGGTGTTTTGGGCAAATATACCTCATTGGAATATTTGAGTTTACGTAAACTAACTCGGCTAATTCGTACCCACGATCGTGGAATATTTGTCTTGCGGTTTCAATTCCTAGCCTTGTTTTATCAGCAGCACAATATTTACACCCACCACCGGCTTTTAGATCAGAGATTCTTATTTTTAGTGGGTGCTCTGGATGTATAAGGCACACATACTTCAACGGTTCGTGAGCGTTTATATAGTGACTCAGTAATTTATATCCCCGGTTTTCAAACTCTTTCACTACTTCCGTTTCCGGCGTTCTCTGCTCGAAAGCCATTTTCTTTAAATTTTCGAACTTTCTTTCTTCTCCGCAAAATTTGCAACCATGTCCTGTAATCAAATCGTTGAACCTAATTCCTTGTTCAGCATCGTTATGAATCTTGCATTTGTACCGTAGTTTTTGTTTATTGTTTTTATACTCACCGTCTAAAAGAATATAATTTCTATCCGTAAACTCCTTTAGAACTTCCGCATACGTGCGTCGTGCCGGCATCTGACTACCTCCTTCCTCGTTTTGACGAACCACTGAACGCGAGCACAGCGCATTGATCCCTAACACGGTCATATAAACGTTGGTCAAAGACGGTCGCCATTTCTTCTATGGGTAAGTTGCTAGTAAAAATTGCCGGAAGAGCATTCGTCGTCCTTGCGTTTATAACCGAATGAAGGTCAGCCCTAAACGCAGTCGTTGCGTCGCGTACTCCCAAATCATCGCAGACAACGAAAGGTGCCGTCTTTGCCAAGTGCATTCGACGATAGTATTCGCGACTAGCTGGCTCAGCAACTTCTTTCGGAATGTTGCTACGGTTAAATTCGTTAAACAATGTCTGCCATTCATTTACGTCTAAAAAGTACACTGGTACTTGCGAAGGTTGCCTATTCCTACGCAATGACCCCAAGTAATGAGCGATAAGCCATTCGTTTAGGACCGCTATTGCCGTAGTGGTCTTGCCTGTTCCAGGACTTTCCGAAAATAAAAACAAACTTTTAATCCTGTCGCCGTCCGGTTCAAACTGTCGGTCGAATGTCGCCACGTATTTTTCGAGTGTTCCGTAAATCTTCGCTTGACTTTCGCGAGCTGGCGATGTTGCTAATGTTAGCAGGCGATAGTCGGCCGGTGTATTCGCGTTGGCGACTCGACCGCCTTTTCCGCTGTAGCCGTGCATTGCGATAAAATGTCCGCATGATCGGTTACATTCCGCGCTGCCTGCGAGTTTGCACCGCGATGATAAAATACAATTATTTGCGTGTGTCATTCGATTCCTCCTTCCTTATAACCAATCGTCAATCCCTTCCGTTTCCTCGACCGCCTGCTTAACGTACTGCTTCCGCTTGCTCTCCGCCAGGACCCTCGCCCATACATCCGTCTTCCATTTCCAAAACCATGTAAAGCTAACGGTCGGCCATTGCGGAGTACAGCGATGAATCCGGAGACATTCGTCAATAAACGCTTTGACTACTTCAGGCTCATACTTGCGAGGCTTGGCGTTCTTTCCTTTCGTTCCAATCAGCGTACCAATCAGTCCGCGCTCGACTTGCCAGTTACGTCCTGGCGGTGTGTATTCCGTGCCATATGTGGCGCTGTGCCTGTCGCAAAGATATGCGATAAAGTCATTGGTAGTCCAATTTGCGACGGGCTTTTCGTTATAGGTTGCCATCATTCTCATCAACTCCATTTATTTCGTTTTTGCAATCCCGCAGATAAGCTTCGTGCATGTATAACGCAAACTTTATATCCGTAGAAACTTCGTTAATTACTCTGCGCTCAGAACTGTCGTACTCTTCGAGAATATCGTTAGCAACTTTCTTTAACCGCTCAATCTCCGCAAGCAATTTCGGCACGTCTTTGCGAGCGTGGAATCGCATCACTGAGTCGCTATGACTTCCAAGCCCATCGCGTTCAGCCGCCTCCACTCGCTTGCGAATTTCTGTTAAATGTTCGTCAGTTAATCGCATTATGCGTTCACTCCTTCAATTTTGATTCCGAGTAGTTTCAGCGTTTCCTTGACGCCGTCGATGGTTCCGAGCGTGTATTCATCGGGCTCGCTTTCGGATAGATAGCGTAGATACTTCGTTATGGTTGCGATAAGGGCCGGTGAGAGTTCGGTCATGCGTTTCGCCTCCTTTCACATTATGCTGAGAATATGCTTCGAATTAAACTTTACGATATCTCTGTACTTAACAGTACTTAGTCCGAATGGCTGATTGTCCAATATTCCACGAAATTCATCGCCTTTAGTGCTGATTATGTTTACCCACATTCTTTCGGAATAAAGTCCGTCTTCCTCGAAGCAGAGTTTTACCAAATCACCCGGTTTTAGCGTTTTGATTTCGGCTCTTGACGGAATTTCAAATGTTTCGGGATACTTCCTGTTTTGTAATCTTGCATTCATTAATTTATACATTTAGTTCGCCTCCTCGTACTGGATTTCCGCTAGTGCGGTGAGCATCGGTCCGTACCCTCGATTGAATAGCGTATTTACCCACGAAATAGAGTAATATTTTTTGAAACCTTCCAGAAATTCTTTTTCATGCGCTTCAACATCAAAGCCGGTTAATTGAAATAACTGATCGTATAGAGGAAGGTAATCTTGAAAACTCGTTTTTCTTCGACCGTTTGCGCGAGCGATTTTAGTCATAATAGAACGATTATGCTTCCTTAGGGTTTCGATAGGAAGACGTTCGAGTGACGCGACTTTTTCTTCTAGAGGAGATAATTTCTCATTACTCGCAGCAGGACTGCTTAAACTGTTCTTTAATGTATCGATTACGAAGTTCAACTTCTCCTCTAAAACATTTAGGCGTTCATTTGAAGCACCGACCACATTCGCCAAGCCGCTTACTAATTCTGATACACCGGACTGCTGTGCGACAATGCCCATAATGAATTCTTTATCACCTACTAACGCCATTTTTCCGTTTTTAACATTTTTTATAGTGAAACTTTCATTTTTCACTGCCAATTGATTTGTCATCTACATTCCCTCCATTTCGATTATTACGTCACCTTGACGGGTAAACTGTAATTCTTTTCGTACTTGTGTCGCGAAACTAATTAAAGCGTCAAAACTTTTTTCGTACTCATCGCGCGATATTTCGTTCATGCTCGCAAATGTCGTTTTGTAATTCTGCAAATATGCGTAACTCTGAAGTAATCTTCGAACAGTCGTGGAAAATTCCAATGCCGTTCCGTTAATTTCTGTACTTGTATCTATGCGATGAATACCCTCTTGTGTTTGTTCTTCTTGTGTATTTACGAAGGCTTGCCTAATGCTTTCGTAATCTTGTTCGGCTCGTTTGCGTCGTTCTTGTTCGTCTCTTAAACGTTGCTCCAATTCGCGATATTCCTTTAATGTTTTAATGTCACCGTTTAATACCGCTTGCTTGGCTTGGCGTTTCTCCTCCGTTGATTCAGCGGAAGGCTTGGCGATTTCATACGTTAGGGAAACGGGGAGGTCCTCGAGCAAGTATTTTTGTTCGTAACAATTTGTTACCAACGTATAGCGCTGAATCAACCTATTAGCCTGCATTTTATTAAATCCGATTGACTCACACCACTTTTCAAAACAGCCGTATCCATTCTTCGAAAGCCGTTCCTGAGCTTCCTTTAGTTCGCGCCCTAATTCCGTATATGCCTTGCCGACAATCTCACGCATATTCGATTCTTTCTTACGAAGGAACTCCGCAGTTGAGCCGTCTAACATTTCGTATCTAAATTGAACGGAATCACCGCCTTTCAATGTTTCGCTCATTTTTCTTCCTCCTTATATATCGCATATTCCTTTTTCGCATAATCTTTTAATCTTATCGTCGTAGCGATAGATAGTGTTTTTCTATCTAGCGCAATGTTTAGTATAGTAATTGCGTATAGTTAAATGAGTATAGTTCGTCTATCTATTTTGGTACCGGGTGAGGGTATCAGTTTGAACCCCCGGATTCATCCGCTGAGGTCACTTTAACTTTCGCCTCATATTCTGCAGAAGGATTAAGCAAGACGTACAGATTCGAAAGCTGACCGCTCTCATTGCTTTTGCGCTCTTTAATATCGATCAATCGCAATTCCTTCAGTTTCTTTAACGCATTTCTTACCGTGTTCTCCGAGCAGCTACATTCCTTCGCCAATGTCTTTACCGATGGATACGACTTCTTCGTTGTATTGTCCGCATGCATACATAGCATTACGTAAACCAATTTGTCTGCTGTTTTATCGAGGTGTACTCTATCTTGAAGCACGACGTTGGTAACTTGCGTAAATTTCTTATCACGTAAATCGAGAACTCCGTAATTCTTTTCGTTCACCCTTACGCCTCCTTTCCATTTGATGACGCCCCTTCAAAAGCGCCTTACACTATATATGTCGCGCGACTTTTTCTTTTCGGACATTTTTCGAACAAAAAAAAATAACGTTGCAATTATCTGCACCGTCATTTAGTCGTGATTTCTATAGCAATCTTTTATCGCATCTCTAATTCGCTTTAATGTTGCGTTGCCTTTCTCCGTTTCCTTTTTTACCCAGTCCGTCTGTTCTTCTTCGGACATACTCCATATCGCTGAATGTACTATGACCGTTGAGTTTCCGAATTTGTATTCTTTCACGTCAATCACTCCCTACTTATAATGTCGCAGGATAATCGGAAATCGGACATTTACATTAGCGTGTATAGTCGGTTATAATTCGTATAGAGGTGATTAAATGAGCCGTCCTAGCGACCTTAGTATTTATATTTATTTACGTAAAAGTCGAAAAGACCTCGAGGAAGAAAAGAAAGCGAGCGAACTCGGAGAAACTTACGACACACTCGAACGCCATCGTAACAACCTATTTGCAGTCGCGAAAAAGGAACGTCATAACATAGTCCATATATATGAAGAAGTCGTTTCGGGTGAGTCGGTATCAGAACGCCCCGAAGTCCAGAAGATGATTCGTGATATGGAAGCCGGAGCAGCCGACGCAGTTCTCGTTATGGACTTAGACCGACTTGGACGCGGTGATATGCTCGATCAAGGTTTACTCGACCGTGCTTTCCGGTATTCAGGCACGAAAATCATTACGCCGAGCGAAGTCTATGATCCGGAATCAGAAACATGGGAACTCGTTTTTGGGATCAAGTCGCTAGTCGCTCGTGAGGAACTTAAAGCAATTACCCGGCGTATGCAGCGCGGACGTGTAGCTTCAGCAGGCGAAGGCAAGTCGATTACAAAAGTGCCGCCGTATGGCTACATTCGAAACGCGGACCTAAAACTTGAGCCGGACATCGAGACCGCGTGGGTCGTTAAGAAAATATTCGAAATGATGAGCGCAGGCCATGGGCGCCAGGCTGTTGCGCAAGAATTGGACAGGCTCGGAATAAAGCCGCCTAATAAAAAGCGCGACACATGGTCGCCGAGCTCGATTACCGCAATTGTTAAAAACGAGGCATATATCGGAAATATCGTATGGGGGCAAGTTAAGCACGTTAAGCGAAACGGAAAGTACAAGAAAATAAAACAGCCGCGCACTAAATGGACGATTAAAGAGAACGCACACGAACCGCTAGTATCGCCAGAACTTTTCGAGGCAGCTAATCGAGCGCATACGGGCCGCTTTCGTCCATCGCATAATATTTCGAAGGGATTATCGAACCCACTTGCCGGAATTCTAAAATGCGAAGTATGCGGTTATTCCATGCTATTCCAGCCGCGACCAACCCGGCCTAACGATGCCATCCGATGCATCCAGCCGTCGTGTAAAGGGATTCAAAAAGGAGCCGCGTTCAGTACCGTTGAGCACCGCTTATTAGAAGGACTCGCAGCAATAGCGAAGAAAATAGAGGAAAGTATTAGTAACGATGAACCGAACGACAGCACCGACGCGCCATATAAACATTTACTAATCGACAAAAAACAAGGCGATATCAAGGAGCTCGTTGCGCAGAAAAGTAAGTTACACGATTTACTAGAACGAGGAGTTTACGACATTGATACGTTCCTTGAGCGCCAGCAGAATGTATCGCAACGGATCGATGAACTACAAGGAGAAGTCCGCAACATTCAAGACGAGATTCAAAAAGAGGAATTGCGCAAGAATAGTACCGACGATTTCCTGCCGCACTTAAAATCGGTCCTCGAAGCGTATGAAGATGCGGACATTGAACGGAAGAATGCGTTATTAAAAAGCGTGCTGGCTAAAGCGACATACCTTCGCAAAAAGGAATGGAAGAAGCCCGACGAATTTGTATTGCAATTATATCCGCTAATTTAAGAAGGTCGAGCGCCTTCTTTTTCTTTTGGAAAAAACGTCTGAAGCGCACGGATGATGTCCGACTTTTCTGTTAAGATATAATAACGGAACTTCTCGTTATCAATCCGCTCTAGGCCGGAAAAGAGTGTAGAGCGTCTACGGTTATACTGATTTACCTCTCCGTAACCAAACATGTTTGAAACTTTCATTAGTTCTTCAACCAGCTTGACGCAGCGAGCATTATCAGATGTTAGATTATCGCCATCAGAAAAGTGGAATGGATAAATGTTGAATTTGCGCGGGTTGTATTTGGCGTCAATAATTTCTAAGGCTTTTCGGTATGCAGAAGAGCAGATGGTTCCGCCGCTTTCACCCTTGGAGAAGAAATCCTCCTCGGAAACAACCTTAGCTTCTGTATGATGAGCAATGAATTCTATTTCAACAGTTTCATATTTAGTCCGTAAGAAACGAGTCATCCAGAAGAAGAAACTTCTCGCCATATACTTCTCCCATATACCCATGGATCCACTCGTATCCATCATGGCAATCACGACTGCTTTGGAGTCTGGTTTAATGACTTCATTCCAGGTTTTAAATTTTAAATCTTCTTTATAAATAGGATGGAATGCAGGTTTCCCTGTCATTGCATTTCTTTTAAATGCCGACATCATGGTACGCTTTTTATCAATATTACCCATTAGTCCTGTTTTACGTATATCATTGAATTCAATGTTTTCTACTAAATGTTCCTGTTCTTCTTTTCTTTTTAGATTTGGCAGCTCTAGTTGTTTAAACAATGCTTCCTCTAATTCCATTAACGAAACTTCAGCTTCAAAGTAATCTTCACCGGCCTGATCTCCTGCGCCTTGCCCTTTTCCCGGACCTTTTTGCTGACTTGATCCGTCCCGAGCAATTACGTCACCTACTTGGCTTTCACCGTCACCTTGGCCCACGTGTTTGTTTTTGTCATAATTGTAGCGGATTTTGTATTCGTCGAGTGAACGAATAGGAATTTTCACTACATCGCGTCCATTGGACATAATGATGCTTTCTTCTGTAATTAAGTCAGGAAGATTGTTTCGAATTGCCTCCTGGACCTTTTCTTGATGCCTTTGCTGGTCATCGTGGCCTTTACGGTGGAGGGACCAATCTTCTCTTGAAATCACAAATTGATGGTTATTGTCAGACAATGTAAACCCCTCCTTATGAATTTTTTTGTTCTTGAGTCACATTTTTTTTCAAATGTCATAAAATAACCCGAGTGTCAAAATACATATAATGTTGATTACTTTATCCTATGCAGAAGCCGCAAATAATTTACAAATTATTTTGACAATTAGGCTTGTGCTTTTAAAAATGGACGAGCATTGTTGTCTGTTTTGTGAAATAAGCTCAAGGCACTTCATTTTCGCTATCGGTTCATATTGAAAAAAACAGACTGGCAGATCGTTCCGCCAGTCCATGCTATTTTTCTAGGAAAATTCCTAATTAACGATTTAATAAGCTGCCAACATATCGAAGGAGTTCGTTTGCGGATGTTGAATTATAGCCGTGTTCGTCAATTAATCTAGCAACAACATCGTTTATTTTCTTTAATTGCTGTTCATCAGGTGTTTTGGAGGAAGTGGTAATCTTTACAACATCCTTAAGGTCAGCAAATAATTTCTTTTGAATCGCTTCCCTCAGCCTATCATGTGAGTTGTAGTCGAATCGTTTCCCTTTTCTTGCAAAGGCAGAGATTCGAATTAGGATTTCTTCCCTAAATGCTTTTTTGGCGTTTTCAGAAATACCAATTTGTTCTTCAATCGAACGCATTAGTTTTTCATCTGGATTGATTTCCTCACCTGTTAAAGGATCACGAAGCTTTGCTTTATTGCAATATGCCTCAACATTATCAAGATAATTGTCCATTAACGTTTTAGCCGACTCTTCATAGGAATAAACAAAGGCTTTTTGAACTTCATTCTTGGCAATATTATCATACTCTTTCCGCGCAACCGAAATATAATTCATATATCGCTCACGAAGTTCAGCTGTGATTGAAGGATGTTGATCCAAACCATCTTTTAATGATCTTAAGACATCCAAAGCATTAATAGATGGAACTTCTTTCCGTATGATCGTAGAGGAAATACGATTAATGACATAACGTGGATCAATTCCGCTCATACCTTCATCTGGGTACTCCTTCTTTAGCTCACTTACATCAACAGCATTAAAGCCTTCCACGTTTTCACCGTCATACAGACGCATCTTCTTTACTAAGTCAATATCACCTTTTTTAGGTTCTTTTAGACGAGTTAGAATCGTAAACATCGCCGCTACGCGTAATGTATGTGGTGCAATGTGCACATCAGATACATCACTTTCACGAATCATCTTTTCATAAATTCTCTCTTCCTGTGAAACTTTTAAATTATACGGAATCGGCATGACGATAATCCTAGAATGTAGTGCCTCATTTTTCTTGTTGGAGATAAATGAGCGATATTCCGTTTCGTTTGTATGAGCAACTATCAACTCATCAGCTGAAATCAACGCAAACCTTCCTGCTTTAAAGTTTCCTTCTTGTGTTAATGAAAGCAAATGCCATAAGAATTTTTCATCACATTTCAACATCTCTTGGAATTCCATCATTCCACGGTTTGCCTTATTCAGTTCTCCATCAAACCGGTAGGCACGCGGGTCTGATTCGGAACCAAATTCAGCTATCGTTGAAAAGTCAATGCTCCCTGTTAAATCGGCTATATCCTGTGATTTCGGATCGGATGGACTAAAGGTTCCAATTCCAGTTCGCTTATCTTCTGAGAAGAAGATTCTTTCTACTAAAACATCTTCAATCCTTCCACCATATTCCTGTTCCAAGCGCATCATGTTTAATGGAGAAAGGTTCCCATCAATTCGGATTCCATACTCTTCGTAAAAATCCGAGCGCAGATGATGCGGGATTAAATGAAGCGGGTCTTCATGCATTGGGCAGCCTTTAATGGCAAATACCGAGCCTCTATCCGTATGGGAATAGCCCTCTAACCCCCGTTTTAGCATGGTAACAAGAGTAGATTTCCCACCGCTTACTGGACCCATCAATAATAAAATCCTCTTTCTTACATCCAGTCGTTTAGCTGCAGGATGGAAGTATTCCTCAACAAGTCTTTCAAGCGACTCTTCTAACCCAAATAATTGATTACTAAAGAAATTGTAATGCTTTGTTCCTTTTACTTCCTCAATTCCAGAGTCTTTGATCATATTGTATACGCGTGAATGTGCAGATTGTGCTACCCATGGCTTCTCTTTTAACAACTGTAAATAATCAGCAAATGACCCTTCCCAACGGAGCTTTTCTTCTTCTTCTCGGAACATCTCAATTTTTTTTAGGATATCCATAAGGCCCTCCCCTGTAGCGTTATCAGAGACGATTAATATACTCTATGCACTTGGTCACTTGAACATGCGTATCGATGAATGATTCCTGCCTATCTTTTTTGTTTTAAGAAAAGAATGGAATATTGTGCTTTTCATTTCTTTAAGATAGGCTATAATAAAAGTATATGTGTCTAATTAAAGAAATATCTTAAAATTAAGGAGGCTTTACATAAGAATGGGAACATTTCTAATTGTTTTAGTTATGGTGGCGTTTCTAGCAGCTATCTTTACTGCGGGTTATAATGATAAGCCAGGTTCAAATAAATAATTATGAAAATAGGCTGCCATCTGGGCAGCCTTTATTTTTTGTGAAACCGGATAGTTTTGTAGAAACTGTACGCTTTTTTGTTGAAACTGTATACTTCTTTGCAGGACCTGTTCACTTCTTTGTTGAAACTGTACACTTCTTTGAAGAACCTGTACACTTTTTGAAAAACAGACTCTCCTATCTCAAGTCCATTTTATTTTTTTGAACAAATTCCTTCATATACATTCTTGTTTGTTTTTCAAGCATTTTTGCCATTTGCTCTGTCCAGCGATCTTTTCTCTTTCCATTTGTGCGCTGTTCATAATAGGTAGAAATGATACCATCATAATCTTGAAGCTGGCGTAAATATATCTCTTTATCTTGTTCGTATTCTTCTTCATGATAGACATTCTCTAACGGCAGTCTTGGCTTTAGATCGTTCATTCGTTCCGGATAACCGACAGTCATACCGAAAAGAGGAATCACTCTCTCTGGTGTTTTAAGTAATTCTTTGACTGCCTCTAAATTATTCCGAATTCCGCCTATGTAACAAATGCCAAGCCCCATTGATTCCGCAGCGATTGCGGCATTTTGGGCTGCTAACGCCGCATCAATTAGCGCCACCATAAATTTCTCTGTACTTTCAATGGAAGCTAGTACGTCTTTTCCTTCCATTTCCCCAATAAGTTCATGCCGATTTAAATCAGCACAAAATACGAAGAGATGACCATTTTGGGCCACATATTCTTGGTTGCCTGCTAACACAGCTAGCTTACGCTTTTTTTCCATATCTTTGATTCCTATAATGGAGTATGCCTGGATAAAACTCGAGGTGGAGGCTGCCTGTGCACAGGAAACAATTGTTTTTATTTGTTCATCACTTAACTGCTTGTCCTTAAAATCTCGGATAGATCGATGATTTAATATAGTAGAAATTGTTTCATTCATTGAAATACTCCCTTTCTAATTACGAAAAAGAGGCCTTATAATTGGCCTCTTACGTCTTATTTTAAATGACCATAATCTTGCTGGCGCAGCGCTTCATAAATTAGAATCGAAGCTGTATTCGATAAATTCAAAGAACGAATATTATCATTCATGGGAATTCTTAAGCTGACATCCTTATTATTTTCAATCACGTCTTTTGGAAGTCCCGTCGTTTCACGGCCAAATATGAAAAAATAATCCTTATTGCGATTGCTATAGTCAAAGGAACTATAAGCCTTCTCACCGAATTTTGTGATGTAAAAAAACTCTCCGCCTTCATTTTTCTGATAAAAATCATCAAGAGAATCATAATAAAATATGTTTACAAACTCCCAATAATCCAATCCTGCACGCTTTAACATTTTATCATCAGTAGAAAACCCTAATGGACGAATTAAATGTAAGGAGGTATCGGTTCCAGCACAGGTTCTCGCAATGTTTCCTGTGTTTGAAGGTATTTGCGGCTGATATAGTACTACATGTATTGCCAAGAATCTCACCTCTTTAAAAAACTCTCCTACCATTATACCATTATCGACCAGCCAAACAAATTTTCTTAACCATCCAAGATTGTGAAGAATTTATATTTAATATTTGGAGTGTAGGCGGATGAATCTTCATAGGCCCAGTACCGCATACGGCTATTGTAAGTATTAGCATTGACGAGCGGCATTCCATAGGCATCCTTACCTGTTACAATTGTGTTATGATTATAACGGCCATCTCCTTCAAAATCGTAGCAGATAACATCCCCCAAGAGTAACTGATCTGGGCTGCTGACTTCCCTAGCCCGTAAGCCGCTCTTAGAATTTCCTAAATACAATCGTAAAGAATTGGCAACAGTCCAGCTGTAACTCCAATTGTTATTTTGAAGCCACCATCCAGTTCCCCTATTCGGATATCCTCTCATCGGGGCACCGCCTGCGTGAAGACATTGCGAGATATAATTTGTGCAGTTATTTTCAAATGTTTTGTAGGCTGGATTGTAACTATTCCACCAGCGTTCTGCATATTGAACTGCTTTTAAACGGTTATATTGGTAACTAATCCGTTCATCCTTTTCATCCTCTACTGTAATTTCCAACTCAGACTGCTTCGTGTATGGATTTATTTCTTTATCCATAATTAAATCATTTTTAAAAAACTTGCACATTCGTACTTCTACCTCTTCTTCTTGATACAACGTTCCCTTTTGTTTGATCAGGTATTGGTAATGAACCTGGTAGATTGTTGTTTGAAAATCTCCATCCACTGATTGCGTAAGAATGTCCCCCCGTGCCTTCACCTTTACGATGTCTGCGGAACGGTTTGCAAAAGACTCAAGCTTTTGTTCTGCCTTTTCGTAATTCCCAGACTGCCTCTTACTTTTTGAAACAAATTGTTCGACACGTCCTTCAAACAATTCTTGGAGTGATTGATCCACCTTCATCTCCCCCTTCTGTTTCATACATATGTACAGAACAGAAATTTAATCAAAAAAATGAGCACAGACAGAATGTCCAATGCTCATTTAGTTCTTTAGTTTTAGTAAGCTTTTTTCAATCTCACTCTTCACTTCAGTATTTTCTTCTTTTACTGCTGCCTTTTCCAGTGCTGCTACTGCTTCTGGACTGCCAATTTTACCAAGAGCCCATGCAGCTGTTTCCTTTAGAACCGTACTCGTTTCATTTTCTAATACAGCCAGTAAATCAGGGATAGCACTTTCATCCTTGAAATGGGCAAGTGCAATAATGGCATTGCGTTGAATCGGCTTTTTGCCTCTCCACGATCCCGCTACCGTTCCAAATTTGTTCTTAAATTCACGATTGCTCATTTTTAACATCGGTCTCAGCAATGGCTTGGCTATCTCGGGGTCAGCCTCCATTTCCTTATGGAAGTGAAAATCCTTCCCTTTATTGACTGGGCACGACGTTTGGCAGGAATCACAGCCATAAACCCTGTTTCCAATCTTATCCCTGAACTCTTCAGGAATGACAGCTTTTGTCTGAGTTAAAAAGGCAATACAGCGCTGAGCATTAATTTGTCCGCCTTGTACCAACGCTCCTGTCGGGCATGCGTCTATACACGCTGTACAGGAGCCACATTGATCCTCCATCGGGGAGTCAGGAGCAAAAGGAATGCTGGTTATCATTTCGCCTAGATAAACGTATGAGCCAAACTCCGGCGTCATGACCGCACAGTTTTTACCATTCCATCCAATCCCAGCCCTAATCGCAACCGCACGATCCGAAAGCTCACCTGTATCAACCATTGATTTTAAACGAGCCTCTGGTACTTTTGTTAAAATAAACTCTTCCAGCTTTTTTAACCGATCCCGTAAAATATGATGATAATCCAATCCCCATGAAGCCCGTGAAAAAAAGCCTCTACGCCCGCCCTTTTTCCCTTCAACACGAACCTTCATTTTTGAAGGATATGCTAAAGCTATCGATATAATTGATCTAGGTTCTGGAAGAAGTAAGGCTGGTGTCACCCTTTTTTCAATATCAGGCTCTTCGAAACCTGACTGATACCCAAGCTCCTGCTGGCGTATCAGTCTATTTTTCAGCTCCATAAAAGGTTCAGCTGTGGTAAAACCAATTTTATTAATTCCAATGGTTTTACTATACGCAATAACTTCCTCCTTTAATTGTTCTATATTCATTCGGAAACCTCCTTTCTCCTAAAATAATCTATAGTAAGCCGATAATTTTTCGTTATTCATCTCATTATGATAAACTATTTTTATTAAATTTTGGAGGTGGAATCATTGGAAATTCAGCTTTCTTCAGAAATAATCAGCAAGATTCCTAATTTTAAGCTTGGAATCATTGAGTATAAAGATATTAGTGTAGGCGATTCCCCACAAATGGTAAAAGGTAGATTGCAGCTGTTTCAAGAATCGATTTACTTTGATTTAGAGGATAAAAATCTAACAGACCTGCCAGGTATTCAAGAATGGCGCAGTATTTTTAAAACGTTTGGCAAAGACCCTAACCGTTATCGCCATTCAGCAGAGGCTCTATACCGCAGAATCCAGAAACAGAATTATCTAAACAGTGTCCAAAGCGCGATTGATATCAATAATTTTTTCTCGTTGCAATATCAAGTGCCAATTGGTATATATGACACTGCTCAATTAAAGGGACCTATCATAATCAAGGTAGGTAAGGCAGGAGAAGAGTATTTAGGACTGAATGGACGTATGAATTCCTTAGAGAACCTAATTGTCTCATCAGACGAGCTTGGACCATTCGGCAGCCCTTTTGTTGATTCCAATCGAGCTCCAGTAACAGAAGCTAGCAAAAATGCTCTACAGATTATTTATTTACAGCCTTCAACAACAATGAATAGTGCTGAAAAACTGACAGAGTCATTAATGAATATGTTCACACAGATACACGGCGGTGATGCAAGCTTCTATATAATAGGAAACGATTAGCATAGCCTATGGAAAAGAAAACACCAAAAATAAAAAAACGCAATGCATCGTTCTCTTGGAAACGGTACACTGCGTTTGGTAATATGTATGGAGCGGGTGATGAGAATCGAACTCACGACATCAGCTTGGAAGGCTGAGGTTTTACCATTAAACTACACCCGCATGTATTTAATTATGAACAAAAAGCGAAGAACTTAAACACAGTTATTATAATACAAAGTTTTTTTGGCATCGTCAAGAGGATATTGCATTTTTTGTCGAAAAAAATCATTAAACAAAAAAATCCTAAGACTCTTTTGTTTAATGATATGCCATTTTATCAATATAAGTACCATTTGTTAAAATTTTTTCGCTAATTTTATAAATCAACCCTCACTTATTCCTCCACTGAAATCTTGACTATATTATCCAAATATTTCATCGCATAATATCCATAAATCTCGAGCCTTTTTGGGTTTACCTTTTCCCCAGCGCTTTCATTTTGTAACTTCATGTTAAACACGGTAACTAAATTGCGTGGCTGTTCAATTTCTTCAAAATTGACAGGGGTTTTATTATAGTCGTAAACTACCCCATTTTTATCCATGAGCACTCCCTCTGTATTGAACTCCATGGAATTCATTGCGTTCTCATCCTCACCAAAGATCTGGAAGTGTAAAGCGTCATATACACGATTCTTAACTTCATGATTGCTTATGATTACGTTAGCTGGCTGCCCAGCTTCTACCATATCAATGGAGATGGTACTGCCAGCGTATTCAAAGGTTTGAGGATAATTTTTAGAAGCATCCAGTTCAATAATTTTATGCTCATCAAATGTTAATTGAGCAGATTCGAGTTGAACATTAACATGCTTTGGCTTCTCTCCAAAAAGAGGGGCGAAGTGTCTTTGAAAAGAGATCCAATTTTCGTCGTATTGTGTATCGAATAAGAACCTGCTATTCATATCTGCGTTTAATTTTTTATCATTCACTTGTAGATAATCAAAATTCAGATCATCAATCCGCTTGTTTGGTTGGTTCATATTAATGCCATAGTGCAAAATGGTTGCTGTGGGTGCAATGGTTAGTTTGTCAAATCGAACTGGAATACCCTCTACTTCTGTTTCACCTTTCAATACATATTTGACTGAAGGCTTTTTGGTGACAGGGATTTCGAAGGTCCACTCCCCTGTTTTCTCTCCCATGATTTGGAATCCCAACCCACCATTCTGGTTAGCGGAATCACGAATTATTTTCTGAAGCTTGGAGATCTGCAGTTTGATTGTCCCGTTATCCCTATTAATTGGCTGCAGACTAATTTTTCCGTGATACACATTCTTTTCCTCTTTATTCATATCCGCTTCCAGGTCAGGAGGATAGTACCCTTGGTATCCTTCTCCATCCATAATTTCATGTTGGTTCTCCACAAAAACACCTTCAAAATTATTGATCACATATCGATTGTCTTTTTTTGTATCTTCGATTTCATAAAAAACTAGCGTCTGAACCTCATCGGTTATCGCAGCCTTTATCTTAATTTTCACCCCGTCACTCTCATCTTCCAGGCTCAGCCTTTCACCCAAATTCTGCTGCAGAAAGGCACGCAATTCCTGATCATCTTCTGTCCATGCATAGTATGGGTTAGAAATTACGCCTTTAAAAATTTCCAAAGCTATTAATAATGCGAATACACCTGCAAGAATTAGTCCTTTTCTTATATGTTTCTTATTCTTCTGTTGTCTACGCCTTTCCTTTTCTGCCAGTCTATCTTTGACGTTCTCCAAGAAACCGGAAGGCACATGTAAATCTTCTAACCTAATAGCAAGATTCAACATGGTTAGGATGACATCCTGAAAGGTAGCTAAATCTGCCTGACAGTCAGGGCAATGATAAATATGTTTCTCTAAATCAATCTTTTTCGGACGATCCAAGGTTCTTTCTAAATAATCGATGTAATCCTTTTGATACTCTTTACAGCCTATATAAAGAGATCCTTCTCCGATTTCATTTCTAAGTGACCGAATTCCGGAAAACAAAAACTCTTTCATCTTATCCACTGAAACTTGGAGAAGCTGTGCACCTTCTTCCTTAGAGATTCCCTTTACATATGTAAGGAGCAGCGCATCTTTCTCATACTCTTTTAATTGATCAAGTGCCTTAAATATATCTTGACGAGTTTTAGTTTCCACTCTAGTTATTAAACTCCTATCAGCGGAAAGCTCCCGGCAGATATCTATGAAGATGGATGTGACCCATGTTTCGAATAATGATTCACCTTTAAATCGAACCAATTCCTTATGGACTTTTATAATAGCATGGTAAAAAAGCTCTTCCATTTGTTGATGATTGCCAAGATAGGCCCAACCCAGTGTATAGAACGATTGTTTATGTAGATCGAACCAATCGATGATGGATTCCACGCTTTTTTCACTTATCGTGGTGGTTAATGTGGAATCCATTTTTGCCGGAATCATAAACGTGTTCCCCCCCTTTATATTCTCTTTAAACTTTTTTATCGTCTCTTCATATAAGTTTCCTATAAGCACTATTCGACAATTTACTTATATTTCCTCTTAAAAGTTTTTTAAATAAAGTAGGAGGGGGTGACTAACCCCCGACCTCTCACACCACCGTACGTACCGTTCGGTATACGGCGGTTCAACTAAGTTTGACGTAGAAATTCATATCTCTGATATAGACTTTTTAGCCCTCGGTTACTCCAATAAGAGTTACCGAGGGTTTTGTGTAGAATCGGACTGTTAGCTATTCTCCAGTATTTCTTTCTAGAGTTTCCCCATTCGTAGGCCTTGAATGGTGGAACTCCTAAGGCTTTGAGTTTTCTTACTCTTGTTTTAGGTGTTTTCCATTGTTTCCATTCAATCATACGTAGTCTTCTTCTTATCCACTTATCGAATTCTTTAAACACACTTGGTGTATCCGCTAAAGCAAAGTACCCACACCAACCTGTTAAGTATTGATTTAGTTTCTCAATTCTTATTTCCATTGGGATGGGTTTTGAACGTGAAGTTATTTCACGTATTTTTGACCTTAGTCTTTTGATACTTTCCTTAGATATTCGAACCTTCGGTTCCTTGTTAATAGTAAAACTAAAACCTAGAAACTTCCGTTTCCACGGGCGATCGACTGCGGATTTCTCTCTATTTACTTTAAGTTTCAGTTTCACTTCTATAAAGTTTGTAATAGAGTTCATTACCCTTTCGCCTGCTTTCTTTGACTTCATGTAGATATTACAATCATCAGCGTAGCGGACGAACTTATGACCCCTTCTTTCTAACTCTTTATCTAGTTTATCTAACAGGATATTAGAAAGAAGAGGACTTAGTGGACCACCCTGTGGGGTTCCTTCCTCAGAATCATAGGTTACACCATTAATCATGACTCCTGCTTGGAGGTATTTTCTAATTAACTTCAAGACCAATCGGTCTTGGATTCTGTTAGCCAATATCCCCATTAACTTATCATGATTAACTTTGTCAAAGAATTTCTCTAAATCCATATCTATAACCCATCTGTAACCTCCACTTATATATTCTTTCGCTTTTCGAACTGCGTCATGTCCTCTCCGATTTGGTCTGAATCCATAACTTTGTTCTGAAAAGGTTGGGTCAAATAGCGGGGTTAGCACTTGAGCAATAGCTTGTTGAATGAAACTGTCTGGTCACGGTAGGTATACCTAATAATCTTACTCCTCCGTTTGGTTTCGGGATTTCGACTCGACGGACTGGATTCGGTTGATAGGTTCCATTCCTTAAAGAATCACAAAGAGAATCCCAGTTTTCATAGAGATGCCTTCGCAGGGTTTTTACGGACATTCCATCTATGCCGTGACTGCCTTTGTTCTTCTCGACACGTTTAAGTGCTTCTATTAAGTTTTCCCGTGACACAATTGTATCCATTAACATTTTGAAATTCCCTTTCGACGTGAACGTAGAAATCTATTTATGTTATTCCTGCTCCACCCTCATGAAGTCCCCTGTTGGATTCACCATTTCCTCCTTCATATAAGTCCTTTCGGATTGTCTGTTTCAACACAGGAATTGTATGCCTAGTTCTCGTTCTTCCTAATTGTTCAGTCCTTCCCTTACCATCTCGAGTAGGTAAGGTACTATGACCTCGGATCTTAGTCAGCCTACCATGAGTAGAAAATATAAAAAAATACGCGAGAAACTTCAACATGAAGCTCTCTCTCCTTCAAACAAAAGGAAAGTACTGGAGGGACATTTAGATAAACAATTGCGGTCAATGGCTATTGTTACATCTGTTGCCATTCTTCCAGAAGATATCTCTGAATTACTAAATGATGATGTTTCACCGTCTCACCCTACTTTTAAAAAGGTTCAGAAAAAACTAACCCAGATTCGTGATCAAGAAGGAATCATTGAGTGGGTCTATATTTTTAAAGTTTGTGATAATAATACAATCAGGAATATTGTGGGTAATGAAGATTTCATCATTCCGCCTGGTGGTTTATATGAAGGTCCACCTGAAATGATCAAAGTAGCATTTGAAGCTATGAGGGGAAAAGCAGGAGTATCCCCTTTCTATGAAGACATTTATGGAGAATGGAAAACGAGCTTTGCTCCTTTAATGGATCATAATGGAAAAGTGTTAGCTATTATTGGGTTTGACCACAGTAAATCATATATTGAGACGGAGTTAAAGAAAATAGAGACGATGTTAAAAAGAGATTAGGACATTTTTAAGAATGCGGAAATCATTTGAATTTATCCTGGACCTTCGAACAAAAAATATCCTGAAAATAAAGAAGCTGAGATCAAATCGAACTCAGCTTTTTTCTATTTAATGCTAATTCCATATTTTTTTAATTTTCTTATTACAGATGGTTGACTAATTCCCAGATATTCGGCCATATCATAGGTTGTACGACAAGCCTCCGCTGCTTGTTGCAATAACCTTCGCTCTACTTGTTCTATATTCTTTTTTAGATTTTTTTCCTTTATCATAAGAGATTCTAAACTAGCCCCATTATTTCTCATATTTTCCCCATTGATACCCTGGATAGAATTAGGTAACTCATCAGGATAGATAGTAGTTTCTTCTGCAATTAACATCATACGTTCTACCAAATTTTCCAATTCTCGCACATTTCCAGGCCATCTGTATTGAATTAAGGCTTCATAGGTCGACGGATGTAAGGATTTTTGAAAATTATATTTCTCATTTACTTGATGCACATAATGCTGAATTAGAATAGTAATATCTTCCCTTCGCTCCCGTAATGCCGGAATATGAAGTGGAATAACATTTAAACGGTAATATAAATCTAACCGGAAAGTTCCCTTATTCACCATTTCCTCTAAATTTTGATTTGTTGCAGCAACTAAGCGAAAATCAATTTGCCTTTCTTTTTTTCCACCTACCCGCATTATTCTTTTTTCCTGTAAAACTTTTAAAAGTTTTACCTGAATCCCAAGTGGAAGTTCCCCTATTTCGTCTAAGAATAACGTCCCTCCATCTGCCTGCTCTATTAATCCCTGTTTTCCTTGTTTCAACGCTCCCGTAAAGGCCCCAGGTTCATAGCCAAACATTTCCGACTCAAATAAACTTTCAGGAATGGTACTGCAGTTCACCTCTATGAAAGGTTCCTTTAGGCGATCGCTCTGTGAATGTATAGATCTCGCTAATAGACTTTTTCCGACACCTGATTCACCTAAAAATAAAATGGTGGCATCTGTTTTAGCGACTCGGGAAATTGTTTTTGTAATATGTTGCATTTCCTTACTTCTAAAAATTAAGTTAGGACTCCCTTTTTCTCTAAGTTCTTCTACTTCTGTTTGGTACCCCTTAATTTTTCGTTGTAATTGTTCATATTGAAACTGTAGATTTTTAATTTCCGTCTGATCCTGCGCATAGCTTAGTACACGGATAATCTGTCCATCTACATCAAAAATCGGGTAGCCTGTTGACATTACGATTCTGCCTGTCTTTGTTTGCTGCAGGATTTGAATAGGCTTTCTTTCTTTTATAACAGCGGCGGTAATGGACGGTTCTAAGATTCCTTTCTCCTCTAACTCGAAAACAGATACACCGATATTCCGACTTGACTCTAAGCCGTAAATGGTCCAATGGTTCGGATTCGAATCAAGGATTAAGCCATTTTCATCTGTAATCGTAATATTATTGTTTGATGTTTCAACCATTTTTGTTAGGAGTTGTTCTAAGATTGAATCGTTCATTTCCTATCTCCTCTATTTTATATTTGATTCAAATATAAATCAAAATACAGTAAAAAATCAAAAAATAAATTAAATTTTTTCTCTTTAATTCAAAACTGAATTAAATAACAGGGAGTTGTTATTCTGATTGCATCGAAAAAATTGGCACACTTCTTGCACTAATTAATATTAAAGAATGGCATATCAAACTAGGGGTGAAACATGATGAGTGAGAAAGTTATTGTTTGTAAGGAAATTGAACTGGCCGAGTTAGATAAAAAACATTTTCTACACCCTACTTCCCCAGTCCAGCAGCAGCAGGAACAAGGCCCAGCTTTTATTTTTAAAAAAGGGGAAGGGGTTTTTCTAGAGGATGTGAAAGGGAACCGTGTGATGGATGGCATGTCCTCTCTTTGGAACGTGAACATCGGACACGGTCGAAAAGAGTTGGGACAGGCAGCACAGGAACAAATGAATCAATTAGCGTTTAGCTCATGTTTTGCAACATTTAGTAATGAACCCGCTATTCGTTTAGCAGCTAAACTTGCTGAGATATCACCTGGGAATCTATCGACAACCTTTTTTACATCCGGTGGATCGGAAGCCAATGATACAGCATATAAATTAGCTCGCCATTATTGGATATTACGTTACATGCCTGAGAAGAAGAAAATTATCTCCCGAAAAAAATCCTATCACGGTGTAGCAATGGGTGCTACAAGTGCAACAGGTCTTAAGCCATTTCGTGATTTTACAAATTCATTAGCACCTGATTTTTATTATACAGAGAATCTTTCCGCTAAGGCCTTACGAGAAACAATTGAAACGGAAGGCCCCGAGACAATTGCTGCCTTTATAGCGGAGCCAGTTCAAGGTGCTGGTGGTGTCCATATTGCCCCTGACAACTATTTTAAGGAAGTTCGGGAAATTTGTGATGACTACAATATTTTGTTTATTACAGATGAGGTAATTACAGGCTTTGGCCGTACTGGAAAATACTTTGGAATCGAACACTACGGGGTTGTGCCTGATATGATGTGTTTTGCTAAGGGTGTCACAAGCGGGTATGCACAACTAGGCGGCGTTATGCTTTCCGAGTCTATTTTTGAAGACTTTAAGGAGCTTTCAACGGGAACACTTCTTCATGGTTATACCTATAGCGGCCACCCGATGGCATGTGCAGTTGCCTTGAAGAATATTGAAATCATTGAAAATGAGAATTTAATAGAAAACGCTAAAAAGATGGGCGACGAAATGCTGAGGGGCTTTAAATGGATTCAAGGCGAAAGAAACATTGTAGGGCATGTTAGAGCGCTTGGCCTTATGGGAGCTGTTGAGATCAATAGCAAACCAATGGGCCAAGGTCCACTATCTCCTAGAATTGTAGCCGAGGCAGCTAGACAGGGATTAATCTGTCGCTCTGTTGTATTTGATGATATGGATATTCTTGTTTTTGCTCCTCCACTTTCGATTAACAAACAGGAAATAGATCTTTTGATTGAAACTCTTAATAAATCAATCTGCTCAATTGAACAAGGCTTATAATGGAGGTTTTTGTAATGATAAAAAAGCATCTATTTATCAATGGTGAATGGACCAAAGCAAAACGATATACGAATCTTCTCTCTCCATATGATAGAGAGGTCATTGCTGAAGTACCTAGTGCAACGGTTGAAGAGGTAGAGTTAGCTATCGAGGCAGCGTACCAAACGAGACAAATCATGGCCGATATGCCTAGTCACCAACGTGCCAAAATTCTAGAAAACCTGGCTCACTTATTGGAACAGCGTGCTGAAGAGGCCGCCGTCATTATTTCAACGGAATCGTCAAAGCCTCTAAAGGATGCAAGAGGTGAGGTCACCCGGACAATCCAAACGTATAAGTTTGCTGCTGAAGAGGCTAAACGTATCGGTGGAGAAACAATACCAATGGATGCAGCTCCTGGGGGTGAAGGAAAAATTGCGTATACAGTCAGAGAACCACTTGGAGTAGTTGGGGCCATTACACCTTTTAATTTCCCCATGAATCTAGTTGCTCATAAGGTTGGGCCAGCGATTGCATCTGGGAATACCGTCGTTTTAAAGCCTGCGGGACAAACACCTCTTTCTGCCTATTTTCTTGCAGAGCTCATTCAAGAGGCAGGATTACCATCAGGTGCCTTTAATGTCGTGACAGGAAGTGGTTCTGTTGTTGGTGAAAAGCTTGTCAAAGATGAACGTGTGAAAAAGATTTCATTTACAGGTAGTCCAGAAGTGGGAATTGGAATCAAAAATAAAGTAGGCTTAAAGCATGTAACACTTGAATTAGGATCAAATGCTGCGCTTATCGTAGATAAAAATATTGATATTGAAAAAATTATCCGACGCTGTGTGACTGGAGCATTCAGCTCCCAAGGACAAGTTTGTATATCTCTACAAAGGATTTATGTTCATAAAGATTTATATGATTTCTTCGTAGAAAGCTTTGTTAAAGAAACGGGGAACCTTACTATTGGGAATCCTTTAGATCCACGTACAGATGTGTCTGCGTTAATTCATCCGAAGGAAATTGAGCGAACTCTTGCATGGATTGAGGAAGCAAAGCAAAAGGGTGCTGTCGTCGCAACAGGTGGTGTAAATGAAGGAAATATTTTAAAACCAACCGTTTTATTAGGGGTCTCTCCTTTGTCAAAGGTTTCATGCCAAGAGGTATTTGCACCAATTGTGTTAATTAACAAAGTGGATACTGTTGACGAAGCAATTGAATTGGTCAATGACTCTCGCTATGGACTTCAGGCTGGAATCTATACAGAAAATATTCATACAGCCATTCATGCTTCAAAAAAGCTGCAAGTTGGCGGAGTCTTGGTAAATGACATTCCTACCTTCCGTGTTGACCATATGCCATATGGCGGGGTCAAAGAAAGTGGAATTGGGCGAGAAGGTATAAAATACGCCATCAAAGAGATGACAGAACAAAAACTGGTAATCTTTAATAATAATTGATGATTCTTTATCTATTCAAGTAAAACAAAGAGGAGGTTTTTTTATGATTATCGGAATTCCAAAGGAAATTAAAAATAATGAAAATCGTGTTGCACTTACACCTGCTGGTGCGTTCAGCCTCATTTCAGCAGGACATCAAGTCATTGTTGAGGCAGGGGCGGGCCTAGGAAGTGGATTTGAAGACGACTCATATCTTACTGTCGGTGCTGTTATTGAAGCTGTTGCAGCAAAGGTTTGGGCAAATGCAGAAATGATTATGAAGGTGAAAGAACCACTAGCAAGTGAATATACCTATTTCCGAAAAGGGTTAATTTTGTTCACATACCTTCATTTAGCTGCAGAACCTGAGCTTGCAAAAGCACTCGTAGAAAAAGAAGTGACAGCTATTGCTTATGAAACAGTCCAAGTCGGTCAAACATTACCTTTATTGACACCTATGAGTGAAGTTGCCGGCCGAATGTCAGCTCAAATTGGAGCACAGCTTCTTGAAAAAACTAAGGGCGGAAAAGGGATTCTTCTAGCAGGTGTGCCAGGAGTTAAGCGCGGAAAGGTAACTGTAATTGGCGGCGGAGTTGTAGGAACAAATGCTGCTAAGGTCGCGATGGGACTTGGTGCTGATGTAACAATTATTGATTTGATGCCTGATCGTCTTCGTCAGCTTGATGATATATTTGGTAATCAAATACAAACCTTAATATCAAACCCATTCAATATAGCAGAAGCCGTTGCAGAATCAGATTTAGTAATTGGTGCTGTTCTCATACCAGGTGCAAAAGCACCAAAACTTGTGACAGAGGAAATGATTCAGTCAATGAACCCCGGATCAGTTGTTGTTGACGTTGCGATTGATCAAGGTGGAATTATCGAAACTGCCGATCATATTACCACACACGACAACCCAACGTATACAAAGCATGGTGTGATCCATTACGCAGTGGCAAACATGCCAGGTGCTGTACCAAGAACATCTACAATCGCTTTGACCAATGTAACCGTTCCATATGCATTACAGATTGCAAATAAAGGTATCACAAAAGCAATTACAGAAAATCCAGCATTAGAACAAGGATTAAACACAGCCAATGGTTCGGTTACTTATTATGCTGTAGCAAATGATCTTGGTTACAATTATTCTCCACCAATAGAAGCTTTACAAAAAGTAAAGGCCATACATTAATTGCTTACTTTTTGCCTGCAACTATAAAAGAAAGAGCAGCTATGTCCAACACCAAGAGGAAGGATTTTAAAACAAATACACTTCATTCTAATGCAAAAAGGAGTAGCATTAAAGCTGCTCCTCTTCTATTTACTGTCATTTCAACGAAATCCTTACAACTTCATCCAAAACTTCATTACATTATACCCATTAACTCGATTTCCTTCACTGTTTTAACAATAGATTCATTGAAAAACTTATTAAATTCATACAAAAAGGAACATCTCTTATACAAGATGTCCCTTCTAATTTATTATCCAGCTAAAGTATTGATAATACCCCTTTCTTTCTTTCCATGAAGTAGATAGTAAAGACCAGAAGATACCAACACGACAAATCCTAGGACCATATAAAGAGTACTATAACTTGAAAATGGAAGGAAGAACCCAAGCATATAAGGCCCGAATCCCAGCCCTGCGTCAAGAAATATAAAAAAAGTCGACGTTGCGAGTCCCATACGATGAGGAGGAGTCATCTTAACAGCAATCGCCTGAGTGCATGACTGCATATTTCCAAATCCAAGTCCAATAAGGATACCCGCTAGTAACAAAGTGAGGCCGCTATGTGCTGAACCTAAAAGAATCATTCCAGCCGCAAAAAGAACAAAGGCAGGATACATCACATAGTTTGCCCCTTTCACATCCATTAACCTGCCAGTAAATGGACGTGAAATCAAAACGGCTATTGAATAAACAAGAAAGAAGAAACTTGCCGCACTAACCAGGTCAATTTCAATTGCATAGAAATTAATAAAAGAAAGAACACTAGAGTAACAGAAACCTATTATTAAAGTAATGAATGCAATGGGAACTGCCTTTGGTTCAATAAGTTGAGAGAGTTTGACTCCCTTTATTTCCGTTGCTTTTGTGGTTTCTTCCACTGGCGGCACATTTACAAAAAATGCCGTAATCAAACTTAAGATTCCTAAAACTAGACAGAGACTAAAAATGTGTGGAGTACTAGTATGTTGACTCATATAAAGTCCAATGAAAGGTCCGATTGCTGTAGACAATGTCGAACTCATACTGTAATAACCTATACCTTCTCCTTTTCGTCTTTTCGGGATAATCTGCGCCACGATCGTTCCTGTGGCTGTGCTCGCGATACCTAGAGTAATACCATGTAATAAACGGGTAATTAGTAAGAAGATGATACCCAAATGGATAAAATATAATGATGTTGTTAGAACATAAAGAATCAGCCCAATGAACAACGTTCTTTTACGGCCAATAGAATCAATACTACGACCAATTAGCAGACGACCCATTAATGTCCCAACAATAAAGATTCCGGTAACAAGCCCGGCCTGGCTTGTAGAAGCATGATATTCATCTACAGCATAAACACCGATAATCACGATTAATAAATAAAAGACTAATGTTAACAAAAAGTTGACGCTGGAAACAATGATAAAATCCTTAGTCCATAACTTAGGTTTATTCACTTTTGCTTCCCTCGCCTTTGATAATATTTTCCTTTATTTTAGGAATAGTTTTAAACATAATCAGTTGATTATCTTTATCTACACCATCCATCACACTATTTTCTAAATCGGTAATTTTTTTTCTACATGCTTGGTAAATTTCTTCTCCCAATTCTGTCAACTGAATGACTTTTTCTCGCTTATCAATACCAGGAATTTGTATCACCATATGTAGTTCTTCCAAACGTTGAACTCTCCTGGTAATCGTTGGTTTTTCTACATTATATTGATTTGCAATATCAATAAGCGTCGATGGGCCATTGTGTTTTATATAGAAAATAACTTGCCATAAAGAATAAGAAAGATCAAAAGTACTCATTAGTTCATTTAATCTGGTTATAAGTGGTCTATACAGACTTAAATAACGCTGAAAAAAACCTTCCAATTCATACGCCCCCTCCAACTTGTAATAGTTACCTTGAATAACTGTTACCTTAGATAACCATAAAGTTTTTTGAAAAAGATGTCAATGGGAACATCCTAAACGAAGCCTTGATTTAATCACTTGAGATACCAATATTAAGAGACATGCTCATAAATTGGTAAAGAACGTATATTGTTGATAATTATCTTTTAAGGAGAGATGTTTTTTGTACTACTATAATAGTTCGCATTTGAACCATTTCTTTAACGGTTACCACTATGGGACGCAATATCTATATCCAGCCACTGGAAGTCGCAACTGGTATAGGCATAATTATTCTGCAACTAGACTTAAAGCTTTTTCTAAAGAGGAAGCTGCAGCAATTGCTTTACTTTTAGGCATTGATTTTAATCAAAGCAAATTTGATTTAGATGAGTTTTGGATGGGAGTGAATACAGAGCTTGAACATGGGAGTATATCCAGTCAAACTAATGTTACAGGCGATGATCCTATTATGACTGGGAAAATTGCACTTGCTCATCTTAATGAGTTTCCTGATTACTACAAAAGATTAAAAGTACTTGAAGATGAAGCAAAGGCTTATTGGCAAAAATAGTTTAATTGGACCTTAGCAACTAGAAGTGATAAAAAATAAAAAAGCCCAACGAAATTCAGGAAGTCCGTTGGGCTTGTTAATGATAAGATTAAATCTTTTTTACTTTTCCTTATGCCGATAACTTTAGATTTTTTTCTTTATTTCTTCTCTGCGAATACAGAATAGATAATAGAATAAACCATAGGGGTGTTAACAATAAAGCAGGACGTGTTTCTTTCGCAACCAGCATAATGATGAGAACTATAGCAAACAACGTTAGCACAGCATAATTGATAAATGGTGTGAATGGTGCTTTAAATGTTGATTTTGCATGTAATTCCGGCTGTGTTTTCTTGTATCTAATATGGCAAACAAGAATGACACCCCAGACCCAAATAAAACAAATCGCACTAATCGTTGTCACAATTCCAAAGGCTTGTTCCGGAATCAGTTTGCTCAAAAGCGCTCCCACTGATACAACAAGCGTGGATGTAAATAGCGCATTACTCGGTACATGATTTTTATTTAGTTTTGCCAGGCTGGATGGTGCCTGGTCATTTTTACTTAAATTAAATAGTATCCGGCTTGTTGAGAACATTCCGCTGTTACAAGCAGATGCAGCTGATGTTAATACGACAAAATTAATAATGCCCGCAGCAATCGGAATCCCTACTAAACTAAATGTTTTAACAAACGGACTTTCTGCTGCATTTAATTCTGTCCATGGGTTCACACATAATAGGACAATTAATGCACCCACGTAGAAAAAGAGAATCCTCAATGGGATTTTATTAATGGCTGATGGGATATTTTTTTGGGGATTAGATGTTTCCGCTGCTGATACCCCTACTAATTCCACACCGACATAGGCGAACACAACCATTTGAAACGAAAGTAAGAAACCGGTAACGCCGTTTGGAAATAGGCCTTGATGTTCCCAAAGATTTTGAATTGAGACGGTTCCTGTATCGGTTTTGAATCCCATCACTAGCAAAATAACCCCAATACCAATTAAAACAAGAATCGTTACTACTTTTATTAATGCAAACCAAAACTCTAATTCTCCGAAAAGCTTTACCGTTAATAGATTGAACCCTAATAAAATGATTAAGCAGATGATAGCAGGTATCCATTGCGGGATATCAAACCAATACTGTACATAGACACCAACTGCAATTACATCTGCCATAGCCACCATAATCCAACAAAACCAATATGTCCATCCTGTTACGAACGCTGCCCGAGGTCCAAGATAGTCTTCGGCAATGTCAGTAAATGATTGGTAACCTGCTTTCGATAACAGAAGTTCTCCAAGCGCCCTCATAACGAAAAAAACGGCCATACCCACGATTAAATATGCAAAGATAATCGATGGACCTGCAAGTTGAATTGCTTTACCGGATCCTAAAAATAATCCAGTACCAATGGTGCCGCCGATAGCAATTAGTTGAACATGCCGATTTTTTAAATCCCTCTTTAATTCTTGATGTTCCATACAAAATTCCTCCTATAACCATTCTTTAATGTGAAACGATGAGCAATAAATTTACCCATTAAAAAAGAGATTGGAAGTTTCCAATCTCTTAGGTCATAAGAATAGCAAATACAAACTGTCATGCTGATTGTTTATCAGCATAACAAATAAATATTCAGTACTCTTCTGTCCGTTTGCCTGAGATTGTGAACCCTTCGGCGCCGCGGTATTCCAGCGGTCTCTCCAGAAGCTGCTCCTGCTATAGTGTGATCCATAGCATTCATAGCTGCTAAACTATTAAATTTTTAATAGTGAAAGTTATTTTTAAATATTAATATTAGTTAAATATTTTGTCAACACCTTTTCCCTTCTATTATTTTGAAATTATGAAGAAATAACGATATAAAAAGGATCGCTGGGTTTAATCCGTCGGTCCCTCCTTCGACATATACAGCATTACATGACTCTTTTTATATGATTGGAATTTATTCTTTTTAGTAAAAAACCGCCATCAAAATGTGTCGGTTCATAGGATATCATAAAAGCTTTAGGAGCAAAGGTTAAGACCTGTTTTCTTAGTTTTTGCTCATTGTTTCTTTTCGTTAAAACTTTCATGGCTAAGCGTTTCCCATCTTTTCCATCAGCAAGCCACGAGGTTACCCCATACCCTTCCTCCCTGATTTTATCTGGTAGATTAAAGTCCACGGAATCGACGATCACCTCCAAAACCGTGTAACCAAGTGCTAGATAGGATTCAATTTTACTGCCAATATACACACCAAGCCCCCAGCCAAAACAGTAGGCCGCGATATTTAGAGGTTTATCTAGATTATCGAGAACAATCGTCAACCCCATCAGATAAACAAATACTTCACCCATAGATAGGATAGAGGCTAGCACCTTGAAGCCTTTAATGACAAGAATGACACGTAATGTAAATAAAGAAACATAAACAATATTAATCCCAATAATAACGAGGATAATCGATGGCATATCTCCGCCTCCAAAAATGGTAATTAGATTAAAAAATGAGAGAGTCAATGCCTCTAGGATAATGGGTTATAGAATAACTTCCGCTTTTCGTTAAAATAACCGTATCGGAATGCCGATAACCTCCTAGTCCCGGAACATAAATCCCCGGTTCAATCGTATAGACCATCCCTTCTTGTAAAACCAACTCATTATCAAAACGGAGATATGGTTCTTCATGTTCAGACAATCCCAATCCATGTCCGACCCGATGGTTTACATACTCACCGTAACCAGCCTTATTAAAAACTTCATAAGAAGCTAGATCCACTTCCTTCGCTGTGATTCCAGGACGAATCATGTCCATTCCTACCTGCTGTGCTTCGACTGCTAACTTTAAAAGATCCTTTTGTTTTTCAGAAGGCTGGCCGACAAAAAATGTCCGCTCATTTTCAGCCCTATAGCCATTGAACCATACCTGGCGGCTATGGATGACCACATCACCATCTTCAAATTTTCTCGTACTTGAATACAAATGAGGCTTTTCACTGCGTTTTACTCCTGAACACGTCCAGTCTTCATAGCCAACGATCTCCTCTGGGTAGTCCTTTGAGGCAATCCCCAACAATAATCGATCACCACAAGAGTCAAATTCTAACTCGCTGATTCCAACCCTTGCGTGTCTTAAAGATTCATCCAATGCATAATCAGAGAGCTTACCGGCCACTTTAAGCCTTTCAATTTCATACTCATCTTTGATTGCTCGCATATTCACAACCTTCTGACCGATATCTACTAACTCGAATCCTAATTGTTTCAGGAACAGATAAACACTTGAAGGAAGGACTTCCACTTCAACCCCTAGCTTCGTTCCGAAAGGGTATGTCTTTAACAATTTTGATAAATGGTCAAGGTATGAAACCTCTCGATGTCTCATATCAATTTGTTCAAAATAGACATAAAGTTTATCGACATTCGCTTTTTCAGCTGCATGAACCTCTTCCAGCCCGGGAACAATAAGCTCTGTTTGGTCGTGACTGATGAGTGTAACAATTGGACGAGAATACGATATCGCCCGAAAACCGCTTAGATAATACTGATTGTCCGGCTCCCAAATAAGGCTTAACTCAATTTCTTTTTCAGACATATAGTTTCGAAATGTTTCAAGTCGTTTTTTGATGCTCAACGAAAAAACCTCCTTTTCACTTTTTTGTACAGAGAAAAGCCCCCTGAAAAAAAACCTAGAGTTTTACAGAGGACATCTCAAAAGCTATCATTCTATTAAACGATTAAACTAAGTCACGTGGGATCTCAGAATTCCAATTTTTCTTAAAAACCTGTTTCTCACCCTCAAAAGCCTTAAGTTCATTCGTTATAAAAAACCGCTCCGCATCTGACTTCATCGTACTAACACTTTCGAGTCGGGTCTGCCACTCACCTCGACCTACATCCAATGTCCACTCACAGCATACCTCTGCAGATAACGGATCACCCTCAGAAATCGTATAGGTATTTCGGTTGGTGCTGCCATATTCGATCCCATTGCTCAAGAGACGACGTGCGCCTTCATCGGAAAAGTCTTCAAGTAACCATACTCCCTTAATAAGATCGTGGTGAACCTTTCGGGTTCGGCTTTCTTCTCTTAAAATTTCCCGTTCTGCTACACATGCTGTCTCTGGTGCACCAAAATCGGGCAGTTCATAATCCCTTTCTTGCGGCGGTCGAACCGGCAATGTCAGGCGGGTTTGGTTACTACTGATTACGGTTAACGTGACAGGTTCAGGCGATGGCCACGCATGCGGCCAGTAGTTGGGCGATAATGCAACCTGCCAGCGGTGTCCAGCTGGAAGTACATGACCGATTGCATTAAGACAAACTTTAACTGTGTAGCGTTCCCCAGGTATCAAAGGAGTTGGATGTTCATGGCTCTCACGATGGGTGAGATTCAACATCCCCCAGCTGACCAAGGTTACTGCCCCGTCCGGAGCAACATCGCATAGGCGTACCGCAAGAAGAGCATTCGGCTTGTCAGACGCTAGCTCCACCTGAATCTCTGGGAACCCGAGAATCTCCATTGGTGATTCTAGTGGTTCTGATGTAAAGTACACAGACTGCCCATTTTCAAGGCGCTGATCGGACGCTAAATCACCAGGCTGTCCAAAAGGACACCAAACGCCAGCATAAAGTCCATGGGTTTGCACGCTTGGTACAATAATCTCCTTCTCTTCAGATGGTTTTTCAATTAACTGCTGACCGTTTAACCAGAATTCTGCCGGAACAATATTCGGTGACGGCCATTCATTTTCTGCCACCCAGCGGCCTGTGCGCTCTGGGTAATCGACCTGTGGCGGGACACTATCCTGCATCCACGCCCGGAGCATCGGTTCCTCCATAATCCCGGTATCTACTTCTTTTAGCCACTGATCCCACCAGCGTAAGCATTCCTGAAGGAAACCGATTGCTGGACCTGGCACTGCGACCTCCGGATACTCATGTGCCCATGGTCCAATTAATCCTTTGCGCGGACCCGTCAGCCCGCCGAGCAGCCTTAAGATTGCATTGGTATAGCCATCTGCCCAGCCGCCGACAGCAAAAACAGGAATATTGATATCGGAATAGTTTTCACATACTGAACCGTGTTTCCAGTAGTCGTCCCGACGCTGATGCTTCACCCATTCCTCAACAAACGGCGGTGTTTTCTCAAGCCGTTCCAGCCATGTGGTGCGCCACTCTTCACCAACAACATTAGGGTCAGCAGGCCGGCCATTGTAGACAAGCATAGTTGACGCCCACCACTGCATATCAGAGGCAAGAAGGCAGCCGCCCATATAGTGGACATCGTCCGCGTAGCGATCATCTGTGGAACAAAGCGTGATAATCGCCTTTAAGGCAGGGTGACGGCGTGCCGCCACCTGCAGTCCATTAAAGCCGCCCCAAGACTTTCCAATCATTCCAACAGAACCTGTAGACCAAGGCTGTGACTCAATCCAACTCAACACATCCAAAGCATCATCCTGCTCCTGCGGCAAGTATTCATCGTACAAAATTCCATCTGAATCACCAGACCCCCGCATATCCACACGAATGCTGGCATATCCATGACCTGCAAAATATGGATGACGGATTGAGTCTCTTAAGGCCGTAAAGTCATTTTTACGGTAGGGAAGATATTCTAGAATTGCGGGCACGGGATTCTGTTCTGCATCCTCCGGGAGCCAAATTCGCGCTGCAAGCCTGGTCCCATCTGACATTGGAATCCAAACATGCTCGATCTCACGAACCTTCCGCGGGAACTCAGTCTTAATTGTTAGGAAAGAATCACGTACATTAAAAACCATGGTATTACCTCCAGACTTTTGTCACACTCTCTCAATCAGCTGGTTTCATCCTGCCTTTTCTTCTAGGTCCGATTCAGCTGAAGAGTTCTTCTTGTGGTCTTGCTTTAACCATCTTAATAATGACACTGTTAATAAAATATAGATGATAATTACCGGTACGGATACGATAACCGATGAGGTTTGAATGACATTTAATCCGCCAATCATAAGTAAGGCTATTGCCATTACCGCTAAAATGGCTCCCCATAACAAGCGGTGCCAGCGGGCTGGTTCTTGCCCATCCTTTAACTCCTTGGTCGCAATGGCTGATAAAATGTAAGTCGCAGAATCCAAGGAAGTTGCCAGAAAAATAAAACCTAAAGTTACAAAGAATATCAATACGACCGTACTAATAGGAAGCGTTTTTAATACCTCAACTACAACAGCTGGACCACCCTTGGCGTCTAGTATTTGTGTAATTGGCAGAATATCATTTAATTGCAGGTGCATAGAATAACCGCCGAAGACAGCAAAATAGAGCCAGCTTCCTAATGAACCCCATAAGAGAACGGAACTGATTAATTCTCGAATTGTTCTGCCTTTTGAAATACGAGCAACGAATAAACCCATAAATGGTGCTGTCGCTGCAAACCAAGCCCAATAAAAAACCGTCCATGCTTGCGGGAAGCCGCCTTTATTGATTGGATCCGTATAGAAGCTCATTTGGACAATATTTTGAAGCATTAAGCCTAAACTGTTTGTAAAATAAGATAAAATGAATAGCGTTGGACCAGCGATTAGAACAAATAAAGCTAGTGCTAATGCAAGGTAAACGTTAATGTCGCTTAGTTTTCTAATCCCTTTATATAGTCCAAGATATGCGCTGGAACAGTAAATCACCGTCCAGATTAGTATGATGATAATACTTAAACCGAGAGATTGCTCCATTCCTAAAATTTCTCCAATAACGGCAGAAATCATCGGTACGCCTAACCCTAAAGAAGTACCGAGTCCGCCAACTAGGCTCCAGATCACTAGGATATCAATGATTTTCCCAACCCAGCCATCCGCATATTTACCAAGTGCCCCGCGGCATGCAGTACTGATTTTTAACGATGATTGCTTTTTTACAAAAAAGGAGTATGCAATGGTAACCGTTGGCAAGGCGTAAAGCGACCATGCCGATATACCCCAATGGAATAACCCGTATGTAACTGCCCACTCGGCTGCTTCATTACTATTCGCTTCAATTCCAAATGGAGGACCAATATAATAGTAGATTGGTTCCATAATTGACCAGAACATGATACTAGTCCCCATCCCAGCACAAAACAGCATTGCTCCCCAGCTAAAGGAAGAAAATTCAGGTTTTCCCTCACCAAGTTTAATTTTTCCGTAGCGGCCAAAAATCAGCCAAATCAGGACAATAAATAAGCCTACCGTTAATAATTGAAAAGCCCAATCCAATTTAAAGGTGATATCTGACATCATATTGCTTAACACCGGTTCTGCTGATTCACGGTTGACAACCAACAATAATGTGGCTGCAACAATCACAATTAAAGATGACCAAAAAACGACAGGATCAATTTTTACCTTCTCCATTACCTCAACCCCTTTTTAGTAAAAAATATTTTCCAACTTTCCCCTTTCTTGTGTTATGATTAATTTAGTAATCATGATTATTTTATAACTATGGTTATATTATCATAGCGGTTATTTTCTGACAATATAAATTTTCTAAAAATTCACTATATAAAAATTTTCTGTGAAGAGGGTTACGATATGAAAAAAAAGGAAATTCAAATGAGCCGAATGTGGACGTATTTTGTTGATGCAACCGCTGAAATTATCGAGGAGGAGGGAATTGATAAGATTACCATCAGGAAGGTGGCAGAACGTGCGGGCTATAATAGCGCAACGATTTATAACTACTTTTCCGAACTTTCCCATTTAGTCTTTTTTGCCTCAATGAAGTTTTTGAAAACCTATACGGAAGAAGTCGCTATCTATATGGAAAAGGGGAACACTCCAATAGAAAAATACCTATTGGCTTGGCAATGTTTTTGTAAGCATTCATTCAAAGCCCCACAAATCTTTCATGCTATTTTTATTATGGACTTAGGGGAACATCCAGAAGATCTACTAGAAGAATACTATAAACTTTATCCAAACGACTTAATTAACATCCCAGAAGAATTAAAACCCATTCTCTTTGAGCGAAATATGGACAAAAGGGGCTTGGGGCTATTACAGGCAGCTGCAAGCGAAGGCCAGATAAAAGTAGAAAATATCGATGGAATCAATGAACTGACAAACCTAATTTGGCAAGGAATGTTATCAAATATCCTAAATAACCGGACACACTACAATCTCGAAGAAGCAGAAAAGATAACTATGAACTATATAAATGAAGTCGTCCGAAATCATCAACTATTTACATTTCAAAAATCCAATTTTGAAATGTAATTTGTTTGTAAGCACCTTTTTTATCGCTCATAACAAAACTGGCCTCCAAGATGAGAGCCGGTTTTGTTTGTATTATGACTGGTTTATTATTGGGTTATCAATGATAGAAAAAGAATTCGCACCAAACATCTTCATTCGTGATTATAGATCATTACTTGTAAGGAGCAGGAAGTAAGAATACATGCATTATGTAAAAACAAAAGCATTTTATGAGAATAGCCTTTGAACAAACAAAAAACACCCACAAACGTTGATTTAACAACATTTGTGAGTGTTTTTTAGATACCGGTGGTCGGGGTCGAACCGACACTCCAGAGGAACACGATTTTGAGTCGTGCGCGTCTGCCAATTCCGCCACACCGGCATTATATTATTTTTTAAAAGTAATGCCGAGGACCGGAATCGAACCGGTACGGTAGTCACCTACCGCAGGATTTTAAGTCCTGTGCGTCTGCCAGTTCCGCCACCCCGGCGCAATAGAATGCGCTATTAATTCTAAGAAAAATTAAGGCGGCAACCGGATTCGAACCGGTGGTAAAGGTTTTGCAGACCTCTGCCTTACCACTTGGCTATGCCGCCATATTATGGAGCGGAAGACGGGATTCGAACCCGCGACCCCCACCTTGGCAAGGTGGTGTTCTACCACTGAACTACTTCCGCAAATTGGCTGGGCTAGCTGGATTTGAACCAACGCATGTCGCAGTCAAAGTGCGATGCCTTACCGCTTGGCTATAGCCCAATGATAATTTTCATCTTCAACTAAAGTGGTCTTAAGGGGCGACTGATGGGAATCGAACCCACGAATGTCGGAACCACAATCCGATGCGTTAACCACTTCGCCACAATCGCCATAATAAAATTGATTGGCAGGGGTAGTAGGAATTGAACCCACACCAAAGGTTTTGGAGACCTTCGTTCTACCTTTAAACTATACCCCTATAAATGGTGGAGGGGGACGGATTCGAACCGCCGAACCCTGAGGGAGCGGATTTACAGTCCGCCGCGTTTAGCCACTTCGCTACCCCTCCACATAATATGAAATTTCCACCAAATGGTGCCGGCTAGAGGACTTGAACCCCCAACCTACTGATTACAAGTCAGTTGCTCTACCAATTGAGCTAAACCGGCAAGCATATAATCAATAGAATAAAAATGGTGGCTCAGGACGGAATCGAACCGCCGACACAAGGATTTTCAGTCCTTTGCTCTACCGACTGAGCTACTGAGCCACATTATATAGCCTTTTCCTAAATGAAAATGGCGGTCTGGACGGGACTCGAACCCGCGACCTCCTGCGTGACAGGCAGGCATTCTAACCAACTGAACTACCAGACCGAATTGCGGGGACAGGATTTGAACCTGCGACCTTCGGGTTATGAGCCCGACGAGCTACCGGACTGCTCCACCCCGCGACAATAAGAATTATTACAATTACTCCATGCCCATACTTTGTATGGACTGTATCAATCTCAGAAAGCCAATTCAAGCAGCAGTTCGATTGATACAACTCGCAGTTAATTCTGTGAAGTAACGCTCGTTGCTCCACTCCGCGACAATAGAAATACTATGGTGGAGGATGACGGGATCGAACCGCCGACCCTCTGCTTGTAAGGCAGATGCTCTCCCAGCTGAGCTAATCCTCCATATATTAAAGGTTATTTTCGTTGCTTCAGAAAAACGTTGGTGACCCCTACGGGATTCGAACCCGTGTTACCGCCGTGAAAGGGCGGTGTCTTAACCGCTTGACCAAGGGGCCGTTACAAGTTATAGATAGTGTTTTATGGCGGAGAGCAAGGGATTTGAACCCTTGAGACAGGGTTACCCGCCTACACGATTTCCAATCGTGCTCCTTCGGCCACTCGGACAGCTCTCCATAAAAGAATGGCTCCGCAGGTAGGACTCGAACCTACGACCGATCGGTTAACAGCCGATAGCTCTACCACTGAGCTACTGCGGAATAATAATAGTAATGCAGTCTGGCAACGTCCTACTCTCACAGGGACAAAGTCCCAACTACCATCGGCGCTGAGAAGCTTAACTTCCGTGTTCGGTATGGGAACGGGTGTGACCTTCTCGCCATTATTACCAGACTACTTTTCTCAAAGACAATCTTTATTATACTGTCTTTTTGAGATTTTTCAAGAGGTTTTTTAAAAAAATTCATTCCCTCAAAACTAGATAATTCAGAAGAAGTTTGTAAAACGAGTTCACCTTAAATTGGTTAAGTCCTCGAACGATTAGTATCAGTCAGCTCCACACGTTACCGCGCTTCCACCTCTGACCTATCAACCTGATCATCTTTCAGGGTTCTTACTAGCTTGACGCTATGGGAAATCTCATCTTGAGGGGGGCTTCATGCTTAGATGCTTTCAGCACTTATCCCGTCCGCACATAGCTACCCAGCGATGCCTTTGGCAAGACAACTGGTACACCAGCGGTGCGTCCATCCCGGTCCTCTCGTACTAAGGACAGCTCCTCTCAAATTTCCTGCGCCCACGACGGATAGGGACCGAACTGTCTCACGACGTTCTGAACCCAGCTCGCGTACCGCTTTAATGGGCGAACAGCCCAACCCTTGGGACCGACTACAGCCCCAGGATGCGATGAGCCGACATCGAGGTGCCAAACCTCCCCGTCGATGTGGACTCTTGGGGGAGATAAGCCTGTTATCCCCGGGGTAGCTTTTATCCGTTGAGCGATGGCCCTTCCATGCGGAACCACCGGATCACTAAGCCCGACTTTCGTCCCTGCTCGACTTGTAGGTCTCGCAGTCAAGCTCCCTTGTGCCTTTACACTCTGCGAATGATTTCCAACCATTCTGAGGGAACCTTTGGGCGCCTCCGTTACTCTTTAGGAGGCGACCGCCCCAGTCAAACTGCCCACCTGACACTGTCTCCCACCCCGATGAGGGGTGTGGGTTAGAATTTCAATACAGCCAGGGTAGTATCCCACCGACGCCTCCACCGAAGCTGGCGCTCCGGTTTCTCAGGCTCCTACCTATCCTGTACAAGCTGTACCAAAATTCAATATCAGGCTACAGTAAAGCTCCACGGGGTCTTTCCGTCCTGTCGCGGGTAACCTGCATCTTCACAGGTACTATAATTTCACCGAGTCTCTCGTTGAGACAGTGCCCAGATCGTTACGCCTTTCGTGCGGGTCGGAACTTACCCGACAAGGAATTTCGCTACCTTAGGACCGTTATAGTTACGGCCGCCGTTTACTGGGGCTTCGATTCAGAGCTTCGCTTAGCAGCTAACCCCTCCTCTTAACCTTCCAGCACCGGGCAGGCGTCAGCCCCTATACTTCGCCTTGCGGCTTCGCAGAGACCTGTGTTTTTGCTAAACAGTCGCCTGGGCCTATTCACTGCGGCTCTTCGAGGCTATTCACCTCAAAAAGCACCCCTTCTCCCGAAGTTACGGGGTCATTTTGCCGAGTTCCTTAACGAGAGTTCTCTCGCTCACCTTAGGATTCTCTCCTCGCCTACCTGTGTCGGTTTGCGGTACGGGCACCTTTTATCTCGCTAGAGGCTTTTCTTGGCAGTGTGGAATCAGGAACTTCGGTACTATATTTCCCTCGGCATCACAGCTCAGCCTTAAGGTGAACGGATTTTCCTATTCACCAGCCTAACTGCTTACACGCACATATCCAGCAGTGCGCTTACCCTATCCTCCTGCGTCCCCCCATCACTCAAACGATAAAGAGGTGGTACAGGAATATCAACCTGTTGTCCATCGCCTACGCCTTTCGGCCTCGGCTTAGGTCCCGACTAACCCTGAGAGGACGAGCCTTCCTCAGGAAACCTTAGGCATACGGTGGATGGGATTCTCACCCATCTTTCGCTACTCATACCGGCATTCTCACTTCTAAGCGCTCCACCAGTCCTTACGGTCTAGCTTCAACGCCCTTAGAACGCTCTCCTACCACTGACACCATATGGTGTCAATCCACAGCTTCGGTGTTACGTTTAGCCCCGGTACATTTTCGGCGCAGAGTCACTCGACCAGTGAGCTATTACGCACTCTTTAAATGGTGGCTGCTTCTAAGCCAACATCCTGGTTGTCTAAGCAACTCCACATCCTTTTCCACTTAACGTAAACTTTGGGACCTTAGCTGGTGGTCTGGGCTGTTTCCCTTTTGACTACGGATCTTATCACTCGCAGTCTGACTCCCACGGATAAGTCTTTGGCATTCGGAGTTTGTCTGAATTCGGTAACCCGATGAGGGCCCCTAGTCCAAACAGTGCTCTACCTCCAAGACTCTTACAACGTGAGGCTAGCCCTAAAGCTATTTCGGAGAGAACCAGCTATCTCCAAGTTCGATTGGAATTTCTCCGCTACCCACACCTCATCCCCGCACTTTTCAACGTGCGTGGGTTCGGGCCTCCATCCAGTGTTACCTGGACTTCACCCTGGACATGGGTAGATCACCTGGTTTCGGGTCTACGACCACATACTCATTCGCCCTATTCAGACTCGCTTTCGCTGCGGCTCCGTCTCTTCAACTTAACCTTGCATGGGATCGTAACTCGCCGGTTCATTCTACAAAAGGCACGCCATCACCCATGAACGGGCTCTGACTACTTGTAGGCACACGGTTTCAGGATCTCTTTCACTCCCCTTCCGGGGTGCTTTTCACCTTTCCCTCACGGTACTGGTTCACTATCGGTCACTAGGGAGTATTTAGCCTTGGGAGATGGTCCTCCCAGCTTCCGACCGGATTTCACGTGTCCGGCCGTACTCAGGATCCACTCAGGAGGGAACGAAGTTTCAACTACAGGGTTTTTACCTTCTATGACGGACCTTTCCAGATCGCTTCATCTACCCCGTTCCTTTGTAACTCCATGTTGAGTGTCCTACAACCCCAAGAGGCAAGCCTCTTGGTTTGGGCTATGTCCCGTTTCGCTCGCCGCTACTCAGGGAATCGCGTTTGCTTTCTCTTCCTCCGGGTACTTAGATGTTTCAGTTCCCCGGGTCTGCCTTCAATACCCTATGTATTCAGGTAAAGATACTGCTCCATTACGAGCAGTGGGTTCCCCCATTCGGAAATCTCCGGATCAAAGCTTACTTACAGCTCCCCGAAGCATATCGGTGTTAGTCCCGTCCTTCATCGGCTCCTAGTGCCAAGGCATCCACCGTGCGCCCTTTCTAACTTAACCTAAATGGTTATACTCTTAAATGAATAAGAGAGAAAAACTAAAATGGCGATTCTCGGTTTTACTTTGACTTCTTCTTACGATTATCTAGTTTTCAAGGAACGAGGCTACTGATTTCAATCACATCGTGATTAAACTTCAGAGCTTTACATCATGCTGCCTTGCGACGAGCTGAGGGACTACTTCCTCGAGCTACTGCGGCGCAGGAGCAAATGTTTTGAGAGAGAATTGCACTCTCAAAACTAAACAAACAAGTAACAGTCAACTTCTTATCAGTCCACAAGGACTGCATTATCCTTAGAAAGGAGGTGATCCAGCCGCACCTTCCGATACGGCTACCTTGTTACGACTTCACCCCAATCATCTGTCCCACCTTAGGCGGCTGGCTCCTTGCGGTTACCCCACCGACTTCGGGTGTTACAAACTCTCGTGGTGTGACGGGCGGTGTGTACAAGGCCCGGGAACGTATTCACCGCGGCATGCTGATCCGCGATTACTAGCGATTCCGGCTTCATGCAGGCGAGTTGCAGCCTGCAATCCGAACTGAGAATGGTTTTATGGGATTGGCTAAACCTCGCGGTCTTGCAGCCCTTTGTACCATCCATTGTAGCACGTGTGTAGCCCAGGTCATAAGGGGCATGATGATTTGACGTCATCCCCACCTTCCTCCGGTTTGTCACCGGCAGTCACCTTAGAGTGCCCAACTGAATGCTGGCAACTAAGATCAAGGGTTGCGCTCGTTGCGGGACTTAACCCAACATCTCACGACACGAGCTGACGACAACCATGCACCACCTGTCACTCTGTCCCCCGAAGGGGAAAGTCCTATCTCTAGGAGTGTCAGAGGATGTCAAGACCTGGTAAGGTTCTTCGCGTTGCTTCGAATTAAACCACATGCTCCACCGCTTGTGCGGGCCCCCGTCAATTCCTTTGAGTTTCAGCCTTGCGGCCGTACTCCCCAGGCGGAGTGCTTAATGCGTTAGCTGCAGCACTAAAGGGCGGAAACCCTCTAACACTTAGCACTCATCGTTTACGGCGTGGACTACCAGGGTATCTAATCCTGTTTGCTCCCCACGCTTTCGCGCCTCAGCGTCAGTTACAGACCAGAAAGCCGCCTTCGCCACTGGTGTTCCTCCACATCTCTACGCATTTCACCGCTACACGTGGAATTCCGCTTTCCTCTTCTGTACTCAAGTCCCCCAGTTTCCAATGACCCTCCACGGTTGAGCCGTGGGCTTTCACATCAGACTTAAAGGACCGCCTGCGCGCGCTTTACGCCCAATAATTCCGGACAACGCTTGCCACCTACGTATTACCGCGGCTGCTGGCACGTAGTTAGCCGTGGCTTTCTGGTTAGGTACCGTCAAGGTACCGGCAGTTACTCCGGTACTTGTTCTTCCCTAACAACAGAGCTTTACGACCCGAAGGCCTTCATCGCTCACGCGGCGTTGCTCCGTCAGACTTTCGTCCATTGCGGAAGATTCCCTACTGCTGCCTCCCGTAGGAGTCTGGGCCGTGTCTCAGTCCCAGTGTGGCCGATCACCCTCTCAGGTCGGCTACGCATCGTCGCCTTGGTGAGCCGTTACCTCACCAACTAGCTAATGCGCCGCGGGCCCATCTGTAAGTGTCAGCCGAAACCGACTTTCAGCTTTTCCTCATGAGAGGAAAAGGATTATCCGGTATTAGCTCCGGTTTCCCGAAGTTATCCCAGTCTTACAGGCAGGTTGCCCACGTGTTACTCACCCGTCCGCCGCTAACCAAGAGGTGCAAGCACCTCTTGGTTCGCTCGACTTGCATGTATTAGGCACGCCGCCAGCGTTCGTCCTGAGCCAGGATCAAACTCTCCAAGAAAGTTGATATAGCTCATTTTGTTACGTTGGCTAGTTTCTATAGAAGAAACTAATAATTTTTGTTGACGTTCTTGTTTGTTTAGTTTTCAAAGAACAATAATCACTTTCGCTCGTAAGCGACTTTTATAATATAACACAATTTATTTTATAGTGTCAATATTATTTTCAAAAAAATAAAACCGTCATCTGCGATAACTTAAATCATTTGTCGCAGCGACGGTTATTAATATATCAAGTATCTCAAAAAAGGTCAATAGCTTTTATTATTTTTTACAATAATTTTTTACTGACCTGATAACATCGATGATAAATACCATGTCCCTTTGTTTCTAAACTAACAACATCAATTAGTCCTTTTTCAATTAAATACTCAATAAGTACGGCCAAATCAACAGAATATGGAATCAATTCTTTTTCATTCTGTATTTCATTAAAGGACCAGTATTCTTTCATACTTAATACTTCCAGGAGATGGGCACAACCCACTTTCGTACGAGAATGTATCATAAACTCACTAGCTAAAAATAATAACTCCAGTCTTTTTTCAATAGGCTCCTCACTGTTTACAAGCTCTTCATATAATTTTACTATTTCAGGTTCAATTTGTTTAACCTGCTGCCAAACCGTTAATTCTGGATGAAGCCCATTTTCTATTACAGCTAGTCGTGCTAAGTGGTGAAGAGAATGAACAACATAATTATAGGCGTCAAGGTGTTGTTTATTTTCGAAGAGAGCCTTTCCATCTACATACCTTCTTATTAACTTCGCAAATTCTAACCCCATTTTAATCTTCCGTCCATTAAACGGGAATTCACGGAGCTCCGTTTTAAGGTTTTCAATATATTCATTGCGATCAAATAATACTTTTGCAGTATGCAGCCATTCAAAAATTTTTCGATTTGTACCTAATAGAAGCCAATCTTTTAATTGAGCCTCCGTAATAATATGCATCGCTGCCTTGCTGTCATTATAAGTATAATGCTTTATTGATAACGGCTGCTCTCCCTCTTTTACAATAATTAAAAGGATTACATCAAAGGTGTCAGTAGTATGACTTGATTTATGTCTCTTTTCTATCATCAATACCCCAAGTGTATTGGATTGACTAGCCCGTTCCTGATAAATGGGCCGAAGAATGTCTTTCATCCATCATTCCTCCATTTTTCTCGATAACTATATGTTCGACAGTAATAAAGAATCTCCTTCTTATACACAAGACAAATTTCGACATTCTTTAACATAACATTTTTTCAGAAGATGTAAATATGGTATAGTTTGTCTAGGAGGGAGAAATATGGCTAAATATTCAAGTAAAATAAATAAAATCCGCAGCTTTGCATTATCCTTAATATTTATCGGCTTTATTGTAATGTATGGTGGAATATACTTTCGTAACTCTCCACTTATTATGACCATCTTTATGCTTTTCGGACTATTATTTATCATTGCAAGTACAGTGGTGTATTTTTGGATTGGTATGTTATCAACCAAAACCATACAAGTTAAATGTCCAAGTTGTGGTAAACACACAAAAATGCTAGGGAAAGTGGATATGTGTATGTACTGCCGTGAACCATTAACACTTGACCCGAACCTTGAAGGCAAAGAATTTGATGAGTCCTATAATAAAAAGTCAAAAAATAAAAAGCCGATATCTTAATCGGCTTTTTCGCATTTTTAATGCACTTCTTTACTTGTGCACTCAGGACATGTCCCGTAAATTTCCATACGATGATTATTCACTTTAAATCCGGTAACATGAGAAGCAAGTTGTTCCACTTCATCTAACCCAGGATAATGGAAATCAACGATTTTTCCGCAGTTCTCACAAATTACGTGGTAATGGTGTGATGTTACAAAATCGAATCGACTAGAAGCATCACCATATGTTAATTCTTTTACTAAACCTACCTCACGAAATACTCGTAAATTATTGTAAACTGTCGCCACACTCATATTAGGAAATTTTCCTTCAAGGGCTTTATAAATATCATCTGCTGTAGGATGTGACATCGAGTTTATTAAATATTCAAGTATCGCATGACGTTGTGGAGTTATTCGTACTCCAGTTTCTTTTAAAGTTTCCAATGCTTCTTTTAACTGATTCATCGCCATGCACCTCTATTCCAAAAATATTCTTACATTATAATTGTTATAATTAGTTTACTAAGAAATTAATACTTTTGTCAATATTGTAATATCATTATTAGGCAATTGTGATTATTTTTGATTGTATAACTTCTACTTCCACTTTACTTCTTTTCCATTAAGGGTTGCTAGCTCCGCACCAACGTGCAAAAGATTTGTTTGTATTTTATGATACATATTCTTTATTAATTCTATCTTTTGAAAAGATTCATCTATTAAATAACTTAATGCCAGCCTTTTTCATTGAATTTGTTTTTCACAGCCAGCGGTGATAATCAATCCATAAAAAAAGGGTCGATTATCGACCCAACAAGTTTTATCTGAGGAGGTATGCCCTAATAAAATGATATTCATATTACAGTCTTTTGCATTGGACAAATGCCTCTTCTATAGAAAATAGGCTAGTTTTTTAGAAAAAAAACTTTTCATTTTTTTGACTTAGGGATTAATCACAAGTCCATCCTCAGCCGCTATAATTTCCCCTTTATAACCTGATTCTGAAAATACTTTTGAAATACTTGGTATGTCTACCTTACCTAGACCAATATGGGTTAGAACAAGTTTTTTAGCCTTTGATTCCGCAGCCATTTTGGCAAGGTCTTCTAGATCAGCATGTAATTGCATTAAACCTTGCTTTAAATTTTCCCGTGGCTGTTCAGGTACAAAGGAAAAATCACTCGCTAACATTCCATCTATTACTAAAATATCGGCTTTCTTTGCAAACTTTGCAAATTCCTCAGAATAGGTTAAATCACCTGATACCACTACACTTTTTCCGTTGGCATCAAAACGATACGCATAGGTTGGAACAGTATGCGGGACAGGGATGGATGTAATCTTTACACCATCGAGCTCGAACTTATATTTATCCTCTTTAAAATCTTGAATCGTTACATTTGTAAAAATTCCATCCTTTGGCCAGCCTAAACTAGAACGATACTCTAAATCTGTCTTAAAGAAATTAACTGTCGTATTATATAGTTCTTGGACTTGAGGTCCGACTAGGTTTAAGGAACGTCTTCCTGTAGGTCCCTGCCAGCCATCAATGAAAAAATTCCAAAAGCCTCCTTTATGGTCAACATGCTGATGTGTAAACAACATATTTGTAATTTTTTCTGCAGGCAGACCAATCTTTAATAGTGTACTCGTTGTATTTTCTCCGCTGTCGACTAAGAAAAATTTATCTTTATATTGTTCTGTTGGAATAGCGGTGTCGAAGTCTCGATTATCTGTAATTTTGTATCCATTTTTATAGTAAAACTCCTTCATCACAGGTCTTACTATTACTATATCCATAAATTTTTCCATTTTTCAAGAATTTCACTATATTGTTTACAACACTAGCTATGATAATATAGGGATTAGGGTCTTTAGGAGGTTCAATATGGAAGTCATAAAAAAAGGAACTACCATTCAATCATTAGAAGTAGGGATGGGCATTGTGGATTCAATTGCCAAACATGGCAGGCCGTTAAAATTTTCTGAAATTCAAGAATTAACACAGATTACCAAAAGTAATCTTTATAAATACTTAAATACCTTTACACAATTAGGTCTTCTCTTTCGTTACAAGGATACAGGAGAATATGTATTAGGGAGTAAGTTAATTGAATACGGAATGGCCGCTGCAGATCAAGAAAATGTTATCGACCGTATTTCTCCTTATCTTCATGAAATAAACGAGATATTTTCGAGTACCGTTCTATTCTCAAGTTGGACACATAGTGGTCCAATGATTATTAAAGATTATAATAAAAATCGAGGAATAAATATTGGTGCTCAAATAGGAACCATACTTCCTATTCGATCTGCTTCAGGCAAAGTATTTATGGCGTTTATGGAAGAGGAAATGATTCGTGAATGGAAAGAGAAAGAATATACGCAAATACCTCCAGAAAAGCTAAGTCAGCTTGAAGCAGAATGTGGAATCATACGTGAGAAAGAAATTGCCTTTGCAAGGGAACCGCTGGTACCATCCGTATCTTCGGTATCCATCCCGGTTTTAAATTATGACAGAAAACTCCTAGGAAGCGTTACCGTTGTAGGCTTTTCTGAATCTATCCCACAAGATGAAAACAATGAACTGTCCCAATTCTTACTGTCTATTAGCAAAGAAATATCGTCTAGTTTTGGCTATAAGAAATAAGCGGGTATCTCCCCGCTTATTTTTTCACCCAAAGAGCCTTACTTCTCAGTGAAGAAAAGCTCTGATGTCAGCCTATGATTCTTTATGCTAGATTCTCTTTTATATACTGTAAAGCTTCTTCGACATGTCCTTTTACTTTAACTTTCCGCCATTCTTTCACCAATTTACCATCTTTATCAATGACAAATGTAGATCTTTCAATTCCCATATACTCTTTGCCGAAATTCTTCTTTAATTTCCAAACCTCATACAATTCAGAAACTCTTGTGTTTTCATCAAATAAAAGTAAAAAAGGCAAGTTGTACTTATCTATAAATTTTTCATGTTTTTCTATAGGGTCTGGGCTGACTCCAATAATGACAGAATTTAAATCTGAAAAGTCACCGTGATAATCCCTGAAATCACACGCTTGGGTCGTACAACCTGGTGTCATATCCTTGGGATAAAAATACAATACCACATTTTTGCCCTTAAAATCTGATAATTTTACTTTTTCACCATTACTAGCTAACAATTCAAAATCAGGAGCTTGTTTGCCTAACTCAATTGTCATAACTTAATCACCTCATGGAAAATATACTCTTCCATAAGCCTAACCAAACATGATGAACAATACAACTATTTAATATCTTTCACTTCACGGTCCATCAATGCTCGAGCTACAAAGGCTGCAGGCAGTGTATATCCAATTAATGCTTCGACCACTGCTACCATCCTCCCCAAGCCATGTGGAATAACATCTCCATTGCCAACAGAAAATAATGTCATTGCGCTAAAATAAAAGCTCGTTTCGAACAAGTTATAGTTGTTTTCACCATTTACCTCAACAAGTAACGAGATCCCCTTTAATTCAAATAATAAATAGATGAGCCCAAATCCGAGAATTACAGTTAGATAGATAGAACCCAAAAAAAGTGCGTTTTCAATAGAAACAAACTTTCCTTTTATCGTGTTTGGAATAAACAATGTTCTGATACTCATAAAAATACAAAAAATTACGATTGGTAATAAAAAATAAAACATCAGCGGACACCTCTATAGAGTCAGTTAGTCCCATTCTATGCCAGCTTGGACAATAAAATATCTATAATCCTTGCTAAAGTGGCAGGAGCATGAAATTTTTCAAAAGTAAAACAAATAAAAGTCGATTAAAAAAGTGCTATTATAGGAAGGAATCCATTTCAAGGAGGAAAAGGAATGCAATTTACAAATTCTGAACGAATACATAATGAAGCTTTAGAACATATTGTTGGCGGTGTAAACAGCCCCTCCCGTTCTTACAAGGCAGTCGGTGGCGGTGCCCCAGTGGTAATGGAGCGTGCGCAAGGAGCTTATTTCTATGATGTGGACGGAAATCAGTATATTGATTATCTAGCTGCTTACGGTCCGATTATCACAGGTCATGCACATCCCCATATAACGGAAGCAATTAAAAAGGCAGCTGAGACTGGTGTTCTTTTTGGAACACCTACCCCCCATGAGGTAAAGTTTGCAAAAATGCTGAAGGAAGCGATGCCCTTTTTAGAAAAGGTTCGTTTTGTGAATTCAGGTACGGAAGCAGTAATGACAACAATCCGTGTAGCCCGTGCCTATACTGGAAGAGATAAGATTATTAAGTTTGCTGGTTGTTACCATGGTCACTCTGACCTTGTTCTTGTCGCTGCTGGGTCAGGTCCATCTACTCTAGGAACCCCTGATTCTGCAGGAGTTCCTAAGAGTATCGCCCAAGAAGTGATTACCGTACCTTTTAATGATATTGAGCCATTTAAGGAAGCGTTAGAAAAGTGGGGCGATCAAATTGCTGCAGTTCTAGTGGAACCGATTGTCGGGAACTTTGGAATTGTTGAACCAAAACCAGGATTCTTACAACAGGTAAATGATCTTACTCATGCTGCAGGTGCGCTTGTTATCTATGATGAAGTCATTACTGCTTTCCGCTTTATGTATGGCGGAGCACAAGATTTATTAGGGATTCAGCCTGATTTAACAGCTTTAGGAAAAATAATTGGCGGCGGTCTTCCAATTGGTGCATATGGCGGACGCAAAGAAATTATGGAAGAAGTTGCACCGCTGGGGCCCGCCTATCAAGCAGGAACGATGGCTGGTAATCCAGCCTCCATCCTTTCAGGAATTGCCTGTCTCGAGGTCCTAAAGCAAGATGGAGTTTATGACTACCTTGATCGTTTAGGTGCCATGCTTGAACAAGGAATTTTAGAAGCAGCGAAAGAACATGATATTCAAATCACCATCAATCGTTTGAAGGGTGCACTTACTGTATATTTTACTAAGGAAAAAATTGAAAACTATGAGCAGGCAGAAAAAACAGACGGTGAAATGTTCGGAAGATTTTTCAAGCTAATGCTGCAGCAAGGCATAAACCTTGCACCTTCTAAATATGAGGCCTGGTTCTTAACTATTGCTCATACAGAAGAAGATATAGAGGCTACACTTCATGCTGTCAACAATGCATTTTCTTTACTAAAATGCGAATAAATATACATTTTTTATTCACGTATAGAGAGTGGAAACCACTCTCTATATTTTTAAATACTCTATGAAAACGTTTACAATACAACTTTTTGACATTTTTTCTTCTTTATATTTTCCTGCATTTTCTATCCATTTTTTTGTATATTTATTTGATTTCTGAAAATTCATATGATAATATAAAATTATTATTTTTCTAACAACTACTATTATTCTCGGCTTTTTATGGCAACAAATCTTACACTATTTATCTATATAGGAGGTGAATCGGCTTTAGATGGACATCCGCTGAAGCCAAATTTATATGACAGAAAGATGGACTCCTTCTCTTTTTAAAGATTTCCATAAGCAAGAACATGATGCCTGCGGAATTGTCGCTTGCCTTGAAAAAAACAAGATCCCTACAAGAAAAAACATTTTTGATTGTATAGACGCCTTAGTTACCATGAATCATCGTGCTGGCTTCATTAACGGTGAAGGTGATGGTGTTGGAATTCATGTTGATATCCCAAAAGCACTTTGGAAGGAAAAATTACAAAGTGCCGGTGTAGACCCGTCTCACACAGAAAATGCGAGCTTTGCTGTTGGTCATGTTTTTATCAGCCAAAAAGCCGACTGGTCATCTACTAAACAAGAATTACTTCAGAAACTGCATAACTATGGGTTAGACGTGATTTTTGAAACAAACCAAGTGACCGATTCAAACGCTTTAGGTCCCATTGCGATTCAGGAAAATCCTGTTTTCTGGCAATTCGCCTGCCTTTCTGAAAAAACAGGGCAAGAATTAACAAAAGTTTTATTCGAAGCCATCATTGATTTTGAAACCAACTATTATGTACATGTTGCATCTCTAAGCCAAAACCATGCTGTCTATAAAGTCATGGGTGCCGGAGATATCCTCCCTCGTTACTATCAAGATTTAGCTAGTCCAATTGTTGCATCAACAATTACTCTCGGTCATAACCGTTACTCTACCAATACCCTATCTAGTTTTTTCCGGGTGCAGCCTTTTAGTGTACTTGGCCACAATGGGGAAATTAACACGATTGCAAAACTTCGTGACGAAGCAAAAATGATTGGTGTTCCACTCGTAAAGGATGGCAGTGACTCACAAGATCTAAGCCGGACTATGGAAACGTTAATTTGCCGTGAAGGGTACACCTTATTCGAGGTAATGGATCTGTTATTCCCTCCAATTATAAATGAAATTAAAGCCTACTCTGAAGATTTACAAGATTTATATACTTATATTCGTGAAGCTTGGGGTCACTTTGCACAAGGTCCGGCTGGCATTATTTCTAGATATGGGGATGAAGCTGTATTTAGTGTCGATGCATTAGGTCTGCGCCCACTTTGGATGCTGGAAATTGATAGTTCTTATTTATTTTCATCAGAGCCAGGAATCATTCCATCGAGTGAGTATGTAAATGAACCAAAGCCTCTAGCTCCAGGAGAAAAGGTCGGCTTTAAGTGGAATAATAATAAATTAGAGGTTTACGAACAGGAACGCTTTCAAAAAGAGGTTTATAGCCGTTTTTCCAAACGCTTAAATCTTGAAGATTCTCGATTACGTTTACAAGTACCAACGTTAGAAAAAACGATTACCATGAATTATCCCGACAAGATTCATAATGGACAATATAAAGCATTTGGTTGGGAAAGAGAGCACATCCAATATATCGAGCAAATGGCTGAAAAAGGTGTCGAGCCTATTCGCTCCCTTGGACATGATGCCCCATTAGCTGCACTTAATCCTGAGCGCAAAAATATTGCCGATTATATTAAAGAAAGCGTAGCAGTTGTTACAAATCCAGCCATAGACCGAGATCGTGAAACGGAACACTTTTCAACAAGAGTGATTATTGGCAAACGTCCTGGATTATTCAAAAATGAAATAACAGAAACAATCCTTGAGCTGACCACTCCCCTTCTTTTAGAAGGCAAAGCTGGTTATAGATGTTCAGAAACGATTGGGCAGCCAAGCTTTGATCAAGTTGTTCAGCATTTCCAAAAGCAAAAACTTGTTGCGTTTATTTCAACAACCTTTAGGAAAAATGAGAACATTGATGCAGCTCTAACAAGAATATCAGATGAAGCTGTCCAAGCGGTTACTTCAGGAAAGAGCCTGCTTGTCCTTGATGATGCAAATGCACATTCTGAGGATTTTTACTGGATTGATCCACATTTAGTTACATCAGCCGTCGATCAAGCGTTGGTGAAAGCGGAGTTAAGAAGAAATTGTTCATTAGTGCTGCGTTCAGCTTCCATTCGTTCACTGCATGACATCGTAACTGTTTTTGGTCTAGGGGCCGATTTAATCAGCCCGTATTATATGTTCATGACAGTCCTTGATGAATCCAACAAACCATTAGAAAACCTTTATAGCGCTTTATCAAAAGGTCTTGAAAAAGTAATATCAACAATTGGTATTCATGAATTACGCGGGTATGGAAGACTTTTCTCCAGCATTGGTTTACACGAAGATATAGCAAACGTGTTAAAGGTCGTTAACTTCTTTGGTTCAAAAGATATACAGAATGATTTTGAAGCAATGAAAAAGGATGCTATCCAAAGAGCAGAAGATTATAAAAATGAAAAAGAAAGAGTCGGTAAGACCTTCAGCCTGTTCCCTCGTATTTGGAAGGCTATTGGTGAAGTTGCTGCTACTGGTGACTATAGTGCTTACAGGGAAAAAATCAGTGAACAAGAAGAGCAGAATCCAACGACCATTCGTCATTTACTTCAATTAAAGCAAGGTAATCAAGCAATCTCACCAGAAAATGTTAACATTGCAGTTGGTGAACATGATTTACCATTTATTATTTCTTCCATGTCGTTTGGTTCACAGAATGAGATTGCCTTTAGAGCATACGCTGAAGGTGCGGACCGCCTAAATATGATCAGTCTTAATGGTGAAGGCGGCGAAATTAAGGATATGCTTGGTAAATATCCAAAAACAAGAGGACAGCAAATTGCTTCTGGACGTTTTGGCGTAAACGCTGAGCTTTTAAACTCATCTAATCTATTAGAAATAAAAATCGGTCAAGGTGCAAAACCTGGCGAAGGCGGTCACTTACCTGGTTCAAAGGTAACCGCCAAGGTTGCTGCTGCCCGTAATGCTACACTTGGTTCTGACTTAATTTCACCATCAAATAACCATGATATTTATTCCATTGAGGATCTAGCGCAAATGATCCTTGAGTTAAAAACAGGTAATGACCAAGCGAAAATTGCTGTAAAGGTACCTGTTGTACCGAACATTGGCACAATCGCTGTTGGTATCGCTAAAGCCGGCGCAGATATTATAACATTAAGCGGTTTTGATGGCGGTACAGGTGCGGCCAGAATCCATGCCCTTCAGCACGTCGGACTTCCAGTCGAAATTGGTGTAAAAGCGGCACATAATGCCCTACTTGAAAGCGGACTCCGCAATCAAGTAGAAATTTGGGCAGATGGTGGAATGAAGAGTGCCTTGGATGTTATGAAAGTTATGCTTCTCGGTGCAAATCGCGTTGGCTTTGGCACATTATCTATGCTTGCGATCGGCTGTACAACATGCCGTGGATGTCATTTAGATACCTGTCATGTTGGGATTGCTACACAAATTGAGTCTGAAGTTCAAGCGAAGGAACATGGACTTCGCCGCTTTGTACCACGTCAGTTTGACTTGGCTGTTAATGGAATTATGAATTTATTTTCATCTTTTGGAAATGAATTAAAAGCTCTGGCTGCTTCAATCGGTATAACTAATTTACAGGATGCGGTTGGACGTTCTGATTTACTGGAACAGGTAAAAGGAAAAGATCAGCTTAGCCTTTCATATTTATTAAAACCATTAGAAATTAGCCAATTTACAAAATCAGAAGAAACCAAGGCACTGCAAGAGGTCCAAATGCAAGTAGCTGTGGGTGCTGAGTATTTAGATGCCAGCGTAGATCAATTACATTCTTCTCGCGAATTTGATAGTGTCACTTCCGAACAGCGTGTCTTGGCAAGCAGAGTTTCTTGTCACCGCGTCCGTGGACGATTGGATGGGTCATACCAGCAGCTTCCTCCTGTACAGCTTAAGTATAAAAACGGCTCGATTCCTGGTAATGGATTAGGGGCTTATAATAGTGGAGGAATTGAAATTACTGTTAACGGCGGCGGTCAAGATGGAGTTGGTAAAACTTCTTTTGGCGGAAATATCTATATCCTAAAGTCCAAGGGAAAAGATGGGAACTACTATAATGGTTCTGTTGGTAAAGGTTTCGGATATGGCGCACAAAAAGGTCTCCTTGTTGCTCAAGGGAATGCAGATGCCCGTGCAGGAATTCGCCTTTCTGGTGCTGACCTAATCATCGGCGGCTTTGTGAAGCAGCCTATACCTAAGAAAGAGACAGGAAATATCGGTGCCAATGCGAACATTAAAGGATTCGCCTTTGAATACATGACGAACGGTCGAGGATTAGTATTAGGTGACCCAGGTCCATGGATTTGTGCTGGTATGACCGGTGGGGTTGTTTATGTTCGCCAGCAGCCTGAAGTTGGGTTAACTGCTGAAGCAATAATGAGAAGGATTGCAAAAGGCGCTAAAGTTTCAGTCATGAGCTTAAGCGAAAATGGCAAAAAAGATGTGAATGAACTTCTAGGTAAATATACGGAAATACTAGAAAACGATGGGCAGACAGAGGAAGCAAATCTGCTTCGCGCATTACTCTCTAACCCAGAAGATCACTTTATTCAAATTGTACCAGTCAAAGAACAAGCTGACCCAGCTGTTTCTACAGAATGATTTAAAAGAAACGTCCGCCTTATAAAGTGGACGTTCTTTTTTTGTTATTAAACAAATATCTTTAACTATTGCTAAAGAAAATTCATATAATATCTCTTGATAAAATGGTTTAATCCATGTATAGTACGTAATTGTTCATTAATGAAGTAAACTATCTACAAATCACTTAAATTTGAAAGGAAACCATTTGTAATGAAGTTAGGTGCCCGCATCTTTAAAACGGGAATTGCAATCGTCTTATCCCTTTACTTAGCACAGCTGCTGCACTCGCCCTCCCCCGTATTGGCAGGGATTGCTGCAATTTTTGCAATCCAGCCAACGATTTATCGTTCCTATTTAACAATTGTTGAACAAATACAAGGGAATTTAATTGGTGCGATTCTTGCAGTGATTTTTGTCCTGCTGCTAGGAAATCATATTATCATTATCGGTTTAGCCGCTGTTATTGTTATTATTATCAACCTTAAATTAAAAATTGAAAATACAATTGGACTATCTCTAGTAACACTAGTTTCAATTATGGAAACCCCTGGCACCGATTTTATACCGTTTGCCGGAATCCGTTTCTCAACCATCATGATTGGAGTCTTTTCTGCCTTTGTGGTAAACCTTGTGTTCCTGCCGCCTAAGTATGAAAATAAGCTGTATTTTAAAATCACAGGGACGACAGAGGAAATTATTCGCTGGATACGATTAAGTACTCGGCATGATTTTGACCACAATATGCTAAAGGCCGATATTGAAAAATTAAAAGACAATTTAATAAAGATAGAACAATTTTATTTAATGTATAAAGAAGAAAGAAGTTATTTTAAAAAGATTAGTTTAGAAAAATCTAGAAAACTAGTGGTCTTTAGGCAAATGAGTTCCACTGCCAAAAAGGCATTGGATACATTAAAAAAACTTCATCGATTTGAAAATGAAATTCTTCATTTGCCGGAAAACTTTCAACAGTCGATACAAGAGCAGCTCGACAGTGTCATTTATCACCATGAGCAATTAATGCTGCGGTTTATCGGCAAAGTTCCAGCACCTTTGGACAATGAAACAAATTCCTGTATTAATAATAAGGAATTATTCGAATTATTCTTGATTCACCACAAGCTCTATAGCGATCAAGACGACCTGCATTTATACCATACCATGCAGATAGTTTCTTCAATCATTGATTATGGGGAACAGGTTGAACATCTAGACACATTAATAACTAGCTTTCAAGCCTTTCATCATAATGAGGTATCGATTGAACAGAAGGAAATTGAATAACAATAAAAACTCAGCGTATAAGTGATGCAGGAGGAACAAAAAAAATGACGTATGTGATTACGTCATTTTTTTTTGTTCTCTTCTATGCTTGCAACGGCGTATTTTCTTTATGCTGTTCCAGCTGCTGCACTTGAAATAATTTATAATAATTGCCCTGTTTCGTCATTAATTCATCATGGCTGCCTACTTCTACAATCTGACCATGTTCGATTAAGACAATTCGATCAGCATGAGTGATGGTTGATAAACGGTGGGCTACGACAAAGGTAGTTCGGTCCTTCGCCAGTTTATCAAGTGCTTCTTGGATAAGGTGTTCACTTTCTAAATCAAGAGCTGAAGTTGCCTCATCTAGAATCAAAATCGGCGGGTTTCGTAAAAAGACGCGGGCAATTGCTACTCTTTGCTTCTGACCACCCGAAAGTTTTACCCCTCTTTCTCCGACCTTCGTATCATACCCATTTGCAAGACTCATGATAAAATCGTGCGCATTGGCAGCTTTGGCAGCTTGATAAACTTCTTCATCCGTGGAGCCGGGTTTTCCTAATAAGATATTGTTCTTAACCGAGTCACTAAATAAAATATTGTCCTGAAAAACAACGCCAATTTTATCTCGTAAGGATTGGACCTGGAAGTCGCGGATATCTATTCCATCTAAGAGAACTTTTCCTTTTGTTACATCGTAGAAACGAGGAATCAGGCTGACAAGTGTCGACTTGCCTCCTCCACTCATCCCAACAAGAGCAATCGTCTCCCCTTTTTTCACCTCAAGGTTGATGTTTTTTAGGATCATTTCTTCTGACTGATTATAGGTAAATTGAACATGGTCAAACGTAATGTCTCCCTTTACATCCTTGCACATGACAGCATTGGAAGCGTCGACAATATCATATTTTTCATCCATGAATTCAAACACCCTGTCCATCGAAGCGAATGACTGTGTCAAGGTTGTGGATGAGTTCACAAGTCTTCTTAACGGATTGTACAATTTATCAATATAAGCAAAAAATGCAACCATTGTTCCCAGCGATAGGTCTCCATGGATAACAAGGTAGGCAGAGTAGCCGATAACAAGTAACGGTGCAATATCGGTAATGGTGTTAACTGCTGAAAACGCCTTTGCATTCCAACTGGTATGCTCTAACGCCTTCTCTAAAAAGTTTTTATTTTGTTTATCAAACTGTGTCTGCTCAAACTCTTCAATTGCAAAACTTTTTATTACAGGCATTCCTTGCACACGTTCATGGAGGTAGCTCTGAACCTCAGCAAGTGCTTGCGAGCGAGACTTCGTGAGTTTTCGAAGATTACCAAAAAAGTATTTAATTGAAATCGCATAGAGCGGAAATAACAAAATCGAAACCAACGTTAGCCTGACATTCATATAAAACATAATAATAATTGCGATTACAATTGTTGCAATATCAAGCCACAGATTCATTAAACCAGTGATTACAAATGTTTTCGTCTGCTCAACATCATTAATAACGCGTGAAATGACTTCTCCTGACCGAGTATTGGCATAATACTTAAAACTAAGTTTCTGGATATGGGTGTACATACGGTCGCGGATATCGTATAAAATTTTACTCGATGTCCATTGGGCATAATATTGGCGATAATATTCAATTGGCGGCCTTAAAAATACAAAAACAACAATCATTACCGCCATTATAAGAAGTAATTTTTCTATTTTTTCATCAGTGGTTAAACCTGCTTTACCAATGATATCATCCACGACATACTTAATAAGCATAGGTATAATTAGCGGGATAGCAAATTTTATAACCCCGATAATAATTGTCCCAATAATTTGAAGGCGATATGGCTTAACAAATTCTAGATATCTGCGAACACTGCTCAAGATTGCCCCCCCTTCCTGATCACAATAATAAGAACATGGAAAAATGATGAAGGCAGCTACTATTCTGTGTAGGTGCCTTCATCATCTTTCCATGGCGTTGAAGCATTTTCCATCAACGTCTGTAAGTTAAGTAACGCTCATACCAGATATCAATAAAATCTGGTGCAAATGGTCCTTTGCGCTGCCGGATCCAGTGAATGAGCTTCTCAACATTCCTTTTCAGAATTTGATCAATCACTTCGGGATATTTCATTTCACGACGGTGACGTTCATATTCATCTTCGTCTAACAAATTAAACGTCATATCAGGGAATACCTTGATATCGAGGTCATAATCAATATATTTAACTGCTTCGCCATCGAAGATAAATGGTGAGCTGAGATTACAATAGTAGTAAATACCATCTTCACGAATCATTCCAATAATATTAAACCAGTATTGTGAATGAAAATAACAAATCGCTGGTTCTCTTGTAATCCATGTTCTTCCATCTGATTCCGTTACTATTGTGCGATCATTCCCGCCAATCACTAAATTTTGGGATCCTTTTAAAACGGTCGTTTCTTCCCAGACGCGATGGATGTGCCCATTGTGTTTATAGCTATGTATTTGTATTGGTTCTCCTTCGATGGGTACGCCCATGATTCTCCCCTTCTTCCTTCCTAAACGCTTTGTAACCTTTATTCCTGAACTTAAACGACAAATGGTAACAAATCATTTACTATTTCTTATTATTATAACGGTTGAATAAAGAATTTAAAACAAAAGAGCCATTGATTTCAATGACTCTTTGAAAAAAATTGCATATTTTTCAATCATTTTCTACATTTTTGACCTATATAGATGGTTCTAAGTCACTTTCGCGATAGGATTGAATTACTTCCTCTGTTTGTTTTTCAAAGACTTCCTGAATTTCTTTCAGCTCTTTCTTCATCTGATTGATATCAAATTGAACACTTTCTAACTCTGTTTCGTTTTGTATAGTCTGTAGCTGCTGCTCGATTTCTTGACAACGTTCAAGTTCTCCCTGAAGGTATAGTAACTTTTCCATTGTCATCATCTGCTCGGATACTAAACGGTTAAAATGATCCATTTACCACACCGCCTTATTTTTTCTATCTAATATGTATTCTTTAATTAACAGTTATATCCTTTGACTACTTATGTAGACTTAACAGAACTTTTGTCGATTTGCACTAATAGTGGAAGCCGCTTACACACGTAAAGAAGGCACTCTTCGATTTCGAGTGCCTTCTGCTTACAAATTTATTAGCTTTGACCAAATTGACCAGAATTACCTTGGCCTTTGTTAGCTTGAGATTGCTGGTTTTGTCTTCTTACTTCAGCAGCATCTGTTTGGCTAGCGAATTCAGTTCCGAATTGACCAGCTGAACCAGCAGCTCCAGCAGAACCTTGTTGAGATTGCTGATTTTGTCTTCTTACTTCAGCAGCATCTGTTTGGCTAGCGAATTCAGTTCCGAATTGACCAGCTGAACCTTGAGATTGTGCATTCTGTTGTCTAACTTCTTGGATGTTAGTTCCAGCAGAAGTTTTGTTTGGTTGTTGGTTGAAGTTGTTTGCCATTTTAATCACCTCCACAAAAATTAAGATACCCCGGAGATGAAGAGACTATCCCAAAAAATTTCAAAAGAATTTATCGTTACACTAATAACGATATACCACCATCGACAATAATCGTTTGCCCCCGAATCATACTGGAATCCTCTGATAAAAGGAACATAACACAATTTACCATATCCTCAATTTCTACCATTCGTCCTGCCGGCGTTTTCTCCCTTGCTTCTTGGAGAAGTTCCTCACGATTTGGAAAATGTGTTAATGCTTCTGTATCGACAGCCCCGCCAGAGACTGCATTAACAACGATATTTTTAGAAGCTAATTCTACTGCTAAATATCTTGTTAAGGCTTCTAAGGCTGCTTTAGATACCCCTACTACCGTGTAATTTTCTAAATAACGAATAGATCCTAAAGAACTAATGCTGACAATCTTCCCGCCGCCATTTTTCTCCATTAATTTGGCTGCTTCTTGGGCACAGAATAATAAAGCTTTACTGTTAATATTTAATGTCCAATCCCAGTGATTCTCTTCCAGTTCCATAATCGGACGTTGAACTCCTGAGGCCGCATTATTAACGAAAATATCCAGCCTTCCGAATTCTTCCTCTATCTGTTGGAACATCGCCTTAATTTTACTTACATCACCAACATTTGCTTTTACTACTAATACTTTTCTGCCTAAAGCTTCGATTTCTTCTGCTACTTTAAGTGCAGAACTTTTACTTCTAGCATAATTGATGACGATGTCATACCCCTCTTGAGCCAGCCTTAGGGCTGTGGCCTTACCAATTCCTCTGCTGCTTCCTGTTATTAGTGCTACTTTTTGTGTCATTTTCTCTGTTTCCCTTCATAAACAAGTTTTGTATTCATTTTATCGTTTTAATGTATAGATGACAATTGATTACAAAACCTAATGCTATTAAATGCGAGAAAGGAAGAAGATTATGTATGTAGGACGGGATATGACAGAACTTTCTATGGTCTCTAAAGCCGAATGGAGGGACAGCGAGCTAGCCTTCTTTCACCATTCATTACAACAAATAGCACCCTACTTAAATAGCGAAGGCGTAACGATTCATCGTGAAATCATTCAAGAAATTGAAAATCGCGGCGGCATAAAACGGCAAGAAGCCGACTATACACATGGAACGAAAGTTAGTTATGATTAATCTAAAAAGAACGCCTTCAAAGTAGGCGTTCTTTTTTAACTATACTCTTTAAACAACTTAAGTATTTTATGGAAGGAAACTGGAAACGCATGTTCTTCGATTTCATCAAGGGTGATAAATTTCCAATCACTATTTTCTGAAAAATCCTCACCAATTGTACCTATATAGATACGGATATTCCAAACTAGGTGGGAAAAAACGTGTTCGATTTGACCAATATTCCTCTCTAACTTAATACTCATATCAAATAATTCTCTGAAGATGCCGGCAACTCCAGCACGTTCCATCACAATTGGTTGATGAAGTTCAACGTTTGGAAATTCCCATAAATTCGCAAGCAGCCCATTTTCAGGTCGTTTATGAATTAATATTTTTCCACTTTCATTCTTCACAATTATTGCAGCTAGGTCAACACTTCTTTGTGCGTTCTTCTTCGTTTTGATAGGAAGTTCGGTCTCGACTCCCGCATGGAACCCTTGGCAATGATCCCTTACAGGGCATAGTAAACATGAAGGAGATGTGGGGGTACAGATTAAGGCACCAAGCTCCATCAATGCCTGATTAAAGGCAGAGGGGTCCTCATGGGAAATAACCTGCCTAACAGCATTTTCGAAAACCTTCCTTGTTGATGGTTTCGCGATATCCTCCCAAATCGAAAGGATTCTTGATAAAACTCTCATTACGTTACCATCTACCGCAGGTTCAGGAATACCATAGGCAATACTTAAGATTGCACCTGCTGTGTAGGGACCAACTCCCTTAAGGTTTGAAATCTCCTTTGGAGTATTCGGCACCTTACCGTCGTATTTGGCGTTTACTTCCTTGACCGCTGAATGTAAATTTCTTACACGCGAATAATAACCTAGTCCTTCCCACGCTTTTAGAACTTTTTCTTCATTTGCGTTAGCGAGGTCTTCTATTGTTGGAAACCATTCGATAAATCGATTAAAATAAGGAATAACCGTATCAACTCTTGTTTGCTGTAACATAATTTCAGATACCCATACTTTATACGGGTCCTGATCTTTTCTCCACGGCAAGTCACGTTGTTCGGCTTTAAACCAAGATAATAAATCTTCCTGAAACTTTTCTATTGAGATATTTTCTATATTTTTTAACTCATTTATCATTATGAAAATTCCTCCAGCCTGTTAAACAAAACGAAATAAGGGAATATAATAATAAGCATTTTTTAACGATAAGCCAATTTGGTGATTTTGACAAGAATTTAATAAAGGAGGATTTTTCCTTTTGGATACTGGAACTCATGTTGTAATGGGAATTGCGCTAGGCGGTCTTGCGACTCTTGACCCAGTGGTAGCTAGTAACTCGGCAACTGCCACGAGTGTCTTAATTGCTACGATCGCTGGATCACAAATACCTGATATTGATACGGTTTTAAAATTAAGGAATAATGCCATTTACATTCGTAACCATCGTGGTCTCACCCACTCAATACCGGCTGTACTTTTATGGCCCCTTATACTATTAGCTTTGATTTATCCATTTTTTCCAGGGGCAAATCTTCTACATCTATGGGGCTGGACATTTGCAGCGGTTTTCATCCATGTTTTTGTAGATATTTTTAATGCTTATGGGACACAAGCTCTAAGACCTTTTACGTCTAAATGGGTGGCGCTGGGGGTAATTAATACCTTTGATCCAATCATCTTTGGAATTCACGTTGCCGCCATTGTTATTTGGGTAATTGGTGCGGATCCTGGTTATACTTTTTTAGGCATGTTTGTGGTTTTAATTGGGTATTATTTACTTCGTTTTTATGCCCAAGCAAAAGTGCGAGCCGCCGTTAGAAAAATAATTCCAGATGCTACGGATATTATCACTTCACCAACCATGAAGTTTAACTACTGGAGAATCGCTGCTATGAATGAAGAGGAGTTCTTTGTTGGCAGAGCAATGGGAACCAATATAGTGATATACGATCGTTTCAAGCGGGTGCCTGTGCCTGAAACTCCTGTCCTTGAAGCAGCAAAAAAAGATAGTAATCTTGCTGCATTTTTATCCTTCTCACCTGTGTACCGTTGGGAATTAGATGAGTACGATGACCATTACGAAGTTCGATTTATTGATTTAAGGTACCGCAGCAATGGGCATTATCCATTCGTTGCAGTTGTGCAGCTGGACCTTGAGTTAAATCCAATAAGCTCATATACAGGCTGGGTATTCAGTGAGAAGAAATTACGGAAAAAGCTTAACATCATACCGAGTTGAAAAAAAGAAGCGAAATCAGAATAGATTTCGCTTCTTTTTGTGCTTTTTAAAATATATCTACACAGTATATTAAAGGCTGTAATTTGCCCTTTGATTGCCACTCCACTAGGAATGCTTCTTAGAATAATCATCGCAGTGACAGGTTCTGCCTGTCACGAGGCACTACGCTATCTGTGGCCAGGCGGGGGAGCCTTGGTTTATCGATACTATCCCGAGTTGAATGTTACGATAATTTTGGCGGCATTGGTTTATCGGCACTATCCCGGTCTGATTGTTACGATAATTCGGAGAGCCTTGGTTTATCGGCACTATCCCGGTCTGATTGTTACGATAATTCGGAGAGCCTTAGTTTATCGACACTATCCTGGTCTGATTGTTACGATAATTTGGAGAGCCTTAGTTTATCGGCACTATCCCGGTCTAATTTCGGAGAGCCTTGGTTTATCGGTACTAACCTGATCTGTAATGTGTTCATTAGTTCAACGACGTTTTGTCTGGTTTGAGGTATTCTTTATATTTTGGGTTTTTGGCCACAAAGTCATGGAGTCTGTCGCCATAATTTTCTATCCATTGTCTAACAATTCTTTCAGTCATTTCGCTTCCCAGATAATCCCTGCCTGCCTTCGCAGCGGTGGTTTCGAAGTCCTCCCACATTAACTCAACCCATGTTCTTGCTTGATGATAGGAAAGCAATTCGTTTCTTTCTAATAAAAGTTTTGCTAATCTTTCATGATAATCGTTCATACATTCACCTCATTGCCAATTTCTTATAACATAACCTGCTCCTAAAATTCGAATACTATTAACACGTGGTAAGCACTGGTGTGACGACACTTTGCTTTTCGCGGTTTCTCATTCATTCCCATAATGGAGGTACAGCATGAGAAATAAAGTAACCAATTTCCCTAACCAAAATAACAACAAACTAGAGGGAGAGCCAAGAGCAAAAGCAGAATATGCTTCTAGAAGAGCCGATGGCACAATCAATACACACCCTCAGGAGCGGATGCGTGCTTCTGGTCAGCGCGAAAAAGATACACCAGAGTTTTTGCAACCCTAAACTGCGAGCAAACCAGAGACTTATTCTCTGGTTTGTTTATTTATTTGAGTTGTTTTAACATTGAAATTGGTAATGCCTCTTCTTTTCCATCACCTTTTAAGCGGTATCCCCAAGCAAATACACCGTTTAAATAATCTAACTTAAAATATTCCCCTGGGTCACCTTCAAGTTCGTAAATTTCTCCTGGCTTGAAATCGGCTGGGTCTAATAGATATGCTCTTGCCATAACTGCCTTTCTCTCGAGCACAGCAAATTCACTCACCATACCCATTTGCTCTGCTTTTCTCGCTTTCTCTAACAGCTGTGCGATTTCCTGCTTTAATTCTTGCTCGGTCATGGTGCTGTATCGTCTCTCCTGTTGCATTTTTTCACTCCCATTTTCGTTTTCTCTTTAATTTTAGTATAGTTATTTTTATTGAATTAATAAAGGATGAAGGAGAGATTTCAATGAAAACCATCATTATAACAGGCGCTGGTTCGGGATTGGGGAAGGAATTATCCTTATTATTATCGCAGCAAGGATATCATGTCATATTGATAGGAAGATCCCTTGATAAGCTTTCAGCAGTTAAGGTAGAAATTGAAGAAGCAGGCGGTGCAGCCGATTACGTTGTGCTTAATGTTCAAAAGGAATCCGATATCCTAAAAGGTGTTGAACAAATAAGCAAAAAACACAAAGTTTTTGGGTTAGTAAATAATGCTGGTGTCGGACATTTCGGTCCTTTTGTTAATATAAAGGAAGAAGAAATTATCGAAATGCTTCACACGAATGTTCTTGGTACCATTTTAATGACAAAAGCCGTATTGCCTTTACTTCAGCAGGAAGAAGGCCTGCTGATGAATATTATTTCAACTGCAGGACTAAGAGGGAAGGTTAACGAAGCAGTTTATGCGGCAAGTAAATTTGCAGTCAGAGGTTTTACTGAAAGTCTGCAAAAGGAATATGAAAACAGTTCGATTAACATTAAGGCCGTTTATATGGGCGGAATGGATACACCTTTTTGGGAAGGAAGCAATCATATAGATGACACTTCACGGTTTCGTTCAGCTAAAGAAGTAGCGAAAATCATTATCGAGCAATTCGACCAAAATGAAATCATTATTGAAAGTAAAAAATCATGACCATTAACGTCATGATTTTTCAATTTCACCGAGAAATTTTTCAATCAATTCCATTGAAAAGCCTTTACGATATAAGGCTTGTTTCATTTTTTGTTCGTACTCAAAACCACTATATTTACTATACTTCCGATGAGCCTTTTCGCCCTGGTACTTAATGGCTTCCATTTCTTCATCTAGTTCTTTGTCCATTGCCGCTTCATCTAGTGCAATATGAATGACTTCAAACGGGTAGCCCTTCCTTAATAGCAATTGTTCCGCTTTTTGCTTAACAATCCGCTCCGATTCCTTTGTGCTTTTTTTAAATAATTTTTCAGATACCTTAATCGCTTTTTCAACCTGATCCTCTTTAGGGTATTCGGCTATCGCTTGTTTTATAAAAGCCTCATTGATACCTCTTTCTTTCAACTCCATAGAGATTAAGTCCGGGCCTTTATCTGTCGTATTGATTTGAGTTCTTACAAAGGAGAATGCATATTCCTCATCATTAATATATTTTTGAGAAGCCAATTTATGTAGAACTTCATTGATGATAGGTTCTTCAACTTCTTTTTGTATAAGATAGTCCTTTATTTCTTTTTCAGACCTCATTCTCCTGGCTAAATAATTAACAGCTAGATTATAAGCCTTTCGTATGTCATCTTGATACTGTATTTCCTGGATCGAAAATTCATCAATCTCAAGCCCTTTTTTTAAATGAAACCTTACGAGTACATCACTATCAACACTAAAGGCATATTCCTCGCCTTTACCATAATCCATAAAAATATTAAAACGATCCTTATTTTTCTGCTGAGTGGTGATTTTTGTAATTACAGCCATATCAGTCACCTCACCTTACTTTACCATATTTTTTTACCAATTGAGTATCATTCCATTCCTAAAAGGTAAAAATGGTGAATGTGCTTAATTTTTTCCAAAAGCTTTATAACGATTAACAAAAATGTTGAAGGGAATGAGCAAAATGGCAGGAAAAAAGAAGAAGGATATGGGCAGAGGTAAATACAGTTTAACGAGTACACAAGAGGTACTATATCAGCGTGACTTTAAATTAGCAGATCGTGCTGGCGGGTTTAACGACAGCAAAACAAAACTTTAATATTTTCCATTAATGGACCCCTTTCGGTTGGTAAATGATAATAGAGGGAACTTCTTAGGTTCCTAAATAGCCAACATTGAAAGGGGTTTTTCTAATGGGTCGTGCGCAGGGACATAAAACTCGTGATAAAAACAAAGCATCACTTCCACAGGTTCCTAAAAACATGAAATCAGATGGTTATGATGTGGAGTATTCCGCTGAATTTGCTGATCATGCAGACCTTGAAGCAATGGCACGAGCAAATGCGGCCAACCAGCGCGTGAAGCGTAGAAAAAACAAGTAACCCTTTTAAGAAAATGGCAGCCAAAATTGCTGCAAAAAAAATAGAAGCAGGAATTTCCTGCTTCTTAAAAATTAATAAGGGGGAAAAATGTTAAATCAGCGTGTCCTATAGAGAGATTAGCGCCATTGTCAGGCAATAGGACCCGGTATAACTCATACTAGGTGATTGTGAATCGAATCACGATCCCCTTTACATCTTCACTATACTCTCGCCGCTCATCAATAACAACAGCCTTCACACTTTTTTAACATAATAAAGTTAGAAATATGAATAGTATGTGAACTTTTACAAGGTGTCTATATTAGAAACCCTTTAAAGCGGCAATAAGGAAATGGATTCCTTCGTTCTTAACTGTGCGATCATATCGAGCCATTCTTGCGGTTTATTTGAAAGAATGGAGTAATAAGTGGTTAAGAAGTCAGCCACAAGGGATGCAGGAATAGATTCTAGCTCATCGTTCATTGGCATGAAGCAAAAATCGAGTCCTTTAACAGCCTCCCCATTATTCTCCCATGACGGATGTACATAATCTAAATCAATTCGTTTATAACCTAAATGGGAAAGAACCTCACGGCGTACATATGGGTCCATTACCTTCACACCGCCAAACTCGTGACCTACCCGATATGGATCATAAATTTCGGCAAACATACCGAAAAGCTCTTTACCATTATCAGCAGCTAGCTTTTGTAAATCCTTTAAGCGGTTTTGTGCTAAAAATCGTCCTAGGCTGAGACCTGGCCTACTAATAATCGTGAAATCTGTCATCGCAATATTCCAATCTGGATAATAACGATATTCGGTAGCCCCTACAACCTCCTCACCGTTAACAGCAACAAATACACGTATACCCGGATCCTCTAAGGGCTCTTTCCACAAGTCATACTCTAAGACTTCTTCTGGCGGAAAAATTTCTCCCATTAAATCATGAAGTTTTTTAAAGTTTGGATCCTCAATACTAGTAATTCGTTTATATTTCATTATTTAACACTCTCCCTATATTGGATTAAATGGATTTTTCCATTCCATTAATGCTGCGTAGTTACATGATTCTTCATCATCGAGGTAATTTTCTACGATACCAATCGGCACTCTTCCACAACGAAGCAAGAAACTAATGACGGGGTCCTTTAATTGTCCAGTAATTACTTCCTTTAAATATTCATCTGGTTTCATCGTTGCTGCTACTCTATGATACCCAGGCATTCTGCCTCCGCCAAGTAAACGGACAAGCTTGTTCTGTATAACAACATGATACATAGCATGCATCATCAGTTTACCTAGTCCTAATTTTCGATACTTGGGACGAACACTAATATCTACAATATAGAGAGTATCACCACTTGGGTTATGATTTGTAATGTATCCACGGTCCGTGATTTCTTCCCATGTATGCTCCATGTGGTTTGGATCAAATTCGACACAAAGCCCTGTAAGGGAACCGGCTAATACACCATTTACTTCAATACATATAGCTCCCTCCGGAAACCTCCCCACATGGTTCGATAATTGTTCTTTATTCCACCATAGGTCTGAAGGAAATGGAGGCGGGAAGCATTCAGACTGAATCTGAATAAGTTGGTCAAAATCGGCTTCCGTGTAATTTCGAATGATCACAGGAACTGGCTTATCTTGGTCAAATACGTAGAATTCACTCCGATACATGGCCATTCCACCTTCCACTATTCTTCCCAATCTGTATATAAGTCCGTTCTGCGGTCACGCCAGGTAGTAACAGATCCTCGTTCTCTAACTTCGTATAATAACTCTAAATCAAGGTCGGCTGTAACAACCATATCGTTGTTCATTTCGCCTTCCACTAGAATCCCTTTTGGGGGGAACGGAATATCGTTTGGTGTAATAATAGCTCCCTGACCAAAATTAGCTCGCATGAAATCTACCGTTGGCAGTGAACCTACAGTGCCTGTTAAAACCACATAAACCTGGTTTTCAACAGCACGTGCGTGACTTGTATAGCGTACACGATGGAAACCATGGCGGTCATCGGTACAAGAAGGACAAAAGATCACATCTGCCCCTTTGGCTTTTGCGATACGGACGATTTCAGGGAACTCAATGTCATAACAGGTCAGCAGGGCTATTTTCCCTTTATCTGTTTCAAAAATTTGGAAGCCATCACCTTTTTCCATGTTCCACTCATGTACTTCAGTAGGGGTAATATGAAGTTTTGCCTGCTCGCCAATCCTTCCATCTGGATAAAATAAATGAGCCGTATTATAAAGCTTGCCGCCCTTTTCGATAACATGTGTACCCGCAATGATGTGCATGTTTGTTTGTTTGGCAAAATTCTTAAATAATTCTTTGTATTGCTCTGTGAAGCCAGGCAGGTCATTGATTGTAAGACTCTGACCCGTGCCATTTCCTATCGATAGTAGCTGTGTAGTGAAGAACTCAGGGAAAAGAACAAACTCCGCACCAAATTCTTCAGCCGTTTTTATGTAATGCTCGCATTGTGCGGCAAATTCTTCAAAGGAATGAATGGTATGTAAGTGATATTGTACAACTGAGACACGTAATTTCATCGTTCTTCCTCCTCTTAAAAAAATCATATGAGGAAATTATCTACTATTTTGGATATTAATACAAATAAAAAACCACCATTAGGTAGTTTTCCTTTTATAGTTCTTCTAGAATTTTCTTTATTCTCTGACAACTCCATACGAATTTTTCGACATTTTCTTTTAGATGGAACATAGACGACCTCTATGTGAGTACTATAGTGACCGAGACCCCAAAAAAGTATGTGCCACGGTCACTATAAGAGCTCTATAGTTACCGTAACCCCCTTATAATTAGTCCCACGGTCACTATAAGAGCTCTATAGTTACCGTAACCCCCTTATAATTAGTCCCACGGTCACTATAAGAGCTCTAATGTTACTGAAGTCTCAAAAAAGAATGAAAATAAAAAACCACCCTTTGGTGGTTTTCACTTATTTCCCTAGTTTTTCTTCACCAAGCGCGATTTGTTTACTCACTTGTTCTGGTGACGTTCCTCCGAAGCTATTTCTAACGGCAACAACATGCTCTGGTGATAAAACTTCATAAATATCCTCTTCAAATAAGGAACTAAACTCTTTATATTCTTCAAAACTTAAATCAAGTAAGAATTTTTGCTGTTGAATCGCATATAAAACGATTTTCCCGATGACTTCATGTGCTTCTCTAAATGGAAGACCTTTTCTTACTAGATAGTCAGCAATATCGGTAGCATTAGAGAAATCATTATTTATTGCTTTTCTCATAATATCTTTATTTACTGTCATGGTCTCAATCATTGGTGCTAAAAGCATTAGTGAACCTTCTAGTGTTTCAACAGTATCGAACATGCCCTCTTTGTCTTCTTGTAAATCCTTATTGTAAGCTAATGGCAATCCCTTTAGAACTGTCAGTAAACCAATCAAATTACCAAAAGTACGGCCAGTCTTTCCTCTTAACAGCTCAGGAACGTCTGGGTTCTTCTTTTGCGGCATAATGCTGGACCCTGTACAAAAAGAGTCATCGAGTTCAACAAATTGAAACTCTTGGCTTGACCAAATCACAAGTTCCTCAGACAGTCTTGAAATATGAGTCATGATGATTGAACCAATCGAGAGAAATTCTAATATAAAATCGCGATCGCTGACTGCGTCCATACTATTCGGATAAATTGTTTCAAAGCCTAGCAGCTCAGCAACACGTTCACGATTGATTGGAAAAGTAGTTCCAGCTAGGGCGCCAGAACCAAGTGGCAGCCAATTAACACGCTTTAAGCTATCAATCAGTCTCTCTTTATCACGTTCAAACATCCAGAAGTATGCCATTAAATGGTGCGCAAATGAGACCGGTTGAGCACGCTGCAGGTGAGTATATCCTGGAATTAAGGTATGAATATTCTCCTTTGCCTGAACAAGCAGTGAACCTTGGACATCCTCAAGCAGTTTTATAAGTTCAGTTGTTTTTGTTCGTAAGTAAAGGTGCATATCTGTTGCAACTTGGTCATTTCGACTGCGGCCAGTATGCAGCTTTCCGCCTACTGGACCAATTTTTTCAATTAATAATTTCTCAATATTCATATGAATATCTTCATCTTCAACTAAGAACTCAACTTCATTTTGATCGACCATCTTTTTAATTTCAAGAAGGCCAGCTTTTATTTTTTCTGCATCCTCCGCAGGAATAATGCCGCATTCACCCAGCATCTGAACATGAGCCATGCTGCCGGCAATATCCTCTTTGGCAAGCTTTTGATCAAAGGAAATCGAAGCTGTAAATTCTTCAACTAACTTATTGGTTTCTTTTGTAAAACGTCCGCCCCATAATTTGGACATTGTTGCCCCTCCTCGAAAACTAACAAGTTTGCCCTCGAAAGGTTTCGAGGGCACCCGATTATTATTTCATTATCTTTTCTTTATTATTTACCTCAGCATTTACCTTTGTAGGCAGTCCCCAAATTTTGATGAATCCAACAGCTGCATTGTGGTCAAAGGCATCTCCTTTTGAATAAGTAGCCAATTCTTCGTTATAAAGACTGTTTGGCGACTTACGGCCTACAACAGTATGGTTTCCTTTATGGAGTTTCACACGGATCGTACCTGTAACTACCTTTTGTGTTTCATCAATAAAGGCATCAAGCGCTGGCTTAATTGGTGAATACCAAAGTCCTTCATAGATGATTTTTGCCATTTGCTGTTCAACTTGAGTTTTAAACTGAGTTACTTCACGTGTTAGGGTTAGGAATTCTAACTCTTTATGAGCATTAATTAAAATTAATGCCGCTGGATTTTCATAGACTTCTCTAGATTTAATTCCAACGAGACGATTTTCGATATGATCAATTCGGCCAACGCCATGCTTGCCGCCAAGCTCATTCAAAGTTTCGATTAATTGCACTAATGGCAGCTTCTCACCATTCAATGCAACAGGAACACCTTGCTCGAATTCAATTTCAATATATTCAGCTTTGTCTGGTGTTAATTCAATTGGTGCAGTCCAATCAAAAGCAGCCTCAGGCGCCTCTGCCCATGGATCTTCTAAGACACCAGCTTCACAAGCACGTCCCCAAATATTCGCATCAATCGAGAAAGGATTGTCTAAATCTACTGGAATTGGAATACCGTGTTCCGCAGCATACTCAATTTCTTCATCACGCGTCATGCCCCATTCACGAACAGGTGCTACAACCTTTAAACTTGGGTTTAACGCTTGAATAGAAACTTCGAAACGCACTTGGTCATTCCCTTTTCCTGTACAGCCATGTGCTACTGCGGTAGCTCCTTCTTTTTCCGCTACTTCAACTAGTAATTTTGAAATTAACGGGCGGGAAAGTGCAGATGACAGCGGGTATTTCCCTTCATATAAACAATTAGCCTTTAAAGCTGGTAAAATATATTCTTTTGCCAACAATTCCTTAGCATCAATCATGTATGCTTTTACAGCACCTACATTCAATGCTTTTTGCTTAATTGCTTCTAGATCTTTACCTTCACCAACATCTAAACCTAGAGCAATAACATCATAACCATATTTTTCTTGTATCCATTTAACTGAAACTGAAGTATCTAATCCGCCTGAATACGCTAAAACAATTTTTTCCTTAGCCATTTTATATTCTCCTCGCATGTACGTGAATTAATATTCAATCAATAGAATTATTATACACCAAAATTAAAAAAAATCTACTATTCTAGTAAAAGTTTTAATATTGCTTTTTGAGCATGAAGTCGATTCTCTGCTTCATCAAACACGACTGAATGTGGTCCATCAATGATTTCAGCTGTTACTTCTTCTCCGCGGTGAGCTGGTAAGCAATGTAAAAAGATATAATCTTGTTTAGCGTGTTGACATAATTCTGCATTTACTTGGAAGTCTGCTAGATCTTTTAGTCTTTTTTCAGTTTCTGCCTCTTGCCCCATACTGGTCCAAACATCTGTGACAACGATGTCCGCGTCTTTAACCGCTTCTACTGGGTTATGTGTAATTAGAATTTTACTGCCTGTTAGCTTTCCTGTTGCGATCGCTTTTTCAGTGATGTTTCCATCAGGTAAATAGCCTGGTGGGCTTGCAATGCTGATATGCATTCCAACCTTTGCTGCTCCTTCCATTAATGAATGAGCCATATTATTATTTCCGTCTCCTAAATAGCACATCTTTAATCCGGCCAGCTTACCTTTGTGTTCTTGAATCGTTAATAAGTCCGCCATCACCTGAGTTGGATGATGTAAATCTGTTAAACCATTGATTACCGGAACGGTTGCATGCTCTGCCAGTTCCTTAACAGAGTCGTGTGAGAACGTTCTAATCATCATGCAATCGATATAACGAGATAAAACTTTTGCTGTATCTGAAATACTTTCTCCCCTGCCGAGCTGAATGTCCTTCGAACTTAAGAAGATCGCATGCCCGCCTAATTGGAGCATCCCTACCTCAAAGGAAACCCTAGTACGAGTTGAAGATTTTTCAAATATCATCCCTAGAACCTTCCCGCTCAAATAAGGATGTGGTTTTCCTTGTTTTTGAAGGCTTTTTAGTTCCTTTGCTTCCTCTAAAAGGTAAAGAATCTCATCTGTATGAAAATCGGACAAGGATAAAAAATCCTTGCCTTTTAATTGTGGCTGCTGTGACACACCCTTTGCGTTCCAGTTAATCACATTTGACATGTTCCACACCGCTCTCTTCGATATTGTAATATTCCGTTACTGTACGTACCTCTGATTGGTCAATCGTTTTAGCTTGAAGGCTGACCATTGCTTCAACTGTATCTAAATGAGTAAATACCGGTACATTGTAGCGGGTCGCTTGTTCACGAATATAAAAACCAAATTTTATTTTATTTCTTCCTTGGTTCGGTATATTAATGACTGCTTGAATGGTATTGTTTTTGAATAGTTCATTAACATCTTCGTTGTTCTTAATAACCTTTTCAATGATAAGGTCATTTTCTTGCAAGAATTTTGCTGTTCCTTCCGTTGCAATCAGCTTGTAATTTTCAGCTGTAAACTTCTGTAGGATTGGAAGGCTGGCTTGTTTTTCACGATCGGATATCGAGCAGAATAAATAGTTCTCTGTTTCATCGCTCGCTGCAGGAAAAGCCTTTTCGAGCGCTTCATGGAAGGTTGCTCCTAAACCTAACACTTCACCTGTTGATTTCATTTCCGGTCCTAGAACGTGATCGACTCCCTTTAATTTGCTTCTTGAAAATATAGGTGCCTTAACCGAATAATAATTTGGTTCTGTTAGTAAACCCGTTTCATTCGAAAGCGAATCCAAGGATACTCCTAACTGTGCCATTACTGCCCATTCAATCATTGGAACGCCTGTAACTTTGCTCATTATTGGAACCGTACGTGAAGAACGTGGATTTACTTCTAAAACAAGGACTTGATCCTGATAGATAACAAATTGAATATTCATTATGCCGACGATTGGTGCTGATTTGGCGATTTTTTCAGCATAATCAATTAAAGTTTCTTTGATCTCCTTCGCTAATGAGATTGGTGGAAAAACACTAATACTGTCTCCAGAATGTACTCCCGCTCTTTCAATATGTTCAAAGATTCCTGGTACAATTACATGCTTTCCATCACTAATCACATCGACTTCACACTCTAAGCCAGGCATATAGCAATCTACTAATAACGGCCACATTTTTTCTTGAGATGAGTTTTCCTCTAGCTGCTGAATATAGTAGTTTAATTCTTCTTCATTAAAAATAGTAAACATCGATTGGCCGCCAATTACATAAGATGGGCGAACGAGGACGGGATAGCCGATTTTTGCAGCTGCTTCTAGTAATTCATTTTTATGAAATACAGTCTCTCCGACAATATGTGGAATGTCTAAGTCTTCAAGCAGTTCATAAAATTCTTTCCGATCCTCAAAGCGATCTACATTTTCAACCGTGGTGCCAAGAATTTTTACCCCTTCTTCTTGAAGAGCATGTGCTAAATTAATGGCTGTTTGGCCGCCAAACTGGATTAATACGCCTTCAATATTTTCTTTTTCAATAACGGTAAGAACATCTTCAGCCGTTAATGGTTCAAAATAAAGGCTGTCAGCTACAGAATAATCTGTACTCACTGTCTCAGGATTATTATTAATGACTACTGCCTCATAGCCCATCTTTTTTACCGCTATTGCGGCATGAACTGAGCAGTAATCAAATTCGATCCCTTGGCCAATTCGGATTGGTCCTGAGCCAAGAACAAGTATTTTTTTACCGTTTGTTACCTCTACCTCATCAGCTCCGAGCCAAGTGGAATAGTAATAAGGAGTAACGGCATCAAATTCTGCAGAACACGTATCAACCATCTTGTAGCCAGGTTTCCAGTTAAGTTCTTTCCATTTACTTCTAATTTGTTTTTCCTCGATGCTGTATATTTGTGAAAGCAGCTTATCAGAGATATTATGACGCTTCGCTGTTTTTAATAGAGAAAGAGGTACATCGTTCCATGTATAAGAGGCTAATTCCGCTTCTAAAGCAACGATGGTATTGATTTTATATAAAAACCACGAATCAATTTCCGTTATCTGCTTAATTTGTTCAAGAGAAATACCTCTTCTGAATGCTTCTGCAATCATAAATAGTCTTTGGTCATTAGGTGTTTCAAGTTTTTCAAATAAAACATCAGTTTCTACACTTTGGTTGGATTCCAAACAAAGTCCATATATATTTAACTCCATTGAGCGAATTGCCTTATTTAGTGCCCCTTCAAACGTACGGTCAATTGCCATTACTTCCCCAGTTGCTTTCATTTGTGTTCCTAATGTTCGGTCTGCTTCAGGAAATTTATCAAATGGGAAGCGCGGGAGCTTCACAACAATATAATCAATCGCTGGTTCAAAAGAAGCAAAGGTGTTACCTGTTATAGGGTTCACAATCTCATCTAAATGATAACCAACTGCACATTTAGCTGCCATCCTTGCAATCGGATAACCTGTTGCTTTTGACGCTAATGCGGAAGAACGGCTTACCCTTGGATTTACTTCGATAATACAATATTGGTTAGATTCTGGATTAAGAGCAAATTGGATGTTGCAGCCGCCGATAATCTTTAATTCTCGTATTACTTTTAATGAAGAGTTCCGAAGCATTTGGTATTGCACATCTGTCAATGTTTGTGATGGAGCAACAACAATGGAATCACCTGTATGAACGCCGACAGGGTCCATGTTTTCCATATTACAAACTATAATACAGGTGTCATTGGCGTCTCTTATAACCTCATATTCAATTTCCTTCCAGCCTTTAATACTTCTCTCAACAAGGACCTGATGAATTGGGCTGGCTGCTAATCCCTTCTTCAGAACATTTTCAAGTTCTTCCGGATTATGGGCAAAGCCGCCTCCATGTCCCCCCAGTGTGTATGCCGGTCGGATGATTACAGGAAAACCAATTTGGGAGACGAACTCTACACCTTCTTCATAGGTGTGGATAATCGCTGATTCAGGAATTGGTTCGTCAATTTTTATCATTAAACTTCGGAAACGATCACGGTCCTCACCGTTTTTAATCGATTCTACAGAAGTTCCTAACAGCTCTACATTGTGCTTTCGAAGTATACCTTTTTCATAGAGTTCAACGGTTAGATTTAAACCCGTTTGACCGCCTAAAGTTCCAATAATTCCATCAGGCTTTTCTTTAATGATGATTTTTTCAATGGTTTCAACATTTAGAGGTTCAATATATACTTTATCGGCAACAGTTTCGTCGGTCATAATCGTGGCTGGGTTGTTATTGATTAATACCACTTGTATTCCCTCTTCTTTAAGAGCGATACATGCTTGTGTTCCGGCATAATCAAATTCAGCAGCCTGACCGATTACAATCGGACCTGATCCAATTACTAATACTTTTTTTAGGTTTTTATTTAATGGCATAACGTTTATCTCCCACGGAATTTATCTGGTATACAAAATTTTCAAGAATGTATTGGGTGTCACTTGGTCCTGGATGTGCTTCCGGGTGAAATTGCACAGTTTGAATCGGATAACGGCGATGCTTTAATCCTTCAATCGATTTATCATTAACATTTCGGTACGTAATCTGGAAAACCTGGGTATCGATACTCTCATCTACCACAACATATCCATGGTTTTGAGCTGTAATTTTTACTTTACCTGTTGCTAATTCTTTAACAGGGTGATTGCCGCCGCGATGTCCGTAAGCAAGTTTTTCCGTTTTCGCTCCATAAGCAAGAGCAATTAACTGATGACCCAGGCAAATCCCCAGCGTTGGATAGTGCTGTGTAATCTTTTTGATTTCTGGAAACCATTGTTTTAGCGCCATTGGATCTCCAGGGCCGTTGCTTAATAACACACCGTCCGGCTTTAAGGCTTTAATTTGTTCGAAAGATGTATTAAATGGAACAATGGTAACGGAACATTTTTCGTCCAAGAGTGCATTTAATATTGATTTTTTATAGCCAAAATCAATTAAGACAACATGAGGTCCTTCATTATTGAAATATTGAATATTTTTTGTTGAAACCTTCTCTACCCATAGAGGGGTTGCTGTGCTTTCTGAAAAAGATGCTTGTTTAGTTTTACTTAAATATCCCTTGACAGTTCCTCGGCTGCGAATCGTTTTTACAAGTAATCTTGTATCCACTCCTGCAATTCCTGGAACGCCAGCCTGCATTAATTTTTCAGAAAACTTATTAATGGATTGGTAATGACTTGGCGTTTCACATAAATCACCAATCACTACTCCAGCTAAGGAAGGTGAAATGCATTCATCATCCATTGCGTTAATTCCATAGTTTCCAATGATCGGATAGCAGAAAGTAATGAGTTGCCCTGCATAAGAAGGATCGGTAATGATCTCCTGATAGCCAGTCATACTAGTATTAAATACAACTTCTCCGATTGAATCCTTATTAGCCCCTATTAGTACTCCTTCAAAAACCTCTCCAGTTTCCAAAGTAAGATATCCTAATTCCATAACACTCACTCGCCTTTCTCTATACTTTGGAAAGTTTTTTCCAATACTTTGATGAATTCGTCGATTTCTTCTTTCGTTACGGTTAATGGCGGAAGAAGTCTTACAACATTTGGTCCCGCCGTTAATATCAATAGTTCATTTTCAATTGCTTTTTGAACAATTTGAGGAGCCTTATCTCCGACAACGATCCCCTTTAATAGGCCTTTTCCTCTTATATCTTCTATAAAAGTGTACTTTTCTTTAAATTTAGTTAACAGTTCATCAAAGTACACTGAGATTTCATTAACATGCTTTAGTAATTTACTTTCAATGATATGGGATATCGTTGCTACCCCGGCTGCAGTTGCTAATGGATTACCGCCAAACGTACTTCCATGTGTACCAGGTTCGAATGCCTTCGCTGCCTTTTCTTTTGCAATGATGGCTCCAATCGGAAAGCCTGATCCAAGGCCTTTTGCAATACTAATAACATCCGGTTCTATACCGTATTGCTCATAGGCAAACAATGTGCCGGTCCGGCCGATTCCTGTTTGAATTTCATCTACCATTAAAAGGATGTCTTTTTCTTCACATATTTCTGCGATTTTCTTTACCCATTCGTGATTTGCTGGAATAACTCCGCCTTCACCTTGGACAAGCTCTAGTAAAATGGCTGCTGGCTCAAGTGTTTTTAGCTGGTCAAGTGCTTCGATATCATTAAATGACAGATAACTAAATCCTTTAACCAATGGAGCAAAACCATGTTGGATTTTTTCCTGCCCTGTTGCCGATAATGTTGCTAACGTTCTTCCATGAAAGGATTGTTGAAAGGTAATGACTTCAAAGGAGTCTGTTCCTTTAACCTTTTGAGCATATCTTCTTGCCAGCTTGATGGCTGCCTCATTTGCTTCTGCTCCGCTGTTGCAAAAGAAAACTTGATCTCCACAGCTATTAGCTGTTAGTAGTGATGCCAGCTCCTGCTGATTTGGAATATGATACAGGTTTGAACAGTGCCAAAGATTTTGAAGCTGCTCTTCAAGCTTTTCTTTAACAACATCAGGCACGTGCCCTAAATTACATGTGGCAATACCTGAAGTAAAATCTAAATATTTTTTCCCTTGATCATCCCATACATAGCTTCCTTTCCCCTTTACCAATGTAATGGGAAAGCGGCTATAGGTTGCCATTACCGGCGAAATTGGGGAAACAGAAGTGTTAATGGTCATTAGGCAATCTCCTCATCTAAAACAATTTTTGTTCCAATATTTTTGCCGTTCACGTATTCTACTAAGCTATTTTTTTCAAATCCATCTATGATACCGACCATCGGTATTTTATGGACTAATCCATCAATCGCTGCTTTGACCTTTGGAATCATCCCGCCGTAGATGGTTTTATCTTCAATGAGTTCTTCCACCCTTGCTTTAGTAACCTTATCTAATTTGGATTTCTTACCATTTTTTTCAACTAAGATTCCAGGGATATCACTGATAAAACAAAGGTTTGCCCCCAGTGCCTTGGCAACAGCACTTGCTGCAACATCTCCATTAATATTGTACCGCTGCCCATCTGCACCAATCCCTATTGGTGAAACGACGGGTATATGTCCTTGAGATACAATACTTTTAATGACAGCGGTATTCACTTCAACCACTTCGCCAACAAAACCTAAACTTTCATCTGCATTTGGAATGGCTTTTAACAAAGAACCATCAACACCACTAACACCAAATGAACTTCCGCCTGCTTCAATGAGGTTCCGTACTACTTGTTTATTCACCGTTCCGCTTAACACCATTTCAACTATATCTAATACCTCGTGATTGGTTACTCGTAAACCATTTACAAAGGTAGTTTCTACATTTAGATTTTTTAATAATTTATTAATCAACGGGCCGCCGCCATGGACAATAATCGGTGTCCACTCTCCTTTTTGATGGAGGGAAATTACATCTTCATAGAATGTCTTTGGCAGATTTTCTAACACACTTCCGCCACACTTAATGACTATATAGTTCATTTTTCTCCCTCCACTTACGTGCGGTAGGAAGCGTTGATTTTTACATAGTCATACGTTAAATCGCAGCCCCATGCCGTTGCACTTTCATTACCTTGATTTAATTCAACAAAAATTTTAACTGTTTCCAACTCTAAGTACTCTTTTACTTCTTCTTCTACAAAAGAACATGGCAATCCATTTTCAAACACTTTGTAAGGACCAATTGCCACCTTCAATGCATTTGGCTCAACAGGTATTTCTGAATATCCGATCGCTGTAACGATTCTTCCCCAGTTCGGGTCTGTACCATAAATAGCTGTTTTTACAAGATTAGAAGAAATAATTGACTTTCCTACTGCTCTGGCAGCTTCATGGCTGTATGCTCCATTTACTTGCACTTCAATGAGCTTAGTTGCCCCTTCGCCATCTCTGGCAATTTTCTTCGCAAGTTCTTCACTAACAAGCTTTAAGCCAGCTTTGAATAAATCCCAATCTGGGTGGTCTTTTGTTAGCTGGTCATTACCTGCTAACCCGTTCGCTATGACTAAAACCATATCATTCGTACTTGTATCACCATCAACTGTGATCATGTTGAAGGTTTGATTCGTTATATCCTTCAATGCACTATGCAAATCCTCATGGGCAATATTTGCGTCTGTTGTGATAAAACCAAGCATTGTCGCCATATTTGGATGTATCATCCCTGATCCTTTTGCCGCACCGCCAATGCTAACTGTTTTGCCATCAATTTTCACTTTAACAGCAAATTGCTTAATACACGTATCAGTTGTTAAAATCGCTTGCTTGAAGTTTTCTTCAGCTTCATATTCTTTACTAAGAATTTGGTTAATGCCGGATTTCACTTTATCCATCGGCAGTAGTTCTCCAATAACACCTGTTGAAGTTACAGCAACCAAGTGCTCCGCAATACCAAGTTCGTCAGCAAATCCTTTTTGCATTTCCATAGCGTCTAATAATCCCTGTTCCCCTGTGCATGCATTGGCATTTCCAGAGTTGACAATAACTGCTTGGATCTTATTTTCTTTTGCGATACTCTCTTGAGTAAGTAAAAGGGGTGCTGCTTGAAAAATATTCGTTGTATAAACGCCAGCAACTGCTGCCGGAACTTCCGATACAATATAACCTAGATCAAGACGTTTCCTTTTTATTCCGCAATGCATACCTCCTGCTGTAAATCCCTTCGGCAGGGTAACACTTCCTTCTTCTAGTACAACGATTTCTTTAGTTGAAATTGCTGGCACTGTTAACTCCCCCTTTTTTCTATTCCTGCTTCATTTGTAATCTCGTTAACTCAAAAGTTATCATTATGGATACATTGGTATGCTATTAAGCCCCGTCCTGACATCCCAATTGTTCATTAGGTTTGCATTTTGTATAGCCTGCCCTGCGGCACCTTTAACTAAATTATCGATAACGGAAATAACCGTAAGTCGATTTGTTCGCGGGTCAACATGTAAGCCGATATCGCAGTAGTTACTGCCACTTACCTCTTTCGTAGAAGGATAAGTCCCTGCTTGTCGAACCCTTACGAAAGGATGATTTTCATAAAATTTATTGTATATATCAGTAACCTCATTAGTTGTAATCTTTTCCGTTAGGTTAACGTATGAAGTAATCATAATACCCCGCGACATCGGTACTAAATGTGTTGTAAATGTGACGGTGATTGGATTACCGGTTTCATCCGTTAGAACCTGTTCTATTTCCGGTATATGCTGATGGGCACCAAGCTTATATGCTTTAAGATTTTCATTTATCTCAGCATAGTGCGATGTTAATGAAAGACCCCTTCCCGCACCAGAAACCCCAGATTTGGCGTCAATAATAATAGATTGTGAGTCAGCAAGATTTGCTTTCAAAATTGGCAGCAAACCGAGGCTTGTTGCAGTTGGGTAGCAGCCCGGATTGGCAATTAAGGCTGCACCTTTAATTTCTTCTGTATAAATCTCACTTAATCCATAAACTGCCTGGCTCAAATATTTCTCCTCAGGAGCTGAATGCTTATACCAGGTCTCATATTCATTTTGCGACCTTAGCCGAAAATCTCCTGAAAGATCGATTACTTTTATTCCTTTATCTACAAGTTGTGGAGCTAATGAGCTGCTAACACCAGAGGGTGTTGCAAGAAAGACAATATCGTTTTGCTTACTAAGTTCTTCAGCATTAAATTTTTCAAGAGATAGATTAACAATATTTGAAAGATGTGGATAACTATCACTAAAATTGGTACCTGATTGCGAGTTTGAAACAACTGTACCAATTTCTAAATATGGATGGTTTTGAATCAAACGAATCAATTCAATTGCTCCGTACCCTGTGCCACCGATAATGGCTGCTTTCATTTCATTCAACTCCTGCGTTCCTTTTATAATGAATCATTATACATACAATGTAATAAATATTCAACATAAAAATAGCTCAATTTTCAGTTTTTATAGAATTTTATTACCGTTATTTTTGGAAACGCTTACATTATAGCGTGTGTGAATATACAAATTTCATGCATGGTCTATACATACCAATCCTCCTTCTAAAATCATGAACATAAAATGGTAAAGCGATTATGTTAAAATAATAGGAAGATAGAATATACATTGAGGAATTGAGTTGAGGTTATGAAACAAAGGATGTTCTTACTTATTGGTTTAGGAGTTTTAATACTCATTCTGTTACTATACTTTGGTTTTTTACATGCTAAGATTCGAGAACACGCCGATACTGAAGTACCTAAAGATGCTGACTATATCATTATTCTTGGGGCACGCGTTAAAGGTGAAACACCTTCTCTAGCCCTTCAATATCGAATCGACGCTGCTGCTAACTATTTGAAGAAAAATAAAGAAACGATTGCAATCGCCTCGGGGGGACAAGGGCCAGGTGAAGATATTACTGAAGCGGAGGCGATTAAAAGAGGCTTAGTTGCACAGGGAGTCCCTAGTCATAGAGTTTTACTAGAAGATAAATCAACAGACACAGTGGAAAATATCTCTTTTTCAAAGAAACTCATACCGAAACATTTTAAAACTGGATTAATTGTAACCAATGATTTTCATCTTTATAGAGCCAAGTCCATTGCCAGGGACCAAGGCTTGAGTTTAAAGGGAATTCCTGCAGAAACTCCGACCGTAGCCATTCCAAAATCATACATAAGGGAGTATCTGGCAATAACAAAATATTATCTAGTTACAGTTTTCAAAAATTAGAAACCGGCTTATTTATTATTAGCCGGTTTCTTCATTATAAACTTCCACACTTTTTATTATAAAAATATAAAAATCCCACCCAAAACGATTATTGGGTGAGCTTTAATTATTAGTTTTTTTGACCTGTGTAGATATGAATAGCATCTCTTAAGAACTCTGCTGTACCAGGTTGTTCCTTATCATAATAAGCTGTAAATCTTTCGTCATCCACATACATTTGTGCTAGACCTGCATGGGCTTCTTTGCTGTATTCTTTCCAATAATAAGTGAGCCATTGTTTGTGTAAATCTGCAGCTTTTTGTGCTAACTCACCAGCGGGATCTCCTGACTTAAATGCCTCAGCAAGTGTGCTTTGAATTTGCTCAGCTAGTGCGGTGACTTCTTCATACTGTTCCTCTGTCATGTTCATGACTTTTGCATTAGAGGCTTCTACTTTATCGTTGCCATATTTATCACGAATTTCTTTTCCGTATTTTTTCTCGTTATCCTCAATCATCTTTTTCTTAAACCCTTCAAACTTTTCTTTATTTGACATGGTAATTCTCCCTTCTGTAAGTGCAATCGTTTTATCCACATTGGCGATTAATAAATCGAGTTGTTCTCTTTTCTCGAGAAGTTTTTCACGATGCTCCCGCAGTGCTTTTGCACCATCAAAGGTCGGCGCCGTTACAATGTCCTTGATGCTGTCTAATCCAACTCCCAGCTCTCTATAGAATAAGATTTGCTGAAGGGTATTCACTTCTGCTTGACCATAAATCCGATATCCTGATGAATTGATTCTTGCCGGCTTAAGAATTCCAATTTCATCATAATACCTGAGAGTACGGGTGCTGACACCTGCGAGATTAGCTAGTTTTTGGATGGTATATTCCATGTGATCATCCCCTCATATAAAACGATACACCTTTACGCTACGTCAAGGTCAATCACTAATTTGCCTATTTTTATAAAAAAGTTTAAGTCTGCCTCATACTGATTAAATTATAACAAGACCGTCACAGAAAAAAGAAACCGTACCATTATCCTTTTTCAATTATTTTCCGAATTGTCCATATGGGGTGGAAAGTGTCCACGAGTGGTGCCTGTCACCAAAGTGATACCTAAAAGGTGCCTGTCGCCGCTGCAGAGCAGCGGTGACAGGCACCTTTTTTATTTCCTCAAATCACTATTTAAACCATCCTTTTTCTTTGGATTGTTTGATGGCTTCGATGCGGTTTTTGACGTCTAGTTTGTCGAGGATGGTTGAGATGTAGTTGCGGACGGTTCCTGTTTTGATGCTGAGTTGTTCAGCAATTTCTTGTGTGTTTTTGCCATCGGCGACGAGTTCTAATACTTCCTTTTCACGATCTGTCAGCGGATTTTCCTCGCTGTAGACATCGTCCATCAGTTCAGGGGCGTATATCCTTTTTCCCTCGATAACGCGGCGGATGGAGCTGGCAAGCTCTTCACTTGGACTGTCTTTCAATAAATAACCTCGAACCCCAGCTTTTAACGCACGTTGAAAATACCCTGTTCTGGCAAAGGTTGTTAAGATAATAACCTTACAATTTAACCCTTTCAGCTCTTCTGCTGCTTCAAGCCCTGTTTTACCTGGCATTTCAATGTCCATAATGCATACATCAGGCTGTTGCTGTCGTACTAAGGCTACTGCTTCTTCCCCATTTGAAGCCTTGCCAACCACTTCCATGTCCTCTTCTAAATTTAGAAGAGACCCAAAGGCGCCCAACAGCATTTGCTGGTCTTCCGCTATAACGATTCTAATCATATTTTACGCCTCCTCTTTAAGTGACGGCTTTACGTCATTAGGCACTCTGATTATTAAAGTTGTGCCTTCTTTTGTTAGAAGGTCTAAGCTGCCATTAATAAATTCAAGGCGTTCTTTCATTCCTAAAAGTCCGCTTCCCCTTGTGTCTTTATCTTCTTCGTCTTTAAACACACCATTATCATGGATTGTCATCACCAATTCCTTCCATGATTGTTCGACTGAAATCGAACAGGTACTTGCGCCGCTATGTTTGACTACATTATTTACTGCCTCTTTCAAGCACATGCTTAGGATGTTCTCCGTTAATAACGGCACATTTTTCATTGAAATGTCATGTTTACCTTCTAAGTTTATTTCGGCTGCCTTCAGGATTTGTTTCACACTTACCATTTCATCCTTTAATCGGATTCCCCGCATAGAAGAAACCATTTTTCTTACCTCACTTAAGGCAGTTCTCGCTGTCTGCTGTACGTCCTTTAACTCATTACGTGCCTGATCCGGATCTTTTGTAATTAATCTCCTCGCTAAATCACTTTTTAAACCAATGAGTGATAGCTTTTGCCCAAGCGTGTCATGAAGGTCTCGGGCAATTCGTTGACGTTCCTCCAGCTTAACAAGTTCTGAAATCCGCTTATTTGCATCCTCTAATTTCTCTTCTAGCTGCCCCATTTCTTTCTTGTTATGAATATTAAAAGGAAGCAAAATCACACTTATCCAAATGATAATAACAAAAGGTAATTGCTTAAGAAAAAGTTCATCCATTTGTACAATGCTAAAGTTAATAGAAGCAGAGGTACTAATTAAATGAATAAAATATAAAGTTAAAAACGTTACGCGATCCTTAATATTACCGATAAAATAAGAGAGAAAAAAAGCGAAATACACATAACTGTAAAGACTAGTTGATGTAATCGAAATACCGATTAAGATGAAGGTCCAGAGATAAACTGGCCACCCTTTAGCAAAAAATGCTATTCGGTAGAATACAAAAAAGAGTATGGTTAAGATAATTCCAACAACGATTTTAATAGGTGAGGCTGTTTGAAAAATAAAATAAAAAGGCAAAATGCATAGAATCGTCCATATATAAGGTGATATACCGCTGTTTTTCTGGAATGTCAGATACCTCTTTAACATAAAAAAACCTCATTTTCAGCTAAAAATGTTAATTAACCTAATCTTACCACAATTCACCTTTATCTTCATTTACTACTATCTATTCGACCAATACCATCGTTTAGAACAGAAATAACGACAAGCCCCCTATAGGAGGCTTGCCGTTTCTAAGCTTTTTCCGGTTGAAGAAACTCTTTCTGTTTTTTTACCAGGACCTTAATCTCTTTGAAGCCAACAAATCTTTTTCCCTGTTCATCCCATAGTCGGAATTTGAGTGAACTTAAACTTGTTGCTAACGTTATGGTTGGCACATTTTGTAATGGCGGTGTATTATTATGTGCCTCCTCCAGCTTATAATTAGGAACTCTCGGACTTAAATGGTGTACATGGTGGTAGCCAATATTTCCCGTCAGCCACTGTAAAATCTTTGGAAGTTTATAAAAAGAACTGCCCTCTACAGCTGCTTTTACATATTCCCAATGCTGATCTTCCTCAAAATATGAATCCTCAAAGGTATGCTGCACATAAAAAAGCCATATACCTAAGGAACCTGACAGCAGGAAAATCGGAGTTTGTACTAATAGGAATGACTCCCAGCCAATTGATAAGCATAGTATCGTTATTAAAGCAGCAATTCCTGCATTAGTCATATAGGTATTCATACGTTCATTGAAGCGGGCACCTTTTCTATTAAAACGATTTTTAAGCAGGAATACATAAATCGGGCCAAGCCCAAACATTACAACCGGATTCCGATATAACCGGTATTTTAATCTTTCCCACGTTGATGCAGCTAAGTATTCATCGACTGTCAGAACCCAGATATCCCCCGTTCCCCGCTTATCTAAGTTGCTGCTCGTAGCATGGTGCACAGAATGATCGTGCTGCCATTGGTAATATGGAAAAACTGTTAATATTCCCGTAATAGTACCAAGAATCATGTTCGCTTTCCGATTTTTAAAAAAGGAGTGATGGCAGCAATCATGAAAGATAATGAAGGTTCTCACCAAAAAACCTGCAGCCAGCAAAGAGATCCCCAAGGTCAGTATGTAAGAAAACTTGAGGCTTTGATAGGCAAGAATCCACAATAAAAAGAATGGTACGAGGGTGTTGAGCATCTGCCAGATACTAGCTCGAAGATTTGATTTTTCATAAGGGGCAACTTGCTTCCGTAAATTCCTTTGATTTTGTTCCATCATATCTTTATTCCCTTCTTTCATTTGTTATCAAGAATCATTCACACATTGTAGACAGCTGTCATATCGCAAGCATGATAAATGTCATATTCCCCCATTACGCGAAGAGAGGAGAAGCTCAACTACGAGCTTCTCCTCCCCTTTTGGGCATGATTATTTTTTGCAATTACTGTTTTATTAATCCTTCCAATGCCATTATTTTTTTGTATGAATAGAATAGATCAATGTTTGTCCTGCCCCTTGGCATAATGTTCTATAAAGGGGGATTGAATATGTTATGATAAAAAAAAATGGAGGGGGAATGGGTATTATTTTTTTAAAAGAAAAGGTAAAAAGTCTTCCCGCAACTCCCGGAGTCTATCTAATGAAAGATAGTACCGGTACAATTATTTATGTCGGTAAAGCCAAGAATTTAAATCGACGGGTCCAATCCTACTTTCAGCATTCAAAGGCTCATCCGCAAAAAATCATTAAACTTGTTAGTAATATTAGGGATTTTGAGTTTATTTTGACTGATACCGAATTTGAGGCATTTATGCTGGAATGTAAATTAATTAGGGAAATAAAACCATTATTTAATAAAATGATGAAAAGCCCGCAATCCTATTCGTATATTGTCATTAATAGGGATAAAGTGTTTCGCACCATTGATATAACAAACACAAAACTAGAACAGGATGGAAGGCTTTATTTTGGTCCATTTCCAAGTAAAACTAGAGTGGAACAAGCTATAATTGGGATAAAGGAAACCTTTAAAATACTTTGCAGCAGCAATAAAATAACCAATTCTCCATGCTTAAACCATTCCCTCGGTTTATGTATTGGAATGTGCCGCGGTAATTCTGTTATTCAAGAGTATAATAAAATAGTAGACAATATCATTGGATTATTGTCTGGCAAGGACATGGCGATACTGGAAGAAATGAAGCTGCGAATGGCTCTTGCTTCTGAAAGCTTCGATTTCGAAGCTGCAGCAACGTATAGGGATAGAATTGAGGCTATTAATTTTTTAATTAAGAAGGAAAAGGTAATTGAATTCACAGAGAAACAGCAGAATGTAGCTGTTCTTGAATTCTTAGGCGAGGAAACCTGCAAACTATTTCTCATTAAACGCAACAAGATTCTCTTTAGTAAGAAATTTGATATTGATCAAACATCCGTTGAGCATCTTAGTATGCTGATTTTAACTAAATTTAATAATGATTCACCTCAACCCTTTAAGGAATTAGACAGAGAAGAAATCGACGAAGCTCAAATCATTTATAACTTTATTAAAAGCAGCCACTGCCATTATATAACCATACCAAAAAAATGGATTCTCCAGCAAAATCAAGCAAATGTTGAAAAGGCACTTAATAAATTAATCTCCAATAAAATAAAAGTGAAAACCACTTAAATAGCCCTCAGGATGTCGGGTGCAACGAGGGCTATTTTTAGTATGACAGGCGATAGATTAAAAATCGCTCATTTTGATTGTTTTCATACAAACCTGGAAGCTGGACTTCTGTCTTTAACTCAAATAAGGTGACGTTTTCTAACAAATAGATATAATCCTCCGATGGATAATATAAAATCACGTCAACTTCACGTTTGAACTTTTCGACTGAAGCTAATATTTTATTAATGATTTTCCAAAAAATCGGAACCGTAAAAGGGTTAAAAAAGTAAAATCGATTATCCAACGGGTCTATTTCATATTTTTCTGCCAAGCAGCAATGGAATTGAATTTTATCCTTAGCATTTTTATTCTGTTTCAGGTAATTCTTTTGGTTTTCAACTGCCTCTTTATATAAAGTCTCATTCATTTCAATTCCTGTAACAGAGGCATGAAATAAGTGATGAATAAAAAAATTTAATCTGCCTTTTCCGCATCCAAAATCAACAATGTGATCGGTACTTTTTAATTCATACTGCTTAAATAATAAACCTAGTGCACAATAGGGAGTTGGCTCATACCTGTGATAATGGTAAGACTTATTGTAGCCCTTTTGGTCTCCCACTGTAGAGATATTCAACAATTCATCATAATACTGTTCTTTCATGATTATACTCCTGCCCGCCCCATAACTCTTGTTTATTCATAAGCTGAAGGGTCGATAAAAAAATTGTACCCCAAGTAGACCACCAAACCAATTGCTGTCGTTAAAAATGCCCATCCCAGAGTGACTTGCTCGATTAACAGATAGTTATTACATAATTGTACCGGTGACCAAACATATAACCAGCCTAATCCTAAAAACATAATCGTGAAACTAATAATGGTCGAATTCCTTCCAAATCCACCTAGTTTTTTCCAACTATCTCTTAATGAAACTCCAGCCAAAAATGGCAAACTAATAAATTTAAACACTTCTACTGTTTGTGTCGTCAAAGCTTCATCCATGGTTCGGGGTAACATCCAGTATACCATGATAATCACAAATAAAAGAATGCCTGGTACCCCATTACTGTTCCACTTTTCAAAAAATCCCGGAAATCTTTTTTGAAAAAATCGAGCCATTAAGAAGCCTGCTATGACTAGCATCGGCATTTGCATATGCATATGAATCACCATGATCGATTCCATGAATGTTGCAACGGGAGGAACAACTAAGAAAATAAATAGCAGTAAGCCATAAAATGACTGATTCATAGACTATTCCTCCGTTCCATTCTCAAGTAGATTAACAACTGTTTTAGCTGTTGCATTTATTTCCTTGTAATCCATCACATTTACCAAACTGCCTTTTGGATCAACTAAATAGAAGGCGGAATTATGGGCGAAATTACCATATTCATCAGGAATCACGATAACGCCAAATGCTTTCAACAATTGGTCTAACTCCTCTTGATTTGGGACTCTAGCCATCCTCCACGTTTCTCCATCACTCTTAAAAAAGTCTTTGTATTTGTTTAAGGTCGCAGGATCATCTCTTTCGGGATCAAAGCTGATACTTAAAAAAACAATATCTTTCCCTAAAAACTTATTTGGCACCTTATCATAAACTTGCTTCATGTTATATTCTAATTCAGGACAAACCGTTGTACAGGAAGTATATAAAAATGTAATAAATACATATTTATCTTCAAACTCAGATATTGAATATTTACGGCCATTGCTATCTTCAAGCGTAACGTCTGGGAATTTTGGTTTATCATCGATCAACTGCTTTACTCGAGCGGTTTCGGCAGTATAGGCACTGAATCCATCTGTTCCTATGAAAAATAATACGAATCCAAATACGAGAACTAAAACTAACGAAATGGTGTTATGTTTATTTTTGATCATGATAGATCACATCCAACTTATTTAATAAAGAGATAGCCCAAGAATTGGAACTATCTCTCTCCTTTTTATCACCAAGTTTTATAAGGTGGTGATCCTGGCGGTGCATTTACGATAAATTCTGTTAGTGGTATTACATATGCCATTGCAACTACAATCAGCATAACTACGATCCAAATGCCCCAGCGCTCAGTCCAATATGGTGTTTTTGTTGCATTTTCTTCTTCTTCCGCAATTGGAAATTCTGTTTCTCCTTTTGGAGCAAAAAACATCATATTAATAACGGCATACACTTGAAGAATGACCCCAATAATTAAAAGTGTTCCTCCTACTGCTAAGCACATTAAGTATGGGTCCCAGCCTAGAGCTGTTGCATGGTCACCATAGGTGGTGTAGGAAGTTCTTCTTGGTGAGCCCAGTAATCCAACCCAGTGCATAGCACCAGCCATAAAGATCATACCTACTGTCCAAATCCAAGTTTGGATAACACCTAATTTATTTATCTGTGGAGTTAATACACGTTTTGAAATATAAGGAACTAACCAATAACTGATTCCAAAGAATGTCATTACGACTGACATACCTAATGTTAAATGGAAATGTCCAACAATCCACATGGTATTGTGAACAACCTGATCTAACTGGTTCGTGCTTTGTGCAATACCGCCTGCACCTGCTGGTATGAAAGCAACCATTGCAATAAATGGCGCTAGGAAACGAACATCGCCCCACGGCATCTTCTTCCACCAGCCAATAAGTCCTTTTCCGCCTTTTCTTCTTGCTGTTCTTTCAAATACTGCAAACAAGGCAAAAGCTGTCATTAACGATGGGAAGCCAATCGCTAGGCTCATAAACACGTGCATAAATTTAACAACTTCATTGATACCAGGATCAATAATTTGGTGGTGGAAACCACCAGTAATGTTCATAACAACTAGAGCTATAATAACCACACGAGTTAATACGTCACTCCAGCGTCTGCCGCCAATAATTTTTGGTACTACTACATACCACGCTGATACAGCAGTTAAATACCAAATATTAACCAACGTATGTCCAAATGCCCAAAATAGTGTCCGGGCAACCATAACATTGATTGTCTCAACCCAGCCTAAGGACCATGGTAAAATCATAACTAAAACTTCGATTGCTACTGGGATAAGTGCGAAGAACAATAGAACAAATACACCTGTTGCAAAGTAAGCTAGAATTGGAACGTGTTGACCTTTATTGTTCTTTCTCCAGTTCGCCACTTGTATAAATGAGCCAATACAGCACGCCCATACCCCTAATACAATAAACACTAAGCCAAGATAAAATACTGGATGAGCTGCCATTGGCGGATAAAATGTATACATAACGGAAGCTTCATTCATCAAGATTGGAATGACTGCCAGTACAAACCCAACCATTTTCAACCAAAAACCAACCCAAGCAATCCTTCTAACCTTTGGAAGAAGCCCTCCTAAAGTATGAGAAAGTGAAGCATAAAAGTATCCAATCGTAAAGAAAGCCGTTAACACAAGAATTAATAATAAGCCATGTGCTGTTAGAACTTGATAGTAATTAAGCCATGATGGAAGTTCTAAAAGTCCTGCACGGTTTAAACCTTGAATCAATCCTAAAAATCCACCAATCAATAGTGCCATAAATGCTGTAAATATATATGATTTCGTTATTTTAGCATCCTCTGAACTAATTCCCATTGCTTTATTTGTTTTTTCCATAATACTTTTTGGAATTGCCATTTTAACTTCCCCCCTTACTTAACCGTAATAGTTGTACTCATCAATTGGTGACCTGCACCACAATATTCGTTACAGATCACTAAATAATTTCCTGGTTTATCAAATGTTTGTGTGATTTTTTGAATATGCCCTGGCATAACCATCGCATTTATATTGGTTCCTGCTACTTCAAATCCATGAACCACGTCTTTTGAGGTCATGATAAAAGTAACCTTTGCTCCTGCAGGTATTTCAATATTGTTAGGAGTAAACCCAAAGGCTTGTAAAGTCATAACCACTTCATATTCATTGTCGCCAATTTGTTTCAATCCAGGTTTATCAAAAGGTACAGTTTGATCGACTTTTTGAGGATCAATCGTTTCCATATTACTTGGCGGTCCCATTTCTAAAGCAAAAGCTTGATATCCTGTAATTAACATGAATCCCATGATGATACCAAAACTGATCGTAAGCCATATCTTTTCATCAAGATGCATTTTCATCATTTATCCCCCCTTAAATTCTCGCCATATAAAGTCCATATAGTACTAGATACGTAGCAACAATAACAATGCCAACCACTGTGACGGAAATCCATGTTCCTTTTAATGGTGCTTCGTACTCTTTCGCTTCCTTTTTATTGTGATTCACTTTTGCAGCTCCCATTGGAAATTCAACCCCCTTAATTTGTTCTTATCTCTATCATAATTGCGAGTGATTCTCAGTGTAGTGAACTGCATCACGGGCACATAATTTTTTTTAAAAATATGCTGTGATAAAGCTAAATATTGATATTGGCACTCTGTTGATTTGCGTGGAAGGCACGATGGCTCCTCGAAAATCCAAGGCCCCCAAATTACAGGAACAATTACGGCGGGATAGTGCCGATAAATCATAGCTCCACAGATTAACGGAACAATCAGACCGAGATAGTACTGATAAATCATGCCTCCCCAAATTACCGGCACAATCTGACCCGGATAGTGCTGATAAATCATGCCTCCCCAAATTACCGGCACAATCTGACCCGGATAGTGCCGATAAATCATGCCTCCCCAAATTACCGGCACAATCTGACCCGGATAGTGCCGATAAATCATGCCTCCCCAAATTACCGGCACAATCTGACCCGGATAGTGCTGATAAATCATGCCTCCTCAAATTACCGGCACAATCTGACCCGGATAGTGCCGATAAATCATGCCTCCCCAAATTACCGGCACAATCTGACCCAGATAAACCATGGTAATTTTCTTTTAGCCTAAAATAAAAAACTGCCCCTGATCTGCAAATGTAATGCAGTTCAGGGGCAGTTCTCTCTTTATTAAATAATAGTAACTATAACCATTAACAAAAATAGTACCATTATATAATTTACGGAATACAAAAATATTACATAGGCCCACTTAAGGTCATTCTTGGAAAAAAAACCAGCGATACTTACAGCTAACCACCCCACATTCAAGATAGTCGCAATCACTATAAACATGGAACCGAGTGAAGTTAAAAAAAATGGGAATGGCAGCAGGCAGGCCACATAAATGATAATTTGCACTTTTGTAATTTTAAATCCACGTACCACTGGAAGCATTGCAACCCCAGCGGCCTTATATTCTTCACATTTCCTCATCGCAATCGCAAAAGTATGCGGCATTTGAAAAATAAATAAGATCAAAAATAATATGATGGGAACGATGTGCAAGCTGGATTCTATTGCTGCCCAACCGATTAACGGTGTTACCGCACCCGATACACTCCCGATAATTGTATTAAACGTATATCTTCGTTTTGACCACATCGTATATAAAAACACATACGTGAACCAACCAATGAAACCGTAAATGGCGGCTTCGATGGTGGTAAATAGTAACATCATGAACCCAATTATGGTAAAGAAAATCCCCATTTTTAACACAATTTTAAGAGGAATATTTCCTGTTACGGTTGGTCGATTTTTTGTTCGTTCCATTATCGTATCAATATCAACATCGTACCAATTATTTAGGATAAGCGCTCCAGCCATTACCAATGTACTGCCAATGATTGTCAAGAGGAATAATCCCAAGTTATCTACAAAAGAATTCCCAGTAAAATAATTAGCTAACCAGAATCCTGTAAATACCGGTAGAACATTGGCAAATAATACACCAGCCTTAAAAAGTGCTTTTAAATCTTTTAACAAGGCAGAAGTATTTAAAAAAGGTGAATTCCCTTTTTCACTAGAAGGTATTTCGTTTATACCCATGGACTATACCTCCTAACCATTCCTTTACCTTCATTAAATCACACTTTTAAAGCAACATACATGATTTGAATCACTTTTAGTTTTTTAACAAATATCCAGCGGAAAACAAAAAACTGTGGGAGCATATTCATTTCCCACAGCTTCTTTTTATTTCTCTTTACTATCCTTCAATTCATCGATCAGCTGTTTTGTTCTTTTTGCATTTCCTTCTGCAAAGTTTTCGAGGCGCTCCTTTAATTCATCATTATCGTGAATCCGCTCCGCTGTAATTAGGTAGGTCCTCATGAGATCTTCTTCTACTTCAATCGAATGTTCAAGAATTTCCTCAAGGTTATTTTTTTCTTCTTCATTCTTTCCTTTAAAAATATTTGCAGTCAAAATAGAAAACCTCCTCTTTAGATGCAGGAAAACTAAACCTCTTCCACCGTGGCAATATAAGGTAAATTTCTATACTTTTGTGCGTAATCGATTCCATAACCCACGATGAATTCATCTGGGATGACAAAGCCAACATAGTCGACCGGTAAATCCACTCTTCTTCTTTCAGGCTTGTCTAAGAGTGTACATATTTTAATCCGTTTTGGTTTGTGCATATTCAAATGATCTCTCAAAAAATGTAGTGTCAACCCGCTATCTATAATATCTTCAACTACAACAACATTTTTATTCGTGATATCTTCATCAAGATCTTTTAATAGCTTCACTTTTCCGGTTGTTTCTGTTTGATTGCTGTAGCTAGAAACTGAAATGAAATCGACGTTGATATTCCCTTTCATTTCACGAATCAAGTCGGCTGCGAATACAAAAGACCCTTTAAGTACAACGATTAACATAATATCTTCATTGTTAAAATCTCTTTCAATTTCCTCAGCTAATTCTTTTACTCTTTGTTTAATTTTTGATTCTGAAATCATCGTTTCTTTCACCTGAAAAGTCACTACTCATTCCTTCTTTCTTAACATTCCGGATTTAACATTATTATTATCTTTTGTTTCTACTAACGTTTTCACCATAACAAAAAAATGTGCCCCTAACAACCTGCTAGTAATGTGTATGATGATTGCCATTGAGGACAAGATAAACCTAAAATTCCCTTCTTCTACAAAAACATGCAAATTGCTGATAACTGAGGGATAAACCGATTAGGAGGTGAGATTTGATGAGTTTTGAGAAACAGAATAAGGGGAATATCCGGGAGACCTTGGACTGGTTATCAGAGGAATTAAAGCCATCCTTTGATTTGGTATACAAACCATTACATATTGATGAAAAACATACAGAGCTTTTATACATCAAAACGGTTGTGGATGGAGCACAACTCCAGCAGCTAGTCATTAAACCTTTCTTTGAATTGGGAAATGACCGGCATGTAGCCGCTTATTTAAGCTCTCTGCCAAACCTGCAAGAAATTAAAGCAAAAGAACAAATTCTGCTTGATTTGACCAAGGGAAGTGTGATCGTTGCGATTCGGAATCAACTCCTCTTATTGGATATAAAAAAAGTTAACTCAGATACCGTTTTAGAATCATTGATAGAGCCTACAATTCAAGGACCACAATTATCTCTTAGTGAGGATATTGTAACCAATATCAATCTGATTCGCCAACGCTACCACAAGTCCTCGCTTAAAATAGAGACGATGGATATTGGCGAAAAGACACATCTAACCTTGGCCATTCTATATGATGCAGAAGTTGTCCTAGATGAAGTCTTAGAAAACATTAAAAGTAAACTTAATTCCATTAAACCCCAAACTGTCCAGTCAACAATGGAGTTGAACCGCTTATTAAACGATAAAAAACGCTCCTTAATGCCAATCATGATGATGACAGAGCGCACTGACCGTGTCGTTTATAATCTCGCAGGAGGCAAAGTTATTCTTTTACTGGATGGCAGTCACACTACCGTCCTTGCACCTGCCGTCTTTTTTGATTTTATGTCTTCAATGGATGATAAATACGGATCTTATTGGATTACGAAATTTTTAAAGCTACTTCGTTATTTTGGATTGTTTGCCTGCCTAACCCTGCCAGGATTATACGTTGCAGCTACCTCCTACAATCCCGAGGTGTTCCGAGTGGAGCTTGCCCTGTCCGTAGCAGGCAGCCGGATTGGCGTCCCATACCCATCGTTTATTGAGGTTCTCTTTTTACTGGTTTTCATGGAACTTTTAACAGAGGCCAGTATACGCCTGCCTAAGGCCGTCACTGGTACAGCGACAACGGTTGGAGGGTTAATTTTGGGACAGGCTGCAACAGAAGCGGCCTTGGCTTCTAATATCATGATTATTATTGTTGGCGCCGTGGCGATATCAACCTTTGTCATACCGATCAACGAAATGAGTTTTGCCATACGAGTGGTTCGGTTTATTCTCCTTGCTATCTCCAGTTTTGCTGGTCTGGCGGGTTTGTTATTTGGGCTAATAGGATTACTAATGTATTTATCGCAATTGAATAGCTTCGGAGAACCCTATTTTAAAATCTACCTTCAGAGCAAGCGAACAGAAACGGAGAGGACTTCCACATGAACCGTTACTTTTTTTACCTTGTCTTTGTTAATATGGTAGCCAATGTTGTCGCCTCAGTCCCAAAGATTCTTATATCACAAAGGACGGAGGGGGCAATCAATTCCATGATTATTTCCTTTTTTTTAGGATTGGTTTTCTGCTATCTTTGTACCCGTTTTTTTAACTTATTCCCTGGCAAAGGTCTTCCCGACTTAACTAAGAGGTATCTACCCCGGTGGTTATCTTTTACGATTATATTTGTCACTTCCTGCACTTGGTATATCGCAGGCCTTATTACATTAGTGACATTCTCCTTTTTATTAAAAAGGTTTCTAACCCCAGATATGCCTTTGCCCTGGATCTCAGCCACCTTCTTGGCGTTTCTCTCCTATGGCATCTTGATGAAAAGCAAGAGTGTCCTTTTTACGATTGAGACCGTTCTGTTATGCTGTCTGCCTTTTATTTTTGTTATTACACTCAAAGCATACACAGCCCCTGAGTTGAAATTGGATTTTATCAAAGAATCGCTAATGTATATCAATCACTACCCTAGTTTTTCAGCAATCGCCGCTTCTATCTATTTATTATTAGGTGGATTTAATCTCGTCATCTTTAATCGCCTCTTTAAAAGAGATCAGCGAATTAACTGGAAAAACATGCTCTTTATAGCGTTCATTGGGGGAGCAACGTTTGTTACTACATATTTTATCCCAATTGGCATGCTCGGATTTAATGCGGTCGAACACGTGGTTTACCCATGGATTACAACCAGTGATACACTTCGATTAGAACTTTTTATTGTGGAACGGGTGCTTTATATCTTCTTGCTCCTGTACTTGGCCATTTCTTTTCTCAGCGTTCTGATACACTGGCATGTTACCTTAGAGCTGCTAAAAAGCATTATTTGGTTCAAAAAAATGACAATGCACAAACATAACCTTACTCCTTTTCTTTTTATTGGGCTTTTCTGGCTGGGAGGCTTGCAAAGTGTTACCTATCTAACGGAATACCAACTTCTAAAGTTTTCAAGCTATTTTCTGAATTACCTGCTCTGTTCATTCTTTTTCATGTTTGGCCTTTTTTGGATGATTAAAAGGAGGGCTAAGGTTTGAAGATTATCGTAAGTCGTTTAGGAAAACCCTTTATCGCAACCCTACTTGCACTATTGCTGATCCTTCAATCTGGATGTGGATTTAAAGACATCGACAAAAGAATTTTCGTTATGTCCATTGGGATTGATCATACGGATAACGAAAAGAAACCTTACAAGATCATCCTTAAACTTGCAGTTCCCTCTGGTTCTCTAAAACAATCAGGAACAGAATATACTTACCTGACGAAGGAAAGTGAATCCATCGCCGCAGCCATTCGCCTGTTAAAGACACATGTGGATAAAGAAATCGATTTTGGCCATGCAAAGGTGATTGTATTAGGAAAGGAAATTCTTCACCATGACTTAACGGAGGTGTTGGACATTTTTGTCCGAAGAAGGGACATTCAGAGAATCTCCTGGGTAGCAGTTGGGACACCAAATGCTGAAAGTGTTTTAAAGGCAGAGCCCTCGTCCGAAATGGCTGGCTCCCATGCCTTATTTAATCTATTTGATCAAAATGGGGTTGAAAGTTCTTATATTGTGACTACTTTTCTTTTTGACCTTAGGCGGAGAATGCTAGAGACGGGAATAGATCCAATTTTACCAGTTTTAACTTCTAGCAAAGACAAAAAGAAAATTATTGTAAATAGTTCAGTCCTTCTTGCTAAAAATAAAGATCCTTTTAAACTGACCCCTATGGAGACTAAAATATGCAATCTGTTGTTGAATAACGTTCAAAGGACGGATTTAACGGTAAAAAGGGATGATCTTCAGTATACCGTTTCCATCGATACAGCAAAAACAAATTTTAAAATAATTACAAAACCAAAACAGAAACCGGTCTTAAAAATGGATGTTACGATGGAGGGGATTATTGAGGAATCGAACCAGGGAATGAATATAAAAGACCTTAGTACCTTTAGTAAGCATGCGAGTGAGGTTGCAAAAAAAGACATAACAGCCCTCCTTAAAAAGTTCCAGGAAAATGAAGTGGATCCTTTAGGATTTGGTGTTCGATATAAAGCCACCAGACTTCATACTAAGGATACCTATAAAGAATGGCTAAAGCTTTATCCCGAAATGGCCTTTGATGTGAATGTTAAGGTCGAGGTTATGAGTACTGGTATTATAGAATAATCAAATTTACAAACCATTGATAGTAATTACTCAAACTTAGAGTACAAAAAAGGATAAAGACAGTCTAATATAGAATTAAACGGAGAGAATGAAATTTGTACATAGCCATTTTAGAGGAGTGAAGTAAATGCCAGTAAATGCTTATCTAGTTTTTAATGGAAATACGCGCCAAGCAGTAGAATTTTATGCGAAGGTTTTTAAGACAGACACACCAAATATCATGACCTTTGGTGACTCACCGCAACATCCAGATTATCAAATGCCAGAGGAAGTAAAAGATTTAGTCATGCATACACGACTTAACATTGATGGCAGCAATGTCATGTTTTCTGATAACTTCCCTGGGTCACCATTTATTGAAGGTAATAATGTAACACTTGCCCTCGTAAGCAAAAATTTGGATGATATTCAATCATGGTATGATCAATTAAAAGAAGGCGGAAAGGTGACGATGGAGCTCCAAGAAACCTTCTGGGCAAAACTCTATGGTCAAGTAACAGATAAATTCGGTATCCATTGGCAAATCAGCCATGATAGCGGAGAATACGGAAGTTAATTTTCACACATAAAAGGATACAGCCTCTAATGACTGTATCCTTTTTGTGTTCATATTATTTCAAGCTTCTGCTTAAGAAGGCTTTTGTCCTTTCATTCTGAGGGTTTGTAAACAATTCTGAAGGGTGGCCGCTTTCAATAATTTCGCCGTTATCCATGAATATAACCCGGTTTGCTACTTCCTTAGCAAAACCCATTTCATGTGTAACGACCAACATTGTCATCTGCTCTTCGGCAAGTGCCTTTATTACCTCTAAAACTTCCCCTGTCAATTCAGGGTCCAGCGCAGAAGTTGGCTCATCAAATAAAAGGATTTCAGGGTTCATCATTAAAGCTCTTGCGATAGCCACCCGTTGTTTTTGACCGCCTGATAGATTTGCAGGATACGCATCGGCTCTTTCGGTAAGACCAACTTTTCTCAATAATTCATTGCTTCTTTGCTGAATCACTTCAAACGGCTCATTCTTTACTAATTTAGGAGGCAGTTCTAGATTCTCTTTAACCGTCAAATGCGGAAATAGATTAAAATGCTGGAAGACCATTCCCATTTTTGAAGTAATCTTTTTGATTTCCTGCGGTTTTGCGTAGACCCCATCTTTAACGAAGGAATCACCATCAATGGTAATGCTCCCTCCATTTATTTCTTCCAAGTGAACCAAGCTGCGGAGCATTGTACTTTTTCCTGATCCAGATGGGCCGATTACAGCTATTACATCATTTTTATTAACATCAAAGGTAATCTGTTTTAGAACATCCAGCTTACCAAACGATTTTTTCAGGTTGGATATTTCAATGATTGCCACATTTACCAATCCTTTTTATTCAAATTTGTATCTTCTTTCAATTCCTTTAAAAATAAAGGTTAGAACGAGTGTCATAATGAGATAAATTATTCCAGCAATAAAAAATGGCACGATGGTAAAGTCTCGGTTTACAGCAGTTTGAGCGTAGTGCAGCAACTCTGGAACTGCCACAGCATAGAGTAAAGCCGTATCCTTAACAAGTGTTACCGATTCATTTGCAATAGCCGGAAGTGTGACACGGAACATTTGCGGTAAAATAATCCTTGTGGTTGTCTGCCATTTGCTTAAACCAAGAACCTGTGACGCCTCATATTGTCCTTTATCAATCGCCAAAAGACCGCCGCGGAAAATCTCTGCAAAATAGGCTGCATAGTTTAAAACAAATCCCAAACATGCTGCCACAAAGCGATCTAATACTAAATATTCCCCGACTACAGGCAGCATCGGCAGCCCGAAGCAGATTAACAACAATTGTAGTAAAAGAGGAGTCCCCCTCATAACATAAATATAGCCCTGAGCCAGTAAGGATAGAGGCTTTAAATTGCTTTTAACGGCAAGTGTCAACAGGAAGCCAAGTGGTACAGAGACGATAATTGCAATAACAAACAACAGAACGGTCATCTGTGCACCTTCAAGCATTGGTACTAGAATAGACGTAAAATAGTCTAACGTCATTGAAAACTCCTCCAAAAACAAAACAGGGTTCCCAAAGGAAATCCTGTTTTACCTTATTTTCATATTACTTTAGTACTTTATCTTCTCCAAACCACTTTTCCGAAATACTAGCAGCTGTTCCATCTTCATTCATTTCATCTAGTGACTTCTGGAGCTTTTCAAGTAACTCTTCATTTCCTTTTTTAACTCCGATTCCATATTCTTCAGGAGCAAGCGACTCTTCAAGCACTTTAAATGTTTCTGCCTCTTTTGTCATATAATAATTGATGACAATTTCATCTATAACTACTGCGTCCAAACGACCGCTCTTTAAGTCAGTTAGAGCCTGTACATTATCAGCAAACTCAGTTACAGTCTTAACCTTTTCTTTAATCGGTGAGGCGTTTAGGGCATCAGAAGCTGAAGAAAGTGACTGTAAGCCAACTACTTTCCCCTCTAAATCATCTAGTTTTGTAAGCTGTGTATCAGCTAGAGTAACGATTACCTGTGCATTTTTTAGATATGGTTTTGTGAAAAGGACCTTTTCCTTACGTTCATCGGTAATGGTGTATCCGTTCCAAATAAGGTCAATTCTTCCACTGCTAAGTTCTGCTTCTTTTGTTTTCCAATCAATCGGCTGGAACTTAACTTCTGTTCCCATTTTTTCTGCTGCTGCTTTTGCATAATCAATATCAAACCCAACGATATTGTTATCTTCATCGCGGAAACCCATTGGAGCAAATTTATCATCGATCCCAATGACAAGCGTATCTTCTTCTTTACTAGCTGATTTTGAGCACCCAGTAAAAATTACAAGTACGGCAGTTAATATAAAAATCATAGTAGCTAACTTTTTCATTTGTACGAACCCCTTTTATAAAATTAATTTCGCTTTAGTACGTTACCATATTATCATACTAACACATTATAACACTATAACATTATCAAACACAACAACATAATAAAAAGGAGCCTATTTTTTAAAAATAGACCCCACTTGTTGATATTTTCCAAATCATATGATCCTGCCCTTGCCCCCAATAATCCCTCAGGTAATAATCAGGTTCACCGAATTTCTTTTTCCAAATAGTTTGTGCAGTTTTGTAGCCGCTGTCGAGACAGAATTCTTCGATTCCTAGACTCTTTAAGGTTTGCAGCATTTCTCCCAGCAGTCTATTTCCTATTCCTTGTCTTTGATAGTATGGATGTACAAATACCGTTCCTACTTCAACATGATTCCCCAGCAGCCCATTCGTACAATGATGAATTAGTTTACTAGCAGGACCATATTCTATTGTTCCAATAATTTTCTTTTCAGCCAAAGCTATTAAAAAATATCTTTTCTCTCCGCTAGTCTCCAGATCCATTTTCAAATACTTGTTTTTACTATCAATTTCAGCTTCGATATCTTCGATTAAATCGGCTATTCCTTCTCTTCTAAAGGTATCGGTGATAACCGTCCTAAAAAATTGGTTCAATTCCTGTTTATCTTCGATTCTAGGTCTTCTAATCTCCACTTTTAGCACTTAAACCTCCAAATTACGTTGACATATTTTTTTGAACGCGTATTTTATTAACCACAAATAGTCCACTATACAGAAGGAATGTCCCCGCCATTAATATGATTCCAAAATAAACAGACATCATCGTTGGCACCAAAAATGCCCCTAGTACGATTGCACCCCGAGCAATTAAATCTGCCCCATTAAAACCTAAGTTAGAAAAGGCAGAATAAGAGCCGCGTTTATCCTCCGGCATCATATTGGCTTTTTCAGCATTAGCAATCGGCGAATAAATAAGCTCCCCTATAGTCGCTATGGCGTTAAATAATATCAGAACATACCATATATTTGCCGATGTAACGATGGTATATCCTGCACCATACAGCAGCAGTCCTAAGAGCAGCATTTTGCGCGGCGAGAATTTATCTGTGATTTTTGAAACAAAGAAGGTCAATGCCACGACCATCAGCATATTTTCGATATTAAGAAAACTTAGCATTCTGACCCCGGCCACTTCAAAATTTCCGATAAATATTGATTTGAACTCATCCGCTAATCGAACCCCAATATAACTATTAAGTGAGAATTCTGCTGCAAAAATAAACATGGACCCGGCAACCACCATGACAAATGGTTTATCCTGAAACGCAACTTTGTAATTATGGAAAAGATCGATAAAAATATTCTGGTGCTTTTTTTCCAAGAGTTTAACACGAGTATCCTTTAACCATATTCCATAGGCAACCGGCAAACTGATCGAAACAATCGTCAGTGTGATAAATAGTTCTAATTGATGATTCACATATAATAGTCCGCCTAATGCAGCCCCAATAGCCATCGCTAAATTTACCAGCCAATAATCAAGGGCATACACACTCTTCCGATTTTCCGGGGTTGTCGAGTCAATAATAATCGCGTGCACGGCAGGACGGCCGAGACTGCTCGTAATCGTGAAAATTATATAGCTGACCGCAAATAAGAAAATCCATTTTTGGTCAGGCAGCAAGCTTATAGTCATGAAACCAAACGTAAGGGCACTAGATGCCGATGTTAAGATAATAATTTTTTTACGTGGGAAGCGGTCTGAAATATAACCGCCGATAAAGTTAATAAAAAAGCTTATAATGACCGTAATTGCTAAGAAGATACCTGCCCAAACCGCTCCTTTATACTGTGCAAAGAATAGCGCCATAAACGGCATTACGGAGCTTGCAATCGCTCGGTTAAAAAACGAGGTAATCAGTCGAACCTTAATATTTTGGGGATAGTCTTTCCATGCCATATTTACCAACACCTTTCATACCATTTATAGTAAACTAGACGTAATAATAAAAAAATGTCCAATTTTCAAAAATATGTCTACTTTTAAAAGGAATGAGCATATGGATCACTATTTACTAGCTTTATGGAACTCAATCTCTTCAGGAGAGGTAAAAGTGAAAGAACTGGCTGATACATTATTTCTCAGCACCAAGCAAACCCGACGTAAACTGAATCAATGGCAAGCTGCTGGCTGGCTGACATTCGAAGCTGGAAGAGGGAGAGGAAATCATTCTACACTCCTTTGGAATAAAGACGTTGAATCAGCATATGAACAGCAATTCTTAGCCCATCTAGAAAAATACTCTATCCAGGAAGTTAGTAAATTATTATTATATCAATGGTCTACGGAAACAAAGCAACGATTGATGACCAGGTTTCAATCCAAGTTTGGATTTCATCAAGAAGGGCAGGACCGGTTAATTATTCCCCGATTTTACCGTTTCTTAACCTATCATCCATTAAAGGCCGCAGACGTACATAGCGCAAACTTAATAGCAAACATTTATAACCGTGTAGTAGCATTAGAGGAAGATAATACAATTATTCCCGAGCTTGCTCATAGATGGGAAGTCACGGATAAAAAGTTAACATTATACCTGCGAAAAGATGTAGCCTTCCATGATGGATCCATTCTCAAAGCGGAGGACGTTGTCCAATCCTTTTTTCGGATGAAGCAAGATGAAATATATGCTGAACTATGGAAACCTATTAGTAAGATATATTCTTCTGCACCCCTTATAGTAGAAATTGAATTCCCAAATGGCTGTACCTATATTTTGCCGCTTCTTAGTATGATAACTGCGAGTATTTATAAAGAATCCAATGGGCAGGTCATTGGAACAGGCAGCTTTTATATGGGGGAGAATTCGGAAGAGAAAACCGTATTACATGCCTTTAAACAATATTACGGTGAGCGCCCGCTATTGGATACTGTTGAATTTATTCAAGTTTCGAGAGAGTTTGGAAATGTATATTATGGTGCCCATGAATCAAGGGAAGTAGGAACCTTTGAAGTGGAAAGTGACTCGGGTTTTGGTATTGTGGTGATGAATAGTTATCGTCATTCCGATATTGCTAGAAAAGAAGTACGGGATTACATTCATATGTTGATAGACGAAAATCGATCACAAATTTCAACAATTAATTCACTTATTTCCGAAAATCACTCTGGTTGTTTAATTGGTTATTCCAAGCCTTATTCAATGCCCAGAATAGCAAAACCATCGCTTTCAAAACCATTACAAATGAAGTACACAGGCTATACAAAGGATGTGTCCATTTGGCTAAAAAACATCCTTAAAAGAGCCGGAATTAAAGTGGAGTTAGGGGAAGTCTCGTTTCATGATGCCGTGTATCATGATCATTTAAAAGGAAGTGCGGACATATTTATTCATGGAGAAATATTTGAGCTAAACCAAAGCTTTTCCTATTTTAATTTCATGAAAAATAATTTCTCCCCATTACGAAAATTAACACAATCTGATCTTTTTTTACAGAAATGTATCCAAGCCTATGATCAATTGCCCTTTGAAAAATGGATGGATCAGCATTTAAGAATAGAAAATTATTTAATAACAAATTCTCTCTGTATCCCGCTCTATTATTCAAAGAGGCAAATACCTTTTTCCATTAATTTAATGAACATCAAATTGAAGCATTTTGGTTATGTTGATTTATCAAAACTATGGATGAAGCCCAAATTTTAGTTCAAAAAAACTGCCCGACATCTAAATGTCAGGCAGTTGTAAGTTAATCTTGATATCCTGATAATTGTTGCTGGACTTCGTTTAGAGAATTAATTGCTTGTTGGATCTTGTTTTTGTTATCTGGTTTTTCAGCATTACTTAGTGCTTGTTGCAATGTATCAACCGTACTTTGTACCGATGACATACTTTGGTCAACGTATTGTTTAGCCTTTGGCATGTGTAGCACCTCCTTCATTATTTCAGAAGTAGTATCTGCACATATTCCAAAAATATTAGAAATTTTACTTGAAGCCTCTGTCGAATCTCGTTATTTTTCCATCATCAGCTTTAAGATTAGTTCGTCCGTATGCCTTGTTCCTTCGTTTCCTAGCTTACAAAAGCTTTCAATACTTTTTTCTACATCATCATGGATAAATCCGTCAGTAGATTTAATTTCTTGATTGTTAAGTGCCAATAGAGCTGATTGTACAGCCACATTTGAACATGTGGATACTTTCATCGCACAACCTGCCTTTGCACCATCACAAATCATTCCTGAAACATTACCAATCGTATTTTGAATTGCCGCTTTAATTTGATCTAGATGACCATCAAGTAAATAAACAATTGCCCCACTTGCACCCATCCCCGCAGCAGTTACACCACATAATGCTGAAAGACGCCCAAATTTTGATTTGATATGAATGGTAATCAGATGGCTCAGTGCCACTGCTCTAATCATTTTTTCCTCTGAAACCTGCAGTTTCTCCGCGACTGCCACAACTGGAAGTGTCACGGCAATTCCTTGATTACCGCTTCCGGTGTTCGCCATTACAGGGAGTGTTGAACCTGCCATTCTAGCATCAGAACCAGCGGCAGCTAGAGACATCGCTGCAGTGGCTATATCATCGGATAGAATTCCCTTTTGTACATTTTCCCTTATGGTCTTCCCTACTTTTAAGCCATACTCTCCCGTAAGACCTTCTTGTCCAATTACTCTATTCAGTTCAATACTCTTTTTTACGAGAGATAAGCTTTGTATATCAAGCTGTTGAACCCATTCAACAATTTCATCGATTGTAAGTGAGATTAATTCCTCTTCAGCTGACTGAATGCCAATATTTTCGCATCCACCTTGAAACACAACTTTACCATCAACTTCAATTAACGTAATATTGCTATGATTATCAGAAATAACCACTTTAGAAGTATGCTGATTGGTTGTAAGGGTGACTTCAATATATAGTCGTTTTGGTGTATCGGCTTGACAAGATGTTACTTTTCCTTCTTCTATTAGTTTTAAGGCGGACTGCTCATCTTCAAAAGTAAGTCCATCTAATACTTCCATTTGTTTCGTTGGATTTCCCGCAGCGGCACCAATAGCAGCAGCAAAATCGAGACCACTAGAAGTCATTCCTGGAATCCCAACAGATTTAGCATTCTTGATTATATTTCCGCTCGCTCTTAGACTTATCTTTTCTATCTGCCCTCTGGCATAGCTTTTTGCCGTTGCTGCGGCCAATGCAATCGCCACAGGCTCCGTACAACCGAGTGCAATAACTAATTCTTTTTCGAGAATGGCTTCTATTTTATGCTTCTTCATTATGTTCCACTCCTACTTTTCTAAAGTACCTTATCTAAGATATTACCATAACAGAGCAGATATAAATTTGGGGTAATTTTACCAAATAGTCCATATCGTATAAAAAAGAGTCTTTCTAGGGAACGAAAGACTCTTTTTTATGCCTTTATTACATTGAATAGCTGATTGTTTCTTCTCCGATTTCTGCTTCTCGTCCAAACAGTCTAGCATAGACACCATTGCTATTTTCAAGCAAATCCGCGTGCCCCCCTTGTTCAGCAATTTTTCCATTTTCTAACACAATAATCTTATCTGCTGAGAGAACCGTGGAAAGACGGTGAGATATAATAAGAATGGTTTGCTTCTTACCCGTTTTCAAAACGGACTCATTAATCTTCGTTTCAGTAATTGGATCAAGGGCAGAACTCGCTTCGTCAAGTATAAGGATAGGTGCATCTTTAATAATAGCTCTAGCGAGCGATAAACGCTGCTTTTGTCCTCCGGAAAGCAGACTTCCCCGTTCCCCGACTTTTGTATTTAAGCCTTCAGGCAGACTTTCTATGAGTTCATCCAGACCGCTATCATGCAAGGCTTTTAGTAATTCTTCGTCCGTGGCATCCGGCTTACCAATTCTTAAGTTATCCGCCAAGGAACCGTTCCGTAACTGAACATCCTGAGTTACGATTGCTATTTGTGACCGCAGCCAAGCTGTATCCCATTCAGTTATATTTCTTCCATCCACCTCAATTTGACCATTTTTTGTTTCATATAATCTAAATAGCAAATCTACGATGGTAGATTTTCCTGAACCACTTGGTCCAACTAAGGCAACTTTTTGACCAGCTTGGATATCAAAAGTAACACCAGATAGCACGTTTTCTTCTTTTTCCGGATAGGCGAACGTTACTTCTTTTAGGCTAATACTTCCGCTTGCCCTTCCACCTTGAATACCTTTCTTTATTTCAGCTTCGGCTGGCTTGTGCGAAAGGAGAATGTCTGAACGGTCTAGCGCCGGCCCTGTTCTTCTGACAGAAAGCCAGTTACGGAGCAATCGCTGCATTTCGTTGGCTGCAATCGTTACTAACCCACCTGCGGTTAGCATTTGTCCGCTAGTCAAACTATCGTTCCAAATTAATAATGTACTAATCAAGTAGACAATAGCTAAAGCAAATCCATTATAGCTGGCAATAACCACAACTGATTGCATTCTTGCCTTTAATTCCTTAATAGAATGCTTTACGAAAGAGTTTCGGATGGCAATCACGCTTTCCACCTCATTTTCAGAGACTCCCATCACTCGTGATAAATGAATTCCCGTAACCGATTCTCTTAGTCTCTCTAGGTATCTAGAAGCCTCTTGTCTCGCATTAGCAGAGGCAGCCCTGGTCCTAACCCCAACATAATTAGAAGTCCAATAAAAGATAACACCTAAAACCACACTGGTAATCATTAAATAAGGATGAATCCAAAGCAATACCAGACTGTAAATAAATACTCCCTGGACACTTGCCATGAAGGTCGATCCTTCCCAAGCAAGAAAATTGTGGAGAGTATCAGGGTCATCCGAGACTCGTGCCAGCAGCTCCCCAGAAGAGTTGTTATGATAAAAGGAATAAGGGACAATCTGCAAATGACTAAACAGACGCAGCTTTTGCCAATTGGTTACCGTCTTTGCCGTTTGGTGGCAAAAATATTCATCAATAACCATCATGACTAAATCGAAGATGGCAGAAAAGATTAATAACCACATTAAGCCCCAAAGCCAAGAATGATTTTCATTTGGGATGATTGTATCCACAAGCCAGCTAAGCGCTAATGTAGGGATTAAAGCTGAAAAAACCTGACTTATTGCAATAACAACTGAGTCAGCAATTACCCACTTTTTATAGGGTCTTAAAAACGCCAGAACTCTGCGGCCATCACGATTCTTGTTTTGCCCGGAGACAGTATTTACACTCATCCAATCATCTCCTTTTCTAACTCGCTGTATTGGGCTTTATATAATTCATAATACTGCCCTCTTAACGCCAGCAGTTCTTCATGTGTGCCTTCTTCCGCCACCATGCCCTGGTCTAAAAGGAGGATTTTATCTGCATTCCTGACTGTGATAAGCCGGTGGGCAATCGTTATGGTTGTTCTGCCTGGAATTAACTGTTCTAGTGCTTCCTGAACTTTTTCCTCTGTTTCCCCATCCAAGGAGGAAGTCGCTTCATCAAAGATCAAAACTGGCGGCTGGCGCAGAATCGCTCTTGCAAGTGCTACCCTTTGCCGTTGTCCGCCTGATAGCTTTAATCCCCGTTCTCCGACTACCGTTTCATACTTATCTTCCAATGATTGTATTAATTCAGTTAACCCCGCAGCTTCTACTGCCTTATCTAATTCTTCTTGAGTCGCTTCTTTTTTTCCATATAAAAGATTGTTGCGCAATGTACTGTTTAGGAGAAATGTTTCCTGCGATACCACCCCAACCTGCTGCCTAAAGCTATTTCGGTTGTAGGAAAACAGGTTCTTTCCGTCTATAAGAACTGAGCCTTTATCAGGTTCATATAAACCTAGAAGAATTTGAATAAGTGTACTCTTTCCTCCGCCGCTTGTACCAACAATACCAATGTGAGACCCATGTTCCATCGAGAGCGACACGCCTTTTAGAATTTGTTTTTCGCTGTTGGGATAAGTGAACCAGATATTTTCTAAGTTTATATTACCCTCCACTGCACCAAAAGACGGCAGATTTTCTTTATGCTCTTCCGGTAAATCAAAATATTCATAGATTCTTTGTAATGCTGGGATTGCCTGTTGAATGGTTAGTGCATTTTCAGCAAGCGAACGAACTGGTAAAAACATGATGGGAATAAAGTTAAGACAAGCAATCAAGGTTCCTATGGTAAGATTACCTTTCCAGATGGAAAAGCCCCCAATTAACATAACAACACCGGGAGTCGCGATATTAAACAAATTCCCTAACCGCCAATTGACCTTTCCAATTAATGCTGCACGAATCGAATAGTTTTTCCATTCTATCTGTTTTTTCTGCTGTGTTTCAATTTCCTTTTTTTGCGTCTGAAATGTCCTGACAAGTCTAGTGCTTTCAATGCTTTCCTGTAAATGCTGATACATGTCTGCGCTCATATCTCTTTGTACAGCGCTCATTTTCCGCATTGTTATACCCAGTTTAAATGATGGGAATATGTAAATAGCAAATACCGCAAACATGACAATTGCTGCGGGCCAGTACAAGGCAAAAACGGCTGTAAACGCAGCAGCCGCTCCAATAACTTGTTGTAAAATACGCGGTACAACCGTATTATTCAAGTTTTGTACAGACTCTACATCATGCGTTAATCGATATAACATATCACCTCTTGGTGTTGTAGTGAAAAAGGACATTGGTGTTCGGTGAAGCTTTTTAAAGGCCCGAATCTGCATGTCTGTTATTACGTCTAGACCAATTTTAACCTGTACATATTCCTGCAAGGTTTCAAACAGTGACTTGCCTAAGAAAGCAACAAGTACCCCGCCGACAATCCATAGCAAAAAGGTTGTATTTCGCGCCCCGATTACCTCGTCTACTAATCTTCCTGCCAATATAGGAGGTAAGATAGTAAAAGCTCCGCCTATTAATGAAAAGGTTAGAGCTAGAAGCAATTTTTTCCAATATGGTTTAAAATGAGCCAGTGTCGTTTTCAATAAATTCATAATTTTCCCCCTCGCGAGATATTATTTTATTACAAATAATAGAAAAATTCATTACTATTTTAAATAAATTTTTCATTTTTTTACAATTCTGTTTTTCATATAAAAAAGAAAGTAACCACATTGGATGGTTACCTTCTTTTGAATAATTATTTTAATGATCCCGATTGACGATATAATTCAATAAATGCTTTAAAAATGAGGTATTTCTCGGAACCAGCTGCAGCGTTTCGATTGCCAGACAGTAATGCTCCCACATTGCTTTTTTAGCAGCATCGACCCCTAGTATTGATACAAAGGTGGAATTGTTATTTTCTGCATCTTTTCCAGTGGATTTACCAAGCGTATTAAAATCTCCTTCAACATCCAACAGGTCATCTTTAATTTGAAAAGCAATCCCGATATGATAGGCATATTTTTTCAACGCTTGCATTTCCGCTTCTGTTGCATTTGCAAGAATAGCAGGCATTATGAGGGAAGCTTCAAAGGCGATCCCAGTTTTATAAAAACATAACATGTTCAATTGTTCCAATGTTAATACTTTGCCTCTTGAACCTAAGTCCATCGCCTGTCCTTTACACATTTCTGCTGTCACTTGTGCAGAATATTGAACCAAGCTAAGCACCGTCTTCGCATCAAAATCATTAAGGGACGTTTGTTCTTCAATTGCCTTCTGAGTAAGAAAGAGTCCCGTTAATTCGGCAATGGCATTATTGTAGACCATGTGAAGAGTAGAACGCCCTCTGCGGATGGACGCATTATCTTGGGATGGCAAGTCGTCAAAGATTAGAGAAGCAGTATGCATGAATTCCAATGATCTTAGCAGCGGTACAATGGACGATTGATTTAATCGATATTCGTTTATACCCATAATCCAGGTAATAATGGGCCTCAACCGTTTCCCATCACCTTCAAGACTATAGTTTGCAGCTTCGGTAATCGGATCTCTCAACAAAGGAGCCGTTTCATCTTTAATGATAGGTAATAGCTGGTTGATTTGTTCCCGTACACTTTCAATGTTCTTTCGGAATTCTTCTTGTTCTTTTCGATCGTTTTTAAGATTGGTGATCATATGGTCTCGGAGAAGTTTATCATAGAAATCGACATCATCGGCCGTATTAACCATTTTTTGAATCACTGTATTAAATTCGGAAATCTTTGAAGCAAATAACTCCATTACTTCATCATATTTTTTGGTACCTACACGTTGTTTAAATCTTTTTAATCCATTTATCGCACGATTTAAAATTACTTCGCAAGCCTTTTTGTCTGAATGATAAACATGATGAATTAGATTGGAAATGACGCTCCAATATAATTCAAATGGATTTATTAAATCGACACGCTTTTTATGATACTTGAGATAATAGGTATAAGGTGTTACCGCACCGTTGTCCATATCCTCAAACATATCTGCAAAGTCATCTGCCAATTGGTTATATATACCATAAAAGAAGGTTCGATTATCATAACCCTCATCAAGATCGGCACTAATGACAGAACGGACAATCAATCGTGAGGAAGAAGATTTTAGAATAACCGGAATATAAAGTTCATCATTCGTGTAATTTTCATTGGATAAATCTTTTTCACGGTCCACTTCCTGTGAATGAAAAAATACATACGATTGTTCAAAAAATGACTTTAAGTTCTCTGGCCGCTGCTGCGTTTTAATATACTCAAATCCCTCTCGAAGCTCCGAATGAATGAATGTAATTAAGGATTTGTTCTTTTTTGCCCAATCACCGCCCAATGGCGGTACGGCACCCGTAATAAGGGTATTACGTATTAAGTTCGAATATTGTTTTTTCTCTTTATCTGATAAAACATTTGAGTCTAGAAGGTCATCGATGAATGGATAGGTTAAACCATAGGCATAACCTATCCGAATGGCTTTATCTAGTCTATTGGCACGTTCTTCAGGTGGGGTTCTATCAACCATTTCTTCCATCTCGTGCAAAAGAACTCCAGCTATAATTTTTATTAACTTACGCTGAGCATGATCCGCATCCATTCCCTGAGGAATATGCTCAGCTACGATTTTTAGTTTGTTGATTAGCCAAATTATTGTCAATTCAATCGATTCCTGCTGGGCCCATCTGTACAACCAAGCCATTGAGAAAAGTTCATTCTTATTTTCACGTTTTTCCCTTGGCTGCGTAAGATTGTTACTTAAACTGGTAACAACACTTTCAATCCTTGTTTGTGTTTCTTTGGAATCCAGTTCTTTTCCTAAATCACGCATAAAAATATAAGAGATGCTTCTATCCAGGTAGTTGTCTAACTTCCCTGTATAATTCAGCCATTGGATATAACTATGATACTCAAAGGAAGTCGGCTTTTTCTTTCTGCGAGAAAGGAAATTTACGATTGAATGATGGGGTATATGGTTGTGCTTCCAGGATTGTATATCCCTAGTGAGAGTAGAAACATAGCTTTTTTGGATTACCTGCTGATACAGTGATTGAAAGTAATCACTTGCCTTTTTTTCAGCCATTGCATAGCATGCATCTTCATTTATTACAACTGTCTTTATCATTTAAACATTACCTCAACTTCACGTTCAGTTAGTATGTATATTAATAATACACGGAAGCATTAGCTTTATAACTATTAAACTGAAAATTAAATTAAAAAGTCCCTCAGAGGTTTCATCTGAGGGAACATATATTACTGTTATTGGTATCAAAAAAGCTTCTTTTTCATTTTACTACTTCAAGTTCCACAAAAGGTTCTATATGGACGAGGTGATGGTTCAGGAAGAGAAGTATAATGTATCTGTTCTGGAGAGTACGCATATGGATTAGATAATATCTCAAGAAGCTTCTCCAATACACTATAGTCTCCATTATTCGCTGCTTCCAATGCTTCCTCCACCCGGTGGTTGCGCGGGATAACGGAAGGATTACTGTTTCTCATTAATTCAATGGATGCTTCCTTCGATTCCTCCTGCCTGCCTCGTCTTGCGTTCCACCGTTCTAGCCACTCAGTGAATTCTGTTGTTTCTTGCAGAATTGTTTCTTCTGGTTTATTAATAGTTAACGCTCTGAAGGTGTTTGTATAGTCAGCACCGTGCATTTTCATCAAATCTAGGAGGTCTTTAATAAGGGGTTTGTCTTGTTCCTCCTCATTAAATAATCCTAGTTTCGCTCTCATTCCCTCGAGCCAATTGGTCTCAAATAACTGAGCAAAGTCAGAGAGCTTATCTTGTGCAAGCGTAACTGCCTCCTCCTGGTCATCGTGCAACAGCGGCAGGAGAGCTTCGGCTAACCTTGCTAAATTCCAAACACCAATATTTGGCTGATTACCGTATGCATACCTTCCTTCTCTGTCAATAGAACTGAATACAGTAGCTGGGTCAAATGTATCCATGAAGGCACAAGGACCATAATCAATGGTTTCACCACTAATGGTCATGTTGTCCGTATTCATCACCCCGTGAATAAAACCAACCAGCTGCCATTTCGTAATCAGCATCGCTTGACGTTTAATCACTTCCTCAAGGAAGGCAAGGTATCTGTTTTCATCTTCCTGAATTTCAGGGTAATGGCGTTTTATTGCATAGTCTGCCAGCTCCCTTAGTTCCTCCTTCGTGCCCCATCTTGCAGCATATTGGAAGGTTCCCACACGAAGGTGACTTGCAGCTACACGGGTTAGAATTGCGCCAGGTAAATAGGATTCACGAGCAATTTCTTCACCAGTTGTGACCACTGCTAAACTGCGGGTAGTAGGAATACCTAAACCATGCATCGCTTCGCTAATAATATATTCACGCAGCATGGGCCCGAGTGCGGCCCGGCCATCGCCCCCGCGTGAGTATGGTGTCCGGCCTGAGCCTTTAAGCTGAATATCAAATCGTTCACCCTGTGGTGTAATCTGTTCTCCAAGTAGTACAGCTCTGCCGTCACCTAACATCGTGAAATGGCCAAATTGATGTCCCGCATATGCTTGGGCAAGTGGTGAAGCGCCGTCAGGTATTTTGCTGCCTGCAAATATAGCTGCCCCATCTTGACTATCCAACGCTGTTATGTTCAAACCCAGCGTTGCTGCCAGCGTTTTATTAAAGACAGTTATCTTTGGTGCACGTACCGGGGTTGGGTTCTGGCTTGTAAAAAAAGTTTGTGGCAAACGAGCGTAACTATTATCAAAATTCCATCCTGTTTCATTTATATCCTTTGTCATTGTACCCCCCATTTCATAAAATCTCTTACTATCTATCTTTTGCATATTTATTATATACCCAAATAAATACTCGTATTAATTACTAATGCTTTTCCTTTGGCTGCTGACTTTTATAATAATCGTAATTTCCCTGATAACTTTTAAAGCCATAGTCCTCTAAAGAAATAACTCTTTCAGCAATTTTATTAATAAAATATCTATCATGCGAGATAAAGAATATGGTCCCTTTAAAATCATCTAATGCTTCCTCAAGCGTTTCAATGGAGTCAATATCAAGATGATTTGTTGGCTCATCAAGGATTAATAAATTGATGTCTTGATATAGGAGCATGGCAAGCTTGAGCCTGATTCGCTCGCCGCCTGACAAATGCTTTACTTTTTTAAAGGGGCTTTTTTTATAAAACATGAATTTCGCTAAATATTCTCTAGCTTTTCCCTCGAGGATTGATATATCTTCTCTAAAAGCTTCCAGCACTGTTTGCTCTTCATTTTTGAATATAATCTTTTGAGGCAGATAGGCTGCCATTACATTAGCACCTAATTCCACCACACCTTGATCTGGCTGTTCTTCTCCCAAAAGCATCTTTAAGAAGCTGGTTTTCCCGCTTCCATTCGGACCAACCATCCCGGCTCTTTCACCATAATGAATGATTAACTCTGCGTCCTTTAAAATAATCTTATCCTGATACCTTTTAGAGAGTCGTATTGCTTTTATCGTTTCATTTCCAGACCGTTGTCCTTCTTTAAAGTCAAGTCTCATATTTCTTCTTTCAAAAACTGGTTTATCAATTCGATTGATTTTATCAAGCTTCTTTTGAATACTGGCTGCTCTTCTAAAAAACTTATTATTATCAGCACGCATCGCCCAGTCTCTAAGACTTGTAACTTGCTTTTCCATGTTAGTAATTTTTTTCTGCTGTTCTCGAAAATGCTCATATTGAATCCGCATATTCTCTTCTTTTTGACTAACAAACGATGAGTAATTACCCTTATAAGTTATGGATTCCATATCTTCGATTTCCACAATTTTATTAACTACATGATCTAAAAAGTATCGGTCGTGGGATACGATAATCACGATGCCCTTATAACTTTTGAGGTAGCTCTCCAGCCATTCAATTGCATCCATATCTAAATGATTGGTCGGCTCATCTAACAATAATATATTGGGATTATGAATCAACAGCTTTCCAAGTACGACGGTGGTTTTTTCACCACCGCTTAGTAAATCAAAGTCTTTGTTTAAAAAATTTTCGGTAAAATTAAGTCCTGTACAAACCTTACTTAATTTCTCTTCACATTCGTATCCGCCCTTCACTTCAAAAAGCTGAACCAAATCACTATATTTATATAAGGCTCTTTCAAGTGCTTTATCTTCCAGTGTTTTTAATTGTTCTTCTAATTCTCGCATTTGATTCTCAAGGGTGAAAATCTCCTCAAAGGCCAGGTTAAGTACATCGATTACTTTTAAACCTTTAGGAAACACAGGGGATTGTTCAAGATATGCCTTAGTGGCTCCTCTAGGCAGGTTGATCAAACCTTCATCATATCCAGGACTTGACGTTTGCGGGTAACCTGGATAGTAATGCATCTTCTCGATTCCTGCTATCAGCTTAAGAATCGTACTTTTTCCGCTTCCATTGGCACCGACAATCCCTATCTTATCACCTTCATACGCTTCAAATGTTATATTATTTACCACAAGAGTGGCTTCCATAAATTTTTTAACGCCATGCAATTTCATCTCTAACATAAAATCTCCTTCTTTCATCCATAATCCAGTTACACTATTTATGGACAAGGCAAAGAATAACCTGCATTTACTATTTATTTGTAAAATAAAAAAGACCATAAGAAGATCGTACTTCTTACAGTCTACGTAATCAATGGAGGTAATTTATTTAAAAGTTAAGACAAAAAATGCGCACGCTTAAAAAGTGCATATCTATGCCTAAACACTCGCAATAACCAACGCGCAGTTCTTCAAATAAATTAAAATCTTGATTTTAGTAAAGTAAGTTACCTTCTAAATTGCCATAATTCCATAAAGAGCATAACAAATAAACCTATTTTCTATAGGCAAATTGACACTCGATACAAAATTCATATTAATTTTAAAATCAATTAATATTAGCAATTAGTTGGTTCCATAAACTTACTTTCCTCCTTCAAAATTTCCCTTATTATCTCATTATTTCATTTATTTGTAAATATAAGTTTTCGATTTATTCTGACGTTTCACTAAGCTTTTCCTTAATAGAAATTACACCCACCAAACCTAGTAATGAAAAGATAACTGGTGTCATGAATCCAAAAAAGTAACCATTCACCCCGCTGCCTGAAGCAGTCTGAAATTGATCCAATACTACTCCAAAAATACTCGGGAGCAGGACAGCACTCAAAAATCCACCTGTGTTCGCAAACCCAGATACGATACCAGATTCTTTTATAGGAAAGGATTGACGAACGACGGCAAAGGTTAAGGCGCTTGCTCCATATCCAAACCCAATAATAAAGAAAAGCATGATTAGCAATAAAAGTGGAGGCTTTCCATTAAATAAAAGGAATGTAGCCCAGCACAATAAAACAATAATATGAATAACAACATAAGGGGTTTTGATGGGTCCTAACCTACTTGAAATCCAACTAGATAGAGGAGCACCGATCAGCGCTCCAATTAATCCAATCATGATAAGTTGACTTGCGTCGGAACGTGTCATGTCATAAATATTCATCCCATAAGGCACTGCCCATGAACCGATAAAGCCTACATATGCACCAACAATACCAAAATGGCACAGAAATAAAGACCATGCCTGCCAATTTGAAAAGATCCTTTTTATTAAAAATAATGTCTTTTCACGTTGAACCTCTTTTTTCGGGGGGACTGTTTCGTTAACAGAGAGTTTATTCGGTTTTTTTATTAGAACAAAATAAAGAAGTACTCCACATAGACATAATAGGATCCCAGCTAAAAGGAATGCACCTCTCCATCCTAAAAAGTCAATCAATAGAGAGAATGGGACAGTTGCCAGCAGGAATCCTAAACTCCCTGTCATTCCAGCAATCCCAATCAATCTTACAAATTCCTTTACTTTAAACCATTGCCCCAAAATTAATACCATATTGACCCAAATGGTTGCGTCACCTGTTCCTGTGAGTATTCTAGCAAAAAAAAGAACAAATTCATGTGTTCCCAGACTATATATAATTGTACCTAAGCCCGTAAGAGCGGCCCCAATGATGAGAAAAAAATTAGGTCCATAACGGTCTGCCAATATCCCCATCGGAACTTGTAAGCCCGTATATACAAAAAACTGAATACTTGTCAGTAATCCAATTGTTGAGGCGGTAACTTGAAAATCGCGCATGATTTGGTCTGTAATCAGTCCCGGAGCTGTTCGTTGACTTGCCATTAAAAAGTAAGTAAACAATACGGACACAAATACTATCCATCTAAATTTGCTATTTTGTTTATCCAATGGTTAATCTCCTGTTGGTTTTACTTCTATATATATGAGAGATTTTTATAAAGTAGCATTATGAATTTTAGGGAAACTATAAAAGCAAAAAAGGCAGTTCCCTGACGATCAGGAAATTGCCTTTATTTTAAGCCTATCGTAAAACTCTAGAAGCAGTTGAAAATTTAGAAGGATCAAATGAAGCAATTTTCACAACATCACCCGTTTGAGGGGCATGTATATACTGTCCTCCTCCTATATAAATGCCGACATGATAGGCAGGTAAACCTCTAAATACTAAATCCCCTGGCTGTACTTGATTTAGTGCAATTCTGGTTCCGACATTTTGCTGATCACGTGAGGTCCTTGGCAGACTTATGCCAACAGAACGATATACATAGGAAACAAATCCCGAACAATCAAATCCGCTTGGTGTGCTGCCACCCCATACATAAGGAACACCCAAATATTGTTTAGCATTGGCAATTACCGCACTCGCCGATGCTGAACTAGCTGCAGGCGGTGCAATAGCTGCAGGTGTTGGCGGTGTGTGTGTTTTGGATGTGGTTGATGTGGTTGATATGTCAGATTGCTGCTCCGACTGTTGTGAAGCTTGTGCTGCAGCCTGCTGGGCTAATAAAGCCTGTTGTTCAGCCGCTTGTTGAGCCAGTTGAGACTGTAAGGTACCTTTTGCTGCAGCTAAATCTTTTTCAATTTGTTTTTTATTTTCTTCTATTTGTTGTTGTTCAGCCGCTAATTCAACTTGACTTTGTTTTAATTGGTTGATCTGGTTAAGTAATTGTGCCTTTGCATCGGTTAACGATTGTTCTTTCTCATTTAAACCATTTAGTAATTCTGTATCACTTTCAATAATTTTAGAAATAGCAGTAAAACGATTAAAAAACTCAGAAACACTGCCAGAAGAAAGCAAAAGTTCAGCATATGTAACGACAGACTGATTCCCTTTTAACTGAATGCTTTTTAGGCGCTCTGAATAGACCTCTTTATGATTCTCTAAAGCGGTTTCGGCTTTAATAATTTCAGCCTCAGTTTCTTCAATTTTACCTTGTTGATTTATAATTTTCTCGTTTAGTTCTCGACTCTTTTCCATCGATAAGCTAATTCGGTTGTCCAATTGTTGAATCTTTGTTTCAAAGTCATTAATTTGTTCTTTAGTCGCATCAATTTGTCCGTTTGTTACTGGATTTGCAAAAGTAGGTGTTGCTTGAACTGTAGCAGCAAGGATAACAGCAGCTGCCGTATATTTTAATAATTTTTTTAGCATCACAAAATCTCCTCTTGTAACGTAATCTATCATTTATGTAAATTTCTAATATATTCCTAGTTTATATTCCAAATGGACTAAAAACAATGAACTAGTCGATTTTGTAATTAAATTGTAATTTATTGTAGAATAATCTATTAATAAGTCAACTTATGCTGTTTTTAAAAAGAAAAAAAAGAAATGGGACATCATCCCATTCCAATTAAAACATTTAAATCTACCTCTCTATGGAAAACCTGTTTAACAGTTTCTTCTATCATAGATAATTGTTAATTCTCACGATCCCTCAGTGATTATTTTTTCTGCCTCACTTTTTAATATCTCTGCTTTATCTGTATTTTCCCAAGGCAATTGGATATCCGTTCTTCCAAAGTGTCCGTAGCAAGCAGTCTGCAAATAAATTGGCTTCCTAAGATTTAACATTCGAATGATTCCTGCAGGGCGAAGGTCAAAATATTTTCTAATAAGTTGGACGATTTTAGTTTCTTCTATTTTCCCAGTACCAAACGTGTCAACAGAGATTGAAACAGGGGCAGCTACTCCAATAGAGTAAGCCAGTTGAATTTCACACTTATCTGCAATTCCTGCCGCAACGATATTTTTTGCTACATAACGTGCGGCATAGGCTGCTGAACGGTCAACCTTAGTAGGATCTTTTCCCGAAAAAGCACCTCCACCGTGACGAGAAAATCCGCCATACGTATCGACAATAATTTTACGCCCTGTTAAACCCGCGTCCCCCTTTGGACCACCGATTACAAATCGACCTGTTGGATTTATATAATATTTTGTGCTTTCATCAATCAATTCTGGTGGTACGACGTAAGAAATGACATATCTATGCAAATCATTTTTTAACTGTTCTAACCCTACTTCAGGTTGATGCTGCGCTGAAATAATAATGGTGTCAATTCGAATAGGCTTTGCATTTTCGTATTCGACTGTAACCTGCACTTTTCCATCCGGGCGTAAATACTCTACTAGTCCATACTTCCGAACTTCTGCTAAACGTCTTGCAAGCTTATGGGACAGGTAAATGGGCAATGGCATTAATTCTTCCGTTTCATTGCAAGCAAAACCAAACATAAGCCCTTGATCACCTGCACCAATTTGGTCTATCTCATCCTCGGACATTAAACCTTCACGTGCTTCTAATGCTTGGTTAACTCCCATCGCAATATCTGAGGATTGCTTGTTCAGCGCTATTAAAATCTTACAAGTATCAGCATCGAGGCCAAACTCGGAGTTTGTATACCCAATACTACGAATTGTGTCTCTAACTATACTTAAAAAATCGACAGAGGCGTTCGTGGTAATCTCTCCAGATAAAACAAGTAAATCCGAACTAACTGAAGTTTCACATGCTACACGAGCATTTGGGTCTTTTTCAAAAATGGCATCTAAAATAGCATCAGAAATTTGATCACATATTTTATCTGGATGTCCTTCCGTAACCGATTCTGATGTAAAAAGGTGACTTTGTTTTTTGTTCATATTTTCTCATCTCCCTAATTTACATTTTCTTTTTCAAAGGTTGTCCAATTTCCCCCACTGAAAATAGTACATAATCTGGATATTGAAGCCGTAAATGTTAATCTTGTGCATGGCAATAACATTGAGGGTTTAAATAGTAGACAAACATTTGTTTTTTTGAGTTTACTCACTAAAAATTTTATTTCATCATATGTTATTTTCTAAAGGGGGGTGATTAATTATTGAAAAATAACAATTTTTTGATCAAAACAGCAAACAAAATGGAGCTGCTTAGACAATTTTTCTCTACAATAGTTACGAGGAGGTGAAATGTTTGTGTCGCACCTTCAAAAAATAATTATATTTTGTGATTTTGATGGAACAATCACCGATAGTGACAACATTATCAATATTATGAGGTATTATCATCCACCTGGGTGGGAAACCATCAAGGATGATATTTTAGCTGGGAGAATTAGTATTCGTAATGGTGTAGGGCGTATGTTTGGGCTATTGCCTGCCTCCTGGCGGGAAGAAATCACCCATTACGCTATTAAACAAGCAACTATTCGACCTGGTTTTGATAAGTTTATTCAATATTGTCAGGAGCATAATATTCGCCTTTTGATTACTAGCGGTGGAATAGACTTTTTCGTTTATCCAATTTTGTCGAGCTTTTCTGTTCCAAGACAAGATATATATTGTAATTCGAGTGATTTTAGCAGTGAACATATTCAAATTCACTGGCCTTATTCTTGTGATGCACAATGCAGTATGGATTGTGGAATGTGTAAACCTAGTATTCTCCGTTCGCATTCGAATATAGATACTATTAAAATTGTCATTGGAGATAGTATTACAGATTTGGCCGCAGCCAAAATGGCTGATCTTGTAATTGCAAGAGATTTTCTTTTACAGAAATGCCAAGAACATTCTCTTCCTTATAAAGAATTTGTCACATTTTACGATGTAATTGAGATTTTAAAGGAGTTTACTAATTAAAGGAGGTGAAACCTAGTAAAAATGGAAATAGTAAATCTTGAAGCCCTTCAAAAAGCCTTTAATACGCTACAAAATGTAAAAGACACATTCTCGAAAAAAGGCTGGTTTCCTGCAACGAGCGGAAACTTATCCGTTCGAGTCAAAGGTCCCCCATTAGATAAAAATCAGTCGATTATTGCCATAACCTCGAGTGGAAAAGATAAATCAATTCATACTCCAGAGGATTATTTATTGGTTAATTTGGATGGAAGCCTTGTACTTCCAAGCAGTTTAAAACCTTCAGCTGAAACTCTAATTCACACCACCATTTATCAACAAATCCCTAATTGTCATGCAGTTTTTCATGTTCATACGATTCCTAATAACCTTATTTCGGAGCTTTATGCTGATCAAGGAAAAGTTACCTTCATGAACCATGAAATTATTAAAGCATTTGATATTTGGAAAGAAGATGCTTCAATAACCATTCCAATCGTTGAAAATTATTTTTCTATTCCACAATTAGCAGAAGAAATTAGCAAAGTTATCAAACCGGAGGTACCAGGGGTGTTAATCCGTAACCATGGTATATATGTTTGGGGAGATAGTGATTTTGCAGCTAAACGACATTTAGAAGCATTTGAATTTCTTTTTGAATATCTAGTGAATATGTATTTCCTAAAAAAGTTTAAATAAATCATTAATAAGGAGAGTTTAGTATGGCTAATATACGCATTCGTAATACGAATGAACGTTTAACAACAGAACAAGAGGTTTCAAGTTTTTTAACTAAACATGGTGTCCTTTATGAACATTGGGACATGAATAAGCTTTCCAATAAGCTGCGTAATCATTTTTTACTTTCAAATGAGGATAAAGAAGAAATTTTAAGTACTTTTGATGATGAAATTAGATCCCTCGCAAACCGACGCAGCTATAAGGAATGGGATGTTGTTGCATTGTCAGATGCTACTCCAAACTTGGACGAGCTATTAAAAAAGTTTGAAAACGTACATGTTCATACCGAAGATGAAGTACGTGCCATTACGGCTGGAAACGGGATTTTTACGATCAAGGGTGGAGATGGGTATTTTGATGTAGAATTGTCCCCAGGAGATGTGATTTCTGTTCCGGTTAACACACCGCATTTCTTTACCTTAATGGAAAATCGCCAAGTTGTGGCCGTTCGCTTGTTTATCGATTCTTCAGGCTGGGTTGCTCACCCTTATGAAGATCCTGATTTCAAACGATAATGAGAGTAAACGTACAAATTATATGAACAACATTAGCCTCTTTCATCTGAAAGAGGCTTTACAAATTGAGAGTCTCATTGATTTAGTAATTCATAATCAAGAAGCCAGTATAGGCCATCATGGTCCGCAATTATTTTTAGGAAGTCATGCTTTCCTGATTTATCTATCGACTTCCATCTTGCATAAGCTATGGACACTAACATTGAAACAAAGGCCTTTCGAAAATGTTCATCCTTAAAATGGTCCTCATTCCACCCTTGTATATTTGGGATAGGAACTGGAATTTCATTGATTTTTTTTAATGACTCAACTAAGAATGACTTTTCCTTTTCTGCTGTTCTTACTTTCTGTATATCAAAAGGAAAATTGCTTTCAGGACATGTCTCTAAATAAACTCTCTTTGATGCTCCCGATATCGGAAAATGATTTAGCCAATCACTCATTTTATGATAACTTTCGGAATTCCATCTTTGATTAATTTTATTACCATTATTCCTTTCAACATCGACATCTCGAATAGAATACTCTGGTTTTATTGGTGAACTTAAACAAGCGCCCATTGTAAAAATGAGATACTCCTTTAAAAAAGTACTATCTGCATTTTTATATCTATTTTTTGAAAAAAATTTAATTGTATTATACAAAAAGTCAAAGGCATCTTCGTTTTCATTCGTTTTCAATTTCCATTTTGTTCTGTCTCTATAAAGGAGTACAGCACAATCTGTTTCATTGTGATAACTAGAACCGATGTTAACACCAATAAACAAAGACCTTTCTTGGATTTCAGTAAAATCTAAAGGTATTATGTCTTTGTCGTTGTTATTTTGTTTCTTACCTCCCCAAGGGATACCCTTCTCATTCGACAATTTCAATATAATCCACCTTCTAACTCTGAAAATCAGCTTATCAATAATATTGTAATCGAAGGTAAGACTTTCAGAATGCTAAACACTAATTAGAGATAGTCCTCCTATTCCTTTTGCTAGTCCACTTCGTTAAACACTATATGCTTAGTAATTAAAAAAGGCTTGTGCTCATTTCTTAATTTTATTCGATTGAGAATGTGGCAAGTCATAATTATGTGATTATAGATGAGGTCGTTAGCTATTTCGGCTAATATCTGTCAGCCGTATAAGAATATAAATAAAGAAAGGCGGTGTATTCCGCCTTTCTTTATTTATATTCACTATCATGAATTCTATTTTGCATTCGCATCGGGTTGGTGAATTCCGATTACGTTCCCTTCGGTATCAATATAGTACCCTTGCCAGGCCATTCCAGGCAAAGCATATTTAGGCATTGCAACTTTGCCGCCATTCTCAAGTATTTTTGCTTCCGTTACCTCGTAATTTTCCACTCCCATTGTACAAGCAAAACCATTTAATGCTTGGCCAGCTTCTGGCGGGGGGCTATGTCGCTGCATTAAAGCACCATTAATCCCTGGTTCATTCTCATCCCCTGTCACGGCACCAAAATAAGGCATTCCTGCATATTCACTCCAATCTTGAAATGACCATCCAAACACCTCTCCATAAAACTTCTTTGCTCGTTCCATGTCACTCACATGAATTTCGAAATGAACTAATCTACCCATCATTTCCTCCTATTTTCCAAGTAATAACTTCCCATTATTTCCAATTACCATCTATGTATTCCCAAATGATGTTTCTATGATGTATGTATTTCTCTATCTATACGGCAGATTCCTTTATTAACTAACAGTAAAATTTTTCAAGAGGAAGTAAGTCGGTTTGCATGAAGTGCGGTTGAAAGATACCTTCATTTTTCTATTATGAGAAACAATTTAAATTAGGAACATTAGTTCGGTAAAAACACAACTTTAGTAACTGTTTAAATAGATTTTGAATTGTTAAACTATTAATAACTTCCTAGATTATACAGAAAACTATTCTGTCAGGAGGGATACAAATGGAACAAAGATTACATTTAATTCCGTACCAAGTGAATGCAGTAGTTGAAGTCGTGTCTGAGGTGCCAAAAGGTATTGAGCTAATTGAGGCACCAAAAATTTGGGAGAGGTCGAAAGGTAAAGGGATCACGGTTGCCATATTGGACACAGGCTGCGATGTCACCCATCCTGATTTGAGTGGGCGGATTATCAGTGGCCGGAATTTCACGACTGATGATAATGGAAATCCTGATGAATACAATGACTATAATGGTCATGGAACTCATGTGGCTGGGACTATTGCTGCCGTCCAAAACGGCAAAGGAGTTATTGGCGTTGCACCAGAAGCAAATTTACTAATATTAAAGGTGCTTGATAAAAATGGTTCAGGGCAATACGACTGGATTATAAACGGAATTAACTACGCAGTTGAACAAAAAGTGGATATCATCTCTATGAGTCTCGGCGGTTCGCAGGATGTCCCTGAATTGCATGAAGCGATTAAAAATGCAATTGCTAATCAAATTCTAGTAGTTTGTGCTGCTGGTAATGAGGGAGATGGAAAAGATTTTTCAGATGAATTCTCTTATCCTGCCTCCTACAATGAAGTGATCAGCGTCGGAGCCATTAATCTCTACCGGAGTTCTTCTGAATTTTCAAATTCGAATAATGAAGTCGACTTAGTTGCTCCAGGAGAGGAAATCCTTTCGACTTATTTAAACGGATCATATGCAACACTCTCTGGAACTTCGATGGCAACACCGCATGTTTCTGGTGCACTTGCCCTTATAAAAGATATAGCTAACAAAAACTTCGAGCGAAACCTCACAGAGCCTGAGCTTTATGCACAATTAATAAAGAGAACAGTTCCTCTAGGGAACTCAGCAAAACTTGAAGGCAACGGATTGCTGTACCTAACAGTAGAGGACTACTTGTCGGATGTGATTAACCAACAATTAACTGCTAAGGTGTTGAAAATATAAAGAAAAACCTAGAATTGCAGGGTTGCTGACATGAAATTGAACCTATCATAATAACGATTACCAATACATTTTATATAGGAAGGAAGGCAAAGGAAAAATGAATCCTTTGCCTTTCTAAGTTTACACTCTTTTTAGATGAAGATATCACACTTGCCCAAGTAGTTGGCGAATTGGACGATGAGGTTGATGAATGCAGTATCGAGGCCTAAAAGGGCCCAAATTCTTTATGAATTTGGGCCCTCTTTTCATTTAGATCTTTGTTTCAAAATTATCGAGCAGCGCACGTACTTCATCTGTTGATTTTGTGTTCATTAATTGATTTCTTAATTCACTTGCCCCAGGGAAACCTTTAACATATATTTTGAAGAAGCGATGCAGTCCTGTGATGGAACGCGGCACTTCTTCTGCGTATTTATCTTGAAGATCAAGCTGCAATCTTAGAAGATCAAGGTGTTCCTTCGTGCTATGCTCTCTTGGCTCTTTTTCAAAAGCAAACGGATTTTTAAAAATACCGCGCCCAATCATCACTCCATCGATACCGTATTCTTCAACCAACTTCAGACCAGTTTGACGGTCAGGAATGTCTCCATTAATCGTTAACAGTGTATCGGGTGCAACCTCATCACGAAGTTTCTTTATCTCCGGAATGAGTTCCCAATGAGCAGCCACTTTGCTCATTTCCTCCCTTGTACGCAGATGTATGGAAAGGTTAACAATGTCTTGTTTCAATATGTGTGTCAACCAGTCCCGCCATTCATCTACCTCCGAAAAACCAAGCCTTGTTTTTACACTTACAGGCAACCCCCCTGCTTTTGCTGCTTGTATGAGCTCTGCTGCAACTTCCGGACGGCGGATAAGACCGCTTCCCTTTCCATTCTGTGTCACATTCGGTACAGGACAGCCCATATTAATATCTATACCTCGAAAGCCTAGCTCCGCCATACCAATACTCATTTGCCGAAAGTATTCAGGCTTATCCCCCCATATATGGGCTACAATAGGCTGTTCATCTTCTGTAAAAGTCAAACGACCACGCACACTCTGCATACCCTCTGGGTGACAATAACTATCCGAGTTTGTAAATTCTGTGAAATACACATCCGGTCTGCCTGCTTTACTTACTACATGGCGGAAAACAACATCTGTTACATCTTCCATTGGTGCCAGTATAAAAAAAGGTCGTGGTAAATCACGCCAGAAATTATCGTTCATCTTTAATTCAAATCCTCTCATCATGGGATCAGGCCACCCCTTATCCCAAAATCAAAAGCAGATAATATCTATCTGCTTCTTTTACACTTATACCATGTTTAGGCACTTTTTATCAAACAGATTCCAAGTGTATATTTTGCCAAGAGCAGCAACAGGTACGGTTCTAGCGGTAATATCTGTGTTTTGATACATATGTGATTGTAACTATCAGTTACTTTGATAGTCGCTTAATAACACCATTTTGCATTAGATCATGCATTAAAGCGATCAAATCCTCTGCTGGCATTATTCTATTCTGCCTAAACCAATAACTCATAATCCCAATCATTGCAGATAGAATATACTCCAAAATGAAATCAACTTCTACAGGGTTCAAATCATATTCTTCAGAAAATGCTTGTTTCAGTATTGGCTTTGTTGAGTTTTTAAGTTTGCTTGCAAAGGCAGGATCACCGTTATCACCAAGTAAGACAGAGTAATATTTACTATTCTGCTCGTATAGTTTTATAAACATATCTATTGGCATACCCATATTTTCATCATCCATAGTGATTGGTGGTAATTCATCCAATGTAGGTATTAAAGATTCTTCTATTTGCTCAAGGACAGCATAAACATCTGTAAAATACTCGTAAAAGGTTCCTCTATTATACCCAGCTTTTTGAGTGATTTCTTTTACAGTGATTTTTTCTATTCTTTTTTCACAGTACAAGGTCCAAAATGCATCAATTAGATTTTGCTTAGTCTGTGCTGTTACCTCTGGTTGTTTTTTCATTTTAATCTCCTTAAAATCCGACACTCACTATTAAATTGTCGGTTGATGATTAGTATAATCCCCCGTACACTGTAATCATACAACAGGTTGTCGGATTATTCCATAGGAGGCTTACTATATGATAACAATTCTTTGTTCTGGTTCACGCGGTGATTTTCAACCCTATATTGCACTTGCACAAGAACTAAAAAAACTAGGTAAGGATGTTCGAATTACCGCAAGCAAAAGTTTTGAAAGCTTTATTCGAAGTTACGGAATTGATGTATATCCTATAGAGGCAGATATTGAAACCATGAAGGTTGACCCTAAGCTTTTGAAGGCAGCAGGGTCATCTGATAATCCTTTAAAAATGCTTTTAACTTTTAATAAAATGAAGGAATATGGAATTTACATGGTAAATGATTACTACTCTGCCTGTGAAGGCAGTGAATTAATCATCTATCATCCCGGCTGCACCATTGGTTATTTTGCAGCACAAAAATTTGGTATTCCTTCTGTTTTAGCTTCTCCTTTCCCAATGCACAAGACGAAAGAATATTTATCCGTGGTAATGTACGGAAAAACAAATTCCAATGCACTCACGAAAAAAGTGAGCTATGCTATGATTCAGGGAATGCTTTGGATGGCTTCAAAGGATTCAGTAAAAGGTTTCTGGAAAAAGAATTTTGGAAAAACACCTGATAATTTTGGTTGTCCTTTTGAAAGACATACAGATAAAAAGCACCCTGCAATTGTCTCATGTAGCAACTTCGTTTTTAAAAGGCCTGACGATTGGAACGAATACATTCACCAAAGTGGATATTGGTTTGTTGAAGAACCTGTTGAGTACACCCCAAACGATGAACTAGCAGATTTCTTAGATTCTGGTGATAAGCCTGTATATATAGGATTTGGGAGTATGACTTCTTTAGAAAAACATGAAGGTCTGGCAGAAATGATAGTTGAAGCGATTGTCAAAACTGGTAAGCGTGGTATTATTTCCGGCATGGGAAAACTATCAAATCTACCTAAAAACATAATAGCAATTGACAGTATTCCTCATTCATGGCTGTTCGAAAGGGTTTCAGCCGTATGCCATCATGGAGGGGCTGGTACGACAGCTGCAGGGTTTAAAGCAGGAGTTCCAAGCATCATTGTACCTTTCTCCAATGACCAGTTTGCATGGGCACACAGAGCATATGACTTAGGTGTTGGTGCAAAACCTATTCCTAAAAGGAAATTATCTTCAGCTAAACTTGCTGATGCAATCGAATTTGCATTAACTGACAAAATCGTTGCAAATGCTAGAACCCTCGGAAAGAACATAGCTACTGAACAGGGTGCTGCGGAATGTGCAAAAATTATTGTGAAGTGTCTTAGCTGATGATGTCGAACATTAATTAAATTAGGTATAAAAAACAAACCAGCAATGATGAAAAATATAAATCAGCTGGTTTGTTTTTCATATTTAATTTCGTATTCCACTCTCTCCAACTTCTAGAAAAGTAACTATAGCTTTTTTCTTTAAAATTGAGAACTATGTATTAGCTTTTTTTATTTTAACATGGTTGCTTGGAGGAACTCTTTTGTCCGCTGCTCTTGTGGATGATCAAAAAATGCATGTGGGCGGTTTCTTTCAATAATCCTACCATCGTCCATGAGGACAATCCAATCGGCAACCTCACGAGCGAAACCCATTTCATGTGTAACTACTACCATGGTCATTCCTTCATCAGCTAACTCTTTCATAGTTGCCAATACCTCACCAACAAGCTGCGGATCAAGGGCAGATGTCGGTTCATCAAAAAGCATGATATCCGGCCTCATGGCCAGCGACCTGGCAATTGCCACCCGCTGCTTTTGGCCGCCTGACAATTTGCTTGGATAAACATCCGTCTTATCAAGAAGACCTACCTTTTGGAGTAAATCCTTTGCCTCTGCAACGGCCTGGTCTTTTGGGAGTTTCTTTACCATGATGGGTGCCTCAATAATATTTTCTAGGACGGTTTTATGCGGGAATAGATTAAAGTGCTGGAAAACCATCCCCACTGTTTGGCGGACATTGTTAATATCGTGGGTTTCCGGGCTAATCTCTTCCCCGAGGATTGAAATGCTCCCACCATCTCTTTTTTCTAAAAAGTTAAGGCATCGCAGCAGCGTACTTTTACCAGATCCAGAGGATCCGACCAAGCAGACAACTTCACTTTCATACACAGACATGTTTATATCTTTTAATACATGTAAATTTCCGTAAGATTTTTGTAAGTTTTCCATTTTAATCATTTCTCGTTCATTCACTTTATACTCCTCCTATCGATCACTAACTGCCAATCTCTTTTCGAACAGGCTCACCAGCATTGTTAATACTGCAACTAGTACTAGATAATAAACGGCTACTATTAACAAGTAGGTCATTTCATCGAAATTATTGGAACCCAGTGTCGTCGAAACATTGAACAGCTCATTCATGGATATAAAAGCTGCCAGGGATGAATCTTTAAGTCCAATAATAAATTGGTTTCCAAGAGGAGGCAGTGCCCGCTTGAAGGACTGCGGAAGAATGATACGGCGCATTGCTAGTATCCTGGTCATGCCGAGTGAGCGTGCAGCTTCCATTTGTCCTTTATCAATAGACTGAATGGTTCCCCGGAAAATTTCTGCAATATAGGCACCATTATGGAAGGCGAGTGCAAGAGCCGCTGCCCAAAAATCAGGAATGAGAAAAATTCCGCTGAAGCCAAAATATAGAATGAAAATCTGGACAATGAGTGGAGTTCCCCTTACAAGGAATACATACGCATTTGAAATATACTCCAAAACTTTAATCCTTGAAATTTTCAAAAGAGCAAAAAACAATCCGAATAAAATCCCAATTAATATGGAGACGACCGTAAGCTTTAACGTCAACAACGCTGCATCTATGAAAAGGTCTTTACTATTGATAAACGTATGTAAAAAGTGCGAAAAACTAGGCAAAATAACGACATCCTTTCTATCTAACAATTAATCTATTATTCAGGTTTTTTCGTAATATCCTCCCCGAAATACTTTTGACTGATTCGGGATAGTGTTCCATCGTTATGGAGTTTTTCAAGCGCTTCATTAACCCGCTTGAGCAGAAGTGGATTATCCTTCGGAATAACAATAGCCTGCTCACTCCGCTCGATTAACTGCTGCCCCTGAATTTTAAATCCTTCCTTTTTTGCACTTTTCCCAGTGACAAAATCGGTAATAACGGCGTCATGCCTGCCAATACTTAGCGCTTTTAATGCCGTAATATCACTGTCATACATTTTAATATTGCTAGTGTACTTTTTGGCTGTATCCGCATAGGTGGAGCCCTTTGCTACGGCAACTTCTTTTCCTTTTAAGTCATCTACTGTTTTAATCTCGCTGTCAGGTCTTGTGAAGATTTGTGGACCTGAATAATAGTAGGGTGTGGAAAAATCAACTTGTTTGGCACGCTCTGGGTTAATGGTGTGGCTGGCAACGGCTGCGTCTGCCCGTCCCGTTTTAATGCCCTCAATAAGTCCTTTGAATTTCATCCTCTTCTGGACTGGTTCAATTCCAAGTTCTTTCCCGACTGCGTTTCCCACCTCTATATCGAAACCCGTCATCGATAAATCTTCATTGTTTACATAGCTAAAGGGCTTAAATTCTCCTGAAGCTGCAAAAATAAATTTCTCCTTATCTATCAGCTTTGTTCCATCGGCCAACTGGTCCTTTTGGATACAGCCAGTCAGCATCCCCATCAGAAACAAGCACGATAGAATCATTATGTATCGTTTTTCCATGCTTGATTTTTCCCCTCTCTCTTTCAAGCTTTTACTTTCCAGGTAATTTTAAAAAGGACTGCTTTTCTGCTTCAGAAGCAGAAGAGCAGTCCCTATGTTTTCAATCACGATGCTCAAAAGTTCTACAAGCTGTTTCTTCCACAGTATCAGCCTTTCTGCTGCCATGTGGACCTATGACATAAATGGATTCAGCTACACATTGGTCACCATCTGCCCAATACTTACAGTTTTTAACATTACATTTCACATCCAATATCATGATTGTGCCACCCCCTCTAATAGGTTTACTGTTTTAATACCCCCTTCAAGGTTGATTGAAACAAATTTTACGACCAATTGCTTTGCCATTACCCTTTAGAATCTTTTTTCTAACTAATAAAACACTCATGGAACTATAAAGCTCAACACAAAAAAGGCCCTGTTTTGTAACAGAGCCGAGTAGTAATTCTTATTTTTTTAAACAAGCTGTGACGTACACTCCAGTTGAAACTCTGACATAAACTGCACATCACAATTTAAATCTACTCCCATTTGGAGATGCAAAAATGAGCATTCTAATTATACTCCACTTTGTTTGTAGTCTGCTTCCCTATTTCCCCTGCATGGTCAGGTTTGCCGATTGCTTTCCCCTGATTGTAGGATATTCCAAATCCATATTCGTATTTGTCACCGGATTTACTCACATAGGAATAATCAGCATATTCTTCCTCAGCAAAACTAGGAACATCGCCCACTTCTTTCTCTACTGCGTCTACATTGGCAGGAATCGCAAAAGGAAGTTTTCCAGAAGGGTTAAACTCTCCGCGAATGACATCGATAATCGCTTCAGGCTTTGTTCCGTAGGTGGCAATCACAGCGGCAGCATTTGGTTCAATTTGATTTATTAGCCATGGGCTGATAAAGTTGATAGCTGTGATAGTCGGAACTGTTTTTTGAATTTCAACAATTCTTTCTACATCGGCAACTCCAGTTTCAGGTCCTACTGTAATTCTTGGATTGTTATCCCAGTTTGATTGAGCTGGTTTAACCCAAACGAAAGCATGTGTGGCTTCTTCAAGATTATCTACGATCACGATAGAATCATCATGATTTTTAATAGCTTGTTTCAGATTTTCATTCGTTGCTTTGTTTACGCCGTTGCCGAATAATTCTACATAAAGTTTTACTTTTTGAAGCTTCGCATCTTTTAAAGGCAAAAGATTTTTATCGTTTCGCAACAGAACGATTGATTTGAGGTGAGCCTCATCAGCCAATTTCTGAGCTTCAGGATTGGAGACAACATCCAGAGCGTTTTGCGGATCTACATATGGGTCTTCAAACAACCCAAGGTTCATCCTTTCTGTAAGTAATAAAGTAATTGATTCATCAACCTCCGCTTCAGAAAGCAAGCCTGAATTTACTGCGTTTATAATGAGCTGCGGATTAGAAGAACCGGAGATAATATCTGTGCCCGCTTTAATCGCCTTCGCCACTTTTTCTTCGGCTGTCAGACTTTCGGCACCCCAGGCATTGTTTCCGACTGCACCTGTATCGGAGTTTACATACCCTTTAAAACCAAGGTCATTTCTCAGAAAATCTAATATTCCTTTGTTTAAAGCAAAGCCCACTTCTTCAAATTGTTGATTTTCACTATACCATGGCAAACCTTGCTCGGCACTGTCATTGCTTGGGTAGGCATAATAAGGCATGACAGACGTTACATTCGCCGCAATAGCCGCCTTGAAAGGAGGGATATGGTACTTTAATAAACTTCCTTCGGTAGGATAAGGATTAAATTTACCATTCACAAAATGAGGATCAAGGCCATTATCACGTGCTCCCCCGCCAGGGAAGTGTTTTACTGTTATCGAAACACTGTCTTGACTTAATTTTTCACCTTGAAAACCATTAATGACATTATAAATCATGTCTGAAGCCAGTTCAGAATCTTCACCAAAGGTATCTTCTATTCTAGCCCAAAGTGGGTCTGTGGCGTTATCGGCTGTATATCCGTATACCTTACGAATCCCGGCCGATCTCCATTCTTTGGCCGCAATTTCGCCAAATTCCTTTACAGCTTCAGCATCTCGTGCTGCCGCAAACCCTAATGGACCAGGCCAAAACGTATGTAGGCCCGAACCCTCACTATTATTGGTGTAATCTGTAGAAGCATGATTCCGTGGATTAGAAGTAACGACAACCGGAATTCCCAGTCTTGATGATTCCCCTAGCTCTTGAAGCTGATTGGTATATTTTGCAATCACATCTACACTAGGGGTTTGACGAAAGATGACATAGCGCATATTATTCTTAACAATCAGGTTGTCATCCTCCTTTACATATCTTCCATCTGTAGGATTTGCAATCGGAGTATGAGTGTTTATCAGCATCAACCCTGCTTTTTCAGCAAGCGTCATCCTTGAAACTAGATCAGCTACTCGTATTTCAACAGGGTTTCTCCAATCTTCGTAAGGATCAAGGCTCTTGTTGCCATTTAAATCCCTGAACTGCTTCCCGTTAACGGCAAGGACCCCTTTCTTAGCCGCTTCGATTTCCGGCTGGCCTGTACTTGGATCAGCCGGTACACGGTAAGTAGCCGTGTTCGCCCCTGATCCTCCAGGATTCATATTGTTGGTTGGGTCTACATAACCTAAGTCCTCATTCCCATTTGCATTTACCACCGGAACCATTGCCGGGGCCAGCAGTGATAGCGCAAGCGTACTTGCCAAAACCTTCTTTCGTAACTTAGATGATTTCTTTCTGATTTTTGAAGAGATTGAAGCCATTTGTTCCGTCCTCCTATTGAGTTTTAAAATTTACAAAACAGATCAGCAATCGATACGGTATACCCCCCCTTTTATGTAACCCCTTACATTTTTTGAAAATATTTCTAGGATTTTTATTAATTTAGCAAACTAGTAAAATAACGATATTCAATAAATTATCAACCTCTTGGAAATATTCGAAATACTCTTTTATAAGCAACCCTTTAAAGTTATTTATGAATAAAATCCAGATGCCTTTAAAAGGCATCTGATTTTATCAATTTAGTGACATAAGCAGTCCATTAAGAAGTTTTAAAAGAAAACCCAGTAGATACAGCACTCTTGAATCGACACGAAAGCCAATGGATTAAAGTCCAAGTAATTTCGGAAGAAACATACTTATTTGAGGAATATAGGTAACCAGCAAGAGTGCCACAATAATGGCCCCATAAAATGGTAAAAGTGGTTTAATAACATCCTCTAACTCTAATTTAGCAACACTTACGCCTGCGAATAAGGCACTGCCGACTGGCGGTGTGATATTACCAACACATAAATTCAACACCAGCATAATTCCGAAATGGACAGGGTCCATGCCGAAGCCTGTTACAATCGGAAGAAAAATCGGTGTAAAGATGAGAACGGCAGGGGTAATATCCATAAATGTTCCAATGATAAGGAGGAAAATGTTCATAATTAATAAAATAATAATTGGACTTGAAGAAATCCCCATCATTAAGTCACTTATCATTTGTGGAATTCCAGTAAATGACATAACCCATGACATTACTCCAGACGCTGCAACAAGCAGCATAATCATACAAGTCAGTTCTACTGATTCAATCAGAATTCTTGGAAGATCTTTTACCGTAACCGTCCGGTAGACTAACGATAAAATAAGTGTATAAAGCACTGCCACAGCTGCTGCTTCTGTAGCCGTAAAAATGCCGGCGAGAATGCCGCCTATGACAATCACAATGAGCATTAAGCTAGGAATGGCATCGAAGAATGTTTTCATCGCAATTCTGAACGTAACCCTTTCAGGCACTGGATATTTGCTTTTTTTAGCGATGATAAACGCAACAACCATACAAAGTAACCCCCATAAAATTCCCGGTAGATAACCTGCAATAAACAGAGCCGCAATCGAGGTTCCTCCGCTTGCAAGTGAGTATATAATTAAGGTTTGACTTGGGGGAATGATTAATCCAGTCGGTGCCGAAGCAATATTGGCAGCGGCTGAAAATCTCGGATCATATCCTTCTTTGTTCTGCATAGGCCCCATAACCCCGCCTATAGCTACGGCAGAAGCAACCGAAGAACCAGAAATGGATCCGAACAGCATATTGCCCACAACATTCGTATGGGCGAGCGAACCTGGCATTCTTCCTACCAGTACTTTTGCAAAATTAACAAGCCGTTCGGCAATACCACCATTGGTCATCAAGATCCCTGCAAGGATAAAAAAGGGAACAGCCAGCAATGAAAAATTGTCAATCCCCGTAACAAGCTTTTGGCCCGCTGTAAAGATGGCCATATCGTATGGAAGCTGCGTCAGGATAGTTGCAATAGAGGCAATTGCAATACTGACAGAAATAGGAACGCTTAAAACTAGTAATAAAGTAAAAACAAATAATAAAACAAGACCAGCTTCTACCGCCATAGAAGACACTCCTCTTTTTCTGTAAACTCTAGATAAGTACAGTTAATTTTCTTCATTGGTTATCAACTTATTTTTTTTAAAAGAATCTACTACCCCAAAAATGGAATACAATAAAAACATGACTCCACCTACTGGAAGACACAAATATAAATACTCCATCGGCATCTGCAAAGCGGGTGAAACTTGGCCGACTGCATTTTGGAACGCATTTGAACCTCCAAAGATTAGAATGAAGATTGCAAAAGTCATAACGCAAATTTCTACCAGTAAATTTATGATTCCTTGGAATTTTCCGGGGATTTTACGTACCAGAAAAACGATTGCAAGATGTTTTTTCTTTCCATATACATAGGCCCCGCCTACCATAGACAGCCAAATCAGGCCGTACCGCAGAAATTCCTCAGATACTGTACTCGGGGAGCTTAATACAAATCTAGTGAACACTTGCCAGGAAGCAACTAAAACCATAAGAACCAATAAGGTGCAAGTGAGTATTTCTATAAACCTATCAAGGAGCTTCTTCATAGAAACTTCCCCTCTCATCAAAAAATTTCATAAGGTAAGAGGTCACGTAATCAGTAAGCTTTATACTAACCCGTGACCTCTATGTGGTTTTTTTATTTTACGTAGCTTTGGAAATCATCAAAGTATTTGGCATTTAATTCATCTGCATCTTTATATTCATCATGAAGCGGTTTTGCCGCATCAATAAATGATTGCTTGTCGATCGTGTAGAACTTAACGCCCATTTGCTCTGCTTGTTTCTTTGCTTCTGTGACCGCTTTTTCCCAGGCGGCTTTATGGCTTTCAGCCGACTCTTTCGCACTATCTATAAGTGCCTGCTGTTGTTCTTCCGACAGCTTTTCCCATGCTTTTGTGCTGATAATTAATACATCCGGTACATATTGATGCTCTGTGTAGGAGTAAGCTTTTGCCACTTCCCCGTGTTTATTAGCCGTAAGACCCATTTCATTATTCTCTGCCCCATCAATGATTCCTTGCTGAAGAGCTGTATACACTTCCCCGAAAGACATCGGTGTTGGTGAACCGCCCATTGCTTTAATCATGGCGATAGAAGTCGGGCTTTCTTGAACACGAATCTTCATACCTTTTAAATCAGTAGGAGATGCTACTTCTTTATCAAACGTATAAATGCTTCTTTGGCCTGCACTATACCAGCCGATCGCAAACCAGCCTTTATCCTTTGTTTTCGTAAAAATTTCCTGAACCGCTTCACTATTATCCATTACTTCATAATAATGGTCTGTGCTTTGGAAGACATATGGTAGGGAAAAAATTGAATAGCTTTTTTCAAAGCCTTCCAATGCGCTCGCACTTACTTTTGCCATTTCAAGCGTACCGGATTTTACTAGTTCAATCACATCACGCTCCTGGCCTAAAACCCCATTCGGAGAAACCTCAATTTTTACACTGTCTTTTGATTGCTGACCAGCCAATTTGGCAAACTCTCTTAAAGAAGGAGTAACAGGGTGCTCCTCAGGATGGTTGGAGGCTAAACGAAAGGAAACCTGCTTAGCTGATTCACCTCCAGTTTTACTGGTGGTTTCATTCCCGGCGCAAGCAGCTAAAAGCGACAAAGAAAGTAATCCCGTAGCAGCCATTGATAATATTTTTTTTAATTTCATATAATCTTCCCCTTAATGTGAAATTATTTAGTTTGCTAAACAAACAAAGGTATTAGATGGTTATTCAGTAACCTTCCAAGGAGTAACAGTATCTGTGACATGCGTTCCATCTGCCTTCTTAGCTGATGCAATTACTTCATTGCCACTTTCTTTAAGTTCTACACTATCCCAAACAAATACACCTGGTTGCTGCATTGTACCCTTACCATAATCTTTGCCGTTTACAGTTAAGCTCACTTCTTCTAGGTTTGAATAAACCTTTACTTGTGTGATACTTTCTTCTCTTTCAGAATATCTTCTGCTTGTGATATATACAAATTGGTCTTCTTTATTCCATTGCGCTTTATAGAAATAGAATGCATCCTTCTTAACCTGGCGATCATGTGACACAAGACCCTTAGTATTAATACCTGGGGTTGACGCCTCATTTTTACCGGCAACGCCAAAATCAAACATATTCCAAATATGAGTTGCCCATAACCAAGGACGCTCACTAATGATACTCCATGCACTTTCATGAAGATAATTTTGAAATTCTTCTGGCTGCCATGGACCACGAGAAGCTGCGGTATTCCAGTTATTGATAAAGTCTTCATCGATCACGTCATGCTGATAAGGGTTAGCACCCCCACCATACTCGGAAATACCCAATGGAACATTTGGATATTTTTCATGTAATGTGTCAAGGTAGTCAGCTAAATCTCCAGCTTTACTATAATACCAACCAAAATAGGTGTTTAATGAAGCAGTGTCGACACCTGCATTTTCATTCCAAGCCAAATGTCTATCCACAACTTCCTTATAACCCGTAAGATTAAAGGATGAATTCCCCTGAATAGCGTGAGTAGTTGGTCTGTTAGGATCTAATTCTTCTGCTTTTGTTACCAAACGCTCCATCAATTCCGTTGCCTTGGCATACTGCTCTTCAAGACTTACACCACTGCTAACATGAGTATAGCTATTGCCCCTTCCTCCAAATTCGTTCTGAAGACCCCATGTTACGATGGATGGGTGATTATAGTTTTGTTTAATCATCTCCGTTAATTGTTTTACGGCATTGTTTGAAAATTCTTCTGTTAGTGACATGGAATTTACCAATGGAATTTCAGCCCACACGACCAATCCCATTTCATCAGCCATATTGTAAACATACTGTGAGTGCGGGTAATGAGCGACCCTCAGTGTGTTCGCACCAATTTCCTTAATGAGCTCAAAATCCTCTGCCCTGACTTCATTTGGCACTGCATTGCCATACCCTTTTCTTTCCTGGTGGATGTTAACGCCACGGAGCGGGTAACTTTCTCCATTTAGGATGAAACCTTTATCAGGATCCACAGAGAAATAACGGAACCCTACTTTTTCATTTACCTTGTCAATTACTTCGCCTTTTCTTATTACCGTTACTTCAACAGTATATTGGTAAGGATCCTTTGTCCCATTCCAAAGGTGTGGATTATTTACTTTAAATGTACCTGTAAATTCAGCACGATCTCCTGATACCTCTGCAGATTTTAACTTTTTCCCATCAATTTTTAATTCTGTTCTCGATTTGACTGCGCCCTCTGCATCTTTTATTTCAGCTCTAACCTCTACAGAGTTAGATTTACTTTTAACATCATTACTGCTTACTTAAACTGGCACTGTAAGGGTTACCTCGGCATTTTTCTCAATCGATTCATCGTTTGGAATGGTAACATATACACCATTTGAACCATCATCTTCTACATCAATATGGGTTTGATCCGTAACTATTAGATTGACACTTCTGTAAATGCCGCCAAAAAAGGTAAAGTCTGCTGATAGTGGAGCTGAATCTTTTACTTCATTGTTTACCCTTATGGCTACAATATTTTTTTGTCCATAATTTACATGGTCTGAAATATCAACTGTAAATGCAGTATAGCCACCTATATTGGTATGGAGCGACTCGCCATTAACAAAAACTTCCGCCTCTTTGTTTGCAGCTCCAAACTGTAAGAATAATTTTTTACCCTCATAACTATTAGGAATAGTTATTTCTTTTCTGTACCAACCATCTCCTTGGTAATATCCCCCAAGGTCAATGCCGTCCTCTGCGTTCCACGTATGAGGAAGGCTTATCTGTTCCCAGCTGCCATCGTTGAAATTTGTGGCACTAAAATTTTCCTCTGCACTTTGAGCACCTTTGTAGAATGTCCAATCTTCATCAATATTTTCTACAGTTCTACCTGTATTGACCACTCCATCTTTCTTATTGTTCTTTCCCCCTTGCTCAGCACTTACACTTGGTATAACAAGTGAAAATAGCAACATTGAAACAACAATAACTAATGCCGACTTTTTAAAGTTAGTTGATAATATTGACATCTTTCGCTCCCCTTTTATTTCAATTATTATGACATCTACAGATGACGATGTTTTTTTACCTCCTCACTCCTATGATTAAGAACGCTTACATATAATGATTTTACAAGTTTAATAATCATTAATTAATGTTGTTTATTTAGGAATGTATATGTTTTTTTTAGGTTTATTTTTTACATTTTAGATTTTCCCCATCATTATTTTAATGGTGAACAGCAAAAAAACCCGCCAATCTGGCAGGTTTTCGGTCACACTTAGTATTTAAATCTCCTTTTTTATTACTTTTGTTTTATATTGGTTTGGAGTCATACCGTAGGTTTTCTTAAACACTTTATAAAAGTGACTATAATTTGTATAACCGATTTCAAAAACGATATTTTCTACTGTCATATCAGTATTTTTAAGTAATTTACTTGCTTCTGTCATTCGAACCTCAAGCAATAAATCTTTTAAATTTTTACCAAATTCTTTTTTAATAAGAGTGCTTAGGTAACTGGGATGAAAATGAAAGTAATCTGCCATTTCATTAAGATTAATATCTTTATATTGATCTCTAATGTACTTTAAAATTTGTTCCCTTACCTTATGTTGTTCATCATTAATAAGTTCTCCAGTGCTATTAGTTATTTCTCTTGATAATTCTGTAAATAAAATGAGGAAATAGCCGTTAATAGCCGCTGAAGATCTAAGTTCTCTTGAATAGTATTCGAGCAGAAGATTTTCTAAAATTTTCTGTATTATAGAATCTTCTTTTACATGGTGTTTTAAGAAATTTTGTGACTTACTCTTAGAGTAAAGACTATTGATGACAAAATTGGAAATATAGTTATCATCGGACAATAAGTACATAAAAATCCCATCAAAAAATTCCGATGTCAAGATAATATTGACTACCACATCTGATTCACCTAATGGTAAGGAACTATGTACGACATTTCTGTCCAATATACATAAGTCCCCTTTATTCATTTGGATTTGTCTTCCCTTTATTTCCTGAATAAAACTACCTTGTAAAACATATACAATTTCAATGTATTCATGTTTATGTTTTGGCATAGGTGTATATCTTGTTTTTCTCCTTATTGCAAACTTATTTAATTTAACCTCATTATTGGGATAAGAGGTAACAATTCCATTCTCGTCTTTTCCCATAATTATTTTCCTACCGTTATTCCCTAACTTATTGGCAGGGATTGGAAGTTTTAGTTTTTTATCTTTGGGGATATTTTCAAGAGTCTGTATTATATGTTCTTCTATGTCAGTTCTAATGTTAATTATCTCCAACAATTCTTTATAACTTTTTAGCCTCATTTATATATTCTCCAATCTTTGAAGGTACAATAAAAATGATTTCTTGTATTTTAACATTGGTTTAATAGTTTTGAATAGTTGTTAAATTTACACATCTTTATTAAACAATGTTTCTATATCAATGAGTAATTACTGAGGGGTTGGAAATTCATTAGACACTAGTGCCCAAAAATGTATATTTGTGAAACAATTACGGAGGCGTTTATCTAATTGATTTTTAGTAGACGTTACTCAATATTGGCGAAAAGACACCGCATTGTGGGGCCCTAAATGGAAGGTTTTTACACATAATTAGAATATCCTTCACTATCACATTATTAATTAATTTTTCTTATAAGTAGTAAACAGCACTCCACATGTGTGAGTCTATGTGGCAACAACCTGTGCGGTGGTAAGGTTTTTTATAATTTTTGGTATAAACCTTCCGGAGCTATAAATAAAAGAGCATCCCAAAAGAGATGCTCTACAAAATGTTAATCACAGAATAAATCTGCTGATTAAGATTCTAATTGTGTTTACCCGATTTTAAGATGTTTTTCAGTTCTCTTTTCTTTTTCATTTTGGTTTGTAAATATGCCAAAGGGTTTACCAACTGGTAAAACAACTTGCCCAAAATGTGTATTTAAAACTGCTGCTGCAGAACCATAAAATGATAGTAAAGCAATGAACAATTCAGAGATTGCTGCAAGCATATGTGAAAATTCATATATAATATCAAATGAGCTTAGCGACAACCCGACAAATAAGAAATCAATTAGCACAAAAATAAAAAACAGTACTTTATGGGTTTCCATTGCACCTACCGTCATAAATAAGCTGAAAATTAGATAACCGACGAAGGCAACACCTAGCTGTTTTGAATCCGCATTAGCAAGGACTTTTTCACCTAGTGCACCTATTTGAATCAACCATGTTGTGCCGACACCAAACCAAAATAATCCAAATGCTCCAAATGCCGTTGTTCCAAATACATTATTCTTTTTCGAATCTAGGAAACTTGCAATTAATTGTGCAAGACCACCTAAAAAGAAAGCCCATGGCAGAATTAAAGCAGTGCCTTCTGTTAGTCCTAATTTTTGTGATGATGCTACAAGCGTAACAATTGCTAAACCAAACAGCCCAAGTGCTGATGGATCAGCTGTAACTATTTTTACTGAAGTATGATTTTGATTATTCAATGATGTCTACTTCCTCCTTAGTAATATGCCTTCATAAAGATACAGAAAATCGTCCGTTTTGTCTATATTAAAATGTATTATTTATGTTCCGAAGTTTTAGGAAAAATTCACAAGTATTTACAAGGACCTTTTGAATACATATATAGGACACTCATAAGATCTTGTTTTCATAGAACATTTCCCAAAAAAATTTTTAAAAAAAGAAACTAAAGAAGCCCATTCCATGAGGAATGAGCTATTACTTATCGACACTGCACTTTTCTTTATCGGACTGCAAGATTAAGGACCTTAAAACCAAAAAGACCGAACTTAATGAAAAGCTAAAGGAAAGCGACAACCAGGACTTCGCCATTAATATCGGTACAAAATTGAAAGATGTCCCCAACTTAAAAGAATTAATGCCGCAGGTCCTTCATTCTCTGGTTGAAAAGGTCATTTGTAGAATGATGGCACCGTCCACATTCAATACAGCTTTGTTAATCCACTGCAAGACACATAACAGGCAACACCCAGTTGGATTAGTTGCCTTTCTTTAAAATGAGTTGCGAGATACACTCCACGTGCGCCGTCTGCGGGAACATATCTACAGGCTGGATATATTTTACTTCGTATTTAGCACTTAACAGATTGATGTCTTTTGCCAAAGTAGACGGGTTGCATGAGATGTAAATAAGCTTTTCTGGTGCTGTTTGTAGAATCGTCTGAATTAATTGTCCGTCAAGACCGGTTCTTGGCGGATCCACCACAATCACATCAGGCTTCCATCCCTTTTTCACCCATTTAGGAAGTACCTCTTCTGCTTTACCAGGTACATATTTGGTATTGGTAAATCCGTGACGTTTAGCATTTTTCTTGGCATCCTCTATCGATTCAGGAATAACATCCATCCCACGGACCTCAGCTGCCTGGTCTGCTAACCACAAGCCAATAGTTCCCACTCCACAATAAGCATCGACTATTTTTTCTTGACCAGTCAACGCCGCTGCCCTTTTTACTTCATTATAAAGCTTAATGGTCTGAACAGGGTTTAACTGAAAGAAAGTCCTTGCCGATAACTCAAACTGGAGGTCTCCCAATGTTTCTTGGATAAACTCTTCTCCTGCTAATGGCAAAGTTTCTTCTCCAAAAATCAGCGACGTTTTTTGTTCATTTATATTCTGAACGATGGATTTTACATTAGGAAGTTTTTTTTTGATTTCCTCAATAATCTGTTCTTTCTTTGGTAATTCCCTTTGATTTGTGATGAGAACAATTTGGAGCTCACCACTTTGCACTCCTACACGGGTAACAATCGTCCGAACAATCCCTTTACGCGTTTTCTCATTGTAAATCGTGATTTTTAACTCTTCGAGAATCTTTTTAACAGCATTAACGGCTTCATTCGTTTGTGAATGCTGTACCGCACAATGTTCAATATTTATTAATTCATGAGAGTTTAAGCCATACAGTCCTGCTAAAATCTTTCCATCCCTGCCTGCGAGTTGAAAACTACTTTTATTACGATAGCCCCATGGATCTTCCATTCCAATCGTTTCCCGGATATCAAGTTTATCCACCGCCAGCCGGGTATGACGTTCAAGCGATTGAATGACAATATCCCGCTTTTCTTTTAATTGCTGGCTGTATTTTAAATGCTGCAGCTGACAGCCGCCGCATTCCTCATAGACTGGGCAAGGCGGCTGAACACGGTGTGGTGATTTTTTGCGAATTTTTTTTATTTTTGCCTCAGCAAATTTTGGATTAATCTTTGTTGCCTCAACCACTACCTCCTCGCCCGGAAGTGCTCCTGGTACAAAAACTACCTGCCTTTTAAAATATCCGACACCTTCCCCATTAATGCCGAGCCGTTTGATGGTTAAAGGAAAGGTCTGATTTAGCTGTATTTTAATTGATTGATCTGTTTTCATCTTGTTCACTCCAAATTCCGGTTCCTGTTTGATATCACCGTATTATAGCATTATTAACAGAGAAAAGCCGAATTCTTCGCGAATCCAGCTTTTTTACAAATTATTTTCTCCAGAAACTCGGGATGATCTTTGATAAACCTTTCTTTTCCGGCTTAAATTCATCCAGACTTTTGAATTTATAGCCTTTCTTTTTCAAATCCTTAATTACTTTTTCAAGGGCGTCGGCATTATCCTTCGAAACAGTGTGCAGTAGTAAAACACTTCCAGGATGGATTTGTCTCATAATGTTCAGGTAAGAATATTCCCACCCTCTCTGAGCATTCGTATTCCAGTCGACAAAAGCCAATGACCAGAAAACATGTGTATAGCCTTCTTCCTTCGCAATCTGCATCGTTCTCTCGCTGAAAACACCTCTTGGTGGACGTAAATACTTCATTTTCTTTTGACCCGTAATCTCTTCAGTCTTGTCCTTTACTTTTTGTAGTTCTTCTCGAATTCGCTCATCACTAATCTGCGTCATATTGGGATGGTGCCAAGAATGATTACCAATGATATGACCCTCATCCACCATCCGCTTGGTCAATTCAGGCTGCGATAATAAATAATGCCCTGTTACAAAAAAAGTTGCCGGCACCTTTTGCTTTTTTAATACATCAAGGATTTGACCGGTGTATCCTGCTTCATAACCATTATCAAACGTTAGATAAAGGACTTTTGAATTGGGATCTCCTTTATAAAAAGCACCATACTTTTCAAGAATCTTTTCATACTCTGCCCCAGCGTCGGGCGGCTGTTCATCAACTGCTTTCTTAAAGCCCCAATGGATCGGCTTATTTGGAACATACCCATATGTAACCTGAGGCACCATTAACAGCAGCAAACTAAGGATGCATAATAACTTTTTCATCCATGTTCCCCCTATTTTGTTTTTTATAGTGTTTGTTGGATGATGGGAAACATGATTAGTATTTTAAGGAAAAAAAGTTGGCTGGTGGTAGACACTATCACTAGTGTTTCCTACGCGAGTAAAATTTAAAAAGGATAAAAAATAGGTAACTGTTCTGGGGGAAGGAAGGTGGAGGAAATTTCGTATTTCTGAACTAGTGAACCACGGTTTATAAATTAAGCAATAGTCGTCAATGGCTCTAATATGCGCATCAGTTGAGATAATTTTACAGGTAGGACAGATCCATTTATGTCTGTTATAGGTCATGGGTGCAAAAAGACATGCTGGGCATTGAACACCCGTAATAATATCAGATTTTGGTATCTTGAATGAACTTAAAATGTCTGTCCTCTTGGGTGTATGTTTTTTTAATAAAAGGTCGCTAAAGTTAAGTATATCTTGTTCATTCATCCAGACTTTTTTATTGTATCTTTCTAACTCCTCAATCCTTTTTAGTAAATCATGTGATTTACAAACCTTATTTTCTGCTTCTTTGTAACCTGGAGCTATAATTATTTCACTTGAAACCCTAGTGAAGACAACTAAATTATCCATAAAAATTGGAGGTAATTTATATTCTTCCATCCAATTTCTCAATAATATTTTATGTCGATTAGTCTGAGAAACAGGGTTCTCATAAATCTCCCTTGTATCAGTCGTTTCTTGAATCATTTGAGTTTTTTCAATCGTTATCTTTCCCGAATGATTCTTTCCATCTAAATTAATGAGAATGGTTGGTGAAGCGAGTAGTGCGTCAATTTGAAAAAATGATTCACCTAGAGGGAGCCGGAGATCGTGGAAAATGTGGGATTTATGCAGAGGAATTTGCCCTAATTGGTAATTTAATTCTTTTTCGCCATTATAACCTGACTTTAATATTTTTATGTTATTTTTTATTTCTGTCATTTTTTCATGGTCTATTCTTAGTCTTCCCTCAAGAGCCTCCGCCTGTAATAATGGGATCGGTTTAGACAAATTTTTATCAAACAAATAAGTTCCTCCTCTAAATGTTTGATGTTAGTTTTTCTATAATAAAAAGCATTTACCTTCTTAAAATGCCGGAACTTTGTGAACATTTGGTGACCAATCTTTAATTAGACTATTTGGGAGTCCGAATCGGGAGTTAACCTAAAAAAACCCTACAGTTTAAAAATTAACTGTACAGTTTTTACATTAAACCGTACAGCTTTTACAATAAACCATACAGCTTTACGAAAAACCATACAGTTTTTACAATAAACCGTACAGCTTTTACAATAAACCATACAGCTTTACGAAAAACCATACAGTTTTTACAATAAACCGTACAGCTTTTACAATAAACCGTACAGCTTTTACAATAAACCGTACAGCTTTTACAATAAACCGTACAGCTTTTACAATAAACCGTACAGCTTTTACAAAACAAGCCCCCAACCCACAAAAAAGAGCAGACCCCCAAATAGGAGCCTGCTCACTAACCTTAATTAAACACCTTATCCTTAAACTGTGCCAATTTCTCCAGTGAAGACTTATCGACATCTGCATGCAAGCTGTTTCCATGTGAATCCATGGTTACGACAGCGGTGAAGCCTTCTACTCGCAGGTGCCACATAGCTTCAGGGATACCGAATTGCATGAGGTCGACACCTTCAACACCCTTGATACAATCTGCATAATACTGTGCCGCACCTCCGATAGCGTTTAGATAAACGCCACCATGCTCTTTAAGTGCAGCCAGTGTACGAGGACCCATTCCGCCTTTTCCGATTACGGCACGGATACCAAACTTCTTCATGATATCGCCTTGGTATGGCTCCTCACGAATACTTGTAGTTGGACCTGCTGCCTTAACATGCCAAACTCCATCTTTATCTTTCAGCATTACCGGACCACAGTGATAAATGACTTGTCCATTTAAATCAACTGGAGAATCGTGATCAGATAAGTATTTATGAATGGCGTCACGGCCGGTGTACATCATACCGTTAATTTGGACAACGTCCCCTACCTTTAACTGACGAATTTGTTCTTCACTAATTGGTGCTTGTAGTGTAATAACGTCATTAGCACGCGCGGCAGCAGTTTCTTTTTCCGCATCTGATTCAGTGAAATCAATCAAATCGCCTTCCTGGTACATCCACTCATTTATTTCTCCTGAAACAGGATCCACACTTACACCCAAACGACGGAATGCCCAGCAATTGTAAGCAACAGAAACATAGAAGCTTGCAGGAATTCGATTCATCACTCCTACTTTACATCCCAATAAAGTTGCTTCTCCGCCAAAGCCCATTGTGCCGATACCCAATTTATTCGCATTTTCTAACACATACTCTTCTAGAGCACGTAAATCTTCATTTGGATTAACATCGTCTAAAGAGCGGAATAGCTGTTCTTTTGCTAAGTCATAGCCTGATGAACGGTCGCCGCCGATGCCTACTCCGATAAAACCAGCGCTGCAGCCTTGTCCTTGTGCTTGGTAAACAGAATGCATGATACATTTTCGAATACCATCAAGGTCACGTCCGGCTCTTCCAAGTCCCTCTAATTCACATGGAAGACTATACTGGATGTTTTTATTTTCACAGCCGCCGCCTTTTAAAATTAGACGGACGTCGATATAATCTTTTTCCCATTGGTCAAATTTCATAACCGGCAAACCTGCACCAAGGTTGTCGCCGCTGTTTTCACCAGTCAATGAATCAACAGAGTTTGGTCGCAGCTTTCCTTCTTTTGTGGCGATTACGATTGCATTTTTAATCGCCTCTTTTATTTCTAATTGATTTACCCCTACAGGTGTTTTAATTTTAAAAGTTGGTAATCCGGTATCCTGACAAATAGGTGAAACTTGGTCATCTGCCATTTTAATGTTATTGGTGATGGTAGCAAGGCTCATTGCTGCACTCGTACCTGCGTTTTCCTTTTCCTTTGCCGCCTTCACCGCACGGCGTACATCCTTTGGCAGCTTTGTAGAAGTTTCAACTACTAACTTGTACATGCTCTCCTGAAATTTCTCGATATTCACCTAATATACCCCTTTCCCCATGTCCGATTCGCAACCTATTTAAAAATTACAACTATTCGACAATTATTATTATACTCCTATAAACAAATCTTTTAAAGGTAAAGGTTTTCAAAAAAAAGAGCCTGTAACTATACAGACTCTGGTGCTTCACGATGATTGAATTCCTTACACTTTGATTCTAACTCATCAATCATTTTGATTAAGTTGTCAATATCATCAAGATCCGTATCCTCTGGATCAATTGCGTCCAATACATCTAGAAACATGTTTAATCGCTGTTTTAAAAAACTAACTTGTGCATTTTTATCGTGAGTCGGACTACCCAAATGATTTCTCTCCCTTCCATTTCAACATCTTAGCATTTTCTGCTTTTCATTTCAAAAAAGAACCCCAATAAGGAGTTCTTCCCCAAAATCATCTTGGTCTTTCTGAGGCAGCAAAACCAAATGAAACATGGTCTTGAACAGGAATCCATGCGCCGATTCCTTGTGAGGTTACATTTTTAATAACGATGACTTTTTTACTTCCCTTAAGCATTAAATATACTTCTCCATAAGTGACTTTCCCTTTTTCGTTCACTGCCGGTGCGTAAGCATATAAGTATCCTAAGCGGTTGACAGGAATATTGTAGACATGGTCGTTTTTCGTTCCCGCACCAATAATGGTGTCGAATGCAAGCGGTAAACGTGTTTTTTCCATAGCCTTTAGAAGCATCATTTTTTTAACATGTTCTGCATTTTCAATCTTTGCTGTTAACCCGCCGCGGATAATTTTTTGTGCCTCCTGTACATAATGAATCTGGTAAGGTACCTTTCCGCCGCGATTATCATAATAGTTTGTATTAATCTTTTGATATTCCCAGTTCGGTGCTGTTTCTGTGGATTCATAATTCAATGGCCACTGACCGAGGTAAACGATTGCTCGATAACCAAGGGCAAAAGGTGTACTATTAATGCTGGACTCATTTAACATACGGATTAAATCCGGATTTTCAATTTTGACATTAGAAGAGTCTATCAGCTTCTTCGTTAATTCGCTGGGCTGCAAAGTTGGCAGGTCCTGAGTCGAATTAGGATACGTATTTTCCTTCGTAATATTACGAACTGAAGGCGGTATCTGATAGTTTACAGGTGCTTTTTTAGCAATTTTGTTTTCAGCAGATGCTGTCGGCAGGAAAGCCAGCAGTAGTAACAGCGCTACTACGACAGGAAATAATTTTTTCACAAAGAAAAACTCCTTTCACAATATAGCAGTAATAAGTCTGCTCATAGTGTTTTCGGAGTTGAAAAGTTTTATCCATTCCCACAAAACATTTCAATATTTCTCCTGTAATTTCCCATCTAACAGTCGATTCATTAATTTTTCAAAATAAGGGAAACACAGTTGTACAAAGGGGCCGATTGTAAATGTAATAATGATGGTACCGACACCAATGGGTCCTTGAAGAATCAGCGCCGGAATCAAAGCGACTAATTCTCCAATCGTCTTCGCCATCATTAAATTAACGCGAAATCGTTCTCTAATGGCCATCATAAATGAATCAATCGGACTTGACGGAAACTTTGCCTGCAAATAAATCGCAGCACCCAGCCCAATGATGAAAATTCCCAGCACTAACGTAACAACTTTAGCGAAAATCCCATTGAATTCTATTGACTCAAATACAATATACATCCATAAGTCAACTAAAGATCCAATCAAAATAATGGTTAGAATCGATAATATTTCAGGTTTTCTCTTCACTAATAATGAATTTACTACTATTAACACTGCTCCATCAATGATGATCCATGTTCCTATCGTCAGACCAATCCATTCGGTCAGGGCAACATTTAATGCATCCCAAGCCCCAACCCCGAGCTCTGCTTTTATGGTTAAACAGACACCAAAAGTCATAATGGTTAACCCTTTTATAAAGAAAAGAATACGATATAATAATGCCATTTTTATCTCCTTAAAAAAATAATAATCAGAACATTTACAAAATTCAATTAAACAATTATAATATACTTAACCTTAAAAAAAGGAGGGCAGTAATCAATCGACGAACCATTTACATTAAGGAGGTTGGGATTCCACTCATATATGAAATTCAACACTCGTGTTTTTCTATTATAAATTGAACATGAAGGTTGGTGATTGATGATCCCAAGAAACGCGATTGGTTTTACCCGCAACCACATAATGCTTAACTATTATAGCACAGGTAAAAAATTTACTCTTACATCGAAATGAATAATAAATAAAAGACTCTGGTGCCTTACGGCTCAGAGTCTTTTTACGTTTGACTTTTTATAGCAGGAAGAATCCAATTCCCATAATGAAATAGGCAGCAAGAAGGGTCAGTCCCTCAAACCAGTTGGATTCTCCGTCGTTGGAAATCACAACCATCAATAGTACAGAGGTTACCATTGCAATTAATTCCGGCATGGTGAAAACAAGCGGCATAGTTTCCGTAAAGAAAAGAGAAATTAAGACTAGCACCGGCGCAACAAACATAGCAATCTGCAAGGTGGATCCAATGGCAATTTCCACTGCAATATCCATTTTATTTTTAAATGCCATGACAATGGCAGAGGCATGTTCCGCCGCATTACCGACAATGGCAACGATAATTACCCCAATAAATAACTCCGTCCAGCCAAATGATTCTGCTACAAATTCAAAGGTATGAACCAGATTCTCAGAAATGTAGGCAACAGCTAAAGTAGCGGCTAAAAGAACTCCAATTGCCTTCCCTTTCCCCCACTCCGGTACTTCCTCATGATGTTTTTCAGCATTTTCACTTTGATAAACCCCGCGATGTGTTACCAGTTTAAAGAAAAGAGCAGCGAGATAAAGTAAGATGAGAATAATGGATATTCCAATACTGAGTGTAAGCGTTTTTGATTCATTCATTTCCATCGAAAAAACTTCTGGAACAACAAAAGCTACAATTACAGCAAACATTAGCAGACCGGAATTATGCCTTGCATCATGTACATTAAAAGTCTGCCTTTTAAATTTTAACCCTCCGACAAAAAAAGATAATCCAGCTACAAGGAGAAGATTACCTAAGACCGACCCTGTCAAGGAAGCAAGCACAACCCCAACCAATCCTTCTTTTAAAGCAAAAATGGATATAATTAATTCAACTGCATTTCCAAATGTAGCATTCAAGAGACCTCCTACACGCGGTCCGGCAACAATTGCTAAACTTTCAGTTGCCCTCCCCATATAACTTGCAAGGGCGATAATGGAAACACAGTAAACAATAAAAAGGATCATGGTTGGCCAATGCATGAGTGTCCCAATCACTGAAAGCGGAACTCCAATAAAAGTAAGCAGCATAAAAATTTTTTCCACTGTTTTTCCTCCTAAACGCTAACATAGAAAATAAATATGTAAAAGGTGTATAAAAATTCCTCACATAATGAGAGTTCCCTATTTTTCTGTTATCTAACATGTTTGAAGAACATTCTTCTTGCAAATGCTCTATTTTCCCGATACCATCGAATGGGTGGATTAATCAAACTAACGAGGTTAATGTATGAATAAAAATAACAATCGGTTATGGGTTTTAGTGACAATAGTTGCGATTTCGGGCTTTTCCCAAGGAATGCTGCTTCCACTAATCGCCGTGATTTTTGAACAAAGCGGGGTTTCTTCCTCTCTAAATGGATTGAACGCCACGGCACTCTATATCGGAATCCTTCTTGTTTCTCCTTTTATGGAAGCACCGCTGCGAAAATATGGGTATAAACCAACCATTATTATCGGCGGAGGGATTGTGGTTGTGGCACTCGCATTGTTTCCATTATGGAAATCCTTTTGGTTTTGGTTTTGTTTACGTGCTTTAATCGGTGTTGGTGACCACGCCTTGCATTTCGCCACTCAAACCTGGATTACCTCCTCGTCTCCAAGCGAAAAAAGAGGACGTAATATTTCATTGTATGGATTATTTTTCGGGATCGGCTTTGCAAGCGGACCTTTAATGACCCCGCTAGTAAATATTAATCAGGCATTACCGTTTATCGTATCCTCTATTTTATGTTTGATCGGCTGGGTATTTGTATTTGCATTAAAGAATGAGTTTCCAGAACAGGATGTTGAGATAAATTCATTTTTCAATACAATCAAGCGCTTTAGAAAAACAATGAAATATGGCTGGGTCGCCTTTCTTCCGCCTTTCTGCTACGGTTTCTTAGAGTCCTCTTTAAACGGCAGCTTTCCGGTTTATGCTTTAAGAAGTGATATTAACGTAGCGAGTGTCTCCCTAGTGTTAACCGCCTTTGCCATTGGAAGTATTATCACACAGCTGCCATTAGGTGTCCTAAGCGACAAGTATGGGAGAAGAAATATCCTGATGATTGTATTACTTCTTGGTTTCTTAAGCTTTTCTGCTGCAAGTATATTTGAACAGTACTTTGCAGGGCTCTTCATCTCTGTGCTTTTATCAGGAATGGCAGTTGGATCGACATTTTCTCTTGGAATCAGCTACATGACAGATTTAGTGCCTAAAAATTTATTGGCGACAGGAAATTTATTATGTGGAATCTTTTTTAGCTTAGGAAGCTTAAGCGGTCCAATCATCGGCGGTCTTTTCATTCAATATTTCGAAAGTATAAGCTTTTTTTATATTATCAGTACCATGCTGTTAATTTTATCAATCGTTATTTATGTATTTGGGAAAAAGACATTTTCTATGGCAGAGCAGTATCATTCTTAACTAAATATTTTGGAGCATTTATATATAATAAACATAGACTATATGATAAAATAGAATTAAATTAATCTAATAATTGTTTTTGGAAGACTGCTGTCATCTTAATTGATGACAGCTTTCGTGTTTTTTAGGGGTAATGATTTTGATTATTTTTCTCAATTAGGGGGAGGGAACTGAAAATGAGTACAGATGCTAAGAGATTATCAAAGGTAATACCCAAGGTAGGGATTATAGAAAAAATTAAACCTCATGCAGAATTGATTGCGGCTGGTTTAAGCGGTGTTTTCATTGCAGCTGGATGGATTTCGGACAAAATGAATGACCATGTAGCTTCCATTATCTTTTATTTATTGGCTTTTGTGATTGGCGGCTTTGCTAAAGCAAAAGAAGGAATTGAAGCTACGTATGAAAATAAAGAATTAAACGTTGAAATGCTGATGATTTTTGCTGCGATTGGATCCGCGATTATTGGCTACTGGACAGAAGGGGCCATTCTCATTTTTATTTTTGCTGTCAGTGGTGCACTAGAAACTTATACCATGAACAAGAGCCATAAAGAGATTTCCTCACTAATGAAGCTTCAGCCAGAAGAAGCTCTTCTAATTAATAATGGGGTGGAAAGGCGTGTTCCTGTTTCCGAACTGAATGTCGGAGACCATATTCTTGTAAAGCCTGGGGAAAGAATACCTTCTGATGGTGTCATCAAGAAGGGACAAACAAACATTGATGAAGCTGCGATTACAGGAGAATCGATGCCTGTTTCAAAAGCGCTAGAAATGGAAGTCTATGCAGGTACGGTGAATTTAACTGGGGCTATTACTGTCCAAACAACAAAGGCTAGTAATGAAACACTTTTTCATAAAATTATTGAGCTTGTACAATCTGCCCAAAGTGAAAAGTCTCCTTCACAACTGTTTATTGAACGTTTTGAAGGTACCTATGTAAAAACGGTTTTAGCAGTGGTTTTATTGATGATGTTTCTGCCCTATTTCTTGCTTGACTGGACCTGGAATGAGTCGTTTTATCGTGCCATGATTTTATTAGTTGTTGCTTCACCATGTGCCCTTGTTGCTTCCATTATGCCTGCAACACTGTCGGCCATCTCAAATGGTGCAAAACGCGGTATATTAGTCAAAGGCGGCGTACACTTAGAGAATTTGAGCCACTTAAAAGCTATTGCGTTCGACAAAACCGGTACGCTCACGAAAGGAAAACCTGAGGTTACGGAAATTATCATCAATGAAAATTTTGTGGAAGTTGACCTTTTATGGAAAGTCGCTTCAATAGAAAATCAATCCAATCACCCTCTAGCACAATCGATTGTAAAATATGTGAAAGCTAATCTTGACCGGAATCTCCTTCACCCCGAAAACCTTGAGGATGTCTCTGGATGGGGTATTAAAGCGGAAATAGGTGGAGAGCAGTGGAAAATAGGAAAAGCAGATTTTGTTGGGAAAGAGGCTGCACTGTCATTCGCTGACGGCAAAGCAGTTAACCTTGCAAGTCAAGGAAATACACTTGTTTTTGTACAAGTAAACGATTGTTTAGCTGCGATGATTGCTTTAAAAGATGTGGTTAGACAAGAAACCAAACTTGCCATCGATCATTTAAAGAAACAAGGTATTTACACGGTTATGCTCACTGGTGATAGTGAGAAAACAGCCAACGCGATTGCAGCAGAAAGTCATGTGGATCAGTACTTTGCGGAATGTCTTCCTGAAGAAAAAGTGGAGCAGCTTAAAGTATTAAAAGAGAAATACGGAACCATTGCGATGGTTGGCGATGGAATCAATGACGCTCCGGCTTTAGCAATTGCAAATGTTGGAATCGCCATGGGGGAGGGATCGGATGTAGCCCTTGAAACAGCGGATGTAGTTCTAATGAAAAATGATTTACCAAGAATAGCCGAGGCTATTCATCTATCTCAACGTATGAATCGAATTATTAAACAAAATGTTATCTTCTCTATCACGGTCATCATGGTATTAATTTCATCTAACTTTTTTCAATTACTGGATTTGCCATTTGGGGTCATTGGGCATGAAGGCAGCACTATTCTTGTGATTCTTAACAGTTTAAGGCTTCTAAAAAATTAAAGAACCGGGCTTATGCCCGGTTCTATTTAGTGATATCCATTGCTTCCGTTTGCAGATCCTGAAGTCTTATTTCCTTTACTGCCTTTACCCTTTTGCTTTGTTCCGCCATCTTTTTTTGTATGTTTAGTCATGATGATCCCCCCTAGTTGATATCTGTTCCCCACACTTATATTGTCTGCAGTTAAGAACTTTTCATAAAGAAAAATTTTAACAATTAGTTTTATGCTTCTCGCTATAGAAAGCATTTATTTCCCCGCCGAGAATCATAATAAACCCTGATATATACAGCCAAATAAGTAAAACAATAATCGCTCCAATACTTCCATAGGTTAGTGAAAAGTTGTTAAAGTTACTTACATAGAAAGATAAAGCATAGGAGGAAAGAATCCAGCCCACTGTTGCAAAACCAGCTCCTGGGAATGCACTTCTACAGCGTAATTTGACATTGGGAGCAATCCAATACAATCCGGTGAAAATTAAAAATAATATTAGAGCACTGACAACCAATCTTAGCGTTTCCCAAATACGGAGGAATTCCAACTTAAACCCTAAATAAGAGAAAAGAAATACTCCAATTTCCCTTCCGAATATCGGAAGTAATAGAGCAACGATAAAAACGACAATCATTCCCATCGTTAACAGAATGGCCGTGCCTCTAGCAACGATAAAAGAACGGCTTTCTTCCACATTATATGCCTTATTAAAAGCCCTCACTAAGGCGTGAATACCATTAGAAGCAGACCAAATCGTACCAATAACCCCAAAAGACAACAAACCCCCATTGCGATTATTCATTACATGGTTAACATTTTTTTCAATCAAATCCATTGTTTGTGGAGGTGCAAACTCTCTAATACTGCCTAAAATATCAGGATATGGAATAGGCAAATATGGCAGTAACGTAAAAATGAATATAAGAAGCGGAAACAGTGAAAGAAGAAAAAAATAGGCGAGCTGAGCAGATAAACCTGGTATATCATCTTCTTCAATCCTGTGCCATAAAAGTCTTAACAGGGATTTACGGACATTCACTGCCTTTTCCATTTTTTTCACCTCTCCTTAATATGTAGTCGATTCTTAATTTTTACTTCGCTGCTGAATCTTCTGCCACATTCCCCTCTTTTAATAGATCTTCTGAGAGTGAATCTCCAAGTTCTGTGAAAGTACTCTTCGTTTCCTTCAACGCTTCTTTTACTTGGGGAGTTAATTCACGGATTTCATCCACTTTATCGGTTATGTAAGAAATATCCTCGCTAACCTGTTCAATTGCATTTCTAATTTTTTCTGCAGCCTCTTTCACATTTTCCGTTATTTCTTCAGGATGGCGAACCGCATAAGAAACTTGCTCGTACGCTTTTTTCACATTTACCTTCATGTCCTGGCGTGTTTTTTTATCTAATAAGCTAAGTGCTCCACCTACTAAGGCACCGTAGAACATGCCTTTTAAAAATAAATTTTTACTCATTTTTTTAACCTCTCCTTTCAAAAAGTTTTTATCAACCGTTTCAACACTATAAAAAAATACCAAAAAACTCCACTTTATATTTTGCTTTAAGCTTATAGACAAATGCAAGAGTTCGCGATATTTTTATCCTATTATTTTTATTACCCATCAATAGACTCCACAAAACATGTTTAGATTGACATCTGTGATTGAAAATGGAAAGATAAAGTTACGAATACTGAAAGGGTGACGGGATGAATTTATCAGAGAAAACAATTGAAAATGTAGAGTATATGATTGAACAAATTAAAGAAAAGTTAAAAGTACTAAATCTCGGAGCCATTAAACCTTCACACTTTGATGAAGAAATGTATGAGGAATTAAAAGAAATTTATGAGATGGTTATGAAAAAACCTTCTTTTAGCCCTAACGAAATGCAGGCTTTAGTGGAGGAATTGGGAAACCTTCGCAAACATAAATAAAACAGATCTCACCGGATCTGTTTTATTTTTTCTGTTCAGTTAAAATAATCGGACCTTTCTTGGTAATGGCAATTGTATGTTCATATTGGGCAGAATATTTTCCATCAATAGTCCTAGCTGTCCAGCCATTACTATCCATCTTTGTTTGGTACATACCCATATTAACCATTGGCTCTATGGTAAATACCATACCTTCTTTTATTCTTGGGCCTTTTCCAGGCAGCCCGTAATGTGGTACATCGGGTTTTTCATGAATGACTGCACCAATTCCATGGCCAATAAAATCACGAACAACTGACAACCCTTCCCCTTCTACATACGTTTGAATAGCATGACCAATATCTCCAATCCTATTGCCAGGGATTGCCTGTTCTATTCCTTTATAAAGTGCCTCTTTTGTAACCATTAATAAGTGCTCTGTTTCCTTAGAGACATTCCCAACCGCATAGGACCATGCCGAATCAGCTAAACCTCCATTATAATTAACGACCATATCGATGGTTACAATATCGCCTTCCTTTAAAGGCTCCTTTCTTGGAAAACCATGGCAAACTTCATCGTTAATGCTCGCACATGTTGCATATTTATAGCCCTTATAGCCCTTTTGTTGCGGAGCAGCATTGTATTTTAATAGGTAATCATCAACAAATTCCTCAATTTCCCACGTCGTTATACCTGGTTTTATCATTTTTGCAATTTCTTTATGGCATGAAGCAAGAATTTCTCCTGCTTTTTGCATCGCATCAATTTCTCGCTGTGATTTAAGAACAATCATGATTTTCCCAACCTTTTTATATATTATTTTTAAGTATTCTTGTAAATAGAAATGCTCTTTAATATTATCGCTTAGCTTACATTTTTTCAAAAAATATTCGATGTTGAAAAATATTTTTCTTATAATAAACTGTTCTTAATATGGAACTTTTACAGCTTTTCTGATAAAATTATTATAGCTATAATAAAAATTAGGTGTGTGAGCCCAATGATAGGTGATCGTGTTAAAAAACTACGGTTAGAAAAAAAGATGTCATTATCAGAACTTGCCGAGCAAGCAGGTGTCGCTAAATCTTACTTAAGCTCTCTGGAAAGAAACCTGCAAAGAAATCCTTCTATCCAGTTCCTTGAAAAGATTTCTTCTGTATTAAACGTACCGGTTGATCATCTAATAAATGAGCACATTAATAAAGAAGAATTAGATAGTGATTGGATGAGTATTGTAAAAGAAGCAATGGAGTCAGGTGTATCCAAAGAACAATTTCGCGACTTTATTGAATTCAATAAGTGGCGAATTGGTCAAAACAATAACGAATAATAAAAAAACAAGGCATACTACGCGGTTTTTGTAGTATGCTTTGTTCTTTTATAAATTTTATCGATGTTTTAATACTACCTCTCTGACTTCGTTCTTGTGGAGGAAATTTAAGATTGTTTCCTTTGAAATTCCTAACTCCTTTGCCTCTAAAATAAGAGCTAACCATTCTGGGTCCATCCCATTTTTCATACTATCAGCTATTGCCACTCTGAATCACTCCCAAAATACATTGTCGTATTCCAGGCAGCCCGGCCATCATAGTAAAATTCATACCTTAGATCCTCGGCTTTGCGTCCCCATTTTTCAATAGGTTTGCCCTTTTCTGTTGCTAATTGCTCATAAATCATTGATTATTCAGTATATTCGGCAGACTAGTCTTCCAGTTCCATCATTCCTATGTTTATTATATATAGTACTTTTTCAGTATCGTGTTGCATTTTGTCAAATAATTTATTTTTTCGAAGCTTTTTTTTACACAAAATATTCCATTTTTCAACAAAAAGACCTTTAGATACTTTACAAATAGTCTAAAATAAACGATTTCGATAGAAGTTTAATGGAAAAAATAAAAAATTTGGTCGAATTTGGTAATTTTACCTGAGGAAGTAATTTGTAAAATTGATACAAAAAGACTAGAAAATACTGTGAAATTTGTCTATTTTGTGATAATTGACTTATTTATTAACAACATTAAAATATACTAAATATTAAAAATATTATAAATATGGTGGTGATCCTTTATAATGACAACCATTCATGTGTTAAATTTTGCTATTCCAATTGGTTTTATGGTGTTTTTCGGTTACCTGCTTGACCGCATGTGCAAACCAGCAAAATCTGATGAAAATATAGAAGGTAAATAAAAATCTTTCTACCTGCTTCATTAATAAATTTCTTTCGTTTGGGAATGATACATTCGTAGACGAAAGGAGTGTTTAATTTGGCACGTGGAGAACATTTTAACCATAAAAAGAAAGGCCATCCTGGAAATTTACCTAAGGATAACGTAGTTGAAAAACATTCAAAGGAAGCCATTGGGGACGAAGAGTTTATTGTAGTACAAGAAGCATTTAAGAATAGAGTTGAAACGAAGGACGTAGAATAAAAGGCGTGAAATTCACGCCTTTTTTTGCTTATTTAACATTATCAACTATTTTAATGAGCTTTCTTAAATCCATGTCTTTTAGACCTGTTGCAGCCCTTTCAATATCTTTAGAAAAGATTCGATCCTTCATGATGGAAGGAACTAGCTCTCTACCCTTCTCATACATCTTCCTAGTCTGGCTCGCCATTTTTTCTACCCCGCGAATTTCAACGGCCTGCATAGCGCAGATGAATTCAATTGCCAGTACCCTGCGCGCATTCTGGATAATTTGATAAGCATGCCTAGAGGCGATCGTTCCCATACTGACATGGTCTTCCTGATTTGCGGAAGAAGGAATGGAATCCACACTCGCTGGATGGGCAAGAGTTTTATTTTCTGATACTAACGATGCGGCGGCATATTGCATAATCATCGCCCCTGACTGCAGACCAGGCTCAGGACTTAAAAAAGCAGGCAGATCGTTCAACTGTGGATTTACTAATCTCTCAATACGTCTTTCAGAAATATTCGCAAGCTCTGCAACTGCAATTTTCATAAAGTCCATTGCGAAAGCAATCGGCTGACCATGAAAATTTCCGCCTGAAATAACCTTTGCCCCTTCATCAAATATTAAAGGATTGTCTGTGGCTGCATTCATTTCGATTTCTAATTTTTCTTTTACATAATCCAATGCCTGCCATGAAGCACCATGGACTTGTGGTATACACCTAATGGAATAAGCATCTTGCACCCGGTATTCTCCTTGAACACTGGTTAATAAACTATCACTTAGATAATTGCGGATTCTCGCTGCTGTATCAATCTGCTGCTGGTACCCCCTTGCTGCATGAACCTCCTCAGCAAACGCATCTAGTATTCCGTTCAGACCTTCCATCGTCATGGCAGCGATGAGTTCACTTTCAAATGCAAGCTGCTCTGCTTCAAGATAGCCGACGACTCCCATCGCTGTCATCGCCTGCGTTCCATTAATTAATGCAAGACCTTCTTTTGCCTCTAATGTAATGGGCAGAATTCCTTCCATTTGAAGAGCATGAATCGAGTCCATCCTATTGCCTTTGTAAAAGACTTCCCCTTCCCCAATAAGTACTAAAGCTAAGTGGGAAAGCGGCGCCAAATCACCGCTGGCACCCAATGAACCCTGCTGAGGAATAACCGGTATGATATCAGTATTGACTAGCTCTAAAAGTTTCTCAATAATGATTGGTCTAACACCTGAAAAACCTTTTAAAAGTGCATTGGCCCGTAATAGAACCATCGCTTTTGAAACAATTTCTGGAAAAGGTTCGCCGACTCCACAAGCATGGGAACGGATTAAGTTTAGCTGTAATTCCCTGACGTTCTCTCTGTCGATCAAAACATCACTAAACTTTCCAAATCCTGTATTTATTCCGTACACCACTTTATGGTCGGAAACAATTCTTTCCACAGCTTCACGGCTCTTCTTTACAAGCTCCATACTTTTATCAGAAGCAAAAACCTTCTCTTTTCGAAATAAAATCTCTTTCATTTGTTCCAATGTTAAACTTTGACCTGTCAGCATAATCATATTTCTCGCCCCTCTACCACTTTATTAGAATAAAGAAAGAGGCTGGATTCCATATCCGATTAGATTTGGAGTCCAGCCTCTTTTATTAACATTATTGAATGATATTTTGTTTTTGTTTGCCTCATAGGTTATCATTCCATTCAACTATTTTTATTCTAATAATTATTGTATGTGATAAAAAGCTTGATTGTCAACATAATTGACAGAATTTTAGCACAATAACACTTTAGCACAATAGTAAATAAACGTATTAGGTGTTTCATTCTAAAAAAAAGTCCTGCGAAAAGCAGGACCTTTTATGTGTCTTAACAACTAGCTTATTTCGTATTCTTTACTTTAGATTCAACTTTTTTAAAGCATCAGCTAAAGCTGTATTAATAGGCTCTTCTTCCTTGTTTTGGTTTTTCAGATACTTTTGCACCGTACGTTTATCTACTTTACCTGAAGATTCTTTTTTTCGTCGTGCTTCAAACGCAGTTAGTTTCTCACGATGCCCACATTTACAAACGAAAATTTGACCTTCCCCTTCACCGCGAAGCTCCAGTTTTTTATGACATTGCGGGCAGCGCGCATTTGTAACTCTAGAAACATTTTTTCGATGTCCGCATTCGCGGTCTTGGCATACAAGCATTTTGCCTTTTTTCCCATTTACTTCAAGCATCGGTTTTCCACAATCAGGGCAGCTTTTTGTAGAGATATTGTCGTGCTTATATTTTTTGTTACTGGCTTTTATTTCCGCGACAATTTCTTTTGTGTATTTTTTCATTTCGCTGATAAAAACATCTTTTTTCAACTTACCTTGGGCAATTTGGTCAAGCTTTTGTTCCCACTCAGCTGTTAAGGCAGGTGACTTAAGTTCTTCAGGTACCAAATCCAGCAATTGACGTCCCTTTGACGTAAGGTGAATGTCTTTACCACGTTTTTCGATTAAAAAGGAATTGAATAGCTTTTCAATAATATCTGCACGCGTTGCTACAGTTCCTAATCCACCAGTTGATTTTAACGTTTCTGCCAGTTGTTTATTATTGGTTTCCATATACTTCGTTGGGTTTTCCATTGCCGAAAGTAATGTTGCCTCATTAAAACGGGCAGGCGGACTAGTTTGACCTGATGTTTGTGCGATTAACTTCACATTAAGGGTATTATTTTTTTCAAGTCGTGGTAAAATCTGTTCCTTTAAGTCGTCTGCTGCATCCTCGTCTTCAAAGCGGTTCTCGTATACCTCTTTCCATCCACTCGAAAGAATAGTTTTTCCCCTGGCAACAAAGTTTTCTTCACCGATTTTTGCACGAAGCGTTAATTGCTCATATTCAAATGCCGGGAATAACACGGCTAAGAATCGTTTCACCACTAGATCATAAATTTTCCGCTCTTTATCTGTGAAAGCTGAGAAGTTTACATAACTTTCTGTTGGAATAATCGCATGGTGATCAGAAACCTTGCTGTCATCTACAAATGCCTTCGATGCTTTTATTGACTTACTTAAGATCTTATTGGTTAACGGACGGTACTCTCCTACTCCACATGCTCTCAAGCGTTCTGGAAGCGTTCCTACAATATCAGAAGAAAGGTAACGAGAGTCTGTACGAGGATAGGTTAAGACTTTATGCTGCTCGTAAAGCTTTTGCATAATGTTTAACGTTTCCTTGGCAGAATAACCAAAGATCTTGTTCGCATCGCGCTGCAATTCAGTTAAATCATAAAGCCCAGGAGAAAAGGTTTTTTTCTGTTTTCTCTCAATTTCTTTTATTATGGCGTTTTGTTTGCCCAGTCTTTTTACAATTGAATCGACTTTCTCTTTATCAAAGCTTCGGCTATTTCCTTTTGCATCCTGCCAAGTCAATTTTAAATTATCTGATGTTTGCGCTTCGATCCCGTAATAAGTTTGGGCTTTAAAGTTTTTAATTTCTTCCTCCCGTGCTGCAATGATTGCAACCGTTGGGGTTTGTACACGGCCACAGTTTAACTGTGCATTAAAGCGGGTTGTTAATGCACGTGTTGCATTAAGACCGATATACCAATCCGCTTCTGACCGCGCAACAGCAGATTCATATAAATTTTCATAGGCTTTGCCCGGCTTTAAGTTGGCAAAGCCATCTCTAATTGCTTTATCTGTAACAGAAGATATCCATAGACGTTTTGTAGGTTTATTAACCTTTGCCTTAGCAAGGATCCATCTTGCAACTAGTTCCCCTTCACGGCCGCTATCTGTTGCAATTACAATTTCCCCGACATCAGATCGTTGCAGTTGGCTTTTTACAGCATGAAACTGCTTACTGCTTTGCTTAATGACAACAAGTTTTAACTCATTTGGAAGCATCGGTAAATCTTCCATTTTCCAGGTTTTATATTTATCGTCATATACTTCCGGATCTGCCAGAGTAACTAAATGTCCTAGTGCCCATGTAACAATATATTTGTCTCCTTCTAAAAAACCATTTCCTTTTTTATTGCAGTTCAGTACTCGTGCTATATCTCGAGCGACAGAGGGTTTTTCAGCTATAACCACAATTTTTTTCATTTTTAAACATCCTTTCGGTAAACCATTAGATAATAATATAGCATATTATTACTTGAATTACAGAATAGCATTGCTTACATCAAGCTTTTAAAGATTAGGACTAAAAACATGTAGGTACATTCATTTATACCAATCTTTTTTTCTTGTTTTTATCTGATTTAGGATAGTATGATAAAAAAGCGCTATCATACATATTTGCTTCGGGGGTACAACATGAGGATTAGAGATTGGGATCCGAATTTGAAGGTTCGCTTATTTAGTGAAGCGATGATGAACATTACATTTTGGATGTTCTTTCCTTTCCTGACGATTTATTTCGCAGAGGAATTCGGTAAAAGCAAGGCTGGTTTATTATTGGTTTTTTCACAAATTTTCTCTGTCATAGCGAACCTAATGGGCGGATATTGTGCTGACCGTTTTGGGCGAAAACGAATGATGGTTCTCTCTGCCATTGGACAAGGACTCTCGTTTATAGTTTTTGCTGCAGCAAGTTCTCCGTGGCTTGAATCTCCTTGGCTGGGATTCACTTCCTTCGCAATTGCCGGGGTATTTGGTTCATTTTATTGGCCGGCCAGTCAAGCAATGGTGGCAGATGTCGTTGATGAGAAAGATAGAAGCAATGTATTTGCAATTTTCTACACTTCCATTAATATTGCAGTAGTAATTGGTCCTATTTTAGGGGCAATTTTTTATGTGAATTATCGTTTTGAAACGTTACTATTTGCTGGTCTTATTTGTATGTTACTAGGCTTAATCTTAGCAAAATGGACAAGGGAAACGGCACCAATACAAAAATTCGCCGCCATGGTAGCAAAAGGTAAATGGTACGATTTCTTACAAAATCAACTGAAAGATTACACCTTAATCATAAATGATAAAACCTTCCTGATTTTTATTATTGCGGGTGTCTTAGCTGGGCAAACTTTTATGCAATTGGATTTATTATTTCCTGTTTATATGAAAGATGTAATTGATCTTCAAACTCTTTTTTCACTAGGAGACTGGTCATTTTCCGTTAAGGGTGAGCAGGCCTTTGGGATAGTGCTCGCTGAGAATGGTTTTCTTGTTGCTTTATTAACGGTTGTAGTTACAAAATGGATGAGTAGATACAAAGAGAGAAATGTATTTGTGTTTTCTTCCGTTATTTATGCGATTTCGATTGTGCTATTTAGTCAAACTCACTGGATATGGGGATTTATTATCGCGATGGCGGTCTTTACCTTTGCAGAGTTAATGGGAGCGGGAATTCAACAAAGCTTTGTTTCGAAGCTCGCACCTGAGCATATGAGAGGCCAATATTTTGCTGCGGCCAGCTTACGATTCACCATCAGCCGTACCATCGCTCCGTTATCCATTCCATTGACGGTTTTGATTGGGTATGAGTGGACATTTTTCGTATTATGCCTTCTTGCACTTGCAAGCGCAGGATTATATTGGCTTATGTTTCATTCTTTTGAAAAGAAAACGGCACTGGGTCCTAATTAGGATCCTTTTTTAATGTAATAAACCTTCAATAAATTGTGCTAAAATGTTCACATTTTAGTGGTTTACAATTATAATTAGTCTGTAAACGTTTTCTACTATAAGGAGGGTGGTATTGATGGAATTGTCCCAATTTATGTCCCCTACATCATTATCTGGAATTATTACTTTCGTTGTACTTTTTTCTGCAGGTGTTTATTTTAATATAAAAGTATATGGAAGCAAATTACAGTAGAGATTCACGTCCCTGCTGATTTTTTTTCCCAATTTTATAGTGTAGAACTTAAACTGTTATCAGTTTCTTTTTGACATTAAAAGGTCTAAAATGAAAAAGGAAGATTCTGAAAAAAAGGAGCTAAATTATGAGTGAATTTCAAAGAAACCTTGAGAAATATGCAGAGCTAGCCGTGAAGGTTGGTGTTAATATTCAAAAAGGTCAAACTTTGGTGATAAATACGACCATAGACGCAGCTGAATTTGTCCGTCTTGTTGTGAAAAACGCCTATACAGCAGGTGCAGTTAACGTGGTAGTTAACTGGACTGACGATGTGATTTCTAGAACTAAATATGAATTAGCACCAGATGATGCTTTTACTACATATCCAGTTTGGCGCGCAAAGGAAATGGAAGACTTTGTTGACCAAGGTGCAGCTTTTATGGCTATTGTCTCGTCTAGCCCTGATTTATTAAAAGGAGTTAATCCAGAACGTATTTCTAACTTCCAAAAGGCGGCTGGAACGGCACTGGCAAAATACCGTCAAGCAGCACAATCAGATAAAGTAAGCTGGACAGTCATTGCAGCTCCATCCCCTGATTGGGCAGCAAAGGTATTCCCAGATGCACCACGTGATCAACAAGTTTCATTACTTTGGGACGCCATCTTCAAAGCTGTTCGAGTCGATACTGAAAATCCTGTAGAAGCTTGGAAGAAGCACGATGAAACTTTACATGAAAAAGTTAACTATTTAAATGAAAAACGCTACCAAAAACTTCACTATACTGCACCAGGAACAGATTTAACCATCGAACTTCCTCATAACCATCTTTGGGTTGGGGCTGGCAGTATAAATGAAAAGGGTTTTGAATTTATGGCGAATATGCCAACGGAAGAAGTCTTCACCGTTCCTCATCGTGATGGTGTAAATGGTACCGTTGCAAGCACAAAACCATTAAGTTATGGTGGCAATATTATCGACCGTTTCTCCGTTACCTTTGAAAACGGAAGAATTGTTGATTATAAAGCTGAAGAAGGCGAAGAATTCCTAAAGCGCTTAGTTGAAACAGATGAAGGCTCACATTATCTTGGTGAAGTCGCACTAGTTCCTTTCAATTCACCAATTTCACAATCGAATGTTCTTTTTTACAATACTTTGTTTGATGAAAATGCTTCAAACCACTTAGCAATCGGAAGCGCTTATGCTTTCTGTATTGAAGGCGGTAAGAAAATGTCTTCTGAAGAACTAAAAGAAAATGGTCTTAATGACAGTATTACACATGTTGATTTCATGATTGGCTCGGAAGACATGGACATTGATGGCATTAAAGCTGATGGAACAAGAGAACCGGTATTTAGAAAAGGCAATTGGGCATTTTAATGATATAATAATAGGAGCAGCTTCTGAATATGAAGCTGCTCTTTGTTGATTAGATGAGAACTTTGGAGGTTTTAATTATGTTAAATGAGTTTAAAAAGTTTGCCATGAGAGGGAATGTGATTGATCTCGCTGTCGGGGTAGTGATTGGCGGAGCATTCGGGAAGATCGTTTCCTCACTTGTTGCAGATATTATTATGCCAATTGTGGCCATGCTCGTTGGCAGGGTTAGTGTCGCGGATCTAGCGTTTGGAGAAGTAAGATATGGGGTATTTCTACAATCAATTATTGATTTCTTAATCATAGCTTTTTCTATCTTTATGTTTATAAAATTCCTTTCTCGTTTTAAAAAGAAGGAAGAGGAAGTTAAGGTAGTGGTTGAAATTGATAAGAAAGAAGAACTTCTAGCAGAAATACGAGATTTATTAAAAGCAGAAAAAGATTTTTCTAGATAATGAAACATCTTGACCTTTTCTTCGTATATTCAAGATATAAACTATTTTCGAGGTGAAGAAAATTGTATACACAAACATCTACTGAATTTTTGCCATCCGTCATTAGGACTTTTGCACTTTCGTTAGCCATCGCCTTTGTTGGAACAATGGCAGGAACCTTTGTGCCGCCGGCATTATTTTTACCATTAGCGATTCTTGAATTCGTTTTGTTGATGATTGCCTTTTTCTTTAGACGTAAAAAGGCCATATCATATACCTTCCTTTATGTCTTCACATTTATATCCGGGATTACGTTATACCCGATTGTTTCGTATTATGCCATGACGGCTGGAGCAAATGTGGTTTTGATGGCTTTTGGAAGCACTACAATCGTTTTTACGGGTATAGCCATTTATGCAACAGTATCTAAACGGAACTTCTCCTTTTTAGGCGGATTCCTATTAGCAGCATTACTAGCTTTAGTAGCCATTTCTATTTTTAATATTTTCATGCCGCTAAGTTCAACTGGTATGCTTGCATTCTCTTTCATAGGTGTATTGGTTTTTAGTGGATATGTATTGTTTGATTTTAACCGTATGAAGCATTATGGTGTAAGTGCTGAAGAAGTTCCTTTAATGGCCTTAAACTTATACCTGGACTTTATTAATCTTTTCGTAAGTATCTTGCGAATCTTTGGAATTCTTTCATCTAAGGACTGAAAATAGAAGCCGGGAGTTCTCTCCCGGCTTTTTCTTATGCGAAGGATTTGAGCTTTGGTTTAAGGTGCTCTTTCCCCCTTTTCATTCTAGTTTTAACGGTTGATATTGGGATGTTTGTTCTTTTTGATATCTCATTTAATGTAAGGTCTTTGTAATAATATAGAAAAATAGCAGACTGATAAATCTCTGGAAGCGCCTTGACACTTTCAGTCATTTTTGCAGCTGAATCTTTATGTAAAACCTCTTCTTCTGGAAGCGGCGGGGCTTCTGCTGCAGCAGAATAAGAATACACCTCTTCCTTCCAAAACTGCTTTGTTTTATTTTCCTTCCTCCAATAATCCCGGCACTTATTTCTCGCAATCGTAAACAGCCAGCCCCTTAGTCTGGACGGTTCTTTAACTGTATGAAACGCCATGTAGGCGGAAATCAAAACCTCTTGGTATAAGTCCTCTGTAAGTTCCTTTTGTCTCACTAGCGAAAAAATATAGTTAAAAATGGCTTTCCCATGTTCTTTTACCATCGATTCAAAGGAATCAGTCAATCTATCCCGCATTTATAAAACCCTCTTTCCTATTAGCACATCTTATATTAATAGACGGAATAAACGGACTAACCCCCTACACCTTCATTAGATTTCTTAATTATTTTTTTCAATAAGCCCCTTCATAAAAATGGAGACGCCAATTTTTTTGCAAATACTTAAGTAGTGCATGAGCGCCAATAAGACTGATCCTGTATTCATCGCAATAATCACGCCATCCATCCTCCATTCGGGACGTGAGGCAAGAAGAATAATAATAGCAAAAGAGACAATCGTCGACCAAATTGCATGTATAAACGTTTCCTTGATAAGTCCTAAACCGATTAAAAATGCCTGCATTGGCATGACAAAAAAGTGAAATAAAAAGAATGGCCACAGCATCTGTAAGTAAACAGCTGCAGTTGATGAAGTAAAGAAAATCGATGTAAGCGGCTGGGCAAAAAGATAGAAAATGACTACCGCTGGAACCCCATAAAGGAAGGTAAGCGTCATTACTTGTGTAAGCATTTTTTGCAGTGTCGAGTAATCTCTCATGGAGTAAGTTTTCGAAACAGCTGGAATTAACACTGTCATTAAAGAATGAGCAATAAATGCCGGGAAAAATCCAATTGAAACAGCAACCCCCATTAGCATGCCAAAATGCTCGGTAGCAATGGTTTCAGAAAGTCCGGATTTGACCAATGCTGCCTTGATCAAAAAGGGTTGTATCGCCCCTGTTAATGCTGAGAATAGACGTAACCCTGTTGTTGGAACCGAGACAGCCATTAGATTTTTCCGGACTGCCTTCCTATTTAAGTTAGAAAAGGGCATCCGTTTCAGCTGCTGAAATTGAATGATTAACATGTAACATAAGTAAAGAAATACCGCAATTTCACTGCCGATAAATGAGGCAATGGCGATAAGTACCGAGGCTTCAGAGTCAAATTGAAAAAAACGAAATAATGCAAATAACAACACTAGCTGGATAGACTTTCTTATGAAATTGGCAATGGCGATCTTCCCCATGTGATGTCTGCCCATAAAGTAGCCCCGGGCCACAGAAGTAAAAGAAATGACAGGAACTAGCAAAATAATCAGCCATCGTGTATATGGGTGGTATCCATTAAAAACTGAAATGAATGGAATGAGGGCCATAGCAAACACCAACAGGATACAGGTGAAGATAATTGTAATTGTAATTGCATGATACAGAATATTTCGATGAAACTTCTCCTCTTTTTCAGCAACAAACTTTGATATTGACACCGGCAGTTCAAAACTGGATAACAGGACTAACAGATAAATAGATGGAAGTATGGACATATATAAACCTAATCCATGCTTGCCCAATTCTTTTGCTAGAATTAAATTAACTAAGAACTCTACACCTTCTCCTAGAAAAGCGGATAGGGCTAAAAATAAAATTCCTTTGTAAAATATCGCCATTCCGAACTCCCCTTTAAAACAATCTCGCTTTTAATAAGCTATGAGACAAGTTCTAAGATTAGTAGGGAAATTTTTCAACAGGCTGTGTTATATTAGTCTCTGTTGATTTGCGCTCCGGGCAAATCAACAGAGTGCTAAAATCAAAATTTCCCTTAACACAGCCATTGCAATAGAAAAAGGACCTTCTTTCGGTCCTTTTTATAACGTTATTTAATTAATGCGTGTTTGAATGCGTAGATGACGGCTTGTGTTCGGTCTTGGACATTTAGTTTGCTTAGGATGTTACTGACGTGGGTTTTTACTGTTTTTAGTGCTATATATAATTCATCAGCTATGTCCTGGTTGGTTTTCCCTTCTGCCATTAACATTAATATTTCCATTTCGCGGCTGGTGAGTTCTTCGTGTGGGAGTTGTCGCTGTTTTTGGCGCATTTTAACCATCATTTTTCCAGTTACTTCTGGCTCAAGAACGGACTGTCCATGGTATGTAGCTCGAACGGCATTGGCAATTTCATCTGCTTTTGACGTTTTTAACATATAACTTGTAGCACCAGCTTCTAGTGCGGGATACACCTTTTCATCGTCCAAAAAGCTAGTGACAATGATAACTTTTGCCTCGGGCCATTTTTCAATAATTTGTCTGGTCGCTTCAATTCCGTCCATTTCCTTCATGACCAAATCCATTAATATAATATCAGGTTTCAGGTCTAGTGCCAGTTCCACGCCCCTTTTACCGTCAGCTGCTTCACCTACGACTTCAATGTCTGGCTGTGCCGATAAATAAGCAGAAACTCCAATTCTCACCATCTCATGATCATCAACAAATACAACTCTAATCATTTATATCATCTCCATTTGATATAACCGGTACCTTCACTTCCAGCCTTGTACCTTTACTCTTCACGCTGATTACCTTTAACGTACCTCCAACTTCAAGTGCCCTCTCATGCATATTCTGCATCCCATATGATCCAGCTTTCATGTTTTCGACTTCAAAACCAATCCCGTCATCGACAATTCTTAAAATGACTAGGTCATCCCTTTTAATCAATAAAACTTCTAGTTTGTTCGCCTTTGAATGCCGAAGCGTGTTCGAGACAGACTCTTGGAGAATACGGAAAAGATGATCTTCAATTCCTTTATCAAGTGGAAAGGCTTCCACCTTCCACTTAATTTCCATTGTTACTTTCTGTGATAATTCGATTAATAACTCTTCAATTCCTTCTTGTAGTGTCTTATTTTTTAACGCAACTGGACGCAAATGAAGAAGCAGGGCACGCATTTCAAGTTGAGACTGATGAATCATTTCCTCCACCATTTTCAACTGCTTTGCTTCCCTATCCTCTTCGTTGGCATCTTGTCTGGTTGTATTAATGGCCGACATCATCATTGAAGCAGCAAATAATTGCTGACTGACAGAATCATGTAATTCACGGGCGAGACGATTTCGTTCTTGTTCAATTATTTCTTGAATCCTTGCTTCCTGATCTTCAACCTTTTCTGTAGCCAATCGTTGTGAAAGCTTGGCTTGTTCCGACATTTGCCTGCCAATCCTATCAATTTGTTCCAATATACTTTGCATTTCTGAAATAGTTTGCTTCTCCTCAGTACCTAATGGTTTCCCCTGCTCTAAATAGTGCAATGAATGCTCAACAGCCTGAAACTGTCTTCTCCAGAACATACCGGAAATTATGCCCAAAAGGATACCTAGGGCAATACTGAACGCTGGAATAAATATTACAAATGGGATATCCATAAAATATCGATTCCATAGTTCAGACCAATCTGAAATCGGAAAAACAATGATAAAGGTTGCCGCAACAACGAGAGCAATTATGACAGAAGAAGTGATATTCCAAACAACCTGCCTTTTTATCGTACTCATATCCGGCCCACCTCGAGATTGCCCACCAATAAGGAGGTAAAGATTTTCACCTTTTGCTCTGCCTGATCATAGCCTGCTGTCTTTAGGTGGAAGGCTTGGTTAAAAACCTGGGGCTGGTGATTTTCAAAAACGGTTGTGTCACCAATAACAGACGAATGATGAACACTTACTTCTATTTCATAAGGTATTTGAATTTGTATATTACCAATGATATTTCGGATAAAGATAATGGTTTCACCCTTTGGCAATACAGTATAACTTAAATCGATGATTGTATCTCCAATTCCGGATTGGATGTTAATGTCATTCCATTCATAAACACTGCTTGGTGTTTTTTGTTGTCCGAAAAAAATATTTTCAAAGAGCGGCTTCGTCTTAATCAGTGTCTCTTCTTGCTGAGCCTGCTCTGATTCTTTGATATCAAGTGCAATCTTATTTGGATTCTTTTTGGAGTTAGTATATTGAATGATAAAATGTATGAGTATAGCAAGCAGCAAAAATCTAAAGGTCATCATGCTAAACACATGGATGATTAATGAAATTATACCTGCGAAGAAAAGAAACTTACCAAATTTTTTTCCTGTTCTTTTTCGACCTAAATAGATCATTCCACAAGAAAATAAAAGGGAGAAAACAAGACCGCTGTTAAAAAATAAAACCTCTAGCAATAGAACGACAACTCCAATGATAACAAGCCATTCTGTATAATTATTCTTTGTATTTTTAAACATCTGGCCACCCTCCCCTTCACTTTAATCCTGTTTGATCGTTAGGCCAAAAAGGTGCATAAGACTGCACCTTTTTAGAATACCATATTTTTGGTTATTAAATGGACTTGCTTTCTTCTAATTCCATTTCTTTTTCCAATTGTGCAATCCTTGCATCAATGGTATCACGGTAATATGCACTTTTTACTTGATAATCTAAACGATCTAAGTAAGAATCAATTTCTTGAAAACGTGCGTTTGCATTGTTAGATGTAAGATTTGAATTCAATACTTGATTCATTCGATGATTGGCACGGGTAACATTTTCACGGCCCATTAATTCCAGACGGCGGATTTGCATATCTTTTAACTTATGTTTCATGTCCTCATATTTTCTCTCTAGTTCCCCGAGCTGACCTTTCATTTGCTCTAGTGTAGTCCCAAGACGTTCAACACGGTTTGAATATTGCTGATGTTCTGCCGCTGCAAATTCATACAGCTCAGTTTCACCTGCTTTAGAGGCAACTTCTGCCTGATACTTCCTCTTTTCTGCTAATTCCGCTGCTTGCGAATATTCTCTCGTAAGTTCATCTTTCAGTGCATATTGACGTTCCACAAGTTTTCTTACTTTTTCAGTTTCTTGCTCACATTGACGAAGATATTGATTAAGAAGCGCTATTGGATTTTGCTTTTCTTTCTGATCAACCGCAGCATGTAAATCAGCCATAATGGTATCTTTGATACGTGTAAATAAATTAGTCATCACTATCTCTCCTTAAATTTAGAATTTGTTTATTTCATTCCATTGCTTTTCAAAATTTGTAAATGGGTCATTATCCTCTTTTACAACCGTCCTTTTGCCCCTATTCCAGTTTTTATATACAAGATAAAGTACATATGCAGCAACACCCCCAATGATAGCAGGTGCGTTATGAATAGAGGCCATTAGGACAAAGAAACCAAGAATCCCTAGAGCAATCTTTCCTCCGGTCGATTCAGCCTTTAAGAACTGTTTGAAAATGAAGTACAAAATTGCAAGACCAACTAATAGTCCTATCATCGGACCTATTGATGAAAGTAAAATGATCGCTGCAATTCCACCGGCAAGTATTAATCCGAACTTTTTCATTTTATTTCCTCCTTTCTTTATCTTGATTTCATCTTACCTCTATTCCAATTTTCTCATAACGAACCAGCGCTTTATTTTCATATCGGTCTTGAGACGTAGAAAAGGTCAGTCCCTTGTGAGGTACTGACCCTTTTGGTGGTTATTTAGCGATGAACATCTGTGTCCAATAATGTCTTTGCGATCCGCCTTGTGCGTAGCCAACGCCAATATGTGTATATCTTGTGCTTAATATATTGGCACGGTGCCCCGAACTGTTCATCCATGCGTTGACAACTCCCTGTGCCGTTGTTTGCCCTGCTGCAATATTTTCGGCTGCGGCGCGATAGGAGATACCAAAATTCTTCATCATGGTAAATGGACTGCCGTATGTCGGACTAGTGTGACTGAAATAGTTTTTATCCCTCATGTCCAGGGACTTATAACGCGCAACCCTTGAAAGTTCCCAATCTTGAATTAGAGGTTTTAATCCATTTTTTGCCCGTTCTTGATTTGTTAATTGAACGACTTGGCTCTCAATGCTTTTCGTTGCATCAAAACTAGGAATTGTAACTTTATCTCCTGGGTAAATCAGGTTTGGGTTCCTAAATTGGGGGTTGGCTGAGATGATTTCAGTTATCCCAACTTGGTAACGAACGGCGATTTTCCAAAGAGTGTCCCCTGGTTGAACGGTGTGGATTTGCTGGGCAAACGACACATTTGGAATACTTAAAAGTGGTAGTAAAAACAGTAAACTTAACCAAAATGATTTTTTCATTTTTACGCCTCCTCCGATATATATTTTTGTTTTAAGGCTCAAAATATACAGATGGTAATACTAAATTTATTAACTGAATTTGTTCGGAGGAGAAATAGTGAGAGATATTTCATGGATAACCTATGTGATGCTAATTTTAGCTAGCTACCGCTTAACCCATTTAATTGTTTTTGATAAAATTACTGAATTTATCCGTAAGCCATTTATGAAGAAAGTTAAAGTAGAAACGAATCATGGAATCGAAACAAAGGAAGTACCGAAAGGCATGTTTGGGTATTTACTTAAATGTTATTGGTGTGCTGGTGTCTGGAGTGCGATATTTCTTGGAGGCGGATATTTACTTTTTCCCCGGGTAACGTTTGTGATCATTTTGATTTTTTCCATTGCAGGCGGTCAATCCATTATTGAAACGTTTGTAGGAGTAAATATTAAAAAAGTAGATTATTATGCAGAATTAGAAAAGAAAAAATAAATAATAGAAAGCTCCCCCTTTCGCATAAACATTAGCAAAGGGGGGATTTGAATGGCTGGATGGTGGGTCACTGCCATTGGGTTTATCATTTGTCTTGGTTTTGTAGGGGGTACGATGGTTTATTTTTTAAGAGAAACACTTAACTCTGAAGACTCCACCCGTATTGACCCGGTTAAAAAAGAAAGTGACTAAGCTTATAACAATAAAGCGAAGAACCCTGGACTCCAGGGTTCTTATTTAGATTGATTTTTCAATTGCTTTTTCAAATTGTGCAATAATATCCTCGACATGTTCAATTCCCACTGAAATGCGGACAACCTCTTTGGTAATACCTAAAGCTTCACACGCTTCCTGCGGGAGAGAACGATGAGAAGTTGTTAATGGATGGGAAACAGTGGTTTCAACTCCGGCAAGTGTTGGAGCAATCTTGATCCATTCTAACGAGCTAAGAAAGTGATTGGTATCGACCGTCTTCGAAAGCTGAATCGTTACCATCGCGCCAAACCCTTCTTCTTCTTGTTCAAATGGGTAATATACCTTTTCAACAAAAGGGTTTTGTGATAATGCTTCAGCTAACTTCTTTGCGTTACCGGATTGTGCTCGCATTCTCAGTGCTAATGTTTTTAAACCGCGGCATGTCAGCCAGGCTTCAAATGGGCTGACATTCGTCCCCAAGTTAATAATCTTAGCGCGTGCACTAGCGACTAAATCCTCTCTGCCTGTAAGTACACCTATGGTTACATCACTATGTCCTCCAATGTATTTGGTTCCACTATGAACCACTAAATCAATGCCCATTGGATATGGCTGACAATGGTATGGAGTGGCAAATGTATTATCAACCAATGTATTAAGCTGGTGCTTACGAGCGAGTTCAACAACCCCTGTTATATCCTCTACCCGTAATAATGGATTGGTGATTGATTCTGTATAAAGAAGTTTTGTATTATCTTTAATCTCTTCTTCTACTCCCCTTAAATTTTTAAAGGAGACGAAAGTCGTTTCAATCCCAAATTGATTTAATTCTTCTTTCAACATATGGTAGCTGCCCCCATATAAATCATCGGCTGCTATAATATGGTCTCCGTTTTTTACAACAGCTAAAACACCGGCCAATATCGCAGACAATCCCGAAGAAGAAGCAACACCTGCCGGAGCACCCTCAAGTCTGGCAACGGCTTCAGCAAGCTCATCTGTATTGGGGTTTCCTACACGAGAATATAGATACTGACCATTCCCATGATAATAGCCTTCAAGCTCTTCAAGATCTTTAAAGGCAAATGCAGAGGTCTGATAAATTGGTGTAACCTTACTTACAATTTTACTATTATTTTTCTTCCCGCTATGTAAAATTTCTGTCTCAAATCTATTCCCCATATCAGCACCTCTTTTTAATTAACAAAATAGTTTCTATATTATAAAAAATAACAATAGCAGGTTCTCTCGTCAATTGAAATCTATTTTCAAATAATATTTTTCTGAATTTCGATTACATGATATCGACAAATTTGGAAAAATTAATCATATGATAATAGTACTGGAGGAGCACATATGAGTACATCTGATAGCACGCATCAATTTCCTAGAACCTATTGGCGTGAAATAGAGCTGCCAACCTTTGAAACATTAAATGAGGATACTACAGTTGACGTAGCCATTGTAGGGGCAGGTATAACAGGTATTACTGCAGCTTATTTGCTTACAAAAGAGGGTGTAAAAGTCGCGATTATTGAAGCAGGCGGAGTGTTAAACGGCACAACGGGACATACAACCGCAAAGCTGACTGCGCAGCATGGATTGATATACGATGAGTTAATCAGCCATTTTGGCGAGGAAAAGGCCAGGTTATATTACGAATCCGCTTCAAATGCGATTCAATTCGTTGAGAAAACATCCAATGAAAAAGGAATAGATTGTGATTTTAGCAACCAGGATGCTTTTGTTTATGCAACAACCGACCAGTATGATAGGAAACTTGAAACGGAAATGTCCGCATATCAAAAGCTGGGGATTAATGGTGACTTAGTAGGAAACATTCCGTTTGATATTCAAATAAAATCTGCACTATTAATGCGTAAACAGGCACAATACCATCCCCTGAAATTTTTAAGAGGGCTTTTAGAAGAGGCAGTCAAAGCTGGGTGTAAGGTTTATGAAAATTCAGTTGCAGCAGGAATTGAGGATGTCGAATCATCTCAGCCAAAGGTTAAGATCAAGGGTGGACATAAAGTTGCATGTAAACAGGTGATTATTGCCTCCCATTTCCCTTTTTATGATAAACCCGGCCTCTATTTTGCCAGGATGTATGCGGAAAGATCTTACGCCATTGGGATAAAAACCAATAAGGAATATCCCGGCGGAATGTATATCAGCGCTGACAGTCCATCTCGCTCCATCCGCTTTACACCAATTGAAGGGGGTAATCTCCTGATTCTTGGCGGTGAAAATCATAAGACAGGTCAGGGCATCGATACGCTAAGCCACTATGTTGCACTTGAGTCATTTGCAAAAGATGTATTTGACCTTTCTGACTATCATTACCGTTGGTCCGCACAAGATTTAGTAACGTTGGACAAGGTTCCTTACATTGGTCCACTAACAAGTGATAAAGAACATATTTTAGTGGCAACCGGCTATAAAAAATGGGGAATGACCTCAGGTATTCTGGCTGCTCATCTCCTAACTGATTATGTATTAAACCGAGACAATCCGTATAAGGAATTATATACTCCATCACGTTTTGACGCTGACCCAGATATTAAGTCCTTTATTTCAACCAATGCTGACGTGGCAAAGCATTTAATTAAAGGAAAACTTGAATTTGTACCAAAGGATCCTGGGGATTTAGTGAATGGAGAAGGTTCTGTTGTCATGCACAAAGGACAACGTGCAGGAGCCTATAAAGATGAAAACGGAAAGCTCTATATTGTAGATACTACTTGTACTCATTTAGGCTGTGAATGTGAATGGAACCATGCAGAAAAATCGTGGGATTGCCCATGTCATGGTTCACGATTCGCTTATGATGGTTCCGTAATCGAGGGGCCTGCAAAAAAGGCACTAAAAAATGTTGGAGATTTACAATAGTAACCAGATATTTCACAATACCAAAAATGACACGCCTCCAGAGTTGGAGGCGTTTTCTTTATTTCCCATGCGGGCGGTTACGTTTTAATTTTTCTCCCGTTTCGAATTCAACGAGTTCTTCAGGCGTTCTCATTGCCTCTTTACGATTGTTATTTCGCTGGGCATTGGCATTTCCGAGTTTCTGTCTACCCATACTATCATCTCCTTTTTAGAGAATACATACATAGTATGAGTGAAAATAAATGAAGTTATTCTCCCCCAAGAACTGGTGCTTTACGGAACTTTGTTAGTTGTTCAAACGCAAAGGCTGCTTCAATTAACGTTGGTTCACTATAAGCCGTTCCGGCAAAAGTAATTCCAACTGGCTCTCCAACGGAAGTATACCCAGCAGGTACTGCAATGGTTGGATAGCCGGCTTTCGCACTAATATGCGAGGCCGCTTCACTCGGGAATAGAATAACATCCAATTGATACTGCTCAATTGCATAATCAATTCCCTGTTCGGTGGAATGATAATAATCAAATTCCAATGTATTTACATAATTCGATTCTGTTAAAGAACCACTAGTTGCTTCGGATTGAATCAGGACTTCCTGTCCATACTTAAGCATTGTATCTTCATTGTCCTTATTAAATTGGATTAAATCAGTCAAGGTTCTAATTGGTATAGATGGATGAAGATTGTTCAAATAAGCATTTAAGTTAGGTTTAAACTCGTACGTTAAAACGTCATAGCACCATTTTGCATTTGCAGAGGGGATCTCTATATGTTCAATAATTTCAGCACCCGCCGCCTCTAACACAGCAACTGCATCGTGAAAAATCTTCAGCATATCTTCACTTAACTGTTCAGTGAATCCATCTAAAGCAATGCCAATTCGTTTGCCCTTAAGTCCATCTCTAAGCAGATGTTCAGTAAAATCCTTCTCAGCTAATGGATTGGTTTTTGTTATTGGATCTTCTTCATCTCTTCCTGTTAATGCATTCAAAAGAATAGCTGCGTCTCTGACAGTCCTAGCCATTGGTCCGGCTGTATCCTGAGTGTGTGCAATCGGTATAATACCTCTTCTGCTGATTAGCCCCACTGTCGGTTTTATTCCGACTAGTGAGTTTTGGCAGGATGGATTCAAAATGGATCCAGACGTTTCCGTTCCAATCGCCGCAGCTGCTAAATTTGCAGCAATAGCTGCACCAGAACCTGAACTGGAACCGCCTACATTAAATTGTCCGGGACCATAAGGATTTAATACCTGACCACCGCGTGAGCTATACCCGCTTTTCATCCCATAAGCCATGAAGTTTGCCCATTCCGTCATATTCGTCTTACCCAAAATGACCGCTCCTGCTGCACGAAGCTGTTCTGCCACATAAGAATCCCTTAACGCAACGGAATTCTTTAAAGCTAGAGAACCAGCACTAGTATGCATTTTATCAGCGGTGTCAATGTTGTCTTTTATTAAAATAGGAATGCCGTGCAAAGCACTGCGTGGCCCCGATTCCTTCCGTTCAGCGTCAAGCGCCGATGCGATATGAAGTGCATCTGGGTTGATCTCAAGAATGGAGTGGATACTTTTATCATAAACAGAAATTCTATGTAGGTACATCAATACAAGTTCTTTTGATGTTAGCTCTCCGCTTGACATTTTTTCCTGCATTTGAGTTATGGTCGCTTCCTCAATCCAATGATCAAGGTATTTAGTTAATTTTGGATTTTCCACATTTTCCCCTCCCTTGATAAATTTTATAACGAAAAAGGGTATTCCTGCAATATTAAAGACAGTAGGAAAGTCCCACTGTCTTTATTTAACGCCGTACCTTTTGTTCAGGCTCAGCAATTAGTCCTTTATAGAAGATTCTTTTATTAGGTGTGACATTTAGTTCTTGGCAATATCTTTTCAATTCTCTCTCTTCTCGTTCCGTTACCAAGGAAATAACGATGCCATTTGCTCCCATTCTGCCTGTTCTGCCAGCTCTGTGAACATATTGGGCAATATCCCTAGGGAAATCGACATGGACAACATGAGTGACTCCTTGTATATCCAATCCTCTTGCTGCCACGTCAGTAGCAATCAGCATTTTTGTTTTTCCATCACGAAAAGCCTTAAGCTCTGCCTGCCGTTCTAATTTTTTCATATCACTATGTAGAATGCCTGTTGATAGCTCTTTGAAATTGAACTTTTCTTTAAAAACTTGAATTTCCCCAATGTCATTAATAAATGCCAAGGCTTTAATGTTTTCTATACGAGCAATTTTCTCCAGAAGCTTAAACTTATCTCTAGGTTCGGCAATAAAATATAGATGCTCAACCTCTCCAGAGGAAGCGAGCTCATCCTTTTCAATTCGTAGTATTTCTGGCTCCTTCGTTATCTCCTTGGCCAATTTTTCTGTGCCGGCTTTCATCGTCGCCGAGAATAAAACTACTTGGCGGTCAGCCATCGTCGATTTAACAATATTTTGGACTGTGTTGAGATGCTCTGGAATAAGCAGCTGGTCTCCTTCATCTAAAACAATCAGCTTAACCTCGTGCATTTTTACTTTTTTCTGTTTAATCAGCTCAAATAACCGGCCTGGTGTAGCAAAAATGACATGAGGGCGCTTTTTCAATTTCTCAAGCTGACGTTTTACGTTGGCACCGCCAATGATAGAAGTACCTCTTATGCCGCTGCCTTCTGACCACTTTTGAAATTCTGAATAAACCTGCATAACCAATTCCTGAGATGATGCTAAGACTATAGCTTGTAATGATTGTGAATTAGGTTCAACTTTATTTAATAATGGTAATAAATAAGCAAGTGTTTTGCCTGTACCAGTTGGAGATTCTGCAATTACATCTTTTCCTTCAAGAATTAAAGGAATGGCTGTATCCTGAATGGAAGTAGGTTTTTGAAATCCCGACTTTTCCCAGTTTGCCTGTAAAAAAGGGCTTAAGGTATTTAACATATTTGACTCCTTTTTTTATCTCATTTCTTCATATTATATCCACACATGAATTTGATACTATCCTATTTACTAAATTGTGTCCATAAAAAACCCATTCCTTAGCACAGAATGGGTTTTCACAATTCGTATATTAATCGAATGTTCGAATGGCCAATTTATGAATGGTGTTATTTATTTCTTCAGATTCTATAATGGCTTCATTATAATTAATTTCGATTTTTCCACTGCCAGCTAAGATTTTTACCTTTTCTATCCCATTATATCTTTTTATTTTTCTTTTAATTTTTCCAATACATCCTGAACAGGCAACATCATTTAGAGATAACTGAATCATGCTCACGTTGAATATCCCCTTTCAATCATGGTAATTCTAACAGTATATTTATTGAATTTCATTCATTTTTATCGCCATCAATCTGAAGTGCGAAGGTTCAATTTCATTGACGATTGCATTCATGCCGAAAGATTGAAAAGTAGCTACTAATGGCTCTCCGGGGTGTGGTAAATGAATTTCAAATATCGTCCCAATCGGTGCAGTTTTTACAAAATTTAAGATTTCCCTCCGTGGATGTTCTCCCTTTAAAACTCTCTCACGAATATCTATTACGGCTCTTTGTCCTTCTATTTGAATACTACTCATCATTTCACTCCTCATGATACGGTTTTAACAAGTGTAACATCCTTCTCACCATTAAGAATTGATTTAAATCACGCACAACTATGTTTTTAATGTGGTTAGATTAATAAATACACTAACCGTAGGAATATGCCATTTTTGAACGTATTGTGAACATTATCTTGAATTTGATATACCCCCATTGAATTAGTGGTAGAATGAAAAAAAGCAAGATAACAATATATCGGAGTTGAAAATAATGTTAAATAAAATTGCTCTATTGTCCACATTGTTTTTCTTAATTTTTGGAGCAAATGTATTTGCACACTCCCATTTGGAATATTCTACTCCCAAAAATGGAGAGATCGTAACGGAAACACTTAAAGCGATCACACTAACATTTGAAACAAAAATAGAACCTACTAGCTCTTTTGTTTTACTAAATGAAAAAAATGATTCTATACCACTTTCTACGATTTCCATTAATGGTAATCAATTAATTGCCAATGTAGAAGCCAACTTGATGAATGGATCCTATACCATTCATTGGAAAATAATTGGAGAAGATGGTCATCCTCTTGAAGGCGATATCCCTTTTACGATCCAAATGCCTGAGAATGCTGCCTCTCCAATACCAAACGAAACACAACCATCGGCAGCTGAGGTGACGACTGCTGAAAATACCCCTGTTGTCGACACTACAGTACTAAAAGACCAAGCAACAGATGTAAAAGAGGCTGCTTTAGATGAACCAAAAGTTATGAATTATGTACTCCCAGCTATTATTGGTTTAATCATCGTTTTTGGCTTCGGAAGCTATTGGTTAATTTTTAGGAGGAAACAAGTCTAAATGTTTATAGCAGGTATTGTAAGTGAGGCGTTACTTTATAGTTGTTTTTCGTTGTTGCTAGGAAGCTTTATTCTTTATCTAATACCCAGCTCGTTACGGCCGGAAATTAAAATCCCAAAAATAGTCCTATTAGGTGCAGCATTAGGAATTGCGATATTCTCATTTTTACCGGTATTAAAAATTGTACTTTATTTATACGAAGACCTAGGCTTAGGCTATACTGTTAAGTCAGTTTTAACGAATTTTGAAGTCGGTAAGACATGGATTACTACGGGGATTATTTCGTTGATTTTATTCGTTTATCTACTTCCCATTAAACTTGAAAAAAAACCATTATTCTCGTTGACAGGCCTAGCATTTACGCTGATCTTAATTGCCTCCCTTGGCTGGTCCAGTCATGCAGCTTCATTATCCAAATTGGCGGGGTTCCTTACACATACCACGCACTTTTTGGCGATAACAACTTGGGTTGGAATTCTATTGATAGTGAGCTGGTTTTCACAAAACCATGATCATTGGCTGAAATTCTTAAAATGGTTTTCACCTGTAGCAATTTTATGTTTTATTACTACCACCCTAACGGGGATTTCATTAATGACTTTTCATATGGAATTGTCCAATTATGTTAGTGTAACGGCTATTTCCTATGGTCAGACATTGTTAATCAAACATATCGCCATTTTACCGTTACTAGCTTTCGCCTTTATCAATAGCTTTTTAATCCGGAAGAGACTCAAAAATGATCCTTCTTATAATCCACTTCCATGGGCGAAGATGGAAAGTATTATTGTTTTGCTCGTTTTTTCTATTACTGGTGCACTAGGACAAGTTTCACCGCCTCATGAACTTAATGCGATGATTAGAGGAGAAGGTGCTTCCAAGCTGTTTTCCTTTTTTCACCCAGGTCAAATAAATTTCCCTATTCATCTTTCACCTGGGATTGGATCAATGATTTTTTTGCTATCTGCTATCATTTTTCTAGCATTAGTCATCGTAACTTTTATAAAAAAGGCACCAAAGGTCTTGGCATTAGTAATGAGTTTATTATTTATCTTTACGGGTTATATAAGTTTTATGTTAAGTATCTCATAAAAGAAGCAGCGGAAATTGATTTCCGCTGCTTTTTAGCGTGTTCTTAATACTGCTCTTACCGGACTTCCATCCCCTTCAACTAATGGCAACGGCAAGGCAATTAATTCATAATCACCTGGCTCAACTTCATCTAACAGAATGGATTCAAGGATATGGATTCCGTTTTGATTTAAACTATGGTGGGCATGTAGGTCTTTGCTGTCAATAGGATCAACAGATGGTACATCAACCCCAATCAGTCGTATTCCCCTCTCCGCCAGACATGGACCAAGGTCAGCTTCCAAATGGGGTATTTTTTCTGGAAATTCAGAAGCGTTTTTCCATGATCGAGTTCGAAACAATACTCTTTTCACACCTTCTAAATCTACATGTGCTAAATCTTTAGCTCCTATGCTATCCTTACCAGTCATGTCGACAACCCTTGCAGGTCCAATGTATAACTCGAGATCCAACTCAATTATTCTTTTCCCATCATCATCAAAATGAAAAGGTGCATCCACATGTGTCCCTGTATGAGTGCTCATTGAAAGGCTACCTACGTTTACTGATCCGCTATCAGCTTTGGACCATGACACCTCATATTGAAAGGGTGTATCTCCAGGCCAAATTGGCATTCCATTTTCAAGCTTTCTGGAAATATCAATTATTTTCATTCATCTCACTCCCCTGACAGCATTTTATTAGTCTATGTTAAAAATATATCGCTGCCCTAAAGTTGTCAATTAATGAAAGGAACGCCAGAAGTCTCCATCGTAATTGATGATGCGTCTTATATCATGAAACGGAATCGTAAAGGTTGGAAAACCGGCAGCATACGGGGCAATTTCGTATGGTTCAAAATAAACATTCAACGCCCCTTCGCTAATAAAGTAAGGCTGGTCTGCTTTTATTCCTTTATAATTTTCTGGGAAAACATAGGAATATTGTTCATCATTTTTGATTTGCTCTCTAATGATTTCACTGATTTCTTTTACATAATCTACTTCCAGCTTAAACAAATCTTTTAGTTGAAAAAACCTTCCCGAATTTAGTTTAATATGGGCATATTTTTTTACAGGCATCCCATGAGCCGCACCAAAAGGATAATCATATCCATTTATTTCAATGACAACTAGGTTATTCTTATAAAAGCTTACATCAAAATCACCTGCATAGCTTGATTCCAATTGTGTATGTTGAGGGATTGGCTTAACTCCAGAGAGGTCCTTCAATGTCTGATTAACGTTCTCCTGATTTTCAATACCCTTTACCTGTGGATAGTAGACTAAATAATCCTTATTGGGCTTGAATTTGTTTTCACTAACAGAATAATCATTGTTTAAAGGAATGATTGTATTTTGTTTCCAAATCAACTTCCCTTTTCTATCAAAATAAAGAATACGGAGATCGATATCTCCTTTTATTAGAGATTTATCAAATGCTAATGAACCGCTTCCTTGCACCTTTGGAAGGTGATCCAATCTCTGACCACGTTTATCAATAAAGAAAGTCCTTTCATCATTATAGGCAGAAGCTATTCCATCCTTGAAATTAGACACACCATTGTAGATAAATCCAGTATAAGTGTGACCGTTAGAATCGGCTATAGCATATTTTTGAAAAATATAAGGCCTTCCAGGATCTTGTGCTTTCCCCAGTGCATATCGATTTTCTTCTAGGTTTAATAAACGATTATAGTTTGGTTTTATGATAAATTTCCCCTGCCTATCGATCAGGCCATAATGATTATGTTCTACTTCAACAATTGCCTTCTCTTCGACAAATGGCTGAGTTCCCGTAAACTGCGGTTCAATCAGTACTTTACCTGTCTCGTCCATGTACCCCCATTTTCCATGATTATTTTTACGAAATGCCAGCAAGCCCTCTCCATAATCGTCAACAAATGGATGTGAGTATGAACTCAATACTTTTCCTGTTAGGTCAATAAGTGCATAGCTGCCCTCTTTCATTTTAACAAGGGCTTTTCCGTCCTGAAAGTCACTAGCCGACTCAAAAGACAGCGGAATGACTTCATTGCCTCTTTTATTTAAATATCCATATAAATACTCACCATTTTCGTTCGTGCTTGCAACTACCGCTCTGCCTTCCTTATAATCTCCGATAAAGGAATATGCCTTTGAGGTAATTTCCTTCCCACTTTCATCTAATACTTTAAAACCTTTGTCATCGATAGCAGTGGCACGACCTTCTGAAAAAGGGCTGATTGTTTCATATTTTGGTTTTACAATTAAATATCCTTCGTTGTTGATAATACCTGTAAGATTATTTAATTGAATGATAGCTAAACCATTTTCCTGAAAATCATGTGCCATTTCATATTTGGGTGGAAGAACAAATTTCCCCTTATCATTGATGTACCCCCACTTTCTTCCGCCAATACCTTTCACTCCTGCCGGATAGAGATAAACCATTCTGGATAAGGAAAGCAGGTAGGTAATCCAGTTTTCCTGTTCGGCATTTCTTCTAGACATCCGTACTACCCCATTTTATTTTTTATTATATATATGAAAATTTGGGCGGAATGCAGCTTATCTTCAATCACAAACAAAAAAGAATCTATTTTGGCACTAAGGCTTTAAAATAGATTCTTCCTTGATTATTTATATAAAGACATAATTTTGCTGTAGCTCTCTAAGGATATTTTCTTTTGTCTTCAATATAGCTTGAACGATTTGGTCTTTTACTTCAGGTGAAATTCGATAGGCTGGTACACTGACACTGAATGCACCGTAGGTTTGGTTATTCATTACTAGTGATACACCTAGACAATAGACGTCGTTTTCACCTTCACTATCGTCTATTGCATAACCATTTCTCTTTACATCTTCTAACTGTTTTAATAACTTCTCCGGATCTGTAATGGTCGTTTCGGTTATCGTTTTTAATTCAACTCGGCTCAAGTATGCTAGTTTTTCACTATCCGGCATTTCAGCAAGTACGGCTTTACCCATAGCAGAACAATAAAGAGGCTTGGATAAACCAATTCTTGAATTTAAACATACAATCGGTTTTTTCGTTTCCAACTTGTTTACAGTTAAAATCTCATCGCCTTCTAAAATACCTAGGTGTATCGTTTCATCTAAACTATTTTGCAGCTCTTTTAAATAAGGATACGAAATTTTAGAAATGTCTAGATCCGCAAGATACTTATTAGCATATTTAATTAATGCACTCCCAAGCCCAAATTTTTTGGTCTCTGGATGTTTTTTAACATAACCAATCAGAAGAAGGGTATCCAATATCTTTAAGGCCGTTGAACTAGTTAATCCAGTTTCTTGCGCAATTACATTTAATGCTTGTGGTTCTTTCTTTGCTGACAGAAAATCAAGGATACTAGAAGCCTTTATTAGAACAGTACCATATGGCTGCTTTCCGTTCTCCATTATGTTACCTCCCTTCATCTTTTTAACTTATTATAATATAAGAACTAGCGAACGAGCCAGCCGCCATCTACTGGAATGATGGCTCCATTCATATAATCAGAGGCCTTGCTGGCAAGGAAGACAACAACACTTTGCAGGTCAGCTGGAGTTGCCCAGCGTCCGGCCGGAATGCGTGAGGTGATTTCTGCGTGACGCACCTCATCCTCACGAATTGGTGCTGTATTTTTAGTTTCAACATAGCCAGGGGCAATCGCATTGATTTGTACGTTATTAATCGCTAATTCATTAGCAAAAGCCTTTGTTAACCCGGCTACACCATGTTTGCTGGCTGTATAGGAAGGTACAAATTTACCACCTTGGAAAGAAAGCATGGAGGCCACATTGATGATTTTTCCACTGCCTTGTTCGACCATTACTTTTGCAGCTTCCTGGCTCAAGGAGTAAACCGCATTTAAATTAATATCCATGACAGCGTCCCAATCTTCTTCCTTATACTCAAGTAAAGGCGAGCGGCGAATGGTACCTGCATTATTTACTAGGATATCGACTCTTCCATATGTCTCTAAACATTTAGAAACAATATCTTTCGTTACTTGTTTATTTGTTAAATCGCCTTGAAAAAATTCTGCGCGGCGACCTTCTTTTTCAATAAGTTCTTTTGTTTCTCCCCAGTTATTCCCGTGCGTGACAACAAATAGATCGGCACCTGCTTTTGCTAAAGCCACCGCAAACCCTTGTCCAAGACCCGTGTTGCCGCCTGTCACAATCGCTACTTTACCATCTAACTTAAAATAATCTAGTGAAAATTGCTGTAAATCATTCGTCATTTTTAACACCTCCGTCTCAGTTGGTTTATTTTAAGTCCTTCATTGGGACCATGTCCATATCGTTATATGTGATGTTTTCGCCACACATTGCCCAAATGAACGTGTAGTCACTCGTTCCCACTCCAGTATGGATTGACCAGCTTGGAGAAATGGCAGCTTGTTCATTCGCAATCACTAAGTGTTTTGTTTCATCCGGTTTACCCATGAAATGGAATACACGAGTATCTTCTTTCATATCGAAATAAAGATATGTTTCCATTCGGCGTTCGTGTGTATGACATGGCATTGTGTTCCAAGCACTTCCAGGAGTTAGGATTGTATATCCTAATTGAAGCTGACAGCTTTCACATACGTTTGGATGAATATATTGATAGATAGAACGGTGATTTAAAGTGGCTGAATCACCTGTCACCATTGGTTCGATTTTATCAATGCTGATTTTTACATTTGGATATTTATGATGTGCAGGTACAGAAACGGTATAGAATTTAGCTGGATTAGACGGATCTTCTGATTTGAACTGGATATCTTTTGTTTCTTTTCCAATGTAATAGCCATCTTGCTTTTTCATTGGTTCTTCTGAACCTTCAATAACGATTGATCCTGGTCCGCCAATATTAATAACACCTAGTTCACGGCGCTCTAAGAAATAGGAAACCCCTAATTCTGTAGATAGCTCAATGGTTAATGGTTGATCCGTTGGTGTAACACCGCCAAAGATCATTCGATCATTATGTGTATAAGTTAATCTAACTTCCCCAGGTACAAAAATACTTTCTACTAAAAATTCTTTGCGCAATTGTTCTGTTGAGTAGTTACGAATATCTTCTGGGCTATGTGTATAACGAGTTTCCATTTTATTCACTCCTGTTATCGATTTATTTTTGCGCTGCCGTTTTCCATTTGATTTTCTACTTCTTTTATTGTAAATGGATTACAATCACCATAAATGGTATGTTTTAAGCTTGAGTATGCGGTTGCAAACGATACCGTATAGTTTAAATCTGCACCGGTTAGTAAGCCATGGAGAATACCAGCTGAAAATGCATCTCCACCGCCAACCCGATCGACGATTGGTTCTAGCTTATGCACTTTTGATACATAAGTTTTTCCATCTTTCCAAAGTGTACCTTGTAAGGAATTAGATGTAGCGGAATGCACCACACGCTTGGTAGAATAGAAAACTTCAATATTACTATACTTCTCATGCATTTTTTTATAATAATAGTCAGCTTCATCTTGAACTGACTGATTTTCTGGAATACCTAACAAGTAAATACCATCCATTTTTCCTGCGGAACAATAATCCACATATGGCAGGATTTTTGAGATGACCTTTGAGGCTTGGTCATGATTCCATAGCTTTGAACGGAAATTAATATCGAAGCTTACTTTTATATCCCGCTTTTTGGCTTCTTTTATCATGGCCAACGTAATTTCTGCTAATTTTTCTGAAAGCGCTGGTGTAATTCCTGAAACATGAAGAATGGTGACGTTTTCAAAAAGCTGGTCAAAATTCCATTCCATTTCCTGCACCGATGCAAAGCTGGAATTAGCTCTGTCATAAATAACTGCTGACGGCCGCTCGCCTACACCACTATCAAGATAATAGGTTCCTAGACGATTTCCTCCAAACAGCAATTCTCTCGTCTTAACCCCATATTTTTGAAGATGTCTTTTCGCGGCAAGACCTAGCGCATTGTCCGGTACCTTACTTGCAAAAGCAACGTCATGATCAAAATTAGCCAGATTCACAGCAACATTTGCTTCTGCACCTCCATAATGAGCCTGAAAGCTTCCAGCATTGCTGAAATGGGTACCAGTTGATGTTGAAAGCCTTAACATAATTTCTCCAAAAGTTAAAATGCTGCTCATACGCTCACCATCTTAATTTCATGGTACCTATCAATATATTGTTTCGCCAGCTTCGTAATTTGATCGTAATTTCCCGTTTTAGCAGGGGCTAATAAATTCCCGCCAACACCAACCGCTACACAGCCTTTGTTAAGCCATTGGTCCATATTTTCTAAACTCACACCGCCTGTTGGCATGATATTAACTTGTGGAAGCGGTGCTTTTACAGCATCCACAAAACTTGGTTCATATGTACTCGCAGGGAAAAGTTTCACAATATCTACACCTGCACGAAGTGCTGTTTTCATTTCAGTTATGGTCATACATCCAGGCAGATATGGTACATGGTAAAGGTTGCAAATCTCGGCGATTTCTGAATCAAACATAGGGCTTACAACAAATTCAGCCCCCGCCATAATTGCAATTCTAGCTGTCATTGCATCTAGAACAGTTCCTGCACCAACGACGATAGCAGCGTTATCTTTATATATTGCTGCTGTTTCACGAATAACCTCATCTGCTTGCGGCGTAGTGAAGGTTACCTCTAAGCCGGTAATCCCGCCATTTACTAGTGCATCAATCGTTTTTAATGATTCTTCTTTTGTGTCTGATCTTAGTACTGCAATTACACCGCTGTTTTCAAGTTTTAAGAGAATATTAGCCTTTTTCATGATGTTTACCTCCTTTATTTCCAAATAGGAAATGTTATTGTTTATTTGGAAATCTATATTCCTATTATATTGGACATTTTTGGGTTTTTCAACCACATTTCCTAAAATAATCAGAAAAATGAGTAAAAAAATAACCTGTCCGTTTGAACAGGTTATTCTTGTCTACTAATCTATATATTTTGCTTCTGGGATGAGAATCTTCCATTCTTCATAACTAATAATGGTTTCCCAGTGCCCTGTTAGTTTCGCGAACCCGATAATTAGAAAGAAGGCAACAAAAAAGGATACCGGAATAAACCACTTGCTTACCTTTTTATTTGCAACTGTCATATTCAGTGTGTCCTTTATTGGGCAAGCTTCTACACAGGCCATACAAGCGGTACAATTCAAGTTATTTACTTTTTCTACTTTATGCACATTTACTCTCGAAGGGCACACCATGGTACACATTTCACAGTTTGTACATGTCTCTTCATTTCTACTAACCTTTGAAATTCTAAAAATCGAACCAAGCCCGATGAATGCCCCATATGGACAAAGGAATCGGCACCAGAAGTTTCTATAGAATAAAGAAAGGATACACATTACTATTAGAAAACCTAAACCAAACCCGCTGATATCTAGGAAAAATGTCAGCATTTTAACATCGGAGATTTTGTTATATGGTTCATTTAAAAACGCAATTGCACCATAAGTAGGCATGACAATAACCATCCCCAAGAAGAACAGCAATAATAAGTATTTAATGGGGGTTAAGAGCCACACAAGCCATGTTGGCACTTCAAAATTCCTTTTAAAAAGCAATTTACCAAATCGTGCAATCCATTCACTCACTGTTCCAACCGGACAGATCCAGCTGCAAAAGGATCTCCGGAAAAGTATCGCACCACCAACAAAAAAACTTAACAATACTAGTCCTGCGGGATGTATAAGATCAAAGTCTCCAGTGGCGAGCCAAACCTTTAATGCCATTAGGGCACTAATCGGCAGGAACCCTTCAACCGCAGCCGGTCGCTCAACTAAAGGTGTTTCCCCAAGAGTTTCAAAATGCATATAAAATTGATAAAAACGGACTCCGACATATAGTAAAAATAACAGGAAAATTGCTTGAACGACGTACCTTGTTATTTGAACCGGCTTTCTTTTCAACTGTTTCTTGTACCAGTTCATTGACTTCATTATGATTCCTCCATTCTTCTACACCCTTACTATAAGGAAGGAAGTAAAAGCGGGGATGTGATAAAAGTCATCTAGTATGCCGTTTTCATAAAGAATTCACAAGCGTATACTTAAAATGGACAAACTTGGGAGGATTTTAAACCTCTTAAATCGCGGGGCGACTTCATTCTGACAGTTCGAAGTGAATTTGCTCTATTCTGTCGGAATACAAGCTCCATTCAAGTAATTTTCAATAGATTGCGCTACAAATTAGTCTACCGTTCTACCCCAAAGACAATGTTGTTTTGTTTCCTCGCTTCTTCGGTCACTCTTAGCACAATCTTACTCATTTCCTTTAACTTTTCATATTGGCTATCGTCTCTTGTTTCAATGATTTCGGCGATATTTATGCATTCATAGACCATGTTTTGTTCCTCTTGGGGAACGCTTAAAATTTCGCTCTCTTTCGTATGGCTGTCGATGAATTTTATTTCGGATATCGGCGCGGCATCCTCAAGGACGAAGGTTCCCTTTTCACCATGGATTTCACATGGCATAACTGAATGTGATATTTTAGAGCAAAGAATCGTACAGACAAAGTCTTGATACTCTAACAGAAGTGTACCGCTGCCATCTACTCCACTTGATAGGATTACAGGTGTGTAGGCGATACTTTTTGGCTCCCCAAAAAGCCCAATGGCTAAATACAGCGGATATACACCTAAATCCACTAGTGCACCGCCAGAAAAAGTACTAGTGAAGATATTTGGGTTTTCTCCTCTTAAAAACGCGTCATATCTAGAAGAATATTGAATATATGGGAGCATGGCACTTCTTAAATTTCCAGCCAGACCGATTTTTTCCTTTAGGATATGAAAATTAGGGGTATGGATATTGCGAATAGCCTCAAATAAATAAACCCCATTTTCCTCGGCTGTTCGATATGCTATTTCCAATTCAGCTGGATTTGAAAAGATTGGTTTTTCACAAATAACATGCTTTTTATGTTTTAGAAAAGTAATTGTCTGTTCGAAATGAACTGAATTGGGGGAAGCAATATAAACAGCCTCAATCTCAGTGCTTTTTGCCATTTCCTCTAGATTTGAAAAATAGTGTGCTGCATGATATTTATGGGCAAGTTCTTTGGCTTTTTCATCTGTCCGGGAATAGACAGCCGTTAAGTTTAGTTTTCCACTCAGTTTTGCTGCCTCTATAAAGGCTTCTGTAATCCACCCTGTTCCTACTGTACCTAACTTAATCATATAAAATCCCCTTTCTTTCCTTCTACAAGCATCTATTGTAGCCTTTTTCCTTACTTTTTACCAATTTCACTATTTTTCTTTCGAATTGTTGGGTACAATGGAAAAATATCAATATTTATGTTATTTATAAGTAGTATAGTTGAGAAAAGAGGTCGAATAGAGTGGAAAATCTAAGTTCTAATTTTATAAAAGATGTTATGATTAAGGATTTGGAATCCGGTAAGCACGATAAAATTATCACTCGTTTCCCTCCAGAGCCAAACGGATATTTACATATCGGCCATGCTAAATCCATTATTATTAACTTTGGATTAGCAGATGAATTTAACGGAAAAACCAATTTACGATTTGATGACACCAATCCGTTAAAGGAAGATGTCGAATATGTAAACTCGATTAAAGAAGATGTGAAATGGCTTGGATTCGAGTGGGATAACTTATTCTTTGCTTCTGATTATTTTGAAGAAATGTACAAACGTGCTGTGCTATTAATTAAAAAAGGACTGGCATACGTAGATGACCTGTCCGCTGATGAAATCCGTGAATACCGCGGCACATTAACATCTCCAGGTAAAGAGAGCCCATATCGTGACCGTTCGGTGGAGGAAAATCTAGATTTATTTGAACGTATGCGCAACGGAGAATTTGAAAATGGACAAAAGGTTCTTCGTGCAAAAATTGATATGAAATCTCCTAATATCAATTTACGTGATCCTGTCATTTATCGAATTTCTCACGCTACACACCATAACACTGGTGATAAGTGGTGTATTTATCCGATGTACGCTTTCGCTCATCCTTTAGAGGATGCAATTGAAGACGTAACCCATTCCATTTGTACTGTGGAATTTGAAGATCAACGGCCACTTTATAACTGGGTAGTAGAACAATGCGAAATGGATAGTACGCCGCAGCAAATTGAATTTGGCCGCTTAAACGTAACCAACACGGTAATGAGCAAGAGGAAACTTAAGCAGCTTGTTGATGAAGGGTTTGTTGATGGCTGGGATGACCCGCGGATGCCGACTATTTCTGGAATGAGACGCAAAGGGTTTACCCCTGAATCCATCCGTAATTTTGTCCGCGAAACAGGTGTATCGAAAGGTTCGGGAGCTGTTGATTCACAAATGCTCGAACATTTTGTTAGAGAAGATTTAAAGTTAAAGGCACCACGAACTATGGGAATTCTAAATCCTTTAAAAGTAGTTATCACCAACTACCCAGAAGGTCAAATTGAGTTACTGGATGCAGAGATTAACCCTGAGGTTCCAGAAATGGGTATGCGGAAAATTCCATTTTCTCGCGAGATTTACATTGAAAAAGACGATTTCATGGAAAATCCTCCGGCTAAATATTTCCGTCTCTTCCCTGGTAATGAAGTTCGCCTTAAACATGCCTATTTCATTAAATGTGAAGAAGTAATCAAGGATATTAACGGTGAAGTCATTGAACTCCGCTGTACCTATGACCCTCTAACCAAAAGCGGCACTGGCTTTACCGGCCGTAAGGTAAAGGGCACCATTCATTGGGTGGAAGCAACCAACTCAGTTCCAGCAGAGTTTCGTTTATACGAACCGCTGATCCTTGATAAAACTGAAGAGGAAAGTGATGAGGAAGAAAAAACCTTTCTTGATCATGTAAATCCTGAATCACTTGTGGTATTACAGGGATTTGTGGAACCTAATATGAGAGAAAGTATGCCGCACGATAAATTTCAATTCTTTAGACACGGATATTTCAATGTTGATCCAAAGCATACTACCGTTGATAAGCTGGTCTTCAACAGAATCGTTTCCTTAAAAAGTTCATTTAAAATATAGAATGAAATGCGGAAGCGCCTGCACAGGGGCGACAGGCATAAGACGAGCCGGCGAGAAGGTTGTTTTTTACCTTCTTGACGGATTGGCTTATGACCCGAGCCCCTAGGCGCTGGAGCTAGACATAATGAAAAAGAACCAGGCTCAATTGCCTGGTTCTTCTTTTTATATTTTCGTGGTACATGGAACTTCTAGAATGACCCTTGTTCCTTTGCCTGGTGAAGAGTTAATGGTAAGTTCCCCGCCTACAGCTCGTGCTCTTTCATCCATACTGAAAAGACCAACACCACGGGATTGAGAATCCACATCAAATCCTAACCCTTTATCCTCAATCATCACTCTAATCATTTGATCCATTTCTCTAATGGTGACAGCTGCCTCGGAGACTTCTGCATACTTGCGAATATTCGTTAATGCCTCTTGAATGATACGGTATATCGTTAGTTCAATGCTGATGTCTAAGCGGCGATTTAGTACACACTCAAAAAAAACATCAATATGGTAGTTTTCCGAAAAACGTGATAGAAAAGAACGTATCGCAGGAACTAGTCCAAGATCATCTAATACAGAGGGGCGCAATTCCCATGAAATATCTCGAATTTCCTCTATTAGCTGGGTGGCTTCTTTCTGCATTTGCAAAAGCAGAGGATGGTCCATTTCGGAAAGCAGACGATTGATGGTAATGAGGTGGCTATATAAGTTCTGCCCGATTCCGTCATGTAAATTACGTGATAGACGTTTTCGTTCTTCTTCCTGAACATCGATGATTGTGGTCATCATTTTCTGTAATTCTTGCTCAACCCGCTTCCGTTCTGTAATTTCATAGCGGATTGCTAAATATTGATAGGGTTTTCCCTTTTCATTCATGAACGGAACAATGGTTGTATCCACCCAGTAAAAGGTACCATCTTTTGCCCTGTTGCAAATTTCGCCCTTCCAAACCTTCCCAGAGCCAATTGTTCTCCACATTTCCTTAAAAAAATTGTCAGGGTGGTATCCAGAATTCAATATTCGATGATCCTGTCCAAGAAGCTCTTCCCTTGGATATTTGGATATCTGGCTGAATTGATCATTAATATATGTAATGGTCCCCCTTGAATCCGTTATCGCCACAATTGAAGATTCATCAAGGGCAAACTTTATATCTAATAATTCCTGGACTGATTTTTTTAATTCTAATTCAAGGTTTGCAAATTCACGCTGCTGCTGGTCCTTCTCCATACATATCCTCCTCTAGCCTATTATCTGGTTTTGTAATATCTGCTCTAATTCTAAGGCAGCATCCTGAACCATTTCTTGGTCGTCTTCGGAGAATGTGTATTTTTCCCTTTTTCCAACTAGCAGAACACCCTTTGGTAAAGAGTTAAAAAATAAAGGCACTGCATAGCAGGAAACTAGTTTCTCAGCAAGCATAATAGGATGATCTGTCACCTTACCATAAATATCATTTGGGAAGTCAATTACCATCATTGGACTGCCGCTCGAAATAATTTTCCCAGCAATTCCTTTTCCAAACCGGACGGTAATTCTTTTATATTTCTCATTTAAATTACCTAAAGCGTAATGCCACCTTACATCAGGACCTACCTCATTTTGCAGGGCTAACGCAACAAATTCACAATTAATTCTTTTCTTTAATTCTTCACACACGTCGTTTATTCGTAACATTCCCTTGAACTTGGTCATCCTAGAAAATACTCCTTAAATACCATAACCTAATAATCCCTTCTTAACGGCGAATTCCACCAATTCCGGTCTGGTTTTCATCTGAAGTTTTTCCATTAGATTCCCTTTATGTGTTTCTACCGTTTTTACACTAATCACTAACTGTTCAGCAATTTCTTTATTGGAATATCCTTTTGCAATCAGGGTAAGGACTTCTTTTTCTCGATCTGATAATAAACTATAGGTATCATTGTTGCCATGTTTAAGGCTTCCAAGATATTCTTCCATTAATCGCTTTGTTGCAGCAGGATGGAGGTAGGCGTTTCCATTGGCAACGGATTCAATTGCAGACATTAACTCATCATGAGGAGCACTCTTTAAAATACAGCCAGATGCACCAGCCTGAACAGCCCGGAATAAATATTCCTCATCATCATGCATTGTTAAAATCAGGATATTAACTTCAGGCATCTGTTTTTTTAATTCTCCCGTCGCCGATAATCCATCTTTACCATGCGGCATGCTTAAATCCATTACTACAACATCCGGTTTAAGTTTTAACGCTTTTTTAATTCCTTCATTTCCTTCAGAAGCTTCTCCGACTACTTCAATTTCAGGATTTGTATTTAACAGCATTTTTAACCCGCTTCTTACCACTGCATGGTCATCAACTAATAAGATCTTAATCAAATGGAGACTCCCCTTTACTCTCTAAATAGGAAGAGATATTTCAATAGATGTACCTTCTCCTATTTTAGAGGAAATATCACACTGTCCGCCAGTCAGAAGCATTCTCTCCTTCATTGCAGCCATTCCAAGTGTATAAGGGTTCTTTTCTACGTCCTCTTTTTGAAAGCCTTTACCAAAATCAAAGATAGTTATTATTAATTCACTGTTACCCCAAGTTAGATCCATCTTTACATTTGATGTATCAGCATATTTGGCAATGTTTGCAAGAGCCTCCTGACAAACACGAAACACCGCTACACTATTTTGTTCTTGAATATGCTTTTCTTCTCCTGTGGAGGTCACGTCAACTAAAATTCCGAAAGTTGACGTGTAAACCTTAATATAACTCTTAATGGCCGGAAGTAATCCAAGAGTAGTAAGAGCAGGAGGGTACAGTTCGACGGAAAGTAATCGAATTTCCTGCATGGTTTTCTCAATCAGCTGAGTCATTTCATGTAGATAATTTTTATAATAAGCCTCATTTATTCCAGATTCAACCAATTTTAAACCAGTTAAAATACTGAATAAATTTTGTCCTACACCTTCATGAAGCTCTAGGGAAATTCTTTTAATTTCCTCCTCCTGTGCTTGAATGATATAGGAACTAATATGATTTTTTGGTGCAGAGTATTCCATTACCTTCCCTCCTTTCCCCTTTTTTTAAAACTAAATGATGCTAACTGTATAGGTTAACCCGCTATTAGCGTCGGATGCGGAGAATAATGTTTCGGATTGAGCGATATCACTGGCAAGGGGAACCGCTATAAAATTAAATTTATCAAAATAGAAGCGGACATGCGTACGGTCCGGACAGTACTCTATTTTTTCTATTTTCTTTTTTATAGCTGGTGCTTGATCCCCGCCTTGTTGATTATGCACTGTGATCTCAACAGAGGCGCCGGCAAATCGCCGCAGTTCCTGTAAATTAATGAGTTCCACAGCTATTACACCCTCTCTTTACAGGATAGATGAACATTTTATAACCTTGAAGATACTCCCAAAACTTATCGCCTGCATTTTGTTCAAGGAAATTTATTGTTTCTTCTTCTGAATTCCAATCACTCATCCCTTTTACCTCGGCAATCACCATTTCAGCACCCTCAATGGTCTTTTCCTCTAAAAACCAATTCAAACGTTTCTTTCCAAATGTCTCTTTTAATATTTCTTCAATCTCATTAGAAAAGCTGCCTGATTGTTTGCGCACAAAACAAAAATCAAGATACGTTTCACTAGTCATTTACATTCACACCTTTTTTATAGATGAGAAACGCGAGTGGAAATAATACGACATTCATGACTCCTGCCACAATGGTATTAACATAATTCTCATAAAAATATTGATGAACCATATATTGTGTAACAATAATATTCAGCATTAATACAGCAAGAAGAAGGGCAACAGGAAGGTAACTACGCTTCATATCGTTTCACCCCCACGGCATAAACAGCGCCGTTCTCAACCTTTACATGGATCTCTGGCAGCGGGCGTCTTGGCGGCCCTGCAGTCGGTGCTCCTGTTTCAACATCAAATTTCCCGTGATGGCAAGGGCAGAGCAAATCGCCTTCATCCTTTTGCCAAAACACTGGGCAGCGTAGATGTGTACAGGCATTTTGATAGGCCACATATTTATTTTCGGACAGCCTAATTAAAATCGCACTATCATGCTCACCAGGGAAATGAAAATCAACGGCATCCCCGACAGGAATCGCACTTACGTCAGCAATCTTTTGCTTCGGATATTTCTTATCTCCTAAACCAATGAGTTCTTTTGCGGCTACTGCTCCCCATGGAAGGGAGGAAACAGCGAACACTCCGGCAGCACCAACCAAGGTCTTCATAAAACCACGGCGGTCCAGTTTTCTTTCATTGTTGCGGTTTATATTATGTGTATAGTTATCTTCATTGAACGGGATTTTAGTATTTTTATCTGTCATGGTTAATCCCTCCTAAAACAATTTTGTGACACCCTGCAAGATACCAGGGAGATTCACTCTAACATTTGTTTCGCCTTCTAAATAAGGCATGCTTGTTACCCATTTACCATTATCTAAATTAAATTGCTTTTGCTTTGCTTCAATTTCCTCATCCGTTAACCACTGCAAGGTATTTGACGGACATACACTTGCACACATTGGAGGGATTCCGTCCTTTGTGCGGTCAATACAAAGATCACATTTATACATGAGATTTTGCTCTGTATCAAATTTAGGAATACCGTATGGACAGGCAATTGTACAGTTTTGACAGCCAATGCACTTTTCAACAAGAGCCGAAAGAACGGCCCCTGTTTCATGGATTTGGATTGCCTGTGCCGGACAGCTTCTAGCACATGCTGGATTCACACAGTGAAGGCACATTAGAGGCATAGTTTGTCGGTTAACCAGCGGGTTAACATCGTATACATAGTTACGGTTACGCTCCTCATGCCCGCCGCACTGTGTGCAGGCAGCCAAACAAGAGCGGCAGCCTATACAGTTTTCAAGTTCAAGATATAACCTCTTCTTCATTTACTGCACCTTCTTTAGTTCTAGTTTTTCTATCTGTGCTGCACAAGCTTTAAATTCTGGCATTCTTGAAATAGGATCAAGTGCGCCAATGGTCAAAAGATTGATAGATTTTTCATGGCCCCAGTGGTAAGGAACAAACACGGTATCCTTACGAATGGCCTCGGTTACTTTTACCTGATAAATAGCCTCTCCCCTTCTTGTAAAAAGGCGGACTCTTTCTTCATGATTAATTCCATATTTTTCTGCTGTTTCTGGATGTACTTCTACAAAAGGTTCAGGGCTCATATCACGCAAGAATTGTATTCTTCTAGTTTGATTGCCTGACAGATAGTGATACACTACTCTACCAGTAGTTAACCGAAGCGGATACTCTTGATCCGGTTCTTCTGCTGCTGGTCTGTAAGGCAAGGCAAAGATTTTTGCTTTGCCATCTGGATGATAGAATTTTTTATCTAGGAACAAATGTGGTGTTCCTGGATCACTTTCGTCTTTACATGGCCAGAACACGCCATCTTGTTTGTCAATCTTTTCCCAAGTTACTCCATAATAATCAGCTGTGCCGCCTTTTGAAGCAACACGAAGTTCATTGAAGATATCTTTTGACGTTTTCAAGTGCGAAAAATATTTACCGCGTCCCATACGCTCTGCGATTTCTACTTGAATCTGCCAGTCTGGCTTCGTTTCTCCCAGCGGCATTTGTGCTCTATTAATCTTGATAATTCGGCCTTCTACATTCGTTGTGGTCCCTTCATCTTCCGCCCAAGTTGTTGTAGGAAGTACGACGTCAGCGAATTCGGCAGATTCAGAAAGGTAAAAGTCAACACAAACCATAAAGTCCAAGTTTTTCATCTGTTCGCGCACATAATTTAAATTCGGTGCAGAAACGGCAGGATTGGAACATAATAGGTAAAGGGCACGAATCGTCTTTTGTTCCATTAATCCAAACATTTCATAAGCCGAAACACCTTCTTTTGGCATTTCTTCCGGTTCAATTCCCCAAACCTTAGAAATGTACTCCACATGTTCCGGATAAGCAATTTTTCGATAGCCAGGCAGTGCATCTGCCTTTTGTCCGTGCTCACGGCCGCCTTGACCGTTTCCTTGTCCTGTGATCGTTGCAACACCTGATTTAGGACGGCCAATTTTTCCTGTAATTAGAGCCATATTTGTATAGGCAGAAACGTTGTCTACCCCTTTAACTTGCTGCTCAATGCCTCTTGCAAACATAACAATGGCATTCGGTGCTTTTCCATAAAGTTCTGCTGCACGGATAATTTTTTCTGGTGCCACACCAGTCAGTTCGCTTGTATATTCTGGTGTAAATTCTTTAACAAGCTGCTTTGTTTCTTCAAAACCATTGGTGTGATTATTGACAAATTCTTCATCAACATGGCCATTCTGTATCAGTAAATTTACAATCCCGTTTGCTAACGCAAGGTCTGTTCCCGGCCTTAAATCTAAATGCAGATCGGCTCTTCTAGCGATAGGTGTTTCCCGAGGATCAGCAACAATTACATAGCCGCCTCTTTCTTGAACTGCCCAGATACGAAACATGGATGTTGGATGACATTCAGCGGTATTGCTTCCTGCAAGAAAGATACAATCTGTCTCATGTACATCCGTCCAAGGAACTGTTGAACCTCTATCAATACCTAGAGAACGATTTAATCCACCGGCTGCACTTGCCATACAGAAACGTCCATTATAATCAATGTAGCGTGTTTGCAGTCCTACACGAGCAAATTTACCTGTTAAATAACATTTTTCATTCGTCATGGAAACACCGCTATATACTGAGAGTGAATCTTTTCCATATGCAGCTTGAATTTCCTTGAACTTTTTAACAATCAGGTCATATGCCTCATCCCAGCTTGCTTCACGAAAACCTTTGTTCGTTCCCTTTAATGATTTATCATCGCGGATTAACGGTTTTAATAAACGATCTTTATGATTAACCTGCTGGTAAGCAGTAACACCTTTAGGACACATCTTACCAAGAGTAACTGGCCAATCATAACGCGGCTCCACTCCGATAATTTTGTTTGTTTTGGTATTTACCCTTAAGTTCATTCCACATTGCATCGCACAATAGCTGCAGTGTGTTTTAACTAAAGTTTCATTTGGATGGTTTAAGTTATCTATTTCTTTAAAATATTTATCTCTTTCGTTCTTAAAATTAACCTCTTGCATTCTGGTTAGCCTCCTTGACCTTCACTTGGTGCGTTGCGATTCCAGAGAATCTAGAAATTCTGTATTTTCTTCGGCATGGAAGGCACAATTCAGCTAGGTTAAAGCCATCCTGCATATTAAATTCCATAGCATTTACGCCAAGTACATTTATTACATCATTGGATTGTTCCACTGATACGAAATGATCGCCGCACACTTTACATTCTTTCATTGCCTGTTCGCCGTAATGTTCGCGATAATTTCTTGCAAAAACACTTACTGGACGGAATGGAATATGTGCGAGCTTTCCAAATGGCAGATAGATTAGCGTTACGATAACTGAAAACTGGTGAATCAATGACATTTGCGGCTGCATCCAGCCATGTAAGAATACATTTTGAACGGTTAATAAAAGACCTGTGATCGAAATAAATAACAATAGATAAAGCGGCAGGAAATCATAGATAAACTTTTGTTCTGCTCTTGCCTGCATGTTTTTTAAGCGGCGGCGTAATGCCATACATACACCTGCTGTTACCATAATAGCGGCAATATTTAATGCATTATAGGAGAACCAAGCGATGATTCCATCCGCTTTTACCTCTATTAAGTTCATTCCCATTAAAACGATCGTGTAGTAGCCATTATCATCCATCGTAAAATACATCCAGCCAAACACGAGCGGGAAGGTAACCAAACATGCAAGGACACATCCCCAGCCGATTAAAATATGCTGTATCCAGCGATATAGCCCGCGATTTTTAATAAAATCATAGATGGCTAAATGATTAACAGCTGTTTTAGGCGTACTTTTTCTTTTTAGAAGCTTTAAACCTTTTTTGATGAAGATTTTAGTTGGCGGTCTTTCGCCCCACGCGATAAAGCGGTAGAAAAATCCTCCGATAAACACAATCGTTCCCACCATATATCCATATAGATTTAAATCAACGTGTGTAAACATTCTAGTCGCAATAAAAGATAGAATAACAATAGCAGATACCGATAAAAACATTGATTTCGCAAATTTGGACGCAAACGCATTATCGAACGAGCGTCCTGTTTTTTTATTGCTTGAAGTATTAGTCTGCATTTGAGCTCCTCCTAAAAAAATAACACTAACGAGTTTTCTTACTCTTATTGTAAGAAATTCGTTAGTGTTATCTATATAGGGGAACTCCCCCATCTGTCGGGGAAAAAACCCTTATTAAATCAATTTTAGACAAATCTCTGTCACATCTTATTAAGAAGATATTTTTTTCGCCAAGAATATAGAAGAAAAGAAATAAAAATGCCCACTTGTAATGAAAAAACAAGAGCATCCCAGAATAGCAAGCTCGTAGGGGGTTGTACAAATCCAGGAAGCAGCTTTATTCCTACTTGAATCATTTGTGGAATAAAATACATAAAATATAAGACAATCGTTACCATAAACCCTAAAAAGTAGAAAATTGTATAAGTATTAACCGCCATTTTTTCACCAGCAAAAACAACCTCATCCTCTTCATCCATTGGCTTTAATTTTAAGAATGAAAGCTGTTTTCTAATGGCATGCTTTGCATTTTCCATCAAGTTGTAACAGCCAGAAACGTTCTCAAATAAAAAATACAAATCTGTTTTCATATAAATACAACATTGAAATATCATTCTCAATACAATATCAAAAGTGGCAAGTTGCATTAAGCCAACGATAAGAAAGGGCCCATTTGAAAAAAACAACTGGACAATTAGTGCTATAAAAAGCAGAACTGAATCAAAATACAGTCCTCCTAAGAAAAGAATGTTTCGGTCCTTAGGCGGCAATTTCCAGATTGCAGACATATCTGTTAATAACACTACAAAAAACATTCGGTGGCCAATTTCCATTTTAGTTGGAAGATTGTGTGCTCTAATAGCCAGTACATGACCAAATTCGTGAATTAACACAAAAAGAAAGCTGAACGACATCCAAACAATTACATTCACGAACATAATATCAAAAACGAAAATATCATCACGGCGGGGAAATAAAGAAGGATTAACAATGAAAATTGCTATATTTAATACGAATATTACACTATATATTTGAACAGTAAACTTATTAAAAAAGAATTTACCTAATTTAGGGGAAACCCATAACATCTCGGATTGCTCATTTGAAATTTGTTTTTTTTCAATCCTTACACCATCAATCTGATCAATCAATTCCATCTCAAAAAGCTGATTGGCAAAATCGATTAGATTTACCTCTTCTTTTGGGAATTTCCCCATAAGTGTTGTTTCAATTTCACCTAGGCGAAAACCTTGATTTATCCTATTAATTGCTTCAATACATATTTCTGGCATTTCATAAAACTCACCAGTAAGTTTGTCCTCGACGATATAATGCTTTTTATCTTTGTGAATATCAATAGGAACAATAGAAATACGCGAATGGAGTGTTATGTTCATCTAAAAGGCCGCTCCTCCACTAAATTATGAAAAATAAAGGATGCAAGGCTTTCGCTTGCATCCTGCTTTATTACTTTCCTACGTAAATACACCACCAGCAAGTTGTTTTTACCTTTTTAAGTTTCCGGATTTTCATTTCTCCACCTCCCTATGTAATTCCCATTTTTCTGACCAAGGATAATTTTGATGAAATTTAATCCATGCTGGGAAAATCTTTTTAAACTTTTCCACAAGCATAGGATCAAATTGTGAACCCTGTCCTTTGATTATTCGGTTATACGCTTCTTCATATGGCAATGCATCCCGATATGACCTAGATGAAGTCATCGCATCAAATGCATCAGCAATTGCAGAAACTCTAGCTAGTAAAGGTATTTCTTCCCCCTTTAATTGATCGGGATACCCTTTACCATCCCAACGTTCATGATGAGAACGGATCACATAAATACTATTCTTTATTCCTTCCACATCCTTAACCGCTTCAGCACCGACTACTGGATGAGACTTGATGATCTCAAATTCTTCATTTGTAAGTTTTCCAGGTTTCATTAGAATTTGATCAGGAATATTCACTTTACCAATATCATGGAGTAAACAAGCATAGTAGAAAGATTTTTGTTCTTCTTTTGAGAACTTTCCGATTTCATTCGCAAACATTAACGCATATTTCGCAACACGCTCACTATGTCCTCTAGTATACGGGTCTTTTAATTCGAGAGTAGCAATTACACCTTTTACAATTCCCTCCAATTGGTTATCATAGGAACTGCTAAGCGCACGGACATACCCTTGAAAGCGGACTAATAAAAAGAATGATAGTCCAGATAAAATTGCAATTAATACTATTGGTACGACTACTAGGGATGTTTTTAATAAAACTCCCGTTGCGATGTATTTTAAGGTAAATCCAATTGTAACTAACCAAAAGTATCTGGTATTTAAGAATATTGGCAATGATAGGATTAGAAATATTTCTACCACATTCCCACTTGTATATCCGTCATTATTTCCGTGAAAGGAAACTATATCAACAAGAAAAGATACGCTTAAATAACTGATAATAAATATATATTTAATGCGATTTTGTAGATTTACCTTATTTAAATAATATGCAATGGCCAGTACTACAAATAACACGATATAATTAAGGTACCATATATTATTAGGAAGCCCAATGGCTTCATTTTTTCCAACATACTTAGGATTAAAGTAGTAGTAAAATACATCCCAGCCAATTATTAAAATATAAGATATTAATAAATATCCTTTTACGGTTTGTTTTTCTTCATGCGGTATCATATATTCCTCCGTATTTCTCACACATGTTTATTATATGATTCGTTATGATTAGAAAAGATATAAGTATTTTTATACCTATATTTACTTCCATTTTCTAACAAAAAACTATATAATTCTGTTTACCTCTACATTATATCTCATTAGTGATACCTTTGTACTATATTAAATTGATAGTTTTTGTATAATTATAGAATTATTATAGAATTAATTTTTTCTATTAATCTGTGAAATTGGTAGTGTCACATTGACCATTGTACCTTTTCCAGGACTGCTTTTAATCGAAATATTCCCGTGATGGTCTTGAACAATTTGGTTTGAGACCATTAATCCAAGACCTGTACCATCGGTTTTAGTGGTAAAGAATGGTTCACCAAGATTTGGAATGCTCTCCTCATCTATACCACATCCTTCATCTTGAATTGAAATATCCATCTTAGTACCATCTAAAACCTTTACATTTACTTTTATTTTTCCACCCATAGGCATAGATTCAATTGCATTTTTTATTAAATTAATAAAAACCTGTTTCAACTGTTTGCTGTCACAATCGATTGGAGGAAGTGGTCCAGCTATCGTTGTTTCAACTGAAACCACATGTTTTTCGGCCTGTTGTTGTGTAATTGATAGGGTGTAGGCAATAATTTCTTCAATACTAACTTTTGAAAATTTAATTTCCTTGGGTTTTCCAAGTGTCATAAGATCCTCCACGATTGAATTAATCCGATCTATTTCTTGTATCATAATCGGATAGAAATCATTTGTATTTGGATACCTTTCTTGCTGCAGCTGTGTAAACCCTTTTAAGGAAGAAAGCGGATTTCGTATTTCATGACCAATAGCTGCTGCCATTTGACCTATTACAGCGAGTTTTTCTTTCCTTCGAAGTTCCTCATAAGCATTCGTTAAGGAATGTAAATATGATTCAAAACGAATTAAAATAATCAAGGCAATTGCTGAAAGGATTACATATATGACCATAGGAGCCACAACCTGAACATCATGGATAGTAATTCCAATTAGACCATATTTTAACACCATTCCAATAGAAACTGTCCAAAAATATTTTTTGTTTACAAAAATAGGAGAAAAAAGAATAAAAACTACCTCGACAATACTCCCTGCGGCAAATTGTTTGTCCGTTGCCATATAAATAATTAAGTTATGGACGGTATCAATAACAATATAGGTACAGAAATAGAGATACTTAATAATATAGGGATTCCCTTTTTTCTTAAAATAAATCACAAAGGGGAATATAACAAAAATAAAGAAGTAGTACCATAATCCCAATCCCTCTCTATGTTTACTAATCTCCCCATCTCTATACAAATTCGGAAAAATATAATAATAAATTAATTCAAAAGCTATGAAAAAAATATAAAATAACCACAAAAATAGCTTAGTTGCTTTAGTTTCTTCGTAGAGTAATTTATGAACTAGGTTGCCTTCTTTCATTCTGGAACTCCCTTAGGTATTCATTAAAATTCGATTCAAATTATCTCCTACTATTCTATCATCAATCCAAAAAAAATCTTGAAGTTTTTTTTGGAAATTCGATGCTATTCGACAAAATCCTTTTCAAATATAAAAAAGGACTTGAATGAATCCAAGTCCTTTTTATACATTTAAACCTATTGAATTAGCTTACTTTATCCATTCTTTCTCCTTTTTCATTTAACCTGGAGTGTTTACGTCCGTATCCAAAATACACCAGTATCCCAATCACAAGCCAAACACCAAAGCTTTTCCATGTAGCAGCCGGAAGCTGGAGCGCTAAATATCCACAGAATACGAATGCTAATATAGGAATCCACGGAACAAATGGTACCCTGAAGCCTGTAGTCGGCGCTTGCTTATTTTTACGAAGATATAGAATTCCAATAGAAACTGTCATGAAAGCAAATAGTGTTCCAATGTTAACAAGTTCCGCAAGTTTACTTAACGGCAAAACACCTGCAAAAAAAGCTACTAATACACAGGTAATCCATGAATTTACAATGGGTGTTTGCTTCTTTTTGTCTACTTTTGAAAATACCTTCGGCAGCAAACCATCGCGTGCAATCGCATAAAACAGTCTTGATTGTCCATAAATCATGACAAGTAAAACGGTAGTAATCCCTGTGATTGCCCCCAATGAAATAAAACCTGCCACCCAATCCTGATTAATATAATTCAGCGCAAATGCCACTGGATTCTTAACAGCTAACTCTGTATAAGGAACAATTCCTGTTAAGATAGCAGAGACAGTAATATACAAAGTTGTACAAACAACCAATGACGCAATAATCCCTATTGGCATGTTCTTTTGAGGGTTTTTTACTTCTTCTGCAGCTGTGGCAACGGCATCGAAGCCAATATACGCAAAGAATACAGTTGCTGCACCTGTTACAACCCCTGAGACACCAAACGGCATAAACGGAGTCCAATTTGCAGGTTCTACATACCAAACACCAACAGCAATAAATAGAAGCACTACAGCAATTTTAATTACAACCATGATCGTGTTAAGACGTGCCGACTTTTTAACTCCTTGTGTCAAAAGCAATGTAATAAAGAAAATAATTGCAATGGCCGGTACGTCAACAAAAGTTCCATTTGCCGGGTCATAAGCACTCGATATTGCTTTAGGAAGGTGTATTCCAAAGCCTGATAGAAGCCCTTGAAAATAACCTGACCAGCCGCTGGCAACTGCTGAGGAAGCCAGCCCATATTCAAGGATTAAAACCCATCCTAATATCCAAGCAATTAATTCCCCGAACGTTGCGTAACTATAGGTATAAGCACTGCCTGATACCGGAACGGCTGAAGCAAATTCCGCATAGCACAGCGCTGCAAATACGCACGCAAGTCCTGACAAAATGAAAGAAATAATAAGTGCTGGGCCTGCATGCTCGGCTGCTGCAACTCCTGTTAGGACAAATATTCCTGTCCCAATAATTGCACCTATCCCCAGCATCGTTAAATCGAATGCACCTAATTCTTTCTTCAAGGTTATATCTTTTTGTCCAGCCTCCTTAATTAAATCAGTAATTGATTTTTTCCTAAATAAATCCATGTCTATTACCTCCACGACCTAAAGTCGAAATCTTCTGAAAAAGTTTCTCTCAAAAATATATATCGGTATAATATAATTAATTTATTAATAAAGCAATATATTTTGAAAAATTAAATTACTTTCCTAATTATACCATTATCAGCGAGCTATTTACTTCTATATATTATTCCCGACATCGAATGCTAATTATATTAGTAAAATAATTTCCAGCCTTTCTAAAAAATAAAAAAACTAACCATCCTATAAAGAGGTTAGTTTACTTACCAATAAAAATATATTGCAATTAAAACCTTATAGACTTTTGCCTGTAAAGGTGCCATAAAAAACGTAACATCTTCGATCCTCATCTATCTCTCGTGAATCGAGTCCAAACTCTAAAAACTTACCTTCCTTTTTAATGTAGATAAAGTCCGAATGAAGCGTTGCCAGTATCTCTTCATGGTTCCAGACATTTTTTTCTTCCACTAGTATAGATGATGCGTCCTTCAATTCCCTTACTTCAAAACCAATGTGAGAATAGATTGTATCCGAGGAATCATTGGTGTAGCTTTCTTTTGTTACATACAAAACTGCCGTTCCATCCGGGTCCATCGCAGTGGCGTTTACCGCAAATGTCTCTCCTTCTTTCACGAAAAATTCGCAAGTCATTCTTGCCACTGCTTCAACGGGAGTAATGTTTTGATAATTCCACAAGGCGGGATATTTTTTTATCGCATCATCAAGTCGATATTCTAACCTCATTTTCCATCCCTCTTTTCTTTTTCTTTTTATCTTACCATTGTTTTCCTAAAATTTACTTTTATAATGTAATTATAACGAAGAAAAGCACAAGCGCCTTTGCCGCTTGCGCTAAACATTTACAAAGGAGCGTGAGAAGGTGAAGAAGACCCAATGGTTAATCACTGGCGTCCTTACTTCTCTTATGGCTGGAACCACCCTGGCCGGTTGTTCCCAGGCCCAGGACTTACCCCCAGTACCGGAAGACACAGACTGTTCTGATTGGGAATGGGATGATGATGAAGGAGTTTGGCAATGCGATGACACTCGTTCAAGTCACTATGGCCACTTCTTTTACGGGGGGATGTTTTTCCATAATAGATCCGCATTATTAAATTCCTCGGCCTACAAATCTTATAAGTCTTCCTCTACATTCAAGGGCGGATTTGGGAGCAGCTCAAAAGGTGGGTTTGGAGGTTAATCATGTCCTCGTACACGACGGAACGAAAAAAGTTTTACTCCAAATTCCCTGACTTTTGGTCGGACTTATACGGGAGTGAATACAGTCTTTATCATGTTTATAGCATCACAGAACAGACACATATCCTTTTGAAAGAAGCAACGGAACGATTGGGCAGTGTCTTTTTTAAAACTGCACGTCTCCTGCGCAATCTTGAAGACGAACAGCTTCTTGAACTTGGATTCCCAGCCGCAAGTCTTCCCTTTCTTCGGTTAAAAAATCTTTTTCCTGAATCCATCATCTCGCGATTTGATTTTGCTTTAACCAGCAACGGAGTAAAAATGCTTGAGTTTAATGCTGATACTCCTACCTTTATCGTCGAATGTTTCCAAATTAATGGGAGAGCTTGTTCAGAATTTGGGCTTCATAATCCGAACGTAAACCAAGAACGACTTCTTGCTTCCGGTATCACAAAGGCAGTCCTTGAATCCGCAAAGGGATGCGAGTCCCCTAATATCGTTTTCACTGCCCATCGAGACCATATGGAGGATTGGAATACTACGGTGTATTTAAGTGAGTTATGCGCAGTTTCTAATCAAGTCCTTCCCATTTCCGACCTGCGGATTACAGAGGACGCACTTTTAGATGCTAACGGTGTACCAATCGATGTTTTATATCGTCAGACCTACCCTCTAGAACATTTACTCGAGGACCAGGACCCTAATACAGGGGATTTTGTAGGAATTGAATTATTACAGCTTGTTAAGGACCAAAAATTGTCGATTGTGAATCCTGTCTCAGCGTTTCTGCTGCAGCCTAAGTCCATTCAATGTCTGATATGGGGCTTGGCAGAAAATGATGGATTTTATACGAAGGAAGAACAGAATTGGATAAAAGCTTATATGCTGCCTACTTATCTTGAAGCAGATGGATTTGCCGGTACCACTGCTTATGTTCAAAAACCTTCATTTGGGCGGGAAGGAGATACCATTACCATTTGGGATGCACATTGCGAGGTAGACGCGCACAATTCCTTCCAAACCTACCGTAACGAACTTCCTGTCTATCAATCGTATGTACAGCTTCCTGTTGTTTCACTTGAAACAGAAAAAGGTATCGAAGAACTATCAATGGTTTTTGGTTCTTTCCTTATCGCTGGGAAACCAAGCAGTATCGGAATCCGTGCTGGCGGAAAAATCACCGGTAACGAATCTTATTTCTTACCAGTAGGAATTAAAAAGGAGGGATTTAATTGTTAAATTTCTTAATTTATTTGGCTGTTTCATTAGGATTATTAATTGTTGGATTATTTTTAATGGAAATTACTACAAAGGTTAAAGAATTTTCTTTAATGGCGCAAGGAAATAAAGCTGCAAGCTATGTACTGGGAGGAAGACTTCTTGGACTGGCGATTGTTTTATATTCGGCTCTTGCAAACTCCATCTCGTTAGTAGATATGGTGATTTGGGGAGCGGTAGGAATTGCAGCACAGATTATTGTGTTCTATCTCACCGAATGGCTCACACCTCGACATTTTAATGTATCACAGAGTATTGAAGAAAATAACACCGCAGTCGGTCTGTTTCTCCTGCTATTATCTGTATCTATCGGGATTGTTATTGCTGGTTGTTTGACATATTGAAAAAACGCATCTCCCTAGATGCGTTTTTTTATAGCCTTTGGTACGTATACTTATCACATATGACAAATAATCTAGCCTCTTTAGGAATAGGTTCATTCCATTTGTTGAGTATATTCAAATCATTCCGGTCTGCTATGAGCTGAGCTCCTTTTTCTTTAAGTTCTTCATATGCTGCACCATAGGTTCTCCACTCAGGTCGCAGGCTGACTTCCCAAAGATCACTTCCCCCATCTCCATCCTGTCTGCTAAGCAATTGTGTAAATAGATGGCTGGCTCCTTTCATTTGGGCAGACTTCGCCATTAGGTTAGACACAGAGCCATTTGATAAAATAAACTCATCGATTTTAACATGCTTAAAATTATCTACATGCTTTTCATTTACGATTTCTGCAATCGTATAAATATTTTTTTCTGTTCCTTCATCATAACGTTCAATGGAAGATGCCACCAAAAGAGTCTTTCCATCCACTAAGTCCGGATTGGCAATACCCTCGGCCGCAAAGAGCAAAACAGCTTTGGAATGTTCAATTCTCGCCTTTCTTAATGTATCTACATCCGTCGGACTTCCCTGAATATAGTGAAAACGTTCATGCTCGAACGGAGTCTTTTCAAATTCCTCTATTAATATGATATCTGTTTTTTCATCACCTAATAATAATTCCTTAATCGTACTCTTGCTTTTGGCAGTCCAGCCAATAATGACAAAATGATTCTCACCTTTATAAAACAATTTCCCCTCCTCCTTCCGCTTTTTATATTGTGTGACCCCTTCTACTATAATCCCAATAACGGTACCAAACAGCCCGATGCCTAATGTATAGACGACCATCATAGCCCAGGTTCTTCCTAATTCTGTAGCAGGATATACATCTCCATAGCCTACTGTTGTCATCGTAGTAAGTATCCACCACACTGCGTGCAAAGTGTTTTCAAACGTATTCGGTTCTATAACCCTCATAATTTCTGCATTTAATAAAATAAATAGCAAGGTAATTAGGATGATTGTTCGATACCGATATCTCGAGGCAGTAAGAAATAGTTTTCGAAAAAAAAGCATTTTTCTCCCTCCTTTCTACTCTTTGCTTTTTATACTCAATACTTCTACTAAATATTCCTTATTTCCTTTTTTACATTTCATATTGACTTATTCAACAGCATGGTGTAATATTATTAATTGTGCTTCATAAATTATGTAACTTGTAATAGATAACGCAATGTAAGAATTTTATTCTGGCATTCTGCTTATGTTTTAAAAGTAAAACTATTCACACTGGATCGGCTTCGGAGCCGTAAGGATGTAAGAGAGGCAGGGCTTACGTCGTTTAGGTATAAAACCATCAGGTGGAAGAGTAACCGCGGCAAATTGGTCTTTTAATACCATTTATTATATATAAATTTTTACCTTGCGATGGCTGAACATTGAAACAACCATTCACAAGTTACTATAGTGATCCCATATGGATCTAAGCAAAAGAAGGCAGAGGATATTCCTCTGCCTTCGTCCAATTTCAAGAGCCCCCATTTTTTTATTGTTCAACAGCCCCTTTAGTATTAATATCTATTTTTACAGATACATTAACATCAGAATCAGCCAATGCTTGTCCCCAATTATTTTCTACCTTTTTATAATGGGTATATTGGTACGCACGGGCGTAAAGGCCAAGTCCGATAGGGTCAATATTCTTTTTTTGGATTTTTTTTATGAGGTCCTCGGTTTGTTTTTTTACCACTTTTTCAATCTTCTTAGTTAACTGTCCATTATTTAGCTTATCTTCTGGAAATAAACGTTCTACAATATTAATGGTCATTTTAATCTTAATATCAAAACGAAATTTATTCTGCTTATATCCCGATTTGATCTCCGTTTTTACTTTATTAACCGCAAAACTTATCACATTTTTATGGAAGATGTTTTTCTCTTTTTCATTTGGAAGAACGGGAATTGTCAAGGTGATTTCATGCCTCTTTTTATTCTGTAACATCAATAATAAAGAAGATTCAGGGACATTAAGAAATTGAGCATATTTCCCTTTATCATCAAGAAGAGATATTCCTGTCAGCTCGATATTTTTTTCTTTTTTCACTTCCGAAATAAAAGGGGTTGTACCCTTCTCGTATATCTCCCTATGCAGTTCTTGAAGTGTACCTTTTACCGCTCTCGTTCGGTCATAGTTCTTATCAATCAATGCTTTTAAATGTAAAGATAATTGTGGTTTCTCTTCTGGATTATGAAAAACAACTTCTTTAACAGGACCATCAACCGTCACTACTCTTGTACTCATGGAAAATGCAGGATTTCGATACACGGTATCTAATATTGGAAACCAATCACCATGCTGCAGGACACGTTTTCCTACTAGTAATACTTGAATCTTCCCAGCCGTTACCTCTCCTGTTGTCAAAGAGTCAAAAAGTCTTCTTGACTCTCGTATTGTTTTCGCCTTTACTTCATACGATTCAGTTCCTTTCTTTGCTCCTTCACTAAAAACTGGATTTATTTCATAAAAGACAAGGTTATTTTCATCATCAAGATCAATGCCAAGAATTAGGGCAAGTGTCAAATCCTCTAAAGGCGCTTTCTTGCCGCAGCTAGAAAGTAGAACGATAACGAAAATCAAAAGAGTCGCATAAAACCACCGTTTCATTTTATCGTCCTCCTTTTAAGGCGAGAATATATCAAGAGATATACCCATAAACAAAGTGGAAAAGCATATTCTAGTAATACACTAATGGGTTCTCCTAGATTTTGAAGCTGTCTGTTTCTCTCAAAGGACTGGGGTAGAAAAAAAACATAAACAAGGTTAAAAAGTAATAACCATATTACATATTTACTGTGATCTTGTTTACCAAATAATCGACTAGCAGAAAATACAGTCACAAAAAACATTGGAAGGACTGTCGTAGATATTACGAATATATACAAAGATAAAAAGACAATTTCCAACCGTTCCAAAAATTTGAATTCAACTATTTTTAACAAATTAATCGTCGGTTCATTATACTGGGTAATCTCATCTGGACTATAAAATGTAAAAGCAACGATCGTTACAACTAAAAATACAACCAGTGTAAGTGTATTGGCAATGAATATTCCAATAGAGGCTTTATGTTTTTGCTGCAAAAAAGGATAGAGAAAGAACGCAATCTCAAATCCCATAAAGGAGAAAATCGTTGTTTTTACTGCTGTTAGTATCGGAAGCCATCCCTCTTTCATAATAGGAAACAGGTGCAGCCAGTGAGCTTCTTTTAATGGATTTAAATAAAAGAAGAGCACCCATATCGTCAAAAAAAATACCAATTCAGCATACCTGCCTAATATCGTTATATTATTTCGGATAATTAGGTAGCTGGGAATGGATAAGAGCAATAGTATGATAAGCAGATTTGTTTGTGATAAGACCCAAAATTGGATAAATAACCCTTCTCTAACAAAAACAATAGAGCCTATAAAAGCGAAATACAAAATAAAGATAAAAGCTGCGATTTTCCCGCACCATTTTCCAAGATAATGGGTTATTAGATCAATAATGGTTCCATTAGGGTAATGCTTCATCACCTGTATAATGATTAAACTCGCTATTGTTGAAAATAACCAGCCAATAATGAGGGAGATCCATCCATCTGTTCCTGCTTTTTCAGCTAATTCACGCGGCAATGTTAAAAGACCGACTCCAACCTGCACACCGTGAATTAAAAAGATATATTGCATGAATGTAACTTGATTTTGTGTATATTTCATCAATGTTCGTCACCCTTTGGACGATTTGAATTTGCTTTTTTCCATTGAATAGCTCTTGTACTTTCAGGACGCTTTACAATAGACCACGCTGGAAAACGTATAAATAAATCCTTCCAATCCGGGAAGCGTAAAGGAGCTATCGGACTGCCATATGGTGTACCTAAAGACTCGAGTGAAATAAAATGAATAATTAATGTCATTAATCCAACTGTGATTCCCACAAACCCGAATAATGATGCTGCGACCATCATTGGAAATCGAAGCATACGAATAGCTGCACCCATATCATAATTCGGAATAATAAAAGAAGCGATAGCAGTCAATGCTACGACAATTACCATGATATTACTTACAATCCCTGCCTCTACAGCGGCTTGACCAATGACAATACCACCGACTATCCCAACGGTTTGACCAATTTTGGCTGGTAGACGTATACCCGCTTCCCGCAACATTTCTAAAGTGATTTCCATAACAATAGCTTCAATAAAAGGCGGAAATGGAACCCGTTCTCGAGACGCACCAATGGATAAAAGCAGCTTTAACGGGATTATCTCAAAATGAAAGGCAATAACAGCAATATAGGTTGCCGGTAAAAATATTGCCACAAAAAATCCAAAATATCTCATTAGCCTAATAAAGGAGGCAACCAACCACCTTGCTCCATAATCATCCATGCTCTTGAAGAAAATTTCAAATGTTGCTGGTCCAATTAAGACATTTGGAGAGCGATCTACTACTATTACAATTCTCCCCTGTAAAATTTCTCCAGAAGCGAAATCAGGACGTTCCGTTAAAAATAATTGTGGAAACGGAGAATAGGGGTTGTCCTCAATATACTCTGCTAAAGAAGCGGCATTTAAAATACTTTCGACTTCAAGTTTATTTATTCGGTCCAAAAGTTCCTTCAATACTTCAGGATTTACAACATCGGCTAAATACATAATCGTAAGCTTCAAATTCCCTCTAGCCCCAACAGTCATTTCCTTCATCTTTAATTCTCGGTTCTGGATATGCCGGCGGATCATAGCAATATTGCTACTTCCAGTTTCTGTGAACCCTACATGTTCACCTCTTAAGGAAGACTCAATGTTTGTATCTTCGATTCCTCTTTGTGGCCATCCCTGTGTATCATAGATGAATGCCTTATTCCGCTTATCAATAAACAAAACACTATTTCCTTGTAAAATTGCATTTTCAATATCCTGCCAAGTATCTTTTTCTTTTACCTGACCAAGTGATACTTGTACTTCAAAGTCTTGATCCTCCTGATTAGCTTCAAATATAAGCGGACTCAAAACATGATTATGAATGGTCTTTGTATCTGTAAGACCGCTTAAATAAACAAGAACCGCTGGGCACTTTGTTTGTTTTATGACAATTTTCTTTACAACCAAATCTGGAGTATCGCTAAAAATCTTCTGTATTTCTGCAACATTCTCTAATAATAGTGGACTTATACGTTCTTTTGCGGGATTATTGTGCTGTATTTTGAATGAACTTTGCTGAGCCTTTTTATTACGATATTTTCGAAAAAAAACCATAGAATAATCCCACCTATTTATGGAATATGATAGGTTAGTTTGTATCTTAACTTGGCAGGATATTCAACTAAGTTACATAGAGGTTCAGCTAGGTTCAAAGCAAAAGAAGGCAGAGGAGACCATCCTCTGCCTTTTTCCAGTTTAATGTTATTTGAACTTCAACATTTTACTTCCTCTAATTTTCCGTACGACTTGATTGATAACTTCAGAAAAAACAAGACCGAAGGCAATAGAACCTGATAGCATCGTCACTTTTGCACCTAAGGTCAGCGCTTCAAAGTAATCATCCTCAACAAAATTCCTCATCGTATCATATGCTAAACCGCCAGGAACTAATGGTATGATACCTGCAACACTAAAAATAATGACCGGTGTTTTATAAAATTTAGCTAACTCTTGACTGACGATTCCTACAAAAAGAGTAGCTCCAAGTGTTGCTAAAACCGCATCATCCGTATATTTTTCTGAAAGATAATAAATAATCCATCCACCCATCCCAACAAGTCCGCATTTAACTAATGTTTCCTTTGGTGCATTAAAAATGACCCCAAAAGCGGCAGTGGCAACGAAGCTGGTAATTAATTGCCCGATAATATCCACGTTATGCCTCCAATTACAAAAATGATAAAACAACGGCAATCCCTGATCCTATAGCAAAGGCTGTTAAGAGGGCTTCAGCACCTTTTGATAAACCTGACACCAAATGCCCTGCCATTAGGTCTCTTACTGCATTTGTAAGTAAAAGCCCTGGAACTAATGTCATAACCGAACCAATGATAATTTTATCTAATTGCTGACCTATTCCTGTACTTACAAAGATTACCGAAAGCAGCCCTATAATAAATGAAGCTAAAAATTCTGAGAAAAACTTAATAGGTATAAAGCGATGAAAATATAAAAACCCGAAATAACCTAATCCTCCCGTTATCATTGAAGGGATAAAATCTATCCATTCACCCATAAACATAAGCATAAAACAACCACTGGCAATGGAGGCTGCTGCAACCTGAACCATGAATGGAAAAGTTACATTAAGTTCTTCGAGCTCTTTTAATAAGGAATATGCCTCTTTAAGACTGACATCACCGCTGGTTATTTTTCGCGAAATACTATTGACCAAAGCCACCTTTTTCAAATCTGTAGAGCGGGTCATAATTCGAATTAATTTGGTTTTAGAAGGTTCTTCTCCCTCTGCAGAAAAAAAGATTCCTGTTGGCGTTACATAACTATGAGTATTTTTAATGCCAAAGGCTGCAGCAATCCGCATCATCGTATCCTCCACACGATAGGTTTCTCCGCCGCTTTGCAGCATGATTTTTCCCGCAAGCAGACAGACCTCCATTATTTCATATGTCCGTGATTTTTGGTTTTCCATCTCAATTTCACCACAACTATTCTTTCTTCCTATGATTTCCTAAGTTTAATCAAAACTACTCTCTTTATCAACAGATAAACGCCTTCACATTGGAAGGCGTCCTAGTAATTTATTTCTTATAATGCTCTTTTAACTTCTTCATCCATTCTTCTTCAAAAGCAGTAGATTGACCCCAGCCAGGAATAATATCAGCAAGGTTCACCATGTTAACCGGTTCGGTTGATTTTTGAAGGTCTTCTTGCGAGATTAATGACGCTTCAAGATCAAACGTTTGAGGAGTTTCTTCACCTGCTAATTTCTTCGCTAATAGTCTCATATTCACTGCACCAATTAGTTTTGGATCCACTGCAGCAGTATACTTCCAAGCACTGCCTTTTCTTTGGATTTCTTGTAAATCTGCATTTGAAACATCGATTCCATAAAGCTTAACTTCTTCTCTTCCCGCTTCCTTAAGTGCACGTGCAGCACCAATGGCAAAAGCGTCCCATGTTGCAAAAATCGCATCCAATTCACCTTTTGGATATTTGTTCAACATCGCCGCAACTGCATTCTGTGTTTGTACACTTGTATCGGCAGAAGCTACACCAAAACGCTCCACTTCCTTGATTCCTGGGTTCTTTTCTAAGACATCCTGGTAAACTTTATTTCTACGAACCATTGGCGGGAATCCATCCACCCATAAATAAGCTATATTCGCTTCACCATTTGCTTCTTTTACTAATTGGTCCAGTGCCAGCGTCGCCAGCGCTTCATCATCCTGTGATGTAAGCGTAACCCCATCCACTGTTGTTAGATTGGCATTCGAGTCAAATGCAACAACACTTTTTCCTGCATCTACGATTTTTTTAACATCATTAATAGTGGCGTCATCGTCACCATGGGAAATTATAAATCCATCATAATCTTGATTCAAAGCTTGATTAATGGCGTCATGAAATTTTGCTGTATCTCCATTGGCAGTAAACACATCTACCTTAAATCCCAGCGCTTCACCCTCTTGCTTGGAACCAGCTAGGAATTGAGCAGTATGGTCGTCACCGCCAATTTTTCGAATTACCTTTATTTTTGGCTGATCTCCTTTTGCGAAAACTTCTGGAACTCCCTCAATTTTTGTATTTCCAGTCGCCTGCTTTGTTTCTCCTCCAGAAGCACAGCCCGTAAGCAATAATGTCGCTGCAATCGCAGATACAAATGTGCTCTTTAAAAAATATTTTTTCATGATAAAAGCTCCCCTTTTTTGTTTTACGTGCATTCCTACCAACGTTGCTCCTTGGAGAGTTTTGTCAGAAAAGCGAAAGGCGCCTACCTATAGCTTGACAAAAACAAAAAACCTCTCCAGAAAAGAGAGGTTTCATCACAAAATAAGGACTACTCCTCTCTTATCTCTCAAAACAATTACTTGTTTTGCAGGATTTAGCACCAATTCCGAACGGAACGGTTGCTGGGCGTCATCGGGCCAGTCCCTCTGCCACTCTTGATAAGAGAACGTATTATTTACTTGATTAAAGTATTAAACTAAATTTAATCTTCTATTAACAATTTGTCAATAGTATTATCTAAAAATTTTTAATAGAGTAAAAAATTAGATTTTCTGCTGTATTTATCGGCAGGTCATACTAAAACTGCAAATAAGAAATCAGGAATTCCTGCTTTTTATTTGCTAATATTACTTTGGAGCTTAGAAAAATCCAAATCCTGATAATAACTATTTTTAACTAAAATGTTTGGACCAAGACAGGATACAACGGGACAATGACAACTCAATTCCTTAGAAATTGCAGAGGATTGCCAGTTTTCATACGCGTCGGTCAGCTTGGTATTTAGCACATTCCCTAATGGAGGTGTATCACCAAAATCCGTAACAATAATATCTCCATTAAAGATGTTAACATTGAGACGGGAACGGCCATCTGGATCATTTCTGACCGTTACATTTCGGCTTTTATAGAGTCTAGTTAAAAGCTCTAAATCCTCTTTTTTATGACTGCAAGCATAAAAAGGCAGTGTCCCGAAAAGCATCCATACGTTTTCATCACGAATATCTAAAAGATGATGAATAGCTTCCCTAATTTCATTGAGCGATAATGTCTCTAGATTACTAGCAAAATCACTTGGATACATAGGGTGAACTTCATGACGCTGGCAGAGCATTTCATCAACTATTTGGCGATGTATTTTTTCCAAATGCGGCAATGTTCGTTTATTTAGCATTGTTTCTGCTGATACCATTACACCTGCCTTCACTAATTCCCTGCTATTTTCTATCATTCTAGTAAAGTACTTTTCACGTTGTTTGTAATCAGGCTTGTTTGCCATCCTAGCAAATCCACCCTCAACAAAATCATCCACTGTACCCCAATTATGCGAGATATGTAGTACATCCAAATAAGGAATAATTAATTCGTAACGCGCTAAATCGAGTGTTAAATTGGAATTAATCTGAGTCCGTACACCGTGTTCATGAGCATATTTTAAAATTGGCACCACGTAATTTTTTATAGAAGACAGCGAAAGCATCGGCTCGCCGCCTGTAATACTTAATGATTGAAGAGTTGGAATTTCATTTAACCTATTCAAAAGCAATTCCAGTGGAATTGCTTCAGGATCTTTTGTTTGAAGGGTGTACCCTACTGCACAATGCTCACAGCGCATATTGCATAAGTTTGTCGTTGTGAATTCAATATTGGTCAGCTGCGGTTTACCGTATCGCTTTATATCATTATAGGCTTCCCACGGATCATATTCAGGGGTTATCTTTTTCAAATAGGACATAGCAAACTCCTTAAAATCAATATTAGAAAAACCACTTCATTATAGCTGATATATGGTGTTTATGGCTAATTTATGGCTTTTTTTAAAATTTATGTTTTTAAATGTTCTATTATTCTATACATGCATAAATCAATGTACTATGATTGAGACTAAAAAGATAGAATTTGTTATCTATGGATGGTGATTACAAAATGGAAATGCCACTCTTAAGCGAAGTCGAAAAACTGGCTTTAAAGAAGGTAAAAATCTTTAGACAAAGCCTGTTACGGTATATTTTAAGAGCTATGCTTGCAAGTATGTTTATCGGTTTTGGTGTAATTGTTGCTTTTAAGACTGGTAACTACTTTTATTTAGAACATTCCCCTTTTGCCTACCCAATGGCCGCTCTAACTTTCGGTTCAGCGATTATTTTAATTGCCTATGGCGGAGGAGATTTGTTTACTGGTAATACTTTTTATTACACCTATGCAGCACTAAGAAAGAAAATGGCTTGGTTAGAAGTAACTCAACTCTGGGTTAGCAGCTATATTGGAAATATTTTAGGAGCTGCAGTTTTCGCACTATTAATTTTTACAACGGGCCTTTATGAAGAATCATCGGTTAATGGCTTTTTATTGAGTGTTGTGGAAAAGAAAATGCACGTACCAACGATGGAATTGTTCTTTCGAGCTATTCTTTGTAACTGGCTCGTTTGTCTTGCCTTCTTTATACCAATGGGTCTAAAAGGCGACGGACCAAAAATGTTTTCAATGATCCTTTTTGTGTTCTGCTTTTTTATTTCCGGCTATGAGCACAGCATTGCCAATATGTGTACATTTGCCATTGCTCTAGTTCTCAACCATCCTGGAACGATCTCATGGGATGGGGTTATCCATAATCTAATACCAGTAACCATTGGCAACCTGATTGGCGGCGGTATTTTGATGGCTTGGATGTATCATTTTGTGAATAAGCCATTTTTGGACGATTACCAAGAATAATAACAGCCGTATGCTTTGCATACGGCCGTTTCTGTATCGACAAATTCCCGGGAAATATCAACAAATTAACACGGCAGACGACAAATAAAATGTGAATATTCTAAAAATATATCTATCTATTTTCTTTTACTTAAAAAATAAAGATAGCTTTTAATCATAAAATAACTTACCTCTTCCGGCAACTGTTCTTTAATTGGCTTTAAGCGATCTCTGCCTGCTTCTTCTACCGCATTTTCTAATAGATGAATGTATTTCGCGGGAATGAGCAGGTTGAAATCTACTTCCATTCCTTGTTGGGCGCACTGAATTAAATGGTTTTCAACTGTGCTCAGTGCGAGTTCACGTTTTGCCGCAATCTCCTCTAAGGATAAGTTTTGCTGGTGCAACTGAAACGTCTCTAAGTGAGAATCACCAACTGCCTTTTTTGACGGCTTTTTGGGAGCAGCTGCTACATTTCTCTCTGGCTTTCGATCAGGGTTTGCTTCGCAAAATACGCGAATGGCTTGGATAAAATCAAGTCCATATTTTTTTAACTTGTGTTCCCCAACACCGCTTACAGTTAGAAATTCTTCGTTTGTTGTTGGCAGTTTGGCACACATGTCTTTAAGCGCAGCATCTGAAAATATCACAAAAGGCGGCACATTTTCAGCTTCAGCTATTGCTCTCCTTACCTCGCGTAACGCCTCGAATAATGGGTCATCTTTTGAAATTTCTCTAACTTTAACTGTTTCTCTACGTTGAACTTGTACATTTCCAAGCAAGACTTCTTTCCCTTTAGGAGACACATATAAGGTTGGGAATTGTCCTTGTTCAATCGCAATTAATTCTTGTGAGATTAAGAACTCAATAAAATCACTGACTTCTTTCGAATTTTTTTCCTTCATGATTCCATAAGTGGTTAGCTTATCAAAGCCCATTTCGGTAACTTTTTTATTTTTTGAACCGGTTAATACTTGAGCTATAAGTGTTTTGCCAAATCGCTGCCCCATCCGGATGAGACAAGACATGACCATTTGTGCTTCCTTCGTTACGTCAATACTTGAGCGGGAATCAAGGCAATTGCCGCATCGCCCGCATGACTCTGTTTCTGTTTCACCAAAATATTTTAAAATAAACTCTTGTAAACAGTTTTCTGTATGACAATAATCAACCATCTGCTGCAGCTTTTCTAGTTCCGCATGAATGCGAGAGCGGTCGCTGGATTGATCAATTAAGAAACGCTGAACCTGCACATCCTGGGAGGAGTATAAAAGTATACATTCACTATCTAGTCCATCTCTTCCCGCACGGCCCGCTTCCTGATAGTAGCTCTCCATATTTTTCGGAAGTTGGAAATGGAGGACATAGCGAATATTGGACTTATCAATTCCCATCCCAAAAGCTGATGTTGCAACCATAACAGAGGCTTCATCTTTCAAAAATCTGTCCTGCTCACGTATGCGCTCGGCGTCCCCCATTCCTGCATGATACCGGGCGACATTGATATTTTCTTTTTTGAGTCTTTCATAAAGCTGGTCAACGTTTTTCCGGGTGGCCGCATAAATGATGCCGGCTTCTTTTTCATTCTTTTTTAAGTAATCTTTTATATAGCGAAGCCTGTCTTGACCTTTAATCACAGCAAACGTAAGATTCTCTCGTTCGAATCCAGTAATGATAGAATTTTCTTCATCAATATCGAGTGTTTCACAGATATCTTCTCGGACCCTTGGTGTTGCGGTTGCAGTCAGCGCCAATACATTTGGCTTTTGTGGAAGACTATCGACCATTTGCTGGATATGGCGGTAGCTGGGGCGAAAATCATGTCCCCATTGGGAGATACAATGGGCTTCATCGACTGCTACCAATGGAATATCCATTTGTTTAAGATCTTCAATAAATTCACGTGATTCTAATCTCTCGGGGGCTATATAAAGGAGCTTGTACATTCCTTGTTTGGCTTCCCATATTCGTTCATTTGCTTCGTTGTAACTTAGTGAACTATTGATAAAAGCTGCAGGAATTCCTACCTGTACGAGGGCATCGACTTGATCCTTCATAAGTGAGATTAACGGGGATATTACAATCGTGGTACCTGGTAAAACAAGTGCAGGGATTTGATAACAAATCGATTTTCCACCGCCAGTTGGCATAACACAAATCGTATTTTCACCGGCTAAAACGGATTGGATCGCACGCTCCTGCCCATTTCGAAAGGATGAATATCCAAAATGAGATTCTAATAATCGTTGAGCTTTTTCAAATAACAAAACGTCTCCCCCTTCTACTATTTAGTCTTCTATTATTATACCTCTTTTTATGTGTGTCCGAGAGGTATTTCGGCTATCCGCCAGTATTTTCTTGCTATGCGCCAGTGTTTTTCGCCATCCGCCAGTAAAACATTAAGAAACTGGCCGCTGAGCCATGCTCAACGACCTTCCCTTCATCACCCCTGTGTAAACAGCTCTTCTAACTGCTTCCGCAATACAAATTTTTGGATCTTCCCACTCGCGTTTCGCGGCAGCGCTTCACAAAATACATATTTACGCGGGCGTTTGTAGTTCGCGAGACTATCACTGTTTTTACAATAGTCTTCTAGAGCCTGCTCAGTTAGCTGAGGGTCCTTTTTTACTACAAAAGCAGTAACTGTTTCACCCCAGCGGTCATCCGGCTGGCCGACAATTGCGACATCTAATACACCCTCATGTGCATGTAAAATATCCTCTACCTCACGTGGATAAATATTTTCCCCGCCGCTGATGATCATGTCATCAACCCGGTCATTGACATAGAGGAAGCCCTCTTCGTCTAGATAACCGATGTCGCCTGAATGATACCAGCCTTTATACATCGACTTTTCTGTTGCTTCTTCTCGATTAAAGTAACCAATCATCATGCAAGGACCTTTGACAATAATTTCCCCTGTTTCTCCTACAGGAACGATATCATCCGGATCAGACGAGCCATCCTCTCTCGTACGAACGACACGAATATCGTGGTTAATCGCAGCCTGCCCTGCTGATCCTGCTTTTCTTAGCTGATCTTTCTCCGAAAGGAAGGTAATCGCTGGTCCCATTTCGGTCATTCCATAAGCTTGAACCAACCCAATTCCAAAACGATCATGGAGCGCATGAACGAGCGAAGGTGCCATAGGTGCGGCGCCGTACAATCCAAGTTTAAGACTTTCAGTATTATACTGACTTAAATCTTCTTGCAGCAGCATGTTCCACATGGTTGGCGCTGCAAAGAATTTCGTAATCTTCTCTTGCCCTATTAACTGAAGAATAAGTTTTGGATTGAACTGGTGGAGAATGACGTTTCTGGCCCCCACATGAATCCTCGGCAAAAAGGCGCAATGCAGTTCCGCACAATGAAACATTGGTGCGGTCACAAGACCTACATCTTCTGCTTCTAGCTTTTGGGAGGCAATACAGAGAACACTTTGGTCCACCATATTTCGATGACTATGCATCACGCCTTTTGGTCTGCCGGTGGTCCCGCTCGTATAAATAAACGCATAGATGTCATTTTCATTTACTTCAGCTTGAATGTCTTCGTTTGAAGCAGCAGCTAATTTTTCCTGATAGCTTGCTGCATAGGCTGGTGCTTCCTCGTCTATAAACCAAAAGGAAGTTGAATTAAAACGATTTTCAATCGCCAAAATGACAGGTTCCAATGCCTTTTCAAAAAGAACCACCTTAGGCGACGCATCTGAAATAATAAAAGCGACCTCTTCAGGCGTTAAGCGAAAGTTAATGGGGTTAAAGATCGCCCCAAGCTTGGCACAGGCAAAGAAAGCCGTCCCTAATTCCTCCGTATTAAACATGAATGTGGAAACTCGGTCGCCTTTTTTTACACCCTCTTTCACCAATGCATTTGCAAGCCTGTTTACCTGCTCGCTCCATTCTTTATACGTATAGCGAACATTTTTCCTAACATCATAAATAGCTTCCTTATTCGGATATCTTTTTACCGTTAAGTCAAAAATTTGTCCAATAGTAGTTGTCATCGAATCTCCCCCAATTATAATCCTAGGTTTTTTGCAATAATAGTTTTCATGATTTCATTCGTACCAGCGTAGATACTTGAAACCTGAATATCTCGAAATCTTCTTGCAATCTCGTATTCTTCCATATATCCATAGCCGCCATGAAGCTGCAGGGATTCTCCTGCAATTTTCTTAGCAGTATCCGTCAGCTTCCATTTCGCCATTGATACCTTTGTCACAACATTTTGACCATCTATATGTTCAGATATTAACTGGTCTAAGAACGCCCTTCCCATCTCCACCTCTGTTGCCATTTCAGCAATTTTAAACTGAGTATTTTGGAATTGACTGACAGGCTTTCCAAAGGCTTCACGACTCTTTACATATTCAATGGTTCCTTGGAGCATGACTTCTGAAGCTGTTTGTGCTGCAATCGCTACAACAAGACGTTCCTGCTGGAGTTTATCCATCATATAGAGAAACCCTTTACCCTCTTCTCCAAGTAGATTCTGCTTGGGTACTCTGCAGTCTTCAAAAATCAACTCGGCGGTATCTTGACTATGAAGTCCGACTTTATTCAGCTTTCTGCCCCGTGAAAAACCAGGTGTATCCCTTTCAACTAAGAGCAAGCTCACCCCTTTATGCTTTGGTACTGCATTAGTGTCCGTTTTACAAGCCACGAGGATTAGATCAGATTGAATTCCATTTGTAATAAAAGTTTTCTGTCCATTCAGTATAAAGTGCTCACCCTCAAGCTTTGCAGTGGTTTTAATATTGGCAAGATCAGAACCAGTGCCAGGTTCAGTCATAGCAATAGCAGTAATCAGTTCTCCAGTAACACAACGAGGGAGCCAGCGTTGTTTTTGCTCCACTGAGGCAAATGAATTGATATAAGGCACAACAATATCATTATGCAGACCTATCCCTACTAGACCTGAACCCACTCTTTCTAACTCTTCATTTATAACAACAGAGAACCCCCAGTCGACACCGCTGCCGCCATATTGCTCATCTAAATCTGGACAAAGGAAACCTTGCTCTCCCATCTTTCTCCATAAGGAACGTGGAATCATTCTCTCCTCTTCCCATTTCTCATAATGAGGTACAGCCTCTTTCTCCAAAAACTTTCTTAATGACTTGCGGAATATTTCATGATCTTCCGTTAAATAGGGGTGTAGTTTCATTGTGATTGCCTCGCTTTCTACTTATAACCAATCCTAAGCTTTTACTTATGGAGGATAAATCGTATTGAGCTGGAACACCAAAGAAGTGAGTAATTTAAATTCTTGAATGGTTTGAAGTGTTTTGACAGGTTGAAAGTCACAATGGAAGATGAGTGTGGCCCTAGAGCAACACTGAAATTAGGAAAAGATTAACTGTGATGGGTAGATGAATGGTGCTGCGTGAAGGTTGCGCTCATGTGGACGCAATCCCATATTAATAGTTACCTATATTCCAATCCTATTGTAACAAATGTAACGAATATTTAGAATATTTTACTATAAAAAATATTTATATTAAAAAAGGTCAGCCCCTCTTTTACTAGAGGTCCTGACCTTTTGTTTATGAGACAATTCGTTCCTTTGGAGTACCTCTTTTTTTTCTAACTTCTAACATAGTTAATATGATAGCAATAATTAAAAATAGACTGCTTATTCGGAAGAGATTTGCAGTATCAGTGAATAAAGCTATTGCACCGAAAATCAACCCACTTAAGCCAATTCCTAAATCAATCGCGGAAAAGAACATTCCATTCGCTACACCTCTTCGATTTTCGGGTGTCATAGATAAGGTCCAGGATTGTAAGATAGGCAAGGCACAGCCAAATCCAATTCCAAACAGTCCACCAGCTACAGCTAGTAAGAAATTAGTTTGGGCAAACGAAAGGACCCATAACCCAATAAAGGTAGCCAAAATACAGAAATAGACCATGGCAATCGGGCCTTTTTCATCAAACCACTTTCCCGCGAATGGTCTTGCCGCGGTCGCGACAATTGCATTGAGAATATAGAATAAGATGATTTGGTCTATTCCTCTTTCTTCCCCGAAGATGACGATGAAAGTTGAGACTGAGCCATAACCAAGACAAATAATGAAGGTAATAAAAGCAGGATACCAGCTCGATTTTTCCACTAAAGAACCTAGGTAGGAGAACTTAAGGTCCTGCTTTTTTGTATTAACAACCACTTCAGGTGTCCGGTAGTTTACAAGCGTGAGCATTACTACCGAGATAAATCCTAAAACACTTGAAATAACTATAAGATTAGTAAATGAAGTAACGTTATATAAGAAGATTCCTAAACTTGGGGCAATGATATACCCAATTGTATTTGATAACCCAAAATAGCCCATGCCTTCACCAAGCCTAGAAAATGGAATGACATCAACTGCCGCTGTACCATTCACGGTTGTTGACCAACCCCAAGCAAGGCCATGCACAAATCGAATAAGAAGGAAAATCATGACAATTCTAGAGATTGGATATAGAATTGTTATAACTAAAAGAATGACTGCTCCAATTAATACCAGAGGTTTTCTATGTTTGTATTCAAGCATATACCCGATAAACGGTCTAATTAGCACAGCACCGACCGAAAACAAGGCAGTAACCAAGCCAATTTCCAGTCCACTTGCACCTATCGATTTAATATAGGGCGGTAAAGTTGGAATAAGCATTTGGAAGGACATAAACACAAAAAGATTTCCAACCATCAGCATAATAAATGATTTTGTCCACAAACGTTCTTTCAAAGAAACACCCCTATCTATCTTCCTGTAGAAAAATCGCGGAAAAATTTAACTTATTTCGCATCACTAAATAATAGCATAGAAGCCTAGTAAAAACATCTCTTTTTCTCTATGTTTCTTGTACAATTCTTATCCTTTTTCAGTCAATTCAGGTATCATAAATAGTAACGGAAATCAGATGGAAGAAAAGGATTTTTCTAAAGGCCATTAGCAGAGGAGCACTATTATGCAGCATGTCACTATTGAGAAAACGAAGAGAAAGAAAAGGGTACTTCTATCTTTTAAAATGCTAGCGGCAACTATTGTCATTTTCCTGTTAGTCATTAATTTATTTTCGGTCAAACCAATCAAACAGAAAAGTTTTTTTAATCATAATCGACCATTAGTGATTGCCCACCAAGGCGGTGAATTGTTGGCACCTTCTAATACAATGGCGGCATTTGAGAATGCTGCTAACATGGGAGTGGATGTTCTTGAAACGGATATACATATTACAAAGGACGGTCATTTAGTTACCATCCACGACCCTAATGTTAACCGTACAACCAATGGAAAAGGTAAGGTGGCAGACCTTACTTTAGCAGAACTTCAAGCACTTGATGCGGGTTATCATTTCAAAGACTTAGATGGCAACTATAGTTTCCGTGATAAAGGTGTCTATATCCCAACGGTGGAAGAGATGTTCCAAACATTCGATGACATGAAAATAGAAATAGAAATTAAAGATGATAACCCTCCAGAAAGAATAGAGGAAATGGCTTCGAAATTATGGGAACTTATTGAAAAATACCAAATGGAAGAAAAAGTTATAATTGCTTCATTCGACCAAAAGATTCTCCAAACATTTGAAAAGTATGCAAAAGGCCGTGTCGCCATTACAGCTGGAAGACAAGAGGTTAAAAGCTTTGTTGTCTTTCATAAATTCTTTTTACGCAATCTTTATGTACCAAAAGTAGATGCTTTCCAAATCCCTGTGGAGGACAGCGGCTTTGATTTAACAGATCAGAAGTTAATTGACGGGGCACACCGTCTTGGAATGGAAATCCATTACTGGACGATTGATGACCAAAAGACGATGGAAACACTTATCGACGCAGGTGCTGACGGAATATTAACAAATCGACCAGACCTATTACTCAAATTGCTCGAAGAAAAAGGGCTGTAAATGATTGGGCTGCACCATTTTCAACTTGCAGCCTTTTTCTTTAGAAGATGGCCTAAAAGAGTTTTGAATTAATAGAATTATCATGTTATAATTCACCAAAAATAGGAAATAAAGGGGTAATTGTTTTGGAGTTTATAAATATTAGTATATTAGCCATCATTCTAGCCGTCATAGCCAATATGGTGATTGGAGCACTCTGGTATTCTCCTATTCTTTTTTCGAATATTTGGGTGAAAGCACTAGGTAAGAAAATGGAGGATATCGATCCAAAAGGGGCTTATGTAGGTTACGGCTTAACCACACTCGGGGGAATTTTTACTGCCGTTATTCTTTCCCTTTTTATTCAGTTATTAGATACGGTAACGATTTTGGATGGAGCTTTATTCGGATTCCTGATTGGTTTAATTGCCGCCTTCCGAGAATTGTCCCCAACATTCTTTGAGAGTCGGAATTATACTTTATTCTTTATTAGTGCTGGCTATCATGTAGTGGCTTTAACGATTATGGGGATTATTATTGCTGCATTTGTTTAATAGGAAAGGGTGCCTCACATATGAGGCACCCTTTATTAATTAATATAACGTGTGTACACCCTTCCCTGCTATTGTTGCCCATTCAAATTGACGCAGTCTAACTTCAAATAGTGTTAACGGATCGCGGAACATTTCCGGGTTCGTATTCATTTTTTTCAAGATATCCTGATTTGTCGATATTTGAGAAAGTGATTCTTCAATGGCTTCATTAAGTGTTTTCAATGGCTGTTTAAAGAACAACGTTATATCTCTTTCCAGTGATTTCTCAAATAGCTCAAACTGTTGGAAAAAGCGTTCAATAACAATCTCAGTTGGTTCAGAGTAGCTATCATTTTTCACAAAAGCTTTATATTTATTATAAAGCATTGCTTTATTTTGAGATAATGCTCCAAAAAGCTTCCCTGCACTTTTTAATAATAATTGTGATGGTGTGTTGCGAAGTAAGATATTTACCTTTTCTAATTGGAGTCGGCTCGTCATTCTATCCGTATCCCGACGCCAATCATCAAGTACTTTAAAATCACATTCTGTCTTAATTCGCTCTTCGCCATATAAGCTATTTAATCCTTCCGTCATCTCATCTAAAAATTCCTGTCCTTGCACAAATTCCTCTTTACTACTGTTAATCCATTCTTGAAGTGCCGTATAATACTTCGGCATTACGTCCCGCTCTAGGTAATCTTGTATTCGATTATTCATCACATCATTTAGCTCGATATGAATCGTACTTAGGTTACTGTCTTCATTAATGAACTCTGAGCATTCCTGAAGAATTTTCGGTACTTCGATAGAAATTTCATTTTGGATGGTTTCCTTTATGGAACGATATGACCTTGTGATGACTTTTGTTTTTTGCGCCTCAGCGTCCTTTAATTGATTAAGAGCCCCATTTAGCTTCATTACTACCTCTTCATTCCAGCGAACCGACTCAATTAATTGATTCTCAACATCAATTCTCTTTTGTAACAGCCTGGAAATAGTAGTCCTTATGAAGAATAAAAGCTTCGCCAAGCGCTTATCTGCTATGTTTCTTGTATCTTTGATTGATTTGATAAAGCCTTTTAATTCGACTAATTGCTGTCCTCTTTCGTACTGGGAGGAGTAGGCGAATACCTGTGCCTCAGGAAAAAAAGACTGAATCTTAGACGTTGTTTCATCAAAAATCCTCATTGCTTCCTGTTCATTAACAATCGTATCCATCTTATTTAAGAGAAAATGGACAGGAATATCCGGTGCAAGCTCATTGATTTCTGAAAGAACCGCTTTCTCTATCTCCGTAAACGGAGCATTTGCATCTAATACAAATAATAATGTATCCGCCATTTGAACATTTTGGAGTATTTCATAGCGATCTTGGCGGCTGCCTTTTAATCCTGGCGTTTCAATTAATGCTAACTTTTGCTCATACAAGAATGGAAATGGCTGTTGAAATTCGATAATCGACTCAAGTGCATTCCTGCGTCGATCCATCCGCTCTTGGAAATGTGTAAAATCCGCTAGGGCAACTGTTTCTTGATCGGTTATTTCATATATATTTAAGTCGTCAAAGTCTTTAAACATTACAAGAGAAGAAGTTGGGCCATCCTGGATTTCTTCACCTAAGACTGAATTTACGAAAGCAGACTTTCCACTTCCGCTCAGGCCTGTAATGAATAGGTGATGGGTCTCAAAATCATTTAATTGTTTGACCATCCATTTTAAGTGGTTATTCTCTCCCATATCATTTGCTTTTGCCCAACTAATAATCGCCTCAAATAGACTTAAACTCTCTTCTAACTCGTCAATATTACTATCTGTTTCACTAATAAGAGTTTCAGCTTCACTAACAATGGACATGCTTATACTTGCTGGGAAGAGCTCGTTCCATGACAATACCGACGCTGAAACTAGGACAGTATGCTTCGGAACAGATAACCGCAGCCAATTTGTTAAAAGGTCAGGTACTAGATCTTCAAGCGTTTTAATAAAAAAGTCGCTATTTATTAAACCAAAATAAGTTTGATAATGTAACTCTGAAAGGGATTCAAAGTTACTGTTTCGGCTAACTTCGAGATTTAATAGCAGATGATTTACCTCTTTGAGCCAAGTGAAATATGACTCTTCATCTCGGTAACTTTTCCATAGGGAAGATGTAAGCTCTTCAAACATTCTCTGATCTATGCTGCACAATTCAAATATAGCTTGTGTGAAGTAATTCGGATGTAACCTTTTCGTAAGATCTTTTTTCACATAAGAATTTACGATTTCAAACCACTCAATTGAACCTGTTCGCTTCGCTTCGTTTACTGCCAATTCAATGGCATTATCCCAATCCTGCTGATCCTCAAAATAGGAACGTGCGATATCGGTCACATTTGGGTAATCTGGGTTTGAATCAATCGTTTTTTTGATTATCTCAACTGCTTCGTCACGCTTCTCCCGATCAATGTAGAGTGAAAAAAGCTGCAGTGCAACCTCTGTCTTTAATGTGAGATTATTCGTTTCAATTGAAAGATAAAGATCCTCTGCGTTTGAGAGAAGACCTGATTCATAGTAGGCATCCGCAATATTTTTCTTAGCCCATAATTCAAGTTCACCAGCAATGTTTTCCCATTTAAAAATGGCTGCTTCAAAGTCCCGATTATGAAAATAAATTTCACCTTGTGCGAAACGAATAGATGTTAAATTAGGCAGGTCTTTTTGAAGCTCTTCCTGATATGCTTCGCCTAATACCCGGATTGGCTGCACGTCTTCATGTTCATTTATGTACATTTGATAATATGACTTTTTTACTAATTGACTTTCCACTGTCATGACTTACCCTCCTATACCACCACTTCTATGTCATTCATATGGAAAAGAGGCAGAAATATTCCTCTATACAATACGAACTGCGTACTCATTTTTAGTCCCAATTATATCGATTCTACCAAACGAATTTTTAATTCAGATTTCAATTATATTTCAATTTGGCTACAATACAGGTAATAAAAAAATCGGGAGGCACCTGCCTTCCGATGTTATAATACCTTACTCAAAAAGGCTTTGGTTCGAGATTCCTTTGGATAATCAAATAATTCATTTGGGGTATTTTCTTCAACAATGAGCCCGCCATCCATAAATATCACTCGGTCCCCTACTTCTTTTGCAAACCCCATTTCATGAGTGACAACAACCATGGTCATGCCCTCTTTGGCAAGCTGCTTCATAACCTCCAAAACCTCTCCGACCATTTCAGGGTCAAGAGCAGAGGTTGGTTCATCAAACAGCATGATTTTCGGCTCCATTGCAAGCGCCCTGGCAATCGCAACACGCTGCTTTTGTCCGCCGGACAAGGAATCAGGATACGCCTCAGCTTTATCCTCTAATCCTACTTTTCTTAAAAGCTCTAAACCTTTTTTTCGTGCCTGCTCAGCAGAAATATTTCTAACCTTCATAGGAGCGAGCATGATGTTTTCAATGACCTTTTTATGCGGGAATAGATTAAACTGCTGAAAAACCATCCCCACTTCGGTCCTTACTTTATTAATATCAGTCTTTTTGTCGGTAATATCGGTTCCTTCTATATAGACATGTCCATCCGTAATGGTTTCTAAAAGATTTATACAGCGCAGGAATGTAGATTTACCTGAACCAGATGGACCGATTACGACTACCACCTCTTGCGGCTTTACGGTTACATTAATATCCTTTAGGACAACATTCATTCCAAATGATTTTTTTAAATTTTTCACTTTAATCATTCTGTTGCCAACTTCCTTTCAAGACGACTTAATAAGTAGCTTAGCGAAAGCGTTAATACAAGGTAAATAAGTGCGGCCGTAATATATGGCTCCCATACGCGGAAATATTGGCCTTGCATGGCTTGTCCCCAATACATGAGCTCTGGAGCTGCAACGATTGAAGCAAGCGACGATTCTTTAATTAAAACAATAAATTCATTACCTAAAGGTGGAATCATTCGTTTTGACGCTTGTGGGAGAATAACATAACGCATAGCTTGTACATGTGTCATACCGAGTGAACGGGCCGCTTCCATTTGCCCCCTATCAATAGATTGTATTCCTGCACGAAAGATTTCAGCAATGTATGCTGCAGAATTTAATGATAGCGTTACAATAGTTGCGGCAATCGCATTCGTTCCGCCAGTAAACAGTGGTACTACCGCAAAATGAATTAACATAATCTGTACCAGCATTGGTGTGCCACGGAAAATCGTGATATAAATGCCAAACGGCAAGGATAAGTATTTATTTTTCATCATTTTCCCTAAACCGATAAACAATCCAAGGATTGTCCCTAATAAAATACCAGCTAACGATAATCCAATTGTAAGCAGCGTCCCCTTTAGAAAAAAGGGTGCGTATTCTGCTAAAATATCCCACTGAATACCCATAAAACTCCTCCTATGCATACGTTGACCCTCTGTTAAATTATGTAAGACTAGGGTTAAAACCAAAAATTGCGTAACTTCTAGTTTTCAAGAGTTACGCAATTTTATGATTATTGTTGGTCTTTTAGTATTTGAACGTCTGGATCTACCTTAAACCATTCGTTGTAGATTTTTGCATATGTGCCGTTATCGAAAACTTCGTTTAGCGCTTTATCAAAATCAGCCTTTAACTTGCTTCCCTTTGGAAACATTAAACCATAGAACTCTTGAGCAAAAGCATCAACATCTTCAATCACGACAAATTTATCATTCGGATTATTTTTTACATATTCTTCAATAACCGTGTTATCCGCAACAACTGCATCTGCGCCTTTATTCTTAAGTTCTAAAATGGCCAAGTTATTATTTTTAAATTTTTTAATTTGGCTGCTGTTTTTACCAAGCAGTCCTTCAACCGCTTCCTGCCCTGTAGTTGCGTTTTGAACTGCAACGGTTTTATCTTTCAAATCTTCGGCACTCTTAATATCGCTTCCTTCTGGAACCAGAATCATATTAGTAGATAAGAAGTATGGTACCGAAAAGTCATACGTTTTCTTTCTATCCTCATTAATCGTAATAGACGAGATACCAATATCAGCAATTTTTTTCTCTAATTCTACAAATAATGGATCCCAGCCTGTGTGGGCAATATCAATTTCGTATCCTGCTTCTTTCGCAACCGCTTTAATTAAATCAATATCAAACCCAACAATTTCACCCTTATCCTGATACTCAAATGGGGCATAGGCTGCGTCGGTTACAACACGGAGAGTTTTCTTTTCTTCACTAGAATCCGAGCCGTTCCCACTTGTTTCACTCGAGCCGCAAGCAGTTAGAATGAACATAAAAACCATGACCATAAACGTGACTACATATTTTGCCTTCTTCATTTTTGACCCCCCAAATATTTTTTTAATAAACCAATCTTTTAAACATTTAAAATTTTTAGAATATAAGTGATTATAACTTTTTTTGTTGACTTATTCAATATTTTATTAGCGATACTTTAATCGTTTACTATTTTAATTCGCTAAAAAAGTAATATAAAAATAGTATTAAAAGGATAATTGCCTCGCTCCATTTATTTTTCATTATCGGCCATGCATATTTCTAGGCACCTGCCCACACTCTCCGCAGATGACTACATAATCTATATGGTATTAATTTAAAAAAGGGAGAGTTGCCCAATGTATCCATATGGCTATTATCAAGCACCACCAACACAAAATGACTACAATCAATATGAACAGTATGATCCGTATGCTCAACAACAACAGTATGACCCTTATGATCCTGATAGACAGCCACAACAGCTGGAGCGAAGAGTCACTCGTCTAGAAAGAGAAAATGAGCGGCAGGAAAGAGAAATTAATCAACTTCAACGTGATGTAAACCAACTTCAGCGCCGCTTGCAGCGTGTTAATCAACGCCTGCGTCAAGTGGAAAGACGTTTTAACTTCCCATTCACACCATTCGATGGAGATTATTAAAAGGTATGTAAGAACCAGGAGTTAACGCCTGGTTCTTTTGATTTTGTAAGATTTCCTCTTCAAAATCAAAAATCTTGTCAGTGTTTCTGACACAATCCCTGACAAATTCAAATTATTTCGTTAACTTTTAGAATACATACTTTTTAGTGAAGGGGAGATTGGCGATGTATAGAACGAATGATATTAAATTAGCTGAAAAGATTTTACAGCTGGATAAACGAAGGGATGAATTGTATGAAGAGCTTATGAAAAAACTTGGCTCCCGTGCACATGAACTGATTCGCGCACTTCAAAATCGATAAAACGAGGAGGGAAGCTGCAATGACAAATCAATTGCGTAAAGGAGTCGAAACACTTAAACTATTTTACATTAATAGATTAATTGAATCTGGTCTTTATAACGCTTCTGACGATGATCTGTATTCCCTCACATTAAGTGAACTGCAAATTATTTTTAAAAAGACTTTCCCCCAAAAAAATACACTAAACACCGAAAGTACGTAGTATCAATATCCAATCAATGTTAGGAAAATTAACATAGATTATGGTATAACTAATCACATAAGAGCGTGGTGAGATCAAAATTGGCAAATGATTCGTCATATAAAGATAAAAAGGTAATTACGATTGGAATTGTTCGGGACCTAACGGGTCTTTCAGAACGGCAAATACGTTACTATGAGGAACGAAAATTAATTTTCCCCGAAAGATCGTCAGGCGGGAGCAGAAAATATTCCTTTGCAGATGTTGAGTTATTGGTGGAAATTGCAAACAAGATTGAAGACGGTGTTCAAACTCATGAAATTAGAAAAGAAATGCTTCGAGCTCAGAAAAAGCAAAATCAGAATGAGGTTACAAGAAAGATGATTCAAGGACAATTGAATGCACAGTTTGGTTTACGGAAAGGTCCATCTTCTTAAAAAAGAGGATGGATTTTTTTGGTTAGGCTGTGTAATAGTGCCTGCGATTTCCCCTCTCCGCTCTAATATGGCATGAATAACTCCCTTATATTAGTTAGGTTTTCAAAAAGCGTGTTAGGAAACCTTACACAATTGTAGAATCCACTTTGAATCCATGTAAAAATACAAATACACCGAATGTTAAGATAATTGACATGTACTTAAGGGGGAGAAATGATGGATACTTTATTCTTAATGAACAGTTTATGGGTAATGATTTCAGCAGTACTTGTTATACTCATGATTGGAGGCTTCATTCTACTAGAAACCGGATCAACCAGAATGAAGAATGCTGGACATATCGCAGGGAAAACCATACTTACATTTGGTATTGGGTCTGTTGTGTTTTGGGCAGTTGGTTATGGTTTAATTTTCGGTTCAGGAAACGCACTGATCGGTTTTTCAGACTTTTTCTACTCAGGATATGATATTGAAGGTTTATCACTTTCCGGAGCTGTTTTCTTTTTATTCCAATTAGCTTTTGCTGGAATTTCCTTAACAATCGCATTTGGAGGTTTTGCTGAAAGAGCAAAACTTGGAGCATATCTTGTATTTGCAGTATTATTCTCAGTAATCGTTTATCCGCCGATTGCTCACTGGATCTGGGGTGGCGGCTGGTTAGCAGACCATGGGAAACAAGATTTCGCAGGCTCAACTGTTGTTCACTTAACAGGCGCGATGGCAGCATTTGCAGCCACATTAATCCTAAAGCCTCGTATCGGAAAATATAATAAAGATGGGTCAGCAAATAATCTTGCAGGGCACAACCAAGTATTTACTGCCCTAAGTGTATTGCTTTTATGGGTTGGGTGGTTTGGATTTAACGCTGGAAGTACAGTTTCTGTTGACGGCGCCTTCTTTGGTTTCGTAGCAGTTAACACAAACCTTGCTGCAGGTGCAGGTGTGATTGCAGCAATGATTATCTCTTGGATTGTAATGGGCAAAGCAGATGTCCCAATGATGTTGAATGGTGCCTTAGCTGGACTAGTTGCTATCACAGCCTCCTGTGCATTTGTTGATACATGGGCTGCAGTCCTAATCGGTTTCATTGCAGGATTCCTAGTATTTTATAGCATTCGATTTTTTGAAAGCAAAGGTATTGATGATCCAATCGCAGCGTTGTCGGTACACGGGACTGCAGGTATTTGGGGAACCTTATCTACAGGATTGTTTGCAACACCGGAATTAGCAACAGTCGGTGAGCCGGGATTATTTTACGGAGGCGGTTTACATCAACTTGGAGTTCAGGCGTTAGGAGTTATAAGCAGCGGTGCTTTTGCTTTTATCGTCTCCTTTATCCTTTTAACTATCATGAAAGCCTTTATGAACGGGTTGCGTGTTACAGAAGAAGAAGAAATTATTGGCCTTGACATGAGTGAGCACGGAAGCTATGGTTACCCTGAAATAGTAAAGACAGATAAAGTAATTATGAATCCAGATTCAAAGCTTAATGCTTAATTGACAGTCTCCATCCCCTTTCAAGGGGATGGAGTATATTTCTGAAAAGGAGGTTCCTTAATGGATGAACAGCTACTTAGAGATTAGAAGATTTCGCGATGACCAAATGATTTGGGTTTCCCGCAATCACTTACTGTTAAATCAACTTCATGATGAAATCATCCAGCATGTCATTTCAGTTGCAGTTAAACAAACGGAACAAAAGTACGGCACCCTTCCCTGCCCCTTCACCTTTTTCATGATGGGAAGTGCTGGCCGGTTTGAGCAATCCATATGGAGCGATCAGGATCACGGGATTATTTATCAACAACAAGGGGCAGAAATAAATGAATACTTTTTGGAATTAGGAAAAGAAATCTCACACGGTCTGAAGCTTGCCGGATATGAGTATTGTGATGGAGACGTTATGGCTAGTAATCCTTTATGGTGTAAATCAATTTCCGAATGGAGGCTTCAATTAGTAAATTGGTCCAACGACTCAAACTGGGAATATATACGCCATTTATTGATTTTTATTGATGGCAGGTCCCTTTATGGTGAAGCTAGTTTTTTAGAAGACTTAAAAATAGTAGTATATGGGACTATCCATAAAGAGAACCTTTTTAAAAGAGTGCTTAATAACACACTATACCTAAAAAAAGGCATCGGTATATTAGGTCAAATACTCACGGAAACACACGGACCACATACAGGCTCCTTAAATATAAAAGAAAAAGCCCTCTTTCCATATGTAAATGCAGTTCGATTATTGGCTATAAAAGGGAATATCCTTGATACCTCTACTATTTCGAGGCTTGAAAAACTGTCCGAAATGGAACTTCCTTCTATAAAGAGAAAATTATATAAGCAGCAGTTCATAAAATTACTAAACTTTCGCCTATCGCTATCAAAACCAGATAATTACGAAAATAGCCACTATCTGCCTATCTCCACTCTCTCAAAAAAGCAAAAGGAAGAAGTAAAAGAAATTCTAAAGAATGGAACAGCATTGTATAAATATGTAAGAAATTTAATAGAAAAGGAGGATACCTAATGGGAATGAATGATATGATTCAATTTTTCAGACAGATGTCTGGCAGACTTGGTTCTAATATTTATGCAGGTGTTCAAGGGCAAACCAATATGCAAAATATTTCTTTCATCCGACAGCTGCAAAAAGAAATGAAAGAAAACAACTGCCTAGACACACATCTTGAGGAATTACAGGTTGTTGTATTTGATTTAGAAACTACCGGTTTCTATCCTGAAAAAGGAGATCATGTCATCTCCATCGGCGCAATCAAAATGACCGGCAGCCAACCTTCGAAAACAGAAACATTCTATTCCCTGGTACATTCTCCACAACCCATTTCAAATGAAATATCTACCTTAACCAACATTACGAATGAGGAATTACGCAGTGCACCTTTTGTATCTGAAGTTTTAATGGAGTTTTACAAATTCGTTAAGAATCAAACGCTTGTCGCCCACCATGCCAAGCATGAACAGTCTTTCATGCAAAAACTCTCATGGGATTTATTAAAAACTAGATTCGAACACAGAATTATTGATACCTCCTTCTTACTGCGTTTAGCAAATCCAGTGCTTAAATCTATTCCACTTGAAGACGCCTGCAAGGAATGTGGTATAGAGGTAATCAACCGTCATCATGCCCTTGGCGATGCGAAACTGACTGCTTATATTTGGGGTCATTATTTGGAGCTTGCGCAATCCATGGGTTATAAAAACCTTCGTGAAGTTTACGAATACCTCGCGAAAATTAGATAGTAGAATAAGAGAAAAACAACTATAGTAAAAAACTAATGCACGTTCCTTCACCATCGATCGACCGTGTAAACTAAATTGTTTTTTTACTTGACAATAGTAGAAACCTCGTGAAAAATGACCCCTTTCTACCCTTCTTTTTTGACCTCAAAAAAAATTTTTTTACTATTTTTATTTTTCCCCAACCTTAATCTGACAAGGATGAAAACGCTATCAATATTTCTAATTTATTTGAATTGTCAGATTTTTGTGTTGACCAAGATTTAGAATGGGTGTAAGATAACTGAAAATATAATTTGAATTAAATATTCTAACAAATGAACATGCCTTCGCTTTTCACTAAAATTAGGAGTTATGGCATGGGAATTTTTTTACAAAGGATTTTAATTACCTAAAGCGTTGTATGAATAAAAGGAGTGGTTAGGTTGGGAAGTCAATGGATATTCCTTGGCGGAGAGTTCGTCAAGAAAGAGGATGCTGTAGTTTCAGTTTTTGACCATGGATTTTTATATGGAGATGGAGTATTTGAAGGCATTCGTGTTTACAGCGGAAACGTCTTTAGACTCGATGCCCACCTAAAAAGACTGTTCGAATCAGCACAATCCATTATGTTGAAAATTCCTTATACACAGGAAGAAATGACACAATTAATTGTCGATACGATCAGAAAAAATGAATTAGACAGCGCCTATATTCGTGTCGTTGTTTCACGAGGTAAAGGAAATCTCGGACTGGACCCTTCCTCCTGCCCAATGCCAAACGTTATTATTATCGCTGAGCAATTAGCCTTATATCCTAAAGAATTTTATGAGCAAGGAATTAAAATTGCTTCTGTACCGAGCAGACGAAATCGCCCAGATGTACTAAGTCCACAAGTTAAATCACTTAACTATTTAAATAATATTCTTGTTAAATTAGAAGCCAATCAGGCTGGTGTGCAAGAAGCTTTAATGCTCAATGATCAAGGATATGTTACAGAAGGCTCAGCTGACAATATCTTTATTGTAAAAAATGGCGTTATTTACACTCCTCCTGTTTACTTAGGAGCATTAGAAGGAATTACCCGAAACGCTATTATAGATGTAGCAAGAGCAAAAGGGTATGAGGTTAGAGAATCTCCATTTACTCGTCACGATGTTTATGTCGCTGACGAAGTATTCCTAACCGGTACAGCTGTTGAAGTCATTGCAGTCATCGCAGTCGATGGCCGTGAAATCAGCGGCGGCAAACCAGGAAATGTTACAAACGACCTTTTAGAAGAATTTAGAAAAATCGTAACAACAGACGGAGTGGCTTGCTACCCAGAATCAGCAAACCACGCCATTGTCAGTTAGGAGAATATAAATGCGAAGCGATATGATTAAAAAGGGGATTGACCGTGCTCCCCACCGCAGCCTATTATACGCAACCGGGGTAACTGTAAAGGACTTAGATAAACCATTTATCGGTGTCTGTAACTCATTCATTGAAATTATCCCTGGACATAAACACCTTAATCATTTCGGTGAGATTGTAAAAGAAGCGATACGAGAAGCTGGCGGAATACCTTTTGAATTTAACACAATCGGTGTAGATGACGGAATTGCAATGGGTCATGTTGGAATGCGCTACTCGCTTCCAAGCCGTGAAATTATCGCTGATAGTGCAGAAACGGTAATTAATGCTCATTGGTTCGATGGTGTATTTTACATTCCGAACTGCGACAAAATCACACCAGGAATGTTAATGGCAGCAGTCAGAACCAACGTCCCTTCTGTTTTTGTATCAGGTGGTCCAATGGAAGCAGGTGTTTCTTCTACCGGAAAAAACCTTTCTCTTACTTCTGTATTTGAAGGAGTTGGAGCATACCATAGTGGAAAAATGACTCAGCAGGAGCTGCTTGAAATTGAAACTGCAGCATGCCCTACTTGCGGATCTTGTTCCGGAATGTTTACTGCAAACTCCATGAACTGTTTGATGGAAGTGTTAGGCATGACGGTTCCGGGTAACGGAACAATTGTAGCTACTTCTGAAGAAAGACACGAGTTAATTCGACAAGCAGCAAAACACTTAGTTGAATTAGTGAAAAAGGATATTAAACCACGAGATATTGTCACTAAAGAAGCAATAGACAATGCATTTGCTTTAGATATGGCTATGGGGGGATCGACGAACACCGTTCTACATACCTTAGCTATCGCTCATGAAGCTGGTATTGACTATGATCTACGTGAAATTAATAAAATTGCTGAACGAGTTCCATATTTATCTAAAATTATGCCGGCGTCTGATTATTCTATGGATGATGTACATCGCGCTGGAGGAGTTAGTGCCATTCTAAATGAGTTATGTAAAGTAGAAGGTGCGCTCCATCAAGATTGTTTAAGTATTACCGGTAAGACTCTTGCTGAAAATGTGAAGGATGCAACAATAACAAATGAAGAAGTCATTCGGACTAAAGATAATCCATATAGCCCGGTTGGCGGTCTATCCATTCTATATGGAAACATTGCTCCCGATGGCGGTGTTATCAAAGTTGGTGCTGTTGATCCATCTATTAAAACCTTCCTTGGTGAAGCAATTGTTTTTGAGTCCCAAGATGAAGCACTGGAAAAGATTAATAATGGAACTGTTAAGGCTGGTCATGTTGTCGTCATTCGTTATGAAGGACCAAAAGGCGGACCAGGAATGCCAGAAATGCTTGCTCCAACATCAGCAATTGCCGGCCGCGGTTTAGGGAAGGAAGTTGCTCTCATTACTGATGGTCGTTTCTCTGGCGCAAGCCGTGGAATCTCCATTGGCCACATCTCACCGGAAGCTGCTGAAGGCGGTCCTATCGGGCTCGTTGAGAATGGCGACAAGATTCTCATTGATCTTGAGGCAAGAACGATTGAATTGATTGTTGATGACGAGGTACTGGCAGAAAGACGCCGTTTATGGCAAAAACCAGAACCTAAAATCAAATCTGGCTACTTAGCCAAATACGCAAAGTTAGTTACATCTGCCAACACTGGCGGGGTTATGAAAATATAGCAGTTAGTTACTGTCGCTTTAACCTGCTCAGGGTTTAGGCTCCCTTTTAATCGCCGAGGTTAAAGACATTACAGTATATTTGAAAAATTTATAGACAAAATCGATGACGGGAATAAAGGAATAAGATCATGTATTTTCAGAGAGCTGGGGTTGCTGTGAGCCCAGTAATACACCTTATTCCGACATCCTCCCTGAGTATTGAGCTGAACAGTCCTAACTTATTAGGCTCAATCGGGTGTACTCTAAGGCACCTGTTACAAAAAGAAGCGGTAATGGTTTTATTTTATCGCTTCAAGAGGCAGTATTCGTGAGGATGCTGTAAAACCGGGTGGTACCGAGAAATGGAAGGCCTTTTCTCCCCGAAATATTCTGCTGTTATCTTTATGACCTGCAGTTTATTCGGAGAGAAAATGGCCTTTTTTATTATACTGGTACGATAACTACACCGGTTCACTATTTAAAGATTTGAATATTCACAAGGAGGGAATACGAGGTGAAAGTAGAAGCAAAGCCGGATTTCCAAACAAGTACGGCACCAAAAACGGGTGCAGACCTGCTCATTGACTTATTAATTAATGAAGGTGTTGATACGCTATTTGGCTATCCGGGTGGTGCCGTTCTGCCAATATATGACGCGATTTATCGTGCAAAAGGCACCATTAAGCACGTCCTCTTCCGTCACGAGCAAGGAAGCATTCATGCTGCTGAAGGGTATGCACGTATAACAGGAAAACCCGGTGTTGTAATCGCAACTTCTGGTCCTGGTGCTACCAATTTGGTGACTGGAATTACTGACGCAATGATGGATTCTTTACCTCTAGTCGTTATCACTGGACAGGTAGCAAGAGGAATAATCGGAACCGACGCATTTCAAGAAGCCGATGTCATGGCAATTACGACACCTATTACAAAACATAATTATCAGGTTCAATCCATCTCAGACTTACCAAGGATTGTAAAAGAAGCCTTTCATATCGCTTCTACAGGGCGGCCAGGACCGGTTCTGATTGATATTCCTAAAGATATCTCTGCCGGAGAATTATTTGAAATTCCTGCAGAAGGAACGATTGACCTTCCTGGTTATCAGCCTACAACCAAGCCCAATCCGCTGCAGATCAAAAAACTTGCTGATGCCATTTCTAGAGCTAAAAAACCAGTAATTCTGGCTGGTGCAGGAATTCTTCACGGAAAAGCTTCAATAGAGTTAACCGCCTTTGCTGAAAAGCACAAGATCCCAGTGGTAACCACCCTTCTTGGGCTTGGAACTTTCCCAGCAAACAGCCCTCTCTCTCTTGGGATGGGCGGCATGCACGGAACGTATACAGCTAACATGGCAATGTACGAAGCAGATTTACTGATTAATATCGGTGCCCGCTTTGATGACCGGCTTACTGGGAACTTAAAGCACTTTGCTCCAAATGCGAAGGTTGCCCATATTGATATCGATCCTGCTGAAATTGGTAAAAATGTTCCAACACAAATACCAATTGTATCCGATTCAAAAGAAGCATTAGTTGAATTAATGAACCAGACAACGGAATCACCAGAGGCTGAAGATTGGTTAGCAACACTAAATAAGTTAAAAGAAGAGTACCCATTGTGGTATAAGCATGATCCAAACGGAATGTCTCCACAATGGTTAATTGAAGCCATTCATAAAGTCACAAATGGTGAGGCTGTTGTGACGACAGATGTAGGTCAGCACCAAATGTGGGCAGCTCAGTATTACAATTTTGAAAAACCGCATCGCTGGGTTACATCTGGTGGACTTGGAACAATGGGCTTCGGCTTCCCTGCCGCTATTGGAGCACAAATGGCGTCTCCAGGCAGCACAGTAGTAGCAATAGTTGGAGATGCTGGATTCCAAATGACTCTTCAAGAGTTATCTGTAATCTATGAACAGAATTTACCTGTTAAGATCATCATTGTTAATAACGGTGCCCTAGGTATGGTTCGACAATGGCAGGAATTATTACATGGTAACCGTATTTCAGAATCAATTTTGCATACACACCCAGATTTTGTAAAGCTTGCGGAAGCCTATCATATCCGCGGATACAAAATCGAAAGCCAAGAAGAACTGGTCACCAAGCTTCCTGAAGTGTTTGCCTATGATGGTCCTGTATTAATGGATTGCAGGGTGCTCCAGCAGGAAAAGGTCTTCCCAATGATTGCTCCTGGAAAAGGAATACATGAAATGATTGGGGTGAAACCATCATGAAACGGATTATATCCTTAACCGTTCAGGACCGAAGTGGTGTATTAAATCGTGTCACGGGCCTATTACAGAGACGTCAATTTAATATTTCAAGTATCTCGGTCGGTCCAACTGAAACCGAAGGCATTTCAAAAATGACCTTGGTAGTTGAAGTCGAAGATGAACAGCGCCTTGAACAAGTTACAAAACAATTAAACAAGCAAATTGATGTTTTAAAGGTTTCAGATATTACAGATAAGGCGATTGTCGCACGTGAACTGGCTTTAATTAAAGTAGCCGGCAGCTCACAGCTCCGCAGTGAAATTAACGGGATCATTGACCCCTTCCGTGCCTTGATTATTGATGTCAGCAAAGATAGCCTAGCGATTCAAATCACAGGCAGGCCAGACAAAATTGACGCGTTGATTGACTTACTTCGCCCATATGGAATTAAAGAGATTGCTAGAACAGGACTAACCGCCTTCTTGCGCGGACATCAACCACAAGTTAACGAGTTAACTACCTACTCTCAAATAAAATAAACATTTTCGAAGGGATGATTATAATGGCAAAAGTATTATATAACGGAGATATTCAAGAGGCAGTTTTACAAGGAAAGAAAATCGCAGTAATTGGTTATGGATCACAAGGTCATGCACATGCATTAAACTTAAAGGAAAGCGGATTTGACGTTGTTGTTGGTTTAAGAGAAGGAAAATCTTGGGACAAAGCAGTTGAGGATGGTGTTGAAGTAACTTCAGTTGCAGAAGCAACTCGTCAAGCAGATGTCGTAATGGTTTTACTTCCAGATGAAATGCAGCCTAAAGTTTACGAAGAAAGCATTAAACCAAACCTTGAAGCTGGCAACGCATTAGTATTTGCACATGGTTTCAACGTTCATTTTACACAAATCGTTCCTCCAGCTGAGGTTGACGTGTTCCTAGTTGCACCTAAAGGACCAGGACATTTAGTTCGACGCACTTATACAGAAGGCGCTGGTGTTCCAGCACTATATGCAGTTTACCAAGACTACACTGGCCAAGCGCGTGATTTAGCTCTAGCTTATGCTAAAGGTGTCGGTTCTGCACGTGCAGGTGTATTGGAAACTTCTTTCCAAGAAGAGACAGAAACAGATCTATTCGGAGAACAAGCAGTTCTTTGCGGCGGTACTACTGCCTTAATCAAAGCTGGTTTCGAAACTCTAGTAGAAGCTGGTTACCAGCCTGAAGTTGCTTACTTTGAGTGTTTACACGAATTAAAACTAATCGTTGACCTTCTATATGAAGGAGGATTAGAAAACATGCGTTATTCTATCTCTGATACAGCTCAATGGGGAGATTTCGTTTCTGGACCACGTGTTGTTAACGAAGATACAAAAGCCCGCATGAAAGATGTATTAACAGATATCCAAACTGGTGCATTTGCGAAAGGCTGGATCTTGGAAAACCAAGCAAACCGTCCACAATTTAACGCAATCAACCGCAGCGAAAACAATCACCAAATTGAGGTTGTCGGCCGTGAGCTTCGTGAATTAATGCCATTTATTAAAAAACCTGTAAACCAAAAGAAAGAAGCTGTGGTAAATGGTTCACGTTAACATCTTTGATACGACACTGCGTGATGGTGAACAATCTCCTGGTGTAAATTTAAACCAGCTTGAAAAACTGGAAATCGCTAGACAACTAGAAAAGTTTGGTGTTGATATTATGGAGGCCGGGTTTCCGGCTTCCTCACAAGGGGATTTCGAGGCAGTAAGAGCAATTGCCCGGAGTATTAAAAACAGTTCCGTCACAGGCCTGGCAAGAGCAACCAAATCGGACATTGACATTGCGTGGGACGCATTAAAGGATGCTGCAGAACCAAGGTTGCATGTTTTCCTTGCAACCTCCCCTATTCATATGAAATATAAATTGTTCAAAACACCTGAGGAAGTCATTCAAACCTCAGTCGATATGGTGAGTTACGCAAAACAAAGATTCCCTCATATCGAATGGTCTGCTGAAGACGCATCTCGTTCAGATCTTGATTTTCTTGTCAAAATCATTACGAAGGTTATCGACGCAGGAGCAACTGTCATTAACCTCCCTGACACGGTAGGGTATGCCACTCCAGCAGAATATGGTTACATGTTCCGTTATATTCGAGAAAACGTTCCAAACATCCATAAGGCTTCACTTTCCTGTCATTGTCATGATGATTTAGGAATGGCTGTAGCCAATACACTAGCTGCTATTGAAAATGGAGTTACCCAAGTCGAGGGAACGATTAACGGGATTGGGGAACGTGCCGGGAATGCCTCACTAGAGGAAGTCGCAGTAGCACTAAATATTAGAAAAGATAAATACCCTTATACTACGAATCTTGTTTTAAAAGAAATCAAACGTACTAGCGACCTTGTCAGCCGCTTTACAGGAATGATAGTTCCCGGTAATAAGGCTGTAGTAGGAAAAAATGCTTTCGCTCATGAGTCGGGTATTCATCAGGATGGAGTATTAAAAAATACATTAACCTATGAAATTATCACTCCTGAAATGGTCGGTATTCAATCCAATGATTTAGTTCTTGGTAAGCATTCTGGACGTCATGCCTTTAAAGATAAAATTGAAACTATGGGCTTTACATTATCAGCTGAAAAGCTTCAAGAAGCATTTACAGCTTTTAAACAGCTCACCGACCGTAAAAAAGAAGTTACAGATGAAGATTTGTTTACCATTTTAACTGACATCCAAACAGCAGTTGCTGATATTAAAAAATATGAGCTTGTGGCTTTCCAGGTTCATTATGGTTCAGCCAACCTCCCTACCGCAACAGTTGCACTGAACACGCCAGAAGGTGTTCGAGTAGAAACTGCCCGTACAGGTTCAGGAAGTGTTGAAGCACTAATGAATACATTAGAAGCTCTAATTAAAGAAGAAATTCATCTTACTGATTATAAACTAAATTCCGTTGGTCAAGGGCGCGACGCATTGGCTGAAGTACATGTTAAAATGACGGTTGATGGTACACAAGTAAGTGGCCGCGGATCAGCTCAGGACGTATTAGAAGCTTCTGCTAAAGCATTCTTAAATACTGTAAATCGTGTATTATTCAACACTAAAGCTGTTGCGCAAGCTCAAGCTGAACTAGCTCAAGCATAAAAACCTTTCTTGAGGCGATGTAAAAAATGATGAGGAGGTTGCTTCGAATGAAAAAACGTATTGTATTACTACCTGGTGATGGGATTGGCAAGGAAGTTATTAATTCTGCACATGATGTATTGAACGCTATTGCTGAAGAATTTAACCACAGTTTTACCTTCGAAACCCATGAAATCGGAGGGGCAGCCATTGACCTTCATGGAACTCCTCTGCCAGAAACAACAGTCGACGCCTGTAAGCAGGCGGACGCGGTATTATTAGGTGCGGTTGGCGGCCCAAAATGGGATAACAACCCCTCCCATTTACGCCCTGAAAGAGGATTACTCGGTATTCGTAAGGCTCTAGATCTATATGCAAATTTAAGGCCGATTAAAGGGTTTAAAAATTTGCTTCATGCTTCTCCTTTAAAAGAAGAGGTTGTGGCAGGCAGTGACTTATTGATTGTCCGTGAACTAACAGGCGGTATTTACTTTGGTACTCCAAGTGAACGCCGCGACAACGGTCAAACTGTCGTTGATACACTTGCTTATACACGTAAAGAGATTGAAAGAATCGTAGACAAAGCCTTTCAAGCAGCACAAGGACGGAGTGGACACCTTACTTCTGTTGATAAAGCAAACGTATTAGAATCCAGTAAAATGTGGCGTGAAATTGTGGAAGAGAAAAAAGCTCAGTATCCAGACGTGGTGGTTGAGCATGTATTGGTTGACGCGGCTGCAATGAAATTGATTACAAATCCTACTAAGTTTGATGTCATTGTGACAGAGAACATGTTTGGTGACATTCTTAGTGATGAAGCGTCTGTTTTAACAGGATCACTTGGAATGCTTGCATCTGCATCCTTGAGCGAAGATGGTGTTGGTTTATATGAACCAGTTCATGGCTCAGCACCAGACATTGCCGGCAAAGGGATTGCTAATCCATCTGCAATGATTTTATCAGCTGCATTAATGCTGCGTTACTCTTTCCAACTGAATGATGAGGCAACATTAATTGAAGACGCGGTACAGTCTGTATTAGATAGTGGATTCCACACAGCAGACCTTCACATTCCTGAAGGAAGACAAGTGGGAACAGAAGAAATGACACGTCTAATTGTTGATTATATTAAGTCCCAAAACGCATCAAAATGTATCATGAGCTGTTACGTTTAAATTACTCGCAGCTGGGCTCATAAGTCCAGCTGCTTCTCCTTATCAAGGAACTATTATCCGGGGACAAACTACCCCCTCTCTACCAAATCTATAAATGTGAGGAAGGACATTATGCAAAAACCAAAAAATATTATTCAAAAAGTTTGGGAGCAGCATGTTGTACATCAAGAAGCAGGAAAACCTGATTTACTATATATTGATTTGCACCTTGTTCATGAAGTAACCTCTCCTCAAGCATTCGAAGGATTACGAATGAACGGCCGTAAAGTGCGCCGCCCAGATTTAACATATGCGACAATGGATCACAATGTCTCAACCCGTGATCGAAACGTAATCAAGGATCCAATCTCAAAGAAACAAATTGATACATTGAAAGAGAACTGCCAAGAATTTGGCGTTGAACTTTCAGACCGCCAACATCCTGATAATGGGATTGTTCATGTAATCGGTCCTGAGCTTGGTCTTACACAACCTGGAAAAACAATCGTATGCGGTGACAGCCATACTTCTACACATGGTGCGTTTGGTGCCCTAGCGTTCGGAATTGGGACAAGTGAAGTAGAGCATGTCCTAGCAACACAAACACTTTGGCAAGCACCTCCTAAAACAATGAATGTTAAAGTGAATGGAAAGCTTGGTACAGGTGTAACAGCGAAGGATTTAATCCTAGCAATTATTGGAAAATTCGGGGTTCAATTCGGAACCGGTTATGTAATGGAATATACAGGTGAGGCAATCCGCTCCCTTTCAATGGAAGAGCGTATGACCGTTTGTAATATGTCGATTGAAGCTGGTGCTCGAGCTGGCTTGATTTCTCCTGATGAAACAACTTTTGAATACCTAAAAGGACGCAGACATGTTCCTAAAGGTGAGGCTTTCGAGGAAGCAGTTGCAAAATGGCGCGCCCTTGCCACTGATGAAGGTGCACAATACGATGCAGTGGTTGAAATTGAGGCTTCTGAGGTTGAACCGCAGGTTACATGGGGAACGAACCCAGGTATGTGTATCCCGATTACAGCATCTGTTCCTAATCCAGATGACGAAGCAAAGTCTAATAAGAAAGATGAAATTTCTCGTGCCCTTCAATATATGGGACTTGAAGCTGGCCAGCCTATTTCAAGTGTAGAAATTGATCATGTCTTTATTGGTTCTTGTACAAATTCACGGTTAAGTGATTTGCGTAAAGCGGCTGATGTCGTACGCGGGCACAAGGTTAATCCAAAGGTGAAAGCAATTGTCGTACCAGGTTCATTTAGTGTAAAATTGGCTGCCGAAAAAGAAGGAATTGATCAAATTTTTAAAGAAGCAGGCTTTGAATGGCGCGAAGCGGGCTGCAGTATGTGTCTTGCCATGAACGATGACATCGTTCCTCCAGGCGGTCGCTGTGCCTCTACTTCTAACCGTAATTTTGAAGGCCGTCAAGGAAACGGGTCTCGTACCCACCTTGTAAGTCCTGAAATGGCTGCAGCTGCTGCAGTTGCAGGTCACTTCGTCGATGTCCGCAAGTTCACTGCTCAGGAGGTATTATAATGGAACCACTACGCATTCATACAGGAATCGTTTGTCCGTTAAATCGAAGTAATGTTGATACAGACCAGATTATTCCAAAGCAATTCCTAAAAAGAATTGAACGAAGCGGCTTTGGACAATTTTTATTTTATCACTGGCGCTTTGATGATGATGGTAACCTTCGAAAAGATTTTTCGATGAATCTCCCAAAATATCAGGGAGCCTCCATCTTAGTAACGGGTGAAAACTTTGGCTGTGGTTCTTCTCGTGAGCATGCTCCATGGGCGATTCAGGATTTTGGCTTTAAAGTCATTATTGCGCAAAGTTATGCAGATATTTTTAAAAATAACTGCGTAAAGAATGGTATTCTTACGATTCAAGCAAGCGAAGAACAAGTTCAAAGTATTATGCATAATGCTGAATCTGAAGGATATTCATTAACTGTGAATCTAGAAGACCAGGTAGTTTATGATAATCAAGGTTTAGAAATTAAGTTCGATATTGCTCCATACCCAAAAGAAATGCTGCTTAACGGCTGGGATGAAATTGGAGTAACTCTGAACTATGAAGATAAGATTTCACAATATGAACTTGCACATAAATAAATAAAATGAGCTTGGACATCCAAGCTCATTTTTCTATTGTCTTGGTGCTAATAACATCACCAAAACTCCTATTATACATATTCCGCCGCCAATCCAGTCGTATAAATCTGGAGTCTTTTTGTCAATGCCCCACCCCCACAGAAGCGAGAGCACAATGAAAACTCCCCGTAAGCCGCATATACTCTTCCGAATGATGGGAATGCCTGAAAGGTAGCTATCTCGTCGTATAAGACGAGCACCACTCCTCCAATTAGTCCCCAGTAGGATGGCTTCCCTTCCCGCAGTCATTGCCAAATCAAATACCCCCCTCCTATCTCTACTATGCCTGCTAAAATAAATAATAGAGTTGCTTGAAACATACAATCACATCCTCTGTTTTTTTCCTATATAACACTTATGCGATTTGTCTTCGAGACCCTCGATGAAAGACAAATTTTCTGCCGACTCCTACGATTTGTCCTCAAGGCCTCCGATTGAAAGACAAATCTTTCTAGCGCCATTCGATGAGGATGATAACATAGACGATGGTGGTGATTTCACCGGAGAATAGCAAAAATGCTGAATCGGACGTATCGATTCAGCGTTTTGTACCTTTGTCTAACTAAATCGTGTGGTTTCAACCAACCAACATCTGATTCCAACAGTTCATATATAGAACTCCTAATTTTCTTTAATCTATATTAAAGTAATTTTTTATCTCACCATTTTTCGTAACAATTAAAGTTTTATCATGATGAATGGCAAATTTTTTTAAGAAATTGGGTTTCCCTTCCTCTTCAAAATACCTATTCCATTTAAACATCTTCAAAAAAATCTTAAGCGTGGGATTATAATTTGATTTTTCTACACCAAGTTTCTGTAAAACAAATCTCTTAATAATTCTATACGTTCTTACCGCGTAATTTGTATCTAAAAAGATGATTAGCTCCGCATTTTGAAAACTATTTTCCACCCAATCCTCATTATGAACACCCTCCACAATCCAGCCCTCGGAATGAATGATTTTATTCAAATATTCCTTTCTTTCATTTTCCGTCCTTCTTATATCACCAGATTTGTGCCTTTTCCAAACAACATTATCCAATTCATAAAAGGGAATCTGTAACTTCGCTGACAGCTTTTTTGCTAATGTGGTTTTACCACTTCCAACCGAGCCGATAATATGGATTTTTTTAGGAATTCCTATTTTCAATAAGATCACCACACTTTAATTACATCTAAGTTCAACATTATTCTATTTTCGAATTCATTTCTTCTCCTATATTCATAAGAAAAAAGAATGAAAAAATGATTAGGGTTTGATAATAAGTATCAAAAAGGAGGGATTACGATGGATGGAAAATATAATACAAGCGACGACGCGAATGTAGAAATGAAGAAGGCCCTAAGCAAAACTACACCTAGAAAAAATCCAAATATGAGTGAAGCTGAGTTTAAGATGAAATATCAGGGTAAGAAGCCAATCTAATGAAACGGGGCAGGATTATCTGCCCTCTTAATTTATAAATTAGGTTTAACTGCATCAATTATAAGCGATGGAAATAATAATTTATCCCCTTGATTTCTAGGATCAAATCTTTTCGAACGAAAAATAACTCCGTCTTTCCCATCCCATTCATTAAAATGGAAGTTGCCGTCCTCATCACAATATTCGAGTAAATTCACAATATATCCAGCCGTTTCAAACATTTTAGATAAGGTTTTATAGTTATGTACAATTTTATGACTTGAAGCAGGATGATCATTTGGACCAGGACCACCTGCTTTAACGATATTTTGGTATTCCTCATTTGGAAAGAATCCATCTGGAACAGCACAACGTATGTAACCTGAAGGCTTTAGGAATTTAAAACAAAGTTGTGCAGCATTTACTCCTTCTTCGTAAGTTAAATGTTCCCAAATGTGTTCAGCTAGAATAGCTGTTATAGAATGATAATCAAACCTGCCTATCCAAGTATTAATATCGATTAAATTAAGTTCATCTTCCTGAGTATGAATCCAACCAGGATTATTATTGTACTCCCCTGCTCCAATCACAACTTTGATTTCCTCATTTCTTTTGCCCACTGGTTTCTCCTCTATATATTCTTTTTAATTTTTGCTTCTGCTTTCTTTTTATTTTCAGCAACCCGAAATTTAACAATTTCACTAATTACTCCATATGGCAGCGGCTTGTTTTTAGGAAACTGGACTGCTCCTTTTGAACTTTTAAATTCGGATAATTCATTTTTAAAAGCTTCAATTCCGCTAGGAGCTGGGTAAAATCCAATGTGATTTTTATTGGCCGCAAAATGAACTAGATTACCGTGTAAGTAAAAGGTCGGCATTTGGTAACTTATTTTTTCTACTGCATCTGGTGCTGACTCCTTTATTACATTCCTAATCTTTTGTAGTATTTCTTGAACTTCACTCGGAAATTGTACGATGTATTCATCTATAGAATTAATGGCTTTGTTTTCTTCCATGGTCTTTCCTTTCTCATTCAAAACAGGTTATATTATATTTCTATCCAAAATCTTTTGATGATATTTCCCTCTTCTTCAATAAAGTCGGAATCTGGTATTCCTCCATTATTAATAATCGTTTTATAGGACCCTTTATTATCTTCATCGCATACTACCAGAGCTTTTTTAATTCCTAACTCTTTAGCTTTTTCAAGCGATAATGACAGCAATTTAGTTGCAAATCCTTTCCTTCTCTCTGAAGGACGGATACCGTAGCCAATATGTCCGCCACGTTTTAAAAGATTTTGTGTTAATTGATGTCTTATATTGACAGCACCGAGTATTCTTTCGTCTTCTTTATTAACCAGTATGTTGAATCAGGCACCCAACCCTCTGGCAGATTACTTCCTTGCTCATTATCTTTTAAAAATTGGACCATTGCCTCAAAGTCTGATGGATCTTTTTGAATCACCCAAGGTACCATATCTTCTTTGCTATCTACCCATTCTTTATAGAATGAGAGGTATTCATCCCTCAGCTCTATCGTGGGTTTAATCAAGGAAAGTTGACCGCTAGATTCCATTAACAATCTTTCATATGTTACAGTTTCATCCTGTTTCTTCAAAAGAAACACATCCGGATTTTTTAAACTTCTCCAATCTTCAAAGCCGAATTGATGATTATAATTTTTTAAAAGTAAAGACAATAAATTACCATGTGTAACAATGATGGTATTTTGAGCCGAACTATTTAGAACTCCCTCCACCACACCAACAATTCGTTTCTTTGCCTCATTGCTGGACTCTCCACCTTCAAATTTCAAATCTAGATCATCAAAGGTTGCTTTTAGTTTTTCAAGCCAATCAGAAAGGTTCTGGTTACTTAATACACGTTCTGTTAACAGATCATTTTTTTCTATCTCAAGATTCATTCTTTTTGCAAGCGGTTCTACCGTTTGTACAGCACGCTTGTAAGGACTAGAGATAATGCGGTCTATAGGAATATCTTTGAAGAATTCCGATAAATGGTTAGCTTGTTTTAAACCATTGTCTGTTAGCGCGGCCTCCGCCGGCTGCCCTTCCGCTTCACAATGCCTAATAAGGTAAATCTTCTTCATTATACTTTCACTCCTATTCTTGAAAGGTCTTTCTGAATCCGTAAAATGGGCGATAGCCCTGACCTTCATAAAATGTATGTGATGTACTAGATGCGAGAAGTTCCATTCTTGTACTTGGATATTGGGCATGAACGTACCGAAGTAACTCTCTTCCGATACCTGCTCCACGATACTTTTTGTCAATTAACAATTCACAAATATATAAAGTGATACGTGTATCAGTAAAACCTCTAATATATCCTACGATTCCATCACCTTCTGTTTCCACAACCAACGATACATTTGAATGTTTCCATGCCTCTTTTGTATCTTCGTTTTTTTCTACCAAGTTACTCCAGCCCTCTTCTTGGTTTAACTCTTGAATTCTATTAAAATCATCTTCTTGGTACTGTCGAATATGAAAATGCTCCATCGGCTACAACTCCCCATGATAGGAAACAAAATGATTATTTTTTAATACCGGAACAGTTTGATAGACATTTAACCTTCTGCAATGTTCTACATCTGAAGCAAATCCCCGTTCACGCAATTCCCGACCGCTTCCACAATCCCAAATCAATGCATTTAATTTTGGCTTCGCCTGTAGAAATGCACCCATACAAACCTCCGCTTCTGGTGATTTCTCACCTTCCAAATAAGATAAAATAGCGCCGGCACCTAAATAATCCTCTATAGCAGGACGGAGGGTATCTTCCTCTTCTCTTCCATAGCTCCATTGTTCACCACAAGGGATTACTGTAATGTTTGCTTTAGTTGTTAATCTTAATTGATTAGCTGCGGAAGCAACTGCCTCCGCATTTAATAAAGAGCCTGCGAAAAGTGCTTGAGCCTTTGAGGCAATCCAAGTACAAAATGCACCATTTAGTGAGGAAAGTACATACCTCTTATTTGAATGTTCTTCATTAAAGGTAACAGGGGATAATGTTGGTTTTCCCGCTTTTGCTGCCTCTGCTCTGCCTAAAATATATTCTGCATTAATTTCTTTTGCGTATTCTTTGCCGTTTACATACGGGGGATAAGGATAAATCACCGAACCGTAATGTAATGCGGATACGACAGTCGATGAAAAACTTAGGATATCGACTATAATAATAATATCACCGCGGTCTGCCGCTTCCCTAGCGCCGCGTCTGCCCCATTCCATTCGACATGCATAGGGAGATTGACTAAACATTACAACCGCCACCTTTATTAAATTTTTTAATAGACTTGGAAGGAAGGATAGTATGCTTAAAAAGCTCACTTTAAAAACAAAAACCCGTGATCAAATGATAGACATCACCCATCAGGTTCAGGCCTTCATTACTGAAAATAACGTGCGAGAAGGATCTGCTATCGTATATTGCCCACACACAACAGCAGGCATTACCATTAATGAAAATGCTGACCCTGATGTAAAAACTGATATGATTCGCCGCTTTGACGAAGTTTACCCATGGCATCACCCACTGGATCGACATATGGAGGGCAATACCGCGGCCCATATGAAAGCAAGTACGGTTGGGGCATCACAATATGTTATTATTAAAAACGGCCAATTACTCTTAGGTACGTGGCAGGGCATTTATTTTTGCGAGTTTGACGGACCACGCACACGAACTTTTTATATAAAGATTCTCTAACTTTAAAAATACTCAGCCGAAATAGTTAATTCTTTACATGCTCGTTTTTTTCCTTCTTTTGTATTCTTGATTGCAGGAAAATCATTGGTTTAAATCTATTTATAACAGGAAATATAAAAGGAAGCCTAAAATCAAACAAGTTCAGTTTTTACAAAGGAAAGGGATTTACGAGAATGATTGTACTGGAACGGGAACAAAGCTATCTTATGGTAACTCAGAATGACCACGCCAAAATTGCTGGCGTTATTGCTCGGAATTGCAAAGAGGATTATTTTTTTGATGATCTTCGTACTCAAGAAGTACTGCTGGCCATTAAAGAACATGACCGAGGCTGGATTGAGATGGATTCGTCCCCGGTATGGAATGATCAAACGGAGAAGCCATACTCTTTTATTGATTATCCTTTGTCACTCAAGATTACTTTTTATAAAAAGGGTTTAGATGAAGTAGAAAAAATGAGCAAGTATGCAGGACTTTTATGCAGTTTGCACTATGCGTCGTTTATACAAGATTCCAGCGAGCCTGCTGTCAGGGAATTTTGGAAAGAAGAAAAGCAAAGACAGGAACATCTTTTAAAGGAATTGCAATTAACGGGAAATGAGACTAAACAAGAAACCCTAATGTACCACCTAGACCTTTTAAAACTTTGTGATTATCTATCCCTGTATATAAGTCTAAACGAACCTGGTGATAATAAAGGAGTTCATCCTTTTTTTCGCAATGGATTTCCGCAGTTATTTGCTTTTGTGACCGGCGATCCAATTGTCGCACATTGGGAAAACAAAGAAACGGTTTCGCTTTCCTTTTCACCTTTGAAGGGTGAAATGGAAGTAGAATTGCCCTTTAGATCTGTAAACAAAGAACAAATTGAGAAAAATGGCGTTTTACAAGCATACAAGGATACCCCTGTTTCTATTAGGAATGTAGTATTTAAATAATCCAAAAGGAAATGCCCTACTCCGTCATAAGAGTAAGGCATTTTATTATAGATTATCTAAGATATTTTGACTTTGTGGATTTTCATTAAAGGTCAAAACCTCTTCAACTGGTTGGTATGATTCTCCGTAGAAGTGCTGATCCTTATAGGTATGAATTTTATTATACGTCTTTCTCATGGCTTCAAAGATGAGTTCCTCCGACTCTTTATTTGGAGCCCAATAAAGAATTTCCATTTTATTCATCTCATTTGTCGCTAATGACCTTCGCTCATACCCAATTGAATGTGCGTGTTCAAAACCTTCTCGCTTATAAAAATGAAGCCTTTTTTCTGTATCACTGTCCTTATAGTTAACGGGTTCAACTTCAAGAATGATTGGCTTTCCTTTTTGTTTCATTTTTTCAATAAGCTTATGACCAAGTCCCTGTCCACGGGCATTTTTTGAAACAAAGAGATAATCAATAAATACAAAATCATCAGATTCAGCATACATCAACACATGATTAGCTCCCTCATCTTTATGATAGATGTCGGACCGCTCACGAAGCAACGTTTCCATATGCTCTCTCGATTTCATTTCTTCAACGGGAAAATATTGATTTAATTTTTCATACCAATGCATTTTACTGCTCCTCTATATTAAGTCTACTGAGGAAAGTATGTGTGGATTAACCGTATTTCATACAGATTTTCTTAGGATATGGTACAATCGTTTTTATCAACTTTTAAGCGAGGCATTTAAAATGAAAATTGAAAAAGAAAAAATGCTGGCTGGTGAACTTTATAATCCAGCAGATTCAGAATTAGTCCAAGACCGATTAAATGCGCGAAAACAAACAAGAATATACAATCAAACCATTGAAACCGATGAAGAAACTAGAACTACACTATTAAAAGAATTATTCGGCTCAACTGGTGAGAATATATACATAGAACCAGCCATCCGCTGTGATTATGGTTATAACCTTCATGTAGGTGAGAATTTCTATGCCAATTTTGATTGTGTCTTTCTGGATGTATGTGAAATTTCGTATTGGAGATAATTGCTTTATTGCTCCTGGAGTACACATTTACACTGCAACACATCCCCTTGACCCCATGGAAAGAATATCGGGTCAAGAGTATGGAAAACCAGTAACCATTGGTCACAATGTTTGGATTGGCGGACGTGCTGTTATTAATCCAGGAGTCAATATCGGAAATAATGTCGTTATTGCCTCCGGCGCTGTCGTAACAAAGGATGTACCTGATAATGTTGTTGTAGGTGGAAATCCCGCAAAAATCATAAAAACAATTGAAGGATAATGATCGATTCAGGTGGAATAGTACCTTGATTTGGATTACCATCAGTGTTTTCTAGTGGGGTAGGCCGAATCAAACAAACTATTTTCCTAATGAAAATCCTTGAAATAGCCGCCCGCCATATGGCCGCAGGATTTCGTCCACCATGTTAATAACCTTATTTTTATCACCTGTTTTATAAAAGGTGTCAAACGCCTCGACAAATTGGTCTGCAAACTTTTCATCAAAGTTTCTCAATGAACGGATCATCCATTTAGAAGCACCAATCCATTGTCGATGCGTTCTCAAGACAAATTCGCTTACTAATTCAGTAAGTGTATTCGCTATAAATATTTCCTCCGCTCTATTAGTACAACCTATAAAATCATCAAGTGCATCTGTTATAAAATAACGCTTGATTTTTATAGTATCAGCTGACCACTCTTCGGGACCCTTTTCTAGTAAGTCTCTTGCCTCATGTTTTATATGCTCCATGATTCCACAATCTTTTAACACAATTCCCTCTGAAACCATTTTAGGCAAGGAAGGTCTTGCTCGTTCACAATCACTTTTAAAAAACTCCTTATATGAAGTTAAATTATGGACAAAAACCTCTATATTCCAGCCAAAGTCAATGACTGACTCCCGATACGCAGACTGATATTCACTGTCAAATATCACAATATCAAGGTCAGATGTTTCCGTGGCCTGACCTCGAATGACGCTCCCGGCTAATAAAGCTCCCTGACAATTCGGAAAATGGTTCAGGATAAACAGTTCCGCGGCTTTGTATGGATGTATCCTATTCATTTCTCACACTCCAATTGTGCTATTTATCGATGCCCCTTCTATATAAAATTCACAGACTCCAAGTGGGTTATATCACCTTCAAGCACAAGCTTAAAACCACTTTCATCCATTTCTACAATCGTAAGACTCGTATCATGTATATAAGGCGGTTCCCATAAAGATTCAATTGGTAAATTATTAAAAAAAGAATACAAACATTTAATGACAACAGAATGAGTTACAATTAATATATTTCCAGATTTATATTCTCTTTTTATTCGTTCTAAAACCTGAACCGCTCTTGCCCGTGTTTCTTCAAACCGTTCTCCTCCAACAGTGTTAAATAGATGTGGTGTATTCCAGAATGACTCAAACTCTGCTGGATACAATTCTTTAATCGAGGTATGAGTTTTTCCTTCCCACTGACCCAGTTTAATTTCTCTCAGATTTTCATCGTAAATGACGGGGATATCTCTTTCTCCCCGTATCAAACTGGCAGTGGCTTTCGTCCTCCCGCTTGGACTCGAGAAAATAGCTGTTAACTCTGTTTCTTTCAATCTTTCACCTAAACATACTGCATTTTTTATACCGTTTTCTGTTAGATTTGAATCCAGCCAGCCTTGCATTCTTTTTTCTCGATTCCAGTCTGTTTCACCGTGCCTTGTTATGTATAGCGTAATCATACGCAATCTCCTCCTAATGTTAAAAATACTAATTTCACTTTAACAAAAAAAAGGCCGGTTCTCTCGACCTTTATAAAATATTTTGAAATACTCCTAAAATGTTTAAAAGGAACTGGTAAATCAATGTGAATAGCTGAGCTAAGAATTCAAATAAGGAATCAAACATCCAACATCCTTCCCTTCATAACGTCTTTAGTTATACTATGCTTTCTAGGACGAGCATGAAATGGATAGATGTTTACTTTTTTACAATAAAATTGAAATTAGACTTTTGCTAATACTAACGATCCTTGTCAGTGAAAGAAGAAAAGAGAGCAGCAACGTTGTGCCACTCCCTTTGCCAACTAAAATTCGGGAAGTTGATCGAGATTGTTTTCTTTTATCCCATCTGGTTCACTTCGAATAATATCTCTTCCGTATTTATGAAAAACATCAACGTGGGCGATCTGACCTGCTTTGGCTTCGGTTAAAGCAGTGATGTAATCCAGCTCTCTTCCTGAGCTTGTTTTAAATGCGATGATGTCTCCATCATCGTTTTTCCTTACGGCTACGAATTCCTCTTTTCCATCAGGATTACTTTGACCCGCCTCTAACTGAGCTTGCTGCACACTTTGCTGCTTATATTCCTCATAAATTTTTTCATAATCCTTATTTTCCACAACAGCCACCTCCGAACGTATGTTAGTATTTTGCTGTTCATGGCTAAGAAATATTCAAAATACACAAAACTGACAAAAAAGGCCATAAACCGCACGTGGTATAATTTACCTATTGGGGGCGACTTTATGGAATCAACTAATGAAAATATTTGGTTTTTTATACAAGATTCTCAGCAGCAAGGACCTGTTTGTTTATTTGAATTAAAGAAGTTAATTGAACAGCGAGTTCTTCCAGGTGACACCTTTGTCTGGAACAAGTCAATGGAATGCTGGCAAATGGCAAAAAGCCTTGATATTTTTTCAGACAGTATCCTTGAATCCTCAAGAATTCACCTGCTCCCGGATAATTTCAAAACAAAAAAAGAGTATGTAGAAGCCACATATCCTAGTGGAAGACCATACGTCCGTTATCTTGCCAGATTTTTCGACTTATCCTTATTTTCAATCACGTTTATCCTATCGGTATCGATTCTTTTTCCCTCTTTTATTGAAGATACTTTTAATTTATATATATTTATTCTTAGTTTGGTTTTCTGGATTATTATTGAATCTGTCATTCTATCTATTTTCGGCAATACTTTTGGAAGGGCCTTCTTAAATATGAGAATCAAAAGTGTGAATGGCGATAAGCTTAATTTTATTACTGCTTTTAAGAGAAGCCTTTTTGTTAACTTTCTAGGTATGGGATTCGGTATCCCTATTTTAAATGTAATTTGCTTCTTTTTTTCTTATCGAGACTTAAAGGGCAATGGGATATCGACTTGGGATTGTAAAATTGGTACGGTTATTTTATATGGACAGGTCAGTATGGCTAGGCTATTTATTGCTGGAAGTTTACCAGTTGGTTTGTTAGCCGCAGGGTTTTATATTTAGGCTGTGTTAAAGAAGTCTGTTGTTTTTAGAACCTGTTGATTGGAGCGGAAGGCGCTCGACTCCTGCGGGATGAACGAGCTGAGTGAGACCCCGCAGGTCGGGACGACCGAGGAGGCTCACGGGCGAGCCCGCGGAAAGCGTAGCGCCTGGAGCGTAAATCAACAGCCAAATATAACACAGCCTATATTAAAGAATAAGACTGGGGTACTTCATAATTGGAGCTTTTTTGCTGAATCGGCAATAATAGGTTTATAAAAGCTTTCATTTTGGAGTGAAAAATGTTAATGAAAAATTTCAATAGAAATCATGAGCCTCGAAAAAATGGAGAACTGCTTGAGGAGATTACAGGTAAAAAACTTAATGTTAATAAAGTTATCGCAGAGACCAATGTCTTATTCCAAGAATGCCGGGAGAATAAGCCTGTATCTCAGTTCACAAAGGGACCAAAACCAGTTCCTCTTTTGAAAAAGATGATAGAGGTATTGTTTCGATTATCAGCCAGGCCATTCAGCCTCCTTGAGCCTACACAGCTATACGTCGATTCGTCAGGAAATGTATATCCCGAATGGAAGACGCAGCTTGATGAAGAGTACGAAAACCTGCTGAGCAGCATAACAAAGGAAGTAAATATTGAAGATTTTGGCGGGATTGGGGACGGAAAAACGGATAACACAGCTGCCTTTAAAAGAGCGCTTGGTAATGGCAGGGTTAGAGTAAATATTCCTGAAGGTGTTTTTATCACGAAGGGCATTCGGCTTCCTTCCTTGACAATTATAGCAGGATCCGGAAAGGGTAAAACAACCATCAAACTGCATGAGAGTGCCTCAAAAGGAACACGATTAATTACCAATGCCAATCATTGGAGAGGGAATCATCATGTATATGTGCAGGGAATGAGTTTAGATTGGAATATCGAAAGGCTTGGTGATGTTCAAAAGACGAGTACGTGGGGCAATCATTCAAGCTGTCTAACCTATGCAAATGTCAGCTATGGCTGGGTAAAAGATGTTGAAGCAATCAATCCAGGACTCCATTGTTTTGATATTTCCTCCACCTTGTATAATTATGGCGGAGACGGATTTCGTGCCAAAGGGGGCAGCCAATATGTGTGGCTCGACAACCTTAATGGATATGGTTTTGGGGATGACGGAATTACCACCCATCATAGTGATTATATATTAATTACCTGCTCTCATATGTGTGACCCGAGCGGCCGGGCCCATCAACGCGGTTATTCCAATTCAAATGGATTTGAAATTGATGATGGCTCAAGGAATGTCCTTTTAGTTAATAATTCTTCGGCCAGGTGCTTTGGCGGCATCGAAGTAAAAGCTCATCAAAATTCGACAGCTGCCTCTAATATTCAAATCGTTGGGCATATCTCCGTAAAAGACAACCGTTCCTATAACTTCCGCCATATCGGACACCACAAAAGTACAGATACCGAGTCAAAGTCGGCATACAATATTACTGCTGTGAATCTTGCAGCCATTAGACCCATTAATACAGATTTATATAAAGATTCCACTCCTCGCGGTTTAGTGGTATCCGGCTATAAAAATGTGGTGGTTAATCATTTTACATTGATTGGCGATCCTGATTATGACTATAGTGGCTGCCCTGTGATCGCAATACAGTACAGAGCAAGAAATATAGTTTTAAACAATATTTCTATCAGAGATTTTAAAAATGCCAGTGCAGGAATTAAGGTCTATGGAGGAGAAAATCGTGCCGATTCTGTCTCCATAGATCACGTTCAGGTTCATGACTCAGCCCTAAAGACTATTGATATTGGGAAAGATGTACAAGATCTACGAAAGAAACCAATAAAGAAAGCGTCACAGATATGATTATCTATGACGCTTTCCTTCTTTATCCACTACAATTTCATCCACCAGCTTTTCGGCAACTTTTCTATATAGGTTACTCATATGCACGAGTGAAGAAATCATAAGAACCTGCTCAAGATAGTCAGCGTTCCGATCCTCCATTTTTGCTACTTCTTCATTTACATCCTTTACTCGTTCATTAATATCGATAGTAGAATCAGCAACATTTTTTTGGGCCAAAGCTAAATAACTGTTATAAAAAGAATCAACCTCTATGTCCTCCTTGATAATCCTTTTATTCAACCCCTCCAGTGTTACTTGGATGTCGTTAATGGAAAGAGCCCCTTTTAGCTGGTAAATCAAACTGATTAAAATTAAATGCTCTTTAGAATATTTCTTATTTTTTATCGGGAAAATCAGCTTCCCCTTTGCATAGTTATTGATCATGGTTTTTGTAAGGACTTTTTCCTCTTCATTTCGCTTTGAATTGGCAAATTTGTTTTCAAATAACTGAATCACTTGATCCATATACAAATCAATATTCGGTATTTCATCTAAGGAAAGATTTGTTTCTAATTTAAGCTGTTCAAGTATTTCTTTGACTTTTTCCATTATAAAAATCTCCGATCCAATTGTTATCTGATTAACATTATATCGTAACAATTATCCGTTGACTAGGTATGGTTTTATTAGTATTATTATAAGTAGTTATTAAAACTACATATTGCAATAGGAGGGTTATCATTTGAGTAATTATATTCGAGAACCAATTAATGGACTCACTCATTTATCGGGAGCGCTATTATCTTTTGTAGGACTTCTAGCGATGGTCATTAAAGTGTCTAGTTCCACATCGTCAGCAATGAATATTACGGCAGTCATCATTTTTGGCGTCAGCATGATCCTCCTTTATTCAGCTTCTGCCACCTATCATATGGTAATCGCTAGAGATCATGTCATTGCTTTTTTAAGACGGCTCGACCACTCGATGATTTTTATTTTAATTGCAGGTACCTACACACCATTTTGTTTTATTAGTTTAAATGGAACAACTGGGAATATACTATTTTCCATTATTGCTGCGGTAGCATTGAGTGGAGTTGTGTTTAAAATGGTTTGGTTTAATTGTCCGCGCTGGATTTCAACCGCACTGTATCTTGTTATGGGCTGGATGATTGTGTTTGTTTTCTCGCCACTAGCAGGGAGCTTAGATCCAAAAGGTTTATTTTTATTAATACTCGGAGGGGTTTTTTATACCATTGGCGGCATCATCTATGGAGCTAAGCCAAGATTCCTTCAATTTAAATATATGGGTTTTCATGAAATTTTTCATATCTTTATCATGCTTGGGAGTTTGTCTCACTTCTTATGTGTGTTTTACTTTGTAATATAAAATGAAAAAACGCCCTTAGGCGTTTTTTTTATACATTATGAGTTGTTTTTATTTTGTCTTGCAGCTTGTTTTCTTGCTTTTTTGCTTAATCCCTGCTCCGCGCCGAATTCTGTATCTGCCTTACTTCCACCGGTATGCGGCTGGTTACGATTGTTGTTTTTATTTGTCACTGATTTTATCCTCCTTCTATGTACATATTGGCTAGTAACAACATTATAATGCTTAAGCGGGTAGGATATTATACCTAATTTCCCTTTATTTCTTTATCACAAAAAAGTATAATATTAGGTATTTAGAATCAAATTTATTCAGAACCTAAATACACTGTTTGAAGTTCGGTTTCAGTTACTTTATTTTCGTTGGAAACAAGATAAGCCTTGCTGGTTGGTCTTGAGCTGACTATTCTACTTAATTCTTGGTCAATGTAATGAAGAGCAACCCCATCATCTGCTGCAATACCTGATTGTATTTTCTTAGCTCCAATCAGATTATGATACGCTGGTCTTCTATCGGCTTCCCCATCATAATGAGGACAATTACTGCCTTTTAAAAACCCCAAGCAGTTGAGCGGCTCTAATCCTTCCCCATAGGAGTCCGTTACACCTTCCTCGAACCAACAAATGGATCCCGCACTAATCCCCGCTAATAGGATTCCTTGATTCCAGGACATTTTCAAAATGGTGTCTAATTCCCATTCCTTCCACAAAGCCAACAGATTCTTTGTATTCCCCCCACCAACATAGATAATATCCTTTTCCATAATAAAGCTCTCCAAATCTCTGGTCGGCGGTCTAAATAATGATAGATGTGTTGGTCTGCAGTTTTGTTTTTCGAAAAAACGATAAAACCTTTGAATATAATCCTCTGAATCTCCACTCGCAGTGGGAATAAAGCAAACTTTCGGATTTTCTTTACCTGATTGCTTCAGAATATATGTATCCAATAATGTATTTTCTGGTTCCATGGAGAAACCACCGCCGCCAAGAGCAATAATTTGCCTCATATTTTTCCCCTCCAGATTTGGATTTTATCTATATGCTTTCATACCATTTTCAAGTGCTTCTATATCGTCATTTTCCACACCATGCAAGGCTTCCTGTAAAGCGAATGTACTTCTATAGAACTTAACTCGTTCGGCTATCTCGGCTCCATTTGGGTATAAATTCAAGCACCTATTAAAAAAAGCTTCCCCATAACTGGACAGTAATCCTGCAAAGTCATATGCTGGGTCACCTATGCTGCTGCCGCCAAAATCAATGATTCCTGAAATAGTATAGGTGGATGGATCCCATAATATATTTGTAGCCCCGAAATCACCATGAATCAAAGTGGTGTGTAAGTTTGAGCATGCTTCGCTATTTAAATAGGTTTCAAAAGAATCAGCAATTTGTCGTTGTGCTTCTATCTTCATAAATGGATAAAGCTTATTTTGTATACTTTGATAAAGAGTAACCATTTATTCACGGGGATCGGTTTCCTCTAATCGTAGATCATTTTTTGAAATTGAATGAATCTCGGTAAGGAAGTTAACGAGTTGTGACGCTAGTCTTTTTAAAACTTTTTCATTATTAATGGTTCGGAAACTCTCTCTCCATAATGGGGACCCTTGAATTAACTCATAGCCTACAAAAGCTTTCCCTGCTTCCCATTTTTCAAAAGATTGATAGATTGGATGTGGAACTGGAATCGTTACTTTACTGTTAATAGCTTTTAATATCTTAGTCTCTCGTTTTAAATAGTTTATCCCCTTTTGATACTTTGGAAATCTAAAAACGATTGATTCGTTTACAATGAGGACATCATTATTTTGACCAATATCATTAAGCTTATAATCTTTAATAGAAAGGCTGGGGAAAACCTGTTTAATACGCTCAATATATTTCTCCATTCTCTGTACTCCTATTTGATTCTTCTCTTATCATGACAAAATGGCAGACTAAATCAGTATAGAATTAGCTGCCTTATTACTCTTACCTATTTATGTTCGCGTCCGGTGCCTTGTCGGCAACAAGATTTAATTGAATGTTATATTCTAGATAAGCCTTTAAGCCAGAAAGTACCATTGTGTACCCACCCATAGAATCAATGGCTTGGTTTACCATTTCATCTCCACTTCCCGAAAATCCTGAGTTGGTAATAGAAACAAAAGTTTCATTTTCTGCTCGAGGAGTAAATTTCCAAACAACCTGGGTGCCATCGGTCCATTCGATTCTAATTAGTTTATTTTGTTCTAATTCCTTAACATACAATTCATCGCCAACACCATACATTTCCCAGTCCCATCTTACCGTTTTACCTTCTTCTAATCTCCCGCTGCTTTTGGTGAACCAAAACTTTGTCGTGATTTCAGGGTTAATTAAAGCTGCATATACTTCCTCAACTGGTTTGCGAATAAGCATTTCTGCTTTTACAACAGGCTTTTCGTTTAGTGTTATCATCCTAAGTACTCCTTTTTCTTCATTCATCGATTATGAAATCATTGTTTATAAAAACTCAGTTCTTTTAAGACTTTTTCAGATAATCGATTGGAGATTAATTGATATCCAGCTGGATTTGGGTGTAAGGAATCGCTGAAATAGTTACTTTTTGGTTTGTTTTGAAATAGGTCTAGGGTAGCAACAAAGTAGGTTTGATCAAAATTACCCGCCACTTTGATAATCTCATCGTTCCATTCTTTTATAACGCTTAAGATTTCTTGCCGATTCGAGTATTCTATATAGGGTTGATATAAACCTAGAACAAAAATTGGGGCTGCAGAATTGCCTTTTCTTATGTTTTCAAGGATTCTATAAAGGTTTGTAGTGAAAGTTACCTTACCCTCATTTACTTGTTTTACATTAAGCGGATAAAATTGATGATTGGCACTCTTTCTGAAATCATTCGTACCGATATAAAGAATAATACAATTTGCCTTTTTTATTTGCTTCGTGATATTTTTATCCTGCATTTGTTTGAGAACTTTATCTGTTGAATATCTTGGTACGGCATAGTTCCTCACTTTGATAGAAGTCTTATGTACTTCTTCTAATTTCACTTTAACTCCTTCTATATACCCCTTTTTTGCAGGGTCCCCTATTCCATGTGTAATGGAATCACCGAGGGCGACAAGGTTAATGACCTTTGTGCTAGCCGACGAACCATGAATGCCAGTATAGGTGCCAAACAGGACCAAAATAATACAGAATAAAAAGACATAATTTTTCATGTTGATACTCCTAGTTGTGTTGATTTATTTAGGAGTTTTCCCAATGACACCCAGACTCATGTAGTTGCAGTGAGTTTAACTCCATGTATTATGTTAATTCTTTGAAGGCATGTAATATTCCTCTAAGAAATAAAGATATAAAAATAGAAGAGGAGTCCCTTTTATTGGGAGCCCTCTTCTATGCATTTACTTCACTTCTAATTCTGTTTAGTTCATCCAGCAGCACGACTGCATGATTATATACAGGATCCTTTGAACCATATAGGAGAGTCACTCTCCCGTTTGATGTTAACGTAATGATTTCATTTATTAGCTTCTGTTTCAGTTCATCCGATCGCAATTCCTCTATGTACTTCGTTCGAAACTCCTCAAACAATTCTGGCTTGTGACAAAACCACTTCCGAAGTTCCGGACTTGGAGCAACCTCCTTCTGCCAAGCCGTTAACTTAGCAGTCTCCTTCGAAATCCCGCGCGGCCAGACCCGGTCTACTAAGATCCGAAACCCATCCGACCCATCATACGGCACATAAACCCTCTTCAAGAATAAATCACCCATTTAAATCCCTCCTGTCTAGATTTTGAGAAAAGTGTCCATACCAGGTGGACACTGTCCACGGGCGGTGACAGGCACCAAATCGGCACCAAATCATTTAATCCTCATCTTTTATGTCGAGGTCTTCGGGGATGGGTTCGTTTAGGATTTCTTGGATTAGGTGTTTGTATTTTTCGATTTGTTTTAGGTGGGTGTTGAATTGTTCTTTGTTGATGACCCATTCTTCTCCGTCGTGGATGGCGCGGATTTTTTTTTGTTTGATTAGGTCTTCTATTGTTGATTCTGGCATTGATAAATACTCTGCTGTTTCTTTTATGGTTAGATACATATCATCATTCCTCAGCCTTTATTCCTTTGTTTTTACCTTCATCTTAACACTCCAGGACGGTGGTTTAGGAAGTTTTGGTAAGCAAATCCTCTCACTTCATCCTCTTTAAAATGTTTCAATAATTCGTTAATAAGATTCTGTGTTTTGGACGCGTCCTCTAGGTCGGTTATAAATGTCCCTATTCCATCAAAATCAGAGCCTAAGCCAATATTATTCACTCCGCCTAAGGAGCAGAAATGATCGATATGCCTGATGAGGTCAGAAATCGTTACCTTTACCTTGCCTGCTTCTTTCACAAAGGGAGGATAGTAAACCACATGTATCATCGCATTTCTTTTAAACATCGCTCTTGCCTGATCGTCCGTGACATTACGAGGATGATCACACAGAGTCCGTGAATTGGAATGGCTTGCAATCGGATACTTGGCTAATTCAATGACTTCCCAAATCCCCTTATCACTTAGATGTGAAATATCTGTTAGGATTTGATGTTTATTATTAAACTGAACAATCTCTTTTCCGAAAAGTGTAAGTCCGCCTCCACGCGGTTCACCGGCTCCATCTGCTGCTAAATTTGCATTATTCCATGTCAGTCCAACAGAACGAACACCCAACTGGTAAAGGATGTGCAGCTTCGTTAAATCATTGCCTATCGCATCGACTCCTTCAAGGGTTAGCATGGCACCAATTTGACCGATATTGATTTTTTCAAAATCTGACCAATCCCTTAAATGAACCATGTCTGGATTTTTCCCTAGTACTTCTTTATAAAAATAATCAATTTGTACAAGTGCCTCTTGAAATTTCTGATCGGAAGGAATGTCTGGCTCAATGAAGATTGCAAAACATTGAACCTTGACTTGACCTTTATGTAATCTTTTTTTATTGGTCTGTAATTCTTTTGCGTCTGCAAAACGCAGCGAACCTTTCCCTTCAGAAAGTTTAAGTAATGCGTCACAATGCAGATCAATTAATTTCATAATCACCCGACTCCTTTTTTAAAAATTTTAACATAAATAACAAGGTAAGGTTAAATAGAGAACGCAATATAATTCTAGGCACAAGTACCTATCAAGTAAATAATCACAAGTAAAATTAAATTTAGAATATTAAAAATTTCCTATTAATAATCGTTAATAAATAGTAGAATTTATGTATAGACTAGATTAATGGAGGTGATTTTACCTATGACAAATAACCTAGTTCATTATGATGGAAGCACTCAAAACAATGAAACTTCAGCTGCTAATTCAACCGTAAATGAGCCGTTCACATTAACCGATGAAATGCGTGCAAACATTAGTGGAAACCCTTACTTCAGCGAAAATAACAACTAAAAAATAAAAGGAGTTTGCAAAAAGCAAATTCCTTTTATTATTGGCTTTTATCTATTTTTGTATCTGCATATATTTACATTCATTACACAAACTAGAATGTAGCTTGATACAGAAAGGATCGATACGAAAATGACAAAAGTATTGTACATAACAGCTCATCCTCATGATGATACTCAGTCTTATAGTATGGCGGTAGGAAAAGCCTTTATTGACACTTATAAAGAAGTCAATCCAGATCATGAAATCATAAACCTAGACCTCTACAAAGAAAATATTCCGCAGCTGGATGTTGATGTTTTTAGCGGCTGGGGGAAGCTTCGCTCTGGTACAGATTTTGAGCAGCTTTCTTCGGATGAAAAAGCAAAGGTTGGCAGACTTTCTGAGCTTTGTGAGCAATTTATTTCTGCCGATAAATATATTTTTGTAACACCATTATGGAATTTTTCCTTCCCGCCTGTTATGAAGGCTTACTTGGATTCAGTGTCAGTAGCAGGAAAAACCTTTAAGTATACAGAAAAAGGGCCAATCGGCCTCCTAACTGACAAAAAAGCACTGCATATTCAAGCACGCGGCGGTATCTATTCCGAAGGTCCAGCGGCAGCAATGGAGATGGGTCACCGCTATCTTGAGATTATGATGCAGTTCTATGGCGTTCCATCTTTTGAAGGTTTATTTGTTGAGGGTCATAATGCAATGCCTGACAAAGCACAAGAAATCAAAGAAAATGCCATCGCACGCGCGAAAGATTTAGCTCATACCTTTTAATATCTAGAGAGCCGACCCCGTTGGCTCTTTTTATTTTTTTAACAAAACTCGCAGCAATTGATTTTGATAGTTCTCTGTCTCTTCATATTGTGGAAGGTGCCCAGATTGTTCAAACCAAACAATTTCTTTTTTAGGAGCAGCTAACTCCTTAAAGTAGTTTTCCGCTAATTCAAACGGTACAGAATAATCATGTTTTCCAAGGAAGAAGTATACCGGAATATCTACTTTTCTCACCAACTTTTTTAAATCTGTTTTTAAAAGCTCTTGATGCAGATGCTTCACGCTAAACAATGAACCCCTAAAGAAATTGATTTTATCTAGAAGGCTATATTCTGGTGCTGAAAAAATGGATTTGAAGATGTCCCTTCCTGGTTTACTGTGCGTTTTACCACCGAATTTTTCAAGCCAGAGGGAATACTTCCATAATCCTTTTGAAAAATTCTTAAATGGCGGCTGCCCGATTGATTCCAAATCCTCGATCGCTTTTTTATTTCCTGCTTCTTTTGCCTTTCGCATTACAAATTCGTAAGATACCATTAAATCTTCCTGTAATCCTACTGATTGAGCCACACCAACATAACAATGAAAATAATTTGGATACCTATTAACCATCAGCATTCCTAGTATCGTACCGAAAGAATGGCCATGAAGGTAAAACCGCTCCGTCTTTAGGCGTTTTTGCAAGTATTGTATTAGTTCTTCGGCATCCCTGAGTAGTTGATCTAAATTCATGGTTTCCGGCTTCACTGCACGTGAAAATGATTTGGCAGCCCCTCGCTGATCCCAATTCACGATGGTAAAATGCTTTTCAAGCGGGCCATTTAAAAGATGAGACATATAAATTTCACTTTGACCAGGTCCACCATGTACCATAAGAAGAACTGGATTGTTAACGTCTTCCCCGCGTATTAAGATATGCTGATCGACTCCACCTATATTCACTTTCTCAAGCACTGTGATACTACCTTCTTTAACCTTTCCCATTTCATCCACAATTGGTCTGGCTTTTACAAATATGTTCATTATCAATCTCTCCTTATATTTAAATTTGTTTATCCAATGTTGGATATTAGGCAAAAAAGGCCTCAAACCTACTCAACCTTAATTATCCAACATTGGACAATTAACGAAAATTTTTTATTTTATATGATTGATGACTTTTTGGATCATTTGGATATCTGCTTCAATAATTTGTAATGTGCTTTCAAACGCTATCTCCATGATAGGATTGTAAGCACCACTGGCTGCTTTATTACCCTGCCCTAGCTCCCACTCTCTTTTCGAAGCTTCTAAATTTCGTAAGTTATCCTCTAAAATTTGTATGGCCTCCTGCTTTGAGAGCTGGTCAATCATGGCTAGAGAAAGCATAAAGTCGGATTTCAAAGAATGAGGCTGGGAACCTAAATGCTGTTTTAAAAGCACATAATACTGTTGTTCGCCTTTTTCCGTAATTCCATAAATTTTTCGAATTCTCGCACCTGTTCTCTCTTCTTTCACGGTTTCGATGATGCCTTCATCTTCCATTTTGTTTAGGGCATAATAGATCGATCCTGATAAAACATTTGCCCACTGATCCATTCTGCTCTCTTGTATGATGGTTTGTATCTCATAGCCATGCATTGGTTTTTTCTTTAATAGTCCGAGGATAATTAGTTTTGACATCTCACACACCCCCAATATTAGATACTCAATCTTGGATATTAACATCTTAATTAATCCTATGCTGATTGTCAAGGTAATGTTACCCCTATAGTTACGAGCCAGCTATTAATTTACCCGCTAAAAGGGTCTCCGCACCATCATAGTCAACGAAAAACCTGGCAAATGCCAGGTTGAGGTTCAGTTAATTAATAGTTTGGGCAAGAAAAATCTTAGACAGCGATTCCTAAATCTTTCTAATATTTTCGAAGAAAGACAGGTTCTTTCCCAAAAATTTTTTTCCGTATGATTTCATGGGTTACATGTAGTACCTGTTCAATAGCTTGTGTGGAATTTGCGAGTATCCTCAATGCAAACCCAGATACCGAAAGCATGGAGGCACCAATTCTGATTTTTTCGTTCAAAGTATCAAAAAGGTCATGAAGTTCCTCTAAAAATACCTTACTCACTCGCTCGTTAATCACGATCATTGTGCCAAAATGGGTATATCCCTCCATATAGCCTATATCCGTCATATCCTCATCCGGTTCTAGTTTGATATGATCCAATAAAACAAGCTGTTTTTCAAAATATACTTCTAGTTTTGATTGGAGTAAGTCATAGCGAAAAAGGCTGCCATCAGGTGCCCAGCCAGGGGTAAAGATGTCCGAACAAATCAATGAGGCACCTTGCTCCATCTGTACAGTCATCATTTGTTTGAAACAGGAGTCCTCGTACGCAATAACTGGATCTGGCAGATATTCAAGAAGACTTCCTTTTTTCAAATGAATATCCATCTCCTGAATAGCAGGCTTTGTCCTTGTTTTATAAATCTTCGTGGAGGACTGCGTGGTTAAGAGAACCTCCGCATTCTCCTCTAAATAAATCGTAATGTTATAAGTGTCTCCGTCAACGTAGCCGCCGCCAGGATTCATTACGTACCCATATGCCTCGCCGCTTGAAGTCAAGTAAACAGGTCTAGTTATTTTAAAAGCTCCTTCTGAATAGGTTTTATTAAAGATTGTTTTCTCATTCTTCCTCGCAGCTGATAATCTTAGATATCCCGTATGCTGTACCACTTACCCCAATCCTGCCAATAATGCATTTTTCTTAATCCAGACTACAACTTCATCCAACCCTGTATCTGTTTTCAAATTGGTAAAGATATACGGTTTCTTCCCCCTTGCTGCTTTCGTATCTTCCTCCATTACCTCTAGGCTTGCCCCGACATATGGCGCTAAATCTCTTGTTAATAATAAATAAGTCAGATTTAATCATCCCTTGTCCGCCTTTACGAGGTATCTTTTCCCCTTGGGCGACATCGATGATATAAATTGAAAAATCAACTAGCTCCGGACTAAAAGTCGCAGCCAGATTATCACCACCGCTTTCAACAAAAATGATTGAAAGGTCACGGTGTTTAGCCTTTAATTCCTCAATGGCAGCGAAATTCATCGAGGCATCCTCTCTTATGGCAGTATGAGGACACCCGCCTGTCTCAACCCCAATAATTCGGTCTGCTGGCAGAACACTATTTTTTATCAAAAACTGCGCATCTTCTTTTGTGTAGATATCATTCGTTACCACAGCCATTTTTAATTCATCATTAAGGTATCTTGTTAGGCGCTCGACTAGCATCGTCTTCCCAGCTCCAACTGGCCCGCCAATTCCGATTCGTACTGGTTCCATACTTTTTCCCTCTTTCCTACAAGAATTTAAGACATAAACAACCGGACATGCAGCTTTTCATGACGCATTTGTGCGATTTCAATTCCCGGCGCAACGGCTCCAAAATCGTCTATCTCTAAGGTTTTAATCTTCTTAACTGTCTTCAATAAAACTGGATGTATTTCTAGTAAAATCCTTTGACCAGCAGTCTGGCCAAGCGGGATTCCTCGAACACCATTCTGAACGAGAGTGGTGATCGTAGAATATAAGAAGGTTACAATCGCTTGGTCTCTATCAATCTTTAAAAAATTGCAGATAATCATAAAAACAATCGCAGGATGTCCAAACGCTTCATTTGTTCGAATTTTTTTCAAATAGTCCTCTAATAAAGGAATGGAATAGAGATCGATTCCGATTACCACTAGCCTTTCTCCAATCCGCCGATTCGCCTGCCGGGTTTCTTCCGGCATATTCAGAACAAACAATTTTCGATCGAGGTTCCATATCTCAGCAACATCTTGATTCATTAATGCCTCAAGAGTTAAGCGACAGGCTAACCCATCGGTATAGGCTAGTTGTTTTTCCAGAAAGATCGTAATCCATTCAAAAAATGTTTCCTTATTATGGACACTTTCGTCCTGGATATAGGTTTCTAATCCAAATGAATGGGAAAATGCTCCCGATGGAAAATTAGAATCCCCTAATTGCAGTAAGCTTAACAGCTGACTATCCATGACTGTGACCGATATGGCGAAAAGCCTTTTTTACTTTTCTTTCTTCCCTTGTATAAGGAATCTCTAATTGAACGAGCAGTTCTTCAACAAGATAATCATATTGAACCAGCATGACCTCTTCTTCAAACTGCGCGGGCAGATGGCGATTTCCCAACTGATGAGCGATTTCACCCATTTGTTGCATGCTCAAAGGACGGAGGACAAGAAGATCATCACTTTTCACACTAACGATAATCATGTTTCGTTCGTCCATGTATAAAATATCTCCATCCACCAAATCTTTCGGGTCCGCTAAGCGAATTCCCACCTCATTTCCATGGTCTGTTGTCACTCGCTGTATTCGTTTAACCAAGTCATCGCTTGAAAAATAAACTCTTTCTATATGTCTGCCAACTGACGAAATATCGTCGACGTTTCCAACAATCTCAGTAATTATCATAACTTCGCCCCTCCTAAAATAAGAAATACCTCTGTGCCATCGGCAGTACTTCCGCTGGTTCACAGGTCACTAGTTTTCCATCCACAATGACTTCATACGTCTGCGGGTCCACTTTAATTTTTGGCATTTCAGCATTGAGCTTCATATCCTTTTTTGAAAGTTGACGGGTTCCATGTGCGGGCTTGATTTGTTTTTGTAACCCCAATTTTTCATGAACACCAAGTTCAATGGCCGCTTTTGACAAGAAGGTAATACATGTTGAATATTTTGCTTTTCCAAAGGAAGCAAACATCGGCCGGTACATAACAGGCTGAGGTGTAGGGATTGAAGCATTTGGATCTCCCATCAAACTGTGAGCAATCATGCCGCCTTTGATAACAATCTCAGGCTTAACACCAAAAAAGGCTGGATCCCAAATCACCAAATCAGCCAATTTCCCAATCTCAATGGAGCCAACTTCATCAGCAATCCCGTGGGTAATCGCTGGGTTGATCGTATACTTGGCTACATATCGCTTCACACGGAAGTTATCTCCCATACCTGAATCCTCTGGCAATTTCCCTCTTTGCTTTCTCATTTTATCCGCTGTCTGCCATGTCCTCGTAATGACTTCGCCGACCCTGCCCATTGCCTGCGAGTCTGAACTAATCATGCTGAATACGCCCATATCATGGAGAATATCCTCTGCCGCAATGGTTTCTTTACGGATACGCGAATCAGCAAATGCGATATCCTCTGGTACATCAGGGTCTAAATGATGACAAACCATAAGCATATCCAAATGCTCGTCTAATGTATTTTTAGTATATGGACGAGTCGGATTGGTGGAGGAAGGAAGTATATAAGGATAGCTCGCAACCTTGATAATATCAGGGGCATGACCTCCCCCTGCACCTTCAGTATGGTAGGTATGTATGACTCTGCCATTAATGGCAGTAAGCGTATCTTCCACAAACCCGCCTTCATTTAAGGTATCGGTATGGATGGCTACTTGAACATCATATTGGTCCGCTACCCGTAAGCAGTGGTCAATCGCTGAGGAAGTCGTCCCCCAGTCTTCATGGAGCTTAAGCCCAATGACACCTGCATTCACCTGCTCGATTAACGGTGCTTCAGAGGATGAATTTCCCTTTCCTAAAAATCCAAGATTCATCGGGAACTCTTCTGCCGCTTCGAGCATCCGATGAATATTCCACTCACCAGGAGTACAAGTTGTTGCATTGGTACCAGTAGCAGGGCCAGTTCCTCCGCCAATCATCGTTGTGATCCCGGATGATAGCGCTGTTTCAATTTGCTGAGGACTAATGAAATGGATATGCGCATCTATACCTCCGGCGGTGACAATCATTCCCTCTCCTGCAACGACCTCTGTTGAAGCCCCAATGACCATATCCACTCCATCCATAAGCAGTGGATTACCACTCTTTCCAATTCCTGCAATCCTTCCATCTCGAATCCCAATATCAGCCTTATAAATTCCAGTGTAATCAACAATAATGGCATTGGTAATAACCGCATCAAGCGCACCATCCGCTCTTGTCGCAAGCGGGTGCTGTCCCATCCCATCACGAATAACTTTACCGCCGCCAAATTTCACTTCATCCCCATATGTGGTAAAATCCTTTTCAATTTCAATAAATAAATCGGTATCCGCCAGACGAATGGCATCCCCTGTAGTGGGACCGAACATATCTGCGTATTGCTTTCTTGACATTCGGAAACTCATGCCAGGTCCCCCTTACTTTGGTCTAACGGGCCATCGGTTTTATTATTTAGACCATAGACTTCACGTTTACCTGCAAAAGGGACCAGCTCTACCTCTTTTGCATCACCTGGTTCAAATCGGACAGCCGTGCCAGCCGGAATATTTAAGTGTTTTCCAAATGCTTGTTGGCGTTCAAAATGGAGAGACCCATTCACTTCGAAAAAATGAAAATGGGACCCTACTTGTACAGGACGGTCCCCTTTATTTAACACCAACACCTTAGAAGCTGATCTTCCTTGATTACAGACAATAGGCTCTTGTCTTAATACGTATTCTCCAGGAATCATCCAATTCTCCGCCTTTACTATTAAACTAGCATTTTATCGAATCGGTTCATGAACCGTTATGAGCTTTGTTCCATCCGGGAATGTGGCTTCTACCTGTATATCCCGAATCATTTCCGGTATTCCTTCCATCACGTCATCAGTGGAAAGAATCGTTGTTCCTTCGCTCATTAACTGAGCAACACTTTTGCCATCTCTAGCACCCTCCATAATTTCATAGGTAATGAGGGCGATCGCTTCAGGATAATTTAATTTTAATCCGCGGTCTTTTCTACGCCGTGCCAAGTCCGCCGCGACAACAATCATTAATTTTTCCTGTTCACGCTGGGTTAATTTCATGATTTTCCTCCCGCTAATAAATCATAAAGAGTACAAGCGATAATTTTGGTGGCAGCTTGTAAATCAGAAAGCCGAATATTTTCATCTGCCCGGTGTCCATTTGCCTCTTCTAACACTTTAGGTCCAACCCCAAACATAATGGTAGGAATTCCTGCCGAAAAGAAGTGCCGGGCATCTGTATATAACGGTACTCCGTGAACAGGTAACTCTTCGTCCTCTTTTAAAATCAATTTCCAATTTTCTGCCAATATTTGAACTAAAGGTGTATCATCTGGAGTCGGCCCAAAACTTTTCGCATGGAGAATTTTCCTGATTTCAATTTTTATACCTGGGATTTCTTTTACAGATTGCTGAACAAGTTCTCTAAACTCCGTCTCAGCTGTGATAAAGTCTTCTTCAGGAATTAATCGGCGGTCCACCCTGATCGTGCATTCATCTGGTACAACATTGGTATTAATTCCGCCTGAGATGAGCCCCACATTCAAGGTCGGAAAATCAATGCCTGGAATCAATGATCTTTTTTCTGCGAGTGTCTTTCGATAATCATATAAAACCTGCAAGATTTTAGCAGTTGCCTCAATCGCATCAATTCCAGTATGAGGAAGAGCTGCATGCGCTGATTTTCCAGTTGTTTTGATTTCAAAATGTAAGCATCCATTATGCGCATTAACAGCTGAATAGGTGAACCCGGCAACGATAGCTTGATCAGGCTGAATATAGCCTCGGTCTATCAGCCATTTTGGCCCAATTTCTCCTCCCGTTTCTTCATCAAATGTAAACGCTAGATCGACCCTTCCAGAGAGCTTTTCTTTGACCTGTTTTAAAGCTAGGACTGCATAGGTATAAGCAGCAATATCTGACTTGGACACAGCCACTCCCCGCCCATACATTTTTCCATCAACAATTTCCCCTCCATAGGGGTCGACACTCCACCCTAAACCGGGAGGGACGACATCTCCGTGCGCATTTAACACAACATTTGTCCCTTCACCAAAGACTGCGGGGGCAAGGACATTGGCCATACTGATCATTCCATTTGCTTTTGCACTCTCTTCGTCTACTTCTAGGAGAGACACATTATCAAACCCAAGCTCAGAAAGTTGTTTCCCTAAAACTCGAGCGATCGGTAAACAATCACCAGCTGGATTATCCGATGGAGTTTGCACTAATTTTTTTAAAAATGCAATGAGGTCTTGCTCATGGTCCTGTATCCACTGCACAATCTTTGCTTTATCCGCATTCATAAAAATCACTCCTCAGCAGTTGTATGCTAACTGATGTAATAGTTGTATGAGAACCCCTAGGCCATTTTCTAAGTCTTGTGTCGAAGTATATTCGAGTGGTGAATGGCTAATTCCGCCCTGGCTCGGAACGAATAGGATCGTCGTAGGACAAATCCGCGCAAACAGCTGGGCGTCATGCCCCGCACCGCTATTCATCCAATGTGATGGAAAATTGTTTTGAGTACAGATTCTTTGTATGGTTTCATTAAGCTTACGATCCATTTGGGCAGGCTGGACTTCATGCCACATTTCAACTTTTAATTCTAGATCGAGTTTTTTTGCATGGTTTTCAAACATCTCTGTGAATTGCTGACAAAAAGATCGCAGGACCGATTCATTCGGATGCCGCGCATCAACTGTAAATTGAACTTGATTGGGAATAACATTGGGAACATTGGGCTCCACAAATAGCTGCCCCACGCTTGATACAAGATCTTCATCATATTCCTTCACACTCTTGTATAAGTCATGAATCATGTTTACCGCCCCATGAAGAGCGTCTCTTCTCCATTTCATCGAGGTTGTGCCAACATGGTTCGATTCACCATTCACAGTTATTCGGAACCGTTTTTGCCCAACAATGGCTTTGACAATGCCGATTGATTTTTCTACTTTTTCAAGGGTGGGCCCTTGTTCGATATGTAGTTCAATAAAAGTGTGGATATCATTCCGGACCCTGAACTCAGAAAGTCCAAATCCTGCCGCCATCATAGCGGTCTCAAAACTTATGCCTTCTGAATCCTTGATATCACGAATGTCGTTAAATGAATAAATACCCGTCATCATCCCTGAACCCCAAAGAGCAAGCGGAAAGCGGCTTCCTTCCTCTTCGCAAAAAGAAACCACTTCAAGGTTTATGGCTGGCGGTCCAAACTGTTGTTTCAATTGAATTAATGCTAGAATCCCAGAAATGATTCCGTAAGCTCCATCATATTTACCGCCAGATTTAACGGTATCAACATGTGAGCCAATTAAGATAGTCTGGGCATTTGGATTGGCAGCCGGCAGTCTTCCAAATAAATTTCCAATCGAATCATAATTTGCCAGGAGCCCAGCTTCCTCCAACCATCCCTTTAAGGCTTGCTGGGCTTCTTTCCAAGACTGGGAATAAAGTGTTCGGGTTACACCACCATCAGATTCTCCGCCAAATGAAGCCAACCACTCAATTGCCTCTTCCAGATTAATGGGGAATTGACCCATTATACTCACTTCCTTGGCTGAATATACTGACCAAACTTTTCTTGTATTACCCCTGTTTGATCGTCATAAATGATTTTTCCTCGTAAAATTGTTTTCTTTACTTTTAGTAGAAATTTTCTATCTTCATAGGGGGAAAACTGATTTCGAAAGGCAATCGATTGCTGATCCGCTATCGTGATCTCATCTAATGATAGCAAGACTAAATCTGCATCCAATCCTGGTTGAATTCTTCCTTTCCTTCCACCTATTCCAAACCGGTCAGCAACATTAGCAGTGCCCAGAGGAAGTATTTCTTTTAGTGGTATTTTCCTTTTCAATGCCTCATCGAGTAATGCAAGCCAAGTAAATTGTACTCCCTGGATTCCCCCCCATGCTTCCCAAATGGAATCCTTGTTTTTCATGGAATAAAGGCAAGGGGAATGATCAGAGCCAATCGTATCAATCCAGCCGTTTTTAATACATTCCCACAGCCCCTCTACTTCTTCCCTTGGCCGAAGCGGCGGGGCACATTTAAGGATGGCACCGGTATTTAGGAAATCTTCTTCATCAAATAGCAAATAATGGGGACAGGTCTCTACGGTAACGTTTATCCCGGTGTTCTTTGCTTGTTGAATGAGTTCAACTACTCGCGCTGAACTGATATGAACAAAGTGGACAGATGTACCATATTTTGCAGCTGCCTCTAATGCATACCTAACCGCCTTTTCTTCCGCTGAAATCGGTCTGCTTGCAAGAAAGGCCTTGCGTTCATTAAGGTCATTTTGTTTTTTATATAAAGTGGTAAGGTTCTTAATCTCTTCTTCCCACTCTGCATGCAAAGCGAGGATTTTATTTTGATCTGCTGCTATTTTCATTGCGAGATTTAATTGGCCGGGGGTAACAAAAGGAAAATCTTCGATACCGCTCTCAGACATAAATGCCTTCCAAGCAATAATGCCCTCACTCATTTGGGACAGTTCATCGTTACAGCTGACGGAATTACCTGTCATACCGCCCCACAAAGCATAATCAATAAAAGATTTGGAGGTTAAATACTTTATCTTATTGTGTAAATTCTTTACGGTTGTTACAGAAGGAGAACAATTTAGTGGCATATCAAAAATAGTTGTCGTTCCTCCAATGGCTGCAGCACGGCTGCCAGTTTCAATTCCTTCCCAATCTGTCCGTCCGGGATCATTAAAATGAACATGTGCGTCCATAAATCCAGGGACCACTAGGCAGCCACTTGCATCTATGAGCTGGACGTTGTTTTCTGTCATTGGTTCAGGTTCACATTCGCAGAGTGAATCAATCTTGCCATCTCTTATTCTTATACTTGCATATCGAAAACCGTTATCTGTAAAAACATATCCATTTTTCACCCAAAGTTCTGTTATCATTTTCCCTCCTAACTCCCTCGATAGGTACTGTATCCACCCGGTGATATCAAAAGCGGCACATGATAGTGGGAATCTGGTTCAGAAATACAAAATCGAACAGGAACAAGGTCCAGAAACGCAGGATCTTCAGGGGCTGCTCTGTGACTTCGATAATAGTCACCTATATAAAAATAAAGTTCATAGATTCCTTTTTTCATATTGTCCCCATCCAAAAGGGGTTTACTTAATCTACCCTCCTCATTTGTACAAGCTGAGCAGATAGACTCTTTCTCATTATTAGGACCAACACCTTTTAACTCCACTAACACACCTTTGGCTGGCTTTCCTATGCTAATATCGAGGACATGCGTTGTTAACTTCCCTGTCATTTACTTGTATCCCCTTCAGGATCTAGGTCCTTACGGGTCATTGAAAAACATTGGAAGCCATAAGGAGGGCGTGGTTCAGTAAATACTTTCCCTTCTTGTGAGACTGGAATTTCATCTAAAATCGTTTCCCACGTACGATTATTTGATTCAAAACGAACTTCAAGTAACTGTGGAAATCTTTCTAGGATTCTAGTTCCAATACGGTAAATAAGATTTTGGATAGATGGAGAGTTTTCTTCATGAAAGACGGTGCAGGCAATATCTCTGACCTGTTCTGCTGCCACATAGCCCTGTGATGTATTACCCCTTGCATCCTCAAGGTCGTTATAACGCCAATCAATATTTAAAAATATAAACAGCGGGCGATCATAGGATTCCGGCAATGTCGTATATTCATCCTTCACATAACCGTAAAACGAACTGCCCTTTACTTTAATAAGCTTAAGACCTTTTAAACTGCTTAGGTGATTGGTAGTGATAATTTCGTCTTTTTCACGTTTTACGTCTATGGTGGCTCCAGCCTGTTCGTTTAATGAATAGCGAAACACCAAAGGGCTTGGTTCAAAGCTGCCATTTGTCGGGACAGGAAGCTCTTCAAAGGAAATCTGTTCACCTGAGATGTTAACGCCTGACATGTGAGAATATGTCTCAAGAAAGCGGTGTGCGACAAATTCAAGAAATCCTTCCTGGGTGGCTCCCTGATAATCGCCTGCATGCTTCAGGATGAAGTTTTTCATTGAATCGGTTGCAACAACTAACGTGTTATCGCCATCTTTAAATGAGGAAAAAAACGCTTCACCTTCTACAGCGACTTTTACATTCATACCGAAAAGAATGTTGCTTCTGCCTGTGAAGGTGGATTCGGGAATGTTTCGAATTCCGGTTAACGGCTTCGCATACGTACGGTAAACCCAAACATCCGCTTTTCCGTAGCACATCGTTCTTTTCATATTTGTAAGCCTCCTTTGGTCATGTTAAAAGGCTTTGTCATGGTTACCACTTTGTCTGATTTTTTTAGATTTTGGTCATCATGAAAGTGTCATGGTTACCACTTTTCTAATTTTTTTAGGATTTTGGTCATCATGAACGCTTCATGGTTACCATTTTTTCAATTTTTCTTGGATTTTGATCACCATGAACGCTTCATGGTTACCACTATTTCAACTTTTCTTGGATTTTGGTCATCATGAACGCATTATCCTATAAAAATATCATTCAATCTAAACTCAGCGATTTTATACACTTCACGTAAGGCAATGTTATATTCTTCCTCGTAAGAGTTATGAATCCTCTGCTTCATTGCGGCTAATATGGTTTCCTTGCTTTGCCCTTTTACGGCCATAATAAAAGGAAAGTTGAATTTATTTACATAGCTTTGATTAAGAGAAACAAATTCCTCAAACTCCTCTTTTGAGAGCTTATCAAGACCAGCACCAGCTTGCTCTTTTTGTGAAACCTGTGACATTTGCAATCTTGTTCCTAAATCTGGGTGTGCACGAAGCAGTGCTAACTGCTTAGATTCCTCTGCCCTTTGGACAATGTCAATCATCGCTTGTAAGAGAGTCTCGTGCGATTCATAGGGTGTATTTTTCCATGCAGCCGAAGCTACCCAAGGAGAGTGTTCAAACACCCATCCTACCTTTCGTACAAACTCCTCCTGATTCATTTGATTTACTTTACTCCATTCAATACTAGCCATTTCTTCATCTCTCCCCTTCTTATGTGTTATGGGGTTAATATGGGAGAAACACAATCTTTTAAATCCCCAGCCGCTTGCTTGCTGTTAAAACTATATATATTTTTTAGACCCCCTAAAAATACCGCCTGTTCTATCTCTATTCTTATGAAACTCCATAAATGGCTCGGCTATTGTCAGCTATCGGCGGCACAGCGAACTTGTCCTGCTAATTTTTCACTATAATAACGAAATGCCGAAATAGTATCTACAAAAGTGTCATATAATCTAACAAGTTTTTTAAATTGTCCCAGATCAAAATAGTGTGTAAACAAAACTGACAACAAGGAAGAATTTCTATGCAGGTTATTAAATAATAAATTTTAAGTTAAATAGAACAGCAGAATGGAGAGATTACATGTCTGATATTCATTTTATGAAAAAAGCCATTGAGGAAGCGCTAAATAATGTTCTAACCAATCACGGCGGGCCGTTTGGTGCGATTGTGGTGAAAGATGGAAAAATAATTGGGGTTGGCCGTAATGAAGTGACATCCTCCAACGATCCAACAGCACATGCAGAGGTCCAAGCCATTCGTGCTGCCTGCGGCTATTTAAAGGATTTTCAACTGACGGATTGTGAAATCTATACGAGCTGTGAACCTTGTCCCATGTGCATTGGTGCGATATATTGGGCAAGACCGAAGGCCGTTTACTATGCCTGTACGAAACAGGATGCGGCCAAGATAGGTTTTGATGATCAATTCATTTATGAACAGCTCGAACTTCCAATGGAAAATCGGGTAATACCAATGAAAAAGATCTTTCCGGACGATGGGGACCTTCCTTTTCGAACATGGGAAAATTCTAAGAACAAAGTTGAATACTAATCCTAATCAAGAGGGTGTTGAGCAATGGAGAGAAATCAATTAACCCGAAGAATTTCAGTAGCTTCAGGAAAAGAACCCGCGGATACCGTTGTAAAAAACGGCAGGATTATCGATGTATTTAACGGAGAAATCATCGAAGGTGATATTGCCATAGTGGATGGTTATTTTGCGGGTATAGGGCAATATGATGGGAAGAATGTTGTTAATGCACATGGGCGTTATGTACTTCCTGCCTTTATTGATGGTCATGTTCATATTGAATCATCGTTGGTGACGCCAAGTGAGTTTGCTAAAGTCCTTCTTCCTCACGGAGTAACAACCGTAATCGCTGATCCCCATGAAATTGCGAATGTTTTAGGTACTGCCGGCATTCAATATATCCTTGATTCTTCCGAACACCTTCCTTTTGATATTTATATTATGCTTCCTTCCTGTGTTCCTGCGACAAGCTTTGAAAACTCAGGTGCAATTTTAAAGGCGGAAGATCTACTCCCCTTTTACCAGCATCCACGAGTCCTAGGCTTAGCAGAAGTAATGAATTTTCCTGCAGTCCTAAATGCTGAGGATGATATGCTCAACAAAATAGCAGACGCTAAACAATTTGGAAAAAAAGTCGATGGTCACGCTGCAGGATTATCTAGAAGTGATTTGAATGTGTATACAGCTGCAGGGATTATGACCGATCATGAAAGTACAACAGCAGAAGAAGCAAAAGAGCGCCTTCGGAGCGGAATGTATTTAATGATTCGTGAAGGGACTGTTGCAAAAGATTTGCAAAATTTGATTACAGTAGTCAATCAGTTTAATTCCCGCAGGTGCTTATTTGTCACAGACGATAAGCATTTAGATGACCTTGTGCTTAGTGGCAGCATCGATCATAATGTCAGGCTCGCGATCAACTTAGGAATATCACCGATAGTTGCTATTCAAATGGCTACCATCAATGCAGCAGAGTGCTTCGGGCTTAGTGATAAGGGGGCAATCGCCGCCGGTTACAAAGCCGATTTTTCTTTAGTAGAAGATCTTGATACTTTAAAAATCTTAGATGTTTATAAAAATGGAAAAGCTGTTGTACAAAATGGTACGTTGGTTACTGATTGCAGTGCCATCCATAAGGACGGCAGTGATTCATTAAAAAATTCAGTACATTTTGATGAGATCACAAAAGCAAATTTCGAAATTTCCTTATCAGCAAACAAAGCGAATATCATTGAAATCATTCCGAACTCTCTTGTAACAAGGCATATCGTGGAAGAGGTGGAAATATGCAGTCAAGGGTTCTTCCAACCCTCGACCAGCGGCGATCAGTTAAAGCTTGCGGTAATCGAGCGCCATCACCTCACCAAGCAAATTGGCCTGGGCATTGTGAAAGGTTTAGGATTAAAGTATGGTGCCATTGCCACCACCATTGCCCATGATTCCCATAATCTCATTATTGCTGGGACCAATGATGAAGATATGGTGTTAGCTGCAAATACCATTAAAATAATGCAGGGCGGGCTGGTTGTGATTAAAGACGGCCAAATCCTCGCGTCATTAGAATTACCCATTGCAGGATTAATATCAAACCGCCCTTACCGGGAAGTCTACTGTAGTCTTAATAACCTCCACATTGCTCTTGAAAAGCTGGGGGCTAACGATCATTTTAATCCCTTTTTAACGCTTTCCTTTTTAGCTCTTCCTGTCATTCCAGAGTTAAAACTTACAGATAGAGGGTTATTTAAGGTTTCAATATTCAAGCACATTGATATTAGTAACGTTTAAAATTCGTGCCTTTTAGACAGACTATCATGCGAGAAACCGAAAAACGGTTGCTTTCAAGGCCAATACCTGTCAAACTATAATGATAATTGACTTCACAGAAAGTAAATGTAGGTGACAAACATGATAGAAATAAAAACTTCAAAACTTAGTGACGGAGAGTTCAATCGAGGCGTATTTGCTACTCGTGATATTAAAAAGGGTGAACTGATCCATGAAGCACCCGTTATCGCCTATCCAAATGCAGAGCACGAGCACATTGAAAAAACATTGCTTGCCGACTATGCATTTGAATATGGAATTAACCATACATGTATTCTTTTAGGTTATGGGATGCTATTTAATCATTCCTATCAGCCGAATGCCACATATGAAATCAATTTTCCAAACCACACCTTTGACTTTTTTGCTTACAAAGACATAAAAGCTGGCGAAGAAATTCTGATTAACTATAATGGCGATGAAGAGGACCAAGAACTGCTTTGGTTTGATAAAGAAAAACAAGAAAAATAACAGCCCTGAGTTGGGCTGTTATTTTTTGATGCATGATGCAAGGTATTACTGATTAATGCCCTTCACGAGAAGACGCTGCTCCTGTTTGAGAAGGGTTCTGTATTGCATGTGCTTTAATTGAATACTTTTCGTAAAACAGATCTCTTCGCATAATGAACAGTCTACACATTTGGCAGGATTGAGTGTGATTGATACCTGGTTATTTTCCGTGATCATTCTTAACGCATCCGTCGGACATAAAATCGAACAGGCACCGCAAAAATGGCAATGATCCGAAATAGTTGGAAGGAGCCAACAGGAAGGCTCGTTTATTCATATAAGGAAGAGTAGATTATTGGTCACACTTTCATAGTGATATATGATTTGTCCTCAAGATCCCTGATTAAGGACTAATCCCCTGCTCCGCTTCATGAGATTTGTCCTCAAGACCCCCGATTAAGGACTAATCTTCTGCTCCACTTCATGAGATTTGTCCTCAAGACCCCTGATTAAGGACTAATCCTCTGCATCGATTCATGAGATTTGACCTCAAGACCCCCAATTAAGGACTAATCCCCTGCATCGATTCACGAGATTTGACTTCAAGACCCCCCATTAAGGACTAATCCCCTGCTCCGCTTCATGAGATTTGTCCTCAAGACCCCCGATTAAGGACCATTCTTCTACTCCGCTTCATGAGATTTGTCCTCAAGACCCCCGATTAAGGACTAATCCCCTGCATCGCTTCATGAGATTTATCCTCAATCCAGACTCGACTAAGAACATCTCCTTCCCTCTTGTCACTTCATTAGGATAATAGGACCATTTTTCGTATTTTCGTAAATAGTTCAAAGTTTGTTCAATATTTCACAAACTTTTATGCGAAATTGATGGTATGATAAATTCATAAAGAACACAAGGAGTGATATGACATGATGTTATGCGAATGGAAATCCTTCTCCACTGACGCTGAAACGTATACACTAGAAGCGTTCGAAGAAACTATTGGTGATGAATTTGAAGCTATGATGTTTAAAGATAACGAGAGTATTCCAAGTTATATTTGGACTGTTAATTATGTCATCATTGTAAAAAAATACTCAAAGGTCCTTACTGACATTTCCTTTGAAAAGATCCCACGAAACCCTGTATGCGAGTAACCCTGTAAGGTCATAGCAATATTATTTGTTGTTATTTTTTTAAATCTACTTGTGAATTTTTTCACAAACTAATTGGAATTTGGAGGAATTAACATGGCAGTGGCAGAAAAAACAGGTAACGAAGTCCAAAGTGTAAGCAACATGATTGATACCTTAGTGGAAAATGGATTAAAAGCTTTAGATGAATTCCGCAGCTTTGACCAAGAAATGATTAATAATATTGTGAAGCAAATGGCCTTAGCTGGGCTTGACCAGCATATGCAGCTTGCAAAACTTGCTGTCGAGGAAACCAAACGAGGTGTTTATGAAGATAAAATCATAAAAAATATGTTTGCGACTGAATATGTCTATCATAATATCAAATATGATAAAACCGTTGGTATTATTAACGAAAACGTGCATGAAGGAATCATTGAAATTGCCGAACCGGTTGGAGTGATTGCTGGTGTTACACCTGTAACCAATCCAACGTCTACAACCATGTTTAAAGCACTGATTTCCATAAAAACAAGAAATCCAATTGTGTTTGCTTTCCATCCATCCGCACAAAAGTGCAGCAGTGAGGCAGCAAGAATCCTCAGGGACGCAGCGATAAAGGCAGGTGCACCGGAGAATTGCATTCAATGGATTGAAACTCCTTCTATTGAGGCGACACAAGCACTGATGAATCATTCAAAGATTTCAATGATTCTTGCAACCGGCGGAGCGGGAATGGTCAAATCTGCTTATAGCTCTGGTAAACCAGCCCTCGGTGTTGGTCCCGGAAACGTTCCATGCTATATCGAAAAATCAGCCAATATCCATCAAGCAGTAAATGACTTAATTTTATCAAAGACCTTTGACAACGGAATGATCTGTGCTTCTGAGCAGGCTGTTATTATCGATCAAGAAATCTATTCAGCTGTAAAAAATGAAATGATTGCCAATAACTGCTACTTCTTAAATGAAGAAGAAAAGGCGAAAGTGGAAAAATTAGTGATTAATGAAAAGTCATGTGCTGTTAATCCGAATATTGTTGGGATGGCTGCCAGCAAAATTGCTGCTTTAGCAGGAGTAACCGTTCCAGAAAACACAAAAATTCTAGTAGCTGAATTAACTGGTGTCGGACCTGGATACCCGCTATCAAGAGAAAAGTTAAGCCCAGTACTTGCCTGTTACATGGCAGGCAATCATGAAGAAGGCTTAAAACGTGCAGAAGAAATGCTCGAATTCGGCGGTTTAGGACATTCTGCCGTCATCCATTCCCAAGACCAAAATGTAATTAAGCAGTATGGATACCGGATGAAAGCAGGCAGAATCATAGTCAATGCCCCATCATCACAGGGTGCTATCGGTGATATTTACAATGCTTATATGCCTTCATTGACACTTGGCTGTGGTTCATATGGAGGAAATTCCGTTTCAACGAACGTCGGTGCGATTCACTTAATCAATATTAAAAAAGTAGCCCAAAGGAATGTTAATATGCAATGGTTTAAAGTCCCTTCCAAGATCTATTTTGAGAAAAACTCAACTCAGTATTTAGCTAAAATGCCGAAAATCTCTAAAGCATTCATTGTAACAGACCCTGGAATGGTAAAACTAGGCTATGTTGATAAGGTACTTTATTATTTAAGAAAACGTCCTGATTATGTCCATTGTGAAATTTTTTCAGAGGTGGAACCAGATCCATCCATTGAAACCGTCATGAAGGGTACCGAAATGATGGCTAAATTCCAGCCGGATGTAATCATTGCCCTTGGCGGCGGTTCAGCGATGGATGCGGCAAAAGGAATGTGGCTGTTCTATGAAAATCCAGAATCTGAATTCTTTGGTTTAAAACAGAAGTTTCTCGATATCCGTAAACGAATTGTGAAATATCCTAAGTTAGGGGAAAAAGCTCAGTTTGTAGCAATTCCAACAACATCAGGAACAGGATCAGAAGTAACCTCATTCTCAGTTATTACCGATAAAGAAGCAAATATTAAATATCCGCTTGCTGATTATGAATTAACACCAGATGTAGCAATCATTGATCCACAGTTCGTTATGACGGTACCTAAACATATTACAGCTGATACTGGAATGGACGTATTGACTCATGCTATCGAGGCATATGTATCTTGTATGGCAAACGACTATACAGATGGACTGGCAATGAAGGCAATACAGCTTGTATTCGAATATCTGCCAAGAGCTTACCGAAATGGCAGTGACGAATTAGCACGTGAAAAAGTGCACAATGCTTCAACTATCGCAGGGATGGCCTTTGCCAATGCATTCCTTGGTATTAACCATAGCCTTGCACACAAACTTGGCTCAGAGTTCCATATCGCCCATGGACGTGCAAATACAATCTTAATGCCGCATGTCATCCGTTATAACGCAGCCAAACCAAATAAGTTCACAGCATTCCCGAAATATGCCCACTTTGTAGCGGATAAGCGTTATGCGGAAATTGCCAGAACCCTTGGACTGCCTGCGAATACAACGGAGGAAGGAGTCGAAAGCCTTGTTCAGGCAATCATCCGTCTTGCAGAGGAACTAGAGATTCCAATGAGCATTGAGGCAAATGGGGTTGATCCTCAGGCTTTCGAAAGCAAGGTTGACTATCTCGCAGATAAAGCATTTGAGGACCAATGTACTACAGCTAACCCTAAACTGCCATTAGTAACAGAATTAGCTGAAATTTATCGTAAAGCGTTTAAGGGAGTTTAAAAGAGTAATAAGGCCATCCAGAACACACTGGATGGCCTTTTAATGGTAGTAACTCTTTTGCAAATATTCTTTTGCTTAATTATTCGTTTATTTCTGCTAAGCCTTCAATTGCTGTCTCTAAAGAGGTTCTTGCAGCAACCACTTTATCCAAAGTGCTTTGAGGATTTTTTAATACCTCTTTTGCTGTTTGTATCGCTTTATGGAATATTATCCAACTTTCCTTGGTGTAGTCTTTGTGATCCTTGTCTTTGTGTGCATCATACAATTCCTGTAATTTTGTTTTGTTTACTTCGACTTTATTTCTGCCTGTAACAACATCGATACCATCCAAAGTAAAAGTACCGCCTTTAATCACCACTTTAGCAGTGTGTTTTGTATCTTTTAGTCCCCGAATCGTATAAGAGGTATGTCTGTCACCTTTCGCAAAAATTCTAAAATTCTCATTGATTAATTGATTATCAATGTACACGTCAATCAATGCATCAGGGGTCGCTCCAAATAGATTAAAGCCTGAACCCTCAAAATTGAAGATCATGCTGCTGTTAGGACCCTCTACTTTCGGTGTACTGTAGATATTGACTCCACGGTAATCCATAAAGGTTTCTTTTACTTCATTATCTTTCAGAGAAACCTTCAACGTATGTGGTTTTTCTTCCAATCCTCTTACAGAATACCTTATGCCTGTGCTAGTATTAACGGCAAAGTTACCCATATCTACACCATCAAGCTCGAAATTATAAAGTGTTTTATCACCGGTTCCTGACAAATAATCAATACCACTACCCGTGAAGTTAACTAGAATATAAGGTTCATCATTAAAATTCGCCCAGGCATTGGTGCTGTTAGAGCCCCAAGCAGTATTCTTTCTAAATGCATAAACTGTGTTCTCTTTATTCTCTATTAGGGATTCATCTGAAATTTTCACAATATCCGCTGGTCCTGATTTTTTAACAGCTAATACTGGATCAGTGGTTTCAACTTCAACTTTAGTGAAACTGATATACTTCTCTTTTGCTACCACTTTAAGCGTATGTTCTTTATCTTCTAAATCTCCAGCAGTCCAAACCATCTGAGTGATACTGCTATTATTTGTATAGTTGGCTTCACCGACTAATACTCCATCTAAATATACATCGCCTTTTCCATTTGACGGATTCGTTTCTCCATAAAGTCTTACCTCAGTACCCTTAAATTTAATTTCAAGCGAACTACCTGTAGATGCCCATGCATTACTACTGTTAGATGACCAGCCTTGAGAATAGAATACTTTATTCAGGGTTCCTGGTACTGTTGTCGTGTCCCTATGACCTACAGTTACTCCATTCCAAACAGGAATATCAGTTTTTGCCGTCATTTGTGTACGGTTAAAATGAGCATAACCTGCCTGTGTATAATCCCATTTGCCCAAATATCCGATAGGATTAATTAAATCTTTATTGTTCAAAGCTTCTTCTTCCGTACCATATTTCTTACCTTGAGCACTGTCAATTTTTTCTGATGTATAGGTATATCCTTTAATTGGTTCAATTACTAAGTTATCGATAAGAGTTTCATAGTATCCAGAACCTAATGCAACTCTTCCTGCCATTACGGTTGAATCTTTGTCTGTATATGAATCGATTTCTGTGCCGTCAAGGTAAAGTGTAAATACATTTTCTTTTGCTTCAAATGCTAGATTATGCCAAACCTTGTTATCAAAGCCTTCAATCGTTCCACTTTTTTCAACCTTTCCTAGTTTAAGAATTTCATATTTTCCATTTGAATATACTCGCGCATTATATGGTGCATATGAATCTGCCCCGCCAGCCTTTACCTGCCTTACACCGATTAAGGCGTAGTTACTTCTGCCTTCTACTTCAGATGTATGCGTATCTAGTAAAAAGTCATAAGATGCTTTATAGTTCACCCAGCGGTGATCTCCGATAGTGGTATTAGGGTTACCGCTAGCTGCTGAGCCATCTTTTCCGCCCCAAACAGCCCACTCTGCACCGATAATGTCATGGCTGATTTTCTGCTGCAGCATATTTCCATGAGACTTTGCATCCGGAATTTCCAAGGCAGCTCGTTCCGCACTTCCACTTGCTGCTGGTTTTGTTGCTTCCTTCACAACTTCAAAAGCACCGGTCTGGTCAGTCGTATATCGCGGCGTTCCTCCGCGGCGCTCTACATAATCCCTGCCCTTTTCGTCAACAGGATACTTATCATATTCAAAATCATCTTTATACGGCAGCGGCATGATCGTATCTTTTGTTAAATCAACTGGTTCTGATTTATATTCAAAGCCTTCAACCTCAGATTCCTTATCTAACGTTGAAATCGTCACGATTGAGTATGGCTTTACCTCCACTTCATATTCACCATTTACTGGGGTAATTTTGTTGATATTTTTAAACCAGTTGGCGTCAACTTCTTGCCCTTCATCGGCACCGCGTGTTTCCCATACATATATCGGTGCATTTTCTTTGCCATTTAGATTTTGTGCTTTAATTTTATATTTACGAGTCTCTTTTGTGTTATTGGAAAAAACTGTTGAATAATCATTGGTTTTTGGATCTTTTAATGTTAGATAGTTATGGGTACTTGTATCAACATCTACACCGCCATCAAAGAATGCCCCATCACTAAAGGTTGCATCTTTTACGTACATCCAGCGCTCATTCTCAGGTGTACTGTGATCATCATAACCAACAAAGTTCATCACATGACGAACCCCCTGAAGACCGCCATCTACCTCATAAAAACCAGACCATGGATCCATCGCACTAATTAAATGTTTTGGATTATAAGCGGAACCTTCATAGAACGCAGCAACGGATGGCTGAAAATCAAAGGAAACCGCGTTTAATGGAGTGTTTCCTGCTCCTGTCCATGAATAAACAGAAATAATACGCGAAGTGACGTCGATAATCCCTGCTTTTCCTCCAAGCCCCTTATAATTTGGCTCCATATTTTCACGATAACGGGCATTAATCATCGGAGCAATTCCTTCTGACACCCAGCTTTCTTTTGGCTTCTTGCCATCGGCTATTAGTTTTGCTTGTAATTGATTTAATTCCGTGGAACCGGTCAGACCATAATGGGAGCTGATGACATCTATTTCATCAATCAAATCTGGATGATCGAGCAGGACACGGCTGATTGATTTGGTATCACGATAGCCGTCTGCTGCAACAAGTTTAATATGCTTATAGTCTGATTCATAATTAGGCTCTTGTTTAATTTTTGTTGTGAAGTATTTTAACCACTCTGTTTCAATACGATTATTGTTTTGTGCTCTTTCATTTTGAGAGATACCAACATAATCCAATTTAAAGCCATATTCATTATAAACAGCATCTATTGTCTGCTTGTACCATTGATATCGATTCTCATATTCATTTTTTGAAGAGCCATTCCATGTAAACCGAGGTTCACCCCAACGCAGAATTTCGGTGGTAATATCCGGATTAATAGATTTGGCATCTGCTGCAAACTGGAATCCTGCCCCTCTGAGAACATTTGCTGCTTCATCCGCATAACGCATCGTTGCAGGTTCTGTTCCGGAAGATGAGTTAACATCGCCTCCTAATTCTATCTTGACGTGCGCGAGTCCTGCGCCGGTATCCTTATTAAATAGCTTGTTCATTATTTTCCAGTATTCTTCTGGGTGCTCTTCTTTGTAATCTAACATCAATCGAGATGTATTATTAGCTGTTACGGTTCCAAACCCTTTAAAGCGGTTGTATTGATCAACATTGTTTCCGTCAATGGTAATGGTTTTTGTGATGACTTCAGCTTTTGTTTCGTTTGAACCTATTAAGCCAAAAGATCCAACCAGCATGGAAGCAACACAGAGATTGCCTATCATTTTTTTAATTTTTTTTGTTTGTCTTCCCATGTACTTTCATCCCTTCTCCTTCGCTTTTATATATGGTAATGCTAGTTTTTAGTGGCTAATCTGGTGGATTTCCTAGTAGATATGTTTTCTGAGGTTTGTCTAAGGAGCTGCGTAAAGGTAAAACACTAATGTTAATTACTATCCTCCTTTTTTATCTCAATAATTATCTGAGTTTTTCGGTAACATATTGTTAGCGTTTTCATTATTTCATAATCTGTTTTGATATTTATACAACTATATCGACTACCTATAATGATTTTTTTACCTTTTTCGTATGTTAACAATAATGGTAAAACCGCCTCACTTTAGAATGAGAGCGGTCATCATTCACTATCGTTTCTATCTAAAAAATTGAAATAAGCTCTTTTGTATAAGGATGGCGCTCCTCAGCAAATAACTGATCACCGTGGAATTGATCGATAAGCTTCCCATCTTTCATCACCATGATCCGCTGGCTTATTTGACTCACAGCAGCAAGGTCATGTGAAATAAACAAGTAAGAGAGATTTAAAGTTTCCCGCAGCTTTGTCAATAACTTAAGTACGGCCCCTTGTGAGATGACATCAAGGCTTGCGGTCGGCTCATCTAGAACAATGAGCTCTGGTTCAATGCTAATAGCTCGGGCAATTGTTATACGTTGCCTCTGCCCCCCACTTAATTCATGAGGATATTGATTAGCTAACTCCGGCGGCAATTCAACAGCTTCAAGAAGCTGCTTTACAAAGGATTCCTTAGAGCTATAGGAAAAATGGCTAAGCTTAAGCTCCTTACTGTACTGGTTATAAGGGTCAACCAGTGAGTCCTTTATTTTAAGCTTTGGATTTAAAGCAGCTGATGGATTTTGAAAGACGATTTGAATTTTTTTTCGATAGGGTTGTAACTGACGGTCATTAAGCTGTTCGATTGCCTCATTCTTAAAGTAGATTGACCCACTGTTAATCGGTTCAATTCGTAATAAACAACGAGCCAATGAGCTTTTACCACAGCCACTCTCACCAACGAGACCCAGGCATTCACCCTTATTCAACTCAAATGATAGGTTGTTTATCGCCGTTTTTCCTTCTAGATATGATTTTGTCAGTTGTTTAACGGTAAGCAGGTTCATACTTTTCAACCTCCTGTAATCCCGATGGAAGACCTTGTCCGAGTGTTGGAGCAGCTTCGATTAACTGCTTTGTATATTTATGTTGTGGATGGTCAAGTATACGATGCTTCCCTCCTGATTCAACGATTTCTCCTTCTTTCATAACAGCTATGCGGGTCGCATATCGTCTGACATGGCGCCAATCATGGGTAATGAATAAAATCGCACAGCCAGTTTCCTTTTGTCTCCTTGCAAGTAATTCTAAGACTTTATGTCCAGAAACACTATCAAGTGCTGTAGTTACCTCATCCGCAATTAATATATCCGGTGACATCAATAATGCCATCGCAATCGAAACTCGTTGAAGTTGCCCCCCACTTAGCTGAAATGGGTACCTATTATACAGAGCTTCATCTAACCCTACTGAGTCAAGTGCATCCATTGATTTTACCTTCCGAGTTTTGGAATCAAGGATACCGTGGCTTTTCTGGTATTCTTCAAAGTGCTGGCCTATTGTTCTAAAGGGTGTAAATGAGCCCTGATAATCTTGAAAAATATAAGACAATTTTCGGCCACGAATTGTCCTCATTTGTTTTGGTGATAACGACAACAAATCCTCTTCATTAAGAAAAATTTTTCCCTCAACTTGTAAGTTTGGTGAAAGCAATCGTCCAATTGCCTGTGAAAGTAAAGTTTTACCACTCCCACTTTGTCCAACAAGTGCATACCACTCTCCTTCACCAATAGAGAGTGACACGTTATCAACTATTTTCTTTTCTCGACTGCTAATCGTTACTTGCTCAATCGATAAAATCATTGCCGCACCTCTTTCTTCACATCAAAATAGTCCCGTAAATAGTCACCCAGCATATTGGTTAGTAGTACAACGACCACAATGGCTAAACCAGGATATACCATTAATTCCGGTCTTGACTGAAAATATGGACGTGAGTCGTTTAGCATCGCTCCCCATTCAGGAATGGGGGGCTGCGCCCCAAGGCCAATGTATGAAAAGGCAGAAATAAGCAAAATAATTTTGCCAAGATCAAGACTAGCTAGTACAAGAACATGCCCTATAATATGAGGAAATAGATGTTTACGCATGATTTTACTAGGAGAGAGTCCATTTGTGCGGGCAATCAGTACATAATCTTTTTGAGATTCTGATAAAACGGTGCTCCTAACAAGCCGAGCATAACTAACCCATTTGACCAAGACGATAGCAAGCACAAGGTTGCCAATGCCCGGTCCAAGTAAACCACTTAAAACAATTGCCACAATCGTATCGGGGAATGCTAAAAAGCCATCCGCCATTCGCATAAATACCCGATCAACTAATCCGCGTTTATATCCAGAAATTAGACCAATGGGGATTCCAATGATAAGAGCAACAATCATTGCTAGCAAACTATATCCAATGGTTTGCTGACCGCCCAGTAAAAGCCTGGTTAGTACATCTCGACCAAGTTGATCTGTTCCAAGTGGATGCCGAAGGCTCGCCCCCTGAAGTCTTCCATCCAAATTTGTTAGAGTTGGATCATGACGTAAATAAAAAAAAGCATAGATGGCAGCTACCAAAACAAAGACCATACAAATCAAAACCATCATTCTTTGCCAACTGTACTTTTTTACCTTCAGCAAACGTATAGACAACCCTTTCATCAATTGGTCCTCCTTTCTTTTAGTTTCATTTCAGGATTTAAATAACGGTAAGATAAATCCACACAAGTATTTACAATAAAAACAATAATGGCCATGATTAAAATATATCCTTGTATAAGTGGATAATCACGTTGCCGTATTGCATCAACGACAAGCTTCCCTATTCCTGGGTACGCAAATAAAACTTCAATCACTACGACCCCGCCTATCAAGCTTCCTAAGCTGACTCCAAATACGGTAATAACAGGAGGAAGGCTGTGTCTAAATGCATGGACAAAAAAAATTCGCCGTTCTGATAACCCACGTGTTCTGGCTGCACGGATAAATTCCTGACTAAGTGAATCCAATAAACTGGAACGAAGCAACCGAACGTAAACGCTTGAAATGGCCAACCCTAGTGTCAATGAAGGTAAAATTAAAGAGATGAATCCATCTCTCCCCATTGTAGGAAGCCAGTTAAGGCGCACACCAAAAAGGTCAATAAAAATAAGGCCAAGCCAAAAACTTGGAACAGCTGCGCCAAGGATAGAAAGAAATCTACTCACTTGATCAATCCAGCTATTTCGATAAAGAGCTGCAAGCGAACCTAATGGAACAGAGACGATCAGCATGACAATTAACGAACCAATCGTCAATTCAATTGTGGCAGGCAATCCGATTATAATCATATCCATTACAGGTTGTCCTGTGGCATAGGACTCTCCAAAATCAAGTTGTATAAATTTAAACAACCAAAGCCCGTATTGAACGAGCAATGGTTTATTGAACCCCATCTCTTCTCTTAATTCCTCTACTTGCTCCTGACTTACTGATAGCTCATCAACATTCAATATGGTCAAAACAGGATCGCCGGGTGCAAGCCGAACAAACAAGAAGCTAACAAATGTTATAAATAGCATAAAAAATAAAACTTCAAAAAACTTCCGAGTAAGAATTTGAACCATTTACTTCACATCCAAGACATTTGTAATCATGTAATATTCACTTCGCGTTGTAAGCCAGTTTTTAACTTTATTTTCGTTATACGCAACAATCGTGGATGGATGTAACACAAATGAATTAATTACATGGTCATGGACAAAATCCGCTGCCTGCTCTGCAAGGACAGCCCTTTCTTCTTGACTGACAGTTTGATTAAGCTTGTCAATAATTGCAGTTAGTTCAGGCTCATGGGCACCGCTAAAGTTAAGAGCACCAGTCGGGTGATAGGTAGCGTTTAAATAATAGCCTGCATCTCCACGCGGGGCTGTTAAATTACTATACGTAGCCAAATCCCATTCACGATTTGAAGCCATATATTCCTCAGGGCCATCTATTTGACGAATTTCGACATCAATTCCGATCCGTTTAGCGTCCGATTGGAAAACTTGGGCAATTAATGGCAAGTCAGCTCTTGCGCTATAGGTTAAAAGGGTAAATTTAAGAGGTTCTCCATCCTTTTGCATTTTCCCATCTTCAAGTGAATAACCTGCTTCCTTCAAGTGCTTTTCAGCTATTTCCAATCCTGTTTCAGTCTCTTCATAAGATGGGGCAAACGGCAGTGATGGTAAAAACGGACCAACGGCAGGTTCAGCATACCCCAAAAGAATCTTGTCAACAATCTTCTGACGGTCGATCATTGCGTTAACGGCACGACGTACATTGACATCCTGCAAACTTTTTCGCTCCATGTTCATCGTCATTTGATGTACACGGAAGGTCGCTGTTGACTCAACTTTAATCCCATCTTGTGCTCGTAATGCTTCCAGGCTTTCTACCTCTGGACGATAAACAATATCAACTTGCCCAGACTTCAGTGCAAGCGTGCGAGCATTGGCATCCTCATTAAACGCAAATGTCACTGAATCAAGATTTGAAGCACCATCCCAGTAATCAGCATAGCGTTCAAGCTCAAGCTTGCTTCCCGGTGTGAATGACTTCAATGCAAAAGGTCCTGTACCGACCGGCTTATTGACAATATCCTGTTCAGTTACGTCAATGATTGAAACATTTGGGTTAACTAATTCAGAAACAAATTCTGGAAAAGGTTGTGTCGTCGAAATGTGCAATGTATAGCCATCTGCTTCAATTTTATCGATTTTGAGTGCATTTTGAACAGCAACACTCTCTTTCAGTGCTCGTTCAAGAGAAGCTTTCACTGCTTTAGCATCCATTTTATTTCCATTTTGGAACGTAACATCTCCACGAAGTTTAATCGTCCAATGTTGCCCATCCATACCTTCCCAGCTTTCAGCCAGCCATGGTGCAACGGTTAAGTTTTCTTCATCTAGTCGGACTAACGTTTCAGTTATTCCGGCCCTTAATGGGACATAACTTGAATCAACATGGGGATCTAAAGAATTAGTGGAAAAATTATAAAGAAAACTAATGTGCCTATCATCTGCTTTTTCCTTATCATTGCTTTGCGAGGATTGTGCACAAGCACTTAACAAGCTGACACATATCAAAAAGATACTAATTTTAAGAAAGCGATTATTTATGTATTTATGGAAACTTTTAATACTGACGTAACAGCGCCCGGTATTTTTATTTATTGTTATCATAATGAAGCCCCTTTTTTGTGAAAATACAGTAAATTTTATGTCTATTAGTTCATAGGTTTATTAAATGAGAGCCCCTCAAATATAAGGAGCTCTTACGTAATATTTCGAGTAATAATTATTTTGTTTCTCGGTGTAATGTACGTCTTTTTAACCTTGGCGAGTATTTCATTAATTCTATACGGTCTGGATTGTTTCGTTTGTTCTTAGTAGTAATGTAATTGCGGTCTCCTGTTTCTGTACATGCTAACGTAATTTTTACTCTCATATTGATTTCCTCCTAGTATCGTTTTCTTTATGCTGTGACTGTAAACGCTGGAAGCGGATCGCTAAATGCTTTCCACTCCATTTTCATTTCATCATCTGTTAATAAACATTTATCTAATGAGATTTCAATTTCCTCGCGATCCATATCTACACCGATTAGAACAAGCTCTGTCATCCGGTCGCCGAATTCTTCATCCCAATTTTCCAATAGGTCTGGTTCTTCCTTCAGTATTTGATTTCTTTCCTGTTCAGGATAAGCCGCGAGCCATTCACCAGCTCCCTGAAGCATGATGGAAGGTCCAGCTTGTGACAACAACCCTGTCATATCATTTCGGGTTGGCAGCCAAAAGAATCCTTTGGCCCGAACGACATCTATTGGCCAATTCTCTAACCATTGCATCCATCTTTCGGGATGAAATGGTTTTTTCCTACGATAGACGAAGGATGAAATCCCATATTCTTCTGTTTCTGGAGTATGTTCTTCCGTTAATTCCTTGATCCATCCTGCCCCTTGACTTGCCTCTTCAAAATCAAATAAATGGGTATCTAAGATTTCATTTAATGGGACTCGTGAATGAGCACTTTCAATTATTTTGGCATCTGGATTTAGTTTTTGGAGGACTGCCTTTAGTTCCCTTACACTCTCTTGATCAACTAAATCGATTTTATTTAAGACCAACACATTTGCAAATTCAATTTGATCTATTAATAAATCCACCACTTCACGAGTGTCCGACTCGTCTGTACCTTGCTTCCGGTCAAGAAGACTTTCTCCAGATGAAAAATCATGCCAAAATCGATTTGCATCAACCACTGTCACCATGGTATCAAGCCTGCAATAATCAGATAAGTTGATTCCCAAACTTTCATCAACATATGTAAAGGTTTGAGCAACAGGAACAGGCTCCGAAATCCCTGATGATTCAATTAAGATATAGTCAATATCCCCTGCCCGAACCAGCCTTTCCACTTCAATCATCAAGTCTTCTCTTAAAGTGCAGCATATACATCCGTTTTGAAGTTCTACCATTTTTTCATCCGTCCGAGAGAAACCACCTTGTTTAATCATGGCTGCATCAATATTGACTTCACTCATATCATTTACAATAACAGCAATCTTTTTATTCTCACGATTGGTTAAAACATGATTTAATAACGTTGTTTTCCCTGAACCTAAATAACCACTGAGCACAGTAACTGGGATTTTTTTAGCCAATTTCTTCACCTCATTTTATAAATCAAAATCATTACGATTTAAAGAGTAGACTTAATCTATTTATTCTCATCTTCTATACCTCTCCCTTTAAGCGTAGCATAATGGTAATTAAATAGATTGAACTAAATCGTAATAGTTACGGTTAACATCATAATAAATCTTTTTCTTAAATGCAAGTTTTAAAAAAAAACAGGCTCATCCCCTTTTTCTCCCATAGGAAGGAATTCTTCCATCATTTGAATTCCCAAAATAAAAGATTCATAATTTCATTTACAAAATCATAGAGATGTTCTAGAATGTAAAACGTAACGATTTCGATTAGCTAAATATACGAATCGTATTTTCATTTAAAGCACATGAGATAATATGGAATTTAAAACGAAATAATTACGATTTTCAAAAAAATAACAGATTGGAGTAATAAAAATGAAAATGAAGCATTTAGTCTCCACTTCGATTCTGACGTTCAGTCTTATACTATCTGGATGTGGGAAAACAGAAACGGTGAGTGAGAATACAGACAAGAATGAGAAAGAAACATTAACGGTTTATACAACGATTTATCCACTGGAGGATTTCACAAAAAAAATCGGCGGTGAGTTTGTCGAAGTTCAAAGTATTTACCCGCCAAATGTGGATGCTCATTCCTATGAACCTACGACAAAAGACATGATTAATCTAGCAGATTCTGATTTATTCATCTATACAGGAGTTGGCATTGAAGGGTTTGCAGATAAAGCAGCTGAAACATTACAAAAAGAAGATGTTCAAATTTTAAAAGCTGGAGAAGGAATTGAACTCATTCCTAGTTCTGATGAGCATCAACATGAAGGTGAAGAAACGCATTCCGAAAGCGAACACCATGAAGGTGAAGAGGGACATTCTGAAGGTGAGGCGGAATCTCATGAACATGCAGAAGATGAACATAATCATGGCGATTTAGATCCCCACGTATGGTTAGATCCAGTTCTTGCGATTGATCTTGCCGAAAATATAAAAAACTCGTTAAGCGAAATCATGCCCGGACACAAAGCTGAGTTTGAAACCAATTTTAATAATCTAAAAAGCGAGTTAGAACAGCTTGATCAAGAATTTCAGACATCCATTGATGCTTCAAAGACGAAATATTTATTAGTTGCACATGCTGCCTACGGTTATTGGGAAAAGCGTTATGGCATTGAACTGATTTCGATTGCAGGCTTATCTCCAACGCAAGAACCCTCCCAGAAAGAGTTACAGGCTATTATTGAAGAATCATCGGAACATAACATTAATTATGTTATTTTTGAACAAAATTTATCACCAAAGGTGGCAAAAATAATTCAAAACGAAATAGGTGCAAAATCACTAACGCTCCATAATCTAGAAGCAGCAACACAAGAAAACATTGAACAAAAAGATGATTACTTCACTATCATGCGTAAAAATTTAGAAACGATCAAGATTGCTTTAAATAACTAAAACATCTTGACGAATGGGACCATAATTCAGTCACAATCGTGGTGGCTCTCATTGTAATACAAATTTGAAAGGAGCAGGTTGTTGCCTGCTCCTTTTTGTCAAAAGAAATGGTGAAGAATTATCTATAAATTATACCATCACCTTACAAATATCATTCGTAAATTCCACTGGATCTTGGATAGGCAAACCTTCTATAAGCAATGCTTGATTGTATAATAACTTTGTATACAGATTGAGCTTTTCTTTATCATTTTCAAAAGCAGCCTTTAAGGATTGGAATACTTCATGATTTTTATTAATCTCAAGTACTTTATCTGCTTTAATATTTTGATTATCAGGCATCGCAGCAAGGATTTTTTCCATTTCAATTGAAATATCACCTTCGGTTGCCAGGCAGACAGGGTGAGACTTTAAGCGCTTAGAAACGCGGACATCCTTGACTTTACCCTCTAAAATATTTTTCATATAGTCAAAGATTTCTTTGTATTCCTTCTCTTCTGATTCGGAATCACTCTTGTTTTCTTCTCCTTCTATTCCTAAGTCACCGCTGGAGATAGATTTGAATTCTTTCTCCTTGTAAGTCATTAACATCTTGATTGCAAATTCATCGATATCCTCAGTGAAATAGAGAATCTCATAGCCTTTTTCAGAGACAAACTCTGCCTGTGGCAGTTTATCGATTCTTTCAATGGAATCACCAGAAGCGTAATAAATATACTTTTGATCTTCCGGCATTCTTGATACATATTCATCTAAGGTGACAAGCTTCTTCTCTTTTGAAGAATAGAACATGATAAGGTCCTGCAATACTTCTTTATTGGCACCAAATTCACTATAAACCCCATATTTTAACTGACGGCCAAATGATTTATAAAACTCTTCGTACTTTTCTCTTTCATTTTTTAACAAGCTTTGCAATTCACTCTTAATTTTTTTGTTGATGTTTTTGGAGATAAGCTTTAGTTGACGGTCATGCTGGAGCATTTCTCTTGAAATATTTAGAGACAGATCCTCAGAATCAACCATCCCTTTAACAAAGCTGAAATGGTCTGGAAGCAAGTCGGCACACTTGTCCATAATTAAAACGCCATTGGAGTATAGTTCTAGTCCCTTTTCAAATTCTTTTGAATAAAAGTCAAATGGAATTTTTTCAGGAATATATAAAATAGCATTATAGCGGATCGTTCCATCTACACTGATATGGATATGTTTTAGCGGCTTATCAAAACCATATCGTTTTTCAGCATAGAAATTCTCGTAATCCTCATCCGTTAATTCACTTTTATTTTTTCTCCAAATTGGAACCATGCTATTAATAATTTGTTCTTCTACATAGTCCTCGAACTCGTTTTCGCTGCCTTCTTTTGGCCTTCTGCCGGTAACATCCATTTTAATTGGATAACGGATAAAGTCTGAGTATTTTTTAATAATCGACTTTAAACGGTACTCTTCTAAAAACTCATCATAGGTCTCATCTTCGGTATTTTCCTTGATTTTTAAGACAATCTCAGTTCCAACTGAATCTTTCTCAGCAGGTTCGATCGTATAACCCTCTGCTCCATCTGATTCCCACTTGTAGGCTTCTTCGCTTCCTAATGCCTTACTTGTTACAGTAACGACGTCTGCCACCATAAATGCAGCATAGAAACCGACGCCGAATTGGCCGATAATGTCATAGCCATCCTTTAGTTCTGTTTCCTTTTTAAAAGCTAAAGATCCACTTTTAGCAATGGTACCAAGGTTATTCTCAAGCTCTTCCTTTGTCATACCAATACCGGTATCGATAATTTTTAAGGTTCTCGTTTCCTTGTCAGGTATTACTTTAATAAAGTAACTGTCCTTATCAAAGCTTAACGCATCATCAGTTAAGGCTTTGTAGTAGATTTTATCAATCGCATCACTTGCATTGGAAATTAACTCTCTCAAAAATACCTCACGATGGGTATAAATTGAGTTAATCATCATTTCTAACAGCCTTTTAGATTCCGCTTTAAACTGCTTTTTTGCCATAAAGATATCTCCTTTCCATGCTTTTTAGCACTCCACTTATAGGAGTGCCAATGTAATTTAATTTTAAACCATAAACTCATATTTGTGTCAAGACCATAATAAAAATGGTTGCCGCAGCAACCATTTACGAATGTGTAACGATTATTCTCCTAACCCCTCACTTATTAATGTTTCTTCAATCCCATCAAGTGCTAGATCTTCATCTGCTCCAGAAGCAATAATTTTAATATGAGACCCTTGAGGGATACCTAAAGACATAACACCCATGATAGACTTTAGATTAACTATTTTACCGCTATACTCTAGGCTTACATCTGCATTATATTTACTTGCTGATTGAACTAATACTGTTGCTGGACGTGCATGAATTCCTGTTTCCGCTGTTACTGTATATATTTTTTCTACCATTTTTCAATCAATCTCCTTTAACATCTAAATCCTCTCCATTTGTAGCTATCACTTTCTGATACCAGTAAAAACTCTTTTTCTTACTTCGCTCAAATGTTCCGCTTCCATCATCTTGTTTGTCGACATAAATAAATCCATAACGTTTTTTCATTTCGCCCGTAGTAGCACTAACCAAATCGATGGGGCCCCACATTAAGTAGCCAAAACAATCGACACCATCTTCTTCAACGGCAGCCTTTAATGCTTCTAAATGTTTCCTCAGATAATCGATGCGATAATCATCTTGGATGCTGCCATCGTTTTCCACTTTATCGACAGCTCCTAAACCATTTTCCGTGATCATAATCGGAATGCCATATCGATGATACAAATAGTTCAGCATATACCTTAAACCCGTTGGATCGATAGACCACCCCCATGATGACTTTTCCAAATACTCATTAGCTATTCCGCCAAACAAAGAAGATTCAGTGCTTTCATCACGTTCAGCCGAACTAACGTCACTGGAATAATAATTTAACCCAATAAAGTCTATTTTTCCTTCCTCAAAAGCACGGTGATCACTTTCACTAATTGGCAATGTAATACCTCTCCGCTCATACTCCTTCAGTTTATATAAAGGAAACGCTCCATTGCACATCGCATCAACCTGGTATAGATCTCTTTCTGTATCTTTAAAGGCTTGCAATACATCAGCAGGGTTACTAGTCTTCGGATAACAAGGTGTGAGTCCAAAAACACAACCAACCTGATTATCCGGATCAATATCATGTGCGACTTTGACGGCTTTAACACTCGCTAACGTCATATGATATCCCATTGTCGCAAGCTGCAACTCTCTATCATGTAAATCAGAATACTGTAAGCCAGTAATCATATACGTAAAAGTATTAGAAAAATCACTCTGTATTTCTAAATGATTTAATTCATTAAACGTTACCCAATAACGTACCTTACCTTTATACTCCTTCATCACAGTTTCACAAAAACGAAGATATAACTCAACCGTATCCCTGCTTAGCCAGGATTGATTTTTACGTACTAAAGATATCGGCATCTCAAAATGACATAGAGTAATGATCGGTTCAATCTGATTTGCTCGCAGTTCATCGATGACATGATGATAGTAGGCCCGTCCCTTTTCATTTGGTAATTCATCATCTCCATGAGGAAAAATACGGGACCAGTCAATGGAAATACGGAGAGCTTTAAATCCCATCTCCCCAAACAACTGAATATCACTTTTATAGCGATGATAAAAGTCAATTCCATCATGCGAAGGATATACATTTCCTTCCTCAATGGACTTCGTGATTTTACGCTCCGTTTCATAGCTTCCTGTTGTCACTAAGTCCATATGGCCGAGGCCCTTTCCGTCAGCCTGATATGCTCCCTCACATTGATGAGCGGCAATACTGCCCCCCCAAAAAAAGTTTCTTGGAAATTCTAGTTTATGCATAATCTTAATCTCTCCTAATCTGTCAATTTCCTGAAAAGGCAAATGCCAGATTTTACGACCACCTGGCATTTAATCATGATTATTTTCCTTCAAGCTTACTTAATCGTTCATCGTACACTTCAAATAAACGAACAATATGATTGGCTGTATTCCACTCGCTCATAATGGTCATTAATGTGTCCTGTGCATGGGCAAACAAGAGGGAGAATGCAATCTTCTCTCCGCGAGCTTCTCCTTGAATCGTTTCAGTCTGGGCAGAGTGTGCTGCGTTAATTTTCTTTTTTGCTTCACTAAGCTTTTGCTTTGCCGCGTCAAACTCACAAGTTGCAACACAGTCCAGTGCTTCTTTAATGATTAATCTCGCGTCACCAGCATTTATGATGATTTTCATCGATACTTCATTGATATCATTCAAGCTGTTTTCGTTCATTGTGTAAGCCTCCAAATTTGTTTCTACTGTTCCTGTTCCTTTTTAAACTGCTGCATGTCATAAACTTTGAAAAACGGAAACCAAATTAACCATGAAACAACTACAACTACAGCTACTAAAATCAACCCTCGGAAATCGGAATTAATGAGGATGGATGAAATTCCGACTGGCATATACCAGAGTTGGAAGAGTCTTTCAGGAACTGTGACCAATCCTAGATTCAAGACAATATAAGTGATAGCTGGTAAAATCAATCCATTTAGCCACATTGGCACCATTAATATGGGATTGAATGCAACCGGGGCACCGAAAATAACAGGTTCATTAATATTAAAAATAGAAGGTACAATGGTTACTTTACTGATTGCTTTTAATTGACTGGACTTTGCCAAGAATAACATCATCAGTACCAATGGCAGTGTGGAACCCATACCTCCAATCCACACCCAAGCAGTAAGCGTCTCCATTGTATGGATATTTTGGGCTGTACCACTGATATTCTCTTGAATAGCCTCAAGCCAAATCGGAAAAATAATCGGATACAGAATCCAGGCACTGATTCCAAAAGAATAAAAGAAAATACCGAGAAAACTAATGAATACAAATCCGGCAAAACTTTGGGCAATCATGGTAACAGGTTCAAAAGCTTTTAAGATTAAATCATACAAATCAACATTCAATTGGAAGGTAAACAACCATCCGAACAGAAGGAGAATGGTGATAGGAATAATCGTGTCAAACCAGATAATAATAAAATCCGGAAGCGAACTTGATCCTTTAAAGAAAGAAAACTTAGAAAAAAGATACATGAATGCTCCAACCAAAAGACCAACAACCAAAGCAACAAACATGCCGTTGCCTCCGAAACGTTCTAACGTGAAGGTGATGCCGCCGTCGTCTGTAAGCCTAGGAACAAGCAGCATTAGAAATAAAGAAATACCCGTTAATCCTGAGATTATTTTTCTATCATTCTTTTTCTTTTTTTCCATAATGAAATAAGGAACTAATAGTGCAACAAATATACTAATAAGACCAAATGAAAAGGTAGTAATAGGTGAAAAATTAGGCATTTTTGAAAAATAATTATTCAAAATTGAAATCAATGTAATCAACGATCCTACCAGAATCAGCGGCAAAGTTGCCATAATGGCTTCCTGGATCGAAGAAACCCATACATTTCTCGTAATTTTATTCATTTTTGGCGTAAAGTTTTGGTTCATCCAATTAATAAACGTATTCACCCGGATAACCTCCGTTCTATTTTATTTTTCGCCAAGAAGGTCCAAAATGAGGTCCAGACCTTTGTTTCCATCCAACAGACCATAAATGGTTTGAGGGATCACCGCAGCCGGAATGTTATGCGGTCTAACCTTCGATTGTAAATCCTCTTCCATGTATTTCAGGTGCGGGCCAATGAGCAGGACATCAATTTCATTTAGATAATCGTCTACTTCAGACTCGCTTCTGGCAATTACATTTAAATCAATATCTCTTTTTTTAGCTGCCTTTCGAATATTTTGGGCCATGAATCCGCTGGATGCACCGCCGCCGCAAACTAAAAGAATGGTCTTTTCTGTCATCATAAATTCCTCCCTAGAAAAATTTGAATTAACTTTCTGAGGTCATTGTCTTATTTTTTTAGATCTTATCTCAAGTTGAAAATGTTCCGGGGGGTAGGAACTTTTTCAACCTATCATTTTATTATGTGTTTTTTTACAATATATAAGTGGAAAACTAACGATAAATAGACCTTTTTGGGGGGTGTTGTAGCATGAAAAAAGAGAAAGAGCGAGAGATTATTCAATTCTTGTTAAATAAGAACGATTGGGTAAAAGCAGACATTTTCGCTAAACAATTCTCTGTATCCAGTCGGAGCATCCGCAAATATGTAAATGCAATAAATGAAACAACCTCTCCAGACGTATTAATTATGTCCTCCAACCTTGGTTATAAAATAAATGAAATCGTTTACCAAGAACTGCAGCAGAAAGAGGATAAAGAAACAACAATAGGACTGACGCCACTTGAGCGGCTCTATTATCTATTAAAGCAATCGATTGCCCATTCTGAAGGTATGGATATATTTGACCTAAGTGAAGAAATTTATGTAAGTACTTCTACGATTGAAGGAGATTTAAAAAAAGCCAAAAGCCTTTTGGAAAAATTTAATTTATCGTTCAAACGTGATGGAGACTTGATTATTTTAAATGGACTTGAACGAGATAAACGTAAGCTAATGAGCCATATTTTTTACGAAGACACACGGGACCAATTTTTGCATGTAGAAAGTATTCAATCCGCATTTGGTTATGATTTAAATGATTTCAAGGAAGAGCTTATTAAAATTTTGTCATCCTATAATCTTTATATAAATGAGTATACCATCGGAAACATCCTGCTCCATATCGTGATCGCAACGGAACGGGTCAGGCAGCAGCGAACCATTTCGAAAGAAAACATAGATGCATTGACCAAAACAAAAGAATATAAGGCGGCATTGGATATCGCCAAGTTAATAAAATCCGAATTTGGGACTACGTTTGAGGGGGCAGAGCTTTCTTACTTAACGATTCTTTTAATTAGTAAGGCCACTATTTTACGTTATGACAACCTCAACAACGAAAACCTTGGGGAATATATTGAGCAGCGTTATATTTACTTAGTAAATGAAATTATACAAAAAGTGAAGGATTACTATCTCGTGGATATATATGGTGATGAATTTCTAATAAAATTTACCTTACACATACGAAATTTAATTAACCGGGCAAGGCATAATTATTTGTCAAAAAACCCATTAACCAAGCAGATTAAATCATCTTACCCACTCATTTATGACCTGGCAGTATTTATTTCAAATGAGATACAAAAAAAAGAAAATATTCAAATCAATGAAGATGAAATTGCCTATATTGCCTTCCATATTGGTGCCTTCCTGGAGCGGCAAAAAGCGCTTGAATATAAAATCACCTGCACAGTTGTATGTCCGGAGTATTACAACATGCACATCCCGATGTTAAAAAGACTTGAGCAGTCTTTCGGAGAACAAATTGAGATAAGCAGAGTGATTACCCAACTTGATAGTAATTTCGGACAAATTGACTCAGACTTGATTATCACAACGGTTCAGCTTCCCAAAATAACAGAACATGAAATTGTCCATGTAAATCCATTTTTTTTAGAAGAGGATATGCAGAAGATTCAGCACATCATCACAAAAATTAATAAAAAACGAAGTCGTATGAAGCTGAAAAATCATTTAATTAGGCTCTTCGATCCCCAGTTGTTTCAGCATAACATTTATTTAAAAGATGAATTTGAAATGATCAGGTTTATTGGAGGTAAACTGGTTCAGTCAGGATATATGGAAGAAGGGGGTATTGATGACATCATTGAAAGGGAAAAGATGTCCTCGACATCCTTTAATAATAATGTCGCTGTGCCACACTCGATGCAAATGAACGCATTAAAGTCAGCTATATCGATTGTATTAAATGACAAACCAGTTAAATGGGGAAACCATTCTGTACAGATTATTGCCCTAATTGCTCTAAATAAGGAAGAACGAAGCATATTTCGGGATGTCTATGATAGTTTTATCAAAATATTATCAGAACCCGAAAATGTTTACCTGTTATTAAAATCCAACAATTATGATGGGTTTATTAATAACCTTTTATTATTAATGGAAGAGTAAGTTTAGCAAATAACCTCCTCTAGATTTTAGGTAAGACTAATTTAAGTATTATTGACAAATATGTTGATTATGGATTTAGACGAGTATTTATAATTTAATTTATAAGATTATGGTAGAAGCCTAATTTTACCTAACACTCTAAAAAATTAGGCTTTTTTCTACAAATAGGTAAGGATTGGGAGTGATTCTCTATATCTCTTATTTTTGACTTTGGAATACCAGTTGTAAACCTAATCCAATGTATATAGTTCCTACTACTTTTCCCTGCCAGCGGGACATCTTGCTATCTTTAGCAAATAGCTTATTCCCTAATGAACTTGCTAGAAAGGCTAAGGACGATGTGTACAGAATACTCATGACTACAAAAACTAGACCTAGTGTTAGTAATTGATAGACCACTGGGGGTCCATCAGTTTTTACAAATTGCGGTAGAAACGCAAGGAAGAATAATGCCGTTTTTGGGTTAAGCAACTCAATGAGTAATGCTTGTCGAAAGGATACCGCCGATTTCTCTATTTTTGTATTTTGCAGTTCCTGTTGTTTTGTTTTTTCGAGAAACGCCTTTATTCCTAAAAAAATTAAATAGGCAGCACCTAAATATTTAACTATTTCAAAAGCTAAAGCCGATGTCATAAGGATGGCTGAAAGTCCAAGAACCGCTGCAATCGTATGAATTAAGTCTCCTACAGCAATACCAACACCTGTGATAATCCCAGCTCTTAATCCGCCTCTTACAGTTTGAGTCAAGGTCAATAACACCGCCGGGCCTGGGATTAGAAACAGGACCAGCACTACCAAAATAAAAGCCCACATATCGCTCTCTCCTATACACGTGTTTACAAATATCTTATCACGATTTTCTAGAAATTGGCTTTTAAAAAAATGATAAATAAGAATGTCCTAGAGTTGAATGCTCTTTGGTCACTATAAAATAAAAAAACCGACATTAATTTTTGTCGGTTTCTTCTGATTTTATTACCTGAAGTCTTTGGTCTTCAGGGTTTTCAACAATATGTTTAAGGATCGAAAGCTTATTTTCCCAGAATTTTTCGTAGAACGAAAGCCATTGCTTGAGTTCTGTCAGCGGCTCAGGTTGAAGCCGGTAAATTTTCTCTCTCCCTACCTTTTGACCATGAACTAATTCAGCTTCTGAAAGAACTTGAAGGTGTTTAGCAATGGCTGTCCTGCTCATTGGAAAATGGGCGGTTATTTCTGAGATGGGGCGCTCTTTTTCCGCAAGTAATCTTAATACTTCTCTTCGAGTGGGGTCAGCAATCGCTTGAAATACATCATGCTTTTGTGCAGAGGATGACACTTAGCTCTCCAAAAGGGTACGGAGTTTTTGAACGATACCAGCCCAGCCCTGAGACATATGATTTCTAATATCAGAAGCTTTTTGGTTGGCCTTGCCAATGATTGCATCAGATTGTGGCCAGCCGCCATGAATAACGGTAAACTCTGTTTTATCCCCCAAATCCTTTAAACTAAACGATAAAAACCATCCTTCAGTATCCCAACTGAACGAAAGAGAATGAGGAGGATTAAATTCAGTCACTTTACATGGAGATGGACCGAATGGAGATTGTAAATGAAACTCTGCTCCCACTTCCGGTTTGAAATCATTCGGCATAAACCATGCAGACATACCCTCTGCAGATGATACTTGCTCCCATACCTTTTGGATTGGTGCGTTAATAACAACGGTTTGTTTAATATCTTGTAACGTATTTTGCAAGAAATTCTCCTACTTTCATTTTTAATATAAAACCTTTTGGTTTCACTTTCTAAATTATATAAAACCTTTTGGTTTCACGTCAATGAATTTTTCTCCCTTTACTTTACCCAAAATCACAGAATAACATCAAAAAAGACACTTCTATGTGAAGTGCCGTGATTGTTTTTTATATTTTGCTCATCGAAAATATTTTCCATATAGCTTCCAACATACGAAATCCAGACGATTTTCCCTTGTAACCAAAATAGTCCATATCTCATATCGTATAATGCCTTGTGCACTGAATATGGAAGGAAGGAGATTTATGATGTATTATTACCACTATCCTTACCCTCTGTACCCACAGCAGCCCGCTTACCCTGGTTATCATTACCACTACCCTATAACCAGACAATATCCACCGGTGGATGTAAATGTTTTCACAAAGTCCATTAAGTCCTATCGGTTATTATTGAGCCAGGGCAGTATCTTGTTGAATCGGTTAGACGATAAGGATTTTGACGTTAAGTTAATGACGGCTGCTCAACAAGGAAACCAAGCCGAAGTGGATCGGTTAATGAAAACGATAGGTCTAAAAGTACCTGTGAAGACAACCTTTACTCCAACCGGTGTGAACTTTGAACTGAAAACACAACCAGATCCAAGCAGTCAAATGACCTGCTGTACCTTAACCGTAAACTTAAAATGGGGAAATTAAAAGACCTTCGATGAAGGTCTCTTTTTAAAACATATTGGCTCTTACTACTTCACGATGGAGTATGATCCTTATCTTCATTAAGAAATTTTTCTAATTTATCAGCAGATAAGGGCTTGCTGTAGTAATGGCCTTGTCCAATTTGACAAGCATTCTCCGTTAAGAACTTAACCTGTTCTTCTGTTTCGATTCCTTCCGCGATGACAGTGAACTTTAAATTTACCCCCATATCAATAATCGTTTTCACCATCATACCTTGATTAGAATGATAGATAATATCGTCGACAAAGGATTTATCAATCTTAATCTTATCAATCGGAAGGTGTTTCAAATAACTCAGTGAGGAGTAGCCAGTACCAAAATCATCGACCGATAACAGAACGCCCAGGCTTTTCAATTGATTCAGAATGATGGTTGAATTCTCAAGGTTTTGCATAAGACTTTCGGTAATTTCAAGTTCCAAATAATTTGTCTCTAGTCCAACTTCCTCAAGCAGATCCGAAATAAATGGAATGATTTGCTCATCTTGAAATTGACGTACAGAGACGTTAACAGCTATAGGAAAATCACTAAAACCGGCATCCTTCCATGCTTTTCTCTGTTCACATGCCTCTCGTAAAATCCATTTCCCCAGCGGCACAATTAGACCTGTTTCTTCCGCTAAAGGAATAAATTCAGACGGAGCAATATAGCCATATTCCGGATGGTACCACCGGATTAATGCTTCAACACCGACAATTTTGCCTGAGTTTAAATCAATCTGCGGCTGATAGTGGAGCGTCATTTGATTTTGCTCCATAGCCCTTCTTAACCAATTTTCTAGCTTCATTTTCCATGTCGAAATTCCATAGAGATTATTTGAGTAAAATTGATAGTTATTTTTTCCGCGTTCTTTTGCTTGGTACATAGCGGTATCTGCATTTTTAATCAGTGTTTCTTCGTCGCTTCCATCTGTAGGATAAATACTGATACCGATACTTGGTGTAACATAAAACTCTTCATTATTGACTTCAATTGGGTTTGAAAATTCATTAAGAATTCGTTTCGCTACTAGTGAAGCATTTTCTTTGTCTACATCTTCAAGGACGATAATAAACTCATCCCCGCCCTGGCGTGAAACTAGACCGTCATTTTGAACGGCTGTTTCTAAACGGTCTGCAACCCTTTGGAGAATGATATCTCCAACTGAATGCCCTTTTGTATCATTAATAATCTTAAAACGGTCTAGGTCTAAAAAGATAACTGCATGCATGTTATTCTTTTGTTGGTGTAATACTTCATTTAGATGATTTCTGAACTGATTGCGATTTGGCAGACCGGTTAAGCTATCAAAATAAGCCATGAATTTAATCGTTTGCTCCGATTTCTTCCTTTGAGTTATATCCCTGCCCACTACTTGAATGGCAAATCGTCCTACGTAAAGAATAGACCTGGCCGCCATCTCTACGTCAATACTTTCACCATTAATTCGCCTAACTTGAAATTCAAAATTATATCTCTCGTTTTCGGCCTTATTAGGGGAGAATACTTTGTTTTTTATTAAATCCGTGATTTGAGGTGCAACAAAATTTTTAGCTGATTGACCGATCAATTGCTCCTGATTTTCAGCACCTATTAATTTGCAGCCCGCTTCATTGATATATTCAATTTTTCCATCATAAACGACAGCAATAATATCAGGTGACATCTCTACTAAACTTTGATAGAGGCCTTCGCTTTCTTTCCGGTCTGTAATATCAAATAATACACTGCTAAAATCAACAAACTCTCCTTTTGAATCAAAGGTTGGTATTCCGCTATCCTGAATCCAGCGAACTTCACCATCGGGACGTACAATACGGTATTGGCTGGTTACATTTTCACCCATCGCAATTTTCTTTGCCCTTTCTTCTAAAACATACAAATCTTCCGGGTAAATAACTTCCTTCCAAAGGTCCGTATTTTCATAAAAAGCTTCCAGCTTAAAGCCATATAACTTTTCAATCCCTGGCGTAATTAATAGCGTGTCGGTTTTTAAATCGTGCGACCATATGGCCACATCAAGGGTATCAAAGATATTTTTCATTTTTTGCTGACTTTTATGGAGTTCATCTGCCTTATAATCAAACTCTTTTGTAAGAAGAAACAACGTAAAGATTGCTACTATATATATGGCGATGGTTAAATAACTTGTCATTTTTATAGAGTGAAAAAAATTAGGCAGGAGTAGATCAGCAGCCTCTAAAGAGAATAATAAGCAAAAAATTAGGATTAACAAAACCCGATATAGATTTCCTTTTATGACCATGGTTTTCTCCCATTTTAGTAATGTGTTAGTTTTAAAATAGCAAATCCATGGCTTTATAACAATCTTATTATTTTTCCATTTTCCTATTCCTAATTCATCCATATAAGAGTAAAATTAATCATACTTTTTAAATAATAAGAATCAGGAGAATTTCGTGGAAGAACAACAAAATAAATATCAAGAACAGACTTTATTCAGTATTACCTGGCCGCTATTTATTGAGTTAGCCCTTCATTTGGGCATGGGGATTGTGGCAACGTTAATGTTAAGTCAAACCTTGGTGCAGGAAAACTACAGCGGGCCAGGCAGTTATCCTACTCCGTATTCGGATTGAATTTCTGGTTTGGAATAGGTATTGCCATTTTTGTTTTTATTTTAGGTGAACCGCTGCTCCGATTATATGATATCCATGGAGAGGTTTTTAATTATGGACTTACTTTTGTCCAAGACGCTGGCTTACAAAGCCTTGGGAGAGGTTTGCGAAAAGTAATAAATTAGAAACCATAAACTAAAAAACTTAAGGGGCGTCTGCCCCTTAAGTTTTTTACCTTTTTTTACCTTTTTTACGCCCACCACATTTGTGAAACAGGCTCTTCAATTAAAACGGATTTCAAATTAGCCACCGCACGTTGAAAGCCCTCATCTATAGACATAATTGGGTCTTCATGCTCAATGCTTACTACGTAATCATAGCCATACGTACGCAGCGCACTCAGCATATCTGACCAATCTTTTAAACTATGTCCACAGCCAACGGAACGGAATGTCCATGCCCGGGTTCGTACTTCCCCATAGGGCTGCATATCTGTCAGTCCATACATATTCACATTTTCTTGGTCAATGTATGTGTCTTTCGCATGAAAATGGTGGATGGCATTTTCTTTTGCTAAAATTTTGATTGCGGCAACTGGATCAATTCCCTGCCACCATAAGTGACTTGGATCTAAATTAGCACCGATTGCGTCACATGTTTGCTCACGAAGTTTTAATAGGGTATATGGAGTATGAACTAAAAACCCTCCATGAAGCTCCAGCCCAATTTTCACATTATGTTCCTTCGCGTACTGACCAACTTCTTTCCAATAAGGAATTAATTTTTCTTCCCATTGCCACTTGAGCACATTACCAAATTCGTTTGGCCATGGTGTTACTGGCCAATTTGGATATTTTGCACCTTCATGGTCTCCTGCAGTACCAGAAAAACAGTTAACAACAGGAACACCTAATAGGGAAGCAAGCTTAATGGTTTTTAATAGTGTTTCATGTGAGGTTTTAGCGAAACCCTCTTCAGGAGAAATGGGGTTACCATGGCAACTAAATGCACTGATGGTTAATCCACGGCTCTCCACTTGTTGAAGATATAGATTACGAGCTTCTTCACTCTCTAATAACCCCTCTAAATCACAATGGCTGTTTCCTGGATAACACCCTGTACCGATTTCAACTGCATGAAGTCCTGCTTCTTTGACTCTATCAAGCATATCCTCAAATGACTTTTCTCCAAATAGTACGGTAAAAACTCCTAGTTTCATAATGTATTTCCCCCACTCTCATAAAGTTGATCTATAATCTGCGAAACTTGAAGTGCCTCTTCCGGTTTCACTACTAGTTCATCTAATCCAAGACATGTTTCAATAAAGTTTCTAGCCTGCTGCAAACCAGGGTCTTCTTCACCAGGAAGCCATGTAGCTTCACTATTTAAAAGCATTCCGTTCTTGGTAGTATAGAGCTCAAATGGGAAAACACTTAATCCCCCGTCCACACCAGAAATGCTAAGGTGCTCCGCGTCATCCTTTATATTGGCTGCCCATGATGTTTCAAACAACATGGAAGCACCACTTTCAAATTGTAGATAGGCAGTCACATGATCATCGACATTAAAGGTCTCATGGTTAAACGAGCCCCAGTGATTCACTTGATTTGGCAATTTACTTAATGTGTTATAGGTGGTGCCTGTCACCAATGTATGTTTTGGATTCCCCATCAGCCATAAAGCTAAATCTAATAGATGGCACCCATAATCAATTAAACTGCCTCCGCCTTGCAGGTCTTTGTTGGTAAATACTCCCCAGCCAGGGACCTTTCGTCGTCTCAATGCCTGTACCCTTATAACAAGAGGTGTACCTACATCCTCCATGGCTTTCTTAGCGGCTTGCGCTTCCTTCATGAAACGGTAATGATAAGCAATCGCAAGAACTTTATCTGCCTTTATAGAAGCCTTAATCATCGCTTCACATTCCTCAGCACGTAATGCCATCGGTTTTTCACACAATACATGTACTCCCGCTTCAAGTGCTGCAATGGTAATTTCAGCGTGGAATTTATTTGGCGTGCAAATACAAACGGCATCAACCACTGAAAAAAGATCATGATAATCCGAAAAAACATGAGAGATATTATACTTTTCTGCCGTTTCCTGAGCATGTTCCACATTTATGTCACTTAAAGCAGTAATCTCACAAATATTTTTCAACTGTAAAAATGAAGGAATATGACGGCCTAACGCAATACCGCCAACTCCGATGATTCCAATACGGAGCTTTTTCATCATTTTCTCACTCTTACTATTTGCTTCGTTTCATTAGACTCTAACGCGGCCAAAATAACACCCAATGATTTCATGCCTTCTTCACCGGTAACAGGCACCTCATGATCTTGAATTAAAGCATCTACAAACAGATCAATTACTCGAGAATTATTTTGCCCTCCGGCTTCATTGGACTGAATTTTGCCGAGCTGATAGTTCACGATTTCTCCGTTTGTATATTGAACGGCAAGAGAATTTACAGGGTCATCTTCCAAACGTAGAATCGCTTTTTCTCCATAGATAATAGTTGAGTTATCTTCTTTGCTTGTATAAGCCCAGCTAGCAGCAAGAGTTCCGATGATTCCACTCTCTGTTTTTAATACACATACCGCATTATCATCAACCGTTGCGAAACCCTTTGCGTTTGTTTCAACAAAAGATCCTACTTCGGTAATTTCTTCACCTAACACATAGCGCAGTAAATCGGTCTTATGTACACCGAGATCCCCCATTGCCCCAACAAATGCTTTTTCTTTCTCAAAGAACCAGCTTTCTTTGCCATCAACACTCCAGCCTTCTGGTCCTCCATGTCCGAATGCGGTACGGAAGCTGTAAATCTTACCGACCTCTCCGCTTTGGATTAACTGACGTGCTCTTTGGTGTGAAGCTACAAACCGCTGATTATGAGCAATCATAAGCTTCTTGCCATTGGCTGTTGCTGCTGCAACCATCTCTTCTGCTTCTTGTTTTGACGTGGCCATTGGTTTTTCACATAGAACATGAAGTCCAGCATTTAAAGCAGCGATTGTAATCGGAGCGTGGAGATAATTTGGTGTACAAACGCTGACTGCGTCTACCAAACCGCTGCTGATTAACTCTTCATAGCTTGTAAAAGCTTTTGCTCCATATTTATCAGCAGTGTTTTGTGCGCGCTCTTCATTGATATCACACACAGCAGTTAGTTCAACGTTTTTATTTGATAGATATTCAGGTAAATGGCGATGAATCGCAATACTGCCGCAACCAATCACTCCAACTCTTAATTTAGTCATTCTTATCCCTCCAATTTTTGTTTTAAATAATTGATACTAATCTCTATACTTTCAAAGGGTGTTAAACGGCTTACATCTTGCTCAATAATCCACCATTGTACTCCCGCTTTTTCACCATGATCTAAAATTGCTTCAATATCGACTCCGCCTGTTCCAAGTTCTGCAAAGAATCCTTCTTCATTTAAGGTCATGTCTTTTAAGTGGATAAGCGGAGTTCGGTTTTGATAACGTTTCATCCAGTTGACTGGGTTTTCTCCTGCTTTTGTCAGCCAATAAACATCCAACTCAGCTTTTACATTTTCAGATTGTGTTTTGTCAAATATCGTTTCAAGTGCCATTTTTCCGTCGGACAACTTATCCAATTCAAAATCGTGATTATGATAGCAAAGTGTAATCCCTTCATTACAGCAAATCTCACCTGCATGGTCTAAAAATGGAATGAGGGCGTTATAGTCTGCCTCGGTTCGAGAATCAGGCATTAAATAGGGGCAGACAACATAGCGACAATCAAGTGTTTTTAGATCTTCAATAACCTGATACAAATTATTCTTCAGTTCATTTAGGGGAATATGACAAGCCACTGCTTGGAGTCCAATTTCTTCTATTAATGCCTTAACCTCAAGAACGGACATTCCTCCAAAACCTGCAAATTCAACACCATCAAAACCAAGTTCTTTGACTTTTCTTAATGTACCAGAAAAATCCCTTTCGCTCCCATCTCGCAATGTGTACATTTGTAATGCAATTGGAATGTTTGTCAACTTACGCCCTCCTTATAATGACATTACTGATTTGATACCATAATAATGGTTTTTACAACATATAAACATAGATGATATAATGAAAACATCTACTATTTTGCTATTTTATGAGGATTCATTATGACGAATATTTTATTTTGCGGTTATTCTTATCATACAAATGGATATCACTCACAACATAAATCAGGATACCCCTCATATTTGTTGCGCCTGCAGACAGAAGGCCATTGTGAAGTGGTGGTAAAGGGACAGAAAATGAATCTTGAAAAAGGAGACCTTTTATTCATTCAACCCGGGGATCACTATGAACTGCTCGTTGAAGATGGGCAAATTAGCGGGGATTATCACCTTGTTTGTGAAGGAAACTGGGTGAAAGAATGGTGGGATCGAAATAAGAAACAAAATGTTTCTCGCATTCATATCGACGAAAAATTACTATCTCTTTGGCGCCAAATCATGATGGAAAAACGCCGTCCTGCTTCCAATCAAGACGAAGAACTTGCCAGCTATTTATTTAAAGCGCTTTGTTTATTTCTAGAGCGGACTGTTCGTGAGACTGCACCATCTTTCAACCGGCCCTATTCAGTGACACGTATGATGCGTTACATTGAAGAGCACGCAACCCAGGCATTGAAAATAGAGGATGTTGCCCAGCATGCAGGACTGAGCATTTCCCGTACTGTTCATCTCTTCAAAAGCACTATTGGTAAAACAATCATTGAATATGCTCTTGAAATTCGGTTAGCCGCGGCCATTGATCAAATGAAATACACCTCCTTGACACTAGAACAAATTGCTGAGGAATGTGGTTTTGGCACCTATCCTTATTTTCATCGGGTCTTTCATAAAAAGTACGGTATCGCACCCGGCGTATATAGACGCATGGAATTAGGATAAAGTAAATAACACGAAAAAGACGATTTCAAAAGTTGAAATCGTCTTTTTCTTTCTTATGCTAGTTAATCCGATAAACTCTTGCCTCATATGGCTGTAGGATAAGCGTCCCTTCTTGCTCATCATGATTATAGTTATTTAATAATAGTTGGTGGTTTTCCAGCTTAACATCCTTAACTTCTGCTGGACTAATAGAAAGGTTTGCCATTACTAGTATCTTTCCATCATTCAACGTTCTAGTATAGGCATAGATTTGCGGGTCGTCCGCCATCAGCAAATCATACTTACCATAAGTAAATACTTCGTTTTCCTTTTTTAACTGTATCATCTTTTTGTAAAAATTCAGTACAGATGAAGCGTCTCTTTCCTGAGAGGAAACATTAATTGTTTTATAATTTGGGTTCAGTTTCAGCCATGGGTTACCTGTTGAAAATCCAGCATTTTTTTCTTCTGACCACTGCATTGGGGTACGGGAATTATCACGGCCTGAAGACCAGATTACTTCCATAATCTCTTGATGAGGGACCCCTTCAGCCTTCTTCAATCTGTACATGTTCTTAGCTGAGACATCGTTATAATCATCAATAGAATCAAATTGAACATTTGTCATGCCAATTTCTTGTCCTTGGTAAATAAAAGGCGTCCCCTGCATGAAGAAATAAATGACTCCAAATGCGGTTGCACTTTCGCGCCAAAACTCTTGGTCGTTACCCCACGTTGAAACAACACGTGCTTTATCATGATTTTCAATAAACAGGGCATTCCAACCTTTACCTTCAAGCCCTTTTTGCCAACGGGTTAAGACATCTTTTAATTCAATAATATTAAGTTCTTTTTTCACTTCGGCATCCCATAGATTAAGGTGCTCAAACTGAAAAACCATATTAAATTTACCATGTTCTTCTCCAACCCACTGTTCTAAGTCAGCTTCATCATCAACCGTTACACCATTTGCTTCTCCTACGGTCATGATGTCATACTTAGAAAACGTTTCTTCCTTAAGCTCTTTTAAAAATGTATGAATTCCATCGACATTCATCATTTTATCAAAGCAAGAAACATAGTTTAATCCCTTAGGATTCGGCATGTCTTTTAAACCAGCTTCTTTTTTAATATGGCTGATTGCATCAACACGAAATCCATCAATTCCTTTATCCAGCCACCAATTCACCATGTTATATAAGGATTGTCTAACCTCTTTATTCTCCCAATTGAGGTCAGGCTGCTTTCTTGAAAAGAGATGCAAAAAGTATTGATCTGTTTGCCCATCATATTCCCAAGCAGACCCGCTAAAAATACTTTCCCAATTATTTGGCTCTTTCCCGTCTTTTCCGTCCTTCCAAATATACCAGTCTCGTTTTGGACTATCTTTTGAGGATCGGGATTCAATAAACCATGGGTGCTCATCGCTTGTATGATTGATTACTAAATCAAGGATAAGCTTCATACCTCGTTGGTGCGTTTCATGTAATAGCTGATCAAAATCAGCCATTGTTCCAAATTCATCCATTATTTCTTGATAATCACTAATGTCATACCCATTATCATCATTAGGTGATTGATACATTGGGCAAATCCAAATTACATCAATGCCTAATTCTTTTAAATAATCTAATTTAGATATAATCCCTTGAATATCACCTATTCCATCCCCGTTTGAATCCATAAAGCTTCGAGGATAAATTTGATAGGCTACTGCTTCTTTCCACCATAATTTTTTCATGTTAAATCCTTTCCAATCCTATCTGGATTTGGCTTAGTGCATGATAAACGTTCGATGATTTGATGAGAAATGATTAACCGCTTCGTAGGTTCGTTCTTATTTTCCACCATAACAATTAGGTTTTTCGATGCCTGATAGCCAAGTTCAAATATATTTATATCAACGGAGGTTAATGGCGGTCTTGCCATTTCTGCAAGCAGTACATTATTAAAGCTAACAATAGACAGGTCGTTCGGGACATTAATTCCTAGTTCATCCAAGGTATTTAGAACACCAAGCGCCATAAAGTCATCCGCTACAACAAGTGCAGTAGGAGGCTGCTCAAGTGCCATTAATTCACGAACGGCTTCCTGACCGCCTTCTCTTAAAAACTCCTCATGAATCATGTATTCTTTTTTGATTTCCTGCCCAGCATTTTTTAAGGCCAGCTGATAACCCGTCACACGATCTACGGTAACCATAAGCTCAGGACTACCGCCAATAAAACCAATTTTCTCATGTCCATATCCGATTAAATATTCAGTCGCTTCTTTTGCAGCACGAACATTATCATTATCAACGTGAGTAATTTCCTCCATATCTATATAAGGCTTCCCAATTAGTACAAAAGGAAATTTTTGCTCCCTTAGATAGGATATAACCTGATCATCAACATTAGAATAAAGAAGTATAACTCCATCCACTCTTTTTCCCTGTACCATCTGTATAACGGCATCAAGAACTTCTTTTTCTGATTTTCCCGTCGACATTTGTAACGCATAATTTTTCTCTCGTGCTCCCTCGCTAATACCTTGTAAAACGGCCGGGAAAAAGGGGTTTTGAAAGCCAACATCTTTTGACGTTGGCATGACAAGTCCTAACACTTGTGTAGACTGACTTGCTAGGTTTCTTGCATTTAAGTTTGGATGGTATCCAAGCTGCTCCATCGCTTTCTTTACCTTTATTTTTGTCTCTTCACTAATTCTTGGGCTGTCAGCTATCACCCTTGAAACGGTTGAAGGAGCAACATTCGCAACTGCTGCCACATCCTTAATCGTAACTGCCATACTCTACATCCCCTCAAAGGGTTTTTGTTTTTATTATAATCCAGAAATAAGGATTTTCCTTCTTGCAAAATCATTTTTATCCCTTGGTTCCGCCTGCTGTTAGTCCAGACACGAAGAAGCGTTGGAATGACAAGAATAAAATTGCAATTGGAACTGCAATCAATACTGCACCTGCAGCAAATGTTGTAAATTCGGCACCAAATTGTTTTGCCACCAAATCGTAAAGGCCAACTGCCAGCGTGTAATTTTTTTCTGTTCTTAGTAAGATACTTGCCACGATGAAGTCAGCAAACGGTGCGATAAACGAGAATAACGCAACCACCGCAATAATTGGTGTTGCAAGCGGCATAACAATTTGGATAAAAATCCGTAAATGTCCCGCACCATCAATTTTTGCAGATTCATCAAGTTCTTTTGGAATCGTATCTAAGTAACCCTTCATTAACCAAGTGTTCATCGGAATTTGTCCGCCGACATATACCATGATTAAGCCTAAATGAGTATCAATTAATCCGGTAAGAGTGGCTAAGATATAAATAGCAATTAATGCTGCAAAGTTAGGAATCATTTGCAGGATTAAAAAGGTCATCAAACCATTTTTACGGCCGACAAAGCGATACCGTGAGAACGAATAAGCTGTAAAGCTGACTAAAATAACAGTAAAAATCATCGTTAAGATACTAACTTTTAGCGAATTGATATACCAAAAAACATAGTTACTTTTACTCGTATCAAATAGCTCTTTGTAGTGGGCTAGTGTTGCATTCTCAGGAATAATACTTGACCCTGATAAGCTTTGCCCGGGGTTAAATGATGATCCAATGATCCATGCAAGTGGATATAAAATGATTACAAACATGATCAGGATAACTAAGTACGTAAGGGTGAGTCTACCAAAATTTTGTTTTTTCATATTACATCATATCCTCTTCTTGGAATGATTTTGTTCTTTTAAACTGCCAGATCGCAACTGTAATAACAATGATGGATAACAACATCGTTAACGTTGCCGCCTTGGAGTATTGAGCTGAAGTCATTGTCAGGCGGTATATCCAAGAAATTAAGATATCTGTTCCTCCAGCATTTTGACCAGAGATAGCCGGTCCGCCACCATTAAATAAATAGATGATGTTAAAATTATTAAAATTGAATGTATATTGAGTTATTAAAACCGGTGCAATAGCATAAAGCACAAGCGGCAAAGTAATATTTTTAAACTTTTGGAAGTTGGATGCACCATCAACCGTAGCGGCTTCGTATAAGTCCTGTGAAATTGACTGCAGGACACCTGTTGTCATCGCAAAAATGAACGGGAAGCCAAGCCATGTTTGCATAAAGATTAAGGCGATTCTTGTGAAAATTGGTTCTGTCATCCAAGGAAGACCTTCCATACCGAAGAATCCTAGAATATCTCTGTTAATCGCACCAAAGGATTCATTAAACATACCTGCAAAAACAAGTATGGATACAAATGCTGGTACTGCCCAAGGAAGAATAAATACGGTACGAATGATTGCTTTTCCTTTTACATCCTTTTGATTGACAATAATCGCTAAGAAAATACCCAGAGCCACCTGGAATGTGGTTGCAACAAATGTCCAAACCAAAGTCCAAGATAATACCGAGAAGAAGGTGTCACGCCACATATCCACCTTAAAAATGTCAATAAAGTTTTTAAATAATACCCAATCCACAAGTTTCGCAGGAGGAGAATGATATAAATCGTAGTTCGTAAATGCTAGTAATAATACGAAAAGTATCGGAAAAATAACTACAAATACTAATAATAAAAAGCCAGGAGACATAATTAAATATGGAAAACCATTGTCAATCAAATTCCTGTATTGCTCTCTCACTGTACTTACTGGTTCTTGATTATCGCGTTTCTGGCCAACCTTATAGGCGTCACGCAGGTTAAATAAATAAAAGCCAATTCCAAATACTAAAACGATAAGTGCCAAGATACCGTACACTAATAAAAAGATAGAATGATCCTCAAATGGGATTTCCCCCAACGTAACCAAACCCCATAAACCTAGGTTTAATAAATCATAGAAAACATAGATGAAAGCAGCACTCATAATGAGAAAGGATGCTCCCTTTAAGAACTGTTTGTTATATAGCTGACCCAGCCCAGGTATAATGGAAAGAATCATGGCTTTTTTACGGTGACTGGTTGTATAGGATAAATCTTTAGACATCCTAAACTCCCCTTTCTAAAGTCAAATTTATAAGCTTTAATGCTTTATCAAGAAAAAAATATTTTTTTCTTCATAACGCAGCAAAACTGTTCATTATTTGTCAGCAGTACCCCCAATTTAGAGGTACTGCTGACTTTGAAATTATTTTGTTGAAGCGATATTTGCTTTAATTTGTTCCACTGCAGAATCAAGTGCAGCTTTAGGTTCAGTTTTACCTGTTACCACTGTTTGTAATGACTTAGCCATTGGATCCCAAACTTGTCCCATTTCAGGGATGTTTGGCATTGGAACAGCATATTGAGATTGCTCAGCAACTGCTCTTGCACCTTCGTTATCCTTGATTGCAGGATCATCAACTAAAGCTGTATTTGTTGGAACTTCAGCTGTTTGTTCGAAGCGGTATTTTGCATTTTCATCATTTGTAATAAATTCTAAGAATTTAGTAGCCCATTCTTGGTTCTTAGAGTAAGCAGATACATGCCATCCTTTTACACCCATGAAAGTTTTAACATGTTCACCATTTGGAAGAGTTGGCAATGCTGCCATTCCAATGTTAATTCCTGCATCTTTGTACGGCTGGAATGACCATGGTCCGTTCATAACTGCCGCAACTTTACCTTCTGTGAATAGACCGTCCATTGCTGATCCGCCATTTTCACCAATAATACCGTTAGGGAATAATCCTTCAGAGTACCATTTTTGAATATACTCTGTACCTTCAACTGCACCTTTATTATTCAAGCCGATATCTTCAGGATCTAGTGTTCCATTGTCATTATTGAACACATAACCACCCATACCGCCAATAATACCGTGAGCGAAATAGAAGTTATCCCAAAGTGCTAAGAAACCAAACTTGCCATCTTTTGTGAAATTCTTTGAGAAAGAATAAAGCTCATCCATTGTTTTTGGAGCTTCTTTTAGTAAATCTTTATTGTAAACAAATACAGGTGTCTCAGAGGACTTTGGAAGTCCGTAAATTTTACCGTCATATGTTTGTGCATCAATAGATGATTTCGAGAATTTGTCTGTAACTTCTTTATCTAATTTCAGTTCAGCAAGAAGGCCTTCCGTTACAACTTGACCAATTTGATCATGTGGTAATGTAACGATGTCAGGACCTGTTCCAGCAGGACCGTCAAGACGAAGCTGATCACGCATCTTTGTAGCCATTTCAACTTCTTTATACTCAATCTTAATTCCATATTCTTTTTCAAAGTCAGCTGCTACTTTTTCAAGCCAGCCTGATTTATCTTTATCTTCCCAAACCACTAATTTTTCTGGTTTTGCTGCATCTTCTGTTTTGTTAGTGTCTTTTGTACCTGATGTTTCTTCTCTTTTTGGTCCACACGCTGAAAGTACACCAAATATTAAAACAACAAGCATGAAAATGGATATTGCTTTTTTCATTTTTTCTCCTCCTGTGCATTGTTTAGGATGTTTTGCATTGTACAAACACTTTTCAAAAAGCAAACCCTTTCAAATAGCGCTTACATTTGCGAAAACGGTTGCACAACTTAAGTCTAATTATATGCCCATTTTTTAAAAATACAACAACTTTTTTCAAAAAAAATTTTTTTATAGATTTATTGGGAAATTATTATCTAAATATATCCTAGTATTATCAAGGCTTTTAGGGTAAAATAGCCCTTGAATGAATAGCTATGAATAAGGAGTTGACTCTTTTGTTAAAAGAAGCCATTTATCATCGGCCCAAGGATAATTATGCATACGTTTGCGCAGATGGTAAGTTGAATATCCAAATTCGCACGAAAAAAAATGATGTTTATGCAGTTACTCTTATCTATGGTGATCCCTATGATTGGAAAGAAAATCAATGGCAGACAAGCATGACACCATTAAAAAAGAGCGGTTCTGATCAATTATTTGATTATTGGGTTGTGGCTGTAGCTCCTCCCTTCCGAAGATTGCGCTATGGTTTTATTTTAGAAGATGGTGCAGAAACTACCTGTCTAACAGAAAAAGGGTACTATACAGAGCCCCCGTTGGACGATACTGCCTATTATTTTTGTTTCCCTTTTATGAATACGATCGACATTTTTACTGCTCCACATTGGGTAAAGGATACGGTGTGGTATCAGATATTTCCTGAACGTTTTGCTAATGGAAATAAAGCCAATGATCCTGAGGGTGTGGTTCCATGGGGCAGTGAAGAACCTTCACCAACCAACTTTTTTGGCGGAGATATTGAAGGGGTATTGCAAAACATACCATACCTAAAAAAAATTGGAATATCAGGTATTTACTTCACTCCCATTTTTAAAGCGTTTTCCAACCATAAGTACGACACCATTGACTATTTAGAAATAGATCCGCAGTTCGGAACAAAGGAAACGTTTAAAAAGTTGGTAGAATCCTGCCATCAACATGGGATTAAAATTATGCTTGATGCCGTATTCAACCATAGCGGCTTTTTATTCCCTCACTTTCAGGATGTCCTTGAAAAAGGGGAAAATTCCCGATTTAAAAATTGGTTCCATATCCATGAATTTCCTATTGTAACCGAACCAAAACCAAATTATGATACATTCGCCTTTACTCCGTTTATGCCAAAGCTAAATACTGAAAATCCTGAAGTAAAAGATTATCTATTAGAGGTAGGCCGATACTGGGTAAGAGAGTTTGATATCGATGGCTGGAGACTGGATGTTGCAAACGAGGTAGACCACGCATTCTGGAGAGAGTTCCGTAAAGAAGTAAAAGCAATCAAATCAGATTTATATATACTAGGGGAAATTTGGCACGACTCGATGCCGTGGCTTAGAGGTGATCAGTTTGACGCTGTCATGAATTATCCTTTTACCACAAATATATTAAACTTATTTGCTAAGCAAACCATCTCTGCAAAACAATTTATGGAGAATATGACAGGCGTTATTCATATGTATCCTAAAAATGTAAACGATGTAGCTTTTAATTTGGTCGGCAGCCATGACACTCCACGGATACTGACGGAATGCGGCGATGATATCGACCGGGTAAAACAAGTCTTTACCATGTTACTAACCTTTATTGGAACTCCTTGTATTTATTACGGAGATGAAATTGGTATGACCGGTACCCAAGATCCTGGCTGCCGTAAGTGTATGGAGTGGGATACAGCGCAACAAAATACAGACCTATTTAACCATGTTCATAAACTAATTCAATTGCGAAGGGAACATTCGTTACTTCGAAACGAAGGAGACTTTACCTTTGTTGATTCTGAAAATCTAGATTGTCTCGCTTATACAAAGGCAAATGATGAACAAACAATTCTCATCATCCTTAATACTAGCAACGATCCTGTGAATTTTGAAATTCCATTTAGTGCAGCAAAGAAAAATATTAAAGATTTATGGACCGGAGAAGAAAAGAAGAATTCCGCTGAAGCTTTTACGACCCAGCTTGAAGGCAATGGATTTGCCATTTTACAAATTATATAAGAGAAAAGGGGCTCGTAAGAGAGCCCCTTTTTCATGATTTACTTTCTTAACACAATAGCTTCGTAAGGACGTAAAGTCCCCTTATTACCCTGTTCATAATTGGAAATAACCACTTGATATTCCTGCATTTTTGACAGCAAATCTTCCTCATCAATGACAATTTCGGAGCTACTAAAATTACACAATACAATCAGATGGTCATCCTGCCATTTTCTTTCGTAAGCAAATATTTCTGGATGATCCTTTAAGAGCAATTGGAAACTTCCTTCGACAATGATATCCAGTTCTCTTCGTAAAGCAATCAATTTTTGATAAAAATAAAAGATTGAATTTGGATCTTCCAGTGCTGCTTTAACATTAATTTCTTTATAGCGGGGATTCACTTGAATCCATGGTTTGCCGGATGTAAATCCTCCATTTTCCGAATCATCCCACTGTATGGGTGTTCTCGCATTATCTCTTCCCTTTGTGTAAATAGAATTCATGATATCCTCATGGGAATTTCCTAGAGATTTTCTCTCATGATACATATTGATGGTCTCGATATCACGATAATCCTCAAGGCAATCAAACTTCACATTCGTCATTCCAATTTCTTCACCTTGATAAATATACGGTGTTCCTTGCATAAAGTGAAGACATGTTGCAAGCATTTTTGCTGATTCTACGCGGTAGTCTTGATCATCACCAAACCGTGAAACAATCCGCGGCTGGTCATGATTGTTCCAATATAGGCTATTCCAGCCCTTATTATGCAGTGCCGTCTGCCACTTCGCCAAGTTTTCCTTCAAATCAGGTAAATATAATGGTTTTAAATTCCATTTACCTCCTGGTGCACTGTCTAAATCCATATGTTCAAAAGTAAAAATCATATTTACTTCTTCCCGATTAGGATCTGTATATTGGATGGCGTCCTCAGGTGAAGCACCCGGCATTTCACCAACTGTCATGACCGGAGACTTTGATAAAACCTCTTGGTTCATTTCATGCAAAAACTCATGAATTCTTGGTCCATTCATGAAGTAAGGGCTGCCATCGCCATATTGCTGCTGCTCATCTTTCACACCATCCGGAAGATCTGGATGTTTAGAAATAAAATTAATAACATCCATTCGGAAGCCGTCAATTCCTTTATCCAGCCAGAATTTCATCATTTGATATACTTCCTGACGGAGCTTTGGATTTTCCCAATTTAGATCTGGTTGTTTTTTTGAAAATAAATGCAAATAATACTCATTCGTCGTTTCGTCATGCTCCCAGGCAGACCCACTGAATACTGAGCCCCAGTTATTTGGTTCTTCCCGCCAAATATAATAATCTCTATATGGATTGTCTTTCGATTTTTTGGATTCTACAAACCATTCGTGTTCATCCGAGGTATGGTTAACCACTAAATCCATAATGACCTTCAGCCCTCTTTTATGTATTTCCGTGAGAAGCTGGTCAAATTCACCCATGGTTCCGAACTCTTTCATGATGGCTTGATAGTTTCGGATGTCATACCCATTATCATCATTTGGTGAATCATAAACAGGGCTGAGCCAAATAACATCTACACCCAATAACTTCAAGTAATCGAGTTTTTGGATAATCCCTTGGAGATCACCAATTCCATCTCCATTAGAATCCATAAAACTTCGCGGATAAATTTGATACACGACACTTTTCTTCCACCATTGATCATTCATTTTCACACTATGACCCTCCCGCCAAAATAATAAAAAATACTATAACATATAAAAACTCCTCACCCCAATAGGCAGCTGAGAAGTTATCTTCATCATTCTACTTCAAGCCTGCTTTTAATTTTTCCATTCTTATTTCCGTGCAATACCTTCTAGTGGTTTTGCATTTCCATAGACTGGACGTTCACGCTTTACCGGCTTTGCCCATTTTACCGCATTACTAATGACTCGTTGGATGTCTTTGTTGTGGTAAGTAGGATAGGTTTCATGTCCAGGACGGAAGTAAAATACTTTCCCGTTTCCACGTTTGAATGTACAGCCGCTGCGGAACACCTCTCCACCTTCAAACCAGCTTGTAAGGATCAGTTCATCTGGCTGCGGAATATCAAAATGTTCCCCATACATTTCTTCCTTTTCTAATTCAATATACTCTGAGATACCTTCTACAATCGGATGACTTGGACTTACTACCCAAAGTCTCTCTTTTTCGTCTGCTTCCCGCCATTTTAAATCACAACTGGTTCCCATCAATGTCTTAAATATTTTTGAGAAATGCCCGGAATGAAGAACAATCAGACCCATACCGTCGAGAACGCGCTGCTGAACCTTTTGAACAATTTCATCCTTTACTTCACCATGTGCTAAATGCCCCCACCAAACTAACACCTCGGTATTGTCTAGAACTTCATCCGTTAAGCCATGCTCTGGTTCGTCTAGAGTAGCGGTCTTTACTTCATGACCGTTTTCTTTTAAAAATTCTGCTATTGTACCATGAATGCCGTCAGGGTATATATCTCTTACAACCGGATTTTTTTGTTCGTGACGATTTTCATTCCATACAGTTACTTTTACCATGATAACCAAACTCCCTTTTGAGATTACTTTTCTATTATTTTAATGGATTGAACCATTAATGAAACTGCTTACATTGACACGTAGGGTGGAAAATATTGAACTCGGGTAACTTAATTATTATTCACTGTTTTTAAGTAATTCATGTTGATTTTAATGCTTTCAAATGGTGAACGGCGGCAAACATCCTGCTCGACCACCCACCACTCAACTCCGTTTTCCTTTCCTTTATGTAGCACGGCTTCAATATCAACCCGCCTGTTCCTAGCTCGGCAAAAAATTGTTCACCGTCTGTCGTCATGTCCTTTAAATGAATAAGGGGTGTTCGATTTTTGTATCGATCCATCCACTCAACCGGATTTTCGCCCGCTTTTGTCAGCCAATATACATCCAGTTCTGTTTTTACATTAATAGAGTGCGTTTTATCAAAAATGGCTTCGAGGATTGTTTTGCCATTTGAACTCCGCTCTAGTTCAAAGTCATGGTTATGATAGCAAAGAGTAAATGCCTTCCTGACGGCAGGTTTCACCAGTTTGATCCAAAAAGGAAATAAGAGCTTTGTAATCCTCAATGCTGCGGCGATCTGGCAGTAAATAAGGGCAGACCACATAATAGCTTCCTAATACTTTCTGATCCTCAATAACTTGATACAGATTATTTTCCATTTCTTCCAGAGGCACGTGACTGGCCGCTGCTTGGAGTCCAAACCCATCTAATAAAGCTCTAACTTCTTTTGCAGTCAATCCGCCATACCCGGCAAATTCAATACCATCAAAGCTAAGCTCAGCTACTTTTTTTTATGTTCCGGCAAAATCTTGGGCACTTTCTTCCCGCAATGTGAACATTTGGACAGCAACTGGAATATATGTCATCCTTCTTCCCCATTTCTAGAAACCTTGATTATTTAATTACATCTTATAGGGTGTTACAACATTTAAACATAGATGATATAATCAAAACATCTACTATTTTGCTATTTTATTAAAAAAGAGGGAGCATATGACAACTAATATTTTATTTTGCGGCTATTCGTATCACACTCATGGATATCATTCTCAGCACAAATCCGGCTACCCCTCCTATCTATTCCGCTTGCAAAGCAGCGTAGTGACTTCAAGTCCTCTGGACAATATTCACTCCATGGTTAAGAAACTTCAACTTATGAGTGAAGAAACAATCGATTTTCGAAACAGAATCTTCTGTATACAAAATGACAATAAAGTCGGCAAAAAATATGTTAAGCCAAATCTTCAAATATTAGAACATTATCTCCAAACTGGCAATCGCTTAAGTTTAATTAATAAGTGCTACCACTTCCTTCAAGCTTATTAATTAAAAATGAATTAAGTCACCAGGTATTCTGTAGTTTTAGACTGGATTTAATATTTTTTGTCGACCTTTTGTAAAAAACGAGTGTAAGGTCCTAAAATTAACTCAAAACATAAAAAGCCTTCCGAATAAGTCGGAAAGCCTTGAATATTATCTTATGAACATCAGCCTTCATGTTTGTTTTCCTGCATATTAGCTCGATTATAAAATCTTTGAATATGCATGGAAATATACATTAACTCTGCATCTGGGTATTTTATATGATATTTCCCTTCCACAAATTGACCAACTTCTTGTGCACAGGAAAATGCTTCTTTAAAATTTTCCTTGATCATCGAAGCCATTTTTGGATCATAGTCATGGTTCGTCTCATTTGATAATAGACTTTTAAGTGAAAAACGTAAATGGGTAATTAATCGTTCATATGACATCGTATCTTCGACAATATTTATATTTAAACAACTTTCAATGATTCTCGTAATTTCTTGAATAGTCGTTGTAATATCAATTGTTTCCTGCATATCGCCTGCATTCATTCTGGCAGTATGCATATGCATCGCAATATTTCCTACTTCATCTTCAGGAATTTCTACTCCTAATTTTTCTTTTATTAACTCCTTTGCCCAAAGTCCTATTTGATACTCTTTTACATAAAGAATTTTAATTTGATCAAGCAGTACATTTTTAATGGAAATACCATTTGTTAATCGTTCAATTGCAAATGATAAGTGATCACAAAAGGCAGCATGGATATGCTCGTTTACCATGACACCTAAGTCCTTTTCTGCATAAGTGATAATCTCTTCTGCTACTTGTATATGCTCTTCCGGTAAGAATTGTAATATTTCTTCGAATTTTTTATGCTCATTTGGATCCTTCATGATAAAAACTTTATCAATTTTATCTTGATTCACCAGATCATTCTTTCTTTTCTGGAATCCTATCCCTTCTCCCATCACAATCTTTTCTCCGTCTGCGTCTTTCACTACAACTACACAATTATTTAAGATTTTATTAATTCTCATATCTTTCACCTTCCTCCTTTGCTCTCGCATTTGGCTGTGATTATAATCATGACTACTTTATTCGGCTTCTTCATTCCCCCAAAGAATAAAAGTAGCTATGAATGCAGTCATTACAGAGATACCGAGACCAATAAGGTAATGCGCTAAATTCGAAATCCCTAATGGCGCTACAATAGCAATCATTGGAATTCCTGTTAAACCAAAGGAATTTGCCACGACATGTGTAAGAACCACATACGCTCCTCCAAAAGAACCTCCTATAGCTGCACCTATAAATGGTTTAACAAGTTTTATATTAATCCCAAAAATAACCGGTTCAATAATACCGAAAAAGGCTGAAAAAGCGGAAGGGATCGCAATTTTTTTTATTCTCTCGTTCCTTGTTTTAAAAAATACAGCTAGCCCCGCTCCACCTTGAGCAATATTGGCCATTGACCAAATCGGTAATAAAAAGTTCACACCTATCTCTGGATTTGCGAGTAATTCCATTTCGACTGCATGTAAAGTATGATGTAACCCCGTGATCACAATGAGAGAATATAAGCCGCCAAATAAAAACCCGGCGATTACTCCAGCTTTATAGACAAACTCAAATGTATTTGTCATGATGTCACCGATAAATAATGAGATCGGTCCGATAATTAAAAGGGAGATAAAACCAATAAATATAATGATTAAAAACGGGATAAGGAACAAATCTAATGAACTTGGGACCATTTTCCTTAAGCGCAATTCAAGCCTGCTCATAATAAAAACAGAAATTAATATCGGTATTACTGTTCCCTGATACCCGATTAAAGGTATATCAATCCCTATCACCTCGATATATTCTGGTACTTTATATCCAAGCGCAGAAGGATTTAAGAGGGCAGGGTGAGTTAAAATTCCTCCTATTACTGCACCCAGGAATTGATTGCCTCCAAATTCCTTAGCAGCGCTAAAACCAATCAATATTGGCAAAATAATAAAGGCAGCACTTGAAAAAATATCCAACATTTTCATTAAGGAACTATCCTGCGGTGCCCACTGAAACACCTTGATCATTCCGATAAGTCCCATTAATAAACCACTTGCAACAATAGCAGGAATAATAGGAACAAAAATATTAGACAAAGTCCTAGCAAATTGAATAAAAGGATTCATTCTCACCTTTGGCGGTTCAGTATTGGAGGTTCCAGAAACAGGATCTGGCTTTGTTTCATGAATTGCCCTGTATATCTTATTGACAACACCTGGAGCTAAAATAATTTGGAAAAGTCCCATTCGAGAAAAGGTCCCATGTACACCATTCATTTCATCTATTGCCGCTTTATTAACCTTGCACTCATCTTGAAGCTCAAAACGTAATCGGGTCGTGCAATGGGTCATCTTTTTAATATTGTCTTTTCCGCCTAATAACGGTAATAAGTCTTGAGCAATATCCTGAGGTTCTTTCCGTTTGTCTTGTATATTCATCCTCCACCTTGAATTTATAAATTCGTCCGTTTTGGCTTATTGTTGTGCCCTGATTTCCAGGTAAATAATGACAAATACTTTAACAATGTACAGTGGCGCTCAGTTATTAACTGAACGCCACTCTCGTATCCTAATCGATTATTTAAAAACACCTTGCTTCTTCTCATGAAGAATCTTTGTTTCATCACGTGTGATAGATATTTTTATGGAAGGTGCCAGCATTCCGCCAAAATGTTCCTTTTGATACTCTGGTGATTGTTCACCAATTTCATGAATATCTTTATCGTCAACATTAACATAATTCACAAAACTTATAACAGTGCCATTCGGCATAACCATCCAAGAATATGCCTGATACGGATTTTCCATTGGATTTGCAATGACTAGTCCACTTTTATTCAACGGTTTATAGCCTCCAAAGAGTGAGTCTGAAGTAAATCCATATAATCCTTCCGGCGCATCAAGGCCAGATGCGAATTTCTCAGTATGTGTTTTTGTAAAAAGATAATAGTTGTTTCCTTTTACGATTACACTTGGCCGTTCAAGTTCGTCATTAACATAATTTGCTTCTAATAAAGGCGGCAGCAGTTTAAATTTAGCCAACCCTTCACCAGATGCTTTTGCGATACCTATACTGCCATTAAAAGCTTTTGAACCTTCAGGGCTGACATGGTTTCGGCGGAATTCTTCGGACCCAATATATTCATGTTTAAATGGGCGGTCTTCAAGCTTTCCAGCAGAGTTTGCTTCAAATAAAAGATATTCTTCCCCAGTCTTCGGATCCTGGAAAAAATACGGGTCACGGAATGCATAAGAGGATTCTTCGTGTCCTGTTTGTTCCTTTGTTTGATAGTATTCACCATCTGGCTCAAGAATAATTTCATGTTCCGACCAATTCGTAAATGCCACACTGGTGTTTGTTGTACGAATATCTGCAGTTGCAGTTGCGATCCGCTGATCATAGCTCAGTTGAGTTTCATTGTTTTGTCCTGTAGCTGTGTAAAAGATTTGCAGCTTTCCATCTCGAGTAACAATGGAAGAGCCAGCCCATTGTCTGGATCCCAATGCTTCACCATCTTTAAAAACTGGGCCACCCGACACCCAGCTCTTTCCATCCTTTGAATAGAAATAATGTATTTCAGCTGTATCATGGCGTTTTCCAGGAAGTACATCCTTTGGAACGGATAAGGCGAAAATAATTTTATAGCCGTTAACAACAGCTGGATGACCATTTAAATCCTGCAAATGCCATGTATCCCAAATATAAGAGTCTGAAGAAATTTCAACAAGCTCGTCTTTATTAATTTCCGGTGCTGTATTATGGTCATTTATCATAAGATTACTAACATTTTCTCGTGTCCAGTTGAATGTATCTGTATTTTCTTGAGCAAAAACACTTGAGCTGACAATGGGTGTAAAAATAGTAAAAAGTCCTATAATAGCAGCTATAATAGATTTGCTCTTTTTGATTTTGTTCCTTTTCATCCCCTAAATACCTTCCTTGTCTATATAACGTTGTCCTCTTCTTTTCATAGAAAGGTCAGCCAATATTTTAAACGATTGACTGACCTTTCTCATTATTCTAAATCATTTCCTTATTGTTTAATCCAGCCTGGGCTTAACTCTTTTGCTATTTTTGTTGTGTCACCTTTGATTGACAGCTGGATTGTTGGAGCCAATGTGCCTCCAAAATGGCTAAATTGGAATTCTGGTGATTGGTTGCCAACATCACCAATTGACATATCGCCTAAATCTCCAAAATGAGCAAACCCGACCACATTTAAATTAGGAAGTACAAGCCATGAATACGCTTGGTATGGATTTTCCGGAGGATTGGCTAAAACCAAACCACTTTCATTCAGCGGCTCATAACCACCAATCAACGTATCGGAAACAAATCCATATAACCCTTCAGGTCCTTGCAGCCCTTCAGCATACTTATTGATATGGCTGTCAGTAAATAGATAATATTTTTTATCCTTTACAACAATGTGCGGGCGTTCTAATTCTTCATTTACATAATTTGCTTCCAAAAGTGGAGGCATCATTTTAAGTTTTGAAGGATCACCATCAACTACCTCTGCAATACCAATGTTTGCATTCGCATGAACGGCTCCTGCAGGTACAGGGTTCTTGCTGGCATACTCGGAACTTCCAGCAAATTCTTGTTTATATGTGCGCTCGCCTACAGTCCCCCCTGAATTTCCTTCAAATAAAATATATTCCTTATTCGTTTTTGGGTCTTTAAACCACATCGGGTCACGGAAAGCATAACCGCCGCCTTCACCCTTATGAGCCTGTTCTTTCGTCTGATAATATTTGCCGTCCGGCTCTAAAATGATCTTGTGTTTGCCCCAGTTTTCAAAATGAACTCCATTATGATCTGCAATAATATCACCTGTTGCCATGGCAAGGCGCTGCTCAAATGTCAACCGCTCCTCACCTCTGTGTCCAGTTGCTGTATAGAATGCATGAATTTTCCCATTATCCATCATGGCAGATCCAGCCCACTCACGAGAACCTAATGAAGCTCCTTCTTGGAAAAGTGTCCCGCCAAGAGTCCAATCTTTACCGTTTTTCGAGTAAAAATAGCGGATCGTTGCGATATCATGTACTTTACCCGGCAGCACATCATTTGGTGCGGATAGTGCAAACATCACTTTCCAGCCTTTCACGCTAGCGATATTTCCATCGCGATCAGTCAGCGGCCATGTGTCCCAAATATGATAACCTGGTGCTAATTTCTCCAGCTCACTTATATCTGTATAAGGTAAAGTATTGTCTTGATTAAGTTCAATTTTTGACACCTGTTCTCGTGTCCAATTTACCGTTTGCTCGGTGCTTTCTGCTTTTACAGTTAGTCCAGAAAAAGTCGAGGCAACAACACTTGCTGTTAACACGATTGCAGATACAGCTTTCTTATAATTAAAGATCATCCTTTTTCTCCTCTTCCTATTTAATTTAACGATTAACGATTTGCCCCAAATGGCTTAATTTCACCGTGTTTACCTTCATGTGTAATTTCAGATGTATCTCCATTCAGTTTCACTTTTAGAGTTGGTGCGAAGGTACCTCCAAATTTTACATTACCGTTCTCATCCTTCGGCTCGTTAATAAAGCTGATTACCTGTTGGTCTGGAAGGACCATCCAAGAATAGGCTTGATATGGGTTTTCCTTAGGATTTGCAATTACAAGACCACTTTCGTTCATTGGTTTATAGTCACCGAACAGCCCTTTACCAACAAAACCATAGACACCATCAGGACCAGTTAAGCCTGGAGCATAAGTAAATGTATGGCTGATGGTAAATAGATAATAATCATCTCCATTTACGACAACATGCGGACGTTCCATCTGGTGGTTTGTTCCCACTGACTCAAGCAATGGAGGCAGAAGCTTTAATTTTGTTACATCCTTATCAAGTACTTCTGCGATTCCGATATTACCGTTATACAATTCGGCTCCAGCAGGAACTGAGTGGGTTTTGCGGTATTCTTCATCACCGATATTTTCGGGTTTGATAAAATCTCTGTTGCTTCCAGCTTGTCCTTCGAAGATAATATACTCTTTTCCAGTGTTCGGATCCTGTAAGAAGAATGGATCTCGGAATGCCGTAATGATAGGACTATTTGCTTGTTCGATTGTTTCATAGTGTTTGCCGTCTGCTTCAAGAATGATTTGATGTTTCCCTTCATTCGTCAGATGGACACCGTTTTTATCGGCACTGATGTCAAAGGTAGTTTTAGCAAGACGCTGTACGGCTCTTTTATCCCAGCCATTGTAATCCCAATTATCTCTATCACCAGTTGCCGTATAGAATAAATGCACTTTTCCATTCTCATCTATCATAGATGTACCAGCCCATTGCATATAACCTAAGGCTTTATCATAGTCATAAGGGATTCCTGCGTAAGTCCAATCTTTGCCGTTTTTAGAGTAGAACATACCAATTCTTGCTTCCGTATGGCGTTCACCCCAACCTAGGGAGCGCGGTGCTACCAATGCAAAAGCCACGCGGTAGCCATTAACAATAGCCAGTGAACCATCTCTATTCTGAAGCGGCCAAGTATCCCATACCCATTGATCAGGTGCTACAAGATCAAATTCAAGATCAATTTTTGGTGCTGTTGTTTTATCTGTCGGCGTTACTTTTTCTGCTTGCTGACGTGACCAGATTGACGTGTAATCTGAACTAATTTCCTCTGCAAACGCAGGTGCTGCGGCTAGGCAATTGGCAGCCACGAGTGCTGTCAAAACTAGCTTTTTCAATTTTGATTTGTTTCGAGTTTTCATTTCCATTTCCTTAAATCCTCCATTTTCCGCGTGGTCATGATGTCTGTTTAGAATTTTCCTTCTTTTCAAACTAGTCAAATTCCTTTCCTAGGCAACAAAAAAAGACCTAAAATGTATAAGGGTGTGTCTACCAAAAGGTACACTTCGCCCTTACTACACTTTAGGTCTTGCCTGCTGTCCAGTCACAATCCCACATAATTTTGTTTATACGGAAGAGTATATGCTGTTGGACAGTTTATAGCAATAGGATAATATACCCTTAATTCCAAAAGGAATTTATAGTTAAATTTTCATAAAAAACAAATTTAAGAGAGTTTAAACCAATAGGTTAATCTTCCTCTCCTTTAATGGCTGTACCTAAATTCCATACTCTCATCAAGCGTACAAACGGATCCCCATCAATCCCATAAACTTCGAGTCCTTTTGATTGATCGAGCGTTGGAAATACGCGGGAAGAAATGCTTTTTTCATTATTGACATATGCTTCAACAATGGATTTATCAATAAATAGTTTTATCCTTAATGTATTGTTTTCAACGTTCAGCTCTCCGCCTTGGATTCCCTTTTCAATATCGGGATTTTTACTAGATCGACTGCGGTCAATCTGAATGGTTTTACTATCATGATTATAAAAAATAATCGTTTCTTCCTGATTATTTGGATCTTTTAATAGTTTCAAACCCGCCTCTTTCAAATGTGAAACATCTAATTCTAGCTCGATTTCTATTTGGTCACTTTGGATTTTTTCAAGCTGTTTATTTGCTTCATCCATTGAAACATTTTCAATGGATATTAGTTCTTCTCTTCGAAGTAATTGGACCTCATCAATCGGACGAATACCAAGATCTTGATTATTATTTAAATAGATTTCAAGCGGCAGGCCAGCTCCATGTGCCCACCCTGAGTGATATTTTTCTTTTTCCGAACGCCTGTCTTGTAAAATACTTGTTACAATGGTACGGCCATTCTTGTCTATAAAACCTTGTGCTCCTGTAAAATGTTCACCATAATCAAACATTTTAGGATCCTCATGATCAGGGATAAACTCCAGCCGTTCTGGGTCCCATGTCCCAATCCAATAAAACGTAAAGCGGGCAGCATCTGGACTGGGGGACTTAAAATAAGGACTGATCATAAATACATATTTTTGTTCACCTGTCTCCTTGTTTTTAATCGGTACTAAAAATGGAAGTTCCCATACATCTCCTGTACGCGGGTATTTTACTTTATCACCAATCATAAGCGGCTTTTCATACTTCCAGTTTTCTAGATCTTTGGAACTATAGAGTAAAGCTGTTCCACCAGCCTTTTCCACTCCTGATCCAACAAGCTGATACCAGTTGTCTCCATCTTTCCATACATAAGGATCGCGAAATTGTCCAAACATCACCTTTCCTTTTGGTGTATCGATATTTTCCGCTTGAATGGTTACAGGGTTTGGATTCATGTTCCAGTGATTTAAGTTGACATCCTTTGAATCTGCTGCGTGCGCCATACCCGTCATTTGATTCGGCTTCATTTCATCGTGTCCTGCTGTGTAAAATAACACTGGTACCCCATTTTCGTCATATGTTGCACTTCCAGACCACACGCCATCCCTGGCGGCTGTTCCCTCTGTTGGACTTAGTGCAACGGGACTATCTTCCCAATGAATCATGTCGTTACTTACAGCATGTCCCCAGTGAATCTGATGCCAAAAAGGACCAGCTGGATTAAATTGATAAAATAAATGGTATTTTCCGTTATAGTAAATAGGTGCATGTGGTTCATTCATCCAATGCTGTGGAGCAGTAAAATGATAATTAGGGCGATAGCGGTCTCCTTTATAAACGGTTCGATCAAATGAAGTATCTGGTATCGGCAGTTTATTGTTCCATTTGTTAATGACCTCCTCATAGTGCTGTTTAATAGATTCATTGCTAAATGCTTTACTGTACAATGAAACATTGTCCATTAACCCATTAAACATATTAACTTGGAATACATCAGACACAGCGGCTGCCTGATTGTGTTTGCCAACTAGTAACGGCAGATGAGCCGCTGGTGTAAACTCACTATGATTCGGCACTTCTTTTTCCATTATTAGTTCACCGTTTAAATATAGTGAGATTTTATTTGTTTCTTTTTCAAATTGGGCAACAACATAAGACCATTTATCTTTCGGTAAAATTTTCCCTTCCGGCGACCAAATTTCATGCCATTCACCGTTTAGGGCAAGCTGAAACGTTATATATCCATGCCGCCCCATCCCCACAATAAATCCTTGTTTATTTCCTTTATCGTGTTGATTGATAATAACCGAGGTTTGTCCATTGTCTCCCCATTCATAGGCTCTCGGTGCAACCCATGCTTCAATCGAAAAAGATTCAGCTGGTTTATTTACCTCTTCTGGAGCTATTTCTAGCCAATTTGAATACCCATCAAATAATAATGCTTTCCCGCTAATGCCGTTTTTCCATTCAGGATCTGATTTTAATCCATAATGAATAGCAGACAACTTGGATTGACCACAATCACGTGTGACTTTTCCAGCCCCTTCGTCAAATCCCCATTGATGGAGAGAATCATTGCCGCTAAGCACCAGGTCTAGGGATTGGTCATTCTTTTGATTTTTATTAGTTATTTCTAATCTAGATTTCTCTTGCTTTTCTATTAAAACTTCTATAATCGTAATGAAGCATAATGTTAAAACAAGTAACCCCATCAATATACTCTTATTCTTTTTCATCTGAAAAACTCCTTATTTAATATGATTTAAACGTTAGGCTGTGTTAAATAGCAAATAAAAAAGACCTAAAATGGTAAGGACTTATACACAAAGGTACATTCTGTCCTTAACTCATTTTAGGTCTTGCCTGCTAACCAGTCACAATCCTGCGATTTTGAATTTTACCTATCATTCTAGTTCATTTGATTATATCTATCAAGGGTAGAATTAGAATTGGTTAATTTTTGATTGCAGGATTAGTTTACTTCTTAATGGCCACCGGTACATTTACATTGCACGTAAATCATAAATATAGACTCCGTCTCAATAACGGAGTCTTGCTGCTTCTTCATTTTAATCTTTCATTTCTGGAGACTTAATGGTAAGCCCTGTACGGACGATGGAAACATGGGGATGTATACTCACCTCGAGCTCGGGGAATTCCTCCATCCACTGTTTTTTATACTGTTCTTTCCATGCTTTCGGATAGGTGCGGTAAAGAGCATTACCAAACCCAAATATATCGGAATGTAGCTGGTTTTGCCCCTTATCGAGAGCTAATCGGCATTTTTCCTTTACATCCTTTTCCAGCAGTGTTTGAACATAGTGCAACTCTTTCGGGTTGCCTAAATCTAATTTCGAGCCATTTTCAAAGAGTTCAACTTCCGCATTAATACTCACGTTCATCTTTACCTTACGCTTCTCAAGAATCGGTTTCACCTTTGACTGTCCTTTCATAAGCTGAACACCGATTTTTCCCCCTCCCTTTTCCTTTGGTACCGTCACCGTGATGTTAGCTTTTTCTATTTCATTACGAATCCATAGCACCCCCAATGTATCCTGATCATTCATCCATCCTGCCAATTTATCCTCATTAAAAACTGCCGTTCCAACGATAGCGGGAGTCTGCTTGGAATTTTCCCCGCCCTTTTCTTCAGGCATAATGGCAACTTGAGCACCAAGAGGGGAAATCCCTTCAGTTGTAAGCATATCGATAAAATCCTTAATTCTGATCCGAACTCCCGCTCCCATTTTCTGCTCTTCCCTAATAGTTTCTGAAGTGTATCTCTCCATGGAAGGAGTCAGTTTCAAAAGAGGTGCTGCTTCTCCCTTTGTAAACAATATAAAACTACGCAACCGTGCTTCCCTTACTCTCGAAATGAAATCTAGAGTCTGAAAAATACCATCCCTGGCTGCCCTTTCCCCAATGATTAGATTCCGGGAATGGGAAAAGAAAATACGACGAGGTAATTTTACTTGAAGTCTCTGAATAGCGTCCATCACTGATTCTCCTGTCTCTGAAATAAGAACGGTAGTTCCATCTCCGGATCCAGTACCTCCGGCACCAACAGGTCCAAGCTGCTTTGGAATCGCTACCTGAACCGAGACACGGAATTTTCCATTATTCATCTTATCGATGGCTGTAGCCATTACGATTGAAAGATCATTGACCTCTATTCTGCTCCAACAGCCAGTCAGTAAGACTATTAAGATGCAGTTGATGATCAGGACTCCTCGTTTTCTCATTGCGTTCTCCTCCAAACCAAGACTCTTCTAGTTCCTTCGACGGGGCGGCCGTGGACGCATGAAATGATTCATCCGTTCTTGATTCTTTTTCCCAGTTTGATCGGAACGATTAATCATTCCCCACCATGGTGTACGAACATAAATATCTTTCAGACTAGTTAAATTCAAAGGTGCCACTGGTGACAAATAAGGGACACCGAAAGAGCGAAGCCGTGCCATATGGGTCAAAAGAATCAACGTTGCCACTAAGATGCCATACAAACCCAATGTCGCTGCACAGATCATCATGGGAAATCGAAGTAAACGAATGGCAATCCCTTGACTGAAGGCAGGAAAAATAAAGGAAGATATACCGGTAATCGAAACAATAATGACCATCGATGCAGATACAATTCCGGCTTGCACGGCCGCCTGCCCAATCACAAGAGCTCCAACAATACTCACGGCCTGTCCAACGGGCCGCGGCAGACGAACACCAGCTTCCCGCAAGCCCTCAAAGGATATTTCCATAATTAAGGCTTCGACAAAGGCTGGGAAGGGAACGGTTTCCCTCCCGGAAGAGACACTTAGTAAAAGAGTAGTTGGAAGCATTTCTTGATGATAGGCAGTTATTGCAATATAAAGAGAGGGCAATAACAAGGCGCCTGCCAACATAAAAAAGCGAAGCCATCGGATGACGGTCGAAACCATAAAATGCTGATAGTAATCCTCACTCGATTGGAGCATTTCATAAAACGAAACAGGTACAAGGAGAGCAAAGGGCGTATTATCAACCAGAATCCCAATTTTCCCTTCCAATAAATAAGCAGCTACTTTATCCGGTCGTTCGGTATTGTTCACTTGGGGGAAAACTGAATAGGGGTTGTCCTGAATGAGTTCTTCAATATAATTACTTTCTAAAATTGCATCAATGTCAATTTGCCCTATCCTTTCCTTTACCTCTGCAACAAGAGCTTGCTCTGCAATTCCCTCGAGATATGTTATAGCGATTTTCGTATTAGATAACCGTCCGACCGTCATCTCTTCCATTTTAAGCTGAGGGGTTTTTAATCTCCTGCGAATCAAACTGGTATTGGTTCTAAGGTTCTCTGTAAATCCTTCTCTAGAACCACGGATCACCGCTTCCGTCGAAGGTTCTTCAACAGATCTCATCTGCCATGCTGGGGCGCTAATAAATAGGGATTGTTTTACTCCCTCCAATAATAAAACCGTTCCCCCATTCAAAATATGATCCACGACTTCCTTCATTGTCTGTCCTATACTCACCTGTGATACATAGATAACTTGATCCCGAAGAAAAGCTTCCATTTCTTTTAGAGGTATTGTTGCAGAAAGAGACGCCCTCTTCCCAAAATCCAATAAGGGTTTCACCACGTCAGAATCAATAATCTGGCTATCCACCATGCCATCTAAAAAAATAAGCCCTCCTTTTTGTATCCCGCCTAGCTGAAATTCACGGAACACAATATCGGAAGATCGTTCAAAAATCATTTTCAACTGCTTTATTTCATCGTGAAATTGACCTTTAAGTTGGTTAGAATGTAAATTCCCCGCCTTGTTGAATAAACGATGATCACCATTTTGATTCGATTTTAAGATTTTCTTTTCTAACCATCGCAATAGCCGCATCTCTATCCCCCTTTCCCTAAAAATTTTTCTTATTTTAACCATTTATTAAATAAATTACTAAATTTTGTTTACGTTAATAACTGTTGAATAACAAAAGTTGGGATAGGAGGTGGCGAAACCATGGAGAGAATATCCTCCGGTCAATTATTTATGCTTACCCTATTGTTTCAGATTGGCACTTCGGTGATATTTGGATTTGCCTCTGCAGCCGGAAGAGATGCTTGGCTGTCTACCTTGCTATCTACCGGAATCGGGACATGTCTTATCTTAATGTATCTGATCTTAATGCGTCTGCAGCCGGGATTAACCCTAGTTGAATGGTTTCCTACCCAATTTGGATTTTGGCTGGGAACCCCAATTTCTTGGTTTTATTGCCTTCATTTTTTATATAACGCGGGTCGTACACTGGGGGATATAAAGGATCTCATCCCAACGACCATTTTACCGGGTACACCTAATTGGGTCATACTTGGCATATTTATGATTGCCATCACCTATGCATTGTTTAGTGGAATTGAGGTTCTAGCCCGGCTAGCAGAAATAATATTACCTGTCATTTTAGTGTTGTTTTTGATTGAGATCATCTTAATATATTCCTCTGATATAACCGATATCGGGCGATTGCAGCCGGTTTTGGGGGAAGGATGGGGGCGTATTTGGAAAGCTGTATGGCCGGCAGGTATCCAACAATCATTTGGGGAGACCCTAGAGTTTGCAATGATCTGGACATTATGTGCACCTTCAAAAAGGATAATTAAAGCGACTCTTTTAGCCTCCATTGTATATGGAATTCTCCTTTCCAGCTTCGATGCACTGGCGATTCTTGTCTTTGGCGAAGGCACTTTTTCAACGAGCAGGTACCCCTTATACCGATTAGTCAAAGTCATCTCTGTTGCGGACTTTCTCGAAAACCTAGATGCATTGGGAATTTTGTACTTTATGGGAACCGCCTTTTTTAAAGTGACAATCCAAATGTATGGAGCCATTCGGGGAATACAGCTATTGTTGTCCCTTCGTGACAGCAGGTCACTCGTTTTTCCTATTGGAGCTGTTGTCTTATTTTTAGGATTGACAATGTCCAAGAGCACATCAGAACATTGGTTTTCAACAACGTATCTTGGGCAGCCTGGACTAATAATGTATCTGTACCTTCCTGGTCTGCTATTGATTCTGGTACTTATTCGTAAGAAAATATCGAACGCTAAAATGGAAAAAAGCGGCTACTAGTGTGAATAGGAGTTGAAATTGAAAATGGAAAAATTTCTTTGGCCGTGGCAGTCGGAAGTAATCATTGATTATCCTTGGACATTTTACGTATTCCTTTTTTCTCTGTCTATTATTTTCTCCTTCATAACATGGGTAAGAAAGAAAAGTAGATAAACCCAAGCAATATATATAAAAGCAAGAATTAAGTGTGTGGAGTTTTCCCCGTTTTTCAGCACTTCGTGAAATTTTTAGTAATAAAAGAGCACCAAAAGGCTAAAGTTTTGAGTGGTAAGTTCAAAAAATGAGATTGATGAACTACTGGTAAATGGCAGACCAAAACAGCGGCAACTATCATTTAGTATCGAAGGTGATGGGTGGAGGAATGGTGGAACACTTCCGAAATGCCGGCTGTCTCCAGAAACGATTTGGAAGATAAGCTACTGGGTCTATGGCGCTATATCATGATTGAAAAACGCCGTCTAGCCACAAGCCAAAACAAAGAGCTCACAAGCTATTTGCTGCGTGCTCTCTGCTTACTTTAGAACGGCCCATTAAGGAAACAGTACCTGATAGTTTGTCCTATTTCCTTGGGTCTACATAATCAGGATAATCCGTAATGATTCCATCTACGTTCATTTCTAAAAGGAAATCAGCTGCTTCTTGGCTGCGAACCGTCCAGGATTGAATTTTCATTCCAAGTGAGTGTACTTGATCAACCAATTCTTTAGATACAATTCCGTAGCTTGGGTTAAAGTAATCCGCATACGTTGCAAATTCTTTCAAAGCTTGTTCTGTTGTGTGGGCTCTATTGGATGTAAGGACACCAATCGGAACCTTTGGCAGCAGGCTGTTAGTTATTTTCATAGATTCAAAATTAAACGATTGAATAATAATTTTTTCATTCTGTGGTTTATCGAGATTGCGCTCCTTTAATTCCTGTGCAACCTGTGCTTCAATTCCAGGATAAAGCTCAGGTGCCTTTAATTCGATTAAAATACCTACTTTTCCGTGATAACGGTCAAGAATTTCATCAAAAGCAGGGATTTTTTCACCTTTGAATTCTTCCCCCTTCCAGCTGCCAGCATCAAGGCTTCTAATTTGTTTAAAGGTTAAATCCTTCACACTGCCCGTCCCATCCGTTGTTCTGTCAACCGTTGTATCATGAATGATGACCAATTCCCCATCCTTGCTTCTTTGGACATCAATTTCAATATAATCTGCTTTCATTTCGACGCCTTTATCAAAAGCGGCAATTGTATTTTCTGGTGCATACCCTGTTGCACCACGGTGAGCAACATTATCCACTTTTCGTAGTTCCCCTGTTGTTTCTGCTGCAAAAGCCTGTTGCAAAGGACTAAATAATAAACTAAAAGTCAGGCCTGCTCCAATCACAAATGCTTTTTTCATTTTCTCCATCTCCCTTTTATTTGTCTGCTATTACAAATAAAATTCTACGGGGGAATTGTTTAGCACATATGTAGTTACCATTTAGACTTGGTTAAAGTCATGTAAATAAACATAGTGAATTATTCATAAATTAATTTACAAAAAATTCATTCTTTTTCCTATTGCAAAAAATAAGCAGTGAATGAAGAGCATTCACAGCTTATCGCTAGTTCTCATATTCTGCTCGGTACTCATTTGGAGTAATTCCCTCAACCTTTTTAAATACCTTCCGAAAATATTTATCATCTTGATAGCCAATCATGTTCGCAATCTCATAGATTTTTAACTGACTATTCTTCAATAGAGATTTTGCTTTGTCCATTCTAATTCTTACGATATAGTCGGAGATGTTCTCATTAAATTCCTGTTTAAATTTCCTTGAGATATATTCTCTACTGATATAGAAATGTTCTGAAATCTCCTGCAGTTTTACATCCCGGTCAAAATTCTCCTGAACGTACTTTTCAATATCTTTAATGATACTTTTGTTTTTGTGCAGCGTACTTTTCTTCACTTTTTTCAAAAAGATAGCGATTTCACGTTTTATTCTTGTTTTATATGCTTCTAATTTAAATGTGCCGCTTGAATCAAAAAATAAATCTATTCTTTCTTCCATTTCTTCGGATACCTTTAACGGAATCTTATAATACTTAAACCACTTATTGCTTATGACCATATACTCATTTTCTAAATGTAACAACTGCCTGGTTGATAAATAGTTTTTCTCTGTAATATCCTGTTCAATTTGATGTATTACTTCTTCAAAAGCACCCATTTCACCACTTTTGACTGCTAATTCAATACTTGCTGCATAGGACATCAAATCCTTAACCATTGGTGTTGATTGTATTCCGGATAGAAAAACTCTACTCTCACTCTCTATCAAGATATTTCTTCTTGATAAAACCTTTCTGGCATGATGATAGGAATCAATCAACTTGGTGCTGCTATCTATTGGTTTCCCAAGTGCAATGGGACAAGAAATATCCATTACATTCTTTAGTGTTCGATACATTCGAATTAATAGACTTTCGATTTGCTCGAACTTGTCCCAAAAAATGATGATAATTTGACCTTTTTTTGATAAGTACCGAAACCCAATTCCACACTTATACTCCATCAAAATTTCATTAATAACATTTAAGATTGAGAAATAGGTTAAATCTCGATCTCCTTTAAATGCCTCTATCGTCTTTCCTTCTACTCGGACAAGAGCAAGAATGTATGACCGAGATGGTTGTAACCATTCAAATTCTTTATATAATTCATCCTGAATACTGTCGCTGTTCATTAACTGTGTCAACTTACGATCTAGATAAACAGGTTTCATTTCATTAATGAGCAGGGAGCTCGTTTCTTTTCTCTTCCTATCCTCTTCTTCCTTCTTCCACTCATTAACAGCTTTTTCCAATGTTTGATTCAAAATTTCAGGCTCAATAGGCTTTAATAGATAATCTGAACTGCCGAAATGAATCGCTTTTCTCATATAATGATAGTCATCATAGCCAGTCACCACAATGGTCTTACTGTCTGGCTGATTTTCCTTTATCCATTCTAAAAGCTGAGTTCCGTCCACTTTTGGCATCTTCATATCTGAGAAGATAATCTCTGGTCGAACAGCTTTGATAAGCTGAATCGCTTCTTCACCGTTTCCCGCCTCATATATTTCTAGAATTCCATTTTGTTCCCAATCAGCCAGTATCTTAATACCTTCTCGCACATGTTTTTCATCATCAACAATTAACGCCTTCATGAATGGTCCACCTCTTTCGGCATTCCCTTTGGAATCACGATTGTAACCGTAAAACCGCCTTCTTCATTTCGGTTAACAGACATGTTTGCCTGATTAGAATAATAAATCTGCAATCGATCAAGAATATTTTTCAACCCAATCGCTTCTCGTTGCTTGTCTTCATTTGAAATGCCATAAAACAGCTCAAGTCGAATCTTTTCAAGCTGCTCATCGCTTGGGCCAGTTCCATTATCCTGCACTTGAATACATACCTGATTGTCGTTCAGGGTGGAGGCCTCTATTTGAATCCTTACTTTTTCTACCTCTTGATCAAAGCCATGTTTAAAACAATTCTCCACAATGGGCTGTAATATCATTTTTGGAACGAGAATATCTTTGATTTCTTCCTCGATCACTAGTTCAAAATCAAACTGTTCATCAAATCGCTGTTTTTGCAGTAATAGGTAGGAGTTAACATGATTCAGTTCTGCAGTAAATGGAACAATATCATCCTTCATATTCATGCTGTATCTCATAATATTCGCTAAGGAAGTGAGCAGGGTATAAACCGGAACCGCGTTAGACTTGAGGGCCAATGTTCCAATAGACTGAAAAGCGTTATAGAGGAAATGCGGATTAATTTGCGATTGCAGTACCCGCAGCTGTGATGCTTTATTTTCAATCTCCAATTTATATTCTCTCTCAATTAATTCATCAATTTTGGCAATCATTAATTTAAAATGTCTTCCCAGCATACCAATTTCATCCGTCCCGAGTGTATCAAAATCAGCCTTAAATTCACCAGTTTCTACTTTTTTCATATTTCGAATCAACACTTTTATAGGGGCAGTGAGCTTAAATGAAACAAAGAGAGTTCCAAGTAAAGCAAATACAAGTGTAGCCAGACCTATCAAAATGTTGATGAAGGCTGTTTCTCTAGCATCTTTATAAAGAACATCGTATGGAATTCGTTTCACAATATACCAGTTTTTAAACGATTCCGAAAACCTTTCATGGACGATGAAACCTGCAAACTGTGCATCCTTCCATTCAAGACTTTTCCCGCCTTCCGGCTCCTTCTTCACTTGCTTAAACCACTTTTCGTTATTAACTTTTCCAAGCTCTTTTTCATCGGAAGAATAAATAATGATGTCATTTTCATTCATGATATAAAGATCCTCTGAATCTTTCACATACAAACGTTCAGAGATGTCACTAATTTTTGAGAGATTAATATCAATTGATAAAAAGCCTAAAAATCTTTCTAACGGGACATCCCTAATAATATTATGGAAACTTAATACCGCCTGTTTCTCCGAATTTGGAATTACCGATATTTCGTTATAACTATAGATTTCATGGGGTGGTTCAATGATTGAGAAACCGGGATACTGCCTTAATTGGGAATAGTAGGGATGAGTAAAAACATCCTCATACTTCCCCCTCCCGCTAATTCTTGAATGATAATTCGTGTAGGACTCTTTTTCTCGATCAATATAGAGATGCATCTGTTCAATTTCAGGACGAGAATTGAATAAATAAGCAAGTGCTCTCCGTATTTCTTCCTGATTACTGCTAAAGTTCTGTGAGATTCCTTCTCTCATCACATTCATAAATGGTGTATACCTATAAAGGACGGATGACATTTGCGCTACATCGTTTAAATAAGTAGTCAGTTCTTCTTCACCTTTTTCAATCAACTCGTGATTGGTAGAAACAAACCGTTCATCAAGTGACTTTGTCGTGTGAAAGTACGTAATTGCAATGGAACTTCCAAAAGGGACAACGGCAGCTAAAAGTAAGAAGATAATCAGTTTTTTCCGTATACTCCATCCCATATCGTTATGGCTAGTTAACTATAGTAATAAACTAACCTTCCCCCTTGCCATGATTTTTAGAACATTGTAGCACAGTTTTATTTGTAATAGTTCAATATTTTGACAGTTCAATATTTTCCACCCAACTGGTCAATGTAAGCCGTTTCATAATTCTCTGTAACAATTAGAATAAGGTTATGGAGGTGCAGGGAATGAATAACGAAAGTAAACTGGAAACTGTAAAGGGGTCACCCATCACTAAGCAGGAAAGCATGCACGTTTCTGCGTCAGTTTCTTTTCTGAATAAGAAGAAATGGAAAGATGCAGGATTATTTGCCCTATTCGTCGGTCCAGTTTTGTTAGCATTTACACTAATCGTGTTAATCCCCTTCTTTACAGGTATTTACTATGCTTTTACAGATTGGAACGGGATAACAGGAACCGTCAAATGGGTGGGACTTGATAATTTTAAATACCTTTTTACAGAGGACAAGCAATTTCAACAATCATTTATGTTAACAACTAAATATACATTCGTTTCCATTATCCTAACCAATATAATTGGTTTTGGATTAGCATTACTTGTGGCACAGAGGCTAAAAACGAGAAACCTTTTACGCACCGTCTTCTTCATGCCAAACTTAATTGGCGGTTTGATCTTAGGATTTATCTGGCAGTTTATTTTTGTAAAAGGATTTGCATCAATAGGAGAGTTAACAGGGATTCCTCTTTTTGAGTTAGCATGGTTAGGAGATGCAAATACTGCATTCTGGGGAATTGTTATTGTTAGTCTGTGGCAGGGAGCAGGCTACATTATGATCATCTATATTGCAGCATTGCAAAACGTCCCACAGGAATTAATTGAAGCAGCAAGAATTGACGGGGCCAATAGATTTCAGATTCTTCGTCATATCACCATGCCGCTTGTTGCACCAGCTGTCACGATATGTTTATTTTTAACAACCGCTTCATCTTTTAAAGTCTTTGATGCCAACCTGTCTTTGACAAACGGCGGTCCATTTAAATCTACAGAAATGCTGGCGCTTAACATTTATACAGAAGCTTTTGTTAATAACCGTTACGGTATTGGCGAGGCAAAAGCATTAATTTTCTTCCTTGTCGTAGCAGCGATCACCGTCCTTCAAGTCACGATTTCAAAGAAAAAGGAGGTTGAATCCTAATGGGCAACAGGTATACATGGAAAACATCCATTGTTGAAATCCTTGCGATCCTGGTCGGTCTTGTCTTTTTAGTCCCCTTCTATTATGTGTTTTCAAACTCCTTAAAATCATTTGCTGAGATTTTAACCAATACATCGGCCCTGCCGAAAGTGCTAATATTCGATAACTATGTTAATGCATTCGAAAAACTAGACTTCTTACTTGTATTTAAAAACTCGTTAATCATTACTATTGCTAGTAATATCGTTCTCGTCATCTTTTGTTCAATGGCAGCGTACATGCTCGTTAGAACCAAAAAGAAGATTAGTAATATCATTTTCATGACATTCGTTGCCGCGATGATCATTCCGTTTCAGTCAATCATGATTCCACTGATTAAAACAGCGGGTAACTTGGGTATTTTGAACAGTATCTGGGGTCTTGTCTTTATGTATTTAGGATTTGGATCAGGCATGACCATTTTCTTGTATCACGGTTTTATTAAAGGGATTCCGTTAGAGCTTGAAGAAGCAGCCATTATTGACGGCTGTTCACGTTTTGGAGTGTTCTGGAGAATTGTTTTTCCATTATTAAAACCGATTACGGTGACAATCGTCATCTTAAACAGCCTATGGATTTGGAATGATTTCTTATTACCATCACTTGTTCTTCAGGATCCAGAACTTAGGACCATTCCATTAGCAACCTTCTTCTTCTTTGGACAGTACACAAAGCAATGGGATTTAGCACTGGCAGCATTAGTAATCGGGATTATCCCATTATTAATCTTTTTCTTTACCATGCAGAAACACATTATTCAAGGAATTACCAGTGGATCGATTAAGTAACACAGGGCACACCCTCTGTAGGCTGCATAAGTCAGCAGAGATCTATAAAATAAATATATAGTACTAGGGGGAAAAAAAATGGCTTCTAAAAAGTATACAATTACAGCAGGTTTATTATCCGCATCACTTCTTTTATCAGCATGCAACAGTGACAGTGCATCTGGCGATAAAAAGAATACCGAAGGCAAGGGCGATAAAGTGGTAGTTGATCTCTTTAATGGGAAGGTTGAGATTGCAGATCAATTAAAAGCGTTAACAGACCAATATACAAAAGAACATCCAAACGTAACCTTTAATATTGAATCAGTTGGCGGAGGCGCAGATGGTTCTGCTGCCCTAAAAGCAAAGTTTGCTTCGAACAAAGCACCTGATATCTTTGGCAACGGCGGTTATCAAGAGGCTCTAACATGGCAGGATAAGTTTGAAGATTTATCTGATCAGCCATGGGTAAAGGATGCCTATGAATCTGCATTATCACCAATGACGATAGATGGAAAAATTTATGGTCAGCCTGTAAATATGGAAGGCTACGGTTTTGCATATAATAAAAAGTTATTTAAGCAAGCTGGTATCACAGAACTTCCAACTACTTTCTCCGAATTAGAAGCAGCAGCGAAAAAATTACAAGATGCTGGCATTACTCCGTTTTCAATTGGTTACGGCGAGTGGTGGGTATTAGCAAACCATGGACTAAATGTTCCATTTGCCTACCAGAATGACGCAGATACATTTATTAAGGGATTAAACGAGGGTACCACTAAAATTGAAGGCAATGAACACTTCAAAAATTACTTTAAGCTAGTAGACCTAACCATGAAATATGGCAACAAAAACCCATTAACAACTGACTATAATACACAGGTTACACTATTTGCAAGCGGAGAAGCTGCAATGATCCAGCAGGGTAACTGGATTCAGCCAATGCTGGATAAAATTTCTCCTAACATGGAAGTTGGTTTTATCCCAATGGCACTAAACGATGATGCTTCAAAAGCAGATAAATTAATGGTCGACGTACCAACCAACTGGGTTGTTCACAATGGTGCTCCAGAAGCAGACAAAAAAGCTGCATTGGATTTCTTAAATTGGATGGTAACATCTGAAGAAGGTAAAGAAGCATTAGTGAAGGAGTTCAAATATATCCCAGCCTTTAAGACAATCGAAGCTAAAGCTGAAGATATCGGGCCACTTGGAGCAGAAATTCAAAAATACTCTCAAGAAGGAAAAACATATTCTTGGCAGTTCATGAAATATCCAGATGGTGCAGGACAGGAATTTGGAGCAGCACTTCAAGCATATGTAGGCGGACAAAAATCTGAGGATGAAGCAATGAAGGCTCTCGATGAAACATGGGCTAAATTAAAAAAATAATACAACTATTAGCACATTAGAACTCACTGTGAGTTCTAATGTGTTTTTATTATAATGCTATTTATGGGGGTGATCTTATTTATAAACTAGATTGTAACGTTGCATTAGTTACGGGTGTAAGTCATGAAAATGGTATTGGAGCTGCGATATGCAATAAATTAGCAGCTAAAGGAGCGGATATTTTCTTTTCACATTGGGGTTCAGATACAGATTGGGCAAAAAATTTCGAATGCATCATTCGAGAATATGGTGTTAAGTGTGGAAGCTTAGAAGTTGATTTAGCTGTTCCTAGCTCACCATTTAAATTGCTTGACGTCGTGACTGAGGAATTAGGTTTACCAACCATTCTAGTTAATAATGCAGCCCATTCTTCAAGTGATGGATATATGAATTTGGATGCAAAAACACTAGATGACCATTATGCAGTAAATATGCGAGCCACTTTTCTATTATCGGTTGAATTTGCTCGTCGATTTAGTCAATCCCCAATACGGGGAGGCAGAATTATTAACCTTACATCCGGTCAAGCACTTGGTCCGATGCCTGGTGAATTGGCTTATGCAGCAACGAAGGGGGCTATCTCTGCCTTTACTCTTTCCTTGTCCGCAGAACTTGCTCCTCTTGGTATTACCGTTAATGCAGTAAACCCAGGTCCTACTGATACAGGATGGATGAACGAAGAGATACGGGATTGGATTCTGCCAAAGTTTCCGTTAGGACGCATTGGCATTCCTGAAGATGCAGCAAGGCTCGTTGCCTTCCTTGCCAGTGAAGAGGCAGAGTGGATTACAGGGCAGGTATTGAATTCAGAAGGTGGCTTTATTAGAGGTTAGTGGGGTTTATTTGCTAAACAGGGGTGCCCAAGTTTTGGTTTATAGGCTCTGAGTCTGGATTTAAGTATGGATTTTTAATTCCTGTTTTATCTTACCTGCCAAAATGATGCCTTTTCCTGCGGATTTCATTTGCTTATCTGCATATTTCTCCTTTTACCTGCATTTTTGCTTTGTTTATCTGCCTAACAAAATCAGCGCATCAACCTCAACATTGAAAAAGCCAGGTGCTGCCTGGCTTAGGTATTTTTATTACCTATATATGGAAAACATATGCGAATTATGACTCAATTTCCTGATTCAAGAGAGGATTTTTATTCCCTGTTTTATCTTACCTGCCAAAATGATTCCTTTTCCTGCGGATTTCATTTGCTTATCTGCATAATTCTCCTTTTACCTGCATTTTTGCTTTGTTTATCTGCCTAACAAAATCAGCGCATCAACCTCAACATCGAAAAAGCCAGGTGCTGCCTGGCTTAGGTATTTTTATTACCTATATATGGAAAATACATACGAATTTTGACTCAATTTCTGGATTCAAGTGAGGATTTTTATTCCCTGTTTTATCTAACCTGCCAAAATGATTTCTTTACCTGCGGATTTCATTCGCTTATCTGCATAATTCTCCTTTTACCTGCATTTTTGCCTTGTTTATCTGCCTAACAAATTCAACGCACATAAACTCAACACTAAAACAAAAAAGGATGTCTCGTTTTGTGGACACCCTATTGATCCTTTATTCTCTATCTGGACTATTTACCATAATCCCAGCAACTTGCGTTAACCGATCATAAAAAGCAAGCCCCGCTGGTTTATCATATAGTCCAATTTCTTGAAAGGCTTCCTTCATACAGCGAAGCCAGCATTGTGCTCTCCTTGGTGTTACTTCAAAAGGAAGATGACGTTCTCTCATCGCCGGCGGTCCAAACTCCTGACTGTAAAGCGCAGGACCACCTAAGAATTGCGGAAGAAACATTCGCTGCTTCCTCATAATTTCCTCCATGTCACCTTCAAACAAAGGTCTTAATTCAGGATCTGCATATACACGCGGATAAAAAGCTGCAACAAGTTTATCAATTGTTTCCTGCCCGCCAATTTCACTATAAAGAGATTTAAATTTATATTCCATGTCATACACCCCTTTTATTTACCTTCGATTATAAAGATAAAAGCGATGTCTTTTCGTGATTTAAATCACATTTTCATAATTCCTTAGGACAAATTTGGTGCGACTAGCTCTACTTTAATTCGGTCTGGGTCCTCAAAAAAAACTGCATAATATTCTTGACCTCCTGCATATGGGTGCTTCTCCCTGTATAAGATAGGGATTTTTTTCTTTGCTAGTGTCTCGGTTATTAGATTGACATGTTCCCTAGATCTTGCATGAAAGGCAAGATGATTTAATCCGACTCGGCAACGATGGTAAGGAACATCTAAAAACCTTTCTTCAGCTTGTACAAACACTAGATAGGTTTCTTGATACTTCCAGCTAATCCCTAATTCCCATTTTTGAAACTGTTCGTATCCTAATTCAGTTAGAAGCCAACCCCAGAATTCAACACTTTTATCTAGGTTCGAAACATATATCTCTACATGATGCAGCATGTCTTAACCTCCCCAATTTTTCAAAAAACCCATTGGAGCCTAAGCCCCAATGGGTTAATTCTCTATTAAGACTATAAATCCTCTGAAATCCTAGATTTTTTCCCTTTACCAATTTGCTTCCAGGCTAAAACGACTGCTAATGTCACAATCGTACCAACAATTGCTTCCGGAATACCGTTTGTTAGAGCAACTGTCCATGCTACTTCAGCGCCCATATAACCTCTAATAACTGCCATTGACAATACCAGGACGGTATTAGTCAAGGTACCTAAGAAAGCTGCCGTTCCAATCGCAACGTATTCACTCTTTCTGCGGATCCCGACATACACAAGCCATGCGGCCACGCCGATAAAAAGTCTAGGCAAAATCGCTACTAATGGATCTTTAAATAGAGGAACAGTAGCATTTAAAAAAGAGGACACACCAAAGATAATTCCGACGATAGCTCCTACAATGGGACCTTGCATAATCCCCCCAATAATGGCTGGTATATGCATGATCGTGGCATTACCCGCTGCTGTAGGCACCGGAATATACCCTAACCTCGTTACACCTAAAAGAATTGCAACCGCACCAAGAACTCCTGCGATAACAATATTCCGAACGGTTAATGTACCTTTCATTTCTCTTCTCCCCTTTTTCTAATATGGAAACGGATAAAAAAGCAATAATAATGAAATTAAAAGACCAATAATTAATACTAAATAATCACGGCTGAGTGCTTTGTACACTGAGAAAGCACTTCTATCGTTTCCAGGTGTATAACAACGGGATTCCATCGCTAATATAAGATCCTCTGCTCTAGATAACGCAATATTAAATAAAGGAATAATAATCGGAAGCATATCCTTCGTCCTCTGAATGATTCTCCACCATTCCCCTGATCCAAAATCCGCCCCTCTTGATGCCTGAGCCTTCATCATTTTCTCCATTTCAATTGCAAAGGTTGGCACGAAGCGAATGGCAATGGTAATAATCAAGGAAATTTCATGGACAGGAAATTTTATTTTTTTCAAAGGACTTAATAGACTTTGAATCGCATGAGTTAATTCTGTCGTTGATGTGGATAGAGTTAATACACTGCTTAATAAAATGATTTCCACAAAACGTACGGCCGAAACGATGACGAGTCGGATACTCTCACTGGTAATCAAGATAAACCCATATTCAAAGAATACTGTACCTCCAGAAAAGACATTGCCTTGGAAGATGAGCTGCAAAACAGCCAATATGATAATAAAGGGAATAGCTGGTTTTATACCCGATAACCCATAACTTACCGGTATTTTTGAAGCCCAGAATAAATAAATAGATAATAGCAGACCAAGTGCATTTCCTACATAACTAGTATTGAGAGCAATAGCTAAAACTAGAATAGTGAACACTAACAATTTTATTCTCGGGTCCAGCCGATGTATAAAAGAACCTGTCGGTACGTACTGGCCAATGGTTATATTCCTAGACAGTTCAAATTCACTTGCCATGATTCTCCACCTCCCCATCGGTAAGAACCTTTATGATTTCGTCAGCTGCCTCCGAAATCGTAAAAGCGGAAGTATTTACATTGTACCCAAGGTCCTTCAGCCGATACAGAGCTTGTACCGTTTCAGGTGTTCCAATTTGGTAACGCTGCAATTTTTCCTTATCAGTAAATATATCTTCTGGAGTACCTGATAACACGTCAGCGCCATTTGCCATGACATAAACTCGATCTGCTAAATAAGCGACCTCTTCCATATTGTGCGATACAAAGATGACCGTTAAATTTTCAATTTTATTTAAGGATTTTATCTTATCCAGCAACTCATTTCGAGACTTAGGATCAAGTCCGGCTGTAGGTTCGTCAAGCACCAATATCTTAGGCTTTAACGCTAGAATACCAGCAAGCGCCACTTTACGCTTCTGCCCGCCGCTCAATGCAAACGTCTGGCGATCCTTCATTTCTTCAAAGTTCAGGCCTACCATATCCATTGCCCATTTAACCCGATCCCTGACTTCCTTTAGGGGCAGACCAAGTTTAAAGGGTCCATAAGCGATATCATCGCCAATTAATTTTTCGAAGATCTGATCCTCTGGGTTTTGAAAAACGAGTCCTACATTTCTCCTCAATGCTTTCATATCAATTCGTTTTTTGGATAAATCTACTCCATCGATGATCACTTTCCCTGAATCAGGCCGGATAAGCCCATTAAAATGCTGGATGAGGGTAGACTTACCTGAGCCTGTATGCCCAATAATGGCAATGCACTCCCCCTCATTGACCACCATGCTTGTCCCCTTTAAAGCTTTATGTTCCATAGGGGTACCTTTCATATATGTATGAAATAAGTTTTCTATTTCGATGATTGGTTTTCCACTCATTAGACTACTTCCCCGCTCCTGGCTTTTGAAACTCTCTTTACTTCATTTATTAGTTCTTCTTCTTGGATAATCTCCTTAGAAAACGTTGGAATTTTGTTATGAACCATTTGAGCTATCTGACTAACAGCCGGAATATCTAATTGGAGGTTCATTAAAACCTCTTTATGTTTAAAAATATCACGGGGTTTTCCATCCATAACAATTTTCCCGTCTTCAATGACAATAATCCGGTCCGCTTCAGCTGCTTCCGACATGCGATGCGTTACAGTAATGATGGTCATTCCCATCCTATTCATTTTCCTCATAACTTGAAGAACTTCGTTTCTGCCAAAGGTATCAAGCATGCTGGTAGACTCATCGAATACGATACATTCTGGCTGCATGGCCAGCACCCCGGCAATCGCCACTCTTTGCTTTTGTCCTCCAGATAAATGGTGTGGCGGTCTTTTTCGGAAATCAGTCATTTTCACGACTTCTAAAGCCTCATCGATTCTTTGCTTCATTTCTTCCCTTGGGACGCCAATATTTTCTAATCCAAATGCAACGTCTTCCTCGACAATCGTCGCCACAATTTGATTATCAGGATGCTGAAAAACCATGCCGACACTTTTGCGGATGTCAAGCTTCCTGCTGACGTTCTTCGTATTGTGACCACGGACCCAAACATCCCCTGAACCTGGAGTTAAAAGCCCATTTAAATGCTTGGATAATGTGGATTTCCCTGAACCGTTATGTCCGATAATGGCAACATATTCACCAGGAAAAATGGAAAAAGAGACATCCTTTAGAACAGACACAGAAGTGGTCTCATTGATTTTATATGAAAATGACACATTTTCTAAAGCAATAATCGGTTCCAACTAAATCCCCCTTTCTTCTATTTTATTAATATTCTGAATACTATTCAATCATAGTAAATGATTTACAAGAAATATAATAGCACGAAGTCAGAAAAGGGGATATCCTCAAGGACCATTTCTTTAACAACCATTTTTAATAAATAGAATGTACAAAATGGGTAATATTATCCAGTATCTAAATATATCTTAACTCTTACCGATAGTTTAACTCAAACTTTATATTGACGAGTAAATACATTTATACTAATATATTAGCTTGTCAGAAAAACGTGGTTCGAGAACCTCCCACGTAAAAAAAACTAAGGAGACAACTTTATATATGAAAATAAAAACACTTGTCGTAAATGCGATATTAGCCGCATTATACATTGCTGTTTCAGGGTTAATCGCTCCATTCGGGTTTACAAATATTCAATTCCGTGTTTCAGAAATGTTTAATCATCTTATTGTTTTTAATAAGAAATACATTTTTGGAATCATCACAGGGGTATTCTTCGCCAACCTTTTCTTTTCACCGATTGTTGCTTATGACCTCGTATTCGGTGTCGGTCAATCACTATTAGCTCTATCGATTACAATTTTGTCAGCACGTTTCATTAAGGGAATCTGGGCTCGTATGATTGTGAATACCGTTGTCTTCACCTTCACGATGTTCTTGATTGCTTGGGAATTAAACCTAGCATTCGAATTGCCATTTTTATTTACTTGGTTAACAGTGGCCATTGGAGAATTTGTTGTGATGGCAGTAGGTATGCCGATCATTTATTTAATTAACAAACGCATTAACTTTGAAAAAATGATATAGATCAAAAAAATGCTGCTTCAGAGAATGAAGCAGCATTTTTTATCTATTATAGCTGATTATTTTCCAGTTTTACCTGCATGATCAGGTTTACCTGTTTCATTTGCATGGTCAGGTTTTCCAACCGCTTTTCCATTGTTATCTTTGTAAGACAGACCAAATCCGTATCCGTACTTGTCACCATTTTTATTTTTATAAGTGAAATGTTTATATTCTTCAGGTGCAAAGCTTGGAACATCCCCGATTTCTCTTTCTACAGCTTCCGCACTGGCTGGAATAGCGAATGGAAGCTTACCAACGGGATTGAATTCTCCAGTGATTACATCGAATACTGCCTCTTGAAGCGTACCGAAAGTACCGATTAATGCTGCAGCATTTGGTTCAAGCTTGTTTATTAGCCATTGATTCGTAAAGTTTACCGCAGTAATGGTTGGCACAGCTTTTTGAATTTCAATGATTCGATCTAATTCAAGAATACCTGTTGTTTCATTAACAGCAATACGTGGGTTATTATCCCAGTTAGATTGAGTTGGTTTAACATATAAATATGCATGAGTTGCTTGATCAACACTATCTACTAACGTAATGTTAGGGAATTTTTCTTTGAGCATTTTCTTTAAGTCTGCATTAAATGCAGCGGTTTGTTTTGCTGATTCTTCATTAATAGTTTTTTGAGGATTTGGATTATTTCTTCCTGGAGCAACCCCAATAAATCCTTCAACATAAAGCTTAACATTTTCTAACTTTTCTTCTGTTAACGGTAATAGTTTTTCACCTTTGGTTTTATCATTACGCATTAAAACGACTGACTTTTGATGTGCTTCATAAGCTAATGCTCTGTGTTCTTCATTGTTTGCCGCAGCAATAGCCTCTGCAGGATTTACATATGGGTCTTCAAATAGACCTAATGTCATCATTTCTGATAGGGTATAAGTAATAGATTCATCCAGCTTCGATTCTTCTAATAAGTCACTATGAACGGCCTCAATTACATACTCTGGATTTGCTCCACCTGAAATAATATTTGTTCCTGCATTGATGGCTTTGGCCACTTTTTGTGCATTTGGAATTGGATTTCCATCTTCATCCACTAGATAACCCCATGCGCTGCCCGCAACTGCACCTGAGTCAGAGTTAATATATCCTTTGAAACCAAGACCTTCTCGCAAGTAATCTATGATTCCTTTATTTAAAGTCATACCAACCTCTTCAAATTGCTGAGTTTCACTATACGGTTCTAATCCTTGATTAGCACTATTATTACTTGGATATGCGTAATATGGCATTACGGATGCTACGCCAGCTTCAATTGCTCTTTGGAAAGGAGGAATATGATATTTTTCCATACTTCCTTCCGTAGGGTAAATGTTAAAACTACCATTTGCAAAGTGAGGATCTTGTCCATCATCACGAGCCCCGCCGCCAGGGAAATGTTTAACTGTAATGGCTACACTGTCCTTGCCAAGAGTTTCAGTTTGGAACCCTTTAACGATTTCATAATTCATGTCTCCAACTAATTTTGGATCTTCGCCGAATGTCTCCTCGATTCTTGCCCAAAGTGGATCTGTTGCAACGTCAGCCATATATCCATAAACTTTTCGAATACCAGCCGCTCTCCATTCTTGGCGGGCAATATCGGCAAATTCAGCAACAGCTTCTACATCTCGTGCAGCTGCTAAACCTAATGTTCCTGGCCAGAAGGTATGTTGATCTTGAACATTGGTAATATTGGTATAATCCGTTGAGGCAGAATTTCTTGGATTTGAAGTAATGACAACCGGAATACCTAACTCTAGACCCTCAGCTAATTGCTGCATTTGGTTATTATAATTGGCAATATCGCCTAAGTTTTGGGTTAGACGGTAAATAACGTACCGCATTTGCTTGTTTATAACATTAGTAGCATTTGCATCGGTTACAAATTTCCCATCCGCTGGATCTGCCACTGGTGTGTGTGTAGTTATGTACATCAATCCAGCTTTTTGTTTAAGACTCATCTTACTAATCAAATCCGCTACACGTATTGAAACTGGCTTTGTCCAGTCTTCGTAAACATCTAAGCTTTTACTTCCATTGGCGTCTCTAAAATATTTGCCGTTAATTTCAAGAATTCGATCTTGAGTTGCTACTTCAATTTCTGGCTGTCCTTCAGTTTTTGCAATCTTATAAGTTGTAATTGCACCACGTCCAGAATATGGCGTCGCTGCCCCTTCTTCACCTGTATACCCTTGGTCATCTGCAAAAATTGCCTGTGGTCCAATTACCGGAGCAACTAATGATAGAGTTAGTGCGGTTGCGAGAAGCTTTTTTCTTAGTTTTGAAGATTTTTTAATCTGTTTTGATAATGAAGCCATTTCTCTCTCCCCTTTTTTAAATAATGTTAGGTCATCAATAAGATTTTTGAATGCGTTTTCACTTTATAATAAAAAAATGGTTAATACCGAAAGCTAAATACATTTCAAAACGATTATTTTATCAACCTCCTAAAGATTTTTTAAAAGGTGTCACACCAGCCAGTTTCCCTTCTTTCTCGGAAAGCATTTCTATTTACAATTATACAATTCAGAATAATTCATCAATTAGGGAGTTTTTTTAGGGAAATTTGTAATTATTTTAGTTATTCAGGTAATTTTAAAAATAAAGTAGGAGGACATCAATGTGATGTCCTCCTACAGCTTTTAACCATTATCTTTTTCTACTAATGATTTACGAAATTCTGATGGCGTGCTCCCGGTGATTTTCTTAAAGTTATTACTAAAATAGGCTAAATCGGAGTAGCCAACTCTTTCAGCAATCTCTGACATCCTTAATGTCGTGTTTAATAATAAGCGTTTACCCTCTTCAATTCTTAGTTCTGTTAAATAATCAACAAACTTTTTATTAAGCTGTTGTTTGAATAATTGACTTAGGTAACTAGAATTCACGTGGACATTTTCTGCCGCAGCGTGAAGAGTTACTTCGCTTAAAGGTGTCTTCTTAATATAATTCAACACCTGATCAATCGTGGAGGAAGGAAATTTATCATCTGCATCCTGAACTACCTTTCCCTTGACCTCTTCCTTAGTCTTTAGCCATTTTTCTAAACACTTACGTAAATCATCCTCTTCAATGGGCTTGAGAAGGTAATCTGTCACCCCGCTGCGAAGAGCTTGCTGAACAAATTGAAACTCATCATGCACACTAATGACCATTACATCCTGCTCTTTGTTTAATCCAGTGAGTTCTTTCACAAACGTTAAACCATCCATAATAGGCATTCGGATATCCGTTAAAACGAGGTCAACTTCATTTTGCCTAATCCAGTCAAGTGCTTCTAATCCATTTTGTGCTTCATGCACAACCTGCAAGGGAAGATCCAGATTTTTTATCGTCCACTTAAGAGCGGTTCTGACCCATCTCTCATCGTCCACTAACAAGATTTTCTTCATCCAGTTTCCCTTCCCTCTGTAATTTCCTTCATTGGAAGCTTCATTTCTACCACAGTACCAACTCCCAGCTGACTGCTAACACCCAGTCCGTAATCAGCGCCAAACACATAATGAATCCGTTGCTGGACATTTAATAATCCAATATGTTTCCCGTCTGCGTTTGATGTTTTCTGTTCAAGCTTACTTGTAAGTTCGTTTAAAGTCTGATTTGGAATTCCTGCGCCTGAATCTTCAATTCGAATGATAAAAGAAGATTCTGACTTTGGAACAACTGATATGGTTATTCTAAGCTTTTGAAGTCTTCTGCCGTAAGCATGAACAAAGCAATTTTCAACTAATGGCTGCAGTGAAAATTTTACTACTTGAAGCCCCATTGCCCATTCAGGAATATCCAACTCATAATCAAAGCGGTCTTCAAAACGAAACTTTTGAATTTGAAGATACGTCTTGCAAAACCTGATTTCCTCCCCGAGACTAACAGTGGAAGAATCGTTTTTAAGATTATATCGAAGCAGCTTTGCAAGAGAAAACGACATGATTGCAATATTTTCCTGACCTTCTTCTAATGCCATCCCTCTAATCGTTTCAAGGGAGTTGTATAAAAAATGAGGGTTCATTTGAGACTGAAGCATTTTGATTTCTATTTCTTTTTTCTTGAGTGACATTTCTGTTTCTCTTAATTTGGAGACATAAACTTCTTCAAGTAAATCTGATAGTTTTTCAACCGTATGATTAAATCCAGCAGATAACTGTCCAATTTCATCATTTGATTCCACCGGTACTCGTCCACTAAGATTGCCGGTTTCAACTTCTTTCATAAACCGTTTCAGGCGCCGAATTGGGCGGACTAAACTTGCTGCAAACCCAAACCCTATCGTGTAGGCAATTATTAACGAGATAATAATGGTCAAAACAATGGTTCTTCCGATTTGAATAATTCCTCCCGTTAGATCTTTATACGGTACAGCCGTAAAAAAACTCCAGCCTATATTGGAGGAATACGTATAAGTGACAAAATCCTCCCTCTCGTTCTGTAGAATCTGTGTGCGGCTTTCGTTATTTTTGAGTTGTGTGAGCTGGGGAAACTCTATTTTTTTTCCAAGTTTTAAATAATCAGGATGGTAGACATAATGCCCTTTTGAATCCAAAATAAAAAAATATCCGTTTTTACTAATTGTTACTTTGTTTGAGATTTCCTCAATTCTTCTAAAATTGATATCAATAACGAGCATTCCGACCGGTAGAAGCGTATCAGGGTTATATAATCTCCTAACTAGAGAAATAACTGGCTGCTCTTTATTTTTTAGTTTAAGGGTTCTTGTTACTAACATCGTCATTCCGTTCATAGGAACAGATGAGTACCAATATTCTTCCTTCATTTTGGTAGAGGGATAGAAATTATTTACTCCAAGCGTATCGATCACAATATCGTTATCCACTAGAACCGTGATATTAGATATATCTGCTCGAGAATACGCCGCATATTTAAGTGTGTTCTTGGCTGACACCACTAATTGATCACTTTTCTCATGTTTCAGCAGGCTGGATAATTCCGGAGAGTTGATAATTTTTAAACTTGTAATCTCAAATTCTTGAAAATAATATTCAATATGTGATTCTACCTGACCTATTATTTGACTGCTATACTGCCGGAGCTCATTCTCCAATTCAGCTGAAGATCGATGATAGGAGATAATCCCTACTGATAGAACAGGCAATATAACGAGGAAGCTAGAAAAAATGCATAGCTTCAACATTAATGTTTGATTTCTTAAGAGAATGTACTCTTTAATAAATTGTGCTATTTTTCTCCCATGCTGCTGCATTCTTCCACTTCCTAATAAATGGTCTAAGTCTTACCTATAAACAAAACAGAAAAGACCCAGCTGGTAGATGGTGGAACATACCAGCTAGGTATTTTTTTGTTACAGATTACGGACGTGCTGCTTCAATCGCATCCATTACCTCTTTATACTCTTTTGAGTATTCATCAATCATAGGTTTTACAGCATCTTTCCAAGGTTTAAGATCCTTAACTTCAGTAAATGTAACACCAGCGTCTTTTAATTTTTTTTCAGATTTCTCTTCATATTTATCCCATTCTGCTCTTTGTGTTTCTACAGAATCAAGCGCTGCTTGTTTAATGATTTTTTGATCTTCAGCATCAAGCTTATCCCAAGCAACTTTACTAATGAGAAGAACTTCAGGGATGCGTTGGTGATGATCTAGGATCAAGTTCTTAGCTTCCTGATAATGGTTAGATGAATCTAAACTTGGCAGGTTATTTTCTGCTCCATCAATGATACCTGTTTGAAGGGCACTAAATACTTCTCCATATGGCATTGGAGTAGCACTAGCTCCTAAGGCATCCATGAAATCAATATTGATTTTACTTTGCTGAACACGAATCTTTAGTCCTTTTAGATCCTTTACATCTTTAAGTGGTTTGGTAGCATAAAAACTACGGGACCCAGAGTCGTAAAAAGCTAATCCCTTCATCTTTGATTGCTCAAGACCATCTAGTAATTTTGTTCCCATATCCCCATTTAAGAAATTCCAAAGGTGATCTTCACTTTCAAAAACATAAGGAAGTCCGATTGGAGTAAATTGATTATTGAACTCGGCAAGCGGGCTGGAGTTGATTCGTGTAAATTCAATCGCTCCCAGCTGAACCTGTTCAAGAACCGATTTTTCATCACCTAATTGCGCTGATGGATAGACTTCTATTTTAATTCGTCCTTCTGTTCTTTCCTCTACTAATTCAGCAAACTTCTTGTCACCAAGGACAGTCGGATAATCAGGCGGCTGATTGTCTGCTAAACGGAAAGTGTATGATGGTTTCTCTTCTTCCTTGGTATTGCCGTTGCTCGGCTTTGCTTCCTCTTTCCCACACGCTGCAAGGATTGTACCCATTAATAACGATGCAGCTAAAATGCCTGTGAATTTATTCTTTAACAAAATCAACACCCCTTAAATTTTTTTATATAATCTTCACCTTAAACCAGATTACTTAGCTAACATATTCGGCAGCCACATAACTACCTCTGGTATATAGGTGATAATTAACAGAACAATTAATAATGCATAGAAAAATGGCATCATGGCTTTTGTACCCTGCTGAATCGAGACCTTTCCTATCGCACATCCGACAAATAAAACGGTTCCAACAGGCGGCGTTAATAAACCAATTCCTGCATTTAGGATTAAGACAATCCCGAAATGGACAGGATCCATACCAAAACTCGTTACTACTGGCAGAAGAATCGGTGTCATAATTAATATCATTGGTGCCATGTCCATTGGTGCACCAAGAAGCAGCAGTAAGATATTGATAATTAATAAAATGATAAGCGGATTATCTGAAATACTTAAGAACAAGTCGGTTACCATAGCAGGAATCTGCAAATAAGCAAGTATCCATCCAAAGGATGCCGATGCTGCAATTAAGAAAAATACCATCGAAACCGTTCTCATTGTTCTTGTGAGTATTTTCCAAATACTTGATACAGGTGCTTCTCTATAAACGATGAATGCTAGAATAAAAGAATATAAGCACGCTAACGCACCTGACTCGGTGGCCGTAAACCAGCCGCTCATGATACCACCTAAGATAATAACAGCAGGACTTAATGATAAAAGACCGTGTAAGAGAATACCGCCGATCTGTGATTTTGGCACTGGATCTGCTTTCTGATATCCTCGTTTTCTAGCAATAATATAGCCTGTAATCATAAGCGAAATTAACATAATGATCCCAGGTACGATACCTGCCATAAAAAGACTTGCGATTGATACGCCCCCGGCTGCTAAAGAGTAGAGAACAAGATTATGACTCGGAGGTACTACTACACCTTGGATAGCAGAAGCAATGGTTACACCAACAGCATAATCTGCTTCGTAACCCTTCTTTTTCATCATTGGAATCATAACAGATCCGACAGACGAAACGTCTGCGACTGCAGAACCTGAGATGTTTCCAAAAAACAAGGCAGCCACACTATTTACCATTGCAAGTCCGCCTCGTATTCTACCTACTAGTAAACTCGCAAAATTTACAATTCTCAGAGCTAATCCACCCTCGCTCATTATTTGTCCCGTTAGGATGAAGAATGGGATAGCAAGCAAGGAAAAGGAGTTCATTCCTTGAACCATTTGCTGACCTATCACCGGCAGCGGAATTTTCATATAGATTACTGTTAGCAAGGACGAGGCCACAAGCGTAAGAGCAATCGGAAAACGAAGCAGGACGAGAATAACAAAGCTTGAAAGTAAGATAATAATTCCGATTGTATTTGTATCCATTTACATACCCTCCTCCAAATCCTTATGTCTAGTTGTGTTAATATTAAAGAATTGCAGGAGTGAGTAACCGCAAATCATAACACCGGTGACTGGCATAGCCAAATATGTGATACTGCTGGGAAGTTTTGTTGCTGGAAGTGTCGATTCCGCCGTCAACAATGTAAACTCCCATCCCTGAACTACAAGGTATAATCCAAAAGCAAAAATAGAAGCACTAATGATTTTATCCAGGACTTTATTAGAAGATTTTGGAAACAGGTTGGTAAAAGAATCGATACCTAAATGAATATACTCCCTAAACCCTATCGCAATGGCCATAAATGCAAACCAAGCCAGCAGTAACAGTGTAATTTCTTCGGACCAAAAGAATACAAAGTTAAATAATTTCCGCGTCATTACCTGTGTTGTCACAACAAATATTAACGCTGTTAAAAATAGTAAAGTGAATTTTTCGAAAATAGAGTCTATAGCTTTGAACACCTTTTTTATATACTCCAAGTAAATCCCCCCTTTTTATTGAAACCGTTTACTTACCTATCATTTTACGAATCGGGAGAATGTTTTTAAATATTGTTTTTTTAGAAAAATTTGTGATTTTTTTAGGTTTAGAATATTTCAGAAAGCCTTTTCATTTTTTGTTAGTTCAATAAACTAATTAATTATTAATTAAAGTTTAACATCCACCTTTAGTAGCGTCAATATGAGCTGATAGGAGGATATCCTTTAGAATTGATAAGCAAAACTGACGCTAAAAGGCTGTCCCGATATATTGGGACAGCCTTTTGTTCATTGTTAAGTGTCGGTTTTTTTCCAAACTTGCTCATAGACCTTTTTTAGAGGGATATCGTGGAGTTGCGCAAGGCTTTTACACTCTTCATACTCTGGTGCCCGCTGCACGACTTCCCCATTCAGGATTCCTTCTTTTACAGTCACAGGTCCCCACTCAGTTTCAACTTTCTTGAATACTCTTTCTAACCGGTGAACAGTTAAAGGATAATAACGCACACCCAGTGTGGTTGTTTCTTTAAAAAGTATTTCCTTCATTATATTAACTTTTTCAACAGAGCATAGCAGCTGAAGTAAGATACCTGGTCTGTTTTTCTTCATATATATCGGGGTATAAAAAACATCATTTGCCCCCGCTTCAAAGAGCAAATCCATTACATACCCCAGCCATTCTCCAGGAATATTGTCCAGGTTAACTTCCATTTTAATCATCTGATCATCTATGTGTTCAAAATTAGGAGGATGAGGACTCATTGGTATACTCCTCTCAATATGGCAGAGATTAGATCTCTAGTTATTTTTTCATAAAGCAGTTATTCACCAATAATGACACGAACAACATTTGGATGATCTTTGAACGTTTTCGTCCCTGCTCCATATCCAATCGAAATTACTTTCATGGATGGAATAGAGGTAAATTCCTCTGCCAATACAGCCACGATAGCTGCACCAGTTGGCGTGGTAAGCTCAAATCTCACCTCTGAATGTTCAATCGGGACTCCTTTTAAAATCTCGAGTGTTGCCGGTGCTGGGACTGGATAGATTCCGTGATCGATACGAATTTTCCCAGTACCCACAGGAATTGGCGATGATTTAATCATCGATACTCCTAATTGATCAATTAGAATGGCAGTCCCAATAATATCAATGATTGAATCTACCGCACCCACCTCGTGAAAATGAACCTTCTCCAAAGGAACTCCATGAATAAGCCCTTCTGCTTCAGCAATTTTTTTAAAAATCCTTAAAGCAATATCTTTTACTTGTTGAGAAAAATCAGCTTCTTCAATTAAAAGTACAATATCTTTATATGATCGATGGTCATGATGGTGGTGATCATGGTCATGATCATGATGATGATGTGTATGTACGTGTTCATGCTCATGATGGTGATCATGGGTGTGGGTGTGATCATGCGTATGCGTGTGTCCGTTATCATGATCATGAGTGTGATCGTGTGTATGCACTTGTCCATGGTCATCATCATGAGTGTGATCGTGTGTATGTGCGTGTCCGTGATCATGGCCGTGAGTGTGATCGTGCGTATGTGCGTGTCCATGGTCATGGTCGTGGTCATGATCGTGCGTATGCGCGTGTCCATGGTCATGGTCATGATGATGATGGTGTTGGTTTTTTAGCACCACATCAAACTTTGTACTCGTAATCCCATTCTTTACGACCTTTTTCCATGTCAATTCATATTCATCTTCAATATTTAGCTTTTTTAATTCTTCTACCAGTTTGACTGGGTCAGCACCTGCGTCTATAAGCGCTCCAATCACCATATCCCCGCTTACTCCTGAAAAACAATCAAAGTAAAGTGTCTTCATTTCTTTCCCCTTTTTGTGCAAGTTGATGAATTAATACGGCGTTATATCCTCCGCCAAAACCATTATCAATATTAACAACACTAATTCCAGACGCGCATGAATTCAGCATCGTCAGTAAAGCTGATAACCCATTAAAGTTAGCCCCATAGCCGACACTTGTTGGGACCGCTATGACAGGATGAGAAACAAGTCCGCCAACCACACTCGGCAGTGCTCCTTCCATCCCAGCTACCACTACAGACACTGTCGCCTTTTGAATTTCTTCTGCATGATTTAATAGACGATGGATTCCAGCTACGCCAACATCATAAATACGATGGACCTTACTTCCCATAACTTCTGCAGTAACCGCCGCTTCTTCAGCAATCCGTAAATCAGAGGTACCTGCAGCAACAACGGCAATATATCCCTGTTTGTTCTCTAGTGGATTATTTTGGTCTTTCCAATAAAGAATCCGAGCGATTTCATGATAAGTGAACTCAGGACAAGCCTGTTGTACGATTGCAGCTTTCTCTTCTGAAATTCTTGTTACCATAACCTGATTGTTTCTTGCTCTTAATGCTGTGATAATGGAGATAATTTGTTCAGCAGTTTTCCCTTCGCCATAGACGACTTCTGGAAAGCCCTGTCGTTTCTTTCGATGGTGGTCAACCTTTGCAAATCCCAAATTCTCAAACGTAGCCAATTGATCTTTCGCTTCCGCAATACTGAGGGTTCCTTTTTGAACTTGTTTTAGAATATCCTCAAGCACATGATTCCCCCCTTTTAACTCTAGTGTGATTCTATACATTAGCCTTGATGAAGGACAAATCTTTTGGGGTCTTGATGAGTTTTGTCTTTCATTGCCTAGACGAAGGACAAATCTTTTGCTTCTTTGCTGCGTTTTGTCTTTCATCGCCTGGGTGAAGGACAAATCTTTTGGGGCCTTGATGCGTTTTGTCTTTCATCGCCTTGATGAAGGACAAATCTTTTGGTCCCCTGATGAAATTTGTCTTTCATCGCTTGAATGAAGGACAAATCTTTTGGGGCGGCAGCGAGATTAGTCCTCAAGACCCCTTATTAAGGACTAATCCCTAGTCCCTCAAAACACGATCTGTCCTCAAGACGCCTCATTAAGGACTAATCTCTAGTCTCTCGTAACACGTTTTGTCCTCAAGACCCCTTATTAAGGACTAATCTCCAGGACCGCACAACACGTTTTGTCCTCAAGACCCCTTATTAAGGACTAATCTCTACCACGAGATAAGAGATTTGTCCTTAAAAGTTTTTAACAGTAACGTTCATTTAGAAATACTTCACCATATCCCTAGCCAGCTTCTCATAGTTTTCATAAAGCGCCTTATACACGATACTGTTTTCTTTATTTGGCAGAACTGGTTCACCCATCGGGATATTCTTTTTAATATCTTCAAAAGAATCTACTTTACCAACGCCTACTAAAGCGGTCCAAGCTGCTCCCCATGCAGCACTGTGATGGCTTTCCGATACGTAAATCTCTGCTTCAAAGATGTCAGCCATCATTTGCAGCCAAAGTGGAGATCTCGCCAACCCGCCGTTTACATAGATTTTTTCCGGCTCGCCCGCTAACCTTTCCAGCGCTTTGCCGATTTGATAGAGATTAAAGGTAATCCCTTCAAGGACAGCCCGGATAAAATGTTCTTTTTTATGGGTAATCGAAACCCCATAAAAATTACCTCTAGCCTTCTGGTTCCATACCGGTGCTCTTTCCCCATTTAAATAAGGCAGGAATAGAATTCCTTCTGCACCAGGAGCAACCTTTTCTGCATCCCCTAAGAAATCAGAAAAGTCCCTTTGGTCGTTTAGTAGATCTTTTAACCATTGTAAGACGATACCGCCATTATTCGTCGGGCCGCCTACAATCGTTGAATCTGCTGTAAAGGAGTAACAAAAAGTTTCTTGATTTTCATCAATTTTTACCCCTTTATTGATTTGCCTGATTGCGCCGCTTGTCCCAACGGAAACGGCCACTTCACCGGGCAAAATCGCGCCAATTCCTAAGTTTGCCAATTGGCCGTCCGCCGCACCCATAACAAATGGCATTTCCGGACTAATTCCCATTTCATCGGCAATTTCTCTATTAATACCGGACAACACGCAAGTAGGCGGCACTATTTCAGAAAGCTGATCCCTAGTAATCCCAGTCAATTCTAGTAATTCAGGCTCCCAATCCAACGAAGCAGGATTAAATAAGCCTGTAGCAGAAGCCATTGAATAATCAATCACTCTTTGACCAAACCAGCATTGCAGTAAATATTCCTTAATGGACATAAAGTACGCTGCTTCCTTATAAGGCTGATAGTTAGTTTCTTTCATCCATAAAAGCTTATTAAATGGAGTCATAGGGTGTATAGGTGTTCCTGTTTTTGCGTAAACGCTGCTTCCAATCGTCCCTTTAATAGCTTCAGCCTGAGGAAAGCTTCTCCCGTCTGCCCAAATTAGCGCTGGAGAAATCGGGCTGCCCTTTTCATCCACACAAAGAAGTGAATGCATGGCAGCGGAAAACCCAAGTGCTATTAACTCATCTTTACCAATGGCAGCTTTTTCAATGACTTCCTTAATTGCTGCCACTGCAGACCGTTCGATTTCAACTGGGTCTTGTTCAGACCAGCCTGGCTCTGGATAATGAAAGCTGTTCATTTTCTCCGTTTCCGCTATAAGTTTTCCGGTTATATCAAATATACACGCTTTTACACTGGTAGTCCCAATATCTAGTCCCATTACGAACTCTCTTGACATATGTTTCATCTTCCTTTTCAACGATCAATGTTGTCATTTATGTTAGAAAAGGCTTTGGAAATTTCCAAAGCCTTCTTCTATTATTACGATAATACCTTGTTCATACTTCCGCTCTGATATCCTAGCAAATCCAAAGTAATATATTTATATCCATACTCTTGGAGCTCCCGAACAATGGAATCATGATTTTCTAGAACGATTTTCATATCATTTGGCTCTACTTCAATTCTAGCGATCTCATCATGAGTCCGAACTCGTACCTGGCGAATTCGAAGACTTTTTAAAAAGCCTTCTGCCCGCTCAACTTTTGTCAGCTTTTCTTTTGTTATATATTCACCGTAAGCAATCCTAGAAGATAAACAGGCAAAGGACGGTTTATCCCATGTAGGTAAATCAAACTGCTGTGAAAGCTCTCTGATTTCCTGTTTAAACAAATTTGCCTCAAGAAGCGGGCCGCGTATCCCCTTTTCCTTGGCTGCTTGCATTCCTGGTCGATGTTCATTCATATCATCAGCAATGACCCCATAAATCACATTTTGGAATCCCTTTTCTTCCATTACTGGAATGAGATGATCGAATAAACTACTTTTACAAAAGTAACAACGATTTTTGTTATTTTCTGCATAACCAGGAATGGCTAATTCCGATGTTTCTATGACTTGGTGTTTAACACCAATTTTTTTTGCCAGTTCCCTAGCCTCTTCAAGCTCGCTCGAAGGGTAGGTTTCCGAATCCGCTGTGACCGCTAAGACATGATCTTCCCCTAATGTGTCAACAGCTGCTTTTAATAAAAAGGTACTATCTACACCACCTGAGAATGCTACAACGACTGATTCCATGTCACGGAGAATAGACTGTAATTTAGTATATTTCTCGTTTAGCAAGGTCTCATCTCCCCACGTACTTTCTATATCTATCCACTATTTAACATATTATATAGACGTGAACCTTATGTCCAAGAATTAAATTGTCATCGCTCCAAATCCGCCGTCTACACGAATTAATGCCCCTGTTACAAAACTTGAAGCTTTATCTGACGCAAGGAAAACCGTAGCACCTTGAAGTTCTTCTGCTTCTCCAAAACGTTTCATAGGTGTATGGCCCATGATAGATTCAATTCTTTCTTTGTCTAAAATTTTACGATTTTGTTCCGCTGGGAAAAATCCTGGAATAATCGCATTGACACGAATTCCACTAGTAGCGAATTCACGAGCTAAGAATTGAGTTACACTATTAAGACCCGCTTTTGAAACAGAATACGTAAATACTCTAGATAAAGGTGTTGTAGAGGAAACAGATGAAATATTAATAATACTTCCTTGTCTTTCTTGTTCAATCATGCGTTTCGCAAAGATTTGACAAGTCATAACAATACCTTTTAAGTTAATGTCCATGATTTTATCGTACTCATCCATATCTAATTCAAAAAACGGAGTTGGGCTGTTTGTGCCTGGTGCATTCAATAGAATATCCCAGCCGCCAGACCATTGTTCAATTTCATTTGCAACTTGTACTAATGAATCCTTTGAGCTTACATCTGCTGAGAATGCTTTTGCTTCTCCGCCATTTTCCACGATTTCCTTAACAACCTGTTCAGCCGTTTCTAAGTTACGGCCAACGATGGCAACTTTAGCCCCATGTTCAGCCAAGCCTTTTGCCATTGCTGAACCTAATACACCATTTCCTCCAATTGCAACCGCGGTTTTTCCTGTTAAGTCAAATAAATTAGTCATGTTTCAACTCTCCCTAGTTTTAAAATAAGTTTCCTTTTTCATCAAATGGAAGTTCATAAAGCTCTGAAATCAGCTCCATATTTGGATGCTGCTTTACATGCTCAATTAAAGCTTCTGAAACTTCAATTTCACTTAACTCTAACGTATTTTTAATGCGAACCATTTTTACCTTTGTAAAATCTAAGATATTACTTGTTTTTACAGCCGCTTGTATTGCTTCACGGTCATTTGGCAATGTCGTAGCAATCTTTGTTGGTGCCACAACAGTTGAAGTTAACCCGTTTGCATAGGTAACTTCGAGGTCCATTCGATCCACTAAACGCTGTGTTGTAAAATCAGCTGTTCCGACACCATTGGCATTTCCCTCTGTTTGCGGTGTTAAACCGAGGACAACCATTTTGTTAACGTCCGGTCCTCCGTGGGCATATGGAGTTGGATATCGGCCCGTAATATTTGGATCCATCCCATCACCAGAGATATTTTTACCAATTTGATCAATGACAAGAACTTCTAATTGTTCAAAGAACAGCTTTGGTAATAATTCTTTCGCCTTAGCCTGCAAGTCTGCTTCTCTCTCAATAATTTCTTCAGGTGAAAGAACATCGACCACAGCAATTTTATCAAAGGCATTTTCAATCGTTGCCACACCAAAAAGGAATGGTTTTTTCTCCATAATCATTTTTGCCATTGCTGGTACGTTCTCAGCCATGTACTTAAAGCCTAGTTGGTGACAAGCTTCAGCACCTCTCTGCTTTCCTAACCCAATGCTGATCATTTTCATAATGCCGCTTTCAACCGGACCTCTAAAAGCTGTATGAGGCTTTACACGATTGATGACAACGATGCCGTCTGCTTCATAAGCATACTTATCCACATAAACAGGCAGGCCGTTTGGCAGTTCGCCAATCTTCACTACTTCCATGGAAGAGCGAATTTCACAGCCAGCACTCTCTTCAGTTACGCCAAGATGTGCTAGGACCTCTCGCTGACCTTCGGCAGTTGCGCCCCCATGGCTGCCCATGCTTGGTACAATAAATGGCCTTGCCCCTAAATCTTTTAAAAATTTCACGGTAACTGCTGTTAATTCGACAAGGCGGTCAAGGCCGCGGCTGCCAACTGCCACCGCAATTTCCATCCCAGGCTTGATTTTTGATTTTATATGTTCTTGCTGTAATCTATCCATCAAAACTGGTTCTAAATCATCAATCTTTTTATCATCAAACTTTACTTTAACTTTCGCCATCTTTGGTACTGGAATGTCTTTCAATAAGTCTTGAAGAATGCCCATTTAATTCTCACTCCTTTTATATACTAAGTATTTCACAAGGAATTATATTCCATGTATGGAAATAAACCAAATCAAGTTTGAACACCACTTGTAATCCCTTTCAAACTCACATATGTAAAAAAATATTATGCAAATCAATTTAATTTGTTTACCAAACAAACTAATTACCTGTATAATATCATTATTGGATTGTTTACGTCAATGAATATGCAAAACTATATTTATCTTTTTTTTTTTAGAAATATAAAAGGAAGTGATGATTTGGTCACGGGAGACGCATCGTATATTAAAATGATAAATCGATCATTGATTATTAGTAAAATAATTGAACATGGCATGATATCCAGGGCGGATTTAGCGAAGATTACCGGACTAAACAAAGCTACTATTTCTGTGCAGGCAGCGGAATTATTAGCAGAAGAATTAATTATAGAAACCAAGCAAGAACATAAAAATCTCGGAAGACGACCTATTATGCTATCGCTCAACCATCAAGCTGGATACTCTTTAGGAATAGATCTAGATAAAAGTGTCATCACCTTCACCTTATCAGATTTAAGCGGCTCGCCATTGGACACACATATTATCGAAATTAAAGCGTTTGATTACAATCTAATGGTAAAATTGTTAGCCGAACAGATTACCCATTATAAACAGAGATGTTCTCAATCCCCCTATGGACTCATTGGAGTGGTCATTGGAATTCATGGAATCGTTAATAATGATGAAACGATTTATTTTGTCCCGCGCCATCAATGGCATAACAAAAATTTAAAGGCAGATTTGCAAAATGAAACCGGTATCAATGTCTATATAGAAAATAATGCGAATTTATGTTCATTTGCGGAAATCGTCTACAAGCATTATCAAAGTGAAAACTTATTATCTGTCAGTTTGTATTCAGGTATCGGGCTGGGAATTATGGTAAATAGTAAATTACTAAAAGGCTGCGATGGTTATGCAGGTGAAATCGGTCATATGATTATTGTCCCTGATGGTCTTCCTTGCAGATGTGGAAATCACGGCTGTTGGGAACAATACGCATCGGAATCTAGCTTTATGAAGCAATTGTCAAAAATCCATAATATAGAATATGTCACCTATAATGAAATTAATCAATGGTTCGTAGAGCAAGATCCCGTTACATGTAAGTTAATGAAAGATTTTATTAAGTTTCTTTCATATGGACTTAACAACATTATCAACCTCTACAATCCAGAGATCTTAGTGATTAATAGTGAATTGCTGCGGTTGTATCCAAATGCACTAGAAGAAATTAAAGCACATCTAACTTCTACTGTCGGTCAATATCACAAACTACAGATTTCAGAATTTGGTAAAAATGCTTGTAGTATGGGCGCCTGTGCCCTTGCGATTAAGAATTTTCTAGAAGTGAAAGAGTTATGTTTTTCTATTGAATTCAAAACGAAAAAGAGTGTTCCTCAGTAACTGATGGCAAATTCTCCTGTAATTACTCTCTAAACATGGAACCAGATTACTTACCATTCGATACACACGAACCAATCATAACCAATTCACGAAAATAAAATGTGAATTGGTTTTTTTATGCAAAAAAATCCCCTTTGAAGTCGTATTGCTACTTCTAACAAAGGGGATTTTCCTTAAACAAATTACTTACTATTTACATAACTTCATTGACATCGCTTTCATATTATGCAACTTTACTCTTTGATTTTTTTGCAGCAATACTTTCTTGTATTTCTGCCATTTTCTTTTCATCAAGCTCATAGCGAGACATAGTTAAACCGGAAATAAGTAATGCAACAGCTGGGATAGCAAATGCTAAAATAATTGTTACTAGTTTTAATTCTGGTGTTAACGTATCCGTTACTGTTGGGAATGCATCTTTAAACCCGATTAATGCTACTGCAAAACCAACAATGGCTGGTGCTAAAGATGTAATTAATTTATCAATGAAAGAGAACAATGTTCCGATCATACCTGGTACATATCTACCTGATTTATCTGTTTCATAATCGGATACATCCGCAATCATTGGGTTAACTAGTGTTGATGGAACGCCGCCAAAGCCCATTGCCATTGTGTATAAAACAAGGAACAAGATTGTTGTGATTCCAATGTTAGACATTGAAATGCTTGTACCATCAATTAAAGTAAACATTGCAATTAATGAAACGAAAGAACCTAATGCAATCCAAGTGGAGAAAAGGAAAGCTTTTTTCATACCTGTTTTTCTTGCTTTTGCCACTGCCCAGAATGTAATTAATAAGGTTGGTACAATGGTAATCATTGATACTGTACCGCTCAACGCATAATCACCGATTAAGATCGCGAACAACATAACCATTACTACTGAATGGCGTAAAAGTGAGAATGCTAATTTGTCAACTGTTACAGCAAAAATTAGTTTTAGTAACGCTTTATTACCTTTTAGCAGCGGCCAGAAGTCGCGGAATTTCGTTTTAACGGTTTCCTCCGCCAAGCCATAAAATTCTTTTTTATCTTTGCTTGAGATACCAATTACAGCTAATACGGTAAATACACCTGAAAGAATGAGAGCAAGAGTGTTTAGTTCAGTGAATAAGTCCATATTAAAATCGCCATGTTTTTTAACTAAATAGGAAGCTACATAAACCTGTCCGCCAGTGAATAGCAATGTGTTGTAAATTCCATCAAATACTGCGAATAAAGGACGTTGTTTTGGGTCATTTGTTAAAACCGTTTGCGCTGCCTTTGTAACAGAAGTCTGACATGTATATCCGATAATATGAATGGCATAGATTGCGATAAAGAATATCAGTCTGGATGATTCCGGTAATAAGTGTGTAACATTATATAATACGAGAATAGTAGCGGCTAAGATGATATTTCCAATGACCATAAAAGGACGGAACTTTCCGAACTTACCCTCTGTTTTATCTACCAAGAAACCAATGATTGGATCTGTAACTCCATCCCAAATTCTCATACTCATTAAGATGGTACTTACCACAACTACTGCAATACCTGCAACTCCCGCTGCGTAGTAAGACACAAAAGCCAAAATAAACATGTAAAGATTAGTTGCAGTGTTATTTAAAGCAAAGAACCCAATTTCCCAAAGTTTTGCTTTATTGTATTGCTGATTATTAACTGCTGTAGATGTCATCTGCAGTTCCTCCCTTATGCGGTTAACCGCTTTCATTAAAGTTAATATTTAATGTTTTCCTTTGTGGAAATTATACCCTTTAATTTGTTTATTAAACTAACTAACATTCACAAGCTAATCATAAATGAATCCGTTTTCATTTGCAATACTTTTTTAATGAATTTTTTTGGTGAATTTAGAAACTCACCGTTTCGGCCAATACTAAATTTCTAATTATGAATACTCCTGTTACTTCACCACTCCCTGCCTTGAAATCCCTTTCATTTTCTTTCAAAAAATAATGGCTATAAAAATATTATCCTGTTTTTTAATTAGTTTATTAAACTAATTAATTAATAGTAGAATATCATCTCTCACATTTATCGTCAATAGGTTTTTAATATTCTAAAGATTTTGTGGTCAAAATCCACACTTCTCTGGAAAACAAAAATCCCGCGGCTATATATTTCCAACACAAAAAGGCAGCAAAAAACTACTGCCTTTTTGGAATTTATTTATTCCAATATATTAAAACCAGTCAGCATACCCTAGTTTTCTCAAGTGATTAGCGGAAACTTCCAGACATTCGAATGGATCGCGTCCATAGGTATCGTCTTGTTCTACCAAGAAGTACTGTGCTCCACTCTCAAGTCCTGCTTCAATGATTGCTTTAAGATCAAGGTTTCCTTCACCAAGCTCTGCAAATTGAATCGTATTCGTAAATCTGTCAAAGAATTTAGCCATATCCTTCTGGAAGTCAATATCGGTTAAATCCATTTGTCCAATTCGATAATCCTTTAAGTGTAAAAGTGAAATACGGCCGGCATAGCCTTTAACAAATTCTGCAGGATTGACACCTGCTCTGTGAATCCAGTGAACATCTAATTCAAATCCAAGCTTTGTCGTGTTGTTTTTAATAATATCCAATAAGTATTCACCATCAAATTTTTGGAATTCTAAGTGGTGTGTATGGTAATACAATTCAATTCCATGCTCAGCTAATCTGTGAGCCATCTCTTCGGCTTTAGAAATAAACTCTATAATAGTATCTTTATTCCCCATAGCCATTAGGGGCATCATGCCAATTCGTAAATAGTTACAATCAAGTGTTTTGCAATCGTTTACGATTTTTTCAAAGTCACTTGTTAATGTCTCACCAGGCATACCAGGAAGCATTGGCTCTACTGCAGCAGAAAGTGCCGCAATCTTAATATCAAAATCTTCACTCGCTCTTTTTATTTCCGCTACGTTCTCAGCTGTCATAGGGATTTGAGAAACTTCAACAGCGTGATAGCCAAGCTCACTAATTTTTCTCATTGTTTCATAGGCGCCCAGCTCTTCAACCTTGTTCTTTAACATCATCATTTGAACGCCGATTTTACCTTTATTCATTATTACCCCTCCATTTGTATTGATTGTTTTTTCTCAGATGACAGGTGAATAGCATCAATAATCGCAATGGATGCAAGTGCATCTTTTGCATGAATATAGTCATCTGTGTTTTCGCTAATAGCGGAATAGAATTGATTGATCGTTTTTGCATGGCTGGCTCCGTAATAATGCTTCGAACCTGGCAGCTTCGCATCCTCCATCAATTCTTCTTTTTCCCCAGCTTCATTCACTCTTGTAAGGATGCTGTCTTTGATGATGAACCTTTCTTTTTCAAAAAGAACTTCAAGTTCAACACTAGAATTATCTGCATTTGCATTTGTAGCAAAGAATAGCCCCGTAGCACCATTTTTAAACTGGATGCGCGCGGAAACTGTATCTTCCACTTCAATGTTATAATCCAGCAGTTGATCAACTGTACCCCGGATGGATTCAATCTCACCGCCAACCAGCTGCATGAGGTCTAACGTATGCAGCGCTTGATTAATCATCACTCCACCGCCGGCATATTTCCATTTCCCGCGCCATGGCTGAATGTCATAGTACTCCTTTGGTCTAAACCAAGCCACTAAGCCCTTGACCCCTTTAATAGGACCAAATTCACCAGAGAGTACAATTTCTTGCAGCTTTTCAAAGGATTCATTGTTGCGATTTTGCAGACAGACACCGATTTTAATGTCCTTGTTTTCTTCCTCTACATTAACCAGAGCACGTCCTTCTTCCGCATTCAAGCCCAATGGTTTTTCTAGGAATACATGAACACCTTTTTCGACACAAGCCTTCGTAACAGGGTAGTGAAGATAATGAGGAAGACAGATATGAACACAATCCAAATCTTCTTTCTCAAGCATTTCTTCATAATTACTGTAAAAGTTTGCTCCTGGTACTGAATTCGATAATGTTTCGTCATTATCACAGACAGCTGCCAACTCAGCATTTGGGTTCGCTTTTATTGCTGGAATATGAATATGTGAAATCGTACCCAGCCCTATTACTGCTACTTTTAGCATTTGCTACTCCCCTTTTTTAAAACGAACTCGGGAGCACAACAGCACCCCGAGTTCGTTTCATGTGGTTGATTATTTTCTAACAGGATATTTACCTTCTTCAGCAATTCGTTTATTTAATTCTTCTAAGAATAAATCCTCATCAAATGGTACTTCGATTTCCTTGCCTAACCAGCTTGATAAGTGCATAGCATTTGCAAGTCTAACACCATTAATACCGTCACTGCCAGGAGCTAATAAAGGTGTACCTTCAACGATCGCTGAAGCAAAGTCTTCCAATACTGCAATGTGCTGTTCGCCCCAAACATTGCCAAAATCAAGTACTTCCTCAGTGAAAATATCACCTGCGCCGCCGCCCATAAACAGCTTCATAACATCTGACATATCCATTGAATCGCTCATTTCCCTCTCAGATTGTTTCAGGCGCTTGATGGTAACTTTCTTACTATCGTCAACAACGATTTTACCTTTATCACCATGGATTTCTAAACGGTCTGTCCCCATTACATCATGTGTCTTCGTTACAAATACACCAGTAGCACCATTTCCATAGTCAAATACGGCTGTTACATCGTCTTCAACAACAATATCTCTTTGATAGCCATAGTTTACTTTTGCATAAACCTTTTTCGGCATGCCGCAAATCCATTGAAGCAAGTCAATTTGGTGCGGTGCTTGGTTTACAAGGACACCGCCGCCTTCTCCGCCCCAAGTTGCTCTCCATTCACTTTGATTGTAGTACCCTTGTGGTCTCCACCAAGTAGTTATAATCCAGTTGGTACTGCGGATGCTGCCAATCTCACCATTATCAATAATTTCTTTTACTTTTTTATAAAGTGGATTTGTACGCTGGTTAAAGAAGATTGCAAACTTAACTTCATGCTTAGATGCTGCAAAGTCGTTTAACTCTTTCACTTGTTTTGTATAAACACCAGCTGGTTTTTCCACTAATGCATGAATGTTTCTTTTTAGTGATTCGATTCCCATTTCAGGATGCAGGTAATGAGGAACAGTTGTAACGACTGCATCAACATCCCCGCTTTCAAGCATATCGATATAATTATCGTAGAAGGGAACACCCGGATACTTCTCTTCTGCTACTTGTTTTTTCGAAGGATCATTATCACAGATTGCACCAATCACCATATTTTTAACTTTTCCTTCAGCGATAAAGTTAGCGTACATACCACCTTCTGCACCTAATCCAATAATCCCTAATCTTACATCTGCCATAATTAAATTCCCTCGCTTTCAATTTTTTTAAGAATGTCTAAAAGTGCTTCATATTGAAGCTTGTAGCCGCCGGCACCATCCAACCCTTTGTTGTCCTTAATGATTTCTGTTGCATCCTCAAGTTCTAAGTCCTTTAAAGAATCAAAAAGAACGAGATGCGGCTCAAGAGTTAAAAAGCCTTTATAGCCGCTCTTAATAAATTGAGCTAACAATTCAGGAATTTTCCCTTCGCCTGTTCCACAGACAACGTTTTGACTATCAGATGTTACAGCATCCTTTATGTGTATATAAACAATCTCATCTTTTAAGAGATTGTAACACTCCTGTGTATCCTCACCGCACTGAACGAAATTCGCGAAGTCGAAAATTCCTTTAAAGTACGGAGAACCTACTTCTGTTAAAATTTCATGACAGCGTCTTCCTATATCACCAAAAATATCCTTTTCATTTTCATGCAGCAAAATCACATTGTATTTTTCTGCAATCGCAGCAAATTCCTTTAACTTGCTGACAACTTGACTGCGATATTGATCTGCATCCTCACCCTTAGGAATATAGAAGCTGAAGATTCGCATATATTTGCAATCGAGCAAGTTGCTGATTTGGCAAAGCGTGTCCAACATCAGCTTCTGCTTATCAAAGCCTTCTTCATCGTTGATGAATACTTTACCGATAGGTGAGCCGATGGAAGAAACACCAATACCAGCTTTTTGCAGCCTTGGCTGTACCTTTTCTTTCATTTCATCAACAGTAAAGTCACCAATATTTTTTCCATCAATACCACGAAGTGATATATATTTCATTCCCAGATTTGACACGACCTCCAGCTGTGTATCAAAATCCGATGAGATTTCATCTGAAAATCCTGAAATCATTAAATCTTGATTCATCTATTCTTATCCTCCTTATCCCAGGAATGTGGCTACCTGCGTTTCGTTTTTCGATATTGTGAAGGAGTGGTGCCGACCTTCTCTTTAAAAAAGCGGCTGAAATGGGCAACACTCTCGAATCCTGTAGAACGAGCCACATCTGTTAGCGATTGATCAGGCTCCATCTCAAGCAAATACTTTACCTGGTTAAGCCGGCAAGCCATTACATATTCCATTACTGTAAAGCCAGTAACTTCTTTGAAAACATGTGAAGCATAATACTTACTCAAACTTAGTTCTGCTGCAATTCTGTCCAAACTGACCTTTTCTGCATAATGGTCGTTAATCCATGAGGCAATGGACTCGGCATGGAGCTCCTTTTCTGACCTTTTACTAGTCACCAGAGACAATTCCTTTTGACTTCTTTTATATATCCCCATCAATAATTGAATCAACTCAAGTTTAATTTCAGCCTCAAGAAAATCATTTTTCTTACTTGTCCGCTGCATTTCTTCATCAATATGAGTTAGCGAACTGGCGATTTCCTTAATCCTGCTGTCAACAAATTGTCCAAATTCATCGTAGCCTGTACGAAGGAAGCAATTATGAAGTTTTTTGAATGGATCCAACAAATTAGGAATTCCAAGTCCAATCAATGAATCCTGCAGCCATAAAGGTGAAAAATGAAGCATACTTCTCGTATACGTACTGTCTGTTCCTGGATTCGCTTTATGCAGAGTCATACCGTCCAAAAGGATGATATCACCAGGCTGCAGCTCGTATATCCGATTGTTTATTAAATACTTACAATCGCCTGAGTGAAAAAAGTAAATTTCATATTCTTGATGTGAGTGATAATTAAAGTTGTAAAAGTCAACACCTTGTATTCGGTAAAAACCAGATATCCACTCATCCATTATTCTTTTTTTGAATGAAGAGCCTGTTAACTTTCCCATTGATTCACACACCCTTAGAAGTAAGCGTTAACAAAGTAGTTTGTTAACTGACTATATTTATATTATATTGCAGCTAATTGTAAAAAACATTCTCTAAAACTGCTCAATAACCGTTATTATTTGACTAATATTGCTTTCTAATCACCGATTTTAAGGAAAACAAAAAAGGAGACAAATCCAGCGATATCCACTGGAGATTGTCTCCTTTTGCAGGTGTTTTTATGGAAGCATTATTCCATCCAATTTGTGTGGAATACTCCTTCTTTATCAATACGTTGGTACGTATGTGCTCCAAAATAGTCACGTTGTGCTTGCAGAAGGTTCGCTGGAAGTGTTTCAGTACGGTAGCTGTCATAGTAAGCAATGGCGCTTGCAAATGATGGTACCGGAATTCCACGTTCAATGGCTACAGCAAGAACTTGACGTAATGGCTGCTGATAGTTCTCAACGATTTCCTTGAAGTATGGATCTAATAATAAGTTTCTTAATTCAGGATCGCGATCATATGCGTCCTTAATTTTTTGTAAGAATTGTGCACGAATGATACATCCGCCGCGGAAAATCATCGCGATATCGCCGTAACGAAGATTCCAATCGTACTCTTCTGACGCTGCACGCATTTGTGCAAAACCTTGTGCATAAGAAACAATTTTACTCATATATAAGGCTTTACGAACTGCCTCGATTAATTCTTCTTTATTTCCTTCAAAAGCTTTAACTTCAGGTCCATTTAGAACCTGGCTTGCCTTAATACGCTCATCCTTCATAGCAGAAATAAAGCGGGCAAATACGGACTCAGTGATAATTGGAAGTGGAACACCTAAATCAAGTGCATTTTGGCTTGTCCATTTTCCAGTACCTTTTTGACCAGCAGTATCGAGGATTAAGTCAACCATTGGCTTACCTGTTTCTTCGTCTACTTTTGTAAAGATATCTGCAGTAATTTCAATTAAATAACTGTCTAATTCGCCTTTGTTCCATTCAGCAAAAACCTCATGAAGCTCCTTCGCGTCTAAACCAAGGACATTTTTCAAAATAAAGTAGGCTTCACAGATTAACTGCATATCTCCATACTCAATTCCGTTATGAACCATTTTCACATAGTGACCTGCACCGTTTGGACCAATATATGTACAGCATGGGTCGCCTTCAACTTTTGCTGAAATTGCTTCTAAAATTGGTCTTACAAGATTATAAGCTTCTTCCTTACCTCCAGGCATGATAGAAGGACCTTTTAGTGCGCCTTCCTCACCACCTGAAACTCCCGTACCGATGAAATGGAATCCTGCTGTTTCTAGTTCTTTGTTACGTCTGATTGTATCTTGGAAGAATGTATTTCCTCCATCAATTAGGATATCGCCTTCTTCAAGAAATGGCTTTAAAGAGTCGATCGTCGCGTCAGTTGCAGTACCTGCTTTAACCATTAGCAAAATTTTGCGAGGTTTTTCTAAAGAATTAACGAATTCTTCAACAGTTTTAGCACCAACAAAGTTCTTGCCTTCCCCTTCGTTCTTTAAAAATTCTTCTGTTTTGTCATAAGAACGGTTGAAAACAGCTACAGAATAACCACGGCTTTCAATATTTAAAGCAAGGTTCTTACCCATAACTGCTAAACCTACGACACCAATTTGTTGTTTAGACATTCTTATCCCTCTTTCTCCTTTATCTTGTTAGATAATTTTTATTGAAGTTTGGAATTGCCGCCAGAGCCCTTCCTTCACTCATACCATTCATAATAACGATTAACGATTAGAACATCAATCATTTCGGCTATTTTGTCTCAGGTCCCTAATGAGAACCATCATTTATTTCCAACGTTAGCTTGCTCAAATAAATAGATTTAACACTTTATTTATGTATTAAGGGGGAGGCCCGTTTGAAGGCACCCTCAATCCATTTCCTCTACATTCTAGCGTTGTAAAAAGTATTTTTCTGCGTTATTGTAACCGATATTTTTAACCATTTGCTCAAGGAATTCCATATCATTTGGTGCCAGCCCTCTTTCAACCCATTCACCAAGCAGGTTGCAAAGAATACGACGGAAGTATTCATGACGTGCATAAGATAGAAAGCTGCGCGAATCTGTCAGCATACCAATAAAATGGCTCAAGAGTCCTACGTTTGCAAGATCTTTCATTTGTCTTTCCATTCCATCGATATGGTCATTAAACCACCAGCCTGAACCAAACTGAATTTTTCCAGGAACGCCTTCTTCATAGAAATTCCCCATCATACCAGCAAGAACAGGATTGTCTTTAGAGTTGAGGTTAAATAATACCGTTCTTGGCAAGGCGTTTTGCTGCTCAAGCGTATCGAGGAATCGAGATACACCTTCAGCAAAATTTGATTCACCTACAGAATCAAAGCCTGTGTCAGGACCAATAAGCTCTTTCATTTTGGTATTGTTATTTCTTAAAGCCCCCATATGAAGCTGCATGACCCACTGTTTTCCAGCATACATTTTTCCAAGCTCTGTTAATAAGAACCAGCGGTAAGCAATCAGTTCTTCATTTGAGAGCTGTTCACCGTTCAAACCTTTTTTGAAAATAACTTCAATTTCTTCTTTTGTTTTTTCTACGTATTCCATTTTTTGAATATCATGGTCAGAAGCACGGCCGCCATTTTCATGGAAGAAATCAACACGCTGCTGAAGTGCATGTAAGAAACCATCTAGAGTATCTGAATTAACTCCAGAAACCTCTTCTAATTTTTTGATCCAGCTGCCAAATGTAGGACGTTCGATGAAAAGTGCTCCATCTGGACGGAATGTTGGTGCGATTATAGGAGTAAAGGTTTCGTCATTCTTTAATAAACGATGGTATTCTAAGGTTGAATTAGGATCATCCGTTGTCCCAATAAACTTTACATTTGATTTCGCAATAAAAGCTCTAGCTGTGTAGCCAGAAGTTTTTAGTTTCTCATTACATTCATCGTAAATTTCACGTGCAGTTGACGGGCTTAGCAATTTTTCAATACCAAAGAACATTTTTAACTCCATATGCGTCCAATGATAAAGCGGGTTACCAATCAAATGCGGTACGGTTTCTGCCCATGCAGCAAATTTCTCCCAATCTGAGGCATCACCAGTAATATATTTCTCGCCAATACCGTGGATACGCATCGTACGCCATTTATAATGGTCTCCGCCCAGCCATAATTGAGTGATATTTTCATATGACTTATCTTCCCATACCTCTTGCGGATCCAGGTGGCAGTGGAAGTCAAAGATCGGCAAATCTTGTGCTGCATTTTCATATAATTTAAGGGATGTTTCTGTATCTAGCAAGAAGTCTTTGTCTAAAAAGTTTTTCATTCGATACCCTCCAATTACTACTATTTTCTGTAAACCCTTACAAATTTATTAGATAATTTCAAGAAAAAGATTTCCTTAATTTGTTTAGTAAACAAATTAATTACACTACTAACTTATCACGTTTAATTTGTTAAGTCAATTGACAGTTTGTTATTTTTTTTTATAAGAATGAGACCTATATAAGATAACCTGTTATACTATTGTTATAGTAGAAAAGCTGCCGAAATGGAGGATATAAATGATTACCGGTGATGCGTCATATATAAAGAAAATCAATCGCTCAATTATTTTAAGAGAGATTGTCAAAGAAGGATTAATTTCGAGGGCAGATTTATCAAAAGTTACAGCACTTACACGTGCGACCATTTCTGCACAGGTTGCAGATTTAATAGATGAAGGTCTTATTGTAGAAACCCAACTCGAACATTATGCTGTTGGAAGAAAACCTATTATGCTTTCTATAAACAGTGAGGCTGGCTACGCTCTTGGCATTGACCTTGATTATGACCATATTTCGTTTACAGTTTCTGATCTTACGGGAACTCCGATAAACTCTAAAAGGATTGATACGAATACGACAGACTACAATGAGTTACTGAATCTTTTAGTTGAGCATATAAAAGTCTATAAATCTGAATACGCTTACAGTCAATATGGGATTATCGGAATTGTTATCGCTATCCATGGTCTAGTTGGTAAAGATGAAACCATTCATTATGTACCACGCTTACGTTGGAAGAACATTTCCCTTAAGAGTGATCTTGAAAAACAAATTGACATCAACGTGTATCTAGAGAATAATGCGAATCTAAGTGCTTTTGCAGAACGGGTTTATGTTCACCATGAAACAGATAACTTATTAGCAGCAACTCTTTATTCTGGTATTGGTTTAGGCATGATGATGAACAACGATTTCTTTCGGGGTCATGATGGTTTCGCTGGAGAGGCCGGTCATATGATTGTGGTTCCAAATGGTATTCAATGTAATTGCGGAAATAAAGGCTGCTGGGAAAGATACGCCTCCGAAAATGCAATATTCAAGCACTTATCGGAATCTCGGCAAATGAAGTCTATCACGTACGAAGATTTCCAAAAATGGCTTGATCAAGGTGATGAAGAGGTACATCAAATGATGGAACAATTTATTTACTACCTCTCTATTGGTTTAAATAATATGATTAACATGTATAATCCTGATGTGCTTGTGCTTGATAGTGAGCTCCTGAGAATGTACCCGGATTCACTAAGTAAAATTAGAGAGAACTTAGTATCATCCATTAGCCATTATCGTGCATTATATATTTCTTCCATTGGCAGGAACTCTGCTGTTCTTGGGGCATGTGCACTTGCTATAAAAAATTTCTTAGAGGTGCCTATGTTGAATTTAAAATATGATTTTCAGCCAAATAATAAAAATGCAAGCGTTAACATATAGCATTTAGCTCATTACGTATGAAAAAATCCCCTTTCAGTTTTATGAAAGAGGATTTTTTTATTATTACTTATCTATTATTTATCCGAACGGAACTCTTCGCTGCCTGCAAATAGCATTAAAACAATAATGTGCAAATAAAAAGATAAGATTGTTAATGAACAGTCGTAACAACCTTACCTCTAATGAAATATTAAGCCTTTCTTCTTACGGCTAAGTCCATTGCAAGTTGTGTAGTACGCTTTTTGTTTAATGGATATAAGAATACAATTATTAGGAACACAACACCGAGTGTAAGCGCAGGTACTAAAGTTGCAAGTGTATGAATTCCTTGCAATGTATCAGCAGATTGTGTTTCGGCACCCGCATGGTAACCAACTGCTGCAATCGCTGCACCGCCAACACCACCAGCAACTGCTTGTCCGATTTTACGTGCCATTGAGTAGATGGAATAAACGGTACCGTCTTCTCTGAGACCTGTTAAATACTCATGATAATCAATTACGTCTGTAACAAACGCCCACACTACAAGGTTAAACACCCCATAACCAAACATAGCCACTGTTAATATACTGATAAATTGTGTTGCTGTTAAATTTGGAAGGAAATATAGAGCTCCGTATACAAGCGCCGCGACTAATAATCCACCGGAAGCCACTTCCTTTTTACCATATTTCTTAACCAATGGTTGAATAAAAGGCATGGCGATAAAAACAGCAACTGCTTGAAGAAGACCTACTATACTTAATGCTTTTGCATTAGTGAAATAATCCTTAAATAGATAAACGTTAACCGTACCAATTAACATAAAGACAATCATGAATGTCAATGCAGCCACAAGGAACACCATTAATGGTTTATTTTTCGTTAGCCCCTTCATGGTTTGGGCAAAATTGACTTTTTCTTTATTTGATTCATCCACGACGATACGTTCTACAGATAATTTATAACAAGCAAGATAACAAGCCAGTGCAAGTCCACCGAAAATTAATGCTGCGAGAATGAAGCGATTTGCGTCTGGTTTATTATTGACGAATAAAATAATGGGTCCAACTACGTTGATAATTAAACCTGCCATTTGACCACCTAACGTTCTCCAGCTTGATAGCGCAGTACGTTCTATTGGATCAGCTGTAATGACTGAAGCCATTGAGCCATACGGAATATTAACAGTAGAATATAAAGTACCCCACACAATATATGTGACATATGCATAAGCAAGGTAAAACCCTTGAGACATACCAGGGATTTTTACGAACATCAAGATACCCATGATGACAAGTGGAAATGACATTCTTAAAATCCATGGTCTGAATTTTCCTTGAGCAGTTGCCTTTCTCGTATCAATGAAACGCCCCCAAGTTACGTCGGCAAAAGCATCCCAAAGACGGGCGACCGTGAATAATAGTCCGACATGAGCAGGATTAATATGAAAAATATCCGTATAAAATACCATCAGGAATGAGGCGGCTAAGATAAAGAAGAAATCGTTTCCAAAGTCTCCAAACAAGTAACCTAATTTATCTTTCACCCCAAATGGACGTACTGTTTTCCCAGCTGACTGCGGGGTTTCTATCTTTTGCAATGCTTGAGCCATATTTTCCCTCCCAAATATTCCTATGAACGCGATTTTGCTTTGAAGCTATTTTGTGTTACCTCATAAGAAATTACTCACAACAAAGACCTTCTTTCACTAAAATGGCTGCCTTTTCTTTTTGCGTTTTTCGCCTATTTACCCTTTTAAAAAAAGTGGTTTTTTTCGAACATAAAAAGGCAGCATTATGCTACCTTTTTCTTCAGTAATAATTAGTTTTTATATGATTTTCTCTTTTCTGCTAAATCAATAGCAAGTTGTTCTGTACGCTTTTTGTTTAATGGATATAAGAATACGAACATTAGGAATACGATACCAAGTACAACTGCTGGCACTAAAGTCCCGAGGGTATGAATTCCTTGTAGAGTTTCAGCAGTTTGTGATTCAGCTCCTGCTTGGTAACCTACTGCTGCAATAACAGCACCCCCGACACCACCAGCAACGGCTTGTCCGATTTTACGAGCCATTGAATAGATAGAGTAAACAGTTCCATCTTCACGTAAACCAGTTAAATACTCATGATAATCAATAACATCTGTAACAAATGCCCAAACAACAAGGTTGAAAATTCCGTATCCAAACATACCAACGGTTAAAACAGTGATAAATTGCATTGCTGATAAATTTGGAAGGAGATATAGAACCGTATATACAAGAACTGCTACCAATAAACCTCCTGAAGCTACTTCTTTTTTACCAAATTTCTTAACTAATGGCTGTATGAATGGCATTGCCACAAATACTGCAACTGATTGAAGTAAGCCAACCATGCTTAACGCTTTAGCATTTTCGAAGTAATCTTTAAATAGATATACGTTTACAGTACCAATTAACATAAAGACAATCATGAATGTTAATGCGGCTACAAGGAATACCATTAATGGTTTGTTTTTAACAAGACCCTTCATCGTTTTGCCTAAGTTAACCTTTTGTTTATTTTCTTCCAATGTAATACGTTCAACCGTTAATTTATAGCAAGCCATGTAACAAGCAATTGCCAAACCGCCGAAAAGTAATGCTGCAAAAAGGAAACGATTCGCATCTGGTCTATTGTTTACAAATAGAATCATTGGTCCAGCTACGTTTATGATTAAACCTGCTAAGTTCGCACCTAGTGTTCTCCAGCTTGATAAAGCTGTACGTTCAACAGGATCAGCTGTCATAACAGAAGCCATTGATCCATAAGGGATATTAACAGTTGAATATAATGTTCCCCAGATAATATATGTTACATATGCATAAGCAAGGTAAAATCCATCGGACATGCCAGGAATTGTTACGAACATCAAGATACCTGTGATGACAAGCGGGAATGACATTCTAAAAATCCATGGTCTAAACTTCCCTTGAGGTGTAGCCTTTCTAGTATCAATAAAACGGCCCCATGTTATGTCAGCAAAAGCATCCCAAAGGCGGGCAATCATAAATAATAGACCTACTTGAGCTGGATTGATACCGAAAATATCCGTATAGAATACCATTAGAAACGCTGCTACTAGAATAAAGAAGAAATCGTTTCCAAAATCACCAAATAAATAACCTAATTTATCTTTCATCCCAAATGGGCGTACTGATTTTCCCTGAATGTGCGGGGTCTCAACTTTCTGTTGTACTGCTCTTGCCATGATTAACCCTCCTAATAAATCATTATAAAATAAAGTAAATGTAAGCCCTTAAATAATTGCTAAAAGACTTTGAAACTTATTTTTTATGAATGAATCCCTTTTCAAAAGTACTCATTATTCTTTATTTAACTTCTCGAGAGTGTTTAAATAGTTTTAATTAATTTGTTTAGTGAACTAACAATTAATTGTATACATAGAATATCACCTTCGACATTTTTCGTCAATAATATTTTGTAAGCGCATTTTAAAAATTTTTTCTATCAGGAGAACTTTCGAAATTGACTTTGCTCATTAATTATTTAACTATTGTAAATATTATGGTAGGCTTGCTTTGTAGATTATAACGAGGGAGGAGAGAATCAAATGTTTCAACGTCCAGCAAAAGATGAGTACCCAGATTATTATGTACCGTATGTGGACCTGGTTCCTGAAGGTGACATCGTACAAGTGTTGAATGAAAATCTTCAAAAGACAGTTTCTCTTTTCGAGGGAATTTCTGAAGAAGTCAGCTTACATCGCTATGCACCAGAAAAATGGAGTATCAAAGAAGTACTTGGTCACATAACCGACACTGAAAGAATCATGAGCTACCGCCTGTTGCGCGTAGGACGCGGCGATCAAACACCTTTAGCAGGATTTAACGAAAACGACTACGTTCAGGCTGCACAAACAAACAACCTATCACTGAAAACCATCCTAGAAGACTTCAAAGCAGTCAGAAACGCAACCATCAGCCTAATCCAAAACCTTCCACATGAAGCATGGGAAAACAAAGGCAACGCAAACAGAATGGAAATCACAACCAGAGCCATCGCCTTTATCATCGCCGGCCACCAAATGCACCATTGCAAAATCGTTGAGGACAGATACTTATAATAGAGAAATAGTGTGGTGCAATAGTGTGGTGCCGTTAATATTGTGCCAATAGAGTGGTGCCTGTCACCGCTCGTGGACACTGTCCACCCCAGGCGGACAGTTGAAAAATAAAAACAGACCAAATCGCTGAGGGTTTGGTCTGTTGCTTTTTTGTGCTGTGTGCCGTTATCCCATTTTGGTACGGGCGGCAGCTGGCTGATATTTTCTCATTGGTCCATTTTCGAGTACTTCCCGGAGATAGAGATTTCCATTAGGACTTGTTTTTCTGAGTAGGTCCATGAGATATGTAATATCATCAAGTGCTCTATGTGTTTGGTGGTTGGATATTCGGTGTGCCTGAAGCAGGGTTAGGAGTTTACCGTTTGGAAAGCCATAGTTTTTCCATTTTACCCCCCGCATAGTACAGTACCATTTTAAATCATTCACTTCCGGGTACATATGATAGAGAAAGCTCCGGTCAAAGGAGGCATTGTGCGCAAAAACGGAATCTGCACGATGGAAATAAGTTTTTATCTTACCATCTGTGAAACTCTTCCCTGCCACCATTTCATAGGGAATACCATGAATTTGATACGCCCGGTCATAGTTCCTTCTAGCAGAACTAGTAAGCGGTTCGCGCAAGAAGGAATCTTCCTCAATAATTTCTTGGATCTCCCCAGTATCTGTTCTATAAGAAAACAATTTCAATGCCAGTTCTATTACTTCGTCGGTAGTCGGTCCTAATCCTGTGGTCTCGACGTCCAATACTAAACCTAACTTTTCAAATTTACTCATAGATTTCAGTCCTTTAATCATGATATTACTAATATTATAACATCTAATAATAAGAAGAAGACTTGCCAATTAGTAAGTCTTCTAAGTTTAGCTGAAATCTTAATATCCTCTATTGTTTTGTCGGTGTTTGGTAAATTTTAGAGTAGTTTTATCGATCGAGGTTATCTGCGATGATTTAAATATATCTGCGTTAACCACAATATATCCGCGACACTGATTTTCCCCAAAAAACTAGTTCTCTTGAATCCCCTGTATAAATGCTTTTATGATAATTTCCAAACTCTCATCCAAATCTAATGCCATCTTAAAGCCGCCATTCTTTTCTAATGAAGAAAAACCGTGTAAAATGCTTCGGAGACCTCTTACTGCATGTAAGGCTGTGTCCCCTTCTAATCTATAAGCCTGTAAAACGCGAACCGTTAGTTCAACGATCTTAGAACCTGCAAGCTGTACATCCTCATCTTCCATATCCGGAGCCATCAATGTTGCCTCATAAATCCCAGGATGCGTCCGTACAAAGTTGATATAGGCTTTACTTATTGTCATCACTGCTTCGTCTCCAGCGACTCCAATAGCTGCATGGGCTAATACTTCATATAGCCGGTTTATCCCATAAATCGCCATTTTTTTTCTTAATCCGCCCAGCCCATCAAAATGGTTATATAAAGAAGGAGGACGAATTCCTAATTTCTTGGCTAGATTTGCGAGGGTAACTTCTTGTATTCCCAATTGGTCCGCTAACTCCGCTGCTGCTTCCAAAATCTCTATTACTTCTAGTCCAACCTTTGGTCTTGGTGACATCCATCTCTAACTCCTTAGTTTAATTTCTGTTCAAAACGTTTAATGGCCCTTTCCATTTCGCCAATCGGATTTTCCAGCATTTCACCATGTCCGACTGCAAGCAGCTTTGGCTGATAACTCACTAATTTCTTTGCACTAGCTAATGAGGTTTCCCTGCTCCAAGTACCAAAGGCCGGAAAAGGAAACCATGGCTTCATATCACCTGCTACTGCCGTCCCGCCTCTTGTTTGATAGGCATCCCCTGCAATCATGGCTCTTGTACGCGTATCAATAAATGACATCGACCCCGGCGTATGTCCAGGGGTTTCAATAGCTGCCAATGATCCGATAACGTCTCCTTCTTTCAATAGTATATTCGCTCTGGTCTTCAACTTTTTTGGAACCCCGCCCTTAATCGGAGTTTGGTGTTCATGCCCATCAAGCGAAGTGTCACCATTCATTATTCTGTTATCCCTTACAGAAATATAAACAGGTACATCCGGAAGTTCTTTCTTTATTCTATCAAGGGCCCCAACATGGTCCTCATGTGCATGTGTCAAGATTATCTTTGTAATTGGTTTTCCAATCGTTTCTGCCGCCTTGACTATTCCCTTCATACTATATGGAAGAGCTGCGTCAATTAAGGTCAATCCATCTTCTTCCGCAACCAAATAACAATTAACCGGAAAAACACTTGCCATAAACGTTACCTGATATAAAAATCCGTTATTGAGCAATCTCATAAAACCAACTCCTTTTAACTAATATCGTTAGTTTTATTTTAACTAATAACATTATTTTTATCAAGAATTTTTATTTGAAAATTTGGCTGTATTTAAGGAATTTGTTGTTTTTATACTCTGTGCGTTGAGCAAAAAAGGCATGGAGATTTCTCAAGGCCACACATACGGTAATCAATCAGACTTAGGATTGTACCGATATAACAAGGCTGCCACAATTACCGTAACAATCCGTTCGGCATAGTGCCGATAAAACTTTGCTAATCAAATTACGGGAACTATCCGTCAGGGATAGTTCCGATAAATCAAGGCTCACCCAATTACGGGAACTATCCGTCTGAAATAGTGCCCATAAATCAAGGCTCACCCAATTACGGGAACTATCCGTCCGGGATAGTTCCGATAAATCAAGGCTGCCACAACTACCGTAACTATCCGTCAGGGATAGTTACGATAAATCAAGGCTGCCACAACTACCGTAACTATCCGTCAGGGATAGTTCCGATAAATCAAGGCTCACCCAATTACGGGAACTAACCGTCCGGGATAGTGCCGATAAATCAAGGTTCACCCAATTACCGTAACTATCCGTCAGGGATAGTTCCGATAAATCAAGGCTCACCCAATTACGGGAACTATCCGTCCGGGATAGTGCCGATAAATCAAGGTTCACCCAATTACGGGAACTATCCGTCAGGGATAGTGCCGATAAATCAAGGCTCCCCCAACTACAAATAAAGCCTCGTTTACAATTTGTTCAAATCTTTTTTACAGATATGTGAAATAGTGAACAATTTACTCTCAATTCAAGATTAATTTGTTATATTAGCAGTGTAATAAATATTTAAAACTTTTTATCAAGGAGATGGCATTAAAATGTTTATGAATTTCTTAAGAGAAAATAAAATAGCGGCTGGAATCTTAACGGTCTTACGCTTATATCTAGGATATTCTTGGTTCACTGCAGGACTTGGAAAATTACAGAGCGGTGCATTTGACGCTTCAGGTTTCCTTCAAAATGCTGTGGCTAATCCAGTTAAAGGTCCAGATGGCAATATGGTTTACAGCTGGTATGTAAACTTTTTAGAAAGCTTTGCACTACCAAACATCGATGTATTTAACTTCATTGTTCCTTGGGGCGAAACATTAATTGGTTTAGGACTTTTATTAGGTTGTTTAACTACTGCAGCAATGTTCTTTGGACTTGTAATGAACTTCTCTTTCTTCTTAGCAGGAACGGTTTCACATAATCCAACTGATATTTTCTTAGGTTTCATTATATTAACAGCAGGTTATAACGCTGGTCGCATCGGTTTAGATCGCTGGGTAATTCCTTTCATTCGTAAAACAATGAAAACAGAAGGCAAAAACAAAGCAGCAGCCTAACAGCTATGATCTTCAAACAAGTTGGTCATGATGCAGGCCGTATTGGTCTTGACCGCTGGGTGGTTCCATTTATCCGAAAAACTGTTTTAAAAGGTAAAGATACGGCAAAACAACACGCATAACAAAAAGTGCCTCAATCTACGTTGATTGAGGCACTTTATTTATTAATAACTATTATCTTCTTCTGCATTTTCAAAACCTGCACGATCTTGATACCAATTCGTGATTTGAGTCAGAATAGCAAATACTAAAAAGAAATTCATCGCCCATACATTAATAAATGGTGCTAAGCCGCCAAATTCAATTCCATGATACCCTTTAATTTTCATCACAATCAGCGATTCTATAAAAATTAAAACAAAACCCAGGACACCAGCAACAGCCATTCTTATCATTCCCGTTCCCTCCATCTCTACCGATTAGGTTTTACACATTTCGATTATATTAATAAAGTAAATTTGACAATTATATGAACTTTTATATCCCTATTATATGGCAAATTTCATAAGTACAACAACTAAAAATATTTGTGATATTGAGAAATATTTTTTTGACTGAAAAATTGAAAAAAGTCAGGTAAGAGTCGATTACTTTTTAATCCATCGATATAATGAGGTGCAGAACATTAAGAAAGAGGTATAAATGAGGAATGTGTAAAAGTTAACAAAAATTGTATTTGTGTATTGATTTAACCATGGTAAGCTGAAAATTCGCGATCCTTTTGTTGATGGCGAGCCGCCTAATTCTCTAATTAACTCAGAATAATAGACAATTTCTGAAACACTGGCGGCCACTAGGACGATACATGAACAAACCACAATATTCCGCCAAGTAGAAATTTCAAATGAAGCTTCCTTAAGTTTTAAAAAAAGTTCATATCCAAATAGTCCAAAAGTCAACACAACGAATGGAAAAATTAGAATCACAGGATTACCAGAAAAGGACTGAGGACTAACAGAAAATTCCCTTACCATAACAATTGCCATGATACAAAGCAGGAAATAGATCATTAATTGCCTTGATAACATCACATCTCCTCCTATTAAAATAACGTAAAAAGGAATAATGCCTCATTGTTTATATATTCAATAAAAAGGTCGTTATTCCCATGGCATCAATAGAGGTCAGTGGAAAGGTTCCTACGTGCCATGATAATTATTATTTTTGGGATTGGTTTTATTTTAACAATGGAGATGCTATGGAAAGCAACCACCTAACAAACGGTAAATGAGGTTTTATAATTGTTCGAACATATCTTAAAGGTACTCAAACAAATTGAAAAAGAGTATGATGTAAAAATCCTTTATGCTTGTGAATCAGGCAGCAGAGCATGGGGCTTCCCCTCTGATGATAGCGATTATGATGTTCGATTTATTTATGTTCATAAGAAAGAATGGTATCTCTCCATCGATCAAAGGCGCGATGTCCTAGAAGTCCCAAAGCATGATAAACTTTCAATCCAAGTAGACAAATTGCTGGACTTAAATGGCTGGGAACTGACCAAAGCATTACGGTTATTTCGAAGATCGAATCCGCCGCTGCTCGAATGGCTCCATTCAACAATCGTATACCGCCAGAGGTACTCTGCAATCAATAAAATGAAAGAATTAGAAAGGGAAGTTTTTTCTCCTAAGTCTGGTGTTCACCATTATTTAAAAATGGCAAAACGGAATTACAGGCAGTATTTAAATCGAGAGGAGGTTAAAATAAAAAGATATTTTAACATATTCCGACCGCTGCTAGCTGCCAAATGGATTGAACAACACGAAGCATTTCCACCCAACGAATTTGCTAAACTCGTTGACGATATCCTTCCGGCCAGCGAAATTAAAATCGTACTAGAGGAAATTATCAAGCTAAAAATGGCTGGGGTAGCTATTGACCCTAAGCCTAGAACCGAAGTCATCGATTTCTTCATTGAAACTGAACTAGCACAATTAGAGACATACGTTAGAGACGTATCAGTCAATAAATCCGATCCCACCGAACAGTTGAATCAATTGTTTCGAGAAACACTTAATGAAGTTTGGGGTTAACCATATAAAACTGCCACTATAAAGATTGTGGCGGTTTTTATTTTTTAAATGAAGGCTTGAAAATTTCCCTAAAAACGAATATTATATAAAGGTTGTTATTAAATGTTCGTGTTTTGGAGGAATCTTATGTTTAAACTAAAAGAAAACCAAACCAGTACAAAAACAGAACTACTCGCTGGAATTACAACCTTCTTTACAATGGTCTACATTGTGGTTGTAAACCCCGTGATTCTCGCTGATGCAGGTGTTCCGTTTGAACAAGTCTTTACCGCAACGATTATTTCAGCCGTTGTCGGGACACTTTGGATGGCACTGTTTGCAAATTATCCAATCGCCATAGCGCCTGGTATGGGGCTCAACGCATACTTCGCCTATTCTGTCGTTGGCGGCGGGCAAAATATTAACTACGAAACAGCCTTTGCTGCTGTTTTTATTGCAGGTATTATTTTTGTCATTTTATCATTAACACCTTTTAGAGAAAAATTAATTGATGCGATTCCAGATAACCTTAAACATGGAATTACTGCAGGTATTGGCTTATTCATTGCCTTTATTGGGTTAAGACTTACACATATTATTACTGCGCATCCTACTAATCTAGTTGGATTGGGCGACCTGAGAGCTCCGTCAGCCCTGCTGGCAATAGTAGGATTAGCGGTTACATTAATTTTAATGGCGCTGCGAATTAATGGTGCTTTATTTTTTGGAATGATTATTACCGGAATTATCGCCTTTTTGACGAACCAGCTTTCATTTGATCAAGGCTTCGTTTCGTTACCATCTCTTCCCGAAGGTTTGATAGTAGGCAATCCGCTGACAGCCTTAACGGATGTCATTCAGCACAGCCTTTATGCAGTGGTCTTTTCATTCATTCTAGTAACAATCTTTGACACCACCGGGACCATGATTGGTGTAGCAAACCAAGCAGGTTTAATGAAAAATGGAAAATTACCACGTGCCCGTCAAGCCCTTCTTTCCGACTCCGTTGCAACATCAATCGGTGCCATGTTTGGCACGAGTCCAACAACGGCATATATAGAGTCCACTTCAGGGGTTGCAGCTGGCGGACGTACAGGATTAACTTCCCTCACGGTTGCAATTTTGTTTATTCTTTCGGCATTCTTTGGCCCTCTCGTCAGTGCAGTATCAGGAATCTCAGCGATTACAGCTCCTGCCCTTATCATTGTTGGAAGTATGATGATGGGAAGCATTGCAAAAATTAAATGGAACGAATTAGATGAAGCTTTTCCGGCATTCCTTGTTATTCTGAGCATGCCGCTTACATCTAGTATTGCTACTGGAATTGCGCTTGGATTCATCAGCTACCCACTTCTGAAAATAGCGAAAGGAAAATGGCGCGAAGTCCATCCGCTTCTCTATGTTTTCTCTGTCCTATTCTTTTATCAACTGGCATTTTTACCGCACTAAAAAATGGAGTCCCAACTACTCAGTTGGGCTCCATTTTTTTAAAACTTATTTGGAAATTGCTTGATAATTCCGTTTGTAAGGAAATCGGCCATATGCATTAGATGACTTTGATTTTTGTCTAATGCAGTAATGTTCTGATTCCAAGCTTTATTAAGTTTGGCCGCTACACCTTCTGTAATGAATCTTAAATGCAAATACATCATCTCACTTAATTCTTTTTTATTATAATTGGGATTTGCAGCACTTAAAAAGTTGGTAATATCATCTGCGTTTTTAAACCATTTATCGCTGTATTTTTTGAAATCAGGCTGATTTCCACTTTTCGCTGCTGCCACTACCTTACCGGCAATTTGAATATGTTCTCTTAACAGCTGTGCAAGCTTGTTACCTGCTTCCTCTCCATAATAAGGTTTAATAGCATTCCCAAGATCGTCCTGGTTTTTTAATAATCTTGTTAGCACTGGCTCTTGGTCCTCTAAACCTGCAATGTAACTTGTTACAAATTTTTCTGTCCAAAAAGCGTGTTCGTTCCAAAGCTCCCTCATGGCAACCCTAAGTTGGACCGTTTTCTGACTTAGCTGCTGTGTTTGCCGCTCGTCCTGTTTGTTCTCTTCCGCATTTGTGAATGTTGGGAAGAATAATACCAATGAGAGAAACAAAACCAAGATTTTTGATAAATGTTTCATTCAATTCATCTCCTAATCATAAATTTAACCGATCAATTTATTATTAGATAATTTATCCATTTTCACTCATACGGAAAAAAATTTTGGGTATTAGCATCTTCATAATTTCCACACAACTTCTCTATAACTTCTACAAATGTTTATCTTATTATAAAGATAACTTATTTGAGACTTAGGTTTTAGGAACCTTATTCTTAAAAACTTCCCATAATTTGATTGGTACCCGGGTACCAATCCTTTTTTTTGTCTATTATTTTGAATCTCCACAAATTCCACACAACTTCTCTATAACTTCTACAAATGTTTTATCTATTATAAAGGTAACTTAATTGAGTCTTAAGGTTTAAGGAACCTGATTCTTAAAACTTCCCATAATTTTGCTTGGTACCTATGTACCAAGCTCTTTTTTTGCCCATTTAAAAATAAATTAGAATTGGAGAGAATATATAACAAAAGAAATTTATAACGAGAATAAGAGGTGCAGCAATTTGAATCTCCCTAAAGGAATAACGGGTTTTCACTCATCAAACGATAACATACTGCCTATGATGGATACCATTCAATTTAAACAATTGAGTCACACATTTGTAAGAGAGTTGGACGGAGAGTTTGTAGTTTTCCGTGAAGGTTACTCACAACGAAACTACTACTCCGTAGAATACACGCTCCGCGGGGAATCATACTTCGTTCTTCTCAATCACCATTATCCATTTTTGGCCTTCTCCTCCACAATGGAAGATATCACTTTTATCGATGTTCCTGTCATGACTGCAAAATACCAATCATACTATAAAGTTTTAACAAAGGAGTTTTTGGAGACACCATTAGCCTCAGAACATCTGTCGGCATTATCACAAGCTGAAATAGAGCAAATTTCATATTGGAAACCGAGTACAGTGGGAGAAGTTATTTTTAATAATTGGGATTAATGAAAAATCGTTATTTGAATTTTCTTTTAAATTTCAAAAATAAGAGTAGAATGGTGGTATATAGATATAAAGGGGCAGAGTCTTTGTGGCTATCAATCATAAAATCAAGTCGATTTCCAAAAAGTTAATCTTATACATACTCCTTACTATCGTTCCATCGTTATTAATCAGTTACTACTTTGCTGATCACCAGGTTAAAGATAATGTGATCGCAAATAAAAGCAAAGCACAGAAATATGCCAATCAACATGCAATCAACATTGAGAATTTTTTAGGAGAAACAGTAGGCAGATTAGAAATGCTCGCTTCCTCTGTCAAAATTCAGAACAGTAATCTTACTTCTATTGAAACCATTCTTAAGGAAACACAAGCTAAGGACTCTCGTTTTTCCGGGTTTTATTTGGCTGGTCCGTCAGGTGATTTATTAATAAGTACAAATCCGACAACATCAGTTATCAATGTCGGTGATCGCCCCTATTTCCAGCATGCTATTAATACGGGACAAACTAGTATTTCCGAGGCCCATATTGGCAGGGTAACAGGGCGTTATATCATAACAATCGCTACTCCAATTGTCGAACATGGAGTCACTCAAAGTGTTTTGCTTGCGAGCTTGCGATTAGATGAAATTGAAAAGTCAATAAAAGGGTTTATTCACAATGAATTAATCATTGTTTCTGACCCTAACGAACAAATCGTAATAAAGGCTGGGCAATTAGCAGATATTAATCATTCTGTAAAATCTAGTATACCGATTTCCCAAGTTCCTTGGACAATCTCAGCCTTTGTCATTCCTGAACGTGATTTTACTTTTGGAAATGTATTTTTAGAGTATCTTATGCTCTTGCTTACTATTACCAATATTACATATTTGCTTTTCAAATATATACTTTTAAGAAAAAAGGTAGAACATGATCAAAAACAAACCGAAATACAAAAGCTTGAGTTAATCGGTAATCTTGCTGCCAGTACTGCACATGAAATTAGAAATCCCTTAACCGGCATTAAAGGGCTAGTCACCCTCTTAAGCGAGGAACATCAGGATAAAAAGTCTCAGTATTATTTTGGGGTCATTGGACAAGAAATTGACCGTATTAATGGGATTGTCAGTGAATTACTTGTACTGGGTAAACCTACCTCTTATACGTTAAGTACATATGATGCAAAAACAATAATGAAGGAAATTGAGCCCATTATCCAATCAGAAGCCAATTTAATGAATGTTGAGCTAATCATTCGATACGCAAACGTTGAGCTGCCCATCTCCTGTGTAAAGGATCATTTGAAACAAGTTATTCTTAATCTTTCAAAAAACTCCCTGCAGGCTATGCCGAATGGTGGTGGGATTTTGACGATTTTACTAGAGAAACACGCTCAAACTTGTGTGATTAGAGTGGAGGATACGGGTATTGGCATGCCAAAGGAGCAGCTATTGAAGGCATTTAGTCCATTTTTCACGATGAAAAAAGAAGGTTCCGGACTTGGATTAACCGTATGCAAACGAATTATCGAATCTTTTGGTGGACAAATAGTTATTGATAGCAAACCACATATTGGTACACAAGTGGAAATTACACTTCCACTAAAAGATGAATAAACTGACAAAAAAGGGTTAGTGCCTGGCACTACCCTTTACTTAATATAGCTAACTTGGTTTCTTCCGACATTTTTACATTGATATAAGCCTTTATCTGCCCGATTTAATAAAGAATCAATGCTATCTCCTGGTTTTGAATAGGTAACCCCAAAACTTGCTGTAAGGTTTCCTGCCCCTTTAAAATGATGGTCAGCTACTATTTTCCTAAGTTTCTCTGCGAGCTTAACCGTTTCATCCCCTTCTTTACTCGTGATGATAATGAACTCTTCACCACCCCATCGTCCAAAAAGCTCTCGATTAGTAAGGCGCAATTGGATGAGCTGCGCTAACTCTACGAGGACTTCATCACCAATTTTATGCCCGTAGTTATCATTCACTGACTTAAAATGATCGATATCAAAGAAAATGATTGAAAAGACTTCTCTCTTGTCTTCGAAAGCTTTGAGTTTCTTTTGCAGCCATTCATCAATCCGTAAACGATTGGCGATCCTCGTTAGTGAATCGTAATATGCGTGCTTTTTAAACATTTCAAGATCTGCATACGTCTTAAATACATGCTGTGCATAATAGAGAACAATAATGTAAACTAGGTTCGCAAAGTAATACTGACCCAGCGAATCAATCGATTCTGAGGAAAGAACAGGTAAATACATAATTCCCATAACAAAGGTGGCAAGAAATATGACAATGGAGTAGTATAACCCTCGTTTTGTACCCAGAGTTAAGAAAAAGAACAACGTGATAATCGGCATCCAGATGATAAAATCTCCAAGAGCCCCTCCATCTACAACCATATAGTTACGGACCGCATCAAAAAAGGTCGTAACATGATAAAAACTGACTAACGCCAAGTTGGAATACTCCGTAAACTGAACAAAAATTCTTTTGAATAAGAAAACCCAACTAATAATAAACCAAATTGAGAGAGTATTATTAATCGTAAAATTGAATTGGTATACATCATTCATATTTTGTAAAAGTGTATTAGAGATGAGAGATATAACAATACAAGGTACAACCCATAAATATATGCGTATCTTAAGTTCATTAAGTGATTCAAATCTCTGTAACATTCGATTGTATCATCTCCCAACTACACTCCTATCAACTATTATATCAAACATTTTATTAGGAAAACTATATTCTAAAAATTGTTAAAAGCTTTTAGCTTACCTATAAGAGTCATGAAAATCCTTGCATACCATATACATCAGTGGGCATATTAAAAAATAAAAAGGGAAACTTCATGATAGGACTTTTAATTGCACTTGCCGCCTTTAATCTATTGGGTTTTAAGACAAATAAATTACTTAGCGGGAACCAAATTCTTCAGATTTGGTTATTTACGATTGCCTTTCAAGTACTATTCGATCTTTTTATTGAATTCAAATATCATGCTTACTGGTACTTTGACAAAGAATTAGACTGGCGGGGAATTCTCCCTCATATGTTTCTCATCCCTCCAGTAAATATGTTTTTTCTAAATTGGTTTCCTCATAGAAAGGGATGGATGAAACAAGTCATTTATTTAACTGGTTTTGTCATTGCAATTTTAATCTACGAAATCATTACCCTGCTGCCTGCCCCTTGGGGATTCTTTCATTATGGCTGGTGGAAACTATGGCATGCGGCTATCCTTGACCCTATTCTGTTACTGATTTTATTAGGTTTCTATAAGTGGATTTGTATATTAGAAAAAAAAGCGTGTTCCAAATATTGATTGGTCTAAAATCTGTTTTGATGTTGAAGACCACATGAGAAACTGGTTTTTAATTTCATGAAATTATACATAATATTTGCTTGTCTTCCCTTTTTTGTATAGGGATTTCTTTTGGAATGAAGGCAATCCATAAACCTTTTATCGCAGACACAAGAGGCGTATCCACGTTTCAGACAAAGGTCATGTTTATAACAGCAGGAATCTATATCATTAATAGGTGCTCCTGGGCCGCTGCAGCCGGGTCCACACCACCGATAGCCTGGAAAAATGCAAAACGGAAACGGGTTTCTTCTACAACTCATATTTATTCAACTCCTTTTTACTATAATATGAAGTTAGCGGCTGTCATGGACATGCTAGTATCACGGCTGCTCTTATGGATACGAAAAAAAAGGAAATCAGTGTGATTTCCTTTAAAAACCCGAATATTATTAGATGCCGACTTATTGAAAAAGTTTATCTACTTCTGCTCGTAATTGAATTAGTAATTCAAAAGAAGATTGGGCTCCCAAACTATCAACGACATTGGTGTAATACCACTTTTGCTGCTCTTTACCAGCGTTAAATCTGCTCCAAACCTCATCTCCAACTTGTTCATAATCTCTTATAATGGAACGGATATTATGAAGTTTATCTGCACAAACCACAACCCGAATATCCTCAGAAGCAGTTATTAAAAATTCAATGGTATGTTGCTTCCTATCCTTCCATGGCAGTGACTTATCAGGTTCTGAACTTCCTTCAACTATCTCCGCAATGTTTGATCCAAATTCCCTTTTGATTTCATCAAGTGTTAGCGGCGTATCCTCGACGGTGTCATGCAAGATTCCAGCTGCAACAATTTCCTCGCTGTACCCGCTCTTTAACAACATCATTCCAACGGCAACTGGGTGTGTAATATAGGGAATATCTGTTTTTTTCCGATATTGTCCTTCATGACTTTTACTGGCAATTTGTAGTGCCCTTTCTACTATATCCATTTTTGCCCTCCTCTCTTCCATCCTGACAATCCTCTATTTTCACCTTATTTCAACATAATAATACATATTTCTTTTTTTCTGCCGTTATATATGTAATTTGTCCAATCACATATTTTTGTACAAGCATATTTTATAGTACGAGTGTGAAAGGGGGGATATGGTATGTGTAATAGAAGAAACCGTCGTGATGATGTAGCTGGGGCTAGAGATCGCAGAGATGACAGAAGAGACGACAGACGAGACGACAGACGAGACAGAAGAGTTGTCATTAATGCTGACGAAGTAATTATCCGCGCTGATAGAGTTATCATTGTTGACGAGGATAACAGAAGAAGAGACGATAGAAGAAGAGACGACAGAAGACGCCCATTCTGGTTTTAATCAGTTTGTATAGGGAATAATTGATTCCTCAGGCTGGTGAGACAAATAAATCTCACCAGCCTGTTTTTATTGCGCCCTAACGTGGATGATTATGGTAAGTTAATGAAATAGAAAATATAGAATAGCTTGGCTATAAATCCTCTGATATTACCAAAAACTTGCACTGTTTATTAATCAGCACTATGGGCCTCTGATAGTTACGATAAATTCTGCTCTTCGCACTTATCGGCACTATGAACCTTTGATAGTTACGATAAATCCTGCTCTTCGCATTTATCGGCACTAACAGCCTTTGATAGTTACGATAAATCCTTCCCTTCGCATTTATCGGCACTATCCCGCATGTGTTATCCCGGCAATCTGCGAGATGGACACCTTTACGCAAACTAAAATGGTTTGAGTATCATTAAACCAATAATGACTATAAAAATAGCATTTTCTAAATGTTCATAGCGGAACAGTATTCTTGATAAACGATAATACTCTTCCGGGATTTCGTCGCCCTTATGTGAAGCTAACAAAGCCTTAACTGGTTTAGACCTAGGTGATAGTACCAGCGGGCCAATTGCCAGTGCTGCTAAAAAGAGAACAAGACTAGTTACATACCAGCCCATGCGAAACAAGCTGGGATTCATGAAGCCCATGATTAAACCTGTGATGAGTAAAAGCGTACCGCCCACCATGACAAAAATATGCAGTTTATGTCGAATGGCATAAGAATGCCTTAACTCTGTCATGGTGTTTCCCGACTTTACGACAGTCGTTAAAATAAAACCAGGACCCATTCCTATAATTGCCGAAAAAATATGTAAAACAACTATTATTTGATAGAAAGTCATTGAACCAACCTCCATTATCTAGACGTTACTATTTTAACATAATGGTGGTTAAAACGGTTTTTATGTACGTATTCTGTCAAAAAACTTTCTATTATTAAATGTTATAATATAGGTAAACAAGGCAGAAGGGGCAGCTATCATGAGAAAAATGATTAAATTTCTATACATCTTCATCGGTTTGATTGCCCTTGGCTTAGGCGTATTGGGTCTTGTTTTACCTGTGTTACCGACAACTCCTTTGCTTCTTTTAGCCTCCTACTGCTTTGTGAAGGGATCTGAACGATTCGAACGCTGGTTTAAAGGAACAACTCTTTATAAACGCCATTTAGAGACTTTTGTAAAAGAGCGGGCCATGACATTAAAACAAAAACTTACGATTTTGCTATTTGCTGATGTGATGATTGCCATTCCCTTCTATTTCCTCGAAATCTTTTTCGTCCGGCTCTTGCTGGTATTAATTGTTTTTTATAAATATTATTACTTTATCTATAAAATAAAAACGGTTCCAGCACCAAAGAAATAACCGAGAGCCAGGCAGCTCTCGGTTATTTATATTTTACGGCAATACCTCAGTGATATATACTCTTCCCCCTCAGCATTTCCATAACCCTTTTGCTCATGCTGAAAAATAAATCCTCTTGCTTCATAAAAAGGGATCCCTTTTTCATTCCCTTTTTGTACGGAAACCCACTGCTCACTGGCATTAAATTCCTCTTTCTGCTGTTTCGTAATCGCATCAAGCAGCTTGGTTCCAATACCTTCGTTGCGCCGGTGAGGGTCCAGATACAACACAAAGACTTCGCCAGCTGTATCATTAATCATTCCTCCCCCTCCCGCACCAACTACTTCACCGTTTTCGACAGCTACAAAGTAGCCTCCCCAATACGAGCTGGTTTTGGTTACTTCATCTACTATTCTGTCGATGTTGTAGAACTCGCTTATGATTCTCTCAATATATTCTTTGGAATGTATTTCACCATAGGTAGCACGGTATCCATCCGAACACACTTTTGCTATACCTTGAACATGAATTGGGCTGGCCTGGCAAATGTTAATCATGGTATAACTCCTTAATCTTTAGTAAGAGAAAGTCGATAGGCTTTTACAATGATTCCATCGTTAGCAGGTTCAAAGTCATATTGCGGTAATCGTTCAAATCCCATTGTTTCATATAATTTCATTGCCGTTTCCATGAAATCCCCGGTATGCAGTCCAATCGCCTGATAGCCCTTTGCTTTAGCCCGCTGAATACATTCAGTAACTAAAGCAGATGCAACACCTCTACCTCTCATATCTGGTGATACCGCCAGCATTCTAATCTCCGGATAATCGAGGATTTCCACATTTCCTTCATAGGCATCGATTCTAGCCGGAAACAGAACCACACTTCCTGCAATCTTGCCATCAATCTCAGCTATTATTCTCTCAACACCTGGAAGTGTATCACCCTCCGATAAAATTGCCTGTTTAAGAGCCATCCAATGACCTTCAGGAATTTTTGCTGAATGTTCTACATAAGCGTTGACTCTTTGCTCTCGTATAAAAGATAATTCATTTTCCAAAGCTTCTCGAATAATCATAGCTGCGCTCCTAATCAATTAAGAATTTTTCTATCTTTTTGCTTAAATGTTGACGATTGTGTTCCGAATAAAGACCTGATAAATCCGGTCCTTTAGGCAAAATACCATTATGACCTTTTTGATCATTGCTTGCTATGTGATTCGAGAGATGATAGTGTCTCTTAATAGCGTCAAAGTCAGTCGTATCACCAAAACCAGGTGTTTGATACAAATCTCTTACATAGCCCCAAAGATTTGGGAAATCAACGATCCGGTTACGATTGGTTTTAAATGCTGAATAATAAGCTGCATCGAAGCGAATTAATGTAGCATAAAGCCGTACATCTGAGTCAGTAATATAATCTCCAAATAAGAATCGCTGATTCGATAAACGTTCCTCTAATTCATCTAATCTTGCAAATAACGTTTCATATGCTTGTTCATAAGCTTCCTGAGACTGCGCAAAGCCACACTTATATACCCCATTGTTCACTTCATGAAAAATAACTTCGTTTAAGGCATCCATCTCACTCCGTAAAGATTCCGGATATAAATCGGGGGCATTTTCCTTATGAAAGGCCGACCATACAGTTTCTAGATAGTTTGTTAGTTTAAAATAATCATTGTTCACAACCTTTTGTTCTTTCACATCCACCATCACAGGTACCGTTGGCCTGCCAGTGTAATCAGGGTCAGTATTCTGATAAATTTCACTCATATAGCGAATACCTAAAACGGGGTCTACCCCGTCTTCATCTAAAGAAAATTCCCAGTCTACATGCGGAAGTTTCGGACGCATCGGGCTTGCCGTACCTAAACTAATCACTTCTTCTAAGCCAAGAATTCTTCTTACAATCACAGAGCGATGTGCCCACGGGCAGACTGCTGACCACAATAGACGATATCGTCCTGCCTCTACAGGAAGCTCGCCTTCACCGAATCCAAATGGTGTATTAAATCTATTTTTTTGCCGTTTAAACGACCCGTCCCCACTTATTTCAGCGGCTAGACTGCCCTGCTCTTTTTGTACCATTTAAAATGCACCTCTTTTATAACTTATAAAAATAGTAACGAAAATCTTCATCCATTTTAAATCCTTGTTTCTCCCAAAAAGCCCATGCCTTCTTATTGGTATGTTCGACCGAAAGTTCTATACCTTTCGACTTTGTTAACTGAGTAAATTCCTTCACCTTCTCAAAAAGCTGTGTTCCAACGCCGCTGCCCCTATTTCTCTCTGTAATGAAAAAATCGTTTAAGAGCCAAACACGCTGAAGGGTTAAGGAAGAAAACACAGGATAGAGCTGCGCAAATCCAACCACTTCCTCCTGAACCTGCGCAATAAAAATCACCGATTCTAAGTGCTCAAATTTTTCAAATAGAAACTGTTCCACCTGTGCCGGGTCTTTTTGCTGTTTAAAATACTCACGGTAGTCGTCAAAAATAGGCACTAGTTTTGATAAATCCTGTATGGCTGCTTGGCTTATTGTAATTTCGCTCATTTTAAATGCAGCACCATATGTTCATCGTCCAAATACACTCCATTCACTTTCATGGCTTTTTCTTCAAGTCCATATACTTTAAAGCCGAGTTTTGTATACAATTTCTTTGCCGGTTCATTACTTGCAACGACTGACAAATTAATTTTTTCAATAATTTCTATTGTTTTAGCTTTATTGATCGCCTCCGTCAGCAAAGCTTTACCAACTCCTGCTCCTTGTTTCGTTGGTGTCACGTACATCGCAAAGATGTTTGCTCTGTGCTGAATTTTCTCGGCTTTTTCTTGGAGGAGTGTTACGACCCCAATAAGCTCATCACCTTCAAATGCCCCAAAAGTGTAATTTCCGTCCGTTGCAAAGTTACTTCTAACCTGAGCCATCGGGTTTTCTCTCTTTATCGCATCCTCATAACTAGTGAGGAAAGCTTCCGGAGCTTTCTGTAACGCTTCTAATCTAAGATCCCAGTACTTTTCTGCATCCGATGAGTTTAGCTGTCTAATTTTCATAGGGTGCGCCCTCCTCCTTTTACAATAAGTCTATACCTACTATATTACTTAAATTTTTTAAAATAGGTAATATTTAAGCTATTTTAATGAGTTTGTTGGTTTAACCTTTCGAGCTCTTCTTCAATTCGAGATGGGTCGATTTTTTCAAATAACGTTTCAACGTTTGTAAGAACGATTGGTTTAACGAAAAATGGTGTCCAGTTTGTCTCTGAAATATGGAGCATCTGCTTAACTTTCTCGCTTGAAAATGGCAGAAACGGTGTTAGAATTTGCGATAAATTAGCAATTAAATATACGCAATCAGCTAGGGTTTGCTTGCAAATATCTTCATTATCGCGGATTTGCTTCCATGGCTGTTTTTCATCAAAGTATTTATTAGAAAATCGAACCTGTTCAAATACTTTTTCCAGTCCCTGTTTGAAGGATGCTTCTTCAATTAGGCGTCCAGTCTCCTCATACAGAGCCTTTACTTTATCCTGAATTGCAGAAGATATCGTCTTTTCTGGTAAAAACCCATCAAACGACTTTTCAATAAATTTCAACGTTCGATTGACAAAGTTACCATATGCCCCTAATAACTCACTGTTATGGCTGTAAATGAATTCCTTCCAGGAAAAATCAGCATCCCGGCTCTCTGGTGCGTTAATCGTTAGAAAGTACCGAATGGAATCAGGGTCATACCTTTCTAAAATATCTGGAACCCATACTGCCCAGTTCTTACTGGTAGATAATTTATTTTTTTCCAAGGTCAGATACTCATTGGAAACGATGTGTGTAGGCAATGGATTCTTTTCAAGTCCAGCTAATATCCCCGGCCAAATAAGAGAGTGGAATGGAATATTATCCTTCCCGTGAACGTAGTAAGATACTGCGGAACCATTCCAAAACGCTGAGTCATCCTTGCCAGTTTCTTTCGCCCAAAGCTTGCTGGCAGTATAATATCCCGAAACAGCTTCAATCCAAACATAGATTTTCTTTTCTTGATAGCCAGCGACAGGCACGCTCACTCCAATAGGCAAATCCCGTGAAACCGCTCGATCCTGCAAACCTTCCTTTAAATACCTCTTCGTCAGCGAAACAGCATTCTCCCGCCAAAGCTTGTTCGTTTCCGCTGATTGGACATAGTTCTCCAACTGACCTTGGAATGAGCTTAAGGCAAAATAGAAGTGCTCCGTGAATCTAGCAGTCGGCGGATTGCCGCATAGTTTACACCTGCTATTCAACAATTCTAGAGGTTCTAAAATCGTCGAACAATGATCGCATTGATCCCCTCGAGACGGTTCTTTGCATACTGGACAAATTCCTTCTACATATCGTTCCGGCAAAAATTGTGCGCATTCCTCACAATAGGTTTGTTCAATTTCCTTTTTATAAATATGACCTTTATCAAGCAGCTCTAAAAAAATCTCCTGAACCACTTTGTGGTGATGTTCGGTATCCGTTCGGGTATAGCAATCGTATGAAAATCCTAATTTTAAGAAACAATCCAGGAATTCTTCGTGATATCGGTCTGTGATAACTTGAGGTGCTACTCCTTCCTGTCTGGCACGAATTGTTATAGGTGTTCCATTACAATCACTTCCCGAAACATAAAGTACTTTATCCCCTTTCAACCGATAATATCTTGCCAATATATCCCCTGGCAGCAAACTTGAAATATGACCAAGATGCAAAGAACCATTCGCATAAGCCCAAGCGCCTCCAATAAAAATACCCATCCGACAAAACCTCCTATTTTCTATTGAAAAACAAAAAAACCCCGCCCATAACTGTAAAAGTTAAGGACGAGGTTTGAAAATCCACGTGATACCACCTTATTTCGCAAATAGCTCACACTATTTGCCTTAGCAAGTACGGAGCAGCCAAAACCTACTCTTATACTGTGACATGGATAACGAGTGCCAAAACTCGTCGCAGCCTACTAATACAATAAAGTATGTTCAGTACGAAGCTCAGAGACCATTGTTCAAATGAGTGTTTTTGCTTCTTTTCAGCTGCCGAAGCTCTCTGTGGAAAAACCATGTCATTCTACTTTTTCTCTTCTTTGCCTTTATTTGTTATAATTTAACAATATATTATTCCAATAATTCCTAAAAGTCAATTAAATTATTCTTCCGCACTTCCCTGATCATTTTTATGATGAGTGGAACTATGCGGGTTCCCTTCTGTAATCACACGGTCAATATCCAGGTAAGGTTTGCCGCGCAATGCATCATTAGAAATAATCGTTGTATTCTCTTCATTACTATTCATTGAAACTGCCTCCTATTTTGATGGATTTATTTCCCTCTAGGAGTAGTTTGCGTTACTTCCTAAAATTTACTACCTATCCTTTATATTGATAAATAATAAAAATAATTTGATTCCTTTTTAAAACCGATTTTTTCATACAAACTCTGTGCGGTTACATTATCATGACCTGTCTCTAACGACACGCCTTTTGCATCTGTTTCCTTAGCAAATTCAATGGCCTTTTTAATTAACTTCTCCCCAAAACCTTTCTTGCGGGCAGACGAATTGACATATAAATCGTTTAGGACCCATGAACGTTTCATACTAACCGAAGAAAAGGTCGGATATAACTGGACAAAGCCAACTGGATTACGCTCATCATAGGCAATAAAAACGACTGAATCCTCGTTTCGTAATCTCTCTTTTAAGAAAGTTCTGGCACCTTCAAGATCAGAATCCTGCTTATAAAACACCCGATAAGAATCAAATAACTCTGTTAAAACATTAAGTTCATTTATTGTAGCCTTCTGAACATTCATGGTATTCCCCCTTAACTATGAATAGTGACCTATTAAAGATTTTAAAAGACTATCTAATGATGTAAAACGGTATCCCATTGATTCAACAAGATTGGTATTGACTGACCATGATCCTGGAAAATTATACGGTGAAGGACTGCCATCCTTACTTAAAATGGACTTCGTGCCAATTAGATTCTCAATAAGTTGTATTAATTCACCCAAACTGATATCTTCCTTAGAGCCTGGATTAACAGGACCATTGTAGTCAGACTTCGCTATGTTTAATAAAAAGGATGCCGCTTCACCTGAGTCAATAAAACTATATCTAAAGGCAGGATGTTCAATGAACATCGATTTTCCTTCTTTTATATGCTCAACATGGAATTGTAAACGATTCGTATAATCATCTTTTCCAATAATAATTGGGAACCTTACGGCAACAACTGGGAAGTCAGCATTCTGAAAAAGGATGGCTTCGGCGGCTCGTTTTGCTTCCTGATATCCAACATACCCTATGTAATCTTTTCTTGATTTTACTAGTGGTCGGTAATCAAGTGGGTTAAAACTTTCTTCCAGATGATTGGTTCCAAAATCATAGACGGCCTGACTCGATGTAAAAATATACTTTTGAACCTTTCCTTTTAATGCTTTCAATGTATCAATTGCTTCTTGTGAGGAATAGCAGGTTTGATCAAATACAACATCCCATTGCTTATCCACAAAAGCCTTTTCTAGAGACCCGGCATCCTCACGGTTTATTATCAATCGAGAAATCTGATTACCAAAGACATCGGCCGTCAGACCTCTTGTTGCAATCGTAACCTCGACCCCCTCATCCATTAATAATTGAACAAGCCTTTTCCCAACAAATTGCGTTCCCCCAAGTATTAACGCTGAATTCATCTACTCTCCCCCTTTTGTTCCAGCCTAACCCTAGAATACCTCAATTTACCATTTAATTGATACTCTCAACATGTCTTATATAAAAGAAAAAATTTTTTAAAAACAGCAATAGGGCTTTACTTACAAGAGTGTAAGTAAAGCCCTATATGTAAAACGTTCTGAATTAAAATGCACCAAGCATGATCAATAGCTGGCGAAGACCCTCTAAAGCAAATCTTCCTATGAAGCTATAAGCAAAAATCGCAACAATTGGTGAAAAATCAATCATACCTAGCGGCGGGATAAACTTCCTAAAGATAGATAAGTAAGGGTTAACCAGTCTGCCAACCATCGACCCAATTTTGGAAGTTTGGAATTGCGGAAACCAGGAACCAAAAATATTAATCAAAATTAACCAATAATAAATATCATAGATATAATCTGCTACTACCAAAATATTTGTGCCCAAATTTATTCTTCCTATCTATAAATTTTTTCGATACCGCTACTGTACATATACGTATTATACTCAATAAGGTTTCAATTATATCTATATTTTTTAACTAAATATGTATTAGTTCTCAAAAGTGCAATTTTATTAAATTATCAAAAACATTTTGGAAATACTATCTATTACAAGGATGCGAAAGACGCATCCTTTTTTATTTGATTACTTTTGAACGGAAATAAATGTTTTTGAATTTTTATGATTGATTTTTGTTGTTTTCAATTGTACAATGAGGGTAGAAACACATGAAAGCGTTTTAGGAGGCGGCGAAGATGTTAGAAACAGAACGCCATCAAATTATATTAGAAGCATTAAAAGTGAAAAATACTGTAAAACTTCAAGAACTTGTGGAATTAACCAATTCCTCTGAGTCGACAATTCGGAGAGATCTTATACAGTTGGAGCAAGGTAAATATCTCAAAAGGGTTCATGGGGGAGCTGCCAGGCTCCAAGGAAAGCTCCAGGAACCAAGCATGATTGAGAAATCCTCCAAAAACCTTCAACCAAAACGTCAAATTGCACAATATGCTGGAAGCTTAGTAGAAGACGGAGACTGCATTTATCTAGACGCAGGTTCCACCATTTTCGAAATGATTCCTTTCCTTCCAGAAAACATCGTGGTCGTAACAAACGGATTGACACACGTAAATGAACTTCTAGAAAAAAATATCAAAACTTTTTTAATAGGCGGATATGCGAAGCCATCAACAAAAGCCTTAATTGGACGCGGGGCATTAGATAGTCTAGAACATTATCGATTCGACAAGTGCTTTATGGGAGTCAATGGAATTCACTCACAATTTGGCTATACCACCCCTGACCCTGAAGAGGCAATGGTCAAAAAATTAGCCATATCTCTATCACGTGAAGCATTTGTGGTTTCGGATGAATCAAAGTTCTCAGAGATTGCTTTTGCGAAAATTGCGGACTTACATTTGGCTACCATTATCACAAATGAGTTAGACCCTGATACGCAGGAACAATATCACAGTAAAACAAAAATTAAGGTGGTTACATCATGATATATACCGTTACGTTAAACCCATCGCTTGATTATATCGTAGAAGTAGAAAAGGTCACGCTCGGTGGGTTAAACCGAACAATAAATGAATCCAAGTTTCCAGGCGGAAAAGGAATTAATGTTTCTCAAGTATTAAAAAGATTAGATGTTGACAGTCATGCTCTTGGATTTTTAGGCGGTTTTACCGGAGAATATATTGAAAAATTCCTAACTTCTAAAGGAATAAACACTGACTTTGTGAAAGTCGATGAAGATACAAGAATAAATGTAAAACTTAAGTCTGACACAGAAACAGAAATCAATGCTAAAGGTCCAAACATTACAGCAGAAAACTTTGAAGCATTAAAGGCAAAAATACGTGAACTGACAAACGAAGACTTCCTTGTACTAGCTGGCAGCATTCCATCTACCATGCCTGCGAGTACGTATGAAGAGCTTGTGAAACTATGTAATGAAAATGGCACAAAGTTTGTTGTCGACGCAGAAGGTGAATTGCTTAAGAAGGTACTCCCACTAAACCCCTTCCTAATTAAGCCGAATCACCATGAACTAGGCGACTTATTTAATACGGTAATCAACTCGTGTGAAGAAGTCATTCCATATGGAAGAGAACTTGTCAAACAAGGTGCTCAAAACGTAATTGTATCACTTGCCGATAAAGGAGCTGTCTTGATTAATAAGGACATCGCCTTAATTGCCACCAGCCCGATAGGTGATGTAAAAAGCTCGGTCGGTGCAGGAGATTCCATGGTAGCTGGATTTATTGCAACCTATGAAAAAACAAAATCGATAGAAGAGGCTTTTCGTTTTAGCGTTGCTGCAGGCAGTGCGACTGCGTTTTCAATCGGATTATGCACACGTGATAAAATGGAAGGCTTGCTCCCTCAAGTAATCGTAGAAAAGTCAAATCTAAGAGGAGAATGATGATGAGAATTACAGAACTATTAACAAAAGAAACGATTAACCTTTCATTAACAAGTTCAACAAAATCCGGTGCCATTGAAGAGTTAGTAAGTGTTTTAGACAATGCAGGCAAGTTAAGTGACCGTACGGAATATAAAAAGGCCATTATTAAAAGAGAAGAACAAAGTACAACAGGAATTGGTGAAGGTATTGCCATCCCCCATGCAAAAACAAACGCTGTTAAGCATGCTGCGATTGCATTCGGAAGATCAAAAGCTGGTGTAAACTATGAATCTCTTGATGGTCAGCCTGCTCACCTGTTCTTTATGATTGCAGCGACAGAAGGAGCAAACAATACACATTTAGAAGCACTTTCTCGACTTTCCACAATTCTATTAAAAGAAGAAGTGCGCCACCAGCTTTTAAAGGCTAATAGTGCTGATGAGGTCTTAACGATTATTAACTCTCATGACAAAGAGGACAAAGAAGAAGAACAATCTATGGCTGGCAAGAAACAATTTATCGTTGCTGTAACAGCATGTCCTACTGGTATTGCCCACACGTATATGTCTGCGGATTCACTAAAAGCAAAAGCAGCTGAAATGGGTGTGGATATTAAAGTTGAAACAAATGGTTCTGGCGGGGCTAAAAACGTTTTAACACCTGAAGAAATTGAAAATGCGGTTGCGGTTATTGTAGCGGCTGATACAAAAGTAGAAATGAATCGATTTAATGGCAAGCATGTCATTGAAACGGCGGTTGCCGATGGTATTCGTAAACCAAAGGAACTAATCGAAAGAGCTCTAAAGCAAGACGCACCTATTTATAGCGGCAGTGGAAAATCCGGTCAGGAAAGCGAACAAACTGGTGGAAGAGGATTCGGATCAACCATTTATAAGCACTTAATGAACGGTGTTTCTAATATGCTTCCATTCGTTGTCGGCGGCGGTATTTTAATCGCAATTAGTTTTATGTTCGGGATTAATGCATTCAATCCTGATGATCCAACCTATCATCCAATCGCTGAAGCATTGATGACGATTGGCGGCGGAAATGCCTTCGCCTTAATGGTTCCTATTTTAGCAGGATTTATTGCCATGAGCATTGCAGACCGCCCAGGTTTTGCTGCTGGTATGGTTGGCGGTATGCTGGCTACAAGCGGCGGCGCTGGTTTCTTAGGCGGACTGGTTGCAGGTTTCTTAGCAGGTTATTTAGTGGTTGGTTTGAAAAAGCTATTAGCTGGTATGCCTTCTTCCTTAGAAGGAATTAAAACGATTCTTTTATATCCATTATTAGGTATCGCTTTAACCGGATTTATTATGTTATTTGTGGTCAATAAGCCTGTTGGAGCCTTAAATACTGCGATTTCTGAGTGGTTATCTGGTCTAGGTACAGGAAATGCTGTTTTACTTGGAATTATTTTAGGATTAATGATGGCGTTTGATATGGGTGGACCGGTTAACAAAGCAGCTTATGTATTTGGTACTGGGTTACTAGCAAATGGTGTCTACGAACCAATGGCGGCGATTATGGCGGCAGGTATGGTTCCTCCATTAGCCATTGCCATTGCTACAACTTTATTTAAAAAGAAGTTTAACAAACAGGATCAAGAAGCGGGTAAGGTAAATTATATTATGGGATTATCTTTTATTACGGAAGGCGCGATTCCATTTGCTGCAGCTGATCCCCTTCGAGTTATCCCTTCTGTTATGGCGGGTTCAGCAGTAGCCGGAGCTTTATCAATGATGTTTAGTATTGGACTTCGTGCTCCGCATGGCGGATTGTTCGTTATCCCGCTTGTTGATGGCAGCTGGATTATGTATTTACTTGCTGTTGTAATTGGCTCTTTGGTAGCTGCATTATTGATGGGATTCTTGAAGAAGCCAGTTTCTAGCTAAAAAAATTAAAGCCCAATTTCCTTTTTAAGGGGAATTGGGCTTTTTTAGGCTGTGTTTATATATGTCTGTTGATTTCCTCCGTCTGATTGTTACGATAATTGGAGGACCCTTGGTTTATCGGCACTATCCCGGTCTGATTGTTACGATAATTGGGGAAGCCTTGATTTATCGGCACTATCTCGGCTATAACGCCGCCTGCCTTTAAAGTAAATGGCGAACTGCGTAGGCAAAGCCATCTTCGTCGTTTGATTTTGTTACAATGTCCGCTTTTTGCTGTACATGAAGCGGGGCATTCGCCATTGCAACAGAAGTGGTTGCTACCTCGAACATTGCAAGATCATTACCACCGTCTCCAAAGGCAATAATTTCATCAAACTCTAGATTCATCATTTTCTGATAGCGCAATAATGCCTTTCCTTTATGTGCTTCGTTTGAAGTAATTTCAACATTATTGGGATATGAAGATGCCATTGAAATAGGGAACTTATCACCGAGAGCCATTTTAACTGCTTCCACTTTTTCAAGTTCATCATGGTGCGTCAACGCAATTAATTTATAGATTTTCAACTGATCTTTTTCAAGAATTTCATCGTAATTGAATTCTTCAAATAGAACGTTTAGCTCTTGTTTACTTTTTTTATGCAGCGAGGGTAAAGTGGAAGGAAATCCGCCGTAATTGGTATAGACTAAAATGCCGACACCTAAGCTCTTTAAAATTGGAAAGATTTCTTTATACATTTCTATTGATATCGTTGCCTCATAAAGCAGCTCTCCTGCCTGCGAAAATAATACAGCTCCATTAACACAAAATATAGGAATCTGTAAATGTTCTAATGCTTTTAATTTGATGACATCTCCATAAGCACGGCCTGTATTTAATATAACAGCATGACCCTCTTGCAGTAATTCATCAATGGTTTGCATGTTGGCTGCGGATATATTATGTTCAGAATTTAACAAAGTACCGTCTAAATCGATTGAGAAACACTTCATCGTATATTCTTCCTCTCCCTATCTTCTTCAAAGAATACTATATCAGATATTAGAGCTGTTAAAACAGTTTAATTTCAGAAGGCACAAAAAGACTAGGAACATTAGTTTTTGGAATGTCCCTGGGCATTTTCATTTTCTCTTTCTTTTAATATATCTTGGATAATTTCCATATGAAAAGCTGCCCATGCCTTTTCACGAAAATGAATCAATACACTTAAACCTAATATAAGCAGATAAACGATACAAAAACCAGCCCAAAGCCAGGATCCATCATGGAATAGGTAGGATGCTAGTTGTTTTGAAAACAGTAGTAATAACCAGGGAGCAGAGGATACCAGGATGGGAATCATGCCTGAACCATTCTGTTCTTTTATCATACGGTAATGGATTAATTGCAATGTACTACTATCGAGAGACTGATAAAGAGTTTGAATCTCCTTAATTTCTTTAAATTCCTTTGTTTCCTTGATGATACCGCCATTATCGATGGTTTTTTTCAATCGCAGAAAGACTTTGTGGGCATCTCCTTTTGTAGAAAACAACACCAGTGCATCCCCTCCCTATTCCTAGGGTTTCCTAGTGGACTGTTCTTTTATTAAAGTTCTTAATGGTACTATATATTTTCAGAATTTACAATTTAATGGGTTTGTTGTTATGCTTATTTTGAACCATTTTCTTAATGAAAGTGAAGGTGTTGTTTATGCCGGATTGGTCTTATCATCCGTTAAAAAAACTGATGCTAGATAAACTAAGTCCGAAAACGAGCCGCGAGTTTATACATAAATCCATGAGCACCATTGCGTCCATTCCTGGCGGCCGGGGACTTATTGGTTTCTTAGGACATATGAAACCTCCGCAGGAATTTAAAAAGGAAATGAATCAAACTACATTTCCGTCTCCCATTGGTTTAAGCGGCCATATAGATCCTCATTTATCAGGCATTAACGCCTTCCAAGAGTTAGGCTTCGGATTTATAGAAATTGGACCAATTGTACTGAAAGAACCTAAAGTACAAAGAGAACCTAGAAGGGAAAACAGTCATATTCTGTTTTCTGACCAGCAGGAGAAGGCCCCTCTCAAACGAGTGATAAAAAAATTAACAAGCCTAGACATTCAAATTCCGGTATTTGCAAGGATAGATGCACAAGTAAAGGAAACGGAATGGGACATCATTGTGCAGCATTTAACTCCTTTTGTGGATGCTTTTATCGGATCTAGTCAACAATTTAACTCCTTTTTAGAACATAAGGTTTCTTTGGAGCGACCTATATATATATCATGTTCATCTGATGAAATCGAAATGGGAGAATTATTACAGCATCCATGTATTGGCGGTATAGTTGTAAATGCTCCTCATCAAAATGTGGGCGGCTATTGGAATGAAGTTTCAAATGCAAATGAATATCTGACTGAGACCGTTAAACAGGTTAAAAGCCTGCATCCTGAGCTAACCGTCATAACCTCTGGCGGGGTGGAGACTCCAGATGATGCGTGTGCATTAGTTCGTGCTGGTGCAGATTTTTTGATATTAACAGAAGGCTATGTAAAATCTGGGCCAGGGCTACCAAAACGGATTTATGAACGTTTGTTATATGAAGAATTCCTGCCTATTAAAAAGCAAAACTGGTACTGGTCATTTCTGTTCGGTCTATCGATTCTAATTGGAGGAATGATTGCCTTATATTTTGCCTTTACGAGTATTATCCTTCCTTATGATGAATCCTTTATCGGTTTGACAAGAGATGATATTTTGCTAGTAAATCCACTCATTTTATCTTTTATGTCCCATGATAGGATGGCGCTGGCTGGAACCATGATATCAGGAGGAATTTTGTATATCCAACTTGCCCGCCATGGAATTAAAAATGACATGCATTGGGCGAGGGTTGCTTTTCACAGTGCAGCCATCGTTGGATTTATTGGTATTCTTCTATCTATCGGTTATGGGTACTTTGATTGGCTGCACGGTTTATTTTGGCTTATTTTATTACCCATATACTTTTTAAGCTTTAGGGAAGGAAAAACAATCCTAGGTGCTCCCTATTCCAGACACGGAAAGAATGATAAAGCTTGGCTTTTTGGGCTTTATGGACAGCTAATGTTTGTTATAGTAGGATTTCTGATTACAGCAGGCGGTATTGTTATTTCCACAATAGGTATATCCAAAGTTTTTGTATCAACGGATTTAAGCTTCTTGTGTATGTCACCTCAAATGTTAGACCGTATTAGTACCAATTTGATTCCAGTAATCGCTCATGACCGAGCAGGTTTTGGCAGTGCTCTCGTAAGTGTCGGTTTAATGGTTCTAATGCTAGCATTGTGGGGGTTCAGAAAAGGAGAAAGTTGGATTTGGAATACTCTTGCAATAGGCGCTTTGCCAGCGTTCATTTCGGGGATAGGAACGCATATTTATATTGGTTATACAACCTTTATCCATTTGCTTCCCGTTTACTTTTTAATGATTTTATATCTGTTCGGCTTAGTGTTTTCTTATCCTTTTTTAAAAAAGAAATAAAGTAGCCGTATCAACTATGATACGGCTTTGAAATCGTTGAAGTATTTTAACAAAAGTGCTATTATTCTCCTTCATTAACAACGATTTTATATCCTTCTTGCTTGGGTCCATCTTCGAAAACTTCTCGAGATACAATATAAAATGTTTCCTCTTTATCGTTTGTGATTACCATTTCACTTGGGCTTTTATCGACTGCTGCTGCGTCGAGGCTAAAATACCCCATACCTAACATTGAAACATCAAATGCCACGTTCATCCCTCTTTTCTAGTTTTATTGCATTTTACCTTTTTTCAACGGAGGGCACAAGCTTAAGTTTAGACTATTATGAAACCTTTCGAATGCAATTTACGTAAATATATGGAAATGTTTTAACAGGAGGAATGGCAATGAGCGAAAAAGGATGTATAAAGTGTGGTTCCAGAGATACGGGTCAAAAGGAAGTTGCTATGACTGGTACGGGATTATCAAAAATCTTCGATGTTCAACACAATACGTTTATCGTTGTCTTCTGTAAAAAATGCGGGTACTCCGAATTCTATAATAAGAAATCATCTACTTCTTCCAATATTCTAGATTTATTCTTCGGGGGATAAAAATAAAAAGGGGGAAATTTAGATGAGTGAAGTTTTAATCATAGTTGTTGGTGGATATATTCTTCTATCTTTGATTTTAATACCTTTTCAATCTCGATATGTTGAGCAAATGGAGAAGCTGCGGAAAGAGAATGAGGAGAAGGGTATTAGTCAAGGCGAAATGATGGAAGGTATGAAATTTGAAGACCAAGTATTACATGCAAATGTGCAGGGGAGTATAATTTTCATCCTTCCAAATATTTTAGCAACAATTATCTATAAAATAAGGAATCGCCAAAAATCAGCAAGATAACAACCTTATAAAATAAGCGGTACCTGCAGAAGGTGCCGCTTTAATTTTTCAAATGTATTTTTAAAAACCAATATAAAAAGGGTGTATGCTATCATCTAAACAATACTCAATTCTTTGCCTAAAATTATTCCAGGTGACCATTTCCAATGCCTCTCCTAATGGAAAAAAACCTACTTCTAGACTCTCTGGGCTGGTTGTTAATTGCCCGCCGATAGGTTTCCCTAAAAATAATGTGTTACAAATGGATCCCTCTATATTTTGAAAGATTCCACAAAACTTAATGACCTCAATGTCAATCCCAGACTCTTCTTTTGTTTCCCTAATCACAGCGTCCGTTAAAGATTCGCCCTCTTCCACCTGACCGCCAGGCATTTCCCAGCCTCTTCGCGGACCTTTCACTAGCAATAACTGATTCTTTTCATTTAAAACAATGGCTGCTGCAGAAACGATATGTTTTGGTGCTGACATCTGTTCTCCCCCTTTGACCTCTTAAATATAATCTACTCAATATCGTTGAATTTGTCATTTAACTTTCAACCATACTATTACATGGAGGTGTAAATAATGCCAAAAAATAATCCAATTGAATTTACAGGAAAGGTTCTTAATCAAAGGAACCAGCTCACTGGTCCAGATGATTCGGGCAAGCGAGGCTATCCGGAACGACCTAAGAATGTTTCTATCCAAGACTCGGAAAGTAAAAAGGACCAATAATATCCAGACGAGCTGCCGACAAGGCAGCTTTTCTCTATGGCAAATCCTCCCTATCTCTCCATTCCCTCTGCAAACACAATACCCTTGTTACTTATTTTAATTACAAAACGATTTATTAAATAATATAAACTATTTTAGTTGTTCACAAAATCGTAATATATTGATAATTCAAGAAATTGTTATCGTTTTCAAAAAAAGAATAGGAGGCATTAACGTATGAAAATTAATTTTAAGAGTCTCACTACCCAGGTAATTCTGGGAATTCTTCTTGGTATTGCAGTCGGTTTTATTTTTCCTGAGATTGGCTCACAACTAAAGGTTATTGCAGATATTTTTATTAAACTAGTAAAAATGGTGATTGCTCCAATTATTTTCCTGACTATCGTAATTGGAATCGCTGGTATGGGGGATTTAAAGAAAGTTGGTAAAATCGGCGGGAAGGCATTGCTTTATTTTGAAATTGTATCTACCATCGCTCTCACTATCGGGATTATTGTCGCCAATGTTATTAAGGCCGGAAAAGGGATTGACGCAGAGGCAGGAAAAGGCGACATCTCCCAATATACTGAAAAAGCCGCTGAAACTAGTCACGGATTTATGGATTTTGTCTTATCAATCATTCCTGATAGCTTTATAGGCGCTTTTTCAAATGGTGAATTATTACCCGTACTTCTCTTAGCTATACTATTCGGAATTTCCTTGGCTCACTTAGGTAATAAAGGAAAACCAATTATCGAGTTTTTTGAAAAAACAACCGAGGTGTTCTTCGGAATCGTTAATATCATAATGAAGGTTTCTCCTTTTGCAGCATTTGGAGCAATGGCTTACACAATTGGGGAATTTGGAATTGGATCATTAGTCTATCTTGGAAAACTAATGGGATCTGTTTATATTACAATGGCTTTATTCATTGTCATCGTTCTTGGCGGAATTGCTAAATTATATGGATTCAGTATTTTCAAGTTCATTGCGTTTATTAAAGAAGAAATCCTTTTGGTAATTGGAACTTCCTCCTCTGAGGCTGCACTTCCAAAAATGATGGAAAAACTCGAAAAATACGGCTGTTCAAAGCCCGTTGTCGGACTAGTACTTCCAACAGGATATTCCTTTAATCTTGATGGAACTTCCATTTATCTTTCGATGGCCGCTTTGTTCATCGCTCAAGCATACGGTGTTGACCTCAGTATTTGGCAGCAAATCACCCTGCTTGGGGTATTGATGTTAACGTCAAAAGGAGCAGCAGGCGTCACAGGATCAGGTTTCGTTACACTTGCAGCCACTCTAGCTGTATTCCCATCCATACCTGTAGAAGGGATGGCGCTGATCCTTGGGGTCGACCGGTTCATGTCAGAAGCACGCGCCATCACAAACCTTATCGGAAACGGAGTAGCCACCGTCGTCATCTCCAAAACAGAAGGCGAATTCAAGCCACTCCAAGAGGTTTCAAACAAAAAACAAATAATCGCCTAAACCTTCAAAAAGGTGAGCCCCTCCGGCTCACCTTTATTTATTGCCCTCATCGATTCACAGACTGTCCGCCTGAGGTGGACACTGTCCACGAGCGGTGCCTGTCACCAAAAATTGCACCAAATGATGTTAACACGAGCTCTAAATTACATTTGTTGCCATTTACCCTTTTTGTTTCTTTTGGTACCTTTATATATGGTGCAAGTTTCCTAGAATGCACATTTTCTTTAGTTTTTTTGGAGAGAAGGATTTTTATGACTGTTAAGTGGAAGTTGGCATTTGAAATTTTTTGGACATTTTTTAAGATTAGCCCTGTGACGTTTGGCGGGGGATTTGCGATGATCCCTTTAATCATAAAAGAGATAGTAGAAAAGAGAAAATGGTTAACAAGTGAAGAAATTACTGATGTCATCGCCTTATCTCAAACAGTGCCAGGGGCGGTGGCGGTGAATTCAGCCACCTTTATCGGGCATAAAATTGGCGGTATTAGAGGAGCTTTAGCCGCTATGATCGGTGTTTCCATACCAACCTTTTTAATCGTTTTATCCTTAGGAGTTTCCTATTTTTATATAGATGATAATCCCAAACTAGAAGCAGCCTTTGTATCTATACGCGTTACGATAGTTGCTATCATTGTATATGCCGCAATTAAAATAGCTAAAACAGCCATATTTGATAAGACAACATTTTTCATTATGGCCGCAGGGGTACCGGCACTATTTTTTATCCATCCAATTGTAGCCATCATTCTTGGGGCAATAACCGGATTAATCGTCGTTTCCATTAAGACGAAATTAGGCTATATTATCGAATTGCAGAATAGTAAAGAGGAAAACCCAGCTAATGACCCAGAATATTACATGGGTGCTGGTATTTAGAACAAAGAGGTGAACGGAATGGTGTTGATTGAGCTTTTTCAAACCTTTTTCATCATGGGGTTTGTCTCATTTGGCGGTGGTTATGCAATGATCCCTATTATTGAATCAGCAGTAACAGAATACGGTTGGATGTCTTCAGAACAATTGACGAATATGATTGCAATTGCTGGTATGTCACCCGGACCCGTTGCTACTAACAGTGCGATTTTAATTGGATATACAGCAGCTGGGATTAGCGGTGCTATTGTATCTGTCATTGCAATTTTACTTCCTTCATTAATCTTAGTGATCGGTGTTGCAGCCTTTTTTATAAAATTGCACCATAATCCTGTGGTTGAGAAAATGTTTTATGGCTTAAAACCTTTAGTTACTAGCTTAATTCTCTTTGCGGCCATCAAATTTGCATTAGCCAATAACCTAGTTGCCATGGATCTATCCTTCCGTTCGATAAGCTTAGTCATCATTTTTGGACTATCCCTCTTTGCATTATTAAAACTTCGTTGGAATCCAGTATATGTTATTCTACTTTCCGGCTTGGTAGGTGTGGCCCTTTATTCTTAGAAATCAAAAAAGTGGCAATCGCCACTTTTTCATAGATACATAGAAAGTTGATTAAGCTTGTCCCTCTTCAATGTGTAAAAGTAAACCGGTCTTCCAATTCCGTAAGTTAGTGACTCTTCAAGGACTCCGACTTGGGTCAGATACTTCAAATATTTTCGCACAGACACTCTAGAAATATAAGTACTTTCTGCAATATCATCGGTTGAAAAGAGGCTTCCTTCCTTTGATTTAATTTCATTAATAATAATCTGAAGTGTACTATTGGTTAACCCTTTAGGCAAAGTCTGTGTTTTTTCCTTAGAGAGCCTCTGGTCACCATAAAGAATTCCATCATCTAAATCTTTCTGATTAAGTACTTGCTTTTTTTCAAATAAGACAGATTTATCTTTATATTTCTCCAATGCCTGACTAAATCTCTCAAACTCAAAAGGTTTGATTAAATAATCTGCCACCCCAAGTCTAATGGCTGTTTGAATTTTTTCTGTGTCAGCTGCAGCCGTTATGAGAATGACATCGACTGCCAGCTTTCGTTCTCGAATAAAATGAAGCAGTTCAAGTCCATTCATGCCTGGCATATAGACATCAAGCAAAAGGAGGTCAACCTGTTCCTTTTCAAGGTACTCTTTGGCATCCCCCACGTTATGAACAATCCCAGCTAAACTATATCCTTTTACTTCATTAAGATAACGTTTGTTGAATTCGGCTACCATCGGGTCATCTTCGACTATCAGAACTTTAATCATGGTTTCCCCCCTCAACCTCATATGGAACTGTTATATAGATCTCTGTTCCAAGCAGTGATTTTGAATCAATAGACATTTTACCGCCTAAGTTTTCAATACTTTTTGTAACGAGATAAAGACCATAACCACGGTTTTCTCCTTTTGTTGAATAACCCCTTTCAAGCACGTTTTTTTGAATCTCATTAGGAATCCCGTGTCCTGAATCCAACACCTCTATCGTTAATCGTTTTTCTGAATAATGAAGAGTAACATCTAGTGTTTTATCGATAGAAACCTCCATTGCCTCAATGGCATTATCGATTAAATTCCCAAGAATAGTGATTAACTCATGGGTAATTTTAGGATTCGCCGGCTCAGGAATGACCGTATGAACGTTAATATTAAACTCAACTTGTTCTTCCCTTGCATAACTTAATTTTCCCATAAGAAAACCAGCTAGTGCAGGATCTTTAATCTGTTGTGCTATGTTTCCCAGCTCTTGGTTGTGGTGGCCGACCAATGCTCGGATATAATCAGATAATTCATCGAAACACTTCATTTGGACCATTCCAAGGATTACATGCAGGCGATTCATAAATTCATGTGACTGTGCACGGAGCGCTTCCGCATATGTTTTGACACCAGTTAATTGCTCTGCTAATTGTTTAACATCTGTCTTGTCCCTGAAGGTTGAAATCGCCCCCACCACCTCACCATTTACAATAAGCGGAACTCGATTGACCAGGATGGACACCCCATTAATCATTTGTTCATCATCCAGTTCAGGTTTTCCCATCTCCAAAACCTGATTTAGTCTAGTTGACGGCAGATACTCATGAATTTTCATTCCAACCGGGTCCTTTGAAAGTCCCGCCTTTTTTAAAATTTGTCTTGCTGATCGATTCACCAGCGTAATGGTTTGTTCTTTATCAACCGCAATGATTCCCTCATGTACAGACTGAAGCATAGTACTTCGTTCCACAAAAATCTTGGCGATTGCGAACGGTTCAAGTCCAAATAGGATTCTCTTGATATACCTCGCTAGTAAAACTGCACCAATAATCCCCACTAGTAAACCTAATACGGTAACCGTAAGAATACTTCGATGGCTTTTACCTAGTGCTGCTTCTACACTTTCTAATGATATGCCGACTGCAGCCACACCAATTTGAGTACCGCTCACATTGTAAATGGGTGTAAAGGCACGTAAGGATTCGCCTAATGTCCCGTTGGAGCTTGATACATACTCTTTCCCTTTAAGTGCCTCTTTTTCATCTCCGCCCACAAAGTGTTTCCCGATCTGTTCTGGATTCGGGTGCGATTTCCGTATTCCGTTCATATCCATTACTACTATAAACATCATGTCTGTGGCTGCTTGGATACTTTGCGTATACTCTTGAATTTCTAAAGATTTTTGGTTATCCTCTAATGCCTCGATAATAATATGGGAGGTTGCAACTGAACGCGAAACAAGCCTTGCTTTTTCCTCTGAATGTTTTCGGATATTCTCACTAACCGTATTACTTATCAATAAATCTGTAATCATTAAAGATACAAGTACCACTAAACAAACGAAGAAAATGATGACCGTGCTTAATTTAAACTTATATCGTTGAGTTTGCACATAGATCCCCCCACTTTCAACTCTATCTATTATTTTAGCAATATTTGCACTAGGAGGGAAAAGTTAAATTATTATGCTATTACCTGACAATCTTTGTCATAAAGGCAAATTATTTTTATCACAATAAAAAAAGCCACAGATATCTTCTGCGGCTTAAACCGATGTTAAAAAAACTATGGTTTGTAATAAGGAGGAATTCGAAGCCATTTATGCCGATCCAAATACTTTTTCATTATTAAGCCAGCCGTTATTTTCCTTAACATAATCTTCGAGAACATTAATCCAACATCAGCTCGAATAGATTCAGTAATTCCTCTAGAAGCATAATTAACTCCCATTGCAAGATTAAAGGACATTAAATTAGCCAGTTCTTCATCATTTAGCTTAGCACCCTCTGGAATATCTTTAAAATCGCCAGAAGGTTTTTCCGGCGTCGTTTTGGGAAAGGGGACCCCTTCCTTCATGAGAAACTCCTTAAGTTCGTCTCTAATAGGAATATGAACGGTTTCCCTTATATCCTTTAAAATTTGTTTTAATTCCGGATCTTGAGCCATATTGTAGCCGATTTCTTCATTACGCATGGTTGTTTCAGTACCTAGTAGAAAAAACCATAGATTTGAAACCTCCATCACATTTAACGGTCTTTTCTCTCCATCCATAAATGGTTCAAATATATCTTGGATTAGGTTAAATACTTTCATATTAGTAAATCCCACCAAACTTTATTTATTATGATGGTAGTTTTTCTATATATTAGCTGAATGATGCTAATTAAAATACTTTTGACATATTTTTTCCGCTGTACGGGTAGCCAATGCCTGTGTCGTGAGGGTAGGATTGACTCCGCCCAAACTATTATAATGAACACTGTTGTCAGCGATATATAACCGTTTTACTTGATAGGATTCGCAATCCTGATCAACGACAAAGCCCATACGCATAGTACTTTCTATATGAATCATCATTCCGGCTGGCCAATTTGTCCATATTATTTTTTTGGCCCCTGCCTTTTTTAACAGGTCTGCCGCTATTTTTACAAGTTGACCTCGTTTCCTCCTTGATTCTTGGGTTGGCTGATAGCTCACAACAGGGACAAATCCATTTTCATCACGAATTAACGGATCGAGAGTAATCCCGTTCCGCTGATTCACATCATCATCAGTACTGACTAAAACATTTAAAGTTCTACGGTAAGAATCCATTGTTTCTTTTAGTTCATTACCGTATAGACGCCCCTTGATATCCCATAGATCATTCCTGCCAGGGGTGTTTAGGTAAAAGTATCCAGCCTCACTCACCGCATAAAAAGAAGCTGTTAAGCCCGGACTCATTCCTACAGACTGCAGCGCTCCAAGTCCAGGATAATCCATCCTTGCCCCGCATGTATTCCCCACAAACGGATTTATATCTGATGTTCCCAATAGTGGGATTAAATCCTTTTCATCAAATATCCCGGATACCCAATCCATATAATGATTAACCAATCCTCTTCCTACCCATGTATTATCAGGCAGCCCTGAATTTAACCAAAGCCGTGGACTTTCGATGCTTCCCGCGGCCATCACGATAATTTTTGCCCTTAGCTCTTCCACCTTCCCCGTCCAAGTATCCTTAATATTCACTCCAATGGCATGCAGCCCTTTGTACGGGGTGTTTTCTGTTACTATTTTTATAACAAAGGCATTTGGTCTTATACAGACATTTCCTGTCTTTAAGGCAAGTGGCACATAGCTGACATTTGTGGAACGCTTCGCCATTTTATCGATCGATGGGCCATGAGGACAACCGTTGATGCAATGCCCCGCAAGTGTACAGCCTTCCATCCAGGACAATTGTTCGTCAGTGATGTTTGGATTTGTGATATTTACATTGGGAGGCAAAATGGCATTCGGCTGTGGCCTATACCCCGGGCCTGTTACATCTAGTGTAGGAATCAAATTCCAGCCTGCCTTCTTTGCACCATAATAAAATAATTCTTCCTTTGCCGTCGTGGCAGCGAAGTTCACCGGTAATGTTGCTTCTACCTTTTCATAATATGGTACAAGTTCTCGATAAGAAAGCGGCCAGACATTATCTATTGCTGCTGGATATGCCCGGGGACAATTAGCGGTATAAGTTTGAGTGGTTCCTCCCACACCGGAGCATTGCCAAATTACGCCTTTTTGATTAGCGTTTCGAAACCATTGGGAACGACTACGATCTGCCGGGCCCCAGCGAAACCTTCCTGAGACTAAATCATTCATATTCATTTCAAACTTGTTCAACAATTGTTTATAGAGCATGACATCCAAATCATCTGTTGTGGAGCTTGATACTCCCCCCGGCTGTAAATTAGGATTTGACCACTTTTTATTCCCATACCAAGGGCCAGCCTCTAAAACCAAAACCTTTAATCCCAATTCTCCCAGTTCTTTTGCAATTACAGCTCCACCGCCGCCAGCACCGATTATGATCACATCATTATTGGCCATTAGTCCTTCACCTTCTTGTGCTGAATGATTGCTAAGAACCCGCGGAAATCCCGGTATCCAAACGATGGACCTGGATACTGGGTCTGTTCCCACCCAGGCGGAAAAAATTCGACTCTTCTATATTCAGGAGAAAATAGTCGTGTTGTTCCGTACGCTGCCCATTCCGAATAGTGGCCAAACATAGAAAGTTCATTTAATACATCCATCATATTTCGAACAAGTCCCGGGTTATTTTTGTATGGAGTGCTTAAGCTTTCAAGATTAATGTCTAGTTGTTCTATTAAGGTAATCGCCCTTAACCTATCGATTGGAGATAGTGAAGAGAAAGGACCTCCACCAGGATATGCTGTTACATTTAATGGGTAATATATCTGCCCTTTCTGGATTAATTGGACAGCACCTATGTCCAGCAATTCAGCAGTGGATTTCGATATGGAACTATTAACTAAATGAAGCTGTTCTTTTACAGAAAGAGCAATCGAATGATCTAATATCCAAATTACATACTCATAAACATGTAAATCTTGTGCTCCGGCCACTTGAACAGTTCCTATATAATTTTTATGTTTTAGGTGAGGTGGAATGATGGCATGAACTAGTGACTTAAAAGTGGACCTGACATAACGATTTAAGTTTCGTTTACTTTCACTTGCTTCCGAAATTTCACCCACCTCCTTAGTAAAAAATGCTTCTAGTCCCTTCCTATAAATATTTATGTTTTTATCCTTATATGTATGGAAATTAATTAGTAAAAAGGAGGCCTCATCATTACCACATAATAAATACGGCGAACAGTGAATGCTGCTGTTCGCCCTATGTTTTATTTACTGTGTGGTATAACTTTCTTAAATAGTGTGGAATAAAACAAGGCTGGAGAAGTTTATCTCCAGCCTTCAATCTTTTAACTTTCATTTATTCAATTCCAATTGAGATTTCAATTCATCCTGAATACGCTGTTGTTCTGCTATAGTGACGATTCCATAATAGATATTATCAATCATTTTTCCTTCCGATTGAATAGTCAGCTGCTCGATGTTTTTTCCGGCATCTTTATAATTCTTTTGAATGCTAACCATTTCCTGAAAGGTAAGATTCGTTTTAATATTGCTCCCAATCGCTTCAAAGATATCTGGGGCTTTTGATAAGCTTGAGATGCTTGCCCCCTTTTTGATCACTGCCTGGATTACTTGCCTTTGACGTTCTTGACGGCCGAAGTCTCCATTTGGATCATCATATCTCATTCTGATAAAAATTAATGCCTCCTCGCCATTCAGATGAATCTGACCTGCAGGAAAATTATATTCTTCTGCTTTAAAAGCAAGATTATTCTCGACATTAATCCCACCCACTGTATCAATAATATCCTTAAAGCCTTCCATATTCATTTTCACATAATAATCAATGGGGATATCAAGGAAATTCTCCACCGTATCTACCGCCATCTGCACACCGCCAAATGCGTAAGCATGGTTGATTTTATCTTCTTTCCCCTTACCGATAATCTCTGTCATGGTATCCCTTGGAATACTCAGCATTTTTACAGACTGATTGTTAGGATTTACTGTTAACACAATCATCGTGTCAGAGCGGCCGCTGTCTCCTTCTCGCTCATCCACACCAAGCATTAAAACAGAAAAAGGTTCCTTCTTTTTTAAAGCTTCCGGCTGCTTTTCCTTACTCTGCTTGTCATCAAGCGGTTCATGCATAGTGGCAACTGCCTTATTAAAAGAATTATAGACTGTAAATCCATAAAAGCCGCCAGCGATAAGTATAATAAACAAAAATAAACGAATTATATTTCGCCAGTTAAGCCTTCGCCTTTTTTTCCTTCTCATTTCCTGGTCCCCTAACTAAAATCAGCATTTAAAAATAGGTTACCAAAGGGTTGTTTCAAAGAAATTACAAGCACATGTCGATTTATTGTTATTTACTTTACGTATCTCGACAATTATTTTTTTGTAAGAAAGGATATGTCTTCTAATAGGATTATTCCATAATAATCTATGGTCGAATATTGGAAAAATCACATTTTATGGCCATGATTGTAGATTAATAGTTGATTATGAAACTCCTAATCGACAAAATATTCCCTAGGAAATAGCCAGAGATCGAAAGATGTTCTTCACTGTCTGTCTGTCAATAAAAGAAAATGGCTTGCGGGAAGATTATCCCCAAGCCATTAAAATTATATAGATTTACAATCAATCGACTTATCTTCCGATAAATTCCTGTGTCCAATAATTACCTTCTGAGACGTATCCAACACCAATATAGTTGAAGTTCGGGCTAAGGATGTTCTTGCGGTGACCTTCACTATTCATCCATGCTTTAACGACTTCTTCAGGTGTTCGCTGCCCCATGGCAATATTCTCACCGGCATAACGATACGAAATTCCGTATTTTTTCATCATATCAAATGGAGAACCGTATGTCGGGCTTGTATGGCTAAAATATCCATTGGCAGACATATCTCGGGATTTTTCACGTGCCATTTTGCTAAGTGTTAAATCAACTTTAAGTGCAGGCAGACCATTTTTTGCACGCTCCTGATTGGTCAGATCCACCACCTTTTGCTCATAAACACTTAAGGCACTTGTTGATTGTGTTGTTGCAGTTGGTTGTGTTTCTGTCACAGGCTGTTGCTGCTCAGGTTGTGCAGTCGTTGTTTGAGCAGGCTGCTTTGTTGGTGCTGGTTGATTTGTTGGTGTCTGGACTGGCTGCTTTACAGGTATTGTGAAACCAAAACTAGCAAGGTATTTTTCAATTATGCTATTAATCTCATTTATATTTGAGCCTTGATATACATAGATCTTTTCCTGTACTACAGGAGTGGCAGCCTCTGCTTTATTTAATGCTGGATTGGCCATTACGATTGCCGCCGCAGCCGCTATGGTTAAAAGAGCCTTTTTCTTAATCATTATAAAACCTCCTACATTTGCTGTTTTTAACAAGTTCATCGTAACATACGATTTTTGTCATATTTAAGGAAGGATTTTACAGTTACTAAAACTGCTAAATTAAATTACAGTCTCAAGTTCCTATTTGTCTAACAAATACTAACCTTTGGAGGTAATTACTATTTAGAGCTCTTAGATACTATTTTTAGTAGCGATTTCCATTATTTATATAAATAAATAGGGTTGACAAGTTTTTAGAACAAGAAAGTTTTTAACAAATATTTCAGAAAAATATCATTACTATCAGAAATATTAATCAGTAAAAAATGTAATCTGTTAAAATAGAGCAGAAAATGACAGGATTAAGATTGCAGCAGTTGTTACTATGTACATAAGGAGTGAGCACATATGGGATGGGTAGAATCATTACAAAAAGCGATAGACTATATGGAAGAGCATTTACTCGATAATATTACGATCGAAAGTATAGCAAAACAAGCGAATGTATCGGTATTTCACTTTCAACGTATTTTTTCAGTATTAACAGACATAACGGTTGGTGAATATCTGCGACGCAGACGACTGACACTCGCAGCTCAGGAACTTTCTTCAACAGATAGCAAAATTATTGATGTCGCTCTAAAATATGGCTACGACACTCCCGAATCTTTTTCAAAAGCTTTCCGCAAGCAGCATGGAATAACCCCTAGTCAAGCACGCACTTATACAGGAAAGCTAAAATCTTATAACCGCCTGACGATACAGGTGAACTTGAAAGGAGCAGAACCTATGAATTACAAAATTGTAGAAAAAGAGAGTTTTAAAGTTGTCGGCGTGAAGCGGGAATTTTCCTGCGAAAATGGAGAGAATTTAGCTGAAATTCCGAAGATGTGGGATGATGTCCATGTTGATGGAACAAATGATTTATTGTTTGAGTTAAATAACGGGCAAATTAAAGGTGTCCTTGGGGTATGTGTGGATAAAAGAAGTTCTGGCTCTCTATTAATGGATTACTGGATTGGTACAGACCATAAGGGCGACGCCCCTGAAGGTCTATTGAAACTTGAGATTCCTGCTTCAAAGTGGGGGGTATTTGAAGTACACGGTGCTATGCCAGAAGCTATGCAGAATACATGGAAACAAATCATCTCGGAATGGTTCCCATCCAGTCATTATAAGCATGCAGGTACGCCAGACCTAGAAGTTTATTCAAATGGAAATCCCTCCAGCCCTGATTATTATTCAGAGATTTGGATTCCGCTAAAATAAGGGCACTCTGGGTCTCGGGTAGCTGGTGATTTGTCCTCAAGGCCCTGGATTAAGGACTAATCTTTTTGGCTGTGCATGGTGATCTGTCCTCAAGACCCTAGATTAAGGACTAATCTCTTTGGCTGCGCATGGCGATTTGTCCTCAAGACCCCGGATTAAGGACTAATCTCTTTGGCGGTGCATGGCGATTTGTCCTCAAGACCCAGGATTAAGGACTAATCTCTTCGGCTACCCATGGCGATTTGTCCTCAAGACCCCGGATTAAGGACTAATCTTTTGGCTGCGCATGGCGATTTGTCCTCAAGACCCTGGATTAAGGACTATTCTCTTTGGCTGTCCATGGTGATTTGTCCTCAAGACCCCGGATTAAGGACTAATCTTCTTGATGATGGTGCACGATTTGTCCTCAAATGGCAAAGAAGAACCCTGGATACTCAGAGTTCTTCTTTGATTAACTACTCCATACCAAATCCTTACGGCGGTATACACTTAACACCGCTCCAATTAAGATTGCATTAAGCAATGTTGGCATTAATCCATAACTGATAAACGGCAATGACATCGAAGTCATAGGGAAGAACCCCAAGGCCATACCGATATTACTAACGAGTTGGATACCATACAGGGCAACCCCGCCAATAAGAAGCTGTTGTCCATAAGAATCTTTAATCTTTGGTTGGATCACTATCATCCTAGCAGCAAACAACAGGAGAATCATGACTAATAAAACGCTAAAAATCCAGCCGTAGTAATATGTAAAACTCACAAAAACAAAATTCGTATGTGCTTCTGGTACGAACTCTCTTGCACCTGGTTGCCCAAACCATCCAGCTTTTGACATAATCTCCTGAATCCGAAGGATAATGAACCCTTCCGTATCGGCATACTTCTCTGGATTAATAAATGCCAGCAGTCTTACAATCTGGTAAGGCTTAATAAATGGCCAAACCACTAAGGACGTCAACAAAATGGTTCCAAGTGTACCACTAAAAATCATCCATTTAATCTTTCTACTGAATTTACTCCACCAAAGCATAACGAATACCATCACGGAATAGAGGTAGATGGTTGAAATACTCGGTAAGGCAAGAAATAGTAAAATCGGGCTGATGAACAAAAATATAAACTGCAAAACTCTCAATTTTCCATTATTGAAAAATGAAGCCCAAGCAAGATAGAAAAAAGGCAAAGCCATCAAACTCTCAATCGTAACAGGTCCAAACTTTATTAGCTTCAGCCCATTTATCATAGTGTTCGAGAAAAAGGCCAGGATGAATAGAAGCATCATTCCGATTGTGTAAAAAAGCCAGCCGTGCTTTTTCCACTTTCGGTAATCCACCAGCATGACGCCTATCGTTGCAGCTAATCCAATAAAGGCAATGAGAAACTTAGAAATGATAAAGTAGTATGTGTCTTTCATATACCCGAGAGAGAACATCGGCAGGAAGCTTAAACCCATGGACACGACTAAAAGAAGAATTAGCCACCAATCCACCTTAGGACGGTGCAGCTTATTCATCTGGATTCCTAATTTAGTCGGACTTCCCATCTGCTCAACAGCTTTTTCTTCTGCTTCACTTTCTGATAATCCTTTCTCCATCCAGATCCTTTTCGCTTCCTTTAGATGAAAGTTTAATTCATTTGCTACATACGCCTTAGCTTCCTTTGATCGGATTTGGTCAGTGACCTCAGTTAAGAAGATTTGTTTTTTATTATTCGCCATTAACTAGTCACCCCTCTAACAATTCCTTAAATACTAATCGTCTTTTTGTTTGCTTTTGCTCTGCCTTTTTTAACAATTTCCTGCCTTTATCCTTTAACCAATAATATTTGGCCCCCGAATCATTCCAGTTGGTTTGGAGGCAGCCAGACTGTTCTAAGCGATGCAGCAGGGTATACAAAAGACCTTCGTTATTTTCGAATTTCTGAATTCCCCGCCCCCGGAGTAGCCCGGTTAATTCATGACCTGTTTTTTCATGAACAAGAAGCTGCATGACTGCTAGTAGAATTTCCTCATCGCTTTCTTCCTGCTGGTTTATTTTTTGGCGAATTGCCTTTTGGTGCTGATCCGAAAAGTTCAAGTCTGCAAATGTCCTTTTATTCATTACTTTCTTCAAATTCTTTAAGCGATCCTCCACAGTTATTCCTCCAATCGTTGTTTCAGAAGTTCTTTGGCACGCCTTAGTCTTGTTTTAACCGTATTAATACCAGTGTCCGTGAGCTCTGCAATTTCTTTGATTGGCAATTCCTGATAATAAAAGAGGTAGATCACTTCACGATATTTAATCGGCAGCGTCATAATCGCAGAAATTAACTCATCATCCTCTTCCCTTTGGATGACGGCCTGCTCAACCAGTTCTTTTTTTGTACCATTGTGAGTCAGTTCTTCACCAGTTGCAACCACATTCCTGGTATACCAACTCCTTAAAAAATCCTTACAATGGTTCATCGTAATCCGCCATAACCAAGTTCGAAGTTTTGATTTACCACTATATGTATGGAGAGCATTGTAACACTTAACAAATATGTCCTGCGTCAAATCCTCCGCAACAGCTTTATTATTTACATAGGAATATGTAAGTTGTAGGATCTCCTGTCCATATTGATTCATGATTTCATCAATCAGGAGGTCCTTATTCTCTGTTGCAAGTCCCTCAATAATCATTTCTTCCACAACTTCTTTCCCCCTTCCTATACTTAGACGATTTGCCTTAATAGGAAGTTTTTAAAGTTTGAACAATTATTTTTAAAAAGTATATACAATAAAAAAAGCCTAGGATAAGTTAACCTTACCCTAAAGCTTCTTTGACTTCTAATATTTTTGATTACCGATGTTTGAGTGGATTAGATCCAGTTTGTTCTATTCATTAGGCAATTTACTTTTTATAAATTGTCTAATTTCCTCCACATTCGCTAAGTCTCTTTTTGGGATGATGTAAGCACTAACCGCACTATTGTATAGATAGAGACTAGATTCATCTTCCACAAGCTTTATGAACCCTGACCAATTTACCTTCGTTTCACCGTTCGGATTCGTATCAACGATACCTTCCTCTGTCATATTCATCGTATGTTCACCAATTATTCCCTCATTCTTGCCTTCCCTAATCATCTTTTTGGTTTGCCGGGAAATCGTATAATAAAAATACTTCGAATAAAAAACAGCCCATAATATACCTACAATCAAAAATGGGATGGCCGCATACAAGAATGGGATGTCTGCAATTGAAGAAAATATGTAGGCAAAAATTAAATAAACCAGTGGTGTAACATATCTTTGCAAATTTAAGGATCTTGTTGCGGATGCAGAATTTTTCACATGAAAAAGATTAAAGTTTAAATAATCCTTTTCAGTTAAGTTATACTTAATCTCCATTTCTAATCTCCATTCGACATTGAATAAAAAATGCAAATTGGGTTACCGCTCCCATATTATACCTTTTAAGAGACGCCGTCCATTCTAAATAAATAGTTTTAATTATTATTGATATATTCCAGAATTCTATTCATTATAGCTTTCTTAATATATCATATGATTTCATTAACAACGATTAGAATAGAAGGTAATTTTGCCTCTATTCTTGAATAAATATTAGAAGTTTTTAAAAGAGAGAAGGTAGAAGATTATGAGGCAAATACATAGTTCATTAACAGTTTTACTTGTTTCAAACCTGGAGAAATCAAAAGCCTATTATCGGGACATCTTAGGATGTGAAGTTACGGATTGGTGGGTTATTCGGGATGGTTTCACTGGTTTAGGTATCAAATTACTTCAGGCTAATTCTCCTATTGATGTTCAGCCAAACAGACCTGCACAAGGATATACCCATCCTGCTCCAGATGTATATTGTTATGTAGAAAACTGTGCAGCACTAGATGAACTATATACGGAATTTAAAGAAAAGGGGGCTAGGTTTGTCATCGAACCTTGGATTGACGAAAATGCTGGTCCTTGGAAGGAATTTATCATTGCTGATCCTGATAACTATTCAATCGCGTTCGGGGGAACGAATAAAAACAATTAAAGGACACGAGATAGGGTGGTCTCGTTGCCATTAAGATAGATTGTTTGTATTAACGAAGTTCTTCAAGTATTGTTCCCTTGTACCCAAGCTTTTGTCTTTCAAGGGGATGATTATCCAAGTATCGCTCCCTGTAACCTATATTTTCTTCATTGCAAGGAACGATTCTTCAAATATTGTTCCCTTGGACACTCCTTTTTGCTGTCCAAGGGAACAATTTCATTTTTTAATGAAAACTTTCTATATTATACAGCTACTGCTGATAATTTCTTTGCAGCTGCTTTTACCTTGTCTAAACCTTCAGCAATAATCGTTTCTGCTTGAGCTGGCATTGCAGCGTGACCTTCGATAATAACTTCATCTACGATTTCCATGCCGAATACGCCGCCAACTACGTTTTTAATATAATTTGCAGACATTTCCATTGGTGCTGCTTCCGGTGTTGAGTAAACTCCGCCGCGTGCACTTAGGATAATCGCTTTTTTGTGTGTCATTAATTGGACAGCTTGACCATTTTCATTGTACTTGAAAGTGAAACCAGCTTGGTATACATAATCAATGAACGTTTGTAATGGTGCTGGGATTGTTAAGTTCCATAATGGGAAGGCAAATACAACTAAGTCAGCTGCTGTAAGAGCGTCCATTGCTTTTTGTTTTGCAGCAAGAAGACGTTTTTCTAGGTCTGTCATTTCTTCGCCTGATTCAAGTTTGCCGAATGCGTTAAATAAATCTTGACCGAAGTAAGGCATATCCTCAGCGAAAACGTCGAAAGTTGTGACATTCACACCTTCTAGGTTCTCCATAAAAGTTTCATACATTTTGCTTGATACAGCTTCTGAAGCTGGGCGATTGTTTGCTTTAACTACTAAAACATTCATTTATATAATTCTCCTTTTTTTATCCTGTATTTTGTTATTTTTAAATCATATATCTCGAATTGATAATATATTAACCTAATATTTTTGTCAACGAAATAAGGTTAGGATTTATTTTTATATAATTGTAATAAAAAAGTCTGATGGAATTATCCGTCCATCAGACTTTTTTGTAGTCATTTATCATAATACTTCTATTCTCTCTACCCATTGGTCTAGGATATTCTGAAAAACACCTTTTTTCAAATATAGATGAATCTCCATGCGGGTATCCAAACGCAACACCGTCTGGAACGCGGTCCTTGAGCCATCCGGTTTAATAGCTTCAACCCTCATCTTTTGAAACGGGCTGAGCGGCTCATTCAACCCTATGATAGAATAGGTCTCTATGCCGTTCAGATTCATCGATTCATAGTTTTCGCCAGGCATAAATTGAAGGGGCACAATCCCCATCATGGCCAGGTTACTGCGGTGGATGCGTTCAAAACTTTCCGCTATGACTGCCCTAACGCCGAGGAGATAAGTGCCTTTAGCAGCCCAATCTCTTGCACTCCCCATCCCATAGTCTTTACCGGCTAAGATGATCAGCGGCGTATTTTCCTGTTGGTAAATCATGGAGGCAGAATAGACATCCATTTCTTCCCCGCTCGGTACATAACGGGTTAAACCGCCTGTTTTCTCTACTAGTTTATTCTTTAGCCTCGGATGGGCAAAAGTCCCCCTGACAAGTACCTCGTGATTTCCTCGGCGCGATCCGTAAGAATTAAAGTCGACGGATTTGACGTCATGCTGAAGAAGGTATTGTCCGGCAGTACTATCATAAGGAATATGGCCGACCGGCGAAATATGGTCTGTTGTAACGGAATCACCAAGCATTAACAAAACTCTTGCTTGGTGAATATCTCCTGGCTGGTATTCTGTAATCTCTGCCTTGAAGAAAGGAGAGGCTTTAAAGTACGTGGACCGATCATCCCACCTAAAAATCGGATGTTCATCATATTCTAGAGCCTGCCATCTATCGTCGCCTTCAAACACATTTTCATAGGATTCGCGGAATACATCGGATGAAATCGTGGAATCTATCAAGCTAGCAATTTCCTCGGAACTTGGCCAAATATCCTTCAAATAGACCTCTTTGCCCGATGCAGATCGACCCAGCGGTTCGGATTCCAAATCAATATTTATGGTGCCTGCGATAGCAAAGGCGATGACCAAAGGAGGGGAGGCCAAATAGTTAGCTTTTACTAAGGCGTGAATGCGTCCTTCAAAATTACGGTTTCCGCTTAATACGGCCGCTACCGTCAAATCATGCTCCTGAATCGCATGTTCTACTTTTTCATCCAATTTGCCGCTGTTGCCCACACATACTGCACATCCGTAACCAGCATGATAAAATCCCAGCTTTTCTAAATATGGCAGCAATCCTGCTTTTTGCAAATATGCTGTAACAGCCTTCGAACCAGGTGCCAAAGAAGTCTGAATGGTTTTGGGTACGGTTAAGCCTTTCTCCACCGCCTTCTTGGCCAAAAGACCTGCACCTATCATATTGAAGGGGTTTGATGTATTCGTACAGCTTGTGATGGCTGCAATCACGATGGATCCATCATTTAATGGTGTGCTCTTGATATTTATATTGTTTTCCTCAATGGGAGACAGGGATTTGGGAAACGATTGTCTCACCGCGCGAAGCGGCATTCTGTCTTGCGGACGCCTTGGGCCAGAAACACTCGCTTCCACCGACTGTAAATCAAACACCAAAAAGTCGGAATAAGCTTTTCTTTTTCTGCTGGAATCGGATATATGGAACAGTCCTTGTTCTTTACAATATCGCTCTACAAGATCGACTTCCTCATCCTGTTTGCCCGTCATACGCAAAAATTTCAACGTCTCATCATCAACCGGAAAGAAGCCGCAGGTTGCCCCATATTCTGGTGCCATATTTGATATGGTCGCCCGATCGGGAAGGGAAAGATACTTTAAGCTGGGACCAAAGAATTCAACAAATTTACCCACGACATTGTGCTTTCTTAGAAGCTGAGTGATCGTTAAGGCAACATCCGTCGCTGTAACTCCCTCATTTAATTGCCCAGTAATTTCGACTCCCACCACTTCAGGTATTGGTATACTGACAGGGATACCAAGCATGGCTGATTCCGCTTCGATTCCTCCCACCCCCCAGCCCAGCACACCTAATGCATTCACCATTGTGGTATGAGAATCCGTCCCAATAACCATTTCGAGATGGGCTATTCTCTCATGATTCTGATTTGATAATTGTACAATTTTAGTCAAACATTCCATGTTTACTTGATGAATAATTCCGTTCGCTGGCGGTACGACGCGAATGTCATTAAAGGATTGCTGCGCCCATTTTAAAAACTTGTATCTTTCCTGATTTCGTTCATATTCTAGTTGAAGATTTTTTGAGAACGCAGATGCCGTTCCAAAGTAATCAACTTTAACCGAATGGTCGATAACCAAATCAACGGGAATAACGGGATTTACCTGATTTGGATCGATTCCTTCCTCCATCAATCGTTGACGAAGCGACACCAAGTCAACTAAAGCCGGCACACCCGATGCATCCTGCATAATGACTCGTGTGGGCATAAGCGGGATTTCAACTGATTCATTAGAGCTTCTGGAAGCCATCCGGATCAAATCCTGTTCTGTAAACCCGATTCTGCTTTGATTTCGCATGAGCGATTCAAGCAGAATCTTCGTTGTGTATGGCAAGTTATCCACATTCACAAAGCCACTTTGTCCCAACAACTGCAGACTGTATATGGCAACCGATCCGTTGGCAGTACTTAACTTTTGCTGATACACTCGTAATCCTCCGTTTCTCCTAACTATAACTCCACTTTTTGCTGCGTCATTGGACTTACGGATAAGTCCGAACATTTGCCTGCTTTCAGTAAAAAACTGTCTACATAGTGTGGAAGACTTTGCTGAATATCCTTTGCAGCCTCCAATACGCTTTTTAATGAAACTCCCGTATGAATCCCCATTTCCTCAAATCCATGAATCAAATCCTCAGACGCTATATTGCCGCTCGCTCCGGGTGCATAAGGACAGCCTCCCAATCCGCCAGCAGAACTGTCAAAATGTACAATGCCTTCCTCCCAGCCGGCCACGGCATTGGCAAATGCCATACCTCTTGTATTATGAAGATGAAGGGAAAAAGTAAAGTCTGGAAAATTCCTCATTAATTTCCGAACATTGTTTTTAATTCGCAGTGGATTTGCCATACCTGTTGTATCTGCCAGTGAAACTTCCTTAATTCCTAAGGAACGATATCGTTCACAGATCATCAAGAGACGTTCAACCGGTATTTCACCTTCATAAGGACATCCAAACGCAACAGATATTGATCCCGACACCTTCATGCCACTTTTTTCTCCGAGTTCGACTAACGGTACAAACTTCTGAAAAGCCTCTTCCGTCTTGCAGTTTGCATTGCTTATGCTATGAGAATCGGAAGCAGACAACATCAGCTTTACCTTGTCTACGCCAGATGCTATGGCTCTTTCTAAACCGCGGGTATTTGGAACTAATGCCCGCAGCTTCACATGTTCCGAGCGTTTAATTCTTTTCAACACTTCATCTGCATCCTTCAATTGCGGAATTGCTTTAGGATGTACAAAAGAAGTAACCTCAATCTGTTTATAGCCACAATCTATCAGTTGATTAATAATTCTGACTTTTTCTTCCGTTGGAATCCATTCACTAACGCTTTGAAATCCGTCCCTTGGACAAACCTCAGTAATGATAACCTTTCTATTACTCGCCAAGTTCGAACACTCCTTTATATCACTTTTTTCTCTTTTAAACTATCAATGGTTTCACCGTCCAGCTCCAACAGATCTTTTAGGATTTCATCATTATGCTCGCCTAAATCCGGAGCAATTTGCCTGATGGAACCTGGTGTTTCAGAAAATTTAGGAACAATCCCAGGGATTTTCACTTTACCTAGACGTGGATGTTCAACTTCAACAATATTTTCTCTCGCCTGATACTGAGGATCTTCATAAATATCCTTGATGCTGTAGATTTGACTCATCGGTACACCGCATTCGTCTAGGAGATGCTGCAGTTCATCCTTTGTTTTCGTTTTCACCCAATCAGAGACGATCCCATTGACTTCATCAAATCGGGTCAATCGGACTGAATTGGTATGATAGCGTTCATCCGTCAGCATATCTTCTCGATTCATGGCTTTTGCCAAACGTTCAAAGGTCTTGTCGGAGCTCGTAACCAAAATAATCCACTGTCCGTCCTTAGTCAGGAAATTTCCTGCAGGTGCTGAGTGACCGCTCAAACCTGGTGACCTTTCCTTAATGTTGCCAGTCTGGTCATAATCTGTAACCAAAAATTCCATCATTCTGAACATTGATTCATATAAACTGACATCCACGTACTGACCTGTTCCTTCATCTTGACAGTCCCTGTGATACAAGGCTGTAACCGCTGCAAAAGCGACATAAATTCCTGTTACATAATCGGCTAAGGAAAAAGAAGGGCTAATCGGCGGACGATCAGGGTATCCATGCAGATATGTAAAACCGCTGAAGGCTGTGGCGGGTGTACCGAACCCTGCTTTGTGTGAATAAGGACCGGTCTGTCCATAGCCAGTTACCCTGATCATCACTAAATCAGCCTTGTATTTCTTTAGCTCTTCATAGCCAATCCCCCATTTTTCCAGTGTACCGGTTCGGAAGTTTTCAATGACCATATCCGATTTGCTAACCAGCTTCCGGAGAATTTCCTTCCCCTCTTCCTGACGCAAATCCAACGTAATGGATTTCTTGTTCCTAGACATCCCCGGCCATCTTAATCCTTCCCCTTTATAATAGGGACCAAGATTCCGCAATGGATCGCCGACCTTTGGCATCTCAATTTTTATAACTTCTGCCCCAAAATCACCAAGAAGTGCGGCACCATAGGGGGCAGCAATAACCGTTGACAAATCAAGAATGCGGATACCCTCTAAAGGACCTCTCGATTTAATAGATTTCATGTAATCACGCCCTTGAATTTATATAATTAAATCATTCTATTAAGAAGGATACTTAAAGGCTATATCCTAAAATGTATAAAGGAATATAGCCTTTGAACTACTTGTGTAGAACCTGCCTGCTTAATTTTAAACAGTGGTAAGAACTCTCTCTTTGTATAACCAATCTAAATATTTGTAATCGTCTGCTGAACGATTCAGCATGATTGTATTACGAAGGAGTCTTGTAACCGAATCTTCTGCATGCTTGATTTCTCCCCAAGTCCTTGCCCCACGCTGTACCTCTGCCGTTCTAGGAATACGTTCTTGTTGATATTCGTCCAACGCTTTTGCTGTATTTGAGCCGTTGGCACGTATTTTTTCCGTTAAACAAACTGCATCTTCAAGTGCCTGACAAGCCCCTTGTGCAAGATATTGCAGCATCGCATGAGCACTATCTCCCAGCAGTGTAACGCGATTGGTTGACCACTTTTCCAACGGTTCGATATCAAACAGCTTTGTGATTAAACCGCGATTTGCAAACTTCAGGGATTCTTTAATGGTCGAACAGCTATCGGCAAACATTTGATGCAGTTCTTCCGCTGTTCCCCAATCATCGGAGTCCTTATTATATTTATAGCTTTTGAACACAGCTACCTGATTAATTACACTCTTATGACGTACCGGATATTGTACTAGATGAATACCAGGTCCGATCCACGTTAATTTCTCGTCCCAGTCGATATCAATCGTCATTTCTGTCATTGGAACGGTAAAGCGATATGCCACATACTGAGAGATAATTGGTTCTGCTTGACTTACTATTTTACGAGTCATTGAACGGATACCGTCAGCACCGATTACTGTTTCCGCCAGTAGTACCGCTCCGTTTTCACAACGTAATTCTACATAATCAGCGAATTCTTTAACGGATTCCAATTTATGATTGGTTAAGAATGAAACATTATCTAGAGATTGACAAGCCTTCAGTAAGACACTATGCAAATCAGAACGATGAATAACAATGTATGGATACCCGAAGCGCCCGCGGAATGATTCTCCAAATTGAACAGCCGACAGCTCCTTGCCGCTTAACGCGTCCATGAACACATGACGGCGAGGAAACACCGCCAACTTATAGACTTCTTCCAGGACTCCCAAAGCATCCAACGCCCGCAAGCCATTGGGACCTACCTGTAATCCTGCGCCCACCTCACCAAACTGTGGCGCCTGCTCAAGCAGTGTTACCTTTTTTCCTAATTTAGCTATACCGTAAGCAGCAGCTAAACCGCCAATTCCCCCGCCTACAACGATCACTTCTTTAACTTCTCCCACGTGATCACCCCTTTAGTATATTGGTTCATTATTCTATTAATCTATTGCTATAACATCTGAGTGTTCAGTCTCAAAAACGGATAGGATCTCCTGATAACCGCCATTTTCTGTATATGCTTCTTCTCTTTCAAAGCCAAAAGGCTCCAAAATCGGCAGATCATTCGTAGAGAACAAAAATGCCTCTTCTGTTTCCGATGTATTCACGTGCTCATGCCATGTCCAGGCCGGGAGTGCGAAGAAGTCGCCCGCTTCCCAGTCAAAACGAATACCGTTCATCACCGTGTACCCGCGTCCCTTGTGTACATGATATACCGAGCTGTGCATATGACGATGCGCTTTTCCCTTATATTGAAGCGGCAGTTTCTGCATTCTGGCGCCAATCCTTCCATTTGCGTCTTTGCCGGTGGAAGGATTGAAATATTCCACTGCGAACCCGTCGAATTTATCAGGAACAAATTCACTTTGTCCATCCAGTGCTTGTTTCGTCAAATCCCATGTGTATCGTCCGAGCGGTGCAGGTGTTGGCTTGCGATCCGAAATCGGCCGTACCATCCCGCCTGCATAACGCTTTGTGCCGTAATCATCAGGAAACTCAACCGGCTGCTGCTCCTCTGGATACAGTTCGAAGAAGGAACTTGTCAATGCCGAAGTGAAAGGGATATCTAAACAGTCCATCCACAACACCGTTTCATTTCCTTCATTTACATGATCGTGCCAGCACCACTCCGGCGTAATGACGTAGTCCCCCGGTTCGAAATGATATTTCACACCGTTCACAATTCCCGATGCGCCCTGACCTTCCATAATAAACCGCAGCGCTGAAGTCATATGCCTGTGAGATGGGGCAATTTCCCCTGGATTAAGAGCTTGAACGGCAGCATACAGTGTTTGCGTTGCCCCGCCCCAACCGTGTGGCTCCAAATTCTTCATACCAGGATTGATTAAATATACCGCTCGCCGATCAATGGATCCCGTACCTACCTGGAGCAGCTCCTTTGCTTTGTCCAGCGCTTTGAGAATCTGATTCTTTTTCCACATATAGGGAACTGCTCGGGGCTTTGGCTGTGGGGAGCTGAATACGGATGCCCATAAGGGACCCATATTCTGATCCTTCAGCTCCTGATAGAAATCCAGCAATTCTGGTGTCCATTGTTGATTTGATTTATGTTCCGACATATTACATCCCCACTTTCGTAATTAACGTACAGTAACAATAAAGTTATTTAGGCAGTATCAAACTCGTAGAATATCGTTCTCAAAATAAACTGGTCAAATTCCCGGTTTATAGTCAACCGCTACAGAAAATTCACCGATTCTTTCAATGTGAATTCGTACGGTATCACCTTTTGTTATTGGAGCCACTCCTTCTGGTGTTCCAGTCGTGACAATATCCCCCGGAAGCAGCGTCATTACACTGGATGCCGCCTCAAAAAATTTATAGCAATCGTAAATGAGATCACTTGTGTTGGCTGATTGTCGGATTTCATCGTTTACCCACAAATTCATCTGCAGTTGATTTGGGTTTCCCACTTCGTCACCAGTGACAATCCATGGACCGATTGGAGTAAAGGTATCGAAGGATTTACGCCATGGTCGATCTTCCTTACCACGTACCGTAATGTCCATTAAGGCAAGATATCCGAAAATGTACTTAGACGCATCCTCCGCCTTTACATCCTTGGCCTCCTTACCCACTACGAAGGCAATTTCCGCTTCATGATCTACTCTCCGGTCTCTGAACGGAAGCAGGACCGTTTGATCAGGTCCAATAATGGAAGAAGGCGATTTGAGGAAAAAGCCGAGACCGTCCACCGTTAAAGCGGTGTTCATCTCTTGTTTGTGCAGGATATAATTAATAGGAGCTGCTACGATTTTACTCGGATTTGGCACAGGGGCACGAAGCGACACATTCGATATTTGATAAACAGGACAAGACCCTAGGCCATCTTCAATTTTTGGTTTCAAAGCCTCAAATTCTTCCATCAGCTTGACTAGGGAAGCTTGCGGCTCCTCGTTGTTCCAATATGTTAATTCAGTAATATCGGTCACGCTGCTGCCATCAACAACACCTAAGCGATTTTCATTGAACAATGCAATTTTCATTATGATACTCCTTCCATTTGATTCTTTAGTGGAATCAAACCATCTGTTTTTGATTAAAATCATTCAATTGGTTGTGTATCTCGTTTATCCAATCACTAAAGTATGTGAATGTATCAATTCGCAAACCTTGATCATACAGCTCTTGAGCGATGTTCTTTACACTGCTATGTTGAAGTGAAGACTGGGCATAGTGGCTCAGGCAGCTGATCCACTTCTCTCGATGCTCTGCTTCACTCAGTGGTTTTTCTTTGGAGCCTGGTGCGTGTTGTACCTTTTTTTCATACACTTGTCCATTCGTTGTTTTTATTCTTATTTCTACCGCTAATCTTCGGTTAAGCCGCTTGTCTTCCTCAGATTCCTGCAATTCCAACACCTTGACCGCAGGAAATAGCTTCTGAATGTCTCTACGGAGCACTTGATTGTCTTCAAAGCTGCTCAGCCTCACATGTCCGTCGGCTATGGCCGCCAGTACGGTATATTCCGCACTGAACTTTCCTTGTAATCCAGTTACAGGTCGAGAATGAACTAATGGCAAGAGACTTCTCGGCTGCGCTTGCAGCACAATTTCATCTATATCATCTAAGCTCAGCTGATGCTCGTCTTTAAGCTCTAATGCTCCTTGGATAAAGCGGTGTGTACCAAAGCAGCAAGGGAACTTTTTGACGGATAATCCTTCTAGCATATCGAATGGCTCCCCGAAGGTGATGGAATCCATCCCCTTCTGCAGCTCACCTTCGTCGGCCCCGCCGCTAAATGCCATGAAAAAACCGCGTTTTCCAAAGATATCCTTATTCCCTGTGAAGCCTTCATCAGCTAAGATGGCTGCCTGAATGCCGTGTGATGCTGCCAATCCAACATGCAGCGATTTGGTCATAGAGCCGAAATTCTTCTGCAGCCCTCCGGTCATCGATACAGCAATGGCAATGGCATGGGAGCATTGATCTTCAGTGAGATGAAGCAGATAGGAGGCAGCGGCCGCCGCTCCAATCGTGCCCAACGTATCGGTTGCATGCCAGCCGAGATTATAATGCCGTATTCCCATCACTTGCCCAATTCGGATCATGACCTCCGTTCCGATACTATAGGCTGTAATGACTTCCTTACCCGAGCTTTTCAGCTTTTCGGCCAGAGGCGCTATCGCAGACAGAATCGGAGCGCTTGGATGGATGACGACACCAACAGAAGCATCGTCATAATCCAACACATGGGAAGCGGTTCCATTAATGATGGCTGCTTTATCAAAATCCGCCTTCACTGGCTCTCCCCAAAGAGAGGCGACACCACCCAGCCCGCTTTCCTGAGAGACATATACCTTTTTAGCCTTTTCTACGGCAGGTTCATTCCACCCGGCTATTGCCACCCCAAGGGTATCAATGATTGCCTGCTTGGCCAATTCCACCATTTCCTCTGGAAGCTTTTCATAGGATATATCTGTAATAAAGGCGGTGAGCCTTGACATCAAGTTATTGATTTTTCCATCTTGGTTTACGCTTTTCATTGAAAGCTGCCACTCCCTCTAACCGGTCTTGTGATGTTACCAACTGGTTGTATGCGGCAATATCCAAAGCGTAAGCAGTTTGGTAATCTGTGTCAGATCCTTTATTAATCGAGACCTTTGCCGCTCTAACTGCCATCGGGGCGGTTTCTGCTATTTTTTCCGCTATTTCCAGTGCCGTTTCCAGAGCTTTTCCTTTCGAAACGACGAGGTTAACCAAACCCCATTCGTATGCTAATGCTGCATCAATTTTACGGCCTGTATAGATAAGCTCCTTAGCTCGTCGTACGCCAATCGCTCTGGCTAAATTTTGCAATCCTCCGCCGCCAGGCAGAATCCCTCTTAATGCTTCTGACAAGCCGAAAACAGCGGTTTCTGAAGCAATAATAAAATCAGTTGACAGCGCCAATTCACAGCCGCCGGCAAGGGCGTAGCCTTCTACGGCAGCGATAACAGGCACCGGAAAATCCCGTGTTAACAGAACTAAATCCTCAATGATATGATGCTGTCGTTTCCAAGTGCCGTCGCTCATTCCGTTGCGTTCCTTTAAATCGCCTCCGGTACTAAACGCTCTATCCCCTGCACCGGTGATGACAACGCATCTTAAGTCTTCGTTATAGGCCTCTTCACGGAACAGCCTTAGCCTTTCCTCGAGCATTTGAGTATTCATCGCATTCATTACTTCAGGCCGATTGAGCGTAACAACCAGAATTTCGTTGTTTTCTCCTTTATATTCAACCTTCAACATTTCGTAGGATTCTTTCACTATAGTCACACAAATCGCCCTCCTTTCTTGAATCTCTTTTAATAGGATCTTGGCATTTTCAACACGTGCTGGCCTACATAACTTAAAATCAGATTTGAAGAGATAGGAGCGATCTTCATCATTCTTGCTTGCATCCACTTGCGGTTAATGTGATACTCATTTGCTGCAGCATAGCCGCCATGCGTTTGCATACACGCTTCAGCCGCATGATAAGCAGCCTCAGAGCACAGGTACTTCGCCATATTTGCTTCTGCACCAGCTGGCAGATTGTTATCGAATTTAGTTGATGCTTTATACATAAGCGCCTCTGCAGCTTGAAGTTCCATATACGCCTGCGCAATCGGGAACTGGATGCCTTGGTTTTGACCGATTGGACGGTTAAATACAACCCGCTCGTTCGCATACTTGACTGCCTGATCAACAAACCACTTACCATTACCAAGCGCGGAACCGGATACAAGAATCCTTTCAGCAACCATTCCGTCCATCACGCAGTAAAGTCCTCTTCCTTCTTCACCGATCAAACAATCTTCTGAAACTTCAAGGTCGTTAAAGAACAATTGATTCGTATCTCCGCCTAGCATCGTCGAGATTTTAGTTGATTCAATGCCTTTTCCAACGTCACGGGTGTCAATTAGGAATAAGCTGATGCCATGTGTTCTCTTTTCTACTTTGTCAAGCGGTGTTGTACGAGCAAGAAGCAGCATCAAATCTGTGTTGTTGAAGCGGGAGATGAAGATTTTTTGTCCGTTAATAATGTAACGGTCGCCCTTTTTCACAGCAGTTGTTTTAATTTTTGTCGTGTCCGTACCAGCATCTGGTTCCGTTACAGCGAAGGTTTGCAGCCTCAAGGAACCGTTTGCAATTTGCGGCAAGTATTTTCGCTTTTGCTCCTCACTGCCGTGTCTCAGAAGAGCACCCATCGTATACATTTGGGCATGAACTTGGTTGGAGTTTCCGCCAGATCGGTTGACTTCTTCTAAGATAATGGCTCCCTCTGTAAAACCTAACCCTGAACCGCCGTACTCTTCCGGAATAAGTGCCCCTAACCAGCCCGCGTCACTCATCGCTTTTACAAATTCTGTCGGATAGGTGCCTTCCTCATGGGATTGTCTCCAATAATCCAAATCGAACCGTGAACAAACCTCTCTCACGCCAGCACGAATATCATTCTGAAAGTCAGTAAATTCAAAATCCATCTTATATACCTCCATCTTCTACAATTATTTATATCTATTAATTTATGATCCTTGTACCTGCATCCACGAATGCGGCCTGATTCCTAAGAGGACCCCGCCTTTAGACAGATGCCCAGGGAGCTCTCGCCCAACAATCTCTTCCGCCATCTTGGCGCATTCGACCAAAGATTCCAAGTTAAGTCCTGTATCGATACCCATTTGTTCGCATAGAAACGCGACATCCTCTGTAGAAATATTGCCTGGTGCCCCTTTCACTGCAGCAAATGGACATCCTCCGAGGCCTGCAACCGCCGTATCGAATTCCCACAGACCCTCATAAAGCGCCGCGTAAACGTTTGCAAGACCCAGTCCGCGTGTATCATGCAGATGCAAATGTATATTAAGTTCCGGCCATTTATCTTGAATGGCACGAACGGTTCGCTTAATCTGTTCCGGGTTAGCCCAGCCCATTGTATCGGCTAGTTTAACCTTCTGAATCTTTTCTCCATAGCTATCTGCTAAGGAAATAACCTTTCCCATGATGTCCAGTAAATGATCTAAGTAAATGTAGCCTTCAAAGTTGCAGCCAAAGGAAGCCATGAATCCCATCTGTTTCACCCGAATGCCTGCATTCTTATAGGCCTCAATCCATTCTGGCAGTGTTTCGAACATTTCACTCGTCGATTTATTCATATTCCGCTTTGAAAAAGCATTACTAGCAGATAGGACAAGACTTCCATCCATTGTCACGTTGTTGAGCAGCGCCCGTTCAAGACCTTTTAAATTCAGATATGCCGCCCGATAGGCGACGCCCTGTACTCTATCAATCTTTGCTAATACCATTTCTGCATCTGCCATCTGCGGTACCCATTTCGGACTAACAAAGGAAGTAACCTCAATGTTTTTAAGTCCAGTCTGGCTCAGTGAGTTAATAAAGCTAATTTTATCTTCAGTTAGAATCTTGCTTGGTTCCGATTGAAAGCCTTCCCTTGGCCCTACCTCATACAATTCAACGTGTCGGGGTAATGTCATCGCTGCCTCCTAACCAACAATGCTCTTACTCTTGAGCTGCTCCAATAATTCTTTTGAATAATTTAATGAGCTAAGAATTTCATTCGTATGCTCCCCTAGCAGTGGAGGTAACGATTGAAGATTGCCTCGTTCTTCATTGATTCGGAATGGAAGATCGACCATTCGGAAATCAGAAACTCTAAAATCTTCAACTGGCTTAATTATTGAAAGCGCATTCACTTGTTCATCACGGAGCACCCGATCCAATGTATTGATTGGACAACTTGGGACATTGTGTTCCGCCATTAAGTTGACGAGGTCGTCCACTTCATATCCCAGGGTGCATTCTTCTATAATTCGATGGAGCTCTTTACGGTTTTGGACCCTGGTTGAATTGGATTCAAATCGAGGATCCTCGACTAGTTCTGGCATTTGAAGCGCCGCACATAAATTTTTGAACAGTCGATTGTTTCCAGCTGCGATAATAGCCCATTGATCCCCTTTGGTTTTAAAAGCTTCATAAGGTGCTGTCGTGGCCATTCCCGTTCCCATCTTCTTCGGAAGATTTCCGGATGCCATATATGTGGAAAGTTGTAATGTGACCCATGCAATTCCCGTTTCTAACAGACTGTTTGCTACCTTGCAGCCTTTACCGGTTTCATTGCGCTGGTGAAGGGCACTTAGTATACCAATTAGAGACCACATACCTGTTGCCATATCCACAATGGATACACCGACGCGAGCTGGGTCGTCACCCGCATTTCCTGTCAAACTCATAATGCCGCTGTATGCTTGAATAAGCGGGTCGTAGCCCGGCTTGTTTTTCATTTTCCCTTTATCTCCGAACGCACTAATAGCCGCATATATTAAAGAAGGATTGATTTCGGATAAATGCTCATAACCGAGTCCGCGAGATTCCTCACTTCCGGGCTTCAAGCTATGGATAAAAATGTCTGCAGTCTCGCATAATTGTTGGACTATTTTCTGCCCCTCTGGGTGATTAAGATCGACGCAAAGGCTTTTCTTATTGCGATTTAATGCCAGGAAGGTGGAAGATTCCCCTCCCCATAATGGCGGATGCCAATGCCTCGTATCATCTCCATGTCCCGGACGTTCAATCTTGATAACTGTCGCTCCTAAATCGCCTAACATTTGTGAACAAAATGGGCCCGCAACGTTTTGCGTCACATCAATGACTGTAAGACCCGTTAGAATATTAGCCATGTTCGTTTCCCCTTTCTCTTTTGTTTTATACTGGAACTTTCTTGAACTCTTCAGTCAACATTGGAACCACTTCAAATAAGTCTCCTACAATTCCATAATCAGCCACTTGGAAAATCGGCGCTTCCGGATCCTTATTGATTGCTACGATAATTTTGGAATTAGACATCCCAGCCAAATGCTGAACCGCACCGGAGATGCCGCATGCAATATATAAATCGGGTGTTACCACTTTCCCGGTCTGACCTACCTGCATGGAGTAATCACAGTATCCTGCATCACAAGCTGCGCGGGATGCACCAACAGCAGCTCCCAGTGCTTTTGCTAATTCATTAATCGGGTTGAATCCTTCTGCGCTCTTTACCCCCCGGCCGCCCGAAACAATAATTTTAGCTTCAGTTAAATCAATGGTGCCTGCTGTCTTTCTTACAACATCTTTAATGACCGTGCGAATATCCTTTATGGTCGCTTTATATTCAATCGTGTCTGCTGTACGCCCCACATCAGGTTCTCCTTTGGGGATATTATTAGAACGAATAGTAGCAAAAATGGTTCCGTCAGTTATTTTTTTCTTTTGAAACGCTTTCCCTGCGTAAATCGGGCGAACAAAAATCACTTCATCTCCATTTACTTCTACAGCGGTACAATCAGATACTAATCCAAGTCCCAGACGAGCAGCTAGCCTTGGTGCCAAATCACGACCCAAAGCTGTATGACCAAGCAGTACGGCATCCGGGTTTACGTTTTGAATAACCTCTGTGAACGCTTGCGAGAATGCATCCGTTGAATAAGCATTCAATTCCTCGTTGGTAACCAAGTAGACTTGATCTGCTCCATATTGAGCCAGCTGCCCTGCATCTCCGTTGTCCCCTTTGCCAAATAATACTGCAGTCACTTTACCGCCAGCCGCTATTTTTTGGGCAGCGGCAAGTGCTTCAAACGATACATTTCTCAAACTGCCATTTCGTTTTTCTGCAACAACTAACACATCTTTACTCATTGGTGCCTTTCCCCCTTAAATAATTATTATCCCGATAAGATTACACGACTTTTACCTTAAATCGCAGCGCTTCTACGAGCTCAGAGACCTGTTCAGGCAGTTCCCCTTGTAGAATTTTCCCAGCCGTTTTTTGCTGTGGTAAATATTGTTCCAGTACTTCTGTCTTCGAAAGAATTTCTTCACTATTTAAACCTAGCTTAGCAGCAGTAAGCCGTTCAATTGGTTTTTTCTTTGCCTTCATGATTCCCGGAAGTGTGGGGTATCGCGGTTCATTTAAGCCCTGCTGTGCAGTGACCAGTACTGGCATGTCCGCTTCAATGATTTCGATATCACCTTCCACATCCTTTTCCACTTTTACCTTGCTGCCATCCACTTCCAAATTCGTAATGGTAGAAATATGCGCGATCCCCAGCTCTTCGGCTAATCGCGGTCCGACCTGAGCAGCTCCATCATCAACCGCCATATATCCGCCTAAAATCAAATCATAACTATCCCTTTTCGCAAAAGCAGCCAGTACTTTGGAAATCATATATTCATCACCGAAAACAGATTCATCATCCACGATGACCGCCTTATCAGCTCCCATTGCTAAAGCCGAACGGAGTGCAGCTTCAGCACGTGACGGGCCTACCGTCACAACCGTAACTTCTCCACCGTGTTTTTCCTTAATGGCCACCGCCTCTTCGACAGCGTATTCATCATAAGGATTAATGACGAATTTGACTCCGTTTTCGCTTACTTTTCCATTGGTGAGTACAATTTTCTCTTCTGTGTCAAATGTTTGCTTGAGCAGCACCAAAATGTTCATGTGATCCTCCTAAAAGTAAAATTTTCATGTTCATTCCGAGAAATTATTTTTGAATAATCTGTATATTTAAAATTTAACACAGGAATACACATATTACTAATATCTATAAAATAGACTTCCCATATGATTTAAATATGGATTTAAGGAATAATTGGTTGATGAATCACCTACAAATGCTGGTTCTGATTCTCAGTCTTGTGCGATTGCAAAGGCAAAGGGCGTGTTAGATAACCAAAGACCGTAAGAACAAGCCCGCTGCCCCAAAAAATAGCGGAAACCCCAAGCAAACCGCCTAGTCCTCCAAAGATGACCGGAATGGCGAATTGGGAGACACGATTAATCATCATCTGGACCCCTAATACATGTCCATGACGTTCGGGTAAGGACCCTTCCAGTAGAGTAGCAGTGCTAAGTGGCTGTGCAAGACCTAAACCAGCTCCTAAAATACCAACCAACATAAAAAGCACTACAATCCAAGGGGAAAATGGAGTGACAAGATAAATGAATCCAGTTACGAAAAGGGACCATGTAAGGATTCTCATCCGGCCTAAAGAGCGGACGAGAGACGTTTGGGTAAACCGAATAACGAGCATGGTAAGTCCGCTGAATGAAAGGAGAATCCCTGTCATTGTTGGACTGATGCCCATATTGTCGGCAAGCAAAGGAAAATACACGCTAAACAACTCTCGATAGGAAAAGATCAATCCACCAATTAGAATCGCATTTCTTATTTCACGGTTTCGCATCAGGGTCCAAATCGATTCTCTGCTCTGCAAATGTGCTTGCTGGTTCTGAACCGTTTTTTGCCTATTCTCTTCATGCAAATTCCTGATACCCATCTCGCTGAACAATGCGATGGCAATGAGCAGCATATTAAAAATGATACAAATATGGTAGCCGAAGTGTTCATACAGAAAGGAACTAATAATGGGGCCAATCATTGCTCCAACCGATCCAAACAGACTGTAGTTAGCCACCGTCCGATCGATGTCGCCTCCTAAGTTACCAATTCTCTTCTGCAAGGCAAGCATCAGGCAGGTAGAAGCAATACCAACCAAGGCAAGCTGGATTAAAAAAATGAAAAAGGATGGAAATATAACACTTACCAATAACGCAATCAAATACATGACGTTGCCTATGATGACTATAGGACGTGATCCTATCTGATCAATCCATTTGCCAATATGTAAAGCCAATAAGGCCGGGCAGATGGCAGAACTAGCAATAATCATGCTGATTTCTTGAGGGGAAAGCCCCAAAGAGTAGGCGTATAAAGAAACAACAGGCTTGATCCCAGTAATGGTTGTGATAAGAATGGTATTCATCAGAATAATAATGTAATAGTTCATTTGATTCACCGCCAAGATAGAAGTTCATATCAAAAGGAATGGAAATAAAAAGGACTCCCCAAATCTGGAGAGCTTTTTAAACGATCAATTAATGCCTTTTTTGTGGAAATTAATTCCATGGTATTCGATAAATTCATCAAAAACTTTGATAGACTTTTCTCTTCCGATTCCACTTTGCTTAATTCCGCCGAACGGGATGTATTTTGAACCTAATGGTGTCTGCCCATGACCATTTATAAAGGTCATACCCGCTTCTATTCTGTTCGCAACGTCTAATGCACGGTCAAAATCTGAAGACCATACAGAAGAACCCAAACCAAATTCAGAATTGTTGGCCATATGAATCACTTCTTCTTCCGTATGATAGGGAATCAACGGGAGCACTGGACCAAATTGTTCACAGGTCACAATCTCAGCGTAAGGATCGACATCCCTTACAATAACTGGCTGAAGATAGTATCCGTTATCCCAATTCTCAGGTTCAAGCTGCTTTCCTAACTTGACTAAATTAGCCCCGCTGTGTTCCAGTCTTTCAATTAGTTCAATAATCCTTTGATATTGAAGTTGGTTGTTAATTGGCCCCATTGTAGCTTCTTCATTCAATTGATACCCGATTTTATAGGAGTCTGTAAACTCGCAAGCCTTTTCATAGAACTCATCATACATACTATAAGGAATGTAAACGCGCTTAATCGCAAAACAGAATTGACCTGTCCTTCGAAATGCTCCTTCTACAATTTTGGGAACGACTTCATTAAGATCGGCGTCGTTCAGTACAATAGCTGGGTCGTTACCCCCTAATTCAAAGTGAACCCCTTTAAGTGTGTCAGCAGCAGATTTCATGATTGCCACGGCAGTACTCCCTCCGCCAGTAAAGGAAATTTTACGTACGAGCGGATGAGAAGTTAAAGCACTTCCTACATCACCACCGCCAAGAACAACATTAATTACGCCTGGCGGGAAAAATTCCGCCATTGTTTTTAATATTGTTACTACTCCCATTGAAGCAGTTGGAGACGGTTTAACTACGATTGTATTGCCAGCAAGAAGGATCGGCGTTATTTTTTGCAGAGTTAGAATAATAGGGGCATTCCAAGGAACGATACAAGCTATCACACCCATCGGCCTCTTCACTACGTTGACCCAGCCGCTTTCATCCTCTATAATCCGTTGTTGAAAGGCAGAAGGCGCCAATTCTATTATAGTTCTCATATCCATCAAGCCTAACTTGACTTCATCAATGGTTCTGCCAAGCAGCATGCCGTTTTCTTTTGCCGTCACACTGGCGATAGATGACATATTTTTCTCAATTTCTTCAGCGGATTTTAATAGGATTGACATTCTTTCATTAAGTGTATTTTGGCGCCAGAAGTGGAAGGCTTGATGTGCAGCTTGCACAGCCCGATCAATATAGCCTGGATCCCCCTTGGCGATAAAACCAACTACTTCACTTAATCTGCCTGGATCCCTCACTTCCTCATAATGCTCTGTTGTCACATCTTCATTGTTTATGAACAAGTTCACCTTCATGTGCTTCACCTCGTTATGTCCCTTTCATTTCATTCGCTCCTAAATTACATTTCAACATCGTCCGCGAGATTCCCACGCTTATTTTTCACTCCGCTATAGATGCTAATGGCAAATATAATGAGGGCAATGCCCATGATAACGGCTGAAATTGGCTGTGTAAAAAAGATAAGAAAACCTTCAGTTGAAATAGATAAGGATTGCAGCATGGAAGTCTCCAATTGGGACCCTAATATAAAAGTTACAATCATTGCGGACATCGGGATATCTAATTTCTTTAGGATATAACCAATAACCCCAAAAATCAGCATCATCGAAACATCCCAAAGGCTGCCATTTAGACTGTAGGTTCCAACTAAAATGACCATCAGGATAATCGGAAACAATAACTTATACGGTATCATCGCAATTTTTGCCCACATACCGACTAAAGGCATGTTCATGATCAGCAATAAAACATTTCCAATAAACATACTTGCAATCAGGCCCCATACAAAGTCCGGATTTTTCGTAAACAGGGCTGGTCCTGGCGTTAATCCATGCATCACAAACGCTCCTAAAATAACCGCCATCGTAGGCGAGCTTGGCAGTCCTAGGGAAAATAAAGGAATTAAAGCTGCACCGCTGTGGGCGTTATTCGCCGTCTCAGGTCCTGCTACCCCCTCGATCGCTCCTTTTCCAAAGCGGGATGGATCCTTGGCAACCTTTTTTTCTAAAATATAGGAAAAGGTTGACGCAATAATGGAGTTTGCACCTGGGATGACTCCAAGAAGCATTCCGATGCCCGTTCCCCTTCCGACGGATTTAAGAGTTGGTCCCCATTCTTCCCGCTTAGGAAGAAGACCTGTGACCTTTTCCGGTTTGGAGACTTTTGTTGGGTTTTCTGCATTTAGCAAAATCTCTGAAATTCCAAACAGACCCATGGCCATGACCGCAAAATCAATTCCATCCATCAACTCTATGGAGTTAAATGTGAAACGGAATTCTCCAGTGACCATGTCTTGTCCTACCATCGCAAGCAATAAACCGAGGAATGCAGCAATTAATCCCCTGACTAAAGACTTTCCCATCAATGCCACAATCATCAGCATGCCAAGCAGCATAATAGCAAAGAACTCCGGAGGACCAAATTTCAACGCAATTTTAGACAAAGCTGGACCTACAAATGTAAGTGCGGTTACAGCAACAATCCCGCCGATAAATGAGCCAATTGCAGCCACCCCAAGTGCCGCTCCCGAACGCCCCTGCTTCGTCATCTCATAACCGTCAATACATGTAATGACCGATGCAGCCTCACCTGGCACGTTCACTAATACAGAAGTAATCGTTCCTCCATACATCGATCCATAGAAGATTCCGGAAAGCATAATAATAGCAGTGACTGGCTCCATCCCAAAAGTAATCGGAATAAGCAAAGCAGTACCAGATACTGGACCAAGACCAGGGAGAACGCCGATGACCATCCCTAGCATTACACCAATAAGGCAGTAGAGAAGATTTGACCAGCTCAATGCCGTTTCAAATCCATGCAAAAGCAATAACAATGAATCCATTTAACTGCCCCCCTAAAAAAGTATCCCGCCTAAAGGTAAGTACACCTTTAAAACTGTATTAAACAACAAGTAAATAAATGCTGTGATTCCAACAGACATTAATAAGTTGGTGTACCATTTATACTCTTTGTAAAACAAAAGGGCCAAAAAGGTAACACCCGCAACTACGAATCCGAATAAAGAAAAGAGAATAACGAAAAGGACCAAACTGATAATGATAAACAAAATATGTTTGAAAGAACGTCCCGTTGGCCACGATTCACCGCTTACATTTTTCCCTTTTACGCTTTCATAGATATACCAAATTGAGAGAGCCATCAGGATACCGCTCAACCAAGTAGGAAAGAAGCCCGGTCCCGGTCCAAGAGCACTAGAATAGGAATACTGCAAGGACAGTACAAACAAGAAAAGAGCTAGAAGGAAAATGACTGCACCAGCCAAAATTCCTGATCTGTAATTACTCATGATAGAAATTCATCCCCTTCCACAAACAAATCGAAAATGGAGGGCATTCAGGTTAAACCCGAATACCCAAATATGTTTAATACACAGATTTATTTAATAAACCCTAGTTCTTTCAACATTTTTCCAAATCTAACATTCTCTGCATCAACCTCTTTTTGGACAACCTCAGGATTGCCATATTGAGTCTGTAAAGAGACTTTCTTGAATTCTGCTAACACTTCAGGATCTTCCATTGTTTTCTTAAGCGCTTCTTCTAGCATCGTAACAATTTCTTCTGGCACACCCTTCGGTGCAAAAAGCGAGGTATTGCTGTCAATCGCAACATCGAAGCCTTTATCTTTCAAAAGTGGGATTTCTGGAAAATAAGGAACAGGTACACTTGCAACATTAAATAATCCGCGCAGCTCACCAGATTCAATTAGCGCCTTGGCATCACTAGGCTGTACCATAGCCCCCTGAACATGCCCGCCTAAAACACCTGTGATTGCTGGAGGCGTGCCTTCAAATGATACGGCCTTTGCTTCAAAGCCCGCCTGCTTTTCCAGTTCTGCCACCGGTATATGCGCTCCTGATCCAATCCCGCCAGCTACACCATATGAGAATTTACCAGGGTTTTTCTTCACATAATCAAGCCATTCTTCAAACGTTTTCCAAGGGGCATCTGCTTTAACTATCATGATTTGCTGGTTACCGAATACTTTTGAGATAGGTTGAAAACTGTCATGGGAGTATTTCACATTCCCATACAAAGGCTGCATGGAAATAGCACGGTGAGTAGACATTGCAAGGGTGTATCCATCAGGCTTGGAGTTAAATAAATCCGTGATGGCAATTGAGCCGCTGCCGCCTGGTTTATTCACAATTACAAGCTTGGCACCGGGCAAATATTTAGGAAGGTATTTTTCTATGATTCTTGCACCGATGTCTGTAGAGCCGCCCGCAGCAAATGGTACAAGTACTTCAATCGGTCTTGTCGGATACTCAACTTTTGTTTGTTTTTCATTTTTGGCTGCCGTAGATTCATTCGAACCCGTTGATTGTGAAGATTGAGCACAACCTGCCAGTACAATAAGTAAAGCTGTCAAACAGAGCATAATGAACTTTTTCATTTCTAAAATTCCCCCAAATTTTAAATTTCACAGCTTTAATCTCAAAACTTATTTAACTGTTCATCACCTCCCAACGAAATCATAATTTCAGAAAAACTTAGATTAATAATCTTTTTGATTCGAAACTTTAGCCAGGCGGACATCTACAACAGCTGACTTACCGTTTTTCACTTCATTCATGGCCTGCTGTAATACTTCAGGTAACTCCATTGGATCTGTCACCATCCTGGCGTATGCTCCCCCTGCCGCTTCAGCGATTTTTGCTAGATCGGCCGGTTGGTCAAAATTCACCCAGTAACGGTCCGTTTGTTTGGCTATGCCGTCTGGATACCGCTTTAATAGATTCTGCTTCGTTGCATTCCAGCCTTCATTGTTGTAAATGACCGTCAGGAATGGCGCTTGATATCTGCGCGACATCCAGTGAACCGAGGCTGGAACGCTGAATAAGTATGAACCGTCACCGGTTAAATTGACTACGGTTTTCGTTGGATCAGCGAGCTTGATTCCAATAGCTGCGCCACCGTTCCATCCTAAGGATGTACCTCCGCTGCTAAAGTAGGTGCCTGTCTTTGAGCGCGGTAAATGTTTGGCTACCGTCATGGTATTCGTAATCGTCTCATCTAATATGATGGTCTCAGTGTCCACCACATGACGCAAACAAGCCGTAAGCCATTCTGGCGAAATCGTGTTTCCTTCCCCTTGTTCTTTCTGCTTCCAAGCTTCACGCTGCTCTTCATGGTATTTGGCTAAACGGAGATAACGTTCTTGTACTTGCTCCTGATTAATATCCCTCTGGGCCAGATGATCATTTAATTGAATTAAGGACGCATAGGCATCCGCACGATAATTCTTTACCGCGGGAATGTGCCATAATGGAATGTCTTCCTTAATTGGGTCTAAATCAATATAGTAGACTTTACATTCGTCCTTTGGCTTAACTTGTGTAGCGACCCAAGGAACATCCGTATCAATGGCGATAATGACATCTGCTTCGAAAACAAATGGATTTGGATCGTACCCCAGATGCAGATTATGGTCCCTCGGGAAATTAACGAAAGAAGGAATCTGTTCCACAACAGGTATAGCCACTTTTTCGCAAAATTCAATTAATTCTGAGACCGCTTTCGTATTTCTACCTAAATAAGAAGTAATCAACAATGGATTTTGGGATTCTAATAAAGCGCTTACGATTTCATCAAGACCCCATTTGGGTAAGGAGGATTGTTCAATTAGCGCCCATTCCCCCCAAGAGTCTGGCAGTTTCTCCACATTTTCCTCCAGCACTTCTCTTGCTCCGGTCAAATAAACCGGTCCAGCTGGATCACTTTGAGCCATCTGCATCGCCCGGTAAATGAGTTGTTTAACGTTCTTTCCCGTTCTGATATCTGATTCCCATTTGACATAAGACCTTAGGATTCCACGCTGATCGTATACATTTTGCAGATAATTCACATAGGAATTGCGGCTGCCCGGAAGCTCTCCGTCCATGGTGATCGGTGTTTCTCCAGCGAAAATGAACACCGGAACGCGAGCTCGAAATGCATTATGAACAGCACCTCCCAGATTTTGAGTTCCCACATCCGTATGAATAATCACGCCCTGCGCCTGGCCTGTCAGCATTGCATACCCTTGAGCTGCGGATAAAGCGGTACTTTCATGTGGACAAATGATGGCCTTGGGAAGTTCCTTCCCTTCCTCCTTGGCTTTTGCCAAGGCCTCAATCATCGAAGGATGATCGCTGCCTAGATTGCAAAACAGGTAGGAAATGCCGACTTCCTGCAATGCTTCCATCAAAGCATCAGCTGTCGTGTACCTTTCGAACTTTTCTGTGTTGTTCATGAATTCATCTCCTATATTATCCTTTTAAAATTCCACTGACTTTTCAATGATTTCAGCAATATCCAGCGTCTGCACCTGTTCCTCGACTTCCTTAGCCTTCGTACCATCGGTAAGCATCGTTAAACAATAAGGGCAATTGCTACCAATGACCGTCGGGTTCGTTTGAAGCGCCATTTCCGTCCGGGCTATATTTACCCGTGTCCCTTCGCGCTCTTCCATCCACATCCTGCCTCCGCCGGCTCCGCAGCAAAGTGCATTTTCCTGGTTTCGTTCCATCTCGAGCAGCTTAATTCCCGGGATTGCACGCAGTATTTCCCTCGGCGAACCGTAGATATCATTGTAGCGTCCAATATAACAAGAGTCATGATAGGCCACTTTTTCTTCAACCTTCTTCGTTGGCTTAAGTCTGCCTTCTTTTAATAGATCAGCCAGAAGTTGAGTATGGTGAACGACTTCCGCTTCCAGCCCAAATTCCGGGTACTCATTTTTAAAGGTGTTAAATGCATGGGGATCTGTCGTCACAATTTTGCGTACGCCGTATTTTTGGAACGTCTCAATGTTTTGAGTACATAATTCCTGAAATAAGTACTCGTTCCCCATCCGGCGCACTGTGTCCCCTGAGTTCATCTCTTCATTGCCTAGAATCGCAAATTTCACCCCAGCCTTGTGCAGCAGACGGGCAAAGGACCGGGCAATCTTCTGGCTGCGGATGTCGTAAGAGCCCATTGATCCTACCCAGAATAAAACATCAAATTCAGGCGTTTCATCGACGGTCTTGATAATATCCTCCATGCCTTCACGCCATTTGATGCGTTCATTGCGGTTCGAGCCCCAAGGGTTTCCTTGTCTCTCGATATTATTGAAATAGCGTGAAGCTTCAGCAGGCATTTCTCCTTGCGACATAACCAAGAACCTGCGCATATCGATAATTTTGTCAACATGCTCATTCATTACCGGACATTGATCTTCACAATTTCGGCATGTCGTACATGCCCACAGTTCCTCTTCCGTGATGATATCCCCGATTAGATTTGGTGTTTCGACAGAAGCGGCTACCTCGGAATTCCCGCCCGCTGTTGCTTGTAGAGCCATTGGACTGGAATTTGCCTTAAAAGCAAAGGCTGGCACCCAAGGCGAACGCGATGTAATCGAAGCTCCCTTTTCCGTCAGGTGGTTTCGCATTTTCAAAATGAGTTCCATTGGTGAAAGGGTCTTACCTGTACCGGAGGCAGGACACATGTTTGTACATCGTCCGCATTCTGCGCAGGCATACAAATCGATCAACTGCCGTTGGGTAAAATTCTCGATTTTTCCAACACCGAATTCCTCAGCCTCTTCATCCTCGAAATCGATTTTACTCAATTTTCCAACAGGACCGACTTTCTTGAAAAACAAGTTAAATAACGCGAATAGCTCATGCGCTTGCTTTGACTGCGGGACGAAAACCATGAAGGACAACACGGTCAGTAGGTGTACCCACCAAAATACGTAGAACAATATTGTTCCTGTACTCGTGCTAATGCCCGAGAACACCGCAGCAACCGCACCAGAGATTGGAGCATAGATGAAATCCGGTTCATGCCCGAGCATCACAGTTTCAAAACCCAGCGTGAGCAGGATGGAAGCTGTCAGCGTGGTTAAGGCAATAATGACAACAGCCGCTTTGAAATCTCTTCTGAGCTGTAAACGCTTTAATTTCTCAATATAGCGACGGTAAAAGGCAAATACTACTGCGCACAGCATGAGGAAGGTCGTCCACTCCTGCATAAGACTGAAATATTTGTGCAGGGTGCCAAGTGGGAATTCGTATCCTTTGATAAACCCCTTGATGATGATTTCAATGAGTCCAATTTGAATGATGAAAAAACCATAGAACAGGATCAAATGCATCAGACCGCTTTTCTTGTCTTTAAACAATTTCCTTTGACCAAACCCGTTGACGAACACACTATTCAATCGTTCTTTAAGGTTCAGTTCAAATTCGGTTTTCTTGCCGAGCTTCACAAACAAATACCGGCTGTATACGATTTGAATAAATAAATACAAAGCATATCCTGTCACAGCTAGAACTGCTGCAGCATTCAAATATACAAGCACCAGCGCACTTCCTTTCTTAACTAAAAATATATATCTGAAGCCTCCACCAATCGTACGTATTACATTTCGGATTGAATGGGACTTTTTTACATTTACTCCTATTTCTTTCTTATGAAACCATGCGCACGGCCTCTGGCTAAAACATCTCCAGCCATTGTGTTTTTTGATTTTTATTATTCTGAATATTATTTATTTTCATAGTAGCATTTGGTATACTAATACTTCAAATATCTATTTAATAGATTTGCCATACGATAAAAATATGGATAGGTGATTCGTACATGGATATACGCCAATTACGTTACTTTGTGACAGTATCTAATGAAGGACAGATTACACGAGCTGCCAAGAAATTGAATATGGCCCAGCCGCCCCTGAGTCAACAGCTAAAGCTAATCGAAGAAGAGCTAGGGACCTCTTTGTTTATCCGGAACAGCAGGAGCGTCGAGTTAACGGAAGCTGGCATGTTACTCTACCAGCGAGCAGTTAGTATCCTAAATCAAATGGAAGACACTGTAATGGAAGTGAAAGAAACGGGAGATGGCCTGCGGGGACAGCTCTCCATTGGTACGGCGAAAACAGTGGCCGCGGCCTATTTGCCGGAAAGAATTCAAGCGTTCCATAGTCAATATCCACTCGTTACCTTCCGCATAGAGGATGGCCATCCCCATGAAGTTGTTAAGTTTTTAGAAGATAGATTAGTAGAATTAGCTTTCGTTCGCTTCGTTTCAGACCTGTCTTTGGATTATGCATCAAAAACTTTACACATCGAACCTTATGTGTTATTTATTCCTAGTAAATGGGAGTGGGATCCATCTAGAACATCTATCCGTATGAAGGATCTTGAAGACATCCCTCTTGTCATGTTCGTAAGAGAAAATAAGTATGGAAAATATACTGCCTTCCATGATGCCTGTATAAAACTAGGCGTCAAAACGAACATCGTCTGCGAATCTCATGATGCTGGCATTATCTTTTCCTTTGTCGCGGCCGGGATGGGAGCGGCTGTTCTGCCAAGATCAACACTTGCCATTCACACGTCAGACAATATAAAAATTGTTGAAATAGAGGATTGTCCTCTTCAAAATAAAATCTCTCTCATCTGGGACAAAAATCGTCCTCTATCGAAAGGTGCCCAACGGTTTATTGAGTATTTTGATTAAACGATCACTTCCTTTTGGCAGATAAATAAGAAAAGAGCCTTATATTATATATACGGCTCTTAGTTAATCGTTTTTTTAAAAACTGCGGCAGTACACCCACTACTGCTCCCCCCTATCACCTCATAAGCATGACAAAGAAGCCTATTAAAATACGATTTTTTCGCTAGGCAGCTTTTTTCTGCTTTACTATCGTTTCATACACAGTAACGAGAATATTACGCCTCCTTCTTGACTGCATACAATCTCTTTTTTTTTCCTGCCAGCGATAATATATTTTCAGCAAAGGAATAATTAAAATAAAAATGAACAGCAGCCTGAACGTTTGGAACATCGTAACAAGCGAGACCTCTGCATTAACGGCATCTGCTAGTAATACCATCTGATCTAAGCCTCCTGGTGCTGTACTTAGGAAACCTGTAGCGAACGTTGTATCCATAGTAGACGACATGAGGAAACTTGAGCCATAAGTCAGAGCAATCAGTGCGAATGAGCTGAAAATACCGCCTGCAAGTACGCGTACTGGCAGCTTAATCATATGCGGCTTGAGCATGAGACCGATATGGGCGCCGATTAGTAACTGTGCGACGTCCATGACTATGCCAGGTACTTGTGGCATTGCCATTGGTGTTGTGAGTTGCAACATAATTAACAAAATAATGGGTGTAATGAAAAATGCTACTGGCAAATGGATACGTTTCGTTACGTGTGAGCATGCCCATGCTAGTGCAATTAATAAGACTAAACTAATCGCCAGTTTCGCGTCAGTTGGCTGCTTACTCATTACTTGGCCACTGACGATAAAGGGTACGAATACAACGACTAGTAAGAGCCGAATGACTTGAAAATAAGAAATAATGCCAATTTCTTTAACCTTTTCTTCTTCGGCAAAGACGACGATTTGACTTAAACCGCCTGGGATAGCCCCTAGTACAGCAGCTTTCATCGGGATTTTTGCCCATTTGCACGTTAAGTAGGCAATGGCGATTGAGCCGCCGATTAAAATAACGTTTAGCGTTATGATGTAAAATAAAATAGAGCTCATCATGCCGAATAAATTGATGTTAAATTCTACACCTATTGAGGTACCGACCATGACGACACCTAAATCACACATTTGGCTGGACCAGTTGAGCGGTCCTTTATAAATAAATTGGGCTAACATGACGACAATAATCGGACCGAGCATCCATGGAATAGGGATGTGCAGCAGACTAAAAATAAATCCGCCAAGTAAAGATAAGACTAACACCGTTAACATGGCCTTCAACCGTAACACCCCTTCCTATAAAAAACTACAAAAAAACCACCAGCGTTTATTTCATGAATACTGGTGGTTTAATGATTATTATTTCACTAATTCTTTTACTTGTGCTTCACGATCTACGTCATCGCGGCGCCTATCACCCCAGTATGCAGAACCATTTTTCAAATATTCTTCATAATTCCATTTCACTGGCTCCCAGTCTGGTTCGAAGATTAGGTAGCCGTTTGTAAAGATTTCAAGACGTAAGCCGCTTCCTGGGTCTTTTACGTAAATGTACATGGCCTGCGAAATACCGTGTTTACCAGGACCTACGAATTGTACATCAGCTTCGCATAAGATATCAGCAGCACGCAGTAAGTCTTGTGCGTTGTCTAACCAGTAAGCAATATGGTGCATTTCGTTTGGCTGTTTTGAACGTGATGTAGACATAATTGCTACATCATGTACTAAGTTTGTTACGGATAACCAGCTGGCTACTTGTACATCATCTGGATTTACGAAATATTCGCGCAGTTTGAAGCCTAATGCTTCTTGTAAATATTTTACGATTTCAGCGTTATCGTGAGAAGTTTGTAAGTTTACATGATCGATTCGGCGTGGAGATACACCTTTCGCCCAGGATTTATACGTTTGGTTTTTAAGTACTGATTTGCGGGTTTCATCAGCAGGTGTTTTTTCCATATCGTAGTAAAGTTCGAAGCGGTGTCCACTTGGTAACTCGAAGCGGATTGCTTCTCCTTGCGCTGTTTCTTCCTCAGCTTCTATCCAGCGTACTTCTGTACCAGCATCTTCTAATAATTGTGCGAAAGTTGCTATGTCCTCGCGGCGTTTTGTACGCCAGCCGATGTGATCGATGTAAGAAGTTTCACCAGCTGTAATGGATAATGTATGGTGCTCGAAGTCGCCCCAAGCCCGTAAATAATGTACGCCATCTACAACCTCTGTTTCTTCTAAGCCGATTGTATCACGGAAGAACCATAAAGATTTTTCAAGATCTGCTGACACTAAAGCTACGTGTCCTAATTTTGCAATTTCGGGTGCGTAAAGAAACTTTTCCAATTATATTCACCTCATAGTCAATTGTTTTTTTATAAGAGGACATATTCATTCATTTTCGGAAGATGATATTACCCTTGAATGTTTGTATTAACGCCGAATAAATGTCTGCCGTATCCTAAAATGCCGTCTTCATATAAAGAAGTAATGTGGGTTGCGATTGCCATTAAGTCACGAGTAAACAGCTCTACTGGATGACCTTTTAATAAGGCGTGTCCGCCTAAAGTCAGCAGTGATTTCACACCGATATGTGCACACTTATCAATAATCTTTGCACGGATTGCTTTATACTTTGCCCCTTCGTACGGGCCGCCTTTATCTGTTTCCATCATTGTGATGTATTCATTTAATAGACTTTTAGCAGAAAGCATCTCAAGCTTTAACTCCGAAAGTACGCGCTGGCTCGCAGGGGAATCCTTTTCGTTTATGCCAGAGAACCGTACGCGGCCTGCTGTATGCTTTTCGAATTCGTCAAGCACACGCTCGGCACCGCCAACAGCCATCGCTGCAAACCCTATATAGAAGCCGGGGTAGAATGGCGTGTTGTAGTATAAGTAGTCTTGATCGAAATCTTCATACGGCGGCTGGCTCTTTTCGATAATTTTGGTAAAGCGTAAAATGGCATCAGGCTTCACGAAAACTTTATCGACGATTAATGTATTACTGCCGGATCCACGAAGACCAAGCGAATCCCAGGTTTTCACAACTTCTAAGTCAGAAACTTTTAATAAAATACCTACCCGCTCAGGCTTGTCGTTATCTTCGAATTTCATAAATGCGCCAACGCCAACCCAATCGCAATAGTTGATACCGCTTACAAAGTTATACTTACCTGAAACAAGATAGCCGTTTTCAACGGGTTCTACCTTGCCGACTGGTGCAAATACGTCAGCTACGAAGCCGCCTTGGTTAATGACTTCATCACGAATGTGCTTTGGGTAGTAACATACCCAAGAGTTGTGCACAGAGAAGAAGTATGTTAACCACGAAGCAGATAAGTTGCGGTATCCAACCGTGCTTACCATATCAACGAACGTGCGCCAATCAAGCTGTGGATAGTTAAACTCCTTTGGTAAAATTAAACGATGAATTTCCTCCTCGCGGATCATATCCGCGAGGCGTGGAGAAATGGTCGAGTTTAGATCTGCTTCCATTGCTTCTAACTCTGCAGCTTCCCCGATGCGCTTTGCTTTTTGGATAATTTCTTCATAAGGCGCTTTATTTTCAAGTGCTGTTAACATCTGATCATTCCTTTCAAAAATAATTTATTGTGCTGCAACTGCTTGATCTTTTTCAACTGTTAAAAAATCAATAACAAGTTTGTTCACGATTTCTGGCTGGTCCGTTTGTGCTTGGTGACCGCAGTCGTCTATATATTCGAATTTAATGTTCGGTAATAATTTCTCAAGCTTATAGCCTGTCTCTACCGGCGCGACAGTATCTTGGTTACCCCAAATGAATATGCCAGGAATTTTTAATTTTGGTAAAGTATCTTTAATACAGTAACGATCCCAAAGCTTTGGTTCTTCATTCATTCTTGCTAAGTAAGCATCGAACGCTTGATTGGATTCTTTTATGCCTGGGCGAGTTGCTGCTTGATGACGTAGTTGAATAAGTTCTTCAGGAATGACAGTGTCTTCACTTGAATTGCGATACATGAATTTACGTAACGATTCTTCTGTATAATCGTAACCAATCACTTCTAAGAATGAACGCAATCTTCTTTCGGGTACTTCTTGCATCGCTTGATAAATGGTATTACTGCCGATGTAAACAACCTTTTTTACTTTTTCAGGGTGGTCAATTGCATATTTAGCTGCAACGTAAGCACCTTGCGAGTTGCCGACAAGTGATACTTCCTCTAGACATAATGCTTCAATAAAATCATGTACATGATTCACTAAGCTTTGATGACCATTTACTGGCCATGCGTGAGGGCGTGCATCTGTGAAGCCCATTGATAGTTGATCTACTGCGTATGCGCGGAAACCGGCTTTTGCTAATGCAGGCAACATAAAACGCCATCCCGCTGCGCCGCAGGCACCAGGTCCTGCACCATGCAGTAATATTACAGCTGGTCCTTCTGTTCCAGCCCAAGAATAATGTGTACGTACACCTTTTGCTAATACGTAACTATTATGAAAGTCTTCAAAAATTGTCATCGTTTTGCCCCCTTGTACTGATTGGCTGTTTTTTGTTGTTTTGAGTATAACTGTTAATAAATTTAAACATAATAGCGATTTTTATTGAATGAATAGTCAGAATCATTAAAATTTATTGAAAAGGGTACTCAACTCTAGTATTATGGGGAAAAGTAAATCATAGGGGATGTGATTTTAATGAGTGAAATAGCATTTGATTCTAACGAAACAAAAAATATTTTAATGTCGGCAAATGCCTTCCACACATTAAAAAACAATTTACTTACCAACATTGGCTCCCATAAAACGAAAGGTTTTTTATTCCGATTTGGTAAAGAGTTTGGGATGGAATCAGCAAAAAATAGGCTTAAGAATAAAAACTCGGTGAGTCCTGTCGGTAAAAGACATTCGCGCTTAGGTCACGTAAAAGATGTTATTTTCATGGGAGAAATTGTCCGCCATCCAGATGGCACGATTGAATGTAACAATACGTGGGGTCAATGGGTAGAATCATTCGAAGCAGCTTTACACCTTAAAAATTACGGTTTAGCAAATGAATGTGTTTGTCACATGTTATGCGGGTTTGCGAGTGGTGCATTAACATATGAGTTTGGCGAGTCCATTATTGCCATTGAGTACAAGTGCGTCGCAAAAGGTGATCCATGCTGCGAGTTTAAAGTGCGTTTGGAGCGCGATTGGCTCAACAAGAAAGAGGAGCTTATCCACCTTTATCAGAACGACAACATTTTATCTGAGCTTGAAATGACCTATGATGCACTTTTGCATCATAAGCAATTGCTCGAAAAGATTTCGATGTTTCATAGTCAACTCACGCAAAAAGTAACAGATAAGCATTCGATGGATGAAATTGTACAGGCTGCGTATCAACTGTTGAACATCCCCATTTTGATTGAGGATATTCACGGCACTCCGTTAAGTCAAATTGGTTTAACGGAAGAACAGCAGCAAGTAATGAAAAAAGATAAAGCGAAATTATCGTATTTTGATGATAAGCACAACATTTCGCATTACAAAGGCAATGAATATTGGAAGTTGACTTCACCTGTTCTTATTAATAAAAAAAATTACGCCTCTTGTTCTTTTTTTTACTTTGACGATCAACATATGGATGAAAACGATCACTTATTTTTAGAGCGTATTTCCACTGTCGTGGCGTTATGTATTTTATACGAGGAAGCGCAGTTTGAGGAGCAGCAGCGTATGCGCAGCTCGCTGTTAGAGCGCTTAATTCATAATCGGAATATTAAAGATATCGAATCTTACTATAAGTTTTTACCATTTATGTTTCGGCCGCCGTTTTCTACAGGTATTATTAGTGTAAAAAAGAAAAAGAAAAATAACGAAATTATTGACATACATGATCAGCTGACACAGCTCTCAAAGTTGGCAAAAGAGTGGGATTTACCTTGTATTTTTGCAGTACTTGGGGAAGAAATTGCTCTCCTTAACTCACTTAATAGCGATAAGCAAGGCTCGCAAAATAAAATGACGAAGATTTTTCAAAAGATGGAGAAACAAAACAGCAATTATAAATATTCAATCGGGCTTAGCGGAATGTTTAGCAGCTTTAAGGATTTTGAACGTTCTCTACAAGAGGCGCGTATCGCACTTCGCTTCCCAAATCAAAAGCTGCTAACGGATTACGAAGATTTAGGTATGCTTGGCGATATTGTAAAGAACATGAGTATCGAACAGTTGCATGAAATGGCGAAAAAGACGTTAAAGGACTTATACAATTTCGACGATCCTCGTAAAAAAGAATTACTGCACACGCTTTACGTTTATTTATTAAATAGCCAGCGCTTAAAAGAAACGATGGATGAGTTGACGTTATCAATCGGCGGTATCCAATATCGTATAAAGCAAATTGAAGAGCAGCTGCAAATTTCACTAAAAAACGCTTCAACAGCTGCGTATACTTTATTAGTGATTCAGGCGCTAATATTGTCGGATAGTTTATGCTTTGAGGAATTTGCACGCTAATTGAATGAGGTTTAAAACGATAAAAAAAGACTGGCAGGCAAACTTACTTTCTAGTTTGTCTACAGTCTTTTTTCATGTGGGATTCTATTACTCTACAGAAACATTTAGGCTCATTTGCTTCTCTTCCGTAGTACGACGTGCATCTTCTTTTTCAGTTGCTGTTATTTTTAATTTACGTGTAGCTAATAACACGATTGCAGTTACAACATATAAACTAACGATCACTAACACCCCTGAGTTAAAGCCCGAGCGAACGTCATCACCTGTAAATGTAATTAAGTAACCAGTAATCCATGGACCGATTACTCCAGCCATACTTGAAATCGATAATGAAATTCCTGTTACACTGCCTACTAATTTTTTCGGAATAATCAACGTTTTTATTGCAACATTTAACGGTAATAGACTTGTGTTCATTACCAGGCCTCCGCCTAAGAAAATACATGCCAAAACTGGTGAAGATACAATTGTTGTCATTGCGTAAGAGACCGCACCCACAAGTAGTACTATAACCAATACTCGGTCATAAGATTTGATAAGGCTTTTATTTTTCTTGAATAACATGTCTGTAAATTTTCCTGCACAAATTGCGAATACAGTACCTGCAATACCCATACCGGCAAATACTAAGCTCATAATATGCGGCTCAAGACCAACGATTTTTGTTAAGTAAGTTGGTGCCCATGTTATAACCCAAGTTGTAATCCACATGGAGACGAAACCTACAACTAAAATGGATAGTACATACGGGTTGATTAAAACTTTTAAAATATACTTGAATGGTACTTCCTTGTTAGAAGCTAAAGATTTTACGTCCTCAACCAGTGGCTGCTTAGGCTCGTCCCTCATAAAGAAGAAGAAGAATGCCCATATAGAGCTTGCTGCCCCTAATATTGCGAAAGTATGCTGCCAACCTAAGTTTGTAATCCCCATAACTAAAAGTGGTGCAGCTAAATACGTACCAACTGTTGTACCAGAAGTCATAATAGCTGAAGCGACACCGCGTTGTGAACTAGTAAACCATCGTGAAAGGTGTGCTATGCACAAACCGAGCGTACCACCCTCGAAGAAACCTAAAGTTACACGCAGTAGGATTAAGTTTGTTACCGTTTCTACAAAATAAGCGCTTGCTAATGAAACAGTCCATCCAGCAGCAATGATCATTAATAAATATTTTGTATTGAAGCGATACGTTAATGTACTTAAAATAATACTTCCGACAGCGTATGCAGCAAAGAAGCTACTTCCTACTAAACCAAACTGATCGTAAGATAAATTTAGTTCAGACATGATTGGTTCTGCGGCTAATCCTAAAACTGTTTTATCCGTATAGTTTAAAACAGAGAGTAAGAATAAAAATCCTAATACAACCCAGCGCATATGCATAAAATCCCCCTTGTAGTACTGAATTTTCCTATCCACATCATTTCGCAGTAATATTGTTAGACTCTTCCGAAAATTCTTGAGGTAATTGTTAGCGTTTTCAATATAATGTTAGAATAATATCACACCTCCATTTATTCCTGAAAAATTCAATATACGAATCTTCCATGAAAAGAATTCTATTTGAAAAAAAAGAGATTTACAAGAAAAAAAAATGATACTTATTTGGGTTTGAATGAGAACAAAAAAGAAAAGATTAAATTCCCAATTCAAAAAATGTTTAAATTTTTTCATTTACATATATTGATAAATCTGAAATTTTCTAAAATTTTTTAACAAAAAATACAAATTTGGTCTTGCGTAAATTTTATTGTTTTTATCTCAATTTTCAATAAAAATAGCCATGACAATTTAAAAAGGACTCCTTTATGATTAAATTAATCGATTAAGAATGGAGGAATTGGGATGGATGATCGTTTATTTAGGGATGCAATGGGGAAATTTGCCACTGGTGTAACAGTTCTTTTAACGGAAAACGAGGGAGAAACACATGGAATGACAGCAAACGGTTTCATGTCTGTATCATTGGATCCGAAGCTTGTCTTAATTTCTATTGGACATAAAGCAAAATTTTTAGAGAAAGTCTCACAATCTAAAAGATATACGGTAAATATCTTAGCGGAAGATCAAGAGCATTATTCACGTCATTTCGCTGGGAAACCTGGTGAAGCAGTAGAGTTTGAAACGTTAGCTGAACTGCCAGTCCTAAAAGGGGCTATCGCTCAAATCGCATGTGAAGTTGTATCAGAACATGTAGAAGGTGACCATACCTTGTTCATTGGCAAGGTAGTAGATTTACGTCTTGAGGATAAAAATCCGTTATTATTCTTCTCAGGTAAATATCGTCAATTGACTGAGGCAGAAACAGTTAAGGCTTAGAAGGAGAATTCTCTATGAATATTAATATTATGGTTGAAGCATTGCTTGAAGCAGAACGTACAAAGCAGCCAATTGTGCCACTAACTGAAACCTATGAAAATATTACAGTTGCTGATGCCTATGCAGTGCAATTAGCACAAATCCGTCAAAAGATTGACTCCGGGGCGGCAGTAAAAGGGCTAAAAATTGGTCTAACAAGTAAAGCGATTCAAGAAATGTTGAATGTATATACACCAGACTACGGCTTTATTTTAGATACGATGGTATATGACGAGGCAGATGGTTTAACCGCTGAGTCCTTTATTCAACCAAAGGTAGAGTTTGAGATTGCATTTGTTTTCAATAAAGAGTTAAGAGGACCAAAAGTGACACCGCAAGATGTAATCGATGCCACTGCTTATGTTGTACCAGCAGTAGAAGTAATCGATAGCCGTATTGCAAATTGGAAAATAAAATTCGAAGATACAGTAGCAGACAACGGTTCTTCAGCAGGTGCCATCTTAGGTAAAAAGCACACACTGCTTAAAGATATTGAGGACATTACAAATATCCCCATGATTGTGAAGAAAAATGGTGAATTTCTAGACGAAGCAACGAGTTCGGCCGTGTTAGGCAACCCACTCAATGCGGTTGTCTGGCTGGCTAATGAATTGAGTGCATATGGCATTTCTATCGATCCGGGCATGTTTGTTTTATCAGGGGCCCTATCAAAAGCCGTTACCTTTGAAACAGGCGATGAATTTGAAGTTGACTTCGGTATACTCGGGAAGGTAAACGCTACTATTTTGAAGGAAGCGGTGAAAAAATAAAAGCTTCATAGTAAGAATTATTGGATCCGGAAAGAAAAAGGAGATAATCACAATGAAGGTAATTTATGTGAATGCTAATAACTTACAAGAGATTAAACAATCAGCTCCCAAGGCAGCGATGGCGCTTGGATATTTTGATGGTGTGCATTTAGGGCATCAAAAAGTAATTCAAACAGCTAAAGAAAAAGCAAAAGCACAAAATTTATCACTAGCGGTCCTCTCTTTTTTCCCGCATCCAAAAAGTGTTTTATTTCCGGACATTGACGTCTCATATCTAGAGCCGCTAGAACAAAAAGTAGAAAAGTTAGAAAGGCTTGGAGTAGACATTTTTTATATCGTAGAGTTTACAAAGGAATTAGCTAAAGTAGAAGCGACTGATTTTTTAGATGATTATATAATTGGTTTGAATGCTGCGGAAATTATTTGCGGTTTCGACTACACATATGGAGCAAAAGCAAGAGGCACAGCTAAAACACTGGTAGTTTATGCAGCTAAACAGCAAGTAGGCCTTACTGTTGTCGAAGAGTTAAAGTGTAATAATCAAAAAATTAGTTCGACTTTGATTAGAAAGTACTTAAATGAACGAAAGCTAAGTGAACTACCGAGTCTATTGGGGGGCTTTTATAAAACAAAGTATTGTCAAAAGAAAGGTTTACTGCCGAATTATTCGCTGCCGAATGTAGGCAGTTATAAAGTATTGATTGAAGACCAACATTCTTTTATTGAGTGTATAGCGACTGTAAAGTGTAATAAATATATTCAGATTCATAATGAAATGTCCACACTGCCGAATTTACTAACGATACTATGGGTTGATCAATTAGAAACAGTACCGAGCTGAATGTCGGGTTGCATTTAGAATTGCACCCTCCTGACCAATTTAAAAAAATTGCATCATTGGTATTCAGCTCTCTGTAAAACTTTAATTTAATATTAATTAAGGTCACTTATGCTCCCTTTAACTTATCTATTTTCTTCAAAAGCCCAACTAAACCTCTTATAGTAAACAAAGTAAAATTTACACTTGCAAAAGTATGAAAAGGCGTCCACTTTTTCCATTTAAATAATTTTGTGTTTTTTTCAAAGTACCATTGACCGATACTCATGGGCACACTAAATATGAAACTTTTCAATAGGATTTTACTAACCTTATCGTTATAAGAGAGCTTAACCCAAATCACACTTAAAAGTGGAAAAAATAATAATGTATAAATGATGTTAGTCCTAAAAATCTTTGGAAAAGGACGGACTGGATATTCTACTCTTTTAGTACCAATAACATAAGCGTCTATTAGGTAAGCAAGAACTCCCTTTGAGAAAAAAATAACAAGATTTTCTCTCATTTTTGGACCTTTAAATAAGAATGGGAGGAAAACAAAGCACAAAGATGTGAGTAAATTCAACAGTTTCTTTTCCATACAATAACTCCTTCGACAGAAAAATTTCGTGACAGTGACATCCTACCTATTATTTCTTTAGGTATTATTTACTATTCCTTCGAGTTTAAAATTATTTTCTATGTAATTAAAAAAACTAATCGGAAGGCTCCAATTAGCTTTTTTAATTAATAAAGATTTTATTGGTTCGCCTTTTTTACCCACTCAGCAACGGTAACTGTACGCTTTGCTTGGTGTTTTACAGCAGCTTGAACATCATCAATCATTTTTCCATCTTGACCAACAGTAACACTTGTTCCATATGGGTTACCGCCAGCTCCAAATGTAACAGGATCCGTATAACCAGGAGCAGCAATAATGGCACCCCAATGCATCATGGATGTATATAATGAAAGAAGTGTTGCTTCTTGACCGCCATGCGGATTTTGTGCAGAGGTCATGGCGCTGACTACTTTGTTGACAGTTTTACCTGTTGCCCAAAGTCCTCCTTGAATATCAAGGAATTGCTTCATTTGTGAAGGCATGTTTCCAAATCGAGTCGGAACACTAAAGATGATTGCGTCTGCCCATTCAATATCGTCTCCTGTTGCAATTGGAACATTTTTTGTTGCTTCTACTGTGTTTTTCCATACTTCATTTCTCTCAATAATAGAATCAGGAGCTAATTCTTGTACTTTTAATACTTTAACCTCAGCACCAGCTTCTTTTGCTCCTTCTTCAGCCCACTTTGCTAATTGATAATTTGTGCCACCCATACTGTAAAAAATTACTGCCAATTTTACATTTGTCATTCTTTTTTCCTCCTTATCAGGTGTATTCCCAAATAATCTAGACAAGAAACCCATTAGTAACACCTCCTATTATTTCTTTGTTTTAAAATTATCATTCACTACTAAGCCGCTCTTTTGTGCCCTTTGAAAAATCAATGATTATAGCTTGCTTCCATGAATGAAATTTTATTTATTACCATTTTTGTAGTTTCCCTTTAAGTTATTTTATTTACTAATAAAATGTTGTCGATACCAAGCCGCAGCTGCTTCTACTTCTTCTCTCGTTAGTTGGTGGCCTCTATTTTCCCAATGAAGTTCTACCTTGGCATTTGCCTTTTCTAATAAAGACTGAAGCTCTTTAGATTCCATAGGTGAACAAATTGGATCATTTGTCCCTGCCGCAATAAATACAGATTTCCCTGTTAAATCAGGAAGGTCAATTCCTTTTCGCGGCACCATCGGATGATGAAGAATCGCTCCCTTTAATGCATGTTGATAGTGAAATAATAAACTCCCCGCAATATTTGCCCCATTTGAGTAGCCGATTGCAAGGATATTATCGCGGTCAAAATCATACTTTTCAGCTGCTTCATCTAGAAACTCGTTCAATTCTTTTGTTCGATAAATTAGATCTTCCTCATCAAAGATACCTTCTGCTAATCTGCGGAAAAACCGAGGCATTCCATTTTCTAATACATTCCCGCGGACACTTAATACATTTGCCTCATCATCAATCATTCCTGCTAGTGGCAGCAGGTCTAGTTCATTGCCTCCAGTACCATGCAGCATAAGAAAGGTTGGCTTTGTTGGATTTTTTCCCTTATTGAATATATGTTTCATTATTTATCTCCCTCCAGAACTCGAACCGCTACAGGCGATAAGGTCTCTTCTAATTCTTTTCGTTTTGATTCTAGCCAAGATGGCAGCATAAGTTTTTCCCCAAGTTCAGCGACCCGTTCATCCACTGAAAAGCCTGGCGGGTCGGTTGCGATTTCGAAGAGGATGCCCCCTTCTTCATGAAAATACAGTGCTTTAAAATAGTTTCGATCACGAATTTCTGTTGGATAGTAACCTTTGTCTTGGAGAAGTGATCTCCATCCTAGTAACTCCACTTCATCCTTTGCTCTCCAAGCTATATGGTGAACAGTCCCTGCACCCATTAAACCCCGGACAGTTGGATTCAGCTGTATATCAACAGTGTTTCCAATAAGTCCATCTGTCTTAAATCTTAGAAAATCACCTTCTTGGCCAATACATTCTAATCCCAAAACATGTTCTAGCACTTCTGTTGTTTTATGTGGCTGAGCAGAGTATAGAGTGGCACCGCTAAACCCTTTAATGGCAGTTTCTGCTTGAATACTGCCAAAGCTCCAAGAATTAGTCGGCCCTTCCTCTCTTTCCACAAGTTCTAGCAGCAAGCCATCTGGGTCATGAAATTTTAGATACTTTTCCCCAAAGCGATTGGAGACATGTGTTTCAATGTTGAACTTCTTCAATCGATTCACCCAAAAAGAAAGACTCCCCATTGGGATCATGTAACTCGTTACTCCAACCTGCCCTTTTCCAATTCGCCCTTTTAACTGCTTTTCCCAAGGAAAGAAGGTAATAACCGTTCCCGGCTCACCCTTTTCATTTCCAAAATAGAGGTGATACACTTCAGGACGATCAAAGTTGATTGTTTTTTTAATCAACCTTAACCCAAGGACACCAGCATAAAAGTCGATATTCCTTTGAGCATCATTGACCATTGCCGTGATATGATGGATACCCGCTGTCTTCTGCATATATTTCTCTCCCTTTCCTAAATGGGATATTATGATGTGACTAAGAAGGAATTGGGATTCCATAAAAAGTGATCACATAGGTTATTTAGGTCTTTCGATTTCAAATATCTCACCGATTCTAGCATAATTATTTCCAGCCAAGCGGCTTACAGCTGCTAAGCCTATAGGATCAATTCTTCCTTTTTCATATATGTCATTTTCAATATGAAACTGAATAATTCTCCCAATAATTAGATCACACCCTGTTGAATCCAAACCACCTAATTCAAGGGAATGCTCCAAAGAACATTCCATTCGAATTTTGGCCTCTTTTACACCTGGTACTGAAACTTTTACACTTTCTACTGGTGTTAAATGAGCTAACTCTATTTCACTCTCATCAGGAGGAAGACTTGCTGCTGTTTGGTTAATTTTTTCTACATTCTGTTCATCAACAATGTGAACTACAAATTCTTTTGACGACAGAATATTTCTAGCCGTATCCTTTGCCTGCCCCTCTCTTCGCTGAATCGATAACGAAATCATCGGGGGATTTGAAGAAACAATATTAAAATAACTAAAAGGTGCACCATTTAAAACTCCATCTTTCGATAGCGTGGTAACAAACGCGATTGGTCTTGGAATAATACTCCCGATTAGAAATTTATAATTTTCTCTTTCGGACAATGAGGCTGGATCAATTGAAAGCAAAGAAATCATTCCTTTTTATAAAATTAGTCTAATTCTCTTACTTTAAATGGAATCAACCCGCGTTGAATTTGTTCTCTGTGTGGTTCATACTGCGCAGGAAGCATTAATTTTTCACCCATTGTTTCCTGTGATTCATCATGTGCAAAGCCTGGAGGATCTGTTGCAATTTCAAATAAGATTTCCCCATGTTCTCTAAAATAAATCGCATTGAAATAGTTCCGATCCTGTACTGGCGTTACCCCATAACCATTCGCTGCCACATACTTTTGCCAATCCAATTGATCTTGGTCATCAATAGCACGCCAAGCAATGTGGTGTACGGTTCCTACACCCATCCGGCCGCGTCCATTTGAAGTTAATCTTAGGTCAATAACATTACCGATATCAGCTGAAGAACGGTAACGGGCAAAATCTCCTTTTTTCCCTACGAGTTCAAGCCCCATAACGTTTTCTAACAAATCTGCTGTTTTATTAGGCTGTGCTGAAAATAAAGTCGCACCGCCAAACCCTTTGATGGCAACTTCCGGTGTTACACCGCTAAAGTTCCAAGTGTTAACTTCCCCTTCTTCTCTTTCAACAATTTCAAGGTGAAGGCCATGTGGATCATCGAATTGCAAGTGGTGTTCTCCGAATCTTTCACTTTTTGTAAAAGGAATATTAAACTTTTCCAATCTTTTCTCCCAAAATTCCATGGCACCCATAGGAACAACATATGAGGTAACTCCTACTTGCCCATCTCCAATTGTACCTTGGCGAGCTCCTGCCCAAGGGAAGAAGGTGATGATGGTTCCAGGTTTTCCTCCTTCATCTCCGAAATAAAGGTGATAAGTACCAGGATCATCAAAGTTTACCGTTTGTTTCACTAAGCGCAATCCTAAAACACCTGCATAAAAATCAACATTCTCCTGTGGATGACCAACAATAGCTGTAATATGATGAATCCCCATTGTTTTCTTACTCATTTTCGAAACACTCCTTTTCTATTATGATGTCTTTTTTCAATTAAATTATCGATAACTATTTTAAACTAAGATTCTCTATTTCAAGATACATTAGAATAATAAAGCATCCAATGCATATTGGCCAGGTCCGATTAATGCTAAACCTAAGACAACGGCAATGATTGTCAAATTATATTCATATCCATTTTGTGTTGACCAATAGCCATTTGGAGCGTGAACCTTAACAATTGCCATAACCATTGTACCTGCAATCATAATTCCAGCAAGAGGAGTAAGTAACCCTAAAGTAAACAATAATCCTCCAATTAATTCTGCCAGACCAGCCATCAGAGCCATCATCACACCTGGTTTCAAACCGAGTGATTCCATCCAGCCGCCTGTACCTTTTAAACCGTAACCGCCAAACCAGCCAAATAATTTCTGTGCCCCGTGAGCCATGAATGACAGCCCAATCACTAACCTAATAATTAATAATCCAATACTCATCATTTTAATTTTCCTCCTATTATTTTATCTCGATTTCGAGATATTATTTCAAAAAAATATATTCTTACACTTTGTTTCTAACCTTTTTTAACAAGTTGATTATCAACTCGGACTCCTCACCAGTTAAATCTCCAAAAAATGAATCCACCAAGTCTTGATACTTCGGCATGATATTTTCCATCATGTCCATACCTTCAGCGGTTAAGGTTATATGAATAACCCGCCGGTCTTCTCTACAGTCATTTCTTTTTATGATTCCTTTTTGTTCAAGTTTATCAATAACATAAGTCATCGATCCGCTAGAGATCAGGATCCGGCTTCCAATCTGCTGAATAGTTTGTTTTCCTTGGTAGAAAAGTACTTCTAAGACTGAAAACTCGGTAATACTTAGATTATGTTTGGACATTTCATCTCTTATCCGTTCCTGTATGGCTTTTGAAGTTTGCATGAGCAATAAAAAAGGCTGGTTTGTACATTTCCTTTCCATATCTAAACCTCCTGTCTAAGTATCTTTAATTAATATATCTTTAATTCGAGATATTGTCAATGCATACTTACAAATAGCTGCTATCTATTTTTCTATTGGGCTTCTTCCAATTTATAGACATCATTCAATTGGAATAGACGCATGTCACGCGGTAAAAAACTTCGTATTTCTTCTTCATTAAATCCTACCTGCAATCTTTTTTCATCGAGAATTAATGGCTTTTTTAATACACCAGGATTCTCATTAATAAGTTTATACAATTCTCTAAGCGAGAGAGATTCGATATTGATATTAAGCTTTTGGAAAGCTTTTGACTTTGTGGAGATAATTTCATCGGTGCCATCTTCTGTATAACGAAGAATATCCTTAATCTCCTCAACTGATAGCTTTTCAGAAAGGATGTTTCTCTCCTTATAAGGAATTTGGTGTTCATCGAACCAAGCCTTTGCTCTCCGGCATGAAGTACAACTAGGTGATAAATACAAAGTTACCATTATAAACACTCCCCTGGTGTTTTTTAGTGTCAACGCATATAAATTTGCATTCCTCATAAATCTTAAAACCATGTATCTCAAGTTAAAATATCTCGATTTAAGGATACCTTAATTATAGATCATCTTCTACATTTGTCAACAGTAATTTATTAAAACGCTCATGGTACGTCCGATTTTTCTTTCATCTATTATGACGGGTTTACCTACTGAAAAATTCAATTGATAAAATTAAAAGACTTAGTCCGCAGCCGCTTGGTATCAAACTGAACGAAAAAATGGCTTACATAAGAATGTAAACCATTTTTCTTTTGTAACGGTGCCGGATTTTTAATCCTCATCATTACTATTATTAAACATCCATATATATTCTGCCAGTTGTAAGACGGCCATTAACGTTGCCGCTACATAGGTCAATGCCGCAGCACCTAACACCTTTCGGGCAGCTCGTTCTTCATTATTTCTGATCAAACCAAGGCTTATCATATAATCTTTTGCCCGCTTACTGGCATTAAACTCAACAGGAAGGGTAATAATTTGGAAAGCAACCGCTGCACTAAAGGCAATAATCCCCACTAAAAGTAAACCTGGAATCTTAAAAAAGAAACCTCCTAAAAGCAATAATGGAGCAATCCCAGAGGAAAAATTCACTACTGGAAATAACCTATGCCTTGCAACTAACATGGGGTATTTCACTTGATCTTGAATCGCATGTCCAATCTCGTGTCATGCTACCGATACCGCTGCAACAGAAGTACCATGAAAAACAGGTTCTGATAATCTTACCACTTTTGAAATGGGATCATAATGATCCGTTAAAGTCCCGCTAATGGACTCAATGGGAACATCATATAACCCCTTTTCGTTAAGCATTTTACGGGCTGCTTCAGCACCTGTTAAACCAGACGCTGCAGAAACCTTCATGTATTTATTAAACGTTCCTTTTACCTTAAATTGTGCCCATAGACTTAATCCAAATGGATTAGTATGAGTATGGTCCAAGGTGTAAAAAACAATGCCTATTTCCCCCTTATCTTAAGAAATTTCCCTTAATTTATTTTATGAGATTCCCCATAAATTAAGTTTCATTCGTTCGTAAATATTAAGTGTACTAGCTTGCAAGTTCACAAGCCCATTTTAAGTTTCACATCATTATTTAAGGTTATCTGACTTAACCTCTTTGATATCTTCCTTTACTGCATCGCTTATACCATCAGTTGCTTTTTTAAACTCTCGAATGGTTTTCCCAAATGCACGTCCCACTTCAGGAAGCTTGTTTGGACCGAAAACAATAAGTGCTACAACAAGAATGATGATTAACCCTGGCACCCCTATATTGGATAACATACGTTCATCTCCTCTAACAAAATAGTAAATTTATGAAGCTAAAAATTTATCTAGAACCGACTTATTTTGATCTAAATTGATACTTAATACAGCACCAACACCGCCAAATCGTTCATCGGTATAAGAGTCCTGTACAGGAATCCGCAATGTTCTTAAATCATTGGATCGATTTGTAAGCAAGTCTTTTCCCAAAGATAGTAAGGTTGGCGTGTCCAAGTTGGTATCAATATATGGATCCACGACACCTAATATTTTAGGAAGTTTTAAAATATTGCCCATACTCATTGCCTCATCTTTTAATTTACCAATGACCTCTTGCTGTCTTTGAACTCGGCCAAAGTCGCTTAGTTTATCGTGCCTGAAACGGACGTACCCTAATAACTTATCGCCATTTAATGTTTGTATCCCAGGTTCAATAGTGGTCCCAATCCCATACGACATTTCATAAGGAACATCCACTTCAATTCCATTTGGAGCAATAATATCGGCAATTTTTGAAAATCCTTCAAAATCAACCACAGCATAGTAATTTATATCAACATCAAAGTTTTCCTTAATTGTTTTTCTAAGAAGCTCAGGTCCTCCATATGCATAGGCTGCATTTATTTTTTGCTTCCCGTGTCCAGGTATGTTCACATAAGTGTCTCTCATAATCGAAATCAATTTCGATTGATGATTCTCTTGGTCATAATGTGCAATCATGATCGTATCCGTTCTTGCATGTTCTTCACCACGTGTGTCACTTCCCAATAGGAGCACATTAATTTTTCCAAACTTCACATCTGCTCCCTCGAAAGCCTTCGCTGCTTGCTCATCATCTTTAAATCGGTCTTTGCCCGCAAGCGAAACTCCTTGCTGATATTGATACGCGGCATAAGCACTCACGCAACCAATTATTATTATAATAATGCTAAACAGGATCATTCTTTTTGATTTAACAAGCTTTTTCCTACGACGCATCCTACCCATGGTGCACCTCCCTGATTATTTTTTAATTACATCATGCTGCCTGTAATCACAGCAATTCCTATAATGAAACAATAAATCGAAAAATAGACTAAGTTTCCCTTCTCGACAATCCCCATAAACCACTTCAATGAAAAAAGCGAAGTAATAAGTGAAAAAACAAAACCAACAATGTATGGAAAAATCAGTGTATTTAACTGAGGATCTTTGACTAGATCCGTTGCGGATAAAATTAAACCACCAATACTAACCGGGATATAAAGCAAAAATGAAAATCGTAATGCCGTTTCCCGATTCATTCCTAGACCGAGACAGGCAATCAAAGTAGCTCCAGAACGGCTAATTCCAGGAATTAACGCAATGGCTTGAGCCATTCCAACCAAAAGAGCCTCAACGCTATTTACATCGTGATCTCCTTTTCCTCCCCGAAGATGACGAATAATCCATAAACCAAGTCCAGTAACCATTAATGTGATTCCAATAGTTAACAGTGATTTAAAATAGGCTTCAATTTGATCTTTCAGCAAAATCCCGATTACGGCAACCGGAATAGTCCCTATGATTAGATACAAAACAAATTTAAAATCATTCCTGGCATCCGTACTGCGGTCTCCCTTTACTAGAAAACGAATGGCATTATAAAAAAGTCGTTTAATATCTGTCCAAAAAATAATGACAACGGCAATTAATGAAGCAAAATTAGCGAAGACTTCAAAATTTAACCCTTGTAAATTCATTCCAAGCAGGTTTTGAAAAATAACCAAATGTCCGCTAGATGAAATAGGTAATGGCTCTGTTACTCCTTGTACGATTCCTAAAATGGCATACTTTATAAACTCGAAAAACAATTCCATTTAAAACTCCTTTTTAGAACTGATTACATAGATCCTTTTACTTTGCTGTTAATAAATTTGTAACGATGTGGACGGCCATCGCATCATCGATATAACCGAGAGGAAAAATGTAATCAGGCAGCACATCTACTGAAACAATAAAATAGATCAGAGCACTTCCAAGTAAGGCGAGTTGTCTTGGTGTCCCCTTTGCCGAGCGAAAATCCTCGTACATTTCCTTAAGTTGGCTAATAAATGGACCAATACTTCCGATTTTCTTAATCTTTTCTCCAAAACTTTTAAAGATGTTTTCTTTTCCATCCTCTGTCTGTGCATAGTGCTCAAAATGGACTAATTGCCGTTCAACATTTGCAATACTAAACTTATCATCTATTAATTTTGTAGTTTCAAGTAAATGTTCAATACTTTCAACAGACTTACCAATATCGGATGGTGGTATTGTCTTAGTGTGTTCCATTGTAAAACCTGTAAGTTCAAACAATTCCGAGATAGGAACTCCTAAACAGTCGGCGAATTTTTGCAAATGGGCAGGATTCGCTTTGCGTTTTCCGTTTATTATTCTTGATATAGTGGCAATGTCGATATCAGTGAGCTCGCTCAACTTTCTCATGGAAATAGACCGCTCTTTTAACAATCCTTTCAAAAAAAACCCAAGTTGATTATCTATATTTTTATCCGTCATAATTACCTTCCTTACGAATATTTTGTCATATTGATTACGGTTTAGCTTCTAAAATCAATTTGAAAGTCCTTGATAGAAATATATAAATATGATGACATTTTGTCAACGAATTTGCTTTTACGTTGTCAAACACGCTGTCATCAAAATAACATATTGACAAAAACTCAACAAACGATTTGCAGCTTCACGGATTTATTTTCCAAACATCATCATCTCCTTTGCCACGATTATTCTTACCCAAAAATTGAGACCCTCCTGTAAGGGGAGGGTCTTCACATTAATGGTATTTGGATTTGTGTCAGGTTTACTTATACAAAGGAACCTCCCATTTACTGCCTGCTTTTTCATAACGTGTTACAGAAAGCAGGTGTAAGGTTAACTCCTCAGGAACCTCATCGATATCATAGGACTTAATATTGAAATTTGTCTTATAGTGGTCATTCTCATCTTTTTCATCTAGAATCGATCCGCTATGATACGTAAGGAAGGCCTTTCCTTTATTGTCCACTAACGCCCAGGAGCCAAGATCAGAACTGCCAGCTTCCTTGCCGCCCTCCATTTTTATCGTAAAGATATTTTCAATTTCAATGGGTTTTAACGACTTACGAAGAGAAAACTTAAGATTCTTCTCTGCTTCCTTAATGGTTAGATAATTGCCTTCATATTCAAATGAGACGGGATGGTTCTTTAATTCTTTTGGTTTTATTTTTATTGAGAAATCGCTAGGCACGGTTTTCACGACGCCATCTAATACAAATGTTAGTTTGCCATCCTCCTTTTGTGGGATAAAGGATTCATTCCAAGCCACCTGCCCGATTTTCTCCATATCAGCACCTGAACCTTGGAGTACTCCTGAATCACTCGGGTGCCCCTTTCCTTCCAAAAAACTATTGTGATGGTAAACAGCTTTGTTTTCCTCGTTCTCAATATGGTATTGAATGGCCGTTCCATAGTTCGTAAAAGAATTGACAATTTCCTCACCAACTCTCTCTTTCAAATCCCTTATCTTCTCTTCTAACTTTGCCTGCTCTTCTTTCGAATAGGATGTTTCATATAATAATTCACTAGAGGAAGGAGCAAATCGAACTTCCTTCATGTTAATGTTCACGCCATTCATGATAGTTACCTTGCCATTTAATGAGAGTTTGGTCGTAAATTTATTTCTTTCTTTTAAATCAACCGGAATCTCTAACTTCCAATTTCCCTTAACACCGTCTAACTCTGCCAAATCAAATGTAATCTTAACTACCTCTAGATCCTCTTGTTCCCGCAGCGAAAATTCAATTAAGCCGTAATCACTTCCGTCCTGCCAGCCAAATCCAACCCCTTCAAGTCTTTTTCCATTTTGATCGCTGGCGTAGATTTCGTTCTTGGAATCCGCTAATTCGATATAGGAATCTCGAACTTTTCCTTTTTTATTAACGATTTGATAGGATAGTGCCACCCGGGAAGAATCGGCTACCAAATCTTCTACTCTTAATGTAAGCCCTTGATCTGTCACTTCACTATTGACCCGCTCTGCCATACCTGCATTTGAAGCTATTCTTAACCCTTCATCCACTTGTTCGGTTGCAAACAAACCACCAACCCACCTTGCAAAACTAGGATGCAGAGTGGTACTCAAACCCACAGCTAAAACCACTCCCGCTGCAAAAAGCATTCTTCGTTTCCAAGCAGGCTTTTTCGTTTGTTTTTCATAAGGATCAAGTTTAGTAAGAATATTGAAAGCAAAATCATCTGGAAGCGCCGGAGTTTGTAAGGTTTCTATTAAAAACTTCTGTTCTTCGTAAAGCTCCTCAACCATGTGCTTGCAATCATTGCAGCTTTCTAAATGAGCGCTGATGTCAACAAGCTCCTGTTCCGTCAGTAGGTTATCAACATATTGTGACAGTCTATCTATCGTTGGACAATTCATGAAAATACCCTCCCTCTCGTTTGACAGAATCTCTCATTTTTTTCTTTGCGCGATGAAGTTTATTCCGAACGCTTGAAACAGGGAGTTCACTCAACTCACTAATTTCGCTATAGCTCAATTCATTTACATAGCGCAAAAGAATAATCATTCGCTCATCTTCAGGCAAGGATGCAATCAACCGCTCAAGCTGGCGATTTTTCTCCTTTTTTAAGAAAATGACCTCTGGATGATTGGGGTTTATCACTTTTTCTTCTTTTATTTCTACTGGTTTCATTTTGTAACTCTTCTTGCGGAACTCATCCATACAATGGTTAATGGCCACGCGGTACATCCAATTAGAAAACGATCCATTATGATCGTATTTCCCAAGTTGTTGATACACCTTAATAAAGGCTTCCTGTACTAAGTCCTGTGCATTCTGTGGATTTCTTGTCATTCGTAAAATGGTTGCATATAACTGGTTTTTGTATTTATTTATAATGTGTGCATAGGCTTGCTTATTGCCAGATAACACTTCTTGAATCCACTTCCAATCTTCCTCCATAAAAACCTCCTGCTAAAACGATCATGCGCACGTCTCGCTTTTTCTTTCATCTATTATAACGAGCTCACTTGCTAAATAATTTCAAAAAAATAGATAAAAATAAAATGACTCAGTCCAAAAAAGGTGAACTGAGTCATTATATATATATATATTTTCAAGTACTTTTAAAAATATCATACATTGCTGCGTACTATCGTTGTCAGCTTTTTATCTTTAAAGGTAATAACACGATCTGCCATTCCTACAAATAAACCGTTATCTACTACTCCTGGTATAAGGTTTAGGTTTTTTTCTAACTCTCTTGGGTGCATTATTTCTTGAAAGCTGCTGTCTATAATATAGTTACCGTTATCTGTTAGATACGTTTTCCCATCCTTTTGCCGCAGCTTCAGACTTCCTCCAAGTTCCTTGATATGTTTTACTGTCATTTCGTATCCAAATGGTACGACTTCAATCGGCAGTGGAAAAGTTCCTAATGTATCTACATTTTTATCAGAGTCCGCAACGACAATAAATGTTTTAGCCGCTGCAGCAATGATTTTTTCTCTTAAAAGAGCACCGCCGCCGCCTTTAATAAGATTTAATTCGGGATCTACCTCATCTGCACCATCGATTGCAACATCAATTTGCTCAACTTCTTCAAACGATCCAAGTGGAATGCCAAGTTCTATCGCTAATTGTTCCGTTTGTTCTGAGGTAGGAACTCCTTTAATAGTAAGTCCCTGCTGGACCAACTGACCAAGTTTCATAATGGTATAAAAAACAGTAGAACCTGTACCTAGTCCAACCACCATGCCGTCTTTCACATACTCAACAGCTTTTTCTCCCACTTCTTTCTTCTCATTCAAGGCTTTGTCCCCCTTCAACTAAAGTTGGGATTTCTCCAATATTAATTTGTCCATTGTTTGTAACTTGTTCCCATGATTCCTACAAGATTTGTGTGTCAACCTAATTAAAATGACTCCGGTACGCATACCGGAGTCATTAACAGGTTAATACTATCGTCTTTTTTCAGACATTATTCTCTATTTTTTATAGGTGGACTTAAGCGTTCCAGTCAGCTGCGAATTTTTCAATTCCTTGGTCAGTTAACGGATGTTTTGATAATTGCTCAATAACCTTAAATGGAATAGTCGCAATATGAGCTCCAGCCAATGCCACACGTGTTACATGGTCAGGATGGCGGACAGATGCTGCAATGATTTGTGAATCTAAATTTTGAACACGGAACATTTGTGCAATTTTTGCCACAAGTTCTACACCATCTTCATTAATGTCATCTAAGCGGCCTAAGAATGGAGAAACATACGTAGCTCCCGCACGAGCAGCTAACAATGCCTGGTTTACACTGAAAATAAGTGTAACGTTGGTTTTAACACCTTTTTTAGTTAAATAGCGGCAAGCCTCTAACCCATCAAGTGTCATTGGAAGTTTAATCGTAATATTCTTATCTCCGCCGTTAATTTTAATAAGTTCATCTGCTTCTGCAATCATTTGTTCAGCAGTTACAGCATGAGGTGTTACTTCGGCTGATACAGACTCTACCTCTGGAACGGCATTTAAGATTTCTTCAATACGGTCTTCGAATTTAACGCCCTCTTTTGCTACTAATGAAGGGTTAGTTGTTACTCCTGATAACACGCCAATCTTATAAGCTTTTTTGATTTCATCAAGGTTTGCAGTATCGATAAAAAATTTCATTAACTATTTCCTCCAATTTATACATTATATTGCTTATTTTACATCTTTTCGACAGCATGTCCACTAAAAATTGTCTAAAATTTCACGTGCAAGGTGTCATCTTCTAGAAGAAGATAGCGTATTCTGAAGGACATTGCAATGACTGATGTTGCTATTTATGAGAGTAAAAGTTGATTTACTGGGCATTTTTATTCACTAAAGCAACGCAGAATCCCTTTAATTGCTACATAATTTCGATATTTCAAACAAAGCAATTTCAGTCAAATTCAATCAGCCATAAATTTTTAAGAAAAGGAACCATTACAGTAAAAAAATTTTTTGTTTCCAATACTTTTGCCATTTAAAAAGCTGATTTCGTCATTGATAATTTGTCCATTATCTAAAAAATTCACTCCATTGCGTTCATTACTTTTCTTTTCACTAAAGTGGTATATTTAATGAATGAGGTGGAAAAAACTATCCACAATCTAAACTGCAGTACTATAGGAGAGTTCATGATGAAAATTTATGTTGATGCCGATGCTTGTCCAGTAAAAGATATTATTATCTCTGAAGGTACGAATGCTGATATTCCTGTGATCCTGGTTACTAGCTTTTCACATTTTTCTACTGCGGAACAACCTTCAGGAGTGGAAACCATTTATGTTGATTCTGGAGCAGATGCTGCAGATTATCGGATTATGAAGTTAGCACAAAACGGGGATATCATCGTGACACAAGATTATGGTCTGGCTTCGCTTGGTCTAGCAAAAGGTTGTACGGTCCTTCACCACACTGGGTATAGCTATACCAATGAGAACATTGATCAATTATTACAATCCCGTTATCTGAGTGCAATGGCTCGAAAAAGCGGAAAGCGTACAAAAGGGCCAAAACCATTTACGGCAGAGGATCGGGAGAAATTTAGGAAGTATTTTAAAACTGTAATTTCCAGTTAAATATTATTGCCCCATGTCAAAGTCCTGTCAGGTTCTACTTTACCTACCTATTCCGCATTCCCTTCTCTATATTGAGTGGGAGTCCTCCCGGTTTCCTTTTTAAAGACTCTTGCAAAGTAGGAAGGGTCTTCATAGCCGATTGTCCAGGCAATTTCCTCCACGGATAAATTCTCTGTTTTTAACAAGTGTTTCGCTTGGTTTATTCGTAACATTTGCTGAAAAGCAGATAGAGTCATCTTCGTTTCTTCTCTAAATTTTCTCGATAGATGACTGGGATGGACAGATAATTTTGCAGACAATTCTTCTTTATTGATTGGTTTATTATAAAAACTGTGGATGTACTCAATCACCCGCCGGGTCATAGTAGTGTATTTACTTAATGTATTTGAAATTACTAAATCGCAATATTCCTCAATCATCCGATCTTCCAATTGATGAAGTGTTTCTACTTGATTCGCATTTTCAATTTCATAAGCAAATTTTTCTGAGATCCGATGAATCATAATCGCAGGTACATGACCGTTTCTTGCTGATGTACGCAGCAAGGTATTTAATATAACGGCCACATTTTTGAGCCGGCGTAACGGCTGATTTGGTAAGCGTTCAGAAAAAGAAAACAGCATATTCTTGGAATTGATCAGTGCCAGAGCCGTTTTTTTGTCTCCGCATTCTACAGCATGCATAAAATCCTTTTCCGTCTTATACCTCAATTTAACTATTTCGGCTTCTTCATCAACGTTAAGGTTTTCCTCCTGATCACGAGCAGAACTGGTGTTTTTTTCTGAAACAATGACTATTGGTGCTCTGTCCTGCTCCATCATATTGGTAAACTGCTGAAGGACACTTCCATAACTGCTTGCCTGTTCAACAGTTAGTACATAGATTTTATCTGCTATTAGCCTTAAATCTTCACTTTGTGTACTCGAGAGACGATATTCCTTTGATAAGCGGTATAGATTCGGTATCTTATCAAAATAAGGACCAATAATAATGGTATAGGTTTTCTCACTTTCACGGAATGAGTATCCGAAATAGTGTAAGTCCCATTCATTGATATAGGAAAATAACTGCCCCTGCACGATATTGTCATATAAAAATAAAATATCTCTCTCCCTTGAACCTGGCATGAATGCTGGTATCGTAATGGTTTCATGATGGTACACAAGCTCCCGATTTTGATGCAATACGTATGTATTTAAGTTGGTTATATGTTGGATTTTCATAGCTGTTGAGACGATCTTTGATTGTTCCAAGGTAACTTCCTCCAATAGAATTCGGCAAATAAAACCCATCCCTGTCCAGAAAATATCAAATTAGTCCTACTACTAAATCACACCCGTTCATTATACTAATTTTACATTAAAGCTTTCAAATCACGATATCAGAAATGTAAGCGTTAAAGAATAAATGATTTTTAAGATAGGAATTTGGGAAACTTAAGCAAAAGATATGCATACGGGAGTGTGGAAAACAACTATGAGTAATCAAAAACAAGTTCATTCTGATCACATACATTCACCTAATCAATCGAAAGAGACGAAATTAGCTAAAGTGTTAAGCGTGATCTCAGGAAGTTTTGCCCCGATTATCGGCGTTCTCGCTGGTGCTGGACTCTTAAAAGCAATGTTATCAGTTTTAAACACAATAGGCTGGCTGTCAAAAGAAAGTGGAGCCTATATTATTTTATCAGCAGCAGGAGATGCTGTTTTTCACTTCCTTCCATTGTTTCTCGGAATATCCATAGCACTTAAACTGGGGGCAAACGGATATGTAGGCGGTGTTATTGGAGCAGCTATACTGACTCCTGAAATCATGCACCTTGTAGAAAACGATGTGAAGACCATTGACTTTTTTGGCCTTCCTGTGCTATTAGCGGATTATTCTTCGACTGTTTTTCCAATCTTTATTGCCATGTTCGTTTACGCTTTACTAGATCGGTTTTTAAAGAAAGTGATTTATAAAGATATTCAAATGTTCATCAACCCAATGATTTCGTTAATCATTCTCGTTCCGTTGACGATGCTCGTGTTTGGTCCTATCGGGACGCTGCTGGGAGAAGGATTAGGTTCCGTCATTAATTTCCTAAGCGACAAAAGCGGACTATTAGCAGGGGCTGTTTTAGGTGCTTCATGGACATTCCTAACCATTATGGGATTGCATTGGACCGTTATCCCATTAGCTATTGCAAATCTCGCAACGGGTCCAGACCCTATAATTGCTATGGCTGCGGCAGCTCCGTTTGCTCAAATCGGAATAGGTATTGCTGTTTTTCTGAAAACACGCGATAAAGATCTGAAGGCGCTGGCAGCAAGTGGAATCGTTCCTGGTGCATTAGCTGGAACAACCGAAGCAATAAATTATGGAATCATCCTTCGTTATCGAAAAACCATGGTATATGTAATCATTGCTGCCGCAATAGGCGGGGCTATCAATGGCAGCATCGGTGTTGTGATGAATGATTTTGTCCTTCCAAGTGTACTTTCGATTCCTGCGTTTACACCGATTTGGGAATATTTAATTGGGATTGGCGCTGCTTTTGTCATCGGGTTTATTTTGACGTATCTTCTTGGATATGAAGGTAAAAATTCAAAAGTGGTTGATGGTTTTACCGAGAATATTTTTGGTGTAAAGCCGGAAACGATTAACAGTCCATTACGCGGAAAAGTTGTTCCATTAAGTGCGATTCGTGACCCATTGTTCGCAACTGAAACGGTAGGTAAAGGCATTGCCATTGAACCGGAAATTGGAAAAATTTACGCTCCTGTTGATGGTGTGATTACCACGCAATTTCCAACAGGACATGCAGTCGGCGTAACTTCTGAAAATGGTGCTGAGGTATTAATATATATTGGCCTTGATACGGTAAAGCTGAAAGGAAAATACTTTACACCGCATGTAAAACAAGGTGATCATGTGAAGCAAGGCGACCTGCTTATCGACTTTGAAATGGATCAGATAAAAGCACATGGGTATGAAACATCCACATTGGTTGTGATTACAAATACCGAACAATATATTGATGTTAATGCCACTACTAGTGGAAAAGTAGAACAAAATGAGCAGTTGTTGAAATTATCGGTTTAAGCATCCATTAAAGGGTTGGTCTCCATTGGACCAACCCTTTTTTATCTCATTCGTTTAAATCTTGGATCTAAATACTGTTTTTTAAAAATTTGTAAGTCTTACATTTTAGTCGCTTCCTTTTGGCTGTTTAATTTGTTCATCAAACGTTTGATTAGTTTTCAAAACCAGATGTACCAAGGCTTCTAACCAGTTAATCAAACGTTTGATTAGTTTATCACCCGATTTAATCAAACATTTGATTAATTTTTCTACTATTTATAATATTGTTTTCAACAAGTATTTTAAATTAATCCATCGTAAAATGCCTTGATTAACATTTTGCCTTTTGGAAAAATAAGTTTATAAAGTATAAGGCGGGTTGTCTATGAATGGTCAAAAGAGATTGAGAGATTACGGAGTGAAAATAGGTCGATTAGAAACCGGAAATTATAACTCCATTACGGATGTTGAAGGCGTTACTGTTGGACATGTAACCCTGAGCAGTAAGGAGATACAGACGGGGGTAACGGCTATTTTACCTCATCAAGGGAATCTGTTTAAAGAAAAACTTATTGCTTCAAGCCATGTAATAAATGGTTTTGGAAAAACGATGGGAACTATTCAAATCAATGAGTTAGGAACTCTAGAAACTCCAATCATTTTAACGAATACATTAAGTATCGGAACAGCTGCAGATGCATTGATCGAATATATGCTAGAACATAATCCGGAAATTGGAATAACAACAGGTACTGTAAATCCAATAATATGTGAGTGTAATGATATGCTGTTAAATGATATTAGGGCTAGATCTATAAAAAAGGAACATATTTTTCAAGCATTATCAAATGCATCACCCGTCTTTAACGAAGGAACTGTTGGCGCAGGTACAGGAATGCTCTGCTATTCGTTAAAGGGTGGGATTGGAACTTCCTCACGTACCATGGAAATGGAACATGGGACTTATACAATGGGAGTTCTAGTACTATCTAACTTTGGAATTTTAAGTGATTTAATGATAAACGGTAAGCCCGTTGGAAAAGAATTAAGAGATGCTATCCTTAAGTCTCGAGAGGAAGAGAAAGATAAGGGATCGATAATCATTATTGTCGCAACAGATCTCCCAGTTTCTGAAAGGCAGCTAAATCGTATCATTAAACGGTCAGTAACAGGTTTATCACGAACTGGATCCATCATAACAACTGGAAGCGGTGAAGTAGTGATTGGTTTTTCAACAGCAATGAAAATACCTCATGAAAAAACTTCACACTGCCTTTCACTATCTATGATTCATGAAGAAGATATGGACTTGGCTTTTAGAGCTGTCGGAGAAGCAACCGAGGAGGCTGTTTTAAATTCATTGGTTTCAGCAACACATGTTGTTGGAAGAGATGGAAATGAACGACCAGCTTTTAAAGATTTAATCGAAGAATATAAAATTAACATAACCTAATTGAAACAAAGAAAGCAGGAGCACTCTGGCCTGCTTTCTTTTTGTTTTATCTTTTTGAGTGAGCTTGATTATTATAGTTTATTATTAACTAAATTTAGTTAATTTGTCGACAGTCTGTAAGGACTGATACTGTCCTTTTTCAGATTTCTCTTGAAAATTAATTTGTTACATCAATCTCGTTAAAAGGATAAAATCGAAACTTCACTTCTCCAACAACGGAATCTTCTAAAATTAATCCGAACTCTCTACTATCTTTACTTCTGAGTCGGTTGTCTCCTAAAATAAAGAGATGTCCTTTTGGGACCTTTGAAAGTCCAGCAATATCGTGTAATGTAAAATCTTCAGTTATTTTATTAGATTTTATTTCTCTATTCACATAAGTTTCCTTATAGGGTTCTCCATTAACATATAGAATATCATCTTTCATTTTAATACTGTCTCCAGGTACGCCTATTACTCGTTTTACATATTGTTTATCTGCATCAGGTGCATGGAAGACTATCAGATCGAATCTTTGTATTGAAGATGTCTTAGATACTACAATCCTATTATTATTTTCAAGTGTCGGAATCATCGATTCTCCTTTAACAGTAACAGGGACAAAAATAAACTGACGACAAATGAAAACGATAATTAGAGCAAATCCAATTGATTTAGCCCAAGAAAATAATTCTTTCTTAATTTTTTTTTCCAAATTTACACCTCCAAAAATGTAAAACTTTGTATTTTCATTTATTTTAACACATAAATTTTATATTTTTTAATCATTTACATTACTATCCTGGATCCGTTGAAGTCTTTTCCTCCTCTCTATTTAAGAATTTTATAAGTCACAAATCATAATCATTACGTTTTATATTGACAGAAATTTCAAGGCATAGTATATTCATAAAGTGTAAAAAGGAATCGTTACGATTTATGTAAGTGAAATTCCTTTTTAAATAATTTTCAAAGGGTGATAAATATGAGTTGAGTTCTATAAATATTTCGGTTCTACCCGTTAGTCTTTTCCCCGCTATAATCATTAATTCATTGACTAGTAATATCCACGTACATATTCTGTGTTCATTCATAACTGGACTAATTGATTTACTGAAACAATTACGGATTGTGATTTTTAGCGAAAAAAAATCCGTTTTAAATCGTAATCGTTATTATTTAAGTGAATTATTATTGTAACGCTTATAATTTGACTCGGAAATACCACCCTTTGTGATCTTGTCATTTTATTAACTATTAAAAGGTAAAGGAGAGTTTTTATTTATGAAAAAAGCACTTATAAGATCAATCATTGCTTTTTCCTTTTTAGGTACGATACTGGCAGGGTGCCAAGAAAAAGTAGATACACCTGTTGAAAATACTACTTCTGCTTCTGAAACTGCAGAAAGTACCGAACATTCTCATAATCATAGCCATGTTCATAGTCACGATGATGAAAAAAAGCATGAAATATATTCCGGTATATTTCAAGATGACGAAGTTGAAGATAGAGAATTGTCAGATTGGGAAGGAGATTGGCAATCAGTCTTCCCCTATTTATTAGATGGAACTTTAGATGAAGTCTTACAGAAAAAAGTAGAAACAAACAAAGATAAGACCTTTAAAGAGTACAAAGAATATTATAAAGCCGGATATGAAACTGACATTGAACGAATTGTTATAAAAGCTAATACAATTACATTTTATAAAAATGGAGAAGGAAAAACAGGAGAATATACGTATCATGGATACGAAATTTTAACCTATGACTCTGGAAAAAGAGGCGTTCGTTATTTATTTGATTTAGTGGGAGAAGTAACTGGGGTGCCAAAACATGTCCAATTCAGTGATCATAGTATTTATCCAACAAAATCGGAACATTACCATATATATTTTGGGGATGAAGAGCATAACACTCTTTTAAAAGAATTAAATAATTGGCCAACTTATTATCCTTCAAATTTAAGTGGAAAAGACATTGTAGAAGAAATGAATGCACATTAAATGGCATAACCCATTTTTGAATTTCACTGAATAACTCTCACAAACTGCTTACTTATCTCAGTAATATTAACTTAGTTTTGGTGGAACAATAGTTTAAAGCAATATACTTCGAAAGGAGTTAAAAATGCAAAAACAAAACATCTTATTTAACCTTGATGACACATTATCATACTGTAATCGATATTTCAGCCTAGTAATAGACGAGTTCGCTGACCAAATGATGGCTTGGTTCGACTCGCTAACCGAGGAAGATATAAAACTGAAACAGCTTCAACTTGATGTTGCAGCTATTAGTGAGCACGGTCTTAAGTCAGAGCGGTTTCCCGAGTCCTTTGTTGGTACGTATAATTACTATTGCTACTTAACGGGAAGGGAAAAGAAAAATGATGAAATCCACTATTTAAGAGAACTGGGTTTTAAGGTATTTAAGTTCCCTGTTGAACCTATTCCGTACATGAATGAAACGTTACAACGTTTAAAAGACGATGGACATGAATTATATTTACACACAGGAGGAGACGAGGCTAATCAACGCAGAAAAATTTCACAGTTAGAATTGACTACATATTTTGAACACCGCATTTTTATATCGGAGCATAAAGATACAACAGCTCTTTCCAATATTTTAAAAACCATTAAGGCGGCCCCTGATGTAACATGGATGGTTGGAAATTCATTAAGAACGGATATTGTCCCAGCACTGGAAATGGATATCCATGCAATCTACATTCCAGCAGAAAATGAATGGAATTATAACATGGTTGAAGTTAACGTAGAGCATAATAGTGCTTTTTTAACAGTAGATTCACTGCAAGAGGTTCCTGAGGTAATTTATAACTGTATCCAAGAAGGATAGAATATGATCAAAATCAGCAATTCTCCTTATGAGAATTGCTTTTAATTTAGCAGGTTATACATAGAATCCCCTATTAGCCTTGATAAGGTCCGTCATGGTGAAACCATCGGCATGATGATACCTTAATCAGCACAAAATGACCAAGCGGAGTCGAACATCCTGACGTGTAGATAGGATCAGAATGACATGAAGAGATAGTCTTGTTGAACCAAGCAATACCATAGATTTCTTCATTAGAGTACTTCAAAGATTACTTCTAAGAATAAAAGAATATCACTCCTTCATTTCACCTTCCAACATTCAAAAAATATTTTTATAAAATACCCTGTCCTTTTTACAATTTTATTTATATATACAGGTTGAAGGGACCTTAACCAATCGGCCGGCTACTTGCGTCCTACGATCGCACCAAGGTCCCTTGAAAATAATTTTTGTACAGGGAGAGGTTTAGATGAGCAGGTTATTAATCAATGAAAGTCCCGTAATGATTATTCCAAGTCTAGCAGCTAAGATTGGTTTAAATGAGGCTGTGGTATTGCAGCAGATTCATTACTGGTTGGGAATCAGCAAGCATAAAATTGAAGGGAAAACTTGGGTTTATAATACATATGAAGAATGGCAGAAGCAGCTGCCATTTTGGTCGGTGAGTACCATTAAGCGGAGTATTCGCTCGTTAGAAATGCTAGGATTACTTTTATCCGATAATTGGAATCAGATGAAAATGGATAAGACAAAATGGTACAGCATTGATAGAAAAATTGCGGGAGTTTGAAGATAGCTCCTCGGAACCACAAACTCGTTCTATTGAGGAACAAACACCAGTGGAAGATCCAGAGAAAACAGAGGAATCAGCAGTCATTTCTCCGATGAAAAAGCAGATTCCGTATGCTGAAATTTTAGCCTATCTGAATGAAAAGACAGGGAAGAACTTTAAACTAAGTTCGATTAAAACGAGGGAACTGATTCAGGCTAGATATAGAGAAGGTTTTACTCTAGAGGATTTTAACCGAGTTATCGATTTGAAGTCAGCTGATTGGAAGTCTGACCCTGTTTGGAATAAGTTCCTGCGGCCGGAGACATTGTTTGGGACAAAATTTGAATCTTATCTTAATCAGAAGGAAGGTAAAAAGAAATTAACTGAGGAGGATTTTAACTTTGATGAATAAGAAAGAGCTTTATACGTTGATGGTACTAATTCAGGCCTATTATGAAAAGTTTCAATTTGATCAACAAAAGCTGGATGCCTGGCATATGGTGCTGCAAAAATATACGTATGAACGAGTACATGAGCAGCTATTAAATTTTGTGGTAGATTCGCCACATCCGCCGAAGATTAGTGATTTGGTCCAGAATACATCTTGGGGACGCGATATCCCTCGTGATTTTGTATTAGATTTAACTGATAACTGATGGAGAAAGAGACTAGGGATATGATTGACAGTCCGTTGTAACCCAAAGTAAATAATATAAATTTTGGATTGATAGACTTTTGTATCTCTTATGTAGCCCGTAAAACAGTCTATACAAACTGATATAAAATTCAATCAAACGTTTGATTAGTTTATGAATTTTATAAACAATAAAAAAAAGTCCCTTACATAAGAGTAAGAAACCTTTTATAGAGGTTTATAAATATAAGGTGAATAATTTTGTTTACTACCTTTATTTCCTCACTTTGATCGTGGTCGCAGGCTTATTTCAAAATTACCTGCGACACGCACTCAACGTGTGTCGTATGTTGGTCACTACATTAAATTGCATTAGGATTTGTAAAACGGTAGTGGATTACAAATTCTTGGTTTTCTTTTACTTCAATCCGTTCAATGATTCGATGTAGTAATTCTTCATTTAGTTCATTAAACTCAAGAATCCTATCCACGTATTTCATTAATTTTGCCGTTAACTGATTGTGATCATTGCGATCGTTGAGTTGTTTTTTTAATATCACTAACTTTTGCTGCAGATCTTGAACCTTTAAATTGTTTTCATCCGCAACTTGGCGGTAATCTTCCTGCTCAATGGTCCCTTGAGCCAATAATCTAAGAAGGTTTTTATTTTCTGTTTTTAATAATTCAATTTCATTACTAATTTTCTGTTCCCTTTTTCTAAAATCGTTCTCTATACTTTTTACTTTTTCGCTTGCCTTTTGAACAAAATCCGATTTATTTACTGCAACAGATGACATTTCTCTTAAATCTTCTAAAATAACATTCTTAAGCTGCTTTTCCCTAATTAAATGGCTGGTGCACCCATTTATCCCATGCTTGCGATATCTACCACAAACATATCCCTTACGATCATGCAGATACCATAAAGAAGTACCGCAATCCGCACAATAAACGATATTAGTGAATAGGTGCCTTTTTGCCTTAGGACGCTTATAATACCGAGATTTCATGATAGTTTTTACTGCTTCAAAATCTTCACGCGATATAATGGCTTCATGAGCATTTTGGACAACAATCCACTCGTTTTCGGAAATTAATTCTCTTGTTTTATCAATTGCGCTTCGTGTTTGGCTTCTACATTGAACAAGATCACCTACATAATGAGGATTTTGGAGAATCAATTTGACGGTTGTTCCGTGCCAAAACTGGCCAGCATTCTTTTTTTGTGCAATGGTAGCTGGAGTGGGATATTTTCTTTTATCCATTTCTTTGGCGATGGATTCAATCCCTTTTCCTTGTAGGTAAAGGCGGAAAATGGCCTTTACCGTCTCTACAGTGCTTGTGTCCCCAACAACCAATTGCTTATTGACTACTTTGTAACCATACGGTGGATTGGAACCTTTAAATTCTCCTGCTTTTGCCTTTTGTACTAACGCAACTTTGATCCTCTTTGATATGCGCTGGCTTTCTTCTTCATATAACCAGGCGTATAAGCCAAATTTATCCGTATTATCCTCTAGTGTATTTATAGCACCGTCTAAAGTGATAAAATGAACACTCGAAGACCTTAAGATTCTCTTAAGTTTATAAGCCAATTCCCCATTGCGAGCTAGACGGGATAGTTCCTTGGCTAAAATACAGTCGAATTTTTTCTTTTCTGCATCCTCAATCATTCTTTGGAAATTTTCCCGATTGGCTGTTGTCCCACTTTCAACATCTATATAAAAATCGAATAATCCCCATCCCTGTTGACCCATGTAATGTATAAACAACCGTTGTTGATTTTCAAGACTAGTGGCTTGTTCTTCTTTATCAGTAGATACTCTGATGTAAACGGCACATCTCATTTTGAAATCATCCTCCAATTTGGGATGTGGCCGCGTGTGTGTTCTAATTATACCCATAATTGGCTCTCTTTTTTAACTTGGTCATCAATTTCCAATATATATATTTCTAGCTCCGTCTCAATAAATGAACTTAATATGTCCTTTAGTATCCTATCCCCGCTAAATTTTCTTTCTATTTTGCTCATAACTATTCCCCCGTTATTAACTTGATAATTTATACTGAATGGCACATAGGAGTTGTTATATCCTGAATGCCATTCAGCTTCTTTTGAACTTATCTTCTAATTCTTATTTTTGTTGATTTTGGAATTAATCATTGCTTACTCTTCGATTTCATCGATACCGATATCACGTGTAAATGATTTTGTTTCAATCCAGTTTTCTGTTTTGGTCCGAAGCTCTGCAATGGTCATGTTATTGTAAATAACCTCAACTTCATTCTCATCTTCTGCCTCAATCACCAAATAACCATCTTGATAAATAGTGAACGCAATTTCAAATTTTTTCATTACTATATCCTCCAATTCTCTTAGCAAGAAAAATCATCGTTATATGTTGCTTCCGTTGGTTCCCATATTGAGTTGGTAGCATTCGACAACTTCCTATATAAACCCAATTATTATTGGTGATGTGAATATCCACTCAGTGATGGTAATTTTAGGGACAGAACCTAGCTTGATTTCATATACAAGTTGCGCCGTGCATGTATTTGACTAAGGGCGTCCGCCGTTCAGGAGTTGCGGTGACCGCGATTCTGTAGCAACCCTTGAATTTAGTACATTAAAAATTTGATGGCGCCTAATGGTGCAGGTTAACATTATTTGCTACTTGATCATTAATTTTTTCCGATAATCATCTGTAAACAAATCAATAAATTTTGTATTATTATATAGACGGCTATAGACTCTTTCTCCCACTGCCACGGGTAGGTCAGTTTCCGTCAAGTTGCTGGTATAAATAGTCGGAAGTCCAATCCGGCTATTTACTACCTCGAAGATCATTGATTTCCTCCAATCATCATTTCCCCCTTTTGCTTCAGATCCTAAATCATCAAGGATAAGGAGATCTAATTTTTTTATATCTTCGAATATTTTTTTCTCTGTTTTGCTTGCTCCATTTTGATAAGTAGCTTTGATTTTTGATAGCAACTGACCAGTTGTTAAAAACCCTACAACAATCCCTTTTTCTTTAACTGTTCTTGCAATAGCAGCGCAAAGGTGTGATTTTCCAGTTCCCGGGTTTCCCATGATTAATAGATTATGTCGTTCATCTATATTATCAATAAAGGTTTTGGTGTACTGTACAGCCTCTTTTTTCGCTCTTAAGTTAACATTGTTTGTCTCTAGATAGTTCTTAAAACCAGCATTCCTTAAATCATTCGGAAGAATAAAATACTCTGACATCAATCGGGCTCCTATTTCTCTTATTTGCTTCTCCAAACTCTTATTCTGATATTCTTTAAGTACCTCAACTTCCCTACATTTGGTGCACTTAGAAATCTCACCAACCTGAATCCAATCGTCATCTGTGTTAAGGCGAAAATATACCGCTCCAGTCCCATTTTTTCCGCTTTGAAAACAACCAGGGCACATTAGCATTCCAGCCTGGAATTTCGTTTCAAACTTCTGTCCCTTTAATTTAGGTACAGAACGCATAACAAATTTTCTGTAAATATCATCCATTCCCTTAGATAGAAAGCTGTTTGCGCTTTGCATACACGTTCCCCCTAGTAAGGCATTTCTGCCTCTATTTCTCTTAATTTAAATAAGTCTTCATCTGTTAAGGTTTCCGGCTCATTCCAATGGTCAGGCCGTTTTAATGATATCTGCTGCGGGCTTTTGTTAACGTGCTTTACCTTTTGATCAAACTTTGCATTGAAATCCTGAACAGCTGTTAAAGTGAAAAGACCCGAATTGTGTAAGCTGACCAAAATAGATTGAATATATTTGACTGGTTGTTTAGGTGAATTTAATTTTGCCCTTTTAATCACCTCACAAATAATGGCTTCAGGTTCTTGAAACCGACTATTATGAACCCATTCTTTAATTTGATTCGAGAAGGCCCCTGATTGGAGAAGTCCAAAATACTTTTCAAATTCTTTGGAAGGATTAGGCTGGTCCATATGCTCATCATTAGTTTCTTTAATATTTTCTTTTTTTCTTTCTTGGTTGTCAGTTTCACCAAGGGAAGCTTTGACGTTTTCACCTATGTCACCACTGTCTATTTCACCAATCGTTGTTTTACCAATGGCTGTTTTACCAATCCATGTGTCATGATTTTTATTAAAAGAAATTTTTCTGTAACTGCCGGATTTAATATCCTGGATAATCACTCTCCTTTCTTCTAGACTCTTTAATTCGCGCTGAATTTGTCTTAGATCACAACCGGTTGCCTGACTTAAAAACTTCAAAGACAAACGATGTTCTTTCCTTTTAAATCCGTAAGTATATCGCCAAATAACAAATAGCAGACGGTATTGGGTTGGGCTCAATTTGATTCTTGCCATTTGTTCAAATATTTCATTAGCCATCATTGTGTAACCATTCTCCAACTGTACGTCAGCCATAATACCTCACCCTCAAATTAATCTAGTAAGTCACCAGAGAATCATTCATTTGCTTTTCCTCCTTTTGATATCCAATTTGAGAGTTGTTCTGGTTCTATCCTTATTTGCCTGCCTAAGTACACTGCAGGTAAGATTCCTTTTCTAACGAGTGCATATGCCCTATCGCGGGAAACACCTAAAATCTCAGCAACTTCATTCATTCTTAACAAATTCAATTTAAATCACTTCCTTTCAACTTAGTACAACTCTAGAATACTAGGACGACAAAATAACAAGAAGACCCTTAGCTTTTTACACTAAGGGTCTTCACAAAATAATTATTTTAGAGTATAATATTATCTCTTTTTTCTATTATCCTTATTAATTCCAATAACTTCATAAATATAATTTACTTCCTTCCTTACCGTTGCTGCCTTGTTTTTAAAAAATTGATCAGCAATTTCATCAAAGGTCCAGCCTAAAACGTGATAATACACAAGCCATGTGTAATGTTCATTTGTTTTTTTTTCCTTTGAGCATATGTACCCATTTTCCTCAAATTCCTGGTTTGTCCTCTTTATATGACTGGAAATTAATTTTTCAACCTTTTCTCGATATTCCTTTTCTGTTTGTAAAATAGGGTTATATCTTGGTAATTCTATTTTTTCATTTAATTTTTCTTTCTGGAGTATTTCCCTAGCATTCCCAACGGCCGAATTAAACATGATTATGTTAAACTTCATTTTTTCATTTTCATACCAAACCATAAAAGTCTGGAATAAATATGTAAATATCCACTCCTCATTTATGTACCATCGTTTTGCCCAATCCTCTATTTGCTTTTTTATTGATTGAGTAGCATTAATATCTTCAATTGTATAAAGAAGAAGTGATTTGTTTCTTTCTTTTCCCAAAGAATCACATATAGCTTCAAACTCAAAATAAATTTCTTTTATTCCATCCAATACTTCTGGAATTTCTTCTATTAAAGTCCGCAAAAAGAATGACTGATGACCCATTTGTTCTAAATCTCTATTTACTAACTGTCCACCTAAACCGATGTAGTAATTGCTACCATCCATGGGTTAACCTCTCTTTAATTTATTTATGCATTATTTTACCCTAACACAAACGCTATATTATGTATAAACACTACATTGTTTAAATAATACTGTTCTCGTATCTTCTTACCAATGATTGTTTCGGTCGCTTAATCCATGGCGAGCTGCGAATGTCTTTAACACCAATGGTTGCCGTCATGTGTGCCATGGCACTCACGCCGATGAAATTGATTATGAAAGCCCGCCTATGTAGGACGCAGACTGTTCGGGACCTTTCACCTTCACTCAGGTGTCCATCAACGAGGAAACTGATATCAATTGTCCTTGAAAAGTAATCAAACAGACACTTGGAACCAAGTTTTTTGCATAAGTCAATATCCGTTTGACTCTGAAGGGACATGATCTTACGTCTGGGAAATCCTTAACAAGAAAACGATATTTCTCTGGCTATCTCAATTCACGAGGTCAGTCAATTTGGTAACGGTGGCTGGGCACAGCAATAACCCCATCCAAAATCGGTTTTCCCCATAGCCCAGCACTCGCAGATAACAGCAAATTCACGGGTTATTTTTCATATTATGGCAGGAAAGGATATTCACGGTTGGTGGCTCAATATGGGCAAATGATGAGCACCGCAGATACTCATCCATGACGTGGTTCCAACAAGCGGCTGGCACTTGCCAACGTAGTAGAAACTATCTTCAGTGGCTTAGAAAGTGGCATTTACTAGTCAACATTGAATGTCTTCACTGTTCTTCATAAAGACTCATCGACAGTGTGTGCACCTCAGACTCGCGCGTCCTCGTTGGTATTTGTCTAAGATATTTATGTGATAGAAAAGGTATTACCGGGGAATCCTCTGCCTACTGGTCGGCTATCGACTACTCAGACAACCGGTTTGCCCAATAATTTAGGCAGCAAAGAGGCATATCGAGTACTTCACTCATGGCATCGGCTGCACCCGAGAACATTCGGCAACATAGCTTGGGGAAAACAACTAATGGGAAATGAGGATCATCATGGTATCTAAGTCTCTTTATTTACGATCAATGAATTAAGCAGACATCAAAGTGCAATGTGTAGGTACCACGGGTGACCGTTGGTGGTGTATATGGATGGTGCCCGTAAAAAGATGGTATTTACAAACGGTTCTCTGGAATTGAGGCCAGTAAATCCTTAGATATGTTTCTTGATTAAATGTTTACATCATGCCGCCCATTCATGTGCATATACAATAGGAATAAATAAATAATAAAAAACCATATTAATAAAGGGTTTTGTCATGACCTAATTAAAATAATGTTAAATAAAACAAAGATATATTGCGGACAAATATGCGGACAATTAGCAGACATAAAAAAAGGGCTCAAACTTAAGAGTCCTTTTCTGCTTCTTTAATGACTTCCTCTAATTGCTTTTTATTAATGAAGTCCTCGTTAGGTAATCCAATCCTTGAATAATAATACCCGAATTGCTGAGATAAGAGTTCCCGATGTGGAGTATTTAACCTAAGCCTTGGTCCATAATTTTGACTATAATCTGCTAAAAGTGCGTATGGTAATGTAAATATAGATGAAAAATCAACGATTTGGTAAGTCATTCTTATCGTTTCAAACTCACCTGAATATTCACCGATTATTGAGTAATTAGGTCTTTTTCCGGCATGTACTTCACTTACAAAAGACTTCCTTGTTCTTCCCTCTTCTAACTCCATTGAAAGCATATCGTGTAATTGGGCAACTATCACCGTTTCAGGTGGGTCTCTCTCTAAATCACAAGCTTGATTCATAACAACAAAACTAGCAGTACCTATATTAGTATTCAGTCCTGTTAATCCCCAATCATTATACCTTCCTGCACCAGTCCTAGAATATTTTAAAGTTGGGATTGGTGTAAATATGGGACCATTTAGAAAAATATCTCCCTGACTTATATGTTCTGATGCATCTATTTCTACATACCAATTCGAAGACAAAATACTTTCAACTCCCTAGGACAATGGTCTTTTAATAGGACCTGTAAATGAAAACGTCGATTCAATAATTCCCTTGGATTGGATTTGATTCTTTATTATTCTTTCTGTACCAAGTTCCTCGAACGGTTTCCTCTCACGTCCTATAATAGGCCCTGTGAATGAAGACGATGAAGAAATCATTTTCACCTGATCCTTTTCATGTTCCATCATTCCTGATTTCGCCCCCTTTGAAGCAACGGTCCTTAACACAAAAGTTTTTGATCTTGCATAAGGTTTAGGCCTAGTATATGAAAGTGGGACACTCTTTATGATATTTGCTGTTTGTTTTACATTGGCTGACGAAATTAATGGCATAGGTCTAGGTTTTGTCGGTTTTGTAAAGAATTGACCGACGATTGCTACTCCAGACGTAGCAACACACGCTGCCATTGTACCATTAATAACCATTTTTTTAATTGAATAATTTTCTTTTTCATTAAGAGTTGCATAGGCAAGATTACTCATGTTCTTCACCTCCTAAAACTACAGGAATATAAAATTCCCCTAACTTCTCACCATCAAAAATTAATTCTGTTTTAAAAAGACCCTCATTCTCCAATAATAAGTTACCGAATTCCACTGCCATTGTAACACCACTTAGCAGATTTCCAGCAACGTCACCAACTACATTGTCGTGATTTTCTTCAACAGGTAATTTATATTTTTCTGTCTCAAGTATAGGTAATCCCTTGGGATCAGAAAAAATAACATAACCATCATGATCTTTATTCGGATCGAATCCAACAATTGAGTAAACAACAGAAAAAGAAAACCTACCTGGTTTTGATTCTATCGGAATGATGTTTAAAGGAGTTATTGATTCTGGATATTCATGTTTTGTGGTCTGACAATACATGAAACTTGAAATTTTAGGCATAATATATACCTCCAGTATTACTTGTCCCAAATAGGATAAAATAAAAACACTCTTAAAAGTGTTTCCGAAATAAGCGAATATAAACATCCTATACCCATATAGTATACCTTAAAACATATTATTTTTGTCGAAATATGTCACTTGGTAAAAATTAATTTAATATTTTTAAATATTTCAGAATATTCATTCCTTAATACTCGAACCTATTATAAGATTCGCGCTTTCTTATTGAGGATGGTTATATTAATTTAGATAATCACCCGACAAAATTGCAGTTATAATGATATTATTTTACTGGAGAGGGTAGGATTAAACAATGGGGAAAATTTCAGGAAACACAGAAAAACAGGACTAATTTTGTGGTTATTCTTATGAGCTATTAAACTCAAAAAAAGACCGCCAAGTTTTAATGGCGGCTTTAAGACAATAATGTTCATATATTTTAGAATGAGGAACCCAAACGAACACGGTCACTGGTTTGTAAAATTAAGCATCTAATAGTCAAAGCCCTTTCTCATCCATAATGGTCTCATATGGGGAAATTGACTGTATACCTCCTCTTCTCTTTCTTTTTGTTCATAATCATGAATGCTCCTACTATGACGTTCATTTTCAGTCTTTAATTTTTCAAGTTGATCCTCAAAATCCTCTTGTCTTTCTTCTAAATATTCAACTTGCGCCTGTAAATTTTCAATTTCCTTAATAAGCTCCGCTTTAGTAAATCTATTGTAATCCTCACTACTCATGGCATTCTCTCCCTATAACTTTAAATTTATTAAGCATACCTTATATCAACGTGCCGCTTGCATTTCGTACACTGAAACAGGTTTGGCTCGACTTCTTTGTGTCTCTTCAACTTCCTGCATGTCTGGCAGCTTAAAGTCACGTATCTTCCAGAGAAGTCGTTAACGACCACATTATTTTCTTCTTCGCAAAGTTCCTCTTCTCCGTCTCCCATCCCTACCGCATAAAACGCATATGCCAATATCACAGTCATACCGCCTGTAATATAACTGATCCAGCTCATGAGATGTCCTCTCTTCCGTACAATACGTAGTTCAGTTCACCGTTATCCTTGACGAGGACCACTCGATAAGCTTTTTCGGTGCAATATTCCTTTTGCAACTCTGAGACAAGCCTATCATCGTTAAGCCCCTTTTCAATAAGCACTGCAGCCAGTGTCGTTGGCTTCATGTTGCATGCTGTAGCCAGGCGGTTTAGTTTGAATGCCTGCTTGTTTGTCAGCGAGACGTTCACCCTATGAACCCGCTTGCCACCAAGCCCCTTCCCTTCTATCATTACGAACCCTCCCTTTTGAAATCGTCATGACGATTGACAATGTCAAGCGTGTTACAGTGGTACTGTGGAATCTTAATGGGAAGAGGTATTACCAACGACTATTTTAATGCCACCGCTTTCGTTTCGTTTGACGATTTTAAGCGGTGCATTTCGTCGCTGCACATCTGCTAATATTAATTCCTTAACATAACCACTAAACTCTATTTTTTCTTTTTCGAGGCGCTCTAAAAACTCTTTCTCCTGTGGATTGGTTATATTAAAAGAAACCGATTTTACTCTTTTGTTGCTCATTTTTTTCCTCCTTTCACTCGATTACTAAATGGTATGAGCGCTATGACCTATATATAACTATCTATCACAAAAATAGTTTGATTTTCTTGTAAGTAATATTGTTAAAGGGATGACATTGAATTTTGTCGAATTAAATGGTGAGGTGTTCATATGTATAAAAGCAACATTGGGCAATTAATTAAACAATCACCGTACAAAAGGGAATACATAATGAAAAAGCTTGGAGTATCTGCTAATACATTGTCAAATTGGAGCACCGGAAAAACCTTACCATCGCTCGATAAGGCTTTTCAATTAGCCGACTTTTTAGGAGTAAAGGTGGATGATCTCTATGAACGAGAAGTGGAAGAAACTGATTCAACAATTTGAGGAAAATGGATATACTCCTAACGATATTCAAAGGATTGTCCATTTTTACGATGTGACAATGGAAACAGATAAAATGTTGAAGAAATTGTACGAGGTTGAAGAGAATGAACTTACTGATTCAGATTTTCTACACGACGAACGACAATAGTGTCTTACGTAGGGGAAGCTTTCCGTTAAAGAATAGGAAACCTGAGGAAGTAGCTTATGAATTTTGGAAGTGGATAAAAAAAGAACATCCTTATCCATGTTTATTGGAAAAGGTAATTGTAGATGGAGAGGATTTTACGCAGCTGGTTATGAACCTAGAGAAAACAGCGCAACCGTCTCTTGAATGAAAAGGTTGTATTTACGGAGGAGTATCATTGTCAACAATTCTAAAAAACGCTAAAACATTATTCACTTTGGTAATAGTGACAATACTTATTATTATCGGTTCTTTGTCAGGTACATATAAAAGTCCAGCAATTTTCTCTGAATTAATGAAAGAATCAGCCAAGTTAAATATTAGCGTTGCAATTGGCTTAGGGGCTTTAGTGGTTGCATGTTTAATAGTCCAAAACAAATCAGACTTAAAAGGTAATAAGGATAAATACTTTAATTACCTTGGTATAATGTTCTATTTTATTGTATTAAATCTTGGTACTTTCTATTTGGCTTATTTCCCACAAATCCTAGTTTACCGGCTGGTATTAATTTTTTATTTTGTACTAACGATTATTGGGTTTGTTTCACTGTTATTTTCTACTACAAAAATATTAGGTACTATTTTTAATAAACCATCGTTATAAGCAATGCCCCTCCGATATGGAAGGGCAGTTTCTTATTTAATACTTAAGTTAATGTCCTGGGGACCTAATAAAATTGACCCATACTGTTGTCCAATCTATCTGTAACATTTTCACATCTGCAGGTTATCTATAAATTCCATTTGGATGAAAATGGCGCAACCAATTATTCACTTTTTTAAACTGTTTATCATCCGTAACAAATGACTTTACTTCAATTCCAAAGAGATATTTGTGATAGGCTTTAAACTGTTCACACCCTCTTAAAAGTTCAATTGCAGTATCTTTACCCATCTTTGATGTTGTTCCTACGACTATACAAGGAATCTCCTCTTCATATTGAAGTAGTACCTTTCCCCCAAAATAGATGTCATATAAATCAGGTAATTCCTCTTTCATTGCCACTTCCATGATAACAATACGGCTCATTTCAACCACTCCTTTTACCTTTATTATGAGGCTTGCAGGTTCAGTTGGCTGGAAGAATTATGAACTTAAATTGAATTATTTACAGCTGTTGTATTCCCTGACTGGTAATTCCATTTATCCCCTAATTCCAGTTATGCATTTTCGTAGTATCATTGATTTGAGGTGAAATTATGTTTATTAGCCCAATGCTACTCCATAAGACGGATGAACCGTTTGATCATCAGGATTATGTTTCAGAACTTAAAATGGATGGGTTCCGTCTCATCTATTCAAATATAGAAGATAAAAAGCTTTATACCCGCCATAATACCGATATTACCACTCGTTTCCCTGAACTCATGAACCTAAACATACCCAAAGGAACAGTTCTGGACGGCGAGGTAGTGGTAACAGATTCATTAGGCAAACCTGATTTCGAAGCTGTGATGAGTAGATTTTCTGTGTTCAATTCAGACAAAGTGAATTATTTTGCCAAGCATGAGCCAGTATCCTTCGTGGTATTTGACGTTCTATACCATAAAGGAGAAAAGGTAACCCATTTGCCCCTTTATCAACGGAAGGAAATACTCAATGAGGTCATACCGGTTAATACACCCATTCTATCTAAAGTAATGAGCATTGATGGCAACGGTACTACCCTCTTTGAACTCATTAAAGAGCAAAACCTCGAAGGGATTGTCCTAAAGAAGAAGGACAGCACTTATGAAATTGGCAAACGGTCATACTCCTGGCTAAAAGTGATTAATTACCAATACGCAAATGTGATTGTAAACGGATTCCGAAAAGAGGAATTTGGCTTGCTTTTATCATATGAAGATGGAAGATATGCTGGAATTTTGGAGCTCGGGATGCCAAAAGAGGAGAGAAAGAAAATCTCCCAAATGCCAAAGAAAGACGAGAATCATAAGTTTGTCTTTATAGAACCTTTATCATGTTTTGTGAAATATCGAAATACAACAAAGGCTGGTCTTCTTCGACTTCCATCATACATTTCTATAAATGCATAAAAGCCCTCCATTGATGAGGGCTTTAACTATACTCGAACATTAGCAAAGGGCATAAATATTGAATTGAATGATGGGGTATAGAATACGTCTGGCGAAATTCTACCTAGCCTATTCCCATATAGATTTTAGCGGCGGTACGGCTCTTATTCAACTAAAGCACCCGTTTGTTTAAGTACATTATTTCACAAACTTTTATTATGTATGACTTTCCAAATGCCATGTAGCTTTATTAATCCTGAATTAAATGATATAAGGTAGATCCTCCGACAAATTGCCTTATTTCAGCACCCTCTTTATACAATTTTTGTGCTGTTTCAGTATAATAGTGATTCTTATAAAAAGCCTTTGTATCAGTTAAATCATTATAAATCCAAGCTCCCTTTAACATTGTTTTCTTAAAATCATTAATTATTTTTTTCCATTTTTTCAACGCTTCATTATCATCCGCCAAAGTGCCTATTGATGATTCTGTTAAGAAGTTATCATTTTGTTTACCAAATTGGAATACTAGACTTTCTTTGTTTGATCTAACAAAATCATAGTATTCCTTTGGTATTATATCTGGTTTGGATACAGATAAAAAAATCATATCACTATCATTTAAAAAGCTCAGTTTTTCTGCAAACTCATTTTTAGATATCAAAAAGTATTCAAATTCTGGAAATAATTTTATAGAAAACATATATAAATCGAACAAGTTTTGTGATTTTTTAACAACTTCTATGATTTCACTTTTAGTTGCATGAAATTGAAAACCCATATTAGCCATATATATTTATCAACTCCTCTGACTTATTAAATTTCTATTGAGATTCAGATTCAGGTCTTAAAGTAAACTGCTCCATTAGTACAAGAAGAAAAAGGCTTTAGCTGTTGTTGCAGCAAAGGATTCGTAACTTGAATAATAAAAGGGGATTATGAGTCACTAATCTAACATTGTTCTTATTTCATCACTTAAAATGAAAACTTGCTTCCATTCATTCCTTCTTTTTAATGCCTCCATATTCCATAGTCCTGAGCTCTGTAAGTCTTGTACTTTCTGCCTTAATTCTAAACCCTTTTGCATTACTTCATAGCTAATTAATCCAGCACTATAGAGTTTGGATAGGCTGTCATTGTGTAAAAATGACACAACGCCTATATCAAATTCTTCAAAAATTTCGTATTCAATCGTTTCATCATCCATATTGTATAAATGCGTTCCACATCTTTGAATAGTATCTAAAAACAGTTCCATTAATTGTCTGTTGGTAATCTCATTATCCATCCTTTTTCCCCCATTATTAACGGCAATCAACCCATCTTCTGAAGCTGTCTAAAATTTCCCCTAAATTTTCTATACCACCATAGCCCCAAAAATAGATACCATCCAGTTCTTTATCATAGGCAATTTTACAATGAATCCAATCACTTTCATTGCGTTCACTATTTAATATTACAATGTCTTTTTGCTCTACATCAATATTTTGCAGGCTTATCTTTACTCTCCAACCAGGGTTATCAAGAGTTTCAATACTTATGCCATAACTATGTTCCCAATCGCCATCACATTGCTTTGCAAACCATTTTTGTAGCCAAATTAATGAATCCATCTTGATTCCTCCCCTCGTGTTAATTTGTTATTCTATATCAATAGTGCGACTTCCTTCTTTATACAGATAGGTAAGGGTTTGAAGTTATCGCTCCCTTTTCCCCCCGTTCACACCGTACATGAGACTTTCACCTCATACGGCGTTCCAACTAATCCAATTCGATTTAATCATCAACACTTCTGAAATCGCAGCCTCATCCATGTCTCAATTCTTCCGTTTTAATAAGTCGGTGCCTCCCTTAGGAGGTGAACCTCTATTAGTCTCACAAGAACCTTATTAACCGATAAAGATTTGCCTTGCATGATTAAATGATTCTTCATTAGTCTAGTGGCTATCCCTCCAGGCTGATTAGACCTTTCATTGGTACTGTGCCACCACTTTCACTGATATAAAGACAAGTTATACAATTACTAATGTCATCATTGCTTTCCTTGCCAACGCTTCTTCGGGAGTAAGCCCTCCACGTTATCAGCTTACAACGTTGAATTATATCTATTATAGAATGAACTTAGGTGCTTCCTGTAAGCCTGTTAGCTTTCATACGCCTGTAACGTATCATGGATTTTCATATTAGTTATTTTTACTCACCCACATCTAACCTCACAATTTGGTGATATACACATTTCTATGTATCGCAGGTATAGACCCGTACATTCAGAAGTTCGTCAGCTTAACCATTTCTTTTAGGTTTTTTCGCATTCTCACCATATTCATTCAACTCAAGCATCATGATTTACACCACCCCATCGGGTAGGCTTTCGTCAGCTTAACCTGTTACGGTAAATTCTCACGCCTTTTCGCCGAGCTTATAACACTATCATTCTTACTAAATCAAGTGCTATTCGACTAAGAGAGAACCCTTCAGGGCGTTACCCCCTCATTTGATTCTTCGATATAATCCTTCAGTTCCGACAGGAACTGTCTAGCCTTTACCAGAGAAATGTGACCATCCTCCATTTAAGCTAGAAACATTTCGCACAACTATCCTGCTTCTTTAGTTCAATAAGAAATGCGATACCTCTTTACTGAAGTATCGCATCCGTTAGTATCAACAAGCATTAAGAAATTAATAAAGCTATGATGAATTTGGCTCACTTTCCTACTTTTAGTTGCTTGTTAATGTAGGCAGCTCCGCCAGCAACCAATTGTTTTGTTTCAACATCATATACCGCACATCTTCCCCTAAACTCTTTATCTGTATCTTTAAAAGAATAGAAAAAATATACCTGTCTATCTGGACTGACTGCCTGATTCATTTTTATATCTGGATATGTAGTAAGAATACCATTTCCATCCCAAGTTACATAATTAAATTTTTCCACCTCTTGAAACAGTACCTTTTTTCTAAAATTTACTGTTGCATCGGGAATGTCTTTAAAAAGAGCGTCATCCATATCTCCATATTTATTTTTATGCTTTTTAAAAAACTTATAGTGTTTTCTGTAAAACTCTTGATGCACAGGATACTTTAGGTCTCTTAATGCTTGATAAAATTCATCTTCAGTTTCATGAAAAACTTTTTCCTTATTTGCAGGATACAGATATTCAACCTTATCTGAGAGAGTAGTTTGTGAATAAACAGGATTTCCTGATAACACAAAAAGACTACAAGAAAATAACATATACAAACTAATTAAGAATAGCTTTTTCATTAAGGTTACTCCCTTTTTTAAAAGTAATATACCCTAATGTTCTTAAACTAACCTGCATCGTTAGTTCAAGAACGAAGACCGCAACAACGATGGCAACTGGATTCCTAGCTACGGCGCCTGAAATTACAATAGTAAAACGGAATTGCAAATATTATATGGTGCATTACTGCTGCCACCAAATGGTGTTGTTATACAATGCCATCAAAAAATCGACCATGATGGTCGACCCTTTTTTACTCTATTCCCGCCATAACATTGGTCAAACTACACCTGTCGTTTTTTAGCTCTTATTAACGTACTTTTACTAATGCCGGTAATATCCTCTACTCGCTTATAAGAATGTGTTTCAAGGAGCTTCAGTGCATGCTCTATTTGTGCCTTCTTAAATTTCCTTGGTCTGCCCTCTCTAAAATCTTCACGCTGCCTTGCCAATGCTTTCCCTTCCTGGGTTCGTTCTACAATCATATTTCTTTCCATTTCCGCTACCGCTAACATCGTTTGCAGGAAGAATCGTCCCATTGTTGTATTTTCAAGTAATCCTACGTTCAGTACATGTACACGAACACCCTTGTTGAATAATTCCTCAACAACATCAATTCCTTCTCTTACATTCCTGGCAAGCCGATCCAGTTTAGTCACTACTAAAGTGTCACCTTCTTTTAACTCTTTAATCAATTTACTAAACTTGGGTCGCTCAAGCTTTGTACCAGTAAATTTTTCCTCGATTATTTTGTCGCAGCCCTCCATTAGTAGCCTTTCTATTTGCACCTCTAAATCCTGACCTAAAGTGCTAACACGACAGTATCCATATTTCATTTTTCCACCTCACTTATGAATATAAGTTATGACACCTTTGGATACCCATATCTTATCACTTTCATTTTTCGTAGTCAAAACTTTTAAGTTATGACACTTCATTACATAAAAAAAGACCGTCTATTGACAGTCCTTTGTTATACTAAAGCTACCCGTTAGCCACCCATGCAGCAGAGCTGCACCACAAAGAATGAAAATGGTTAAGAACTGTCAATACTGATACTGACCTTAATCCAGTCACGCCCTTCTCTTTTTTTTGTGCAGGGTCTTCTTAAGTATTGTCTTTTTTCATGTATAAAGGAAACTTATTTTCATGGTAGTTCAACAAGAGGTTCTTTCCTTTAAGGATTAATCCGACCACTTTTCATCATCCGATATCCATTTATTTCTATGTAAATCAAAAGATTTAACATCATCGTGGAAAACTAAATATGCAGGTAATGTAAAACTGTGCCCCCCTGCTTTGTCCCAACAGGCAACAAACCATTCCACAATAGTTTGTTCTTCACTTGTAGATATGACCTCATCATTCTGTTCATAAAATCCCCAAAATTCGTCGGACTTGTTATCAGGAAGTTGGTGGTATTCTATTTCTCCAAGTAATTTAAGACTCCCCGCATAAATACTGCTATCGTTTCCTTGATAAAAGACTTCATTTGCTTCCTTGTCCATAGAAAACATCATAATGGAAAGTTCGAATGGTTGCATAAAGACCGAGAAATCTAATAAATCTATCTCGTTGTAATAATTATAATTAATTATTGCCTTTAAATTTTGAATTAATTTTTCTGTATTCTTTTCTAGATTGTCTTTTAATGAATTAATATAGGTTTCTACCGTAAACACTAAATTCACCTCATATAAATATGTAATTAACATTATAAACTAAAATTCTACACCGTTCCTCAACTAACCTGCTTCGTTAGTTGATCAACGAAAAAAAGAGCTGCGTGCCGCAACTCCATCTTCAACTCAAGCCCCCGTTAGCTTAATAAGAATCCCTTAATTTTAAGCCCTGTTTTTTGGCATACTCATTAATTAGTTTGATTAAATTATCTTTGTAAATTGAAATTGTTTTATGAATTTCCCTATGTCCATCCTCTGGGTAAACATATTCGTCAAAAATAAAAAAATTTATATGGTCCATCTTTTTAATAATAAAGCGGTTGCCTTCGTATTCTCCGCATCTAATGTTAAAAGAAACAATAAATTCATAAATCCCATCATAGTATTCTTGGTCAGAAATCTCATCTTCTAAAAATGAATCTATAAGATTTTTCATTTTATTTCTCCCCCTAAAACTTGCACTTCTTTTTTAATATTTCACTTTGCATTTGCAAAAATCCTTCTTCAATTAAACTGCTCCGTTAGTTCAACAATAATATTTCATCTATTACTACACAAATTACTTATAGCGTTATACGCTGCTTCTCTCACAAGAATATTACTATGATTTTTATACTGCTCTAGTAAGTCTATATAATTAGATTGATTTGTATATCCCAAAACTCAAGCATTTGACAATGCAAAATACTAATTGTACGCATAAAAAAATCCAAGGATTATTTGACAGAGGAAATACGGAAAATACCTCATTTATAATATAGGACAAAAAAATAGTCAATGGGTATAAGAATAGCCATAGAGAGTTTCCCCTATGGCTATCTTTTTATTCTTCTATGCCTAAGTGCTTTTTAACTACCATTTTAGTTTGATATAAAAGGACTGGCTTATCATTTAATAGTTTTTTAAGCCCTTCAAGTTTTAATGATGGGTCAACTAATTCCAAAATATTTTTCTCTAAAGAAGTAATAATAACATTATTTTCGCTTATTTGGTCTATTGGTAAGCAGGCAACTTTATTCCCATCAAATTCAAAGTAGAACCTACATCTAATATCACCATCAACATCTCTTGGCCATTCTAGACTAGGGTTAATTTCTTTTATTACTATCCCCAAATTCACATAGTAACAATTTGAGTGGTTTGATTTTTGTAATCCTAAAGAGCATATAACTTCATTACTATCTTTATAATAAAATTTACCTTTTTTAACGAAACCGTTTGATAATAAACAGTCATTAATAATTTTTTTAAATTCTTTTTTTTCCACTGCTCTAATCACCTCAATACACGTCTAATTTTGTTTTCCAATCTCCACCATATATCTCTTCAACCTCTTTCTTATACCTTTCTAGCTGTCTATTACCTTGTCTCATTGCTCTAGGGTTATATGGTTTTAGTTCGTATATTATTTTTTTCTCAAAATCAATAAAGTCAATTCTTTTTCCACTTGGTAAACGAAATTCTTTTTCTCTTACACCTTCTAAAACATCATCTACTTTATACGATTTATGCATTTGTTGTCCAAGTTTCAAACTTGATTTGGTATATGGTTTAGTATTATTTATACCCTTAGTAGAAGAATTTACTACCTTAGAAACAGTACTAACTACTTTAACACCAGTTCTAACTGACCCAACACCCCAAGGTACTTCCATCCTAACTACCTCAGGTATATATTCAACCATTTTTATTCTTGATAAACGAGAGTAACGACGTTCCTCAAAATCTACAGGAATATTTCCAGTTGGATCGACCATCATAACTGGATTATTCAATCCATATGCAAAGACATTATGAGATAATAATGCCACTAGCTGGCCACCAAAGCTGTCGGCGTTGAGGAATCGCCCCCACTCTGGATTATAGTAACGGGCATTTAAATAATATAATCCTGTTTCACTATCATATCGATAGCCTCTATATCGATATGGGTTGAGCTTCCCAATGGTGTCTTTTAAGGTTCCGCTGATCGACGTACTATTTCCCCAAGCATCGTACTGGTAGGATACGACTTGACTTCCGCTACCATTAATTAGACCAATAATATCTCCTTGGGTATTGAATAGATAATAGTATTCGGTACCATTTACATTTAAACTTAAAAGGATACCTGCAGCATCATAGGTATAGTGAATGTTATTGGTTCCATCCATTTCATAGACAACTTTGTCACCTTCTAAAATATAGTTGGTGGTGACAGTACTATTTGTTTGTTTATTCGTCACAACCTTCTTGGTACGGAAGCCACCATCGTTATAGGAATACGACAGACCGTAGTTTGCGTTTGAGAAGCTTTTCAGCTGATCGCCCCAAGTCCAAGTTAAAGTATTGCTGCCATAGGAGGTTGGATTGTCTATTCCATTTTGGCCGTAAGCTATTTGCGTATTGACTGTTGATGGTGTTCCATTGGTATAGGTTGTAACATCAATCGATGTCAACAAATCTCGCCAGTTTGTATCCCCGTACTGATATGTGTATGTTTTAACCGGATTTGCCGGAGTTTGGGATGGACTGGTAAAGGCATAGATGTTTTTGGTTTTGATATTTCCACCTACATCATAGGTGAACACGATGGTTTGTCCGGAAACAGGATTATCCTCTCGTAACAATTCACTCAATTCGTTATAGGCATAGGTGATGGTCTTTCCATCATGCGTAATCGTCTCGATATTCCCCATTTTATCATACGTGTACGAAATAGGGCTGTTCACACCATTTTTATAAGTATCAACTAAATTCGTTGTTTTCCCGGACGCTACACCTGGTTTAAACGTATAAGAGGAAGTATAATCTCCACTTGTTAAATTAATCGTTTTTTGCTGGAGTCGTCCTAATGTATCATAACCATAATCTATTTTGCTTTGATTAAACGAAACAGAAGTTTGATTCCCTTCGCTGTCGTATGAATATGAAGTTGTATAAGTGTTGCTTGGTGTACTAAATTCATCCTTAGTGACTTGGTTATTAGCATTGTACGTATACTCAAAGCTATTGCCCAATGAATCTTGTATTTTCGTAATTCGATTTAATATATCATAATCATAACGATAAGAAACATTATTATCACGGTCCGTATGGATCCCAAGATTTCCGTTATTGTCATACTCATAACTGAAGTTCGGAATCACACTTGAGTTTGTTTTAGGTGATTGATTTAAAGATTTGTACGTAATGCGGTCTGCATTATCATATCCATAATAAATAGTATCACCAAGACTATATTGGCTGCTTTGCAACAAATGTGTTGAATTATCATAGGTTTTCGTTACTAAGCTTTTGGAGCCAATATTGACTTTTGTGGTGTCTCCAAACAGATTATATTGCAATCCAATCGAAGTGCCATTTTGGGTAATTCCACTTAATAAGTCATTTTGATATTGATAGCTATTTGTTGAAGTTTGCTGATCAACTGTTTTGGAAACGTTCAATAATTGATCAGTGTTTGGATCATAGGTATACATTGTTTTCCGACTATACGGATCGGTTGAATCAATGAGTGTCCCTTTTTTCAAGTCATAGTTATTCGAAACGACATTGCCAGACGCATCCTTGATGGTTGAAATATAATTACCATCCGAAGTGTAAGTTGTACTACCATCAATAGTTAATAATCCGTCCGAACTTTTTATTGAAGTTCCAGTGGTATTGCCGTAAGAATCGTAGCTAAAGCTCGAAACAATATTTTTAGGTGATACCGAAGTTAATACATTATGTTTAGTATCATAAGTATATTTATATACATTTCCTAATGGATCTGTGTATTGAGTTAAATCATTCGCACTTGAATACGTAAAAGATGATTGAATCTGTTTAATATCTTTTGATGTAATTAAATTTCCTTTACTGTCATAACTATACTGATTCTCAAATGGTTCGAAGTATAATTGAAGACCATCAAAATAGGCGGTATTCTGGTTATGATAATAGGTGGCAAAGATGGTAACCTCTGAATAATCACTATCGGCAGTAGCGGTGTCTGAAACATATTGCCAATCGGAGGAATCCTGATTGAATCCTGCGCGAATATATTGATAAGTCCCATCCGATTTTTTAAACCCTAGGACCAATGCATAATACCTATTTAAATCTGTGATAGGAATTGAGTCACCTTTAGTCCAGCCGCCAAAGGTAAAGATATCACCTTTTTTTCCTTTTACCTTAATGGTCTGATTAATATTTCTAAGCTCGTTTGCATTCCCAGCAATTCCAAACACTTTGCTATCCATATAAGAAGGACCGCCGCCAACAGTTGTATAAATATTAGAGGACGCACTACCCGATTCCTGGTTCCAATAGGTTGGGAAAGTTGACCCATAGCTAAAATCAGCATTTTCTACTAAGTTATAACGATTGGCAATGCTTCCTTCCTCTAGCTGCATACTATCAAAATAGGCGGTACCTGTTTCCTCTAAAAGTGTTAATCTCGTTAATACCGTACCGTCTAACGCATCAGACGGAAGGGTAAAGCTGACCTGTAGCCTTTGCCAATCAGTTGTAGTGCCATTTACATATTCAGAATCGATTTGCTGCCAAGCCCCTGCTTTATCGTGATAATAAAAAGAAATAAGGGCTCCTTTTCCGTTTGTATTTGAAACATTGACTGTATTGACATAGGCTGAAAAAGTGTACGTTTTTCCTTTTGTTAGGGTATTTATTTGTGTGCTATATTGTCTGCTTACCCTATCCGTTTTTGTTAGTTTGGTACTTTGATTGCCCATATAACTCATATCCGTACTATACCCGGTTGTACCCGCACCGCCATCTTTTCCAGCAGTCCATGAGCCAGTGGTCTCCACATTATGATTTAACAGGTAATTTACAGTTGTTCTTTGCAATTTGGATGCTGCAGAGAGCTTATTAACATTGGAACCGCTTGTATTATATTTATAATGCTGAGCGTTTCCATTTACATCTTTCATGCTAACGGTATGTCCTCTATCATTAAACTGATAGATTTCTTTTCTCCCAATGTTATCTACAAAAGAGGTAGTATTGCTCCCATAGGAAAATTGTAAGGACTGACCATTGGTTATTACTTGACTGCTATTGATATGGGTCTCTGTTGCTTTTAGAATCCGAAAAGGCGCATTTGGATAATAAGAATAATTAATTCTGTAGCCATCAAAATTCTTTGCTTCAATGAGATTATGATTCAAGTCATAGGAGTATTGACTATACTTTCCATCAGGATAGGTAATTCTGGTTAAGTCTGAACCAGTATAGGTGTAAGACGTAATTCTACCGCTTGGATCAATGATTTGAGTTAGATTATTCGAAGTTGCATCACGTTTTAACGTCGTTATCCGTCCGGCTCCATCGGTAACATTTACTATATAATCACCTGAATATCCTAAAGTAATTTTATTGTTATTATTATCCTTAATAAAGGTTAAATAGCCGTATGAATTAAAGCTTAATTGATTATCAGATTTATCTTTGATTTTAAATCGTTCAGTGCTAGAAGCAGCGTCAATCGTCATCGTTAAATCTTGGCCATTTTCATCTTTATAGGAATTTGTTGCATTATCAAAATTAAAATAATGTCTTGTTCCGTCTTCATCTGTGAAATAATATAGATCTAGAGTAAAGTCCGCATCAATTCTTTCACTTAGATTTAATCGCCATCCTAAACCATATTTGAGGTTTACTAAACGATCATTGCTATTATAGACATGAGTAATGGAAACAGGCATTCTCATTCCACTCATGCTTAAATCATTATGACTTAGTACGAGATTTCCTGAATAATCATTGATATACCCCGTGCCGGCTCGTCCAATATCTTGAGAGTGATAGGTCCAATAGCTCTCTAATCCGCTATTATTTACATAGTAAAAGGCAGCAACAGGTCGATAACCCGCATAAGCTTCGGATACGTCAGAGGAGAAAAATTCTGTGTAGTTTCCCGTTTCATTATTTGCCTTTAACATCAATCCAAAGTTTTGTTGATCTGTATACCATTGTTTTGCAATTCCTGTAATATCCCATATGTAATCGGTTTTTGTATTACTGTTTACAATTTGATAATCTTGAACCTTATTATCAAATGCAGGCTTGGTATTCCAGGTAATGGTATTCGCATTCCAATCTTGGGTGACTTTGTGTACATTAATTTGACTTCCTGAAGTATTAGGGTTAAACAAAGATAAATATAAATTTGCTTTTGTAATAACGTTTGCAGAGGAAATTGTAGGTAATTTAAATTTAATAAAAGTTTGGTTAATGCCCGAGGAAGCTCCGTTACCAACCTTTAATATTGTGCTATTATAATAGTTTGTGGTCGGATAATTTTGAGAAACATGATTATCGAATATATCAACTGGGCTTAAAGAAGTCACTACGGTTGGATCGATAATTACTGGATATTTTCTGTCTGTTGACTGTAACCATTCCATATCTGGCTTTAAGATTACCTGATATTGATTTCCGCCCTTCTGAAGTTCTAATGATATAGCTGTAGATATTTCATTGTTTTGGTCATACATGTATGGGGCTTCAACTTTAAAAATAACTTGAGTTGGATCACTTTCACTATAGAAATAGATAATATTATCCTTTATCTCAGCCGTTAAATTTTGTGCATTGTAAAGAAATGAATATTGAGTAATGGTTGGTACATCTTTTAGAATAAGATTTTCTTTAACACTGCCAGAAGTTAATATATATTGTAAATCTGTATTCTGCATTACCTCTGGATAAGTGACGGAAGAACCAATCTTTTCTAGCGTTCTCTTTTTTTCATCATTTGTGAAACGATCATATCCTGGGATATTAACCTTATCTTGAACCACTTGTGCATCCTGGATATTATCAAGATTCCAACCAAGGATATAATTCCCACTTTTGATTCTTACAAGATCGTTTTGATTGGTCTTTTTTGCAAATTTAATTTTTAGATTATTAGCCTTATTTTCAAGAACCGGACCGTTAGTTTCGCTATCTGTAGATTCTACTAGCGTATTATCTATGTCTTTCCATTGACCATTTTCCTTGTAATGCACTGGAAAAGGATATACATCCGCCTCATATGTATGGTCCTTTAATAAAAAGTGTTTAACATTTTCTTCTCTCTTTTCAGTATCCTCCTTTACAATATCTTTTGATCCCTTTGCGGGAAATTCTACTTGAGGAGGGAAAACTGGTTTAGTTTCGTCTGTTTCTGCTAAAGTTTTCATCGGCAAAAATGAAAGTAATAGCATAATTGTTATTAATACAGGTATTAACTTTGCTTGCACTTGTTTCATCTTTATCCCCCTATTATGTATAAGAATATTTGTTACTCCTCCTTTACATTAATGGTTAAATTTTACTATTCAGTTATTACATACTACAACAAATAATTACATACAACTTTCGACTAAAAACGACCTTTTGATTCAAAGACCACGGACTTATAGAGGATAACTTGCACATGCTCGGAGAAACTACCAGGTCAAAGGCAAAACTCCTGATGGAATTTGCATTGATGACTAACAAATACGAAGTGATCAAAATGCAAAACATCCGATTATCAAAACGTGCTCCAAAAGTAGTAGTTGATGAAATTATCCCTAGTTACAACCTGAAAAGGAAGGTGATTCATGTCTAAATGCCTATACGATAAAGTAACTGTGCCAAATACAGCTTTTTATCAAGAAACAATTAGAGATAAATAATCCTTGCCGTTTTGTAGTGGAGACAGATTTTAAACATTGAAATTTAGTTCTTATGAAACTTGAAAGTAAAGGATATTTTAGAGCTGTTTCGGAGACGATTTAAATGAAAAATGCCCTTACTTGTGAGTAAGGGCTTCTTCTGTTTTCAAACTTCTCCTAAAGTTATTTGATTAAAGCACCCGTTAGTTGAATAACTAAAGGAAATTTTCAACAAATTGTTCTTCTGAAATTACTTGTAAACCATTTCTTTTAAGTAAGGCTGATGTAACTCCGTTACCAACAATTTTGTTACCCCTAAATTCACCATTATAAATCATTGAACTACCACAGGATGGGCTATTCTCCTTGAGAACAACTATTGTGGCGTTAATTTTTTTAGCTTTTTCTAAAGTAGCATAAGCTCCTTTTATGTAAAGTTCGGTCACGTCATTACCAGATTTCTCAACCACTTTAGCCTTTCCATCCAGTACATCTCCTCCGTCTCCGCCTACTATTTCAGCAGGTTCCCTTGGGGTTGAAAATCCACCAAGCAGTTCGGGACAGATAGTAACAGCTTTATTCTCTCCAACTAAATTACTTATCCTATTATCTAAGCTATGTGTACCGTTATACCGTACTTCTAATCCAGCTAAACAAGAACTGACCAAAATCATTAACTACAACACACCTCTCAAATAAATCCATTCATTGTAATACTTATTGTACTAAACTGCTTCGTTAGCACAATTAAAAAAGCTGCCACAATGACAGCTCCGTTCTTCAACTCTTGCACCAGTTATTTTAAGAACAAATTTTTTTGTTAGGCACTAATAATACTGTTTTTACTTTTAAAGTAAATAAACAAATTAAATATGCTTAACCCTAAAATTACAAGAAACATATATGAGGAAATAGCGTCCCCTGCTAAATTTAATTCATCAGCTATGTACCCCATAATAATAAGATTAATACCAGAAACAATTATTGAAATTATTGAAGTAATACTAACTGTGAATCCATTAACAATGTTGCTTCGTTTCCTTTGAATCAATAAAATAATGAAAATAACAATTAAACTGATCATTAGTGTAATAAAAACTAATCTTGACCAATCGTATATATCTAATCCTTCCATAGTCAGCCCCCTTATTCTTATCTCTAATTTATATTACCATAAAAAACCATTATCCTTCTTCCACTTAACTGCTTCGTTAGTACAACAAGAAAAAAGCCGCCAAAAATAGCAGCCTTTCTTCATTTTTGTGTTATATGTTTATATAGCCGATTTGTTTACTCACCTATTAGTCCATCACCATCCCGATCGTCCATATATTTATAGAGCCATGAATCACGCGTAATTGGCATTTTAAAGCCAGCAGCTTTTGCTTCGGCGATCGTAACACTACCATTATTATTGGTATCCACCTTACTAACATCTTCATTGCTAATTACCGTTTGATTTGCTGGTACATTTTCTGTTTTAGGTGGCGTACTGCTCGTACTTTTGGTTTCCCCTAAATTTTTATTCACTTCATCTGGGTTTACATTGTCAAATTCATCAGTAATGGATCTGCCCTGAATTTTATACGTGAATTTATAATGGTTAGGAATTTGCGTCTGAGTATTTGGATATTGAATCTCTGCTACGAAATCTGTAGCACCTCCTGCATCTCGAATCACTTTTTCCATATAAGCTTGATCACCGTGTCTATTGAGAATGCTATCTTGAGGTGTAATGTTATATGCGTTAGATACTCCCCCAAGTGAGTCAGCAATCACATGCCCTTCATCTAATTCTTGACGCTCTGTACCGGGAACCTTTGCTTCATCAGAATAGTATCTCCCAGACGATAAAACATGTTCAGTTTTCGGATTTTGGGGTGTTATATTTTTTGCTTCAACACGAATTAGCTGTCTGTATTCATTTGTAAAAGCCCAATATTCCCTGTCACCATACCCGACATCAACTCTTACATTCGGCTTTCTAGAACCTGACATATCTCCGCCATCTACTTCAATTAGTGTATATTTACTGTAGTCAAAGTCACCATTAACACTTGTTATCGTTGGTGTACTAGTGGCAGGAACGCTAGGACTGTCTCCGCTTTCACTATTCGATTTTTCTGCCTTTTCTTTAGCCTCAGCTACATCCTGTTCCTTTTTTTTCCCTTCTATCTTTGTTTCAGCATTTTCCTCTTTGCCAGTTGTTTCATTTGATGAACAAGCTGCGAGGAAAACTAATAAAAACGCCATAAATATGTAGGTTAATTTCTTCATGAATTATCCCCTTTTTGTAAATATCTGTAGAAATACCAATACTATTATACTACTAAAACACTTCAAAAAACGAATATATTATAATTTAAAAAGGATTCCGCTAAAGCTGAAATCCTTATAATCTTAAATCCAACAAATTTATATTCCCCATATGATAATCCTTAATGTTATTAACCTAGTTATGGTAAAATTCCTTATTCAATTAAACTGCCCGTAGTTGAATAAGAAACTCACCTACAATACTGGCAATTGGAGCCTTAATTCCTGCACCAGGAATTAACCGAACTACAACCATTATCACCATTATTAATACAGTAATGCAGATTTTTTAATAGTCCATTAGGATTTAAAACTACCGAATAGAGATTTCTGGCTTCTAAATAAAAAATGGGAATGTATATGAAAAAATGAAAAAATCTCCCAACACCGACAAATTTCCTATATAATAATAGGGAATTGATTGCACTTACATACAAATAGGGGGAGTTTTACTTGGCAACATATTTTAGCTGGGTTGGATTTGTCATAGCGGCATATTTTCTTTTATCCGGAATAAACGGACTTAGAAGACGAAATCCGAAAGCAAAAACAAATTTCTTATGGATGGTAGTCGGTCTGATCATTTGGCTATTCGCTTCAGGTAACTCATTTATCATGGTTGTGTTTGCCTTGGGATTTTTAGCTTTTATTTTTTTTCTCATCACTGGAATTCTGGCACTATTCAAAAGAAACGGCAAAGCGAAAAAGAGATTCCTTCTTATGTTAGGAGCAATGGTCATCTGGTTAGGTAGCGCAGCAATGCTTCCGAGTGACAAAAAAGATACCAATATTCAGGCTTCAGAAACAAAGGTAAAATCGAAGGAAGAAGCAAAGAAAAAAGCAGAAGCAGAGGAAAAGGCGAAACAAGAAGCGGAAGCCAAAGTAGCCGCAGAAGCAGAGGCTAAAGCCAAAGCAGAAGCGGAAGCCAAAGCAGAAGCAGAGGCTAAAGCTAAAGCGGAAGCGGAAGCCAAAGCAGCAGCAGAGGCTAAAGCTAAAGCGGAAGCGGAAGCCAAAGCAGCAGCAGAGGCTAAAGCTAAAGCGGAAGCGGAAGCCAAAGCAGCAGCAGAGGCTAAAGCTAAAGCGGAAGCGGAAGCCAAAGCAGCAGCAGAGGCTAAAGCTAAAGCAGAAGCTCAGGCGGCAGCCCAGCAACAGCAGCAAGCAACACAGACATCGTTTGCCAACTGCACCGACCTGAGGACAGTTTATCCAAACGGAGTTCCTTCAAATCATCCTGCTTATACATCTAAAATGGATCGGGATAAAGACGGGTATGCGTGTGAAACAAACTGATAAAGAAAGAAGGTGCATTTAACGCACCTTCTTTTTCGTTTTTCTTTAAACTTAGCAATATGGTAATTCAAAGACCAATAAAACTTTCAAATTAACACTAATCTTAAAAATCGTCAGTTTTACACACATTCCATTATATAAGAGTTTTTTGTATACATAAAATAATGGCTCGTTATGTTTTAAGAATTTATTTGTATCTTTTCTACCGGAGCGAAACCCTTAGTTTTACGAAAATTCATTTTATGTTCAAAATTAGCCATTGAATCTGAGCAATCAATAGTATCAAAATTTAATTGGTTAAGCGTATACCTATGGATTTTCACCGATAATACTACTATTTTTTCATGATACCCAGTAGACGTATTTAATTGGGAATCCAAAGCGTGGATTATAATAGTATCTAACGGCAATAAAGCTAACATATCTCTTGCTATTCTAAGTACACAACTGCAGACGTAATCCTGTTGAATATCGTAATATTTGGAGATAGGCATATTTTTGACGGATACTTTTCCTGTACTGGTTAGAGTTTTCATTTCTGAAGGTACAACATTTTGGGTTTGTACATCAAATTCCACTTCCATAGTATGGGGTTCTTCAAGAAAAAACTCAAACCCACTTCCAAAATCACTTAGATCATCTAGAGGAGCGAAATCCTTTATTACTTCAAAATACGTTTCCAAATCCCCATTCAATAACTTCGTTGCTATTTCTGTCAATACACTCCATTCTTGATATTCTTCCTCGTCTTTCTTACGGGCTTCTAAGACCTTATTTCTGAGCTCCTCTATACGCTTTTCTTCTTGATTAAAGACTTTTGCCATAAAACCAGGTCTATAATTTTGAAGTTCCTGTAAGGCTTGTTTTTCTAAAGGTCCAGGGTGCCCTTTTAAGAATGGAGGTTCTGTATTTTTAATGTCCAGCCAATCAACAAAATCATCACACTCTTTATGAATCGACTTAATCATATTTAGTCTATTTTCATACAACTCGACTTCTAATTGATTTCGTTGCAGTTCTTGCAACTTTTCTCTTTCTTTTTGCAATCGATTCAATTCCGCTTGTCGCTGATATGAAGCTGTTCTATAGTTCCTATTCCCTCTATTACCGCTTCTCCCACCGGAAGTGGAAGTATAGGAAAGACCAGTTCCAGGCAAAGAAACCGTAGTCCTACTTTGACCTCTTGAGTTCACAGAGTGCCTTAATCCTTTGACTCCTACACTTGCCCCAACCCCTCGACTACTTACGTTTAAACGAACTCCAGGAGCAATTTTAAAGCTCTTTCTAAACCCAAAACCCATAAAGTTTCCTCCCTACTTCAAAGCCCAGTTACCTAAAGGACTGATTTTTTTGTTTTAGTCGATTCATTTTTCACTTGCCCTCTTACATTAATATTCCAACTATAATTGTATCACGGCATAGGACTTTAGCAGCAATAATTATTACAAAAAAAATAAAGAGAAATGCAATCATTATGACTGTACTTCTCTCCATTACTTAAAGCAGTATAATTTATTAAGCCTCTGAAACAGTTGGATCAACAAATCCAAACTCTATCTTATTGTTAAAAGAACCTTGTAATTCCTTTTTCTCAACAAAAGCACCGTTCGTTTTTGCAATATATTCTGATGCCTTCAACCGATCCTTAATATCAGCATTTTCATCACGCATAATTCCTGTCCAAAACCGCTTTGTTTCCGTAATATCCGCAATAAATTCCAGATCCAATTTTTCATTCCGCTCCTTTATATATTCCAAAACCTTAGCATTCCTGAGCAGTCGGCTTGCATTTACTTCTGCAGCATTTCCTTCGGCTTCATATCCCGCTCTTAAATAACTTGCAGTAGCATTGCCGGTTTCAATATAATAATCGGCAAATCTTTTTTGCTTTATGTTTAGTTCAATCAATAGTAGTACCTCCCGTCTCGTAAAAAACAATCAAGCAGAACGTATGTTTTTATTTTTATTATAACAAATTCTTATTCAAGAGGATAATAAAAATTTCCAAATAATTCTTTATTTATTACTTTATTCCTGATAAATTTGAATTGTGGGAAAATGTTAAAAAAAGGAGAAACACAAAGATGGGAAAAGATAACGACTTGATTATAAGAAAAGCCCAAGGGGAAATATCAAACGGCTTTAATAGTTTTGAACAATATTTAGAAGGTTTAGGTTTACCAACTTCTGGAGTTATAGCTGATACCACTGAACGAGAATTAATCCTAACTAACCTACCTATAGTAATTAATCGAATGAGCATTGAAAATAAACAAAATGCTACTTATCTTTCTAAATTTGTTGCGGGTTGTGCTATAGGTTTATTTGATGCTTCACTCAATTTTGTATGGAATGAAGTCATTGTTTCTCTAAGAAATAAAATTTGTATATATGGAATAGATATTTTCTTTGATGCTGCAATAGGGGAAAAAGTTAGAGAATTATATCAGACTGAAGAAGACCTGAAAGGGGTCAAAGACCAAACTCTGCTTGATACGTGTAGAAAGCTAGAAATAATATCAGATTTGTTACACACAAAACTTACATACATCTTAACAATGCGTAATGATATTGGCGCTTCTCATCCGAATAACTACTCAATAGGTTCTTTTGAACTTCTTGGGTGGCTACAAACTTGTGTACAAGAGGTAATTAGCGATCAACCTTCTACTGCGGCAATTTTTGTACAACAGCTCATTATAAACCTTAAAAGATCTACAGAATTAATTGGTGGATTAGCATTATCACAAATAAAAGAATCCATTAAGGAACTTTCCAGTAGTATTACTGATAATTTATTAAGAACCTTATTTAGTATTTTTGTAAGTCCTAAAACTGGAAATATTGTTCAGCAAAATATATTAGCATTAGCACCTATTGCTTGGGATTGTAGTAGTGATAATGTTAAGTTTGATTTAGGAGTTAAACTTGACCAATTTAATGTTAATTTGAATAGTGAAGCATTTAATTTAGGTAATAGGTTTTTTGAAAAGTGCGATGGTAATATGTATAAAACCTTGAGCACGAGAAGTTTAATTATCAATGATTTAGTTGAAAAACTTCTTAGTGTTCATTATTCGTGGGATAATTTTTATCATGAAGTGCCAGTTGCTAGAGAATTATTATCCTATATAAAGACACCCACAGATATTCCTAGTGATAGACAGGAAAAATTAATTCAAGCTATCTTAGTGTGTCGAATAGGTAATGGTGTAAGCTATAATATGGGGGTTTCCCCTGGTGCAAAACCACTTTATGATACTTTTATTAACTTACTAAGTAGTGATCAAATCATAATTCTAATAAAATTATTAGAAACCGTAGAAATTCAATCTAGGCTAGGCATCAAAAACTGTCAGCAGCAGTTAGTTAGTCTTCTTCAAAATATAAACGCGGATTTATTAAGTTTAAGGGTGCAGGAAGTTATAACTTTTCTAATTGAAAATGCTGCAAATGTATCAAATGTAACAAAGACGAAAGGTTTTAGAGATATAACCAAAGCTTTTAATTAATATCAGTATGTGCAAAAGTATACCATACTTCAAAAAAAATCTCTCTGCTAAGCAGGGAGATTTCTTTTACACACGGCCTCATCTTAATTATTTTAAAACTAGTAGTGAACAGCACTCCACATGTGTGGAGTGTATCTTGCAACACACTGCTGAGACACAGGTTAAGTTTACATTAACTACATTTTTGAATTATCTAACATAAACTCCTGATACAAGGTAATTGCCCGCTTAAGTTGGGATTGGACAAAGACACTTAATTCATTAAATTCCGGACTATTAACTAGTTCACTTATGGATTCTTCGTTAGTCTTCTCAAAATTAATCTCAGTTATTTTTAAGGCACGTCTTATTCTCGAAACCACATCTTTTGCCGAAGCTTCCTGCATTCCTTTGCTTTCTTTAAGCCATAACTTAAATAGTTCTAGTTCCATCTAAACCCTCCTTCATTATGAATTATTTAATTTTAAATCGAGAGTTATTTTACACTTGATATTGCAGAGAATTTTTCAATTGTAAAATCAGAAATTTTCCGGCTAATATCAGTTCCTAGATTTTCTTTTATTATTGTATCAAAATCCGCGTAATCTATTTCCCTAAGACCATGGTGTATACAGTTATATAAAAATTCTGAAAAGGTACCTGCAGTAAGAATTACATTATCAGTACCTAAAATGTCGCCTTTAACAGCAGGGACATATCTCGGTGTAATTACGATTGTATATTTTCCACCAATTTTCAACCGATGACTCCTTAGCCTACCTGCATTAATGTTGGTTAATTTATTCTTTGTTGATTTAGTTTCAACTGCAAATTTCATTCCTTCAGTGCGATATAAACATTCAATATCTGTGTTACCAGCCCCTCCAATTTTCCTAGCATCGACATTCATAAACATATTAAACCCTTCAACCAGTACATTTTCGAAGAGGTAGGCTTGTTCACCATCAATATTATTAGAATATTCATCTATTAATCTAGGAAGCTCAAGTAAATCAGTTAAGTAACCACCTTCAATGTCTAATTCTCCAATTTCTTTAAGTAAGAGTCTAGGGTAGAAGCTATATATCTCTTTTGTAACTTCAATTCCAAGTCTTCCCTCATCATCCAGTGGTAAGGGCTCTTCGTCAAAAGGATATTTTTCCATTAGCTTTAAACAATACTCCATTAGCTCAGACGGGATTGTAACAAAGTTCCTGGTTACTCTTCTATGTGTGCTTTTGCCTTGGCGCAACTTACATATCAATTCCCCATCATGCGCCTCAAATATCCCCATATTCTTAAAAAGTCTACGATAATAATAATCCCACTCATAAACTGCATTTACCAAAACATGCTCTTTTTCATGGAACATAGGGATTAATTCTTCATTTGTCATTTGGCGAAGTTTTAATATTTCATTCACCAACTCATCATACTTTTTATCATTCATCTCTTGTGCAAATACAACGTGATATGCCACCTCAAAAGCATGCAACTTATACTCTAGCCTTTCATCAGTTAATAATTTAAATATCAATCTGAAGGGGAACAGCTTAAACACTTTATCTGTTCCATCATGAGGATGCGGGTACTGTATTGCCCATAACATGGTAAGGAAGATTTTTTTTAGTTTTCTTTCATCAGCAATATGTTTAAGAAAAAGATTCCCCAATGGACTATACATAAACCTTTGTTTACCATCAATTGTATCCTTATACCCAAACATAAAATAAGCCAAAGTACCTATTCTATGATTTATTGCATCTAGTGGCATTTCGGGATTTCGTTCCTTATAGTAATCAAGTTCTTTAAGTTTTTGGAGGAGCTGAGCCTTCTTCCCCTCTGAAATTTCTGTTTTTGTATGACTTTTAAGGTTAACAGCAACCGCTTTAAGTAAATCAACATTACTAGTATGCCTTTTGAGGATCCATTTCTTTTCTTCTATTCTGTAAGTCAACTTTAGTTCCTCCTTGTTGTATCTGCTTTAAAATTTTCATTAACATTAATGGTGGAATTGATTCTCCTATGACTGTACGAATGAAGTTATCTGTAGCATTACTTGGAAATGTTATATCTGTAGGTATAGAAGATACGATGAAAGTTTCTAACAATGTTAATACTCTAGCATCAGAGTATGTACCATCTTCCAACTTCCGACCTGGGTGAACATTATTGTGTGAGCTAATGCTTCCACAATATGTTGTTCTAGCATGAGCTGGTTGGTCCCATCGCATTCTTTTAAAAGTGTTATGAAAACCAGATATCCTTTCACCATTTTCTTTTTTGGGATAATATATTTCATTTTTCAAAGCACTTTTTCCTGTAGGTGTATGTTTTAATGCTAGTATTGCTCTTTCATTATGAGGCTTAGCCTCATGCCATGGAATATTAGACTTTTCACCAGCCTCTAAACTAGGTAAATGTCCTATTGCATCTTGCAAAGGAATCTCCGGCTCAATTTCCGGCAACTCCCACGATAAGCCCTTTTTGCATAATTTGATTATTGCTCTTGGTCTAGTTTGAGAAATACCATAATCTTTGGCATTCAATACCACAGCTTCTATATCGTAATGCAAAGAATATCTTTCTCTCAGTATTTGTTCAAGTCGTAAATACTCTCCATTGTATGGAAAGTACATATTAAGGAATTTCTCAACATTTTCAATTAATATATAATCGAAATACCCTTCATCCATTATATCGAAAATGTCAAAAATTAAATAATTTCTTTCATCATCCTGGTAATGGCTTTGAATTTTGTTTTTTCCTAGTGTACTTAGCCCTTGGCATGGAGGTGTTGCCAGTAAAAGCTTAACGTCATCACTTAAATATGATTTTATTTTACTTTTAACCTCTGGGTTTTTAATATCCCCTACTATTACGTCGGTATTAGGGTAAAAGTGTTTATAACATTCTGCTCTCTTAGGAATTAATTCATTTGCAGCAATAACCTCAATTCCAATATTGTCTAGTAATAACTCTCCGATGCCAGCGCTTGAAAATAATGATATTGCCTTTATTTTTTTCATTTTATTTCTCCTACAATCTTTTTTAACATTAATGGTGGAATTGATTCTCCGATACATTGCCTTACTAGCACTTCGGGAGTATCATCCGGAATGGCCCAATCACTTGGCATAGAATTTAAAATCATTAATTCTAAAGGGGTGAGGACCCGCGCATCAGAATAAGTGCCATCATTCAATTTTCTTCCTGGATGGACATTTCTTTGGGAGCTAATCGCATCATTTCTCAATGTTATTGTTGGTGCAGGTTCATCCCATTCCATCCTTCTATATGTTGTATTATAACCGGATATTTTCTCCCCATTTTCTTTTTTTGGGAAATACACTTTATTTTCAAATGCAGATTTACCAGTGGGAGTATGTTTCATCCACAAAATATGCCTAGGATCATGTTTTCTAGCAAAGTGCCATTTTATATTGGAAGATTCACCGGATTCTAAACTAGGAAGATATCCAATTGCTTCTCTAACATTGATTTTTCTTTCAGTTGCTGGCCAAGGCCAGCTTGTACCTTTTTTAAACATTTTTATTATAGCCCTTTTCCTATTTTGAGGCACCCCCAGTTCAGCAGCATCAACAACTTCGGCTTCAATATTGTAGAACCCGCTAAATGTTTTGGATAAAGCATTTGGAACGGTTACAAGGTTTCCTTCATATAAAATTAACAGTTTTAAAAGAGCGGGAACATTTTCAATCAGAACATATGTCGGCTTCAAAATATGAATAGCTTCAATTACTTTATAAACTAAGAAATTCCTTTCATCCTTCGCAAAGTCATTTACATTTCTGTTTTTTCCAGCTATACTCATCCCTTGGCATGGAGGCGAAGCGAGCAAAAAATCAATTTTTTCGTCAGAAGTATTTATAACTTGGTCAAAAACGTCTTTTTCTAAGATATTTCCTTGTACCATTTTGGTATCGTGATGCACATTTCTATATAAATCTGCACGCCTTTTGACCAATTCGTTTGCAGCAAAAATCTTAATTCCTAACTCCTTAAAATATATTTCTCCTATTCCGGCACTTGAAAATAAGGAAATAGCCTTCATACTTATTCACAAACCTTCTGTAATAATATTTTAGGGAAGAATACAAATAAATCAAACACTCGTTCCCTTCTATTTTAGTATAACTTAATTGTGTTTAGAAAAATATCTAACTTTTTATATTATATGCTATTAAATAAAAGGATTTAATACTTATCGAGAATAAGTTTATGGAAAATACTTGGAAGAACCTCTGTGGAATTTCTATATCCCTTTTCAATAAGACTTTCAATAGGTTCTGATTAGTCAGGAAGATGATGTATAATCTTACTGTATAATTATTTTTTACAATACCTTTATCTATAGTTATTTATTTGCCAATCAATCTCCTTACTCCCAATTTCCCTCAAAAACCTATTAGCCTTAGAAAACGGCCGGCTGCCAAAAAAGCCATTATGAGCAGACAATGGGCTCGGGTGTGGAGATTTAATAATATAGTGATGGGGTGCAGTAATCAATTGTTGTTTCTGCTGCGCGAAATTACCCCAGAGGATAAATATGACTGGTGTCTCCCTTTGATTCAAAATTTCTATGACTCTATTAGTAAACAACTCCCAGCCTAGACCTTTATGAGAGTTTGCATTTCCAGCCTGGACCGTCAGCACCGCATTCAGCATTAATACCCCCTGCTTGGCCCATTCCACCAGGTATCCATGATTGGGAATAGAACACCCCAAATCATCCTTTAACTCCTTATAAATATTGCGTAATGATGGAGGAATCCTCACTCCTGGTTTAACAGAGAAACTTAACCCGTGGGCTTGTCCTGGCCCATGATAAGGATCCTGACCGATAATCACTACTTTCGTATCTTTATAGGAAGTGTAATGGAGCGCGTTAAAAATATCATTTTTATCCGGATAAATGACCTTTGTTTGATATTCCATCAATAATTTTTGTCTTAATTCTTGGTAATACGGCTTTTCAAACTCCTCCTCCAATAAAGGAGCCCAATCATTTTTTAATATTGCCATTCTCATTCACTCGCTTTTCTAGATTGTTGATTGATTTAATTATAGTTTAAAAAGGGAATTAAAAACATTTTGCCTATAAAAAATACGAACAGTTCCAGGCACTATTCGCTTAAGTTCACTAGATTTTGCAGGAAAAGGCGAAAAGCTCTTCGCTTTTTCGCCCTTTCACTCAAATCTATAATGTTAGTTTAATTCAGGCCAGTAACCTTTATTAGCTTCAATTAAATCATCCAAAATTTCTTTTGCAACTTTTGCACTTGGTACGGTTTTTGATAGCGTTAAAGCCTGCCATAATTTTTGATAGCTTCCTTCGATGTAGGCTTGTACGACTAATTTCTCGACGGTTACTTGCTGGTACATTAACGCTCGTTGGAATTCAGGAATCTTTCCTTGGCTTAATGGCTCTGGACCATCGCTTCCGACAATACATGGAACTTCTACCATGGCATCATCATCAAAGTTGGCAATGGCACCATTGTTTTGGACGATTAACAGCATTCTTTCGTGCGTGTTAAAGGCAATGGCACGGGCAAGGTCAACAACAAAAGTTGCGTGAGCGCCCATTTCAAATTCACAGCCTTCTGCTGTTCCTCTTTCAATGATTTGTCTTGCAGTAGAAAAGACCGTCTTTTCTCTGCCAGCGATGACTTCATTTGCCCTTGTATATTCCGGATTTGAAGTCTTCACGACATAATCAGGATATAAATAGTATTTTAGATACGTATTTGGCAAGAATCTTGGATCAACTGCTAACAAGTCTTTCGCTTTTTTATGTGTTTCCTGCCAGCTGGCATCCGTATGCTGCGTATCTACTTCTTTTTGCGTCAGATAACCGTTCTCTGCTACATATTCTCGAACTTGTGGCAGATATTCATTTCCTTCCTTATCTTTAACGCTAGTCCACCAGCCAAAGTGGTTTAATCCAAAATAACGGACTTCTAAATCTTGCGGCTCTTTGCCGATGATATGCGAAATTCTGCGCAGTGTTCCTACTGGCATGTCACAAATATTCAATACTTTTGAATTTGGACGCAGCACGCGGCAAGCTTCTGCTACAATGGCTGCAGGATTGGAATAGTTTAACATCCAAGCATCTGGTGAATATTTTTCCATCATGTCTATCATTTCAATCATATCACCGATGCTTCTCATCCCATAAGCAATTCCGCCAGGTCCGCACGTTTCTTGACCGACAACACCATGCTTTAATGGAATTTTTTCATCCTTTTCACGCATTTCATATTTGCCCGTACGAATATGAGCAAAACAGAAGTCGATATCCGTGAAAGCTTCCTCCGGATCCGTTGTATAGCAATACTCGATATCCGGCGCCTTTTCTTTTAATACAATTTTAATAGCTTCCCCTAAAACAGCTTGTCTTTCACCGTCGTTATCATATAATTTTATTTTTCGAAGCGGAAAACGGTCCAGGTTATCCAATAACATCATAACAATCCCTGGTGTATAAGTACTTCCTCCACCTGCAATAACAATTGAGAACTTTTTCATTTTCTCCATTCCCTTCTAGTATTCTTTGTTGTATTCATCACGTTTCTACTCGTTCGTTGACAATCCCAAATAGCTGTCGACAGCTTTGCGAATGTTCGTTACCTGTAAGCCATAAACAACCTGTACATTCTTATCTTTTATCACGACTCCACTGGCACCTGTTTCTTTTTTCAATACTTCTTCGTTGACCTTTTCAGGGTTATCCAGTGTTAAACGGAGTCTTGTATAGCAGTTTGTAACTGTATTAATGTTGCTTGCTCCGCCTAATGCATCGACGATTACTGGGGCAATTCCGTTATTCGACTGTGATTCAGAAGTCCCAGTAACTCTATTGTTTTTCTTTTCATAATCTTTCTTCGAATATAATTTTGTCTCTTCGTCCTCATCTTCTCTTCCGATTGTTTTAAAGTTAAATTTCACAATTAGGAAGCGGAAAACCACATAGTAAGCAGCAAAGGAGAATAATCCTACTAAGATATACATTGGCCAATGTGTTTTTTCAATTCCAAGCGGTACATTGAACAATAGAAAATCAATCATTCCATTCGGACCAATTGCTCGGACATCCAATAGATGATACGCTACCATCCCTAAACCGCTTAAAGCAGCATGAACAACAAATAACAATGGTGCTACAAACAGGAATGAAAATTCAATTGGCTCAGTCACACCAGCAATAAAAGATGTAACGGCAGCCGGAATTAAAATCGCCTTTACTTTGCCTTTGTTTTCAGGCTTTGCAACGTGGTACATTGCCAAACAAGCACCAATTAAACCGAACATCTTTGAAATACCACGGGCATCCCAAACCACGCTTGATGAAAGCTCTTTTACAGTTGGATCAATAATTTCCGCATAGTAAATATTTCTTGCCCCTTCGTATACTTGCCCGCCAATTTCTGCGACACCGCCGAGGGATGTATATAAAAATGGCGTATAAATTAAATGGTGCAAACCTGTTGGAATTAACAAACGCTCCAATGCTCCATATAAGAAAACTCCGAAGCTTCCGCTATGTTGGATTAGACCACCAAGACTGCTAATTCCAGCTTGGAAAAATGGCCAGATGAACGTTAGCGCAACTGATAGCAACACAAGAACAGGAATCAGTACAATAAAGACAAATCGTGATCCCCCGTAAATTTGAAACGCGCCTTTGAACTCTGTATCAATAAATTTGTTATGAACGATAGCGGTAACAATACCGAGTATAAGTCCGAGAAACACACCCATATCAAGAATTTGCACGCCCAAGACCATCGTTTGTCCCGTTCCCTGCAAAGATTCCCCTTCATATAGAACCCCGGTGAGTTGCATAAATTTATTCATGGCATTGACAAATACCAAATAGCCTAATAAAGATGTAAATCCTGCGATTGCTTTATCTTTATTTGCCAAACCAATTGCTATCCCCACACAAAAGATGAGCCCCAAGTTGGTGAGAATTGAAACCAATGATCCAGTCAAGATGGTCCCAAAACCAGTAGTAATTGGATTATCTAAAAATGGCAGAACTTCTATTAACCTTGGATTGGTAAATAAGTTCCCAAATGCAATTAAAATACCCTCAATCGGCAAAATAAGTATTGGAATAAACATCGCTTTTGAAAAGCGCTGCATAGCATCCATCACTTTCTTTTTCATTTTGCCTTCCCCTCCTATATGCGTACGTTTTTGTCGACAGGTTTAGAATACAATGTAACCGTTTTACAGTCGATAGATTCAAGGCGATAAAAAACGTGTTTCACACATTGAAACACGTTTCACTCGTTCTTATCTTTTTTTGGTAATAATGTTGCAACATATTCTTTGACAATAAATTCAAACATCAGCATTAGACCGGGAAAAAAACTATTCGGCAGCATGTTCCTATCGTCTAATTTATTCTGATCGATGATTTTGAAATTTAAATCAGAAAGCTCTGCAATCCGGTTTTCCGTTTCCTTTGTGAAAGAAACGGTAAAAATATGATGCTCCTTGGCAGCCTGCAATTTGTCGAGAACAAGCTGTGTTTCACCTGATTTGGAAATAACCACTAAGGCACCGATATCTTCCAGATTATTTTCGAATACACCAATCGAATCGGTTCCACTAGCAAAAATCGTTTTCCTCCCTAATACTAATAGTTTTTTGTACAAATACTCTGCAGTAATCGCTGAAAACCCTGTAGCATAGATAAAAATATAGCTTTCCCGTAGATTTAACACTTTGTTAATGAAGAGTTCAATATCCTGCATTGAATTGTGTGTCATAAAATCTTTCGAAGTAATCTCGAGAAAGTCCTCCATCACGCCGCTTTCCGGTATATGAGCTTTACTAACAAGAGGGAGGAGGTGGTAATACATATCGATAAATCCCGTATAACCTAATTTTTTTGAAAGGCGGATGACAGTTGCAGGAGAGGTAAAATTCTCTTTCGCAATATTTCGAACGCCCATTTGCAAGACAGTGTCAATGTTGGTAATGATATATTGTACAATTTGGACTTCAATTTCTGTTAAACTTTTCCCTTGAATAATTTTGCTGATATCTATCATCTCATTATCACTCTCACTTCGCCATCGGTTGGTTTGTGGTTGTTAACTTTGACTAGCGGTAAATCCGATTGTACCTGTTATTAACACTGATGAATTAATTGTAATAGAAAACAAATATCTTTGAAATACCTGTTACTGGTTGCTACAATAATACTTTTTTCCAGGTTAGTATGTTTCGTTTTTCCGGTATTCATTTAGTTCACCGCTTTTTTTGTGATTAATGTTAAAGAGACACCAGGTAAATACCATAGTGTCTCTTTGATAACGTCTACCTATCGTAAGGATCCTACATCCCTACATAAGCAGAGATTGCAGCAAATACGGCAGCAATAATCCATAAAATCGGGAATATTTTTAGCATTAATTTGATCCATTGGCCGAAGCTGATTTTCGCGATGGCTAAGCCTGCTAATAACACTCCGTTGGTTGGCGAAATAATATTTGTTAATCCATTACCAAACTGATAGGCTGTTACCGCAGCTTCTCCATGGATTCCCATAAGGTCGGCCAGTGGAGCCATAACGGGCATCGTTAAGGCAGCCTCACCAGATGATGATGGGACAAAAAACGTAATTATGTTATGAAATAATAGCATGATAGTGGTAAAAGCATACTTTGGCAGTCCGTCCATTACAGATGCTAAGGAATTTAAGATCGTATCAATAATCATTCCATTTTCAGCAATAACCAGAATACCGCGGGCTAGTCCGATAATTACCGCCGCATAAACAAACTCACTACAGCCGCTGACAAAATTCTCGGCCATTTCTTTTTGATTCATTTTGGACACGATACCTGCGAATAAACCTAAGCCCATGAATACGGCACCAATTTCGACCATGTACCAGCCATGAGAAAGAATTCCCCAAACGATAATCCCAAGCGCAACGCCAAAACCAGACAAAATCATTTTATCTCTTACGGAAAAATGAACAACCTCGCCAAGGTCCGCTTTAAGAAAATGAGACCGGCTTTCCAAATCATTTTTATAGACGACTGACTTCTCTGGATTTTTCTTTACCCGGGCAGCGTACCACATCGTAAACCCGATTGATACTCCGGTAAACACAATCCATTCGATAAATCGAAGCCATAATTGCGGATTCCCTTGAATGCCTGAAACTCCCTGTGCAATCAGGACAGAAAACGGATTTAAGGTTGAACCGACATATCCAATCTGTGTTCCTAAAAAGAGAATTAAAATCGCTGTAATGGAATCAAATTTTAAAACAAACATTAACGATATAAAAATGGTGTAAAGTGGAATGGTTTCTTCACTCATTCCGAAGGTGGATCCTCCCAAGCTAAAAATCAGCATCGCAATGGGGATGACAAATATTCCTTTATTTTGTAAACGGTTGGATAAGGCAATTAAGCCTCGATCTATCGCACCGGTTTTCAAAATAATCCCAAATGCGCCGCCAACAACTAATACAAAGGCAATAACATCTACGGCATTAATGATCCCTTCCATCGGAGCGCTTAACACTCCTGTAAGTCCCTGACGTAAATCGCCCTGGTCACTTACTTTTGGAATCGTCTCAAACGTACCGGGAACGATGACCGTTCTAGTAGAACCATCGACCGTTACCTCTTTTCGTTCAAATTGTCCGCTTGGTAAAATCCAAGTCAATAAAGCTACGATCATAATGATGAAAAACATAAGGGAATAACTGTGGGGCAATGCCCACTTCCTTCTCTTCTTTTCTACTACTTTTGCCTTTATTGCACTCGCTTCCATTTCGTCTCCTCATTTCTCATTTAATGACGTCTTATAACGTATTTTTTTGAGGTATGAAACATTATAATTTCATTCATTGAGCAGCTAGAGTATTTTTCTAATTCACGCTAAGATCCCTGCCAAAGTGATATCGTGTACAATATCTCCGTTCATCACAGTTAAAACTACCTTTGCGTTCCGTATTTCTGAAGCGGAAGATTCAAATAAATTTCTGTCAAATACCGCTATGTCGGCATATTTCCCCACTTCAATTGTTCCGGTTTTATCTTCCATGAAATTATGCCTTGCTCCGTTAATAGTCCAGGCCTTTAGAATCTCTGCTATTGGCAGACCAAGCTCTGGGTACCACGGCGATCCGTCTGGAAACAGTCTCATCGCAGTGGCATAGATGGAGTCTGGTACACTCGTAATAAATAAAGGCAAATCTGTTCCCGCTGTAATCGAAATTCCTGCTTCCAGCATGGCCCGATAATCATAAAAGTGTTTTTCTTTTTCCTTTCCAACAACAGCAGCCATATACGACTCTTCGTAAGATGGATTCAGCAGTAAAATCTGGGCATAGATTTCTGCAAAGATTTCGTTTTCCCCCATCCGCTTTAAGTCACTAGGATGTGGATATTCTAAATCACTTATCGAGTGGCGTGCATCACGCTTGCCATTTACTTCACGGCATTTTTCTAAAAAGGTCACGGCTTGACGGATAGCTGCATCCCCTTCTGCCGTTAAACAGCATTTTAAGCCATTTCGATCTGCTTCTAATACCCAGGTTTCAATTTTTTCATAATTCACTGACCGTAAATTCTTTACGTCTGGCATATCCGCATAAGGCTCTAACATGTCACCTGTATGATCGGCTACCACGCCATCCACCATAATTTTAAAACCCTGAAAGCGAAGGAAATCATCTTGATAACGTTTTTGGTAGGACTTCCCTACTTTAATGTTAAGTGGTTCCATGACAGGCTCTAACGCAAAATGCACTCGTAATGGCAATTTTCCTTCATCTGCCAATTCCGTTAAAATAGAAAGTAATTCATAACGATCAAAGCCTATGTCTTTAATGGACGTAACTCCCCGGGCTGCTAATAACTGACAGAAGTCCAGGAATTCTTGCTTAACCTCTTCCCTTTCCTGAAGCATATCTTTTAATAAAGCTGCCCGATCCTCTGCACTGCATTGGTCTGGTGTAAATTTATATTTTTCGATTGCCTTTTGGTTCATCCAGCACCAGCTCTTTGTACGATTAATCGCGAAAACAGGCGTGTTCGGAAAAATTTCATCCAGCAGATGTTGTTCCGGTATACATCCCAAACTCTCCTTATCCCAGCCAAATCCGTATACATTTTCTTTAGGTCCTAATGTCATAGAATGCTGAATTAATAGAGTTGTTGCTTCGTCTACAGAGGATACCTTTGATAAATCTACCCCGCGATTCATGGACATATAGCCTGTGAAAAATACATGATTATCATGAATTCCTGGCATCACCAGTTGATTACCAAGCTCATAAACCTTTGTTTCAGGGCCAATCCATTGATCTTTTTCGTTCTGCTTCCCAACTGCAGCAATTTTGTTATCCTTTATGGCAATATACCCCGCAAAAGTTTTTTCATCTAAGCCTGAAAAAATAACGTTTGAAACGATGACAATATTGGCGTTCATTTGTGCTTTGGACATTCGTACACCTTTATTCTTTCCCTGCAGTTTTTGTATAGAGGGTATACCATTTTACAACGCTTTCATTTTAATTATTTTGTTCCCGTTATAACATCCTAGGACGTCATAACGGGGGCCACACTTAGTTTTAATTAATTTTTTAAATAGTAAATTGATATCGGTCACCAATAATATACTGTCTACCTATATGGACTGGACGGCCGTGTTGATCATGAATGATGGTATTCATATAAAACAGTGGCTTTCCAATAGTCGTTTCTAGTAAATTAGCCTTTTCCTCATCTGCCAGAACAATATCCAGGGTCGTAGCACCTGATTTAATCGGTTTTATTCCGTGTTTTTCACTTAACAAATCGTACAATGACCCTTCAAGTGATTCTTCCAACAAAAAGTAATAACGATTATAAGGATAGAAGTTATTTTCTAACATTAATGGACTATCGCCTGCAAATCGTTTTCTTTGAATAAAGATGGCCTTTTCATCCGCTTCAAGCTGTAAAGCCTTCTTAATCGAAGTGTCCGGATCGACAATTTCTTTCTTGGTTACCACACTATGAGATGGATAACCATTTGCTTTACATGCGGCGGTGAATCCCATTACATGTTTAATTTTACGTTCGATTTTGGTATGGCTTACAAAAGTTCCTTTTCCATGAAGCTTCACTAGGTACCCTTCCTTAACAAGCTCCTCTACCGCTTTTCGAACCGTAACACGGCTTACATTGTACTGTTCCATTAATTCCTTTTCATTTGGAATTCTTTCTCCCTGCTGGAACTTCTCATTTAAGATTTCTACTTGAATCGCTTTTTTCAACTGTATATATAATGGTTCTTGATGATCAACGTTTAACATTTTTTATCCCCCATAGTGGTTTCCTCATGGACCTTTAGTAAAAGAGTATCAAACGTTTTAACACATAACAAGCAGAATTATAGAGTGACCGATAACCTTGCCAATTTGGGCATTATCAACCTATTAGGATTATTCGTAAGTAACCCCAAACCCAAATGATCCCTCAACTAGACAGCTTTTGGCAGCAAACTGCGCCGCTTCTTTCATAGATGTCACAATTTCATTCGTTTTTAAATAGGTGAGTAAGAAGGCAGTGATAAAGGAATCCCCTGCTCCCATCGTATCGACAGCTTCAACATATTCGGGTAACTGATGAAAATAACTGGTTCCATCGTAGGCAATGGCCCCTTCACTTCCACGGGTGGCAAGCAGGATTTGGCCATCCCGTTGATGGTTATTTCTTAAAAACTCTTTTGTCTCATTCTCTGATAAGTGACTGCAGGAGAAAAAGGCATAATGTACAAATGGTATATATTGATCGACTTGCTGCTGCTGGAAATCATCTGAAAAATCAAAGGATAACGGCACACCCAGTGATCCTAGTTTTTCGAGTAAATGCCCGGTATGGCTATATAAGCCTGTATGTACAAGGGCACACTCTTGAATCAATGAGATATCTTCATCTGTTAGTTCCAATAAATGTTCACGGGTTACACCGCCATCATTACTGCCAAGGAAGACACGGTCTCCTTCCTCAAGGGTAACATAGGCGCATCCATTCTCCCCGCTGAAGTGCCGGCATCGTGATAAATCAATTTCTAATTTTTTTAATACACTTTCGACATGTTGCGCTTCTTTATCATCGCCAAATGTCCCGATAAAAGCCGAGTTTGCACCCAGCAATTTCGCAAATACACTAAAGTTTACGGCATTACCTCCGGGATACATGGTCTTTATATGAACATATTTATCTACTACATTATCTCCAATACCTACTACCTTTACCATTTGCCTGTCACCTCGATTTTAGTATGCGACTTTCCCCATGTAACGGCGAGTTTCTAATGGATGATTTCGTACATCTGCCAATGCTTGACGATAAACACACATAATACTATAGAAAAGAATTGGATTAAAGAACTCAACCACTTCATCCGCGATCGTATTAATGCCTAATTCTTTTGCGTCCACTACTTCTACTTTTTCTGCATATTGCTGAAGGAATGTTTTTGCCCGTTCGTCTAAAGCGCGGGTTCTGCCTTCATTCATTAATAAGATAAATGGTGTTTCCTTATCTGTTACTTCAAATGGACCGTGGAAGTACTCTCCAGAATGAATCGATGCTGCATCCAGCCATTGCATTTCCATTAACGAACAAATCGCAAATCCGTATGCATGGCCATAAGAAGCCCCGCTTGAAAGAATATAAAACAGTTCTTCCTTTCCATACTTATTGGCGAATTCTTTTGTCCGCTTTTCTACTAACTGCTCACCATTTTTGATGATGCCGTTGATTTTTCCAATTCCGCTCTGGAATGCATCGTAGTGGTCATATCCTTCTGTTCGATAGAGAACCTCTACAGCTAATTGAAGGATAATCGCCATTGGGTTATTCTTGACATCACTTTCAGATCCCCATTCATAAACAAACGCGTGATCGGAGTAGTTTAGTAATGATGCTTCCTGGTTATGAGTTAGACCGATAGTATGGGCACCACGTTCCTTTGCCACCATCGATGCTTCCACTGATTCTGGAGTGTTCCCTCCATGTGAGCAAACGATGACAAGAGAATCTTGATTTAATCTTTTAGGTGTAGCATGTACAAACTCATTGGCTGTAAACAATCCTGTTACTACTTTTTTCGCTTCATTCTCAAGAAAATATTTTGTTGGATACATATCGACTAATGAGCCGCCGCATGCCACTAAATATACTTCCGAGATTCCTTCCTTCGTTGCTGAATGAATATCATTAATCACATTTACCACATTCATTTTATTCGCTCTCCTTTTTGAGACGTCATATGACGTATTATTAGTATGTCCCTACTATAACCGTTTTCATTTTTATGGTCAATAAGAATTATTTATAAAATTTGAAAATTGTATGAACTAAAAAGAGCAGCAAAAAGACCTGGATCTGTTTGATTCAAAGTCTTTTATTTGCCTATTAATCTTTTTAGATTTGAGTTGATTCAGAGGCACGGAAGGCATCCTTCATTTCGACAAACTGAAATCCTTTTTCTCGGCGAACCTTACGGATTTTGTCAGAACTTTCCTTGTGGTTTACCGTTTTAGGAAATTCATCGTTGAAGAAGAAGCATACCTTAAGCCCGTACTATTAATTCTACATAGGTAAGTTTTCGAATAACTTAATAGTAGTATTTAAACCACAAATAGGCACTTAGCACCTTTTGTAAGGCTTGCCAGTCGGAATGCAGACCGGCATTCAGACAGCCACCATATTTCTGAAAAGAGCTGATTACTCCATGTTTTGGAATAAGGACATAAAGGAAGATTTGATGCCCATCATTGCTATTTTAAGAGACCAAAGAAGATTCGCCTTTAAATTAGTTGCGTCAGGGTTACTGGCTTTAATCGCCGCTATTTTACAGTCGGCCGGCGGAGTAATCCCAGGCATCGGGCTGCTCATAAGCCCTTTCTCCACAGCCCCCATCATCATTAGTATATTAATCTCGCCAACATATGGGGTATTAAGCTATATTCTTACCATTTTCCTCTTGCTGCTCATTCAGCCTTCTGAACTTATTGTCTTTCCCTTTACCACTGGTGCCATGGCTATTGGAATCGGTTTTGGCCTTATCTTTTTTAACAAGGGTTGGAAGGTTATAACCTTCTCAAGTTTGTTTTTATGTATAGGGATTTGTCTCTTACTCTATATCGTCCAATTTCCTGTTTTAGGTCCACTTTTACTACCATTTAGTTTATGGAATATTATCGTTATTTACCTCTTTTCACTTCTCTATTGTTGGTTATGGAACGAACTTGTTTTCCGCTTACTGCCTAAGCTCATAAGACCAATAAAAGGCTAAGAAAATGAATACCTATTAAAAACTATTTCTGCAAGAAGTAGTTTTTTGGTATTTAGGTAAATAAAAGGGGAAAATAAGGAATATGCGTTGGAAAGGGGTGTCTTATGAAAGCAACAGATGTATTCGTTCAGTGTTTAGAAAATGAAGGCGTTGAATATATTTTTGGCATCATGGGGAAGGAAACCCTTGACCTAATGGATTCATTGTCCAGATCGAAACAAATTAAGTTCGTGAATGTCCGTCATGAACAAGGAGCAGCGTTTATGGCAGATGTTTACGGCAGATTATCCAACAAGGCTGGCGTTTGCTTAGCGACATTGGGACCTGGAGCCACTAACCTTTTGACCGGGATAGCTAGTGCTAATCTGGATCATTCACCGGTTGTAGCCATTACAGGACAAGCTGGCTTTGAAAGGCAGCATCAAAAATCACACCAATATGTAGAGATCGTTAAAGTATTTGAGCCGGCAACAAAGTGGTCTGTGCAAATTAAAGATCCACAAACGATAGCAGCCATCATTCGAAAGGCATTTAGAGTAGCGCAAATGGAAAAACCAGGTGCTGTTTTAATTGAACTGCCAGAGAACCTAGCACCGGAAATGATTTCAACCCAGCCTATACCGGTAACACCTATTCCAAAAACTACATCTATTTCACAATCTCTAGAAGAAGCTCATACTCTCATTACACAAAGCCAAGGACCACTTGTGATTGCAGGAAATGGGGTAATAAGGCAAAAAGCAGCGGCAGAACTGCGCACATTTGCAGAGAACCTTCAATCACCTGTCATCCAAAGCTTTATGGCCAAAGGGATTTTACCAAAGGATCATCCCCTTAATTATTTTACATTCGGTTTTAACAAGCAGGATGAAATCTTATCAATGATCGAGGATGCTGATTTATTAATTGTGGCTGGTTTTGATTTTGTTGAAGCACTCCCTAAGGACTGGAATAAAAAGAGGCGCCCTATACTACATATCGACCCGCTGCCCGCGGAAATCGATGAATACTACCCTATTAAAGGGGAATTGGTCGGCGATCTAACGGAAACCTTTAAGGCACTTACTAAACTCAATACCGCTCCGAAATCATGGGTACCATCAAATAAGCTGAAAGAAGAGATTAGGCATTCTTATCTTGGCAACGGAAATCAATCATTATCGGTAGAGAACATCTTATCCGTTATGGAGAAACTTTCAACAGAACAGACCGTCGTGGTTTCTGACGTAGGTGCCCACAAGGTGTCCGTTGCCCGTACCTATCAGCCCAAACAAGCCGGCCGACTTATTATCTCCAATGGATTAGCATCCATGGGTATCGCTGTCCCTGGTGCGATTGGTGCCAAATTAGCTTGTCCTGACGCTCCGGTCATTTGCATTACTGGAGACGGAGGGGCATTAATGAATATCTCTGAATTAGAGACCGCAAAACGATTAGGCCTGTCGTTTATCATCATCGTTCTCAACAATTCTTCATTAAAACTGGAGGAACAAATGATGCAGGAAAAGTTTGGCCATAGCTTTGGGACAGACTTTGGAAACCCTGACTATGTACAGCTTGCTGAAAGCTTTGGAATAAAAGGAGCAAGACCCAGCAATCTAAATGAATTTGAACAAGTATTGAATGAAGCTTTACATCACACCAATGAAATGACACTAATCGATGTAAAATGTATTAGTACTTGGAACGATGTAAAAAACCGCATAGGTAACAAAAATTGACTAGGAGAGCCGTCTCCTAGTCACATTTATGCCGCCAGTGTTTGATGTTGTTTTTTTGCAAGTAAATATTTTAGCAATTTTTTACAACGGGGTAAGGAATAGCCTACAATTGGGCCTAAGAAAAAGGCAATAATTATTGTGCCAATCCCGACAGGACCGCCTAATGCCCAGCCTAGAATGAGCACTAGTACTTCCATTCCATTTCGAACCCACTTTAAACTCCATCCTGTTTTTTCTACAATTAATATCATGATACTATCTCGTGGTCCAGAACCGACATCAGCTGAAACATAAAGTCCAATTCCAAAACCTAATAGGACAACACCTAAGACAAAGGAAAATACTGCTCCTATGGTACTATCAATACTTGGCAATAACCATAAAAAGAAATCCATAAACATACCAAGTAACAACATATTTAAAAATGCACCTAGTTTAGGTAACTTTTTCGTGGCAATGGAGGCAGCCGTCAATAATAAGAAACCCATAATAATAGACCAGGAGCCAATCGTTAGTCCCAGATGCAGAAATATTCCATAATGCAGCACATCCCATGGACCGATACCTAATAACTCTCCTTCAATCGTTAAGGCAGCACCAAATGCTAGAATAATAAGGCCAAAAACAAAAAACGACCAGCGAAGAATCAATTCTTTTCTCATAATTTCCCCTCTAATCTGAAACTTTTCACCTTGACCACTATACCACATCAATTATTATTTCAACATAATAATTAATTGGAAATCGGGGTTAAATGGGGTCCTGTTTTTAAGGATTATGGATAGCAAAAAATATGAAGCATGTTGTTTTAACGACGACCACGCCTGGAGCATTGGAAACAGGAAGAGCGACAGTAAATCATTTTCATTCATGTAGAAAATGGTTTCTCTTTTATTTATGCTGATTGGGTTCGGTTTTCATTTTTATAAGAAAATACTTTTACATTGTGGTAAGGAGCAGCCTCCAATCGGCTATACCGTCCCTGTGGTCTGAAAAAGTGTTTGTAGTTTGGATGATTTTGTTGTATATTGAAAATGCAATCGTTTGCATAGGATACTCACATATTTTGTAAGCGATTTCTACTTAAGAATTAATAGATAGGAATTTTCTATATCGCTTAGATATGTTCTCTGTGCATTGATTCTTTAAGGTACCTCGCACAACCCGCACTCTTTTTTTTGCATTTTGTGCAAACGATTGCACAATAGGGCGATTCTAGAGTAACAGACCAAACAGCAATTGACTCGCAGCAAAATGCTCTTATACTTCCCTATTCTAAAATTTTTAAGGGGGTACTTCTGTCAATGAGAAAAACCACGAAAAGGACTTTCTCCATGATCATGACTGCGATTATGCTTTTAAGCTTGTGGATCCCTTATATCCCAAGTCAGGAAGCACATGCAGCCGAGACAAAGGTGGAGACATCTGCTACAACTGATCGCGAGATTCGTTTCACGTACATTCGCGAAGATAAAACATTTGGCGACTGGAACATTTGGACTTGGAATACTGGTATTAGTGATGGTCAAGTCAAATTTGATTCTTATCAAGACAATACCGCTATTGCTACTATTCCCGTAAGCTCAGACACTGCCCAAATGGGCTTTGTACTTCGCAGCACATATGACTGGAATACCGCCCAAAAGGAATTTGGGGATCGTTTTATTCCAGTCAATAAGAACGACTCCATTACGAAAGCTTACATTACAAGTGGAGTGGAACAAATCCGTATCGTACCAGACGGATCACCGCCAGTTATTGACCAAGGTAATGCGACGTTCTATTATCGCGATAAACAGCTTTTTGCTAACGACGCGATGAATACCATCGAAAAAGTAGAATTAAAATTTGATGAAAAAACAACTCCAATGACGTTTGAACCAAAGAATGAGAGATTTGTAGTTACCTACAACGACATTCCGAATGGCAAAAACGAATATTCCTACCTTGTGACCAAAAAAGATGGCACAACTGAGGAAGTAACTGACCCTTACAACACTGTTAACGGCGTTTCTGTGATAGATTACCAGAAAGCTAATTTAACAGTTTCGGGTACAGTTAAGCCTTCAATAATTGACTATAGTCAAAATGCAGTTCTGTCTGTCGATATACAAGGATTGACGAATGAACTGAAAATTAACAAAATGTTTGCTGATATCTCTTCCCTAGGAGGAGCAAAGCAGCTTGAGATTGATCCAGCACTGAAAGAAGTCACCATTGCCGTGGATGATGATATCACAGCAGGAACAATAAATATTCCTCTAACTGTGATTGATTCCTTCGGAAACTACTTTAATGGTTCCGCTACTGTAGAGGTGAAAGCCCGCATGGCAGTCGGAGAAAATGACTTTGACTGGGATGAAAGCATTATTTACTTCATGCTGACAGACCGTTTCTTTGATGGCGATGCTGCAAACAACGACCCTTATAATCAGAATTATGATGCGAAAAACGACCGTGGGACCTACCAAGGCGGAGACTTCAAAGGCATCACGGAAAAATTGGATTACTTGGACAAGCTTGGTGTTAACACCATCTGGATCAGTCCAATCGTGGACCAAATTAAGTACGATGTTCGCTATAACAACCCTGAAGGCCATTCCTACTATGCTTACCATGGCTATTGGGCAAACAACTTTGGAGAATTGAACCCTCACTTTGGTACGATGGATGATTTCCATCAACTAATTGACGCTGCCCATGAACGTGGTATTAAAATCATGGTTGACGTTGTAGTAAATCACACAGGTTATGGATTAAAGGAAATTGATGGAACTGTGGCAAATCCGCCTGCAGGCTACCCAACAGATGCAGACCGCGCCCGGTTCAGCTCCCTTCTCCGTCAAGGTTCGAATGTTGGAACCGATGAGGTTGTCGGTGAGCTCGCAAGTCTTCCTGATTTAAAAACCGAAGATCCAGCAGTCCGCCAAGCAATTATTGACTGGCAAACAGACTGGATTGAAAAGTCGAAAACAGCACACGGAAATACCATCGACTACTTCCGTGTGGATACAGTAAAACACGTGGAAGATGCTACCTTGATGGCTTTTAAAAATGAACTTACCAAAATCATGCCGGAACACAAAATGATTGGTGAATTCTGGGGTGGAAGTGCTGATCAAAACGGCGGCTATCTTGAGTCAGGCATGATGGATTCCCTGCTTGATTTTGGTTTTAAAGACATTGCCCACAATTTCGTTAACGGCAAACTCAAGGCAGCAAATGATGCCCTGATAGCCCGCAACGAAAAAATAGATAATACAGCCACTCTTGGCCAATTCCTTGGAAGCCATGACGAAGATGGATTCCTCTACAAGGAAGGAAATGACAAAGGCAAGCTGAAGCTGGCAGCCTCTCTACAGGCAGCAGCAAAGGGCCAGCCGGTCATCTATTACGGAGAGGAGCTTGGACAATCCGGCGCCAACAACTATCCTCAGTATGACAACCGTTATGACCTGGCATGGGATCAAGTAGAAAACAATGATGTACTAGAACACTATACGAAGGTCTTGAACTTTAGAGCTAATCATTCAGAGATGTTTGCTAAAGGTGAACACGTGACAATCGGCGGCTCTGACAGCGACAAGTTCCTTGTTTTTGCCCGAAAATACGAAAATGAAGCAGCCTATGTCGGCTTGAATATCGCAGACAGTGCCAAGGAAGTCACGTTTACACTGGATTCCAAGGATGCGGTTGTGACAAACCATTATTCAAACCAGACTTACAGTGCTTCAGCAAACGGCACAGTTACTTTGACCATCCCTGCAAAAGCTGACGGCGGTACCGTCCTGCTTACAGTTGAAGGCGGCAGCATCACAGGTGCTGAAGGTGAAGACGGCAATGATGGAGGCAGTGTTGAACCCGTTCCTGCGAATCACCTTCGTATTCACTACAACCGTACAGATGGTAATTATGAAAATTATGGTGCTTGGCTGTGGAATGATGTAGCTTCCCCTTCTGCCAACTGGCCAGTTGGAGCGACTATGTTTGAAAAAACAGACAGCTACGGTGCCTATATTGATGTTCCGCTAAAAGAGGGTGCGAAAAATATTGGATTCCTCGTCATGGATATAACCAAGGGCGATGCAGGTAAAGACGGCGGAGACAAGGGATTCACTATTACATCTCCAGAAATGAACGAAATCTGGATTAAGCAAGGATCGGACAAAGTCTACAACTACGAGCCAGTAGATTTGCCTGCAAACACAGTCCGCATCCATTATGTTCGTGACAATAGCGATTACGAAAATTTTGGTGCTTGGCTCTGGGGTGATGTGGAATCACCATCTGCCAACTGGCCGACAGGAGCATCCCAATTCTCCGGCACAGACCGCTACGGTGCGTACGTTGACGTGAAGCTTGCAGAAGGTGCGAAAAACCTGGGCTTCCTGGTGATGGATGTAACAAAAGGCGATGCTGGCAAAGATGGCGGTGACAAGGGATTCAACATGCTGGACAAATATAATCACCTTTGGATTAAACAAGGTGATAACAATGTCTATATCTCCCCTTATTGGGAGCAGGCAACAGGAATCACGAAAGCAGAAGTCATCTCCAAAAATGAGATTCTGCTTGGTTTTACTATGACAGAAGGTCTGACACCAGACAGCTTGAAAAATGCACTGGAAATCAAGGATGCCGCTGGCGGTAATGTGGCAATTGAATCTGCTGAAATTACAGGAGCTAATTCGGCAAAAGTAACAGCTTCATTCGACCTTGAAAAACTTCCATTATCCGTTACGTATGCAGGCAGGACCGTTTCAGCCGCTACAAGCTGGAGAATGCTTGACTCTATGTATGGATACGATGGAAATGACCTTGGTGCAACCTATAAGGACGGCGCTGTCACCCTTAAACTTTGGGCGCCAAAGGCAAGCAAGGTCGTTGCAAACTTCTTCCATAAAGATAATGCAGCTGAGCAAATTGGCAGCATAGAACTGACAAAAGGCGAAAAAGGGGTATGGTCTGCTGACGTTGCTCCGGCTGAATTGAACGCAACTGATTTACAGGGTTATTTTTACCAATATGAAGTAACAAATGATGGAGTAACAAACAAAGTTCTTGACCCGTATGCCAAGTCAATGGCAGCTTTTACGGTAAATACAAAAGGGGAAGCTGGTCCTGATGGAGATACAGTCGGCAAGGCAGCAATTGTTGACCTGAATAGCACGGATCCTGAAGATTTTGATTTTGCTAAAATCAAAGGGTATGAAAAACGTGAAGATGCTATTATCTACGAAGCACATATTCGTGACTTTACTTCAGATCCTTCCATCGAAGGCGATTTAAATGCAAGATGGGGATCATATAAGGCCTTCATTGATAAACTCGAATATCTGAAGAAATTGGGTGTCACACACGTTCAACTGCTTCCAGTAATGGCGTGGTATTATGGCGATGAAACCAAAATGGGACAACGAGAGCTGAACTATTCAGCTGGAGGAAATGAATACAACTGGGGCTATGACCCGCACAGCTACTTCTCTCCAGATGGCGCTTACTCAGAAGACCCGACGAATCCTGAAAAGCGTGTAAAAGAGCTGAAAGAATTGATTGATGCCATCCATGATGCTGGAATGGGTGTTGTTCTTGATGTGGTTTATACACATATGGCAAAATCAAGCATGTTAAATGACATTGTTCCAAACTATTATGCATTCCAAGACGATAAGGGGAACTTCCTGGGCGGCTTCGGAAACAACCTGGCAACAAGCCATAAAATGGCTGAAAAGCTGATGGTAGACTCAGTAAAATACTGGTTTGATGAGTATAAAATCGATGGCATGAGGTTTGACATGATGGGTGATGCGACGTATCCTTCCATCCAAAATGCGTATAATGCCGCAGCTTCCATTAATCCAAATGCCCTGTTCATCGGTGAAGGCTGGAGAACATTTGCCGGTCACATTGCCGAACCTGAACTAAAAGGAATGGGCGCGGACCAAGATTGGATGGACAAGACAGACAATGTCGGAGTATTCTCTGATGAAATCCGCAATGAATTAAAGTCTGGCTTCGGATCTGAAGGCGAACCAAGATTCATTACAGGCGGAGCAAGAAGCATCGATACCATCTTTAACAATATTAAAGGCCAGCCATCCAATACTTCTGAGGATGATCCTGGTGATATGGTCCAATACATTGAGGCGCACGACAACATGACACTTTACGATGTCATCGCCCAATCGATTAAGAAGGATCCTTCTATTCCGGAAAACAATCTGGAGATTCATAAACGTATCCGCATTGGAAATTCCCTGATTCTGACTTCACAGGGAACTGCCTTCCTGCATGCTGGACAGGAATACGGACGGACAAAGCAATGGCTTGGTGAAGGCGTACCGGAACAGAAATACCATGAACTGAAAGACGCACAAGGTAAGTCATTTGGATACTTTATTCATGATTCTTACGATTCATCAGACGCCATCAATATGTTTGACTGGCAGAAGGCTGTGAATAAGAAACAATATCCAATCAATACAGTGACACGTGAGTTTACTCAAGGTCTAATTGAACTAAGGAAGTCAACAAATGCTTTCCGTTTGGGCGATCAACAGCTGATTAACCAAAATGTAAATTTGCTTGACCTTCCTGAAATTAAGGACACAGACCTCGTTATAGCTTACAAAGCTGTTTCAACTGACGATACTGGAACCTACTTTGTGTTCGTCAATGCTGATACCCAAGCACGGACGTTAACACTTGGTGACCATAACCTCTCTAAAGGCAAGGTAGTTGTCGACAGCGATGAAGCAGGAGCAACCCCAGTTTCTAAAAAGTCAGGATTCACACTTGTTAATGGAACACTGACCATTGAACCATTAACAACGATTGTGTTCAAAGTGGGCGGCAAGTCTGCTAAAAACCCTGGTAATGCTGAAAAGAAATGAGGGTAGGAAGGCTTAAAGGAGAATTCCTTCATATCTAAAAAGTGAAAAAAGGCTGCTATAAACAAAGAGAGACCATCATTTTACCATGGTCTCTTTTTGCATTTACAAACTTTTAGGTTAGGCTCTTTTGTATTATAAACGAAGTTTCAGGTTAGTCCTGGTTAACCCCAGTATGATTATTAAAGACTCTACGCACCATTTTATTAAATCCGCTATTTAGCCCTTCTGCCGATCTTCCATTTTGTATTTCTTCTCGATATTGACTCATCTGTCTGACAAAGTCACGATTGCTTGAAATATATACATTTTGAAAAGTGGCATCTGAATTCCGGACTTGTTGAGCAATTTGGTCCTCAATGTACGGATATAGTTCACCATGGAAGTCCTCATCCATCTCAACCCCTACATAGGCATTACGGTCAGCTGCTATAACATTCGCCCGTTTTACTTCATCTAAATTCTGTATGCTATCCTCTGCTTCCTTTACTACCCATAAACCATTTCTATTGGTCGTAGTGTTATTGTTATTATTGTTATTATTGTTATTGTTCATGTCCATAAAGTTTAAATCTGGATTACCTAAACTTCTCACTTGATTGTAGGCCCCAAAATTGCGGTTGTTCATCTCACCGTGCTGGTCCGCTTCCCTTCCCTCTTCTTTCATATTACACCCAGCAACGATGACAGTCATACATAAGCTGGCCAATATGAGTTTAACTGTTTTCATATGATTCCTCCTAAAATGAGTTCATGCTTACAATTACCTTTAACCCATATTTTTATGTAGAGATTAGGTGGAATTTTTTTAGCAAGAATAAAAAGAAGCGATTCCAACCACACTAAACCATTGATGATTTTGTTTGAGGAGGCTCCTTATGGATAGTGTATTTGATTATGAAGATATTCAATTAATTCCGGCAAAAAGTGTAGTAAATAGTCGATCTGAATGTGATACTTCCGTTAATTTTGGCGGCAGGACTTTCAAGCTTCCTGTCGTACCAGCCAATATGCAGACCATCATTGACGACAAGATCGCGATTTTCTTAGCCGAAAAAGGTTATTTTTATATCATGCACCGTTTCGAACCAGAGCATCGGCTAAATTTTATTAAAGATATGCAATTTCGCGGGTTATACGCTTCGATTAGTGTGGGGGTTAAACAGGAGGAATATCAATTTATTGAAGAGTTAGCAGAAGAAAGGCTTTCTCCGGAATATATTACAATTGATATTGCACACGGCCACTCCAATGCGGTGATTAAGATGATCCAGCATATTAAGCAGCACCTGCCCCATACATTTGTTATCGCCGGAAATGTTGGAACGCCCGAGGCCGTCCGCGAATTAGAACGAGCAGGTGCAGATGCCACAAAGGTTGGAATTGGACCTGGTAAGGTATGTATTACGAAGATTAAGACCGGATTCGGAACGGGCGGCTGGCAGCTGGCAGCTCTTCGCTGGTGCGCCAAGGCAGCAAGTAAGCCGATTATCGCCGATGGCGGGATTCGTACCCATGGCGATATTGCAAAGTCCATACGATTTGGTGCCTGTATGGTGATGATTGGTTCCCTATTTGCCGGCCATGAAGAATCGCCTGGTGAAACGATTGAAAATGACGGAAAACTTTTTAAAGAATACTTTGGGTCAGCCTCAGAATATCAAAAAGGTGAACGAAAAAACGTCGAAGGCAAGAAAATGCTGGTGGAGCACAAAGGTTCATTACTCGATACACTTATAGAAATGGAGCAGGATTTACAATCCTCTATTTCCTATGCCGGCGGAAAAGAGTTAGACGCAATCCGGCATGTCGATTATGTGGTTGTGAAGAATTCTATTTTTAATGGTGATAAGGTTTATTAAAAAATGTTATTTAAGGTCGGTAATTTTGTTAGGCAGATAAACAATCGAAATATGCAGGTAAAATGAAATCTATGCAGGTAAGCGACTAAAAATAGCAGGTTGAGGTATCATTTTGGCAGGTAAAGGATTTTTTATAAAAGAAGAAACTTAAAAAACGCAACTGAATCCATAATCTGCCCTTAAACCCAGGTTAAATATCCATATATAGGAAATAAAAATACCTAAGCCAGGCGCAGCCTGGCTTTTTTAGTGTTGGGGTTTGGCGGATGATTTTGTTAGGCAGATAAACAATCGATTTATGCAGGTAAAATGGAATCTATGCAGGTAAGCGACTAAAAATAGCAGGTTGAGGTATCATTTTGGCAGGTAAAGGATTTTTTATAAAAATGTATCCCCCAAAAAACCAACCTGAATCAAGTCTTGATCGCCATCCACCCTACAAAATCAGCAACACCGTCCCAATCGTAATGACAATCCCGCCGATTATCGTGTGTCTGGCTGCTTTTTCTTTTAAAATGGTAAAACTCAATATCATTGTGATCACAACGCTAAATTTATCAATAGGCGCAACGATTGAAACCTTCCCCATCGCAAGAGCTGCAAAATAACATAACCAAGATAATCCAGTAGCCACTCCCGATAAAACCAAAAAGAGATACCCTTTTTTCGAAATCTCCTTTAGCTTCTTATGCGTCCTTTGGAAAAATACAATCACCCAGGCAAATAACAAGATTACAATGGTACGTAAAAATGTTGCTACATTGGAATCAACATCTTCCATTCCCACTTTTGCCAGTATTGAAGTTAATGCCGCAAATACAGCCGCTAAAATCGCATACACAATATACCGCTGCGAACCTGAAAAGCGTTTCTTTTCCTCATTTTTCCCAATTAAAATAAACGTTCCAATGGCTATGATTGCTCCACCAGCCATAATCAAAGGATCTGCTGGCTCCCCTAAGACTAGGATAGAAAAAATTATCGTAAGCACAACACTGGATTTATCAATTGGTACAACTTTAGAAACATCACCAATGGCGAGTGCTTTAAAGAAAAATAACCATGAAAAGCCCGTCGCAAAACCAGATAACAAAATAAACCATAATGCGGTTGTTGAAATCTGTGAAATCGTCTCCAGCTTGCCCGTTATCAGTACCATGATAAAAGCCATGATTAATACCACAATCGTCCTAACAGCAGTTGCTAGGTTGGAGTTTACATTTTCAATTCCCACTTTTGCCAAGATTGCCGTAAATGCCGCAAATAAAGCTGCTAATAATGCTAAAATGATACTCATTTTACACCTGCTTTTGTCTTTAGATATATGTATTATTATGAAGTAGTCTCTGCACCAATGCGAAAATAATTATGCCTTTCTACTACAAGAAACTTTATGGAATGTCGAGAATAAGATGAAGCATGGGTGAATATATATAGTTAAAACCAAATTTTCACTGGAAAGGGGAGTCTTTTAGTATGGATATCTGTATTTCTTGTGGAAACGAATTATCTCTCCCAGAGAGAAATCGAACTGAATGCTGGGATTGCAGGGATAAGTCAACTGAAGCCTATACAGAAGATGAATGAGATGGTATTGATTTCAGCCTAGATAATCGAAATTATAGCATATTATAAAAAGAGACACCCAATCACAACGGATTGGGTGTCTCTTCCTTTGTTTATTCAGTAACCCACGAAAGTCCAAGTGTCCCAACACCTGTATGCACACCTGCAACGGTAATGAGCATTAACTTTTCTGTTTCAATGGCTGGGAATGTTTCATTGATAATTCTTTCAAGACCATCTGCCTTTTCTCGGTCGTTTGCATGGACAATCGCCACTTTCTGAACAGCTTTTGTATCTAGGTCTTCCTTTAAATGATTGACCAGCCAAGCAAGCGCCTTCTTTTCCGTTCGGACTTTATCCTTAATCTTTGCGGCTCCATCCTCAATCGATAAAATTGGCTTAATATTAAATAATGAGGCCAATATTTTTTGACTTCCAGAAACCCTGCCACTTTTATGCAGCTGATCCAAGTTAGATGGCACCAAAAATAATCGAGTGTGTTCCCTCAAGTTGTTTAATCGGTCAACAACTTCTCCAATTTCATGACCCTGTTCAACCAACTCTATTCCCCTTTTTACAAGGAAGGATAAAGGAAAGGATCCGGTACGTGAATCAATGGCGAACAATTTAAATCCAGCCATTTCCGCTGCCATGACAGACGTTTGATACGTGCCAGTTAAGGTGCTCGAAGCATGAATTGCTACGCCAAAGTCATACTCTTCTTTTAACCTTTCATAAAGGTCCACAATGTCTCCAATATTTGGCTGGGAGGATTGGAATTTTCCTTCCTCATTTTTCATGCGTTCATAGAAATCTTCTGCGGAAATATCAATTGTTTCTTTGTAATATGTATCGTTAATAACAACATGCAAGGGAATAACATGTATATGATGTTTTTCAATAAACTCTTTGCTAAGAGAAGCAGTCGTGTCCGTAATCCATGCTATTTTAAGCTTGTTCATTTTATCACTTTCCTTCAATGAAATTCTCTAAATCTATATAGGAAAAACGTAAAATAGTAGTATTCTAACGAGGTTAACATTACAAAAACGAATAATTTCTCACAAGTTATATTTGTCATATATGACTCAGTTTTTTAAATCTGATAAACACGATTGTCACTGCTTAGACAAAAACTAAATCAAAATTACCCTATTTCAATTTAAATAGTGGTATAGTATAGAAAAGTATTTTTACTATTTCAAAAATATAATTAACTACAGTTACGACATGTTTTAGTAAAAGATAGAAACGTGTTTACTACTGAATCTATTATTAAAATGAGGTGCGAGCATGAAACAGGAGATTTCATTTATTCCGAGAGAACAATTAAAAACAAAGCCTGATACCGCTTCACTCGGTTTCGGAAAGTATTTCAGCGATTACATGTTTGTAATGGATTATCATAGTGACAATGGATGGTTTAATCCAAGAATTGCTCCTTATGAGCCGATAACACTTGATCCGTCAGCAATGGTTTTCCATTATGGACAAGCTATCTTCGAAGGGATGAAGGCATATAAAACAGCGGATGGTACTATCCAGCTATTCCGTCCAGAGAAGAATATGAAGCGCCTAAACGAGTCATGTGACAGGCTATGCATTCCCCGAATTGATGAGGAGTTTTTGTTAGAAGGTATTAAACGATTAATTATTACTGAAAAAGACTGGGTGCCTGGCGGTGATGGAACATCCCTCTATATTCGGCCGTTCATTTTTTCAACAGAGCCTTATCTTGGAGTTCGTCCAGCCAGCCAATACAAGTTGCTTGTCATCCTTTCTCCGTCTGGAGCCTACTATGGCAGCCAGTTAAATCCTGTAAAAATTTATGTCGAAGAGCAATTCGTTCGAGCGGTAATTGGCGGTGTAGGCCATGTAAAGACAGCTGGAAACTATGCGGCCAGCTTAAAAGCACAGGAAAAGGCAGATAAAGGCGGCTATGCCCAAATCCTTTGGCTTGATGCAAAGGAGAATAAATATGTGGAAGAAGTCGGCAGTATGAATATCTTCTTCAAAATCAATGGCGAAGTTGTAACCCCGAGATTAAATGGCAGCATTTTACCTGGAGTCACCCGTGATTCCGTCATTCAATTATTGAAGTATTGGAAGATCCCTGTGCGCGAAGAAAGAATATCCATTGAAGATGTCTTTGCGGCACAGCAGCGCGGTGAACTGGAGGAAGTCTTTGGAGCAGGAACAGCTGCCGTTATTTCTCCTGTTGGCGAACTAACATGGAAAGATCAATCTATCACTATTAATGATAATAAAATCGGTCAGCTATCACAGGCTATTTATGATGAGATCACCGGAATACAGTTAGGAAAAAAAGAAGATCCATTTAATTGGACCGTTAAAGTTACACAAGTTGAAGGCTAAAATTATATACACCTGATATGAAAGATGCAGCTGAGCTGGATCTTTTTTTATTTAAAAAGACTTTTTGGGTATAGAATTTCATATGGATATACAAAATTAGGAAGGAACTTTTGAAACAATGATTCTCTATTTCTCGTCTTTACTATTGCAAGATTCTTGACAAGAAAGGATTTTTGATTGTGAAACTTAAGTGGAGAGGCAGACTACTATTTACCTTGATTATTGGTCTCATTATTTTATTCTTTGTGCAAAACCCTATTGGCTCCAGCTTACTAAATATATTTAACATAGGTAGTTCCGCGCCAATACCAACTGAACTTCATCCTGTAGTGAGAGAACGGAGCAATCAGTTAGTTCAACAAGCAGCTGATAAAGGAATTGTAATTGTGATTACGGATGACTTCCGCAGTGCAGAAGACCAAGATCGACTCTATGAACAAGGCAGGACAGCGGCTGGAAGTATTGTAACCCATGCAAGAGGCGGAGAGTCCTTTCACAACTTTGGGCTGGCTATTGATTTTGCAATAAAAACACCATCTGAAAATGTTATCTGGGATATGAATTACGATGGCAACCAAAACGGAAAAAGCGATTGGACCGAGGTCGTAGAAATAGCAAAAACATTAGGCTTTGAATGGGGCGGCGATTGGGTCCAATTTAAAGACTATCCCCATTTGCAAATGAACTTTGGCCTAACACTAGCCGACCTGCAAAACGGAAAACGACCAGCAGACCTATCCCTAACAGCAGATACAGACGAAATAAAATAAAAGTGCAAAGCCGCCAACTGTCCGCCTGAGGTGGACAGTGTCCACGAGTGGTGCCTGTCACCGCAAAATGTCACCGCTTTTGCGGTGACATTTTGCGGTGACAAGCACTTTTCTCGTAGCACCTTTTCTCTTGGCTCTTTTTCTCTTGAATTTTAAAGAATTTTCTGGTATATTTATTAATAATTAAATATTTTCTTACTTCATACCTTTTGAAGTGAGGATAGAGGTGCAAAAACCATTAGTACATAGTTGGAGGATAATGAGGATCCTATGATGATTGTGGAAAGGGGAATTTGCCGAAGCGGATAGAATCTCATTTGTCTTGAAGCTGGTTCTGCTGTTGAATAAATACAGAACTGTCATATAGGTGACTATATGGAGGGCTATCTTACGCAAAGGAACGGATTTTAATTATGTTTCTACTGCAGCAGCGAGCCTTCGTTGCTGCTTTTTGCGATTACTTATGATTGACCTGAACTACCTCTAATTTTTCTAAAAATTATGTAAAGGGTGAGCTTGATGATTTTCGGCCAAGTTTTAACAGCAATGGTGACGCCATTTGATCAGCATGGAGAGATTGACTATAACGCAACGAGAACACTAGTAAATTACTTAATTGCGAATGGTACCGATGGATTAGTAGTTGCAGGAACCACTGGAGAATCTCCAACATTAACAACAGAGGAAAAAATAGCGTTATTTAAATTCGTGGTCGAGGTTGCAGCCGGCAGAGTGCCTGTCATCGCTGGAACCGGCTCCAATAACACTAGAGCCTCTATCAGCTTAACGAAACAGGCGGAAGCAGCAGGCGTTGATGGCATTATGCTCGTAGCGCCATACTATAATAAGCCATCTCAAGAGGGGCTGTTCCAGCACTTTAAAGCTATTGCTGAAGCAACTTCTTTACCAATTATGCTTTATAATATTCCTGGACGCTAGTGCCGTCAACATCTCAGCAGAGACAATTATCCGCCTCTCTGCCATTAATAATATTGTGGCTGTAAAAGAAGCAAGTGGCGATTTAGATGCCATGGCTGAAATCATTAGCCGTACTCAGATACTTTTACCTTGTACAGCGGAGATGATGGATTAACGATACCAGTACTAGCGATTGGCGGAGCCGGTGTTGTTTCCGTTGCTTCCCATATCATTGGCAATCAAATGCAGGAAATGATTACAAAGTTTAAAAACGGACATGTCCAAGAAGCAGCTGCAGAACATCGCCGCCTTCTGCCAATCATGAAAGCATTATTTATGGCACCGAATCCTACTCCTGTAAAAGCGGCATTAAATATGCAAGGTGTCCAGGTTGGGGATGTCCGCCTGCCAATGATCCCATTAAATGAAGAAGAGAAAAGCGCACTGCAAAAAGTTCTGCCAATTAACACATTGGTATAATCCTGTCCCTTCACGGGGCAGGTTTCTTTGGGGAAAATAATAATTAAATATTCACAAATATTACAATTCTCACCCGAATCCCCTTCCCTATTAAATTGTATAATACAAATTGTTACATCCTGATTCCCCTGATTGAACCCTCTCCTATTCTTAAAAAAATTCTGAAAGCAGGTTGATTTATGAAAAATAGCAAAAGCAAAACTCCAGCTTTAAGAACATGCCGGAAGTAAAAGCATGGGCAATTCCAATGACAACCCCAGAAGAAAGAAAAAACGTATTTATGGACTTAGCAATAAGTGCTGAATTTGGAATGAGGAACCGCGGTCATGTCTTTTACTATGGAAAAGATTTAATTGCATACAAACGCGAGAAACCCTCTGACCAAAATCGCAATGAATTCCTTCGAATACTGTCAAAATATATGACGGATTGTCTAGAAGATAATTGTCCATCCTCCTGGGATCTATGTGAATCCTCATTCTGGGAAAAATTCATTTATTACTATTATCCTCAAAATATATCTATCTCTCAAACCATGAAGGAAACAGATAACTTCCTATTCCAATTGAAAAAGTTTGCCCGCTGGCTTGAAAAACGAGTTGGCACTCAATATTCCTCCATTATCGAAACATACACCACAGAAGCTGCCCCTTACCTTATATCCTGTGAACACCTTTTAAATTTTCTGTTTTTAAAACATTTTCCTAAAGCCTATAGTGATAACTGGGATCCGAAACAAGACATAGAAGAATTATCCTTAAGCGGCATCCAATATCAAAATACTAAAGAGGGAGTATTTGAGGTAACAAGCAAGATTGAGGATACCTGTGTATTAACTGATTTGAGCGCCCATCACACTTATTATGTAAAGGATTTGCCGTCTGATTATGTGGAACTAGGGATGATTTTAAGTGGTGTCATTGGAAAACGAAAAAGTGAAAAACATTGGCATTGGTATATTAGCGTGGCGATCAATCCACCACAGTCGAAAAAATACATTCCTGTTTTCCTTACCTGTTAATCAAACGTTTGATTCGTTTGGAATACATTAAATATAATCTCTATTCCTCATCGGTTTGGAATTACTGCCGACAGGATAAACTATTACCAAGGTAAAAATGGAATAGGGAGAGAATTCGATGCCTAAAAGTCATGATGAGCGTTTGAACTACTTGGGACGAAACCTTTTGTCTGGTTGTTTACTGGGAATCGGTTTTGTTGCTTTTATTGATGAGGCTGTTTTCCACCAGCTGCTGCATTGGCATCATTTTTATGATAAATCCACCCCTGATATGGGTCTCGTATCAGATGGGATTTTTCATGCCTTTAGCTGGTTCTCCACGGTTGCAGGGGCATTCCTAGTATCCGACCTCCGCCGGAGAAATGCATGGTGGCCGAAGAGATGGGTTGGGGGATTTCTAGTTGGCGGAGGCGGGTTTAATTTTTCGATGGTACCGTTCAACATAAATTAATGAAAATCCATCAAATCCGCTATAACGTGGAGATTGCTCCTTACGATTGGGCATGGAACATTCTTGCGGCGGTCATGCTAATCGCTGGGTTAATCATCGTTTCTAGGACAGGCCAAGAAGCAAAAGTGATGGGAGGAACGGTCTAAATGCAACATCACCATGTCCCTCATGCAAGTGAGCTGCCGAACGATCTTCTTTTGGCTCTCCCTTTGTCTTGGCTGTATTAATTTATCTTCTATTAGGATTACTTTCAAACCAACGTCATAAACAATGGCCGATTTATCGTTACATTTTCTGGGTATTCGGTGTTCTGTCTGCTGCCGCTGCAATAATCGATCCTATTGCGGAATTAGCTCATAAAAATTTCACGGCACATATGGTTGGACATTTGTTTCTTGGAATGCTTGCGCCTCTTCTTCTATCACTTGCTGCTCCAATGACTCTTCTGATGAGAAATCTAGGTGTTAGATATGCTAGAAAACTATCTCGTATGTTAAAGAGTTTCCCAGTGGGCGTTTATTGTCATCCGATTGCTGCCTCTATACTTAATATCGGAGGATTATGGGTATTATATACGACAGAGCTGTACACGGCGATGCATTATTATCCTCTTCTTCAGATGATTGTTCATCTCCACGTATTCTTAGCCGGTTATCTCTATACCATTTCAATTATCTATGTTGATCCCATAGCGCACCGGTATAGTTTTATTTTTCGAGCTATCGTATTAATTCTATCGTTAGCCGCACACGGAATTCTTTCAAAGTACATTTATGCTTATCCCCCAGCTGGAGTACCAATTGAACATGCCCAAGCCGGAGGAATGATCATGTATTACGGCGGGGATCTTATAGAACTTGGCTTGATATTTTTATTTTGCCGGCAATGGTATAGAGCTGCACGACCACGAACCTTTGTGGATAAGTCATTAAAAATCATTTAATTAATAAACCTGCATGGAGAACAAAGTAAGATCCATACAGGTTTTTTTTGAAATCATTTATAAAATATACCTTATCTTGTCTATCATGAGTTATAAGAGATTCCAAATGCCTCTTGATCTGCATAAGTTTAGCACCACGAAAATATGATAAATTAAGTATCCTAAAAAGGAGTTGTTTAGATGGAAATCTTTAATAAAATCGCTCTATTCTTTGTAGTTTTATATTCTGTCGTCATTATCTTAAATACTTATTTAGGAGAAACGGAACGCGTGCAATCAAATGTTATTTACTTCTTAATGAATGGATTTGCCTATATTGTATCGGCAATGGATATTGAAAAAGAAAAGTGGAGCTATCAAAGTCATAATCGTTCTGAATTTTTACTAATTAAACGTTTGATTAGTTTATCTTTATACAATGAGATTCTTTAATTCAGAGGTCTCATTTAATCAAACGTTTGATTAGTTTTTATTTCAGCTCTTTCTTTAGTTCTGTGGGACGGGCAATCCAGCTGGCGATATACTCAGTATGCTCTGTTGGGAGTTGTATACTTGGTTTTTCCACAGACCAACGACCTTTTATCTCTAATTCCTTACAAGCTAACTCAAACTGGCACATCGCAATTCCCATATCTAATAGCTGCATATCATAGCCAAGCTTAGAACTATAATTCGGTGTATGCTCTATATAAAAATGACAGACCTTTCTATCGCTGGACAATAGAAGTCGCCAAGGCTGTTTATTCGATGCAGAGAGTTCAATCCTAACCATCTCAATTGGTATTTCAAGTGAACCTGCATTTTCTCTTCCAAGGGCACTTCGAAAACTGTATCATAAAAAGCTTTTTCCATGGCTTTTTATTATCAGCTTTACAACGTACCGAAGTGCTTTATCAAATACCCGTTGTTTTTGGTGCGGGTAGCCGATTGGTGTTATACAAGGGATAAAAACTCCTCCCTCGAGCTGGATTTCTTGTTCAAACGAATTTCGATTGAACGTTCCACCCATCCAGCAAGTACCGATTTCTAACTCCGTTAACCAAACAACTAGTTTTTGAAAGGCGTAGGAAAAATCAACAAGAGGGTATTTACTATTTTGTGCCACCCTGCCAAATATGCTTGTGGATTTTTAATAAATCCGTATGTGCCTAGCTTGATACCTTTATCACTTACATTATTGGTTACAGGAATAAACTCGATTCTTCCCTTGCTGCCAAACGATTCAATTAGGTTCTCTTCATTGCTTATGTATTCCTTTATCCTGTCAACATGGGATTGTGTAATATTTGTTGTATCAAAATTTCTTACCGATTGTCGTTTTTTCATGGTTTCTATGATTGACGTTTCAAAAATTTTGAGTCCCCTTTCTTAATCCATATACTAACCAACTAACTAGTTGGTATTTTCAATTTTATTGTAACCATACATAATGGTCTGCTACAAATAAAATCCTTTTTTAAACTCTCAGAAACCAATTGCAGTGTTCACGATTTTTATGTTATTCTATACCATTAACTCAATTATTGGACGTCTTCGGTAATGAATAGGGGTTATTCGTTACCGTTAACTTAAATCATTTGCTTTTCTGGTCACGATTAGTAGATAATCGTGACCCTTACCTTGAATATTTGGCGATTACGGTAACGAATAGATTTATAATTAGAAAAGAACAAAAAAGAGCGACTGCTAATAATAGCAATCACTCTTTCCGAAGTATTTATGGGCCTAAATGGACTCGAACCATCGACCTCACGCTTATCAGGCGTGCGCTCTAACCAGCTGAGCTATAGGCCCTTAATTGGAGCGGGTGATGAGAATCGAACTCACAACATCAGCTTGGAAGGCTGAGGTTTTACCACTAAACTACACCCGCAAAAAGAAAAATGGCTGGGCTAGCTGGATTTGAACCAACGCATGTCGCAGTCAAAGTGCGATGCCTTACCGCTTGGCTATAGCCCAATATTTTAAATGGGGCGACTGATGGAATCGAACCCACGAATGTCGGAACCACAATCCGATGCGTTAACCACTTCGCCACAATCGCCAAAATATATAGTTGAGGTTTATACCTAGAAATTTAATTGGTTGCGGGGACAGGATTTGAACCTGCGACCTTCGGGTTATGAGCCCGACGAGCTACCAGACTGCTCCACCCCGCGATAGTAAAAATTAAAATTTGAATATTCTCATGACACATTAAACAAATGGAAAGTTATTTTCGCTATCGCGAAAAAACTATGGTGGAGGATGACGGGATCGAACCGCCGACCCTCTGCTTGTAAGGCAGATGCTCTCCCAGCTGAGCTAATCCTCCGTAATAATGAAAATTATTTTCGCTGTCGCGATGGAACGTTATTTTCGCTTTTGCGAAAAAATGTTGGTGACCCCTACGGGATTCGAACCCGTGTTACCGCCGTGAAAGGGCGGTGTCTTAACCGCTTGACCAAGGGGCCATTCAATAATTCTCAAAATAAAAGCCCCTATGGGGCAATGCCTGGCAACGTCCTACTCTCACAGGGACAAAGTCCCAACTACCATCGGCGCTGAGAAGCTTAACTTCCGTGTTCGGTATGGGAACGGGTGTGACCTTCTCGCCATTATTACCAGACATTTTTTGAGGTTTCATTCCCTCAAAACTAGATAATTTAGAAGAAGTTTGTAAAAACGAGTTCACCTTAAATTGGTTAAGTCCTCGAACGATTAGTATCAGTCAGCTCCACACGTTACCGCGCTTCCACCTCTGACCTATCAACCTGATCATCTTTCAGGGTTCTTACTAGCTTGACGCTATGGGAAATCTCATCTTGAGGGGGCTTCATGCTTAGATGCTTTCAGCACTTATCCCGTCCGCACATAGCTACCCAGCGATGCCTTTGGCAAGACAACTGGTACACCAGCGGTGCGTCCATCCCAGTCCTCTCGTACTAAGGACAGCTCCTCTCAAATTTCCTGCGCCCACGACGGATAGGGATCGAACTGTCTCACGACGTTCTGAACCCAGCTCGCGTACCGCTTTAATGGGCGAACAGCCCAACCCTTGGGATCGACTACAGCCCCAGGATGCGATGAGCCGACATCGAGGTGCCAAACCTCCCCGTCGATGTGGACTCTTGGGGAGATAAGCCTGTTATCCCCGGGGTAGCTTTTATCCGTTGAGCGATGGCCCTTCCATGCGGAACCACCGGATCACTAAGCCCGACTTTCGTCCCTGCTCGACTTGTAGGTCTCGCAGTCAAGCTCCCTTGTGCCTTTACACTCTACGAATGATTTCCAACCATTCTGAGGGAACCTTTGGGCGCCTCCGTTACTCTTTAGGAGGCGACCGCCCCAGTCAAACTGCCCACCTGACACTGTCTCCCACCCCGATGAGGGTGCGGGTTAGAATTTCAATACAGCCAGGGTAGTATCCCACCGGCGCCTCCACCGAAGCTGGCGCTCCGGTTTCTCAGGCTCCTACCTATCCTGTACAAGCTGTACCAAAATTCAATATCAGGCTACAGTAAAGCTCCACGGGGTCTTTCCGTCCTGTCGCGGGTAACCTGCATCTTCACAGGTACTATAATTTCACCGAGTCTCTCGTTGAGACAGTGCCCAGATCGTTACGCCTTTCGTGCGGGTCGGAACTTACCCGACAAGGAATTTCGCTACCTTAGGATAGTTATAGTTACGGCCGCCGTTTACTGGGGCTTCGATTCAGAGCTTCGCTTGCGCTAACCCCTCCTCTTAACCTTCCAGCACCGGGCAGGCGTCAGCCCCTATACTTCGCCTTGCGGCTTCGCAGAGACCTGTGTTTTTGCTAAACAGTCGCCTGGGCCTATTCACTGCGGCTCTTCGAGGCTATTCACCTCAAAAGCACCCCTTCTCCCGAAGTTACGGGGTCATTTTGCCGAGTTCCTTAACGAGAGTTCTCTCGCTCACCTTAGGATTCTCTCCTCGCCTACCTGTGTCGGTTTGCGGTACGGGCACCTTTTATCTCGCTAGAGGCTTTTCTTGGCAGTGTGGAATCAGGAACTTCGGTACTATATTTCCCTCGGCATCACAGCTCAGCCTTAAGGTGAACGGATTTTCCTATTCACCAGCCTAACTGCTTACACGCACATATCCAGCAGTGCGCTTACCCTATCCTCCTGCGTCCCCCATCACTCAAACGATAAAGAGGTGGTACAGGAATATCAACCTGTTGTCCATCGCCTACGCCTTTCGGCCTCGGCTTAGGTCCGACTAACCCTGAGAGGACGAGCCTTCCTCAGGAAACCTTAGGCATACGGTGGATGGGATTCTCACCCATCTTTCGCTACTCATACCGGCATTCTCACTTCTAAGCGCTCCACCAGTCCTTACGGTCTAGCTTCAACGCCCTTAGAACGCTCTCCTACCACTGACACCAACGGTGTCAATCCACAACTTCGGTGTTACGTTTAGCCCTGGTACATTTTCGGCGCAGAGTCACTCGACCAGTGAGCTATTACGCACTCTTTAAATGGTGGCTGCTTCTAAGCCAACATCCTGGTTGTCTAAGCAACTCCACATCCTTTTCCACTTAACGTAAACTTTGGGATCTTAGCTGGTGGTCTGGGCTGTTTCCCTTTTGACTACGGATCTTATCACTCGCAGTCTGACTCCCACGGATAAGTCTTTGGCATTCGGAGTTTGTCTGAATTCGGTAACCTGATGAGGGCCCCTAGTCCAAACAGTGCTCTACCTCCAAGACTCTTACAACGTGAGGCTAGCCCTAAAGCTATTTCGGAGAGAACCAGCTATCTCCAAGTTCGATTGGAATTTCTCCGCTACCCACACCTCATCCCCGCACTTTTCAACGTGCGTGGGTTCAGGCCTCCATCCAGTGTTACCTGGACTTCACCCTGGACATGGGTAGATCACCTGGTTTCGGGTCTACGACCACATACTCATTCGCCCTATTCAGACTCGCTTTCGCTGCGGCTCCGTCTCTTCAACTTAACCTTGCATGGGATCGTAACTCGCCGGTTCATTCTACAAAGGCACGCCATCACCCATGAACGGGCTCTGACTACTTGTAGGCACACGGTTTCAGGATCTCTTTCACTCCCCTTCCGGGGTGCTTTTCACCTTTCCCTCACGGTACTGGTTCACTATCGGTCACTAGGGAGTATTTAGCCTTGGGAGATGGTGCTCCCAGCTTCCGACCGGATTTCACGTGTCCGGCCGTACTCAGGATCCACTCAGGAGGGAACGAAGTTTCAACTACAGGGTTTTTACCTTCTATGACGGACCTTTCCAGGTCGCTTCATCTACCCCGTTCCTTTGTAACTCCATGTTGAGTGTCCTACAACCCCAAGAGGCAAGCCTCTTGGTTTGGGCTATGTCCCGTTTCGCTCGCCGCTACTCAGGGAATCGCGTTTGCTTTCTCTTCCTCCGGGTACTTAGATGTTTCAGTTCCCCGGGTCTGCCTTCAATACCCTATGTATTCAGGTAAAGATACTGTTCCATTACGAACAGTGGGTTCCCCCATTCGGAAATCTCCGGATCAAAGCTTACTTACAGCTCCCCGAAGCATATCGGTGTTAGTCCCGTCCTTCATCGGCTCCTAGTGCCAAGGCATCCACCGTGCGCCCTTTCTAACTTAACCTAAATGGTTATACTCTTAATTTAATAAGAGAGAAAACTAAAATGGCGATTCTCGGTTTTACTTTGACTTCTTCTTACGATTATCTAGTTTTCAAGGAACGAGGCTACTGATTTCAATCACATCGTGATTAAACTTCAGAGCTTTACATCATGCTGCCTTGCGACGAGCTGAGGAATAACTTCCCGAACTACTGCGGCGCAGGAGCAAATGTTTTGAGAGATTGTTCTCTCAAAACTAAACAAACAAGTAACGGTCAACTTCTTATCAGTCCACAAGGACTGCATTATCCTTAGAAAGGAGGTGATCCAGCCGCACCTTCCGATACGGCTACCTTGTTACGACTTCACCCCAATCATCTGTCCCACCTTAGGCGGCTGGCTCCTTGCGGTTACCCCACCGACTTCGGGTGTTACAAACTCTCGTGGTGTGACGGGCGGTGTGTACAAGGCCCGGGAACGTATTCACCGCGGCATGCTGATCCGCGATTACTAGCGATTCCGGCTTCATGCAGGCGAGTTGCAGCCTGCAATCCGAACTGAGAATGGTTTTATGGGATTGGCTAAACCTCGCGGTCTTGCAGCCCTTTGTACCATCCATTGTAGCACGTGTGTAGCCCAGGTCATAAGGGGCATGATGATTTGACGTCATCCCCACCTTCCTCCGGTTTGTCACCGGCAGTCACCTTAGAGTGCCCAACTGAATGCTGGCAACTAAGATCAAGGGTTGCGCTCGTTGCGGGACTTAACCCAACATCTCACGACACGAGCTGACGACAACCATGCACCACCTGTCACTCTGTCCCCCGAAGGAGAAATTCCTATCTCTAGGAGTGTCAGAGGATGTCAAGACCTGGTAAGGTTCTTCGCGTTGCTTCGAATTAAACCACATGCTCCACCGCTTGTGCGGGCCCCGTCAATTCCTTTGAGTTTCAGCCTTGCGGCCGTACTCCCCAGGCGGAGTGCTTAATGCGTTAGCTGCAGCACTAAAGGGCGGAAACCCTCTAACACTTAGCACTCATCGTTTACGGCGTGGACTACCAGGGTATCTAATCCTGTTTGCTCCCCACGCTTTCGCGCCTCAGCGTCAGTTACAGACCAGAAAGCCGCCTTCGCCACTGGTGTTCCTCCACATCTCTACGCATTTCACCGCTACACGTGGAATTCCGCTTTCCTCTTCTGTACTCAAGTCCCCAGTTTCCAATGACCCTCCACGGTTGAGCCGTGGGCTTTCACATCAGACTTAAAGGACCGCCTGCGCGCGCTTTACGCCCAATAATTCCGGACAACGCTTGCCACCTACGTATTACCGCGGCTGCTGGCACGTAGTTAGCCGTGGCTTTCTGGTTAGGTACCGTCAAGGTACCGGCAGTTACTCCGGTACTTGTTCTTCCCTAACAACAGAGCTTTACGACCCGAAGGCCTTCATCGCTCACGCGGCGTTGCTCCGTCAGACTTTCGTCCATTGCGGAAGATTCCCTACTGCTGCCTCCCGTAGGAGTCTGGGCCGTGTCTCAGTCCCAGTGTGGCCGATCACCCTCTCAGGTCGGCTACGCATCGTCGCCTTGGTGAGCCGTTACCTCACCAACTAGCTAATGCGCCGCGGGCCCATCTGTAAGTGTCAGCGTAAACCGACTTTCAGCTTTTCCTCATGAGAGGAAAAGGATTATCCGGTATTAGCTCCGGTTTCCGAAGTTATCCCAGTCTTACAGGCAGGTTGCCCACGTGTTACTCACCCGTCCGCCGCTAACCAAGAGGTGCAAGCACCTCAAGATTCGCTCGACTTGCATGTATTAGGCACGCCGCCAGCGTTCGTCCTGAGCCAGGATCAAACTCTCCAAGAAAGTTGATTAGCTCATTTGTTACGTTGGCTTAGCTTTTTTAAAAAGCTAAAAAATTGTTTGTTGACGTTCTTGTTTGTTTAGTTTTCAAAGAGCAATTTGTTAATCGCTTAAAAGCGACTTTATTACTATAACATCTTTGTTTATATCGTGTCAATTACTTTTTTAAAATATCTTTTCGTAATTAGCAACAAAAATAATTGTACATTATATAAATTATAAAGTCAATCATTTTCTTTCCACTCAGAAAGAAACATCCTGTTTCAATATGTTTCGCTCGAGGGAATTACTATATTACTATTGTTTTCAAAAAGAGTCAACACCTTATTACAATATTTTTTAAGTATGAGCATTAGTGAATTAATTTAATCAAACGTTTGATTAGTTTTTCTTAAAAAGTTTTAGAGATTATTTAATCAAACGTTTGATTAGTTAAAAATTCAAATGTTTACGGGAAGTCATTATTAAATCATTAATATTTCCCTAATATCTTCTTCGGTTAGAGTAGAAGATCCTTTATCCTTCGAATCAATAATTTCTTCTATTAATTCTCTTTTTTTCTCCTGCAGTTCATTCATTTTTTCTTCTATAGTACCTCGCGCAACTAATTTGATGACTTGCACGATATTTGTTTGCCCCATCCTGTGTGCCCGGTCCGCTGCTTGCTCCTCGACTGCTGGATTCCACCATAGATCGTAGAGGATAACCGTATCTGCACCGGTTAGATTAAGGCCCGTTCCTCCTGCTTTCAAGGAAATTAGAAAAAGGTCACACTCTCCTGCGTTAAATCGATTTGTGAGCTCAAGCCTATATTCTGAAGGGGTTTGTCCATCCAGATAAAAGTAAGTCTGCCCTTGAAGCGCCATTTCCCTGCCGATTAGCTGGAGCATTTTCGTGAACTGTGAAAATATCAACACCCTTCGTCCAGCTTGCCGGGATTCCTCTAAAATCCTAAGCAGCTGTTCAAATTTAGCTGAACTCCCTTTATAGCCATCAACGAATAGAGATGGGTGGCAGCAAATCTGCCTGAGCCTTGTCAAACCAGCAAGAATTTTTATTTTGTTTTTTCGAAGTGTGTCTTTATCCAAATGCTTAAGCGTGTCATGTCTTAGTTTTGCTAAATAAGCTCCATAGAGTTTCTTTTGTTCTGGCAGCAATTCCACAAAGTCGACAGATTCTATTTTCTCCGGCAGCTCTGATAGTACATCTTCCTTTAATCTTCGAAGTAAAAATGGACGGACCCTTCTCGCAATCTGCTTTCTCGTTAAGTGGCTAAAATCCCTGAGTCCTTGAAATAATTCCGGAAGGATAACATGAAAGATAGACCACAGCTCCTCTGATGAATTTTCAACAGGAGTGCCTGTTAAAGCAAAACGGTGGTCTGCTTTAATTTTTTTAACCGTTCTTGCTGTTTGCGTTATCGGGTTTTTAAAAGCCTGTGCTTCATCGAAGAACACAGTATGAAAGGTTATCTTCTCGTACCAAAGGATATCCTTTCGCAGCAGAGGATAAGAAGTTATAGCAATATCTGCATCCAAAATCTGTTTTTGTTTCGCTGTCCGTTCTGGTTTAGTGCCATCTAAAATGACAGCTTGCACTCCTGGAGCAAACTTTCTAATTTCGCTAAGCCAGTTATAAGTTAATGACGCTGGACAAACGATTAGAACCGGCTGGTTTTTTTTACGAATGAGAGAAAGTTCTGAAAGGATATAAGTAATACTCTGAAGTGTTTTCCCCAGTCCCATATCATCTGCAAGAATTCCTCCAAACCCATAACTAGCAAGTGTTTTTAACCATTTATAGCCATGCACTTGATAGTCCCTCAGAATCGGCGCTGTCAATTCCGGTACCTCAAACTGCATATTACTTGGATTTTGGATGGTATCTAAAAACTGACGGAACGATTCTTCAAGTGTAAAGGAGTTATCATCAACGGAATCAAGCAGCCTTAATCCCCAAACAATTGGTACATTCAACCCTGCTTCTAGATCCTCTGCTTGTACAGGTGCTGCTTTTAGAAAACGCTGGATTTCCTCAAATTCTCTCGTTTCTAGGGAAAGAAGCGCACCATTCCGCAACCGATAGTATTTTCTTTTTTCCTCAAGCGCAGATAAAACTTCTTTTATCTGTTTCTCCGGAATTCCATCCATATCAAATTTAAATTCCAGCCAATTGGTTCGTTCTTTTGATACCTTAACTCGAATCTTCGGAATACTATTTTCCTTAAAGATTCTAGTCCTGACTGCAGTCGTTGCATAAATTTGTACAAGCTTTTGCATCTTAGGGACAACGTGATATAAAAACTCATACTCCAGCTCTTCGTTATGCAAGTAGTAGCCGCTTTCTGTCGTAGCAAATGAGCTATCTTCCATCAGTTGGATAATTTGATTTTCTTTTTCAACGTCCCTTATTAGTACGAGACCGTTCTGCAATTCTCGATTTTCTAACGGGTTGATAACGATATTACCGTATTGAAACTCCAAGCCTGCCAGCAGTCGATTTTTCAACCGATCTAAATATAGTTTGGCAACTAAAGGGGTTTTTCTATTAGTGCTCATTATATTGAGAGGAAGTTCAACCTTACCGAGTCTTTTTAAACCTGGGACCACGTTATCTAAAAAATAGTCTATCTGTTCTTCAGGAATCTCAATTTGATTTGTTTGCGAAGCTTCCAACATTTCTTTAAGGTTTGCCAAGCGTTTATTATCCGTATCTTCTAGCCCAATGAAACTATTCTTATATAGAACAAAGTGGTAAGAATCCATTATAGTTAGATGATTCAAGCCTTTTATTCTTAGACGGAAGCCTCCGCTCACTGAAGTCGTAAAGATAAATTCCAGCGGCAGCATTTTTTCCGTTACAACAACACCTTCGTATGTTCCCCCATCATTTTCAACTTTTACTTGTGGAACCTTTACCAGCAAGGGTAGGAGTTGATTAAGGGATGATGGAGGTATGAGCAAAAGATCCGAAGGTAGCGTTTCTTCTATACTGTCTGCCAATGCCTCCGCATATAATTTTTCATCTTGAAGTACAAGGAAAAGCTGCTGGATGACATCATCTGTCTCTTTATGAAAACAATGAAGACTTGTTTGGAAGACAAAGGTATCGGATAGTGCACTCGGAAGCCCCTCTTTGATCTGAGAGAGAAACTGACGAATATTCTCCACTTTTTCTTGCTCTATCTCCATTTCTATTCCAAACAGCTTCCTACCCTTTCCAATATCCACAGGTTTACACAGAAAATTTGCTTTCAGCACCTGTCTATTCTCGAAATGAAGCTGGTGCCTGCTTGGCCTTTTGGGTTGGTCTGTGAAAAGAGTAAGCAACCCTTTTGTCAGTGCATCACGAGTGGAAGGATCGACCTGGTCACCCAATCGTACCCTAGGCATTGTTCCCTGCTGTTGATGATCATAAAGAGACAGCAGCACGGCCGCGATATGTTGACAGTCGTTTTTTACAGATACAAGAGTTGGACAGCTGCAGGTTGTACGAAGGTCACCGCTCTCATCTTTATTTAGTATGACATAGAAATCTTCCGTGCCTTTAACCGTCGCCTCACAACGGTTATTGCTAATATAATCAAACAAAACTTTCCCTGCTCTATAAAAAGAATCCCCTCGTTTAAAGGAGACAGTTCCGCACATTTCTTTAATCTGTTTCTGACTTAGAGTAATATTCAAAATGCCCCGCTCCTCTCCAAGGTAAGTCAAGGAAACCTTTCTATCCTACACAGTAACCAAACCTCGTGAAACTACAACTGTCCATTCCACACGGACAGTGTCCACGAGTGGTGCCTGTCACCATACAATGTGTCACCAATCTATGTCACCATACAAATTGTCATCATACACCATAACAGTTGACTGTTACATTACACTGGTTATCATTATATCAAATCTTTTTAAATTTATTATAGTGATTGACGGTGCAAGGCACCTGGTTTATCGTTGTTTATGGATGGGGGATGAGAAGTTTGGCGAGGTTATATGGGGCTTTATTTACGCTTAGTTTAATTTGGGGTACGTCTTTTTTATTTATTAAGCTCTTAGTGGAGCCGCTTGGTGCTTGGGGAGTTGTTTTTGGCCGATGTTTATTTGGGACCGTTATTCTTTTACTGATTATTGCTTTCCGAAAGGACTGGAAGGATGTTAAAGAGTTGCCATTAGGTATGATTATTCTTGTTTCACTCCTCAATAATGCGATTCCTTGGTATTTAATTGCGCTAAGTGAGACGAAAATTACTAGCAGCTATGCCTCATTAATAAATGCAACAACACCGATTTGGACACTGATTATTGGTTTTGTTATCTTTCACAATAAATTACGGTTGTTCCAGTGGCTAGGGATTGCACTAGGCTTCTTTGGAATCATCATACTGTCTGGCGTTGATTTTACGAATTTTACGGAACAGTCTGTTGTTGGTTTAATCACGATGGTCGGCGCTACTCTCTGTTATGGTTTTTCAACACACCTGACAAAGAAATACTTAGTAAATGTTAGTGTTACGATGATTTCCGTTAGCACACTAACAGTTTCTGCAATTTTTAGTTTCATTATGGTACTGTTCACAAACACATCCATTTTTACTATGATGCTTGAGCCTTCTATTTTTTGGGCATTAGTGGGTCTTGGTGTTTTTGGTTCTGGGATTGCCTATCTTCTGTATTATTATTGTATTCAAAAAGGAAGCCCGGAATTTGCCTCATTGGTCACATATCTAGTGCCGATATCCGCCATGCTCTGGGGTGCGGTCATTCTTAAGGAAGAGATTCATTTAACTATGATTACAGGATTTATTTTCATATTAGGCGGAGTGTATGTTTCATCTAAAAAACCGAAAGAAAAAAATGTTCCAATTAGTAAGACCGCTTAATAAATATGCCTAATCCCAATGATAAGGGATTAGGCATTTGTTTTTCACCCTACAGAAATCATTCCACGTATTCTAGAGCAATTTCGTTTGTGGTAGTAAGTTCTAAGTCTTTGGGTATCTTTAAATAAAGGATGCTGGTTCCGTCAATAAAGTTGTTTGTATCACTGAAATCGCCTTTACCGGTGAATTGGTTGATTGGGAATGCTTGTTGGAATTGCGAGAACTCCAGTTTTATTTTTGGAGGATTTTCAAGTATCAATGTGTTTTTATCAATATTTATTCCAAGCGGTTGCATTAAATCTGATATAGACATCTCATTTAAACCTGAACCCGTTTGATAATGGAGAGCCTCAATTTTCTGGTCATTGGTTGTTTTTCTCTCCACAATAATTGAGGCGCTAAGAAAATCCTCATTTACGACTGCAATATCTAACTGTTTTTCTGTATAATCAAACTTCCGGTTCTTTACGATGTATTTACTATGGACGTTTTCAATATTCCCTGATATTGCTGCCTCATACAACTCTTCGCTATCTTTTTCCAATTGATTTGCATCAATCTTTTGGTAGGTTATTTCCCCCTTCGGCAGCAAAGGACTCAATCCCGTACAAATAAGCAAAATGCTTAGATAGCCAACAAACATCCAGCGAATGCGATTCCCAGAGAAAAATACCTTGCTGCTGCGCTTAGTTAAATTGATCAAAAGAGAAGTAATTGCAATTACCATGATGACTACGATGACGATTGGCACAAATGATAGCATTTATCTTACCTCCATTCGATTCGATAGGAGTGCAGATCCCGAAAAAAGCAAGGCAGCCAAAACCCCTATTTTAACCATAAATACAGCCAGAGATCTTTCCTCAAAAATAAATTCAAAAACGAATTTAAAAATGGATTCATTCATTGTTCCTGCACCTAGTATCAATATCCCAATAAATAGGACTGGCAGCAAAACAGCAAATCCCTTATGAAGCTGAACGAGTGTTCCTACGAAATAACCGATTGCAGAGAAAAGTAAAACATAAAGGATCGTAGCGATAAAACCGATCATCCACTCAGACATTTCAGTAGGTGTATATAGGTATTCACTTTGACCAAATACATACATCAATATCCTCATTACATGATTCGAAAGCAGCGCGGTTAATCCTCCAACCAAACTTATCGTCAGTAAAAACAGCATATTGGATAAGTTACTCGACAATCTATTCGTAATAAACGCAAAATCATCGTTTCGATAGGCCTGAGTTGTAATTAGTATGGAAGTAATGAATGCCCATAACATCGTGAAAATCACCACGATGTCAGCAGAATAGTAATGCACATCAATTTCAAACGTATTACTGCTGGTGCCCATCATTCCCACTCCATTAAATGAGAACAAAATGCCTAAAACCTGAATAAACACTAGTGACATGAACACTTGAATGTAAGCACGAAGCTTATAAGAATATTGTTTTTTTACAACCTCTTGTAAACTAATCCTTGATAAAGACATCGTCAATTCCCCCTTTCGTGTTACTGGTTAAATACACACATAGATCACTTGATGAAACCGGGGTGATCTCAAGTCCTGGTGCTTTTGCCCGCTCGGTGTAAGACTCAGCATCATGATGTTTTACTACTGCGTACATTCGATCGAGACCAATGTTCTTAGAATGAAGGAGTTCACGATTCTTCACCCACTCCTCGACAGCAGTGGTCAACCCTTGAACCCCAATTGCATATGCTTTTAGATCTTCCATTTCGATATGAAGAAGTTCTTTTCCATCTTTAATAAGCAAGACATCTTCTAATAAATCTTCTATTTCATTTAGATGATGACTTGAGAGTAATATGGTTCGGGGAAAATCAATGTAATCTTTTAGCAGTGCACGGTAAAAATCTTTCCTTACCGCAGCATCCATTCCGGTTGTTGGTTCATCAAACATGGTTAAGGCACAGCGTGCAGATAAACCTACAATCGTATTGAAAGTACTTTTCATTCCCTTCGATAGGTTGTTATATTGTTGATTGTGCTGAAAGGAAAAGTAGTCAAAAAGACGATCAGCAAGCTCATGGTTCCAATTTTCATAAAAGGTGGAGGAGATATTTAGTATTTCTTTCAAACTCAATGCTGTTGGAAAGTTCATTTGGTCATTAATATAAATAACATTGGCCGACACCAATAAATTGTTAAAAGGCTTTTCTGAAAAAACCTTTACTTCACCTGAAGTCTCTCTAAAATAACCAGCAATAATTTTTAAAAGTGTCGTTTTGCCCGCACCATTTCTTCCTATTAAACCCGTAATCTTATTTTCTTTTATTTCAAAAGAAAGATTGTTCAACGCTTTTGCTCCACCATAAACTTTGGTCAATCTTTTACACTCAATGATATTCATTCCCCTGCCTCCTCTACTTTAACATCTTGTATCATTTTGATTAGTTCCTCTCTGCTTACATTCAACCGTTCTGCCTCCATGACTATTTCAAGAACTAATTTTTTTAAGGTTTGATTTTTTCGTTTGCTCAAGATAATCTCCCTCGCATTTTTTGAAACAAACATACCGAGCCCGCGCTTTTTATAGAGAACATTCTCTTCGACCAGCAGTGTTAACCCTTTCGCAGCCGTGGCTGGATTAATCGTAAACATCTCTGCAAGCTGATACTGAGAATAAATTTTTTGATCACTCTCAAAGTTTCCGTTCAGAATCTCTCTCTCCAGCCATTCGGAAATTTGCAGATATATCGGCTTCGTTCCGTCCATATTTAGAATCAACCTTCTTCCTCCTCTCTGACATAGTACATTACTGTTGTAATGTACTATACCATTCTATTTTCCAAAAAACAATATATTTTGGATATTTTTCCAATTTAACCACAACAAAAAAAGCCAGATTCCTCTGGCTTTACAGTTAATAGCGTTATAACACCAATCGGATTTGATTACCCGATGGGTCACTCGTGACATAATAATCTGCTTCTTTTTCCACACTTGCACCTAGTTGGTTTAAGCGTTCAATCGCTGCTTCTCTCACCGCATAATCTGGAAATACGAGTGTATACCAGTTTAGTCCTGCACTGTTTTTCGGTGGAGTTGGAGCCCCAACACCCTGCCATGTATTAATGGCAATATGATGGTGGTAACCTCCTGTGGATAAAAATACCGCCTGTGGATAATGGCTTACTATATTAAATCCCAGCCCTTTTGTGTAAAACTCCTCTGCTTTCTGTAAATCTCCTACATGAAGATGAATATGACCCATAATTGTTCCAGGAGGCAAACCCGTCCATTCCGCGTCACTTTCAGCCAGGATTCCATTTCCATCTAGTTCCACTGTTGCCATGTCCACCAAGCCATCTTTCCACGTCCATTCATTCGAAGGACGATCTCGGTATACTTCTATCCCATTTCCGTCCGGGTCGGTTATGTAAAGTGCCTCACTCACATAATGATCCGCAGCACCGAGCGGGTATCCAGTGCCAAGAAAATGACGTAAAAAAACAGATAAATCCGCACGGCTTGGCAGGAGGATCGCAAAGTGGTAAAGTCCTGACATTCCTTCTTTCTTTGGTATCACATTTTCAGGCTGTTCCAGCGTTACTAACGGTGTTTTTCCATCAGTAGTTAAAACGGCTTTCCCATTTGTTTTCTCTAGTACCTTAAAACCCATAATATTTTGATAAAAAGTTAGAGCATAGTCTAAATCTTTCACTTTAAGATTGACTTCACTGCTATAAATATTTGGACTCTGATGAAAACCTTCCATCGTTTTATCCCCTCCATCTCACTGTATTTATATTATTCATTACCTCAGAAAAGAAATTCATTGTTCACATTTATATTAGAGATGTTCCTTAATTTATTGCAAAATAAACGCTCTATAAAAAAATAACTCCGTCTTCGGGTGCATTCGTCCGGAGGATCGCACCCTAGTTGAAAAATAAGCGGAAAAATTCCGCTTAATTAGTGAATATAATAAAAAAAGGCTTCATTAGACGGAGATATTCCGCCTATTCACTCGAAAAATTAGAAAATGGGAGATTTTGCTTTGCATAAGCGGAAAACCTCCGCTTATTTTCTCCGAAACGAGCACCGTTTTGCAGTTAACCGGAAAACCTCCGCTTAATCGTTTTACTAGTTACCCAATTAAGGCCAAGACTCTAGATAAAAGCCATATTACCAATTTACAAATCATTAAAATAATTTAATTTTTCTTAACAATTCTTTACACTCCCTTAATTAACATTGGGTATTGGACTGCCTATAATCTAGGAGAAGATACAAATTGAGCTAAAAGGGAGAATGATGAAATGGATCGCCGTTTATTTTTAACCTATGTTGGAAGCAGTACTGCCGCACTCGTTGCAGCTTCATCCGGAATTGGGACTTTAACTGGGAACGCAATGACTGGAAACCACTTATTAAATGGACAGCCTTCAGGAAAGGGTAAATCACTTACTGCCCCGTTCAAACCAGTTAGTCGTACATGGGAGAACGATATGGTCCTTCCTAACGGATACAACTATTCAATTATTGCTTCTTATGGAGATAAGATTAATTCGAAGGGTGAAATTTTTGGAGATGCAGCTGACCTAACTGTTTATTTTCCAATGGATAGCTTAAAAGGCGGCAACAATTCCGAGGAAGGCTTGATTTGGGTCAATCATGAGTTCCCTGAACCAGGAAACTATATGAAGATGTTAGGAATCAACGAAGCTGCTTTTAAAAAGGAAAATCTAGCAAACTATCCTGAGCTATTAAAAATGGAAAAAGAAGCTGTCGGTGGTTCTGTCATCCATGTTAAAAAGGAAAAGGATGGCTGGAAACTTGTTTTAGATGATACATATAATCGCCGTGTCGATGGTAATACTCCAATTGAATTAACTGGTCCCGCACGTGGAAGCAAGTATGTAAGCGGAGCAACGAGTGTAGTGGGTTCATTAGGAAATTGCAGCGGCGGCCGCACTTTATGGAATACTGTTTTATCTTGTGAAGAAAACACAGAATACAGCGATGACTATGGCTGGCCAAATTTTAATGACAATCATTATGGCTGGGTTGTTGAAGTAGATCCATTCGACCCAAACAAACCTGTACGTAAGCATACTGCCCTTGGTCGTTTTGCCCACGAAAATACTGCAATGGGCTTAACCAATGACGGCAGAGTGGTTGTTTATATGGGTGATGATAAAGGTGATGCGTGCTTCTATAAATTTATTAGCAGCAAGAAATTCAATCCTGCCAATCGTGAAGCCAACTTTGATATTTTAGAAAGCGGAACATTATATGTGGCAAGTATGAGTCAGCAAAAATGGATTGCTCTCGATCATGCAACCAATTCCAAGCTTCAGAGTCAATTTGCTGACCAAGCTGATGTCTTAACAAATGCACGCGCAGCAGGTCTTGCTGCAGGCGGTACAAAATTAGACCGTCCAGAAGATGTGGAAATTCACCCTCATGACGGATCTGTCTTCTTAGCCCTAACGAATAACACTGGTCACGGAAATTTCCATGGACAAATTGTTCGTTTTGTTCCGGCAAACGGTGACCACGCTAGTGAATCCTTCACATTTGAAGTGTTTGTTGCCGGCGGTCAGCAAAGCGGAATTACTTGCCCTGATAACCTGCACTTTGATAGCAAAGGCAATCTCTGGGTGGTTGAAGATTATTCTGCAACAGAAACCAATCAATATGCTGCCTATAAAAACTGTGGAGTATTCATGATACCAACGGATGGTAAAGATTACGGGGAACCTTTCCAATTTGCTTCAGGTCCAAAAGGCTGTGAAGTAACAGGACCATGGTTAACTCCAGACGAAAAAACATTGTTCCTAGATGTACAGCATCCAGAAACATGGAATCCGTACCCTGGGCAAACCTTCGGACGTTCTTGTTTAGTAGCGGTACAAGGTGGAAGCTTTAAATAACCACTTGGAAGGGGCACAACTCATCATGTTTGTATGTTCAAACCACGTTAAAGATGCCTTGAAGCATATGTATGTTCCTCATATTAAGTTAATTCCAGAGGAAGAAAGCTATCGTTGTCATCTTTGTAAAAACAAAGCTAAGTATAAGCTATTTCAATATTGCTATCAACGCAATCAAACAAAAAAAGCGATCTAAAGGAGGGTACAACAATTATGCTTCAGAACATAGGCATCCCCGGTTTAATACTTGTTTTAGTGATTGCATTAATCATTTTCGGACCTTCAAAATTACCGGAATTAGGACGTGCTGTAGGTTCCACCTTAAAGGAATTTAAAAAATCGACACGTGAATTGGTTTCGGATGAGGACACTAGTAAAGTACAGCCAAAAAAAGAGGAAAAGACGATTTAATACTTATCTCGAGAAGATGCAGGCAGAAAATGGTGCTTGCGTCTTCTTTTTCTAAGGAGGATTTACAATGTCTAATCATGATATGGCTTTGATTGGCCATTTTGAAGAATTACGTAAACGACTGATCATCATACTCGGGGCCTTTATGGTTTTGTTTATTTTATCCTTTGTCTATGTTCAAGATATTTATCAATGGCTGGTTCAGGACCTAGATGTACAGCTCGCTATTTTAGGGCCAAGCGATATTTTATGGGTATATTTGATGCTTTCCTGTGTGGTGGCCATTTCAGGGAGTATTCCAATAGCAGCCTATCAAATTTGGCTTTTTGTCCGTCCTGCCTTGAAAGATACTGAACGAAAAGTAACATTAGCCTATATTCCTTCTTTATTCCTTTTATTTATTGTTGGAATTAGTTTCGGATACTTTATCATTTTCCCGATCGTTTATCAGTTCCTTCTCTCGATGTCAGAGGATATGTTTATGACCTTTTTCACCACAGAAAAGTATTTTACGTTTTTACTGCACATGACCCTGCCTTTTGGATTTTTATTCGAACTTCCAGTGGTAATCATGTTCTTGACTAGTCTTGGGGTATTAAATCCATACAGATTACAAAAGATTCGCAAGTACTCTTACTTTGTTCTCATCGTAACCGCTGTATTAATCACTCCGCCGGATTTTCTATCTGATATTTTGGTAGTCATCCCGTTAATCTTTTTATATGAGTGCAGTGTGTTATTATCGAAAGTAGTTTATAAGCGAAAACATAAATTAAACTTAGCAGCATAATAAAAATGTTGGCTGTGTTATATTGGGCAGTTGATTTGCGCTCCAGGCGCTATGCTTTCCGCGGGCTCGCCCGTGAGCCTCCTCGGTCGTTCCGACCTGCGGGGTCTCACTCAGCTCGTTCATCCCGCAGGAGTCAAGCGCCTTCCGCTCCAATCAACAGGTTCTAAAATCATCAGTCTACTTTAACACAGCCTAAATATAAAAAAGACTTTGAGGCACGGTCCCCCAAAGTCTTTTTTCATTTTAGATATGCGGCCAGCCTTCTACATCCCAATACAACGGTTTGATCCGCAATGTTGGTTTTCCTTTTTTCAGAGAATCGTAGGCATGGTTGACTAGAAGGGATGAGTCACCGGAAAAATAGACGGCACAATGTCCTGGTCCGATCCATCTCTCATCTCCTGCATCGATGAGTGTACCTCCGCCTTCCATCATTGATACCCCATCTCGATCGAAATACGGTCCTGTTATATTCTTTGATCGGCCAACGACAATTTTATAGGTACTCTCAAGTCCACGGCAGCAAAAATCAAAAGATACAAACTGATAATAATAGCCGTTACGGTAGACAATGAAAGGCGCCTCAATCGTATTCGGCTGTTCCGTTCTGCTTGAAATAGATAAGAGCTGCGCACCCTCTGCCGGCTTCATCGTTACAGGGTCCAATTGGATGAGCTTGATTCCGGACCAGAATGACCCAAAATTCAACCATGGTGTACCTTCTTGGTCGAATATTAAATTGGCATCAATCGCATTGAAGTTGTCAGATTCACTTGAATGAATAACATATCCATGGTCCACCCATTTGTAATCAGGATTATCAGGGTTAAGTGTGGTATTGGTTACTAATCCGATGGCGGACGTATTCTTCCCAAAGGTAGATACAGAATAGTAGATATAATATGTTCCATCATGGAAATAGATATCCGGAGCCCAAATACTTTCTTCCTCTTTTTCAGGAACATACTGTTTAGACCATTCAGGTAATGACGGAAATATCTGTCCTGCCTGCTTCCAGTTAACCCCATCTTCAGATGTTTTTATTTGGACACCATTTCCAGTATGAAACACATACCAGGTAGACCCTTCCTTCGCTATAACCGGATCATGGGCCCATAAATCACCTTTCAAGTCCCACTCTATATCATAAAAACTTATGTTCCCGGTGCGTTTTGAGTTATTCATATTTTCATCCTCCAAGTGTTTGAATTACAGGTGATAGATAAAACGTTCTCCAGGTGCCATCATATGAAACTTTTTATTTGGATAATGATTAAACAAGTAATCTACAAAATAAGCAGGATTGTCCCGATTATTGGGAAACAAATCATAATGAATCGGAATAACCAGGTCAGCATCTACCGTAACTGAAAACTCCGCCGCTTCACGAAAGCTCATGTTTCCAACTATTTCTCGTGATGCACGGAAATAGTCTCCACCATTAATCGGCAGGAATACAACATGAGGTTTGAATTCTATGATCTTTTCTATTAATTCTGGGGTGACAATCGTATCACCGCTATGAAACAGGCGAACACCATTTACTTCTAGACCATAACCTAAATATAGATGATCACCATTTACATCAACTTGATAATCAGTATGTGCTGCTGGAAAAGGTGTAACCTGAAATCCCTTAATATGAAGAGATTCATTCGCTTTTGCAGCTACTATGTTTTCGTTTCCTGTTTCCGATTGGACCATTGATACGAGCGGTGCTGGAACAACCACCTTATTTTGTCCGACTTCTCTTAACGTGGCAAAATCCAAATGATCGTCATGTTCGTGAGTAATTAAAATCGCATCTGCGTTTTCCAGCATGCTTGGAGGAAGAACAGGTGGAAACGCCCGTTTAAATTCTGTTTCAGGATTTGCCTGTTCAATGCTGTTTGATAGGTAGGGATCAATACAGATTAATCCATCTTCCTCTCTGCCTTTCATCAAGATTCCTGCCTGTCCTAAATTCCAAAACGAAATAGCACCTTTATGAATTCGCGTTTCATTAATTTCTGTTACTAAAGAATCCCCATGTTTATAGACCTTCATTAACAACCCTCACCCGCTTTTTATTGAAAGGCTGTGTTAGAGCCCTTATTGATTTTGTAACATTCCCACTTTACCCAGATCACCATTCACCCTTGATTTTGGGCAAACAGAACACAAATCAACCGTCAAGTCTAACAAAGCCTATTGAAAAATTGCTACCTTAATGGCGCAAAGTCTTTTACTTCTTCAAGAATTGAATCTATCGCTTGTAAAACATCCTGCTCCAATTTGATATCCACCGCTTTTACATTTTCTTCAATTTGCTCCGTCCTGCTCGCACCAATAATTGCTGAGCTAATGATAGGATGGCGGAGAATCCATGCCAATGCCAACTGACTTAACGTAACCCCTAATTCAGAAGCTAATCCATTTAATTTCTGTACCACTGTCAGAACATCCTCCCGGAAATAGCTATTGATGACAAAATTAGTCGCATCATTCGCGGCCCTGCTATCCGCTGGTTTTTCTGTATTAGGCTTATATTTACCTGTTAATATTCCCTGCGCTAACGGTGAGAAAACAATTTGGCCAATCCCTTTTTCGGCCGATATTGGCAGCACTTCATCTTCAATATATCTTTCAAACATATTGTAAATAGGCTGATTAGAAATAATCGGTCTTAAGCGATACTCCTTGCCGATCCCAACAGCTTTCTCAATTTGGGCAGCACTCCATTCACTTACACCTGCGTAAAGGATCTTCCCTTGCCTGATTAAATCATCAAGAGCCAGCAATGTTTCCTCCATCGGTACCTCTGGGTCATAGCGGTGACATTGATAAAGGTCAATATAATCCACGCCTAATCGTTTTAAACTAGCATCACATTGTTCGACAATATGTTTTCTTGATAGTCCGCGCTCATTCGGACCAGAACCCATCGGGAAGAATAGCTTTGTTGCCACAACGTATGAACTTCTTGGATATTCTTTTAACGCCTCACCCAATACCTCCTCTGTCTTTCCACCTTCATAGGCATTGGCTGTATCAAAGAAGTTAATCCCAAGTTCATATGCTTTATGAATACAATCATGTGCAGTGAGATTATTGACCGCTTTTCCATAGGTAAGCCAGCTGCCTAATCCAATTTCACTAACTTTTAATCCACTGTTTCCAAGTCTGCGGTATTTCATTTAACGTTCTCCTCCTCAGTTTTTAACTAGTAATGGCTTGCTTTTTATCAACGAGTACTTTCTTTTCCCACGCTCTGCTTTTCCATCTAAAATACATAACGATTCCTCTGAACCATTCATCCGCTATAAAGGCAATCCAGACTCCTGCTAACCCTATACCAACTTGTATACCCAATAAATACGACACAGGAACAGCAATTCCCCACATCGACAGAATTCCCATTTTTACGGTAAAAACCGCATCACCGGTAGCACGAAGCGAGTTAACCACGATAAGGTTCAATGTTCTTCCGGGCTCAAGAATTAAACATAATAATAAAAGTGTACTTCCGACTTTAATAATTTCCGGATCATCTGTGAAAAGACCCATAATGGCTTCTCTAAAAATAGCAATAAGTATTGCTATAACAATAGTAATAATAAAACTTACTTTTAAGCTTTTTAGTAGTTGCTTATAGGCCCCTGCAAAATCGCCAGCTCCTACACGATAACCGATTAAAATTTGTGTTCCTTGGCCAACAGCTAATGCAAATAGCATTATAAAGGACATGATATTCCATGTGTAAACACGGGTAGACAAAGCTGCTGCGCCGAGAAGAGCAGTAATTGCCGTCATCGCCATCTGGCTCGTATTGTAACTAAGTTGTTCCCCTGCAGCAGGAATGCCTATTTTCAGTATTTTTTTAATATGCGTTAATTGGAAATCGATATAATCATTCCATTCAATTCTGATAGGGAGTCTCTTATACATGAACCAAAACGCGAGAACTAATGCTGCTGCACGACTGAAAGCAGTCGATAGCGCCACTCCTTTAACGCCCATTTCAGGAAATCCAAACCAGCCATAAATGACTAAGGCATTTCCTATCAAATGGATAAGGTTCATCATGACTGAAACGAACATCGCTTCCCTTGTGAAGCCATTTGACCTCAAAATGGCAGAAACAGTAACGAGCATTGCTTGAAGAAATAATGTACCACCCACGATGGATAAATAATCATAGCCGATCATGGCTATGTCCTGATCAAGGTGAAATATATTTAATAACGGTCCTTTAAAAATGACAAACAATACACTGACAACCAAACCCATACCCAGATTAATCGTTAAGGAGATCGCAGATGCTTGTTTGGCATCCTTTTTTAAACCTGCACCTAAATACTGCGAGATTAAAACCGCTGTTCCTGTGGCTGTAAAGTTAAATAGGAGAATAGCAAAAAAGACTAGTTGATTTGCTACACCTATTGCAGCGACAACATCATCAGAAATATGGGATAGCATGATGACGTCTGTACTTCCCATAATCATTTGCAGAAACAATTCGATAAATATCGGCCATGTTATGGCACGCAGAGTCATACGTCTTTCCTGTGAATCTTGTAAACTTTCCATCTTGCTGCCCGCCTTTTTTTACAGAAAGGGTTCATATCAAAAAGCTGATATGAACCTTATCGTTCGTCAATTATTTATTTTGGGAAACCGAAGTTTGGTGTGCCATCAGGATTCCAAGTAAATTCCTTTGCACAGGTATGGCGATTCGGATCGTATAACGGATCGCCGACAATCTCTGTGTAGTTTCTTACATGGTAAACCAAAACATCCTTGCTTCCATCTTCTGAGACCGTAAAACTGTTATGACCTGGACCGTATTGTCCTGTTTCATAATTCGTTTTAAACACAGGCTCTGTGGATTTACTCCAAGATGCCGGATCCATTACGTCACTGTTTTCATCTGCAGTTAATATTCCCATAGCATAATTTTCATCCGTGGCACTGCCAGAGAAGGAAATGAAGATTTTCCCGTTCCTCTTTAAGACTGCAGGTCCTTCATTTACCCAGAATCCAATCGTTTCCCAATCAAATTCTGGTTTCGTAATCATGACTTGAGGACCCTGAATCGTCCATGGATTTTCTAATGGAGCGATATAAAGGTTTGAGTTTCCCCTAATGTGTGGATCCTTTTGTGCCCATACAAGATACTGCTGGCCTTTATGCTCAAATGAAGTCGCATCGAGGGCAAACGACTCCCAGTCCGTTTTGATTTGTCCCTTTTCTTCCCAATTACCGTCTAAAGGATTAGTAGATTTATTTTCAATGACAAACATGCGATGTTGAAAAAGTCCATTTACAATTTCCTTTGATGGTGCAGCTGCATAATAGATATACCAATTTCCGTTGATATAGTGGATTTCTGGTGCCCAAATAAGCGCACTCAATGGTCCCGTTTCATGCTTACGCCATGCAACTACAGGTTCCGCTTCTACTATTCCTTTAATTGTTTTAGACCGCCTAACTTCAATTCGGTCATATTCCGGAACGGATGCGGTGAAATAGTAGTAGCCATCTGTGTGCTTGTAAACCCATGGATCAGCGCGCTGCTCGATAATGAGATCCTCTGCTCTTTTAGCTTCTTCGATTGTTACTCTTACCATAAAAATCTCCCTTTTATCAATGATGACTTATTTTCCATCTAGAACCGGAGTGCCAAAGTTAGGCGTTCCATCTTCATTCCACGTAAACACTTGTGCACGTGTATGACGGTTTGGATCCCATAGCGGGTCACCGACGATTTCACGGTAGTTACGTGCATGGTAAATCAGGATGTCTTGACTGCCATCTTCTGATACTGTGAAACTGTTATGACCAGGACCATATTGACTGTTTTCCTCGTTTGTTTGGAAAACAGGTTGTGGTGACTTTTTCCATGATTTCGGATTAAGCAGGTCACTGTCTTCGTCTGCTGAAAGCAAGCCCATGCAGTAGTTATAATCCGTAGCGCTGGCAGAATACGAAATAAAGATTTTTCCGTTTCTTTTTAAAACAGCCGCGCCCTCATTCACTAAAAATCCAATTTTCTCCCAATCATATTCAGGTGTTGTAATCATTACTTGTGGACCTGTAAGTGTCCAAGGGTTCGCCATCTTTGCAATGTAGAGGTTGGAGTTGCCTTCGATTTCAGGATCTTTTTGAGCCCAAACATAGTATAAATCTCCATTATGTTCAAAAGTGGTCGCATCAAGAGAAAATGACTCCCAAGCCGTTTTTACTTGTCCCTTTTCAACCCAATTTCCTTCGAGCGGATTTTGTGAGTCGTTTTCAATTGCATACATCCGATGGTCAAAAATCGCGTCCTTATGGGCCGCTGCAAAATAGATGTACCATTTGCCTTCAATAAAATGAATTTCAGGAGCCCATATATTTGCGCTCATGATTCCATCTTCATGTTTCGTCCAAGCAACGACTGGTTCTGCATCGCCTAATCCTTGGATTGTTTTTGACCTTCTTACTTCAATTCGGTCATATTCAGGTACTGAAGCAGTGAAATAGTAGTATCCATCTGTATGCTTATAAACCCAAGGATCGGCACGCTGCTCGACGATTGGATTTTTCAACGTTTCAACTTTTTGCATGATACTTCACCTTTCCTTTCAAAATCATGGATGTATAAGGGTGCTGCTTTCTGCTGCAGCATTCATAAATTTTAAAGCTGTGTAACGATTTCTTAAGTTATGTGCGTTTTGTAAGCTTGCGGCAACCAGCTGTTCATCAATACCTAGCTGTTCCGGCAATGTTTCCCCGCCTGTCTGCGTTAACAGATTCTTTAGGTGTTCGGGGTTGGGTATTTCTTGATAGATTTTCATGATTTCTTTGAGGTTCTCTTGTAACTTTCCTGGCTGTAACCGAGCTGATTCAGAAAGTAAAGGAAGAAACCGTTCTTTATATACTTCCGCAAGCAGTACCGTTGTTACGCCGACTTTCGCACCGTGAAGCACAGCAGGGCGCTTTTGCTTTAAGAATTCCATTTCCCAATAATGTGAGAGGTGATGTTCGCCGCCAGAAGCAGGATGTGACTGTCCAAAAATCAGCATGGCTAACCCTGACTTGATCAGCGCTTCAATTAGAATCTGAATTCCCTCTTCATCCGCTTCAGCAATCTTTTCTACATTCGCCGCACATGCCTCTAACGCCTCGCGGGTAATTGCAGCAACCAGCGGACAATAGGGTTCACCCTTTACAAGATGGCCAAATCTCCAGTCAGCAAGCGAAGTATATTTGGCCAGCATATCACCAAAGCCTGCTGCAACCATTTTTCGTGGTGCTGCCATAAGTACAGCTAAATCTGCAAATACGGCAACCGGAGCTGTCATTTGGAAGGTCGTTTTGACACCCCTGACAATTAACGGAGCCCCCATTGATGTAAATCCATCTACAGAAGGTGCAGTAGGAACTGAAATGAATGGCACTTTTATTTTTGTACTGCAAAAACGCGCAATATCGTGAAGGGTCCCTGCACCTACGGCAATAATGACATCCGTTTCAACCGGTATTTCTAATAATGCTTGAACTAAGGAAGTTTCGTCAGCGACAACATCGTTATTTTCATCCGGTGTAATGATGCTAAGAGATACTCTGATACCCGTTTCTTTCAATGTTTCAGATAGACTTTTGCCTGCAGCTTGATGAGTATTTTCATCCGCGATAATGACGGCATGATTAAATCCCTTAGTAATGACAAAGGCAGCAAGTTCTTTGTAAACACTGTTTCCAATCAAGATTTTTTCTATTGGAATAGGATGATGGTGATTTCCACAATCACAGTTTTGAGCCAGAGTCATGAGTTCGGCCATATCGTTTTCCACTTAAATTCCTCCTGCTCCATTGAAACAGTATCAGTCTTCTAAGTTCCCAAATTTATAGATGGTCACGGAAGAATACTCTTTATCTTTTTCTAAAATCCAAGAAGGGAACTGCGGGTGATGGATCGCATCCGGTAGTCCCTGAGTCTCTAAGCAAATACCCAAGTACTTCCGTGATGGTACCCCAGCAATCTCTCCTTCCGATTTCATCATATTGCCAGAATAGACAACCACTCCTGCTTCATCTGTTTCAATTGTTAAGGTCCGTCCACTTTCGATGTCTTTTAGGACAATTTCTTTATCATGTTGCGTATTTAGTAGAAATGGATGGTCATAGCCCGCGCCAGCTAATTGATTTTGCGGGTGGTCTGACTCCACTCCCGTTTGAATTATTCTCTCTGTTGTAAAATCAAATGCTGTACCTTTCACATCCAGCATTTCTCCAGTAGGAAGCAGTTCATCATTTAACTCAAGAAACTTATCGCTTTTAATTTGCAGTGTATGATTTAAAATGTCTCGTTTTAAATTTCCACTTAAATTGAAATAAGAGTGATTCGTCATATTTAGCAGTGTGTTCTCATCAGACACGCCAGAATAACGAATGGATAGTTCATTTTCATTATTCAAGGAGTAAGTAACCGAAACATTTAAATTCCCAGGATAACCCTCTTCACCATTCGGGCTTAAATAAGTGAAGCCAATACCAATCTCCTGTTCATTTTCGATGACTTCGCTTTCCCAAACAATCTGGTTAAATCCTTTATTTCCACCATGCAGATGATTATTATTTTCATTTTTCGCGAGTGTGTATGTTTGTCCGTTCAAATCGAAGGAACCCGCCTTAATTCTTCCAGCGACACGGCCAATGGCAGCGCCTAGAAAATAAGGATCATTTTCATATTCGTTCAACGTGTCATATCCAATAACAATATTTTCAAAGTTTCCATCTTTATCAGGGGTTATGATTTTTGTAATAATACAGCCATAATTAATACAGCCAACTTCTACTCCATGATCATTTACGAGAGTAAATAAAAAAACAGTTTGGTTATCTTTCCTTCCAAACTCCTCTTTCAAAATCTTCATAGCGTTCAACCCTTCCTTAAGAAAGATAAAATAGAAAAAATCATTCCATACCTCTCCGTTAACAAATGTAACAGAGCAGGTATGGAATGGAGCGATATTAGTTACGCTTCGCCAGGCGGATTACATTCCAAGATAACTTAGGTAATACCGCGGTAACTCCGCCATTTCCAGTTCTTGCATTGCCATTAGAATGCGGGGCAACTGGTGTACCTTGAGCAGAGTTCGTTTGTTTTAGATTGCCGTCATTTTCTAAAACAATATGCTCGACTACTTCATAACCCTCAAAGTTACGGATGTCGACAGCAAGTTCTAATCCTTCTTCTAAATGACGGTTTAGAGCAAAAATTGTTAATGTTTCATGTTCCTCATTGTAAACAGCTGTTGACTCTAAATATGGTACATCCGTGAAATCCTTACTGTCATACTTAGGACTTGAAATAATTGGGTTTAACGAAACGCCGCGTCCATATACAGAAGTATGCATATAAGGATAAAAGATCGTTTGCTTCCAGGCAGGTCCATTTTCTTCTGTCATAATGGGTGCAATAACATTAACCAGCTGAGCCAGACAGGCAATTTTCACACGGTCTGCATGCTTCAAAAGCGTAATCAGCATACATCCAACCAATAAAGCATCTTCAAAGTTATAAATATCTTCTAATTGAGGCGGTGCAATACTCCATGGCTCAATTTTTTTATCTGCCTCATTGCTGTGATACCAAACGTTCCATTCATCAAAGCTGAGGTTGATTTTCTTTTTCCCGCGTTTTTTCGCTTTAATATAGTCAGCAATTGAAATAACCGATTTAATAAAGTCATCCATTTCTAGGGACAAGGCTAAATAGTTAGAAATATCATTGTCACGGTTGCCGTAATACTGATGAAGTGAGATGAACTCTACATGATCATACGTATGGTCAAGTACCGTTGCTTCCCAGTCAGCAAATGTCGGCATATTGCGGTGTGAGCTGCCGCATGCAACCAGCTCGATGGTAGGGTCTACCCACTTCATGACTTTAGCAGCCTCTTGAGCAAGGCGGCCATATTCAGCAGCAGTTTTATGCCCGATTTGCCATGGTCCGTCCATTTCGTTGCCGAGACACCAAGTTTTAATCTTGTAAGGGTCCTTTACACCATGAGAAATACGAAGGTCACTATAATAAGAACCGCCTGGGTGGTTGCAATATTCCACTAGATTCCTAGCTGCATCAATACCACGGGTTCCAAGATTCACAGCCATATTTACGTCAGCATTGACTAACTGCGCCCATTTCATGAACTCATTGGTACCCATTTCATTGGTTTCAGTTGTACGCCAAGCTAAATCTAAACGACGCGGGCGGCTTTCTACAGGGCCTACTCCATCCTCCCAGTTATAGCCGGAAACAAAGTTACCGCCAGGATAGCGGACAAGTGGCAGTTGAAGTTCCTTCACCATTTCAATTACATCCTGGCGGAACCCATTTTCATCGGCTTGCGGATGTCCTGGCTCATAAATGCCGCCATAAACGGCACGGCCTAAATGTTCAATAAAAGAACCATATATACGGTTATCAATCTCAGAGACTTTAAAATCTTTTTCTAAAATCATTTTTGCTTTATTATTGGCCATGTTCCCTGTTCCTTTCTACTATCTGATAAGTTTGTCAAAAGCTTAGGCTTCATTTCTATAAAACTATTCGTATTTAACCAACCTTTTCCCATTTTGGCTTTCCTGCAAATGGACAGCTTTTGTTCTTAAACTTGGCACGATAGCGGACAATACATCCACTATGAGCACAAGTGGTGCCATATTGAAGAGAAGGGCAGCTTTCACAAATCTTTAATCGTTCTGAGTAGAGTTCGTCCGATACAATAACAGATAAATCTTCTTCCGTTTCCTTAACAAGCTCCTGGATGACTTCCTCTGTTACCATCACACTTTCAACGCAGCCTTTACATAGATTTTGCTTACTCACTGCCAGTTCCTCCTCGTATTTTATTTAACCGCTAATGTCACAACAGACATTGCTGGAAGTTTAATTGCTAATTTATTATTTTCAACCGTGACTCCTGTGAACGTAGCAGGTTTTACAACCTCTGGCTGCTCAAACGTGTTATGTGCATTCATAGAGTCAGATGTAATGATGGTTCCTGTAACGTTAGTATCCACACCAATTACTCCGCGGAGGTCTAAGTCTAAGACTGCTTCGTTCTGATGGTCAATATTACATAAGCTGATGTGAACGATACCCTCAGCATTTTTCGAAGCAGATACAGTTACCTGTGGTAACGTTTCTCCGTTATATTCATAACTTCCAAATGTAGAATCAACTGCAAGCAGTTCAGCATCTTGGTGAACTTTGTACATATCAAATACATGGTAGGTTGGCGTAAGAATCATCTTCTCGCCTTCTGTTAAGATCATCGCTTGCAAAACATTGACGGTTTGAGCAATATTCGTCATTTGAACACGGTCAGCATGGTTGTGGAAAATATTAAAATGTAACCCAGCTACTAGTGCATCACGGATGGTGTTTTGCTGATATAAGAATCCTGGATTGGTTCCAGGCTCAACATCAAACCATGTTCCCCACTCATCAATAATCATGCCAATTCGCTTATCTGGATCATATTTATCCATAATCGTGCTGTGTTTTGTAATTAACTCATCCATATGAAGTGCTTTCTTCATCGTGATGAACCACTCGTCTTCAGGGAAGTCAATTGCAGATCCTTTGCCAAGCCAGAAATCTCCTGGAATTGTGTAATAATGAAGACTTAAACCGTCCATTAACCAGTGAGCGTTCTTCATTAACACTTCAGTCCAGTTATAGTCATCCACATTTGCTCCGCCGGCAATTTTATAGATTTTATTGCCGCCATAGTTACGTACATACGTTTGATAGCGGCGATAAAGGTCTGCATAATATTCCGGACGCATATTACCGCCGCAGCCCCAGTTCTCGTTCCCTACACCAAAGTATTTTAATTTCCAAGGCTCATCGTGGCCATTTTCCCGGCGCCAGTTTGCCATTGGCGATTCACCTTCAAATGTCATATATTCAACCCATTCAGACATTTCTTGCACCGTACCGCTTCCAACGTTTCCGCAAATATACGGCTCACAATCTAATAATTCACACAACAGCATGAATTCGTGTGTTCCGAAGTGGTTGTTCTCCACAACACCGCCCCAGTGCGTATTCACCATACGCTTACGGTTTTCTCTAGGGCCGACGCCATCCTTCCAGTGGTACTCATCAGCAAAACAGCCGCCCGGCCAGCGAAGAACCGGCACTTTAATATTCTTTAATGCTGCTAATACATCATTGCGGATACCCTTTGTATTTGGGATCGATGAATCTTCGCCTACCCATATTCCTTCATAAATACATCTGCCTAAATGCTCGGCAAAATGACCATATATATTTTTATTAATTTTACCCTTAGTAATATCGGCATTGACAATGACATTATTTTTCATAGAGTATTCCTCCAGTCAGTAATAAAGTTAAAACTTCTCTTTGATTCTCTTAATAATGCTTTCTGCAGTAAATCCATATTCTTTTGCAATTCTGTCTCCTGGTGCTGAAGCTCCAAAAGTAGATATTCCTATGACTAGTCCATCTCTGCCGACATATTGTGCCCAGCCTTGAGGTGAACCTAACTCAATTGCAACATTTAGTTTAATTTCAGAAGGCAAAATGTAATCTTGATATTCTTTTGACTGCTGATCAAATAACTCCCAAGATGGCATGCTGACCACTCTGCCGCTAACTCCTTCTTTTTCTAAGCCTTCTTTTACTTGAAGAGCTAACGTTAATTCAGAACCTGTAGCAATAAGCTGGACAGTTGGAACCTCTTGCTCAGAGTTGGCAACAATGTATGCCCCTTTACTAACTTCTTCATTAGCACTTTCAGCTTCAATGTTCACAGTAAGGTTTTGTCTTGTCAGCACCAATGCTACTGGGCCATTTTGATTTTGAATTGCAAATTTCCAAGCCGCTGCCGTTTCATTCGCATCTGCAGGTCGTAAAACAGTGACATTTGGAATTCCGCGCAATGCTGCCAGCTGTTCAATCGGTTCATGAGTCGGACCGTCCTCACCGACAAATATACTGTCATGTGTGAAAACGTACGTTACCGGTAGGTTCATGAGAGCCGATAATCGAATCGCCGGACGCAGGTAATCAGAAAATACAAAGAAAGTTGATCCAAATGGTTTTACTCCGCCATGAAGCGCCATACCATTTACGATTGCGCCCATCGCGAACTCACGAACACCATAGTAAATATTTCGGCCAGCATAATCAGCTGGTGAGAAACGGCCTAGGTCTTTCATGTGCGTCATTGTTGAGGATTCTAAGTCAGCAGAGCCGCCAATTAAGTTAGGAACTTTTTTCGCCAGTGCATTTAATACTTGCCCTGAAGCCACCCGAGTTGAAATAGAAGCACCTTTTTCATATACCGGCACGTCATTTGCCCAATCAACAGGCAGCTCACCCTTGATTTCTTTTTCAAGACGATCTCCTAATTCCGGATACTCTCGTTTGTATTCAACGAGCAATTGATCCCACTGCTGGTTTGTTTGAATACCATTGTTTTTTACTTCCTGCCATAATTCTTTAACCTCTTCAGGAATATAGAAGTCTTCTTGCGGTACCCCGTAAAATTCTTTTGTCAGTTTTACTTCTTCAGCACCCAGCGGTGATCCATGAGTTCCTCCATGGCCGCCTTTTCCACCTTTATTCGGACTGCCATAGCCAAGTGTTGTTTTGATTTCAATTAAAGTTGGTTTTGAAAGATCCTTCTTTGCCTCAAGCAGCGCAGCTTCTATGGCTGCAAGGTTGTTTTCTTCTTCTACTCGAAGTACCTGCCAGCCATACGCTTCAAAACGCTGACCGACATTTTCAGAGAATGATAGATTTGCTTCCCCATCAAGGGTAATATTATTGGAATCATAAATTGCAATAAGTTTCCCTAATTGCAAGTGGCCCGCAAGAGAAGCTGCCTCTGCAGAAACACCTTCCATTAAATCTCCATCCCCGCAAATTGCATATGTATAATGATTAATCAACGGGAAGTTTTCTCGGTTATATACTGCTGATAAATGAGCCTCTGCCATTGCCATGCCGACAGCCATCGCAATCCCTTGACCAAGCGGTCCAGTTGTCGCATCTACCCCAGGAGTGTGACCAAATTCAGGATGCCCAGGTGTTTTACTTCCCCATTGTCTAAACTGCTTTAGATCATCAAGTGAAACTTCGTATCCGCTTAAATGAAGTAAGCTATATAGCAACATCGATCCATGTCCTGCGGATAATACGAAGCGATCACGGTTAAACCACACAGGATTAGATGGATTATGGTTCATCACTTTGGACCAAAGTACATGTCCAGCAGGCGCCATTCCCATCGGCATGCCCGGATGACCTGATTTTGCTTTTTCAATTGCATCAATCGCTAAAGTACGTATCGTATTAACTGCTAACTGCTCAACCTGTAACTTATCAACGGTCTTATCCAAGAAATTTCCTCCTAAAAATACAAAGTCTAATAGCCTTGAGGCTATTAGTTTGTAATAGCCCCAAGGTTAAAAATTAACGATAGATAACGTCGTTCCAGCGTAATTCGTTAATAAATGATTCTGTTTTTGTATCGTTATTAATGACTACCATTTCAATTCCAGCCAATTCTGCAAAGTCTCTTAACTGTTCAGTTGTTACTATATAAGAGAAACCAGTGTGGTGAGCTCCGCCTGCTTCGATCCAGTTTTCAACAGCTTGATTCAGAGATGGCTGACACTTCCAAAGCACACGGGCAACAGGAAGTTTCGGCATATCCTGTTCTGGCTGCAGGGCATCTACTTCATTTACAAGCAGACGGAAACGATGTCCAAGGTCGACAATCGAAGCATTTAATGCAGAACCGCCTCTGCCATCAAATACGATTCTTGCAGGATCTTCCTTGCCGCCAATTCCTAACGGGTGAACCTCAATTTTAGGACGAATAGCTGAGATTGTTGGACAAACTTCAAGCATATGTGCACCAAGAACCATTTCATTTCCTGGTTCAAAATGATAAGTGTAATCTTCCATAAAAGAAGTACCTTCATTGCCAGCAATGATTTTCATTAAACGAACGAGCGCTGAGGTTTTCCAGTCACCTTCACCCGCGAAGCCATAGCCTTGTTCCATTAAACGTTGTACAGCTAAACCAGGAAGCTGACGCATGCCATGTAAATCTTCGAAAGTAGTTGTAAATGCTGTATATCCGCCTTCCGTCAAGAATGATTTCATTCCAAGTTCGATTCTTGCTTGATAACGAATGCTATCTCTTACTGGTCCGTCTGTAAGACCTTCTGGAGTAATATCATATTGCTCTTCATATTCTTTCACCAATTGATCAAGTTCTTGTTCACTTACATCATTCATACGTTGAACGAGATCCCCTACACCGTACCCATCGACTGTCCAGCCAAATTTGATTTGCGCTTCTACTTTGTCACCTTCTGTAACCGCTACTTGGCGCATATTATCACCAAATCTAGCCACTTTCAGGTTTTTACTCTCAGCAAAGGCAACTGCCGTTCTCATCCAGCTGCCAACACGTTCTCTAACTTCTGTGTTTTCCCAATGTCCTACCACAACCTTACGCTTAACCTTTAAGCGGCTTGCGATAAATCCGTGTTCACGATCTCCGTGTGCAGCTTGGTTAAGATTCATGAAATCCATGTCAATGGAATTCCATGGGATATCGCGGTTAAATTGTGTTGCAAGATGAAGATATGGTTTTTGAAGTGCTGTTAGCCCTGCAATCCACATTTTTGATGGTGAGAATGTATGCATCCAAGTTATGATCCCTGCGCAATTTTCATCTGCATTCGCTTCTAGAATTAAGCGGCGAATCGCGTCGGAATCCTTCACAACTGATTTAAAAACTAATTTATATGGAACAGCTGGATCATGATCTAGTCCGCTTACAATCGTTTTTGAATTTTCCTCTACTGCTTTCAGAACGTCTTCTCCGTAAAGTAATTGACTTCCAGTTACAAACCAAAATTCATAGGCTTTTGTTGTTAACAAGGTAAATCCCCCTAAAGTAGTTGATATTTTGCAAAATTCAAACGCTTATGCGCACAAGTTATTTTTTTACATCCATTAATTCGTTTGCTCTGATGTTTGTTTTGTTTGACCATAGTAGGCGTTCTTTCCATGCTTTCGCAGGTAATGCTTATCTAACAAGAATTGTTGAATTGGATTTACGCTAGGATTTAACTGGTAGCTATGCAGGGCCATTTTGGCTACTTCTTCAAGCACCACGGCGTTGTGTACTGCCTCATTGGCGTTTTTTCCCCAACAGAACGGTGCATGATTAAACACTAGAACTCCTGGCATAGCCGCAGGATCTAATCCTTCCTTTTCAAACGTTTCAATAATGACATTTCCTGTTTCAAGTTCATAACCACGATCAATTTCCTCTTGAGTCATCTCACGTGTACAAGGAATCTCGCCATAATAGTAATCTGCATGGGTAGTTCCAAGTGCAGGAATGGGACGTCCTGCCTGCGCCCAGCTCGTTGCCCATGGCGAATGAGTATGTACCACTCCGCCAATCGTTGGAAAAGCGCGATAGAGTGCAAGGTGTGTTGGAGTATCAGACGAAGGGCGAAGATTACCCTCGACAATTCGGCCTTCCAAATCTACTACTACCAAATCCTCAATCGTTAGCTCATCATAAGGTACACCGCTTGGTTTGATGACCACAAGGTTCTGTTCACGATCAATCCCACTTACATTTCCCCACGTAAAAGTAACTAAGTTATGTTTTGGAAGCTGTAAATTAGCTTCCAAAACTTCTTTTTTTAGTCTCTCTAGCATACTGTCTCCTCCGTTCTTTCTAAGGAGTTTGCACTTTTGATTTTTTTCAATGTTTTCATCACGTTATTTTCTCCGCGTCCGAAATAATCGTATAAACGTGCATATTCCGTATACAGCTGGTCATAGACAACCTTATTTTCAGCCTTTGGCTGATATACATAATCTTTAACTCTGCCCATATCCTTTGCTGCTTCTGTAATACTGTCATAACCGCCGCGTTCTTTACCTGCCGCAACAGCACCAAACATAGCAGAACCAAGAGCCGGTGTTTGAGAAGAAGCAGAAATCTTAATACTCATGTTTAATACGTCTGCATAAATCTGCATCATCATTGCGTTTTTCTCAGCAATTCCTCCCGCAGCATACACTTCATTCACTGGAACACCATTATCACGGAATGTTTCGACGATCATTCGGGTACCGTAAGCGGTAGCTTCAATCAGCGCACGATAAATTTCCTCTGGTTTTGTTAGTAATGTTTGTCCTAGCAGTACTCCCGTAAGGTCCGCGTCTACCAGTGTTGAACGATTACCATTCCACCAATCAAGGGCAAGGAGACCGCTTTCACCAACGTTTAACTTATTTGCTTTTTCCGTTAGTAACTGGTGTATATTAACGCCTTTTTCTTTTGCTTGGTCATAGTAGCTGGCGGGAACACAGTTTTCAGTAAACCATTCAAAATGGTCACCTACGCAAGATTGCCCAGCTTCATATCCCATATATCCAGGAATGACTCCATCTTCAACCACACCGCACATTCCCGGAACAATCTTTTCCTCTTCACCTAGTAAAATATGACATGTAGATGTTCCCATGATCATTAATAGTTTGCCAGGTTCTGTAATCCCAACTGCTGGGACAGCAACATGTGCATCCACATTTGCAACTGCAACGGCAGTTCCCGGGTTCAAACTGGTTAACTTTGCACCTTCAGCTGTGATTTCTCCAGCTTTAGAGCCAATTGGAACGATATCCGTAGATAATTTATCTTCGACCACATTTTCTAAACGAGAATCAAGCGCTTTAAAAAATTCTTTTGATGGGTAGCCGTCCTGCTTATGCCACATTGCCTTATAACCAGCAGTACAGCTGTTGCGCTTTACTTGACCAGTCAATTGAGAGATAACCCAATCCGTTGCTTCTAAAATTTGATCAGCTGCTTCATAAATTTCAGGTGCTTCATCAAGAATTTGCCATACCTTCGGAATCATCCACTCAGAAGAAATTTTTCCGCCGTAACGTTGTAAAAACTTTTCGCCGCGTTGTTCGGCAATTTCATTTAAACGGTTTGCTTTGTCTTGTGCTGCATGGTGCTTCCAAAGTTTTACATAGCTGTGTGGATTTTTACTATATTCAGGTTTCCAGCAAAGTGGAGTCCCAGTCTGATCAACCGGTAGGACCGTACAAGCCGTAAAGTCAATTCCTAATCCGATGACATCATCCGGAGAAACTTGTGCCTTATCTAATACTTCTGAAATGGTAATCTGCAAAACTTCTAAATAATCTGTAGGATGCTGTAAAGCCCAATCATGCTCTAATTTGGTCTTCCCATCTGGTAAAAACTCATCCATTACTCCATGTGTGTATGGTTTTACAGCAGTCGCAACCTCTTTACCAGTTCCAATCTCAACTAAAACGGCTCTCCCTGACTGTGTACCATAATCGACACCAATTGCATATTTAGCCATTTTCTCACCCTGCCTTTAGAAAGAATACGTTTACATAATCAATAAAATTTTTGCTGAGTTTAATAGAATGGCGAGTAACTCCGCCAAAGCACACTCAGGTTTAAATTAAACGCTAATTAATATGAAAATATGTCATCCGTACAAGAAATACGATTATTCGACAAATAACGTTTCATTTTGTCCAACAAGTTAGGGTTGTTGTGTTTACTTTTACTCACTTGTACGTATAACTGTTAACTTGATTGTACCACCTATCCATATTTTTTCAAGGTATTTTACTCTATATTTAAAAACTTTTTGCATACAAGTTAAAAGAGTAGGAAAAACAAGTTGGTTTTCCTACTCTTTTACTTGTATTTTTTATTCTTTTACCACTCTTATCGCAAACACTTTAGGTACTTTTCGGCCTTCATACGCACGGAAAGTTACCTTTACTTTTCCCTTATCTACAGTAACGTGATTTGGAATTTCATATTTTACTTGTACAAACGTGTTCAACTCAACAAGTTCCACTTGACCATTTTCCAATTTAACTCCATCAACAGTGATATCAAAGGATTTCATTGTCTCAATTTCTTTTGTATACATGACAACAAGGTGGTTCTGCTGACATGATTGAACTTTTAACGTAAAGGAAAAATGCCCGCTTGGCCATGTGTCTCGATATTTCCGATTGGACTGGACACCATATCCCACGTGTTCCCCTTCAAATTCATGATCACGCTCTGGCTGCATTTCTCCCGGCTGAACAAAATCAACCGTCCGCAGCTGAAGTTCACGTTCTTTTTCGACGGAGGCTTTATAGGAAAGTTCTGCTTCTTTCCATTCTTTTTCCGTAAAAACATCCCAATAAACAGAGGTACTTCGATCGTGCATTTGATAGAACGGGATCAATCTAACATCACGAGGATATCCCAGCTTATTCATCTCAAATTGATGAGTATTTTCTGATACCGGCTCGATATTTTTAAGAACAGTTGATTTGTTTGTGACTAATACTGGTGTATATAATAGTTCTCTGGAAGATTCATCCTGTTGTATCGGCCCTAAATCACCAGCAAGAACTAGCGGACCGTTCATAAATGCAATACGGTTTGGGTTGTCATTCATCGTTTCTACTCTTACTGTCATTGGTATTTCTAATTCAATGGTATCCCCGTTTTCCCAAACACGGTCCATGGTGATAAAACTGGAAGGCGTGGCGTTGTGGTTGTACGTCTCGCCATTTATTTTTACACTCATCCCTTTTTCAGCCCAATATGGGCAGCGTACAGATAGGGAGAACTGCTTTGCATCAGAAGACTCAATTAACAATTTGATCGTGCCTTTATCAGGATAGGCAGTTATTTGATGAAGAACAATTCCTTTGTCTCTCCAATTCAGTTTAGACGGAATGTATTGGTTCACCACGAGAGAATGGTCGTTATAAAAATAGATTCCATTGCCATAACTTGAATGATTCTCCATTCCTGTACCAACACAACAAGTAAAATCATTAAACTGAGAATTGTAAACCTTATGGCCGCCCATATCCAGGGAAACAAAATAAGTAACCGTGCCTTCTTGCGGGTGCTGGGATGCTAAAATATGATTGTATAAAACCCTCTCATAGAAATCCCCTTGTTCTGCAAGTGCATTCCACTGGATGAGGTGTCTAGTGAGTTTTAACATGTTATAGGAGTTACATGTTTCACAAGTATTCGCCCCAAGCCGGTCAGATAATTTGTCTGGTTCTCCAAAATGCTCATTCATGCTGTTGCCGCCAATGACATAGGAATGATGGTGAACAACCTGTTTCCAGAAAAATTCTGAAATACGGCGGCAGGATTCATTATTGGAAATTTCATATTGCCGTGCCGTCCCAATGATCTTTGGTATTTGGGTATTGGCATGCCTTCCCGCCAGCACATCCTTTTCATCACCCAGCGAATCTAATAGTTCCTTGTGATGAAAGAGTTGTGATAACTTCCAAAAGCGCTCATCACCTGTATCTTCCGCAAGGTCTGCCAACACTTCTGACATTCCGCCATATTCACACTTCAAGACTTCCTGTATTTGCTCGTCGTTTAGGTTTTCAAACACATCGTTGAGCCATAAGCCAAGCTTTGTTTCAACCTGCAACGCTCTTTTGTTAGAAGTATATTTGAAGGCATCACGCAGACCAGCGAATAATTTATGAATAGAATAGAGAGGCACCCATCCTCCATTTAAATCAAAGCCTTGTGAGCGGATATCTCCTGCTTTTACTTCTTCAAAAATTTCTTTACCGCGCGGAATACCAGAAATATATCCTGTTCCATGTGCTTCCTGGCAAATATCGAGTTCATCTACAATATAATTTACTCTTTGATGAAATCGCTCATCGTCTGTTGCCGCGGCCATCATGGCAGTTGCCGACAGATAATGCCCTAATGTATGCCCAGAAATACCTTGTGATTCCCAGCCTTCATAGTTTGCCGCCTTCGGCTGCAGCCCTGCGTACTCTCTAAATCTAGCAAGCAGTCTATCAGGCTCTAATTTTAAAAGATATTCTTTATTTAACTCCATTGCATGCTTTAACGGACCGCCTGTAATACGGACAGAACTTAAATCAAATTCTTTTAGTGCCCTATTTCCATTTTCCAGCTTGGTGGATACCATTTGATTTCACTCCAATATTATTTATTCTCAACCTTTTTTTTACCCCATAAAACGGTTCCTTCTTGGTCCATACCAGTGAAAACAAGGGTACCATTCCAATTTTCCCAATCCCAAGCAGGAATGACTTTCAACGTATATTTCCAGTAATCATCTGGAGCTGCGCCAGGGTCATAAATGGCAAGTTCTATTGTGTTATCCCCTGTCAATTCCCAATGACTTTTATCGTCACCTTCGATTTTCCCTCTAGATTTCAACTGTATCGGCCGGGAAACTTGTAAACTATCATCATATCTAGGAAGAAGGATCTGTTCCCATTCGCCAATAATATTTTTTTCGTTTATTTCTTGTTCTGCTTCACCTGCGTATCTTTCCGGTGAAACCACTGGCCAGCCATCATCTGTCCATACCATTTTTCTGACATGTAAATGAGACCAATAGACATCTTCACCGGGTCTGGCATTATGGGTGAGATAATATTCCCCATCCTCTTCAAATAAGGCATTATGCCCCGTGCCCATCCAGCCTTCACTATTTTCAAACTTATAAGCTCCGACTAGCTTATTGCCTGTATTAAAAGATTCATCCGTATTATCAATCATGTCGCTGCCATTATAGTCTACATATGGCCCTGTGATATTTTTGGAACGAGCCGTACGAACATTATACGTATCTTCCAGCCACTCATAAGAAACTGTCAGATAATAATAACCTGTCTCAGGATTAAACATTATCTCTGGGCCTTCTATGCCATAATTCATATTTCTCCGTTGTGCAATTAATGTACCTTCATCATCTGGATTCACTAACTTACCAGTTTGAGAATCGACCTTTGTGATAAAAATCCCGCCAAAATAGGAGCCATATACCATCCAAGCCTGTCCTTGTTCATCTATCACGATATCGGGATCAATGGCATTTACCGTGTGATTATCACCCTCTTGCGTTTTAAATACGACACCTTCGTCTTTCCAGGGACCCTCGATCGAGTCACTTACTGCCACACCGATATAAGAGTTCCTTTTTCCAACTGACGAAACGGAATAATACAAATAATACTTCCCGTTCATCTCCACCACATCTGGAGCCCAGAAAGTTGTGCCTTTCGTCCATTCCCAAGCTTCTGAAGTTACTTGTTCAAACACACGGCCCACAAACTCCCAATGAATTAAATCTTTCGACTTTCTAATTTGTATTCCGGGTTTTGGCGGGCCGCCTGCCATATAGTCAGTGGAAAACGCATAATACCAGCCATCCGCTTTAATAATCGAAGCATCATGTGTAAAATTGGTGGTCCAAACTTTTTCCTTATGCACGATATCACTGTTAACATTTTGCACCTGTTTATCAGCAGGAGCAGCTGGTAGCGTAATTCCGGACAAATTACCCGTTTTAGGCATAGCAAAAGATATAACAAGCAACGCAGTTACAAACAAAACCATTAAAATAACAATTCCAGCAAAATATGTTTTAAGTTTCATTGATAAACTCCATGGTATGTGAGTATTTTTTAACACGGCTGTGTTAAAGCTAACTTAGATATTGGCACTCTGTTGATTTGTGCGGAAGGCACGAAGACTCCTGCGGGAGGACGGGGCAGGGGAGACCCCACAGGCGCTAAAGCGCCGAGGAGGCTCCCCGGACCGCCCGCGGAAAGCGAAGTGCCTGGAGCGCAAATCAACAGACCCATTTAACACAGCCTTAAACAAAAAGCACTTATCATCTACTAACTCTGATAAGTGCTTTTTCATTATTTCTAAATGAGAAGGTTTAACCTTTTACCCCTGAGATTGCAATAGATTCGATGATTTGTTTTTGGAAGACAATGAAAACAATCAACATCGGCAATAACGCAACCACAGATGCAGCCATGATTAGTGGATAATCACTTTGGATTGCATAAGATGCGTTAAAGTTTGCAATTACTAATTGAAGTGTCTGCTTCTCTGGCGAGTTCAAATATAGGATTGGTCCTAAGTAATCATTCCAAATCCCCATAAACCATAGAATTAACTGTGCTGCTACCGCAGGCTTAATTAACGGGAAGATGATTTTATAAAAAATTTGGAAATAAGAACATCCATCAATCTTTGCAGCTTCAATGATTGAGGTAGGAATACTAGTTAAGTATTGACGTAAAAAGAAAATCATGAAAATGTTTCCGAAAAATCCAGGGATAATCAATGGCAGCAGTGTATCAACCCATCCTACGGAAGAAAACATGATGAACTGCGGAATCATTAGCACTGGATAAGGAATCATAACCGATGCAAATAACATGATGAAGATGTTATTTTTCCCTTTGAAATGCAGTTTTGAGAAAGCAAATGCCGCTAAACTTGAGGTGAATGTACCAATCACTGTTACCGATACAGCTACGATTAAGCTATTGCTAATACCTGAAAGAAGCGGCCCCATTGACCAGATTTCAGAATACTTAGCAAATGAAATCGTGTCTGGAATCCACACCGGAGGTAAGGCAAAAACATCCTCCCTTGACTTAATCGAAGTCGAGAACATCCATAACAAAGGTGCTACCATGAAGATCGCCCCAATGCTTAGGAAAACAAAAACAACGGCATCGGTAATTTTATTTTTCTTCTTTTCAGACATAGGTTCTGCTTTAACTGACTTTTTATTTGCCACTGCAACTTCCATTTTATACGCTCCTCTCTATCACTCTCTTACTTTACGGTTATTAATCCAGTTCGAAGGAATTTTTCTCGTTTATCTTAAATTGGATTAAAGTAATAATGAAGATGAAAAGTCCTAATACTAAGGCCATTGCAGATGCATAACCTAATTGGAAGTTACCAAATGCTTTTTGCCAAATATAAAACACCACGGAAGCAGAACTATATTCAGGACCGCCTGTTGGAGTCATTACGTTGATTTCAGTGAAAATTTGAGCTCCGCCAATAATATTGGTTACGATGATAAAGAAGGTAACAGGTTTTACCATCGGGAGAGTAATATGCCAGAATGCTTGGAAAGCGTTAGCTCCATCCAGTTTTGCTGCTTCATAAAATGATTTAGGTACACTTTGAAGCGCAGCTAAGTATAGAAGCATGGTATAACCTAATCCCTTCCATACTGCCATAATAATCAAAGCCGGTTTTACTGTAGAAGTATTTTGCAGCCAGTTTGGTCCTTCGATCCCGAAGACATCTAAAAACTGATTGACTAATCCATAATCCCCATTATAAGCCCACTGCCATAGAATGGAGATTGCAGCGATAGAAGAGATAACCGGAATATAATAGAGAACCCTAAATGTGTTGGTTCCAGGGATCCCGCGATTTAAAGCTAATGCAAGTAATAGCGCTAAAACAATACCGATTGGAATACCAAGCATCATATAAATCGTGTTAAACATAGATTTATAGAAGTACTCGTCTTGGAAAACATTTTTGAAATTCTCCAACCCAATAAAGTTCATAGATCCTAGGCCATCCCAGTTTGTAAAAGCGCCATAAATGGAATACAGAAGCGGAACCATGGCGAATATGAGGAATCCTAGGACAGGTGCTGCAATAAATAAATAGGCATATCTTTGCTCTGTACGATACAGTTTGGATGTCGCTTTCATCTTCCCTCATCCTTTCAAAAGCTATAATTATGACACATTTCCCTTTTTCTAAATTTCTTTTTCACCAAAAAATTTAGATAAAAGGAATAAATGGTGCTAGTAATTTTTAAGAAAACTAGCACCATTTACACTGTGTCAAAGTTCAGTTTGTTGCTTATTTCTTCGCTTGTTTTTCTTGTTCGATTGCTGCGTCTAGTAATTTTTGCATCTTAGGCTGTGCTTCTTTCACATACTCTTCAGCTGTCATCTTACCATCAAGAACTGGCTGGATGTTTTTGAAGAATTCATCATACCATTCAGCTGTGTAAGTTTTTTCCGCTGGGAATCCACGCCCGTAATCATTGATAATATCTAAGAATTCTTGCTTGTTTTCAGGCTTAATTGATGTGTCCGCTGCCCATTTTTCAGCAACAGTCACGCTGTTTGGTAATTGAACTTGAGCATCTACTAACGCTTGGTTACCTTCTTGGTCAGCTGATAGGTATAATGCTAACTCAGCTGCTGCTTCCGCATTCTTCGTTGTAGCTCCTACACCAATACCTAGAGATCCAATCCACGCAGCAGGTTTACCTGTTTTTCCAGCTGGCCATGGAATTAAATCATATTCAAACTTTAATTGTTCTGCATATGTTGCCATATCCCAAGGACCAACTGGGAAGAATGCTAATTCGCCTTTCATCCATCTTTGGTACGTATCAAGTGTTTGTGCTTCTGCAATAGAAGGGGTTATTTTGTATTTATTTTGTTGATCAGCAAACCATTGTACTGCTTCAGCAAATTCAGGAGTATCAATTGTTACTTTTGTTCCTGTTTCATCAATCCAGTCTGCCCCATTACTCCAAACAATTGGCTGCAATGCCCATTGAATGTTAAATCCAGCACCAAATTGATCACTTTTTCCATCACCATTCGTATCTTTTGTTAATTTTTGTGCTACATCAATGAATTCATCTAATGTATAAGGCTTATCCTTGTCAGGAAGTGGAATTCCTGCCTCTTCAAACATTGTTTTATTGTAACCTAACGCGAATGGTCCTAAATCTTTTGGTAAGCCATAAATTGCACCTTGTCCAAGAGTTTCGCCATCAAAGCGATACTTAGCAATACCCTTTTCCCAAATATCGTCGATTTTTACGTTTTCTGATCCTTCTACTTGCTCAGTAATATCTTTTAATACACCAGAGTTTACATACGCTTTTACCTGCGCAGGGTTATAGAAGAAAACATCAGGAATTTTCTTACCAGCAATCGCCGCTTTTAACTTTGTATCATATTGATCTGGAGCAACTTGAACTAATGTAACCTTCACATCTGGATGTGATTCTTCAAAGCGTTTTACAGTTGCTTCATAAGCTTTCAATTCTTGGGGCTGCCCTCTAAACATAAATGTAATAGCTGATTTTCCATCTTTTGTTTTTCCTGATGACTCTGAGCTATTCGAGCAACCCGCAAGGATGGAACCGATAATCATAATAGTAAGTAGAATCAATGAACCTAGCTTTTTTGTTGATTTCGACAAGGTAATCCCTCCAAAACTATTTTAATAGTAAAACAATTTCGTGAAAATTTTTGCAAACGCAACCAGAATTTAATAAAATGATATAAAATAATAGTTAATCCGTTTTAATAGGTTTTCCTATTGTACGTACATGTTAGGCGACTACATAACAATCCCTCCTGAATATTTCCGCCGCAACCTTTTTCACTTAACTAAAGGCATTGTAATTACGTTTATCTTGTTTCTAGTAAAAATATGAAAGCGTATTCCCTACAGTTAAAATACTAATATACCTGTTCGTACATGTCAATGATGTTTTAATATTTTTTTATTTATGTACGTACGTGTTTTTTAAGGTATAATAAATGTTGTATAATAAAAACATAGTAATTCCTTTTATTCTATAGTCCGGATATTTTATACGAATACGTAATATAGAAAGTAGTGATACAATGGCACAAAAAACAAAGTACAATATGGTGAAAGAACAGATAACGGAATGGATCACCAGCGGTAAGGTAAAGCCTGGTGAAAAAATATACTCAGAAAATGAACTTGTTAAAATGTTTGGTGTCAGCAGGCATACTGTTCGGCAGGCCGTCGGAGATTTGGTACATGAGGGTTGGCTTTATCGGGAACAAGGAGCCGGAACCTTTTGTTCGTTCAAAACAGAAGAAGCTGAGCATCCTGCTCTGCCACTTCAATCGAATGGCAAAAATATCGGAGTAATCACAACCTATATTTCCGACTATATTTTCCCTTCTATCATTAGAGGAATTGAATCTTACCTTACGGCCCAAGGTTATTCGTTAACATTTGCATGCACCGATAACGACATCGAAAAAGAAAAACAATGCTTGCAATCTATGTTAAACAGAAATATCGATGGACTTATCGTTGAACCGACAAAAAGTAGTGTTTATAATCCTAACATCCATTACTACTTGGAGCTGGAGCAAAATAACATTCCATATTTAATGATTAACCAGTTTTATCCTCAATTGGCCCCTCCACATATTGTCGTTAATGATGAACATGGAGGCTATATTGCTACTGAACATCTAATTAAGCTTGGTCATCGCAAGATTATCGGGTTATTTAAAACGGATGATCTTCAAGGGGTTAATCGTATGCAAGGCTTCATCCGCGCATTCCGGGAACACGGGATTACCATCTTTCCAGACATGGTTATCTCCTACTCAACTGAGGATATGAACGAAAAAGTGAAGGATCAATTGGCCAAATTTTATACATCTGATGATAAGCCGACGGCAATTGTTTGTTACAATGACCAATTAGCTTTAATGGTTCTAGATGTATTGCGTAATTATCAGGTAAGTGTTCCAGACGATGTTTCAGTTGTTGGTTATGATGACTCGTTTTTAGCAGAGGCTTTTGAAGTGAAACTAACATCAGTCGCCCATCCAAAAACGGAAATGGGGATTGAGGCAGCGAAGCGCATTGTTGCAGCGGTAGAAGGAAAGGACTATACTACCCAGTCTGTTATTTATGAACCGGAGTTGGTAGTAAGAAATTCTACTGCACCTGTAAAAAGCGCAGATTTAATGATAAATCCGGAATAAAAGTGATCGAACTTTCTTTTTTGTTAAGGACTTGAACAAAAAAAACACACTTTAAATTTGAAGTGCACCCGAATTGTTAGACACACTCTAACAATTCGAGGTGCATTTTTTAATGGCGAAATTTTCGACAGAGCAAAAAATACAATCAGTAAAAGAATATCTAAATGGTAATGATGGAGTGAAAACAATTGCTCGTTCAATCGGTGTAGATCATAGTGTACTCCTTCAGTGGATCAAACAATATAATCTTTTTGGTGAAGATGCCTTTGAAAAACGGTATACATCCTATCCTCAACAGTATAAACTAGACGTACTCAATTATATGAACGAGCAAGGGACGTCTATCAGGGAAACAGCAGCGATCTTTAATATTCCATCACCTTCAACACTTTTAAAATGGAAAATCGCTTATGAATCAGAAGGATTGGATGCCCTACAAATAAAGAAAGAGGGACGTCCATTTATGTAAAATGAGAATCAAAAAACATCCAATAAACAAGTACCAGCGGAAGGGTCAACGGAAGCACTCCAAATGGAATTAGAACGTTTACGTATGGAGAATGCATATTTAAAAAAGTTGAATGCCTTAGTTCAAAACAAGGAAAAATCACCAAAAAAGACAAAGCGCAAGTAGTCTTTGAATTAAGGCATGAATTTCCGGTGAAAGCACTTTTACAACTCGCAGATATCCCCCGTAGTACGTATTATTATTGGGTGAAAAACATGGGGCGTCCTGATACAGATGCAGAGCTGAAGGGATTGATTCAATCCATTTATGACGAACATGAAGGCCGTTTTGGCTACCGCCGTATTCGTGATGAACTTAGAAATCGTGGACACAAAGTAAATCACAAAAAAGTACAGCGTACATGAAAGAACTAGGTCTAAAATGTCTCGTCAGAATGAAAAAATATCGCTCTTATAAAGGTAAAGTAGGTAAAATTGCACCAAATATTTTAAATCGCAACTTCAAAGCTGAAGAACCAAATGAGAAATGGGTTACAGACATTACAGAGTTTAAATTATTTGGAGAGAAGCTATATTTATCCCCGATATTGGACCTATATAATGGAGAAATTATTACATATACAATTGGATCAAGACCGACCTATTCACTTGTCTCAACGATGTTATATCAAGCCTGTGAACGGTTAACCGACGGCAATAAACTACTTATTCATTCAGATCAAGGTTGGCACTACCAGATGAAAAAATACCAACATTCCCTAAACGAGCGAGGTATTACGCAAAGTATGTCCCGTAAAGGAAACTGTTACGACAACGCCGTTATAGAAAATTTCTTCGGGATTTTGAAATCAGAATTTCTGTATCTAAAAGAATTTGAAAGTGTAGACCATTTCAAACAAGAACTAGAAAAATATATAGATTACTACAATCACAAACGAATTAAGGCAAAATTAAAAGGCCTGAGCCCAGTACAGTACCGAGTTCAGGCCCAACAAGCTGCCTAACGAAATAACCTGTCTAACTTTACGGGGTCACTTCAATTTGTGTGTTTTTTTGTTTCCTTTTTAGATGTTGAGGCATTTCATGATAGGGTGAAGATCGCCATCATGTCTGACTGTTAATTATGTGACAATCACAATTTTATGAATACAACTTAAGCAAAATCGAAGAGTGAGGAGCTAATGTTTGTTCAATTCCTTCTGTTACCAAGCCTAATTCTTCATGTTTCCACAAATCTCTAGCTTGATGTGCTTCTGAAAGACCCAGTTGTTCAAGCGCTACTTTAATTGTTGCCGTATTCTCACCTGCATTGAACAAGGCAAGATAAGTATGACCTTGATTATTATTGGCAGCCCAAACAATCTTGTCACCATTTTGTTTGATGAGGCGATTATTGTGACTACTTTGATTTACCTCAAGCACCTCTTTATTCGTAAGCAAAGATAACGTCCAGTCATCATTATCACGGAGCTCCCCGCCAAACATAAGCGGAGAACGAAAAATGGCCCACAACGTCATCATCGTAACCTGCTCATCTTTGGTAAATCTAGTCCAGCGGTCCCCTCCGCAGCCATCAACCGACCGAAGTCCGATATGGCCGAGCGGCAGCATATCACAATCTGGCCAGTGACCGGGTCCAACATGTTCGTACCACTTCTCACATCTTTCAAACATGCCATATAACAGACTCCAGTGATCCCAAAAGTCGTCCGTCATTCTCCACATATTTGCATTTCCCTTTAATTCTTTTGTGTATTCTATAGGTGCAGGACCTGGAGACAGACTCAGAACCATGTCTCTTCCGCACTGGTCAATTGCGTTTCGAATGAGCCCGATTTCAGCTTTATGAAAATAATAAAGTCTAGAAGCTGCTATGTCATCCACCTTAACAAAGTCTACTCCCCACTCCGCATACATTTGAAACAAGGAGTTGTAGTACTCTTGGGCACCTTCTTTTGAGGCGTCTATTCCATACATATCGGTATTCCAAGGACAAATAGAATTTGGATGCGCAATATCTCTAGCCTTTACATTCGTACCTAATAAAGGGGTATTGTTATGAACCGCCTGCCGGGGGATTCCGCGCATGATGTGGATACCAAACTTCAATCCAAGGTTATGTACATAATCTGCTAATGGTTTAAATCCTTGTCCATTTGCTGCTGAAGGAAAGCGATTCACTGCTGGTATTAATCTTGAATATTCATCCATCTCTAGGGGTACAAATGGGCGATATGCCGAGGAAACAGCTCCTGCTTCGTACCATTGAATATCAACAACAACGTATTCCCAGCCATAATCCTTAAGGTATTCAGCCATATAGTCAGCATTGCCTTTTACTTCATCTTCTGTGACGGTTGCTCCATAGCAATCCCAACTATTCCATCCCATTGGGGGGGTTTTCGCAAAAGTGTGATGTTTCATTTTTGTTGTTCCTTTCTTAATTTTATTAGGTTCTTGTCCTAATCATACGGAACACGCGCGGCGTTTTACAATAACATTTTCTAAATTGTTCGTACAAATTTACTTGCTGCCTTTCGGCCAGTATTATTTTTCTTTATCCACTATATCGATAATTGATAAAAGATCATTAATTACTTCTAACGGTTTATGAGGGGTATCTGGCAGCCTTTTTCGGTGGTTATACCAAATCGCCTTCCATCCCGCTTCCATTGGTGCTACGACATCATTGGGCCAGGAGTCCCCAATATACAACATTTCACTTGGGAGCATGTTGACTTGTTTTGCGACATGATGAAAAATTTGTTTGTTTGGTTTTGCCACCCCCACTTCATCAGAAATGAAGATATGATCTCTAGAAACGTAACTTGTCAGGTCAAGTGAGTGTATTTTATTAGACTGATGTTGTACCGGCCCATTTGTAATGATACCAACAAGTTTCCCCATGGCTTTTAAAGCATTTATTAATTCCGGAACGTCCGCAAATAACTGAAGTTGGTCCAAATTCAACTCATATTGTGCTTGAAATTCACTTGCTTGTTCATTCGTGATGCCCTTTTGAAAATATTCAAGTGCCATTACAATTCTAGCTATCCGCAGTTCTTCTAACGTCAACTCTTGATTACTATATTTTTTCCACAGCAAATCACTGAAGTCCCTAAATTTTTTATACAATGACTCTACATCCATTTGTTGAGAAAGAGCAGGAAATGAGTCTTTAAACGCTTTAGAAAAAGGATATAGGTGGTCATGTAATGTATCATCTAAGTCAAAGAAAATTGCATTAATCGCCATTCTGTCCTCCTAAAAGACAATTTTACCAATGAACTTGTACTTCTTTTTTTAAAAGTTGTATGGTATTTTAATAGTACTATAGAAAAAACGAAATATGGAGAGCTAACATGAAACAATTATTCAAAATCCTTGAATTTGTAACAGCCTTTTTCCAATTAAATCTCCTTTGGCTATTATTTTGCCTGCCTGTCATTACGATTTTCCCCGCCACCGTGGCAATGTATTGCGTGATTCGCCAGTGGGTATTGCATAAAGACTATAGTGTTTTTCGGAATTTTTTCCAATACTTTAAAGAGAACTTTAAACAAAGTTTCATTTTAGGGATTATCTGGATAATTTTTGGGGGATTGTTTTTCCTTAATTTTATGCTATTGAAAAACTTTACTACATTCCAGTATGTACTCTTACCTGTTTTATCGTTACTAGGATTAGTAATGCTTTTCATCACCACTTTTATTTTTTCAACCATTGCAAATTACAATGTTAATTGGACAACTGCAATCAAAAACTCCTTATTCTTTTCAGTCAGATATATACTAGTAACACTGTCACTCATGGTCCTACTAATCTTAACAATATTAATCCTATTCACCTGGAAGATAACCTTCATGTTTATCTTCTGCGTATACGCTTATGCCAACTACCATCTATGTAACATCGTATTCGAAAGAATCCAACAACTACAAAAAACATAACCCTAGAAAAGCTGTTCAAAATGGATACCGCCTGCGGCGGAATCCATTTTAATTTTATACCAACTATCTTTATGCAACTGTCCGCCTGAGGTGGACAGTGTCCACGAGCGGTGACAGGCACCGTTATTGGCACCGTTATTGGCACCGTTATTGATTTAAGTATGCCCAGGCATATTGGGCGTAGAGTTCTGCGCCTGTGGCGAGGGCGTCTTCGTCGATGTTGAATTTGCCGTGGTGATGGGCCCATTCTGTGTCTTTTACCGGATTTCCGCTGCCGACTAGGGCGAAGCTGCCTGGTGCGTGGGCGAGGTATTCACTGAAGTCTTCGCCGCCCATGGTTGGTTTTTCGTTATAAACCACATCTTCCCCAAATGCTGCTGCAGCAACGGTTTGAACTAAGTTTGCACTATACTCATCGTTAATGACGGCTTTGGTTCCACGAATATATTCCACCTTTGCCGTTGCACCGTATAGTGCAGCCACTTGCTCAGCATAGTGCTGAAGCTGGGTTTCAATATGGTCCCTCGTTTCAGGGTGGAAACAGCGTACCGTTCCTTCAATTACAGCATTTTCTGCAATTACATTGAACCTTGTACCGACGGCCATTTTTCCTATCGTCAGAACAGCTGGATGCTGCGCATCGATGGTTCTAGATACAACGGTTTGTACATTCATGACGAAGGATGAAGCTACGACAGCAGCGTCAATACACGCATGGGGCATGGCTCCGTGTCCGCCTCTCCCCTTAAATGTAACCTTAAATAAATCAGCAGAAGCAAAGGATGGCCCTGGTGTACACGATACTTTATGAGTAGGCATCTGCGACCAGATGTGGATACCAAAAACGTTATCCACACCTTCCATTGCACCCTGTGCTACTAATGCCTTCGCTCCCTCCGCTACTTCTTCAGCCGGCTGGAACAACAAGCGTACATTACCCGGTAATTCTTCTTTTATTTCATTTAGGGCTTTAGCAGCAATCAAAAGCATCGATGTGTGTGCATCATGGCCGCACGCATGCATTTTTCCAACTTCCTTTGAAGCATACGGTAGATCCTTGTTAAGTTCCTCTACCTGCAAAGCGTCCATATCACCTCTCAAAGCAACCGTTTTACCAGGCTTTCCACCATTAATTTCTGCAATAACACCGGTAGGTTTCGTTTTTCGGTAGGAAATTCCTAATTCATCAAGATACTCACAGACAAATTGAGTCGTCTTAAATTCCTCCCAGGAAACTTCTGGTTCACTATGAAGCTTTCGCCGTAACTCTCTTAGTTCCTCGCTATATGATTGAATCGCTTTTTTGATTTTTGCATGAATCATATTTATTCCGCCTCCGTCAACTTTTTCGCCGCTTCATATAGAACATGAACAGCATTTGCTATATGCTTTGAATCGGACCATTCTTCTGGACAGTGACTTAATCCATCTTTACTCGGAATAAATAGCATACCTACATTGGTAAAATCAGAAAAGACCATCGCGTCATGACCTGCACCGCTGTTAATCGAACATTTAGAAATACCTAACTCACTGGTCTTTCTCTTTAACAAGGAGACAATATCCTTGTTCATCTCTTTTGGTTGTATATATAAAAGCTGCTCAACACATACTTCAATACCTTGCTTACTATAAAAATCCGCTAAGTCTTTCACTTTTCGGATCACATTCAAAACATTCTCTTCCTTGCCTGAACGGATGTCCACCGTAAACACCGCCCTATCAGGAATGACATTCGCCCCGTTTGGAAAGACACTTAATTGTCCCGTGGTGACAACAGTTCCTTCTCCTTCCGCTTCTGCAAGTTCTGGGAATTGTGCGATTATCTTTGCTGCCGTCACCAACGCATCAGCTCTGCGGTCCATCGGAGTGGTACCAGCGTGCCCCGCCTGTCCCTTTACAGTTACTTCTAATTGAGTCAAACCAACAATCGCTTCAACCACACCAATTGAAATATCTTTTTCTTCAAGAATCGGTCCTTGTTCAATATGCAATTCCAAGTATGCCTTCATGGTTTTAGGATCTCTCTTTTTAGGAAGCGAAGGATCGAGTCCAATTTTCTTCATGGCCTCGACTGCATAGATTCCATCTTTATCTTTTAAACTATTAAAACCTTCCTCATCTAATAACCCTACGATTCCACGCGACCCCATCAGTCCGCCGCCAAATCTAGAGCCTTCTTCTTCAACAAGAGCAATCACTTCTAAAGGATATTTCGGTGTTAACTTGTTCTCCGCAAAAAGCGCCGCTACTTCTAGTCCTGCCACAACTCCAGCAGGGCCATCATAAGAACCGCCATTTGGAACGGAATCAAAATGGGAGCCTATCAGAACACTTGGGCCCTCCTTTAAAGTACCCTCAAGCTTTCCAAAAATATTTCCAAACCCATCTTCACGAACAATTAGACCATAGCCTTTCATTTTCTCTTTTATATACTCACGTGCCTGCAAATCCTCATGACTATATGTAAGCCGAGTAGTACCTTTGCCCGGTGTTGCGGTAAAGGTACTCAATGTGTCAATATGGCTTTCGATTCTAGCCTGCACGAGGTCAAGATTTATATCTACTCTTGTTTCCATCTACTTCAAACCCTTTCTTACAGGAATCCTACAAAAATACCTGCTAGTACGACTGACACCATTGTAACGGTAATGAATCCTCCGACAAGCATAGGAGGCAGCATATGGCTGGTCAGCATTTCTCTTTCCTTTTCATCTTCTGTTAAGGATTTAATGACTTCATTTGTGATAATGTAATCCGCTGGAAATCCATATAATGCGGTCAGCGATACAGCGAAAGCCATTTCTTTACTCACCTTTGAAATCTTTCCGGCAATGAACGAGAAGATATACATCCCGATTACCGCTAATACGATTGTACCGACAAGTGGATAGATAATTTCAAGCATCATGCTTGGTGTCGCTTGTTTTAATCCATCAAAAATAAAGAGCATAAGCGCGACAAGAGCAAATCCGAAACCATTTGCTTTTTGTAATACCTGTTTTTCAAGGAATCCAACACTTGTTGCGATTACCCCAAACAATAAGCAAAGAACAAACGGGCTGATTGAAACCACTGGAGCTAATAGAGTTGAAGTTAAATAAGCTAGATATGCAACCAATGAAAGTCTCAAAAACTTAAAGAAGTCGGTATTATATTTTTCTGGCATATTCTTAAAAAGTTTTAACTCAGGCTTGGGAGTCGCTGCAGCAGCAACTTCAGCTGCCGCCTGTCCTTGTGGCTCTACCGCAAGTTTTCCACTGCGATATTGCTGAAGAAGTCTCTTTCCTTCTTTTTTCAAAACGACAGAAGTGATCGGATATCCCGCAAATCCCTGCATTACATAAATAACGATGGCGAATACAGATAAAGAAGCAAGCCCTGCTTCCTTAGCTCCTTCTGACATGATCAAGGCGGATACTACTCCACCTACTAAAGGAGGAATGGCAACAACAACTGTCTGATAGCCGAAAAGTAATGTTCCAATACCAAATAAGATTGCGATAATTCCTAAAATTCCTGATAGAGCAATAACAATCGTTTTCCACTGATTTTTCAATTCCTGCAGGGATAACAAAGTTCCCATATTGGTAATTAATAAATACATCATCATCACCGCTACCACTGGCGGTACTCCTGCTACTGCTACGATGTCTTGTGGGAAGAATGTCCAATATCCTAAAAGGAACAAAACAGCGCAAACGAATATAGAAGGTACCCATGCCTTTGTCCGTACTGCAACTAAATCTCCGATAAATAAAATGGCCATAAGAATGACTAAAGCTAACATCTGTGACATAAGAATTCCTTCTTTCTGGTTAGATTTACTAAACTTTCGTCTCGCGAAAGAATTATTATTACAAGAATAATAATATAATTATACTTTTCAGTCAATTTAAATTATTGGAAATTTTCGTGTAATCGTTTTCACTTCATTTTTAAGTTTAAAATTAAACGTATTATTTTAAATTAAATAATAATTTTATTATTCTAAAAATGAAATTTTTGTAAAAAATACACCCTCATTCAAATTGAACAAGAGTGTATTGGGAGTTTTATTTGTCCACAATTGGCACGAAAATTTTCTCGTACTGATAATCACCATCAACTTCATTAACTTTAATAACGGACGCGTTTTCTACCGGTTTAAAATTCTTCAACTCTTCTATTGGCCAATTCATCAGGAAGGTTAAAAGCATATGAATAAACGCTGCATGGGTAACAATCACAATATTTTCATAGCGTTGCTGCTTTCTCACACGTTCTACTACCGTATGCATGAACATTGTCGCACGCAAATACACATCTGCAAGGGATTCTCCATCTTGAAAGCGAAAGTAAAATTGACCCGCCGCTTTGAACTCCTTCTTCTTTTCAGGGGGACGATCGGCAAAATCATAAAGATTCCCAAGTTCCCACTCTCTTATTAAAGGATTTTCGAATAATGGAACGCCTTCTGGTAATAAAGTATGAATGGCCTTAGCGGTCTGCATCGTTCTTAAATAAGGTGAACTGTACAAAACAGTCTTTGGAGAAACAATTGTTTTGAAAAATTCAGCTGTTGCCTGGGCTTGTTTAAGCCCCAGTTCCGTTAAACTATGCCGGGAATCATGTGTATGTGCCATAACTGTTTTATCTACATTATGCTCGGCTTCACCGTGGCGGATGAGATAAATATTCAACCATTTCCAACCCCTCTGCAAATCTATTACCTCTATTCTACTTCACCCCTCTGCTCTGTTACCCTGTAAACGTTCGACAACATTTTACAACCATAGAAAAAAGCACCTTCCGTTTGGAAGGTACCACACTTAAAAATTATTTAGGAACGTACGAATTACGTCTGCTCCCCCAATAAGTGTTCCAATCGAACCCCCGATATTGGTAAGGATGATAACCAGCAGTACCCTTGTAAATTTATTTCGCCAAAAGCCTTTTATAGAAAAAACGTCTTCTGATAATGTTTCAAAGTCTGCAACACTCGGGCGTTTAATATAGGCTTGTACAATTCCCGATACCCAGCCAGCCGCCAGCAATGGATGTAAGGTAGTGATTGGCGCAGCCAAAAAGGCTGATAATATCGCCAATGGGTGCCCCAAGGCTGCAGCTGCACCAATCGCCGCTGTGATTCCAGTCCAAAGGATCCAGCTGATCGCTTGGTCCATACCTGCCGCTGGATTGAGAAAAAAGGTGAATGCAATAAGAGCCACAATCAGCAGCGGGATGGCCCAGCCAATGATTTGAGGTGTTTTAGATTTTGGTTGTGTTTTAGTTAGAGATTGTAAATCATGGTCACGATGAATTTCTTGTGTAATTCCCGGAACGTGTGCTGCTCCTAAAACTGCTACCACCTTCTTACCAGGTGCTTCTTTAATTTTTTGAGCTAAATATTGATCTCGTTCATCAATTAAAGGCTTCTTTAGTCGAGGAAATGCTTCCGAAATTTCCGCAAGAGATGCATTCAATGTATCCTGCGTTTTCATTTTTTCAAGTTCTTCTTCTGAAATAGATTCTTTATTAAAAATGCTATAGAATATCGAAGTTAGCAGCTGTCCTTTACCCCAAAAACTAACATTGCTCCAAATTCTCGAAAAAGTAATTTGGATATTACGGTCGGCTAAAACGAGCTCTGCTCCTATTTCTTTTGCTGATTCAATCCCTTGAATCATTTCCTGTCCAGGCTTTGTATCAAACTGCTTGGCTAATCGGTTTTGGAACGAGGAAATAGCAAGATTCATCAATAGTAGTGTTGCCTTCTTTTCTTTAATCACCTTAAAGATATCCGTTTCTTTCCATTTGCTGCCTTCCATAATCGATTTATAGCGTTGGTCATCCAATTCAATACAAACAGAATCCGGACGTTCTCGCTCAATAACCTCTTTCACTTGCTCTACACTTTTCTTGGAGACATGAGCGGTGCCAATTAATATAATTTCTTTGCCGTCCAAGTCAATTCTAGTTATATTTTCTTCTGTCATAATCTACTTCCTTCATCATCAATTTACTTATTTCATGTAAATGTCTCTATCTTTATAATGAAGTAGAACCCGGAGAATTTCAACACAATTAAATGGATGCAGTTAGATTTGAGGTGATACATATCCAGCAGTTACTCTTGATCCAACAAGTGATTGATTATATTGAAGAATACATTAAGGAGGAAATAGACCCTGAATACCTGGCAAAAATGGCGGGGTATTCTCCTTATCATTTTTATCGAGTTTTTCAAAAGCATACCGGTTATACGCTAATGGACTATGTAGTTAAGAGAAAGCTCCAGTATGCGTTATATGAATTAGTAAATGGCAAAAAAATCATCGAAATTGCCATGGATTACGGATTTGAAACCCATGCCGGTTTTACAAAAGCTTTTAAAAATGCTTTGGGAGTCCTCCTAGTCTATATAAGATTCATTGTCCCAAATCATTGCCGCAAAAATTAGATTTAATTAGTATTCATCGAAAAAATACAGGCGGAATTGTGTTGCAGCCGATGATTGTTACGAGGCCGGCGTTCATGGTTGCCGGAAAAACTTTTAAGATTACTATGAGAAATGTATCCTTTACAAGAGATGCACCTGCGATTTGGGATCAAGAAGGACTGGCAGATGGTTCTATCGAAAGATTGCTCTATAAGACGCTGGCCCCTAAAAAACACGGGGAGTACTGTATTAACTTAAGTCCCTCAACAGCAGAAGATAAATTCACCTATTTATTTGCTGTCGAATTTGACAAAGGCACTTCGCTTCCTGATGGGCTGACACCTTTTGAACTACCGCCAGCTACTTATGCTGTGTTCAAAACTCCTTTGGTCGAAGTCGAAAAGTTTGCTTCAGCTATTAAAGGAACATGGAAATATATTTTAGAGGACTGGTTCCCGCAATCATCTTATGAAGTCGATGAAGAGGCCTTTGACTTTGAATACTATGATGAACACTGCCACCACTGGGATTACGAAAAAGTCTATATGGAGATTCACATTCCGATAAAAGAAAGAGGATGACTAGTCATCCTCTCAATCTAGTTTTTCTCATGATGTGGTTATATAAGAATAGAACAGGCATTAAAATAATCGCACTAGCCAAAATAGCAATTTTAATCGTAAAGTTTGAGGCAACCGCGCCTATCACAGGGCCGCCGCCAATTTGGCCAATTGCGTCTACCTGGCCTTTGACGGAAAAAAAGGTAGCACGTGTAGAAGAATCCGGGATGATTTTATTTAGCCAAACACTTTCTAATGGATACATAACGCTTCTTGAAATTTGAATAATGATATAGAAAATCAACAAACCAACAGCGAATGTGGTAAAAGCAAAACCAATTAATGCACCGATTATTAAAATGCTGCCTATAAAAAGAGCCACATAAATATGCTTAAGCTGCTGGTGGATGGAACTATTCTCAATGAAATGGAGAGCAGCAAATGTTAAAAGAACAACAATAAATTGAACCCCGCCCATCAGTAAAACTAACTGACTGTCAGAAAGATTCGATAGACCTGATTGCTCAATAAAATGGGGAATCCACAAGCGGTCAAATCCCTCGCTATATAAGCCAAAAAATAACGCTATAAGAAATAGGACTCGCATAAGAAAATTGACTCTAGAAAAATAAAGAATTTGGCTCATATTTTCCTTAATGTTCATCCAAACCGTTACTCTTTCCACTTTTTCAGCCGGTTTAAAATTCTCTTCTTTCATAAAGAAAATTAAAAGGACGGATAGCACGACTAACCCAATACCGCCTAATACGATTGGCAAATTAAGCAGATAATACCCTGCCAGCATACTTAATGGAATGGCAAGGACTTTTCCGAGATTACCTGCCTTGGCACCTTTAACAAATGCAGAAGAAGCACGTTCTTCGCCAATCTCATCGGCAATCCAAGCTTGATGAGAACCACTCGTAAACGTATATCCAATCCCCCAGATGATTTGAGATAGAATAACCGCCGTAAACACCGGAAACATCCCCTCAATAATAAAACCTGCCCCAATCAAGAAAAAGCCAATAATGACAGATAACTTTCTGCTTTTTAAATCAGAAAGAATTCCAGTAGGAATTTCAAAAAGGAAAACAGTCGCCTCCAACACCGTTCCCACTAAAACCAACTGCAATGGAGTAAGTTGAACGGTTTCTACTTGATATAACAAGTTGACGGTAAATACAAAAGTAAAAAACAATTGTGATAAGAAACAGGTGTAAATATAAACCTGATACGGATCTTTTTTCTTTAATAAACTCATCATCTTTCCTCCTCACCTAAATCATAATGGGAGGAGGGACGCATTTCTTTTCCTAATTTGCGATTCTTGCAATTTAACTATTCTCTTCGTTATCTTTCCTATCCTCTTCACTTATCGGTACGCCGCCTGCTTTTATCCCCATCGTTTCTCTAATCTTTATCAAGTCAGCAATTTGTGAGGTATTTAATTCATTCGCCTTTTTTAAAATAAAGGTGGAGTGCATAAGGATGTTGGCGTAATGTTCAAGTGATTCCATTCGGAAGTATGCCTCCATCAAATCCCTTCCCCATGTCAGGGCTCCATGGTTGGCCAAAAGGACAGCATTATGCGTATTGCAATATGGAGCAATGGAATCCGGTACTTCTTGTGTTCCAGGTAAAGCATAAGGCGCTACTGGTACATTACCTAACAACACAATCGCCTCTGGTAACACTGGTTTATCAAGGGGAATCCCGGCAATTGCAAAGGATGTGGCAATCGGAGGATGTGCATGAACCACTGCGTTCACTTCTGGGTTTTCATTGTAAACTCTAAGGTGCATTTTAACTTCGGATGAAGGTTTCAAATTTCCGGCAAGGACATTACCAGAAAAGTCCATTTTCACCATCATGTCAGGTGTCATATAGCCTTTGCTTACTCCAGTAGGTGTTGTCCAAATTTCGTTAGGCCCCACTTTTACGGAGATATTTCCGTCATTAGCTGCTACATAGTTTCGGTTGTATATCCGTCTTCCGATCTCACAGATCATTTCTTTTGCTTGATTATCGGAATTGTATTTTTTGTTATCCTGCATAAGTTAAGGCTCCTTTTTTTGCAGAAGTTCTAATATATTCTTTATCCATTACCATAATCTAATTTTATGGTTGGTATGTCAATTTGTTATACACTTAAGGCTGTGTTTAATCGTACAGATGTATAAATGTCAATGAGGACTAATCAGAGAATTCTAAGTGAGATTCGTTCTTCATAAGCTGGATGAAAAGACAAATCAGTAGTTTCTTCATGGAGATTCGTCCTTCATAGGCGTGATGAAAGACAAATCAGAACTTTCCCCATTGAGATTCGTCCTTCATAAGGAATTTCGTGCCAAATTCACCAGCTGGCTTTACTCAAACCTACATTAAACAAAGGAAAAAGCTGAGCCCATATTAGACTCAGCTTTTACAATATTACTTTTTAAACATTTCCGAAAGGCTTTCGGTATATGGCGCGTAAGCAATTCCCTTTTCCGTAACAATCCCCGTGATTAGCGAATGATCGGTTACATCAAAGGCAGGATTATAGGTTTGAACACCCTCCGGTGCCATCGATTGCTCATACCATTTCGTTGTAATTTCCTCAGAAGGACGTAATTCGATATGAATATCATCCCCTGTTTGGCATTCTAAATCAATTGTAGATAGCGGTGCACAAACGTAGAATGGAATATTATAGTGTTTTGCAAGAATCGCCACACCAGATGTTCCAATTTTATTTGCCGCATCACCATTTGCCGCGACACGGTCACAGCCAACTAAGACAGCCTGAATTTTCCCTTCCTTCATGACGATGGAAGCCATATTATCACAAATTAACGTAACGTCTACTCCAGCCTGCTGGAGCTCCCACGCCGTTAAACGGGCTCCTTGAAGTAATGGTCTAGTCTCGTCTGCGTATACTTTAAAGTCATAGCCTTTTTCCTGCCCTAAATATATCGGGGCTAATGCCGTACCATATTTGGCCGTAGCGATGGTACCAGCATTACAATGGGTTAGTAATCCCCAGCCTGGCTCCAGCAAGGACAATGCATGCTCTCCAATTGCTTCGCAGATTTTCTCATCCTCCGCACGAATTGCTTCAGATTCCTCTTTAAGTGCTGCCTTCACTTCTGCCACACTTTTCCCTGCTTCCTGTTTAAAACGGTCTTCCATCCGATTTAATGCCCAAAACAGGTTTACAGCTGTTGGCCGTGAAGTAGCTAAATAATCCTTCACTTTCTTAAAGTCTGCAAAAAGAGCTTCATAGGTTTCTGCAGTCGACTTCTTCGCACCTAAATAAGCACCATAGGCTGCAGCAATCCCGATTGCGGGTGCTCCACGGACCTTTAATTGATAAATGGCATCCCATATATCTTCCATTTCCTTTAATTCTAGGAAATTCGTTTCGTTTGGTAATACCGTTTGATCTAATAATACTAATGTATCATTCTCATCATCTAGTCTTACGGATTGTATGACAGTAACTGGATTTTGCATTAGGCTTAAGCCCCTTTCACAGATGTAAGTTCAGCAGATTGAATCACATTGATAAAATCTGCTCCAGTTTTAATATTCTCGCGATTTAAGATAAATGTTTTTCCAGCGATTAAACAGATTTTCTCTGCCCGGATTCTTGCTTCACGATCTGCAATCGAAGTAATATCCTTTACCTTTGCAAGCCCGATAATTCTTCGTAAAAGTTCAAGGCCCGCTGCAGCCGCCGTATCTCGTAAAATCGTATCTAAATAATATCCCTTAAACCCTTCATAGCCAGCCACTCGTTCAGTCGCTTTTTCATCCCAAGCTTTGTTGAATTTATCTATAAATAAATTTATTACATCTTTAATCGTAGTGACAAGGTAATTTAGGTACTCATCTCGTGTTTCTTCGTCTTCGATGGTAAACTTGCCGTTCGCATAAGCAAAAATAAGATTGGCTATTACATTCCCGATATCGTAGCCGGCAGGTCCATAAAAAGCGAACTCAGGATCTATTACCTTGGTAGAATCTTCTTTTATAAAAATAGAGCCAGTATGAAGGTCCCCATGCAGCAGCGACTGAGCATTGGTCATAAACTCAAATTTTAATTTTGCACTTTCAAGTACTAATTTTTTATCATTCCAAATCGTTTCTTTTACGAATTCCTTCGAACCTTCAAATATTTCATTACGAGGGCAATCATAAAAAGGTTCTGTGTAAACCAAATCTTCTGTTATTTCACAAAGCTCCGGGTTAATGAATTGCTTAACAAGAGCTTTCTTTTCCTTATGTTCCACTACAACATCAGATGTTAATAACAAGGTATTTACTAGAAATGTAGAAATATGGTCAGCAAAAAGCGGGAATTTCTTGTGTTTTAAGAGAGCTGTTCTCATAATCTCATGATCGGATAAATCGTCCATTACCGTGCAGTTCATAATCGGATCATATTTGTATACTTTTGGCACAAAACCAGGTGCTAGTTTGTGTTGGAGTTCAAGTATTTCATATTCAATCCGATTTCGGTCTGGAGACAATTTGAATTCATCCGAAATACGTGCCACTGGTCCCGCTTGTTTAATAATGATAGATTGATTGTTTTTACCATCTACGATTTTAAAAACATAGTTTAAGTTGCCATCACCAATTTCATTACAAGTTAATGCCGCTTCTTCTGGAAAAAGTTTAATTGATTTTGCATATTCAATTGCGTCTTGTTCCGTCATGGTGAAATAATCAACTGTGAAATCCTTCATTACGAACCCCTCCATTATTTCTTTTTATAATAAGTTAACGCAAGTGCAAGAGCCAGAACCGTTCCTTTCACAATATCCATTGCGTAATATGGAACAGACATCATGACGAGACCATTTTGAAGGATTCCAATTAGCACTGCACCAACGAAAGTACCAAAAGCATTCGGTTTGCCAGCGCCTAATACGGATGACCCAATAAACGCAGCTGCTACCGCGTCCATTAAATACGGCGCACCTGAGTTAATTTCAGCTGTCATGACACGTGAAGCCAGTACAATACCACCTATCGCCGCAAAAGTTGCAGACATTAGGTAGGCTGTAATTTTATATTTGTTAACTGGTATACCGGATAATCGAGCCGCTTCCTTGTTTCCGCCGATCACATACATGTAACGTCCATGTTTCGTATAATTCAGAAATATATGAACGAGTAGAACCGCTGCAATCATAATGACGATAATCCATGGGACTTGCCCAATTTTTGAAAAGACTTCCGGAATCGTACCTGTTGAGAATGAACCGTCCGGCATAACCATGTTTTGAGATACAGTCGCACCTTTTGTATAGGTCAAGGCAATTCCTTGAATGATAAACATGGTAGCTAATGTCATTAGCATATCAGGAATTTTTACCTTTACGATCATAATAGAGTTAAATGCACCCACTACAAGTGCTGCGCCAATCGCCGCTAAGAGTGCCACGAAGATGTTTTGCGAAAACCATACAAACATTGAAATGACGACTGCATTGGTTAATGAAACGGTTGAACCGACCGATAAATCAAAGCCATCCACCGATAAGGAAATGGTAATCCCAATCGCAATAATGGTGACAATGGATATCGACCTAAGAATATTTACGATATTTCCGCCGTCCATAAAAGCAGGATTCGTGATGGAGAATATGACAATTAACGCTAAGATTGTTATTATCGTACCGTATTTGTATAAAAAATCAAATAGTTCAAATCCCTTTTTTGAGGGCACTTTTTGCTGCACTTCTGGGTTGGCACTGCTCACTTTATTTACCCCCTGTTGAATAAAATAATAATTCTTCTTCATTCGTTGATTTTGTGTCCAGCTCTTTGGCAACTTGTCCATCATAAACTACATAAACACGGTCAGTAATTCCTAAAATCTCTGAGAATTCACATGACGCATAGATAATCGATTTGCCGCGTTTCGCTAACTGTGAAATGAGTTCAAATATATCTTTTTTCGCACCAACATCAACACCCTTCGTTGGTTCATCAAAAATATAAATCTCTGCATCCGCAATCAGCCATTTACCAATCGCTACTTTTTGTTGATTACCGCCAGATAGATTTTGTACCCTAGTTTCTTGAGAGGGTGTTTTTATTCCTAGACTTTTAATCATCTGACTTGAAACTTCCTTTTCTCTCTTGAAGTCTAAGAAGCTCGAAACCTTTGAAAACTTCCCTAAGCTTGCAGCAGTCAGATTCGCAGCTACGGTCTCCTGTACCAAAATACCTTCTTTTCTTCTCTCCTCTGGTACAAGGGCTAACCCATGCTTTACCGCTTGATTTGGGTCCTTTATTTTCACCCTGTTTCCTTTGATCTTGATTTCACCTGCAGTAATTTTTGAAGCACCGAATAATACTTTACAAAGCTCCGATTTTCCTGCCCCTACTAATCCGGCAATTCCGACAATTTCGCCTGCATTGGCGTGCATAGTAAAATCTTTTATCATCCCAGTATCATAAAGTCCATTTACTTCTAAGACATGCTCCCCAATTTCTACCTTATTTTTTGGGAATTGTTCGTCTAGTTTTTCCCCGAGCATATATTCGACTACTTTGTTTTGAGACGTTTCAGCGATCTTTTCTTTACATACAAATTCACCATTTTTCATAACCGTAATATCGTCACAAATCTCAAATAACTCAGGAAGGCGATGTGAAATAAAAATTATTCCGACATCTTTGCTTTTTAAATCACGAACAATCCTAAACAATTCCTTGGTTTCTGAGTGACTTAACGGTGCTGTCGGCTCATCCAAAATGAGAAATTTACATTGCTTAACCAATGATCGTGCAATAATAACCATTTGTTTTTCAGCTAACGTTAATTCACTTACCAATGTTTTTGATGAAATCTTTACATGAATGCTATTTAATATGTCGGTTGCTTTTTCATGTATATGCTTCCAGCTGACGAATTGTTTTTTTCCCATATCATTGACGGTTTCATTTAGCATGATGTTTTCCCCAACCGACAGATACGGAATTAATGCTGTGTCGACTTCTTGATAAACAATTTGAATCCCAAGATCTTGGGCCTCCTTGGGCGAACGAATATTGACCTTTTTTCCATCCAAATATATCTCACCAGTATAATGATCATAAGCCCCTGAGAGAACCTTCATTAACGTTGATTTACCGGCTCCATTGGCACCGATAAGAGCATGAGTACTTCCTGTCTCTGTAGAGAAAGATACTTCGTTTAACGCTTTTACACCCGGAAATTCGATTGAAATATTTCTCATTTCTAATAATGTTGTCATGCTCAGTCCCCCCTTTCTTTAATTTGCCTGAAAATTCAGCCTCTCCCTATCATACTATTTCTCGCTAAAGTGGTAAAACACTATGTCTATATTGGAAATTAATGCTAGCACCAAAACAAAAACAGCATAATCCCTTATATTTCTAAGGGATTATGCTGTTTTTTTATTATACTAATTTAAAAATATTTCCCGTTTTAATAGATTGATAGCAAGCCTCGATGACACGCATATTTTGGATAGCATTCTCACCTGAATAAGAAGGCTCTCCATCCTCCAAAATCACCTTTGAGATATGCTCCACTTCTTCCCGATAAATATCGGCAACGATTTTCTCTTCTCTTGTGACTCCCTCTTTTTGAACAATCACAAGTCCTTCTCCACCATGATTATCTGGACGGAATGCTCTTGGTACTATTATTTGCCCCTCTGTTCCAATCACTTCATATTCAGCTCTAAAAACCATATCAAAGCTGCAATCAAAATGAGCATGTACACCATTTTCCATTTGCATATATCCGAAGGCGGATGTGTCTACTTGATAATCTGAATCAATATTGGCATGAACGTGGACTTCCACTGGCTCCGACTCTACTATATTTCGAACGGCATGAATCGTATAACAGCCAACATCATAGAGACTACCTCCGCCCTTTTCAGGGTCCGTTTTAATACTGCCTTCTCGTTGGGCAAGTGAAAACGAAAAGCTGGCCCGCATGAATTTGACTTTACCTATCTCGCCACTCTTAATGATTTCTCTTACTCTTTCATGCTGCGGATGAAATTGATACATAAAGGCTTCCATAAATTTAACATTATGCTCACGGCAAAATTCAACCATTTCTTTTGTTTCGTCAGCCGTTAAGGAAGCTGGCTTTTCACAAAGAATATGCTTTCCATGTTTGGCGGCTTCAAGTGTCCACTTTTTATGTAAATGGTTTGGCAGCGGGATATAGACTGCGTCTATCTCTGGGTCTTGCAGCATTGCTTCATAACTATTGTATGTCTTTGCTATATTAAACTGCGCTGCTATTTCTTCCGCTTTACCACTGCCCGAAGCAATTCCCGCAACAATAGCATTATCTGCACGTTCAAATGCTGGGATTAACGATTATTGTGCTATTTTTGCGGTGCTTAATACTCCCCATCTTACCTGTTTCATCTACTATTCCTCCCTCAACGTTCCGGTTTTAATATAACCAATTTTTTCGACTATTTCTTGGCCCTGAGGTCCTTTCATCCATTCCAAAAAGGGTTCAATGGTGGTTTTGGTATTATCCTTTAATGTTATCGCATAAAGGTTTGCAGTAAAAGGATATTTTCCGCTAGCAATATTTTCAGGAGATGGTTCAATCCCATCTATAGCAAGAAGCTTAATATCGGGATTCCCCCTCATTCCGGTTGCAAAAAAGCGGAATGAGAAACCAATTGAATTATCGTAATTCCGGTAATCTGCCACTTGTTCGATAATCCCGCCCATTCCTTCTGGAACATCTTCCTTCAAAGGTTCCATAATCGGCGTGTCACCCATAATCTTCTCGAGAAGCGTTTGACTGCCAGAATTTTTCGGACGTTGAAACGCTATTATTCTTTCGTTCTTTCCTCCAAGCTCCGACCAATTATTTATTTTTCCAGAGTAAATACTTTGAATCTGAGAAACATCTAAACTTTCTACTTTATTTTCCGGATTTACAAAAAAGACAAATGCCTCCTTGCCAATCGGCGTCATGACCAATTCTTTTCCCTGCCTTTTCGCCGTTTCCTCCTGCTCTTTCGAAGGTTCCGCACCAAAGTAAATGTCTACTTCACCTGACAACAGCCTTTCATAGGAGTAGATTGTATTGGTGAAACTGACGATATCCCACACGTTCCTGAATTCACCAATGTTTTTATAGACTGTGTTCGCAAAAGCAGAATAGACAGGATATGCTGCTTCTGCACCATCTAAAATTGGCATATCGCTAGGATCCTTTATCGTAAAAGTAGAAGGCGCTGCAAGCTTTGGCAGCTTATTATTTGGATTTGTAACTTCATATGGGGACAAATCTGTGGAAGAATAGCCTCCGCCATACTCAAATCCATAGGACGGCAGAACTGTCTTACTCCGCTGCCACTGAACTGCAGCACCCGTACCCATGGCTAAGACGAAAACTGTCAAAAGTGTTAATGCTTTTCTTTTGTTAATAGCGGGGCGAATCCTTTTTGCCAGGAGTGAACCGAAAAAAGTAAACATAAAGGCTAGTTCATATGCCAATGGTGCCCAAAGAAACAATCTTCCCTCGCCCATTAACATCGTGATAAAAAAGATTGGGGCCATAGCTATATGTAAAATACCATAAATTAACCAGGAATCAGCTCCATAAAACCCGCCGTTAATGACCATAAAAATGGCCCAAAGTACCGCTGTATAGGCTAGCGGAATAAGGAACAGTAGTTGTAGTCTTCTTTTATCATCACTTTTGAGCAGTGTCCTGCTTGCAATCCCTCCGGCAGCACATCCTCCAATGATAAGCGGCAGAATAGTAGATAACAAAAAGTTATTTGCTTGAATTAAGATGGTGATGAACGAAATCACTAGTGGTGCTACACCAAAAAACAAAAACATTTGAAACATATTTTTCTTCATAGAAATGCCCCCTCCTTTTAGTGTAATTTTACACTCCTTTGAATTATTTTACAACTATCCCGTTAAATGGAATACAATAACTGTCATATCCAGCTCTTGTAAAAAGAAGGATTTATATAAGAGAGATTAGAATACTATATTTTTAATCTTATAATTGAAGAAGAGCTTAGTGGCATACCTTCCCTTTGCACAAAAGCATGGCTTTCTGCTGTATGCGCATGTTTTTGATTTAAGATTAAATATGAATCACTATAGGAGGATCGAACATGGAGAAGTTGCAATTTTTATACAAGCTTAACTTAATCCCTTCATTATTGAATGAAGCTAATTGGACTGAAAAAGAAGAAGCCATTGTTCAGCGTCATTTTGAGGTGCTTCAAGGGTTGCTGCAAGAAGGAAAACTTATCTTAGCAGGCAGGACATTAAATATGGATCCTACAGGGATGGGAATTGTTATTCTCGAAGTTGATTCTGAGGAGGAAGCACGGGAACTGATGGAAAATGACCCTGCTGTAAAAGAAGGAATCATGGAGGCAGCACTTTTTCCATACCGAGTGGCGTTGATAAGAAAGTAATGTCCTATCCAGCAATATATCGCAAAAAAAAAACGAATCTCAACATTATCTTTGAGAATCGTCTCTAAACAAGCTTACCATGTACTCTAATTCATTTTTAGTCCATTGTTGTTTTTGAGCAAATGCTGCTGCTGCCATGTATTTTCCGTAAGTATCAATAAAATTTCCGATTGCCTTTTTCATATTATTACCACCTTTGTAAAATTTATATCTTTATTATCGTACATAAGGGGCTCTAATACAAAGCTCTAGAAAACGGAAACATTTGCTATAAAAGCGATAACATTTGCATTGTAAGCGTGTTTCATACATATTTTTCTTATCATTGAGCGATTTTTCGGTATTTTACAATGAAGAGGTTTTTTACGTGATTTAAATGAAAAAAGACTAGGATAAATCCCTAGTCTTTTACTTTGATGATGCAGCCCCATTTAAAAGCCTTACATATTGAAAAAGTAATCCTATCAGCCCGCCCACTATACTTGGGAACAGCCATCCTAATCCATTCGTGTAAAGCGGAACGAAGGTGAGTGCTGTCGAAATGGAGGCTGCTTCAATACCGGCAGTTGTTAAGCCATCATAGATACTAACAATTCCTGCCCCAATAATTGCCCCTATATAAACAGCTCTAAATACTGGTATATAGGAGTGTACTAAAGATAACAAAATTAGAACAATCGCAATTGGATAAATACTAATTAACAGCGGGATAGATACAGAAATTAATTGACTTAAACCTAGATTCGCCATCGTAAAACTAAATAAACAAAGAAAGGTTACGACAACAGGATAGGAAAGTTTCGCAAACCGCTGGCTAAGATACTCCGCACAAGCAGAAACTAAACCTACTGAAGTAGTTAGACATGCTCCGGTAATAACCAATGCAAGAATGATGGACCCGATTGATCCAAATAAAAGTGAAGTGACAGATGAAAGAATTTCCCCGCCATTTTCCTGGATTCCAACACCCTCAACACTTGTGGCACCAATGAAAGATAACGATACATAAACAAACGATAACCCAATCCCTGCAATAATCCCGGCCTTAATCGTATAAGACCGAATAGCAGCTGCAGTCTTTATTCCCATTTCTTTGACACGATGAATCACAACCACTCCAAATACTAGTGCAGCGATTGCGTCCATGGTTAAATACCCTTCGACAAACCCGCCAAAAAACGCCCCGTCTCTGTATTTCCCCGCCACTTCACCGAAGGAACCAATCGGAGATGCAAATCCTCTGATCGAGATTACTACAATTAATAATAATAGTAACGGAGTAAGAACTTTTCCTACACGATCTACTAACTTTGCCGGATTGAGTGCAAGCCAAAATGTGATAAGGAAAAATACGAATGTAGAGATAAATAACCCCATGCTGCTTTCATTTGACAGGAATGGAGCAATACCGATTTCATACGTTACAGTTCCGGTACGTGGTATACCGAAAAATGGTCCAATCGTTAAATAAATAATTACCGGAAAGACTTTAGCGAATCCGGGGTGTACTCGATTGGATAAGTCATTTAAGTCTCCGCCTGATCTAGCGATAGTGAAGACAGCTAAGAGAGGCAGGCCGACACCTGTAACTAAAAAACCAATGATCGCTGACAGAAGGGATTCACCAGCTTGCTGACCTAGTAACGGCGGGAAAATAATATTTCCAGCACCTAAAAATAAAGCGAACATAAAAAAGCCTAAGGCTATAGTTTCTTTTAATGGTAATTTTCGTTCCATGTGAAGCTCCTATCTCTCAAATAATATTTTCATTTCAATATTTCAGAAGAATAAAGAATGTATAAAGTGAATTCCCTATACTAATATACAAAATTTCGACAAAAACTGCAAAGAATTTTTTAAATAGTTGTTCAATTTCTACTGGAAATTTCTCTAAAAAAACCAAAGAGACATCAGGTGATTGAACCTGGTGTCTCTGCTTTTATTTCGATAACAAGGCTAAAACTGTATCTAATAAGACGTTTACGCCCTTTTCACACTCTTCCCACGAGGTCAGTTCTTCTTCACAATGGCTTTTTCCATTAAAACTCGGAACAAATAACATCGCGGAAGGTACAAGGCTGGCAATAAATTGAGCGTCGTGTCCTGCACCGCTAACCATTCTCTTATGGTTATATCCAAGCGACTGAGCCGATTTTTCTAGTTGGCTAACGACTTCTGTATCAAACCAAACCGTATCCCGCTCCCATAATTTCGTTGTTTTAACCTCGCACCCTTCGTTTAAACCGCGAGTTGGAAGTTCTTCAACAAATTCTTTAAAAGTCCTGACAATCTCAGGATTTTTGTGCCTTGCTTCTAAAGAAAATACCACCTTATTTGGGATGACGGTATGAATACTCGGGTACACGTTTACCCTGCCGATGGTAAATACTAACTCTTCATCTAATGAACCCAACACCCTGCGAATTTCATTAATTAGATTATTGGCTGCAAATAGAGCATCCTTTCTCATACTCATCGGTGTCGTCCCTGCGTGATCAGATTCACCTGTGATTTCAATATCGTAACAAGCCATACCCACCACGCATTCCACCACACCAATGGACAAAGCTTCTTTTTCAAGAATAGGCCCTTGTTCAATATGCAATTCTAAGAAGGCAGTCCCCTCTTTTAGACGATCCCCTTCTTCTCCTTCATATCCGATCGATTTAAGTGCTTCTTCAAAGGTTATCCCCGCAGAATCTTTCTTTTTCAACATCACATTCTTATCAAATTTACCGGAAAGCACTCCTGATGCCATCATGGAAGGCTCAAATCTCGCACCCTCTTCATTCGTAAAATTAACAAGTGTAATCGGGATTTGAGGTTTGATATTATTTTCTACCAATGTTCGTACCACTTCTAAACCAGCTAAAACTCCTAGCACACCGTCAAACCTGCCGCCTTTTTTAACTGAATCCAAGTGGGAGCCAATCAGTATTGGCGGCTTATTCTCAACGCCTTCTAGTGTCGCGTACATACAGCCCATATCATCAACCGTTACAGTTAAGCCCAACTCTTCACAGCCTAACCTGAAAAAATCCCTGGCTAAACGGTCCTCTTCTGATAATGCCAGTCTAGTTACTCCGTTATTCTCTGTCCTGCCAAAGCTTGCAAACTTTTCAAGTTCCTTCTCTAATCTTTCCCCATTAATTAAAAGCTTTTGCCGCTGCATATCATCTCTCCTTTTAAAAATTGTAGGGAGCCTTGTAACATATTTATGTAATTGTTCAGTTAATATTAATCAGGCCTAATCTTTTATAAGACAAAATATTTACATTGTTTCTTTCAAGGAATTTCCTGCAGATAAATGTTTATCTTTTTCGTTTTTGGTATAACCTATGTTCGAATATGGACTAGAAGTATATATGGAGGTGTGGTAATGTCAGAGTTAGAACCTTTAGAGTACCAAACGGGAGCACCTATACTGGATTACGATATTATTAAGATCAAGAACACAGCTAATGGGTTTGAGGTCCTGCTTGATATTAATTTAGACAGCGGCTATTCCCTATCAGGGACAACCCTAGAAATTACTCATGAGGATTTACAAGGTTATGATACAAATGAGATTGAAGAAGGTATTAAATATGCTTTAGGTTTTTTTGAGAAAGAGGTAGAATAACCCTTCTCAAAAGCTGTCCTTCTTCAACATGATGGAGTGGTTATATGCCCAAGGCAAAAGCGAAAAGTGGAGTAGGCAGAGGAACAGGTAAGAAGGGCTGGAATCGTTGGCAGGCCGGCGCTAAAAAAGCAAAAAGCGCTAAGCCTTATGTCAGCAAAGGGACTAAGCGAGCGCCGTCTGATCCGGCACCTGATAAAACCGACTGATGTCGTCCAGGCATTCAATCAAACGTTTGATTAGTTTATCAACTGATTTAATCAAACGTTTGATTAGTTTTTTTATCCTAGTTCTATTGTATATTGCTGATTGTTTATTTCATTATTAGAAAAAACACGTTCTACATAATGTATTTCCTTCTCAGACATTAATAAAACAGTTGAACTCCTTGTCCCATAATTTTCACTCTTGATAAACATGGGCGAAAGCATTCTTTCCAATTCTAATGAAACGCCAGTTTGAGGAAGTTTTTCGTCCGTAGCTTGATCTGCCTTTTGAAGTAAAGTTAAAAGACTTTCTACTATATCACTTTGTTTATTGTTTATGATTTCAGTTAAACCGGCTTTGCCTAATTGCACTTTAGGCCATTCAGTATTTAATAAATGATTGCTGACACCATAGATCCCCGGCGTTAACCTCCCTAACTCCTGGCCAACATTAGAATAATAGTATAGATGATCTCCATCACCAGCCAATAAATTGTATCCAGGATACACTTCATTATTTCTAGTTAGGCTCTTCATATACTGAATAATATCTCCATCATACTTCAGGGCGCCTGATACAAGCTCTCCTCGTGAACGTTTTCCCTCCGTTACTTCATTTGGATTCCGAAAATTCGTTAAAGCCGCAAACCTACCTTTTTTCGTGACACCCATCCAAGTTCCCATTTTTTCTAGGTCCCGGCCAGCCAGGATTTCAGGGTTATCCTCCCAAAAATGTGCAGGTGCAGTCGGTCTCTGATAAAACTCATCTCGATTAGCAGCAACGATTAGCCTATACTCTGGATGTACTTTATGAGCAAACAATATTAAACACATTTTTTTCACAACCTTTATGAAAATAAATCTTCAACTGTTTCTTCCATTTTATAGTATTCCATGAGAGGAATAAAACTAAATAAACCTTGACCTGAAACGCGTTTCATATTCTATGATGATTTTGCAAGGCAATGCTGCGCCTAGCCGGCGTAACCACAAGGGCGTAACGGCTGCGCTGCATTTGCTAGAGGCTATGAGAAAAGACATCCCTTAAAGGATGTCTTGAAATGATTATTTTTTCTTAGCATGTTTTCGCATATCAAAAGCGACGGCTACGATGATGATCGCACCTTTAACGATAAATTGAATGTATGGACTTACACCTAAGAATGCCAATCCGTAGTTAATAACTTGAAAAATTAGAACCCCTGTGATGACTCCAGGTACAGTTCCAATTCCGCCTGATAAAGATACGCCGCCTACTACACAGGCTGCAATTGCGTCTAACTCGTACATATTTCCGGTATTATTGGTTGCACTGCCGACACGGCCGGCTTCTAATGTACCTGAGAATCCATATAATAAACCGGCAATCATGTAAATGATGATAATATTTTTTGCAACGTTAACCCCGGAAACCTTGGCAGCTTCTGCATTACCGCCAATTGCATACATGTTTTTACCGAGTTGTGTTTTATTCCAAAGTACCCAAATGATAATTGAAAATGCGATCGCATATAAAATCAGGTATGGGAATTCATATTGACCCAATTTAATTCCTTTTTGTGCGAAGGTTGTAAAGCTTTCGCTCAATCCGCCAATTGGCTGTGCTCCATATGGAGGTCGGTCAAAGTAGATAGAAGTAATTCCATAAACTCCAATCATCATACCCAAGGTTGCAATAAAAGGCGGTACATGAAATTTAGATACAATAAATCCATTTAATGTTCCAAAAAGTCCGGTTACCAACATTGCAATAATAATCGGAACAAATAGGGGTAATTCCGGTAAATTCGGATACATCTTATACGCATAATCCCCAGCTTGCAATAAAGAAGCTGATACTACTGCTGCAAGTCCGACCATTCTTCCGGCTGATAAGTCTGTCCCGCCTAAAATCAAGATCCCCGCTATCCCAAGAGCAATAATGATCCTTGAAGATGACTGACTCAGGATATTAATTAAGTTTGTCATCGACAAAAAGTCAGGAGACGCAATCACAATTCCAATAACAAGCAAGAGTAAAAATACATAGATAACATTATCAAACAGCCATTTTGTAATAGTAGATTTTTTAGTGGCTTGAGTATTCATTTTAACATCTCCTCCTAATACAACGCTGCCAATCGCATGATCTCTTCTTGAGATGTTGTCTTCGTATCTACGATTCCGGCTGCTCTTCCATTACTCATTACTAAAATTCTGTCAGTGACGCCAAGAAGTTCTGGCATTTCAGAAGAAATCATGATAATCCCTTTTCCTTCGGCTGCTAATTCATTAATCAGTTGATAGATTTCAAACTTTGCACCAACATCTATTCCCCTTGTTGGCTCATCCAACAATAATACTTCCGGTTTTGTGAGCAGCCAGCGTCCAATTATTACTTTTTGCTGGTTACCGCCAGAAAGACTTCCGATTGGCGTTTTTTGTGAAGGGGTTTTGACCTTCATTGAATCAATTACCCATTTTGTATCATCATGAACTTTGCTTTCTGATAAAAATAGTCCTTTTCGATACTGAGGCAGGTTAGCAATAATAGAGTTGAAACTAATGCTAAGTTGTGGATATATCCCCGTTGTTCGTCTTTCTTCTGTAACCAATGCAAAGCCATTTTTTATTGCATGCTGCGGGGAATGATTTTGAACAACTTTTCCATTTAATTCAATACTTCCGGATTTGACTCCTCTGATTCCGAATAGTGCTTCCATAACCTCCGTTCGTTTGGAACCGACTAAACCGGCAATTCCTAATATCTCTCCTTTTCTTAACTCAAAGTTGACATTCGAAAATGACCCTGCTGTTTCGGCCGTTAAATCCTTCACTTTTAGGATGACTTCTCCTGGTTGATTCATCTTAGCGGGGAAACGCTGTGATAGATCGCGTCCAACCATTAATTTAATAATTTCATCCGTCGTTAATTCACTGGCACTTTTCGTTGCAATATACTGACCGTCGCGCATGATGGTCACTTCGTCAGAGATTTTTAAAATTTCTTCCATCTTGTGTGAAATATAAATAATCGCTACGTTTTCACTTTGCAATTTTTTGATAATCGTAAATAGATGATTGACCTCTTTTTCTGTAAGGGAGGAAGTTGGCTCGTCCATTACGATCAATTTGGAATGATACGATACTGCTTTTGCAATTTCTACCATCTGCATTTCAGAAACGGATAAGGTCCCCACCTTGCTGCGGGGGTCAACATTAATATCAAGACTCTTGAAAATAGCGGCAGTATCTTCATACATTTTCTTTTCATCAATAAATATGCCTTTTTTCGGATACCTTCCCAGCCAAATATTATCCATAACATTTTGCTGTCGGACTTGGTTAAGTTCCTGATGGACCATTGAAACTCCGTTTTCAAGTGCTTGCTTTGAATTCGCAAATGAAACCTCTTTCCCGTCCAACAGGATTTTTCCTTCATCCATGGAATAAATTCCGAATAAGCACTTCATTAAGGTTGATTTTCCTGCACCATTCTCCCCCATTAAAGCATGTACGGTTCCTGCCTTCACTTTTAGGGAAACGTTATTAAGGGCGATTACGCCAGGAAACCTTTTTGTTAAATTAATCATTTCAAGTAAATGGGTTGAACTCGCCTCTGACACGCTAAAACCTCCTTGCCTAACCATTTAAACTGCATTTTTATATCGTAAGACATCAGTCCTGTTTCAAAAAATAACTTGAAACATTGCCCCGAACGAAGGAAAAGAAGATTATCCTTTCCTTCGTTCGAGGAGCGCCAAAGGGGTTTGATTCCCGGACGAGGCGCTTCCACTTTTCTACTTGTCTAGCTCCAGCGCCTAGGGGCTCGGGTCATAAGCCAACCCGTCAAGAAGGTTAAAGAGCAACCTTCTCGCCGGCTCGTCTTATGCCTGTCGCCCCTGGACGAGGCGCTTCCGCTTTTCTATTTATACGCGTCTTTACCAACCTGGATATTGTCTTTTGTGATTTCGATATAAGGTACTCGAACCGCCTTAGAATCATCTAGTTTCCATTCCGTGCCTTCTAATACATCCTTACCGTTGGCAGCATTGGCAGCTAATTGAACGGTTGCGGCACCTTGGTTTTTCGCATCATTTAAGATTGAACCCACCATTTTTCCTTTTTCAATCATTTCAAGTGCTTCTGGTATCGCGTCTACACCAACAACTGGCATAAACTTATCACCTGAGAAGTAGCCTGCTTTTTCAAGAGAAGCTATGGCACCTAACGCCATACCATCGTTATTTGCAATAACAAATTCGATCTTATCGTTGTATTTTGCAATCCAAGCGTCCATTTTTTCCGTTGCTTTTGTTGCATCCCACATACCTGTATCCATTGCTAATTCTTCTACTTCAATTCCTTTTTCCTTTACAGTATCAACTGCAAACTTCGTACGCGCTTCTGCGTCCGGATGACCTGGTTCACCTTTTAATAGTACGTATTGAAGCTTGCCATCACCGTTTTTATCATACTTATCTTTATTTGCTTCCCAAGCCTTCGCGATTAATTCACCTTGGAGAATACCAGATTCAGATGAAGTCGTTCCGACATAGTACCCTTTTTCATAACCTTTTAATACTGAAGCATCCGGCTCTTTATTAAAGAAGATAACTGGAATGTCCTTTACTTTAGCTTTATCAATAATTGTTTGTGCTGCTTTAGGGTCTACTAGGTTGATAGCGAGTGATTTTGCTCCTTTTGCAATGAGTGTATCGACTTGTTCGACCTGCTTCGCTTGGTCATTTTGAGAGTCATTCAACATTAAGTTAACTTTTCCGTCTGCTGCTGTTTCCATTGCACGACGAACATAAGACATGAAGTTGTCATCAAACTTGTAAATCGTAGCACCAACTGCCGGAAGGTCACTGTCCTTGCCTTTTCCAGAATCTCCGGAACTGCTTGTTTCACTGCTGCAGCCTGTTGCTAATAGAATGCTAGAAGCAACTGTTAAAGATAGAATTAACCCTTTTTTGTTTTTAAACATGTCATCCTTCTCCTTTTGCTAGTTAGTAAAGACTCTGGTAAACTTCGCTTACTTACCTTTCTTGAAAGCCCTTACACATATGTTAGCACCTGGAGTTTTCGTTCAATAGTTGGAACCTATAGCACTAATTTGCGATTATCTAGATTTTTTTGCTGCCATCAAAAAAAGACAGATCCAGTTACGAATCTGTCTTTAACTATAAAACTATTAACTTACTGTTTCCCGCCGAAATTCCGATGGGGATAGGCCAGTTTGTTTTTTGAAAACACGGCTAAAATAATTTGGGTCTTTATAGCCGACTGAATAGCATATTTCCTTGAAGCTCTTTGAAGCGTCAGCCATTTCTATTTTTGCCTGCTTAATTCTTATTTCTGTTACATAATCAATAAAAGTCATCCCAAACCGGTCTTTAAATAACTTGCTTAAATAATAGGGACTTAGTTCCACATAGTCTGCAACTTGTTCCAGCGTAATGGAATTCGCATAATGATTTTCAATATATTCCTTTGCCTTATGGAGCATTCCCTTAGCATGACTGGTTCTCCATACTTGAATATGTTGTACGATAGACAATAAATAAGATTTGCCTTTATCAAACATCTCCTTAATTTCCTTTGATTCTTTGATTTCTAAAGATCCTTCATACCTTATCCCTAAATCATGAAGCATCCTCGAAATAAGAATAAACAATTCATCAAAGGACTTTTTTACCACGGAAGCTATTATACCTTCATGATTCATAAGGTTTGCTGAAAACGAGTCAAAAATAAACATGGCCTTATTTAAGTCTCCCTGGCGCAGGGCATCAAGAAGCTTTTTCTCAACTTCCAGCAGATCCGAAGTTGTGGGTAACCCAATGGCTCCTTGTTTACCGCCAAATAAATACTTTCGATTAGGTGTTTTTAAAAGCTGATTTAGTGCAGCTACGGCTTCATGGTAGGATTTATTCAGCTCATGGACATTACAGTACGGAAGACCGATTCCTATTCTTAACTCCGCCTGAAAGTGACTCTTTTGGAATTGGGCAAGTAAATGGTCAGTCACAGCTTGGGCATTTATTCTAAAATGTGTTTTTTCAGTTGTTTGTTTGCATAAAAATAATACCGGTACTTGGCTTTCCGTCATAGGTCCCAATAATACTTCTTGATTTTTATGATAAGATTTCAGAACATCCTTAAGCCATAGATACCAATTTTGCTTTTCTAGCGGCAGGAGTTCTCCTTTTTCCGGCGGCAACAGGGAAAGCAGCATAATATACCCAGAGGTGATCTCTACTCCTAACAGCTGACTCCATTCATCAAACGTAATATCATGAACGGGGTTCAAAATGAGTGATGACATCCATTCTTTTTGGGCGATTGACACTGCACGTTCGAGGTTTTGCTTTAGGTACAGCTGTTCTTCCAACTGCTTGCGTTCACCTATGATTTCGGAAGAAACCCGCTGTAAGCTTTCAAGAATATCCTGTTTCCTGCTAGGTTTCAGGATATATTCTTTCACACCCTGCTGCATTACTTCCTTTGCATATTCAAACGTATTAAAGGCGGAAACCATGATAAAGCGTATGTTTTGATCGTTACGTTTGATTTCTTTGACAGCTTGTACGCCGTCAATTCCCGGCATTTTAATATCCATAAAGATAATATCCGGTTTATGTTCTTCAGCCATTTCAATTGCTTTTCTGCCATTAGGAGCTTCACCGATTACCGTTACGTTCTCTGAAGAGTTGTTTATTATTTTTGTCAATGCCTTCCGCTCTAGTATCTCATCATCCACAATTAGAATTTTCAACAAGCTCTTTTCCCCCTATTACCGCGTCTGGTATAGTCAGTCTAAACGTTGTGCCTTTTTTAAACTCTGATTGTATTTCAATAATATCTTTTTGACCGTAAAAAAGCTGGAGTCTTCGAATCACATTCTTTACCCCTATACCAGTTGAATGACCTTGTTTTTTATCTGAGTCGTACTCCTCTTCTATTTCGTTTCCACTCACATAATTTAGTAGTCTATTTTGAGTGTTTTCATCCATACCGTCTCCGTTATCTACAATTTCCACATAAATTCTGTGATTCCTTTTGTAGATATGCAGCCGTATTTCGCCGTTTTCCTCATACGATTCAACACCATGAATAAAAGCGTTTTCAATTATGGGTTGCAGCGTTAAACTTGGTATTTCTCGATCTAAACAATCCTCTGCTATGTCTGTGATGAATTGAATACGGTCACCAAACCTTGTTTGCTGTATAAAAAAATATTCTTTTACAATGGCTACTTCATCTCTTAGTGTGGCAGCTTTATTTAAATCACCGCCTAAGTTGTATCGCAGTAAGGCAGCTATAGATTCGATTAATCTTGAAGTATGCTCGGCTTCCTCGAGGTAAGCCATCTTTGAAACCGTATTCAAAGTATTGAATAAAAAATGTGGATTAATCTGATTTTGAAGGCTTCTTAACTCCAATTCTTTTAAAAGTTTATCCAGTTCCGATTTCTGCTTAATTTCTTTTACATACAGCCTAAGGTTTGAGCGCATTTGATTAAACGTTTCGGTCAATAGCTTTAATTCGTCCTTGGTCGAAATTTTAATATCCTGACCAGATAAATTTCCCTTTGATATTTGCTTGGCTGCTTGCGATAAAAGTGTAATTGGTTTTGTAATCCCGCCAGATATCCAAAGTGCAAGTAAAGTACTTAGAAAAAAGGCCGCAGCAAAAAGGGAAAAGGATAATAGTTTATAATAATGATTTTGGCTTTCCATTTGATCATAAAAGTTTTGATAATCGGTAAGTTTATTATTTAAGAGAGCAAGAGTACTTTCTTGAAGAAAACCTGCTATTTTTAATACTTCATTAAGATGGTTTGAATACTCATTAATATCATCCTTATGGAAGGCAGCCACTGTGGTATCACACTCTTCAAGAAAACTGTCAATCATATGATGATAATTAATAACCGTTACATCATTAGAATTGATCTCTTTTTTAAAGAGGTCTTGGTCTCTAAGTAACCTGGACTTTTCCTTGTTATAGGCTTTTAAATAGGAGTTTTCCTTGTCTAGTAAATAACCTTGGAGATTTTCCGTAATCAAATTGGTCCTTTGCGAAATTTCATTTAGCAAAAGAAATCGCTCAAAACTATCATCATATTCATTCACAAGGTTTTCACTGCTTTTATAAAAAAAGAATCCCACTGAAGTTAACAAAACAACCAGTACGATAAAATAAAGGAGCAGTTTTGATCGAATTCGAAACAACATTAATATCCAGCCTCCCGTCCGCCGAGATGACTTACAGGCATATCCGCTGCTCTTAAAATACGGGTATTTGTATGCACAATTGGAGGAACTGTCTTACCTTCAATGAGACCAATCATCATTTGTACACTTTGATAGCCCATTTCATATGGTTCCTGAGCAACTGTGGCTTTAATGATTCCTTTAGATATGTAATCTAGTGTTTCAGGCAGAGTGTCAAATCCAATGATATAAATGGTATCGTTTTTTTTATACTTATCTACGACTTGGGCTATGCCAATCCCATCCAGCGCACTTGTCCCATAGAAAGCATTGACCTCGGGATAATCCTTTAAGATTTGGTAAGCCTTTTCAGCAGCTCGAACTCTACTAATTTCTGATTCTTCTACTGTTATAATCTTAATTCCCTGTTCAGACTTTACAGCGTCCTGAAAACCTTGTACGCGCAGCTGCTGATGATTCGCATAGAATCTGCCTGTAATAATGGCAACGTTCGCTTGACCCTTTGTATCTTCAATCAATGCTTTACCTGCTAAATACCCAGAATAGTAATTATCTGTTCCAATATAAGCCATTCGTCTGCTATTGGCAGCGTCGGTATCAATGGTTATTACAGGAATTCTCTCTACAACCTTATTGATGAGCGGAGTAAATTGCTCGTCACTAAGCCCTTGAGTCATAATTCCATCTACCTTAGCGGCCATTGACATTTCAATCGTTTGTAAATGTTCGTCAATATTGGCTTGCTTTGGCCCTGCATACTCCAATAAAACACCATAATCCTTTGCCGCCTCCTGAGCCCCTTTTTCAACCATCCGCCAATAATCATTATCCAGCTCCTCAGGCACCAGCACAAAATGATACTTATACTCCTCCATGTTCCCAACTTCTTCAGGTAAATCATGAGACATAACCTTATAACCATAAAACACAGAAAATGCGAAGCTTACAAGAAAAAACAAAACACCAAACGTATACGCCACCGCCGTTAACCTGCTCATAAACAACCCCATTATCTTCACAGTCTAGATAACTAAAATTATACGAAACATACCAATATTCGACAATGCCAAATGGTGACAGGCACCATAAAAAAACAAATGTCCACCTAGGGTGGACATTTGTTTTTTTTATGCGCTGCTGTCTCTTATGACGAGTTGTGTTGTGATCGTGATTTTTTTGGCAATTTTTCTGCCTTCGATTCTTTCTGCAAGGGTATTGACGGCTGTTTCACCCATAAGTTCGGTATAGACTTTAACAGTGCTTAAGGATGGAAAGACATATTTAGAAATGCTGATGTCGTTGACCCCAATAATGTTCACTCGACCTGGGACGGGTATCCCTTCTTCCAATAAAGCTCTAAGGGCTCCTACGGCAAGAGAATCATTCGCTGCAAAAAAAGCGGTCGGCAAGTTTTCACCATGTTCATGGATGGCCTTTTTCATCAATGCATGACCATCGGAAACGGTGAATTCTCCAACGTACATGTACGCTTCATTCAACCGCCCTTTTTCTGATAAATACGATTTAAAAGTCAGCTCTCTTGGATCTTCAATAGCCTCTTGTTTATCTTTGAATACTTCCCTGCCGCCAATATAACCAATACTCTCATGACCTAGCGCTAAATAATGATCAAGGACCTTTTTCGTCGCTTTTTCAAAGTCTATCACAATGGAATCAAACTGTTCTTCATCAGGAGAAGTATCGACAAAAACAATATGATTCGTGATCGCGGCCATATCTTTTATTTGTTGGTCACTAAATTTTCCGATTGCGATAAGACCTTGGATGTCATCCTTTTTTATATCCTCATAATTATCTTGAAAATATTTTGATATAGCAAAGCCCATTTGCCTGGACTGATTTTCGACACCCAAACGAATAGACATGTAATACAAATCTTCTAGTTCCTCTTTTTCTGTATACCACTGGACAAGAGCTATCTTTCCAGCCTCTAGTTTTTTTGCTTGTTTCTTCTTATAAGAAAGCTGCTCCGCAACCTCAAATATCCTCTTTTTTGTTTCATCACCAACAGAAAGGGTACTATCATAATTCAATACTCGGGATACCGTTGCGATTGAAACTCCTGCTAATTCTGCAATATCCTTTATCGTTGCCATAAATCAAACTCCTATTGTGTTAGAAAAAAAACGATATTTTGTTACAGCATGGTATACTTCCTCAGGGTTTAAAACAATCGTTGGAAAATCAGGCTGGTTAATCGCGTCAGGCAGTCCTTGCGTTTCAAGGCACACTCCCAAATGATTTCTTGCCCGGACACCAGATATGGAAAATGGACCTTCTAATTGATTACTTGTATAAAGAACAACGCACGGTTGATCCGTCGTAACGAACAGCGTTCTTCCGCTTTCTTTATCACTTAATATAACTGTATTCTCTCCCTTTTTTGTAAAAAGAAGCGGGTGGTCGTAACCGCCGCCAGCAAGGACATTTTGTGGATAAGCGGATTTCATCCCTGACTGCAGCAAGCGGCCATGCCTAAAATCAAACGGCGTATTAGTAGCGTCAATCATTTTTCCGGTTGGGATTAAATCTGATCCTAGCTCTAAGAAGCGATTACTTTCCATTTGAAGGATATGCTCAGAAACATCTCTTTTTAAATTACCGCTTAAATTAAAATAAGAATGATTGGTCAAATTAACGATCGTCTTTTGATCGGTACGTGCCTCATAGCTAATACTCAATTCATTTTGGTTATTTAAAAGATAGGTAGCAGTCGTATCCAAATTACCTGGGTAGCCTTCTTCACCATTTACACTACGATAGAAAAATTTCAATCCGACTGCATTTTCAGTCTCAACGTGTTCTGTTTTCCATATGACCGAATTAAAACCCTTTTTACCTCCGTGCAGGTGGTTAGGATCCTCATTAGGTGTCAGTTGGTATACCTCTCCATCTAATTCAAACTTAGCGTGATTGATTCTTCCAGCCACTCGCCCACAAACCGCCCCGAAATAGGGGGACAAATCAAGGTAATCTTCAAATTGTTCAAAACCAAGTACAACATTTTCAATTTTTCCATTGCGGTCTGGGACCAGTATCTTTGTTATGATACAACCGTAATTCAGGCATGAAACGGACATCCCCGAGTCATTCACAAGGGTATACTCTATCACGGACTCCTCATGATATTGACCGAATACTTTTTCTACTATTTTCATTTATACCACTCCATTACTTCTTATCAAAAAGATGAGTACTTCCGCCTTGTTCATGCTGTAAGCTTTTTATAGTGACAAGATAAAGCGGTTGAACCCGGCTTTTCCTTCTTCATTTGTTTTAAATACACCGGCATCTTCCAATGCCTTTAAAAACTTTTTCCCAGTCGCTTCTCTGACCAGCGCTTCAACATTTGACGGTGTTACAACAGAATGATAGCTTTCTTTTAGGCTTTGTGCCCATTCTAAATGGTAATCAGCAACAGAATCCGTTTTTCCAAGAAGGAAATTTTCAACTTCCGCAAGCTCATCTTTTAAGCGTGCAGGTAAAACGGCCAGCCCCATCACTTCGATTAGCCCGATGTTTTCCTTTTTAATATGATGAACATCTTGATGAGGATGAAAAATACCTAGTGGATGTTCCTCATTCGTCCGATTGTTCCGAAGAACTAAATCCAGCTCATAAGATCCCTGATTTTTACGGGCAATTGGTGTAATCGTATTATGCGGAACATCGCCGGATTTTGCATATATTCCTACGGTTTCGTCACTGTAATTTCTCCAGCTTGATAATATATGCTCGCCCGCTTCTACAAGTGGGCCAATTTCTTCCGAACGCAATCGAATGACAGACATCGGCCATTTGACAACCGAACCACGTACATTCGGAAATTGCTCTAATGAAAAAGTCCAATCATCCTCCGCTTTCGCCATCGCAAAGTCATAATGGCCGCCTTGGTAATGATCATGTGAAAGGATAGAACCACCGACAATCGGCAGGTCCGCATTAGAACCGACAAAATAATGCGGGAACTGTTCAACAAAACGCAGTAACCGCTCAAACGTGGCAGGACTAATTTTCATATCCGTATGCTGCTCAGACAATACAATACAATGTTCATTGTAATATACGTAAGGTGAATATTGTAATAGCCACCTCTTGTCTAAAAGGTTTAACCTAATCATACGGTGATTAGAACGTGCTGGGTGGCCAATTCTCCCCGCAAAGCCTTCATTCTCCACACAAAGCAAGCATTTAGGATAATTTGTTTTCTCCGCTGTACGTTCAAGTTCTATACTTCTAGGGTCTTTTTCTGGCTTCGATAGATTAATAGTAATATCAAGGTCACCATATTCCGTACTAACCTTATACTCAACATTATTACGGATTCGCTTCATCTGAATATAATTGCTATTTTTGCTTAACTCATAAAAGTACTCTGTGGCTTCCTTTGGATCCTGTTTATACTTTTCGAAAAATATTTGATTAACCGTGGATGGACGTGCCATGAAGCAGTTCATAATCTTACTAGAAAATATCTCCTTTTCATCAAAGATATCACCAATAATCCCTTTCTCACAAGCATAATCTACTATTTGTTCAAGCAAATTGGGTATCTCTAGATCACTCTCCGTGTCACATTCCTTAAAATCGACTAACTTTAAAAGGGAGAGAATTTGATTTCGCGCATAAATTTCATCTTCTGGCTCAATTAATTGAACCGCAATGGCTCTATTTATTAATTGTTGGATACGTTCATTTATCATACCCTTCACCTCTCATACCCATTTGGATGATGTTGATGCCAATTCCATGCATCGCGAATAATCTGTTTAATCGAGGTCCTGGTAGGATTCCAGCCCAGCACCTTTCTTGCTTTTTCCGAAGAAGCAATTAATGTACTAGGATCGCCGGACCGGCGTTCGCCGAATTGGACTGGAATATCAATACCCGTAACCTCTTTTGCAGTTTCGATGATTTCTTTTACTGAAAACCCTTGGCTGCTTCCAAGATTAAAAACATTACTTTCTCCGCCATTCTGCAAATAACTAAGCGCAAGGAGGTGTGCGTTAATCAAGTCCTCCACATGAATATAATCGCGGATACAAGTACCATCTGGTGTATCATAATCTTGCCCAAAGACCGTAATTGCAGGTCTTTTTCCTAAAGCGGCTTCTAAAACAACAGGAATCAAGTGCGTTTCTGGATTATGATCTTCGCCAATTTGTCCGTCACTTCTTGCTGCTGCAACGTTAAAATAGCGAAGAGATACATATTTAAGATCAAATGCCTTCTCACACCAAGCAATCATTTTTTCCATCGTAAGCTTGGTTTCGCCATAAGTGTTCGTTGGTAATGTTGCCGCCTCTTCCTTAATTGGCACCACCTTTTGTTCACCGTATACTGCAGCTGTTGATGAGAAGATGATGTACTTCACGTTAAATTCCTTCATCATTTCGAGGACAATTTGTGTCCCGAATACATTGTTGTCGTAATATTTTAGGGGTTCTGTCATTGATTCTCCAACAAGAGAGTTTGCAGCAAAATGGAGAATAGCTTCAATGTTTTCTTTTTCAAAAACAGAGCGCATAAACTCACGGCTTCTAATATCACCTTCATAAAAGCGAGCCTTCTGATGTATTGCATCACGATGGCCACTTTGCAAATTATCAATGACTACTACTTCAGAACCCTGATCAATTAACTGGTAAACTGCATGTGAACCAACATAACCTGCACCGCCTAATACAAGAATACTCATGAAATAGCACCCTCCAATTGAATTTCTTTTGCTCCATCACCGATACTTGCTACATAGAAATCTGCCTGATAGCCAATTTTCTCTTGATAAGCCGCACCGACGTTAGCGATAAAATGTTCAACCTCTGCATCTTCAACAATCGCAATAGCGCAGCCCCCAAATCCAGCTCCCGTCATGCGGGCACCTAGAACACCCGGCTGCTCCCAAGAAGCCTCTACCAAACTGTCAAGTTCCACTCCTGTCACTTCATAATCATCACGTAATGATATGTGTGATTGATTCATTAACTGTCCAAATGCCTCAAGGTTACCAGCCTTTAACGCTTCAAGAGCTTTTAGAGTTCTAACATTCTCATATACTGCATGTTTCGCCCGCTTACGAACTGTTTCATTAGCAATTAATGTTTGATTTTCTTCAAACTGTTCTTCCGTCAGCTGCCCAAGCGCTTCAATCGGAAGTTTTTGCTGGAGCTGTTGCAATGCATCTTCACATTCTCCACGTCGCTCATTGTATTTCGAATCCGCTAATTCCCTGCGCTTGTTTGTATTCATAATTAAGATTTTGTACCCGTCAAGCTGAATGGGTGCGTACTCATATTTTAGTGTTTGGCAATCAAGTAAAATTCCTGCATCCTTTTTACCCATTCCGATCGCAAATTGGTCCATAATGCCGCTGTTGACACCAATAAATTCATTTTCAACTTTTTTACCAAGCTTAATCATGTCCAAGCGGTCTATTCCTAATTTAAACAATCCGTCTAAAAGCACACCTGTCAATAACTCAATAGACGCGGAAGAGGAAAGGCCTGCACCATTAGGAATGTTCCCTTCAATAACACACTCAAATCCGGATGAAATTGAGAAACCTGCTTCTTTTATATAACGAATCATCCCCTTCGGATAATTCGCCCAATCATGCTGCTTATCATACTCTAATTGCGATAAATCAAACTCAATGATTTCTTTGTCTGGAAAGTTTACTGAATAAAGGCGGACAAGATTGTCCTCTCTTTTCTTTGCAACGGCGTAGGTACCATAGGTAATAGCACATGGAAAAACATGACCGCCGTTATAATCTGTGTGTTCGCCAATAAGATTAATTCTCCCCGGAGCAAAGAATGCCTGCTCAGGCTGGGCTTCAAATATATGTCTAAATGTAGTCGTTAACTTTGTGATGTTCATTGTCGTCCCTCCAACAATATAAGCTATATGTTTAGTGTAATCCACAAGGTAAAATAAATCTACTGTTTTTTACTAAAACTTTTACCAAAAAAATAAAAAAGCAGTGCATATCTTTATACACTGCTTTTTTTATGGATTAATTCAAATTTTCATTTGTACTTTTTAAATAAAAAATGTTTGATTGGAAGTCGCCTCTTCGTTTTGATGATTTTAAGTTTACTCCGTTAAACTCCGTTGGAAGCTGAATTCCCACTTGCATTAGCTCATCACCGTAATAAGTCCTGCCACCCACTTCATATGCTTTATTAGCTGATAGTCCACTTAGCCGTAATGTTTGCTGTTTTCGGGAGTTCGGTGCTGCCAATACCTTATAATAGCCAACTAATGCTTCTGATTGGTCTTGACTGACCACCATCCAAGCAGTCTCATTACCTGAGAATGGGCTTAATAACCGGTAGAATTGGCCGTCCCGGATTAAGCGGCGCTGCTCTTTATAAAAAGCAACCTGACATTTAATCTCCTCCCTTTCTTCTTCCGTTAATGTGAGGGGATCTAGTTCATACCCAAACGTTCCAAAGTAAGCAGTGTTTGCCCGTGTTGACAGCGGGGTCTCTCTAAATGTTTGATGATTAGGAACCGCTGATACATGGGAGCCCATACTATACAACGGATAGGCGAACGATGTGCCATACTGAATTTTTAGCCTTTCGACCGCATCGGTATTATCACTCGTCCACGTTTGCGGCGCATAGTATAACATTCCAGGGTCAAAGCGCCCTCCCCCGCCTGCACAGGATTCAAACAAGACATGAGGAAACTCACTCGTTAACCTTTCATACAGAGAATACACTCCTAAAATATAGCGGTGGAAAAATTCTCCCTGCTGATTGGGTGCTAATTTTTGCGAGAAAGGTTCTGTAATGTTACGGTTCATATCCCACTTTATATAAGAAAGATTTGTTTGTTTAATAATTGCGGACATTCTTTCATAAAGATAATCAACAATTTCAGGTCTGGAGAAATCAAGTACCAGCTGATTCCGCCCTAAAGTACGGTGCTGGTCTGGCATCCCAACGGCCCAATCAGGATGTTTTTTAAACAACTCACTGTTTGGACTGATCATTTCCGGTTCGAACCAGAGTCCAAATTTCATCCCGACATCATTAATCTTTTTCGCTAAACTTTCTATGCCATTTGGAAGTTTACTTAAATCTACATGCCAATCTCCTAGGGAGGTGGTATCATCATTTCTTTTTCCAAACCAGCCATCATCAAGGACTAACATCTCAATTCCTAATTCACTAGCAGACTTCGCAATATTTACGAGCTTCGCCTCGTCAAAATCAAAATACGTGGCCTCCCAGTTATTAATAAGTATTGGACGCTCTGCCTTTTTCCATTGCTCTGGTATCAGATTCTCACGGTAAAGCTGGTGGAACGCCTGACTCATCCCGTTTAAGCCTTGATCAGAATAAACCATGACAACTTCCGGCGTTTGAAACGTTTGTGCAGGATCGAGACCCCACTGAAAACCAAAGGGATGAATCCCCACGGTTAACCTCGCCATGTCGTAGTGATCGACTTCAACCTGCATGATGAAATTACTGCTATAAACGAAGTTAAATCCGTACACTTCACCGTTATGCTCTGTAGCATCAGGCCTTCTTAAAGCTAAGAAAGGATTATGGTGATGAGAGCTGGCACCACGTATACTTGAAATCGATTGGATACCGGTTTCTAGTTCCCGTTCCTTCACATGCCTTTCTCGAGCCCACGCCCCAGCTAAATGAGTAAAAATAAAGTTCTTATCTGGGAGGTCAAGTGACGCCCCCATTAACCTTTCAATTACAAGATTTTCAGTACCATAGTTTGACAATGCAGCACTTCTAGTAATCACAGGCTTATCCTGAAAAATGGTATAGTTTAATGTTAATTCTGCATGAAGAAATTCATCCTTTAATGTAATTTGCAATGTGCTGGCTTCGCTGCCATACGTTGCTGGAAGTCCCTCTAGGCGGGGTTTTTCCAGCAGCACCCGATAGGAGTCATATGTAAAAGTTGGTACATGAGAATCATTATCTTTACGGACAGCCATCGCAGGCTCACGGAAATCCGAATTGCCATAAGCTGGATATTCCTGGCGCAGTGTTTCTAAAACAAAGGCTGGATCGTCTTCATACACATGGCAGCTGGCACCTGTTGGGACGTCATAGTTTTGCAGATGAGAAAAATCGGCTCTATGACGCAAAGCCTTTCCATAATACAGATGACCTAATTGTCCATTTTTCATCACGTGAAAAATATAACTTACCTGGCCATTTGTTAGATGAAACTGTTTTTTCTCTGGATTTGCATGTATTAGCATTATGTAATCACCTATCTTAGATTAGTAGTATTGTTAGTAACGTTATTCTTTAAAAAAGGGAAGCTGATGAAAGCCTTCCCTTTTTTACATTTTTGAAGTATTTGCAGTACATCTATTGACCTAGTAAAGCACCTTCTTCATTAACGAATTTTATTGTATATGTTTCTTGCTGTTTACCGTCCTCAGATGTAACAGTAATGACCGCTTCTCCTGGGAGGGATTTTGGCAGCTTAATTTCTGTCTTTGCTAGAATATCGGTTGTTATTCCTTCAATGATTAAATCCTTATGGATACGGCCATTCATTTCTACTTGATAAAAGAAGGTATTTGCTTTAAAGCCCTGCAGGTGCTGTCCATTTATTAGGATACTTTCTAATGAGGCGTCCTCTCCAACTCTTGGGACAGACGTTTCTCCTTCTCCCCATACCATGATTTCAGAAATAGCAATACAAGTATTTGGCATGGCACTCATTATTGCACGAACCTTAGAAGTTATAATCGGCTCAAACGAGAAATTAACCTCTTTTCTAGCTTCTACGTTGGTCTGCGTGCCATCAATGTCAACCCAGTCACTGCCATCCCAGTACTGCAGGTACAATGTTGCTGCTGGTCTTGTACCTCCGAAATCGTCATAGAAATGGAAATCTACTTTAGAGATAGTTTCTTCCGAACCTAGATCAATCGTTACTGAATCTTCTGGCCTCCAAGCATTTGGATCCCAATTGGTCCAGCGGACACTGGAAATAATCCCGTCAATCATGTTTGCCGGCTTATCATACATACCTGTAAAGGAAGCACTTGCCTTTGTTCCGGACCTTAAGGACAGATTTTCCAAGGCATCTTCGGTGACTTGTATTTGCGCAATAGCTTTCACAGGGCTATATGGATTTTTTCCTCTAACGGTAAATTTCCCATAATCAGCGTATAATGACGGGTCGATTTCATCCCATTGGACTTCTACTTTCCCTTCTGCCCCATTCTCTAATGTTACTGCCACTTCTTTCGGTAATACCGGAGCAGCGCCTGGTATCGTTTTAATTTTTACAGGCTCGAAACTTACAATTTTTGATACAGTTACATTAGCAATCGCTTTAATTTCCGTATCTGCTACCGTACCCTTTACTGTAAAAACATTTTCCTTATCATAAAGTCTTGGATCAATATCATCCCAAACTACTTCTTTTAGAACTCGGTCACCATTTCCATAGACAGCTGTTACTTCTTGTGGAAGAACTGGTGTTGTTTTTTTCTTTGGTACCGTAACTTTAGAGCGTTCCACTTTGACGATTTCTGCTTTTACTAGTTTCCATACTTGATTGTTGCCTGCATTTGGCTGCCATAGAGTGGCTTTTGCGTTCTCAGCGGTCGACTGCCCGCCGATTTCCAGCAATTGACCATTTTCAACGTTTACAAAGGTAAATTCTCCATTCCCATAGGTTGAAAGAATCCACTGCTGATTAAGTTTATCCGTATCATCTTGTAAAATAGCGGCGCCATTTGATGAACCAAGGACCTTTCCGGTTGCTGGATGGACAATTTGATAACGTTCCTTGTTGCTGTACCCGTCCGTTACCTTTTGAATCTTCCAGCTCTGACTTTCTTTTTCATGAATCGTTGTTTTCTGAACAACACTTTGGTTGTCAGAAGTAATGTCGAGCACTTTCCCACTGTGCTTGTTAACCATTAAATATTCTTCTTCGGGATCAACAAAACTCTGTTCCGGGTTGACACCAGAGACGTTTGAAACAACAAAAGTTGTAATCGATTGAGGTTCTACCGTTGCCGATAATTTCTTGGCAGCAATTTCTATAGTTGAACCTTGAGCAATATTTTTTGATGCTGAGGTTACATAAGGAATCGCCTCCGCATTTTCTTTTACCGTGCCAAATCCGGATAAGTCGAAGTTGAGTGCTTTTTCCTCCGTACTATTGTTTGTATAGACAATGACTACTGATTCATTCTGCTTATCGATTGCCGCCAATGTACTTGTATTACTTGAATTAATCACTTGAGAACCAGGGCGGATAAACTTACTGTAATTGCCCATCGCGTAATACTTTTTATTTTTATAAATTGTTACTTTACTAAAGTCCTCTGGATCAAAATCTACCTGAATTAATCCCCAGTTCCCATTTTCATGTTCCGGGCTCATATTGACCTCGTCTTCGATCGACTGCCAAAGCACCCAAGCCTCTGGTTCGAGTTTCTGAATATCCGTGGTAATCCGTTCAGATAAACCTAGACCCGTACGGATATCCTCATGATTTTGGCCAAAACCGCCTGGACTTAAATCCACTTCTGACATCCAAAGTCTTTTCCCTGATATTTTGGCAATGTCTCTTACACCAGTTTGTTCTTCCGGCCAGTACGTATGTACATTTAATTGACCAAGGTTTGCCCGTGTTTCAGAACTATATTGCTCCCAATTCTGTCTAAACTTTTGTGGGTTTGTCTCATCCATACCTGAAACTACTGTTTGAAGCTGCTTTTCATCTAATTGCTTTTTTACTTCATTAATAATTTTCTGTTGTGAAGCAGGTGACCAGTTCGAGCCTTCCTGTCTTCCTAATGCACGCCAATATCCTGTGTTTGGTTCATTTACAGGTGACAATGTTTTAAAATCAATGTCCATATCTTTTTGTAAACGATCAACTACTGTAGTTAAGTAAGTGGCAAATTCCTCAAATTGATCTGGTTTTAAATTGTCTTTCCAAGGATCAGTGTTTCCAGATACATAACCGCTTTGAGTCATAAAGTATGGAGCAGAATTGGAAAATGCCTCAAAGGTATCCGCCCCTCTTGCTTTTGCTGCCTGCAGCCACCAGCGCTGATTGGCGTCTGCACTCCAATTCCAGTGGTCTGGATTTTCTGGATTCCACCAATTCTTTTCCTCCGGCAGCACATCCGCTGGTCGGTTCCAATACCCAGGGACCGCTCCACCTTTACGCATATAAGGCTCAGTCTCAGGTGCATCCCCACCGCCAATGTTATATCGAGCAATATTAAAATTTAATCCATTTTCTCCAAATAGATCATCAGCTAATTGATTTCGAAGTTCATCTGGCCAGCCGCCCGTTATGTTGGCAAACCAAACGAGCGCAGTTCCCCAGCCATCAAATGGTTCATGCTGATAACTTGGATCTAATTTAATAGTTTCTTCATTGGATTGTACTTCTACAGTTGTTTCATCTGCTGAAGCAGTCTGTGGTACTGCAGGTGAAATTATCCCCACTAGCAGTAATACAATTAAACCGTAGATAAAAAACTTTCTTCCATACTCCCCTTGCAACATCAATATATCCTCCTTATATAGGTTCACATGATGTTTATATTCTAAGATGGATGACAAAATCTTTTACTGCAGGTCATGCAGTAATTCAGATTAATGTGATCACCCCCTTAAATGAAGAGTTTAAGCTTATAGGTACATCTAATCGGAATATTCAGATATCCGAGAGCACGGGCTATCTTTTTACCTGCAAATATTTAATTTGTGAAGAGCCCTTTGACTAGGACTCTTCACAAAACCTATTACACTCTATGAATCATAAATTCAAATTCCATGTCTTGATCAGCCTTAATAAGGTGTTCATCATGAACAGGAGCTCCCCAGCTGTCGTCCCCGCCAACACCCATCTGCTTACCGGCAACTGTAACGACGGTATAATGAACAGGTGGAAGTTCATAAACATGCTGTGCATTTTCAAGCTCAAAAGATGTATATGGACTAAAGTTACATTCTAACGGTTCCGAAACGGATGAAATTCTTACTCCTTGACCATTACGGTTCGTCACACTAACACGGCGGACACCGGTTCTATTACCAGATTCCTGCGGCATAACATATCCTGATAGATTACCAGTTACCTGGTTTTTAAAGATACCAAGTTTAGCACCCATAGCCCGGTCAGAGTAGTTCTCTTCTGGTCCCATCGCATACCATTCCAATTGATCATAATCTGCCGGAACTTTGAAGGACACCGCGAAAATCGGCAGCTGCGGCAGATTTTCTGCCCCTTTATAAACAGACTTAACCTTTACACTTCCATCAGAATAAACACTGTAAACTGTCTGTACTTCGAGATCATGATTAATGGAGAATTTATAAGTAAAGCCTACACTCACATAACTTTCTTGTTCTTCTACCTCAATATTTACACACTTTCTCGCCAAGCTCGCGGCGTACCAAAGCCCTGAATGGAAACCTTGAGAAAACCCGCGGTCATTGTCAGTCGTAGCTCTCCAGAACAATGGTGCCGGAGGAAGTGCAATAATTTCTTTACCTGCATAGTTAAGGGAAACTAAACTGCCTACACCTTTTGAGAACATTACCGTAAAATCACGGCCATGAATGCCAATATTGACATCCCCATAGGCTACCCTTAAATTGCCGCTTGCTGGTGTTATTACCTTTGTACCCACTTGATAGACAAACTGACCGAAGGCAATCTCATAGCCTGCATCTGCCCAAAGTGTGCTTTCCTTTAACACTAGTGATGTTTGAACGCAATATTCACCACTTTCAGCTTCGAACTCTTCAGGAATATCAAACTCAAAACGTCCCTCACTTTGCGGCTCAACATCTGCAATAAGTGAGTTTCGGTACACTTCCTTTCCTTCACAGAAAAGAACATAGTCAAGCTCGTAGTCCGCCGTATTAGAGAACAGGCTTTCATTTTTAATCGTTACACCATTTCCGTCTGGCACTAGTTTAAAATCTTGATATAAAAACTTCACTTCCTGCATTTTTGGAGAAAGCTCGCGATTCGCATAGACAATTCCATTTGTACAGAAACCATAATCCGTCGGACGATCACCAAAATCTCCGCCATATGCAAGGAATTCATTGCCGTAACGGTCCTTTTTATAAAGTGATTGATCGATATAATCCCAAATGAACCCGCCTTGATACATCGGATACTTCTGCTCAAGATCCGTGTATTTGTACATGCCGCCAAGTGAATTCCCCATTGCATGCATATACTCGCAGCTAATGTACGGCTTCTCCGGATTATCATTTAAATACTTTTCAATATCGGCTGGCTTCGCATACATGCGGCTTTCCATATCACTTGTATCATTATAATCACGGTTGTGGAAAACTCCTTCGTAGTGTACAAGTCTGCTTGGATCAACCTTTTTGAAATATTTAGAGACATTCAAAATGACTTCACCAGCGTATGATTCATTACCACAGGACCAAATTAAAATCGATGGGTGATTCTTATCACGTTCTACCATTGAAATGGCTCGGTCCATGACAATAGCTTCCCACTCCGGCTTATTACCTGGAATATTCCAAGAAGGCTCTACAGCCCCCATCTTTTGCCATGATCCATGTGTTTCAAGATTCATTTCATCAATAACATAAACGCCATATTCATCACATAATTCATACCAATAGGTTTGATTTGGATAATGTGAGGTACGGACTGCATTTATGTTATGACGTTTCAATGTTTTAATATCCCAAATCATATCTTCTTTTGTAATTGCCCGGCCCCGGCGTGGATTGAATTCATGGCGGTTCACACCCTTGAATACAATCCGCTCACCATTGAGGTGCATAATTTTATTCACGAGTTCAAATCTTCTAAATCCAACCTTCTGCGGAACAACCTCTACTAAAATCCCATTTCCGTTGTAGATTTGGATAAATAATTTATACAAATAAGGATTTTCTGCACTCCATAATGCAGGCTTCTCAACATTCATCGTAAATGACCACTTGCCATCAATTTTTTCAGCTTCAGCAGTTTGAACAAGAGTACCATTTTTATCAACTAATTCCGCTGTAATTCTCGAAGCAGCTGCACCTTCAAGCTTTACATCGACAGAAAGAGTCCCTTTTGTAAAAGTGGAATCCAGTTCAGGACGAACATGGAGGTCGGCCGCATGAATTTCAGGAACAGTGTATAGGTAGACATCTCGGAAGATTCCTGAAAAACGCCAAAAATCCTGGTCTTCAAGCCAGCTGCCCGTACTGCGCTGATAAACCTCCACCGCTAGTTTGTTCTCACCCTCAACTAAATAAGGTGTAAGTTCAAACTCTGCTGGAGTAAAAGAATCCTCACTGTAACCGATAAACTCTCCGTTGAGCCAAACATAAAACGCAGATTCCACACCTTGAAAAGAAATATAAATCGGACGCCCCTGCATATTGGCTGGAACGTCGAAATATTTCACATAACTCCCAACCGGATTATGATCAGTCGGGATCTCTGGCGGGCGAAGTTCATGATGCCCATCCCATGGGTACATCGTGTTGACATATTGCGGCTGCCCGTAGCCTTGGAGTTGTATATGTCCCGGAACCGTAATATCCCCCCAGCCTGCGCAAGGGTAATCTTTCTTAAAAAAGTCCACTGGTCTATGGTCTGGATTAATACTATAGTAAAACTTCCAGTCTCCGTTTAATTCATGACGCATTTTCATTGGAGAGGCGCTTTTTGCCTCCGCTAATGTTTCATAATAAACATGATCTGAATGGGCAGGAACACGGTTCACCGCAAAAACATTCACATCTTTAAGCCAATCTATACTTGGAGTGGTTGTCATCTCAATTACACTTCCTATCTACATTAATCTGAATCTGTTATTTTACAGAACCCATCATTCCCGCAACGAAATGCTTTTGCATGATGAAGAAAATTAAAGCAGCCGGCAGGGTCGCAATGACGATGGCTGTCATAATGACACCATAGTCAGGTGAATAACTTGAACCTAGGACAGAAATCAGCAATGGAATGGTCTGATTTTCTGGAGACTGGAGCACGACAAGCGGCCATAGGTAGCTGTTCCAGCTAGCCATGAACGTAATAATCGCAGCTGCAGCGTAGGTTGTTTTCATTGTTGGAATATAAATCCTGAAAAACACTCCGAGCTCTGTTAAACCATCAATTCTTCCCGCTTCGAGAATATCCTTTGGAAACATCTTCGTGCTTTGTCGGAAGAAAAAGATAAGAAAAGCGGTGGTAACCGTCGGTAAAATAACCGCTGAAATGGTATCAATTCCAATCATTGGCGCCGTCTGTGAAATCGTTCCAAACATTCGGAATAACGGAACCATTAATGCCGCAAAAGGAATCATCATCGAAAGCAATAGGAAGTTAAATAAATAGTCCTTTGCCTTACTCTGATAGATTTCAAATCCGTAGCCCGCCAAAGAGGCAATTAGCATTCCAACCACGGTAGTGATGATTGAAATTTTGGCTGAATTTACTAAGGCAGGAACGAGGTCTACTGTATTCAGGAGATTCGTTAGATTCTCCATAAAATGGCTTCCAGGCAATAACCTGCCTTTTGTAACGTCGACTGACTTATTTGTTGAACTGACAATCATCCATAAAAATGGAAAGATGGAAATGATAGCAGCGACTGTAAGAAATCCATAACCGAATACTTTTTTAAGCATTTTTATCACCTGCCACTTTAAACTGAATGATGGAGAAGATAACAATTAGAATGACAATTGCGTATGAAACAGTAGCAGCATAGCCAAAATCCGGAGTATATTTAAACGATAAATTGTAAATATACTGGGAGATCGTCATCGTAGCATTACCTGGTCCGCCACCCGTAATATTCATTACTTCATCGAACAACTGAAGCGTTCCAATGGTGGAAGTAATCGAAGTAAACAAAATAATCGGTTTTAACATTGGAATCGTAATCTTGAAAAAGGTTTGGATCGGTGATGCCCCATCTATTTTCGCCGCTTCATAAATGGATTGATCGACGTTCTGGAGGGCAGATAAATAGAAAATCATATTATAGCCGGTCCAGCGCCATGTAATGGCAGCAATAATCGTGATTTTTGCCCAGAATGGGTCTGTTAACCATTGAACTGGTTCTGAAATAAGTGACAATTTCATTAACATAATGTTAACTATGCCATCTTGGCCAAATAAGTATTTGAATGTAACCGAATAAGCAACAAGTGATGTTACACAAGGTAAAAAGATGGCCGTACGGAAAAATCCTTTAAACTTCAAAGCTTTATCATTCAATAAAACAGAAATAAATAAAGCTAGAATAATCATAATTGGTACTTGGATGATTAAATAAATAACGGTATTTTTTAAGGTTGTGAGAAAGACTGGATCTTTTAATAGACGTACATAATTTTCGAGGCCGACAAATGTTAAGTTTGTTCCTCTCCCCGATTGTAATGACATAATGAAAGCTTGAACCATCGGGTAAAAATAAAACAAGCAGATCATTACAGCAGCGATCGTAACAAATGACCAGCCAATGGCGGTGTTTTTCATTCGAAGACCCCGTGTAGACTTAACTGTCTGCATAGGTGGGTTGGCTTTTGCAGGTATCACATCTAGTCAGCTCCTAACTTAGTTTTGACTTTTTATAAATAGGTCTGTTCAATTCACGTTCGTTTAACATGGAATGCAGCTTAAAAAATAAAAGCCCCGAAACACCCGCCTGACCTATATCGCTCCACTTAACCGAAGAGGAGAAGCCGGCGAGTACCCGAGGCTTTCTTTTATTTGATTATTTCACCTGTGTTTCAGCTTGACCTTGGGCGTCTTCTAACGCCTTATCAAGATCTTTCCCTTTAATAAAGTTTTGTGCTTCAACTGCAAGAATGTCTTCGATTGCATAGGTGTGTAAACCGAAGTTTACTTGTGGAATTTCAGCAGTCCATTTTGCGAAATCAGCAATGACCTTTTGCCCGCCAAAGTACTCGTCTGCCGCTTGGTACGCTTCACCTTCAGAGGCTGGCTTGTAAGTACCAATTGCACCGATTTCCTTATTGATTGTTTGGTAAAACTCAACGTTTGAACCAAAAGTTTTCCCTAGGAAGTCAGCTGCTTTTTCCTTCCCTGGTACATTCAGAACATACCAAGAGCTTCCGCCTAAGTTTGAAGCGTTAACAGAATCAGCTACGCCAGGAAGTTTAGGGAAAGGCACGACTGCCCACTTACCAGATTGGGAAGCTTCCGCTTTAATTGAAGGAGTAATCCAGTTTCCTGTCGGCACAGTTGCCACATTACCGCTGTTAAATCCAGCTAAGAATTGACTCCAGTCAGATACAGGTTTCACTAAATCTGCGTCTAAAAGTTTTTTATATGTTTCAAATGCTGCTTTTAGTGCTTCATTGTCAGCTAAGTCAGGTGTTACACCATCTTCCTCTAAGTACCATGAACCAGCAGTTTGGATCATCATACGAATTAAGCCAAGGTCGTTAGGGTCTTGTGTTAACATTTGTTTACCAGTTGTTTCTTTTACTTTTTTACCAATTTCAATGTACTTGTCCCAGTCGATGTTTTGCAGGTCTTCAACTGTGTAACCAGCCTGCTCTAAGTAATCTGTTCTTACATATAATCCTGTTACTCCCGTATCGAATGGAAGGCCATAGTTTTTACCATCCAAGCTTGTTGGAGCAATTTTATAATCGGCAAAGTCTTCCGCTTTAAACGTACCAGTCAGCTCGTGGAACATATCAGGATATGCTTGAAGGAAGCTTTGTGCACGATAATCCTCAATTAAAACGATATTCGGAAGCCCTTTTGTAGTACCAGAGCTTAAGCTTGTATTTAGCTTTTGAATAATGTCATCCTGAGCATTTTCAATCACTTCAATCTCAAGGTCTTTATTTTCAGCTGCATACGTTTCTTTTGCGATATTCATAGCTTTAATATTAAAGTTTGGATCCCAAGCCCATACGGTGATCTTATTGGTATCCTTTGCCTCTCCGGAAGTATCTTTTGTTTTTGACCCCGAAGAACAGGCAGTCAATAACAGTAAGCTTACTAATAATAGAGCAAGTACTTTTTTCATTGATATTCCCCCAAGTGATTTTGTTTGTAGTTGTAAGCGCTATCTGTCTTACATTTCCTATGTTAGCACCAGCCCGGGGTTAACTGTTAGGACGATATTTTTAATCTTTTGTACTATTTTCAGATAATTGGTTCCGTTTACATTTTGAAATTTGTACTTTTTTTAGATACTAGAACTATTTTTGAATCGGCAGTGTTATTCGGACTTTTGTCCCTTCCCCTAGGCTGCTTGAGATGGTTACTCCATATTCTTCTCCATAAATTAGTTGAATACGCTCATGTACATTTCGTACACCAATACCTGAGAAATGCTGTTGTTTGCGCTTCGTGTGTGGAAGTGTGTTATCCTCTGAAACTTCCATTCCGTCCCCATTATCAATAACCTCACAAGTAAGGGTATTCCCGTCCTGCCAGACTAGGACATTAATATGACCTAACAGCTTACGGATAAATCCATGGAAAAAGGAGTTCTCCATAAAAGGCTGAAGAATCAGTTTTGGTATCTCCCAGTCCATACAATCAGGCGTGACAAAATAATTTACTTTAATCCGGTCACCATAGCGTTTCTGATTAATTAATACGTAATTCTTTAAATTATCCAGTTCCTGCTTAACCGTAATGGTTTCACTGACATTGCCTATCGTGTTCTGAAGCAAAGAAATCAATGCATTAATAGTCGCTTCTGTCTCTTCTTTACCGCCCTGTTGGACCATAAATTTTATCGAAGTCAGTGTATTGTATAAAAAATGCGGGTTAATTTGCTGCTGCAGGGCAGCTAGTTCCGCATTCCGCTGATTTTTTTGCGAGATGACAAGCTGGTCCACATATTCATGAAGCTCATCGAGCATCGAGTTAAAGGCATGTCCAATCTCCCTGGTTTCATACGTCCCAGAAACCGTTACATATTTGTCAAACTTATGCTTAGAAGCACTCTCAATTTGTTTTACCAGCTTTGATAATGAATTTGTCATTCTTCTTGAGGCGAAGAACACAATAATCAGTGCCACAAAGACTATCCCCATCGAAATAAGCACGATCTGCTTCTTATCGATTAAATTGCCGAATGCTGTTTCTTTATCGATGATATTAAACATGTACATTTCATATGATGGAAGATATTCCATCAAGATTATTTGTTCTTTTCCCAAAAATTTTTTTACAATGTAATCTTTTGGTTCAGACATTATTTCATTGGCGTATTGAAGCAGCTCCTCCGACGTTTCGCCAATTAGCTTTGACTGATCGCTCGACATAATAACCCCAGATTTGTTTACTAAGAAAACATGATTACCAGGACTAGTGTAGTTGGAGTAAAACTCTCTAAATTCATTTTCTTTAATCGCGAAATACATCGTTCCATAGCCAATTCCAGATGTTCGTTCCATTAACGCTTTCGAAGTGACTATGTAATTACCATCCTCTTTATCAGGACGCACATCGTATTGGTACATCAATCGCTTAGGTTCTTTAAGCGTATTCTTGAATATGTTACCCGACTTCAACTCATCATCAGTAATGGGCCAATAGGTCCGGTCAGTCGAGTAAATAATTCCATTTGTACCCGTGACGATGATACTTGTTTCGTAAGTGTCCACACTAGACTCTATTCGATTCATCTGTTGACCCAGTGTAAAATAAGCATTCAATCGCTGTACATTGGTCGTCTCTTCTGTAAGAATTCTCTTAATCGTACCGCTTTGCAATAACTTGTTTGATGCGACGACGACCGAATAATTATAAGTCTCAAAGCTATCTTTCACCTGATCCATTACTTTTGCATTTGTAATACTGAATTTCTCGAAAAAGAATTGTTCTGACATTCGAATCGTCGTCCACGTTATCGTAACAGAAACGGTGATAATGATGATCACACTAATCAGAAACATGGTGATAAATAAATTGTTATGTCTAAACCGTTCTGGAATAAATCTCATTTGTACACCATCTCTTATCTCGTGTTTTGTTTTCTTCTATATTGACTTGGTGATAGACCGGTCATTTTTTTAAACACTTTGCAAAAATAACTGTGGTCGGAATAACCCACCATACCACTGATTTCAGAAATAGTGGCTCTTCCCTCAACAAGAAGCTTTGAAGCTTCTTCAATCCGAATTCGATTAATGTATTCAACAAAGCCTTCACTATTATGAGTTGAAAAATAGCTAGATAAATAGGAAGGATTAAAATGAAAATGCTTCGCAACATCTGTTAGGGTAAGCGGCTCCGCATAATGGTTCTTAATAAATTCTAGCAGTTTTTTCATATTCTGATTGTCCAGATAATTTTGAGAGGAATTAATACATTGATTCGCTTCAGTAATAAACTTGCCAAATTGCTCTATTACCTCTTTCGCATTCGGTGCTTCCTCTATTAATTTGAAATACGAATACTTGGCATGATCCAATTCTTTAACGTCGTAATCCATGTTTCCAAGCAGAATCGTAATATTAAAGACTATGTTCCCGAAAAAAGCCTTATATTCATATACATCCATGGTATAACAGTTAGATAATGCTGTTACATGTTCCTGAAGATAGTTAAAAGCAGCTTTAAAATTTTTCCGTTTAAATTCACTTGTAAACCAATCCAAATTGAATCCTTCACATTCCGGTGCCGGGTTAGGCAAGTTTTGTTTCATTAAAAGCGGCTGTTCAGAAAAGTAAAAACGATAATTTAATAGTTTTAGCAGACTTTCTTTGTAAATTACCGCTAACTGAGAAAGATCAGTAAAGGACTCACTTAGAACAAAACCATAGCCACTCTCTGATTCTGCGAGCTGCTTCGCAAATGTTATAAAATTAGTAAAATGAACTCCGTTTATAAGGACGAAATTTTGTTCGGAATGAAAGGTATACTCCTCCTGACTAAATTCAGCTTCAAATCTTCCCTTAATATGTTTAGGCAGGTCATTTTCCCCACTTTTTAACTGAATACCTAATAAACGAAATTCACCAAAAGGAAACACTTCAGAAAGCTTCTCGACATCAAAATTAACTTCATAGCCTGAAATCAACTTTTGTATCATTTGTCCAACGGAAAGATCAACCGAAGCTTGTTTGTCCATCATTTGAAGAGACGGTATACGCTCAGCCGCTGCCTTCAATGCATGCAGCAGTCCTTTTGCGTCCAACTTAGGCTTTAGAATATAATCAACCACTCCACTTTGAAAAGTAGAGCGGACATAATCAAACTCTCCAAAACTACTAAGGATTATCACTTCAATTTGTGGATAACGTTCCTTTACGATTCTCGTTAATTCTTCGCCATCCATAATCGGCATTACGATATCCGTTAGTATGATATGTGGATGCTTTGACTCAATTAGTTCAAGCGCTTCCAAACCGTTCGACGCCTCCCCAACAATTTCAAACCCTTGCTGTTCCCAATTTAGATAATGCTTAATACCCTGTCTAATTAATGGTTCATCATCAACAATAAGTACTCTTCCAAGTTCCCCAACTGTCAAAACCTATCCCTCCAGATGGTGAAAAATTTTGATATTTCCATTCTATTATACTTTTTCTGATTTGGGGAGGTTTCATAATATTACCTATTAATCCGCCATAAACAGCAAATAGACACCACAATTCATTTCGAAATTTATGGTGTCTATTTCGGTATCTATCTAAAAAATTTGGGCTATTAAGTTGATATTCCTTCTTTTTGTATGGTCACTTTTTCTGTACCCAGCGTGATAATCATCTCATCATCCACTAATTCAACATGTGGTACCATATTCCAATGTTTTAATACTTCTTCATTTCCTGGTTCCCCAAACACAGCATTTACCAGCCAATGCGTGCCGGGTTTTAAGCTTCCTTTGACTGTAGGGATCACCGTTCTTGGGTTTATGAGATTGGTATTTGCATTCGGATAGACCAAATCTGGCTGGCCATTGCCATATATACTTTGGATGCCGCTTGCACCCCAAGGGTATCTAATGAAACTTTCTTGTTTGTTCAGAACAACTTCGGCCGTTTGGCCTTTATATTCCTTGTTTTCAAGACCCAGCGCAAAACCGCCATCTGCATAATCTAAGTTTCTATTAGTCTCAATACAATGTATACGAATATGCCATGGTGCCCCGGCTACAAGCCAAGTTTTAATTTCAACACCACCAAATGGCTTCCATTTCGTATAAATGACGTTTTCAGAAACAGTATAGTCCAAACAGGTTCTCTTGCCTCTATAAAGATTGTCACCTTCACTAACAGCTAGCATGGAATCAAACGCACCTTGCGAAAGACCCCATTCTGCTTTTTGGACACTAAAACCAAAATGGTTAGAGTAAACAAATTTTTCATATTTTGCGGCCGCGTGTGGATGTTCATTTGTGTGCTTATAACCAGCGTTAAAAGCAAGCGTATGCCCCAGAACTTCTTGTCTGCATAAAATAAACCGCGGTGATTTTTGAACTACTTTTTCGATTAAAACGGGAAGCGGCTTTTCTTCTGCCTGCCAAAATGGATGTTCCTCAGGGAGCGCTAAAATTAAAAAAGTTTTAAGTGACCAATAAGGCGAACCCGGTGCATTATAGTTTTCCGCCATAATCAAATTCGGATAACCATAACCGATTGTCAGCAGTCCATTGGCGTCAAAGATAGGCTGCTGGAACCACCAGCGGAGGTTCCTTAGAATGAGTCCCTTCATCTCTCCCAAAGAAAACGACTCAACTCCGGCAAATACGAGCGCGCTCCAAAAGGCAGATTGAGAAAAGCGATAAGCTAAACTTCTGCCATAAGGGAGGGCAGAGCCATCACTAGCAAACCAATAGATAAACTCCTTTGCAAACTCGGCTGCTCTATGTTTATACTTTTTCGCTCTTTCAGGGTCTTCTTTATCCATTAGTTTTGCATAGAGCAAGCTGTAAAAATGGATGGCAAAGGGTCCATAATAGTCACAGTGTGCATTGAGTCCGTCCGCATACCAGCCTTCCTCTAAATAAAACTCATCAATTCGATCAAGATTCTGTCTTATCTTACCCTGATCATAAGGTAATCCCACTGCTTTAAAACCGAGGTTTACGATTACCGGGAAAAACAGCCAATTACAATCATATACATGTATTTGATTGATTTGATTCAGCCATAAAAAGAGGTTTTCTTTTTCCTGCTCATTAAGTGGGTTCCAAATTCTCTCCGGAGTTAACGCCAGGGCATAACCAAATGCCGCCATCTCAACGGCACGCTGATCAAAGCTTGAAATTTCGCCCCAATATTCTTTGTGACTAGGATTGGTACCGTTTTTTATTCCCTGCATGCACAATTCCCAAACTTCCGAGCGTTCGCCGCCTGCCAGCATTGGAACCAGTCCCCAAAGTATCCGTGAGAACCCTTCCAGACCTGCGATGTCTTCACTGTAACTAGTTCCAGTGCTTCCTAATTCGAGCTTAGCCTTCCCCTTGCTATAATACGGCTTCAAAGGACTCACGATTTGCTTAACTGCTTCTACTAAATCCGCTCGGGACTGGAGAAGATTATTCTGTATCGGTAAATCGTGTTTCAGCATAAACGACACCTGCCTTTACCAAAATAATTCCTTGTAACCTTTTAATCTAGCAAGTCCTTCAACAAAGTAATAATCACCATATATCAACGGGTTATTCATAAATTTTTGTTCTGGGAAATGGCTCGTTCCTTGGAGAACCAATCCCTCTTCAGATCCTTCCCAATCACCATAATTCTTGTATAACGATTGTAGAATCTTCTCTCCTGTTCTCTGATAAACGGGAGCTTCTGCCGCACTCACTTGATCAGCTAATAACAGCAGCCCGCATGCAGCAATGGCGCCTGCAGAAGAATCCCTCGGAGAAGCGACATCAGCTGGAAGAAGAAAATCCCATACTGGTACGAAATCCTCTGGCAAGTGGGCGATAAAGAAATGTGCCACTCTCTTCGCACTCTCCAAGTATTTAACATACCCAGTATAGTGATAGCTCAAGGCTAATCCATAAATGGCCCATGCATTACCTCTTGACCATGCCGAATCAGGAGCATATCCCTGACCGCCCAGTGCTTCAATCCTTTCACCGCTTTCAGGATCAAACCGGACAATATGATGGACGGCTCCATCACTCCGAACAAATTGGTTTAAGACCATATCCGCATGTTTTACTGCAACTCCCTTAAATCTTGGGTCACCTGTTTCTTCAGATGCCCAATAAAGAATAGGCAGATTCATCATGCAGTCGATAATCGCTACACCACTGTTGTCTTCCCCTTCAGTCCATGGATTCCAAGCACGTATGTAGCTGCCATTCACATTGAACCGGCCCATTAAGAGATTAGCAGCCAATAAAGCACGTCGTTTTGAATTCTCGTCACCTAGAAGCTTATAATGAGCAACGCTTGTCAGCGTCCACATAAAGCCCATATCATGGTCAAGCCGGTAATAGTCATGTTGAACAGCATCGAGCTTTGCTTCACACTCTTCTGCAATTTGCTTTAATTCTTCATTTTTCCGATCTCTATATAAAAGCCAAAGCAATCCCGGCCAAAATCCTGCCGTCCACCAATATGGTTCAGCCAGAACATATTGGCCGTTTTCACTTGCGTGAGGGAAATTGGCTCCTATCCTTTTGCTTGTTCTGTCAATTTTTTCATTAACTTTCTCCCATGCCTCACTTACCCATTGGTATTGTTCTGTCATCATCCTTACCCTCCCTAATCAAATTGGAAAATTAATTCAACATTACACTTCTTAACGGGGTTTACTACGGTAAAGTCGAGCGCATAGTGCTCTTCTATATTTCCAAAATGATTGATAAAATTTAATTGCTTTACTTCCAAGTAAAGCAATCTGCTGTCATATAAGATTCTTAATCGCTGTTCCCCTTCTAAAATCGCTTCATCTTCTTCTTCTGTTATCGTTAAAGAAGGAATAATCAACCTTTCGATAATAGATACAGGCTGTTCCGTAAAAGAATAGCGATCTTCCAGAACCAGCTTTGGTAATTTCCCTTTCATCCATGTAAACTTTCGAGTTAATCCTTCGAGGGTATCTAATTCATAGGCTTTTGCAATGTCTAATTCAAAGATATCAATTTCTTTGCCTATTTCAGCACGAAGGATTCTTGCATACCTTGGCAAGCCTTCCCCCTGATATTGATGATTGATAATCGGAACAGAATGCCCTTGCGACCCATTACATAAATACGTATAACGTTTTTCACTAAAATAATCTTTCGTATATAAACCACTGCCTAAATCTTTAAAAAACACTTCGCTGTTTCCCTGCAGAATAAAATGGCCAATATCGTTATGATTATGTGGTTCGTTATTATTTCCGCCCTTTGCAGCAAAGGAGAAATGTCCTGATGTTGTTTGGTGTCTTGAAATAAACCATTGTGAATCATTGAAAAAATTACTTCCGTTCCCCCATGGCTGATCAGGAAGTGTCTCATCAAACCAGAGAAGGTTTCGGATTGCCGGCGCCCATCTTCCACAATGATCTGCGGTAAATTTTGCACGCAGTTTTCTTTCCGGAATTTCAAAATCTGCGTAAACCTTGCTTAAATAATGACTTAAACCTAGATAAACAGAAGCAGTTGGATTTGTGTCCGAAAAGTTAACCACTTTATCTTCATTCATAAAACATCTTTGTTGGAACAAAGCGATTTGGTGAACCTTTTCACCTTTAAATAAATCTATTTTCCCATCACTTTTCTTTTTTACTAAATCCGCAAAATAGACGTAGTAACCAAAACCATATTGCCAATAACCATAGCCTTCACGGCAAACGCCATCATCACTAAAGCCTTTTAAATAACACTTCAAAGCTGGCAGTACTTTTCCTAAAATGGCGGCGAGCTCTCCTGGGTCTCGGATTAAATGGAGCGCCGCCGCTCCAATGGAACCTGCGCATACAGCCGCCCAATTATGTTCCTGTGTTTCCCATTCATAATTTGTTGTTTTAAATGGGTAAAAGACCCGTTTATAGACTTCCACATAAATTCGCTTACGTATTAATGGATCTAAAACGTCTTCTGTAAGCATGAGAATCTCAGCTAAAGCGAATGCTGTTTCAGCTGCAAATAAATCAATCGTATAGTTTTCCACACCCGGTCCATCAAGTGAGCAGCTAATGGTCGTGGATGTTTCTGAGCTGAATTTTAAATGGGCAGGCAGGCACCAAGAATACTCATTGCAAATGGACCAAATCGTATTTTCCAGTGCCTGTACATACTCCTTATTCTCCGGTTCAAGCAAAACCATGATAGCAAAGGTAGTTAGGCGGTGTCTTTTTTTGAAATATACCTTTTCGAATTCAATCCTTGAGCCACTTTCTGTAAATAACCTAAACAAGGAATAGGACAATTCTTGTTCTGTTTCCAGCAATAGTCGCTCTCCCTCTTCTATTACCTCAGCTATGAGGGGTTTAAAATCAGGGTTAATCCTAGCGTTTCTCCACCATTTGTTTTTTTCTTCTGAGGTTGAAAATAATAGCGGAGACTCAGAAACTAGCAAATTCTTCAATCATTCCTACCTCCTTACCCTTTTACTCCTCCTAATGCAATCCCCTCAATAACCTGTTTTTGCCCGATAATAAAGACGATAACTAAAGGAAGAATGGCAGATACAGCCGCAGCCATAATTAAGGAGTAGAACTCACCATTAATCGTCGTGAATTTCTGCATGGCGATTTGAATGGTTAATAAGCTATCCGTACGTAAGAAAATCAGTGGATTTTGATAATCATTCCATGTCCAAATAAAACGCAGAATTCCATAGGTCGCTATAGCAGGCTTTACAATTGGCAGTGCGATAGACCAAAAGATTCTCCAGTGACCGGCACCATCAATTTTTGCTGCTTCAATATAATCATTATGAATACTCATAAAAAATTGTCTTAACATAAACGTACCTAATACACTAAAGCTTCCAAGTAGGATTAGTCCAAAGTGGCTGTCAAATAAGCCAATTTTACGGAATAAAATAAATTGCGGAACGAGAATTGCTTGCGGCGGAACCATATATGTTGCTAATACGATCATAAAAAGGAATTTGCCGAACGGAAACTTTACTTTAGAAAAACCATAGGCAGCAAGAGCAGAAACCACAACGGAAACACATGTGGTAATAACCGTTACCTTAATTGTATTCCAGTAATAAACGTAAAACGGATAGTCCCCAAACCATACTTCTTGATAGTTTTTAAATCCATTCCATCTTTCTGGAATCCATTGGATCGGAAATTTAAAAACATCTGCTTCAATTTTAAAAGATGTTGAGAGCATCCATACAAACGGCAGAAGGAACAACACACTGCAGACGAGCATAATAACCGTTATAATACTTTTTCTAATGATTAATGAATTTGCCATTGTTTTCCCTCCTTAATAATTCACCCATTTTTTCTGTCCAATCCATTGGAAAACCGTAATTCCGAATACAACGATAAATAGGACAACAGCCATGGCAGAAGCGTAGCCAATCTTCAGATTCACGAAAGCGGTATCATATAAATTCCAAACAATCATGGAGGTAGAGTTCATCGGTCCCCCCTTTGTTAATACAGCAATCAAGTCAAAAACCTTAAAGGTAGATATAATACCAGTGATAAATAAGAAGAACGACGTTGGTGAAATCATTGGCAGCGTAATATGTCTAAACTTTACCCAAGCATTTGCGCCATCGATGTCAGCCGCTTCATATAAATCTCTAGGAATGGATTGTAGACCTGCTAAATAAATAATCATATTAAAGCCAATTGAAATCCAAATTTGGATAATCATGATAGAAATAAGTGCGTAGTTAGGATCTGCAATCCACAATGGAGGATTTTCGATTCCTAAGGACATTAACACTTGGTTGATAGGACCTTGTGATGGATGAAACAGGACCTGCCAGACAACGGCAATCGCAACAACACTTGAGATATACGGCATGAAAAATGCTACTTTGAAGAAACCTTTTAAATATACATTTCTGTCAATTGTTACCGCTATCAATAATGAGATTGCCATACATATTGGTACGGTTAGGACGAAAATGGCATTATTTCGCAGTGACTTTAGAAAAACAGTATCTTCAAATAATCTAGTGAAGTTATCAAAGCCAACCCACTTTAGCTGCGAGAGGGGGGTAATGAAACTCCAATCTGCGAAACTTAAAGCAAATGTTGCAAAGATGGGGAGTAAAACAAGGACTGAAACACCTATGAGCATGGGGGATACAAATAAAATACCAGTTAGATTTTCACTTTTTTCTTTGGTGATTTTTTCTTCTTTTTCTACAACCTTTACGGGTGTGGTGAGTTCTGTTTTCACACTCATTTGATTCACCTCAATTTTTAGTATATTTTTATTATAAAATAATGATAGATTTCTCTTTTAACGGTATTTTGCTCTTTATAACTACAAATTTGACTTATTATAAAAATGGACTGGGTTATAGATAATAGATTATTTTTGCACCCTGTTGATTGGAGCGGAAGGCACGAAGACTCCTGCGGGAGTACGGGGCTGGGGAGACCCCACAGGCGCTTCAGCGCCGAGGAGGCTCCCCGGCACGCCCGCGGAAAGCGAAGTGCCTGGAGCGGAAATCAACAGGCCCAATCTAACACAGCCAATATAAATAAGCCCAGTACCGCAATGGCCTGGACTTGATAAATCTATACATTTATTAGGAATACCTACGCCTTGCCGCCTCGGTATTCAATCGGTGTCACTCCGACGTAGTTTTTGAAGATTTTGATAAAGTAGCTTTGGTTATCGTAACCGAGCCGTTCGCAGATTTTTCCTACTGAGTCTGTTGTTTGTTCGAGTAATTCTTTTGCTCGGTTAATTTTCATTTTTGTTACGTATTCTACAAATGTCTCGCCCACTTCTTTTTTAAATAAGCGGCTGAAATAGCTTGGATTTAAATATAGATGGTTTGAAACCTCATCAAGGGTGATTTTCTTTTCAATATTCATCGTCACATATTTAAATGCGTCGAGAATTTCTTTTCGTTTTGTTTGCTCATATACCTCTTTTACAAAGGATAAAATTGACTTGAAATAAGTAATCAGCCACGTCTTGAGATCCTCTAAAAATTGAATTTCAAAAATCTCATTATGCATATAGTCAATGGTTTGCTGTGAGCGAAATAATTGTAAGGCATGAAGCTTTACCCTTAAATCTAATAATAATTTTAACACCCAATCCTTTACTAACTCTGGTGTGAATTGTTTATCTTCAAGAAAGGTAATCCATTTAGTAACATATTCAACAATTCTTGCATCGTCTCTAAGCATGATGAGTTCTCTCATTTCCGCAGCGGCTTCATCATACTTCGAAAACAAGTCTTCCGTCGGTGCTTCCTGAGGTTCCTTCCGTTCCACAATTGAGCCGGGTTTCAGATAGAACCGCTGATGGCTGCAATTTATTAATTGGACCAATTCCTGCTTAAACTCTGGTAAATTCGTACAGCCATCACCTGTTATAAAAGAAAGTGAGATGTTCAATGAGCGTTTTAATGCATGTTGAATCCTTTTCATGCTTTCAATCGCTTCAGAAAGAGCACTCCTTTTTAATATTAAGGAAATAGGGAAAAAGACAAATAGCTCCTTGACACCATATTGGAAATGAACTGCACCTGGATGGCAGCGCTCAATTTCCTCCGCCACGACATTATTAATCGCAAAATGTAAGGTATCCTCTGATACATACAACGCTTTTACTATACTGTAATTATGTATCATACCCAATGAGCCAATATAGGCGCTTTGGTCTACGTGAAGTCCTAACGATTTGGCCTCTGGCAGCCAATTAATCTCCTTCATGTCTGGTTGTTCAATCGTCTTCTTAATGAACCTTTCTTTTACACTTTCTTTGTTTTGATTAAGCATATTCTGGATTTGGAGGTGCTTGTTCATTTTATTATTTTGTTCATCGAGTGTATCCTTAAATTTTTTAATTAGCTTGCGGAAATCATTTGGGTCAAAGGTATCCTTGATTAAGTAGTCCTGTACTTGCAGTTTTAATGCCTGCTGAGCAAATCCAAAATCAGCATGGCAGGATAATATAGCCACCTTTAGATTTGGATTTTGGTCTTTTAACTTTTTGGTTAGTTCAATCCCATTCATTTTAGGCATACCGATATCTGTAATTAAAATATCAGGCATCTCACTCATAGCTTTTTCAAAGGCACTGGCACCATTCTCGTGTGTACTTTGAAGTGATACACCCAGCTGCTCCCACTCGATCGTCTCAGATAACAGCTGTATTACTGGATAATCATCGTCAACTAGCATTACTTTGTACATCAGAATTATTGCCCCCTTTATGAATCGTCAATATCACTTTTGTGCCTTCCCCTGGTAAACTTTTTATATCCATTCGAAATGCTCCTCCAAAGGTTATAAACATTCGTTCATATACATTGGATAGCCCTAAAGAGGAAAATCCTTTGGTGTTTCTATTATCATTATCTTCCATACCAATTGATTGGCCTAGCTTTCTATTTAATTGCCTTAAAGCAGCTTCGTCCATTCCCTGGCCATTATCTTCAATAATAATGAATAGTTGATCATCCCTTAATTCTGATCTAAGTATAATCGTTCCCGCACTTTGATTCAGACCGTGGATAATGGAATTCTCAATAATCGGCTGCAGAATAAAGCGGGGAATCTTCAATGAATCTGCCTCTTCATGTACAGAGATTTCTACCTTTACTTGTTCTTTTTGCCTCATATTCATAATGTTAATATAATCCAGCACAATCTGGACTTCTTCACGAAAGCTAATAATCTCTTTATTCTTATCAATGGTCATTCTCAGTAACTTAGACAAGGAACTAATCATGTTTGCACTTTCCTGGTCACCTTTAACTAATACCTTCATGCGAATAGAATTAAGAACATTAAAGAGGAAATGTGGATTGATTTGTGCCTGCAGCATATCTAGTTCAGCTTTCCTTTTTCTTTCCTGGGTCTGTGTAATTTCTTTAATCATTTCATTTACGCGGTCAAGCATAAGATCGAAAGATTCAGAAAGCCTGCCTACCTCATCTCTGCTCCGGAGGCGTGAACGAATTGCTAGATTTCCGCGTTTAACCGCCTCTGCTATTTTCCCTAAATGAACAAGTGGTTTTGTAATCGTTCTTAATAGGGAGGCCATTAGAATAAGAAAAATGGTAAATGAAACAATCTGAACGGTAAACACTTTACTAAATATTGAATTAATTTGATTTACAGCCTGTTTATAAGGAACGAGGGATACAAGCTTCCACCCCGTAAAGGATATATCGTGTTCTGCAATTAAGTAATCTTTATTTGATATCTCAAAAATATTCGAGGAATTTTTCTCTCTGAGTTGTTCGCTATATTTAAATTGTTCACCGATTTTTACATGGTCACGATGTGAAAGGATTTTATTTGATGAATTCAAAATCATCATTTCTTCATGTCCCTTCATATTCTCAAAAATCTGGTTAATCTTATTTTCCATTATCGTAACGATTACATATCCATAAATCCCCTGATTCTGATCTCTTAATGTTCTTGCTACGGAGATTTGATAAGGATTGTCCCTTTTCTCTGACGTAAACATAGTTGGCTTGCTCTCAATCCAAATCGATTCATATCCTTGTAATGTATTTAACTTCTTAAACCAATCTTCACTTACTAATTGGCTGGGATTGAAATCATAGGTAGAGTAATTTTTATAGGATTTACCATTCTTTAGAAGTATGGTCACATAAGATTTCTCTCCTACAAGTGTGATATTTTCAATGGTTTTATTGATTTTACTATCGTCCATATATTTTTCATAATCAGTGTTCGTTCCTGCCTTATCTTGTGCTTTTTCCTTTAAAATGGTATTCATTTCCGCGTCAAGCTGAACAAAGTTGGTAATGTAGAGCATATCTTCTAACAGCTTTTCGACATACTCATTTGCAATCGTAAGCTCTCTATTAGCATTTGTCAGTGCCTGGTCCTTCAGCGTATCTTTTGTTAAGTAGTTATAGATAGATAAGGAAATGACTGCAGGTATAATTAAACAAATGATAGAAATAAAAATTACCTTAAATCGAAACGAACGGGGTTCGAACATACGCTTTTTACCCTCTCTCATATGCAGACCAACCTTTTTAATAGAAAGATGGGGTTGTAAGCAATTACAACCCCTTTTTTTATCAATTATTCTATTATTCTGTAATAATGTCCATACTATTTGTTGCTGTCAATAATTTCCTTAAATCTTTCTTGAGAAGCTTTGATGGTTGCATCGATATCCTGCTCACCAAAGATAAGCTTTTCATATTCTTCATTGATAACTTTATAAAGTTCAGATTGATATGAAACCGGTGAAATGATTTTAGATGACTTGGCATTTGATAAAACATTTACAAGAGAATCTTTATCGACCTTTTCAGGGTTCTTTGTTCCGCTAAGAATCTTATCAATGATACCAGTTAACTCATCTTCACTCACTTTGCTCCATGATGGAATATTCTTACCTTGAACAATCTGTCCTTCTGTTGTATACCAGCGAACGAATGTATAAGCAGCTTCTTTATTTTCAGAAGTGTTTGCAACTGACATAAAGTCTGTTGTTACAGGTGTATAACCGCCCTCATCACCGCTCTCATTTTTTGGATACGGAGCAACAGCGACATCAAATTCTAATGGGAACTGGTCAGTACCGCCAAGTTCCGTATTCATCCAGCTTCCGATTAAGATTGAACTTGCATCTTGACCAAAGAATTGGTTACGGTAATGAAGCTTTTGAGATAAGATATCAGTGTATGGAACAGAAGACTTGTCTTCTTTTTCCATTTGTACTCTTAGTTCAAGTGTCTTCTTGAATAATGGGTTATCAAGATTTGATTTACCATCAGCAGTTGTGAATTCTGTATTATCTGCTTCGCTAGCAAGCGCAAGCTTCATGAACTCCATCCAGCCGCCGCCTTGTGGTCCGTGGAAGTATGTTCCATAATGTTCTTTCGTTGTCATAGCCTTTGCATATTCTGCAAATTCATCCCATGTCCAATCTTTTGGCACCTCAAGACCTGCTTCCGTTAAATGGTTCTTATTAAGTAGAACATACCACGGGTTAAACTTTCCAGGTAAAGCGTAATACTTTCCATCAATCTGTGTATCAACTTTATACTCTTCTGTTACTTTGTAACCTTCTTCTTTTATAAACTCATCGATTGGTGCTACCATGCCCATGCTTACACGTTGTGCATAACTTGCTGGGTCACTGAACATAAGAACGTCTAATTGTTCTCCAGAAGCTGCTGCTAAATCTAGCTTTTTAAGTGCTTCTTGTGTATCTCCCTTTTCACTGAGGATGACTAATTCTACTTTGATGTTAGGGTACTTTTCTTCAAATGCTGCGATAGTGCTTTTCCAGTTGTAGGATGCTTCATTTCCATGAGTGTGGAATTTGATAGTAACCTTTTCGTCCTTTTTTGGTTCTGACGAGGCTTTTTCCTCACTTCCGCCGCCGGAACAGCCAGCAAGGACTAAACAAAATAGCATAGTAAAGATTAATAGCGACCAAATCTTTCTCTTCATTCCCTTTCCCCCTCAATGTTTTTACCTATCAATTATTTGAAAACCCTTACAATGAAAGTTTAACAAATTCAAATTTATAACTAATACCAATAAATTTACTCATTATAATACTTTTTTGACTACTACAGTAAAATCTTTAGCTATTTTACTAAATAATAAATTAGAAATATACATTAGCACATAACTTAATCCGCTTCCAAAAAAGAGGATACCCACGCCATTGAAAAAAATACTGATGGTAAAAACACAAATTGCTGCAGATATCATTACCATTGTATAGAGAGGATAAGAAACCCCGAGCAAAAAAGCTGCTTTAATATAGTGCAGCGTTTTGTATTCAAATTGAACATACACCGGGAAAATAAATAACAAAACAGTCAAAAATAGAAGAACAACACCTATTAAACACCCCATTAAAACGGGATACAATGATCCTTGTAATGAGCTGATTAGGCGCCAATCTAAGAATAAGACAATACTAATTCCCAGCAGGATAAAGCCAAGGCGATTTGCATTCCAAAACTCTTTTTTATAGGTTTCCCAGAAGCATGAGAATATTGGTATGTCCGTTTCTCCTCTTAGCCATTTTCGAATGATTGTGAACATGGCTACTGTGGAAGGGGCTGCCCCAAATATAAAAATACCAACGACCATAAATAACAGCCATAAAAGGTTAATAAATGCCAGTCTGGTAATCCATTGACAAATTCCATAGAATCTTCCCATCCATTCTGATGATTCCATTCCTAATATTCTCCTCCTTTTAATTTCACTTTCACATTTCTTATAGTCTAATAGAAAAAATTTGATCTGTTTAAACACTTTTTTGACCATTTTTGCGAAATTCTTTACATCTTATTAGTAACCATAATAAAAAAGCAGCCTCCCACGTGGAAACTGCCCTTCAAATTAATGAATATCATATATTTTGCATTTCTCGTAAAATCTTGTTTTACCTATTTCAAGCAGTTTTGCCGCTTCCTGCTTATTCCCATTGGTAACGGACAGTGCATGTAAAATGGCTTGTTTCTCTACTTTTGCAAGTGTTTCTTTTAAGGACTGAACAGGAAAATCAGGTGCGTCTTCTGATTTTTTCTCACTGGTCTTTTTAGAAATACTTACTGTTTCCTGATCGCGTAAATATAATGGCAGGTGTGTCACTTCTACTGTATCACCGTCTAAAACGTTAATCGATCTTTCTAGAACATTCTCGAGTTCTCGTATATTCCCCTGCCACTTATGCTGATTAAGTCTCTCTATTACTTCAGCCGACAGTTTAATACCATTACGATAGAATTTTCTTTCCAACTTTTCTAATAGATTGTTGGCTATTAACTCGACATCGCCTTTCCGCTCTCTAAGCGGGGGGATTTCAATTTTAATCACATTTAACCGGTAATATAAATCTTGGCGAAATGTGCCTTCTTCCACCATTTTCTCTAAATTCCGATGTGTTGCCGCAATAATGCGAACATCTACTGCAATTGATTTTTGACCGCCGACTGGCAGTATTTCGCGTTCCTGTAAAACTCTTAGAAGTTTACTTTGCATTGCGAGCGGCATATCACCGATTTCATCAAGGAAAATCGTTCCACGATTCGCTAGTTGAAAATGACCTTTCTTTCCACCCTTTTTAGCACCAGTAAAGGCACCTTCATCATAACCAAAAAGTTCCGATTCAAGTAAATGTTCTGGAATAGACGCACAATTGATTGGCACGAAAGGGTAGTCGGCACGCGTACTGTTATTATGAATAGCAGACGCAAACAATTCCTTACCTGTACCTGATTCTCCAAGTATTAAAACGGCTGATTGACTGCCGGAAATTCTTTCAGCTAATTTTTTCACACCTAAAAAAGCTGGACTATTTCCAATGAGGTTACTGAAGTAATATTTGCTTTTACTATGTTTTTCAGCTTTTGTTTTATAATAATTTACCTCTTCAACGAGATGCTGTATTTTATTTTTGTACAATAACCAATCCTCGGGATTGCGGAACATGACCGTTCCGACAGCTCCTACTAATTCACCATCAATAATAAGAGGATATCGGTTGGCAATCATTTCACTGCCGTTAATGGGCTGTATGGATGCCAGTTCTTTTTGTCCGGTTTTGGCTACGATATGCATCCTTGAGTTCTCAATTACATCTTGAACATGCTTGCCTATAGATTTTTCAACCGTGGTGCCTAGAAATTCACAATAAGCTGCATTGATATAAAGTATAATACCCTCACGGTTTACAACAACAATTCGTTCACCTGCAAGGTTTATAATTTCTTCAATCCAATGATGTGGAATTTTTCCCGTTCCTAGTTTCATATCTTTTCACCTTGGTATATTTGTTTATGTTCATTATATCAAAGAGGCTGTGTTATTCACTAAGTTAGGATAAAAGAATCCTGTTCGGTAAACCGAGCAGGATCTCTTTTCGTTATTGGACAGTATAACCGCCATCAAGGATAACAGCTTGACCTGTAACTCCTCTTGCCTTATCACTCGCCAAGAAAGCAGCGTAATCAGCAATTTCAGATACCGCGAGCAGCCTCTTTTGAGGTACTAGTGTAAGCAGAACATCATCGATAACACGTTCGAGACTGACATTTCTTGTGATAGACAAGTCTTTTAGCTGGTTTCTAACGAGTGGTGTATCCACATAACCAGGGCATAAAGCATTTACAGTGATTCCATGCTGCGCACCTTCTAACGCCGCAACCTTGGTTAATCCAATCACTCCGTGCTTCGCACTATTGTAGGCAGCCTTACCGGCAAAACCAATCACTCCGTTAATCGATGCCATATTGATGACCCTTCCAAATCCCTGTTGTTTCATAATAGGGAATACATGTTTAATACCAATAAATGGAGCCGTCAGCATCACCTTGATTAATAACTCAAATTTTTCAGTAGGGAATTCCTCAATCGGTGAAACATACTGAAGTCCCGCATTATTGACTAAAATATCTATTCTTCCAAATCTTCCATGTGCAGATTCTAGCGCTTTCTTGAATGCTTCCTCGTCCGTGACATCACAAGGAGCAGAAAATGCTTCATACCCTTCTTCTCTTAGATCATTTGCAACACTATCACTTTTTTCTTTATTCAAATCAGAGATGACCACTTTTGCTCCCTCTTGGGCAAAAGTCTTAGCGATCTCTAACCCAATCCCACTGGCAGACCCAGTAATAAAAGCTACCTTTCCTACTAACATGTTGGATCCTCCTATAATAACTAATTACTAATCTATCGTATGTTTCTAAGTTTTACACAAGACCTAGAAACGTATAGATCGCAATAACGAAGAAAACAGCTACTGTTTTAATGATTGTAATCGCAAAAATATCACGGTAGGATTGTTTATGAGTTAATCCTGTAACCGCTAAAAGGGTAATGACAGCACCATTGTGCGGCAGTGTATCCATACCGCCTGACGCCATCGCAACAACACGGTGCATAACTTCAGGCGGAATGTTAGCTGCAGCTATGGCCTGATTGTATTTATCTGCCATGGCTCCAAGTGCAATCCCCATACCGCCTGACGCAGAGCCCGTAACACCTGCAAGAGTACTAGTTGTAACTGCACCATTTACCAGCGGGTTTGTGAATGTAGTAGAGATTCCATCACTAATTTTTGCAAAGCCAGGAAGTGCAGCAATAACACCGCCAAATCCATATTCAGCACCAGTATTCATGGTTGCAAGTAATGAACCGCCAATACTTTGGTTGATACCTTCTTTGAATTTATTTGACACTCGTTTCCAATCGTATAAAAGAGAAGAAATAATACCGACAACTAATGCCATCTCAATTGCCCAAATTGCAGCACTTGCAGTAACGTCAATGGTGTATGGTAAACCTAACGCTTTAAAATCAAACCCATTTGGATACCATTTAGGTATAAACGTAATAAATAGTTTATTGGTAACACCTACAAGAATAAGTGGAACAAATGCTAAAACTTGTCTTAAAACAGACTGATTAGAAGTTAAATCTGGAACAACTTCTTCTTTTTCTGTTAATCTTTCCTTTTCTAAGGCAGCGGCATTCTCAGCACCGAAGCCGTAATAGCCTTCCCCAGCTCTTTCTGCCTTTTTCCTTCTCGTTTCCAAATACCATAATCCAAGGGTTAAAACGAAAATAGCTCCGATGATACCAAGAATTGGAGCAGCATAAATATCTGTTTTAAAGAAAGCAATGGGAATTACGTTCTGAATTTGCGGTGTTCCCGGTAAGGCGTCCATAGTGAATGTAAATGCACCAAGAGCAATCGTTCCTGGAATAAGTCTTTTTGGAATATTGGCTTCTCTAAACATTTGCGCAGCAAACGGATAAATGGCAAATACGGCTACGAATAAACTTACACCGCTGTACGTTAAGATTGCACCCAATAATACGATCGTTAACATGGCACGTTTTGCACCAAGCATACGAACAATCGTCTTCGCAATAGATTCAGCGATTCCTGACATTTCAACTACTTTCCCAAAGATGGCTCCTAATAAGAAAACTGGGAAGTAGGATTTGATGAATCCGACCATCTTTTCCATGAATACACCGGAGAAAAATGGTAAAACTTGAAGCGGCTCAATAAATAGAACTGCTAAAATGGCACAAAGCGGTGCGAATAAGATAACAGAAAAACCACGGTAGGCGGCGAACATTAACAGTCCGAGCGCCAGAAGAATAACAATTAGATCCATTTAAATCCCCCTATACCTTTTTTTACAAGATTCAAACTAAATACCCCTTCGTAAGCGTTTTCATTTGATGCTTACGCTTTAATAAATGCAAGTTCCATGCCAACTTTATTTATTATTTTCTAAATAGTAGCAATCTTTCTACTTATTATACTAGTTAATACTATAAGTTAGTTGATTACCATAAAAACTGTACCTTTAATTGGTTGTGTTTTTCCGGATTTGCGGAAAAAATAAGTATTATAGATTCCGTATTTCCGGAAATTTCCGTATTTCCGGAATCAGTTATTTTTAGTTACACCCTGTACCTGAAGTACAACATAAAAAAGAGAAGCACCTTCCATCTAGGAAAGTGCTTTTCTCATTTAATTTGCCAATGGTAATTTAATTTCAACTAATGTACCCTGTTGTGCTTTACTTTGGTACGTAATAGTTCCATGGTGCTGTTTTATAATTTTATTACAGATCATTAATCCAAGTCCGGTTCCTTTTTCTTTTAATGTATAGAAAGGTTCACCCAGCCGAGGTAATATTTCTTCAGGTATCCCACAACCTTCATCCTTAACAGAAAGAACACATTGACCCTTTTCACCTTTATATAGGTTAATGTGAATAATCCCTCCATCATGCATTGACTCGAATGCATTCTTGAGAACATTAAGGAAAACCTGCTTTAGTTGATTCTTCTCACCTGTTATAAAAAACTCCCCTTCCTCGACATATGTATTAAATTGAATATTTTCCATATGCGCCTGCGGAGACAGAAGTTCAAGGGTATTCTCAACTAGCTCTCTTAAATTCATCCGATGAAGCTGAACAGCCTGTGGTTTTCCTAAGGTAAGCATTTCACTCGTAATCGTTTCGATTCGTCCAAGCTCACTTAGGAGCAGGTCATTTATTTCGTCAGCACCATTTTCCCATTTAAATAACTGTATAAAGCCTTTTATCGTAGTTAGAGGATTACGGATTTCATGGGCAACACCTGCCGCTAACTCACCGACAATCGATAGTTTTTCAGATTGCAGTAGAATTTCTTCTGCTTTTTTCCGTTCAGAAATATCACGGCTGATAATTACAATATGTTCAACCTCACCGTTATCGCCATCTACAGGTACACACCTGGACTCAAATTCAATCCATTGACCTTGTTTATGCTGGAGACTAAATTCAATGGATTTCATCTCTTTATGATTAAACATTCCGTCAATTGTATTCTTAAACATCTCAACATCTTCAGGGTGAATAAATTTGCATATTTTAACCGCTTCCAATTCATCGGATTGATAACCTAAAACCATTTCATGTGACGGTGAGAAATAAGTTAGATTATGGTCTTTATCCATGACCATTATTAAGTCCGATGTATTTTCAGCAATCAGCCTGTACTTTGATTCACTTGCTTCAACCATTTTATACATATCTGTTAATCTATGATTCAATCTATATAGCTTTAAATAGGATTCGATCAGCAATATCCCCATGATTACGCCAAGAATAACAAAGAGTAAATATTGGAAATGGAAAAATGGTTGATCCCTCATTACGTTAAAATAAATCGGTACGGTAAGAGTATAAATGATTAAATAAGCCCCCGAGAAAATAAGGGTCCTTTTTATCGATGAAAGCTGTTTAATATATATATGGATAAAGGAGAAACCTATCATCATGAATGACCAGCCCGTAGTGGCTGTCTCCCAATGCCCGTTTGACAGCAGTCGTGCTAATAACCCAAAGGCCCCTGTTATCATTCCAGCAATTGGACCCAAGTAGGCAAATACAAGAATGACAGGTGCATAACGAATATCGTAAGTGTACCCCTGTTCCTGTATGGCCAGCACAATAAGAATAACGGAAACAATTCCTCCATAACAGCCAGCCCAGAGGTGGAAATTTTTTACGGGTTTATGATTAATTAAAGAACGTATTACTAATGGGATAGTAACCAAGAGTGAAAAAATAGACAGATTTATTATGTAATCTATTAAGAACAATGAACTCCCACCCAAAAAATCATACTTTTCACTCTATCATAAACTAGAATTTTCTCTATTACCATATGCAATAATTTATTTTTCATGGGGGATTATACCAGCAAAAAAGAAGTACCAGCTACGGTACTTCTTCTTTGTAATTACTAGTGTTAAATACCTTTTTCTACAGCAGATTTCTCCTTTTCAAATAGTACAATTAATGCTGGTAATAGAATACCTCTAATTAAGAACGTATCTAATAAAATTCCTACTGCGACAATGAAGCCAAATACAAACAATAATTGAATCGGCTGTGTCATCAATACCGCAAAGGTTGCTGCTAGAATGATTCCGGCGGATGAGATTACACCGCCTGTATTGGCAACAGCAATTTCTACTGCCTTTTTCACAGGGTGCTTTTTCCTTTCTTCCATAAACCGCGAAATGAGAATGATATTATAATCAATGCCAAGTGCCACTAAAAAGACAAATGAATAGAGCGGCACACGGTTACTGATGGTGTCAATATCAAAGAAGAGATTGCTTAAGAACATCCCTAGGCCGACTGCTGCCAGGAAGGAAACCAGAATGGTTCCCATCATATAGATTGGCATTTTAAATGATTTTGTCATAATAATCAACATCACAAATATCAAGAGTGATTCAAGCAGCACGATAACAATTAAGTCCCTGTCATTCGTTGCACGGTCATCCACTTTTTTGGCTGTTTCTCCTGCAAAATGCAGCTCTCCATCCACATTACTTTCTGCCGCAAATTTTTCTGCATTATCTCGCATTTTCTCCAATGCATCCATGGTTTCTACCGCATAGGGACTTTCCTCAAATGTTAGACTATATTGGATTACCTTGTTATCTGATGTGGTGCCGTTCGGACGAACATTGCTGACTAGATTTTGGTCTGCAAGCGTTTCGAGTAATGCTGTTTGCTGTTCAGGTGTAATCGGTTCTTTCGCTTCAAACAATACTGTCGTTGCAGCAAGATCACCTTTTTCAAACTTTTCTTCTAAAATTTCATAGCCTTGTCTTGAAGGCATATCCTTTGGGAACGACTTAATCGTATCGAATTCATATTTCAAATTTAGCATGTTAAGGGCTGATACCAGCAGGATGATACCAATCACGGAAGCTGATGCCACTGGTTTTTTAACGACAAATTTTCCGATTTTACTCCAAGCAGAACTGGATTTAACTGTTTCCTCACCCACTCTTGGAATCTTAGGCCAGAAGGATTTTCTGCCAAAAAAAGTAAACAAGGCGGGTACAAGGGTAATGGAAGCAAGCATAATTATAAGCATTGCTGCTGCAAACACCGGTGCAAAGTTACGATAGTCTCCAAATTCCGCAAAGAATAGGACCAGCATGGCCGCTAACACGGTCCCCCCTGAGAAGAAAACTGGCAATCCAGTTTCTCTCATTGCATGTTTCATCGCATCGTATTTGCTATCATTTCTTTTCAATTCTTCACGGTAACGTGAGAAAACAAATAGGGAATAATCAATGACTGCTGCAAACAAAAGAATCGTCATAATTGAAAAAGTTTGACCGCTAATCAGTAATCCAGCCTTCCCCATCAAACCTAATATCTGATTTACAACTTGGTAGACAAATCCTGCTGCAAACAGCGGAATTAGAGCTAATAGTGGTGATCGATAAATGACGATTAATAAGATTAAGATTAAGCCTACAGTTGAAAATAATAACACTAAGTCAGCACGGGAAAAGAGATCGAGAGTATCGACTGCGATTCCTGCAGGACCGGTAGTATATAACGTTAAGTCCGAATTTCCCTTAACAATTTCATCGATTTCCTCAAGTGCTGTTCTAATCTCCTTTGACTCTAATTCGGCTTCAAACGTTAATGGCAGAATCAAAGTACTCTGGTCTTTAGAGAAAAAACTTGCAGTAGCTTGTGGCGGCAAATTTGTTAAAGGAACATATTCTTTTATTCCTTCTACTTGATCAAACTTTCCAAATATTGAACTTAAATCCGATATTTCCACTTTATTATCATCAGATTGGAAAACCAATATGGCTGGTATTCCTTCATTATTTTTAAAATACTTGTCGACCTTATTTTCAGCAATGATAGATTTTGCATCCGCAGGAATAGTGTCAATGCTTGAGACCTCGTATTCCTTAGCACTTGGAGCAAAGACAGACAGCAGTATCGTTACTAAAAGCCAGATTCCAAGCGTCATCCACATTCCCTTTTTTGAGGTAACACGGTCTGTTATCGGCCGTAAGAATGAATTCATGCTTTCGTTCTCCTTTTCCTATAATTTCAAAGTAACACAAGTGTAACTTTGACTAAAAAATAATTGACACACAATAACACTTTTATTATCTTTCAAAGTGACACTTGTGTCAATTACTTATTTATGAACATTCCTTGAGTAATAATTTCCTTTATAGAATGAATCCATTCTGCCTTTGGGATTCCAAAATGGTTGGGAATAGCTACTGTTTGAAGAATAAATCCTATAATCAATCCATCAGGAATATGGCTTTTTAATTTTCCTTCATCCTTCCCTAGCAGGATGAATCTTTGTAAAAATTTATACATATCTAGAGGCAGCTTTTTCAGCTTTTCTTTATTTGTGAAGGCTGCCTCCGTTCTGTCCATAACGTGCTGGGCGGCTTTGATTAATTCATGTAACTCTGTTTTTTTAAAAATAACATCGATTAGGAAGTCGAATTGTTGTTCAAAGCCTTCAAGTTTATCAATTTCTTTTAAGTCATGAAGAAAATCTTCCATTTCGTATATCATGAAGTCTGTAATTAAATTTTCTTTATTGTCGTAGTATTTATATAAAGCAGCTCTTGAAATTTCCATCCGATCCGCCAAAAGACTGAAGGTAAATCCGTCGTATCCATGCTGAAGGAGAAGGTGCTTTGCCTCCTGAAATAACTCCACTGTATTAAATTTCCGTTCACGAGCCATCCATTCACCCCCAAAAATACTATGTGACAATAGTATACCATATTGACAAAAATTTTAGCTAAGTCACCGTATCCAGCCTATTGACTTAATGGTTATATTTGATAAAATCGGAGTGAGTAATCACTCATTTTGGAGAGGATTGATTAACCATGTCATCAACTATAGTCATAAATGAAGTGAGTAAAAGCTTTGGAAAAAAGGTAGTTCTTAATCAGATCAGCTTAACTGTGGAATCCGGACAGATATATGGCCTAATTGGTCCGTCCGGCTCAGGCAAAACCACCTTGGTAAAGATTATCGTGGGCATGGATTCAGCAAGTAAAGGGAATGTTCAATTACTCAATACACCCGTTCCTAATTTACAGCTATTGCAGAGGGTCGGCTACATGGCCCAAGCAGATGCCTTATACAGTGATTTAACAGGAGAAGAAAATCTTGCATTTTTTGCCTCCCTTTTTAAACTGAAAAAAGATGTCCAAAAAGAACGGATTGCTTATGCAGCCGATTTAGTGAATCTAAGAGCTGATTTGAAAAAGAAGGTTCAAAACTATTCTGGCGGTATGAAGCGGCGCCTATCACTGGCAGTGGCATTAATACAAGATCCCGAAGTCCTTATTTTAGATGAGCCGACTGTCGGTATTGATCCAGAGTTGAGGCAATCCATTTGGTCTGAGTTATATCGTTTAAAAAATGACGGAAAAACGATTTTAGTAACAACCCATGTTATGGATGAAGCAGAAAAATGTGATTATCTTGCGATGGTCCGCAACGGCGAAATAATCACGAGCGGCTCACCCTCGGAATTGAAAAATCAATATGGGATTACAAGTTTAGAAGAGGTATTTCTAAAGGCGGGGGGTAATCAGCAATGAGAATATTTGCGATGGTAAAACGGATTTTCCATCAAATGTTACGAGATAAACGGGCTTTGGCGTTGATGATGGCTGCCCCATTACTCGTTTTAACCCTGCTGAATTATCTGCTTTCAGGAAATACAGTTGATCCCAGACTCGGTGTTATTAATGCAGATGATAAACTAGTTGAGAGGTTAAAAGATAGCAGCATTACGATCATACAGGTTGAAGAGAACACAGAAGAGCTTTTACTTGGTAAAGACCTTGATGGTATTCTTCAATTTAATGATGAAGAAATCTCATTGACTCTAACGAACGACCAGCCTAGTACAGCAAAGGCTTTACACATAAAGGTGCAGCAGGCCATAGCGGCTGAAAAAGCGAAAGAGCAGGCTGCTAATTTTTCCACAATTATGGAAACTATTCAGAGTCAATTGCCAGGAATTCCAGTTAAGATGGAGCCAGTTAAGGCCGCTGAAATCAATACCTCATATCTTTATGGAAATGAAGAGACTATCTTTTTTGATCAGTTAAGCCCGATACTGGTTGGATTCTTTGTGTTCTTCTTCGTTTTCTTAATTTCTGGGATTGCTTTACTGCGGGAACGTACTACTGGTACGCTTGAACGATTACTCTCCACACCTATTCAAAGAAGAGATATTGTTTTTGGTTATTTGTTGGGATATGGATTATTTGCGGTAATCCAAACCATTATTGTCGTTACGTATGCTGTAAAGGTATTAGATATAACGCTGGTTGGATCGTTCTGGAATGTTGTCATTATCAATTTAACCCTTGCCTTAGTAGCGTTATCACTTGGAATTTTATTGTCGTCATTCGCCAATTCTGAGTTTCAGATGATGCAATTTATTCCGATCGCAATCATTCCTCAGGTCTTTTTTGCAGGTATTTTCCCTTTTGAGTCTATGGCTGGCTGGATGCAGATTCTTGCTAAATGTATGCCGATGTATTATGGCGGGAACGCCTTAGTGGAGGTTATGTATAAAGGTTCGGGATTAAGTGAGATCACAAACGACCTTTTAATCTTGCTGGGCTTTGCCCTTGTCTTCATTATTTTAAATGTAGTAGCATTGAGGAAATATAGGAAGATTTGATTTTTGTGATGTGAAAAGGAGTTATCGCATGACTGAAGAAGAATTACTGCTGCGGCAGTTATTTGATGAAGAAAAATTGACTGATAAGCAAAAAAAGATTATTATAGCCGCGATTGAAACCTTTTCTGAAAAAGGGTATGCTGCCTCTTCTACTAGTGAGATTGCCAAAAAGGCAGGAGTTGCCGAAGGAACCATCTTCCGGCATTATAAAACAAAGAAGGATCTGTTAGTTTCCATTGTTGCCCCGCTGATGACAAAGTTTATTGCTCCGTTAGTGGTAAAGGACTTTAATAAGGTGCTGGACCGTGAATTTGAAACTGTAGAGGAATTCTTACGGGCAACCATTGAAAATAGACGAGATCTTCTGGTTAGAATGCTCCCTGTGGTGAAAATCATGTTTCAGGAGATTCCTTTTCAGCCGGAATTGCGGGAACAATTTCTTGAACTTGTGGTAAAGAATATTTTTAATCGGGTCGAAAAAGTAATTATCTCTTACCAGGAAAAAGGATTTTTGATTGAAATGCCTCCGGAAAGTATCGCAAGATTTGCTATTACGAATATACTTGGGTTTTTATTCTCTCGTTATCTTCTGTTTCCCCATTTAAAATGGGATGATGAGCTTGAGATTGAGCGGACGATTCAGTTTATCATGCATGGAGTCGGAAAAAGGAATTGATATAATTGGCAGACCCCACAATGGCTTTACATTGCGGGGTCTTCTTTTGGAATGTATTTTTACCCTTTTAATAAGAACTCATTACCGTCTTCATCAGTAAACTGTACAAAGGTTCCCCATTGCATTTCCTGAGGCTCACCTTTGAAATTGACTCCATTGGCTTTCATCTTTTCATAACTGCCTTTTACATCTTCACAAGCAAACACGATAGAAGCCATTCTGTTTTCGTGGCCTTGCATCATCGACTTAGGGTAAATTACTAGATGTGTCTGGGCATTTGTTGGCGCCACTTCAAGCCAGTATGCATTTGGTCCCATTGGATATTCCGCAAACACCTCAAACCCAACCTTGTTTGTCCAAAATTCTTTTGCTTTTTGCTGATCCTCTACATAAACTGCAACGGTTGCTAGATTTGTTATCATATGTATATCCTCCCTAAACATCTATCAAAACCTATAATATCAGTATTTCAGCAGTGATACAAAGGCTTCAAAACTATTTAATCAAACGTTTAATTAGTTTACCTTCCGTTCTAATCAAACGTTTGATTAGTTTTTAACCACAAAAAAAACTGGACAGCCAAATTGACTATCCAGTAAATTCCAAAGTGTCCATACCACACGGACTCTGTCCACGAGTGGTGACAGGCACCAAGGTGTTCACCCTTTTTTATGCTTCAACAATATTTGGTTGTTGGTATACTTTTTGATCGAATTCGCCTGTTGCTTTGCTTGTTAGAACTCCTGATGTGATTGCTCCGCTTACGTTTAGGGCTGTACGTCCCATGTCAATTAGCGGTTCTACTGAGATTAGGAGACCCACAATAGCGATTGGCAGATTCATGACGGATAGAACGATTAGTGCTGCAAATGTTGCACCGCCGCCCACTCCTGCTACACCGAATGAGCTAAGCGCCACCACAAGAATTAATGTAACAATAAATCCAGGGCTTAGTGGATCAATTCCTGCTGCTGGTGCAACCATAACAGCTAACATTGCAGGGTAAACCCCAGCACATCCGTTTTGACCGATTGAAAGGCCAAATGAACCCGCAAAGTTTGCAATCCCTTCTGAAACACCTAAGTCTTTCGTTTGCGTTTTAATCGTTAAAGGCAGCGTTCCTGCACTTGACCTTGAAGTGAAGGCAAATGTTAAAGTTGGTAAAGCTTTTTTCACATAATTAACTGGGTTAATTTTTGCGATTGTTAATAACAATAAATGAACAATAAACACAAGAATAAGTGCTACATATGAAGCAATCACAAACTTCCCTAATTTTACAATCGCGTCATAGTTACTTGTTGCAGCAACCTTTGTGATAATTGCAAGAATACCGTATGGAGTTAAACGAAGAATAAGTGTAACTACCCTCATTGTCACCGAATATAAAGTATCGATAATTTTTGCAAATAATTCTGCATGCTCAGGTTCCTTACGTTTAACGCCAAGGTAGGCAATCCCAATGAAAGCCGCAAAGATTACTACCGCAATCGTTGAGGTTGCACGTGCACCCGTTAAGTCTAAGAATGGATTACCAGGGAACATTTCAAGAATTTGCTGCGGTGCAGTCATCGTTTCAACGGTTGTAGCTCTTTCTACTAATGCCTCATTACGCGCTTTTTCTGCTTCCCCTTCTGTCAACTCAATCCCATCAAGACCAAAGCCTAATGAAGTCCCAATACCAATCGCTGCAGAAATAGCTGTTGTTCCAAGAAGAATACCAATTACAAGAATACTAATTTTTCCAATGTTTTTCGTTAGTTTTAATTTCGTAAAGGCTCCAACTATTGAAATAAATACAAGCGGCATAACAATCATTTGTAATAGTTTTACATAACCTGTTCCTACAATGTTAAACCAGTCAATTGTACCTGTTGTTACCTCAGAATCTGTACCATAAATAAGATGAATAATAAAACCAAAGATAAGACCTAAACCTAAACCAGTGAATACACGTTTTGAGAATGATACATGCTTCTTTGCCATCATGCGTAAAACGACCATGAGTAAAAGCAGTACGGCAACATTCACAACAATAAGAAATGCATTCATCTTGTTTCCCCCCTTATGATATATATATTTTGTGTTGCGTAAATTAGTCTATGAGAATACTAATATACTTATTCCTATCAGTCAAGTCGGAATGATATGTTTTTTTATTCTAATAATTTGAATAAAATCAACAGTTTGAAGAATACTACCTGCTAATGATTAAACAGAAGGAGATTTAAATATGGAGTTTAAATCCTATTGGTATCTGGGATTAGGTATCTTAAGTATTCTTCTGTTAGCCTATGTATATCTAAAAACGAGAGATCCTAGAAATTTTCTGCTGTTCCTTGCTATGGTGGGACTTGGGTATATCATAGAAACGGTGATTTATAATTTCGGACATAGTTATCATTATTACCCAAAACTGATTAGGCACGATACCTTTTATGACAGTAATATGGGGGCAATGGCCTCTAATGCATTGGCATTACCTGTTGCGGCCACATTTTTAGCTGCTCTTCGAAAAAATTGGCTCTGGATACTATTTTTTATCTGTTTTTTTGCAGGTACTGAATGGTTATTCTTGAAGCTTGGTATCTATAAACATAATTGGTGGAAAATTACCTATACGGCTCTTGGACTTTTTTTTGTTTATTTCCCTTTAGCAAAGTTGTTCTATACCTTGCTTTGGCAGTCGATACAAGGGAAACTTCACTCCATCCTTTTATTTTTAATTATTAGTCCAATATCAGCGAGTTTTCAATTTACACCAATTATGTTTTTTTCAAACCGATATTATGAACTAGGCTTGTTTAATACGCTTTCAGAAGATACCACTGCCTTTGGCTCTATTTATTACATGGCTGTCTGTCTTTTCTATGTTTGGATAGCCAAATATCCTTGGAAGCTAAACTGGTTCAAGTATGTGGTAACTGCATGTTTAACTTTCATCGTCAACCTTATTCTTCAAAAGGCAGGAATCCTCCATAGTAAAGTCTGGTGGGACCCATGGTATTACGTTATACTATCCGTATTTGTATTAAGATTTACCGTATATATCAGCAAACACTTAACAAACGGTCCACAGAAAATGCCTGACCCTTAAAAAAGGATCAGGCATTTTTGATTCACACTGTCCGCCTCAGGTGGACAGTGTCCACGAGTGGTGACAGGCACCATAATTGTTTTTTCTAACCCATCTCACAATTAGAACTAAAAGTGCTAGTCCAATCATGAGAAATAATAAAAGTCCAAACCAAGAAAATTCTCCTCCATGATGAGGACCATTTATTAACGGATGGTGCCCTCTTCCGCCATGGTGCCCCCGCCCTTCAGGCCGAAACCCATTTTGGAACCCCACATTAGTTTGATGTCCTCCTGCTAAATGCAGGAAAAAATTCATTACAACCAGTCCAGAAGTAATAATCGCACCCCAGATAATCCCTAGTTTAACTCTAGTATTCATCGCTATCTTTCCTCCTTTCGTTCTTGATAGTTTGAAGTTTATAGGACAATGGTGAAAACTTGGTGAAAGGAGAGGAGGTACGATAAAATTTTTTAAAAAATTTTTCCTCTTTAAATATGTAAAAGAAGTTGTTCTCATCTATTAACTATTAGATTATGATAGTGTTTGGATAAATTAAATTAATGGACTGAGAGGCTAATGCCTATGTGGAGAAATAGAAATGTTTGGATTATTTTAACGGGAGAATTTATCGCTGGCCTTGGCTTATGGCTTGGGATTATTGGTAATTTAGAGTTTATGCAGGAAAAGATTCCTTCGGATTTCTTAAAATCACTCCTTATGGCGACTGGACTTGTCGCCGGGATTGTTGTTGGCCCATACGCAGGCAAAATTACGGATCAAACGAGTAAGAAAACGGTGATGCTTTGGTCTGGTTTATTACGTGCAGTCAGTGTCATCTTTATGTTTATTGCTATTGCTACAGGGTCCGTTTGGTGGATGCTCGCATTTTTCGTTTTCATTCAGATTTCTGCCGCCTTCTACTTTCCGGCCTTACAAGCAGCGATCCCTCTTATAGTCAAAGATAAGGATTTACTCCAGCTCAATGGAGTTCATATGAATGTGTCCACCCTTTCGCGGATCATTGGGACCGCAGTTGCAGGGATTTTGTTGGTACTTCTACCCCTATCCATGCTCTATATTGGTTCTTTCATTGCCTACCTTGGTTTATTGATTCTGACTTGGTTCCTAAACTTTGAAGAGAATAATGATAAACCCTCAGCAAAAAACAGCGATGGAAAAACCAGTTTTAAAGACGTAATACCAGTAATAAAGGGGCTTCCAATTGTTTTTATGACGCTGTTGATGACCCTTGTACCACTTTTGTTTCTTGGCGGTTTCAATCTCTTAGTTATTAATATTAGCGAGTTGCAGGACAGTTCAGCAATAAAAGGATACATCTACGCAGCAGAAGGAGTTTCCTTTATGATAGGTGCCTTTTTTATTAAAAAAATCAGCGACAAATTCTCGCCATACAAAATTTTATTTGGCAGTTCGCTCCTTGTTGGACTCTCGCAGATTATGCTTTATTTTGCCGATGTTTTTGTCGTAACGATAGCAGCATTCCTCGTTTTTGGTTTTTCAGTCGGCTGCTTTTTCCCAACGGCAGCAACGATTTTTCAAACAAAAGTTCCAAAGGATTTCCATGGGAGATTTTTCTCATTCCGCAATATGCTCGATCGGGTTGGCTTCCAGGTCGTTCTACTTTTGACTGGATTCCTTCTGGATTTTATTGGTCTGCAATTAATGTGTATCCTTTATGGCGGGCTAACCCTTATCCTTACCGTTATCTTTTATTTAAAAAACAAACAGTTTCGTACCGCTAAAATGGAGAATTAACCAAAATACCATCCAGCTTCCTTGCATTCGTGCAAGGAATATTTTTTATTCTGAAGAATATAAACAGTATTGAATGTTCATTTGAGGAGCGTGGTTATTATTAAAGTAGAGGTTGTGGAAAATCTAACGGTAACGAGAAATAGGTTGTTAGACGAGATTTCAGGGTTAAGTTTTGAACAATTGAATAACAAGCCTGACGAGGATACTTGGAGTATTGCTCAGGTGTGTCATCATTTGTATTTATCCGAAAGTGTCTTTACACAAGCGATTATTTATGGGCTTACGAAAAGCAATGCAAAAAAGGCAGAGCCGAAGCCAGTTCAACTGGCAGTTGACCGCACCCACAAGGCAAAGGCACCTGATATGGTTGTCCCTAGTAAAGACCCGTTAGAGTTTAAGAAGATAACAGAGCTGTTGAATCAATCAAGAAACCTATTTTTAGAGTTTTATAACCAACTTGAAGACAAGTCTATCCTAAAAGAAAAATCCACCAAACACCCGCTCTTTGGTTACACGCCACTAGACCAATGGATTGAGTTGATTTATCTGCATGAAGAGCGGCATATACAGCAAATCAAAGAAATTAAATCGATGATATAAAAAAAGGTGCCTGTCACCACAATAAAATGGTAACAGGCATCTCGCAGTTTATTGCTTTTTATTAGGTATGAGAATAATATACCCAATAAGTTCCTCCAGCTTCCTCCATTTTTATTCCTCTCCAGCCTTGTTCGATCAATTTTTGTTGGGCTTCAATGTCATCCATATTAATGGTGAGACTTTCCCGAAAAGACACTGTCTGTTCCTCGGTTTCTTTAAGGTCTTTCACAAAGATATAACGCAGGCTGCCCCCGTACTTCTCTTTGAGGGCTGCGATTTGCATTCCTTGTGCAAACTTATCTTTTAGACTAGGAATATTAAACGGTGCAACCGTGCAGCAAATATAGCGGAATTGTTGATTTTCCCTTCCTAACTCATCCATAATGAGTGCTGCTAAAGTCTTTTGCAAGTTGTTTCCACGGAACTTAGGAAGGACGTTTGAGATTTCCTGATAGAGAACCTTTGGCAGTTCATGCTCTGGCAAACCAATATCCCTTCCTAAATGGTCCTCATCCATGGGCGGTATAAGCAGTGCCCGAAAGGCAATCAGCTTAGTTCCTGCAAATGCACCAATCATTAAACCCTTACCTTCTAAGATATACTGATACTCATCCTTCGTTAGAGGCTGGAGTATACCCGGAGCTTCCATCGCTTGGATAACTTGCTTCTGCACCTCTAAAATCTCGATTAAGTCTTCAACAGCTAACTTTCGAACCTTAAAAGGTATATTTCCATTTCTAAGTATTCCTTCATATATCCATTTCAAGAACCGCCACTCCCTATTGTACACTGCCCTGAAATACTGTTAACTCTAGCAGTGTATCTTCATTTACTTCTATCCCTAATCCTGGCTCTTCTGTTAACCGGATAAATGGCACCTCAAATGCTAAATTGCCAACATCCTGAGAAAATTTCAATGGTCCAGTCAACTCAACACTGGTAATGATCTTCTTTGAAAAAGCAACATGATAACCTGCCGCCGAACCGACTGAGGACTCGACCATGGAACCAATCTGACATTCGATTCCTGCTAACTCTGCTTGATGTGCCAGCTTTACAGCAGGATAGATGCCTCCACATTTCATAAGTTTGATATTTACCTTATCGGCCGCACGCTTTTGTATGATTTCCCGCATTTCCCGTGTTCCTTTTAAACCTTCATCAATCATAAGAGGGATTGTCGTTTTCGATTTTACCTCAACCATCCCATCGATGTCATCAGCAGTAACAGGCTGCTCCAGCCAATCAAGGCTCAGACTGTACAGCTGCTCTACTGCCGTTATGGTTGTACCGCTATTAACCCAGCCTTGATTCACATCCACACGGATGGCAATATCCTCACCTACTTGAGCCCGAACCGCTTTAATTCGTTCAACATCTTTGCGTACATTCGTCCCGACTTTCATTTTAAATGAACGATAGCCCCTCTCCATCATGATGGCTGCCTCTGCAGCCATTTCTTCAGGCTCCGCAATACTGAGTACATGGGTAATCAGAAACTCTTTATGATACCGCCCGCCTATAAGCTGGTAAACCGGCTGCTGCAGTTTTTTTCCTATTATATCAAAACAGGCAATATCAATTGCTGCCTTTGCTGTCGGTGCACCATATATTGCTTTGTTCATCAATTCGTGTATTCGTTCCATCTCCATCGGACTTTGCCCAATCAAAACAGGCCCTATCGTATTCTTAATAATTTCAAAAGTACCTTCCCACGTTTCTCCCGTAACATGTTGGTCTGGCACCCCTTCGCCATAACCGACAATGCCCTCGTCCGTAGTGATTTTCACGATAATTGAAGGCATATGGTCATAGGTGTGATAGCTAATAATAAATGGTTCTTTTAAAGGCAAGTGGATCGCAAAAAGTTGAATTGACGTAATTTTCATAATAATCTTTCCTCTCCAATCAGAACTATGTTATAGTTGTCGTTAAATAGACGTTATAGGGAAGTGTTTATCTTGGCCACGAAAATTGCTGTCATAGGCTCAAGGGAGTTTTTAGAAAAAATTCTTACCGTTGGGTCACAGGTTGAGGATATTACAATTGATCCATATATTTATCAGCAGCCACAGGAAGCAGCTGAACTTGCTAGGACATTAATGCCTTGTGACGTCGTTTTTTTCTCAGGTGCCCTGCCTTACTATTTTGCTAAAAAGCACCTTGAGAATTTGACACTTCCAATGCTCATTCTCACTCAAGACGAAATAGCAGTTGCAGCATCATTACTATCTATCGCTCATAAAAGCAAAATTCCATTTGAAAGGATTTCTATTGATTTGTTTGATGCTTCAAATATCGACCATGTTCTTTCCGAAAGTGAAATTAAGATTGAATGCTTAAATATTATGGACTTTAAACAACAAATGCTCGAAGACAGTTTCAATTTAGAACGTATTGTCCAATTCCACTTTAACCTCTGGGAACAAGGTTTAACTGAAGTTGCTTTAACTAGTGTACATGCGGTTTATCACCAGCTTCAATCTCTTGGTGTGCCTGCTATTAGAATGGCTGACCCGCAAATTTCTTTACTCCGTGGTTTGCAAACAGCAAAAGATCAAGCAGATCTTTTTAAAAGTAAAGCCGCCCAAGTGGCTGTTGGTTATCTATCACTTCAAGAACCTCAGCAAGAACAAATCGATAACCTCGCACATTCGCTTAATGCATACATTCAGCCAATAAACCAAACCCTATTTATCATCTATAGTACTAGGGGTGAAATGGATAAATATCGCCTGAATGACTTTTTAGAAAAATGGTCTGGAACAATTTTGGTTGGTTTTGGCTATGGTTCAACGATGAAAGAGGCAGACCAACACGCTAGGATAGCACTGCAGTTTGCCGAGAAAGAATTGTCCTCAAAATGCGGTTATATTCTAACAGAAGACAAGGAAATGGTCGGCCCCTTCCCATACGAGCATAAACAGTACAGTTTGAAAAATGACCATCCTATGCTGATACAAGTGGCAAAAGAAACGAAACTGAGTCCTTCTAATCTTTCTAAAATTATTGAGTTCAGCAGATCAAGGCAGTCACTTCAATTTACGTCTGCAGATCTCACAGACTATCTCCAGGTTACCCGCCGCTCTACAGAACGGATTATTAAAAAACTTGTGGATAACGGTTATGTAAAGGTGGTCGGCGGAGAGATGGTGTATCACCAAGGACGGCCAAGGGCAATATATGAGCTTCACCTGCCGCTGCCTCAATAAAGGAAAAGGAAAGTTCCAAAGTTGTGAACTTTCCTTATTAATTTAAACTGAAATTGTCGCTTCCTCTTCTTTTTTTAACCGAAGTATTTCTTCTGGTGTCAACTTGGCAATTGTAATCCCTGTTAACGCATAAAAGACTGAAATGATCGGCACGATGAAATTCAAGATTGCATATGGACCATAATCGATTGCATGTACTCCGAGAGTACCAAAGATAAATACACCGCACGTATTCCAAGGAATAAATACGGAAGTAAGTGTTCCTCCATCTTCAAGTGCCCTCGATAAATTTTTTGAATGAAGGCCTTTATCTCGATATGCCTTTGCATACATCCGTGATGGAATAACGATTGAAATATATTGTTCTGAGCAAGTTGCATTGGTGGCGAAACATGAAACCACCGTGGAGGCTACAATACCTTTAGCTGACTTAGCCAATTTAAGTATTTGGCTAACAATCGCTTGAAGCATTCCGGAGTTTTCTAGAATTCCCCCAAATGTCATTGCGACAATGGTCATTGATACTGTGTACATCATGGAGTCTAGACCGCCGCGGTTAAACAGGTTGTCCACCATCTCATTACCAGTATCAATCACAAACCCGCTTTGAAGCGCAGCAACTGCTGAGGACATCGTCCCGCCCTGAATCAATACTTGAGAGAGGAATCCAAGCGTGATACCAATAATTAATGCAGGTATTGCTGGTACTTTTTTTGCTACCAAAACAATAACCAATAAGGGAACAATTAATAAATATGGTGAGATAACAAAGCTATCCTGAAGGACCCCTAACGTTTTATCGATACTAGAAGTATCCATTCCTTCATTTCCAAACTTCCTGCCCATAAATCCGTATACAGCCAATGTGATAATGATACCTGGGATGGTTGTATAAAGCATATGGCGGATATGTACAAACAAATCAGTTCCTGTTAACCCTGATGCTAGATTTGTCGTATCCGATAGTGGTGACATTTTATCACCAAAATATGATCCTGAAATAATAGCACCCGCAACCATTGGTGCTGGTATTCCCATACTTAAGCCAATACCCATGCCAGCTACACCAATGGTTCCCATTGTTGACCATGAGCTGCCAATTGCCAGTGAAACAATTATACAAATAACTGTAATCGATACTAGAAAGAGGGATGGGGTAATAATCTTTAATCCATAATAAATCATTGTTGCAACAATACCGCCGCCAATCCAGGCCCCGATCGTTAAGCCAACAAGAATGATGATAACAACAGCTGGTAATGCTAAGCGAATTCCTTTATACATCATTTCTTCAATTTCTGACCATTTGTAGCCACAGCGCCAAGCAACGATCGCTGCAATTGATGTTCCAAAAATCAGTGGAATATGCGGACCTTGTTCAAAAACAATGATGGTGATCCCCATTACCACAATCATGACTAGAAGTGGTATTATTGCCATTTTAAAAGTCATCTCTTTTTTCATACTGTTCCCCCATCGAAATTATTTCGCAAATAATGTTAACGCTTACGTTTTTAAAAAATTATAATTGTCGTTAAATAGTCGGTAATTATATTCTATACACTCTGTAATTTCACGTCAACGTAATTTTCCAGCAATTCAGAAAAAAATGCGGTGCAATATTTGCACCGCATTTTTCTATGCTTTCAGCAGCGTTTCAGCTAGGATTCGCGCCCCTAAGTCAAGGGCAGATCTGTTAAAGGTCATTTTAGGATGGTGTAACCCTGGCTGCATGTCCGCGCCAACACCAATCATAGCTGCTTTTAACTTTGGATTTTTTATGGTATAAAAATGGAAATCGTCACTGCCGGATGTAATAACAGGAGGTGCGAGCGCCTCTCGGCCGACAACATTAAGAATCGCTTCTTCGGCGATCGCCTCCGCTTCAGCAGAAACCTCAGCTCCAGGAGTAAAATCGCTCCAATTCCATTCGATATCGACCCCATAAAAATCTTTAAGGCTGTTAATTCCGTGGTCGATTTGGTCCTTAAGTTTTGCTAGAACCTCATTTTTTTGTGCCCGGACGTCAATTGCAAATTCTGCAGTACCGGGAATAATGTTTAAGCTGTCACCGCCAGCAATCACTTTTGTAAGTTTTGCTGAATAAGCATCAAACGGTGATAGATAGATAGACTTGATGAACTGGTGCAGTCCTGCTATCACGTCAAGAGCATTTTTTCCTTGGTGCGGTCTGGCACCATGCGCATCTTCACCAAGTATTTTTCCTTCTAGAAAGATTGCGGCTCCGTGATGGATAGAGGCTGAAACTCGTCCCATAGGAAGCTCTTCTATTGGCCGAAGGTGAATACCGAATAAGTGGCTGACGTTTTCGATCGCACCTCTTTCGATCATCGCAATCGAACCGTTCCCTTTTTCTTCGGCCGGCTGGAAAATAAAACGCAGCCTTTTATTGAGGCGCTGATCCTTCACGTAAAGCAGTGCTCCAAGCGCCATTGAGATAATGGCGTCGTGACCGCATGAGTGATTCCCCTGCCAAACACCATCCACCTCCTGCCATAAAGCGTCTATCTCCGCCCGAACCGCTATCACTTCTTCTCCCTCTCCGATTTCTGCTATAAGTCCGGTTACATCAGAAAAACGGCGGTATTCGATACCAAGATTATCTAAGATATCTGCAATTGCTTGGGTAGTATTAACCTCTTTCCAGCTAACCTCTGGATAAGCATGGAAATGGTCAAACCAAGTTAAAATCTGTCTTTCGAAATTTTCCGTCAATTTAAGACACTCCTATCCACAAAAACTAATAAAGTCATAGTACATCAAAAGAACTTGTTTCTACAATATTTTTTTAAAAAAGGGTGACAGGCCGCTACGGTGCCTGTCACCCAAATGATTAACCTATTATTATCTTAGTCTTGCAGACTTGCTGTCACTTGGAGTATCTTCCCAAGCCTCTAAACCTTTTAACCCTTCAATATTAGAAGCATAGAAGACCGGATCTTTTCCACTAGCTTTTTGCTTTTTATAATCTGCTAGTGCTGCAAACGCAATTTTTCCAAGGAGTGTTATAGCAATTAAATTGATGATTGCCATCAGTGCCATAAATAAATCAGCAAGGTTCCATACAAAACTCAACTCAGCTAATGAACCAAATGCAACCATACCTACCACTAGTACACGGAAGCCATTTAACCAAAGCTTATTATTCTTAATAAACTCAATGTTAGATTGTGCATAATAATAATTCCCTATAATCGAACTAAAGGCAAATAAAAATACAATCACCGCGAGGAAAATCCCTGCCCAAGAGCCTAATGAACCTTCAAGAGCATTTTGGGTAAGAATAATTCCGTTTGCCTCATCGGAAGTATATAGACCTGATAATAGAATGATAAATGCCGTAGAGCTGCAGATAACGAGTGTATCCACAAATACACCAAGAGACTGAATAAGGCCTTGTTTCACGGGATGGCTGACATTCGCTGTCGCCGCTGCATTCGGCGCACTACCCATCCCCGCTTCATTCGAGAATAATCCACGCTTAATTCCGTTCATCATCGCAGCGCCAATTGCTCCGCCTGCAACTTCTTCCAAACCGAATGCACTCTTAAAAATTAATGCAAAAACAGCAGGAACTTCTGATAGATTCGTAACCATAATATACAATGCAATTAAAATATATGCTCCTGCCATGATGGGAACCATCCACTCAGAAACCTTAGCAATCCTTTTAAGCCCACCAAAGATAATCACAGCAGTAATTAATGTAATGACAACAGCAATAAGGGTCTTATTAATCCCAAAGGAATTATTTATAGAACTAGCAATGGTGTTTGCTTGAACTGAATTAAATGCTAGTCCAAAAGTGATCGAAATTAAAACAGCAAATGTAATCCCCATCCAACGAGCTTTTAACGCTTTTTCCATATAGTAAGCAGGTCCGCCGCGGAAGGTGTCACCATCTTTTACTTTATAAATTTGCGCCAATGTACTTTCTACAAAAGCCGATGCCGAACCAATTAAAGCAATGAGCCACATCCAGAAAACGGCACCCGGTCCACCAGTTGTAATGGCAATGGCAACCCCGGCAAGGTTCCCCGTTCCGACACGTGAAGCCGTACTAATACAAAAGGCTTGGAATGATGAAATTCCTTTTTTATCACCCTTTGCGCTATCCCCCATTAAACGAAACATTTCCCCTAACATCCTGAATTGGACAAACTTGGTTCGGAATGTAAAATAAAGTCCCAAGCCCACCAACATCACAATCAACACATAAGACCAAAGCAAGGTATTCGCACTATTCATAAAACTCTCAATAAAACCCATCCTCTGTTTTCCCTCCTATTGTCTTTTTTCTGTCCTTCCCCAAGTATCTAATGTAACAAAATATCACATAACTGGCAATGGACTAATTTTCCTGTTAAAGGACTGGTTGTTGGTGTGGTGAAAGTCGCGGTGTGAGTGAGGTGAGAGCTGCAATGACAATTTCGGTGACAGGCACCACAGAAAGACACTTTCCACCCCAGGTGGACAGTTTAAATATTTTTTGTGAACTTTGTGTTCGGCATGTCCCATTCCTGCTGCACAAGAATAATTTTTATTCCATAAAATAATATTAAGAATTGTAAGAGTGATTATCAAAATGAAAGGAAAGATGTGGTGTTTTAAGTGAAAAATTATCAGGTTTTTGATTATTCGTTTCAGAATCTTCGTGAGAAAAGCATGTCGTTTGAAGAGGTATTCGAAAACATTGTAAAGTTTATGAACATAGCACCGAGCGGGAATTTTCGCTTAATGGTTGGAACAGATTCACAGGTTCATAAAAGACATACGATTTTTATTACTGGAATTGTTATTCAAAATGAGGGTAAGGGTGCATGGGCCTGTATTAGAAAGATTGTGATTCCAAGAAAAATGACACAACTGCATGAACGTATCTCCTTTGAGCTGTCATTAACAGAGGACATTGTCGCTTTATTTACTGAGGAAAGAAAGACCCGGTTAATCAATATCGTCCTTCCATTTGTCTATCAAGGTGCAAGCTTCACCATGGAAGGCCATATTGATATCGGAGCCGGTAAGCGCAACAAAACGAGAGAATTTGTGAAAGAAATGGTTGCACGAATGGAGTCCATGGGGGTAGAACCGAAGATAAAGCCAAATGCTTTTGTTGCCTCAAGCTATGCCAACCGGTACACAAAATAGGGACCTGAGCCATGTTGCGTTCATTAACAAACGCACCAAGGCTCAGGTCTTTACTTTCTTTTGGCTGTTTAAAATGTCAATTCCCTATCACCTATACAAAGTCTTTACACTCTTTTAACACTAGGTTAAGAAAAATTCCAAACTTTTCAGATAAGATTAAACAAACACGATTATTAGGAGGGATAGGATGAGGATTACAGTTGCAGGAGCAGGAAACGTCGGGCTGGTTACAGCAGTTTGTTTCGCAGAAGCAGGTCATCAAGTAACCTGTTTAGATACACAAACAGAGAGAATAGAAATGCTCGAAAAAGGATATTCGCCATTCTTTGAGCCTGGACTGGAACCTTTATTAGAAAAGAACCTCGCTAACGGAAAACTTTGCTTCTCAACGAACCCCAAACAAGCTTATCGCGGTGCTGAAATTATATTTATAGCAGTTGGAACTCCTGAAAAAAAAGATGGATCTGTTGACTTATCTTATATATATATCGCTTCCTACCACATTGCTGAGAATATCGAGAATGATGTCATTGTCTGTACAAAAAGTACCGTCCCAGTTGGAACAAACGAAATCATCAAGCAAATTTTCCAGAATCGTAAGCCACGCCACCTTAAAGTGGATGTTGTCGCAAACCCTGAATTTCTTCGCGAGGGTTCAGCGATAATGGACTTCTATTTAGGAGATCGAATCGTAATTGGCACTGATAACCCAGAGGCCGCCTCCATTATGAAGCAGCTCTATCTTCCATTAAAAATACCGATAGTGGTCACTGACATTAGAAGTGCTGAGATGATTAAATATGCTTCCAATGCCTTTCTCGCAACAAAGATCAGCTTTATCAATGAAATTGCCAATCTCTGCGAAAAGGTTGGTGCAAATATTGAGGATGTCTCTTATGGGATGGGAATGGATAAACGAATTGGGCCTAACCATCTTCAGCCCGGGATTGGTTACGGAGGTTCATGCTTTCCAAAAGATACAAAAGCTCTCGTTCAACTAGCAGGAAACGTCCAACATCCGTTCGAACTGCTTGAGTCCGTGATTAAGGTAAATCAGCATCAGCATTCCCTTCTAGTGAAGAAGGCAAAAGAAAAGCTCGGCTCATTAAAAGGGAAAAAAGCCGCCGTATTGGGACTCGCTTTTAAACCAGAAACAGATGATATCCGAGAAGCCGTTTCCTTAACCATTATTAGAGAATTACTCGAAGAAGGTTCAGTGGTCACTGCTTTTGATCCGATTGCGATTCCCAACGCCCATAAGGTACTAGGAAATTCAATTGAGTACACAACCGATATTCGACAAGCCCTCAAAGAAGCTGACTTTGCTGTCATTGCAACAGAGTGGGACCAAATTAAGTATCTTCCATTAGACACGTATGCTGCCTATATGAAGGAACCGGTTATTTTCGATGGACGAAATTGCTATTCCCTTCAAGATATTCAACGATATCCAATTACCTATGTTTCGATTGGTAGACCACCTGTATCATTTGTAAAGCCTGCCCAACATTTTTAGCATAGGGGAGACACAATCATGATGAGAATAATCCAATCCTTTTATCAATTCGAATGCATGGTTTTTCAAGAGATTAATAGCCATTTTGATAAAAAACTTATTAATCTCTTTTTTCGTACAATCACCAGATTAGGAGGAGCATTGTTTATAAGTGCAGCCTCCCTGTTACTCATCATTTTTTCTACGGGTCAAACTAGAATTACAGCGATTTCAAGCGCAGCAGCCTTGGCTCTAAGTCATATTCCTGTTCAAGTGGTTAAAAAGCTTTTCCCACGTAAAAGACCTTATTTATTATTTGAAACAACAAAAATTTTCCCTAATCCCTTAAAGGATCATTCTTTTCCGTCTGGACATACAACAGCCGTTTTTTCAGTCATTGTTCCTTTTGTTATTCTAAACCCTGTTCTAGCACCCGTTCTGATTCCTTTAGGACTCTGTGTCGGAATATCGAGAATCTATCTTGGCCTTCATTATCCATCAGACGTTATTGCAGGAGGAACTCTCGGGGCGTTCTTCGGCAGTCTTTGCTATTACTTCTTATCCTAAAACGATTTGGACACTGCGAAGGAGGGGTTTATATGAAAATTGCTATTTTCTCTGACACCTTTTATCCGGATATAAACGGGGTTGCCCAGACACTCAAAAGATTCACAAACTATCTTGAGGGCCATTGTATTTCCTATAAAGTATTTGCACCCGATCCTATTTCAAATGAATATGTTTCAGACCATATTCATCGGTTAAAAAGCCGGTCCTTTTTCCTTTATCCCGAATGTCGATTAGCTTTCCCAAACTTTATCCAAGTAAAGTCGGAAATAGAGCAATTCTCCCCTGATTTAATTCATGTAGCAACTCCTTTTACGGTTGGTCTTTGTGGTCTTTATTTTGCAAAAAAATATAATATCCCGGTTGTCGGCTCTTATCACACCGATTTCAATGACTATTTACATTTCTATGACCTTGAATTCCTATCGAATCCTCTGTGGAAATACCTGAAATGGTTTCACAGTCCTTTTAAAAAGCTCTTTGTCCCTTCAATTGATACACTGGAAAAACTTAAAAACCGAGGGTTTAAAAATTTAGAAATTTTCCCTAGAGGCGTTGATTGCCAGCTTTATCATCCAAATTATCAAAAAGAGGTTGTTTTGTACCGATACGGAATTTCTAAAAGATATCTCCTTACCTATGTTGGCAGGCTTGCTCCCGAAAAAGATTTAAAAACTCTTATGAATATCGCAAACTTATTACCACCTGATATAAATAAACAGGTTCATTGGTTAATTGCCGGGGATGGTCCCTTATTAGTAGAATTGCAAATGGCTGCATTGCCAAATATGTCGTTTACTGGTTATTTGAAAGGAGTTGGATTAGCTGAAGTCTATTCCGCTGCAGACCTATTTATTTTCCCGTCCCCGACAGAAACGTTTGGAAATGTTGCGTTAGAGGCTCTTGCCAGCGGGACACCGGTTATTGGGGCAAATGCTGGCGGAGTGAAACATATCATTTCAAACGGTGTTACCGGACAGTTGTGTGAGCCGGGTAATACAGAAGATTTTGTTAACAGTATTGTTCAGCTGTTAGGCAATGACACTTTTAGGAATCAAATGTCAGTAAATGCTAGAAAGTACGCAATTACACAAAAGTGGGATCAGATATTTGATACCCTGGTAAACCATTATTCTGCTGTTATCGATGAACCCTCGAAGAAAATATATGCATGAAGTACTCGGTAAGGAGGAATATGAATGGACACAGTTTCTTATATTATTTTTGGCTTCAGCCTGGGTGTTATTGCTCAAATTACTGATTTGAGATTATCAAAACCAAGTATCCTACACTGATAAATTAGCCTCTATTAAACACTACAAACAGGTAATAAAAAAATTGGAAACCTCGGTAAAATAAAGTCCTGAGCCCCCTTGTTGGTGTACCTGTTCAAGAGGGCTCAGGTCTATTACGGTAGTTGTGGTTTTGTAAAAATTGGCGGTTCTCCGCCCAAGGTTTTTAGAAATGCTAGTAAATCTGCTTTCTCTTCGTCTGTTAAACCAATAGGACTCATGAATTTTTGGATAAAAAAGCTCTTATTGGGATGGCTGTCGCCGCCGCGGTCATAGTAGTCGATAACCTCCTCAAGCGTTGCGAGACTTCCATCCCGCATGTATGGAGCGGTATGGGTAATTCCATATAGTCCTGGGGTACGAATCCTGCCTAAATCCCCTTCTTGCCCAGTTACCGCTTGGCGGCCTTTGTCCTCTGTATTGAGACCGATATTGTAAAAATTGTTATCAGAAAGATTGGGTCCATTATGACAGGTTACACAAAACGCTTTTCCCGTGAACAATCGGAGGCCGTTGACTTCTTGTTTCGTTAATGCCTGTGTATCCCCTTTTAGGAACCTGTCGTAAGGTGTATCCTTGACAACAATTTGCCTTTGGAAAGCGGCGAGAGATTTTGCAATATTTTGCTCGGTGATTCCATCAGGGAATACAGCCTGAAAACGTTCCTGGTACCCTTTAATAGCCGATAGTTCTTTTATAAGTTCATCAAGAGGCTGATTCATCTCATCAGGATTTTGAATAGGACCAAGCGCTTGCTCCTCTAGGGAGACAGCACGGCCATCCCAAAAGTTGGACGTGTAATAACCTGAATTAATCACAGTGGGGCTGTTTCTTGCTCCAGTACCGCCGGTAAATTTATTAAAAGTAGGCTGATTATCTCCATAACCCATGTTCGGGTCATGACAAGTTTGGCAGCTTACCTCATTATTCCCTGATAAACGCGGGTCAAAAAATAACATCTGCCCTAGTTCAAGCACTTCAGGCTTCATCGGATTGTCCGGCGGGATTGGTACATCACCAATCGGTACAAGATTTGTATGATTTTGAAGGCTGGTTAAAAGCCCCTCAGGATTAATATCATATCCCTTCTCTGCTTCACTCTTTTCCTCTGTTGGCAGATTAGTTGGAGCCTTCACCTTCACTTTTTCCCCGCATGCAGACAAACCAATACATAGGAGTACAGTTAAAACTGCGCCCTTTACTATTCTCTTCATAATAGAGTGCTCCTCTGAATTTTTTATCTTATCACCATTATAAAATTGATATAATGAAAAAAGAGCACCCGAATGTGAAGAAATTAGCAATCAATGACAAAAAACACTGTCCGCCTCAGGTGGAAACTGTCCACGAGCGGTGCCTGTCACCACATACGTGGTGACAGGCACCGCTCTATATCATTATCATTTGAGAATATCAAAAATGACTTTGGCATGGTCAGTGTTGTCGATTTGGCCTTTGAGGCGATCACTTCCTGGCCCGTAGGTATAGACGTTAACGTCTTCCCCGGTGTGTCCTCTGGTTGTCCAGCCGCTGAAGGAACGGGAATTAATGATTTCCTCGATGGCATTGTCGATGTTTTTTGCATTTTGTGTTCTTGCTGCACTTTCAACCAATCTTATTTCAGCTTTTGTTAAAGGAAGCTTAATATATTTTGATAAAGTTTCCTCTACTCCCGCTCCGTTGAAAATCTCCGAAGCCATATAGTTAGGTGTTCGCTTTACTGTTTTTATTACTGAGCTAAACCAATTGTATTGTCCCTTGGCTCCTATCGTGAAACCTCCAGTTGAATGGTCCGCTGTAGCGATAACCAATGTATGTCCATCCTTTTTTGCAAAATCAATGGCAACTTTAAATGCTTTCTCGAAATCCTCCATTTCACTCATCACACCTACGATATCATTATCATGTGCTGCCCAGTCAATTTGACTTCCTTCCACCATTAGAAAAAAACCTTTCTCGTTCTTATTTAGCCGCTCAATTGCCGAACCTGCCATGTCCGCAAGTGATGGAATCTCCTCTGTACGGTCGATCATTTTTGGCAGCCCTCTTTTTGCAAAAAGACCTAACACCTGCCTACTGTCATTGTTAGTCATCTCGTTAAGGTTTGTTACATAGCTGTAGCCATCTTTAACAAACTCTTCCACTAGGTTCCTATCTTTTCGGATAAACCATTCTGAACCCCCGCCAAGCAATACATCGATTTTGTGCCTGCCATTTACTAAATCATCAAAATAACCATCCGCAATGGCGCTCATGCTCTTTCGTTCAACAACATGAGCACCAAATGCTGCAGGAGTTCCATGGGTAATTTGCGCAGTAGCAACCAGTCCAGTCCCTTTCCCTTTTTCCTTTGCAGCTTCAAGAACGGATTTTAATTTTGTGTGGTTATTGTTAATCCCTATTGCGCCATTATAGGTTTTCACCCCGGTTGCCATCGCGGTGGCCGAAGCCGCCGAATCGGTTACATTATATCTTTGGTCATGCGGGTAGGTGGTCTGCTGTCCAACGAGGTATGGACCAAATTCTGTTGATTCTAGTTCTAAGGTGGCTGGGTTATCTTTAAAATAACGATACCCCGATGTGAATGAAACACCCATACCATCACCTATCAGAAAAATAATATTCCTAATATCACCATTACCTTCTATACCAGTGGCTTCAAAGGTTTCCATAGCGGTTGTCAACGAAATGGATAAGATACTAGCCATCACGAAAATCCACTTAACCAGAAATTTCATATTCCAGTTTCCTCCAGATGTATTAAATGGTATTTATTATGGTTAAATGATTCTAATATTATCCATTTACAAAAACGACAAAATCTCATATTCTAGTAAAGGTTCTTTTTATAAAAAATTATTTGACATTTCGAAAAATAATAGATATATTAATATAACAAGTTAATTATCTGAATTTTACCAAAAAATAGAAAACATAGATTTCTAGGAGGATGACATTATGGAAAAGCGTCAGCAATGGGGGTCACGATACGGTTTTATTTTGGCCGCAGTTGGCTCCGCAGTTGGTTTAGGAAACATCTGGAGATTTCCAGCAGTTGCATATGAAAATGGCGGAGGTGCCTTTTTCCTTCCCTACCTATTCGCAATTTTAACAGCAGGTATTCCTATTTTAATATTGGAATTCACGATTGGACATAAATATAGAGGTTCTGCACCACTTTCCCTCTTTCGCTTTAATAAAAAAGCAGAATGGCTAGGCTGGTGGCAGCTATTAATTTCGTTCGTTATCTGTACGTATTATGCAGTGATTATCGCCTGGGCTGTTAAATACACCATTTACTCCTTTGGCACACAATGGGGAACTGACCCCGGCAGCTTTTTATTCGGAGATGTTTTGAAGCTTGCAGAAAAACCAGGACAAATCGGCGGATTGGTTCCTGGTATCGTGGTCCCACTTCTTTTTGTCTGGGCGGTTGCTCTTTTCGTCCTTTATCGCGGGGTATCTAAGGGCATTGAAAAACTAAATAAAATTTTCCTTCCAACTTTAATCGTGATGTTTTTAATCATCGTGGTTCGTGCCTTAACACTTGATGGGGCTGCACAAGGATTGGACGCCTTCTTTAAGCCTAACTGGAATTTAATTTTCGATGGTAAAGTTTGGATTGCAGCATACGGACAAATCTTCTTCTCGTTATCAATTGGATTTGCGATTATGCTAACGTATTCCAGCTATCTTCCAAAGAAGTCTGACATCAGTAACAATGCATTTATTACAGCATTCGCAAATTCGGGTTTCGAATTACTAGCTGGTATTGGTGTATTTGCTGCCCTTGGCTTTATGGCAAATCAACAGGGTGTAGCTGTAGAAGAAGTAGTTAGCAGCGGAATTGGATTAGCATTTGTTGTCTTCCCAAGTATTATTAACGAATTCCCAGGAATGAATGGATTCTTTGGAGTACTTTTCTTCTTATCTCTTGTATTTGCTGGAATGACATCATTAATATCAATTGTCGAAACATTTGTTGCGGGTATTCAGGAGAAATTTAATGTATCACGGACAAAAGCAGTATTAACAAGCGGTTTAACAGCAACTGTTATATCCTTGCTTTTCGCAACTAACGGCGGCTTATACTTCCTTGATGTTGTGGATTATTTCATCAATAACTTCGGTGTTGTAACAGCAGGATTAGCAGAGGTAATTTTAATCGCTTGGTTCTTCAAAGGTCTTGGCGGTTTACAATCACATGCAAATGCCATTTCTGACATACGTATAGGGGCTTGGTGGAAAATCTGCCTAACTTTCGTAACACCGATTGTTCTAGGTTACATGATGTTTGACAACATTAAAACAAATCTAAAGGAAAACTATGAGGGCTACCCTACAGAGCTCATCATGTACGGAGGGTTACTAGTCGTTGTCGTCAGTATCATCGGAGGGATCTTACTCTCACTTAAAAGCTGGAAAGCTAATAAAAATACAGAATTAAATAAGGAGGCTGTATAACATGTCAGCAAGTGCAATCACAATGATGATCGTCGGAATGACCATACTCTGGGGCGGTTTAGCAGCCAGCATATATAATGTAATAAGAGTTTCAAAAAAATCATCCTAACAAAAAAGGATTGAGCAATGTAACATGCTCAATCCTTTTTTTGCATACACTGTCCGCCTGAGGTGGACAGTGTCCACGAGCGGGGCCTGTCACCGAGCAAAACCCTCGGTGACAGGCACCGACCTTTTTTACAGTTCTCTGCAAAACGCTTCTATATCTCTTGGGGATGTGATTGGTTTGTCTTGCACTTCTTGTTTGGAGAATCTACAGCTTCGGGTCATTTCTTGCCGATGGTTATTTTCAAATTCGTTTAAATCTGGATAGGTTTTAAGTTTTTTCATTAGTTCTTTTGGATAATATTCTATTCTAATAACACTATCGCTAACTTGTCTGTTCTTGATAGTTTCCCATAACTGATAAATTCTTTGATACTCTTTATCCTTTTCGAAAGAATCCTCAAAATTTACTATATGGATACTTTCAAAGCTTTGATGAGGATTCTCATTATAGATTTTTTGATAGCTGTCTTCAAATTGGTACTTGTCCTCTATCTCCTTTGGAAAGGAACCGTAGACATAGGGTCCACCTGTTCCGTGAAAGAGGGTTTCAATGATTGGGATCATTTCTTTCCTAAATTGTGCGGACCAATTGGTTTCTTTATATTGTTCTCTTGTCACTTGATATTTCTCATTAGCCTCTACTGTGAAAGTAATATCAGGACTTTCGGCTGGGTGTACAGAAAGAGTATAACCTCCCTCCATATCACCTAAGATTTTATTGTATTCCACATCTTCTATTTCAAAACGCTCACCATACTTCTCTTTCAAATATTCCAATGCAGCCTTTTCTGCTTTCCCTTCATTCGCACCATAATAGACAAAATCTAAAGCATATACCCCTAACAGTAAAAATGGTGATAAAACTACTAAACCAACAAGTATCCCAATAATCAACAGAACTTTTTTCATACTGTTTCCCCGCATTTTATATTTTCTCGATACAATCCTGTACTATCATATCTAAATCTTTTAAAAAATCAAAATAAAACTTCTACTAATTAGGAAAAAATTGTTATATGATGAAATCGTTCTCTTTTGTTTATTTTTAGAGGAGGTTTTTTATGGACAGAAATACAATACTAGCTCTTTTTAACCAGCATTTAAGGATAGGAATAATTGAGCCTGATTCTCGAAGAGAGAGGACCGATTCTGTCATCAGAAAGGTTTCATTATCGAATGAACCTGGGTTTATTTCCTACTCGGAAATGGACGAATCTAATGCAGACAAAGTCATAGAAGAACAAATTACTTACTATAGAAATCTAAAACAGCAATTCGAATGGAAGGTTTTTGATTACGACCAACCTTCAGATTTGAAAGAGAGATTGCGAAAAAAAGGGTTCACACTTGAAGAATCAGAGGCACTTATGATTTCTGACTTAACGGAGACGAATCAGCTGCTCGAAACTAGGATCCTTCCTGAAGTGAAAAGACTAACGACTGAACAGAATATCTGGGACATTATCAAACTAGAAGAAGAGGTATGGAATGTTAATTATCAAGAATTAGGTCAGCGTCTTGTCAGGGATTTTAATGACAGTTCCGCACACCTTTCCCTCTACGGTGCCTATGTTGATGGAAAAATTGTCAGTGCTGCCTGGATGTACCTTCATACGGGCACACCATTCGCCAGCCTTTGGGGAGGCTCAACCCTCGCTGATTACCGCACGAGAGGTTTATACAGTTCACTTCTGGCAATCCGTGCACATGAAGCTTCACAGAAAGATTATCCGTTATTGATCGTCGACGCCAGTTCTATGAGCAAACCTATTCTAGAAAAGCACGGTTTCCACTGCTATGGTTATTCCACACCTTGTATGTCACCAAAGTTTGATTAAAAAATGATCCTGCATAAATTTACTATTTTGATAGCTTTAAAAAAACAAGCCTGGTTCATAGCAGAACCAGGCTTTGCTCATAATTATTTTTCAAAGATTGCATTGGATAGAAGTCTGAACAGGTAGTCTGTATGATCACGGAATCCTGCTTCTAAGCTAATAAGGGTAACATCTTTTTGTTCTTCTTTTACAATTACCGCCTTACCCTTAGCATCGGCTTTTTTATTGATCCAGTGGCCAGCTACAAAGAAGTCATCTGTGTCAAACAATGTTGCTGCGATTTCATCATTTCCCTTTACATCATACCATGCCGGGCGATAGACAAAACCAAGATCGTCCCCGTCATAGCCTGCTGTTAATCCAGTACCAGCATAATTGACCTTCACAATACCGTTACTGTTTGATCCAGCACTATTTATTACATTATCAGTCAATTCCAATGTTTTTGTTGCATTGGATGCCCCTGCTCCAACTGCAATGTATTTGCCGCCTTGGTCTACAAACTTCGTAACATTATTCTTAAAAGCGGTAAATTGGCCAGCATTTTGGAAGCCAAATTCTTTGTTTGCTTCTGATAATCTTGTAGAAATAAGGTTCTCTGTTCCACTGTATACAAAAACATCAAAGCCTTCTAAACCTTTTTCAGCTACTTCAACAGGCGTTACTTCAGTTACTTCAAAACCTAGTCTCTTCAAGGCAAGTTTTGTTCCGCTATGAGATTGGACTTTCCCCATTCCTCCGTCCTTGAGAATGGCTACCTGCAAGTTGAATACGGCATTTGCTTCGCCTGGTACACTTGCAATTGATCCGATTTGCAGACCTGATTCTTTCACTGCTGCTGAGATTTTATTTGCGTCTGCATTTGTATAAAAGTTACCCTTGTCATCACGGGATACAGTTACTCCTTGCTTAAGCAGTTTATTGACTAACTCAATGGCTTTAACAGAGCTATTAGGAATAACGAAAGGACCTTTACCTGTAACTGCTCCTTGAACTGTAACTTGGTTTACCTGTTTAACTGTAACATCGACAGGACTGAACGCTTCAACTGCCTTAAAGCCCCAAAGCTCCGGCAGGCTCCATGCGGAGATATCATACATAGCCGGTGTATCGTTAGAGATGTCCTCACCATCCCATAGCATCGTGTTTGCTAAACCAGCCTTCGCTTGGTCCATCTGAACAAGATACGTTCCTTTAGGATAGGTTTTTCCCTCCACTGTAAATGCCTTCGTTGCTTCTTTTACCTCAATATCGTTATTAAGTAAATGATTTACTGCCTTATTGGTTACCGTTGGATCTTTTTCATCAACCGGTAGAATATAAGCGTTAGGGAAAAATCCTTCTTCATGGAAAGGATGATCAAAATTAATGCCGCGTTTAAACATTTCGATTTGGTCATTAATCATACCTTGCTTATTTTCCGTTGCGAAATTTAAGGCACCCATAATCGCATTATACATCCAGCGTACTCCGTCCAAGTCGTTTGTTGGAGCTTCTAATGTATGACCGTAAGCCCCATGGTACATCGCATACATTGGTGTAAAGATTGGCGGATAATCGTCCCAGCCAGCAGCATCATCACGCTGTGGTACGTAAACTCCCTCCATACTTTGATACAGATTGCCTGTATAGCTGTCCTTGTCTCCCATAATCTCTGCTTCCATTGCTTTTGCCTGATCCACGGCCCACTTATTATAAAGGTCATACTCATAGTTAGGATTATGTGGCGGCGTACATGGTTCAATTAACCCCTGCAGATTTGGCCCATAATTCTTAACATATCCATGTGTATCAAGGAAAACCATTGGATTCCATTCTTTAATTAATTCCACCGTTTCTTTCGTTTCAGGCTGAGACTGGGTGATAAAGTCACGGTTTAAATCAATACCCTCCCCATTAAAACGAGTTGCCTCAACACGGCCATCAGGATTCTGTACCACGTTAAAAATAAGAATATTATTCTCTAAAATATTTTTCGTCTCTGCGTCATTCTGTGTAGCAAAGCGTTCGATTAATTGCATAACCGCATCACTTCCAACAAACTCAGTACCATGAATGGAACCATTGATCATAATCGGTACTTTAAAGTCAGGATTATTATTAATCCAATCCTGAGCCTTACCAGGATTCTTAAACATTTGTTTTCTAAGAGACTGGATTTTTCCAAACTTCCCTTGTGTAGTTGGGTCAGCGATCGTCACGACATAAAGAGGATGACCATCTGCAGATGTACCGCGGACTTCTACTTTTACACGATTGGATTGTTTTGCAATCTCTGTTAATTTTGCCCCGATTTGTGAGAATTTTATAAAGTCATAGTTTTCACTATTAAACTTGCTTCCATCCTGCTCTTCTATTACATTTACGTTCGTCCACTTTGGACCTTCAGCAAAACCCGTAGAAAAGGGAACAGCCGTAAGTAAACTAACAGCCAAAATTCCTGCAATCCGTTTCTTCTTCATTTTGATCCTCCATACCCCATATGTATTTTTATTATTTTATTTGTATTTTTATAACGTAAAACTATTTTAATATCGCTGTAAATAAAATACCATCCAACCTTTTTCCCGAAAAAATATAATAATTAACAGTATTTATAGGAAAATAGTTATACATTACCACTGGCAATAAACTTTTTTACAAAAAGAATCATTTGCCAATCTAATATTTTCTAGACCTATCTTGATAATTACCTTTAAGTCATAATAAAAGTTCCTAAGGAAACACCCTAGGAACTTGTGATTTAGTATTTTTTTAACCGGCAGTTTTTGCATACCTTCACAGTTTGATTTGTTTCATATTTAAACGGATATAACAGCTTTATCCTTGTCCTCCCGCACAACGGACATGCCCCACGCCCTCTGGACGGAAGATAGTTAATCGTTTTCCCTCTGTTCCTCTTTGCCATTGCAATCCATCCCTATCCATAATAGTCTTGTCTCATTATTTAATGATGAATTTACAAAAAAGGTGACAATAAAAGGTGACAGGCACCGCTCGTGGACACTTTCCACCCCAGGTGGACATTTTTACACTTATTTCCATTTTTTAAATTTTGTTCATACATAGTGGACTTCCGGTGGTTCATATAATGGTCGATGGAGGTGGGGTTATGGTGAAGCGGGTGTTGGCAGCAGCATTGTTTGGCGTATTGCTTATACTTACTGGCTGTGGGGGGCCTGTTCAGGATGACATTTTAAATTATGTAAATGAGGAGTTGAAAACGGCGCAAACATTGGAGGATAAGGCTGTTGCCGCTTATGAAGGTGTAGCAGGGGCTAATTATACTGATGATCAGACCATGTATGATGCCTTGGTAAACGAGGTTATTCCAAACTATACGGATTTAATTTCTGAACTCGAATCCGTTCGGATTGAAACAGATGAACTGAAGGAGATCCACGAAATCTACCTATCTGGTGCAAAACTCCAATTTAGCGCATTTGAAAAAATTATTGAAGCCATTGAGAAACAAGATGCTAGTATAATCGAAGAAGCCAATCAACTTCTCGAAGAAGGACGTCTACAAATCGAAGATTATAACGATAAACTTGATGAATTGGCAAAAGAGCATAACGTAGAAATTGAAAAAGAATAAACAAAGAGGCTGACACGCTTCGTTCACACTAAGTGAAAAATCGCGTCAGCCTCTCTCGTATAAAAACTTAACCTTTTACATAATAAAGATCATGACTAGTTTCAATAATATACTCAGGCTTCTCTGCCTTTGGCTTCGCCTTATGACCGGCAATATGCTCGGGGCTCTTCTCCCAGTTTTTCCAATCCTCTTCAGATTCCCATTGAACCATAATCATAACTTCCTCTTCGCCGCGGCGTACCTTCTTAACCAAAATCTGTCTGCCGATATATCCAGGACGTTGAGCCAACAAACCGCCTCGGTTTGAAAAGTTCGCGACCACCTGATCGCTAAATCCCTCTTTGACTACAATCCTTCTAACCTGATAGAACATTAATATCCCTCCCTAAAAGTAAAGCCAGGTATCAAACCTGGCTCATATTTTATAACGCCGCTTCGATTTCTTCAGCCATCAGCTTTACAGATTTTAATCCGCCGCCGCTTAGGTACCATGTATCTGGATTTAAGTAAATAATCTTATCTTCTTTAAAGGCAGTGGTCTTTTTGACAAGCTCATTTTCGATTACTTTTTCAGCACCAGCTTCTCCGCCTACTGCTGTATTACGATCAATGACAAACAATACGTCTGGGTTTGTCTCCATAATATATTCCATCGTAATGCTTTGACCATGCGTAGACACTTCAATTTTTTCATCAGCTGCTCCGAAACCAAACACATCATGAATTACACCAAAACGGGAGCTTGGTCCATAAGCACTTACTTTTCCTTCATTCGCTAAGACGATTAATCCTTTTTTGTCATTTTCAGAAGCCTTCTTATTTACTTCTTCAACCGTTGTATTAATCTCTTCTAATGCGCTGGCTACTTCTTCTTTCTTATCAAAAATATCAGCAACAAGGTTCATATTTTTCTCGAATGACTCCATGTACTTGTTATAGTCTAATTCTACAAAAACAGTTGGAGCAATTTCTGCGAATTGGTCGTATAGTTCAGCCTGGCGTGCAGAGATGAAAATTACATCAGGCTGCATCGCATGAATCGCTTCAAAATCCGGCTCTTTTAAGCTTCCTACATTTGTATATTCCTTACCTGCATATTTTTCCAAGTATGAAGGAATGGCTGCTTGCGGAACGCCAGTAACTTCCACTCCTAATTCATCCAATGTATCTAAAATCCCAAAATCAAAAACGACTACTTTTTCTGGATTTTTATCGATTTCTACTTTCCCATACTTATGTTCAATTGTCATTTTTTCAGCCGCTGCCGGTTTGGTATCAGCTGGTTCTGCCTTACTTTCTTCCTTTGACCCGCATGCTGCTAAGAATAAAAACATCGATACGATTAAAACTAATAAACTCCACTTTTTCACAACATTTCTCTCCCTTTATTATGAGCTAAAATATACACAAATTCTGCAACCATCCATTTTCTGAATGGGAATATCCATATCGTAAATCTCTTTTAATGCGGCTGATTCAATAATTTCTTCTGTAGGTCCATCTTTCACGACCTTACCATCTTTCATCGCTACTATTCTATCTGAATAAACTGACGCAAAGTTGATATCATGCAGCACGATGACGACTGTTTTTCCAAGCTCATCAACCAGACGGCGAAGAATTTTCATAATTTGAACGGAATGTTTCATATCTAAGTTATTCAAAGGTTCATCCAGTAAAATGTACTCTGTATCCTGCGCAATAACCATCGCGATAAACGCACGCTGCCTTTGACCGCCAGATAATTCATCTAAAAAGCTGTCCTGCATATCGGTTAAATGCATATATTCAAGCGATTGGTCAACAATCTTTTCATCTTCCTCCGTTAACCTCCCCTTCGAATAGGGAAAGCGTCCGAAGGATACGAGCTCGCGAATGGTCAGACGAACATTCATATAATTGGACTGTTTTAAGATTGATACCTTCTTAGCAAAATCATTTGACTTCATCTTTTTCACATCGGATTTATCAATCAATACTTCACCCGTATCTGAATCAAGAAGACGACTCACCATTGATAATAAAGTCGATTTACCTGCCCCGTTCGGACCGATAAAGCTCGTGATTTTCCGCGGCTGAATATCGACGGTCACATCCTCAACCACGGACTTTTTACCATATAGCTTTGACAAAGCTCGGACTTGTATCATGCAGCTTTCCTCTCCTTTAGCAGTAAATAGATGAAGTACACTCCACCAATAAAGTTAATAATGACACTTAACGTTGTTGAAAAAGTAAACACTCGTTCAACCACCCATTGTCCGCCTACAAGAGCGATGATACTCATAAGGATGGCTCCAGTGATCAGGATATTGTGTTTGTACGTTTTGAAAAATTGATACGATAGATTGGCAACAATTAAGCCAAAAAAGGTAATGGGTCCTACTAAAGCAGTCGAGATGGAGATGAAGACTGCCACGATGATTAGCATTTGTTTGACGATCGAATCATATGGAACCCCTAAATTAATTGCTGTATCACGGCCTAATGACAGGACGTCCAAATACTTTAAAAAACGCCATGCATAAATCATCACAAGAACAACGAGTACAATCGCCAGCCAAACTAAGTCTGAATTGATATTATTAAAACTCGCAAACATGCGGTCTTGAACAATTTGGAATTCATTTGGGTCAATCAGTACCTGAAAAAACGTGGAGAAACTTGAGAAAAATGTTCCTACAATGATTCCGACAAGCAATAAAAAGTAAATGGGCTGATTACCCTTTTTAAATAAAAACTTATATAAAAGAAGGGCAAAAAGAATCATTACAACAACTGAGATTAAAAAGTTTACCTGTTTATTGACGATAATCATATGACCTGACCCTAAAAAGAAAATAATTAAGGTTTGTAAAAGCATGTATAGTGAATCCAATCCCATGATGCTTGGTGTTAGGATTCTATTATGTGTTATCGTCTGGAAAACAACCGTTGCATAAGCGATTGTGACTCCGGTTAAAACCATTGCCAGTACTTTTATCGTTCGTTTTGGAAGGGCATATCCAAAGCTGCCGTTTAATTCATGAAATAAATAGATCGCACATACTCCGGCTGCGATTAAGGCAAAGACTAGTAGTTTGATTGAGTTACGCATATGCCTTCCTCCGGAACAGTAAGTATAAGAAAATTCCGCTTCCAATTACCCCAACCATCAGGCTGATTGAAATTTCATATGGATAAATGAGCACCCTGCCCAATATATCGCAAATCAGAAGGAAGATGGCCCCAAGGAGTGCTGTATGCGGCAATGTTTTTTGCAAATGATCGCCTTTAAAAATCGATATGATATTTGGAATAATTAAGCCTAAAAACGGGATAATTCCGACAGTTAAAACTACCGTTGTCGTTACGAGTGCAACAAGGATAAGACCAATATTCACTATCCGGCGATACGCAAGTCCAAGGTTTTTTGAAAAGTCTTCCCCCATTCCGGCTACTGTAAAGCGGTTTGCATAGAAATAAGCAATAATTAAAATCGGAATACTTATGTAGAGTAATTCGTATCTGCCCTTCATAATCATTGAAAAATCACCCTGCAGCCAAGCAGACATGTTTTGAATGACGTCAGCACGATAAGCGAAAAAAGTCGTCACAGAGGACAAGATATTTCCAAACATTAAACCTACAAGCGGTATGAAAATAGCATCCTTAAACTTTATTCGATCAAGAATTTGCATAAAAACAAACGTACCAGCAAGCGCAAAAACAAAGGCTACTGCCATCTTTTCAAGCATGGTTGCATTTGCAAACAAAAGCATTGAGACAAGGATACCCAGCCTAGTTGCATCTAGGGTTCCTGCGGTGGTCGGTGAAACAAATTTGTTCCTGCTAAGTTGCTGCATGATTAAGCCAGCAATACTCATCCCCGCTCCTGCCAGTAATATCGCAACAAGCCTTGGAAGTCTGCTGATAAGGAATATTTGCGTCTCCTCTGATTGGAAATCTAACAAGTCCAATGGTGATATACTGCTAACCCCGACAAATAAGGAAGCAGCAGATAAGACTAGTAATGCTAGCAGTAAAAATCTTTTTTTCATGACAGTCCCCAACATTTCTATTTTTCTATCATTATCAATCTAATTGAGAATAGTTATCACAAATTGATAAAAATAAATGACACTGAAAATCATTATCAATGTCCTTACTATTTGATTATAAGCATTGAAAAATTTCAAGTCAACCGGATTGTGAGAACTATGTTCACTATTTTTTGAATAATTTGTGACATAAATATGATGTTTACCTCGTAAAACTAAAATATGATTCTTACGTTTTGCTACCTATGTCGGAGAAATCGATTGAGAGTATGAAATAAGGATAATAGATTTATAGAACTACTGGAGAAAAAAGGAGCCGCTCACATGAAAAATCAGCAGTCAAAAAAGATAACAATGTTAAGCCTCCTATTAATCCTTCCCATCTACTATGCTTCTAACTCTCCGATTAAGACGAGCGCAGAATATAAAGCTGATTTTCATATTGATCGGACAATAATTATCTATGAAAAGGAGCCTGTCATGAAAGAAAGTATTCTTTTAGCTGTTCCAACACTGCAACAATTCCCCGAGCTGCCAAGAGGGTGTGAAGTAACCAGTTTGGCTATGCTGCTTAATTTCGCTGGTGTTTCTGTTGACAAACTTACTTTGGCAGACGAAATTCCTAAAGTACCTTATTTCAGTGATGGATATTTTGGGAACCCTCATCAAGGATTTGTCGGGAATATGTATACCTATAATCAGCCTGGATTGGGTGTTTACCACGAGGTAATTGAAGAACTTGCGAACAAATACTTGCCCGGCCAAATCGAGAATTTAACGGGAGATCGTTTTTCTTCTGTACAAAAAAAGCTTAATGAGGGTAAACCTGTTTGGGTAATTGTCGCAAGCACATTTACATTATTATCAGAAGATCAATGGGAAACATGGACTACAAATGAGGGAGAAGTAAATATTACTCGCAGAATGCATTCTATTTTAATCACCGGATATGATGATAAAAACGTGTATTTTAACGACCCCTTCTACCCGGACCCGAATAGATCAGCTAATCTTGAAAGCTTTGTGGCAAGCTGGTTCCAATTTGGGAGCCAGGCAATTTCCTATTAAGTTTAAAGATGGTGCCAGGCACCATCTTTTTTGTGTGTAATTTTTCAATAAGATGGCAATCCTAGCAAAGGATATTGTTTCGAGAATGGAGGAGTTATCTTGGAAGGAACCTTAAAGGTTGGGGATACAGCCCCTGATTTTTCATTACCTGCAACAACGAAGGACCCTCTTACTCTTTCTGAGTATCGGGGAAAGACGAACGTCGTTGTCGCCTTTTATGGAATGGATTTTACTCCCGGCTGAATTAAAGAAATTTCCTCTTGGAAAGAGGATTACAAACGTTTTGAACAGTTAGGTGCTGAGGTAATTGCTATCAGTGCCGATCATATTCATTCGCATCGAGTTTTTGCTGCAAGTATGGCGACATTGCCTTATCCATTAGCTTCTGATTGGCAAAGGCAGACCATTAAGGACTATAGGGTTTATAACGAAAAAGGCGGTGTGGCCATCCGCTCTGTGTTTGTTGTAAACCGAGATGGCGTGATCACTTATATGAACACCTCGTTTAAAGCCGATAAAAAGGAAGATTACGAAGCAGTATTTACAGAGCTCGAAAAGCTCGCCTAAGCAAAGAAAACATCTCCCGACGAATCGAGAGATGTTTTTTAATGTACAAGCTTTAAGCCAACTACTGAAAAAATAACACCTAAAATGCACGCAATCCGAAGCCTGCTCTTGGATTCTTTAAAGAATACCATTCCAACCAATGCTGCTCCTACCGTTCCAATCCCTGTCCATACTGCATAGGAAGTGGATAGAGGTATGGTCTCCATTGCCCGTATTAGCAATTGGAAACTCATTATAAATCCTCCAATAAGGATTAGATAATTGATAACGTTTCCTTTATCAGCTGTTCTTTTTAAGCCAATAACCCCAACGACTTCAAAACAACCGCCTAAAATAAGCATCAGCCAATCCATTAAACCTCTCCCTCCTTATTTGTTAATTTCAAACCAATAATGCATGCTAAAAGTAATAAAATAAGGGCCACTCTTAATGGACTAACCGAGCCATTTTCAAACACCATCTCGACAATAACTGTGCCAATGGTACCAATTCCAGCAAATACAGCATATACGGTCCCAACAGGGATTACTTTTGTCGCTCTAATAATTAAATCAAAACTAAACAAGATGGCTATAAGTACAACCCAAGACGGAACTTCTTCATATTTAAAGCCGCTTGCCCAGACAATCTCAAGGAGTCCAGCAAGAACTACGAATAGCCAAGCTTTTGTATCATTTTTTGCTTTTGATTCAGTTAATACTTTTGAACCATCCATTTTCGTTATTCCTCTCTTTCCCTCACTTGTTCTATTTTACCAAATTGTCATTTGCATATCATTCCTGATGAACGTATGATTGCTTATGAAATCATTCATTTTTGAAAGATTGGAGCCATACATAATGAAACAAAACACAGATGGACTTAAGCCATTTATTTCTCTTATATTATCTGCCAAGGTCCCAAAAACTGCGTTGTTTATTGGTTTATCTGCAAGTCTGATTACGACTCTTGCGGGACTTCTTGTTCCAGTTTTAACGAAAAACTTAGTTGATGGATTTTCGGTTGCCTCGTTGAGTATTCCGCTCATGATTGGGATAGGTGCGGCATTCATTTTCCAAGCCATCATCAGCGGGGTATCGATTTACCTGTTAAGTTTTGTCGGGCAAAAAATTGTTGCCCGGCTGCGTGAAAAGATGTGGATTAAATTAATTCATTTACCTGTCAGCTATTTTGATAAACAATCCAGCGGTGAAACCGTCAGCCGGATTGTAAATGATACAAGTGTTGTTCGTGATCTAATATCAAATCACTTTCCGCAGTTTATCTCAGGAATTATTTCTATTATCGGTGCTATTGTAATTTTATTGATAATGGATTGGAAAATGACACTGATAATGTTAATATCTGTCCCTCTCACGTTTATTATTATGATGCCGCTCGGAAGGAAGATGGCAAAAATTTCACGCGGTCTGCAGGATGAAACGGCTGTCTTTACTGGAACCATTCAACAAACTTTAAGTGAAATCCGCTTAATGAAAGCATCAACGGCAGAACAGCATGAAGAGACAAAAGGAATAACAGGCATTGCCAATCTGCTTGGTTTTGGTTTAAAAGAAGCACGTATCACTGCACTCATTGCCCCTATCATGTACCTGGTTGTTATGATCGTCATCGTAATGATTATTGGGTACGGAGGTATGCGGGTGGCCAACGGAACGATGTCCACTGGATCACTGGTAGCCTTCTTACTTTACCTATTTCAAATTATTTTTCCGATTACGAGTTTCGCTATGTTCTTTACCCAGTTACAAAAGGCCAAAGGGGCTACCGAGCGGATTATCGATATCTTAAACCTGACTTTGGAAGACGGCCAGAAAGGTTTGGAACTAGACATCACCAATAAACCGATACAGGTCAGCCATGTTTCATTTGCCTATAGCGATGATGAACCCGTCCTCGAAGACGTGTCGTTTGTTGCTAAGCCAGGAGAAATGATTGCGTTTGCCGGTCCAAGCGGCGGCGGGAAAACCACCATGTTTGGCTTACTTGAACGTTTTTATGAGCCTACCTCCGGAAAAATAATGGTAGGTGATATTCCGATAACAAATTTATCCGTTAAAGCATGGCGCAGTCAGATTGGTTATGTATCGCAGGAAAGTGCAATGATGGCGGGAACCATCCGCGAAAATTTATGTTATGGTCTGCCAAATGGTCTATCGATTTCAGATGAACGTCTTTGGAAAGTGGCAGAGATGGCATATGCAAGTGATTTTATTAAGTCCTTTTCAGATGGACTTGACACAGAGGTTGGAGAGCGCGGCGTGAAACTTTCAGGCGGTCAAAGGCAGCGGATTGCGATTGCGCGTGCTTTTTTACGTGACCCTAAGATATTAATGATGGATGAAGCAACGGCAAGCTTGGACAGCCAATCAGAAGGTATTGTTCAACAAGCATTAGCACGTCTCATGGATGGCCGTACTACCTTTGTAATTGCCCACCGCTTATCAACGATCGTATACGCCGATAAAATTATTTTCATCGAAAAAGGGCGAGTCACCGGAATCGGGACGCATCAGGAATTAACACAATCACATGAACTATACCGCGGATTTGCAGAGCAGCAATTAACAAGCGGCGATCAAGAAAAACGCAAAAAAAGTGCATTAAGCTGAGCTTAATGCGCCTTTTTTACATTCTAAGCCTGCGGCTGCTTCTCTACCATTGAGAGGTTTGCCCCCTCCTCTTTTACTTTGAAAAGTGGAACAACCAGTAAGGACCCAATCAGAAATAATACACCAGAAACCGTATAAACACCGGATAATGTCAGCGGGATTTTCACAACCCCTGCAACCGACATTCCAATCACCATCATCCCCATAAACAACGGGCTAAGGACACCATTCACACGCCCTATAAATGCTTCTTCCGAATATTTTAGAATGATTGTGTTAATTCCTATATGAATACACGGGAAGAAAATGCCGTTCAATACTTGTAATACCAGCGTTACCGTAAAGCTTGTTGACCAGCCAACTCCAACAGTAAATACCATGCTCGCGAAAATCCCAATTGCAAGGAGCTTTTGAGGTGAGATTTTTTTCGAGAATGCCATGACGATACCACCGCCAGCCAGCATACCAATACCGTTTGCCATTAACAGCCACTGCAGAGATTCCTTTGGCATTCCGAGTTTTTCGATGGTTATAAAAATCATTAACGGTGAAATTAACCCAACCGCCAAACCACAAACAGCAAAAATACCGCCCATAGATTTCAAGATTTTTTTTGACATCACATAACGGAAGCCATCTGCTAGTTCTTTTTTAAAATTATTTTGAATATCCGTTTTTTCCTTCTCCAAATCACGAGGCAGGAACATTAACACTAGTCCTGAAAGTAAGAACATCGCTCCCATAACACCTATGGATATGTAAATTCCATATGATTGATAGACAAGTGTTCCAATCACAGGGCCAATGACCATGAAAACTGCCATCAATGATTGGAAGATAGCCATGACTGATTGCAGCTGTTCACCTGGTACATGCTGCTTTAATAGTTTCATTGCTGAAGGCATGGAAAACTGAGATAAAATAGCTGAAATAAGCGTTGCAAAGAATATTGCATGCCATGAGCCAAAAAGCAGTGCCAACAGTACCAGCCCGATCGATAAGGCAGACAACATATCGCACCAAACCATCGTCAATTTAGGCTTCCATCTGTCGGCAAATGTCCCTCCAATAAATGAAAAAATAAATATCGGGGTAAACTCAACAACTGATATCAATGAAACATAAACCGGATCATTATCTGTAATATCGGTAACGTATAGTAAAATCGCGAAATTTCTTATCCAAATTCCTAACTGGAGTAAAAAGTTCGAAGACATAATGGCTAACACAATTCGATTTGAAAATATATTCCCAGCAGAAATGGATGACGCGCCCTGATTGTTCTCTTCCATCGTATTCCTCCCTTTAAATCTTAATAAGGTTATTTTTGCCAAAATTCTGCATAATCATATCATATTGGAAAAATAATTTCAGCAGGAACTAAGGTTTCAAAAAATAATTATTTATTGCCTATATTAGTTGATAGAATTGTAGATGTTTTGATAAGTTTATGTGAGATGAGTATCTTTTTGAGGTGTTTTTTATGGATAAGGTTTCGAGTACTGTTTTTCATTACCCAATTTTATTGCTTTTGGTTGTTTTGTTTATAAAAATATATGCCTTCCAGGTAGTTGTTTTTGAAAATACATCGGTTTTTCATGTGTTAGTGGTTGAGTTTCCGATGTGGGCCCTTGTTTTATGTACCCTTATGAGAACTTGTAAAAAACGGACTTGGTTTGCTATCTGGCTTTATAGCCTGCTTTTGTCAGTTCTGTTCATTGTCGTTGTTTATTATACACGGTATTTTTCAACCGTACCATCTTATTATGATGTCAAACAAATTTATCAATCTAACTCTGTTGGAGGCACAGTTGCCCTGCTTGGCAGTCCATATGACTTTTTCTTTTTCTTAGATGTGGTGCTAATCCTCCCGCTTATTTGGTTTTTCAAGAAGAAGCCCACATCCTTTACCTCAGCAAAGAAATGGGCAATTGGCTTTGGCTGTATTGCACTAGTCATGACGGTTATTGCTTTTCGCTATCCATTAATTGATGTATCCTACTTTGCAAAGAAGCATGGCTATATCCAATCACAATTCGTTCAAGCATACGCAAACAGCCTGGGGAAAGCCTTTGCAAGTCAGGAGTACATGTCTGAAAAAGAACTTGAAAGTTTAAAAGGCAATACCTATGTTCCGGCTGCTAAACACAGCACTTTTGGAATCGCAAAAAACCGCCATGTTTTTATTATCCAAGTGGAATCCTTGCAGGAATTTACCTTAAACCATAAGATTAATGGACAGGAAATCACACCAAATTTAAATGCGCTCTTAAAAGAAAGTGCCTATTTCGATAATGTTTATCAGCAAATTGGGGCGGGTAATACCTCTGATGCTGAATGGCTCATGCATACCTCCTTATACCCAGAAGGCATGGACCCAACGGTTAATACCCTTGAGGGTGAAGAGATTCCTTCACTTGTTTGGACGCTAAAAAAGAATGGCTACGGCGCTGCAACCTACCATGCTGATGATATTACCTATTGGAGTCGTGATAAATTATACCCAGCACTGGGATTTGATTATATCTATACCAGTAACGAGATGCCAAATGAAAAGGAAATCGGCTTTGGTCCGGCAGATGAAGTACTGTTTAACTTTGTGGACAAACAGTTGGAAAAGCAGTTAAAGACGCACGAGAAAATGTATTCCAATATTATTACGCTAACAAGCCATACACCATTTGAAATGCCTGAAGAATATGAGTTTCTAGACTTACCTGAAGACTATAAAGATACGTATGTAGGGAACTACTTTCAATCTGTCCGCTATACGGATGAACAAATTGGGTTATTCATCAAACAGCTAAAGAAGTTGGGAATCTATGATGAATCAGTTATTCTGGTTTATGGTGATCACTCTGGTCTTCACGGTGCACCTGTCACCGAAAAAGATAAAACCCTATTAAAAGAATTCTTAGGTCATGAATATACGATGCAGGACCGCTTTGTTGTACCGGTGTTATTTACGGTACCAGGCCACTTCACAGGCGAAACTTATTCCCACCTCGGCGGGCAAATTGACTTAATGCCGACCCTATTAAACTTACTCGGCATAGAACATGATACGCAAATGATTGGTCACAATCTTTTTCACTATAAAAAGAACCTGCTTGGAATGAGATATTACTTGCCAGGGGGATCGTTTATTAGTGATAAAACTTTTTACAGTGCACCAAGTGCTAAACATCCTGCATCTATCTATGACCGAAAAACCATGAAGAAAATAAAGAATACCAATCGTCTTCAAGAAAGAATTGATAATACCTTATCCATTATGGAATACTCGGATTATATCCGTAAAGAACAAACTGAAGATGAGTAAAGGACCTGCATGCTGACATGCAGGTCCTCTTATTTAATTTATCTCTTTTACTCGTCTCTTCATGGGCGGGACCTCCAAGTACGTAACAACGCGCCAAATCCATTCTAATGGTCCAAATTGAAAGAAGCGCAGCCAGATTACGCTAAAGGAAAGCTGTATAATATAAATCGTTATACAAACGAAAAGAGATTGAAGATAAGTTAATGACTCAAACAAGTTAAAAATATAGCCTGCTAAATAGAGAAAAACAGTTTGAAAAATATAGTTTGTCAGTGCCATCCGCCCATAGCTCTTCAAAGGGGACAACAGCTTTTGAACAGTCTGGAATTGCAAAAGCAGAATCAGCATTCCAACATATAAAGCGGAAACAAGTGGCCCAATCATAATTCCTATACTTAAAAACTGATAAGTAGCTTCATCCACGCCCGTATAAAAACCAAATGGATATAACGGTGCATGTTGGTATTGATATATGAGCCCCGAAATACTCATTACTAGCATAAGGACCGTAAAGATGGAAACCTTTTTTCTCTTTCCTGCCAGTCCTTCAAACAGCTGGTATTGACCAGCAGTAATCCCCAGCAGAATCAGCGGTACAACCATAAACAACTTTAATGCCATAATACTTAGAAGCACCAGCAAGATTAAACCAATAGCAAGGTTAATCTCTTTTTTCACTTTGTAAAATGGGAGTAATAGCAGCCCTGTCACGGCATAAACAGTCAATGCCTCACCAGGGTGGAATTTAACATGGAACCAGCCTAAAATAAATAATGCCGCCACCCTTCTCAAAAATAAAACGTAGCCATTTTTCCCCTTCGCATTCGCTCTTGAGATAAATAGATAGAAGCCCACACCGAACAAAAAAGAAAATAGCGTATAAAATCTGCCCTCCACAAATAAATAGAGAAACCGTTGATAAGAAGCGTCGGCTGAGCCAACTTCTGGCACTTTTACAGCCATAAGCGGCAGGATGTTTACTAAGATGATTCCCAACAGCGCAAAACCCCTTAAATAATCTAGTATATCAATACGATTTTTACTATCCGATGGCTTCATAAGATTCACCTCTACCTAATCTTATCAAAATATAAAGGCAGCCGGAATTAATTTTCCTGGCTGCCTAAATTTTTAAATATAACTGTTCGGACATCCCGATACTACTTATCCAAAGAAGTTTTTGAATGATTGAAGTGTAACCTGGCGATTTAAAGCTGCAATTGACGTCGTTAGCGGGATTCCCTTTGGACATACCACCACACAGTTTTGGGAGTTGCCGCAAGAAGTGATTCCCCCTTCTCCCATGAGTGCCGCAAGCCTCTCTTCTTTGTGCATTTCACCGGTAGGATGTGCGTTAAATAAGCGAACTTGAGACACTGGTGCTGGCCCCATGAATCGTGAATTTTCATTTACATTTGGGCAGGCGTCAAGGCAGCACCCACATGTCATACATTTTGATAATTCATAGGCCCATTGCCGTGTCTTTTCTGGCATTCGAGGTCCTGGTCCTAAATCATAGGTTCCATCAATTGGAATCCATGCCTTTACTTTTTTTAGTGCATCAAACATCCGCGAACGGTCCACCGTTAAATCTCGGATAACCGGGAACGTAGACAATGGGGAAATCCGAATTGGGTGTTCAAGCTGATCAATCAAAGATGAACAAGCTTGGCGCGGCTTCCCATTAATAACCATAGAGCAAGCACCACAGACTTCCTCTAAACATACTGATTCCCAGATTACAGGAGTAGATTTTTCTCCTTTGGCATTGACTGGATTTTTTTGTATCTCCATTAAAGCTGAGATGATGTTCATATTTGTGCGGTAAGGAATAATAAATTCTTCAGTATATGGGGCAGACTCAGAATCTTTTTGTCTAGTAATAATAAAATGAATTTTTTTCTCTGTTCCAGTCATCTTATTTTGCCCCCTTTTTCGCTTTGGTGTAATCACGCTTACGCGGCTCGATTAAGGAAGTGTCTACTTCTTCATAATAGAGCTCTGGCAAATTCGATGCTGGATTATATTTAGCCATTGTGGTTTTTAACCATTCCTCATCATTACGATTAGCAAATTCCGGTTTGTAGTGTGCACCACGGCTTTCATTCCGGTTATATGCTCCTTTTGTGATGACATGTGCTAAATTAATCATTCCTTCTAGCTGACGAACAAACGATGTACTGGTGTTGCTCCATTTTGCAGTGTCTTCGATGTTAATATTTTTATAACGCGCCGTGAATTCCTGCAGTTTTTCATAGGTATATTTTAATTTCTTATTTTCCCGTACCACGGTAACGTTTGCTGTCATTAACTCGCCTAACTCCTTATGAAGCAGATAGGCGTTTTCCGTTCCATTCATCGATAAAATAGATTCGTATTTTCCCATGTCTTCTTTAACTTGTTTTTCAAAGATAGAACTAGAAACCTGATCAGTGGTCTTTTGAATTCCATTTATATATTCTAGCGCTTTGGGCCCCGCAACCATTCCGCCGTATACTGCAGATAATAATGAATTTGCCCCCAGTCGGTTTGCACCATGCTGAGAGTAATCACATTCACCTGCTGCAAAGAGTCCAGGAATATTGGTTTTCTGGTCAATATCTACCCATAGGCCTCCCATTGAGTAATGGACGCCAGGGAAAATTTTCATCGGTACCTTCCGTGGGTCATCACCCATAAATTTTTCATAGATTTCCATTATTCCACCGAGCTTTATATCTAATTGTTTCGAGTCAATATGAGATAGATCAAGATATACCTTGTTTTCCCCATCGATACCAAGCTTTTGGTTTACGCATACATCGAAAATCTCGCGGGTTGCAATATCACGTGGAACAAGGTTTCCATAAGCAGGATATTTTTCTTCTAAAAAATACCAAGGCTTCCCGTCTTTATAGGTCCAGACTCGTCCACCTTCCCCACGTGCAGATTCACTCATGAGCCGGTTTTTATCATCACCAGGAATCGCAGTTGGATGAATTTGAATGAATTCTCCATTTGCATATAAAGCACCTTGCTGGTAGAGTCTGGCCGCAGCATATCCCGTATTAATCGTTGAATTTGTTGACTTTCCAAATATGATTCCAAGCCCGCCGGTTGCCATAATCACGGCATCAGCTGAAAATGCCTTAATTTCCATCGTCCGTAAATTTTGTGCAGTTATACCACGGCAAACCCCTTCATTATCTATAATGGAGGAAACGAATTCCCAGCCTTCATACTTTGTCACTAACCCTTGTACTTCAAAGCTGCGGACTTGTTCATCTAGTGCATAAAGAAGCTGTTGTCCGGTTGTTGCCCCGGCAAATGCCGTTCGATGATACTGTGTTCCCCCAAAACGACGGAAATCTAATAAACCTTCAGGCGTTCTATTAAACATGACCCCCATACGGTCAAACATATGGATAATTTTCGGTGCAGCTTCACACATAGCTAATACCTGAGGCTGGTTTGCCAGAAAATCACCGCCATAAACCGAATCATCAAAGTGCTCCCAAGGAGAGTCGTTTTCCCCTTTTGTATTAACTGCTCCATTTATACCTCCTTGTGCACAAACAGAATGGGACCGTTTAACCGGCACAACTGAGAATAAATCAACCTTTGTACCATTTTCTGCTATTTTAATAGCTGCCATTAATCCGGCCAGGCCGCCTCCTACAATTACGATATTACCTTTGCTCATTTGTCTGTCCTCCCTATCTAGTACTTAAGCAAATGCAAGGATTGCACGGATCCCGATAAACGATAATGCAATAAATAATCCAAAAGAAATGTATTGTGTAACTTTTTGTGATTTCGGAGATACCGTGATTCCCCATGTAATCAAGAAGGTCCAAATACCATTCACGAAGTGATAAATACAGGATAGAATTCCTATGATATAAAGTGATAGGGAGATACCATTATCAACAATTCCGGCCATTAAATGATAATCTGCTTCTACCCCGCTAAACTCGACTTGCACTTTTGTTTCCCAAACATGCCAAATGATAAAAACAAAAGCAATCAGACCTGTTATTCTTTGTAAGAAAAACTTCCAATTTCGTAAATTACCATACCTGTTAACATTGTTTTTGGATTGACGGGCGATAAAAATTCCATAAACCCCATGGAATAAAAGAGGAATAAAGATGATAAATAGCTCAAGAAAATATTTAAAAGGCAAGTTCACCATAAAGCCTGCTGCTTTGTTATAAGAATCGATTCCCCATGTTGCCGTATAGTTGACGAATAAATGAACGGTCATAAACACCCCGACAGGAATAATTCCTGAAAGTGAATGCAGCTTTCGGTAAAAATGCTGATGTTTTCCACGCTCCATATTTTTGTAAACCTCCCAGTGTTGCATTTTTTAATTAGAGCGCCCAGCACAGAAGCTAGGCACTCAGCGAAATATGACTATACTAAAACTAATTCCTTGGTTTTTTTATTAAGTAATTCCTTACCAGCTATGCCTGGATTGGTCATCTCAAATGGGTGTAAAATCATATCCAATTCGCTTGCTGTTAAAACTTCTCTTTCTAAAACAATTTCTCTGACTGGCCGGTTAGAATCAATTGCTTCTTTTGCAATACTAGCAGCTGTTTCATAGCCAACATGTGGATTAATAGCCGTAATGACTCCAACACTATTATTCACGTAAGCTTCCAGTCTATCTTTATTAGCAGTAATACCGCTTATACAATGTTCGCGGAATACCGTAAATACATTTTTCATAATCTTAATAGATTGCAAGAGGTTAAAAACAATGACAGGTTCCATTACATTTAACTCAAATTGTCCTGCCTCTGATGCCATACTAATGGTCAAATCATTTCCAACTACTTGAAAAGCACTTTGATTTAATACTTCGGCCATTACAGGATTTACCTTTCCTGGCATTATAGACGAGCCAGGCTGGCGGGCGGGCAGATTAATTTCACCTAATCCACAGCGAGGACCAGAAGTCATCATCCGCAAATCGTTCGCTATCTTAGACATATTTAACATACAAATTTTAAGTGCAGCTGAAACTTCGATGTACGCATCTGTATTCTGAGTACCGTCCACAAGGTCTTCTGATCCCTTTATTGGAAAACCAGTCAATTCTGCTAAGAACTTCACTGCTTTTTCAATATACTCTGGTTCGGCATTTAAACCGGTTCCAACAGCTGTTGCGCCCATATTTACTTCATATAAATTAGTACGTGTTGCTTTAATCCGTTTTATATCTCTTCTTAACACCCTAGCGTAAGCCTCGAATTCTTGGCTCAAAAGAATTGGAACCGCATCCTGCAAGTGTGTTCTGCCCATTTTGATAATGCCATCAAATTCATTTGCTTTTTTCATAAATTCGTAGTGAAGCTCTTCCATGACTTTCATTAATGTTTCTAATGTCATTAAAGTTGACAAGTGAATAGCAGTTGGAAAGGCATCATTGGTGGATTGCGCCATATTTACATGGGAATTAGGACTAATCATTTTATAATTTCCTTTTACTTCCCCTAGTAACTCTAGAGCACGATTCGCCAGCACTTCATTTGTGTTCATGTTGATTGAGGTACCTGCTCCACCCTGAATCGGATCAACAATAAATTGGTCATGCAGTTTTCCATCGATTACTTCACCAGCTGCAGCCATAATGGCATTCGCGACATTCCTGTCCAATTGTCCTATTTCCGCATTTGCATATGCTGAGGCTTTCTTTACCATTGCCATAGCCCGGATCAAAGCCTCATCAATTTGATATCCAGTGATTGGAAAGTTTTCAACTGCTCTCATCGTCTGAACACCATAATATGCATCAATTGGAACCTTTTTCTCACCAAGGAAGTCTTTTTCAATACGGAAATTATCTGAATAACTCATTCTTGTCATCTCCAAATTCAATTTTTTATATCAGTTAAAGAATAATCGTGCTAAGCAGGATCCCAATTGCGACGGCTCCAATAGTGGCAGTTAATCCTGGCAGCATAAAGCTATGGTTTAAAATATATTTACCAATTCTCGTTGTACCAGTACGATCAAAGTTTATTGCTGCTACAACAGTAGGATAGTTCGGGATAAAGAAGTATCCGTTAACTGCTGGAAACATGGCGATTAGTAATGCTGGGTTAATGCCAAGTGTAATACCAAGAGGCATTAACGTACGCACTGTTGCAGCCTGACTATAAAGCAAGATAGAAAGTGCGAACAAGGCAACAGCAAACAACCAAGGAGCTGCGGTAACTAAATCAGATATTGACCCTGAAATTTGTGCCATGTTTCCTTGGAAGAAGGTATCCCCCATCCAAGCTATACCAAAAATAGCAACAACCGCTGCGGCACCTGCTTTAAATACACTGCCTGACACGATTTCTTCAACATTTGGCTTGCAGAAAATGATAATCAATGCTGCAATTGTGAGCATTACAATTTCAATGGCTGCTGGCATAGTCATCCTAGTAAGTACCCCATCAATTGTCCAGGCAGGACGTAATTCCTCAAACGATCCCAATAAAACTACAAGAATAGCTGCTAAAAGAAAGAACATGACTGAAAGCTTTGAACCTGAATTCGCTTTGTATTCCTTTTTATCTTTTCTTATTGGTGCTAATCCTGCTTCCAGACGCTTCAAGTATTCAGGGTCATGATTAAGTTCCTTGCCCATTTTGCTTGATACAAATGCTCCCAGCATACAGGCAATAAATGTAGACGGAATACAAATCATTAAAATATCAAGTAGATCGATCTTAAAGTCTGCCAACAAGGCAAGAAGGGCAACTGTTGCTGCTGAAATGGGGCTTGCTGTAATTGCCTGCTGCGATGCAATAACCGCAATCGACATTGGCCGTTCAGGTCTGATACCTGACTCACGTGAAACCTCAGCAATAACGGGCAAAACGGAATATGCAACATGCCCAGTTCCAGCACAAAATGTGAAGACATATGTTACCATTGGGGCAATAAATGTGATCCATTTAGGATTTTTTCTTAAAGCCTTTTCGGCAAGAAAGACTAGATACTCCATTCCGCCAGATGCCTGCAGGGCACCTGCTGCAGTTACAACGGCTAAGATCATTAACATAACATCGATAGGAGCGGATGTAGGCTGCAAACCAAACACAAAAACGAGAATGGCTAAACCTACTCCTCCCATAACTCCGAGTCCAACCCCGCCTAATCGTGCTCCAATGAAGATACAAGCTAGTACTATTGCAAATTGAATCCAAAACATCGTGATTACCTCCATAGGGTAAAATGTATTTTTTCAAAAATGGTAAAAATATTAACTATGAAATCCTTCACCTGCTTTCACCTAAGAAAAATTGTGAAACTTTTCACAAATAGTTCGTTTTTTGTGAAATCAGCCTCATTTGCGTGGTCTAAAATTAGAGTATAATTGTCAAGCAAGCAGCAGGAAGAAAAATATCCTCATAGCTTCTTTCTGCACAAATTGAGCATAACGTCAGCCCTACTAAAAACTACAAAAACCTACACTAGCGCAATTAAACTTAATAAATTTGACACTTTTTACTAAAGAATTCTCTAAGAAACACTTTTGATATATGTGACCGAATAGACTTATTGGAAGTGATCCCTTGCGTAATCAACTATTGGCTTATTTATTTATCATTATCGCTGTACCGATTGCAGGAGAATTAAAGTTTTATCCTATTGATGGTGATATTAGAGTTAGTTTAGGTACGCCAGTTTTTTTCTTTATCTTATTATGGTTACGAAAAATTCATCCTATACCAGCGGGAATAGCTGCAGGTTCCGCAGTTGTCCTTTTTCGTATGTTCCTGTATTGCATTCAGACTGATACCGTTCAGCTAGTAGATGGCTTTTTTCTCAATATCCCTGTTTTCTTTTATTACTCTGTATATGCAGCACTATTCTATTTTTTCAACTTCCATACATTTTATGAAAGTCCCTTCTTTATTGGTGTAATGGGTGTAGTAGTGGAAGTAATTGCAAGTATGGTCGAAATTACGATTCGAACCTTTACTTCTCATATGCCTATTTCTCTTTCGACTTTTTTACTGATTGGCGGAATAGCGATTATCCGAAGTTTCTTCGTCCTCGGCTTTTTCAATATTCTTATCCTAAGAGAAACAATGCTTGCTGAAGGGCAGCAGCGACAAAGAAATGAAGAAATACTTTTATTGGTTTCAAATTTATATGTAGAAATGGTTCAGCTAAAAAAATCAGCAAAAAACGCTGAAGAATTAACTAGTACTTGTTATGGACTTTATCGGGAATTAAAGGCTGCCCATAATAATAAAGAGGCAAAAGCGGCCCTCAAAATTGCCGGGCAAATGCACGAAATAAAAAAAGATCATCAGCGCATTTATGCCGGCCTTTCTAAGTTAATGGTAAAAGAGAATTTTAATGAATTTATGAAAATAGCAGATATTGTTTCTATTATTATTTCAGCCAATAAAAGCTATAGTGAACTGTTAGAAAAGTCCATTAACTATCATGTACATATTTCTGGTAATCACCAACTTTACAACACTTTTATCCTTTTTTCGCTGGTCAATAACCTTGTTGCCAATTCAGTTGAAGCTATCGTTAAAGAGGGAGTGATTAAACTTACTGTCACAAAAAATGGGGATACCGTTGAAATTATTGTTAGTGATAACGGTTCAGGAATCTCGGATAAAAATAAACCATTTATTTTTGAACCTGGTTTTACCACAAAATTTGATGATAGTGGTAACCCCTCCAATGGTATCGGTCTATCACATATAAAAAATGTGATTGAAACAATTGGTGGTAAAATGGTGCTGGTAGACACAACCGGAGAAACCACTTTTGGGATAAAACTGCCAGAAACGTGCTTAACAGAGAGAGGATGAGGACTTTGAAATTCTTTATTGTCGATGATTCCGCTACGATTAGAGTAATGCTTTCTAACATTATAGAAGAAGAAGGCCTAGGGACCATAATTGGAGAAGCAGGAGATGGATCAGAGGTTTACTCGGATATTCTAGCCAATCAGGGCGTTGATATTCTACTCATAGACCTGCTCATGCCAAATCGGGATGGAATTGAAACTGTTAGGGAAATCTCCCCCTTCTTCCAAGGGAAGATTATAATGATTTCTCAGGTCGAAACAAAGGATATGATTGGTGAAGCCTATGCACTCGGGGTTGACCACTACATAACCAAACCAATAAATCGCCTTGAAGTGGTATCTATCCTAAAAAAAGTTTCCGATCACCTTAGAATGGAGAAATCGCTTAATGACATTCAGAAGTCATTAAGCGTGTTAAAAAATCATATACAACCACAGGAATCTAAAAACCTTTTTCCCATGCACCAAAATAGGATTGTTAGTTCTGGAAAAAACATCCTGCTAGAGCTTGGAATTATTGGCGAGAGCGGAAATAAGGACTTACTGGACATTTTGGCGATTATGGATCAGTTTGAGAAAGATGGAGTCCGAGAAATCCCGCCATTAAAGGAATTATATGAATATGTAGTCAAAAAAAGGTATGGAGACTCTGCTCCTCCGGACGTAGTTAAAAAGGAAATAAAAGCAGCTGAGCAGCGTATCCGCCGAGCGATTCATCAGGCAATAGAACATATTGCCTCTCTTGGGCTGACAGATTATACTAACTTAAAATTTGAAAACTATTCGTCGCGTTTCTTTGATTACAGCCAAATCCGAATGAAAATGCTAGAACTAGAAGGTAAAAAACACGACGAACATTATCACAGCCGTATTAATATAAAGAAATTCATTCAGGCTTTATACATGGAAGCAAAAGGGTAAATATACGACGAGTCGGGACCTATTTTCTTTAATACTAGAAAGGCAGGTCCTTTTTATTTTGAATTAAATTGGTATGAACATATGTAGGAAGAAAACAAGTAAAAAAGCCATTGCGGTTATCAGATGGAACTTTCGTCTAAAACCGGAAGACTTTTTATGACGCAAATACCCCGCAGCCAATGTAAGGAATAGAAAAGACATAGCAAGATACCCGCTAATGAGTTTCAGGTTATTAAAACCAATGATCGGAGCAATTTCAATTAAGTTAATAACCGCATGACCAATAATAATCGTTGTAGCTATTGCTGCAATTGGAATATGCCACTTCATCATAACTCTTGAAAACTTAGCAAGACGTATCTTGACCTGCCTTACTGAAGTTTTGCGAATAACCAGGAATATAAAATACATATTGATATTAATCAAAAAGAGGTACATGGCTATTTGCGCCAAAAAACGTGCCAAGATGACTAAACTGCTGTCTGGTGGACGGAAAAACCAGATATAAATAAACGAAAATATAATTAAAATACCATTTACTGCTATCCATAGTTTATGCGGCAAGCTTTCCCCTCCCGTAATTAAGGCAGTATAGATAAATTACCGCGTTAGTTTCAATTTATCTGCGATTACAGAGTTTTATCTGCGGTCATTCAAATGATACCCCACCTGAACTCTGATTTTTCATTGCAATCCCCCTAACAACATTTTTATCTTTGAACTTGAACCAAATAAACGATTAAATCATAATTTATTACTAAAATAAGTATAACAAAAAAAAACCGTGGACCACCTTATACCACGGTTCAACTTTATCACACTCAAGCGAAGAATAACCCATCCTTGTCAGCCAAACAGGTTGGGTTATTTTTTGTTGTTCTTTTTCATCAGATACAGCCCCTTTACATATAAATTCCTTCATGCAAAGTGTATCGTTTTAACATGCTCTAAATTGCGATACACAATGTCCCTTTCTGCTGTAATCAGTGTTAATTGGTTATTCGAGACTTTCTGAAGTAAGCCAATTTTTTCACTGCTATCACCACCATCAATAACCACAAGCTGATTTTCTAATTTTTTGCATTGATCTTCAAAGCTTCTCGCTAAAGGAATGGAGGCAGGAGAGGCAGGGAGTGTCTGATGATTGATAGAATAGGGCGCAATATGCTCCGGATAAGGAATTAGCCATTTAACATGACCCATCGAGATGAACACGGTTTTGTAAATGGGTGAATAAAACACAAAGTGATTATTCATGATACTCGTCAAATAGCCATGAATAGATTTATTACCTGTAACATAAACCTCAACAAATCTTCCCTTGGCATTTGTCAATATTCCACGAAATGATATAGCGGAAGAAACCGATTCAATCGGCTTTTCTTCAGGAAGTTCATACACTTCTGAATATGGATCCGGTTTTGGTTCTTTCACCCGCTGAATATGAACGTTCGGAATATAATAGAACCTTTGACTCCTCCCTATATATAAAACAAGAATATCTAACCCAGAATCTACTAATATACCAGAGTAAAAATTCTTCCCAGAGATCTCTATCTCAATATTTTTTCCGATTAAATCTTTAAATACCGTCATTTAAAATTCTCCTTTGTTGATATCTTCTCATTACTGAAGTACCCCGCCAAATAACCATGAAACCCAATAATATAAGACAATTAATGTGAACAATGTCGCTGGGGGAATGACTACAAATGTGATTTTTACATATTCCCACCATGTAATCATGACTTTTCCTTTTCTAACGATGTGCATCCACATCAACGTTGCAAGTGTACCCATTGGGAGTAATAATGAGCCCATGTCACTTCCTATCACATTGGCTAAATAGGAGACTTTTAAGGCTAGCGGGCTAAGGTCCATATTCATTAACGTAAGCGTTCCGACCATGAGTGCCGGATGATTATTAAAGATGTTAGAGAGAACCGTTAATAACGTTCCCATCATTACACTCGCATGGAGCAGGCTTCCTGATACCATTGGACGCATATATTCAATAAGCAAATCGGTCAACCCAATATTATGCAAGCCGTAAATAATGACATACATACTAAAGGCGAAAACAAGAATATACCATGGGGTTTTTTTCAGCATATCGACTGGTGATACTTTTAAATAAGCCCATCTCCATCCTAAAAGGACAAGTGACCCTATAACGGCCATTACCGATACAGGTATGGCAAAGTATGATGCTGCGAATAGACTGAGACGTACTGCAAATACGAATAGGAGGACATTTCGCATAAACCGGGAACGATCTTTTTCAGAGGCATATGTTGGACCAGGTTTAAGTGGATGATATGAGCTTCTCGTTAAGCCGGTTACTTTAACAGGAACAGTTTGTGGTAGAACCTTTTTAAAGCGAAGAAACAGAAGCCAAACAAGTAACAAAAGACCGAGCGTTGCAGGAACAAACATCATCGCCGTATGCAAATACAAATCCATATCTACTATTTTTAAGGCAATGAGGTTGACGATATTGCTTACACCAATGGGAGCACTCGAGGCTGTAGCAATTAATCCTCCAGATAATAAATAGGGTATCTTTTGATGATTTTTTAACCCCATATTGTTTAGTAACATGACAAGAATTGGAGTTGTGATTAAAATACTTCCATCATTATTGAAGAAAAGCGTCATAAGAAAGCATAAGAGGTTAACATACCAGAATAAACGTATACCTGACCCCTTTGCTTTAGCAGCGAGCTTCTCTGCTACCCAATTGAAAAATCCAAAACTTTCTAAAACAATAGCCATTACGATCGTTGCCATAATGGTGATGGCTGCACCCGAGATAGTTTCCGTAATAATGCCAAGGTCTGTTAAGGAAACACTTCCACTGATTAATACTAAAATCGCACCTATTGTGGCAGGAATGGCTTCGTTAATTCCTCCAGGCCGCCACAGAATAAAAATGAGTGTTGCTACAAAAGCGAAAATGGTCATCCAAACCATAGGTAGAATCATTTTTTCCCCTTCCAATCTAGTTAGTTTTTCATGATGTATCATGAGGTGAACCTACCTCCTTATAGGCCCAAGTCCGCTCATGTCCCCCCCTTCCATCTATCTCTATTGTCAGAGTGTACTTTATTTATATGTATCCTCACTGTAAGGGGCATTGGGTTTGTACCCTTTTCCTCAATAAATCCACTGGAATCTATGAACAACTGTCTTTAATGAAACAACCCAAGCATTAGAAATTTTATTCATTTATGCAAAAAAACAGACAGCAATGAGGAATGTCTCATTACTGTCTGTAAAGAAAAGGCAATACCTTTATGAACTTGGTATTTATCAAATGTAATTATAAGTTTCTATTAATTACTGATAGTATGTTTCGTAATTCGGTGACAGGCACCTGACCAGGAGCGGAAGCCTTTTTGGCAGCGCCAAATGTTAATGTAGACCCAAATATTTCACCTGCTAAACGGCTGATGACTCCTTTACCTGCCATTGACATCGTAATAATCGGTCGATCTGCATATTGCTCATGCATAGTATTGGTTGCATCCAATAAGGTCAACACATCTGCCGTGCTCCTCGGCATAACAGCAATTTTCGGTAAATCTCCACCTAACTCCTGAGCTTTACGTAAACGGGAGACAATTTCGTCCTTTGCCGGCGTCTTGTCAAAGTCATGATTTGAGATGATGACATATACATTGCAGCTATGAGCTGCAGAAACTAGCTTTATGATCTCATCTTCATTATTAAATAGTTCAACATCAATGATGTCTACCTGACCACTTTCTGCCATCGCCTTATTTAATTCAAAATAGTATGCTGCGCTGACTTCCTTCTCTCCGCCTTCCTTTGCACTTCGGAATGTAAAAATCAGCGGAATATTAGGTAGGACCGATCGTATGGCATTTAATGCCTCTTTTACTTTCTCTGGATCCTCTACATCTTCAAAAAAATCAACACGCCACTCCACAACATCTAAGTCAACTGTTTTAAGAAATGATGCTTCTTCTAGTAATTCCGCGGTCGTTTCCCCGACCATTGGAACACATATTTTAGGCGCGCCTTCTCCTAATGTTAATCCTCTAACTGTAACACTTTTTTTCATTTTCTCCCCTCCACTCGAACCTTTTACTTGGTTTCGTGCAACTCCCAGGATAATTTCAGAGTTTTCACAATGTTCTCAGCTAATTCATCCATATTTTGATTGCTTATTTCAATCGTTGAGTGATAGTTATTTTTATAAATTTCTTTTCTTTTGTAAAATAACTCCTCGATTTCTTCCATTGTCTTACCTTGCAGGACAGGACGGCTGTCAATAATTGAACTTAAACGATTTTTCCATGCGTCCCAAGTGATATCTAAATAAAATACTATACTAGAAGAAAGGCAAACATTTCGGATTTCCTCCTGAAGGAAAGCCCCTCCTCCAACAGAGACAATTTTTAGCTTATACTCACATAAATTCTGAATTAATTCTTTTTCCTTTTCTCTAAAGGCTTTCTCACCAATTTCGGCAAATATTTTCGGTATCGGCATGTTATATACTTTTTCAATTTCTTCATCAATATCAATGAAATCTCGGTACAGTTTTTTCGCTACCAGCTTCCCAATAGTTGTTTTCCCTGCACCCATAAAACCGATAAATACGATATTTTTTTCTCTCAATGAACTGTTTGACAACGGCTTCCATCTCCCACAACAAAATAATATTGATACCATTATAAGCCTTCCAATTCATAAAACCAATCATGGTTATTTTCTAACTCTTTTAGGGAATATAAGTTTAAACAATGAATTTAAAGCTAGGGAGAACCCTGATTACAAGCCCGCTAAATAAAAATAGGTCCTATCTATTGGATAGAACCTATTTTTATTGCTTACTTAACCTAATTTAATTTTATCTTGAGGATCATCAAGTTTCATACGCTCTAGCTCTAGTCTCATTCTTTCCGTTTCAATCAAATAATTTTCATGTTTTAGTTTCTCCAGTTCAAGTTCCCCTTGAATCATTTTATATTTAATTTTATTCTGCTTTTGAAAATGGGTCGTTAGAATAGCAATGATCGGAATTGAGAATACCATAATAACTGCGATTGTTCCTGTCATATTATTCCCTCCTAGGCTCAGTACATTGTCCTCATGTTAAATGATACCAAATTTTAGTAATAGTTTGTACAGAATTATCAAAAAATAGAACGCTTGAAAATGGCTTTTATGGCTCCTTTCCTTTTTTCTAAATAAACTTTCTCTTTGACAAAAGCATGTATGCCTCTATAAGATAGTAAACAGTGAAAAAAGTTTACACTATAAATATAGGCATAATTCTTTGTATAAAGGGGGCTTCTTGATGACAGGAGATCAACGGAAGAAAATCACCATGTTGATGATTAACATGTTTATCGCAATTGGGAGTTTTGGTATCATCATTCCCATTTTACCAGCCTATCTTGAATCCATTAATCAAGGCGGAACAGCTGCTGGCCTGTTCATCGCCATCTTTGCCGGAGCCCAGTTTATCTTTTCTCCGATTGCAGGCAAATGGACAGATCAATATGGCCGCAGAAAGATGATTATATACGGACTATCAGGTTTAACCTTATCGATGTTTATTTTTTACGCCTCCAACTCCATTTGGGTACTTTATGCCTCACGTGCAGTAGGCGGAATCGGCTGTGCAATGCTTGTTCCAGCCATTTTTGCTTATATTGCAGACATTACCACGATGGAGCAGCGAGCAAAAGGGAATAGCTTAGTTTCCGCCGCTATGTCTCTTGGTATCGTTGTAGGCCCTGGAATAGGTGGATTCTTAGCAGGTTTCGGGTTAAAATTCCCTATTTTAATATCAGCACTTGTTTCTTTAGTCTCTGTTTTATTTTCCATTCTTCTTTTAAAAGAGAGTAAAACCACTCCTATCGGAGAATCCGCAGAAATGCCTCCTGATGAGTCCATGGTTCGTAAAATCGCTCGTTCAGTGAAAATGCCTTATTTCATACCACTCATTATTACACTTGTCATGAGTTTCGGATTAATTGCCTACGAATCGGTTATTGGCTTATACCTCGATAATCAATTTCAATCATCCGCGAAGGATATCGCAGTAATGGTTACGGCAACTGGTATTGTTAGTGTAATTGTACAGCTCTTTGTGGTTGATCGAATTGTAAATCGTTACGGTGAAAGATCGGTATTGAATGTATTTATTACTGTTGCTGCAGCTGGATTTTTATTTTCACTGTTCGCTTCCAGCTACTCTCTGTTCTTTATTATTTCACTTTTTATTTTCCTATCGACCTCTATATTACGCCCAGTGTTGAATACGTTGATTTCTAAACTTGCAGGAAACGAACAAGGCTTTGCAATGGGTATGAATAATGCGTATATGAGTATAGGCAACGTACTTGGACCAACACTTGCAGGATTACTATATGACGTCGAAATTACCTATCCATTCATACTTGGATTTGTATTACTCGTAATAACACTGTTCATTACATTCACATGGCAAAAACGTTCACTCAAAGCGAAAACCGTTATATAGAAGTCATGGAAAAGCCTGATGTGAAAGATTCTGCATCAGGCTTTTTCATTAGTATTGACTTTTTTATGGTAGACCCATTGTGTTTTACCCTGTAAGATGGAAGTAAGCGCGTACAAGGAGCTGTGTTTCATGAAAATCAAAAAAATCCTTAATAACAATGCTGTTGTCGTTTTAGACAACAATGAAGAAAAGATAGCCATTGGTACGGGAATTGCCTTTGAAAAAAGGAAGAATGACATCATTAATCCAAGTAAGATTGAAAAGCTATTTGTTATGAAGGAAAATGAGAAATTCCAACAGCTTTTGCAGCAAATACCCGAGGAACATTTTTCTATATCAGAGGAGATTATTTCTTACGCAGAAGACTGCCTGGGATTAAAATTAAACGAACATATTCATATTGGCCTCACAGACCACTTGTCATTTGCCATTGAAAGAGCAACAGATGGAATTCATCTAAAGAATAAGCTTTTTCATGAAATTAAGATTCTTTATAAAAAAGAGTTTGATATTGGAATGTGGGCAATCAGACATATTGAAAATAAGACACAGGTAAAAATGCCAATCGATGAAGCAGCATATATCGCCCTTCATATTCATACTTCCAAGCCCCAAAGTGTCGATATGAAACAAACTTTGAGGCAAACCGCTATCATTGGTGAAATGATTCAAACAATTAAAGAATCACTTCAACTATCTATAGAAGAAGATGACCTTTCATACCAGCGATTAATGACCCATCTAAGATTTACCCTATCCAGGATTAATGATGAATCTCAGCCAATAATGGATGAGGAAATGCTGGAGATGTTAAAGAAAAAATTTGCACTATCCTACAATGTTTCACAAAAAGTTGCCAAACATCTTGCGGAAAACCATGGTATCCATCTGCCTGAACAAGAACTTGGATATATCACCATTCATATAGAAAGAATTAGAAACAGATAAGTCCAAAAAAAACCGTACAGTTTCTACAAAAAACCATACAGCTTCTACAAAACCATACCCCTAGGAGCAGAAGCAAGACAAAAAAACCGCTTGACCCATATGGTCCAAGCGGTTTCTTATTAATCCTATTTACCTTTACGGATTTTTGCAATCTCATCTGCTACGAATTGTACGTTTGTTCCAACAATAACTTGAATGCTGTTTTTACCTACTATATTGATTCCAGGTACACCTGTAGACTTAATCTTCTTCTGGTCTACGGCTTCCATATCCTTAACTTCTAATCGCAGGCGTGTTACACAATTATCTACAGAAGTAACGTTTGCGTCCCCGCCTAAACCTTCATAAATCTTAGCAGCCATAGCAGCAAACTTATTACCTCCTGCCTGGACTTCCTCTGTGTTTTCTTCAACGTCTTCTTCACGACCAGGTGTTGTTAAGTTAAATTTTGTAATGATAAAACGGAATAAGAAATAGTAAATGACTGCAAACACTAGACCTTGAACAAGTAACATATATGGCTGGTTTGCAATTGGAATTTTTAAGCTGAGCACAAAGTCAACCAATCCAGCACTAAATCCAAAGCCCGCAGTCCATTGGAACGCAGCTGCAACAGCTAATGAAATACCTGTTAAAATGGCATGTGTTACATACAGTGCAGGAGCAGCAAACATAAAAGCAAATTCAAGTGGTTCTGTAACCCCTGTGAAGAAAGAAGCTACACCCGCTGCCAACATTAACGCAGCCACTGTTTTTTTCTTCGAAGATTTTGCAGTGTGATACATGGCTAATGCAGCAGCTGGCAGACCAAACATCATGACTGGGAAGAAACCAGCCTGATATCTACCGGTAATACCCTGTTCACCTTTACTTGACCAGAAATTACCAATATCATTAATACCTGCCACATCAAACCAGAACACGGAGTTTAAGGCATGGTGTAAACCGATTGGAATTAATAAACGGTTAAAGAAACCATATATACCGGCACCGATTGCACCTAAATCACTAATCCCTTTACCAAAAGAAACAAGTCCCGAGAAAACCACTGGCCAAACAAAGAACATGACTAATGATACAGCTAACATTGCTACGGAAGTCATTATAGGAACAAGTCGTTTTCCACTAAAGAAGGATAACGCATCTGGCAGCTTCACATGACTGAAACGATTATACATAATGGCCGCGATAATACCAGATAGAATCCCTGTAAATTGTGTTCCAATTTTTGCGAATGCCGGGTTAACAGCTTCTGGATCCACTCCTTGAAGCAAAGCCACGGAGTTTGTTGATAACACAGTTGTAATAACCAAATATGCGACCAATCCGCTCAATGCTGCAGAACCATCTTTATCCTTAGACATCCCCAGCGCTACCCCAACCGCAAAAAGGATAGCCATATTATCAATAATTGATCCACCTGCTTTAATTAGGAAAGCTGCTACCGGACTTCCAGCACCCCAGCCTGAAGGGTCAATCCAGTACCCGATACCCATTAATATCGCAGCAGCAGGTAAAACGGCTACTGGCAGCATTAAGGAACGTCCTAGTCTTTGAAGATATTTCATCATTTTTGATTCCCCCTATTTTTTTATAGAACAATTGCATTCTTGTCCAGTTTGACTCAAACACGTTTTATCAGATTGAAATGGTATCCTCCTGCTTAAGAGAAAGTTAATAATAATTGCTTTACAGCATGGATTTTACAATTATCAATCTTAATATCAGATTACAGAATGAGATTACCTAGTACGAATCTTACACATTTTTTAGACCAACCACCCCCTTTAATAGAAGATTACATCAGGAACCAGAGATAATTACTGTTTTTCCTTGGACAGCAATTTTCTCCTCTGTGAGAGTAAACTGCTTGTTTCTATCTTTACTATTTGTAATAACAATCGGTGTTATCGTGCTTTTTGCATTATTACTAATATATTCCCAATCAACCTCCATTATTATCTGGCCAGCTGAAATCTTATCCCCGTCATTGACCGCTGCTCTAAATCCCTTACCATTTAAAGCAACTGTTTCCAGCCCTACATGAATGAGGATTTCTGTTCCATCTTTGGCACGGATCCCAACAGCATGTTTGGTTGAAGCGATTAGAATGACAGTTCCATCTACTGGAGAATAAACATTTCCCTCACTTGGTAGTATTGCAATCCCTTCTCCCATCATCTTTTGACTGAATACTGGATCCGGAACCTCTGATAACGGAAGAATCTCACCATTAACAGGTGCAGTTATTTGTAAGTTTTCCTTTTTAAAGAATTTAAATGCCATATTATTTACCCCTTCGCTTTTAAAAATATCAATAAAAAAAGGCATGGGGGCACAATAAAAGGGTAGAAAATCGCCTTTTATTTTACCACCATGCCTGATCGTATCAGTAACATGTGATCATTATTTACTATTAATACAATCATACCATTAATTCTATAAAAAACAAGTGGAAGCGTTTTAATAAAATTATCCACTTTTTTCTAAACAGTATTTGCAATAATTTATTTTGTCAAAATAGAGATATTATTTTAAAAAAACTTTCTTTTCCGCAGTACATTTGCTTTTTTCCTGTTATAACAATATTTCTAATTACTATGACTCTTTTTGCCAAAAATAGTTTTTGACAATTGAAAACAGTCGAAAGTATTATAATATAATATAAAGGGAGGTAGAATTATGTCGAATTATAATAGGCAGAAAATTGTGGATAGTGTCCCTCAGAAAGGTTTCTTTGGACATCCAAAAGGCTTATTCACTCTTTTCTTTACAGAATTCTGGGAGCGTTTCTCTTATTACGGAATGAGAGCTATCCTAGTCTACTATATGTACTATGAGGTCTCTAAAGGTGGATTAGGACTTGATGAGAACCTAGCTCTTTCCATTATGTCCATTTACGGTTCACTCGTTTATATGTCTGGTATCATCGGAGGATGGTTAGCTGACCGGATATTCGGTACATCTAAAGCGGTATTCTACGGTGGAGTACTGATTATGCTCGGTCATATTGTCCTTGCAGTACCTGGAAGTGTAGCCATGTTCTTTGTATCCATGGTATTGATTGTTATCGGTACAGGTATGTTAAAACCGAATGTTTCAACTGTTGTTGGTGAAATGTACAGTGAAACAGACGACCGACGTGACGCAGGTTTCACCATCTTCTATATGGGAATTAACGCAGGGGCATTCTTAGCTCCATTAATTGTCGGAAGTGTGATGAAATATAGCTTCCACTTAGGCTTTGGTATTGCCGCTATTGGTATGTTCCTTGGACTTGTTATGTTTGTATTGACTAAAAAGAAAAATCTTGGTCTAGCAGGTACTACAGTTCCAAACCCTCTTTCAAAAGCTGAAAAGAAAAAGACTTTTACATTCATTGGATTAGGTGTAGTTGTACTTGCTGTTTTATGTGCTGTATTAATCCCAATGGGAGTTCTTACATTTGCCAGCTTTATCAATATTGTTACATTTTTAGGAATTATTATTCCGACGATCTATTTTGTTGTTATGTATCGCAGCCCTAAAACTACAACTGTAGAACGTTCACGTATTATTGCATATATTCCGTTATTTATTGCAGCTGTAATGTTCTGGTCCATTCAAGAGCAAGGCTCAACCATCCTTGCAAGTTATGCAGACAAACGGACTCAATTAGATTGGATGGGAATTAATATTTCTCCAGCATGGTTCCAATCATTAAACCCATTATTTATTATTATCTTTGCTCCAATATTTGCGGGATTATGGGTTAAATTAGGACAACGTCAGCCAACAATACCACAAAAGTTCTCATTATCCTTATTATTTGCTGGGTTATCGTTCCTTGTCATTCTTATCCCAGCATATCTTGGCGGTACGGATTCATTGGTTAGCCCAATGTGGCTGGTTCTAAGTTATTTAATTGTTGTATTTGGTGAATTATGTATGTCACCTGTAGGTTTATCCGCAACCACAAAATTAGCTCCTGCAGCATTCTCAGCACAAACAATGAGTTTATGGTTCTTAGCAAGTGCTGCCGCGCAAGCCCTTAATGCGCAAGTCGTTAAGTTTTATACACCAGAAAACGAGATGGCTTATTTTGGTATTATCGGTGGAGCAGCCATCGTACTAAGTTTTACCCTTTTTGCTTTAGCTCCGAAAATTCAGGGCTTAATGAAAGGTATACGATAATTATAGTAAATTAGTGCAGTATCTCATTATGATGGGATACTGTTTTTTTATTTCTTGTTTTTCTAATAAAAATCGCGTAAGATTAAATCGTACACGATTTTTATTAGGAGGGAATATAAATGAAATCAGTCTATGATTTTACAGTAAAAATGGCCAATGGCGAGGAAAAGTCTCTCAAAGAATACGAAGGCAGGCCTCTAATTATTGTCAATACTGCCAGCAAATGCGGGTTAACCCCTCAATTTCAAGGACTGCAGGAATTATATGACACTTACAAGGATCGTGGTTTAGAAATTTTAGGATTCCCTTGTGATCAATTCAATAATCAAGAATTCGATAATATTGACGAAACTACGCAGTTTTGCCAGTTAAATTACGGGGTAACTTTTCCTATCTTCGCAAAAATTAATGTGAACGGTGATAAGGCTGACCCTTTATTCACTTACCTAAAGGAAGAGAAGAAAGGATTACTTTCTAAAAACATAAAATGGAATTTCACAAAATTTCTTGTGGATCAAAATGGCCAGGTCATTGAACGGTATGCCCCAACAACAGAACCTGCAAAAATGAAGAATGATCTAGAAAAACTATTATCCTAACAGGTGATTGCTTGAAAGACTTTATAACATTAAAAAATCAACTTTGCTTTGCTGTATATGAAACAGCTGGTGAATTTAACAAATTATATTCGAGCGTACTCCAGCCTTTCGGTTTAACCTATCCTCAATACTTGGTCTTACTGGCTTTATGGGAACAGGATGGAGTCACATTAAAAGAATTAGGGGAAAAGTTAAAATTGGGCACGGGGACATTGACACCCATGGTTTCACGGATGGAAGCAAATCATTGGTTAAGAAAACAACGCTCTAAAGAGGATGAAAGGAAAGTTTATATCTATCTGCAAGAGAAGGCTGTAGAAGAAAAACATTCGATCACCAGTAAGGTCGGAGATGTAATCCAATCCTGTCAAATAGAGATTGAAGAATATGAGCAGTTAATGCAGTTGCTGCATACATTACAGAAAAAAATGAGAGAAAGAAAAATCTAATGGATCGGTAAAAAGAGAGTCTTCCTTCGATGAAAGCTCTCTTTTGTTATGTTTACTGGCTATTCCCTTATGAACGGAGAATAATTGCCATCATCGATTTATCCTCTTTTAATTTCCAATCAATAAAGATGTCCCTAACAGACTTATTAAAAATGTCCTCAAATCGGCCATTGCGATGAAAATATGTCTTTTCGAGTTCATCTTTTGTATATTTCAGTTCATTTTCAAATCCTTTCTCAATAAGTGCCTTTTCGATTTGAATAAGGATGCCCCTTCTTTCGATTAAGTAAATAGATGGAGAAATGGGATATGTATTAATTTTGTCTGGAACTTTCTGAACCATAAAGCTGATTCGCCCGACTTCCGATTCCACCCTTTGGATATCGACATCTGTTTTATATACCTGCTCCGTTTCTGTATCTAAAACAAACATGAGTACACCTGAGTTATTTGGAAAATTCCAATCATGATAATATTCTACTACTTCAACATCAAGGGATACTTGTATGACCCCTTTGATTTCATCCAGAAGGTGAGTAATAATAACATTTCTTGCATAATCTACGTACTTGTTCTGACCCTTTTCTAGCAATATATCCTCCATCGGAGATAAAAACCCTCGTATATACGTGACGAGATGTTTTTTGGAAACGGTCGTTTGACAGCTTTGCGGGCCCCTGCCAAATTTTTTTCGCAACAATTTACTAATATAACTGCTGATATAATCTTCCTTTTTTTGATCCATTAATTATAACTCCTTACTAAAAAGTTGCCTGTATATCCATTTAGTATGTACGAAAGCCCCCTTTATTAAAATTAAAACCTATTTAAATACAAATAAAAAAACATATTGTATTTTAGGGTTTCCTTCCTTACAACATGTTTTTCTAGATTATTTCATTGTATATAATTTGTTAAATATAAAAACAAGATAATTTCTATTATTCTTATAGTCCCACATAATAAACATATCCTCGATTAAGCGGTTAAATATCCTTTCGAATTTTTCTTGGTTTATCCAATAGCCATCTTTTATGTTCCGTGCCTGGTGAAGCAGTAAATCTATATTTCCTCTTTCGTAAACGAATTTTTCAAGCGGCAAAAGGACTTCTTTCGATTCTATTGCACAAATATTTTGTGTGAACTTTACAACTTTCAAGCTGGCAGGCTTCTTATGGTAATTGGATCCTACATCATCAATTAAGTGGAATAGGCTATTTTGAAAACTGTTATCTATCTTCTCCTCATAATTAGATTGAACATAATCTAAAAGCAGGATTCCTGTATTTTTATCATAGTTCCAATCATGGAAGACATGATCAAAGGATATTCCTAAGGTAATTGATACTTCTGGAATAAACTCTTGAGTAACTGAATTTATCACAGCCGAACGGAAGTTGTGTGCAAGGTCTAACTGACCTTGATTTATTAATACTTCCTCTGCAGGTGTAATAAAATTTCTCATATAAACAAAACATCTATTGCCTTTTAAGATTACATTACAGGATTCTGGTCCCTTCCCAAACTTGCGCTTAAGCAATTTGCTGAACGTGCTGCTGAGATACACAAGATTCTCTTGATTAGCTATAATATATACCTCCCCTTTCACAAAAAAAATAAAAAGGGCCTAACTTCAAAAAAGAAGTTAGGCCACGGTTCAGACGACTATATTAATAGTTTCTTCCATTTACCACACAGATAGGAAATATAGTTTTTTTATGTATAAATAATAGACTTCTATAACTAATGACAGCAAGACATTAGACTAATCTATTTTAACACTGTTTTCATTATACTGCAATTGTTTATGTAGTGGTAAAATGACTTCAATACAGGTGCCTTCAGGACTACTAAAAATATTACTTTTCCCTTTATGCTCCTCAATGATCTCATTACATACCAGCATTCCCAAGCCCGTGCCATGTTCCTTTGTTGTAAAAAACGGTTCATTTATTCGTTCTAAAATTTCTGACGGAATTCCAATGCCTTGGTCCATAATGCGAATATGAACACTATCATGTAAGGCTATGCCTTCAACAATGATTATTCCTCCATCTGGCATTGCTTCAATCGCATTCTTTATATAGTTGATAAACACTTGTTTTAACTGATTCTCGTCCCCAACAACGGTTGCTTCTAGTGTATGGAAATTCTTAATTACTTCAATATTATTTAATAAGGTCTGCGACTCCATCAACGTCACAACTTTGTCCAACAAACTTTGGATATCCAACTTTTGATAGTTAATTTTGGTGGGCTTAGCCAGAACCATTAACTCCTTTAGAATCATTTCAACGCGGTTAATCTCTGATTCAACAATATTATAATAGGTCGTATCCCCTTTATGTTCCCCCATCATTAATTGTAGAAAGCCCTTTATGGCCGTAATAGGATTGCGTATTTCATGTGCAATTCCTGCCGCCAGCTGACCTGCCGCGGCTTGTTTTTCAGACAGCAATTGCCTCTCTCTCTTAATCAGCGTGATATCTTTTAACACAACATAGTTTCCAACCACTTCATCACTAAAAAGAATTGGGAAGGAAGTTACGTTTACGTCCATCGTATTTTCAGGTCTCATACTAATTTTAGAATCAAAATTTGTTAGTTTTTCGCGTGGTTTTTTACTAAAAAACGTTTGGGTATCATTTAAAACAGACGAGATGAAAATATTACTTAGCTTCATACCGAATAGATCTTTTCTTGAACATTGCAATAATTCTTCACAGACTTCATTGACATAAACCAACTGACCAGACATGTTCAATATAAAGAATGGATCCGTTTTTTTAGAAAGCACAGAGAAATCTTTATCCACATTAACATCCACATATATTTCTAGTAAGAAGTTTAGCCGCTTCATTTCATCCTTATCCATCAGAAACATCCCTCCCGTTTTTAGCATTAAAAAAGCCAAAATAAGCGCAGATATCCCTGCGTCTTATTTTGGCGTAAATTCTAGCATCACAAATCTAGAAACTCATTACCGAGTATTAAAATAACGTACTCAACAAAAAAAGAGTCTTTTTTAGTAGAACAGAGCTTTTATCCCTATTTCCACCTTTAATACTATACTTTTGTTTAAGAATATTCAAATAATAAATTCCTAAACTTCAAAATATTTCAAATTAAAAGATTCCAGTTAACAGATATACTGAAATGATAAAGAAAGCAGCAATGGTTTTAATAACGGAAATGTAAGTACTTTGTTTAAAACTGCTTATCAAGTCTTCGAATCTACCAATTAACGATTCTTGTTTTTAGCAATTTCCGCTGCCACTTCTACGATCATATCCTCTTGACCGCCAACCACTTTACGTTTACCTAGTTCTATTAAAATATCACGTGAATCTACGCCAAATTTCTCTGCCGCACGCTTTGAATGAAGCGCAAAGCTTGAGTAAACACCTGCATACCCTAGTGTTAAGCTGTCTTTTGTAATTTCTTGCGGCACTGGTAAAAGTGGGGCAATGATGTCTTCAGCTAAGTCCATCATTTTGTATAAATCTACGCCAGTCTTAATTCCCATCCGCTCACAAACGGCTACAAGTACTTCTGTTTGTGTATTACCGGCACCTGCTCCTAAACAGCGAACACTGCCATCAATTCGAGTTGCGCCTTCTTCGATCGCAACAAGCGTGTTAGCCATCGCCAGCGATAAATTGTTATGCCCATGGAAACCAATGTTAACACCAACTGATTGTTTTAGTGCAGAAATTCGCTCGCGCACTTGACCTGGAAGCAAGTATCCCGCTGAATCTACTACATAGACAGTATCTGCTCCATAACTTTCCATTAATTTTGCTTGTTCTACTAATTTATCGACAGGAGCCATATGATTCATCATCAAGAATCCTACCGTTTCCATACCTAATTCTTTTGCATAAGCAATATGCTGTGGAGCTACGTCCGCTTCTGTAACATGTGTTGCAATACGAGCCATCTTTGCGCCTAAATTTGCTGCTTCTTTTAATTCGTGCAGCGTACCGATACCTGGCAATAATAAGACAGCTATTTTAGATTTATCTGCAACGGAAACCGCAGCTTCAATTAATTCCATTTCATTTGTACGTGAAAGGCCATATTGCAAGGATGATCCTGCTAAACCATCACCGTGTGATACTTCGATATAGGGAACATTTGCATCATTCAATGCTTTTGCGACCTTTAATACTTGATCTACTGTATATTGGTGAGAGACTGCATGACTTCCATCTCGTAATGCAACCTCGGTAATCAGAATATCTCTTTCATTTGTCATTTTATTTTCCCCTTTCTACCGCTTAAACGGTTTCTTTCTTTAATAAATTTTTAGCAAACTCTTCGGCAATTTTTACACCTGCAGCCGTCATAATATCAAGGTTTCCTGAATATTTTGGCAGGTAATCACCGGCACCTTCTACTTGAATAAAGATGGTGATTTTATTTCCATCGAAAATAGGTTCCGTACGGAGTTGATAGCCTGGAACATATGATTGAACAACTTCTGTCATATCAGCAATTGATTTTCTAATAGCTTCTTCGTCCATTGTTCCTTCCTCTACAAGCGTATACACAGTATCACGCATGATGATTGGAGGTTCAGCTGGGTTTAAAATTATAATTGCCTTGCCTCTTTTAGCCCCGCCAACTACTTCAATCGCACGGGAAGTGGTTTCAGTAAATTCATCAATATTCGCACGCGTTCCAGGGCCAGCACTTTTACTTGAGATCGTTGCAACGATTTCAGCATACTCTACCGAACTCACACGGTTAACAGCATGAACCATAGGGATTGTAGCCTGACCCCCGCATGTAATTAAATTAATATTGTCTTTTTCTAAATGCTCATCAATGTTTACGGCCGCACATACATATGGACCAACAGCGGCTGGAGTCATATCAATTACTTTAATACCTGCTTCTTTTAACACCTTTGCATTATAGAGATGGGCTTTTGCTGATGTGGCATCAAATACAATATCAGCTTCTAAAGTAGGATCTGCCAGGAAACCATCAATACCGGTATCTACCCCTGCATAACCCATTTCTCTCGCACGGCGTAATCCGTCAGATTGCGGGTCAATCCCAATCACAGCAGTCAGCTCTAGATATTCGGAGCGACCAAGCTTAATCATTAAATCAGTACCAATGTTCCCTGAGCCAAGAATAGCCACTTTAACTTTTGACAAAATAATTCTCCCCCTAGTAATTACTTTTTTATGTTTTTTTACTTTAGCTACTTTTAAAAGACGTTCCCTTTATAGCCTAAGGACCTTGATATATCAGAAGCAGCTCCCTTAATCCCCGCTATTACTTTCGGAAGCTTTTCTTCATCAAGTCTCATTTTAGGTGCCGCACAGCTTATTGAAGCGATTACATTTCCTTTATGATTGAATATCGGTGCTGCAATACATTTGAGTCCCAACTCGATTTCTTCATCATCAACCGCATATCCAGTCTCACGGACAGAAACTAAATGCTTTTTTATCTCATTAACATCGGTCATCGTGTACTCTGTGAATGCTTCTAGACTTGCTGCTGATAACAGCCTATCAACCTCATTTTCACTTAAATGAGCAAGTATTGCCTTCCCCACACCTGTACAATGAACAGGTGCTCTTTTTCCTATATGAGAGTAGATTGTAAGGGCTCTTGGACCTTCTACTTTTTCAATATAAATAACTTCATCACGCTTTAATGTAACCAAGTGAACGGTTTCATTTAATTCAACAGCTAAATCTCCGATAATCGGTCTGGCTATGTTTCCAATATCGAGATGTTTACCCACGAAGTTACCTAATGTAAAAAGTTTTATTCCGAGCTTATACTTCAAATCCTCTGGATTCTGCTCAAGATACCCTCTATGTTCTAGAGTCTTAATGATTCCATGAACTGTGCTTTTTGATAGTTGAAGCTTATCAGATATTTCTTTAACACTAAGCTCCGGATTTGTTGATAAAAACAATTCAAGGACATCAGCTGCCCTTTCAATCGATTGAATGAGGCGTTCAGACATTACCATCCTTCTTTCATTCGCCATTGTCGAACGGCGTTCGTAAATATTTAATCAATGTATTTATACTACCTCGCAACAACTAGTATGTCAATAAAATTGGATACATTATTCTTAAGGGATACGTTGCATTTCTATAGCAAAATAAAAAGAGCTCATTCTTTTTAGATTGAGCTCTTTTTGGTTTATAGAATATTAAATGACTTCAAATTGTTTAAAACCAGTTTGATCTGGCATAAAATCAAGTTTTTTATCACGAAAATAATGACATTCACCTTTGTCGATGATGAAATGAAGATCATCTTTTATTATCTCACTATCATTAACTTCTATCGTTCCTTCTACTGTTACTTTCACTTTCATGAAACAGCTTTTACGCATTTGTAATCGGATAAACTTTGCAGAATCCGATGATTCCAGCCGGTTCTGTATTTCCGTTTTTGCAGCCTCTGTTAAAATAAACACCGTTAGCCCACCTTTTACACTACATATTAAAAAAACTACCCAATAAATACGCAATCCATTTGGTTTGGGGATGATTTCGAATATTTTCTAGTAACCCCTTAATAATTGCCCGCCCATATGTTGGTTCATGCAGCTGCTGTTTTAACAGTATTAAGGATTCCTTTTCTACTGACTCTTCCATTTCTTTTATTTCTTGTTCCAACGTTAAGAGAATCTGGTCTTTTGTTAAATCCTCTAGTGCCGGCTCTTCAAGCACCTCAATCAGTCCTTTTGAAATAAAAGGAACGGTCGAGTTTCTAGCAAGCAGATTTGTTTTTTCTACCAATGACGTTGACAATAAATCCAAATCTAATGGTACGTTATAAAACAAAAATAGATGAGAATACATACTCATAAAGCCTTTGATACAAAATACTAAATCATATTTTATCTCTTTTACTTCATCATCTCCATACAACCGCTCGACCATTGAAAGAATGGTTTTTTCCATTAATCTATCATAGTAACGCATCTTTACGATGAAATCCTCATTAAAAGAACGAGATTGCTCCTTGATAAGTATTTTCCCAAAGTCAGAATGCTTTTGAAATGTGTTGAATATCGCATAATAAAAGTTATATAGGAGATTTTCTCCATCCTTCGCGTTTCTGACTAGATAGTCAATTTCAGTGGTAAATTGAATCATAAAGTGATCAATTATCTCGTTAATTAATTCATCTTTTGACTTGAAAGATAGATAAAAAGCACCTTTAGAAATGCCGCAGTGCTCTGTAATCTGTTGGACAGATGTAGCTTCAAACCCCTGTTCAGCAAATAGTTCTATCGCTTTTTCCATAATCAGTTGTTTTTTCATTGTTCATTCTTCACTCCTAGGTTCAATCGTTGACAGATGACCGGTTAGTCAGTATTATAAGTAAATGGGTTAGATAAGTCAATTAAGGGTAGGTGTAAGTGTGAAAGGTTTAGTCAACTTTGTTCTCGGAAATAAACTAGCGGTTTGGTTACTTACGATTATTATAACAGTATCTGGTATTTATTCAGGTACCCGAATGAATATGGAGACCATTCCAGATATTTCGATTCCATACTTAATGGTAATGGATGTATACCCTGGGGCAACTCCAGAACAAGTAATGGAAGACGTATCGAAACCTCTAGAGAAAGCTATAGAAAACCTCAAGGGTGTTAAATCCGTTTATTCCAATTCAAATGCTAATATGGCCAGTCTTCAAGTGGAATATGAGTACGGTGAAGATATGGACGAGGCAAATCGTGCATTAAAGTCTGCCCTAGAGGCCGTGAAGCTGCCTGAAAATGCACAAGAGCCGATTATTACAGCCATTAGTATGAACATGATGCCAGTTGTTGCACTTAGTGTAAGCAGTACAACAGAGGATATCGTTGAATTAACGTCGACTGTTGAGGATAATATCCTTCCAAAAATTGAAAAAATTGATGGTGTTGCCTCTGCCACCATTACAGGTCAACACATTGAAGAAGTTCAACTGACGTATAACGATACCAAAATGGCTGAATTTGGTTTAATAGAAGATACTGTCAAGCAAATGATTCAAGCAAGTGACATGGCTGTTTCATTAGGTCTTTACGAATTTGAAGAAGGCGAACAAGCTGTAGCAATTGATGGGAAGTTCATGACCGCGGATGAATTAAAGGGAATGCTGATTCCAGTAACACCTTCAGCAACACAGCCTTCTCCATTTGTAAAGCTTAGCGACATTGCTGAAATTAAAGTCATTGGTAAAGTACAATCGATTTCACGTACCAATGGTGAAAATGCGATTGCCATTCAAATTGTTAAAGGTCAGGAAGCAAACACGGTAGATGTTGTAAACAGTGTGAAGGATTTAATCAAGGAACAAAAGGAAAAAATTGAAGGTCTTGTCATCGATGTATCTCTCGATCAAGGAGAACCAATTGAAGAATCAGTAAAAACAATGGTTGAGAAAGCACTTTTTGGCGGTTTAATTGCGGTATTAATTATACTTTTATTCCTTCGTGATTTTAAATCAACCATTATTTCGATTGTGTCAATTCCAGTTTCCATTTTCATGGCATTACTGCTGCTGAATTGGATGGAGATTACTCTCAATATAATGACGCTCGGTGCCGTTACGGTTGCCATCGGCCGAGTAATCGATGACTCTATCGTGGTAGTTGAAAATATTTATCGACGTCTTCATTTAAAAGAAGAAAAATTATCAGGGCGCGCGCTTGTCCGCGAAGCAACCATTGAAATGTTCAAACCAATTCTGTCATCAACATTAGTAACTGTTGCCGTATTTGCACCGCTTATCTTTGTTGGCGGAATGGTCGGTGAGCTATTCACACCGTTCGCACTAACCATGACCTTTGCTCTTGGTGCTTCGTTAGTTGTTGCGATTACGATCGTCCCTGCTTTGTCTCACTTCTTATTTAAGAAAAAACTATATGGAGAGAAGGCAGAAAGCAGTCATAAAGAAGTTGGTAAACTAGCGAACTGGTATAAAGGTGTCCTTGGCTGGACGCTGAACCATAAAATTATTACCTCCGTTATTGCGGTTGTTTTATTAGTTGGCAGTTTAGGATTAACTCCATTAATTGGATTCAGCTTTATGGGCAGTGAAGAAGAAAAGGTTATGTACTTGACGTACACACCAAAAGCTGGTGAGTTAAAGGATGAAACATTAGCAAATGTTGAAGCAGTTGAGGAAGAAATGCTTAAACGTGATGATATCGACATCGTTCAGATTTCTGTTACCGAAACTGGAGATCCGATGGCCGCTATGATGGGCGGCGGCGGAGATGGTGCGTTAATGTACCTGATTTTTGACCCAGATATGGAAAACTTCCCAGAGGTCCGTAAAGAAATTGAAGAATATGTGTTTAATATCGGACAGACAGGCGAATGGAAATCACAGAACTTTGCTCCTACATCGATGGCTTCAAATGAAGTCAGCTACACTTTCTACAGTGAAGATTTAGATAAACTAAATGAAGCTGTAAAGATGGTAGAAGGTGTTCTGAGCAAAAATGACCGTTTAGAAGATATTTCTTCAAGCGCGGAGGAAGCATACGTTGAATATACATTCAAAGTGGAACAGGATCAATTGCTGCAGTATGGTTTAACAACTGGCCAAATCGTCATGATGTTAAACCCTGTAAAAACGCAAGATGTATTAACAACGGTTGAAAAGGACGGCAACGAATTAGAAGTAATCGTTCAGCAGGAACAAGCTGCACAACCAAAATCAATTGACGATATTTTAGCAACACAAGTACCAACAGCACTTGGTACGACAATGCCTCTTTCTGAGCTAGTAACAGTTGAAAAGGGTACAACATTAAATACTCTTTCACGCAGCAAAGGTGAATACTATGCAACTGTTTCAGGAACCATCCTTGATAAGGATATCTCTAAAGCAACAGCTGAAGTTGATAAAGAAATTGATAAATTAGATTTACCTAAAGGTGTTACCATTGGCGTTGCCGGTGTTCAGGCAGATATGACGGAGACATTTACACAGCTTGGTATGGCAATGCTTGCTGCGATTGCGATTGTATACTTTATCCTAGTTGTAACTTTCCGTGAAGGTGTCGCACCGTTTGCGATCCTTTTCTCATTACCATTTGCAGTTATTGGTTCATTCGTTGGTTTATTAATCGCAGGTGAAACCATTTCTGTATCTGTCATGATGGGATTATTGATGTTAATTGGTATTGTTGTAACAAATGCCATTGTACTGGTTGACCGTATTATTCATATGGAACGTGATGGTATGAGTATGCGTGAAGCAGTACTGGAAGCAGGTGCAACACGACTTCGTCCAATCCTGATGACAGCTATCGCAACAATCGGTGCGCTAATTCCATTGGCAATCGGCCAAGGCGGCGGCGGTTTAATCTCGAAAGGACTTGGTATTACAGTAATCGGCGGTTTAGCAAGTTCAACATTATTAACACTAATTGTTGTACCAATCGTTTATGAAGTATTATCGAAAATATTTAAGAAGAATCGTAAGGATATTATAGAAAACTAATTAAAAAGCCCTGTAAGGTGGCATTCTCACTTTGCAGGGCTTTTGTTTGTATTATTATTTAATGGGGTCTTATTCAGACTCCTCTTGCTTCAGAAATTTCAGCTTCAGCTTCTATATTTTAAAGTTAATCCTTTTAAGAAATTTCTAGCGTATTTGTCAAGGCATTGCTTATAATTCTTATGGCCTTCTTTTCTAAGCATCGCGCTTAGTTCACCTTTTGTTATGTTAATTCCTGCTTTTTCAAAGATATCAAGCATATCTTCACTAGTTAACGCCAGCGCGATTTTCACTTTTTTCAACAGCTGGTTATTAATACTTTCTTTACTCTTCGCAGGTACTGGGGTTTCAGGCTGTCCAGGCTTTGGTTCTTGCTTGCCTCTTTTAAACGTAATAAAGCCATTTAAAAACGACTCCAACATACTATTCGTGCATTTAATATGCTCCTCATCTTCTGCAATATCATCATCGTAATCTTCTTCGTCGTAACTGTCCTTTGGCTTCGTAAGGACTTTTAGGACATCCTCTTTTGCCACTTCAATACCGCCTAGGTTAAATATCTCAACCATATCGGTATCTTTAATATCTAGTGCATATCTTAATCGAATTAATATATCATTATTCTCCATTTATAAACCTCCAATAAGATTGGCTATTTACATAGCACAAGTATATCCATTTCAAATTTAAACAGTCATTTTCCAACTGGATAAGGCTAACCAGTTCTCCTGCTGTTTATAATCGGGAAGTATTTTTCCAACAAGCCGCCAAAAAGAACGATCATGATTCAGATGGACCATATGACACATTTCATGGACAACTACATAGTCAACCACGCTCTGCGGCGCCATTGCAAGCCGCCAATTAAAGGTTAACTGCAGCTTCGAATCACAGGTTCCCCAGTTGGTCTTATTATCTGTAATTTTGATAGACCGTGGCTTTGTCTTGAAATTGCTTTGATACGTTTTAATACTCCTCTCGACTAACATTTTACATTGCTGATAGTAAAACCGTTTTAATGCTTGTCTTATTTTTTCATCCTCCAGATGTTTCACATATATATGTAGTTTTTCCTCATCAAACACGATATAGTCTTGCTGGATATTTATATCATGTGAAATCTGGATGGGATATTCTTCTCCTAAATAAAGAAAACTCTCGCCATGCTCATAGGACTTTACCTTTGGTCCATGGTTCCTATCCTTTATTTCTTTTCGTTTTTGCTGGATCCAATCCCATTTTTCTTCTAAAGCTTGAATGACGCGGTCATCGGAAATTCCTCTGGGAGCCTGAACCTCAACATTCCCATACAGATCTATAGAAATGCTCATTGATGTACGGTTTTTATACTTTATTTCAAAATGAATGGTTTGCCCTAAATAATTATGAATCATTTCAATCCCCTTATTGATTCCTTAAATCACTACTAAACTTAAACATATTTCGACAAATGAAGCAAGTTGGATTCATCCGAATAAAGTCATTAATTGTAAATATATGTTTTTTTTTAATTTAAATAATAGTATTATAGAATAGTATAATTCGGATAGATTAATAGCTAAAGAAAGGAGAAGATATGAAGTTAAATAAGGTTTTTGCAGTTATTTTCATGGCGGCAATTGTAATGTTTCTGTATCTAAAAATCCCACTGTATGCCTCAGCGCAAACAACTGCCATTGGATTCATGGATAAGCCTGTCTCAGGTACATCACTAATTGGGACGCAAAAAGTGTATGGCTGGTTTCTTGATGTGAGCGGAGTTGAAAAAATAGAAGTGTTAGTGGACGGGACTGTCGTTGGTGAAGCTTTCTATGGGGACGCTCGGCCGGATGTCCAAAAGGCTTATCCACAATATAAAAATGGAGAAGCAGGCTTTCACTATAACCTTGATACCACCAGATTTATCGATGGTCAACATAGCATTTCTGTAAGGAGTACTGGAAAAGACGGGCAAATTACAACATTGCCAGCTAGTACAATAACCATCGATAACGCCCTAGGATTTTTAGATGGCCCTACTTCTGGATCTACTGTTAATGGAACTCAAAACGTTTATGGTTGGTTCTTAGATAAGAGTGGAGTCGGAAAAATAGAAGTATTAATGGACGATGCGGTCGTTGGCCAAGCAGCCTATGGCGATGCCCGACCGGATGTCCTAAAGTTTTATCCTCAATATAAGAATGGGAATGCAGGATATCATTTTGCTCTAGACACAACTAAATTTACGGATGGTCAACATACAGTTGCCATCAGAGAAACTGGAAAGAACGGGCAAGTCACAACGCTACCCGCGAATACATTAACGATTGATAATGCCTTTGGATTTTTGGATAAGCCGTCAGCTGGTTCGACCATTAATGGCACTCAAAACCTTTATGGATGGTTCTTGGATCATAGCGGCGTTGCAAAAATTGAAGTATTAGTGGATGGCGCTTTAGTTGGCCAGGCAGTCTATGGCGATTTGAGACCTGATGTCCAAAAATTCTATCCTACTTTCAACAATGGAAAAGCAGGCTATCATTTTGCTCTGGATACTACCAAATTTCCAGATGGCCAGCATACCGTAACAATCAAAGAAACAGGTAAAAACGGATATGGCACCACATTGACTAATCGCACGGTAACAATTGACAATGCCTTAGGATTCTTGGATAAACCTGTTTCTGGCTCAACGCTTTATGGGACCCAAAATGTTTATGGCTGGTTTTTGGATGAATCCGGGGTCGAAGCTATAGAAGTTTTGGTAGATGGCACTGTGGTAGGTCAGGCTTCCTACGGTGACGCACGGCCAGATGTTGAAAGATTTTACCCTCAATACAACAATGGCAGAGCAGGTTTTCATTTTGCTCTGGATACTACCAAATTTGTAGATGGCAAGCATATAGTAACAGTTAGAGAAATCAGCAAGAACGGTACAGTTACTACTATATCTGACCGCAGCATAACCATTCAAAATGCTTTTGGTTTTCTGGATAGTCCTTTGACTGGTGCAACACTTAGAGGCGATCATAATGTGTACGGCTGGTTTTTGGATAAAAGCGGGGTTGCTAAGATAGAAGTGATAGTGGACGGTTCTGTTGTTGGTCAGGCTGCCTATGGAGATACGCGGGCTGATGTCCAAAGATTTTACCCTGAGTTCAACAATGGAAAAGCGGGTTTTCATTTTACTCTTGACACCGCCAAATTCCCTGACGGCCAGCATACGATTGCCATCAGAGAAACAGGTAAAAACGGTATCGTTACAACACTTCCTGCCAATACTGTAACGTTTAATCAAAAAGCCTATAAGATATTTTTAGATCCGGGACATGGCGGCTCTGACCCAGGGGCAGTAGCTGGAGGATATAAAGAAGCAAACTTGAATTTGGCTGTTGCAAAAAAAGTTCAAGCACTTTTATTAAACCAAGGCTATACCGTTTATATGTCTAGAATTGACAATACCTATGTCTCATTGCTAGACCGTTCTATAATGGCTAATAATTTAAAGGCTGATATTTTCATAAGTATTCATACGAATTCCACTGCAGGAGGAGGAGACACTTCTGCGAATGGCATTGAATCATACTTCTATGAATTTGATCCAGATTACCCATCGAAAATTAATGATGAATGGCATGATAATCCTGACAGAATCGCAAAAAGTATGAAACTTACAACCTTCATTCAGCAAAATATGATTGAATATACAGGCGCAAATAATCGTGGTACAGACGGGGATACCTTCTCTGTTCTCCGCGAGTCCGCTATGCCTGCAACGTTAACGGAGATTGGTTTTATCAACAATGCCAGTGAAAGGCAAAAGTTAATTACAGATTCCTATCAGAATAAATTGGCTAAAGCTATTGCTGACGGCGTTATCGAGTACTTTAAAGTTTATTAATATACGGGTAGGACTAGAAATTTAGTAAATTTCTAGTCCTATCTTTTTTTTGCGAGTATCAGCCTAAAGCATATTTACTTTTTTAAGTATAATCTTTAGTTTTTACCGGTTAAATATTTAGGGCACCAAGCTAGAATTATAGAATGAGAGGAGGTTTGCTTTATTAGAGTGCTTTACCCGTTATATTAAAAACCTTAATTGGGGGAATGCAGAAAATGAGGAGAAAGTTGAAAAGATTTATTTCATTACTCTTAGTGGCGATTTTGATTGTCCCATCAAGCTGGATGACACAGGCTGCAGCAGCAGAAACCAATAATGACATTCCAGTTCTTCTGTATCATCGGGTTGTCGAAAATCCTACTAATCAATGGACTGATACCAGCATTGAAAAGTTTAAACGGACTATGCAGTATTTAAATGAAAACGGTTACACAACCTTATCAGCAGAACAATATGTAGCTATCATGGAAGGGACTGCAACGGCTCCTGAAAAGCCGATTCTGCTAACCTTTGATGACGCTACACCCGACTTCATTACCAATGCTCTTCCAGTCTTAAAACAATATAATATGAACTCCGTTCTGTTTGTTGTCAGTGACTGGATTGGCGGAAGTTACAGTATGTCAACAGAACAATTGCAAAGCCTCACAAATGAACCTAGTGTCAGCCTCCAGAATCATTCCAAAACTCATGAACAAACACTGGTTTGGAACTCTGATATAACCCTGGAAGAAGCCTCCCAAGAAATTTCAGCAGCGAACGTATACTTAAAGTCTATTACAGATAAAAATCCAGTCCTAATGGCATATCCTTATGGCGCATATAATTCAAACGCAGAAGCAGCAAATCGAGAGAATGGTATTAAATACGCATTTAAGGTTGGATACCCTAACTCAGGGAATTATGCTATTGGGCGTCATTATGTCATGATGGATACGACTCTAGCACAAATTGCTTCCTGGATTGGCGGTCCAGCGCCTGCACCTGTCGTCCAGCCAGGAACAGAAACAGTCTTTACTGAAACCTTTGCCAATGGCATGGGTGTGGCAGTACAAGCGGGTAACCCACAAGTAACCCACGTTTCTGGTAAAGTTTTTGCTGGCAATGAAGATGGAAAAGCGATCTCTGTTAGCGGCAGGACGAACAACTGGGACGGTGTTGATATCCCATTCAGCAGTGTCGGTATGGAAAACGGCAAAACGTATAGTATTACAGTTACTGGTTTTGTTGATAGCAGTGTGAGTGTTCCTGCGGGTGCACAAGCTTTACTGCAAAATGTAGACAGTTATAAAGGTTTGTATGTTGCTGCAGATTTTTTAGCAGGACAGGCTTTTACTCTAACGGGTAAGTATACCGTTGATACCAGCAAAGATAGAGCATTACGTATTCAATCAAATGATGCTGGGAAAAATATCCCCTTTTATATTGGAAACATCTTAATTACAACTGAAAAAACGACTGCACCTGAAACGGATCGAGTAGTATTTCACGAAACATTTGGAGCTGGTCTTGGTCTTGCTTCACAAGCGGGAAGTGCGAAATTGACTTCTGTTTCTGAGTTCGTTTTTGAAGGCAATAGTGATGGAAAAGCAATTTCTGTTAATGGTCGAACAAATAACTGGGACGGCGTTGATATCCCGTTCAGCAGTGTCGGCATGCAAAATGGCAATGCCTATACGATTACAGTCACTGGTTTTGTTGATAACAGTGTAAGTGTTCCTGCAGGTGCACAAGCTTTACTTCAGAATGTAGACAGCTATAACGGTTTGTATGCAGCGGCAGATTTTAAGGCGGGGCAGCCATTCACTTTAACGGGGCAATATACCGTAGATACCAGCAAAGATAGAGCACTGAGGATACAATCCAACGATGCAGGGAAAACCGTTCCCTTCTATATCGGAGATATTCTAATCACCGAGAAGGCAGCTTCTGGCGGCGGCGGTGACGAAGAAAGACCACCAGCACAAGCCCTTGCACCCATTACTTTTGAAAATCAAAATGAAGGTGGGTTTGAAGGCAGAGCGGGCAGTGAGACTCTGACGATAACCAATGAAGCCAATCACACTGAAGGCGGGTCCTATGCATTGAAGGTTGAGGGCAGATCCCAAGCTTGGCATGGTCCAGCTTTACGTGTAGAGAAATATGTTGACAAGGATTCGGAATATAAAATTTCAGCCTGGGTGAAGCTGATTTCACCAGCAACTTCACAGCTTCAGCTTTCTACACAAGTTGGCAATGGCGGTACTGCCAGCTACAATAATCTACAAGGTAAAACAATCAGCACGGAAGACGGCTGGGTTAAGCTTGAGGGAACATACCGTTATAGCAGTGTAGGTGATGAGTTTTTAACCATTTATGTAGAAAGCTCAAATAATAGCACAGCATCCTTTTATATTGACCATGTCACTTTTGAACCGACTGGTTCGGGTCCGATTGAAGTTCAAGATTTGACACCAATAAAAGATGTTTATAAAAACGACTTCTTAATTGGAAACGCTGTCTCAGCATCTGATTTTGAGGGTAATAGACTTAAGCTGCTTAAAATGCACCATAATGTTGTGTCAGCGGAAAATGCTATGAAGCCAGATCAGGCGTATAACGAGAATAGACAATTTGACTTTACAGCCGAGGATACACTTGTTGATAAAGCTTTGGTAGCGGGTCTCAAGATCCATGGTCACGTACTCGTTTGGCATCAGCAGTCGCCGGAGTGGTTATTTTCAGCTGCAAACGGCGCACCTTTAAGCAGAGAAGAAGCTCTAGCAAATTTAAGGAACCACGTTAAAACAGTTGTAGAACATTTTGGTGACAAGGTGATTTCTTGGGACGTGGTCAACGAAGCGATTATCGATAACCCGCCGAATCCAAGTGATTGGAAAGCATCACTTCGTCAGTCCGGCTGGTATAAAGCGATTGGTCCAGACTTCGTAGAGCAGGCCTTCCTTGCAGCGAAAGAGGTTGTTAATGAAAAAGGCTTGAATATTAAGCTATATTACAATGACTACAACGATGATAATCAAAGCAAAGCTGAAGCCATTTATCAAATGGTGAAAGAAATCAATGAAAAGTATGCAGATGAGCATAATGGCGCTCTCCTCATTGACGGTATTGGTATGCAGGCGCACTACAATAAAAACACCAATCCGGAAAATGTTAGACTCTCCCTGGAGAAGTTTATCTCCTTAGGTGTCGAAGTAAGTGTGACTGAACTTGACATTACCGCTGGAACCAACAACGTACTTACTGAAAAAGAGGCAATTGCACAGGGGTATTTATACGCGCAACTATTCAAAATCTACAAACAACACGCCGATCATATCTCTCGTGTAACGTTCTGGGGACTAAATGATGCTACCAGCTGGAGAGCTGCACAAAGTCCATTGTTGTTTGATAAAGACTTGCAGGCAAAACCAGCTTATTATGCGGTTATCAACCCAGAAAAATTTATTGCAGAAAATCAACCTGAGGTAAGAGAGGCTAATCAAGGAAGTGCGGTTTCCGGCACACCAATGATTGATGGAACTGTCGATGGTATTTGGAGCAAGGCAGCGGAACTGCCGATTAACCGTTTCCAAATGGCTTGGCAGGGAGCAAACGGTGTTTCCAAGGTCCTCTGGGATAAAGAAAACCTATATGTTCTAATTCAAGTTAGTGACTCCCAGCTTGACAAATCTAGCCCAAATCCATGGGAACAGGATTCAATTGAAGTCTTTGTGGACGAGAATAATGCAAAGACATCTTCCTACGAAGATGGTGATGGACAATATCGAGTAAACTTTGACAATGAAACTTCCTTTAACCCTGTAAGAATTGGAGAAGGTTTCGAATCTGCAACCAAAGCATCAGGTAATGGCTATACCGTTGAAGTAAAGATTCCTTTCAAAACCATAACACCAGATAACAATACGAAAATCGGTTTTGATGTTCAGATTAATGATGGTAAAGATGGTGCTCGTCAAAGTGCTGCAACATGGAACGATTTAACTGGTCTAGGATATCAGGACACTTCTGTGTTCGGCGTCTTGACGCTGATTAAAATAGACACCGTTTCTCCTGTAACAACCGATAACGCCCCAGAAGATTGGGTAAACAAAGATGTTACGGTTACTTTCAGCGCAAATGATGATGATTCCGGTGTGGCTGCGACCTATTATACAGTTGATAATGGGGCCGTACAAAGCGGAAACTCAGTCACTATCTCCGACGAGGGTGTTCACACTCTAACCTATTGGAGTGTAGACAACGCTGGAAACAGTGAACCAGTAAAGACAAAAACAATTAAGCTGGATAAGACTGCACCAACCTTAACTATTAAATTAGACAAAACAATATTATCACCTGCAAATCAAAAGATGGTGCCGATAACGGCTGCTATTAATGCTTCTGACGCTTATTCTGGAATTCATTCAGTAATGTTAACTTCCATTACTAGCAATGAAACCATTCAATCAGATGATATTCAGAACGCCAATTATAATAAACCGATTTCCGGTACTACAGATTCCTTTAAACTTCGTGCAGAAAGACTAGGGAATGGTAATGGACGTGTTTACACCATTACTTATACAGCAACAGATAATGCAGGTAATACGGTAACAAAGAGTGTTGAGGTTTTAGTTCCTCGCGACAACTCAAAAAAGTAAAATGAGAATACGAAAACACCCTGAATATGTCTTGTTCAGGGTGTTTTCGTTATTGGTATTTGTAAATCTGTTGTATCAACCCGGAAATAGATCAGAAGACAGATAACGTTCTCCCGTATCTGGAGCTAAGCAAAGTACTCTTGCTGAAGTTGGCAATTTTTTTGCTGCCTCCACAGCAAAATAAGCTGATGAGGCTCCTGAAGCCCCTACAAAGATTCCTTCTTCAGCAGCAAGTCTGCGGGCCATCACTTGGGCATCTTCATCCTTAATGAGCAATATTTCATCATAAATAGTCCGATTTAAAATGGCAGGAATAAAACCAGGTCCAGTTCCTGGAATTTTATGCGGTCCAGGCTCCCCACCCGATAGTACCGGGGATCCAAACGGCTCTACTACATAAATCTTCAAGTCTGGAATCTTCTTTTTAAGCTCTTCCCCTACCCCTGTTACTGTTCCTCCTGTTCCTGCAGTTAACACAAGGGCGTCTAATTTTCCTTCAAAGGCCTCTAGAATTTCCACCGCAGTGGTATCGCGATGTGCATCTGCGTTTGCAGTATTCTCAAACTGCATAGGAATGAAACTATTAGAAATCGATTCAGCCAATGTGTTTGCTTTTTCAATCGCTCCCTGCATTCTCAAATTGGCAGGAGTTAAATGAACTTCCGCTCCATAGGCTTTTAAAATCTTCACACGTTCAAGCGTTGCGTTATCAGGCATTGTAATAATACAATGATACCCTTTTACTGCACATACCATCGCAATTCCAATCCCTGTATTACCAGAAGTCGGCTCGATAACGGTACTCTTTCCAGGAATTAATTTACCTTCTTTTTCTGCACGTTCAATCATATTGATGGACGCACGGTCTTTTACACTTCCTCCTGGGTTAAAAGATTCCAACTTTATGTAAACTTCCGCGCCAGTAGAGTCAGGTAATTTATTTAATTTTACAATTGGAGTATTCCCAATTAAATCAAGTACTGAACTGTATAGCTTCATTGTCCTTCCACCTTTCTAATCATTCAAAAATAATCCCCCTTAATGGGGGATAACCTATCCATTTAAAACTTTTTCTTTTACTTATTGTAGGCTATTTTATTATACATTCTTTTAAAAAAACAACCATCTAATTGGAATTTCCGAACCTTATTACTCCACATGTGTTTTCTTATTTCTAATTGAATGTTTCTCCAGATACAATTTATAAAGCAATAACAGTCAACTATATGCTAAAATCAAGCAGTTTTGGAGAATGTTTTTTATTATGGGGGAGCTTAAAATAGAACGTAACCAATGTTAGCGCTTTCTCAACAGAATGAGAGTTTTGTATGGCAGCCCGAGATTGCATGATCCCTTCCAAATTTACAATTGAAGAGAGTCTTTTATACACTAAGGAGAGATACCATGGATAAATCGCTAAAAAAGACTCCTCGTCCACCGTACGGAATTCTTGCAGTTCTTATGGTCGGCACATTTATTACATTTTTAAATAATACATTACTAAATATCGCACTGCCTTCGATCATGGTGGACTTAGATATTGATACGGCAACCGTTCAATGGTTAACGACGGTCTTTATGTTAGTGAACGGAGTCTTAATTCCAACAACGGCATTCTTATTTCAAAAGTTTTCAGTCCGGCAGCTATTTTTGGCAGCAATGGGTGTATTTGCTTTTGGGACGATTATTGCCGGCAGTACTGATTTCTTTTCCATATTATTAATTGGACGGATTCTTCAAGCTTCTGGAGCAGCAATCATGATGCCGGTATTAATGAATGTTATGCTAGTAAGCTTTCCGATTGAAAAGCGCGGAGCAGCGATGGGAGTATTTGGTTTAATTATCATGTTCGCTCCAGCAATAGGTCCTACTTTATCAGGCTGGATTATTGAACACTATCACTGGAGAATGCTTTTCCACTTTATCACGCCTATCGCTATTGTCGTTATTTTGATTGGCTTTTTCACGCTCAAAGACAAAAAGGATAAATCCGATATTAAACTTGATATATTTTCGCTTTTACTATCAAGCATTGGTTTTGGCGGTATCCTATTTGGTTTTAGTTTTGCCGGCAGTAAAGGCTGGACCAGTGCGCTAGTTTATATGCCGCTGATTATAGGAGTTATCTCGTTAATATGGTTTATCTTACGGCAAACAAAACAGGAATTTCCGATGCTTAATTTTAGAGTATTTAAACATCCAATGTTTTCGCTTTCTGCAGCAATTACCATTGTGCTCAATATGGCAATGTTTTCCGGTTTTTTACTTCTGCCTATTTATGTCCAAACAATACGTGGTATATCGCCATTGGACACAGGATTATTACTGCTTCCTGGAGCACTATTGATGGCCATTATGTCACCGATTATAGGAAGATTATTCGATAAGTTTGGGGGGCGGATGTTAGCAATAATCGGCCTGATGATCACAACGATGACAACTTATTATTTCAGCAAATTAACTTTTACAACACCCTACAATTACTTAGTGATTTTACACGTTGTAAGGATGTTTGGCATATCAATGGTGATGATGCCCGTTTCAACAAATGGGTTAAATCAATTGCCTGCGAGTCTCTATCCACACGGTACGGCCATGAATAATACCATAAATCAAGTATCTGGCGCCATTGGTACCGCCTTGTTGGTCACAGCTATGTCCAATTATTCGAAATCCTACACCGCTCAATTAACAGAAGCCGCTTTAAAAACTACACCGGCAGCAGGGATGGCTGAAATCCAGGAGCAGATAGCCATGAAAGCTATGCTCGAAGGAATCAATTATACGTTCTTTTTGTCAACCATAATTGCTTGTTTCGCCTTGCTTCTATCGTTTTTTATCAAACGGGCAATACGATCAGGAGATCAAATAGAAGGAGAACCTTCTAAAAATAGGATTACACGTAAATTGGCATAGAATCCGACTCCCGAATGCAAGAAAAAGTCCCAAGTGTGATGAGAAATCACTTGGGACTTTTCCAGTTCAATGTATCAATTATATTAATTATCTTTCGTTACTAATTTCAATGGAGCCGCTATTGTTTTCTCAACCTTTTTCCCTTGCAAAACATCTCGTGCAGCATCTACAGAGAGCTTACCAATTAACTCTGGCTGCTGAGCAACGGTCGCTTCCATGGCTCCTGATTTAATTGCATTAAGCGCATCGTCATTTCCATCGAATCCAATGACCATAATATCCTTACCAGAGCTATTAATTGCCTCAATAGCCCCCAATGCCATTTCATCATTATGAGCAAATACAGCTTTAATATCAGGATTAGCCTGCAGAAGATTTTCCATTACGGTTAATCCCTTTGTACGGTCAAAATCAGCTGCTTGTTTAGCCGTTACATTCAATTTTTGGTCTGCTACGTTATGAAATCCTTGACCTCGTTCACGAGTAGCCGATGCCCCAGGAACTCCCTCTAATTCAATCACTTGTGTATTTGCACCAAGCTTTTCAATAATATAATTTGCAGCCATTTCCCCGCCTTTTATATTATCTGAAGCCACTAATGCTTCTACTTTCCCTTTATCTGCTGAACGATCCAGCGTCACTACCGGTATGCCAATATTATTTGCTGATTGAACAGCCGTTGAAATGGCAGCGGAATCAGTTGGATTAATAAGTAAAGCATCTACACCTTGCTGAATTAAATCCTCTACATCATTCACTTGTTTTGCCGAGTCATTTTGTGCATCTACAATAATTACTTCCATACCCAATGCTTCTACTTCTTTCACAACTCCATCTTTTAAAGAAACAAAAAACGGGTTATTTAATGTAGAAACGGATAAGCCAATTTTAATATCTTCTAAACTTTCTTTTTTATCCGGTTTTGCCCACCCAGGAGGCTGCATGGAACAAGCACTTAGGAGCAAAATTGTTAGTGATAGACATATAGCTATTAATTTTTTCATGTTAATCTCTCCTTATGCTACTTTTTACGGTCAAGTAATACTGCAATTAAGATAACAATCCCTTTGACCACCATTTGGTAAAAAGATGATACTCCAAGAAGATTCAAGCCGTTATTTAAGGTACCTATAATTAACGCACCAATCAGTGTCCCAAAGATTCTTCCTTTTCCCCCTGAAAGGCTTGTCCCTCCTAATACAACTGCAGCGATTGCATCAAGTTCATATGAAGTACCTGCAGTAGGCTGAGCTGAATTTAAACGAGATGTTAAAATCGCCCCTGCTAACGCCGCAAGCATGCCTGAAAGACTATAAATCATGATCTTTACCTTTGGTACTTTAATCCCTGAAATTAATGCTGCTTTTTCATTGCCGCCAATCGCATATGTTTTACGGCCGAATGGAGTTTTATGAAGAAGAATGAATAAAACAACAAATGTAAGAATCATCGTAACAGCTGGTACAGGTATTCCTAGAAAATAACCACGTCCAAATAACTGAAACAGATAATTATCACCAAGACCAGTAATCGGGTTTCCACCAGTATAAACGAGTGTTAATCCTCTAAAAATTGTCATGGTTGCTAGAGTTGCAATAAACGGAGCCATTTTACCCTTAGTAATGAACAATCCGTTTACCGTTCCCATCAACCCGCCTAGAATCACTCCAATTAAGATCGCGAGAATCGGGTCGATGCCAGATACCATCATCCCTGCTGTCAACGCACTCGATAACGCAAGAATAGCCCCAACGGATAAATCTATACCTCCTGTTAAAATTACAAACGTCATACCAAATGCAATAAGTGCATTAATCGCAACTTGTCTTAGTAAATTTAATATATTCAAAGGTTCGAGAAAACTAGGATTTAATATGGATACAATCACAACCAATATAATCAAACCAAGTAATGGCCCTAACTTTTGGGTGATGGCATTCATCATATTTGTCTTGCCGGGTTTTGTCACTGCATTAATGGAATTCATCTCACTGACCTCCTGTTGCCATTGTCATAATTTTTTCTTGGGTAGCATCGCTTTGCAATATTTCACCATTTACTTTTCCTTCATGAACGACGAGAATTCGATCACTCATTCCCAGGACCTCAGGCAATTCGGAAGATACCATAATGATTGCTACACCCCGATCTGTTAATTCATTCATTAATTCATAAATTTCTCTCTTCGCCCCAACATCTACTCCTCTAGTTGGTTCATCCAAAATCAGTAATTTTGGACCTATTCCGACCCACTTGGCAATGACCACTTTTTGCTGATTTCCCCCTGATAGCTTTCCAACGGCAATATCGGGCGATTCCGTTTTTACTGTCAAGCGTTTGATTAGCATAGTAACAAAATCTGTCTCACTTTTTTCATTGATGATTCCTTTAGGTGCGAAGCTATAGAGGGTGGGCAAAACCATATTTTCTCTTATTGAGAAATCCAGGATTAATCCCTCATCTTTGCGATCCTCTGTAATAAATCCGATTCCTGCCTTGACAGCCTGTTCAGGTGTTTTGATTGTCACTTTCTTTCCTTTCAACCAAATTTCACCGCCATCGAATGAATCAAGGCCAAAGATTGCCCTCATGATTTCTGTTCTGCCGGCTCCCATCAGGCCTGACACCCCGACAATTTCACCAGCACGAACAGAAAAATTCACATTTTCAAAATGTCCCTTTTTTGTTAAGCCTTTTACCTGAAGAACGGTTTCTCCTGGGTTCGGATTCCGTTTAGGAAAACGGTCTGTTAATTCCCTGCCAACCATTTTCCTGACAACTTCATCGAAATTGGTTTCAGGAATCGCCTTTGTATCAACGGTTTTCCCATCACGCATGACGGTAATTCTGTCACAGATGGCAAAAATCTCCTCCATCCGGTGAGAAATATAGACAATCGATACACCAGCTTTTTTTAATGAAGAAATAACATCAAAAAGTTTGCTGATTTCCCTCTCAGTCAGTGCAGCAGTTGGTTCATCCATAATGATCACTTTTGCTTCTGTCATTAAAGCTTTAGCAATCTCAATCATTTGCTGCTCTCCGACAGAACAACTTCCGGCTTCTTTATCTAACGGAATCGATACTGCTAATCTATCAAACTGTTTTTTTGCCAACGCTTTCATTTCAGCTGTTTTTAAAAGCCCAAAAGAATTTTTTAGTTCCTTGCCAATAAATAAGTTTTCTAAAACCGTCATATCAGGCCATATATTCAATTCCTGATGAATAAAGGTAATTCCGCTTTGCTCCGCTTCTTTCGGGTTCTTAAAATAAGTTTCTTTCCCATCAATTATGATGGTTCCTGAATCACGAGCATGAAGTCCAGTAAGTACATTCATCATCGTTGATTTCCCTGCACCATTTTCCCCCATTAGTGCATGTACTTCGCCATCTAATAAATCAAAATCAACACCTGTTAAAACTTGATTGCTCCCAAATGCTTTGTGTATATTTTTCATCGTAATCCGCATGTTTATCACCTCATCCTTTAGAAAAATACGCCAGATTGTAAAATACAGTTTGCATATGGAGTAATTTCACCTGTACGAATTACTGCTTTAGCCTGTTTTGTTAATTGTTTAAACTCCTCATGGGATACCTGTTCTATTTCCTTATCAGCGAATTTCTCTTTTAAATAGTCAGCATGTTTAGGATTTCCTTCTTCTATTTCAGAGGCAATCATTACTTTTTCAATAACCATATCCTCTTCAACAGCATTCACTACATCTATAAATGAGGGCATGCCCGTTTTGACTGCTAAATCAATCTTTTTAACTCCCTCTGGAATGGGCAAACCAGCGTCTGCTATCACAATATAATCGGTATGACCAAAATCAGCTAATACCTTAGATATATGGCTGTTTAATATTCCATAACGTTTCATTTTCTATAAACTCCCTTCGACTTCTTCTCTTGTTGGCATACCACCCTGTGCCCCAAATTTTGTTACAGACAATGACGCAGCTCGGTTAGCAAAACGAATGCTATCTTTTATGCTTTTTCCCTCAGCTACGGCAACTGCAAATGCTGCATTAAAAGTATCTCCAGCACCAGTTGTGTCGACTGCCTCCACAACGTAAGCCGGGACAAGTACCTCATTCTTACCATCAAAATAACGGACTCCGTTTTTACCTTCTGTAATCAATAATTTATTTGGAAACTCTTTTAAAGCTTCATGGATATCCTTGTTTTCAAAAAGAACAGAAGCTTCCCATTCATTTGGTGTAATATAAGCGGCCTTTTCAATCACAGTTTTGCTAATAGGTCTGGCTGGTGCCGGATTTAGTAATAAGGGCACATTGTTTGTAAAACAAATTTCCGTTACGTATTCCACTGTTTCCTCAGGAATTTCCTGCTGGATTAATACGATATCTGATTCAAGTATTACGTCCAATGCTTTTTCAACAAGATCTGGCGTGACATAATTATTAGCACCTTTCACCACAATAATGCTGTTATCGCCCTCGGCAAGGGTAATATGTGCTGTTCCGGTCTCCGAATGTGTAACCGGTTTCACATAGGTTGTAATAACACCATTTGAAATGAAATTGTTAACTATTTCTTCACCAAATCCATCATTTCCCACACATCCCACCATGTACACTTCAGCACCAAGCCTGGCAGCTGCGACAGCCTGGTTAGCTCCTTTGCCGCCAGGGACTGTCTTAAAGCTCTCCCCCATAATCGTTTCTCCTTTGTTTGGCCGCTTTAAAGCGGTTACAACCAAATCCATTGAGGAACTGCCAATTATCGTCATTTTAACCATTTTTCTCAACCTTTCTTGTCGTCTGCCTCTCTATAAATGAAACAGGCAAACGGATATTCTTTTGTTCTAACGGTTGTTTTTCAATAATTTTTATTAATAATTTTGCTGCTTCCCTTCCCATATCGTAGGCAGGCTGTCTAATAGTGGATAGCGGCGGAAATAGCAGCTTACTAAGTGGTATATCATCATACCCGATTATTTGTAAGTCGTCTGGAATAGATCTTCCTAATCGCAGTGCCTCATGTAATATGGCGGCTGCACTAAGATCGTTGCTGGCAATGACTCCATCTGTTTCTGGAAAATTTTCAAATAATGTTTTCGCTACTTTTTCTGCATCATGAAAACTAAACGACGACCTAATAACTTGGAAATCCACGTTAGCATTACATAGCTCTTCCACAGCACCTTTGAATCTGTCTTGTGCTGTCCTTACTTCAATAGGACCTCGAAGTAAGGCAATTCGCTTACTTCCCCTTTTAATTATTTCACGTGCTGCTCTTCTTCCCCCATCCAATCCATCTGCATAAACGGAAGGATGATTATTTGTGATACGATCTAGAAATACGACAGGAATAGATAAGTTTTCATAAAGTTCTGTTTCAGCTTGATTTGTTGACGAGATAATTCCTATCACATTATTTTGTTTAAACGTTTGTATATAGTCTATTTCTTTTTCAGGTTTCTCATCAGCATTTCCAATAATTAAATGGAGTCCTTGTTCTTGTATTTCATCCTCTACTCCGCGAGCCAGCTCAGGAAAGAAGGGATTTCGGATATCGGGCAGCAATAATCCAATTAATCTAGACTTTTTCTTAAAAAGAGATCTTGCCACTTCATTTGGTTTATAGTTTAATTCTTTAATGGCATCGTTCACTAGCTTCCTAGTATCTTCATGTGAATAACCTTTATTATTTAATACTCTCGAAACGGTCGCCACAGATACTCCAGCTTTTTTTGCAACATCACGTATTGTAACCATTTATTCACCTCTTGTGTGTAACCGGTTACACATATAGTAGCATACTACTATTTCGAATGCAAGAGGGACATAGGGACAGGTTCCTTGCCCCGGGGGGAAGACCGAGGATACATAGGGACAGGTACCCTGCCCCTATGTATCCCTATGTAAATTACCGCTCCTCTATTTCCACTCTTTTTGTAACACGCTCGATTACACCTTTGAACGCGTTTTGTTTGAAAGGCCGGACAATGATCAAGTGGAACGGCGGATGAAGATGTCCTGTAATTATTTCTGAAATATCTAAATAAACAAAAGATATTGACAACTAACTTGTCAGTTGTTAAATTTAATAAAAAAATATTTCTTATCCAGAGAGGTGGAGGGACTGGCCCAAAGAAACCTCAGCAACAGGTCTGACAATGACACTGTGCTAATTCCTGCGGGTGATGATACCTTGATAGATAAGTTCTTACTTTTTTATTTGTCAGTGACGCACTCATTTTTAGAGTGCGTTTTTGTTTTACTGAATGAAAAAAAATCATGAAAGGAGTAAATGGTAACCGAATATTTCAAAAAGGAAGTTGTATTTTGAATTGAGAGGTAGGTATGTATATATGTTTAGTAAAAAAAACGACATGAATACACTTTTGTGCTTGATTCCAAGGGTTCTACAATTATTTTTGAATTTGTCCCTCGTATGTTTAGGTATTATTTTATCCATTTTACTTATTAAGGAAATAATCATCTTCATTCAGATTTTGCTTGAGAACGGTAAAAATGACTATAAACTTTTCCTGGCCAATATCCTAATTTTCTTTTTATATTTTGAGTTTATTTCAATGATTGTAAAATACTTCAAAGAAGAATACCATTTCCCGATTCGTTATTTCATCTATATTGGTATAACCGCAATGGTACGAGTCATTATTGTCGACCATGAACATCCAATCAACTCCCTATTTTATGCGTTAATCATATTAATTCTAATCATTGGGTACTTCATCATTAATTTTACCCCTCGTGAAAGGCCTGATAAAAAATAGAGGGAGGGACATAGGGACAGGTTCCTTGCCCTGGGGGGAAGACATAGGGACAGGTTCCCCTGCCCCTACTATCCCTATGTTCATTGCCGCTCCTCTATTTTCACTCTTTTTGTAACACGCTCGATTACACCTTTGGAAATCCCTGTTATTCTAGATAACTGTCGGATTGATACACCCCGCTGCTGTATGACTCTCGTTAATACAGCATTTCTATCTTCCCTTTCCATTTGTTGTAGGTCGCTAATGTTTTTTATTCCTTGATGAATGAGAAAATCCTTCACTTTTTCGTCTGTCAATCTAACTCTTTCCTGATGCTCCAAAAATTGATCGTTGTTCAATTGATTCATAAATTCGGAAAATCGACGTATAGCCGTCTTTCGATTGTTTGAAAACAGATTTAACGCTATATCAATATCTACCATCAATCTCCCATTGATATATTCATTAAGGCTTGTCCATTGACTGTGAAAGACGTTTTGTGCCAATCCTGCCTTTAGAGGATTTTGATGAATATAACGAAGGCACCTCAAAAAAGATGTTTGAGTATCAATCCCTTCGCTCTTAAATCTTTCCTGGAACAGATGCCCAGCTCGTTCATATTTTAAATTATACCAATACACATAACTTGAACTAATCCTCTTAATCGTTTGCGATATACTTTCCTCTGTTTCCTTTACCAATAAATGTATATGATTATCCATCAAACAGTACCCATAAAGATGAAATCTACAAATCTCTTTATATTTTTTGATAGTCTCCAAGAATCTACTTTTATCCTCTTCTTGCTCAAAAATCGTTTGTTTATTAATTCCTCTTAACATGATGTGATAGATACCGGTACAACTCTTTTTTCTTGCCTTTCTTGGCAAATTTGAATCACCTCAATATTACATATGGTTTCTTTTGTTTTCGGGAAATGGGATACAAAATGAATATTGAAATAGGAAGAAAAGACATGTGGTTAACAAAATATAATACCTCGGGGTCTCCTTACTTATTGCAGATAATACCATTCCTAGCTAGGACATGAACCTGTCCCTATGTCTACCTATGTCTAGCCAAAATAAACTCTCACATTCTCTTCTTTTTGTGCTGTTTCTAAACAGTTTATTATAAAATTCTTGATTTGCTTTTCATCATAATCTATGAATTCACTATTTGATTTTGAATCATCATTATATAATTTCTTGTAGTCATTCAAAGCCTTTTCAATTTGTTGTTTTGAAAAGGTAGAACTGCCGCCAGATCCACTTACTCCTGCATAGTACTCTGATGCATCAAGTAAACTGTACAGTATGGTTGCATTATAATTCCCCATGCTAAAACGTGCATAAGCAATTTCTTCTCCTGCTTTATTAAATCCTGATATATCATGACCCATTTGATTATTCTCCTTTAAAAGTTATTTTCAAACTAGAAATGAATACTTCTCGTTAGGTAGGTTAAATGATAATAAGTAGTTTACATTGCTTATCACTCCTTTCAATTATTTATTAAGTTATATTCATTGAAACTTTAAGGACGGTAATAGAGAAATGTAGAAGAATGTGAAGATTCAATAAAGAGGGTTGTTGGATAATTAATAGTTGTTAAAATTATTAAGGATTTTCGAAATCATTTGTTCAAAGGGAAAAAGAGGGATAAAAAAGCCGGAATATAGAAGTTATTAAAAGGATTGGCTCGTTTCCACTTACGGCCTCCTATTAGAAAAATAATATCACATTGCATTTCAAATAAATTTAGTCTTTTCTAAAGATTTTCTACAATTATGTGAACAATTATTTGGCATACAAAAGGCAACTTCCCAGAGGGTTAGTTGCCATCCTTAGTATGAATGGTGCCAAACACTCCACATACGTGGACTGAAATTAAAAGGACGAGACACGGAACCTGTCCCTATGCCTTCTTTTCCCAGAACTCAGCGCCGTCGATTCCGAGTTTGGCAGGTTTAAATACTGGGTCTTTGTTTGCTTTTCTCTGTCTTGTATAGTCTTTCAATACTTTGAGTGCAGGTTTGGCAAGCAGCAGGATTACGGTAAGGTTTATCCATGCCATTGTCCCCATTCCTAGATCGCCCATTGCCCAGACAACATCCGCTGTTCGAATACTCCCATAGAATGAAGCAACTAACAAAGTGACCTTCAATAAATGGTTGGGCCAATCGAATTTTACTTTCTTATTGCCTATTAAAAACGCAAGGTTTGTTTCCGCCTTATAGTAATAGGATAATAGAGTAGTAAAACAGAAAAAGAACAAGGAAACGGCCATAAATGCTATTCCAAATGACGGTAATGCAGATTCCACAGCAAGCTGAGCGTAAGCAGAGGGTTCTACATCTCCGAGTCTATCGGTAATAGGAGCTTTTCCTTCCGGCTGCACGTCATACATTCCTGTAATCAGGATCATAAAGGCTGTTGCCGGGCAAATAATCAAAGTATCGATGTAAACAGAAAATGCCTGGACTAAACCCTGTTTTGCGGGATGAGATACTTCTGCTGCACCCGCTTCAAATGTTTCACTTCCTATACCAGCTCCACTTGAGTATACCCCTCTTTGTACACCCCAAGCTATGGCAGAACCCATTAACCCTCCAAAAGTTGAGTTTAAATTAAAAGCACTAGTGAAAATGAGAGAAACTACATTAGGCAGCACTGAGAAATTCATGCTGAGGATAATAATACAAACTAGTATATAGCCAACAGCCATAAATGGAACGATGACCTCGGCCGTTTTAGCAATCCTCTTTACACCGCCAAAAATAATAAAGCCAAGCAGTACGACAATAACCATTCCAGTTACTTCAGGTGACATTCCAAAGGCATTATTCATCGTTAACGCTACTGTATTCGCCTGAACACCTGGCCATAAGTATCCCATAACTATTAATGTTACAACGGCTGCCATGACCGCAAACCATTTTAACTTCAATCCTTTTAATATGTAAAAAGGGGTCCCCCCTCGATACTTTCCGTTTATTTTACTTTTGTAGACTTGAGAAAGAGTGGTTTCAACAAAAGAGGTAGCACTTCCTAAAATGGCCGCTATCCACATCCAGAAAACGGCACCAGGTCCACCGAATGCAATGGCGGTAGCCACTCCCGCCACATTTCCAGTGCCAATCCTGCTGCCCAGTGACATCGTAAGGGACTGAAAAGAACTAACACCTGCCTTTGAACCTCCACCTTGAAATGTCAGCTTCAACATGTCCTTAATATATCTAATCTGAACGAATCGTGTGAGAATTGTGAAAAGCAATCCTAAACCTAAAAATGTATAGACCAATACAGAACTCCAAACATACCCATTCAACCAATTTACTAGTTCTTCCATAAAAAACTCCCTTTATTTGTTGTTTACACTTCGGGTGTACCCGAAAAACTCCTTAACAAAACCTAAAAACAATGCATATCCTGAAGTTCAGCATAAAATTGCACACATCTAGGTTACAGTTATTCCCATTGAATAACTCATATCATGCCTCCAGGTTTGGTTGTATAATAGACTCTGATGGCCAAGGACGGGACATGGAACCTGTCCCTATGTCCTTCAAAAACTTCAAGATAGAAAAAGCAGTCTAAATCTAGTAAGATATCCACATGTGAGACATTATAGAAGGGGTTAAAAAAATGAGCGTATTAAACGTAAAAAATTTAAGCCACGGTTTCGGTGATCGTGCGATTTTTAATAATGTGTCTTTTCGCCTTTTAAAAGGAGAACACGTTGGACTAGTTGGGGCAAATGGTGAGGGTAAGTCTACTTTCATGAATATTGTGACTGGGAAGCTGCAGCCCGACGAAGGGAAAGTGGAGTGGTCACGAAAAGTTCGTGTTGGTTATTTAGATCAGCATGCTGTCCTTCAAAAAGGTACAACGATGCGTGACGCTTTGAGTACTGCTTTTCAATATCTTTTTGATGCGGAAGCAGAAATCAATGAACTTTATGCAAAAATGGGTGATGAAGGTGCAGATATTGATGCACTGCTTGCAGAAGTTGGAGAGCTACAAGAAACGTTAGATAGTAATGATTTCTATCAAATTAATTCAAAAGTTGAGGAAGTTGCTCGTGGTCTAGGATTAGATGATGTTGGACTCGATCGAGATGTAGATGATCTTAGCGGCGGGCAGCGGACGAAAGTTTTGCTAGCAAAGCTGTTGCTAGAAAAGCCCGAAATCCTATTACTAGATGAGCCTACGAACTATTTGGATGAACAGCATATCGAATGGTTGAAGCGCTACCTGCAGGAATATGAGAATGCTTTTATTTTGATTTCCCATGATATTCCATTCTTGAACAATGTTGTTAACTTGATCTATCACATGGAAAACCAAGAGTTGAATCGCTATGTTGGTGACTATGATAACTTCTTAAACATATATGAAATGAAGAAGCAGCAGCTAGAGTCTGCTTACAAGCGCCAGCAGCAAGAAATTGCTGATTTGAAGGATTTCGTTGCTCGAAATAAGGCAAGTGTTGCGACTCGTAATATGGCGATGTCTCGTCAAAAGAAGCTCGACAAAATGGAAGTTATCGAATTGGGGAAAGAGAAGCCGAAACCAGAGTTTAACTTCAAAGAAGCTCGTGCGGCTAGTCGTTATATTTTCACGGCTGAAGACCTAGTTATTGGTTACAACGAACCACTTTCTCGACCTCTAAATTTGAAAATGGAACGCGGACAAAAAATTGCATTCGTGGGTGCAAACGGTATTGGTAAGTCTACTCTTTTAAAAAGTATTCTTGGGCTAATTGATCCAATTTCGGGTAAAGTGGAACGCGGTGAGTATCAACACATTGGTTACTTCGAGCAGGAAGTTAAACAGTCTAACTACAACACCTGTATTGAAGAGATTTGGAGCGAATTTCCAAGTATGAATCAGGCTGAAGTCCGTGCTGCTCTTGCAAAATGCGGATTAACGACGAAACATATTGAAAGTAAAGTGGAAGTCCTTTCGGGCGGCGAAAAAGCTAAAGTTCGTTTGTGCAAAATTATTAACACACCAACGAATTTATTAATTCTAGACGAACCTACCAACCACTTGGATGTGGACGCAAAAGAAGAATTGAAGCGTGCATTAAAGGCATATCGCGGAAGTATCTTGATGGTATCCCACGAACCTGATTTCTATCGTGAAATTGCGACGGATATTTGGAATTGTGAGGATTGGACAACGAAAGTGTTTTAAATAAAGATTAAGGGGTACCCAATGATAAAATCTACTTGGTACCCCTTTTTATTAATCATCCAAAATTTTTAAAACTAAAGTTAGAATGAGCTTTTGTCTATTAACTATTAATTCTGCAACAGCTCTTTTCATTAATTTTTTAAAATCGTCATTTGAATGGTTTTCGTAGCTTTGCCAATGGCACCGCCATCATTTTTAAAGATGGTTGATTTGTTCTCTGTTGATGGCTCAATATGGATGGTTATTTTGTTTTCACCTTGATTTAACTTAATATTTTTGGAAAAGGTCATGTCGTCATTGACGGTTACGGCTTCTCCATTAATGGTAAGGACACCTTTTTTAATTGCGTTCCCCTGAATGGTGATGCTGTCCGATGTGACACTTTGTCCATCCGTATGAGAAGTCACAACTACAGGCATATCAATCCATCGGAGGATTTTATCTTGAACAACCATTTGGTTACCGCCTTGATTTGTTACGATAATCGAAAGGTCGGTTCCAGTTGCCCCGTAACCATAGTAGCTTACATCATCATCATTTGTGTTCGATGGAGTGTGGTCTGCTAAACCTTCTTGCTCCCAAGAGCCATTTTTGACGTATTTGTAAGTAAGCACTTCACCTTCCTGTGCTTCTATTGTATACTCATAATCATTTGTCACGGCTCCTCCGCGTGTCATATTCCATGCCCCAGTATTCCAGCCGTTTTTCGATCCTGGCATTGTAATGTTGACTCCCTGTGGAGTGTACGCTGGTGCGTTGACTTTAAAGGTTACCTTAACGGTTATAAGTTCTGGCGTTACCGTAACAGAGTTTGATTTTACGATATTACCAGCCTGATCATACAAGTCAACTTCATAGGTATACGACTTTCCGTTTGTTATATTGATATCTTTGTAAGATTGCTTTGTTGGCTCAAAAAACTGATCGATGATAGCACCATCGCGGACAATCGCTATCATATAGGGATCGTTCGTTCCTTCCACCTTCCATGAAAGATTGACCTGTCCCGATTCCTGCGCTGGCTGTTCCAATGTTATTTTATCCGCCGGAGCAATCGTATCTTCCCCTTTTGCAAAACTTACATCCTGCGTTTCACTCGTCACCCAGTTACGTCCAAGGTCAGTTGAAAAAGCAAATCGATATTCATAGTTTCCTTCTTTTAATGGCAGGAAACTTCCACTAAAGGCATTTAAGGTTTCCTGTTGATTGATATAGGAAGCCTTATAGGTAGTCCAGTTTTCATTACCAGGTTGTTTTACTTCGAGCTTCGCCTGTAAGCCTTCCATCTGACCTGCTTCTGTTTCACCTTTTACAAAGATATTCGCTGTGACCGTCTGCGGCTTCGAAAGGTCAATGATGCCCGTTTCAAGTGTTGTTACTTTAGTAATTTGGTAGGTGTTATCAGTTAACTCAACATGTGGAATAACGGCATTCTTTGTTACTGTTTTGTCAGAAGAATTCCCGTTTTTATCAAGCGCAGCAACGGCAAAATAATAATTGCGGCCATTTTCTAAACCATCGATGGTTACCGTATTTGCGGACGTTTCCTTTACTTTTTTATAAAATGCTCCAGAAATTGTTGTTTGATAAATGGCATACTTTGCTGAATCACCTTCCCACTTTAAAGTGGCCGAGCGGCTCCCTTCTTCAATGGTTAATCCCGTGACGGCAGCCGGACGTTTCAGATTTTGTCCCTTCTCAGACACAAGCATGCGCCCGCTCATGGCTGGGATCGTGACAGTAAGCTTTCCGTCCTTTGTTACCACTGTGTACTTGTTATCAAGCTGATCGGTAAATTTCACACCATTGATTAATAAATCTTCAATATCAAGTGCAACCGTCTTTTCTTCATTGCCCCTGTTTGTTAATACGACAGCGAAGTTCTTTTTGTCTGAACGGGAGAAAGCAAGCACATCGCCTTTTGCATAAAGATGGTTTATATCACCGTAACTGAAAAGGTCATGATAGGTGTTTCTTACTTTTCCAATCGTTTGATAATGTTTTACCAGATCGGTGTCCTCGTTACCCCAAGGATAAGTTCTGCGGTCATCAGGATCCTTCGACCCTGTAACACCGGCTTCATCGCCGTAATAAACAGTCGGCGCACCAGCATAACCCATTTGCAGGATCGCAGCAAGCTTTAGGCGCTGTAATCCGAGTTGATGATTGTAATTTTTATCGTACTCCGCACGTTCAAAGGAGTCGGTTCCATTACCTAAAATAAATGCTGCGCGAGGAGTGTCGTGAGAGCCCATTAAGTTCATAAGGGAGTAAAATGCTTCTTTCGGATAATCTTCGTATACCGCATTCAACTGATTTTCTGCCCCTTCGGCATTTCCATTTTTCAGGTAATCGATAAGAGCACCGCGGAATCGGTAATTCATTACGGAATCATATAAGTCGCCAAGGAAATATTCAGAAGCATCATCCCAGATTTCACCTAGAATCAGCGGTTCATCCTTCTTCCCTGTCTTAAGCTCATTACGGAATTCGCGCCAAAATTCTGGATCGACCTCGTTCGCAACATCTAAACGCCAGCCTGTTGCACCCCGCTGCAGCCAAGTTTTAGCAACAGAATCGTCATCGTACATCATATAGTTAGCAAACTGCTTATTATTTAACTCTGATGGATAGTCCACCACTTCTCCAGGAATCGATTTGATTTCTGGCAATGAATCAAATCCCCACCATGCCTGATATTTATAAACACCATCCACCTTCACATTTTCAATGTTAAACCAGTTGTGGAAACCGTATGGGCTAAAGGTTTGTCCTTCTGCCTTTAATTTTTCTTCTACTTGTTTCTTTGCCTCTTCTTCTGTAACTCCTTTATTGACAAGATCATAAACCCCTGACCAGTATTCGTAAGCACCAACCGTTTGATATTTTCCATACCGGTCAAAGTAGATGGAATCGTCACCAACATGGTTAAATACTCCGTCTAAAATTAAATGCATTTTCCGCTTTTTTAACTCTTTCGTAAAAGCCTTAAATTCTTCTGGAGAGCCGAACATTGGATCAATTTCTTTGTAGTCTGTCGCATCGTACTTATGGTTCGATGCTGCATAAGCAATTGGGTTTAGATAAAGTGTGTTGACCCCTAAAGATTGAATGTAATCGAGTTTCTTTTGAATGCCGGAAATGTCACCTCCGAAGAAATCGTTGGACCAAATTTCATCTCCATGATAGCCTTCGGAAGCAGCTTCACGAGGATTATCCGGAAGCCCGCTCCACTCTTGATGTTCGATTGGCTCTTCGCCGCGTGCTGTATCCTTGGCATCGTCATTTTTTTTATTTCCATTGAAAAAGCGATCCGGAAAAATCTGATATACGACCGCTTCTTTCATCCAATCTGGCGTTTTGTACGCTGGATCAAAAACCGTTAATTGGAATAGAGAAGCATTTGCATCAGAAGTTGTCCCTTTTCCACCTTCATTAATATCTTCACCGTATTCCTTCTGAGATTCTCCGTCACGTGCAATAAATTTATATCCATAAACGCCCTTTTCTTTCGGCTTTATATCAGCTTCCCAAAACTCTACTGTTGCAGCATTTAGCTCAATCCATCCGGCATATTCCATTTCCACCATGATGGTATTACCAGTGTTGTAGTTTTTTAGCTGAACCTTTGCGGAGGCTAAATCGCCTTTCTTCGCTTGGAGTCGAAGCTTGACCGTATCCCCTGCCTTTACTGCCCCAAATGGTGACCTGTAAGCTGGATCCCAAGTGTCGTGAAACAGCTTATCTCCTTGAACATTACCATCTGGCAAACCAGGATCATAATCGGTGTACACTTCCTTTGAATCATGGTTATAAAAGAATGTAACCATCGTGTCTTTTACTACATTCAGAACAATGTTATTGGCTGGATACGCTGGAGCAGACCAATTGTCCCCAAGCACAATCTTAAATTCATGCTTTCCTTTCGGCACTTGTGCTGAATAGGTGTAAATGTTGTCAAGGTCTTCATCCTTTAACATCGCAGTTGATTCACCTGGCGCCCATTCTCCACCAGCGTTCAGCTCCGGTTGAATGTCTCCCACAATCCTTGGTTTCTGGTCGTCTGGCAGCTCTACAGGAATAGAAACTTTATGGGTACCATCATCATAAATAAACGTGACTTGTTTTTCCTGGTCAAGAGATAATTTGTAATTGTCGCCCCCAGGAACACCATTTACTCCATAGTTTTCATCCCATGACCCATTAATCGCAATTTTATATTCATAGTTGCCTGCAGGAAGCGTGCCTGTTAATTTGTACTTTCCATTTTCCTGAAGGGCCATTCTTGTTGAGGTATCAGCAGGATTCCATTCACCTGCTCCGCCAAGTTCATCCTGTAGATTCCCTACTAGTGTTACCACACGTTCTGCCGCGTTTGATTCAATTGGATTAATAAACCCAAGAGCAATCGTTTGCGCAAATAAAATAAAAAGAGTTATGAAACTTATAATTTTCCTCGATCTACCCTTCATGCATTCTACTCCCTTTTATATTATTTTTGAGCAAGCGTTTGCACAAATTTGCAAACGCTTTCTTAAAATGTATTATCTCATTATCTGTATTTTCTAAAGAATAGGAAATTTATACTCATTAACAGGTTTGGTTATAGGTCTTTATGCTTGTTTTTGATAAAAATAAGCAATTTTACTTAAAATACAAAAGCCCCTATAAAAATTAGGGGCTTTCGTGGATTCTACTTATTTTTCAAATGGGAGCATGATGATCTTTCAATTAATTTATAGGGAATGATAATGCGCTTTATTGGTTCATTACTGTTTTCAATCTTTTGAATCAAGTTCTTTGATGCTTGAAAGCCGAGATCAAATATATTGATGTCAACAGATGTTAACGGGGGCTTCACCATTTCTGAAAGAAGTACATTATTAAAGCTGACAATGGAAATATCCTCTGGAACGCTGATTCCTAACTCATCTAGTGTATTCAAGACACCTAAAGCCATAAAGTCGTCAACTACCACGAGGGCAGTAGGCGGATTTTCTAGTGACATGAGCTCTTTAACAGCTTCTTGACCACCTTCACGTAAAAATTCTTCATGAATAATATATTCATTTTTCAATTCAATACCAGCATTTCGTAATGCCCGTTCATAACCAAGTAGCCGCTCTACCGTTACTACAAGCTCAAGACATCCACCGATAAAAGCAATTTGATGATGGCCCTGCATGATTAAATGTTCGGTAGCTTCTTGCGTGGCACGAAAATTATCGTTATCAACATGAGTAATTTCTTCTATATTTTTATAAGGTTTACCAATAAGGACAAATGGAAAATTTCTCTTTAGTAAATAGGAGATAATTTTATCCTCCACCTTAGATTTTAGTAGAATCATCCCATCTACTCTTCTTCCCTGGACCATTGCAACCACTGCTTCAAGTGTTTCCTTTTCTGTTTTTCCAGTTGTCATATGCAAAGCGTATTTTTTTTCATGAGCCCCTTCACTAATTCCTTGTAATACGGTTGGGAAAAAGGGATTCTGAAATACGACATCTCCTGAACTTGGCATGACAAGCCCAATGGTTTGTGTCGATTGGCTGGCTAGACTTCTTGCATTTAAGTTTGGATGGTACCCAAGCTCTCCCATTGCTGCATTTACATTACGCTTTGTTGCTTCACTTATTCGAGGACTATTGGCAATTACTCTTGAGACTGTTGATGGAGCAACATTCGCAAGCTTTGCAACATCCTTAATTGTAACCGCTATGTCTAACACCCCTCTCGTAGGGAGTTTTATGGAATTCTCATAAACCATTATATAATGGTAATAACCGAATCGGAAATTGTGAGCACTCTCGCGCAAAGAATTAGCCTTTGGTACCGCCTGCAGTTAAACCAGATACAAAATAACGCTGGAATGACCAGAAAGAATCGCACATATAAAAATAAGCTCTTCTAGACACAACCTCTGTTAGTTGATAGAATTAAACGATTCAGGATGAATTTTCAAAAATCAATTGTGCAATAAAAACTGCTTAGAATTATAAATATAATTAGTAGGTGATTGGATTTGCGTTTTTCGAAAAGTATCCCAAATATTTTAACTTTAGGTAATTTGTATTGTGGGTTTCTTTCAATAGGATTTGCTGCAAATAGTCATTTTAAAAACGCAGCGATCTTGATCATAATTGGAATGATGCTTGACAGTATGGACGGCAGGTTAGCTAGAATTTTAAAAGCTGATAGTACTTTAGGAAAAGAGTTAGATTCATTAGCTGACATTGTTACATTCGGAGTCGCTCCATCTTTTCTAATATATTATACTTATTTTTATCAATTTGGATTACTTGGATTCGCTGTTTCTGGTTTGTTCCCGTTGTTTGGTGCTTTTCGATTAGCAAGATTTAATATAAGCACTAATAAAACATCTCAAAATTATTTTATTGGTGTACCCATTACTGCAGCGGGTGGTATTTTAGCATTACTAACTTTGTTTGGTAATTCCATTCCGAATATTATTACAACAGTTATCTTTACGGCGCTTTGCTTTTTAATGGTCAGCAAGATTAGAATACCTAGCTTAAAAGATGTTCCATTACCTAAGTACGGCACCATTGTTACTATTTTTTTAGGATGTTTATTATTTCTGATATATAAAGGAACATACGGAAGGTTTCCTTATCTAATATATATTGCAGCACCTACTTATATCATCTATTTATTTTATCAATTTGTAAAAAGGATAAAGAAATAGGTAATATATTTTTTGCGTGTTTTTTTCGGAATCCCATTCCACTCTAGCGCCCAATGGCTTCACTATTAAAGTGAAGGGGCTCAGTACCTTGAGAATTTTTGAGTAGAAATTTGTGAATATCAGTAAAGTTATAGATGTGATACAGTGATTTTGCTGAGGTATTCGGAAGGGATGTAAAAAATAGATGAAAATAACACGTAGAATTAAATATAATCTAGTGCGTCTATTTCGACTGAAATCAAGTCCACATCAGGTAGCATTAGGTCTAACTATGGGACTTATTCCAAGCTGGATTCCTACGTTCGGGCTGGGTCCCGTCCTTTCTGTTGGTTTGGCAAAGCTAGTAAGGGCGAATACAGTTTCAGCCATTGTAGGTGGTATTATCGGAACTCCTATTTGGCCATTACTTTTCCTATTAAATTATAAGGTTGGAAGCTTTATATTGGATAGGAAAACTATGTTTGATAAACTTGAAGAAGTCGAATATATAAATGCTATTTATCATACATTTGCAGGGATAGTTGGACTCCATTCAAGTGGATTCCTATTTGTAACAGGGGCAGTGATAAATATACTGATTTCCTCAATTCTAATTTACTTGATTGTGTACTTCATATTTAAGAAGTACCGGGTAAAGATTTTAAATAAAATTAGATAAAAATGTCTAGTCATTGAATAAATACCACTCTAAAACCTTTTCCCAAAATCGCTATCTCCAATTTAAGGTGGGCAGGCCATGATAAACGTTATTCAGGTATTGAGGGAGAAGAATCTTTTATATCGTCATTTGCATTTTTGACCGCAGGAATATAAATTACCTCCGGGAATGCGTTTAAAAAATGTTATCCAGTGTTGAGTCGTTGGAACCGAATTTACATAAGGCTTCTAACACCGTACTCTTACTACAATTATTTGGACCAATAATAATTGAAATGTTTTCTATATCCAAGCTAAGTTCTTTAATGCCTTTAAAATTTCTTATTGTTAGTTTTGTTAATTTTATATCTTCTCCTCCTCTGCATTATTTTACCATTTATTACAAAAAACTACATAATATTGCAATTTTTATTTCGTGCCGTTGCTCCTTTATAAAATAAATATTGATTCTTCTCTTTCCTTTAGTAATTAATAAAAAACAAAAAAACTCCAATAAAATGTTGCACTTATTTACGTAAAGGGTTGTATTAACATCACAAAGGTAAATCCCCAAAAGGGTCAGAGCAGCTACCTCTGTCAAAATACTGTCGCTTGGTAGTTTCGACATGAAAAAACTACGAAAAGAATATTGAGCGTGGGAAATCCTTACATCACGTTAAATAAGAGGTGGTGAGCTGAGCCGATGCAGAAAATCAGCGTAGTAATCATTAGACAAGGTCTTTTGCTGCTGTTTTCAGACTGGGTTACTAGACTTAGAGGAGCGGGAGCGGCTTCTTGCAGTAACGGTTCGGTTGGAGTTTCGATTGGTCATGGCCAATGGTACTTGTCATGAAGTAAGTGGGCGAAACACTTACGCTAGTAAATAGCTAGGGGCAAGTTGAAGAAATTCAGGTATTAAACAGCAGCATCAGCGGTTCCCAAGCTTTGCACTAAAGTATATTGTCCCTTGATTAAATACCACTTCCTCTGTCCTAGAACCCTGTTGTTCTAGAGACAGGGTTGGGTTTATTTTCCATAGCAAAAGCCCGCATTACCTAAAAGTATATATGCATCCGGTCAATACTCTAGCAAATGTTAGTTAATAATACAAAACAAAGCAGAATCCATCTAGATTTGGTACTTCATTTGCTGACAGTTAATACAATTCAAATACATATTCAAGCCTGCAAGCTTAGCTTTTAAAACATCTTCCACTGCTTCCTGTTATTTGTGTGGCAATATGCTTTACAACTATTTTCTTAATGTTGTCCATTCCTATTAATATATAGAAAAAACAGTCAGCACATACACATACTAAATCTTTCTAATGTGTGTATATGATGACTGAATGATAAGCCTGCTCACTGATGCATTTGAGAATTGTGATAAGTATATTTTATTTATCTGTTCACTTCAGAACGTTAAGTGCGACCTTGGCAGCTTCTGCGATAAGCGCATTGTCATAGGTGGCATTCTGTGTATAGCGGCTAGATAGGACTGCGATGACAATGGGAGCTCTATTCGGCGGCCAAACAATCGCAATGTCATTCCGCGTTCCATAACTTCCCGCCCCGCTCTTATCAGCGACTTCCCAACCTGTTGGTGCACCAGCACGGATCAATGCATTTCCAGTGGCATTTCCCCGCATCCAATCTGTCAGGATCTTACGTTTTTCAGTAGGGAGCAAGTCGCTGACTGCGAAAGCCTGAAGGATCGTAGCAAGTGATTTTGGTGTGCTTGTGTCACGTGTATCTCCAGGAACAGCTGAGTTCAAATCCGGCTCGTAGCGATCAACCTGGGTAACGTTATCGCCAATCTGCCTCAGTGCTGTTTCAAATCCCTCAGGGCCTCCCAGTTTCTCTAATAAAAGGTTCCCAGCGGTGTTGTCGCTATATCGGACAGCAGCCTCGATAACTTCCCGAAGAGTCATCCCGGTATCTACGTGAAGCTCTGTCACGGGTGAATACGAAACTATGTCCTCACTGTTGTATTTGACTAACTCGTCGAATTGATCAATTGAGTACTGCTGCAGCAATGCACCTGCTGCTAGAGCTTTGTAAGTAGATGCGTAAGCGAACCGCTCATGAGGCCGATAGGAAACGGTCTGGTTTGTGCCTGTATCGATAGCGTAGACCCCAAGCCGGGCGTCAAATTTGCTCTCGAGTTCTGCAAACTCACGGTGTAAATGGGGTGCTGGTATTTTCAAGCCTGCCTTTTCGGGCTTGTCCGAAAGTTTATTGGCGGTCGACCAGCCGCCGAGTGGTACAATTGCAACCACTAGCACAAGCAGGGCATGTATGAAATTTTTCATACTGAAAATATTATGTGTTTTCATCAAGATCTTAACCTCTTTCTATTAATAATAGATGTACAGAAAATAGAATAAGTGGGTTTAATCATTATGTATTGATTAACACCGTCTGATATTAACCACAGATTCTAAAAATTGTGGATTACTTTCGAATTCAATTCCATTATTTATGCAACGAAAAATTTATTCCGTTTGCGGCTTTTTAATCATAGTCAATATCACTTTGATAACCTTTTGCTGCCACGAATTGCTCGGGAGAATTTCCTCCTTTCCCCAATTTAATTACATACGTAATAGTAGATTTTGCTATAAATACTACAATTGTAGTATTTATTACATACGTTATACTACACGTGTAATAAAAAGATGTCAATATCATTTTGTAGTTTGGTGTCCTTTTTCATTAGGGTTAAAATATGCTCGAAAAACCCGCTGGCTAATGATATTAGCTGCACTGTGCGGCTGAGCATAACCATCACGGTAGGCATTGGGTACAATAACGGCAATGGCAATCTCAGGATCATTGAATGGAGCATAACCAGCAAAAGAAAGATTCCATGTCTTCACCCCATTTTTATAGGATTCCGAGGTCCCAGTTTTACCCGCGGCATTGTACGGTTCGTCTTTAAAATATCCTCTCGCTGTTCCTTTGGCACCATGGGTAACCAGCCAAAAACCTTGTTGAACCCGCTTAATCATCTCCTCACTCATATCCACCTGATTTAGCACCACTGGTTCGATTTCTTCGATTACGCTACCTGGTTCATTGCCATTCGAATTGGGTTCACGAATCTCCTTCACTAATTGAGGCTTCATCCGGTATCCTCCATTGGCAATCGTTGTAATATACTGGGCAATTTGCATCGGAGTATAGGTATCTAGTTGTCCGATGGCAATTTGAAAGTAGGTGCTAGTATTGGTTCCTTTAATTCCTGCCGTCTCATTATCAAAATCAATACCTGTCGGGATGCCTAAACCAAATTGATTGAAATAATAGCGAATGGTTTCAATTTTTTTCGGATCGATATTCAATGTACCATTGGGAGCATACTTGCCACCCATAATTTCAATCGCGGTTTTCCACATATATACGTTCGATGAACGCTCTAATGCCTCTAATTCGTTAATTCTGTTCATAACTTCGTAGGAGGAAAAGGTTCCAGAACCCTTAAATCGCATGACCTCATCCAGCACGATTTCCCCGAAATCCCTGACACCCGTTTGATATCCAGTTAATACGGTAGCCCCTTTTACAACGGACCCCTGTTCAAACGCATAAGTGAAAGCTCCCGGTGTAAAATCGGTAAACTTTCTGGACTGCCTGTTATACACTTTTCCTGACATCGCCAGAATGTGACCTGTTTTCGGTTCCATTGCCACAACAAAGGCAGTGTCAAGGGTATCCGTATGCGGCTTTTGGATTGCATTAACTAATTCTTCCTGCATAATATTCTCCACTTGGGCTTGGAACTCCATATCAATGGTCAGAACAATATCGTTCCCGCTCTTCCCTTCCGATACAATGTCTGTACTCACTACATTTCCATTTTGATCTGTTACCGTTTTTACTTTTTCCTTTTGGCCTTGCAACACGCCATCATATAGCTCTTCAATATAGCTTTTCCCGACGCGGTCATTCAGGCTGTACCCTCTAGCAGTATAGTAATCTACCTTTTCTGCGGGTAAACCTTCATCTTCACTTGTTACTTCCCCAAGCATATTCCAAAACGTTTCCCCATAAGTCTTGCCCCTTTTCCAATCGGTCGTAGCATCCACACCCGGCAAGTCTTCCAGATTTTCATTGACCTTCGCAAATTCTTCCTCTGTTACATTTTCATTTTTAATCATCGACGGTGTTAGAGCGATTGCGGACGATAGTTTCCGATAAATTGCCGCCAAGTTTTTGTCCATTGCCTTTAGATCGCTTTCTGTAATGCGGTTCAATTTTAATCGATATAAATCCTCGTCATTCAGCTTTTTCTGTTGGTATAATTTCTCCTCCTTCTTTGTAATTAAATCCGTGCCATTGTTATGTACAACCAGCCAGATATCTTTCAAATCCCGATCTGTCACTTTATTTATCTCTTTATCAGTCATGTCCAGAAAGGTATTTAACTTATTGGCCAGTTCAAGCAATTCGCCCGGCTGGGGATTTTTGGGCGGTGTATAGATAATCGCCTTTTCTGGAATGTTGTAGACTACTAACTTTTGATTCGTATCGTATATTTTCCCGCGCGGGACGGAATAGCTGACGGGCGTCACATCTGTCCTCTTTGCCTGAGCCGCAAAGACTTCTCCTTTGATAATTTGAGTGACGCCCAGGCGGAGAATTAGGATAGAAAAAAGAACAAAGACTATGAAAAAGAGAGCATTCAGTCTCGAGCGGATTATTACTATATTTTCTTTCTGCTTTTTCTTCTTCAAAACACATCAGCCCTTTCATACTGGAAGTTTATTAGGTTGTTATAAATACTACAATTGTAGTATTTAAATCCTAAAAGTCCCAAAAAGGAAGAGTAATCCTTTCTGGGGTTAATGATTAATATATCTTTTTATGATCCAGAATCTGCTTGGCAATTTCCGCTGCCTTGTTTCCTTGGGCATGCCCATCCTTATTTTGAATATTTATGGCAAAATAAAAACGATCTTCACCTTTTTCGACAAAGCCAATAAACCAGCCATTTACATTCTTTCCATTAATCATGCCGGTTCCCGTTTTACCATACAGCCGTCCATTCTTTTGCTCATCTATTAAAATTGCCTTATTTACCGCTTTGATATTTTCCGCTTTAAAACCCCATTGATTTTCTTCTAATTGGACTAATAATTGAACTTGTTCAATGGGTGATATTTTTAAAGAAGATTCCATCCAGTAACTATCCAAATTCCCTGAAAGATCCTCATTCCCGTATTTTATCTTGTGAAGATAATCTTGCAGCTGCTTTCTTCCTACCTCACGATCGGTATTTTGGAAATACCAATTCACGGAACGACCCAAGGCAGTCGCTAAATTTTGATTTTGGTTCCATTCTTCATAGGGATAAATTTTCCCATCCCAAACCTGATTATTGTTATTCGTGGAAATCACATTGGATTCTAATGCAAATAAGGCAGAATATATTTTATAGGTGCTATTAGGAGAAATTCTCTGTTCACTCATCTCTCGGTTATAAATTTGATATTGATTTTTAGAGGGATCATATAAAACAAAGCTGCCCTTGTAGCCCTTAAAATAGGAGCTTAGATCTTCATAGACAGCCTTCTTCCCGCTAAACTGATACACATCATCTGGGCTGGCAATAACGGTGGTGATTGGAGCAAGGAATAGCACAACAATTCCTAAAACTGAGCAGATGACCTTGCTTTTCCATTTCAATAATAGAGAATCACTAGAGAAGTTTGCAATGCGCTGGATTCTTTGTTTGATTTGTTTTTTTGTCCCCCCTATACCTGGAGCAAACTGTTCAAGGGTAAGATCATATTTTTTATCTGCAAACCGAATGATGGTATGCCCATATTCGATATGTCCACTCTCATCCAAGAGATTTAAAACGGAGGCATCACAGGCCAATTCCCGATCGATTCGAATCCTTTTTAAGGCATACCAAACGAACGGGTTAAACCAATAAATAATACGAAACAAACACATGACGTAATTCACGAACAGATCCTTGCTTTTATGATGGTGCAGCTCGTGCAAAAACACGTACTTTAATTCATTTAACGAGAATCCTTCTCGCGGTTTGCTTGGTAAAAAAATATAGGGTTGAAAAACCCCCACCGCGATAGGCGAGGTAATAAGAGAGGTCTCCCGCAGCCTTATGTTTCTTTTCACCCCAACCAACTCTTTGCACGCTTCTAATAGTTCATTTAACTTTTTGTTATGAACAGCCGCAGCTGACTTTTTCATTTGATAGATTTGATAGTTTGAATAAACAGCAGCCACAACAAAAAGAACCACTCCAATGACCCAAACTGTAAAAAAGGTATGGTAGACGAAATCGGGCGTTGACTTGTTAACCGATACCGTGAAATCATTTAATAGATCGCTGTTTGGCGCCTGAGTGGCATCCACTCCATTAATCCTTTCACTCTTAGATGGCGCGTCTCTATGAAAAAAAAGTAAGCTTTTAAAATAGCGCGTTCCTTCTCCAAGTCGAAAATAATTCCAAGGTAAAAAGGTAGCAAGGATTGGAATGCAAAGGAAATACCAAATATGATAATGTGCTTTCACCGTCATATGATTGTTTAATAGCTTTTTGATTAACAAAATTATGAAAATAAGGAGTGATACCACGATCGTACTAACTAAAATCCGCAGCAGCATGGTATCCATTATTTTTCCCCTTTCTTGTCTCTAGTGGATAATATTTCCTTTAATTCCGAAATATCTTCATTCGATAACTTATCATTTTCAATAAAATTTAATATCATTGAATTTAACGTGCCGCCGAAAAACTGCTGCAAAAAGGATTTACTTTTTTGCTCAACATATTCGTGCTTTTCAACCAGTGAAGTATAAATAAACACTCGGCCATCTTTGCTTGCGAGCAAAGCCTTTTTCTTAACTAGGCGCGCCAGCATGGTGTGAATGGTATTTGGCTTCCAATCACTCTTATTCGATAATTTCTCCACTACCTCAGGAGTCGAAATCGGTTCAAAGTTCCATATAACCTTCATCACTTCATATTCTGCTTCTGATATTTGTGGAATCTCCTTCATGATAACCCTCCTGCTTTTACAACTGTAGTATTTATTATAGCAAGACGGTCCAAAAACATAAAGAAATATTCGTGACTTTAGCCTATGGTAAATAATCCCCCTGTGTGTTGACTATTTATTCTAATATCATTCACCTCATTTAGTTATTTCCAAGCGCTTTAAGAAATCCTCCTTTTACAGTAAGGAGGATTTCTTTTTGGTTTCATCATTTAATCTAATACAGGAAATTTATTTTTTCTGTTGACATTTTACATGAAATGGTTATGTTCCTTTTGCCGGTGGATGAACCACAGAGCAAAATAATTAAATGGAGGAAACAAACCATGAAAAAAACACAACAAAATACAACTGAAAAAAAAATTCGAATCAATACACAAACTGCAATACAGCGCCTAAGAGATAGGGGGATGCTTGCATGAGTGACAATAACTCCCCTTTTATTAACAAACTAAGAAAACCTTTGGAATATCCCACACAGACTGCAGGCAAAATTGCTATATGAATTATCCAGAGAAAGAAAGGATGTAAATTAGATGAATGCAATTAACAGCCAGAAAAAGCATGTTTTCTTCCGACTAGTGAGTACAGCAGGACAAGATATCATAACCCAGGAAGCCGCAGACCTGCCCTTCCGAGAGAAACTGTCGGATGACGAAATTTTGATTATTAATGAAATAGCCACTTCCGCAAACAAAAAAGCGATTAATAAAAAGCCAGAGATGCAAAGGCTCATTTCATTGGTAAAGGATAAGAAAGTCCACAGTATCTATGCCTTTGACCGCAGCCGCTTGTTCCGTGATTTTTACGAAGGCATGGAATTTAATGACTTACGCACTAAGTATGATGTCCAGGTGATTTACACATCTGTGGGGAACGGAAACATGCCAGCGAGTGATGATGTTTTTGTAGAAGGATTACTGAGCATGTTCAGTGACATTGAGGGGAAAAACATCGCTCGCAGAAGCCGGGAGGCAAGATTAAGATATCCAGCTAAAAATTTGGTTACCAAAAACAAAAAGAGACAAAGCGTTTTTTACATGACTCTTCTAAGAGGGAAGGCGTGCAACAATACTTTGCGACTCTTAATGAAATTCGTTCCCTTGATGATTTGTATAAGGTCACGAAGGAATATCGAAAAAAATTCAAAAAGACTGACGAACAATTAATTTCCATGGCTAAGGATCCATTTTACGCCGGATATGTGTATTTGGCAATTAAAAAATGCTATTAATGGCGGTATGTTTTTTGAATGTAAATAAGTTGAAAATATGCAAGAAATGAATAAAAACTTGCATATTTTTGACTTATTAAAAATTGGGGATATTGAACAAATGCACCCGTTACTTTAAGTACATTTCTTCACAATCTCTTTTAAATGAACAAGAAAATAGCGATGTTACCGTTGCTCATTACCTTACCGTTTGAATAGTTCGAATATTCTTTACCGTTCGTTCTAAAAATGATACAATTCTTTTAAAAGGGGGGAAAAAATGGCTAGACACAAAGAATTTGATGAAGCCGAGGTTTTACGAAAAGCAATGGTGCTTTTTTGGCGAAATGGATATGAAAAAACGTCTATGCAAGATTTAGTAGACTATATGCACATACACCGTCGAAGTATTTATGACACATTTGGTGATAAACAGACGTTATTTCTAAGAGCTTTACAACTCTTCGAAGAAATAATCGGAAAAAGAATGGAGCAACAAATTAAACCTTTTAATTCGGTCAAGTTAGCGATAAGAAGATTATTTGAAATGGTGGCTTTTTCGGATGAAGAAAAACCCCCAGGATGTTTAATTGTTAATACAGCTGTAGAATTAGCCTTACATGACCAAGAAGTTGCTGACAGGATTAGTAGAAGCTTTAGTAAGACAGAATCATTTATATGCGAACTACTATTGCAGGGGCAAATAAGTGGGGAAATATCCAATCAACTTGATATAGAAAAATCATCTCAATTTATTCACAATTCACTTATTGGGGTAAGAGTATTAGCCAAAACAACGTCAGATAAAGAGAAACTTCAAAACATCATTGATTCCACTTTAGCGGTATTAGATTAACAATTTTAGAATGGACGTTCTAAAAAAGTAATGATTTTGTCTAATCTTTTTTATTTAATATGGAGGGTGAAAAGAATGAATCATTTAGAGGTTTTAAAGAAAATAGCAGCCGGTGAATTACCTGGAGCTCCCGTTGCGGAGGTATTAGGTTTTAACGTAACGGAAGTGGAAGTAGGCAGAGTTGTAGTTGAAATCGATGCAACTGAAAGGTTACATAATCCAATGGGTACGCTGCACGGGGGAATTTTATGTGACATAGCCGATGCTGCGATGGGCTTAGCTTTTGTAACTACATTAGCTGAGGAAGAACTTTTTACGACGATGGAAATTAAATTAAATTTCCTAAAACCTATTTTTAAATCTAGACTTCGAGCTGAGGGAAAATTAATAAAAAAAGGTTCATCAGTCGGATTGCTGGAGTGTCATGTATATGATGAAAAACAAAGTCTTGTGGCACATTCTACAAGTACATGTATGATTTTGAAGGGTAATTCTGCCGGAAAAAGATTGAAAATAGAATAATATAACTAATCTCTTGTTAAAAGAAAGTCCATTCAAAGTAAGTCCATAAAGTTTTAGCTATCATTTAGCTTGTAGTACGATGTAAAGTTCATTTTTATCAATTTTAAAAAGGTAAGGTGGGAACAAATGCCTTCTATTCTAACGGCTCCTTCCAAAATGGAAAGCACGGTGCAATTACAAGAGAATAAACTCATTTTAATATGGAGTGTTACCACTTTGCTTGTGGTAATGAATACAACCATGTTTAATGTTGCATTACCCTTTATACTTAAAGACTTATCCTTAAGCTCATCCTTGGGCTCATGGCTGGTGTCAGGTTATTCCATCATGTTTGCCATTTCAACGTTAACTTTTGGTCGCCTATCTGATTTTGTTCCCCTCTCAAGACTTCTACTCCATGGAATTTGCCTATTAGGAATATCATCAGTCATCGGTTTCTTTTCAACAAATTTTTTTATCCTATTAGGAGTTAGAATTCTTCAAGCAGCTGGAGCAGGAGCCGTTATGGGATTAAGTATGATCATGGCTGGGCGGTATATCCCTCTATCAAGGCGTGGAAAAGCGATGGCGATTATTGCTTCAGCTGCCTCTTTGGCATTTGGGTTAGGTCCTGTACTAGGGGGAGTGATTACTCAATACTTAGGATGGAATTATCTTTTCGTTGTCACTATTTTTTCTGTCCTGTCTATTCCTTTCTTCCTAAAGTTATTGCCTAATGAGGTGATTAAAAAAGGACGTTTCGATTTATTCGGTGCTATTCTTACGGGGCTTAGTGTAACAGGTCTGTTACTTTTTCTATCTACATTTTCGTATGGGATACTATTAGGAACAGTCGTTCTTTTTGCGGTATGTTGGAAATATCTTAATAAGACGGAAGAACCGTTTATTCCGCTAATCCTACTTAGAAATAAGCAATATACAAAGCTCCTTCTTATTAATTGTTCCGCTTTTTTCATTAACTTTTCAAATCTGTTTTTAATGCCTATTATTCTCACTACTGTATTCGGAAAAGAACCGGCAGAGCTAGGACTGATGATTTTTCCAGGTGCCATTATCGCCGTGGTTGCTGGCATATATATAGGAAGATTCATTGACCGTTTTGGGAATGCACCCTTAATTATTTTTGGGCAGTTATTGTTATTAAGCGCCTCAATCTTATTTGCATGGTTCTCTTCTGCAAATCCCTATTTTATCCTTTTCATTTATATGTTTGCTAGCGTTGGCTTTACGGCAATTTCTTCAAGTATTTCGAACGAGATAACAAGGATCTTGCCAATCAATCAAATTGGTTCGGGGATAGGAATCGGACAATTAATGCAATTTTTCGGTGCGGGTCTCGGAGTGACTATTTCTGGATTACTCATAACCATTCAAGAAGGTTTATCTTTGGAAATGGTTTATCGAAATATTTTTATTTGCTTCTCGATTATTAACATTATGACTGGTTTCATATACGGCTTCTATCTTCGTAGATCTAGGTTAAAGGAGCAAAGTTAAATTCTTCATCGATTGAATAGAAATAGGACTTCCATAATAGGTTTCCAGCACTCTTCAAGGGTGCTGTTTTATTTCCAAAGAAGGTCAATAAAATAATTTTTTCAGTTGTGAGTCATCTCATAATTAAACTTCCCCGTTTGCGAAATAAATAAAAAGCTACCCTATTGGTAGCTGGAACTATAAAAGGAAAGCACCTTATAGTTTACAAGAGTTCTTCCACGTACTTAAATTATAGATTAGAAGGTTACAATAACTTTGCCTTGTGAGTGTCCAGTAGAAACTTTTATTAATGCTTTGTTAATGTCATTAAAATTATAAATTGAATCAATAGAGGGCGTGATATTTTCTTTTTCAACAAGGTTAGTGATTTTTTGTAATTGACTGCCATTGGCTTGCACGAATAAAAAGTGATATTCATTTTTATGTTTACGTGCTAAAGAATCTACACGAGCACCCACTAAACCAAACAATAGTTTTTTCCACACTGGAAAATTATTTTCAACCGCAAAGCGATAATTAGGTACGGCTTTTAATGATACTAATTTCCCTTGAGGCTTTAAAATACCAAGTTCTGCTTTTATCTCTTTTGCTCCCAAGGTGTCAATAACATAATCTATATCAGATAAAATGTTGGCATAGTTTTCCTCATGGTAATTTATGAATTTATCAGCGCCAATCGACAGTGTACGGGATCTACCTCTTTCACTGCCGCTTGTTATAACATATAACCCCATTGATTTGGCGATGGGGATTGCCATAGCACCAAAGCCGCCGGTTCCTCCAGGGATAAATAGCTTTTTGTTAGGCTGAGCATTGAGTACGTCATTTAATGCTTGATAAGCAGTCAAAGCAGTGAGAGGAACAGCGGCTGCTTCAATAAAGGATAGATTTTTAGGCATTATGGATATAGCATCTTCATTGACGACCGCATATTCAGCAAAAGCTCCAATTTGATTAACTGGCAACCTCGTATAAATGTGGTCACCAACGTGGAAGTTCTTAACATCTTTTCCAACAGCCTCAATAACTCCAGATAGTTCATTTCCTAAAGTTAATGGTAAATCATAATCAGAAATCATTCGAATACTTCCATTTAAAATAAGGATATCTACTGGATTAACACCTGCTGCTTTTACTTTAACGAGTACCTCGCGGCTATTAAATTCTGGTATTCTAACATCATTCAATTCCACTTGAACTTCTTTTGAATATTTCTGCATTTGAGCAGCTCTCATTTTTTCATCCTCATCCTTTACAATTTTTTGGTGCTTTTTCATTGAAATGCAATCTCTAGCGTTGAATGTAAGTGACTCAAAACAAAACCAGTGCTTGAAGGGATATATGCCCAAGAATGCATCTTACGTTGCAAATACACCTAATTCACGCGTCAAACACTGATTTTCAGGTTGAGCCAAAAAAAGCGGCACAAACTTTTATTATATTAATTATCGAGACAACTGTTTCCCATAATTTCTAATTTTGATGAAAGAATGGCTTACAATTTTTCAGTTTTACGCCATTCTTCATCTTATAAGCTATACTTACCCCTCTTGAGATTTTAATTCTTTCATCGTAGGATAATCCGTATAACCCAAGCTTCCGTTACCACCAAAGAATGTTGTACGGTCTGCCTCATTCAAAGGAAACCCTTTTTTGAGACGTTCTACTAAATCCGGATTAGCTAATGACCATACACCGACTGGTACCATATCAGCAACGCCATTATCAATATCTACACTAATATCTTCTAGAGCTCGACCTGCTCGATTGACTAATAATGGATTGGACCAAATTGAACGAATTTCTTGGAGCAGTGTTTCGTTTCCTACATGCATAACATGAAGGTAAGCCAAATTGAATTGAGCTAATTCTTTTACAAGATGGAGATAAACTTCAGGACCCTGTTCACCTTCTTCAATTCCACCAAGAGGTACCCCTGGTGAGATACGAAAGCCCGTTCTTTCTGCTCCAATTTCTTCAACGATTGCTTTCGTTATTTCGATAGCAAAGCGAGCACGATTCTCTATTGATCCGCCGTATTTATCCGTTCGTTTATTAGAATTTTCACCGATAAATTGATGAATTAGATAACCATTTGCTCCATGAATTTCAACACCATCAGCTCCTGCTTCAATAGCTGCAGATGCTGCTTTTCGGAAGTCTGCAATTGTCGCTTGAATATCTTCTTCACTTAACTCACGGGGAACGGGTATTTCCTGCATCCCTTTAGCAGTAAACATTTCTACTCCAGGTGCAATCGCAGATGGTGCAACTGCTTGACGATGATGTGGTGTATTGTCAGGGTGCGACATACGACCGACATGCATTAATTGGATATACATAAATCCACCTGCTTCATGCACAGCATCCGTAACCTTTTTCCACCCTTCAATATGCTTTTCAGTATAGATGCCAGGTGACCATAAGTAACCTTGTCCATCATCAGAAGGTTGTGTACCTTCACTAATAATTAATCCCATAGATGCTCTTTGAGCATAATAAAGGGAACTTAGTTCTCCTGGTGTACCATCTTCTTGCGCCCTACTACGTGTCATTGGTGCCATCGCTAAACGATGAGGTAATTCCAAATTTCCAATTTTCATTTTGCTCCACAATTTATCCATTTTTGTACACTCCTCTTCAAATTATGTTACCCGTTGTATACGGGTGTACCTTTTGTTTGAAATCTTGGACAAATCACTGTATTAGTAATTTGTATTAGGAGAGATGTGGGTATATCGCAGATACACCACCGGCAAAAACTCTTTGGATCTTTCGGCTCACATCATCAGCAACAATTTCAAAGCTGTCGGATTCTAATCCATCAACAGCAATTTTTGCGATATCCTCAGGGTTGGATTTGGGAACTTCTAAGCTCGATGTCATGTCTGTCTCCATGAAGCCTACATGTAATCCAGCTACTCTCACATTTTGAGGATAGAGATTTAAACGTAGGTCGTTTGTCAATGCCCACTCTGCCGCCTTTGCAGCAGTATAAGCCCCAACAGTTCCCGAACTGACCCAAGATAATGCGGAAAGAATATTCAGAATCGTTCCTCCCCCATTATTTGCTAGAATCGGTGCGAAAGTTCGAACCATGGAAAGTGTGCCAAAGAAATGCGTATTAAACTCCAAATGTATTTTATCGAGATCACCGTCAATCAAAGAAGCACCTGTAGACGATCCTGCATTGTTGATCAATAGCGTAACATCCTTAGCGACCATAGCGGCTGCAGCTACCTCTTGAGGGTTGGTAATATCAAGCTTCACAGGAATTACACCGGGAATGTCAATGGACTCCGGATTTCTTGCACCGGCATAAACCTTAGCCCCTCTGGATAGAAGTTCAAGTGCTAAATGGCGTCCAAAACCTCGGTTCGCTCCGGTTACAAATACGACTTGTTCAGAAATTTTCATTTTTATGTGCTCCTTTTAATATTTATTTTGGTACAACAAAATGTCTTACTCCTCAAAACTACGCAAGTAATGATTTCCTTAAGGAGAAGTTTTGGGCATAGGCAAGGCTCGTTATATGGGAATGATCATTCTAAAAAGAACAAAGGAATGATCCCTTCATTGAGAAATTTTCAAGTAAGGCAAGAATCATATACAAGAACGATCATTCTAAAAAACACAAAAGAAAAATCCCTTCATGGAGAGAGCTTAAGCAAGGCAAGACTCATATATGAGAACAATCATTCTAAAAAATGCATAAGCATTGATATCTACATAGGAGAAAGCTTTACTACAGTTTAGACTTTCTCTTATAGGAACTATTTATCTAAAAGTTTTATCGATAAATTGGCTATACGGTGTAATTTTTCTTTGGGAATGGAGGTTCTTGTCATTACCCTTAACCCAACACACACAGTATGCAGATTATCCGCCAGTTCGCCGGCATCATACTCTGAAGTAAATTCTCCCTCCTCTTGCCCCCACAGAATAATATCCTTGAGTAGCTGCTCTGATAGTGTGAACGATTCAGTGGACTTTGAATCCACGTCGGCATCGCGCATTGCCAATTCCACCGCCGAATTCACCATTAAACAGCCTGAAGGAGAGTTTTCTTCACCATATATCATGAAACTAAAAATAAACTGAAGAGCCTCCGCTGCATTCTTGGAGCGTTTAACTTCTCCCGTAAGCTCAGCACTGACTTTATCGCGAAATCGATCCATAGCTTTCAAAAACAGCGTATGTTTGTCGCCAAATGTATCATACAAACTTCTGCGATGGATTCCCATATGCTGGACCAGATCGGTCATGGATGTCTTCTCATAACCTTGTTCCCAAAAGAGCTTCATCGCCTTGTCTAATACTACGTTCTCTTCGAATTCTTTACTTCTTGCCATTCTATTTTCCTCCTCCCATAGTCACTATAACATATTGAGAACGAACGGTAAAGAAAGTAACCTCATAATAATTATTCCAAATATTATCAAATGTAGTGAAACTACCTATAGCTCAAATAAGGAAACTCCACAATCTCTTCTACATTTTATCTGTCAGCATAACCTAAATCCCTTGATCATATGATCCTAAGAATCTTACCAAAGACTGATTTTTAAGGAGAACATACTTTTGTGAAATAGAAAAACTGTTTTTTTTCTGTGTAATTTAAGAAATTTGATTTTTGTGATTTAGAAGGGAGGGCATTTTTTTATTGGTATCAAAATCAAAACCCGACTCGTCGTTTGAATTTACATAAACAGCACCACAAATTGGCACACAGGATATAAGTAAGAAAGTAGTCATATTTCTATCACCTTAACATTTTTAGGAGTATTATTCCCATTTCTTATTCAACTAACCTGCTTCGTTAGTTGATCAACGAAAAAAAAAGAGCTGCGTAACCGCAACCCCCATCTACAACTCAAGCACCCGATTGTTGGAGAACCGAAAATGTATACTAAAAATCAAATAATCATTTTTATTTAAAAATGATTATTTGATAGTCCTTAAATCCTACCAATGTACTTTGGATCCCTAATAATTCCAGGCTGACCTGGGACCCAATTAGCAGGGACTCCTTCCCCAGTCCTTCTACTATATTGTATCCCTTGAATTACCCGTAAAATTTCGTAAACATTTCGACCGACTTCCAAAGGATTTACGAATTTGGTAACAATCGTTCCTTCTGGATCTATAATAATGGTTGCCCTTAATGTAGCCCCAGTTTTTTCATTTAGCACTCTGTATGCTTTACTAATTTTATGTGTTCGGTCACTTAAGAGCGGAAACGTAACCTGTGATGCTGAAGGAGAAACCTCAGTGAAAATTTTATGGGAATATACACTGTCTGTACTTATAGCAAGGACTTCTGTATTTAGAAACATCAGTTGATCATAAATCGCAGCGACCGCTGCCAACTCTGTGGGTCAAACAAAAGTGAAATCACTTGCATAGAAAAATAAGATAACCCATTTTCCACGATAACTTTCCAGACGAACTTCTTTTATTTTCTTTTCTACATTGTCGTAAGCTTCAGCCACAAATAAGGGGGCAAAATCCGTTGTTTGTGCACAATAAGGAAGAACACAGTTTTCTTGAATATCGTCAGGTCTTTTAAATTCCATATTTCCACCTCAATTCATTTAACGATAATAATCGCCTTTTAACCCTGTTTAAAAAGGTAGTATAAAAACCAAACTGCGTGATTTTGTTCATCCGCTGCAGCTCGACGAAACATCTCTTTTATAAATTGGTTATTAGTTTCATCTGCAATATCTAGATAAAAATCCACTGTCTTTTGCTCATCTAATAAAGCAAATTCAAGTCCTTCTCGATAATTGTTTGGACATCCTTCCACAATTTTCGGTTGAGGTTGTCTCCCAGTAAGACTCATGTAAATCTGGACAAACTGTTGTAAGTGTTTTTGTTCATCTTTTCTAATTTCAAGTATTTGATTCCTTACTTGTTCCGTAGGTGCCATCCTTGCAATATTTGCATAACACTGTATGGCACTATACTCTCCGTTAATTGCTCTCTCAATGTCGCTTACTAAATTATCAGTTTGTCTGTAATTAACATTGTAATTGTTCTTAAAAGGATACATATTACATATCTCCCCATTCAAATAATGTTATCTTATGGAAAGCAAAAATATGGAGTGCAAGTCTAAAAAATTTATTGTGTATTAAAAAAGGATTTTGAGAAAAATAACTAAGAAAACTTTAGAAGGTAGGGGATGTTTGATGGAAAGGAAAATAACAAGATTGCCAAACATTATTATAATGGTCATTCTTTTGCTTTTTGCCTTTTATAGTGTTGAAGCAAGTGCTGAAACTCAACTTCCACAAAATTACGGGGCTAAAGGAGCACTTCAGGATTCATCTATTACTTTAGAAGAAGCTTTAACTTATGCAATTCAAGATGAGTATCTGGCACAAGCTAGATACGATACTATAATTGCAAAATTCGGTTCAATTAGACCCTTTACGAATATTAAGGCTGCAGAGCAAAGACATATCTCAGCACTTCTTTCTTTATTTGAAAAGTACAAAATTAAGGTTCCCGAAGACAATGCAAAACTGTATACAAAAGAACCTGGTTCTTTAAAAGAGGCTTATCAGGCTGGCGTTGAAGGAGAAGTTGACAACATAGCAATGTATAATAAATTATCATCAATTTCTGGTCTTCCTCAAGATGTTAAAGTTGTAATGAAACAACTTGGTGACGCTTCTCAAAATCATTTAGCAGCTTTCAAAAGAGGTCTAAGTCAATATCAGTAAAACTAAATTACACATAATCAAAGATATTAACCCCTTTTTGGGGTTTTTTATTTTGGATATAAATAAATGTTGTTGTTTGTTCCACTAAACTTCCCGTTACTTCAATAAAGATTCCGCAATAACAACTAATATTTATGCATATTTCCGAATAGGAGTTTGTATTATTTTTAAACAATTCTGTTTGATCGATCTTATCCTCAATCTCAAAACAATCAAAGCTAATTATCTCAAACAAAAAAGAAACCCTTCACATCAACCAGTTTGAAGGGTTTCTTACTTGGTAGCTTATATAAGCCACTGCACTTTATGTTAATTCATTATAGCCATTTTATAGATATATTTGCAAATTCCTCAATTTAAGCCCTTCAACCATTCTAGGTTAAAGCTTACTCTAAAGTAAATTCATACCAATATGGATAAAGAACAGAAAAATCATTCCAAAGGAAACCTTTAATGCCATACAGGTAATGATAGAAAACCGTACAAGAACAGCTACCGCTGTGGAGGAAACATTAGACATGGTGATACTTTTTGTCTTAACAAGGTGGCCGTTCGGGAAAAAGAGCTTATGCATGTGATTATGGAGGACTTAAAAGCACTGTTTAACTCTCTAAAGGAAGAGACCTTCTTAAACTCCCTATTAAATAAGCTTAATGTAAAAAAGCGGAACATTTTAAAAGAGCTTGAAAAGGTCCAATCCGAAATAGAAAAATTAAGAAACAAAAAGCTGGAATATGTAGACCTCTATACTGAAAATGTCATTTCAAAAGAAGATTTGGTTGAATATCGAGAATTAACGGACAGCAAGATTAAGGACCTTCAAACCAAAAAGGCCGAACTTAATGAGAAACTACAGGAATGCGACAACGAGTATTACGCCATTAATATCGGCAAAAAGCTAAAAGATGTCCTCAACCTAAAGGAATTAACACCGCAGGATCTTCATTCCCTGGTTGAGAAGATCACCTGTAAGAACGATGGAACTGTCCATATTCAATACAGCTTTGTTAATCTGCTACAAGAAACGTAAGAAGGCAACGCCCAAAGGGTTAGTTGCCTTTCTTTATAATGAGTTGCGAGATACATTCCACATGGCTTGAATAGTGATCGCAGACTATTTCAACACTAACTGCGAGACGCACTCAACGTGGCTTGAATAGTGATCGCAGATTTATTGATGTAGTGGTGCATACCTTTTAAAGCAGTTTTTCTATTAAAAAATCACCGTTTGTACAGTTTCTTTTTTATATTGAACAGCATTCTTGTACTGCGCAGCAAATAACTTGGTATTTTTATTTATAATCTTAAACATAAGCTTCGTTTTTATAAGTGTATTATTCCCAAACTCGTACAAAAGGTATAGTTTTACTTACTGACTATCCGGCCAAATTGAGGAAATGAGGGGATATTCCAAAAATATCACTCTTTCTTTAATCGAGGAAAAAATATTTTTTAACATTATTTTTTCTCCCCTTAAACTCATTTAAAATGGAGATTAGCCTAATCCGCTAATCTCCATCTTATTATTTTTAATCTTAAATACTATCTAGTTGTAACGGAAGGCTGATAATCCAATACTTCACCGAATGTGGCTATAACTTTTTTATACCGATCAAAGCTCTTCTTCTTATATCTCTTCAAATCTCTTTAATTTTTATCAGAAGAAAGCGCCCACTGCTGAAGCCCCTGATCTGGATTCAAATCATCAAGAGTCAAAATTCCATCTTCTGTTATTTCGAGTGCTTTCCCATTATGAACAGAAGTGATACTAACAGTCCCATTATTATTTTTAGTAATAATCCAGCGCTGATTATTATAGCCAAGATAGTTGTACAGCTGAATTTTATTTTGCCCAGCATCCATATCAAGCGCTTTGCCGCCATCTGTTCGGATTGAATAGGAACCATGCTCATCACCCGTTGGAATCAGGGTCCAGTTTGTAGCCTGGTCTGCATCAGCTATAGTCACCGGCTCCCCGTTCTGAGACTTGGATGTATAAAGAGCTTTTCCTGTTACTATATTCGTAAAGCTTGTTTTCGTTAAGTTTGCTTCTGAGGCATTGATGACATTAACATGTTGATAAGTTGCTTGACCTCCAAAGACATTTACACCAAAATGCCCTTCGGCAAATGTTCCATCCTGTAAATCCATGATTTTCTGACCGTCCACATAAATCTGGATGTGAGGACCCTTCGCCTCGATTTTCACTTTATATGTCTTTCCTGGTTGAATAAAGGCAGGAACTTTCCCAATTACCATACGTTCCTCAAAGCCTCCGTCAATCTTGTAAAATAGACGAAAAGCCTTCATATTCGGATCAAGATTAAAGTAATATCCGCTTCTACCATCTTCACTTGCCCGGAATAGAATGGAACCTGCACCACCTGCTTCTCCCAGCATCATTTCTGCTTCATAGATAAAGTCTCCCGCAGTTTCCTTAGCCATATAGTTTGCATCACTTGTATGCGTACCACGGATTCCATTTTCGGTGATAGTCCATTTTGATGCCGAAAGGTCTGATTCCCATCCAGTTAAATTAGTATGAAATTCACCATCATATACTTTTACCACTACACTTGCAGAAGCCTTTCCATTCGGCGTAGACGCTGTTATGATTGCTTCTCCTTTGCTTCCCGCCTTAAGTACTGCGCTGGTGTTAGTAGAAGACGCAACCTCCACTATATTCGAATCACTGGATGTCCATTTAATAGGCTGAGTACCCTTTCCATTTCCATTTTTCACAGATGCAAATAAGTTTAAAGCATCACCAATATTCATCTCCCTTTGATTTGTATCCATTACAATACTTGTACCATCTTCCGCATTGTGGCCCCAAGTATCTTTAAGTGAATGTACTTGTAATGATACAACATTCACTTCGCCTCCCTTGGCGTAGAAGTGAATATTACGACTCGAAGGATCAGGGAAAATAACATCAGAAAAAACTATCTTCCCATCATTAGCAAATACCTCAATGGATGAATCATCTACAAAGATATTCATCTTAATACGTTTATTATCCGGTTTTAATGGAGCCTCATGTAACGTTGAGAAAAGGCTGGAAAAATCAGATTCACCTGACTCAGCACGATCTACAAAAATTTTGTTATCTGCTGATTTGTATCCAACAACTGTTTTTTGGTCCGCACCTTCACGAACTTGAAAACCAAATTCGGTTATTTGGCTTGTAGAAGGAATTTCAATCTCAGCTTCTATTTCAAAAGCTCCTGATTTGATTCCCTTTAACAAGTTTGAAGCATTAGCCGGATTTATTATTTTGTTCTGTGTCTGGTATATGGTGCTGCGAATGGACTGTAGTTCCTTAATCGGAGCTTGTGCGAGTCTTATCCCTTCATCTGTGTTCACCAATCGTACCTCTCGCGGAATCGTCAGTTCTCCCTTCCAACCCGTAGTTGGAAATGCAAACGGATAATCCCAGTTGGTCATCCAGGCCAACATTACACGGCGATTATCCGGCATATTGGAGAATGACATTGATGCATAGAACTCCTTTCCGTAATCCGTTTTAAGTACTTTCCCAGTTGGATTGTCATTGATGAATTTACCATCAGCTGTCAACTGTCCAACAAAATACTCCGCATCAGACCCTTGCGTTTTTGGATTTGCCCCAGTACTAATCATCAAAACCCATTTTTTCTCATCTGTCCCTTCAACCTGAAGTTCGAAGAGATCAGGGCATTCCCATACTCCGCCGCGCACATAATTTCCATAACCAAAATTATCAGTAAGCTTCCAATCTATTAAGTTCGTAGAAGTAAAAAAGCGAATGTGATCTCCGCCGGATACAACCATAACCCATCGATTGTTTGCATCATCCCGGACGACTTTAGGATCACGGAAGTCCCAGCCTCCCGGATCATCCCCATTCCTGCCGGGATTCTCAATTACAATCGGGCGTTCCTTTGAATAGTTCCAAGTACGTCCCTGATCGGTACTATAGGCAAGACCAATACGCTGGTTCCCATTCCATCCATCTGGATTAAACGAAGTGTAATATGCAATAAGACCTTTCCCTCCCGTATTCGTAAATAAACCGGAAGCATTATTTAAATCCGCTACAGCTGATCCGGACCAGACATGCCCATGATCATTCCATGGCAAGGCAATAGGAAGTCGACTCCAATTCACCAAATCCTTACTTACCGCATGGGCCCAAGTCCCACCATCTTGATGGAACAAATGATACTCGCCTTCGTAGTAGACCAGACCATTCGGATCGCTTACAGACCCGCGAGCTGGAGTATAATGATAGTCTGGCCGATATTTTTCTTTGTAATAGCTGGATGTTGGAACTAGATAAACATCTTGGAAGTAGGCAGAACCTGATGTTACGGTAAATCCTGCAAACCCAGTCTTGTAGCTTCTATCCGTCACCTTAACAGCAGCTTCAGAGTAGCCATCAACATACAGTTCGATTTCATTGCCATTTGCTATAATTTCAAGATGATGTTTGGTACTTTCTTGAGATTCATAGGTATGGTCCGATGTTTTAAGTACTGTACCGTCCGCCCTTTTCAATTGCACCTTGACTGTATGACCTTCTTTATAAAGCACCGCCTGGTAACCAGTTGTTCCCTGTTCATTTGCACGAAAAGCAAGTGCTGCTTCCGATGGGTTTTGATCAAAAGAAACATTTCCTTCGAGTACAAAGTCGCTTGCGCTTTTATTATAGATTTGCTTTGCTTTCACAGCATTATCAGCTATTCCTTTCAAACCTTTGATAGCTGGTTCCCAGTTTCCTTCCTTATATATGGTTGAACCAAGATTTGTTGAGAGCTCGCTGACTTTTACATTTTGAAATAATGCTGCCCCATCCCATACGTTAAGTCCAAGAAACCCCTTGTTATATGAAGCATTTTTTACCTCAATTATAGGAGCGTACTTGTTCTCCCAATAAACTTTGATCGTATCTCCTACCACCTTCACTTTCAGATGATAGATTCCACCCTCTTGCAACTTAACCTTGCGTTCCTCTTTTAATCTCTTTTCATCACGAGCATCACGAAGGCGAATGATTCCCGCATTAGGAACGATTTGCAGCATATAGGAATCCCAGCCATCCTCATTAGAGCGGAATACTAAGGTGGCATCCGCATTCTTGTCTATTACTTTCACATCTGCTTCATAGATAAAATCTTCAGAGATGACATCTGAAATCGCCATTACATTTTCTTTTGGTTCTGATGTTAGCAATAGTCCCTGTTCTGTGTCTTCCAGTGTGCCTTTCCCTTTAATTTGCCAGCCTGTTAGATTTGTAGTTGCTTTGTTTGTGTTTTCAAAAATAGTTGATTCCACCTTCGTTTCTTCCCCTATGGTTTGATTGGGTACAGCTGCCAAGCCTTTCGAAGGATAAACAAGATACGTTCCCACGGAGGTAGTAATAAGTATAGTTGACAAAAATATTGAAATCCATTTTTTCAAAATTAGTTTCCTCCTTGTCATTTGTTCCAAAGTAGTTTTGCAGAGTATACTACTTTATTCTTACTTTTCCACAACTCTAATCTTCATTTCCTTGGTTTTTCCACTTAATTGTTCTTTCACCTGAATATGTGTGACACCTGGTTTAATGGCTTTTATTGTAATACTAGAGTCATCCATTGGAGTGATAGTGAGATTTTCTTGGTCTTTAGATTCCCAAATGAACTTTGCATCGTTCTCTACCCAGTCAGATTTTAATTGAGCTTGAATTATTTTACTTTCCCCCACTTCCAACATTGCATATTCCTCACTTAACACAATGCGCTCGACTTCCTGTTCTTTAGGACGTTCACGCCATGTTTAATACAAATGATAGAAATCTAGTTTAACAACCTTCATTTTCCCGCCTTTTGAATAGAATTCAATCCCATCGCTCGTAGGCTTTGAGTAAATCAGATTTGTAAAGGTGTATTCTCCATCATTTATAAATAATTCGATAGACGACTCATCAACAAAGCCTCTTATTTTCATTTTTTTCTTTTCCGGTGTAAAATCGGCTGAATAGCTTCTACCAAATTGAAATGCGCTGCCATTGCGGTCAAGTAGACTATTTATTCCTGCGCGGGACCTATCTAAAAAGAGTCTTTCCCCTTTAGCATTTAATCCAAATACTGTCTCTTCCTTTTCAGATTGGCGTAATCGAATCCCCAATTCCTCTACATTATCCCATTCAATCGTTGCTTGAAATTCATAGTTTGTACCGGAAAATTCTTTTATTAAATGCTCACCGTCTACCTCAAATGGATCAAGGGAGATGTGGTCTGACCTTAAACTTTCCATTTCCTTTATAGGCTCTTGAAACAGCTTAAAACTGTTATCTGCTGCAGTCCTCAAGGATAATTGACGAGGTATCGACATAGAACACATCCATGGATCTGTCGGGGATTGATATGGATATCTCCAGTTAGCCATCCAACCTAACCAAATTCTCCTGCCATCTTTTTTGGGAATATCGGAAAATGATTGTGCCGCATAAAAGTCTTGACCAAAATCTGTTGTTAACACTGTTTCAGGGGGATTTTCATTAACAAACTTTTTACCATCAAATTCCCAAATGAAATATTGGGCAGTCGAACCGTTTGTTATATCATTATCACCGATACTTACATGAAGGACCCATTTTCCTTTATCTTTATCCCCATCTACAGGTAATCGGAATAAGTCGGGACATTCCCATACAGCCACATGCGAACCTTCTTTATCACCAAATTGACTTTGGAATTTCCAATCAATAAGATTATCTGAATTAAAAAAGGTCACACTTTGATTGGTTGATACAACCATCACCCATTTTTTTGTTTTCTCATGCCAAAACACTTTCGGGTCACGGAAGTCTTTAATTCCTGGATTTTTTATGACTGGGTTCTCTTTATATCTCTCCCATGTTCTTCCATTATCCTTACTATAAGCAATACTTTGTGCCTCACCACCTTCTGTATTCGTATAAATGGCAACTAGGCCTGCTTTACCTCCAAAAAAAACCTGTCGAATCCTTCCAATCAACTACAGCACTTCCAGATAAAGCTTGTCCTAAAGTATCATGCTCCAGTGCGATCGGTAAGTGTTCCCAATGAAGCAAATCTTTACTTACTGCATGTGCCCAGTTCCCATTTTTCTGATGGAATAAATGATACTCCCCCTCAAAATAGATGAGTCCATTAGGATCAGCTAAATTTCCTGTAGGAGTTGAGAAGTGGTACTGGGGACGATACATTTCTGTATAGTAATCTGATGTGGCTGCTTGCATTTTCTTGGGTCGCAGTGCTTCCAAATCCTTTCCATTCTTTAGATCTTGATTTAATATAGTACACCCGCCTAATAACATTGCAGCAGTTAATATTGCCAGTAATTTTTTCATACCCAATCGGTCATACCTACCTCCAATTACTTTAAATCTCCATTTGGTTTGCTATAAATTCCTGTATTTTACATAAAGTCGGCATGGATGGAATGCCACCTTTTCTTTGAGCTACATATGCTCCCATTGCATTTCCAAACTGAAGAATTTGCTCAAGTGCCTCTACCGGATATATTACCTTTATCCCAAGGGTCACCAGCTTGCAATCCTTTTTTATAAACATATGTTGGTAAAATTTCTGAAGTTGGCAGATTCATAGATGTTTGCATTAGGTAAGCCTTTTCATACCCAATCGCCATAATTCCACCAGCTCCAAGAATAAATAAAATAGCCATTACCGGTTTTAAAGTCGGAAGATCTATATGCCTGATTCTTTGTAAAAGTGTAGCACCATCAATTTTAGCTGTGTCATATAACTGAGGATCGACACTCGCCAGCGCCGCTACATAATTAATCGAAGACCAACCAGCACCTTGCCAGATTCCTGATAAAATGTAAAGCGACCTAAAATAGTCCGTATCTGTCATAAACGATATTGGCTTATCAAAAAAAACAGACATTATAAAATTAATGGGTCCTGTTGGTGAGAAAAAGATAAACAACATCCCTGTAGCAACTACAACTGAAATAAAATTTGGTGCATATAGCACAAGTTGTATATTTTTCTTAATTGCTGCCCTTCTTAGTTGGTTCAGCATTAAAGCTAAAATGATAGGGACTGGAAACCCAATAATAAGTCCATAAACACTCAACAAAAGCGTATTCATAAATATGTCGCCAAAATTTGGTGATGTTAGGAAATCTCTGAAATGCTCCAGTCCAACCCAATCACTTCCTAAAATCCCTTTCATTGGGCTAAAATCCTTAAATGCAATAATCGATCCATACATAGGTACATATTTAAAAATAATGGTTAGAATAATGGCAGGAGCTAAAAACAGATACAGTGCGTAATTACGCCTGATGTATTGAAAAGAGTACCACTGGTTTCTTTTTTGACCTCTACATGCTCTAACACTAGAGTATTAGACTTTATATTCTTCCTATAGGCTGTAACCTTTGGTATAAGTTTTGTCATTTCTCGATGGCCCCCTCCTAATACAGAAATTTTGCAACACTTCTCTTTTGTGCAGTATGTTATTCCCAATCAATAATCAACATATTTGCCACCCTTAAACTTGCTGTTACTATTTAATCATGACTAGCAAAAATCCCGTCAGTCTACGGGTGTTCCACAAAATTTTTTCTAATTGCTGCCTCCTTTGTTCTTAATTGGCAGAAGCAAACTTAACATACAGATACAGCTTTCGTATCCGTTATGACATTTAAAGCGGTTTCATTTTTGGCATTAACCTACTCTTGCAATCTCTTAACCTTCTATGAAGAATTTTATTGCTTATTTGCTTTTAACTATATCAGGTAGTATAAAAGTTAGATTCCAATATCTTTGGATAGGGGTATTTAAAATTTTTGGCACTTAAATACAATTTCATTCCCATAGGTTTAGGGTGAGCAGGTTTTGTACTAATATGAGACATTTTTATTCAATAAAAAAACCTCTAGCTTATTTACTAGAGGAATAACAGATTTATGGTTTCTGTATTTCATTTATACCTATGTTGATTTTTTCCACCGCTTCTCTTGCGGAAGCCTCTACATTTTTCCTGCCGATTCCGACATCTTCAAATAATGTCTTGATTGCATCGCTGACAACAGGATATGCAGGTATAACCGATCGATTTCCCAACCCTCACTACGTAGGTGACTTAGTACAGAATCGTTCAACTACAGTAAGTATGACAAGTAAAAAGAGAAAAAAGGTTGAGTCCTGAAAAACTAATAATTGTTGAAAAGGCTCATGATGCAATAATTACACGCGAAGTATTTGATGCCGTTCAGCAACAAATGAAAATTAGAACAAAGTATATTACAGCACCTAAGAAGCATCTATTTACCAACATTCTTTTTTGCAAAGACTGCGGTACAGGAATGTGGTACAGGAGTAATCGTGAAGGCTATATTTGTGGAAGCTATGCACGTCAAGGTAAAAAAGCATGCAGTAATCATCTAATTAGAGAGAAATTACTGAAAGAAACAATTCTAACTGACATCCAGAAGTTAGTGAAACAGATTGACAAGCAGCAATATTAAAAAAAGTTAGAAGCTCAATCAAAAAAATCGAAGCAAAACATTGAAAAACAACTTGAGAAATTAGAAAAGCAACTCGAGGTCATTAGGCGTCGCAAAAGAAACTACATCAATATGTTAGCCGAAGAGATAATTACTCAAGAGGAATACCGTGAAAATGTAGAGGCTAATAATATTGAAATTAACGAGTTAGCAGAAAAGAAGAACGATCTTTTAACAGCGATGGAAAGTGAACAAACGGCGGATAACATCGAGAAGTTCAAACAAGAATTACTTCAATTTCTAAATTTCGATGAGTTAACACCCGAGATTTTGCACCGCTTTATAAATCGTATTGAAGTAAAGGATGATGGAACACCTTTCATCCACTATCGTTTTTCGGCTTCCATACCTGATTAAAACGCAGCAGAATCCCCTATTTGGGGTCGGGGTCTGCTGCTTCTTTTAAAACTATCTTCGAGACGCACTCAACGTGGCTTTAGTGGTGATCGCAGACATCACAAGGATATAGTGTTGTTTACCTTTTAATTCCCCCCCTATAACCAGGGAATTTGCCACAACATGACTGACAGCATCAATTGTTCTTATTTAAATACAACGAAAAGTCAACAACCAGCTATTTCCTAGCTGGCTGCCATCACTGTTTATGGATGTGAAACGATTAAAAAAGATCTTCAAATTAAAAAGGCTGAACTTAATCATAAACTACAAGAATGTGACAACGAGTATTACGCCATTAACACCAAAAAAAAGCTAAGAGATGTTCTCATTATTTAGTGTAAGTGGAAGATGGGTTACGTATTGGTTCAGGAAGCATTAATCTCTCATAATAAAAAACAAGCAGAGTCCAAGAAACCTCCTGTTGTCAATTTCAGCGCAGATGCCGTTGATCAAACACATTTCCCACTGAAAATTTGGAGAAGAATTGCCAATCAACTATTAACATTACAGGATAGCTTTCGATACGGAGATCCATTTGGGGAAATAGCCTTGCGCGAACAAATCTCCTCATATTTATTCCAATCACGTGGAGTGAAAACAGATGCAAATGCTTATTCATTGGGTTAACAATATGCGTGGATATATTATCGAAGACGTTTATGATAGTGAGTTTCGCTATACACAAAACCATTTCCTGCCCTTGCCTCCATTGATTCAGCAAGAGTCATTTATTTAGGGAACTTCCCAAAATCATTTCTTCCTGGAATCCGTTTAACTTATATGGTGTTGCCAGAGCCATTGTTAACTCGTTATAAAATGCATTTTTCTTATTTCGAGAGTACCACTTCGCTCTTCAGCCAACTCACAATGCCAAAATTTATGGAAATGGGAGAGTGGAATCGCCACATTAAACGAATGCGTCTTGTTTATAAAAGGAAAATGCTGCACTTAGTTTCTAAATTAAAAAAGCAATTTGGCCAAAATATTTCTATTATCGGTGAGCAATCTGGTTTGTACTTATTAATCAAATTACACCTGAACGGTTCAGAAGAATGGTTCATAGAGCGCGCTTCTTCTTATGGTGTAAAAGTGTGTCCCACCTACTTTCTTAAAAATAATTCCGATAGCCGGATTATTAAACTTGGATTTAGTCATCTTTCTTGTAATGAAATTGAGCTTGGTGTCAGGCTCTTAAAAAAGGATTGGGCATAAAAAACACCCCGTCGTCGTTAGTTAGATCTAACGATTGCGGGGCAGTTCCAATGGGTTAGTTGCCTTTTTCAGACAGGGGTGGGTATTTTCATATCAATAGCCCGCATTACCTGAAATTTCCCATTTTCTCTATTGACGAATATCAATCCACCAACGATCTTCCGCATTCATGTCTTCTGTATGACTAACCCCACTGTAATGGAAAGCATCAAGGAAGATTGAATCCAGTCGTCCCAACATAACTTTTAACCAACAACCCTTCTTCTTCGAATAAGAGAAAGACCTGTCTATCAAACATTACATTTTTGTTTCCAGTATCTTTATTAACAATCACTACTTTCCTACCATTGATCTCCTTTTCTTCGTAGTCGTTTGCATACAAGTTTGAAAATCAGAATCTTTCCCTAATCTCCATAGAATGAATGAAAACCCACCATTTGCATAATTATCTTTAAAGGAATATTTCATAGCCTCATATGCTTCCATATTTTCTGGTAAATAGCCGACTTTCATCTTATACCAACTGTCACTCTTATTGAAAATCTTATTTGTAAGTATCTATACACAATATTAAGTTCTACATTGAGTTCATGATTCTTTTTAAATCCATCCATTATCGTCCTCCCGTCTACAAGACGTATTACGTCCAAGAAAAGTTTACATTAATTATAAATATTTTTTTATGATTCATCGATTAACTTCCTTCTTGTTTTCTTTCCCCCAGATTAAAGGCCCAGTCCTAATAAGACTGAGCCTAATTTAATCACACATTAATATTACTGTATGTCCACCAACGACATAGAGTGAGTCGTAAAGTACGCCATACTCTTATAAAGATTAACAAACTTATCTGTTACCTGTTGGTGAACAATGAAAATTAAAGTGCAAGAAAACCGTCCCCATGCTTTCCTTAAAAAAATTGAGAAACATAGAAAAAGCACTTTCCCTTTGCTTAAGGAAAGTGCTTAAAGATTATTTAGTGGTAATTACCTCATGCCGCCCGTAAGTTAAAGCTACTTACGTGCCCAATCATTAATAGCTTTTATATCTTCAGGTTTCGTCCTACAACACCCACCTATTATTTTTGCTCCCGCTTCGTACCAGCGTTGAGTGCAAATGGTAAATTGTTTAGAAGAAGCTCCTTCATTCCATTTTTTATTCGTAGCATCATATTCTTCTCCTGAATTTGGATAAACAATAATTGGTTTAGAAGTTTTGCCTTTTATTTCTTTAATTAATGAATCAATAAAATCTGGTGATGAGCAATTAATACCAATGGCCGCTATTTGCTTCTCCCCTTCTAGCCACATCACACAATCAGACATTTTTTCTCCATTACTAATATGAAGCTCATCTTTTGCACTAAAACTAATCCAAGCGTAGATTTCTGGGAATTCTCTTATCACCCTTGTTATTGCTTTAGCCTCTATCAGACATGGAATGGTTTCACACGCTAGGATATCAGCACCAGCTTCAACTAGTATTCTAATTCTCTCTCTATGAAAAGAAACTAGTTCATCCTCATTTAATACATAATCCCCACGATATTCAGAACCATCCGCAAGAAAAGCACCATATGGACCGACTGATGCAGCCACTATTGGTTTAGGTCTGTTCTTCTGATTTTCGGTATTATCCCAAAATTCATCACGTGCATTAATAGCAAGTTGAACAGACTTTTTAATTAAATCAGTGGCCTCTTTTTCAGATATCCCTCTTTCCTTATAACCTTCAATAGTAGCTTGATAACTAGCTGTTATGGCACAATCTGCACCCGCTTTAAAATAATCTAAATGAACCTGCTTGATTAGCTCTGGATTTTCCATTAATATCTTTGCTGACCATAAACGGTCATTTAGATTACACCCATAATTCTCAAGCTCTGTAGCCATTGCTCCATCGATAATCATAATTGGATAATTATCTAAGATCTGTTCTATCGGATTCATTTTACTTATCCTTCTTCCTAGTAGAATAGCCTACTTTTTTAATACTTTACTTATAAACTGCTTCGTTCTTTCAACACTTGGATTTGTAAACATTTGTTCTGCTGTTCCTTCTTCAAGAATCATTCCATTTTCCATAAAGATAATTCGATCAGAAATTTCACGTGCAAAATTAAGCTCGTGTGTGACAATCAGCATGGTATTGCCTTCCTTTGCTACATCTTTTATAACAGTTAACACTTCCCCAACTAACTCTGGATCAAGCGATGAAGTCGGCTCATCAAATAATAAAACCTCTGGATTGAGCGCCAGTGCTCGAGCAATACCAACCCTTTGTTGTTGTCCACCCGATAGCTGTACTGGATAATGCTCCAATCTATCTTGAAGACCAACTTTTTCTAGGATTTCTGCACTTACCTTCTTCGCTTCATTCGAACTTATATTCTTCACACTTGTTAAGCCAATCATGACATTCTGTAACACTGTTAAATTTTTAAATAAGTTATACTGTTGAAAGACCATTCCTGTGGATAATCGTAAAGACTGAATATCTACCTTTCTAGCGGATTCAACATTTACTCTCTTTCCACTAATTTCAACGATGCCATTTGTAGGTTGTTCTAAGAAATTGATACAGCGTAACAAGGTTGATTTCCCTGAACCACTTGGTCCTAAAATAGAAACAACCTCTCCTTTATTAACGGAAAAATTTATCCCTTTTAACACATGCTGTTGGTCAAAATATTTATGGAGATTTTCCACTTTAATCATGAGACAACCCCTCTTTCATATCTCCGGGCACGCTTTTCTACTATAACTAGCAATCTCTCGACTATAATACAAATGATCCAATAAATAATAGAAACTGCTATATAGACTTCAAAAAAGGCTAAACCTCGAGAACCAAGAATTTTGGCTTGTCCCATGATATCAATAACTCCAATAATAAAGACTAGAGAAGTGTCTTTAATTGTACTTATAAACATGTTACCTAAATTAGGTATGGCTACCGATAAAGCCTGCGGGAAAATAATTTTCAGCATCATTTGAGTGGGACTCAACCCTATAGCTCTAGCTGCCTCAAACTGACCACGATCAACAGATTCAATTGCTGATCGTATCGTTTCAGACAAATAAGCACCTAAATTAATTGAAAAGGCTAATAAAGCATATACTTCCGGTGCAATGATATTTACATCAATATTCAGAACCCATCCATATTCAGTTTGAAAAAAGTAAATCACTTTTGGTATTCCATAAAACACAAGATATATCTGCACTAAGAGAGGAGTTCCTCTAACAAAAGAGACATAAAAAGAAGAGATTGTCTTTAATACGGGTACTCGATAAATTTTTATCAGTGCTGTAGTAAGCCCAATAAATAAACTAATAATCAACGAACCCACGGCAATTCCAATTGTAATAGGTAATCTTGCAACTATCGCAGGAAAGCTTTCTATTAAAAAATGAATATCCAATAAATTTTCCATTTCTTCCTCCCTTTCCAGCCTTATTCAGGGACGTATTCTCCACCCGTCCATTTGACTGACAGGTCAGCTAATGTACCGTCTTCTTTGAGTTCCTTTAGAATAGGATCAATTAATCCTTTTAACTCTTCTCCCTGCTTTCCATCTTTAAAAACAATCCCAATCTTATCATTTACGATAGGCTGTCCTACAACTTCTAAATCTAAATTATATTTTTCTATAACAGAATGAATCATAATTGGGTCATTTACATAGGCATCCACACGTCCATTTTGTACATCTTGTAAAATTTCTGAAGGGGTTCCACTTTCGCTATATTTTAAAATAATATCATTTTCTGCTTTTTTATTATGTTCTTCAAGTAATAATGTATAAGAATCACCAGCTAAAGCTCCAACTTTTTTCCCCTCTAAATCATCTACTGTTTGAATATCTGTTCGACCTGATTTCACAACAATAACGGTTTCTGCAGCAAAATAAGATTCGTCTGTAAACAAGTACTTCTCTTCACGTTCAGATGTTTTCGCCACCTGGTCGGCAACTGCCTGAATTTTATTTGATTCTAGTGCAAGAAACATACTGTCCCATGGAGTAGCAACAAAATCAAAGGTATACCCCTCTAATCTTTCATCAATTTCTTTTATAACGTCGATATCATATCCGATAAGTTCATTACTTTCATCCGCATAAGCGAAAGGAGGATAATCATTTTGAGTTCCAACTAAAATAACCTTTTCCTCCGTTCCATCTGCTTTTGTTGTTTCTTTAGAGGAACAACCATTTAATATACCAACCAAACCTACTAGTGCAATACTTGATAACAATAACCTAGATTTCTTTTTCATTTTACTATCTCCTTTAAAATAAATTAATTATTATTATTGAATGAGAATCTAAGTCATTACTTATATCCAATTCAAATCACTAAAACGGAAACAGAACAATAAAATAAAAAAGCCTCTTCCAATCAGAAAGAGGCTTTTTATCTAAACCTTATCTCTCAGAATGAAACACTCTGCAGGATTTAGCACCTTTCATCCTTCATCGAATGATGGTTGCTGGACGTCGTTGGGCCTGTCCCTCGGTCTCTCGTGATAAGTTATTCATTTTTCATGTTGTTTTTTGTATATTATGATAATATTTAATATTAATACTATTGTCAACTGCTTTTTTACTATGTACAATTCACTAAATGATCTGATTGTAGTGTAAACACACTAAATCTTATAGATTATGAGAATTCATGATAAAAAGATGGGAGAAATGAACTTGAAAGAAGAAGCCTATTTTGATGTAGCAATTATTGGTGCTGGTACAATGGGAATAGCTGCCGGTGCCTTTTTAGCTCAACAGAAAGTAAATACTGTGTTAATCGATGCTTTCGACCCACCACATCATCATGGAAGCCATCACGGAAATACCCGTATGATTCGACATGCTTATGGTGAAGGCAGACAGTATGTAACATTAGTAAAACGTGCACAACAATTATGGGAGGAATTAGAACAGCAAACCACCTATAAAATCTTTGAAAAAACCGGTGTTCTTGGATTAGGTCCAAAAGACTCTTCCTTTCTTCAAGAAACGATTGAGGCTGCTAATAAATATGATTTGCCATTAGATATCCTAAATAGCAAAGAAATAAAAGAAAGATGGCCTGGTTTTTCCGTACCAGATCATTTTATTGGTTGTTTTGAGTCAGAGTCAGGCCTCATCTATAGTGAGAATGCCATTAAAGCTTATAAAGAAATCGCCATTAATAATGGAGCAAAACTTGTTACAAATACACCAGTACAGCAAATTGAGATGGAAGATATGGACAATATAAAAATCTCAACTGAAAACCAGGTTTATTATGCGAAAAAAGTGATTGTTACAGCAGGGGCATGGGTAGCCAAACTATTACCAGACTTAAATCTCCCTATTCAGCCAACCCGTAAAGCCTTCGGCTGGTTTGACGCCCCTGCAGACCTTTACGATATCGCCAACTTCCCCTCTTTTTACGTAGAGGACGATACGAATATGTGTTATGGATTTCCTTGCAAAGATGGAGCAGGACTTAAGATAGGAAGATCAGATGGAGGTCAAGCTATTGATCCTAACCAACACAAACAGAACTTTGGTCAATACGAAACAGATGAAGAGGAACTAAGATTCTTCCTCCGAACCTATATGCCTAAAGCAAATGGAGAATTAAAACGAGGAAAAACATGCTTATATACCATCTCAAGTGACAATCACTTTATCATTGATTATCACCCCGAACATGAAAATATCATCATTGCATGCGGTTTTTCCGGCCATGGCTTTAAGTTTGGAAGCGTTATGGGAGAAGTGCTCGGCCAACTGGCGCAAAAAGGGAAAAGTAGTTTTGATATTTCTTTATTCTCTCTTAAGAGATTTGATTTGTAATATGTCATCAGGAAAAAGAATAACTTAGTCATAACTAGACCAAGATGATCCATAACACGCTAAATCGATCTTTCATGTAATAAGTGTCTATATTTCCAGAGATGCTTATTACATAATAAATTAATTCTACAATTTTCATCTAATTCACCTTCTGCTCTCAAAAACCAAAAAACAGAAACCTATCAGGCTTCTGCTTCTTCTTTCAAAACTGCTTGAATGGTGATCACAGACTATTTCAACACTAAGTGCGACACGCACTCCACGTGACTTGAATAGTGATCGCAGGCTATTTCAACACTAACTGCGACACGCACTCAACATGGCTTGAATGGTGATGGCAGATACTTAGATGTAGGAGTGTTTACCTGTTTATTTTATTTACTTATGATACGGTTCACCTTGGTTATGTTAAACGCAAAAAATAGAGTTTATTATTGATGTAAAAATTTGATACTGGACATAAAGATATGAAGATTAAATGAAGAGTTAAATTAATTGATAAATGTTAATAAATTATTAATTCTCCGCATTTTTAAATAGTATCGTATCCTTGTTCTTCGAATAACCTATCTAAACGTGTTTTTAAGTAATGTGTTGCCTCTTGTGTGATTTGAATATGTGCCTTTTGGTGATGGCGTTTTAAAATATCTGGTAAAGGGGTATCTGGTTTAGTTTCAGTACCTGGATATAATTTGTGCTTTAATTCGTTTCCTACTTCAATTAAAGATATACCATTAACGATTGGAGTTTTTAAAAATTTTCCATTTGAAAATTCTATATAATGCGGATAATCCTCGTTCCATTTGTGGTATCTTGGATCGTTCTTTTGTATCATATTTCCGTCCTGATAAGCGTGAGCAACTGCATAACCGACAATCATAGGAGTACCATTTCCATGTTTGTCTCGGCTAACTTGGGCGATAAATAACGTTTCTCCTTCTTTAATACTAGATGGTCTTTTATGAAAGAATGTTCGATTCATAAATTGATAATTTTTCTTCTTACGTTCTAAATAAATATCCGTATTAGCAATGCGATTATCACCGTTGCCCTCGAATTTGATTCGACCGCCTATTACATTTTCCGTGGTATTGTAATATAAGATAGAAGTATTTTCTAGGATGTCATAATGCTCTTTGAATTTATATTGAAAATCACTTTGTCGTTCGTTTTCTTTTTTGTCTAACACTGCACCCCATCGGTGTTGATTAAATTCATTTGGATTTGTATCTTTTTTCATTTTACCGAGACCAGAAGTTGATCGGGAAACATATTTAAATTCTTTATCCAAAACTTCTCTTGTGATTCGGAAGTCACCACACTGTTTGATTCTTTCAAGTGTATCTTCAAAATAATCAACACATTGTTTAGTGAAATCTGGCTCCTCTTTCAGAATAATTCCAAGTTCATGGTTTTTGAAAAATCCACTTAAGGTAAAATTTGCAGACCCCATGATGCAGCTACTATTATCAAATAGATATAACTTGGAATGTAAGTGTTGAAGAGCATATAGTTCTACTCCTGCTTCAAATAATCGTTCAATTCCTTTTAAACTATTGGCTCCCTGAATGAATTCTTCACGATTAAAACGAGTGATAATCTTGCAAACAATATTATCAGAAGTTTCTTCCAACCAGGTAGAGAGTTGATTTGCCGTTGAAAAGCTTATAAAAGGGGACATGATATAAATAGATTTACTAGTTGATTCTAGCAAAGATAGATACTCTTTCCCTATGTTTTCATTAAGAAAATTAACGCTCATATAAACACCGCCCATTTATTCTTGATTTGAAACGGAAAATCCAAAACCCCTGTAAAAAAGCTGCCGGGATATCCCCAGCTAAACTACTATTATTATTAGTTATTACTATTTCTGCAACCTCAATTTATATGCCTCATCAATAAACTTAGTTATCATCTCTAATTTATCTACCCACTCTAACCGTATGTATACTTCACCAGGAGTCAATTTTATTGGGTCAAACTTTTCATATACATGACCAAGCAATTCATCAATCTCCCTTTGCATTTCTTTTGCTGTTTCTGAGTGTATTTTTTTCCCAAGATGAAGAACAAAGCATACTTTCCTTGCTGCAGTTATTGTTACGAATTTATACGAGCCTTTTTTGCTGACATAACCTATACAATCTGTTCGGACTCCATTATTATATCGATGATGATAGTCTTCCACTTCGGTCTTATATGGACTCTTTTTATAAATATAGTCATCAATTTCTTTTGCTAGCATTCTAGATTTATCTGTTTTAAATAAGCTATAAAAATACTCCTTAGAATTGGTGCCCACAGTCTCACTAGTTATCCATCCAAAATAAAGATTAACTCGACCCACTAACACTGGACCAACAACCGAATCCTTCTTTCCTTTCAACTTAAATAATTCAACAAACTCCGCATAATCTTCAAACCATTTTCCTTCTTTGCTAAAAGAATGGACGAGCATTAGAGCATTTTTTGCATTCACTTCCTCGGCTTCATATATTACCGATGCTGTCCGGTGAAGTAATTGATATCTTTTGTTTAAGGTATCCTCTTCTTTTAAATTCAACTGGTTCAATAAGTACTCTAGCCTTTTTCTTTTCCCCTCACTTGGATTTTCACCTATCCAGACTTCCACTTTTTCACCGAAAGTTTCGTAGACCTTTCCTTCTACCATGATCGTCATTAATTCACCTTCTGCTTTACCTAGCAGATAGAGATCATTTTGTGAATTTGCACCTGCACCGGGTAAAGAAACCTTGTACTCAGGGAATCCGTATAATATCTTCACATTATGAAACAGAGACATATTACTCTTTTTAAATACCTTATCCACACATGGTGGTAGATTTTTAGTACCTTCCCAACAAAGTGCCAATTCGTATGCAGAGTTACCAGGTTTCCACTGCTTTTCTGGATTTGCTAATAAATCTTTCCATGAGCCTATTCCTTTTGTTCGAACAAAGTAATTACTCATAATTACCCTCCTTTTTGAACTTTTAAATTTTTTTACGATTAGACATATATTATCTGATGTCCTTTTTAGCAAAAAACAGGTCTCACATAGCATCTTATTGTTTTTTCTAAAAAAGCTACAATGAGTAAGGTTAGTTTTACTAATGTAAGCAAAATAATGAGCCTAATTCCTCACCTTCCCCCTTTACTTTTCTAAAAGACGTTTATATATTTTTACATATTCATTGAATAGGTCTCTCCAAAGGCTGTTAAAGTTAATTCCCACATCAGGAAATGTATCAAAGTATTTCTTAAAGGTTTGATGTAAAAGTATCATAGTATGTGTAATTACTGTGCTAATTCCTCCAGTATAGTAGTTAGCGTTTTTTGTATCCAATTAATTAATATCTATTGATATATGATCATTAAAAGATAAGTTAACACCAAATGATGAACCATGAATAGATTGCGATGTAAGTTTATACATAGCCAGAAACCCTTTTTTAGTATCAATATCTATCCCATTTAAGTTATCTAACAACTTTGTTATGGTGATCTGTTTTTCTCCCTTAAAACAGTTTGCCACTTTAGCCCAAGCAAAGTTCTTTCTATGGTGCAATTCGCTTACAATAGACATTAATAAATTCTTAGAATACTCATCTGCTACCTCTTCACCTTGCTCTAGGATGAAAATAATGATTATCGAATACTCGAGCAATGTTCTCCATCTTTGCATAGCACCGTCGGGAAAGCCATTTTCTATAAGGCAAATTATCTCATCAAAAATATCTATGTACTTAATCATCAATGAATTAATTGCATTGTATCTTTTAATGCAATTTTGAAAATCATCTTCATTTTTATAGACTAATAGGTCTACATTTTGAACACCAAGAACGCTTAATTTTCTTATACCTTGTATAACAGCGAATAAATCTGAGTATTTGTGTAATATTTCTTTATGAATTCTGTTCCTGTCAGATTTATATCCTCTGCTTAAATCTAAAAATCTTTTATCATCCCCAGTTGATTTTAAAATCCGATAGCTTTGATGTAGTTTATTTATTTCTTTCTTTAATTTTTCATGCTGGTTAGTCAAAATAAAGCTCTCCTTTAATTACACTTTTTAACTGTACTAATTCCCAAACATATTACAGTTAATATTTGCGGGTGTGTACTCACCCAATGTAATAAAATAGACTTTCGACAGTAAATTGCAAATTCCTTCCTAAGAGAACTCTTAATGTAATATAAAAAAGAAGACCATTATTAATAATGATCTTCTCTAAACTTTCATTTAATTGATTATTTAACTTATGAACGGTTCGCGGGAAAATACCAAAAAGGTCCCTACCTCAAAACCAATTTTACAACCGCTTCACCGTGACTTGAATAGTGATTGGCAGATAGATTGGTGTAACTGTGTTTACCTAAGAAATTCATTAATTAAATAATAGTCAGCTTTCCTTACCTTCTTGAGTTAATTTAATAAAAACCTTTTCAGGCTTTCATAAATATTTGAAAGTTTCCGATACTAAGGGCAACATTTCGTTAAACTACTCACTTTTTCGATAATAATTAATTAAATTGCTCATTATAAGCTTTATAGGTCCTATTTGATACTTTTTGTTTCCCTTGACATAACTTGCAAATATCACCAACTAATCCAGTAACCCCTTTTCCATGACATCTAGGACAATCGACTTCATCTATTTTTGCCTCATCATACTGCCCAGCTTGTTTTTTACTTACATATCGGGAACCTTTACAGTATGCACAAAGATTACCGACCAATCCTGTGGTTCCTCTTCCATAACACCTTGGACATTCCACTTCATCTATTTCTGTTTCATCATACTGTTCAGCTTGTTCTTTACTTACAAATTGGGAACCTTTACAGTATGCACATAGATCGCCGACTAATCCTGTGGTTCCTCTTCCATAGCACCTTGGACATTCCACTTCATCTATTTTTGTTTCATCATACTGTTCAGCTTGTTCTTTACTTACGAATTGGGAACCCTGACAGTATGCACATAAGTCACCAACTAATCCCTTAGTCCCTCTTCCATAACACCTTGGACAATCAACTTCATCTATTTCTGTTTCATCATACTGTTCAGCTTGTTCTTTACTTACAAATTGGGAACCTTTACAATACGCACACAGATCCCCAACCAGTCCTGTTGTTCCTGCTCCACAACACCTTGGACAATCAACTTCATCTATTTCTGCATCATCGTATTCATCCGCTTCCTGTTTACTTACAAAACAGGAACCTTTACAGTATGTACATAAATCCCCAATCAGTCCTGTGGTTCCTTTTCCTCCACATCTAGGACAGTATGTTTCGTCGATATCAATAATAATATCATTTGCTTGCTTAATAACATCCGACATTATGTCCCTGATTTCTTGTTTATCATCAGAATCTTGAATTTTAACTGCAACTGATTTGGTAAGGTTAGGAATTGCATCCAACATCATTTTTTCTACTTCAGTAGTACTAGAAGAATCTCTTTTAGCTTCTTCTAAGGCAATTTTTGTTACTTCTGGAATCTTAACAAGCAATTGCTTGGCTTCATTTATATATATATTCTTTATATTATCGTTGTTTTCTCTGCTAAGGGTATTTTCGATATTATTTATAGTGTTTATTAGTTGGATTAAACTGTTCGCTGCATTTGCTTCAAACTTCAGCATTCGCCTTCGTGAGTTTTGTTTTATAATCTTTGCAGCTCTAACTTCTTCAAACGTTACATTACTTGCAGGCTTATAACCAAAATCATACTGTGAGTGATGATTAGGACACAATAGTATTAGATTTTCTGGACTATTATTATATGTTCTTGCCACTGCTTCAATATGGGCTATTTCTCCATTCTCCATATGTCCACAAATTGCACATGAGTAATGGGACTCTTTTTTTATATCATCTCTAATAGCTGTTGGTATTGTTGGTCGTGTACCATTTTTAGTTTTAGGCCAGGGTCTACTAAGATAAACAGAATATTGGATAAGATCGTCTCTAAAAAAGAAATCCCCATGATCAGTTCTCTGAACGGGTAGAGTTCTAGTTTCCCCCGACTTTGGACAATTTTTAGTAAAATAGTCGATAAGTTCGATACTAATCCCTAAAAAAATTGCTGCTTCTATTTTATTTATTTTTATTTTTGCCACCAGTGAAGACTCCTCATATTAGACTTTTTCCTATATTTTACTACATTAATATTTGCATTTGGTGACTGTTTTCAAAATATTGTACTTTATTCATTCAGCGTTATTATTCTTTTGCTCCTTCCCAACAAATTGCTATTTCACAAGCTTAATTATCACCTTTCCACTGCTTTTCTGGATTTACTAAAATATCTTTCCTAGAGCCTATTCTTTTTGTTCGAACGAAGTAATTACTCATAATTACCTTCTTTTTATCCTTGAAAACCTTAAAATTTTAACTATTAGACTCCTTAAATTGAATAATTTCAGGTGTGTACCCACTTAATAAAAGAAAATAGACTTTTGACAGTAAATTTTTATTACTTCCTTAGAGAAACTCTAATTGAAATATAAAAAAAAAGACCATTAATAAAAATGATCTTGTCTTAATTTGCATTAACTTATTGAGCAGCTCGCAGGAAAATATCAAAAAGATCCTTAATTTAATAAAACTAACCATAGTTATCCCTTTATTCACACATTCGGATCTCAGTAATTAACTTATAAAAAGGTATTTTGGTTTAATAATATCAGTTTCTAATGAAGCCCCTTCTTTTAATTCATGAATATAATTTTCATAAGTATAATCAATAGAATTTAATATCTCTGATATTTTAAAATGTGGATTTTTACACATATAATATATGATTAAACCAATTAAATTATTATTATACTTATAAAGTCGGAGTGACCTGCAACTTAAATTTGCCTTAGTTTCCTTTCCCGAATGAATTAACATATTTCTTGCCCTATAAATTCTCACTAAATCATGTTTTATTTCTTGATTTTTTACACTTATTTGCTCTGCTAATTTCTTAGGATTGTTTAAGAATAAGCCAATTTCTGCTATATCTCTTGATAAAGCTAAACTAAACTCAAGTTCCGTAATTAAATTTGGACCTTTATTCGAAATAAATTCAATCAATTTATCTAAATCATATTGATAGATTTCACCTTGTTTCTTGCATTTAAGGAACTCATCAATAATAGGGATTTTTTTATCTCTATGCTCGTATATGCGGTTCCAAAATACATTAATTTTATCCTTTAAATAATATAAACATACAACCTTCGGAACAACATCTTTTACTTTTGATATTATACTCCCACCAGACTCTTTAAAGGTTAGCAAATACTCTAATACTGCCCACAGATTGATAATTTTGTTCTCCTGCGATTGGTTTACTTGGTTTTTTATAATATTTAATGCCCTTTGAATATTAAATACTTCTTGAGAATTTATACTTTCTGTAAAAACCTGTTCTCTGTATCTAATAAAATCCTCGACATCCTGTCTTTCTCTATTTTCAGTATTCCCAAATAAGATTTCGGTATCATTAGGCATCTCATTTTCTTTCAATCTTAATTTTTTATATGTTCCATCGTGAATCTCACAAACTATTTTTTCTAAAAATAGGCTCTCATCCGGTGACGATACATAATGAATCATTTGAAAGTATGAATTTATTGAATTTAATATATTATCGAGCCCTTTATAATAATCTTTTGCACTTATTTCAATACTACAGATATTATAACCTTTTGTTTGTTGCAAATACTTCTTAGTCTCCTGATTACTTTTTGAATCTATTAACGTTAATTGATTATAATCTTTTTTAAGAAGGTTTAAATTAAAATCTATATACAACTTTTCATTTTCAAAATATTTATTGTCAAGTACATTGATAAAATAAGTAAACTTTTTATTATCTTGTTTTAATTTACAAAATAAATCTAATACATTATCAATATTTGACTCTTCGATTTTTTCTTTAGCAATCTGTTCGTTGTACCAAGAATCTAGATATTTTAAAGAGTAACCATCATATAACAATTCATTTATAATAAAGTGAATTGCATTTTCAGATTGACTAAAATTCGAATAAGTTTTTACTAAATCAACTATTTGCCTATATATATTATTTGTATCGAATTTCTTGATAAGCGAAATACATAGTGTAAATATCTTGGAATAATGTAATAGTTTTTCTTTGTCACTTTTATCACTTAAAGTTTCTAATTGTTGAATAAGAAAACTTAATTCCTTCTTATAGACACTTCTTTCATATAATATATTATTTTTAATATAATAAATCATTGCCTCTATATGCTCATTCCTAGCATTTCCAAGTTTATCCAATTCTAAATTAGTAGTAATATCCTCATGAATTTCAATGTACTCAATTAGTAACTCTCTTAGACTTGGCATGTATAATTTAGACAAAGCTTTATTTTCATTTTTTATATATTGCTTGAATCCATTAATAAAATACTTTTTTGCTGTATATTCCTTGGACACTTTTACCACTCTTCCTCTAAAAAGATAAATAAAACTGAATGTATACACATATTATATAAACAGAGAAAAGAGTGCTTCTCTCATCTGAAATGGGTCATTTTGGTGATTCCCCCAGATGATGTTAGCACTCTTCTTATTATAATTAATAATCACAAATACTTTAACCAATATTGAATTTATTTTCCTATTTGTTGACGAATTCTTTAAGCAATGTTATTATAAATTTATAAATTAATCCTAGAACAATGAGTGCTTCTCTCTTTTGAAATGGGTCATTTCGATGATTCCCCCAAAGGATGTTAGCACTCTTATTTTATTATTTTTTATATTCGATTCATAAAAGCAATTATTAAATAGCCCATGTTTACTTAATGAATAAAAGAAAAACTGGACATTTCAATAAAGCCAAGTGACAGTCACTGATTTTCTTTCTTAACTGTATATCTACAGTTGTAGCTGTACGACTAAAAGCTTTGTTGATTGTGTCTTCACTAATTGCTTTGTTTGCTTTACTATAATTCTTTATAAGCAGCATTTAACATCAAAACAGCCCCTGTATCATTTCTAGGATCCCCTGCCTCATTAAGCGAAAATATTCCTACTCTTTCATTTTCCCCCTTTGACACATGGATTATATCAAGCTCATGAGACATAAGTATATTTTCATAATCACTTGCAGTATCCACACTATCTTCCAAAAGTTTATATTGGCAAGCGCGCAAAAAAAGAGCAGTGCACTAACCACTCTTTGTAGAACCTATTAACAACCAATACAAAAACTTTATTATTTTGCACCATTTTAAAAAGTGACCACTCTCCTTAATCACAGCAGTGCAATCATCCATTTACTTTCTTTTTTTACCACCAATATCCATACAAACCTTATTGAGCATCCTCTCAAGATGGATTTTTTCCTCGACATCAGTAACTAGTTCATTTAAACGATTGCATTTATGATGTGCAGGCTGTTAGTGATGATTTTTTCTCCTTGTAATTGTTTTGTATCCGGTGAGAATTTGTTTAACAGGTATTAAACCTGCTAACTCCCTTTACACTTTTATTTGTAATCCTTGATAGAGGAATGATCTTCTATCAAGGTACGTTATACATTTATAGCTTCTTGTTCTAACTTACAATTATTATCAAGCATATATTTAACAACATTACTGTATGGGCCATCAACCAGCATTAGAAGCCTTTTCTTATCGTTTTCTGTTAGCTTTTTCGTGTAATTTCTATATGCTTTTAAAGTCTCAATATCCATTTTATACGGTATGAAACCTATTCCCGTATCATGCTTTAAATGCTCTAATATGTTGAATCCACCAGCATCAATATCACCAAAATGATAAAAAGCTTTCTGTGGATTTTGTTGGTGTAACTTTTTAACAAAATCTCGTCTTACAGAGTTGTGATATCCCCCGAGGTAAATAGCAAACATTTCTTTATCACTGAATGTGTGGAAGCTTGTTAGATTTTCAATGGTAATGACAGCTTTACCTGTAATATCAATTTTATCGATATCTGAAAGCATGATGGATGAGACTGCAAGATCTCCCCTAAAATTAGTTAAGTCAAGCCTCTGTTCCTTTATAGAAATACTTCCTGGACCTTTAAAGTTAACATAAGTGGGGTTTTTAATAATATTTAAATTCCCTAAAACCTTATCTTTCTCAGGAAAGTTCCCGTACTCATATATGAGATTTACCACCTTGCCTGCTATTCTCTCGAAAACTTTAGAATCTTTGAAAACTTTAACAGAAAAATCTCTTACAAATGTCTCTGTGTCAACCTTTAATAATTCATCAACTGCTAATAAGATGTTATCTAATTCAACCAAATCATCATTGAAAAACTGTATGGATTTATTAGAATCAATTCTCTCGTTTTGGGATGTGCAATATAGATTTAGTATCTGATTTCTTTCCTTATAGTTTGCCAATATTTCAAGGATTGAGTTATAGATATCTTTCTTTTCTTGTCTACCGACATATTTATATATATCAGCTAGTTTATCAACATTCAAAGTAACATTACTATATACATGGGCAGAATTCGCTTTTGCAATAACATATGATTTTTTAACAAGAGTATCAATGGAATCATTAAGGGCCACAAATAGCTCATATTCCGAGTGATCATTATATTTAGGAAAGAGAGAAGGAATTTTTATAGTAAATCTTTGATTAACTTTATTATCCCCGGTAAAACTTTTACTTTTCTCATATTTATCTATTAACCTATTAATAATTTCTTTCTCATAATTGCTAATCATAGGTCAAACTCCTCAATTATAGATGTACTTCCTTCTCTCATTGCCATTAAAATAGTATCTACTTTCTCACCTATTATTTCGATTTTTGCAGGTGGTGTTGCCAATATAATTTGAAAGTATTGGTTATTAAAGAAGTCCATCATAGAACTAATCCGATTATCATCCATTTTGTCGAACGCTTCATCCAACATAATAATCCTAATTGTATCCCCAAGCTTATAAAGCTGTACAAAAGACGCTGCTATTGCAACATAATACGGTGTTTGGGTCTCACCACCGCTCTTTTCACCATAGATTTTAGAAAAACGCTGTACAGTACCATCTTTTTTCTCAACAACAATATCATAGTCTAAATAACTGCGGTAATCAGTGTACTCTGCTAGTACTTTTTCTCCCTTATCGTCATATGCAGTCAATTTACCAAACAAATCTTCCATTTCTTCCTTGTATTCCTCTTCAAAGGAATTGGACCATAAGGTATAACCCTCATTATTTTCCTTCGAAGTAATCATTCGATATATACTTTCTTTCTTTTTATTATGCGTAATTTCAAACTTATAACTATCTTCGCCATAGTATATGTCTTTAAGTGAAGTATTTAGATACTTGAATTCTAATTTTGCATTTTCAATGTTTTCTTTCAATCTTGCTAAAAATGATTCTCTGAATTCCAATTCGCAATTTTCCTTAGCTCTTTTTAAATCTTCTTCATATTTAATGATGTCTGATGCTACCAACTTATGATGTTCCTGAATATATTCATTGATTTGGTCATACCCTGTACCAAGGTCACAGTCATATTTACTACAGTAGCTGCTTTGGAGCTTAATCAGCTCGGTACAAAACTCATCTTTCTTATTTTCCAATCCAACTTTAAGTGGTGAGAAATTATGAACTATAGTTGCTGGAGATTTGATTTTTACTTGCTCATTAAACTTATTAATCCCTTGTATAGTAATTTCAGTGTCTTCATCACACAATACTTGGAAATTACTCTCAAGATCTGATATTAAACTTTTGATTTGTTGTATGTTGGTTGTGTTTATATCTAGCGTCTTTTCTGTTTCGGTAACGCTCTTAATTGATGAAGTATGATCTTTATCCTTTTTCTCTACAGCTTTTCTACATTCTTCAATCTGCATTTGTATCTCGATAAAACTAGGATTCGCTTCTGCTTTTTTCAGCTGTAATTCTTCTCTTAAGATCAACTCTTTATACTCTTCTAATCGTCTAGGAGCATCAATATTTTCTTCCAGGTCATCCATTTTACACTGATTTACTTTTTCAATTATTTGCTCAAAAACAATCCCCTTGTTTTCTGCTGTTTTTATGTCCTCATTAAGAGTTTTCAGCTCAGTTTCCCTATTTTTAAGCTGAATTTCATACGCATGTGCGCCTATAAATGGTGTACGATAAATACGCTCATCAATTTTCCGAACAGCGAAGTTTTGATAAAGCATACAATCGGATGTTATTGATACTTTGTTATTTTTCAAGTCCTCTATATGATCACAACGAGTTACTCGATTAAGTAAGTAAATCACATATGCTTTTGCATAACGATTATCACTTCTTACAAGATAGGCTAAAGAATCTTTTTCCGCTACGGCATTAATATCTAGTTTTCCTGTGTTTACAAGACCCACAGTATGAACTTCTTTTTTTATTTTATTATAAACCCTTAAAGCAACTCGATAATGCTGAGGTTCAACAATTATATAAAACCTCTGACTGTTTAAGTAACCTTCCACAGCATTTTGCCACTTGCTATCTGTAATCTCCAGTAAGTCGGAAAATATCCTTACTTCACCACGTATTCCTTGATTAATAAATTCCTTTTCAATTGCGGTTTTCAGTTTTATCGTATTTTCCGGGTATGTCAATTTCTTATTTTTAAGATTCTTTATTTCCTTCTCTAAATTAAGCTTTTGAGCTTTATATTCTTTAAGTAACTCTTTGATTCTAAAATTTTCAGAACTATAATCTTCATATAACTTCTTAAATTCTTTTTTTAGTTTATAGATAATTTCAGCTTTCGCTTCTGTATCTGTATCAACAGACTCTAACCTTAATAATTCTTCTTTTGCCATTATAAAAACTTCATGTTTATTTAGTAAGCTTAAGGCATCAATTACTTTGCTTAACATGGTTTTAAGCTTATTCACCGCTTTTACTTCATTTCCCTTATCTTTCTGTAACATTTGAATTCTATGCTTTGTATCTGTGATAAGTTGTGTTGTTTCATTTTGTCCAAGCGCTATTTGTAAATTAGTTAACCTGTCCCGCTCATTTTCAAGACTTGCTTTTAGAGCCTTTTCTGTCTCACGTTCATTATTTAGCCTTTGAATTAAGGTATGATTTCTTTTTTCCAGTTCTGACCACTCTAGCTTTTTTGCTTCAATCTCAGCTTTTTTTATTAAAATTTCATTGGTCTTTATCTCTCGATCTTTTGAAACAATGTCTTCATTTTTTGATAAAATTATCTCGAGCTCTGATATCTTTTCCTTCGTTGAATCCATCAAATCTTCTAGCTCTTTTAATGCGGCTATATTATTTCTCAAAGTTTCGACTTCTATTGTTTTTTCTGGGAGTATGAATTTATTAATAAAGTCTTTAACATTATCCATAGGTTTAAATGCTAATGATTTAGGTATCATCTCAAAGAACTTATTCTCTAAATTTCCTAATCTTTGCCCAAACCTTGCTTTGGCTTCAGATATCTGAGAAATAAGCTGTATTTTTTTATCATTTCTCCTGAATTCCTCTGTTATAGATGGTCTTCCTCCAGACAAGAATGATAATTCCTCAAGCTTACATTCTTCTCTAAACCATTTTGTCGTAAGTTTACTTTCCTCATCAGGAGAATCTATTTTAACACCTAAAGTAAAATATTTACTTGTTTTTTCCTCATAGAATTCTAGTGCAACATATGTAATTACACTGCCACTTCTGACATAGTTACTACCTTCAATTCCTGTTTTACAACGGACATAGCCCTTTAAATCACGACTGCTTTTCTCATTTGCAGCTGTATTAAACTTACGAGTATTCGTAGTTAAAACTAATTGAATTGCATCTAAAATTGTTGATTTTCCTGCCGTATTTTCACCACTGACTAAAAATGAACCATTGACACTAATGGTTTCATTAACAAAGTAATGCCAATTGATTAATCTAATCCTGCATAGTTTCTTCATCATCATTCTGCTCACCTCCATTCATATATTTATTTAGTTTTTCATTTATAGCATCGTAAAGAAGAGTTAAATTATCATTGGGCACAGCAAATAATACAGACGGATAAATCTTTATTCTTGCATCAGACATCGTAATGTCACTATCAAGATTTGAAATGATATTAAATCTTTTAAACAATCTAATCGTATCTTTAAACATAGTTTTATCTAAGTTTGACTTGGCCTCTATTTTGAGCATATTATACTTTTCATGTATATCATCTGATAAAACTACTACTTCTTCATTTAGACTTAATTCCTTACGTTTTTCTATGTATAAAAGCCTTAGGATTAATAAAATAACACTTTCAATTTTTCTTAGTCTTATCCTCCCAGTTCCAGCAACATTAGTTAGGGCCACAACCCCTTGCATCTCATTAATTTCAATTTTGTAACCTAGTAAATCAAAGTATTCTATGAAAAGCTCTCTATTCTGGACAATAAAAATATAATCATTTCGTGTATCGTCTTTTTTCTTAAGGATAAAGCAATGATTGAGAAGTTTATTAGCAGTCGTTCTAAACTTTTCTTTTTGTATGACACTTTCATTTAATATTTTCATTTTTACTATTCACACCTCTCAATTACAAAATCTGAGAATCGAAAATCATTAACAGTTATAACCTCATTAGTTTGGGTTGTTTTATACATAGACTTTTTGTCTTTTCCATAGAGTCTTATAAAAATTATCCGTATTAAATCTCTCTTAGTATCTAAAGGAAGCGTAGAAGCAAGTACCGCTTGTTTATCCTTTAATAATTCTTCAATATATGTATTAATATTTATTCTAGAAAATCTATTCTTATTTTTTTCATGTAAAGCAAGTTTCCGTCGTTCTCGCTCATCTTCCGAAATCCCCAGCGTAGGGCTAAGTTCTTGTGGCATAGACATTTTCCTTGAAATAGGAACTACATATAGCGAGTCACTATCGATAAATCCTTGTGGGAATATATTAAACACCTCAAGGAGCGTGTCATCCACCTCATCATATAGGTTTATGTTTTCATCACGATTAAATTCATTAGATAAATACGCTAGTATCTTTGAAATCTTACCTTCTGCATTATTTGTATTAGTCAACAGGAACTTTGCTCTTGCCACAGCACTTCCTATGTATTTAGCGTTTTTGTTGTCTATCTCAGAAATAATATCATCATAATTTCTAAAGGCCGAAATAACATTTAGTATCTTTTCTCGCAATGAATCTTCTGCATCTGCTTTTTTTTCTACTTGCTCTATTTCCATATAGCCTAGTACCGCACGCTCGAAAATATTTCTATCGTTCAATATGTTGTAAAGACTCTCAATTATTGACGTTCTAAAATGTGATATATTATCACTTGTTTTAATACGATGATAGGCTTTAGATCCGATATCTTTATGATATACAAAGAAATCCTGTACAATTTCCCCAGCCGTCTTTTCATTTGTAATAGCATCAATATATTTCTTTATATTGGTATTTAGTTTCTTTAGACCTGTTATTAATTCTTCCGTATTTTCTACTACACGTTTTATAATATATTCATAGGGCTTCACATAGGCTTCTTTATTCAAAAGGGTGGCATGTATTTGAGATACTAGACTCTGATATTCCATTTCTTCATTCTTTAATATCTTGTTGAAAGATTCTATCATAGTAGCAGCATAATCAAACAAATTTATCTTTACCTTATAGTCATTGGAAACCTCATACTCAATCCAACCACTTTCCTTCAAGCTACGTAAAATTGCATTTGCTTTTGCTCTAGAATCTTTAGCAATCTCTTCGTTATCGTCAAATATCATATCCTCACTTGATTGATTTTCAAAATAACTTTCTAGTTCTGTAAGTATAACTTCTTTATCAACACCAAACGACAATTCAGTTTTATATGTATTGTATATTAGCCGGATACAATCAATATAAGTTGCTTTATATTTACTAGTTAGTGGTTTGAAAAAATCTTCAGAGATTATGTTAAATAAATTTATAGTAATCACCTCATTAAAACTTGGGAGAAAATTTCCTACCATTTCCTTTTGCTAATTCCATGATATACCAATCCTTTATTGTGGGTCTAGTGAACCGTTAGGATAGAACTATAATGCACTTGTAGTTGGACAAATTTCACTCAAAAAAATAAGTGCCTATGTCACATCCCGGTTTTAGTCGATAAAATGGACAAATTCCAGGTGTACAGGCACTTTTTTATTTATTGGAGGACTATACTAGTGACCACTTCTACGTGCGTCGTCTGCGGAAACATATCAACAGGCTGAACTTCGACCGTTTTATAACCACCATCTTCAAGAATCCGTAAATCACGCGCAAGTGTGGCTGGATTACAGGATACATAAACTACCTTTTTCGGTTTCATTTCAATTATTGTTTGCAAAAACGTTTCGTCACAGCCCTTACGCGGAGGGTCAACAACCAGCACATCCGCCGAATTCCCCTCTTTATACCACTTTGGAATCACAACCTCTGCTTCCCCAGCTGCAAACTCTACATTTGTCATACCATTGATCTCTGCATTCCGTTTCGCATCTTCAATCGCTTCTGGAACAACTTCTACTCCAAAGACCTTCTTTGCCTTTTGCGCTAAAAACAGTGATATTGTTCCGATTCCGCAGTATGCATCGATTACTGAGTCTTGCCCACTTAGCCCTGCATATTCCAGTGCCTTATCATAAAGGACCTTCGTTTGAATAGGATTTACCTGATAGAAAGAAAGAGCTGATATCGCAAACTTAACGTCTCCTATTAAGTCATAGATCACTTCATTACCCCAAAGGATCGTTGTTTTTTCGCCAAGGATTACATTTGTACGCTTTGAATTCACATTATGTACAATTGATTTCACTTTAGGAAGGCGTGCGATTATTTCCTCAACCAATTTGTTTTTGTTTGGAATATCATTCGTTCTGGTAATCAGCACAACCATCAGCTCACCTGTTTGTTGTCCATAACGAGCCATAATATGGCGAAGAATACCTTTATGTGATTCTTCTTGATAGGCAGATATCCCTAATCTGCTGCAAATTTCTTTTACAGCTTTAACTGCCTCATTAATTTCAGGCAGCTGGATTAGACTCTCATCTGTATCCACGATTTCATGACTTCTAGGCTTAAAAAATCCAGCAATCAGCTTACCATCTTTTTCACCGACTGGTACCTGTGCTTTATTTCGATAATGCCATGGGTTGTCCATCCCTAAAATTGGATGAACAATCACGTCCTCTAGTTTTCCAATTCTGGTCAGTACCTGACGCACTTGATTCTCCTTATATTTCAGCTGTCCTTCATAGCTGATGTGTTCTAGCTGACAGCCGCCATACTTGTGTGTCTCGCTGCTAGGAATCTCTACGCGGTATGGACTTTTTTCATAGATTTCAATTAAGCGCCCGAACCCGTAGCCTTTGTTCACTTTTATCACTTTAACCTGCGCCTTTTCACCAGGCAGACCGTTTGGTATGAATAATGGGTAGCCATCCACCTTCGCTACTCCAGTACCATCATGTGTTAAATCCTCAAATACCACATCTATGTAATCATTCTTTTTAACCGGTATTGTTTTTTTCATTATTTACTTCCTTTGCTCCGAATTAACTAGCAAGATTGTATCATAAACCCAGTCTAATTGCGAAATCAGCCATAATTTGATTGTATACCATTTACTATCTGCGTAAAATGTCGGAGCATTTTAATTTAACATTACAACTAATGTGTTTATAATGAAAACAATCCGGTTATAAGGAGGTGGTTACGATCAAGAAGTTAAATATTTTACCCATTGTGTTTCTCCTTACTTTCTTATCCTTCACTGTTCTTCATCATTCTAATGTAATTACGCAATCCCATCATGCCGATAAAGCAGTGCTGATGATTGATGATTCGATTATGAAATCCCAAAACGACGATGATCAAAAGCATTTATTTCATTTACATTTTGTGGGTGTACTTATTCTAATTTCATTAATCGTAGTCATCCTTCAAAAAATCTTTTTAAGGATACACAACAGGATATTCATTTTCCTTACCCCAGTTTTCCATCAATCCAATTATGTGATCTCTCCTCCTCATTTGATAAGCTAGAAACTTACAATAAGGAGGAAAATAAAATGTGGATTCGCTTCTTAATGATTGGAGTATTTTCATTAACAGCAGCAGGAATGCTTACCTATCAAGGTATAGAAATTTACCATGCTTTCATGGATTTCTTTAAAAATAAATAAAAGTTCAGTTTAAATCATGCAAACCTCTTTTTTCATACAAAAGGCACCCACTTAGGGTGCCTTTACATTTACCTATTCTGCCTTCATTTCAGCCACTTTTTCTTTTACTTCTTCTATATTTCTCATTTTGTTATCCCAGCATTTTTGGCTAAGGTCGACTGGATATTCCTCGGGGTTCATCGTACGTTTATATTCATCCCAAAGGGCAGCCAGATTTTGCTTAACATATTCACGTGATTCTTCCAAACATGGCATTTCATAGACAAGCTCACCTTTTGAAAAAATCACTTCATGAAGATCTTTAGCGGTAAAGTTTGTCACAATCTTATTCATGTAAGTATGCGTAGGGTGGAACATTCTCAGGCGCTTTTCTGGCAATTTTTCATCCTCGAGCGCAATGTAGTCTCCTTCAGCATGGTTATTCTTATTATTAATGATACGGTAAATTTTCTTAATCCCAGGAGTCGTCACTTTTACTGGATTGGAAGAGATTTTTATCGTATCCTCCATTTTGCCGTTATCATCTTCTATCGAAACAATCTTATAGACTGCCCCTAATGCTGCCTGTTCATATGCCGTAATCAGTTTAGTCCCAATTCCCCAGCTGTCAATTTTTGCACCCTGTGCTTTCAAGTTGAGAATGGTATACTCGTCGAGGTCACTTGATGCAAAGATTTTTGCATCCTTAAACCCTGCTTCATCGAGCAATTTTCGTGCTTCCTTTGAAAGATAGGCAAGGTCACCGCTGTCCAAACGGATTCCTATAAAGTTGATAGAATCGCCCATTTCTTTGGCCACTTTAATAGCATTTGGAACCCCCAAACGCAGGGTATCATATGTATCAACCAAAAAGACACAATCCTTATGAGACTCAGCATACTTTTTAAATGCGATATATTCGTCCTTATACGCTTGGACCATTGAGTGGGCGTGTGTACCTGAAACGGGAATTTGAAATAATTTACCCGCGCGTACATTACTGGTTCCATCAAAACCTGCTAGGTAAGCCGCTCTTGTACCCCATATAGCAGCGTCCATTTCTTGAGCTCGGCGGGTACCAAATTCCATTGCAATTTCGCTGCCGAGAACCTGCTTAATACGAGAGGCTTTGGTCGCTATTAATGTTTGATAATTAATGATGTTTAATAGTGCCGTTTCAATTAACTGCGCTTCACAAAGCGGGGCATCTACGCTCAAAATCGGCTCATTTCCAAAAACTAACTCGCCTTCTCTCATACAGCGAATGGTACCCGTAAAGCGCAAGTCCCTTAAATATTCTAAAAAGTCATCCTGGTAGCCTACTTCGTTTTTTAAATATTCCAGATCATCATCTGAAAAACGGAAGTTCTGGATAAATTGAATGACTTTTTCCAAGCCAGCGAATACAGCATATCCATTCCCAAAAGGGAGCTTACGGAAAAACAATTCAAACACTGCACGTTTATTATATCTTCCGTCTCTCCAATACGTTTCTACCATATTGATCTGGTATAGATCAGTATGCAGTGCTAAGCTATCATCCTGATAAATGTTTTTCATTCTAACCCTCCGAACAACTACTTTTTCAACATATTTAATAATTTTACCATTATAAAAACTATTTCACCAGCGCTCCAAGTGATTGTTCAAAGTGTCCTAATGCCCATTCATGCCCTTTTTGATTAAATGAAGCAACTGCATCTTCATAAACAACGATTTTAAATCCCTTATTGTAGGCATCTACAGCAGTGTGAAGAACACAAATATCTGTGCAAACCCCAACGAGGTGCAGCTCGGTTATTCCCCGTTCCCGCAGCTTAATTTCAAGGTCGGTGCCAGCGAAAGCGGAGTATCTTGTTTTATCCATGAAATATACGTTTTCGCGCTCTTTATTCTCCTCATATAGAACCTGCAGTCCGCCAAACAAATCTCTTCCTGAAGTACCGCGAATATTATGAGGCGGAAAAAGTTTTGTCTCGGGATGAAAAGAGTCTCCTTTATCATGAACGTCGACCGCAAAAACCACATAGCTGCCGTCTTCGATAAACTCTCGTGTGATATGGACCAGTCTCTCCTCAATTTGCTGCCCCGGCTTCCCGCAGGTTAATGCCCCTGCATCCGCAACAAAGTCATATGTAAAATCAATATTAATGAGTGCCTTTTTTTCCATTCCTCTGCCTCCTCTTTCGTACTTTATTATTTTATTTATTCTGTACCAAAGTTTTTTTTCCTCTAAATAAAAAAGTCCGCTCCTCAATGGAACGAACTTTATCAGCTATATCTCTGTCCCGGTACCCAATCGGTTGGTTTATCGAGTGGACGGATGTCATCAAGGGGAACAAATACTTCCAAATGCCTGTACAAGTTTGCAAACTCTGCAGGCAGTAATCCGCCAAATTCACCATCAAGATTCAATTGTACCTTTTCATTAGAATGTACTTTAATCCGGCTCGCTTTAGCATAAATCACATTGGGATCATTCACATGCTCACCTCGAATGGCCAGCGTTGCAACTCGAATAAACTCCGCCAAGTTAATTTTTTTCAAGATAAGTAATGAAAATAGTCCATCATTAATCGAAGAATCAGGAGCAATCTTTTCAAAGCCGCCGATTGAATTCGTCAGCCCTACAAGGAACAACATCGCTTCCCCTTCAAAAAGCTTGCCATCATACTCGATACTTATATCTGACGCCTTAATCGAAGGGAGCATTTCCATGCCTTTTAGATAGTAGGCAAGCTGCCCAAGCATCGTCTTTAGTTTACTTGGAACTTCGTATGTAAGCTCCGTGATTCTCCCGCCGCCGGCGATATTGATAAAATAACGGTCATTGATTCGACCAATATCCACCGGAATTCGATCACCTTTTGTAATAATATCAACCGCTGCACCAATATCTCTTGGTATATGCAGTGCTCTCGCAAAATCATTTGTTGTACCTGAAGGAATAATACCTAATTTGGGACGGTACTCCTGCTCTGCAAGCCCGTTAACCACTTCATTAATGGTACCGTCACCTCCAGCAGCTATGACAACATCATATTGTCGTTCTACTGCTATCCGAGCGGCAGCCGTCGCATCTCCAGCACCAGTGGTCGCATGACAAGAGGCTTCATATCCGGCAATCTCAAGTTTCTCTAGTATTTCTGCTAGATGGCGTTTAAGAATTTCCCGCCCTGAAGTAGGATTATATATTAACCTTGCTCGTTTCATCATTCATCATCCTATTTTTTGAAATCATTAGATGGCATTGACGGCCCTTCTATATTCTACCAATTTACCCCTTGGCTTACAATTATTAACCCAAGACACAAATATTATTCTGTCCATATCTCTGCCGTCTACTATCATACCTTTTTTTTATTAATTTGCAAAAAGTAAAATGCTGAACTAATTACGATTTAAGCTAACATAATGTGTATTCGAAATGGTAATATGGTACTTACCCTCACCAGACTTGTGTACAGCGTCTACACGGTCACCCAGATTAGGATCACCTTCTTTTGTAATATTCCATGCGCCGTCCGCACCATTAACTCCATCTACGTCAACCGCCTGAACACTCAAGTTGCTCGTTTCAGCAACCTTAATATCTAGTGACGATACACCTTTAATATTCCAATGATTCTCGAGTTCCCTTGGGTTTAACGTAATGTCTGCTCCGGTACTAATTACCTCAAGCTCCACATCCCTAGGAATAAGAATGGTTGAAGCAACTTCACGATGACTATAAAAAGGACCCAATTCGTTCGGAAGTGTCTTAACGTTTATATAAAGAGTATCTCCCTTTCTTTTTGCATACACATAATCATTGGCACTCGCTAAGAGCTTCTCCTTTTTAGCGGTCTGTGTCCTGTAAGTCCCAAACATCGATACCTCTTTTTCTTCAGTTGCTTCAATCGTGGTTTGGTAGGCGACTGTCCTCACGACAACTCGTTTAATCCTATCATCCACTTGATAGGAGAAGTCCGGCAGCTCAAAGGAACGTTCTTCCCTGGCAACCACTTCCTCCACTTTCCCCATAATACCGGTTGCACTAAGAGTAGCAAACAGTATTCCTGCCATTCCGAGCAACCCAACAAAGAGGATACTGACAAAATCATACTTTAAAATTGGCTTCTCCTGTTTCGAGAAGAATAAGTAGAGTAGAATTTCACTCCCAAGAACAATTAATAGTACCGGCCACCATGCCGACATCACATGGACAAGATCCAATCCTAAAAACCTTGAAAGAAACAGGAAGAGACCTAGTAAAAGAAGCGAGGCCCCCATCGAAAACGTACCAACACGCCATGTTCTCATGCCTGTTCCTCCTTTCTTTTTCTAAAAAGGAAGCCAATTCCTGCCCCGATTAAGAGCACCCCTGTAATCGTGTTTTTCCACCTTTTCATGATTTTCTCTCCTCCCTCTTATGCTTGCTGCCGGCCAAAAGCTTAATGCCGCCGCCAATTAACAGCACACATACAATCCCCGTTTGAAAATAACTTTGTACCCAATACATTAAATCTATATTGATCATATTAGACAGCATCGGGGCAAAGACGGGAATGACCACATTCATGAATAGGTAATAGAGCCCCATTACGACTAAACCAATTCCAACCAACTTTTGATGATTAATTAAGTAAGAAATAATTGGAACATCCTCCATTTCTTCCTCACCGTATTTGGATACCTTCTGCATTGCATCAAAGAAGCTATAGAACCAGATAATTGGAATCAGGAACAAAAAGATCCCAAGGCGTAAAATATCTAGAATATAGATGGAAAACAGGAACGCTGCCATTAACTGAATGCCGCGTTTTTGTAATCCTAGATAAAGGTGTCCTGCACCAGGAAAAATCGAAAGGAAGGTAGCAATCGATTTGCTCTTTTTTCCATCTTCTCTCCGTGTTTCAAAATCTTCAAAAATAGTACGGTCAACAAGTTCTTCGCCACGCTGCTTCTTACTTACCTGTTGCACTGCGTCAAAAAACCCGTACACCCAAATGATGGGCAGTCCTAACAAGAACACCATAAACTCACCGCGGCCGCTTAACGCCGTAACAAAGATCACCATCACAGCCAGCCCTAAGAAAGCTGCTAACAATGTTAAACCGCGATTCATTAGCCCAAGCTGGAAATGGCCGAGACCTGGTACAAACGACAACGCAATTGTATAGAACCTTTCAGACTCTTGTGTTACTACTGAATTAGGAACATCAGGATTGGCAGCTTTTAACGATTTCTTTTGTTTAGAGATTTGCACCCCCATATCAATAAAGCTTACCAAGTAAATAAAGATACCTATCATAAAGAACAATACTGCTAATTGCCCATTGTTGCCCATCAGCCAGATCACCGTACAGAAAGCTAAACTAACTACAGACAATAGATAAAAAACTCCCCGAAACATATTGCCGAAATATATATGACCGAGGCCAGGAAATAACGATAGAGTTAACGCCTTCGTAGAACTTTTCATTTTTTATTTGCCTCCTTTTTCTCTAAAGAATCCATCCATGCAAATGTTTTATCAATAACACCCTCTGTAACCGTAGGCTTTTTTTCCTTACTATACTGCGGTGCCTCTATAGCACCTGCATAGGCAGCAAGTGATTGGAACACTCCTGAAAAAGTAAGCAATAATGTTGCAGCAGCTGCAATGAAATAGTGAAAAGCGGCCTGTTGATAGAAAGGCTTTTTCTTTTTTACAGACTGTTTCACCACTGGCGGTTGTTCATTGAATTCTTTTTGTTTAGAAACCTCCGCCATTACCAGGTCTGTAAAGCTGTTCTCATCTGAAAGAACTGGAAGTGATGATTCATGTTCTGAGACAGCTAATAGGTAATGTTCAAGACATTGATCACAAGTATATAGATGACTTTCAAGTTCCTCTCGGGTCTTCCCGCTAACTTCGTCTCTTACATAGCTCAACCACTCATCATAACGAAAATGCTTCATGAAAAATCGTCCTCCTTCCAATTCTTTTTCATCCATACACGTGCCCTATAAAGCTTTGTTTCAATTGTTTTTACCTGAACATTCTGTTCTTCAGCCATCTGCTGATAACTTTTTTCCGCTATATAGAAACCATAGATGACATCCCGATAATTCTCAGGAAGCTCATTAAGTCTATTTCGTACAAGCTTTCGTCTTTCATTAACAATTATTTCTTTCTCAACCCCATCCTTTGGAGTGCCCAGCACCTCCTGCTCCAATGCCTCCATCACTTCTTCTTTTCTTCGTGCTTGCCTTCTTTTTATATCGATTGCATGATTAACAGCTATCCTAGTCATCCAAGTCTTAAAGCCTTGATTCTCATATTGGGAGAGAGAGGAATAAATCTTCATAAATACTTCTTGAGCGGCATCCTCTGCTTCCTTTTGATCACGAAGTACAGCATAGACGGTCCGGAACACGTCATTACGGTACTTCTCAACCAAAAGCCTGAAGGCATGGTCACTGCCGTCCATCACATTTTGTATTAAAGCTGAATCACTAATCGCACTCTCCCCCTTTCTCCTGACCTTCACCTTAATAGACGAGATGATTGTTACAAACCCTACACTTTTTTTAAAAATATTTTTGATTCCAGATAAAATAGTAGCATAAAAGGCTCTGTTAATGGATTTATGTTATAGGGACTATTAAAAAGGCTTCTTTCTAATCAAAATAACCGAGAGATTACTTCAGACATATTATGACAGCTTTACCAAATGAAAGGTCAATACTTGTGATTTGTCCTCAAGATCCTCGTTTAAGGACAAACCTTTCTAACATCTCGTCCGATTTGTCCTTCAGACCCTCGATGAAGGACAAATCTTTCTGACACCTCGTGCGATTTGTCCTTAAGACCCCCGATGAAGGACAAATCTTTCTGATATCTCGTCCGATTTGTCCTTAAGATCCTCGATGAAGGACAAATCTTTCTGATATCTCGTCCGATTTGTCCTTAAGACCCTCGATGAAGGACAAATCTTTCTGATATCTCGTCCGATTTGTCCTTAAGATCCTCGATGAAGGACAAATCTTTCTGATATCTCGTCCGATTTGTCCTTAAGACCCTCGATGAAGGACAAATCTTTCTGATATCTCATGCGATTTGTCCTTAAGGCCCTCGATGAAGGACAAATCTTTCTGATATCTCATGCGATTTGTCCTTAAGGCCCTCTACTTAGGACTAATCTTCATGGCCATATTTAGAAGAAGCCTTTTGCAACCGAGTCCGATCATCTGCGTTTTAAAACTTCTAAAATTATTGTTCTGTTGGAGAGTACCAACCAATGAAAAAACAACATTAAAAAACGTGCGGTAGACTCGCACGTTTTAGGGATATCTATTCTTGAAGTCTTAATATACAAACATTACATTCGTGTGGAATTACGAACGTTTCATTGTCGGATAAGGATTCAGTTAAATCCTGCAGCGCCTTATTCCTAATATCCTTTTCCAATCCAGCAAGCCAGGAGATGGATTCCATTCTTTCTATCCATGTCTCTTTTGTAAAGGCAACATTATAGTTAAGTTTATATAAATCCCTTAACTCGAACCCATTCGTTTGCCATTCTTCGAACCACTCTGCCGGAAAGCCGTTAATCCGCTGACTAGCCTCTGCTTTTGTCCCTGCCGGTTTAAGTCCTCCACTTACATACCTTGATAGCACTTCAAACGTCTTTTCAACAACTGGTGTTCCTGAAAGAAAACCGGAATCTATAACAATCAACTTCCCTTTTGCCTTTAATATTCGCTTCAATTCTGACATTGCCGCATCACGGTCAAACCAGTGCCAGGCACGCATAACCGTTACGATATCAAACTTAGAATCATCTAATCCAGTATTCTCAGAAGTACCTTGCAGATAGGGAATGGTATAACTTTTCGACTTATTAAACGCCACTGCATGTTGTAGTAATTCTTTTGATGGATCTACCCCTGTAACATCTGCTTTCCTCATAGCGATTTTCCTTGTTAAGGCTCCAGTGCCACAGCCAATATCCGCAACTTTTCTTCCATCAAAAAAAATACCCCGGACATAAAGGCTATCCATTAAACTTACTGGAATATCTTCTCTTGCCTTTGCATAACTTGTAGCAACTTGGCCAAAATCTATCTGTTCCATTCTAGTCGCCCCTTTAATATTTCCTAATTCAGGAATTATTAAAATCATACCATTGAAGTATGGTAAAATGCTATTGTAATAGAAGATATTCTGACAAAGGAATGATGAAATGCTCTGGTTGTTGCTCCTTTCCTCCTATTTAATTGGAAGCATTCCGACTGCGCTAATTGTGGGCAAGCTGGTTTACGGAATTGATATTCGTGACCATGGAAGCAAAAATCCCGGTGCCACTAACACGTTAAGGGTTCTCGGCAAAGGTTCTGCGATTATCGTGGTACTGGTCGATATAGGTAAAGGTGCACTCGCGGCCTACCTTCCTATATACTTTCACCTTGATGTTGAACCACTTTACTTTGGTCTGTTGGCAGTAATCGGACATTGTTTTCCTATATTTGCTGGTTTTCGCGGGGGCAAAGCCATCGCCACCACTGCTGGAACCTTGGCCGTTGCAAGCTTTCCATTGCTTTTAGTTAGCTATATTACATTCTTTTTTGTTATTTTTTTAACTAAGTATGTATTTTTAGGCTCCATCTCAGTTGGTGTCAGCCTGATGATTTATTCTTATACCTCAACTGGAATTGATTTTGAAATTATTTTCTTATTTTTTACTTTATTTCTAATTTATCTTCACCGCTCAAATATTCGAAATCTCATCCTAGGAATTGAACCGAAAATAAATGATAAAAATTTAATTAATGACCGCATTCCACCTAAAAACGGTAACTTGAGAATGTAATAAAAATCCCTGGCGATTAGCCAGGGATCTTTCATTTTTACAATAAGACGGTCATAATACTGTTTGCAACTGTTTGCCAAATAGAAGAGTCCGTCTGATAAGATTGACCAAGACGCTTATACAATGCCATCTGCTTCTCTTGGAAATCCGGAGCATCTTTATCAGGCAGTTCTGCACGGCCCTTTTCCACTAGAGCTTGCATTTCAGGTGCTCGTGGTCCCCATACTCCAACTTCATTTCCTTCTTGATCAATGAAAATAATAATAGGAATTGCTCTAGAGGTGCCATTCGTTAAATATTGGTCCATAAGTTCAAGGTTCTGATCTCGTAGAACAAACCGGACCTCCATGCCAGCAGCTTCTGCTAATCTAAGCAATACTGGATTGTTTAGCATGGCGTCACCGCACCAATCCTCTGTCAGTACAATAGCTCGTAATTTCTTTGACTGGATTGCTTCGAGTTTCTGTTTATCTCCTTCTGTTAACTCAAAGCGATCATAAATAGAAGTCATTTCTTCTTTATTTCGAGTCATTGAACTTATGTACTCATCTTTCGTTAACCCTTTTTGAAACCAAGAATTTAATTGCAAATCAAACACTCCCTTCTATTTCTTTTATCATAGCCCTTCCATTTCTTCGATACAAATGAAAGGATTCACTACTATTCTAAAAGCAGTTTACCCTATTTTACGAAAGTAAAAAAATACTAGTGGATATCGCTTTCACTAGTTGATAGAATATTTTATATATAAAAAAGATTATTTTATTTTTTTCTAAGATAACAAAGGGGGAAAAAGTATGTCCACTGAAACACTTCAGCTTGTATCGATTGGAATTTACATCGCAATGATGCTTTTCATCGGTTGGTATTCTTATCGCAAAACAAGCAATTTAACGGATTACATGCTAGGGGGAAGATCCTTAGGACCCGCTGTAACTGCCTTAAGTGCTGGGGCTGCAGACATGAGCGGCTGGTTATTAATGGGATTGCCTGGGGGTATTTATGTGACCGGTTTAGCGGATGCCTGGATTGCCATTGGTTTAACAATTGGCGCTTACCTTAACTGGTTATTGGTTGCACCTCGGCTGCGCTCTTATACACAGGTTGCCAATGATTCTATTACAATTCCAAGCTATCTTGAAAATCGATTTAAAGATGACACGAAACTACTCCGAATTGTATCTGGTATCGTTATACTCATATTCTTTACTTTTTATGTTTCTTCGGGGATGGTTTCAGGTGCCGTCTTTTTTGAAAGTTCATTCGGCACAAGCTACCATACAGGTCTTTATATCGTTGGCGGCGTTGTCGTTGCCTATACTTTATTTGGCGGCTTTTTAGCAGTAAGTTATACGGACTTTATCCAAGGATTAATGATGCTTATTGCCCTTTTACTTATTCCGGCAATTGGAATCTTTAGTACTGGTGGTCCTAGCGAAACGTTTGATACCATCAGAGCAATCGATCCTTCTAAACTTGATTTATTAAAAGGAACGACCTTTTTAGGTATTGTTTCTGCAATGGCGTGGGGACTTGGGTATTTTGGCCAGCCGCATATCATCGTCCGCTTTATGGCAATCAAAACGATTAATGAAACAAAAAGTGCCCGTCGTATTGGTATGAGCTGGATGATTATTTCGCTTATTGGTACAATCTTTACAGGATTAATCGGAATAGCCTACTTTCATCAGAATCCGCAGCATGTATTGGAAAATCCTGAAGCCGTTTTTATTGAATTAAGTCAAATTTTGTTTCATCCATTGTTTGCAGGTTTTGCATTAGCTGCTATTCTTGCTGCGATAATGAGTACGATTTCTTCTCAATTAATCGTTACTTCTAGTGCACTTGTAGAAGATTTATATAAAGTGGTTATGAACAAAAATGCAAGTGATAAGCATCTAGTATTCTTAGGTAGAATGGCCGTTCTCCTTGTTGCTGTGGTTGCAGCAGCACTTGCTTTCAAACAAAACAGCACGATATTAGACCTAGTTGCCTATGCATGGGCAGGCTTCGGTGCCGCTTTCGGACCAATCATTCTCTTAAGTCTATTCTGGAAAAAGATTACGAATTGGGGAGCCCTTTTCGGAATGATTGTCGGTGCTGTAACAGTTATTGTTTGGAAAAACGTTGGACTTGGCGAAACACTTTATGAAATCGTTCCTGGATTTGTTTTTAACTTAGTTGTTGCTGTAATCGTAAGCTTAGTCACATATAAGAAAAATGAAGACATTGAAAAAGAGTTTGATGAAAGTGTACGTTTATTAAAACAAAAATAAGTCATGAAGAAAACGCTCGTAATTGTTCGAGCGTTTTTCTATTGGGGTATTCAGCAAATTTCTCCTTTTCCCATTACACAAACGTTTGATTAAAATGGACTTTAACCTTTGTTTTAAAAGAGTTTTTCTTTAAAAAAGGGGGGAATTCTGTCGACTAAACAATCGTTTGATTAGAATTAGAATAAACCCTTATAACCACTTACTTTCTATAGCTTTTTTCATGAATTTATTGTCACTTTTTATATTATTATTTCCTGAAATCTGATCATTTTGAAATTCACTCAACTACTCGACAAAAAACCACTCAAATTATACTAATTAAACGTTTAATTAAAATGATTTTCAAGCCTATTGCAAAAGGCTTTATTTCCAAAAAAGGGTAGATTTTTGTCGTCTAATCAAACGTTTAATTAGTTTTGCTTAAAGCCTTAGGAAATAAAGCTTTTTCCCAGGAAATGATGCGGAATAAGTCGATGATTGATTCGACAAAAAAACAGACAGAGTAGAATCTGCCTGTTTGCCGTTTATCGTTTGCCTAATTCCTGCTGCAATAATTGATTTACCATTTGTGGGTTTGCCTGTCCCTTTGTAGCCTTCATTAGCTGCCCAACAAGGAAACCTACTGCCTTATTTTTACCATTTTTAAAATCTTCAACGGATTGTGGATTTGCATCGAGAACTTCGGAAATGATTTTCAACAATGTTCCCTCATCTGAAATTTGTACGAGCCCTTTTTCTTTAACAATTTTCTCAGCATCTCCGCCGTTTTCAATCAACTCATTAAAAACGGTTTTAGCAATTTTTGAAGAAATCGTTCCGTTTGTAATGAGCTTAATCATACTTGCTAAGCTTTTAGGTGTTAAGGCAATTTGATGAAGTTCTTTTCCTTCTGAATTCAGGTAAGCAGATACATCTCCCATAATCCAGTTCGAAGCTAATTTCGCCTCTGCACCAGCAGCTACTGTACCTTCAAAGAAATCAGCCATTTCTTTCGTTACCGTTAAAACCTTGGCGTCATAAACAGGTAAGCCTAGCTCTTCTACATAGCGCTTTTGGCGCTGATCTGGAAGCTCTGGTATTTCAGTGGCTATTCTTGCTTTCCATTCCTCATCAATATAAATATCTAGTAAATCTGGTTCAGGGAAGTAACGATAATCATCGGACCCTTCTTTTACACGCATAAGCAGTGTAGCGCCAGTCGCTTCATCAAATCGACGTGTCTCCTGATCGATTTTTCCGCCGTTAGAGACAACTTCACGCTGTCTTTTCTCTTCAAATTCAAGCCCTTTTCGAACAAAATTGAACGAGTTTAAGTTCTTTAATTCTGTCTTCGTTCCAAACTCTTTTTGTCCAACCGGACGAATGGATATATTGGCGTCGCAACGGAGAGAGCCTTCTTCCATCTTACAATCTGATACTCCCGTATATTGAATAATCGATTTTAATTTTTCTAGATAAGCATAGGCCTCATCAGGTGTACGGATATCAGGTTCAGATACGATTTCTACAAGCGGTGTTCCCTGACGGTTGTAGTCGACTAGTGAATATCCATTCCCGTGACTTAGTTTCCCGGCGTCTTCTTCTAAGTGAATCCTTGTGATTCCAATTCGTTTTGTATAGCCATTTACTTCAATTTCAATCCAGCCATGCTCCCCAATTGGCTTATCGAATTGAGAAATCTGATAGGCCTTTGGATTATCTGGATAGAAATAGTTCTTACGGTCAAATTTTGTATGAGTGGCAACTTGGCAATTTAAGGCCATGGCTGCCTTCATTCCGAATTCAACCGCTTTTTTATTTAAGACCGGCAGCACACCGGGATATCCAAGATCAATGACACTTGTATTTGTATTTGGCTCAGCCCCGAAATGGTTTGGGCTAGCTGAAAAGATCTTCGAATCTGTTTTCAACTCCACATGAACTTCAAGACCAATTACTGTTTCAAACTCCATTTTATTCACCTCCTATAGTCCTGGCTTTTGTTTATGATAATCTGTTGCCTGTTCAAATGCATGTGCGACACGGTAAATGGTCGCCTCATCAAAATGCTTGCCGATGATTTGTAAACCTAGCGGCAATCCATGATCAAATCCACACGGTACAGAGATTCCTGGTACTCCAGCTAAGTTTACAGGAATCGTTAAAATATCATTCACATACATGGTCAATGGATCATCTATATTTTCCCCGATTTTAAAGGCAGGTGTTGGAGTCGTTGGACCAATGATGACATCATATTTTTCAAAAACATCTTCGAAATCCTTCTTAATTAAGGTACGGACTTGCTGTGCCTTTTTATAGTAGGCATCGTAATAACCTGAACTTAATGCAAAGGTACCGAGCATGATACGGCGTTTTACTTCATCCCCAAAACCTTCCGATCTTGATTTCTTGTATAAATCAAGTAAATTATCCGCATTTGGTGTCCGGTAACCATAACGAACGCCGTCAAAACGGGCTAAATTGGCAGACGCCTCCGAAGATGAAAGCAAATAGTAGGCTGCTAATGCATATTTAGAGTGAGGTAAGGAAACCTCTTCCCAAACAGCCCCTTGCTTTTCAAGAACTTTTAATGCATCGAGCACCGACTGACGAACACTTTCATTCACACCCTCGCCAAGATACTCTTTTGGTACAGCTATTTTTAGCCCTTTAACATCACCGTTTAGAGCAGACACAAAATTCGGTACCTGAACATTTGCAGATGTAGAATCCATTGGGTCTAATCCAGATATAGCTTGCAGGAGATAGGCATTATCTTCAACTGTTCTGGTAATAGGACCAATTTGATCTAGGGACGATGCAAATGCCACTAGTCCAAAGCGGGATACTCGTCCATATGTCGGCTTTAACCCTACTACCCCGCAAAAAGCTGCTGGCTGCCTGATGGATCCCCCTGTATCGGAACCAAGTGAAAATAGAACTTCTCCTGCCGCAACGGAAGCAGCAGAGCCGCCTGATGAACCGCCTGGTACCCTATCTAAGTCCCAAGGATTGCGAGTCTTTTGATAGTGAGAATTTTCGTTTGAAGAGCCCATTGCGAACTCATCCATGTTTAACTTACCAATTGTTATTGTTTCTTGCTGCTGAAGTTTCTGAACAACAGTAGCATCATAAATGGGATTAAAATTTTCTAGAATCTTACTAGCACAGGTGGTCCGAAGTCCTTTAGTGACAATATTATCCTTTACTCCAATTGGCATCCCAAATAACAAACCCTTTTGGGAGTCAGTGGCAAGCTTGTCATCAAGGGAACTGGCTGTTTGCCGGGCTCTCTCTTCGTCCAATGTTAAAAATGCCTGAACTTTTCCTTCTACTTGGGTAATACGTTTATAAGACTCTTCTACAAGATCAGTAACCTTTAATTCCTTTTTATGTAAAAGTTCATGAAGATCTGAAACTTTATAATCAAATAAGCTCATGTTTTCCCTCCTTTAGTTAGCTCCTTCGGCTAGGATTTACTCCCCTATAATCGCTGGAACTTTAATTTGGCCATCCTGATGGTCAGGTGCATTTTTTAATACTTCTTCACGAGGCAATCCCGTTTCCTTAATGTCCTCACGGAATACATTTTTCATATCGAGCACATGGTAAGTAGGTTCAATATTTGTCGTATCCAGCTCGTTTAACTGTTCTGCGAATGTAATAATCGCGTCAAGTTGCTTTGTGAAGATTTCAGCTTCATCCTCCGTTATTGCTAACCTTGCAAGGTTGGCAACATGCTTAACCTGCTCGTTTGAAATTCGTGTCATTTTATATCCTCCAATCCCTTTTGGTCTTAGTTAATTTATTATTGATAATACCAGACTTTTCCGCTTTACCGCAATAATTGCTTTATCAGTATAGACAGGTTAAGTGTTTTTAGATTGGTAAGCACAAAAAACAGGAGCATTTTGCTCCTGTTGTTTTCGCTCTAATTATGTATTGATTATTGTTGCGGAATAACCTCTCCATTACTATTTAATGCTCTAACCTTTGGACGGAAGCCAAGTCCCACATAGTACCGTTTTCCATCTTTCTTAATCATCTTTGCTTTTTTATAATCTTCAGTATCCTGATAGGCTATTTCAATGGTAGTTATGTTTTCATTATTGATTTCTCCAAATACTACGTATATATCTTTAAGAACATTTCCTTTTTCATCATACTTTGTGTAATTTTCATGGTAAATGGAATAGGTTTCGCTCTCTGCATGTTCCCAGCCATTTGGACCATCATTTTTCCATCCCTTTTCATCATTCCCCTCGAAAAAAGAGACACCCAGAACCGGCTCTTTTATATGTTCTACTTCTTTTCCTTCGGCTTTGGTAGTGTATAGAACAATCGTGATACCATTGCTTTTCGTCTTGTACAAAACATCTTGGACTTCAAATGGAATCGTTTCAGCAATCGCCTTTTCCAGCGTTGGATATTTGCATCCCGTAAGAATAAGCATTAAAACAATCGTGATAAAAAGAACCTTACCTTTTCTCATAATTCTCCTCCTAGACTTGGTCAGAGTTTAGTAATCTAGTAATCTCTTGTGAAAAGTACAGGGACTTTATCCCGATACCTTACCTGACCATTTTTCCTTTCGTTTCCATTATGAGTTCTCCTGTCCCCCTTATAAATGGATCTAATTTTATAATATTCTAATTTTCCGTTTAATTCCAGTTATACCCAAATATTAGTCCAACTCGATTAACCTTAAAAATAGTAAAAAGCAGTCCTATTGACTGCTTTTGCTTTTTGGCTATTATCTTTTAAATAACTTCGCAAATAGACCTTTACTTTTTGGGGGTTCCGGCTGACTGATTTCTTTTTTGGTGATGTAAATATCTTCTTTATCAATTGCATGGTCCATTGCGAGCAATAGGCCTATATCCGTATCGCGTTCCTTATTGGTTACAATCTTATGTTCAATCTTGTGTTTAGCCGCCAACTTTACATATTTTGATAAAGCTGCGTACTCGATATTTCCATTTAATAAGAGATTCGCCTGGGGATTTTTTTTCATTTCCCTCTCTACTTGAGGATATATCATTGTTTCCGCCACTTGGTTTTTCTTAAGAGCAAGAATAATGCGTTCTCGTAATGTTCCTAAAAATTCTCGTCTTTCATCCGGCTTCGTTTCCAAAGGACCATGAATCCCCTGTTGAAGGACTTCCTCCACACTCTGCTTTTTCAACTAGATCAACTCCATTAAAAGGGCTATTATTATGTATGATAATACCCTAAAAAGTGTTCGTTTCCAAAAGGGGGTGTTTGGTGTATGGATTATTTGAGTTTTTTTGTTATCCACCAGTGTTTTCCGCCATGCGCCAGTGTTCCTCGGTCATCCGCCAGTGTTCCTCGGTCATCCGCCAGTATTTCTCGCCATGCGCCAGTGTTTCTCGCTATCCGCCAGTATTTCTCGCCATGCGCCAGTATTTCTCGCCATCCGCCAGTGTTTCTCGTTATCCGCCAGTATTTCTCGCCATGCGCCAGTATTTCTCGCCATCCGCCAGTGTTTCTCGCCATCCGCCAGTGTTCCTCGGTCATCCGCCAGTGTTTCTCGTTATCCGCCAGTATTTTCCGACATCCGCAACTAATCCCCCGCTATCCGCAACTAATCTCCCGCCATCCGCAACTAACTCCTTCTCCTCCAGCAAAAAACCCCCACTCCAATCGGAGAAGGGGTTCATACCACCAAAAATCATTTTGTAAACTGCTCTTCCTCAGTTGACCCTTTTAGAGCAGTTGTAGAGGAGGTTCCTCCTGTAATTACCATGGAAACTTGGTCAAAGTAGCCTGTTCCTACTTCGCGCTGGTGTCTTGTTGCTGTGTAGCCGTACTGCTCGCTGTCGAACTCAGCTTGCTGCAATTCGGAATATGCCGCCATACCGCGCTCTTTGTAGCCGCGAGCCAGTTCAAACATGCTGTGGTTCAAGGCGTGGAAGCCGGCAAGTGTAACGAATTGGAACTTGTAGCCCATTTTTCCAAGCTCTTGCTGGAATTTTGCAATTGTATCTTGATCTAGTTTCTTTTTCCAATTGAAGGATGGCGAGCAGTTGTACGCAAGCAGTTTGCCAGGGAATTTTTCATGAATTGCTTCTGCAAAGCGTCTAGCTTCTTCAATGTTTGGCTCGGATGTTTCACACCAAATCAGATCTGCGTATGGTGCATAAGCTAAGCCGCGGGCAATCGCCTGGTCAAGCCCTGCTTTAGTCCGGAAGAAACCTTCCCCTGTCCGCTCACCTGTAATGAACGGCGCGTCATTCATATCGATATCACTTGTAATTAAATCAGCAGCATTTGCATCTGTCCGCGCAACCAATACAGTTGGAACCCCCATAACATCGGCCGCTAAGCGAGCAGCAATTAAGTTACGAACTGCCGTTTGTGTCGGCAATAAGACTTTTCCTCCTAAATGACCACACTTTTTCTCAGAGGAAAGCTGATCTTCAAAATGAACACCTGCTGCTCCGGCTTCAATCATTCCTTTCATCAGTTCAAAACAGTTTAACTGTCCGCCAAAGCCTGCTTCTGCATCCGCTACAATCGGCACAAACCAGTCGATAGAATTATCACCCTCTGAATGAGTGATTTGGTCTGCACGCTGAAGTGCTTGATTAATGCGTTTTACTACACTCGGTACACTGTTGGCAGGATATAAACTTTGATCCGGATACATATGTCCAGAGAGGTTCGCATCGGCTGCGACTTGCCAGCCGCTAAGATAAATGGCCTTTAGTCCAGCCTTAACCTGTTGAACAGCTTGATTTCCTGTTAGTGCTCCTAAAGCATTAATATAATCTTCTTCATTCAATTGCTTCCACAGTTTTTCTGCACCACGTTTAGCCAATGTATGCTCAATATCTAGTGAACCACGAAGTTTAATAACATCCTCAGCACTATATGGTCTAGTAATCCCATTCCAGCGCTTATCCATTTCCCAGCTTTCTTGTAATGCCTTCGCTCTTGAATTTGTCATTCTAAATTCCTCCTATTAATCTATTAAAATTTTTTATAAAAGCTTATTTCCAGGTAAGGTTAAAAACTCTACAAATTCATCGTTTAGGATTAAACTGTCAAATAGCTTAACCGCTTCATCCAAACGCCCATTCTCATAGGCAGACAAGCCAATCTCAACCTTAATTTTTTCTAATTCCTCAACCTTATACTGCTCATACATAGCTGTGGTTACTTTTCTACCGTCCGCAAGTATACCTCTCGGTTGGCGGATCCACTGCCATAACTGAGCTCTTGAGATTTCAGCCGTTGCTGCGTCCTCCATTAAGTTGTGGATCGGTGCAGCTCCTCTTCCGGATAACCAGGAAGCAATATATTGAATTCCAACATTGATATTAACGCGGACACCTTCTTCAGTAATCGTACCCACGGGTGATTCAAGGAGATCACTGGCTGTTATCGTAATCTTTTGTTGTTTGGTTGTATGAATCTGGTTAGCTACCGGCATTTCTCGATCAAATACTTCAAGCGCTACTGGTACTAAACCAGGGTGTGCTACCCATGTACCATCATGACCATCCCTTGCTTCTCGCTCTTTGTCAGCACGAACCTTTGCAAATGCTTCCTCGTTTGCCTGTGGATTATCTCGGATGGGTATTTGTGCTGCCATCCCTCCAATCGCCGGTGCCTTCCGGCGGTGACAGGTTTGAATGGTAAGCAATGAATAAGAACGCATAAACGGCACAGTCATGGTTACCTGGGATCGATCTGGCAGAATAATATTTTCATGTTTACGAAGCTTTTTTAAATAACTAAAAATATAATCCCATCTGCCGCAGTTCAAGCCCGCTGAATGTTCCTTTAATTCAAATAGGATTTCATTCATTTCAAATGCCGCCATTATGGTTTCAATTAAGACAGTCGCTTTAATGGTTCCTTGAGAAATTCCAAGCCTGTTTTGCGAAAAAATAAAAACATCATTCCACAGCCTTGCTTCTATATGGCTTTCTAGCTTTGGCAGGTAAAAATATGGACCTGTTCGTCTGGCTAACAAATGTTTAACATTGTGGAAAAAGTACATTCCAAAATCAAAAAAGCTCGCAGAAATAGGCTTGCCATTAAGCAGCACATGTTTCTCTTCTAAATGAAGTCCGCGCGGTCTAACAAACAGGACAGCTGTTTCCTCATTCAGCACATATCTTTTTCCGTTTTGATTTTCATAGGAAATCGTCCGATTTACTGCATCTCTTAAGTTGATTTGTCCTTCGACGATGTTCTCCCAGGTTGGAGAAGTTGCATCTTCACAATCTGCCATAAATACTTTTGCACCAGAATTTAGAGCATTGATGACCATCTTTCTGTCTGTGGGTCCGGTAATCTCTACCCGGCGATCCTGAAGGTCTTTCGGTAATGGTGCAATTGTCCAATTACCATTACGAATTTGTTTGGTTTCTGGAAGGAAATCAGGGAAATTACCGTTATTGATTTCCTCTTGGCGTTTTCCCCTGTACTGTAACAGTTCCATTCGCCTTGCACCGAATTTTTGTTCCAGCTCCTCAATAAAGTTCAGCGCTTCGAGTGTTAAAACCTCATTGTAGTGCGCTTTGAGGGCTCCTACTACTTCTATACCTGTTGTTTGCGTCGACATGGACTCGTTCACCTCTTTGTTATAATACAGTGTATTACCATGTGTTGTATTATATAACACAAAATTTAAAAATGGAACTAGTTTTCTGAAAATTTTATAAAAATAGGTAAAATAATACATAAGGCCTATTTTTATAAAAAAAGAGACTGTTGAGTATATCAACAGCCCCATCTTATTACATTATTCCTTCATACCGCTCTTTAGCTAAGATATACATAGCGCTTCCCCATCCTAAAGGGGTATTAGCATTATAATTCTCAGATTGAGCAAAATACAATTCTGGCAAGCTGCCATCCTGCAGCATAACGTTCTCGGTTTGTATTATGTAGTGTTTAGCTTTACCGAGATTACCTAATTCTAAATGGCATAGTGCAAGCCAAGGTAATCCAAATGTCCACTCTGCTTCCGTACCATAATAAAAAGATAAATCGTGATGCCTTCCCATATGTTCAATGGTTGAATAATAGGAATCTCCCTTGTAGCGGATTACCCCTCGATCCCGTAAAAGGTGCGTTTCAATTTGGCCGACAACTACTTTCGCTTCTTCCCCTTGCAAAACCCGGTAGGGAAAGATTAAACTCAACTGAGCTAAATCAAATGGGCGCTGGTTACTTTCATGTGGGTAGAGACGCGATAGCGTTTGATACCCGTTGGCAATCCATTCTCCGGGTACAAATACGATATCTCTGACTGCTTGAAGGCCAGCCACACAGGCACCGACTGAGCTTGAATGGACCTCTCTCCACTCCTCCCACATTCCATTATCCTCGTCCTCCCAGTATTGAACACAACCTAAATAGCCAACCAGCTTTTGAACAATCTCATGATCCTTTGCATCTCTAATCATATTTTTCCCATGCTGCTGCCCCACTCCTATTCCCCATAGAATCGCACCAATCGCGTCATGCTGAGCATGTCCCCATGGGGTATCGATTTCCCTTACTTCGGAAGCAGAGTACCTCGAATGGATGTATTCCCATTGCTCTCTCGGTCTTTGTACCGTATGAATATCCAACTTCCATTCGTACTCTCTAAATAAGTCCAGAATCCGATGATAGGTCATTTCATAAATTTGATTGTTTTGCTTCAAATAAGGCAGTGACATATAAAAAGAATCTCGTAACCAAACATATTTATAGTCCTGGGAAGAAGACGCTAAATACAAACCATGCGGTAAACGTAACTGATCTAGGATTTGATAACTATGGCTAATTTTTTCGTTCATAATCCACCCTCGCAGCTTTTTTCTATCTTTTTTGCCATTTCATGAACTTTTTATACAAGTTAAAGGATGTATAAACTAGTAAAAAATTGTCCATGCTGAAGCTATAGAAATAGATTAGGAGAGTGTGATACTTGTTATGGTTGGATTTGGGAAGGCAAGCTTAATATGGGGAGTGTTTATAAATGAGCGTTGATGAATTAAACAAAATTATTGCAGTGAAAAAAATGGATTTAGAGGAATGTGAACATGAACTTAATAATCGATATTACCCTTCAATCGTGAGAATAGCGATGATGAATTATATTTCAAATCTACAAGAACAATTAAAAGAATACGATAACGATGTGATAAATTTATAAGAAATGACGTGTGATTCATTTTCACACGTCATTTCTTGTGTTTTGCAATAGCCGTAAAAAGTCAGCTTCACGATTTTGGCTGTTTAAAAACTCTTCACTGGCAATTGCGGATAATATTTTTCGTTTCCTTGAGGCTTCTTTCACTTCTTTCAAGACTCGCTGCCTGGCTGAAAATAAGAATTCTAAATAATCTTCAAATTCCTGAACAAATTGCTGTTCCAGCTGTTCCCTTAATTTCCTCGCCAATGTTGGACTGGCTCCGCCTGTTGATACCGCAATGCTCAATCGTCCCCGCTGAATATGTGCGGGAACATGAAAATCCGATCCTTCTGGGTCATCTGCAATCGTAACAAGCTGCTGGTCACTTACTGCGTTTTTTATCAATTGATTTAACTTACTATCGTTCGTTGCGGCAAAAATTAAAAACGCACCATCAATGTCTTCTTTTGCAAAGGATTTTTCCAGCCACTCTATCCTTCCACTGCCAGCTAACCCTTTAAGTTCATCTGTAGCATTAGGACTAATCACAGTGATAAGAGAGCCTGTACCAATCAGTCCGGTAACTTTCCGTTCTGCCACCTTACCGCCGCCTACAACGACTACTTTCTTACCCTCAAGCTTTAACATAATTGGATAATTCGAAACCAAGCATAAACCCTGCCTTTCCTATACAATCGGACACTGAGTTAAATATTCAACCAACGCTTCTCTCGTTGCAGAAACAGGCATTCCATCTGATACTAGTCCAACGCTTTCAACCTTAGCTTTTGTATGCTGCCCCATGCACACTACTTGGACATCTTTTAACAGTTGGTAAATGTCAATATCGCATTTCTTTAAGCCTTCGATAAATACGTCAACCGATGCTCCGCTTGGAAATACCATCGTATTTACTGAAGCCTCCTCAAGCATTCGTTGAAAAATTGGCAGGAACTGCTCGTCAATCTCTTTTATACTAGTAACTAGAAAATCTGCATTTTCAACCTTATATTTACGATCGTCCCCGACCACTAGCAAGCTTCCTTCTCGTGGCATGTCCTCGATAAGGCCAGCCATAAATCCACGTTTTTTTAGGGCATTAATAGATTTGCTGGAGCCGCCATAGAAGTCAGCCTTAATTTTTCGGATGTCGATTTCTTGTTTAATGACTGCATCAAAAAATTCGCCGACACTCTCAGGGGATGTAAACAAAATTTTATCGTAATTTGCTACATTCCCTGCATCCACAGGTAAAATGGTCTTTTTCCATTTTGGAAATTCGATTACATCCGCGCCCTGGTTCATTAATTCCTTCGCCAAGCCGCTGGCGCCTTCACTTGTACGGGCTAGTAAAATTTGTCTGCCGTATAAAGGCATTTTTTCAAACCAGCTTATTTTTTCACGAAGGGAAATGACTTTTCCTACAAGTATGATCGACGGGTTACTAAATTTAGCCTCTTGGACCTTTACAGAAATATCACTTAAAGTACCTTGAAGGGTTTTTTGGCGGCCAAATGTACCCCATTGAATTAAAATAACCGGAGTGCAGGAAGGTTTTCCATGAGCCATCAGATTTTCACAAATAAACGGCAGATTTCCAACACCCATGTAAAAAGCTATTGTATCGACGCCACGGACAAGCCCTTCCCAATCAACCATTGGCTTCCCGTCGCTGGATTTGTCATGCGCTGTTACGACAGCAAACGATTCAGCATGCTCGCGATGGGTAACGGGTATTCCTGCATAAAGGGGGGCTGCAATCCCCGATGATATGCCAGGTACTATTTCAAATGGAATTTGAAATAGAGCAAGAGCAGCTGCTTCTTCACCAACTCTGCCAAAAACACCAGGATCTCCGCCTTTTAACCGGACGACTCTTTTGCCCGCTAAAGCCTTCTCTACCAACAGATCATTGATGTTCTCTTGGCGTAAAATATGGCGGTCAGGTAATTTGCCGCAATAGATCAGCTCACAATCCGCTGGTGCATACTCCAGCAATTTGGGATTGGCCAGCCGGTCATAAAGAATGACTTCGGCCTGTTGAATAGCTTCCAATCCTTTTACTGTGATTAAACGAACATCCCCCGGTCCTGCTCCTACTAAAAATACCTTCCCTGTCTTCATCCTGCAGCCATCCTTCCAAACTCTTTATATAAGGCTCTTATCACAACAATCTTTTCCCAAAACAATCTTAACTAATAATATAAACGTTATCGCCTTCGACTTCCACTTGATAGGTTTTTACTTGCCCTTCATCTGGTGCCTGTACTTTTCCATCACTCAAGGAAATCTTCCAATCATAGACTGGGCAGAAAACATATTCACCGCTTACCAGACCTTCAGTTAAAACCCCGCCTTTTGGATGCGGACTGCGATTTTCAATACCATATACTTTACCATTGGTTACTTTAAATAAAGCTATTTCTTTATCATCGATTTTCACAGCATATCCAGCGCGTACGGGTAGTTTAGAATAATCAGCAACTAGAGTCCGAGTCTTTGTTACAATCATTTATAATCACTCTCCTGCCTTAACAGTGTGTACTGAATAGTATTTATCTTTAATTTCTTCACTTTCGATTGCCTCATTCCAAGGCTCAATGTATTTCTTCAACGTTTGATCCATACGCTCATTTAATTCTTTTCTAGTTTCTTTATCAGCTAGAACTTCTTTTACATGTTCTAAGCCAACACGTTCTACCCACTTAGAAGTACGCTCCAAATAATTTGCTGTTTCACGATAATATTGCAGGTAGGCACCGGTCATTTCCATAACTTCAGCTTCTGTTTTTACCGTATCTAAAAGATCTCCTGCACGGAGGTCTACACCGCCGTTACCCGCCACATAAATTTCCCAGCCTCCATCAATTCCAACAAAGCCAATATCCTTAATTCCCGCTTCTGAACAGTTTCTTGGGCAGGCTGACACACCCATTTTTACTTTATGAGGAGTATCAAGTCGCTCGAATTTCTTCTCTAGTTCAATTCCCAATGACATCGAATCCTGTGTTCCGTAGCGGCAGAACTGTGCTCCTACACAAGTTTTTACAGTGCGAAGTGTTTTTCCATATGCATAGCCGGAAGGCATATCCAGCTCTTCCCACATACTTGGTAAATCTTCTTTTTTGACTCCAAACAAGCCAATTCGTTGTCCTCCGGTTAGTTTTACAAGTGGAACCTCATATTTTTCTGCCACTTCGGCAATCTTCTTCAAGTCGGCAGCAGTCGTGACACCACCATACATTCTTGGTACGACTGAGTATGTTCCATCCTTCTGGATATTCGCATGCATTTTCTCGTTTACTAGACGGGAGTCACGGTCATCCACGTATTCATCCATGTGAATCATACCTAGGTAGTAGTTAATCGCAGGACGGCATTTTGTACACCCTTCCTCGTTATTCCACTCTAAGACGTTCATCACTTCTTTTACACTCGTTAAACCTTTTTCTTTGATTTCAGCAATCAACTCTTCTCGGCTGATAGTTGTACATCCGCAAATACTTGTTTTCTGTGCAGCGGCAGCGTCAAACTGATCACCTAATGTGTAAGCTAAAATATCATTTACCATTGGCTTACAGCGCCCGCAAGAGCGGCCGGCATTTGTACAATGACTAACTTGATCAAGAGTTGTCAGGCCTTGTGTTTTAATCGCTTCAACAATGGCTCCTTTTGTGACACCATTACACCCGCACACCAATTCATCATTCGGCATAGAGGCAATATCACCGCTGCCTCCTTCCGCTGAACACTGTGACTCAAAAATAGAGATTCCAGTAATATCTTCTTTTTTCGAAAGCATTCTAAACAATCTAGTACTATCTTTGGTGTCACCATATAGTACAATCCCAACAATCCTGTTATCACGAACTAAAACCCTCTTAAAGTTACCTTCATATTCGTTATAGGACATAATTGATTTTGTTGTACCATCTTCAAATATTTCACCAGCTGAGTAAAGGTCCACTCCTGCAACCTTTAACTGCGTGCCTGTCACCGAGCCTTCGTACGGTGCCGGATATTTTCCACAAATTCGTTCAGCAAGCACTTTTCCTTGCTCGTATAGTGGTGCTACCAGCCCGTAAACAATTTCTCTATGCTCGGCACATTCACCAACGGCATACACATTTGGAGCGCTTGTTTCCATGAAATCATTGACAACGATACCGCGGTTTACATAAATTCCGCTTTCTTTCGCCACCATGGTGTTAGACTTGATTCCAATTGCCATTACAACAAGGTCCGCTCTCGCAAAAGACCCATCTTTAAAACGCAGACCGGCAACACGCTCATCACCGATTATCTCGACGGTTTCCTTTTCCATCAAAAATCTCATGCCCTGGGATTCGAGCTCTGCTTTTAGTAGACCAGAGGCAATTGGATCTAACTGGCGTTCCATTAAATTTGGCATGAGATGAACAACATCAACCTTCATTCCAAGGTTTAGTAATCCTCGCGCTGCTTCAAGTCCAAGAAGTCCTCCTCCGATTACAATTGCCTTTTTATAGTTTTCCGCTGATTTGATCATCATTTCACAATCTTTTATATCCCGAAAACCGGTTACGCCAATTTTGTCCGCACCTGGAATTGGCAGGATAAATGAGTTCGAACCTGTACCAATTATTAACTCGTCATACTCTACTTCGCGTCCTTGATCAGATATTACTTTCTTCTGCTCAACATCAATCTTTGTTACGGCTTCACCACTGTATAATTTAATATTATTTTCTTTATACCAATCGAGCGGATTTATTATGATTTCTTCAAAGCTTGTGTCACCTTGAAGAATATTTGATAATTTTATACGGTTGTAGTTGGGATGTGGTTCTTGTCCAAAAATAGTAATTTCAAATTGAGCCGGTGATAGTTTAAGAATTTCCTCAATTGTTCTAACTCCCGCCATCCCGTTCCCTATCATCACTAGTTTTTTCATGTTGGATCGCTCCTTATATGTTAATCGATGTCTTTTATTTTTTAAGTTTTTCTCTATATTTACATTGTAAATGCTGGGGTTAAGAAAAATTGTGAGGTACGTCACAATCAACGATTAGATTGTGAAACATTTCACATTATTGTCATAAAGATAGAGATGGATTTTTTTAGATGAAAGTTTATGGACACTTTTTGGGGTCTTTTGGACATTTTTTTAGAAGTTTTCTACATTTTTTGGGCGTTTTGAACAATTCTCAGGGCCTTTTGTACATTTAGACAATTTCTTCTATATACTCAACATACAAAAAACCCCTCCTCAATCGAGAAGGGGCTGCCACATATATGATTAATACATTTCAGAAGTTGTTTTTGCTTGCATGTGCAGCAATAGATAGTCAGGACCGCCTGCTTTGGAGTCCGTTCCAGACATGTTGAAGCCGCCGAATGGCTGATAACCAACGATTGCACCAGTACATGAACGGTTGAAGTATAGGTTACCAACATGGAAGTCTTCACGAGCCTGCTCTAGGTGTTCACGATTAGTCGTGATAACGGCACCTGTTAAGCCGTACTCAGTATTGTTTGCAATTTCAATTGCTTCCGTGAAATCTTTAGCCTTTGTGAAACCAACCACCGGTCCAAAAATTTCTTCCTGCATGATGCGTGAATCTGGAGCAAGGTCAGCAAAAACGGTTGGTTGAATGAAGTAACCTTTTGAATTGTCACCCTCACCGCCAGTCATTAACTTGCCTTCCTGCTTGCCAATTTCAACATATTCCATGATTTTCTTAAAAGCATTGTTGTCGTTAACTGGACCCATAAACGTTCCTTGCTCAGTTGGGTCACCTACAATTAGTTGGCTGGTTAGTTCAACAACACGGTTTAATACCGTATCATAAACATCCTCAACGATTACTGCACGGGAACATGCTGAACATTTTTGACCTGAGAAACCAAATGCTCCGGCAACGATTGATTGTGCAGCCAATTCTAAATCTGCTTCTGAGTCAACCACAATTGTATCTTTACCGCCCATCTCAGCAATCAAACGCTTCATCCAAATTTGACCTGGATTCACCTTAGAAGAACGTTCGAAAATACGAAGTCCAACATCGCGTGAACCAGTGAAGCTGATGAAACGAGTATCTTTATGGTCAACTAAGTAGTCGCCAACTTCAGCACCGCTTCCTGGTACGAAGTTTAATACGCCTTTAGGAAGACCTGCTTCTTCCATTACTTCAACGAATTTCGCTGCAACAATTGGAGTAGTAGAAGCTGGTTTTAATAGAACCGTATTACCTGTAACAATTGCTGCTACAGTTGTACCAGCCATTATTGCTAGTGGGAAATTCCAAGGTGAGATGATGATTCCCACACCTAGCGGAATATAGTTATAACGGTTAAATTCATTTGGGCGGCTGTTTACTGGTACGCCATCTTTTAGTTCCAGCATTTGTCGTCCATAATATTCAAGGAAATCAATCGCTTCTGCTGTATCCGCATCCGCTTCCTTCCATGGTTTACCAGCTTCCTTGGTTAAAAGGGCAGAGAACTCATGCTTACGGCGGCGAATAATAGTCGCTGCTTTAAATAATACATCCGCACGTACCTCAGCTTTTACTTTTTTCCAAGTCTTAAATGCTTCCACAGCAGCCTGCATTGCTTGTTCGGCAAGCTCTCTGCTAGCTTTTGAAACGCTTCCAATTACTTCTTCTTTATTTGAGGGATTATAAGAAATGATCTTATCTTCTGTTGTAATTTTTTCGCCGCCGATTACAAGTGGGTAATCTTTGCCTAAATAGCTCTCAACTGTCTTAATACCGTTAAGATAAGCTTGACGGTTTTCTTCAATTGTAAAATCTGTGAATGGTTCATGCTTATAAGGTTGTACCATGTCTTAAACCTCCTATGTATTAAAAACATAACATCCTTGTTCATTCTAACATGATTCTTTTACACGTATCAATGGATAGCCGTGAAGTCATATTTTTGCAAAAAAAGACCCGGCTTTACGCACTATTTTTTTATTATGCCTTTAACTTTACTTAAGATTTATGTATACTAAAACCAAATTGAATAGCAATAACTGGGGGAGTCCAATGAGGTGGGCTGAGAGAGAAACACGTTGAAGTTTCTTGACCCTTTGGACCTGATCTAGATCATACTAGCGTGGGGAAGTTAGAAAAAAGTCATCAAGTATTAAATAAACTTCTACATACAAAGCCGGTCCATCCTTTTTGGACTCGGCTTTTTTTATGTACTTCATTACTTTTCATCCACTCGTTTGTTCTAGATCTCGACCTTTAATTTTAAAACAGGGAGAGATTTACTTTATGTCAACAACTTCGTTAAACGAAAAACACATTTCCATCATGTCTAGCTTTTCAGGTAGTAAAAAGGTTTATGTTGAAGGTTCAAGACCCGATATCCAAGTACCAATGCGTGAAATTGAACTTAGTCCGACAACAGGCACCTTTGGTGAAGAAGAAAATCCGCCAATTCGGGTCTATGATACAAGCGGGCCTTATACCGATGCTGATTATTCAGTAGATATTACAAAAGGTCTTCCTGCTCTTCGAAGCTCATGGATTCATGAACGAGGGGATATTGAGGAATATGAAGGAAGAGAAATTAAGCCTGAAGACAATGGATATAAGGATGAGAAAGATCCTCGTGCTAATCATAACGTTTTCCCAGGTTTAAAACGTAAACCATTACGTGCAAAAAAAGGGAGAAATGTCACACAGCTTCATTATGCAAAAAAGGGTATTATCACTCCTGAAATGGAATTTATCGCATTAAGGGAAAATATGACACCTGAATTTGTGCGTGATGAAGTTGCAAGAGGCCGGGCAATTATTCCTTCCAATATCAATCATCCAGAGGCAGAACCTATGATCATAGGACGTAATTTCCATGTTAAAATCAACGCAAATATTGGGAATTCTGCTGTTTCATCATCCATCGAGGAAGAGGTCGAAAAAATGACCTGGGCCACACGTTGGGGTGCTGATAATATTATGGACCTATCAACAGGTAAAAACATTCATACAACAAGAGAATGGATTATTCGCAATTCGGCTGTTCCTGTAGGAACCGTTCCTATCTACCAAGCACTTGAAAAAGTAAATGGCATTGCCGAAGATCTAACATGGGAGGTTTATCGTGATACCTTAATTGAACAAGCCGAGCAAGGCGTGGACTACTTTACCATTCATGCTGGTGTTCTTTTGCGATATGTTCCGCTAACAGCAAAGCGTTTAACAGGTATTGTATCTCGAGGTGGATCTATTATGGCACAATGGTGTCTTCACCACCACAAAGAAAACTTTTTATATACTCACTTTGAAGAAATTTGTGAGATTATGAAAACTTATGATGTTGCATTCTCCTTAGGAGATGGTCTACGTCCTGGTTCCATTGCGGATGCAAATGATGAGGCACAATTTGCAGAATTAGAAACTCTTGGAGAATTAACAAAAATTGCTTGGGAGCATGATGTACAGGTGATGGTTGAAGGTCCAGGACACGTACCTATGCACCTTATAAAAGAAAACATGGACAAACAACTGGAGGTTTGTAAGGAAGCTCCTTTCTATACACTAGGTCCACTTACAACTGACATAGCTCCAGGCTATGATCATATTACATCCGCCATTGGTGCAGCCATGATTGGCTGGTATGGTACGGCTATGCTTTGTTATGTAACACCAAAAGAACATTTAGGTCTACCAAACCGAGATGATGTACGTGAAGGTGTTATAACTTATAAAATAGCTGCACATGCTGCTGATTTAGCAAAAGGACATCCAGGCGCACACAAAAGAGATGATGCCTTATCAAAAGCTCGTTTTGAATTCCGTTGGAGAGATCAGTTTAATTTATCATTAGATCCTGAACGAGCTTTGGAATATCATGATGAGACGTTACCTGCAGAAGGTGCAAAAACGGCACATTTCTGTTCAATGTGTGGACCAAAGTTCTGCAGTATGAGAATTTCTCAAGATATTCGTAATTACGCGAAAGAAAACAAGCTTGATGCGAATGAAGCTATCGAAAAGGGTATGAAGGAAAAGGCTACAGAGTTTAAACAATCTGGGGGTAACATTTATCAGTAACTTTCTTGGGAGGCAATTCCGATGAAAATCCAAAAAATTGAAGAGGAAATTAATCAATTGAAAATTCATCTTGCTTTTTTGGAAAAATGTTTAGTAGAAATACAACAAAATTGTGATCATCATTTTAAAAGAAATCAATATTATGAAACATGTATCAAGTGTAATAAAGTAAATGTTTTATATTATTAAGAGTGGAAAGCAATACTAAAAGAAACCGCGCCTTTATATTACCTTTTTAAAAGAGGCAAGGTTGTCTATGTGTTCAATTACTTAAATAAAAGGACATTCCTATAAATATTTTTTCGCACAATACTTGCCCACCAGTGGAGTACTGTGTAAATAAATAAACAAAAGGACAATACATATTTGTCATTTAAAATATGTATTGTCCTTTATTTATAAAGAATTTTTTAATTTAGGTCTTGATATTTTTCACCAGGTTAATAAATATGCACAAACGGTTCTGCCTCATTTGCTTTGCGGACAATTAATGCCTCAGGTCCGTCAACAGATGTAACACTCACCGAAACGGATATATAATTTGGAAAATGCTCCAAGACGAGTCCCGTAACATACTGAGTAAACCCAATGGCTTCAGATTTCCCGTAGAACTGAATGGGTATCGAAATATCTAAATCGGTAAATTGGTCGCCAATATAGAAGGCACGGCCAATAACACCATTAAAGTTTGGAAAGTACTCCTCTACATCCTGCTTAAAGTTAAGAAATGCCGTTACATCATCACGGTGTGCCTCTTGTGCCTCAGTAGATGGAAAAAGAAAATACTTTTCAGCAACCGGCTCCCACGAATTAATGGTGGAGCTCCCTTTATCGACATTTGTATAGGTGAAAAAGGTGCCAGGCACGACAGATGATCTGCTTTGCTGCCCAAACAGTGCTATGGTAATCGGAACATCCTTTAAGTTTTTCATAGCCCGCAGACGTTTGAGGACCTCCTCGGCAATCTTTTTTCCTTCGCGTTCCATTTCAGCAAAATCGATTTCCCTTTCAAAATAAGGTTCACCTACTGCTGTACGATAATAGTGAACGGAATTTAATGCCAGTCCAATTACGACACCGCCTAATTTAACCGTATCGTTTTCCCCTTTAATTAGGTAATCATGTTCTAATATATGGGCTAAGTAAATAGGGCTGTTAGTATTTCCTTGTTTAAAATCTGCCCCCTCTTCCATTAACGGGTTTAAGCCGATATTTTCATCTGCCTTTAAGCCCTCTTCCTTCAATTGTGCTTCAGTAAATTTTCGATTTAACCATAGTCTTACAGTATTCCGCTTTAATTCTTGTCCTTCACGGAACAAATAGGTTTTGGGGTCAAATTGATGCTGTGCAATCCTCATCAATCCTGTTTCAAATTCATTAATATCATATCTAGTATTAATATTTCCAACAATTAATCCACGCGCTTCCCCAGGTTCGAACGGTAAAATGGTCCGATAATAGTTGTCAGAAATATTATATTTCGGAATAATTGCTTTCTCTTTTGCCTCTTCTTTTGTTTGTACAACATTCTCCTGCTTTTGAAAATTTGGAGCACATCCAGTAAGCAGTAAGATAAGGGAAAGAGCGAGCAATGAGAGTTTTCTCACATTGATACACCTCTTATTTATTTAATTCTGCCAAGAGCTTCTCCTCGTCCCACACTTCAATTCCCAGTTCCTGTGCCTTGGAAAGCTTGGAACCCGCATCTTCACCTGCAATAACCAGATGCGTTTTTTTGCTGACGCTTCCTGATACATTCCCTCCAAGAGCTTCAATCTTTTCCTTGGCTTCATTTCTAGCAAGCTGCTCAAGTTTTCCGGTTAACACTACTGTCTTTCCAGCAAAAATGCTGTTGGATTCCTCAACAGAAACTGGTTTTGCACCTTTATATTCCATATTGACACCAACAGAAACTAGTTCTCTTAGCAGTTCCTCTGCCTCTTCCTGTTCAAAAAAAGCAACGATAGAATCTGCCATTTTATCACCAATTTCATTGATTGCAAGCAGGTCTTCTTTTTTGGCACTAGCCAATCTTTCCATTGTCTCAAAGTTTTGAGCAAGTGTTTTTGCTGCTTTTGCACCAACATGGCGGATTCCAAGACCAAACAACAGCTTTTCTAATGAGTTTCCTTTGGACGCCTGTATTGCTTTTAAAAGATTGGTAACAGATTTTTCACCCATTCGTTCAAGGGCGATAAGCTGTTCTCGTGTAAGCTTATAAATATCAGCAACATCACTAATTAGTTTTTCTGCAAAAAGCTGGCTGATTACTTTTTCACCTAGACCCTCAATATTCATCGCGTCACGTGATACAAAGTGAATCAGTCCTTCACGAATTTGCGCCGGACACTTTGGATTAATACAACGTAAAGCTACCTCTCCTTCAAGTCGGACAAGCTCACTTTCACACTCCGGACAATGTGTTGGCATTTCGAAATCTCGCTCATTCCCAGTTCGTTGCTCTACGAGCACATTGACCACTTCTGGAATAATGTCTCCAGCCTTTTTAACCACAACTTGGTCGCCAATCTTAATATCTTTTTCTCGAATTAAGTCTTCATTATGCAAGGAGGCACGCTGAACAGTTGTACCAGCCACCTTAACAGGTTTGAGTATCGCTGTTGGAGTGACAACACCTGTTCTTCCTACACTTAATTCAATATTTAAAAGAGTGGTCACAACTTCTTCTGCAGGGAATTTATAGGCAATTGCCCAGCGCGGGCTTTTCGCCGTTGTTCCTAGCTTACTCTGTTGCTCATAGGAATCAACCTTAATTACAATGCCATCTATTTCATATGGTAAATGCGGGCGCTTATCGACCCAGCTATTCACATACTCAATAACTTCGTTTATCGTAGGGCATTTTCGGCGCTCTTTATTGGTTTTAAAACCAAGATGATCTAAGTAATCTAAGCCCTCACTATGAGAAACAGCATGGCTTTCTCCTCCGCCGCCAATTCCATATAAAAAGACATCAAGATTACGAGAGGCAGCGATTTTTGGGTCAAGCTGTCTTAATGAACCAGCAGCCGCATTTCGTGGATTTGCAGCTAACTCTTCACCGCGTTCTTCTTTGGCCTTATTTAAGGCTTCAAAGGAACGCTTTGGCATGTACGCCTCACCGCGAACTTCTAATGTTGCATTTTCCCGCAGCCGAAGAGGGATGGATTTAATGGTTTTTAAGTTTGCCGTAATATCCTCGCCAATGGTTCCGTCCCCTCTTGTAGCCCCTTGGACAAAAAAGCCATTTTCATAGCGTAAAGAAACGGCAAGACCATCAATCTTCAATTCACATACATAGGAGACATTATCTCCGACTGCCTGACGAACACGTCGGTCAAAATCTCTTAAATCCTGTTCATTAAAGGCATTACCCAAGCTTAACATTGGTGTTCGGTGCTCTACTTTTTCAAAAACGTCCAATACCGCGCCGCCAATACGTACAGTTGGTGAATCTGGTGTTTTTAATTCTGGGAATTGTACCTCTAGGTCTAAGAGTTCCTGCATTAAGCGATCATATTCTGCATCCGGTACTGATGGTGTATCAAGCACATAATATTCGTAGCCATATTGATTTAATAGGTTTCGTAGTTCGTTAACTTTCAGTTCCGCTGTTAGAAGGTCCATACATTCAGCCCTTTCACTGTATAATGATACGGGAATAGCCCCGTAATAGGGGCAATTCATTTTTTATCTATCGCTTTGTAATTATACTTTTTTTGTAATCGGGGCGAACTTTGCAAGCAGGCGCTTTATGCCTGTAGGACTTGGGAAAGCAATATCAAGTTCTGTTCCTTCACCTTCACCCTTTACACTTACCACTGTTCCAATGCCCCATTTACCATGTTCGGCTTTATCGCCAACTTTCCAACCGACAGTGTCTCCGCCAGTGGAAGCGGCTATTGGTCTCATTACTGGTTTTCTCGTTACTGGTGTACCGAAAGAACTTCCGGTTGTACCCGAAGCGCTTCTTCCAAAAGACGTTCCAGTTGTGCCTGAAACACTTCGTCCAAATGAGGTTCCTCCTCTTGAACCAAACGGTGTATTCTGTCTCTCTTCTTTTTCCACACCTTCTAGAAGTTCTTCTGGGATTTCACGGATAAACCGGGAGGCAGGGTTCATGCTTGTGCGCCCGAACAATGTTCTCATTTGTGCATTTGTCAGGAAGAGAGTTTGCTCCGCCCGCGTAATTCCTACGTATGCCAAACGGCGCTCTTCTTCCATCTCTGCTTCTTCCATTAATGAACGGCTGTGAGGGAATACCCCTTCTTCTAAACCGATTAAAAAGACGACTGGAAATTCTAATCCTTTTGCAGAGTGCAAAGTCATAAGGGTAATCGCATCTGTTTTTTCTCCGTCTTCATCTAACGAATCAATATCAGCGACTAGTGCCAAATCTGTTAAGAAAGCAACTAAGCTCTTATCTTCATTCACTTCTTCAAAGTTCTTGGTTACAGATAATAATTCGTCTAAGTTCTCGAGTCTGCTTTGGGCTTCAATTGATTTCTCTGCCTTCAGCATTTCACGATAACCAGACTTATCTAAAATATCCTCAACCAATTCCGTTACAGATAAATACTCTTGCATTTGTGTATAGTTCTTAATTAAATCTCTAAATTCTCGGGCACCTTTGGTGATTTTGGGACTCAGTCCTAGTAACTCAACGGAATCAAGCGCTTCAAAAATAGAAATATCATGCATTGCGGCGAAGTTTGCCATTTTATCTACCGAGCTTGATCCAATTCCACGTTTTGGTACATTAATAATACGCTGTAAGCTGATATCATCGTCATTATTAGAAATGAGCCTTAAATAGGCAAGCATGTCCTTGATTTCTTTTCTGTCATAGAACTTCGTTCCGCCGACGATGCTGTATTCAATATTTGATTTTAACAGCACTTCCTCCATTACACGGGACTGAGCGTTCGTCCGGTAAAGGATTGCGACGTCGGAAAGCTTGTACTTACCGTCACGAGTTAATTCTTTAATTTTACCAGCAACGAACTGGGCTTCTCCCTGCTCGCTGTCTGCACGATAGTAAACAAGTTTGTTTCCCTCTGGGTTTTCTGTCCAAAGATTTTTTGCCTTACGGGTTACGTTATTTTCAATTACTTTATTTGCCGCTAAGAGAATCCTTTTTGTAGAGCGATAGTTTTGCTCTAGTAATATGACTTTTGCATCCGGATAATCTTTTTCAAAGGAGAGGATATTGGCAATATCAGCACCGCGCCAGCGATAAATCGACTGATCGGAGTCACCAACTACGCATAGATTCTTAAAACGATTTGCTAGGAACTTAACGAGCATATACTGTGCCCGGTTAGTATCCTGATACTCGTCAACATGGATGTATTGAAATTTTCGCTGATAAAATTCAAGGACTTCAGGTACACGTTGAAACAATTGAATCGTCATCATAATCAAATCATCAAAGTCGAGGGCTTGATTTTTCCTTAACCGTTTTTGATATTCTGTATAAACATCGCTGACTGTCTGTTCAAAATAACCCCCAGCTGTTTTTGCATACTCTTCAGGATCAATTAATTCATTTTTTGCTGAACTAATAGCGCCTAAAAGGGCCCGTGGATCATATTTTTTTGGATCAAGGTTCTTATCTTTAAGGATTCCTTTAATCACTGATTGCTGGTCGCCTGTATCTAAAATAGTAAAATTACGGTTATAGCCCATTCTGTCGATGTCTCTTCGAAGAATTCTTACACACATCGAGTGGAAAGTAGAGATCCAAATTTCTTCTGCGGCTCCGCCCATCATCTTTCCGATACGCTCCCTCATTTCACGAGCGGCTTTATTTGTAAAGGTAATCGCTAAAATATTATAAGGATTCACACGTTTTTCAACAATTAGATAAGCGATACGGTGCGTTAGTACTCTCGTTTTACCACTACCCGCGCCGGCCATAAGTAAAAGCGGACCGTCCGTTGCTTTTACTGCACTTTGCTGTTCTGGGTTTAAACCATTTAAAAGCTTTTCTGATAAATATTGCAATTCCTTCACCACCATACCAAACGTTTGTTCTTATTTTAACTCTTTTAGTCTAATTAAGCAAATGATCATCTTACGCTTTTTACTGATGCTAAGGCTTGGTCGAAATCATCATAAATAGCGTTGCCAACCACTATGACATCCGCATGTTCAGCCATTTCAGCTGCTTGGTTAAGCGTTGAAATTCCCCCGCCATAAAACAGGACCGTGTCTTGAAGGACTTTCTTAACTTCAGCTACAACATTTACATCTCCATAGGTACCGCTATATTCAAGATAAAAGATTGGTAAATGAAACATTTTCTCTGCCATCATCGCATATGCCTTTACTTCTTCTGTTGAAATATTAGCATTGGCAGAAGTCAATTTTGCGGCTTTGCATTCTTCGTTCAAAATGCAATAGCCTTCCATGACGATTTCTTCCCAATCCATAATTTCACCAAACTCTTTTACTGCCTGATGATGTAATCCAGTTATCCACTTTGTTTCGTTGCTATTTAAAATTGTCGGAATAAAATAAAGGTCAAATCCAGGGGTAACTATATCAACACTTGAAACTTCGAGGACACACGGAACAGTGTAGCGGCGAATTCGAGCCATTAAATCAAGGACTTTCTCCAGGGTTACCCCATCTGTTCCTCCAACCATTACCGCGTCAGTTCCAGATTCGCATATTCTTTCTAACTGTTCATCACTTATCTCTTTATTTGGATCGAGTTTAAACACATGGCGCCACTCGCGAAAATCGTACATCCAAGATCCTCCATTCAATCTTACATTACACCATTATAGCACTAGCTCATTCGATAAAAAAAGAAAACACTAAATTACTTAATAGAAAATGTAACCATATATAAAACCGAAGAGTGATCTCTTCGGTTTGGCTTATTTCTCTTCTGTTATATTTTCTGTTTTGACTCGCTCTAATACCATTTCATACGTATCATTGCCGAAATTCAAGCATCGCTTTACACGAGAAATAGTTGCTGTACTTGCACCTGTTTCAGTCTCGATTTTATGATAGGTATTTCCTTCACGAAGCATTCTTGCTACATCTAAACGCTGCGCTAATGATTGGATTTCATTTATTGTACATAAATCATCAAAGAAACGATAGCATTCTTCAAGGTCCTTCAGTGAAAGAACAGCTTGGAATAACTGATCAAGCTCTTTTCCACGTAACTTATTAATTTGCATATATTTTACCCCTTTAAATAGTTAAATTTATTTTACATTAAATGATACACTCGATTTAAGTCCAGGATTTGCTGGAACTACGTTCACCCACGTCTTCCCTTGAACAAATGGAATTACTTCTCCATTTTTTATTGGAACAATTATCCCGTTATCATTTTTCCATTCTACTTCCATTACCTTGCCTTTTTGCAGTAAGTACCCTGATCCCCCAGATGTTAAGTCGATTGCCTTATGAGCAACTTCATCAATCACTTCATGAGTAGTCTCGATGACCAATAAATTATCTAACAAAATCGGTTTTTTCGTTTCATAATCTATCGTCTGATCCCCATTAGAGTAGCGTTTATATTTTCCGACCGTTGTATCATACTCATAGGTGGAGTTAAAGACCCCGCTGGCAGAATATGAAATCATTACTGAATTTGCTACGTCTCCATCTAAAGATTTACTTTCTTCCTCTGATAAAAATTGAAATGCAGGCGGAGACTGATTCATTGAATATTCCTTTTCTTTGGCTCCTTTTAAAACATTCTCATACGTAATATAGGAATTATGGGGTGCAGCACGGAAACTTGCTCTTTTAAACAATGTACCGTCATAGACCATACCATTTAAATTATCAACAAAGTCGCTTTCGAGCAATTTTCTTGCATCTTCACTATAGCCGTGTGCAATAAATAGAGCATCCAGACCTTTTGCCAGATCAATATAATAATCCCTGGCACTTCTAACTGGTCCTATATTTTCTGGTTTTTCACTTTGGAAAACAGCGAGGAATCGAGTAACATCCCCTTCTGCTAAAAGTTCATATACAATGTCCGCCTTGTCTAAACCAGACTGCGGCCTTGCTTTTGGGTGGTTATTGACCATTACCGCCACTGCTCTTCCATCTGTCTTGGATTCCGACCCCACACCAGTTAATGGGTAGGCATATGGGAGTGCATTCTCTACCTCTTCTTGTACCACTTCTTCTGCTTCTTTTACCGGCTCTTTTGGCCCATTAGCCTTTTCTTTATTGTTGCAGCCGGACAGAAGGAAAAGAACTGCTGTTATAGCAACAGCCCATTTCTTCATGTTTATTAAACACTCCTGTCATCTATACTCGGAATCGCATCCAAATACTTTTATAGTTTAACGCATTATCGATGGAAAGAGAACAGTTTTGTTCATTACATCGTACATTCCCTGTTGAGTAATTCGAATATAGGGTAAATGAGTCGCTGAAAAGAATAATAAACTATACACAGGATCGGAAAAATTATATCCACGGTCCTTCAACTCAATCAGTAATTTCTTTTCCTCATTTATTAATTCCTTAATCGGCAGGCTTGACATAATTCCGTTGAGTTTTAATGGTATCTCGCATACCACTTGCTCTTCTTCGACCATGACAATACCGCCGCCTAACTCCTTCATCCTCTCGAAAGCTGCAAGCATATCACGTTTATTTTTTCCAATTAAGATAATATCACCGGTATTGGAAAATGAACTTGCCAATGCAGAAAGATTTGTGGCAAATCCTTTTAATAATGTATTAATTCTCCACTTGCCATTTCTGTCTAGCAGGGTAAAGAAACATTCATCATGTTCTGTTGATAGTTCATCATATGATGCATCAATCGAGATCGAATACGGCTTCGTAATAACTGAATTCTCCATCTTAATCCCAAATGGCATTGAAAATTGTAGATCATCTAGGCTTAAATTCCAGTCTAGTTCCATTGGCTTTAAACCATATTCATCCCAATTAATCGAGTGGTAAGCGTCGACCACTTGTCCGGCACGTTTTACCCATTTACCTTTTGCCAGCACAGAATGAGGCGTCGGGTCCTCGATACTAGATAAAAAGTTAATATTTGCAACCCGGCCAGTGGCAATATTACCATGCAGGTGGTCTATATTGTAATAACGAGCAATATTCACGGTTGCCATATTATAAGCATCAATCACTGGTACACCTTTATCAATGGCAATACGGATCATTTGGTCAGTAATACCTTGTTCATAAAACGTAGATGTTGAACCATCCGTGTTAAACATTAACCGATCATAGGCTTCAATGCCCAATCGTTTCATATCATCCAGCAAGTCAGGAAGATCTGGACGAATAGAAGAATATCTAAGTGAAACCATATAGCCCTGCATTAGGCGGTCAAATACTTCTTCGCCTGTCATAGCTTCATGATCACTATCTGCACCTAACAGAATCATTTTCGCTAATGTTTTCTCAGAGGCGCCAGGAAAATGTCCTTCAATCTTTTTGTGCATTCGTTTTGCCTCTTGTATCCAATGCAGCATCATATCATCGCCATCTAATAATTTAGGCCAGCCCGTCAATTCACCGCCTTGTAGAACAGCGTCATGCTCTAACCAGGATTTTATATTGCTATGTGAAAAAACATCTTCTTCATTTAATATTTCCGTTTGCGGGTCAAATCGGCACCACCAGAACATGGTTGTCGGGATCGAACGCAAGTCCTTCAATAAAGAAAACGCTTCCTTTTTCTTTAAATTCATAATCAAGGACATGTTGTCATTGATTATTGTTGTTGTCCCAAACTGGGATGCATAAGCCGCAAGCGTATGGGGATTATATAATTGATAAGGATGGGCATGTGGCTCGATATACCCTGGAACAAGTATTTCATTTGTACAGTCAATGATTTCACAGTTTTCCAATTTCGGCGGTAAGTTCTCGCCGACATACACAATTCGATCTTCATATATCCAAATATTCGCGCGCATCCACTGGCGAAATGTCTGATTTAAATACAAGGCATTTTTTAACAATATGGTTGGTGAAGTTTTTCCATCTATAACGGATACATGCATGCGTAAATGTTTATTTTTCCATCGATAACGCTGTTCGAGCATACGAGACCCTCCCTTTCTAAGAAGCTATTTATCTAGTAAGAATGTTGATTTTATAGTAAAGAAAGCCCTTACAAAAATGAATTTACCTCTATACTATCATATTTTACTGTTTAACGCATTAAAGAATTGGATATTTCCTGTAAAAATATTGTGAAGGAGTGAACAATGTGAACATTACTAAAAATATTGGAATTTTGAATGCATTGATAAGGATTACAATTGGGCTTACTGTCCTTTCTTGGAGTACAGCTAAAATGGTAAAGTTTCCTTGGAGAGATTCCTATTTATTTATTGCCATTTGCGGGGCGATGAAGGTGGCGGAGGGTATCGTTCGTTTCTGCCCAGTTACTGCTTTATTTGAAAAGTATCAGGAAATGGAACAGGAAAAACCTTTGGCGCTTGGTGACGGGTCCAGTAATGGCGAAGTTGATGAAGTACTGCCATATAATCCAACTTAATCTTTTTCAATTTATATTTTCAATTGTTGGAAGATATTCGTGCCCTTCTCCCCAGGTAACGAATAACGAATAAACCCTATTCGTGCCCTTCTCCTTGGCTTTTTGGAGTTTACAGTAACGAATAGACAATAATCGTACCCTTCTCTCCGACTTTTGGGAGTTTGCGGTAACGAATAGACGATATTCGTGCCCTTCTCTCTGACTTTTTGGGTTTTACGGTAACGAATAGACGCCCCTATTCGAGTCCTGTGTTTTTTTGAGGTTTATGTTAACGATTTTCCGACAAACTAAAAATAAACGGGCTGACCGTGGTTGGTCAGCCCATGCAAAGGAAGGTAATGCGCTATGTTTTGGGAGTATTTATTAGATATGTCGTTCGTACTAATCAGCTTAATCGGCGGTATTGTTGCTCTTTTATACGTGTTTATCCGCCGCTCTAACCGAAGACGCGCTCGATAGCCTTAAAGCCTATATCTTTTCGATAAAAAACTCCGTCACATTGTAATTTATCAAGCTCTTGGTAGACGATAACCTGTGCTTCCTTTAAACTTTCAGCTTTTGCGCCTACTAAGAGAACCCGGCCTCCAGCTGTTTCAAATTCACCTAAAGAATTTTTATTGGTTCCTGCATGGAAGGTGTAGACTTCATTAGAGAAATTGTCTAAACCTTTAAGAACCGCGCCTTTTTCATATTGCTCTGGATACCCTTTGGCTGCCACAACAACCCCGACCATCGATTGCTCATCCCAAACTAATTCTGGGGTAGCACCGTCTAAAATATCTAAAATAGTTTGAACTAAATCTGATTTTAGTCTAGGCAAGATTACTTGCGTTTCAGGATCTCCAAAACGTGCATTAAATTCAATAACTTTTGGACCTCTATCACTCGCAATTAATCCTGCATAAAGAATTCCACAGAAACTTCTTCCTTCTTGAACCATCGCCTTTGCAGCAGGCTTAAGGATGGTTTCAATTGCCGTGTCAACTGTCTCCTTGGCAATATGAGGAACTGGGGAGTATGCGCCCATTCCGCCTGTATTTGGCCCGTTATCACCATCAAAAGCACGTTTATGATCTTGGGCGATTTCTAACGGGATTACGACTTCCCCATTTACGAACGCCATTAGAGAAAATTCTTCACCGCTCAAAAAATCTTCAATCACCACTCGTGCTGATGCTTCACCAAATTTTTGCCCAACGAGCATTTCTTCCGTACTTTGTAAAGCCTCTTCTAGTGTCAATGCTACTGTAACACCTTTTCCTGCTGCTAATCCGTCCGCTTTGATTACGATAGGAGCGCCTTTTTCTTCAATATACTTTTTTGCTTCTTCGTAATTGGTGAATACAGCATAATCGGCAGTAGGAATCTCATACTTTCTCATGATTTCCTTTGCGAACGATTTGCTTCCTTCGATTTCGGCTGCGAGCCTGCGTGGTCCAAATACAGCAAGACCTTCACCTTCAAATTTATCTGCTAATCCTTCTAGTAAAGGCACTTCAGGCCCGATAATCGTTAGACCTATACCCTGTTCTTTGGCAAATTGAATAAGTTGTTCATGGTTACTTTCGTCGATCGCCACACGTTCTGCAACATCTTCCATGCCGTGATTACCAGGAGCCACAAATACTTTTTCCACTAGCGTGCTTTCACTTACTTTTCGGCACAGTGCATGCTCTCTTCCGCCTCGGCCAATGATAAGAACCTTCATCCATCTCACCTCATTTTAATGTTTAAAATGTCTAACTCCGGTAAAGACCATCGCAATTCCGTATTCATCCGCTTTTTTGATGGAATCTTCGTCGCGGATGGAACCGCCTGGCTGAATGATTGCTGTAATTCCCGCTTTTGCTGCGGCTTCTACGGTATCATCCATAGGGAAAAAGGCATCAGAGGCGAGTGCTGCACCTGCAGCTTTTTCACCTGCTTGTTTTAGTGCAATTTCAGCGGCACCTACCCGGTTCATTTGCCCAGCGCCAATTCCAATTGTCATATCATCTTTAGCCACAACAATGGCATTTGACTTTACATGTTTGACTACCTTCCAGCCAAGTTTTAATGCTTCCCACTCCTGCTCAGTTGGCTGTCTTTTTGTTGGTACAGAGATCGTAGCATTTTCTAATGTAAAACGGTCTTGTTCCTGTGCAAGCAGTCCGCCTTCGATTGTTGTCAGCTTCATCTCTGGTTTTTGTACGCCTGAAAAAGGAATCGTCAGTAAACGTAAGTTCTTTTTCGCTGTTAGAATTGTTAATGCTTCCTCAGAAAACGATGGAGCAATGATGATTTCTAAGAAAATCTCATGAAGTTTGCCAGCTGTCTCGGCATCCACTTCACTATTAAAGGCAATAATACCGCCAAAAATGGACACAGGGTCGGCAGCAAAAGCTTTTTCAAACGCTGTAAAACTGTTAGAGCCTGTTCCGATACCGCATGGATTCATATGCTTCACAGCAACTGCTGCAGGCTCTGTAAACTCCTTCACAATCTGCAAGGCAGCGTCCGCATCGTTAATATTATTATAAGAAAGCTCTTTTCCATGAAGCTGTTCTGCATTAGCAATGGAGAACGTAGAACCAAGAGGTTTTTTATAAAAAGCAGCTTTTTGATGTGGATTTTCCCCGTAACGTAACGACTGCTTAAGTTCGTATGTAACGGTTAATTTTTCAGGTGTTTCTTCCTGTGCTAGCTCTGTCATGTATTCAGCGATTAATGCGTCATATGCTGCAGTGTGACGGAAAACCTTTGCAGCTAGTTTCCTGCGTGTTTCCAGCGTTGTACTGCCATCTGCCTTTAATTCTTCAATTACCTTGTTATAATCAACAGGATCAACGACCACTGTTACATATTGATGATTTTTTGCTGAAGCACGTAACATCGTTGGGCCGCCGATATCAATATTTTCAATTGCGTCCTCCGTTGTTACATCTGGCTTTGCGATGGTTTGTTGAAACGGATAAAGATTCACACATACAATTTGAATAGGGTCAATTTTATGTTCTTCAAGCTGCTTTTGGTGCTGTTCGTCATCATGTTTGGCAAGTAAGCCGCCATGAATAAATGGATTTAACGTTTTTACACGTCCTTCTAATATTTCTGGAAAACCGGTAACATCACTCACTCCAAGAACTGGAACTCCTTGTTCTTGAAGTGCTTTTTTCGTTCCGCCCGTTGAAATAATTTCAAAACCTAAGCTGACTAATTCTTTAGCAAAATCGAGAATACCATTTTTATCAGAAACACTAATAAGTGCGCGCTTTTTCGTCACGTTTAATTTCCCCTCTCGTTAACAACATTTGCAGAATAGATGGATAAAGCTTATGCTCAATAGTTTGTATTTTCCGCTGCAAACTCTCTCTTGTTTCCTTTTCACTTATGCGAACGCGTTCTTGGACGATAATGGGTCCAGTGTCCATCCCTTCATCAACGTAGTGGATGGTAACCCCGCTCCATTCCGCTTTTGCAGCCAATGCTTGACCAATCGCATCTTTACCAGGAAAAGCCGGAAGAAGTGAAGGATGGATATTAACAATACGGCCAGCATATTCTCCAAGCAATGTTGGACCAATCAGCCTCATATAACCGGCCAGAACGATAAACTCGACACCATAGCTGGCTAATTTTTCTAAAATAGCCTTTTCATAAGCTTCCTTCGAGCTATACTCCTTTGGACTAAAAGCAAAAGTTGGGATACGAGCGGCATTGGCCCGCTCGACCGCAAATGCTTCCGGCTTGTCACAAACAAGGACTGCAATATCCGCTTCAATTTCTCCCGATTTCACTACATCAATGATTGCTTGAAAGTTACTTCCACTTCCCGAGGCAAAAACAGCAATCTTTTTCATCGGCGGCCACCAATCGTAATGCCTTCTTCTGCTGTCACAACACCAATTTCATAGGCAGTTTCTCCGCATTCTTTAAAATGAGCCATCACATCGGCAGCGATTTCCTTATCAACTGCAATCACCATGCCAATACCCATATTAAAGATATTATACATTTCCTGTTGGTCAATTTGTCCAACTGTCGTAATTAAATTAAAAATCGTCGGTATGTCCCAGCTTTTTTCAAAGATGGATGCTCCAAGTCCATTAGGAAGCATCCGTGGGATATTTTCAATAAAACCGCCTCCGGTAATATGAGCCATCCCTTTTAAGTTGAATTTTTTCAACGCTGATAAAATTGGTTTTACATAGATTTTCGTTGGTTTTAATAATTCCTCGCCCAAACTGCATCCAAGCTCGTCAACATATTCTGTCAACGCCCAGTTGTTAAACACCTTTCTCACAAGTGAATAACCATTGCTGTGGATTCCACTTGAAGCTAATCCAATTAACACATCGCCGTCCTGAATAGTTTCCCCTGTAATCAATTGGCTTTTTTCGCAAGCACCAACCGTAAAACCAGCTAAATCATACTCATTTTCACTATACAAACCAGGCATTTCCGCTGTTTCGCCGCCAATAAGAGCGCAGCCTGCCTGCTCGCAGCCATCAGCTATACCCTTGACAATCGCTTCAATCTTTTCAGGCTTTGCTTTTCCGGTAGCAATATAGTCTAAGAAGAACAAAGGCTCTGCGCCCTGAACCACGATATCGTTGACACACATTGCTACTGCGTCAATACCAATCGTTTCATGCTGATCCATCCAAAAGGCAATCATCAGCTTGGTACCAACGCCATCTGTTCCTGATACAAGAACTGGTTCTTTCAAATTCAGTGACGATAGATCAAACATACCACCGAAGCCTCCAAGGCCACCTATTACGCCAGCTCGGGCTGTTTTTTGTACATGCTTTTTCATTCTCTCTACAGCCTCGTAGCCTGCTTCGATGTTTACGCCTGCCTGTGTATAAGCATTCGCCATGATGTTCCCTCCTATTTTTGATAGTAATATTGGAGTGTATCTGGATAAATCTCAGTTGGGTAGTTACCAGTAAAGCAGCCAAGGCAGAAGCCATTTGTTCCTTCTGTTTTAGCAATAGCTCCTATCATACCCTCTGTACTAATGAAGGTCAGGGAATCCGCACCAATTAACTGTCTAATCTCTTCCACTGATTTATCTGAAGCAATCAATTCTTCTTTTGTCGAAGTATCAATCCCGTAAAAACAAGGATTTTTTATCGGCGGTGAACTGATGACAACATGTACCTCTGTCGCTCCCGCTTCTTTTAATAACGTGACAATTCGTTTACTTGTTGTTCCGCGAACAATCGAATCGTCAACCATGACAACGCGTTTACCTTCAACGACTCCGCGAACGGCGGAAAGCTTCATTTTTACACCCTGCTCCCGTAACGTTTGGGTTGGCTGGATGAAGGTCCTGCCGACATATTTATTTTTAATTAATCCCATTTCATAAGGAATACCCGAAGCTTCTGCATAGCCAATCGCTGCAGAAATACTAGAATCTGGAACACCAGTAACTACGTCCGCTTCAATTGGTGCTTCTACTGCCAATCTTTTCCCCATGTTCTTACGGGCTGTGTGTACATTGATTCCTTGGATATTACTATCAGGTCTTGAAAAATAAACATATTCCATCGTACAGATCGACTTTGTCGAGTTGAAGGCGAATTGTTCAGAGGAGATACCATCTTTGTTGATAACTACTAGTTCTCCCGGTCTAATATCACGAATAAATTCGGCTCCAATAACATCGAAAGCACAAGTTTCAGAAGCAACCACATAGGCATCTCCTAAACATGCCAACGACAAAGGCCGTAACCCATTAGGATCTAGCGCAACCATTAATTCATTTTCTGTTAGGATTAAATAGGCGTAGGCTCCCTTTAACATCGAAAGAGCATTTTTAACCTGATCTTTCAGTTCAGAAAATCCGCTTCTTCTAATTAAATGGGCTAAAACTTCTGTATCAGAGCTTGTTTGAAATATACTTCCTTGCGTTTCAAGCTGATGTTTTAAGAAATTAGCGTTTACTAAATTACCATTATGTGCAAGGGCAAGACTGCCAGTTTGGGAATGGAACAGCAACGGCTGGACATTTTCATATCCGCCGCCTCCTGCCGTTGCATAACGAACATGCCCAATCGCAGAGGTTCCCTTTAATTTTTCCATCACATCAGCTGTGAAAATCTCAGAAACTAGTCCTTCACCTTTGACCACTCTAAGCTTATCCCCGTCAGATACAACAATACCAGTACCCTCTTGACCACGGTGCTGCAGACTATGAAGCCCATAATAGGTTAGCTGTGCAGAATCGGGGTGTCCCCAGACACCAAAGACTCCGCACTCTTCGTTTAATCCCTTGATTTCAGCAAGCATGGAATAGCTCCTTTCCAAGCATCCTTCAATTCGTTTACTGAAGCTTCTAAAATCGTGTTATTGTCAGCATTTACTTTTAAAGTGGCTGTATCATTTACTTCCCCGATCAATTTGGCAGCTACTAAACTTTCAAACTGTGATTGATGTTCTTTTTTCACCGTTAGTAGGAAACGGGATTGTGTTTCACTAAATAATGCCGTTACTGGGTTACCTTCAATCGTGATAGAAGCACCAAGCTGTTCTTGGCCAAAAAGACTTTCAGCAACTGCAACCCCTAGACCACCTTCAGAAAGGTCATGTGCCGATTGAACAACGCCTTCGCGAATAGCTGCTAACACTTGATTCTGTCTTTCTTTTTCTAGTTGAACATCAAGTTCTGGAGCTTTTCCAAAAATCCGTCCGTTTTGAAGCTTTTGTAATTCACTGCCACCAAATTCTGGCTTTGTTTCTCCGACTAAGTAAATAAGGTCGCCGCTATTTTTAAAGTTTTGAGTCGTAATATGATCAAGATCTGTTACTAAACCAACCATACCAATGACTGGTGTTGGGTAAATCGCTGTTCCGCTTGTTTCGTTATATAAAGAGACGTTACCGCCAATAACTGGAGTATTAAGAACTCGGCAAGCCTCGCTGATTCCATCAGCTGCTTTTTCAATCTGCCAGAACACTTCTGGCTTTTCTGGATTTCCAAAATTCAAGTTATCTGTAATCGCTAATGGCTCTCCACCCGAGCAAACAATATTACGTGCCGCTTCTGCAACCGCAATTTTTCCGCCTACTTCAGGGTCTAAAAACACATAGCGTGAGTTACAATCCGTTGTCATCGCCAATGCCTTACGGGTTCCACGGATTCTGACCACAGAAGCGTCTGAACCAGGTGCAACGACTGTATTCGTACGTACCATATAATCGTACTGATTATAAACCCATTCCTTACTTGCGATTGTAGGCTGGCTGATAATTTGTTTTAATGTTTCTTTTAAATCTTCAACCTGTGGGACTTCCACTTCTAGTGCTTGGAATTCCTGATAGTAAATTGGTTCTCTTGATGGCTTATGATAAACAGGTGCGTCCTCTGCTAATGCATCTACTGGAACATCTGCCACGATTTCGCCATGCTGAAGCAAACGAAGCTTTTTATCATCTGTTACTGTACCGATCGCTACTGCTTCAAGATCGTATTTTGTGAAAAGATCTTTGATTTCCTGCTCTCTTCCCTTTGTAACAACAATCAGCATTCGCTCTTGTGATTCCGAAAGCATCATTTCATATGCCGTCATACCTGTTTCACGTTGAGGAACGAGGTCTAAATTCATTTCAATACCCATTCCAGCTTTACTTGCCATTTCTGCTGAAGAACTTGTTAATCCCGCAGCACCCATATCCTGAATACCGACAAGGGCGTCTGATTGAATTAACTCAAGGCACGCTTCTAGTAAAAGTTTTTCCATGAATGGGTCGCCCACTTGAACTGCCGGACGATTTTCATCAGACTGTTCTGTTAATTCTTCCGAAGCGAAGGTTGCACCGTGAATACCGTCACGGCCTGTTTTTGCGCCGACATACATCACTGTATTGCCAACACCTTGTGCAAGACCTTTTTTAATGTCTTTATGATCAATTAGACCAACACACATCGCATTTACTAATGGATTGCCTTCATAACATGGTTCAAACTGGATTTCACCGCCAACTGTTGGGATTCCGATACAGTTACCGTAGCCAGCGATTCCTGCCACAACTTCTTTGAATAGGTAGCGTACTCTTGCTGATTCATCAAGTTCTCCGAAACGAAGTGAGTTTAATAGAGCAATTGGACGTGCACCCATTGAAAAAATATCACGGATAATCCCGCCAACACCTGTAGCCGCCCCTTGATATGGCTCGATGGCTGATGGGTGGTTATGGCTTTCAATTTTAAAAACAACCGCTTGATTATCACCGATATCAACAATTCCAGCCCCTTCACCAGGACCCTGAAGAACACGTTCACCTGTCGTTGGGAATTTTCTAAGGACTGGTTTAGAGTTTTTATAACTGCAATGCTCAGACCACATAACCGAGAAAAGACCTGTTTCGGTGTAGTTCGGTGTCCGGCCAAGAATGTTTTCAATCAGGGTGAATTCTTCATCGGATAAGCCCATTTGCTGATAAAGTTTTTCTGTCTTTACTTGATCTGGTCTTGGTTCATGCTTTAACAACATTTGCTTCCCTCCAGCTTCTTACAATCGATTGAAATAATTTTAGTCCATCTGCTCCGCCTAATAACTCATCAACGGCTCTTTCAGGGTGTGGCATCATCCCAAGGACATTTCCTTTTTCATTCGTAATTCCTGCTATATCTTCTAAGCTTCCGTTCGGGTTATCTTGGTAAGTAAAAACGATTTGGTTATTTTCTTTAAGCTTTGCGAGCGTTTCTTCATCACAATAATAGTTTCCTTCACCATGAGCGACAGGGATCGAAATGGTTTCCCCTTGTGCGTAGGCGGTAGAAAACATTGTCTGATTGTTCACTACCTTTAATTCAACCGGTTTACAGATAAAGGATAAACTTTCATTTCGTCTCATGGCCCCTGGCAGTAATCCAGCTTCCAAAAGAATCTGAAATCCGTTACAGACACCTAGAATCGGTTTCCCTGCTTCTGCTGCTTTTACCACTGCTTGCATGACCTTACTAAAACGGGCAATGGCACCTGTTCGTAAATAATCTCCGTATGAAAATCCGCCAGGAAGTAAGATTCCATCAAACTCATCTAAGCTCTCAGTGTCGTGCCATACATATTCAACCTGCTCACCAAGTTCATCCTTAATCGCATGGTACATATCGATGTCACAGTTAGACCCCGGAAAAACGATTACTGCAAACTTCACTGAGGAACACACTCCTCTACTTCATAACGGTAATCTTCAATGACTGTATTTGCTAAAAGCTTGCTGCAAATCTCATTGATCACTTCATCAAGGTCGCGTTCTGATTTTTCAATGGTTAGTTCCATATATTTACCGATTCGTACATCGGATACTTCTGGATAATTTAATGAATGTAATGAATGAGTTACTGCCTTACCCTGTGGATCTAGTACACTTTCTCTTAACGTGACATATACCTTTACCTTAAACATGCTGTTTTCCCCCTAATCTAGCTAAAATAGTTTCATACGCTTCTGTTAAACTGCCAAGGTCGCGTCGGAATACATCCTTATCGAGCTTTTCATTCGTCTTTTTGTCCCAAAGTCTGCAAGTGTCCGGTGAAATCTCGTCTGCTAATAGAATGCTGCCATCAGCGTCTTTACCAAACTCAAGTTTAAAGTCTATAAGATTAATTCCTAATTCGTTAAAAAAGCTTGATAAAACTGTATTAATTTTTAGTGCGTTCTCTTTAAGAGTGGCTAGTTCTTCTTTTGTTGCTATGTTCAATTCGTAGATATGGTCAGTGGTTAGTAATGGGTCGCCAAGGTCGTCATTTTTTAAATAAAACTCAACGAGCGGCTTTGTTAATTCTTTACCTTCTTCGATTCCTAATCTTTTTGAAAGACTTCCAGCAGCGATATTGCGAACGACAACTTCAAGCGGGATAATGGTTACCCTCTTTACCAGCTGTTCGGTTTCTGAAATGCGCTTAATAAAATGCGATGGGATGCCTTTTGCCTGAAGCTTTAAAAATAGTAAACTAGTAATTTCGTTGTTCAAACGCCCTTTACCTGTGATATCCGCCTTCTTTTGTCCATTGAAAGCCGTTGCCGAATCCTTATATTCGATTAAAACAGTTTGCTCATCTTCCGTACTAAAAATTCGCTTCGCTTTTCCTTCATAGAGAAGTTCTTTCATAAAGAATGCCTCCTAAATTGCCAATATTGGGAATCTTCTGGGTAATGTTGGCCACTTATTGTGACCAATTTTTAATTTTCATGGATTTCGGTAACCATTAGGAACCTTGATTACCGCTTTTTCGTTTTTTCAACCGTTACGGGCACCAAAAGCTTTCTTTGGTTACCACTTTCTCATTTTTTCAACCGTTACAGGCACCAAAAGCGCTCTTTGGTTACCACTTTCTCATTTCTTCAACCGTTACAGGCACCAAAAGCGCTCTTTGGTTACCACTTTCTCATTTCTTCAACAATCTCGGTCACCAAGAGCCCTCCATGGTGACCGGGATTAGTTTAGTTCAACAATAAATCTTAGCCGTTCAACCCTAATCGTTCAAAAATCGTATTCACATGCTGAAGGTGATAGTTGTAATCGAAACAATCAGCAATTTCTTCTGCTGAAAGCAGGCTGGTAATCTTCGCTTCTCCTTCAACCAAGCTGCGGAAAGGAACTTGCTTTTCCCAAGATTCCATTGTTTTTGGCTGTACGGTATCGTATGCCTCTTCACGAGATAAACCTTTGTCAATCAGCGCTAGTAAAACTCTTTGTGAGTAAATCAAGCCAAGTGTCCGGTCCATGTTACGTTTCATGTTTTCCGGATAAACCGTTAAGTTTTTAATGATATTGCCGAAACGATTTAACATGTAATTCAAGGCAATCGTTGCATCTGGTAAGATAATTCGCTCTGCGGAAGAGTGTGAGATATCGCGCTCATGCCATAATGGAACATTTTCATAAGCTGTCATCATATAGCCGCGAATGACGCGCGCCAAACCAGTCATATTTTCAGAACCAATTGGGTTTCGTTTATGAGGCATTGCCGATGATCCTTTTTGTCCTTTTGCAAAAAACTCTTCTACTTCACGTGTTTCACTTTTTTGTAATCCGCGAACTTCCACTGCGAATTTTTCAATTGAAGTAGCAATTAATGCAAGAGTAGACATATAGTGTGCATGACGGTCGCGCTGCAAAGTTTGGGTTGAGATCGGCGCAGGCTGGGTTCCTAGTTTTTCACACACATATTGTTCAACAAACGGGTTGATGTTGGCGTATGTTCCAACTGCCCCAGAGATCTTCCCAAACTCAACACCAGCTGCTGCTTGATTAAAACGTTCCAAGTTACGTTTCATTTCTTCGTACCAAAGAGCAAGCTTTAATCCGAATGTTGTTGGTTCGGCATGTACTCCGTGCGTACGTCCCATCATGACAGTAAATTTATGCTCAATCGCCTTGTTCTTTAAAATTTCAATAAAGTTTTCAAGGTCCTTCCGGATAATCGCATTGGCTTGTTTTAATAAGTAAGATAAAGCCGTATCCACTACATCTGTTGAAGTTAATCCGTAATGCACCCACTTGCGTTCTTCCCCTAATGTCTCGGATACTGCGCGAGTAAAGGCAACAACATCATGTCTAGTTTCTTCTTCAATTTCTTTAATCCGGTCAATATTAAAAGATGCATTTTCACGAAGCTTCTTTACGTCTTCTTTCGGAATCTCACCTAACTCAGCCCATGCCTCACAAGCTAGGATCTCAACCTCAAGCCAGGCTTTAAAGCGGTTTTCCTCTGTCCAAATTGCACCCATTTCAGGTCTTGTATAACGATCAATCATCTTTTTGCCTCCAGACTTTTTTCTTCCCAGATGCTGCTATTACTCACATCTTTAAGGGCAGTATCAACAGTATCACATAGAATGGTTACATGCCCCATCTTTCTTTTAAATTTTGCCTCTTTTTTACCGTAAAAATGAACTTTCCAATCATTTACTTTTGTAAGATTATCTAACACGTTTTGAACATGCTCTCCCAATATATTAACCATCACCGCTGGCTTTAACAGCTCAGTCTTACCAAGGGGCAGGTTACATACAGCCCTGATGTGCTGCTCGAATTGTGATGTTTCACATGCTTCAATCGTATAATGCCCGGAATTATGCGGTCTAGGAGCGAGTTCATTTATATATATCTTATCCCCCGCTGATAAAAACATTTCAACCGCCAGCGTTCCTACTAACTCAAATGCATTAGCAAGTTGTATTGCTGATTGAATTGCCTTATCCTCCGCTAGTTTACTAATACGTGCTGGAACAATCGTTTGATGGAGAATATTATCTTGATGAATGTTTTCTCCAACCGGAAATACTGCTGTTTCACCATTTGGATTTCTTGTGATTATAACGGAAATTTCTTTCGTAAAAGAGATCCATTTTTCCAGGATACATTGTCCGTTTTCAAGTAGCGCTTTAGCCTCTTCGATATCTTGACTATTTTTAAGAACTGCTTGCCCTTTACCGTCATACCCGCCTCGTGCTGTTTTCAATACAACGGGATAACCAAGTCGTTCACAATTTTCATGAAGGTCATTCAGTGAATTAATGACGGCATAGGGTGCCACCTGAACACCTGCATTTGCAATTGCCGCTTTTTCTTTCACTCGGTCCTGAGTAATTTCAAGCAGCCTCTTACCCTGTGGCACATAGGCTTGATTACAAAGCCATTCAAGCGCTGCAGCGTCAATATTTTCAAATTCGTAGGTAATGACATCACTTACTTCAGCTAGTTTGCTAATGGCGGCTAAATCATCATAGCTGCCGATAATTTTATAATCTGCCACCTGGCCGCAAGGAGAATCATCAACAGGATCTAATACAGCGATTCGATATCCCATTTCTCTTGCGGAAAGTGCCATCATCCTGCCTAACTGACCGCCGCCAATAATTCCAATCGTTTGTCCTGGAAAAATCGTTTTAGACAAGTTCATCACTACTTTCTATTGCCGCCAGTTTTGCTTCTCCGCGGACCTGCTCTAGTCGCTCTTGTAAGTTTGAATCGTTAATCGATACAATTTGGGCTGCCAGCAATCCAGCATTTACTGCCCCAGCTTTTCCTATCGCAACTGTTGCCACTGGTACCCCTGCAGGCATTTGCACAATTGATAATAGAGAATCCATTCCATTCAAAGCCTTGGATTGAACAGGAACACCAATCACTGGTAATGTCGTTTTTGCGGCAACCATACCTGGAAGATGTGCCGCACCTCCTGCACCTGCGATGATGACCTTAATTCCTCTTATTCTAGCATTCTCTGCAAATTCAAACATTAAATCAGGAGTACGGTGTGCTGAAACCACCTTTTTTTCATATGGAACCTCTAATCGATCAAGGATTTCACAGGTATGCTTCATCGTTTCCCAATCAGACTTGCTCCCCATTATTACCGCCACAATCGGATTCATGTTCTCTCCCCTAACATTACAAATATATAAAAAGCCCAAAACAGCTGCTTCCCCAATTTCAAAAAATGAGAGGAAAGCAGTCTGTCCGGGCTGAATTCGGCACAGTAAATGACCATAAACGAGTTAACGTTCTTGGCATTTCCACTTTCCCTCATAGTCCAATCATTTACGGTAATTGGGTAGATACTTACGGGCCATATTCCCATTATTATACGAGGGTGTTGCGTTATATATTTTTTTCACACCTTTATATTACATTTTAAGGGGCAAATGGTCAATAAAAACGAACGATTTTATTTTTACCAATTATATCGTTCGTTTTTATTCAGCGCTAATAGCCTCAAATAGAATCTGCCTTCCGACCGGTTCATAGGAAGTTTCACTTCCATTAACTACCTCCTGAAAAATTGGTTTTTCCGTACGGCGCACCGGTATATATCCTTGTTTTTTCATCCGCTCTAAACAAGCTTCAATACTTTCATTTTCTTGTACTTCAAATTGAACTTTCTTTTTACTCATGAAAATAATTTCCCTCTTTTCACAGATTTCACCCAAAATCCTCCATGAATCGCTTTTGGTTCATAGGAGATGATGAACGCTTTGGGATCCAAATTTTTTATCGTTTCGTATAATTTAAGTTCAAATTTTCTTGGTGTTAAGATTTGAAGGGCCATTCGATCTCCCTCAAGCCCATGTGCAGCCCAATCGGTAACACCGAATCCCTTCTCTCTTAATACTTTTGGTAAGTTTTTATCATATTCCTTTGTAATGACATTTACAGTAATATAGCCTAAAGCAAGCTTTTCTTCAATTTTCATTCCTACGATGACACCAATCCCATACCCGACGGCGTAAGCAATTAGGTTTTGAACCTCATTTAAGTTATTTAATACAAGACCCAGACCTAAAACATAGATAACAACTTCAATCATACTCAAGGATGCAGCCAAATACCGCTGGCCTTTTAATGTTAAAATCATCCTAATTGTAAAAAATGAAACATAAACAATGTTAATCAGTAAGATAATAAGAACCATGATAAAACTATTTTCTAACAAAGACCTAACCTCCCTTTCTCATTTTAACCAAATTATAAATTGTTATTTTGTTAGTGTACCCTTTTTGTCTCCGTTTTTCACCAAAAGAACACAAGACCCTCCATTTGGAAGGTCCGATGATAGGATTATTATACAAAGGAGAGCTTATCTGAAGGTTTTTTTACTGAACGCTTAAGAATAGCAGTTAAAATTTCTGTCCAAATTTGATGATCATCTATTAAAAAATGTCCGGCCTTGGCAATAAAGTGGGTATGGCAATTCGGAATAGCAGCAGCGGCTTTTTTCATTTCCGCTGCGGGTGCCATTCTATCCTCTTCACCATGCCAGACGTCTACGGGTATTGTAATATCTTTAAAGGAAAATCCCCAAGGTTTTGATAATAATACCGGTTCATTCACACATTCATCCACGGATACTCGAAAGGCTTCTCCCATATGCATCATCAGCCCTTTTAACTGTTCGTCTGTTTGTAAAAATTGACGATCCCACTCATGCAGATGCTTATTTCCCTTTTTATTTTGCTCCATAAACTTTTCTGGCTGCTTTTCAAGCAGCTTTTTCGTAGATCGATAGCTTGCTTTTATAAGCCACGGTGCTTTTCTAGCGAGAAAGAAGGCTATTTTATTAGCTGTCATTGTACCTTTAGGAGACTTTCCATTAACAAAAGGGGTCGTGCTGGCTATTAATGATACTGAATGGAGTCTTGGAGCAAGCTTATAGGCACAGGCTGCAGCAAACGCCCCGCCGCCAGAGACACCAATAATCGAAAACCTATCAAGCTTTAAAAAATCGGCTGCTTCGTTTATATCGTCAGCCCAATCTAGCAGTGTCCGATTTGGTTTTTGGTCAGAAAGCCCAAATCCTGGCCGGTCTAATGATATCAACCGAATTCCTAATGCCTTGGAAATTTCATCATCGTCAAGAAACAGTAGACGTGACCCTGGAGTGCCGTGAAAAAACATCACTGGCAGCCCTTGTTTATCCCCATATTCCATTACGGCTAGCTTCCTGCCATCTGCCAGTGGAATCTTATAGTCTCTCATTACTTTCCCCTCCATAAGTTAATTTTATTTAATATTTTAGTTAACTTAAATGTTTGACAAAAAAATTTACTTCATCTGAGCTTCGACTGCGATTTGATAGAGTTTTTCATGAATATCTAATAACTTTTCCAAGTCATCCTTAGGCAATTTAGCATAATACTTTTCAATAATAAACAGTTGATTTTTAGCGACCATCTGATTATAGTGGAGGCCTTTTTCACCAAGATGAACAATAATTTCACGGCGGTTGACAGGATTTATCTCTCTTTTTACATACTCCTGTTTTTCAAGTTTTGAAATGAGCTGACTTGCAGCACTGGCAGTTATCGATAAAAAGTGTGCAATTTCATTAACAGTTCGAGTTTTTACCCTTAAAAGCTCAAGGATTACCTGTTGTTTTGTAGATAAGTCTGCAAACTCATCGTTGATTAGTTTCTTATAGTCCTCTAAAAATAGTGAACTCAAGGCATTGGAGTATTCTACAATTTTACTGCATATGATTTCTAAATCTTTATTCATTTCTTATCACCTCTTCATATCTCCATTATAAATTACAGTAAATATTTAAGCAAACTTAAATATTAAGGTAAAAAAATGAAAATTTCAAACATAGATTTAACCTTTTATTAGGAATTATAAGATTTAAAGATATAGGGCGGGTGACTTTGATGATAAAAAGGATATTTTTCATGTTTTTTCTGATAATTGCTTTCCTTCCTGTTTCATCCTCTGCAGAACCTAAGGAAAATTTGAAAGCCGCTTTTGTAAGAAACGATCATTTATGGATCAAGTTGAAAGATAATGAAATACAGATAACCGATACGGGCTATGTAAGATATCCAAAGTGGTCATTCGATGGCAGCTGGGTTGCTTATTTAAAGGGAGCCAAGGAAGGGGATATTATGAGCCTCTGGCTCTACAATATAAAGAGCAATAGACATTTTCGGGTTAAAGAAAATGTTGGCGTAAACTTTCAATGGTCCCCAAATGCGAATACGATTGGTTTCCAGGCTGCCAAAAATCTAGTTATCTTACATACCTCCCAATTAAACCTGTTTACGCCTGCAGCCAAAAACATAGAAAACTTTTCCTGGCTTCCGTCCGGTAAAGGGTTACTTATATCTACTAAAAAGAGTCCTGAACTTCATTCAGATATTATTTTATCTAACGTTATTTTTAGAAAAAAAGGAATGCCTTTTGTAAAAGATTTTTATACCATTAAGATTAATGAAAATGAAATATATGCATCTACTAGCGCATTTAACTGGTCAAAGGATAAGAAGTGGATTAGCTTTTTGTTAATCCCTACCGCTTCCCTATCGGCTGATGGGAACACTTTATGCCTCCTATCTACTAACGGAAAGAAATTATTAAAGATAGATGAAATGTTAAATGAACCTGCATGGATACAATGGGCACCATATAAAGGATCGTTAGGATATATAAGTGGTGTTGGACGAGAAGCAGCATTAAACAAGAGGCTTAAGGTCTTAACCGTACCATCAATAAAAAATTTAATCCTTACCCCAAAGGGTTTTGTGGACCGCGATTTGACGTGGCAAAATAATCGAACTATAATTGTGTCTCGTTCGCTGGAAAATAGTTCTGGAGACTTAAGTGAAAGTACATTACCAAGACTATATAAGATAAGTCTATCAGATAATAAACAAACCCAAATCACTTTTCCTTCTGAAAAAGATGGGAATTTCAAACCAGAGATCGTTAAGAATAATTTGTTCTGGATCAGGACTGACCGAAAGCATGCGGATGTTATGATTTCTCCAACCTATAATTCAGAAGAGATGGTTTGGATAAAAAATATCAATCCTGGCAGTTCCTTTTATGAAAAATGGAGTTGGGATGAGGTGTTTAGTTTATATTCGGGGCGCTAATTTATAAATATTGGAAGCCAGGCTGGCATTAGTGCCTGGCTCTTGCTATTAATGATCTTAAACTAATTTATTGGTCAGTGTACCTAATTTTTCAACTTCAACGGTTACCACATCACCTGGTTTCAGGTAAACTCGTTTTTCCAATGGGTAACCTATAATGACTCCCTCTGGAGTTCCAGTTAAAATGACATCACCCGGTGTAAGAGTCATATGCTGCGATATATAGCTGACAATCTCCTCTACATTAAAAATCATATCAGATGTATTGGAATTCTGACGCATTTCTCCGTTCACATACGTTTTTAATTGCAAATTGTCAGGGTTACCTACTTCGTCTGCGGTTACAAGATAGGGACCTATAGGACTAAAATCATCACATGTTTTTCCGAGTAACCATTGGTTTGATCTTTTCTGCAGGTCACGTGCTGATAAATCATTCGCTGTACAATAGCCAAATACATAATCTAATGCATTTCCCTTACTTACATACTTTGCTTCTTTCCCAATGACAACCCCTAACTCAACTTCGTAATCCAGCCTTTGGGTCACCCTTGGCACAGCTATCTCACATTTATGTCCTGTTAATGAATTATTAAATTTACTAAATAATACGGGTTCTTTTGGATATGACGACTTGGTTTCATCCGCATGTTTACGATAATTTAAACCTACACATATAATCTTGTTCGGTTGTGTGACACATGGTCCCCATTGCACCTCTTCTTCATTTATAAGATAATTTGGTTTATTGTGAGTTGGCAGATGCGTAATGTAGTCTTCAAGTATAGAAATCGCTTCATGACCACCCGAGATTACTTCCATAATGTTTGTATGTATTTGATTGTTTGGCTTCTCTTTTAGTGCTTCTTCAAGGTTAATTATGCCATTTTCAATTTTTACACCTAACACAAGCTTGCCCTCTTTTTTTATAGTTGCTAGTTTCATTAAATCATTATCCTCCTTGCTTTCATTTTCCTAACAACTGATTTCTCTATTACATCCTTTTTATCCTTCTTTGTACTTTCATTAAAGTGTTTTTTGAATCAGCAGATACTTTTAACACATAGGGGGAGATTCCGTCCGTCTAAAGTGTTTTTCGTTACCGATTTCACTGAAAATGGGATTGAACGGGGACGAATAAATGCTATTCATTACCGTTATCACTGATAAGCGTATTGAATGGGCAAGAATAAATGCTATTCGTTACCGTTATCACTCATAAACGTATTGAATAGGCACGATTCTTAAATCATTTTTTCTTTTCAATTTTTTCTTTTAGACAACACAAAAAAAACACAACCCATAACAGGTTGTGTTCGTGTGCCTGGCAACGTCCTACTCTCACAGGGACAAAGTCCCAACTACCATCGGCGCTGAGAAGCTTAACTTCCGTGTTCGGTATGGGAACGGGTGTGACCTTCTCGCCATTGCTGCCAGACTATTTATTTTGAGGTTTCATTCCCTCAAAACTAGATAATTTCAGAAGAAGTGTGTAAAAACGAGTTCACCTTAAATTGGTTAAGTCCTCGAACGATTAGTATCAGTCAGCTCCACACGTTACCGCGCTTCCACCTCTGACCTATCAACCTGATCATCTTTCAGGGTTCTTACTAGCTTGACGCTATGGGAAATCTCATCTTGAGGGGGGCTTCATGCTTAGATGCTTTCAGCACTTATCCCGTCCGCACATAGCTACCCAGCGATGCCTTTGGCAAGACAACTGGTACACCAGCGGTGCGTCCATCCCGGTCCTCTCGTACTAAGGACAGCTCCTCTCAAATTTCCTGCGCCCACGACGGATAGGGACCGAACTGTCTCACGACGTTCTGAACCCAGCTCGCGTACCGCTTTAATGGGCGAACAGCCCAACCCTTGGGACCGACTACAGCCCCAGGATGCGATGAGCCGACATCGAGGTGCCAAACCTCCCCGTCGATGTGGACTCTTGGGGGAGATAAGCCTGTTATCCCCGGGGTAGCTTTTATCCGTTGAGCGATGGCCCTTCCATGCGGAACCACCGGATCACTAAGCCCGACTTTCGTCCCTGCTCGACTTGTAGGTCTCGCAGTCAAGCTCCCTTGTGCCTTTACACTCTGCGAATGATTTCCAACCATTCTGAGGGAACCTTTGGGCGCCTCCGTTACTCTTTAGGAGGCGACCGCCCCAGTCAAACTGCCCACCTGACACTGTCTCCCACCCCGATCAGGGGTGTGGGTTAGAATTTCAATACAGCCAGGGTAGTATCCCACCGACGCCTCCACCGAAGCTGGCGCTCCGGTTTCTCAGGCTCCTACCTATCCTGTACAAGCTGTACCAAAATTCAATATCAGGCTACAGTAAAGCTCCACGGGGTCTTTCCGTCCTGTCGCGGGTAACCTGCATCTTCACAGGTACTATAATTTCACCGAGTCTCTCGTTGAGACAGTGCCCAGATCGTTACGCCTTTCGTGCGGGTCGGAACTTACCCGACAAGGAATTTCGCTACCTTAGGACCGTTATAGTTACGGCCGCCGTTTACTGGGGCTTCGATTCAGAGCTTCGCTTGCGCTAACCCCTCCTCTTAACCTTCCAGCACCGGGCAGGCGTCAGCCCCTATACTTCGCCTTGCGGCTTCGCAGAGACCTGTGTTTTTGCTAAACAGTCGCCTGGGCCTATTCACTGCGGCTCTTCGAGGCTATTCACCTCAAAAAGCACCCCTTCTCCCGAAGTTACGGGGTCATTTTGCCGAGTTCCTTAACGAGAGTTCTCTCGCTCACCTTAGGATTCTCTCCTCGCCTACCTGTGTCGGTTTGCGGTACGGGCACCTTTTATCTCGCTAGAGGCTTTTCTTGGCAGTGTGGAATCAGGAACTTCGGTACTATATTTCCCTCGGCATCACAGCTCAGCCTTAAGGTGAACGGATTTTCCTATTCACCAGCCTAACTGCTTACACGCACATATCCAACAGTGCGCTTACCCTATCCTCCTGCGTCCCCCCATCACTCAAACGATAAAGAGGTGGTACAGGAATATCAACCTGTTGTCCATCGCCTACGCCTTTCGGCCTCGGCTTAGGTCCCGACTAACCCTGAGAGGACGAGCCTTCCTCAGGAAACCTTAGGCATACGGTGGATGGGATTCTCACCCATCTTTCGCTACTCATACCGGCATTCTCACTTCTAAGCGCTCCACCAGTCCTTACGGTCTAGCTTCAACGCCCTTAGAACGCTCTCCTACCACTGACACCATATGGTGTCAATCCACAGCTTCGGTGTTACGTTTAGCCCCGGTACATTTTCGGCGCAGAGTCACTCGACCAGTGAGCTATTACGCACTCTTTAAATGGTGGCTGCTTCTAAGCCAACATCCTGGTTGTCTAAGCAACTCCACATCCTTTTCCACTTAACG
>NZ_CP126093.1:365000-367500 GCF_030123065.1 Neobacillus sp. DY30 | reverse complement strand
TCAAGGTACCGGCAGTTACTCCGGTACTTGTTCTTCCCTAACAACAGAGCTTTACGACCCGAAGGCCTTCATCGCTCACGCGGCGTTGCTCCGTCAGACTTTCGTCCATTGCGGAAGATTCCCTACTGCTGCCTCCCGTAGGAGTCTGGGCCGTGTCTCAGTCCCAGTGTGGCCGATCACCCTCTCAGGTCGGCTACGCATCGTCGCCTTGGTGAGCCGTTACCTCACCAACTAGCTAATGCGCCGCGGGCCCATCTGTAAGTGTCAGCCGAAACCGACTTTCAGCTTTTCCTCATGTGAGGAAAAGGATTATCCGGTATTAGCTCCGGTTTCCCGAAGTTATCCCAGTCTTACAGGCAGGTTGCCCACGTGTTACTCACCCGTCCGCCGCTAACCAAGAGGTGCAAGCACCTCATGATTCGCTCGACTTGCATGTATTAGGCACGCCGCCAGCGTTCGTCCTGAGCCAGGATCAAACTCTCCAAGAAAGTTGATTAGCTCATTTGTTACGTTGGCTAGTTTCTATAGTAGAAACTAATATTTTTGTTGACGTTCTTGTTTGTTTAGTTTTCAAAGAACAATTTTTACAGCGACAAAAACCATCTTACCACTCAGCTTCATTCGTGTCAACATAAATTCTTTATTAGTTGTATACTTCACGAAGCAACTTTTCAATAATAACACCGTTGGTGTATTAATGCAAGAAAAAGTTTACCGCTTTTTTTCTCTATAGTAGAGAATTAAAAGACTAAAGGTCTTTCGCCTGGCAACGTCCTACTCTCACAGGGACAAAGTCCCAACTACCATCGGCGCTGAGAAGCTTAACTTCCGTGTTCGGTATGGGAACGGGTGTGACCTTCTCGCCATTGCTGCCAGACTATTTATTTTGAGGTTTCATTCCCTCAAAACTAGATAATTTCAGAAGAAGTGTGTAAAAACGAGTTCACCTTAAATTGGTTAAGTCCTCGAACGATTAGTATCAGTCAGCTCCACACGTTACCGCGCTTCCACCTCTGACCTATCAACCTGATCATCTTTCAGGGTTCTTACTAGCTTGACGCTATGGGAAATCTCATCTTGAGGGGGGCTTCATGCTTAGATGCTTTCAGCACTTATCCCGTCCGCACATAGCTACCCAGCGATGCCTTTGGCAAGACAACTGGTACACCAGCGGTGCGTCCATCCCGGTCCTCTCGTACTAAGGACAGCTCCTCTCAAATTTCCTGCGCCCACGACGGATAGGGACCGAACTGTCTCACGACGTTCTGAACCCAGCTCGCGTACCGCTTTAATGGGCGAACAGCCCAACCCTTGGGACCGACTACAGCCCCAGGATGCGATGAGCCGACATCGAGGTGCCAAACCTCCCCGTCGATGTGGACTCTTGGGGGAGATAAGCCTGTTATCCCCGGGGTAGCTTTTATCCGTTGAGCGATGGCCCTTCCATGCGGAACCACCGGATCACTAAGCCCGACTTTCGTCCCTGCTCGACTTGTAGGTCTCGCAGTCAAGCTCCCTTGTGCCTTTACACTCTGCGAATGATTTCCAACCATTCTGAGGGAACCTTTGGGCGCCTCCGTTACTCTTTAGGAGGCGACCGCCCCAGTCAAACTGCCCACCTGACACTGTCTCCCACCCCGATCAGGGGTGTGGGTTAGAATTTCAATACAGCCAGGGTAGTATCCCACCGACGCCTCCACCGAAGCTGGCGCTCCGGTTTCTCAGGCTCCTACCTATCCTGTACAAGCTGTACCAAAATTCAATATCAGGCTACAGTAAAGCTCCACGGGGTCTTTCCGTCCTGTCGCGGGTAACCTGCATCTTCACAGGTACTATAATTTCACCGAGTCTCTCGTTGAGACAGTGCCCAGATCGTTACGCCTTTCGTGCGGGTCGGAACTTACCCGACAAGGAATTTCGCTACCTTAGGACCGTTATAGTTACGGCCGCCGTTTACTGGGGCTTCGATTCAGAGCTTCGCTTGCGCTAACCCCTCCTCTTAACCTTCCAGCACCGGGCAGGCGTCAGCCCCTATACTTCGCCTTGCGGCTTCGCAGAGACCTGTGTTTTTGCTAAACAGTCGCCTGGGCCTATTCACTGCGGCTCTTCGAGGCTATTCACCTCAAAAAGCACCCCTTCTCCCGAAGTTACGGGGTCATTTTGCCGAGTTCCTTAACGAGAGTTCTCTCGCTCACCTTAGGATTCTCTCCTCGCCTACCTGTGTCGGTTTGCGGTACGGGCACCTTTTATCTCGCTAGAGGCTTTTCTTGGCAGTGTGGAATCAGGAACTTCGGTACTATATTTCCCTCGGCATCACAGCTCAGCCTTAAGGTGAACGGATTTTCCTATTCACCAGCCTAACTGCTTACACGCACATATCCAGCAGTGCGCTTACCCTATCCTCCTGCGTCCCCCCATCACTCAAACGATAAAGAGGTGGTACAGGAATATCAACCTGTTGTCCATCGCCTACGCCTTTCGGCCTCGGCTTAGGTCCCGA
>NZ_CP126093.1:35000-362500 GCF_030123065.1 Neobacillus sp. DY30 | reverse complement strand
TTGAGCCGTGGGCTTTCACATCAGACTTAAAGGACCGCCTGCGCGCGCTTTACGCCCAATAATTCCGGACAACGCTTGCCACCTACGTATTACCGCGGCTGCTGGCACGTAGTTAGCCGTGGCTTTCTGGTTAGGTACCGTCAAGGTACCGGCAGTTACTCCGGTACTTGTTCTTCCCTAACAACAGAGCTTTACGACCCGAAGGCCTTCATCGCTCACGCGGCGTTGCTCCGTCAGACTTTCGTCCATTGCGGAAGATTCCCTACTGCTGCCTCCCGTAGGAGTCTGGGCCGTGTCTCAGTCCCAGTGTGGCCGATCACCCTCTCAGGTCGGCTACGCATCGTCGCCTTGGTGAGCCGTTACCTCACCAACTAGCTAATGCGCCGCGGGCCCATCTGTAAGTGTCAGCCGAAACCGACTTTCAGCTTTTCCTCATGTGAGGAAAAGGATTATCCGGTATTAGCTCCGGTTTCCCGAAGTTATCCCAGTCTTACAGGCAGGTTGCCCACGTGTTACTCACCCGTCCGCCGCTAACCAAGAGGTGCAAGCACCTCATGATTCGCTCGACTTGCATGTATTAGGCACGCCGCCAGCGTTCGTCCTGAGCCAGGATCAAACTCTCCAAGAAAGTTGATTAGCTCATTTGTTACGTTGGCTAGTTTCTATAGTAGAAACTAATATTTTTGTTGACGTTCTTGTTTGTTTAGTTTTCAAAGAACAATATCATCTGTCAATATGACAGGAATGTTAGTGTATCGCATTTCTACTACTATATCAATTATAAAATATTTCCAATTTACTAGAAGTAAGTTAAAACTGATAAGGTCGTTTTCTGAGCGACTTTTATATCATAACACCATCGGTGTTATTAAACAACTGAAAGTTTTTTCCATTTTTTAAAATGGGGATTAAAAAAGACAGAAAGAACATTTCTGTCTTTCGCCTGGCAACGTCCTACTCTCACAGGGACAAAGTCCCAACTACCATCGGCGCTGAGAAGCTTAACTTCCGTGTTCGGTATGGGAACGGGTGTGACCTTCTCGCCATTGCTGCCAGACTATTTATTTTGAGGTTTCATTCCCTCAAAACTAGATAATTTCAGAAGAAGTGTGTAAAAACGAGTTCACCTTAAATTGGTTAAGTCCTCGAACGATTAGTATCAGTCAGCTCCACACGTTACCGCGCTTCCACCTCTGACCTATCAACCTGATCATCTTTCAGGGTTCTTACTAGCTTGACGCTATGGGAAATCTCATCTTGAGGGGGGCTTCATGCTTAGATGCTTTCAGCACTTATCCCGTCCGCACATAGCTACCCAGCGATGCCTTTGGCAAGACAACTGGTACACCAGCGGTGCGTCCATCCCGGTCCTCTCGTACTAAGGACAGCTCCTCTCAAATTTCCTGCGCCCACGACGGATAGGGACCGAACTGTCTCACGACGTTCTGAACCCAGCTCGCGTACCGCTTTAATGGGCGAACAGCCCAACCCTTGGGACCGACTACAGCCCCAGGATGCGATGAGCCGACATCGAGGTGCCAAACCTCCCCGTCGATGTGGACTCTTGGGGGAGATAAGCCTGTTATCCCCGGGGTAGCTTTTATCCGTTGAGCGATGGCCCTTCCATGCGGAACCACCGGATCACTAAGCCCGACTTTCGTCCCTGCTCGACTTGTAGGTCTCGCAGTCAAGCTCCCTTGTGCCTTTACACTCTGCGAATGATTTCCAACCATTCTGAGGGAACCTTTGGGCGCCTCCGTTACTCTTTAGGAGGCGACCGCCCCAGTCAAACTGCCCACCTGACACTGTCTCCCACCCCGATCAGGGGTGTGGGTTAGAATTTCAATACAGCCAGGGTAGTATCCCACCGACGCCTCCACCGAAGCTGGCGCTCCGGTTTCTCAGGCTCCTACCTATCCTGTACAAGCTGTACCAAAATTCAATATCAGGCTACAGTAAAGCTCCACGGGGTCTTTCCGTCCTGTCGCGGGTAACCTGCATCTTCACAGGTACTATAATTTCACCGAGTCTCTCGTTGAGACAGTGCCCAGATCGTTACGCCTTTCGTGCGGGTCGGAACTTACCCGACAAGGAATTTCGCTACCTTAGGACCGTTATAGTTACGGCCGCCGTTTACTGGGGCTTCGATTCAGAGCTTCGCTTGCGCTAACCCCTCCTCTTAACCTTCCAGCACCGGGCAGGCGTCAGCCCCTATACTTCGCCTTGCGGCTTCGCAGAGACCTGTGTTTTTGCTAAACAGTCGCCTGGGCCTATTCACTGCGGCTCTTCGAGGCTATTCACCTCAAAAAGCACCCCTTCTCCCGAAGTTACGGGGTCATTTTGCCGAGTTCCTTAACGAGAGTTCTCTCGCTCACCTTAGGATTCTCTCCTCGCCTACCTGTGTCGGTTTGCGGTACGGGCACCTTTTATCTCGCTAGAGGCTTTTCTTGGCAGTGTGGAATCAGGAACTTCGGTACTATATTTCCCTCGGCATCACAGCTCAGCCTTAAGGTGAACGGATTTTCCTATTCACCAGCCTAACTGCTTACACGCACATATCCAGCAGTGCGCTTACCCTATCCTCCTGCGTCCCCCCATCACTCAAACGATAAAGAGGTGGTACAGGAATATCAACCTGTTGTCCATCGCCTACGCCTTTCGGCCTCGGCTTAGGTCCCGACTAACCCTGAGAGGACGAGCCTTCCTCAGGAAACCTTAGGCATACGGTGGATGGGATTCTCACCCATCTTTCGCTACTCATACCGGCATTCTCACTTCTAAGCGCTCCACCAGTCCTTACGGTCTAGCTTCAACGCCCTTAGAACGCTCTCCTACCACTGACACCATATGGTGTCAATCCACAGCTTCGGTGTTACGTTTAGCCCCGGTACATTTTCGGCGCAGAGTCACTCGACCAGTGAGCTATTACGCACTCTTTAAATGGTGGCTGCTTCTAAGCCAACATCCTGGTTGTCTAAGCAACTCCACATCCTTTTCCACTTAACGTAAACTTTGGGACCTTAGCTGGTGGTCTGGGCTGTTTCCCTTTTGACTACGGATCTTATCACTCGCAGTCTGACTCCCACGGATAAGTCTTTGGCATTCGGAGTTTGTCTGAATTCGGTAACCCGATGAGGGCCCCTAGTCCAAACAGTGCTCTACCTCCAAGACTCTTACAACGTGAGGCTAGCCCTAAAGCTATTTCGGAGAGAACCAGCTATCTCCAAGTTCGATTGGAATTTCTCCGCTACCCACACCTCATCCCCGCACTTTTCAACGTGCGTGGGTTCGGGCCTCCATCCAGTGTTACCTGGACTTCACCCTGGACATGGGTAGATCACCTGGTTTCGGGTCTACGACCACATACTCATTCGCCCTATTCAGACTCGCTTTCGCTGCGGCTCCGTCTCTTCAACTTAACCTTGCATGGGATCGTAACTCGCCGGTTCATTCTACAAAAGGCACGCCATCACCCATGAACGGGCTCTGACTACTTGTAGGCACACGGTTTCAGGATCTCTTTCACTCCCCTTCCGGGGTGCTTTTCACCTTTCCCTCACGGTACTGGTTCACTATCGGTCACTAGGGAGTATTTAGCCTTGGGAGATGGTCCTCCCAGCTTCCGACCGGATTTCACGTGTCCGGCCGTACTCAGGATCCACTCAGGAGGGAACGAAGTTTCAACTACAGGGTTTTTACCTTCTATGACGGACCTTTCCAGGTCGCTTCATCTACCCCGTTCCTTTGTAACTCCATGTTGAGTGTCCTACAACCCCAAGAGGCAAGCCTCTTGGTTTGGGCTATGTCCCGTTTCGCTCGCCGCTACTCAGGGAATCGCGTTTGCTTTCTCTTCCTCCGGGTACTTAGATGTTTCAGTTCCCCGGGTCTGCCTTCAATACCCTATGTATTCAGGTAAAGATACTGCTCCATTACGAGCAGTGGGTTCCCCCATTCGGAAATCTCCGGATCAAAGCTTACTTACAGCTCCCCGAAGCATATCGGTGTTAGTCCCGTCCTTCATCGGCTCCTAGTGCCAAGGCATCCACCGTGCGCCCTTTCTAACTTAACCTAAATGGTTATACTCTTAAATTAATAAGAGAGAAAAACTAAAATGGCGATTCTCGGTTTTACTTTGACTTCTTCTTACGATTATCTAGTTTTCAAGGAACAAAATATTTTGAGAGATTGTTCTCTCAAAACTAAACAAACAAGTAACGGTCAACTTCTTATCAGTCCGATAGGACTGCATTATCCTTAGAAAGGAGGTGATCCAGCCGCACCTTCCGATACGGCTACCTTGTTACGACTTCACCCCAATCATCTGTCCCACCTTAGGCGGCTGGCTCCTTGCGGTTACCCCACCGACTTCGGGTGTTACAAACTCTCGTGGTGTGACGGGCGGTGTGTACAAGGCCCGGGAACGTATTCACCGCGGCATGCTGATCCGCGATTACTAGCGATTCCGGCTTCATGCAGGCGAGTTGCAGCCTGCAATCCGAACTGAGAATGGTTTTATGGGATTGGCTAAACCTCGCGGTCTTGCAGCCCTTTGTACCATCCATTGTAGCACGTGTGTAGCCCAGGTCATAAGGGGCATGATGATTTGACGTCATCCCCACCTTCCTCCGGTTTGTCACCGGCAGTCACCTTAGAGTGCCCAACTGAATGCTGGCAACTAAGATCAAGGGTTGCGCTCGTTGCGGGACTTAACCCAACATCTCACGACACGAGCTGACGACAACCATGCACCACCTGTCACTCTGTCCCCCGAAGGGGAAAGTCCTATCTCTAGGAGTGTCAGAGGATGTCAAGACCTGGTAAGGTTCTTCGCGTTGCTTCGAATTAAACCACATGCTCCACCGCTTGTGCGGGCCCCCGTCAATTCCTTTGAGTTTCAGCCTTGCGGCCGTACTCCCCAGGCGGAGTGCTTAATGCGTTAGCTGCAGCACTAAAGGGCGGAAACCCTCTAACACTTAGCACTCATCGTTTACGGCGTGGACTACCAGGGTATCTAATCCTGTTTGCTCCCCACGCTTTCGCGCCTCAGCGTCAGTTACAGACCAGAAAGCCGCCTTCGCCACTGGTGTTCCTCCACATCTCTACGCATTTCACCGCTACACGTGGAATTCCGCTTTCCTCTTCTGTACTCAAGTCCCCCAGTTTCCAATGACCCTCCACGGTTGAGCCGTGGGCTTTCACATCAGACTTAAAGGACCGCCTGCGCGCGCTTTACGCCCAATAATTCCGGACAACGCTTGCCACCTACGTATTACCGCGGCTGCTGGCACGTAGTTAGCCGTGGCTTTCTGGTTAGGTACCGTCAAGGTACCGGCAGTTACTCCGGTACTTGTTCTTCCCTAACAACAGAGCTTTACGACCCGAAGGCCTTCATCGCTCACGCGGCGTTGCTCCGTCAGACTTTCGTCCATTGCGGAAGATTCCCTACTGCTGCCTCCCGTAGGAGTCTGGGCCGTGTCTCAGTCCCAGTGTGGCCGATCACCCTCTCAGGTCGGCTACGCATCGTCGCCTTGGTGAGCCGTTACCTCACCAACTAGCTAATGCGCCGCGGGCCCATCTGTAAGTGTCAGCCGAAACCGACTTTCAGCTTTTCCTCATGTGAGGAAAAGGATTATCCGGTATTAGCTCCGGTTTCCCGAAGTTATCCCAGTCTTACAGGCAGGTTGCCCACGTGTTACTCACCCGTCCGCCGCTAACCAAGAGGTGCAAGCACCTCATGATTCGCTCGACTTGCATGTATTAGGCACGCCGCCAGCGTTCGTCCTGAGCCAGGATCAAACTCTCCAAGAAAGTTGATTAGCTCATTTGTTACGTTGGCTAGTTTCTATAGTAGAAACTAATATTTTTGTTGACGTTCTTGTTTGTTTAGTTTTCAAAGAACAATATCATCTGTCAATATGACAGGAATGTTAGTGTATCGCATTTCTACTACTATATCAATTATAAAATATTTCCAATTTACTAGAAGTAAGTTAAAACTGATAAGGTCGTTTTCTGAGCGACTTTTATATCATAACACCATCGGTGTTATTAAACAACTGAAAGTTTTTTCCATTTTTTAAAATGGGGATTAAAAAAGACAGAAAGAACATTTCTGTCTTTCGCCTGGCAACGTCCTACTCTCACAGGGACAAAGTCCCAACTACCATCGGCGCTGAGAAGCTTAACTTCCGTGTTCGGTATGGGAACGGGTGTGACCTTCTCGCCATTGCTGCCAGACTATTTATTTTGAGGTTTCATTCCCTCAAAACTAGATAATTTCAGAAGAAGTGTGTAAAAACGAGTTCACCTTAAATTGGTTAAGTCCTCGAACGATTAGTATCAGTCAGCTCCACACGTTACCGCGCTTCCACCTCTGACCTATCAACCTGATCATCTTTCAGGGTTCTTACTAGCTTGACGCTATGGGAAATCTCATCTTGAGGGGGGCTTCATGCTTAGATGCTTTCAGCACTTATCCCGTCCGCACATAGCTACCCAGCGATGCCTTTGGCAAGACAACTGGTACACCAGCGGTGCGTCCATCCCGGTCCTCTCGTACTAAGGACAGCTCCTCTCAAATTTCCTGCGCCCACGACGGATAGGGACCGAACTGTCTCACGACGTTCTGAACCCAGCTCGCGTACCGCTTTAATGGGCGAACAGCCCAACCCTTGGGACCGACTACAGCCCCAGGATGCGATGAGCCGACATCGAGGTGCCAAACCTCCCCGTCGATGTGGACTCTTGGGGGAGATAAGCCTGTTATCCCCGGGGTAGCTTTTATCCGTTGAGCGATGGCCCTTCCATGCGGAACCACCGGATCACTAAGCCCGACTTTCGTCCCTGCTCGACTTGTAGGTCTCGCAGTCAAGCTCCCTTGTGCCTTTACACTCTACGAATGATTTCCAACCATTCTGAGGGAACCTTTGGGCGCCTCCGTTACTCTTTAGGAGGCGACCGCCCCAGTCAAACTGCCCACCTGACACTGTCTCCCACCCCGATCAGGGGTGTGGGTTAGAATTTCAATACAGCCAGGGTAGTATCCCACCGACGCCTCCACCGAAGCTGGCGCTCCGGTTTCTCAGGCTCCTACCTATCCTGTACAAGCTGTACCAAAATTCAATATCAGGCTACAGTAAAGCTCCACGGGGTCTTTCCGTCCTGTCGCGGGTAACCTGCATCTTCACAGGTACTATAATTTCACCGAGTCTCTCGTTGAGACAGTGCCCAGATCGTTACGCCTTTCGTGCGGGTCGGAACTTACCCGACAAGGAATTTCGCTACCTTAGGACCGTTATAGTTACGGCCGCCGTTTACTGGGGCTTCGATTCAGAGCTTCGCTTGCGCTAACCCCTCCTCTTAACCTTCCAGCACCGGGCAGGCGTCAGCCCCTATACTTCGCCTTGCGGCTTCGCAGAGACCTGTGTTTTTGCTAAACAGTCGCCTGGGCCTATTCACTGCGGCTCTTCGAGGCTATTCACCTCAAAAAGCACCCCTTCTCCCGAAGTTACGGGGTCATTTTGCCGAGTTCCTTAACGAGAGTTCTCTCGCTCACCTTAGGATTCTCTCCTCGCCTACCTGTGTCGGTTTGCGGTACGGGCACCTTTTATCTCGCTAGAGGCTTTTCTTGGCAGTGTGGAATCAGGAACTTCGGTACTATATTTCCCTCGGCATCACAGCTCAGCCTTAAGGTGAACGGATTTTCCTATTCACCAGCCTAACTGCTTACACGCACATATCCAACAGTGCGCTTACCCTATCCTCCTGCGTCCCCCCATCACTCAAACGATAAAGAGGTGGTACAGGAATATCAACCTGTTGTCCATCGCCTACGCCTTTCGGCCTCGGCTTAGGTCCCGACTAACCCTGAGAGGACGAGCCTTCCTCAGGAAACCTTAGGCATACGGTGGATGGGATTCTCACCCATCTTTCGCTACTCATACCGGCATTCTCACTTCTAAGCGCTCCACCAGTCCTTACGGTCTAGCTTCAACGCCCTTAGAACGCTCTCCTACCACTGACACCAACGGTGTCAATCCACAGCTTCGGTGTTACGTTTAGCCCCGGTACATTTTCGGCGCAGAGTCACTCGACCAGTGAGCTATTACGCACTCTTTAAATGGTGGCTGCTTCTAAGCCAACATCCTGGTTGTCTAAGCAACTCCACATCCTTTTCCACTTAACGTAAACTTTGGGACCTTAGCTGGTGGTCTGGGCTGTTTCCCTTTTGACTACGGATCTTATCACTCGCAGTCTGACTCCCACGGATAAGTCTTTGGCATTCGGAGTTTGTCTGAATTCGGTAACCCGATGAGGGCCCCTAGTCCAAACAGTGCTCTACCTCCAAGACTCTTACAACGTGAGGCTAGCCCTAAAGCTATTTCGGAGAGAACCAGCTATCTCCAAGTTCGATTGGAATTTCTCCGCTACCCACACCTCATCCCCGCACTTTTCAACGTGCGTGGGTTCGGGCCTCCATCCAGTGTTACCTGGACTTCACCCTGGACATGGGTAGATCACCTGGTTTCGGGTCTACGACCACATACTCATTCGCCCTATTCAGACTCGCTTTCGCTGCGGCTCCGTCTCTTCAACTTAACCTTGCATGGGATCGTAACTCGCCGGTTCATTCTACAAAAGGCACGCCATCACCCATGAACGGGCTCTGACTACTTGTAGGCACACGGTTTCAGGATCTCTTTCACTCCCCTTCCGGGGTGCTTTTCACCTTTCCCTCACGGTACTGGTTCACTATCGGTCACTAGGGAGTATTTAGCCTTGGGAGATGGTCCTCCCAGCTTCCGACCGGATTTCACGTGTCCGGCCGTACTCAGGATCCACTCAGGAGGGAACGAAGTTTCAACTACAGGGTTTTTACCTTCTATGACGGACCTTTCCAGATCGCTTCATCTACCCCGTTCCTTTGTAACTCCATGTTGAGTGTCCTACAACCCCAAGAGGCAAGCCTCTTGGTTTGGGCTATGTCCCGTTTCGCTCGCCGCTACTCAGGGAATCGCGTTTGCTTTCTCTTCCTCCGGGTACTTAGATGTTTCAGTTCCCCGGGTCTGCCTTCAATACCCTATGTATTCAGGTAAAGATACTGTTCCATTACGAACAGTGGGTTCCCCCATTCGGAAATCTCCGGATCAAAGCTTACTTACAGCTCCCCGAAGCATATCGGTGTTAGTCCCGTCCTTCATCGGCTCCTAGTGCCAAGGCATCCACCGTGCGCCCTTTCTAACTTAACCTAAATGGTTATACTCTTAAATTAATAAGAGAGAAAAACTAAAATGGCGATTCTCGGTTTTACTTTGACTTCTTCTTACAATTATCTAGTTTTCAAAGAACGATTAAAAAAAGCTTTGAGAGAATTGCTCCCTCAAAACTAAACAAACAAGTAACGGTCAACTTCTTATCAGTCCGATAGGACTGCATTATCCTTAGAAAGGAGGTGATCCAGCCGCACCTTCCGATACGGCTACCTTGTTACGACTTCACCCCAATCATCTGTCCCACCTTAGGCGGCTGGCTCCTTGCGGTTACCCCACCGACTTCGGGTGTTACAAACTCTCGTGGTGTGACGGGCGGTGTGTACAAGGCCCGGGAACGTATTCACCGCGGCATGCTGATCCGCGATTACTAGCGATTCCGGCTTCATGCAGGCGAGTTGCAGCCTGCAATCCGAACTGAGAATGGTTTTATGGGATTGGCTAAACCTCGCGGTCTTGCAGCCCTTTGTACCATCCATTGTAGCACGTGTGTAGCCCAGGTCATAAGGGGCATGATGATTTGACGTCATCCCCACCTTCCTCCGGTTTGTCACCGGCAGTCACCTTAGAGTGCCCAACTGAATGCTGGCAACTAAGATCAAGGGTTGCGCTCGTTGCGGGACTTAACCCAACATCTCACGACACGAGCTGACGACAACCATGCACCACCTGTCACTCTGTCCCCCGAAGGGGAAAGTCCTATCTCTAGGAGTGTCAGAGGATGTCAAGACCTGGTAAGGTTCTTCGCGTTGCTTCGAATTAAACCACATGCTCCACCGCTTGTGCGGGCCCCCGTCAATTCCTTTGAGTTTCAGCCTTGCGGCCGTACTCCCCAGGCGGAGTGCTTAATGCGTTAGCTGCAGCACTAAAGGGCGGAAACCCTCTAACACTTAGCACTCATCGTTTACGGCGTGGACTACCAGGGTATCTAATCCTGTTTGCTCCCCACGCTTTCGCGCCTCAGCGTCAGTTACAGACCAGAAAGCCGCCTTCGCCACTGGTGTTCCTCCACATCTCTACGCATTTCACCGCTACACGTGGAATTCCGCTTTCCTCTTCTGTACTCAAGTCCCCCAGTTTCCAATGACCCTCCACGGTTGAGCCGTGGGCTTTCACATCAGACTTAAAGGACCGCCTGCGCGCGCTTTACGCCCAATAATTCCGGACAACGCTTGCCACCTACGTATTACCGCGGCTGCTGGCACGTAGTTAGCCGTGGCTTTCTGGTTAGGTACCGTCAAGGTACCGGCAGTTACTCCGGTACTTGTTCTTCCCTAACAACAGAGCTTTACGACCCGAAGGCCTTCATCGCTCACGCGGCGTTGCTCCGTCAGACTTTCGTCCATTGCGGAAGATTCCCTACTGCTGCCTCCCGTAGGAGTCTGGGCCGTGTCTCAGTCCCAGTGTGGCCGATCACCCTCTCAGGTCGGCTACGCATCGTCGCCTTGGTGAGCCGTTACCTCACCAACTAGCTAATGCGCCGCGGGCCCATCTGTAAGTGTCAGCCGAAACCGACTTTCAGCTTTTCCTCATGTGAGGAAAAGGATTATCCGGTATTAGCTCCGGTTTCCCGAAGTTATCCCAGTCTTACAGGCAGGTTGCCCACGTGTTACTCACCCGTCCGCCGCTAACCAAGAGGTGCAAGCACCTCATGATTCGCTCGACTTGCATGTATTAGGCACGCCGCCAGCGTTCGTCCTGAGCCAGGATCAAACTCTCCAAGAAAGTTGATTAGCTCATTTGTTACGTTGGCTAGTTTCTATAGTAGAAACTAATATTTTTGTTGACGTTCTTGTTTGTTTAGTTTTCAAAGAACAATTATTACTTCGCGAACACCATCGTTCAGAAGCAACTCTATTACTATATCATTTCGTTAACTTAGCGTCAACACTTTTTTAAAAAAGTTTTTAACGCTTGCCTGTTGTTAACTCGTCATTAACGACTGCTAAAATATAATAACACTATTCCCAAATGACGTCAACAGTAAATTTAAAATTAATTCACACCCCAATAATATAACTTATCTATATAGAAGAAAGCCGACTCTCATTCTAAGAGTCGGCTTCACCTTATTTCGTAATTTTAATAATACCTGTTTGCTTCAGATTAACTTGACCTGGTTTTTCAATCACTACCTTTTCACCTTCAGCTAAGTTAGTGAAGACAACTGGTGTAATGGTTGATGTAGCATGCTCTTTAATATATTCCAGATCAACTTTTAATAACGGCTGACCTTGTTCAACAATATCATTTTCAGATACTAAAGTTTCAAACCCTTGACCCTTAAGGTTTACCGTATCAATTCCAACATGGATTAGAATTTCACGTCCTGTGTCAGAAAGAATCCCAATCGCATGTTTAGTCGGGAATAGGTTAACTATTTTCCCGTTAACAGGCGATACAACTGTACCTTCTGCCGGGACAATCGCAAAGCCGTCACCCATCATTTTCCCTGCAAATACTTGGTCTGGCACTTCTGTAATTGGCTTCAATTCACCTTTTAACGGAGCCATAATTCCTTCATCTTCATTACTGCGTGCAGTTTGAAGTGCCTTTGGATTAATTTCCTCAACTTGCTGCTCCACACCTTTTTCAGGCGCCTGTACAGTTGCACTCGGTTTTTTACCATTCATTATATCTTTCATTTGACCCTTAATGGTTTCGGAACGAGGTCCAAAGATGGCTTGTATATTATTTCCTACCTCTAAAACACCCGCAGCACCTAATCGTTTTAATTGGTCTTTATCAACATTTTTAATGTCATTAACAGAAACACGAAGACGAGTAATACATGCATCCAGGTGAGCAATATTTCCTTTACCACCCATTGCCTCCAAAATGTTAGAAGCCAAATCGCCCGAACCAGCTTTACCTGCTGTTGTTTGTGATTCTTCTTCTTCTAACTCACGTCCTGGAGTTTTCAAATTAAACTTTCGGATTGCAAATCGGAAACCGAAGTAATATACAACTGCAAAAACAAGACCTACCGGTATAACAATCCACGCATTTGTTTGCGGGTTAATTAATCCAAATAAGATGTAATCAATTAAACCACCCGAGAACGTCATCCCGATTTTAACATCTAAAATATGCATAATCATAAACGAGAATCCTGCGAAAATCGCGTGGATAGCAAATAGAATTGGTGCTACGAATAAGAATGAGAATTCAATCGGTTCTGTAATACCTGTTAAGAAAGAAGTTAGAGCAGCAGATGCCATTAATCCTCCGACAAAAACTTTCTTTTCAGGCTTAGCTTCATGATAAATCGCTAGCGCTGCTGCTGGCAGTCCAAACATCATGAATGGGAATTTACCAGTCATAAATGTTCCAGCCGTTAAATTTTGAACATTATCTGTGATTTGTGCCATGAAGATACGTTGATCTCCACGAACCACTTCCCCTGCTTTTGTTGCATATTCTCCAAATTCATACCAGAACGGAGAATAGAAAATATGGTGTAAACCAAATGGAATTAATGATCGTTCAATCACACCGAAAATAAAGGCAGAAATCGTTAAGTTTGCGTGAACCATGTTTTGTGAGAATGCATTTAAACCATTTTGAATTGGCGGCCAGATGAAAATCATCAAAATCCCTAAAACAAGAGCAGATGCCGCAGTGATAATTGGTACAAAACGTTTACCTGCAAAGAAACCTAAATATGATGGAAGTTCGATTTCAAAAAACTTATTGTACATTGAAGCTGCTAATATCCCGACGATGATACCACCAAATACTCCTGTTTGAAGAGTAGGTATCCCAAGTACACTTGCATAGCTTAAGCCATTAACATCCTCAGCTGTAATACCCAGTACTGTTCCCATTGTGACATTCATAACTAAGTAACCGATAATAGCCGCCAGACCTGCGGTACCTTCGCCGCCAGCCAACCCTACAGCAACACCAACTGCAAACAAGAGCGGTAAGTTTCCAAAGATAATATTTCCGGCATTTTGCATAACAGAAGCAATCAATGCAACCGTACTATTATCTAAAAATGGTGCTATTTCTAAAAGTGCCGGATTTAGGAGTGCAGCTCCTAAAGCAAGTAATATACCCGCAGCCGGTAATAACGCAACCGGGAGCATTAATGCTTTACCGACTTTTTGCAAGACGCCAAAAGCTTTTTTAAACATACTATATACCTCCAATTTTTATATAGCTCATTAAGCGTTTTCATTTACCGAAAAACACAAAAAAGGCATGAGTAAAAGTTCAATTGAAAATTAGACTATGGGTATAGATTACCCAAATGTCTTGGTTTCAATTAATACTTTTCACTCATGCCTGATCGAATCAGTAACACGTAAAAAATAATAGCTATTTAAATTTTTTCTGTATTCTCTGCAAATGCATGGTTAAATAAACAGCCTCCGCATCAAATACCTTCATTTTTAATGTTTGTTGCATCACTTTAATGAGCTTCCATGATAGATTATAACACACAGGATATTCTTGTTTCAATAGAAAAGATATTTTTTCTGGCTCATCTACCTTCTCCCCTTTAACCACTCTTTCAATGGTGAATCGAAGGTGTCGCACAAGCCTCATGTAATCAATACTTTCTTTATCAATATCGATTTCAAACTGTTCTTCCACCATTTTTACCAGCCTGCTGACTAGCTGTGAATGCTGATTAACTTCAGATAAATTTCTATTTGTCATGGCACTGTGAATATGAAGAGCAATAAAACCAATCTCCCCTACTGGCAGAGATATCCCTGTTTTTTTATTAATAAATTCAACAACCTCAGCTGCAATTTCGTATTCATGGCGATAAAGCGTTTTTGTTTCTACCAAGAATGGATTACTCATTTCCATGCCTTTCGAAACTCTATTGATTGCAAACATTAAGTGATCAGTTAAGGCAACATGGATATGCTCATCCAACTGAGTTTGGGTTCTTTGCTTGATTAATCCAATAGCAGAAATAATAACTTCTAGCAGATCATTATCAATAAAAGGAAGCAATTTAATATAATTTTGTTGTTCCTTTTCATTTTTAAGTACAAACAGTTTTTCAACTGAATCTGTTTCAATAAAATCCCCATGTTTTCGATTAAAGCCTATTCCTTTACCGATTAAGACAACTTCTTCATAGGAAGGATGTTCGGCAATTAAAACATTGTTATTTAATACTTTATCAATTAATAGCTTTACCACTGCCTTCCTCCTCATTTTGTCCGAATTACCTTATAATTCTCATGTTATAAGAGACAAAACAAGAAGTCAACGACAATATTCGACAGCTATCACTTATACTTAATGCTTCTCGTTTTGGATTAATAATTCAATTATAAAAAAAGAACCTGTGTTTGCTCACAGGCTCCCTTAACTTACTTATAGGAATAAGAAGTATAAAACGAAAATAACAAAGAAAAAGTACATAATTGGATGTATTTCTTTCATACGCCCTTTAACAATCATTGTAATTGGGTAAAAGATAAACCCAATTGCAATCCCTGTAGCAATGCTGTACGTCAAAGGCATGGCAATCATTGTAAGGAAGGCTGGAACAGCCACTTCGAATTTTGTCCATTCAATTTTCCCTAACGAACCCACCATCAATGCCCCAACAATAATTAACGCTGGCGCTGTAACTGCTGCCGTAACCACTGATAATAATGGGAAGAAAAACAGTGATAGTATAAACAATGCTGCAGTAACAAGTGAAGCAAATCCTGTTCTCGCCCCTGCCGCTACCCCAGCAGATGATTCAATATAAGATGTTGTTGTAGAAGTACCAAGTACTGCACCGACAGTTGTCGCTACTGAGTCAGCAAGTAATGCTCTGCCTGCACGTGGTAATTTATTGTCTTTGATCATACCCGCTTGATTCGCTACTGCTACAAGTGTTCCAGCATTGTCGAAGAAGTCAACAAACAATAGAGTCAAGATAATTCCGAGCATGGTCATTGTGTAAAACGAACTATCTGTTAACGAAGAAAATGCAGCTCCAAATGTAGGTGCTAAACTTGGGACAGTATCGACGATTTTCTCTGGTGTGTCAATTAAATTAAATATCATTCCCACAATAACAGTAATAATCATTCCAAAAAATACTGCACCATTAATTCCTCTAGTCATCATAATGACCGTAACAATTATTCCGAAAATAGCCAGTAATGTTGGTCCGGCTGTCAAATCACCCAATCCAACAAGTGTCGCATCATTGTTTACTACAATACCTGCACTCTGCAATCCAATAAAAGTAATATATAAACCAATACCTGCGCCAACGGCGTGCTTTAGCTCGATTGGAATTGCGTTGATTAGTTTCTCACGTAAACCAGTTAATGTTAATAAAAAGAAAAATACACCTGAAATAAATACCGCACCTAATGCATGCTGCCATGGAATGCCGCTAGCTAACACGATTGTATAGGCAAAGAACGCGTTCAATCCCATACCAGGCGCTAAGGCGATCGGGAATTTCCCTAGAAGTCCCATAACAATGGAACCAATCGCTGCAGCCAATGCTGTCGCTACAAAGACTGCCCCGTAATCCATTCGCATTGCATCTGGTAAATCCGGTACACTTGATAGTGTTAATGTCAGCGGGTTAACCACTAATATATAGGCCATTGCCAAGAAGGTGGTCACGCCGCCAATAATTTCACGGCGATAATTCGTCCCTAATTCCTTAAACATGAAATATTTTTGCATTTTTTCTTCCCCCTAGGAATCTATCTTTATTAAAAACAAAAAAACGTTCCGAAATCTACCGGAACGCTTGACTTAGGGCTAGTGAAATAAAGAGGATTACCCTCCGTTTAAACACTGCCTCGTAGTCAAGCCATTTACGGTGGCTCGGTAGAAACTTTTGGGCCAATTCCCAAGATTATACGAGTTTATTCGACAAATTATTTACTTCTCCTTAATCTTATCAGGGATCCCCTCGCTTGTAAACATAAAAAACGAACGTTTTTAAAATTATATTTAAAAACGTTCGTTTTTAGAAGTGTGATTTTTAATTATTCCCACTCAATAGTTGCAGGCGGCTTGCTGGTAATATCATAAACCACTCGGTTAACATGAGCTACTTCGTTAACAATGCGAGTTGAAATTTTTTCGAGCACATCCCATGGGATACGTGCCCAATCAGATGTCATCCCATCAATGGACGTAACGGCACGGATTCCAATTGTATAATCATAAGTACGCGCGTCGCCCATAACTCCAACACTGCGGATGTCAGGAAGCACCGTAAAGTATTGCCAGATTTCACGATCAAGTCCTGCCTTCTTAATTTCTTCACGGAGGATCCAATCAGATTCACGAACAATTTCAAGCTTATCTTCAGAAATTGCTCCTAAGACACGAATTCCAAGACCTGGTCCAGGGAAAGGCTGTCTCCAAACAATATCATCCGGAATTCCAAGCTCTGTACCAAGCGCACGAACCTCATCCTTAAACAATGTATTCAACGGTTCGATTAATTTGAATTGCATATCTTCAGGTAACCCGCCGACATTATGGTGGGATTTAATCGTTTGTGCAGTGGCAGTTCCACTTTCAATAATATCTGTATAAAGTGTTCCTTGAGCTAAAAACTCAATTCCTTCAAGCTTAGTTGCTTCATCATCGAATACATAAATGAATTCGTTGCCGATAATTTTTCGTTTTCTCTCAGGATCAGATACGCCTTCTAATTTAGATAAGAAGCGTTCTTTTGCGTCGACTTTAATCACATTCATATGGAAGCCTTCAGCAAAGGTCTTCATAACACTTTCTGCTTCATTCTTACGAAGTAAACCATGATCAACGAAAATACATGTTAATTGATCTCCGATTGCTTTGTGAATAAGAACAGCTACAACAGATGAATCTACACCGCCACTAAGCGCACATAGTACTTTTTTGTTGCCGACCTGCTCACGAATTTTTGCCATTTCCATTTCAATGAAATTTTCCATAGACCAATCGCCTTTACAGTCACATACATTAAAGACGAAATTCTTTAGAAGTTCATTTCCATATACGGAATGACGAACTTCTGGATGAAATTGAACGGCATAAAGCTTTCTCGCCTCATCACTCATTGCCGCGATCGGACAGTGTGGGTTTGTTCCATCCACCGTAAAACCGGCTGGTGCTTCCACCACTAAATCCCCATGACTCATCCAAACCACTTGCTCCCCAGGTAAGTCATGGAACAGTTTATTTTGATTTTGGATATTCATGACAGCTTTTCCGTACTCGCGGTTCTTGGCTTTTTCCACCTTACCGTCAAAGTGAACTGTCATTAATTGCATTCCATAGCAAATTCCTAAGATAGGAAGACCCATTTCAAAGATTTCCTCATCACAGCGGAAAGAATTTTCATCGTAAACACTATTCGGCCCGCCTGAAAAAATGATTCCCTTTGGATTCATTTTTCTAATTTCCTCAGCCGTAATTGTATGAGGATGAAGTTCACTGTAAACACCGAACTCACGAATTCTGCGTGTAATTAACTGGTTATACTGGCTTCCAAAGTCTAAAACCACAATCATATCTGTATTATTTGTCAACACGTCCACCTCTTCCGAAATAATAAGGTTAGTATTTGCTTTAATAACAAAAAAAAACTAGAATTCCCCCTCCAAATAAATAAGGAAGGCAGAATTCTAGCTTTCTCACAATTGCTATAGCAGAAATTTCTGCCTTCATAGTCAGGTTATTTAAGGTAACCCGGTAGAGACTCTCGAACCCTATCTTCGAGGATATATGAAGGAAAACCGATTAAATTTACAAATTTACGCCTTATTGTAACAATAGGTTGTTTTATCGGTCAAGCAATTGTCTTTTTAATTAAATTTTCCCATAATTCACGTGAATCCTTCCAACTTCCCTCAGTGAGTTTTTGATGGTATAGATATTGCTCATATCTATCCGTCAGCTTAGACATCTCTCTAGAGGCAAAGAAGGTGTCGATGTATCGGGCATAACTTCTCAATGTTTGATTCTGATTACGCTTTAAGCCATAACGCTCTAATTGATCTAAAAGGATAAGATATGCTTTACCGATATTTTCATCTTTTTTTCTTAATCGGAACTGAAGCAAATATAAACGCGGGATCCACTTTCCTCGTAATCTATACATTAGACCTGCAGCACCAATAATTACCACAACCACAAATAGCACTAATTTCCAGTTTTTGCGGAAAACTGATTCTAGGTTAAGCCAGAAACCATTAAATGAAAAAGTTGTTTCTGTTTTCTGGGAACTGCCGCTATTTTCCTCTGCATTCTGCTGCGGCTTTGGTGCTGGAGGAGCAGTAGTTTCGGCTGCAGGAGTTGTTCCATCATCATTTGTAAAATCAATTGAAACACTATTGCTGAATCCCTTTGTTGGTTCAAATGGAACCCATCCTTGGTTAGGAAAATAGACTTCAACCCAGGAATGGGCATTATTATTGGTAATTTCATAAATCTGTTTTGAAGAATGTTCTTCGCTATATTCTAGAAACTTCCCGCCCGTATAACCTTTTACCCAGCGTGTTGGAATTCCAATCGATCGGAGCATAACCGCCATGGAAGTGGAAAAATTATCACAATACCCTATTTTGGTGTCAAATAGAAATTGGTCAACGTAATCATCATCTTCTCCCGGAACGGCTACATCACTTTGACTGTAGGTGAAGCCCGAATCGCCAAAATGACGCTCCACAGCTCTTGCTTTATCAAACCAGTTTGTTTCTTTTTCCGTTATACTCTGAGCCAGCTCTCTCACCCGTTTAGGAATATTTTCAGGCAATTGCGTATATCTTGCGAGAAATTCTGCGTCTATCTGTCCTTGATCTGCCGTTGTTGTTTCCCTTAGTTCAGATGCCCGATATTCCGGTACCTTATACTCCACTGAATAGGAATCAGGAGCGACTGGAGAAGAGTCGAAGCCGTTTAATATTGAGATTTTTTCCTTTGTTGCCTCAATCTCTAAAATATAATTACGTTGAAATTGTACCCTTTGGATACCAGCGGGATAAATGAGGTGATCATAATCCATAAACATAAATAAGGAGGCACTCTCATCCCGGGTTTCAACAGTTGCAGGGATAGGAGAAACAGGTATTAAATCCTCTCCTCCTATTCGGTACGGATTCAATTCTGAAGGGATCCAGCCTTTACCTGTATAATGGTCCTTCGTTTCTACCTTCCAATAATTCTTTTCTTCTGCTTCGCTCCGAAATACGATACTATCATCCCCAATAAAAGGACCCCCTAGACGGGAATCATCTGTACCGTAACCCACTTTAGCAATCCCATTGCCCGGCCCCTCTTCCCCGCCTTTATTACTGGCAGCCTTAAGGTATGGAACGGGATCCGGCCATATTGGTGCAAATTTTGGAGCAATAATGCCAATAATTACACTAAAAGCAATCATTAAAACTAATGGTCTCATCCATTTTCGCGCAGCAATAGAATTACTATTAACATTTTCCTTAACAAGAATCCGGTAATAAGTTAACATTCCCATCACTGCAAAACCGACTACAACAGTCCGGATAATGGACGTTTTTGCACTATATAATGTAAATGTATCTAAAACGGTTATATAAATCAGAGTCATAAAGAAGAAAATGAAAATTCTTTTTCGGTTCAAAAGCCAATAGCGGACTAAGTACACCATTAACCAAAGGAGGATAAACAACAAAAATGATCTAAATTCATTGGTCAACCCTAACCAATTGCGAGAGACAATCATAGTAACATTAGTGGTTAAGTCATTAGTAAAAGAAGATAACCAACTAAATTGATAAAAGCCTTCCCCATAATGAAACATATTAATTGAAAAGGCGATAAACCACACCTTAATGATCATCTGCCAAATCCACTTCATTCTAAGAAAGGCTAGTGTAAAGGATAACAGAATAAAGATGACAAACATTTCAACATGATCAGTAGTAGTTAATTGCTCGATGGGACGGAGCCATTCCCATAAAAGCAAAAAACCAAACATGTACAGTAGAAAAGATTGAAAATCTCTTTTCATCGCACATTCACCTCCGAAAAGGCTGAATCAAAATGCCCTTCATGAACCATTACTATCCGTACATTTCGTGCGTTTGCCAGGGCAATTAAAGATCTTTCCTGTTGTGTAGGGTACTCCTTTTCTCCTTTTATAAGAAATAGCGTAATCTTTCCTTTTCTTTGTCCTAGGAAGCCAGCCTTCTCTATTAAAGGCTTCGATAATTGAGCCGATACAAGTAAGAAGGATACTGTTTGCTGGGTAAACATCCCCTCGGTCTCTAACACTTTTTCAAATGAGGAAGGGCTCGCAGCTTCTATCTTTGCTAAATGGTAGAACAGCTCGTGCAGTTGATTTTCCCCGCCCCTTATAGGAAACGATGCTCTATCTCGACTTATAGTTAAGAGCCCTATTTGTGCTCCTTTCTTCAGAACGGCACGTAATAAAGAAGCCGTAAAGGAAACGATAACTTCAAAATGCTTATCAGCTACACAATCCATCACTACAAACACATCATGAGATTGACGCTGTTCAAATTCCTTTGTCATAATTTCATTACGTTTAGCAGAGGCCTTCCAGTTTATCCATGAAAATCGATCACCGGGCTGGTAGTCCCGGACACCGATTGCCAATGTAGTATCACGCTGTACCCGTTCCCTTGACGCTGTCATGCCTTGATCAAAGTGGGTTTCAAAAGGGCGGTACAGTATTTCTGTATAAGCTGGGTAGACAATAATTTTACTTTCGTTTGTCTGCGATTTTTCTTTCTCGACTAAACCAAGAATATCACCGGTTTTGACGATAAAACCATGAAAAAAATGTTCTCCCCGTGGAAGTTCGTCAATGACATATTCATAGGAAAATTGCTTCCTAAAACCCGGCAACACTAATGCCTTTGCTTTCTTTTTCTGCGGGGAATGCTTTAGCGATTCTTCTAAATCATCCTCAATGAGCAGATAAAATATTGGAAAAAACGAGTTTCGCTTTACATTTACCGTAACCTTTAGCGCTTCACCGGCACTGTAATCATTTTTGGGTATGTGTCGAGTTATTTCCAGCTCTTTCAAAGAGTAAAAGGATAAGCCGACACAATAAAGGGCAAACGGCAGAAAGCTATAAAATAAAAACCAACTTACAAATCCTCCTTGAAACATAGCATAAGAAAAGGTAAGCAGAATCAAAATTAGTAAAACGACAAACTTCCATACTTTTTTGAATGGAATCCATACCTTTTTCATCATTACCTCACAAGCCTTTGAATTGGAACAGGAATTCTAGCAATGATTCGGTTGACAATTTCTTCTGCCGAAATCCCTTCAAATTTTGCTTCTGATTTCAAAATAATCCGATGTGATAGAACGAACGGAGCTAGGTATTGAATATCGTCGGGAAGGATGTAGTCCCGGCCATACATAAAGGCATATGCCTGCGCCGTTTTCATGAGGGCAATCGAACCCCTTGGACTGGCGCCAAGGTACACTCCGGCAAATTTTCTGGTAAGGTTAACAATATCAACGATATAGCGCTTAATCGTTGGGTCCACATAGACTTCTTTGATTTCCTTCTGCAAAGCGATTAATCCCTCTAGGTCAATCACTGGATGGAGGTCTTCAATTGGAGGGATTTTTTGTGCTCGATTTAAAACTTCAATCTCTTCATCCACTTCGGGGTAACCCATTTTCATTTTCAACAAGAAGCGATCCAGCTGTGCTTCTGGCAGCGGATACGTACCTTCATACTCAATTGGATTTTGTGTCGCCATTACAAAGAATGGCTTTTGCAGTCGATGGGTAACGCCGTCTATCGTAACACTTGCCTCTTCCATTCCCTCAAGCAGTGCTGACTGGGTCTTTGGTGAAGTTCGGTTAATTTCATCCGCGAGAATAATGTTCCCCATCAACGGTCCCGGGCGGAATTGAAATTCCATTTCCTTCGGGTTATAAATCGATATTCCCGTTACATCAGATGGGAGTAAGTCGGGAGTAAACTGAATCCTGCGGAAGTTAGCATTTACAGATTTTGCGAGAGCACGGACCATCATGGTTTTCCCGACACCAGGAACATCTTCTAGCAGCACATGACCTTCGGCTAACAAGGCAATCAGGCTGAGTTCAGCGACGTTCCTTTTTCCAATCATAACTTTTTCAATGTTTAAAAGAATTTTTTCTATTATTGGATTCATTTGTTCACGTGCCACATTATATCCTCCTCAATTGTTCTATTGATATAGAACATTATATCTCACGTATTCTATTTTTCTTCGGAAATTCCTGTAAAAAGAAACGAAATATTCAAAAACTACGTGCTGGGGTTCTAGGGAGGGGGATATGGAGACTTGGCTTATCGGCACTACCTTCCGCGCCAATCAACAGGGTGCAAAATCAACAATTAGCTTAACACAGGCTTATAAAAAAGGCCTTCCACCAGCTTAAAAACTGTTGAAAGGCCTTTTCTAACGATTTACCACTCTCTGTATATGGATAGCCAAGTATAATTTTTCATTATTCGTGAGACTATAGTCAAATTGATTCTGGATATAATCATTGATTTTTTCTGCACATTCTATTGCCTCTTTATGCTTTTGCTTAAAGGACTCATACAGGAATGGGTCATCGTCTTCTATATAGTTCTTACTGTATAGTCTCTGTGCGAAAAATTTCAAGTGTGTCACAAATCGGAAATAATTCAAGGACTCCTCATCAAAGCTGATTTTATAATGGTATTTTACTATGTTTAGGATATCTTGCATGACTCTCGTAATATTAGCGACATTTGGCATTTCCTCATTCAATCCTGAGTTAACAATGTGCATAGCAATAAAACCAGCTTCATCTTCCGGCAAGAGGACACCTATTTTCTCCTCAACTATTTTGAGTGCCTCCATCCCAATTGAAAACTCATCCTTATAAAACCTTTTGATCTCCCATAATAAAGCATTTTTTATATCGTAGCCTTTGTTGTGCCGATCTACAGCAAAGTGAATATGATCCGTTAATGAGACATAAATGCTGTCGTTAAGCTTTCTGCCTAACCTGCTTCTGGCAAGTTGGATAATACCCTCTGTCACTTCCATGTATTCCATAGGCACTTCATATAAAAGAGTTTTGAATCTTTCTGATAGATCATTATTTTTTAAAACAAAGGTCTTTTCAATTTTTTCTTCGTCAACAAAATCTCCTGGCTTTTTTTGAAAAGCAAGACCTCTTCCCATGACCACTAACTCTTGGTTTTTCTCATTAAATGCGCTGATGACATTGTTATTATATACTTTGGCTATTTTCATTGGATCACCTTTATGTTCAAATATCGTATTTATACTTTTTTTATAGAAGTGTGATCGGAATAATTCAAAAGAAGGAAAGCCACATACGAGCTTTCCTTCATTATATACTATAGTCTTTCCCCATTCGAAGCAATGACATCCTGATACCAGTTGAAGCTCTTCTTATTTAAACGTTTGAGCGTTCCATTTCCTTCATTATCCTTGTCCACATAAATGTAGCCATAGCGCTTTTTCATTTCCCCAGTAGAAGCACTAACAAGGTCGATGGGACCCCAGCTAGTATAGCCGATAATTTCAACTCCGTCTTCAATCGCTTCGGACATTTCTGCCATGTGCTTTCGTAAGTACTCAATACGGTAATCGTCGTTAACCTGTCCATCATCCGTTGGAATGTCGACCGCACCTAGGCCATTTTCAACAACGAAAAGAGGTTTTTGATAGCGGTCATATAACTGATTTGCCGTAATACGGAAGCCCTTCGGGTCAATCGTCCAACCCCACTCAGACTTTTCAAGGTAAGGATTTTCTATTGAACCAAATACATTGCCTGCGGTCGTCTTATTGATTTCTGGATCCGTACTGGTTGTTCGGCTCGCATAATAGCTGAACCCGATGTAATCTACCGTGTGATTCTTTAAAAGTTCTTCATCCTGATCATCCATTTCAATCGTTAGGTTATTATCCTTAAAAAATCTCTTTGCATAACCCGGGTATTGGCCGCGAGATTGAACATCGATAAAGAAGAACGAATCGCGGTCTTTTTCCATCGCGTCGAACACATCATCCGGGTTACATGAGTAAGGATACGTTTGTCCCGCTGCAAGCATACAGCCGATTTTCATTTCAGGATTGATTTCGTGGCCAATTTTAACTGCTAAGCTACTTGCCACCAATTGGTGATGCGCAGCTTGGTACTTTACCTGCTTTTTATCTTCTCCCTCTTTAAAGACAAGGCCTGCTCCAACAAACGGCAAATGCAGCAGCATATTGATTTCATTAAAGGTCATCCAATACTTTACTTTGTCCTTGTATCTGTTAAAAAGAGTTGTTGCATATCTTTCGAAGAAAGTAACCAACTTCCGATTTCTCCAGCTGCCATAGTTCTTCACTAAGTTAACCGGTACGTCAAAGTGAGCGATCGTAACCACTGGCTCAATCCCGCACTTCAATAATTCATCAAACACGTTATCATAGAATTGAAGTCCCGCTTCATTCGGTTCAGCGTCATCACCATTTGGAAAGATACGTGCCCATGAGATTGATAAACGCAATGCTTTGAAACCCATTTCGGCAAAAAGGGCAATATCCTCTTTATAACGATGGTAGAAATCGATTGCTTCGTGTGATGGATAAAATTCCCCTTCAAGTGGTTCATATGAAGGCAGATTCCCAAACATAATCTCCCAGCGTTTGTTCCCTGTTGGCAACAAGTCCACCGTTGTGAGTCCCTTTCCATCTGCTAGATATGCACCTTCTGCTTGGTTAGCAGCAATCGCGCCGCCCCATAAAAATCCTTTTGGAAATGCCATTATATCCTACCTTTCTCTAAACAACAGGAAGAAAGGAAGATAAACCTTTCCTTTCTCCTGCAGGGTTATTATTTTACTGCTAAGTTAAATAACGAATCTCCGAATTGTACACGCTTGTGATTTGTCAGCACTAAGCCAAATTCCTTATGATTCGTCACAACGACCGGCGTTGTTAACGGCTTGCCTGCTTTTTTAATTTGCTCCATATCGAATTCAATTAGTAATTGACCCTTTTTCACATATTCACCTTGAGTAGTATGTGCTTTAAAGTACTTTCCTTCTAATTGAACGGTGTCCATTCCAATATGGATTAAAATGTCTGCACCAGAATCAGTTGTAATGCCAATCGCATGATTCGTTGGGAATAATGCTGATACCGTTCCGGATACAGGAGCAAATAACTTGCCTTGGCTAGGCTCAATTGCTACACCATGTCCAAGAGCACCGGAAGAAAATGCAGCATCTTCAATTTCTGCTAAAGCCTTTACTTCTCCATTTAATGGACTTACTACTTCTTCAAGTTGAGCTTTTGTTACTGCCACTTCCTTGGAAGCTGCTGTTGTTTCAGTTGCTGTCTTTGAAGATTTCTCTTGATTAATTCCACCAAACAAATACGTTAAAACAAATGCAACTGCAAAACCTGCAACCAATGCAATAATCGATCCATAGAAACTCATATCAAGTCCTGAACCTGGTTTGATAAAGGCCGGGAAAACGAATATACCCATTCCACCAAACATCCATAATTTACCTGCTGTAGCACCAATGATACCACCACCGACTGCACCACCAATACAGCTCATGATAAATGGTTTTTTAAGCGGTAATGTAACACCATAAATAGCTGGTTCTGTAACACCAAAAATACCTGAAATGAAAGATGAAACGCTAAGTGATTTTAATGATTTGTTTTTAGTTTTTAGCATAACTGCTAATACTGCACCGATTTGTGCAAAACATACCATAACAGTTGTTGCTAAAACTGGGTCGTTACCCATAGTAGTCAAGTTGTTAATAGCGATTGGAACAAGGCCCCAATGAAGACCGAAAATAACAAACACTTGCCAGAATCCACCTAGAACTAAACCTGCTACGATTGGGCTTAATTCATAAATCCATAAAGTCGCTGCACCTAACAAGCTGCCAGCCCATGTAGAGACTGGTCCGATAGCCAAGAATGTTAACGGTACCATAATAACAATTGTAAAGAATGGAACTACGAAAGTTTTTACTACATCTGGAATAATCTTCTTTAAGCCTTTTTCTACTCTTGACGCTACAAAGGTAGAAAGAATGATTGGAATAACACTTGATGCATAACTCATCAAAATAACAGGAATTCCTAAGAATGTAATATGAATTGGCGATTCAAAGATTGTACCTTGGAAAAGCGTCTTAGAAACTTCTCCTGTCGTTAATGTCGCTAATGTTGGGTGTACCAATGCTGCAGCGATCGCCATCCCAATAAACGGTGAACCGCCAAATTTCTTCATTGCTGTATATCCTAAAAAGATTGGCAAGAAGTTAAATAACCCATCTCCGGCAATGTTCATTAGTTGGTAAGTTCCTGAAGTTGCTTCAACCCAACCTAACGCTAAAATTAAAGCAGCAAACCCTTTGATCATACCAGTTGCAGCCAATACGCCAAGAATTGGCTGGAAAACACCTGAAATCAAGTCAATAAATCTTGCACCTAAACTCATTTTTTCATCACTGCTTGAATCACTGTTTTCACTCGCAGCCCCTAGATTTCCTACTGATAAAACAGCGGCATACACGTCAGGGACATGGTTACCAATAACAACTTGATATTGGCCGCCGCTTTTCATGACGGTTACAACACCATCCATATTCTTTAACACTTCTGTGTTTGCTTTACTTTCATCTTTTAACTTAAAACGCAAGCGTGTAACACAGTGAACAACACTGGAAACGTTTTCTTTTCCGCCGACATTCGTGAGAATATCTTTTGCTAATTGCTCATATTTCATTTTTTGACCCTTCCTTCTTTATTTGATTTTATTTTTATCTGAATTTAATTTTTATCAAATAAAAAACCTGACCTGATTAGATACAGCACACACTCATAGCAAAGAGCGTGTCGTATTCTAATCAGATCAGGTTATGCCCACTTAAGGTAACATTCCTGCGAAGGAATTTTGTTAAGTTTTATTTGATACGTGTAATTTATCACGGGTATTTGGTACGTGTCAACGCTTTCTTTTTAAAAAAATAATAATTTTATAGATTACCAGGAAGTCTCTTATATATATATAAATTTTTAAAAAATAACCGTTTACAAAAATCCTTGCTAGATCAAAAAAATGATGTTATAGTAGACGCAATTAAACAAAACAACCTTTTAGGATTGTTACTGGTTATGCAGGCAAAACCTAAATCACGTTATCTATGAGACTATTATGTCTTCATTACGTGGTTTAGGTTTTTTTATTTGCTTTTTTAGGTAAGCCGTAAGCGTAACCAAAAAAATGGAGGGATTTTAGATGAATAAATCAACCTATCAATTTCCAGAAGGATTTTTATGGGGCGGCGCAACAGCTGCTAACCAATTAGAAGGTGCCTATCTTGAAGGCGGCAAAGGAATGAACCTCGCAGATGTAATGCCTGGTGGAAAGGTAAGATTAAAGGTTATTGGAGAAACTGGTTTTGACTTTAAGATCAATAAAGAAAAATATGTCTATCCGAACCATGATGGTATTGACTTCTATCACCGTTTCAAAGAAGATATCGCTCTTTTTGCTGAAATGGGATTCAAGACATATCGCATGAGTATTGCTTGGAGCCGTATTTTTCCTAAAGGTGATGAGCTGCAGCCTAATGAAGAAGGATTAGCATTTTATGACCGTGTATTCGATGAATTGAAAAAATATGATATTGAACCGGTTGTAACCATTTCTCACTATGAGATTCCGCTTCATTTAATCACAGAATATGGCGGCTGGCGTAACCGCGAAGTGATCGGTTTCTTCGAGCGTTATGCAACAACCTTGTTCAACCGCTACAAAAACAAAGTAAAATACTGGTTAACATTTAACGAAATCAACGGTGCAACACATATGCCGCTTCTTGGACTTGGTTTCTCACCAGAGACAGAAGAAACTAAACTCCAAGATAGCTTCCAAGGTCTTCACCATCAATTCGTAGCAAGTGCCCTTGCAGTAAAAGCAGGTCATGAAATTATTCCAGGAAGCCAAATCGGCTGCATGCTTATTTATGCACCGACATATTCCTATGATTGCAACCCTGAAAACATTATGCATGCCCTACAAGAGGAGCGCCTTTTTAACAATTATTGTGGAGATGTTCAGATTAGAGGAGCATATCCAGCGTTTGCAAAACGTTTCTTTAAAGAAAACGGCATTAATCTGGAAATCAAAGATGGTGACCTAGAAATTATTAAGGAAGGCACTGTTGACTTCATTTCATTTAGTTACTATATGTCACGTACAGATAAAAAGAATAAAACACCAGAGGAAATCGGACAAGGCAATCTAATTGGCGGTGTTAAAAACCCATTCTTAAGCGCAAGTGATTGGGGCTGGGAAATTGACCCTACTGGACTTCGGATTGCTCTTAACCAATTATATGACCGTTACCAAAAGCCGTTATTTATCGTAGAAAATGGACTTGGCGCTTATGATAAAGTGGAAGAGGATGGCTCAATCAATGATGATTATCGTATTGATTATTTAAGAAGCCATATCGAAGCAATGGGTGAAGCCATTGAAGATGGTGTAGATTTAATGGGATACACTCCATGGGGCTGTATCGACCTAGTGAGTGCATCAACAGGCGAAATGTCCAAGCGTTATGGATTTATCTATGTTGATAAGCATGATGATGGAAGTGGAACACTTGAGCGTAGTAAGAAGAAATCGTTCTTCTGGTATAAAAACGTGATCGCTACAAACGGGCAAGAATTATAATAGTAAAAAAAGCAGATACCATTTAAAAAGTATAACACCTTCGAAAATGTAGCATTCATCAAGTACATTTATCGGAGGTGTTTTTACATAACAAAATAGGCTGTAAATGGAAAAACTAATTTTCAGCTTACCCTCTACTCAGCTTCCTCATCAATCGCTGTATTTGCATCGTTTAAGTGCTTTTCCAGCTCATTTTGATATAACACTTTCTGTTCTGCCTCCCATCTTAAAACAGAAGCCATTGTATCAACCACTTTGCCCTTCCACTCTTTTGCCCAATGAATATCGAAAAGCAGAGTACCTGTTCTTCTGGAGAAAAAGTCGATAGGTTTTGTAGTCATTTCGTGTTTAATGGAATAGATAATTTGTAAGTATACATACAGCGGTATATCACTTTCAGCATCATAACCACTTCTATACTCAAGCACCTTATCGATATTCGAGCCATACCTTGTTACAAGCTTCTCGGCTTCTTTCCTTGTCAGGCCATAAGCCATTCCCTTTTTGACCTTTTCGGTTACAAATCTTTGGAATTTCTTTGAACCTCCAACATCTCCGCCTGAAATCGGTAATGTTTTGGTAAGGCATGAAGGAAACGTTCTATTTTCTTCTTCCTTAAATTTCTTTACTAGTAAATCTACTACTAACTCAGCCATTTTACGATACCCTGTAAGTTTCCCGCCAGCAATCGTAATAAGTCCTGAATCAGATGTCCAGATTTCATCCTTACGTGAAATTTCGGATGGGCTTTTTCCATCTTCATGAATTAATGGGCGTAATCCTGCCCAACTGGATTCAATATCTTTTGCCGTTATATTCAATGAAGGAAACATATAGTTAATGGCATTTATTACATACTGACGGTCTTCAGTTGTCATTCTTGGATAGATAAGATCCCCCTTATACACCGTATCTGTTGTACCTACATAGGTTTTTCCTTCCCTAGGTATTGCAAATACCATTCGACCATCTGGTGTATCAAAGTAGATTGCTTGGTTGAGAGGGAAACGACTTTGGTCAACTACTAAGTGAATACCCTTTGTTAACTGTAGTGATTTTCCTTTTCTTGATTGATCCTTTTCACGCAATGAATCTACCCAAGGTCCAGCAGCATTGACAATCTTATTTGCATGAATGACATAGGAATACTTTGTTACTTGATCAACAACTTTAACACCTTTTACTTTACCATTTTCATAGATAAACTCTTCGACTTTTGTATAATTAACAGCAACAGCACCTTGCTTCACTGCTTCTTTTATAACCTCAATCGTTAACCGTGCATCATCCGTTTTATATTCCACATAATAACCTCCGCCTTTAAGCCCTTCCTTTTTGAGCAAAGGCTCATGTTTAAGTGTTTCTTCAGCACTAAACATTTTTCGGCGCTCCCCGCTCTTAACACCTGCTAAAATATCATAAACGAATAAACCTAAAGATGTAGAGAACTTACCAAAGGTACCTCCTTGATGAATCGGAAGGAGCATCCACTCCGGGCTGGTCACATGTGGGCCATTTTCATAAACAACGGCTCTTTCTTTTCCAACTTCCGCGACCATTTTTACCTCAAATTGTTTCAAATAACGCAAACCGCCATGAACTAATTTCGTTGATCTACTTGATGTACCCGCTGCAAAGTCTTGCATTTCAACTATAGCTGTCTTGATTCCACGCGTGGCTGCATCTAATGCAATTCCACAGCCTGTTATACCCCCTCCAATAACAAGGACATCATATTTCTCTTGTGCCATTTCCTTTAGAATCAGGTTTCGATTTTCACTTGAAAAATCCATCCATCTCACTCCTATTCCTTATTTATACTGAGTTAATGGAAAGTTCGTTCCTTGTTAAAACAAAAATGAGACCATAAGCTCCGTTAGTTGAAAAAAGTGGACAATAATAAAAAGCCTCCCTTCAGTTTAGAAAACGATGGAAGGCTATCTCTATTTTGGAGATGTGGAAAGAATTGATTGTTAGTTGAAAAGGAAATAACTAGTTTTTCTAATACATCATATACGCATTTTTCCTGTTCTAGTCGTATTATATTGTCGTTTCCTCTTTTATAATCGTATCAACAGGTTTCTTCGCCTTTGCCCTGCTATCTGCGACAAGAATGGCAGAATATAAAACCAATGCGATTCCTAATACCTGCCATCCATTCAGATGTTCCCCTAGAAAAAGTACTCCCGATAGTACGGCAATTATGGGTTCGATTGTGGCTAAAATGGAAGCCTTACTAGCTTCTAAATGCTTTAGACCTGTAGTGTACAGAACAAAAGCGGCAATCGTTGCCACCAACGATAACAACACTGCTGATATCCAAACATCTGCATATTTAAATTGACCGGTTTTCTTTAGGATGTCACTTGTAAGTAACATGAATATACTCGTATAAAAAAAAGTGTAAGTTGTAATGGTCAATGCAGAATACCGCTTCGTAATAGGTTTACAGAAAATACTGTACAATGCATAACAAAATCCAGATAGAATCCCCATTAACAAGGTTTTCATCTGTATACCTTCTTGGCCGAGAGGCAGCAGGCCGACAACAAATGCACAGCCTGTAATAGCAAGAGCCAGCGCCCAGCCTTTACGAACTGTCAGGGGTTCTTTAAAAAACAGGCGGGACAGGATGGTTACAAACAGTGGACCGGTATATAAAAGTGTAACGGCAAGAGATAAACTCGATTGAGAAAAAACTTCAAAATAAAAGAAATTAAAGAATGCGATACTAAAAATTCCTGCACACGCGAAAAAAATATGATCTTTTAATCTAGTACGCAGCTGATCTCGATAAAATACAGACATAACTAGAATCAAAATAACAAAAGTAAAAACACCTCGAATGGCTACTACGTCCCAAGCCGTGAAGCCGCGGTTATATAATGGAGTAATAAATACACCAATAAGCCCCCAACATACCGCACCCGCTATTGTCATGATGTAAACTCTTAAACTCGTTCTTTTTTCCAATTTATGCACCTCATAATTCCAAAAAGGGATTGACTCCGCTTAAGTACTTCGCCATTAACCGGTTCAAATCCTTCGAAGAAACTCATTTGTTCCCTCTTAAAATCCCTTTAAGTTTAGTAGCGTATATTCAAATGGATTAAAAGGATTTGGAGGTAATTTGAGATGAAAATAGTAATAGTACCATCAGGGTTTAAGTAAAATAGAAGGAAGGTGACCTTCACCTTCCCCGTAGATATTATAAATGCCTTGGAAATCTAGATAATCTGTTTTTCTTTCAATCGTGGCTCTACCGTCAAATTTCCTGCCCGCTTTAATTTCCCCCAGCCAACACGGGTTCCTTTTAGTGCAGCAAAAATGGATTTCCACGTTACCCATAGTAATAAGTAGCGGTAGACAATTCTTTGCAAAAACAGAGAAATGAGCGGTTTAAAGCTTAACTTCTCCATCCTAAAAGCAACTAAGCAAATAAGGAAATCGACCAATAAGTAACAGGTAAAAATCAATAAGGATTTTTGGACATCACCTGCTAGAATTCCTAAAATAAACAATATATCTAAAAGCGGAGCAAAGAAAGGAACAATAAATTGAAATATAAGTAAATTCGGGAGGGCAATGAATCCGAGTGATTTATGCTTTATTCCCCCAATGGCTTTCTTATGCTTCCAAAAACATTGTAAAATTCCAAAAGTCCACCTGAATCGCTGTTTTAGGAAATCTCTAATGGTTCTAGGCGCCTCCGTATATGCATAGGCCCGTTCATCAATCACAACTTTATAGCCTTGGCGGAGGATTTTCAATGTCATATCAGTATCTTCCGCAAGAGTATCATTGGTAAAATAGCCTAGCTCTTTTACCACTTGTTTGCGCCACGCCCCTAGAGCACCCGGGACGACTGGGACACAATTAAGAGTGGCAAAGCCGCGCTTCTCCAAATTAAATCCAGTCACATACTCAATATGCTGCCAGGCAGTTAACAGGTTTTCCCTGTTCCCAACCCTCACATTTCCAGATACCGCGGCAATATTCTCATCAGCAAAATGCCGAATAAGCATTGAAATCGAATCAGGAGGAATAATGGTATCTGCATCAATGGCAACAATGATATCTCCCTTTGCCTTCGTAACTCCAAGATTGATAGCAGAGGCTTTTCCCTCGTTCTTCTTTTGCAAAAGAAGAACCTTTTTATTAGTTTCGTACTTACTGTTTACAACCAAGGAAGTCTGATCTTTGGAACCATCATCGACTACAATAACTTCTAGGTTAGGATAATCGCTTTTCAGGATTGACTCGATGGTTCTACCTATGACCTTCTCTTCATTGTAGGCCGCAATAATGACACTTACAAACGGTGTAATCTGCCCGACAGGATGACTGACATGTTTCTTATGTATAATAGCTAAACTGCCTATAAGCAAAAGGCGCAGAGCTAGAATGAACATCACACCGTAAAGCAAAAAGGAAATACCCTCTTTGAAGTTTGCTATATTGAACAGCATCACTTTATAGCTTTGTATAATCGGTTTCTCCACCTCTTGGACAGAGGGCATGATATCACTTTTAGCTTTATCCATTAGGTCGCTGACTGTAACAAATTTATATCCTTTATTCTGCAACTGTTCGATGATTTCAGGCAGTGCCTCAACGGTTGCCTGCCTATCTCCGCCGCCGTCGTGAAGTAAAATAATATCGCCGCTTGATGCCTGACTCAAAACATTCTCGACAATTTCTTTGCTATCACGCAGCTTCCAGTCCTTTGAATCTATATCATAATTGACGGTGACGTACCCCATTTGGGTCACATTCAGTAATTTTTGAAAATGTGATGGCATATACTTTGCCTCTTCATCTCCATATGGAGACCGATATAACGAGGTGGTACGTCCAGTAATTCCTTGAATGATGCGTTGAGTACTATTGAGTTCAAGCTTTAACTCCTCATCGGACATTCCAATTGTTTTTGGATGGGAAAACGTATGATTACCAATCTCATGGCCATCCCGATAAATTTGTTCAACAATATCCTGATTTTGTATTGCTTTATCGCCAATGACAAAGAACGAAGCCTTAACCTGGTATTGTTTCAGGATCTCTAGAATACGTTCTGTATATTTAGGATCGGGCCCGTCATCAAAGGTAAGGACAATCTCTTTGTCTTCCGGTTGGCTTAAACGTTCAAACTCGGAGGATACTGGGTTGGTAATATAGATTTCACTTGTAATAAAGCCAGCGTTATCAAACCGAAGGCTGCGTTCCCCCTCTTTCCAACTCTCTTTTGCCCGGTAGATATTCCCTTCTCCAGTGCTGTATATATTTCCTCCATTCTTGACAGTTAGCAATTCTTCCGTTTTATGTCCTTTAAGAATATCCCAAACAGATGGATCCTCCGATCCCAGCCTCCAAAGTGCAATTCCCTGCGCTCCTGCCTCGGCAGACATTTTCAATTGGTTGTAGAAAGTTGCACTGTCTAGGAACCATATTTCATGCACTTTGTTGTTGTCCATATATTTAAGATAAGGAGTATGGCTCATATCATCCCATTGGATGTTTAAGTCGGCTTTTTCAGCCAGTCTTGTGACGTCATCAAAGGAAACGACTTCTCCAGGCTGCTGGCTTTCCCATTCCCAGTCATATCCATAATTTCCAAGCGCAACTATCAGCTTTTCCTTTGGTAATTTTGCGAGAATTTTTTTAAACCAGGATGAAGAAGCAATGGTGCCTGGATTGTTCACATGCTCATCGTAAGCCATCACAATCAACTGATCAACGTACTTTTCCAGCTCTTTGTAATCAAACGCCTCGCTGGCAGCCGGAACATCAATGGAAACAGAGAGACCGTCAGCCTGAAATACCGTGTATAGTTCCTTTATAAACAGGGTTAATAAATCCCGGTCATTCTTGTTTAGATTCTCAAAATCGATATTGATTCCATCAAAGCCCTGCTTTTTTATCATTTCATGCAGTTTTTGAATTAATTTCGCTTTTGCTTCAGGAGAATTTAAAAGTTGATGAACTGTCTCCTGATTCCACTTGCCATTCTGTATGTTGTGAATTAACGGCACAATCTTAACATCATTCTTCTTAGCGAGCTCTACTATATCCGGTTGAATATCACTTTCAAGTTCTAGATCAGCATTTAAACTCAACCACTGCGGGATTAGAACATCGATAGTGTCAATATTTCCCATTAACGATTGCTTACTGTTGCTGTCCCAGTTCACATAAAATGCAAAAACATCATCCTTAAAGGCAACGTCCTGCTGGAGAAATTTTTTATTCATATCGGTATTTAAAGATGCAACCTGAGGGGAAGTCATGGTCTCAGATGGAATAATGTGCGAAAATTCATCCGTTTCAGTTGTCTCCAATTTAGGAATCTGGGGATTTGCATAAAGGCCTAAACCAGAAAAAAAGATCACCAGACAGAATAGAATAGCTAGAAGAGCAAAGAAAATAATCAGCAGATTCCATCTTTTACTAGATTCACTTTCAAAAATAAAATCTGTTTGGCCGGGTTCAAGGTGCAAATGGGTTTTATTATTTTTACTTCGGCTACGGAAGGTCCTTTTTGTCATTTTGTTACCTCCCTCATATCATTTTTTCTTCTATAAGATCGACTTATTAGGATCCTCCTATTTGCTATTTAAGCAGACTAATTTGTTCATCATTTCACAATGATAGCGTAGTTTTTTAAGTTGAAAGGAAACAGCTGCAAACAAAGTCGTAAATTCTGCCAGTATTCCAATCCATTACAAGAGTAACAAGAGGACTTACGAGAAGAAATAAGCTAATTTATCTAATTTTCATGGGAATTACCACTTCAAAAGAATCTCCTATGCATAATTACCTAAAAACGAATTAATTATTTACCAATATACCTATTTCAACTTCCCCTTTTTATTTCTAACGAAGGAAAATCAAGTGGGGCACAGCAATTATTTCAGTTAAATCACAATCTTTAATGTTTATGTAATAGACCATTAATATAGCAGAAATGTTTTGTTAATAAAAAAGGTTCCTCCAGACTAGGTAAAATCTACTGTTAAAGAGGATTATTGTTATTTTGTCGCTTCTCTAGTTATTTTGTCGAATACAAGTAAATTTTTTTAGATGCTAAAATAAACGATATTACTGCAAAGGAAGGTGTTTAAATGGAAAAGGAACAGATATCCCCGCCTCCTAAAAAAAGAAAGCTGGGCTTAAAAATAACACTTGGAGTCATTTTCCTTCTTATTATAGGTGCAGGCGCATACGGATTTTCCGTTTATAACTCTGTTGCCGGCACGCTCAAAAAAACACATGAACCACTGAAACGTTCTGAATCAGAGCAGCGTGTTATTAAGTTAGCAGATGGAGATCCGATTTCCATCTTATTATTTGGAGTAGACCAGCGCGAGGGAGACCGCGGGCGTCCAGACTCATTAATTCTATTAACGGCAAACCCGGAAGATAAATCGATTCAAATGGTAAGCATTCCTCGTGATACATACACCGAAATTATCGGCAAGGGTATAAAGGATAAAATCAATCATTCGTATACTTACGGAGGAGTTGATATGTCCATTAAAACCATAGAAAATTTTCTAGATGTCCCGATTGACTACTACGTGGAAGTAAACATGGATGGTTTTAAGGATCTTGTAGATGTAGTTGGCGGTGTGACCGTGGAAAACACTTTAGACTTTTCCTATGAAGGGACAGATTTCCCTGTCGGTCAACTGGAATTGAACGGTGAAGATGCACTGAAGTATTCTCGTATGCGCGCTTTTGATCCACAGGGTGATATTGGCCGACAAGAACGCCAGCGTAAAATCATTCAAGCTTTCATCAAAGAAGCGGTACAAATTGAAACTCTCACAAACTATGGTAGCATATTAGAAGTAATTGGCGATAATGTAAAAACAAATTTAACGTTTGAGGAAATGAAAGAAATTCAGACAAACTATTCCGAAACACGACACAACCTTGAACAAATCCAAATAAATGGAAGCGGCAAAGAAGAAAAGGGTGTTTACTACTACATTGTCCCTGAGACAGAACGAACAAAGCTGTCCGAGACGATTAAAAAGCACTTAGATATTCAGTAGTTTACGCTTTACTAGAAAGAAAAGTTTAGGATAAAAAATTAATCATTCACTAAAAAGGACAAAAGAAAAGGAACCTATGCTTATATTGCCATAGGTTCCTTTCAAAAAAGCTCCATGGAAAAATTAACAATCATCCTCCACCGAACCCGTCACACATTAAACTTCTCAAAGTTCTCTTCAAGCTCTTCAATCGGATGTTGATAGATTTAGGCCTTATAAAGCTTAGTTCATTTTGCAGCCCATTGATCAAATTATAATGTATCCCTGTATCACTATCCTATAAGTTCCTCAACTTCCCCCTTTGTTGGCAATGCAGAGATAGCTCCTTTTCCTGTTGTAGTAAGGGCGCCACTGGCATTAGCAAATTGGAGGATAGAGGCCTGGTGGTTTCGCAGCACTTCCTCAATATTTTCCGGATTCGCATGCAATTCTAGTAATTGATATAAAAACCCGCCGATGAACGCATCACCGGCTCCAGTTGTGTCCACTGGTTCAACAGAGTATCCGCTCGATTCAAACTTCTGATCTTTTAAAATCAAATCTGCTCCGGCAGCTCCCTTAGTGAAGACAACTGCTTTCACGTTTCCAACGAACAAAGATTGTACCGCAGCCGACTCATCTTTTATTCCCGTAATAAACTCAAGTTCTTCATCGGAAACCTTTACGATATCAGCAGTCGGCAAAAATTCGAGAATAGCCTTACGGCAGTCCTCTGGGTCTTTCCATAGCGGAAGTCGCACATTTGGGTCAAAACTGACCAATCCGCCAGCATTTGAAACAGCTTCGATTGCTTTCTTATGTGCCTGTTTCATCGGACTTTCTACTAAATCAACCGAACAAAAGTGGAGAATATCCCCTGCTTGGAACCATGCTGCGTCGATTTCATCCTCGCTTAACAGCAAATCAGCGGAAGGATTACGGTAAAACGAAAAATCACGTTCCCCGTTTTCTTTTAACGAAACAAAAGCCAAGGCCGTATTCGCCTCACCAGTGCGATATACTTTGTCTGTCTCAACACCAGCCTCGACAAGCTTTTCGACTAAAAAGCTGCCAAACGCATCATTGCCTAATTTAGAAATCATCGCTGCTTTCTGTCCATATTTGGCTACGGCAGCAGCGACATTTGCCGGTGCCCCTCCTGGTGCCCTCTCAAAGGAGACAACATCCTTTAAGGCAACCCCTTTTTGAAGGGGAATAAAATCAATCAACACTTCACCAATTGAATAAAGCTTTCCCATTTTTTTCACCTCTCGTACATTGAATAGCCTACTTAATATCCCATTTAACAGCCTGTACATTCGTTTGGCCGCCACAGGAAAATACACGGACTCCATTACTATTTTTACCAGGGAAAATCCTTCCTGTAAATACTTCCTCTCCACCATTTACAAACACTTCAATAGAGGAAACATCAACAAAGATACGGAACGAAATCTTTTCAGCGTCCAATTTACATTTCCGAATCGTACCAAATTCCTCAGCAAAGGGTTCGCCTGACTCAGTCCGATCAAACACAACCTTTTTCGCAGCACAATCATATTTAATAATAGTTTTCTCATTTTCTCCAACCCGGAGTTCCAAACCAAACTCCTCAGCCGTACTATCAGAGAATTCTACATGAAGCTCATACACGTCTCCCTTAAAGTTATCCAAACAAACCGTTTCATTCTCAACCTTTCGGCTTGTTTCTACCTTTTCCCCACGCAGCATTTTCAGCTCATCGACTGGCTGCTGGACGAGTTTTCCTTCTTTAACTGTTAATTCTCGAGGAATTGTTAGACAGTGTGCCCAGCCATTTTTATCAGTAGGATAGTCAATTTCCGGCAATCCCATCCAGCCGACTAAAATCCTGCGCCCTTGATGATCTACCGTTGTTTGCGGCGCGTAAAAATCAAAACCGCGATCCAGCTCATAGAATGGCCCATGCTTTAATTCGATATTCTCTAAATCTATTGGTCTTCCAACTACATACCCTGATTGATAAATATTTTGGCAGCTTTCACCCTCCGCTTTTAACCCTTGTGGAGAGAAAAGGAACACACCTTGTCCATCCAGCTCAAAGTAATCCGGACATTCCCACATATAACCGAAATCTTCACCTAACCCTGTCTTCACTTCACCCGCAAACTGCCAATCTTTTAAATCCCTGGACCGGTATAAAACGACAGATCCAGTCTCATTTTCCCTTTGGGCTCCAATTACCGTATAAAAGAGATCCCCCTGTTTCCAAACCTTTGGATCGCGAAAATGATCGGTATAGCCGCTTGGAGCATCTGCAATCACAGGCGCATCCATTTTGACGATGCTTCCATTCGAATCCATTATAGCCAGACATTGATAGGGGTGTCGATCCCAATTTTCATCGCGCGTATTGCCCGTGTACAGTAAGTATAATTTCCCCTCATGCTCAATTCCACTTCCGGAATATGCCCCATGGCTGTCAAATTCATTCGACGGCTCAATGGCCATTCCAACATTCTCCCAGTGAACGAGGTCTTTAGACTTCGTATGATACCAATGCTTCAACCCATGAACTGGCCCAAGCGGAAACCATTGATAGAATAAATGATACTCCCCGTTAAAATAACTAAAGCCATTCGGATCGTTTAACAATCCTGTCACCGGCTGAATATGAAAAGACTGCCGCCATGGGCATTGATTCACTAGTTTGGCTAATGCTTGTATTTCTTCATCGGTCACGTCATCCATGCTTCTATATCGCTGCTCTTTTGTCCATTCCATGGTGATTCACTCCTAATACAGAAAGGAGAATCACGGGATTCTCCTTTTCATTCTTTTTTACTATGCTGCTGCTTGACCAGATGATTGTTTAACTGCTTTTTTTTCGTCTCTTTTTGCTAAAACAATTGTGACGATAAATGCTGTGATAAATGCGATCGCCATACCGATGATATATGAAATAATGGAATCTGGGCGAATCGAGATAATTCCTGGGATACCAGCAGCTCCTAGTGCAGTGGCTTTAACCTTGAACATTGTTACAAAGCCTGATCCGATGGCAGAACCAATAATGGCACCGATAAATGGATAGCGTAATTTCAAGTTAACCCCGAACATCGCTGGTTCCGTAATTCCTAATAATGCCGAGATTCCGGCAGCTGAAGCCGTTCCTTTGATCTTGCCGTTTTTTGTTGCCTTTAGTACTGCAAGTGTAGCTGCTCCCTGCGCAATGTTTGACATCGCCGCGATAACGAAGATAAATGATCCACCCGTTTTAACGACATCCGCAAGTAATTGTGTTTCTACGGCTATAAAGCTGTGGTGCATACCTGTAATAACAATCGGTGCATAAGCCAAACCGAAGATGATTCCTCCTACGACACCTGTTGTGTCATATAACCAAACGATTCCATCTGTTAAAAGATTACCAGCCGAGCGTGTCAGCGGTCCTACCAAAGTGAACGTTAAAATCCCGGTAATAAAGATAGAGAATAACGGTGTTAATAGATTGTCTAAAGCAGATGGGACAACCTTCCTAAGGGCTGTTTCAATCTTTGCTAAAATAAATGACGCTGCAAGTACAGGAAGTACACTACCTTGATAGCCTACCTTCTCGATCTCTAAACCAAATATATTCCAAACAGGGACTTCATTATTGAGTACTGCTGCTCCATAACCGTACCCATTTAATAAGTCTGGGTGTACCATCAGCATTCCAAGAGTGGCCCCAAGGAAAGGATTCCCTCCAAACCGTTTCGTTGCGGAAAAACCAATTAGTATCGGTAAAAAGACAAAGGCTGCATTTGCAAATGTATTTATAAGTGCCGCTAAATCAGCCATTTCTGGATTGGCATCCACTAAGGATTTACCTTCAATAAATAAGTCTGGAGCCGTTAGGATATTGTTAATCCCCATTAGTAAACCACCAGCTACAATCGCCGGGATAATCGGAACAAAAATGTCTGACAACATTTTGACGAATCGCTGAATTGGATTTAATTTCTTCGCCGCCGCGTCTTTCACATCACTCGTTGACATTTCCGTTTGACCAGACATTTCCGCCAAGTGCTTATAGACCTCGTTCACTGTTCCTGAGCCTAAAATAATTTGATACTGGCCTCCTGTTGAAAAAGTCCCTTTCACGACATCCATGTTGTCTAACGCTGCTTGATTAACAACAGATTCATCCTGTAAAACAAGACGTAAACGTGTAGCACAATGCGCTGCGGCTGATAAATTTTCCTGCCCGCCAATGGCATCCAGTACTTCCCGAGCAATTTTTTTGTGATCCATCATAATCCCTCTCTTTTCTTTGGTTTAGGAACCGGTTCCACTTGAGGGTAAAAATAAAACCCTTTACAGGTGGAACCGGTTCCGAAATTAACTAAAAAAATAATAGGTTAAAAGAGATACCAAATTCAAATGTTACCAGATGAAAAGGTTCTCTTTTTGGAACCGGTTTCTTATCTTTATTATAGGGGACGATGAAAGAGATTGTCAACGCTTTCTCTCTCAATTATTTCAAATTTGGAAACGGTAACTTTTTCCAAAGAGCGTTCGTTGACCAGTTCTATAATATGTTTTGCAGCCGTTTCCCCCGCTTCTTTGTAAAAAAACTTCGCAGTCGTAATGCCAGGATGAATAATACCCGTTACATCATAGCCGCCAAACCCGGTAACGGCTAAGTCCTGCGGTATCATTAATCCCTCTGAATACGACGCCTTCAAAACCCCAAGAGCAATATTATCGGTTGCACAAACAAATATATCCGGATCAAATTCTTCGATGATTTCTTTTGCACTAGCCTGTGCAGCAGGAATATTGAATAAAGTCTCATAGAAGCGAACATCACAATCGTCTACTTCTATTATCGCCTTTTTGAAACCCTGCTTTCGTTTCACACCTACTGAAATATCCCGTTCCGTAACGCCTAGATAAGCAATTTTTCGATATCCTTTCTCTAGTACATACCGCCCCATCGCATTACCAGCATTAAAATCATCATGAATCAGACTATGAAAGTTCTCATGCTCTTGTCCAATTAACAGTACAGGAACTTTAACACTTTCAAATGCCTGGATATGCTGATCGGTAATTTCGGTGGCAAGCAAAATAATCCCCGCTATCTTTTGATTGGCGAAGCTATAAATGCTTTCAATCTCCCGCTCGAGATTTTGACTTGTATTGGAAATAAGCATTTGATAATTCATCTGCTTTAATTGTTCATCGATGCCAATTAGCGTTTGGGAAGAAGCAAAGGAATCAAGCCGCGGGACTATCGTTCCAATAATATTCGTTTTCTTCGCTTTCAAACTCTGTGCAAAAGGATTGGGAGAATATCCGGTTTCCTTGATAGCCTGTTCAATTTTCTTCTTGGTTGCTTCTCCCACCGATCCGCCATTTAAATACCGAGAAACCGTGCTTTTTGCTACACCCGCGAGCTTGGCAATATCTAAAATTGTATTCATAATTCTCAACCTCATAACATTGAAAATTCATATATAAATTATCTAATCAAAAAAACTTTGTGTTTCTGTTAATATAAATAGACGCTTTTACTATTCCTTAGAAAAAGAATTATAATTCTTGAATTTTGAAGACTGTTTTTTCTTTTTTAAGTACTTTTCGTTAAGAACAATAACTTTACTGTTCTCCGTGGGTATGTATTTTCGATAAGTTGATTTATATTTTTCAAATGCAAAGTGCCCTAAAATATAAATTGGTATAATAATGAACATGTTAATTATTAATTGTAAGATCCAGCCGAATTCATTCCCAATGATATAAATCGTCATTACAGCATGTGCTATCATAGAAACCATTAAGATAATAATGACATTACATATATGAAAAGGGAGCACATCTTTTTCTCGGAGTAATCGTTCTAATTCATTCTTGATAAAAAGTGTAGTAAAAACTGATATTACAATAACAAAAAGGGTAACAAAATATGTTAGAACAGAGTACATTTTTTCCGCCCTCACTCTTATTATTCCTATAATATAATTGTAACGATCAAAAAATTATATCTTCATTGTAACACAATATATGAAAAAAGAAGCTTCCCCCAAGTTTGCTCAACTAAGGAGAAGCTTCTTTAAAAATCCGCTATATACAAACTTCGACTAGTTTTCTGGTTTTTCTACCATAATCAAACGAGATGCAAAACCACTGCCTAATTTTTTAGCAATTGTTTTTGCACTATTAAATGGAGTTCTTTTCATAGTGGAAATAAGTAAAATCAACAAAACCTCCAACCTTTGTAGTAGCATAGTTAAATAAGCCAATACGGTAACCCATAAAATGATCTAAAGTGTACTTCATTTTTAATGGACGCCCAACGTTACACCAATTTTCTCCGTCTTCAGAATAGAAAAATTTTGCTAGATCTAAACTATCTTCAAAGTTAAATTGTATTTTTAAATAAATATGATTACTAGAAAACGGAATATCTTCCACTACTTCTTCACTGCCATTACCACTATTTACACACATGACAACGTAGTTGCATCCGTTCTCTCCTGCCTTAATCCCAACAGTTCCAAAGTTGTTCTGGAGGGCAACCAACCCGGCATGATCGCCAGGCTTCATGTTTGAAATATCCATCATAGTTATTCCGGTGCAGGAAGGTCCTTCCGTTCTTTGAGTCAACGTATTGCGAGCATACAAAACACTGTCGGTTAAATGACCCGTTTCCAAACGCAGATAGCCCGGGCGCTTCGTGAATGACCATAGATTATGGTCCGGATTATGATTCCACTGCCAATTTAGAGCGAGCTTGTTTTCTTTATGATCAAACTCATCACTGATCACCAATGGCCATTTAGAAGAAGTAGGCATATTTAGTTCCAATTCTCTTGGTGCCTTTCCATCATTTCCAATCATCGGCCATCCATCCTGCCAGTTTACCGGTAACACATAGGGAATCCTGCCGACAGCATCATGATCTTGAAACAACATCGCATACCACTCATCATCCGGCGTATCAAAAATTGCTCCTTGTGCAATTCCTTTATTGTGGTACTCCATATCATCATCAAAAATCACTTTACGTTCATACTCTCCGAAAAGTTGCTCTGAGCGGTAGCATATCTGCCTTCTTCGGCCGTTGCCGCTTTTTGGCCATTCGATAAACAGTAAATAATATTGCCCATCTATTATGTAGGCATGGCAGCCTTCACATCGCAACCCGATATCTTCAATTTCGGTAACCAGTAATAACTGGTTAACGCCACCAGGTTTTATTGCCGTTGCGTCTTCTGTCAATTCTGTAATGCGTATATCCCCACAGCCATAAATAACAAACACTCTATTCTCGTCAAAAAGCAAAGCCGGATCATGGAATCTTCCTTCAAAAGTAGAGCGCCTCCAATCTCCGCTTTCGATATCCTTCGTCTGATACATATAAAACCGGTCCATATCGTTGCTTGAAAAACATACATAAAACGTTTCATTATGATAGCGCAAGCTTGCCGCCCAAGAGCCCTGTCCATATATACCCCTTCCATCTAACAGATTATGGGCATCATTTTCCTCCAAGGTATCAAATACATATCCGATCATTTCCCAATTTGCCAAATTCTCCGATTTCATAATTGGGCACCCAGGCATCGTGTGCATGCTTGTACTAATCATATAATAAACGCTTCCGACTCTTATCACATCTACGTCGGGGACATCCGCCCACATAATGGGATTGGTTAAAATGGTGTTACTCATATGTTTATCTCCACACCTCTTAATTCTTTATCATCTATTTAGAAAAAATTATTTCCATACCCTTTCCCTTAGAAAGAAGGAAACGATATGGAAATGGATTGAAAACTATTTACGTTTTGCTAAACGAATTACATTCCAGGATAATTTCGGTAATACAGCTGTAACCAAGCCGTTGTCAATCGCGGCATTACCATTTGAATGTGGAGCTACCGGTGTGCCTTTAGCTGAATTGGTTTGTTTTAAGTCATTGTTTTCAAGAACGATATGCTCCACAATCTCATATCCATCAAAATTACGAATATCGCACTCTAGTTCCAAGCCTTCCTTTAAATGGCGGTTTACCGCAAAAATCGTTAACTGTTCATTCTCTTCATTGTATACAGCTGTTGATTCCAAATAAGGAACATCCGTAAAGTCCTTACTATCATATTTTGGACTTGATATAATTGGGTTTAGAGCAATTCCGCGCCCGAATACAGATGTGTGCATATAAGGATAGAAAATAGTCTGCTTCCAGGCAGCTCCATTTTCTTCCGTCATAATAGGGGCGATGACATTTACCAGTTGTGCCATACAGGCAATTTTTATCCGGTCAGCATGCTTTAATAAGGTGATCAGCATACATCCAACCAACAGGGCATCCTCAAAATTATAATGGTCTTCCAGTTGTGGCGGTGCAATGCTCCAAGGTTCAATTTTCTTATCTGCATCATTACTGTGGTACCATACATTCCATTCATCAAAGGAAAGATTAATATTCTTCTTGCCTCGTTTTTTCGCTTTTATGTAATCTGCGATCGATATAACTGAACGTATAAAGTCATCCATTTCAAGAGTCATTGCCAAATAGTTGGAGATGTCATTATCACGATTGCCGTAATATTGATGAAGCGAAATGAATTCAACATGGTCATAGGTATGATCCAACACAGTTGCTTCCCAATCTGCAAAGGTCGGCATGCCTCGGCCGGAGCTCCCGCATGCAACAAGTTCAATGGTCGGGTCAACCCATTTCATTACTTTGGCTGCTTCCTGCGCAATTCGTCCATATTCTACTGCCGTTTTGCTGCCTATCTGCCATGGGCCATCCATTTCATTTCCAAGGCACCAGGTTTTAATTTTATGAGGCTCTTTGTATCCATGAGAAATACGTAGATCACTATAATAGGAACCACCTGGATGGTTGCAATACTCTACCAGGTTTCTGGCAGCATCAATCCCGCGTGTTCCCAAGTTGACTGCCATGTTTACTTCGGCATTTACAAACTTGGCCCATTTCATGAATTCATTTGTACCAATTTCATTGGTTTCAGTCGTGTGCCATGCTAAATCTAGCCTGCGTGGGCGATTTTCAACCGGCCCTACGCCATCCTCCCATTTGTATCCAGAAACAAAGTTTCCACCCGGATAACGAATGATTGGAACCTGAAGCTCTTTTACCATTTCTATTACATCCTGCCGGAAGCCATTTTCATCTGCTTGAGGGTGGCCCGGTTCATAAATACCCCCATAAACCGCCCGGCCTAAATGCTCAACGAAAGAGCCATAGATACGCTTATCAATTTCAGAGATTTTAAAATCCTTTTCCAAAATCATTTTTGCCTTTTTACTCATGGTTTTCTCCTCTCAGAATCATAGCTATAAATCTTTGAATTTAAAATGGCTGAAAAGGGTCAAACTTACTGATCAAAAGTAAGCAGACCCTTTTCTTTATCTTTAATTACCTGTGTTGGCTTCTACCGTTTCTTGTGCTTGTTTCAGGGCTTCTTTAGGAGTTTGTGAATTCTGTCTAAGGACGTTGTTCAATGTGTTTGTATTTATTTCAGTTACAGCATCTGGATAATTTTCATTTACATTTATATTTGGAATTTCATCTTTAATACTTAACAATGTATCAAAGATATCCTTACCGAAGTATTGATAAAATTTGTTATCTTCACGAATAGCAGGGTCTTCCCAAACATCCCAGCGTGGAGGGTCAAAACCTAAGACTGTCCATAACTTAATATTTCCTTCCTTTGAAAGCTTTGCAAATGCCAGGAATTCTTTTGCAAGCTCAGGATGTTTTGTTTGGTTTGTAACCACTGTACCTGTTCCACCCATACCAACGGAACGGCCGCCTCCTTCTTCCCAGGCAGGCATAGGACGGATAACCATTTTACCTTTCAGATCTGGCATATAATCTGTGAAACGGCCCATAAACCATAATGGCATAGAAACAGAAGCCGCTTTTCCTTCATTCATATAAGCATAATATTCTTCAGCATGCGGCTCTCCGCCGGGCATTACCTCAGCAATTTTGTGCTTATTAACCATATCACTTAAAAATTGAAGGGTTTTTACATTCTTTTCATTATCAAGTGTGATATTTCCATCTTCATCAGTAAAATCTGAGCCTTGCTGGGCGATCATCGCCTGGAATTGCATAATATCGCCTGTCTGTACATTCGTCATGAAAGCATCAGTGTTTTCGACTACTTTTTTACCTGCTTCAACATAGTCATCCCATGTCTTGATGGAATCGATATCAACGCCAGCCTTATCCATAATTTCTTTATTATAGTACATGACAGTTGCTCCAACGTGTGTTGGCATACCATAATACTTGCCATCTTTAGAATATAGGTCGAGACGTGATTGAATGAAATTATCCTTTTCAGGTTCAACTAATTCATTCATAGGTAAGAATTGTGGTTCACCTTGCAAATAGTTAGGGAAGCGGCCAACTTCGATATCCACGATATCAGGTGCTCCTTTACCAGATTGTAATGCCAGCAATAGGTTATTGTGCATTTGATCAAATGGGAAGGTTTCGGCCACAAGTTTAATCTTCTTATCCGGATGTAGTTCATTCCAGCGAGGTACCGCATCCTTAAAGAAGTCCAAATGCAATTCAGCAAAGGTCCAGAAAGTTAATTCTGTAGCCCCTTTCTCATCTCCACCGATTACTTCTTTATCGGTTGCCTTTTCTCCAGAGGTTGATTTTCCGCCACCGCTGCACGCCATTAACATGACTACCATTAAGGCACAAAGGATGGATAATAAACTTTTCTTTTTCATTTTTTTGTATTCCCCCTACTTTTATTTTTTTAATTGAAATGAGATAACATAAGTTTCACTGAGAGAATACATCACCTCCTTCAATTTAGAAACAACTATATTCTCTATTTCTTAAGCGTTTTCATTAAGAGATAGAATGTTAAAAACGTTATAAATTAAATGGCTTTTCCAGTTTTTAATGGTTGTTGGTTTCCTCCTTGATCGAGTTGGTTAAAAATCTTTAGTGTAAACCACATGCATGCAAACCCCATTAGACTTATGGTAAAAAAGGGTATGATACCGGGATAGCTAAGCGATAAATAGATGATTGCAAAGATTGAGGCACCACAAAAAATCGTATAATGAATTTTTGTTAAACCAATAATGATGGCATTTTTAAAATGCTGCCTCCAAGTAGCTTTGTAGTGTACCATTAATGGAAACGACCAGATTACGAGTATGATATAGAAAAAAACCAGCAAGTAAAATGCAAATGGGACAGCAAAAACAAATTCACCAGCATGATTCAAAATCACACGATAGTTTGAATACAGAATGATGCCAATTACGGAAATGATCCAACCCATCCTATTCGCCGAAGAAAATTCACTCCGATAAATTTGTATGTATGTATTCCAAATATTCATTTCCTGTTCGCCCATCATCCACTTTCTGGCTACACCTAATACAGCAGCCGTAGCTGGGAATACCCCGGCTACAAACAATCCAAGGATGGAAAATAAAATCCAAAGTCCATTCAATATCACAAGGCGAACAATCCAATGAAATAAATAATCTAGTTTTGATACAATCTGTTTTCCATTCATCTTACTAGCCACCTCTTTATACTACTGCCTTACATCATCCTTTTACTCCGCCAACAGTAAGTCCTGCTACAAAGTACCGCTGGAAGAAGATGAATAGAATGATAATAGGTAAAATGGTCATCACCGAACCTGCGATTAATATATCGTAGTTATTGCCATATGGAGTTAATAATGTTGCTAAACCAATCGGTAAGGTAAACATATCATTTGATCTTAATACAATTAATGGCCATAAGAAATTGTTCCAACTTCCTAATCCTTGAAGGATCGCCATCGCTGCCAAAGATGGAGTCATAAGCGGCAGCATAATTTTAAAGAAAATACCATATTCAGTTGAACCATCAATTCTGGCAGCATCCATTAATTCCTTCGGAAGACCAAGCGCGTACTGTCTAAAGAAGAACACGGCCATTGGTGCAACTGCTGCCGGCAGAATAACCGCCGTATACGTGTTGATTAAATTCAGGTTGACCATTAACTGAAATAATGGCAGCATCAGAATTTCAAATGGCACCATCAATATAAATAGAACACAGCCGAAAATTAAGGTTCTCCCTTTAAAGTCATATAATGCCAAAGCATACCCTACCATCGAAGAGAAGAATAGAGAAAGTACAATAGTAATGGTTGTGATCACCAAACTATTCATAAACCAGCTCCAATAATTCCCCCCCTGTGTAAAAATATACGTATAGTTATCAACACTCATCGTACTTGGATCAAACGTAATACTAATACCGTTACGCATCAATTCCGATGAAGGCCTAAGAGAAGAAATCAATAGGTTAATAATTGGAAATAGAGCCATAAGAGAAAATATTAAAAACGCAAGGTTTGCAATCCACGGAATGATCTTAAATTGTTTCTTTTCCATCTATTGGCCCTCCTTTTTAAAGGCACCTGTTAGAATGAGCTGGATAAAGCTTACTACAAAGATAATCAGCATTAAGATAACTCCAATTGCTGCACCGAATCCCATGTCATTTTGTTGAATACCTTGTTGATAGATATAACCTACAACCGTTAAACCAATATTTCCTGGAGAACCGGCCTCCCAGAACACGAAGCTTTCTTCAAACATTCTAAATCCACCGATAACAGAAATCGTTGCTACGAAGATGGTTACTGGTTTTAAGAAAGGCAGGGTAACATTCGTGAATTTTTGGAAGGTTGTAGCACCATCTATTTCAGCAGCTTCATATAATTCCTTCGGAACATTTTGAAGACCAGCTAAGAAATAAAGGATATTTACCCCCATCCATTTCCAGCAGCAAAGGAGCACCATTAAAAACATGGCAGACCACGCTTTGTATCTCCAATCCATTGATTCAGCACCCAACCAGTTAAGAATCTGGTTTGCAGCAGCTGTATCCGTTTCACCAAACATAAGTCTGAAAACCATACCAGCTACAATGGTTGAAGCCAGAGAAGGCAAGAATAACGAAGCACGAAAAAATGTTTTAAATTTTACTAGTTTTGAGTCTAATAGAACAGCAAGTATGATTGGTACAATCGTTAAAATGACTACTGTTAAAACAACATAAATGGCTGTATTTGAGAGCGCTTTATAAAATATGGGATTAAAAACTCTCGAATAATTATTCATCCCTATATAAGTAACTTGACCTGGCAATACTTTCTGGAAACTCATAATAATAGCTTTGATAGACGGGTATAAGGAGAAAACTAGAAAAGAGAGTATGAACGGTGATACAAAAATATAGGGAACTACTTTTTTAGAATTTAAGAAATTAAGTATTTTATTTTGTCGCTTGACAGGAGTCGCGAGTTCTTGTGGTGTACTTGACGCAGGTAACATTAGAAAACCTCCCTTAGGAAATACTCTGTGATAATTTCTTCTTAGGTTTGCGTTAGACCAGTTAAACTTTCTTCATACTTTCTTTTATTCTTATTGTGTAAAATTCCATAATCTTATGTAGTGGCAATTCTGTGTTGTTACAAACTGGAAGTAATTACGAAGAAAAGAACTTATCATTCTTAGAGGTTTATTCTCTTAGATGTTGTGTATTTTGACAGTTAAGGATTAATAAACAGTTTGAAAGACTTTCTTCCTTACTCTCTGGACATTTCATCTAACTATCTTTTAGTCAGGCACCTCCTTCATATTTCCATTTTCCTTTGTTAAGATGAAACGGATTCTGTCATTAACCACTGATGTCAACGCTTACAAATTTGCAAAAATTTAAAAGTATCTACCAATCTTTCTTAAATAGATATACGAACGAATTTTAACATCTTAATCAAATTAACCTAACTTGTCCGTATGTGTTTCTCTAAAAAAATTATATGTAATTTAGTAAAAATTTGCAATAGTATTTTTTAGAATTGCGCCAAAATTCCTAATTCTTTAGATTTAACTTCATGTTAATTCCCTTATATATTTCCTTATGGATTTAAAATGTCACTCCTTAAAATCCACCAATATAAAGGATAATTTTCTCGATACATAAAAAATTTTTTTAGTGGAGAGACAAGTGTTAAAGAATGGGAATCTTTAAAAGATTAGAGAGTTATATCAAAATTAAAAATAAAGAGAGGATAAATCTTGATTGAAGGCATTAAAGGAAAATCATAAAGATTTAGAGAAAAACAACGGGCAGGCGTTCAACCAATAAAAGGTTGGACGCTGAAATTGGGGAAATTTGTACCGTTGTAAATCGGGGGGAAATTAACCATTGTTGACATATGGAAATTTTATTTAGATGTGACTGTTTTTCCCTCTAAGTTTTTGGTCGAGTCACGTACAATTAGGCTAGGCTCAAATATAATGGACTGTACTTTATCATTTGTTTTTTTGGGTTGGTTATTCTTTTCTTTGACTAAATCTACAATCATCTTTGCTGCTGTTTCCCCCATCTTGCTTTGCGGGTGTTGGATCGTCGTTAATTTTACTGCGGCCAGTCTTCCGATTAGAGAATCATCAAAGCCTACCATTGAAAAATCTTCTGGAACACGGAAATTTTTCTCTCGAAGTACTTCTAACATGCTAATCGCCAGCTCATCATTATAGCAAACAATTGCTGTTGGCTTTAAACCCTGGTCTAATAGTTCAATAAAAGTCTGTATCGGTTTATTTACTTTGTCACTTGAATCATACGTCACAATTCCATTTGGATTAATGGTAACACCATAATGTCGGTGTGCTTTAATAAAGCCTTTCATTCTTTTCACACCTTGAAGATCATCCGTTTTAAAAAAACCAACAATGTTCGTATGCCCTAATTGAATAAGGTGTTCCGCTTGAACATAACCGCCCTTCTCATCATTCATCGTAATACTTAACGGCTCCAATTCTTCATAATAAGCATGTATCATAATATATGGAATGTTTAAACGTTCCATATTTAGGTAGTATCCTATATTTGGGTTTGATATGGCACTTTTTGTTGGTTCAATAATGACCCCATCAAAGGGTTCTGTTAATATTTTCTCTAAAATCCTTTTCTCATTCTCATGATCATTATTGGTACTAAAAAGACTAACATTGTAACCATGTTGGCTTAAAAAGGATTCTGCTCCTCTAATGATAGAAGGGAAAATATAATCTGAAATGAAGGTAGTAATAATGGCAATATTTCTCTGAGTAACCCCACTTGATGACCTATTATCCAATGATCGGTCGGCACAAAAAGTACCTGCTCCTTGTTCCCTATATAGCCATCCTTTATTGACGAGGTCGCCAATCGCTGCACGAACTGTATGACGGCTAACCCCAAACTGCTTCATTAGTTCACTTTCTGAGGATATTTTTTGATGAGGTTGATAGGTTCCATCCAGTATTCTCGATTGTATTTCTTGTTTCACAATGTCATATTTTGTACTCATACAAACACCTCTCTCTTTATTGCAAAATATTTATTAGTCTATTTTTTCGACCGATGGAAACCGCTTACAAACTAATTAAAAAATATATTTTCAGTTTTTATCGTCAGCTTATACGTAAGTTTTCAATCATTATTTCATTTTATTATAAATTGTACGTATATTCAAATAATTGTTCGTCTGCTCTGTTAGGTTAGTTATTAACCATCATCTATATCTTACATTCCTTAACTGACTAGTTGCTCCCGTTACATTGGGTCGTTATACAAATGCACAAAGCCCTATCCACTTATTATTGAATAGGGCTTCATTATATTTTTTCATACCACTTCTGTTTTAGAAATCAATAACTTCCAAAAAGGGGTCAATCCCCCCTTGAATTAAAGCTATAACCTACTGGGGACTGACCCTGAAATTAAATTTGAGCTGTAACAGGTGCTTTTACCCATTGGTTTTCAATTGGGATTCCTGCGTCTTTTATTGTTCTAAAGACCGGGCAGCGTAAATCAACAGCTGCTTGCATTTCATTGATTCTTTCTTGTGATTCAGATGTTTCAACAACCGCTTTTACAACTACTTTTTCAAAATATGGTTTTACTTCTAAATTACCCATCAAACCGCTAATATCAAGTTCACCTTCTACGTCAAATGAGATTCCTTGAAGGTCAAAGTCCATTTCCTTCGCAATGATTTGTGCCATTACGTTTTCACAACCGATAAGTGACGCTAAAAATGCTGAAAGCGGGTCAATGGCAGAATCCTTACCGCCCATTGCAACCGGCTCATCAATGGCAATTTTATGCTTACCTGCCACTGAATCTGTTCTCATTTCACTTCCGATTCCTTCCACCCTCACCTTAATTTGCTGTCCCATACTTCTCATTCCTCCTAGGATTTAACGCTCACCATATCTCTTAATTTTTTTGCAGCTTCTACCATAGCTTTTAATTTCTGACAGGCAATTTCATCACTATTCATTGGGCGCTGTGCAAAGGTTCCAAAACCACAATCCGGATTTAAAAAAATTTTATCATCAGGTACGATCGCTCTTATCTCTTCTACTCGTGCGACAATATCCTCAACAGATTCAATTTCAGCGGTTCTTGGATTAATGACGCCAAACCCGATGGTTTTCCCCTCAATGCTGCGAATGGCCTCAATTTCTCCCGCTCTAGGTGTCGCGTATTCAAGTGCTAATTGATCAACATTTGCTTTTTCAAGATAAGGAATTAGTGGAAAATAAGGACCCTGCAGCAGGATTTCATCCTGTGTGCTCCAGTTCCCACGGCAAATATGAACGCCAATGGTTGTTCCTCTTCCAAGCATTCCAGCTGTAACTTGATTGATTAAATCTAAGGCAAACACTAACTCCTCTTCTGCGTCCGCTTTTGCTGTAAGTGCTCCACACATGAATGTCCGATTAGCATTCTTTTTCGTAAACACAACTTCTGTTAAAACAGGCTCATCAAATTGAACAAATTCAACTCCAGCTGCAATCAGGTTCTCTAATTCTTCACGCAGTACACGAACAATATCTACCGACAAATCCTCTTTGGCGGGATAAGAAACGCTAGATAGCCCCTCCACCCACATCGATCTTGTTAGCAAATAAGGGCCGGGTAAGGTCACTTTAACCGCTTTGTCCGTGTGTTGTTTTAAAAAGAGAAAGTCATTTAGCGCCAGTGGTTTTTTACGGCTGATCTTGCCGACAGCAGCGGGATTAGACATTGAAAAAGCCGGAACATCTAATGTTCCCAGAATCTCTTCAAAGCTAGATTTATCTTCTACATAATCTAGTAATTCAGAAACACTAAGCATGCGAACATTATTCAAATGTTCAGCGACAAAAGAAATATAATTATCCCGGCGCTGTTCACCATCGGAAACAATATCGATGCCTGCTTCCTCCTGCCATTTTAGGCATTGTAAAACCGCCTGATTTGCAACAACCTGGAATTCTTCCTCACTTATGCGACCCGCCCGTTTATCTCGCAAAGCTCTCAGGACTTCTTTGGAGCGAGGCCAACTGCCGATGACAGTAGTTGGAAATTTCAATAACACCATGTAAACAACCTCCTCAATATACAATCACAAATTGTATATTGATATTAATTGATGGTTTAAGAGTTTGATAGATTGGAGAACGTTCAAGCGTTTTGTTCCAAAGCTTTTCTAAATCTTCATCCGATTGAGGGGACGAGACATAAAAAGTCCCTGTAACTTCCTTAACTTTTGGGCTGCCGACATCCTCCATTTCCAGATGAAATAAAACATTATCCAATCCAGCCTTTAAGGAGACTTCTAATTGATCAATTTCTAGATTTCTTCTTGATGCAAGTGCCTTGAAACCTACCGTTAGATCTGAAGCAAGTGCCCCAATTAAGTAATCTATTGCGCTAGGGGCAGCAACTTTAGAACCAAAATCAGCAGGTTTTCCGACAACAAAAGTATGGTTTCTAGAACGAACTTTTGCAGATAACGTTCTTTCACCTTGTACACGAACATTCCATTTATACCCTTTCGCAGCTTCTAAGTCTGCCCCTAATTCTTCTTGTCGGGCGCCTTTTCTGATAAAGTATCTTATTGTATGATCCCCGGGTTCCGAACCTAGAAACTCATGATTAACCATCCTGCACCAAGCTGGCAAATCATCAGCAACCGTCCGCTCACGACTGCGAACCTCTAATACTTCCCCATCTAATAGGGGGTCCATTGCTTTTTTTATGATTAACAATAAACCTGAACCACAATCTAAGTCTCCACCATCACAAACTGCCTTTGGATTCTCCATAAAGTCACCTTTTCCTAAGCAAAATATGGCTGCTGTAAAGATTAATAGGTTATAGAAGCAGCGCCTTGAGTTAAGAATTCAACCACTTTCGCTCCACCAACAATTGTAGCGCCTTCAATTAAGTCTTCTTCGTTAAAATGACGTTTTTTGAAACATGGACTGCATACCCAAACACTTCCACCGGCTTCAATAAATTGGTCCATAAGTTGTTTTAATGGAGCAAATCCTTCTTCATGAATATCTTTTGCATAGCCTTTCGACCCAAGGTAAGCGCCTTCAACATTTAAAAAGACAACCGTTTCTTGACCTGATGCAACGGCAGCATTTGCAACCACAAAACCTACGGTCGCTTTATCTGAATCATTTTTTGCATTTGTTAAACTAACTAAGAATTTTCCTGACATCCTATTTCCTCCTAATAATTCATTGATATTTAAAAGACTAAATCAGCCTTTTTTAATAAAGTAATGACTAATTTTCCCATTATCGTCCCGCTGCAATAGATGATGTTTTTGCAATCGACACCATGCAGGTATATCTTCTCGTGCCCCAAGGTCATATGAGATAACCTCAATAATTTCTCCACTATTCATCTTTTTCATTGTTAAAAACAACTTCATAATTAATTCGCCACAGCCTGTTGGACCCGCATCATATGTCAATATTGGTATATATTGCTGTCCCATCTTTTTCGTTCCCTTCCAACTATAGTAATCCTATAAACTATTTGCTTTTTTCACCTTCTCAATAATTATAGGTAAGTTATTTTTCCAAAATAAACCTTTATTATCGATAAACCAAATCGTATTCAATCTATTTTTTAGATACAAGCGGTAAAAGGCTGATGCACCAACACAAAAAGGACTGATCCCTATTCAAAAGAAGCAGTCCTTAATTGTGAACACTTTTTTACAATTACTTGTTTTTAAGGGTTTTTAGTTGTTAGAGAAGGATTTTGTCCCAGCCTTATTTGCTTTTGGCAGGATTCGTTTATGATCAAACCGGGTAAGTATTGATATACCTATTGATGAATAGATGAGGAGGATAGAAAATGGAAGGAAACAACACAATCATGCAATTTTTCGAGTGGCATCTAGAGCCGGATGGAAGCCACTGGAGACGTCTAAAGGAGATAGCGCCAGAATTAAAGGAAAAAGGAATTACCTCTGTCTGGATACCACCAGTAACAAAAGCGGACTCACCTGATGATAATGGCTATGCTCCATATGATTTATACGATCTGGGTCAATTTAGCCAAAAAGATTCCATTCGGACAAAATATGGGACGAAACAAGAACTGATAGAAGCAATAATTGAGTGTCAAAATGCCGGCATTAAAGTATATGTAGATGTAGTGATGAACCATAAAGCAGGTGCTGACGAGACGGAATTAATTAAAGTTATTGAAGTGAACCAGGAGGACCGGACCGCAGAAATATCGGAACCCTTTGAAATTGAAGCTTGGACAAAATTTACATTTCCAGGACGTGAAGGAAAATATTCACCTTTTGAATGGAGGTATGAACATTTTACCGGAACGGATTATGATGAAAAGACGGGGAAATCAGGAATATTTAAAATCCTTGGCGATGACAAGGATTGGAGTAAACATGTGGATAATGAATTGGGGAACTATGATTATTTAATGCTTGCCGATATTGACTATGAACATCCTGAGGTAAAAAAAGAAATGATAGAATGGGGAAAATGGCTTGCGGATACCCTTAACTGCGATGGATACAGGCTTGATGCAATCAAGCACATTAATCACTACTTCATTCGCGAGTTTGTAGAGGAGATGCGTAAACACCGAGGAGATGATTTTTATTTTGTCGGAGAAGTCTGGAAAACTGAGCTTCATGCCTGTCAAAAATACCTTGACCATGTCGATTATCAAATAGATTTATTTGATGTTCCCTTGCATTATAATCTACATAAAGCCTCCATTGAAGGCAGTGATTTTGATTTAACCAGTATTTTCGAGGATACCCTTGTCAATTCCCATCCTCAAAATGCTGTTACCTTCGTTGATAATCATGACACTCAGCCCGAAGAATCCCTTGAATCGTGGGTTCAGGACTGGTTTAAGCCAAGTGCATACGCCCTGATACTCCTAAGAAAAGATGGAAATCCATGTCTATTCTATGGTGATTATTACGGAATTGGCGGTCCGAAGCCGGCAGAAGGAAAAAAAGAAATACTGGACTGCCTCCTCCTTGCCAGGTATGAAAAAGCATACGGAGAACAGCATGATTACTTCGACCATCCTAATACCATTGGCTGGGTTCGGCTGGGTGTGAAAGAACATAAGCACTCTGGTTGTGCAGTCGTCATTTCTAACGGAGAGGATGGCGAGAAAAGAATGTACGTTGGCGAAAGAAAGGCTGGAGAAACATGGGTAGACCTAACAAACTCAAGGCATGACGAAATTACCATCGAAGAAGATGGATATGCCACTTTCCCAGTTAACGGCGGCTGTGTTTCCGTTTGGGCTTACCAACCAAGCGAGTAAAGCAAACTATAAATGGGTAATTCAAGAAACCCTAAAAGGCAAAATGTCCACTGTACGTGGACATTTTGTGTGTTTTGTCTTTTTGTGGTGACAGGCACCTATAAAAGTGATTCCGCCCCGTCAATGTATATTTCGGTTCCTGTTATGTGGTTCGATTGATTGGATGCAAGGAATAGTACTAGATCGGCGACTTGTTCGGCTTTTCCTGGTTTGTGTTCTAATGGTTGGTTCCCCTCTGGGTATTCGATGGGGATTTCTACTTTTTTCAGTTTTTCTTTTTCTTTCCATGTGTTTTCATTGATGTTTGTTTCAATCGCTCCTGGGCAGATCATGTTGACTCTGATCCCATAGTTGGCAAGCTCAAGCGCTGCCATTTTACCAAAGCCCATCTGGCCGATTTTTGATGTACTGTAGGCGGACATACCAATATTTTTATAGATTCTGTTCCCATTAATGGAACTAGTAATAATGATACTTCCCCCATTCTCCTTTAAATGCGGGATTGCATATTTTACCGTTAAAAAGGTACTCGTTAAATTATTGGAAATCGTTAAGTCCCATTCTTCCGGCTCCAAGTCTTCTATAGGCGCCACTTCCCCATTAATCCCCGCGTTTGCAAAGACAACATCGAGTCTTCCCCACCGATCAATGGTTCTTTTGTAGCAGTTCTCTACTTCCTTCGGTTGAGAAACATTGGCTTCCAAGACCAGCGCTTCGCTTCCCATATCTTCGATTTGTTTTTTGACTTCTTCCACGTTTTCTTTATGCAAATCTACTAACGCAACTTTTCCTCCATTTTGAGCAAGCCTTAAAGCAGAAGCCCTTCCTATCCCTGATCCAGCCCCTGTAACAAAAGCAACCTGATTTTGAAGCAGATTTTCCACAGTAAAAAACCTCCTTAATGGTGATGTATATTACTATATCCACCATGGAGATTTTGAAACATAAAGAATATATTACTAGGTTTCACTTTCCTATAAAAAGGGTACCGAATGGAGAGTGTAGTTGCTTTACCTGCTCTTTCTTTATTTTGTGGTTACATATTTTCGTGAGGAGGACACTATGGAAAATAAGAAGGCTGTTCAATTAAGTAGCTTTACCATTAACAATGAAAAAACTGCTCCTTTAACAACCAACCAAGGGCTAAAAGTATCGGAAGATGAGTTTTCATTAAAGGCTGGATTAAGAGGGCCTACATTGATGGAGGATTTTCATTTTCGAGAAAAGATGACCCATTTTGACCATGAACGGATTCCTGAACGGGTTGTTCATGCCCGTGGCGTAGGTGCACATGGGATTTTTCAACTCTATGATTCTTTGGTTGAATATACAAAAGCTGACTTTCTCACTGACACCTCCAAAACCACGCCAGTTTTCGTTCGCTTCTCAACAGTACAGGGCTCGAGAGGCTCAAGCGATACGGTTCGTGACGTCCGAGGGTTTGCGACCAAATTTTATACGGATGAAGGTAACTTCGATTTAGTCGGTAACAATATGCCTGTTTTCTTTATTCAAGATGCTATTAAGTTCCCTGACTTTGTACATGCTCTTAAACCCGAACCACATACAGATATTCCACAAGGCGCTAGTGCTCACGATACGTTTTGGGACTTCATTGGCCAAAATCATGAATCCGCCCATATGGTCATGTGGGCCATGAGTGACCGTGCCATTCCACGCAGCCTTCGGATGATGGAGGGCTTTGGTGTGCACACCTTCAGACTGATTAATGCGGATGGCGAAGCGCATTTTGTCAAATTTCACTGGAAGCCTCTTCTTGGTGTACATTCGCTAGTGTGGGATGAAGCACAGAGGATTGCAGGTAAAAACCCTGACTTCCATCGCCAAGACTTGTATGAAGCGATTGAGAAAGGGGATTTTCCGGAATGGCAGTTAGGCCTGCAGATTATTCCTGAAAAAGATGAGTTCAACTTTGATTTTGACATTTTAGATCCGACAAAAATATGGCCAGAAGAAGAAGTCCCCGTAAAGATTGTGGGTAAAATGACCTTGAACCGTAATGTCAACAACTTCTTTGCCGAAACCGAACAAGTCGCTTTTCATCCCGGTCATGTAAGTGCCAGGGATTGATTTTTCAAACGATCCTCTCTTACAAGGACGTTTATTTTCCTATACGGATACACAGCTATCCCGCTTAGGAGGTCCAAATTTCCACCAGATTCCAATTAATCAACCTGTCTGTCCATTTCATAATAATCAGCGGGATGGAATGCATCAGATGGCGATCCATCAAGGACAAACAAGCTATCATAGGAACGGTTTAAATGCCAATCAGCCTGAACCGGCACCGGTTGAACTAGGAGGCTATGAATCCTATCAGGAAAAAATTGATGGGCGTAAAATTAGAGGCCGAAGTGAGAGTTTTCTAGATTTCTATTCTCAAGCGAAGTTATTCTACAACAGTTTAGCTCCATTTGAACAAAAGCACTTGAAGGATGCATTCAGCTTTGAGCTAGGAAAATGTAAATCAGAAATGGTTAAAAATAACGCGGTTGCTCTACTAAATCATATTGACCGGCAAGTGGCGGAAGAAGTCGCAGGCAATATTGGAGCAGAACTTCCTGAGGAAAATCTTGAAGTAAAATCGGATAAAAAGTCTCCTGCCCTTAGTATGGCAAATACAGTGAAGCAACCGTCTACTAAATGTACCGCCATTTTGTTAGATGGTAAACCCGATGATGAAAAATTAACCGATTGGATTCGAACACTGGCACAATATAATATAAATTATAGTATTGTTGCAAAAAGGCTGTATACGATTAGTCCCGTTCTAAAAGTAACAGATACGTTTGATACGGCAGATTCAAGTCTTTTTGATGCAGCAATTTTAATCAGTACAAGTTCCGAAGCCGATCCGTCTGTATTGGAATTCATTGAAACTACCTATAAACACTTTAAACCTTTGGCAATGGCCGTTGAAGATTACACTGCCCTGGAAAGATGTCGTGTGGTGTTAGATGCACCTGGTGTTTACGATTTAACCAAGGCTGAGATTCCTCAATTCGTAGAAGGAATTGCAAAGGGTCGTTTCTGGGAACGTAAATTATGAGCCAAAGCCCTGAAAATTAAAGCGGGCACTGACCCCAATCACAACGAATGACATCTGGTACAGGGCATGATGCTCAAATTATGGCTCGTATTTGTCCTACAGTTATGATAATCTCCCCCAGTAGCGATGGTATTAGCGGAAGCCAATGTATTGCTAGAGGTAGTTAATAAACTTGCATATAATCATAACGACTCTGTTAAGATTAATAAATTAACTTAAGAGAAAAATAATCCCCGCCTGTCAACTTGGTGGGGATTATTCGTTTCAAAAGCTTTCCATCTTCATTCGAATATACTTTTTCTATTCAAGGAGGCAACAGTCCAATAAGTTTTTGGAGCCTTATTTTTAATGTTTTGCAAAAACTAAGGCAAAATATTAAGAAGAAAAAATAACTCTGGAGGAATACAAGATGCCCCAATTAATTTTTAAAGGATTTTCACTAGATCAAGTAAAACAAATGAGTACCTCAATGGTAAATGAATTAGCCGAACTCTGTAAATGTGAGACAGATAATTTCACATTAGAGGTACCGCAAACCAGCTTTGTTTTTAATCAACTACAAGTTCAAGGATTTCCTTTCATTGAAGTGAAATGGTTTGAGCGTGGTCAAGAAATTCAAGATCAATTCGCAAACATTATCACAAAACACGTTCACTCAATGGGCATTCCTGAATTGGAAGTTGCATTTAGTGTATTTTTGGAATCTGCTTATTATTATAATGGCAAAAATTTCGCATGAACTTAATGACTCCACTTTGGGGTCTTTTTTTGGAATTTCTCTAAATAGATCACGAATCCCTACTTTAACAGTTACTTTCCATTGCGATTAGATGCAAGGATTTGTGTCATCCCCAGCATCATATCCTCCTTTTTAGTTATTGCTAGGGATCTTAAGCTGTAATTTTGATAAATGTTACCACCGTTTATTACTAGATCCTCTTCTCGACAATTTTCTCTCTACTAAGGAGGATTAAACACAGGTTGCATTAGGATTTAAGGCTTTTCTAATCAATCGTTTAGTTAAAACCGATTTAGCTAATTAAACGATTGATTGAATAGTAGATAAACCCTTTAGCAAAAGGACTTTTTGCCATTTTCAAGAGAATTAATTGTCGTATAAAAAATTCTGTTGTTAGGAATTAATTTAAAAACTGACAATAGAAACTAACGAACTACATATTCCTACAAAAAGGAACAAATTTTATACTAACTAATCAATTGATTAAATGTGTAGTAAATCCTTTTAAATCAGCTCTTTTCCTATTTTCTATAAAAATTTATTGTCGAGGAAATATCCTTTATTTTTATATAAATAAAACAATATTAACAGTTTTCCCCCCAAAAAATGAATCCTCTAAAAACTATGGAGAATTGATCACGCCGAAAAAATTGTTTCCACTAGTGTTAAACCGGGTAAGTATATCTTGTACGCATTATCAGCAAACAAAAAATAGAAATGGAGGCTATAACGATGAGTAAAACAGTTTTAGGAGTTTATCATTCCATTGATGAAGTAATTCAGGCCATTGACGTATTTCAAAACGAAGGATATTCCAGAAAAGACTTTTCGATTATTGCCAATACAGCAGATGTCCCTTCCACCATCGAAAATGAAACTGGGGTGGCTTCTCAGGAGATAGCCGCCACCAAGAATAATTCACCATCAGAAGAGCACGTAGGGTTCTTGGCAAGCTTGTTTACCCCATTTGTAGATAATACCGCCCGTGATGACGGCAGAAATACCTATTTTGATCATTTGATTGCTCAGGGTATTAGTGAAGCAGATGCATTAAAATACGAACAGGACATAAACTCAGGAATGATTCTGCTTCTTGCTGAAAAAAGACTAGAGAACGATAGTGCTGCCGCCGGTATCTCTACGGAAGACTTTGCTCGTAACCAAACAGGTCTTGATAATACTTTCGAAACAGATCAGCAACAATCACTAGAGCTGCGTGAAGAACAGTTGGATGTGAATAAACAGCGTGTTCAGACAGGCGAGGTAGAGGTGAAAAAAGATGTGGTTGAAGAACAGAAAACAGTAAATGTCCCAGTAACGAATGAAGAGGTCTATGTTGAGAGACGATCAGTCGACAATACTGATGCCTACACAACCACACCAATCGGCGATAATGAGACCATCCGCGTTCCTCTTGTTGAGGAGAAAGTAGAAGTGACGAAGAAACCCGTCGTTGCTGAAGAACTGGTAATTGGCAAGAAACAAGTCACGGAAACCCAACAGGTAACAGAAAATATTAAGCGTGAAGAAGCAAAAGTGACCAAAGAGGGCGATGCTTCCGTCAAAGAAAACACTACTGACAGCAATTGTGTGAATACTAATAGATTCTAATGGATGGAGTCTAAAGAGTTTATCTATTGGGTCAGTCCCCCTCAAAATCTGGGGGACTGACTTATTTTCCATATAAAAGACCTTCCAACAGTTTAGTAAACTGACGAAAGGCCTTCTATTTTTCTAATGTAGTTTACGCGGACAAATTTTTGTAAGTTTATCATTTATACTTACGTTCACTTTGTGAATCATCCTTAGTCTTAAATTTATCCCTTTCATCTTCCACCTCTATTTTCAAATCTTCTAACGGAATTTCATCAACAAATTCCTGACCTTCTAACTTTTCAGCTGCATTTTGTTTTTTCTCTTTTGGTGTATTGTCTTTACTCATATTTTTCACCTCAGATATATCGTTTTGTATTATATAACCTTTGATAATAGGCATTAAACATTTACACGTGATGAATTATTACAGAAAGCAGGGTTAAAATTTAGCATGGCGGGTAAATATTAGTATCTTGTTTTCTAATAAACTTATTTAAACACCGAGGAGTGGAATAAAATTGAATATCTTATTGACATCAACTGCAAGAAGAATAGACTTTGTAGGATTTTTTCAGGATGCTTTAAAAAATGCGGGTATCGACGGGAAAGTAATTACGGCTGATCCCGAATATAATGCCCCATCGCTCCAGGCAGGGGACGAAAACTATGTCATTCCACAGCAAACGGATTCTAATTATATTGAAACAATAGTGGAGATTTGTAAGAAACATCAGGTGAACTGTCTTGTTCCATTGAATGATTGGGAAGTGCCCCAAATATCTGCACACAAAAATGAACTGGAGAAATTAGGTATATCCGTATTTGCCCCGGATTTAAATATTGTCAAAAAGGTGCGGGACAAAGCAAAGTACCCGGAGCTGCTCGAACCGTTTGGTGTTAAGACTCCTCTTACCTACCTCAATGTTGAAGATGCGAAGATTGCATTGGAAAAACAAGAAGTATCCTTTCCATTAATCGTGAAACCCCGTAACGGTTCTGCCTCAATAGGTGTTGAAATTATCGATAATGTAGAGGATATGGAATTTGCCTATCAGCTTGTCGTTCGAAAGATAAAAGAAAGTCCATTGGATGGCGATACATCAAGGGAACCGGAGGACAATGTCATTATTCAGGAAGTAATTGTAGGTGATAAATTTAGTTTGGATATGTTTAACGATTTAAATGGCCGCTTTCTTACCTCATTCGCTCGAAAGCAATTAGGTATGAGGGGCGGAGATATCGACCGGTGCATTACGGTCAATATACCGGAATTAACAGAAATCGCACAGCGATTAAGTAAAGGTTTTGGCCATGTAGGCTACATGAACACGGATGTCTATTTCAATGGTACCGATTATTACATTATTGACATCAACCCCCGCTTTGGCGGCGGTTATGCTTTTACCCATTCAGCAGGAGCGGATATTCCTGCGGCAATCATTGCGCTAACCGCCGGTAAACAGGTACAAGAGGAATGGCTCCGTCAAAAATCTGATATCGAGCTAGCACGACATGATACTGTCGTTTCGATAAATAAACAAAAGGTGATGGAAGCACTTCAAGAGTAACATTGAAAGTAAAACGTTTGATTAAACTTAAAAAAAGGAGGATGGATAAAATGGGCGATCCAATCCCCTTACTAAAAGAACTCATAAAAATAGACAGCTCTACAAAAGCAGGTGCAAATGAAGCGATTGCCTATTGTGAACAATGGTTAACAGATCAAGGCCTCCCCGTAAAAAAAATACAGAATAATGGGTTTCACATGCTCGTTTGTGAAATAGGCCAAGGTGATCATACAGTTGTATTAAATGGACATATCGATGTCATTGAAGCGGAGGAAAGACAGTTCCAACCCTATATCAAAGATGGAAAAATGTATGGCCGCGGTACAGTGGATATGAAAGCAGGAGTGGCTGCTTTCATGGCGGTAGCAGCATATTTGAAAGACAGGGACTTAACTTCCATGGTCATGCTTCAAATCGTTCCAGACGAGGAGACTGGCGGCATTAACGGGACCAAATATTTAACAGAGAATGGCTATTTGGGTGATTTTATTATTTGTGGTGAACCAACAAATATGGGGATTGCCATCCAATCTAAAGGCGTGCTTCAGCTCGATATTACAGTCCAGGGGAAATCAGCCCATGGGAGTCGTCCATGGGAAGGTACGAATGCAATAACCAAAGCTATGAATCTCTTTGAAGAAATTTTAGAGCTTCCTTTTGCACAAGAAAGGTCCCCTATGTTTACTAAGCCATCTATCAATCTGGCGAAGATCCAAGGCGGAACCGTTTATAATAAGGTACCGGATTTATGTGAAATGTCCCTGGATATCAGATATCTGCCAGACCAGTCTCCAGAGGATATTGTTCATCAGATTCAGGCAATAACAGACGCTGCAGTAACAATTCATAATTGCAATAATCCGGTCAAAACAAAAGCAGACAATCCTTATGTAAAAGCATTGGGCGAATCAATTAAACGAATCACCCAGCTCGAAAAAGTAACGATATTCGGTCAGCATGGTTCCAACGATGGACAGTTTTTCAACAAGTACGGAGGTTCAGCCGTAGAATTCGGCCCCGTTGGCAGCGACTGGCATGGAGAGAACGAAATGGTTTTTATCGAATCGGTGAGGGAATATCAGGATGTGCTTGTGGATTTTATTTTGAACTTGGATGATTATCTAGAAACTCAACGATGATTATTTGATTAGGAACGGCCTGGTTACCCGAATTTTTGTGAGACGTTTATTGAAAACAGCTGGGCTAAATCCCGAACTAACAATAGAGATGAAGAAAGAGGCTTCCCATAAGTTCAAAGAACTCATGGGAAGCCTCTTATTAATAACCTTATTCAAGAAAATGTTAGCCTTTTGTTATCCTAGGCTCAAAAGATCCAAAAATCCCGTTTTTTATGGGATTGTAGGGACATGATTACATCATGCCGCCCGTAAGATGAGAGTGTATAACATCTTTAATGAGGTGTGATAAAATTGCGGTACATCAAGTTTTTTGCTAATTCTAATTGTAACATCTTTAACGAGAATTTACCGTTTTTCATGAGATTGCGTTAGCAAAATGTTAGCATTTTCAAACATATATTCTGTAATCGTTGGTCAATACTCCACAGTTAACTCGTATATGAGCTCTTTTAGAGTTAGTGCTAAATAGGACGCTCCTAATAACCTGCTCAACTGAACCTCTCCTCCTTTAATGAATCTTTTTAAAAAGGAACCTAGACACGGTCGTCAGACACAAGCAGCCCACCAATTGGTTCATGGTCCTGCACCTGTTATATAGAAATAAAATCGGAAAAAGGACAGGTTTTTATAAAAAATAAATTTGCTTGATGGAAATCAAAATGGAAGATGAGAGGACATAATATTTTAAGTACTCTAATGAAGAAATCTCTGGTATTGCTTGGGTCAACTTGAGCCTCTCCAAGTGTCATACTGAACCTATCCACACGTCAGGATGAACGGATTGGCTTGGCCATTTTGTGCTGATGCATGCACCATAAAACCCATAAGGTAACGGGATTTAATGAAAATGCATGTTACTAGCAATATATTTAAACACTTCACTTTGGTTTACTAGCAATGCACATCTTCATGTAATAAAAGACATAAAAAAAGAGGCTAACACCATTAGTTAGCCTGCTGTCGAAGTTCCTTTACGTTATTGTTAGTGTACCAAATATATTTCCCTGTATAACCATAAATGATCGCAAGTGCAATGGAAACAAAACTTAACCACATGAATGGAACATAGGAAAAGGTAGATATGCCTAGAATCCCTGCCATGAAAATTCCGTTGTCGGACCAAGGAATCATCCCAGAGGTTAGCGTACCGCCGACCTCAGAATTTCGAGCTAAAACTCTTCGATCAATGTATAATTTATCATAGTTTTCTTCCATGATCTTTGGTGTTAAAATTAATGAAACGTACATTGCACAACCAAATACATTCGCTAAAAAGGCAACAATTAACGTTGACAGAGTCACATTACCTGCTGAAGTTAGCTTTTTCTGGAATTTGGATACTATTACTTTTAGTACTCCTAAATGCTCCAATAGACCACCAAATCCCAATCCGAAAATAATAACGACGATTGAGCCAAGCATCCCCTGGATCCCCCCACGGTTCAGAAGGCCATCCATGAATTCAATGCCTGTATCAATTGAAAAACCACTGTAAGCCGTACCGAGGGCCACAGAAAAATCCATCCCTTGGAATACGGTAGCCCAAATGGTCCCTAAGAGAGCCCCTGCAGCAATAGTTGGCATAGAAGGTTGTTTTAGTGCGAGCAATAGAATGACAAATATCGCAGGAATTAGCATCCAAATTTGAATATCGAAGTTTTCTAGTAATGCAGTCTTGAGAAATTCTACTTTTTCTAAATCTGTATTTTTCCCGCCATACATAATCCCTGCGATGGTAAAAAGAATAGCAGTAATGATGTATGCTGGGATATCTAAATATAACATGGCACGTACATGTGCAATAACATCCACTTTCGACATTGATGCTGCGAGTACGGTACTATCAGATAGTGGAGAAAGCTTATCTCCAAAGTATGCACCGGAAAGAACGGCACCAGCTACAAGCGGCAGAGGGATACCCATCCCTTCTCCAATTGCCATCATTGCGATTCCAGCAGTTCCGACTGTTCCCCAAGACGTACCTGTCGCCAAAGATGTAATCGAGCAAATAACGAGAGTGGCTAATAAGAAAATGTTTGGGTGGATAAACTCTAATCCGTAATAAATAAGTGTCGGAACGACCCCTCCTGCAATCCAAGTCCCGATAAGGGCACCGACTGCAACGAGAATCAATATGGCCTCAAGACCATTCGAAATCCCGTTTGTAATAGCACCTTGCAATTGCTGGTATCTGTGTCCTAAGTGTAATCCAAGTAAAATAACAATGAACCACGATATAAATAGCGCTAGCTGTATCGGTAAATCAAACAAAGTGGTAAATGAAAAAACAATAACTAAAAACAATCCCAATGTGAGAATAATCTCTGCCATTGATGGTAATCGTACATTCCTCACTCCTACTCCCCCTATCGACAATAAAGCTCTTTCGGAATTTTATATTTAAACGTTCATTTTTCTTTTATAAGTCATCTCAAAATTAAGAGATACATAGGAAATGTTTAACAACGAATATCTATTACATCATACTATGGTTCCTAATGGGATGATTTTTATAATAGGAGCTTATTATCTTTTAAGTTTTATTTTATAAAAATATAGTTTGTTACACTCGTTCAAAAAGGGCACTACCGGATATTCCAGGATTTGTCATTTCGTAAGGATTTAATATTAAATCAAGCTCTTCCTCTGTCAACACTTGATATTGTAGGCAAAGCTCTCTAATCAATTTACCTTTTAAGATGGCCTCTCGAGCAATTCGCGATGCAACTTCATACCCTATGTGAGGATTTACAGCTGTAAGTAATCCTACACTTTTTTCAACATATTCTTTCATCCGGTCTTCATTTGCTTTTATACCTGTTAAACAAAAGTCTGTAAAGCTTCGAAATGCATTGTTCATGATGCTGATGGATTGCAGCAAGTTAAAAACCAACACAGGTTCCATCACGTTTAATTCAAGCTGCCCTGCTTCAGAGGCTAAGCAAATCGTATGGTCGTTTCCAATAACCTGAAAGGCAACTTGGTTAATAAGCTCTGGCATTACTGGGTTTACCTTTCCTGGCATGATGGAGGAACCAGGCTGACGTGATGGTAAGGTAATTTCTCCAAATCCCGCACGTGGTCCAGATGCCATTAATCTTAAGTCATTCGCTATTTTGGACATATTTATCATGCAGACCTTCAATGCTGCTGACACCTCTGTGTAAGCATCTGTATTTTGTGTTGCATCGACAAGGTGTTCAGCTCCTACAAGCTGTAAGCCACTAATATCTGAAAGATACTTTACAACATTTTTTATATACTTGGGGTCAGCATTTAACCCTGTCCCTACAGCCGTCGCTCCCATATTCACTTCGTAAAGATGCAGGCGTGTTTGTCCAATCCGTTTAATGTCACGTTCCAATACACGGCTGTAAGCTTCAAATTCTTGACCTAGGCGAATGGGTACAGCATCTTGAAGGTGAGTACGTCCCATTTTTATAATATGGTCAAATTGCTGAGCTTTTTCCTTAAAGACATTTAACATGTCATTCATGGTATCTAGAAGCTTGTTCAGCATATTAAGTGTCGAGATATGAATGGCTGTCGGAAATACATCGTTTGTTGATTGCGACATATTCACATGACTATTAGGGCTTAATTTTCCATATTCTCCTTTATTATGGCCAAGTAATTCAAGCGCACGGTTTGCAATGACTTCATTTGCATTCATATTCATTGACGTACCGGCTCCACCTTGGATCGGGTCGACTATAAAATACTCGTGCCATTTTCCCTCTAGAATTTCATCTGTAGATTGAACAATTACATTACCAATTCCTTCATATAAACGCTTACTATCCATATTGGCAAGCGCTGCTGCTTTTTTAACCATTGCTAGCGCTTTTATCATTTCTGTATGAATTTTATAGCTAGTGATTGGAAAATTTTCTACAGCCCTTAACGTTTGAATTCCATAATAAACATTTGCAGGTATTTCCTTTTCTCCAAGAAAATCTCTCTCAATTCGGTATTCTTTCTTGTCTATCACCATTTTCTTCACTCCCCTTGTAAGTTTTAAAATCTAAATCATTTGCAACTGGTGTTTCCATAACCATCTTCACCTTTTGCGGATCCTCTGTCTTGCCTAAAGCCCACATTAATTTTGGAACAATGGCTTCAGTATTCATATTCCTTGAACGAATAATGGAATTACGATCAACTTTTCTCCCTACTTCATAAATATCCATATCCTCTCCTTCTTCTAGACATTGAGTAGTAACAACAATAGATATTCCGTATTTAGTCAAGTCATTTAATTTTTCCACAATGTTTCTTCTTTCAAATGGAATACCACCGCTTCCATAACTCTCAACTACAATCCCTTTACATAAATTTTTAAGAGAGTCAAAGAATTCCGGCTTCATGCCAGGATACAACTTTATTAATAAAACATCTGTACAAAGGGAAGTATCAAGCTTAATCTCTTTATTCTTTGACGTATCGATCGGTATATTATAATGAATACACTCTTTATTTATAAAAGCCACATAAGGATAATTAATGCTTTCAAACGCATCATAGCTTTTTGTTCTTACTTTAATTGCTCTTGTCCCTTGTATAACTCTCCCATCAAAAACAACATATACTCCACCAATGTCTTCACAAGCAAACCGAAACGCATCAGAGATATTTCTTTTAGCATCTGTTTGCTGAAAGGAAATTGGGACTTGAGATCCTGTTATCACAATGGGTTTCCCACTATTTTGAAGCATATAAGATAGCGCAGCCGAAGTGTAAGCCATTGTATCTGTCCCATGTGTAATAACGAAGCCATCGTAATTATGGTAATGCTCATATATTGATATTGCTATTTTAGACCAGTTTTCAGGTTGCATATTTGTACTATCTATATTCATCAAAGGCTTACTATCAATCTGACAATGTAAATTTATTCCTGATAGATAACTTAAAAGTTCATCTCCCTTCATCTCAGGAGCTAATCCATTTTCTCCTTCTAATGAAGCGATTGTCCCACCTGTAGTAAGTAACAGCAACTTCTTCAAGATAATATCCCCTTTATAACTTTCATTTTCAGTAATAAAATAGCTCAATAATTAAAAAATACTGAGTTCATATACCTCTGCAAGATGTTTTAATAACTCAACACCTGCCAGGCTATTTCCATATTCATCTATAGCAGGTCCATAAATCCCAATACCACACCCTATTTGAAAAGGTGTATTTTGTCGATATCTAGCTGGAACTGATGCCATAATCCCACCCGACACGCCACTTTTTGCTGGAATTCCAACAAATGCTGCAAATTTCCCTGAAGCATTATACATCCCGCAAGTTAGCATTAAACCTTTGATTAACTTCCCTATTTGTTTAGGAAAGACTTGTCTTTTTTGAATTGTGTCGTAACCATTATTAGATATAATTAACCCAATTAACGCAATATCTTTTGTATTTACTTCAATTGAACATTGTTTTAAGTAAACTTTTAACACATCTTCTACTTCTGACTCTAAAAATCCGCTTTCTTTCAAATAATAAGCTAAAGCTCTATTTCGATTTGCTGTTTTCCACTCAGACTGAAATACCTTTTCATTAAAGGTTGGTCGTCTCCCAATCATTTTTTCTATTAATACATAGATCGATTCTAACTTTTGCTCTGGGGATTCCCCAATAAGAAGAGATGTGACTGTAATCGCTCCCACGTTAATCATTGGGTTGAACGGTTTACCTGGTTTATGCATTTCTAAACGAACGATAGAGTTAAAAGCGTCCCCTGTTGGTTCGACATCAACGTGATTTAATACATATGGAATTCCACGGTCTAAACATGCCGCTATAAAACTAATCACTTTTGAAATACTTTGCAAAGTAAAAGGAACTTGCCAATCTCCTGCCTTAATCTCAAGACCATCAGAACTAATCATGTAAACTCCTAAATCCGATCGGTTAGATTCGCTTAAAGCTGGGATATAATCAGCACATCGGCCTTTCATACCAAGCAAACGGTATTTCCTGACACATTCATCAAGGTATTTTTCCTCCATGAGGTCACTCTCTTGATTTATTTCATTTATCTTTTGCTGATACACTTTCCCGCCCCCCTCTGTAAGCGCTTTCCACTTTCTAAGTTCATTCGATATAATTCAGTTTAGGATCTATGCTACAAAAAGAAACAGAACACTACAAACTCACCAGAAAATTATTTTTAATTTATTACTATTTCATACACATACACTAAGCTGAACAGCTAAATAATATTCAGATAATCCGTTGTTGATTCAGAAGAACTTTTTATTTAAACTATCATTACTATTCGAAATCTTAAATGGGAAGTGATCGTTTTGAGTGTTAATCTTTTATTAAGGAAAGATCGTACCATTATTCTACTCATGATACTTTTTGTTCCAATAGCAGGTGAAATAAATTTTTATCCCATTAATGAGACGTTTCGAGTTAGCTTAGGTCCGCCAACCCTTTTCTTATTCCTATTATTTTTAAGAAAAACCGCCATTATCCCAGGCTTTCTAACAGCAATGCTAGTTGTACTTTTTCGTATTCTATTAGATTTCATAATGGAAGCAAACTTTAACTGGCTAATTTCTTTCGAAACTCATTATCCCAGTTTTTTCTTTTACTTCACCTATACTTGCATTTTTTATATAGTAAAAGTAAATCATTTTCATCGTCGACCTTTGATCATTGGTTTCTTTGGGATAACCATTGAAATATTGTCCAATCTTGTAGAGATATTTATACAGTATATTATTTTTAAAGTTACGATTACTTCAGGCTCATTTATTGAGATGTTTTTTATTGCTCTTACTCATAGCTTTATGGTTTTAGGGGTCTTTAGTATGATGAAACTTTATGAAGCACAATCCCGGGAGATAGAAGTTCGAAAGCATAATGAACATATGTTATTGCACGTATCTAATTTATATGAGGAATCTATTCATTTAAAAAAAACACTACAAAATTCGGAAACAGTTACAATGAAAACTTACGAATTATATAGAAAATTCATTCAAAATGAAATTGTAGACAATAAATTTATTAAAAAAACCAGTCAACAATTACTAGAAATAGCTGGTGAAATACACGAGATTAAAAAAGATAATCAGAGAATTTTTGCAGGCTTATCAAAACTTATCTCAAATGAAGGTTTTACAGACTATGTCAATATTTCTGATCTGATTAAAATAATTGTACGAGCAAATGAAAAGTATGCACATTTATTAGAAAAAGATATTCTTTTTAGTTATAACATAAAAGGAAATCACCCCAATTACCATATTTATACCATTCTATCGATTGTTAACAATTTAGTTGCAAACGCTGTAGAAGCGATTATAGAAAAGGGAACAATCCATATAGAGGTAGGTTTCCTACATAACTCGGTTCAATTTCAGATCGAAGATGACGGCCCAGGAATTACAGATAAAAATAGGGAATTAATATTTAAACCTGGCTTTACTACTAAATTTGACGGTATGGGGTATCCCTCAACAGGTATTGGATTAACTTTTGTTGAACATATGGTCAAAAAGCTTAATGGAAACGTCACCTTCAAACGCGGCTCAAACGAAAAAGGAACAGTTTTCATTATTCTTTTGCCTGTTGATAACTTGATTGAAAAGGAGAATTCTTGATGAACTTTTATATAACAGATGATGATGTAATCGTTCGGTCCATGCTTGCTCAATTTATCGAGGATGAAGAACTAGGTCAAGTTGTTGGCGAATCCGATGATGGGGCATTATTAAATGGAGAAACTTTAAATTTAAAAAAGGTCGATATTTTATTGATTGATTTATTAATGCCAAATCGTGATGGTCTTGAAACCATAAAATATATCAAACCGACTTTTAAAGGTAAAATCATAATGATTTCTCAAATAGAGTCAAAAGAACTGATTAGTAAAGCATATACACTTGGAATAGAAAACTACATTTTAAAGCCAATTAATAAGATAGAAGTGCTTGCTATCATCCGAAAAGTCATGGATCATACTCGACTAGAAAAATCAATTCATGACATTCAAAAGTCATTAAATACTGTACTTCATATGGATACAATGTTACATCACAAGGAGACATCTTTTAAGGAATATAATATTAAAAATTATGGTGAATTACTTTTTACAGAATTAGGTATTTCTGGTGAGAGTGGCAGCAAAGATTTAATAGAAATATTGGCTTTTTTATTTAATTATGAGAAAAAGAATACATTTGAACACGGATTACCATCTCTTAATGATATTTATGAGTATTTAGCCAATAAAAAGCTTGGAGCTACTGCTGATGAAGGGGCTTTAAGAAGGGAGGCAAAAGCTTCTAAACAACGAGTTCGAAGAACAATTAATCAGTCATTGAATCACTTAGCATCTTTGGGACTAACAGATTTCTCAAATGCAAAATTTGAAAAGTATTCTTCCCAGTTTTTTGACTTTACTATCGTTCGCAAAAAGATGACAGAGTTAAAAAATGACTCAAAACCAGTGTTCACTTCCACACGAATCAATATAAAGAAATTTATTCAAGCTTTATATTTTGAAGCAAAACGTATGATGTTAGAAAGATAAAACCAAATAAGAACAACCACCACTATACAATGAACTACCTATTCAAGTTTAGTTTTATTTTAGAAGTTAGTTATAAGAAAATGGCCACATTTTAGATATTCCTGAGTTATATCTAACTTCTTAACAGAAACTTCGAGTCTATTGTGTTGCTTCCATCATCTAAACCGTCTCCATAATCCTTTGTACCTTTTAACAAAATAAAAGAGTAACCTCACACCACAGCTGATATGACATCAAACATGGAAGAAAAGGCCTCCCATCAGTTTAGCAAACTGATGAAAGACCTTCTCCTATAGTTAGCTTTTTGTCATAGGTTGCCGGGTTTTTTATAGAACGGGGACAAATCCGAGGACAAGAAAAGCATATTATTATTTTAGACGTTGATATAACAGGGTTTTAAAGCCCTAATTACATCATACCGCCCGTATGATGAGAGTGTATAATATCTTTAACGATGTGTGCGAAAAGTGCGATAAATCAAGGTTTTGTTAATTTCTGTCTGTAACATCTTTAAAGGGATATTACCGTTTTTCACTGGATTGCATTAGCAAAATGTTAGCAATTTAATGCAGAAATCGTCACCATTGTTCAAACACTCAACATGTCTAGAGTGTATGTGGAAACAATTGGGATGGTGGTGAGGTTTACGCATTAACAAGCATAGCTTCTTATTTTTTATATTGTTCTTCAGTAATGTCCCAGAAGAGCTAGTTAATTCATTAGGGTTTAAACCCAGGCACAACCCTTCTAATTTATTATAGTTAACCCGCAGGGGATTATCCCAAGGAATTGAATATAGCGCCCTGCTCCCCCGGGACATAAGTTCAATGTTTAGGGGCAGCAGTTGACTACTTCTTCAACCAACTATTATATTAAAGCTTTTTCTACTTCTTCATGTCAGGAGCATAGATCTATGCCATTTGCCACTGCTTTTTTATTTTAAATGTTGCCGAACTGTAAAATCTCTTTCCGCCAAAAAAGCTTTAATACATTCTAAAGCCTTATTGCTAATATAGTATTCTATATTTCTTACTTCTTGATCAATTTCCTCTTCTTCCATGCCAATATAACGGAACAAATTAACGAGGATTTGATGATTTTTAGCCAGCTTCATTCCACTTGTTAACCCTTTTTCTGTCAAAGTAATAATCCCATAAGGCTTGTAATCAACAAATTCCTCCTGTGTTAGCTTTCCAAGCATCTTGGAGACAGAAGAGGCGGAAACATTTAATGATTTAGCCAAATGTGAAACGCGGGCATAACCGTTTTTACAGACTGAGTAATAAATCTCTTCTAGGTATTTCTCTTCATTTGCTGAAGTCATATAGAAGTTTCATTCCCCTCCAATCAGACCATTTTCATTCTTCTCCATTTCTTCATCACAACACCATGTGTTGGTGATAACAAGAATACAAGTAAAAAGATAGCACCAGCGACGGTAATCATAGAACCTGCTATAGAAGCATCAAATAAATAGGCAACATAATAACCAACTACCGAACTGATGATGCCAATAACCATGCTAATGGCAATCATAATACTTAATTTTTCCGTCAGAAGATAAGCTGTGGCAGCAGGTACAATAATCATTCCAACAACTAAAATTGCACCTACACTTTCAAAGGATGCTACCGTTGATACAGAAACTAACCCCATTAATAAATAGTGAAATAATGCGACTGGGATACCAAGAGCAGCTGCTAATGCAGGATCAAAGGAACAAAGCTTAAACTGCTTATAAAATAACCCGATCACAATTATGTTCAACAGCAAGCTTGCACCTACCCCCCACACCGCTCTTGGACCAAGACTTTTACCGCCAATCTCAAAAGTGTCCCAAGGGGCGTAGGCTATTTCTCCATAAAGCACACAATCTAAATCCAAATCCACTTCTCGGGTAAAAATACTCACCAACACAACTCCTACTGCAAATAAAGCAGTAAAAACAACCCCGATTGATGCATCTGATTGTACACCTGAATTTTGAAACATTTGAATTAAAAATACGGTTATCAAACCTAAAGCTGCAGCACCTAGCATCATGAAAATGGAGTCTCTTGAACCGCCGCTGAATAAAAAGGCGAGAACAATTCCAGGTAAAACCGAGTGACTAATCGCATCACCGATCATGGACATCTTTCGTAAAACAAGAAAACAACCTACGATACAGCAGGAGCAGGCGACCAGTGCACCAATGAGGATAATCCACATATCATTCATAAGGACTTCTCCTTTACTTTTTGACTCGTATATTGTTTGTTATAGTTTTTCCTTGCAGAAAGCTGCAGCAAGCTTTTTGCAATAACACCTCTTCTTGGTGCAAATATGACCGAAAACAAAAATATAACGGTTGCTGATAATACTGCAAGTGGTCCTGTCGGAAGATTATTAGCTGTCGTACTGATGATTGTACCAGTGAACCCACTCAACGCCCCAAAAATACCTGACATAATCACCATAATGTGTAGCTTTTCTGTCCAATACCTAGCGGCGACTGCTGGTGTAATAAGTAAAGCTGCCATAAGTACCACCCCAACTGCCTGAATTCCTACCACCACTGCTGTAACAATTAATAGCATAATAAATTGATCCAAAATTAACGTTGGCAGTCCAATCCCCTTTGCAAAACCTGGGTCAAAGGAAAGGAGCTTAAATTCTTTGAAAAACAAAATCGACAATGTGACAAGAATGATACTAATTATTGTCATCGTGTACACATCAGATTGCACCATCGAGGCAGCCTGACCGAACAGAAATTTATCCAACCCGCTCTGATTACCGCTGTCACTATGCTGAATTTGGGTTAAAAGCACAATCCCAAACCCAAAAAATACCGTTAAAATAATCCCTAAGGCAGAATCCTGCTTAATACGAGAATTTCTCGTAATATAACCAATCATGAAGGTTGCGACAATCCCAGCAATAATCGCACCAATTAGAAAGAAGAAGATCGATTTAGTTCCTGTCAGCATAAAGGCAATACAAACACCTGGGAGAGCTGCATGAGCTAAAGCATCCCCCATTAATGACTGCTTACGTAAATAGGCAAAGCTACCAATGACCCCGCTGCTTAATCCTAACAACATTGTTCCTAGCAATATCCATTGCGTATTAGGGTCTTGAAATATTTCGAGCCAGTTCATGTTTATTCCTCACCTCAGCTTATGATGATCGGGGAAGTATCTTTTTCTAGCATCGTTAATTTACCACCATACGTCGTTTGTAAATAATCCTTCGTAAACAACACCTCTGTTGGCCCGATTCCAATCAATTTTTTATTTAAAAGCATAATCCAATCAAAATACTCTTTCACGGTATTAAGGTCATGGTGAACAACTAAAACGGTTTTCCCCTGTTTTTTCAGGTCATTTAAGAGTGTAATAATCGCTTTTTCTGTTGCTGCATCGACTCCGACAAATGGTTCATCCATAAAATATAGGTCTGCATCTTGTGCTAGTGCACGAGCTAAAAATACCCGCTGTTGCTGTCCACCAGATAACTGACTTATTTGCCTGTTTGCAAATTGGCTCATACCTACTTTTTCCAAGCATTCCATGGCAATGGCTGTGTCTGTCTTACCTGGACGTTTAAACCAGCCTAAATGACCGTATCTACCCATTGTGACAACATCAAGGGCATCGGTTGGAAAATCCCAGTCCACCGATTCCCTCTGTGGTACATACCCCACTTTTTTTCGACTTTGTTTATAGCTGCTCCCAAAGATTTGTACCTTTCCACTAATGGTTGGGATTAATTCTAGGATGGCTTTAATTAACGTGGATTTCCCTGCCCCATTCGGTCCAATAATACCGATTAGCTTTCCTTCAGGTACACTAAATGAGATATCTTCTAAAACAGGCTTTTTTTGATAGGCAACTGTCAAATTATTTACTGTTACTGGCGATGTCACTTTCTCATCGACTCCTTTACTTTAATGCATTCACGATTGTATCAACATTGTGTCGGACCATTCCTAAGTATGTGCCTTCCTCTGTGCCTGCTTCTCCCATAGCATCAGAAAACAACTCTCCGCCGATAACCACTTCATGACCCTGTTCTTTAGCTCCTTCAATAACAGCTTCAATTGCTTTTTTCGGAACACTTGATTCTACAAAAACAGCCTTAATCTTGTTTTCAACTAAGTAATCTCTTAAGCTACTAACATCTTTAGACCCGTATTCAGAAGCTGTGCTCATCCCTTGTAGACCCATTACTTTAATGTCATATGCTTCACCAAAATAACCGAAAGCATCATGCGCTGTCACTAATACGCGGGTTTGTTCCGGAATTGTAGCAATCTGCTCTTTCGCATACTGATCTAGTTCTTCCAATTGTTGAATGTATTCTTCAGCATTTTTCGAGTAATCCGCTTCGTTATCAGGGTCAATCTTTGATAGTTCGTCTGCGATTGTTTTAGTAGCTGTAATCCAAAGCTGAACATTAAACCATACGTGAGGGTCATGGCTGTATGCTCCATCATCTGGTGCACGTAATTCTGATTCTGGAATATCCTTTGTGACAGCAACAGTCGGCTTTTCCTTTGACATCTTTTCAAAAATGTCAACCATTTTCCCCTCTAAATGTAAACCATTGTAGAAAATAAGATCTGCATCCTCCAACTTTTTTATATCCCCTTGAGATGCTTTATAAAGATGAGGGTCAACACCCGATTTCATTAGGCCCGTCACCTCTACATGTTCACCTCCAACCTTTTTGACTACATCGGCAATCATTCCTATCGTCGTTGTTACGATTAATTTATCGCTGCTATTGTTTGTTTTTTCCGTACTTGAACAACCTACAAGTGACAAAGTTAGAACTGCTAGAACAATCAAGTATTTTTTCAAATAGTGGAACATAAAACATACCTCTTTTCCTTTATGATTTATTGGTAACGGACATCTATTTTGCACACGCGCAACTTTTTGGTCAAAAAAAAGGAATCACTATAGATAGAGCAAATTCATTTTTTCACATTACAATTGAAATTAATTTTTCGAAAAAAAAGATACAGACAACCTAGTCTTTAGTTGGATTATTTAAAAAGGTCTTACCTGTTATTTGCTTATATTCTTCTTTATTAATAATCCCTAAACATTTACAGACATAAGAAAATGCAACAATTTTTTTTTGGATCCTTGAATATTTTCGCATACTCCCCCTCCTCCTCTCTCTCTATATATATTCACCACCACCATAAAACTTTCCTTCATGCAAAAAAATTCTTTTTTAAAAAATTTTTGATTATATCTAAATTTAACATTAAGAGCAAACATTGTGGTAAAAGTACGCCTTTTTTGTGTGTAAAAAACAATGCCTGTACTCCAGTAGTCAATAATCACTTACTAGAGAACAGGCAATAAAGGAACAAAGAGTACAGTTACTGTCCCTCCGTCCCATTTTTGTTATATATTAAGAATTTATTCCATAAAGTCATGGGGATGGATATGAACGAGCAGCTACCATTCCATACATCTTTGGATTTATTACCATGATATGCTTAACGGAATTTTTCAGATAAATTGTTGTTGGTCTTCACATAAATATTTGTATTTAGGCAAAAATTATAGAAACAAGCAAATTGGAGACCAACATTTATGATTTTTCTTGCCCTTTTGTTAATGTTAGGTGGGTTAGTAATAATTAATGCTATATATGCTTATCACACCAAGCACATTGATTCACATATTCTATCAACTTTGTGGTACTATATAAAACTTTTTCCCTTTTTTCTATCCGCCAGTATGATGATTGGATATGGAGTAAAGTTTCTAACAAAAGTTGTAGGTAACTTAACCTTCTCTCTTATTGTATCTAAAGGATTGGAAATTCTAGTAAGTGTTGCAATTGGTTTTATATTTCTAAAGGAAGTTCCTAGTTGGCGCTCTGCACTTGGTATAACAATTATATTAGTAGGTTTTTGGATATTAAAAGGAAAATAATCCTTACATTCTCGTCTCAAGTATATAGCATATGTTTTAATGACACTTTGCGAGGGATTTTACTTAAACTAACCAACTTAAAACTAAGGCTATAACTACAACAGTTATCTAGCCTGTTTGCAGAAGCCTGATCTAATTGATTATGTTTGATCCAGCACTTCTCTCGTAAGCAAAAGAAAAAGGCTTCTCAAAGGTTTAATCATCCAATGAGAAGCCTCTTTTATATACCCGATTTTAGCAATTTGTTAGCGATTCACTTTAAAACCCTTATTAATCAAGGGGTCTTAGCGGCCATTACATCATGCCGCCCATTCCGCCCATTCCGCCCATGTCAGGCATTCCAGCACTTGGTGGTTCTGGCTTGTCAGCAACAACTGCTTCAGTTGTTAAGAACATAGCCGCTACAGATGCAGCGTTTTGAAGTGCAGAACGTGTAACCTTAGTTGGGTCAACGATACCAGCTTCGATCATGTTTACCCACTCACCGCTAGCAGCGTTGAAGCCTGTTCCAACTTCTTCGCGCTTTAAGCGGTCAACGATAACTGAACCTTCAAGACCAGCGTTGTGAGCAATTGTACGTACTGGCTCTTCGATCGCACGTAATACGATGTTTACTCCAGTTTGGATATCGCCTTCAGCTTGGATTTCAGCTACTTTGTTATATACGTTAAGAAGGGCAACACCACCACCGGATACGATACCTTCTTCAACCGCAGCACGAGTTGCGTTTAAAGCGTCTTCGATACGAAGCTTGCGCTCTTTTAATTCAGTTTCAGTTGCAGCACCAACTTTGATTACTGCTACACCGCCAGCTAATTTCGCTAAGCGCTCTTGTAACTTTTCACGGTCAAATTCAGAAGTGGTTTCTTCTAATTGAACACGGATTTGGTTAACTCGAGATTGGATCTCTTCAGTTGCACCAGCACCCTCAACGATTGTTGTATTTTCTTTTGTTACAACAACTTTAGAAGCACGTCCTAAAGATGTGATTGTAGTAGTTTTCAATTCACGGCCAAGCTCTTCAGTAATCACTTCACCGCCAGTTAATGCAGCGATATCTTCAAGCATTGCTTTACGACGGTCACCAAAGCCAGGAGCTTTAACAGCAACTGCATTGAATGTTCCGCGAAGTTTGTTCAATACTAAAGTAGAAAGTGCTTCACCTTCGATATCTTCAGCGATTAACAATAATGGTTTGCCTTGTTGTACTACTTGTTCAAGGACAGGAAGGATTTCCTGAATGCTTGAGATTTTTTTGTCTGTGATTAAGATATATGGATTTTCCAAAACAGCTTCCATTTTATCTGTGTTTGTTACCATGTAAGCAGAAGTATATCCGCGGTCAAATTGCATACCTTCAACAACGTCTAATTCAGTTGTGAAGCCCTTAGATTCTTCAATTGTGATAACGCCGTCGTTACCAACGCGCTCCATTGCTTCTGCAATTAGTTGACCTACTTCTCTATCATCAGAAGAAATCGCAGCAACTTGTGCAATAGACTCTTTGCCTTCGATTGGCTTAGAAATTGCTTTTAATCCTTCAACCGCTGCAACAACTGCTTTTTCAATTCCTTTACGGATACCCATTGGGTTTGCACCAGCAGTTACGTTCTTTAAGCCTTCACGAATCATCGCTTGAGCAAGAACTGTTGCAGTTGTAGTTCCGTCACCAGCAACATCGTTTGTTTTGCTAGCTACTTCAGCAACAAGCTTCGCACCCATGTTTTCAAATGCGTCTTCTAATTCGATTTCTTTCGCAATTGTTACACCGTCGTTTGTAATAAGTGGAGAACCAAATTTCTTTTCTAGAACCACGTTACGTCCTTTAGGTCCAAGAGTAACTTTTACTGCGTCTGCAAGCGCATCAACACCACGAAGCATTGCGCGGCGTGCTTCTTCACTAAACTTAATTTCTTTAGCCATGTTCAAAAAACCTCCTCGTATTTTTTAAACTCAATATTGTTTTTTTAAATCCTTATTGTCCAACAACAGCAAGGATATCGTTTTCACGTAAAATTAAATATTCGTTTCCTTCAAACTTCACTTCTGTACCAGAGTATTTTGAGAAGATAATACGATCGCCTACAGAAACTTCAAGAGCAACACGTTCGCCACTTTCAAGCACTCGGCCTGTACCTACGGCAACAACTTTTCCTTCTTGAGGCTTTTCCTTAGCTGAGTCTGGTAACACGATACCGCTTGCAGTTTTTTCTTCTGATTCGACAAGCTCAATGACAATACGATCACCTAGTGGTCTTAACAAATCAAACAACCTCCTCAAATAAATATGTAATTCTGACTTATTAGCACTCTCTATACTTGAGTGCTAACACAATTATTATAATAATAAATGGAAAAAAATTTTGCAAGTATGAAGCTGAAATTTTTTATAATTTTTTACAACCTTACAAGTATGCGATTTATACTCAGGAATATACATCGTTTGTAAACATAATCTTTAAAATTGAAACAACCTTGCTATTATTAGTAGAATGAAGAATAGGGTAAAATATTTTCATTAGCTGCTTAAAGGAGATTTATTAATTTGAAAAGGGAATATTGGATTATTTTAATTGTCTATATAGCAATGCAGTTATCAAGCGCAGTAGGTATTCCTGGACTGATGTTTCTATTTGGCTATTTAGGAATCAATCAAGGGCTCGTTGTCCCTTATTGGTTAATTTTCAGCTTCACCCTTGCTCTAATTATTATTTTGTTCATTTTAAGAAAGGAAATGAACAAAGCTCGATTAGATGAAAGAGGCAGTTCCTTTGGCTATTCCGCGGTCTGGGCTGTATTAGGGGTTTTTCTAGCCTTATTCGCCCAATCTTTAGCTGCGAATATTGAACGGCTTATCGGGGTTGAAATGGGCTCAGAAAACACACAGCAAATCCTTAACATTATTGAGTCCTTTCCGCTTGCCATCTTAGTTAGCTCAGTAATTGGACCAATCTTAGAGGAAATTGTTTTTCGGAAAATCATTTTCGGTACTCTTCATAAACGACTTAACTTTTTCTTTTCAGCGTTAATCAGCTCTGTTATTTTTGCCTTAGCCCATATGGAGCCGGAGCATATCCTGCTCTATTCAGCAATGGGCTTCACTTTTGCGTTTCTTTATGTAAAAACAAAACATATCCTTGTACCGATTTTTGCCCATGTTGCGATGAATACATTAGTAGTAGTCATCCAGTCAGTTTATAAAGATGAAATTGATGCAATTATTCGTGAGGCAGAAGGTATTCAAAACTTTATCGGAGGCTTTCTATGAGACGTTCACCCTTGTTTTCCGGAATCATTTATATGGTGCTCGGCTGCTTATTTACTTATTTTGCGATTGAAGATGTCACCCTAAACGGATGGGGATTTTTCAGTTACTTGCTTGTTATATTAGCCACATTTGATTTCGGGTCTGGCTTAAGAATGATTTTCTTTTACAATAGATACAAGGACAAGATTAAAAAGTAAGCAAATTAAAAAGGCCTTTTCACATTACATAGTGAAAAGGTCTTTTACTTTATTCTTCTGTTTCCTCTGTAGGATAGTGTTTCAAGAAGTAAATGAGTGATTGCAATTCGACAGCCAAGTCGATATGATGAACCCTAATCGTTGAAGGAACATTTAATCTTGCAGGTGTAAAATTCAATATCGCTTTAATGTTGGATTTCACAAGCCGGTCCGTAATCACCTGAGCCACTGGAGCAGGTACCGTCAGGATGGCAACATGAATGTCATCATTACTTAATACCTTCTCGAGCTCATCCATATGGTACACTGGTACATCCCGGATGGTTGTTCCCATTTTGTTAGGATCGACATCAAATGCGCATTCAATTTTGGTATTATTATTTTTTAAAAAGTTATAATTTAGAAAGGCAGTACCGAGGTTACCTACCCCAATTAACGCTACTTTTGTTAATTCATCTTGATCAAGTGTTTTCCGAAAGAAGGTTAAGAGGTAATTGACATTGTAGCCATATCCCTTTTTACCCAAGGCTCCAAAATAAGAAAAATCGCGGCGAATTGTTGCCGAATCCACCTTTACTGCCTCACTCAATTCTGCAGACGAAACCCTCTGTTTACCAGAAGAATGCAGATTCTTCAAAAATCGATAATATAAGGGCAGCCGTTTCGCTGTCGCTTGTGGTATTTTCATTGTTTCATTACTCATATTCTCCCACCCCTCATAAATAGTTGTGCATTTATCTAATTTGTTCGGTTCGGTGGAAATCCCCGTTTTTCCCGCCCGTTTTTTCAACCAAATAGGTTTTTCCAATGACCATGCCTTTATCTACTGCTTTACACATATCATAAATAGTTAGTGCACATGTGGAGGCAGCTGTTAACGCTTCCATTTCAACACCTGTATTTCCTTTTGTTTTGACAGAAGCTGCAATATTTAATGTAAAAGCTGTATCATGTTCTTTTTCCCAAGAGAAGGATATATTTATCCCCGTCAAAGGTATAGGATGGCACATCGGGATTAGGTCCCATGTTTTCTTTGCTCCCATAACACCAGCAACTTGCGCTACTGCTAGAACGTCGCCCTTTTTCATATCATTATTTGTAATTTTTTCATATATTTCTTTACTAACCGTAATGCTGGAATGAGCAAGTGCCGTACGAGCCGTCTCTGGCTTTTCGCTAACGTCCACCATTTTCGCTCTTCCCTCTTCGTTAAAATGAGTAAATTCAGACATAAACAATATCCTCCCACAAAAAATCATACTATATTTTTCACAATTTGTCTGTGAAACTTTGAACGAATGATGAAAAATTCACATTTATTTCTTCCGAGATATTTTCTAATTTTCTCCAACACTAAGACACTTTATTGCCGACATTGTTCGAATAAGGTACACTTATTTTAGTAATAGAGGTGAAAAACAATGATATTATTACAAGTTAATCAACTAGCAAAATACTATGGTGCAGACCTAATTTTATCGAATATAAAACTAGAATTACAAACTCGGGACCGTGTTGCTCTTGTCGGGCGGAACGGTGCAGGGAAATCGACCTTATTAAAGATTATTGCCGGGCATTTGTCACATGATGGCGGTGAAATCATTAAGCCCAAAGGAGTAAGCATTGGATATTTAGCCCAGAATACCGGACTGGAATCGAATTTATCGATCTGGGATGAAATGCTGACCGTATTTGAATCACTAAGAGCTATGGAAAGCTCACTTCGACAGCTCGAAGTTCAAATGTCAGATCCTGCTGCAATAGAGGATACTAACAGATACGAGAGAATCCTAAATGAATATGATCAACTACAAGTAAAATTTAAAGAACAAGGCGGTTATCAGTATGAAGCAGATATTCGCTCCATCCTGCACGGACTGAATTTCCGAGATAATACCGTAATGATCTCTTCCTTAAGCGGCGGACAGAAAACGCGCCTTGCACTAGGGAAACTACTATTAACCAAACCGGATATTTTAATCCTTGACGAGCCGACAAACCATCTTGATATTGATACACTTTCCTGGCTTGAACAGTATTTACAAGGTTATGACGGGGCGATATTAATTGTATCCCATGACCGTTATTTTTTAGATAAAGTTGTCACACAAGTTTATGAAGTCTCACGTAAGCAAATTCAAAAATTCAATGGAAACTACAGCGCATACCTTGACCAAAAAGCTGCCAATTATGAACGTGATTTGAAGCTATATGAGAAGCAGCAGCAAGAGGTTGCGAATCTTCAAGATTTTATCCAGCGCAACTTAGCCCGTGCGTCGACAACGAAGCGAGCTCAAAGCAGGCGCAAAAAACTTGAAAAAATGGAATTGATGGACCGTCCTTTAGGAGATGAGAAGTCCGCCACCTTTTCCTTTGAAATTGAGAAACAAACTGGAAATGATGTTCTTACCGTGGACTCCTTAGCAGTTGGTTATGATGGACAAAAAGTATCTGAGAATATTTCGATGCGGGCATATCGCGGTGAAAGCATTGCCTTAGTTGGTCCAAACGGAATTGGGAAGTCTACTCTTTTAAAAACCATTATTAAAAAGCTTCCGGCGCTGGCTGGCACAATTCAATATGGTGCAAATCTAGCAATTGGGTATTATGACCAGGAACAGGCAGAGTTAACATCAAATAAGCGTGTTCTCAATGAACTTTGGGATGAATGGCCGTTAAAAAATGAAAAAGAAATACGGACAGTCTTAGGTAACTTCCTGTTTTCGGGTGATGATGTATTAAAAATTGTATCTACATTGAGCGGCGGAGAAAAAGCACGATTGGCGTTAGCCAAATTAATGCTGGAAAAGGCAAACGTTTTAATATTGGACGAGCCAACGAACCATCTAGACCTCGACAGTAAAGAGGTACTTGAAAATGCACTAGTCGACTACCCTGGGACGATTATTTTTGTCTCTCACGATCGCTACTTTATTAACAGAATAGCCACCAAAGTTTTGGAGCTTAGCAAACATGGCAGCACAGAATATCTAGGCGACTATGACTATTACTTAGAGAAAAAGTTGGAGGAAGAGGAACTCAAGGCTATAGAGAATGCGAACGTTGTAAAAAAACAAACAGCTTCCGAAGTTCAAGATAAAAATTCCTATCATCAGGATAAAGAAAGTAAAAAGCTTGAGCGTCAGCGCAAAAGAAAATTAGAAGAAATCGAATTACGTATAGAAGAGTTGGAGGCACTCATCCAGGATAACGATGAAAAGTTATGCGATCCTGAAATATTTCAGGACCATGAGAAAGTGCTCGAAATAAATTTTAAAAATGAAAAGGCAAAGTCTGAGCTTGAACAGCTAATGGACGAATGGGCTGAACTGGCTGAATAATTAAAAGGGGCTTGGATATTGTATCCAAGCCTCCTTTATTATTTTAATGGAATGGTTAAGATGTCTGTTTTTGATCCATCCTTTGCAGAATATACAAATAGCTCAATGGAGTCCGCACCTTTATTCATAAGCTCTTCATCAATTGATATTTCAAAGTTCCCCCATGCAGGAGCACCTTCTGTTTGATAATGGTTTTCCAATAAGATCTCCTTTCCAGAGATTACTGCATATTGAAAAACACCTTCAAACACTCTTGCCTTTCCCTTCACTATTATCTTACCATTCGGTTTTGATACTGTTACTTCCTTAAATGCATTGTTCTCGTACTGTTTATTAACTGGTTCTTCTTGATTATTGCCCTTATCAATAACATCAGGTTTCTTGTCATCTGTTGATATATTAATATCTACATTGCAGGCAGTTAATCCAAAGAAGAGAACGATGAAGACCGCTAATAAGAACTTTCTTTTCATCCCTATCCCCACTTTCAAAAGGTCTTTTTTATCTATTATATTCAATTATCACCTAAAACGAGAACTCTACATATTGCTTCACGAGTCGACAAAATTCGTGGGAATTTCTTATTTTTCAACCCAGTTTCTCTTTTCCACAACGTTATTCACATATAAAAACCTAGTTCAACAACTCTCTTGCTCTTTTTCCACATTATCCACAAAAAAACCTCTTTTTATCCACATTGTCCACAAATAATAGTCTAGTTACCCACATAATTCAAGCAATGCACAATTTTTTGAAAAAAGTTATCCACAGATTGGTTGTTTTTTACTCCTTAATTTGTGGATTATTCGGTTGATACCTTTAAAGTGATTAGATTTTAATCGACATTGTTTTTACTGTACACGGTCCATCATTGATTTTTTCCCTTTCCCTTATTGTATCTTTCCAGTTCTAATTGTTCCCCTATTTTCCTTGCCTCTATTTTATTGGAACAGTCCATTTGATTGTTCCAACAAAAAAAGCCCTTCTTATTCAGAAGGACTTAAAGTTAATTGTATAGTTCAATATCTAAACCAGGGTTTGCATTTAATGAAAGGTCGGCACGAATACCTTTTTCAAACATTATGCTTCCTGCGGCAGCAATCATGGCTGCATTATCTGTACACAGATTTAATGGCGGAATAACCAAATCAATATTGGCCTTAGTTGAAAATGCCCCCTCAAGTGCTTTCCTAAGACCTTTATTTGCTGCAACACCGCCGGCTAAAAGTACTTGCTTCACTATATATTCCTCGGTTGCTTTTACCGTCTTTTTCACCAAAACTTCTATGACACTTTCCTGAAAACTTGCTGCAAGGTCTTCTGGTGCGATTGTTTCACCACGCTGCTCTGCATTGTGAACAGTATTGATAACCGCTGATTTTAATCCGCTGAAGCTAAAATCATAAGAACCTTCTTCCAGCCAAGCTCTAGGCAAATCCAGAGTATCCTTTCCCTCTTGAGCAAGCCTGTCGATATGTGGTCCGCCAGGATAAGGCAGTTTTAAAGTCCGTGCCACTTTATCATAGGCTTCGCCTGCCGCATCATCCCTTGTTTCACCAATGACCTCGAAATGTCCCTGTTCTTTCATATACACTAATTCTGTATGTCCACCCGATACCACTAAAGAAAGAAGAGGAAAGCTTAATTCTTTTACTAACCTATTTGCATATATATGACCAGCAATATGATGAACAGGAACAAGTGGAATGTTATGAGCAAATGCAAGAGCTTTAGCTGCATTTACACCAATTAACAGTGCTCCCACTAATCCCGGTCCTTCTGTTACGGCAATGGCGTCCAACTCAGATAGTGTAATGTCTGCCTCTTTTAAAGCCTCTTCAATGACTATTGTAATTTGTTCAACATGATGACGAGAGGCAATTTCAGGTACGACGCCGCCAAAACGCTTATGACTTTCAATTTGAGAGGCCACCACATTGGCAGCAATCTCCCTGCCATTTTTAATAATGGCTACGGCTGTTTCATCACAGCTGGTTTCTATTCCCATAATCCACTGATCTTTTTTCATATATTCACCCACATTACTAGGGCATCTTCTTGATTATCTGTATAATAATTTTTCCGAATGCCGCCATTTTGAAAACCTAACTTACGATAAAGAGATTGTGCTACATTGTTTGTCACCCGAACCTCAAGTGTCATGCTTCTAGCTCCCATATCCTTTGCAACAGTCATCATTTTGCGAAGCAATGCTTCACCGAGTTTTTTTCCTCGATAGGAAGGCAGGATGGCCAAATTTGTTACATGGGCTTCATCAATCACAACCCATGCACCAACATAACCAATAATTTTTTCATCTTCCTCCAAAACAATATAAACTGCAAATTTGTTATTATAAATTTCATTATAGAAAGCATCTCTGCTCCATGGAGTAGCGAAAGAGGCATGTTCCACCTCTAAGATTTGATCGATATCCTCTTCCTTCATATATCGAAAAACAAAAGAATCTACCATATTTCTTTGATCCTATCCTTTTAGAATTTTCCCATTTGCCTCTAACCATTTCGCCTCTGCCTCTGCTAAACGGATATAGTTAGGAACAAAGGAATGAATGTCTTCCTCCTGTTTATCTTTGCCTAGTAAAGCCAGTTCCGAAGGACGTGGATTATGCTCCGTAATCGCAGCAAACACTGCCTGGGTACTTAAAGTGCCCTCTAGTACAGCTTGATGAAGCGGCAGGTCGTTCCCAACAAATAAAATCGGTTTGTCCACTTCCTTTAATGAAGTTGCCCAATCAGCTGACAAAACTAAGCGGTCCTCTTTAACCGTCGTAAGTTCCCCGCTTTTGTATTCATAAAGGCCTGTATAGACTTGTCCCCTTCTCGCATCAATAAGGGGTGAAATATAACCATCAAAGTGCCTTCCTGCCCCAGCGGCTATGATTTCAATACTAGATACTCCAACCAACGGTATTTTTAATGACCATGCCAATGTTTTGGCAATAGTAACACCAATTCGAACGCCTGTATAAGAGCCTGGACCTTTGGCTACTACTATTTTAGTTAACTGTGCTGGAACTCTTTCACAATCCTTCATCAGCGTCTGAATTGCCGGCATAATCCTCACAGAATGATTCTTCTTTAAATTCGTAATATATTCGCCTAGAACTTGATTATCTTCTATAAGCGCAACCCCTAATGGATAATTAGAAGTATCAATCGCTAGTATGGTCATTTAAAAAAATCTCCTTACATAATTGCTCATATCTATTTCCTTTTGGAACAAACACTATTTTTCTTTTTTCAGGGCCCTCGTGATATAAAAAGATGGTTAACAACTCTTCTGGCAGCTGCTCCTCAATTAAATGTGCCCACTCTACAACGGTTACTCCTTCACCTTCAAAATATTCATCGAAACCTAAATCCTCACAGGAATCGGCAACCCGGTAAACATCCATATGATACAAAGGCAGCCTGCCCCTATATTCTTTTATTATGGTAAAGGTAGGACTGTTAACTGTTTTTTTAATATCCAAACCCTGTGCTAATCCCTTAGTGAAGGTCGTTTTCCCTGCACCTAGATCTCCTTCCAGACAAATTACATCACCTGGCTGAAGCATTCCTGCAAGATTAGAAGCCAGCCCAAACGTTTCACTGGGGTCTTTTGTATATTTTTCATACTGATTCATATAATCACCTTTATTCTAACATAGCTTATCACTATCTACATTCTACCTTATTTTTGTAAAAAAAAACCTTAGGATAGCTCCTAAGGATGTCCATTCACTATGTATTTTACCTAACTTTCACTATTTAAGCAAAAAGGCATAAAAAAAACGAAACAACGTTTCGTATTTTAAAAGATATAGATGGCGGTCTGGACGGGACTCGAACCCGCGACCTCCTGCGTGACAGGCAGGCATTCTAACCAACTGAACTACCAGACCAAAGTCTTTTCAAGTGTTTTTCTTGAAAGGAACTTAATTGCGGGGACAGGATTTGAACCTGCGACCTTCGGGTTATGAGCCCGACGAGCTACCAGACTGCTCCACCCCGCGACAATAAAAATTATTTCTTTAATATTATATGTGCACCAATATAATTTGTGCTAAAAAACAATAAATTATACACACATATTTAAAATAAATACAGCCTGGCAACGTCCTACTCTCACAGGGACAAAGTCCCAACTACCATCGGCGCTGAGAAGCTTAACTTCCGTGTTCGGTATGGGAACGGGTGTGACCTTCTCGCCATTATTACCAGACTGTTTTTGAGGTTTCATTCCCTCAAAACTAGATAATTCAGAAGAAGTTTGTAAAAACGAGTTCACCTTAAATTGGTTAAGTCCTCGAACGATTAGTATCAGTCAGCTCCACACGTTACCGCGCTTCCACCTCTGACCTATCAACCTGATCATCTTTCAGGGTTCTTACTAGCTTGACGCTATGGGAAATCTCATCTTGAGGGGGGCTTCATGCTTAGATGCTTTCAGCACTTATCCCGTCCGCACATAGCTACCCAGCGATGCCTTTGGCAAGACAACTGGTACACCAGCGGTGCGTCCATCCCGGTCCTCTCGTACTAAGGACAGCTCCTCTCAAATTTCCTGCGCCCACGACGGATAGGGACCGAACTGTCTCACGACGTTCTGAACCCAGCTCGCGTACCGCTTTAATGGGCGAACAGCCCAACCCTTGGGACCGACTACAGCCCCAGGATGCGATGAGCCGACATCGAGGTGCCAAACCTCCCCGTCGATGTGGACTCTTGGGGGAGATAAGCCTGTTATCCCCGGGGTAGCTTTTATCCGTTGAGCGATGGCCCTTCCATGCGGAACCACCGGATCACTAAGCCCGACTTTCGTCCCTGCTCGACTTGTAGGTCTCGCAGTCAAGCTCCCTTGTGCCTTTACACTCTGCGAATGATTTCCAACCATTCTGAGGGAACCTTTGGGCGCCTCCGTTACTCTTTAGGAGGCGACCGCCCCAGTCAAACTGCCCACCTGACACTGTCTCCCACCCCGATGAGGGGTGTGGGTTAGAATTTCAATACAGCCAGGGTAGTATCCCACCGACGCCTCCACCGAAGCTGGCGCTCCGGTTTCTCAGGCTCCTACCTATCCTGTACAAGCTGTACCAAAATTCAATATCAGGCTACAGTAAAGCTCCACGGGGTCTTTCCGTCCTGTCGCGGGTAACCTGCATCTTCACAGGTACTATAATTTCACCGAGTCTCTCGTTGAGACAGTGCCCAGATCGTTACGCCTTTCGTGCGGGTCGGAACTTACCCGACAAGGAATTTCGCTACCTTAGGACCGTTATAGTTACGGCCGCCGTTTACTGGGGCTTCGATTCAGAGCTTCGCTTGCGCTAACCCCTCCTCTTAACCTTCCAGCACCGGGCAGGCGTCAGCCCCTATACTTCGCCTTGCGGCTTCGCAGAGACCTGTGTTTTTGCTAAACAGTCGCCTGGGCCTATTCACTGCGGCTCTTCGAGGCTATTCACCTCAAAAAGCACCCCTTCTCCCGAAGTTACGGGGTCATTTTGCCGAGTTCCTTAACGAGAGTTCTCTCGCTCACCTTAGGATTCTCTCCTCGCCTACCTGTGTCGGTTTGCGGTACGGGCACCTTTTATCTCGCTAGAGGCTTTTCTTGGCAGTGTGGAATCAGGAACTTCGGTACTATATTTCCCTCGGCATCACAGCTCAGCCTTAAGGTGAACGGATTTTCCTATTCACCAGCCTAACTGCTTACACGCACATATCCAGCAGTGCGCTTACCCTATCCTCCTGCGTCCCCCCATCACTCAAACGATAAAGAGGTGGTACAGGAATATCAACCTGTTGTCCATCGCCTACGCCTTTCGGCCTCGGCTTAGGTCCCGACTAACCCTGAGAGGACGAGCCTTCCTCAGGAAACCTTAGGCATACGGTGGATGGGATTCTCACCCATCTTTCGCTACTCATACCGGCATTCTCACTTCTAAGCGCTCCACCAGTCCTTACGGTCTAGCTTCAACGCCCTTAGAACGCTCTCCTACCACTGACACCAACGGTGTCAATCCACAGCTTCGGTGTTACGTTTAGCCCCGGTACATTTTCGGCGCAGAGTCACTCGACCAGTGAGCTATTACGCACTCTTTAAATGGTGGCTGCTTCTAAGCCAACATCCTGGTTGTCTAAGCAACTCCACATCCTTTTCCACTTAACGTAAACTTTGGGACCTTAGCTGGTGGTCTGGGCTGTTTCCCTTTTGACTACGGATCTTATCACTCGCAGTCTGACTCCCACGGATAAGTCTTTGGCATTCGGAGTTTGTCTGAATTCGGTAACCCGATGAGGGCCCCTAGTCCAAACAGTGCTCTACCTCCAAGACTCTTACAACGTGAGGCTAGCCCTAAAGCTATTTCGGAGAGAACCAGCTATCTCCAAGTTCGATTGGAATTTCTCCGCTACCCACACCTCATCCCCGCACTTTTCAACGTGCGTGGGTTCGGGCCTCCATCCAGTGTTACCTGGACTTCACCCTGGACATGGGTAGATCACCTGGTTTCGGGTCTACGACCACATACTCATTCGCCCTATTCAGACTCGCTTTCGCTGCGGCTCCGTCTCTTCAACTTAACCTTGCATGGGATCGTAACTCGCCGGTTCATTCTACAAAAGGCACGCCATCACCCATGAACGGGCTCTGACTACTTGTAGGCACACGGTTTCAGGATCTCTTTCACTCCCCTTCCGGGGTGCTTTTCACCTTTCCCTCACGGTACTGGTTCACTATCGGTCACTAGGGAGTATTTAGCCTTGGGAGATGGTCCTCCCAGCTTCCGACCGGATTTCACGTGTCCGGCCGTACTCAGGATCCACTCAGGAGGGAACGAAGTTTCAACTACAGGGTTTTTACCTTCTATGACGGACCTTTCCAGGTCGCTTCATCTACCCCGTTCCTTTGTAACTCCATGTTGAGTGTCCTACAACCCCAAGAGGCAAGCCTCTTGGTTTGGGCTATGTCCCGTTTCGCTCGCCGCTACTCAGGGAATCGCGTTTGCTTTCTCTTCCTCCGGGTACTTAGATGTTTCAGTTCCCCGGGTCTGCCTTCAATACCCTATGTATTCAGGTAAAGATACTGCTCCATTACGAGCAGTGGGTTCCCCCATTCGGAAATCTCCGGATCAAAGCTTACTTACAGCTCCCCGAAGCATATCGGTGTTAGTCCCGTCCTTCATCGGCTCCTAGTGCCAAGGCATCCACCGTGCGCCCTTTCTAACTTAACCTAAATGGTTATACTCTTAATTTAATAAGAGAGAAAAACTAAAATGGCGATTCTCGGTTTTACTTTGACTTCTTCTTACGATTATCTAGTTTTCAAGGAACAAAATATTTTGAGAGATTGTTCTCTCAAAACTAAACAAACAAGTAACGGTCAACTTCTTATCAGTCCACAAGGACTGCATTATCCTTAGAAAGGAGGTGATCCAGCCGCACCTTCCGATACGGCTACCTTGTTACGACTTCACCCCAATCATCTGTCCCACCTTAGGCGGCTGGCTCCTTGCGGTTACCCCACCGACTTCGGGTGTTACAAACTCTCGTGGTGTGACGGGCGGTGTGTACAAGGCCCGGGAACGTATTCACCGCGGCATGCTGATCCGCGATTACTAGCGATTCCGGCTTCATGCAGGCGAGTTGCAGCCTGCAATCCGAACTGAGAATGGTTTTATGGGATTGGCTAAACCTCGCGGTCTTGCAGCCCTTTGTACCATCCATTGTAGCACGTGTGTAGCCCAGGTCATAAGGGGCATGATGATTTGACGTCATCCCCACCTTCCTCCGGTTTGTCACCGGCAGTCACCTTAGAGTGCCCAACTGAATGCTGGCAACTAAGATCAAGGGTTGCGCTCGTTGCGGGACTTAACCCAACATCTCACGACACGAGCTGACGACAACCATGCACCACCTGTCACTCTGTCCCCCGAAGGGGAAAGTCCTATCTCTAGGAGTGTCAGAGGATGTCAAGACCTGGTAAGGTTCTTCGCGTTGCTTCGAATTAAACCACATGCTCCACCGCTTGTGCGGGCCCCCGTCAATTCCTTTGAGTTTCAGCCTTGCGGCCGTACTCCCCAGGCGGAGTGCTTAATGCGTTAGCTGCAGCACTAAAGGGCGGAAACCCTCTAACACTTAGCACTCATCGTTTACGGCGTGGACTACCAGGGTATCTAATCCTGTTTGCTCCCCACGCTTTCGCGCCTCAGCGTCAGTTACAGACCAGAAAGCCGCCTTCGCCACTGGTGTTCCTCCACATCTCTACGCATTTCACCGCTACACGTGGAATTCCGCTTTCCTCTTCTGTACTCAAGTCCCCCAGTTTCCAATGACCCTCCACGGTTGAGCCGTGGGCTTTCACATCAGACTTAAAGGACCGCCTGCGCGCGCTTTACGCCCAATAATTCCGGACAACGCTTGCCACCTACGTATTACCGCGGCTGCTGGCACGTAGTTAGCCGTGGCTTTCTGGTTAGGTACCGTCAAGGTACCGGCAGTTACTCCGGTACTTGTTCTTCCCTAACAACAGAGCTTTACGACCCGAAGGCCTTCATCGCTCACGCGGCGTTGCTCCGTCAGACTTTCGTCCATTGCGGAAGATTCCCTACTGCTGCCTCCCGTAGGAGTCTGGGCCGTGTCTCAGTCCCAGTGTGGCCGATCACCCTCTCAGGTCGGCTACGCATCGTCGCCTTGGTGAGCCGTTACCTCACCAACTAGCTAATGCGCCGCGGGCCCATCTGTAAGTGTCAGCGTAAACCGACTTTCAGCTTTTCCTCATGTGAGGAAAAGGATTATCCGGTATTAGCTCCGGTTTCCCGAAGTTATCCCAGTCTTACAGGCAGGTTGCCCACGTGTTACTCACCCGTCCGCCGCTAACCAAGAGGTGCAAGCACCTCATGATTCGCTCGACTTGCATGTATTAGGCACGCCGCCAGCGTTCGTCCTGAGCCAGGATCAAACTCTCCAAGAAAGTTGATTTAGCTCATTTGTTACGTTGGCTAGTTTCTATAGAAGAAACTAATATTTTTTGTTGACGTTCTTGTTTGTTTAGTTTTCAAAGAGCAATAAATAATATAATTGGAGCGGGTGATGAGAATCGAACTCACAACATCAGCTTGGAAGGCTGAGGTTTTACCACTAAACTACACCCGCATATAAAATTATTGAATGGTCGGGAAGACAGGATTCGAACCTGCGACCCCTTGGTCCCAAACCAAGTGCTCTACCAAGCTGAGCTACTTCCCGTAAATATGGCGCGCCCGAAAGGAGTCGAACCCATAACCTTCTGATCCGTAGTCAGACACTCTATCCAATTGAGCTACGGGCGCATTTTTTACAGCAACTTTTATAGTATATCAAACTAAGTTTGACTTGTCAAGAACTTTTTTGGTGCGGCCGAGAGGACTTGAACCTCCACGGGGTTGCCCCCACTAGGCCCTCAACCTAGCGCGTCTGCCATTCCGCCACGACCGCATGTGTTACAGCGACATTTACTATCATACCAGATTATTAACGGTTTTTCAATAGTTAATAATTGGCTGGTGCGGGTGAAGGGAGTCGAACCCCCACGCCTTGCGGCGCCAGATCCTAAGTCTGGTGCGTCTGCCAATTCCGCCACACCCGCATATTGAATTGAAAATGGTGAGCCATGAAGGACTCGAACCTTCGACCCTCTGATTAAAAGTCAGATGCTCTACCAACTGAGCTAATGGCTCTTGGCTGGGCTAGCTGGATTTGAACCAACGCATGTCGCAGTCAAAGTGCGATGCCTTACCGCTTGGCTATAGCCCAACATTACTAAAGATTAAATTAATGGCGGTCCGGACGGGACTCGAACCCGCGACCTCCTGCGTGACAGGCAGGCATTCTAACCAACTGAACTACCGGACCAAATGATGTTTTAAATAAGAAACAGGAAATGAGCTATAATCATCTCCCGTCCCTGATGACCCCTACGGGATTCGAACCCGTGTTACCGCCGTGAAAGGGCGGTGTCTTAACCGCTTGACCAAGGGGCCTAAGTTTTTATGGCGGAGAAGGAGGGATTTGAACCCTCGCGCCGGTTACCCGACCTACACCCTTAGCAGGGGCGCCTCTTCAGCCTCTTGAGTACTTCCCCATAAAAATGGCTCCGCAGGTAGGACTCGAACCTACGACCGATCGGTTAACAGCCGATAGCTCTACCACTGAGCTACTGCGGAATAAACATTTAATTAGTAGCCAAACAAGGACAATTACCTTGTCGACTCTTTACATTATAATGACGTTATATTATAAAGTCAATACGATTTTTCGATAAATTAATTTGCAATTTATTTCCTTAATCTACAGATAACTCTTTTACCTTTATAAGCTTACCCCGGCACTTACCACATACATACCTGCTTGTATTAATGTTTCGTTTTCTCTTATACTCCTGACGGCATTTTGAACATTGATAAAGGAGAATTTTATTAGAGGTGCGTTTTTTAGGTTTGTCTAGCAGCGGACTACAAAATCTCGGTGCACCTACTTTTTTTAATAACATTTTAAAATCGGAATCACGATGCTGATACCCTTTTCCCTCTAAGTGTAGATGGTAATGACAGAGTTCGTGTTTAATAATGCCGATTAGTTCGTTTAAGCCTAGTTGATCTAAGTATTTTTTATTGATATCAATATTATGAGTACCAAGCAGGTATCGGCCGCCTGTTGAACGCAGCCTGCTATTAAAGGAGGCTTTATGCCTAAAGGGCTTCCCAAAAGATTCAATTGAGACTTTTTCAACCAGTTTTTGTAGTTCTTTATCCTCCATTTAGATTCCCTCCTTTTTAAAGCGAACGTGACAACCTATTATAGCATATATTATATATACCTTTAATGATCTACTTTTCGGGAGGGTGAACTATGCCAACGTGGTTTCAAAACCAGATGAAAAGAGCTTTCTACGAGAAGGACCGATACCAAATTAAACTGTTAAATCAATGCTGGTTTTTTTACAGAAAAAAACACATTTCATAAGGTGAACTGTTCAGTACTAATAAAAAACAATCCATTAATCACAATTTCCATGACCTCGGTAGCCAATAACCTCTATTGGTTACCACTTTTTCAATTTTTCTCTGTTATTGGTCATCATGAACGCTCTATGATTACCACTTTTTCAGTTTCTCTCCACTATCGGTCAGCATGAACAATACAGGTCAAATTAAATAACTAAAAAAGATGACCATCAATAAAGACGATCATCTTCCACTAGTATTCCTTTACTTAGACGGAGGCAGCATAGTTAACGCTACTCTTCCCTTTTTCATATCAACTGAGTCAACCCAAACGGTTACGACATCACCAACCGATACGATATCTAATGGATGTTTTACGAAACGATTACTTAACTTCGATATATGAACTAAACCATCCTGCTTAACACCGATATCGACAAAAGCACCAAAGTCGACTACATTTCGAACCGTACCTTGAAGTTCCATCCCTGCACTTAAATCTTCTAATTTAAGGACATCCTTTTTCAATAACGGACGCGGCAGGTCATCACGTGGGTCTCGTTCTGGTCTTACAAGTGCATCGATAATATCTTTTAATGTTAGTTCTCCGATAGATAGTTCAGCAGACACCGCTCTAAGATCCAGTCCACTTAGAGCATCTCGTAATTCGGCTGTTCCTAAATCCTTAGCTGAAAAACCTAAGCTTGTTAATAGTTTTTTCACTTCATCATAGTTCTCCGGGTGAATTCCGGTTCGGTCTAACGGCTGCTTCCCATCTAATACCCTCAAGAAGCCGATTGCTTGTTCATAGGTTTTCGCTCCTAGGCGTGGTACTTTCTTTAATTGTACCCTGCTCGTAAACTTTCCTTCCTCTTCCCTTTTTTTCACAATATTTTGCGCAGCAGTTTTGGTTAATCCCGCTACATATTGGAGCAAGGAGGCTGAGGCTGTGTTAACATTTACACCTACACGGTTTACAGCTGTTTCCACGACAAAATGCAATGATTCTGATAGACGTTTTTGCGTAACATCATGCTGGTATTGACCTACTCCTACAGATTTAGGGTCAATCTTTACCAGCTCCGCAAGCGGATCTTGTAATCTGCGTGCGATGGAGACGGCACTTCTTTCTTCGACTTGAAAATCAGGAAACTCTTCTCTCGCAAGATCAGAGGCGGAGTAAACACTCGCACCTGCTTCATTAACAATTAAGTAATAGATTTCTTCTTCCATTTCTTTAAGGATATCTGCCACGAACTGTTCCGTTTCCCTAGAGGCTGTTCCGTTTCCTATCGCCGCCATCTCCACTTTATAATCCCGAAGAATGCGAATGAACTTCTCCTTTGCTTCCTTTGTCTTTGATACTGGCGGGTGCGGGTAAATGACATCGATTTTTAGTACCTTTCCGGTTTCATCGACAACAGCAAGCTTACAGCCAGTCCGGTATGCAGGGTCTACTCCAATCACTACTTTCCCTTTTAACGGCGGCTGCAAGAGCAAATTACGAAGATTTTCAGAGAATATATGAATCGCTTGCTCTTCACCCTTATCGGTCAGTTCGCTTCGAATTTCCCTTTCTATCGAAGGCTGAATCAGACGCTTATAGCTATCCTCAATCGCTTCTATAACGAATGCTGCGGCTGGTGAATGCTGAGCGCGCACCCATTTTCTTGTCAGGTAGGATAAGATAATGTCATTATTTATTTTTATAGATACCCTTAATATATCTTCTTTTTCACCACGATTTAACGCAAGGATTCGATGCGGAACAATCTTATTTACAGGCTCCTCATACTCGTAGTACATTTCATAAACCTTTTTCTCGTCCTTGTCTGCATCTTTTACGATTGATTCAACTTTCCCAGACTTAAACGTTTCATTCCGAATCCACTTTCGGCTTTCAGCATCATCAGAGACCATTTCAGCAATGATATCCTTTGCACCAGCAATCGCTTCTTCAACTGTAAGAACTTCTTTCTCTTCCGATAGAAATTCTTTGGCTTTATCCTCGATTGGTGTTGACGGAAAAGTTAATAACCATTCTGCTAATGGCTCTAAACCCTTTTCCTTTGCAACTGTTGCTTTTGTACGCCGCTTTTGCTTATACGGACGATATAAATCTTCAACTTCTTGCAGTTTTTCTGCTTTTGTTATTTTATGTGTAAGTTCATCGGTTAGTTTACCTTGCTCTGCGATGGTCCGAAGTACTTCTTCTTTCCTTTGCTCAAGGTTTTGTATGTATTGCCAGCGTTCCTGGATATCTCGTATTTGTACCTCATCTAGCGCCCCGGTCATTTCTTTACGGTAACGGGCGATAAATGGTACAGTATTACCCTCATTCAATAAAGAAATAACACTTTTTACTTGTTTTTGAGATATCGTTAATTCGGCAGCTACCTTTCCAAGAAGCTGTTCATCTTTTACAACTGTATCGTTCACAACACAAACCTCCCATTCCTATTACCATATTGTATCAAATTACATCTATCGATTCACATAAATAAAAAAAGCAAGCTAATTAGCTTGCTAAAAGCAGAAACAATTATGAGGGCAGAGCATACGTATAAAAAAACGCTCTTTCTTAAAAGAGCGTACATACATGCTAAAATTCGATGAGACCTATACTTACTCGCAAGGCTTCATCCACTTTTTCCATCATTTCGTCATCGAGATGGGTTATTTTATCGGTTAACCGCTGTTTATCAATTGTACGAATCTGTTCTAAGAGTATGACTGAATCTCGTTCAAAACCGTAGCGCTTCGCATCAATTTCCACATGAGTGGGAAGCTTCGCTTTTTGAATTTGAGCTGTAATCGCTGCAACAATAACTGTGGGACTAAACCGATTCCCGATGTCGTTTTGAATGACAAGTACAGGACGGACGCCGCCTTGTTCAGAACCAACAACTGGGGATAGGTCCGCGAAATAAACGTCACCACGCTTGACAATCAAGGGATTACCCTCCGCTTACAAGACGTTCAACTGTGTGTTCTGCCTCAAATTCTGCTTGAAATGCTTCTGATGCAATTGTTAAATTGATCATTGCCATTTCCATGTATCCACGTCTCATGGACTCGCGAAGTTGTCTCTTTTTACGTTCGCGTAAATACATTTTAGTTGCTTGATAAATAAATTCACTCCGGTTAACGTTTTCTAATTTTACAAAACCATCTAACTCGGTTAAAAGATGTTGCGGTAATTTAACTAAGATTTCCGTAGTTGCGCCGGATTCAGACACAAACATACACCTCCACCATCACTACACACCAATTTTTCTATCTACCATATTTAATAATATCACTTAATGCCCAAAATGCATAGACTAAATATAATACTACTGTATTATAGGCCAAACAAACTACCTTTTATGCAATAAAATCCCGCATTATCATAATTATGTTACATTTTGATTATTAGCCCTGTTATTCATGAAGAAGATAGTTTTTTAATACGACAATTTTCCCGCCTTGTTTATAGAGACGGGGTACTCTCGTTGAGATGATACATGGTACTTCGTAATTAATTGTTTCTAGTTTATGGGCAATCTCATTAACTGAAATGAACTCATCATTTTGTTTACCAATTAAGGTTACTGTCGTACCAACTGGAACAGCATGTGGTAATTTTACCATACATTGATCCATACATATCCTGCCAACAATTGGTACTCTTATACCCTCAACTAATACTTCCTGACCTTGGAGACGTCGAATCCAACCATCTGCATAACCGATTGGAATCGTACCGATCCATTCTTCTCCCTCAGTCTCATAAGTAGCACCATAACTTATTTTTTCTCCCTTATCAAGCTTTTTCACATGAACAAGCCTTGAATGTAGCGAAAAAGCTTCCTTCAGCGGGAAAGGCAGCTCATGTTCAATCTCAGGCGAAGGAGTTAATCCATACATCGCGATCCCAAGACGTACTGCGTTAAAATTGGCTTTTGTGAAGCGTAAAGCCGCTGCACTATTACTGCAGTGGACATATTTAGGTCGTTGTTTTAAGACAGATAATAATTCATGAAATAAATGCAGTTGCTTTTCGAAATAAGTTTGATCGACTTCATCTGCTGTTGCAAAGTGCGTGAATACCCCTTCAATATCAATTCGCTCGTCATCAGATATCGTTTCGACCACCGATTCTAGTTCTTCCTTTGTTCGGATTCCCAGCCTCCCCATCCCAGTATCTAACTTAATGTGAACGGAAAGTACCTTATCCTTTGGAAGGTATGGTTGAGCCAATTTCACCCAATCCAGTTGGAACACTGTAACAGTGATATCAAATTCAACTGCCAGCTCAACGTCCTCTGGACGTGTAGCACCTAAGACGAGAATAGGCGCCTTGATCCCTTTATTTCTTAAGGCAATTGCTTCATCCATAAATGCAACTGCTAGATAGGCCGCCCCCGCATGCAGTGCACTCTCAGCCACTTGAACATCCCCATGTCCGTAAGCATTCGCTTTCACTACAGCTATGATATCCACATTTTTAGGCAAAAGTTTTTTAACGGAGGCCACATTTTCAGAAATACAATCTAGATCGACTTCTGCCCATGTATCTCTATAGAAAAAGCCTTGCTCAGTCATTATTCCACTTCCTAATTAACTAAAGTCACTGTTATCAAATTTATTTTACCTTATTGATTATCAAACTACTTTTTTTAATTGTCAAACATTAAAAAGCAGGCCCCATAAAGAGCCTGCAGCCTTAAACCCTTATTTTTCAACATCACCCTGGACTGTTCTTGCAATCTCAACAAGTTCTTTTTCTGTTAAGTCGTTTGAGGCAATCATGTAGTCTACACCATCCATGGTCCAAGTAATTGAACCTTCAGAAACAGCACCGATTGTAACACCTAAATCAACCAAATCGCCATCGATATATGTCGGTGATGTAGATGCCTCTTTGACTGTTACCTTTTCTTGTACGAGTGTAAATGACTTTTTACCCTCGTAAGTTAAGACAACTCGCTTACCATTTTCAAGTTTCACTTCTTTTTCATCCACTAATTTAGCACCTAGATCGGCAGTAGGATATTTAACCGTAAATGCGGTGTCCTTACTATCTGCCATTACAGGCAGGTTAAGATCAGCACGGGTCATATTCTTTTTCATATCAAAGTCACTGTCATCAAAGTTTGCATTAAATTTAACCTTAGAAAATTCCACCGTCACAAGAGCATTTCGATCAGGATCCATTACTTTTACAACAGCAGGTGATAAATCTTCTTTGTTAAGTTTAATTTCTTGGGTTGGCAGCATACTATTGTTCTGATAGCGAGTTTTTGTTTCAAATACATAATGTTCTTTTGTAGAAGAAAATTTCGCTTCTTTATCTTCAACGATGTCTTTAATTAACGATTCGTATAAATAGGCCTGGCTGCTGTTTTGCGGCCAATCGCTTTGAAATTTAAAGCTCTTCTTAAGAGCAGGAGTTAATACAAATACCCCTTCATTATTTCGTAAAATCATTTGGCTTTGGTCTTTTTCAGCATTTTTTAAATTCACACGATAAAACGTTGGATCTTTATGCCAAATTTCAACGTTGTATACCTGTGAATCAGTTCCCATTTTTAACGTCATTTTCGCGTCAACTTTATACCCTGATAAATCATTTAGTTTTCCATTTAACTCTTTCACCACATCATCTTTTGACTTTGAGCCGCAGGCTGCTAGTAGAAAGACGACCATTAACCCCGTTAGCACAAGCAACAACCTTTTCTTCAATTCCTTCAACTCCTTCTTGTCTCATTTTCATATGAATTTAAAGAAGACTTGTCTCTCCCATTTCCCTATGAATATATGAGACAACCTTTTGGAATATGATAAAGGGTTGCCATCTATTATGATTTTTTCTATTTTTCTTCAATAACTACCTGGGCAACAGCATAATCTCTGCTGTGTGAAATTGATAGAAATCCATTGGTCTCAGGTTTTACGATATAAGGCTTGCCTAAAGAATCTGTTTCAATTTCAATATCTAAAAATGACAGCTCTTTACCAATTCCTGTACCTGCAGCCTTTGAATAGGCCTCTTTCGCTGCAAACCTTCCAGCTAAAAACTCAATCTTTCTTCGTTCAGGAAGCTGTTCAAATGTTTGTTTTTCATTATCAGTCAGTATTCGATCAATTAACTTTCGTTGTCTCGTGACAATCTCTTCAATTCTTGAAAGTTCAATTATGTCTATTCCAATCCCTTTAATCATCTGCAGGTATCCCTTCTAATTAATTTAAACAATGCATAATAGTACAACAGGAACAAAATTCAGTCTATTATAGAAGTAAGTCCATTCAGGAGGTATTTATGTTTACGAGAACAGAGAGTTTTCGCGAATTTATTCGCTTTTACCCAGTAGTCTCTACCATTATTGCCATCCATTTTCTATTATATCTTTTTACTGCTTTACCTATTTTTCCAAACTTTTGGTTCAAGGCCACTTTTTCAGGGGTAAACCTCTATATTATGGAAGGGGAATATTGGCGGCTGATAACCCCTATTTTTATGCATGGCGGTTTTACTCATGTTTTATTCAACAGCTTTTCACTTGTCCTTTTTGGCCCAGCGCTTGAAAGGCTGCTAGGCAGAGGCAAATTCGTATTGGTCTATCTCGCTTCAGGCGTCGCAGCCAATGTGGGAACTCTGCTGCTTGAACCATTAACCTATGTACATGTTGGGTCAAGTGGAGCGATCTTTGGATTATTTGGTTATTATATTAGCATCATTCTCTTCCGTAAGCATATGCTCTCACAGCAAAACTCGCAAATCATCCTTATTATTTGTGCCCTTAGCTTAATCATGACGTTTATTCAGCCTAATATAAATATTACTGCTCATATATTTGGCTTAGCAGGCGGATTTTTACTTGGAGCTATTTTTTATAATAAAAAAAGGGATTGAGCCATTATTTGGTCAATCCCCTTTTTGAGAATCCCTTGAAAACCAAGTGTAGACCTTTTTCACATCCATCCGGTCCATGTCGATTACCCGGCCGCCAGCACCCCCGAAACCTACTTTTACAAAAGCCTCTAATGTCGCCAAGCTTTTCCTTCTTTGAAAATAACTTTCTTTCAATTCTAGACTTTGAATTTTATTTTTCTTAATAAACACAGTGGTTCGTACCATAGATCGATAACGGAGACTCAGTTGCTGTTCTTCCAATCTCCAGCCGGCATCCTTATATTTTAATACTCCCCAGATAGTTACCAGGGTGAGGATAATCAACGAGAGAATACCCCAAACCTTTAGAAAAACAATGGAGATCACAACAAGCGGAACAAGTATGATCCAGCTTCGAAAAACATAACGGTTCACGGCTCTCTTAGGAACGGGAGTAAAACTTGATGTAAATTGATAGTCAGTTAGAAATGGTCCTAAAATTGGTTGAATGTCCCGCAGCCTCACAAGTGGAAGAAGCAATACCTTAGAACCTTCCTTATTACTTGCTGAACCACCAGCACTTTCGACGCTGACAGACCCGTACCCAAGCCATTGCCGGACAATATTTTCATTGATTCTAATCGCTTGAATTCTGGTTAAAGGAATGGTAATTTGTCGTTTTTCCAAAAGACCTTGAGAAATAACTAAATCATGTTCCGTTTTCGTGACATGAAAATTAGCATATTTCAACATTGTTCCAAAAAGAGCAAGTATCCAAGCAACTAGAAGTCCTGCAAAAATGAGAAGAGCAATCAAAATTAGATTACTAACAGCCCATTGTTCAATACCGCGAAATATTTTTTCATAGGGAATAAAGTCATCTAACTGAGACAAAAATGCCAGCACGGCTGATAGGACAACTCCTACTCCCCCTGAAGTAAGTGAAAGTAAAATCAATTGTGAAGGTGTAATTTTATATACAATCTGACTAAGTTCTTCACGAACAGCTTGCTCGCTTTGGACGGAAGAATTTTTAGCACCTGCAACATATTCTTGTATATAGCGAGCCTCTTCTTTAGAGATGGCTGATAAAACTGCCTCTGCTTCATCGTTCCCGCTTCCGCCAGCTGTTTCAATCTGAACCTTTACCATCCCACATAAACGCTGAAGGAGGCCTTCTGAAATATCCAAACTTTGGATACGCTCTAACGGAATATACCTTTTTTTGCGGACAAAAACACCGTATTCAATTCGAATTTCATTCTCCTCTAATCGATAGGTATAGCGCAGCCATGAAACTATACTGACAAGGATAATTCCGATGATTGCAATAGCGGCAGCACCAAAAAGCAGCAACTTTCCGCCATCATCCTTATTTGAGATAAAAAACAATGCAATAAATGAAAAAATAAAATCTTTAATTCGTTTACCGATCGTTAACACAATCACAATTGGATGGAGCCTTTTCGGTTCAGACATCTTCATCCGCCACCCTTGCTAGATTCGAAATAAAGCGCCTCAATTCTTCCGCTTCACTCTCTTCTAATGCAGGAATTTCATGAGCTGTTGCAGCCGTATTGATAACAACAGAGGCCAATTGATAATTACGCAATATAGGTCCCTGAACAGTATCTACATGCTGTACTCGAACCATCGGAATTAATGTCCGTTTCACAATAAAGATACCTTCTTGAAGTTCAATTTCTTCTTCCCTAACATCATATCGCCAACGCTTCCATCTAAGGGATGGTAATAAGAAAATGAAAATATACGTAGAAATAAGTTCAATGGCTATTAATAAAAGAGATATCCAAAAAGGACCTTTAAAGATATGTAATAAATAGATAGCAATACACGCTAAAATCCAGCTAATCACAATTTTTATGGCACCTGAGATTCTCCAAACCGTTAGTGCCTTTACAGATATTCTTTTTTGCGGTTCTAGTATCATACCTTCCCTCCACTTCACCATGCCTTCTTATTAAGTATACACGGGAGTCAGTAAAGAAACATCCTTGTTATTCCACTAAAAAGCTGGATTGGTCTATTACATTAATTCCCGATCGGTTTCGCAGGTCATCCATCAGTTGAAAGAGAGCTGCGTCTTTTTGTTTGGCTTCAATCATACAATGGATTTCTGGTACAGTTCCTTTTATTTCTTGTAAGAAGCCTAGAAACATTTCTGGATCAACATAATCAGCATGTGCCCTAAAATCCTTTTCCGAACGTGGACTTGAAATATGCATTTTAACGGGGAGCGGAGAATCCTTCCATGTCGTGACGACTCTTTCCCAGTCTTGCTGCCACTCCGCTTCTTCATGATTAGCCAAATGATGGTGATAATCAAAAATCATTGGTATTCCCAGCTTTTCACAAAGATACAGCGTCTCTTTCACTGTAAAAGTTGTATCATCATTCTCAAGCATAATCATTTTTTGAATAGCCGGCTGGATGTATCCCCAGTTATGTATAAACTGTTCAAGAGCCGTTTCCTTGTCCTCATAACCGCCCCCTACATGCAGAACACAGCGGTGTTCTGTATTAATTTCCATGCCATTAAGCAGCTTTTTATGCATAACAAGTGTCTTAAGGGCGTTAGAGAGTATCTCTTTGTTAGGTGTATTAAGCACCACAAAATGGTCAGGGTGAAAATCAATCCGCATGGGGTGAACTTTCAAATAGTCGGCAATCCTTTTTAGTGCTTCCTTAAGCGGTTTGATATAATCCCATTCTAAAAGTTCCTCATGATTGGCAAGTGGAATAAGTCGGGAACTTAGCCGAAAGAAATGAATTTCATTTCCAGCATTGTGCTTTAATAACCTCAGACAATTATTGATATTTGATTCAGCAATTCGCTCTAGCTTACGAATTGCCGCCTCACGGTCTTTTATTTTGCTAAATTGTGCAAAGGTCATCGTTTGGGAAGGAGATGCATTCTGCAGCTCAACACTCATTGCAACATAACCAAGTTTAACAATCATTTTAATCACTCCTAACAAGCTATTACCATTAATGTTCCCAATATACAATTGTAAAATAGAGTCTCGATTGTTAAACTTGTCTGTTGATTTACACACCTTTTCTACCTTAACCTCAAATACTTGCTCTTTTGTTGAGTCTGTAATTTTGAATAAGTGGTTGCCTTGGTTACTCGTTACCGTTCACCCCCAAAAACATCGCTGTACGGGCACGAATAGACTCTATTCGTTACCGATTTACTTAAAGTTGCCTCCACACGGCACGAATAACTCTTATCGTTACCGCTTTGACTTAAAGTGCCTTCGCACAGGCACGAACTAACCCTATTCGTTCCGAACTAGCTCCAACTTCACCATCCTTAGTCCGAATCAAAAGCCAAAAAAAGAGAGCATGGGCCATTGCCTATGCTCTCTTACGTTCTTATCGATTAAAGCTTCTTGGTTTTGATTTGCCAGTTGTACGCTTTTCACCTGTTCTTGGCTTAGCAGGTCCCTTTTTACGATCACGGTCGCCGCCGCGAGAAGAATTATAGCCTCTGTTGTCATCTCTTCTTCTACGGTCACGATCTTGCGGCTTTCTGTCCCTCTTAGTGTGAAGTGGTGCTTCTTCTGTTAACTTCACCGGAGTTTGATCAGGTTCTTTTGTTAACATTTTCAAGACAGCTGCAATGACAGTTGAAGCGTCATTTTCTTCAAGTAATTCGTTGGCAGCTCTTTTATAAAACTGAAGGTTATTTCCTTCGATTGTTTGAACAATCTTATCCACTACTGCACGTTGTTGACCTTCTAATGCTTCATCTAGTGTAGGCGCAGTCATTCTATCCATCTTACGTTTCGTTGTTCTCTCTAAGATAGACAGATAAGACTTTTCACGCGGTGTTATGAATGTCATTGCCATACCAGATTTACCTGCACGTCCTGTACGGCCGATACGGTGCACATAACTTTCTGGATCTTGCGGAATATCAAAGTTGTAAACATGTGTGACACCGGAAATATCAAGTCCCCTTGCAGCAACGTCTGTTGCTACTAAGACATCAATCGTTCCTTCTTTAAATTTACGCAGAACTTGAATACGTTTCGCCTGCGTTAAATCCCCATGAATACCTTCTGCTGTGTAACCTCTTAACGTTAGAGCTTCCGATAATTCATCCACACGGCGTTTTGTCCGTCCAAAAATAATCGCTAACTCAGGTGATTGAATATCAAGCAGTCTTGTTAACACGTCAAATTTATTTTTTTCCATTACCTCAAGGTAATATTGTTCAATAGCCGGAACTGTCATTTCCTTCGTTTTAACACGAATGATTTGTGGATCCTTCATGAACTTCTCTGCCATTCTTTGAATTGGTGCTGGCATTGTAGCTGAGAAAAGTAATGTTTGGCGTTCTGCCGGTGTTGAAGAAAGAATGCTTTCAATATCTTCAATGAATCCCATATTTAACATTTCATCCGCTTCATCAAGAATCACTGTATTTACAGTGTCTAAGCGCATTGTTTTTCTGTTAATATGGTCCAAAACCCGTCCTGGGGTACCAACAATTATATGTGGGAACTTCTTTAATGAACGGATTTGGCGGCTGATGTCCTGTCCTCCATAAATAGATAATACGCGGACTCTTTTTCCAGATCCAATTTTATAAAGCTCTTCTGATACCTGAATAGCCAGCTCACGAGTTGGTGCGATAACAATCCCTTGAATCGCATCCTTGCTCACGTCTACCTTTTCAACTAACGGAATACCAAATGCAGCTGTTTTACCAGTTCCTGTTTGAGCCTGCCCGATCAAATCCTTACCCGCTAAGCCCATTGGAATTGTTTCTGACTGAATTGGTGTAGCTTCCTCAAAACCCATTTTAAGGACAGCTTCTAAAGTTGCCTGACTTAGGCCTAAATCTTCAAACTTTGTCAATGTTTTCATTCTCCTTCAATTATATAAAAATTTTATCTATGTGCTGAATACTTGTGATTCGCATCAAAATGCCGTAACTAGGTAACATCTTTATTTTACCAAAAAAAAGACATCCCTCCAAAGGAGTATGCCCTATTTTACTCGTTCTTTAGACACGTTGCTGATAATCATAACATTATTACAAGTAGATTGCAATTAATGCGGTTTATTAACGAGTCCCATATTAGCATTACCTTTCCATCAAAAAGTCATACACTTGGGAAAATAGGGCCTCTTTTTCCTGACAATGACATATATGATGGCTAGAATCTTTAATATACGTAAGCTTTTTTGTTTTGGCATTAATTGTCCGGTACAAGTATTCAGCACTTTTAGGAGGTACGATTCCATCACATTCTCCCTGTGCAATGAGAGTTGGCACTTCTATTTGCGGGAGAAGTGGTTTAATGTAGGAAACAAGCCTGCGAAATTGAAAGGTTGCTCTTATGGGAGTTGCTTTTATTTTTCTTTTATAGCGTTGAAATAATTCATTATCTTGTAAGTTTCCTTTAAATAAATCAATCATCATTGATTTAATTTCACTTGCCATCTGTTTGGGGTTTACATAATAGGCAGCCGCACTAAGTAGTACAAGCTTGTCCACAGGGTATTTTGCAGCCAAGAGACTAGCTATCATGCCGCCCATAGAAAACCCGATTACATAAACTTTGTCACATCTTTCAATCAATTTCTTTAATTCAGATTCTGCATGTTCGATCCACTGTTGATAATGGATATCTTTTAGTGAAAGATTTTCGCCATGTCCAGGAAGAGTAGGGACACTGAATATCCAGTCTGTATGCTTCATTAAATACTCAGCAAGCGGCTCTACCTCATATGGTGCCCCTGTAAATCCATGAATACATAAACAGCCAATCAAGACTCTCCACCTACTTTGCTATGAATGAATTATTTTTCTTAGTGTTCCATCAACAGCTTTAAGCATACGGTCTAGATCCTGCAGATTTTTATACCTCTACTTTTTTTGTAGGGCGGTCACTATTTCCTCAAGTTTCATCCCTCTTGAAGCCTTTACAAGAACTAACGTATGGTTGTTTACATGCTGTTCCAGTACTTCTATCAACTCGTTTTTATCCGTAAAGGAAAAAACTCTTTGTTTTCCTAATGTTGATCTTGCACCTTCAGCGATATGTTCCGCCAATTTACCATAGGTGAACAACAAATCTATTTTATCAGGATTCAAACCTTCACCAATTTGCTTATGATATTGTTCTTCTTGAGGCCCTAACTCAAGCATATCACCTAGGACGAGGATGATTTTATCATAACCCTTTAAATGTGATACCAGTTCAATTGCTGCCATTACAGAGGTAGGACTGGCATTATAGGCGTCATTAATGATTTTTTCACCATGACTACCTTCCACTAACTCCATACGCATATTCGTTAGTTTAACACTAGTTAAACCTTCATTCATTTTTTCAAATGGCACATTAAAGTAATCTGCAATAATCATAGCAGCAAGAGCATTTAATATATTATGTGTACCCAATACAGGAAGTTCGAAACTTTTCGAGGACTTATTGATTTTAAACATATTTCCCTGCTCTAACTGAGTAATTTCTGTAGGAAAAAAGTCATTTCTTTCCGTTCTTCCAAATGTTTGTACATTCACATTTCCTTTATATTTATTAATTCGTTCCATCAAAAGGGGCTCATCACCATGAAGCACGGCCAAACCGCCATCTTTTAGACCTTGCAATATCTCGAGCTTTGCTTCAGCTATTCCCTCTCTTGAGCCGAGGTCGAGAAGATGGGATTCTCCGATATTGGTAATCACAACTGCATCCGGAGAAGCAAGTTTTGTCAGGAATGCAATTTCTCCTCTGCCGCTCATGCCCATTTCTAAAACAGCGATTTCCGTATCGTCATCTAAACCTAAAACCGTTAATGGCAAACCAATATGGTTATTATAATTGCCCTCAGTTTTTTGAACTTTATAGGTAGTAGACAGCAGAGAATATGTCATATCCTTAGTTGTAGTTTTCCCGTTGCTTCCAGTTATCCCCACCACTTTTACTTGTAACTGTTTGCGATATTCTCTCGCTAATTCCTGTAACGCCGCAAGGCAATCCTCTACAATAAGAATCGGTAAATGCAGGGGGGGATTCGGTACATCACTTTGCCAAAGTGCCGCGGCTGCTCCTTTTTTCAAGGAATCCTCTACAAATTTATGACCATCTGAGTGTTCCCCTTTAAACGGAATAAACAAGTTTCCTATTTCAATTTTTCGAGAATCGATTGAAACACCATTGATTTCTGTATCAGCAAATGAGGTAATCTCATTTTTGACAGAAATCATATCCGAAATCTGCTTTAAGGTTTTTTTTATCATGTTAATCCTCCAGTAGGATATTTTATAAGAAAAGCGTAAGCGCCTTGCACAGGGGCTTATGACCCCGAGCCCCTAGGCGCTGAAGCTAGACAATTCACAAAAGACACGGCACCAAGCCGTGTCAAAGTATGCTAAAAGGTATATTTAATATTTTGTTTCTCAGCATGGCGTTCTTTTGCAAGGTTTACTAATGTCTCAATCAACTGCGGATACTCAACACCCGTATGCTTCCATAACAACGGGAACATGCTAAATGGTGTGAAGCCTGGCATTGTATTCACTTCATTGATTAATGCCCTGCCATCACTTGTTAAAAAGAAATCAGCACGTACAAGACCTGAACAATCCAACGCTTTAAAGGCTTGAATTGCCATCTCTTTGATTTGCTGATACTCTTCATCAGTTACATCTGCAGGTATGATTAAAGCCGTATCTCCATCTTCATATTTCGCTTTATAATCATAAAAATCCTTCTTTGGTACAATTTCACCAGCCACGGAACACTTTGGATCATCATTTCCAAGAATACCCACTTCAATTTCACGGGCTATAACACCCTCTTCAATGATTACCTTGCGATCAAATTGAAACGCTTCTAAGAAGGCAGCTTCTAGCTCCGCCCGGTTTGTACATTTGCTAATTCCGACACTAGAGCCTAAGTTTGCCGGCTTTACAAAGCAAGGGTAGCCTAGTTTCTCTTCGACTTTAGTATATACCAACTCTTTCTCCTTTTCCCATTCCGCCCGAACGTAAGCAACAAAATTTACCTGCGGGAGGCCAGCTTGTGCAAATACATTTTTCATCATAACTTTATCCATACCTGCAGCGGATGCTAATACGCCATTGCCCACATATGGCAGGTTTAACAATTCCAATAATCCTTGTACGGTTCCGTCCTCACCATTTGGTCCATGGAGCAGCGGGAAAATAACATCCAGTGGTTCGTTAGTCTGTTTTTGATTACCGCTGAAAAGAGTTGGTGCCAATGATAAAGGTGATAACTGATTTTCATTAGAAAATACTAATGCTTTGACATCTTCTGCTGGCGCAGTGAGCTGAGGTCCCTTTATCCACTGACCTTCTTCATTTATGTAAATCGGATGAATTTCATATTTTTCAAGGTCAAGGGCCTTAATGACCGCTAGAGCTGTTTGTAAGGATACTTTATGTTCAGCGGATTTACCTCCGTATAGTAAACCAATTTTTGTTTTCATACTAAACCTCCATTTTCGCATTCACGATTTTATTTTATCACTTTTATTATTTTATGAAACCTACAGCTTGGCTAAAAACTATCTATTATACAAACACAAAGAAATCTCCCCAGCGAAATGGAGAGATTAAATTACGGTAAGCTTCCATTCTTTTGTTTTTTTATCAAAAATAATTTTGGCATGGCAGTTTTCGCCTGAAATTTGTTCGTATTCCTCGTACATATCATCCATTGTTGCGAAATCACCTATTACCCAAATCGGGATTTCCAGTTTGTTTCGCTGATGATCAACATCCCGTAAGGAAATACAGATACCTTCCTTAATAAAGGGAGTTAAGGATAAGAGAATTTCCTTATTGATTGGGGGATATGAACGTTTTTTTCTGATTCCAAGAAGAGTCTTTTCAAGCTTCAACTTTCCTAACTTAATGGAAAGCGTATAGCTTAAAAGATGGAAAAAGTCCTTAAAACTTCGATAATATACTTTGTTAAAAAATCCATCATCATGTGCCAAATAAACAAAACGGTTACCAAGCTTATTATAAAAGGGCAGTTTTAAATGTTGCTTTTGATGTCCCAAATATAATATCTCCGCCATTTCCTGTCCTGTTAGTTCATTTAATCCTTCTTCTTCGACAAAGTCAATCCAGCAAAAATCGCCGTAGCTATATATATCTTCAGCCGCTAAACTGTCGATTCTCTCGTCCGGACAATATTCGAGCAGAGTATGCATATTAAACTCACCGTCTTCAAAGCGGTGTTTTAATAATAACAAATGATTCAATGTACCCGAAAAAGCAGCAGCAAATTCAGCAAATTCAATACCGTAGGATAGTACATACTGATCATTTTGATTTAAGTGGACGTAGACAAGATCCTGTATGTCTTGATGGTGCTTTTTCAAAGCCAAACTCCTCCGATCAGGAAAATAAACATTATAATAATGAGTGTATGTACTCATTTAAATACTCGCCAATATTAACCAATCTTTCACTATTTTATCACTAATAGTCCAAATAGCTTATTTCAATTCTTTTACATTTCTAATGATTTTTGTGATACTTTTGAAACAGTAAGCTTGATTCCTTTGTGGAAAACACATACTAGTCGGTAGTAGTATTAACAGCAGTACTGTCAACAAATCATTTTTTACATACATGTATAAAAAGAAAACGCACCGTTCGAAAGGAGCGTACAGTAAATGATTAAAGATATGACGCAAAACGAAATAACTCTCCATATTATAAAATTATTAAAGGACAACAAAAAGGCGGACTTTCTCACTATCCTCGAGGAATTGCAGCCTTACGATACAGCAAAAATATATGAGGATTTACCTGAGAAACATAAACTCCGTTTTCTATTATTTTTAAATTTTGAAGGACTTGCAGACCTCATGCAGGAACTTGAAAAAGAAGAACAGCTTGAGGTATTAAACAAACTCGGGATTGAGAAATCCAGTAAAGTCCTGGATTTAATGGACAATGATGACTTGGCCCTGCTTCTAGATGAATTATCTCCAGAGAAAAAAGAGTCCCTGCTCTCCGGTATGAAAGTAGAAGAGTCTAAAGCCGTTACCGATATTATGAATTACCCTCCTGAAACGGCAGGACGAATGATGACCAATCGCTTTGTCTGGATTCGAAGTTATTACACCGTACGAGAGGCAGTTGATAAGTTAAAAACATTTGCGGAGTTTGCTGAATCTATCAACTACTTATACGTCGTCGATGAAGCTAGAAAACTGGTTGGTGTGGTTTCTTATCGGGATTTACTGCTAGCGGATCTCAATGAGAAAATTCATAACATTATGTATGAACGTGTAATATCTGTTACTGTTACTACCGACCAGGAAGTAGTCGCCAGAATGACGGAACGATACGATTTCCTAGCCATCCCCGTAGTCGATGAGAATAATATGCTTGTCGGCATCGTAACGGTCGACGATATTATTGATGTCGTCATTAAAGAGGCAAATGAGGATATAGAGAAATTATCAGCCTCTGGGAAATCAATAGACTTTGACACAAAAACCTTTGTTGCTGCCACAAGGAGGCTTCCATGGCTTATTTTGCTTTTATTTATCGGGCTGATATCCGGCAGTATTATTTCAAGCTTTGAAAATACATTGGAACAGGTCGTTGCTATTGCGTTTTTCATGCCAATGATTGCTGGAATGACAGGTAATACAGGCACTCAATCGTTAGCCGTTGTTGTGAGAGGACTTATTTCTCATGATATTGATAAAGGAGTCATCCTTCGCTTAATCGGCCGTGAACTTGGTGTAGGTATAACAATCGGGGTTACCTGCGCCATCCTTATATCCATCATTGCTTATATATGGCAGGGCAGCTTTATTTTAGGTGCAGTAGTCGGTGTTTCACTATTCTTCACGCTCGTTATAGGCACCCTGGCTGGTACGATTATCCCATTAATTCTATTTCGGTTAAATATTGATCCAGCCGTTGCCTCTGGTCCGTTAATTACCACAATTAATGATATTTTTTCATTACTAACCTACTTCGGCATCGCAACAATGTTCCTAAAACATCTCATGTAAGCACGGTCTTAGACCGTGTTTTATTTTTTTGAAACATATTATGTTGTGAAATCGTCATAATAGTAAAGTTGTTGTAATAAATTTCCTAAATATATTGTTACCAAATCTTTTCTTTGTTAGCATATCACTATATAAACAGACAAAAATTGGGTGTGGCATATGGACAATATCACAAAAAAATCGGATCGCTTTGATTGGACGTTAACATTAATTTTGTTTCTATTTTTTCTCGTTAGTTGTTTAGGAATTTATAGTGCACAAACAGCTGGTCAGTACGATGAAAATTTCTTAGTTAAGCAAACTTTCTGGTATGTAGTTGGAGCAGCGATCATTTCCATTACCATTCTATTTGATAATTTTCAATATAGGCGGCTATCCTGGTATTTGTATGGTTTTGGGCTTCTTTTACTTATTGGTGTCCTTGCTGCTCCTGAAAGCATCGCTCCCATTAGAAATGGTGCAAAGAGCTGGTTTATTACACCTCTTGGTTCAATTCAACCATCGGAATTTGTTAAAACCTTTCTAATTTTGGCACTTAGCGCCGTCGCAACTCAGCATCAGGAAAAACATCTCGAAAAAACAGTAAAAACAGACTTTTGGCTGTTACTTAAATTAGCCATCACGACGGGCGTGCCCATCTTCTTTATTATGAAGCAAAATGATTTAGGTACTTCACTCGTGTTATTATCAATTTTAGTTGGTTTCATTCTAGTATCCGGGATCACTTGGAAGATTATTTTGCCTATCTTTAGTATCGGTGCATCACTTGCTGTTTTTATCATTTATTTAGTTGTTCAAAGGCCTGACATACTGGAAAAATACTTACACGTACAACAATACAAATTTAATCGAATTTATGCATGGCTTGATCCGTTCAATCATTCAAGCAGTTCAGGATATCACCTATTAAAATCATTAAGTGCGATTGGGTCGGGATTGATAACCGGAAAAGGATTTGGCAATCGCGAGGTTTATATTCCTGAAGGACACACGGATTTTATATTTAGTGTGATTGGTGAGGAATATGGTTTTGTTGGCGGCAGTATTGTTATCGGATTATTTTTTCTATTAATCTATCACTTAATTAAAACAGCATTAGACACGAATGACCCTTTTAATACATATGTGTGCACAGGAATCATCTCAATGCTGACTTTCCATGTATTCCAAAATGTTGGTATGACCATCCAGGTGCTTCCGATTACAGGGATTCCCTTACCATTCATTAGCTATGGCGGCAGTTCCTTAATGGGTAATATGTTTGCGATGGGAATTATATACAGCATTCGCTTTCACCATCGAAACTACATGTTTACATCCTCAAGGTCGTTAAGCAGTTAAATTCAACACAGCGGGGAAATCCGCTGTTTTTATTTCTTTCTTATAGAAACTGTTATAAACTAAGAAAAGCAGAAGCGCCCTGGTCAGCGGCGTATGGCCTCCTCGTAAAAGCTAACGCTTTTCCTTCGTGCGAAGCCTATGCTGCCGAAGCATCCCTTGTGGAGCGCTCCAACTGAGATAAAGGAAACACGAAGAGCCGGAGGCGCATTCGTGCTTGACTTATCGTATGGCGGAGAGCGAAGGACACTAGCCGCTAGGGCGCTGGAGCTAGACACTAAGAAAAGTAGAATGATTAAAAGTGAAGGTGAACTATGAAGGAATTTATTTTCTCTGTTTTAGAGTTCTTATCAGAGCTAGGTTATTTTGGAATAGCACTAGGGTTAATGATAGAAGTTATTCCAAGCGAAATTGTCTTAGGGTATGGAGGATATATGATTTCAGAGGGAATCCTCGGTTATCCAGGTGCCATTATTGCTGGAACAATTGGCGGGACCTTTGCACAGTTATTCCTCTATTGGGCAGGCTACTACGGCGGCCGTCCATTTTTAGAAAAGTATGGTAAGTACGTTTTTATTAATAAGAAGCAAATTGACCTATCCGAACAATGGTTTGAAAAATACGGAGTCGGCGTGATTTTCTTCGCCCGATTTATTCCAGTTGTCCGGCATGCAATCTCCATTCCTGCTGGAATTGCTAAAATGTCTGCGGCAAAATTTACTCTCTATACAGTGGCAGCGGTTATACCCTGGACCATCCTATTCCTCTATTTAGGACATGCGTTAGGGGAAAATTGGTCTCATATTAAAGAATATGCTGCGCAATATACGATGCCTATCATTATTGGTGCCATTGTTCTTGGTGTTATCTACTTCATAATAAAGAAAACTAAAAAAACAACTACTGATTGAATCCAGTAGTTGTTTTTTTGTCATGAAAGCTTCATTTGACTTTTTATATGGTTAGAAAATAAAATGGACAAGATACGTGTCATTGTTTGACGGAAGTAATAGATTTATGTCGAAAGGATTGATTTTTTGAAAAAGTTTGGTTTAGCTTGGCAAATTTTAATCGGATTAATCCTCGGTATTGCTGTTGGTGCAATTTTTTACGGTAACCCTGAGGTGCAAACATATTTACAACCAATTGGTACCATCTTTATCCGCTTAATAAAAATGATTGTTATCCCAATCGTAATTTCAAGTCTAATTGTTGGGGTCGCTGGTGTTGGAGATATAAAAAAGCTTGGATCATTAGGCGGGAAAACGATACTTTATTTTGAAATTATCACTACTATTGCAATTATTATTGGATTAACCGCAGCCAATCTCTTTCAGCCGGGTACTGGTATTGAAATGGATAATTTAAGCAAAAAGGATATTGGCGGATACATTTCCACAACAGAACAAGTAGAAAGCCATAGCCTTGCAGATACATTTATTAATATTGTTCCGCAAAATCTTTTTGAATCGCTCGTAAAAGGCGATATGCTAGCCATTATATTCTTTTCTGTCTTCTTTGGTCTTGGAGTTGCGGCCATTGGTGAGAAAGGAAAACCAGTTCTTGCATTTTTCCAAGGAACCGCTGAAGCGATGTTTTATGTAACAAATCAAATTATGAAATTTGCTCCGTTTGGTGTTTTTGCCCTTATTGGAGTTACCGTTTCAACATTCGGGGTTTCCTCATTAATTCCGTTAAGTAAGCTAATTTTTACCGTTTATGGGGCCATGATATTCTTTATCTTAGTCGTTTTAGGACTTACGGCAAAGCTTGTGGGAATCAATATCTTTAACATCATTCGAATTTTAAAAGATGAATTAATTCTTGCATATTCAACAGCCAGCTCTGAAACGGTACTTCCAAAGATTATGGAAAAAATGGAACGCTTCGGCTGCCCGAAGGCGATTACCTCTTTCGTTATTCCAACTGGATATTCATTTAACCTTGATGGCTCTACCCTTTACCAAGCATTAGCAGCAATATTTATCGCACAAATGTATGGCATTGATCTTTCAATCAGTCAGCAGATATCGCTTATGCTGGTACTTATGGTAACCTCAAAAGGAATTGCAGGAGTTCCAGGGGTTTCATTCGTTGTTCTATTGGCTACCTTAGGGTCTGTTGGAATTCCGCTTGAAGGCTTGGCATTTATCGCTGGTATCGACCGAATTTTAGATATGGCTAGAACTGTCGTGAACGTGGTTGGTAACTCGCTCGCTGCTGTAGTTATGTCAAAATGGGAAAAGCAATTTGATAATGAAAAAGCAGAGAAATATATTAAAGAGATTAGCGATGCTAAACCTGTGATTGAATAAAAAATAGGCTGCCTGGGGTCAAATCACCGGGCAGCCTTGTTTTTTTACAACATGATACTCGTTATTGCCGCTGTTAATAAGCTGACGAGTGTTGCTCCATATAGTAATTTTAATCCAAACTTCGCTACTTGATTTCCTTTTGCTTCATTCAGCCCCTTAACTGCTCCTGTAATAATCCCTATTGAAGAGAAGTTTGCAAAAGAAACGAGAAACACTGAAATAATCCCAACCGTTCTGCTTGATAATGTATCAGCAATCTTTGCTAAGTCCATCATTGCAACAAACTCATTCGATAATAATTTTGTCGCCATAATCGTACCAGCTTCGACCATATCAACTGAAGGTATACCAACAATAAAGGCAAGTGGTGCAAAAATATAACCTAAGACCATCTGGAAGCTAATTCCAAAAATAGCTTCAAACACATGGTTAATCATGCTAATTAATGCAACAAATCCGATCAGCATAGCTCCCACAATAATAGCTACCTTGAATCCATCCATAATATATTCCCCAAGGACTTCGAAGAAAGTTTGTTTTTCTCCTTCTTGGATATCAATAATATCATCCTCAGCTGGAACCTCATAAGGATTAATTATGTTGGCAATCATGAAACCGCCGAATAAATTTAATACCAAAGCCGTAATAACATATTTCGGATCAATCATCGTCATATACGCGCCTAATATGGAGGCAGATACCGTGGACATCGCTGACGTACATAGCGTATAAAGTCTGTGCTGAGGTATATAAGGAAGCTGTTTTTTTACTGAGATAAATACCTCAGATTGACCGAAAACAGCAGATGCAACAGCATTATATGATTCCAATTTACCTAAACCATTTACCTTACTTAAAACAACTCCTAGGTATCGAATAATAATCGGCAGAACTCTAATATGTTGCGCAATCCCAATTAACACAGAAATAAATACGATTGGCAGAAGGACATTTAAAAAGAATGGTCCAGCACCTTCATTCGCCATTCCTCCAAAAACAAAGTTAATTCCCTCTGCTGCGTAGCTTAATAGATGGTCGAATAATGTAGAAACTGCTGAAATAATAACAAATCCAACCTCAGTATTAAGCAGCAGAAAAGCAAAGATCAGCTGCAGTATAAGCATGGTGACAAGCGGTTTAACCTTAATCTTCTTCTTATTGTTACTGGCGGTATATGCTAATAAAAAGATGATAATGATTGCTGCTACAAATAGTATGTACTTCAAAGATGTTCCTCTCCTGTTCTTGTTGTTCTACCAATTATATAAAGAGATAGAAAATACTATTAATTTCGACAAATATCGACATTCTTCCATAACAAAAATGAGTATAATGTTAACGTTTACCTCTGTCAATCAAATATAAGATAGTAGTAAAATTCAGGTTTTTCACTTTTTATTATTCCATCTCAACTTTTTCATACTCCTTACAAAAAAAAATCCACCCGAAAAGGTGGACATTTTCCCTAATTCTATATTAACTTACATTTCCTCTGGGGCTTCAATTCCTAATAATCGCAAACCTTCCTTTAGGACAATCGTCACAGAATAGACCAGCGCTAAGCGGGCTTGCTGTTCTGCGTTGTCTTCCAGAATCTTAACATCGCCATAATATTTATTAAAGGCCTGAGCGAGGTCAACAATATACTTGGCTATTTGAGAAGGATCAAACTGCTCATACGCTCGTTTAACCGCATTTGTAAATTCAGTAAGCAGACTTACAACTTTCCATTCCTTATCCCAAGATGGAGACGAGACTGGAACTATTTCAGCCATCTGCCAATTTCCTTTACGCAGAATAGAACAGGCACGGGCATAGGTATATTGGACATAAGGACCAGTTTCTCCTTCAAAACGAAGCATTTCCTCTAGTGAAAAATCGATATCATTCATTCTAAAATTCTTTAAATCATGGAACATTACTGCCCCTACACCTACCTGTTTTGCTACCGCGTCCTTGTTTGTCAGGTTAGGATTTTTTTCTTCAATATTATGTCTTGCCATAGCAATTGATTCATTTAGTACTTCCTCTAATAAGACGACCTTCCCTTTTCTGGTCGACATTTTCTTGCCATCTTTAAGCATCATTCCAAATGGAATATGGACCATATTACTTGCCCATGAGTACCCCATTTTTTCTAAAACTGCGATTAACTGTTTAAAATGAAGGCTCTGCTCATTTCCGACAACATATAGTGACAAATCAAAGTCATAGTTTTCTTTACGGTATAGGGCTGCTGCTAAATCACGCGTTGCGTAAAGGGTAGCTCCATCGGATTTTTTTATTAAACATGGAGGCAATCCTTCATCTGTTAGCTCCACTACTTGGGCCATATCAGATTCTACTAGCAATTGTTTTTCCTCTAATAGGTTCACAACACGGTCCATTTTATCGTTATAAAAGGCTTCCCCTGAAAACGAATCAAATGAGACATTCATCAATTCATAAATTCTTGAAAACTCTTTTAAAGACTCATCACGGAACCACTGCCACAGTGATGTGGCTTCCTCATCACCATCTTCAAGTTTTTTAAACCAGTTTCTTCCTTGTTCGACAAGTGAAGGGTCATTTTCTGCCTCATCGTGAAACTTAATATAAAGTGTCAATAATTCTTTAATAGGATTCTTTTTTACCTTTGCTGCGTCTCCCCATAGTTTATACGCAGTAATAAGTTTACCGAACTGAGTGCCCCAGTCCCCAATATGGTTAATTCTGATTGGTTGATATCCGCATTTTTCTACAATAAATGCTAAAGAGTTGCCAATGACAGTTGAGCGCAAATGCCCCATCGAGAACGGCTTTGCGATATTTGGAGATGACAGGTCTATGGTAACTGGACGATTATTCCCGATGTGTAAGGCGCCATACTTCTCTTGCTGTTTGATAATGTCGGCTATCGTATCTTCTGAAACTAATTTTTTATTTAAGAAGATGTTGATATAGGCTCCTACTACTTCTACCTTTTCGATGGTTGGGGATTGGACCTTTTCACTTAACTCTTGAGCAATAATGGCCGGGGATTTTCTTTTTAGCTTAGCTAATGTAAAACAAGGAAAAGCTAAATCGCCGTGCTGGTGATTTTTTGGTTTTTCAATTAGCACTTCCAGCTCTTTTACTGGGATTTCATGGTCAAGTGCTTCAAATATAATCTGTGCAAGCTCCTGTTTATACTTCATTTTTAAGACCTCCATTTTATCTATCTTTTATAAAACAAAAAACTCCCGTCTCTATGTTGAAGAGACGAGAGTTAACTCGCGGTACCACTCTACTTGTTCCAAAGGAACCAGCTTGGCTTGTTAACGGAGGACTGCTCCGGTTTACCCTACTGATTTCAGGCAGACATCTCAAAAGTGCGCTTCATTCTCTGCTCCATGCCAGGCTCACACCATCCCTGACTCGCTTCGACTTCCCAGAGAACTACTCTCTTTTTCATTGATTTTTTCCGAATTGGTTGTAGTAATTATACTGGATAAAAAAGGATTTATCCAGTGATTGCTGATTATTTTTTAAATTGGGCATCCTACCCCATAAAGGAGGGATAACATGGCCCGTAGAAATAGAAATAAAATCCTCGTCCCTGAAGCAAGGAATGGATTAGACGCGTTAAAGGCAAGAGTCGTCCAGACGCAAAATCCTGAAAACGCCAAATTTGAGGCTGCCGAGGAGGTCGGTGTTCCTTTAAAGAATGGGTACAATGGTCAGCTCACTTCTCAGCAGGCCGGTAAGGTCGGCGGCAGATTAGGCGGAAGCATGGTCCGTGAACTTGTCAGAATGGCACAGGAAAATATGGCTAAAAAAAGGTAAGCAGTGGACCCCGCTGCTTCCTTATGAACCGGTTGATCGATAATGCCTTACTCCAAATTGCCAGACGAGAATACATGGAAGAATAAAGAGGCTGCCTAGTAGAGGAGTCAGCATATAAAGAATCTCATCGCCCTTTATTTTCCCTAGAATAAATAAAAGTGGAAGGTAATTGACGGTGCCGAAAGGGATGACGTAGGTAAAAAAACGAGTTACCCATTTTTGATAAATATTTAATGGATATTGAGCCATCTCTCTGCCTCCGTCCGTAAAGATATTTGCTACCTCTAAACCCTGCACCGTCCAAAAACACATTGTCGCAGCCAGCATATAAATTCCTGTAAAGATTAATACCCCGCTTGCAATCATAAAAACTAGTGTTAATGCCTTCATTAAGCCCCATTCAATGGGAAGATTAGTTAAAGCCCAAATTAGAACAATAACACTTTGTAGAAGCCTTCCTATCCGTGTGAATTCAAATTTAGATCCGAGTACTTGCAGGAAGGTGCTCCGCGGCCGTACAAGAACTCGGTCAAAATCTCCCTTAACGATTAGACTTGAAAAAGTATCAAAACCGCGGGCAAAACACTCGCTTAACGAAAAGGCCATGTGAATGATAGCAAAACAAAGTGCAACCTCGAAAAAATCCCAGCCTTTTATTTGTCCAAATCGTTGAAACAAAAAGTAAAGTCCCGCAAAGACCGAGAAAGGAATGAAAAATTGCCCAAATGATAGAAGCCAAAACGATGTACGGTACTGCATTTGTGATTTAAATAAAATAAGCAGATACTTAAAATAAAGACTCATCCCATTATCCTCCCTGTACGACTACTCTTTTTAGTACGGTGTTAAGTGCTAATTTTCCTAGCCATAGGAGCCCAATAAGATATCCGAGTTGAACAAAAACTCCTATTATGGCGTCACTTTGTGCGATATGCCCTGAGTAAACTCGAAACGGAAAATCAGCACTCCAGCGAAATGGCAGGACATAAGCAATTTTTTGCAGCCATAGAGGCATTAGCGGAATAGGAATAATTAAACCAGCAAAGAATTCTCCGAGAACCCCAAATACTAACAGCGATCCCATTGGCGATAAGGTTATAAAAACAGAAATATATAAGAACATCGAAATAGCTACTAATAAAAGTAGTCCTAATAAAAGTGTAATAATAAATAAGATAAAAGTTGTTAGATCTGGAGGCAGAGTCATGTTGTAGGGTTTTGGCAAGAAAAAAGCCACTAATAAGATAGGATAAAAGCGTAAGAGTGCACTGGATAGCCGCTGTGCCAAAAGTTTCGCATACCAGAAACCATATAAATCTGTTGGCCGGCAAAGCTCGTAAGCAATATTGCCGCTTGTAATAAGATCAAATAATTCATTGTCACGAAACCAGAGCATAATAAAAGCAAGAAAAGCCTGTTGCAGCCAAATATATGTAATTAGATCTTTTAATGGAATCGGCGGTGTTATCGAGGCGTGCTCGTAAAATGCTTCAAAAACCATAATTGAAATAAATCCCCAGAAGAATTGGGTCGCTACCCCTGCCAATGCAGCAGACCGATACTGCATTCCAATCAAGAGCCTTAGTTTTAGTATCGAACCATATACCTTCATATTTGAAACTCCTTATACAGCTGGACGATAATATCTTCGATCGGTTGTGATTCTATCGTCACATCTAATATGTCTACTTTCTTTGATAGTTCGGTAATTACATCAGAGGTAAGGATTTGTTCTGTATCGATGCTGAGGACAGCTCGTTCATGAGACCAGTGGATGATGGAGGTCCCAGGTATATCAATAGCATTTGTGTTTTTACGGTAATCTACCGTGATTTTTTTACGTGCTCCAAAACGTTTTTTCAATTCCTCTATTTTCCCATCATAAAGCAAACTTCCTTTACCAATTAAAATTACGCGATTGGCTAATGCCTCAATATCATTCATATCATGGGTAGTCAGGACCACCGTTACGCCCTTTTCCTGATTAATGGTTTTAATAAACTGGCGTACAGCTATTTTGGAGACTGCATCTAGTCCAATTGTCGGTTCATCTAAAAATAGAATCTGAGGATTGTGTATAAGTGAAGCTGCAATTTCACAGCGCATTCGCTGGCCTAAACTAAGCTGTCTGACTGGAGAGTTTATGATGTCTTTTAACTCTAGTGTTTCGATGAGCAGGTCTAAAGTAGTTTCATATTCTTGTTGTGGAACGTTGTAAATATCCTTTAATAGTTCGAATGAATCAATGACCGGAACATCCCACCAAAGTTGTGAGCGCTGCCCAAAGACTACCCCTATATTATTCACATAGTCCACCCGGTTCTTCCACGGTGTGAAGCCCATGATACTGCACTTTCCCTCATCAGGGACTAAAATGCCGCTCATGATTTTGATCGTTGTGGATTTACCAGCACCATTGGGACCGATGTATCCGACAATTTCTCCTGAATTGATTGTGAATGAAATGTCGTTTAGAGCTTCCACTATCGTATGCTCTCGGTAAAAGAGTGCCTTGGCGGCATGAAGCAAACCAGTGGAACGCTTTGCTACTTTAAAGGACTTATTTATACCTTCTAGTTTTATCAAATACTTTCCCTCCTTTTTGTCACGGAAGAAAATAGTATCATTCCAGGCGGATAAGTGTCAAGAATTTTTTGAATTGTTTTTGTAGATATATTGTCATAGCTTAGGCGAAGAAATTTCTATATAATTTGAGTAGAAAGGGAGTGAGTTATGTTCTTAAGATCTAGAACTGAATCAGATTTATTAAAACTATTGGGATTCCTAAACGGGCGTATGAGTTTAACGGAAGACGTGCTGAAGCAGTACTTATATTTGAAAAAAGGTTATGAAGGGGAAGTTGCATTTGACCAGTTGACGGCCGCAAACCTTAATCAGGATATTTTTATATTAAACGATATCATGCTCGAGATATGTCAATCAAAATTTAAAATTGATTCCTCCCTGATCATTCAAGACACCATTATCCCTTGTGAGGTAAAAAATTTTGAAGGTAATTATTTTTACAAGGATGGTGAGTTTCTTTTATGTGATGCAAAAACACAAATCACAAATCCACTGCACCAGGTAAAGAGAGCAGAAATTTTACTCCAACAATATCTCAAAAAAAATGGATTCCATTTCCGAATTATTCCCTATCTAATTATCAATCCTAAATTCTTTCTATATCAAGCTCCCCAAAACGATACAATTATTTTTCCCCCACAGCTAAGCTCCTTTATGGAAAAACTAAACTTACGGCCTTCAAACCAAAATGGGATACAGCAGCGAAAACTTGCTGATAAAATGATAGCAGATCACATTATTGAATCTCCCTATCCAAAATTACCCCCCTATAATTACCATTCATTGAAAAAGGGATTAACCTGTGCTATGTGCGGCTCCTTTCTAATTAGCTGCAGCGAAAGGAAGGATGCTTGTACTGTTTGCGGATTTGAAGAGGAGATTGAATCAGCTATTGTACGGGGAGTTGAAGAATTGAAAATGCTATTTCCAGACTTCGAGTTACCACTAATGGTATTTTTGATTGGTGTCAGGTGGTTGGCTCTAGGAAAACCATTCGAAAGATTTTAACTAGGAATTATAAATTAGTCGGACATGGGAAATATCCTATTTTGATACATGCCGACTCACTTAATTAAGTGTGATGCATTCTATTGGATCTGTTTGGATGAGGCACCACTATATTTCTTTGGTTTCGGTCATCATGAATGTTCCATGGTTACCACTTTTCTTATTTTTCTTTGATTTCGGTCATTATGACGGCTCCATGGTTACCACTTTTCCTATTTTTCTTTGATTTTGGTCATCATGATAGCTCTATGGTTACCCACTTTTCCTATTTTTCTTTAATTTCGGTCATCATGACGGCTTCATGGTTACCACTTTTCTTATTTTTCTTTGATTTTGATCATCATGACGGCTTCATGGTTACCCTAAACTAAAAAGCCCCGATCCATGAAAGATCAGGGCACTGCCTTTACTCTACTGTCACCGATTTAGCAAGGTTACGTGGTTTGTCAACGTCGCAATCACGGTGCAGCGCAGCGTAGTAGGCAATTAATTGTAATGGTATTACAGAGATAAGTGGTGTTAATAATTCATGTACTTCCGGAATGACGAAGCTGTCTTCGTCCATGTTAAGACCCTTCATCGAGATGATGCATGGGTTTGCACCGCGGGCTACAACTTCTTTTACGTTACCGCGAATGCTTAGGTTTACACTTTCTTGCGTTGCTAACGCAATCACTGGTGTACCATCTTCAATTAAGGCAATCGTACCATGCTTCAACTCTCCACCAGCGAAGCCTTCAGCTTGAATATAAGAAATTTCTTTTAGCTTTAACGCTCCTTCTAACCCAACATAATAATCAATTCCGCGTCCGATAAAGAAGGCATTGCGTGTTACCGCTAAAAACTCTCTAGAAATATGCTCAATAAGCTCTTTAGAATCACAAAGGACTTCAATTGCATTCGATACAAGACCAAGTTCGTGGATAAGGTCAAAACCAGGATCAAGATTACGGCTTTTTGCTGTCACATCCGCCAAGATAGCCAATACAGCTAATTGTGCTGTATATGCCTTGGTAGAGGCAACTGCAATTTCAGGTCCAGCATGCAGCAATAGTGTATGATCTGCTTCCCGGGAAAGCGTTGATCCAGGAACATTTGTAATTGTTAATGATTGATAGCCCATTTCTTTGATGTTAACAAGCACGGCACGGCTATCCGCAGTCTCACCACTCTGTGAAATAAAGACGAACAATGGTTTCTCAGAGAGAAGAGGCATGTTATAGCCAAACTCACTTGAAATATGAACTTCAACTGGAATCTTAGCCATTTTTTCAATGAACTGCTTTCCAACAAGACCTGCATGATAAGACGTTCCTGCCGCAATAATGTACACTCGGTCAGCATTGTTCATGGCAGTAATGATCTCAGGGGCAATTGTTAATTCACCTTGTTCATTTTGGTAGGCTTGGATAATCTTACGCATAACAGCAGGCTGCTCATCGATCTCTTTTAACATGTAATGCGGATAGGTGCCTTTTTCAATGTCACTTGCATCCAATTCAGCAATGTAAGAAGTACGAGTAACGGTTTCCCCATCTAGATTTTGAATCGTTATCTCGTTCTTTTTTACGATTACGATTTCCTTATCCATTAGCTCTACGTATTCATTCGTAACTTGAAGCATTGCCATAGCGTCACTTGCCACAACATTAAAGTCTGAACCTAATCCAACAAGTAAAGGACTTTTGTTTTTTGCAACAAAAATCGTATCGCTATTTTGTTCGTCCAATAACGCAAGGGCATATGAACCATGTAAAAGGGTAAGTGTCTTACGGAATGCTTCTAATACGTCCAAGCCTTCGTATACAAACTTTTCAATCATCTGAACGATAACTTCGGTATCAGTTTCGCTTACAAATGTTACGTCTGCTAAATACTCGCGCTTTAAAAGATCATAGTTTTCAATTACACCGTTATGAACTAATGTAAAACGTTTAGATGAGCTTTGGTGCGGATGGGAATTTGTTCTGCTAGGTACACCATGTGTAGCCCAGCGTGTATGACCAATTCCGATATTAGCCATAACATCTAGGGCTACTATCTCACGCAAATCAGCAATACGTCCCTTTTCCTTAAAAACGTGAACTCCATTTGCGTTCATTACAGCAATACCTGCTGAGTCATATCCTCTATATTCGAGCTTTTCTAAGCCTTTTAGTAAAATTTCTTTCGTATCATTTACTCCTATATATCCAACAATTCCACACATTTTTCTTTTCCTCCCTGATACAGGGGGCAAGAATGCTTTTGGAGGCTCACCTTGCCCCCTTATCTCTGTTTTAAAAGGTATCTGTATATACCTTTTTCTTTTTGTTGCTATGTTTAGTATGCGCATTTCCTTCTCTTTGTGCACCAAGTTGCCTCGATGTTTTAAAGAAGAAATAATCGGTTGTGCGTTCAACCGGGAGGTATCCGCCGAACATTCGATAAACCTCCTCCTCGTCAACTAACCCTCCATGGTTAGTTCAGGCGCTTTTGTTTATAGTTATTTTACCACTATCCTCCTTTTTAGTAAGATGTTTGCTTTTTTAAAAAACAAAGCAAATTAATCGTAACTGAAGAGACAAAATGTGTCAACTAAATAATAACAGGTAAAGATGTTTGACTTTACCAGTTATAAAATAAAATATGCATAAGGGCTCTGTATCGTTCCCTTATGCATAACTCATATCTATTCTTTTAATTCCATTTCTTCTTTTACTACGGAAACAATTCGGTCTACATAGGATTCGCATAATTCTTCTGTTGGCGCCTCTGCCATTACCCGAACTAGAGGTTCTGTACCAGATGGACGAACGAGGATTCGTCCGTTTCCATTCATTTCTGCTTCAACCTGCTCTATAACCGTTTTAACCTTTTCATTATCTGTTACATGATGTTTATCTGTTACGCGAACATTTACAAGCTTCTGAGGGAATTTTTTCATATCTGCTGCTAGCTCAGATAATGTCTTCTTCGTTGCCTTCATAATATTAACCAATTGCAGTCCCGTTAATAAACCGTCCCCAGTTGTATTGTAATCCAAGAAAATGATATGGCCGGATTGCTCACCACCAAGATTAAATCCGTTTTTCTTCATTTCTTCCACTACATAACGGTCACCGACTGCTGTTGGCACACTTTGAATGCCGAGTGCTTCCAGTCCTTTATAAAATCCTAAATTACTCATTACAGTTGAAACAATTGTACTATGTTTTAGACGTCCATGTTCTTTCATGTATTTACCACAAATAAACATAATTTGGTCACCATCTACGATATTACCCTTTTCGTCAATTGCGATTAACCGGTCACCGTCTCCATCAAAAGATAGACCAACATCGGCACCCTTCTCCTTTACCATAGCAGCTAAGGCTTCTGGGTGTGTCGAACCAACTCCTGCATTAATATTAATGCCATTTGGTGAAGCACCCATAACTGATATATCTGCATCCAAATCAGCAAATAAATGTGTAGCTAAGGAAGAGGTTGCTCCATGAGCACAATCTAATGCAATATGGATACCAGAGAAATCTTCGTCAACTGTATTTTTTAAGTATTGCAGATACTTTTGTCCGCCCTCAAAATAATCCATGACTTGACCAAGAGCAGCTCCAACTGGTCTTGGTAATTTATCTTCTGTCATATCTATTAATTCTTCAATTTCATATTCTTGTTCATCAGAAAGCTTAAATCCATCAGGTCCAAAAAATTTAATTCCGTTGTCTGCCACTGGATTATGGGATGCAGAAATCATAACTCCAGCTTCCGCACCCAGTGCTTTTGTTAAATAGGATACACCTGGTGTTGAAATGACACCTAAGCGCATTACCTCCGCACCAATTGAAAGTAATCCAGCTACTAGTGCACCTTCAAGCATATGTCCGGAAACACGGGTATCTCGGCCGATCAGCACCTTTGGTCTGTCCTTATCCTTTGTTAATACAAACCCGCCAAAGCGCCCCAATTTAAAGGCCATTTCTGGTGTTAATTCACTATTCGCCACTCCGCGGACGCCATCGGTACCAAAGTATTTTCCCATTATCAAAATCGCTCCTTATCATGTATACTGCTGTGTTTTATGCGTTGTCTTTTGTTATAGTAATATTTGCTGATGATTTGTCAGGTCTCCAATTTACATTTGGCGGTCCATCCACTTGAATCGGAACAGTATGGTCACCTTCTGTAAATCCGGTTAAATCAACGAAAATATCGAAGTTGTTTGGACCAAGCCCTGAAGCTGCAGCGCCAGGTCCAAAAACTAATAAATTTATTAATTGATTAGAAGGGTCGTTAATAACCGCTTCATATTGGTCGGACAATCCCTTAATATTTATTGGGATACCTGATACAGTCGTTTCTTCCTCTTTTGTAACCACAACGGTCACCTCTACTGTTTCAGGGGTTACTTTAGTTATCCCATTCGAGATAATCACCGGCAGCGTAATCGTCGTATTATCACTTATCTTACTTACATCAACTTCGACACGGACATTGTCAGTATCTTTTAGTACATCCTCTCCACCAGAAATCACTGCTTCATTTACATTCAAGTCAATCGATTCAATCGTGATTCCGGCTGGTGGTGTTCCCTTTTCAATAATGTTAATAGGAACTGTTTTATCATTTCTTTTTATCGGTATAGTGACCTCGACTGTTGCCGGTTCAACCACCACATTTAGTTTATTTAAGTCCTTATCAAGCACCTGTACCTGTGCCTCTTTTGAGACTGTACTATCAAGGAGATCTCTGCCTTCAAGTGCTGCTTTCACATATGTAATTCTATCAATTACATCTTTCGCACCTGTTATTTTTACTTTCTTTGGCTTAACTACAGGTTGTCCGGCTGAATAACCATTTTTAATAAATTCACTATTAAATTCTGCCTCAACGGTAAACTCGGTCGTTACCTTCTCTTGAATGGATACCATTAAAGTACTAGGTTCAATTGTTGCTTTTAACTTATCGGATAACCCGCTCACTTCAAATTTCACCTTTTGATTACCAATTTTAGCATTGGTTAAATCAACAAAAATCTCAAAGTTTTTTAAGGCCTTTGCCGACTGAACATGAGGCATTGGACCCTCAATTGTTACTTCTACCGTCTCTGGTATTCCCGAAACTACAAGGTTTTCTGTATCATAATAAGCTTTTACGGGAATATCAGCTAAGGTTTCTGTGGTATTTTCACCTGGAACATTTATTTCTGTGGTTTTGCCGCCAGAATTCGGGACCGCAGAATAAAGTAATACAGCCATTAATAAAGCTAGTATTTTAATAAACCAGGGATTATCCATCAGTTTATCCATTATTTTTCCCCCTCCAGTTCCAACGAGCTGAAGAAGCCGGTTTTACCTTCGTACTTGTAATAACTAAATCGTGAGAAACAAGTTCTTTAAATGCATCTAATGTTAAATTTCGATGAAGCTCCCCATTTTTGGTTAAAGAAATATTTCCGGTTTCTTCAGAAACAACTATGGTAATACTGTCTGTGACTTCACTTATTCCTAAGGCAGCCCGGTGTCTTGTACCTAGCTCCTTTGAGATAAATGGGCTTTCCGATAAAGGAAGATAACAGGCAGCGGCGGCTACATTATTTTTTTGGATAATGACAGCCCCATCATGAAGCGGTGTATTTGGAATAAAAATATTTATGAGTAATTCGGAAGAAATTTTCGCATCTAATGGGATCCCCGTTTCTATGTAATCACTCATCCCCGTTTCCCTCTCAATGGAAATCAAGGCACCGATACGCCGTTTTGCCATATAGTCCGTCGCTTTAACAATGGCATCCACCATTTTCTCCTGCTCTTCATCATCTGGTCCATTGCTTCTTGAAAAAAACCGCCCTCTGCCTAATTGTTCTAGGGCTCTCCGAAGTTCAGGCTGAAAGATAATGATAATCGCTAGGAATCCCCAATCAATCGCCTGCTGCGTTAACCAGCTCAGCGTATTTAACCCAAAAAACTCACTAACAACTCTTATAAGGAGGATAACCACAATCCCTTTTAATAATTGTACAGCTTTGGTTCCTTTGATTAGGTTTAACAGTTTATAAATGACCCACGAAACAAGGAGAATATCAACAATACTAGCTAAATACTTCCATATAGTAAAATCCTCAAAAAACGGCATTGTTTTTCCTCCGTAAATTTGTCTAACTTATAACCCATTTATTATACCATAATTTAAACATGTACTTATTATTAAACATTCTTATCATTATCATTAAAAAAGAAATCACTCACTAGGAGTGACTTCTTACTTTTACTCTTCACCTTTATTAAAAATATCGATTACCTCAAAAGCAATCCTTTTCATATGATACCAGATCCAATCGAAGACTTCATTAACCTCTTCTATTTGCCCTGTTACATGGCCAGCAGAAGCTAAATACTGTTCACCATTAATTACTGTGACATCGCCTTGTACTTCTCCTTCAATTCGAAGCTCGCCGTTTCGGACGATGACATCACCTTTGACCACTTCTCCTTCAGGGACAATTACAGTACCGTTCTGAACAACTAAATTTTCTTGTTTGGAAACAGAAAATTCTCGATCTTGATTCCAAGTTGAAAATAAGCTTCCTGTCATAAGGATTAAAAATAAGGATGCAGCAGCAATTAATGGGTGATTTCGCATCCACCTTTGCAAGCTGACTTTCTTCTTTTCTTTTGGAAGACTTGCCATCACCTTCGCAGTAAAATCAGGCGGTGCCTGCATTCTAGAAGTTCCTTTTACAACCGCAATAGTCTTCTTATACTCATTGAACAGTGTCTCACAGTCCTTGCAGCTTTTGAGGTGGTCTCTTAAAATCATCTCATTTTCTGGATCTATTTCTTCATCTAAATAATCGTGCATTAACTCAACGATTTCTTCATCACACTTCAAAGTGTTTCACCTCTTATCACACATGTCGTAATTGTTGACGTAATGCCTCACGTCCACGATGGATCCGCGTTTTGACTGTGCCTAACGGCAAATCAAGAATTTCACTTATTTCATTTAAAGACAACTCTTCAATATACTTTAAAACGATGACAGATCTATATTTTTCAGGAAGTTTTAAAATTTCCTTTTGAACAGATTCTTGTAATTCAAGACTTTCTAGCTCATTTTCAGGAAGAGGAGAATCGGATGCCAGCTGTGAATACATGGTGAGCCCGTCAGTTCCTGAAACCTCCGCATCCAAGTAGTAATCTGGCTTTTTCTTTCTGATTCTATCTATACACAAATTTGTTGCAATCCGAAATAACCAAGTTGAAAATTTTAAATCCTGATTAAATGATTTGATATTAACATATGCACGGATAAAAGCTTCCTGTGCAATATCTTCTGCTTCTTGACGATTTCCCAGCATTCGATAACCTAGCTGAAAGATACTATTACTATAAATTTCAACAATTTCTGCAAAAGCATCTTGATCGCCTTTAATTACCTGTTTAATTCTTTTTTTTATTAGGGCATCCATCTATTTTTATCAGCTCCAATACAGCTATACAATCTTACGAACCACTAGCAAAAAGGTTTCAATATAAATAATTTCTTTCTTACATACTTTTTATATTAACAAAAATTAACTATTTTGAATAAGAGGAAGCTTGGAAAGTTTTTAACTGTGGAAAGGAATAGCGGAAAAATAAAACAGCAGCTTTCAGAGAAAGCTGCCTGCATACGGATTATAGTAATTTTTCTCCGAACAAGGAACCCATTAATTCAACAGCTGCCCTTGCCGTTTTATTTTTTTCGTCTAAAATCGGATTAACTTCTACAAATTCTGCCGAAGTAATAATCCGTGCTTCTTCAAGCATTTCCATAGCCAAATGGCTCTCACGATAACTAATTCCGCCCATTACCGGTGTTCCTACACCTGGTGCGTCATTTGGATCTAATCCATCTAAATCTAGTGATAAGTGTACACCATCTGTTTTTTCTTTTAGATAGGCAATGGTTTCTTCCATAACCTTTGCCATACCTAGTCTGTCAATCTCATGCATGGTATAAACCTTAATACCCTTTTCTTTTATTAAGATTTTTTCGCCCTCATCTAAGGATCGAGCACCTATGATCACCACGTGCTCTGGTTTTACCTTTGGAGAATATCCCCCTAAATCAGTTAAGGATCGGTGGCCAATCCCTAAACTTGCTGCTAACGGCATACCATGTATGTTCCCAGAAGGCGAAGTTTCGGCTGTATTCAAATCACCATGTGCATCATACCAAATTACCCCTAAGTTGGTGTAATGCTTGGAAACACCTGCTAAAGTTCCAATCGCTATGCTATGGTCTCCACCTAAAACAAGCGGGAATGAACCAGATTGAATCACTTCATCTACCTTTTCTGCAAGCAAGGTACTTTTTTCAGCTACCAGATCTAAATTTCTTAAATTAGATTCTTTATCAATAACCACTTCAGGTCTTCCAATCGGAATGTCACCCATGTCATGAATTTCGTCAAATAGCGGTTTCAATCTCTCATTAATCCCCGCATATCGGATTGCACTAGGCCCCATATCAACTCCACGTCTCATTTGACCCAAATCCATTGGCATTCCAATTATAGATAATTTCCTCATATTCTATATTACCTCCTACCCCTTCTTAAATACTATTTTAACCGCTTTCAGTACAATGACTCAACTCGACAAAATCATGCATATATATACGGGCTAACAGCGGCAGCGGTAAGCATATTCAATTAAAGATTAAAGTAATAACTGTGAGGACAAGAATATAAAAAAGCCTTAAATCAAACTGATTTAAGGCGAAGTTTTTTATGTAGTGTGATGGTTATTTTACTTCGTAAAAAACATTGGTGGAGCCTAGCGGGATCGAACCGCTGACCTCCTGCGTGCAAAGCAGGCGCTCTCCCAGCTGAGCTAAGGCCCCAAATGGAGCGGAAGACGGGATTCGAAGTGAGCGACCCCCATCTTGGCAAGGTGGTGTTCTACCACTGAACTACTTCCGCTTTTGATTGATAAAGACCCGTAGAGATAGTAATCTCTTGGGGTCTACTGTGAAATATGATGAGCCATGAAGGACTCGAACCTTCGACCCTCTGATTAAAAGTCAGATGCTCTACCAACTGAGCTAATGGCTCTTGGCTGGGCTAGCTGGATTTGAACCAACGCATGTCGCAGTCAAAGTGCGATGCCTTACCGCTTGGCTATAGCCCAATGTTTAGTACATTTACTAGTATGTACAATAATTCATAAAAATATAAGTGGTGGAGGGGGACGGATTCGAACCGCCGAACCCGGAGGGAGCGGATTTACAGTCCGCCGCGTTTAGCCACTTCGCTACCCCTCCACTTATTAAAACTGATTTTATAGTGAAAATCATGGTGCCGGCTAGAGGACTTGAACCCCCAACCTACTGATTACAAGTCAGTTGCTCTACCAATTGAGCTAAACCGGCATAAATGGAACATTATTTTCGCTATCGCGAAAAAATGTTGGTGGAGGATGACGGGATCGAACCGCCGACCCTCTGCTTGTAAGGCAGATGCTCTCCCAGCTGAGCTAATCCTCCAATTTAAAAGCCTTTATTATATTAACGTGATAAAGTGGTGACCCCTACGGGATTCGAACCCGTGTTACCGCCGTGAAAGGGCGGTGTCTTAACCGCTTGACCAAGGGGCCGTATGTTTGTTAAAAAGGTAAGCTTCCAAGCGGGCTCGAACCGCTGACCTCTTCCTTACCATGGAAGTGCTCTACCTACTGAGCTATGGAAGCATAGCCAATATTCATTAAAATAAAAATGGCTCCGCAGGTAGGACTCGAACCTACGACCGATCGGTTAACAGCCGATAGCTCTACCACTGAGCTACTGCGGAACATTATAAAGCCTGGCAACGTCCTACTCTCACAGGGACAAAGTCCCAACTACCATCGGCGCTGAGAAGCTTAACTTCCGTGTTCGGTATGGGAACGGGTGTGACCTTCTCGCCATTATTACCAGACTTATTTTCTCAAAGACAATCTCTATTGTACTGTCTTTCAGACAAAAAATCAAGAGGTTTTTTTAAAAAAATTCATTCCCTCAAAACTAGATAATTTCAGAAGAAGTTTGTAAAACGAGTTCACCTTAATATTGGTTAAGTCCTCGAACGATTAGTATCAGTCAGCTCCACACGTTACCGCGCTTCCACCTCTGACCTATCAACCTGATCATCTTTCAGGGTTCTTACTAGCTTGACGCTATGGGAAATCTCATCTTGAGGGGGGCTTCATGCTTAGATGCTTTCAGCACTTATCCCGTCCGCACATAGCTACCCAGCGATGCCTTTGGCAAGACAACTGGTACACCAGCGGTGCGTCCATCCCGGTCCTCTCGTACTAAGGACAGCTCCTCTCAAATTTCCTGCGCCCACGACGGATAGGGACCGAACTGTCTCACGACGTTCTGAACCCAGCTCGCGTACCGCTTTAATGGGCGAACAGCCCAACCCTTGGGACCGACTACAGCCCCAGGATGCGATGAGCCGACATCGAGGTGCCAAACCTCCCCGTCGATGTGGACTCTTGGGGGAGATAAGCCTGTTATCCCCGGGGTAGCTTTTATCCGTTGAGCGATGGCCCTTCCATGCGGAACCACCGGATCACTAAGCCCGACTTTCGTCCCTGCTCGACTTGTAGGTCTCGCAGTCAAGCTCCCTTGTGCCTTTACACTCTGCGAATGATTTCCAACCATTCTGAGGGAACCTTTGGGCGCCTCCGTTACTCTTTAGGAGGCGACCGCCCCAGTCAAACTGCCCACCTGACACTGTCTCCCACCCCGATGAGGGGTGTGGGTTAGAATTTCAATACAGCCAGGGTAGTATCCCACCGACGCCTCCACCGAAGCTGGCGCTCCGGTTTCTCAGGCTCCTACCTATCCTGTACAAGCTGTACCAAAATTCAATATCAGGCTACAGTAAAGCTCCACGGGGTCTTTCCGTCCTGTCGCGGGTAACCTGCATCTTCACAGGTACTATAATTTCACCGAGTCTCTCGTTGAGACAGTGCCCAGATCGTTACGCCTTTCGTGCGGGTCGGAACTTACCCGACAAGGAATTTCGCTACCTTAGGACCGTTATAGTTACGGCCGCCGTTTACTGGGGCTTCGATTCAGAGCTTCGCTTGCGCTAACCCCTCCTCTTAACCTTCCAGCACCGGGCAGGCGTCAGCCCCTATACTTCGCCTTGCGGCTTCGCAGAGACCTGTGTTTTTGCTAAACAGTCGCCTGGGCCTATTCACTGCGGCTCTTCGAGGCTATTCACCTCAAAAAGCACCCCTTCTCCCGAAGTTACGGGGTCATTTTGCCGAGTTCCTTAACGAGAGTTCTCTCGCTCACCTTAGGATTCTCTCCTCGCCTACCTGTGTCGGTTTGCGGTACGGGCACCTTTTATCTCGCTAGAGGCTTTTCTTGGCAGTGTGGAATCAGGAACTTCGGTACTATATTTCCCTCGGCATCACAGCTCAGCCTTAAGGTGAACGGATTTTCCTATTCACCAGCCTAACTGCTTACACGCACATATCCAGCAGTGCGCTTACCCTATCCTCCTGCGTCCCCCCATCACTCAAACGATAAAGAGGTGGTACAGGAATATCAACCTGTTGTCCATCGCCTACGCCTTTCGGCCTCGGCTTAGGTCCCGACTAACCCTGAGAGGACGAGCCTTCCTCAGGAAACCTTAGGCATACGGTGGATGGGATTCTCACCCATCTTTCGCTACTCATACCGGCATTCTCACTTCTAAGCGCTCCACCAGTCCTTACGGTCTAGCTTCAACGCCCTTAGAACGCTCTCCTACCACTGACACCAACGGTGTCAATCCACAGCTTCGGTGTTACGTTTAGCCCCGGTACATTTTCGGCGCAGAGTCACTCGACCAGTGAGCTATTACGCACTCTTTAAATGGTGGCTGCTTCTAAGCCAACATCCTGGTTGTCTAAGCAACTCCACATCCTTTTCCACTTAACGTAAACTTTGGGACCTTAGCTGGTGGTCTGGGCTGTTTCCCTTTTGACTACGGATCTTATCACTCGCAGTCTGACTCCCACGGATAAGTCTTTGGCATTCGGAGTTTGTCTGAATTCGGTAACCCGATGAGGGCCCCTAGTCCAAACAGTGCTCTACCTCCAAGACTCTTACAACGTGAGGCTAGCCCTAAAGCTATTTCGGAGAGAACCAGCTATCTCCAAGTTCGATTGGAATTTCTCCGCTACCCACACCTCATCCCCGCACTTTTCAACGTGCGTGGGTTCGGGCCTCCATCCAGTGTTACCTGGACTTCACCCTGGACATGGGTAGATCACCTGGTTTCGGGTCTACGACCACATACTCATTCGCCCTATTCAGACTCGCTTTCGCTGCGGCTCCGTCTCTTCAACTTAACCTTGCATGGGATCGTAACTCGCCGGTTCATTCTACAAAAGGCACGCCATCACCCATGAACGGGCTCTGACTACTTGTAGGCACACGGTTTCAGGATCTCTTTCACTCCCCTTCCGGGGTGCTTTTCACCTTTCCCTCACGGTACTGGTTCACTATCGGTCACTAGGGAGTATTTAGCCTTGGGAGATGGTCCTCCCAGCTTCCGACCGGATTTCACGTGTCCGGCCGTACTCAGGATCCACTCAGGAGGGAACGAAGTTTCAACTACAGGGTTTTTACCTTCTATGACGGACCTTTCCAGATCGCTTCATCTACCCCGTTCCTTTGTAACTCCATGTTGAGTGTCCTACAACCCCAAGAGGCAAGCCTCTTGGTTTGGGCTATGTCCCGTTTCGCTCGCCGCTACTCAGGGAATCGCGTTTGCTTTCTCTTCCTCCGGGTACTTAGATGTTTCAGTTCCCCGGGTCTGCCTTCAATACCCTATGTATTCAGGTAAAGATACTGTTCCATTACGAACAGTGGGTTCCCCCATTCGGAAATCTCCGGATCAAAGCTTACTTACAGCTCCCCGAAGCATATCGGTGTTAGTCCCGTCCTTCATCGGCTCCTAGTGCCAAGGCATCCACCGTGCGCCCTTTCTAACTTAACCTAAATGGTTATACTCTTAATTTAATAAGAGAGAAAAACTAAAATGGCGATTCTCGGTTTTACTTTGACTTCTTCTTACGATTATCTAGTTTTCAAAGAACGAGGCTGCTGACTTCAATCACTTCATGACTGACATCAGAGCTAAGCTTCATGCTGCCTTGCGACGAGCTGAGGGATAACTTCCTCGAACTACTGCGGCGCAGGAGCAAAAAAATAAGCTTTGAGAGAATTGCTCCCTCAAAACTAAACAAACAAGTAACGGTCAACTTCTTATCAGTCCACAAGGACTGCATTATCCTTAGAAAGGAGGTGATCCAGCCGCACCTTCCGATACGGCTACCTTGTTACGACTTCACCCCAATCATCTGTCCCACCTTAGGCGGCTGGCTCCTTACGGTTACCCCACCGACTTCGGGTGTTACAAACTCTCGTGGTGTGACGGGCGGTGTGTACAAGGCCCGGGAACGTATTCACCGCGGCATGCTGATCCGCGATTACTAGCGATTCCGGCTTCATGCAGGCGAGTTGCAGCCTGCAATCCGAACTGAGAATGGTTTTATGGGATTGGCTAAACCTCGCGGTCTTGCAGCCCTTTGTACCATCCATTGTAGCACGTGTGTAGCCCAGGTCATAAGGGGCATGATGATTTGACGTCATCCCCACCTTCCTCCGGTTTGTCACCGGCAGTCACCTTAGAGTGCCCAACTGAATGCTGGCAACTAAGATCAAGGGTTGCGCTCGTTGCGGGACTTAACCCAACATCTCACGACACGAGCTGACGACAACCATGCACCACCTGTCACTCTGTCCCCCGAAGGGGAAAGTCCTATCTCTAGGAGTGTCAGAGGATGTCAAGACCTGGTAAGGTTCTTCGCGTTGCTTCGAATTAAACCACATGCTCCACCGCTTGTGCGGGCCCCCGTCAATTCCTTTGAGTTTCAGCCTTGCGGCCGTACTCCCCAGGCGGAGTGCTTAATGCGTTAGCTGCAGCACTAAAGGGCGGAAACCCTCTAACACTTAGCACTCATCGTTTACGGCGTGGACTACCAGGGTATCTAATCCTGTTTGCTCCCCACGCTTTCGCGCCTCAGCGTCAGTTACAGACCAGAAAGCCGCCTTCGCCACTGGTGTTCCTCCACATCTCTACGCATTTCACCGCTACACGTGGAATTCCGCTTTCCTCTTCTGTACTCAAGTCCCCCAGTTTCCAATGACCCTCCACGGTTGAGCCGTGGGCTTTCACATCAGACTTAAAGGACCGCCTGCGCGCGCTTTACGCCCAATAATTCCGGACAACGCTTGCCACCTACGTATTACCGCGGCTGCTGGCACGTAGTTAGCCGTGGCTTTCTGGTTAGGTACCGTCAAGGTACCGGCAGTTACTCCGGTACTTGTTCTTCCCTAACAACAGAGCTTTACGACCCGAAGGCCTTCATCGCTCACGCGGCGTTGCTCCGTCAGACTTTCGTCCATTGCGGAAGATTCCCTACTGCTGCCTCCCGTAGGAGTCTGGGCCGTGTCTCAGTCCCAGTGTGGCCGATCACCCTCTCAGGTCGGCTACGCATCGTCGCCTTGGTGAGCCGTTACCTCACCAACTAGCTAATGCGCCGCGGGCCCATCTGTAAGTGTCAGCGTAAACCGACTTTCAGCTTTTCCTCATGAGAGGAAAAGGATTATCCGGTATTAGCTCCGGTTTCCCGAAGTTATCCCAGTCTTACAGGCAGGTTGCCCACGTGTTACTCACCCGTCCGCCGCTAACCAAGAGGTGCAAGCACCTCAAGATTCGCTCGACTTGCATGTATTAGGCACGCCGCCAGCGTTCGTCCTGAGCCAGGATCAAACTCTCCAAGAAAGTTGATTAGCTCAAAAATGTTACGTTGGCTTAGCTTTTATAAAAAGCTAAAAAATTGTTTGTTGACGTTCTTGTTTGTTTAGTTTTCAAAGAGCAAAATCACATATCACCCAAAAGCGACTTTATTAATTTATCACAGCTAACTTATTAAGTCAATAACTTTTTTTAAGTTATTTATTTACGTCAGCGGCGACGTTTATTAATATACCAACATATGATTCAAAAGTCAACACACTATATTAAAATTTATTCTCTATTTTTTTAAGTAAGATATTTACCCTTTCTTTCTGCTTTTATTATCTCTTCTCATGTACTTCATACATTCATTTGGCGAGGCTACTCTTTTAAATAGGGTAAACAAAATCTTATATCGCTCTTCCATTGCGCGCTTTACTATATGGTCAATACGATCATCTTTTAAATCAAATAATATTTCATCCATCTCACGCTTTATCAAATATTCCATTTCTTTTACTTCTTTTTCATTTATGAGAAGCCCAAACATGCAATCACCCTTTATGAATTATGTAGTTATAGTAGTCTTTTCCAAATTAGTAAAATTTATAATTATTTTTTTCCTAATCATATTAATTTAAAAATACGCATAGGTATGAGACAAGGATAGCAATGGACGAGGTGGTATATATGAAATTCTTTTTTGTGTTAAATGGCAGATCTGTAAAACAAATTCTTTTGGTAGTAATCGCAGCTTTTTTTACCGCATTGTTTTTATTTATGGGAAATCTTTCTCTATCTCCAGTTTTTTCAACAAAGGATGGTCCTAAAGCTGTCTATCGCGGGGAAAAGGATATAGCACTTACCTTTAATATCGGCTGGGGCGATGAAAAAGCAGAGCCCATCCTGGACGTACTAATAAAGGAAAATGTCAAAGCAGCAACCTTCTTTTTAGCGGGTTCATGGGCTGAGCGACACCCGGATATTGTCAGCCGGATTGTCAAGGAAGGGTATGAAATTGGGATTCTTGGTTATGCATATGAAGACTATTCAGAGATAGAAGATGTGAAGATTGGAAAAGATATTTCAAATGCAAAGGAGGCCTTTAGAAAGTTAAATATAAAAGATATTAAGCTTCTCCGGGCTCCAACTGGGCATTTTGATCAACGCTCATTAAAAATAGCAGAACGATATGGGTACACCATGGTACATTGGAGTGTAGATTCAAAGGATTGGACCAATCCTGGAGTATTGCAAATTCAAGAAAATCTCAAAAAGGCTGATAAAGGAGACATTATACTTCTTCATGCATCTGACTCTGCTAAACAAACAGCAAATGCTTTACCTGGAATTATCCAGGAATTGCAGCGTAAAGGCCTAAAACTCGTAACGGTCTCACAACTAATTGCTAATGGGGTCGTAGAATCAAAAGAAATCAAATAATATAAAAAAAAACCGTCCACTATAATTACTGGACGGTTTTTTTGTTTATTTTTTTAGGAGATTTTGTAATTTTATTATTAGAGATTTGCTTACTTTGTCGGTGTTGCTGTGATTGCATGTTTAATTTATGAAGTATTAGTATCTGATATGCGTTGCAAGTTAGTAAGGAAAACAACATTAAATAAATCCAGCTTGGTTCATTTACACGTAACACTGGAAACCATTCAATTACGGTAACAACAATCATAAAAAAGAGGGCTGGTATAAATGCTTCTCCATTTGTTAGTTTTGCTTTATACCATGCAGTCGCCAATGCAGGAATTAATAACAAGGCGGCCAGCCCTATATAAGGTAAAAGGCTCTCACCTGATTTCGCAAAGGTTTCGTAACGTAAATACACAAGGTCAAATAATACAAAAAGAATTAAAACGACTTGAACTCCATTCCAAAGAGAAACCGACTTAAAAATACCTAAGCCAAAACGGTGAACAGTAAGATAGGCAAAAAAGCCCATTTGACTAACAACACTATAAAGTAAGCCCCATAAAATAAACCAAAATAGGGCGGATAATATATTGATGATTCGAAAATCGGTAAAAAAGTGCACATATTCATTCCAATTGATAACAAAACCTACAATTGCTGATGTAATTCCGCCAATTAATAGCGTAGTCATAAACAGCTTAACCCAAATACGACTCGTCACACAATTATCCTCCAATAACAAAAAATAAATATCATACTGATTGTACCAATCCACTTGTAAAAAATCCATCTTTTCCATTTTCCGCACGCATAATCTAGAGCGCTTTTCTTCATCCTAAAAATTAAGGACTATTATGTGAAAGGAGCTTTTATATGAAAGGTAATAAGCTTGTGCTCCCCTTACTACTCACTATGCTTCTGTCTAGTTGTGCTTCTCCTGAGGCTAGCGGTGGAGAACAAATAGATTATGAAGCAACAAAGAAAATGGTTGTTGATATACTTAAAACAGATGATGGTAAGAAAGCACTTCAAGAGGTTATGTCTGATGAAAAGATGAAAGAAACGTTAGTAATGGACCAAAAAGTGGTGTCTGATACCATACAACAAACCCTAACCACTGAGGCCGGGATTGAAATATGGAAAAAGACATTCAGCGATCCCAAATTTGCACAAGGCGTAGCAAAAAACATGAGAACCGAGAATGAAAAACTCCTAAAGGATTTAATGAAGGATCCTGAGTATAGAGCCATGATGATAGAAGTTTTTAAAGAACCTGAAATTCAAAAGGAAATGGCAGATGCGTTAAAAAGTAAAGAATATCGAGAACATCTCCAAACCGTTATCTCTGAAACACTTGAAAGCCCACTTTTTAAGGTAAAAATGCAGGAATTACTGTTAAAGGCCGCTGAAGAAACACAGAAAGCCGAAGAGAAAAAATAAATAGCTGGTAAATAAAATGCCTCTTCCGCTTTGGAAGAGGCATTCTTTTATTTATTCAAACGGCTGGTCATTTTTTCGGCAATTTCTAAATAAATTTTTCCTAATTTATGGTCTTCTTGATAGATGGAGGGTGCAAAATCATCGTCATTCCAGTCAGGTTGATTTAGAGGTAAACGGCCAAGTACTTCTGTGTTCAAGTCTTCGGCTAATTTATCACCGCCGCCTTTACCGAATACATATTCTTTTTCACCTGTCAGCTTACTTTCAAAGTATGACATATTTTCAATGACACCCAAAATTTCATGGTCCGTTCGCAATGCCATTGCACCAGCACGTGCCGCAACAAATGCTGCAGTTGGATGTGGGGTAGTTACGATTACTTCTTTACATGCTGGAAGCATAGTATGAACGTCTAATGCCACATCACCTGTACCAGGAGGAAGATCTAAAAGTAAATACTCAATTTCTCCCCATTCGACTTCATTAAAAAAGCTATTTAACATTTTCCCCAACATCGGACCGCGCCAGATGATTGGCGAATTATCCTCTACAAAGAAGCCCATTGAAATCACTTTCACACCAAAACGCTCAACTGGAAGTATTTTTTCTCCTCTTACAACTGGTCTTTTTGTAATTCCCATCATATCCGGGACACTAAATCCATAAATATCTGCGTCAATTAACCCGACTTTTTTACCTAGTCGCGCAAGTGCCACGGCAAGGTTAACGGAAACAGTGGATTTGCCTACCCCGCCTTTACCACTTGCAATGGCAATAAATGTTGTTTTATTAGAAGAAAGTAAACCCTTGTCTTCCGTTTCCGCCGCAGCAGAACGGTGTTCCGCTAATACTGATTCTGGCAGCTCACTAAAACGGATTCCAACTGTCTGGGCTCCAGCTTCTTTTAGCAAGTTGACTACTTGTGTTTGCAGCTGTAATTGTTCAGCAGTGCCAGTTTTAGCAATCTGCAATTTTACGCTGACATGGTTTTTCTCTTCTTTAATTTTTATTTCTTCAATCGCATTTAATTCGTCTAGCGTTTTATGTAAAAATGGTTCTTTTAAGCTGCCTAGTATTTCACGGATTTTTACTTCTGTTAACATGTAAACAAACACCTCGCCTTATGAATTCGTTTCCAGTTTTCAGTATACCATATTATTTTCTAGAAACAGTTAAATGAATCACATCCATTATTATTCCAAAAAAAAGAAGGTGATTGAACACCTTTATTCATCTTCTATCTTTAATTCCTTTTCATTCGTAAAATAACGAAGGACACCTTGATAAATCGAGGCTGCTACTTTCTCTTGGTAGGCATCCTTTTTTAATTGCTCTCTTTCATTCGGATTTGAAAGGAAGCCTACTTCTACTAATACCCCAGGTTTTTTAGCATTTTTTAAAATATAAACAGAATTAATGGGCTTCGCTTTTCTGGTCGTATTTTCTAAATTTACAATCAGCTCATCTTGTATGAACTTTGCAGCTTTGGCATTTTCTTTGAAATGAGGCGCATAAAATGTTTGCGCTCCACTCCATCTTGAGGATGGAATGGCGTTTAAATGAATGCTGACAAAAAAATCATTATCTGAGTTGTTGATCATTTTTAAACGCTTTTTTAAATCTTCCACTTTTCTTCTACTGTATCCTTTTGTTCCTTCATCCGCTAAATCTTTATCTGTTTCACGGGTCATGACCACTAAGGCTCCCTGTTCTTGTAAATAGTCTCTGACTTTTAATGAAATATTCAAAGCAATGTCTTTTTCTAGCACCTTGGAATTTCCTGCTCCCCCATCTGGACCGCCATGGCCAGGGTCAATTAGGATGATTTTGCCTGATAGCGGAAGATTCCAAGAATCGCCCCACGTATTTTCTTTAACAAAATCATATTGTAAAATCAGAAATAAAAGAATTAAACCAACAGAAAACCCAATGACCTTTAATCTTTTCTTTGACACCCAAATCATTCCTTCCCGCTCGTCCCTGTTCATTTAACTATATGGGACAAGGAACCTGTTTAGAACAGGAAGAAATTCGAAACACCAGGATTAATCCTAATCCTGGTGTTTTCATCAAACGATCCTTTAGTGTAATCGCAGTTTTCGGCGTCTTTGCGCTTTTTCATAGCCTTCTTTCCACCAAGTATCGATATATCCCTCGCAGGAATAATAAAGAGTTTCGCTCATAGTTCCTTCTTCGCCATTTCCCCAATAAAGGAGGAAGTTATAGAGTGTATCAATTAAATGCTTCTCTTCTCTATAACAACGTTTTCGTACATCATCTATATTTTCACCATAATACCCAAATTTACTAAATTTAGCTCCTAATAAGTAGGCCTCTAATGCTACATCATAACAAGCCTCTTCAATACCTGTATTCATGATAAACGTTGACGCAATTCTAGATGAGCCAAAATATTGCTGCACCCGTTCTTTTAACATTTTAACAGACAAGTCCTTTAAAACGGACCGTTCGTATTTTATTTGTTTATCGCGACGCTTTTCTTTAAAGGTTGTAATGACAGTCACTCGTTTTTCACCTCTTATGACTATTCTTCATCCCTTGGGCAGAAGAAATACAAACTCCAAAGCGTTTTCAATTGCCAATTTTTATCGTATGGGGTCCTCTTTTTTCAAATATAATTAAAAACGTGCTTTCACCTGCAGCTTTTGGCCAATTAGTGCCCGACAAACTGAATAAAATCCCATGGGTTGGATCATTGAATCCATTGATACAAAGTAATCTCATGATAAACAGGGTCATAAATAGGATTGGATTGAAAGGTTTTTACCTTTTTGATTTTTCCAGAAAGATCGATACCTTGATTGGAAAAACCTTCAATAACTTTACTCGTTAAATATATTTTTTTGTTTTTATAATAACTCATTTCGTGTAAGAAAACCTCATATGTCAAAATCCTTTTATGGGGAACAGGAGTGTCGAGATATTGCAAAACCCTTGTTTCTTCCCATGTATACAGCATCGAGTTTTTATCCATTGTTTTTGTGTATTCAGCCAATTGATAGCTTGCAGGTTGCTCTGAAGCTTGCTCGTTTATCATTTGAATGGATTGAATGAAATTCGACAATAGAAAGAATATGCAGATAGCACCTATCAAGGGATTGGTAAGCCTTTTTGCGATTGTAATAAACAGTATAAACAATATAAACAAGACAACAGGAACAATATGCCGGGGTTTTTCGATATTTTGTGCAAACAATGCCCAGATAAAGTAACTTGAAGCCACCAAATAAGCCAGCGAAAGTGTTTTTATACTCCACCTAAAGCGGGGTAAACCTAGAAGCCATATAACGATCAGTATGCCAGCAATAATAATCGATAGCGAAGAGAGTCCATGCCAAAACACATTGTTGAATAACAAGGTCACTACCCGGGTCCAAACAGACTTTTCACTTGTGACTGCAGTGTTTCCCCAATCATTAAAATGGCCGCTTGTGAATGCAAGGGCAAGCTTTACAAACCCTTGAATATTGCCTTCAGAAAATACCAGCCCCCCAACCCATATAAGCTGCAGCATCAAGGCAAAAACTATTTGTAAAGAGATCTGTTTCAGCGTATACTCCTTTTCACTCCACTTTTTCCAGAACAAATAAATAAGCGCAACACCGAAAGGTAAGTAAGAGAGCCGAATTCCCAGTAATATACTAAAGATTACAAGTGGAAGCCAATCACCACTCCATCCTTTTTTTTGTAAAGCTCTTTCAATACTCCAGAAAAACCACCATAACGCCGCTAAGCCCGCACCTTCAGACATAGGCTGATTAACAGTCACAAGCACATAGGAGGATGAGTAAATCATGGCTGCAATGAATATACTATATGGCTTTGAAACATACCCTCGGGCGAGCTTATAGATGGGGAAGATTGTACTAAAATAAAAAAGGATATTAAAAACAGTTAATGAAGCTGCTTGATTCTCTTCAAATTGATGAATAAATAAGCCGCCAAGAATAAAGTAAGGGTAACCTGGGAAATGCGGCTGCATTGCCATAATATCGAATCGATCAAGCGCAAGTGCATAATCAACCTGATCCCAAGTTGAAGCATAGCCATTAATATGCATTAATTGATAGATAAATAAAATGAATATGCCTGCTATACTCGTTATGACAAGTAAATTGTGATACCAATCAACATTTCTATATAACTTCATATAATCACCATCTAACAATATTATAGGAAGAAAAAAGTACAAGGAAATCCCTTGTACTTTCTTAATCACCTTTATCTTTTTTGATTGCCTGCTATTGTCTCTAACACTTTAGTCTCTTTTTTACTATTTTGTTTTACTTCGTCAGATGATCGGTGAGAAGTTAACAAATAAATACCAGCAAAATAGCCTAGATAGGCAATGACTTCTTCTATGGACGGCATCGATGAGTAACCAAACAATGCTTTCAAAAAGATTCCAATATCCCCAGACAATAGTGGTGCGTTTCCATGGTCCCGTAAATAATGTTGATAATCAATCGGATGCTCCGGCAGGAACCAAGTTAAATCGTATAGATGCGGGATAATACTTCCAATTATCTCTAAATCCTGTAATATAGAGATCGCCTGAACCAGCAGACCGGCAGCGATTAAAATGATAAACACCCCTGTAACCCTAAAAAACGTTTTAAGCGATACTTTCATCGTTCCCCTAAAGAACAGATAAGAAACAGCAATTGCAATGATAACGCCAGTTATGGCTCCCCATCCCTGCATTGCGGCACCAATATTCCCGCCTGTAATCGCAGCAAAGAAAAAGACCGTTTCAATTCCTTCTCTTAGGACAACTAAGAAAGAGTGAATAACCATTCCAACGACGTTTCCAGTTGAAATAAACTTATTCATCTTGTCTTCCGTCGTTCCTTTTAATTCTCTGCTATGTCCAGCCATCCAAAATACCATTTGCGTCAAAAGGAGAGCTGATATAATCATAATAGCTATTTTTAAATACATTTCGTTGGCCATGGCCGCAAAACCCGTGAAAACAAGCTGAAATAGCATGGCAACCCCCAGACTAGCCAATACTGCAAGTCCGGCACCCAGCCATACAAATTTTGTGTATTTCTTGTTATCCGTTCTTTTTAAGTATGTCGTGATAATACCTACAATCAGCAATGCTTCAAGAACCTCGCGAAATGTTACTAATAACGCTTGTATTTCCATAAAATTCACCTCTCCCCTATTGAAACAAACTTATTTATTGGATTTTCTTTTTCTTTTCGCCACGAAAACCACAGCTGCAATTACAGAAACAATAATAATGATTGGTATCCAATTTCGAATATTGGATGGATCTGTCCAAGCATTATTCGTTACTTTGTCTGTTTCTGTGGCACTTTCAGAAAAATGGCCAACTTCTAAACTTTTTATATCGAATTCCGTTTGAAGCGTTGATAAGATTTTTTCCTTACTTGTTTTAAAGGTATCCTGGTCGGGTTCTTTTTGGCCAACACCGAAAAGTCCAGGGTTTCCTAAAGATTCTAAAGCTTTATCAAATTCTGCTTTGATTTCTTTATCAAGGTCTGAGTCCTTTGCTACTATTTTAGGAGACAGAGCTTCATAGGTAGCCAAAGCTTTCGCCAACAATCGTTTACTCGTATCAAACTCGGAGAAATTCTTATCGATATTTTCCAAACGTCTTGCAATATTTAATACTAGAAGTTCATCTAAATTTTCAATCGTCTGTTCTTTATCTTTATCCTCTAAATTTTGCAGAATAATCTTTGATGGATCCGGTCCCATATGCATGTCTACTTCTTCTTTTACATTTTCGTAGTGTTTTCTTGCTGTAATGAAATCTGGAGGATTTTTATCTAATTCGATTAACATTTCTTTATACGCTTCAGCTAAATCCTCTTTATTGGGATCACCATATGTATAAGCATTCGCAGTTGTGGAAAACACATGGGTAAAAAGAAAAATAGCTATAAAAGCTAGATACAATCGGTTTTTCATCAACTATTCCTCCTGTCGCAAATGATAATGATTATCATTCTTTGTGTCAATGTAATTTTTACATTAATCAGCTTATTTTTGTTAATCTTTCACCCAAATCTGACTTTTCCAATTTAAAATTATCACTTGGAATATTAACTTTCTCAACCTTACGGCTCCACTCCTTCCAAATAGCTGGAAGAACCCTCGATAGATATCCTTTAAACGTAATAAAAGATGTTCCAGTTGAACGCACATTGTAGGGTATTGGTACTTCCTTTACACGAAACCCTTTTCGAACGAGGTTTAACGTTAGAACTTGCGCGTAATTGTAATCATGAATTATTTCAGCGTGCTGAAGTGCTGATCTGGTAAATGCCCTCATCCCAGATTGTCCATCATATATCCATTTCTTCAATAACACGGTCTGCAAGAAGGTAAAACAATAGTTTCCCAAACGACGATGGAGCTTCATTCCCTTTATGGTGCCTAAAAAGCGGGAACCCATTGTATAATCAGCCTCACCTTTGAAAATGGGCTGTAACAGATTAGGAATATGATCAGCCGGATATTCTCCATCGGCATCAATCATTACCCCAATGTCTGCCCCTCTTTTAAAGCATTCATGCAACCCAGCTCGAACTGCCGCACCAAGTCCCTGATTTTGCGGGAAGCTTACAATATAGTCTGCTCCTGCCCCTTTCGATACTTCGACTGTCCGATCACTGGACCCGTCATTAATAACCAAAATCTTCACTTCCACATTGTCATGAAAGTCCCTTGGTATATTAAAAATAACATTTCCGATGGACTCCTCTTCATTAAAGGCAGGTAAAAAGACAATCACTTTAAGTTTATCCATTAGCTTTCTCATCCTTCTGTTCAATGGAATCTAATAAAACCTTTCCTCTGCTGTGACTAGGAAAAGGAGCACCCAGCAAGTAGGCCAATGTTGGGGCTAATGAGACAAGACTGTGCTTTCCTTCCACTTTCTTTCCTTTTGCAATTTTTGGTCCATGTACAAAAAAAGGAACAAATCTTTCACCCTCATCTAAATGACCATGACCACCAATGCCATCTGCCTGCCCATGATCAGCACAAATGAAAAGCGTCGTATTGTGCATTTTCCCCTCTTCTGTCATCCACTCGACAAAGTCTTTAATAAGGCCGTCAGCTTCATGGATTTTTTGCAAGTATTCATCATAAAGCACACCTCGGCTGTGACCGGTCTGGTCCGTTGCAATCATTTGCACAATAAGCAAATCCGGATCTTGTTCCTTCATGATTTTCTTGGCTCGTTCCATTATAGCAGAGTCAACCTTGTCATTATGCATAACTGCTGTAAAGGTTTCAACGTCACTCCCCATCGAATCAACCAGATGGGCGCATCCAAAAAGCCTCCCTTTTTTGCCAACCTTTCTTAAGGAATCGAAGACACTCTCGACCTTAATTCCTAATTTCCAAACCATATTGGAATGGATTCCATGTTCCATCGGATATGTCCCTGTAAACATCGATGAAAAACAAACGACCGTTCTGGCAGGATAGACGGTTTCCATGTTCAAGTATTCTGTGCCGTTATCCTTCAAATAATCAAGAAACGGAGTGTTTGCCTCATAAAAACGTTCCTTGCGCATTCCGTCTATGACTATAACAATCACTTTATCGGAAATACTTTTGTCTGGCTCCGCAAAATGTTCTCTTGTATATCCACTATACATATTTGGCTTCCAATCAAATAGATTACGATGAAGAATTAATGCAAAGACAAATATAAATATGTAGAAAATAACAATGGATAGGAACTCTACCGATGTACCAAATGCAATTTTTGTAAAGATAGATTCCCAAAGAGACAATACGAGTAAAAACTTAGGAAGTTGTTCTTGGGCATTTCCACTTGTTGAATCACTATTTTTCATTACAAGCTTCCAGAAGCGGGTAAAGTTTAACCAGGATGTTCCAATCCTTAAATGATAATAAAGCGTTCCCCAAAAAAATACAGTGAAAAAGAAATATAACCCAATTGAAAAAAATAAGAGTCCAAGATTTGTATCATTCCAAATGATTAAAAAGACAACAAAAGGAACCCAGAGATAATTTCGTAAAAATAGCGGAAAATCAAAAAGATAATAAATTACTAATAATGGGATTACGTATAAAAATGATTGAAATAAAGCTGCTGCAGAATACCATTCGGTCAAAGCACCGACATGAAATAACAGCATGGTACCTATGACAAAAATAGGCGTAAAGGGTTTCCCCTCATTTAATAAATTCCAGCATCTTGCCGCAACCTTCTCAAATTTTGATGCACTTTTCATCTTCCCCTCACTCCTTTCACTCTGATCCAACTTAACATGGTGTTAAATGGAATGGGATATATGATTATAGCCATGATACCTGCAACATAGGAAAAAAAGAATTTTACTGCATGAGTAACAATGGCAATCGTATAGCCTTCTTGAATCGTAATTCCGAACAAACGTAAAGCAAAAACAAGAAAGCTTTCATAGTTGGCGATTCCACCTGGTGTTATTTGAAAAATTTGCCCTGAAACAGTTACACTGTTTGCAAAAACGGCTTCAAGAACCGACAGATCTCGATGGTATATAGTAACCGTTCCATATAGAACCGCAGCTTCCAATACCCAACTGGTGCTGACAGCAATAAGGATAATCATTCCATTTTTTCCTCTTAAACCTTTTTTTAATAATTCCACCTGCCGTTTAAAAAATGCTGGAAAAAACCGCACGACGATTACCAGAAAAAGACCTATTATAATGAATCCAATCGTAATTAGCGTTGTAGGAATCTTAAAATCAACTCCAAGTACGAAAAGACCTATCATTGTTAAGCCGATTAAGCAGAATATGTCGAGCAGCCTGAGTATAATGACAGAATGGGCCGATTCCTCACCGCCTATGTTATCCCTAGTGCTCAGGACCTTCATTCTAACCAAATCACCCGCTTTTACCGGCAATACATGATTTATAAATAAACTATATATAACTCCCAATAAACATGTTGAAAATCTTGGCCTGCCATTTAAATAGACCTTCCAAGCTATAGATTTTAAACAAAAAGAAAGGAAATATATTAAGAATATGGCAGTTAAGGTGAAGGGGGATTGAATCATCGCCTTAATTCCCTCCATAATCCATTCACCATTAAAGTACTGAACTGTCAAATAAAAAAAGACTCCTATTATGATCACGGAACAGATAAACTTTATTGTTTTAAAGGAAAGCCTCATGTTCATTCGCCCACTTTACGGTCTCGGATAGTCCCATCCGGAAGCTAACCTTCGGTCTATATCCTAAAAGTTTTTCTGCTTTGCTAATATCAGCCCAAGTTTGTACAACATCCCCAGCACGAGAATGCTCTTTCCTCATGTCTATCTCGGGAAAATACCACTTTAATTCATTTAATAAAGATAACATCGATATCGGATTCCCAGAACCAAGATTGATGACTTCGCTAAAGTTTAATTTTGTTAAAGCTAAATAAATACCGTCAATAATATCATCGATATAGGTAAAGTCCCGAACTCTATCTTCCCCAAAGAGGGTAATGGATTGTTTCTTAAGCAGTTTTTTTAAAAAGATGCCTATTGCCATGTCTGGTCGTACCCAGGGGCCATATACGGTAAAAAATCTTAATATCTTCGTATCAAATCCATATAATTGCCGGTATACATGGCAGAAGGACTCTGCAGAATATTTAGATGCAGCATACGGTGAAATCACCTCACCTGTGGCCATTTCCTCCTTCAAAGGTCCCTCTTGGTTACCATATACTGATGAGGAAGATGCAAAAATCAATTGCCCGGCATTACTTCGTCCACATGCTTCCAGCACATTGATGGTTGCTTTAATATCATAATCAACGTACTCTAATGGTTTTTCAATTGAGTATGCAACACCTGGTAAGGCTGCAAGATGGATTACAGCGTCAGGTGAAATCGACTGAAAGAAAGAAATCGTTTCTTCCCTGTTTAAAAGATCTAATGAAGTAAATTGATCACTTCTTAAAAAGCCAATAGTTTGTAATTGCTTTTTTTTTCTCTCTAAGGAATAATATGGATGCAGACAATCAATTACATATACCTCATGATTTTCTTCTAAAAGTTTTCTTGTTAAATGACTACCGATAAAACCTGCTCCACCCGTGATGATAATCTTCAACCTAACACCTCTATCTATTTAATTGGACTCTTCATTCCAATTATAGACGTTTTATTCAAAAGGAAAAACCTTGTATGATGACAAGGTTTCTCCCACTTATAAGTAAATTACTTATTTCGCTTGTGCCATTACATTTTGTAAAGTAGCTTGAATTTCTGCTAAAACAGGCTCACCAGCTGCCTTATCCTTTGCTTTAGCTGCCTCGAGGTATTTTCCAGCTTGTTCCGTTAATGTTTTGTAGGCCTCATCACCAATGATTCCTTTGATATCTTCACCAATGACATCAATAAACAGCGCACCTTCTAAAGCAGTAATTGAGGACTTATCTTCTCCCCATGCTTCTAAGCTTTCTGCATATTCATCCAGCGCAACTTTAGAGAAACCACGTACAAAAGCTTTATTAACTGCAGCAGGATCTAGAGACGCTACATCTGTTTCTAAATTAAATTGGCTTTCAATGAAAGCAGCTTCTTCAGGGGAGTGTGAATTTAGGTAGCTGCTAATTGATTGGTAAAATGCCCAGCCTTCAGCTTGTTCAATTTTCGCCACTTCCGGATTTTCCTTTGCTTCAGCAGCAGCTTTTGTTGCATAGCCATTCGGAATTGCTCCTGTCGCAAAATAGAAGGTTTTCATCATCGTTTTATCTACTACTTGTTTTCCTAATTGGAATCCAAGCTGATCATCTGCCTCAACTGCTTTTTCTATTTCAGCGAAACCGCCATCAATGACTGAAACCATATTTGTGCCATAAGCTGCATCGCGCTTTTCAACAGTTGATTTCAAAATTGCGTAATATCCCTTTGCTTCTTCAATTTCTTCTTTTACAGAATCCTTATTGCCCCAGTTCTCAACAACTTCAGTAAATTCATGTTTTACCGTTGTATAGAAAACTTTTTGCATTAACTTATCAAAGATTTGTCTTACAACAATAGGATCCATAGAACCGTCTTGGCCAGCTTTCAGCGCAGCCGTAATATGCTGGTCGTGCTGTGCTTCAAACTCAGCATCTCGTTTTTGTACGAGACTTTGAAGATTTTTTGTATAAAGATCGGTTACCATCGCGAAATCAACTTCTTTTTGTTCTTTCGCCTTATCTAATTCTGTTAGTGCTTCTTTGTAAACCGCAGAAAAGTCAACTTCTTGTTCCTTTTCTTCCGCCTTATCTTCTGAGGCAGTCTGTTCTTGTTTTTCCTCTTTTGGCTTTTCTGCCGTTTCTTGTGATCCACAAGCTGCTAATACGGTTGAAGCCATTAGAAAGCTTGCAAAAATAGCTTTTAATTCTCTCTTTTTCATATAAATCCCCTCTTCTATCAAAATATAATTAATAATTATATGTACCTAATTGATAATGAATTTCATTAACAATTACAATTATAGAGAGAATGATTCTCATTGTCAATAAGGGGTTAGATAATCTTTTTTAAAATTGTGTATAATTAATAAAACTTTAAAATCGGATATTATAGTGGAGGAAGATATATGAAGATTACCCTTGTTGGAACTGGTCACGTTGGGCTGATTACCGGAACATGTTTAGCGGAAATTGGCCATATGGTCACTTGTTATGATGTAGATCGGGATAAGATACAATTATTAAAACGAGGGTGCCTACCTTTCTTTGAACCTGGGCTCAACGAAATGGTTAAAAAGAATACTGAAAATGGCAGGTTATCATTTACATACAGCATTCGAGATGCTTTATTAAATAGTGAAATCATCTATATAACAGTCGGCACCCCGATGGGTACAGATGGACAAATAGATCTCAACTATATATATACAGCATCAGATCAAATCGCGGAACACATCACAAATAAAGTCATTATTGTCATGAAGAGCACGGTCCCTATCGGAACGAATCGGATTATTAAAGAACGAATCCAGGCTGTTTCTAGTGGACGAGCTTCAATAGAGATAGTATCCAATCCGGAATTTTTAAGAGAGGGCACTGCTATCCATGATACACTTTTTGCGGAACGAATTATTATTGGCTCTGATAGTAAATATGCTGCTGAAGTAGTGGAGAAAATAAATCAACCATTTGACATTCCAATTTTTAAAACAGACCTGCAAAGCGCTGAACTAATTAAGTACAGTTCCAATGCTTTTTTAGCGACGAAGATAAGTTTTATTAATGAAATTGCCCAAATATGTGAAAGAGTTGGTGCCAATATTGAGGACGTTGCCTATGGAATGGGTCTTGATTCACGTATTGGCTCAAAATTTTTAAGAGCAGGAATTGGCTACGGAGGATCTTGCTTTCCTAAAGATGTGAGCGCACTCATCCAAACTGCTACTATGCATAATGTAGACATGAACATCATAAAAGCAGCTAATGTAGTGAATCAACACCAGCAGGTTGTGTTAATTAAAAAAGCAAAGCAGCGTTTTGGCAGTCTCCATAATAAAAAGGCAGCAATACTAGGTCTATCGTTTAAACCGAATACAGATGACATTAGGGATTCTCCCGCTGTACGTGTTATGAATATTCTGCTTGATGAAGGGGTTCAAATGACGGCATATGACCCTGTAGCAATCGAAAATGTTAGGAAACTTTTTGGGGACGATATTTACTATTCTTCTTCAATCGAGGGTGCACTGGTGAATGCTGAAATGGCATTTATCTTTACTGAATGGGAGGAAATCAAAAAAGTTCCTTTATCAAAATACAAAGAACTAATGTCTTCACCGGTTCTCTTTGATGGACGAAATTGTTATTCCTTGGAAGAGGTCAGCCAATATCCAATTGAATATTATTCAATCGGAAGATAGGAGGAAAATAACCTTACAGCGTCTTTGTTATAAACATCCTCCCTATCATTTGCATCTACCTTTGTAACTTAAAATAGTTTTGAAACAAAATATTTTTATTAATTATCATTAATTTTAGATACTTGTCCATTCAATTTTTCTCTTACTATCATATTTTAATATAAGTAGTGATTGATTTGCTGGATCCTATGATTATTATTTTAGACTTAAATAGAAAAAGGGGAGAGAAAGGAATGGCAGATAGTAAATTCAATGTAGATAATCAAATTCATGATTTAACCGGAGCCAATGGTGATAATTATCAAATCGTTTCTGAACTTGAGGCACTTACGAATCGTATCAATGAGTTAGCGGCTGACATGTTAAAACGAGAAATTCATTTAAAAGATGAATTGTCAGCTAAAAAAGAAGATATTACTTCAATTACCGCAAGCCTTGAAAACCGCAATAAAGAAATAGCAGAACTTCAAAATCAAGTAGATGAAATAAAAGCTACCAATGAAAAAAATCAATCATTGATTGGGGGATTAAGCAGCCTAGTAGCTGATCAAGAAATGCAGCTGCAAAATCTAAGAGAATTAATTGGCACTAAGGAACAGATCATTACGTCATTTGCTGTGAGTCTAGAAAAAAGCAAACAGGAAGTTGTCGAACTTCATAAACAAGTAGACGAGTTGAATGCAACCAATGAAATTCAAAATACTTTAATTGGAGAGTACAAAGAAAAACTTGATTTGTTAAACGGGGAATTATCACTATTAACTAGCCAACAACATGAATTACAAGCTGAGGATGGTTCGGAGCTGAAAGCAGAGAAGGACACTACAGAAGAAAATTCGGTGCTAAAAGCTGAGCCGGAAGCTAATGTAGAAAATTCGGTACTGAAAGCGGAGACGAACGCTAAAGAAGAAAATAAGATGTTGAATACAGAGCGTAAAGCACAAAAGAAAATGCTTAAAAAATTGCTGAAAAAGAACCCAAAGGCGAATGAAAAGATTTTAGCAGAATTACTAGGGGTAGAGAGTTCCTATATAATTAGACTTCGAAAAGAATTTGATATTTAACTGATTGAATAAAGGGCCTTCTAAAGCCCTTTTTTTATTCCCGATCAACCCTTACACAGGTTTTGTTAATTTACTGCATGACCGTCCGGTTTCCGTATAGTATCATAATTCAACAAAAATAGTTTATTATTTCCCTGAAAATACAAACTTCGACTTTTCCAGTCAGTTTTTCTACTTTAATCAATTCATTGATAAATCTACTGTAAAAGAGACCTCCTAAAAAGAAGGCCTCCTCAAACTAATTAATATAATAAATATTTTTCACGATTCTCGTTAAATTCATCTAAGCTAGACTGCCATGCCGATTTCATTTCCTCAACAGTCTTGCCCGCTTCAATATCGGCGCGAATAGAGCCATTGCCGACAAGGTTATCAAAGAAGGAGATTCCTGCTGCATTTGGTGCTCTAAATTGGAAATCGTTTGGATACATATCGTGAATCGTTTTTACGATATACAAACCTGTTTCAAACGGCTTATAAGAATTCCGGTCTGTAACGTGAATTTGGATCCCATGGCTTAAGACATTCGCATGTTTCGAGAAAGTTGGTATAAACGATGCGGCCCGGAAGGTGACACCAGGTAATTTGTATGAGTTTAACTTTGATGCCAAGTTGTCGCCATTGATAAACGGTGCGCCAATTAATTCAAATGGCTTTGTTGTTCCTCTTCCCTCTGATACATTTGTTCCTTCAATAAGGGCAGCCCCTGGATAGACAATTGCAGTTTCTAAAGTTGGCATGTTTGGTGACGGAAGGACCCATTCTGATGGTGTTTCATCGAAATACATGTTCCGCTTCCAGCCTTCCATTTCTACTACCGTTAAATCTGCACCAATACCAAATTCACTATTAAAAAGCTGAGCTAATTCCCCAACAGTCATACCGTGACGGACAGGAATTGGGTATTCACCGATGAACGAAGAGTATTTATCCTCGAGGACAGGTCCTTCAACTTTTGTCCCGCTGATCGGATTTGGACGGTCAAGTACGATAATCGGAATGTTGTTCTCTTTTGCTGCTTCCATGGCTAGAGCCATTGTATAAATGTACGTATAGAACCTCGCCCCAACATCTTGAATATCAAATAATAATACATCGACATTGCTCAGCATCTCAGGTGTCGGCTTTTTCGTCTTACCATATAAGCTGTAAACAGGAAGTCCTGTTTTTTCATCTGTATATTGTTCGACATACGCACCTGCTTGTGCACTTCCTCGTACACCATGCTCAGGACCGTAAAGAGCAGTAAGGTTCACATCGGGATGATTGAAGAATAAATCTACGATACTCGTAACGTTCTGATCGACTCCTGTTGGATTGGTGATCAACCCCACACGTTTATCTTTAATCAACTCAATTTCATCCTGCAGCAAAACCTCTACACCTAAACGGAATTTTTTATTCTTCTTCTCTTTATCGTTCTTCGCCAACGCTGCAGAAACAGTAGATAGTAGTAGAACGAGAACTAATAATCCTGTAAGCCACTTTTTCAAAACTATCCCTCCTCTTTATCTATTCTCTGTCTAGTATCCTAACCCATGGTCAAAACCATATAATACACTGCCATCATGGTTGTAAATGGTTACTGGCAGTTTTCCAGTTGGATTGTTTTTGCCAAAAATGGTGTTTGCTGCTGCCTCAAAGCTTGCTGGTCTGAAACCATATTGAACAAGAAACGCATCGACATCTTTATAAGACATAATGTCATAAGGATTTCTAGCCCCTACTGCAATAACAGGTACACCCGTTTCGATGAGTTGTCTTGTCATCACCATTTGGCTGGCGTTTTCTGCTCTGCCACTTACACTAGAGGTGTAGGTTCCGACTATAATGTATTTCGCACTTTGCACTTGTGCTAGTTGTGCAGCATTAAGCGGACCTGAAGCATTCACATATATAGCCCCAGGATGGTGCTTTTTGACCTCATCAGCAAGGAGATTAATGGAGAATCCTGAACCGCCAACTACAACAATTTTATCTTCCGGTGAAACGTTAAGAGGAAGAACAGCATCATTTTTTACAAGCGTAATCGATTTTTCTGCTGCTTCTTTTTCAATTGCCTTATGTTCAGGAGATCCTACGACTTGAAGTGCATTTGCTACCTTTTCATCAAGACTTTTTTCTCCCTCTGCCTTTACAATGCTTCTATTTATTTTCAACGTTAAAACTCGCTCAACTGATTGCTCTAGTCTATCTTCTGAAATTTCGCCAGAGTTAACAGCAGCATAGATTCCATTCGCTACAGCTTCAATCCCAACTGGCATTAAAAGAATGTCAGCTCCTGCCTTAACCGCACGGATTGCTGCGTCAACCGGGCCAAAATGTTCTGAGATAGCACCCATATTCATCGCATCGGTAACAATTACTCCTTTAAAGCCCATATCTTCGCGCATTAGCCCTGTTAATACTTTATGAGAGAGAGTTGCGGGTACAGCAATTTCTGTTCCATCCTTTTTCGAAATGGCTTTTGTATTATCGATTTTCGGGAAGGTTACATGTGCTGTCATAATTGCATCAATTCCCGCATCCATTGCCTGTTGGAATGGATATAACTCCACCTTTTTCAATCGATCAATATCATGTGGTACTTCAGAAAGTCCTATATGTGAATCAACTGCAGTATCACCATGACCTGGAAAATGCTTTGCGGTTGCAGCAGTTCCCGATTCATGAAGTCCTTTAATATATGCATTACCTAATTTTCCAACTAACTCGGGATTTTCACCGAATGAACGAACCCCTATTACCGGATTATCTGGATTGTTGTTTACATCCAGTACTGGGCCAAAATTCATATTAATCCCCAGTGCGTTTAACTCTTCACCGATGGCTTTACCAACTTTCTCGGCTGTTTCTTCAGAGCGAGTTGCTCCCAGTGCCATATTTCCAGGCATGTCGGTTCCAGTTTGCAGACGTGTCACGATTCCACCTTCTTGGTCAATGGAAATCAGCAGTCCGAACTTTTCTGCGGCTTCCTGATAGGCACTGACTAACTTCGTTGTTTGATCAGCTGTTACCGTATTTTCACGGAATAAAATCACACCGCCGAGATGATAGTCCTTTACAAGCTTAGCAATTTCATTATTCATTACTGTTACATTCTGACCCTTCCAGGTTCTAAAATCAGGCATTAGCATTTGTCCGACCTTTTCTTCCATGCTCATATGCTTGATTGCACTGCCAATAAGGTCATAGCGGCTGCCTTTTTCTTTTTCAACAAGAACCGTATCTTGGTTTCCTTTGAATTGAATTGAAATCCTATCACTATAGCTGCCATCACTGACAGATATAAATGTTTTCCCATTGTGACCAGACAACGTTACTTCTCCATCTTTCGAAACAGATGCCACATTCTTGTTAGAAGAATTCCATTTTAAATTTTCAGAAGCCATCATAAATCGGCCATCCTCATAAACATGGAGTGCGTTTAAATCAAGTTTGTTTTCACTTACTTCCCGTGTAACTTGCGGGACATTGAGGTCTATCACTAAATCTTTAATTTCCGAAGCAGCTGCCACACCTGACAATGGAATTCCTGTAAATAGCAGCGCAACTGCGAGAAATGAGGTGAATAATGACTTTACTAATTTTCGCATGTTTCTCCTCCTCAAGTTATTGTCCATTTAATAATCTCTAAGTTCCCATTCATTTTTTGAAAAAGAAAGTACATCTCCCGAATCCAGTTTTGGATTCAGAATGTACCAGCCACGTGAATTTGTAGATCCATCCGTTTGATAAACAAATCGTAATTTTGTCGCATTACTAGGTATCGTCAATTCTTTCTTTTCCCATCCATCACTTGTGCCTGTTAATAAGGCAAGTTGCTGCCAACTGCCATCTCTAAAGATCTCTACAGATCCACTATCCCAGACATTCTCAATCATATGCCAAGTGGAGAAAGACAGTTTGGCTTCATTTGATAAATCCAAGGTGGTTTCCATTACTCGATTGAGCTTATCGCCGTACCCAGCAAACCATGCATTGCTCTTACCTGGAATGGATACCGGAATTGAATCAGCTACACTTCTAGCAAATAAGCGTCGGGTTTGGTTCATTGACCCCATATTTCTTGACGGATGGACACGATTGGTCAGCAAAATGGCTACTGTTTTATTGTTTGGGCTAATTACAATTGATGTACCTGTATAGCCCGTATGGCCAAAGGAGTATGTACCTTCTGATAATGCATCCATATACCAGCCCTGGCCAAGCTCCCAGCCTAGTCCGTGGTCATTCCCCGGAAACGCTGCATTCTGATTTTGCAGCAGCAACTGTACGGTTTCAGGCTTCAAGATTCTTTTGCCGCCATACTCGCCTTCATTAATAAATATATGGGCAAGTTTTGCAAGGTCATTAGCCGTAGAGAATACGCCAGCATGACCAGCAACACCATCCAACGACCAAGCATTCTCATCATGAACTTCGCCCCAGACAAGACCGCGATTTGGTATTGCCTGATATTCAGTCGCCGCAATGCGATGTTTTAAAGAAACTGGCGGGTTGTACATCGTATCCTTCATTCCTAAAGGTGCTGTGATATTCTCGTAGACAAATTGATCCTGGCGAGTACCTGACCAATGCTCTATTAACATCCCTAACGTAATCATGTTTAGATCACTGTATTCGTATGTCGTACCAGGTGCATTTTTCAATGGCTGATTTAAAACCAATTGCAGCCTATCTTCTCTTGAAGTCCCCTGTGAATACAATGGAATCCAAGCAGTAAACCCAGAGGTATGAGTTAACAACTGACGAATTGTTACGCTTTCTTTCCCGTTTGCAGCAAATTCCGGGATATGTTTGGCTACCGGATCATCAAGATTAAATAACCCTTTTTCAAAAAGAATCATTACAGCAGTAGCGGTAAAAATCTTGCTGATTGACGCTAAGTCAAAGATCATATCTTTTTGCATAGGAATGGGATTTTCCATTTCTGTGAACTTGCCATCGATGTATTGAGCTGAATTGCCATATGCGTCATGTTTAACAATTTTTCCCGCCCTCGCAACAAATGTTACCGCCCCAGGCATTAACTTTTGTGAAATGGCTTGGTTCATAATTTGATCAATTTGCTTGAGTGGTGTTTCCACCATGCCTGCTCCTCGTGCGGAGCTTGGATGAAGTACACTTGTAACTGGTATAATAGTCGAATTCCATGTAAATACAGGATGTGGTTTCTTAGATGGGATGGTGAGTTTCTCTTCCTTTTCAATTGTGGGTCCATAAGGAAGTTCATAGTTTGCAAATACAGGTGATGTACCTAGCAGCATTGTACAAACTGCAGTTATCATAAACGTTTTTCTTTTCATATGCCCTCCTTAATACAAATGATTGAATTGTAGGCGGGGAACTACCCGGTGTTCACCAATAATCTGGCAACGCTTACAACTTATAGTAAAAGCATATAGGTAATGATATACAGTCGTCTATACCACATAAGTCTCATAACAGGTGCTTTTACAGGTCTTAAGTATTAAGTAGTTAGCATTATTTTTTAAAATATACAGTAAAATTATGAAATTTCATTTCATAGCCCATCAAGTTAAAGTCAAGTCTCTAAAAAGATAACCGTTTCAATTCCCTAAAGCAAGTCGTCTAGTCTTTTGTTTAAGCAGGCAAAATCTCCTGGAGAGTTCTTGAGAATTGTCCTCCATCCTACCTGTTAACTATGAAAAAACTGGGCATAAAAAAGACCCCAACCAAAATAGTTGAGAGTCTTTGAAAGTTTGAAAATTAACCCTTTGAGAACTGAGGAGCACGACGCGCACCTTTAAGACCGTATTTCTTACGTTCTTTTATTTATATATTAAATATGAAGAAACTGGGAATAAAATCATTTACTGAAAGCCTGATTTATCGGGCTTTTTTCTGTTTATTAAAAATTTGATAATATACTCTTATATATGTTTGGTGGTCAAAAATAATTCATGCTTATTCAACTAGTCGAGTAGAAGGGCGCCTTTCTACCTTACGGCAAATTGTACTCCATCCCCTCACAGAACCGTGCTTGCACTATTAATGCACACGGCATTAATTCAACTGAGATCAAGTAATGAACCAAATATATTTGGATGGCCTGTTTTTGCTTTTCTTATTCTTTTTCATCCTCCCGAAATTGAGAGGGAGTCCTTCCTGTTTCCTTTTTACACACTCTTGCAAAGAAGCATGAATTATCATACCCTTTTAGCCAAGATATTTAGACTGCTCAACTTGAGCCAAAAACGGTTCCCAAAATAGCCGCTATTTTTGCTGAAGACTCTCAATTAAACTACCAATCTTGATTTCTAACTCTATTGGATCACTGGCATAATTATAGATCCCTAGGAAGGTTTGTGTTAATTCTGGATTGGACCCGATCAATTGATTGACCAGGTGCTGTTCCTCTGAGAACGGTATATTTTTTGTAAATTTGCAGGCCATTTCAAATCTTGCCATCATTTTCGTCGTCATTTGCTGTTTGTACTCTTCAGCCATGTCATCCCAGTTGATGGACCAGTCTTGATGCTGACTTAAGATTTCGGCAAGAACTCGAGCACCATAAAGGGCATCATGCATCCCCTGCCCCACCGCCGGATCCTTAAAGGAAAGTGCATCACCGACCAAGGCCCAGCCTTTCCCCATTCCGTTATACCAATCATTATCATAGCCTAATAAACCTTTTACAGGTCCCTCAAAGGAAGCAGCCTGTAAACGCCTGGGAAAATCGGTGTTTTCAAAGCCGGAATCCACTAGGGAACGAAATGCTTCTTCCGGGTTTCCTTTAAACCGTTCCATCCATTCCTTATCCTCAAGCGGAAACATAATCCCGATGACATGCAGCTGATCGCTGGTTGGGAAAGCGATAATCAGTTTATCCTTGATTTTATAAAATTCCGCGCTTCTCTTACCATTTTGCGTAAAATTTTTGACATAGCCGACATAGGAGGCGAAATCAGTGGGTACGGATTTCAACTTCTCACTGTTTACCTTTTTCCGGACTAAAGAATTTCTTCCATCTGCGCCAATCACGAGATTCGCGCGATATTCATGCTCGATCCCATTCTGATCGACCGCAAGAATACCTACAGTAGCTCCGTTTTCTTCTACCACATCTGTTACTCGGTACCTTTGAATTGCCGTTACATTTTCTTGTTGCGCCGCATGATAGAACAAAATTTGATCCAAATGCGTACGACGAATACATAAACAGTTTGGTTCACCCTCTACCTCCGGAAAGTTCCCATCAATGATTTGATCATCGAATTGGATGAATACTCGTTTATATGTTGGCGTTCCCGTGGCCAATAGTGTTCCGAGAACCCCCATTTCTTTTAACATTACGAGAGAATTGTTAAAAAAGTTATGGGTGGAAAGGATATCACTAGGAAACTTTCCTCGTTCAACCAACAGGACCTTGTAACCTTTTTTGGACAGCTCATAGGCTGTTGCCGCACCTGCTACGCGGCCGCCAACAATAATAACATCAAATTGATTCCTCATTAAAAAACCTCCTATAACCTTTGCTTTTGATAAAACCATCGTAGCAAACAGACCACAACTGTTAATCTAACAAAGGTTATATAGTAGGTTATATTTAATTGGTTTTATTTACTTTTTTGAATGGCTTCCACCCTGCCTTTTACTCCAAGTTTACTGTAAACTCGATTGAGGTGGATTTTCACAGTTCCCTCGGATAACACCAGTTTCGCAGCAATTTCTCTATTAGATAAACCCATGGACAACAGTTGAAGGACCTCTAATTCTCTAGTCGTGAGAGTGTGGACCCCTGCTCGATCGCTAGATTTATCGTATACCCCGACCAATTCAAGGATGGAAGTAATATATTCATTCGAAACGCCAGTTACCATTTCAAGATGCTGGCGTTTATTTTTTACTAATAGGTATTGTTGAAACAACTCTTTAGGTGGAAATCCGATATCAGTAAAGGCCCGCAGATAGCCATGCTCTTCGCCAAGTTTTATAGCTTGATTTAGGTGCTCCATACTTTCAAACGCAAGACCCTGTCTGCGGTAGATTTCTGCAAGATATAGCTGGGATTCCAGCACTATCATGATTCTACCGTTTTGTTGTGCTTGATTCAGTACCCGTTTTGCCCAACCAACAGCCAGGCTAAACTGCCTTTTTTCCATCAATCCATGGATATAAACAAGGAGTTCGAACTCCTGATTAGGAAGGATTTCTGCCTGTTCCTGAAAATGACATGCCTCCAACCATAGATCGACCTTGCCCATTTCACCTTTTGCAAGCTCGAACCGAACGAGTTGAGAAGATACTAGTTGACTCCAATAGCTGGTATGGCGGTTTAATTCCTTCAAATAGTCTTTTGCACGATTAAGACTTTCTATCGATAGAAAAGCATTTCCCCTGGACCAATCTACTTTTGATTTAACGATTACCGCGGGGATATATGCCCCTATTAACCGAAAAGATTTTGCCAGCTTGATAGCCTCTGCCGCATATTCCATTGCCAAATCGTCCTCGTTTCGCTCATAATAAATTTCACTAAAAGCTGCACGCTGATAAGCAGCATAGGCAGAATCTTGGTAATCGTTCTTTTCAATGAAGGTATGATAAAGCTGATGGAATTGGAAAGCTTTATTGACTCTGCCATTCATCCCATAGTAGCTTCGGATGAATGGCAGCTCTCCTGGATTTAGCTCAATCCCATAATCCAGCCATATTTTCACATCAGGCATTTTTTCCCGTTCTGCCAGCTGACTTAATAACTCAATTGCAGAATCATAATCCCCCATTATCAAGGCATTTAAATTTTTTAATACAAAGAGTTCCTCATTTAGCCGAATTGCCTGCTCATGAAACTTTTCCTCCTGGAGGATCGCTTTTATTTTTCCAAGATATAGATTTACATTTTCATATTTTCCCGACAGCATATCCGTCCATGTTAATAAGATTAAAATTTCAGGCCGCTCTATGATCTTAGCAGGTAATTGCTGCAGCCACTTTTGTAATGTCGTCACCTCTCTCCTCCTTAAAAGATTCGTGACAATACTCAGGATTATCTCTACGGCCAGCTCATAATTTCCAGCGGCAATGGCATATGGAACAGCTTCTTCTTTATAGCCATGTTGAGAGAACCATTGACTAGCTTTTTCATGCAGATTCTTATATTCATTCGGCAGTTCTTTTTTCAAATGAGAAGTTAAAAAGTCAGCAAAGAGATGGTGATAACGATACCAATATAGGTGACTGTCTAACGGGATAAGGAAGTAGTTCGATTGTTCGATATGCCTTAAAAATTGTTGAGAATCAGTTCGGGCTGTGAGCACATTACATAAGTCACTATTCATCCGATGAAGAATCGATGTTTTCATTAAAAATAATTTCAAATCATGAGGCAAATGTTGAAAAACCTCTTCCATTAAGTAATCGACAATATAGCGATGACTGCCGTTAAAATGACTTAAAGTGCCTTTTTGGCCAGACTGTTCGGAAAGACTGGCCAACTGAATTCCTGCGATCCATCCTTCTGTCACCTTGGTTAAGCATTGAAGGATGGATTGGTGTGGAAAAACACCTGTTTGATGGAGCCAATAGTCCGAGATCTCGTCCTTTGTAAATTTCAATTCTTGGCTATTCATATCGTTGATTTGTCCCTTAGCTCGTAAAGCACCGATTGGAAAGGGAGGTTCCGTTCGGCTGATTAAACAAATATGTATTTGACTCGGCATGTGTTGTATTAGAAGCGAGACGAAACGGTGGACTTCCGGGTTGTCGATATGATGATAATCATCAAAAATCATGACCATGTGTTCCGAAACATCCACCAGCTTATTAATCAAATTGCCCGCCAATTGTTCTAACGATAACATTAACTCAGGCTGCAACAAATCCTCCTGGACACTGTTCATGGCTGGATGTACAGCCGCTAATGAAGCGGTCAAATAGGTCCAAAAACGAAGCACATCATTGTCACCCTCATCAAGTGATAACCAACAAGCGTTAATCCTTTCGTTCCGAACCCAATCACTTACGATGGTGGACTTTCCATATCCAGGAGGTGCTGTAACCAAGGTAAGCTTACATTGCATGGCAAGGTTTAACTTTTGATAAAGCCTTTCTCTTTTCACATGATGAATGGGGGGATGAGGAAGGTGAAGTTTCGTTGTTAATAAAAAATTCTGGTTCGGAAGGCTTTCCCTGATATTGTTCAATTTACCTTCCCTCACTTTCGTTAATTTTCTATACTCTCGTCATAGTGAAATTCTTCAATTCCTTGATTTATTCCTGCCTTATTGAAAAAACGTAATAGCGAAAAAAGAACCTTGATAGAATGACAAGGATCTAAATCAATATTCAAGCCTGTTGGTGAAAATACGACTGAAATTCAGTTGTTACTGGTAAAGAAATCGAATGTTCTAATATGCAAATTACATAGTCAGAAACGTGTAATTCCAGCGCTCCTGGCACTTGTTATTAGTGTAAACTCATTCTTTAAAATGATATAATCAACATATGTCAACCCATTATAAGTTTAAGTTTACATTTAACATCTGGAGGTATTAGTATGTCGAATGAACGTTCTACACTAGAAACACTCGTTCCCAATCTATTTAACCCTTTATCGCCTGAGTTTCTTGCAAATCCTTACCCTTTCTACCATTCTCTTCGTTCTGCAGGTTCCATCCAATGGGTTTCCTCTCTCGAGCACAAAGGGTGGTTTGTTACAGGTTATAAAGAGGCCTCTGCCATCTTGAAGGATTCCCGCTTTAAAACCCGGGTTCCCGTCCCCCCCATCAAAGAGGCAGGATCCTATTTCTTCGATATGGAACAACACGATGCTTTTTAAAAATCCTCCTGACCATATGCGGTTACGATCGCTGATTCAGGTTGTCTTTACTTCATGTACTGCAGATGATTTCCTTCCGTACATACAGGAAACCGCGGATACCTTGCTTGATCGTGTAGAACAGGCTAAACGGATGGATATTGTGGCTGATTTTGCCTTTTTGCTTCCAAGTATGGTCATCGCCAGGGTATTAGGCATACCGGCCGATGACCGCCAGCTGTTTCGGGAGTGTTCCAATACGATAATTGAAGCGATTGATTTAACCCGAACACCAGACACATTGCATCGGAGCAGAAAGGCTCTGTTCAGATTAGCCATATATTTTCAGGAATTGATTGAAAAGCGTACCCAGCATCTGCAAAACGATTTTATTAGCAAATTAGTGATAGCAGGAGAACAACAGGGCAGGATCAATAAAGAAGAAGTGTTGGCTGCCTGCATTTTAATGCTCATTGCTGGTCATGAAACAACAGTAAATCTTATTAGCAACAGCATTTTTGCTTTACTTCGGCATCCAGAGGAGTTGGATAAATTACGAGAACGACTTTCTCTTATACCATCCGCTGTAGAGGAATGTTTACGATATGACAGTCCTACACAAATGACGGCCCGGACTGCCTCTGAGACGATGTCTATTGGAGGAGTTACTATCAAAAAAGGCCAAAACGTGTACATTTGGCTCGGAGCCGCCAACCGCGATCCCGCTAAATTTCAAGATCCCGATAAGCTCGATATAACCCGGTCATCCAATCATCACCTCGCATTCGGCAGCGGAATACACATGTGCCTGGGCTCTTCTCTAGCACGTGTAGAAGCACAAATTGCCATTAATACTTTACTAAGAAGGTTTTCGAATCTACAACTAGAAACAGACGACTTGCAGTGGAGGGAGCTTGTTGGTTTTCGTTCGTTGAAAGCACTTCCTGTTTCCTTTACCATATAACGGGTGCACAAGCAAAAAAGCCGATGTTCCTTTTTAGGATCATCGGCTTTTCATGTGCTGCTATTTCTTATAAAAGGATGTGCAAGTTTCTTCATTCGTATTATACGAGCATTACGATCCTTTGTTCCAAAAAAGAAATACATTGGTCCAAGTTGACATCATCTTGTACGAAAAAGATTCGGCCGCCGCTAAAGTCCCCTCGTTCCTTCAAAGGATTGATTCGTACATATCCCATTTCCCGGCAGGCTACATATCCCGTTACATACTCCGGGTCATCAGACCAGCAAAGCTCAGCTTGTACAAACGGGGCATGGGCAACCTTCGTCGCCAGCACGAGCGCTTCGGTTATCCGGGAAGAAGAAACGTGAGGGTGTGCAGCGCACCAGCTGTTGTAGGCTTCTTGGCTCCATCCCATCCGCGTCACCCGCACTCCCCTCTCGCCCCGATCATCAAGACGTTTCCCGGTAGAAGCGCTCAAAATGGCAGCTCCGCGTAAGTTTGTATGGTCTTGCAACAGCTGCATTCCGCTTATGATAGCTTGTTCGGAAACACCAAACGATCGTAAATATTCTGCGGCACGTAGCCTGCCCTCTTCCCTATTTTTCGCCGCAACCGACAAAACCGGCAAGGGAGTAATAGGCATATGGTTGTCCGCACTTACCTTTTCAATGACAACTTGAATAAAATCCGCGTCTCCACGGCTATGCTTCAACGCTTTTTGAACGAGCGTCCTGGCAGTTTCGGCTACCTTTTGTTTTGAGGTGAGCGTTTCACCACCTGAAATATGAAACCCTCCTTGTTCATGGGGGCCGCCTTCTGCTGCACGCATCCGTATACTGTATAACTCTTCTGACACAATATCACCCAACCTGCCTAAACTGTCTCCTTCTTACAATGCGCACTCCTCAATTTCAAATCCGAGATCTTCAATCATCGTCCAGTCCGCCATCGATTCCTGCCCTGCTGTTATTAAATAATATCGTTATAGAATTCTTAATTGGTTCCAGTCTATGCATTGCTCAACGGCCGATAAAACATATTCCGATTGATTTGACTCCGTGATCCATGGGATGACCCCTATAACAGGTACCCCGCTATAGGAATGGATTATATCCGGGTTCGTTTGTTCAGCTATGCCTGCCGTTTCTTCCTGGTAACCGGACAGAACCACCCCTGCCACTTGCAACCCGCGCTGCTTGGCAAATTCTATCGTTAACAGTGTATGGTTTACCGTACCTAGATTTGGCCTTGCCACGATAAGGAGGGGAAGTTTGAACATTAGAGCTGCATCTACGACTAGTCCATCCTCGACATATGGGACGGCGAGCCCCCCTGCTCCCTCTACAATCATATATTCGTACTTTTCTTTCAATCGAGTGTAGTGATGCTTTAAATGGCCCAAGGTGACATGTTTTCCAGCGCGGCGCAGCGCCAGTATAGGGGCAAGCGGTTCTTCTGCCGAAAACGGGCAAATATGATCCAGTGGATCATCTACTCCCGAAAGTGCTTTAAGCCGTGCCGCATCTCCTTCCAGATGACCGGCAACATGACCACTCTGAACAGGTTTATATACGCCGGCATTTTTCCCCTGTTTCCTCAGCACACCCGCGATTGCCCCGGCTATCACTGTTTTTCCCACTTCGGTATCCGTAGCCGTAACGAAAAATCCTTTCATCCGGTTTATCCCCCTCTTATTTTGCAGCTAGTTTCTTAAACACTTGAATGACTTGATCGATGTGCTTATCTTGATGGGTTGCCATTACAGTGAGACGAATACGTGATGTTCCTACTGGAACAGTTGGAGGACGGATGGCAGGAGCAAAAATACCATTTTCATATAATGCTTGTGACAATTTCATAGCCTCATCTACTTGCCCAGACATAACAGAAAGGATCGGTGTCTGTCCACCCAGTACATGATACCCAAGAGCTGTTAATGCCTGCCGCAGTCGTTCACTTATGTAATGCAGCCGTACTCTGCGCACATGCTCTGACTTGATGATGTCGATTGCGGTAAGAGCACTTGCCACCACTCCCGGAGGAAGAGAGGTAGAATAGATAAACGGCCTCGCCCGATTCATAAGATAATCGACTAATGACCGGCTGCCTGCGATATATCCTCCTTCTGCCCCCATTGCTTTAGAAAGAGTGCCCATATGAATATCCACCTCACCAGTGAGTCCAAAATACTCTGCCGTACCCCGTCCATCCTTTCCTAATACTCCTGTCGCATGGGCATCGTCGACCATCACAAGGGCATTATAACGCTTTGCAAGCTCAATAATACCCGGCAGCGGGGCGATATCACCATCCATGGAGAACACCCCGTCTGTTACAATAAGTCTTCTCCGAAAATGGTCCGCTTCTTTAAGTTTGCTCTCCAGATCTTCTAAGTCGGCGTGACGGTAGACCATCGTTTGTCCACGTGACAATCGGCAGCCATCGATGATGCAAGCATGATTCCATTCATCCGATAAAATGACATCCTCCTTTCCAACTAACGTTGTCAACGCAGCAATATTCGCCATATACCCTGTATTAAATAGAATCGCTGCTTCCGTTTCTTTAAAGCTTGCGATCCTTTCCTCTAATTTTTCATGGAGAGATGTATTGCCAGTCGTGAGCCTTGACCCTGTTGATCCTGTGCCGAGCTGATTTGTTGCCTCTATAGATGCTCGAATTAGCCGATGGTCACTTGCGAGACCTAAGTAATTGTTAGAGGCAAACATAAGCATACTCTGCCCGTTCACCATCGCATATCCTTCATCACCAATTATTTCAACAAGTTTCAGCTGACGGTACAGCCCTTCGTTCTTAATCGAGTCAAGTTCCTGTTCCCATATCGTCATTGTGTAACCTCTTTAATAGATTGATATAAGATATCGAGCATCGCATCCAATTCCTCAAAAGTAGAGGCAAGCGGCGGCATGAAAACAATGACATTTCCAAGTGGCCGGATGAGCATACCTAATTCCCTTGCCCGGCGGCATACGCGGACACCGATTCGTTCCTGCCACTCATACGGCAGTTTCGAATAACGATCCATGACTAGCTCAATTCCAATCATTAATCCTTTTTGGCGGATATCTCCTACATGCAGCAGCTCGTAAAACTCTTGGAGCCGGTTTGCAACGTAACGGGCATTCCGCTCCGCTTCAACCAATGTATTGTTTTTGTCCATTAATTCAAGGTTTGCAATCGCGACAGCACACCCCAGCTGGTTTCCCGTATAGCTATGCCCGTGGAAGAACGTCTTTTGCTCTTCATACTCCCCCAAAAAGCTTTCGTAAATCTCGTCTGTTGCCACTGTAACGGCAACAGGCAAATATCCTCCGGTAAGACCTTTTCCCGCTGTTAAGATATCAGGTGTTACTTCTTCATGGTCACAAGCAAAGAGGCGACCTGTCCGGCCAAAACCGGTTGCTACTTCATCTGCAATCAATAATACGTTGTACTTGGTACATAGCTCGCGTACACCCCGCAAATACCCTTGCGGCATAACAATAATTCCGCTCGCGCCTTGCACGAGAGGTTCGATGATGAGCGCTGCCGTTTTGTGATGAGAAGCCTGCAGCGTTTTCTCTAATTCGGATAAGAAAAAGGCGGTTTGTTCTTCTTCGCTTCCCGCAATTGGAGATCGATACATATACGGATAAGGAGCTTTAATAGAGTGAAAGAGCAGGCTCGAATACGCCTTATGGTATAAATCAATGGCACCGACGGACACAGCGCCAATGGTATCTCCATGATAGGCTTCCTTCATTGTAATAAAGTGTTGCTTTTGCGGCTGCCCTTTATGTTGCCAATATTGAAATGCCATCTTAATCGCAATCTCTACAGCCGTTGCACCCGAATCAGAGTAAAATACCTTTGCAAGACCTTTTGGCATTCGTTGAATTAACTTTTCGGCAAGTAAAATAGCTGGAATATTTGCCATTCCAAGAAGGGTGGAATGAGCAATTTGATCCAGTTGATCCCGAATGGCTTGATCCAGTTCAGGTACGCGATGACCATGTACATTAAGCCAAATCGAGGACACACCATCCCAGTATTCGTTTCCTATTACATCAGTAAGCCTGCGCCCGTCTCCACTCGCTATAATGACAGGATCATCATTTATGTATTCCTTCATCTGTGTAAAAGGGTGCCACACATATCTTTTATTTTTCTCAGCCAAAGTATCATAATCAAATTTGCGTGTTGTCATAGGTATTTACACTCCTTCTCTCTATTTGTTAACCAAATATATAAATTAGTTAACACTTCGAGTTCATAGTACCAAAAAGCTTTAAGTTACACAATTCGAAATTTTCAAATCCCACCCATTTTTTTATTTGGTATGATATCCATTCAGGGTGTTCCTTTTTTACAATATAGTTACATTTTTCCATTCGTAAATTTACATACACCTTATTATTTTCTTATTAATCATGAAGGAGGGAATTTGGTTGAAAAAAGTATTGAAACCTGTTTTTTTATTGTCCTTTGCACTGCTGTTAATTGGAAATCTGCTATCCGGTGCTTCTGAGGCTTTTGCTGCCATACATAAGGGACAAGCATCTGAAATGGATCTAAGGGTGATGACTTATAATTTAAGGTATTTAAATAACGTTGATGCATCCCCGAAATATAATTCTTTTTTAGATTTATTTCCCATACCCAACGTAAATGACAACTGATTTGTTTTACATTTTAGGAAGTTATTGATTAACTAAGTAACTTTTAGAATAATATAGTCACTCTTGAAAAAAGGAAAGTGAAGGAGATGTCTCCTTCACCTTAACAAATTTCAATCAATTTGTTCATTAATATACAAAGGTAAACAAACAATCCATCAAGCTTCGAAGGCAAGACGGATCGTCACTTTGGTTAGGTTTGGTTATTTCTTGGAGACTTTAGTGCGGTGGCTAAGGTCTCTCTTTTTTATCTTTTCATATCTCTTTTCATTTTCGGGCAAATGATGCCTCGCCATTTGACCGTAACTCCATCTCCTTCGTCTTTCGGGCAATTGGGGTATAACCAATACCGCTTCTTTTTAAATTGATCATCGAAAAAGGGAGAAACCCACTCATTTCTCTCTATTTTTCCAAATCGGTTTTAATGTATAAACACTCAATGATTTAATTTTTATATCCCCGTCACCAATTAGCGATACATGATCACTGTCACGTAATGTAGGGTACGCTCTGCTTGTTATCATTTTTTTATTATTTAAGTAGCATTCAATCGTCGAATGATCGATATAGACATGTGCCATTAAATTGTTTTCAATTTCCAATGCTCCACCTTGTCTATCGCCATCACGGTCCAAACTGCTTTTCCTTCGATCAATCCAGACTTTGTTATGTTCTTTTTCAAATATCAAGCTAGTTTTCTCTCGATTTGTTGGATCCTTTTTGATTTCAATGCCGACCATTTTTTCAGTCTTTTCAAATTCGACAATGATTTCAAGCATTTTATGGTTCACTGCTGTCAGTTTTTCATTTATTTCAGCTAATGATTGGTTTGATTCGTTTAGTAGAATTTCTTCTCGTAAAGCAGTAAGATTCCTAAGCGGCTTCATTCTAAGTTCATTATTTTCCATATAAAGCTCAATCGGAAGACCAGCATTATGCGCCCAGCCAGCATCATACTCTTCCCTTTCCGTTCGATCCCCCTGAAGGATGGAGAATAAAATCGATTTGTTCGTCACTGGATCAACGAAACCACTTGGACCGCTAAATTTAAACCTTCCATAATCCATCAATTGTGGTTCTTCCGAATCAGGAACGAATTCGAGATTGTCCTTATCAAAATCTCCCAGATAATAGTAGGTATCCACCTGGTAATCTGATTCTTTTATAAAATGACTCATAAAAATGAACACATACTTTGTATTTCCTTTGTCATCGGATACTGGCAAAAAGACAGGCAGCTCCCAATTTACTCCTAAATAAGGAAAGCGAGAATGGCTTACAGTAAAAAACTCTCCTTTGAATAACCAATTCTCGCAATCCTCTGATGTATAGATCCAAGCTGTAGGTCCCCTTCCCTCCATGCCGCCGCCAATAAGTAAATACCATTTCTCCTTTTGTTCATCTTTCCAGACAAATGGATCCCTAAATTGTGAAGGTATTCCCTGTTTGTCTGTTTGAGTGATGGCCTCTTCATTGGCCATTTCCCATTCAACAAGGTGTACATCATCTATATGTTTAGGCCGTGCAATGGCAACACCTTGATTACGTTCTTTAGCCAAGTTGGCAGAAGTGTAAAATAAATAAGGGACTTCCTTTGGTCCGATTGCGGCTGAACCAGACCACACCCCTGAAGGTGATAAATCACCCTTTTGTGGAAATAATGCCGTTTTTTCATTTTTCCAAAAAACCATGTCATCACTGGTCCAATGTCCCCAATGCAAATTGGAGAAGTAAGGCCCGGATGCATTCTTCTGATAGAATAAATGATATTTTCCCTTATAATAAAAAGGGGCATGAGGTTCATTCATCCAATGCTGCGGTGGAATAGCATGATATTTTGGACGGTGGACATCATCCAACAGCTTTGTTTCATCTAGATCGATATCGTTAATATCCAGTGACAGCTTTTCCTTTATACTAAAGAATTCCTTTTGAATTATCTCAGCTGACAACGCATCATCATAAATCTTGATAAAGTCGATTAAGCCTGAATACATTCCACCTGTAAAAATATCGCTAATTTTAAACGGTGCATGATTTCGTCCAATCGATAAAGGAATTTTAGCAGGTGAGAAAAATGTATGGGACCCGATTGCTTCAAGTGTTGAATTGATATGGATGAAGGCCATATGGGTTTCTTCGTTATAGGTAACAGTAATAAGTGATTTCTTAAATAATTCGAGCTGCCCTATGGTTCTTAATCTATGTATCTTTTTACCGTCCCCTAGTTCGAATTGTACTTCCCCATGACGATACAAGCTTAAAGCAAAGCCTCGTTTCATTTTTTTGTCCAATTGATCAACGATCGTTGTTGACACTTCCCCATGGCATGCTTCAAAGCAGCGAGGAGCAATTAAAGCAGTTATTGTAAAGGAACCCTTTACATCAAGCGACTTATCTTTTATAAAAGTAGAATAGCCATCAAAATCGAGAGCATAGCCTGAAACGTTGGACTTTATCCAATTTGGTGAACAGCTTTCCTTATATTTTGCATGATGGAAAACATATTCAATGTCCAGTTTATGACCGCGGATACTCTCCCTTGTTTTATTGCCATGCCCCTCATAAAAGTTAAGCTCATAAAGTAAACTCATGTTTGCACCTCCATTATTTAATTCCAGACGATGAATTTTGAGGCATGATGTATTTTTGACCAAAAAGATAGATTAATAGAATAGGAATCGTTGTTACAGTTAATCCAGCCATCACCTGGTTTAAGTAGACGGGCTTTGTCTCATTCATAATATTGACTGCAACGGCCAAAGGATATTTTTCTGTTTCAGTGAAAATCATCAACGGCCATACAAAATCATTCCAAGATCCAACAAACACTAAGATCCCAATCGTGATAAAGATAGGTCTAGAGATCGGAACGGCAATTTTCGTGAAAATTTTCCAATCCGATGCACCATCCATATAAGCTGCCTCCCGCAATTCTTTCGGGATTTTTTGAAAAAATACCATAAAGAGATAAATGTTAAAGGCACTTCCTATATGAGGCAATGCCAAGCCCCACACTGTATTCGTCAGGTTCATTTCATTGATGATGATGAAGATCTGAATCAAGACGGATTGAAATGGAAAGATAATTAAAATCAGTAAGAATCCTTGGATATACTTCTTAAAGGGGATATCAAATATCGCCAACGCATATCCCGCTAAGGAGTTCACTAACAAACTTCCAAAAACAATGACAAAACTGTAAAACACACTATTTAAAAAATGAAGGGAAAAGTTAAATCTACTAAACAATTCTTTATACGGCTCAAGCCATAAATGGACGTTACTGAAAGTTGGTATAAAGCTTTGAATGGAGCCAATTTCTCTAGAAATTTCTGCGACTGATTTCGTACTATTTACAAACATCCAAACCGTCGGGAACAAAAACAGTATGAAAAATGCGAGTAAGATAAACATCTTCATTGATTTCATCACATAAAATTTCGGCAATGTTTATCCCTCCTTTACTAATTTCCTTTGTATAAATGCTATAACAATTAATACTAATGCGAATATGACGGTAATGGCACTTGAATATCCAATTTGACGATATCTCGATCCTTGTTCAAACATATATAATAAAATACTGGACGTACTGCCTTGAGGACCTCCGTTTGTTAAAACCAATGGTTCAATGATGATTTTGAATGTGCCTGTTGTTACAACAATGAGTACAAACACAAGCTGATCCTTTATACTTGGAACGGTAATATATCTAAACTTTTGCCAGGCATTTGCACCTTCAATACTCGCAGCCTCGTATAAAGATGATGGGATATCCTGCAGAGCAGCCATTAATATTAACATTTGGAAGCTAATCCCTTGCCAAAGAATAATAAAGGAGATGGTTGGAAGTGCTAATTCGGGATCGGTGAAAAATGCTTGTTTCGCAAAACCAAGTTTAGCTAAAAATAGGTTAACAATCCCCAATTCCGGATCAAGGATGTTTTTCCACAATAAAGAAACCACAATAATGGATAAAATATATGGTGAGAAGAATGCAGTTCTAAAAATCGTATTAACCCTTGACTTTTTTGCAATAAGAATCGCCAAAAATAACGATAAAGCAACTTGAAGAGGAACAATATAGATTACATATTTTGTAGTATTAAAAAATGCTTGTTTCGCATATTTGTCCTTTGCTATCTCAACATAGTTATTAAAACCAACAAATGACATATCATTAGGTTTCAATAAATAATAATCTGTAAAGGAATAGGCAACTGCAAGAATCAATGGATAGATAACAAATACCGTAATTAATAGAAATGCAGGGAGTAAAAATAGAAACTGAGGGCTAAAAAAGAATTTTAGCATTCTATTATTGTTTATACTTGTTCTAATTAATCTTGTTATGACTTCGTTCATATCAATACCCCTTACGATCATGGAGCTGTCCCAAAAGGGTCTGACACTTTGGTTTTTGAACAGCTCCATTATTGTCATCTTTTTTACTTTCGGCTCTGTTAAATTGATTGCAGCCAGAGGTACCTTTATTTATATCTTGTTGCCTCACGCTCAGCTTTGTCGATTGCATCCTGTACCAAGTCCTCAAGAGACCCGCTCTCTAATGCAATCCCTTCCACAATATCACCAAGTACATCTTCCAATACTGGGAAAATCGGTGATTTCGGCTTTAAGTGCTCCGTGTTCACTAATTGATCCAACATAAGCTTTCGTGGATACGTGCTATATAATTCCGAGGAATCCAGCAATTCTTTATGACCCGGAATAAGTCCGGCAGCTTCTTCCATCGCCTTGGCACTTTCCTTATTTGTTAAATGAGCAACAAGCTCAGCTGTAAGTTCTGGATATTTCGTGTTTTTTGTCCCTGCTACATACCAGCTTCCGTGCGGTGCTGAGTTATGCCCTTCTTTTCCGTATGGATAAGGCATGATTGACCAATTCAAATCTGGATAATCCTTTGTGAATACATCAATCATCCACGGACCTTCAAAGCTGATTGCAGCATTTCCTAATGCAAAGGCATTTTCTCTGGCAGTCGGAGAGACAATGCCTTCTCTGAATAGTGTTTCCATAAATCGCAATGCTTCCATAGTATTTTTACTGTTTAAAAACCCATCTGTATCCAGACCATTTTCTCCAACAAGCTTCCCATCATTTGCAAAAATGATAGGAGAGTGCGCGTACATTTGCCATCCGCTGTTGTCAGGGAACATATGCACCGGTTCCTTCCCCATGTGTTCTTTTAAGATTCTAGTGTTTTCTAAAAATTCTTCATAACTCCAAGCCAAATCCAATGTCCAATTTCCATTTTCATCCGCTGGTATTTCTATGCCTGCAGCTTTGAAGATATTCGGATTGTAAAAAACAGGTGCTGATAAATCAAACGATTGCAATGCATAAAGGTTATCTCCTACACTGCCAGCAGAAATAATGGTATCTAAATAAGAATCAATGGTTGATTGATCAAGGTAATCATTCAATGGCAAAAGAATGTCTGAATCAGCGTAAGATGCGGTATGAACACTTTCAAGCGTAACCACATCGGGCAGCTCGCCTGTCGTTATGGCTGCATTGATTCTATCGTTATATCCACTGCCCTCACCAGTCTTTACGATGTGTTCCACCGTTACCTTTACACCTTCATGCTGCTCTTCAAATTCCTTCGCTCTTGCATCATAATTTGCCCCTTCTGGTTCATCTTCAGGTACATGAACCCACACTTTCAATTCATTTGTCCCTTTCTCTGTTTCCTGATTATTACTTGCAGAATTCGAACAAGCCGCTAAAACAAAAACGAATAATGCCACCATTAAAAGACTAATAAATTTTCTCATATTTACCCCCTCCTTTTTTGGAAACGTTTCCAAACAAAGCGATAATAAAAGGGCTGAGCCCTTTGTGTTGGTGTGGAAATGTTTCCATCTATATTTTGAGTATATAAAACACCCATATCTTTGTCAATCCGTTTTTTAAATATTCTGTATTTTCGTTTTTAACGTGTCGTTTCGCCTTTTAAAAACTCTACAGGATGAATAGCCGGTGTTACTAGAACACCATTGATTCTTTTCATTAATAGTTCGACTAAGCTTCGACCCATTCGTTCTACAGGCTGCCTGATCGTTGAAAGCTTTGGCCTTAACACCTTACCCGTTTGGATCCCATCAAATCCTATAATGGAAAGCTCTTCAGGAATTTTAATATTCTTTTCAAGCGCCATTTGTACGAGCTCCAGTGCCATATTATCATTTTCAACAAATATTCCATCCAAATCCTTGAATTTCGTTAAGAATTTATTTAGAAATGCCGTTTGATCCTTGATCGGATCCTCTTCAATATAAATGGTATGGTTTATGCCGTACTGCTTTGCAGCATCTTCAAATCCTTGTTTTCTTTTTTCCACCTCAGTAACCACGGTTTTTGAATACGTCCCGATATATGCGACATGTTGACATCCTGTTTCCTTTAGTACTTGAAGGGCCATTTTACCGCCGCCATAGTTATCACTCGACACAAATGGAATTTCTCCAATATGGCGGTCTACAAACACAATCGGCATGGAATAAGTGATTTCATTTTGTATCTGATTATATGAAATCCCGATAATTCCTGATACTTTATTTTGCTTTAGCATTCTAATATACTGAAGTTCTTTCTCGATTTGCCCACTCGAGTTGCAAAGCATCATTTGATATCCCTTTTTGTCAAGCTCATCCTCAATATAATAAGCCAGCTCAGAGAAAAAAGCATGATGAATGGACGGTAAAAATAACGCCACAATTTTATTATCTTGCGTCACAAATGCTCTTGCCGTTTCATTTGGTATGTACCCTAATTTTTCAATAGCCTCAAGGACTTTCTTTTTCGTCTCTTCACTAATATATCCTGATTTATTAATGACACGGGAAGCGGTTCCAATTCCCACCCCCGCCAACTTCGCAACATCCTTAATCGTTGCCATGATATCACCTCTTCAAACAAGAATATCATATGTGGAAACGTTTCTCTAAGATTTTTTGTAAATTTTAGAAAATATAAAGTGGAGCTCAGAAGCGTCAATAACATGACTCGAGTATTTTCAACATTCAAACCTTCAATCCATCGTTTGATTAAAACTCGCAAGAATTTAACAACGACTGTTTACTACAAAAAACAACATTAAACAAACGTTTGATTAATTCTAGGTAAATCCCTTATTTGATAAGGGTTATTCACTTTAAAATCAGTAAAAAGGATGTCATATCTTGGCTGAAACTTTTCTATTATCAAATTAAAGACACCACTTCTTTAAAAAGCGGTGTCTTTACAGCGGCTTACTTTGAAGTCCGTCTACTTTTGCAAATGTGCCATTGCAATAATAATCCAAATGCATTTAAAAATTATGAAACTATTTATGCCATGGAGTTATTATACAATACTTCAAATTAGTCCAAATTAGAAACGCATTACTCCTTATTGAAGTAATGCGCTCATTAATTGAAGATAAATTATATTATCTTATCGAAATTATCAGCAAACTGCTCTTCTGATATTACTCGTAAACCGTTTCTTTTTAATAAAGCAGTTGTAACTCCATTTCCAGCAATTTTCATCCCCATAAATTCACCATTATAAATCATTGAACTACCACAGGATGGACTATACTCCTTAAGAACAACTACTGTTGCATTAACCTCTTTAGCTTTTTCCAAAGTAGTGTAAGCTCCTTTTATGTATAGTTCCGTAACGTCTCTACCTGACTTCTCGACTACTTTAGCTTTCCCATCCAATACATCTTCTCCGTTACCACCTATTATTTCAGCAGGTTCTCTGGGGGTTGAAAATCCACCATACAATTCCGGGCATACAGGTATTGCCTTATTCACTTCTATTAGTTTTCTGATCTTATGATCTAAACTATGCGTACCGTTATATCTTACCTCTAACCCTGCTAAACAAGAACTCACTAATATCATTAATAACACCTCAATTTAATAGCACCTTATGACCTTGTACAATTAACTCCTCGTTAATTGAATAACTTAAAGCTTCGATTTATTCTCTAATAATTCCATCTCTTATTCAATTCTTTCCCTATTTTTCCTTTTTGTTTTCTTTCGCTTATTCTACACAAATATGAGAGTAAGAATAAGTTGTATTGGTATGGTTTCCATGAAACTGTATTGATAGTACTTACTAAATCCTCTAACGTATTGCCCTCACCTTGAAAGTGATTTCTATTTCATCCACCTCTTAATTTACACCGGGGCTCGAAAAGGGGAACTATCGGCATTAACATGGGATGATATTGATTTTGAGGCCGGTTCTATCCGCTTTTGGAGAACACTATTCCAGACTGATGGAAAACATCTCTTTCAGACACCAAAAACAAAGGATTCTAAGCGTTTAATAAGCCTAGATAGTAAATCCTTAGCTTTGCTTAAAAAGTGGCGTATAAGCCAATGGAAGAGGTCTTTGCTAATGAAAAAATAAATGGTGGCAATAATCTTGTTTTTATAAGATACGATGGAACACCGTTACGCTTAGCCTATCTTAATGAAAAGCTAAATATTTTAATAAAGAAACACAACCTCCATCCCATAACTATACACGGTTTACGCCATACTCATGCCTCCTTATTATTTGAAGCTGGTGCTAGTATTAAAGAAGTACAAGAGCGACTAGGACACACTAATATTCAAATGACAATGAATATATATACTCACGTAACTAACACCCTTAAAGAACAAACCGCTTCAAAGTTACAAAAGTATATCGAGCTTTAATTGGTGGTCAGATTTGGTCAAAAATTTTTGATGGTCAAAATGTGGTCAAAAGCACTTTTTAGCATAAAAAAGACCCTTTCCACAAAAGTGAAAAGGGCCTTGAAACATTGATAATTAACGTTTTGAGAACTGAGGAGCACGACGCGCACCTTTAAGACCGTATTTCTTACGTTCTTTCATACGTGGGTCACGTGTTAATAGTCCTGCACGCTTTAATGTTGGACGATATTCAGGGTCAGCTTGAAGTAATGCGCGAGCAATACCGTGGCGGATTGCGCCAGCTTGACCAGTGTATCCACCGCCGCTTACGTTTACAAGAACATCGTAGCTGCCTTTAGTTTCAGTAGCTACTAATGGTTGGTTAACAACCATACGTAAAGCTTCAAATGGGATATACTCTTCGATGTCACGACCGTTAATTAGGATTTTACCTGTACCTGGAACTAAGCGCACACGTGCGACAGAGCTCTTACGACGACCAGTACCAATATATTGAACTTGTGCCAAGTTAATTCCCTCCCTCTTTATTAACCGCGAAGTTCGTAAACTTCAGGTTTTTGTGCTTGGTGCGGATGTTCGCTGCCAGCATATACGTGTAATTTTTTGAACTGTTGACGGCCAAGAGAATTCTTAGGAAGCATACCTTTAACAGCAAGCTCGATCATTTTCTCAGCATAGTTTGTACGCATTTCAAGAGCAGTTCTAGTTTTTAAACCACCTGGGTGCATAGTGTGACGGTAGTAGATTTTGTCAGTTAATTTCTTACCAGTTAATTCAACTTTAGAAGCGTTAAGAATGATAACATTATCACCAGTGTCAACATGTGGTGTAAAAGTTGGTTTATTTTTACCACGTAAGATTGAAGCTACTTCAGAAGCAAGACGACCAAGAGTTTTGCCTTCAGCGTCAATCACGTACCATTTACGCTCGATATTGTTGGCGTTAGCCATAAACGTTGTACGCATGAATTTCCCTCCTAAATTAAATCCATAAAGATTATTTTTTCGCACCGTCATAAGTCATTATCGTCCATTCTGTTCCGGGAATAAACGGTAACGCCATTGTGCGTCAATTGTTAAGTTCATATATTTTCAATCACGATGAAGACTTTCCGGGGCTTTATCGTGGGATTAAAAACACAACCATATAATATAATAAATTCTTTAAAGCTAAAAGTCAAGGAAATGTTACACCAGGTTGTGTTGTTATTAAAAATAAATTTAATAATATACTTTCCAAAGGTATAATCCCTGTCCTGGCGCGGTTTTTCCAGCATAGCGGCGATCTCTTTTTTCTAGTGTCTCCACTAATTCCTCTGGACGCCGCTTCCCAGCACCAACCTCTAATAGCGTTCCTACTAAAATTCGAACCATATTATATAAAAAGCCATTGCCTACGAAACGAAAACAGAGACGCTCTTCTTCTTGGTGAATTTCGATGGTCTCAATCGTTCTCACCTTATCTTCTACTTCCGTTTTTGCAGAACAAAAACTAGAAAAGTCATGTGTACCCAGTAAATAGGCGCATGCTTCTCTCATGGCAGCTAGATTTAAAGGATACGGGTAATGATAAGCATAATGCCGTTGAAAGGGATCCCTTTTCGAGGATTGGTAAAGAAAATAGCGGTATTCTTTTCCGCTGGCATCGAACCGGGCATGAAAGGACGAGTCTACTTTTTCCACAGAAAGAACTGATACATCCTCTGGCAGCATAGAGTTAATGGCTGCTTCCCAATTATCCTCAGGAATGGACAATGGGGAATCAAAATGAATTACCTGACCTTTTGCATGGACTCCTGCATCCGTTCTTCCGGAAGCCGAAATTTTCACATGGCTGCCCTTATGGATTTTAGCCAAGACCGTTTCTATTTGACTTTGAACGGTTCGTTTATTCGGTTGTACCTGATATCCAGAGAATCCAGAACCATCGTAGGAAATAATGCATTTAAAGCGATTCATGATTAAGCTCCATATGACCGTAATAGGATTAATAATATCGTTAAAATACCAAGAATTAATAGCTGGAGCGTGTCAGCTAGTTTCCAGCTCAGCAGACGGTATTTTGTCCTTCCTTCACCGCCGCGGTACCCTCTAGCTTCCATGGCAATGGCGAGCTCCTCAGCACGCTTAAAAGAGCTGACAAAAAGGGGAATCAGTAATGGAATAACCGCTTTAACCCTCTCTTTTACTGGACCGCTGGAAAACTCAACTCCACGTGCAATTTGTGCCTTCATAATCTTGTCAGTTTCTTGCATAAGGGTTGGAATAAACCGTAGTGAAATAGACATCATCAGAGCCATTTCATGTACGGGAAAGCGAACCTTTTTCAAAGGGTTTAATAACGTTTCGAGCCCATCAGTTATTTCGATCGGTGTTGTAGTTAGTGTAAGCAAACTGGTCATTAAAATTAGGAAAAAGAATCTCATTGAAATAAAAATCCCCTGTCTGACTCCTTCTTCATAGATTTTAATTGGACCAAGCTCATACAATAAACTTCCTTCTTTTGTAAAGAAGACCTGTAAAAGTAAAGTAAACAAGACCAACCAGAGAACTGGTTTTAAACCTGCATATAAAAATCGAAAAGGAATTCGAGATAAACCAAGCATTAAAAAAGTATAAATTCCAATTAGTGCATAGGTAAGAAAGTTGTTTGCAAGAAAAATAACACATACGAATAAGAAAATGATAATAAGCTTTGACCGAGGGTCCATTCGATGAACAAGACTTTCCGCGGGAACATATCTCCCAATAATCATTTTTTCCATCATACGTGTGCACCTCTTAACAATTCTGCAACAGCTGATGATAGCTCCTCAATAGAAAGATAGGTTACTCCTAACTTTATTCCAAGCTTTTCTTCTAAACTTCGTTGAAAACGTACCACTTCCGGTACATCTAGCCCCATATCCACCAGTTCAGAAACCGATGAAAAGATTTCAATAGGTGTTCCTTGCTTTACAACGCGTCCTTGCTGCATTATAACAATTTGGTCAGCATACTTAGCTGCATCCTCCATACTATGTGTTACAAGTATAGTTGATAGGTTTCTCTCTTTATGAAGCGAATAAAACATATCCATAATCTCTTTACGGCCGCGAGGGTCTAAACCAGCAGTCGGCTCATCTAGAACGAGACAATCTGGTTCCATTGCCAAAACACCAGCAATCGCTACGCGCCGCATTTGTCCGCCAGACAAATCAAATGGAGATTTTTCTAATATCTCTTCCGTTAGTCCTACATGTTTTAAGGCAAGCCTTGCTCTCTTTTTTGCCTCTGTCTCTGAAACACCAAAATTCATAGGACCGAAAATAATATCCTTTTCAACCGTTTCCTCAAATAATTGATGCTCCGGAAACTGAAAGACAATCCCTACCTTTTGTCTAATCTGTCTTAAATTTTTATTCTTCTGCTTCGCTTTTACCTCATGGTTCCCAATCACTACAGTTCCTTCTGTCGGCAGCAGCAGAGCATTTAAATGTTGTAAAACAGTAGACTTACCTGACCCTGTGTGGCCTATCAACGCCATATATGTTCCTGAAGGGATGTCGATAGACACATCTTTAATGGCCAAACGTTCAAAAGGGGTGTTTGCTTGATAACGGTACTCTAGACTTTGAAGCGAAATGTCCATAGCTCATTCACCAACTCTTCTTCCGATAAATAGTGCCTCGATAGGTCAATCCCTTTTGCACGAAATGCATTACTCATTTTGATAGAGAAAGGAATATCGAGCCCGAGATGAACCAATTCATCATCCATAGAAAAAATTTCTTCAGGGCTGCCCTCACGATAAACTTCGCCTTGATTCATCACAATAATACGATCAGCTTTAGCCGCTTCTTCTAAATCATGTGTAATAGAAATGACAGTAAGGGACTTCTCTTCCTTTAAAGCCCGTACGGTTTCTAAAACTTCGCTGCGGCCTTTTGGATCAAGCATTGATGTCGCCTCATCTAAGATAATGATTGAGGGTCTCAACGCAAGAACACCGGCAATTGCTACACGCTGTTTTTGCCCGCCAGATAGATGGTGCGGCTCTTGATTAAGAAATTGATCCATTTTGACTTTTTTTAAGGAATCTTCCACCCTTATGATCATATCATCTCTTGGAATTCCATGGTTTTCTAAACCAAAAGCCACATCATCCTGCACAGTTGTACCAACAAACTGATTATCAGGGTTCTGAAAGACCATTCCTAATTTTTTTCTTATCTCCCAAATGGATTCTTCATTTAATTTAATTCCACAAACGATAATTTCCCCTTGCTGCGGAAATTGTAATCCATTTAAGAGCTTAGCCGTGGTCGATTTACCCGAGCCATTATGACCTACAATCGCTAACCATTCACCTTCATAAATATCAAAGCTTACATTGTGTAGAGCGTACCTATTTTGGTTCTCATATTGAAATGACACATTTCTTAATGAAACAACTGATTCCCTCATATAAACCTTCTCCTCTCAACTCACCTATTCATGACTTATCTATGCTAGTTCGAAGAATACAAAAAAAGCCTGCACCTCCCCCTGGACAGAAGAACGAGTAAATTCTGCCACTGAACGGGTTTTCTAAAAAGAAATGGGAGGAGGTGCATGAGCTAGACGAGTCGTGAAAAAGAATAAATAAAAGGCTTACATTCATCTTTCCAAGGAGAAATAGATTCTACTTATAGTGCCCTTCTATATAGAAAGGTCACGCTCATCATAACACTCTTTTTGGCTTGGTTCGTAAGTGATATAAAGTTTATCTTACAGAAAAAGGGCTCAAGAACAAGTTTGTAACTAAACTGTCCAGCGCCCTTGTTGTCTGTTAAAGGTATTAAACTAACTCGATAATTACCATTGGTGCACCATCGCCGCGGCGTGGTCCAAGTTTCATAATACGAGTGTATCCACCTTGGCGCTCTGAATAACGTGGAGCGATGTCAGTGAAAAGTTTTTGTAGTGCGTCTGTACCTGTCTCAGCATCAGCAACCTCATTACGAACGTAAGAAGCAGCTTGACGGCGAGCATGTAAGTCACCACGTTTACCTAATGTAATCATTTTCTCAACAGTACCGCGAATTTCCTTTGCGCGAGTTTCTGTTGTTTCAATGCGCTCGTTGATGATTAAGTCTGTAGTTAAATCACGTAGCATAGCTTTACGCTGTGCACTTGTGCGTCCTAACTTTCTGTAAGCCATGAAGGGTTCCCTCCTTTGTTGAAGTCATTAAACAGATTAGTTTTAAAGTCGGAGATGACCTAATTAGTCATCCTTACGTAAGCCTAATCCAAGCTCTTCTAGTTTCGCCTTCACTTCTTCGAGTGATTTGCGGCCTAAGTTACGTACTTTCATCATATCTTCTTCAGTTTTATTAGCTAGTTCCTGAACAGTGTTGATTCCTGCACGCTTTAAGCAGTTATATGAACGAACTGATAAATCAAGTTCTTCGATCGTCATTTCAAGGACTTTTTCTTTTTGATCCTCTTCTTTTTCGATCATAATCTCAGCATTTTGAGCTTCATCAGTTAAACCAACGAAAATGTTTAAATGCTCAGTTAAAATCTTTGATCCAAGAGCAATAGCTTCTTTTGGCCCTGTGCTTCCATCTGTCCAAACATCAAGCGTTAGCTTATCATAGTTTGTCATTTGACCCACACGAGTATTTTCTATCTGATAGGACACACGAGACACTGGAGTGAAAATAGAATCAATTGGAATGACACCAATTGGCTGGTCTTCACGCTTATTTTGCTCAGCTGGTGTATAACCACGACCACGCTTAGCCGTTAATCTCATGCGAAGATGTCCACTTGAAGCCAATGTAGCAATATGAAGATCTGGATTTAAAATTTCAACATCACTATCATGAGTAATGTTTGCCGCTTTAACAGGACCTTCACCCTGAACATCAATCTCAAGGGTTTTCTCTTCATCAGAATAGATTTTTAAAGCTAATTTTTTAATGTTTAATATGATGGATGTTACATCCTCTACGACGCCTTCAATTGTTGAGAACTCATGAAGTACCCCATCGACCTGAATCGATGTAACAGCGGCACCTGGGAGTGAAGATAAAAGGATACGACGTAAGGAGTTACCCAAAGTGGTACCATATCCACGCTCTAGTGGCTCTACGACGAACTTCCCGTACTTGGCATCATCGTTGATCTCAACCGTTTCGATTTTTGGTTTTTCTATTTCGATCATCAAATAACCCTCCTTCAAAACGTCGAAACCTCGACTAGTAAATTAACTAATCGAAATTCCCCCATGTATACGTTCCCGTTTTGTGCACAACAACTGGAATAAATCTTCTGTATGAACTACAAAATTAGTATCATATCCCATTATAGACACAGGATATAAATTCTATACAGAAAAATTAAACACGACGGCGTTTTGGTGGACGGCATCCGTTATGAGGAACAGGAGTAACGTCTTTAATAGCTGTTACTTCAAGACCTGCAGCTTGTAGCGCACGAATTGCAGCCTCACGACCTGCACCAGGTCCTTTAACTGTAACTTCTAAAGTCTTCATACCGTGTTCGATAGATGTCTTAGCTGCAGTTTCAGCAGCCATCTGTGCTGCGAATGGAGTAGATTTACGAGAACCTTTAAATCCAAGCGCACCTGCACTAGACCAAGAAATTGCATTACCATGTACATCAGTAATAGTTACGATTGTATTGTTAAATGTTGAACGGATATGTGCAATACCTGATTCAATATTCTTTTTAACACGACGTTTACGTGTATTAGTTTTACGTGCCATTTAAATAACCTCCTTTGCCGATTACTTCTTCTTGTTCGCAACAGTCTTACGAGGACCTTTGCGTGTACGAGCGTTGTTTTTCGTGTTTTGTCCACGAACCGGTAAACCACGACGATGACGTAATCCGCGGTAGCAGCCAATCTCCATTAAACGCTTAATGTTAAGAGAAATTTCACGGCGAAGGTCACCTTCAACTTTTAATTTGTCGATGATATCACGGATTTTGTTTAATTCGTCTTCTGTTAGATCACGCACACGAGTATCTTCAGAAACACCAGCTTCAGCTAATACTTTTTGTGCAGTATTTTTACCAATACCATAAATGTAAGTTAAAGAGATAACTACACGTTTTTCACGTGGAATATCTACACCAGCAATACGTGCCATTAGTTAGCGCACCTCCTTCAAGATTAACCTTGTTTTTGTTTATGTTTAGGGTTTTCACAGATAACCATGACTTTACCGCGTCTACGGATAACTTTGCACTTTTCGCAGATCGGTTTAACAGATGGTCTTACTTTCATTATCCTAACCTCCTTAGTAATACGGAGTGCAAGCAATTATTTAAAGCGGTAAGTAATTCTTCCGCGTGTTAAGTCATATGGAGAAAGCTCGACAGTAACTTTGTCACCCGGAAGGATGCGAATGAAGTGCATTCGGATTTTACCAGAAACATGAGCTAGCACGGTATGACCATTTTCTAATTCTACCTTAAACATTGCATTCGGCAAAGTTTCAAGTACTTTACCTTCAATTTCAATTACATCATCTTTGGCCATTAATTCGTCTCCCTTCTCATTTCAATTATTAATTCGAAAATGTATCGTAAATACTTTTCATAGGTACAAAACAATAGCAACCTTTTAATATTAACATACTGTTACACATCTGTCCGCAAGTATATTCTATATTAAATGGAATTTCAAATTCCACATGTAAGTCTTACCCAACTCTCAGTCCTACATACTCTGTACAATAGAAAAGCAATTTACAGCCACATACTTTTGAAGCTTATTGAAGAGATGTTCGAGAGTCGATCCACGATAAAACTAATGGCCATTAACGTAAGTCCCCGACTAATTGCTGGATATCAGCAAATACTTTATTAATATCCTGCTGACCATCAATTGTACGCAGGTAACCCTTAGTCTCATAGAAAGTAAGCAATGGTTCTTGTTGTTTGATATTCACGTCTAGTCGATTTTGAACTGTTTCAGCATTATCATCAGCTCTTTGATAGAGCTCCCCGCCACACTTGTCGCAGGATCCCTCTTTCGCAGGAGGATTAAATACTAAATGATATGTTGAACCGCACTCTTTACAAATACGACGACCTGTCAAACGATCCATTAAAATACTTTTATCAACATTTATATTAATGACATAGTCAATCTTTTTATCTAATTCAGATAATAGACTTTCCAAAGCTTCTGCTTGAGGTACCGTTCTAGGAAAGCCATCAAGTAAAAATCCATTTTTACAGTCATCTTTACTTAACCGTTCACGAACAATGCCGATTGTTACTTCATCAGGAACAAGTTCGCCTTTGTCCATGAAAGACTTAGCTTCTAATCCTAGTTCTGTTCCTTCTTTCATCGCTGCACGGAACATATCTCCAGTAGAGATATGAGGGATGCCGTATTGTTCGACGATTTGTTCGGCTTGAGTACCTTTGCCGGCACCCGGAAGCCCCATTAATACTAAATTCACACGTGTTCCCCCTCGTGCTATTTATTGGTTTAGGGAACAAAAGTCCCCGAAACCATTTATTTAATAAAACCTTTATAATGACGTTTAACTAGCTGCGCCTCTAGCTGCTTCATCGTATCAAGTGCAACACCCACAACGATTAGCAAGCTTGTTCCCCCAATTTGAGCTGATTGCGGTAAATTCGCCACATTGATAAAAATGATCGGAAGAATCGCAATTACTGTTAAGAAAATAGCACCCACAAATGTTAAACGATAAAGTACCCGTGTTAAGTATTCCTGTGTATTCCTGCCCGGTCTAATACCAGGGATATAACCGCTTTGTTTCTGTAAATTTTCTGCAGCTTGTTCAGGATTAACCTGAATAAAAGCATAAAAATACGTGAAAGCGATAATCAAAACAGCATATAATGTCATTCCAATCGGATGGGAATAATCAAAAACTCTTGTAATCCAAAGTGTTACATCATTAGTTGGAAAAAATGAAGCAACGGTTCTAGGAGTTACAATGAAGGAAACTGCAAAGATTACAGGGATAACACCAGCTGCATTAACTTTTAACGGCATATGAGTGGATTGCTGCGCCCCTGCATTACGTCCGTTAACCGCTCTTTGTTTTGCATACTGGATAGGAATTTTTCTTGTTGCTTGTTGAATGAAAATAGTACCTACCACAATTGCAATGACTGCTAAAAGAATTAAAACAACCGTAACAATACGGAGGAATAATTGCTCACCAGCATTTTCAAACTGCTGTACATAAATCTGATTTACTGTATTAGGAATACTTGCAACGATACCAGCAAAGATGATAATGGAAATACCATTCCCAACACCCTTTTCAGTGATCTGCTCTCCTAACCACATCAGAAATGCAGTACCAGCCGTTAGAACAACTGCTATTAATAAATAAGTACCAATTCCAGGATTCTCTATCAACTGTCCATTAGACATATTATTAAAGCCATAAGACATACCTATAGCTTGAATAAAACCTAGGACAATTGTGAAATATCGTGTAAACTGAGCTAACTTCCGACGTCCAGCATCCCCTTGCTTTGACCATTCCGTAAATTTCGGAACTACATCCATCTGCAAAAGCTGAATAATAATGGAAGCAGTGATATAAGGCATAATACCCATAGCAAGGATGGAGAAGTTTTGCAACGCTCCACCACCAAAGGTATTTAAAATCCCAAAAACACTTAGTTTATCTTGTGCTGCCAAAATATCAGCATTTACATTCGGAACAGGAATAAAACTGCCTAGTCGAAATACGATTAACATTAAAAGAGTAAAAATAATTTTTCTTCTAATTTCAGCCACGCGCATAAAATTGGAGATTGTCTGGAACATTAGATCACCTCAGTAGTTCCACCTACAGCTTCAATTGCTTCTTTGGCGGTAGAGGAGAATTTATGAGCTTTAACAGTAAGTTTTTTCTCTACGTTCCCTTTAGCAAGAATCTTAATTCCTGCTTTTTCATTCTTTACTAGACCAGTTTCAATTAGAAGTTCTGGAGTAACTTCTGTACCCTCTTCAAACTGATTAAGAACATCAAGGTTTACAATCGCATATTCTTTACGGCTGATATTAGTAAAACCACGTTTTGGTAAACGACGGAATAAAGGTGTTTGACCACCCTCGAATCCAAGACGGACACCGCCGCCGGAACGAGCATTTTGACCTTTATGACCTTTACCAGCAGTCTTACCTTGACCGGAACCGATACCACGTCCTAAACGTTTACGTTCTTTACGAGAACCCTCAGCAGGCTTTAGTTCATGAAGTTTCATATTGGCACCTCCTTATGAAAGAAAACAATTAATTATTGTTCTTTAACTGTTACAAGGTGAGCAACTTTCGTAATCATACCGCGGATTGCAGCATTATCTTGGTGCTCAACTGTTTGATTTAATTTACGTAAACCTAGGGCAGTAACTGTCGCGCGTTGGTCTTCAGGGCGACCAATTACGCTTCGGGTGAGGGTAATTAATAGTTTGTTTGCCATTTGATTTCCCTCCTTATCCTAGCAGTTCTTCTACTGATTTACCACGTAACTTTGCTACGTCTTCAGCACGTTTTAATTGTTTTAAGCCATCGATCGTTGCACGTACCATGTTAATTGGAGTGTTAGTTCCTAAAGATTTAGAAAGGATATCTCCTACCCCGCCTAATTCTAGAACAGCACGGACTGGACCACCAGCAATAACTCCTGTACCTTCAGAAGCAGGCTTTAGAAGAATTTCACCAGCACCAAAACGTCCAATTACTTGGTGAGGAACAGTTGTTCCAACCATTGGTACTTCAACTAAGTTCTTCTTCGCATCTTCGATTGCTTTACGAATCGCATCAGGTACTTCTTGAGCTTTACCAGTACCGAAACCTACATGACCGTTTTTATCACCAACTACTACAAGAGCAGAGAAGCGAAAACGACGGCCACCCTTAACAACTTTCGCTACACGGTTTACCGTTACAACGCGTTCTTCTAGTTCAAGTTTGTTTGGATCAATACGACGTATCATTATATGTGTCCCTCCTTTGTCTATTAAAATTGTAGGCCGTTTTCACGAGCAGCATCTGCTAATGCTTGAATACGTCCATGATAAAGATATCCTCCGCGGTCAAATACAACAGCAGTAATACCTTTTTCTACCGCACGTTTAGCGACTAATTCTCCGACCAACTTAGCTGCTTCAACATTGCTTGTAGATTCAAGGTTAAGATCTTTTTCGATTGTAGAAGCACTTGCTAAAGTTACTCCACTCATGTCATCGATAACCTGCGCATATACATGCTTGTTAGAACGAAACACATTCAAACGTGGTCGAGCTGCAGTACCGCTAAGTTTCGCACGAACACGAGCATGTCTCTTCTTGCGACTAGCATTTTTGTCAAGCTTCGTAATCATTTACGTCACTCCTTTCGTTTACCTATGCGGCATTACTTACCAGTTTTACCTTCTTTACGACGAACAAATTCGCCTTCGTAACGAATTCCTTTACCTTTGTAAGGCTCTGGAGGACGAACTTGACGAATATTGGCTGCTAATGCACCAACACGTTCTTTGTCAGTACCTTTAATAGTAATCTTTGTATTAGCAGGTACTTCGATTTCAAGGCCAGTTTCTGGTTCAATTTCAACTGGATGTGAGTATCCAACGTTTAATACAAGCTTGTTACCTTGCTTTTGAGCACGGTATCCAACCCCGATTAATTCTAATTTTCTCTCGAAGCCTTTGGAAACACCTTCGACCATGTTCGCGATTACCGCACGAGTAGTTCCGTGCAATGCGCGGTGTTCTTTCACGTCAGATGGACGAGCGATCGTAATAAGGTTTTCTTCAACTTTAATTTCGATATCTGGATTAAAAGAGCGAGTAAGTTCGCCTTTTGGACCTTTAACAGTAACGGTACTATTGTTTAAAGTAACCGTAACACCTGTAGGGATTTCAATAGGTTTTTTTCCTACGCGAGACATTCAGTGCACCTCCATTCATTCAGAAACTATCTTACCAAACGTAAGCTAATACTTCTCCGCCGATTTGTTTAGCACGAGCTTCTTTATCAGTTATAACACCATTTGATGTTGATACTAGTGCGATACCAAGACCGTTAAGTACACGTGGTACCTCAGTAGATTTTGCATAAACTCTAAGTCCAGGCTTGCTTATGCGCTTAAGACCAGTGATAACACGTTCGTTATTTGAACCGTACTTTAAGAAGATACGGATGATACCTTGTTTATTATCTTCGATAAATTCGACATCACGAACGAAACCTTCGCGCTTTAAGATTTCAGCGATTTCTTTTTTAATATTAGAAGCAGGCACTTCTAACTTTTCGTGACGCACCATATTCGCATTACGAATGCGAGTAAGCATATCAGCAATCGGATCTGTCATGACCATTATTTTTACCTCCTTCCCAGACTTGGGTTTTACCAGCTAGCTTTTTTAACACCAGGAATTTGTCCTTTGTACGCTAATTCGCGGAAACAAATACGACAAAGCTTAAATTTACGGTATACAGAGTGTGGACGGCCACAACGTTCGCAGCGTGTATACTCTTGTACTGCATATTTAGGCGTGCGCTTTTGTTTCGCAATCATTGACTTTTTAGCCACGTTTTCGCCTCCATTATTTAACGATTACTTTTGGAATGGCATTCCAAATTGAGTTAACAGTTCACGTGCTTCTTCATCAGTGTTAGCAGTCGTTACGATAACAATATCCATACCACGAACCTTGCTTACTTTATCGTAATCAATTTCAGGGAAGATTAATTGTTCTTTAACACCTAATGTATAGTTACCGCGACCATCAAATGATTTCTTAGATACACCACGGAAGTCACGAACACGAGGTAAAGAAACAGAAACTAATTTATCCAAGAATTGATACATACGCTCACCGCGAAGTGTAACTTTTGCACCGATCGGCATACCTTCACGCAGACGGAAGCCCGCGATTGATTTCTTAGCACGAGTTACTACAGGTTTTTGTCCTGTAATAGTAGCTAGTTCTTCAACAGCATTATCTAAAGCTTTAGCATTTGCTACTGCGTCACCAACACCCATGTTAATAACAATCTTATCAAGTTGAGGAACTTGCATAACTGATTTGTAGTTGAACTTGCTCATAAGAGCAGGAGTAACTTCTTTAACAAATTTTTCTTTTAGGCGGTTCATTCATAGTACCTCCCTTCTTATTTAAACTATTTATTTATCTAATACTTCACCGGATTTTGCTACGCGTACTTTCTTGCCATCAACCGTTGTGTAACCTACACGAGTTGGGTTACCAGACTTAGGGTCGATAGGCATAACGTTTGATACATGAATTGGTGCCTCAAAGCTCATAATTCCGCCTTGTGGATTCACTTGAGAAGGTTTAGCGTGTTTTTTCACGATATTAACACCTTCTACTAGTACACGGCTATCTTTAGGATAGGCTGCTAGGATTACTCCTGTTTTGCCTTTATCCTTACCGGAGATAACTCTTACTTTGTCACCTTTTTTAACATGCATTCGTAAGCACCTCCTTAAAGGCAATATTTATATTATAGTACTTCTGGAGCCAAGGATACGATTTTCATAAAGTTGTTATCGCGAAGTTCACGAGCAACTGGTCCGAAGATACGAGTTCCACGTGGGCTCTTATCATCCTTGATAATTACACATGCGTTTTCATCGAAACGAATGTATGATCCATCAGGTCGACGAGCACCGCTTTTCGTACGAACGATAACAGCTTTAACTACGTCACCTTTTTTAACAACGCCACCAGGTGTTGCTTGTTTCACTGTACAAACGATAACATCACCAATACCCGCAGTTTTACGGCCTGAACCACCAAGAACTTTAATGGTAAGTACCTCACGAGCACCAGAGTTATCAGCAACTTTTAAACGTGATTCTTGTTGAATCATGTGTGTAACCTCCCTTCGGAATAGAGCATTAATCCGAACAATTAAATAATAACTGCTTTTTCTGTAACTTCAACTAAACGGAAGCGTTTAGTAGCTGAAAGCGGACGAGTTTCCATGATACGTACGATATCGCCGATTTTTGCTTCGTTTTGCTCATCATGAGCTTTAAACTTTTTAGAGTATTTAACGCGTTTACCGTAAAGAGGATGCTTTTTGTAAGTTTCGACTAAAACAGTAATGGTTTTATCCATTTTGTCAGAAACCACGCGTCCAGTGTAAACTTTGCGCTGATTACGTTCACTCATTATGTGAACCTCCTCTCAATTATTACTTGTTAACGCTGATTTCTCTCTCACGAATCACAGTTTTCATGCGAGCAATCGCTTTGCGTACTTCACGAATGCGAGCTGTATTTTCAAGTTGTCCAGTCGCTAATTGGAAGCGAAGGTTGAAAAGCTCTTCTTTTAAAGATTTAACTTTTTGTTCAATTTCGGCAGTGGTAAGGTCTTTAATTTCATTAGCTCTCATTTGATTCACCACCAATTTCTTCACGTTTTACAAACTTACACTTAACTGGAAGTTTGTGCATAGCAAGACGTAGTGCTTCACGTGCTACTTCCTCAGAAACACCCGCGATTTCAAACATAACTTTTCCAGGTTTAACAACAGCTACCCAGCCTTCAGGTGCCCCTTTACCGGAACCCATCCGCACCTCTAGAGGTTTTGCAGTGTAAGGCTTATGTGGGAAGATTTTAATCCAAACTTTACCGCCACGTTTCATGTAACGAGTCATTGCAATACGGGCAGCTTCGATTTGGCGGTTAGTGATCCAAGAAGCTTCAGTTGCTTGTAAGCCGAATTCACCGAATGTCACTTCAGTGCCACCTTTAGCGTTACCACGCATTTTTCCACGGTGTTGACGGCGATATTTAACGCGTTTTGGCAATAACATATTATTTGCCTCCTTCCGCAGATTTCTTCTTAGTAGGAAGGACTTCTCCCTTATAGATCCATACTTTTACGCCAAGCTTACCATAAGTAGTATCAGCTTCAGCATGAGCATAGTCGATATCAGCACGAAGTGTATGAAGTGGAACTGTTCCTTCGCTATATTGTTCTGAACGAGCAATATCTGCGCCGCCTAGACGACCTGATACCATTGTTTTAATACCTTTAGCTCCTGCACGCATAGCACGTTGAATTGCTTGCTTTTGTGCACGACGGAAAGATACACGATTTTCTAATTGACGAGCAATATTTTCAGCAACTAATTTCGCGTCAAGATCAGCTCTCTTGATTTCAAGAATGTTGATGTGAACACGTTTGCCAGTTAATTGATTTAAAGCTTTACGAAGTGCTTCAACTTCAGTACCGCCTTTACCGATAACCATACCAGGCTTAGCAGTATGAACTGTTACATTCACACGGTTAGCCGCACGTTCGATTTCAACTTTAGAAACAGAAGCATCTTTCAAACGCTTCGTGATGTACTCACGAATTTTAAGGTCTTCGTGTAAAAGATCAGCGAAGTCTTTACCAGCGTACCATTTAGATTCCCAATCTTTGATGATTCCGATACGCAAACCGACTGGATTTACTTTTTGACCCACAGGTTATCCCTCCTTCTTTTCTGATAGTACGATTGTGATGTGGCTAGTGCGTTTGTTAATTTGGCTTGCACGGCCCATTGCGCGAGGACGAAAACGTTTCAACGTCGGTCCTTCATCTACAAAAGCTTGAGTTACTACCAAGCTATTAACGTCCATTTCATAATTGTGCTCGGCATTTGCCATAGCAGATTTCAATACTTTTTCCACGATTGGAGAAGCAAACTTAGGAGTGTGATTTAAAATCGCCACCGCTTCACCAACTTGCTTTCCTCGAATTAGATCTACGACTAAACGTGCTTTACGAGGAGCAATACGAACTGTTCTTGCAACAGCTTTAGCTTGCATTTGGATGCCCTCCTCTCTTAACGTCTGGTTTTCTTATCATCATTACCATGGCCTTTGTAAGCACGAGTTGGAGCGAATTCTCCAAGCTTGTGTCCTACCATGTCTTCAGTAACATATACAGGCACATGTTTGCGACCATCATAAACAGCGATTGTGTGGCCGATAAATTGTGGGAAGATCGTAGAACGACGTGACCAAGTTTTAACAACTTGCTTACTTTCAGTTTCATTTAACTTTTCGATCTTAACCATTAAATGATCATCAACAAATGGTCCTTTTTTTAGGCTGCGACCCATGGATGAACCTCCCTTCGTGATTGTTCTACGGCTCTATCTTTGAACCGTAGTTCAACCCCGTTATTTTTTACGACGACGTACGATAAACTTGTCGGATTTATTCTTTTTCTTACGAGTTTTGAATCCAAGAGTTGGTTTACCCCATGGAGACATAGGTGATTTACGTCCGATTGGTGAACGTCCTTCACCACCACCGTGTGGGTGATCGTTAGGGTTCATAACAGATCCACGAACTGTTGGGCGTTTACCTAACCAGCGTGAGCGTCCTGCTTTACCAATGTTGATAAGTTCGTGCTGCTCATTTCCTACTTGACCGATTGTTGCACGGCACTCAGCAAGAATCATACGAACCTCACCAGAATTTAAACGTACAAGTACGTATTTACCTTCTTTACCTAAAACCTGTGCAGATGTACCAGCTGAACGAACCAATTGGCCACCCTTACCTGGTTTTAATTCGATGTTGTGTACTACTGTACCAACAGGGATGTTTGCTAATGGTAATGCATTACCTACTTTAATATCTGCCTCAGGGCCAGACATAACTTCCATACCCACTACTAGGTTTTTTGGAGCTAGGATATAACGCTTTTCACCATCTACATAGTTGATTAATGCAATATTTGCAGAACGGTTTGGATCGTACTCGATAGTGGCAACGCGTCCAGGAATGCCATCTTTGTTACGTTTGAAATCAATGATACGGTATGAACGCTTATGGCCGCCACCTTGATGACGAACAGTTAACTTACCTTGGTTATTACGGCCGCCTTTTCTCTTTAAAGGTGCTAATAGAGATTTCTCTGGTGTGCTAGTTGTGATTTCTGCGAAATCAGAAACTGTCATACCGCGACGACCATTAGAGGTAGGTTTGTACTTTTTAATCGCCATTTTTATTCCCTCCTCTTCTTGTTAGTTTGTTTTTATGCTTCAAAGAATTCGATTTCTTTGCTATCAGCAGTTAATTTTACAATAGCTTTACGACGTTTGTTTGTGTAACCACCGAATTTACCCATGCGCTTGAATTTACCTTTATAGTTCATGATGTTAACTTTTTCAACTTCAACGCCAAAGATTTCAACAATCGCATCTTTAACTTGAGTTTTATTAGCTCTCACATCAACTTCAAACGTATATTTCTTTTCAGCCATTAGGTCAGTAGAACGTTCAGTGATAACGGGGCGCTTAATGATATCGCGTGCATCCATTATGCAAGCACCTCCTCTACTTTTTCAACTGCAGCTTTCGTCATGATTAATTTATCATGATTTACTACATCAAGAACATTGATTCCGTCAGCAGTTACAACTGTTACACCAGGAATATTACGAGCAGATAATGCTACATTTTCATCAAGGTCAGCAGTAACGATAAGTGCCTTCTTCTCAACAGAAAGACCACCTAATACAGTTTTGAAATCTTTTGTTTTTGGAGCATCGAAAGCAAGGCTTTCTAATACTAACACATTCTCTTCCAACACTTTAGAAGATAATGCAGATTTAATTGCTAAGCGACGTACCTTTTTAGGTAATTTGTAGCTGTAGCTGCGTGGTGTTGGACCGAATACAGTACCACCTCCGCGCCATTGTGGAGAACGGATAGACCCTTGACGAGCACGACCAGTTCCTTTTTGACGCCATGGTTTACGTCCACCGCCGCGTACTTCAGAACGAACTTTTACTTTATGAGTTCCTTGACGTAATGAAGCTCTTTGCATAACAATCGCTTCGAATAATACGTGTTGGTTAGGTTCGATACCAAATACTGATTCATTAAGTTCGATTTCACCAACTTGAGATCCGTTTTGGTTAAATAATGAAACTTTAGGCATTCTTTTGCTCCTCCTTTCTTATGAAGATATTACGCTTTTACCGCACTTTTAATCTTTAATAAAGCCTTCTTAGGTCCTGGAACGTTACCTTTGATTAATAGTAAGTTACGCTCAACATCAACCTTAACGATTTCAAGATTTTGAACAGTAATTTGTTCTCCGCCCATACGTCCTGGTAGTAATTTACCTTTGAATACGCGGTTTGGAGCAACAGGTCCCATTGAACCAGGACGACGGTGATAACGTGAACCGTGAGCCATTGGGCCGCGTGATTGTCCGTGACGCTTGATAACGCCTTGGAAACCTTTACCCTTTGAGATTCCTGTTACATCTACAACATCGCCAGCAGCGAAAATATCAACTTTGACTTCCTGACCAACTTCATATCCTGTTACGTCTAATCCGCGGAATTCGCGAACGAAGCGCTTAGGAGTAGTGTTTGCTTTAGCAACATGTCCTTTTTCTGGTTTGTTGGAAAGCTTTTCGCGTTTATCTTCAAAACCTACTTGAATAGCTTCGTAACCGTCGCTTTCAACTGATTTCTTTTGAAGAACTACGTTTTGAGCAGCTTCAACTACAGTTACAGGAATTAAGTTACCGTTCTCTGCAAATACTTGAGTCATACCAATCTTTCTTCCTAAGATTCCTTTGGTCATTTAAGTCACACCTCCTACAAATTTGGTTATTTATTTTTATTAAAGTTTAATTTCGATATCAACACCAGATGGTAAGTCTAAACGCATTAACGCATCAACTGTTTGTGGAGTTGGGTTAACGATGTCGATTAGACGCTTATGTGTTCTCATTTCGAACTGCTCACGAGAGTCTTTGTATTTATGCACCGCACGAAGGATCGTGTACACTGATTTTTCAGTCGGTAGTGGAATCGGACCAGAAACGGCTGCACCTGAACGCTTTGCTGTTTCAACGATTTTTTCTGCAGACTGATCAAGAATTCTGTGATCATAAGCTTTTAAACGGATACGAATCTTTTGTTTTGCCATTATTTTCCCTCCTTTATTCGCCTATTTTAAAAATAGACATTCTCAGTGAAAATTTCCCACACACTCGCCATGGCAAAGCGGCCGGGTGTGTCAGCAACCTTTCACATCATCGCAGTCAAAGACCAACATTGTCTATTATACATAAAAGATTAGGCAAACGCAACATTTTTTATTAAATTCTTTTTGATGGCTCTTTTCGGAAAACCTTAATATTTAAACATCAAAATTAAAGAATATAGCTTTTTGTTACGTTTAGCACACTTTTACTATTATAGCGACCTGTTTATACAATTTCAATAGAAAATATCATTCTCCAAAAATAACCTTTGATAACGCATAAATTACTGAAAATTTCATGAGTTCTATTTATATAGAAGAAACTTGTTTTATTGCACAAAAAAACAGCTGGATCGTCATCCAGCTGCTTCTTTATATAACTGAAATTAAAATTATTCAGTGATAGTTGTGATTGAACCAGAACCTACTGTACGGCCACCTTCACGAATTGAGAACTTAGTTCCTTCTTCGATCGCAACTGGAGCGATAAGCTCAACAGTCATTTCGATGTGGTCACCAGGCATAACCATTTCTACGCCTTCTGGAAGATTACAAATACCAGTAATATCAGAAGTACGGAAATAGAATTGTGGACGGTAGTTAGTGAAGAATGGAGTGTGACGTCCACCTTCTTCTTTTGATAAAACGTAAACTTGAGCTTTAAACTTTGTGTGTGGAGTGATTGATTTTGGCTTAGCCAAAACTTGTCCACGCTCGATTTCCTCACGTGCTACACCACGAAGAAGGGCACCGATGTTATCTCCAGCTTCTGCAAAATCAAGAAGCTTACGGAACATTTCTACACCTGTTACAGTAGTAGATTTTGGCTCTTCAGTGAAACCAACGATTTCAACTACGTCACCAACTTTAACTACACCACGCTCAACACGTCCTGTAGCAACTGTTCCACGACCAGTGATTGAGAATACATCCTCAACTGGCATCATGAAAGGCTTATCAGTGTCACGAGTTGGTTGTGGAATCCACTCATCAACAGCGTTCATAAGTTCGTGGATTTTTTCTTCCCAAGCAGCGTCACCTTCTAGAGCTTTAAGAGCAGAACCTTTGATAACTGGAGTGTCATCGCCAGGGAAATCGTATTCAGATAATAAATCACGGATTTCCATTTCTACTAATTCAAGAAGTTCTTCGTCGTCAACCATATCACACTTGTTCATGAATACAACAAGGTAAGGTACGCCTACCTGACGAGAAAGAAGGATGTGCTCACGAGTTTGTGGCATTGGACCATCAGTTGCAGAAACAACTAGGATACCGCCGTCCATTTGAGCAGCACCAGTGATCATGTTTTTAACATAGTCAGCGTGTCCTGGGCAGTCTACGTGTGCATAGTGACGGTTGTCAGTTTCATACTCAACGTGCGCAGTAGAGATTGTGATTCCACGCTCTTTTTCTTCTGGAGCACCATCGATTTGATCATATGCACGAGCTTCTGCTTTACCTGATTTAGCAAGAACAGAAGTGATTGCAGCTGTTAAAGTTGTTTTACCGTGGTCAACGTGACCAATTGTACCAATGTTAACGTGTGGCTTAGAGCGGTCGAATTTAGCTTTACCCATTAGGAAAATCCTCCTTTAATTTAAAAAAGTTAAGTATATTGGATGGAAACTGTAAATAGGTTGTCCCAATTCCACAGTTTCCATTGTTACATAAGTAGTTATACTTTATTAAAAGGTGAAAATCAATTATTCACCTTTATTTTTTTTGATAATTTCTTCAGAAACTGATTTTGGAACTTCTTCATAGTGGTCAAAGTGCATAGAGAATACTCCACGACCTTGTGTACTTGAACGAAGTGCAGTTGCATAACCAAACATTTCTGAAAGTGGAACCATCGCACGAACTACTTGTGCATTACCACGTGCTTCCATACCTTCAACGCGTCCGCGACGTGCAGTGATTTGACCCATAATATCACCTAGGTACTCTTCAGGGATTACAACTTCAACCCTCATCATAGGCTCTAGGATAACAGGTTTACACTTTGAAGCCGCGTTTTTAAGTGCCATTGATGCAGCAATCTTAAACGCCATTTCAGAGGAGTCAACGTCATGGTATGAACCATCAAATAATCTTGCTTTAATATCAACTAGTGGATAACCAGCTAGAACACCGCGATCTAACGCATCTTCTAGTCCAGCTTGTACCGCTGGGATGTATTCACGTGGAACAACACCACCGACGATACCATTTTCAAATTCGAATCCTTTACCTTCTTCATTAGGTGAGAATTCGATCCAGACGTGTCCATATTGTCCACGACCACCAGATTGACGAGCAAACTTACCTTCAACTTGTGCAGAAGCACGGAATGTCTCACGGTAAGCAACCTGTGGAGCACCTACGTTAGCTTCAACCTTAAATTCACGACGCATACGGTCTACAATGATATCAAGGTGAAGTTCTCCCATACCGGCGATGATAACTTGTCCAGTTTCCTGGTCAGTGTGTGCGCGGAATGTTGGATCTTCTTCTTGAAGTTTTTGTAGTGCAGTTGTCATCTTATCTTGGTCAGCTTTAGACTTAGGTTCAACAGAAAGCTGGATTACTGGCTCTGGGAATTGCATAGACTCAAGGATAACAGGGTTTTTGTCATCACATAAAGTATCACCAGTAGTTGTATCTTTCAAACCTACAGCTGCAGCAATGTCACCAGCGAAAACCTTAGAGATTTCTTGACGGCTGTTTGCATGCATTTGCAGGATACGTCCGATACGTTCACGCTTGCCTTTTGTAGAGTTCTGAACGTATGATCCAGACTCTAAAGTACCAGAGTAAACGCGGAAGAACGTTAATTTACCAACATAAGGGTCAGTCATAACCTTAAACGCTAGAGCTGAGAACGGCTCTTCGTCGCTAGAATGACGTTCAATTAATTCCTCTTCATCATCCACTGCATGTCCTTTGATAGCTGGAACATCTACTGGAGATGGAAGATAATCAATAACTGCGTCTAACATTAACTGAACACCTTTGTTCTTGAAAGCAGAACCACAGATAACAGGATAGAATTCTACATTAACAGTACCTTTACGAATACCAGCTTTTAGCTCTTCTTTAGTGATTTCTTCACCACCAAGGTATTTTTCCATTAACTCTTCATCTAATTCTGCTACAGCTTCTACTAGCTTTTCACGCCACTCTTCAGCTAAATCACGATATTCTTCAGGAATTTCGCCGATTTCAATATCAGTACCTAGGTCATTACTGTAGAATACAGCGTTCATTTCCACTAGGTCAATGATTGCTGAGAATTGGTCTTCAGCACCGATAGGCAACTGAATTGGGTGGGCATTCGCTTGCAAACGATCATGTAAAGTCTTTACAGAATACAAGAAGTCTGCACCGATTTTGTCCATTTTGTTTACAAATACTACACGTGGTACGCCGTAAGTTGTTGCTTGACGCCAAACTGTTTCAGTTTGAGGTTCAACACCAGACTGCGCGTCAAGTACAGCTACCGCGCCATCAAGTACACGAAGGGAACGTTCAACTTCAACTGTGAAGTCTACGTGTCCTGGTGTATCAATGATGTTTACGCGATGGCCTTTCCATTGTGCAGTTGTTGCTGCGGAAGTGATTGTGATTCCGCGTTCTTGTTCTTGCTCCATCCAGTCCATCTGAGAAGCACCTTCATGTGTTTCACCGATTTTATGAATCTTACCAGTGTAATAAAGGACACGCTCAGTGGTCGTCGTTTTACCGGCATCGATGTGTGCCATGATGCCGATATTACGAGTGTTTACTAAGGAGAACTCTCTTGCCATGGGTCTTTCTCCTTCCTAGTATAGAAGTTTTTATATTAAAGGTAATCCTACCAACGATAGTGAGCAAACGCTTTGTTTGCTTCTGCCATTTTGTGTGTATCTTCACGCTTCTTAACAGATGCACCAGTGTTGTTAGCTGCATCCATGATTTCGTTCGCTAAACGCTCTTCCATTGTCTTTTCACCGCGAAGACGCGCATAGTTTACTAACCAACGAAGACCAAGAGTTGTACGACGGTCAGGGCGTACCTCAACTGGTACTTGGTAGTTTGCTCCACCTACTCGGCGAGCTCTTACCTCAAGTACTGGCATGATATTCTTCATTGCTGCTTCGAAAATTTCCATTGGCTCTTTACCAGAGCGTTCACGGATTGTTTCAAATGCAGAGTAAAGAATTTCTTGTGATTTACCTCTTTTACCGTCAACCATCATTTTGTTGATTAGACGAGTAACTAATTTAGAATTGTAAAGTGGATCTGGTAACACGTCTCTTTTTGCTACAGGACCTTTACGTGGCATTTAATTTCCTCCTTTCAAACAAGCTTTCTATTTAAACTGTATTATTTCTTAGCTGCTTTTGGTCTCTTAGTACCATATTTAGAACGACCTTGCATACGGTTGTTAACGCCAGCCGTATCAAGAGCACCACGTACGATGTGATAACGTACCCCCGGTAAGTCCTTTACACGTCCTCCACGAATAAGAACAACACTGTGCTCTTGAAGGTTGTGACCAATACCAGGAATGTAAGCAGTCACCTCAATACCGTTTGTCAAACGTACACGAGCATATTTACGTAACGCTGAGTTCGGTTTCTTTGGAGTCATTGTACCAACACGAGTACATACTCCGCGTTTTTGTGGTGATGTTACATTTGTTTGTGATTTTTTGAAGCTGTTGTAACCTTTGTTAAGCGCAGGTGATTTTGACTTATCCTCTTTAGATTGACGAGGCTTGCGCACTAATTGGTTAATAGTAGGCATGAAAATTTTCCTCCCTTCATTATTTGTAGACCCACACATCCAGGTGGTTCATTTTTGTGCAAAAAACAAAGTCCTTGCAGATCTTCTATCTACAAAAACAGTTTTTAACGGATAATTACGACAGTTGAAGCACCAACTTCTATTCCACATGCTTTCCCGAGTTTTTTCATCGAGTTAACATAGATAATTGGGATGTTCAATTCTTGAGCTAGTTTCACTACAGCAGCTGTAACTTTTGTTTCAGCGTCATTTGCAATGATCAACTCACTTGCGGTTCCATCCTTTAGTACTTTAACTGTTTGTTTATTTCCTATAACAATCTTCGTTGCCTGTAATACTTTTTCATAAGACATTTATCATATCCTCCAAAGTATCAGGTGAATAGGAGCACCTTTGATATAGTATCATTTTATAAAATAGTTGTCAACAAAACTTTCAACTTTTTTATAATGGCTTATTCTTTAAAATGCGGTACTCGCTTTGTGAGCGGGTACCGCACTATTTTAACTTTTAATCAATGGCAACTGTTTCTTCGGAGGTTGTATCCCTCAAAACAGGCTCTGCCTTGCGATATCGCTGCATACCTGTTCCTGCTGGAACTAGCTTACCGATGATAACATTTTCTTTTAAGCCGAGTAATTCATCACGTTTTCCTTTGATTGCAGCATCAGTAAGAACTCTTGTTGTTTCTTGGAAGGATGCAGCAGAAAGGAATGAGTCGGTTTCAAGTGACGCTTTTGTAATACCAAGTAATACCGGACGTCCAGTAGCTGGCAGCTTACCTGCTAACAAAGCTTTTTCGTTTGCATCTGTGAATTGGTGAATATCTAATAATGTACCAGGAAGTACATCTGTTTCACCTGCATCACTTACACGAACCTTACGCATCATCTGACGAACCATTACTTCTACGTGCTTATCGCCAATTTCAACCCCTTGCATACGGTAAACCTTTTGAACTTCACGCAGCAAGTACTCTTGAACAGCATTAACATCTTTTACTTTAATTAACTCTTTAGGGTCAATAGAACCTTCAGTTAATTCCTGACCGCGTTCAATCTGATCATTAACGGCTACTTTCAAGCGGGCTGTATATGGAGCATTATAAGTACGTGATTCAATCTCACCTTGGACAATGATTTCATGCTGACGATCACGACCTTCATTAATACCAACAACCACACCATCAATTTCAGAAATGACTGCTTGACCTTTAGGATTACGAGCTTCAAAGATTTCTTGAATACGCGGTAAACCTTGAGTGATATCGTCTCCTGCTACCCCGCCTGTATGGAATGTACGCATCGTTAACTGTGTACCAGGTTCACCAATTGATTGGGCAGCAATAATACCAACTGCTTCCCCAACTTCAACTTCTTGTCCTGTAGCCAAGTTACGGCCATAGCACTTCTTACATACGCCATGACGGGTATTACATGTAAAGGCAGAGCGAATTTTCACTTCTTCGATTCCAGCACCAACAATCGTTTCAGCTAGATCCTCCGTGATAAGTCCATTTTCAGGAACTAATACTTCTTTTGTTTCAGGATGTCTAATTGCGTTACGTGCATAACGGCCAATTAAACGTTCATCTAATCCTTCGATTACCTCCGTACCATCTTTTAATGAACGGATTAACAAACCACGGTCTGTTCCACAATCATCTTCACGGACAATTACATCTTGTGCAACGTCAACAAGACGACGTGTTAAGTAACCTGAGTCAGCAGTTTTAAGTGCTGTATCGGCAAGACCTTTACGCGCACCGTGTGTAGAGATAAAGTACTCTAATACTGTTAGACCTTCACGGAAACTTGACTTAATTGGTAATTCGATAATACGTCCAGCCGGGTTGGCCATCAATCCACGCATACCTGCTAACTGTGTAAAGTTCGATGCGTTACCCCGGGCACCGGAATCACTCATCATGAAAATAGGATTCGTTTTATTCAAAGATTTCATTAGCTTTCCTTGAATCGTATCCTTCGCAGCACTCCAAATAGCAATAACACGATCATAACGCTCGTCTTCAGTAATCAAACCTCGACGGAATTGCTTCATAACGTTATCAACTTTACCTTGAGCCTCACTTAGGATTTCTTGCTTTTCTGGTAATACCACGATATCAGCTACACCGACAGTAATACCTGCTTTTGTAGAATATTTAAATCCTAAGTCTTTCATACGGTCTAGCATTTTAGACGTTTCAGTAATTTTAAATCGTTTAAATACTTCAGCAATGATATTACCAAGGATTTTCTTTTTGAACGGATCTACTATAGGCATTTCCTTAATTCTAGCTTTAACATCTTCACCTTTTTCAACAAAGTACTTTGCTGGTGTTTCAACCTCTAAGTTTTGTCTAGTCGGTTCATTGATATACGGGAAAGACTTTGGAAGAATTTCATTAAAAATAAGTTTACCAACAGTAGTGATCAGCAACTTATTGTTTTGTTCTTCCGTTAAGGTTTCATTTCCTAGTGAACCAGCATGGACAGCAACACGGGTGTGCAGATGAACATAGCCATTTTGATAAGCAACTAATGCCTCATTTGTATCTTTGAAAATCATACCCTCTCCAACGGTGCCTTCTCTTTCAAGAGTTAAGTAGTAGTTCCCTAATACCATATCCTGAGAAGGTGTAACAACTGGCTTACCATCTTTAGGGTTCAAGATATTTTGAGCTGCGAGCATTAATAGTCTTGCTTCAGCTTGTGCCTCAGACGAAAGTGGAACGTGAACAGCCATTTGGTCACCATCAAAGTCCGCATTGTATGCAGTACATACTAGCGGGTGAAGGCGGATCGCTCTTCCTTCAACAAGTGTAGGTTCAAACGCCTGAATTCCAAGTCTATGAAGAGTTGGGGCACGGTTTAATAAAACCGGGTGCTCACGAATAACATCTTCAAGTACATCCCATACCTCAGGAGATACTCTTTCAATCTTACGTTTTGCAGATTTGATGTTATGGGCTAATCCTTTTTCTACTAGTTCTTTCATAACGAATGGCTTAAATAACTCAAGTGCCATTTCTTTCGGAAGTCCACATTGGTACATTTTTAAATTCGGACCAACAACGATAACCGAACGACCTGAATAGTCAACACGTTTACCAAGTAAGTTTTGGCGGAAACGCCCTTGCTTCCCTTTTAACATATGGGAAAGCGACTTTAATGGACGGTTACCTGGTCCTGTAACCGGACGGCCGCGACGGCCATTATCTATTAATGCGTCTACTGCTTCTTGAAGCATACGCTTTTCGTTTTGAACGATAATACTTGGAGCACCAAGATCCAACAAACGCTTTAGACGATTATTACGATTAATTACTCGGCGGTATAAATCGTTCAGGTCAGAAGTAGCGAATCTTCCTCCATCCAACTGTACCATCGGACGAAGTTCAGGAGGAATAACAGGAAGAACATCAAGAATCATCCATGATGGTTCATTACCAGAATTACGGAATGCTTCCAACACTTCAAGGCGCTTAATTGCACGAGTACGGCGCTGGCCTTGAGCTGATTTTAATTCTTCTTTTAATGCGTCAACCTCTTTATTTAAATCGATATCAGAAAGAAGCTTTTTAATCGCTTCGGCACCCATTGCTGCTTGGAATTTATTTCCGTACTTTTCACGGTATGCACGATATTCTTTTTCTGATAAAAGTTGTTTCTTATCAAGAGCTGTATCTCCTGATTCGGTTACAACATAAGAAGCAAAGTAAATAATTTCTTCTAATGCCCTTGGAGACATATCTAAAACTAGTCCCATCCGGCTAGGGATGCCTTTAAAATACCAAATATGAGAAACTGGAGCTGCTAGCTCAATATGCCCCATACGTTCACGACGAACCTTTGCTCGTGTTACTTCAACACCGCATCGGTCACATACAACACCTTTGTAACGGACACGTTTATATTTACCGCAATGACATTCCCAGTCCTTTGTTGGACCAAAGATTCTCTCACAGAATAAACCATCCTTTTCAGGCTTCAATGTACGATAGTTAATGGTTTCTGGCTTTTTTACTTCTCCAAAAGACCAAGAACGGATTTTATCTGGTGATGCCAGACCAATCTTCATATACTCAAAATTATTAACATCCAGCAAGGGGCCTACCTCCCTTTCTATCTAGACAATCATTAGCTAAGGCTCTTTTCTTAAACTTTTCTGCTTTTTAGAGCAGAATTTAATGATTGTGCTATGCTTCCACAGAAAACAGGAAAAATTTAATAAGAAAAGAGCCTACATACTAAATTCTAATGCACGAAATTGCTATTTCCACGTTAAAATCGGCTTTAAGATTTTAACAACAATATTTACAAAATCAACCTTAGCTGAAGCACACATTGGTGCCTCAGCTAAGTCTCTTATTCCTTGGAACCAACCTTCTCAGATTCAAATGCTTCTGTTTCTGGAACGATATTTAATGTATCTACTTGCTGCAGGTCATCGTCATCTTCCATATCACGCATTTCTATTTCTTTTTCATCGCCTGAAAGGATTTTCACATCCATACCAAGACTCTGAAGTTCTTTAATTAATACTTTGAATGATTCAGGAACACCTGGTTCCGGTACATTTTCACCTTTTACGATGGCTTCATATGTTTTCACACGACCCACAACGTCATCTGATTTAACTGTCAGAATTTCTTGTAGTGTGTACGCGGCACCATATGCTTCAAGTGCCCAAACCTCCATCTCACCAAAACGCTGACCGCCAAATTGTGCTTTACCGCCAAGTGGCTGCTGTGTAACGAGTGAGTATGGTCCAGTTGAACGAGCATGAAGCTTATCATCAACCATGTGAGCAAGTTTGATCATATACATGACGCCGACAGAAACACGGTTATCAAACGGTTCACCTGTACGTCCATCATATAAAACTGTTTTTGCGTCATTAGCCATTCCAGCTTCTTCAATTGTTCCCCAAACATCTTCTTCACGTGCACCATCAAATACTGGTGAGGCAACATGAATTCCTAGTGCTCTAGCAGCCATACCTAAATGAAGCTCCAGCACCTGACCGATGTTCATACGAGAAGGAACCCCTAACGGATTCAACATAATATCAACAGGAGTACCATCTGGTAAATACGGCATATCTTCCTCTGGTAATATACGAGAGATAACCCCTTTATTACCATGGCGTCCTGCCATTTTATCCCCTTCATGAATCTTACGCTTCTGAACAATATAAACACGTACAAGTTGATTTACACCTGGTGGCAGTTCATCGCCGTCTTCACGGTTAAAGACTTTGACATCAAGGACAATACCGCCGCCGCCATGTGGAACTCTTAGAGAAGTATCACGGACTTCACGTGCTTTTTCTCCGAAGATTGCATGTAAAAGCCGTTCTTCTGCAGTAAGTTCTGTAACACCTTTAGGAGTTACTTTACCAACAAGTAAGTCACCATCTTTTACTTCAGCACCAGTACGGATAATTCCACGCTCATCTAAATTACGAAGGGCATCTTCCCCAACATTCGGAATGTCACGTGTAATTTCCTCTGGTCCAAGCTTTGTATCACGAGATTCTGACTCATATTCTTCAATATGAATAGAAGTATAAACATCATCTTTTACAAGACGTTCGCTCATAATGATCGCATCTTCATAGTTGTAGCCATCCCAGTTTACGAAGGCAACTAAAACGTTACGGCCTAGAGCTAGTTCTCCAAGTTCCATAGAAGGACCGTCTGCTAAAATTTCACCTTTTGTTACGTGGTCACCCACAGCAACAATTGGTCGTTGGTTATAACAGGTTCCCTGATTAGAACGGATGAATTTCAACATTTTATATTTATCAAGGTCACCTTTAACTTCTTGACCATCGACTGTATTAATACGACGTACCCAAACCTCGCGCGCCTCAACATGCTCAACAATTCCTTCATGCTTACAGATAACAGCAGCTCCGGAGTCTTTACCGGAAACGTATTCCATACCAGTTCCTACTCTTGGTGCTTCTGGCTGCAAGAGCGGCACGGCTTGACGCTGCATGTTCGCTCCCATCAGGGCACGGTTCGAGTCATCATTCTCTAAGAAAGGAATACATGCTGTCGCCGCAGATACTACCTGCTTCGGAGATACATCCATGTAATCGATTCGATCGCGTTTTACAACCGTGTTTTCACCACGGAAACGAGCAACAACGTCCTCATCAATGAATGCACCATCATCACCAAGACGAGAGTTCGCCTGTGCTACAACATAGTTATCCTCTTCATCTGCTGTTAAGTAATCGATTCGGCCTGTAACCTTACCAGTATCAGGATCAATTCGACGATATGGAGTTTCAATGAAACCGAAACGATTTACCTTTGCAAATGATGAAAGTGAGTTAATCAAACCAATGTTTGGTCCCTCTGGCGTTTCAATCGGACACATACGGCCATAGTGAGAGTAGTGAACGTCACGCACTTCAAATCCAGCACGTTCACGTGTTAATCCACCAGGTCCTAATGCAGATAAACGACGCTTATGCGTTAATTCCGCAAGTGGGTTCGTCTGATCCATGAATTGCGATAACTGGGAGCTTCCGAAGAACTCTTTTATCGATGCAATAACTGGACGAATGTTAATTAACTGCTGTGGTGTAATAGTAGCTGTATCTTGGATCGACATTCTTTCACGAACCACACGTTCCATACGTGATAATCCAATACGGAATTGATTTTGCAGCAATTCTCCAACAGAACGAAGGCGTCGATTACCTAAATGATCAATATCGTCTGTATCGCCAACACCATGCAATAAGTTAAAGAAATAACTAATCGATGCAATAATGTCAGCAGGTGTAATATTTTTAATTGGTTCAGCAACATATGCATTGCCCAACACATTAATTACTTTTTCACCATCGTCATTAGGTGCGTAGATTTTAATACCCTGAAGAATAATCTCATCCTCTACTACACCGCCAACAGGATTAAAGCCCTTGAAGTTAATATCTTTTTCGAGAGCAGGGATAATCCGATCAAGGTTTCTACGGTCCAGAACCGTACCTTTTTCTGCAATAATTTCACCTGTCTCTGGATCAACTAGGGATTCAGCCAAACGCTGGTTAAATAAACGATTTTTAATATGAAGCTTCTTATTAATCTTATAACGGCCTACATTGGCTAAATCATATCTCTTTGGATCAAAGAATCTTGATACCAATAAACTCTTTGCGTTTTCTACAGTCGGAGGTTCACCCGGGCGAAGACGCTCGTAGATTTCTAGAAGCGCTTTTTCCACTCCCTCAGTGTTATCCTTTTCGAGAGTATTTCGAATGTACTCATTGTCTCCAATCAATTCAATGATTTCTTGATCGGATCCGAAGCCAAGTGCACGCAAAAGAACCGTAACGGGCAGTTTCCGAGTACGATCTATCCTCACATATACGACATCTTTGGCGTCAGTTTCATATTCGAGCCAAGCGCCGCGGTTCGGAATTACTGTTGCCGTAAATCCTTTTTTTCCGTTTTTATCAAGTTTTCCACTAAAATATACGCTCGGAGAACGCACTAACTGAGAAACGATAACACGTTCTGCCCCGTTAATGACAAACGTACCTGTTTCTGTCATGAGTGGAAAATCACCCATAAAAACATCTTGATCTTTTACTTCGCCTGTTTCTTTGTTTACAAGACGTACTTTCACACGCAATGGTGCAGAATATGTAACATCCCGTTCTTTCGATTCCGCAACAGAATACTTAGGTTCGCCAAGGCTGTAATCAATAAATTCTAGTGATAGGTTACCAGTAAAGTCTTCAATCGGTGAAATATCCTGGAACATTTCACGCAATCCCTCATCAAGAAACCATTGATATGAAGAGGTTTGGATTTCAATAAGATTTGGTAATTCTAAAACTTCACTGATTCGTGCGTAACTTCTTCGTTGGCGGTGTCGTCCATACTGAACTAGTTGACCTGTCAACTGATTCACCCCTCAAATCAAGCGTTTTTATAAAACATATATTTTGGTCTTTTGTAAGGATAAACTATCCTCCATCAGACAAAAAAAGAAAAAGGGTTTTTATTTCTTAAAAACCACATTTTCACATTTTGACTATTATTTTGTCATCTTTTCCGTCTTAGTCATGTTTTATACTAATAAAATAAGTATTTTCAGGAATAATTCGGAAAATATTATGATGGCATTTTATAATGCTAACACACTTGACAAATTCAAGTCAACTATTTTATAGCCTTAATAATAAAATAACCTTTAGACTTGTCAATAGTTACAACTGTAGTATATAAGTCTTTTAATTTTTCAATAGCAGATGGTGCACCTTGCTTCTTTTGAATCACTACCCAAAGCTCACCACCGGTGACTAAATGCTCATAACTTTGTTCAAAAATATCATGGACTGTCTTTTTACCTGCTCTAATAGGCGGGTTTGTTAAAATAGCCGCAAAACCAAATTCCTTTACACTGATTAAAGTGTCACTTTCATATATTTCAACATTTTGTACCGCATTTTGCCCAGCGTTAGCCTTTGCCAACTCTATCGCCCGTTCATTTACATCAATCATATGTACAATGCGATCCGGATAAATTTTTGCTATTGAAAGACCAATCGGACCATACCCGCAGCCTACATCTAGAACAGGTCCATCTACACTTGGTACTTCAAAAGCTTCTATTAGTAAACGCGATCCAAAATCAACTTCCTTTTTTGAAAATACTCCATTATCCGTTTTAAATCGAAATATCTGATTCCTTAAGGTAAAATCCCAAAATTTCGGATCACTTTCGACTTTTTGGGTGCGAGAATAGTAATGTTCAGACAATAAACTCACCTCCTGGGGAGTGTCATTAATGAGGTTATTCGAGGAAAAAAATCTATCGAAAAAAAGCCCGCTTATACAGCGAGCTTTTCTATAAGGTTATTACTTAACTTCAACGTTAGCTCCAACTTCAGCAAGTTTAGCTTTAAGTTCTTCAGCTTCTTCTTTAGATACGCCTTCTTTAACTGGCTTTGGAGTGTTGTCAACAAGATCTTTTGCTTCTTTAAGACCAAGACCTGTGATTTCACGAACAACTTTGATAACTTTGATTTTTTGATCGCCAGCGCTAGCTAGGATTACATCAAATTCAGTTTGCTCTTCAACAGCAGCACCAGCAGCGCCGCCAACCATTGCTACAGGAGCAGCAGCAGTTACGCCGAATTCTTCTTCGATTGCTTTTACTAGATCGTTAAGTTCTAAAACAGTCATAGATTTAACTGCTTCAATGATTTGTTCTTTAGTCATTTTAATTTTCCTCCTTAGTTTTCGTTCCGTTATTTGTTAAGCGATAAGTTTTAGCTTACGCGCCTTGTTCTTCTTTTTGTTCTGCAACTGCTTTTGTAGCAAGAGCAAGGTTGCGGATTGGAGCTTGTAGTACGCTGAGTAGCATAGAAAGCAAGCCTTCGCGAGATGGTAGTTCTGCAAGTGCTTTAACCTCTTCAACTGTTGCTACGTTACCTTCGATTACACCAGCTTTAATTTCAAGTGCATCGTGCTTTTTAGCAAAGTCGTTAAGAATTTTTGCAGGTGCTACTACATCTTCTGTGCTGAACGCAATAGCGTTCGGACCAGTTAATGCTGCGTTTAACCCTGAAAGTTCAGCTGCATCAGCCGCACGACGAGCCATAGAGTTTTTGTAAACTTTGAAGTCGATACCAGCTTCACGAAGTTGCTTACGAAGTTCAGTTACTTCAGCAACAGTTAGCCCACGGTAGTCAACTACGATTGTTGAAACACTAGCTTTTAACTTAGCTGTGATTTCATCAACGATTTGAACCTTTTGTTCGATTGCGCTGCTCATCTTTACACCTCCTGTAGATTCTCTACATTTATACCAGGCAAAGTAAAACCTCCATATCAAGAGTCAGACATGGAGGTGCATACAATAGCCGAAGATTTCAGCCAATTCTATCGCATTACCTCGGCAGGAAATTAAGCGTAAACGCACCTGCTGTCTTCAGTACAAATGTTTATATTTTAACAACAAAATAGATTATATAAAATGTATCTATATTTGTCAATTGGTAAAAAATTACTTAGCTGAAGCAGTTGAAGGATCAACCTTCACACCAGGTCCCATTGTTGAAGTAACAGTTACGTTCTTCATATATGTTCCCTTTGCAGCTGCAGGCTTAACTTTTAACATTGTTTCGAATACAGTGTTGAAGTTCTCAACAAGTTTTTCGTTTTCGAAAGATGATTTACCGATTGGAACGTGGATGTTTCCAGCTTTATCAACACGGTATTCAACTTTACCTGCTTTAATTTCATTAATAGCTCTTGTTACATCGAAAGTTACAGTACCAGTTTTAGGGTTTGGCATTAAACCTTTTGGTCCTAATGTACGACCAAGTTTACCAACTTCACCCATCATGTCAGGAGTAGCTACGATTACATCAAATTCAAACCAACCTTGTTGGATTTTGTTGATGTATTCTGCATCGCCAACATAGTCTGCACCAGCGGCTTCTGCTTCTTTCACTTTTTCACCCTTAGCGAATACTAAAACGCGTTGAGTCTTACCAGTTCCATTCGGAAGTACTACTGCACCACGAATTTGTTGGTCAGCTTTCTTAGGGTCTACACCTAAACGGAATGCTACTTCAAGAGTTGCATCAAATTTAGCGTAGTTTGTTTGCTTCGCAAGTTCAATTGCTTCAGCAACTGGGTAAGCTTTTGTGTTATCCACAAGCTTAGCAGCTTCTAAATACTTCTTGCCTTTTTTAGCCATTTTTATTTCCTCCTAGATTGTGGTTTTAACGTTGTTCTAATAACTAACTCCCACGAATAAAGGTTGCGTAAGTAACGCAACCCCCTTCATTACAAAAACAGTTTACATGGATTAGTCTTCGATAACGATACCCATGCTGCGTGCAGTACCTTCAACCATGCGCATTGCTGCTTCAACGCTTGCTGCGTTTAGGTCAGGCATTTTCTGTTCCGCAATCTCGCGTACTGTATTACGCTTAACTGTTGCTACCTTATTACGGTTAGGCTGGCCAGAACCAGACTGAATTCCAGCTGCTACTTTCAAAAGAACTGCAGCAGGAGGAGTTTTCGTAATAAATGTAAATGAACGGTCTTCAAATACCGTAATTTCAACAGGGATAATCAATCCAGCTTGATCTGCTGTACGAGCGTTAAATTCTTTACAGAATCCCATGATATTAACACCGGCTTGACCTAGTGCAGGACCAACTGGCGGTGCAGGATTCGCTTTACCAGCAGGGATTTGTAATTTAACAACTTTAATTACTTTTTTAGCCACGAGACACACCTCCTTAAAGTCCGTGATGTGGTAATAGGGTTTTTACCCTCCCACTCAGGTATCTGTCTTTATATAAAGATAAAGATCTTAGCAAAAGTCTTTGTCTCATAAGAGACATACTGACCTATGAAATATTACCACTTTTTAAAAATGATTTCAAGTTTTTTTAAAATTACTATTCATATTTCTTTAAATTAAAGCTTTTCAATCTGTGTAAATTCTAGTTCAACCGGGGTGTCACGACCAAACATGTTAACAAGAACTTTAAGTTTGGACTTGTCTTTATCCATCTCTTCAACGGTTCCTGTGAAGTTCGTAAATGGACCTTCTTTAACACGAACCGTTTCACCAATTTCATAGTTAACGTCGATGCGTTTCTCATCCACACCCATACGTTTTAGGATGCCGACAACTTCTTCAGGCAGAAGCGGAGTTGGTTTAGATCCTGCTCCGGCAGAACCAACAAATCCAGTTACGCCAGGTGTATTACGAACCACATACCATGAGTCATCTGTCATGACGATTTCAACCAGTACATAACCAGGGAATACTTTCTTTTTAACTACTTTCTTTTTGCCGTTTTTCAGCTCTGTTTCTTCTTCTTCAGGGACAACTACACGGAAAATTTTATCCGTCATACCCATAGATTCAACGCGTTTTTCTAAGTTTGCTTTTACTTTATTCTCATAACCTGAGTAAGTATGTAATACATACCAATTCTTTTCCATTCAAGAGGACTAAACGTCCATCCCTCCCCGTTCTTTTATCATAATATATAACTTTTTAGACAAATGAAAAAACCCGTTAAACGGGCTTTACATAAAATTTCCTGTATTATTCACCATTATACCATGAAATACCTTTTATTATTCAAGAATAAGACGAATCAATTTTGAAATTCCTAAATCTAGGACAGCAAAAAACAATGAAAAGAAAGCAACTGTTGAGAAAACTGTAATGGTATATCGTGTTAGTTCTTTCCGTTTAGGCCAACTAACTTTTCTCATTTCACGGAAAATGTCACTGAAGAATGTCTTTAAGCGTTGCATATCTATAACCCTCCAACTATCGGAATAACATTGCTAGTATAGATTAAACTTATTTTGTTTCTTTGTGGATTGTATGGGAGGCGCATGTTTTGCAATATTTTTTTAATTCCAAGCGTTCTGATTGCAACTGATTTGCATGAGTCGAATAATTACGTGAACCACATTCTGCACATGCTAGAATAATCTTTTTACTCATCTTTAAACACCTTCATCATCCATCTAATATATCTTTAAAAATGTAACATGCACCCTAATTATTGTCAACAGCCTGTGTGAGCGGATTCATACAATGTCGTTTCCACATTAAAGACTAAATTCTCTAATTTCTAAATAACGCTCTAACTTTCTTTTCACACGCTGAAGGGCGTTATCAATGGATTTAACATGACGGTTCAGCTCTTCAGATATTTCCTGATAGGATTGTCCATCGAGATATAGTGCCAAAACCTTTCGTTCTAGGTCACTTAATAATTCGGTCATTTTAACTTCGATGTGATCAAATTCTTCTTGATTAATAATCAATTCTTCTGGGTCAAGAACCTTAGCACCAGATAGGACGTCCATTAGGGTACGGTCCGACTCTTCATCATATATAGGCTTGTCCAACGATACATAGGAATTTAACGGTATATGCTTTTGCCGTGTTGCTGTTTTGATTGCAGTAATAATTTGTCGCGTTATACATAACTCTGCAAACGCTTTAAAAGATGTAAGCTTGTCTTCACGGAAATCACGAATTGCCTTATATAGCCCAATCATTCCTTCTTGGACTATATCTTCCTTATCTGCACCGATTAGGAAGTAGGATCTTGCCTTTGCACGTACAAAATTACGATATTTGTGAATTAAATAATCAAGTGCCTCACTATTCCCTTGGTGCACTAGATCAACAATTTCCTCGTCTTCCATTGAAAAAAATAGCTCGTTGCTTTTTTCCCCGAAGTCTGTACCCAATTAAGATCCCCCTCCACCGAACAAGCATAGATAGTATTATTATACTGCCCGTAACTTTTGAACGTCAACGCTTACTTTTGTCCTCTGCGCCACTTTTCAAAAATTTCTGCCACTTCGGTGCTAATCGGTATTTTTGAGACTGGTCTTTTTTCTTGAATTTTTTTTACCTTTTTTTCAATTCCTTTTTCTATCGAGGACATCTCTATAAGCAATTCCCGGGCAGACTTTCTTAGAGCGCCTTGTCCAAAAATCGCCCATTGCTCCGTATAATCGGAAGTAGCCACATGTATTTGAGTTCTACGATTGTTTAAAGAAATCGCCAGCTTTTCAATTCGCTCATCTGCTGTCTCGTTTTCTTTTGTAAAAATTACCTCTACTTTATGATTCTTATATTTCTTTTCAGTTCCTTGAACAAAGTAGGCATCAAATACAATAATGACACGGTAGCCTGTAAAAGCCTGGTATTCTGCCATCCTTTCTATCAATCGGTCCCGAGCGGCCGGCAAATCATGGTCCCTCAATACTCTCAATTCAGGCCATGCTCCGATTATGTTATATCCATCGACAAGCAAAATATCCATTTCTATCCCTCTAGAGGATGCCGCCTGCGGTATACCTCATACATTAATAACGCGGCTGCCACAGATGCATTTAATGATGTTACCTTTCCAGCCATCGGCAGGTTGATAAGGAAGTCACATTTATCTCTAACAAGACGCCCCATCCCTTTTCCTTCGCTTCCAATGACAAGACCAAGTGGCAGCGTTCCATCAAATTGGCGATAATCCTGCTTTCCACTTGCGTCAGTTCCAGCTATCCAAATACCGCGCTCTTTTAATTCATCTATCGTCCGTGCCATATTGGTTACACGGACAACCGGGATATGCTCAATTGCACCTGTTGAAGCCTTTGCAACGGTTGCCGTTAATCCAACCGCTCTCCTTTTTGGAATAATAATTCCGTGAGCCCCTACTGCGTCAGCCGTTCTCATAATGGAACCTAGATTATGAGGATCCTCAATTTCATCTAATAACAAAAAGAAAGGAGATTCACTTTTCTTTTCTGCCGCTGCAAATAGGTCGTCCATTTCTGCATACTGATACGCAGCTACATAAGCAAGCACACCTTGATGGTTTTCATCAGTAATCTGGTCAATTTTTTTCTTTGGGACAAATTGAACAATCACGTTGGCCTCTTTTGCTAATTGAATTAGCTGCTGCATTTGACCACGCTGTGAGGACTCGGCAATCAAAATCTTATTAATATCCCTTTCTGATCTTAGTGCCTCCATTACAGGATTTTTTCCAATGATATAGTCCTTATTTTCGTTCACTCGCTTGTTCCTCCTTTCTATCCTCTACAAACTCAAAGGACTTTACGATAAGTTCTTCTAATCGTTCTGTTTTCTCTGATAAATACAAAAAACCCACTAATGCTTCAAATGCGGTGCTATAATGATAGGTTTGGACATCTGTGTTTTTAGGAACAGTGCCTGATTTGGCATTTCTCCCACGCTTGACTACCGCCAGCTCTTCTTCTGACAGAAGGTTTTCATCCATCATCCGAAATAGTACTTGGCATTGCGCCTTTGCAGAAACATAGGTTGTTCCTTCGCGATGCAGCTGATTGGGTTTTACCTTCCCGCTTTGCAGGAGGTGACGTCTGACATAAGTCTCATAGACAGCGTCACCCATATAAGCTAAGGCAAGACTATTCAATTGATTGGCATTTACTTTTTCGTGATAATCAAGCATGAATTAGCCTCTTTTCCATCTCGTACCTTGCGGCGTATCTTCTAAAATAATATTCATTTCCTTTAATTGATCTCTTATTTGATCGGATAGCTGGAAATTTCGGTCTTTTCGAGCCTGAATTCTTTTTTCAATTAATGCGTCTATTTCTTCATCTAGCATTTCTGCCGTTTCTATGGTTAGACCGAGGACATTAAATAACTCATTAAATTGTGCGGTGAATTTATTAATGACTTCTACCGCCGTGTTTTTTTCTAAAAGGTAGTAATTTGCCAGCTTTGAAAGATCAAACAAAACAGAAATTGCTTTTGCTGTGTTGAAGTCATCGTCCATCGCTTTTATAAACTCATCCTGTAATGCATTTATCTTGTCTAGCCATTCCTGATTATTGTTTGTTAGGTCTGTACTTGATTCTTTGCGGTGTTGTAAATTTTGATAAGAGGTGGTTAGGCGTTCAAACGCTGCCTTTGTACTTTCTAACAACTCTTCACTGTAATTAATCGGATTCCGGTAATGAACAGATAACATAAAAAACCGCAATACTTGGGGATTATGCTTTTTAATAATGTCATGTACAAGAACAAAGTTTCCGAGCGATTTAGACATTTTTTCATTATCAATATTAATATACCCATTATGCATCCAATATCGGGCAAATGTTTTTCCACTAAGTGCTTCTGATTGGGCGATTTCATTTTCATGGTGCGGAAACGTTAAATCTTGGCCGCCCGCATGAATATCGATTGTTTCTCCTAGGTATTTTTTTGCCATTGCCGAGCACTCAATATGCCAGCCAGGACGTCCAATACCCCAAGGACTATCCCAGTATATTTCCCCTTCTTTGGCCGCTTTCCATAACGCAAAGTCTAAATCATCTTGTTTCTTTTCACCAATTTCAATTCGGGCACCAACCTGAAGGTCATCAATTGATTGATGGGAGAGCTTGCCGTAATCTTCAAACTTTCTTGTCCGGTAGTAAACATCACCTTCAGATTCATAGGCAAAGCCTTTTTCAATAAGCTTACTAATAAATTCAATAATTATATCCATATTGTCCATTACTCGTGGATGGATATCTGCCTTTTTGCACCCCAAAGCAGAAACATCTTCATAATATGCATTGATAAATCGCTCAGCTATCGTAGGAACATCTTCCCCAAGCTGATTAGCCGCACGAATCAACTTATCATCCACATCAGTAAAATTAGATACATACTGTATGTTATAGCCGCGATATTCAAAATAACGGCGAACCGTATCAAATACTATAGCCGGGCGGGCATTACCAATGTGAATATAATTATAGACAGTCGGACCGCAAACATACATTTTTACTTTTCCTTCTTCAAGCGGGACAAATACTTCTTTCTTACGGGTTAGTGTATTATACAGTTGTATGGTCATTCACTTTATTCCTTTCTTTCTTCAATTCAATTAACTCTTGTCTTAATTCCGTTAGTTCAACTTGCAAGTCTATAATCCTGTCTGCAATCGGGTCTGGAAGATTACAATGATCTAAATCTTTGCCGATTCGTTTACCATCTTGAATAACTACCCTTCCCGGAACCCCAACAACCGTGGAATTCGGCGGTACTTCTTTTAAAACGACAGATCCTGCACCAATTTTTGAATTTTCACCAATGGTTATGGATCCCAGCACCTTTGCACCTGTTGCAATTAACGCATTATCCTTAATGGTTGGATGGCGTTTCCCTTTCTCTTTCCCCGTTCCACCAAGTGTCACACCCTGAAATACCGTTACATTATCACCAATTTCACAGGTTTCTCCAATAACTACCCCCATACCGTGATCAATAAATAATCTCCTGCCTATTTTTGCACCTGGATGGATTTCAATACCTGTGAAAAAGCGACTTATTTGAGAAATGACCCGTGCAAGAAAATAAAACTTCCTTTTGAAAAATGCATGTGCAATTCGGTGTGCCCAAATAGCATGTAAGCCTGAATATGTCAGGATAACTTCTAAGTAACTTCTTGCTGCAGGATCTTGTTCAAAAACTACCTCAATATCCTCCCTCATTCTTTTGAACATTTTCTCATTTCCCCCTTAAATGTAATGAAGCTTTTGTTTTTTAAATACTCCCCTTGTCTTCTCTAATAAATAAAAAACGCCCCTGTCATTACGACAGAGACGCGTTTGGCGTGGTTCCACTCTGATTAGACCGCATAAGCTTACAGCTTAAAGCTTATCATGATCTCACTCTACCTGTTAACGGAAAGGTTCCGCCCAAATTTACACAGAATTACATCTTTTCAATATGGGACTCAGAGGTGCATTTTCAAACATGAGAGGCTTAGACCACTTTCAGCCGGTGATGGTCTTCTCTTTAAAGCGTCATATTTTACTTTTCCTCATCTACACTTTTTCATATGGAAGTTTATTTCTTATACTATATTACATTTTTAAGCGGATGTTAACCAATAATTTTTTGAATTCTGTTTAAAACCTTCCTTTTTCCTAAAAGCTCAATTGCTTGAGGTAAATCAGGACCATGGGTTTGACCTGAAACAGCAGCACGAATTGGCATAAACAGATTTTTCCCCTTTTGACCGGTAGATTTTTGAACAGCCTTCATCGCCGCCTTGATTTCATCTGCTTTAAAGTTTTCTAACTTCTCAAGCTCCTCAGCAAACGCGTTTAGTACTTGAGGAACTGTCTCCCCTGACAATACTTCCTTTGCTTCTTCTTCATACTCCGCTTCATCTTTAAAAAACAGATCAGAAAGTTCAACAATCTCTGCCCCATAGCTCATCTTTTCTTGTAAAAGTGAAACCAAACTTTTCACCCATTGTAGTTCTTCATCGGTGATGTTCTCATTTAAACGTCCAGCCTTTACTAGATGCGGCATAGAAACCTCTAGAACTCGGTCAGCTTCAACTTTTTTCATATACTGGTTATTCATCCATGTAAGCTTATTCGTATCAAATAATGCAGGTGACTTCGATAAGCGATTAGCATCGAAAATTTTAATAAATTCCTCTTTAGAGTAAATTTCCTCTTCCCCTGCTGGAGACCATCCAAGTAACGTAATAAAGTTAAACAGAGCCTCAGGCAGATAGCCTAATTCTTCATATTGTTCGATGAATTGAATAATTGATTCATCTCGTTTACTTAGTTTCTTTCTACTTTCGTTCACAATTAGTGTCATATGGCCAAAAATCGGCGGTTCCCAGCCTAACGCTTCATAAACCATTAGCTGCTTTGGAGTGTTGGAGATATGGTCGTCTCCTCGAAGTACATGCGAAATTTTCATTAGATAGTCATCAACGGTTACCGCAAAATTATAAGTAGGTGTTCCATCCTTCTTGATGATGACCCAATCGCCCATTCCTTCAGATTCAAAGGATACTGTCCCTTTTACCATGTCATCAAAAGCATAGGTCTTTTTTTCCGGTACAACGATCCTAATGCTCGGCTCGCGTCCTTCACTTTCCAATTTTGCACGTTCTTCAGCTGTTAAATGGCGGCACTTCCCAGAATAATGAGGAGTTTCTCCTCTCTCTGTCTGTTCTTCGCGCTCTGCTTCAATTTCTGCCTCTGTACAGTAGCATTTATAGGCATGCCCATTTTCTAGTAATTGATTGTAGTAAATTTGATAAAAATCATTTCTTTCTGACTGACGGTAAGGTCCATATTCGCCCCCGACATCCACACTTTCGTCCCAATCCATTCCTAACCATTTAAGGTACTTTAATTGACTCTCTTCCCCGCCGGCAATATTCCGTTTTTTATCGGTATCTTCAATACGGATAATAAATTTGCCGCCTTGACTGCGTGCGAACAAATAATTAAATAATGCAGTACGGGCATTTCCAATATGTAAATGTCCAGTTGGACTTGGAGCATACCTTACACGAACTTCATTTGACATTATTATGCCTCCTATTAGAAAAGCGGAAGCGCCTTGCCCAGGGGCGTGAGTCTAGACGAGCCGGCGAGAAGGTTGTTCTTTAACCTTCTTGACGGATTGGCTTATGACCCCGAGCCCCTAGGCGCTGGAGCTAGACAATTCTCTAAGTTTAAAAATTATATCTGATTTATTTTACCATTCTAGATTTCAGCAATAAAGACTATATGTTAACCTTTTTTAACAAAACGACAGCTTGTGAGGCAATTCCTTCACCGCGGCCTGTAAAGCCTAACTGCTCTGTTGTCGTTGCCTTTACATTGATTTGTTCAGGAGAAGCATTAAGTAGTTCAGCGATTCTCTCCTTCATCGGCTGTATATAGGGTGCCATTTTTGGCTTTTGTGCAATAATTGTACAATCTGCATTAACAAGTTCATACCCTCTGTCCTTGACGAGCTGCCATACATGCTCCATAAGCTTAGCAGAATCTGCATCCTTATAGTTTGGATCTGTGTCTGGAAAGTGCTTGCCAATATCCCCTTCACCAATCGCCCCAAGACAAGCATCCGAGATAGTATGTAATAATACATCTGCATCGGAATGGCCCAGCAGTCCTTTTTCATAGGGAATTGTAATGCCGCCAATGATAAGCGGTCTGCCCTCGGTTAATTGGTGCACATCAAAGCCTTGTCCAATACGAAACATTTTTAAAAACTCCCTTGTCTTTTCTTTAGAATTGCCTGTGCAAAAAATAAATCCTCTATGGTAGTTAGCTTAATGTTATCATAATCACCTTCCACCATTGTGACTGGATGAGAAATTCTTTCTACCAAACTGGAATCATCCGTACCGATAAACTGTTCCCTCTCTGCTTGTTCATAAGCCCTATACAAGAGGGAAAAACGAAAAGCTTGTGGGGTCTGAACGGCCCACAAGCTGGATCTTTCGACAGTTGCCATTACCACGTGATTACGTACCGTTTTCATGGTATCCTTTGCTGGCACTCCAATAATAGCTGCACCTGTTTCTTGTGCTGTTTCAAGTAATCGGTGGATATGTTCCTTAAGAATAAAAGGGCGAGCAGCATCATGAACAAGAATAATTCCATCGTTCTTTACGGTTTTCAATGCATTATAAATGCTCTCCTGACGTTCTTTTCCACCAGGAACTAAATTTAACACCTTCTTCACCTTATACTTATTTAACAGAATTTTAATTTCCTCTGTATCCAGCGGGTTAACTGCTAAAATAATTCCTTCACATAACTCATCTTCATCGAAGACCTTTAAGGTATGGATTAATACAGGTACATTATTTACTTCTAACAAAAGCTTGTTTTTCCCTGCCCCCATCCTCTTCCCTTGACCAGCGGCCGGAATAATGACTTGATAAGCCATATCAAAACTCCATTCTATTCTTTCTGTCTATTGGTTTGCTTCCTATAGTGCCTTTTCCAGTAGTTTCGGTTTTGCAAAAATCATCCTACCAGCTGAGGTTTGAAGAACACTCGTTACGAGAACATCGATTCTTTTTCCTATATATTCTCTTCCCTCTTCAACCACAATCATCGTTCCATCATCAAGATAGGCTACACCTTGATGATATTCTTTACCATCCTTGATTACCTGTACAGAAAGCTCTTCCCCAGGAAGCACCACTGGTTTTACGGCATTGGCTAAATCATTAATATTTAATACAGAAACGTTCTGTAATTCGCATACTTTATTAAGATTAAAATCGTTCGTAACAAGCATTCCATTTGTAATCTTCGCTAGTTTCACAAGCTTGCTGTCTACTTCTTGTATTTCATCAAAATCGCCTTCATAAATCTCTACTTTTATCGCTAATTCCTTTTGAATACGATTTAGTATATCCAAGCCCCGTCTCCCGCGGTTTCGCTTCAGGACATCAGAAGAATCAGCAATATGCTGTAATTCCTCTAGTACAAAGCGGGGAATTACAATGGTTCCATCTAGAAAACCTGTTTGACATATATCCGCGACACGGCCATCAATAATTACACTTGTATCGAGAATCTTTAATGATTTTCCCTCTGGCTTTTCAGTGTCCTCTTCTCCGGATTTCTTCTTTCCTCGATTTCCAAAAAGATTAAGCAGCTCATCTCTTTTCTTAAATCCAACCTGAAAGCCAAGGTATCCAAATAATAACGTCAGCAAAATAGGAGCGACAGCATTAAGAATAGGTACTTGAACTGCATTTAGAGCAAAACCGATTAAAAAGGCCACTAATAACCCAAAAATTAACCCTAAACTGCCAAAAATCACGTCTGTTACCGGGATTTTCACCAGCGAGTCTTCCGCCCATTTAATAAACTCTAGTACATAATCTACTGCCCAAAAAGTAATAAGATAAAAAATAATTGCACCTATAATAGCCGCTGCATATGAGTTACTGATTATCGGAATGTCATTGAAATTAATTACTTTTAACAATTGTGGGATTAATAATATTCCAAGCGTACCTCCCGTTATAAGAAAGCATGCTTGAACAATACGTTTTAACATTCCTTCACCTCCTCTACTCATTATAAACATATTCCCTAAAATGAAACCTTCGATTAATGATTATTTTAGTCAAAGTACGAATTTTAAAACATGAAAGTTAACTTTTAATAGTAAAATATATTTTTCACTTCATAGGGTAGCACTGGAAAAAAACTCTGTCAAACAAACGTAAATTTGCTGCTTTAATTCTTAAAATAAGTCTATAAATGCCGCTCTGTATATAATCTCTCTTTAATCAATCTCAGGCCTTCCTTGATTTTTTTCGCCCGGATTTCACCAATGCCTTCAACATCATCTAGTTCTTCAACAGAAGCTGATACAATGTTTGAAAACCCGCCAAAGTTAGTAATTATGTTTTCAATTATGACAATTGGAAGACGGGGGATTTTATTCAGAATCCGATACCCTCGGGGATGTTTGCTCTCATCAAGAGGAATATACCCTTGATACCCCATTAATTTCAATATTGTTATATCATCTAATGACCCGTTACTAGTTAACAACTGCATGCGCTTGAGAACATCGTTTGACTTGATCTCTCTATCGAGTGCGTAGTCTTTAATAATCAGCGCAGTCTCTTCTTCTAGATCTGTCAATATTTCATTCATTTGTAACCGAATAAGCCGGCCTTCTGTTCCTAATTCGTTTAAGTAAGTGATAAGTTCATTTTTAATTCTAAGCACCATTTCAAATCGATGAAGAACAAGTAAGAAATCGTTATATGTAACGGATTCTTCGAACTCTAAAATACTTAACCCGGCAATACTTCTCTCAAGGACGACCTTATACTTTTCAAGCATTTGAATCGCCTGATTCGCCTTCGTTAAAATGACAGAAATATCTTTAAGGGCATAACGAAAGTTCCCTTGATATAAGGTTATGACATTTCGTCTTTGAGATATAGCAATGACTAATGCCTTTGTTTGTCTGGCCACTCGTTCAGCTGTACGATGCCGCATACCTGTTTCCGAGGCAGGAATATCAGAATCAGGGACGAGCTGCGCATTCGCAATAAGAATGGTATTACCTAATTCATTTAAAATAATGGCACCATCCATTTTTGCTAACTCATAAAGATAACTTGGCGAAAAGGGACAATTAATTTGAAAGCCGCCATCGACGATACTTTTAACCTTATCATTGTAACCGACAACAATAAGCCCTCCAGTATTTGCTCGTAAGACATTATCAATTCCTTCCCGAATAGGTGTACCTGGGGCTATAAACTGTAGAACTTCACTGACATTTTGTTCGCCCATCCTTTTATTCTCCATGTTCTACACCCCTAACACTGCTTTTAAAGCTTCTGCTACAGTCGACACACCAATTAACTCTACACCTTTAGGACCTTGCCAGCCGCTCAAATTATTAGCAGGTAAAATAACCCGTTCGAAACCTAACTTTGCGGCTTCCTGAACACGCTGTTCAATCCTGGACACTCTTCTAACCTCTCCGGTTAACCCAACCTCTCCTATAATACAATCCGTTGCCCTTGTCGGTTTATCGCGGAAGCTTGAAGCAATACTAACAACAATGGCCAAATCAATAGCTGGTTCGTCTAACTTCACACCTCCAGCAACCTTAAGATACGCATCTTGATTCTGAAGCAGCATTCCCATCCGCTTCTCTAAAACGGCCATTAATAGGGGAACACGGTTATGATCAATCCCCGTTGCCATCCTTCTTGGGTTTCCAAAACTGGTTGGAGAAATTAACGCCTGGATTTCGACTAGTACAGGACGGGTCCCTTCCATTGAGGCAACCACAGTAGAGCCTGCAGCACCTTGTGACCGCTCTTCAAGGAAAATTTCCGATGGATTTGCAACCTCATCAAGTCCAAATTCTTTCATCTCGAAGATACCCATTTCATTGGTTGATCCAAAACGATTTTTTACTGCACGTAAAATACGATACGTATGATGCCTTTCCCCTTCAAAGTAGAGAACAGTATCTACCATGTGTTCGAGCAGTCTTGGTCCTGCAATGGACCCTTCTTTTGTTACATGACCAACAATAAAGATAGCAATTCCTTTCGTTTTTCCAATCCGCATTAATTCAGATGTACATTCACGTACTTGAGAAACGCTCCCTGGTGCGGAAGTTACTTCCGGGTGGAAAACGGTTTGTATGGAATCAATAATCACAAAGCTAGGATTTGAGTTTTCAATCGTCCGGTTTATTTCGTCTAAATTGGTTTCAGCATATACGAGCAGGTTTTCAGATTTAATCCCTAGTCTTTCAGCTCGAAGCTTTGTTTGCCTCAGCGATTCCTCACCAGATATGTATAAGACCTGATTCCCTTTATTAGCAAGCTGTGAGGATACTTGTAATAGGAGTGTCGATTTACCGATGCCGGGGTCACCACCGATTAAAACCAGCGATCCTTTTACCACGCCTCCGCCTAAAACTCGGTTAAGTTCATTTAGTTCGGTTAGTATTCTCGGTTCTGACAAGGATTCAATCGCTGTAATCGGTGTTGGTTTTGAAGCTAGTGTTGCCCCACCCTGAGAATGGGCAAAGGCGCCTCTTCTATTTCCACCTGTTACCTCAACTTCCTCGACCATTTTGTTCCATTCCCCGCACCCTGGACATTTCCCCAGCCATTTAGGAGATTCATATCCACACTCCTGACACATAAACTTCGTTTTTCGTTTGACCATAACTATCTACTCCTGACTCTAAATAGAAAAAGAGGTACACGGTCGAGACATATAACGTGTACCCCTTTTAATTGTTAAAAACGCATCTGGTTATTTAGTTAGAGTCGTTTTTTCTGCCGTTCTAACTAAGAACTCACCATTATCAACATCAATTATAACATGCTGCCCTGTTAATACTGTACCTTTTAACAGTTCTTCAGAGAGACGGTCTTCAATATGCTTTTGAATAGCTCTGCGCAATGGACGGGCACCGTATTCTGGATCATAACCCTCAATCGAAATTTTATCCTTTGCAGCTTCGGTTAACTCTAAAGAAATATGCTGCTCTTTTAATCGTTTTACAAGCTGATCAGATAATAGAGTAACAATTTCTCCAAGATGCTTTTTCTCTAAAGCATGGAAGACAATGATTTCATCAATACGGTTTAAGAATTCAGGACGGAAAGCCTTTTTCAATTCTTCCATAACCTTACCCTTCATGTCCTTATAATCCTGTTCGCCATCTTGAATATTAAAGCCGACATATTTATTTCGTTTTAGCGCTTCTGCACCAACGTTAGAAGTCATAATCAAAACCGTATTACGGAAGTCAACCGTTCTTCCCTTAGAATCCGTTAATCGGCCATCCTCAAGAACTTGCAGTAAGATATTGAATACGTCCGGATGTGCCTTCTCAATTTCGTCAAGCAGGATTACGGAATATGGTTTTCTTCTTACCTTTTCCGTTAATTGACCGCCTTCTTCATAACCCACATACCCTGGAGGAGATCCAACCAAACGTGATGTAGAATGCTTCTCCATATATTCCGACATATCGATTCGAATCATGGCATCTTCATCACCAAACATTGCTTCAGCAAGTGCTCTGGCCAATTCAGTTTTCCCTACACCAGTAGGACCAAGGAAAACGAAAGAGCCAATAGGACGTTTTGGATCCTTTAAGCCTGCTCTTGCACGGCGGACAGCTTTTGAAACAGCCTTGACGGCTTCTTCCTGGCCAATTACTCGTGAATGTAAGAGTTCCTCTAAGTTAAGTAATTTAGCCGTTTCGGTTTGAGCAAGCTTCGAAACTGGTATTCCCGTCCAGCTTGAAACTACACTTGCAATATCCTCTACAGTCACTTCACTATTTTCTTTTCCTTGCTTTTCTTTCCACGTTTTCTTTGTTTCTTCAAGCTGCTCACGAAGGCGCTGCTCCGTATCTCTCAGTGATGCCGCTTTTTCAAATTCCTGGCTTTGAACGGCAGCATCCTTCTCTTTGCGTACTTCTTCTAACTTCACTTCTAATTCTTTTAAATTTGGCGGAGTCGTATAGGAACGTAAACGAACCTTTGAACCCGCTTCATCAATTAAGTCAATTGCTTTATCCGGAAGGAACCGGTCAGAAATATAGCGATCAGACAATTTTACCGCTGCTTCAATAGCTTCATCCGTAATGGAAACTCGGTGATGTGCTTCATAACGGTCACGAAGACCTTCTAAAATTTGAATGGATTCTTCAGCCGTTGGTTCGTCAACACGAATTGGCTGGAAACGACGTTCTAATGCCGCATCTTTTTCAATATATTTTCGATATTCGTCTAGTGTCGTTGCACCGATACATTGGAGCTCTCCACGTGCCAGGGAAGGCTTTAAGATGTTAGAAGCATCAATGGCTCCTTCCGCCCCTCCTGCCCCGATCAAAGTGTGTAACTCATCAATAAAGAGAATGATGTTACCAGCCTGGCGAATTTCATCCATTACCTTTTTTAAACGGTCCTCAAATTCACCGCGGTATTTAGTACCGGCAACCACCGTACCCATATCTAGCGTCATAACGCGCTTATCACGAAGAATTTCCGGCACTTCATTATTCACAATTTGCTGTGCAAGGCCTTCAGCGATAGCCGTTTTCCCTACACCTGGTTCACCGATTAACACAGGATTATTTTTTGTACGGCGGCTTAATACTTCAATGACACGCTGAATTTCCTTACTTCTGCCAATAACAGGATCCAAACTTCCTTCTCTGGCAATGGTAGTTAAGTCTCTTGCAAGGCTGTCAAGCGTTGGAGTGTTGGCACTTACTGACGCCCCTCCCTGATGACCACCTGATTCATTACTGCCAAGTAATTGTAATACCTGCTGGCGAGCCTTATTTAAGCTTACTCCAAGATTATTTAGAACTCTCGCAGCAACACCTTCACCTTCTCGGATTAAACCAAGCAGGATATGCTCTGTTCCCACATAAGAATGTCCTAATTTTCGAGCCTCATCCATAGATAATTCGATTACCTTTTTCGCCCTTGGTGTGTAGTGAATCGTTTGAGATGCTTCCTGGCCTTTGCCGATTAACGACTCCACTTCTTTTTGAATTTTTTCAGAACCCAGCCCAAGCCCATAAAGTGCTTTGGCAGCAATGCCTTCTCCCTCTCGGACTAAGCCCAATAAGATATGTTCAGTTCCAATATTATTGTGTCCAAGTCGGATTGCTTCCTCTTGCGCTAATGCTAATACCTTTTGAGCTCTTTCAGTAAAACGGCCAAACATCATATTCCATTCCTCCTCACTGTTTATCCTGCTCCATTTTTAGTCGTTCACGAATTAATGCTGCTCGTCGTATATCTCTTTCATTTGCTCTTAAATGCCCGCCTGCATACTGCTGCAGGAAACCCGGCTGAGTTAAAATCATTAATTCATTTAATATATTCTTAGGCAGATGGTCAATATATCCCATATCAATTCCTAGTCGAACATCTGATAGGCACTTTGCCGCCTCTGTTGTTTCAATAATCCTACAGTTTGATAACACACCATAGGAACGAAACACTCTGTCTTCTAATTGTATGTTTGAAGTTTTGCGTAATGCTTCACGGGCGGACCTTTCTTGTGAAATTAACTGACTCACAACGTCTTTAAGGTCACGGCAAATGTCTTCTTCGGATTTTCCCAAAGTAATTTGATTAGAGATTTGAAATATATTTCCGAGTGCCTCACTCCCCTCACCATAGATCCCTCTAACAACTAAACCCAGCTGATTAATAGCCGGAATAATACGATTGATTTGCTGTGTTAACATTAATCCTGGCAAATGCATCATTACTGAAGCACGAAGTCCTGTTCCGACGTTTGTAGGGCAGCTTGTAAGATAGCCATACTTCTCATCAAAGCCAAAGTGAATGTGGCTTTCTAGCCAGTCATCTACTTCATTAGCAGCCTCCAACGCCTCCGTTAATTGCAACCCAGAAAACAAACACTGAATACGAATGTGATCCTCTTCGTTAATCATAATACTAACTTCTTCGTTTTCGGTTAATAGAACGGCACCATAAGGTGAGTCTTCAGCTAAATTAGGACTAATTAAATGCTTTTCTACCAAAACCCTTTTCTGAAGAGGCTGTATGTCATCGATTTTCAGTAAATCCATTTGTCCAAACTTTGTGAAGTTAGAATCACGCAAGATTTCTTCCATTTTTAAAATGATTGATTGTGCTTCTTCATGCGAAAATAGTGTTGGAAATTTAAAGTTCTCGAAGTTTCGGGCTAAACGGATTCGGGAACTAAGGACGATATCTGAATCAGGTCCCTCCTCGCTCATCCACGAGCTGACTGCTTGATTGATAAAACGTTCAAGCGACACGTTATTCCCCTCCCTTACTGCTGCCAGGTAATTCTTTTTCTAGAGTGCGAATTTCATCTCGAATCTTAGCAGCTTTTTCAAATTCCTCTTGTTGAATTAATTCTTTTAATTCATTTTTAAGATTTTCAACTTGCTTCTTAAGGTGAATTCCCCCACCAATTCTCTTAGGAATTTTACCGTTATGGGTCCAATTTCCGCTGTGAAGTCTCCTTAAGACCGGTGGGAGCTGTTCCTTAAACGTTTCAGAGCAATGCGCACATCCGAAACGTCCCACTTTAATAAATTGTGGAAATGTCATTGAACATCTATTACATTGAAGTACTTCTTCTTGATGAAACGTATTTTGATTTTGCTTTTGAACAGTAGGATCAATATTTAATAGACCGGCCAATAGGTTATTAAAAGTAAAACCTGATCCTCCAGTAAACATAAACATTTCACCTTTTTCTTGGGCACATTTTTCACAAAGGTTTACTTCGGTTTTTTCACCGTTAACGATTTTTGTAAAATGCAGCGCAGCAGGCCTTTGATTACATTCCTGGCAAATCATTTTTATTTCACCTCTCTAGCTGGTTTAAATTATTTATATTTCAATGATGTTAACATCGCTTTTAACATTCTAGCTCGTAGTTCGTCTCGGAATGGAAGATCAATATAAAGGACTGAACGGTCAATAACACTTAACATTATTTTTGCCTCTCGTTTTGTAATTATCTCCTCATGTACCAGTCTGTAAATCACATCTTCTGCAGTAGTTTGGGCAATCCGATTATCAATGAGTGACAACAAATGATCAATTAAGTCGACTGAATCATGGGATTGAACCTTCATGATTCGAATATATCCGCCTCCCCCGCGTTTACTTTCCACGATATATCCTCGTTCAATGGTAAAGCGTGTATTTATGACATAATTGATTTGTGATGGAACACATTGAAACTTATCCGCAATCTCACTGCGTTTAATTTCAACAAGCTCTTTTTCACTCATTTCTAATACTTGTTTTAAATACTTTTCAATAATATCGGAGATGTTTCTCATCTTCCCACCTCCTTCTGACTTTGACTATATTTGACATTAATTATACTGAAAATTTTATGTAGTTGCAAACAACATGCTACTAATGATTTTCTCCATATTTCGCAGGTGTGAAACCTGTTTAAGTATATTAATTTGTTTTTAGGAGATTAGTACTGGATTTGCGTGCGGGATGGATTGGTTGGAGGTAATTGATGTGTTTGGCGGGCTTCTTCTATTCCTTACCGTTTTTTCTAAAAAGTAGGCTTCATGGGCATGAATAAAAGCTATTCTTTACCGTTTTTTTGAAAAGTGTCATTACACGGGCACGAATAGTCTCTATTCGTTACCATTTTCTCTAAAATTATTGTCGAACGGGCACGAATCTTATTTCATCATATTATTTAATAGCTTTTTCCTTTAGGAGATACAAAAAAGCACAACCTTTATCAGGTTGTGCTTCGTGTGCCTGGCAACGTCCTACTCTCACAGGGACAAAGTCCCAACTACCATCGGCGCTGAAAAGCTTAACTTCCGTGTTCGGTATGGGAACGGGTGTGACCTTCTCGCCATTATTACCAGACTGTTTTTTTGAGGTTTCATTCCCTCAAAACTAGATAATTCAGAAGAAGTTGTAAAAACGAGTTCACCTTAAATTGGTTAAGTCCTCGAACGATTAGTATCAGTCAGCTCCACACGTTACCGCGCTTCCACCTCTGACCTATCAACCTGATCATCTTTCAGGGTTCTTACTAGCTTGACGCTATGGGAAATCTCATCTTGAGGGGGGCTTCATGCTTAGATGCTTTCAGCACTTATCCCGTCCGCACATAGCTACCCAGCGATGCCTTTGGCAAGACAACTGGTACACCAGCGGTGCGTCCATCCCGGTCCTCTCGTACTAAGGACAGCTCCTCTCAAATTTCCTGCGCCCACGACGGATAGGGACCGAACTGTCTCACGACGTTCTGAACCCAGCTCGCGTACCGCTTTAATGGGCGAACAGCCCAACCCTTGGGACCGACTACAGCCCCAGGATGCGATGAGCCGACATCGAGGTGCCAAACCTCCCCGTCGATGTGGACTCTTGGGGGAGATAAGCCTGTTATCCCCGGGGTAGCTTTTATCCGTTGAGCGATGGCCCTTCCATGCGGAACCACCGGATCACTAAGCCCGACTTTCGTCCCTGCTCGACTTGTAGGTCTCGCAGTCAAGCTCCCTTGTGCCTTTACACTCTGCGAATGATTTCCAACCATTCTGAGGGAACCTTTGGGCGCCTCCGTTACTCTTTAGGAGGCGACCGCCCCAGTCAAACTGCCCACCTGACACTGTCTCCCACCCCGATGAGGGGTGTGGGTTAGAATTTCAATACAGCCAGGGTAGTATCCCACCGACGCCTCCACCGAAGCTGGCGCTCCGGTTTCTCAGGCTCCTACCTATCCTGTACAAGCTGTACCAAAATTCAATATCAGGCTACAGTAAAGCTCCACGGGGTCTTTCCGTCCTGTCGCGGGTAACCTGCATCTTCACAGGTACTATAATTTCACCGAGTCTCTCGTTGAGACAGTGCCCAGATCGTTACGCCTTTCGTGCGGGTCGGAACTTACCCGACAAGGAATTTCGCTACCTTAGGACCGTTATAGTTACGGCCGCCGTTTACTGGGGCTTCGATTCAGAGCTTCGCTTAGCAGCTAACCCCTCCTCTTAACCTTCCAGCACCGGGCAGGCGTCAGCCCCTATACTTCGCCTTGCGGCTTCGCAGAGACCTGTGTTTTTGCTAAACAGTCGCCTGGGCCTATTCACTGCGGCTCTTCGAGGCTATTCACCTCAAAAAGCACCCCTTCTCCCGAAGTTACGGGGTCATTTTGCCGAGTTCCTTAACGAGAGTTCTCTCGCTCACCTTAGGATTCTCTCCTCGCCTACCTGTGTCGGTTTGCGGTACGGGCACCTTTTATCTCGCTAGAGGCTTTTCTTGGCAGTGTGGAATCAGGAACTTCGGTACTATATTTCCCTCGGCATCACAGCTCAGCCTTAAGGTGAACGGATTTTCCTATTCACCAGCCTAACTGCTTACACGCACATATCCAGCAGTGCGCTTACCCTATCCTCCTGCGTCCCCCCATCACTCAAACGATAAAGAGGTGGTACAGGAATATCAACCTGTTGTCCATCGCCTACGCCTTTCGGCCTCGGCTTAGGTCCCGACTAACCCTGAGAGGACGAGCCTTCCTCAGGAAACCTTAGGCATACGGTGGATGGGATTCTCACCCATCTTTCGCTACTCATACCGGCATTCTCACTTCTAAGCGCTCCACCAGTCCTTACGGTCTAGCTTCAACGCCCTTAGAACGCTCTCCTACCACTGACACCAACGGTGTCAATCCACAGCTTCGGTGTTACGTTTAGCCCCGGTACATTTTCGGCGCAGAGTCACTCGACCAGTGAGCTATTACGCACTCTTTAAATGGTGGCTGCTTCTAAGCCAACATCCTGGTTGTCTAAGCAACTCCACATCCTTTTCCACTTAACGTAAACTTTGGGACCTTAGCTGGTGGTCTGGGCTGTTTCCCTTTTGACTACGGATCTTATCACTCGCAGTCTGACTCCCACGGATAAGTCTTTGGCATTCGGAGTTTGTCTGAATTCGGTAACCCGATGAGGGCCCCTAGTCCAAACAGTGCTCTACCTCCAAGACTCTTACAACGTGAGGCTAGCCCTAAAGCTATTTCGGAGAGAACCAGCTATCTCCAAGTTCGATTGGAATTTCTCCGCTACCCACACCTCATCCCCGCACTTTTCAACGTGCGTGGGTTCGGGCCTCCATCCAGTGTTACCTGGACTTCACCCTGGACATGGGTAGATCACCTGGTTTCGGGTCTACGACCACATACTCATTCGCCCTATTCAGACTCGCTTTCGCTGCGGCTCCGTCTCTTCAACTTAACCTTGCATGGGATCGTAACTCGCCGGTTCATTCTACAAAAGGCACGCCATCACCCATGAACGGGCTCTGACTACTTGTAGGCACACGGTTTCAGGATCTCTTTCACTCCCCTTCCGGGGTGCTTTTCACCTTTCCCTCACGGTACTGGTTCACTATCGGTCACTAGGGAGTATTTAGCCTTGGGAGATGGTCCTCCCAGCTTCCGACCGGATTTCACGTGTCCGGCCGTACTCAGGATCCACTCAGGAGGGAACGAAGTTTCAACTACAGGGTTTTTACCTTCTATGACGGACCTTTCCAGATCGCTTCATCTACCCCGTTCCTTTGTAACTCCATGTTGAGTGTCCTACAACCCCAAGAGGCAAGCCTCTTGGTTTGGGCTATGTCCCGTTTCGCTCGCCGCTACTCAGGGAATCGCGTTTGCTTTCTCTTCCTCCGGGTACTTAGATGTTTCAGTTCCCCGGGTCTGCCTTCAATACCCTATGTATTCAGGTAAAGATACTGTTCCATTACGAACAGTGGGTTCCCCCATTCGGAAATCTCCGGATCAAAGCTTACTTACAGCTCCCCGAAGCATATCGGTGTTAGTCCCGTCCTTCATCGGCTCCTAGTGCCAAGGCATCCACCGTGCGCCCTTTCTAACTTAACCTAAATGGTTATACTCTTAATTTAATAAGAGAGAAAAACTAAAATGGCGATTCTCGGTTTTACTTTGACTTCTTCTTACGATTATCTAGTTTTCAAAGAACGATTAAAAAAAGCTTTGAGAGAATTGCTCCCTCAAAACTAAACAAACAAGTAACGGTCAACTTCTTATCAGTCCATAAGGACTGCATTATCCTTAGAAAGGAGGTGATCCAGCCGCACCTTCCGATACGGCTACCTTGTTACGACTTCACCCCAATCATCTGTCCCACCTTAGGCGGCTGGCTCCTTGCGGTTACCCCACCGACTTCGGGTGTTACAAACTCTCGTGGTGTGACGGGCGGTGTGTACAAGGCCCGGGAACGTATTCACCGCGGCATGCTGATCCGCGATTACTAGCGATTCCGGCTTCATGCAGGCGAGTTGCAGCCTGCAATCCGAACTGAGAATGGTTTTATGGGATTGGCTAAACCTCGCGGTCTTGCAGCCCTTTGTACCATCCATTGTAGCACGTGTGTAGCCCAGGTCATAAGGGGCATGATGATTTGACGTCATCCCCACCTTCCTCCGGTTTGTCACCGGCAGTCACCTTAGAGTGCCCAACTGAATGCTGGCAACTAAGATCAAGGGTTGCGCTCGTTGCGGGACTTAACCCAACATCTCACGACACGAGCTGACGACAACCATGCACCACCTGTCACTCTGTCCCCCGAAGGGGAAAGTCCTATCTCTAGGAGTGTCAGAGGATGTCAAGACCTGGTAAGGTTCTTCGCGTTGCTTCGAATTAAACCACATGCTCCACCGCTTGTGCGGGCCCCCGTCAATTCCTTTGAGTTTCAGCCTTGCGGCCGTACTCCCCAGGCGGAGTGCTTAATGCGTTAGCTGCAGCACTAAAGGGCGGAAACCCTCTAACACTTAGCACTCATCGTTTACGGCGTGGACTACCAGGGTATCTAATCCTGTTTGCTCCCCACGCTTTCGCGCCTCAGCGTCAGTTACAGACCAGAAAGCCGCCTTCGCCACTGGTGTTCCTCCACATCTCTACGCATTTCACCGCTACACGTGGAATTCCGCTTTCCTCTTCTGTACTCAAGTCCCCCAGTTTCCAATGACCCTCCACGGTTGAGCCGTGGGCTTTCACATCAGACTTAAAGGACCGCCTGCGCGCGCTTTACGCCCAATAATTCCGGACAACGCTTGCCACCTACGTATTACCGCGGCTGCTGGCACGTAGTTAGCCGTGGCTTTCTGGTTAGGTACCGTCAAGGTACCGGCAGTTACTCCGGTACTTGTTCTTCCCTAACAACAGAGCTTTACGACCCGAAGGCCTTCATCGCTCACGCGGCGTTGCTCCGTCAGACTTTCGTCCATTGCGGAAGATTCCCTACTGCTGCCTCCCGTAGGAGTCTGGGCCGTGTCTCAGTCCCAGTGTGGCCGATCACCCTCTCAGGTCGGCTACGCATCGTCGCCTTGGTGAGCCGTTACCTCACCAACTAGCTAATGCGCCGCGGGCCCATCTGTAAGTGTCAGCGTAAACCGACTTTCAGCTTTTCCTCATGAGAGGAAAAGGATTATCCGGTATTAGCTCCGGTTTCCCGAAGTTATCCCAGTCTTACAGGCAGGTTGCCCACGTGTTACTCACCCGTCCGCCGCTAACCAAGAGGTGCAAGCACCTCAAGATTCGCTCGACTTGCATGTATTAGGCACGCCGCCAGCGTTCGTCCTGAGCCAGGATCAAACTCTCCAAGAAAGTTGATATAGCTCATTTTGTTACGTTGGCTTAGCTTTTTAAAAAGCTAAAAAATTGTTTGTTGACGTTCTTGTTTGTTTAGTTTTCAAAGAACAATATGTTGTCGTGTTAGCGACTTTAATATCTTAACAGATGTAATGTAACATTGTCAACATATTAATTTATTATTTTGGTGGAGCCTAGCGGGATCGAACCGCTGACCTCCTGCGTGCAAAGCAGGCGCTCTCCCAGCTGAGCTAAGGCCCCAATTTATTAGATTAAGTGAATGGTCGGGAAGACAGGATTCGAACCTGCGACCCCTTGGTCCCAAACCAAGTGCTCTACCAAGCTGAGCTACTTCCCGTAAAAAATGGCGCGCCCGAAAGGAGTCGAACCCATAACCTTCTGATCCGTAGTCAGACACTCTATCCAATTGAGCTACGGGCGCAATATTTTATTATTAATTAGTATGAATGGTGCCGAGGACCGGAATCGAACCGGTACGGTAGTCACCTACCGCAGGATTTTAAGTCCTGTGCGTCTGCCAGTTCCGCCACCCCGGCAACTTACTATGGAGCGGAAGACGGGATTCGAACCCGCGACCCCCACCTTGGCAAGGTGGTGTTCTACCACTGAACTACTTCCGCATATATGGAAAATTATTTCGCTTCGCAAAAAATCTTGGTGCTGGTGAAGGGAGTCGAACCCCCACGCCTTGCGGCGCCAGATCCTAAGTCTGGTGCGTCTGCCAATTCCGCCACACCCGCATATGGAAAATTATTTTACTACCGTAAAAAATTCTGGTGAGCCATGAAGGACTCGAACCTTCGACCCTCTGATTAAAAGTCAGATGCTCTACCAACTGAGCTAATGGCTCAAAAAATTATTCGTATAAAAGAAACTAGTTCTTTTTGCTTAAAATCCCGTCGGGATTTTGCGTATGCTTCCACTGATTTAATTCAACGAAGTAAGAAGCATGGTGCCGGCTAGAGGACTTGAACCCCCAACCTACTGATTACAAGTCAGTTGCTCTACCAATTGAGCTAAACCGGCATTAATAAGCAATATTTTCATTATTGCTAGATATTATGGTGGAGGATGACGGGATCGAACCGCCGACCCTCTGCTTGTAAGGCAGATGCTCTCCCAGCTGAGCTAATCCTCCATATAATACAGCCTGGCAACGTCCTACTCTCACAGGGACAAAGTCCCAACTACCATCGGCGCTGAGAAGCTTAACTTCCGTGTTCGGTATGGGAACGGGTGTGACCTTCTCGCCATTATTACCAGACTGTTTTTGAGGTTTCATTCCCTCAAAACTAGATAATTTCAGAAGAAGTTTGTAAAACGAGTTCACCTTAATATTGGTTAAGTCCTCGAACGATTAGTATCAGTCAGCTCCACACGTTACCGCGCTTCCACCTCTGACCTATCAACCTGATCATCTTTCAGGGTTCTTACTAGCTTGACGCTATGGGAAATCTCATCTTGAGGGGGGCTTCATGCTTAGATGCTTTCAGCACTTATCCCGTCCGCACATAGCTACCCAGCGATGCCTTTGGCAAGACAACTGGTACACCAGCGGTGCGTCCATCCCGGTCCTCTCGTACTAAGGACAGCTCCTCTCAAATTTCCTGCGCCCACGACGGATAGGGACCGAACTGTCTCACGACGTTCTGAACCCAGCTCGCGTACCGCTTTAATGGGCGAACAGCCCAACCCTTGGGACCGACTACAGCCCCAGGATGCGATGAGCCGACATCGAGGTGCCAAACCTCCCCGTCGATGTGGACTCTTGGGGGAGATAAGCCTGTTATCCCCGGGGTAGCTTTTATCCGTTGAGCGATGGCCCTTCCATGCGGAACCACCGGATCACTAAGCCCGACTTTCGTCCCTGCTCGACTTGTAGGTCTCGCAGTCAAGCTCCCTTGTGCCTTTACACTCTGCGAATGATTTCCAACCATTCTGAGGGAACCTTTGGGCGCCTCCGTTACTCTTTAGGAGGCGACCGCCCCAGTCAAACTGCCCACCTGACACTGTCTCCCACCCCGATGAGGGGTGTGGGTTAGAATTTCAATACAGCCAGGGTAGTATCCCACCGACGCCTCCACCGAAGCTGGCGCTCCGGTTTCTCAGGCTCCTACCTATCCTGTACAAGCTGTACCAAAATTCAATATCAGGCTACAGTAAAGCTCCACGGGGTCTTTCCGTCCTGTCGCGGGTAACCTGCATCTTCACAGGTACTATAATTTCACCGAGTCTCTCGTTGAGACAGTGCCCAGATCGTTACGCCTTTCGTGCGGGTCGGAACTTACCCGACAAGGAATTTCGCTACCTTAGGACCGTTATAGTTACGGCCGCCGTTTACTGGGGCTTCGATTCAGAGCTTCGCTTAGCAGCTAACCCCTCCTCTTAACCTTCCAGCACCGGGCAGGCGTCAGCCCCTATACTTCGCCTTGCGGCTTCGCAGAGACCTGTGTTTTTGCTAAACAGTCGCCTGGGCCTATTCACTGCGGCTCTTCGAGGCTATTCACCTCAAAAAGCACCCCTTCTCCCGAAGTTACGGGGTCATTTTGCCGAGTTCCTTAACGAGAGTTCTCTCGCTCACCTTAGGATTCTCTCCTCGCCTACCTGTGTCGGTTTGCGGTACGGGCACCTTTTATCTCGCTAGAGGCTTTTCTTGGCAGTGTGGAATCAGGAACTTCGGTACTATATTTCCCTCGGCATCACAGCTCAGCCTTAAGGTGAACGGATTTTCCTATTCACCAGCCTAACTGCTTACACGCACATATCCAGCAGTGCGCTTACCCTATCCTCCTGCGTCCCCCCATCACTCAAACGATAAAGAGGTGGTACAGGAATATCAACCTGTTGTCCATCGCCTACGCCTTTCGGCCTCGGCTTAGGTCCCGACTAACCCTGAGAGGACGAGCCTTCCTCAGGAAACCTTAGGCATACGGTGGATGGGATTCTCACCCATCTTTCGCTACTCATACCGGCATTCTCACTTCTAAGCGCTCCACCAGTCCTTACGGTCTAGCTTCAACGCCCTTAGAACGCTCTCCTACCACTGACACCAACGGTGTCAATCCACAGCTTCGGTGTTACGTTTAGCCCCGGTACATTTTCGGCGCAGAGTCACTCGACCAGTGAGCTATTACGCACTCTTTAAATGGTGGCTGCTTCTAAGCCAACATCCTGGTTGTCTAAGCAACTCCACATCCTTTTCCACTTAACGTAAACTTTGGGACCTTAGCTGGTGGTCTGGGCTGTTTCCCTTTTGACTACGGATCTTATCACTCGCAGTCTGACTCCCACGGATAAGTCTTTGGCATTCGGAGTTTGTCTGAATTCGGTAACCCGATGAGGGCCCCTAGTCCAAACAGTGCTCTACCTCCAAGACTCTTACAACGTGAGGCTAGCCCTAAAGCTATTTCGGAGAGAACCAGCTATCTCCAAGTTCGATTGGAATTTCTCCGCTACCCACACCTCATCCCCGCACTTTTCAACGTGCGTGGGTTCGGGCCTCCATCCAGTGTTACCTGGACTTCACCCTGGACATGGGTAGATCACCTGGTTTCGGGTCTACGACCACATACTCATTCGCCCTATTCAGACTCGCTTTCGCTGCGGCTCCGTCTCTTCAACTTAACCTTGCATGGGATCGTAACTCGCCGGTTCATTCTACAAAAGGCACGCCATCACCCATGAACGGGCTCTGACTACTTGTAGGCACACGGTTTCAGGATCTCTTTCACTCCCCTTCCGGGGTGCTTTTCACCTTTCCCTCACGGTACTGGTTCACTATCGGTCACTAGGGAGTATTTAGCCTTGGGAGATGGTCCTCCCAGCTTCCGACCGGATTTCACGTGTCCGGCCGTACTCAGGATCCACTCAGGAGGGAACGAAGTTTCAACTACAGGGTTTTTACCTTCTATGACGGACCTTTCCAGATCGCTTCATCTACCCCGTTCCTTTGTAACTCCATGTTGAGTGTCCTACAACCCCAAGAGGCAAGCCTCTTGGTTTGGGCTATGTCCCGTTTCGCTCGCCGCTACTCAGGGAATCGCGTTTGCTTTCTCTTCCTCCGGGTACTTAGATGTTTCAGTTCCCCGGGTCTGCCTTCAATACCCTATGTATTCAGGTAAAGATACTGTTCCATTACGAACAGTGGGTTCCCCCATTCGGAAATCTCCGGATCAAAGCTTACTTACAGCTCCCCGAAGCATATCGGTGTTAGTCCCGTCCTTCATCGGCTCCTAGTGCCAAGGCATCCACCGTGCGCCCTTTCTAACTTAACCTAAATGGTTATACTCTTAATTTAATAAGAGAGAAAAACTAAAATGGCGATTCTCGGTTTTACTTTGACTTCTTCTTACGATTATCTAGTTTTCAAAGAACGATTAAAAAAAGCTTTGAGAGAATTGCTCCCTCAAAACTAAACAAACAAGTAACGGTCAACTTCTTATCAGTCCATAAGGACTGCATTATCCTTAGAAAGGAGGTGATCCAGCCGCACCTTCCGATACGGCTACCTTGTTACGACTTCACCCCAATCATCTGTCCCACCTTAGGCGGCTGGCTCCTTGCGGTTACCCCACCGACTTCGGGTGTTACAAACTCTCGTGGTGTGACGGGCGGTGTGTACAAGGCCCGGGAACGTATTCACCGCGGCATGCTGATCCGCGATTACTAGCGATTCCGGCTTCATGCAGGCGAGTTGCAGCCTGCAATCCGAACTGAGAATGGTTTTATGGGATTGGCTAAACCTCGCGGTCTTGCAGCCCTTTGTACCATCCATTGTAGCACGTGTGTAGCCCAGGTCATAAGGGGCATGATGATTTGACGTCATCCCCACCTTCCTCCGGTTTGTCACCGGCAGTCACCTTAGAGTGCCCAACTGAATGCTGGCAACTAAGATCAAGGGTTGCGCTCGTTGCGGGACTTAACCCAACATCTCACGACACGAGCTGACGACAACCATGCACCACCTGTCACTCTGTCCCCCGAAGGGGAAAGTCCTATCTCTAGGAGTGTCAGAGGATGTCAAGACCTGGTAAGGTTCTTCGCGTTGCTTCGAATTAAACCACATGCTCCACCGCTTGTGCGGGCCCCCGTCAATTCCTTTGAGTTTCAGCCTTGCGGCCGTACTCCCCAGGCGGAGTGCTTAATGCGTTAGCTGCAGCACTAAAGGGCGGAAACCCTCTAACACTTAGCACTCATCGTTTACGGCGTGGACTACCAGGGTATCTAATCCTGTTTGCTCCCCACGCTTTCGCGCCTCAGCGTCAGTTACAGACCAGAAAGCCGCCTTCGCCACTGGTGTTCCTCCACATCTCTACGCATTTCACCGCTACACGTGGAATTCCGCTTTCCTCTTCTGTACTCAAGTCCCCCAGTTTCCAATGACCCTCCACGGTTGAGCCGTGGGCTTTCACATCAGACTTAAAGGACCGCCTGCGCGCGCTTTACGCCCAATAATTCCGGACAACGCTTGCCACCTACGTATTACCGCGGCTGCTGGCACGTAGTTAGCCGTGGCTTTCTGGTTAGGTACCGTCAAGGTACCGGCAGTTACTCCGGTACTTGTTCTTCCCTAACAACAGAGCTTTACGACCCGAAGGCCTTCATCGCTCACGCGGCGTTGCTCCGTCAGACTTTCGTCCATTGCGGAAGATTCCCTACTGCTGCCTCCCGTAGGAGTCTGGGCCGTGTCTCAGTCCCAGTGTGGCCGATCACCCTCTCAGGTCGGCTACGCATCGTCGCCTTGGTGAGCCGTTACCTCACCAACTAGCTAATGCGCCGCGGGCCCATCTGTAAGTGTCAGCGTAAACCGACTTTCAGCTTTTCCTCATGTGAGGAAAAGGATTATCCGGTATTAGCTCCGGTTTCCCGAAGTTATCCCAGTCTTACAGGCAGGTTGCCCACGTGTTACTCACCCGTCCGCCGCTAACCAAGAGGTGCAAGCACCTCAAGATTCGCTCGACTTGCATGTATTAGGCACGCCGCCAGCGTTCGTCCTGAGCCAGGATCAAACTCTCCAAGAAAGTTGATATAGCTCATTTTGTTACGTTGGCTTAGCTTTTTAAAAAGCTAAAAAATTGTTTGTTGACGTTCTTGTTTGTTTAGTTTTCAAAGAACAATTAATTACTTACTTCGCTCAAAGGCGACTTTATTATCTTATCAAGTTGTTAACTAAAAGTCAATAACTTTTTTAAAAAACTTTTTAAATGCTTGTTGTCTCGCAACAACAGATATTAATATACCACCATTATTGATTCAGTGCAATAGCTTTTCCAACATATTTATGAAATATACTAAAATAATAATTTTCAAATTTCTTTTTTAATTTAAAGGAGTGAGCATTTATTCATGAGGTACTGCCTGAAAGATTTGATTATCATCTATCTTCTTTAGGACTAATCTCTCGTCCCACCAAAAAGATTTGTCCTTCATCCTCACCCTTAAGGAAAAATCTCTCGTCCCATCAAAAAGTTTTGTCCTTCATCCACGCCCTTAAGGACAAATCCCACGTGCCACTAAGAGGATTGGTACTAATGCCGGTGTATGAATAAAGTTAATAGAAAAAATAAAGGCTGTCGAAATTTTCTCGACAGCCTCAGCACTATTATCGCGGTGTTTTTTCTTATTTCTTCTTAACGATGACGCATTAATGGGAATAATAATACATCGCGAATCGATGGAGAGTTGGTTAGCAGCATAACAAGACGATCTATACCAATCCCTAATCCACCTGTAGGAGGCATACCATATTCCAATGCTTCTACAAAATCCTCATCCATTTCATGTGCTTCATCATTACCTTGTTCACGCTCTTTTAATTGCGCTTCAAAGCGTTCTCTTTGGTCAATTGGATCATTTAACTCCGTAAATGCATTTGCATGTTCACGAGCTACAATAAATAATTCGAAACGATCTGTAAACCTTGGATCTTCTTCATTTTTCTTAGCAAGTGGAGAAATTTCAACTGGATGACCATAAATGAAAGTTGGCTGTATTAGCTTTTCTTCAACCTTTTGCTCGAAGAATTCATTAACAATATGGCCATATAGCATATGTTCAGTAATTTCTACTCCATGTTCCTTTGCAAGCGCGCGGGCTTCTTCTACACTCATATGATTCCAGAAGTCCACTCCTGTATATTCTTTGATCGCATCTACCATGTGCAGTCTTTTCCACTCTGGCTTTAAGTTGACTTCATATTCTCCATATTGGACAGTAGTTGTGCCTAATACTTCTTGCGCTATGTGTGCAATCAGATTTTCAGTCAGACTCATAATGTCCTGATAATCTGCATAAGCCTCGTATAACTCGATCATCGTAAACTCTGGATTGTGGCGTGTAGAGACACCTTCATTACGGAATACACGGCCAATTTCATACACCTTTTCAAGTCCGCCAACGATTAATCGCTTTAGATGAAGTTCAATAGCGATACGCATGTATAGTTCCATATCAAGTGCATTATGATGTGTAATAAACGGTCTTGCAGAAGCACCTCCGGCAATCGAATGCATCATCGGAGTTTCAACCTCTAAATAGCCATGGTCATCAAGATAACGGCGCATTGCTTGGATAATTTTACTGCGTGTAATAAAGGTTTCTCTGCTTTCTTGGCTTACGATTAAATCTAAATAACGCTGACGATATCGCTGCTCTACATCCTTTAGACCATGGAATTTATCTGGCAGCGGTCGGAGTGCTTTTGTTAAAAATGTATAGTTTTGAACCTTAACTGATAATTCTCCAACCTTTGTTTTAAATAAAGTTCCAGTTACACCGATGATATCTCCTAAATCAGATGAATCAAACACTTCATAAGCTTCCGCGCCAATCGCATCTACACGAACATATACTTGAATTTGTCCAGTAAGATCCTGAATGTTAGCAAATCCCGCCTTACCTTTTCCGCGCTTTGTCATCATCCGGCCTGCAAGAGTCACTTCCACATTTTTAGCCTCGAGTTCTTCCTTCTCTGACTCTCCATACTGTTCTACTAACTCAATGATACTGTGAGTACGTTCAAAACGTTTCCCAAACGGATCTAGTCCGTTTTCACGCATCGTATTCATTTTTTCCCGTCTGACCCTCAACTGGTCATTTAATTCCTCTTGACTCATGCTTTATCAACTCCAATTACTTCTTTTTATGTAAACTAAGATTTAATGCTGTAAATAGTTCACTTTTTATGCATACTTTATTATTTTACACAATCTCGACAATTCAGACATCAAAAAAGATTAATATAAAAGAAAACTGCCAGTATATTCACTGGCAGTGTTTATCAAATAAAAATATTATAGGAAAGCTTATTGCTAAAGTCAAATTTATCCTACGATAAGTTGGCTTTCTTTTTCTTCTGCTTCAGCTGCCAAACCATTTAACAACCCTGCTAATTCATCACGAGTATTACATTCATTAACCGCATTTCTCACTCGTGCATTTCCTTTTACACCTTTTAGATACCATGCCGCATGCTTACGCATTTCACGAACAGCAATATGTTCACTTTTAAGAGCAATTAGCCGGTCAAGATGCAAGATACATACATTCATTTTTTCACGAACAGTTGGTTCGTCCATTAAAATTCCTGTTTCAAGGTATTGAACTGTACGGTAGATCATCCATGGGTTTCCTAAGGCAGCCCTTCCTATCATGACCCCATCCACACCTGTTTCATCCAGCATTCTTTTTGCGTCCTGTGGAGTTTGAACATCACCATTCCCGATCAATGGGATATTAATAGCCTGCTTTACTTCTCTCATAATATCCCAGTTTGCGGTTCCTTCGTACATTTGAACACGTGTACGCCCATGAAGTGCAACAGCTTGACCGCCAGCTCTTTCTACTGCCTGAGCGTTTTTAACGGCAAAGATATGTTCCTCATCCCAGCCCATACGCATTTTAACAGTAACAGGTTTTTCAACAACATCTACAACTGAGGCTACCATTTCATAAATCTTATCTGGGTCCAACAACCATTTCGCTCCTGCATCACATTTAGTAATTTTCGGTACAGGACATCCCATGTTGATATCAATGATATCCGCATTTGTATTTTTATCTACAAATCGTGCTGCTTCTACAAGTGTTTCCTTTTCCCCGCCGAAAATTTGCAGGCTTAGTGGTTTTTCACGTTCGTCGATATAAAGCATATTCATCGTCTTTTCATTCTTAAGGACAATCCCTTTGTCACTGACCATTTCCGCACAAACTAAGCCAGCTCCGAACTCTTTAACCGTTAAACGAAAGGCAGAGTTACATACGCCTGCCATCGGCGCCAAAACGACTGGATTTTTCATTTCAATATTGCCGATTTTCAACATATTTTTAATCCCTCCCTATTCATTCGGTGATAGTTCTTCTATGGTAATATTTAAGGTTTGACCGATCTTCTTAAGCAGCTCACCTGTCGGCAGGCGGTTGCCTCTTTCAATCTCACCAATAATTGATACTGATACACCAAGCTCCTTCGAGAAGCTCTCCTGTGTGTAGCCTTTTAGCTTCCGATAGGCTCGAATACGTCTTCCCCATTTTTCCGCTTCCATATTCGGACTCCTTCTTTGTTAGGTAATTCTTTGATCCATGCTTCAAGTGGTTTTTCTAAATTTGGAATGATAATGTCAGTTCTTATCTCTGACAATGGAATCATGACAAAATTCCGCTCTAGCATCCTTGGATGCGGAATAATAAGTTTCTCTGATTTTATATTTTCTTGGTTATAAAGAAGAATGTCAAGGTCGATTGTTCTTGGTCCCCACACAATTTCCCTTTTTCTCCCAAGTTCTAATTCGACTTTCAAACAAAAATCTAATAATTCAAAGGCACTCATGTCCGTTTGAATCTCGGCCACCATATTTAAAAATAAATCTTGTTCTTCGTATCCAACAGGATCCGTTTCATATACAGAGGATGTATTTACCAACTTGATTTTTGGATGTTTTGCCAGGTGTTCAATGGCTTCCGATAAATAATCATACCTGTTTCCGATATTAGATCCAAGGGCAATAAATGCTGTATTTCCCATAATTATCTTCTCCTTGTTATTTCAACTGCTACAGATCGATAATGACCAGGAATTGGCGGATCTGGTTTAATTACCTTTATTGTTACCTCTGAAACAAGAGGAAATTGCCCCAAAACAGTTTTTGCAATTTTTTCTGCAACTGCTTCAACAAGCTTATATGGTTTACCCTCCACAACTTCCTTACATACTTTAAATAATTCACCATAGTTAACCGAATATGCTAGTTCATCTGTTTCACCAGCTTTTTTTAAATCCGCCAGAACCATTAAATCTACGATAAAACGCTGTCCTAGAGTGTTTTCCTCTGGAAAAACACCATGATATCCGTAAAATTCCATTTGATTAACGAATATTTTATCCATGGCTGACACCCTTCCCCATTAGAATGTCCATCATTTTCGCCATTCTGCTCATCTCTTTAACATCATGTATACGAATAATTTGACATCCTTTTTGTATACCAAAGCATACCGTTGCTCCAGTCCCTTCCATCCTTTCATTCACAGGAAGATTTAAAGCTTGTCCAATCATCGATTTTTTTGATGTCCCTAAAAGTACAGGATAACCGAGTGCCGTTAACGTATCTAAGTGCTGCATCATTAAAATATTTTCTGTTAAATCTTTCGCAAAACCAATGCCTGGGTCTAAAATAATCTGATCGTCTCTAACACCGGCATGCTTCACAATGTTTATACTCTCGTAAAGATCATTTAACACATCTCTTATAAAAATGTTATAGTTTCGTTCATGTCGATTATGCATAAGAATGATGGGAACATTATATTCTGCTGCTACAACTGCCATTTTATCATCTGCCTTAGCCCCCCAAATATCATTAATGATATGGGCACCGGCCTCAAGCGCACGCTGTGCAACCTTTGCTTTATATGTATCGACGGAAATAGGAACACTTACATGCTTAGAAATGGCTTCAATAACTGGAACAATACGCTCAATTTCCTCATCTTCAGAAATAACTGTATATCCTGGACGCGTTGACTCACCGCCAATATCAATGATATCTGCGCCATTTTCAACCATTTCCTTTGCGCGCTCCACAGCCTGTTCCAAACTATTATATTTTCCTCCATCTGAAAAAGAGTCAGGGGTCGCATTTAGAATCCCCATAATATATGTCTTTTTACTGAAATCCAAATGATACGGTCCGCATTTAATACTGTAATCCCCTGATGTATGCACACTTATAACCTCCACATAATTTGTTTACTTCTTACATCATACAAGAAGATTGTTTTTTAAAGCAAAAAAGAGGTTTTAGCTTTAGTGCTAGAACCTCTTTCGAGTTATGAATTAACCTTCATATTGGTAAAGCGGTGTGCTCAAATAACGTTCTCCATTATCAGGAATAATAGCAAGTACCTTTTTACCTTTTCCAAGTTTCTTGGCAACTTCTAAAGCGGCATGGATAGCTGCTCCTGAAGAAATTCCGCCAAGGATTCCTTCTTCTTTTGCTGCTCTGCGAGAAGCTGCAAAAGCTTCTTCAGCTTGAACTTGAATCACTTCATCGTATACTTCTGTATTTAAAACGGCAGGAACAAATCCTGCTCCAATTCCTTGAATTTTGTGTGGACCTGGGTTACCACCAGATAATACTGGTGAATCAGTAGGCTCCACCGCATAAATTTTTACATTTGGGAACTTGTCACGAATGACTTGACCCGCACCGGTAATAGTACCGCCAGTACCAATTCCTGAAACAAACGCATCAAGCTGGTCCATTTGCTCCACAATTTCTTTACCAGTTGTTCTGCGGTGTACTTCAGGATTTGCTTCGTTTTCGAACTGCTGCGGTACGAAGTATCCATTTTCAGCAGCAAGTGCATTTGCTTTAGCAATCGCACCTTTCATTCCTTCAGGTCCTGGAGTAAGTACTAACTCCGCTCCGTAAGCACGAAGTAAATTTCTTCTCTCTAAGCTCATCGTTTCAGGCATAACAAAAATCGCCTTGTATCCTTTTGCTGCTGCAACCATAGCTAAACCAATACCTGTATTTCCACTTGTAGGCTCAATAATCGTATCGACACCAGGCTTAATTAAACCCTTCTCTTCCGCTGCTTCAATCATCGCTAAAGCAATACGGTCTTTTACACTACTGCCTGGATTAAAATATTCAAGCTTTAAATAAACCTCTGCACTGTTTTCATCTACTAATCTGTTTAATTTGACAATAGGAGTTTGACCAACTAATTCTGCAACTGAATTTGCTACACGTACCATTAGAGCACCTCTTTCTTTATTCCGAGTATTTTTATTGGTATTATAAAGAATTTACCAGTTTTCTAGTACTTTTGTCAACCATTTCACACAGCATAATTGCCAAAATGATAAAACAAAAGCACAGAAAAATTTTCTGTACTTTCTTAATTTGCTTCTTTTTTCCCATAAAACCAGTTAACCTTCACTTCATCCCAGAAGGTTGAGGCAGAAGCTGAGTTTTTCATTTGTTCGAGAGCGATTTCTCGGCGAATTTGCTGTTTAACATCCTTATAGGAATACTTTTTGCCCTTCATTTTCCCTTCAAGTTTAACAATAGCAAAACCCTGCTCTACCTGAATGGGGTCACTCCAAGTACCTTCTTTTAACTTCTTTGCCACTTTTAAATATTCAGAAGGATAGCGTTCTTCCCCTTCCATAATAAAACCAATATCTCCACCATCATTAGCAGAAAATTCCTCAATGGAACGCTCCATCGCCAATGCAGAGAAACTAGAACCTTCCTCGAGCTCCTTGATTGCCTTTTCCGCCTCGTTACTTGATTTTACAATTATATGTGATACATGGTAGGCATCAGGAATGGTAAAGAGCTTTTTATTCTCCTCAAAATAGGCTTTCATTTCTTTTTCTGTCACTTCTACATCTCTTGTCAAAATTTCTTCCTGCAAAAGACTGTTTCGAATATGCTCTTTCCAGTTCTTCTCGGATGTCCTTTTATTTTCACCCGGCGAGCTATATGTAGTCTGGAGAATTCTATACTCCCGTTCCACGTCTTTTTCGGAAACCTTTATATTATATTTAGCAGCCATTTCTTTTATCACTTTTTGATCGATCATGTCTTTTAAAACATCTTTGCCATATCTTACTTCTAATTCATTGAGCCATTCCTGCCTTGTAATTTCACTACTCCCCACTGATGCTACGACTTCTTTGCTGACAGCTGTCCCGCTCAACTCATTCACTTTGGCAAGAAAAAACATAAGCGTTAGACAGTTCAACAGAATAAGTGCTGCAATCACAATCCATAGATGCTTTCGCCTCAACCTACTCCTCCCCCTGCGCTTTTATTTTGCCTGACTCTTTAATTCCTCTAACTCTTCCCTTGTGAATAGATACTTTTCATTACAAAAATGGCAGTGTGCTTCAGCCTGTCCGTCTTCAGTAATCATATCGTCAATTTCACTTTTCCCTAAACCAACTATCGCGTCTGCAAAACGATTCTTAGAACATACACACTTAAATTGAACAGGCATTGTCTCTAATACATTTACCTGATCCTTCCCAAAAAGCTCTTCTAAGATTTCTTCTGGTGACAGACCTTGTTTTACCAATGTTGAAATAGGCGCAATTGTTTTTAATCGTTCCTCTACCTTAGTAATGGTTTCATCCTTAATTCCAGGCATTAGTTGAAAAATAAATCCTCCCGCCGCAAGGATCGTGTCATCAGGATTTACAAGAACACCTACTCCAACTGAGGAAGGTACTTGTTCCGAAGTAGCAAAGTAATAAGTAAAGTCTTCCCCTAATTCACCAGAGACGATTGGTACTAAACCTGAGAAGAAATCACGAAGGCCCGTGTCTTTTACGACAGAAAGAGTGCCCTCAGTGCCAACCGCACGGCGTACATCTAACTTTCCATGTTCATTTGCTTCAAAATCAACTTTGGGATTTGATACATACCCACGAACATCACCCTTGGCATTACTGTCAACTAAGATGACACCAATTGGGCCGCCTCCATCAATCTTTATCGTTAATTTATCTTCACCCTTTAACATTGCCCCCATCATAACCCCCGCTGTTAAGGAACGTCCTAGGGCAGCTGAGGCTGTTCGCCATGTTTCGTGCCTGCGCTGTGCTTCTGAAACTATTTCCGTTGAGCGGACTGCATACGCTCTAATTTGTCCATCATAAGCCAAAGCCTTTACTAAATAATCACTCATTATGTAACTCCTTTCTAGTTGTTACTCTTTATATTCTCCATATTTCTCTTATAGATTAGCTGTAATCCCTTTAACGTTAAAAATGGGTCGACGATATCAATAATCTTTGATTCTTGAGCTATCAAAGAGGATAATCCTCCTGTGGCGATAACTGTTGGTTTTTGATCGCTCTGATCCATCATTCTTTTTACAATACCTTCGACCTGACCCACATATCCGTAGACAATTCCTGCCTGCATTGCAGCAATGGTATTTTTTCCAATTACGCCCTCTGGACGTGCTATCTCTATCCTTGGCAGTTTTGCAGCCTTTGAATATAGCGCCTCCGTCGAAATACCAATCCCAGGGGCAATAGCACCACCCATATATTGACGCTGTTCATTAATATAGCAATATGTTGTTGCCGTACCAAAGTCGACAACAATTAAAGGACTGCCATATTCATGGATAGCTGCAACTGCATTAACAATTCGATCTGCGCCTACCTCTCTCGGGTTTTCATACTTAATATTTAAGCCCGTTTTCATACCCGGTCCAACTACCAGTGGAGTCAGATTGAAGTATTTTTTACACATTCTTTCTAAGGCAAACATGATTGGCGGAACAACCGATGAGATGATAATTCCATCAATTTGCGAAAAAGAGAGCCCAGAAGCATCAAAAAGGGATTTAATAATCATCCCGAACTCATCCTCTGTTCGATTTCTGTTCGTTTCTACCCGCCAGTGATATTTAAGTTCTTCCCCTTTATATACACCTAAAACAGTATTGGTATTACCCACGTCAAATACGAAAATCAAAAGAATCACTCACTTTTCTGATTTTTCTTGTGTCACACTGCAAACATCATATCACAATTACTTTTATCGTGAAAAAAAAGAGTGCTTTTTTATAAGCACTCTTTTAAAAAAATTATTTTTCTTCAGAGTCAGAATTCTGACTGGAAGGATCTTCATCCTTCTTTTTATTAATATTTACTTTGACGTCATCTGACTTCTTAGTATCAGCTTGAAAGCTCTCTAACTCTGAAGCAGTTTCAGGCATACGCCCATTTTTAATTAAGTATTCAATTTGTTCTGCGTTCAGTGTTTCAACTTCAAGAAGAGTCTTAGCAATCAGATCAAGCTTATCTCTATTCTCAGTAAGAATGGTTTTCGCTCTTTCATAACATTCTTTAAGAATGCGTTGAATTTCAAGGTCTATTTCAAAGGCAATGGCATCAGAATAGTTTTGCTCATTATGAATATCACGCCCTAAGAATACCTGACCTCCTGAAGATTGACCAAACTGTCCAACTCCAAGTTTTTCACTCATACCAAATTCAGTGACCATTCTTCGGGCAATCCCTGTTGCACGCTGGAAGTCGTTGTGAGCACCTGTACTTACTTCACCAAAAACAATTTCTTCGGCAACACGTCCACCCAATAAGCCAACGATTTTATCAAGTAATTCAGGTTTCGTCATAAAGTAACGGTCTTCCCTTGGAAGCATAACTGCGTAACCGCCCGCTTGACCGCGAGGAACAATCGTAACCTTATGAACCATATCTGCTTCATTAAGAATTAATCCGATTACGGTATGCCCGCCTTCATGGAAAGCAACAATTCGGCGTTCTTTTTCAGAAATCACACGAGTCTTTTTAGCAGGGCCCGCAATAACCCTGTCTGTTGCCTCATCAATATCTTCCATATCAACCTTTTTCTTATTTTGACGTGCTGCCACTAAGGCCGCCTCATTCAATAAGTTTTCCAAGTCAGCACCAGAAAAACCAGGTGTTCTCATGGCGATATTTTTTAAGTTAACAGATTCATCCAACGGTTTGTTCTTTGCATGTACTTTTAAGACTGCTTCACGGCCATTTACATCAGGGCGGTCAACAGTGATTTGACGGTCAAAACGTCCAGGACGTAATAATGCAGGGTCAAGGATATCCGGACGGTTTGTTGCTGCAATAATGATAATTCCTTCATTAGCGCCAAATCCATCCATTTCAACGAGCAACTGATTCAATGTTTGTTCACGTTCATCGTGACCGCCGCCTAAACCTGCACCACGCTGACGGCCTACTGCATCAATTTCATCAATAAAAATGATACAAGGAGCATTTTTCTTTGCATTTTCAAATAAATCACGTACACGGGAAGCACCGACCCCGACAAACATTTCAACAAAGTCAGATCCACTGATTGAGAAGAAAGGAACACCAGCTTCACCTGCTACTGCACGTGCTAGTAATGTTTTACCTGTTCCCGGAGGTCCTACAAGCAGAACTCCTTTTGGAATACGTGCACCAAGCTCCGCAAACTTTCTTGGATCTTTTAAGAATTCTACTACTTCAACTAATTCTTGCTTTTCTTCATCAGCACCTGCTACATCCTTAAAACGGGCCTTCTTCTTGTCATCGTTATAAAGCTTAGCTTTACTCTTCCCGAAGTTCATTACACGGCTGCCGCCGCCTTGAGCCTGGTTTAATAAGAAGAAGAATAGGATAAAGATGATTACAAATGGAATAATGGAAGTAAAGAATGTTACCCAGCCGCTTGTTTCCTTAGCAGGCATGACTTCTACCTTTGAACCAGCTGCATCGATTCGTTCTAGGATTTTTTCACTATTTGGAACGTATGTTAAAAAGTTCTTACCATCTTTAACTCCGTCCTCAAACTTTCCCCGAACTTCAAATACACCACGTTCAGGCTGCATAGAAAATGAATCCACTTCATTCTTTTCTAAATGGTCAACAAACTCATTGTAGGAAATGTTATCCGTAGGTTCGTTGCTGCCATTAAAGAAGCTTACCACACCAATAATGACTAAAAATATCAATAAATAAAAGATGGTATTACGGAAAATCCGATTCATCTCTTACCTCCTCCCGCGATAAAAACTTTTTTAGATAGTATCATAGAAAATCATTCCAATTCGTAAATTACTGTGTTTACTGAGTAACCTTTTTGACTATACAGCAGCAATAGCCTTTTTAGTTTTCACTTATAGATTATCGCTATATACTTCTGGTTTTAAAACACCAATATATGGAAGATTTCGGTATTTTTCGATATAATCTAATCCGTACCCAACCACAAATTCATCTGGGACAATAAACCCTACATAATCTGCCTGAATCGCACTCTTCCTTCCTGTTGGTTTGTCAAGTAAGGTAACAATTTTAATTGATTTTGCCTTTCGGTAACGGAATAAATCCACTAGATAGCTGAGTGTTAACCCGCTATCAATTATATCCTCAATAATTAGGATATCTCTTCCCTCTACTGAAGTATCTAAATCCTTGAGGATTTTTACTTCTCCTGAAGAAACCATTGCTGTACCATAACTGGATACATCCATAAAATCCATTTCCAAATAGCAATCCATACGTTTTAGCAGATCAGCCATAAACGGCATAGCACCCTTTAAGACGCCGATTGCAAGCGGAAAGCGGTCCTGATATTCTTCAGTTAATTGGGCCCCTAATTCCTTGATTTTTTCCTGAATCTCTTCTTCAGAAAATAATACCTTTTCAATATCCTGTTTCATAATAATTGTGCCTCCTAGAAGATCATTACTTATGATATGAGAGTAGTATATACTGACTTGTTGAATGATTAATGCCTTCAAAAGCTGATTTTTTTATTCCAGGAAGCCAAAGAATACACCCATTTTTGTCAGTAATTACAGGCCAAGCATCGCGATCCTGGATAGGAATTTTGCTATCAATAAAAATATCTTTTAGCTTTTTTGTGCCTGACATACCTTTTAAGTTCATACGGTCCCCCATTTTTCTCGTTCGAATCGTAATGGGAAGTTTAATCTTTTCAGCTGGAAATAATGCATAATTTCCCTTTGTTTCAATGATGTTATTCTTATCATCAATAACATCCATTTTCACACTTCCCCCATTGGGTAATTCAATCACACCAGGTTCCATCATTTCGAAATAATAAGTGAGCGGCTCACTTTTTTCAAAATCGAAACAGAGTAGTGAATACGAGCGAATGACCTTTAAACCGTCGGGAAAATCAAGTGTTCCAGAAGGATGATGATGTCGAATTAAAGATAAAACATGATCAATATGTAAAGCGGAAAGTGACACTGGTATTACTTTGTAAAGATAGTTTAATATTAGTTGAATACCTCTTCTTTGTAAAGAAATTGGCATTTCCAAAAAAGGAATTATGTCAATGGTAATTTTATTCTTTTCTTTCTTTTTCATTACTTTATTCATTCTTTGGACAGTTAATTCCTGAAGAAGTATTTCGTCATTCTGTAGTTCTTCACTAAACCGTTGAAAATGTTCATGAACATGTTGATTTTCTGCTTTTAAAAATGGAAGAATTTCGTTTCGAAAGCGATTTCTGCTATAAATACTTTTCTTGTTACTTGGGTCAATTCTTGGCACCAAATTTTGCTGCTGACAATATTCCTCAAGCTCTGCCTTCGTTAAAGACAAGAAAGGCCGAAAAATGTATCCAGTTGCAAATGGTCTCATAAATGGAATACCCGCTCTCGCGGCACTGGAACTTCCTCTTGTCATCCGCATTAAGATTGTCTCAACCTGGTCATCTCCATGATGACCCAGGGCCAGATAGTTATAACCATATTTCTCCATTATTTCTCCAAAAAAATCATATCTCGCCTGTCTTGAAGCCAGCTGTGCATTTTTCTTGGTTTTTTTAATTATCTCAGGAACATTTATTCGTGCCATTTCAAAAGGAATATCCTTTTGTTCACAATAATCCTTCACGAATAAAGCATCTTCTAATGACTCTTGGCCGCGAAACATATGATCGACGTGTGCGACAACAATGGAGAGGTTCTTCTTTTCCTGTTGTACCCACAAATAGTGAAGCAATGCAAGTGAATCGGGACCGCCCGAAACACCAACCACTATCTTTTTATTATTAATATCAAATAAGTGGCGGTTAAGCAGTGCTGCTACCTTTGCTTCTAACATTCTGCATTCTTCCTTAAAAAAATTTCTTTACTGATTTATTTAATAACCCTAGCTTACCACTTTTATGACAAAAGTATCAAAAACAAAGACCTATTTGTTTAGGTCTTTTTTTGCTTCCCTTTTATACGTTATGAATAACGATTGGTTTCAAAAAATTAAAGAAGTTTTTGAAAAATATACAGAAAGTATAAAAGTGCAATAGACATCGTGATGATGAATGTTTCTGCCCAGCGGCTTTTTTTCTTTTTCTTTCGGTAATTTTGCCGAGTCTTTGGCTGACTTCCTGTCTGACTGAACTTTTGAGTTTGAATGGTGCTAGTGGGTTTCGCTGCGGTCGATCTATTGTTTAGACCAGGATTATTCTTGTCCATTGCAAGCATCATTAATTCTGTTCTCATTTGAAGTGCATTGGTGTAGTGTCCTTGGAGTGCTTTTACGATGACCTTTTCGTATGGATGTAATTCCTTTTGTCTTCTAATCGACTCTCTGAGCTGTGAAATACCGCCTGTTGTTTTGTTAAAGCGTTTTGGATAGGCGGTATTAATCATAATCATAGCAAGAGCAAATAAGTCATAAGCGGGATCTGCCTTTCTCGTGCCTAATCCCCAATATCCCCGATCATAAAATTCAGTGAATTCTTTAATGGCTCTCCCTTGAATCGTTGTACCGCCAACATCAATGCATCTAATCTTAGGGGTTGGGCCTGTAACAATTAGGTTTTCTGGTTTTAAATCGCCAAATACCCAGCCATTCTCATGAAGTTTATTCAGGTCATTTAATAATTGAAGAAAGAGAACAGTGGTCCATGATTTCCCCTTATTCTGAATAAAAGTGAGCAAATCTGGTCCTTGAATAAATTCCATCGTATAAAAGGAAATCTGCCCTTTATTACTAGTCCAATCATCTACATCAAGTAAAGAAGGCCCGAGGGTAGACCCTTGGACCTTTGCAAACGACCTTAATACATTCACCTCTGAGGTAATGGACATCCCGTTATCGCTCATTTTTAAGGCTACTTGCGAATTTTTAGACTTTGCAAGGTAGACAATGCCGTTTGCTCCATATCCTAGTTCCTTCAAAACTGTATATTTATTTGAATGCCATTTCCCTGTTATAACTGTGCCTGGAGCTACTTTACATCGACTCTTCAAGGAATGATTCATCATCACCGGTCATGAGACTCCTTAATGAACGTTTTGAATCAAATGATGATAGTGCTGTACGGATGGCTGGTCCTGTTGGAGTGATTCCGCCTGTTGTCAGCTGAGAGAAGATACTTGTCAAAGATTGTAGTTTTGGTGTCCAATCTAGTATTTTTTCGACATCATTCTTTTTCCCGGGAAATACAAAAACAGCAAACTGATTATCACCTGAACGCGCATTTAAGCTAAGGGATAGGTCAAGCAGGGCTTCTTTAACGGTTGGAAGCTTGTGTTTCATACTTGCACTTGTATCGACAAGAATCAACACCTCTAATTCGACAGTCTCTCCAAGTTCATCGACTACTTCCATTACTTCCCCTCTTTTCTCAGGCGGAAGATCTTCTATTGTCTGTGAACGACCAAGAATTTGCTGAAGTTCTCGGTTTACTACCCCTTGGATTGTCTGTGTCATTGCTTTCCTTGTAACCATTTGAACGGTTTGTGAGAGCTGCTGAGCATAAACAATTTGACTCACTCCGCCTCCAGACATGGCTATTCCTTCAATTTCCGTCATTCCCTTTTCATCAATCACATCTTGCTCCATTACACCGATAACATTTACAGATATACCTTGTTCTTTTGCTAATGCAGCCATAGCAATCGGATCTTCCCCTTGATTGGAACAGCCGTCCGTTATTAATAAAATCTGACGAATTTTCCCTGTATACATACCCATTCTCCCTCCACGTTTCGAGTTATTCCCATTTTCGACACTGTGGGGGCGATTTATACATATTAAAGGATAAACAGGGTAAAATAATTGATTACGCTCGTTTCTTCATCTTTGTCACAGGGATGCTAGCCCATTTAGGTGTATTGTGCTTTATCTTTGCTACAGCAATAGTCATATCGTCACCAATCAAATTATCACGTGAACGAATCACCTCTTCTAATATTAAATCAGAAATTTCCTGAGGATCATCGGTTTGCAATTCTTGTATTTTTCGTTTCATCCATAAATCATAATTTTCTACATGCTTAGGCCCCTCAAAGATTCCATCACTCATCATAATGAGTAAATCTCCTGCTTTTAGTTGCTCACTCACTACATCCACTTCGAATTCCTCTAGTATTCCAATCGGCAAATTACTAGCTTGTATTTTAATTACTTTATTTCCCCTTTTAATAAAACTAGGTGTTGAGCCTATCTTTAAGAATTTCGCTGAAGCGTTTTGAAGATCAATCATAGCTAAATCCAATGTGGCAAAAATCTCGTCTGTTGTTCGCAGCGATAGTATTGAATTGACTGATTTTATAGCAACTTTCTCATCAATACCTGATTGCAGTATTTTTTGTAATAGCTGTAGTGTCTCTTTGCTCTCATAATGAGCTCTTTCTCCATTCCCCATTCCATCACTTATTGCAATAGCAAACTTTCCTAACCCAAGTTCCATTGTTGAATAGCTGTCACCTGAAACAAAACCGCCATCCATGGCAGCATGGGCCATTCCCGTTTCAACAGTATAGGCTTTTGATGATTGGAACACTACATGGCAAAACCCGTTAGGATAGGCAGCACATTCTTCAGAGGTAACAATAATTTGTTCGCCGAGGATATCAGATAGCATGGGTGCGATTAATTTTTCACACTCCCCATGTCCATTGCAAAATGGAACAGACATTTCGATATCCACATTTCCTGACTCAAGACTATAAATCTCGACATGTTCAACTTGAACTCCAAATGCCTGTATGGATTCCAGAATTTGCTCTTCCTGCTTATGATGGTTCTCTCTTTCTCGCTGTATCTCTTTTGCAAAGTTTTCCATGACCTCTGAGACACCAAGAAGTTGATCTGCTACTAGTTTCCTGCTTTCCTGAACTTGTTTCTTTAATTTTTGATTAGCTTGATAAAAGGTCAACTCCTGTCCGACAGCCTCATATACTCTTTTTGACCGGGTACAGTGTTTATCCCATTCACGAGATAACCTAGGCGAAACAACACCTTCGTTTTGATCCATTTCATGAATAATTTCTTCTAGATATCCATAGGTCGTATTAAAATTCTTCGCCCAGCACTGCTCCTTTTTAAAGCAAGTATTACAGGTTTTTTCCGTTACATGGCTCATAAAATAATCCATTTCTCGTTCATCTTCTCTATCATGAGGCTTTGTTTCCATTTGCGAGAAACTATTAGAAAGTGCATGAAAGACACTAGAAAATTGAGCCACTCTTTGTGCTGTCACATCACGCATTTTCCTCATGTACTTTTGCTGTTCCGTTGTATATTCTGGTGTACCTGGAATATATTTGGCCAATTTAGAAGTAAAAAGCTGCGGTGTTAATAGAAAAAGGACAATGGCTGCCGCGGACTCCAAAAGTGTAGTTGCTAAAGAGCCGGTACCGCCCTCCTGACCATACATTCCAATTAAAAGTGTTGCAATAAACAAACCAATTGCAACGCCTATCTTCTTCCCCTCTTTTAATAGGCCGCCTAATACACCCGAAAACGCAAGAAGGCTCATATGATAGAAACTTGAAACACTCGCAAGGCTAAAGATTAAACCCGTTACGACACCTACTGTCGAACCCACTGTAGCACCGGCGATAAATGAAAATACTAATACGAGATAGCGAGACATTATATGCTCAAGTGATAAATCGTAAATTTTCCAGCCAATTGTTCCGGTCATGATGGAAGCAAGCATAATAATTATGCATACAATTTCCTCCGTTTTTAACAATTGTCTGCGCTTGTTCAGAATTAATAAGGGAATGCTCTGCAAGAAAATAAGCGTTAGAATAAACGACAGACTCGCCTGGACACCTACCATCATCGCATCATAAAGTGTCAGCTGTCTAGAAATAATAAAGGCTTCAGCCAACTTCCCCATCCCTAGAATGATCGCAACAAAAAGCGGAATGATTCTCATTTCATTTTTGATCCATCTCTCGCTAATTCGATAGATGACTAGAAAAAGGATGGATACTAAAAAGGTAAATGCTGCATTTTTCAAAGAGACAGTTGCTGCGCCCGCAACCAATCCTACTAATGCTAGTGGTGACCGATCTCTTTTTATTAAAAAGACGGCAGCGAAAAAAGGAAGACTAAAGGGAGCAAGCGTGGATAATATTAAAGCCCTTCCTAATAAAAAACCAACAATTAGTAATAGGTAACCCTTTATAAGGAAGAAGGATTCAACTTTTAACTGGAATTTCTTCAAGACGCTGTCCCAAGACCATTTAGAGGATCGAAAGTTAACCTCTCCGACCGGTTCTAGTAAACTCCGTTCTAGCTTTTCCATAAGTCACACTCCTCTATTAATTCTTGTTAACGACTATTATAAAATTAATAGATTCAAAATTTTGTCAAATTAGTGAACATATGCAAAGTTTCGTTCGACGGTTTCCACTATATTTATTCAAATAATGTTGGCAAATCGCAAAGATGTCGGAATAGGGAGCGAAAAATAAAGTTTTAAAAAAATTTATTGACACTATTTGTTTTCATCTGTATTATATTCCTTGTGTCTTAGATACTTGGCGGTGTAGCTCAGCTGGCTAGAGCGTACGGTTCATACCCGTAAGGTCGGGGGTTCGATCCCCTCCGCCGCTATACGAAAAGCGAAAGCGCCTTCGGAACAAGCACAGCTTGTTCCTGCGAGGGTTATTCTAGGGAGCTTCCCTTAGTGTCCAGGGGCGACAGGCATAAGACGAGCCGGCAGAAAGGTTGCTCTTTAAACCTTTTTGACGGATTGGCTTATGACCCGAGCCCCTAGGCGCTGCAGCTAGACAATCAGAAAAGCGGAAGCGTCGATAATTTCGACGCTTTTTATTTTTTGGCAAACAAAAAAAGACAAGCCACTAGACCTGTCTTAAATAGGCAATATATGTCTATATAAATAAGCAACAAGTTAACCCCTTCTAGCTCCTCTTCCGCCACGCTTAGATTCAGTATGGCGTTTTAAAGAAGTTAAACGATCCTCACTATCTTTTAAAAACTTCGCCATCTTTGACTCGAACGTCTCTACTCTTGGAGCATTCCGATCATTTTGTCTGCCCTGACGAGGAGGACGTTGTGAATGTGAGTTTGAGTTTGAATGGGATCTTTGCGGTGCCTCTGGTCTATCTTTTGCCTTTTTTATGGATAGCCCAATTTTCCCATCTTTCTCGACATTGATGACTTTAACCTCTACTTGGTCACCAACCTTAAGATGATCATTGATATCTTTCACATAATTGTCAGCAACCTCACTGATGTGGACGAGTCCAGTTGAGCCACCAGGCAGCTCCACAAAAGCTCCGAAATTTGTAATCCCTGTTACCTTTCCTTGTAACTTGCTGCCTACTTCGATTGACATAAAAAGAATTTTCCTCCTTAAGAAATAAAAAAATCATACTTACTTTATATTATACAAAATGGGAAAAATAAGTGTCAATAAGACTAGTTATTGGGTTTTTTATCTTCATTTTTCTCCGGTATATTGAAGATAATCTCACCATTCTCTGAGAAAAAGTATTCTTTTCTAGCAAGCTTTGCAAGGTAATCATCATCATTTAACTTAATGATATCTTCCTTTAGGATTTCCTGTTGTTTTTTTAACTGTTTCAGCTCTTGTTCCAGGTGCCTCTTTTGTGCAACCTTTTTATCTAATGCTGAGGACTGGGAAATAAAGCTAGTAATCATTAAATATGACATGACGGCAGCAAAAACTAAAAACAAGGAAAGTCTTCTATACAATAACTTCCTTTTTCTAGCTGAAGCTATTTCTGCTACTTCTTGCTGGTGGACATACGTTGATTGAATTCTGGCTATATTCTTTTCGTTTACTGAACTCAGTTCCCATCCCTCCTTACTTTTTGGGTCTTTTCCACTTTTTACTCCACTTTACTAAATAGTTCTTGATTTCCATAAAAATTCCTGCCGTTTTATTATATAACTTCTCGACGTATTTTTTAATACCTTTCGGCAAAAGTTTCCAAAGTATTATCATTATCTTCACAATTGGGACCCAAACTAGCTTAACAATAAATAATAAAATCTTTAAAACAAATTTGACAAGGGAAAAAGTCCCCCTGCCAAGTAGAATTACAATAGAAATTAACAACTGAATAATGCCTACGACAGGTTTATAGATAAGCAGTTGAAAAGCCCTTCTGAAAAATTGATAAAGTGCTATTACACTTTTTATTATGGCTTCAAGCAGTTTTAAGTATATCCCTTTAAATAGACTTTGGTAGGCCGCAAAACCGCAAAGAAGAGCAACGAAAATATAAAAACGCAGTTCTCCATTGTTCACAAGGAATAGAGTGTAGAAAATAATTAGGGCTTGGCTTACCCAAAACAACAAATCATTTATAAAAACAATCCATGATTTGCGATTAGGCCGATTTAAGAAGCGCTGATAGGTATCAAACATAACCCCAAACAACGAGCCCATTCCAATCATCGAAAGCATGGTAAGAAATTGAGTGGAGAGTGTCATCGGAACAACTTACTAAAGAACCCTTTAGCTTTCTCCCCATGCTGTTCATCTAAGTAAACTAAATCAAATATCTTTCCCTTAATGGAGACAATCCCCTTTTCTACATCAAGATTTTTCATTTGCAGGTTTTGCCCTTTAATCGCTAAAAAGCCCATGGAAGTTTCTAATAAGAACTCCTCATTATCAAAACTCTCTACTTGTTTAACGCCTGTTATATCGAGAAGTTTTCTTCCCCTCATGATAACATCATGCTCTGGAACGGTACTTTTGACAGGGTTTGTTTCATAATATTGGCTCATCATTCATCCCTCACAATCATTTGTACAACCATTTAGTACAATTTTATGTAAGGGATAAATGAATTAGAACAAGCCTTTTACCGGCGTCTGTTAGAACTGTGATTCACCGGTTTTTTCATCTTTAATAATCGTGTACATTTCAGCTGCCGCTTCCTTGCGAGTTGTATCTTGAATTTGGTCAATTCTTGCCGTAACAAGTCTTTGACCAAGACGAATAGTAAGCTCATCCCCAACTTTTACTGTTGAGCTTGCTTTTGCTTCTTTCCCGTTTATAAGAATTCTCCCTTGATCGGATACCTCTTTTGCCAGAGTTCTTCTTTTTATTAATCTTGATACCTTTAAAAACTTATCTAATCTCACAAATGATCCCCCGTTTCTATAGTCCCTTTAATTTTGCTTCATCCCAAAATTGATCGAGTTCCTCAAGTGAATGCTCCTCAATAGCCTTACCACTTTTCTTTACCTTTTCTTCTATAAATTGAAACCTTCTAATAAACTTTTGATTGGTCTCAAATAACGCCTCTTCAGGATGTATATCTAAAAACCTTGCAACATTCACAAAAGCAAATAGGATATCACCAAATTCTTTTTTTGCATGAACAAGGCGTTCTTGCTGAACCTCATTCTCAAACTCACCAAGTTCTTCTTTCACTTTCTCTAAAGCCGGTGTAATCTCCTTCCAATCAAAGCCAACTTTTGCCGCTTTCTTCTGAATTTCGAAGGCTCTCACTAAATTCGGCAAAGATTTGGAAATTCCGTCGAGTAGCGAAGACTCCTTTTCGCCCTTTTCCTGCTTCTTTATTTCCTGCCAGTTACGTAGTACTTCTTTAGAATCCTCTGCTTGAACATCCCCAAAAACATGTGGATGTCTGCGAATCATTTTAGCTGCTAGTACCTCTATGACATCATCAATTGCAAAATAGCCTTCATCCTCACCAATTTGTGCATGAAGCATAACCTGTAGCAACACATCACCAAGCTCTTCTATTAAATGATCAATATCACCACTATTGATGGCATCAATTACTTCATAGGTTTCTTCAATCAAGTACTTTTTTAATGACTCGTGTGTTTGTTCCTTATCCCATGGACAACCATTCGGGCCTCTTAATACAGCAATAATTTCCCGCAGCTTTGAGAAATTTTTCAACAAAATTTGTTCATCTTCTACAGGAGGTACATAAACAGATGTAAGATTATCAAGGGTTACTTTACGGTCTAACTCATACAAAGGAACGTGCTCTATGCTTTCATTCCTGCTCCCAGCAGCCCGAACAATGACAACCTCATAATCATCAGGAAGTCTTTCCATTAGGGTCAATTTAATATTTGAAGCGACAAACTGGTCATAAACTTGACTTATAAAAATATGCTGGTCAATTTGCAGTTGACTGGATTGGAGTGAGGTCCCATCTAGCAGCTGAAAACCTTCTACAGGATCGATTTTTAATGATTGAAAAATAGCGTCGATAAAGCTTTGACCTCCGCCGATGATAATACCTACATCCTCTTTTGGGCCATATTGTAAAAGTAATTGAACGGTTCTTTCAGCAACAAGAGGATGACCCGGCACAGCATATATCACTTGCTCCGTTTTTGCCTTTTCAAGCAAAAGCTGAACAATCTCTTGATATACCTCTTCAAACTGGTCATGCTTTTCATAAATAGAATCAAATGATGTAAATCCCAGTCCTTCTTGAACTAGCTCCTCAATAACAGGATGTTCCCTTGTTCTTAAGTAAACATGCCCTGCTTTCATTAATTTTTTGTAAACGCCAAAGGGGAGCTGTTCGAGATCTCCCGCTCCTAGACCGAGAACTTCAATTGTTTTGCCCATGGTTTTCTAACTCCTATTCTTCTTAGGTAATAAAAGGCTTAATTTGCTGCCGAAAGGAAATAGTGTTAATTCTTTCTCCTTAAAGACGCCTCCTCTGATTATGATAAATAAAAAAACGAACCCTCCGGATAATGCTCCCCCGAGCGCCTGAATGGCTGCCATTATCCTCTGTATTTCAACTGGTATCGTGATCATATTTGTGATGGCTAGAAAGCCTTTAAGAAGGAGCACCATCGTGAGAGCAGCTGCTAAAACGGTTCGAAGGAAATGAAACGATAGCAGCTCTATCGGCTGCATTTTTTTAAATTTTATATAAAGAAGGCAGCATGCAAAAAATAACGTGATGATGGTTGCATAAGCGGCCCCCATTGTCCCAAATACGGGGACTAAAAAATGATTTAAAACGTACTTTAATGGTAAGGTTGCTAAAACTGCCGCTGCAGGAAAAAGCAATGATCCCAGCCCCTGCATAATGGCAATTAGTGTTGTAATGATTGAGCTTAGGAGAATAACAAAGCTAAGCATTCCTAATACTGCTGAACCTGAGTTATTTTCAAATAACATAATATTGGCTGGTTCAATTATGGCCCAAAGCCCAAAAGAAGCGCCGACACCAATGACGACAGCGATTCGTACAGCCAATTGAATTTTATCCTGTAAGAAAGAAACATCCTTTTGTATTCTTGCACTTGTTATTAACGGTACAAGTGATAAGGACATGGATGCAGCTACAATGGTCCCTAACTGGATTAATGGCTGCCCACGGTCAAATATTCCCTTTATTCTTTTGGCCATTTCTTTTTCATATCCATTTTCTGTAAGTAAAGAGTATAGATTCAATGCGTCAGCCATCTGAATGAAAATCATCAGCATACCACTTATACAAATCGTAAGACCTTGATACGTCAGTTTTTTTACAATCATGCCTGCTTCTGGAAAATAGTCCAACAGCATTCCTTTTCGAGGAGCAATCATTCCCCATTCTTTACGAATCCAAAGGAATGTAAACAAAATAATGGCTGAAACCATACTTCCGGTAATTGACCCAAACATGGCACCGCCGCCGACTAGATACAGCGAATAGCCTAACTCCGTTAGAACATATGCCAATATGAGAATGGTGAAAACTCTTATTAATTGTTCACCTACCTGCGATAGAGCAGTTGGAATCATATCTCCCTTCCCCTGGTAATAGCCTCTCAAAATAGAGGTAATTGGAAATAATAAAAAAACAATCGAGACAACCCTTAGCAGAATCGATAATTTCTCATCGTTCATCCAACTCGCAATATGACCTGCTCCAAAATATAGTATAAGAAAACATATAATTCCAAATAACTGTAAAATGATAAACGAGACAAATAAAAGCACTCTTATTTTCTCATGGTCACCTTTTTCCTTTTGTTCAGCATATAACTTAGAAATCACCACCGGAAAACCTGTTGTCGCCAAGACCATGGCAAGACCATAAAACGGGTATACCTGCTGATATATGTAAAAGCCAACATCATCAACAATATTTTGAAACGGAATCCGATAGACAGCACTTAGGATTTTTGTTACTAATGCTGCAACCGCTAAAATAAAAGCCCCTCTAAAAAGAGCCTTAGATTGGTTTACATGCTTCATTTATTTTTTATCTCCTGACTAACCTAAACTCGAAAGTATTATAACATAGAATAAAAGGCGGAAGCGCCTGTTTAGGGGCGGCAGGTATAAGACGGTCCGGCAAGAAGGTTGGTCTTTACCTTATTGACGGGACCTTATCCCCGTAAAACTCGGCTCTCCTGATTTATCGGCACTATGCGCCTCTAATTGTTCCCATATAACCTGCTCTCCTGATTTATCGGCACTATAAAACACTTATAGTTCCCTTAAACCCAGATCTCTTAATTTATCGGCACTATAAAACACTTATAGTTCCCTTAAACCCAGATCTCTTAATTTATCGGCACTATGCACTTTGTAGAGCTGAATTTCAAGACAAATAAAAAAGACAGCGAAGGCTGTCTCTTTTATTTGTGAGTTATTATTAGTTCTAAGACTCCATTTGTCTTGCTAAGAATCCAGCAGCAGTTTCTACAGCCTTTTTCTCTACTTCACCGAGAGTTCCTTCTTTTGAGTAGATGATAACGGCTCCAATTGGATCACCATTTGCAATGATAGGTCCAATTGTATAAGATGAAATGGTTTCATCGTTGCCATCAGCTAACGCAATATCGCCTTGCTGCGTTACAAGAACCGAATTACGGTCTTCCATTGTTTTCTCAACTAAATCGCTTATATTTTTATTTAGATAATCTTTTTTAGAACTTCCTGCTATTGCAATATAACTATCCCTATCACAAATTAATACCGGGTTCCCGAGGCTGTCAAAAAGGGCTTCCGCATACTCTTTGGCAAAATCGCTTAACTCGCTGATTGGTGAATACTTCTTTAAAATAACTTCTCCATCCCGATCCACAAAGATCTCTAACGGATCCCCCTCACGGATACGCAGTGTTCTGCGTATTTCTTTGGGAATGACAACACGACCCAAATCATCGATTCGACGAACTATTCCAGTTGCTTTCATCCAATGTTGCCTCACTTTCATCTGATGATTTTACTAACTTGGTTTTGATAATCCTTCCTGTAGATGGAATCATCACCAACTTTGAACTTAGTATCTTTCATCTGGAAAGTTATATACACATTCGCAATATTTTTTCACAAACAGTAAATTTATCCTATTAAAGGAGAAAATTAACCCCTGCCAATTTACATAGTTATCCTAACTATACAGGGTTTTCCTGGCCTCTTTTTGCAGCTTGGAGTCCCTTTATCATCTCAAACGCTATATTTAACCAATGTGCAGTGTCGGCCCCTTTAGTCTGAAGGGTCATTTTAAGTTTCTGGCCCTCCATTCCAAGTCCAATCATTCTTGGATATTTACTGCTCATCGCAAAGACCTTTTGTCCATCAATCGTGGCGCTGACTGGTTCATTGACTAAAATAGTTACTTCCTGTTTGGCCTGCTTAATACTTTCAACCCCCGCTAGAAGCGCATACACCTTCATTTCTGCCACCTGGAACAGATAGTCGACTTCTTCAGGATATTCTCCGAAACGATCGAGCATTTCTGCTTGTAGTTCTTCAATGTCTTCTAGTGTTTGTAAGCCTCTAAACCGCTTATACATTTCAATCTTTTGATGACCATCTTTAATGTAGGTATCAGGGATATAGGCATCGATTTCCAAATCAATTTCAACAGTTGCTTTTTGCTCTGCTTTTAAATCGCCTTTTCTTTCCTCAATCGCTTCTTTAAGCATCTGAGAATACAGATCAAATCCGACTGAATCGATGAATCCATGCTGTTGTGCACCTAGTAAATTACCTGCACCCCGAATTGATAAGTCACGCATAGCAATTTTAAATCCGGAACCAAGCTCAGTAAATTCCTTTATAGCTTGTAAACGTTTTTCTGCTACTTCTGTCAACACCTTATCCTTCCGGTGCGTGAAATAAGCGTATGCCACACGATTTGACCTTCCGACTCGCCCCCGTAGCTGATAAAGCTGTGAAAGTCCCATACGATCGGCATCATAGACAATCAACGTGTTGACATTAGGAATATCTACCCCGGTCTCGATGATAGTTGTGCTAACCAGTACATCAAACTCACCGGACAAAAAGCTAAGCATAACAGATTCCAATTCATTTTCTGACATTTGTCCATGTGCAAAGGTTACCCGTGCATCAGGAACCAGCATTGAGATTTCTTCGGCTTTCCGTTCAATATCGTCTACTCTGTTATATAGAAAATACACTTGTCCATCACGTGCCAGTTCTCTCTCGATTGCCTCTCTGACAAGTGCTCCATTGTATTCCATTACGTAAGTTTGAACTGGAAAACGGTTCTCCGGCGGCGTTTCAATTACAGATAAATCGCGCACACCAAGCATAGACATATGCAGCGTTCTTGGTATCGGTGTTGCCGTTAATGTCAAAACGTCAATATTTGTTTTTAACTTTTTTATCTTTTCTTTGTGGGTTACCCCAAATCTCTGCTCTTCATCAATGATTAATAAACCTAAATCACGATAAACGATATCTTTCGAAAGGATTCGATGTGTTCCAATTACCACATCAACTGTACCTGCCTTTAATCCTTTTATCGTTTCTGTTTGCTGCTTTTTAGAACGGAAGCGACTTAATAAACCGATATTAATCGGGTAATCTTGGAATCTTTCCCGCATGGTTTCAAAGTGCTGTTGCGCTAAAATGGTTGTTGGCACCAGCAGTGCCACTTGTTTACCATCAGCTATAGCTTTGAAGGCAGCTCGAATTGCAACCTCTGTTTTTCCATAGCCTACATCACCACAAAGCAAACGATCCATTGGTCTAGATCTTTCCATATCCTTTTTAATCTCGTGAATGGATCGGAGCTGGTCCTCTGTTTCCTGGTATGGAAAAGCTGTTTCAAACTCCCTTTGCATGTCCCCATCCGGAGAAAAGGCGTAACCTACTGCTGCTTCCCGTTCTGCATAGAGTTTAATTAAATCATCTGCAATGTCTTGAACGGAGGATTGAACTTTCTTTTTAACTTTTTTCCAATCACTGCCCCCAAGTTTATATATCTTTGGCTCTTTGCCTTCTGAAGCTACATATTTCTGAACAAGATCAATTTGTTCCACTGGAACATAAAGTTTATCAGATCCATGATAACGGATATGAAGATAATCCTTATGAACACCGTTTATGATTAAGGTTTCAATACCTAGGTATTTTCCGATTCCATGGTTGACATGGACAACATAATCTCCGACCTTAAGTTCTGAATAACTCTTTATCCTTTCGGCATTTGAAAGCTTTTGTCTGTTGGCAGATTTTTTGACTCGTTTAGTGAAAAGCTCTTCCTCTGTAATGACAGCCAATTTCTGAATCGAAAGCTCGAATCCAGTTTGCAGATTCCCTTTCATAATCTGCACTTTCCCCGGTATGAGCTGTTGACCGCTGCGTGCGATGGAGGCATCTATTTCATAATCCTCTAAAACTCGTTCTAACTTTTTAACTCTTTCATCATCTGGTCCTAAAAAGAGAATCGTATAATTTCCTTTTTTCCATCTGTCTACTTCTGCCTTCAGCAAGTGCATTTGTCCATGGAAATTCTGCATTTGTTTACAGGAAACATTGATAATATTTTGCGGACTCGTATTCGCAACATGGCGAAGAAATAAACTCATATAAAGAATTGGAAACCCATTTTTATGAAGCAGTCCGTGTAAATCATGGGAAATAGCCAAATCATGTATAATTTGACCTTCACCAAGCAGGGCTGTATACCATTCTGCTTCTTCCTTTATTAATGAGTCATTCATTTCTTGTACTCGGCTTATTTCATCAATAAACACCATTCCATTAGGAGGCAGATAGTCTAGTAAACTAGTACCGCCTTCGTAGGCCAGTGAAAGATATTTAAATACATGATCTGGTTTAAGGCCATTTTTTAATTGCTCAAGCTCGTAACTTATATTTTGTGAGAGCTGAATTTTAGCTTTATCGTCCTTTAATTTTCGCAGGCTTTTAGCTAATCCATCCTCCAGGTTACCGATTAACCTACTATAATTCTCTGCCTCAAAGAGAACCTCCGTAGCAGGTCCAATTAAAACTTCACCTATTTTCTCAATGGAACGCTGGTCCTCTAAGGAAAAATAACGGATTGAATCAATCTCGGTATCAAATAATTCAATTCTTATCGGATTACTCACAGTCAGCGGATAAATATCAATAATACCGCCCCTAATACTAAACTCCCCTGGGGTCGATACCATATCTACTCGGACATATCCCATCTTGACAAAGGTTGTCAGTACATCCGTTACCTCAAGGTCATCACCAATTTTATAAGTCAACTGGTGTTTCTTCCAAAGGTTTTTTGGAGGAATGACTTTTCTTAGCCCAGCAACAGGAACGATAATAATCCCTTTGTTTTTCTTACTAAAATGGTTTAAAGCGTCGATCCTTTGTGCTTTTAACTCTGGACTCGCAATACTCATCTCAGCGGCTATTAATTCATTTGCTGGAAAAAGAAAAACTTCATCCTCACTTAATAGATTTACAATATCATCATAGAGTTTTTGTGCTTGCAAGAGATTATGAGTAATAAATAGAATAGGTCTGTTCATCTGCTCATAAATGGCAGCAGTTAGCACTGTCCTTGATGAACCGGATAAACCAGCAATAAGCTGCTCCTTCAAGCCTTCCTGAACTCCAGAGATTATAGAGTGAATATCTTCTTGATCTAAAAATAATGATTTTAAACCTTTCAAAAGTCCGTTCCTCCTCTCTTTGAAACTTTTATTCGTATGATAATTTTAGAGTTGGTATTTTAAAAAATAGAAAAATGCTTTGGAGAGCTTCCAAAGCTGTTTAATGAATAAGGAAATCATATTGGTGATATTCTGGATTTCTTTCTAATGCCTCCTGACAATCCTCACATATCGCTGTGATGTTTATATTACCAGCTAAATCGTATGCGACCATCTCTTGTCTTTCTTCATCTGTTAATTTATGAAGCCCAAGTGCTTCGCTGTGTATGGATGACTGTTCAATGGAGCCTAGGTTTGTGCCACAATGACGGCAATGGTAATGAATGGCCACTTTAGGTACCCTCCCTATTCTACTACTATTAATAATAGTATTTACGTTGAAAAGGGAAGTTATTCATCTGATACCTTCACAGAAGAGAATTGTTTTATTTTATGATAGTAAAGGTTGTCTCATGAACAATTACTGATTAAATTCATTCATTACCTGTAAGAATGGCTTTTCTATCCAAGTCTTACAAGCTTCCGCACTTTTTTTTACAGCATCTTTTGTTAATGGAAGATCGTCTTCATTGAAACGTCCTAACACATAATCAGGAACTTTCATACCATTTCTAGGACGGTCAATTCCTATCCGTATTCGGTTAAACTCTTGGGTTCCAAGGTGTGCTACTGTAGATTTTATTCCATTATGCCCGCCAGCACTTCCTTTTTGGCGGAGCCTGATTTTTCCGACTGGTAAGTCAAGATCATCGTAAATCACTACAAATTCTTCTAACTCAATCTGATAATAGTCCATGATTGCTCTAATTGATTCTCCAGAGAGATTCATATATGTCAGCGGTTTTAGTAAGATCACTTTTTCACCTTTATAAAAACCAATTCCATATTGCCCTTTGAATTTTGATTGATTTAAAGGGATATCTAACTGATCCGCAAGTTCATCAATGACCTCAAATCCAATATTATGCCTCGTATTTTCATACTGCTTCCCAGGGTTTCCTAAACCAACAATTAATTTCATTCTTACCCTCTCTTTCGGCCCAGTCCACCTGTTTAGTAATTTTCGGAGCACCATCATCTCTCCCATTTAATAATACGTCTTTTTAATGATAAATGCGACAAAAGACGTAACCCTTATGAGGATTACGTCCGAATACTTATTGTCCGGCTGGCGCTGCCCGTTTCTATTCGCCTGTTGGATTTGTTTCTCTGCCTTCTTCGTTATCAGGGTGACCGCCTTCTTGCTGCTCACCTGCATCGATTTCCTCTTCTTGACGAGGAGGGAGAATGCTTGCGATTACTTCATCTTCTTCATGATTAATCGTAAAAGACCCTTGATAGAGGATATCGGAAACCTTTACCGTTTCACCCACCTGAAGATTACTTACATCTACTTCAATTTGCTGTGGAATTTCTGTTGGAGTAGCGGTAATCGATAATTCATGAACAGACTGCTGCAGAACTCCTCCATCCTTTACCCCAGCGGCATCGCCAGTTAGGACGAGTCTTACCGTTACGTTAATCTTCGATGATTTATCAACGGCTAGAAAATCGACATGAATGATTTCCTTTTTAATAAAATCCTCTTGATAATCCGTTAATACGACATTATGCGTACTGCCGTTTATATCAAGAGAAATTACTCCATTCCTGCCAACATCTCGAATTGTTTTAGTTAAGTCAGCCGAACTGACGAAAACAGGTTTGCTTTCAACCTTCCGACCATATATTACAGCAGGAATATTCCCTGTTTCTCTAATCCTTCTTAACTCCGAACTGCGCAGTTCCTTACGTTCCTTGGCTTGTAAAACGGTACTCATGCGTTTAGTCACCTTCCTAGTTTTGTTCTTCTTGTCTCTATAAAAATTCCCCAAAACAGGAAGGTCTAAACAATTTTTTTACAAAAGAACGGGATTAATCAAATAATGTACTTACAGATTGTTCTTCATGGACGCGGATAATCGCTTCGCCCATTAGAGGTGCCACAGAAAGTTGAATAATTTTATCTGTCTTTTTCTCTTCTGGCATAGCGATAGAATTGGTAATAACTAATTCTTTAATTTTTGAATTTTGAATTCTATCCATCGCCGGACCTGATAAAACAGGGTGTGTACAGCAAGCATATACCTCTTTTGCCCCGTTCTCTACCAATGCATTTGCTGCAAGTGTGATGGTCCCTGCTGTGTCAATGATGTCATCAATTAAGATAGCAATTTTACCTTCGATATTACCGACAATATTCATTACTTCTGCAACATTTGGGCGTGGACGACGTTTGTCAATAATCGCAATCGGTGCCTTTAATCGTTCAGCTAATTTCCGAGCTCTCGTTACACCGCCATGGTCAGGAGAGACGATAACAATGTCACCATTAAATTCTCTCTTCTTAAAATAATCCGCTAGAATTGGTACACCCATTAAATGATCTGTTGGAATTTCAAAGAAGCCTTGAATCTGTGGAGCATGTAAGTCTAAGCAAATGACGCGAGTTGCCCCTGCAGTTTCAAGAAGGTTTGCCACTAGTTTAGCAGTAATCGGCTCACGAGCACGTGCTTTACGGTCCTGACGGGCATAACCATAATACGGCATAACAATATTAATTGTCTTAGCAGATGCTCTTTTTAAAGCGTCAATCATAATTAACAATTCCATGATGTTTTCATTAACAGGTGAGCTAGTCGATTGAATGACATATACATCACAGCCGCGGATACTTTCTTCAATATTGATTTGAATTTCTCCGTCACTAAATCTTGTTACAGAGCTTTTTCCTAATTCCACACCAATAACCTTGGCAATCTCTCTCGCTAAAGGTAGATTTGAATTTAGACTGAAAACCTTTAAGTTTGGATCTAAGTATTGATTCGACATAATGCCCTCCAATATTAATGCTTATTTTTTCTTATTAAGCTTATCGACGTAGTTTTCCTTATTTACCTGTTGTGCACGTGCAATGGATAATGCGTTACCAGGAACATCCTTCGTAATGGTTGAACCAGCAGCCACATACGCTCCTATTCCAACGGTAACCGGTGCAACTAGATTGGAGTTACAACCTATAAAGACTCCATCCTCAATCCTTGTTAAAAATTTATTTTTTCCATCATAATTAACAGTTATCGATCCACAGCCGATATTCACGTCACTGCCAACCTCAGCGTCACCAATATAGCTAAGATGAGAAGCTTTACTTCCCTTGCCGAAAACCGCCTTTTTAATCTCAACAAAGTTCCCAATTTTAACTTCATCGTGTATATCGGAATCAGGTCTAATATGTGCAAACGGACCAATAGTTACAAGGGACCCAATCGAGCTACTATAAGCGGCAGATTGGCGGATTACCGTTTCATCTCCAACCTCACATGTATCAATTTCTGTGTTTGGTCCAATTTGGCAATCTGCACCAATTACGGTTCTGCCTTTTAAGATTGTACCCGGAAGAACAATTGTATCCTGACCAATTACAACATCGGATTCAATGTAGGTATTTGCAGGATCAATAATGGTAACTCCATTTCGCATATGACTTTCATTTATACGGCTGCGCATAATCCTTTCTGCTTCAGCCAAAGCAACTCTATCATTAACACCTAACGTTTCCTCAAGATCGGTCGTTTGAAAAGCAGTAACAACTTCTCCCTGATTTTTTAAGATTTCGACAACATCTGGCAAATAAAATTCGCCCTGTACATTATCATTTGAAACCTTCTTCAACGCTTCAAACAAAGCAGCATTATCAAAACAATAGGTGCCTGTATTAATTTCATTTATTTCCCGTTCTGTATCTGTTGCATCTTTATGCTCAACAATTTTTTCTACAAAACCATTTTCATTTCGAATAATCCGACCGTATCCAGTTGGGTCATCAATTCTTGCTGTAAGGATAGTTGCCTTTGCAGATAATTCCTCATGGTGTTTAAATAAAGACTCCATCGTTTCTGCTTTAATTAGAGGAGTATCACCGCAAACTACAATGGTAACCCCTTCTTTCCCTTCCAGGGCGTTCTGTGCCTGCATAACAGCATGTGCAGTTCCAAGCTGTTCTTCTTGAAGGGCGTAATGACTTTCTTCGCCTAATTGAGCTTTTACCATTTCAGCCCCATGACCGATTACGGTAACCAATTCTTGAATATTTAACTTCTTCACTTGATCCACAACATGTTGAACCATTGGCTTACCACATACAGGATGTAATACTTTATATAGCTTTGACTTCATCCGAGTTCCTTGTCCTGCGGCCAAAATCACAGCATAACGATTAGACATGAACAGTCCTCCAATTTACCTTTTTATCCATTAAAAATATTAACGTAATTAGTCAGTCATTTCAAGGAATGTAAGAAAAGTGTCCGAATTTGTTATTTTGAAAAAATTAGAGAAAGGAATATAGAGGATGCAGGGGGATAAATAAAAAAAGAGCGCTACTTGTGTAGTAGGCTCTAGTTGAATACTACTTTCTAGGAAGCTCCGGCTTCTTCAAATTCTACTTCTAATTCACCTAAGCGGTGGTACTCAGCAAGGACAGCTTCTTGTATTTTTCCGCGCGTCCCAGAGTTGATTGGATGCGCAATATCACGAAATTCTCCATCTGGAGTACGTTTACTTGGCATAGCCACAAATAAACCATTGTTGCCGTCAATAACGCGGATGTCATGAACAACGAATTCATTGTCTAGTGTAATTGATGCAATCGCTCTCATACGGCCATCAGTGTTAACGCGGCGTAATCTTACGTCTGTTACTTCCATGTGCTCACACCCTTTTCTTATGTTAAAAAGCTAGTTTTATAAATTCAACAAGGCTTCTAGTAAATCCTTCTTAATCTATTAAATATTTTAAAAATATTTTAGACAAAATGGTGAACATTGCAAAAAGTCTGATATTTTACGTTACTATAGTGGCTATAGAATAAAATAAAAAAAACGCTCGATTATTTCACGAGCGCAATGACTTCGATCTCAACCAAAGCATCTTTCGGTAATCTTGCTACTTCTACACAAGAACGTGCCGGTTTATTCTTTGAAAAATATTCACCATATACTTCATTAATCGCAGCAAAGTCATCCATACTTTTAATGAAAACAGTTGCCTTTACGACTGTTTCAAAAGAAGCCCCTGCGGCTGTAAGCACGGCAGCCAAATTTTTAAAGACTTGATGGGTTTGTTCTTTTACACCGCCCTCGATCATGACTCCCTCTGCTGTCAAAGGAATTTGACCGGAGCTATAAAATAAATTATTTACGATGATTCCTTGTGAATATGGGCCAATCGCAGCCGGCGCTTGGTTAGTTTGAACAACTTTCATTGCTTATTCCTCCGTTCTTCGTTTAAAGTAATTTCCTTCTGTAACCTGTATTCTCTTTTCTTTTACATCAACATCTGTCAGTTTAACAAGTGATTTGTATTCATCTACAAGTCGTTCTTCAATTTTTTCAGCTTCTACCAAAACGGCAATCCCAGCGACGGAGGCATTAAATTCTTCCAGTAAGCTGATCATTCCCATTACCGTACCGCCTGCTTTCATAAAGTCGTCGACAATCAAGACCCGCGAGCCCTGAGCCAAACTTCTTTTTGAAAGAACCATAGTTTGAATTCTTTTTGCTGACCCAGAAACATAGTTAATGCTGACAGTTGGGCCTTCCGTTACTTTACTATCTCGTCTAACAATTACAACCGGTGTATTCAACTGACTCGCTACTGCATATGCAAGGGGAATCCCTTTTGTAGCTACAGTCATGACCACATCGATTTTCGTATCTAAATAAGCGGATGCGATTATCCTGCCCGCTTTTTGTACAACAGATGGGTCACCTAAAATGTCAGTTAAATACAAGTACCCCCCAGGTAACAGCCGGTCAGGGTGGGCAATTAACGAACATAACTTATTTACAAATGGTCTTGCCTCTTCGTCACTTACACTTACAAAAAATTTAACTCCACCCGCTGCACCAGGGACAGTTTGCAGCGTTCCGATTCCTCTTTGTTCGAAGGTTTCTTTAACTATTGCTAAGTCTTCACTGATAGAAGATTTTGCAGAAGAATAACGTTCAGCAAAGAAGGTAAGCGGTACCAGCTGGCGCGGATGGTCAAGTAAATAGCTTGTCATATCTATCAATCGTTCACTGCGGCGAAACTTCATAGCAATCCTCCAAGAAGACGAATATTCTACTTATAGGATATCATTAACGTACGTTTTTAATCAAGGGTATGTCGTTCACCAAGCATTCTTACAGCAAATACTTGATCACAAAATCCTCTAAGTCCATTATAAATCCGGTGCATTCTCGAATCGTGCTGGACAATCCCAAAGACTGTGGGCCCGCTTCCGCTCATCAGCACGGCGTCAGCACCAAAACGCTTCATTTGCTCCTTGATTTGCGCTACCTCTGGATGAAGTTTTAGTGTAACATCCTCTAGGACATTTCCAACATTTTCACATACATTTTGATAGTCATTATTCTGAATCGCTTTGACCATCTCGCCAATATTAGGGTGCTTCATTCCATTTAAATCTAAACGGCGATAAACCTCTGCTGTCGAGACACCAATAAATGGTTTTGCTAAGATCACCCAACATGTTGGCGGAGCTGGCAGGTTAGTAATCATCTCTCCTCTGCCTCTCGCCAAAGCTGTGCCGCCATACACACAAAATGATACATCCGATCCTATTTCCGAACCAAGACTAGCTAACTCGTCCAACGTTAAACCAAGGTTCCATAGTTTATTAAGGCCTCGAAGAGTTGCAGCTGCGTCACTGCTGCCGCCGGCCAGGCCGGCCGCAACCGGAATTGTTTTTTCAATTGTTATTTGGACCCCTTTTTTAACTTGATATCGGTCTTTTAACAATTGTGCTGCTTGAAAGGCTAAGTTCCTTTGATCATCAGGAACATAGCGGTTATGGGAGAGAATATGTATTTTATCCTGTTCCAATAATGTTAGTTCAACACGGTCCGCCAAATCAATCGTTGTCATGATCATCTCAACTTCATGAAAACCATCAGGGCGCTTATATAAAACATCCAAAGAAAGATTAATTTTGGCTGGTGCTTTTACTAAAAGCTTCACTACTCACACCTACACTTCTATCGTTCATATTTTTTCCTATTTTACCACAAAACTTCTGATAGGAAAAAAAGTCTATGAATAATATTTAAAGACCAGGGTTTTTATCTCCCTGGTCTTACCGTGGTGCCTGTTTTGTTTAAATATTGAGAAGCAAATGCCTGACTAATAATTGTGGCAACAGCCGCCTTGATTTTTAAGAATTCCTGTTGTTTTTCATCAACTGTTCGGAAGCTAATTCAACGGCTCGTTTTACCATGTTCCCTGCGTCCTTAGCCCTGATGCCGCCCCAACCTTCTTTTTGAACGACATCGTAAAAGCCCAGTTCTTTTGCTAGTTCTTCTTTAAATTGGCTGGACATAATTCCTCTTCTTCTTGCCATCTAAACAACCCCTTTTATATCACTCACGGCACTATTAGTATGTTATTTAGAATTCGTTTTTATTTTATGCAAAGCAAAAGGCAGAAAATCGAATGATTTTCTGCCCTGAAGAATTGCCCTATATTCTAACTTAAAGCTATGTTTCCTGCTGCATCTTCATAGAAGGTTATTTGAACCGTTTCAGTAAGTACATCTGCATAGCTGTATGAAACTCGTTCAAATGAATTCTCTTCTTGATCTAACTCGATTACAAAAACCGAAGGGTACGTTTCAGCTAATACGCCTGATCGTTCGATTGTCTTTCTACGTCCTCCGTTTGCCTTGAGCAACAATCTTTTCCCTAAATTTGAATCAAGAGCCTTTTTAATATCGGCTAAGGTTTTTGGCATTCGGTCCACCTCACTGTGTAAAGTATATCACACTGACATAGTCCTGTCAAATAAAAACATAAAATTATATCAGTCCGACAAAAAGATTGTCAATATCTTTTCTTCTACTTTTTCTCCCAATTTTCAACAATCATTATAGTTTCCCTAACAAAGGCGGATTATGTGTATATAAAAAAAATAAACCTTTAATTTTTTTAAAGGCTTATAACTCTTCTTCCTGGACAGGATTATACGGCATTCCTGTACGTAAGACTCCTTTGGTTTCAATGCCTCCTAGTCCCTTTTCTCCTGTAAGTGTGTTTCTCAGTACATCCCAAACATTGATACTTTCCATAAACGGCGTGAAGCTGATTTTTGCTACGATATAAACGGGGTCTAGAGCGTGTATATTGATTCGAGAAGGGGAACTAGCAAAATTTGCTCCTGCATGTATCAAGGATTCAAAGTGTGATTGGCAAGCACCTGCGAAAATGACGAGTTGGTCTAAATGTGGTATTTTCCTTCTTGCCTCCTTGACAGTTTGGACGAAGTGCTTAGAGTGGCGGTATGCATTAATATCTGTTATTTTCCCCTTAGACTTTGAGTAAGCATCATGACCAGTAATGACTAAAATATCAGGTCGATATTGATCAATTAAACCGCCTATTTTATTTGGCATTTCTTTTTCGTTACAATGAATGCCATAGACAGGAATACCAATTTTCTCGTATAGAGTCATGCACTTTTGTAAGTAATCGTTATCTCCATCCAAGTGCAGAACCTTTCCCGGCATCTGAAAATAATTGGCCGGCTTAACATAGCCGCCTGTCGCTTCGTAATCCTGCCTTTGCTTCAGTAAATCAATGTCCTGTGCAAATAAACGGAAGGATTGCTCTTCAAGGTTTTTGTATTCCTGTACTATTTTTGATCTTACATTTGAGTTAATGACTACTAAATCATCATAAGGTGCATCTGCCATCAAGCGTATATCCTCACCATATAGGATTGCAAATTTCTGGCCATTTAGTGTTTGAATATCAATAACTCGGAATAGAATATCACAGTTATAGGACCGTCTGCCGACAATATCCATCATCTTTATATTCACTGCTGTCACTCCAATTAGACCAGCTTATAGGCCTTCCAAATAAAGTTTCTCTTTGATAGGCTATGCAACTACACAGCGTTTTGTGAATGGACTGCCTTTAGTTAAAGAAAAATGCTCTACTTATTTTCGGCTCTCAAGGCCCTCTATTGAGGTCTAATCCTCCTGGCAGCTCGTACGAATTTGTCCTCAAGACCCTCTATTGAAGACTAATCCTCCTGGCGCTTCGTACGGATTTGTCCTCAAGAACCTCTATTGAGGTCTAATCCTCCTTGTGGCTCTACGGATTTGTCCTCAAGACCCTCCATTGAGGTCTAATCCTCCTGGCAGCTCGTACGTTTTGTCCTCAAGACCCTTCATTGGGGACTACTCCTCCTCTCCGCTCGTGCGATTTGTCCTCAAGACCCTCCATTGAGGTCTAATCCTCCTGGTAGCTCGTACGTTTTGTCCTCAAGACCCTCCATTGAAGACTAATCCTCCTGGCGGCTCGTACGTTTTGTCCTCAAGACCCTCCATTGAAGACTAATCCTCCTAGCGGCTCGTACGTTTTGTCCTCAAGACCCTCCATTGGGGACTACTCCTCCTGGCGGCTCGTACGGATTTGTCCCCAAGACCCTCCATTGGGGACTACTCCTCCTCTCCGCTCGTGCGATTTGTCCTCAAGACCCTCCATTGAAGATAATCCTCCTCTCCGCTCGTGCGATTTGTCCTCAAGAACCTCCATTGGGGACTAATCCTCCTCTCCGCTCGTGCGATTTGTCCTCAAGACCCTCCATTGAAGATAATCCTCCTCTCCGCTCGTGCGATTTGTCCTCAAGAACCTCCATTGGGGACTAATCCTCCTCTCGGCTCGTACGCCCTCAAGATCCTCGATTAAAAACTAATCTACAATCTGCAAAAAACGAAAAAAAAATAGACCTAAAAAGGTCTACTGAAAATAGTGAAGCAATTCGTCACTTAACCGGCCAAATTCCTCAACAGACAAGGTCTCCCCTCTCCTTGTCGGCTCAATATCAGCTGCATTTAATGCACTTATGATTTCTTCTTTCTTTTGTTTTCCATCCGGCAGCTGACTCGTTAAGTTATTTAAAAGAGTTTTTCTCCTTTGAGCAAAGCTTGCTCGTGTTACTTGAAAAAAGAACTTTTCGTCTTTTACTTTTACTGCTGGTTCTTCCCTTCTCGTTAAGCGAATAACTGCAGAGTCAACATTCGGCTGTGGAACGAAAACTGTCTTAGGGACAATCATAACTGTCTCTGCCCTTGTATAGTACTGTACAGCGATGGAAAGCGATCCGTATTCTTTTGTCCCTGGCTTGGCTGAAATGCGATCTGCGACCTCTTTTTGAAGCATACACACGATGCCTCGAATTGGGATTTGTTCTTCTAACAGTTTCATAATTATTGGGGTTGTCACGTAATAAGGAAGATTCGCCACTACCATTAGGTCATTGATATTGGTAAGCTCTGTTTCTATGACCTCTTTAACGTCCGCCTCCAGGATATCTTTATGAATTACTTTTACATTTTCATAAGGTGAAAGAGTGTCTGCTAAAATTGGTAAAAGTCTCTGATCAATTTCAAATGCAACTACTTTTTTACTCCTGCGTGCAAGCTGTTCTGTCAGAGCTCCAATTCCAGGGCCAATTTCAATCGCCCCTGAATCGTCTCCTAATTCAGCAAAATCAACAATTCTATGTAAGATATTTGTATCTATTAAAAAATTTTGACCCAGACTTTTCTTAAAAGAAAATCCGTATTTTTCAAGTATTGCACGTGTACGAATCGGGGTAGCAATGTCTTTATTCATTTTTTTCCTCCTGTATCACAACTGCAAGAGCTTCTGCAAATTCCTGCTTGCTGATTTGGAACATCATTAACCTTTTATATAATTGTTTTCCATTGGTATAACCAATTTTCAAAAGTTTTCCCAACAAAATTCTACGGTCTTTTGAACCTGGCCCTCCAACAAGTCCCGCCATGATTAAATCTTCTTGTGTGATTTCCTCATGGATAGTTTCTGACATCGTTTGTGCGTCTCTTAACGCATTCCTTATTTCCTCCAGAGATGCATGTTCCACGCCAAGACCTTTTCCATTTTTCGCAATAGCGACTTCTTTCGGTAAGAAAGCATGTTTTGCACCCGGTACTTTTTCGGCAATCGTTTTTCTAATTTTTTCTCCTGGAAAATCGGGATCTGTAAAAATGATTACTCCTCTAGTTTCTTGTGCTCTTTTTATTTTTTCAATTGTTTCTTCATTAATTGCAGATCCATTGGTTTCAATTGTATCTGCGTCAACTGCTCGTTTAATTGTGGTAGTATCATCTTTTCCTTCTACCACAATGATTTCCTTAATCTTCATTAGTTCCTCCGATATGAATGATAAAAAACTAAAATAAATGAAACATTTTTGTAATGTCCATCGTCTATATTAACAAATGCATTCATATTATTTAGTAAAGAGTTTAATGTATTCGTTGTAAGTATAAAGAATATTGGAGAAAAAGCAAAATGCAGAGGCTAATTAAACCTCTGCAGCGTTAAGCTTATTGTAATATCTTAATTTTTACCTTCCTGACTCCCCAGCGGAAAGCCTCGGCCTTTGTTGGGAAAAAAACATCAATCTTGTGGCCCTTTATGGCGCCGCCGGTATCAGCTGCTACAGCATAGCCGTAGCCTTCCACGTAAACCTTTGTTCCTAAGGGAATAACTCGCGGGTCAACGGCAATCACCTTTGCACCTGGGTTTGCACGCAGATCAAATCCCGTAGCTGTTCTTCCTGAACAGCCGTTACAATAGGCAGTATAGGCAGTAGTATTAACATAAAACTCAGTTCCTGTTTCTGCTCCACGGGAAACTTGAATAGCTAATTCCTTCGATCCGACAGCCACAACTTTATCAAGTTTCTCTCTAAGCTTCCGCTCACCAATTAATTTTCTTGAAACTTCTTTACCATTTTCCAAGATGACCTCATATTCTTTGGATACAATGCCCTGTTTACCTTCTGTAACAGTTACTTGTTTTCCTTTTTCTAAGCCCTCATCCTTCTTGGTGATAACGGCAAATTGAATTGGTTCTTCCACTACATCGGTGACTTTTTCTACGCGAATGACGTTAATAACGCCATCCTTTTGCAATGTCTCTGATAATGACGGTTCAACTCGGTCATATTCATTAAGTTTAATCCCCTGTTGTGTTAAAAAGTCAGCGACCGTAGCCGAAGTGGACCATACCTGTTGCTCTTTCCCGCCGTCAACTAGTGTAAGATGAAGAGCTAGTTTGATGCGAATATCCATCTTGCTTTTAATCGTGTCCTGCGGTTTTGGTGATAATTCATCCTGTTCGTTCAATACAATTTGTTGCTCTTTTAGCAGCTCAGCGACTGTACCTGCTGTTGTCCATATCGTTTTTTTCTCGTTGTCTAGGACAATTTGAACCTGCTTTGCTTGCTTCCAGACAATGTTTTGATTGTCCTTCACCTTAGCATCAGCTGAAGGTGACAAGTAGTCTTTTGAGTTGAGAGGTATCCCCAGTTGAGCAAATACATCCTTAACTGTATTGGCATGCGTTTTTATTACTTTTTGCTGTCCGTTAAGAGTCAAGGCAACGGTATACTTAGATCCTTCATAGTATGAAAAACCAAGAAGTGCTGCTAAAACTACAAAACTAGCAAAAGTGATCGCCAACCTTTTCTTACTCAAAGACTTGGAAAACAGGTTTTTCATGTGTTTGAATACGATGAAAAACGCCTCCTTCTCTCGGAGAGATTATTGTAAAACATGCTGTCGGCTGTCAACCCTTGCATTTGTTGTGAACGTATTTCCTATTATGCATATAGTTGGGAAATTTGCAAAGGAAAACTTCTCGACACGGTTATCCTATGAGGTAAAGGAGACGTGTAGAACTTTAAGTTATAGTAAAAAATTCGGACAAGCTTCTTTTTACTTCGACAAGCTTGTCTATCAGTTTATGTCGAATATTTTCTTGGCATTAGCAGTGGTTATTTCCGCAACAGCCTCAAATGGTATTCCTTTAATTTCAGCAATTTGCTCTGCAACTAACTTTACATAACCAGGTTCATTCCTTTTTCCACGATAAGGATGGGGAGCTAGATACGGACAGTCGGTTTCAATCAAGAGTTTTTCTATTGGAACGAGCGCTGCCACTTCTTTGGGTTTTTTGGCATTTTTAAACGTAACAGGTCCTCCAAGTGAAATATAAAAATTCATTTTTAGACATTCTACGGCGACTTCAGGACTGCCGCTAAAGCAATGCATAATTCCCCCAACCTCAGCTGCACCCTCTTCCCGTAATATTTCTACGATATCAGCTGTTGCTTCCCGATTATGGATTACAATTGGAAGTTTTACCTTTTTAGCCAGCTGGATTTGCTTTCGAAACACCTCTTTTTGGATATCCTTCGGAGACTTGTCCCAATGGTAATCAAGGCCCATTTCTCCAATTGCGACTACCTTTGGATGGGAAGCAAGTTCTTCAATCCAAATCAAGTCCTCCTCTGTCATGTCAATGGCATCTACCGGATGCCAGCCTATGCAGGCATAAATAAAATCGTGTTTTTCAGCAAGCTCCATTGCTTTGTTTATTGTTGGTCTGTCAAAGCCCACACAAACCATATGTGATACTCCCGCTTCCTGTGCTCTTTGAATAACTTCTTCTAGATCTTCCTCATATTGTTCCGCGTTTAAATGTACATGTGTATCAAATAACATAAATCAAACTCCTTTGTAGAATATTATTGCTTTCACATGTCGAACCAATAAAGAAAAAATGGAAATGCCACGAAATTTGTTTCACGTGGAACATTTCCATTCAAAATTTCTACATGTACCTACTTTACCTTTGAACCGTTAGGTAATGTTTGGTCAACAGTAGCTAGCGATAAGGCCCCATCTTTTGATCCAGCTAGTATCATACCTTGTGATAATTCACCACGTAGTTTCACTGGCTTTAGGTTTGTAATACAAATTACTTTTCTTCCAACTAAATCCTCCGGTTTATAATATTGAGCAATTCCGGAAACCACTTGCCGTTTTTCATAACCTAAGTCCAACTGCAGCTTTAACAGTTTATCTGCCTTTTTTATCGGTTCAGCTTGAACTACCTCTGCTACTCTCAAATCAATTTTCATAAAATCATCTATCGCAATTTCATCTATTTCCTCTGGCTTTTCCACGTGGTCTACTTTCTTCTCTTCAACGACTGGAGCTGCGCCTCCCATTTTTGCACGAATAAATTCTACTTCCTCTGCAATTTCTAGGCGTGGGAATAAAGGATTTCCCTTTGAAACCTTCGTCCCGCTTGGAATAATTCCAAAATTAGCTAAGCTATCCCATGTTTTGAGGTCCTCATTATTAATTCCCAGTTGTTCAAAAATACCATTCGGCGTCACGGTTAAGAATGGCTGAAGCAGAACTGCTGTTCTTCTTAATGATTCAGCTAAATGCGCCATAACACTAGCCAGCTCATTCTTATTCTCTTCCGATTTCGCCAATGTCCATGGCTGTGTTTCATCAATATATTTATTCGTACGACTCACCAACTGCCATATGGATGTTAGGGCAACCGAGAATTCCATTTTCTCCATAGCTTCTTCATATTTAGCAACTGTTTCACGGTTAACTTGAAGCAAAGTCTCATCAAATTCACCCGTAGAACCAGCATAAACAGGAATGACACCATCAAAGTATTTATCAATCATCGCCACTGTACGGTTTAGCAGATTGCCTAGGTCATTGGCTAGATCAAAATTAATTCTTTCAACAAATCCCTCGGGTGTAAATACACCATCCGCCCCAAATGGGACTTCTCTTAATAAATAATAGCGAAGAGCGTCAAGACCATAACGATCAATTAATGTAACAGGATCCACTACATTTCCTTTTGATTTAGACATTTTTCCGTCTTTCATTAAAAGCCAGCCGTGAGCAAAAACCTTTTTAGGAAGGGGAAGATCTAGAGCCATTAACATGATTGGCCAATAAATCGTATGGAATCGGACAATTTCCTTCCCAACAAGATGAACATCTGCAGGCCAGTAATTTAAATACTTGCTTTCATTATCTGTTCCATATCCAAGAGCTGTGATGTAATTAGATAACGCATCAATCCAAACATAAATGACATGCTTTGGATCTCCCGGTACCTTTACGCCCCAATCAAATGTCGTTCTAGAAACAGCTAAATCCTCTAATCCAGGTTTGATAAAATTATTAATCATTTCGTTTTTCCGCGACTCTGGCTGGATAAACTCAGGATTTTCTTCATAGTATTGCAGCAATTGATCAACATATTTACTCATTTTAAAAAAGTAGGATTCTTCTTTAACAATCTCTACTCCTCTGCCGCAATCAGGGCAATTTCCTTCAACTAGCTGGCGGTCAGTGTAAAAAGATTCACAAGGTGTACAATACCAGCCCTCATACTTGTCTAGATAAATATCCCCTTGTTCAAGCAGTCTAGCAAAAATCTTTTCAACCACTTGTTTATGTCTCTCTTCTGTTGTTCGAATAAAATCGTTATAAGAGATATCAAGTTTCTTCCATAAGTCTTTAATTCCATCAACAATTTCATCAACATATTGCTGTGGGGAGATCCCCTTTTCCTCTGCTTTGCGCTGTATCTTCTGCCCATGCTCATCTGTTCCTGTTAAATACATAACATCAAAGCCACGCATCCGTTTATAACGTGCCATGGCATCTCCAGCTACAGTGGTGTAGGCATGACCAATATGTAAATTTCCGCTCGGATAATAAATCGGAGTGGTGAGATAAAAGGTTTTTAACTTTTCTTGCATTTGATACCCTCCTATAGTAGACAATCGGCATTTCTATTAAAACATTATTACCTTATTTCATCCTCTTATATCATCAAAATATACCCAAAAAACCATAAATGTGCAATAAAGCCCATTTATAAACAGTAGATTTATTTTATTATTTTTCCATCGCCCCCCCCAAAAAACTGAGCCCTCTGTCGAAATTATATGAAGTAAATAGTTGGTTATTGTAGTTTTTTGTCGAATTGAAAATAATAAAAAAAAATGTAATTTCTACAAAACAAAAATATTAAAATCTCACTTTATCTGAATAGTCATTCAGTTTTTTATTGGTATATCAACATTTTTGTGAATTGATAATATTTTCCACCATTTCTTTACCATAAAATAATTGACGGAAATGGGAATGGCTGGTATTATAAATTTATAAAAATATTGTCGAATAATGACGAATTGATAGAGAAATAAATTAATAGGTTAAATACGAGAGGAGCTAATAAAATGAAATCTACAGGTATTGTCCGTAAAGTTGATGAATTAGGTCGTGTAGTAATTCCTATCGAATTAAGAAGAACACTTGGTATTGCCGAAAAAGATGCACTAGAAATTTATGTTGATGATGAGCGCATTATCTTAAAGAAATATAAGCCTAATATGACTTGCCAAGTAACTGGTGAAGTTTCTGATGATAACTTAGCACTTGCTGGCGGAAAGTTAATCCTTAGCCGCGAAGGTGCAGAACAATTAGTTAATGAAATCAAAAGCCAGTTTGAATTAGCTAAATAATATAAATGAAGCTTCTCCTGCTGCTAGCGGGAGAAGCCTTTTTTATGATGATTAGTCGATATGGTAGGACTGATATACATCTCGTTTATTTATAGCTCGATCTTTTGCTGTTTGTTTTATTGCCTCTTTTGATGGGAGATTTTTTAAACTTATGTAATGATTTACATGTTCTTCAATCGACAAGGTTTCCCACCAGGTACTTTCTTCTTCGTTTACCTTGCTTTCATCAGCACCTTCAATAATCAAGCAAAATTCTCCGCGAATTTCATTCCTTTGAGCCCATTCCAGTACTTCAGCTAAACTTCCCCTTATGAATTCCTCAAATTTCTTCGTTAATTCCCTGCAAATCGCAGCTTTTCGATTTCCGAGAATTTCATTCATGACGGTTAAGGTTTCTTTAAGCCGGTGAGGTGACTCATAGAAAATAAGTGTTCCGGTTTGCTTTTTCAAACTCTCTAACTCTAATTTCTTTTCCTTCTTACTTCTATTTAAAAATCCATAGAAATAGAAAGGCTGGCAGGTAAGTCCTGAGGCAACTAATGCCGGGAGGGCTGCATTAGCTCCCGGTAATGGCACTACAGGGACCCTTTCGCTTATTGCTGCCTCTACAAGCTCATAACCCGGGTCTGAAATAGCTGGCATTCCAGCGTCACTCACCAAGGCAATTTTCATGCCCTCCTTAATTTTATGAATAAGCTTTTCACCACTGGATTCTTTATTATGCTCATGATAGCTGACAACTGGTGTTTGAATTTCAAAATAATTGCATAACTTCTTCGTATTTCTTGTATCCTCCGCTGCAATCAAATCTGCTTCCTTTAATATTCTTACTGCACGAAAACTCATATCCTCAAGGTTGCCAATTGGTGTTGGGACAAGATAAAGGATACCCTTTTGTTCCTCATTTTCAAAGCTTTTTTGCTGCCACATGCTAACAACTCCCTGTCCTTATTCTCCATATAAAATCTTACTAATCTCAGCTGTGTAATCACCCTGTTCATTATAGACAAATAAAGGTGGAAGAATTTTTAAATCTGGACTGCCGTCTTTAATCGCTTCAATTAATAATGTATTTGCCTCTTTCCCCTGCTTTGGATAGACAAATTGGATGCGCTTCGGTTCAAGGCGGTACTGCCGCATAACCGTAATAATATCCATTAATCTTCCTGGACGATGGACAAATGCCACCTTTCCGCCCTGTTTCACCAACTGGCTTGATGCCTTTACCGCATCTTCAAGAGTACATAGTATCTCATGGCGGGCAATCGCCAGGTGTTCATTGGGATTTATTTCATCTTTTGAAGCTGTTGTAAAATAAGGAGGATTGCAGGTGACTACATCATATTTTCCATAACCTAATTGTTTTGGCATTTCCTTTATATCACCATGAATCATCTGAAGGCGCTCCTGAAGATTGTTATACTCAATACTTCTTACTGCCATGTCATAAAGACGTTCCTGTATTTCCACACCTATAATATTCCCCTTTGTACGGGCACTTAAAAATAAGGGGATTACACCATTCCCACTACATAAGTCAATTAAATTCCCCTTTTGTATTGGGACATACACAAACCGTGCGAGTAAAACCGCATCTAGTGAAAAAGCAAAAACTGACGGACTTTGGATTATCCTTAGATTTTCAGCCAGCAAGTAATCAAGCCGTTCATCACCCTTTAACAGAACCATACCTATACACCTCTAAATATGTAAAAAAATAAGGCTGACCTGAGTCAACCTCTTTAAATTATTTCTTATTAAGGAAGGAGAGACAAAATAAACAATCGCCTTCCTTACGCAGGCTTCCAAAATGGAGATTACAAATATGAAATCCTTCTTGATATAGACGAGCAAGGTTATCATAGCCCTCTCCGATATCTAGTGTCCGGTCTCCGGCAGACTCTCGAGAAGTTGTCCCTTTTTTTACTTTCTCATCTTTCTTTTCTTTGTCCGTGGTTACATCTAAACGGCGTCTTAGATGTTCATTTTCTAGCTTTAAATAATGATTCTCTTCTAGTATCTCGGCTAAATGCTGCTTTAATTCCCCAAGCTGTTGGTAAAGATGGCCAATTTGTGTTTCCATATTACTTACTGATTCAAATATCTCTTTTTTATCCACGTCGCACACCTCTTAATCTGTGGACTGTATTGACAAGGCGCCCTCTTTAATGATTTCGTCTAATGTATACTCCAGAACTCGTTCCTGTTCCTTTAATTCGACCTGAAGTACCCGTTCTAATATATTTAATCCTACCACTTTTCCTCGACCTTGAGGAGTTTGGATTATTTCGCCTAAATCAGGCAGTTGTTCCTTAGCAGCTTCATATTCATCATTTTCATATTTTAAACAGCACATAAGTCTGCCGCATAAACCGGATATCTTAGTAGGATTAAGTGAAAGATTTTGGTCCTTTGCCATCTTAATGGACACGGGATCAAAATCACCTAAAAATGTGGAACAACATAGCATTCTTCCGCACGGACCAATTCCCCCAAGCATTTTTGCTTCATCCCGGACTCCGATTTGGCGTAATTCAATTCTTGTCCGAAAAATAGACGCTAAATCTTTTACTAACTCACGAAAATCTACTCTTCCGTCAGCAGTAAAGTAGAAGATCACTTTATTTCGGTCAAATGTATATTCAACATCCACTAGTTTCATATCTAGCTGATGTCCGATTACTTTTTCATTACAAACATCATAAGCTTCCTGGGCAGCTTGTTTATTCTCCTCAACGATCATTCGATCCTTGTGATCTGCAATTCTCACTACCTTTTTTAAAGGTAAAACGACATCGTGCTCTTCAACCTGTTTACGTGGAACAACTGCCCTGCCGTATTCTACGCCGCGCACTGTTTCAACGATTACAAAGTCATCCTTTTGAATTGAGAGGTCTCCAGGATCAAAATAATAGATTTTACCCGCTTTTTTAAAGCGTACTCCTACAACATCATACAAATGAAGATCCCTCCTGCAAATTCAACACAAGCTCTTCCATCATTAGCTGCGGGTTCATATTCGCCGCAAGCTTCCTTTTTGCCTCGAGAATAGCCGACATTTGATCCGATAACCGCCGTCCGGATGTTTCAAGAGCATATTGTCTTAACCGTTCACTTTCAGCTTTAAAGACAATTTGCTCCTGTTTATCTAATTGTATATATAATAAATCCTTAAAAATAAGAAGTAAAAGATCTAAACCACGATTAATCTGTTCTTTCTCTTTAAAGTGTGAGAACCAATCTCCTTGAAGAGTAACCATTGCTTCTAAAGGATTTTTCCTCAACACCTCATATAATTTTAACACTATTTTTTGGGCTTGTGCAAACCAATCATCGACATTTAATTCATATGCCTCCTCAAGGTTATTCGTTAGCTGTGCTAATAAGGGTGCTTTCATTGGATTTACGCCATTTTGAGTCAGTTGATTAATCATGGCTAGAGGAGATAATGGTTTAAATGATAAAATTTGGCACCGTGAGAGGATCGTTGGCAGCAGTTGCTGCGGCTGCTCTGATAATAGAAAAGCTGTTGTCTGCGAGTTTGGTTCTTCTAAGAACTTTAATAAACTATTTGCTGCACTTACGCTCATCTTATCGGCGTCAATAATCATATAAACCTTTCTTGACGATTCCACACCTTTTTTTGAAAACTCCTCTTGGAGATCTTGAATTTGTTGTTTTTTAATTGATAACCCATCAGGCTCAACCTTATGGACGTCCGGGTGATTACCGCTATTAATACGGCGGCAGTTATGACAGGCCTCACATGGTTTAAAGCCTTCTATTAAAGAATCACAAAATAATGCTTTTGTAATTAATAAGGCAATTTCTTTTTTTCCAGTCCCTCTGATTCCTTCAAGTAAATAGGCGTGGGCGACTCGAGTCTTCAACAAACTGTTCTTTAACATTTTTAGCACGGCAGGCTGCAGTTCTTCTAGTTGGTCCCATGTTTTCACCAAGTTCATCACCCACTTAGATTTATTATGAATTGGCTGTGTTAAACAAGGCTGTTGATTTGCGCTCCAATCAACAGGTTTTTAAATCAACAGTATCCTTTAACACAGCCATTAAATTAAAAATGCATAAATTGTTCAATTGGAAGTACAAAGACTGTGGCTCCGCCAACCTCAACTTCAACTGGATAAGGTACAAAAGAGTCTGCATTTCCTCCCATAGGGGAAACGGGCGCCACTAATTGGTCCCGGGCTCTACAGTTATCTTTTATGATTTGCAAGGCACGGTCTACACGAATATCTTCTGTTCCAATCATAAAGGTGGTGTTGCCGGATTTTAAAAAGCCGCCTGTAGTCGCCAGCTTTGTCGCTCTAAAATTATTATCAACCAGTGCTTTTGATAACCGATTGCTATCTTGGTCCTGCACAACAGCGATGATAAGTTTCATCTAAACCAACCCCTTCGTCAACATTCATTTATCTTTCCTATATTATAACAGGTATTTGTCCCTGTTACATTGATATTCGACATCGGTTGTCTTTGAAAGTTGTCTGAAATCTTATTTTAGGCTGCTCAGCAGTTGTCTTTGTGTTTTATATACAAAAAAAGCTGACCCATTTCAAGTCAGCCTTTTCTTTATCATTAACCTTTTACAGAACCTGCTGCAATACCTTCAACAATACGATCACTTAAAATAAAGTAAGCAATCAATACCGGTATAATACTAATCATCAGAGTAGCACCAATTGCTCCCCAATCAGTCAAATACTGTCCTACGAAATTGTTTACCCCTACCGTAATGGTTTTCCATTTGTCGGAGCTTAGGAACGTGTTAACAAATACAAATTCGTTCCAGTTGTAGATCATATTGATGATGACAGTAGTTGAAAGCACTGGTACTGTCATTGGCAGTGTGATCTGGAAGAAAATACGGTGAATGGAACATCCATCGACGACCGCCGCTTCTTCAATCTCCCTAGGGATCGTTCTGTAAAATCCTGATAAAATCATGATCGTAATTGGCAAGTTAAACGCTACATACGATAAGATAACCGACAATGGATTGTCAATCATATTAGCAGATTTAAAGAAATTGAACAATGGAATTAAGGTTGAATGAAGTGGAATCATATATCCGGCCATGAATAAACCTAGTACTAATCCACTTAATTTCCATTCCATTCTTGTAATAGCAAATGTAACAAAGCTTGCAAGAATCACGGTTATTACAACCGCAGCAACCGTGTAAAATACACTGTTAAAGAAGTAAACATCAATGTGACCTGTTGTCCACGCCTTCGCATAGTTGCCCCACTGAGGATCTTGTGGCAGCGCAAACGGGGACATCCCGAAAACCTCTTGATTCGTCTTCAAGGAAAACAGGAATAACCATACCAACGGATAAACCTGAACAATCGCAATTACTGCAAGGACGAAGTATAAAATTCCGTATCCAATCTTATTTCCTAGTGTGTTACTGGTTTTATAAGAAGCTGATAGGGTCGTATTTTGTGTTTCAACAGCAACCTTACTCATCCGTTCCACTCCCCTTTTTAATAGTCAACATCTTTTGTATTAAGTAATTTTTGGATTACCCAAGTTGCCACAATACAGATGACCAATAAGCCGAATCCAATTGCACTTCCGTAACCAAAGTTATATTTGCTGAACGCTTCTTTATACATGTAAGAGGCCATAACCTCAGATGCACCGTTAGGTCCTCCGCCTGTTAAGACGAAAATTAAGTCAAAGTATTTTAATGAACCGACAATTGCCAGGATGACCATGACTTTGATGACACCTGCAATGAGGGGAACCTTAATTTTATACGAAATCTGAATAGGAGTTGCGCCGTCAATTTTCGCCGCTTCGATCAGTTCTTCTGGAACATTTTTTAATGCTGCATAGAAAATGATGATGTAGAAGCCTGCATATTGCCAGACGATTGGAATGAACAGGGCATATAATACGATATTCGAATCCGCTAACCAAAGCGGAGGATTGTCAACGCCAACCAACACTAGCAATCTGTTAAGCATACCGTTCGATGGGTCAAAAATCTTCGCCCAAAGCTGTCCGATCGCTACAGAAGATAATAACATCGGAATTAAGTAGATTTTTCTTAAAAAGTTAGCTCCTTTGATCTTACTTGCTAAAATTAAGGATAAAATTAAATAACCAACCATGCTCAATGCGGAAAAAAGACCGAGTAATAGGGAATGCCATGCACTTTGCCAAAATTTTGTGTCCTTTGCTAATTCAATGTAATTCTCTAAACCGATGAACTTCATCTTGCCGATGCCGTTCCAGTCCATTAACCCGTAATAACCTGTCAGGACAATTGGAATATAAATTAATAGAAGAATAAGTAGTAACGATGGAAGTACGTAGAGGCTGATAACCCATTTGTTAGACATTACACTTTTCATTTCATATACTCCCTTCTTTTTTGAAAAGCGGATAAAAGGGAGAGGGCATATCCTGTATGCCCTCTTCACTAATTTTAATTAGGCCGTTTTACTTTTTCTCTGATGCAAGTTCATCTGCATGTTGTTTTACGAAATCTTTCGGAGTTACTTGTTTACCGAATAGAGCCGTTACTAAATCATGATGTAATTCAGATACTGCTGGGCTGGATTGAGTATCAAAGTACGTAGTAACGTTTGATGCTTCACCAAGATCTTTTAAGATTTCAATGTACATTGGAGCAAGATTTAAGCTAGCAGTGTCTACTTTTGTTGCAGGGATTACGCCAGCGTCAACCACTGATTTTTCTCCCCATCTCTTCACAAGGTATCCAACGAAATCTTTTGCTTCTTCTTGAACTTTAGAATCTTTTGCTACGAATAAACCAACTCCAGGTCCGCCAACATAGCTGTTAATTTCTGTACCTTTTCCGCCTTCATAAGTCGGGAATTTGAAGTAGCCAATCTTATCTTTGAATTCTTGTGTTACATCAGGGCTTGTTGTGTAGTTTGGTAATTCCCAAGTAGCTGTTAAGAACATAGCTGCTTGTTCGTTCATGAAGTAACCTTTTGCATCGTCGTTCGATAATGCACTTGCACCTTTAACGAAACCGCCCATGTCCACTAGGTTTTGAATTTCTTCAGCTGCTTTTACAATCGCGGGGTCGTCCATTTTTGCTTTACCTTTGATAACGTCTGTTAAGATTGTAGATCCGCCGATACGGTCAGCAAGGTACATGAACCAGAATGATGCTGGCCAGCCGTCTTTCGCACCTACAGTTGCAGGAACAACTCCATCGTCAGCTAACGTTTTTACTACCTTTTTATACTCTGAGAAAGTCTTTGGAACTTCCAGACCATATTTTTCAAAAATTTCTTTGTTATAGAACACGTACGAAATGTTTAACTCAAGTGGAAGACCATATGTCTTGCCATCTACTGCATAGGATTCTTTTACACCAGGGATGAATGCATCCTTAAGTTCTGCATCATTTGCAACGACATCGTCTAGTGGAGCTAACATGTCACCTTCAACGTAAGGCTTGATGAAACCATCTGACCAAGTCATACCGATATCTGGCAGTTCATTAGAAGAAGCTAATACCTTAAGCTTTTCACGGTATTGATCTGGGTTTAGGATTTCAGTTTCGATTTTAATATCCTTGTGCTCTTTTTCATACTCTGCAATCACATCTTTTACGATTGTGAATTGAGCATTTGAGCTGCCTTCCGGCCATAAATGCATAAATTTAATAACCTTTTTACCATCTGCACTGCTTTCTTCTGAAGAACTTGAAGAAGAACATCCTGCAAGTGCTAGAGAGAGCAGCATAATGACTGACATGAAGATTGCAACCGTTTTCTTATTAAACAATTGTGATTCCCCCTATGACCTTTTCTATGATTTCGCTTACAAATATATCTTACATTCAGAGAGTTCTGAAAAATAGGTCACAACGATTAGGAAAAATGCCACTATTTTTAGAAAGCCTTTTCATTATTGTTTTTTCGGTAAGCACTTGGTGTTGTACCTTCTAATTCCCTGAAGATTTTAATGAAGTATTTCGCCGTTTTATAGCCGGATTCTTCAGCAATATCATTAATTGGAAGATTCGTTGTCATCAACAATTCTTTTGCCCGCTGGATTCTCCGGCGGGTTACATACTCACTGAATGTTAATTTCACATGTTCTTTAAAAAGCGAGCTTAGATAGCTTGGATTTAAATGAACATGGTCCGCAACTTCCTTCTGAGTTAACTCATTTTTAAGATTGTAGTTGATATAGTCAATTGCTTCTCTGATTGGCTCACGATTCGATGGATTTTGGGTATTGGCTTCCACGAGTTTGGTATCGACTACTTTTTCTATTAAGCCCGCCCGTTGTTTTTTCTCAACCTCCTTAAGCGCCTCTTCTACAGCCTCAATTAACGCTTTTTTGCTGATTGGTTTTAGGAGATAGTTTATTACCCCTAGTCGAAGGGCTTCCTGGGCATACTCAAACTCAGAGTATGCCGAAATCACGATGATTACAGGAAAAATATTAAGTTCTTTTGCGATTTTTAATAATTCTAATCCTGTTATTTCTGGCATCCGGATGTCGGTGATGAGGATATGGACTTTGTGCTCTTTCATCAGCTGGATGGCTTCTTCTCCATTAGCTGCGGTCATAATTTGGTAGTTTCCATTTCCCCAGGTATCCAAGTTCTTTTTCAGCCCTTGACGGGTTCTTGGTTCATCATCCACGATCAAAATGGTCTTTGTATTCAACATGGGTTTCCTCTCCTTTTACAGGTATGACAAACGAAACCTTTGTCCCGTTATTTTCTTCACTCTCAATGGTCAGACCACATTTTTGGTAGTATAATTCCAGGCGTTTGTGTACATTCGAAATCGCTATTCCACTGCCAGTTTTCGAGATGACTCCGCCTGATTGCATCGCCTTTTGGATCGCTTCTAGCCTTTCTTCGCTGATTCCCGGGCCATTATCTTCTACAATAATTTGCAAATGTCCCTGGTCCTCTGTTGGATGAATTGATACGGAAATCGTACATGGTTTCATCGTATTTCCTGCCCCATGCAGGACCGCATTCTCGACTAACGGTTGAATCATCAGTTTAGGGATTCTGACGTGCCCTAATTCACATGGCATGTCCAGATTCCACTCCAAGTGATTGCCGAAGCGCATTTTCATAATTTCCATATAGTCTTCGATGTGTTTAATTTCGGCAAGGATTGGAACCCAATCGCTATCGGTTTGCTTGGTGATGGTATAACGAAATAAGTTGGACATCGCGACTACAAGCTCTGCCAACTCATCCTCATCTTTATCTTCGAGCGACCATTTAAGCGCGTCCAATGTATTAAAGAGAAAATGCGGATTAATTTGTGCTTGTAATGCTTTCAATTCGCTCCGGCTTCGGGTTATTTCCTTTTGGTACACCATTTTTATCAGATGGTTTGTTTCTTTTACCAGTTGGTTATAAGTACTATTTAACTCATTAATTTCATTAACAGCAGTAACACTAGGATTCAACGTTAAGGAGCCTGCACTGGCCTGCTGCATCGTTTTTGTCAATTTGACAATCGGTCTTGTAATAAAAGTCGATAGGACGAGTGTACTGACTAAAAAGATAATAAATCCGATGATACCGGCAATGATAATTCCTGATCGTAATACAGTGATTCCTTCTGTAAGTGCATTAACAGGGGTTAAGATTACCAATGTCCAATCGGTTTCATTTGACGTTTGTTTGGTCACCATATACTCCTCATTATCCAATGTAATTGTGGGAGCATCGCTTTTTATAATCGGAGCAAGTGATCCATTGAAGTTTGATATTAGCGGCTTTACATCCTGATCTAATAAAATCGAATATTGATTTTTAATAGTGGTTACGTCTTGATTGGCAAACTGAAGATAGCCCCTGTAAATACTAATAAGCAAATATCCGCCATCCTCAAAGCCGCGATTGATTAAATTAACACGTCTTAGAGCAAGGATGTTATCTGAATTACTCGGATCATCACCGATCCAAACTAGTCTTCCATTTGCTTTATCTGCCTGCTTGATCCACTTCCCATCAAGTCTAGTAACTAGGTTCGTGTTGTCTATAGGGACTAAGCGATTCATATTATCGGTGTAGAGCTCAAAAGAAAAAATCCCATTCGTAGTTGCCTGCATCGTGGTGACAATTCCCTCTAATTGCTGCCGTTCAGCAAAACTAATCGTCTCTCCTTGCTTGGCTTTTGTTAAGGTCCTTTGAATTGCGTCATTTGTCATGACTATTTTAGATGAGGTGCTAATCTGTTTATATAAGGATTCTAATCTTCCATTCGCCTCAACTGCGGTTTGATTAATTTGTTTTTCTGCATTCGTTTTCAATAGTGTTGACACTTTATTAAAAGTGATTAAACTGACTATAGATAAAACAATCAGCATGACTACTAAGAACACGACCAGTATTTGATTTCGTAAGGTGTTCCATTTGTGTAATCTTGAGAACATACAATCGCCCTTCCAAGATGATTTTTCTACTATAACGCTTTTTGTTGAATTAAGTATTATTATTTTAAGATACCTAAAAAAACTGTCAATTATAAAATTTAACCATGTTCAATATGCACACAGTCGTCTATAATAGTGTAAAAAAAAGTAAGTACCATAATAAGGGGAATGATTATGAATAAGCTATCAATGAATGGTCTTTATACTCTTACCGAGTGGATCACTAGATTTGCCTATGTAAATATATTATGGATTGGCTTCTCGCTTCTTGGTCTGATGTTCTTTGGTATTAGCCCTGCAACCGTGGCGATGTTTACGATTATTCGTAAATGGATCATGGGTGATAGTGACATTCCTGTATTTAAAACTTTTTGGAATACCTATAAGAAGGAGTTTCTCAGAAGCAATGGAGTAGGAATCGTCATAGCCCTGCTCGCTTATATTATTTTTATTGATTTGAACTATATAAAGCTCGATACAATCATTCAAATTCCTTTATACCTTATTATTTTTGCAATCATCATGACACTTTTGTATATCTTTCCTGTTTACGTCCACTATAACGTTACGTTCTTTCAATTGTTTAAAAACTCATTCTTTATTATGATGGTGAATCCAGTTTCAAGTATCATGATGCTAATTGGGTTTGTGGCTTTATTCTTTGTCATGAAGTTCTTACCAGCGCTGTCAATCTTCTTCGGTGGAAGCTTATCTGCAGGAATTATCATGTCATCTTGTTATCTAGCATTTCAAAAAATAGAAAAAAAACGACAAAAAGCGGAAGCGACTTGACCAGCCCCGACAGGCAAATAATCTTCGGCAAAAAAAGTCTGCCTTTTGACTTTTATTGCCGAAGATTATTTGACCCCGAGCTGCTCAAAGCTAACGCTTCTCGCAAGATATTCTAGAAGCCCACTCGAAGATGAAAACTGGCTAGCCGCGGGAGCTAGATTAAAAAAGGAAGCACAAACACTATAGTTGTGCTTCCTCTTTTTTATGCTCGAGCTAAAAGTTCGCTGACCGTTACTAATTTATAGCCTTGTAAGGTTAATTCGGAAACAAGCATTCGAACAGCTTCTATGGTTTGTGAACGGTCGCCATAACCATCATGAAAAATAAGAATACTGCCGTTTTTCACAGCCTCTCTTGATTTTTCAAAAATATGCTCTACCCCAGGCTGCTCCCAGTCTTGCGCCTCTAGATTAAGTGCACCAATCATTGGGTATTCCTTGTTCTGAAGTAAGGTTACCGTCTCCTGATTATAATCAAGATAGGGGGGACGGAAAATAACTGGTTTTTGCCCAGCCAGTTCCTCTATTAATTTCTCTGTTTGTTCAATTTCAGTTAAACATTCTGCCTTACTCAACTGAGAAAGTTTCGGGTGAGTAAAGGTGTGGTTTCCAATTTCGTGCCCCTCAGCAGCAACCTGCTTTACAATCTCTGGATGATTTCTCATTTGTTCACCGATCATAAAGAAAGTCGCTTTCCCCTTTGCTTCCGAAAAAATTTCTAATACCTGTGGAGTGTAGACAGGATTAGGTCCATCATCAAAAGTAATCGCAATTGCCCTTTGCGATGTAGGAATTTCGTTAATCATCATGTACGCCCCCTTAATATGGACCTCTTACAAAGTCCTTTACTTTTTCCTGATAGAAACGTTGAATTTCTTTTTGTTCTTCTATTGAGAATGGCTTTGTATCTAGGGCTGAGAGATTGTCTTCTACTTGTTTAACATTTTTAAATCCAGGAATGATACACGTAATTTCTTTTTGATCTAATATCCAGCGCAATGCTGCACTAGCCATTGATTTACGGCCGTCTGCAATCCATTTTAATTCGTCTGCTAATTCGACACCTTTACGGAATCCAAGGCCAGCAAAGGTTTCCCCAACATTAAAAGCCTCTCCATTTTCATTAAAACGGCGGTGGTCATCGGCTTCAAAAACATGATTAGTGGTAAATTTACCAGTTAACAGCCCGCTGGCAAGCGGTAAACGAACAAGCAGACCTACCCCTTTTTGATAAGCCTCAGGGATTAATTTTTCTAATGGCTTCTGACGGAACATATTGAATATAACCTGCAGGCTCTTAACATTTTGATGTTCTAGACAAATAAGCCCCTCTTCAACGGTTTCTACACTGACACCGTAGTGGCGAATTTTTCCTTCTTTCTTCAGACGATCCAGCACTTCGAAGACACTTCCATCTTTCAAAATCTCTGTTGCAGGGCAATGAATTTGGTATAAATCAATTGCTTCTCTATTTAAACGGCGCAGGCTGTCTTCAGCATAACGGCTGACGGTTTCGTAGCTGTAAGTTTGAGGGTCGAAAATGTCGCCCTGGCGGCAGAACTTGGTTGCGATATAAATTTGGTCTTCTTTCCCCTTTGTCGCCTTTGCTAATAACTCTTCGCTATGACCGTCCCCATAAACATCAGCAGTATCAAAAAAGTTAACACCCTGGTCCATTGCATATTGTAAGGATTTCAGAGCTTCTGTATCATTCGTACTGCCCCACGAACCGCCTATTGCCCATGTTCCAAAGCTGACCTCACTGATCATAATTCCTGTATTACCTAGCTCACGATAATTCATATTCATAACTCCTTTACCGGTATTTGATTTAGATACTTTTCTACGAGCGGTTCCAATTAAAGTCAATTGCTTTCAAAAAGGCGCGGGCTAGTACCATATGTCCCGCAGTAGAAGGGTGAACACGATCCCAGGCTATGGATGCTGGATATAAATCTTTTAATATATGATTAAATGCTGCCTGGGTATCAACAAATAAGCAATTTGTTTCTTCTGCTATTTTTTTGACAACCTTTCCGTACTGATCCATTGTCTGGCGCATTTGATCCTGTTCATTGCTTTCCAAATAAAATGGAGTCATTAAAACGATTTCCTTTACAGACGGCTTTGACTCTGCCACCAGTTCTCTAAGCGTATTTTCGTATTCATCTATGTATACATGCCACTCTCTAATGAATGGAGTATCATATTGACGCCACACATCATTAATTCCAATCATAATAGATAACCAATCTGGATTTTGATCGAGTACATCCTCCTGCCACCTATTTTTTAAGTCACGAACGGTGTTGCCGCTGATACCCTTATTTACTATCCGAATTCCTAATTCCGGATAAACGGCTTGAAGCAGTCCATCAATATATGAGACATATCCTTTACCTAGAGCAGCGAATAAACCTTCACCCTCTGGTTTTGTTCGTTCACAATCGGTTACTGAGTCACCAATAAATAAAAGTTTATGGCCTTGGTCTAATTTCATTTCTTTTCCCTCCCTGCAGCTTAAGAGAGCTAGCAAAAGCCAGCCCTCTAGATGTATAAAAAATAATTAGACAGTGGTCGTGACTTGATTCTGAACCAAGACTTTCTTCTCCCAAACCCGGCTTCTCCATCTAAAGTACATTGTAATTCCTCTAAACCATTCGTCTACAATAAAGGCAATCCAGATTCCCGGCAGTCCAAACCCAAGGTGTATCCCTAAAAAATAGGCTAATGGGACACTTATTCCCCACATCGATATAAACCCCATAATAAGAGATATATTTGCATCACCTGTTGCACGTAAAGAATTTATAACAACTAAATTAAAGGTCCTTCCCGGCTCGAGAATGAGACATAGCAATAATAATGTACTACCCATAGACACAATTTCTTGATCTTTAGTAAAAAAACTCAACAGCTGTTCTCTAAAGAACGCTACTGTTAAAGCAATTGCCACTGTCATAATTAAACTATATCGCAGGCTTTTTAGTAATTGATGATAAGCAGCATTAAAATCTCTGGCTCCTGCCTTGTAGCCAATTAAAATTTGCGTCCCCTGTCCCATTGCAAGCCCGAAAACAAGTATAAAAGACATAATATTTTGTGTGTATACCCGAGTTGTTAACGAAGCAGCACCCAACAGTGCAATGATGGCCGTAATTGCAAGCTGGCTGAGATTGAAACAAATTTGTTCCCCAGCCGCTGGTACCCCAATCTTCATAATTCTCTTAATTTGAATACCATCAATTGTTATATAATCTTTTAATTTAAGATTTATCGGGATGCGATCATACAATAACTTTAAAATTAGAGCCAAGGCAATTGCCCTGCTAATCGCAGTTGAAATTGAAACTCCGATTACCCCCATTTCTGGGGCTCCCAGTAATCCATAGATTAAGATGGCATTTCCAATTAGGTGAATAACATTCATTGTAATAGAAACCATCATAGCGTCCCTAGTATAGCCATTCGCTCTTAGTATAGAAGAAACAGTTATCAAAACTGCTTGAAGAAATACTGTTCCTCCTACAATTGCAAGATACTGTTCTCCTAGTCCTGCGATATGTCCTGGCAGGTGGAATAAGCTTAATAGTTCTGTTCTAAAAATAACCATTAATAAACTGATTACCAGGCCAATCACAAGGTTGAGTGTAATCGAGATGGCTGTTACTGTTTTCACTTCGTCTTTTAAACCTGCACCCAAGTACTGAGAAAGCACAACAGCAGTACCACTTGAAACAAATGAAAAGATAAGGATGCATAAAAATATAAGCTGATTTGCCACACCCACGGCTGCGACAGCATCGTCCGAAATATGCGAAAGCATAATCGTATCAGTGCTGCCCATTATAACTTGGAGAAATAATTCTATAAAAATTGGCCAAGTAATGGTGAGTAAACTTATGGGCGGGGTGTTTTTATTTACGGATTTTTCCATTATAAATCCTCTTTTTTACCCTATTATTTTTTTAAATAAACCTCTAATTGTATATCACCCAACCGAAATTATTTTATTGATATAGTATTATTTTCTAAACTCTCTTAATTGCTCATTTAATTCCTTCGTTTGAGAATATACTTGTTGATAGATGGCAAATAGTTTCTTATAGGCATCAACATTTTCCTGTATAGGGTAATATGTCTTTGCCGTTTGGATAAATACCTCTGCACATTCTTTTAATGATGGATACCAGCCGCAGCCATATGCTGCTAACATTGCAGCACCCATTCCAGGTCCTTGTTCGCTCGTAAGCTTTTCAATTTTCGCATTAAAAATGTCCGCCTGCATTTGCAGCCAGGTATCATTTTTAGCACCTCCGCCAATTGAGATAACTGAGTCAATGATCTTTCCACTGCTTCTAAAAACCTCAATGGATTCATTTAACGAGAAGGTTATCCCCTCAAGGACTGCACGAGCAAAATGCTTACGCTCATGAGCTGCATCAACACCGATAAAGCTGCCGCGAATATTAGAATCAGCATGTGGAGTTCTTTCACCAACGATATATGGTGTAAACAACAATCCGTTGCTTCCAGCCGGAACTTCATCCACACCTGCTAACAATTGTTCAAACGCCTCTTCTTGCGCAAATGTATCTTTAAACCAGCTTAAACTATAGCCGGCAGCCAGAGTTACTCCCATTGTATAGTAAGCATTTTCTTCACTATGATTAAAGTAGTGAACCTTACCCTCGAAATCCAAATCATTTCTTTCTTCATAAGAGAGTACAACGCCAGAGGTACCGATACTTGCTAACGTTTTTGCTTCCGTTAAAATCCCTGACCCGATCGCGCCGCAAGCATTGTCTGCTCCGCCTGCAAATACCTTAACTGCTTCTGTTAATCCTGTTGCTTGCGCAAATTCTGCATTAATCGTACCAACGAACGCATGGGATTCTACCAAAGGAGGACACAATTCTCCTGAAAGTCCAAAAGCTTCTAACACTTCACCGCTCCACTCACGCTGAGCTACGTTTAGCAATAACGTTCCCGCGGCATCAGAATACTCCATGTGGATATTTCCTGTAAGCCGGTAACGTAGATAGTCTTTTGGGAGCACAAACACACTTGCACGTTGAAAAATTTCTGGTTCATTTTCCTTCACCCATAGAATTTTAGGCAAAGTAAAGCCTTCTAATGCAGGGTTTTTCGTTACTTCTAATAAACGTTCTCTGCCAACAACATTGTAGATTTCCTGACATTGTTTTGTGGTTCTCGTGTCATTCCACAAGATCGCGTTTCTTAGTACTTGATTGCTTTCATTTAATAAAACTAAGCCGTGCATTTGGCCGGAAAAGCTGATTCCTTCAATATCGTTTACATCTCCATCGAATTGATTGATCAGTTCCTTTACTCCTGCAGTTGTTTTTTCTACCCATTCTTCTGGGTTTTGTTCACTATAACCAGATTTTTCAATTATTAAAGGATATGATTTAGAAACTTCCTTACACATTTCACCTTTTTGATTAACAAGTAAAATTTTTACCGCACTCGTTCCAAGGTCAACCCCGATTACATACTTCATCCATATCATCCTTTTCTAAAAAAAGTGCTGGAGTAATAGGCTGCCAGCACTTTTTTTCATGTTTATATTGAGTATAGATTAAACTGTTACACTTGAAAGTGTTTCTAGTAAATATTGATTGATGATAGCCTTTAAACGCTCTGTTCTGCCTGATTGATTTTTGATTTCATTTAACTGAAGAGCATATGCTTCAAGCTCACGGAAGTTTGTTTTTCCTTCAACGATCTCTAAACCAATTCCTTTTGTATAGCTGCTGTAGCGCTCTTCGATAAAGCTTTCTAGAACTTTGTCTTCAAGTAACTTGTTCGCTACTTTTGTGCCGATTGCAAATGCATCCATACCAGCGATGTGTGCGTGGAATAGATCTTCTGGTTCGAATGAGCCACGACGTACTTTCGCGTCGAAGTTCAAGCCGCCTTTGCCTAGGCCGCCATTTTTCAAGATTTCGTACATTGCTAATGTGTTAGTGTACAGATCAGTTGGGAATTCGTCAGTATCCCATCCAAGTAATGTATCACCTTGGTTAGCATCAACAGATCCAAGCATACCGTTGATACGTGCAACATGAAGCTCGTGCTCGAATGTGTGGCCAGCTAATGTAGCGTGGTTCGCTTCGATGTTGAACTTGAAGTAGTCAGTTAGGTTATACTTTTGTAAGAATGCAATACCAGTAGCTACATCAAAATCGTATTGGTGCTTAGTTGGCTCTTTTGGTTTTGGCTCGATTAAGAATGGAACGTTTAAGCCGATTTCTTTTGCATAGTCAACTGCCATGTGGAAGAAACGTGCTAAGTTGTCTTGCTCAAGTTGCATGTTAGTGTTTAGAAGTGTTTCGTAGCCTTCACGGCCGCCCCAGAATACATAGTTTTCTGAGCCAAGTTCTTTTGCTACTTCTAACGCTTTTTTCACTTTCGCTGCAGAGTAAGCAAACACATCTGCATTTGGTGAAGTTGCCGCACCGTGAGTATAGCGTGGGTTTGTGAACATGTTAGCAGTGTTCCAAAGAAGTTTTGTCTTGCTAGTCTTCATGTATTCTTTAATCATACCAACGATAACATCTTGGTTTTCATTAGTTTCTTTTAATGTGCTTCCCTCTGGAGCGATGTCCACATCATGGAAAGCAAAGAAAGGGACGTTTAATTTTCCAAAAAATTCAAATGCAGCTTCTACACGTGCTTTTGCTTGGTCTAAGCCAGTGAAACGATCCCAAGGGCGGATTGCCGTACCTACACCAAATGGATCAGATCCATCTGCATTGAATGTGTGCCAGTAAGCAACAGAGAAACGAAGAAGTTCTTCCATAGTCTTGCCGTTAATTACTTCTTCTGGATTATAATACTTAAATGATAAAGGATTCTTAGATGAAGCACCTTCATACTTGATTTTGTTAACTGTTTCGAAATAAGCCATTTGGTTATTCCTCCTAGTAGTTGGTTGGTTTTAGGTTTCAGATTTAGTATGTAACTGCTTACAAGTTTATTTCTCTACTAATCTGTAACCTTTGTTTAATCAGATTATAGCAAGGCAATCTTAGTTTGTCTATTGAATAAACTAAGATTTTTAAAAAAATTTTTAAATCGCTTTAAATTAATTTTTTGTTAAGCTTTGTTCACATAGCCTTTTGTTTAAAGTGACGGCCTTTCCTTCTTCAATTGATTTATAACAAGCTTCAATAACACGCATATTGTTAAGGGTATTTTCAGCTGAGTAGGAAGGTTCACTGTTATTGATAATAGCCTTTGAAAAATGTTCAATTTGCACTTTATATTGATCTCCGGCTATACTCTCAGACCTGTCTCCGATGTTAATAACAGCGTCATGACTGACCACATCAGGTCGGTAGGCATGTGGTACAATGATTCTGCCCTTTGTCCCGACAATCTCGTATTCCTGTCTAAATGACATATCAAAACCAGAATCAATGACACAATTCACGCCATTTTCCATTTTCATATGGACGATTGCTGATAGATCAATTCCAGTTTGAGGACAAATTTCTGCAAATGCCTCTACCGTAACTGGCTCAGAACCAAGGATATTACGGACTGCATGGATGCAATAGCAGCCCACATCATAAATACTGCCTCCGCCCATTTCTTTATTCATCCGGATATTACCTTTTCGGTCTTCAAGAAAAAAAGAAAAACCAGCTCTTATGAATTTGATTTCACCTATCTCGCCCGATTTCATTATTTCTTGTACCCTTTTGTGCTGAGGATGAAATTGATACATAAATGCTTCCATGAATTTTACATTATTGTCTTTGCAAACTTTAATCATGTCTTCTGTTTCTTCAGTTGTTAGGGCGGCTGGCTTTTCAACAAGGACATGTTTCCCATTCTTGGCTGCCTCTTTTACCCATTTGCTATGTAAATGGTTCGGAAGAGGTATGTATACAGCTTCAACTTCTGGATCTCTAAGCAGTTCCTCATAGGATAAATAATAATTAGGAATTGAGAATTTTTCTGCCACACCCTTTGCTTTATTATCCCTGCTGGCAATGCCGACTAGCTCAGCGTTTTCTGAACGTAAAATGGCTGGAATGACCTGTGTCTGGGCAATTTCTGCCGTACTAATAACTCCCCAACGGGCTTTTCTCAATGGAATCGCTCCTTCTTGATAAATATAGGATAAAAGCATGTTTTCTTGTCTATAATTCACAAAAGATAATAACGAGCCCATTATAACACCGTTCCGAATGATTGTATATTCATTGAACAAAGTTTATGGTACTATTAAGGTACTACCAAATAAGGAGTTTTTGTAAGTGGAGACCATGACATGGAATCAGCAAGTAGTTAAAAAGAATAATAAAGCACTTGTACTACAATTGATTATGGAAAAAGAGCCCATTTCAAGGGCGGACATTGCTCAAGTATCAGGTTTACACAAGGCTACGGTATCTTCTCTAGTAAATGAGTTACTAGAAGAAGAACTTATTTTTGAATCAGGACCAGGGGAATCAAGCGGCGGGCGGCGTCCCGTGATCCTTCATTTTAACAAAGTCGCAGGATATGCGATTGGAGTTGATATCGGGGTAAACTATGTGTTATGTGTATTAACCGATTTGAAAGGCAATATTTTAATTGAGAATAATCAGAGAGTTAACCGAACCCCCTATCCAACTATCTTAAGCACTGTTCAAAATATGGTTCAGTCACTCATCGATGAAATGCCTGGCAGCAGGTATGGAGTTGTAGGCATTGGCGTGGGTGTACCTGGAATTGTAAACAAAGAGGGTTCTGTTCTTCTGGCTCCAAACTTAGGCTGGACCAACATACAGTTGAAAATGGACCTTGAGAAGCTATTCCAAGTTCCTGTCATTATTGAAAACGAGGCAAACGCTGGGGCTTTTGGTGAACAACAGTTTGGTGCTGGTCAGGACTATCAAAACATTATTTATATAAGCGCTGGAATTGGTATCGGTGTAGGTATTATCTTAAACAAAGAGTTATATCAAGGAAAAAATGGATTCTCTGGCGAGTTAGGACACATGATCATTGACATCGACGGAAAACCTTGCAGCTGTGGGAGCCGGGGCTGTTGGGAAGCATACGCATCTGAACATGCTCTGCTAGAAAAGGCTACTACCGATTCACTTGAGTCAATGATTACTTTAGCAGAGGAATGTGACCAAACCTCTCATAAACTTCTAGGGGAAATCGGCACCTACCTAGGATATGGTATCAATAATATTATTAACACCTTTAACCCCGACCAAGTAATTATAGGAAATCGGTTAGCATTGGCAAAGCAATGGATTGAGCAGCCCATCCGGACAACGATACAAAAACATACTCTCACTCATCACCAAAAAGAGTTGCAAATTGATTTTTCGAGGCTTGGAAAATACTCGACTGCATTAGGCGTGTCTGCTTTTGTTGTTGAGAAATTTATTAAAGAAGAAGTAAAATCTTCTTAATTGTTGTTTTGAAAAAAATTACTACATCCTTTCATAAAATAACCCTGCTTTTTTACGAGAGCAGGGTTATTTTTTATGCATGGTTTATGGCCTGCCATCAGTTTGATACTTCTGGTTAGCCTCATATCTGTAACTTTTTCTCTATACTAAACTCTTTTTCATCAAGTAATTTTCCGCCTAATGCCTGTATAACACCTGCTCCGCCATCATTTGTTGCACTTCCGCCAATACCAATTAATAGTTTTTTAACACCATGATTTAAACAGGCTTTTATTAATTGACCTGTACCGTAGGTGGTGGTAATAAGTGGATTTCTGTCTTCCTTTGGTACTAAATGAATTCCGCTTGCGCTAGCCATTTCAATTATCCCTGTTTCACTGTCTCCTAAAATACCATAGGACGCTTCTACCTCATTCCCAAGAGGACCGATTACTTTTAGTTTATAGATTTCACCGCCGGTTGCATCGACTAGAGATTGCATCGTGCCTTCTCCACCATCTGCCATTGGAACTTGAATAAACGTAATCTGGTCATTTGCTTTCTTTATTCCTCGTTCCATTGCCTCACATGCTTCTTTTGCCGTCATACTTTCTTTAAATGAATCTGGTGCCAACACTATAACAAAGTTTTTTTCATATCTTTCCACCATTTCCCTCACATTCTATCCTTTTCATTAATCTGCTCTGTAGAATTCAAACCCCTGATTATCAGTTACTTCTAAAGTTCACTTAAACATATGTAAAGAGAAGGCTGATTCCATAAAGGTCCTATCGGGCCACCTTTTTTGAAATCAGCCTTTTTATTTAGTGCAGGAAGTTTTGCACAAGAACTACTAGATTTTATAATAACTGGTTCATAAAATTAGTTTTTTATTACCTGTACTCTTTCATTTGAATGTTTCTTTAAAATATCTAGCAGCCCTTCGTTAATCTTGCAGTTTTTGAAGGCAAATGACTGCATAACAAGATCAATTTCCTCTTCAGAAAGATCTTTAAAAATCTTTGCATACTCTGGCTGGATTAAGGCCCCGGCATAGATGGTAAAAATGGCTTGGGAAAGGCTGGCCAGGTTATAACCATGGTGCATTTCCGGATTGACTACCGCTTCCAAATGGCTGGCCAATTCGGTCGCTAATTCTCTTGCCTTAAAGCCTGGAAGCCAAATCATCCAATCATCTGTATTTAACGCATGTTTCATTTTAAAAATCGAAGCAACTTTTCTCATATACTCTGACTCTGGGTCGAGGGTCACTAAGCCCATAACACCGACATCTTTATACGTCCAGGTGGTCCAATGGGCCCCAAATTCCTCAAAGATGTCTAGTTGATCATCCATTGCACTTAAACGGTCAGAAATTTCATTTTCCGGACCATTATAAACAGAACCAAACTCCCCTACCCAAAGTGGGACATTATACTTCTCTGCATATTTGGTGCCTTCATGGTTATAAAAGACTTCCTTTTGAACATCTTTATCCCAATACTGGCCGCTGACGACGCGCGGTGTTTTGGCATCGGCCACTCCTGGGTATGGCCCAGGCCCGAATCCGGCTGCTGTATAGTTATGACTGCTGTACACCAAATTTTTCGCAAAAGGAGCTTCTAGACCATCAAATAATTTCGAGTAGTTATCTCCTTCAAGGAAAATGATATGATCAGGGTCGATTGCTCGGATTGCTTCGACCACACGTCTGTAGATTCGATTCATTCTTTCCCAATCCGGCTTATAATTACCAAAGAAGGTCTGCGGAAAATCACCGTGAGGGGTGTTCACCGCAGGTTCATTCATGACATTATAGCCTACAATGACGCCTCTGCCTTTGTAACGGCGTGCAAACTCTTCCCATAGAGCGATAAATCGATCTTGATAGGTTTTGTCATGCCAGAAAAAGCTGTGACGCACATCGTTATCTGAATGCCAGTGAGTATTTTGGAAGCCCTGTACTGCATGAAGGTCGAGAATAACATATAGGCCGTGCTTTTCGCATAGATCAATGATTTTGTCCAGGCGCTCGAAGCCTGATTCTTTATACGTAAACGGTGCTTCATCGTCCTCAAAATGACGATAGTTTAATGGAATGCGGATGGTGGTTGCACCCCAGCTTTTAATAAACTCGATGTCGTCCTCACCAAAGAAATAATGGAGCATTCTATCAAATAAGAATTCCGCTTTTTCTTTTCCAATGACTTCCATAACTGTATGACGAAGAGCGTGCTCTGTACCAGTGTAGCCATTGATGAAGTCTTCCATGTTCATCCAGCCGCCAATGCATGTACCTCTAAGTTGAATGGGATTGCCTGATGTATCGGTAATTTTATTATTTTTCACCTGAAGCATTTCCATTATATATCCCTTCCCTTCTAAAAATTAATACTATAGTTCTTTATAGGTAAAGTAGTCGAAGTCGGCTGGCAGATTTCTGCCGCTTGTGTCTTGGCAGTGCATGCCGACGAAGGCGCCTGTGAATCCGTTTAGGCGAACGTATTCATCTGATAGTTTATAAGATTCAAAAGTTACTGGAATATCCGTCCAAGTTTCGCCATCGAAAGAATAAGCGTATTGATAGGTATGTTCCCTTACCTTCACTTTTAGGTGGACATACACCACAGATTTCGGAACTTGAATTTCTTTCCCCTGGAGCGGCTGCGAGAAAGTAAAGTTATCGGCAGTCATAATATCAATGATGCAGCCCTTTTCCTCATTCCAGGTAATTTGAACAGATGTCCAATTTTCCGTATTGTAATAGCATGTTAAGCCCGCTGCCTGCTGGAATGTATCCGGCTTGAACGCTACCGCCGTACTTGCATCAAAATGCATTGACTGCCAGCGACGTGCCACCAACGCTTGAGTAAAGCACGACGTTAACGACTCTTTGCCATAAATGCGCAAGTTTCCAGGTCGATCGGTCAATGACAGAAAGTCCTCTGTTAACGGAATCCGTAATGTCTGAAAATGATGGTTCAAGCTTTGGCTGTCGAAGTGGTCGACCTCATCATAATCCTTCTCCCATTTCACTTCTTCCATTTTCGGAGCTTCTACTTCAAGCGACCCTTGTTTGCCGCCGACAACATATGGCCAGCCGTCCCGCCATTCCAATTTTTGAATCGCAGTCTCTCTTCCCAGCGGACAAAAACCACGATAATCAAGCACTGGTTTATCCTCATGAGATAACGGTCTGCCAGTCAGGTGGGCCAGGTACCATTCATCCGTATGAGTGTGAACGATCGATGCATGTCCGCATTTTTGCAACGGATTGCGAGGATCATGCCAAGAAGAAAGGAACGGATGATCCGGATGAAGTTCATACGGCCCGTCAATATTTTTTGATCTTGCGAGAGTCGCAGTATGAGCGTAACGAGTTCCGCCTTCTGCTGTCAGCAGATAATAATAACCATCAATAAAGTATAAGTGCGGTCCTTCTGTCAACTTAATATCTGTTCCTTCAAAAATGTTCTTTGGTTTGCCGATCAAACGTTTTTCCTCATGGGAATATTCTTGTAGAACAATTCCTCCAAAGGAATGCTTATACGTTCTTTGATCCCATAACATATTGACGATATATTTTCTTCCATCCACATCGTGGAATAGGGACGGATCAAAACCTGAACTATTTAAATAAACCGGTTCGCTCCACTCACCATCAATCGTGTCACAGGTAGTCAGGTAATTGTGTGTATCTTTCCACGCACCAGAATGCATTTTTACATCGGAGTAAATTAACCAGAACTTGCCTTCAGCATGGGTTAAGCATGGTGCCCACACACCGCCTGAGTTCGGATTTCCTTTCATATCGATTAAGGAAACCCTGTTCAACGGACGTGATACAAGATGCCAGTTCACTAGATCCTTAGAATGATGGATTTGAACTCCAGGAAACCATTCAAAGGTAGAGACGGCAATATAATAATCTTCTCCGACCCTGCAAATGCTAGGGTCGGGATTAAAGCCTTTTAATATTGGATTTTGAATTTTCATTGTGTTCATTATCCTCTCGTTCTTAATACATTCAGAATTCGTTTATGTTCCTTTTCATCTAAGTTATAGAAGAAGATCGCTGCAAGCTCGATGATAACGAATACAGCCGGAATGACGGTCATCGTAATCAAAATCCCGTTCAAAGCCTCTGGAGTCTGAGCTTGGTTCGCAACATAACCAAAGTTGGCCAAAATCAAACCTGGAACAATTCCTCCAATTGCCATACCAAACTTGAAGAAGAAGCCAACCAATGCATAAATGACACCGCTTGCACGCTTGCCAGTCTTATATTCACCATAATCAATCGTTTCAGGAATTAACGCCCATGTAAACGCACCTGCTGTGATGGTACCAAGTGCTGCAATTAAACGTCCTGCAAATACAAGTGGAACCAAGGTTGGCGGAATCAAGAATAGAGCTAATAATCCAATTGCTTTTAAAGACAAAGCCGTAAACAATAGTTTTTTCTTACCCATCCGTTTATACATCATTGGCATTAATGGCATTAGGATTAGTGCAGGAAGTGTTCCCATTAAACCGTACCATTTAACTAATTCCGGTTTTGCAACGTTATACGTGACATAATAAATACCAACAGAGTTAACAATCGAGTTTACACCAAAGTTAAGAATAAAGAAAAAGCATACGATTAAAAGTGGACGATTGGTTTTTAATTGAACCCAGATATCTTTAAAGTTAATTTCTGCTTCTTTTGAATGATTAAGCGGAACACGTTCTTTTGTGTTATAGAAGCTATACAACAATAAGAGTGCCCCAATAATTCCCATGATTGTCATGGTGATTTGCCATCCAGAACCTGTTTCACCCGTCATATTTGTAAAAATTCCGGCTAAAAGCGGTACACCAAATGAAACGATTAATCCACCCATGTTGCCGAACAGCATCCGTACTGAAGTTAGGCTGACAACCTCTTTGTTATCTTGTGTAATCGCTGAAGTAAGCGCTGCATAAGGAATGTTAATCACGGAATATGTAATCGATAACATAATATACGTAGCATAGGCATAAACGAGTTTCATAGGATCAGAAAATCCAGGAGTGGTAAAGCACAGAATCGCTACCCCTGCAAACGGAAACGCACCATATAAAAGATAGGGACGAAATCTTCCATATTTAGTATTGGTTTTATCAATAACCGCTCCGATAAATGGATCGAGAACCGCATCAACCAATCGAACTACTAGGAACATTAATCCAGCTGCAGCGGCGGTAATTCCAAAAACGTCTGTATAGAAAAATAATAGATAACTACTTACAGTTTGATAAATGAAGTTACAGGCTAAATCCCCGGTAGCATAGCCGACCTTTTCCTTCATTTTAATTTTCTCTGGTGCTTCTACTACTGTTATTTTCTCAGCTAGACTTGTACTCATTTCGATTCCCCTCTACATGATAATTGCTAACACTTAGTTTATACAGTGTATAAACTAAGTGGATAATAATAAGCCTTCTTACACTCGGCTAAAGTCATCAGGATCTGCAAACATTCGTTCATCTGTGTTGAGGGCATTTATTTTGTCCATGTCCTCATGTGAAAGTTCAAAATCAAAGACATTAGCATTCTCTGCAATCCGGTGAGGTTTAACTGATTTTGGAATCGTCACTACCTCATTTTGGATATCCCAGCGAATGATAATTTGTGCTACTGACTTATTGTATTTCTTGGCAATTTCTACAAGGACAGGCTCTTCAAAAAGTCCACCCTGCATTAATGGAGACCATGCTTCAAGCTGAATCCCATGTTTTTTACAAAAAGCATGCAACTCCCTTTGATTAAAGCGTGGATGATATTCCACTTGATTGACCATTGGTTTAATTTCACAGTTGGCAATAATGTCTTCCAAGTGATGAATTTTGAAGTTACTTACACCAATAGCGCGGACACGACCATCTTTATAAAGTCTTTCAAGCGCTTTCCATGTCTCCATATATTTTCCTTGAGACGGCAGAGGCCAGTGTATCAAATAAAGGTCTAAATAATCCAGCCCCAGCTTTTTCATACTAACATCAAATGCTGCTAATGTTGCTTCATAACCATGATCGGCATTCCAAACCTTTGTGGTAATAAATAATTCTTCACGAGGTATATTCGACTCGGCGATTGCTTGGCCCACACCATCTTCATTTCCGTAAACGGCAGCAGTATCAATACTTCGATATCCCACTTCAACGGCAGCCTTTACCGAGCTGACAACTTCTTCCCCGTCTTGTACTTTAAAAACTCCCAAGCCAACCCATGGCATTTCCACACCATTAGTTAATATTGTTGTACTTTGTAAACCTTGCAGCATCAGCTACACTCCTTTTCCATCTGTTATCTTATGCTAAAACACTTTTATAGTCAGGTATGACCTGAACGATTCTCGCATCTAACTCTTGTAAAAGCATATTGATAGATTCTGTTAGTTCCTCATTTGGCTGAATGAGAGGCTTTTGACAATATCCCTCTAATCTAATTCCTCTAGAGACCATCGCTTGTTTCGTAAATGGGATAAAGGTTGGGCCAAAATCGTATAGCTCCATCATTTTATCAACAATGCTCTGAATATCAGCCACTTTTTTCAAGTCCTTTGCGTTAATTGCATTTACCCATGCGGAAAATACTTCTGGATATATGTTAGAAAGGCCGCCAATACAGCCATTTCCGCCGCTAAGAACATTATGCGCAAAGTTTTCATCAAATCCGGAATAGATAATAAAATCCGGGAACTCCTTCTGTACCGTTTGGATTAATTTTCTTGTATGTCCCATTTCCGTAACAGTATCTTTATATCCTTTAATATTTTTATGTTTCCGCAAAAGATTAAGCGTCACCTCAGGGGACAAATCGTGACCAGTCCTAGCAGGATAATTATATAAGTAAATATCTCCCTTTACCCTTGGAGCCAATTGGTCAAAATAGAACTCCACACTCTCATCCGAGAGATAATAATAATAAGGGCTAATTATCATCACACCATCAGCGCCTGCATCAATTGCGTAGTTGGATAGTTGAACCGTATCTTCTACCGTCATGCACGCAGTTCCGATATATACTTTGGTCCGGTGATTCACATAGCTTACCGCTAAGTCAATCAACTCTTTTTTCTGGGCATCTTCCATAAAGGAAAATTCACCGGTACTGCCCATAATTACCAAACCGTCTACTCCCCCATTTATTAGGAAATCATAAATATTTTTGTTAGCCTGATAGTCCAAATTGCCCTCAGAATCAAAAGCCGATACCACAGGCGTTAAAAATTGAGCTTTTTTCAATAGACCTCTCTCCTTGGAATCTACCAGGCCCTCAATCTACCAAAGCCTGCTGTAGATCCTAATAATAATAAAAATGTTTCTTTCATTTGCTAGTATAAATACAAGTTAATGGGTAACTTTTTCCTTATTATCGTCCGCTAGCGCTTTCATTCCTGCATTCAACACCTCTATGATTCGATCGGTGTCATAGACACTTCCGCGCCAGGTTCCGCCACTAGCGGCTTGAAGTGCAGCCCATAATCGTGTATCATCCGGTAAACCTGGATCAGGTTTAAGGTCTGGATGAGTCTCACGTTCTTCTAATACTCTAGCTGCCTCTTCTATCGACAACTGCTTATCCTTTGTTCCAATAAAGTTAACGGAACCAATTAATTGATTTCTGTCCACTATAATTTCAATTACATCACCATCTCGTAATTTACCAACTGGTCCCCCCGCCAAGGCTTCTGGACCTACATGGCCAATACAAGCACCAGTCGATACACCTGAAAAACGGGCATCTGTAATCAATGAAACATGTTTTCCATAGGATAAATGCTTTAAGGCAGAAGTTAATTGATAGGTTTCTTCCATTCCTGTCCCAAGTGGTCCTCCTCCCATAACTACCATAATGTCACCCGCTTCAATTCCACCTGTTTTAATCGCCTTGATTGCTGCTTTTTCAGATGTGAAAACCTTTGCTGCGCCAGTATGGCGATAAATACCATCTTCCCCAACCACAGATGGATCAATGCTAGTTGATTTAATAACTGAGCCTTCAGGTGCAAGGTTTCCTTTCGGAAAGGTAACCGTCGAGGTTAACCCACGTTGTTTTGATTGGGTTGGACTCATAATCACTTCATCCGGTTGTATTCCATCATGTTCCACCAACAGTTTTCTAAATTTTGCACGTCGTTCTGAGGTTTCCCACCAATCAAGGTTTGCTCCAAGTGTTTCCCCTGTAACGGTAAGGACATCCTCATGCAGCAGACCTAGTTTCCTTAGATGAAGCATTACTTCTGGTACTCCTCCGGCTAAAAACGCTCGAACGGTTGGATGGTTATCTGGTCCGTTTGGTAATACATTTACTAAGCGTGGTACTAACTTGTTAATTCTTTCCCAATCATCTACCGTAGGAATTCTGCAGCCGGCAGCATGTGCTACAGCTGGAAGATGTAAGAGCAAATTGGTTGAACCACCAAAAGCAGCGTGTAGGATCATGGCATTTTCAATCGCTTTATCAGTAATGATATCCTTTGTTGTAATGCCTTTTTTCTCCATTTCCAACGCGGCGCGAGCTGACTGTTTGGCAATCTCTTCCCAAACAGGCTGGCCGGATGGTGATAAAGCAGAATGAGGCAATGCTAATCCTAATGCTTCCACCACTACTTGCGAGGTACCGGCAGTTCCTAAGAATTGACATCCCCCTCCGCTAGAGCCACATGCTACACAGCCAAGTCTTGCTGCTTCCTCCAATGTAAGCTCATTATTGGCAAATCTAGCACCAATTGTTTGAACCTTGCCAGCATCTTCTCCTTCTGTAGGAGGAAGTGTTGCACCACCTGGAACTAGAACGGTTGGAAGATTGTGCATGGATGCCAGAGCAATCATCACCGCCGGCAAACCCTTATCACATGTAGCAACCCCTACAACCGCCCGCCTTGTCGGAATAGACCGGATTAGGCGCCTCATCACAACAGCTGCATCATTACGATAAGGAAGGGAGTCAAACATCCCCGTTGTCCCTTGGGATCGGCCATCACAGGGATCGCTTACATAACTAGCAAATGGGACACCGCCTAGTTTAGTAACCTCTTCAGCAGCTGCTCTCATTTGTAATCCTAGTTCATAATTTCCGGTATGATATCCTAAGGCAATCGGTGTTCCATCGTGATCCCGAATGCCTGCCAAAGTTCCAATAATCAGTACTTGTTTACCAAGGAGCTTAGCCGGTTCCCAGCCCATTCCGGCATTTTGGGTCATTCCAAAAATATCGCCGCTAGGCAGTTCACGCAACATTTCAGGAGTCAGTGGTAGTGAACCCTTCGGTCCTGCACCATGAGTCTTTATGCTATAGATGGATTGATTTTCTTCTCCAAAAATTAATTGTAATGACATCGTAACCTCCCATGTAATAACGATTTACAGCTTTTGAATGTTATTTGGTTTTATAATATAAAACCATGTTCTATTATATTGTTTCGGGTTGATTATAGCATACCTATTTCTTTGTAGAAAGGGAAAATGTGCCTATTACTTTACAAATCAGTTTTTTTGACCATTTTGATTTACATATGTTTATATCTATTGTTTGTTATAATAAGATATAATTTTATAATATAAAACAAAAAAGGAGTCATTTATGCCAATTATTCAGTCTGTTGAACGGGCTTTGAAAATTCTAGATTTATTCGATGAGCATAAGTCAGAGCTTAAAATTACCGAAATTAGTGAGATGATGGGGCTTCATAAAAGTACTGTTCACTCCCTATTAAAAACACTTCAGGTACATTCCTATATTGATCAAAACCCTGAGGATGGAAAATACAGATTAGGACTCAAACTAGCGGAACGAGGAAATTTAGTCATCAACAATATGGATATAAGAAAAACTGCAAGGAAGTACCTGCTCGATCTCTCTACCAAAACAGGGCAAACTGTCCATTTGGGGATTTTGGATGGCCGGGAAGGTGTATATATCGATAAAGTAGAAGGGGAACAATCCATTATTCGTTATTCTCGTATTGGTCGAAGGCTTCCCCTGCACTCTACTGCCATTGGAAAAGTCCTTTTAGCCTATCAACCACTGAATGAAACAGAAATCTTATTAAAAGATTATGAATTTCAGTATCAAACCACCAGCACCATTATGAATGAGGTCATTTTTCGAAAGGAACTTGAAAAGGTTAAGCAACAGGGATTTGCAATAGATGACCAAGAAAATGAACAAGGTGTGCGGTGTGCAGCTGTGCCCATTTTCAATGGAAAGGGTCAGGTACTAGCAGCAATCAGTATTTCCACCTTAATTTCGCGTGTAGATGATGAGGAAATGAATCAATTTGTTCAGCTCCTCAAAACATCCTGTATCGAACTTTCGGAACAAATGAGATATGTAAATGAATAATCCCTAATAAGGCAAGTGGAGAATCCTTTATCTTCACTTGCTTTTTTGTTTTCTATTTTTAACTGAGGAAAACCGGAGCATAATTCTATATCCAATTGGTAATAAAAAAAGTTAGTTGTTTGGATATACAAAGTTATGGAACATCAGTTATAATATATTTGTAAATCACTATTCTATTCGATGGGGAGATATTATGGAAAAAAACTCAAAACCAAATGAGCCTTTAGTTACTCACATTTACACCGCAGATCCTTCCGCGCATGTGTTTGAAGGAAAACTTTATATTTATCCATCTCATGATCTTGATCACGATGAACCTTCAAATGATAATGGCGACCAATATAAAATGGAAGATTACCATGTCCTATCTATGGATGATGTAACTTCACCTGTTGTTGACCACGGGGAAGCGCTTCATGTAAAGGATGTTCCATGGGCATCTAAACAAATGTGGGCACCTGATGCAGCTTATAAAAACAACACGTATTATTTATTCTTCCCGGCAAGAGATAAAGATGGCATTTTTAGAATCGGTGTCGCAACAAGCCCTAATCCTGCAGGTCCTTTTACGCCAGAGGAAAACTACATACCAGGCAGCTTCAGCATTGACCCAGCTGTATTGGTGGATGAAGATTCAAAGGCCTATGTTTATTTCGGCGGCCTTTGGGGAGGTCAGTTGGAAAAGTGGCAGACTGGTACATTTGTTCCAGACGCTGAAGGTCCCGCACCAGATGCACCTGCATTAGGACCTAGAGTAGCTGAACTAAGTGATGACATGCTTACTTTCAAAAGTGAGCCAAAAGAAATTTCCATTGTTGACGAAGAGGGCAACCCAATTCTTGCAAGTGACGAAGACAGAAGATATTTTGAAGGTCCATGGGTTCACAAATACAATGGTCTTTACTATCTATCTTATTCAACTGGTACAACTCATAAAATTGTTTATGCAGTGAGTGAGAATCCACAAGGGCCATTTGTCTTCAAAGGAACGATTCTTACTCCAGTTATTGGCTGGACAACACATCATTCGATTGTTGAGTTTAACGACAAATGGTACCTGTTCTATCATGATTGCGAGTTATCAGATGGTGTAAACCACAAGCGCTCTGTGAAATACACTGAACTAAAATATAATGAAGATGGAACGATTCAAACCATTGATCCATATGGAGATAAATAAGCAAATAAGCAGAAAAAAGGCTGACTTCTAGTTGAAGCCAGCCTTTTTTCAGGTATACTATTTAATCCTCGTAGCTAATACTTCAGTGATATCTGCCATAACTTTTCCAACTTCTTGATTTGCATCTATTCTTACCATTCTTTCGGGAAACATCTTCATTACTTCTTCATAGCCTTCCCGAACATTAACATGGAAATTTATTTCTTCTAAATCTAACCTATTTATTTCTCTTTCTTTATTTTTGGCAATTCGACTTAACCCGATCTGGGGATCCAAATCCAGGTACAAAGTTAAATCCGGCATTAAGTCTCCAATAGCAAATTTGTTAATGGAATAGACCTCATTAATACCTAACCCTCTAGCATATCCCTGATATGCTAAGCTGCTATCTACAAACCTATCACATAATACAATATAGCCTTCATTAAGTGAAGGTATTACCTTTTCCACTAAATGCTGTCTTCTTGCTGCTGCATAAAGGAGAGCTTCTGTCCTACCCTCCATTTTAGTGTTTTTTTTGTCTAGTATAACAGAACGAATTTGCTCTGCAATATCAATTCCCCCCGGCTCTCTTGTTACAACCACCTTTTTTCCACCAGTCTCTAATGAGTCTTTTATGAAATTAATGATGGTTGATTTGCCAGATCCCTCGACTCCTTCAAGGGTAATAAAGTAACTCATATAAACTTCTCCATTCATGTATTCAATTTAAAAACTTACTCTCACAATTTTGATTTGATTACGGTTGAGGAAAGAGCCTCCTTGAAATCTCGCCCCTGCATTCATTAGTTGGGTAAGCTGTTTCACCTTTTCCTCCGTAATTAACTCCCCCATTAACAAAAGTGGAATACCCGGCGGATATGGAATAATTGTCTCCGCGCAAACCTGCCCTGCTGCTTCTGAAATGGGTAATAGCCGTTTCTCCATATTAGACAACTTGTCATGGGAAATTGCTAACTCAGATATCTTTCCTGTACTGACTAGGGTTGCCTCTTCCTCAACTGGATAATATGGTATTTCCTCTAGTAGCTCTTTTATTTTTTTACCTGCTTTTTCTAATGGATATTCTTGGTTATCCTTCAATAAGGGAAGGATAAAAAGGACATTATAAGGATCTGCTAATTCTGTATAGATGCCTATATCTTCTAATCTTTTCTGGAGTTCAAATCCACTTAACTTAGACCTTGACTGTATGGTTACTTTTAATGTATCTCCAGGTAAGTCAGGATACTCTAGTACCTTAATGCTTTGAATCGCTGCCAGCTCTTTTTTAAATTTCGATATTTCTTGTTTTAAGTAGACTAAATCGTTCTCATAATACGTTGCTAAGTAGTTTCTCGCTAAATCTAGTGAAGCCATGATAACGTATGATGGGCTGCTAGACTGAAGCATTTGCAAGTAGTCCTTTACCTTATCGAGGTTGACTCTTTCACTGTTTATATGTAAATAAGAACCCATAGTCATGGCCGGCAAGGTTTTATGTGCTGAGTGCACCACCATATCCGCCCCTAATTGTATTGCGGACGCCGGAAAGGGCTCACCAATAATTAAATGAGGGCCATGGGCTTCATCTACTAATACTGGTATGTTTTTTAGGTGAGCAAGGTCAATGATACTTTTTAAATCATATACCAAACCATAATAGTTTGGATAGGTTAAGACAATCGCTTTCGCATTTGGATAGAGGGAAATGGCTTTTTCCACGATTTCTTTCGAAACTCCAGTTGACGTTTTCCATTCTGGATTATATTCAGGTTCTAAAAAAATGGGTCTGGCCTTTGCTAACTTTATAGCATTTAAGACTGACTTATGGCAATTTCGTTGAACAAGGATAACATCATCCTTCTCACAAACTGACAGGATCATAGCTATATTGCCGACAGTTGATCCATTTACCAAGAAAAAACTTTTCTTAACCTGATAAAGTGCTGCTAAGAGCTCCTCAGCCTCTTTAATTACGCCTTCAGGGGAGTGCAAATCATCCAAACCAGATAGTTCTGTTGCATCAAGTTTCAGAAGTTCCCTAAAGATATTTTGGGATTGCTTGTTTAAAACAACTCCGGACTTATGGCCTGGAACGTGAAATGAAATTGGATCTGTATTTTTATAATGAATCAATGCTTCATATAACGGAATTCGACTTTGTTTATTCATTGGAATACTCCTTTAAAAGAGTCTCATTCATTTTACATGACCTCTCCCTTTTTAAGCAAAAAAATAAAGTCCAAATGGACTTTTTATGAAAAAATTTCTGGCGTTGTTACTTTCTTTAACTGTTTAAGATAATATTTATATTTTGGATCATGTGTTTCTGTTTGAATTAAGTCTTTTTCACAATCAGTACATATAAACGAGGTATATAGATGTATCCCTTTTGGTTTTAGATCCTCACATATAACGCATGTTTCGTGATAATGACTATGTGCTGCTGAACTCAACCACACCACCTCCATACATCTATTGTTCCCGACATTTTCAATTGTATACAATATTTAGAATTATCATCTTCAGGGCATCCCTCGATATATCTTATGTAGGTAAATGCTTTTGGGTGTATGTCTAGTAACGATTTATTGAAAAACACTTCGTACTTTTTTTATTTTTTTATAAACCTACTGCTTTAGTTTAATAACGTCGCTGCACGGGCACGATTCTCTTACTGTCTTTTTGTCGTATAAAAAAAGCACAACCCTTATCAGGTTGTGCTTCGTGTGCCTGGCAACGTCCTACTCTCACAGGGACAAAGTCCCAACTACCATCGGCGCTGAGAAGCTTAACTTCCGTGTTCGGTATGGGAACGGGTG
>NZ_CP126093.1:12500-32500 GCF_030123065.1 Neobacillus sp. DY30 | reverse complement strand
TCCGGGGTGCTTTTCACCTTTCCCTCACGGTACTGGTTCACTATCGGTCACTAGGGAGTATTTAGCCTTGGGAGATGGTCCTCCCAGCTTCCGACCGGATTTCACGTGTCCGGCCGTACTCAGGATCCACTCAGGAGGGAACGAAGTTTCAACTACAGGGTTTTTACCTTCTATGACGGACCTTTCCAGATCGCTTCATCTACCCCGTTCCTTTGTAACTCCATGTTGAGTGTCCTACAACCCCAAGAGGCAAGCCTCTTGGTTTGGGCTATGTCCCGTTTCGCTCGCCGCTACTCAGGGAATCGCGTTTGCTTTCTCTTCCTCCGGGTACTTAGATGTTTCAGTTCCCCGGGTCTGCCTTCAATACCCTATGTATTCAGGTAAAGATACTGCTCCATTACGAGCAGTGGGTTCCCCCATTCGGAAATCTCCGGATCAAAGCTTACTTACAGCTCCCCGAAGCATATCGGTGTTAGTCCCGTCCTTCATCGGCTCCTAGTGCCAAGGCATCCACCGTGCGCCCTTTCTAACTTAACCTAAATGGTTATACTCTTAATTTAATAAGAGAGAAAAACTAAAATGGCGATTCTCGGTTTTACTTTGACTTCTTCTTACGATTATCTAGTTTTCAAGGAACGATGCTGCTGATTTCAATCACATCGTGATTAAACTTCAGAATTGGTGGAGCCTAGCGGGATCGAACCGCTGACCTCCTGCGTGCAAAGCAGGCGCTCTCCCAGCTGAGCTAAGGCCCCGTATAGAGAATGGTGGGCCTAAATGGACTCGAACCATCGACCTCACGCTTATCAGGCGTGCGCTCTAACCAGCTGAGCTATAGGCCCCTATAACGGAAATATATTAGAGAGAATCAATCTCTCAAAACTAAACAAACAAGTAACGGTCAACTTCTTATCAGTCCATAAGGACTGCATTATCCTTAGAAAGGAGGTGATCCAGCCGCACCTTCCGATACGGCTACCTTGTTACGACTTCACCCCAATCATCTGTCCCACCTTAGGCGGCTGGCTCCTTACGGTTACCCCACCGACTTCGGGTGTTACAAACTCTCGTGGTGTGACGGGCGGTGTGTACAAGGCCCGGGAACGTATTCACCGCGGCATGCTGATCCGCGATTACTAGCGATTCCGGCTTCATGCAGGCGAGTTGCAGCCTGCAATCCGAACTGAGAATGGTTTTATGGGATTGGCTAAACCTCGCGGTCTTGCAGCCCTTTGTACCATCCATTGTAGCACGTGTGTAGCCCAGGTCATAAGGGGCATGATGATTTGACGTCATCCCCACCTTCCTCCGGTTTGTCACCGGCAGTCACCTTAGAGTGCCCAACTGAATGCTGGCAACTAAGATCAAGGGTTGCGCTCGTTGCGGGACTTAACCCAACATCTCACGACACGAGCTGACGACAACCATGCACCACCTGTCACTCTGTCCCCCGAAGGGGAAAGTCCTATCTCTAGGAGTGTCAGAGGATGTCAAGACCTGGTAAGGTTCTTCGCGTTGCTTCGAATTAAACCACATGCTCCACCGCTTGTGCGGGCCCCCGTCAATTCCTTTGAGTTTCAGCCTTGCGGCCGTACTCCCCAGGCGGAGTGCTTAATGCGTTAGCTGCAGCACTAAAGGGCGGAAACCCTCTAACACTTAGCACTCATCGTTTACGGCGTGGACTACCAGGGTATCTAATCCTGTTTGCTCCCCACGCTTTCGCGCCTCAGCGTCAGTTACAGACCAGAAAGCCGCCTTCGCCACTGGTGTTCCTCCACATCTCTACGCATTTCACCGCTACACGTGGAATTCCGCTTTCCTCTTCTGTACTCAAGTCCCCCAGTTTCCAATGACCCTCCACGGTTGAGCCGTGGGCTTTCACATCAGACTTAAAGGACCGCCTGCGCGCGCTTTACGCCCAATAATTCCGGACAACGCTTGCCACCTACGTATTACCGCGGCTGCTGGCACGTAGTTAGCCGTGGCTTTCTGGTTAGGTACCGTCAAGGTACCGGCAGTTACTCCGGTACTTGTTCTTCCCTAACAACAGAGCTTTACGACCCGAAGGCCTTCATCGCTCACGCGGCGTTGCTCCGTCAGACTTTCGTCCATTGCGGAAGATTCCCTACTGCTGCCTCCCGTAGGAGTCTGGGCCGTGTCTCAGTCCCAGTGTGGCCGATCACCCTCTCAGGTCGGCTACGCATCGTCGCCTTGGTGAGCCGTTACCTCACCAACTAGCTAATGCGCCGCGGGCCCATCTGTAAGTGTCAGCGTAAACCGACTTTCAGCTTTTCCTCATGAGAGGAAAAGGATTATCCGGTATTAGCTCCGGTTTCCCGAAGTTATCCCAGTCTTACAGGCAGGTTGCCCACGTGTTACTCACCCGTCCGCCGCTAACCAAGAGGTGCAAGCACCTCAAGATTCGCTCGACTTGCATGTATTAGGCACGCCGCCAGCGTTCGTCCTGAGCCAGGATCAAACTCTCCAAGAAAGTTGATTAGCTCAAAAATGTTACGTTGGCTTAGCTTTTAAAAAAGCTAAAAAATTGTTTGTTGACGTTCTTGTTTGTTTAGTTTTCAAAGATCAATTTCACAAATCACTCATAAGCGACTTTATTAATATATCATATTTGATTTATTAAAGTCAATAACTTTTTTCAAGATGTTTTGTGGTAGTTTGTGACGACTTTTCATATATTACAGTACATTAATAGATTGGTCAATAGTTTTATTTGAAAAAAATAAAAAACCGCTATAAAGCGGTTTTACTAGTTAAATAATATATTTCTGAATGGCCGCTAACGCCACTAGTCCTGGGATTCCAAGAAAACCAGAAACAGCCGATGTTGCAAAATTAATTGGTACATGTATGCCAAAACTATTACCTGCTGTGTTTAAAAAGAATAATAAAAGTGCTCCGATCAATAACTTAACTACAGCTTGACCAATAAACCTCGCTGGCTTAAAGGGAGCTCCAACAAACAAAAGTATAACAATGAGCCCGCCTGATATCGCAATAATTGTAATTGGTTCCAAAAAAACTATCCCCCTTCAAATCCTTTTATAACAACATATGTACAAGTTATAAAAAATAGACCTTCTAATAGAGATAGCTTTATTTTACCTTTTAATACTTACATTTCTTTGTTTTGCTTCTCTTAATAAAAAGATGTACTTTACTTGAGCAATTTTTGTCTGACAAATCGCTTCCTCTGAAGGATCAAAACTTTTATCAAGTAATTGTTTTTGTTTCTGCCAATGTTCTTTATACTCTTGTAACTGAGTTAAAAGTTTCTGATCAAACTCTTTCCGCAGCCGCCCTTTACGTTGAAAAAACATCGTTATTCCCCCGGTACTCTGCTTTTTGATTAAAGTTCTCTTCTACCTTCTAAAGCCTTGGATAAAGTAACTTCATCTGCATATTCAAGGTCTCCTCCAACCGGAAGTCCATGAGCAATTCGCGTAATCTTAATCCCCGATGGTTTGAGCAAACGGGATATATACATCGCCGTTGCCTCTCCTTCGATATTCGGATTGGTCGCAAGAATCACTTCCTGAACGGTCTCATCGTGCAGGCGTTTTAATAAATCTGGAATATTAATATCCTCAGGACCGATTCCATCCATAGGAGATATCGCACCATGCAGCACATGGTACATGCCATTGAATTCCTTCATTTTCTCCATTGCAATAACGTCCTTTGGATCTTGAACCACACAAATCGTACTTTTATCACGTCGTTGGTCTTCGCATATATAACATGGATCTTGATCTGTGATATGACCACAGACAGAGCAATAGGTTAAATTCCGTTTGGCATTTACAAGTGCCTTTGCAAAATCCAGCACAGTATCTTCTTTCATGCTTAATACATAAAAGGCCAAACGAGCAGCCGTTTTTGGTCCAATGCCAGGCAGCTTCATAAAACTGTCAATTAACTTTGAAATCGGTTCCGGATAGTGCATTATCTATTATTCCTCTCCTAGAAAAGCATATGCGCCTATATAAAGGCGCATATGCTCGATCGTCATTATTTAAAAAGGCAGATTCATTCCTTTTGTAAATTGGCCCATTGTATTGTTAGTGAGCTCTTCTACTTTTTTCAGTGCATCATTTGTTGCGGCTAAAACTAGATCTTGAAGCATTTCGATGTCGTCAGGATCGACAGCCTCGGGTTTAATTTGAACATCTACTACTTCTTTATGTCCTGTTACAATAACAGTTACCATACCGCCGCCAGCTGTTCCTTCAATCTTTTTCTGACCAAGCTCCTCTTGCGCCTCAGCCATTTTCTTTTGCATTTTTTGCATTTGTTTCATCATATTTTGCATATTTCCCATTCCACCACGCATAACCTTTCAACCTCCAATTAATTAATCAATAATTTCTACGAATTCAGCACCAAACAAGTTTTTTGCCTCTGCTATATGGGGCTCTTCTTCCTGTTTGGATCCAGGAATTTCTCCCTCAACATGCTGCTGTGTGCTTAAAAAGTTTTCTCGTATAGAAAGCCATTGTTCCTCAGGCACTCCGAGCACGAGATATCTATTTCCTGTTAATTCATGTAAAACAAGTGTAATCGTTTCGACAAAACGGTTATTATCCATTGCCATTTGGCAGTGAATTTCATGTTTGAATTTTAAAATAAAAGCATCAGCTGAAGCTGCAGCCGGCTCCGCTTCATTCAATAAGGCAGCATGAGATTTCATTAACCTTCCTCTCATTTCGCCCCATTTGCTTTTAATTTGATTTATATCATTTTTTGTAGCATTCTTTAATACTTCATTTATTCTTCCAACTGCAGGCTGGAACCCTTTTCTTGAACTTCTTTGCGAAGGTTTTTGTGCTGTCTGTGGTGCTGCTTCTTGCACAACAACGGAACCATTTGTTTTTATGTGTTGCAGTTCATGCTCAAGCTGTTCAATCTTTTTAAGCAGCTTAGAAATCTGTCCATCTGGCATTTGATCCATCTGTTTAGTTTCTGTTTGACAGAGCTTAACAATCGCAACTTCCAGAAAAATCCGCGGATGGTTGGTCCATCGCATATCTTGCTGCGTCTTATTTAATAATTCAATGAGCTGATAAATTTGATCGTAAGAAACAACCTCGGCAATTTGCCGGAACTCATCATCCAGCAAAACTCTGTCTAGAGATTCTTCAAGATTTGGTGCCGTTTTGTATAGCAGCATATCTCGATAATATAATATAAAGTCCTCTATAAATCTTGACGGGTCTTTCCCATGAAATAACAATTCCTCTAATGCTTCTAATCCACTGGCTACATCCTTTTCAAAAACAGCTTTTGCAAGCTTGTTTAAGAATCCCTGAGAAACAGAACCTGTAACTGTTAATGCGTCTTCTACCGTTACTACTTCCTGACTAAAAGAGATAGCTTGGTCTAAAAGACTCAAAGCATCACGCATACCGCCTTCGGCTGCTCTAGCAATCATTTTTAAGGCATCTTCTTCACACTTAACACCTGTTTCCTCAACGATTAATTTCATTCTATTTACGATTGATTGTGCTGTAATCCGCCTAAAATCGAATCGTTGACATCTAGAGATAATCGTTAAGGGTATTTTATGCGGCTCGGTCGTAGCTAAAATGAAGATGACATGCTTTGGCGGCTCCTCCAAAGTTTTTAACAATGCATTAAACGCACTAATAGACAGCATGTGTACTTCATCAATAATATAGACCTTGTAGTTTACAGCAGTCGGAGCGAACTTTACTTTATCGAGAACATCCCGCATTTCTTCCACTCTTGAGTTTGATGCTGCGTCAAATTCGAGCACATCTGATATTGTACCATTGGTAATTCCCTTGCATGCAGCACACTCATTGCATGGTTCTGAAATGGGTGCCCGTTCACAATTTACCGCTTTTGCCAGTATTTTTGCGGCACTGGTTTTACCAGTTCCACGCGGCCCGTTAAATAAATAGGCATGAGAAATTTTTTGTTGAAGTAGGGCATTTTGCAATGTTTTCGTAACATGTTCTTGTCCTACTACATCAATAAATTGCTGAGGACGCCAAACACGATATAAAGCCTGATAAGCCAAAACATCGCCCCCTTCAAAAAATTCTATCTTAATCATTATAACTTATCTTTTTTCTATTTATCAAAGAGAATACAAAAAAACTCACCTCGTATTCGAAATGAGTTGTTTTTACATTATAAACTGCCGTGCACCTTCCGTCGACTCCGCACCCATAGGCGCTGCTTAAGCAGTTAGCTCGGCCCAGGCCACCCTGCGGCACATGGGAGCTTCCACTTAATGCTGCTTCCTTCCGGACCTGACATGGTTCATGGATTCCCATTGCGCAGGACCCGGGCGTCAACACCACTTACTTAAGGCGGACCCTACAGGATACCAGCCTCGGGAAGGGATTCAGCCTCGCTAGAGCGGATTGCGAGTACAGGGCACCGCTACCTCCCCGCCTAGCACGGCAAAGTTGATAACATTTTAAGGCGTCTTTATCTGACGCTTTTTTAGTATACTAACTTTCAAGAAAAAAATCAATCTTTATCAATTGTAAATTACTGTAAGGTGTGTTTTTTTGCCATTTTTCTTTTTTTTCGAAGCTGACGAAAGAAGTCTGATAATAACTGACCACACTCTTCCTCCAGCACACCACTGGTTACTTCACTTTGATGATTAAATCGTTCATCCTGAAGCAGGTTCATGAATGTTCCCGCACAGCCTCCCTTTGGATCTGCAGCACCATAGACTACCCTCTTGATCCTTGATAATATAATTGCACCCGAGCACATCGCACAGGGCTCTAGTGTGACATAAAGGATCGCATTTTCGAGCCGCCATGAGCCTGCTAGCTGACATGCTTGTTCAATAGCCAAAACTTCTGCATGGGCAACCGCACTTTGTTTGCTTTCACGTAAATTATGTGCTCGGGAAATAATTTTTCCATCTATTACGATAATGGCTCCGATTGGTACCTCGGATAACGCTTCTGCCTTTCTCGCTTCTTTTATAGCTTCTCTCATATAGTAGTCATCAGAATAATCATCTATAATCATGAGGTTTACCGCCTTATATAATCATTTGTGTTTATCCTATTGATATTTTTTCCCATTATATCATGAAATGAAAATCTCACTCATAGAATAGATGTAGCGTTCTTGCTTAGGAGGGGAAGAATATGCAAATTCATGTTGTGAGAGCAAATGAATCATTAACAACCATTGCGAGGGCATATAATACAACAGTGAATAATATCGTTGATGCTAATGACATCCCTAATCCAAATAATCTCGTCGTTGGTCAGGCAATGGTGATTCCGATTGTCGGCAGTTTTTATTATGTACAGCCAGGAGACAGCCTATGGTCGATCGGGCAAAAGACAGGTGTTCCTTATCAACAAATTGCCTCAGTTAATCGTATTTCTTTAAACCAGCAGCTCTATGTAGGCTTTCGCCTATATATCCCTCAAGCACCAAAAAGAAGAGCAGAGTTTAATGCCTATGTTGAGCCCCGCGGTACTTCTGTGGCTCCTATATTAGAAACGAGTGCACGTGAGGCAGCGCCCTATTTAACTTACTTAGCACCATTTAGCTTTCATGCACTTCGTGATGGTTCCCTTAAAGAACCTTTACTAAATAATTTCCCAGCAATAGCAAGAGCTAACCGAAATACATTAATGATGGTAGTAGATAATCAAGAAAATGACCAATTTAGTGATGAGCTGGGACGAATTTTATTAAATGATATTCCTATTCAAGACCGCTTTTTAAACAATATAGTAGCCACTGCAAAAAGATATGGATTTAGGGATATTCATTTTGATTTTGAGTTCTTGCGTCCCGCCGATCGTGAAGCTTATAATCGTTTTTTAAGAAAAGCAAAAACCCGGTTTACTAGTGAAGGCTGGTTGATGAGTACAGCTCTGGCACCGAAAACAAGTGCAACACAAAAAGGAAAATGGTATGAAGCACATGATTACAGAGCACATGGTCAAATAGCGGATTTTGTCGTAATCATGACCTATGAATGGGGCTACAGCGGCGGTCCCGCCATGGCAGTTTCACCTATCGATCAGGTTCGCAGGGTGTTAGAGTATGCACTGACAGAAATGCCTCCAAATAAAATATTAATGGGTCAGAATTTATATGGATATGACTGGACGCTTCCTTTTGTCCAAGGAAGTGTTGCAAGAGCTGTCAGTCCACAGCAAGCGATTGAACTTGCGGCTGCAAACAACGTGCCTATTCAGTATGATACAAAGGCACAGGCACCTTTCTTCCGATACACCGCAGCAGATGGAAAACAGCATGAAGTTTGGTTCGAGGATGCGCGCTCCATTCAGGCCAAATTCAATTTAATAAAAGAATTAGGTATTAGAGGGATGAGTTATTGGAAGCTTGGCTTGGCATTTCCGCAAAATTGGCTTTTGATTGTTGAGAATTTCAATGTGGTAAAAAGAGGTTAATTTACATCAAAAACTGCCGTATTTCGGCAGTTTTTTCATATATTCGACACTAAAACTTCTTCTTCTACAATTTCCATATCCCTTCCTGTGTTAGATTGTGATAATATATTATTTGTGCCATTTAGAGCGTTAGAGAAAAGTTTCCGGTCTAGTACTGGTTAAACATAGAACTTGCAGGCAGTTGGAGAAGGAGGACATGCAATGGGGTATACTCCCTTTATTACCGTTGAAGGGCCGATTGGTGTGGGTAAGACATCTCTCGCAAAAGCCATTTCAGATCAATTTAATTTTGCCTTATTAAAAGAGATAGTCGATGAGAATCCATTTTTAGGGAAGTTTTATGACAATATTGAAGAGTGGAGTTTCCAAACAGAAATGTTTTTTCTTTGCAACCGCTATAAGCAATTAGGGGATATTAATACTCACTACTTAAGTAAGAGTCAGGCTGTTGTAGCAGATTATCATATAATAAAGAACTTAATTTTTGCTCAGAGGACTTTAAACCCCGATGAATATCAAAAATACTATAAAATATATCAGCTCCTAACGGAAGACATGCCAAAGCCAAATGTTATTATTTATCTCAATGCTAGTTTAGATACTCTTCTAAAGCGAATTAAAATTAGAGGGCGTGAGGTAGAGAAAAATATCAGTCCTTTATATTTAGAACAGCTATCGCTTGACTATGAACAAACCATAACGCGCTTTGAGCAATCACATCCAGAAATTCCTGTTCTTCGCTTTAATGGTGATGAATTAGACTTTGTTAAAAATGAAGATGACTTAAATTTTATATTTGAAAAACTTATAGGCTCATTAAAGAAAAGCAGCACGACAAACATACGATAAGAATTGGGGGATGTAAGTGAGTATCGTTATTGGTGGTATGATAGGCCTTGGTAAAACGAGTGTAGCTGATACATTAAATGCACATTTTCGAAAAAGTGGTATTGATAGTAAGGTTTTTTATGAGACGGTTGATAATAATCCAATTCTTCCGCTCTATTATGAATTAACTCCTGAAGAATTAGATGCAAGACGGATTCCATTCCTCTTACAATTGTTTTTTTTAAATAAACGCTTTAAAACTGTAAAGGATTGTGTAAGCTGGAAAAACCCTATTTACACGATTCAGGACCGATCTATCTACGAAGATTGGTACTTTGCCTATGTAAACAAAAATCTCGGCAGAATTTCTGACCTTGAATTTAGAATATATGAAGACCTTGTTGAAAACATGATGGAAGAGTTAAAAGAACTGCCAAAAAAGGCCCCTGACTTAATGGTTTATTTAAAGGGATCCTTTGAAACGGTAATTGACCGAATTATGGCACGCGGCAGAAGCTTTGAAATTAATCCTGAACTGAAGGAATACTATTTTGAAGTCTGGAAGGGTTATGATGAGTGGGTTATTAATAACTATAACGCGAGTGATGTCTTGATTATTGACATGGATAAAACAGATGTCGTTAAGCGCCCAGAGGACGCATTACGAGTTTGTCGTGAAGTAGATGACCGCCTAAAAGAAATCTTAAATATGACAGAAGCCCATATTGGTTGATTCCAATACGGGCTTTTTTTGTATCAAAAAACATAAAAAATCCGCCCAATTGCTTGGACGGATTTTATCTCCAGTTTTATGCGCGATTATTATAAAATAGATGGCGGAGGAAGAGGGATTCGAACCCCCGCGCGGTTTAACCCGCCTGTCGGTTTTCAAGACCGATCCCTTCAGCCGGACTTGGGTATTCCTCCGTATCGACAAGAGATAGAATATCACATACCCACTATCTCTGTCAACACAAGATTAACATTTTTTATTCTGGTGCGATAACCTCTTTATTTCCCATATATGGACGAAGTACCTTAGGAATGACTACACTGCCATCAGCCTGCTGATAATTTTCCAAAATAGCAGCAACCGTTCTTCCAATGGCTAAACCAGAGCCATTCAATGTATGAACATGCTCAGGTTTTGCTTTAGGATCACGACGAAAACGGATATTAGCACGGCGGGCTTGGAATGCCTCAAAGTTACTGCAAGAAGAAATCTCTCGGTAAGTTCCATAGCTTGGTATCCATACTTCAATATCATACTTTTTGGCTGCCGTAAAACCAAGGTCACCCGTACACATGCTCAACACCCTATAAGGTAATTCTAATAATTGAAGTACGCGCTCTGCATCATTTGTTAATTTTTCAAGCTCCTCATAAGAGTCCTCAGGCTTAACAAACTTTACAAGCTCTACCTTATTAAATTGGTGCTGACGAATTAATCCGCGTGTATCCCGACCGGCAGAACCAGCCTCTGAACGGAAGCAGGCACTGTAAGCTGCAAAGCGGATTGGAAGCTCATCTCCACTTAGTATCTCATCACGGTGAAGATTGGTGACTGGCACCTCTGCTGTTGGAATTAAGAAATAATCCTCGCTCTCAATTAAAAAGGCATCTTCTTCAAATTTTGGCAGTTGACCTGTACCGGTCATGCTCGCGCGGTTGACCATATATGGCGGTAATATTTCTTTGTAGCCATGCTCATCAACGTGCAGGTCAAGCATAAAGTTCATCAAGGCACGCTCCAGGCGGGCTCCAAGGCCTTTATAAAATACGAAACGACTGCCTGTAACTTTGCCCGCACGTTCAAAGTCAAGGATACCTAAATGGTCTGCTACATCCCAATGCGGTTTTGCCTCAAATTCAAAATCACGAATGTGACCCCATTTTCTAATCTCTACGTTTTCATCCTCTGACTCGCCAATTGGAACACTTTCATGGGGAATATTAGGTATGCTCATTAGCAGTAAATCCAGTGTTTCCTCTACACTGCGGAGCTCCTCATCCAATACTTTAATTCTATCGCCGACCTCACGCATTTCCACAATAAGATGGTCAGCATTTGCCTTTTCACGCTTTAAGGCAGCTACCTGCTGAGAAACCTCGTTACGTTTGCTCTTTAATTGTTCTGCTTCAACGATTAAATCACGTCTGCGCTGATCTAAGTCCTCAAATTTACCGAGGTCTGTTAAATCTTCACCACGGTGCAGTAGTTTTTCCTTAACTTCAGCAAAATTAGCTCGTAATAATTTAATATCTAACATCTTTGCCACTCCTAACTGTTAAAATAATACAAAAAACTCCCGTCCCCAAAAACAGGGACGAGAGTTACCCGCGTTACCACCCTGGTTGACAGATTTAGTCTGTCCACCTTGAAAAAATTAACGGTTTTTACCGAAAGTACTTACTGACCCTCATGGGGTGTTCCACACCTTGCTCGAGGAGGGATTCGCAAGCTTCAAACACCGGTTCACACCATCCACCGGCTCTCTTTAGATTGAACTTCCTGCTACTAGTTCCTCTCATTGCTTTAACATATTTATTTATTGAAAATAATTTACTATAATTATCCACCAATTGCAATCAAATTATACAAATTGTTTTGCTTTTGCTTCCTTTACCATCTCAATAAAGTACGCTGTAAGGTCATGCTTATCTGTTAATTCAGGATGGAACGAACATCCAAGGAATTGTCCTTCGCGGGCAGCTACAATGCGGTCGTTATGCTTTGAAAGTATCTCTACCTCTGCTCCAGCTTCAACAATGTGCGGTGCACGGATAAAAACTGCAGGGAAGTTGTCGGCTACATCCTTGATCGCGAGGTCTGCCTCGAAGCTATCAACCTGACGGCCAAAGGAATTGCGTTCAACCGTAATGTCCATCACACCGATATGCGGCTCATGACCAACAAGGTTTTTGGCTAGTAGAATCAGGCCTGCACATGTACCGAACATAGGTTTTCCTTCAGCTGCAAATTCTTTTAATGCATCCATAAAATCATACTTATCTATTAGGCGCCGCATCGCAGTGCTTTCTCCACCAGGAAGAATGAGGCCATCCACTTCTTTTAACTGCTCTTCCTTCTTAATAGCAATTCCTTCTGCACCGCATTCCTCTACTGAACGAATATGTTCTCGAACGGCACCTTGTAAGGCAAGTACTCCTACTTTAACCATTACCAGCCACGTTCCTGCATACGATTTTCATGAGACAATGATGAAATTTCAATTCCCTTCATTGGTGCCCCTAGTTCTTTAGAAAGCTCTGCGATTAATTTATAGTCTTGGTAATGAGTAGTAGCCTCTACAATTGCTCTAGCAAACTTAGCTGGGTTCTCTGACTTAAAAATACCAGATCCTACGAATACACCATCTGCACCTAACTGCATCATCAAAGCAGCATCAGCAGGTGTTGCAACACCGCCAGCTGCAAAGTTAACAACTGGAAGGCGGCCAAGACGCTTAATTTCAAGCAGCAATTCAAATGGCGCCCCTAATAGTTTTGCTTCTGTCATTAGCTCATCTTCATTCATTCCTACTACTTTACGAACTTGTCCATTTACTTTGCGCATGTGGCGTACTGCTTCAACAATGTTTCCAGTTCCAGGTTCGCCTTTTGTACGAAGCATTGATGCACCTTCGCCAATTCTGCGCGCTGCCTCACCAAGATCGCGGCATCCGCAAACAAACGGAACAGTAAAATCACTTTTATATAAATGGTACTCTTCATCCGCTGGTGTCAAAACTTCACTTTCATCGATATAGTCAACACCCATTGCTTCTAACACACGTGCTTCAACAATGTGGCCGATTCTTGCCTTTGCCATTACAGGGATTGATACAGCATTCAACACTTCTTCAACAATTCTAGGGTCAGCCATACGAGCTACACCGCCAGCTGCACGAATATCAGATGGTACACGCTCTAGAGCCATTACTGCAACTGCACCAGCTTCTTCAGCAATTCTTGCCTGCTCTGCATTAACAACGTCCATAATGACGCCGCCTTTTTGCATTTCAGCCATTCCACGTTTAACTCGGTCCGTACCTGTTTTCATTGTAAAATCCCCCTTGTTAGTTCCATTTTTATAAATATTACAAAAAATTAACGTATAAATTTAGGAAATATTGTTAATTCATTCGGAATTAGATTCTTTCCATAAAATCATTAAAGCAACAAAAAAGGATTCCTGTCAAGACAAGAATCCTTTTTTGAAATATTTCCTAATTATTAAAACCAGCCCTTAACGGTTGAAGAAATTCCTCCCCAAAGATCTCCAAAGAATCCTCCGATTCCTCTCATCATTAAGACAAACCAATTTGCCTTTTCAACATCTTCAGCTGCAATGACGTCAACCTTTATCTGGCTTCCTTTTGTTAAAAAACCTAAATTTCCTGCCTCTTTAGGCTGAATGGTTAACGTACCGACCTTTTCGCCTTTTTTAATAGGCGCAGTAAGTTCACCTTGTTTATTAACCTTCTTTTTATCAAGTGTTAAGCTTGTCTTGAAATTATCCTTTTCTCCGTTCTTTACAACCATGTTAACTGCATCTTTTGTATAAATTTTTACTTGATTTTCTTTACCTTTGATTACAGGTAACGTTTTATTTCCCTTAACTTGATAATGCTTTGGAATAATTTCTTCTTTTTTGAAATTATTAAAGGCAAAATCAAGAATCTTTCTAGTTTCTCTGAAACGTTCAGATTGAGAACTTGTATTCATAACAACAGATATATATCTTTGACCATCTCTGGATGCTGTACCTGTAAAATTGTACCCTGCAAAAGGAGTAGAACCAGTTTTCAAACCATCTAAACCGTCATAAACAAATTGTTGATAATTAGGATACCTATCTGCGATTTCTTCATATCCTTCTAGCATCCAGTTCCAGTTATCCATTACAAATTCATCTTCCGTGCCTTTTGCAAAGGTTTTTTCCGGTATACTAGATGTCTCCAATACCTCTGGGAAGTCATGTAATAAGCGAGATGCAAGGATTGCAACATCTTTTGCAGACATTATATTTTCCTCATCAGGGTCACCCACAACTTCTGGAAAGTGCTTTAACATATCACGATTATTTAAACCGGTAGAGTTTACAAACTTATATTTCTCCAGACCAAGTTCTGCTGCTTTGTTATTCATCATTTCAACAAATTTAGCCTCAGATCCCCCAACAACTTCAGCAATGGCAATGGTAGCTGCATTAGCTGATTCAATAGCCATTGCCGCATACAGGTCTTCTACCTTATATTTGGCATCAACACGTAAATATACATTACTTAGATCTTCGTCATGAGACATTTTAGAAAGGTCAGGAGAAACTACATACTCTTGGTTCCACTTTACTTTCCCTTCTTTTACTGCTTCTAAAAGTAAGTATTCTGTCATCATTTTGGTCATACTTGCAATTCCCAGAGCAGTTTCAGAATTCTTTTCGTACAGAATCATACCCGTATCTGCATCAACCAATATAGCTCCAGATGCATTAACATCTAATGCTGTTTCTGCCTCTGCTTTATTTATGCCTGCAAAAAGGCTAAAAAACATGATCATTGCCAAGGAAGCGGCAGCAAGCTTCCGATAAAAAAGTTTATTCACGATAATACCCTCCAACAGTTTTATACACTTTGGTTATTTTAACATAACTGGGGGTCAAATCATAGACAGAGGATAGGACTATCTTTTATTAGAAAAGCGGAATCGCCCTCGGACCAAGCTAAAGTACAGCTTGGTCCTGCGAAGATTATTCGAAGGAGCTTTCCTTAGTGGTCAGCGGCGTATGGCCTGGATCGCTCCAACTGAGATAAAGGAAACACGAAGAGCCGGAGGCGCATTCGTGCTTGACTTATCGTAGGGCGCAGCGTGAAGGACACTAGCCGCTAGGGCGATGGAGCTAGACAGTTATCTAAGTATAAAGACATATTCTCATCTTCAAAAAAAAAAAGACAGAGAAGCCGGAAAGCTTCTCTGTTTTTTTATTAAGATAATGAGTAATTTGGTGCCTCTTTTGTAATTTGAACATCATGAGGATGGCTTTCTCTTAATCCTGCACCAGTCATCTTAACAAATTGTGCATTGTTTCTTAACTCTTCTAGGTCTTTCGTTCCACAATAGCCCATCCCTGAACGTAGACCGCCGATTAATTGATAAATGGTTTCTGCTAAAGGTCCCTTATAAGGCAGACGTCCTTCAATCCCCTCAGGGACAAACTTCTTATTATCTTCTTGGAAATAACGATCCTTAGAGCCCTTTTCCATAGCCGCTACGGATCCCATACCACGATAAACTTTAAAACGGCGTCCTTGGAAAATTTCAGTTTCCCCTGGACTTTCTGTTACACCCGCAAGCATGCTTCCCAGCATAACGGCGTGACCGCCTGCAGCAAGCGCCTTAACGATATCACCCGAATATTTAATCCCGCCATCCGCAATTATGGTTCTGCCATGCTTCCTGGCCTCTGTAGCACAATCATATACAGCCGTTATCTGTGGCACCCCTACACCGGCTACTACACGGGTAGTACAAATCGAACCTGGCCCAATTCCAACTTTGACTACATCGGCACCAGCTTCAATTAAATCCTTTGTGGCTTCAGCTGTAGCCACATTCCCGGCAATAATCGTTAAATCAGGATATTGACCTCTTATTTCCTTTACTGTGTCTAGTACACCCTTTGAATGACCATGAGCGGTATCTACCACAATAACATCGACATTTGCTTTTACAAGCTTTTCAACACGCAGCATAGTATCCTTTGTTACTCCCACTGCAGCACCAGCTAATAAGCGGCCTTGGCCATCCTTTGCTGAATTAGGAAATTCAATAACCTTCTCAATATCCTTTATAGTGATTAACCCTTTTAAAACTCCTTGTTCATCCACTAGCGGGAGTTTTTCTATTTTGTATTTTTGAAGAATTTTTTCAGCCTCTTTTAATGTGGTTCCAACTGGAGCAGTCACAAGATTTTCCTTTGTCATGACATCAGAGATTTTAAAAGAGTAATCTTGAATAAAACGTAAGTCACGATTGGTGATAATCCCTACAAGTTTTTGCTCATCAAGATTATTTACAATCGGTACACCTGAAATTCGATACTTGCCCATTAGATGTTCTGCATCATATACCTGATGTTCTGGAGTGAGGTAAAATGGATCTGTAATAACCCCGCTCTCTGATCTCTTAACTTTCTCTACCTGTTCAGCCTGTTGTTCAATTGTCATATTTTTATGGATAATACCTAAACCACCCTGGCGTGCCATCGAAATCGCCATTTCAGCTTCCGTTACTGTATCCATCCCTGCACTAATAATTGGAATGTTTAACTTTACCTTAGGTGATAATTCTACTTGAAGACTTACATCACGCGGCAGTACTTCTGATTTACCAGGAACTAATAAGACATCATCAAACGTTAAACCTTCTTTTGAAAATTTACTCTCCCACATTTTTATGGCCTCCAGGAAAAAATTTTTTAATTGTAGGTTATCAATTGGACAAAATACTGTCAAGGAACTTGATTTAGTTTAATTTTTCTGAAAAAGGTGGTTGCCATTGACTTTTGACTATAAGGACTGGAAAAGCTATGCATGTTTTTTTTCTGCAGAGTATTGCCAGCTATACTTAAAAAACCATTATAAAAAATGGAATATTGAAAACCCTGAACAAAAAAGTTATGAAAATTGTTATGCATTTTTATATTATCTCGAGCATGGTCAAATTTATTATCAGCAAGCAGAAAACTCGCCGCTAATCCTAAAACCAATTCTGCTTTTTTATGGCCTTGTACATTTAATTAAAGCATGTATCTTAACGATTGATCCAGCTTATCCCGAAACCACTTCTGTTTTGGCTCATGGTGTTTCAACAAGAAAAAGAAAAAAGCAAAACTATCAATTTTTCCATGATGAAGTAAAATTTCAAAAGAATGGTCTTTTCCCTTTTATGTCAGAAAAAATGTTTCACATGAAACAATTGGAAGGCGATAAAATCACGATGGAGGAACTGCTGGAACTCATCCCTGAACTGGATGATTTGTTTATGATACATGAGGCAAAAAGCACTTTTACACCTATATTTACTCATCATGGACAAATGGAAATACCGGAAAAAATATTGGACCATTATCATATGACAGAGGAGAGACTGAAGGAGTTTCTGACGATTAAGTCTGGAAATCAGATTGAATTTTTAAATAAAGGACTCATATTTCAATTTGATAAAAAGGTGTTTACTGGAATATCACCATTAAAATTCAATTTAGAGAGCCGCAACTTTGTACTTCCTCTTAAGAAAGAAAATCTCTTTCTGTTTCCTGAGCTAATGGTTCACTATCTCTTACTATATAATCTTAGTATGATTGCGAGATATGAAACAGAGTGGTGGAGTGAAATAACAAAAATGATGCCAAATCGTGATTATCCATTTATTAAAACCTTTTTAGATATCACGTTGAAGAAGGGGCCGTTTTTGATTTATGAGTACTTAATGGGATAGTTTTTTAAGCAAATTAACTAAAGGGATGGGTTACATCTATTCGTTACTGTTTTAACGAAAAATGTCGCCGTGCGGGCATGAATAGCTGCTATTCGTTTCCATTTTCTCTAAAAGTGTCGTCGTGCGGGCACGATTAGCTCTTATTCGTTCCCCTTTGCTTTAGAAGTTGCGCCGCATGGGCACGAATCTCCCAATATTATTATTCTCACCCTACTTGTCCTTTCAGACAATATAAAAAAGCACAACCCAAATCAGGTTGTGCTTCATTTGCCTGGCAACGTCCTACTCTCACAGGGACAAAGTCCCAACTACCATCGGCGCTGAGAAGCTTAACTTCCGTGTTCGGTATGGGAACGGGTGTGACCTTCTCGCCATTATTACCAGACTGTTTTTGAGGTTTCATTCCCTCAAAACTAGATAATTCAGAAGAAGTTTGTAAAAACGAGTTCACCTTAAATTGGTTAAGTCCTCGAACGATTAGTATCAGTCAGCTCCACACGTTACCGCGCTTCCACCTCTGACCTATCAACCTGATCATCTTTCAGGGTTCTTACTAGCTTGACGCTATGGGAAATCTCATCTTGAGGGGGGCTTCATGCTTAGATGCTTTCAGCACTTATCCCGTCCGCACATAGCTACCCAGCGATGCCTTTGGCAAGACAACTGGTACACCAGCGGTGCGTCCATCCCGGTCCTCTCGTACTAAGGACAGCTCCTCTCAAATTTCCTGCGCCCACGACGGATAGGGACCGAACTGTCTCACGACGTTCTGAACCCAGCTCGCGTACCGCTTTAATGGGCGAACAGCCCAACCCTTGGGACCGACTACAGCCCCAGGATGCGATGAGCCGACATCGAGGTGCCAAACCTCCCCGTCGATGTGGACTCTTGGGGGAGATAAGCCTGTTATCCCCGGGGTAGCTTTTATCCGTTGAGCGATGGCCCTTCCATGCGGAACCACCGGATCACTAAGCCCGACTTTCGTCCCTGCTCGACTTGTAGGTCTCGCAGTCAAGCTCCCTTGTGCCTTTACACTCTACGAATGATTTCCAACCATTCTGAGGGAACCTTTGGGCGCCTCCGTTACTCTTTAGGAGGCGACCGCCCCAGTCAAACTGCCCACCTGACACTGTCTCCCACCCCGATCAGGGGTGTGGGTTAGAATTTCAATACAGCCAGGGTAGTATCCCACCGACGCCTCCACCGAAGCTGGCGCTCCGGTTTCTCAGGCTCCTACCTATCCTGTACAAGCTGTACCAAAATTCAATATCAGGCTACAGTAAAGCTCCACGGGGTCTTTCCGTCCTGTCGCGGGTAACCTGCATCTTCACAGGTACTATAATTTCACCGAGTCTCTCGTTGAGACAGTGCCCAGATCGTTACGCCTTTCGTGCGGGTCGGAACTTACCCGACAAGGAATTTCGCTACCTTAGGACCGTTATAGTTACGGCCGCCGTTTACTGGGGCTTCGATTCAGAGCTTCGCTTGCGCTAACCCCTCCTCTTAACCTTCCAGCACCGGGCAGGCGTCAGCCCCTATACTTCGCCTTGCGGCTTCGCAGAGACCTGTGTTTTTGCTAAACAGTCGCCTGGGCCTATTCACTGCGGCTCTTCGAGGCTATTCACCTCAAAAAGCACCCCTTCTCCCGAAGTTACGGGGTCATTTTGCCGAGTTCCTTAACGAGAGTTCTCTCGCTCACCTTAGGATTCTCTCCTCGCCTACCTGTGTCGGTTTGCGGTACGGGCACCTTTTATCTCGCTAGAGGCTTTTCTTGGCAGTGTGGAATCAGGAACTTCGGTACTATATTTCCCTCGGCATCACAGCTCAGCCTTAAGGTGAACGGATTTTCCTATTCACCAGCCTAACTGCTTACACGCACATATCCAGCAGTGCGCTTACCCTATCCTCCTGCGTCCCCCCATCACTCAAACGATAAAGAGGTGGTACAGGAATATCAACCTGTTGTCCATCGCCTACGCCTTTCGGCCTCGGCTTAGGTCCCGACTAACCCTGAGAGGACGAGCCTTCCTCAGGAAACCTTAGGCATACGGTGGATGGGATTCTCACCCATCTTTCGCTACTCATACCGGCATTCTCACTTCTAAGCGCTCCACCAGTCCTTACGGTCTAGCTTCAACGCCCTTAGAACGCTCTCCTACCACTGACACCAACGGTGTCAATCCACAGCTTCGGTGTTACGTTTAGCCCCGGTACATTTTCGGC
>NZ_CP126093.1:0-7500 GCF_030123065.1 Neobacillus sp. DY30 | reverse complement strand
AGTGTATTGATCCCAAAGCTGGTTTGAAGTGATGTTTGTTTGTATAAGTTATTTAAAAGGACATTCGCATTTGCGTCTTTACGAACCTCAATAACAATTCGCATTCCATTACGGTCAGATTCATCCCGTAAATCGGTAATGCCTTCTATTTTTTTATCACGATGTAATTCCGCAATTCTTTCAACCAATTTTGCTTTGTTTACTTGGTATGGTAATTCACTAACAATGATAACTTCTTTACCATTTGATTTTTGTTCAATTTCTACTTTTCCCCGTACGGTAATTGATCCTCTACCTGTTTCATATGCCTTACGAATACCGCTTCGGCCAATTATGATGCCTCCGGTTGGAAAATCCGGACCAGGAATGATTTCCATTAACTCTTGAATGGTGATTTCTGGATCACGAGTAACGGCTAATACACCATCAATAACTTCACCCAGTTGGTGTGGTGCGATATTAGTAGCCATCCCAACAGCAATACCCATAGAGCCATTGACTAATAGGTTAGGGAATCTCGCTGGCAGGACAGAAGGCTCTCTTTCCTCACCATCATAGTTATCCTGGAAATCAATCGTATCCTTGTTAATATCTCTAAGTAATTCCATAGAAATCTTGGACATTCTAGACTCTGTATAACGCATTGCTGCTGCTGAATCGCCGTCTACTGATCCAAAGTTTCCATGACCGTCAACAAGCATATAACGATAGTTAAAATCCTGCGCCATCCGTACCATCGTTTCATATACGGCAGAGTCTCCATGCGGGTGATATTTACCAATTACATCCCCAACGATACGAGCTGATTTTTTATAAGGCTTATCCGCATGGATTCCAAGGTCATGCATGGCATATAAAATACGACGATGAACTGGTTTTAAACCATCTCGAACATCTGGAAGGGCACGAGAAACAATAACACTCATTGCATAGTCAAGAAATGATGTTTTCATTTCTTGACTGATATTAATATCTTTCACTTGAGAATTTGGTGTTTCGGCCATTATAGTACCTCCTATTTTGGTGACAACCTGCCTTTAATCATCATCGATTGAGAACTAGATAAACGAAAAAAGGAGGATAGTGGTCACCCCTCTATCCCTTTATATATCTAAGTTCTTTACGTATTGGGCGTTTGCTTCAATGAAGTTACGACGCGGCTCTACCTTGTCACCCATTAACATTTCAAATGTCTCATCTGCCTCAATAGCATCTTCTAGACTTACTTGAAGCATAGTCCGATTAGAAGGATCCATTGTCGTTTCCCATAATTGTTCAGGATTCATTTCTCCTAAACCTTTGTAACGCTGAATATTAGGCTTCGGCTGGCTTGGAAGCTCGGCGAATATTTTTTCTAGCTCTTTGTCATCATAAGCATACCGAACCTTTTTTCCCTGCTGCACTTTATATAATGGCGGCTGTGCTATATATACATAGCCCGCTTCTAAAATTTTCCGGATATAACGGTAAAAGAAAGTTAACAATAGCGTTCGGATATGAGCTCCATCAACGTCTGCATCCGTCATGATAACTATTTTATGATATCTTGCTTTAGCGATATCGAAATCTTCCCCAATACCTGTTCCTATTGCAGTAATCATGGACCGAACTTCATTATTTGAGAGAATCCGATCTAAACGTGCTTTCTCAACGTTTAGAATTTTCCCTCTTAATGGCAGAATTGCTTGAAAATGTCGGTCACGGCCTTGTTTTGCAGAACCACCTGCAGAGTCACCCTCTACAATGTACAGTTCGCTGATAGAAGGATCCTTTGAAGAACAGTCTGCCAACTTCCCAGGTAAACTAGAAACCTCTAAGGCACTCTTTCTGCGCGTTAATTCTCTAGCTTTCTTTGCCGCAAGTCTTGCTCTCGCAGCCATTAATCCTTTTTCAACGATTCTTTTAGCTACTTGTGGATTTTCAAGTAAAAACTTTTCAAAGTGACTTGAAAACAAAGAGTCAGTTATCGTTCTTACTTCAGAGTTTCCGAGCTTTGTTTTCGTTTGCCCTTCAAATTGCGGATCTGGGTGTTTAATCGATACGATCGCAGTTAAGCCTTCACGAACATCTTCACCAGATAGATTCGTATCATTTTCTTTAATCAAACCGCTCTTTCTAGCATAATCGTTTATAACGCGGGTTAATCCTGTTTTAAATCCTGATTCATGTGTTCCGCCTTCATAGGTGTGAATATTATTGGCGAAGGAGTAAATGCTGTCCGTATATCCTTCGTTGTATTGAAGTGCAACTTCTACGCTAATTCCGTCGCGTTCTCCCTCGATGTAAATTGGTTCATCATGAATAACCTCTTTTGTGCGGTTTAAATGCTCTACGTATGATTTAATTCCGCCTTCGTAGTAGTATTCATTCTGTTTATTTTCCACACGGTTATCCTTAATCGTAATTTTTATTCCTCGATTTAGGAAGGCGAGTTCACGCAGACGGGTTGCCAGAATATCATACTCGTATACCAATGTTTCTGTAAAAATCTCACCGTCTGGCTTAAAGTGAGTGATTGTCCCAGTTTTATCAGTTGTACCAATAATTTCTAATTCTTGGACTACTGCTCCGCGTTCAAATTTAATAGAGTAAATATTACCGTCACGGTGAACCAAGACATCCAAATGGGTAGAAAGGGCATTAACAACGGATGCACCTACACCATGCAATCCGCCGGAAACCTTATATCCGCCGCCGCCAAATTTACCTCCGGCATGAAGAACCGTCATAATGACCTCAACTGCAGGTCTGCCCATTTTTTCTTGAATTCCGACTGGAATACCACGTCCATTATCTTGAACAGTTATACTATTATCTTCTTCAATGGTCACATTGATTTCGTCACAGTAACCTGCTAAAGCCTCATCAATACTGTTATCTACAATCTCCCAAACAAGATGATGAAGACCTTTTCCACTGGTTGAACCAATGTACATACCTGGTCTTTTTCTAACAGCCTCAAGACCTTCTAAGACTTGTATTTGATCCGCACCATATTCTTGTTCCTGGACTAATTTTTGTTCCATTGTCATATCGTTCACCCCGCACTTTCATTCAAAAAATACTCTTCTAAACTAAATGAGTAATAATACTATAACAATTCCTGCATTTCTTTTTGATTTGAACGTTTTTTTAATGTTCCAGAAGAAATTGGGGATAAATAAACCTTGTCATTTGTGATGACAACAGATTTAAAGGGGTTTTTCGAAAGGTTAACAAGCTTTTCCTTATGCTGTTCTAAGAACTCTTCCACTAAATTTGAAGAATTCACGCACCCTTTATCAAGAATGGCGATGATATCCTTCGCCCTGATATTTAGATCTTCCCCGACATGAATATACACACTTACCACCTCAATTAACTTTATTGATAACACCAGACTCTACTTCAAAAGTTGAAGCTTCTTTTAATGTTTGATGGTGGATTCCATCCACACTTGTTGTTGTAACAAATGTTTGGACCTTCCCCTGAATGGTATTAAGCAAGTGTGACTGACGATAATCATCTAATTCAGATAAAACATCGTCAAGGAGTAAGATGGGATATTCGCGAATTTCTGAATGAATTAATTCAATTTCGGCAAGCTTAACAGAAAGTGCCGTTGTTCTCTGTTGCCCTTGTGATCCAAATGTCGAAACATCCCGATTATTTACAAAAAACAACAAATCATCACGATGTGGTCCGAATAATGTTGTTCCACGTTCTATTTCCCTTGTTCTAACTTTACTAAATTTTTCCTCAAAGCTTGCTTTCATTTTCGACAAATCTTCGTCTTCTAATACATCTACCGATGGTTTATAGACAATTTCCAATGATTCCAGCCCTCTGGAGATACCTTTATGAATAGGTTTAGCCCAATTCTCAAGCAAATGGAGAAACTCAAACCTTTTCGAAACAATTTTCACAGCCATATCAATAAATTGCTCAGTGAGAATTTCTAGCATAGTTTGGTCGGTTTGTTTTTTTATTTGCATCATTTTTAAAAAATGATTTCGCTGTTGAAGTATTTTTTGATATTGACTCATATCATGTAAATAAATGGGCGAAACCTGCCCAATTTCCATATCAATAAACCGCCTTCGAATCTGCGGGCTGCCTTTTACTAGATTTAAATCTTCAGGAGCAAACATGACCACATTCATGTTCCCGACATATTGGCTTAATTTCTGCTGCTCCATATGGTTGCATTTGGCCTTTTTTCCTTTTTTGGAAATAATTAATTGTAATGGCAGAGAGCTATGCTGTTTTTGAACCCTACCCTCTATTTTAGCATACTCCTGGTCCCAGCGAATAAGATCTTTATCATTTGATGTCCGATGAGACTTGGCCATTGCTAAAACATAAATAGATTCCATCACATTTGTTTTTCCTTGAGCATTTTCCCCAAGAATCACATTGACTTTATTTTCAAATTCAACCGTTAGGCTATGATAATTTCGATAATCACTTAGTGCTAATTGTTCAATATACATGAAAACGACACAACCTTTAGTTACTCGTAATCAAAAACTCACCAAAGCCAGGAATATTGATTTTATCTCCTGCTCGAAGCTTTCTTCCTCTTCGTTGATCTTGTTCACCATTAATAAAAATATCGTTTTCACTTAAAAACCACTTTGCCATTCCACCAGATTGGATGACGTCAGCTACTTTAAGAAATTGACCCAACGTAATAAACTCTGTATTTATCTTTATTTCTTCAGGCAATGTTTATCACTCTTTTCTAAATGGTCTCAATACTTTATTTTACTAAAAAACAAAAAATAAAGAAAGTCACCAAAAAACATGGTGACTATTTGCAAGATTATCCTAGTAAGTTCTTACAGGTAAAATCAGCTGCAATGTGGTTTCATCGTGCAGCGGTTTGATAACGAACGGACGCATCGCACCAGTAAAGCTTACCCTTATTTCTGTGCCTTCAAGAGCTTTTAAGGCATCCATCATATATTTAGCACTGAATGAAATTTTTAATTCTTCTCCATCAATGGTTTGACTTTGAATTTCTTCGACTACTTTACCTACTTCAGGTGTGTTAGAGGAAATCTCTATTACACCACCATCAATGGTTGAAAGTTTTACAACATTGTTTCTGCCTTCACGTGCAAGCAGGGAAGCACGATCGATTGCTTGGAGAAATTCTTTTGTATTCACAACAATATCGGTTTTACTTTCACTAGGAATCAATCTAGAAGTATCAGGATAATTTCCTTCTAACAACCTGGAGAAAAATAATAAATGTTTTGCTTTAAACAATATTTGGTTTTCTGTAATAACAATATCAATTAACTCATTTGAGTCATCAATAATTTTACTTAGTTCATTCAGGCTCTTACCTGGGATGACAACATTGTAGCTTTCGTTATTTTCAATTTCGATTTTTGCTTTTCGTAAAGCTAGGCGATGACTATCTGTTGCAATACAGTTTAGTTCACCATTTTCAATCTTCCAGTTTACACCTGTCAAGATGGGACGTGTTTCTGAGGTGGATACAGCAAAAAAGGTTTGGCGAATCATCATTTTTAGCAGATCGGTTGCAATTTGAAATTTATTATTTTCTTCTATTTGCGGAAGGTGAGGATATTCTTCTGCATCAAGACCATTTAAATTAAATTCAGACTTCCCAGAGCGAATCACAGTTTGTAGAGAGCCTAGCACTTCAATTTCAACAGAGTCAGTCGGTAATTTTTTTACAATTTCACTGAAAAATTTTGCTTGAAGGACGATAGAACCGGCTTGCTTGATTTCTACAATTTCATTTCCGTCTTCCTCGTTTGGAATAAAGGATTCAATTGAAATATCTGAATCACTTCCCGTTAAGGTTACTCCCTCGCTGCTAGCTGTTATTTTGATCCCAGTTAAAATAGGGATTGTCGTTCTTGAAGTGACTGCCTTCATAACATCTTGGACACTTTGAACAAGGCGGTCCCGTTGGATGATAAATTTCATTTCATAATCCTCCCGGAAATTTTTTTTCTAAGCAGGCATATTTGGAATTTCTTAAACATATAATAATAAGTTTTTTAAATAAAAAAACAGTAGAAGTACTAGTAGGGCTTGTTAGTATGTGGATAACTTATTTTTCGCAACGGAAACACAGTCTATCCACATGTGGACAGACTGTGCATAAATAAGTCCAAGTTATTCACAGTTCCTTTAAACTCTCAACAATTCGTTTAGTTCTTTCATTTGCTTTTGCAGCTGCAAATCTGATTGTAATAGTTTTGAAATCTTTTCATGAGCATGGATTACAGTCGTGTGATCACGTCCTCCAAACTCTTCTCCTATTTTAGGCAATGAATAATCCGTTAACTCCCGTGATAAATACATCGCGATTTGTCTAGGGAATGCAACTGATTTTGTCCGCTTTTTCGCTTTAAAATCTTCCAATTTCACACTAAAGTGCTCACCAACCGTCCTCTGGATGTCGAGGATTGTAATTACTTTTGGCTTTGAGCTCGGGATGATATCTTTTAAAGCTTCCGAAGCTAAATCCGCGTTAATATCCTTATTGATTAAGGAAGAATAGGCCACTACGCGGATTAATGCTCCCTCAAGTTCTCTTATATTGGTATCAATTTGGTTAGCAATATATAGCATAACTTCATTTGGTATATCTAATCCTTCCGCCTTGGCCTTTTTCCGAAGAATCGCGATTCTTGTTTCCAGATCTGGAGGGGTAATATCCGTAATTAGTCCCCACTCAAACCGTGAACGAAGCCGGTCTTCAAGAGTTGGAATTTCCCTAGGCGGACGGTCACTTGAAATGACGATTTGTTTGCTTTCCTCATGTAGAGTGTTAAAAGTATGAAAAAATTCCTCTTGCGTTGATTCTTTTCCAGCTAAGAATTGAATATCATCAATTAGTAACACATCAACGTTTCGATACTTATTGCGGAATTCGACAGCTTTATTGTCACGAATTGAATTAATAAATTCGTTCGTGAATTTTTCTGAAGACAAATAAACTACCTTCGCATTTGGTTTATGTTCTAAAACATAATGTCCGATTGCGTGCATTAAGTGTGTTTTCCCTAACCCAACGCCCCCATAAATAAATAAGGGATTGTATGCTTTTGCAGGTGCTTCAGCAACAGCCAGGGAGGCTGCATGAGCAAATCGGTTACCTGATCCAATAACAAACGTATCAAAAAGATACTTTGGGTTTAAAATATTTTGCGGAAAATCATGTTGGTCATCTTCTTTTTTGGCCTTTTTTGCTGGCAATAGTAAGTCAGGGTCTTCCTCTTTTTGATTTTGCGGAATAATGAACTTAACAGATAGCTCTTCTCCAGTAATTTCGTACAAAATGCCAGCAATTAACTGGGAGTAGCGCTCCTCGAGCCAATCACGTGCAAATTCATTTGGAGCAGTGATCACAAGTAGATTGCCTTGAAGGGAATGGGCCTTTGTGGACTTTAGCCAGGTGTCAAAACTAGGCTTGCTAATCTTCTTCTCGATATTGGCAAGAGCAGCATTCCAAAGATCCGCAATATTCTCCAA